>NZ_CP088968.1:6380358-6414138 GCF_021165895.1 Janthinobacterium sp. PLB04 | reverse complement strand
TCCGCGCTCGTATGGCTACCCGTGGTGGCCGTGATGTGCTCAACGCACGTCGCGCAAAGGGCCGCAAACGTCTGGCCGTCTAGGCTTGTCGTTGACAGCTGATCGCGTGGCTAGCTGTACTCCAGTCGGCAATCAACGCGAAGGTTCACACGACTTCGCGCGCGTTCGGCGTATCGTTAAAACGGATGAATTTTCATCCGTTTTTCGTTTGCGCCCTTCGCAAAAAACGGCGCATTTTGTGCTGTACACCCGACACAATCAATTGCCGCATGCGCGGCTGGGCGTCGTTGTGGCCAAGCGTTTCGCGCCGCGCGCGGCGACCCGCAACACGATCAAGCGCGTCACGCGCGAGCTGTTTCGCAACAGCGCGATGCCGCCGGTCGACTGCGTGGTGCGTTTGTCGCGCGCCGTCAACAGCAAGGATGGCCCGGCCACCACGACCCGGCTCAAAGCCGAGCTGCGTGAGGAATTGAGCCGCCTGTTCGCGGCGCAAATCGCCGCCCAGGCCCGTTCTGTTGCTGCGCCACCACCATCCGCGCCATGAAAACCCTGCTGCTGTTCCTGCTGCGCGCTTATCAGTTGCTGATCAGCCCCATGCTGGGACAGAATTGCCGTTTCTATCCGAGCTGTTCGCATTACGCGATGGAAGCGCTGCGCGTGCACGGCACGGCCAAGGGCAGCCTGCTGGCTGCCAAGCGCCTGTGCCGTTGCCACCCCTGGAATGAAGGGGGCGTCGACCCGGTGCCGCCGGCCGATGGCAAACAATCTTCAACGACCGCTTGCGGTTGCAACCACTCCTGACAAATACCCTAATGGATATCAATAAACGTACCATCCTGTGGATCGTGTTTTCCGTCTCGCTGGTAATTCTCTGGAACGAATGGATGATCTCGAACGGCAAGCCGTCGATGTTCTCCGCGAACACGGAACAAACCGCCAAGGCGCCTGCGACCCCTGCCAAGACGGCTGCCCTGCCAGCTGCGGCAGGCGTGCCTGCCCTGCCGGGCGAGGCTGTCGATCCCGCCGCGTTCAAGCGCGAAGTGATTACCATCACCACCGACGTCATCAAGGTCGATATCGACACCCTGGGCGGCCAGGTCAAGCGTCTGGAATTGCTGAAATTCAAGGGCGCGGGCAATCCTGGCTGGTTTGGCGGTTGCTTCGGCCTGTTCAAATGGTGCCAGCCGGACGACGGCAAGCAAAACGAAGTGCTGTTCGACGAAGGCGCGAACCATACTTACCTGGCGCAATCGGGCCTGGTCGGCGGTCCCTTCCCTACCCACGCGAGCGGCTTCACCGTGCAGCCTGGCGTGCGTACCCTGGCCGACGGCAAGCAGATCCAACTGGTGATGGAAGCGGTCGAAGGCGGCGTTAAGCTGACCAAGACGTTTACCTTCAAGCGCGGCGACTACGTCATCGACGTGCGCCACGACGTGTCCAACGTGGGCGCGGCGCCTGTCACGCCGCAGCTGTATCTGCAACTGACGCATGACGGCAACAAGCCGGTCGGCGACTCGTTCTTCAACAGCAGCTTCACCGGCCCCACCCTGTACACGCCACAGGACAAGTACCAGAAGCTGACGTTCGAGAAAATCGAAAAAGCGGCCGCAGAAGATGAGAAGAAGGGCAACGACAATGCCATGAAGGGCTTGCATCCGGCGACGGCGAATGGCGGCTGGTTTGCGATTTCGCAACACTTCTTCGTGTCCGCCTTCGTTCCGCCTGAGAACGCCAAGCGCGACATCTTCACGAAGAAGGTCGGCCCCAACCTGTACGCCATCGGCAACGTGCTGCCCCTGCCTACCCTGGCGCCTGGCGCCTCGGCCAGCATGGACAGCAAGCTGTACTCGGGTCCGCAAATCGCGCACCTGCTGGAAAACGTCTCGCCTGGCCTGGAACTGGTCAAGGATTATGGCTGGCTGACCATCATCGCCAAGCCGATGTTCTGGGTCATGGAACAGATCCACAGCGTGCTGGGCAACTGGGGCTGGACCATCATCGCCTTCACGATCCTGATCAAGCTGCTGTTCTTCCCGCTGTCGGCCGCCGGCTACCGCAGCATGGCCAAGATGAAACTGGTCACGCCGAAGATGCAAGCCATCCGCGAACGCTTCAAGGGCGATCCGCAAAAGATGAACCAGGCCACGATGGAGCTGTACAAGACGGAAAAGATCAATCCGCTGGGCGGCTGCCTGCCGATTTTGATCCAGATGCCCGTCTTTATCGCCCTGTACTGGGTCTTGAACGCGTCCGTGGAAATCCGCGGCGCGCCATGGATCGGCTGGATCACCGACCTGGCCCAGCATGACCCATGGTGCATCCTGCCCGTGCTGTACGCGATCTCGATGTTCATCACGACCAAGCTGAACCCGGCTCCGGCCGATCCGATGCAAGCGAAGATGATGCTGTTCATGCCACTGGCATTCTCGGTGATGTTCTTCTTCTTCCCGTCGGGCTTGGTACTCTACTGGGTCGTCAACAACGTCCTGTCGATCGGCCAGCAATGGGTGATCACCAAGAAATACGCGCCTGCCGTCAAGTAAGTCCGGCCAGCGAACAGAAAGCCCGCCTAGTGCGGGCTTTTTAATTCTTGTAGGTCGGATTAGCGTGGCAAGGCCACGCGTAATCCGACACTATCGCCAGCGTGTGCTGCGTCGGCTTACGCGCTGCGCGCTAAGCCGACCTACGTTGCTGCACCTTCCCTTGCCGTACCTATTACAATATCCCCATGAAACTCGACTCTTCCCCTATCGCCGCCATCGCCACCGCTCCCGGACGCGGCGGCATCGGCGTGGTACGCGCCTCCGGCAAAAATCTCGCTCCTTTGATGGCCGCCCTGTTCGGCGCGCAGCAACTGAAACCGCGCCACGCCACCTATCTGCCATTCACGGAAAGCGACGGCGCCATCATCGACCAGGGCATCGCCATCCACTTCAAGGGCCCGCATTCGTACACGGGCGAAGACGTGCTGGAATTGCAGGGCCATGGCGGCCCCGTGGTGCTGCAACTGCTGCTGGCGCGCGTGCTGGAAGCGGGCCGTGACAGCGGCTTGCGCCTGGCCGAACCGGGCGAATTCACGCGCCGCGCGTTTTTGAATGACAAGCTTGATCTGGCGCAAGCCGAAGCCGTGGCCGACCTGATCGATGCCTCCACGGAGGCGGCCGCCAAGTCCGCTTCGCAATCGCTGTCGGGCGCGTTTTCCAACACCATCCACGCGCTGGTGGAGCAGGTGACGGGATTGCGCATGCTGGTTGAAGCGACCCTGGATTTCCCGGAAGAGGAAATCGATTTCCTGGAAAAATCGAATGCGCGCGGCCAGTTGAAGGCCGTCATCGAAGCATTGCATAAAGTGTTTGCGCAGGCGGCGCAGGGCGCGCTGCTGCGCGAAGGCCTCAATGTCGTGCTGGCGGGCCAGCCCAACGTCGGCAAGTCGTCGCTGCTGAACGCGCTGGCGGGCGCCGACGTGGCGATCGTTACGCCGATCGCCGGCACCACGCGCGACAAGGTCAGCGAAACCATCCAGATCGAGGGCATTCCGCTCAACATCATCGACACGGCCGGCATCCGCAGCGCGGGCGACACCATCGACGCCGTCGAGCGCATCGGCATCGAACGCACGTGGGGAGAGATCGGCAAGGCCGATGTGATCCTGCACCTGTTGGATGCCGACCATGGCCCCACCCTGGCCGATGAAACCATCGTTGCCGCCTTCCCCGAAGGGGTGCCCGTGGTGCGCGTGTGGAACAAGATCGACCTGTCGGGCCACAAGCCCAGCGTCGACAGCTTGCCCGATGCCACGCACGTGTATCTGTCGGCGCACGAGCACATCGGCATTGACCTCTTGCGCGCCGAGCTCTTGCGCATCGCCGGCTGGCAGCAGACGGGCGAATCGCTGTACCTGGCGCGCGAACGCCATCTGATCGCCTTGAAATCGGCCGGCAAGCACCTGGACATCGCCGCCGAGCACGCGGCGCAGGACGACCAGTCGCTGGACCTCTTCGCCGAAGAACTGCGCCTGGCGCAGGTGCAGCTGTCGAGCATCACGGGAGAATTTTCGCCTGATGATCTGCTGGGCGTGATCTTCAGCCGTTTCTGCATCGGCAAGTAAGGGGAAGCGATGAAAATGTTGATCGCTGCCGCACTGTGCTGTCTGCTCTTGCTGGCTCAAGCAGAGGAAAAGCTGCCGCGCGACGTGGCGCAGTTCATTGAGCATGCGCAAATGTGCGAGCATTTTGCCGGCGAATGGGATGACAACGACAAGGCGCGTCAGCGCGAGATCACGCAAGCCGTGGCCGACTCGTGCGGGAAGGCGCAGCGGCAGTGGAAACGGCTGTCCGCCAAGTATGCAGGGCAGCCGACGCTGCAAAAAATCATTGCCGATAATGCCAATGACGCGGTGCGCAGTTTCCGGAAATAGCGGCTGCCCTGACTTGTGGCAGCTCAGCTCTTCTTGTGCTTGGCCTGCTCCTCCTTGAATTCCTGGAACGTTTCGATATGCTCTGCGCGGCGCAGCACGCGCGAGTGCGGGTCGAGCGTGTACGTGGCGCCAGCCGGCAGGGGCAGTTCGCCAAAGCCCAGCGACATGGAAACGGTATGGATTTCCTTGCCGATACGCACTTCCACCGGCATCGGGAATGCGATGTCGGCAGGTGTCTTCCATAGCAGGCGCAGGGTGTCGCCGTCACGCACGGCGGACAGTTCCGGCAGCGCGGCCTGGTACAGATAGGCCTGGAAGAACCAGTCGTAATTGCTGCCCGTGACTTTGTTGACGATGGCCATGAACTCCGTCGTGCTGCCATAGCGCGGCTGGAACTGGCCCGGCTGCGGCTGTTCCGTGCCGTAGACGAGCAGGCGCACGGCGCGGAAGAACGCGTCGTCGCCGATCAGGCCGCGCAAGGTGTGCAGCACCAGCGCCCCTTTCACATAGATGTCGCCGCCCGGCCCGCCCTTCTTCAGGTCGTAGACTTCTTCCTCGCTTTTCGGCTTGCCCGAGACCATGGGAGCCTTGTTGACGATGCCGGCGCGCATTTGCTGCAACGAAGCAAAATACTCCTGTTCTCCCCGCAGATATTGCATGTACAGCGGTTGCATGTAGGTGCCGAAGCCTTCGTGCAGCCACATGTCGTCCCAGTTGCTGTTTGTGAGCTGGTTGCCGAACCATTCATGGGCGAATTCATGTTGCAGCAGCTCATCGTAGCCATAGCTGGTCTTGGCGAATTTGTTGCCATAGGCATTGATGGTCTGGTGTTCCATGCCCTTGTGCGGCGTTTCGGCGATACCGACTTTCTCATCGCCAAACGGGTAGGGGCCGATGACGCTTTCAAAAAAATCTAGCATGGGCGGCAATTCTGCGAACAGGGCGCCCGCCTTCGCCTCGCTTTCCGGCAAGTACCAGAACTGCAGGGGGATGCGGTTGCCGTAGCGGCTCGCATACTCGCCTTGCAAGCTACGGTAGGGCGCCACGTTGAGGGCGATGCCATACGTGCTCGGGTGCTTGGCGCGCCAGTGCCAGGTGCGCCAGCCGTTGGCCTCATCCATGCCGAGCGCGATGCCGTTGCCGGCCGCTACCAGCGGCGCCGGTACCTGGATATGCTGGTCGATCAGCTGGGCCTTGCCCATCGGATGGTCGATGCAGGGCCAGAACAGGTCGCAGCCCTCGCCCTGCACGGCGCTGGCGATCCACGGCGCGCCATCGGCCGTGCTCGACCATACCATGCCGCCATCCCACGGCGCTTTCACGGCGACGTGCGGCACGCCGTGGTAGACGATGCGGATGGTGGTGCGCGCGCCTGCCGCGAGGGTGGCCGGCAAGGTCATGCTCAGGCGCCCGTCCGGGTTGGCATAGTCTTGCGGCCGCAGCGGCTTGCCGTCGATTTCGATGGCATCGACCGGCAGGTTGCGGTCCAGGTCCAGCGCGAAACGCGAGATCGGCTGCGTGGCCAGGAAGGTCAGGCGCGCGTCGCCGGCGATGCTGCGGCTGGCCGGGTCGATGCGCAAGGTCAGGTCGGCGTGTTCGAACACCACTGCCAATTGCTCCGGCGTGCGTTCGGCGCCCGAATTGAGGGTGTAGGCGGTGGGCGCGCGCGTGGCGCAGGCGCTGAGTAGCAAGCAGGAGAGTAGCAGAGGGATGTGTTTCATGGCGAGCGCGCAAGTGAACGGAACACTGATTGTAGTGTGAAGTGACAACGTTGTCGTTTGGAAATTTCAAAGTGCCGATGGGGCAAGCGTGGCCGCCGTTGAGAAATGTCATGGGCTTCAAACTGTGCTGACGTAATCTTGCTGAGCGGCCTTGAAGTGCCGCTAGGAAAGGAAGCGCCATGGACAGCAAACAGCCGGACGTCGTGGAACGCGAGGGAGAGGTGCTGGCGGCATTGCCCGCCATGCCGGAATTGATCGCTACCTTGCCGCCAAAAGGCGCGTGCTGGTACTGCGACAAGCCGCTCGACGCCGTGCGCCGCTTTTGCGGCAAGAGTTGCGGCATGGCTTACGCGGAAGAGGCGCAATACCACCGTTGAGCGTGGAGACTAGCGGCGCCGCAGCAGTGCCGCCAGCGCGCCGTCGAAATCGAACTCGTGCGCGGCGGCTGCCACCTCCTGGTAGACGTTGACGCCCAGGCTGGCCGCCAGCAGGCTGGCCGAGTTTTCCAGGATGTCGATGGCCGCCCCGTCGCCTTCGCGCAGATGGCTGGCCAGGCGCGCCAGCAGCAGCTGGATGGCGGGCGCGGCCGGATCGGGCGCCACGTCCTGCGCCGCCGTGTGGGTTGCCTCCGGCGTGCCCAGCATGCTGCTGACCGCGCCCAGCAATTGATCCTGCGCCAGTTCTAGCTGCAGCATTTGCCGGGCCAGGTCGGGCGCTTGCGCACGCAGTGCCGACTCCAGCGTTTCGGCCAAGCCATGCACGTGGCGCGCACCGATCATGCCGGCGGCGCCCTTCAAGGTATGCGCCTTCAGGCGCGCGGAGGCATAGTTGCCCGTGTCGAATTCGGCGCGGATCTGGCACGGCGTGGTGCCGTGGTCATGCAGGAAGCGGCGCAGGATTTTCAGGTACAGGATGCGGTCGCCCATGATGCGGCCCAGTCCGTTCTCGACATCGAGAATGCGGACCATGTCGGATGCCGCAACGGCGGCATCATCATCGCAAGTGGCGTGTGGTTTCAGCATGCTGTGCAGAGCGCCCGAAAACTTGTCAATTGCCGTAAAGCAGGAACAGCTATTCTACATCCAGTCGTACCCGACGCTGCGCCCGCTTGGCAGTCGGCAAAATCGCTAGCGTGTCGTGAATGACCAGCTCTGCGTGACGTCCGCACCATTGACTTTGCCGATGAAACTCACGTCATAGGCCGTGTTCGCCAGCAGCGGCGCCAGCGGGATGATGGACGCGGCCGAGACCGGCGTATGTGCATCATTGCCGCTGGTGAGCAGGCGCACCGTCAAGTCCGCGGCGGCACCGCGCTGGCGCACGCTGAACGTCGTCACGCTGACGGTCGTGCCGTAGTTGGCATGCACGCTGATCGGGTAGCCGACCACGTCCTGGTTCGGCACGGGATCGGGTGCTTCGTTATCGCTGGAAAAACTGACGGCTACCTTTTGCTGGCCGCCGAATGGGTAGGTGACGATTTTCCCTGCCGCCAGCCCGGAGCCATAGCTGCGGTTACCGGCCAGGTCGGTGGTGAAATACGCATAGCCGGCGCCACTGACGGCCGCGCCCGCGCCCCCTTCCTTGAAGAGGGGCTCGAAAATGACGAAGCGGTGATAAATGGCCGTGACCAGTTCCTCAGCCAGGTAAAAGCCGGACGTGTTGCTGGCGCCGGCGATGACTTCGCCCTGCAGTGACGTGACGACGTAGCCGGCCTTGGCCAGGCGGTCGCCCAGTTTGACGCCGGTAAAGCCGGGCTTGCCCTGCACTTGCTCGTGCGCCACTGTATTGTTGAGATTCAAGTAGTTGGAATGGCCCAGGGCCGCGCTGTCGATCAAGCCATTGCGCACCATTGGCGACAGGCCGATCTGGCTGCGCCGGTAGTTGAACCAGTTGAAGCCATCGGTGGCAATATTGTTGCTGAGGACGGGAGCACCGGGCTCCTGTGTCAGCTGCCCGGCCGGGGTCGAGGTGCTCAGCGACGTCTTGTCGCCGCTATCGCCGCCACCACAGGCGCTCAGCAGGGCTGCGCTCAGCAGGGCGGGTATCCAGTATTTCCAACGCAGTGACGAGACAATCAAGTTGACTCCTGTATAGGTAGGCGGACAGCGGTAAGCCAACGTGCTGCCCTGTAAAACGATTCTAAGGCATTTTTATATGCCGTAGAGCATCCATGACAAGATATGTCGCGCGCTCGTGCGCGGACGGTGCCGCAGCTGCGCAGGGTAGAATGAGCATAGTGCAGCGTTTGCCGCTGCGTAGCCTCATTACCGATTTCTTTGATTGCCCACAAATTTGAACACATTGCCCAAGTCGCGCCTGCAGCGCGCCAAGTACGCCTTGCCCAGCATGGTGACTTTGCTTTCGATAGCCTGCGGTTTTGCCAGCATCGTCATTTCCGTCGATAACGCGACTGTCGGCGACGCGGATGCCTACCGCCTGGCCGCCGCCTTGCTGGTGCTGGCCGGCGTGTTCGATGCGCTCGACGGCTATGTCGCGCGCCTGACGAACACCAGTTCGCAGTTTGGCGTGCAGCTCGATTCCATCGCCGACGTGATGAATTTCGGCTGTGCCCCGGCCGTCCTGTTGTACTGCTACGGCTTCGTGCAGATGGGCGTGCACGATCCGCTGCTGCTGCGCTTTGGCGGCATGGCCAGCTTCTTCTTTGTCGCGTGCGGCGCCATGCGCCTGGCGCGTTTCAATGTGAACGTGGGGCGTACCGATCCCCTGTATTTCGTCGGCATGCCGATCACGGCCGGGGCCGCTTGCGTGGCGGCCGTGGTGGTGGCGTGGCCGGCGCCCATCGATTCCATGCTGCACAGCTATCTGCTGATGCTGCTGCTGGTGGGCGTGGGCAGCCTGATGGTGTCGACCTTGCGCTTCCCCAGCTCCAAGCAAAAGAAAAGCCTGGCCGCGCTGCTGGTGCTGATCGTCGCCATCGCCCTGCTGGTGTGGCTGAAGACCAGCTTCTTCGCGCTGTTCTTCGCCGTCTACATCGCCGCCACCCTGCTGCTCAACCTGGCGTGGTACCTGGGCTGGCGCGGTATTGCGCTGCCGCAGGTATTCAACGACCCTGACGAGATCGACTAGAACGCCTAACAACCTACTGCGCGTCGCGATTTGCGGCCTGCGATGCTCACTGACTCGGCGTCCCCGTGCATTCGCACAGCTGCGCTTCTTTGGCCAACGGGGGCGCCGAGCCTCACTACCGCTCGCTACGGTTGTTAGACCTTCTAAGTATTAAGCCACCTCGTGCCCGCGCGCGGCGCGCAGGATGGCGAACCAGTCGCTGCGGCTGAGCGTGAACTGCGTGCCTTCCACGGCCACGCCCACGGCCTCGATGCGGCCCGTGCCCGTCAGCGGTAGGGGACGGCATGGCAGTTGCATGATCCAGGCAAACACCACGCTGGCAAACGGACGCTGCAGCTGGTCGGCGATCTGCTTGATGACATTGCGCAAATTCTCCACATTCGCGTCGCCGCCCTGGAACAGGCGGCCACCCGCAAGCGGCGACCAGATCATCGGCGCCACCCCCACATCCTGCAAGCCGTCGAAGGTTTCGTCGAACAGCGGTGTCACGTGCAGCGGCGAAAATTCCACCTGGTTCGTCACCAGCGGGAAGCGCCGGTGCAGGCACTCGAACTGGTGGCGGCTGAAATTCGACACGCCAAAGTGCAAGACCTTGCCCGCCTGCTGCAGCTGGGTGAAGGCGCCGGCGATCTCGTCAAAATCCATCAGCGGGTCGGGACGATGGATCAGCAGCAAGTCCAGGCGGTCCGTGTGCAACTGGCGCAAGGTGTGTTCCACGGAACTGGTGATGTGCGCCGCGCTCGTGTCGTAATGCTGGATGGCGTGGCCGGGCCGGTGCGGCGACAGCAGCTTGATGCCGCATTTGCTGACCAGTTCCATCTTGTCGCGCAAGCCCGGCTGCAGGGCCAGCGCTTCGCCGAACAGGCCTTCGGCGCTGTAATCGCCATAGATATCGGCATGGTCGAAACTGGTCACGCCCAGCGCCAGGCATTGCTCGATGAAGGCCAGGCGCTGCTGCGCCGACATATTCCACTCGCCGATGCGCCACATGCCGGCGACGATGCGCGACAGTTCGGGACCGTTGCTGCTTAAACGGCTGCGCGGCGCTTGCAGGCTGGCGGGAAATACATGGCTCATGGGCTGGCTTTCTGATGGTGGCGAAGAAGGTGATGCCCCGATTATATCCAGTGCTAGAGCATGCTGCGGATAAAGCGGCAGCAACGTTCCTGCAGGGCAGCGTCGAGCTGGCCGCCCAGTTGCATCTGGTACACCAGCGCCGATTGCAGCATGAAGGCAAACAGGCGCAGGTCGAGGTCGGCGCGCACGCCGATGTTGACCAGGCGCTGCACCACCAGGGTGATCCACGGCGCGACGATCTGCTCGCGGAAGCGCAGCTGCGCCGCCGCATCATTGTGGATCAGCACCAGGAGATCGCAGGTGAAGCGGCCATCGGCGTTCAGGTTGTCGAAGATGCGCGCGCAGATCGCCTCGATTTCCTGGCCGTCCGGCATGTCGAGCGCGCGCTGCAGCTTTTCCGCCGTGCGCTTGACGAGCGCGTCAAGCAGCATGTCTTCGCGGCGCGGCCAGCGCCGGTAGATCGTCTGGCGCCCCACGCCAGCCACGTCGGCCACCATTTGTATCGTCACGGCGTCGAGCCCATGCTGGCGCACCAGCATGACGATCGCTTCCAGTACCGCATCTTCCACGCCCGCCTTGCGCGGGCGGCCACGCACCGCTGCCTCTTTTTTGATCACGTCGAACCTGTCTCTGAATGTTTCTTTTAATTATGGTACGATGCGCACCGTAAATGCAAAGCAACTGCTTGTCAATCATGTTGGTCAATTAACCGGCAGGTTGATGCAGCGCGCCGCGATACTCCAGTCATCTCTACGTGAAATCTGCAATCTCAGCGGCGCGTGCCCGCATTTTCTTTCTGACTCCCACATCCATCACTGTGGCGGCTCGTGCCGCCTGAGGAAAACCTATGAAAATCATCGGGATTTCGCCCCACCGGCGTAACTTCCTGCGCAAGGCCGTCGGCGCCGCGCCTGCCGTGGCCTTGCTGGCCGGCGCCGGCGGCGGCCTGGCCATGGCCGTCTCCAAGGACCAGCCTGCCTACAAACCGCGCTTTTTCGACGCGACCGAATGGGCCACATTGTGCGCACTGGTCGACCGGCTGATCCCGGCCGATGGCGAAGGGCCGGGCGCGCTGGAATCGGGCGCGCATGAATTCATCGACTTGCAGATGAACACGCCGTACGCGTATGGCGCGCTGTGGTACATGCAGGGGCCGTTCGTGCCCTCGATCGAACAGTTCGGCTACCAGTTCCACATGGCGCCGCGCGAGCTGTACAAGAGCGCCCTGGCCGGCGTCAATGCAGCCGTCAATAAACAGTCCGGCAAGCCTTTCGTGCAGCTGAATGCGGCCGAGCGCGACGCGGTCATCACGCAATTGCAAAAGGGAAGCCTGGACATCGGCGCAGTGCCGGCCAAGGTCTTCTTCAACCAGTTGCTGCAAAACACGCGCGAAGGCTACTTTTGCGACCCCGTCCACGGTGGCAACAAGGACATGCTGGCCTGGAAGATGGTGGGATTCCCCGGCGCGCGCGCCGATTACATGGATTGGGTGGAGCAATACGGCAAGAAATACCCGCTGCCCCCTGTTTCTATCGCATAAGACTTTTTGTAGCAGATCAAAGAAAAAGAAAAACCATCATGAGTGATATCAAACCAGATGTAAAAATGAAGCCTGTCGATGCCGTGATTGTCGGCTTTGGCTGGACCGGCGCCATCATGGCCAAGGAAATGACGGAAGCGGGCTTGAACGTGGTCGCGCTGGAACGCGGCGAGTACCGCGACACCTATCCCGACGGCGCCTATCCGAAGACCCTCGACGAGCTGACCTACATCCAGCGCAGCAAGCTGTTCCAGGATATGTCGAAGAGCACGTTCACCTTCCGCCACAGCATCACGGGCGTGGCCGTGCCGTACCGCCAGATCGGCGCCTTCAAGCCCGGCACGGGCGTGGGTGGCGCAGGTCTGCACTGGTCGGGCATGCACTGGCGCGTCTTGCCGGAAGAGCTGCAGATCCGCAGCCACTACGAACGCCGCTACGGCAAGAAATTCATCCCCGAAGGCATGACGATCCAGGACTTCGGCGTGACCTACGCCGAGCTGGAGCCGCACTTCGATTTCGTGGAAAAAGTCTTCGGCACCTCGGGCCAGGCGTATAAGGTCAACGGCATCGTCGTCGGCGACGGCAATGTGTTCGAGGGCGACCGCTCCGACAATTACGCGCTGGCGCCGCAAAAAGTGCCGTACACGGCCGAACTGTTCCGCCGCGCGGCCAAGGCCGTCGGTTATCACCCGTTCGTCAACGCTTCGTCGAACGCGTCCGGCCCGTACACGAACCCGTATGGCTGCCAGATGGGACCGTGCAATTTCTGCGGTTTCTGCTCCGGTTACGCCTGCTACAACTATTCCAAGGCGTCGCCCAACGTCAACATTATGCCGGCCCTGCGCATGGTCTCCAATTTTGAATTGCGCGCCAATTGCAATGTCGTGCGCATCAATCTCGACGGCAGCAAGAAACGCGCTACCGGCGTGACCTACATCAATGCGGACGGCAAGGCCGTCGAGCAGCCGGCCGACCTGGTCATCGCCAGTGCCTTTGCCTACAACAACGCGCATCTGTTTTTGCTCTCGGGCATCGGCAAGCCGTACGACCCCGTCAGCAATGAAGGCGTGGTGGGGCGCAATATCGCCTACCAGATGATGTCCACCATTCAGACCTTCTTCAAGGAAGACACGAACACGAACCCCTTCATCGGCGCCGGCGGCACGGGCGTCGCCCTCGATGACTGGAATGGCGACAATTTCGACCATGGCCCGCTGGGCTTTGTCGGCGGCTCGCCCGCCTGGTGCAACCCGGCCGGCTCCAAGCCCATCTCGGGCATCGCCACGCCGGACGGCACGCCCGCCTGGGGTTCTGCCTGGAAAAAGGCCGTCAAGAAGAGCTATCTGAACACGGTGTCCTTCGACTGCCACGGCGCCAACATGACGTATCGCGACTGCTATGTCGACCTCGACCCCACCTACACGGACAAGTATGGCCAGCAATTGCTGCGCTTTACCTTCGACTGGAAGGAAAACGACATCAAGATGAGCCGTTTCGTCACCGACAAGATGATGAAGGTGGCCGAGGCCATGAATCCGGAAGCGATCAAGGTGTCCGTCAAGAGCGTGGGCGACCACCTCGACTTGCGCAACTACCAGACTACCCACTGGGCGGGCGGCACGGCCATGGGCGCGGATCGCAAGACCAGCGTCGTCAACCGCTACCTGCAGAGCTGGGACGTGCACAACGTGTTTGCCGTCGGCTCCAGCGTGTTCCCGGTCGGCATCGGCTACAACCCGACGGGCCTCGCTTGCGCGCTGACCTACTGGTCGGCCAAGGCCATCCGCGAGCAATACCTGAAAGATCCCCGTCCCCTGGTCGCCTGATAAAGAACAAGAAGATGAACAACACATTCACCCATACCGTGGGCGCGCTGCTGCTGGCGCTCGCCTCCGGCACTGCCTGGTCCGCCACCACGGCCGCTGCCATCACTCCGAACGCCCAGTTGATACGCCAGGGCGAATACCTGGCCCGCGCCGGCGACTGCATCGCCTGCCATACGGCCGGCACGAAAGGCCAGCCGTTCGCGGGCGGCCTGGGCATGGAAACGCCGATCGGCAAGGTGTATTCCACGAATATCACGCCGGATAAAAAGGCCGGCATCGGCGACTGGAGCTTTGCCGATTTCGACAAACTGATGCGTACCGGCGTGACGAAACATGGCTACACCGTGTATCCGGCCATGCCCTATCCCTCATATTCGCGCCTGAGCGAGGCGGACATGCAGGCCCTGTATGCCTACTTCATGCATGGCGTGAAGGCGGACCCGACGCCGAACAAGGCGGCCGATATTCCATGGCCGCTGTCGATGCGTTTCCCCTTGACCATCTGGCGCTGGGCGTTTGCCCCCACGCCGCAGCCCTACAAGGCGCCAGCCACAGGCGATGCGCAATTGCTGCGCGGCGCCTACCTGGTGCAGGGCCTGGGCCACTGCGGCGCCTGCCACACGGCGCGCGGCGTGGGCATGCAGGAAAAATCGCTGACGGACGAGGGTAATACCACCTTCCTGGCCGGCGGCGGCGTCATCGACGGCTGGTCCGTGCCCTCGCTGCGCAATGAGCATGGCGGCGGCCTGGCGCGCTGGAGCGCGGCGGAGATCGCCGAATTCCTCAAAACGGGCCGCAACAGCCATACGGCATCGTTCGGCGCCATGAACGATGTGGTGGCCCATTCCATGCAGCACATGACGGATGGCGACCTGGCGGCGATGGCGAAATACCTGAAGTCCCTGCCGCCGTCGAATCCAGCCACGCCGGCCTTCGTGGCCGACGATAAGCTGGGCAAGCAATTGTTCAGCGGTGTCGTCAATTCCAAGGGCGCGCAGCTGTACCTGGACCGCTGCGCCGGCTGTCACCGCTCCGACGGCAAGGGCTACGACAAGGCCTTCCCTGCGCTGGCCGGCAATGCCGTGCTGCAGACGAACGATCCCACGTCGGCCATCAACATCGTGCTGTCGGGTGGTGCCGTGCCGGCCACGCGCACGGCGCCGTCGGCGCTGACGATGGCGCCGTATGCCGACATTTTTAATGACGAGCAGACTGCCCAGGTGGTGACCTTCATCCAGACCAGCTGGGGCAACCGCGGCACACCGGTGACGGCGGCGCAGGTGGCCAAGGTGCGCAAGGTGTCCGTGCCGGTGGAGCCATCGCAGACGGAAGCGACGTTTGCGGCAGGCCGCCACGGCACCTTCCCGCCCGTGGCACGCAAGCCGCACCTGAAGGATGCGCCGGCGAGGTAAAGTCTACGGACGAAAAAAATGCCCGCAGCATCTGCGGGCATTTTTTATGGGGGGGGCTAACTGCTTATTTCATCCACAGGCGCATCGAATCCCAGGCGCGGCCGAAGATCGTGGCCTGGTTGATGGTTTCCAGCGCCACGACAGGCAGTTCCAGCAGGACCTTGTCGTCGACCATCATTTTCAGTTTGCCGACAGGGGCGTTTTCAGCCAATGGCGCGACCAGCGGGTCCTTGCGTTCCAGCACCGGTTTCATCTTGGCAGCCGTGCCTTTTGGTACGGTGACGAGCACATCGCGGGCGAAACCGATTTTCACGGTGCCTTTCGAGCCCTTCCACACTTCCGGCGTGGCCACGGCCTGGCCCTTCGAGTACAGCTTGACCGTATCGAAGTTCTGGAAGCCCCAGTTCAGCAGCTTCTGGCTTTCCTGCGTGCGGGCCTGGTCCGACGAGGTGCCCAGCACCACGGAGATCAGTCGGCGCTCGCCCGTGCCGCCTGGACGGCGGGCCGACGCGATCATGCAATAGCCGGCCGCTTCCGTATGGCCCGTCTTCATGCCATCGACGGTTGGGTCCAGCCACAGCAGGCGGTTGCGGTTAGGCTGGGTGATTTTGTTGTACGTAAAACTCTTGATGGAATCGATTTTGTAGAATTCCGGGTAGTCGGCAATCACGCGCTTGGCCAGCACGGACAGGTCTTGCGCCGTGGAATAGTTATCGGGGCTAGGCAAGCCATGCGGATTGGCAAAACGCGTGTTTTTCAAGCCCATGCGTTGCGCTTCGCGGTTCATCAGCACGACGAACGTGCCTTCATCGCCGGCAACGGCTTCAGCCAGCGCCACGGCGGCGTCGTTACCCGATTGAATCATCAGGCCGTGCAGCAAGTCGTCGATCGAGACGGGGGTGGCCGGGTCGATGAACATCTTCGAGCTGCTCGAATCGACTTTCCAGGCGCGCACGGACACGTTCACTTTTTGGTCCAGTGCCAGTTTCTTTTCGCGGATGGCGGCAAACGTCAGGTAAGCCGTCATGATCTTGGTCAACGATGCCGGCTCGATGCGCGCGTCCGGATCTTGCGACGCAATGATCTGGCCACTGGTGGCGTCAAGCAACAGCCAGGACTTGGCGGCGATGGTCGGGGCTGGAACGCTCTGGGCGTAGGCGGCGGAAAAGAAAAATACACTGGAGGCCAGTGCCGCTAAAAGTTTTTTCATGGGGCTGGTCTGCGAGAAAAAGATGAAGGCTGAGGGCCATGCTGTTGCTACCTGCATGGCCGCGTGGAAAAAACGGATCAATTATAGCCGTGGAGGCGCTAGTAAGCCCACACTTCAATGATCATCTGCTGCGATTGCGGGTTTGTCACCATGCCACAGGGCAATCACGAGGTTCTTGATGTGGTTGAGCTTGCGGTGGAAAAAGTGGTCGGCGCCGGGGATCACGATCACGGGAATGTCTTGTGGACGGGCCCAGTCGAAGACGGCGGACAGGGGAATCGTGTCGTCCAGTTCGCCGTGGATCAAGATGGTGTCGGCGGGAATATCGGCCATGGCCCACTTGCCGGCCGCGCTGCCGATCAGCGCCAGGCGCTCGGCGGGTGTGCCTGCGGCAGCCAGGCGCTCCTGCAGTTTCGATTGCACGAAGGTGCCGAACGAGAAACCGGACAAGGCCACGGGCAAGCCCGGGTACAGGCCGCGCATGTGTTCATACAGCAATTGCATGTCGTCCGTTTCGCCCGCGCCATGGTCATGCACGCCTTCGGAAGCACCCACTCCGCGGAAGTTGATGCGCGCCACCACGTAACCGAGCGCGACAAACGCGCGCGCCAGGGTTTGCGTGACCTTGTTATCCATCGTGCCGCCGTACAGCGGGTGCGGGTGGGCAACGAGGGCGATGCCGCGCGGAGTGTCTGCCGGGAAATCGAGCAAGCCTTCCATGCTGCCTGCATGGCCGGCGAGGGTAAATTTTTCCGAGTTTCTGTTCATGATGCTCATACTGGTGGGTATCTCTTAAATTGGCATTAAATCTTGAGGCGTTCGACAATTTTGCCGCCCACCAGGTGCGTATCGATGATTTCATCGATATCGCTGGTGTCGACATAGGTGTACCAGGTCGCTTCCGGGTAGATCACCAGCAGCGGGCCTTCTTCGCAGCGGTCCATGCAGCCGGCCTGGTTGATGCGGATCTTGCCCGCGCCATTCATGTCGAGTTCCTTGATGCGGCGCTTGCAATGCTTTTGCGCCGCTTCCGCGCCATGGTCGCCGCAGCTGTTGCGGCCGTCTTCACGTTTATTCATGCAGAAAAAAACGTGGCGTTCAAAATACGGTGCGTCGCTCATACTATTCTCCCGCTGATTCATCAATGCGCCATGATAACGCTTATGGGTGGTCTTCGCGACGCTGGCGCTGCACGTCCTCCTGCCGGTTCAGGCGGTGCGAGGGCAGGCACAGGAACCACAGGGCCATGAAGGGCCACAGCAAGGCGAGGAATTGCGCCGCGCCATTGAAGTTCAGGAACTTGCCTTGCACCCAGCCTTGCAAGGTTGACATGAAGTACGGGTTGATCGGCGTCGTATTCACCATCACCAGGCTCAGCAGCAAGGTGGCGGCCGCGATGCGGCGCTGCGCCACGTGCGGGGCGAACGCCAGGCCGCCCAGCATGATCAGGCCGATCAGGAAACCGCCCTGGGCGCCCGGCGTGATCCAGACGAAGGCGTTTTCGGGCGAAAACAGCAGCGCGCTGGCCATCGAGCGCACGGTCAGGGCGGCGGCGATGAGGATCAGCATCAGCACGGTGCGGGGCGCCGCGCGGCGCAGCAGGCACAGCAAGGTAAGCACGGCGCCCGTCATGCCGCACGCCGTGATGATGGTTTCTGAAAGCCAATATTGCTCGACAGTTAAGATCACGTCGGGACGCAGATACGTGGCCAGGTCGATCTCCATGCCCGCCAGGCGCGACAGCCAGTCCGACAGGATGGGCAGCAGCTGGCCCAGGCCGAACAGATAGCCTTGCGGATAGATCTGCGCCAGCGGCCACAGGGCTACCAGCACCAGGCCCTGGCTGGCATGCTGGGCAAACCAGCGCTGGCGCAGGCGGTACAAATGGCTATGGTCGAGCAGCTTGCGCGCCGTCAGGGCGCCGATGATGGAACCGATGCAGCAGCCGGCCGAATTCGTATAAAAGTCCAGATTCGACGATACGCGGCTGGGTAAATAGGTTTGCACGGCTTCCATGCTGCCGGAAATCAACATGCCGCACAGGCTGGCGACGATGACGGCAAAGAAACCCGTGATGCGTGGAAACAGTGAATACACGATCAAGGCGCCCAGCGGGATGTAGCCGACGACATTGATGCCCACGTCAAAGCCCGTCCAGTAGCGGGGCATGCGCGTGTTTTCCAGGAACGTCAGCGGCGACAGGCCATTGCTGTGCCAACCCGTGAACGGAAACCAGCTGGCGTACACGATCAGGAAGACGTAGGCGAGCAGGGTCGCGCGCGACACGGGCGAGGAGCGGACGGGCGGCAGTGGCGCCGCCGGACTGGCGGGGGAAGCTGGCGCCGTCATTCTTTCGGGATGGTCAGCGTGCCCAGCCAGGTCAGCAGGTCGGCGGCGATGGCGTCCGAGGCCGCCGCCAGCGCCTGCGCGCCCCCTTGCGCGTCGGCGCTGCTTGCCGGGCCGCTGCGGCTGAAGGTTTTCTGGTCGACCAGGCGGTGGCCGCGGAACAGCGAGGCGCGCAGCGACACGTGGCCGCTGCTCTGCGTCTGCGTATCGAAAGCTTGCGAAAAATCATCGACGTCGATGCGCAGCAGGGGCATGCCGGCGGCCGCGTCCGTGGTCGACAGCACTTTCACGCCGCTTTGCGCCACGCGGGTTTTCAGGCGCTGGCTCAGCAGTTGCAGCGGCGGCGTGTTCCAGCGGTTGTAGGCGTACGGGCGCGATTGCTGCGCATCGGCGTACAGCAAGCGGTAATACATGCGCTGGCTGTCCAGCCAGGATGGACCGTTGGCGTCGGCGATCACCAGCACGGGCACGGCTGGCGCCGCCGGCTGCGCGGCGGCCAGCGGCGCGGCCGGGCCGAAATCATAAAACGTGGGGACGGGGCCGCGGCTGGCGCAACCGCCCAGCAGGAATGCGGCGGCCAGGATGAGTGCGGTGAGATTGCGTGGGATAGGCATGCGGTGTTCTCCTTATTTGCCCGGTGCCGAAAAACCGGGCTCGCCCGGGCCGGGCGGGATGTCTGGGGCGCCGAACAAGATGCTCTGCGGCTGTTCATTGAGCGTGCTCATGGTGGTTTTCAGGGCGCGCATCGAGGAGCGCGCCTCGCCGCTCAGCTCGATTACCTGCGGCAAGACTTCCAGCGATACGCCATTGGCTACCGTTTCCACCGAGTTGCCGACCCGGTCGACCGTGCCATTGACCTTGTCGAGCACGCCGCCGGGCGCCTGGATATCGTTGCCCAGCTTTTTCCACGTGGCCGTCAAGTCCGACACGTTCTTGCCGGCCGTGCTGACGGCCGTCAGGGTTTGCCGCGTCTGTTCCGTCAGTTGCGGCAATTGCGTCAGGGTCGGCTCGAGCTGCTGCGGAATGGCGCCAAAGGCCTTGGCCGCCTTGCCCACTTCATTGAAGGCGCCCAGCATGGCCGCCTGGTTCTCGGGACTGAGCAGGTTGTTGACCTTGTTGGTGATCTGTTCGGCCTGGTCGAGGATGCGTTTGCCGCGCTTTTCCAGCTGGTCGAGCAAGCCCGCGCGCAGGGGAATCAGCGACGGCTTGTCCTTGCTGGTGCCCAGCAGTTTCGAGCCCACCTGTTCATCGTCGAGCTGGATGTAGGCGATACCCGTCACGCCCTGGTAGCCGAGGGTGGCAAAGGTGGTGTTGGTGACGGGGGTATCGGGCGCCACGCTGATGTGCACGAGGATTTGCCCCGCCTTTTGTGTGTCGAAGTCGATGGCGTCGACCTTGCCCACTTCCAGGCCCCGGTAGCGCACGGTCGCCTGCGGGTTCAGGCCCGGCACGGACAGGGTGGTGGCGAGCAGGTAAGGCACCCGTTCCACGCGGTCGCGGTTGAACCAGACGCCGAACAGGATGGCGGCCACCAGCAGGGTGAGTGTAAAAAATCCCGTCATCAGGGCATGTGATCTGTTTTCCATTACTTCTCCGCTTTCTTGTCTGTGCCGGCATCGTCGCCTGGCTGCGCCGCATTGCCCGCCGCCGCCTGTTTCTCATCGAGGACGGCCAGCGCGCGCTTGCCGCGGTCGCCGAGGAAAAATTGCTTGATGAACGGGTGGTCGACTTCGATCACCTCGCGCGTGGGGCCGATGGCGATCACGTGTTTTTCCGCCAGCACGGCGATGCGCGTGGACAGGGCGAACAAAGTGTCTAGGTCATGCGTGACCATCACCACTGTCAAGCCCAGTTCGCGGTGCAGCGACTGGATCAGGGCGACAAAACTTTCCGACAGGTCCGGGTCCAGGCCCGCCGTGGGTTCGTCGAGGAATAATAATTTCGGTTCCAGCGCCAGGGCGCGCGCCAGCGCCACGCGCTTGATCATGCCGCCCGACAAGTCCGAGGGCATTTTCAGCGCATGTTCCGGGCCCAGGCCCACCATGTTCATCTTTAATAGTACCGCGTCGTGCACCAGGGCTTCGGGCAGCACGCGCAATTCGCGCATCGGCTGGGCCACATTGTCGAACACGGTCAGGGCCGAATACAGGGCGCCTTGCTGGAACAGCATGCCCCAGTGGTTGCGCAACTGTTGCAGCTGGTCGGAACTTGCCTGGTTGATATCTTCGCCAAAGACTTTGACGCATCCCCGCGCCGGATGTTCCAGGCCCAGCATCTGGCGCAGCAGCACCGTCTTGCCCGTGCCGGAGCCGCCCACGATGGACAGGATCTCGCCCCGTTCGATTTCCAGGTTCAAATCCTGGTGCACGACGGTGCGGCCGAACTTGGTCCACAGATTGGTGATATCCACCACGGGCGCGTCGCCGTGCAGGTTGAACTGGCCTTCCTTGCCGGTGCCGCAAGCGATATTGGTGTCGTCCGCCATCAGTAGCCCACTCCATTGAAGACGATGGCGAACACGGCGTCGGCCAGGATCACGACCGTGATGGCCGTGACGACGGCGGTGGTGGTGCCGCGCCCCAGGCTTTCCGTGTTGGCCTTGATGCGCAGGCCGAAGTGGCACGAGACCAGCGCGATCAGCATGCCGAAGATGACGCCCTTGCCCAGGCCGATCATGTAGTTGGCCAGCGGCACGGCGTCGGGCAGCTTCTGGATGAAGTAGCGCGCCGACAGGTTCAGTTCCACCTTGGCCGCCACCATGCCGCCGATCAGCGCTGCCGTATCCGTCCAGATGACGAGCAGGGGCATGGAAATGGCCAGGGCCAGCACTTTCGGCATGATCAGGCGGAATCCGTGCGAAATGCCCATCACCAGCATGGCGTCGAGCTCTTCCGTGACGCGCATGACGCCTAGCTGGGCCGTGATGGACGAGCCCGAGCGGCCCGCGACGAGGATGGCGGCGAGCAGCGGCCCCAGTTCGCGGATGACGCTCATGCCCAGCAGGTTGACCAGGTAGATGTCGCCGCCAAAGGCGCGCAGCTGCTGCGCGGACAGATAGGACAGCACCACGCCGATCAGAAAGCCGACGAGGGCCGTGATGCCCAGCGCCTGGAAGCCCGCATGGAAGATATTGGCGGAAATTTCACGCCATGGCCCCCGCATCGGATGGCGCGCGAAGCGGCCGATATCCTGCGTCACCTGGCCCACGAGGGCAATAAAACCCTTCAAATGTTCGAAAAACAGCAGGATGGCCATGCCCAGTTTCATCACGGGCGTGAGGCGGTTGGCGCGCGAGGGCGGCGTTTCCAACGGCCCCGTTTCTTCGATGCGCCTGAAAAACTCTTCCTGCGACGGCGCCAGGGTCAGCTGCGCCGGACGCTGCTTGCCCCAGGCATTCCAGAACAGTTGGGCGCCGATATGGTCCATGCTGTCGATGGCCGACAGGTCCCATTGCGCCTTGGTATCGCCCTGCAAGGGCTTGAGCTGGGCATCGATGGCCTTGATGGCATTGTCATGCGCCAGCGCGTGCACCTGCCAGGTGCCGCTGGCAGTGACAAGGGCTCCCTGTTGGGAGCTGGTCTGGGAGAGGGTCAGTTTCGGCGATTGTACAGTCGGCATCGTGCCAGTTTAAGGGAGAATGGCGCAGACCGCCACCGCTGTTCAATCGCCAGCCTGTCAGGAAGCCAGATGGCGTGCCTGCCGCTGCGGCAGGGCCACGTCCGGGCGCACCTTGGCGCCGCTAGTACTCACTTCGCTTGGCTTGCCATGCGCGGCCGCCTGCGCGCCGCCCGCATAGTCGCTGGCCAGCAGGGCATTGGCCTCGACCGCGCTCATGCCGCGCGTCTGCAGCCATTGCGCCACCAGCTTGGCCAGGCGTTCCATGGCGATGCGGTGGGTGGCATCCGTGTGGGCGTACAGCCAGTTCGAAAAATCCATGAAGTTTTCAAACGGCGCATCACCGAGCATCCATTGCACCGTATTGGCGAAGCGGCCCGAGTTGGCCACCAGGTCCCAGTAGCGGGCGAAGCGCACGAGGCGCTGCATGCTCATGAAATCGAGCTGTTTATTCGCCAGAATGGTATAGGGCGGGTGCGGATCGAACACCATGCCATAGTTTTCCGTATGGCGGATGATGGGCGTGCCGCGCAGCCGCTTTAATATGCCGAACTGGATTTCATGCGGTTTCAAGGCCACCAGCTTGTTGAAGCCGGCCGCGAAACTCGCTTCATCCTCGCCCGGCAAGCCGGCGATCAAGTCCACGTGCAGGTGGGCGTTCGATTCCTCGCACAGCCAGCGGATGTTGTCGGCCGCCTTTTGATTGTCCTGCTTGCGGCTGACCAGCGATTGCACGTCCGGATTGAAGCTCTGGATGCCGATCTCGAACTGCAGCGCGCCGGGCGGGAACTTGCTGATGCCTTCTTTCAAGGCATCGGGCAAGTGGTCGGGCACCAGTTCGAAGTGGGCATAGATGGGATCGTCCGGGTTCGCCTCGATCTTGTCCAGAAAGAACTGCATGATCTTCAAGCTGGTCTTGATGTTCAGGTTGAAGGTGCGGTCGACGAACTTGAACAGGCGGGCGCCGCGCGCATGCAGGGACTCCATCTCGGCCAGGAAATTTTCCAGTGCGAAGGGCCAGGCCGTCTTGTCGAGCGCGGACAGGCAGAATTCGCACTTGAACGGACAGCCGCGCGATGCTTCCACGTAAATCGTGCGGTGGCGGATATCGTCGTCTGTATACAAGGAGTAGGGCAGTTGCAATTCCGCCAGCGGGGCTTGCACGCCGGCATGGATCTTCATCAGCGGCTTCGGCCCATTGAGGATCTCGCCGCACAGCTTGGGGAAGGTGACGTCGCCCCAGCCCGTGATCAGGTAGTCCGCCAGCTTGACGATCTCTTGCTCGCCCGCTTCATGCGACACTTCCGGCCCGCCCAGCACGATGACGACTTCGGGCGCTACGCGCTTGAGCATGGCCACCAGCTTCGTTGTTTCCTCGACGTTCCATATATATACGCCAAAACCGATGATGCGCGGCTTGTTGAGGAGGATGCGCTCGACCAGTTCCGTGGTTTTCGTGCCGATGACGAATTCCTGCAGCCGCGTCTGCGCCTGCAGCGGCCCCATATTGGCCAGCAAATAGCGCAATCCCAGCGAGGCGTGGGTGTAGCGGGCGTTCAGGGTGGAGAGCAGGATGGTCATGGGAGGCGATGGAAACGGCGAAACCGCTATTTTACGCTGTCGCGTCACCGGTGCGCTGCGGCCAGAAATGCCATGTTACCATTTGTCAATAATTACTAACTTGTCAATGCTACGGCAGGGTAAAGGAATACACGGTGCTGGCGAAAAAAGTACAAGATAAAAAAGTGCTTAATAAAAAAGTCCTGGTCGGGGCACTTGCCGGGGTGGCGCTGGTGGCGGCCGCGCTGGTCGGCTACCGCGTCTTCGGCTGGGGCGCGATGGGACCGGTCAACGGCCTGAAGCTGGATTTATCCCGGCCCGACGCGCTGGTCCGGACGAAAAGCCTGTCGACCTTGCCGCGCGACCTGCTGACGGTGCCGCTGGCGCGCGACGTGCTGCGCGAGGATTTCCTGTTCTATTACGAGCAGAGCGAAGACCGGCTGGGCCTGAAGGGCAGCTTGCGCCGCATCGCCTACGAACATGAGCTGGGATGGGGCGACCAGCTGCTGCGCATGGTGCTGGACCAGCCTGCGGAAGTGGCCCTGTGGCGCGACGCCGACGGCTCGCTCAAGCACTTTGCCATCGCCGTGTCGCGTGGCCAGTTGACGCGCCTGCTCGAGGAAGCGGGCAAGATCGCCTTGAAGGATACGCAAATGCGCGTGGCAGGCAGCTTGCGCGTCGATGGCGGCCAGGTGCCGGTGTATGCGCTCAATTACGCCTACCAGCGCACCTTGCTGTTTGCCGCGCACGGCCAGCGCCTCGTCATCCTGTCCCATCCCGGCATGCTGTATGGCGGCAGCGATGGCAAGAATGGCGATGGCACGGCCGAGAAAACCGTGGCCAGCCTGCTGGCGCCGGAGCCGGCCAAACAGAATGTCTTTCATCCGCAGTTCCATCTCGACAGCACCGCGCCCGAGGGCCACAGCATCGCCGTCAAGGCGGACTTCCTGTCATTCGGTTACCAGCCCTTCTTTGGCGCGCTTGAAGCGCTGCGCTTCGATTTCAGCAAGGGCGCCTGGCAGTCCAAGGTGCTGCTCAATGCGGACAAATTGAACAAGAGCGGCAAGGGCGGCTACGACAGCAGCGCCTTGTGGCCCGTGCTGCCGCACAACCCGAGCGCCTGTTTCAGCGTGCCGGTGGACTGGACCGCGCTGCAGCCCGTGCTCAAGCGCCTGGGCGACAAGACGTCGGCGCCGGTGGTGCCGCTGGCCGAACACTTGCAAGGGCCGGCCGCCGCATGCTGGTACGGTACGTCGCGCCTGCATACGCCCGTGTTTGTCGCCACACGCAGTGCGCAGGCAGGTGATGACGCTGTATATGGCAGCCTGTTCGAAGCGGCCATCGGCGGCAAGGACCCCGTGCGCAAGACCACTGGCAAGGATGGCGCCGTTCGTTGGGAGCGCAGCGTCGCCACGGCCCTGGGCCAGACCACGCCGGCGCTGGCCGTGGCTGGCAATACGGTGGTCTTTTCCGCCGACGGCAAGCTGGTGGACCAGGTGCTGGCCGTGCGCCGCAAGCAGGCGCCGGCGGCCAGCGACCTGCTGCCCGATGCGTCCCGCACGATCGGCCTGATCGCGCCGGCATCGCTGGCCCGCCTGATCCAGCTGGAAGCCTTCGACACCCTGCCGGCGAACAACGAACCGGTACTGCGCGCGGCCGCCAACGAACACCTGGTGCCGCGCCTCAACGCCTTGAAAAAATACCCGCCGCTGCGCATGGTGCTCAAGCGGCAGCCAGCCAGCGGCACGTCATGGGAAACGCTGGAATGGCAGGAGACCGCGCGATGACGGTGCGGCATGCGCGCCGTGCCGCCTTGCGATTGTTGGCGGCCTGCGCCGCCACCGTGGCAATGCCCGCGTGGGCCCTGCGCGCGGCCGCCGAACCGCAAGTGCAGCTGTCGCAGGCCCAGAGCCGCGCCTTCCAGGCCTGGATGCTGCGCATCGTCAATGCGCAGATCGAACGCGGGCCGTCACCGCGCTGGACGCACCGCGATTGCGCCGGCCTGGTGCGCTTTGCCGTCAACGAAGCCTTGACCGTGCATGACGCGAAGTGGCTGCACGCGAACGGCATCGCCAGCGACCGGCGCCTTCCGCCCGAGCTGGAACTGGACGCGAAGCAGGCGGCCTTGCGCAACCGCTGGGTGCAGATGGGCGGCAGCGTCGGCCACTTCGTCACGGCGCTGGCGCTGGTGCAGCACAACAGCCGTTTCATCGCCCGCGAAATCAGCCAGGCGCTGCCCGGCGACCTGCTGTTTTTCGACCAGGGCGACGAACAGCACCTGATGGTCTGGATGGGGGCGCGCATCGCCTACCACACCGGCACCGTCACCCCCGACGACAATGGTCTGCGGACCGTCGATATCAAAGAACTTACGAGCTGGAAGGACACGCGGTGGCAACCTGTGGTCAACAATCCGAATTTCGCCGGTGTGTTCCGGCTGGCGTTTTTATCATGAAGCCGATTTTTTTCATGAAGCTGCTATTTGCCGGCCTGCTGGCGCTGGTGCTCATAGGCGGTGCCTCCGCGCAGCAGCGCGAACCGAGCAACTACAGCACCTTCAAGGGCGAGCCCTTCTTCCTGCTGTCGGACGCCAGCTACGGCAGTCTTGATGAAGCACGCGTGCGGCTGGAAGTGCCGGGCCGCGATATGGGACGCATGAACCTGGAAGCGTATTCGGGCGCCGACATCGTCGTCTACCGCGTGCCCGAGCCGATGGAATTCCTGAAAAAGCAGCGCAATCTGCACCGCATCCAGGTCGAGGGCAATTACCAGGGCGAGGGCCTGGCCAACACCTTGAGCTTTCTGTGGGATAGCTGGTGGAAGCAGTCGCGCCTGGCCTGGCGCAAGCTGTTTTCCGGCGACGCGCGCCGCGCGGTCACGAAAGAGCAGCCGCAACTGGCGACGAATGACGCGATCCGCAAACCGACCGTGTTCGCCAACCATCCGCAATACAAGCCGATCAAGGGCATGGAGCTGGTCGACAGCTTCCGCTATCCGATCTGGCAAGCCAAGGCCATCGCACCGCCGAAAGGCGTCAAGCTCGATGGCTCCAGCAGCGACTTCATCGTCGCCGGCGCCGGCAACGTGATGATACCGCTGGGTAAACGCAAGCCGGGCTTGTACCTGATCGAAGCGATCATCGGCGAGCACCGCGCCACCACCCTGGTGTTCGTGTCGGACACGGTGGCCGTCACCAAGGTATCGTCCGGCCAGATGCTGGTGTGGACGGCGCGGCGCGATAACAGCGCCGCCGTGGCTGGCGCCAGCGTGGCGTGGACGGACGGCACCGGCGTGCTGCAGTCGGCCACTACGGGTGCGGATGGCGTCGCCTCGCTCGAGCGCGGCAGCCCGGAACATACGTATGTGCTGGGCCAGGACCGCGACGGCGGCGTGTTCGTGTCCGAGAATTTTTACTATGACAGCGAAATCTATAACACCAAGATTTATGCGGTAACCGACCGGCCCCTGTACCGGCCCGGCGACGAAGTCAACGTCAAGTTCCTGGGGCGAGAATTCACTTCGGCGCGCGCATCGCAGGCGGCAGCTGCTGCGCCGCTGAGCCTGACCGTGCTTAATCCGAACGGCACGCCGCTGCTGACGCAAACGCTGCAGCTGTCCGGTGACACGGGCGCCGACACGCGCTTCCGCCTGCCCACGGAAGCCACCGCCGGGGGCTATGAACTGCGCTTCAATTACAAGGATGGCGTGTATGGCGCGGCCTTCCGCGTGGCGGAATACGTCAAGCCGCACTTTGAAATCAACGTCCAGCCAGCGAAACCGGAATTCAAGACGGGCGAGGTGGTCAAGGGCAGCATCGCGCTGCGCTACCCCGATGGCAAACCGGTGAAAAACGCGAAGATGACCTTGTCGCTGCGCAGCCAGCAAAACACCATGGTCGAGGGCGAACTGCGTTACAGCGGCCTGTTCCCCGTGGCGCTGAAAACCGAGGAAGCGACGAGCGATGGCAGCGGCAATGTGGACTTCACCTTGCCGCCCGCCGCCGATCCGTCGCGCTACATCCTGACCGTGCTGGCGACCGATGGCGCGGCCTACCGCGTCAAGACGACGCGCGAGCTGATGATAGAACGTTCGAGCAGCAGCTACCAGCTGAAGGCCGTGCGCCAGTTTTCCGATCCGGGACAAAACGTGCATTTCGACCTGGTGGCCGATGGCCAAAGCGCGGCCAAGCCCGTGCGCTGGGAGATGGTGCAGCTGGAAAAACAGGACAAGACCGAGGGCGCATTTGACCCGGCCGCCAAGGGCTGGGATGTGACATTCCCCGCATCGGGCTCGTATCAGCTGGCGCTGCGCGACGAGCGCGGCAACTTGCTGGCCGCCGCTAGCCACTGGGTGTCGGGTGACGGCGTGCAGGCGACGCCGGGCAGCATCGAGATCGTGCTGGACCGCGCCCGCTATCGTCCGGGCGACACCGCCGAAGCCTTGATCACTTTCTCCGACAAGGTCGACCAGGCGCTGTTCACGCTCGAGCGCGACAAGGTGGAGCACCATGGCTTGATGGCCGGCGCCGCTGATTGGTACCAGGCGAAGCGCGTGGCGCCGCGGCAGTGGCGCGTGCGCATTCCCGTCAAGCAGGAGCATGGGCCGAACATGACGTTCTCGGTAGCCTATACCCGCAATGGCGATTTCGTCTTCGAGAACGCCGGCCTGCAAGTGATCGAGCCGCGCGTCGCGCTGCAGTTCAAGAGCGACAAGGAGGTTTACCAGCCGGGCGAGAAGGTCACCCTGGACGTCAAGGCGACCCTGGATGGCAAGCCCCTGAGCACCCTGGTGGCGCTGGGCGTGGTCGATGAAATGATCTATGTGCTGCAGCCGGAAATCGCGCCGGACATCGGCGACTTCTTCTATCATCCGCGCCGCAACAACGTGCGCACCACGGCCAGCCTGTCTTTCATCAGCTACGACATGGCCCAGGGGCGCACAGCGGGCGCGCCGGCGCGCCACAATTACAACGAGCGGGGCGTCAAGGTGCTGGAGCGTCCGCGCCGCGACAATGTCGATACGGCGTACTGGGCGCCATCGCTGAAGACCGATGCCAATGGCAATGCGCGCGTGAGCTTCATCATGCCGGATGCGCTGACCCGCTGGAGGATCACGGGCCGCGCGATGGATGAGCAGGGACGGGTCGGCCAGCGCACCGCCTATCTGCGTTCGGACAAGAATTACTATGCCAAGTGGACCGCGCCTGACTGGATGCGCGCCGGCGATGCGCCGCGTGCTTCGGTGGCCGTGTTCAACCAGACGGGCAATGAGCAGGCGCTTGACGTGGTGCTTTCCGGCGGTGCAGGCGGCACGCAAGCGAAGACGGAAAAACTGACCGCCAAACCGGGCGTCAATTACGTTGAATTTCCGCTCGCTGCCGGCGCTGCCGGACCGCTGCGCCTGGAGGTAAAACAGAACGGCAAACTGGTCGATGCGCTGGATACGGCCATGCAAACCTTGCCCGCCGCCTGGAGCAGCCCGCGCACGCTGGTGCTGCCGCTCGATGGCGCCGCTGGTGATATTCCCCTCAAGCTGCCGGCGGATGCGCGCAATATCCGCCTCTCGTTCGCGCAAGGAGCCGGCGGCCACTTCGCGCGCATTGCCGACGATCTGATCGACTATCCGTATGGCTGCGTGGAGCAGACGGCGAGCCGCCTGATTCCGCTGACGCTGGCCACGCAAAGCCTGGGAGCGGATGCCGGTGCGGCAAGCGAACGCCTGCAAACGCTGCTGACTGCGCAGCGCCTGCGCCTGGTGTCCATGGCCGGTCCGAATGCCGTCTTCGGCTGGTGGGGCAATGCCACGGCCGGCAATGCCTTGATGACGGCCTATGCCTATTACGCCGACTGGTACGCGGCGCGCGCGCTGCGCATCGAGCTGCCGCCCGAACACTGGAACAAGCTGCTGGCCGTCTACAGCGAACATGGCTTGAAGGACGCGATGGGCGACCGTGCGCTGGTGCTGTGGATGGCGCGCGAGATGGGCCTGCCCACGCAGACGCTGGCGGCGGGCCTGGTGGACGACAGCGCTATCGCCGTCCTGGGCGGCAAGCCACGCCAGCCGGGCGACAGCGGCAGCCTGCTGCTGGGCGGTGCTTCTGACCGCGAAGCGCAAGCGATGTCGTTGGGCCTGGTGGCGCTGGTCGCCGCCCAGAATGGCATCGCCCTGCCGCATTCGCTGCAGCTGCAAGTGGCCAGCGCGTGGCAGGTGCTGCGCGAATCGAAAGCGCCGGTTGCGCAGGCCCTGCTGATGCTGGCTGGCGAAGTGCCGGCTACCCAGGCCGAAGCGGTGCTGGCCAGCGTGCGCGCCGAGATGCCGACCCTGGACCGCGCGATGACCTTGTTGTGGGTGCAAAAAAAGCTGGGCGGGGCATCGTTTGGCAAGGGGCCGGCCGTCGCGCCGGACGGCGCATGGCAAAAACGCGACAGCCGCGGCGGCCAGCCGCTCTGGCGTTGGAGCGATGCCAAGGGCCTGCCTGACAAACTGCGTCTCGCTGCATCGACCCCGGCGCCGGCCGGCACGGTGGCTGTGCTGCAGTACGACAGCCACGTCGCCGAAACCCAGACCTTGCCGGTCACCGTCGAACGGCGCATCCTGCGCATGAAGGCGGGCAAGGGCGGCTACACGACGGAGCTGGTCAAGCCGGGCGAGGCGCTCAGCACGGACGCGCTGTACCTCGATGAAATCACCTTGAAAGCAGCGGCGGGCGCGAAGCACCGCTTTGGCTTGCTGGAAGTGGCGCTGCCGCCGGGCGCCATGGTCGAATCGACCACCTGGGGCATTGTCATGGCAGGCGACAAGCCGGCCGCGCTGGAACGCGCGCGTCATGCCGAGCGCCGCGACGGCTATGCGGTGCCGATCGAGCCTTTGGCCGGCGACGTGACCGTGCGCCATTTGATTCGCTTTGCACAGAAGGGCAGTTATGTGCTGCCGCCAGCGCGCTTTTACCGCATGTACCAGCCGGAGCAGAAAGCCCTCGAGGGCGGCGGCAAGGCCACGCGCGCGTTGAAGGTCGAGTGATGCGTGTGGTACTTCCTGCGTTGATGGCGACCCTGCTGCTGGCCGCTCCTGCCCGGTCTGCATCGCTGGATGTCGCCTGGTGGCGCGACGGCAAGACGGAAGTGCGGCAGTTGCGCCAGGGCGGTGCCGCGCCGCCGCCGTTTGACGGTGCGCGGCAGGTGCCACTGGCCAGCCTGTGGAAGCTGTTCGTATATGTGTATGCGAGCGATAGCAAGGTGGCGATGCCGGACTACCGCTGCGGCGGCCGCGATCCGGAAGAAGTGTATTGCTGCGATGCGGGCCAGAGCATCGGCCACGACGCGGCGCTGGCGCAGTCCTGCGGCCCCTTTTTCTCGCCCAGGCGTCTGATGATCGCGCCGGTTTCATGGCGCCAGTACTGGACGGGCCGCCTGGGTAGCGCACCGACAGGCGATTTTGCCTGGCTGTCCGACCCCGCGCAGCTGGCGCCGGCGCGCATGGTGCGCCTGGACAGCCTGCTGCGCGCGCTGGGCAGCATCCCGGCTGCCAGCCGCGCGGATGCCGAAGCGGCGCTGCTGCGCGTGGTGCTCGATGGGCGCGGCTTTGGTGCGGCGCGCTGGTTCGGCAGCCAGCTGCGCGTGAAGACGTATTCCTGGCACGAGCAGCGCCGGGCAGAAGAGCGTATCGGCGGCGCGGCCGGCTGGCTGGCCGACGGCACGCCGATCTGGTTTGGCGGCGCGGGTGGCAGCAGCAATGTCTTTGCACAGTGGGCGCCCAGACTGGCCGCCAGCTTGCCGCCAGTGGGCGCGGCCGACGATGGCGGCTGCGTGGTGGTCGATTACTTCAAGCGCTATCCGATCCGTGCCGTGCGCGGCGAGCGTGGCGTAGCCGCACCTGGCCCGCTCAATGGCCGCTACCATGTGCAATTCGAAAATGGCCAGAACCTGGCCCTGCGCAGCACCGGCGAGTTGATGCTGCTGCAGGAGAAGGGCGGCCGCCCGCAATTGCGCGGCCGCTTCGGTGTCAATGAATATGTGGCGCGCGTGCTCGACCGCGAAGCGAATACCGGCGAGCCGGAAGCGGCCAAGGCGCTGGCGATTGCCGCGCGCACGTATCTGCAGCAGAACGCCGTGACCGTGGCAGGCTGCCAGCAGATCGCCGACAGCAGTGCGACCCAGCGCGTCAGCCCCAGCCCCGCGACGCCGGCGGCGCTGGCGATTGCGCGCTGGACCGACCAGCTGATCGTCGATGGCGTCACCGTGCGCTATCACAGTAACCAGCCGTCCGAGGGGACCATGGCGTGGAGCGAGGCGGTGCGGCAAGCCAAACAGGGCAAGCACTATGATGAATTGCTGGCGGCGGCCTATCCCGGCGGCGCGCTGACCACCTTCGGCAATACCGGCGCGCGTTGCCAGCGCCTGGCGCAGAACGAGGATTGGCTGGCGCGGTCCGTGCCGCGCTGGCAGCGCGTGCTGCTGCGCGAGGCCGGCTACGAGGCGCCACCACAAGCGCCGCTCGTCTGCGCCTTGCAGAGTGGGGCGCCGTATTCGGAACAGTCGCGCAACCGTATCTTCATGCGGCCGCTGGCCACGCGCGAAGACCGCATCACTCTGGCCCATGAATACCTGCATCTTGGCCTGCGCCGTCATCCGCGCGGCCAGGACGAAGAATATGTCGAGCGGCTGGCCCGCCGGCTCGTCGACCTTAACCTGGAGGCCCTGTGAGTTTTTATATCCGTTGCTCGATTCCCCTGATGCTATTGCCACTCTGGGCGCAGGCCCAGGTCACCATCGATGCACCGAAGGGCGGCTGGCGCAATTCGGCCGGCGCGCGCGAGGACTATACGCAAGCGGTGAATTACCCCGCCGCGTCCGTCAACCTGCAGCCGGGCCAGGCCGAGACGGCGCAGATAAGGGGACGCATCGCAGGCGCCGTCAAGGGCAAGCCCGCTACTTTGGTGGTCAATGGCGTGGCGATGCCAATGGAAGTGGGCGAGGATGGCAGCTACGGACGCCCGTATGGCTTCGGCAGCGGCTCGAACAGCGTGGAAGTGCGCTCGCCGGATGGCAGGAGCCGCGCGCGCACCCAGTTTGTCGACAGCTACCAGGGCAAGACGCAGGCGCGCCTGCGTATCGTGCTGTCCTGGGACAGCGCCGGCACGGACCTCGATATGCACGTGGTCACGCCGGACGGTGGCCACGCCTGGTACGGCAATCGCGTACTGAAGGATGGCGGTGCGCTGGATGTGGACGTGACCACCGGCTATGGCCCGGAGATCTTTTCCAGCGCGGCCCCCCTGAAGGGCAATTATCACGTCTATGTCAATTACTACGGCAGCGGCGAGAACACCGCCATGCTGACTGTCGCCCGCATATCGGTCATCACCAATGAAGGCACGCCGCGTGAAAAGCTGCAGAGCTTCCAGGTACCGATGCGGGCTGCTGGCGAGCTGACCCTGGTGAAATCGTTCGTCTTGCCATAAATGGTCGAAAATGGCTCTTGCGGAGCCGCAGCACTATGGCTATAATTCGCCCCCTCGCTGAACGACGCATGCAAATGCAGCGTAAAGTGAGAAAAAAAGAAGGAGTTGACGGACGTAGCAAATTGCTTCATACTCTTCCTTCTTCGCAGCTGACAAACACAACGCTTTGTCGATAGCGCGAAAGCAGTACCGAATACAGTTCTTTAACAATTAACAGTCGATAAGTGTGGGCATTTGATGTAAGTGCAGCAGTGATCTTCGGATCGCTGTAAAACTTAAAATATCAAATGTTCACAAGAAATAATGAAATAGGATACTTCTTCGGAAGTAGCCTGTCAGTTTTTTGAGTGAGCGACCCGTCGCAAGACGGTGCCAATAAAATGGCAAAGTAACAGAGATTAAACTGAAGAGTTTGATCCTGGCTCAGATTGAACGCTGGCGGCATGCCTTACACATGCAAGTCGAACGGCAGCACGGAGCTTGCTCTGGTGGCGAGTGGCGAACGGGTG
>NZ_CP088968.1:6375442-6376853 GCF_021165895.1 Janthinobacterium sp. PLB04 | reverse complement strand
TTCACGAAGCAATCGGAAGTGGTTCCAAGAAAAGCCTCTAAGCTTCAGTCATACGAGACCGTACCGCAAACCGACACAGGTGGGCGAGATGAGTATTCTAAGGCGCTTGAGAGAACTCGGGAGAAGGAACTCGGCAAATTGGTACCGTAACTTCGGGAAAAGGTACGCCCCGGTAGCTTGATTGGTTTACTCCATGAGGGTGAAAGGGTTGCAATAAACTGGTGGCTGCGACTGTTTAATAAAAACACAGCACTCTGCAAACACGAAAGTGGACGTATAGGGTGTGACGCCTGCCCGGTGCTGGAAGATTAAATGATGGGGTGCAAGCTCTTGATTGAAGTCCCAGTAAACGGCGGCCGTAACTATAACGGTCCTAAGGTAGCGAAATTCCTTGTCGGGTAAGTTCCGACCTGCACGAATGGCGTAACGATGGCCACACTGTCTCCTCCCGAGACTCAGCGAAGTTGAAATGTTTGTGATGATGCAATCTACCCGCGGCTAGACGGAAAGACCCCATGAACCTTTACTGTAGCTTTGCATTGGACTTTGAACCAATCTGTGTAGGATAGGTGGGAGGCTTTGAAGCGGGGACGCTAGTTCTCGTGGAGCCAACCTTGAAATACCACCCTGGTTTGTTTGAGGTTCTAACCTTGGTCCGTTATCCGGATCGGGGACAGTGCATGGTAGGCAGTTTGACTGGGGCGGTCTCCTCCTAAAGTGTAACGGAGGAGTTCGAAGGTACGCTAGATACGGTCGGACATCGTGTTGATAGTGCAATGGCATAAGCGTGCTTAACTGCGAGACTGACAAGTCGAGCAGGTACGAAAGTAGGACATAGTGATCCGGTGGTTCTGTATGGAAGGGCCATCGCTCAACGGATAAAAGGTACTCTGGGGATAACAGGCTGATTCCTCCCAAGAGTTCATATCGACGGGGGAGTTTGGCACCTCGATGTCGGCTCATCACATCCTGGGGCTGTAGCCGGTCCCAAGGGTATGGCTGTTCGCCATTTAAAGTGGTACGTGAGCTGGGTTTAAAACGTCGTGAGACAGTTTGGTCCCTATCTGCCGTGGGCGTTGGAAATTTGAAGGGGGCTGCTCCTAGTACGAGAGGACCGGAGTGGACGAACCTCTGGTGTACCGGTTGTCACGCCAGTGGCATTGCCGGGTAGCTAAGTTCGGAAGAGATAACCGCTGAAAGCATCTAAGCGGGAAACTTGCCTTGAGATGAGATTTCCCAGAGCCTTGAGCTCTTTGAAGGGTCGTTCGAGACCAGGACGTTGATAGGCTGGGTGTGGAAGTGCAGTAATGCATTAAGCTAACCAGTACTAATTGCCCGTACGGCTTGTCCCTATAACCTTAGCAGGTACAGAGGATAAGACGGTACAACGTTGCGTGTGTGTTGATACTAC
>NZ_CP088968.1:6368660-6375344 GCF_021165895.1 Janthinobacterium sp. PLB04 | reverse complement strand
AGGACCGTGAAACAACTTTGCGCCGATGATAGTGCTGCAACCAGTGTGAAAGTAGGTTATCGTCAGGCTTGTTATTCGCAGTAAGAGAAAAACCCGATCAGCAATGGTCGGGTTTTTTTTCGTCTGGTGCTTTGTTCTGTACACATTTTTACTGCACGTATGGCGGAGTTGACCGAAGTTATCGGCTGCGTACCCTTTTTGCGGGGATGCCAGAACACCTTTGACGCGTAATTCAAGTCGATACTTGTAAGGTGCCCAAAATATCCATCTTGCCCCGTCCGTGTTGCCCGCGGCGGGCACCGTCATGTTCTCTTCATATTGACACTGTACGATGACTTGCATGGCTGCTGCTCTTGAGTGGCCAGTCCCTTTCATCTCATCAAGTAAATGTGTACACCCATGTTGGCCAAGCTTAAACTCGTCAAAACTCCCACAGGCATCGATAGCGCCTTGATGCTCTCGGCCATGCTGATACTCTGGATCGGCAATTACAGCAATCTCGACCTCATGATCGCCGACAGTATGTTCGACGGTGCGCGTGGGCAATTTGCCGGCGCTGACAGCGCGTGGGCGCGCGGTTTCCAGTTCTGCATGACCTTGCTGGCCGCGGTAGCGATAGTCCTGGCGGTCTGGGACACGCAGCGTCCGCTGGCCTGGTCTGCCTCACGTCGCAGCGCCTTGCGCGTGGTGGCCCTGTCGGCTATCTTGGTGCCGCTAAGCATCTATTTGCTCTCTTCCTTCAGCGATGTGCCTTGCCCCACGGATTTGCTGCGCTATGGTGGACTGCAACCGTATACGCGCCTGCTGGAAACATTGCCGGCTAGCGCATCTGCCATGGTCTGCTTGCCCGCCACGCATGCGAACACTGCCTGGTGGATGCTGGCCTTGCCATTGTTCTGCCTGCCCGGACGGCCACGCACGGCACTTTTGTTCGCCAGTATCATGTTGCTGTGCGGTTTGGCGGCAGGCTGGCAGCAGCAGTTGCAAGGTAAGCAATTTTTTACGCATACCTTGTGGTCTGCCTGGATCGCTTCTTTCCTGATCTATCTGCTGCATAATTTGTTCCGGGCCGAGGACGCGTTGGCCTGAAACACAAAAGTACGTCACAATCTGCCTGTCTAGTTGTCGTTTCATACAAAAACAGGAGCACCATGAACGAGCAGATTGCGAGAGAAGTGGTATTGGTCCGTGCTATCGAGACGGCCGACCAGAAAAAAGAAGTCCTCAGCGAGGATGACCGCATGTATGCCAGCCGCAGCGCGCGTGAGCTTGCGCAGTGGCAAGCTTCGGGCAAGCAGGCCGAAGTGACAGGTGACGATTTCCTGCAGCAGCGCTCCGAGCTGATCCTCAAGCGCATCACCGAGCGCACGCCCGCTTTTGCTGCCTTCGCGAAACGCCGTAACGGCATGAAGACCCTGGCGCTGACATTGCCCTTGCTAGCACTGCTGCTGGGTGCCGGGCTGGACCGCATCACGGATCCCCATCGCGTGGATCTGCTGTCGGCGCCCTTGCTGCTGATCATCGCCTGGAATGTGCTGGTCTACCTGGGCTTGCTGATCTGGCTATGCATCCCCTCGCACTCCCTCGGCTGGCCGAAGGCGGGACTGGTGCGCCACCTGAGCGTGGGCCGCCTGGCGTTGCCGCGCAAGCTGCCGCACGCCTTGTCCTCGGGCTTGCTCAGTTTTATGGGGGAATGGGCGCACTTGAGCGCCAAGCTGACGGCCGCGCGCCTCAGTCGTACCATTCACCTGAGCGCCGCCATGTTTGCCATCGGCGCCGTCGCTTCACTGTACGCGCGCGGCTTCCTGTCGCAATACGCGGCCGGTTGGGAAAGCACTTTTTTGAATGCCAGCCAGGTGCACAGCCTGCTTTCGACCCTGTTTGCGCCGGCTATTGCCCTGTTTCATTTGCAAGGCTTTTCGCTGGCGGAAATCGAAGCGCTGCGCTTCCCGCAAACGACGACCGTCGAAGGCGGCGCACGCTGGGTGCATTTATATGCTGCAACGATTTTCCTGCTGGTGGTCGTTCCCCGCCTGATACTGGCACTGGTCAACAACTGGCGCGCTGCGCGCCTGGCCAAGCATTTTCCGCTGGATCTCGATCAACCGTATTTCCGCAAGCTTAATGAAAGCATCGGCGTGGCAACTGGCGGCATGCTGCGTGTCTTGCCGTACAGCTTTACTGTCGATGAGGCACGTCACAAGGGCCTGGGGCAAATCTCCCTCATGCTGTTCGGCGAGCAGGGCCGCATGATGCTGCGTCCATCGACGTCGTATGGCGAGGAGCCGCAGGACGTCTTGCGCGAGACGGACTTGAATGATCCACAAGTCAATATCACGGCCGTGCTGTTCAACCTGACGGCGACGCCGGAAAAGGAAAACCACGGCGCCTTCCTCGATTACCTGGCGCAATCGTCGGCACGCGGCATCGCTGTACTGATCGACGAGTCCAGCTACCTGGAACGCGCGGGCGAGCAGGTGGATAATGCCGCCCGCTTGGCGGAGCGAGTCGCTCTGTGGCAACAGTTCTGCCAGTTCCACAAAACCACGGCCACCCTGGTCAATTTGCTCAATCCTGCCTTGCACCCGCTCGATGCTGGTGTCGGGCTGAAAGTATCGGCAGCAGCATGAGTGTGAATGTGAATAAAAATGTGCAGGATGATGCGGTACAGATTCAGTTTGCGCTGATTTCGCACACGAATAATGGCAAGACGACCTTGGCGCGCACTTTAGTGGGCGTGGACATTGGCGAAGTGCGCGATGCGGCCCACGTGACCGTGTTTGCGGAATCGCATACTTTGCTGGCCACGCCGCAGGGCGATGCCTTGCAATTGTGGGACACGCCCGGCTTTGGCGACTCCGTGCGCCTGCTCAAGCGCCTGGGCCAGTCGGGCAATCCCATCGGCTGGTTCCTGCGCGAAGTGCTGGACCGTTACCGCGACCGCCCGTTCTGGCTCAGCCAGCAGGCGCTGCGTACGGCCAAGGACTCTGCCGACGTGGTGCTGTACCTGGTGAATTCCTCGGAACATCCCAAGGATGCGGGCTACTTGCCGGCAGAAATGAAAATCCTCGCCTGGCTGGATAAGCCGGTGGTGGTCTTGCTCAATCAAATGGGGCCGCCGCGTCCTGGCAATGAGGAGCACGGCGAGCAGGCGCGCTGGCGCGAGCATTTGCAGCAGTATCCCATCGTGCGCGATGTCCTGGCGCTCGATGCCTTTGCCCGCTGTTGGGTTCATGAGCGCGTGTTTTACGAAGCCGTGGGTAAATTGTTGCCGCAGTCGCAGCAAGCCGGCTATGCGCGTCTGTTTTCTGCCTGGCAAGAGCAGAATACGGCGCGTTTCCAGCAAGCCATGCATTTGCTGGCCACGCAACTGGCAGTGGCAGGGCAGGATCGCGAAGCCATCGAGCTCGGCTCCAAGGGCTTGCTGAAATCGGCCTTGCAGGTAGTGGGCATCGGTAAGAATGCAGAGCAGCAACGCCAGGAAAAGGCCATGGCCAGCCTGGTGGCACGGCTCAATACGTACAGCGGCGTGACCACGCGTGAACTCTTGATCTTGCACAAACTCGATCCGACCGATGCGCATAAGATCAATAGCCGGATACGGGAAAATTTTGCCGTGCGCGCGCCGATCGACAAGGCGCAAGCGGGGTTATTGGGTGCCATGATTTCCGGCGCGGCGACGGGGCTGTCGGCCGACCTGATTTCCGGCGGCCTGACTTTGGGCACGGGCGCCTTGCTTGGTGGCGTGGTCGGTGCGCTGACGTTTGCCGGCGCTGCCTGGGGCTTTAATTCCGGCACGGACCGCAATGAACCCACCATGCAATTCACGGATGCCTTTTTGCGCACCCTGGTGGTGGCGGGCGTGCTGCGCTACCTGGCGGTGGCGCACTTTGGCCGCGGCCGCGGCAATTTCGTGGAAAGCGAGGCGCCGGCTTTCTGGCAGGATGAGGTCGAGCAGGCGGTGGCGCGCCATGAAGGCGCATTGGCCGAGCTGTGGAAAGAGGTGCGCCGGGAAAAATCGCCGGAGCAGGCCGCCGAGCGCGTTTTGCCCGTCATGTCGTCGATCACCTCCGATACCCTGGCGCGTCTGTATCCGGATGTGGCGCGTCTGGTATAGCTTGCGTCTGGTATAGCTTATCAGGCGCGGGCTTGCAGCCACCGTTCCAGAAATTGCACGCAGGCCCTGACCTTGGCCGAGTTCGACAGCCGCGAAGTGGTCACCGCCCACACATCGGCGACCTGATGATACGCGGGCAAGATACGCACCAGCTTGCCTTGCGCCAGACTGTTTTCCACATCCCATGCCGAACGCAAGATGATGCCGTGGCCGTCCAGCGCCCATTGATGGACGATCTCGCCATTATTGGCCGATAGCGGCCCATCGACCTTCACCGTTTCCGACCCTTGCGGACCCTGCAGTTTCCAGCGTCGCCCATCCAGGTCACGCTCGCGGATGACGATGCAGTCATGCTCGCGCAATTGCGCCAGCGTGTCCGGCGTTCCGCGTTGTGCCAGATAGGAGGGGGCGGCGCACAGTACGCGTTGATTGCTGGCAATGCGGTGGGCGATCAGGTCTGGCTCGCGTACCACGCCGATGCGAATGTCGAGATCGAAACCTTCGCCCAGCAGGTCGACGGGACGGTCGAGCAATTCCAGCTGTATTTTCAAGTCTGGATACTGCCGTGCCAGCTGGGAGAGGACTGGGCCGAGCCGGTTGCGCCCGAAGCCGGAACTGGAGCAAATGCGAAGTAGGCCCTGCGGCTGCAATTTCGACTGTGCTACCGCTTCCCCCATCTGTTCGACATCTTCCAGGATGCGCTGCGCCCATTGCCGCACGATCTCGCCGTGATCGGTGACGCTGACCCTGCGCGTGGTCCGGTGCAGCAAACGTACTTCTAGCGCCGCTTCCAGCATGCCGATGCGCTTGCTGACGACCGCCTTGGAAATACCCAGTTCCAGCGCCGTGGCGGCGAAACTGGTTTTATGGGCGACCTGGCAAAATAGGCGTAAATCTTCCAGCAGCGGCGTATGTTTCATTGATTGAGCACGAAATGTGGATACTGAGGTCATGAATACCCTGATTGTATTCTGATGCGGCGCCAGTATCATCAATGCATCCATCTATAAACAGGAGAACCTCATGCCCGCACACAGAATCGCAGTCATCGCCGGCGACGGCATAGGCAATGAAGTCATGCCGGAAGGGCTGCGTGTCGTCGAGGCTGCCGCGCGCCGTTTCAATATCGACTTGCAGTTCACGACCATGGAGTGGGCGAATTGCGACTACTACCTCGAGCATGGCCAGATGATGCCCTCGGATTGGTTTGCCCAGCTAAAGGATTTCGACGCCATCTATTTTGGTGCCGTCGGCTGGCCGGACAAGGTGCCGGACCATATCTCGCTGTGGGGTTCGTTACTAAAATTCCGGCGCGAGTTCGACGAATACGTCAACTTGCGGCCCGTGCGACTGATGCCGGGTGTGCCGTGTCCGCTGGCGAACAAGAAGCCGGGTGATATCGATTTCTATGTGGTGCGTGAAAATACGGAAGGAGAATATTCGTCCGTGGGCGGGCGCATGTTCGAGGGGACGGAACGCGAAACGGTGCTGCAGGAATCCGTGTTTACGCGCAAGGGCGTTGACCGCATCCTGAAGTATGCGTTTGAGCTGGCGCAAAGCCGGCCAAAAAAACACCTGACATCGGCGACCAAGTCGAACGGTATCGCCATCAGCATGCCGTATTGGGATGAGCGGGTGGAGGCGATGGGGCCCAGCTTTCCCGATGTGCACTGGGATAAATACCATATCGACATCCTGGCGGCCCGTTTCGTGCTCAGTCCAGAGCGCTTCGACGTGGTGGTTGCGTCGAATCTGTTTGGCGACATTCTGTCCGACCTGGGCCCCGCGTGCACGGGAACGATTGCCATCGCGCCATCGGCCAATATCAATCCGGAACGCACTTTCCCCTCTGTCTTCGAGCCCGTGCACGGATCCGCACCCGATATCTATGGCCAGAATATCGCCAACCCGATCGGCATGATCTGGTCGGGCGCCATGATGCTGGACTTCCTCGGTAATGGCGACGCCAATTACACAGCGGCGCATGACGCGGTTTTGCGCGCCATTGAGAAGGTGCTTGAGCATGGCCCGCGAACACCGGACATGGGCGGCAGCGCCAGTACGACCGATGTGGGCATTGCAATTGCCGAATTGCTGAAATAAAGCTTGCCGCCCATGGGCGGCTTTGCTATAGTTCGCCTCCCCAATGAGACGCAGTCAAATGCGGCAGTTGAGGATCACCGGAAACGGTGATGTAGCAGAAAAGAAGGAGTTGACGATTGTGCTGAAATGCTTCATACTCTTCCTTCTTCGCAGCTGACAAACACAACGCTTTGTCGATAGCGCGAAAGCAGTAACCGAATACAGTTCTTTAACAATTAACAGTCGATAAGTGTGGGCATTTGATGTAAGTGCAGCGTCAATCTTCGGATTGGCGTCTAACTTAAAATATATCAAATGTTCACAAGAAATAATGAAATAGGATACTTCTTCGGAAGTAGCCTGTCAGTTTTTTGAGTGAGCGACCCATCAGCAATGATGGTGCCTGTAAAAGGGCAAAGTAACAGAGATTAAACTGAAGAGTTTGATCCTGGCTCAGATTGAACGCTGGCGGCATGCCTTACACA
>NZ_CP088968.1:3989045-6363911 GCF_021165895.1 Janthinobacterium sp. PLB04 | reverse complement strand
AGGCTGGGTGTGGAAGTGCAGTAATGCATTAAGCTAACCAGTACTAATTGCCCGTACGGCTTGTCCCTATAACCTTAGCAGGTACAGAGGATAAGACGGTACAACGTTGCGTGTGTGTTGATACTACCAGTCATTACCCCAATCTTTGCTTCTTCCAGATTCATGGCCTTGTCGTCCTACAGGAGACAAGCGCCAGTACAAGTTATGCCTGATGACCATAGCAAGTTGGTCCCACCCCTTCCCATCCCGAACAGGACCGTGAAACAACTTTGCGCCGATGATAGTGCTGCAACCAGTGTGAAAGTAGGTTATCGTCAGGCTTGTTATTCGCAGTAAGAGAAAAACCCCACCGGTATCCGGTGGGGTTTTTTTTCGTCTGGACATTGACGAGGCAACCCAACAGCAAAGGCTGGGGTCAGACCCCCTTGCGCGTTGGCGTCGAATCTGGCGTTGGCGGTGTGGAGGGTCTGACCCCGGTGGTTCGGTTCAGCAGGCGTAAAAAAAGGCAGCGCTATGCGCTGCCTTTGTCATGTATCACAACCATTAAAAATGATAAGCGACTTTGACGTTCAGGTAATTGACGCCGCTATTGGGTTTCTTGTAGCCGCCGTTCGAGAAATGCTGGATCTTCGCAGCGACTTCCCATTTGTTATTGAAGACATAGCCGACGCCGATATGGTCGCCGAACTGGAAGTGGGTCGACAGGCGGTCATCATCGTTGTTGTACAGTTTCGACAGCATGTGCACGCCGATGCCGGCTTCCGCATAAAAACCCAGCTTATTCGTATTTTCAAAACGGAAAACGGGGGTAAAGCCCAGGTCCCACAGTTTTTGATGCTGGCCAGGGACATTCTGATAGCTCTTGGCATCCCAGCCGCCAATGCTGGCATCCCAGTAACCGCTCAGCTGCGTGCCATTCGATACGAACCAGGCCTTATCCCAGTTCGAGGTCACGCCGGCGCGTACCATTTGTACCTTCACGCCCTTGGCATATTCGCCGTAGACGGAGTCGATCAGTTTGCCGTCGGCGGCAAAGCCGGCATTGGCCGCCATCAGCGCGGTCACGGCGGCGATGGATTTGAGGAGATTCTTCTTGAAGAACATAGAGGCTTTCATCGTAAAATTGGCCGATAGGCTGTTGTCTTGTTTGCGCAGACGCAAGCTTGCTTTGCCTGCCGCTTTCGCCACTTGTTGATCTCAGGGGTTCAATTGACATTCTCTACAAAAATTGCATTTCTCGGTATCGGTCTGATGGGGGATCCGATGGTCCGGCGCCTGCTGCACGCTGGATATTCTGTCACAATTTGGAATCGCACGCACAGCAAGGCCCAAGTCCTGCGTGCGGCAGGCGCGCAGCCCACCGTTTCCGTGGCTGAGGCGGTCAATGGCGCGGACGTGGTCATCTCGATGCTGGAAGCCGGTCCCATCGTGGCGCAGGTGCTGCAGGACGCGTTGCCGGCCCTGGCAACTGGGGCGCTATGGATAGACATGAGTTCCACCAAGCAATCAGAAGCCCAGCAATTTCATGCCATCTTGCACGCGGCAGGCCATGCCTTCATCGATGCGCCCGTGTCGGGCGGCGTCGGTGGGGCCCAGGCAGGCAACCTGGCCATCATGGCTGGCGCCAGCGCCGGCGATTATGCGCGCGTGGAGCATATCTTGACGGCCATGGGGCGCCCGACCCTGGTGGGACCGGCCGGCAGTGGCCAGGTCGCCAAGTTGTGCAATCAGCTGATCGTCGGTGCCACCCTGAATATCGTGGCCGAGGCGCTGTTGCTGGCACAGGCGGCCGGCGCCGATGCGAGCGCCGTACGGGCAGCGATCCGTGGCGGTTTTGCCGAAAGCAAGATTTTAGAGGTGCATGGCCAGCGCATGCTGGAGCGCAATTTTGTTGCTGGCGGCCAAGTGAAGAGCCAGGTCAAGGATATGCACAATATCCTCGCGGCGGCCGAGGCTGCACACGTCACCTTGCCGGTGACGCAACTGGTGACGCAGCGCTATGAAAGCATTGCCGCCACCTACCCGACGGCGGACCATGCGGCAGCCTTGCTGGCCCTGGAAGCGTTGAATCCGGGGCAGCGCCTGGGCACCGGTCCGGATAAGCTGGGATAAATCAAGCGACGGGCAGGCTCGCTTCGGCCAGCTTGACCCAGAAACTGGCACCGATGGGCAGCAGCTTGTCGTTGAAGTCGTAGCTGCCATTGTGCAAGACGCACGGACCCAGGCCATGGCCACCATCGCGGTGCTCGCCATCGCCATTGCCGATGAAGATGTAGCAGCCGGCCTTTTCTTGCAGGAAGAAAGCAAAATCTTCCGCGCCCATGGTCGGCTCGACATTCGCGTTGACCTTGTCCGCGCCCACCACGCTTTGCATGACTTCGACGGCAAACGCCGTTTCTTTCGCGTGGTTGATCAGCGGCGGATAGTTGCGCTTGAAGTGAAAGTCGACCTCCGCGCCAAAGGCGGCGGCCGTGTGCACGGCGATTTCGCGCATGCGCTCTTCGATCAAGTCCAGCACGGGCGTGGTGAAGGTGCGCACGGTGCCGACCAGGCTGGCGTCATCGGGAATCACATTGGTGGCGCTGCCCGCATGGATTTGCGTGATCGATAGTACGGCCGTGTCGAGCGGGCTCTTGTTGCGCGTGATGACGGTTTGCCAGCTTTGCGCGATTTGCACGGCCACCATGACGGGGTCGATGCCCTTGTGGGGCTGGGCCGCATGGGCGCCCTTGCCTTTGACGGTGACGTGGAATTCATTGCTTGACGCCATCATTGGCCCCTCTACCACGCTCAGGGTGCCCGTTTCGGCGCCCGGCCAGTTGTGCATGCCGTAGATGGCATCCATGGGGAAGCGGGTAAACAAGCCGTCTTCGATCATTTCGCGCGCGCCGGCGCCGCCTTCTTCTGCCGGCTGGAAGACCAGATACACGGTGCCGTCGAAATGGCGGTGTTGCGCCAGGTAATGGGCGGCGCCCAGCAGCATGGCCGTGTGGCCGTCGTGGCCGCAGGCGTGCATCTTGCCCGGATGGCGTGAAGCATGCTCGAAGGTATTCATTTCCTGCATCGGCAAGGCATCCATATCGGCGCGCAAGCCGATGGCGCGTGTCGAAGTACCATTTTTGATGATGCCGACCACGCCAGTGCGGCCCAGGCCGCGTACCACGGGAATGCCCCATTCTGTGAGTCTAGCGGCGACCACGTCCGAGGTGCGCTGTTCTTCGTAGCACAGCTCGGGATGCGCGTGCAGGTCGCGGCGGATACCTTGCAGCTCGGATTGAAACGCCAAGATCGGATCAACTAGTTTCATGGGACTCTCCTGTGGATGCTGGCACGCAGCAATGTATGGCGCGCCGGACCGCGCTCGTTTGATCAAAAACAGGCGCGGCTAATAGTGCATTGTAGCCCTTGTTTGCCGGGTAAATCCAGCGCACGGACGTGCTTGCCACGGCGCCAACAGCAAGCGCGCGGAATGGTTTACAGTATCGCCTTCCCCCAACGTTTTCGGATTGCCCCATGACCACCACCCAAGTGCGCGCCGCCTGCCCGCTCGATTGCCCCGATACCTGCGCCTTGCTGGTCACCGTGACCGATGGGGTGGCCACCGCCGTCAAGGGCGATCCCGACCATCCGACCACGGCTGGCGTGCTGTGCACGAAGGTGTCGCGCTTCACTGAGCGCACCTACCATGCGGACCGGCTGCTGCATCCGCTGCGCCGCGTGGGCAAGAAGGGGGAAGGCCAGTTCGAGCGCATCAGCTGGGAAGATGCATTGCAGATCATCGCGGCGCGCTTGAAACCGATCGCCGCGCGCGATCCGCAGGCGATCTTGCCGTACAGCTACTGTGGCACCATGGGCCTGGTGCAGGGCGAATCGATGTCGTCGCGCTTCTTCAACCAGCTCGGCGCCTCCCTGCTGGACCGCACCATCTGTGCCTCGGCCGGTGCCACCGGCTACCGCTACACGGTGGGCGCCAGCATCGGCACGGACATGGAGCAGTTCCAGAACGCGAAATTGATCATTATCTGGGGCGGCAACCCGATCGCCTCGAATTTGCACTTCTGGATGCGCGCGCAAGAGGCCAAGCGCAATGGCGCCACCTTGATCGCCATCGACCCCTACCGTTCGCTGACGGCCGAAAAGTGCCACCAGCATATCGCCTTGCTGCCGGGGACCGATGCGGCCCTGGCGCTGGGCTTGATGCATGTGCTGATCACCGAAGACCTGATCGACCATGACTATATCGCGCAGTACACGATCGGCTATGCTGAACTGAAACAGCGGGCCCTGGAATGGCCGCCCGAGCGCGTGGCCGAGGTGTGCGGCATCACGGCCACTGAAGTGGTGGAACTGGCGCGCCTGTACGGCCAGGCATGCCGCTCTGGCGAGGGCGCCGCCATCCGTGCCAACTACGGCGTGCAGCGCGTGCATGGCGGCGGCATGGCCGTGCGCAATATCGCCTGCCTGCCCGCGCTGACGGGCGCCTGGCGCCATCCGGCCGGCGGCATGCAGCTGTCGAGCTCGGGTTCCTTCCCCGTCAACCGCAAGGCGCTGCAGCGCCCGGATTTATTGAAAGGCACGCCGCGCACCATCAACATGAGCACCATCGGCGACGATTTATTGAAAGCAAGCTCCGCCGAGTTCGGCCCGCAAGTCGAAGCCGTGATCGTCTACAACTCGAATCCCCTGGCGGTGGCGCCCGATTCCTCGAAAGTGGCGCAGGGATTTGCCCGCGAGGATTTGTTTACGGTCGTGCTCGAACACTTCCAGACCGATACCGTCGATTACGCCGACATCGTGCTGCCCGCCACCACGCAACTGGAACACGTCGATGCGCATTCCACCTACGGCCACCTGTACATGATGGCGAACAATGCGGCCGTCGCGCCGCTGGGCGAAGCGAAGGCGAATACGGAAATCTTCCGCTTGCTGGCGCAGCACATGGGCTTTGATGACCCGTGCTTCCAGGAAAGCGACGATGCGCTGGCGGCCAAGGCGTTCGATGCGACGGATGCGCGCGCAGTGCATTTCGACTGGGAATCGCTGAAACGCACGGGCTGGCAAAAGCTGGCCATGGCCGAGGCGCCATTTGCCGAGGGCGGTTTCCCCACGCCATCGGGCAAGTGCGAGTTCTATTCCAGCGCCATGGCGCAGGCGGGACTCGATCCCTTGCCGGCGTATATCGCACCGCACGAATCGCAAGCCAGCAATCCAGCGCTGGCGGCCCGCTATCCGCTGGCCATGATTTCCCCGCCGGCACGCAATTTCCTCAATTCCACGTTCGTCAACGTCAAAAGCCTGCGCGCGGCCGAAGGCGAGCCGCACCTCGATATTCATCCTGACGATTGCGCCGCACGCGGCATCGCGGCCGGCGACATGGTGCGCATCTTCAATGACCGCGGCAGTTTTATGGCCAAGGCCAGGGTGACGGACAAGGCGAGACGGGGCCTGGTCGTGGGCTTGTCCGTGTGGTGGAAGAAACTCGCCAGCGACGGCAAGAATGCCAATGAAGTGACCAGCCAGCGCCTGACGGACATGGGCCGCGCGCCGACCTTCTACGATACGCTGGTCGAAGTGGAAAAGGCCGCCTGAGCATGGCGCGCTGGCCGGCCCGCTTGCTTGTCGGCATGCTTTGCCTGCCGCTGGGAGGCTGCACGCAGCTGCGCTACTACACGCAAGCGGCGCAGGGGCAATATGCCTTGTGGTCGGGCGCGCGGCCCATCGGCGACTGGCTCGACGACCCGGCCACCGAGCCGCGCCTGAAGGTGCGCCTGGCCAAGGCGCAGCAAATTCGCCGCTTTGCCGTCAGCGAGCTGGACTTGCCCGACAATGGCAGCTACAAGAATTACGCCTCCCTGCGGCGCCCGTTCGTGCTGTGGAACGTGGTGGCCACGCCGGAACTGTCGCTGCAGCCGCTGCAATGGTGTTTTCCCATTGCCGGCTGCGTCAATTACCGCGGCTATTACAGCAAGGACGAGGCGCTCGCGTATGCCGACGAACTGCGGGCCCAGCATTACGACGTGCAGGTGGGCGGCGTGCCCGCGTATTCCACCCTGGGCTGGTTCGACGATCCCCTGCTGTCGACCTTTATCAATTACAACGATGCGGAGCTGGCGCGCCTGATCTTCCATGAACTGGCGCACCAGGTGGTGTACGTACCCGGTGATTCGGCCTTCAACGAGTCGTTTGCCAGTGCCGTGGAAGAGGCGGGCGTGCAGCGCTGGCTGGCGCGCGAGGGCAACGACGCCATGCGCGCGGCGTACGCCCAGTACGCGGCGCGGCGCCAGGATTTCCTGGTCCTGCTGCTGAAATACCGGGGTGAACTGGAGTCGGTGTATGCGAGCGACGCCAGCGATGCGGACAAGCGGGCGCGCAAGGCGCAGGTGTTTGCGGCATTGCAAGACGCGTATCAGGTCGTGAAGACAAACTGGGGTGGTTTTGCCGGTTACGACCGCTGGTTCGAGCAGCCATTGAGCAATGCGCACCTGGCTTCCGTGTCTACCTACAATGAATTTTTGCCTGCCTTCAAAAAATTGCTGGAAGAAAAAAAGAACTTTCGTGCTTTTTATGCTGCAGTGCACACAATGGCCCAGATCAAGAAGCCTGAGCGCAGGCAGGCGCTGGAACAATTGTCCAGCCCCTGACCCGTAAAGATTGTCTCACACGTCAGGGCAAACGATCCTGCAACAGTGTATTTGGCATGTTGCATTGCAGCATAAAATACCCCTAGAGTTGCCGCTCGAATACTGTTGAAAGCGCTTGCATGGAAGCCCGGCGCCCGATAGCATCGCATTAGTAGCATAGAGCAATTGCTCGTGAGAATGCTCAAACTGACTGCAGGACGACAGAATCCGCAGCAATGATCCGCGCCGGCAGGGTGCGCCGGCTCCCCACGATTATTCGAGACAAGAGGCACAGGATGGACAAAATTTGGCTGAAGTCGTACCCGCCCGGCGTACCTGCCGACATCAATCCTGATCAATATCGTTCGCTGGTACATTTGCTGGAAGAAGCGTTTCAAAAATATGCGGATCGCAATGCCTATGTCTGCATGGACAAATTTCTCACCTATGCCGAACTCGACACCTATTCGCGCCAACTGGGTGCCTGGCTGCAAAGCCGTGGCCTGAAGAAGGGCGCGCGTGTCGCTCTGATGATGCCAAACGTACTGCAGTATCCGGTGGCCATTGCCGCCGTCCTGCGCGCCGGTTACACGGTGGTCAACGTCAATCCGCTATATACGCCGCGCGAACTCGAGCATCAGCTCAACGATTCGGGCAGCGAAGCCATCATCGTGCTGGAAAACTTTGCCCATACGCTAGAGCAAGTGCTGGGCAAGACGGCCGTCAAGCACATCGTCGTCGCCAGCATGGGCGAAATGCTGGGCGGCTTGAAGGGCATGATCGTCAATTTTGTCGTGCGCAACGTCAAGAAGATGGTGCCCGCGTACTCCTTGCCGAATGCCATGCGTTTCAAGCAGGCGCTGGCGCTGGGTAGCCGCATGAAACTCACGCCTGTCGAGCTGAGCATCAATGACGCTGCCTTCCTGCAATACACGGGTGGCACGACGGGCGTGTCGAAAGGCGCGACCTTGAGCCACCGCAATGTGATCGCCAACGTGCTGCAGAGCGAAGCGTGGTCGGGCGCGGCGCTCGACCAGAACAGCAAGGAGCAGCTGATCATCGTCTGCGCCTTGCCGCTGTACCATATCTTTGCCCTGACGGCGTGCGCGATGTGGGGCACGCGCGTGGGCGCGCTGAATATCCTGATCCCGAATCCGCGCGATATCCCGGGCTTGATCAAGGAGCTGGGCAAGTACAAATTCAACCTGCTGCCAGCGGTCAATACGCTGTATAACGCGCTGGTGAACCACCCCGATTTCGCCAAGCTTGATTTCTCGGGCTTGAAGATCGCCAATGGCGGCGGCATGGCAGTGCAGCAAGCCGTCAACGACAAGTGGCTGCAAGTGACGGGCGTGTCCATCATCGAAGGCTATGGCCTGTCGGAAACGTCGCCTGTCGCTACCTGCAACCGCGCCGACAGCACGGCGTTCTCCGGCACCATCGGCTTGCCGATTCCGTCGACCGATATCGCCATCCTCGACGATGACGGCAAGGAAGTGCCGCTGGGGCAGACGGGCGAAATCGCCATCCGCGGCCCGCAAGTGATGAGCGGCTACTGGAACCGTCCCGATGAAACGGCCAAGGTCATGACGCCCGATGGATACTTTAAATCCGGTGACGTGGGCATCATGGATGAGCGCGGCTACGTGAAGATCGTCGACCGCAAGAAAGACATGATCCTCGTCTCCGGCTTCAATGTGTATCCGAATGAAGTGGAAGCCGTCATCGCGGCCCACCCGGGCGTACTCGAGTGCGCCTGCGTGGGCGTGCCGGACGAACACTCGGGCGAGGCCGTGAAAGTATTTGTCGTGCGTAAGGATCCGAACCTGACCCAGGCAGTGCTGGCCGCGTACTGCAAGGAACAATTCACAGGCTACAAGCGGCCGAAATACATCGAATTCCGCGATGAACTGCCGAAGACCAACGTCGGCAAGATTTTGCGTCGCGCCCTGCGTGACGAAACGAAGATAGCAGCATAAACAGTGTGGGATGCGCCAGGAGGCGCATCCCTTTTACAGATAAAGATGAGGCGAGATGGACAAGATTTGGTTGAAGTCGTACCCGGACAGCGTTCCCGCAGAGATTGATTGCACGCAATACCGTTCCGTCACGCATTTGCTGGAAGAGTCGTTCCAGAAATATGCGGACCGCAACGCCTTCGTGTGCATGGATAAATTCCTTACCTATCGCGAGCTCGACAAGCTGTCGCTGCAGATGGGAGCCTGGCTGCAAAGCAAGGGCCTGAAGACGGGCGCGCGCGTGGCGATCATGCTGCCGAACGTGCTGCAGTATCCGGTGGCGATGGCGGCGATCCTGCGCGCCGGCTATACGGTGGTCAATGTCAATCCGCTGTACACGCCGCGTGAATTGCAGCATCAGCTGGTCGATTCGGGCAGCGAAGCGATCATCGTGCTGGAAAACTTCGCCACCACGGTCGAGCAGGTGCTGCCGCATACCCAGGTCAAGCATGTGATCGTCGCCACCATGGGCGACATGCTGGGTGGACTCAAAGGCACGATTGTCAACTTCGTCGTGCGCAAGATCAAGAAAATGGTGCCCGCGTTTTCCTTGCCGGGGGCCATCAGCTTCAACAAGATGCTGGCCGAAGGCGCACGCCTGAGCCTGACGCCGGTGCAGCAGGGGCATGACGATATCGTCTTCCTGCAATACACGGGCGGCACGACGGGGGTGTCGAAAGGCGCGATGTTGTTGCACCGTAACGTGATCGCCAACGTGCTGCAAAACGAGGCGTGGATTTCACCCGTGATGACCAAGGAAATGCGCGCCACCTCGATGGGATTCATGTGCGCCTTGCCCCTGTATCACATCTATTCGCTGACGGTCAGCGCCCTCATGGGCATGCGCGTGGGCGGCTTGAACGTGTTGATTCCCAACCCGCGCGACATCCCCGGTTTCGTCAAGGAATTGTCCAAGCACAAGATCGTCGTTTTCCCGGCCGTCAATACCTTGTACAACGCGCTGCTGAACAATGCCGACTTCGCCAAGCTCGATTTCTCCAGCTATAAAGTGTGCAATGGCGGCGGCATGGCCTTGCAGCGCAACGTGGCCGAGCGCTGGCTGAAGCTGACGGGTTGCCCGCTGATCGAAGGCTATGGCATGTCGGAAACTTCACCCGTGGTGACGGGCAACCGCGTCGATATCACGGAATTTACGGGCACCATCGGCTTGCCTTTCCCTTCGACGGAAGTGGCGATTCTGAACGACGATGGCGTGGAAGTGCCGCTGGGCGAGCCGGGCGAGATCGCCGTGCGTGGCCCGCAAGTGATGGCGGGCTATTGGCAGCGTCCGGACGAGACGGCCAAGTCGATGACGGCCGACGGTTTCTTCAAGACGGGCGACGTGGGTGTCATGGATGAGCGTGGCTATGTGAAGATCGTGGATCGCAAGAAAGACATGATCATCGTGTCCGGCTTCAATGTGTATCCGAACGAAGTGGAAGACGTGGTCGCTTCGTGCCCGGGCGTGCTCGAGTGCGCATGCATCGGCGTGCCGGATGCCAACGCGGGCGAAGCCGTGAAAGTGTTTGTCGTGCGCAAGGATCCAAACCTGACGGTGGAACAGATCCGCGAGCATTGCAAGCATGAATTGACGGCCTACAAGAAACCGAAATACATCGAGTTCCGCGATGAGTTGCCGAAGACCAATGTCGGCAAGATCTTGCGCCGTCAATTGCGCGATGAAAAGAAGGTTGCCTAGGCTTCAGCTTTGCAAGCCAGCCTTGCCGTCGCGCACGACAAAGCTGGCCAGTGTCGCGATGGCAGAGGTGCTGTCGCGCACGTTCTCCAGGCCCTGGAACAGGGTCGTGGTTTTCTCCGGCGTGATTTCCATCAACATATAGCCGCGCTTGTCGCTGCGTCCGTAACGGATGTGCGGGTTCATCGCCACGTACTGCTCCGTCCGCGCCTGCGGGCGGGAACTCGAGGTGATGGAGGTGCCGCAAAACTCCGTGGCCAGCACGGGATTGTCCTTGCCGGCAGGGCGCATGGCATTGCGGCTCAGTTCCGTGGCATAAAAAGTGTGCACGTCGCCCGACAGCACCAGCGGGTTGCTTGCCTTGCTGCTGCGCAAGGCGTCGAGCAGGTGCTGGCGCGCCAGCGGATAGCCATCCCAGCCATCGGTCCAGATGCGTTCGTCGCCGGGCCGCAGGATGGGCACCTGGCTCGATTGCGCCATCAGGGTTTGCTGGGCCAGGATATTCCAGCGCGCGGGAGAATCATCGAGGCCGGCTTGCAGCCAGCGCTGCTGTTCCTCGCCCAGCATGGTGCGCTGCGGTTTCAGCAGGTCGGGGCAGTTGCGCGTGGTGACGGAATTGGAGCCGCCGCGACCCGGCCTGGCGCACGCGTGATAGGCGCGGTATTGCCGGTCATCCAGCACGTGAAAGCGCGCCAGCCTGCCCCAGTCATAGCGCTGGTAGATGCGCATGTCGACGAAGCCCCGCCGTCCCAGCGGCAGCAGCCGTAGCGGCATATGTTCATAAAACGCCTGGTAGGCGGCCGCGCGGCGCTGCAAAAAGGTGGGCGTGAGCAACTCGTCGCGGTCATTGCCGTAATCGTTGGCCACTTCATGGTCGTCCCAGGTGACGATCCATGGCGCGGCCAGGTGCGCGCCCTGCAAATCGCGGTCGCTCTTGTATTGCGCGTAGCGGGCGCGGTAGTCGTCCAGGCTGAAACTTTCATGCGTGCGCACGGCCCGGCTCGGATGCTGCAACTGGTACGGGCCCCATTCATAGATGTAATCGCCGAGGAATGCCACCAGGTCGGGCGCGGCCGCGGCGATGTGCCGGTGCGCCGCATACGCGCCGAATTCCCAGTGCTGGCACGAGGCGACGGCCAGTTTCAGCGAGGCGGGCAGGGTATCGGCGGCGGGCGCCGTGCGCGTGCGGCCCACGGGGCTGACGGCGTCGCCCAGCATGAAGCGGTACCAATACCAGCGCCCGGGTGTCAAACCGCCCACGTCGACGTGCACGCTATGCGCGAGGGCGGGTGTGGCCGTGGCCTGGCCCTTGGCGGCAATGCGGCGAAAACCTTCATCGTCAGCCACTTCCCAGCGCACGTTCAGGGCGATGGCGGGCGTGGCGGCCGCGTGCAGCGGGTCGTAGCAGATGCGTGTCCACAGCACGACGGCGTCCGGCAAGGGCGAACCGGAAGCGACACCGAGCGCAAACGGGTAGCCGGCGCCATTCAGGCGCGTGGCGGCGCCCGCACTGGAACCGGACAGCACGCTGCCAGCGGCGGCCAGCGCACCGATGCGCGCGGCGCTCTGCAGAAAGATGCGGCGCTGGCTATCCATGCCGTCTGAAAATAAAACGTGGGATTAATGTAACAGCGACAATCAAGGCGACAGCAAGGTCTCGATGGGCGGCACCTTGCGCGGCTTGCGGTCGGAGTCCGTCGCCACGTAGATCAGGGTTGCTTCCGTGACTTTCACGATGCATGCCTGCAGGCGGTTGCGCTCGGCATACACCTCGACATTGACGGTGATCGAGGTATTGCCAACCTTGACGATGTCGGCGTAGAAGGAGAGCAGATCGCCGACGAAGACGGGGTTTTTGAAGACGAAGGAATTGACGGCAATGGTGGCGACGCGGCCGTTGGCACGCCGCGTGGCCGGCAAGGAACCGGCGATATCGACCTGCGCCATGATCCAGCCGCCGAACACGTCGCCGTACACATTGGCGTCGGACGGCGCGGGCATCATGCGCAATTCCGGCATTTTTCCGGCGGGCAGGCCGGAGGCGAGGCAGTTGTCGGGGCGGTCGGGGGAGGTGCTCATCTTTTATTCTCATGAAAGGCTACAATTGCCCCGATTGAACCATAAAAAGCCGACCTTCGCCATGCGCCGTTCCCAGACTCCCCCTCCTCCCCGCTCGCCAGCTTCCGCCAGCCACAGCGATTTCGCCACCATCAAGACCTTGCTGCCGTATCTGTGGGTCTACAAATGGCGGGTGTTGCTGGCGCTGCTATGTCTGGTGGGCGCCAAGCTGGCCAACGTGGGCGTGCCCCTGATCCTGAAAAAACTCGTCGACGCCATGACGATCACGGCGGCCCATCCGCAGGCGCTGCTGGTGCTGCCCGTCGGCTTGCTGGTGGCGTATGGCTTGCTGCGCCTGTCGACCACCCTGTTTACGGAATTGCGAGAATTCCTGTTTGCGCGGGTCACGCAACGGGCCGTGCGCACCATCGCGCTGCAAGTATTCCGCCACCTGCATGCGCTGTCCCTGCGCTTTCACTTGAACCGCCAGACGGGCGGCATGACGCGCGACATCGAACGGGGCACGCGCAGCGTGGGCTCGCTCATTTCCTATACCTTGTTCAACATCTTGCCGACCCTGGTGGAAATCACCCTCGTGCTCGGCTACCTGGTCTTGCATTACGACATCTGGTTCACCGTCATCACGGCCGTGGCGCTGGTGTCCTATATCGCGTTTACCGTGCTGGTGACGAACTGGCGCACGCATTTCCGCCGCACCATGAACGACCTCGATTCAAAAGCCAATACCAAGGCCATCGATTCGCTGATCAACTATGAAACCGTGAAATACTTCGGCAACGAGGATTACGAAGCGAAGCGCTACGACGAAGGCTTGCAGCGCTATGAATCGGCGGCCGTGAAATCGCAGACTTCCCTGTCCCTGCTCAATACGGGCCAGTCCTTGATCATCGCCACGGCCGTCACCTTGATTTTATGGCGCGCCACGGTCGGTGTGATCGCCGGCACGATGACCCTGGGCGATCTGGTGCTGGTGAATGCCTTCATGATCCAGCTGTATATTCCCCTCAATTTTTTAGGGGTCATTTACCGCGAAATCAAGCAAAGCCTGGCCGACATGGAACGCCTGTTTTCCTTGCTGAACGAAAACCGCGAAATCGCCGACACGCCGGAAGCCAAGCCGCTCGTCACGCGGGGCGCAGCCGTGCGTTTTGACCATGTGGATTTCAGCTACGAAGCCAAGCGGCAAATCCTGTTCGACGTGGATTTCCAGATCCCCGCCGGTACCACCACGGCTGTGGTGGGGCATAGCGGCTCGGGCAAGTCGACCCTGTCGCGCTTGCTGTTCCGCTTCTATGAAGTCGATGGCGGCGGCATTACCATCGATGGCCAGGACTTGCGCGGCATCACGCAGGATTCCCTGCGCGCGGCCATCGGCATCGTGCCGCAGGACACGGTACTGTTCAACGACACCATCGAATACAACATCGCCTATGGCAAGCCGGGCGCCAGCAAGGATGCCATCGTGGCGGCCGCCAAAGCGGCATCGATCCATGATTTTATTGAAAGCTTGCCAGATGGCTACAGCTCCATGGTGGGTGAGCGGGGCTTGAAACTGTCGGGCGGTGAAAAGCAGCGCGTGGCGATTGCCCGCACCTTGCTGAAAGACCCGGCTATTTTGATCTTCGATGAAGCCACCTCGGCGCTTGATTCGAAGGCCGAGCAGGCCATCCAGGCGCAGCTGAAGGACATCGCCAGGAACCGTACCACCCTGGTCATTGCGCACCGTTTGTCGACGGTGGCCGACGCCCAGCAAATCCTGGTGCTCGACCATGGCCGCATCGTCGAGCGGGGCACGCATCCGCAATTGCTGGCCGCGAATGGCTTGTATGCGCAGATGTGGCAACGCCAGCAGGCGAATATGGACGATGAGGCGCAAGAAGAGGAGTTGGCGGGGCTGGCGCCGGCAAAATAAATCGGGAATGGGAAATCAGTAGGAAAAATGCTACAGCCGCGCTGATTCAGGCGCGCGTATAGCGCCTATTTGAGGGCAATCGCAGAAAACGGCTAGTCCGGCGCTGAAAATGAAATAAAATTAATTCCATTGGTGGCGTCTGCACCACAGTTGTTTCGTTCGGAGTCCATCCGGTTTGTCCGCCCAGGAGAATTTATGAAATTGACCAAAATCATCGCCACGCTGCTCAGCGTCGGTGTCATCAGCAGCATGTCGCCAGTCCAGGCTCAGGAATTGACCGGCACCTTGGCCAAGATCAAGAAAGCCGGTTCCGTCACCCTCGGTGTGCGCGACGGCTCCGTTCCCTTCTCCTATCTCGATGACAAACAGCAATACCAGGGTTATTCGATCGACCTGTGCATGAAAGTCGTCACGGCCCTGCAAAAGCACCTGGGCCTGAGCGAACTGAAAGTGGTGATGAGCCCCGTGACGTCGGCCAACCGCATCCCGCTGATGGCCAACGGCACCATCGACCTCGAATGCGGTTCGACGACGAACAATCTGGAGCGCCAGCAGCAGGTGGCATTCGCCCCTACCATGTTCGTCATCGGCAACCGCGTGCTGTCGAAAAAATCCTCGAACATCAAGACGCTGGAAGACTTGCGCGGCAAGACCCTGGTCGCCACGGCCGGCACGTCGACCATCAAGCAGATGACCATCCTGAACAAGGAAAAAAACCTGGGCATGACGATTGCCGTCGGCAAGGACCATCCTGAATCGTTCCTGATGCTGGAAACGGGCCGCGCGGTGGCCGAAGCCAACGACGATATCCTGCTGGCGTCGCAAGTGGCCAACTCGAAAAACCCGAACGACTACGAAATCACCAAGGAAGCGCTGTCGGTCGAGCCGTACGGCATCATGCTGCGCAAGGGCGATCCGGCCTTCAAGAAAGTGGTCGACGATGCGCTGATCCGCCTGTACAAGAGCGACGACATCAACCGCATTTACGCGAAATGGTTTACCTCGCCCATCCCGCCGAAAAACATCAACCTGAAATTCCCCATGCCGCCGCAATTGAAGGCCGTGTTCACGAATCCGACCGACTCCGGTGACCCGGCCGCCTATGCGGCCGTGCCCGAAGCGCAGAAGACTTCGGACAAACGGAAAAAGTAACAAGAGTGCGTAACAAATCGGGGGGCGCAAGCCTCCCGATTTATTTGCGGGACGGACGGCCGGCTGGCCGCTGTCCTCGGGCTGCATGCGAAGGATGATCATGAATTACAACTGGAATTGGCGCATTTTCTGGGAGATTTCTCCCGATGGCGTGGGCACGTATATGGACACCCTGTGGTCCGGCCTGATCTGGACGCTGGCCACGGCCGGTACGGCCTGGATCATGGCCCTGATCCTGGGCCTGGTGATCGGCACCGTCCGCACCCTGCCGAACAAATGGCTGGTGGGCGTGGCCAACGCCTACGTCGAATTGTTCCGCAACGTGCCGCTGCTGGTGCAGATGTTCCTCTGGTATTTCGTCATGCCGGAACTGCTGCCGCCCGACCTGGGCGCCTGGGTCAAGTCGCTGCCAAATGCGCCGTTCGTCACGGCCGTGCTGTGCCTGGGATTCTTTACCTCCTCGCGCGTGGCAGTGCAGGTCACGACGGGCATCGAGGCGCTGCCGCGCGGGCAGAAACTGGCCGGCACGGCGCTGGGCCTGACCCTGCCGCAAACCTACCGCTTCATTTTGCTGCCGATGGCCGCGCGCGTCATCATGCCACCGCTGACCAGCGAATTTTTGAACATCATCAAGAACAGTTCCGTGGCACTGACCATCGGCCTGATCGAACTGACGGCCAGCGCGCGCGCCATCCAGGAATTCTCGTTCCAGGTATTCGAAGCGTTTTCGGCCGCCACCATCATCTACGTCGTCGTCAACCTGCTGGTGGTGGTGCTGATGCACCTGATCGAAAAAAAGGTCGCCATCCCGGGCTTCATCGTCGCCGGCGCCAAGACGGGAGGACATTGATATGTTCGGTAACTTCGACTTCGATGTCATCTCCCGCTCGTGGGTCTACCTGTTCCAGACCGGCATGGTGTTTACCCTGAAACTGACGGCGCTGTCCATGGTGGGCGGCATCGTGCTGGGCACCCTGCTGGCGCTGATGCGCCTGTCCGGCAGTCGCCTCATTTCGGGCGTGGCGTCGACCTACGTCAACCTGATACGCTCGATCCCGCTGGTGCTGGTGATTTTCTGGTTCTATTTCCTGGTGCCGTACATCGCCGCCTGGGTCATCGGCGCGAACGAGCCCGTGAAAGTGGGCGCGTTTTCCTCCGCGCTGATCACCTTCATCATGTTCGAGGCGGCATACTATTGCGAGATCATGCGCAGCGGCATACAGTCGATCCCGCGCGGCCAGGTGTGGGCCGGCCAGGCACTGGGCATGAACTACTCGCAGACCATGGCCTTCATCGTGCTGCCGCAAGCCTTCCGCAACATGATTCCTGTGCTGCTGACGCAAACCATCGTGCTGTTCCAGGACGTGTCGCTCGTGTACGTGCTGTCGATCCCCGATTTCGTCGGCGCCGCCTCGAAGATCGCCCAGCGCGACGGCCGCCTGGTGGAGATGTATGTGTTTGTCGCCGCCGTGTACTTCGTGCTGTGCTATGCCTTGTCGTTCCTGGTAAAACGCCTGCAGAAACGCGTCGCCATCATTCGCTAACCGAAAAAGAAAGAACAAGATGATTGAACTCAATAACGTCAGCAAATGGTATGGCCAGTTCCAGGTACTGACCGACTGCACCACCAACGTCACCAAGGGCGACGTGATGGTCATTTGCGGCCCGTCCGGCTCCGGCAAGTCGACCCTGATCAAGACGGTCAATGGCCTCGAACCGATCCAGCAGGGGCAGATCATCGTCGATGGCATCACCGTCAACCACCCGAAAACGAATTTGTCGAAACTGCGTGCGCGCATCGGCATGGTGTTCCAGAATTTCGAGCTGTTCCCGCATTTGTCGATCCGCGAAAACCTCACCATCGGCCAGATCAAGGTGCTGGGCCGCAGCGCCGACGAAGCCAATGCCAAGGGCTTGCAATACCTGGACCGCGTGGGCCTGCTGTCGCAGCAGGACAAGTTCCCCGGCCAGCTGTCCGGTGGCCAGCAGCAGCGCGTGGCGATCGCCCGCGCGCTGTCGATGGACCCCATCGCCATGCTGTTCGACGAGCCGACTTCGGCGCTCGACCCGGAGATGATCAACGAAGTGCTCGACGTGATGGTGGGGCTGGCGCAGGAAGGCATGACGATGATGGTCGTCACCCATGAAATGGGCTTTGCAAAAAGAGTCGCCAACCGCATCGTCTTCATGGACCAGGGCAAGATCATCGAGGATTGCAGCAAGGATGACTTCTTCAACACGACGCGCTCGGACCGCGCGCGCGATTTCCTCGCCAAGATCATCCACTAATTTTCCATCACTTTGAAGTTGAGTACGAATGCCTGACATGAAACAAATAGCCGGCGCCATGCTGGCGCTGGGTCTGCTTGCCCATGCCCACGCGGCAGACAGGATCGCCGTCGACATCGCCCTGCGCGACGCCACCCTGATCGACGTTGCCGCCGGTAGCACCATCAGCGGCAAGACCGTGCTGCTCAAGGGCGACAGCATCGTCGCCGTCGTCGATGACGCGCAGCTGCGCAGCTACGCGCCGAAGCAGACCATCCGCCTGCCCGGCAAATACCTGATGCCGGGCCTGTGGGACACGCACGTGCATTTTGGCGGCGGCCCCGAGCTGATCGACGAGAACAAGCAGCTGCTGCCTTTGTACCTGGCGCATGGCATCACCACGGTGCGCGATTGCTCGGGCGACTTGCCCGACACGGTGCTGGCGTGGCGCCGGCAGATCAATGCGGGCCAGCTGCAAGGCCCGACGATTTTTACCTCTGGCGCGAAACTGGAAGGCATCAAGCCGCTGTGGAAGGGCACCATCGAAGTGGGCACGCCGCAGGAAGTCACGCGCGCGTTGGACGGCTTGCAGGCGCAGCAGGTGGACTTCGTGAAGATCACGGAAAATACCCTGAAACCGGAGCTGTACCTGGAAGCGCTGCGCCAGGCGCGCGAACGGGGCATGCGCACTTCGGGCCATATCCCCGTGCAGCTGACATTGGGGCAGATGGCCGATGCGGGCCTGGGCACGATCGAACATCAATCGTATTTGCTGCGCGCCACCACGCCGCGCGAGCAGGAGCTGACGGCCAAGGTGGCCGCCGGCGCGATGACGGGCAAGGAAGCCATGCGCGAGAGCTTGCAAAGCTACGACGAGCCGACGGCGCGCAATGCCTTCAGCTATCTGGCCGCGCGCGGCACGGCCATCGTGCCGACCCTGTGGGGTTCGCGCGTGACGGCCTACCTGGACCGCGAAGACCACACGCACGATCCGGCCCTGCAATATATCGGCAAGGGCTTGCGCGCCACCTACGACTGGCGCGTGCAGCGCGCCGCCAAGGATGGCCCGGAAGCCATCGCCCAGCGCCATGCTCAGTTCGAGCAATCGGCCCTGCTGCTGCCGATTTTGCAGCAGCAGGGCATGAGCATCATCGCCGGCACCGATGCGGGATTCTTGAATTCCTTCGACTATCCTGGCCAGGCCCTGCACGATGAAATCGGCCTATACGTGCAGTATGGACTGACGCCGCAGCAAGCCTTGCAGTCGGCCGTCATCAACGGACCCCGCTTCCTGGGCAAGCTGAATCGCTACGGCAGCGTGGCGGCCGGCAAGGCGGCCGACCTGCTGGTGCTCGACGCGAACCCGCTGCAGGACATCGGCGCCACGCGCCAGATCCGCCTGGTGGTCAGCCGCGGCCACGTGTACGACCGCGCCGCGTTGGACCGGATGCTGGCCGATATTCGTGCCTGGGTGGCCAAACAGGAGACGGCGCCGGCCAAGTCCTGATGTTCTTCGTTCTGATGCCGCAAGCGGCCGGGTGATACCGGCCGTTTTGTTGTCAGGCAGGCAGCAGGCGCAGGCGTCCATTGACTGCGAAGCCGCCCCGCGGCTGGTAAAATGGCGCTATCCGCAATGACCGCCTGAGAGCAGCCGCCATGTCCACACTCGATCACACCCCAGCCGCCGTTCCATCCTCCATCACCATCACCCGTCCTGACGACTGGCATTTGCACCTGCGCGACGGCGCCGTCATGGCCAGCGTGCTGCCGCACAGCGCGCGCCAGTTCGGCCGCGCCATCGTCATGCCGAACCTGAAACCGCCCGTCACCACCACGGCCGATGCTAGTGCCTACCGCGAGCGCATCCTGGCCGCCGTGCCGGAGGGCGTGAATTTCGATCCGCTGATGGTGCTGTACCTGACGAACAACACCTCGCCCGACGAAATCCGCCGCGCGCAAGATAGCGGCATCGTGCAGGCCGTCAAATTGTATCCGGCTGGCGCCACGACGAATTCCGACCTGGGCGTGACGGATTTGAAGAATTGCTACAAGGTGCTCGAAGTGATGCAGGAAGTGGGCATGCCCTTCCTCGTGCACGGTGAAGTGACGGACCCGGAAATCGACATTTTCGACCGCGAAGCCGTCTTCATCGAGCGCGTGATGCGTCCGCTGCGCAGCGCCTTCCCGGCCCTGTCCGTCGTGTTCGAGCACATCACCACCAAGGATGCGGCGCAGTACGTGGCCGAAGCGGAAGGTCCGATCGCCGCCACCATCACGGCGCATCATCTGCTGTACAACCGCAACGAGATTTTCAAGGGGGGCATCCGTCCCCATTACTACTGTCTGCCTATCCTCAAGCGCGAAGAGCACCGCCTGGCCCTGATGACGGCCGCCGCCAGCGGCGACGAGCGCTTCTTCCTCGGCACCGATTCGGCGCCGCATGCGCAAGGCGCCAAGGAAATGGCCTGCGGCTGCGCCGGCTGCTACACGGCCCTGCACGCAATGGAAATGTATGCGGAAGCGTTCGAACGGGCCGGCGCGCTCGACAAGCTGGAAGCGTTTGCCAGCTTCCACGGCCCGGCTTTCTATGGCGTGCCGCGCAACACGGACACCATTACCCTGAAGCGCGAAAGCTGGACCTTGCCGGCGTCGCTGCCGCTGGGCGACAGCCACGTGATTCCGCTCAACGCGGGCGAGCAGATCAACTGGAAAATGGTGTAATCACTCCATGCTGCCATCGATAGACTGGAGCCGCCCCTGGTTTGCCACGGTGCTGCCGGCGCGACGGCAGCTGGACCTGCAGCGCGACACGGTGATCGCCGCGCTGAACGGACGGGCGAGGGCGCTGGACTTGCGCAATCCGTCCGGCTTGCCGCTGGCCTTCGTGCCACAAGCGGACCTGCCCGAAGGCGTGGCCTACGAGGAGTTCATCGGCGCGACGGGCGGCGTGCCCACGCGCGACAATCTGCACGATTTTTTCAACGCGCTCGTGTGGCTCACCTTCCCGCGCATCAAGCGGCAATTGAATGCGCTGCAGGCGGCGCAGATCGCCCTGTCCGGCGTCGGCAAATCGCGCGGTCCCGCGCGCGATGGCGCGACGATTTTTGACGAAAATTCCGCCTTGCTGGTGCTGCGCGACAGCGATGCGGGGCGCATGCTGGAAGCGGCGTTGCGCGGGCATGACTGGCGCAGCGCGTTTATCGCGCAGCGCGACAGGTTTGGCGCGGGCGGCGACGCCGATATCTGGCTGTTCGGCCATGCGCTGATGGAAAAACTGGTGGCGCCGCGCAAGGCCATCACGGCGCACACGCGCGTGATCTTCGCCGGCGACGCCTACTTTGCGCTCGACGATGCGGCACGGCGCGCCTGGCTCGACGAGCGGGTGGCGCAAGACCTGGCGCAACAAGGCCTCACCACGGCGGACTTCACGCCGCTGCCCGTGCTCGGTTTGCCCGGCTGGTGCGAAGGCCAGGACGACGACTTTTACAATGACGCGGCGGTGTTCCGCCCGAAGCGCAAGGTGGCTGGCGCAGAAAGAGATCAATAGCATGGAAAATACCGTCCGCTGGGGCATCCTCGGTACCGGAAAGATCGCCCGCGCGATGGCCAATGGCTTGCGCGATGCGCCCGGTGCGCAACTGGTGGCGGTCGCCTCGCGCAGCGAGGCTGGAGCACAGGCGTTTGGCGCCGAATTCGGCATCGCACACTGCCACGGCTCCTACCAGGCACTGGCCGACGACGCGGGTGTGGACGTGATCTACATCGCCACGCCGCACACCTTGCATGCGGAAAATGCCCTGATGTGCCTGGCCGCCGGCAAGCACGTCGTGTGCGAAAAACCATTCACCATGAACGCGCGCGAAGCGCAGGCCGTGATCAACATGGCGCGCGACAAAAAACTGTTCTTGATGGAAGCCATGTGGAGCCGTTTCCTGCCCGCCGTGCAGGAAGCGCAGCGCATCATCGCCAGCGGCGAAATCGGCGTGCTGCAGCAGGTGCAGGCCGATATCGGCTTTGTCGCCAATTTCCCGCCCGAGCACCGCATGTTCAATCCCGCACTCGGCGGCGGCGCACTGCTCGACGTGGGCATCTACCCGCTGTCGATGGCAGCCTTCTTCCTCGGGCCCGTATCGCGGGTGCAGGCGCTGGCCGAGCTGGGCGCCACCGGCGTCGATGAGCAGGTGGTGTTTTCGCTGCGCCACGCGGGCGGCGGCACCTCGTCCTGCGCCTGCAGCCTGCGCGCGCAAACGCCGACGGAAATGACCATTTCCGGAAGCCTGGGCCGCATCCGCCTGCCCAACCGTTTTTACAAGCCCGATCATCTGATCGTCGAAGCAATGGATGGCGAACGCCGCGTCATCGCCGCGCCGCACCTGGGCAATGGCTACGCGCACGAGGCCATCGAAGCGATGCGCTGCATCCGCGCCGGCCTGCTGGAAAGCCCTGTCATGCCGCACGCCGACAGCGTGGCGCTGATGCACAACCTTGACACCATGCGCGGCCAGATAGGCCTCGTCTACAGCGCCGACCAGGCGTCATCAGGAACTCCATGACATTGCACTCATCCCGTCCCAGCCTGAAAACTGTCCTCATCGCCAGCGGCGTCGTCCTGACCCTGGCGATGGGCGTGCGCCACGGTCTGGGCTTCTGGATGCAGCCGATCTCGCAAGCCAATGGCTGGACGCGCGAAACGTATTCGCTGGCGCTGGCCATGCAAAACCTGATGTGGGGCGTCTTCGGCCCGTTCGCCGGCATGGCGGCCGACCGTTTTGGCACCATGCGCGTCGTCATCATCGGTGCCATCAGCTACATGGCGGGCCTCGTGTGGATGGCGCTCGTGACGCAGCCGACCCTGTTCATCGTCGGCTCGGGCATCCTCATCGGCCTGGCGCTGGCCTGCACGGCCTTTGGCGCCATCAGCGGCATCATCGGCCGCAGCGCGCCGCCCGAGCAGCGCTCATGGGCCTTCGGCATTTCGTCGGCGGCCGGCTCGTTCGGCCAGTTCCTCATGATGCCGGTCGAGCAGCAACTGATTTCCGCCGTGGGCTGGCAAAACGCCTTTTATGTGCTGGCCGCGCTGGTGCTGCTGGCGATGATCCCGATGGCCTTCTATCTGCGCGAGCCGCCCGTCTCGCACGCCAGCGGCCCGCAGCAAAGCGTTGGCGCCGCCTTCAGCGAAGCCATCGCCAGCCGCTCGTTCTGGCTGCTGCTGGCAGGGTATTTTGTCTGTGGTTTCCAGCTGGTCTTCATCGGCGTGCACTTGCCGGCTTACCTGAAGGATCAGGGCCTGATGAATCCGAACATCGCCGTCACGGCGCTGGCGCTGATCGGCCTGTTCAACATCGTCGGCTCCTACTACGCGGGTAAATTCGGCGGGAAAATCGCCAAGCGCTACCTGCTGTCGGCCATCTACGTGACGCGCGCCGTGGTCATCACCGTCTTCCTGCTGGCCCCATTGTCTGCGTGGTCCGTGTACCTGTTCGCCGCCGGCATGGGCGTGCTGTGGCTGTCGACCGTGCCGCTGACGAACGGCATCATCGCCGGGATCTTCGGCGTGAAGCACTTGTCGATGCTGGCCGGGATGGTGTTCTTCTCGCACCAGGTGGGCAGTTTCCTCGGTGCGTGGCTGGGAGGCTATCTGTACGAGCACCAGGGCAGTTACCACGTCGTGTGGATGATCACCATCGGCCTGGGCTTGCTGGCCGCGCTGATCAACCTGCCCATCGACGAGCGCGCCGTCAAGCGCGCGGCGGTGGCCGCATAATGGGCAGCTGGCGCACATGGCTGTGGCGCCTGTTGGGCGCCGCGCTGCTGGCCATCGTCTTCCTGGCCTATCTCCGGCCCGACTTCATGCTCGACCTGGCGAACCGCTTCTGGATGTGCATGTAGGCTGCGCGGGCGCAAGGTAGCTTGCGAAAAGCCGGATTATGCTGGAAGTCGGATTACGCTACGCTAATCCGACCTACCCGACCTGCCGCCGCATATGTGCGTAGGTCGGATTAGGCCGCAAGGCCGTAATCCGACAACATCGGGAACCAGGAAAAGCCATAGCGATTAGGCCGCAAGGCCGTAATCCGACAACACCCATGAAACTATGCGATACCGACGCGCATTCCAGCCAGGCGACAGCTTTTTCTTCACGGTGGTGACGGCACACCGCCGGCCCGTCTTTGCGTCGGCAACTGCCGTGGATTTACTGCGGAATGCTGTCCGCGCCGTACGCCATAAGCGGCCATTCAATATCGACGCCATCGTCATCCTGCCCGATCATCTGCACTGCATCTGGACCTTGCCTGAAGGCGATGGCGATTTCATGACGCGCTGGAGACTGATCAAGACATGGTTCAGCAAGCACAGCGATCTTGAAAATGTCTGGCAGCAGCGGTATTGGGAACACGTCTTGCGCGATGCGCGATACTTTGCCAAGCATGTCGATTACATTCATTACAACCCTGTCAAGCATGGGCTTGTGAGCAAGGTCATGGATTGGCCGCATTCCAGTTTTCACCGTTACGTGGCGTTGGGATGGTGTGCCGCGGATTGGGGCGGGGATGGTGTGGACGTGGCCGGTGTAGGGCGGGAGTGAACGAAGCCAACAATGTTGTCGGATTACGGCCTGCGGCCTAATCCGACCTACCGTTTGCGTATGTGCGTAATCCGACAACACCCGGAAGCGTGCAACACCCGATTTACACCTTCAGGAACTCCTCTTTCCCACCCAGCCAGCGCGCCAAATGCGCTTCCACGGTGGTCGCGGCAGCCGCCGTGGTGGCATGCAGCAGGTCGTGCGCCACGTCGCGCGCCTGATCTACTAACCATTGATCCGTTTCCAGGTCGGCGAAGCGCAGCATGGCCTGGCCGGACTGGCGCGCACCAAGGAATTCGCCGGGGCCGCGGATTTCCAGGTCGCGGCGGGCAATTTCAAAACCGTCCGTCGTTTCGCGCATGGTCATCAAACGCTGGCGCGCCACGCCGCCCAAGGGGCCCTGATACAGTAGCAGGCAGACGCTGGCGGCCGTGCCGCGGCCCACGCGGCCGCGCAGCTGGTGCAGCTGCGACAAGCCAAAACGCTCGGCGTGCTCGATCACCATCAGCGAGGCATTCGGCACGTCGACGCCCACCTCGATGACGGTGGTGGCCACCAGCACGTGGATATGGCCGGCAATGAAGGCGTCCATCACCTCCTGCTTTTCCGCCGGTTTCAAACGTCCGTGCACGAGGCCCACCTGCAGCGCGGGCAAGGCTTCGGCCAGCATCATGTAGGTGTCGGTGGCTGTCTGCAGCTGCAGTGCTTCCGATTCTTCGATCAGGGGGCAGACCCAGTACACCTGCCGGCCCTCCAGCGCGGCCGCATACACGCGGGCGATGACTTCGTCGCGCCGGTTCTGGTCGATGGCGCGCGTGACGATGGGACTGCGTCCCGGCGGCAGTTCGTCGATCACCGACACTTCCAGGTCGGCGTAATAGGTCATGGCCAAGGTGCGCGGGATGGGCGTGGCCGACATCATCAACTGGTGCGGCACGGCCGCGCTGTCGCCCTTGTTGCGCAGGGTCAGGCGCTGGCCCACGCCGAAGCGGTGCTGCTCGTCGACGATGACCAGGCCCAGTTTGGCAAACAGCACGTTATCCTGGATCAGCGCATGCGTGCCGATCACCAGCTGCGCTTCGCCCGATTCGATCAGGGCCAGTGCCGCCGTCTTTTCCTTTTTCTTCAGGCTGCCCGTCAGCCAGGCCACCTTGACGCCCAGCGGCTCCATCCAGGCGGCGATCTTGCGGAAGTGCTGTTCGGCCAGAATCTCCGTGGGCGCCATCAGCGCTGCCTGGTAGCCGCTGTCGATGGCTTGCGTGGCGGACAACGCCGCCACCACCGTCTTGCCGCTGCCGACGTCCCCTTGCAGCAGGCGCTGCATGGGATACGGCTGGCGCAGGTCGGCGCGGATTTCCTCGAGCACGCGCGCCTGCGCGCCCGTCAGCTTGAAGGGCAGGGCGGCGCCAAAGGCATCCGACAGCGTGCCGACGATGGGCAGGGAAGCGGCGCCTTTCGAGCGGCGCGCGCGCTGGGCGCGTTTCAGCGACAGCTGCTGCGCCAGCAGCTCATCGAACTTCATGCGCACCCAGGCCGGGTGCGAGCGGTCCATCAGCGCGCTTTCATCGATGTCCTGAGGCGGATAGTGCAGCAGGTGCACGGCGGCGCGGAAAGGCGACAGCTGCATCTCGCGCAGCAGGTGATCGGGCAAGGTATCCTGCCAGTCGATGCGGCGCATGGCGTCGGCGATTTCGCGCCGCAAGACGTGTTGCGACAGGCCTTCGCCGGACGGATACACGGGCGTCAGGGCAGTGGGCAGCGGCGCGCCCTCGTTGACCACCTTGTACGTCGGGTGCACCATCTCGGCGCCGAAAAAGCCGTGTTTGAGTTCGGCGCGCGCGCGTACCCGCGTGCCTTCGGCCAGCTGCTTGACCTGGCTGCCATAGAAATTCATGAAGCGCAGCAGCAAATTGCCCGTTTCGTCGGCGATCGTCACCAGCAATTGCTTGCGCGGCTTGAAATTGACTTCGCACTTGGTGACGACGCCTTCCACTTGCCACGACTCGCCGCCGCGCAGGCAGGCGTCACGTATCGTGTAGACCTTGGTTTCGTCCTCGTAGCGCATCGGCAGGTGCAGCACCAGGTCCATATCCGTGCGCAAGCCCAGTTTGGCCAGCCGGCTTTCCGTGCTGACCACTTTTTTGACGGCTTTCGGCTTCGCGGCCGGCTTGGCTGCGGGAGGAAGATCGGGCTTGGGTTCGGACATATCGGAGATTTTTGTGCCGCTAGCGTAAAATAGAGGGTTGTCCGGCACACCCTGTGCGTACCGCAGTTGTAAATTGTTGCGGCGGATTATTGTAATGCCTGTATAGGCGCACAGTATAGTGCCAGATGTTCCATTGCGCACTCCTAATCATTTTTGATGTACTTTTGAAGCAAAACGCATGTATTCGCTTTCCGATTTCGATTTTAATTTGCCGCAAGAAAACATTGCGCAAACTCCGTTGGCCGAGCGCAGCGCCTCGCGCCTGTTGCATCTGGACGGCGACGCCCTGGTCGACCGTCAATTCGCCGACATCGTCGGGCTGTTGCAAGCGGGCGACCTGCTGGTGATGAACGATACGCGCGTGCTCAAAGCGCGCTTCTTTGGCGTCAAGGAAAGCGGTGGCAAGATCGAGGCGCTCGTCGAGCGCGTGCTCGATGACCGCACCGTGCTGGCCCAGGTGCGCGCGTCGAAGTCGCCGCCGCCCGGCTGCCGCATCCGCCTGGCCGATGCCTTCGATGTGACGGTGGGCCAGCGCGCCGGCGAATTCTTTACCCTGCATTTCGAGGCCGACGTGTTCGAGCTGATCGAGGCGCATGGCCGCTTGCCGCTGCCGCCGTATATCGAGCACGATGCGGACGAATTCGACGAGACGCGCTACCAGACCGTGTTCAACAAGGTGCCTGGCGCCGTCGCCGCGCCGACGGCCGGCCTGCATTTCGACCAGGCCCTGCTTGATCAATTGAAGGCCAAGGGCGTCAATTTTGCCTATGTGACCTTGCACGTGGGCGCCGGCACCTTCCAGCCCGTGCGCACGGAAGTGCTGGCCGAGCACAAGATGCATACCGAGTGGTACACCATGCCGCAGGAAACCGTCGACGCCGTGCGCGCCGCCCAACTTGCCGGGCGCGACGTGGTCGCCGTCGGCACGACCAGCCTGCGCGCGCTGGAGTCGGCCTCGCAAAGCGGCCAGCTGGTGGCGGGCAGCGCCGATACGGCCCTGTTCATCACGCCCGGCTATGCGTTCAAGACGGTGACGCGTTTGATCACCAACTTCCATTTGCCGAAATCGACCCTGCTGATGCTGGTGTCGGCCTTTGCCGGCTATGAGCCGATCCGCAGCGCCTATGCGCATGCGATCGCGCAGAACTACCGTTTCTTCAGCTATGGCGATGCGATGCTGCTCACCACGCAATCGCGCGCTGCGCTGAACCTTGATACTCCCGTGAAAGACTGACATGCTGGAATTTACATTACTCAAGACCGACACGAGCGGCCTGACCAAGGCACGCCGTGGCACCTTGAAACTCAACCATGGCGTCGTGCAGACGCCGATCTTCATGCCAGTGGGCACTTACGGCTCCGTAAAAGCCATGTCGCCGCTGGAACTCAACGAGATCGACGCGCAGATCATCCTGGGCAACACGTTTCACCTGTGGTTGCGTCCTGGCAACACCGTCATGGAGAAATTCGGCGGCTTGCACGGTTTCATGGGCTGGAACAAGCCGATCCTGACGGATTCGGGCGGCTTCCAGGTGTTTTCGCTGGGCGCCATGCGCAAGATCACGGAAGAGGGCGTGCACTTCAATTCGCCCATCAACGGCGATAAACTGTTCCTCTCGCCGGAAGTGTCGATGCAGGTGCAGCGCGTGCTGAATTCCGACATCGTCATGCAGTTCGACGAATGCACGCCGTACGAAATCCAGGGCCGCCCGGCCACCATCGAGGAAGCGGCCAAGTCCATGCGCATGTCGCTGCGCTGGGCGCAGCGCTCGAAGGACGAGTTCCACCGTGGTGAAAACCCGAATGCGCTGTTCGGCATCGTGCAGGGCGGCATGTTCGAGATGCTGCGCGACGAGTCGCTGGCCAAGCTGGAAGAGATCGATTTCCCCGGCATCGCCATCGGCGGCCTGTCCGTCGGCGAGCCGAAGGAAGACATGATGCGCATGCTGGCCCACGTGGGTCCGCGCCTGCCGGCCAACAAGCCGCATTACCTGATGGGCGTGGGCACGCCGGAAGACCTGGTGGCGGGCGTGTCGAACGGTATCGACATGTTCGATTGCGTCATGCCGACGCGTAACGCCCGCAATGGCTGGCTGTTCACCCGTTTTGGCGACATCAAGATCAAGAACGCCAAGTACAAGGAAGACCAGGCGCCGCTCGACGAGACCTGCAGCTGCTACGCCTGCCGCAATTTCTCGCGTGCCTACCTGCACCATTTGCACCGCTCCAAGGAAATCCTCGGCGCGCGCCTCAATACCATCCACAACCTGCATTATTATCTGGACTTGATGCGCCAGATGCGCGAGGCGCTGGACGAAGACCGTTTCCACGCGTTTACCTTGCAATTCCATGCGGAACGCGCACGCGGAACTTAAGAAAAGCTTAGCTTGATGGCTGGCGGCAGCATGGCCGGAAGTTTTGTGTATTGGTGCTTGGACTGGGGCGATAAAGCATTGCATAATGCTTTTTTAGCCCCATTTAAAGTTGCCATGGCTGCAATTCGGGTTATGACGTATAGCCAATGCTAGAATACAGCGCTATTTTTTCAAACTGATTAGAACTGGAGTCACCGTGTTTTTCATTTCCAACGCTTATGCGCAAGCCCCAACCGAAGCCCTGGGCCTCGGCGGCAACCTGACCAGCTTCCTGCCGCTGGTATTGATGTTCGTGGTCATGTATTTCCTGATGATCCGCCCACAGCAAAAACGCGCCAAAGAACAACGGGCGATGATGGACGCGCTGGCCAAGGGTGACGAAGTCGTCACCGCCGGCGGCATGCTGGGCCGTGTTGTCAAGGTAGTGGACGCTTACGTCACCATCGAAGTGGCGACCGGCACCGAAGTCACGGTGCAAAAGAGCTCCATTACCACCTTGCTGCCTAAAGGCACCCTGAAGGCACTGTAATTCCTCGCTGTCATTGCTTCGGCAATGATAGACCCGGGGCGGCTATCGGCCGCCCCTCGGGACGCCTCCGACGCTCAACACTGAACGCTGAATCACTATGAATCGCTATCCTGCCTGGAAATACATCATCATCGTCGTCGCCTTATTGCTGGGCGCACTCTATACGGCGCCCAATTATTTCGGTGAATCACCGGCGCTGCAAGTAACCAGCGGCAAGTCGACCGTCAAAGTGACGGGCGATCTGATGACGCAAGTCGAGCAAATATTGACGAAAGAGAACGTCAAGTCGGAAGGTGTCACCATGGATGGCGCCGGCAACCTGGCCTCCGTGCGCGTGCGTTTTGCCGATCCCGATACCCAGTTCAAGGCAAAGCTGGTGCTGGAAAAGGATCTCAATCCTGATTCCACCGATCCTGCGTTCATCGTGACGGTCAATCTGCAAGCCAATACGCCGATGTGGATGCAGAAATTGCATGCCTTGCCCATGTTCCTGGGCCTGGACTTGCGCGGTGGCGTGCACTTCCTCATGCAGGTCGATGCGAAAGCCGTACTGAACAAGAAAGTCCAGGGCGTCCAGTCCGCCGCGCGTAGCGTGTTGCGCGACAAGAATATCCGCCACGCCGGCATCGAGCGCGTGGGCGACAGCGTGCAGATCAACTTCCGCGACGCGGAAACACGCCTGAAGGCAAAGAATGTATTGTCCGACCAGATGACGGAGCTGGCGTTCGCCGATGCGGGCGAAGGCAGCGACCTGAAACTGAACATCACCCTGAAGCCGGCGGCCCTGAAGGCAACCATCGACGAAGGCGTGAAGCAAAATATTTCCACCCTGTCCAAGCGCGTCAACGAGCTGGGCGTGGCCGAGCCGCTGATCCAGCAGCAAGGTCCTGACCGCATCGTGGTGCAATTGCCTGGCGTGCAGGACGTGGCCCGCGCAAAAGCCATCATCGGCCGCACGGCTACCCTGGAAGTGCGCCTGGTCGATGAAACCATCGTGCCTGGCACCGAACTGTCGAGCGCTATTCCATTCAACTCGGAACTGTTTACGGTTGGCAAGGGTGTTCCTGTCGTGCTGGCGAAAGACGTGATCCTGACGGGCGACTATATTTCCAGCGCCACGGCCAGCTTCGACCAGAACCAGCAAGCGGCCGTGTCGATCGACCTGAACGGCGACGGCGGCCGCAAGATGCGCGAAGCGACGCGCGAACGCGTGGGCAAGCGCATGGCCATCGTGCTGTTTGAAAAGGGCAAGCCGGAAGTGCTGTCGGTCGCCACCATCCAGCAGGAACTCGGTTCGCGCTTCCAGATCACCGGCATGGGCGGCGCGGAAAACGCGAATGAACTGGCGCTGCTGCTGCGCTCGGGCGCCCTGTCCGCACCGATGACCGTCATCGAAGAACGCACGATCGGACCGCAGCTGGGCGCGGAAAACATCGCCAAGGGCTTCCACTCGACCTTGTACGGCTTCATCGCCATCGCCATCTTCATGATCGCCTACTACATGCTGTTCGGCGCCTTCAGCGTGCTGGCCCTGGCCGCCAACCTGCTGTTGCTGATCGGCTTGCTGTCGATGATCCAGGTGACCCTGACACTGCCAGGTATCGCCGCGATCGCGCTGGCGCTGGGTATGGCGATTGACGCCAACGTGCTGATCAATGAACGTATCCGCGAAGAGCTGCGTGCTGGCAATACGCCGCAAGCGGCGATCGCTGCCGGTTTCGACCGCGCCTGGGCCACGATCCTCGACTCGAACGTGACCACCCTGATCGTCGGCCTGGCACTGCTGGCCTTCGGCAGCGGCCCGGTGCGCGGCTTCGCTGTTGTGCATTGCCTGGGTATTCTGACCTCGATGTTCTCCTCCGTGTTCGTGTCGCGCGGCGTGGTCAACCTCTGGTATGGCCGCAAGAAAAAGCTGACGACCTTGTCGATCGGCACGGTGTGGGTGCCGGGCACCAGCAAATAAGCGACGGCCCAGCCTTACCCAATAGCGTCAACAGCGATAGCGTCCGGTGGCATAGCCGCCGGACGCACAGAATAGAACTCAGAGGATTTCATGGAATTTTTCCGGATTAAAAAAGATATTCCCTTCATGCGCCATGCGTTGATTTTCAACGTGATTTCGGCGGTGACCTTCCTTGCCGCCGTCTTCTTCCTGGTGCACAAGGGCTTGCACCTGTCCGTGGAATTCAAGGGCGGCACCCTGATGGAGGTGAAGTACCCGAAGGCGGCCAACCTTGAAGGCATACGCGGCACCCTGATCGGCATGGGCTACGAAGAGCCGGGCGTGACCAGCTTCGATACGGCGCGCGACGTGATGATCCGCCTGCCGGTGGAAAATGGCGTCAGCGCCGCGAACACCTCGCAGCGCGTGTTTGAAGCCTTGTGCAAGGCCGAGCAAGGTACGACCAAGGGCATCGATACCGTCACCGAAAAGGGTGAACACGTCATCAAGAGCGCCTGCATGGACGCGGCCGGCAGCGAAGCGGTCGTCTTGCAGAAAGTCGAATTCGTCGGCCCGCAAGTGGGCGAGGAACTGGCGCAGAATGGCTTGAACGCGCTGGTGATGGTGATTCTGGGCGTGATGATCTACCTGGCCATCCGCTTCGAGTGGAAATACGCTGTCTCGGCCATTATCGCCAACTTGCATGACGTGGTGATCATCCTGGGCTTCTTCGCCTTCTTCCAGTGGGAATTCTCGCTGACGGTACTGGCGGCGATCCTGGCGGTGCTCGGCTACTCGGTCAACGAATCGGTGGTGATCTTTGACCGTATCCGCGAAAACTTCCGCAAGCAGCGCAAGGCAACCGTGCATGAAGTGATCGACAGCGCGATCACCAGCACCATTTCGCGTACCATCATCACCCACGGTTCCACCCAGATGATGGTGCTGTCGATGCTGGTCTTCGGCGGCCAGACCCTGCACCATTTCGCACTGGCGCTGACCATCGGTATCTGCTTCGGTATTTACTCGTCCGTGTTCGTCGCGGCCTCGATCGCCATGTGGCTGGGCGTCAAGCGCGAAGACTTGATCAAGCCGGTCAAGGAAAAAGACGAAACCGACGGCGCCGTGGTGTAAGAGCAGGTTTTTTTGCAGGTCGAATGAAGAACGATCACCGTTTGCGGTGGTCGTTTTTTTTATGGCGGATGATGATGAAGCGTTTTTTATGGGCAGGTGTGATGGCGGGCGTGACGGCGTTGGCCGGCGCCGCCGATTTCAGCCGCGGTGGCAGTGACAGCATCGCCATGCGCGGCCCGATTGCCGAGGGCGACGTGGACAAGCTGCGGCTGTTGGCCGCTCCGGGTATGACGCTGTTGCGCGTGAATAGCGACGCCGGCGATCCGCTGGCGGCGATGCAGCTGGGTCGCCTGGTGAGCCAGCTGCAACTCGATATCGCCATCGACACCGTGTGCGCCGGCAGCTGCGCGCTGTATGTCTTCCCGGCCGCGCGCCGCAAGCACATTCCGGCCGATGCCGTGCTGGCGCTGCAGGAATCGGCCTTCCTGCGCGCGCAGGCGAACCGGGCGAGCATGCGGCGCAGCCTGGTTGAAGCGGGCGTGGCGACCGAAGACCTGGACAGCGAAACGGCCGTGCTGGCGGCCCAGTTGGCGCAGACGGCGGCGCTGGAGGCGGCATTTTCCGCGGAGCTGGGCATTGTCCCCGCCTTTTACCGCGACTTCCGGCAGGTGGCAACGCAGGCCGATAGCGTGCGCCTGCGCTTTCCCGACCAGGAGGCGGCCGTCTACTGGTGGCCGGCCGCCGCCCGGCTGCAGCGCTGCTACGGCATCGCCGGCGTGGACGAGGGGACGCGCGCGACGCGCCTGGCGCTCGATGGCTATCTGTACGTGCCGGCCCTGTCGGCCCTCGTCATGGGCGACCAGGGCTTGCAGGCCTGTCCATGAGCCGCAGCGGCCGTCTGTTCCTGTTGATGGACGCCATGCGCGCCAGGCGCGTGCCCGTCACGGCTGCCCAGCTGGCGCAGCAGCTGGGTGTTTCCGAGCGCACGATCTACCGCGATATCCAGACCCTGGCCGAACTGGGCGCGCCCTTGCAGGGCGAAGCCGGCATCGGCTACGTGCTGCGCCGCGGCGCCTTCCTGCCGCCGCTGATGTTCGGCGCCGATGAACTGGAAGCGCTGGTGCTGGGCGCGCGCTGGGTGCGCCGGCAGGGCGATGCGGGCCTGGCGCAGGCGGCCAGCAATGCCCTGGCCAAGATCGCGGCCGCCTCGCCGCGCGATTTGCGCGACAGCATGGCCGAGACCAGCTTGTGGGTGCCGCTGGGGCGTCCCGCCGACGGCACGCAGCCGGCCGACCGCTACGTGCAGCCCGTGCGCGAGGCGATCCGCTACGAACAGAAGCTCACGCTTGCCTATCAGGATGAGCATGGCAGTGCCACCTCGCGCACGGTGTGGCCGTTTGCCCTGGCCTTTTTCGAAGGCAAGCGCCTGCTGGCTGCCTGGTGCGAGTTGCGCGGCGACTACCGGCATTTCCGCATCGACCGCATCGCCAGCGTGCAGCAGCATGAGGAGCGCTATCCCACGCGGCGCCACGTGCTGCTGGAGGCCTGGCGCAAGGCGCATGATATCGATCCTGAATCCTGATTTGCGCTCCTGACAAAAACTGTCAGTGCCTGGGCCTACGATGGTGGCTTCTTCACTCACCGGAGTCATCCATCATGCGTCTGTACCACCACCCCATGTCCTCGAATGCCCGCCGTGCCCTGATGACGGCGATCCACCTCGGCTTGCCTCTGGAACTGGCGGAAGTCGACCTGATGAATGCGGACGACCGCCGCCGCCTGGCCGAGCTGAACCCGAACGGCAAGGTGCCCGTGCTGGCCGATGGCGCTTTCCTGCTGTGGGAATCGTGCGCCATCATGCAATACCTGGCCGAGCAGGTGCCGGGCCAGACGATTTATCCGCAGGCGCCGCAGGCGCCGCAAGCCCGCGCCGACGTCAACCGCTGGCTGTTCTGGGCCGCGCAGCATTTCGCGCCTGCCATCAGCGTGCTGGCCTGGGAACGGGCCTGGAAAGGCATGACGGGCAATGGTCCGGCGGACCCGCTGGAAGAGGCGCGCGGCGAGCGCGACCTGCATGAATGCGCCGTGGTGCTGGATGCGCATCTGGCGGGGCGCAGCTGGGTCAGCGGAGACGATGTGACCCTGGCCGATTTTGCCGTGGCCGCGCCGCTGATGTACAGCGAGGCCGTGCGGCTGCCGCTGGCGCAGTACCAGCACATCCAGGCGTGGTTTGCCCGCGTGCGGCAGTTGCGCGCCTGGCAGGAAACGGAGGTGGAGCTGTTGCCGGGCTAATGTGCGCGTTAAGTGTGCCAGCGCACGGAGCCGGCATGGCGCACCGCTTAAGATAGGGCTGTCTCTTTCAGGACATCCCTAGCTTTGGACTTTACCCGCTTTCGAGCGGGTTTTTTTTGTCCGGCGTTGGAAGGTGGCTTGATAATTTGATACTTGCTGCACATATGGGGCCTATCCCACTGCCAGCAGGTAAGTCATGTTCATGCCACGCCATCCGCAACCCCTGTTGAGTACCAAGGCGGTTGCCACGCAAGTCGCCCAGCAAAAGCAGGGAACGCCGGCCATGGACAAGCATGTGCTGATCGTCGATACGCCCAAGCCGGCGGCGCCTCCGCCAGCGAGCAAGAAGAAGCCTGCAGGCTAGTTACTTAGTGCACCAGCACCTTCAGCAATGACTGCACTTCATCGTCCGATTCTTCCATGATGCTCGACAAGGTCGCATCGTCGCCGATCACGCAATCGATGCTGCCGGCAGCCCGGGCGGCGCGCACGGCGATGGCGGCCGGGCTTTCGTTGAGGGGCGAAGAGACGGGCGCCAGGTCATTCGCCAGCAGCAGGGTGTCGCCCAGCGATTCGGGCGGGATGGCGCGCAGACCTTCCCACAGCGCATCGATGGCCCCCATCACCGCTTCCGGCACCTTCAGTTTGGTCAGGACGCCATGGCCGATGGCCTGTTCGCCATGTTCGACCCAGTCCTCCGGTTCGCCGTCGAGGATGCCGGGGAATTCGGCCGCGCGCGACAGCAGATAAAACCCGCCCACTTCATGCATGATGCCGGCAAACAGGGCCGTATCAGGGTCCACCCTGGTGACGCGGCGGGCCAGCACTTGCGATAGGGCCGCCACGTGGGCCGTATGTTCCCACAGCTGGTTGGCCTTCGCTTGCAGCACGGGATCGGTAATGGTGCTGCCCAGCTGGCGCACGATCAGCGATGCCACCACCGACTGCAGGGTGCGTACGCCGAGCCGCTGCACGGCGTTGCGCACGCTGGTGATTTCATTGCCGGAACGGTTGAACGCCACGGAATTGGCGATAGCCACCGTGCGCGCGGCCAGCAGCGGGTCGGCCTGCACCAGCTTGGCGGCGGCCTCGATATGGCAGTCGGGATCGGCCAGCGCCTCTTGCAGCTTGAGCGAAGCGTCCACATTGGCAGGAAAGGTCAGCTCGCCACGAGCGGCTTGTGCGGCGATGCTTTTAAAGGCGTCGAGTCTGTTCATTGAAAAAATTATACTCGCAATATTTCCGTGCGGAACTTTTTAACCGTGATCTTTTCGCAAACAGCCGAGCAAAAGGCAAGCAAAGCCCCGTAAACGGAAAAAGGCATGCTCCTATATGGGTGGCATGCCTTTTTTCTAACGACAGCGTTCGTCACGGCGCTGGACAGGACCATCGCGAGCGGATGGGATTTGTGGCGCGAGAAGCGCAACCGTACTTTAGTACGGGGGCGCCGAGCCGGTGAGCATCGCCGGCCGCAAAGCGCACCGCGCAGCAGGTACTGTCAAGTGCTACTACAGGGATTCGCTGAAGATGGCGTCGCAGCCTTCAACGAGTTCATCGCTGTCTTCCAGCTCATCCGTCAAGCCCAGGTCGAACAATTCCTCGACGGCGTTCATGAAGCTGTTGTGCTTGGTGGCGCCGATCAGGCGGTAGATTTCACCGTCTTCGTTGCGCACGCCGATGATCAGTTTTTCCTGGCGCACCAGTTCCGGCGTGCTGGCGTTGAGCAGCAGGTTGCCGATGATGTGTTTATCGAAATGAGCGGGTTTTTTGCCTTCGAGCAGTGAGGTTTTCAACTTGGTTTCCTTTGTCTTGTTTGAATGTCTGTGCTTGGTGAATGGTCAGCCGTGGCCGTTGGCGATGGCGTGTTTCAAGCCCGCCAGGGTGGTTTCCAGCCGCATGAAATCGTCTTCGGTATAGCCGTCGAACAGGCGCTGGCCCTGCCTTGTCAGCTTGGGGAACACGTCCTGGAACATCTGTTCACCCTCGCAGCTCAGGCGCACGTAATAGGAACGCTTGTCGCGTGGACAACGTTCGCGTATCACCAGCCCCTTCTGTTCCAGCCGGTCCACCACGCCCGTCAAGGTACCCTTGGTAATCAGGGTTTTCTGGCCCAGTTCCTTGTAGGACATGCCGCAGGTGTTGCCGAGCGTGGCAATGATGTCGAATTGCGCATGCGTCAAGCCGTACTGGCGCACGAAGTCGCTAGAAAACCGCTCGAAGCCTTGCATGCATTCGGCCAGCAGCCGGATACTTTTTAAATATCGTTCACCCATGGGGGTGATTATATCCTTCCGCCCCGCTTTTTTCCGCCGCGTCAGGATGCGTCCTTGCATGAGGGGCTGGAGGGGGCGGAAGTCCGGTATCATGTGGGCAACTCAGCCCTTGCCCCTGGCCCGCCTCGCCGATGTCCTTCGCTAATCTTTCCCGTATCGGCCTCGACAAACCGCTGCGTTTGCTGCTGGTCCATGCCGGCGATGCCGAGTCGATCACCTGGTCCGGCCTGGTGCAGCCGCTGCGCCTGTGCGCGCGGGCGCTGGGGCCGGACGCCCTGCAACTGGAGGTGCGCACGCCGGAACAGGTGGCTGCGCAGGGCGGCAACTGGCATATCGCGCTGCTGGTGGCAGATGAAACGGAAGTGCCGCTGCGCGCCGAGCTGTGCCGGGCCGTGATCGAGCGCTGCCGCTCGGCGCCATTCTGGGGCGGCGTGGGCGCGGCCGTGCTGTGGCTGGCCGACGCGGGCGTCATGGATGGCGTGCGCATCGCCTTGCCGTGGGCCCTGTACGCGGATGCGGAAGCCAAGGCGGAACGGGCCATCCTGACGCCGCACCTGTTCGACATCGACGGCCCGCACATCACGTGTTGCGGCGGGGCTGCCAGCATCGACTTTTCGCTGACCCTGATCGAAACCATCTTTGGCGCCGACGTGCAGGCGCTCGTCAAGGAAGCGTTGTGCGTGGACAAGGTGCGCGGCAAGGAAGAGCGCCAGCGCGTGGCCCTGCAGGCGCGCTTCGGCGTGCTGCAGCCGAAATTGTCCGAAGCGGTGACCTTGATGGAGGCCAATATCGAGGAACCGCTGTCGACCGACGACATTGCCAGCCTGGTGGGCCTGTCACGGCGCCAGCTCGAGCGGCTGTTCAAGCAATACCTGGGCAGCCTGCCGTCGCGTTACTACCTGGAATTGCGCCTGCAGCGCTCACGGCAACTATTGCTCGATACACATTATTCCATCGTGCAAGTAGGCCTGATGTGCGGCTTTTCTTCCGGCTCGCACTTTTCCACGGCCTTTGGCACCCTGTTTGGCAATACCCCGCGCGAAGAGCGGCAAAGAAAGCTCATGCCCCCGGCTTGATTCAGGCAAGCCCGTCGGTGATGAATTGTGAAAATCCTTGTCGCAGATTCAAAAGAGTTTTAGCATCCCGCTTTTTATAATGCAGTACACACGTAGCTGTCGTAGCTGCGGAGTACCTAACATATTGATGGGGAAATGCTATGAATGCCAAGCTTGATTCGACCGTAACGGCTCGTCCAGTCACCCGGGAAACCTTTGACCAGGTCCTCGTTCCTACCTACGCTCCCGCTGCCATGGTACCCGTGCGCGGTTCCGGACTGGACCTGTGGGACCAGTCAGGCAAGCATTACCTCGATTTCACCTCCGGCATCGCCGTCAACAGCCTGGGCCACTGCCATCCGGCCCTGGTCGACGTGCTGACCAAGCAAATCAATAATTTGTGGCATTTGGGCAACGGCTATACCAACGAGCCTGTCCTGCGCCTGGCGCTGGCCCTGACGGAAGCGACCTTCGCCGACCGCGCCTTCTTCTGCAACTCGGGTGCGGAAGCCAACGAAGCGGCCCTGAAACTGGCGCGCAAGTACGCCCACACCAAGTTTGGCGCGCACAAGTCGCGCATCATCTCGTGCTTCAGCTCCTTCCACGGCCGTACCCTGTTTACGGTCTCCGTCGGCGGCCAGGCCAAGTACACGGAAGGCTTTGAGCCGCTGCCGCCATCGATCGACCATATCGCCTACAACGACATCGAAGCGGCGCGCGCCGCCATCGGCGATGACGTGTGCGCCGTGATCGTCGAGCCGGTACAAGGCGAAGGCGGCGTCGTGCCGGGCAATCCGGAATTCCTCAAGGAATTGCGCGCCCTGTGCGACAAGACGGGCGCCCTGTTGATTTTCGACGAAGTCCAGTGCGGCATGGGTCGCACTGGCGCGTTGTTCGCCTACATGGGCTACGGCGTCACGCCGGACATCCTGACGGCCGCCAAGGCGTTGGGCAACGGCTACCCGATCGGCGCGATGCTGACCACGAATGAACTGGCGCAGACCCTGGCCGTCGGCACCCACGGCACCACCTACGGCGGCAACCCGCTGGCCGCCACCGTGGCCTTGACCGTGCTGGAAACGATCAACACGCCGGCGTTCCTGGCGCGTGTGAAAGAAGCGAGCGTCAACACCATCGCCATGCTGCAAGGCTTGATCACGGATTACCCGCAAGTGTTCTCCGTCGTGCGCGGCAGCGGTTTGCTGCTGGGCCTGGTAGTCACCGATGCCTACAAAGGCCGCGCGAAAGACATCCAGAAAGCGGCCGAAGCGCAAGGCTTGATGGTGCTGATCGCCGGCATGGACGTGGTGCGCCTGGCGCCGGCCCTGATCGTCTCGGACGAGCAGATTGCCGAAGCGGGCCGTCTGCTGCGCGTGGCCATCGATGGCATGCTGAAAGCCTGAGGCTAGCCTCGCTCCCTGTTTGATCACCGGCCCGCCGCTTTGCTGCGGGCCGGCTTGGTTCTACCCCAGCATCGTCAGCATTGAAGGAGTACCCATGTATGTTGTCCGTCCGGTAGAAATTGCGGATATTGCAGCCCTCGAAGCGCTGGCCGCGGTAACCATGCCGGGTGTCCATACCCTGCCGAAGACGCGCGAAAAAATCGCCGCCTCCGTCGAGCGCTCCATCGCCTCGTTTGCCGCCCATGTCGACATCCCCAGCGAAGAGTCGTATCTCTTCGTGCTTGAATCCCTGCTCGACAAGAGCATCGCCGGCACGGCCGCCATCTTTGCCTCGGCCGGCTCGAACGGCACCTATTTTTCCTTCCGCAACGACGTCATCCAGCAAGTCTCGCGCGACCTGAATATCAGCCACAGCGTGCATGCGCTGACCCTGTGTTCCGAGTTGACGGCGTACTCGCAGCTGTCCGGTTTCTATGTGCGCAACATGGAGCAGGCGGGCCTGGAAGCGGCCCTGCTGTCGCGCGCGCGGCTGCTGTTCGCCGTGCTGGCGCCGCACCGCTTCGGCGACCGCTTCTTCGTGCCGCTGGCCGGCATCACGGACGCCAACGGCCAGTCGCCGTTCTGGGATGCGCTGGGCCGCAAGTTCTTCCAGATGGATTTCCTCGATGCCGAAAAAGTCATCGGCGGTGCGCGCAACCGCACCCTGATCGTCGAACTGATGCCGCACTACCCTGTCTACGTGCCGCTGCTGCCCGGCGATGCGCAGGCGGCCATGGGCCAGATCCACCCGAGCGGCGAACTGGCTTTCAATTTGCTGACGGAAGAAGGTTTTGAAGCCGACGATTACATCGACATCTTCGATGGCGGCCCGATCCTGCAGGCGCACAAGCATGCGCTGCGTTCGTTTACGGGTTCGCTCACGCGCCGCGTCGTCGCTGGCGTCACGCCCAGCCGCACGGGCCTGAAAGTCAATTATGCGGTCGCTTCCGGCGCCGAGCGCAATTTCCGCGCCGTCACCTTTGCCTGCGATGCGCTCGAAGCGCAGGACAGCGTCGGCTTGCCGGCCGATCTGCTCGAGGCGCTGGCCGTGGCCGAAGGCGACAGCGTCATTTGCGTGCGTATCTAAGGGAGTTAATTTTATGCTAGTAGTACGTGCCATCAACGCCAATGACCTCGATGCCCTGTATGGCCTGGCCAGCCAGGTCGGCACCGGCATGACCACCCTCAAGCCGGACATGAAAATGCTGGGCGACCGCCTGGCCATCGCCTGCGCCTCGTTCGCCGAAACCATTCCGCCCGAAAAGCGCGACTACATGTTCGTCATGGAGGATACGGATACGGGCCGCCTGGCCGGCGTGTGCGCCATCAAGGGCGCCGTGGGCCTGGAAGAGCCGTTCTATAACTACCGCATCGGCACCCTGGTCCATTCCAGCCGCGAGCTCGATGTGTTTACGCGCATGGAGACGCTGTACCTGTCGAACGACCTGACGGGCAGCACGGAACTGTGCTCGCTGTTTTTGCATCCCGATTACCGCAGCGGCAACAACGGCAAGCTGCTGTCGAAAAGCCGTTTCCTGTTCATCGCCCAGTTCCCGCAGCTGTTCACGGAAAAGCTGATTGCGGAAATGCGCGGCTACCAGGCGCCGGACGGCAGTTCGCCGTTCTACGAAGGCCTGGGCCGCCACTTCTTCAAGATGGATTTCCACCACGTCGACGACTTGACGAGCCTCGGTAAAAAATCGTTCATCGCCGAACTGATGCCGCGCCAGCCCATGTACGTGGCCTACCTGCCAGACGAGGCGCAGGAAGTCATCGGCAAGGTGCATCTGAGCACGGCGCCCGCGCGCCGCCTGCTGGAACAGGAAGGCTTGCACTTCGAAGGCTATGTCGACATTTTCGACGCCGGTCCCGTGCTGCAGGCGCGCGTGTCTGAACTGCGCGCCATGCGCGACAGCATGCCGGCCGTGCTCGACGCCGAGGCTGCGCCTGAAGTGTGCGGCGACGTTGCCCAGGCCGAGCCTTACCTGGTGTCGAACACCGACCTGAAAGATTTCCGCATGATCGTCACCAGCGCCAATCCGCACAGCGGCAAGATCGCGCTCGATGACGATGAACTGCATCTGCTGCGCTGCCATCACGGCGACACCGTGCGCACCTTGTCACTCAACCCGAGGAAGCATCCCCATGTCTAAATCGTCGAACCTTAATTCATCTACCGCAGCATCGAATTTCATCAACGGCGCCTGGCTGCCAGGCACGGGCCGTGAACTGGTCACCATCGATCCGTCGAACGGCAAGCAGACCTGGGCCAGCCTGGAAGCGACGGAGCGGGAAGTCGAACAGGCTTGCCAGGCCGCCCGCGCCGCCTTTGAAGCGTGGGCCGACACACCCGTCGACGAACGCATCGCCATCTGCGTGCGCTTTCGCGAACTGCTGAAGGAACATGCGGAAGCGCTGGCGCTGCTGATCTCGGAAGAAGTGGGCAAGCCGTTGTGGGAGTCGCGCACGGAAGTGGCCACCATGGCCAACAAGATCGATATCTCGGTGCAGTCGTACAACGCGCGCACGGGCATCACGCAAAGCAAGATCGCCGATGGCGACGCCGTGCTGCGCCACCGTCCGCATGGCGTGTTCGGCGTCTTCGGCCCGTACAATTTCCCTGGCCACCTGCCGAATGGCCATATCGTGCCGGCCCTGATCGCCGGTAACACCATCGTCTTCAAGCCCAGCGAGTATGCGCCGCGCACGGCCATCAAAACCGTGCAGCTGTGGCAGCAGGCCGGCTTGCCAAATGGCGTGCTCAACCTCGTCAACGGCGGGCGCGACACGGGCGTGGCGCTGGGCGCCAATCCCCACCTCGACGGCGTGCTGTTTACGGGTTCCTGCCAGACGGGCATCAGCCTGCACCGTCAGTTCGGCGGCCAGCCGGGCAAGATGCTGGCGCTGGAAATGGGCGGCAACAATGCCCTGGTCGTATGGGACGTCAAGGATGTCGACGCGGCCGTGCACCACGCGATCTTCTCCGCCTTTGTCTCGGCCGGCCAGCGCTGCACGTGCGCGCGCCGCCTGGTGGTGCAGGACAATGCTGCGGGGTCTGCCTTCGTCGCGCGCCTGGTGGAAGTAGCCGCGAAACTGGGCATCGGCGCCTCCGACGCGCAGCCGCAGCCCTTCATGGGTCCCGTGGTATCGAGTGCCGTGGCCGCGCGCCTGGTGCAGGCGCAGGCGGACATGGTCGCCAAGGGCGGCGCCACCTTGCTGCAGATGCGCCAGCTCAATCCGCAGGCGGGTTTTGTGACGGCAGGTATCGTCGACGTTACCAACGCTGTTGGCATCCCCGACGAAGAATGGTTCGGCCCTCTGCTGCAGGTGATCCGCGTGGCCGATTTCGATGCGGCCCTGAAGGTCGCCAACGCCACCGAATTTGGCCTGGCCGCGGCGCTCCTGTCGGACGATCCGGCCTTGTGGCAAACGTTCCAGACGCGCGCGCGCGCCGGCATCATCAACTGGAACCGTCCGACCACGGGCGCGGCCAGCACGGCGCCGTTCGGCGGCATCGGCAAGTCGGGCAACCACCGTCCGAGCGCCTATTACGCGGCCGATTACTGCGCCTATCCGGTCGCCTCGATCGAGAACAGCGCGCTGGAAATGCCGGCCAAGCTGTCGCCCGGCCTGAGTTTTTAAATTTTAAGGACATGCCTTCCATGCACAGCACGCGCGAATACAATTTTGACGGCCTGGTCGGGCCATCGCATAACTATGCCGGACTCTCGTTCGGCAACGTGGCCTCGTTCAGCAATGTGAAAAGCGCTTCGAATCCGAAGCAGGCCGCCTTGCAGGGCCTGGCCAAGATGCGCGCCCTGGCCGCGCGCGGCTTTGCGCAAGCCTTGCTGCCGCCGCAGGACCGGCCGAATTTCCGCCTGCTGCGCGCTATCGGTTTCACGGGCACGGACGCCGAAGTGCTGGCGCGCGCCTACAAGGAGTCGCCCGTGATCCTGGCCTGCGCGTATTCCGCCTCGCCCATGTGGACGGCGAACGCCGCCACGGTCAGCCCGTCGGCGGACACGCAGGATGGCCGCGTGCATTTCACGGCCGCCAATCTGAATAACAAGCTGCACCGCGCCTTCGAGCACGCGCAGTCGGCGCGCAGCCTGCGCGCCATTTTCAGCGACGACAAGCACTTCGCCGTGCACGATGCGCTGCCGTCGACGCCGGCCTTTGGCGACGAGGGCGCGGCCAACCACACGCGTTTGGGCGCAAGCCACGGCGCGCCATCCGTTGAATTGTTCGTGTATGGTCGGGTGGAGTTCGATCCTTCCGCGCCATCGCCGAAGCGCTACCCGGCGCGCCAGACCCTGGAAGCGTCGCAAGCCGTGGCGCGCCTGCATGGCCTCGATGCGAAACGCGCCGTGTACGTGCAGCAGAACCCGGACGTGATCGACCAGGGCGTGTTCCATAACGACGTCATCGCCGTCGGCAATGGCAATGTGCTGTTCTATCACGAGCAGGCGTTTGCCGATGAAGAGGCAAGCCTGTCGCAGCTGCGCCGCGCCGTCGCCGCCACGGGCGCGCAACTGGATGCGCTGCGCGTGGACACGGGCCAGGTGCCGATCCAGGATGCGGTGACCAGCTATCTGTTCAACAGCCAGCTGCTGACGAAAGAGGGCGGCAAGATGGCGCTGGTGATACCGCAGGAATGCCAGGAAAACCGCGCCGTGTCGCGCTACCTGGAAGGCCTGGTGGCCAGCGGTGGACCCATCGATGAACTGATACATTTCGACCTGCGCCAGAGCATGCGCAACGGCGGCGGGCCCGCCTGCCTGCGTTTGCGCGTGGCCCTGACGGAAACCGAGGCGCGCGCCATGCACCAGGGCGTGATCATGACGGAAACGCTGTACCATCGGCTGGTGCAGTGGGTGGAAAAACACTACCGCGACCATCTGGAACCGGGCGACCTGGCCGATCCGCAACTGGCGCTGGAAGTGCATGCGGCGCTTGAAGAATTGACGATCATCCTCAACTTACCTGGATTGTACGACTTGTAGGCGATAGAAAAACACACAGAAAATCCGAGACAGACTATCCGCAACACAGAATTGGACGGGCGACCCCCGTCTCTTGACACCGCTGCCGCCCAGCCACAAGCCCGAACGACAGCGTTGGACATTCACATTACCGTAATGGAGATGCAAGATGAATCACACGCCACAAGATTTGCGTACACAAACGCTGGAGTTGATTAACGCGGCTGGCAATGCAGGCAAGGCGGCAGCGCCTGTCGTGCAGCTGGTGCAGGCATGGCTCGACTCGCTCGACGCCGAAGACCTGGCCGATATCGCGCCCGACAGCCTGGCACCGGTGCTGGTTGACGGCTTCACGCAAGCGGCCAAGCGCACCGGCAGCGGCTGCCAGATCGCCACCCTGCGTTATGCGGATGGCCGTGGCGGCATGGCGAGCGCCTTGCTGATCCTGAACGAAGACATGCCTTACCTGGTCGACTCCATCGTCATGGCCATGCGCCGCCAGCACCTGGCAGTGCGCGGCGTGATGAACACCGTGCTGCCCGTGCGCCGCGCCGCTGACGGCAGCGTCGAAGCGGTGCGCCAGCCGGGCGACCCGCTTGAATCGTATGTGCTGGTGCTGCTCGACGAAGAGCTGGCGCCGGAAGCCCTGGCTGCGCTGGTCGCCGCCCTGGAGACGGTCGCGCGTGACGCCGCGGTGGTGCGCCGCGATAGCGCCGCCATGAGCGAGCGCCTGGCCGCTGTCGCCACGACTGCCGCCCAGCATGGCGAAGAAGGCGCGGAAGTTGCCGCCTTCCTGGAATGGGCACGCAGCGGCGGCTTTGAAGTGTTCGGCTACGCCTACTACCGCGTCAAGCCGGGCGTGCGCGAACTCGAACGCGACATCCCGAGCCGCGTCGGCGTGCTGCAGGATACGGCGCACCCCGTCTACGGCACCTGCCTGGCGAATATCCCGGGCGACTTCGATACCCTGGCCAAGCGCGACTCGGCGCTGTCCATCGTCAAGGCCGACGTGGCAGGCACTTTGCACCGCGACCAGCAGCTGGACTTCATCGGCGTGCGCGACATGGATGCGAAAGGCGCGATCCTGGGCGAGCATTGCTTCGTCGGCCTGTTCACCCGCGCCGGCAATTCCACTCCGCTGGCGGCACTGCCGTTTGCGCGCGGCCGCGTGGCCAAGGTACTGAGCCTGGCCGGCGTGCGCCAGCAAGGCTTCCGTGCCGAGAAATTCCGCGAAATCCTCGAATCCCTGCCGCGCACGGAAGCGCTGGAAGCGGACCTCGACTGGCTGGCGCAAGTGTGCGGCGCCGTCGTCTCGCTGTACAAGCAGCCGCGCACCAAGGTCTTCGCGCGCCGCGACGTGTACGCGCGCCACCTGAATGTACTGGTCTATCTGCCGCGCGAGCGCTACAGCGCCAGCGTGGCATCGAGCCTGGCAAAGGCCCTGCAAGCCAGTTCCGGCGCCACGCATGTGAGCACACAGACCCTGGTGGCCGACGGCCCGCTGGCGCGCGTCTACCTGATCGCCCACGCCGCGCGCTACCCGCTGGACCTGGAAACGGACATCGAACAGCCGCTCCTGAGCGTGCTCGATGGCTGGCATAACGGCTTTGCCGCCGTGGCCGACGCCGTGCCCGACGTGGCCCTGCGCACCAGCCTGCGTAAACTCTGCGCTACCTTGCCGCTCGATTACGTGGCCGCCACCGCGCCAGCCGTCGCCTTCCGCGACCTCGACACCATCCTGCGCAACACCGATCCGGCGCACGTGGCCGTGCGCATCGAAACGGGCGCCGTTACCACCATCCGTTTGTACTCGGCCAACAAGGTACCGCCGCTGTCGACCATCCTGCCGGCCCTGCACAATGCGGGCGTGGCGATCGACCGCGAACAGGCGTATTCGGTTTCGCTGTCCGACGGCACGCGCTATTTCGTCACCAGCCTGACGGTCGATGCCGCCAGCGCGGCGAAACTGGCGCAGCCATCCGTCGTCGCCGTGGCGCAGGAACTGTTTGCGGCCCTGTTCAACGACACGGCCGAAGATGGCCGCCTGAATGGCCTCGTCATCGAAGGCGGCTTGTCGACGCGCGAAGTGCAACTGGTGCGCGCCTACACCAGCTACTGGCGCCAGACGGGCAGCCGCTTCTCGGTGCGCTACATTGCCGAAAGCCTGCGCAAGCAGCCGGCCCAGGTCAAGGCCCTGGTCGAAGCCTTCCTGCAGCGCTTCGATCCAGCGCTGTCCGACGCGCAGCACGCGGCCGCCCTGGAAAGCATCGCCGCCATCAAGGCCGGCCTGCCCTCCGTGAACCATGCCGATACCGAGGAAATCCTCGGCGCGCTGGCCGACCTGATGGCCGCCACCCTGCGCACCAGCTACTTCCAGAACAATCAAGCCGGCGACAAGATCATCTTCAAGTTCGACACCAGCAGCCTGGCGCTGGTGCCGGAACCGCGTCCTTACCGCGAGATTTTCGTCTTCTCGCGCCGCTTTGAAGGCGTGCACCTGCGCGGCGGCCCTGTCGCCCGTGGCGGCTTGCGCTGGTCCGACCGCATGGAAGACTACCGCACCGAAGTACTGGGCCTCGTCAAGGCCCAGATGGTCAAAAACGCCGTCATCGTGCCGGCCGGGGCGAAGGGTGGTTTTGTCTGCAAGATGATGCCGAAGGACGCCGTGCGCGAAACCATCGCGGCTGAAGGCGAAGCCGTCTACCGCCTGTTCATTTCCAGCCTGCTGGAAGTGACGGACAACCGCTCGTTGGGCAATATCGTCCCGCCAGTCGATACCGTGTGCTTCGATGAAGCCGATCCCTACCTGGTGGTCGCTGCCGACAAGGGCACGGCCACGTTCTCGGACATCGCCAACGGCATCGCCGTGCAGCGCGGTTTCTGGCTCGGCGACGCGTTCGCCTCGGGCGGCTCGAACGGCTACGACCACAAGAAGCTGGGCATCACCGCCAAGGGCGCATTCGAAGCCGTGAAGCGCCACTTCTATGAAATGGACCACGACCTCAATACCACCCCGATCACCATGGTCGGCGTGGGCGACATGTCGGGCGACGTGTTCGGCAACGGCGTATTGCTGTCGCGCCAGCTGAAACTGGTGGCCGCATTCGACCACCGCCACATCTTCCTTGACCCGACACCGGACGTCGCCGTCTCGTTCGAAGAACGCGCACGCCTGTTCGCCTTGCCGCGCTCCTCGTGGGACGACTACAACAAGGACTTGATCTCGGCAGGCGGCGGCGTGTATCCGCGTTCAAGCCGCACCATCGAGCTGTCGCCGCAGATCCGTGCCGCGCTCGATATTCAAGAGACCTCGCTGGCGCCGGAAGAACTGATGCACCGCATCCTGAAGTCGCCCGTGGACCTGTTCTACAACGGCGGCATCGGCACCTACATCAAGGCTTCGACGGAGACGCACGCGCAAGTGAAGGACCGCGCGAATGACCATATCCGCGTCAGCGGCAATGAGCTGCGCGTGAAGGTCGTGGCCGAAGGGGGGAATCTGGGTGCGACGCAGGCCGGCCGCATCGAATTCGCGCTGGCGGGCGGACGCATCTTCACCGATGCGATCGACAACTCGGCCGGCGTGGATTGCTCGGACCATGAAGTGAACGTGAAAATCTGGCTGGACGTGGAAGTCAATGCGGGCAAGCTGACGGAAGAGGAACGCAATCGCGAGCTGTATGCGATGACGGACGACGTCGAGCGCCTGGTCTTGCGCGACAACACGCAGCAGACGCATTTGCTGGTACGCGAGTTGCAGGCGCAAAGCGAAAGCGCCGTGCAGGATGGCTATGCCGCACTGATCGCCAGCCTGGAAGAAGAGGGCGCCCTGTCGCGCGAGCTGGAGCAGCTGCCATCGGTGGCCGAACTGGCACGCCGCAAGCTCGATAACCGTGGCTTGACCACGCCGGAACTGGCGGTGGTGATCGCCAACGTGAAGAACCGCTTCAAGCGCATCCTGTCCGCGCTGCCGTTGACGGATGAAACGTGGGCCGAGCCGGTGCTCAAGCCTTACTTCCCATCCTTGCTGGTGGAAACCCGTTCGGCGCTCGACCACCCGCTGGCCAACGCCATCCTGGCAACCGTGCTGGCCAATGAAGTGATCAACCGCTGCGGTCCGCTGATGATCCGCAACCTGGCGGCGGAGCATGGCGTGGACGAATCGGTCGTGATCCTGGCCTGGGGCCAAGCCTGGGTGGCGCTGAACCTGGCGCCCGTGTTCGACGCGCTCGACGCCGATGCGCTGACGGTGCCGCGCGACGTGTCGATCAAGGTCGACGCGCAAACGCGCGTGCTGCAGCAAACGATGATCGCCGGTGTCCTGTCCGTGCCGGCCGAGCAATTGCGCGGCGCCGGCCTGGCCGAACTCACGCGCCTGTTTGGTGCGGAATCGAAGCGCGAGCTGCTGGAAGCCGTCGGCATCAAGTCGGAAGCAGCGCTGGTGCCGGGCCTGACGCCGGCCTTCGTCCAGGCGTGGGATGCGGTCGATGCGCTGGAAGTCGTCGCCGGCTTCCTGTTCCCGGCCCTGTCCGTGCCGCGTCCTGCGGCGATGGACCTGGCCGCCTTCCTGCAAGTGGGCCTGGCCCTGCGCAGCCAGGCGGGCATCGACACCCTGGAACGTGGCCTGAAGCTGGCCGCGCAAGGCAAGTCGCAGGAACAGTTGCGCAACTACGCGCAGCAAGCCCTGCGCCGCACGCAACAGCGTCTGCTGACGCAGGTGCTGGCGCGCGCCGAGCAAGGCAATGCCGGCCAGGCCGTCGATGCCGTGACGGGCGCGCTGGGCTTGTCGGCCTATGTGGCGGCGACGGAACTGGAGCAAGCCATGCTGGACGTGTGGACCTTGTCGGAAGCCGTGAATAAAATCACGGCGGAATCCACAGCGGAAGCGGCGGTGTAATGACGCAAGAAGTACGACAAGCTGGACAGGGCGCTGGCGGCTTGCCGCCGGCCGTGCAGGCGCTGGCGCAGGCCGATTTCAGCGGCGTGGCGCAGTTGTTCGCCAACGCCGGTTTCACGGTGGCCTTGCCGGCGCCCGGCATGCTGCAGGTCGTCAAGCCGGGAGAAGGGCGCGCCAGCGTGGCCGTCTCGGTGGGCGTGCATGGCGACGAAACGGGGCCGATCGAAGTGCTGGCGCATCTGCTCGACGCGCTGTCGCGCGATGCATCGACGCTGGCCGTCGACCTGCTTGTCTGTGTGGGCAATGTCGATGCGATCCGGGCCGGCAAGCGTTTCATCGACGCCGACCTGAATCGCATGTTCCGCCCCGTGCGGGGGAGCCTGGCGCAAGCGGCGGAAAGCGCGCGCGCCGATGAAATGATCGCCGCCACGGCAGCGTTCTTTGAAGCGGCCGGTCCCGTGCGCTGGCACCTGGATTTGCACACGGCCATCCGGCCTTCCGTGTACCCCACGTTTGCCATCGTGCCCGACCTGGTGGCCGACGACGCCAAGGCGCAGCTGATATCCTGGCTGGGCCAGGCGGCCATCGGCGCCATCATCATGAACCCGCAATCGGCCGGCACCTACAGTTATTACTCGGCCGAGCATTTCGGCGCGGCCGCCAGCACGGTGGAACTGGGCCGCGTGGGCACCCTGGGGCAGAACGATCTGTCCCTGTTCGACGACGTGTCGCGGGCGCTGGACGGCTTGCTGCGCGGCTTGCCTGCGCAACCGGTCAAGGCAGCGCCGCACGTGTTCAAGGTGGCGCAGGAAATCATCAAGCACAGCGATGAGTTCCGCATGGCTTTTGACCGCAGCACACAAAATTTCACGTCCCTGCCGCAGCATGCCGTGATCGCCAGCGATGGCGAGCAGGTGTACACGGTGCAGCATGCGGAAGAACTGGTGGTGTTTCCGAACCCGGACGTGCGCGTGGGCTTGCGCGCGGGGCTGATGGTGGTGCGCGTCTCTTGATTGTCCAGTAATCGTCTAGCCTCACAGGCGCCAGCCGGGGAAACCCGCCTGGCGCTTTTTTCATGGGAAAAATGCCGCACGGAAATAATTATCCATTAGGCAATCAGTTGATTTAAAATATTTACCCTTTGCAATTTTTTGGACCGATCATGTTGAAACGCCTGCTGACAGCCCTGCTGTGCCTGACCCTTTCCAGCCTGACGGCTGCCGCCCCCGCCGAAGAGAAGGCAGCCGCACCGGAAATGACGGCCGAGCAATTCCTTGCCCAGTTGCACCTGCAGCGCGGCAAGATCACCTTGCCAGGCGGCATCGCCACCCTGGATTTGCCCGCCAGCTTCCGTTATTTGTCGCCGGCGGACGCCGAGCGCGTGCTGGTCGATGCCTGGGGTAATCCGCCAGGTATGGAATCGCTGGGCATGATCGTGCCTGCCAAGACCAGCGTGCTCGAGCGCGACAGCTGGGGCGTGGTGGTGACGTATGAAAAGGAAGGGCATATCAAGGATGACGATGCGGACAGCATCAAGTACGACGAATTGCTCAAGGATATGCAGGCGTCCGTGCTGGAAAACAATGCGGAGCGCAAGAAGCAGGGGTATCCCGGCATCCATCTGATGGGATGGGCGGAAAAACCCAGCTATGCCAAGGATACGCACAAGCTGTACTGGGCCAAGGATTTGATGGTCGATGGCGGCGAGCATTCGCTGAACTACAATGTGCGCGTGCTGGGCCGCGAAGGCGTGCTGAATCTGAACGCGATTGCCAGCATGCAGCAGATCGAGGCGATCAAGAAAGAGATGCAGCAAGTGACGGCGTTCACGGAATTTACCGACGGTAACCGCTACACGGATTTCGACAGCAAGACGGACAAGGTGGCTGAATATGGCCTGGCGGCGCTGGTGGCCGGCGGCGTGGCCAGCAAGCTGGGCTTGTTTGGCAAGCTGCTGGCGCTGCTGCTGGCCTTCAAGAAAGTGTTGCTGCTGGCGCTGGTGGGCGGCGGCGCGGCCATCGTCAAGTTTTTGGGCGGCAAGCGCAAGGAAAAGCAGGCGCCGCAGGCCGAACCCGCGGAACAGCCCGGCCATGCGCCGGATGGCAAGGTGAATCTGGAAAAGTAGAACGAACTGAGCTGATCCGTGCGTCGGCGCACATGCGCGCGCTGCCGGAAGACGACGCCTCGGGTACACTGGCTCATCGTTCACTATCAGGAGTTCGCCATGTCCGTGTCCATGTATCAGGCAACCATTCCCGTCTTCATCCGCGGCTTGCGGGTCGTTTCGGCCCTGCTGGAAAAAGCGCAAGCCCATGTTGAGGAAGATGGCATCGTGCCCGAGATTCTACTGGGCGCGCAGCTGGCGCCCGACATGCTGGACTTGACGGCGCAGGTGCAGCGCGCCAGCGATACGTCGAAGATGTCGGTCGAACGCCTGAGCGGCGTGCCGGCGCCGAAGTTCGAGGATAACGAGGCATCGTTCGAGCAGCTGCAAGAGCGCATCGCCAACACCATCGCCTATATCGACAGCGTGAATGCGGGCCAGATGGCGGGCAGCGCGCAGAAGGAGGTCGTGCTGAACTGGACGGACGAGGGAACGACATTCTCGGGCGACAATTACCTGCTCAGCTTTGCCTTGCCGAACTTCTATTTCCACGTTTCCATGGTCCACGCCATCCTGAGGAACAATGGCGTGGCCGTGGGCAAGCTCGACTATCTGGGCCCTTACGATTGACAGGCCTGAAAAACCGTCGCGAGCGGCGATGATTTGTGGCCGAGAAGCGCAACTGTGCTGAAGCACAGTGAGCATCTCAGGCCGCAAAGCGCGACGCGCAGCAGGTTTTTTATCGCTGTGGCTGCTGTTGGACCTGGTTCTGCACAGCATTGCCCAGCATGCCGCCGCCGATCACGCCGGCCACCGTCGCCAGTGCCTTGCCGCGGCCGCCACCGACCTGATTGCCGATCAAGCCGCCGATGACGGCGCCCGTGCCGATGCCCACGTAGTTGGGTTGTGCCGGTGCTGGCGCAGGCACTGGCTGCGGCTGGCGCACGGGTTCGCGGTAGGCTGTCTCGCGGTAGCCATCGTCATTGTAGGCAGGACGCGATTGCGCCACTTGCGTATGGTGCACGACGCGCTTGCGCACGACAGGCGCCGGAGCTGGTGCCGGAGCCGCTTGCGCGACGACAGGCGCGGCTACCGGTGCAGTCACGGGAGCAGTCGCGGGCGCTGCCAGGGCAGCGGCGCCGGCTGGCGTCATGGCGGCCACGTCGGCAGGCACGTTCGCCCGCGAATTGGGCAGGATGCCGGCGATGGACGCTGCGCCCACCAGGCACAGGACCGTCACGGAAATGGCGGCGCCGGCCATCAAGGGGTGGATGCGGCTGGCGGTAGTCGTCGTGTTCATGTGTTCTCCTGGGGTGGCACTGCGGGTGTTATTGATGTGTCCAGATTAACGGTCTCCTCGCCGCAAGGCTAGACGGTGCGCTGTATCAAACGTAAGCAGGTGTAAGGCCCCGATCGCCAAAGCGCAGTAGAATCGGTGCTTCCCCTTTTCCGGAGTCCGCCATGAGCCAGCTATTCACGCCGTATGCACTGGGGCCGCTGCAGGTGGCCAACCGCATCGCCATTGCGCCCATGTGCCAGTACTCGGCCGACAACGGCAACGCCACCGACTGGCACATGATCCACCTGGGCCATCTGGCCCTGTCCGGTGCGGGCTTGCTGATGACGGAGGCGACGGCCGTCTCGCCCGAGGGACGCATTTCGGCCGAGGACCTGGGCCTGTGGTCGGACGCGAACCAGGCGGCGCTGGCCAAGGTGGTGCAGGCGATCCGCCGCCACTCTCCGATTCCGCTGGTGGTGCAACTGGGCCATGCTGGACGCAAGGCGTCGAGCCGCGCGCCATGGGAGGGCGGCGCCTGCGTGCATCTGGCCGAGGGCGGCTGGCAAACGGTGGCGCCGTCGGCCATCGCCCACGCACCCGGCGAAACCGTGCCGATCGCTCTGGACGAGATGGGTTTGCTGCAAATCAAGGGCGCCTTTGTGGCGGCCGCCCAGCGCGTGCATGCGCTCGGTATCGAGGGCATCGAATTGCATGCGGCGCACGGTTATCTGCTGCACCAGTTCCTCTCGCCGCTGGCCAACCAGCGCAAGGATGCGTATGGCGGCAGCCTGGAAAACCGCATGCGTTTCCCGCTGGAAGTCTATGAAGCCGTGCGCGCCGCCGTGCCGGCCACGGTGGCCGTGGGCGTGCGCCTTTCCGCCACCGACTGGGTCGATGGCGGCTGGGACATCGAACAAAGCGTGCGCTTCGCGCAGGAACTCAAGCAGCTGGGCGCCGACTTCATCCACGTCTCCAGCGGTGGCATTTCGCCCCAGCAGCAAATCCCCGTGGGACCGGGCTACCAGGTGGCGTTTGCCGAGCGCATCAAGCGCGACAGCGGCTTGCCCACCATCAGCGTGGGCTTGATCACGGCAGCGCAGCAGGCGGAAGATATCATCGCCAACGGCCAGTCCGACATGGTGGCGCTGGCGCGCGCCATCCTGTTCGATCCGCGCTGGCCCTGGCACGCGGCGGCCCAGCTGGGCGCGCAAGTGTCGGCGCCGCCGCAGTACTGGCGCTCGCAGCCGCGTGAATTCAAGAACCTGTTCGGCGACACGACCCTGGGCCAGCGCTAAGGGCCCTGCTCTGCTACACTGACGCTTCTCCCCATTTCTCCAGGACGCTTCGACATGCGCCATTGATACTGCCGTGCTGTGCACGGCCTCGCCCATCCCGCCACAGCGCCTTGCGCCGCGCGGGTTCGCCAGCCCTGTCTGCACGTACAAGGAGTATCCATGCCCGCATTACTACAACTCGACCGTCTTTCCTTCGTGCTGCCCGATGGCCGCACCCTGTTTTCCGATTTGCAAGTTTCCTTTGCCCCGCAACGTATCGGCCTCGTCGGCGATAACGGCGTGGGCAAGAGCGTGCTGGCGCGTCTGCTGGCGGGCCAGGCGCAGCCGTCTTCTGGCGCCGCGCGCTGTGACGGCAGCGTGCATTACGTGGCGCAGGAACTCGATCCGCAGCACTATTCCACCGTGGCGGCCCTCGCTGGCGTGACCAGCTTGCTGGCGGCGCTGGCGCGCATCGCCGAAGGCAGCATCGACGAAGCCGATTATGCCCTGGTGGGCGAACGCTGGGATGCCCATGCGCGCCTGCGCCAGGCGCTCGATGCGCTCGATTTGCGCCATGTGGATGCCGATACGCCAACGGCCAGCTTGAGCGGCGGCGAGCGCCAGCGCATCGCCCTGCAAGGCGCCTGGCTGTCGCAGGCGGACTGGCTGGTGCTCGATGAACCGAGCAACCATCTCGATGCGCAGCAGCGCGCCCGCCTGGTGGCGCAGATGGCGCGCTGGCCTGGCGGCTTGCTGCTGGTCAGCCATGACCGCGGCTTGCTCGAGCACGTCGATGAAATCGCCGAGCTGTCGCCGCAGGGCTTGCGCAGCTATGGCGGCAATTACGCGATGTATGCGCAGCAGCGCGCGCTGGAGCAGGCCGGTTTTGCGGCCGCCCTGCAGGCGGAAAAGGCCGGCGCCAGACGCGAACAGCGCGAGGCGCAGCAGCAGGCAGAACGGCAACAGAAACGGGTGACGCGCGGTGAACGCGAGGGCCGCGAAGGCAATCAAAGCAAGCTCCTGCTCGATGCGAAAAAGGAGAAAAGCCAGGATAGCCAGGGCAGGCTGCGCGTGCGCGCGCAAGAGGCGCAGCAGGCGCGCCAGCAAAGGGTGATGGACGCCAGCGCCCGCTGCGCGCCCGAGGCCGAACGGTTGCTGCTGGCACCCGAGAGTGCCGTGCCGAACGGCAAGCTGCTGCTGGAGCTGCGCGAATTGGTCTTGCCGCATGGCCAGGCGCACGCCATCAACCTGATACTGAACGGGCCGCGCCGCCTGGCCGTGACGGGCGACAATGGCAGCGGCAAGTCGACCCTGCTGCGCGTGATCGCCGGACAGCTGGCGCCCGCCAGCGGCGAACTGCGCTGCCATGCCAGGGTAGCCTGGCTGGACCAGCATGCGGGACTGCAGGACGGCGAGTGGAGCGCCGTGCAGCGCTTGCAGGAACGCCATAGCAGCATGCCGGAAGGCGAGCTGCGCACGCGGCTGGCGCTGCTGGGCATTGCCGGCGCGCGCGCCACCATGCCCAGCCGTCTGCTCAGTGGCGGCGAGCGCATGAAGGTGGCGCTGGCGGCCGAGCTGTATGCGCAGGCGCCGCCGCAACTGTTGCTGCTTGACGAGCCTGACAACCATCTGGACCTGGCCAGCCTGCAGGCGCTGGAGCAGATGCTGCTGCAATATCAGGGCGCGTTACTTGTGGTTTCGCACGACCAGGCATTTCTGGATGCGATAAACCTTGACCCGGAGGGCTTGATATTGCACAAGTGACAATTTAATGAAAAAAGTCACGCTCGATGCCTGTAGAGCATGCTTCATGAACCGATGCTGAATTTTGTTTGATTGTCGGTATAATCCACTGAATAACCGGGCCTATTTGTGAACTAAAACTGCTGGTTCACCAATATGATGACGTTTAATCTGGCACTGTTGTCGGTCACTGCCGCGCTGCCAGGGCGTCATCCTCCGTGCCCTGCCGTGCATGAATTTTGGTTTCGCTTATATTGTTTTCTTGGAGAAATAGCATGTCGTTTTACGAAAAACTCAAAGCCCTCAACATCGAACTGCCAGTCGTTGCCGCACCAGCTGCCGCCTACGTGATGCATGCCCGCACGGGCAACACCGTCTTCCTGTCCGGCCACCTGGCCAAGAAGGATGGCAAGGTCTGGGTGGGGCAGTTGGGCAAGGATGTCACGACGGAAGAAGGCAAGATCGCAGCGCGCGGCATCGCCATCGAACTGATCGCCACCTTGCAAGACGCCTGCGGCGGCGACTTGAACAAGGTCAAGCGCATTGTCAAGGTCATGAGCCTGGTCAATTCCACGTCCGAATTCACGGAACAGCACCTGGTGACGAATGGCGCCTCGGAACTGTTCGTCGAAGTCTTCGGCGACAGCGGCAAGCACGCCCGCTCCGCCTTCGGCGTGGCGCAAATCCCGCTGGGCGCTTGCGTCGAGATCGAGCTGATCGCCGAACTGGCCTGATCATCTGAACATGCCGGCGCTTGCCGCCGGCGCGCCTTTTCCTCCTTTCCAGCAAGAGCGGAACCGCCATTGGGGTGGAGGGATCGGTGTATTCAAGAAAAAAACGGAGACACGTAATGAAAACGAGTGAACAAGGCTTGCACCGCGGCCTGGGCGAGCGGCAGATCCGCCTGATGGCGCTGGGTGCCGCGATTGGCGTGGGCCTGTTTTTGGGTTCCGGCAACGCCATCAAGATGGCCGGCCCCGGCATCATGCTGTCGTACATCATCGGTGGCGCGGTCATCTTCATGATCATGCGCGCGCTGGGCGAAATGGCCGTGCACAATCCCGTGGCCGGCTCCTTCAGCCGCTATGCCCAGGATTACCTGGGTCCCCTGCAAGGCTATCTGACGGGCTGGAACTACTGGTTCCTGTGGCTGGTCACCTGCGTGGCGGAAATTACCGCCGTCGCCATCTACATGGGCATCTGGTTCCCCGACGTGCCGCGCTGGATCTGGGCCCTGGCGGCCTTGGGCTCCATGGGCGCCATCAACCTGCTGGCCGTGAAAGCCTACGGCGAGTTCGAGTTCTGGTTTGCCCTGATCAAGGTGGTCACCATCATCCTGATGATCATCGGCGGCACGGGCATGATCATCTTCGGTCTCGGCAACGACGGCGTGGCCATCGGTATCTCGAACCTGTGGACGCATGGCGGCTTCTTCCCGAATGGCGCGCAGGGCGTGCTGATGTCGCTGCAGATGGTGATGTTTGCCTACCTGGGCGTGGAAATGATCGGCCTGACGGCTGGCGAAGCGGCGAACCCGAAGAAATCGATTCCCGACGCCATCAATTCCGTGTTCTGGCGCATCCTGATTTTCTATGTCGGCGCGCTGTTCGTCATCCTGTCGATCTATCCATGGAATGAAATCGGCACCACCGGCAGCCCCTTCGTGATGACGTTCGAACGCCTGGGCATCAAGACAGCCGCCGGCATCATCAACTTCGTCGTGCTGACGGCGGCCTTGTCGTCGTGCAATGGCGGCATCTTCAGCACAGGCCGCATGCTGTACAACCTGGCGCTGCAAGGCCAGGCGCCCAAGGCGTTTGCGGAAACCACGGCCAGCGGCGTGCCGCGCCGCGCCATCCTGGTGTCCGTCGTGGCGCTGCTGATCGGTGTGCTGCTGAACTACATGGTGCCGGAAAAAGTGTTTATCTGGGTCACCTCGATTTCCACCTTCGGCGCCGTCTGGACCTGGGGCGTGATCCTCGTCACGCAGATCCAGTTCCGCAAGACCTTGACGCCGCTGGAAATCAAGAACCTGGCCTTCCGCATGCCGTTCGCGCCTTACGGTTCCTGGATTTCGCTGGCTTTCCTGGCGCTCGTGATCGGTCTGATGGCGTATTTCCCCGATACGCGCATCGCCCTGATGGTCGGACCAGCCTGGCTGATCCTGCTGACGGTGCTGTACTACGTACTGGGCCTGGCGCCGAAAGAGCGGCGCGATGACGTGCCGCAAGGCTACGAGGCAGGCTGGCCGCCGGCCGATGCGCCGCAGGGCAAGAAGTAATCCGGCTCGGCTGAGCTGAACCGAAAGCGCGCCCCTGCTCCAGCAGCGGCGCGCTTTTTCTTTCATATTGGCAATTCCATGTTCCCCTAGCGCCAGTGCGCGTTTTGCGGCGCACGCCTGGCGTTGTTTCCTTGCATCAAACTTCTGTTTAGCTACGCCGATGAAAGCCCTATAATCGCTTAGTTTTGAAAATGGACGCGATCTTTCCGGTTTTTTGCCAGGTAGGGCCGGAGCGCCGTTTTTAAGTGTTTTTACCCGTCATGTTTCGAACGACACCTGACAAAACCGTAGCGAGCGGATGCGAGTTGTGGCTAAGAAGCGCAGCTGTGCGAATGCACAGTGAGCATCGCAGGCCGCAAATCACGACGCGCAGTAGGTTTTGGCAGGTGTTCAAGTGCATGCCTCATAAAGGAATGCTAGTGAGCCAAACCCTGGTCCAGAAACTTTGCCGCACCAAGCCGATCGATACCACGGTCGAATATGGTGAAGGCCTCAGCAGCAGTGGCTTGAGCCGGTCCATCGGCCTGTTTTCCCTCACCATGATCGGCGTCGGCGCCACCATCGGCACGGGCATTTTCTTTACCATGGTCGAAGCCGTCCCCAAGGCGGGCCCATCGGTCGTCCTGTCTTTCCTGATCGCCGCCATCACGGCCGGCTTGACGGCCTTGTGCTATGCGGAATTGTCATTCCGCATACCCGCCTCCGGCTCCTCGTATTCGTTTGCCTATGCCACCGTGGGCGAGTTTCTTGCCTTCATCATGGCCGCCTGTCTGCTGCTCGAATACGGCTTGGCGGGCAGTGCCGTGGCCATCGGCTGGTCGTCCTACCTGAATAATTTCCTGGAAAATGCCTTCGGCTGGCACATCCCCGAGATGCTGCGCACGCCGATGATCGTTTCCGGCCCGCATGGCATGGAGTTTCATGCCGGCCACATCAACCTGCCGCCGATCTTTTTGATCTGCATGTGCGGCTTTTTGCTGCTGCGCGGCGCCAAGGAATCGGCCCTGATGAATGCCATCATGGTCATCATCAAGCTGGCGATCCTCGTATTTTTCATCGTCATCGCGTTTTCCGGCTTTAACGCCGACAATTTCTTCCCCTTCTTCAATGCCGACAACAGCAAGGGCTTTGCCGGCATGACGGGCGTCACAGCTGCGGCCGGTACTGTCTTCTTCTCCTTTATCGGCCTCGATACGGTGGCGACGGCGGGGGATGAAGTGAAAAATCCCACGCGCAACGTGCCGCGCGGCATTCTCGGCGCCTTGCTCATCGTTACCGTGTTTTATTTGCTGGTGGCCGTGGCCGCCCTCGGCGCACAGCAGGCGAAATTGTTCGAAGGCCAGGAAGCGGGCCTGGCGGTGATCCTGCAAAACGTCACGGGCAAGACCTGGCCCGCGCTGGTGCTGTCGGCCGGCGCCGTCATTTCCGTCTTCAGCGTGACCCTGGTGACGATCTACGGCCAGACGCGCATCCTGTTTGCCGTCAGCCGCGACGGCCTGATCCCGAAATCGTTCCAGAAAATCCACCCGCGCACCCTGGTGCCGGTCAGCAATACCATCATCGTTTGCCTGGTGGTGGCCGTGGTAGCCGGTTCCGTCGATGCCACGTACTTGTGGGACATGGTCAGCATCGGTACCCTGACAGCCTTCATGGTGGTCTCGATCGCCGTGCCCGTGCTGCGCCACAAGCAGGGCGCCAACCGCATCGAAGGCTTCAGCGTGCCGTTCGGCCCGTACGTGATTCCTGGCCTGAGCATCCTGGCTTGCCTGTACATCATGCGCGATTTGCCGCATACGACGTTTGTCGTGTTCAGCGTGTGGATGGCGGTGACGGTGGCCATTTATTTCCTGTACAGCATGCGGCATTCGCATCTGGGCAAGAAGGCCCGCTAATGCAGTCTGTTCCATCCAAAACCGCCGCGCTTGCCGGCGGTTTTTTTTATTTCTAACCGGAATTTACATGATGAAAATAACTGATTTGGCCGTTTGCGGCTTGCTGGCAAGCAGTCTTCTGGGCAACACGGCACAGGCCGCCCCTGCAACGGAGCCGGCATTGCGCGATTACCGCGCCGTGGCCCTGTCCGCGAATGGCCAGCGCATCGCCGCCATCGAATCGAGCAAGGCGGGCGAGCAGCCGCAGCGCCCGCATGCGGCCATCGTCGTGCGCGACGCCGCCAACGGCGCCATCGTGCAGCAATTCGATCCGTGTATCGTGTGTTCCTACGACAAGCCCAGCTGGTCGCCCGATGGCCGGCAGCTGGCTTTCATTGCCTACGACGCCAAGGCGGGCACGGCGCAGCTGTACCTGGCCACGCTGTCGCAGGCGCAGGCACGTGTGTTGACCACTATCAAGGGCGTGGCCAGCACGGTGCGCTGGTCGCCGGATGGCAAGCAGCTGGCTCTGCTGGCCACGGTGGGCGCGCGCAAGCTGGCCGGCGCCGTGGAGGCTGGCGTGCGCCAGGTGGGCGAAGTGGGCAGCGAAGACGATGCCCAGCGCATCGCCGTCGTGCCGGCCAGCGGCGGCGAGCCGCGTCTGCTGTCGCCAAGCGACACCTATGTGTATGAATACAGCTGGACGCCCGATGGCCGCGGCTTTGTTGCCACCAGCGCGCAAGGCAATGGCGACAGCAACTGGTGGGTTGCCAAGCTCAGCCATATTGATGCGGCCACGGGCGCCCTGCGCGTGATCGCGTCGCCAGCCATGCAGCTGAACCTGCCTTCCGTCTCGCCGGATGGCAAGACGGTGGTCTTCATCGGCGGCCTGATGAGCGATTTCGGCTCCATCGGCGGCGATCTCTACACCGTGCCGCTAGCCGGCGGCACGCCACGCAATCTCACACCCGACTATCGCGGCACCTTCAATGGCGTCGTCTGGCGCGGCGCCGGTTTGCTGGCAACGGCCCTGATCGATTCGCAGCTGGCGCTGGTGCCCGTCGATGCGCAAAGCGGCCCGGCCCGGCCGGTGATGCTTGGTGAACTGAGCAGCAGCGGCAGCGACGGCCGCTTGTCGTTCAGCGCCGACGGCCAGTACGCTGCCGCTGCCCAGGAAGCCTTTACGCATGCTTCTTACCTGGTGGCGGGACCGGTGGGCCAGCTGAAAAAGATTACGCGTGACAATGACGGTTTTGCGCCGCAGCTGACGGTGCAGAACGTGGGCTGGAACAACGAGCAATACAAGGTGCAAGGCTGGCTGCTGGGGCCGTTGAAGACGGAAGCAGGCAAGCAGTATCCGATGATCGTCAACGTGCATGGCGGCCCCGGTGCGGCTGCCTCGCCCCGTTACGTGGGGGCGAGCACCCTGATCCATGAATTGACGCAAAAGGGCTATTTCGTCTTCCTGCCCAATCCGCGTGGCAGTTTTGGCCAGGGCCAGGCATTTACGCGCGCCAATATGGCCGACTTCGGCGGCGGCGACTGGCGCGACATCCTGGCCGGCATCGATACGGTGCAAAAAGTGGCGCCCGTCGATGGCCAGCGCCTGGGCCTGATCGGCCATTCGTATGGCGGTTTCATGACCATGTGGGGCGTCACGCACAGCGACCGCTTCAAGGCGGCCGTGGCCGGTGCGGGCGTGTCGAACTGGATCAGCTATTACGGCCAGAACGGCATCAATCAGTGGATGATCCCGTTCTTTGGCGCTTCCGCCTATGACAAGCCGGAGGTCTACCGCCGTGCCTCGCCCATCGAATCGATCAAGGCGGCGAAGACGCCGACCCTGATCTACGTGGGCGAGCGCGACGTGGAAACGCCGGCGGCCCAGTCGCTGGAATTCTGGCACGGCTTGCGCGCCATGGGCGTACCGTCCAGCCTGTTCATCTACGATGGCGAAGGGCACTCCTTCCGCAAGCCCGAGCACCAGCGCGACTTGCAGAAACGTACAATCGGCTGGTTTGAGCGCTATCTGAAATAGATCCCGGGGATTTAGCGCGGTGTCACAATGTGTACGATCGCCGCGCTATGTATCACGATCTTGTCGGCATCGGCTTGCAACAGGCGGATGCGCCGCTGCACCAGCGGCCAACCGGACCAGGCCACGTCGCTGACGGGCGGCGCGGCAGGGGGAGCCAGCGGCGCGCTGATGGTGGCCTGGTTGTCGAGCTGCTCCAGCGCGCGCGACAGGGTCAAACACACTTGCGTATGGCTGTGGCTGAGCAAGGCGTTGACGGGCGCGACGGGCAGCTGGCTGGCGTGGCGTCCCAAGATGGAGCGCAGGGCCGCGACGTGGGCCACCAGCAAGTAATTTTGCACGATGAACAGGTTGATGTCTTCCACGGCCCGCTGCTTGCTGGCCGGTTCGTCGAGCATGCGCACCAGCGCCGAGCTGAGCGCGGCCAGGCTGTCCATCAAGCGCTTGCGCTCGATGCGGTAGGCGAAATCATCGAAACACTTTCCCTGCAACAGCGCGAAGCTGGCCTGCATATAGCTGAGGTTTACATTGAGCACCTGGCGCACCAGGCGCGGCAGGCTCTGGTATTCCCAGTTGGCCAGCACAAAGCTGAACACGGTGGCCACGGCTGCGCCGATCAGGGTATCGATCAGGCGTTCGCTGACGAGGTTCGGGTTGCTGGGCGCCACCAGGTGCATTTGCAGCAAGATCATCAGGCTCACGGCGATGGCCGTGTAGCGGTAGCGCAAATAAATGAAGGTGGGCGTGGCCACGATGGAGAGGAACAAAATGGCCATCAGCACGATATTGCTGTGCACGAAGCGGATCACGATGGCCGTGATCACGCAGCCGATGATGGTGCCGATGATGCGGTCGGCGCGGCGCTGTCGCGTCATGCTGAACGTGGGGCGCAGGATGATGACGATGGTGAGCACAATCCAGTAGCTGTGGGCCGCATACGGCAGCCAGTGGCCAATCAGCAAGCCTACCGAGATCGCCATCGATACGCGCAGGGCGAAGCGGAATACGGGCGAATCCAGGCGCAGATTCGACAGCAGGGTTTTCAGTTCATATTTCTGCTGCGACAAGAATGGCGCCATGTCCGCGCCGCTCCAGAACGGTACGTTGTCGTAGACTTTCTGGCTGGCCAGGTGCAATTCCGCGATCATTTTCAGAATGGCGCGGATCTTGTTGCGCTGCGCGCGCAGGGTGGCCAGCGCTTCCTGCGCATTTTCTCCCTTTGCCTGCAGGCGGGCAATTTCTCCTTCGATGTCGGCCCATTCCTTGTCGTAGCTGATCTGCGCATACGAGGCGCGCTTGCGCGTGACGGCGTAGGCCACGGCTTCGATGTCGCGCGCCGCCTTGTAGGCCAGGTCGTGCAAGGACTTCAGTACGTCGGAGTCGGCCAGGTGCTGGCGCAGCAGCGCGTAATCCGTGTGCGTGGAAAGGATCAGTTCATATAGATCGAGCATGCATACGTGCACTTGCACGACGATGGCATCCTTGCTGTTCTTGTGGCTGCGCAAAATCAGGTCGCGCGACGCTTGCTGGCGGTCGGCCAAAATGCTTTGATGGCGCACCAGCTTGTTGAACTGCTCCGTCAGGTTAAAACGCGTGTCGTAGAAATCGGCCTTGATGTCGATGTAGGCGGCCAGTTCGAACAGGGCTTCGGCCAGCACTTGCTGCTTGATGCGGTGGCGCAAGACCCAGGCGATGGCCATGGCGTAAGCCAGATAGATGAGGCCACCGAGCATGAACAGGCCCGCGTGGTGGAACGATTGCTGCCACGTCATCTGGTGCTCCATCGACATCGTCATGATGAACAGGGCGGCCAGTTGCAAGGGCATGGATTTCTTGCCGTACACCACCATCATGCTGGCGAGGAAACTGACGAGGACGAGCACCGTCATCAACAGCCACTGCACGGGCCCGCATAGGCTGATCAATAAGGTGACGGCGCTGCACAGCAGTACCGAGGCCAGCATTTCGTTGAACTTGTGGCGCAGCGGGCTGGGCATGTCCATCAAGGTCGTGCACAGGGCGCCGATGCATACCGTCATGGCGGTGGCGCTATCGCTGATTTCCTGGGTCAGCAAGGCCAGGCCGACGAGACCGATGGCCACGCGCAAGCCCAGATAAAAATAATGGCTGTAAATAAAGGTGCGCAGGTTCAGTGCGTAGTGCATGGGATTACCTTGTGGGTAGGGCACAGAAAGAGGCGCCGCACCGGGGTCTCCGATGCGGCGCCAGGATGTTGCCGTCGCTACAGCCCGGATTTACATCAGGGCGATTACTGGGTAGCGCCGCCATTCCGGCTCGGCAAAGCGCTGGCAGTGTGCAAAGATGAAGTTCAGCACGGCCTCCTGATTGCTCAGCAAGGCGGGATTGGCAGCTTTCCAGTCAGCAAACTTGGCCGCCAGCGCCGGTTCATCGCGCAGCAGTTCGGATGCCATGTCTTCGAAGACGTAATCGGAAAACGCTTCTTTCTTCTCCAGCACGCTATTGAAGAAACCCCAGCGGAAGAAGCTGTCATGCGCCTGCGGCTCCAGCGTTTCCACGGCGTAGCGGGCGTTGTCCTGATCCAGGCTGACGACATAATCGCCCGCTTGCACGGTGAACTGGCCCGTGCGCGCTTCGAGTTCTACATGGTCGTGGAACATGTGGCCTTCGTAGGCCGTGGCGCGCGTGCCGACAGAGGCGATGTGGTAGTAGCGGGCCGTTAGCGTCTGTTCGGTGGTGATGCGGCTCATTTCGACGCCGTTCCAGCGCAGCCGTTCGATCACTTCGCGCCACGCTTGCGGCACGATATAGGCTTTCGGCGCGGCCACGGTGACGTCCGCATCGAAGCGGTTGTAGTAGGCGATATCGCGTTCCCACGGCTGCGAGCGGTCGTAGGACAGGCGCTGGTAGTCACCCAGCAGACTCGGCGTGTATTGCGCCGCATAGCCCTTGAAGGGGAAGGTCGACGGCTGCTCTTCATTCATGGCCCAGTGGATCGGCCATGCGGCTTGCGTGCGGCCAGCTGCTTTTGCCAGCGCGCGCAATTGCTTGATCTGTTCGCCATGTTCAATGGTAAACGCCATGGTGATGTCGAGCAGGGCGCGCATGGAAGCGTAGCGGTCGGCAAACGGTTTCAGCATGTGCGTTTCCGGCATGAAACCGATGACGTGATGCAAGGCCGCAAAGCCGGTCGAGAAACGGGGCACTTCGAGGAATTCGGCAATGCCGTGGTCGGGGCTGTCCTTGACGGGGTTCACGTACGGGCAGGTGGGCCAGCCAGCGTTTTCCATCTGCGCAAAGATGTGCGGCAGCATGGTGTCTTGCAGGAAGGGGCCCAGGCCGTTGCCCAGCTTATCCGTCTGCGTGTGGATCAGGGTCATCGTGTACGGATAGTCGGCGCCGTTCGACGTATGCGTGTCGACCATCACGTCCGGGTCCCAGCTGGCCAGCAGGCGGTTGAACACTTGCGCGTTCAGGCTGTCGCACTTGATGAAGTCGCGGTTCAAGTCCAGGTGGCGGCTATTGCCGCGGAAACCGAATTGCTCCGGGCCATCCTGATTCACGCGCGATGTATTGGCGCGGTTCAGGCTGCCATCGACGTTGTAGATCGGAATGAACAGCAAGACGGTGCTGCCCAGCGCCGCCAGGCGTTCCGGCTGCGTGCAGAGGTCGCGCACGATGGCCATGCAGGCGTCGATGCCTTCCGGTTCGCCCGGGTGGATGCCGTTGTTGTTGAAGAACACCGTGCGGCCCGCGCGTTTGATCTGTTCGCGGTCAAACACGCCGTCCGCGCTGACGACGCCAGCGTGGATGGGCACGCCCGAGTCGGACAGGCCGATCTGTTCGAAGTGCAGCACTTGCGGATAGCGTGCGGCAAGATCTTGATAGAAGGTGATGCATTCCAGCCAGGTCGTGGTCTGGTTGTGGTTACCGAGTTCGTAGGTCGTGCGCAAGTCTGGTGGCATAGCGGTCTGAGTCTGGGAGGGGGAAGGCGCGCTGGGTAAGTACGCCCGCTAGGGGCCAATTGTAGCACCGGCGCTCTTGCCTTGAGGCGCCGCAGGGGCTTGTTGCCGTACTTGTGTTATGAATACGTTTCACGCACGAGGGGAGGCGGCATGGGCAAGTCGGCGATGGCGGCGCTGGTGTGGGGGATATGCCTGGCGGCGCAGGCGGCGCCGTTGCGCTTGCCGGCGGGCAAGGAGCCTGTGGCGCAGGGCGGTTCTGTCACGGCTGCCGCGCAGGGCGCGCTGATACGTTACCGGGGCTGGCTGCTGGCCGTCGATGGCGCCGTGCCGGAAGAACGGCCTGACATCGTGCTGACGTCGGCGCAGGCGCGCCACGCGCCGCAGCTGCGGATCGGCTCCATGCAGCGCAGCCTGCCCCTGTGGTCCGCTTTCGAGCTCGTCAAGGGAAGCGCGCGCCTGCGCATCACGGCGCTGCCGGGGCCAGATGAGCTTTCCGCGCTGCTGCTGGACTTTGGCGATGGCGACTACCGCATCGTGATTCCCGCCGCCGGTATCGCGCGGCCCGCCTATCCGCTGCTGGCGCAGCGCTTTCCCGGCGCCGACCTGGCCTTGCTGCTGCAGGATGGCCGGCGGGTCATGCTGCCGCTGGGAAGTGGCAGGGCGCCAGTGTTTGGCGAAGAGCAAGCCGTACCTTACCGTTTTACCAAAGTAAAACGTTAGGCGAAAAAAAGCCACTCCCGCAGGAGTGGCTCAGGCTAAAGCGCCCGTTGCCGGGTTATTGCTTCTTGTTATTCAGCGCCCATTTCTTTCAGCAGGTTGTCTGCGTGGTCGATGTGTTTCATGTTCCACAGCATGTAGCGCAGGTCGACCTGGATCGAACGGGTGTTGGCCTTGTTGTAGTCCCAATCGGAAATGATCGAGTCCAAGGTGCCGTCGAAGGCCAGGCCGATGAATTCGCCTTTGGCGTTCAGGGCAGCCGAACCGGAGTTACCGCCGGTGATGTCCAGGGTGGCCAGGTAGTCGACCGGCACGGTTTTCAGCTTGGGATCGACGAATTTACCGAAGTCCTTGGCTTTGATCGCGGCCAGTTGATTCGCTGGTGCATTGAACTCGCCCTGGCCCGTGGCTTTGGCAACGACGCCATTGACGGTGGTGAAGGCAGACCAGGTGGTGCCGTCGGCGCCGTGGTCACGGCCGGCTACTTTGCCGAACGTGACGCGCAGGGTGCTGTTGGCGTCAGGATAGACGGCTTGGCCTTTGCTCTTCATGAAGGCAATCTTTGCTTTCATGTAATTGGCGTAGGCTTGCTGGATCTTGCCTGCCAGTTCTTCGTCTTCCGCTTCGTTTTTCAGCGAATCCGGATACATGGCGACGGCTGCCTGGATGAAGCTGTCCTTGCTGGCCTGGAATTCGGCTGGCGTGCGTTTCAGCCACGCTGCGCGTTCTTCCTTGTCGGCCAGCTTGCTGCCCGCATACAGTTTGTCCAGGGCGGCGGACAGGTCGGCTTGCGACATGCCGTCCTTGATGCCGATGGCGGCGTCAAAGCTGGCGCGGCGCTGTGCTGCCGGTTGCGCGGCGTACTTGGTCAGGCTGTTCAGTACCAGTGCCTTGTCGACTTTTTCATCGTAGGTGCGCTCGACCGACGTGATGCTCGACGACAGACGTGGCAAATCGCGCGTCTGGTAGCCGGACTTGCGTTCCGTATCAGCCTTGGTGCCTTCGTTCGACAGGCGGTACAGGCTGCGTGCCGTGTTCAGCAGGCGTGGCTGTGCGTAGCTCAGGAAGAAATCGCGCTTGGTGTCGGCATCGCGCTCGGCGATCAGCTTTTCCACTTGCTCGATGTCGCCGGCAAATTCCGCCTTGCGGGCAGCATTCGCGTTGACCCAGGTTTTCAGGGCTTCGTGTTCCGTCGTCTTGCGCGCCAGGAAGTCGCTGCCGGCGTAGGAATCCAGCATGCCTTGGCGGTTCTTGTAGTAATTGTTCACGCCAGCAACCTGGCCCGCGTATTTCAGGGCAACATCCTTGTTGTCCTTGGTTTCGCGCGCGATGATGGCCAGGGTTTCGCCCGACGCTTTCACGAAGGCCGGGTAGTTCCAGTCAAACGTGTACGCCACTTCCGATGGCAGGCGGTGGCGGTTGGTGCGGCCAGGGTAGCCCAGGACCATCACGAAATCGCCTTCTTTCAAGCCATCCTTGGCCAGTTTCAGCACGTGTTTTGGCTGGTAAGGCACGTTGTCCTTGCTGAAGTCGGCAGCTTTGCCGTCTTTGCTGACATAGGCGCGGTAGAAACCGTAGTCGCCCGTGTGGCGTGGCCACATCCAGTTGTCGGTGTCGCCGCCGAACTTGCCGACGCCTGCCGGAGGCGCGTGCACCAGGCGCACGTCGCGGATTTCCAGTTGCTTGATCAGGTAGAACTCCAGGCCGCCGTAGTAGGCGGACACGGTGCAGCGGAAGCCGGCTTCTTTTTCGCATTCGGCCACCAGTTTCTTCTGGTTTTTCTCAATCGCGTCGATGCGTGCCTTGCCTTGCAGCTTGGCCACGTCGGCGGTGATGATCTTGTCGCTGACATTGGTCACGGCCGAGGTTACGAAGATGCGGCTGCCTGGGGCGGCCGGCAATTCTTCAGCGAACGTCTTGGCCAGGAAACCGTTGGCCAGCAAATCGCGCTCTTTGGTCGAATTGACCGCCACGCTGTTGTAGACGCAATGGTGGTTGGTGGCAACCAGGCCTTGCGGCGAGACGAACGAAGCCGAGCAACCGCCCAGGCTGACGATGGCGCCCATGGGGAATTCGGTCAGTTTGGTCAGGTTGGTCGGATCGAGTTTCAGTCCGGCCGCTTTCAGTTCCTTGGCCACTTGTGGCAGCTGTTGGGGCATCCACATGCCTTCGTCGGCGTGTGCGAAGTTGCTCAGGATGGCGAGCGCGATTAAAGATTTTTTCATTCGAGTTCTAGTCTTTTACATGAAGGGAAGTCGGAACCAACGTGTACCCAGTGTTTTTTCTCAGCGGGCGACCTAGAGTATCCGTATCGAACTCGCACTAGTCAATCACATTTTCCCGAGGGCATGTTTGTAGTTGCTTGTAAAAATTGCACTATTTTCGGCGTTGCAGGGGCAGGAGTGGGCTGCGAACGGGCATTTTCTCGTGCCGCGGCTGTGGTATTGTCCATACAATTGTCTTGCCAGCAATAAAAAATGGCCGGGCGCTTGCGCGGCCCGGCCACTTGCTGATGCGCTGTCATGTGTCTGCTTAGCGTATTTTGCCGCGGCGCAAAAGATTCACGATGCCCAGCAGGATCACGGCGCCCAGGAACGAGACCAGCAGAGAAGCCAGGTTGAAATTGTCGCTATTGATGGTGCCCGTGCCGAACAGGGGGGCCAGCAGCCAGCCGCCGAGGAAGGCGCCGACGATGCCGACGACGATATTGAGGAAGATGCCCTGTTGCGCATTCGTTTTCATGACCATGCTGGCCAGCCAGCCGATGACGCCGCCAATAACGATCCAGATAATGAAATTCATGTAGTCCTCCGCGCGGTGGATAAGTGGGTGTGCCATGTCAGAACAACATCATGCCAATGGATAGTGATGCCGCACGATAGAAAAGTCCAGCGGATTCGCGCTGCGCATGCAAAAGCCCGCCTGGCTGCGGGCAGCGAGGCGGGCTTGTCATGTGGCAAGGCCGTGTTTAGTCGGCCTTGATGGCTTCCACCTGGATGGCCAGCTTGACTTCCGGCGAGAACGCCGGCATGCCGTAGTTCAGGCCAAAGTCGCTGCGCTTGAATTCCGCCGTGGCATCGGCGCCGCACACTTCGCGCTTGTAGCGCGGATGCATGATGCACTTGAACTTGCTCACGTTCAGCTTGACGGGCTTGGTTACGCCCAGCAGCGTCAGTTCGCCATCGACTTCCACCAGCTGGTCGCCGTCGAACTTGAGCGATTTGCTCTTGTAGGTGATTTGCGGGAATTTTTCGACGTTGAACATGTCCGCTTTTTTCGCGTGCGTGTTCATGGCGTCGAGGCCGAAATCGATCGAATCGGCGTCGATGACGAGGTCCAGGCTGCCCGTCTTGGCGGCGCGGTCCAGGGTGACCGTACCCTTGGTCTTGTTGAACTTGCCGCGCCACACGGACATGCCCATATGATCGGCTTCAAAGCTGGGGAAAGTGTGCGTCGGGTCGAGGTTGTAGGTGTCGGTAGCGGCCATGGCCGAACCCACGCCGGCGGCTGCCAGCACGGCGATCATCAAGTGCTTCAATTTCATTGAATTCCTAACTAAGTTAAACAACAGATTTTTGGGCGGTGATCTGATATGTAACGCCTGAAAAACGTTCAGGGCCAGGCGCCTTGCCGAAGGCAGTACGAATAGTACGACGAGGCAAGAGCAATGCAGCCATGGACGTTTTTTCGGGTGTTACTGCGCAGCGACGTGGAACTTGATGGTGACTTCGTCGGCAACCATGCTCGTGTCTTTCCACTCGCCTTCGCCGATGTTGTAGGTCAGGCGCTTGATCGGCAGGGCGCCGTCGAAGGCATATTTGCCGCCATCGGCTTTGACCGTCAGGGGGAAGGTCACGTCGGTGGTCTTGCCTTTGATGCTCAGCTTGCCGCTGACCGTCAGCTTGCCCGCGCCGGCGGCCTTGATGCTGCTCGAAACGAAGGTGGCTTTCGGGAACTGGGCCGCGTTAAACCATTCTTTCTTGGCCACTTCCTTGTTGTATTCCGGGTCGCCGATATCGATGCTGGCCGTTTCGATTTCCACCGAGGCTTTCGAGGCGTCCGGCGTAGCCGGGTTGTAATCGATGGCGATATTGAATTTCTTGAACTTCGCTTCCACGGGCACGTTCATTTGCTTGAACACGGCCGACACGCTGGTCTTGGCGGGATCGACTTTCAGCAGGGTGGCGGCGGTGGCGGCCACGGATAGGCCCAGCAGGGAAGCGAGGACGATGCGTTGGGTGGTTTTCATCTTATTTTTCCTGGAGTTTCAGTGAGCAAGGGTGAAGTCGGTGTTATGGCAGCATGCGTTTAAGTACGCCGTCTTTGTCGATAAATTGATGCTTCAGCGCCGCCAGCACATGGGCAGCCACGGCGGCGGCCATCGTCATGTTCAGAACATAATGAATCTCTTTTAAAAGTGGCTTAAGTTCCGGGTTCGGCGCCATGATGACGGGCAGCTGGAACAGGCCCAGGTAGACCACGGGTACGCCGGCGGCCAGCGTGTACAGGTAGCCGGAAACGGGCACGGCGAAGATCAGCAGGTACAACAGCACATGCATGGCGTCGGCCGCCTTCTTTTGCCAGGCCACCATGCTGGCCGGGTGCGGCGGCGGTACGTTGGCCTTGCGCCACAGCAGGCGGATGGCGGCGATGGCCAGCACGGTCACGCCCAGCCATTTATGCCAGGAGAAATATTTGAGCTTGGTGGGCGTCAGGCCGGGAATATCGACCATGACCAGGCCCATGATGAAGGCGCTGATGATCAGCAGGGCGGTCAGCCAGTGCAGGATGATGGCGGTGGTGGTGTAGCGTTGCATCGACGGCTTTCTTGAAAGTAGTACGTATTAGGACTAATTTGGCCTAATATACCAAAGAAAAGCAATTTACGCTGCGTGCTGGAGATTCTACAAGAAAGATTGCCGGAAAAACCGCGGGGCGGGCAGCATTTGTGTGCTGGCCGCCCCGCAGGAGTGGGATCGCATGATCCCCATGTGGAAACTGCTTAGATGGCTTTGGCCAATTGCGCCGCGATGCCGATGTAGTTACCCGGCGTCATGGTCAAGAGCACGTCCTTGGCATCCTGCGGAATGGCCAGGCCATTGACGAAGGTTTGCAGCGCTTCTTTCGAGATGCCCTTGCCGCGCGTGAGCTCTTTCAGCTGCTCGTACGGGTTTTCGATGCCATAGCGGCGCATCACGGTTTGTACGGGCTCGGCCAGCACTTCCCACGTCGCGTCTAGGTCTTGCGCCAGGCGCGCGTGGTTTACTTCCAGCTTGTTCAGGCCGCGCAGGCAGCTGTCATAGGCCAGCAGGGTGTAGCCCAGGCCCACGCCGATATTGCGCAGCACGGTCGAATCCGTCAAGTCGCGCTGCATGCGCGAGACGGGCAGTTTTTCCGACAGGTGTTTCAGGACGGCGTTGGCCAGGCCCAGGTTGCCTTCCGAGTTTTCGAAGTCGATCGGGTTGACCTTGTGCGGCATGGTCGACGAACCGATTTCGCCCGCTTTCAGTTTTTGCTTGAAGTAGCCCAGCGACACGTAGGTCCAGATGTCGCGGTTCAGGTCCAGCAGGATCGTGTTGGCGCGCGCGAAGGCGTCGAACAGTTCAGCCATGTAGTCGTGCGGCTCGATCTGGATGGTGTACGGATTGAAGACCAGGCCCAGGCGCTGTTCGATGACGGCCTTCGAGAATGCCGGCCAGTCGAAGCCGGGGTAGGCCGACAGGTGGGCATTGTAGTTGCCGACGGCGCCATTCATCTTGCCGAGGATTTCCACTTGCTCGATGCGTTTCACGGCGCGCTGCAAGCGGGCCACGACGTTGGCAAATTCCTTGCCCAGGGTGGTCGGGCTGGCCGTCTGGCCGTGTGTGCGCGACAGCATCGGCACGTCAGCGTTGTCGTGCGCGATCTGCGTCAGCTTGGCCACCAGGCCGTTCAATGCCGGCAGCATCACGCCATCGCGGGCGGCTTTCAGCATCATGCCGTGCGAGGTGTTGTTGATGTCTTCCGAGGTGCAGGCGAAATGGATGAATTCCGACGCCGCCACCAGTTCCGGCACGTCCGCCACTTGTTCCTTCAGCCAGTATTCGACAGCCTTGACGTCATGGTTGGTGACCGCTTCGATGGCCTTGATGCGGGCCGCGTCGGCTTCCGAGAAATCGCTCGCCATCTTGTCGAGCAGGGCGTTCGCTTCGGCCGAGAAAGGCTTGATTTCGGCGAAACCGGCTTGCGACAGCGCTTGCAGCCAGGAGATTTCCACTTTCACGCGGTGGTGCATGAAACCGGCTTCGGACAGGATCGGGCGCAGCAGATCGGTCTTGCTGGCGTAGCGGCCATCGAGCGGAGACAGGGCCGACAGCGTGGAATACGGAGTAGTAGAAGTCATGAGAGCGGACGCAAGTTAAAGAAACGGTTGGCGTGTGGCGCGCGGGGAGGGCAGGGCTATTGCAATACAGCAACACTGACGGCGCCACAGTAAAGGGCGATTTTACCACCGCTGGCCGCTGGCCAGCCGTCCGTCGGCCGCCGGCGCACCGCAATTTGGCCGAATCCGGCCCCGATGCGGCGTGCCTGCCACACACTGGGGGCCGCCGGGCGCGTGCTGCCAAACACCGCTGCCGCCGATGCTATACTGCTTGCTGCTCCTTTACCTTAAAGTACCTATGAAACTGATCGGTTCCCTCGCCAGCCCGTATGTCCGCAAAGCCCGTATCGTGCTGGCGGAAAAAAAGCTCGACTATGTCTTCGAGCTGGAAAACGTGTGGGTGCCGGAAACCCGCATCGCCCAGGCCAATCCCCTGGGCAAAGTGCCTTGCCTGGTGATGGAGGATGGCAGCACGCTGATCGATTCGAAAGTCATCGTCGAATACCTCGACACGCTCACGCCCGTGTGCAAGCTGCTGCCGGCCGGCGGCAATGGCCGCGAGCGGGCCGATATCAAGAACTGGGAAGCGCTGGCCGACGGCATCCTCGACGCTGGCGTGCTGGTGCGCCTGGAGCGCACGCAGCGCCCGCCCGAGCAGCAAAGCGCGGCCTGGATCGCGCGCCAGCTGGAAAAAGTCACCCTGGGCCTGGCGGCGCTGGAAGCACGCCTGGGCGAGAGCGCGTATTGCGCCGGCAAGAACTACACCCTGGCCGACGTGGCCGTGGGCTGCACCCTGGGCTGGCTCAGCTTCCGCTTCCCGGAAATCGACTGGCGCGCGGACCATCCTGCGCTGGCGCGCCTGTTCGACAAACTGTCCGAGCGACAGTCGTTCAAGGATACCGTGCCGCAGTGAGCGTACGATGACCGGTACCGATTCGAAGGCGCAGCAGCGCCTGCAGATGGCCGATATCGCGCGCCTGGCCGGCGTGTCCACGTCCACCGTGTCGCGCGCCCTGAGCGGCAGTTCGCTGGTCAATGAAGAGACGCGCGCGCGCGTCATCGCGCTGGCCCGTTCGCTCAAGTACTCCATCAATATCGGCGCGCAAAACCTGCGCCTGAAACAGAACCGCACGGTGGGCGTGGTGGTGCCGTATGACGCGGCCACGCGCCAGCACCTGTCCGATCCTTTCTTTCTGAGCATGCTGGGCAGCCTGGCCGATGCGCTGACGGAGCAGGGCTTCGACATGCTCATTTCGCGCGTGGATGCGGAAACGCTCGATGCGGCCGCCCAGTCCTTCGATAGCGGCCGCGTGATCGGCATCATCCTGATCGGCCAGTGGCGCCACCATGAACAACTGAACCAGCTGGCCGCACGCCAGGTGCCCATCGTCGTGTGGGGCGCGCAATTGCCGCAGCAGCTGTATTGCACCGTTGGCGGCGACAACGTCGCCGGCGGCAGGCTGGCCACGGAGCATTTGCTGGCGGCGGGACGCCGTCGCATCGCCTTCTTTGGCGACGCCAAGCTGCCCGAGGTGGCGCAGCGCCACCAGGGCTATGCGCAGGCGCTGGCCGCGCACGGACTGGCGCCCGATCCGCAACTGTACGTGGCCGGCTCCTTCCTGCCGCAGGGCGGCGCGACGGACGTGCAGGAACTGCTGGATCGCCAGCTCCCGTTCGACGCCATCTTTGCCTGCAGCGACTTGCTGGCCATGAGCGCCATCAGCGCCTTGCGCGCGCGTGGCGTGGCCGTGCCGGAACAGGTGGCCGTGGTCGGCTACGACGATATCGAACTGGCCGCGTATTTCCACCCGCCGCTGACCACCGTGCGCCAGCCGATCCGCGCCGCCGGGCGCGCGCTGGTGGCCTCGCTGCTGGCGCTGGTCGATGGCGCGCCTGCGCCATCCCGGCAATTGCCAACCGAGCTGATCGTACGCGCCTCGGGCCGCTAAAGCGCGGTTGCAACCGATTGCAATAATTTCAGAATTCCCCGCTATTTTCATGCTGCATGGCAGCATGAAAACCCTGCCCTCGTATCAATTTCCGCCTGCTTCCTTCTTTACTGCCCGTAGCGCTCCCTTAAAAACAACATAAATTCCATGTTGCAGCGCTCTATTGCAATCGATTGCAATAAATTCTTATTCGTTGAATAATGACGTACCGGTTCAGCCAGCGCGCCACGGCATGCGGCGGCCAGGACTCATAACAAGCGGATACCTCGATGTATCGGCATACAACACTGGAGACAAGATGAAGACACGTACTGCTCAACGCGGCTGCATGGCCGCAGCCGTCGCCCTGGCCCTGCTGCAATGGGGCGCCGCCCAGGCGCAATCGGCCGGCGACACCGCCAGCGCCGCCCCCGCCGATGGCCTGAACCTGGAACGCATCGTGGTCACCGGCACCACCGGCGGCACGTCCAAAATGAAATCGAGCAATTCCGTCAGCAGCATGGAACTCGACACCATCCTGCACAACGCGCCGACCAGCGCCGCCGAAGTCCTGCGCTCGGTGCCGGGCTTGCGGGCCGAGTCCTCGGGCGGCGAAGGCAATGCCAACATCACCGTGCGCGGCCTGCCCATTTCCGCCGGCGGCGCGCGCTATGTGCAGATCCAGGAAGACGGCTTGCCGGTGCTGCAGTTCGGCGACTTCAACTTCACCACGCCCGACAGCTTCGTCAAGATCGATTCCACCCTCGACCACCTAGAAGTGGTGCGTGGCGGTTCGGCCTCCACCCTGGCCACCAACTCGCCGGGCGGCATCATCAATTTCATCAGCAAGAATGGCAAGGAGAAGGGCGGCAGCGTGGCGCTCAGCCGGGGCCTGGGCTACGACCAGACGCGCGTGGATTTCGATTACGGCGCGCCGGTTTCCGAGCGCACGCGCTTCTTCATCGGCGGCTCCTGGCGCACGGGAGAAGGCATCCGCCATAGTGGCGTCAACAGCGAAAAGGGCGGCCAGATCCGCGGCAATGTCACGCATGAATTCGACAGCGGCTTCGTGCGCCTGTCGTTCAAGCACCTCGACGACCAGTCGCCCACGGCCTTGCCGGTGCCGGTCAGCGTGCGCAATGGCCGCATTACTGAAGTCGCCGGCATCGACCCGCGCAAGGCCAGTTTCTATTCGCCGTACTGGGTGCCCGACATGGTGCTGAACAAGGCTAACCAGCGCGTGGCCACCCGCGTCAACGACGGTCTGCACGTCAAGAGCGACACCGTGGGACTGGAAGCATCGTTCAAGCTGGGACAGGGCTGGAGCGTGAGCGAAAACTTCCGCTATGCCGACAATTCGGGCCGCTTCATCGGCGTCTTCCCGTCGAATAACGGCAGCGACGGCAGCTACGTGTTTGCCAGCGGCCCGAACCGGGGCCAGCCCTACACGGGGCGCGCGTTTTCCGCCGTGGTGTTCAACACCTCGATCGACGACGCCAGCAATACCCTGAGCGATACCAAGCTGGCCAAGACGTTTGTGCTCGACAGCGGCAAGCTGACCACCACGGCCGGCCTGTACCTGTCGCAGCAAAAGCTGGGCCTGACCTGGAATTTCAATGAATACCTGCTGCAGGCCACGGGCGACCAGCCGGCGCTGCTGCAAACGGCGAGCAGCACGCCCGGCTACATCGGCCCGGCCTTCGGCGCCTGCTGTTCGCGCGCCGTCGACATGGAATATCGCACGACTTCGCCCTACGTAAACCTGGCCTGGGAAAGCGGCGCGCTGAACCTCGACGGCGGCTTGCGGCGCGACCGCCAGCACGCCAGTGGCACGGCCAACCAGGCCACCGGCGCGCAAGCCTATCTGCCGTCGACGGTGCAGCAGGTCGACTACACCCTGGGCCATACTTCGTACTCGCTGGGCGCGAACTACAAGCTGCAAGCCAACCTGGCCGTGTTTGCCCGCGTCAGCGAAGGCGTGGCCTTCAATGCCGACCGCATCCTGTTCGGCACGCCCCTGGATGGCAGCGTGCCGGTGGCGATCAACACCGTGCGCCAGCTCGAAGGCGGCGTGAAATGGCGGCGGGGGCCCCTGAGTACCTTCGTCACCGTGTTCCAGGCCAAGACGAAGGAAAGCAATTACGAGGCGACGACGCAGCTGCGCACGGCCAACAGCTATGAAGCGAAGGGCGTGGAACTGGAAGCGGCCTACAGCGCCGGCGACTTCCGCATCAATGGCGGATTGACGTTCACGGATGCCGAGATCACGGGCACGGCCGCGGCCGACGTGGCGCTGATCGGCAATACGCCGCGGCGCCAGGCGCGTGTCGTGTACCAGCTCGCGCCCACCTATGAATGGGGACCTGCCACCCTGGGCGCCAGCCTGGTCGGCACGGGCAAGTCGTGGGGTGATGATGCGCACACGATCACCTTGCCCGCCTACCAGGTGCTCAACGCTTTCGTCAATTACCAGCTCACGCCGCATATGCAGGTGGCGCTGACGGCGAACAATCTGCTCAACAAGATCGGCTATACGGAAGTCGAGGGCGATGGCCACGCGGCCCGCTCGATCACGGGGCGCGCCGTCAAGGTCAGCCTGAAATACGCATTTTAAGCAAGGATAGGATTCATGATGTCGATACGTAGCCCCCTGGCGCGCCTGCTGGCGCCGATCCCCTCGCACTTGCGCGACGATGCGGCGCGCCGCTATGCGCGCCAGGAGGCGGTCTTGCTCGACCGCCTGGGCAGCCTGTATGGCCAGCGGCCGGACTTCCTGCCCTGGCTGGGCGACCTGATGGAAAGCGTGGGACGGCTGTACGCGGCGCGCGCACCGGCGCTGCTGCGGCAGGATGCGCAGCGCGAAGCGCAGCCGGACTGGTTTGCCAGCCAGTCCATGCTGGGTTACAGCGCCTACGTGCAGCGCTTCGGCGGCAGCCTGCAGGGCGTGGCCGCGCGCATTGCCCATCTGCGCGAACTGGGCGTGACGTATCTGCATTTGCTGCCGTTTTTGCGGCCGCGTGCCGGCGAAAGCGATGGCGGCTTTGCCGTCGCCAGTTTCGAGGAAGTCGACCCTGCGCTGGGCAGCAATGCCGACTTGCTGGCGTTGACGGCGCAGCTGCGCGCGGCCGGCATCAGCCTGTGCTCGGACCTCATCCTCAACCATGTGGCGGACGACCATGCGTGGGCACTGGGCGCCAAGGCGGGCGATCCGCTGCTGCGCGATTTTTTCCACACTTATCCCGACCGCGTACAGCCGGACCGTTACGAGCGCACCGTTGGCCAGGTCTTCCCGCAGGCGGCACCGGGCAATTTCACCTTCGTGCCGGAGCTCCAGCGCTGGGTCTGGACCACGTTTTATCCCTATCAGTGGGACTTGAACTACGCCAATCCGGCCGTCTTCGCTGCCATGGCCGGCGCCATGCTGGGACTGGCCAACAAGGGCATCGAGGTGTTCCGCCTCGACTCGACGGCCTTCCTGTGGAAGCGCGAAGGCACGGATTGCATGAACCAGCCCGAAGCCCACAGCCTGCTGCAAGCCTTGCGCGCCATCGCCGCCATCGTCGCGCCTGGCGTGCTGCTCAAGGCCGAAGCCATCGTGCCCACACCCAAGCTGCCCGCCTACTTTGGCAGCGATAGCGCGCCCGAATGCCATATCGCTTATCACAGCAGTCTGATGGCCGCCGGCTGGGGCGCGCTGGCGGAGGAAAGCACGGACTTGCTGCGGCAGGTGATCGCCGCCACGCCGCCGCTGCCGCCGGCCGCAAGCTGGCTCAGTTATGTGCGCTGCCATGACGACATCGGCTGGAACGTGCTGCTCAATGAGGCGGGCGCGGACGGGCCGGCGCGCCTGGCGCGCATTGCGCAGTTCTTTGCGGGTGCGCCCGGCAGCTATGCGCGCGGCGCCGCCTTCCAGAGCAGCAGCGCCGACAAGGCGCATGGCAGCAACGGCATGGCCGCCTCGCTGGCCGGCCTGCAAAGCGCCACCACGGTGCAGGAGCAGGAATACGCGTTGCGGCGCCTGCTGCTGCTGCATGGCCTGGCATTGAGCTTTGGCGCCTTGCCGGTGCTGTACATGGGCGATGAACTGGGCATGACCAACGACGACAGCTACACGCAGCGCGCCGACCGGGCGATGGACAGCCGCTGGCTGCAGCGTCCCGCGTTCGACGACAGCTTGCTGGCATGGCGCCACGATGGCGTGAGCGCCAGCGGCCGGCTGTACCTGGCGCTGCGTCAGCTGATCGACGCGCGCGGGCGCTTGCCGCCATTGGCCGCCGCTGCGCCGCGCAGCGTGCTGCCCGCCGACACGCCGGCCGTGCTGGCGCTGCTGCGCGGCGACGCGTTTCTCAACCTGAGCAATTTCAGCGGCGCCAGCCAGCGTTTCACCTTGCCCGCGGGCGAATGGCGCAACAGCCTCGATGGCAGCGTGCTGGCCGGCACCGTGGGCCTGCAGCCATGGCATATGCTGTGGCTGGAAAGGGAACCAGCATGAGCGACGCCACCGCGCACCGTCCGCATCTGTCGTTCTGGCAGATCGTCAACATGAATGTCGGTTTTTTCGGCATCCAGTTCAGCTTTGGTCTGCAGCAAAGCAGCATGAGCCCCATCTACAAATACCTGGGCGCCGATGAAGCGAGCCTGCCGTACCTGTGGCTGGCCGGTCCCATGACGGGGCTGCTCGTGCAACCGCTGATCGGCGCCATGAGCGACCGCACGGTGACGCGCTGGGGCCGCCGCACGCCGTACTTCCTGATCGGCGCCATCCTGTGCAGCCTGGGCCTGCTGGCCATGCCGTTCAGTCCCACCCTGTGGATGGCCGCCAGCCTGCTGTGGATACTCGACGCGGCCAACAATGTGACGATGGAGCCGTACCGCGCCTTTGTCAGCGACAAGCTCGACAAGAAGCAGCACTCGCTGGGTTTTCTCACGCAAAGCGCGTTTACGGGACTGGGGCAAACGCTGGCCTACCTGACGCCGTCGCTGCTGGTCATGCTGGGCATGAACAAGGATGCCGTCAATGGCAGCCATATCCCGCACATCGTCATCGCCGCCTTCCTGATCGGTGCCGTCTTTTCCCTCGCCTCGGTGCTGTGGACCCTGAAGACGACGCCAGAAAACCCCCTCACGGCGGCCGAACTGGCGGCCATCCGCAGCCGCCCGCCGGGCTGGCGCCACACGCTGGCCGATATCGGCGCGGCCCTGCGCGACATGCCGCCGACGATGAAGCAGCTGGCCATCGTCAACCTGTTCCAGTGGTACGCCATGTTCTGCTACTGGCAGTACATTGCGCTGTCGCTGGCGGCGACCCTGTTTCACACGACGGATCCGGCGTCGCAAGGCTTTCGCGACGCGGGCCTGCTGAACGGGCAGGTGGGCGCCTTCTATAATTTCGTCGCCTTTGTCGCTGCCTTTGCGCTGGTGCCGTTCACGCGCCGCTTCGGCCCCAAGCGCATGCACAGCCTGTGCCTGTGCGCGGCCGGCGTGGGCATGCTGAGCATCCCGCTGATCCACAGCCCGGCGCTGCTGTTGCTGCCCATGCTGGGCGTGGGCCTGGCCTGGGCCAGCATCATGGGCAATCCCTACATCATGCTGGCCGGCTGCATTCCGCCCGAGCGCACGGGCGTCTACATGGGCATATTCAACATGTTCATCGTCATTCCGATGATCATCCAGATCTTCACCTTGCCCCTGTATTACCGAAGCTGGCTGGGCGGCAATCCGGAGAACGTCATCCGGCTGGCCGGCGCCCTGTTGCTGTGCGCGGCGGTGGCGGTGCTGTTCGTCAAATTGAACGGGCGCCAGGGCGCTGGACGGCTCTAAGTACAGGCGTAAAAAAACCGGCAATTGCCGGTTTTTCTTGTTCCACCAACGATGTTACGACACCTGACAAAACCGTAGCGAGCGGAAGGAAGAGGTGGCCGAGAAGCGCAACCGTACTCTAGTACGGTGAGCATCGCAGGCCGCCTATGCCGACGCGCAGTAGGTTTTGGCAGGTGTCCTCATTACTCTTCGACGGCCATCTGACTTTGCAGGTAATTCTGGATGCCGATCTTGGCGATCAGGTCGATCTGCGTTTCCAGCCAGTCGATATGCTCTTCCGTGTCTTCCAGGATCATCAGGAACAGGTCGCGCGAGACGTAGTCGCCCGCTTTTTCGCTGATGGCGATGCCTTCCTTGACGGTGGCGTGCGCGGCGCGTTCCAGCTTCAAGTCGCATTCCAGCATTTCCGGCGTGTTCTCGCCGATCAGCAGCTTGTGCAGCGCTTGCAGGTTCGGCAGGCCGTCGAGCATCAGGATGCGGTCGATCAGCTTGTCGGCGTGTTTCATTTCGCCGATCGATTCTTCGTATTCTTTCTTGCCCAGCTTTTCCAGGCCCCAGTGCTTGTACATGCGCGCATGCAGGAAGTACTGGTTGATGGCCGACAGTTCGTTGGTGAGCTGTGCGTTGAGCATGCGGATGACTTCTTTATCGCCCTTCATGGGATTTCCTTTGTTCTGTAGTGCGTTCGATGATGAAACCGGAGGCTGCTGGCGTTCACTGCCGGGTGGCTCGGGCTGCCTGGTGGCGCGCAGGTTGCCGGTTTCGCTATGCCCGCATGATAGCGCAAAATATGCGCGATTTCGGGCGGTAAACGGCATTTTTCCGTCTTTTTAACGTAAATATCGTGCGAATAAAACCCATTCTCAAATGGATTGCCACATTTTTCCGTTTTTTATTTGTTAAGGAAAATGAAGGCCATTCTCATTCGCGTTCCCTGTGCTGTTTTGCTGCCGCTGGCGCGCGCGCATGGCCGCGCTGAAAAGGCGGGAAATGTTGGTCCGTTCTTGCTTTTGTGTCTTCTTGGCCGCTGCCGGCGATGCGATAATCAGGCAGCGATGTTTACTGAAAAAGGATAGCAAGATGATGCTGCATATACCCGGCGTGCTGACGCCGGAACAGGTCACGCAGTTTCGCCAGCGCCTGGCGCAGACGGACTGGGTCGACGGGCGCGCCAGCGTCGGGGCGCAAGGCGCGCAAGTCAAGCGCAACCGCCAGCTGGCCGAGGGTTCGCCGCTGGCGCTGGAGCTGGGCGAGATCGTCAGCCGCGCGCTGATGGCCAATCCGCTGTTCTTTGCCGCCGTGCTGCCGCTGCGCATCCTGCCGCCATTCTTCAACAGCTATGCGGGTGGCGAGCACTATGGCCTGCATATCGACGGCGCCATCCGCACGCCGAAGAACGGCATGCAGTCGATGCGCGCCGACGTCTCGTCGACCGTCTTCCTGAGCGAGCCGGACGAGTACGAAGGCGGCGAGCTGGTCGTGGTCGATGCGTATGGCACGCACGAAGTGAAACTGCCGGCCGGCGACGTGATCGTGTATCCGTCGAGCAGCGTGCATCAGGTGCTGCCCGTCACCAGCGGCGAGCGCATCTGCTCCTTCCTGTGGACGCAAAGCATGGTGCGCGAGGACTGGAAGCGCAGCATGCTGTTCGAGCTCGATCAGAACATCCAGAGCGTGCGCGCAGAGCACGGCGATTCACCGGCGACGGTGGGCTTGACGGGGCATTATCACAACCTGCTGCGGATGTGGGCGGAGATGTAAAAAGGGTCAGTCGCTGCGCGAGCGGAATGGGCCCCATTGGGGCCCATTCCCCCTCGGGTCTGACCCCCAAAAAAAAGTCTGCCTGGCCCGGGGATGTAGGCTGGCAGACTGAAACAAGCAAATCGCTTGACTAAAAACAGGGCGCAAAAAAGCAAGCAGGGCACGCGGTGCGGTGCTTGCGGGCTGGCAGCGGCGCAGGGGCCGCCGGAAGGCTAGCTCAGTTGGAAGGTCAGCGGTACTAGAACGTAGACAGGTACGGGCTTGCCGTTTTCGATCATCGGCTTGAACAGCGCGCGCTGGGCGGCCTGGCGGCCCGCTTCATCGAGGTTGTTGTAGCCGGTCGATTTCTGGATCAGGATTTGCTCGGGCAAGCCCTTTTCATTGATCAGGATGCGCAGCACCACGGTGCCGCTTTCACCCAGGCGGCGCGACAGATTCGGGTAGATCAGTTGCGGTGCCTTGATGTATTCGACGCTGCTGACGGTGCGCGGCGTTGACGGCGCTGGTGGCGTCGGCGACGGTGTCGATGGCGCTGTCGGCGCGGCGGTGGCAACGGGTGCCGCTTCGGCGCGCGTCGGCTGCGGCGGCGTGATCGTCGGCTCGCTCGGTGCCACGGCGATCAGCGGCAGCGGCGGGATCACGGCGCGCGGCACGGGAGCGCTCAATTCCACGGTTTTCGGTACGGATGGCGCCGGCGGCTTGGGCGGCGCCGGCGGGGCGATGATGCTGATGGTGGTGATGGTCGGCATGGCCGCCGTGACGACTTTGCTCAGCAAGCCGCTCTGGATCGCGTAGAACCCGGCCAGATGCAGGACGACGATGGCCATCAGCGGCGCGAATTTGTTGCGCTTCTTGTCGAAGTCGGCAAATTGCTGCACGGCCTGCACCGTTACGGGCGGGGGCATCATCGTCATGGCGTTTATCGCTTTCTTTAGTTTGTCAGTACAGCTCGCATCAATACGGTTTCTTGCAGCGCCACCGTGGCGTTCAGGTGATCGTTCAGCACTTCCCGCGCGCAGGTGTGGCATTTGCCGCAGCAGGTGGCCACGCCCAGGTCGCGACGCAGTTCGGCCATGCTGGACAGGCCAAGATCGACGGCTTGACGGATTTCACGATCAGATATGTTGTTGCAGACACATACAATCATTGATACACCTTCTGGCTGGAGGATGAACAGACACTAGTGCTGGTAAGCATTGTTGCTAGTGTTTTAATGAGAATCATTATCATTACGTTTCATTGTCGCGCAAAGTGGGGGACAATGCAAGCGATTTTGATCAAGTGTGCGGCACTTGGCAGCCTGGCGCCGCAGCTTGATATGAGATTCGCGCGCATGTCGCAGCCCTTGATGGGGGCGGCTCTCCGGGCTAAATAAAAACTATTCGCATTCATGTTTATAATGCTGGTATTGTCTCGGACGGTTGCCGTCTGGACAGATGGAATGGCCGCTTGTCGGTAATGCGCAACAGTGGCGTTTTACCTCACAAACCTGGAACCAGCGCAAGGCGCCACGCGCCGCAGCCGGTATCAGGTGTTCTTAATTTGAACGGAATTTGCTCATGACTCTAGTTCCACCCATGATGACGCTCGATGCGCTGGCAGTCGGCCAGAGCGGCACGGTGTTGCATATCACGCCCCACACGGCAGGACAGACGGAGGACGGCGTCGACCTGCCCCGTCGCCTGATGGAGCTGGGATTCGTTCCCGGCGAACGTATCCGCATGCTCAAGCGCGGCATTCCCGGTGGCGATCCGCTGGCCATCAAGGTGGGCAATGCCACGTTCGCGCTGCGCCGCTTCGAAGCGGCGCTGATTACGATTCAACCGCTGCTTCAACCGGAATGACCATGGGTGCTGTCGAAACTATCGTGGATGCGGGCGTGCACAAGCCGCCGCATCAGCCACAAATTGCCTTGCTGGGCAATCCGAACTGCGGCAAGACGGCCCTGTTCAACCGTTTGACGGGCGCGCGCCAGAAAGTGGCGAACTACGCCGGCGTGACCATCGAGCGCAAGGAAGGCCATTTCACCTCGCCAGCCGGCAAACCCGTGCGCGTGCTCGATCTGCCGGGCGCCTACAGCCTGTCCGCCACCACGCCCGATGAAGCCATCACGCGCGACGTGGTGGGCGGCCTGCGCCGCGGCGACCCGCGTCCGGACGCCATCATCTGCGTCGTCGACGCCACCAATCTGCGCCTGAACCTGCGCCTGGTGCTGGAAGTCAAGCGCCTGGGCCTGCCCATGCTGCTGGCGCTGAACATGACGGACGTGGCGCGCAAGCGCGGCATGCTGATCGACACGGTGAAACTGTCGCAGGAACTGGGCATGCCCGTGGTGGAAACCGTGGCGGTGCAGCACGATGGCGAAAAAGCCTTGCTGAACGCCATCGACGCCATGCTGCCGCTGCCGGTCGTGGAAGCGAAACCGCTGGCGGCCATCGATGCCGTCAGCGTCGAAGAAACCCAGCGCGAAGTGCGCCGCATCCTGGCCGCCGTCAGCAATGACACGAGCGACAAGGGCAACCTGACGGAAAAGATCGACGACGTGGTGCTGCATCCCATCGTCGGCCCCATCATCCTGACCGTGCTGATGTTCCTGATCTTCCAGGCCGTGTTTGCCTGGGCCGCCACGCCGATGGAAATGATCACCGATGGCGTGGGCCACCTGGGCGCCGTGCTGACGGCGAACATGCCCGATGGCCACCTGAAAAGCTTGCTGGTGGAAGGCATCATCGGCGGCGTCGGCAGCGTGCTGGTGTTCCTGCCGCAGATTCTGATCCTGTTCTTCTTCATCCTGGCGCTGGAAGACTGCGGCTATCTGCCGCGCGCGGCCTTCCTGCTGGACCGCCTGATGGGCGGCGTAGGCCTGTCCGGCCGCGCCTTCATCCCGCTGCTGTCGAGCTTTGCCTGCGCCATCCCCGGCGTGATGGCGGCGCGCACCATCCAGAACCCGCGCGACCGTCTGGTCACCATCATGATCGCGCCGCTGATGACGTGTTCGGCGCGCCTGCCCGTGTATGCGCTGATCATCGCCGCCTTCATCCCGGAACGCCAGGTGTGGGGCTATCTGAGCCTGCAAGGCCTGGTGCTGTTTGTCCTGTACTTCGCCGGCATCATCTCGGCCATGGCCGTGGCCTGGGTCATGAAGCGCGGCATGGGCGTGCGCGGCAACCAGCCGCTGATGCTGGAACTGCCGGCCTATCACTGGCCGCATTTGCGCAACCTGGCCGTCAGCCTGTGGGAGCGCGCGAAGATCTTCCTGACGCGCGTCGGTACCATCATCCTGAGCCTGATGATCATCCTGTGGTTCCTCAGTACCTTCCCCGGCCCGCCGGACAATGCGATCCACCCGCCGATCTACTACAGCCTGGCCGGCATCCTGGGCCGCGGCCTGGAAGTGATCTTCGCGCCCATCGGTTTCAACTGGCAGATCTGCATCGCGCTGGTGCCGGGCATGGCGGCGCGCGAAGTGGCCGTCGGCGCCCTGGGCACCGTGTACGCGCTGTCGCAAACGGGCGATGCGCTGGCGACCACCCTGGAACCGCTGATCGCCCATTCGTGGTCGATGGCCACCGCGCTTTCCTTGCTGGCCTGGTATGTGTTTGCGCCGCAGTGCCTGTCGACCCTCTCCGTTGTGAAACGCGAGACGGGCGGCTGGCGCTATCCGCTGCTGATGGCCGGCTACATGTTCGCCCTGGCGTATGCCGCCTCGTTCATCACGTACCGCGTCGCCCTGATGCTGGGCGCTTAGGAGAAAACCATGTGGCAAACCCTCATCGTCGCCCTGATCGTCGCAGCCGCGCTGCTGCATTTTTCGACCAAGTACCTGCCGGCGGGCGTGCGCCGCGCCATCGTGCGCGGCCTGGTGCGCTGCGGCCTCGATGAGGCGAAGCTGTCGACCTTCTTCAAGGTGGCGCCGGGCTGCCGCAGCGGCTGCGGTTCCTGCGGCTCCTGCGACAGCCCGCCGCCGCCGTCCGCCACGCCGCCGGCCGACGGCAGCAGCAAGCGCGTGATTCTGATGCAGGTGCAGCGATAATTTCAGTGTAGCCACGGGCGCGCCCGTGGGCTACACTGGGCTTTCCGCATGGCAAGGAGTGGCAATGGCGATACTGTTGATCTTCATGTTTTTGTTTGCGGTCGCCACCTGGCTGCTGGCCAGCCGGCGCGGCCGCCACGGGGGACTCTGGTTCGGCATCGGCCTGTTCCTCGGACCGTTTGCCTTGCTGGCGGTGGCAGCCTTGCCGCCGGTGCCGGCGCGCTGACCTTGTACTATTAAAACCCGCAAGCGCGGGTTTTTTTACGCCTGCCCGCCCGCGTGGCGCAGCCGGTACTGGCGCGGCGAGCAGGCCATGACGCGCTTGAAGGCGTGGCTGAAGGCGCTGTCGGAATCGTAGCCCAGTGCCTGTGCGATCAAGGTGATGGGTGCGCTGCCGCCCTTCAGGCGCCGCGTGGCCAGGCGCATGCGCCAGCGCAGCAGGTAGTCGAGCGGCGTCACGCCCACCCGCTTCCTGAAGTGCAAGGCAAAGGCGGAGCGCGACTGCCCCGCGACGGCGGCCAGCTGCGACAAGGTCCAGCGCCGCGCCGGTTGCGCGTGCATGGCCTCGATGGCGGCGCGCAGCCGTGGATCGGCCAGCGCGAACAGCCAGCCCACCGGGTGCGAGGCCTGCGCTTCAAGATACTGGCGCAGCATTTGCAACAGCATCATGTGACCAAGGTGGCGCGTCATCAGCGCCGCGCCGGGCGCCGTCGCCTGCAGTTCCTGTGCCAGCCGTTGCAAGGCCCAGTGCAGTACGCTGGCCTGGTCCGTATCGCCGCGCACGTGCAGCAGCGGCGGCAGGCAGTCGAGCAGGATGGCCGCTTCGTCGCCAAAGTGGAAGCGTCCGCCGATGAGGAAGAAATCGTGCTGCGGCGTGCCGTGGCGGGCCACGCCCTGTTGCGTGTGCCGGTACACTTCCAGCGCTGGCGCGGCCGGCAAGCCGGGCGTGCTGGCCAGGGTGAATGCGCGTCCCGGCGCCAGCAGGAAGCAGTCGCCTGTCTGCAGCTGCACGGGAGCGTCGATGCCCGCGACCGTCAGCCAGCAAGCGCCTTCGATCACGGCGTTGAACTTGATGCCGTCCGGCGGCGGAAAGTCGATGGCCCAGTCGCCGCCCGCCTTCAGGCCGGCAAAGTAGGAGCTGCGCGTATCAAACAGCGAGAGTACATCGGAGAGCAAATCCATGGTGGCGGCAATTCTGGACGATGGCGATAGTATTGAAGATTTTACGCCATTCACCGTCCAGAACGGCTCGCGCAAAATAAGCATGTCGCCAGCTATCCCGCGCTGGCCACCCACATGCAGAGGCAGACATGACATACGGCGATCACAGGCAAATTCCCCTTCATTCCGGCTTCGGCGCGGCCACGACCGCCAGCGAGGTGCTGGCCGGCCGCGACCTGTCCGGCGTGCAGGCCATCGTCACGGGCGGCGCGTCGGGCCTGGGGCTGGAAACGGTGCGCGTGCTGGCCGGCGCCGGTGCCAGGGTGCTGGTGCCGGCGCGCGACCAGCATCAGGCGCAAGCGGCCCTGGCCGGCATCGCCGGCGTGGAGGTCGCTGCGCTCGACCTGCTCGATCCGCAATCGATCGACGCATTCGCGGCCGCCTTCCTTGCCACCGGCCGCACCCTGCATCTGCTGGTCAACGGCGCCGGCATCATGGCCACGCCCTTGCTGCGCGATGCGCGCGGCTACGAGGCGCAGTTCGCGACGAATCACCTGGGGCATTTCCAGCTGACGGCGCGCCTGTGGCCCGCCTTGCGGCAGGCGCAGGGCGCGCGCGTGGTGTGCGTGTCGTCGCTGGGACACCGGCAGGCGGGCGTCGACCTGGATGACCCGCATTTCCTGCGCCAGCCTTACGACAAATGGCGCGCGTATGCGCAGTCGAAAAGCGCCAATGCGCTGTTTGCCGTGGAACTGGACCGTCGCGGCGCGGCGCACGGCGTGCGCGCCTACTCGCTGCATCCGGGCGCCATCCTGACGCCGCTGGTGCGCCACCTGGACTTCGACGACTTGCGTCGCGTGGGTGCGCTCGATGAGGATGGCAAGGTGAATCCGCCGCCGCAGTCGGGTTTCAAGAATGTGGCGCAGGGAGCGGCCACCACCGTCTGGTGCGCCACCAGCGCGCAGCTTGAGGGCATGGGCGGCGTGTATTGCGAGGATGGCGATATCGCCCCCCTGGTGGAGGACGACAGCATGGGGCCGGGCGTGCGGCGCTGGGCCATCGATCCCGGGCAGGCGCGCCGGCTATGGGCGCTGAGCGAACAGATGACGGGCGTGCGCTTCGATTGCGACGCGGCATAAAAAATGCCGGGCAAGGCCCGGCACGTGCAGGAGGGGGGCGTGGCTTTACGCCTTGCCCGCCAGTTTTTCCACCACGGGCACCAGCGCGGCCGGGCGGCAGCCGAAGGCGGCCAGGCGGCCTTGCGCCGTAGGTGCCAGGTCCAGGTCGTAGGGCAGGCGGCCCGCCACCAGCCACAGTTTATCGTGCGGCAGGGCGTCGACGAGGCGGCGCTGGCCGCCGACGAACATGGCGTTATACGTTTGCAGCACGATTTGCTGCGCGCCTTGCGCAAAGGCGATGGCCTCGTTGACTTCGTCGTCCAGCGCCTCGGCCGACAAGGCGTACTCGCGCACGTCCAGGCCCGCTTCCAGCAGCGCCGGCAGCATCGAGCTGCGCGCTTCCTTGTTGCGGCCCAGCGCCACTTCGTCGATTTCGCTGCGCGAGCGCACTTCCACCGTCAGCAGGGTCACGGGCAGGCTGGCGTCGAGCGGGCGGTAGTCGCCCTGCACGCGCAAGGCGGCCTTTTGCAGCAGCTGCGACAGGGCCATGGCGGCTGGCTGCATCAGCGCCGGTGGCGTGACGGGGCGGGTGCGCCAGTCGCGCACGGCGCGGTTGCGCTTGAGTTCAGCCACGCGGGCACAAGCCGCGTCGATGCGGGAGAGCGCGATGTCGCCGCGCTCCACGGCGGCGATGACGGCGTCGATGGCGGCCGTCTGCTGCGCTTCACGGTGCGAGATGAGGACGATGTCGGCGCCTGCCTGCAGGGTGGCGATGGCGCCCTGGGCGATGCCGATGCCGTCGGCAATCGCCGCCATTTCCAGGCAGTCGGTGATGACGACGCCCTTGTAGCCCATTTCACCGCGCAGCAGGTCCGTCAGCACGCCTTTCGACAGGGTCGCTGGTACGCTGGTGTCGGCCTCGAAGGCGGGGAAGACCACGTGCGCCGTCATGATGGCGTCGACGCCGCCGGCAATCGCGGCGCGGAAGGGCGCCAGTTCCACGGCGCGCAGGCGTTCCTTGTCGTGCGGCACCAGGGCCATGGCGTAATGCGTGTCGATGGCCGTGTCGCCGTGGCCGGGGAAGTGCTTGGCGGTCACGGCCACGCCGCTGGCGCGCTGGCCGCGCATGGCCGCCATGCCGTAGTCGATGACGGTGGCGGCATCCTCGCCATACGCGCGCACGCCGATGACGGGGTTGTTGCGGTTGTTGTTTACGTCCAGCACGGGGGCGAGCAGCATGTTGATGCCTACCTGGCGCATTTCATCGCCGCTGATCTGGTTCATGCGTTCGCAGTCGTCGATGGAGCCGGCCGCCTGGAAGGCCATCGCGGCGGGAATCGGCGTGACGCCCTGCTCGATGCGCATGACCATGCCGCCTTCCTGGTCGATGGAGATCAGCAGCGGAATGTCGGACACTTCCGCATTGATCTCCTGCAGCTCGCGGCACAGGGCGGACACTTGCGCGGGCGTGTGCACGTTGCGGCGGAACAGGATCACGCCGCCCACCTTCTTTTCGCGTATCAAGGTCTTGATATGCTCGTCCGCCTGCAGGGCGTCGAAACCCACCATGAACAACTGTCCTACTTTCTCGCGCAAACCCTGCTCCATGCTGCAACTCCTCCGGTATGTATTGTGACGACGGCATACGTATTCTGGCACCGTGGTGGCGCATCGTGGCGGTCACCGGACAAGCTGCCTTGGTTTTGTACTTGTTTTGGTATTGTATTGGATTTGGGTTTTTGCGCAAGTGGTTATTAAGTGGTATTACTCCACTTGCGCAATGCCGGCTTTAATCCAGGCGCTGGAACGATGCCGCTTGCGCCATGGGCCAGTACAGGCCGAATACGGGCGGCAGCTGAGGCAGCTGGCTCGGGTCGAGCAGCTGGCCCGCTTCCAGGAAGGGCAGCAGGGCCGACGCCAGTTTCACCTGGTTCGGCGAAATGCGGCGCACCAGGTGGTGCGGGCGCAGTTCCTGCGGATGCGCGAGGCCGGCGGCGGCGATCAGCTCGGCCAGCGCCTTCATGGTGTTCTGGTGGAAGTGCGCCACGCGGGCGATCTTGTCGGATACCACCAGCGCGCGCTGGCGCTGCGGGTCTTGCGTGGCCACGCCCGTGGGGCAGCGGTCCGTGTGGCAGCTTTGCGACTGGATGCAGCCCAGTGCGAACATGAAGCCGCGCGCCGAATTGCACCAGTCGGCGCCCAGCGCCAGCAGGCGGGCGATGTCGAAGGCCGTGATGATCTTGCCCGAGCAGCCGATCTTGATCCGCTCGCGCAGGTTGGCGCCCACCAGGGTGTTATGCACGAGCACCAGCGCTTCCTGCAGCGGCGTGCCCACGTGGTCCGTGAATTCCAGGGGCGCCGCGCCCGTGCCGCCTTCGCTGCCGTCGACGACGATGAAGTCGGGCGTGATGCCTGTTTCCAGCATGGCTTTGACGATGGCGAAAAATTCCCACGGGTGGCCGATGGCCAGCTTGAAGCCCGTCGGCTTGCCGCCGGAGAGCGTGCGCAGGCGGTCGATAAAGTGCAGCATTTCCAGCGGCGTGGAAAAGGCGCTGTGCGCGGCCGGCGAGACGCAATCCTCGCCCACCATCACGCCGCGCGTGGTGGCGATCTCGATGGTCACTTTCGGCCCGGGCAGCACGCCGCCGTGGCCCGGCTTGGCGCCCTGCGACATTTTCAGCTCGATCATTTTCACCTGCTCCGAGCTGGCGTTGGCGATGAAGCGCTCTTCCGAAAACGTGCCGTCCTGGTTGCGGCAGCCGAAGTAGCCGGAGCCGATTTCCCACACCAGGTCGCCGCCGTTTTCGCGGTGATAGGGGCTGATGCTGCCTTCGCCCGTGTCGTGCATGAAGCCGCCGCTGCGCGCGCCGCCGTTCAGGGCCAGGATGGCATTGGCCGACAGGGCGCCAAAGCTCATCGCCGAGATATTGAAGACGCTGGCCGAATACGGTTTCGCACGCGGGCAGTCCGGATGGTTGCCGATCTCGATGCGGAAGTCGTGGCCCGTCACCTTGGCGGGGGCGATGGAATGGTTGATCCATTCATAGCCTGCTTCATACACGTCGAGCTGGGTGCCGAACGGGCGCTTGTCCGTCTGCTCCTTGGCGCGCTGGTAGACGATGCTGCGCTGGCTGCGCGAGAACGGTGTCGCTTCGCTGTCGCTTTCCAGGAAGTACTGGCGGATTTCGGGGCGGATGCTCTCAAAAAAGAAGCGGAAGTGGGCGAGGATGGGGTAGTTGCGGCGCAGGGCGCGCTTCGTTTGCAGCAGGTCGCTGATGCCGACCAGGGTCAGCGCACCGGCCAGCACGGGCAGCCAGTAATGATCATAGTAAAACAGGGACAGGACAAAGATGGCTGCCGTCGCAATGAAGGTCAGGTAGCGAAATGGTACTAGGTGCATGGGCACTCCGGGGAAGTCAGACTGATAACTGATGAGTCTACCTTCGATTCACGGAACGTGCTGGTGGGAAAGAACGCGGCGCCCGGTGGACGCCGCGTGAGGATCACCGTTGTGCGGCGCGGATGCGCTCGACCCGTTCGGCGCTGGCCGGATGGCTCGACAGGTACGGCGTGCCGTGGTCCAGCTTGCCCAGGGCGACAAATACTTGCGCCAGGTGTTCCAGCGGGATGCCGTTCTGGCGCAGCATGGCGATCGCGTAGTCGTCCGCGTCGCGTTCGACATCGCGCGAATACTTCAAGTCCAGCAGCAGCGGCGGCAGGGTGGCCACCACCGTCGAGACGTCGCCGAACAGCAGCGCCGCGCCGGCGCCCACGGCCGAGGTCTGGATGATGCGCCGCGTCAGGTGGCGCTGCTGCAGGTGCCCCAGCTCGTGCGCCAGCACGCCCATGATGGCCTGGTCGTCCGGCAGCAGTTCGATCATTTCGTCCGTCAGCACGATGTCGCCGGACGGCAGGGCAAACGCGTTCGGGCCGATCTTGCTCTTGCGAAACACGATGCGGTGCGCGGGCGTGCTGTCGCCGGGCGTGGCCAGGCGCGCGAACTGGGCGCGCAACGCTTGCTGGCGCGCGCCATCGAGCTGGCTGGGCGCGAATACATGGCGGTCCAGCATGTCGAGCACGCCCTGGCCCAGCTGCCGTTCGACCGACTGCGGCAGGGCATACGCGATGCCCTTGGCCGCCAGCGGCAGCAGGTATTGATAGCTGAGCCACAGGGCCACGATGGTCGCCACGGTGGCCAGCAGGGCGCCGCGCCAGCTTTGCTGCAGCCGCACCACCCAGCCGTCGCGGTGGCCCGTGTCGTGCAGCAGGCTGTTGAAGGCCGCCTGGTCGGCGATTTCCAGGTAGGCGCCATCGGCAAAACTGACCTTGCGCACGGCATGGCTGCTGCGTTCGGACACGTGCAGCTCGTCCAGCGGGCAGCTGCGCTCGATGTCGCCGGCCAGCACGGCCATGCCATCGCGCACGCTGAGCGTGACGTGGTACAGGCGCGAGGTCTGGCCGTCGAAATAGCGCGCGGGCACGGGGGCCGCGCCCGGCGCGTCGTGATCGAGCGTCATGCTACAGCGACAGGTCGAAGTCCAGCAGGTCGACCATGCCTTCGCCCGTGGCCGACACTTGCTGGCCTGTGGCGGCGACAAACTCGTCCAGGCTGCCATGCACCAGCATGGAGGTCGCTTCCAGGCGGTATTTCAGCCAGCGCACATGGGCGAATGGCGTAAACAGGCCCAGGGTGACGACGATGCCCAGCAGGTTGCTCAGCATGACGAAGGTGGTGCGGCCCCATGTCAGCTGCGACTGGAACTGGTGCCGCTGCAAGCGCGTGTGGTTCCAGATCAGGTTCTGGATCATGGTCAGGAACAGCGGCAGCACGGTGAACGCCCACAGGTACAAGGCGCCGATGGCAAACAGCAGGCTGCCAACCTTGGTCTTGTCATTCGCATTGGCCGCAAACGAGGCGAACACGCTGCCGAAGACGACGAAAATCAGCACCAGCAAGCCGCCCAGCAGCAGCGCAAAGAACAGCAAATAGGTTTTGTAGAAGCTGCCGACCGTGGCGTCAAAGCTGAAATGGGTGGCGCCGAAACGGCTTTGCGTGTGCTGGAAGCGCTTCAGGCGCTGGTGCAGGAAAGGCGTCATCAGGCCGCCCGTGAAGGTATTCAGGATGGGCAGCCACAGGAAGTACTTGTAGGCTTCCCTGGCGCTGCCGCCAAAGCCGAAGCGGATGCCGCGGTAGCTGGTGTTGTACAGCTTGAATTGCAGGCTTTTCCAGACCAGCCAGGGCAGGATGGCTGCCAGCAGCACGAACATCAGCAAGCCCACGACGGGCGAGACCTGGAAGGCGATGTTGTAGCCGGCGATCAGCACCACGGCGGCGATGCGGCCTTTCAGGATGGCCACGGCGTTGCCGTGGTATTCGAAGCTGCCGCCCGCCAGGTGGGTGCTCGAATAAAAGTAGCGGTTGCGGCGCACCTTGGCCCAGGCGGAATAAATGCCCAGGGTGACGATGCTCAGCAGCAGGTTGACGATCCAGATACGGAAGTATTCGCTGCCGGTGGCGCTGAAGGTGATGGCTTCTTGTCGGGGAGGAGTGTTGTTTGCGTCGAAATCCACAGGGGTTTCCTTACTTATTGGAAACAAAACAAGATAAGGGAATATTGAAAAGTTATCAATTGAAAATACTGTTTTTCGCAATTTTTTCGCCGATCCGCTTGTGCCGACCCGATCCGGCCGTCCCGGCTATACTGGAACTCAACCATCGCCTAACGGGAAAACCATGATCGTCGTCCACCATCTGAACAACTCGCGCTCGCAGCGCGTGCTCTGGCTGCTCGAGGAACTGGGCCTCGGCTATGAGGTCAAGCGCTACCAGCGCGACCCGAAGACCATGCTGGCGCCCGCCTCGCTGAAGGCCGTGCATCCGCTAGGCAAGTCGCCCGTGATCACGGACGGCGCCAACACCATCGCCGAATCGGGCGCCATCATCGACTACCTGGTCGAGCGCTACGGCAATGGCCGCTTGATACCGGCGGCGGGCACACCTGACAAGCTGCGCTGGACCTACTGGCTGCATTTCGCGGAAGGCTCGGCCATGCCGCCGCTGCTGATGAAGCTGGTGTTCGACAAGGTCGAATCGTCGCCGATGCCGTTTTTCGTCAAACCCATCGCGCGCGGCATCGCCGGCAAGGTCAAGAGCAGCTTCATCCTGCCCAATATCAACAGCCAGCTGGCCTACATGGAAGCGGAGCTGGAGAAAACCAAATGGTTTGCCGGCAATGAATTCACGGCGGCCGATATCCAGATGAGCTTTCCGCTGGAAGCGGCGGCCATGCGCGGCGGACTCGACGAGCGCCTGCCGAAGCTGACGGCCTTCCTGCAGCGCATCCATGCGCGCCCGGCCTACCAGCGCGCGCTGGAAAAAGGCGGGCCCTACGATTTCGCCAAATAAGCGGCATTCAAGCCTGATGTGCGGGGAACCATACGGTAAAATGCCCGATTCAACCAGTATCCACTTACCGCATGGCCAGACTCCTCGCTATCGACGGCTTGAATATCGTACGCCGCGTCTACGAAGCCAGTCCTGAACCCGATTCCGACCTGAAGGCGGAGATCGCGCTGCGCCATGCGCTGTCGTCGTTCCGCACCCTCATCAACGACCACGAGCCGACGCACATCCTGCCGGCCTTCGACTTTGGCGGCCCGACCTGGCGCCACGCCCTGTATGCCGGTTACCGCGAGGGACGCCAGCCCATGCCGCAGGTGCTGCGCGACGCCTTGCCCGGCTTTTACGCCACGCTGGCCAGCTTCGGCATGCACGTGGTCAGCATTCCCGAGGTCGAAGCCGATGACGTGATCGGCACGGCCGTCATGCGCTGGCTGCACGAGGGGCGCGGCGCGGCCGTCATCGCCACCACCGACAAGGATTTGCACGGCCTGATCGCCCACGGCGCGCTGGTATGGGATCACTTCAAGGGTGTCTGGCACGATCACGCCTGGGTCGAGAAAAAGTTCGGCGTGCCGCCGGAACTGTTGCCCGACCTGCTGGCGCTGATGGGCGACGTCACCGACAGCATCCCCGGCGTGTCGAAGATCGGCCTGAAGACGGGCGCGAAACTGTTGCGCGCCTACGGCAATATCGACGCCGTGATGGCTGGCGCGGGGATTTTGCCCGGCGCGCTGGGCGAAAGCCTGCGAAAAGAGCGGGAAATACTGTATCTTTCAAGAAAGTTAGTGGCACTGAAAACGGATGTCACGTTAGGCGTGACCTGGAACAAGCTCGTGTGGGAAAAATAGAGCGCTTTTGGCCAGAACACGGAATAAATCAAGCAAGGAAAGTAATCATGATGTTAAAGACAGTCCTGATCGATAGCAGCGCCGTGGCGCGCGGCCTGCTGAACACGGTCCTGACCGATGGCGGCTACGATGTCTGCGGGCAGACGCATACCAGCGCGCTGGGACTGGCGCTGCTGGTCAAGCACCACCCGCATTTCGTGTGCATCGCGCGCGAGCAGGTGGAAGATGGGACCAACGTGGTGCAAACCATCCGCGCCCAGTATCCGAAGACGCTCATTTTCATGGTCTCGGGCGGCATTGATGCCGCTTCGCTGCAGGCGGCGCACGCCATGGGCGTGTCGGGTTTCATCGTGAAACCCTTCATGGCCGACACGGTCCTGAAAACCGTGCGCAACACGGTGATTGCCATGGTGCGCAAGCAGCAAGCCCTGGCCGCTGCCGCGCAAGGCAACTCCTAGCTACCGGCCAAACCGGTGGCGCTGGCGATGATGCCGCCACCGAGGCACACGTCGCCGTCATACAGCACGGCCGACTGGCCGGGCGTGACGGCCCATTGCGCCTGGTCAAACGCCAGGCTGAAGTGTTCATTCCCATCCGGCAGCAGCTGGCAAGCCACGTCGGCCTGGCGGTAGCGCGTCTTGGCGCTCAAGGCGCCCGCTTGCGGCGCCACACCGGCAACCCAGCTGGCCTGGTCGGCCGTCAGGGATGGCGACAGCAGCCACGGGTGGTCATGGCCCTGCACCACCCACAGGGTGTTGTTGGCGATATCCTTGCGCGCCACATACCAGGCGTCGCTGCTGCCGTCCGCGTTCTGGTACGACTTCACGCCGCCGATGCCGATGCCCTTGCGCTGGCCCAGGGTATAAAAACTCAGTCCCACGTGTTCGCCCACGGTCTTGCCATCGGCCGTCTTCATCGGACCCGGCTTGTAGGACAGGTAGCGGTTCAAAAATTCGCGGAACGGGCGTTCGCCAATAAAACAGATGCCCGTCGAATCCTTCTTCTGCGCGTTCGGCAGGGCCAGTTTCTCGGCGATCTGGCGCACTTGCGTCTTCGGGATTTCACCGAGCGGGAACAAGGTCTTCGACAACTGCGCCTGGTTCAGGCGGTGCAGGAAGTAGCTTTGGTCCTTGCTGGCGTCGACGGCTTTCAGCAGCTCGTAGCGGCCCGCATCGGTGGGCGCCTGGCGCACGCGCGCGTAGTGGCCGGTGGCGATCAGGTCGGCACCCAGGGTCATGGCATGGTCGAGGAATGCCTTGAACTTGATTTCGGCGTTGCACAGCACGTCCGGGTTCGGCGTGCGGCCGGCCTGGTACTCGCGCAAGAAATCGGCGAACACGCGGTCCTTGTATTCGGAGGCGAAATTGACGGCTTCGATATCGACGCCGATGACGTCGGCCACGCTGGCCGCGTCGATCCAGTCCTGGCGCGTGGAGCAGTATTCCGAATCGTCGTCATCTTCCCAGTTTTTCATGAACAGGCCGATGACTTCATAGCCTTGTTCCTTCAGCATCCATGCCGCGACCGAGGAATCGACCCCGCCCGACATGCCGATAACGACTTTCTTCTTGCTCATCTTGCTTTCCAGTTACTTTAATAATATGGCAATGCGTGTTGCTATGCGCTATTGAAAACGGACGCATGCGTGTGCAGCAGGGCCAGCGGCGCGCGCCGGCCGGCCAGGTATTCGTCCACGCACTGCAGCACCAGCGGGCTGCGGTGGCGTTCCTGGCACGCCGCCAGCTCGTCGCGCGTCATCCACAGGGTGCGGATGATGCCTTCGTCCAGCGGGCGGTCATGCTCGGCGCCGGCTGTGCCGCAAAAGGTGAAGCGCAGATAGGTCACGTCCTCGCCCGTGCGCAGTGACTGATAGCGCGACATATACATGCCGACCAGTGCCGTGGGGATGAAATCGAATGCCGCTTCTTCCAGCGTTTCGCGGATCACCGCCTGCTCCAGCGACTCGAACGGATCGAGATGACCGGCCGGCTGGTTGAGCTTGATGCCTTCGCTGGTCTCTTCTTCAATCAGTAAAAACAGGCCGTCGCGCTCGACGATGGCGGCAACGGTGACAGAGGGTTTCCAGATTCTCGGCATGATTCCATCCTTGAAAGAGCCGACATTTTATCTTGTTCTGCGCGCGCGGTTTGAAGCCGGCCTTCTGTTGCGCGGACATATTGATAAATGACAACGTTTTAGCAAATAGCGGTGGGAGGTACTTACGTCTTTCCCGGGGAGCGCACTAGCATGGGGGCATTGGCGGCAAGATGGCAGGAAACGCCCGCTAATATAGGCTTTCCCTGTGGTCAAAACAAGCGCGCACACGTGCTCGACTGTGGTGAGATTGACACACCTTTCCCACAATATGGTCGCCGCGCCGCATGGTGAAACGAATCGTGGGATGCTGGTCAAATTAGTGTCGTACGACTAAAAGTTGCTGGTTCACAAACGTTTAACGCGCTGCTTTCCGTGTTAGATTCTAGTCAGTTTATCAATTAGCGGAGGCATCATGAGGATAGGCATACCGGCCGAAACACGGCCTGGTGAAACGCGGGTGGCAGCAACGCCCGAGACAGTCAAGAAGCTGGCAGCCAAGCATCAGATCATCGTGCAGTCCGGAGCGGGCCTGCAAGCCTCGATTCCCGACGACGCGTATGCCGCCGCCGGCGCGCAGATCGGCACCGCCCAGGAAGCCTATGGCTGCGCCATCGTGCTCAAGGTGCGCGCGCCCGATGCCGCGGAACGGGCCCTGATGGCCAGCGGCACGGTGCTGATCGGCATGTTGAACCCGTTTGACGCGGACAATATCGCCGCCATGGCCACGGCCGGCCTGTCCGCCTTCGCGCTGGAAGCCGTGCCGCGCATCACGCGCGCGCAGTCGATGGACGTGCTGTCGTCGCAGGCGAACATCGCCGGCTACAAGGCCGTGCTGGTGGCCGCGAATACCTATCAGCGCTTCATGCCGATGCTGATGACGGCGGCCGGCACCGTCAAGGCGGCCCGCGTGCTGATCATGGGCGTGGGCGTGGCAGGTTTGCAGGCGATCGCCACTGCCAAGCGCCTGGGCGCCGTCATCGAGGCATCCGACGTGCGCCCGCCCGTCAAGGAACAAGTGGAGTCGTTGGGCGCCAAGTTCCTCGACGTGCCTTTCCTGACCGATGAAGAAAAAGAGATCGCCAAGGGTTCAGGCGGCTATGCGCGCGCCATGCCGGCCGACTGGATGCGGCGCCAGGCCGAACTGGTGCACGAACGGGCAAAACTGGCCGACATCATCATCACCACGGCGCTGATCCCCGGCCGCGCCGCGCCCGTGCTCATTTCCGAAGAAACGGTAAAGGCCATGAAACCGGGCTCCGTCATCGTCGACCTGGCCGTGGAGCAGGGCGGCAACTGCCCCCTGTCCGAACTGGGCAAGACCGTGCTGAAACACGGCGTCTACATCGTGGGCGAACCGAACCTGGCGACCCTGGTGGCGGCCGATGCCTCGGCCCTGTATGCGCGCAACGTGCTGGACTTCTTAAAGCTCATCATCGACAAGGACGACCAATTGCAGATCGACCGCGAGGATGAAATCATCAAGGCCAGCCTGGTGTGTGCAGGCAGTGAAATCTTACGTAAATAACGCGGCGCCGGAGAGAACAACATCATGGAAATCAGTCACACCATCATTAACCTGATCATCTTCGTGCTGGCCATTTATGTCGGCTACCACGTCGTCTGGACCGTCACGCCGGCATTGCATACGCCGCTGATGGCCGTCACCAATGCCATTTCCGCCATCATCATCGTCGGCGCCATGCTGGCGGCCGGCCTGACGCAAGGCCCGCTGGCGCAGGCGGCCGGCACCCTGGCCGTGGCACTGGCCGCCGTCAACGTGTTTGGCGGCTTCCTCGTCACGCAGCGCATGCTCGAGATGTTCCGTAAAAAAGAACCGAAAGCCAAGCAAGGAGCAAAAGAATGAGTCATGCCATGAGCTTCGTCACCATGAACCTGGTGACGATGATGTACCTGATCGCCTCGGTGTGCTTCATCCAGGCCTTGAAAGGCCTGTCCTCGCCCTCGACGGCGCGCCGCGGCAATGCCTTCGGCATGAGCGGCATGGCCATTGCCGCCGTCACCACCGTGGCGCTGATCCTGAAACTGAAGGAACAGCAAGCGGGCGGCATGGGCCTGACCCTCGTCATCATCGGCATCGTCACGGGCGGAGCCATCGGCGCCTACCTGGCGAAAACCGTGGAAATGACGAAGATGCCGGAACTGGTGGCGGCCATGCATTCGCTGATCGGCCTGGCGGCGGTGTGCATCGCCGTGGCGGCCGTATCCGAGCCATGGGCCTTCAATATCGCCGAGCATGGACAGGCGCTGCCCATCGGTAACCGCTTCGAGCTGTTCATCGGCACCTTTGTCGGCGCCATCACGTTCTCCGGTTCGGTGATCGCCTTCGGCAAGCTGTCGGGCAAATACAAGTTCCGCCTGTTCCAGGGCGCGCCCGTCAGCTTCAAGGGCCAGCACATGCTCAACCTGGCGCTGGCGCTGGTGATGATCGCGCTGGGCCTGGTGTTCTGCTTCGCCGACGGGGTGGAGCCGGCCTGGACGCCGTTCATCGTCATGGCCGTCATCGCCTTTGCGCTGGGCGTGCTGATCATCATCCCCATCGGCGGCGCCGACATGCCGGTGGTGGTGTCGATGCTCAACAGCTACTCGGGCTGGGCCGCGGCCGGCATCGGTTTTTCGCTGAATAACTCGATGCTGATCATCGCCGGTTCGCTCGTGGGGTCTTCGGGCGCGATCCTGTCGTACATCATGTGCAAGGCCATGAACCGTTCGTTCTTCAATGTCATCCTGGGCGGCTTCGGCGGCGATGCGCCGGCCGCTGGCGTGGCGGGCGCGCAGGAACAGCGTCCCGTGAAATCGGGTTCGGCCGACGATGCCGCCTTCATCATGGGCAATGCGGAAACCGTCATCATCGTGCCCGGCTACGGCCTGGCCGTGGCGCGCGCGCAGCACTCGCTGAAAGAACTGGTGGAGAAGCTGACGCACAAGGGCATCACCGTCAAGTATGCGATCCACCCGGTGGCGGGGCGCATGCCGGGTCACATGAACGTGCTGCTGGCCGAGGCGGAAGTGCCCTACGACCAGGTCTTCGAGATGGAAGACATCAATGGCGAATTCGGCCAGACGGACGTGGTGCTGGTGCTGGGTGCGAATGACGTGGTCAACCCGGCGGCGAAAGATCCGAAATCGCCGATCGCCGGCATGCCGATCCTGGAAGCGTATAAAGCCAAGAGCATCATCGTCAACAAGCGCTCGATGGCGTCCGGCTATGCGGGCCTGGACAACGACCTGTTCTATCAGCCGAACACGATGATGGTGTTTGGCGATGCGAAAAAGGTGATCGAGGATATGTTGAAAGCCATCGAATAAACGCCGCTTGCAGCGACCGTACGGCCCGCCTTGCGCGGGCCGTTTTTATTGGCTGGCCGCTGCCGCGACGACCTGGTTGCGTCCCTGGTGCTTGGCGACATACAGGGCCTTGTCGGCATCCGATATGGCCGCGTCCAGGCTGGCGCCCTGCACCAGCGGCGCCACGCCGATGCTGATGGTGACGTGCAGCGCGCCGCCGTCAGGCAGCACGGTGACCGCCGCCGCCACGGCAGCGCGGATGCGCTCGGCCACCTGGTGTGCCTGCTGCAGGCTGGCGTCGGGGAAGAGCAGGCCGAACTCCTCGCCACCGAGGCGCGCCGCCACGTCGGTGATGCGTCCCGTGTCGCGCAGCGCCTGCGCCACCGTGCGCAGCACGGCGTCGCCCACGGCATGGCCATAGCGGTCGTTGATCTTCTTGAAGTGGTCGAGGTCGGCCACGCCCACGCTCAGGGCGGCGCCGCTGCGCGCCGCGCGCGCCATCGCCTGCTCGGCCTGCGCTTCATAGGCGCGCCGGTTGGGCAGCGACGTCAGCGCATCGTGCAGCGCCTGCTGTTCCAGCTGCGCCAGCAGGCTGGCGTTTTTCGCCGCCAGTTCGCGCCGTTCGCGCACGTCGAGCAAAAAGGCGCCGAAATAGCGCATGCCGTCGACCACGCCCAGGTCCAGCGCCTTCATTTCGATGGGGATCATTTGCGTGTCGCGGTGGCGGATGGCGAATTCGCGTATCTTGCCCAGCACGCTGGAAGTGCGCGAGCTGCGGATGTAGTTGATCACGTGGTTGTCGTGCTGCGCGCCGACGGCGTCGGGCAGCAGGCCGTTCAGGGTCTGGCCCAGCAATTCACCGCTGGCATAGCCCGACAGTGCCTGCATGGCGCCATTGATATAGCGGATGCGGCACTGCTCGTCGATGATGATGACGGCGTCGAGGGCGTCTTCCAGCAGGCGGGAAAAGAGTACTTCGGGAAGAGCGGCAGGCGGTGCTGCGGGCAAAGCATCTGTCATGGAACGGTCGCCAAAAGCCAGGTGACAGCCATTGTCGCATCCGCGGGCCGTTTACTCCATGCCGGATCGCCCGCCTGTTTCTTTTTCGCCCGTGCTCTTTCCTTATTGTCAAGACTCAGCGGCGGCCGTACATCATCAGCTCGGCCAGGCTCTTGCGCGCCGGGCTGAAGGCGTCCAGCAAGCCCAGCGACAGGCCCAGCAAGCCTTGCGTGGGCGCGTTGCCCGTGAAGATGCGCGCCATGGTGTCGGTGACGCGCACGGTCAGCCCCCGGTCGGCCTGGCGCAGGCTGGCGTAGCGTTCCAGTCCGGCCGGGCTGCTGTCCTGCGCCAGCACGCGGGCCAGCACGGCGGCGTCGCGCAAGCCCAGGTTCAGGCCCTGTCCCGCCACCGGGTGCAGGGTTTGCGCCGCATTGCCGATGGCGACCGTGCGCGGCGTGCCGCCTCCCTGCGCGTTCAGGCCCAGCGGATAGGCCAGGCGCGACGTCGTGTGGGTAAAGCGTCCCAGGCGGCTGCCGAAGGCGGCGCCCAGGCGGGCCAGGAAGGCAGCGTCGTCCAGGGCCAGCAATTGTTCGGCGCGCGTGGGCGGCACGCACCATACCAGCGCGTAGCCATCGTCCTGCGGCAGCAGGGCCAGCGGGCCTTCGTCTGTGAAGCGCTCATACGCGCGGTGCGCGATGGGGGCACTTGTGCGCACATGGGCGATGATGGCGCTTTGACCATAATCGCGGCTGACGGCGCGTTCCTGTTGCTGTCCGAACAGGCCACCCTCGGCTTGCACCAGCAGGCTGGCGCGCAAGCTCGACGCCGTGCCGTCCTGTTCAATCTGCACGGCCACGCCATCGGCATCCTCGGCACTGCCCGTGACCAGCGCCGGGCGCAGGCTGGCCACGCCCAGGCGCTCGCATATGTCGGCCAGCGCGCTGACGACGGTGCCGTAACGGGCCACATAGCCGAGCGCCTCGACGCCATGCTCGCTGCGGTCCATCAGGCTGCGCCCGAACTGGCCGCGGCGCGAGACGTGAATCTGGTGGATCGGTGTCGCCTCCACGGGCCAGGCGCCCGCCTCCTCAAGAATCTGGCGGCTGCCGTGCGACAGGGCGATGGTGCGCGGGTCGCGCCTGGCTTGCTCGATGGATTTGGCGTCGAGCAGGGCGATGCCGGCGGCGCGGCTGCCGCGCTGCACCAGCAGGGCGGCCAGCGCCATGCCGACGGGGCCGGCGCCGCAGATGGCGAGATCGAAAGTGGACGGTGTATGCATGCGGCGGCGTTAATCCTGTGACATCAGTTGTTCGATTTCAGCGACGCTCTTGGGCGCCGTGCTGAAGACTTCATGGCCTTGCGGCGTGACCAGCACATCGTCTTCGATGCGGATGCCGGTGTGCCAGAACTGTTCCGGCACGCCCGCGCCGGGGCGCACATAGATGCCCGGTTCCACCGTCAGCACCATGCCCGCTTCCAGCGGACGCCACGGCTTGCCCGGAGCACCCGTGTCGCGGTAGGCACCCACGTCGTGCACGTCCATGCCCAGCCAGTGGCTGGTGCCGTGCATGTAGAAGGGCATATACGCCTTGTCGGCGATGACGTCCTGCGCGCTGCCGTTTTTCTGCCGGTCCAGCAAACCCAGGTCCAGCATGCCCTGCGCCAGCACCTGCACGGCCGCCTCGTGGATGGCGCTGTGCGGCAAGCCGGGGCGCACCATGTCCAGCGACGCCTGTTGCGCCGCCAGCACCAGTTCATACAGCGCCCGCTGCGGGCCGCTGAAACGGCCGTTGACGGGCCAGGTACGCGTGATGTCGGAGGCATAGCCATCGAGTTCGCAGCCGGCGTCGATCAGTACCAGCTGGCCGTCCTGCAGCACGGCGTTGTTGGCGCTGTAATGCAGGATGCAGGCGTTGCCGCCGCCCGCCACGATGGAGGAATACGCGGGGAACTGCGCGCCGCTGCGGCGAAATTCGTACAGCAGCTCCGCTTCCAGCGCGTATTCGTGCATGCCGGGCCGTGTGGCGCGCATGGCGCGCACGTGGGCCGCGCTGGAAATGGCGGCCGCGCGGCGCATCAGGCCTTGTTCTTCCGGGTCTTTCAGCAGGCGCATGGCGTCGAGCATGCCATTGATGTCATGCGCGATGGCGGGCGCCGTGACGCCGCTGCGGGCCTTTTGCCGCACGTTGTGCCGCCAGACCTTGACTTGCGCATCGAGGCTGCCGCCCAGCGCGTAGTAAATGGCGGGGACGTCGGCCAGCAGGCGCGTCATTTCCACGTCGAGCTCCTCGATGGGGAAGGCGCTGTCAAAACCGAAGCTGGCGCGCGCCGCCTCGGGGCCGTGGCGGAAACCGTCCCAGATTTCGCGTTCGGTGTTTTTTGCCCGGCAAAACAGGATGGCGCGCGCCGGCGCCGTGGCGCTGGCGGCCACCAGGGCCACGGCGCTATCGGGTTCCGTAAAGCCGCTCAGGTAATAGAAATAGCTGTCGTGGCGATACGGGTAGTCGCAATCGCTGTTGCGCGGCACTTCGGGCGCCGTGGCGAGGATGGCCACGCTGCCCGGCAGCATCTGCGCCAGCAACGCCGCGCGCCGGGCAGCGTAGTTGGCCATCATGCCGCCGGCGCCTTCGCTGCCACGCCATTGAGCACGTCGAGCTGCGCCGGCGTGCCCACATTCGTCCACTCGCCCGGATAGACTTCGCCGCCCACGCGGCCCTGGTCCGCGTACTGGCGCAGCAAATCGCCCAGTTTGGCGTGGCTGCCGGGCGCGATGCCGTCGAACATCTCAGGGCGGTACACGCCGATATTGGCGAAGGTCCACTTGGTGTCGTCCGTATTGTTGATCGCGAACAAGGTCAAGCCGAAGTCGCCCTTTGGGTGGAAGTCGGGATTGGGCACCAGGTAAGTCCAGGCGATGTCGCGCTGGTCGGCCGGATACGGCGTGCCCAGCACATCCTTGTCGGCCAGCACGTCGAGTACTTGCTTGAAATCAAAGTAGGGGCAATAGATGTCGCCTGAAATGGCGAGAAATGGCTCCTCGCCCAGCAAGTGGCGCGCCTGGGCGATGCCGCCCGCCGTTTCCAGCGGCGTGCTCTCGGGCGAATACGCGATGCGCGCGCCATACGCGCTGCCGTCGCCCAGGGTTTCCTCGATCTGGTGGCCCAGGTGGGAATGGTTGATGACAATGTCCGTGATGCCGGCGCGCACCAGGTTCAGCACATGCCAGACGATCAGTGGACGGCCGCGTACTTTCAGCAGCGGTTTGGGGCAGGTATCGGTAAGCGGACGCATCCGTTCACCGCGGCCTGCGGCAAAGATCATGGCTTTCATGGGGATTCGTTTTCAGTATCGGTAAGTCGGCTGCGCGGGTATGTCGCGCAGCGGGAAAGTGCCTAGAATGTATAGCCGACCTGCGGCGCCTTGTTTTCGAGGGCGTCCAATAAACGCACCAGCGGCTTGAGTTCCGTATAGCGGTTGGCCGTCTTGCGCACGTAGTCGAGCACGGTTGGCAAGTCGCCCATGTACAGATCCTTGCCGTCGCGGTAATTCAGGCGCGCGAACAGGCCGAGGATTTTCAGGTGGCGCTGCAGGGCCGTGAATTCGAAATCGCGGTAGAAAGCGTCGATATCGGGATTGACTGGCAAGCCCAGCTGCTTGGCGCGCTGCCAGTAGCGGATCACCCAGTCGAGCACCAGTTCTTCATCCCACTGGATATACGCGTCGCGCAGCAGCGAGGCGATGTCGTAGGTGACAGGGCCGAAGACGGCATCCTGGAAGTCGAGGATGCCGGGATTGGGGATGGAACCATCGTTGATGTGCATCAAATTGCGCGAATGGTAGTCGCGGTGCATGAACACTTGCTGCTGCGACAAGATATTCGCCGTGATCGCTTCGAAAACCTTGTCCAGCTGGGTCTGTTGCACATCCGTTAAGGTGGCGCCCAGGTGTTTGCCGATAAACCATTCCGGGAACAGATTCATTTCGCGCAGGATGAAGGCGCGGTCGAATTCCGGCAAGACATCGGGCTGGCTGGCCAGCTGGATTTTCATCAGCGACTCGAGCGCTTCGGCGTACAGCACGCTGGCGTTATCGTGGTTCAGGGCGTCGAGATAGGTGGTCGTGCCCAGGTCGGAGAGCAGCAGGAAGCCATTGTCCAGGTCTTGCGCGATGATCTCGGGCACGGACACGCCGGCGCCTTTCAGCAAGCCGGCCACCTTGACAAAGGCGGGCACGTTTTCACGCTCGGGCGGCGCATCCATGGCAATCAGTGTGCTTCCTGGCAATGTTGCATTGCCTGGCAGCACATCGAGACGGTAGTAGCGGCGGAAGCTGGCATCGCTGGAAGCGGGACGGGCGGATTCGGGCGCGACGAGGTTAAGCGAGGTCAACCAGGCTTTCAACAGGGTCAGGCGAGCGTCCGCGGAGGCCGGCGCGGTGGAGGAATTGGGGGAGAATGACATTAAGCGGCCTGTGGAATCGGGTTGATGGTGCGGAGGGTAGGAGAACCCCATTGCTGGAAGCTCTCCCCCCTAAGAACCGTGCATGCGACTTTCACCGCACACGGCTCAAGCATAATAAAAGTCCCTATGCAGGGACCGGCTTCGCAACTTGTAAATCGTTTGCGTGCACATTTATATGGCAATTTGGGTGCAATAATACGCGATTTCCAAGGGCGTCGGAACCACCTGCCACACGGTGTTCTATGTGGTGGTCATGCCATCCGGTTTCCATGTTCATCTCGTACCCACACAGAGCGCACAAGCCACGTTGGTCGAGGTAGAGCTTGGCCCACTCACGCCGGTAGGACATGTTTTTCAACATGCGTTCCTGCCGAAGGGTTTCGCCGTACAGTTCCCATTGCGGATCGTAGGGGTGATAGCCGCCCTTGATCTTCGTGTGACGCAGAATCGCTGTACCTGGTAACGAGTACAGTTCCTTCATGGCCTTATTGCCATTCTTTGTGACAACGTCCGCTGCAAACATCCGATTTCCACTCTCGGTTGGGCGCCAGTATCGGTCGCGTATCCAACTGTCGGTTTTCTTCGGATGCCTGCGCATGGCCCAGCGACGAAGCCGCCAGTACAGCAGCGACTCCATCGTCGAGAACGCCTCCTTGGCCACTACAGGGCTGTGATATTGCGCCCAGCCCCGCAGCATGGGGTTCAGCAATCGAATGAGATTCTCCTGCTTCGCCCCGATGTTTTCGCTGATCGTCTTCCTCAGCTTTTCATAGAACGCTTTCATGTTCTTCTTACTTGGCTCGATGAGCAGTGTCCCGGAATATTTTCGGAAGTTCCACCCCAGAAAGTCGAAGCCCTCATCGATGTGCACGATCTTGGTTTTGGCACTGGACAGTCGCAATCCTCTGACTGCAAGAAATGCTTCGATCCAAGGCCTGATTTCCGTCTCCAGCAGTTCCTTCGATCCACTGGTAACGACAAAATCGTCCGCATATCGCACGACACCGACTTTGAGCTTGCCGGCCTTTGACTTGCCGAATTTCGCACCGAGGTGCGCAATCAGTTCAGTCTCCAGCCCGTTCAACGTCCAATTCGCAAGGGCAGGGCTGATGATGCCGCCCTGTGGCGTTCCAGCTGTGGTTGCCATCAATTGCTTCCGGTCAACTACCCCGGATTTCAGCCATTTAGACAGGATCAACTTATCCATGAAGACATTGTCGACCAGCCATTGATGGTTGATATTGTCGAAAAAACCTTCGATATCCGCATCTAACACCCAGGTTGCCGAGACTTTCCGGCAGGTCTGGAGAAAAATTTGCGACATCGCATCGGCCGTTGAGCGATTTTTGCGAAACCCGTATGAGTTGGGATCACTCAGCGTTTCCAAGACCGGATCCAAGGCCAGCAGGTGAAGCGCCTGCATCGCCCGGTCCCGCATGGTAGGGATGCCCAGTGGGCGCATCTTTCCATTTGACTTGGGAATAAAGACCCTCCGTAATGGCAGGGGCCGATAGCCTTGTTTCTTCAACTGTGCAATGGCAGCGAACTTCTGCGTTGCTGACTCCCACAACTGCTGGTCCACGCCTGCGGTTCGTTTGCCTTGATTCTCTGTCACTCGTTTGACTGCCAGCGCTTTCGCGCTGAACGAGTGGGTTAGCCACCTTTGCAGCGCTTTCGCCCTGCGCCAGTCGCCTTCCTGTATCGCCTTCGTTAATCGATGCTGCATGGCTCTCACGTTGCGTTGTACGAGGCGCCAGTTGATGGCGACCCATTCAGTAGGCACGTGCGAGGACGCAGAACCGGCAAGACTGCTAGCGGTTACTTTCATGCTGAACCTCGTGTAGTTGTTCCGACGAGACACAGCGCACCCCGAAGGGTGAGCTGCATCCCTTCGGGGTGGTTGAAAATGATGACTGCCTGGAGCCAGTACAGTCGTATGACGACTATTACACCAGATGGAAGTGGGCACCCTTTCAGGCCGGGACAAATCTTGAATCCCTATCCGGACCATTACAGCCCGGCATTCGCTTTCTCCATCCTCCTCTACCCGCTCCCCCAAGGGCGTGCCTTGCGGTTTGCTTGCCGCTATCTCGGTTCTTTGATCGAGCGGCAGGGAATCGGGCTTACCACGTTCCCAACGATATCGACGCGACAGCTACATCGCGACTGGCTGTTTAGGGCCCATCTTTCCCCCGGTGGCTGAATGACGACGTATCCCCAGAATCCACGGAGATAACCAGCCACGTACCGTTTGGTTTAGGCCTGCCAGCAGCTTTGGCCTATTAATATTTACGAGGGTTCAAACGATGGTTCACATAACATTGCCCTTGCAGCACTCACCTAGCCCCTAGACCGCATCGCTGCTTGCAGTCTCCAGCCAGACGTTCGCACGCCAGGCTGCCGGAAAAGAATGGGGGTACGTTGTCCCTGAAGCTTTGCACCCCGCCGTTACCGGCGACGCACATTCAAGTAGGTGACAGATGGTCGTACATCCGGTCATGGCACCAGTTGCAGAACTGAAGCATGACAAGATATCGAAGAGTTTCACTCGGGTATGACTCAGCTGAGAGAAAACCGAGTCTTGCAGAGAACTGTTGAAATATAGAAAATTGTAAGCAAATGTAAAATATCCACAAACTTTGCAAATAAGCTACAGTTTCAATGTTTTATGTAAACAAACAGGCAAAGGGATAGCTACTCGCCGGTGATTCGGCGGGCGTATAAGACTGACAAGGCACCTTCTCGTAGCGTGTCTTGTCTTGCTAAGAATGGGTACTCCGGGGAGCCCCTCACTGTTTATCACTGGTAAACCAGGGATTTGCCTGCGCAGTTCCTGCGCTGCTAGCCGTTACTGCTACGTTGCGACCGGGGCCAGCTACCCGAGCTTTAAGGCGTGTCGCACAGATTCCCATATAATAAGGGATTCAAATCAAAAAATCGCCTGTCATGGTGCTTGCCCCTTCCAATTCATGAGCTGGTTTTCGGCCTCCCCCCCTTCGCAGCGCTGGGCTTTCGCCATCAGCGCGCTCGTCGCCGCCACGACGGTGCCTGTCCACGCCCAGAAAGCGCCGCGCCCGGTTCATGTGGAAGATCCCGACGCGCCCACCGTCATGACGGCGAACAGCATGAACGGACGCCCCGAAAGGGAGATCAATCTCGATAAAAATGTCGTGATTGAACGCGGAAAAACCACAAAAATGAAGGCAGATACAGCTTGTTACAAACAAGTTGAAGATCAGTTCGACGCCGAGGGCCATATCAAGATGTGGCGTTTCGGCGATTACTACACGGGCGACGTCCTGAAGCTGAACATGGAGACCGGCAAGGGTTTCCTGCTCAACCCGACGTACCGCTTCGAAGTGGGCGGCGGCCAGGGCAAGGCCCAGCGCGTCGACTTCATCAACCCCGACGAAGCCACTGTTATCGACGGTACTTACAGTACCTGCGAAGGGCCGAATCCGGACTGGTACCTCAAATCGAGCACCTTGAACCTCGATACGGGCCGCGACGTGGGCACCGGCAGCAAGACCATCATCTATTTCAAGGACGTGCCGATCCTGGGCACGCCTGGCATTTCGTTTTCGCTGTCGGGTGCGCGCCGCTCGGGCTGGCTGGCGCCCACGCCGGGCTTTGCCTCGAAGAACGGTTTCGAGCTGCTGATGCCGTATTACGTGAACATCGCGCCGAACCGCGACCTGACCCTGTTCCCGCGCTACATACAGCGGCGCGGCATCCAGCTCGGTGCGGCGGGCCGCTACATGGGCGAGACGGATGCAGGCCTGTACCAGGGCGAAACGTCGTTTGAATTCTTGCCTAACGACAAGCAGACCAAGACCAACCGCTACATGATCAAGTCCAAGCATGAGCAGGCGCTGGCCAAGGGCTGGAGTTACAGCTGGGATCTGCGCGAGGCGTCCGACAATAATTACCCGAACGATTTTTCGAAAACCGTCGCCACCGCCACCGAGCGCCAGTTGCTGCGCGAATTGCGCACCGATTACCGCACCGAGGACTGGAGCCTGACGGCGCGCGTGCAGAATTACCAGGTGCTGCAGGATCCCGATGCGGTCAACAATCCCAGCCTGACCGTTACGCGCCCGTATGACCGCTTGCCGGCGGTGAACTTCCACGCTGGCAAATACGACGTCTGGGGCGGCTTCGACTGGACCTTCGACGCGGAAGCGACGCGCTTCGCCCACCCGACCCTGGTGCAGGGGTCGCGCCTCGTGGCCATGCCGCAGGTAAGTTTCCCCATCGTGCGCCCTGGCTACTTCGTCACGCCCAAGCTGATGCTCAATGCCAGCGCGTATCAGCTCGATAACGACGCCAGGACCAAGGCGAAGTTTGCGGATACGTCATTTACGCGCGCCGTGCCAACCTTCTCGGTCGACAGCGGCCTGGTGTTTGAACGCGACACGAATCTGTTTGGCGCCAAGGGCGGCACGCAAACCCTGGAGCCGCGCCTGTTCTACGTCTACACGCCGTACCGCGACCAGTCGAAGTTTCCGACGTTCGACACGGCCGCTGGCACGTTCAACCTGACGCAGATCTTCACGGAAAACCGTTTTGTCGGCAGCGACCGCATCGGCGATGCCAACCAGGTCACGGCCGCCCTGGTATCGCGTTTCCTGCAGTCCGATGGAACGGAACGCATGCGCCTGACCTTCGGCCAGCGTTTCTATTTTGCCGACCAGCGCGTGCAACTCGATTCGAGCACACCCGTCAACCAGTCGCGTTCGGATATCCTGCTGGCAGCAACGGGCCGCGTGTCCGAGACTTGGACCGCCGACAGCCTGGTGCAGTACAATCCCAGCGACCGCCAGCTGGTCAGCTACAACTACGCCTTGCAATATCAGCCCGGTGCCAAGAAGGTATTGAATTTTGGCAATCGTTTCCAGCGTGGAGATGCTGGTTGGCGCAATGTTGAAGTGTCGACCCAATGGCCGTTGACGGACCGCCTGTATGGCGTGGGCCGCATCAGTTACTCCGTGAAGGATCGCAGCATGCTGGAAAGCCTGGTCGGCCTGGAATACAAGGGCGACTGCTGGGTGTTCCGCATGGGCGCGCAGCGTTTCGTGACGACGAACAAGACTGTCTCGACGCCGATCTTCTTCCAGCTGGAATTGACGGGCTTGTCGAATGGCCTGGGTCTGGGCGCGAATGGCCTGGAAACTTTTACAAAAACCATCCCCGGTTACCAGACACTGAGCCAGCCACTCCGTTAAGATAGGCACCGTTGCCGCCGCCGGTGTTCCCGGCGCCGGCACAAACCGGTTTTTTTATTCACCTGAACTCATGAGCGCTCTACACATTATGCGTAATGCCAGTATGCACCAACTCAAAATTGCAACGGTCTTGTTGTGCGCCATTTCCGGCGCCACGACCAGTAGTGTCTGGGCGCAACAGGCTGCGCCAGCGCCTGCCGCCAAGCCCGCTGCCGCGACGCCGGTCAAGGGGTTTACGCCACCGGCCTCGAGCAGTGGCCAGACCATCGATTCCATCGCCGTCGTCGTCAATGACGAGGTGATTACGCGCAATGAAGTGGCGGCCCGTATCAAGAGCGTGGAGCAGCGCATGAAGGCGCAGAACGTGCCCTTGCCCGATCCTGCCGACCTGCGTCGTCAATTGCTCGAGCGCATGATTGTTGAACGCGCACAAATGCAGCTGGCCAAGGAAATGGGCGTGCGCGTGGATGACCTGACCCTGGATCGCGCAATTGGCCGTATTGCTGAACAGCAAAAAATGACGGTGCAAGATCTGCGCAACCAGATGGAAAAAGAAGGCACGCCGTTTGCGACCTTCCGCGAAGAAATCCGCGATGAAATCATCATGCAGCGCCTGCGCGAGCATGAAGTCGACGCCAAGATCCAGATTTCCGATTCCGAAGTGGATAACTTCCTGGAAGCGGAAAAAGCGGCCGCCAGCGAACAGGTGGAGCTGAACCTGGCGCAGATTCTCGTGCGCATTCCGGAAAATTCCAGCCCCGAACAGATCGCCGCACGCCGCGCGCGCGCCGAAGAAGTCAGCCGCCAGCTACGCACGGGCGCCGATTTCGCCAAGATGGCCGCTACCTATTCCGACGCCAGCGATGCGCTGAGCGGCGGCGATATCGGCTGGCGCCATAGCGACCGCGTGCCGCCCCTGTTCACGGAACAGTTGCTGAAATTGAAGCCGGGCCAGATCACGCCTATCATCAAGAGCAATACGGGCTTCCACATCCTCAAGCTGGTGGACCGCCGCAGTGCTGCCGAGGCGCAAGCCGTCGCCGCCGTGCAGCAGACGCATGCTCGCCATATCTTGCTGAAAATAACGCCGACCTTGTCGGCGGCCGAAGCCAAGCGCAAATTGTCGGAATTGAAAGAGCGTCTCGATAACAAGGCCGCCAAGTTCGAAGACCTGGCCCGCTTGTTCTCGAACGACGGTTCGGCCGCCAAGGGCGGCGACCTGGGCTGGCTATATCCAGGCGATACCGTACCGGAATTCGAAACGGCGATGAATGCGCTGAAACCGGGCGAAGTGAGCGAGCCGATCGAATCGAGCTTTGGCTTCCACCTGATCGAAGTGCTGGAACGCAAGAGTGATGACGTCTCGAAAGAGAAGCAGCGCGCCGCTGCGCGCAATGCCTTGCGCGAACGCAAGCTGGAAGAAGCGACGGAAAACTGGGCGCGCGAAGTGCGCGACCGTGCCTACGTCGAATTCCGCGCGGACGACCAGTAATGCCGCTGATTCATTGCGCATGAGTAACTTGCCCCTTGCACGCCGGCCTGCCATCGCCATTACCTGTGGCGAGCCGGCCGGTGTCGGCCCGGAAATCTCCATACGCGCGGCCTGGGCCATGCGCAATGAAGTCAACTGCATCCTGCTGGGCGACGCCGCCTTCCTGGCGCTGACGGCCAGCCTGATCGATCCGGACATCCGCCTGGCGGCGCTGTCGCTGCAAGCCGTGCGCAACAGCGGCCTGCCCCAGTTCGGGTCTGGCCGCCTGGCCGTGATCGATATTCCCACTGTTAACAATGTCATTCCTGGCGTACTCGACAAGGAAAACGGACGTTCCGTGCTCGCGACCCTGGACGCGGCCGTGGAAGGTGTCCAGGCCGGCTGGTTTGGCGCCATGGTCACGGCGCCCTTGCAAAAGAGCACGATCAACGATGCCGGCGTGGCCTTTTCCGGCCATACGGAATACCTGGCGGAAAAAACCGGCACGCCGCAAGTGGTGATGATGCTGGCCGGCGAACCCGGTCATGGCGAACCGACCCTGCGCGTGGCGCTGGCCACCACGCATCTGCCATTGAAGGACGTGTCCGCTGCCATCACCATGGACAGTCTGGCCGTCACCCTGGATATCATCCAGGCCGACTTGCAACAGAAATTCAGCATCGCCGCGCCGCGCATCCTGGTCACCGGCCTGAACCCGCACGCGGGCGAGGGCGGGTATCTGGGACGCGAGGAGATCGATGTCATCGCCCCGGCGATTGCCGCGGCGCAAGCGCGCGGCATCGATGCGCGCGGGCCGTATCCGGCCGACACCTTGTTCCAGCACAAATACCTGGCCGATGCCGATTGCGTGCTGGCCATGTACCACGACCAGGGCTTGCCCGTGCTGAAATACGCGACCTTCGGGAGCGGCATCAATATCACCCTGGGCTTGCCGTTGATCCGCACCTCGGTCGACCACGGCACGGCGCTGGACCTGGCCGCGCAAGGGCTGGGGCTGGCCGATTGCCACAGCATGGAGCAAGCCCTGCAAACGGCGCTCGACATGCTGCGCGCCAGCAGCCGCGCCTGATCGCCCACCGGTTTTACCCCGCTACACCGCCCCTAGAATAGAAAAACAGAATATGAAACACGTTGCCCGCAAACGCTTTGGCCAGAACTTCCTGCATGACCGCTTCGTCCTCGACGACATCACGGCCGCCATCGGGCCGCAGCCGGACGATGCCATGGTCGAAATCGGCCCCGGCCTGGGCGCCATGACGGAGCAGCTGCTGCGCCATTTGAAGCAGATGCACGTGGTGGAACTGGACCGCGACCTGATCGTGCGCCTGGAAAAGACGTTCAATCCGGCCAAGCTGACGATCCACTCGGGCGACGCGCTGAAATTCGATTTCGCGCAAATCCCCGTACCGGCCGGCCAGAAGCTGCGCATCGTGGGTAACTTGCCGTACAACATTTCCAGCCCGCTGCTGTTCCACCTGGCGGACTTCGCACCGCTGGTACAGGACCAGCATTTCATGCTGCAAAAGGAAGTCGTCGAGCGCATGGTGGCCGAACCGGGCAGCAAGGCGTATGGCCGCCTGTCCGTGATGCTGCAATGGCGCTATGACATGTCGCTGCTGTTCATCGTGCCGCCGACGGCCTTCGATCCGCCGCCGAAAGTGGAATCGGCCATCGTGCGCATGATCCCCGTGGCCGAGCGCCTGGCGTGCGACCAGGCCACCCTGGAAGCGGTCGTCATGAAGGCGTTCTCGCAGCGCCGCAAGGTGATCCGCAACTGCCTGGCCGGGATGTTTACGGAAGAACAGATCAAGGCGGCCGGCATCGATCCGACCCTGCGTCCGGAAACCGTGGGCCTGGAGCAGTATGTGGCTTTGGCGAATTTGCTGAAGGCGCCGGCCTGAGCCTTTGATTTAACTTAAAACCACTGGTCGACCTGCTGCAGATCCTGTCTCAGGGCGGAAAAGCAGTCGTCGACATGGTGGTTACGGCTGATCTCATTGCGCCGCATCAAGGCGATCTTACGCTTGCAGGTGGGCTGGCGCAGGGGTGCCACGTGCAGGTCCTCGTCGTTGAGGAAGGTCGTGTACAGGCTGGGCATGATGCCGACGGCGATGCCGGCGCGCACCACGCCGTACAGCGACTCGCTGTGGATCATCTGGTACAGGCTCGACGGGCTCAAGCCATGCTGCCGCAGGGCGCTCGAGGCGAACTCCCAGATGCTGCCCTTGGTAAACACGACGATTTCCTGCCCCGCCAATTGCTCCCAGCGCACTTCCTTGAGCGGCGCCAGCGCATGGCGCCCCGCCGTCACCAGCACCAGCTCGTCTTCGAACAGGCCCACGCTTTCCAGCGACACGGAACCGGGCACCTCGATACCCACGCAAAAGTCCAGCTGGCCCGAATGCAGGGCGTGCAGCAAGCCGTCGTTGGGCATGTCCGACAGGACGATTTCCACTTCGTCGCCATGCTGCTCGCAGTAGCGCGCCACCACGACGGCTGTCATCGCCATGGCCGAGGGGATGGCGCCGATGCGGATGCGGTGCCGGCCGCTGCCGATGGCGCGCTGGATATCGGCAAAGGTATTGCTCGCCGTATTTAACAGATGTGTTGCATATTCCAGCGCCAGCTTGCCTTCGCGCGTCAGTTCCAGCTGGTGGGTTGTGCGGTTAAACAACTTTTTCCCCAGTTGATTTTCCAGCAGCTTGATCGAGGCGCTGAGGGCTGGCTGCGTCACGCACAATTCCTGTGCAGCCTTGCTGAAGCTGTTTACCCGGGCTAAGGTGGAAAACGCTTGTAAATGTCGTAAGGAAATCTTCTTGCTCAACTCATGCATGGGTTTGCTTATTAGAAAAAGTAATGGATTTATAAAAATAAACAAATTTTCTTATCCCGCAATTTACCATATTCTGGACTGGTCTTTACTTGTCTTGAAGGCAACAATCTTCAGAGAAGCGCTTGCCAGGCGGCGCCAGTACTCGCGCTAGCACGCCATGCAAGGGACGCATCAATAAAATAATTCCAAAAAACTCAGGGTTTATTCTTTTTAGGGTGGCGGCGATGAACAAATGGATGACGGGAACGATGGTAGTGGGTGGCTTGCTGGCGGCGCAGGGTGCGGCGCAGGCGCAAAGCAGCGTGCAAGTGTATGGCTTGCTGTCGGCCGGTATCGGCTATGTGTCGGATGAGGGCAAGGGCAGCCGCACGCATGCGCTGAGCGGCACGAATCAGAATCCCCGCATCGGTTTTCGCGGCCAGGAAGACCTGGGCAACGGCACCAAGGCCATCTTCGTGCTGGAAAACGGTTTTAACGTCATGACGGGCACGGCGTCGCAAAGCGGCCGCCTGTTCGGCCGCCAGTCGTATGTGGGTTTGTCCAGCAATGACAAGGGTACGCTCACCCTGGGGCGCCAGTACGAAGCCGTCAAGGACCTGCTGGGTCCGGTCGTCATTGCCAGCAATGGCGTGCATATCGGCGACAACGATAATGGCTACAACAACCTGCGCGTGCAAAATGCCGTCAAGTATGTCAGCCCGAACATCAGCAACCTGTCGTTCACGGGCTTGTACGGCTTCAGCGAAAACCCGGAAGATTCCAACCGCAACCGCGTCTACAGCATGGGTGCCGGCTACAAGGTCGATGCCTTCAGCTGGGCCGTCGCCTACACCAAGATGGACCACCCGAACAGCCCCGATGCGCCGAATGGCGCTATCGGCAATGACTATGGCAGCTCCTTGTTGATCTTCAACAAGAGCGCCGTCAGCGGCGCCGGCGTGAACAGCCAGGCCATCGCCGGCACGGGAGGCTTTTATAATGTGGGCAAGACCAAGTTTGGCGCGTTGTACACCAACGTGCGCTACCACTACCTGGATCAAAGCAATCTGACCTTGCAAAACGTGGACTTGAACGTGAACCACAAGCTGACGGAAGCGCTGAACCTGGGCGCGTCGTATTTCTTTACCACCGGTAAATATGACGTGATCAACAAGACGCCGAAATGGCATCAGGTCAACTTCCAGGCCGATTACTTCCTGTCCAAGCGCACCGATGTCGCCATCACCTGGAGCTACCAGAAAGCGGCAGGCGACGCGACGTTCGCCCGCGTGTTCGGCTTCGGCGCCTCGGGCGGCAAGACGCAAAGCGTGCTGATCGTTGGCATGCGACATTATTTCTGAGTCTGATTCATCTTTACAGGCGCTGTCCCCCAGCGCCGTCCCCTGAAAGGAAGCATCTTGAAAAAGCACCTCATGTTGGCGTTGAGCCTAGGCTTGCTGGCTAACGCCGCCCACGCGGAAAAACGCGAGCTGGTTATTTCGGCCTATCCGATTGCCCAGCCCTTGTTCATGAAGTATGTGTACGAGCCGTTCAAGGCCAAATGCGGTTGCGATATCAAGGTGGAAACGGGGAATAACGCGGACCGTATCGCCAAGCTGGTAGTGCACAGCAAGAACCCGGTGATCGACCTGGTGCTGCTGTCCGATTCCGGCATGCTGGAAGCGGCGCAAAAGGGCGTGATCCAGCCCATGGATTACTCCAAGCTGAGCAATTACAAAGCCCTGTACGACGTGGCGAAGAACCCGATCGGCGGCAACTTCGCCGTCGGCTATACGCTGTACTCGGTCGGCCTGGTGTACCGCAGCGACAAGATCGCCCCGCTGACGTCCTGGAAGGACCTGTGGCGCCCTGAACTGAAGGGCCGCGTGGCCTTCCCCGACGTGAGCACCACGCAGGGGCCCCTGATGCTGCGCATGGCCGATGCGGCCTGGGGCGGCAAGACGGACGACTACGCCACCGGCTTTGCCAAGATCGTCGGCATGAAGGGCAACGTCGTCACGTTCTCGAAAAACAGCGCGCAGCTGGCGGCCCTGTTCGCCCAGGATGAAATCTGGGCTGCGCCCGTGGCGCGCTTTACGTGGTCGCAAATGCTCAAGACGGGCCTGCCCCTGAAATGGAGCATCCCGGCCGAAGGCCAGGCGGCCGGCATGAACGTGATGGGCATCGTGGCCGGTTCGAAGAATGCGGACCTGGCCTACCAGCTGATGGATTTCTGGCTGTCCAAGGAAGTGCAGACGCAGCTGGCCACCAATCTGGTCGACTCGCCCGTCAACAAGGACGTGCGCCTGTCGGTAGCGGCCGCGCAATTCAATACCTATGGCGCCGACCAGATCAATTCGCTGAAATTCGTCAAGCCGGAAACCATCCTCAAGCAGCGCACGAACTGGATGACGCAGTGGAACAAGGCCATGAGCAAATAGTGGTGACGAGGAGAAAACACCATGTTTGCTGATCCAAAAAAGCGCCTGGGACTGCTGCTGGTCCTGCCGGCGCTGATCTTTATCGTCGTCTGCTTCCTGCTGCCCGTGCTGGCCTTGCTGGTCGACGCCTTCCGTGTCGGCGACGGCATGCAGTGGGGCTTCGACCGCTTCATCGAATTCTTCTCGCAGGAATTCAACCGCACCATCTTCTGGCGCACCCTGCGCATTGCCGCCCTGGTGACGCTGGCGTCGATCATCCTCGGCTACCCGGCCGCGCAAGCCGTGGCCCGCGTGTCGCCGAAGTGGCGCGGCCTGGTGGTGGGCATGATGATTCTGCCGCTGATGGTCTCGCCGATTGCGCGTACCTATGCCTGGATCGTGTTGCTGGGCCGTAACGGCGCCGTCAACGCGGCGCTCGTCAACATGGGCTTGACGGAAGAGCCGCTGCGTTTGCTGTTCAGCGAATTCGCCGTGTTTGTCGGCCTGCTGCAACTGCTGCTGCCATTGATGCTGATGTCCCTGGCGGGCGCGCTGGAAAACCTGCCGCGCGACGTGGAACCGGCTGCCGCCACCCTGGGCGCCAATCCATGGCAAGTGTTTTGCAAGGTCACCCTGCCGCTGACGCAGGAAGGCCTGGTCGTCGGCGGGACCCTGGTGTTTACGGGTTGCGTGACGGCCTATGTGACGCCAGCACTGCTGGGCGGCACCAAGGTGCTGATGCTGGAAACCCTGCTGTACCAGAAGGTCAGCGTGGAGAGCGATTTTGGCGCGGCGAATGTCATCGCCGTCATCCTAGTCTGCATGACTTTGCTGGTGAATGCCGGCCTTAAACGTATTTCCTCGAGCCGGAGTTCCGTATGAAAGAAAGCCTGTTTTCACGTGCCGTTTTATGGCTGGTATTCCTGTTCCTGCTGGGGCCATTCGCCATCGTCGTACTGGCCGGCTTTAGCGGCGGCGAGACACTGGCGTTCCCGCCCGAGTCGTACTCGCTGCGCTGGATCATCGAAGTGTGGTCGGCGCCCGAGTTCCGCCGCGCCTTCCAGACCAGCCTGGAAATCGGCCTGATCGCCACCGTGATCGCGCTGCTGCTGGGCATACCCGTCGCGTATGCGTTTTCGCGCATGCCGCCGCACGGCATCGGCGCCATCCGTCAGATACTGACGTCGCCGCTGATCATTCCCGCCATCCTCGTCGGCCTGGGCTTGCTGCACCACCTGGTGCTGACCATCAACGCGCCCGTGTATGTGGGTCTGCTGATCGGCCATATCGCGCTGCTGATTCCCTATTCGGTGCGCGTGGTGTACGCCAGCCTGGTGAATTTGCGCGTGGATATCGAGGATGCCGCCATCACACTGGGTGCGTCGCGTTTGCGCGCGTTCTTCATGATCGTGCTGCCGAATATCCGCAACGCCGTGATCGCCGCCTTCTTCCTCGCCTTCGTCACCTCGTTCAACCAGGTGCCCGTCTCGCTGTTCCTGACGGGCCCTGGCATCAGCACCTTGCCGATCGAGATGCTGGGCCATATGGAAAACAGTTTCGATCCGTCGATCGCTGCCCTGTCGACCTTGCTGGTCTTGTTCACCATGGCCTTCGTGATGGTGACCGAGAAGGTGCTGGGCATTTCTAAATACATGTAAGAGGCAACACACCATGAGTTATCTGGAACTGCACAAGCTGAACCTCGGCTACGCCAAGAACACGACATCCGTGAAAGACCTGGACTTGCACGTCGAGCAGGGCGAACTGATTTCCCTGCTGGGCCCCAGCGGTTGCGGCAAGACCACCACCATGCGCGCCATCGCCGGCCTGATGCCGCTGCAGTCGGGCCGCATTGTCCTGGACGGCCGCGAAATCGGCAAGCTGGCGCCGAACAAGCGCAATATCGGCATGGTCTTCCAGTCGTATGCGCTGTTTCCGCACCTGAACGTGTATGACAATATCGCTTTTGGTTTGCGCCTGCGCAAGGTGGCGCCGGCCCTGCTGAAAACGAAGGTGGAATCCGTGATCGCCGCCGTCGGCCTGACGGGCTTTGAAACGCGCTTGCCGGCACAGATGTCCGGTGGCCAGCAGCAGCGCGTGGCGCTGGCGCGCGCCATCGTCGTCGAACCGGCCCTGCTGCTGCTGGACGAACCGCTGTCGAACCTGGACGCCAAGCTGCGCGTGCAGATGCGCGCCGAGTTGCGCCGCATCCAGCGCGAACTGGGCATCACCATGCTGTACGTGACGCATGACCAGGAAGAAGCGCTGGCCCTGTCCGACCGCATCGTCGTCATGAACGGCGGGCGCATCGAGCAGCTGGCCGCGCCGGAAGCCGTCTTCAATACGCCGTCGACGCGCTTCGTTGCCAACTTCATGGGCTTTGAAAACCTGTTCGACTACCGCGACGGCGCGCTGCACCACGCGGGCGCCAGCCTGCCGTACACGTCTCCCGTTGCTGCCGGCACCACGGTGCTGGGCTGGCGTCCGGACAAGGTGCGCGTGTGCGCGGCCGACGACGCGGCGGGCCAGTATCCGGGTACCGTGCTGGCACGGGGCTTCCTGGGCGACACCGTCGAATACCTGCTGCAAACGCCGCTGGGCCAGGTCAAGGGCATTTGCGCGGCCGGTGGCGCCGCCTGGCGCGAAGGCACGGCCGTGTCCTTCGTGCTGCCGTCCGACAGCGCCCTGTGGCTGGGCGCCTGATTTCTGAATGGAAACCATCATGACCCAAGCCTTGAAAAAGATCTGGCTCGATACCGATCCCGGTTTCGACGACTGGCTGACGATGCTGCTCCTGGGCAGCAATCCCGGTATCGAGTGGCTGGGCGTAAGCGTGGTGGCGGGCAATGCGCCCGTCGACATCACCTACGACAACGCCTTGCGCATCAAGGCCCATGATGGCTTGACGGTGCCCATCTACCGCGGCTGCGAAGAACCGCTGGCCGGCGTCATCGAAACGGCGCAGCGCATTCTCGGCGACAGCGGCATGCCCACCACTGGCGAGATCCTGCCGCCCGGCGCGGCCAGTGACGCTGCCGGCCACGCCGTCGACGCCCTGATCGCCGCCGTGCGCAAGCATCCCGGCCAGATCACCATCATGGCGATCGCGCCGATGACCAACCTGGCCACGGCCTTGAGCCGCGCGCCCGACATCGCGGAAAAAATCGTTGAAATCATCCTGATGGGCGGCTCGACCGACCAGGGCAACCACACGGCGGCGGCGGAATTCAATATCTATGCGGACCCGGAAGCGGCTGCCCAGGTCTTCCAGGCCGGTATCCCGCTGCGCATGTTCGGCTTGAATCTGTGCCGCCAGCTGCTGGTCACTAAACTGGAGGTGGCGCAGCTGCGCGCCATCGGCACGCCGCGCGCGCAGCGGCTGGCTGGCTACCTGGAAGCGTATGTGCGCATCCGCAGCAGCGATGGTTCCGTACCCATGCCGATGTACGACCCGGTGGTGGCCCTGTACCTGGAAGCGCCGCAGCTGTTTCAGTTCCAGAGCGCCCACGTGGCCATCGAATTGACGGGCGAGCTGACGCGCGGCATGACGGTGTGCGAGTTCCGCGTGCCGCGCCGCGCGCCCATCAACACGCTGGTGGCGATGCTGGCCGATGGCCCGGCCGCCATTGAACTGCTGATGCAGCGCTTGGCCGGCATTCTCGCCTGATCCACTTCATTACGAAACGAGTTTCATGTCTAATTCACCCCTGAGCATTGAACAGTTTTTACGTGCCATGCCGAAAGTGGAGCTGCATTGCCACCTGTTCGGCACGGTGCGCCAGGCTACTTTCCGCGCGCTGGCCACCAAGACGGGCAATGTCGTCACCCCCGAGGACATCGACGCGTTCTATACGCGCGGCGACAAGCCCGTCGGCGTGCTGCGCGTGCTGCGCGCGCTCGACGCGCACCTGATCGTCTCGCCGACCGACCTGTATTGCCTCGCCTATGAATACCTGGAAGACGTGCATGGCCATGGTGTGCGCTATGCGGAGTTCTTCTGGAACCCCACCGGCACCGTGCGCGTGTCGGGCATTCGCTATGACGCGGCGCAAGACGCCATCGTGGCCGCCATCCGCGATGCGCAGCGGGACTTCGGCGTGATCGGCCGTTTGATTCCCAGCATTGACCGCGAAGCCGCTCCTGCGGAAGCCGTGCAGATGGTGGAATGGATGAAGGCGCACCGCGCGCCGGAAGTCATCGGCATCGGCATCGACTACCGCGAAAACGACCGCCCGCCCGAGCTCTTCATCGAAGCCTACCGCGCCGCGCGCGCCGCCGGCTTCAAATGTACGGCGCACGCGGGCGAATTCGGCATGCCGTGGATGAATGTGGCGACGGCCATCGAGCAACTGCAGGTGGACCGGGTCGACCATGGCTACACGATTGTCGACAATCCGGAACTGGCGCGGCGCTGCGTGGAGCGGGGCCTCGTGTTTACGGTGGTGCCGACCAATTCGTATTACCTGCGCACCCTGGCGCCCGAGCGCTGGGCGCTGGATCACCCGATCCGCGCCATGGCCAAGCTGGGCTTGAAACTGCATCCGAACACGGACGACCCGACCCTGCACCACGTGACGCCGACGGGCGCCTGGATGATGATGCGCGAGTTCGGCTTCGGCCTGGACGACATGCGTGGCTTCATGTTGAATGGCCTCGACGCGGCCTGGATCGATGAATCCACGCGGCGCGACTGGCGCGCGGAATTCACGCGCGAATTCGACGCGCTGCGCGCCCGCGTGGTCGACGCTTCTTAAGCCGAGGCGGGCGGCGGCGCCAGCAGCGAGGGAAACGCCCGCTGCGGACACGCCTGCCGCTCGCACACCTTGCAGCCCGTGCCGATCGGCGTGGCGCTGGTCGGGTCGTGCAAATCGAGCCCCTTCGAATAGATCAATCGGTGCGCCTGCGAGATGTCGCAGCCCAGCGCCACGGCAAAGGTCTTGCCCGGTGCCCGGAAGCCCGGCGAGGCCGTGCTGACCTGGCGCGCAATCCACAGATAGGTGCAGCCGTCCGGCATGCTGGCCACTTGCGTCAGCACTTGCCCCGGATGGCTGAAGGCGTCGTAGACGATCCATAGCGGACACGTGCCGCCCACCCTGGAAAAATGGAAGTCCGTGGCCGACTGGCGCTTCGAGACATTGCCGGCGCGGTCGACGCGCACGAAGAAGAACGGCAGTCCTGCCGCGTCGGGGCGCTGCATGGTGCTCAGGCGGTGGCACACGGCTTCGAAGCCCACGCCGAACTGGTGCGCCAGGCGCTCGATATCGTAGGCGCGCGTTTCCGCCGCCTGCAAAAAGCGCTGGTAGGGCATCAGCAAAGCGCCGGCGAAATAATTCGAGAACGCCAGGCGCGCGCTCGTTTGCGCGGCCGCACCGGAGAATCCTGCCGCCAGCACCAGGGCGTCGATCAGGTCGCTGTGCTCGAGCAAGCTGATTTGCGCCGCCATCTGGAAGGCGCGCTGGCCGCCCGTCAGGGTGTCGGGTAGCCACAATATCTGTTGCTGGGCGTCGTAGCGGTGCTTGCGCACCATGCCCGCGTCGCCATCGGACAGTTGCACCTTGACGCCGTGGCGCTCCAGCAAGCGGCCTTGCAGCGCATCGAGCGTGCGCAGGGCGGGATCGAATTCCCCAGCCACCAGCTCCGCCGCCCGGTCCAGTTCATCGATGTAGTTCTGCCGCCGGTTCAGGTATTCGCGCACTTCCTCGTCCGTGGACGGGGCCGCCGAACTGGCGCCGCGGCTGCCGTCGTCGAGACGTGCAGCCAGGGTATCGGCCCGTTCCGCCATGACCCGGTAGCGCCGCTGCAAGAGCAAAATCGAGCGCGCCAGCTCCGGCATGTTTTCCACCAGCATCTTGAGTTCCGCCATCGACGTGGGCGGCGCATCGGGCAATTCGCCGAACACGTCGCGCACGTCGGCCACCAGGCTGGCGCTGTCGTGTTCGGAAAAGATTTGCGGATCGACGCCCAGCACGGTGCCGATGCGCAATAAAATCGGTACCGTCAGCGGACGCTGGTTGCGTTCCATCTGGTTCAGGTAGCTGGGTGAAATGCCCAGGGACTTGGCCAGCGCCACCTGCGTCATGCGCCGTTCCTCGCGCAGCCGCTGCAGGCGCACGCCCATGAAAACCTTTGCCATCGCGTTTCCTCTTCACCGGTTTGTGGAATCTGCAAATTTACAACATTTGCAGATTAACAGATTCAGCTTTGCATTATCTCGCATTTTCACGCCTTGTTTGTGGCAGCTATTGTGCGAATAATGCAAACAGACCTATACCCACACCAGGAGACTTCGAGTGACCACGCAAAACGCTATTCCAACTGTTCCCCTCTTGATCAACGGCGAGTGGGTTGAATCCCAAACCACCGTCTGGCGCGACGTCGTCAACCCGGCCACGCAGGAAGTACTGGCCAAGGTGCCGTTCGCCACGCCGGAGGAAGTCAACGCGGCTATCGCCTCGGCCCAGCGGGCCTTCAAAACCTGGCGCAAGACGCCGATCGGCGCGCGTGCGCGCATCTTCCTCAAGCTTCAGCAGCTGATCCGCGAAAACATGGCCGACCTGGCCGCCACCTTGACGATGGAACAGGGCAAGACCCTGCTCGATGCGGAAGGCGACGTCTTCCGCGGCCTGGAAGTGGTGGAACATGCCGCCAATATCGGCACCCTGCAAATGGGCGAATACGCGCAAAACGTGGCCGGCGGCGTCGATACCTACAGCGTGATGCAGCCGCTGGGCGTGTGCGCCGGCATTACCCCGTTCAATTTCCCCGCCATGATCCCGCTGTGGATGTTCCCGATGGCAATTGCCTGCGGCAATACCTTCGTGTTGAAACCATCGGAGCAAGATCCGCTCGTGACGGAAAAGCTCGTGCGCCTGGCCTTGCAGGCGGGTATTCCGGCTGGCGTGCTGAACGTCATTCACGGCGGCGAAGACGTGGTCAACGCCCTGTGCGACCACCCGGACATCAAGGCGATTTCCTTCGTCGGTTCCAGCAAGGTGGGCACGCATGTGTACCAGCGCGCCAGCCTGAACGGCAAGCGCGCGCAATGCATGATGGGCGCCAAGAACCACGCCGTCGTCTTGCCGGATGCAAATAAAGAACAGACCCTGAACCAGCTGCTGGGTGCGGGTTTCGGCGCCGCCGGCCAGCGCTGCATGGCGGCATCGGTGGCCGTGCTGGTGGGCGAAGCGCGTGAATGGCTGCCGGAATTGTCGGCCAAGGCGCAAACCCTGACGGTCGGCGCGGGCAAGGATAATCCGGACCTGGGCCCCGTCATCTCGTGCGCGGCGAAAGAGCGCGTCTTCAGCCTGGTCGCCAAGGGTATCGAGCAGGGCGCCGTGCTGACCCTCGATGGCCGCGACGTCAAGGTCGATGGCTATCCGAACGGTAACTTCGTCGGCCCGACGATTCTGTCCGGCGTGAAACCGGGCATGGTCGTGTATGACCAGGAAATCTTTGGCCCCGTATTGATCGTCGTCGAAGTCGACACGCTCGATGAAGCGATTGCCCTGGTAAACGCAAATCCGAACGGCAACGGCACGGCGCTGTTTACGCAAAGCGGCGCGGCCGCCCGTTATTTCCAGGAAGAAATCGACGTGGGCCAGGTCGGCATCAACGTGCCCATCCCCGTGCCCGTTCCCCTGTTCAGCTTTACGGGGTCGCGCGGCTCCAAGCTGGGCGACCTGGGGCCGTTTGGCAAGCAAGTCGTGCTGTTCTACACGCAGACGCAAACGATCACCCAGCGCTGGTTCACGGACGCGGCCTCGGTGGGCAAGGTCAATACCACCATCAGCCTCAAATAAGGAGCTGGCATGGACTTTGAACTGAGCGACGAGCAGCGCGAGTTCCAGCAGGCGGCGCGCGCGTTTGCCGAAGGCGAACTGGCGCCGCACGCGGCCCATTGGGACGCGGAATCGATTTTTCCCGTGGAAACCATCGCCAAGGCGGGCGAGATGGGCTTTTGCGGCCTGTACACGCCGCAGCGCTGGGGCGGCCTGGGCTTGAGCCGCCAGGATGCGGCGATCGTCTTCGAGGAGCTGGCCGGTGGCTGCACTTCGACCACGGCCTATATCACCATCCACAACATGGCTACCTGGATGCTGTCGCGCTGGGGGCAGGAAGCCCTGTGCGATGAATGGGTGCCGTCCCTGGCTGCCGGCCAGAAACTGGCCAGCTATTGCCTGACGGAACCGCAGTCGGGCTCCGACGCGGCCTCCTTGCGCACCAAGGCTCGCAGGGTGAACGACGAGGAGGGCGATTTTTATGTTCTCGACGGCACGAAAGCGTTTATCTCGGGCGCGGGCCAGACGGACATGCTGATCGTCATGGCGAGAACCGGAGGCGAGGGCGCGGCCGGTATTTCCGCCTTTGCCGTGCCGGCCAATCTGCCCGGCATCGTGTATGGCAAGAAGGAAGAAAAGATGGGCTGGAACAGCCAGCCCACGCGCATCATCAGCTTTGACCAGGTGAAAGTGCCGGCAGCGAACTTGCTGGGAGCGGAAGGCGAAGGCTTTGCCATTGCCATGAAAGGCATCGATGGCGGGCGCATCAATATCGCCGTGTGCTCAGTGGGCACGGCGCAGGCGGCCCTCACGCGGGCGCAGGCGTACATGAAGGAGCGCACGCAGTTCGGCCGCGAGCTGGCGCAATTCCAGGCGCTGCAATTCAAGCTGGCCGACATGCTGACGGAACTGGTGGCGGCGCGCCAGATGGTGCGCCTGGCGGCGTGGAAACTGGACCAGGAAAGTCCCGACGCCACGGCATATTGTGCCATGGCAAAACGTTTCGCCACGGATGTGGGTTTTAATGTTGCCAACGATGCGCTGCAATTGCATGGCGGCTATGGCTACATCCGCGAGTATCCGCTCGAGCGCCACGTGCGCGATACGCGGGTGCATCAGATCCTGGAAGGGACGAATGAAATCATGCGCCTGATCGTCGCGCGAGCGATCTTGAAAGACGGCGCCACGGAGACCTTACGATGACCAAAGTGTATACCAATCTGCTGCTGGAACGCCGTGGCCATACGGCCCTGGTAACCCTCGACAACCCGCCCGCCCACACGTGGACCCTGGCCAGCCTGAACGCGCTGAGGGACCTGGTGGCCGACCTGAATCTTGATCCGGACGTGTATGCGCTCGTGATCACGGGCGGCGGCGCCAAGTTCTTCTCGGCCGGTGCCGATCTGAAAGTGTTTGCTGATGGCAACAAGGACACGGCGTTCGCCATGGCCGCCGCGTTTGGCGAAGCTTTTGAAGCGTTGTCCGCGTTTCGCGGCGTCAGCATCGCCGCCATCAATGGCTATGCCATGGGCGGCGGGCTTGAATGTGCGCTGGCCTGCGACATCCGTATCGCTGAAGAACATGCGCAGATGGCTTTGCCGGAAGCGTCCGTCGGCTTGCTGCCGTGCGCGGGCGGCACGCAGCACTTGCCGTGGCTGGTGGGCGAAGGCTGGGCCAAGCGCATGATTTTATGTGGCGAACGGGTCGATGCGGCCAAGGCGCTGGCTATCGGCCTGGTCGAGGAAGTCGTGCCAACCGGCAAGGCTGCTGCCACGGCGCTGGCCTTGGCCGCCAAGGTGGCCCGTCAAAGCCCCAGCAGCGTGACGGCGTGCAAGACCCTGATCCAGGGCGCCCGCAGCCATCCGCTGGTCAACTCCCTGCCCGATGAACGCACCCTGTTCCTGGGCCTGTTCGATACGCAAGACCAGAAAGAAGGCGTGCAAGCGTTCCTTGAAAAACGTCCGGCGGAGTGGAAGAATGGCTGAAAGTACCTTGATTGAAACTGTGAAATTCGAGGAACGCGACTGTCCCGGCGGCATGAAGCTGGGCGTCATCACCCTCGATGCGCCAAAGTCCTTGCATGCCTTGACCCTGGACATGATCCGCGCCATCGATGGCGCACTCGTGCGCTGGGCCAGTGACGCTGCCATCGCCTGCGTGGTGCTGCAATCGTCGACCGACAAGGCTTTCTGCGCGGGCGGCGACGTGCGCAGCCTGCGCACGGCCATCGTCGAGCAGCCGGGCGTCGTGCCTAACCCGCAGGCGCTGGCCTTCTTTGCCGAGGAATACCGGCTCGACCACCGCATCCATACCTATGCAAAGCCGCTGATGGTGTGGGGCGGCGGCATCGTCATGGGGGGCGGCCTGGGCCTGATGGCCGGCGCCAGCCACCGCGTGGTGACGGAAAACACGCGCATCGCCATGCCGGAAATCACGATTGGCCTGTTTCCCGACGTGGGCGGCAGCTGGTTCCTGGGCCGCATGCCGGGACGCAGCGGCCTGTTCCTGGGCTTGACGGGCGCGCCATTGAACGCGGCCGATGCCCTGTTTGCGGGTCTCGGCGACTATTTCCTGCGCCAGGAAGAGCGGGCCATGGTGCTCGACGCGCTGGCACTGGCGCAATGGCAAGCCAGCCCGCAGGAGAACAGCGAACAGCTGGACCGGTTGCTGCGCGGCTTTTCGGCGCCAACGACGGTGTTGCCCGTCTCGGAAGTGCGCGCCAACTTCGACGCCATCGCCGCGCTGACGCAAGCGCCCACCTTGCCTGAAGTGGTGGCCGCCATTGCCGCGTATGACGGCGATTCGGCGTGGCTGCAAAAGGCGGCCCACTCGCTGGACAAGGGCGCGCCCACTTCGGCCGCTTTGGTGTGGGCCATGCGCGAACGCACGCGGCATCTGAGCCTGGCGCAGGTGTTCCAGCTGGAATTGATCGTTGCCGTGCAATGCTGCGCCCATACCGATTTCCGCGAAGGCGTGCGCGCCTTGCTGATCGACAAGGACAACGCGCCGCAGTGGCAGCCGGCCAGCCTGGCCGACATCAGCGCAGCGCATCTGGACGAGTATTTTGCGGCGCCGTGGACACAGCATCCATTGGCGGATCTACATTAAATAAAAGAATAACTGGAGACTTTCACCATGCAACATATCGCTTTTATCGGCCTGGGCAACATGGGCGCGCCGATGGCCCGCAATCTGGTGGCCGCCGGCTTCCACGTGTCCGTGTTCGACTTGGCGCCAGCGGCCGTGGCTTCGCTGGTCGAGGCGGGCGCCACGGCGGCGGCGTCCGCCAGCGCGGCCGTGCAGACGGCCGACGCCGTCATTACCATGCTGCCAGCCAACAAGCACGTGCAGGAACTGTACCTGGCGGCCGGTGGCGTGCTGGACTCGGCCAAGCCGGGCGCCTTGTTCATCGATTGCAGCACCATCGCCGCCGACGTGGCGCGCCAGGTGGCGCAGGCGGCCAGCGAGCGGGGCTTTGCCATGATCGATGCGCCCGTCTCGGGCGGCACGGCGGGCGCGGCGGCCGGCACGCTGACCTTCATCGTCGGTGGCAGCGAAGCGGCCTTGCAGCAGGCGCGGCCTTTGCTGGAGAAGATGGGCAAGAACATCTTCCACGCGGGCGAGGCGGGTGCGGGCCAGGTGGCGAAGATTTGCAACAACATGCTGCTGGGTATTTTGATGGCCGGTACGGCCGAGGCGCTGAACCTGGGCGTGGCGCATGGCCTGGACCCGAAAGTGTTGTCCGACATTATGGCCAAGAGTTCGGGCCGCAACTGGACCCTGGAAGTGTACAACCCGTGGCCGGGAGTCATGGACGGCACGCCCGCGTCGCGCAATTACACGGGCGGCTTCGGCACGGCCCTGATGCTGAAAGACCTGGGCCTGGCGCAGCAGTCGGCCCTGTCGGCGAATGCACCCACACCCCTGGGCGGTCTGGTGCGCCAGTTGTACCAGATGCATGCGCAAGCCGGTTATGCGCAGCAGGATTTCTCCAGCATCGTGCAAATGCTGCAGCCGGGCTTGAACAAGCCTGCCTGAGGAATTTTGGGCAAAAAAAAGCCCGCTGGTAAAAGCGGGCTAAATCCAATTCTTGGAAGAGTTGGAGGAGACAGATGCATTATGCTGCATCGCCACATATAACTCCAATTTATATTTTGAATATCAAATATAGATTTTCATGATATCTCTTCCCGGTAGCCGCCTGGCGGCTACCGTTGCCGCAACTTAGGCCGGATTGCAGGCGATCTTCACCGTCGTCACATTCGCTTCGCCCATGGTGCCGACGCCTGTGCCCGGCTGTACAGCGCACAGCAGACCTTTCGGCTGGGTGGGGGAGACGGTGACGTTAAAGGTATCGCCATAGGCGACGGAGCCGGCCATGGTAAAGGTCGTGGCGTCCTTGGCCACTGTTGTTGTGGTACTACCGTTAATCAGCACCAGGCCGTCCACCGTCAGGCCGGAAATCGTGCCACCCACGGTATATCTGTTTTGCGCGCAAGCAACAGCGGCGCTGATACTGAGGTAATGGCCAGCCGAACCGGAACCACCGCTGATGCTGCAAGTCATGTGCGCCGGTTGCTGCTGGATGGTGATGTTGTAGTCGGTACCATAGTCGATGCGCTTGGCAAAGGTAAACGCTGTTTTCCCGGCAGGAATCGGCAGGGGATCGCCGCCATTGACCAGGATCAGTCCTTCATTGTTCAAGCCTGAGATCGTGCCGCTGACATCATACGAGGCCTTGCCGCCACAAGCGGCCAGTCCCAAGGTCAGCAGCAGTGCGGCGATAGGGCGCAAGCAGGATAACTTCATGTATTTCTCCAAAAATAGGTGACGGATCGCAAGGATTACTGCGGCTTGCAGTCAAGTGTGGCTGCGGTCGTGGCGGCAGATCCCATCTTGCCGACCGTATCGCTGCCATCGGCACTGCTGGAACCCTGGAAGCGGCACGTCAGGCCCGTTGGCTGAGCCAGTATGGAAATGCCGTACGAGGCGCCGTCATCAACGCTTTTGAATTCGTAGGTGGTGGCGCCTGCCAGCAGGGTCGTGCCGTTGGGTCCCATCACCAGGCGCAAACCATCCGTGGTCAGGCCCGTGACCGTGCCGCTCAGCGGGTAGGCGTTGGTCTGGCAGTTCACCTGGGCCGTGGTCACGGAGTAGCTCGATGCCTTGCCGACGCCATTGATAATGGTGCAAACGGCACCCTTGGGCTGTTGTGCGATAGTGATATTGTAGCGGTCATCGTTCTTGACCAGCTTGGTGAAAACAAAGCTGGCCTGGCCCGCAGGAATTGGCAAGCTTTCCCCGTCATTCAGGAGAATCAGGCCATCTTTGGCCAGGCCGACGACTTGGCCTTGCAGATACAGGTTGCCGCCGCTGCCACCGCAGGCTGCCAGTGTGACGGCGCAAGCCGCCGCCAGCATCGAGCGCAGGTACAAATTTTTCATACATTCTCCAAAACGAATTAGGTTGGGTAGCGCAACGCGGACGCTGGCGCCGCATTGGAATGGCGCCTATTTTAGTCTATCTGGCAAGCTGAATGATCTTGCCTTGTATCACCCTGTAACAATTTTTCGCCGGGAAGCGCTGGCCCGGCCCCATTTCATGGAGGCGCAGCCATGCCGGCGGCGGCGATCAATGCGACAATAGAGGCAGGCTGCGCACTGTGGCGTGGCATCCACCGTGAATCCCATGTCCCTAGCCCCTGTAAAACCTGCCGTGCCGCCCAAGGCCATCCTGTTCGACCTCGACGATACCTTGTGGCCCATCGCGCCCGTGATTGCCGCCGCGGAAACCCTGCTGCACGACTGGCTGGCCACGCATGCGCCCAAGGTGGCGCAGCAGTTTTCCATCGAGGTGCTGCGCCAGCACCGCCTGGCCATGCTCCATGAACAACCGCATTTCCATGGCAACCTGATCGAGTTGCGCCGCGCGGGCTTGCTGGCCGCCTTCGAGGCGGCCGGCGAGGATCCTGTCCTGGTCGATGGCGCCATCGCGCAGTTCCTGGCTGCGCGCCATCGCGTCCAGCCGTATGACGACGTCTTGCCTGGCCTTGCCTGGATGGGTCAGCGCATGCTGGTCGGCTCGATTTCGAATGGCAATGCGGACCTTGAAATTATCGGCCTGGCACAGCATTTTAAAGTCTCCATCGCCGCCAGCGATTTCGGCGTGGCCAAGCCTGACGCGAGCATCTTCCTGGCCGCTTGCGCCGCGCTGGGCGTGGTGCCGCATGAGGCCGTGTATGTGGGCGACGACTTGTATTTCGACGTCACGGGAGCGCAGGGGGCGGGCATGCGCGCCGTGTGGATGAACCGCAAGGGCAGCGACGCGCATCTGGCCGCCGGCGTGCAGCCCGACGCCATCTGCGCCAACTTCGATGAATTGCTGCTGTGGCTGCAGGGGCAACTGGAAGATTGATCGCCGCAGACCGGGCGAACGTGCATAATAGGCGCTGTTGATGCACGTTCGGCCGCTTTCGTTGCCGCTTGCTTAACAACATACTTGCTTAAATAAAATACCATGCAACTCGATACACGTGCCCAAACACTGCTGAAAGCCCTGGTCGAGCGATATATCGCCGACGGCCTGCCGGTCGGTTCGCGCGCCTTGTCGAAAATTTCCGGCCTGGACCTGTCGCCGGCCACGATCCGCAACATCATGGCCGACCTGGAAGAGCTCGGTTATGTGTCCAGCCCTCACACCTCGGCCGGACGCATCCCCACGCCGCGCGGCTACCGCATCTTTGTCGATACCTTGCTGACCGTCCGGCACCTAGACGAGCATCTGGTGGAGTCGCGCATGCGCCTGCAGACGCCGCAACCGCAAAAAACCATCGCCAACGCGGCGCAGATGCTGTCGTCGCTGTCGCAGTTTGCCGGCGTCGTGCTCACTCCGCGCCGCGAATCCGTATTCCAGCAAATCGAATTCCTGCGCCTGTCCGAAAAACGCATCCTGCTCGTCATCGTCGCCCCCGGCGGCGACGTGCAGAACCGTTTATTGCTGACGGAGGCCGACTATACGCCGGCGCAACTGGTGCAATCGGCCAATTACATCAACCAGAATTATGGCGGTCTGTCATTCGATGCCGTGCGCGTGCGCCTGCAGGGTGAGTTGCGCCAGTTGCGCGACGATATGGGCAGCCTGATGCAGGCGGCCGTGGAAGCGGGCAGCGAAGCGATGGCCGACCATAGCGATGACATGGTGATTTCCGGCGAGCGCAACTTGCTCAGCGTGAGCGATCTGTCATCGAATATGCATTCGCTGCGCCAGATGTTCGACATGTTCGAGCAAAAAACGGGTTTGATGCAGCTGCTCGACGTATCGAGCAAGGCGACGGGCGTGCAGATATTCATCGGCGGCGAATCGAACCTGGTGCCGATGGATGAGATGAGCGTGGTGACGGCGCCGTATGAAGTCAACGGCAAGATCGTGGGCACGCTGGGAGTGATCGGACCGACGCGCATGGCCTACGAGCGCGTCATCCCGATTGTCGATATCACGGCCAAGTTGCTGTCAAGCGCGCTCAGCCATCATTGATCGTACTGCCTGGCGCGCCAGCCGCCCCGTGGGAGCGGCCAGCTGTGGTCAGGCGGTTTTGTGCGGGCAAGCCGTCTTGATGCAGTTGCCGTAGATGGCCAAGGCGTGTTCGGCGATCTTGAAGCCGCGCTCTTCGGCTACCTTTTGCTGGCGCACTTCGATGTCTTCGTCGAAGAATTCTTCGACCCGGCCACAGTCGAGGCACACCAGGTGGTCGTGGTGGGAACCTTCGTTGAGCTCGAAAATCGCCTTGCCGGTTTCAAAATGGTTGCGGTTGAGCAAGCCTGCCTGTTCGAATTGCGTCAGGACGCGGTAGACAGTTGCCAAGCCGACATCCATATTGTCGGCCAGCAGAATCTTGTAGACGTCTTCCGCGGTCAGGTGGCGTACCGGGCTACTCTGGAAGATATCGAGTATCTTCAGCCGTGGCAGGGTGGCTTTCAGGCCGCTTGCCTTGAGATCACTAGGATTGTTACTCATGTTTGTTGCTCGTATGTGGGTCAGGTGCTTTATCATATAGCGTTTTAGCGGGGAGTGCCAAAATATGCATTTTTTGGCAGGCCGGCCACTCCTGGCGTTTTGTTCATCAAATTGAGGTCATTTATGCGCGTAACACCGGCTGTATTGCCATCTCTCTGGCACCGTATTTCATTTCGAGCACCAGTCGTGGCAGGCATGGTCTGTGTCGCGCTGGCCATGTCCGGCTGCGCCAGCCGTGGCATCCTTGGCGAAAAGCCGGCAGCTGCTCAAAAAGAAGGCAAGGAACTGGTCCCCGAACAGGGCGCACAAACGACCACCATTACGCCGCTGCAAAAATTCATGTGGTTTTTCTCGCCCTACCGTCCTGACATTCAACAAGGCAACTTTGTCTCCGAAGAGATGCTGGCCCAGTTGAAAGTGGGCATGACGCGCGACCAGGTGCGTTTCGTCCTCGGCACCTCGCTGCTGACCGATATCTTCCATGCCGACCGCTGGGATTATCCATTCCGCCTGGCCCGGGGCAGTGGCGAAACCACCAGCAGCCGCGTGGTCGTGTACTTCGGCAAGGATGGCAAGGTTGAACGTTTCGAAGGCGGCAACTTGCCGACGGAGAAAGAATACATCGACCGTATCGCCGGCCCGTCGCCGTTCGCCAAGGTCGCCAAGGCTGACGTGCCTGCCGCCGCCGTGCCATCACCCGTGGCGCCAAGCGCCGTGCCCGTGCCGGCCGATGCCGCGCCCGCCATTCCTGTGAGTAAGCCGGAAGTGACGCCTGCACCTGCCGCCGAGCCTGCACCTGCACCTGCTGCCGAACCCACCAAATAAGTTGCTGTAAGAGAATAAAATGACTGAACTGAAAATTGCCATCGCTGGCGCCAGCGGCCGCATGGGCCATATCCTGATCGAAGCGGTCAGCAATGCGCCGGACGCCGTGCTGGCCGGCGCCCTCGACCGCGATGGATCGCCTTCCGTCGGCCAGGATGCTGCCGCCTTTCTCGGCAAGCCTGCCGGCGTGCTGATCGCATCCGATCTGGCCACCGGCCTGGCCGGCGCCGATTACCTGATCGACTTCACGCGTCCCGAAGGCACTTTGCAGCACCTGGCGTATTGCGCCGAGCATGGCATCAAGATGATCATCGGCACCACGGGTTTCGATGACGCTGGCAAGGCCGCCATTGCCGCCGCCGCCGAAAAGACGGCCATCATGTTCGCGCCGAACATGAGCGTGGGCGTGAATGTCACCATGAAGCTGCTGGAACTGGCCGCGAAAAGCCTGTCCGAAGGCTATGATATCGAGATCATCGAAGCCCATCACCGCTTCAAGGTCGATGCGCCATCGGGCACCGCCCTGCAAATGGGTGAAGTGGTGGCCGGCGCCCTGGGCCGCGACCTGAAGGAATGCGCCGTTTACGGCCGCGAAGGCGTGACGGGCGAACGCGACCCGTCGACCATCGGCTTTGCCACCATCCGCGGCGGCGATATCGTCGGCGATCATACGGTGCTGTTTGCCGGCATCGGCGAGCGCATCGAGATCAGCCACAAGTCGAGCAGCCGCGTCACCTACGCCCACGGCGCCTTGCGCGCCGCGCGTTTCCTGGCAGACAAGCCGACCGGCCTGTTCGACATGCAGGATGTGCTGTCGCTGAAGAACTGAGGAAGACCATGGCCACTGCCATCCTGAATGGAAAAGACATCACCGACGCAGCGAGCTTTCACGCGCAATGCGTGCAAGCCTTCGGTTTCCCCGAGTTCTACGGCAACAGCATGGACGCCTGGGTTGATTGCCTCAGCTATCTGCGCGATGACGAAAACATGACGCAGTTCCGTTTGAAGCCGAACGAAGTGCTCGACATTGTTGTGCAAGATGCGGAAGCAATGAAGGCGCAAGTGCCGGACTTGCTGGAAGAAATCACGTTCTGTATCGCCGGCATCAATGAGCGCTATGACGATTATGGCGAGAAGCCGGCGTTGAAGCTGGTATTGAAGTAGCTCGGATTAGCGCGCAAGCGCGTAATCCGATATACCCAACATTTACACGACCTTGCGTTCGCGCAAGCGTTCAATCTCCGCACTGTCCAACCCCAGCCACTGCTGCAGCACTTCCTGCGTATGCTGCCCCAGCAATGGCGGCGGCAAGCGGTATTGCACCGGCGAGTGGGACAGGCGCACGGGATTGGCCACCAGCGCCACCGTGCCCGCCGTCGGATGCGGCATGTCCACTTTCAAGCCACGCGCCACCACTTGCGGGTCGGCAAAGACCTGGTCGATGCGGTTGACGGGACCGCACGGCACGGCTTGCGCCTCGAAGGCGCTGATCCACTCGGCCGTCGTGCGCATGACCGTGGTCTGGCGCATCAGGGGGATCAAGATCGCCCGGTGTGCCACGCGCTGTGGATTGGTGGCGAAGCGTTCGTCCTGCGCCCATTCCGGGTGGCCGGCGACGGCGCAAAAGCGCGAAAATTGGCCATCGTTGCCGATCGCCAAAATCATGTCGCCGTCGGCCGTGGGGAAGTCCTGGTAGGGCACGATGTTCGGATGGGCATTGCCCATGCGCTGCGGCACCTTGCCGCCGCACAGGTAATTGGCCGCCTGGTTGCCCAGCGCGGCCACTTGCACGTCGAGCAAGGCCAGGTCGATATGCTGGCCCAGGCCCGAGCGTTCGCGTTCGGCCAGCGCCGCCTGCACGGCGATCGTAGCGTACAGGCCCGTCAGAATGTCCGTCTGTGCCACGCCCACTTTTTGCGGACCCGCGCCCGGCTGGCCGTCGGGTACGCCCGTGATGCTCATCAAGCCGCCCATGCCCTGGATCAGGAAGTCATAGCCGGCGCGCGCCGCGTACGGCCCATCCTGGCCAAAGCCCGTGATGGAGCAGTAGACGAGGCGCGGGTTGAGTGCCAGCAAGCTGGCCGCATCGAGGCCGTATTGCTTCAAACCATTGAGCTTGAAATTTTCCAACAGCACGTCCGCTTCGGCCGCCAGCTGGCGCACCAGGGCTTGCCCTTCCGGCGCGGCCAAGTCGATGCACAAGGAGCGCTTGTTGCGGTTGGCGCACTGGAAATAGGCGGCCTCGGCGGTGTCGCGGCCATCTGCATCTTTCAGGTACGGCGGGCCCCAGGAGCGCGTGTCGTCGCCGCGGCCCGGCTGTTCAACCTTGACGACGTCGGCGCCCAGGTCGGCCAGCATTTGCCCGGCCCACGGGCCGGCCAGCACGCGCGACAGGTCCAGCACGCGCAAGCCGGTCAGCGGCGCGGGCCGCAGGGTGGAAGCCAAGGCGTCCATTAGTTGAACGCGGCGATGCCGGTGATGGCGCGGCCGATGATCAGCGCGTGCACATCGTGCGTGCCTTCGTAGGTGTTGACCACTTCCAGGTTGACCAGGTGGCGGATGACGCCGAACTCGTCGGAAATGCCGTTGCCACCCATCATGTCGCGCGCCATGCGGGCAATATCGAGCGCCTTGCCGCAGCTGTTGCGCTTCATGATGGAGGTGATTTCCACGGCGGGCGAGCCTTCATCCTTCATGCGGCCCAGGCGCAGGCAGCCTTGCAAGCCCATGGTGATTTCCGTCAACATGTCGGCCAGTTTCTTTTGCACCAGCTGGTTCGCTGCCAACGGGCGGCCGAATTGCTGGCGGTCCATCGTGTACTGGCGCGCCTTCAGGTAGCAGTCTTCGGCCGCGCCCAGCGCGCCCCAGGCGATGCCGTAGCGGGCGCTGTTCAGGCAAGTGAACGGGCCTTTCAAGCCGCGCACGTCGGGGAATGCATTTTCTTCCGGGCAAAACACCTCATCCATGACGATTTCACCGGTGATGCTGGTGCGCAAGCCGACCTTGCCGTGGATTTCCGGCGCCGACAGGCCTTTCCAGCCTTTTTCCAGCACGAAGCCGCGGATCGCGCCTTCATCGTCCTTGGCCCAGACGACGAACACATCGGCGATGGGGCTGTTGGTGATCCACATCTTGGCGCCGGAGAGACTATAGCCGCCCGGTACCTTGCGCGCGCGCGTGACCATGCTGCCGGGATCGGAACCATGGTTTGGTTCAGTCAGGCCGAAGCAGCCGATGAATTCGCCCGTCGCCAGTTTCGGCAGGTACTTCTGCTTGGTTTCCTCGTTGCCGAAGGCATTGATCGGCACCATCACCAGCGACGATTGCACGCTCATCATCGAGCGGTAGCCCGAATCGACGCGCTCGACTTCGCGCGCGGCCAGGCCGTAGCAAACATAGTTCAGGCCGGCCCCGCCGTATTCTTCGGGAATGGTCGTGCCCAGCAAGCCCAGTTCGCCCATTTCGCGGAAGATGGCGGCATCCGTGCGGCCATGGCGGAACGATTCGAGGACCCGAGGCACCAGGCTGCCCTGGCAATAATCGCGGGCCGCTTCCAGCACGGCGCGTTCGTCGCCCGTCAGTTGTTCTTCCAGCAGCAGGGGGGAATTCCAGTCGAATACGGTTTTGCTCATCACAGGCCTCGCAGGTGAGCGCCGGTGATCGGCGCAAGATTGAATATGGCTCATGGTAGGTTTTTGCCTAGCCTTGCGCAAACGATTTTTTCGCACCCAGACATGCGTATTGCGCATATCTTGCGGCATACTAGGGGCCTTTCACCGGCCGGATACTCCCATGTCACGCAAAATTCCCATGCTGCAAGCCCTGAACTGCTTCGAGGCGGCTGCGCGGCACCAGAGCTACACGCATGCGGCGCGCGAACTGTCGCTGACGCAAAGTGCCGTGTCGCGGCAGATTTCATCCTTGGAAACTTTTCTTGGCGTGCAATTGTTTCAGCGCACGCGCCATGGCGTGTTGCTGACCAGCGCGGGCGCCGCGTATGCGCGGCAGATCGCGGCCCGCCTCGATGGCCTGGAGCGCGACACGCTCGACACCATGGCGCGCCAGGGCGGCGGCGGCGCCTTGCAGCTGGCTTCGGTACCCACGTTTGCCACGCGCTGGCTGATGCCGCGGCTGTCTTCGCTGGCGCAACTGCACCCGGATATCGTCGTGCATATCGACGCGTATACAAAACCGTTCATGTTTGCCGATACGGAATACGACGGCGCCCTGTACGCGGGCACGCCCGAGCAATTGGCGCGCTGGCCCGGGACGCGCGCCACCTTGCTCATGCATGAAGAAATCGTGCCCGTCGCCAGTCCGCGCCTGTTGGCGGCGCGTAGCGCCTGGCAGCCGCAGGATTTGCTGGAACTGACCTTGCTGCAACAAAGTACGCGCCCGGGCGCCTGGCGCCAGTGGTTTGACGCCATGCAGGTCGAGGGAGAGGGGCGCGATGGAGCGCACTATGGCGCCCGTTATGAACTGTTTTCCATGCTGGCCATGGCGGCCGTGCAGGGGCAGGGCGTGGTCTTGCTGCCACGCATGCTGGTCGAAGCGGAGCTGGCGCGTGGCGAATTGCGCATCGCATGCGAGCGCCCACTGCGCGGCCAGCGGGCGTATTACCTGATCACGCCTGAAACGGCGCATGAAAAGACGGCCTTGCAGCAATTGCGCGCATGGCTGCAGGGTGAAGCCGCCTAAACGACCTTGCCGATATCGAAATGGGGATTGTCGATCAGGCCGATCTGGTTGCCGAACGGATCGAGCAATTCCACCGTGCGGATGCCGTCGCCCACGTCCGTGATCGGGTGGTGCAGACTGCCGCCCAGTGCCACGATGCGCTCGACTTCCTGCTCGATGCCATCCACGCCCCAGTACGTCACGCTGCCCTGCGTGCCAGGCTGGCCGTCTGGCAGCAAGCCCAGCTCGAAGCCGCCGATGGCAAAACCGACATAGAACGGCTGGTCGAAGTAAGGCGTGGTATTGAATACCTGGCTGTACCAGGCCTTGGCCTTGTCCAAGTCGGGGACGGGATAGGTGACGGTGCGCAAGCCCTTGATCATGTTCTGCTCCTGGTAAATGAAGAATAACGCCATCATGCCACCGGCGAGCGCGTGGAGATTGTAAAAATGGAAGGTTTCAATGGTGGCGGTGCATAAACCACGCCTCGGGCGAGCTGCGGGCGAAATCCTGGAAATCGTGGATCAGGTGCGACTGGTCGAAATAGCCAAATTGCAGGGCGACTTGCGCCCAGTCCGGCTGTCCCGCCAGGTTTTTCAAGCCCTGGCTGGCGGCGCGGAAACGGCAGATGCGGGCAAACAGCTTCGGGCTGATGCCCACTTGCTGGCGAAATTGCAGCGCCAGGTGCTGGCGCGACACGCCCAGTTGCCGCGCCAGGCCATCCACGCGCACCTGGCCGCATGCGCGCTCGATGGCCGCGATGGCATGTTCGGCTGCGCCGGGCTGGCGCCGTGGCGGCACGCTGCGCAGGCGCAGCAGCAGATAGTCTTGCAGAATAGAAATTCTTTGCGCATTGGACAAGGGCTCGCTCCACAGGGCGTCAGCCAGGCGCGCCGCCAGTTCGCGGCCCCACAGCTGCTGCAATCCCGTGCGGCCATCGCTGAGTTCACACAAGGGAAGCTGGAAGAAGCGGGCCGCCGCGCCCGGCTTGAAGCGGGCCGCCACCGTCTGCACGAGGCCCTGGCTGACGACGGCGATCGGCGCCGTCATCATGCCGACGGCAAAGCTGGCATCCTGCTGGTCCTGGCACAGGATGTCGATGCAATTGTCGGGCAAGACCTGATGCGTCAGGGGCGTGGCACCCGTTTGCACGCGGCACGTCCAGACGCAGTCCAGCCAGGGCCGCAGGGCGGGGATGGGCGGATATTCCTGGTAGACGATCATGGCCGGACTTGAGGTAAAGAAGAATATTGTTGCATATGTATTGTTGCATACGACACAGCATAATTGTGCGCCCGTCAAAATATGCGAGACCGGGCCGCCAGCGCGCCGCGCTATCGGGCGGCGACAACCAGTATAATGCTCGGTTCATATCCACTATTGGCCGCACATCATGCAAGATAAATATAGTCCCGCCGACGTCGAACAAGCCGCCCAATCGCACTGGAAGGCGATCGACGCCTATAAAGCCGTCGAACACGACCCGCGTTTCCCAAAAGGCAAGTATTTTGCCTGCTCGATGCTGCCTTACCCTTCGGGCAAGCTGCACATGGGTCACGTGCGCAACTATACGATCAATGACGTGATGTACCGCTACCTGCGCATGAATGGCTACAACGTGCTCATGCCGATGGGCTGGGATGCGTTCGGCATGCCGGCGGAAAACGCGGCCATGGCCAACAACGTGCCGCCCGCGCAATGGACGTATTCGAATATCGCCCACATGAAGCAGCAGATGGAATCGATGGGCCTGGCCATCGACTGGTCGCGCGAAATGACCGCCTGCAAGCCCGAATACTACAAATGGAACCAGTGGATGTTCCTCAAGATGCTGGAAAAAGGCATCATCTACAAGAAGACCGGTACCGTGAACTGGGATCCGATCGACCAGACCGTGCTGGCCAACGAGCAAGTCGTCGACGGCCGCGGCTGGCGTTCGGGCGCGCTGATCGAAAAGCGCGAAATCCCCATGTACTACGCGCGCATCACCGATTATGCGGAAGAATTGCTGGCCTATGTGGATGACAAGCTGCCGGGCTGGCCCGAGCGCGTGCGCACCATGCAGACCAACTGGATCGGCAAGTCGACGGGCGTGCGTTTCGCCTTCCCGCATGACATCAAGGACGCGAATGGCGCCCTGATCGGCGACGGCAAGCTGTATGTATTTACCACGCGTCCGGACACCGTCATGGGCGTGACCTTCTGCGCCGTGGCCGCCGAGCACCCGCTGGCCATCCACGCCGCGCAAAGCAATCCTGCGCTGGCCGCTTTCAACGCCGAATGCAAGCTCGGTTCCGTGATCGAAGCGGACATGGCAACGATGGAGAAGAAGGGCATGCCGACCGGCCTGTTCGTCACCCATCCGCTGACGGGCGCGCAGGTGGAAGTGTGGGTCGGCAACTACGTGCTGATCACCTACGGCGATGGCGCCGTGATGGGTGTGCCAGCGCACGACGAGCGCGATTTCGGCTTTGCCAAGAAGTATGACCTGCCGATCAAGCAAGTCATCGAAGTCAAGGGTCAGGAATTTTCGACGGACGCCTGGCAGGAATCGTATGGCAGCAAGGATGGCGTCTGCGTCGCTTCCGGCAAATACGACGGCCTGCATTTCGCGTCCGCCGTCGATGCGGTGGCCGCCGACCTGGCTGAACTGGGCCTGGGCGAAAAGAAAACCACGTTCCGCCTGCGCGACTGGGGCATCTCGCGCCAGCGCTACTGGGGCACGCCGATCCCGATGATCCATTGCGCCGATTGCGGCGTGGTGCCGGTGCCGGAAAAAGACTTGCCGGTGGTGTTGCCGGAAGACTGCGTGCCGGACGGCACGGGCAACCCGCTGAACAAATACGAAGCTTTCCTCAAGTGCGACTGCCCGCAGTGCGGCAAGCCGGCGCGCCGCGAGACGGACACCATGGATACCTTCGTCGATTCGTCGTGGTACTACATGCGCTATACCTCGCCAGGCAGCAATGACGCCATGGTCGACGCGCGCAATGACTACTGGATGCCGATGGACCAGTACATCGGCGGCATCGAACACGCCGTGATGCACTTGCTGTACGCGCGCTTCTGGACCAAGATCATGCGCGACTTCGGCCTGGTCAAGTTCGACGAGCCGTTCGTCAACCTGCTGACGCAGGGCATGGTGCTCAACGAAACCTACTTCCGCAAGGACGCGGTGGGCAAGACTACCTGGTTCAACCCGGACGACGTGCGCCTGTCCCTCGATGACAAGGGCCGTCCGCAAAGCGCCGTCCTGGTGGCCGACGGCCAGCCGGTGGAAATCGGCGGCACGGAAAAAATGTCGAAGTCGAAGAACAACGGCATCGACCCGCAAGCGCAGATCGAGCAGTACGGCGCCGACACGGCCCGTCTGTTCACCATGTTCGCTTCGCCGCCGGAACAGACGCTGGAATGGTCGGGCAGCGGCGTCGAAGGCGCGAACCGCTTCCTGCGCCGCGTGTGGAACTTCGGCTACGCCCAGTCGGCCACGATCCAGGCCGCACTGGCTGGCGGCGCCGCACCTGCCACGGGCGACGCGCAGAAAAACCTGCGCCGCGAATTGCACAAGCTGCTGCAGCAAGCCGATTACGACTTGAAGCGCATCCAGTACAACACCGTGGTGTCGGCCTGCATGAAGATGCTCAACACCCTGGAATCGGCCAAGCTCGATGACAGCGCGCAGTCGAAAGCGCTGATCGCCGAAGGCTTCTCCATCTTCCTGCGCCTGCTCAATCCCGTCGCGCCGCACATCACCCACGTGCTGTGGCAGGAACTGGGCTACGCTGGCGTGCACGGCGACCTGTTGAACGTCGCCTGGCCGCAGGTCGACCCGCAAGCATTGGAACAGTCCGAGATCGAGATGATGATCCAGGTGAACGGCAAGCTGCGCGGCTCGATCACTGTGTCCAAGGATGCGGACAAGGCCAGCATCGAAGCGGCCGCGCTGGCCTGCGAAAGTGTGCAGAAGTACGTCGAGACCACGCCGAAGAAGATCATCGTCGTGCCAGGCAAGTTAATCAGCATCGTGGTGTAATCATGACGACTTCCTCTCAAGTATCGCTGTTGGGCCGCCGTGCCGTGCTGGCGCTGGGCCTGACTGTCCTGCTGTCGGCCTGCGGCTTTCACTTGCGCGGTTCGAACGGCAGTTTCATGCTGCCGTTCGCGACGATGTACATCGGCTTGCCCGACACGTCGCCGCTGGCGATTGGCCTGAAACGCTATATCCGCGCCATTGGCAGCACGGAGGTGGTGAACACCAAGGATGGCGCCGACGCCGTTCTTGAAGTGCTCAACGACCCGGAGAGGAATCGTACCAAGACCATTTTGTCGCTGAACAATAACGGCCGCGTGCAAGAGTACCAACTCGGCTACGCGATCAATTTCCGCGTGGTGGACAAGGCCGGCAACCAGTTGCTGGCACCAACGACCATCAGCCTGGTGCGCCCGATTACCTTCGACGAATCGCAGGTACTGGCCAAGGAAACGGAAGAGGCGGCGCTGTACCGCGACATGCGCAACGACCTGGTGCAGCAGATCATGCGCCGCCTGGCAGCCATCAAGCCGGTGCTGCCGGCCATGTCGGTGGCGCCAGTGACGCCCGTGACGCCGGTCGCGCCGCAGCAGTAACGGGGACGCCATGCAATTGCGGATAGACGCGCTCGATGGGCATGTGGCCAAGCCGCTGGCGCAGCTGTATGTGATCACCAGCGACGAACACTTGCTGGCGCTGGAAGCGGCCGACAAGATCCGCCGCGCGGCGCGTGCGCAGGGGTACTCCGAGCGCGACGTGCTGACGGTGGAGCGCAGCTTCAAGTGGGGAGAACTGCTGGCGGCGAACCAGGAGCTGTCGCTGTTCGGCGACAAGAAAATGATCGAGCTGCGCATCCCCACCGGCAAGCCGGGCAAGGATGGCGGAGCGGCGCTGCAAAGCTATGCGAAAAATCTCAGTCCAGACAACCTGACCCTGATCACCTTGCCCAAGCTGGATTGGGCGACGCAAAAGGCGGCCTGGGTCGCCAGCCTGCAGCAGGCGGCCGTGTATATCGACATTCCGAATGTGGAACGGGCGCAGTTGCCTGCCTGGATATCCCAGCGCCTGGCGGCACAGGGGCAAAGCGCCGAAAGGGCCAGCATCGACTTCATCGCCGAACGGGTGGAAGGCAATTTGCTGGCGGCGCACCAGGAAATCCAGAAACTGGGCTTGCTGCATGCCGCGGGCAAGCTGACGTACGAGCAAGTGCAGGACGCGGTGCTGAACGTGGCCCGCTACGATGTCTTCAAGCTGTCCGAAGCCATGCTGGCGGGCGACCCGGCGCGCCTGGTGCGCATGCTCGAAGGCTTGAAAGGCGAGGGCGAGGCGCTGCCGCTGGTCTTGTGGGCCGTCTCCGAAGAAATCCGCACGCTGTTAAAATTGAAGGCCGGCATGGCGCAAGGGCGTCCATTGGGTGCGCTGCTGAAGGAATACCGCATCTGGGGGCCGCGCGAGCGGATGATGGAGCCGGCCCTGCGGCGCATTTCGCTACCCGTGCTGGAAGCGGCGCTGCAGCAGGCGGCGCAGGTGGACAAGATGATCAAGGGCTTGCGCGCCAAGGGCTATGCGGGCGATGCCTGGGATGCCATGCTGCAGCTGGGCCTGAAGATCGCCCGAGGCTAGTTTTTTACTATATGGATACGAGCATGGACATCACAGAATATATGCAGGACGTGGGCACGCGCGCGCGCGCCGCCTCGCGCGCCATGGCGCGTGCCGACAGCGCCACGCGCAACCGTGCCTTGAGCCTGATCGCCGCCGCCATCGTGCGCGATACCGATCTGCTGCGCGCGGCCAACCAGCGCGACCTCGATGCGGCCGCCGCCGCCGGCCTGGCGCCGGCCATGCTCGACCGCCTGACCCTGTCCGACTCTGCCATTGCTACCATGGTCGAAGGCTTGACGCAGATCGTGTCGCTGGCCGACCCGATCGGCGAAATCTCGAACATGAAATTCCGCCCGACGGGCATCCAGGTGGGGCAGATGCGCGTGCCGCTGGGCGTCATCGGCATCATCTATGAAGCCCGTCCGAACGTGACGGTGGACGCGGCCGGCCTGTGCATCAAGAGCGGCAACGCGACGATCTTGCGCGGCGGCTCGGAAGCGATACACTGCAACCGCGCGCTGGCCAAACTGGTGGCCGAGGGCTTGCAGGGAGCAGGCCTGCCTGCCGATGCCGTGCAAGTCATCGACACCACCGACCGCGCCGCCGTCGGCGCTCTCATCACCATGCCGCAGTACGTGGACGTCATCGTGCCGCGCGGCGGCAAGGGCCTGATCGCGCGCCTGATGAACGAGGCTACCGTGCCGATGATCAAGCACCTCGATGGCATCTGCCACGTCTACATCGACGCCAAGGCCGATATCAGGAAGGCGATCGATATCGGCTTCAACGCGAAGTGCCACCGCTACGGCACCTGCAACACCATGGAAACCCTGCTGGTGTCGCGCGCCATCGCCGCTACCGTGCTGCCGCAGCTGGCCGAACTGTACCTGACCAAGCAGGTGGAACTGCGCGCCGATCCGGAAAGCCATGCGATCCTGGCCGCCGCCGCTTATCCGCACCTGGTGCCCGCCACCGAGGAAGACTGGTCCACCGAATACCTGGCGGCGATCCTGTCGGTGAAAGTGGTCGACGGCATCGACGAAGCGATGGACCACATCAACCAGTATTCGTCCAAGCATACGGAATCGATCATCACGGAAGACTACAGCGATGCGCTGCGCTTCCTGCGCGAAGTCGATTCCGCCTCGGTGATGGTGAACGCGTCGACGCGTTTCGCCGACGGCTTCGAATATGGCCTGGGCGCCGAGATCGGCATCTCGAACGACAAGCTGCATGCGCGCGGCCCGGTGGGACTGGAAGGTTTGACCTCGCTTAAGTACGTGGTCTTTGGCCACGGCGAAGTACGTAAATAGTCTCTTTCGCGGGCTGCCCACAAGGCGGTCCGTGCTCTCGTTTCTCTCCACCTCCGACACTGGAAACCCCATGCTCTTTCTCTGGACCAAAGCCTTCCACATCATCTTCGTCATGTCCTGGTTTGCCGGCCTGTTTTACTTGCCGCGCATCTTCGTGAACCTGGCGATGGAGACGGAAACGGTAGCCACCGAGCGCCTGCTGCTGATGGCGCGCAAGCTGTACCGTTTCATGTCGCTGCTGGCGCTGCCGGCCATGGTGCTGGGGCTGGCGTTGATGTGGATGCTGTACGGTGGCGGCGAGGGCCGCATGAAGATGCCGGGCTGGATGCACGCCAAGCTGACGTTCGTGGTGCTGCTGCTCGGCTATCACCATGCCTGCGGTTCCATCCTGCGCAAGTTTGAAAAAGGTCTCAACAAGCGCAGCCACACCTGGTTCCGCTGGTTTAATGAAGTGCCGGTGGTGATGCTGCTGGCCGTCGTCGTGCTGGTCGTGGTCAAGCCTTTCTAAGGGAGTCGAGATGAGTGCAAGTCAGAGCAAAGTCGTGCAGTATTTCTTCGCCCCCCACTCGCCATGGACCTATCTGGGTCATACGCGCCTGATGGCCATCGCCGCGAAGACGGGTGCCCAGATCGACGTGCGCCCTTTTGACCTGGGCAAGGTCTTCAGTGTCTCGGGCGGCCTGCCGCTGGCCAAGCGCGCACCGCAGCGCCAGGCGTACCGCCTGGCAGAATTGGCGCGCTGGTCGGCCTTTTTGCAGGTGCCCTTGACCTTGCAGCCAAAGTTCTTCCCCGTGTCGCCGGAAGCTTCTGCCAAGCTGATCATCGCCACGCGCCTGGCGCACGGTGTGGAAGCATCGCTGAACCTGGCGCACGCCATCATGCGCGGCCTGTGGGCTGAAGAGCGCAACATCGGCGACGAGGAAACCCTGGTGCAGATCGCGCTGGATGCCGGTTTCGATGGCCGCCAGCTGCTGAAAACGTCGGAAACGGCCAGCGTGCAGGCCGAATACGATGCCAATACGGAAGCGGCCACCGCCGCCAGCGTCTTCGGTTCGCCGTGGTATATCGTCGATGGCGAAGGGTACTGGGGCCAGGACCGCCTCGATTTTGTCGAACGGGCGCTGGAGAAGTTGTAGGTCGGATTAGCGCTGCGCGCGTAATCCGACAGGTTCTGAAATTTTTAGTTAATTGTTTTTCAACGGATAAAAGGTACACCATGGCTTCATATTTTTGCCCATGCCCGCGCGGCATGGAAGCGGCGCTGGCCGAGGAACTGGGCGAGATCGCCCAGGATAGTGCGACCATGAAGGTCCACAACCAGGTACCGGGCGGCGTACACTGCTCGGGCGACCTGCTGGACTCCTATCGCATCAACCTGCATTCGCGCATCGCCTCGCGCGTGCTGATGCGCATGGCCCATTCCGGCTACAAGACGGAAAACGATATCTATGACCTGACCCTGGCGCAATCCTGGGAAGACTGGTTCGGCGTGCACCACACGATCCGCGTCGACGTCACGGCTGTCAAATCGCCGCTGCGCAGCCTGGAATTCACGACCTTGAAAATCAAGGATGCGATCTGCGACCGCTTCCGCGACCAGTTCAACGAGCGCCCATCGGTCAACACCAAGACGCCGGACATGCGCATCGTCGGCTTCCTCGATGCACACACGTTTACCGTCTACCTCGACACCTCGGGCGAAGCCTTGTTCAAGCGCGGCTGGCGCGAAGAGACGGGCGACGCGCCGCTGCGCGAAAACCTGGCCGCCGGCCTGCTGCGCGTGTCGGGCTGGAAGCCCGGCATGGTGCTGTTTGACCCGATGTGCGGTTCCGGCACCATTCTGGCCGAAGCGGCGCAGATGTTGCAGGGCATTCCGCCGGGTGCTTCGCGCCAGTTCGCGTTTGAAAACTTCCACGACTTCGATCCGGCGCCGTGGAATGCCATGAAAAACGCCATCAAGGTCAATCCGCTGCCGGCCGAACCGACCATCTTCGGCAGCGACATCTCGGGCGACATGGTCGCCATGACGCGGCATAACCTGCGTTGCGCCGGTGTGCGCTTCGACGTGCCGCTGAAACAGATCGAGGCACAGGAAGTCAAGCCGCCAAGCGACGTGCCGGGCATCATGCTGACCAACCCGCCGTATGGCGAACGTATCGGCGTGCGTGGCGACAGCACCATCCCGGAAGACGAACTGTCGACCTCCTTTTATTCGGCCATGGGCACGACCCTGAAGCAGCGTTTCGCCGGCTGGACCGTGTTCCTGTTCACGGCCGACCTGGGCCTGCCCAAGCTGCTGCGTTTGAAGGAAGCGCGCAAGACGCCTTTCTTCAATGGCGCGCTGGAATGCCGTCTGTTCCGCTTTGACATGGTCGCAGGCTACAACCGCCGTGAAGAAGCCAAGCCCAAACCACAGCAGTAAGCGTTCACCGTAAGACACCCGCAGTAACCCCGTGCGCGGACTGAAATTGGTCCGCGCGCCACTTTGGACCCGCCATGTTTCCCACCCCTCCGGCCGATGTGCCGCCCGACCCGGTTACCCCCGTTCCGCCTCCCACGCCAAGCCACATGGCGCCGCTGAGCCGCGGTGCGCTGGCGATGATGCTGGCCGGGCTGTCGATGCTGGGGCCCCTGTCGATCGACACGTATCTGCCCGCGTTTGGCGCGATCCAGGGTTCGCTGCAGGCGTCGCCGCTGGAAGTGCAGCAGTCGCTGACGTTCTACATGCTGGCCTTTGCCGGCATGGTGCTGTGGCATGGCGCGATCTCGGATACCTTCGGCCGGCGCAACGTCATTCTCGTGTCCCTGCTGATGTTTGCCATCGGCTCGCTCGGCTGCGCTTCGGCGCACACGGTGCACTATCTGTGGTTCTTCCGCATCATGCAGGGCGTCTCTGCCGGCGCCGGCGTGGTGATCAGCCGCGCCATCATCCGCGACCTGTATGCCGATGCGGCGGCGGCGCGGCTGCTGTCGCTGGTGACGATGATCTTTTCCATCGCCCCGGCCGTGGCGCCGATTCTCGGCGGCTGGATCGTCATCTGGTTCGACTGGCGCTCGATCTTCCTGTTCCTCGCCTTTTACACGGTGGTGCTGCTGGCGTTCTGCTACTGGCGCCTGCCCGAAACCCTGCCTTTGGCCAAGCGCCAGCCGTTCAATCCCCGTTTCCTTGCATCGAGCTATGGCCAGATCCTGCGCTCGCCCCTGTTCCACATCAAGGCCGGCATCGTCGCCCTCAATTTCGCGGGCCTGTTCCTGTTCATCACGGCCGCGCCGGAAATGCTGCCCAGGCAGCTGGGCCTGGGGCCATCGCAATTCGGCTGGCTGTTCATTCCCTGCGTGAGCGGCATCTTCATGGGCGCCGCGGCGGCCAACCGCATCGCGGGCAAGGTCACGTTCGCGCGCCAGATCGGCATCGGCTTTGCCTTCTTGCTGTGCGCCGCCAGCGTCAATGTCGTGTATCACCTATTCCTGCCGCCATCCTTGCCCTGGTCGGTGCTGCCCCTGTTCTTCTACACTTTCGGCATGTCGCTGGTGGGACCCGGCGCGACCCTGCTGGCGCTCGATCTGTTCCCGCATATCCGCGGCACGGTGGCCTCGTGCCAGTCGTTTGCCAGCACCATGCTCGGCGCCGTGGTGGCCGGCGTGATCTCGCCGCTGCTGTCCGGTTCCGTGCTGTGGCTGGCCTCGGGCCAACTGGCGTTTACTGGCCTGGCGCTGGCGCTGTGGCTGATATCGCGGCGCTTCCGCCACCGTTTGCTAGGTTCCTTCAAGGCATAAGTTTCCACTGTAGAACGCTGGATTTATTTCAACTTAATTTTCTATATTGCAAGTAATATCCGGCGCTTATGATAAGATGAGTTCTTTCCCGGCATCCTCTCAGGCAATAGATTTTTTGGTTACAGGAGTGGAGGATTCCTCTGAACGTGGCCGCGCTTCGCTGCTGAGCGCTCATCCTTTTCGAACCGGCAATGCCTGATACGATGCATCAATCTGATCAAGATATTCGCAATCGCCTGCTGATTGCCCGCCTGCCGGCCATGCCGCAGATCCTCCTCAAGCTGATCGCCCACCTGCAGGCCGACGATGCCGGCATGCCGGAGCTGGCCGCCCTGATCGCCAAGGATGCGGGCATGACCAGCAAGATCCTCGGCGTGGCCAACAGCTCGGCCTATCATCGCCAGAGCAAGGTCGTCAGCCTGGAACAATCGCTCGTCTCGCTGGGCACGGACATGATCAAGACGCTGGTCATCAGCGAATCCGTCTTCCAGACCTTCAACAGCTTCCCCCATTCCGGCAGCACGGATTTGCGCGCCTTCTGGAAAAGTTCGCTGTCGGCCGCCGTCATGGCGCGCGCGCTGGCCAAGGCCATGGCCTATCCGCATGTCGAGGAAGCGTATCTGGCAGGATTGCTGCACAACGTGGGCCGCCTGGCCTTGCTGGCCACGGCGCCGAAGGAATACGCCTTCAATTTCACGGCGCGCGACGATGCCGCCCTGTGCGCGGTGGAGCAGCGCACCTTGCAGATCACGCATGCCGAAGCGGGCGCCTGGCTGATCGAGCGCTGGCATCTCGATTCCTTCCTGGCCGACAGCGTGCTGTATCACCATGAACCGCTGGCGCGCCTGGAAGCGAGCCATCCCCTGATCCGCATCGTGCGCCTGGCACACCTGCTGTGCAGCCATGCCGACGATGCGGACGAGGCCGAGTCCATCACGCAGGCGGCAAGCCTGTGCGCGCTGGATGTCGAGGTACTGGAAGACCTGGCCGGCAGCGTCGCGCGCCAGGTGGAGCAGGCCGCGCAGCACCTGGGCATCGACCTGGCCGGCGCGGATGATATCGCCACGCCGCCCGCGTATGCGCCGCCGTCCGTCGATCCGGTGCAGCAGCGCCTGTCCGATGAAGTGCGCAACATGGTGCTGGTGTCCGAAGTGGGGCAGACTTTCGCCCGCCAACAGGGAGAGAGCAGCCTGCTGGAAGCCATCACGCGCTCGGCGCGCATCCTGTTCGATTTCGACACCGCCATCATCCTGCTGCAAAACCCCACCGGCCATGCGCTGGTGGGCGTGGCGGCGGGCGAGCATCAGCAGCGCCTGGCAGGGTTCTCGATCCCGCTGGCCAAGGGCGGCCCGCTGGCTGCCTCGGCGCTGGAGTGCCAGTTGGCGTTCCTGAAACGCGACATGCCGGCGCTGGGCATCGTCGAGGAGCAGCTGTTCCGCATTCTCGGTACCGACAGCCTGGTCTGCGTGCCTTTGGTGGCGGGCCAGCGCAGCCTGGGCGTGCTGATTGGCGGCGTGGCGGCGTGGCAGATTCCCGCTTGCCAGAAGCGCGAGGGTTTCCTGCGCGCGTATGCCAACCAGGCCGCCACGGCGCTGGAAACGGCCATCAGCGCGCGCGGTCTGGCGCGCCGCCAGCTCGATCACGTGGCCGAGGAATACCGCGCCGCGTCGCGCCGCGTCGTGCATGAAGTGAATAACCCGCTGTCCATCATCAAGAATTATCTGAGCGTGCTCGATCACAAGCTGGAGAAGCAGGAGCCGGTTACGGGCGAGATGTCGATCCTGAACGAGGAAATCGACCGGGTCGGCCAGTTGATCAGCGGCCTGGCCGATCTGCAGCCGGTGGCGGCCAGTGGCGTCACCGATTGCGCGCGCGTGGTCGACGACGTGCTGCGCCTGTTCCGCGCCACCGACTTCCTGCCGTCGAAGATCGAAGTGGTCACGCGCATGCAGGACGCGCCATGCGAGGTGGAGGCCGATGCCGACACGCTCAAGCAAATCCTGCTCAACCTGCTGAAAAACGCTGTCGAAGCCCTGCCCGATGGCGGGCGCATCGAAGTGTCTAACCGTGGCCATGTCAACCGCGACCGCCGCCTGTACCTGGAGCTGTGCGTCAGCGACAATGGCGCCGGCCTGTCTCCCGACGTGCTGGCCAATCTGTTTTCCCCTGTGCGCAGCAGCAAGGAAGGGGCGCATCACGGCCTGGGTTTGTCCATCGTGCACGACCTGGTCACGCGCCTGCATGGCATGATCGGCTGCCGCAGCAGCAAGTCCGGCACCTCGTTTGAAATCTTACTGCCCATTCCCTTGCCGACGAGCGCTGCAGCCGCGCTGCCCGCGCCGGGCAATACCGCCTTGTCTTCGTAACGTCCATGAACTCCTCCGCCATTCCGTTTGACCTGGAAAACAGCCCGCGCATCCTGCTGGTCGACGACGAGCCCCGTTTGCTCGCTTCCCTCCACGAACTGCTGAAGGACCGCGGCTACCAGCTGCACACGGCCACCTGCGGCAGCGAAGCGCTGGCGCAGTTGTCGAAACTGCGCTTCGACCTGATCCTGCTCGATCTGCGCCTGCCCGACATGAGCGGCCATGAAATCATGGACCATATCAACCGGCGCGGGATCGAGGGCGACGTGATCGTCATGAGCGGCGACGTCGGCATCGAGGCGGCCATCGGCGCCCTGAAGCGTGGCGCCTACGATTATCTGCGCAAGCCGTACAGCCGCGAGGAGCTGCTCAAGACGGTGGAGAATGCGCTGCAAAAGCGCAAGCTGGCGCTGGAGAACGAGCGCATCGCGCTGCAGCTGGAAAACTCGGAAAAGATGTACCGCTACCTGGTCGACAGCTCGCCCGACATCATCTATACCCTGAACCACGAAGGCCGCATCACCTTCATCAACGACAGGGTGCACCAGTTGCTGGGCTTTAGCCGCGAAGAGCTGATCGGCAGCCATTATTCCATCCTCGTGCACGATGAAGACCAGGAGCGGGCGCGCTATGCCTTCAATGAGCGCCGCCTCGACGAGCGCGCCTCGCGCAATGTGGAACTGCGCCTGAAGTGCCATAGCGGCAGCGGCAGCGACCGTACCTTCAACAACACGCTGATGACGATTCCGCTCAATTCGATCGGCATGCACAGCCACGATCAGGAAGCGAAAAAGCAGGAGTACTTCGGCACCTACGGCGTGGCGCGCGACATCACCGACCGCAAGCGTGCAGAGGAAGTCATCTCCTACCAGGCCTACCACGACATCCTGACGGACCTGCCGAACCGCATGCTGTTCAAGGACCGCCTGGGCCTGGCCGTGATCCAGGCGCGCCGCAAGCTGACGGAACTGGCCGTGATGTTCATCGACCTTGATCGTTTTAAACTGGTCAACGATACCCTGGGCCATGTGAAGGGCGACGAACTGTTGCAGCAGGTGGCGCTGCGCCTGAAGGATTGTTTGCGCCGCGGCGATACCCTGGCGCGCCAGGGCGGCGATGAATTCACCATCGTGCTGCCGGAACTGCGCGACCGCCAGGATGCGCGCCTGATCGCCGACAAATTCCTCGAATGCCTGCACCAGCCGTTCGACCTCGATGGCAACCAGGTGCATATCTCGGCTTCGATCGGCATCGCCATCTATCCGGGCGATGGCGAGACCATCGACGAGCTGCTGCGCCACGCCGACATCGCCATGTACCAGGTCAAGGCACTGGGCAAGAATGGCCACAGTTTTTATCACGAGTCCATGCTCGACGTGTCGCACCAGAAGATCGCCCTCGAGCAGAGCCTGCGCAAGGCGCTGGAGCTGAACCAGCTGGAGATGTATTACCAGCCGCAGGTGGACGTGATGACGGGCCGCATCGTTGGCGCCGAAGGCCTGATGCGCTGGAACCACCCGCAGCGGGGCTTGCTGACGGCCGGCGAATTTTTGCCGTTCGCCGAGGAAAACGGCTTGATGCTGCCGATCTCGGACTGGATGCTGGGCGCCCTGTGCCGCGACCTGGTGCAGTGGAATGCGGCCGGCGGCGAGGCCGTGCGCCTGTCGCTCAATTTGTCGCCGCAATACCTGGACCGGGGCGACTTTTTCGAGAAGATGCGCGGCGCGCTGACGCGCTATGGCATCGCGCCTGAAAAGATCGAAGTGGAAATCACGGAAAACATCTGCATCCGCAACCCGCAGTATGCGATCGAGCAGTTGAACAAGCTGTGCCAGCTGGGCGTATCGGTGGCCATCGACGATTTCGGCACCGGCTATTCCTCGCTGTCGTACCTGCACCGCTTCCCCATCCACACCATCAAGATCGACCAGTCGTTTGTGAAGGAAATCCACGACGAGCACGGACACTACCCCGTCATCCTGGCCATCATCTCGATCGCGCGCGGCCTGGGCCTGCACCTGATCGCCGAGGGTGTGGAAACGGAAGGACAGGCGCGCTACCTGCAGGACAAGGGTTGCACCACGATGCAGGGCTATCTGTACCACCGGCCCATTTCGCTGGGCAGTTTCATCGGCGTGCTGCAGGAGCAGAACCGCCTGATCGCTGATGCCACCCCCGCGTTGTCCCAGACGCTGGCCATCGAGGCTTGACCGTGCCGCTTGCCGACCCCCGCTACACGGCTGCTCATTACACGGCTGACTACCTGCGCCTGAAAGGACTGGCCGAGAAGGGCAATGCGAACGCCCAGCACAGCCTGGGTTTCATGCATTTCAATGGCCAGGGGATCGAACAAAGCTATGCGCTTGCCTTGCACTGGTATGGCCTGGCCGCCGCGCAGGGGCTCGAACACGCGCAATACAACCTGGGCGTGATGTGCCAGAAGGGGCAGGGCGTGCCACAGGATTTTGCGCAGGCGGCGCACTGGTACCAGCAGGCGGCCGAGCAGGGCTACGCGGCGGCGCAATACAACCTGGGCTGGCTGTATGCCAAGGGCCAGGGGCTCGCGCAAGATAGCGCACTAGCTATGCTGTGGTTCAGCCGCGCGGCGGAACAGGGCGACGCGGGCGCGCAGAATAATCTGGGCATGATGTATGACAATGGCAAGGGCGTGCCGCAGGACTTCGTGCAAGCCATCGCCTGGTACCGCAAGGCGGCCGACCAGGGTTATGCGCGCGCGCAGTTCAACCTGGGCTTGCGCTACGACAATGGTCAGGGCGTGCGCCAGGACCGCCAGCAAGCGACGGCCTGGATGCGCAAGGCGGCCGAGCAAGGCTATGCGCCGGCCCAGTTCAACCTGGCGCTGCGCTATGAAAATGGCGACGTGCTGCCGCAGGACAGCAGGCAGGCGATCACCTGGTACCGACGCGCGGCCGAGCAGGGCCACGCCAGTTCGCAGTTCAATCTGGGACTGATCTACGACAATGGCCAGGGCGTGCCCTGCGATAAGCAGGCGGCACTCGAGTGGTACGTGAAGGCGGCTGGTCAGGGGCACGCGGCGGCCCAGCACAACCTGGGCCTGCACCATGAACATGGCGCGCAGGACTATACCCGGGCGCAGGTGTTCTACCGCCAGGCGGCAGGGCAGGGTTTTCCCGCCGCGCAGTACCAGCTGGGACTGTTGCATGAGCATGGGCAGGGCATGCCTGCCGATGCGCAGGAAGCCATCTTCTGGTATCGCAAGGCGGCCGACCAGGGACATGTGCGGGCGCAGTTCGACCTGGGTTTGCGTTATGAACATGGCCAGGGCGTGCCGCAGGATCTGTCGCTGGCGCTGGAGTGGTACCGCCGCGCCGCCGAGCAGGATTACGCGCCGGCGCAATACATGCAGGGCGTGTTGCACGACCGCGACGATGGTCCTGCGCCCGATAGCCAGCTGGCCTGCGCCTGTTATTGTCGCGCCGCCGCGCAGGGCCACAGCCTGGCCCAGTTTGCGCTGGGGCTGCGGCATGACAATGGCCAGGACGTGCCGCAGGACTATGCCGCCGCCTGGGACTGGTATGCACTGGCCGCGCGCCAGGGCCATGCGCGGGCACAAATGAATCTGGGCCTGATGGCGGCCAGCGGCCAGGGTGGCCCGCTCGATTTGCAACAGGCCTACATCTGGCTGTCGATGGCGGCGGCGGCCGGCGTGTCCGGCGCGGAAAAATCCTTGCGCCAGACGGCGGCGCGCATGCGCGAGACGGATCTGGCGCGGGTGCGCGAACAACTGGCGGCGATAGCAGGCTGAACGCCGGCGTTAGCGTGCGCGGATACAACAGCCGGTGCTGTATAGTCCTTTCCCTTCGCCATCTGTGGCGCCCCTTGTTTCCCCCTGGACGCTAAAATTGCTGCGGTATTTGCAGTTTTGATGTGCTAAGGTTCCAGAAGAAGGTGGTCTGTATATTCTTTAGAAAAGGAAAACCATGCGCCTGAACCCTTTCCCTGGCCGTCCGGCCGCCATCCTGTGTGCGCTGGCGTTGCTGTCGTCCGGCGCAGGCGCCGCCGGTCCCCTGGATGCCCTTAGCAACCAGGATGCCAGCAATGGCTTGAAAGCGGCACTGGAAGCCGGTTCGGCCGCTGCCGTTGCCAAGCTGGGCATCGAAAATGGCTTCCTGAACAATGACAAGGTCAAGATCAAGTTGCCCGGCATCCTGGAACAAGCCAAGCCTTTGCTGAAAATGACGGGCCGCGGCCAGCAGCTGGACGACCTGGTGGTGGCGATGAACCGTGCCGCCGAGTCGGCCGTGCCCATGGCCAAGCCCTTGCTGCTTGACGCGGTCAAATCGATGAGCGTGAGCGATGCGAAAAACATCCTGTCCGGTGGCGATACTTCCGTGACGGATTTCTTCCGCCAGAAGACTTCGGCACCGCTGGCCGTCAAATTCCTGCCCATCGTGAAATCCGTTACCGACCGTTCCGGCCTGGCCAGCAAGTACAACAGCACCATGAGCCAGATCGGCAAGACGGGACTGGTGCCGCAGCAGCAATCGACGGTGGAAGGTTATGTCACGGACCGCGCGCTTGACGGCCTGTACCTGATGATCGGCGAGGAAGAAAAAGCCATCCGCAGCAATCCGCTTGCGTATGGCAGCAAGATTATCGGTAAAGTGTTTGGCAGTTTGAAGTGATGGTTCCAGCGTGCCGCACGGCTCCAGGCGGCGTTTGCGCTGAATAGACAGGTGTGGCGCAAGGGAAACAAGTTAAGCATTTGCTACAAGAAAACAATGTTAAAATTCTGCGACATACATTCCTGAGGCATGCTTAAGCAACGATCTGCTGCCCGGGAGTGCCCAGTTTTAGTGGCGAACTGATGCGCGGCATTGCAACATGCCCGTCGGTTGGCCTTTTTTCGTTTCATTCACGTTTCCCCAAGCTCATTGATTTTCTGAATACATTCTCAGGAACTCCAGGTGCAGGATATTTTAGGTAGCCGGATTTGTTAAGCGTACTCAGAAAATCAATCAAATATACCTGGTGTGGCTGTCTGGTGCTTGGCGCGCCTTCGGTGATGGCAGCGACCCCGAATCATGGAGGCCAGTCCGGCTATATCAATATGCCCAGCGCCGTGGTGGAAACGGACGGCACCTTCAGCGTCGGCTACAGCTACGACAGCCCGTATGGCCAGTTATGGGCCACGGCAAATATCCTGCCTTTCCTGCAGATGACGGGACGTTATGTATCGATAACGGGCATTCCGGCATTTGGAAACAGTGATCCAGAATATGGCAAAGGATATGGCCGCTATAAAGATAAGGTTGTCGACGGGAAATTACGCCTGTGGGCGGAAGCGGAGTGGATGCCCTCTGTCGCCGTCGGCATGACGGATATGTTTGGTACCGAGCTGTTCAAGGGGCAATATGTCGTTGCCACCAAGACTTTTGGTGCCAGCAAGAATATCGAAGCGAGCCTGGGCTATGCCCATAAGCGCCCGGACGGCGTGTTTGCCGGCATGCGCTGGACGCCGAAGGCATTGCCGCGCTGGTCGATGGTGGCTGAATATGATGCGACGAATTATCAACGTGATATCCGCGCCAGCGAAACCGGGGCGGGCAAGCGCCGCAAGGGCGCTTCCGTGGGCCTGGAATACCGCTGGGGCTGGTTAGCCTTGCAGGCGGCACGCAGCCGCGACCAGTTCAGCGTGAACGCCTTTGTCAGCATTCCGTTTGGCGAGCGCGAGTTCGTCCCCAAGGTGTATGAGCCACCGTATTTCGTGGACGACAAGAATCCGCCACCGCTGCCGAGCAAGGAAGAATGGCACCGCGACCCAGTGTATGGCGCCGACCTGGTCAATGCCCTGGTAAAACAGGACTACAAGAACATCCGTGTCGAGCAGGAGGGCAACGTTCTCAGCCTGAGCCTGACCAATAGCCGTATTTCAAACATGGGCCGCGCCGTTGGCCGCGCCGCGCGCACGGCTGTCGCCTTCACACCGAAGGGCGTGACGACCCTGCGGATCACGTATACCAAGCTGGACCAGCCAATCGCCACCTACGAATTCTTTGACTTGCCAAAACTGAACGACTATTTGGCAGGCAAGATCGACCGCAAGGCTTTCCTCGACGTCGTGCTGCTGCGCTATCCGGAGAAAAGCGATGTCATCCGGGACGATCAGCAAGGCTGGCTGCAGGAATTCCTCGATAAGCCGGCGCCCGTCGTTGCCGCCGCCCCTGTACCTGCTCCTGCACCGGTACTTGCCGCTGCTCCCGCGACTGCCCCCGCCGTTTCCGTACCGGCTCCCGCCAAGGTTGCCAACGTACTCAAGGACGATGGCAAGCTGGCCATCGGCGTCGGTGTCGATGGCGACGTGGTGCAAATCAAATCGCTGGACCGGGAGGCGAACCGTTTCAAGATCGCTCCCAAGGTGGGCTTCTTCTTCAATGACCCGAGCGGCGCCTTCCGCTATTCGATTTCGGCCGTGGCCAACTACGACCGCCGCCTGGGAGACGGCTTGTATCTGAATAGCGCCGCCAGCCTGCAGTTGCTGGAAACGGTATCGGGCGTCAAGCAGCCATCGAACAGCAATTTGCCGCACGTGCGTACCGATATCGCGGAATATTTGCGCGGCGGACGTTTCTCGCTGAGCCGCGTCTTGCTGAACAAATACAACAATCCCGCCGAGCGCGTGTATACCCGCATGTCGGCTGGCCTGTATGAAGACATGTTCCGCGGTGTGGGCGGTCAGGTGCTATATCTGCCGAAGGATAGCCGCTGGGCGGCCGACGTGGCTGTTGATGCCTTGCAGCAGCGTGGTTACAAGGGCTTGCTCGATTCGCGCGACTACAAGACGGTGACGGCGATCGGCTCCCTGCATTACCGCTTGCCGCACGACATTACCGTGACGGCGCGCGCCGGCCGCTTCCTGGCCAAAGATACGGGTGTGCGCGTGGAATTCAAGCGCCGCTTCCAGTCCGGCATCGAAGTCGGCGCCTGGTACACGCATACGAATGGCAACGACATCACCAGCCCTGGCACGCCGTCGAAGCCGTACCAGGACCGCGGCATCTTCCTCTCCGTGCCGCTGAACAGCATGTTGCCGATGGATACGCAATCGACGGCCGGCTTTGCCATTGCGCCATGGACGCGCGACGTGGGCCAGATGGTGGCTTCGCCTGGCGACCTGTACGACATGTTCGAGCGCCCGCGCGCCGACATGCACAGCTACGATGGCCTGGGTAACTTTGCCGAGCGCCCGGATGAACAGCACCTGCCTGCCGTCAATCCGCCAGACCGGCCGTTTGTCAGCCCGTGGCCCGCCATGCGCGCGCGCCTGGAGCAATCCGCATCCGCTACGCCTAGCGCCCCTGAATGGCTCAAGGCGACGGCGTTGGTCGGCGGCGTCGTGGTGGCTTCCGCGCTGGCCGACAAACCCGTCGACCGTTTCGTCAAGAAACATGAAGATTCCAAGGTCTACCGCAATTGGGACAAGCTGGGCAAAGCCATGCCCTACGCGGCAGTCGGTGCGGCCGCCGCTGCCTTCGCCCTGGGCGATGAGCGCATGCAAAATACGGGACTCATCTCCCTGCAATCGGTTGCCGCGGCAACGGGCGTGGCGGTGGCCGGCAAATATGCGTTTGGCCGCGCCCGTCCAGAGGAAGACCTCGGAACGTGGAGCCGCGTCGGCAGCGGCAATTCCCGCTCGAATTCCTCGTTTCCATCCGCGCATGCCGCGATCGGCTTTGCTGCCGTGACGCCGTTTGCCAAGGAATACGATGCGCCATGGCTGTACAGCGTGGCCGCCGTGGGTTCCGCCGGCCGCGTGTTTGGCCGCAAACATTGGGTGTCCGACACGGTCGCCGGCGGCATTATCGGCTACGCCATGGGCAGCTGGCTGTGGCAAGCGCAGCGCGACCAGAGCAAATCGGGCCTGTCGATCAATCCGGGACCGAAAGAAATCAGCGTGACCTGGCAAGGCAAGTATTAAGCGCGCATGGCGCTCCCTTTACTCATACAACATTCATCCAGACAAAGACCAGCATGAAAAAGCAATTTCGTACTTCCCCGCATTTCGTGAAACATGTGATTTTATCGGCTTGCCTGCTGGGTGCAAGTTCGGCCTATGCGACAGAACAGGAACTTGGCGCGGGGGATACGCCTCGACTGGATCTTTCGCGGGCACAAGCGAATGAAATAGGGAGCAGCAGCTTGCCCAGCATTCGTAGCGGCGTCAATGAGCAGCGCCACGCAAAATCGCTACCTGCCAATCCTGGCAGCCGGCGTAGTGCTGGTGATGCGTCAGTCGGTGCTTTTGAAGCGTATGTCGATGGCGTTACAGGGCAAAAACTGAGTGTCTTTGGCAAGGACCTGTTCAGCGATGTGCCATCCACCTTTGCACCGCTCGATGGCGTGCAAGTAAACCAGGAATACGTGATCGGCACGGGCGATGAGTTGCAGGTACGCGGCTGGGGCATGGTTGACATTGACGTTAGCACCACGGTTGACCGCAGCGGTGCGATTTTCATTCCACGCGTCGGCTCCATCAAGGTCAGCGGCGTGCAGTACAAGGACTTGCAAGGCTACCTGAAGAAAGCCATTGGCAAGATCTACACCAATTTCGACCTGACAGCGAGCATCGCGCAAACGCGTGCCGTGCAAGTGTACGTGGTTGGCCATGCAGTGCGTCCTGGCACATATACCTTGAATTCCATGAGCACTCTGCTCAATGCCTTGTTTACGTCGGGCGGCCCGGACGCCACCGGCAGCATGCGCAATATCCAGCTCAAGCGCGGCAAGGACACTGTCAGTACCTTTGACCTGTATGACATGCTGGTCAGCGGTGACAAGAGCCGCGACGTCACCTTGCGTGACGGCGACGTGATCTATATTCCTGAAGTGGGCCCGCTGGTGGCCTTGACCGGTAGCGTGAAGCAACCGGCCATTTTCGAGTTGAAAGGCAATGCGACACTGGCCGATGTACTGAGCTGGGCCGGCGGCTTCGATTCGGCGGCGGAAACCAAGCAAGTGATCGTCGAAAAGAACATCGACAATCAATATAAAACCGTGCTGGAACTGGTGGCCGACAATGGTGGCTCCAGCAGTCGGTTGGCCGGGATCACGGTCAAGCCAACCGATATTCTGCGCGTGTTCGCGCCAGGCGCCGTACCTGTCCAGGCGCAAATCCAGAATGAATACGTGCGCGTGGCTGGCGAAGCAAAACAAAGCGGCATTTTCCTGCTGAAAAAAGGCGAAACGCTGCGTGAGTTGATCGCCCGTGTCGGTGGCGCCAATGAAAACGGCTACCTGTACGCCACCCAATTGAACCGCGAATCCGTACGTCGCGCCCAGCAGATCAAACTGAACCAGGTTGCTGACCGCTTTGAACGGGAGCTGGAGTCGAATGCGACACAGCGTATGGCAGCGAGCAACGACAAGGATAATGCTGCGAAGGCTGCGGCTGAAGTCGAGCAGCAACGCCGCATCGTGCAGAAATTGCGCACCGTTAAGGCAGAAGGCCGCATTGTGCTCGATTTGCCCGGTGTTGACACACAAGTCAAAAACTTGCCGGACTTACCGTTGCAAGACGGTGATTCTATCCTGATCCCGCGCCGTCCTGGTACGGTGGATGTGCTTGGCTCCGTCTTCCAGCAAAATGCGTTTGTCTACCGTTCGCAACGTACGGTCAACGACTATGTGCAGCAAGCCGGTGGCATAACATCCAACGCGGACAAATCCGAAATGTACGTGATCCGCGCCGATGGCACGGCGCAAAGCGGGCAAGGCACGGGCTGGTTTAGTGGCCTCGGCGGTATGGCGTTGAATCCTGGTGATACCGTCGTGGTGCCGGAGAAAATCGAACGTAGCACGTTCATGCAAAGCTTGAAGGACTGGACTGCCATCTTTTATCAGTTTGGCTTGGGTGCGGCTGGTTTGAAAGTGTTGAAAAACTAGAGAGTCTGTAAACCGTAAAGTGTATCTTTGGCAATGACCATGGATGGGCCAGGCGGCTTTACAGTACTTTGCCGTTTATCGCGTGAGAATTTCAGATGCCATTCGAGTATGATTGAAATGTTATTAGTCTCGATGGTTTTTCAAATATTCAGCTCCTAAAAAACATTCACGCTATTTTATTGTGTGTGAAATAACGACGTAGTGAGAAAAAGATGTCAACTGTAAATCCTTCAAATAATAGTGGTGATGGGATGGCTGGAAAATCGGAGTATTTGAATATTTTTGATTTTTTCAAGATAATTAAAAGAAATAAAAAGATAGTATTTCTGACGCCGTTGGCATTTGCTGTAGCAGCAGCGGCTGTAAGTATGTTGTTACCCAATATATATACCGCGTCAGCGAAAATCTTGCCGCCTCAGTCACAATCGGGGGCATCTCAGTTGCTTGGGCAACTTGGCGGCCTTGGCGGTCTCGCTGGGGCGGCCCTAGGTGGCAAGAATACAAGTGAGACATATGTTGGCATGCTTGGCAGCCGTACCGTTGGCGATAATCTGGTCCAGCGTTTCAACTTGTTGGAGATATACAAAACCGATTTTAAAAGTGACGCTCGTAGAGCGCTAAAAAAAGCAACCACCATTACTAATGGGCGTGATGGCATTATCGTCATTGATGTCGATGACAAAAATCCTGAGCGTGCTGCACTTTTGGCTAATGGCTATGTTCAGGAACTGCAAAAATTGACAGAGTCGCTGGCGATCACGGAAGCTTCAAAGCGTCGGCTTTTCCTTGAGAAGCGCTTGGGTGAATCCAAAAAGGCCCTTGATGAGTCTGAGTTGGCACTGAAGAACATTCAGGAAAAAACGGGGCTCATTAAACTCGATGGCCAGGCACAGGCAACGATCACTGCCATTGCAATGATTAAATCACAAATCGCCTCGAAAGAGGTCGCCTTGGCGGCAATGCGTACCTTTGCTACTGCTGACAATCCCTTGTACATCCAGAATAGGCAGGAAATAAATGGCTTGAAAGCTCAATTGGAGAAAGCGGAACGCGGTACTAACCAGGGTAATGGTGATATTTCCATTTCCACCGAAAAGTTACCGAGTCTGGGCATGGAGTACATCAGAAAAGTTAGGGATGTGAAATATAACGAACTGCTGTTCGAAAATTTGGCGAAGCAGTTTGAGATTGCGCGTATTGACGAAGCACGGGACAGTTCAATGGTCCAGGTACTGGATGATGCGGTCATTCCGGACAAGAAGTCAAAACCTACCCGCAGTATATTGGTGATGATATTTCTGATGCTGGGTGGTGTTGTTGGTCTGATCTGGGCATTTTCAAAAGAAGCCTTTGCACAAGCCAGAAATCCATCTCTAAAAAATAATGAATAATTATTCCGGAGGAAAAACCAGCTCCGCATGTTTTGGATGGATTTTTAAATGTTCTTGAAATATGCCGGCTCAAAAGTCGCGAAAGATATTCTTAAAGTTCTTTCTGGAAATGTTGTAGCTCAGGGGCTGTCATTTCTTGCGATAATTATCATATCGCGGGACCTTGGTCCAGAGAGCTACGGCGATTTTGCTTTAATAATTGCCATTTTCACGTTCCTTACTCAAATATCTGATTTTGGTACGTCTACTTCCTATGTAAAGTTTCTGAGCGAAAATAAATCCGAGGAAAAAGTAATATTTTCTTCGGTTTTGATATTCAAGACACTGACGGGTATTCTGTTTTCTGCGGTTATCTGGTTTTTTTCATTCGACATATCGGGATATTTTTTCTCGACAGAAAGGTATGAATATTATTTCAGGTTGGCCGCTATTGCTCTTGTTTTTCACTCCGTCCTGGGAACGGTCATCGCCCATTTTCAGGGATTGGAGAAATTCAGGCAGTATTCTCTCGTCAGTATTTCACACTATGCAATCCGATTCCTCGCAATAGTTGTAGTTATTCTTGCTTTCGCGGCAGGGAAAAGGTTTGAGTATTTTATTTATATTTACTTCTTCGCTGTTGTAATTGTTTCACTGTCTTCTGTTTATATCTTGCAGGCTGGATTTCTATTCAAATGGAAGTACGTTGAAGAAATTTACAAACTGGGATTCTGGATATTTTTCTCATCTGTAGCGGTCGTTGTAATGATGAGAATTGATGTGGTCATGCTGAAAAAATTAGGCGATGCTGAGGCTGTTGGCTTTTATTCTGTTGCATCAAATGTAGCAATGATTCTGCCCTTGATTACTATGTCGATCACGGCCACGCTGATGCCAAAAATGGAGGCTTTCTTGAGAGAAAGTACCATTCGTGAATTTATTAAGAAGATACTCAAGAAAACAAAGTATGTCATCTTGGTCAGTTTGCTTTTGCAGGCGGCCTCACCGCTGATCATTTATATACTATTTGGCGAAGCATATTTAAAAAGTATTCCGGTCTTGCTGGTACTTGTCGTTTCCTATATGTTTGGCGTTATCGTCAATCCTATCTCTTTGATCTATTATCAGATAAAGAAACCATTTCTGTTAACTGCCGTGAACTGGGGACAACTCTTGATCGGCTACTCTCTGAATCTCCTGCTGATTCCCGATTTTGGGGCGGTAGGCGCTGCGATTTCTTCGCTCGGTATACATATATTCAGCAGCTCCATTATTGTCGGATACCTTTATTTCTCCAAGGTTCGAGATTTTAGCTTAAAAGAGAAACCACTATAAGAAATTGGACAGATTATGCGTGTGGCTTTAATGACGGAATACCATCACATTGGTGGTGGTGAGTCAAATTTACTCAATTTGTGCGAAGAACTAAGCAAAAGCATAGACATCGTCCTTTTTTGTGACGGCGCAGTTTATCAAAAGGCTAGTGAGCTCGGTATTGCATGTAGACAAACCAATTTGTCGGGGAAAAGATGGCTGCGTTTTATTCCGTTCCTGTCTTTTCCTGCAGATCTTAGAAAAGAGCTGAAAAGTTTTGATGTGGTTCACTCTTACTCGCTGAATGTTCTTTCCCGCTTGGCTTTTCTGGGACGCCCCGTTATATGGACCACTCATGGCTTCTGGGAGAGACCATTTGGGCTGCGGGCTAAGATTATCAATCTTATTGTTAATAAAGTAGTAGCTGTCTCTACAGATGTACATGATATTTGTAGTTTCAGATCAAGGAAACTTTCCAAGATTTTCCTGGGTACGAAAATGAAGGGAATTCAAGGATCAAAAATAAAAATAGATCCTCGCAATATTACTATATCCTGCATTGGCCGCTTTCAAAGAATAAAAGGTCAGGATCTTTTACTTTCTGCGCTGATTGATATTGCAAAAGAGAGACACGATATCAATATAAAATTACATTTTGTTGGCGGCGTGAATAGCGACAAAAAAGAAGATATCGATTTTCATGCTGAATTAAAAAATGTCGCAGAAATAGAAAAATATGAAAATCTGGAAGTTGTTTTTGATGGATTCCATGCAGATATTTCATCCTTTTTGACGGCAAGTGATTTTATAGTCGTGCCTTCCCGTTATGAATCCTTCAGCATGGTGGCAATCGAGGCTCTTGCATATGGCAAGGCAGTGATTTGCCCAAATATCGGCGGACCTAAAGATATTATTAACGCTAAAAATATCGGAATTCTGTTCACCCCAGAAAATTCCACCGCATTGAAACAGTCAATATTGGAAATGATCGAGAATTTTGAGATATTTGACCCGGAGCAAGCCCGGATCAGGGCTGAAGATTTTTCTATTGTTCGCCAGGCTCGTGAGCATTTGACGATTTATCAGGAAGCCTGTAATGAATAAAGTATTGATTGTCGCCACCAGCTATCCTTATCCCGAGTATAGAGATGGCCTGGCGAAAATAAACGCAAATTTGCTCAAGAAGAATGATTATTTTAATGCCGATATGCTTTGTATCGGTGATGTAGGTGATACGAATACTGTCGAGACTGGCAAGATATTTAAAATTCTTCCGCGGAAGAAGAAACATAAATTCTCTCAAATTTTCAGCTTCATCTTCTCGCTGAAGCCAGTAAATGTATCGAAATATTCAGAATATATTCGTCAGTATAAGGATTTTTTGCTCGAACATCACACTAGATATTCAGCCATTCATCTTAGTTCTCCCTATTTGGCAGAGATAGCTATTGACATGCCATCAGAAATCGTCAATAAGATGATTATTTTCCCAATCGATTGCATGGCGTTGTTCTGGTATCGCCGCAAGAAAAATGAAGAAAATATTTTCAGGAGGATGGCGTATTCGATTGAGTTTCTGAAATGCTCGTCATTCGAGAAGAAATATTACAATTTGTTCAAAGCTGCGGTCTTTGTCTCTGATGTTGATCGTGATTATGCCACGAAAATAACTAAAGAAAATAATTATTACACTATCCCAAATGGTGTAGATATAGATTATTTTAAGTCAGATGATTTGAATCGAGGAGACAAAAATTTTCTGGTTTTCACGGGCGACATGTCATATTCCCCAAATAAGGATGCCGTCAATTTTTTAGTGAATAAAGTATTTCCTAAAATTAGTCAAAAATTCCAGCCACACTTGCTTCTGGTAGGACAAAAGCCGGACGAAACAACGTTATCTTTTGCTAGTGAACATATCACGGTGACTGGTTTTGTAGATGATCTGAGGCCATACCTGAATCGTTCTAAAGTCTATATTTCCCCCTTGCGCTTTGGGAGTGGAATAAAGAACAAAATTCTGGAAGCCATGTCAATGGGCATGGTTGTCATAGGGACGAAAGTAAGCTTTGAAGGGATTGAATGTACGCCTGGTCATGATTGTGTATTGGTAGAGGTTGATGAAACTCAAATGGCAAAAGCTGTGGAAGAAATTTTTCAGAATCAGATGGCTTATGCGTCAATGCGCGAAAATGCCAGAGACTTGGCTGAGAAGAAGTATTCGTGGGACTCTATAAGAAAAGCATACGGATTGATTTATGAAAATCGCTTTAGTAACTGACAAATTCTCCACTGGCGGAGGATTGGAACATATCTATCAATTATGTCGCGGCATGCCGGATGTAGAGTTTGGCGTATTTGCTAAGAATGGAAATGCCAAAGATAAATTCCTTTTACTGAATAATGTGACTGTATTCGATGACGGATACGCCTCAGGCGCCATTATTGCCTATGCTCCCGATGTAATTCATTTCCATCATTTGAAGCCATTGCTTGCGTTTAGAGGAAAGGTAAAGAAAACCATTTTTACAGTACATGGAATTCATTTACATCAGTATGAATTTAAAAGTGGCTTACTATCAAGAATTCAGTGTTTCATCCGATTAAACCTTGAAAAGTTTTTATACCGAAAAGTTGACAGAATTATTTCAGTATCATATGAGGATGAATATTTTATTAGAGAGAAATATGGAGTTAAGGCAAAAACTGTATTTAATGGAATTCAATTTGACGCTATAGAAGGTATACAGGGCAGTCAAGATAATTACAGGATGTTATTGAGTCTTCCCAAGGATAAGAAAATTTATCTTACGGTTGCTCGTTTCGACTTTCCTAAAGGATATGATGTATTAATTAAGGCCATTGGATTTCTGAAGCAGCAAGATAAATTAACCAATCAACTCTTCGTCTTTGCCGGGGATGGTGCTGAACTTGTCTCGATGCAGGAACTCGTCGCTTCACTAAAAATCGATGCGCATGTACGATTTTTAGGACGTCGGACAGATGTTTATGAACTGATGAAAGCCGCAGATGTTTTTATACTCCCAAGCAGATGGGAGGGGTTACCCATTACATTAATTGAATCGTTGGTCTCGCATTTACCTGTTATCGCTAGTAATACTTATGGCATAAAAACGGTTTATAAAGAAATAAAAAATAATATTTCTCTTTTTGAAAATGAGAATCCCTCAGATTTGGCAAGGGTCATTCTTGAAGAACTTACCTATGAATCGTGTGATATGAGTATTTTTTCACTTACTCCCATGATATCGGCCATGCAGAAGGAATACTCAGATGTATAAAATAAGGAAATATCTGATATTTTTCACATTTTTCTTTTTTTTATTAAGTGTTATTTCCATGCCTATGGCATTGTTGGATAAATTTACTATTGCCGGAAGTGAATTTTCTGCATCCTACATTTTTGTATTTTGCATGATAGTTACTTTCCTGTTTTTTGCTTTGTTGAGCGTAAGAAGAAATTTTCCGGTTGAAATAGATAAAAATATTTTGTGTGTTACTGCTCTTGCTTTTAATTTTCTATTTTTTTCCCTGCTCAATGAACCAGATGGCGGGTTTTTTCTTGGCGTATCTTTCTGGATAGTATCTATATTTATTGGCCTGAATATGGATATTTCAGGTAGGGCTAAATTTGTAAAAATAGTATTCTTTCTCGCATGGATTTTATCCATTGTCGGATTGGTTTTGTATTTCCTCAATCTTCCATTGCTTGATTTGAAAACGGCTGGCCGTGAATTATATTTTTTAAATTCGAATGGTTATTATCGAGCATCTTCTGTATTTCTAAACCCGAATAGTTTTGCATATTTTTTGGTATTCTATTTTTGTATTTTCTCGGTGTCAAAAAAGTATGGTGTAAAAAATTGCTTTATATTCTTGATTGTATTTTTTGCCTTCTATTTTTCCGAGTCCAGGTCAGCCATGCTGTCCCTGTTCCTGATTTTACTGTTTTCAATTTTTCTAAAAGCGAAGCCGGTAAATTTATCAAGAAAATTATATGCCATCAATGTATTCATTCTTTTGGTATTGTTATTTTTGTTGCTATTATCTGGGGATCTTTTTTCATATGACATCAGGTTCGAAAAGTGGCACATGGCACTTGATATATTTTTTGGAAATTATGAGTATTTGTTAAAGGGAATTCCTTTTTCTGTACCGCTATATTCCCAGGGAATTACCTTTAGTGATAATATGTTTTTATATATCTTATTTAGATTGGGTTTCTTTGGTTTCTTTGGTTTCTTTATATTCTATATTTTTGTAGTTAAGAAATCATGCACGATCTTGGCGTATGAGAGCACACATAGTCAAAGTGCGCCGTATGCAATGTATTTTCTTGTGTCATCAGTTTCAATGTTTTATTCAAATTTTTTATTGTTTTATCCAATAATGATTTTGCATGGGATTGCGATCGGGATCGTTTTACAAGAAACAAATGTTAAAAGTAGGTGTGAAAAAAAATGAAGATTGCAATTGTTCACGAGTGGTTCGTAAATTATGCGGGCTCAGAGAAGGTAGTCGAGAAAATTCTCGAATGTTATCCTGATGCAGATCTGTTCGCTTTGGTTGATTTTTTGCCGGACGATAGCAGAAAATTTATTATGAATAAGAAGGTGAGTACCTCATTTATTCAGAAATTGCCAATGGCAAAAAAATCATACAGGAATTATATTGCGCTTATGCCAATCGCAATAGAACAATTTGACCTTTCATCCTACGATTTAATTATTTCCAGTTCACATGCCGTGGCGAAAGGTGTATTGACAGGACCAGATCAGTTGCATATTAGCTACGTTCATTCCCCAATCCGATATGCTTGGGATTTCCAGCATCAGTATCTGCAGGAATCTGGTTTGACAAAGGGATTGAAATCCATATTGGCCCGCTGGATTTTGCATAAAATCAGACTATGGGATACTCGCACATCCAATGGTGTTGATTATTTTTTGGCCAATTCTCACTTCATTGCGAGAAGAATTATGAAATCATATCACCGGCAGGCTACCGTGGTTTATCCACCTGTTGATGTGGAGGCATTTAAGTTTCAGGGGGAAAAAGAGGAATTCTATCTCACTGCATCCAGAATGGTTCCCTACAAAAAAATTGATTTAATTGTCGCTGCTTTTTCATTGATGAAAAATAAACGGCTTGTTGTCATTGGCGATGGCCCAGACTTCGAAAAAATAAAGTTGAAGGCTGGAGACAATGTCGAATTACTGGGTTATCAAGAATTTGATGTGTTAAAGAAATATATGATGGATGCCAAGGCTTTTGTATTTGCTGCAGAGGAGGATTTTGGTATCACTCCGGTAGAGGCTCAGGCTTGTGGCACACCAGTTATTGCGTTTGGTAAAGGTGGTGCGCTTGAAACTGTATTGCCGTTATCGCATGAAACACCTACGGGAGTTTTATTTTCACAACAAACGGTCGAGTCAATCATCGAAGCGGTGAATATATTTGAAAATAATGCTGAACAGATATCTGCCGAAAACTGCAGAAAAAATGCTGTAAGATTTAGTAATGACCGTTTTAAAGGTGAATTTGTTGACTTTGTCAAAAAATCCTATGAAGACTTCAATGAGAGAAAATTTACAGTTCCTAAGAAGTTATTGACTTGAGCGTTGATTGCATTCCAGAACGATGGAACCTGTCTCATTTTTATTTGCGTTTCTGGATAATGTCAAATGTAAGAACATCGCTTTCATGCCAGGAATCACCTGTCTGGATTCAATCTCACCCAGTGGACTTCCTCTGCATCGGATCAAGACCGTCTTCGCCTGAACACCGCGCGTCTTCATGATTGAATTGGGGATGCAAAGTACTTGTGTCCATAAGTTTATTTATGGGCACACAGTCGCACCCGAGGCGAAATGCGGCCGATATCGCTGGCATGGCGATGAATTCAAGCGTGCCGCCCTGGCGTCCAAGTCGATGGCGCATCTGTATCGCAAATTGTCTGCGAGTTGAAGAGCAGTAACAATCAGTTGTTTCGTTGATACTAGCGTTCGGCGCTGAGGCGCTTGCCGGGCGACAATGCGCCAAGGCAGCTGTCGACAGTCACTGTGATCTATACACCCACCATTCGCAGCTACGGCTGTCACCAGTATGTTCTCTGGCGTCATCGCGCTCTGAGTGGGCCATGGCTTTGGAAGGTCAGGTCGACGCCGTCACGCTGACGTTGTTGCTGACGCAACTGCTGCCATGATCTGCTTGCAGGCCGGCACCAGGATCTGGTTAGCCGCCAGTGCTAGCGATAAGCTCGCCAGCATCAACGGGCCGGGGGTAAGGCGCAGACTGTGCTGTCCGCCTCCAATGGGGTGACGACATCCTCCAGCAATACGACGGCTGGTTCAAGATGGTGCCGAGTGAAAGCCTGAGGCCATACCGTGCATGTGTGTACGGCATGGCCTCTATCTTTACCAGCGTGTTGGGCGCCACTGGTGTTTTTAAAAATTACAATATAAATTCAAGGTTTTTTCGGGTCGAAAGGCCACAGCATTTATCGATGAGGTGTTGCGGCGCTAACCGTACCTACTCACTACAATGAAAGGACATCCGCATGTACGGAACCTGATTTACCGGGAGTTGCTCACTATTGACCGCCGATGGCGGTTGGTGATCACCTACAATGTAGGCTTCGGTACACCCCAGATCAGCACTCATGCTCAAGGTGGCTGCCATGCTGCCAATGGCATTGCGCGCGACAATTTGGGAGTCGCCAATAGCATCGATATCCCGGAAATACTGGGTTGGAGCTTCGAGCATGGATGAGGCGACCGGTTCATGGCTGGATAAAGAGAGCATGTATAGAAATGCCTTATCTTCGTGACGTATCAAGTCAATGCCATAAGTAATCATATCCTCATCACAAATTCCTGCAAATGGCCCTGGACATGTATTGAGTTGCCGCATTTCAGGTTGAAAATATGCATTATTGATACCCAAGTGCTTCCAGACAGTATCGCGGGCATAAAACATTTTTTGATAACCATGCACTCCAAAAACTTCATATCCCTTGTTTTTCATGTATGCGGGTGCGCAGTTATCGGCAACCGATGAAAAATTCGTGCTGGAATCGAGTTTTATATATTGTGAACATAACTCGCGGATCTCGCCTTGCATGGTGGACCCGTGGTAATCGGTAAAACCGGAGGCAAGCACTTTGACACCATCCCGCTGCAGCCGTTTCTTCACTGATACCAACGAAGCCTGGCTTTCCCCCCACGACTCCACAACCAACAAAACCATCTTTTGGGGCATCTTTTCTGCACCTTTGATATGATTTAAGAATGTCGGTTCAGTAGTCTTTCCTAGAAAATTCTTCTCACTGGAGATATCATCTAAAAACAATGTCTTGATTGCAAACGGTGATGGCGTGATGATTGTTTTCCGTATAGATACAGGACCCACATCAAACATCGACATAGTGGATTTTAAGATAAGTAAAAAAATTCCAATAATTAATGTAGATTTCCTGAATCCAAGGGAGCTTTTTCTATATATTTCGGAAAAAACAAAGAGCGACATTACCGTCACAAATAGAAAGCATGTAATTAATACTGGCGTAGGAGCATTTCCGATTACCGTAAAGAAGTAAAAATTATAAGCGTTCGGGCGGATATTCCAATTTGCCAAGATGGAAATTAAAAATACAAAAAACCAGACGATCTTTATCAGGAGGGATAGCCAAGGCTTGAGACGTTTTTCCATGTAAGGAAAAAACAGGGGCTCGATGCATATGTATACCCTGCCGAATGCGATACTCCAGATAATGCTGGGTAGCAACATCCATAAAAAGCAGCGAAAATATATGAATTTTCTAGATTGAAGAGAAAAAAATCGATCTTCTTGTAGTGTGAAAAGTGAACTCATGAATTGGAAATGCTAAAAAGGGAATTTTATTGGTGCGAGGAAGAATTCTCAGAAAGCACCAAAAGGTATGAATATTTAGCAATGTTTTTTTTGGGTATTTATTGTAACACGCTTGTCACAAATTCTCTCCAGCATACCCACATTCAAAAACGGCGTATAGTCGTGTAAAAAAAAACGATGTATTTAACCGTCATTTTGTAACAGTGCAGTGGCAGTGAGCAGGCTGCTCTTGACACGGGCTGTTTTGCGCCACCATGGCCACGTTGGCCGGCAATGTGCCGAGTTTGTGCTTGCCCGACAATAGCGGTTCACGCTACAGCGGCCATTCGATGCCGGCCGATTGCCGGATCGTTCCGCAGGAGGCTGCGTTCGAACTCCGGTGTCAAGTAGTCGGTCGTCTTGTACAGGAACTCGGCACTGTCGCTGGTGACGACAGAGCCGTGCGCAAAAAGTTTCCTGTATCCATAACTGGCATTTGTTGGCCGTAGATAAGATCACGCCTGCCCAGTGGACGAACGTCGGCGAGCTCTTGCGCAGGTCGACGGCGGCTTCGAACATCTCGCCTGCCGTTGACGTTGGTCGAAATGAATTCGCGGAGGCTATGGGCCGAGCGATCGACATGGTTCTCTACGGAAAAATGCACGACGGCGCTTGGCTGGTGTTCTGCCAGCAGGCGTGAGAGGTGGGTGGTATCGCAAATATCGCCACGTACGAAGATATACTGCGGGGTCTTGCTCCAGACTTGCCAGATTGCTGAGATTGCCAGCCTAGCTCAGTTTGTCAAAATTGATTACGGGTTCGTCGTTGAGCACCAGCCGGGTACAAAGTTGGAGCCGATGAAACCGGCATCGCCAGTCACTAAAATCATGCTGTTATCTTTTTTACTTGAACATTGTCACAATGCCCATCTCGGCTTGTCTTGAGCGCGAGAGTGGTCGGGCATTCAGAAAATGAAATTATGTCAGGTTGGCAATGTGATTAATACGCGCCATCTTTCTTGAAAATGACTTTAACCGTTTTCAGCAGGATGACAATGTCATTGAATAAAGACCAGTTTTTGACATACCAGGCATCGAGATAGACACGGGTATCGTAGCTGACATCGTTTCTGCCGCTGACTTGCCACAGGCCCGTAACACCGGGTTTCGCCTCAAGATAATAGTCGATCTGGTTGCCGTAGCGTTCCAGTTCGGCATCGACGACGGGACGCGGACCAACCAGGCTCATTTCGCCTTTCAGTACGTTCCATAGTTGCGGCAATTCATCAAGGCTGGTCCGGCGCAGGAAATGGCCGATCGAGGTGATGCGTGGGTCGTTTTTCAGTTTGAAATCACGGTCCCATTCGGCACGGGCTTCAGGATCGCGCTCCAGTAGTTCCTTGAGCAAGACGTCGGCGTTCACGGCCATCGTGCGGAACTTGTAGCAGAGAAAATGCTTGCCATTCTGGCCCACGCGTTTGTGGCCGTAGAAGATGGGACGGCCCGATGTCATGACCTTGGCTGCGATCCACAGCAAGATGGGGGCGCCGATGATCAGCACGCCGATCGAGGCCGCCAGATCAAAGCAGCGCTTAATCAGTTGCAAGCCTGGCCGCGCCAGGTTGTTGCGCATGGTCAGCAGCAAGACTTCATGTGTAAAGAAATGGTTGACCTCCATACCGTACAGGGGCAAGCCTCGTACGGCGGGTACAACTTGCATATTGGCAACGCAACGGCTGACTTGCTGGATCATGCCCTGATAAGCGTCGATGCCGCCTTGCTCCAGGGCGACAACCGTATGCGGGTTGCCCAGCAGCTTGAGCGTTTGTTCAGGGTTCTCACCCAGCGAAATGGAGGGCACCGCTTGCTTGCTGCGGTTCACATAATGATGTTCCAGGCGGCCTTGGCCTTCCGGTATCAGAAACGCAATCAGGCGATAGCCCATCAACGCTTCTTCATCGAAGGCCCGTGCTGTTTGCAAGGCATTGTCACCCCATCCGATGATGACCATGGGGCGTATCCAGCCACCCGCTTTCGTCAGTAGGTATTTGACCATGCCGCGCAGCAGCAAGACACAGCACGGCACCAGCAGCCAGGTCGCCAACAATGCCTCGCGCGAGGAGTCTCGTTTGTCGAGGAACACCAGAGCCGCGTCGATCAGACCCATGACCATGGCGATCTTCAGGAGTTCCTTGATTTCATTCGAGTACGGACGGCGTTTGGCATGATGGCCCTTCAGCTTGAAGATGGCCACAGTGACCACGGAGAGCAGGCTGTAACTGAGCAGGCGTGAACTATCCAGCCCGAAGCCGTTCAAGTCGCTGGCATCGAGCGTCCATTTGCAAGCGAGCCAGAAGGCCAGGAGCATGGCAAGTGCATCGGCAAAGGTGAGAAAATATTTTTCTGCCCTACTGCTGCAATACCATCTTACTTCTTGTAAAAAGATGCCTTCGATTGGTTTCATGATGACTTGCTAAACCTTATAAACTTCAGTGTGAATTCTTGCGGTGCTGCATGCGTGGTGATGACGTCTCTGCTCGGTCAAGCGCGGCCGTAGCGGTCTTCAAAGCGGACAATATCGTCTTCCCCAAGGTAGCTACCCGATTGAATTTCAATCAATTCCAGCGGTAGCTTGCCCGGGTTGGCCAGGGAATGGACGACGCCGAGGGGGATATAGGTAGACTGGTTTTCGGTCAGCAAATATTCCTTGTCGCCATTGGTGATCTGGGCAGTGCCGGAAACCACGATCCAGTGCTCGGCGCGGTGGTGATGCATTTGCAATGACAGCTTGGCGCCAGGCTTGACAGTGATCCGCTTGACCTGGAAGCGGTCGCCATTACCGATGGAATCATAGGAACCCCACGGACGGAAGACTTCACGGTGCATGGTGGCCTCGGGACGCTTCCTGGCGATCAACTGCGCGACCATGGTTTTCGTCTGTTGTGCCTGATCCGCATCCATGACCAGCACGGCATCGGCGGTTTCCACGATGACGGTATTGCGCATGCCGATGGCGGTGACCAGGCGGCTAGTGCTGTGCACCAGGCAATCGTTGCAATCCTGGATCAGCACATCGCCGTTGGCGCTATTGTTACTGGCATCTTTTTCCGCCACCTCGAGTACTGCTTTCCAGGAGCCGATATCATTCCAGCCTGCATCGAGGGCGATGGTAGAGGCATGGCTGGTACGCTCCATGACGGCGTAGTCGACGGCGATATCGGGGCTGGCAGCGTAGGCATCCTTGTCCAGGCGAATGAAGTCAAGGTCGCTCTTTGCGGCAGTGATGGCAGCGCGGCACGCGGCCAGGACGGCAGGCTGGAAGCGCTCCAGTTCTGCCAGGTAGCGGCTGGCCCGGAACAGGAACATGCCGCTGTTCCAGAAGTAATCACCGCTGGCGATATATTGTTCCGCAAGCGCCAGGGCCGGCTTTTCCACGAATTCAAGTATGCGCTGAACTTGTCCGCTTGCAGTGCCCTCGGCGCGAATATAGCCGTATCCTGTTTCAGGTCCCGTTGGCGTGATGCCGAAAGTTAACAAATTACCTGCCTCTGCAGCAGTACGCGCCAGTACGATGGCACGATGGAAAGCCGGGGTATCCAGAATGACATGGTCCGACGGCAGCACCAGCAGTAGCGGATCTTCGCCATTCTCCATCGCATGCAAGGCGGCTGAGGCGATCGCTGGTGCCGTATTGCGACGCATGGGTTCAAGTAACATACGGCTGTTTTCCGGGCCGATTTCACGCACTTGCTCCGCAACAATGAAACGCGAGGATTCGTTGCATACCAGTAATGCTGGCGCCACAGCATCCATGCCTGCCAGGCGCTGCAGCGTTTGTTGCAGCATGCTGCCCTTGGACGACAAGCGCAGAAACTGTTTTGGAAATGCCTCGCGCGAAAGTGGCCATAAGCGTGTGCCGGAACCACCACAAAGAATTACCGGTAGGAGGGGGATAGTCATTTATGCTTTAATGTAAATGTTATATTGGATAGCGCTGAATCATCAGTCATTCGGCAGGCATTAAAATTTGCCCCGCTTGCCCCGCTCGTATGCGGCGGCGCACGTACCGTCAAAAAATCAATATTGCTAATGGGGGCAATATTTTAATAAATTACAGGAATCTTTGTATTTTCTCTTGACTCTATAGGCTCTGAGCGGCACGCACTTAGCCTGTCCTGTATTGTAGTTTGCTACCCCTGTATTCCGACTTAGCACGCAACGTTTTCAAGCAAAAAAGCAACAAACACGCACACGGCCGTTACACTGAGGAGCAACACCGCTCCAGCGGCACAGTCCTTTGCAATCTTGATGCTCGGATGCAGAGATGGGTGGAGGTGATCGATCAGGTGCTCCAGCGCGGTATTAAACAATTCCGCGGCCATGACCATGCCGCAATTGAGCAATAGCAAGGCCCACCATATCAAGGGAGGTCGGGACCAACAGAGTAAGATGATCACCATCAGGGCGGCCAGACACTGCAGGCGAAAGCTCGATTCCATGCGGAAGGCTGCGATTATTCCTTGCACGGCAAATCCCATGCGCTTGAAGAATGACTGGTTCTTCATGGCAACTGAAGCGATGGCGCGGGATATTTTACTGACATAAAGGCGGATCTCTCAATGAATAGATGAGGATCGCAGGCATGGCCATACGATATGACATCATTCGTCCACAGCAGACTGCTGCCAATCTTTTTGGTGTTTGATAAAAAGTAAAAAAGCCCGTTTTCAAATGAAAAGGGCTTTTATTGTAATAATTGACATATTTTAGTATGTCAATTATTGCGGCACCAGACCGTCACCTTTCGGCTCGACATCAAGCTGCAGGATGGACCTACCTGTCGCTGCCTGAGCAGCCAGGTATTAATGGTGAGTTGGGGTCGTGTGCGCGGTGGTCGAATCCGAGCTCGCTGCGCCGGCCACAACGGCAACTGCTGCGCCGATTGCGATCAGGGCGCTCGTGCTCAGGCCGGCAATAGTGCCGCCGGCGGCAGCGCCGGTAGCGCCAGCTGCTGGTGCTGCTGCTGGTGGAACAGGTGCTCCACCAACTGGTGCCGTCGTTTGAGCCATGGCTTGTGCGGAAGCGAAGCACAGGATTGCCGAAGCGATCAGAATTTTCTTCATGGGATATCCTTTTAGGTTGAACAGCGGGAATGCTAAACTGTCACGCGATTGTAGCAACATTTCTCTTGCTAGTCTGCGCCACACCGTTCGCGGCGGCAATAATTTCTTTTTTTAGCCGTATACCAGCGCATTCACTGTGCCTGGCTACCCGCGATGTTGTTCTCTATCGACAAAAAACACCGACGTGCCGATGTGGCTGAATTGATTTTTTATTAATTTCGCGAGAATTCCCGATGAATTCGACGCGCCGCACAAGTTTGCCAAGTCCTTGCCATACCGCGTAAAATGCAGGCTTCGCGGGTGTAGCTCAATGGTAGAGCAGAAGCTTCCCAAGCTTACGACGAGGGTTCGATTCCCTTCACCCGCTCCATTTTTCGCTGGCGCCTGGCTTGATGCGGCGCGGCCACTTATTTCTCCATTCCCATGTCTTCTGATACCCCAGCAAACGGCCCGGCGCGGCCGATGATGTACGATCCGACCGAACACCGCATCCGCAGTTTCGTGACCCGCGCGGGACGGCTGTCTGTCGCGCAGGCGCGCGCGCTCGAGACTCTGGGGCCGCAGTTCCTCGTGCCTTTCGCCAAAGAACCGATGGATTTCGAGCAGGTGTTTGGCCGCCAGGCGCCCGTGATCCTGGAAATCGGTTTTGGCATGGGCGCGACGACTGCGCATATCGCCAAAGCCATGCCGGAGAAGGATTTCATTGGTGTTGAAGTGCATACGCCCGGTGTCGGCAGCCTGTTGAAGCTGATCGGCGAAGAATCGCTGACGAATCTGCGCCTGCTGCAGCACGATGCGGTGGAAGTGCTGACGCACATGATTCCGGCCAATTCGCTGGCCGGTATCCACGTCTTTTTCCCCGATCCATGGCACAAGGCGCGCCACAACAAACGCCGGCTGATCCAGTCTCCGTTCGTCAAGCAATTGACCGATCGCCTGGCGCCGGGCGGCTATCTGCATTGCGCCACCGATTGGGAAGATTACGCGGTGCAAATGCTGGAAGTGCTGGGTGCCGAGCCGCAGTTGCACAATAGCGCCGACGGCTATGCGCCGCAACCGGCGTATCGTCCCCTGACCAAGTTTGAAAACCGTGGCTTGAAGCTGGGCCATGGCGTGTGGGATCTGGTGTTCATTAAGAAATAACCTGGGGGTTTGCCCAACTGTGCCGTTTGCACGAGAACAAGCCTGCCGCGGCGACGCCGCAGGCTTTTTTTAATGCGCGCGCTATCGTGCGCTGGCTAGGCAAGGTGGGCGAATTACGGTAGTCTTATCTTTTTTGCATTGATTGATATTATGTCCAAGAAAATACTCGTGACCGGCGCATCCGGTTTCATCGGTTCGCATACCTGTGTCGAATTGCTGGCTGCCGGCTTTGATGTCGTTGCAGTGGATAATTTGTGCAATAGCGCGCGCGAAGCGATGGCGCGCGTGGAGCGAATCTCCGGTAAAAGCGTGCCCTTCTATGAAGCCGACGTGCGCGACCGCGCGGCCATGGCCGCCGTCCTGCGCGAGCACGCCATCGATGCCGTGATCCATTTCGCGGGCTTGAAGGCCGTGGGCGAATCCGTGGCGCAGCCCCTGATGTATATGGACAACAATGTAACGGGCACCGTGGCCCTGCTGGAAGTGCTGGCGGCGGCGAATGTGAAGCGTTTTGTATTCAGCTCGTCGGCCACCGTGTATGGCGACCCGGAAGCCTTGCCGATCCTGGAAGCGTCGCGCCTGTCCGTCACCAACCCCTACGGCCGCTCGAAACTGATGGTCGAGCAGATCCTGGCCGATCTCGTGCATGCCGATGCACAATGGCAAGTCGGCGTGCTGCGCTATTTCAATCCGGTCGGCGCGCATGCCAGCGGCTTGATCGGCGAAGATCCAGCCGGTATTCCGAACAACCTGATGCCCTTCATCGCCCAGGTAGCCGTGGGCCGCCGGGAGCGCCTGGCCGTGTTCGGCAACGATTACGATACGCCGGATGGCACGGGTGTGCGCGACTACATCCACGTGGTCGACCTGGCGCTGGGCCATGTGGCCGCGCTGAACCGCCTGTTCTCCACCGAGGGCGGCTTTACCGTCAACCTGGGCACGGGCCACGGCTACAGCGTGCTCGACACCGTGCGCGCCTTCGAGGCCGCCAGCGGCCGCCAAGTCCCCTACGATATAGTGCCGCGCCGCCCCGGCGACATCGCCAGCTGCTACGCCTCGGCCGACAAGGCGAAAGAATTCCTGGGCTGGCAAGCGCAGAAAAATATCGACGACATGTGCCGCGACCACTGGCGCTGGCAGTACCAGAACCCGCAAGGTTATGCGACCTGAAATGTACGCATTTCAAGTCGACATTGAGTTTTGGCACAGCAATAACGCGTCTTGCCATTGCGGCAAACCACAGAATGTGTCGAGCAGGCGTTGCGATGACAGCCGCGAATTGGCGGGACGTTTTGCTGGCAAGGGATAATCTTGCGCCAGTATCGCCCGTAAACGGGGCTTTTTCGTGACCGATGGATGCGCCATGATGGCTTCGGCAAAGCCGAACCATGTAGTTTGCCCTTGTGCGGTCAAATGATATAGCCCGGAGCGTTCGTTCCACCATTTCTGTTGATCGGTAGCTACCAGATATTGGGCCACGATGTGGGCAGTGGTATCGGCGATCGTGCGGCTCCAGGTCGGCGCACCATGCTGGTCCGATACGATGGCCAGTTCTTCTCGCTCCTGTGTCAGGCGGCGCATGGTCAACAGGAAGTTCTTGCCATGCGTACTGTAGACCCAGCTGGTACGCAGGATCAGGTGAAAGATGCCAGCCGCCTGGATTGCCTTTTCTCCGGCCAATTTGCTGCTGCCGTAGACATTGAGCGGGCACGTCGGGTCGGTTTCCTTGTAGGGGGCCTCTTTTGATCCATCGAATACATAGTCGGTGCTGTAGTGGATCAGTGCGGCTCCCAGTTTCCTTGCTTCTTCTGCCATCACGCCAGGCGCTTCGCCATTAATGCGCAGTGCAAGTGCCGGCTCGCTCTCGGCCTGGTCTACCGCAGTGTATGCGGCGGGGTTGACGATCAGGGTCGGCTTGATGCTGCGAATCACGTCACGCACCTGGTCCAGGTTGGCCAGATCCATCTGCTTACGGTCGAGTGCGATGATTTCCCCTAGACCTTGTAAACTGCGCTCAAGTTCATAGCCGACCTGACCGTTTTTTCCTGATATTAAAATACGGCTCATCCAATTTTCTCGTTCATATTGAGACCGCAGGTGCAGCGGTGGTGTGTCTGCCGTCAGGCGAATACATCGGCGTTGGCCAGCAAGCTGCCAAGCTTGTCTTTGTGCGACAGCAAAGGTTCACCTTCAAGTGGCCAGTCAATGCCGATTTGCGGATCGTTCCACAAGATGCAGCGTTCAAATTCTGGAATCCAATAATCTGCCGTTTTATACAGGAATTCGGCGCCGTCGCTGATGACAAGATAGCCATGGGCGAAGCCTTCTGGTATCCATAAATGGCGTTTGTTGGCAGCGGATAACTCGACACCAACCCACTGACCGAAGCTGGGCGAGCTTTTGCGTAAATCGACACTGACATCGAATACAGCACCTGCCGTGCAATGCACCAGTTTGCCCTGTGATTGCTGGATCTGGTAATGCAGGCCGCGCAAGACGCCTTTGGTGGATTTGGAATGGTTGTCCTGCACGAATGTACGACTGATGCCGGTGAGTTCCGTAAAGCGTTTCTGGTTGTAGCTTTCATAGAAAAAACCACGTTCATCACCGAACACCATTGGTTCGATGATCAGGACGTCCGGTATGGCAGTGGCCTGGATTTTCATGGCATTGTTTCAGCTAAGTGGTGAGCAAATGGCACGTTAGAAAACGGTTTCGTCGAGTAAGCGCAGCAAGTATTGTCCATAGGCGTTCTTTTTCAAGGGTTGCGCCAGGCTTTCCAGTCTTTCCGCGTCAATGTAACCTTTGCGATAAGCGATTTCTTCCGGGCAGGCCACTTTCAGGCCTTGGCGTTTTTCGATGGTGGAGATAAATTGTCCTGCTTCCAGCAACGACTCATGCGTGCCGGTATCGAGCCAAGCCATGCCGCGACACATGATCTCGACGTTCAATTGCTTGCGTTCAAGATAGGTACGATTGACGTCGGTAATTTCCAGCTCGCCGCGCGCTGATGGTACGATGCCAGCGGCGATATCGCACACCTGATTGTCGTAAAAATACAGGCCTGTCACGGCATAGTTCGATTTAGGACTGAGCGGCTTTTCCTCGATGCTAACGGCGCGTCTCTTGGCATCGAATTCGACTACGCCATAACGTTCCGGCGATTGCACATGGTAGGCAAAAACGGTCGAACCGTTGGTGCGGGTCGAGGCGAGGCGCAACTGTGCTTCGAAGTTATTGCCGTAATAGATGTTATCTCCGAGAATCAGTGCTGATGGGGCATCGCCAAGAAATGCGCGGCCGATGATGAACGCCTGTGCCAAGCCGTCCGGAGTAGCTTGTACTGCATAGCTCAATTTGATACCCCATTGGCTGCCATCACCCAGCAATTCCTCAAAACGAGGTGTATCTTGCGGCGTCGAAATGATCAGGATGTCGCGTATGCCGGCCAGCATCAGGGTGGTCAATGGATAATAGATCATCGGTTTATCATATACCGGCAGCAGTTGCTTCGATATTGACATGGTCACAGGATACAAGCGGGTACCCGAGCCACCGGCCAGGATGATGCCTTTGCGTTCAATTGGGAAATTCATGCTGTGGTTTCCTTGGTGTCATTGCGTTCCGCATAGTTTTTCTGTACCCAGGCCAGGTAGTCACCGGACTGGACGTCGCGCACCCAGGCTTGATTATCCAAGTACCATTGAATCGTCTTGCGAATGCCTGTATCGAATGTTTCGGCGGGTCTCCAGTCCAGTTGGCGCTCGATCTTGCGCGCATCGATGGCATAGCGGCGGTCATGACCGGGGCGATCCGGCACATAGCAGATTTGTTCCCGGTAGCTGCCGGAGGCTTTGGGATCGAGGGTGTCCAGGATATCGCACAAGGTGTGTACGACTTCCAGGTTGGTCATTTCGTTCCAGCCCCCCACGTTATATACCTCGCCTGGACAGCCCGCTTCCAACACGCGGCGGATCGCCGAGCAATGGTCGCCCACATACAGCCAGTCGCGTACCTGCAGGCCATCGCCATAGACAGGCAAAGCTTTGCCGGCGCGGGCATTGCTGATGATGAGGGGAATCAGTTTTTCCGGAAAGTGGAAGGGACCATAGTTGTTTGAACAATTCGTAGTCAGCACGGGCATGGCATAGGTATGAAAATAGGCGCGTACCAGGTGGTCGGATGCAGCTTTCGACGCCGAGTACGGGCTATTTGGCGCATAGGGCGTCGTTTCGCTAAAGGGGGGATCCTGTGGTCTCAAGGTGCCATATACCTCATCGGTTGAGACATGCAGGAAACGAAAATCATCCTTGGTCTTGCCCGTCAGGCCGGACCAATAGGCGCGTGCGGCTTCCAGCAAGCTGAAGGTGCCATTGACGTTGGTCGAAATGAATTCACCTGGGCTGTGAATTGAGCGGTCGACATGGCTTTCCGCTGCCAAATGCACTATGGCGCGGGGCTTGTGTTCTGCCAGCAAGCGGGAGACATGGGCTGTATCGCAGATATCCCCGTGTACAAAAATATGCCGCGAGTCTTGTTCCAGGCTGGCCAGATTGCTGAGATTGCCAGCGTAGGTGAGTTTGTCGAGGTTGATGACGGACTCATCGCTGAGTGTCAGCCAATCGCGTACAAAATTGGAGCCGATGAAGCCGGCGCCGCCAGTCACTAAAATCATGTTGCCATCCTATCTTTTGTTTTCTGAGCAGCCATGAGTTTGCTATTGCTCCTGGAGGCGTTCTGCAGGGTCATGGCGGATTTTTAGATATGTCATTATTGTTCTTTTTCTTCGCTTTGCCAGTACTACTTATGCGGTCTTCTTGATCCGTATCGTTATTATGCTGATGGTCTCACAATTCAAGAACAACATTAGATTGATTAATAATATCGAGCCTCTCTTGAAGTAGCGCGAGGTGCTGAGTATAAACGACTGGTGGCGCGCGAAGCGCGTGCTCGTGAGGACAGCCTTACTCCTGCGTGAGGGCGCAGCATGGTATTACGCCAATGAAGGAAGAAAACTGGGGGGACTGACGGGACACCTGACTTGAGCTTAAGGCGGGAATTGCTCAAAAGTGGAGTGACAAGGAGAGTGGGAGGGATTGCGCTGCTGAAAGCGGCGAGTTGGTAGTTCAGCCCGGGGATGCTTGAAAACAGGGCATTGCTAAGTAGTTAAGCCCTGGGCATTTGCAGGCAATTGCGCCTGAAAAATGCCCGGGGCAAGGCGAAGCAATAACGCCCCAGGCTTTTTCTCAGGCCGCCATTATGGATACAGGCCGCGCACTTCACGAGCCTGGAGAACACGCGTGCATGCCAGGATGAAGGTGGCGGTACGCATCGACACTTTCTTCTCTTGCGACACTTGCCATACCGCGTCGAACGCTTCGCGCATGATGCGGGTCAGGCGGCTGTTGATTTCTTCTTCCGTCCAGAAGAAGCTCGAGAAGTTCTGCGCCCACTCGAAGTAGCTGACGGTCACGCCGCCGGCGTTGGCCAGTACGTCCGGCACGATCAGCACGCCACGGTCGGTCAGGATGTCGTCCGCTGCCGGCAGGGTCGGGCCGTTGGCGCCTTCCAGGATGATCTTGGCGCGGATGACTTGTGCGCGTTCGGCCGTGATCTGCTGTTCCAGCGCGGCCGGGATCAGGATGTCGCAATCGATGCCCCAGAAATCTTCGCGCGGCACGAATGCCTCGGCGCCCGGGAAGCCTTCGACGCTGCCCACTTCGGCCACGTGTGCCAGCAATTGTGGGATGTTCAGGCCGCCGGCATGCACCACGGTGGTCTTGTGGTCTTGTACCGCGACCACTTTCGAGCCGGCTTCAGCGAACATGCGTGCAGCGACGCCGCCCACGTTGCCGAAACCTTGCACGATGACTTTCGCGCCTTCGAGCGACATGCCGACCTTGGCGGCCGCATCGCAACCGACGACGAAGACGCCGCGGCCCGTCGCATCGCGGCGGCCCAGGCTGCCGCCCAGCGAAATTGGCTTGCCCGTCACCACGCCGGTCGACATATTGCCGCCGATCATGGCGTAGCTGTCCATCATCCACGCCATGACTTGTTCATTCGTGTTGACGTCCGGCGCCGGGATATCCTTGTTGGGTCCGATGATCATGCTGATCTCGCTCGTGTAGCGGCGGGTCAGGCGTTGCAGTTCGTTGCGCGACAGGGTCTTCGGATCGACACGGATACCGCCCTTGGCGCCGCCGTATGGCACGTTGACCGCTGCATTCTTGACTGTCATCCAGGCCGACAGGGCCATCACTTCCGACAGGGTCACATCCTGGTGGAAGCGCACGCCGCCCTTGCCCGGACCGCGCGACAGATTGTGTTGCACGCGGTAGCCTTCGTAGTGGGCAATGGTGCCGTCATCGCGCTCGATAGGCACGTCGACCGTCAGGATGCGCTTTGGACGCTTCAGCGTTTCCACCCAGCGCGACAGGTTGCCCAGGTACGGCGTAACGCGGTCGATCTGCTCGAGGTAGACGCCCCATGGGCCAAGGTCTTCAGGATTCAGGTAGGAAGGAAGTGCGTGCTTGCTGGTCATGCTTGATAAGCTCCTGGACAATACGAATACGTTAGAGGCACAGCCGATATGCAGCTGCGCGCAGCGGAACCGCATCGTAGGCGATAGCCTCATGCCCCGGCCAATGCTTTGTGCGCATCCGGTTATGCATTTATTGCATAGTTGTGTTGCCAGGATTGCCAGTCAGGACCGGACGGCCTCGGTGGCGCGTTTGCGGCGCTTGCCCATGCGCGCCTTGCCATCCTGCGCCTGCACCAGGTATTGCCACAGGCTTTCGACGATCTGCTTGCCGGGACGCAGGCTCGATGGGCGTTCGCGGTACAAGCGGATTTCCAGCTCGATTTCCCAGCCTGGCGCGCCGCCATCGGCGCGCGCCAGGTGCTTGTATTTGACGTCGCGCATGACTGCCGACTCGGGCAGGAAGGCGATGCCGCGGCCTTCCAGCGCCATCATCTTCAAGCCTTCGGCCATGTCCGTTTCATAGCAGGTTTCCAGGAACAGGGGCGCCTTGGCGTCTGCCACCAGCAATTCCACCATGCGTCCCAGGTAGGCGTTGCTGGTGTAGGAGAGGAAGGGCAGCGGCTCCTTGGCGCTGCCGGGCAGGACGAAGTCGGGTACCTTGTCCTGGCCGCAGCGCGCATACGCGCGCAGGGTTTCGCGGCCCATCACCAGCATGTCGTAGCGGCCCGGATCCAGCTGCACCGGCTGGCGCGGATGGTGATAGCACAGCAGCAGGTCGCAGCCACCATCGACCAGTTGCAGCACGGCGTCGTGCACGTTCAGCGCCATCAGGCGGCTGTTGATCGGCGCAAAACCTTCTTCCAGCGCCGTCAGCCATTTCGGCATGAAGGTCAGCGACAGGGTGTGGGGCACGGCGAAATCGACGCTCGTCTGCGTGGCCGCGCGCTTGCCGCGCAACAGGGCGCGCACGCCGTTGATTTGTCCCAGCATTTCCAGCGCCTGCTCGTAGAACACGGCGCCGGCCGGCGTCAGTCGCGTGGGATACGAGGTGCGGTCGACCAGGTCGATGCCGAGCCAGTTTTCCAGCGACTGGATGCGCCGCGAAAAGGCTGGCTGGGTGACGTGGCGCAGGGCCGCGGAACGGCTGAAATTATGCGTTTCAGCGAGCGAGATGAAGTCTTCCAGCCATTTGGTTTCCATCGCGGCAGCGTTCTCTTATCAAGGACAAGGGCAAAGTGTGGTGGTCAGGGCGTATCGGGCGATGCCGCCGGCTGATAGAGGGCGGCGGGCAGGCCGAAGAAGGACGGCGGGCCCAGGGTCGTGCCTTCGAGCGAGCCGCCCGCATTCAACGCCTTGTTGATGGCCGACAGCAAGGAGCTGCGGCTGGCCAGGTTTTGTATCAGCGCGCGCGGGCCGTTGTGGAAGGTATGCTGGGCGATATCCGCGGCGACGACAAAGATCGGCTCGCGGCGCAAGGGGAACTCCACCCACTCGCCGTCCTCGTCCTGCGCGCAGAAGGTATCGGGCAGGGTCATGTTGTCGGCGCCGGGCAGGTGCGACACCAGCACCAGGCCGAAGGCTTCCGGCACCACGTCGGCCAGGCGGCGCACGGTGAGATCGTCCTGCACCAGTAACCGTACTTGCGCTTCCACCGCGTCTTCGGCGTCGGGCTGGGCGCCGAGAATTTTCACGGCCTGATAGATCAGGTCGGACGAGAGTGCTTCCATCAAATCTTGCATCAAATCATCTCCAGGATCATGGCGACGATTTCGTCGCCATACGAGGCCAGTTTTTTCTCGCCCACGCCGCTCACGCCGCGCATCTGTTCCAGCGAGGTGGGCTTGGCCTTGGCGATTTCGCGCAGGGTGGCGTCGACGAAAATCACGTAGGCCGGCACGTTGTGCGTGCGCGCCGTCTCCACGCGCCACCAGCGCAGCTTGTCGAAGATCGCCTGCTCGCTGGTGGACAGGTCCGTCTCGACATAGCCTTTCGCCACGCTGGTGCTGCGCTTGCTGGTCTTCACCGGTTTCTGGTACTGGCGCAGCTGCACCTTCTGGCCGCCCTTGAGCACGGGGCGCGAGGCATCCGTCAGTTTCAGCGAGCTGTATTGTTCATGATCGACCGAGACGAGGCCCAGCGCGATGGCCTGGCGCAGGATAGCTTTCCACTCCGCCTCGCCCAGGTCCGAGCCGATGCCGAAGACGGACAGCGCATCGTGGTGCCAGGTCTTGATGCGTTCCGATTCCACGCCGCGCAGCACGTCGATCACGTGGCCGCCGGCGAAGCGCTGGTCGACGCGGTAGATGGCCGACAGCAGTTTTTGCACGGGCACCGTGCCGTCGAAGGACACGGGCGGCACCAGACACGTGTCGCAATTGCCGCACGGCGAAGCCGGTTCGCCGAAGTATTCGAGCAATCGCATGCGGCGGCAGCTTAGCGTTTCGCACAGGCCCAGCATGGCGTCGAGCTTGACGCCCAGCACGCGCTTGAAGGTGTCGTCCGCTTCCGATTCGTCGATCATGCGCCGCTGCAGCACCACGTCCTGCAAGCCGTACGCCATCCAGGCGTTGGCGGCCATGCCGTCGCGTCCCGCGCGGCCCGTTTCCTGGTAATAGCCCTCGATGCTTTTCGGCAGATCCAGATGCGCCACGAAGCGCACGTCGGGCTTGTCGATGCCCATGCCGAAGGCGATGGTGGCGACCATGACGATGTTTTCTTCGCGCAGGAAGCGCGCCTGGTTGGCGCTGCGCTTGGCGTACTCCATGCCCGCATGATAGGGCAGGGCGCGGATGCCGCTCTGGTTCAGGAATTCCGCCGTCTCTTCGACCTTTTTGCGCGACAGGCAGTAGACGATGCCGCAGTCGCCCGCGTGTTCCGTGTTGATGAAGTCGAGCAGCTGCTTGCGGCCATTCGCCTTTTCCACGATCTGGTAGCGGATGTTCGGACGGTCGAAGGACGAGACGAACTGGCGCGCGTCCTCCAGCTGCAAACGCAAGGCGATTTCGGCGCGCGTCTGCGGGTCGGCGGTGGCCGTGAGCGCAATGCGCGGCACGTCCGGGAACTGCTCGTGCAGCACCGACAGCTTGATGTACTCGGGGCGGAAGTCGTGGCCCCACTGGGCCACGCAATGCGCCTCGTCGATGGCGAACAGGGAGATCTTCGAGGCCTGGAACAGGTCCAGGCAGCGCTGCGTCATCAGGCGCTCGGGCGCCACGTAGACGACGTCGATGCCGCCCGTGCGCACCAGGCGCTCGATGCGGCTCGCTTCTTCGTAGGTCTGCGTGGAATTGAGGAAGGCGGCGCGCACGCCGACTTCTTCCAGCGCATCCACCTGGTCCTGCATCAGCGCGATCAGCGGCGAGACGACGACGCCGACGCCGTCGCGCAGCAGGGCGGGAATCTGGTAGCACAGCGACTTGCCGCCGCCGGTGGGCATCAGTACCAGCGCGTCGCCGCCGTGGCTGACGTGGTCGACGATGTCGGCTTGCTGGCCGCGGAAGGCCGGATAGCCGAAAACGGTTTGCAGCAGGTGCAGCGCGCGCTGATTAAGATCTTGATTCATAGTGCCTTATTCTGCCCAAACAACCCAGCCGTAGTGGGCGCTGGCCAACACCAGCAAGCCGAACACAATGCGGTACCAGGCAAAAAACGTGAAGTCGTGCGAGCTGATATAGCGCAGCAGCCAGCGCACGCACAGGAAGGCGGAGATGAAGGCGGACACGGTGCCCAGGCCGAACAGGGGCACGTCGGTGGCCGACAGGATGTCGCGCGCTTTATACAGCGAGTAGAAGGTGGCCGCCAGCAGGGTCGGGATGGCCAGGAAGAACGAGAATTCGGTGGCCGTCTTGCGCGACAGGCCCAGCAGCATGCCGCCGATGATGGTCGAGCCGGAACGGCTGGTGCCGGGGATCAGCGCGAACGCCTGCGCGCAGCCCACTTTCAAGGCGTCGAACGGCGTCATTTCATCGACCGAGTTGACGCGCACGGTGACGGGATTGGTGCGCGCGCGGCGCTCCACCAGCAAAATCACGATGCCGCCGATGATGAATGCCATGGCGACCGGTACTGGCTTGAACAGCGCGTGCTTGATCATCTTGCCGATGGCCAGGCCGATGATGGCCAGGGGCAGGAAGGCGATGGCCACGTTCAGCACGAACTTGCGCGACTTCGCTTCGCTGCCGAAGGTGGTCAGCACGCTGCCGATGCGCTGGCGGTATTCCCAGCACACGGCCAGGATGGCGCCGGCCTGGATGGCGATCTCGAAGACATCCATGACTTCTTTCGATACATCCTTGGTAAAGTCGAGCAGGCTGCCGGCCAGGATCAGATGTCCCGTGGACGAAATCGGCAAGAATTCGGTAAAACCTTCGACCAGCCCCATGATGATGGCTTTTAACGCAAGAATGAGATCCATAGATGTATAAACGGGTATAAGTGGCAGGATGGGGTGACCGCGTGGCGCCAGCAATGTGCGCGGGGTCGAAGCTTACCATGCCGGAGGCCCGTCGAGCCGATTTGGGCGCTGGCGGGCAGCGGTTTTTTGCCGCTGCCCGCCAGGCAAGGGGAGGGTTCAGGCAGCCTGTTTTGCCGGCGCCACCAAGCGCGCGCTGGCCGCCACCAGCAGCAGGGCGGCGCCCAGCATGGCGAAGGCGATATTCAGGCTGGTGGCGTGCGCCACGAAACCGATGACGGCCGGGCCGGCCAGGATGCCCGCGTAGCCGATGGTGGTGATGGCCGCCACCGCCAGGCTGGCCGGCATGGCGTGCTGCTGGCCTGCCGCCGTGAACAGGATGGGCACGATGTTCGCCGCGCCCAGGCCGATCAGCACGAAGCCGAGCATGGCCAGGCCGGCGTGCGGCGCCAGCACGGCCAGGAAGAAGCCTGCGGCTGCGCACAAGCCACCGAAAGTAAGCACCTGATTGCCGCCAAAGCGGCTGACCACCTTGTCGCCCGTAAACCGGCCCACAGTCATGGCGATGGCGAAGGCGGCGTAGCCGAGGCCGCCCTTGGCTTCTTCCACGCCGCGCGTGGTGGTGAGGAACAGGGCGCTCCAGTCGAGGATGGCGCCTTCGGCCAGGAAGACGATAAAGCACAGCAAGCCGATGAAAATGACGGCGCCATGCGGCATGACGAACAGCGGCGTCTTTTCGCCGGAGGCGGACGCCGTCGGCAGCAGATGGCCTTGCGCCGCGCCCAGCACGCCGCACAGCAGCAGCATCACCACCACGCAGGACCAGGCAGGTGTCAGGCCCAGCCACAGCAGCAGGGCCATGCAGGCCGCGCCGGCGAAGCCGCCCACGCTGAACAGGGCATGAAAGCCCGACATCATGGCGCCGCCGTTGGCTTTTTCGATGATCACGGCCTGGATGTTGATGGCCACGTCAAACGTGCCCATGGCCGCGCCGAATACCAGCAGCACCAGGCCCAGCTGCAGCGGCGTGGCCGCCAGCGCCAGGCCGGGTAGCACGGCGGTCAGCAGCAGGCCGGCGCCGACGATGACCTTGCGGCAGCCAAAGCGGCTGGCGAGCATGCCTGTAAACGGCATCGCGCACAGCGAGCCGGCGCCTAGGCACAGCAGCAAAATGCCGAGGGTGGCTTCATCGAGGCCCAGGCGCGACTTGGCGTAGGGAACCAGCGGGGCCCAGGCGGCCATGCCGAGGCCGGCGGCGAAGAAGACCAGGCGCGTGGCGCGTTGTTGCAGGGTGCCGGTGAGATGCATGATGGAACTTTTCAAAGGTCGGGGTGGATAAAATCAGGCGCGGGCGCGCAGCACTTGCACGCCCAGCCGTTCAAAGGCGGCCACGTGGGCAGCGTCGGCATCGGCTTCCAGCACCAGGTGCTGCAGCAAGCCCGTGGCCAGCACGCCGAAGGGCGCGGCGGTGCCCAGCTTGTCGCTGGTGACGGCCACCACCACCGCCTTGCTGGCGCCGGCAATGCTGCGCTTGAACTCGGCCTCGTCGTAGTTGAACGCCGTCACGCCCGCGTCCGCGTCGGCCCCGCAAGCGCCGAGGAAACACAGGTCGGGATGCATGCGCTCGACGGTGCGCAAGGCTTGTGGTCCCAGGCTGGCGCCGGCGCGGCGGTCGACCCTGCCGCCAGCCATGATGAGTTCGATTTCCGGGCGTTCCATCAGGGCCATGGCAATGGCTGGCGCATTGGTGATGACAGTGAGCGCCAACTCTGGCAAGGCGTTGGCGATGGCCAGGTTGGTCGAGCCCGCATCGAGAAACAGCACCTGTCCCGCGCGCACGAGGGACACGGCGGCCTGTGCCAGGCGCGCCTTGCGCTCGGGCGCTTCCTGCTTGCGCTGGCTCAAGGTGCCGCCATCAGGCGCCAGCGGCAGGGCGCCGCCATACACGCGCTGGCATAGGCCGGCCGCCGCCATCTCGCGCAAGTCGCGGCGTATCGTATCTTCGGAAACGTCGAGCTGGCGCGCCAGGTCCAGCGCCAGCACGCGGCCATCGGCGTGCAATTGTTGCTGGATCAGTGCGTGGCGTTGTTTGAGGAGCAGGGTGGCGGACATGGGGTATTTTAAAACGTGCAGGAATGTGCATGAATATACGCAAACGTGCAATTGCGGTCAACAGTTATCTGTCAGCCGTCGTCGCGCCACTCAGGGAGCCGTCAGCCTTTCCAGCTCGGCCAGCCAGCGGATGGCATGTTCGCGGCTGCTGCCGCACATGTCTGCCGATGGCTGCAAGCCGCCGCAAAAGGCGGGCCGCTCCGGCTTGCCAAAAATATTGCAACGGTTGTCGTCAGCCAGCTGGATGCAGCGCACGCCCGCCGGTTTTCCATCCGGCATGCCGGGAATCGGGCTGGTGATGGACGGTGCGGTGCAGCAGGCGCCGCAGGAGGGGCGGCATGCCAGGGTGGCAGATGGTGACATGGGATTTCAGACGGGCGGGTGAGGAGCCGACAGTATAGCAAGCCGGCTCCCATGCGTCGCCAGGGCGCGATTAGCGCACGATGCTGACGCGCTTGCCCGACAGGGTGCGGCGGGCCGGGTCGCCATGCACGGTGATGCGGCCGGAACCGCTGGCACGGGCATTGACTTCATGCTGGACGGTGACGTCGATGTCGCCGGAGCCGTTGCTCGCCAGATAGGCAACGTCGCTGCGCAGCGACGCCAGGTTGATATCGCCCGAGCCATTCACGTTGGCATCGAGACGCTGCACGATGCCGCTGGCGCTGATGCTGCCCGAGCCATTGACGGCCACGTTGATGCGTTCGCCGCGCACGCTGCCCAGCTGGATGCTGCCCGAGCCGTTCTGCACCGCGTCCGTGTTGCCGCTGGCGAGGGCCGCCGCGTTGATGCTGCCGGAACCATTGTTGGCCACGTCGAAGCGTCCCACGCTACCCGACAGTTCGCTCTTCATCGAACCGCGCTGCTCCAGGCTGAAATCGTCGCCATTGAGGCCGCTGACCACCAGGCGGCCCGAGCCGGAGATGTTGATCTTCTTCAATTGTGGCGTCGTATAGATGACGTGGATACCATTGCTGCTGCGAATGTTCGTATCGCTCCAGATGCGCAGGGTGTTGCCGTTTACGTCGCTATGGATCAACGGTTGCAGATTGTTGTCCGCTTCGATCACCAGCGATGCCGCCGGGCCGACGCGCACGTCGATCTTGATATCGATGCGCTTCATGTTGTCGATGTCGAGCGCGTTGATGTTGCCGACCTGGCGCACGTCGCGGCTTGCTTGCCCGTTGCCCTGGATGGCATTGCCGCCCGATTCGGCATAGCGCACTTCGCCGTCGTTGGGGTTGATGACGATGGCGCAACCGCCGAGAACAACGGCACAGCACAGGGCCAGCAAGGTACGCATGGTGTTTCCTTTATGATTGTTTTAGTTCAGGACAAGAAAAAAGCCGGCTGCCGCGCCGCGGCTGCCGTGCTGTCGATGAGAAGATAGCAAGGCGGCACGGTGGTTTGAAGGGAAATGCGATGAACTGCGCAAAATGGGGGCTGAAACGCATTCTGGCTCACCCGTTACCGAAGGTCAGGGCGGCAAAGGGCGGTGCCGCCGACCCTGGCGCGGAGGGTACAATACGGGGAGTTGACAGCCTGGCCAAGTGTCTTGCGTGGTGGTACGGCCAGCGCTTGACCTTGACGGTAGACCGGTCTACCATTAATGACTCAAAAGTAAGTTACTTGGAAAGACACATGCAAGCCCCGATTGATACCAAGCCCCGCTGGGAGCGGCGCAAGGATGCCCGCCCGCAGGAACTGCTCGCCGCCGCCCTCGACCTGTTTGTCGAACGGGGCTTCGCATCGACGCGCCTGGAGGATGTGGCCAAGCGGGCCGGCGTGTCGAAAGGCACGCTGTACCTGTACTTTGAGAACAAGCAAGAGCTGTTCAAGGCCGTGGTGCGCGACAATATTGTGCAGTCGATCGGCGAGGCGGAAGACAGCATGGCCGCCTCGGACAGCAGCAGTGCCGAGTTGTTGCGCAAGGTGATGATGCAGTGGTGGGAAGAGTTCGGCGCCACCAAGTTGGCCGGCTTGACCAAGCTGATGCTGGCCGAAGCGAACAATTTCCCGGAACTGGCGCAGTTTTACAACGAAGAAGTTGTTACGCGCGGCAATGGGCTGATCGTCAGCCTGCTGGAACGGGGCATGCAGCGGGGCGAATTCCGCCAGGTCGATCCCGTGCTGGTCAGTACCATCCTCAGCGCGCCCGTCACCATGCTGATGATGTGGACGCATTCCTTCCTGCCGTGCGAGGTCAAGAACATCGATCCGATCGCCTATATGGATGCCTTTATCGACATGAGCTTGCGCAGTCTGCAGGTGGAGGCGCCCGGGAAAAGTTGACATGCCGAGCTAGCCTCTACCGTTCAGTTGCCCCTTTTCCAAGGTTCGCCCCCTCAAATCTGCAGATCGTCGCAAATTTCCTCCATTCCCCGTCTTTATGGTTAACATGTGCTTTCAGCCAGTTCAACGATAAAATGGCGGATTATTACTTCACTTACCGAGTCCAAAGATGAATATCGAACAAGCCCGCTTCAATATGATCGAACAGCAGATCCGTCCATGGGACGTACTGGATATCGACGTATTGGAGCTGTTGAATGTGGTCAAGCGTGAAGATTTCGTGCCGGCCGCCTATAAAAACCTGGCCTTCGTCGATACCGAAATCCCACTGGGCGGCGGCGAATGCATGTTGACGCCGAAGCTGGAAGCGCGCATTTTGCAAGACGTAGCCGTCAAAAAGCATGAAAATGTACTGGAGATCGGCACCGGCAGCGGCTACATGGCGGCTTTGCTGGCGCACAAGGCGCGTCATGTGACGAGCGTGGAAATCGTTCCCCAATTGAAAACCCTGGCCGAACAGACCCTGGCCGCCAACGGCGTGACGAACGTCACCGTGGAACTGGGCGATGGCGCGCAAGGCTGGAGCAAGGGCGCACCGTATGACGTGATCGTCGTGTCCGGCGCCCTGGCAGTGTTGCCGGAAGCACTGTTGCAACAAGTGAAAGTCGGCGGCCGCATCCTGGCCATCATCGGGGAAGCGCCGATCATGTCGGCCCACCTGATCACGCGCAGCTCGGACAAGGCTTACGACACGCGCAAGCTGTTTGAAACCAATGTCACGCCGCTGCAAGCCGTGGCACCGTCGCATTTCCAGTTCTAAGGCGACCGATTCGATGGAGCATTTGAGTGCACCGCAGCTGGCCGCCTGGCTGGCTGACCCTTCCCGCCCGCGTCCGTTTTTGCTGGATGTGCGGGAACAGTGGGAGTTCGACCTGTGCCACCTCGACGGTGCCACCCTGATGCAGATGAACTCCATTCCTGCGCGCATCGATGACCTCGATGAAGACGCCGAGATCGTCTGCATCTGCCATCACGGCATGCGCAGCATGCAAGTGGCGGCCTTCCTGGAGCGCAATGGTTTTGGCAAGATCAGTAATTTGACGGGCGGCGTGCATGCCTGGGCGCTGCAAGTCGACAGCGCGATGCCTAAATACTAAGTTATTTTGCAGTAGATGCACCCAGGCATGTTTTCCTGCATGCCTGCGGAGGCCTGTACCCCGCTCACCCGGCGGGCGCAAGGCAAGCGGTAGCAGATTTTTGATTCCATCAACTTTTGACGACTCCAACGGAGAAATGCAATGCGGAAACCCCTTATCGCCGTGCTGATGACCAGCGCCTTTGTCTCGATGACATACTCGCTGCAAGCGCAGGCGGCCGATCTCATCCAGGTGTACCAGCAGGCGCTGGCCAATGACGCGCAGTATGCGAGCGCGCGGGCGGCCCTGTCGGCCGGGATGGAGCGGGTTCCGCAGGGGCTGGCAGGCTTGCTGCCGCAAATCTCCGCCTCGGGCAGCAATACGCGCGGCAATCAGGAACAGATCGTCCAGAACAATGGCGGCAACAAGATCACTTCGCCATCCGTGAACGTGCGCACGAACAGCTACAACCTGACCCTGGCGCAGCCGCTGTTCCGCTGGGACCGCTGGGAAACCTATCAGCAAAGCAAGCTGGCGCAAGCGATTGCGGAAGCGCAATTTGCGCAAGTCCAGCAAGACCTGATCACCCGCGTGGCGCAGGCGTATTTCGACGTGCTGAGCGCGCAGGACAACCTGGGCGCCACGCAGGCGCAAAAGGTCGCCACGACGGAGCAGCTGGCATCGGCCAAGCGCAACTTCGAAGTCGGCACGCAAACGATTACCGACACGCACGAAGCGCAGGCGGCCTACGATCTGGTGGTGGCGCAGGAGTTTGCTGCCATCAATGACCTGGCCAACAAGCGCAGCGCCTTGCAAACCATCATCGGCGAGGCGCCAACGAATCTGGCGCCGATGCGCACGGGCGTGGTCATCAGCGCGCCGGAACCGGCTGCCGTCGAGCCGTGGGTATCATCCGCCGAAGAGCAGAACTATGGCGTCGTCACGGCCCAGTTCAACGTGGAATCGGCCAAGCGCGACATCGGCCGCAACCGCGCCGGCCACTACCCGACCCTGGACCTGATCGCCAACACGGGCCATAGCTACACTTCCGGTGGCGGCAATGGCAGCGGCAATAACAACAATGCCATCGGCGTGCAGTGGAGCATCCCGATCTTCAGCGGCTTTGCTGTCACCAGCAAGGTGCGCGAATCGATCGCGCTGGAAAACAAGGCCCGCAACGACCTGGAAACGGCACGCCGCACGGCATCGCAAGGCGCGCGCCAGGCTTTCCTCGGCGTTAATAGCGGCCTGGCGCAAGTCAAGGCGCTGGAAGCGGCGGAAGTGTCGAGCAAGTCGGCGCTGGAGTCGAACCAGCTCGGCTATCAAGTGGGCGTGCGCATCAATATCGACGTCTTGAATGCGCAGAAACAATTGTTCTCGACACAAAAAGATCTGTCGAAAGCCCGCTACGACACCATCATGAACGGCTTGCGCCTGAAGGCAGCAGCCGGCACCCTGAAGGAAACGGATTTGATGCCGGTGAATGCCTTGCTCGACAAGTAAGCGCGGTCTTGCTGTCAACTTCAAATAAAACCAGCACCGGCAGCGGCGCTGGTTTTTTTTCGTCTTGACGTGCTTTCACACGGTGCGGGTATTGGCGACTTGCGTCACGATCACGCCGGCCACCACCAGCCCCGCACCGGCCCAGTGCAGCGGCGAAATATGCTTGACGGCAAAGCCCAGCAAGCCGTAGCGGTCGATGGCCAGCGCGGCCAGCATTTGCCCGCCGATGACGGCCGCCATGAAGGGGCCGGACCCCATGCGTGGCGCCAGCATCAGCGCGGCCGTAATATAGAACACGCCGGCCGCGCCGCCCAGCCAGGACCAGCCCGGCCCGCGCATGGCGAGACTGACATCGGGCGCCGGCACCCGCCAGACCAGCATCACGAGCGAAGCGAGCACTGCGCTGACGGCCAGCGAGGCGAGGGTGGCCCACAGCGGGTGGCCCAGGTTGCGGCCCAGCGCGGCATTCGCGCCCGCCTGGAAGGGGACGACGGCGCCGGCCAGCATGGCCAGCGGGGCAAATACGGTAATCCATGCATGCATGTGCGACTCCCACAGTTGAGTTGATGGGGGCATCGTATTATGCTGTGATGATTAAATCCAATTCGTAGTTTGTCATCCAACTATGCACCAAATGAATAATTTGCGCGCCGTCGATTTGAACTTGCTGGTGATCCTGGATGCGCTGCTCAGCGAGCGCCATTTGTCGCGCGCAGCCGAACGCTTGCACATGAGCCAGCCTGCCGTCAGCCATGCGCTGGCCCGCTTGCGCCACCTGCTCGGCGATCCGCTGCTGCTGCGCGGCAAGGGCGGCTTCCAGCCGACGGCGCGGGCTTTGGAATTGGCGCGGCCACTGGCCGAAGCCTTGCAAAGCGTGCGCTCGGTGCTGGGCGGTGCCGTCTTCGAGGCGGTCACGGCGCAGCGCGTGTTTCGCCTGGCCATGTCGGATTACGGCGCGGCGTTGATCCTACCCCGCCTGTTGCGCCGCTTGCGCGTGGACGCGCCCGGCATCGACCTGGCCATCAGTTACGCCAGCCGTCCGGCCGTGATCGCTGGCGTGCAGGATGGCGAGATCGACCTGGCGCTCGGTGTGTTCCCGCAACTGCCCGAGCAGCTCCATAGAGAAACCTTATTCGAGGAAACGTTCGTGTGCGCGCTCGATCCGGCCAGCCTGGCGGCCGGTGAAATGCTGAGCTTGGAAACCTACCTGGCGCGCCCGCACGTGCTGGTGGCATCCAGCGAGGGCGGCATGGCGGCCGAAGTCGACGCGGCCCTGGCGCAACTGGGACAGACGCGCCGCATCGCCGTGCGTGTGCCGTACTGGACGGTCGCACCGGACGTCGTGATGGGAACGGACTTGATCCTGACGGTGGCGCGGCGCGCCTTGCAGGGCAGCGCGGCGCAAGGGCTGGCGCAGTACGCTGCGCCATTTACCATCGCGCCGTTTGCGTTTGAAGTGATACGGCACCGCCGCACGGACGGCGATGCGGGCATCGCCTGGCTGCGCGCAGCCATTGCACAGGCCGCTGAGCCAGGCTGAGGTATTACAGGCCGCCGCCCTGGCCGTCGAACTTGCGCTCGATCAATTCGATCTTGTAGCCGTCCGGGTCGGTGATGAAGGCGATGACCGTGTTGCCACCTTTCACGGGACCCGGTTCGCGCGTGACGTTGCCGCCATTTGCGCGTGCCGCGTCGCACGCGGCGACGATGTCGTCAGCCGAGATGGCGATGTGGCCGTAGGCCGTGCCCAGCTCATAGCTGGTGGTGCCATAGTTATACGTCAGTTCCAGTTCCGCGTGGTCGGGATTCGAGCCATAGCCGACGAAGGCCAGCGTGTACTGATATTCCGGGTTGTCGCTGGTGCGCAGCAATGTCATGCCCAGGACCTTGGTGTAAAAATCGATGGAGCGCTGCAGGTCGCCGACCCGTAACATGGTGTGCAAAATACGCATCGTAAATCCTTGATGATGATAGGGGAATGGCAGGATTTTATGCGTTTTACGGCTTTCTTGCCGAGACCGCCCCAGCTGTCCTGGTGCAGGACAGCTGGGGACGGTGACGTTAGTGCCGCTGGATTTACTCCAGATGGGCATCCAGCGTGATTTCCGTGGCCAGCAACTTGGACACGGGGCAGCCGAGCTTGGCGCGCAGGGCCGCATCCTGGAACGCTTCTTCCGTGGCGCCGGGAATGCTGGCCACCAGGGTCAGGTGCACGGCCGTGATGGCATAGCTGCCATCGATTTTTTCCAGGCTGACATCGGCCGTGGTTTTCAGTGCCGTGGCACGCAAGCCCGCTTCGCCCAGTTGACCGGACAGGGCCATGGTGAAGCAGGCCGCATGGGCCGCGCCGATCAGTTCTTCCGGATTGCTGCCGGGACCGTCTTCAAAGCGTGTGTTGAAGCCATATGCCACATTGTCGAGCGCGCCGCTTTGGGTGGAAATAAACCCTTTGCCATCCTTAAGGCCGCCACTCCAGACGGCTGATCCTGTTTTTTTCATGATGTACTCCTTGCGTGGTTCGAGCGTCCATCATGCGCGCCAGGGCTTGGCGCTTCCGTTCGTTGCGTCACACAGGGGGCGCATGCGCGGCACGGGGCAGGGCCGCTCACGGCGCCGGCGTCACGCGCCAGATGACATTGCCCACGTCGTCCGCCACCAGCAGCGCGCCCGCCTTGTCGACCGCCACGCCGACGGGGCGCCCCTGCGCCTTGCCATTGCTGTCGAGGAAACCGGCGATGACGTCCTGCGGCGGGCCGCTGGGCACGCCGTTGGCGAATGGCACATAAATGACTTTGTAGCCGCTGAAGGGCTTGCGGTTCCACGAGCCGTGCTGGCCGATGAAGGCACCGCCCCGGTAGCGTTCCGGCAGCAAGGCGCCGTCATAGAACGCCAGTCCCAGCGAAGCCGTGTGTGCGCCCAGCGCGTAGTCGGGCGCGATGGCGGTGGCCACCAGTTCGGGGCGCGGCGGCTTGACCCGCGCATCGACGTGCTGGCCGAAATAACTGTAGGGCCAGCCATAGAAACCTCCGTCCTTGACGGACGTCATGTAATCGGGCACCAGATCGTTGCCCAGCTCGTCGCGTTCATTGACGGCCGTCCAGAGGGCGCCCGTTTTGGGTTGCCAGGCCATGCCGTTCGGATTGCGCAAGCCCGTCGCATACACGCGTGCCTTGCCCGTGGCGCGCGTGACTTGCCAGATCGCGGCGCGGCCATCTTCGGCCGCCATGCCGTTCTCGCCCACATTGCTGTTCGAACCGACGGATACATAGAGAAATTTGCCGTCGGCGCTGGCGACGATGTTCTTGGTCCAGTGGTGATTGATGGGGCCACCTGGCAAATCCATCACCTTGACGCCTGGCGCCGTGATGGCCGTCTGGCCTTCCTTATAAGGAAAACGCATCAAGGCATCGGCATTCGCGACATACAGATCGTTGCCCACCAGGGCCATGCCAAATGGCGAATGCAAGCCTTGCAGAAACACGCTGCGCGTCTGCGCCACGCCGTTGCCATCCGTGCCGCGCAGCAGGGTGATGCGGTTGGCGCTGGGCGTGGCCGCGCCCGCTTTTTTCATCTGCATCTGCATGATGGCGCCCTTGATGCCCTTGCTGTCGTCCGGTTTCGGCGGCGCATTCGTTTCCGCCACCAGCACGTCGCCATTCGGCAGCACGTACAGCCATCGCGGATGGTCGAGGTCGCGCGCATATGCATGGATGGCCAGGCCGGCCGCGACCACGGGGCGCTGTGCGGCCGTCCAGCGCTGCACGGGCGCTACGTTGACGGTGGGAATCAGTTGCTTGTCAGGCGCAGGCAGGGCGGGTTGCGGGCCAAAGCCCACGGGCATGGCGGGCGCCTGGGCGTGGGCGACCGTGGTGCCGCAGGCAGCGGCCACCAAGAATGAACAGACATAACGGTGCATGGCGTACTCCATAACACTAGCAATGCGGGCAGCGGCGCGTGACAGTTGGAGTCAGCGCGCCTTCTTTGGTTCCAGCTGCGCGTCGGGACGGGCCTGTTTCGGTTCGGCCGGCTTGACCTTTTCCACGCCGGGCTGGGCGCGCCGATCCGTATCGACCAGGCCCTGTTCCAGGTCGCTGGCCGCCTGTTGCATGATTTTGCGCGGGCCTGCGTTTTGCGCATCGGGGGACTCGTCACGCTCGTGCGGCAGGCGGTCGACGCCGTCATTCTTGACCTTTTCATCGGTATTGATCTTGCGTTCACTTGGTGGGGTATGCATATGGCCTCCTGGCAGTAAAGTGAAACCAGTGTCCCGCCGCGCCAGGCCGCCTGCAAGCGGATTTGTCCATGCAGGGAGCGCTGGCGCACGCATGGATGAATCTTTTTCTGCGCTACACTGCGTGCAACACCAAGAACGCCCCTTGCGGGCACACGGCAGCCGCACTATACTGTGCATATATACAGTATCATGCGATGCCGGCGTGCGACGCGACATTCTGGGGCGGTTTGCCACCGAATTTACTACCGAGACTCTTATGCCCGTCGATACACCCGCCGAACAGCCAGCCGCGCACTCGCCAGCCCCGGGCGAACGCTTCAACCTGGGCGCCAAGACCATCGCCCTGGTCGTGCGCCAGAATACGGATGGCATTGCCGAACCCGTGAAAAGCATCGTCGATTTCCTGCAAGTGCTGGGCCACACGGTGGTCTTTGAGGCGGAGACGGCCGCGCATCTGAACCTGGCGTTTCCCGGCGTGCGCGCCATGTCGCCGGCCGAGATCGGCGCCGCCGCCGATTGCGCCATCGTCATGGGTGGCGACGGCACCATGCTGGGCATTGCGCGCCAGCTGGCGCCATTCGACGTACCCTTGATCGGCATCAATCAAGGACGCTTGGGTTTCATGACCGATATCCCGCTCGAGCGCATGCTGCCCGTGCTGGCGCAAATTCTCGGTGGCCGCTTCAAGGCCGAACGCCGTACCTTGCTTGAAGGCAGCGTGCTGCGCGACGGTGAGTCGATTCACGTGGGCATGGCCGTCAACGATGTCGTCGTCTCGCGCGGCGCCGGTGCCGGCATGGCCGAATTGCGCGTCGAGGTCGATGGCCACTTCATGTACAACCAGCGTTCGGATGGCTTGATCATTTCCACGCCCACGGGCTCGACCGCGTATTCGCTGTCGGCCGGCGGCCCATTGCTGCACCCGACCCTGGGCGGCATCGTGCTCGTGCCGATCGCCCCGCATGCGTTGTCGAACCGCCCCATCGTCCTGCCCGACTCCAGCCAGATCGTCGTGGAAATCGTGCGCGGGCGCGATATCAGCGTCAATTTCGACATGCAGACCTTTGCCAGCCTGGTGCAGCAAGACCGCATCCTCATCCGCCGTTCGCCGCATACGATTACCTTCCTGCATCCGGAAGGGTGGAGTTACTACAACACCCTGCGTGAAAAGTTGCACTGGAATGAGTACCCGTCGGGCGAGGGCAAGCTCAGCTAACTAGTTTTCTCTACGTCAACCCGCGGTGCGCCGCCTAACCACAGAAGCCATGCTCCATACACTGTCCATCCGCGATTTTGTCATTGTCGATACCATTGAACTGGAATTTTCCGCCGGCTTCAGCGTGCTGACGGGCGAGACGGGCGCCGGCAAGTCCATCCTCATCGATGCGCTGACCCTGGCGCTGGGCGGGCGCGGCGACGCCAGCGTGGTGCGTGAAGGCGCGGCCAAGGCCGACATCACGGCCGATTTCTCCGTCAGCGAAGTGGCGCAGGCCTGGCTGGTGGCGCATGAATTCGCCAACGACGATGGCGGCGCCCTGTTGCGCCGCGTGATAGACAATGCGGGCCGCTCGAAGGCGTATATCAACGGCATCCCCGCTACGGCCGCGCAGCTGCGCGAACTGGGCGACATGCTGGTCGACATCCACGGCCAGCACGCGCACCAGTCCCTGCTGAAAAGCGAAGCGCAGCGCGCCTTGCTCGATGGCCAGGCGACGGCGCGCGAAGCGGGCGCGGAACAGGATGCGCGGCAAGTGGCGGCCCTGCACAAGCGCTGGCGCGCCCTCGTGCGCCAGCGCGAAGAATTCGAAACCAACGCCGCCAACGTGCTGTACGAGCGCGAACGCCTGGAATGGCAAGTGGGAGAACTGGAAAAGCTGGCCGCCAAGCCCGGTGAATGGACGGACATCACGAACGAGCACAGCCGCCTGTCGCATGCGGCCAGCCTGCTGGAAGGGGCGCAGGAAGCCCTGTCGACTATTTCCGAGTCGGAAGACCACCCGATCGTGTCGCAACTGTCGGCCCTGAACCAGAAGCTGGGCAAGCTCGTCTCCGTCGACGCGGAATTGCAGCCGATTGTCGACCTGATCGAATCGTCGCGCATCCAGTTGCAGGAATCCGTGTACGCGCTGAACAATTACCTGGACCGGGTCGAGCTGGATCCGGAGCGCCTGCACCAGCTCGACGCGCGCATGGAAGCCATGCACAGCACGGCCCGCAAATTCCGCGTCACACCGGAAGAATTACCCGAGGAACACGCGAAGCTGTCGGAAAAGCTGCAGCACCTGGCCGACGCTTCCGACATCGAAGGCTTGCTGCGGCAGGAAGCGAAGATCGAGGCCGAGTACCGCAGCGTGGCCGAGCGCTTGTCCGACACGCGCCGCGCCGCCGCCCTGGAACTGGGGCACGCCGTCACGCGTGCCATGCAGGAATTGAGCATGACGGGCGGCAGCTTTGAAATCGCCCTGCACCCGTGCGAGCCGGCCGCCCACGGGCTCGAACAGGTCGAGTTTCTCGTCGCCGGTCATGCGGGCACGGCGCCCCGCTCGCTGGCGAAAGTCGCGTCCGGTGGCGAACTGGCGCGCATCGCGCTGGCCATCTCCGTCATCACCTCGCACGCCACCACCACGCCGACCCTGATCTTCGACGAGGTCGACAGCGGCATCGGCGGCGCCGTCGCCGAAGTCGTGGGCCGCCTGTTGAAACGCCTGGGGCAGGGACGCCAAGTGCTGTGCGTGACCCACTTGCCGCAAGTGGCCAGCCAGGCGAATCAGCATTTCCAGGTGGCAAAAAGCACCCTGGACAATGGCAAGACGGCATCGCGCATCGACATGCTCGACGCCAAGGCCAGGGTGGAGGAAGTGGCGCGCATGCTGGGCGGCCTGGAAATCACGGCCACCACGCGCAAGCATGCACGCGAGTTGCTGGCGATTTAGACGCAGGCTTAAATCCGGGGTCAGACCCCCGGATGCGTTAGCGCTGAGCTTGGCGTTAGCGGCATTGAGGGTCTGACCCCAGTGCCTCGCTATTAACTCAATGCAACTATAATAACTGGCTATCCATCCAACGCCTTCGAAGAGCCTTCATGTCATTTCAAACAGAACCTCCGTACACGCATGGCAGCATCGACCGCAGCGCCGTGGTGCTGGTCAACCTGGGCACGCCCGATGCGCCGACGTCGTCGGCCGTGCGGCGCTACCTGAAGCAATTTTTGTCGGATCCCCGCGTGGTGGAGATTCCCCGCATCGTCTGGTGGTTCATTTTGAACCTGATCATTTTGCCCTTCCGCTCCGGCCAGTCGGCCAAGAAATACGCGTCGATCTGGACGCGCGAAGGTTCGCCCCTGAAAGTGCACACGCAAAAGCAAGCCAAGTTGCTGGCCGGCGCCCTGGCCGAGCGGGGTCACGACGGCGTGACGGTGGCCATGGCCATGCGCTACGGTTCGCCTTCCTTGCCCGAGGTGCTGGCCAGGCTGAAAAGCGAAGGCTGCGAGCGCATCGCCATCCTGCCTGCCTATCCGCAATACTCGGGCACGACGACGGGTTCCATCTACGACGCCGTGTTTGCCCATTACGCCCACGTGCGCAATGTGCCGGAATTGCGCTTTATCAAGCAGTATCACGAGCACGACACGTATATCGACGCCTTGCGCGACTCCGTGCTGAACCACTGGGAAGCGCATGGCCGTCCGGAAAAACTGGTGATGAGTTTTCATGGCGTGCCCAAGCGCACCCTGCTGCTGGGCGATCCCTACCACTGCCAATGCCTGAAAACGGCACGCCTGCTGGCGGAAAAGTTGAAGTTAAGTAAAGAGCAATACGTGGTGACTTTCCAGTCGCGCTTTGGCAAAGCCGAGTGGCTGCAGCCGTACACGGCGCCCACTCTCGTGGCGCTGGCGCAACAGGGCGTCAAGCGCGTCGACCTGCTGTGTCCCGGCTTTACCAGCGATTGCCTGGAAACGCTGGAAGAGATCGCCATGGAAGCCAAGCATGATTTTGAAACGGCCGGCGGCCAGCAGTTTCATTACATCGCTTGCTTGAACGAAACACCCGCCTGGATCGCAGGCATGGCGGAAATTGCGGAACAGCACATGATTGGCTGGCCGACGATGAAGACGGTACCGCAGCGCGAAGCGGACAAGAAAGCGGGCGAGCAGGCGCGCACGGCGGCACTGGCGCTGGGCGCGACCAACTGACAACTGCTTTTTCGCCATCTAAAAGCCGCGCTTGCGCGGCTTTGTCATGTCTGGCGCGGCCAAGGGGCTTTCCAAATAGCAACACCGCCAGTGGCGATGGCCGCGGCGGGGCTGGTAGAATGCCCGCTTTGCCATGGGAAGCCTGGAAAATCAAGGGGCGGGCGCACGCATCGCTGGCCGAAATGGGTAGCGTTTTGTAATAAGCTGTAACATGGATCGCTGTAATCCTGGTTTTGCCACGGATACCCCTTGAAACAATAGGATATAGCCCCATCTGCCCGTTAGTGTTGTAAAGATAGTTAGACTAACTCATTTAAGTCATTGATTGTAGGAGCTTTTCAGATGCAAGATCAGGAAAACCAAGCTGTACCTAATCCGCAAGCGGACGCCGCGGCGACTGCCCCATCGACTCCCGCAGAGCCTACTTTGGAAGAGCAGCTGGCGAGTACCGAAGCGCGTCTTGCAGAGATGCACGATGCCTTCATGCGCGCCAAGGCCGATGGTGAAAATATCCGCCGCCGCGCGCAGGAAGATGTTGCTAAAGCGCATAAATTCGCAGTGGAAAGCTTTGCCGAAGCCATGGTGCCGGTGAAAGACAGCCTGGAAACGGCGCTGACGGTGGAAGCACCGACCATCGAATCGCTGAAAGAAGGCGTCGAGATGACCCTGAAGCAACTGAACGCCGCGTTCGAGCGCAACCGCCTGGTGGAAGTGTTGCCAGTGCAGGGCGAGAAGCTCGATCCGATGAAACACCAGGCTGTTGCCGTGGTGCCAGCAGAGCAGGAAGCCAATACCATCGTGTCAGTCCTGCAAAAGGGCTATATGATTGCGGACCGCCTGCTGCGTCCAGCCATTGTCACGACCGCGCAAGCAAAATAATCAGAGGGCGGCATCAAGCAAGCCTTGAAACCATGCCGCTTTGCCACATATAAGAACCATCTGAAATCTAGCAAATAAAAGGAAATAAATCATGGGTAGAATTATCGGTATCGATCTGGGAACCACGAATTCCTGCGTTTCCATCATGGAAAACGGTCAACCAAAGGTAATCGAAAACGCTGAAGGCGCACGCACGACGCCGTCGATTATTGCTTATCAAGAAGATGGCGAAATTCTCGTCGGCGCGCCAGCGAAACGCCAGGCCGTGACCAATCCGAAAAACACGCTGTACGCAGTCAAGCGTCTGATCGGTCGCAAGTTCGACGAAAAAGAAGTTCAAAAAGACATCGCGCTGATGCCGTACCAAATCATGAAAGCCGACAACGGCGATGCATGGATCGGCGTACGCGACAAAAAACTGGCGCCGCCGCAAATTTCGGCTGAAGTCCTGCGCAAGATGAAGAAAACGGCAGAAGACTACCTCGGTGAAGAAGTCACCGAAGCCGTCATCACCGTGCCTGCGTACTTCAACGACTCGCAGCGTCAAGCCACCAAGGATGCCGGCCGTATCGCTGGCCTGGACGTCAAGCGCATCATCAACGAGCCAACCGCGGCAGCGCTGGCATTCGGCCTGGACAAGACCGAAAAAGGCGACCGTAAAATCGCCGTGTATGACTTGGGTGGCGGTACGTTCGACGTGTCGATCATCGAAATCGCAGATGTTGATGGCGAGAAACAATTTGAAGTGCTGTCGACCAACGGCGACACCTTCCTGGGCGGCGAAGACTTCGACCAACGCGTCATCGATTACATCATCGACGAGTTCAAGAAGATCAACGGCATCGACCTGAAAAAAGATCCGATCGCCCTGCAGCGCATCAAGGCTTCGGCCGAGCGCGCGAAGATCGAATTGTCGTCGTCGCAGCAAACCGAGATCAACGAGCCGTACATCGCCATGGCGAACGGCGCACCGGTCCACTTGAACCTGAAGATGACCCGCGCCAAGCTGGAATCGCTGGTGGAAGAGCTGATCACGGCCACGATGGAACCATGCCGCATCGCTATCAAAGATGCTGGCGTGAAAGTGTCGGACATCGATGACATCATCCTGGTCGGCGGTATGACGCGTATGCCGAAGGTGCAGGAAAAAGTGAAGGAATTCTTCGGCAAGGATCCACGCAAGGACGTGAACCCGGACGAAGCCGTCGCCGTGGGCGCAGCGATTCAAGGTTCGGTCCTGTCGGGCGAACGCAAGGACTTGCTGTTGCTGGACGTTACTCCTCTGTCCCTGGGTATCGAAACCCTGGGCGGCGTGATGACCAAGATGATCCACAAAAACACGACGATTCCGACCAAGTTCAGCCAAGTCTTCTCGACGGCCGACGACAACCAGCCTGCGGTGACCATCAAGGTCTTCCAGGGTGAGCGTGAAATCGCCGCCGGCAACAAGGGTCTGGGCGAATTCAATCTGGAAGGCATCCCGCCAGCATCGCGCGGCACGCCACAGATCGAAGTGACCTTCGACATCGACGCCAACGGCATCTTGCATGTCGGCGCGAAAGACAAGGCCACCGGCAAGGAAAACAAGATCACGATCAAGGCCAATTCCGGCTTGACCGAGGCTGAAATCCAGAAGATGGTGAAAGACGCCGAGTTGAACGCGGAAGAAGACAAGAAGGTCAAAGAATTGGCCGAGTCGCGCAACCAGGCCGATGCTCTGGTACACTCGACCCGGAAATCCTTGACCGAATACGGCGACAAGCTGGATGCGGGCGAGAAAGAGAAGATCGAAGCGGCGATCACCGACCTGGAAGCAAGCATCAAGGCGGGCGACAAGGCTGAGATCGACGCCAAGGTGGAAGCACTGTCGAGCGCATCGCAGAAACTGGGCGAAAAAATGTATGCCGACATGCAAGCGCAGCAAGCTGCCGGCGGCGCGGAAGGTGCACAGCAAGCTGCTGGCGCATCGGACGCAGGCGCCAAGCAAGACGACGTTGTTGACGCTGACTTCAAAGAAGTCAAAGACAGCAAGTAATTGTCTTGCGCTCCCATGAACTGGGGGCAGCCGGGCTGAACGCTACATCGCGGGATTAGCCGCGAAGACCGGCCGAGCCGAGTCGTTGCCCAGTGCAGCACTCGACTCGGCTTTTTCGTGTAATTTTTACATCAGTAGATAGACTGCAAGGTGCCGACAACATGGCAAAGCGTGATTTTTACGAGACACTCGGTGTCGCAAAAAATGCTTCGGAAGAAGAGATCAAAAAGTCTTACCGTAAACTGGCGATGAAATACCATCCGGACCGCAATCCGGATAGCAAGGAATCGGAAGAAAAGTTTAAGGAAGTCAAAGAAGCCTACGAGATGCTGACCAATCCGGAAAAGCGCGATGCGTATGACCGCTATGGTCACGCCGGCGTGGACCCGAACATGGGCGGCGGTGGCGGCTTCGGCGGCGGTGCTGGCGGCTTTGCCGACAGCTTCGGCGATATCTTCGGCGACATCTTTGGCGGTGGCGGTGGACGCAGCCGCAATGCGGGGCCACAGGTGTACCGTGGCGCCGACTTGCGCTATAACCTGGAAATTACACTGGAGCAAGCTGCTCACGGCTTCGACACGACCATCCGCGTGCCGAGCTGGGACAAGTGCGACACTTGCCACGGCAGCGGCGCCAAGCCGGGCACCTCGCCAACCACCTGCGGTACCTGCGGTGGCCACGGCCAGGTGCGCATGCAGCAAGGTTTCTTCAGCATCCAGCAAACCTGCCCGAAATGCCATGGCAGCGGCAAGGTCATCACCGACCCGTGCACGCCATGCGGCGGCGCCGGTCGCATCAAGCGCAACAAGACCCTGGAAGTGAAAATTCCAGTCGGTATCGACAACGGCATGCGTATCCGTTCGTCCGGCAACGGCGAACCGGGCACGAATGGCGGTCCGTCGGGCGACCTGTATGTGGAAATTCACATCAAGCCGCACGCCGTGTTCCAGCGCGAAGGCGACGACCTGCATTGCGAAATGCCAATCTCGTTCACCAAGGCGGCACTGGGCGGCGAAATCGAAGTGCCTACCCTGAACGGCAAAGTGTCGTTCACGATCCCGGAAGGCACCCAGTCGGGCAAGACCTTCCGCCTGAAAGGCAAGGGCATCAAGGGCGTGCGCTCCGGTTACGCGGGCGACCTGTTCTGCCACGTGGCCATCGAAACGCCGGTGAAACTGACAGAAAAACAGAAAGACCTGCTGCGCGACTTTGAAAAGTCGACGACCGAGGGCGGTGCCAAGCACAGTCCGCAAAGCAAGACCTGGAAAGACAAGGTCAAGGATTTTTTTGAGTAAGCACACGTAATACCATGCGCCGGGATGCTCACACATCCCGGCGTTTTTTTCACCACGACTGAGAAATGTGCGCGCATCGCCGGCCTATGGGCGCGATCTGCCGCCAATTCAGTCGTATGCACACAATGGGAGCGATATGACCGAACAGAAAAATGGCCCGGCCCTGGCGGAACTGCTGCAGCGTAACCGCCGCTGGGCCGACTCGATGGTGGCGAAAGACCCGAACTTCTTCAAGAACCTGGAAGCGCAAACGTCGCCTGAATACCTGTGGATCGGCTGTTCCGACAGCCGCGTGCCCGCCAACGAACTGCTGGGCATGGCGCCTGGCGACGTGTTTGTGCACCGTAATATCGCCAATGTGGTCGTGCATTCCGACCTCAATTGCCTGTCCGTCCTGCAATTTGCCGTGGACGTGCTGAAAGTCAAACATATCATCATCGTCGGCCATTACGGCTGCAAGGGCGTGCATGCGGCCATGACGGGCACGCGCATCGGCCTGGTTGACAACTGGCTGCGCCACGTCCAGGACGTGGGCCAGAAACATGAGCGCTACCTGGGCGACGTGCTGACGAGCCGCCAGCGTGGCGACCGCCTGTGCGAACTGAACGTGGTCGAACAAGTCTTGAACGTGTGCCAGACCACCGTCGTGCAAGATGCGTGGGAACGGGGCCAGGAACTCAGCGTCCATGGCTGGGTCTATGGCTTGAAGGATGGCTTGCTGAACGACCTGGAAGTGACCGTCACGGCTGGCCACGAGCTGGCGCCGCGCATGGCGACCCGCCTGGCCCGCTACGAAGCAATAGCGTAAGCAAGCAATGCGGGCGCGGCGCTAAGGTGCCGCGCCTTCCAGGCGGCCCAGGTAGTCGGCCGCCTCCCGCACTCCCTCCTGTGCCGCCTGGCGCAGCCAGGTTCTGGCCTGGGGAATGTCCTGCGGCGTGCCCCGGCCTTCGGCCAGTGCCACGCCATAGTGGTAGCGCGCCAGCCGCGCATAGGCGGCATCGTCGTTCGTATGCGCACCGCGCCGCATCAGCGCCGTCGCCTGCGCCAGGTCCTTGGTCACGCCGATGCCCGTTTCATACAGCTGGGCCAGCCAAATCATCGAATACACATCGTTCCAGCGCCGGATGCAATCTTCAAAGATGGCGACGGCTGCCGCATGGTCGCCCGTCTTGTCGGCCGCATAGCCGTACAAACACTTGATGCGCTTGTCGCTGTGTACATAGGCTTTGTAGCTGAGATCACTTTCACCCAGGCTATCCTGGGCGTGGATGGAAGCAGGGAACAGCAAGGCGAGCAGCAGGGCGTAGGTGGGCATGGCTTTCCTGGACGATGGTTAAAGCTTGGTAGATAAGCAAGTTGCGTGCTAGCGCCATTTCCGGGCAAAGCCGGTGCTGCCGTGCCATGCGTGACAGCCTGTGTTGCAATCTGGCGCAACGCGCCGCGCATATCCATATAGTAAATGCTTCGTTTGCAAGCAAGGCTGGCCGGCATACAGTGGACTTCCCCTGACTCTAGTCGAGTTCCCATGTCGGCCGTCCTGAAACCCGTGCAGTCCACCAGCCACTTCCGTATCGAGACTTTCGATGCGCCCCTAGGCGCGCAAGTGCTGGGGCTGGACCTGGCGCAGCCGCTGTCGCTGGGCGATTTCCAGCGCCTGCACCACGCCCACCTCGACCATCACGTGCTGGTGTTCCGCGACCAGCGCATCACGCCGCAGCAGCAAGTCGATTTCAGCCGCCGCTTCGGCCCCTTGCAAATCCACGTGCTGCGCCAGTTCCAGCTGCCCACGCAAGCGGAAGTGCTGATCATCTCGAACATCGTCGAAAACGGCCAGCCCATCGGCCTGGGCGACGCGGGCCATTTCTGGCATTCCGACTTGTCGTACAAGGAAGTGCCAAGCCTCGGCTCCATGCTGCATGCGCAAGAGTTGCCGGACGAGGGCGGCGATACCGTGTTTGCCAACATGCACCTGGCCTGGGAAAGCTTGCCGGCCGCGCTGCGCCGCGCCGTGCGCGGCGCCCGTGCCGAGCACAGCTACCTGAGCCAGTATGAAGAATTGCGCCGCCGCAACCCATGGCGCCCCGCCCTGACGCAGGCGCAGATCGATGAAGTCAAACCCGTGACCCATCCCGTCGTGCGCGTGCATCCGGAAACGGGACGGCGCGCCCTGTTCGTCAGCGAACACTTCACCACGCGCATCGTCGGCTTGCCCGACGACGAAAGCCGCGCCCTGCTCGACGAACTGTTTGCCCACAGCGTGCGCCCGGAGCACCTGTATGTACACCGCTGGCAGCCGCACGACCTGGTGTTCTGGGACAACCGTTCGCTGATGCACCTGGCGACGGGCTGTCCGCCCGACCAGCGCCGCAAGCTCTACCGAACCACCATCGAAGGCGATGCGCCGTACTGATTTTTTTGACTGTTGATCTGACTCAAGGAGTGTCCATGTTGCCGATCTTTACCTTTTCCCGCCGCCTGCTCGCCACCATTGCCCTGCTGTGCATGGCCATGCCCATGGCCCGGGCCGAAGGTCAGATCCGCATCGCGGGCCAGCACGGCATCACCTTCTTGCTGCTCAATATTGCGCAGGAACAAAAGCTGATCGAAAAGCATGGCAAGCAGCAGGGCGTCGATGTGAAAGTCGAGTGGATCACCCTGTCTGGCGGCCCGGCCATCAATGATGCTTTGTTGTCGGGCAATATCGATATCGCGGGGGCTGGGCTGGGTCCGCTGTTGACCATCTGGGACCGGACGAAAGGCCGGCAGAACGTGCGCGGTGTGGCGTCCTTGGGCAATTTCCCCTACTACTTGGTCAGCAATAATCCCAAGGTGAAAACGCTGGCGGACTTGACGGACAGGGACCGCATCGCCTTGCCGGCCGTGTCCGTCTCCGTGCAGGCGCGTATCTTGCAGATGGCGGTGGCAAAGCAGTGGGGCGACAAGGAATTCGCCCGTCTCGATAAAATCACGCAAACCCTGCCGCACCCGGACGCTGCGGCCGCCATCATCGCCGGCGGCACGGAGCTGACCGGCCACTTCGGCAATTCACCGTTCCAGGAGCAGGAACTGGCGCAGAACCCGAACGCCCACATCATCCTGAACTCGTATGACGTGCAGGGCGGACCCAGCTCGTCGACCCTGCTGTATGCGACGGAAAAGTACCGCAAGGACAATCCCAAGACTTACCGCGCCTTCATCGCCGCCCTGGCGGAAGCGGCGCAGTATGCGAGCAGCAACCCGCAAGGCGCGGCCGACATCTATATCAAGGTGAATAAAAGCAAAGTGGACCGCAATCTGCTGCTGAAAATCTTTGCCAACCCGCAAGTGCAATTCAAGATCGCGCCGCAAAACACCTATGGCCTGGCGCAATTCCTGCACCGCGTGAGCGCCATCCGCAACCTGCCCGACAGCTGGCGCGATTACTTTTTTGACGACCCTGCCATCACGCAGGGAGGCTGACATGAACGCGCCCGCTTTTCACCTGGTACGTCCTCCGGTCACCTTGCAGCCCTTGCTCAGTGTCAAGCATGTCAGCCTGGAATACCGCACCGAGCAGCGCACCGTGCGCGCCACGCATGACGTCAGTTTTGACGTGTTCCGCGGCGACCGTTTCGTGCTGCTGGGGCCATCCGGCTGCGGCAAGTCGTCACTGCTGAAAGCCGTGGCCGGCTTCATCGCGCCGCGCGCGGGCAGCATCGCCATGCAAGGCCAGCCCATCCATAAGCCGGGGCCGGACCGCGTCGTCGTGTTCCAGGAATTCGACCAGTTGCCACCATGGAAAACGGTGCTGGAAAACGTCATGTTCCCCTTGCTGGCCAGCAAGCGCCTGGATAAGGTGGCGGCCCGCGAGCGCGCCCATCACTGGATCGCCAAGGTGGGCCTGGCCGGCTTCGAGGATGCCCATCCGCACACCTTGTCGGGCGGCATGAAGCAGCGCGTGGCCATCGCCCGTGCCCTGGCCATGCAGCCGGAAGTGCTGCTGATGGACGAGCCGTTTGCCGCCCTCGATGCCTTGACGCGGCGCAAGATGCAGGAAGAGCTGAGCCGCCTCTGGGAAGAGCTGCGCTTTACCCTCGTGTTCGTTACGCATTCGATCGAGGAAGCCTTGGTCGTGGGCAACCGCATCCTGCTGCTGTCGCCGCATCCGGGCAGGGTGCGCGCCGAACTCAACAGTCATCAATTCGGTCTCCACAGCGCGGGTAGCGCGGAATTCCAGGCCGCCAGCAGCCGCATCCACGGCTTGCTGTTCGATGAGGAAGTGGCTCCTGTCCCGCAAGCAGTTACTGCGCAGCGGGAGGCCGTATGAGCGCGCTGCTGGAGCCGCCCATCCGCCAGGAGTTCGTGTATGCGGCGCCGCCGCCGGCCGGCGTCACGGTCGAGCAGCCGCTGTCGCGCTGGCAGCGTGTGAGCCAGCACGCGCTGTGGCGCAAGGCGTTCATTTTGCTCAGCCTGGCCCTGTTGTGGGAAGGCGCGGCGCGCTGGACGCAGAACGATCTATTGCTGCCCAGCTTTCTGCAGACGGCGCAGGCGTTTATCGGCGGCATCACCAGCGGTGAGTTGCTCACGCGCACAGCCGCGTCCCTCGTCGTCTTGCTGCAGGGCTATGCCGTGGGCGTGCTGGCCGCCTTCGTGCTGACCTTGCTGGCCGTGTCCAGCCGCATCGGGCGCGACGTGCTGGAAACCCTGACGGCCATGTTGAATCCCTTGCCGGCCATCGCCCTGCTGCCGCTGGCCTTGTTGTGGTTCGGCCTGGGCCGCGCCAGCCTGATCTTTGTCATCGTCCATTCCGTGATGTGGCCGCTGGCCCTGAACACGTATGCGGGCTTCCAGGGCGTGCCCGAGACCCTGCGCATGGCGGGCCGCAATTATGGCTTGAACGGCTTGCGCCTGGTGCTGCACATCCTCGTGCCGGGCGCCTTGCCCTCCATCGTCTCGGGGTTGAAGATAGGCTGGGCGTTTGCCTGGCGCACCCTGATCGCGGCCGAGCTGGTGTTCGGCACCACCTCGGGGCAAGGTGGCCTGGGCTGGTACATCTTCCAGAACCGCAACGAGCTGTACACGGACAAGGTGTTCGCCGGCCTGGCAGCCGTCATCGTCATCGGCTTGCTGGTGGAAAACATCGGCTTTCGCACTTTGGAGCGCGTCACCTTGAAACGCTGGGGCATGCAACGATAGTTATTTCAGCATGCTGCGCGCCGCCGCGATGATTTGCCGCGACAGTTGCTCCATGCGCGGCGACTGCACTTTCCACGTGTGCCAGTACAGGGCCACGTCGGCCGGGGTCTTGGGCGTGAGCATTTCCACCAGCTCGCCATCCGTGTTCGCCTTCAATAACAGTTCGGGCACCATGCCGTAGCCGAGGCCATAGCGGATGGCATTGAAGTGCGAGGTGGCGCCCGGCACGTAATGGCAGGGGTAAGCCCCTTCGGGCAGCCCCAGCGCTTCTTGCAGGAACGACGATTGCAAGGTGTCCTTGCGCGTATAGGCGACGACGGGCGCCGTGCGCGCCGCCTTGCGCGTCAGGCCGTGCGCGAACCACTGCTGGCGAAACGCGGGCGTGGCGACCAGCCAGTAGCGCATCACGCCCAGCGGCTCGGCCGTGCAGCCGCGCATGGGTTTGGCTTCCGTGCTGATGCAGCCGATCGCCATGCCCGTCTCCAGCAAGGTGTACGTGTGGTCCTGGTCTTCCACGGTCAGGTCCAGCAGCACGCGCTCGCGTATCAGCACCTCGGACAGGGCGGGGAAGAACCAGGTGCCCATCGAATCCGCGTTCAGCGCCAGCACCAGGGTCAGCGGGGCATCCTGCTGCACCGCCAGCTCCGCCTGCAAGTCCGCTTCCAGCAGCTTGGCGCGCTTCAGATACTGCATCAGGCGTTGGCCCATGCGCGTGGCGCGCGCGGGACGGCTGCGCACGATCAAGGCATTGCCCAGCTGGCTTTCCAGCGCCCGCACCCTTTGCGAAATGGCGGGCGACGTCAGATGCAGCCGCAGCGCCGCCTGCTCGAAGCTGCCCGTTTCGACGACGGCGCGAAACGCTTCCGTGTGCTTGGGATTGAGATCCATGGTCACTGCCTTACATAAGAAAAATTTATCAATACTAAATAATACTTACTTTTAATAAGGATGGGTGTGTTGCAGTGCACAATACCTCTTTGATGGAGTGCCACGCGCCAGCGTGCGGCCTCCTGGCAGCAAGGGAATACCACCATGGAAGCACAAGCGAACGGCAGCACCCCCCGCAAGCCCCAGTCTAAGCTGGCGCGCAATCTGAAATTCGGCCTGGGATTGACCCTGGGCCTGGGCATGGCCGCCGCCCTGGCGGGCGGCTGGTGGCTGCGCCAGGCGTGGCAGGATTTGCCCGCCGTCGAGCACCTGGCGCAGTACAAGCCCGCCCTGCCGCTGCGCATTTTCTCCAGCGAAGGCGAGCTGCTGGCTGAATACGGTGAAGAGCGCCGTGAATTCCTGCCGTTGAAAGACATCCCGCTGCGCATGCGCCAGGCCTTGCTGGCCATCGAGGATGCGCGTTTCTACGAGCATGGCGCCGTCGATTTCTATGGTCTGACGCGCGCCACGCTCGCCAACGTCGTCACGGGCCACCACGCGCAGGGCGCCAGCACCATCACCATGCAGGTGGCGCGCGACTTCTTCCTGTCGCGTGAAAAAACCGTGCAGCGCAAGCTGACGGAGATGCTGCTCGCCTACAAGCTGGAGCAGCACTATGGCAAGGACAAGCTGCTGGAGCTGTATATGAACCAGATTTACCTGGGCGAGCGCTCCTACGGCTTTTCCGCCGCCTCGAACATTTACTTTGACAAGCCCCTGGCCGAGGTCAGCATCGCGGAAGCGGCCATGCTGGCCGGCTTGCCGAAGGCGCCATCGGCCTACAACCCCGTCGCCAATCCGCAGCGCGCCACCGTGCGCCAGCATTACATCCTGCAGCGCATGCGCGAACTCGGTTACATCACGCCAGCCGAATACGATGCGGCGGTGGCGGAAAAACTGGCCCTGAACAAGGACCGCAACAGCTCCGTGCACGCGGCCGCGTATGCGGTCGAGGAAGCGCGCCAGCTGATCCTGCAAAGCTATCCCGAAGGCGCCTACAGCATGGGCCTGGACGTGACGACCACCATCCGCATGGCGCCGCAGCGGGCGGCCGACAAGTCGCTGCGCGACGGGCTATTGAATGCGCAGGCGCGGCGCGGCTACCGTGGCCCGGAAGCGCGCCTGGCCGCTTCCGAAGACAGCGTGGCGCGCCAGCTGGCCGCCTACCCGGATAGCGGAGAATTGCGCGCCGCCCTCGTGCGCAAAGTGGAAACCGCCGGCAAGCGCCAGCTGACGGCGCAGCTGCGCAATGGCGACGAGATCGTGCTGGCGGCATCGGATGCGCGCCTGGGCGGCAAGCTGCAATGGGATGGCAAGCGCGCCATCGTCGAGGGCAGCGTGATCCGCGTGATGCACGACGCGGCAAAGAAGCGCTGGCTGGTGAGCCAGTTGCCCGAGATGGAAGGCGCGCTCATTTCCGTCGAGGCGCACAGCGGCGAAATCGTCGCCATGGCGGGCGGCTTCGATTTCTACCGCAACCACTACAACCACGCCATGCAGGCCTACCGCCAGCCCGGCTCCAGCTTCAAGCCTTTCGTGTATTCGGCGGCGCTGGAAAAGGGATATTTCCCCGGCACGGCCGTGGACGATACGCAGCGCCTGCTGCTGCCGCAGGAAACGGGCGCACGGCCCTGGCGTCCGCGCAATTACGGCAACAACTATGAAGGCTTCATCAGCGTGCGGCGCGGCCTCGTGCGCTCGAAAAACCTCGTCGCCGTCAGCCTGATGCAGGCGGCCGGTCCCGGCTACGTGCAGCACTACGCCACGCGCTTCGGCTTCGAGGGCGCGCGCAATCCCGTCTCCCTGCCGCTGGCGCTGGGCGCGGGCGCCGTCACGCCGCTGCAGCTGGCGCAGTCGTATGCCGTCTTCGCCAATGGCGGCGTGCAGATGCCGCCGAAATTGATCAAGGAAGTGCGCAGCCGCAGCGGAGAAGTGCTGTTCAGCGATGCGGCGCCACGCGCCAAGGGCGAGCCGGCGCCGGGCACGCAAGTGATCTCCACGCGCAACGCCTACGTCATGGACAGCATGCTGCGCGACGTCGTCAAGAGCGGCACGGGACGCGGCGCGCTGGCGCTGGGGCGCGGCGACGCGGCCGGCAAGACGGGCACGTCGAACAAAGCGTATGACGCCTGGTTTGCCGGCTATTCCTCGGGCCTGGTTTCCGTCGTCTGGCTCGGCTACGACCAGCCGAAAAGCCTGGGCAACGCCACCGGGGGGACTTTGGCGCTGCCTGTCTGGCGCGACTACATGCAGGTGGCCGTGCAGGGCCGCCGCGAACAGGTGCTGGCGGAACCGCCTGGCCTGTCCCTGCTCGATGGCGATTACGTGTATGCGGAATACCTGGCCGGCGACTGCCTGAAGGATAGCCATGCCTTTATCCACAGCAGCGTCGGCTGCGGCAGTGGCAGCCTGGGCGCCGACACGCGCCTGGCCAACGGCGAAGAGCGCGGCACCAGCGGCACGGGCCACGAAGCGCGCACCCTGAGCGAAGCGCGCGAACGCGAACAAATTCTCAAATCATTTTCGGAAGAGTAAGACCATGCTGTTATATACGCTTTACCTGGTGGCGATTGTTGCCGAAGCGATGTCCGGCGCCATCATGGGCATGCGGCGCGGCATGGATTTGTTCGGCATCTGCATGATCGGCACCGTCACGGCGCTCGGTGGCGGCACCGTGCGCGACGTGCTGCTGGGGCACTATCCGCTGGGCTGGATCGCGCATCCCGAATACCTGTTGTTTACCATCGGCGCGGCTGTCGTCACGGCCTTTGTCGCGCGCTACCTGCACCACCTGCGTGCCATCTTCCTGCTGGTCGACGGACTGGGCCTGGTGGCGTTTTGCGTGATCGGCTGCGACATCGCCATGTCGGCCAAGATGCATCCGGCCATCGTCGTGCTGGCGGGGATGATCACGGGCGTCTTCGGCGGCCTGCTGCGCGATATCCTGTGCAACCAGATTCCCCTCGTGCTGCAGCGCGAAGTGTATGCCACCGTGGCCCTGTTCACGGGCAGCCTGTATGTCGGCCTGCTGTACTTCAAGGTCGACAGCTCTGTGGCGCAGCTGGCGTCCATCGGCGCCGGTTTCCTGTTCCGCTTCCTGGCCTTGCACTTCGAATGGCGCTTGCCGAATTTCAACGGCGACCGCATACGCGGTTTCGAGTAACGGCAGCGGCGTGAATATTTTCACGCGCATTTAACCCCTTTTTCTCCGCCGCTGCGTTTCATGTTGGACACCCCAGCCAACCGGAGAAGAAGCGATGTCCAGCGCCCTCAAGATCACATTGATACTGTCCCTGCTGCTGTCGGCCGGCAGCCACGCCGCCGGCACGACGCCGCGCAAGACCCTGGCGCCGTTTGCCAGCGAGCAGGCCTTGAGCAGCTACCTGCAGCAGTTGCAGGCCCACCAGGCGGCACTGCAAAGGGAGCAGCAGAAACTGCAGCGCGCCACGGCGCAGTACATGGCGGTGCCAGCGCCGGCCCCTCCCGCGCCGATGGCGGCGAAAGCCGCGCCGGCAGCATCGGCAGAAGCGACGGAATCGGTCACCAATGTGCAGACGGCGGGCGTGGACGAAGGCGGTATCGTCAAGCTGCATGGCAAGCACCTGGTGATGCTCAGGCGCGGCAAGCTGTTCACCGTGCAGGTGGGCGGCAAGGCCTTGCAGCCGGTGTCTTCGCTCGACGCGTTCGCGCCGGGCAGCGATCCGTCGGGCAGCTGGTATGACGAGATGCTGATCGACGGCGATACGGTGGTGGTGATCGGCTACAGCTACAGCCGTGGCGGCACGGAGATCGGCCTGTTCGACGTCAACGCGGACGGCAAGCTGGCCTACCGCTCCACCTATCACTTGCGCTCCAACGATTATTATTCCTCGCGTAATTACGCGAGCCGCCTGGTCGGCAGCAAACTGGTGTTCTATTCGCCCCTGTCGCTGAACTTGCGCCGTGGCGACCCGTTCAGCGGTTTTCCCGCGCTGCGCCGCTGGCGCCCCGACACCGTGCCGTCCGACTTCAAGCGCATCGCTCCGGCAACGCGCATCTACCGCACCGATGAAGAGCCCGAGATGGGCGCCGGCCTGACCCTGCATACGGTCACCGTGTGCGACCTGGCGCAGCGCGACATGCGCTGCGAAGCGACCGCCGTGATGGGACCGCAGGGCCGCGTGTTTTATGTGTCGGGTGAATCCGTATTCGTGTGGACCACGCGCCGCGGCAGCGACTCCGGCGTGTTCCGCATCCCCCTCGATGGCAGCGCGCCCAGCGCCCTGAAAGTGGCCGGTGCCCCGGTCGACCAGTTCTCATTCCTGGAAAGCGTTGACGGCCATCTGAACGTCCTGCTGCGTGCCGAAGGCCAGGGCGATGGCATGTGGGATGGCGCAAAAGGGCGGGGCGACATGGCCTTGCTGCGCGTGCCATTGGCGTCGTTTTCCGATGGCCGCGACAGCGTGCCCGCCAGTAGCTACAAGGCGCTGCCCGGTGGCGGTGGCTACGGTTTGCAGAACCGTTATGTGGGATCCTATCTGTTGTACGGCAATCCGGGAAATGCCGGGCGCCGGCAGGCGGATCAGGCCTGGCCGCGCCAGCCCCTGTATGCCGTGCGCTGGGCCGATGCGGGCAGCGTGCAAGCCTTGTCCCTGCCGCACGGCGTGGAGCGCATCGAGGCGCTGGGCGATGACGCCGTGGTGATCGGCGCGCAGGGACGGGATCTGCACTTCAGCAGCATTCGCCTGGGAGCGCAGGCGGCGGTTGCCGCGCGCTATATCCGCGCCGATGCGGCGCAGGGCGAGTCGCGCAGCCACGGCTTTTTCTACAAGCCGCAAGCGGCCGGCGAGGGCATGATCGGCTTGCCCATCCTGGGCGCGGACGAGCGGCCTGGCCTCAACAAGTCAGCCGCATCCGTTCTCTATCTGCGCAACAGCGGCTTGCAATTGACGGAACTGGGCGCGCTGGCGGCGCGGTCCGGCCAAACGCCGGACGATGGCTGCCGCGCGTCCTGCGTGGACTGGTACGGCAATGCGCGCCCCTTGTTCTTGCAGGGCCGGGTCTTCGCTTTGCTCGGCTATGAATTGGTGGAAGGGGCGCTCAGGGATGGACAGATCCGCGAAGTGCGCCGCATCAGCTATGCACCCATTGCGCCCGCTGTACGCTGACGGCGTAGCGAAATTGTCGCCGCCGCGTAGTTCGGCTACACTGGTTCTTATGCCCGACACTTTATTGACCGCGACGGATGAAGACCTGATGCTGCGCTACAGCGCCGGCGACCTGCCGTCGTTTCGCGAACTGTACCGGCGCCATAGCCAGGGCCTGTACCGCTTCGTGGCCTGGCGTTCGCCGCGCCGCGCGTGGGTGGATGAGATCGCGCAGGACGCGTGGGCCAGCCTGCATGCGGCGCGCGCCGGCTACCAGCCGCAGGCGGCGTTCCGCACCTATCTGTACCAGATCGCGCGCAACCGTCTGATCGACATCCTGCGCCAGCGGGAAGGACAGGAACACGACGATGTGGGCGAACTGGCGGACGAGGGCACATCGCCGCCGCAATCGCTGGAGCAGAAACAGCAGCACGCGCTGCTGCATACCGCCATCGCCGCGCTGCCGGTGGAGCAAAAGGAAGCGCTGGTGCTGCAGCAGTTCAGCGGCATGAGCATCCTCGAGATCGCCGTGGTGACGGGGGCTGAGGCGGAAACCGTCAAGAGCCGGCTGCGTTACGCCATGCAGAAATTGCGCGCGGGCTTGGACAGCGCCGCTGGCGCGGGAGGACAGGCATGAATACGCACGATACGGATCCTCAAGATCCTCAAGATCATCACGACGAAGAATTGAACGCGCTGCTGGCCAGCCTGCCGCAGCCCGCGCCTTCCAGCGCGCTCGATGCGGCCATTCTGGCGGACGCGGAAAAAGCCCTGCACAAGCCGGCAGCGGCGAACGACAGCGCCGATGGCGTGCTGCGCACCTTGCCTGCCAAGAAATCACCGGACTATCTGCAGCGCTGGCGCGTCCCGCTGGGGCTGGCCGCGGCCGTGCTGTTGACGGTGAACCTGATCGGCGTGGACTGGTTCGGCTCGAAGCCGGCGCAATTTCCCGTGGTCGGGGAGCCGGTCACGCAGGAGGTGATGTCCGAGCCGGCCGCTGCGCCCGCGACGGTATCTGCGCCACCGCCGCCGGCACCGCGCACCATGGCCAAGGCGGCAGCCAGGATGCCAGCGCAGGCCGAGCCAGTGCCGGCACCCGTGTCAGTACCCGTGCCAGCGCCAGCGCCCCCTGCCCCGCCGCCCCCTGCCACGGCAATGCCTCAGGCGATGGAGCAGCAAGCGGCCATGCAGGCCGAGGCCAGCATGCAGCGCCAGGCACCGGTGCAGCGTGCGCTGGCCAAGCCCGCGCCCGTTGCGGCCCGCTCCGCGCCGATGCCGCCGCCCGCAAAGCTCGACGCTTCCGTATGGCTGGTGAAGATTAACGCCCTCTTGAAGGCGGGCGAAGGTGCGCTGGCGCAGGAGGAATGGGCGGCGTTCCGGCAAGCCTATCCCGACTACCCTGTGGCCGAGGAGTTGCGGCAGCGGCTGGAGAATAAGTAAAAAACGCTAGACGATTCCCTTCCTGCGCTCCCACACGGCGCTGCCCACGAAAATGGCGGCGCATACCCACATCACTGCCGGCAGGGCGTTCACGCCCACCGATTGCATCAGGACGCCCGTCAACAGGGGGCCGCCGCCGCTGGTGACACCCCAGGTGGCGTTGACGATGGCGCTGGCGCTGGTCAGCGACAGTCCCGTGAAACGCTCGCCGCAGGCCACCAGCGCCAGCATGTAGATGCCGCCCGCCGCCGCGCCCAGCAATAGCAGCAGGGTCCACCACAGCCACGGCGTGCCGACGGCAAACGGCAGCAGCGGCAGCAGCAGGCAGACGGCCACGCCGCAGCCCGCATGGACCTTGGCACGGCCGAAGCGGTCGGCCATCCATCCCAAGGCGAATTGCAGGCCCGTGTCGCCCACCAGCACCACGGTGGCCGACAGCAGGGCCAGGTCCGTGCCGATGCCGTGCTCCATCGCGTATAGCGGCAGCAAGCTCAATGCCAGGGTATCGAACAGGGCGAAGAAGGCGGCGCCCAGCACGATCATCGGCATGCGCGGCAGGATCAGGGTCCACTTCACGCCGTGTTCTTCCGGTTCGCGTTCCGGGCCGCTGTTCGAGATCAGCATCAAGCCCGGCACTGCCAGCAAGAACAGCAGGCCGCAGGCGGCAAAGCTCCAGCTGATCTTGTCGTTGAAGAGCGCCACGAGGGCGGGGCCGATCAGCTGGAAGAAAGTAAAGCTGGTGGTGTACATGGCGACCACGCGGCCGCGCGAATTATCGGGCGCCAGGCGATTCACCCACGCTTCGCCGATGGTAAACAGCACGCCCATGGCGCCGCCGAAGAGGAAGCGCAGCACGCTCCACGCCAGCAGGTGGTCGGTAAACTGCATGGCGATCGTCGCCAGCGACGCCACCCACACGGCGCCCAGCATGGTGGCGCGCGCGCCGAAACGCCCCACCCAGCGCGAGACGAACGGCGAGGCGGCCAGGATGCCGAGGGCGCTGACGGCCGTGATCATGCCGATGATGTCCGTGCCCACGCCGCGCTGGTGCAGGGTCAGGGCGGTGAGCGGCATGGTGGCGCCCAGGCCCAGGCCGACCACGCCGATGCTCACCACGAGGGCGAAGAAGTCGCGCCACGGCATGTGCTTCATGGCTGCCCCCGCGGGGTGGAAAAGGTGTTCGGTATGGCTGGAAAACGGTGTGGATGCATGGGAAAGTAAGGGACTTTGCCTGCGGCGCTGGTGTTTGGCGCCGGACGGGCATATGATGATTTTAATAAGGACAATACTGCAAAGCCGTAGTGTAGGCGATGTGTGCCGCCGCTGGCCACGTCCATCCGTGTGGCCGCCCCTGCCGGCTCTGCTGTACAGTGAAGCGAGCGGCAGCGCCGTCACGGTGCTGTCATTGGATCGTCACGCCAGCGAGGAAGCTCTATGCGCCGTCCCATCGTTCTCGTTCCCGCCTGCCAGCGCCAGCTTGGCAGCCACGTCTGGCACATGGCACAGGACAAATACCTGCACGCCGTGCTGCACGGCGCCGGCTGCATGCCGCTGCTGCTGCCCGCCCTGGGTGCGGATGCGGACCTGGAAGCGGCGCTGCAGATCGCCGATGGCGTGATGCTGACCGGCTCGGCCTCGAACGTCGACGCGCGCCTGTATGGCGAAGATATCCTCCATCCCGACCTGCCGCAAGATCCCGCGCGCGACGCCACCACCTTGCCCCTGATCCGCGCCGCGCTGGCGCGCCAGCTGCCCCTGCTCGCCATCTGCCGCGGCTTCCAGGAAGTCAACGTGGCCCTGGGCGGTGGCCTGCACCAGGCCGTGCACGCGGTGCCGGGCATGCAGGACCATCGCGAGAACGTGCTCGATCCGCTGGCGCGCCAGTACGCGCCAGCGCACCGCATCAAGTTGATGCCCGACGGCCTGCTGTCACGCCTGCTGGGTGGCGAGAGCGAAATGATGGTCAACTCCCTGCATGGCCAGGGCATCGCCCGGCTGGCCGATGGCTTGCTGGTGGAAGCCCTGGCCGACGACGGCCTGGTGGAAGCCTATACGGTGGCCAGCGCCGCCGGTTTTACGCTGGCCGTGCAATGGCATCCGGAATGGCAGGTGGAAGACAATCCGCATTCCATGCGCCTGTTCGGCGCCTTCGGCCAGGCTTGCCGCGATTACCAGGAACAGCAGCATAGAAAGACAGGATGACAGGCGCGCCGCACGCAGTACGCGGTGTTCGATCAAGACCAACGAGAGGGAAACATGGCAATACGTGAAAATTTCACCTATACGGATATGGATTTGTGGCTCAATGAAAAGCGTGTCACGGAAATCGAATGCCTGGTACCCGACCTGACGGGCGTGGCGCGCGGTAAGATCCTGCCGCGCGGGAAATTCACCCAGGAGCGCGGCATGCGCATCCCGGAAGCGGTACTCGGCATGACGGTGACGGGCAATTACCCGGTCGACGATGGCGGCTACGACCGCGCCATTTCCAGCACCGACCGCGACATGATCTTGAAGGCCGATCCCACCACCATCACCATGGTGCCGTGGGCAACCGATCCCACCGCGCAAGTCATCCACGACTGCTATTTCGCCGACGGCGCGCTGGTCGATTTCGCTCCAAGATCTGTGCTGCGGCGCGTGCTGAAACTGTATGCGGACAAGGGCTGGAAACCGGTGGTGGCGCCGGAACTGGAGTTCTACCTGACGGCGAAAAACACGGACCCGGACTTGCCCTTGAAGCCGCCCATCGGCCGCAGCGGCAGGGCCGAGACGAGCCGCCAGGTGTACAGCATCGACGCCGTCAACGAGTTCGATCCCCTGTTTGAGGATATCTACGATTACTGCGAATTGATGAACCTTGACGTCGACACGCTGATCCACGAGATCGGCGCGGGACAAATGGAAATCAACTTCCTGCACGGCGATCCGCTGGGCCTGGCCGACAAGGTGTTTTTCTTCAAGCGCACCCTGCGCGAAGCGGCCCTGAAACACGATATGTACGCCACCTTCATGGCCAAGCCGATGGCCGGCGAGCCAGGTTCCGCCATGCACGTGCACCAGAGCGTCGTCGATGCGAAGACAGGCCTGAACATCTTCAGCAACGAGGACGGTTCGGCCGCGCCCATCTTCAAGCATTACATCGCGGGTCTGCAGCGCTACATGCCGTCGGCCATGGCCATCGTCGCGCCCTACGTGAATTCCTACCGCCGCATCGTGCGCCATACGGCCGCGCCGATCAACATCCAGTGGGGACTGGACAACCGCACGGTGGGCTTCCGCGTGCCCGAGTCGGGCGTGCAGGACCGGCGCGTGGAAAACCGCATCATCGGCGCCGACGCGAATCCTTACCTGGCCCTGGCCGTCACGCTGGCCTGCGGCTATCTCGGCATGACGGAGCAGCTGGAAGCGACGCCGATGATGGTGGGCAGCGCCTATGACATGAAGTTCGAACTGCCGCAAGGCTTGCCCGAAGCCCTGCAGCTGCTGCGCGCGGAAGACAAGCTGCGCACGGTGCTGGGCGAGCGCTTCATCGACGTGTATGCGGCCATCAAGGACCTGGAGCACCAGGAGTTCATGACCGTCATCAGCCCGTGGGAGCGCGAGCATCTTCTGCTCCACGTTTAAGAAAGGATCGCAATGAGTACAACAAACAATCCGCTGGCGCCGAGCGCTGCCCTGGTCGCCTCCGTGGCGCAGAAAAACGCGGCGCCGCAGGTGTATGACACGGCCGCCATCCAGCAGATGGACTCGGCCCACTACCTGCATCCATTCACCGATTTCCAGGACCTGGCAAGCAAGGGCGCCAGGGTGATGGTGCGCGGCGACGGCGTCTATCTGTGGGATAGCCAGGGCAAGAAGATCGTCGACGGCATGTCGGGCCTGTGGTGCGTGAATGTGGGCTACGGCCGCACGTCGATCTCGCAAGCTGTGTACCGGCAGATGGAGACGCTGCCGTTCTATAACAGCTTCTTTGGCACGACCAACGTGCCGGCCGCGCAGCTGGCCGCCAAGCTGGCGCAAATCTCGCCGCCGCAGTTCCAGCACGTGTTCTTCACCAGTTCCGGCTCCGAAGGCAACGACACGAATTTGCGCATGGTGCGCCGCTACTGGGATATCCTCGGCTACAAGGAGAGACATACCATCATCAGCCGCCACAATGCCTATCACGGCAGCACGGTGGCGGGAGCGTCGCTGGGCGGCATGGATGGCATGCATGCGCAGGGCGGCATGCCCATCCCCGGCATCGCGCATATCGGCCAGCCCAATTACCTGGAGTCGGGCCACGGCTTGAGCCCCGAGGAATTCGGTGTAAAGGCGGCTGGCTGGCTGGAAGACAAGATCCTGGAAATCGGCGCCGACAAGGTGGCCGCCTTCATCGGCGAGCCGGTGCAGGGCGCCGGCGGCGTCATCATTCCCCCATCGACCTACTGGCCCGAGATCCAGCGCATCTGCGACAAGTACGGCATTTTGCTCATCGCCGATGAAGTCATCTGCGGCTTCGGCCGCCTGGGGCGCTGGTTCGGCTCCGAACTGTTCGGCATAAAGCCCGACCTGATCACCTTTGCCAAGGGGGTCACGTCCGGCTATGTGCCGCTGGGCGGCGTGCTGGTGGGCGACAGGGTAGCCAAGGTGCTGATCGAGCAGGGCGGCGAATTCACGCACGGTTTCACGTATTCCGGCCACCCCGTTGCCTGCGCGGCGGCGCTGGAAAACATCCGCATCATCGAGGAAGAGCAGCTGGTGGCGAAGGTGGCCGACGATACGGGACCGTACCTGAAGCAGTGCTTCGCCAGCTTGGGCGAACATCCGCTGGTCGGCTATGCGGACAGCTGTGGCCTGGTCGCGGGCCTGAACCTCGTGCGCAAGAAGGGCGCCACCGTGCATGACAACGAGCTGTTCGACGAGGACCAGGGCGTGGGCATGATCTGCCGCGGCCACATGTTCGACAACGGCGTCATCATGCGCGCCGTGGGTGAACGCATGATCGTCGCCCCGCCGCTGGTGATGACGCGCGCGCAGATCGATGAAATGGTGGGCTTGATACGCGTGTGCCTCGACAAGACCCATGCGGAGGTGAAAGCGAAGGGCTGGGTGTAGGTTTTTGCCCCATTTTGCCGCCATCTGCGCATTTTTTGGACCGCAATGGCGGCAGTTCCGCTAAACTTCCATCCTGGCCGCTCTTTGTAGTGGCCAGTTTTTCATTTTGACACCCTCTTACCCAGAAGCCACCCACACATGACGATAGCAACACCCTTTGCTTCGGCCAGCGACGCCCCAGCGCCTTTCTTGCTGATTGATCAACTGGTCAAGGAATTCGATGGCGTGCGCGCCGTCAATGATATTTCCGTGACGATCAACAAGGGCGAGATATTCGCTCTGCTCGGCAGTTCAGGCTGCGGCAAGTCGACCCTGCTGCGCATGCTGGCCGGCTTCGAGACGCCGACGTCGGGGCGCATCGCCCTGGCGGGCAACAGCATCGTCGACGTGCCGCCGCACCAGCGCCCCATCAACATGATGTTCCAGTCGTATGCGCTGTTCCCCCATTTGTCCGTGTGGGACAACATCGCCTTCGGCCTGCGCCGCGATGGCTTGCCAAAGGCGGAAGTGGCGTCAAGGGTCGAGCAGATGCTGGCGCTGGTGCAACTGGGGCAGTATGCGAAGCGCAAGCCGCACCAGTTGTCGGGCGGGCAGCAGCAGCGCGTGGCGCTGGCGCGCAGCCTGGCCAAGCGTCCGCAATTGCTGCTGCTCGACGAGCCGCTGGGCGCGCTGGATAAAAAACTGCGCGAACGCACGCAGATGGAACTGGTCAATATCATCGAGCAGGTGGGCGTCACGTGCGTGATGGTCACGCACGACCAGGACGAGGCCATGAGCATGGCCACGCGCATCGCCGTCATGAGCGAAGGGCGCATCCTGCAGGTGGGGGCTCCCGGCGAAATCTACGAGACGCCGAACTGCCGTTTTGTCGCCGACTTCATCGGCAGCGTCAACCTGTTCGACGGCCGCATCACGGAAGATGAACCCGACCACGTGGTCATCGCCACCGCCGATGGCGAGCACTATGTTTCGCACGGCATCACAGGCAACCTGGGCATGGATGTCTCGGTGGCCGTGCGCCCCGAAAAAATCGGCATCCAGATCGAGCCACCTGCCTTGCAAGAGCGCGCGTCGCCGGCGGAACATGGCTACAACTGCGCCCAGGGCGTGATCGTCGCCATGGCATATTTTGGCAATGAAACCAGCTACCACGTACGCCTCGACAGCGGCACGGTGGTGAAAGTCTCGCGCACCAACGCGGCCCGCCACGACGCCGCGCGCCTCGAGCGCGAACAGCGCGTGTGGGTGTGGTGGGATGGCGCCGACATCGTCGTGCTGACCAGCTGAGGCCATCATGACGTCCATTTTGCAAATGCTGCGCGGTCTGGTCACCTTGCGCTGGATAACGGGAAGAAATGCGGGCCGCGGCGCCGTCATCGCCGTGCCCTCGCTGTTCCTGGCGGCAGCCTTCCTCGTGCCTTTCCTGATCGTGCTGCGTATCAGCCTGTCCGACATGGACACGGCGGGCAGCCCCTTCGGCGGCCTGCTGTCGTATGTCGACGGCATCGTCGTGCTGAAGGTCAAAATCGCCAACTACCTGTTCATCGCCGCCGATGAACTGTATCTGCTCACCTATCTCAGTTCATTGAAATACGCGGCCATCACCACCGCCATCTGCCTCTTCATCGGCTACCCGTTCGCCTACTTCATGGCGCGCGCCAGGCCATCGATCCGGCCCGTGCTGATGATGCTGGTGATGCTGCCGTTCTGGACTTCCTTCCTGCTGCGCGTGTATGCATGGAAGGGTATCCTCGCCAACCACGGCCTGCTCAACGACCTGCTGATCGCGCTGGGCGTGGTGAGCGAACCGCTGCACATGATGAACACCTCATTTTCGCTGGTGGTGGGCATGGTGTACGCCTATCTGCCCTTCATGATTTTGCCCCTGTACGCGAACCTGGTGAAAATGGATATGCGTTTCCTGGAAGCGGCGGCCGACCTGGGCGCCACGCCCTTGCAGGCGTTCTGGCGCATCACCGTGCCCCTGTCGAAATCGGGCATCATCGCCGGCGCCATGCTGGTGTTCATCCCGTCCGTGGGCGAATACGTGATTCCCGAGCTGCTGGGCGGCCCGGAAACCCTGATGATCGGCCGCGTGCTGTGGGATGAATATTTCACGAACAACGACTGGGCCATGGCGTCGTCGGTGACGGTGCTGGTGGTCTTGCTGATCCTCGTGCCGATGGCCATTTTTAACAAATACAAGACGGACCAGAACGCGGAGGAACGCACATGAACGGACGTAATTTCCTGCAGCGCTGGTTCGGCCGCGGCTGGCTCTCGCTCGGCTATCTGTTCCTCTACCTGCCCATCATCGTGCTGATCGTCTTTTCGTTCAACAGCTCGCGCCAGGACATGGTGTGGAGCGGCTTTTCGCTGCGCTGGTACAGCGAATTGATGAGCGATACGGAAATCATCTCGGGCTTCGGTTTGTCCCTGAAGATCGCCTTCATGTCGGCCACATCGTCCGTCATCCTCGGCACGTTTGCCGCCTTCGCCTTGAGCAGCTACCAGCGCTTCCGTGGCCGCACGGTGTTTTCCGCCATGGTCAGCGCGCCTTTGGTGATGCCGGAAGTGATCATCGGCCTGTCCCTGCTGCTGATGCTGGTGTCCATGCAAAAGGTCTTCGGTTTCCCCGAACGTGGCGTGCTGACCATCTGGCTCGGCCACACCCTGCTGGGCATGGCGTATGCGGCCGTGGTGGTGCAGTCGCGCCTGCAGGAGATGAGTAAATCCCTGGCCGAAGCGGCCATGGACCTGGGCTGCCGCGCGCACCAGGTATTCTTCCTCGTGACCCTGCCGAACATCACGCAGGCGCTGGCGTCGGCCTGGCTGCTGACATTTACCCTGTCGCTGGATGACGTGGTGCTGTCGGCCTTTTTGTCCGGTCCCGGTTCGACCACCATGCCGCTGGTGATCTTCTCGCGCGCGCGCCTGGGGCTCGATCCGCGCGTCAATGCCATTGCCGCGCTGACCATCCTGGTGGTGACGCTTGCCGTGATCGCGTATGCCGTGATGCTGGCGCGCGCCGACCGGAGACGGCGCAAGCAGATGTCTGCGGCTTATTTGGCCGACTAGGAGTAAGCTGGCGTTTTCACCTTGCAGGAGACGACCATGACGGAAAACACCAGCTGGCATGCACGGGCCGCAGCGCTCGCGATCGATGGCCGCGCCTTTATCAATGGCGAGCGCGCCGGGGCCAGGTCAGGCCAGACTTTCGACAATCTGTCGCCCATCGATGGGCGTCTCCTGGGGCAAGTGGCCCGTTGCGATGGGGCGGACGTGGATGCGGCCGTGCAGGCCGCGCGCGCCGCCTTCGAGGACCGCCGCTGGGCAGGGAAATCGCCCGCGCAGCGCAAGCGCGTGCTGATCAAGTTCGCCGACCTGGTGCAGAAGTACGGCCCCGAGCTGGCCTTGCTGGAAACCCTGGACATGGGCAAACCGATCAAGTACAGCCAGAGCGTGGACGTGGGCGCCACGGCCAACTGCCTGCGCTGGTATGGCGAGGCGATCGACAAGGTCTACGATGAAATCGCGCCGACTCCGGCCAACAGCCTGGCCCTGATCACGCGCGAACCGGTGGGCGTCGTCGCCGCCATCGTGCCGTGGAACTACCCGATGATCATGGCTGCCTGGAAGATCGCGCCGGCCCTCGCGGCAGGCAATAGCGTGATCCTCAAACCCTCCGAAAAATCCCCATTGACGGCCTTGCGCCTGGCCGACATCGCGCTGGAAGCGGGCGTGCCGGCAGGCGTTTTCAACGTGCTGCCCGGCTACGGCAACGAGGCCGGCGCCGCGCTGGCGCTGCACATGGATGTCGATTGCATCGGTTTTACGGGCTCCACGCGCACGGGAAAATTGATCGTGCAGATGGCGGGCCAGTCAAACCTGAAACGGGCGTGGACGGAATTGGGCGGCAAGTCCGCCAACATCGTTTGCGCCGATTGCCCTGACCTGGACAAGGCCGTGGCGGCCGCCGTCGGCTCCATCTTCTTCAACCAGGGCGAAAGCTGCAATGCGCCCTCGCGTCTGTTCGTGGAAGAATCGATCAAGGAAGAATTCCTGGCCAAGGCATTGGCCATGCTGCCCCGTTTCCAGCCCGGCGACCCGCTCGACGAAGCCACCGTCATGGGCGCCATCGTCGACGCCACGCAGATGCAAACCGTGATGGGCTATATCGCGGCCGGCAAGAGCGAAGGCGCGCAGCTGCTGGGCGGCGGCGAGGCCGTGCGCCTTGATACGGGGGGCTACTATGTGCAGCCGACCGTCTTTGGCGTGGATGCGGACATGACGATCGCGCGCGAAGAGATCTTCGGCCCCGTCTTGTCCGTGCTGGGCTTTACGGATATTGCCGAGGCGGTGAAACAGGCCAATGCCACGCCGTACGGCTTGCAGGCGGCCGTATGGACGTCGGACATCAGCAAAGCCATCCAGACCTCGCGGGCCCTGCGTGCGGGCACCGTGCACGTCAACCAATATGACGGCGACGACATCACCGTGCCGTTTGGCGGCTACAAGCAGTCGGGTAATGGGCGTGACAAGTCATTGCACGCGCTGGACAAGTACACGGAGCTGAAGACGACGTGGATACAGGTGGGGTAGGGGTTTGCGCCTGTGGTGTTGTCGGATTACGGCCTGCGGCCTCGGCGGCCCCGCCTAATCCGACCTACCCGGCCTACGGCGCTGATGGTCTCGTAGGTCGGCTTGGCGCGCAGCGCGCAAGCCGACTTAAAACAAACTACGTCAGAAGCAGTGTTCCAGCGCCGGGAAGCTGCCATCCTTGACGGCTTTCACATAGCCGGTGACGGCGTCGTCGATACTGGCCGCGCCTTCCATGAAGTTGCGCACGAAGCGCGCCTTGCGGCCCGGGAAGACGCCCAGCATGTCGTGCATGACGAGCACCTGGCCCGAGCAATCGGGACCGGCGCCGATACCGATGGTGGGGATGGTCAGCATGTCCGTCACTTCCTTGCCCAGCTGCGACGGCATCGCTTCCATCAGCACGATGGCGGCGCCCGCGTTTTGCAGCGTCAGCGCGTCGTTCTTCAGTTCCGCCGCGCTTTCCGTGCTCTTGCCCTGCACTTTATAGCCGCCCAGCTGGTGCACGGATTGCGGCGTCAGGCCGATGTGGGCGCAGATGGGGATGCCGCGTTCGGTGAGGAAACGGACGATCTCGGCCAGCCAGGCGCCGCCTTCGATCTTGATCATGTGCGCGCCAGCCTGCATCAGGATGACGGCGTTGGCATAGGCTGTTTCAGGCGTGCCGTAGGCGCCGAACGGCAAGTCGGCCATGATCATGGCCGACTTGCTGCCGCGCGCCACGGATGCCGTGTGGTAGGCCAGTTCGGCCACGGTGACGGGCAGGGTGGAGTTGTGGCCATTGCAGACCATGCCGAGCGAATCGCCGATCAGCAGGATCTCCACGCCGCAGCGGTCCATCAGGGACGCAAAGCTGGCGTCATAGCAGGTCAGCATGGTGATCTTTTCGCCGGCGGCGCGCAGCGTGGCCAGGGTGTGGATGGTCACGGCCTTGTTGGCGACAGGCTTGGATGGCGCCGGCGCCGGTGTGGCGGCCTTGTCTTTTGCGGCCAGATCTGTTCCTTGCAAATAAGCGGACATAGGTATTCTCTAGAGTGAAAGGGGTGCAACGCCGCTAGTGTAGTACTTTATGCGGCCTGCTGCAGGAGCGGCATTGTAGAGGATGGGAGCGGAACGGGTCGGAGCTGGGGTCAGAGCTGACTGATGGCCTGATCGGCCACGGCCGCCAGGTAGTCCTGCGCCGGACCGAGTCCGGGCACGATGACGGCGGGCGCCAGTTGGAGCAGCGGCACCAGCACGAAGGCGCGCTCGGTGATGCGCGGATGGGGCACTGTCAGCGTGGCGCTGGCGATCCGTTCATCGCCGTACAGCAGCAAGTCCAGGTCCAGGGTGCGCGGGGCGTTGCGGTAAGGCCGCTCGCGTCCATGCGCCGCCTCGATGGCGTGCAGGGCCAGCAGCAGTTCCTCTGCCGGCAGGGTGGTCGTGATGCGCGCCACGGCGTTGACGTAGTCGTCACCGCTCGAATCGATGGGCGCCGTGCGGTAGCTGGCCGAGGCGTCCAGCAAGCTGGCGCCTGGCAGGCGCGCCAGGCGTGCGATCGCATCCTGCACATTCGCGCGCGCGTCGCCCAGGTTGGCACCGATGCCGATGTAAGCGGTGACCAGCGCAGGTGCGTCCATCATTCGTCGCTGCTGCTGCCGGTGGCCGAGCCGCCACCGGTCTTGCTGCGCGTGCTGCGGCGTGGCGGGCGCTTTTTCTTGACGGCGCCCGGTGCGGCATTGGCGCTGACGAGCAGCGCTTCGCGCGTTTCCTCGTCACCTTCATAAAAGGCCGTCCACCATTCGCCGATGTCCATGTCGATCTCGCCAGAAGCGCAGCGCAGCAGCAGGAAGTCGTAGCCGGCGCGGAAGCGCAGGTGCTCGAGCAACTTGTACGGCGCCTTGCCGACCCGGCGCTCGAAGCGCGGCTGCATCGACCAGATGTCGCGCATGTCGGAACCGATCTTGCGCTGCAAGGCCAGCTTTTCAGTCTGCGAATCGAGCACGTCGTCGGCCGCCAGGTGCAGTGCGGGAATGGTCGATTCGCCGGCGGCGCGGTAGGCCGTCCATTTTTCCAGTACCTGGTGCCACAGCAGCGAAGCGAACAGGAAGCCCGGCGAGACGGTCTTGCCGGCGGCGATGCGGGCGTCCGTGGCGTCCAGCGCCAGGGTGACGAATTTTGCGCCCAGCGGCTGTTCCAGCACCACGTCGAGCAGCGGCAGCAGGCCGTGATGCAAGCCTTCCTTGCGCAGCTGCTGCAGGCAGGCCAGCGCGTGGCCGCTCATCAGCAGTTTCAGCATTTCATCGAACACGCGCGGCGCGGGCACGTTGTTGATCAGCGGCGCCATGATGGGGATCGGCGCGGCCGTGTGCGGCTCGATGGTGAATTTCAGCTTGGCGGCAAAGCGTACCACGCGCAGCATGCGCACGGGATCTTCGCGGTAGCGCTCTTCCGGCTTGCCGATCATGCGCAAGGTCTTGGCGCGGATGTCTTCCACGCCGCCGTGGTAGTCCAGCACTTCCTGCGTGGCCGGGTTGTAGTACATGGCGTTGATGGTGAAGTCGCGGCGCAGCGCATCTTCGTGCTGCAAGCCGAAGGTATTGTCGCGCAGGACGCGGCCATGTTCATCCTTGGGCGCGGAGTCGGCGCCGGCGCCGCGGAAGGTCGTCACTTCCAGCAAATCCTGGCCGAACATCACGTGCACGATCTGGAAGCGCTTGCCGATGATGAAGGCGCGGCGGAACAAGCGCTTGACCTGTTCCGGCGTGGCGTTGGTGGCGATGTCGAAGTCTTTCGGCTTCACGCCCAGCAGCAGGTCGCGCACGGCGCCGCCGACGACAAAGGCCTCGAAGCCCGCTTCCTGCAGGCTGCTGGTGACGCGGATGGCATTCGACGACACCAGTTTCGGGTCGATTCCGTGTTGCGCAGGACCGAGCACGATGGGTGCCGTGGTGTCGCGCGCTGCCTCTTTTTTAACGCCGAGGATCTTGCGGATGAATTTTTTAATCATTGAATAAGTGAAGTGATGGCCAGCCGTGGAGGGATGCGTGTGCGCTCAAAGCGGTATTGGGGTTGGTCGCGACAGGGTGGGTCACGACCGACAGCAGGGGAATGTCGTTGTGCGAATCGCTGTAAAAATAGCTGCGCTCGAACTGCCCCAGTTCCTTGCCCATCTTTTCCAGCCAGGCGTAGGTGTGGGTCAGCTTGCCCGCGCCCAGGGTCGGCGTGCCTACCAGCTTGCCCGTGACATTGCCTTGCGGGTCATATTCTGGCATGGCGGCCAGCAGGTGCTCGACGCCCAGCGCATCGGCGATGGGTTTGGTGATGAAATGGTTGGTGGCCGTGACGATGGCCAGCAGGTCGCCCGCGTCCTGGTGCTGTTTCAGCAGGGCCACGACTTCCGGGCGGATGGCCGGCATGACCACTTCAGCCATGAATTGCTTGTGCAGCGCTTCCAGGCGTTCGCGCGGGAATTGCGCCAGGGTGCCGAGGGAAAATTCCAGGTATTCCACCGGATCGAGCGTGCCGGCCTGGTATTGCGCGAAAAATTCGTCGTTACGGCGGGTGAATTCGGCGGCGTCCACGGCACCGATGCGTACCAGGAATTCGCCCCACTCGTGATCCGAGTCGATGGGCAGCAGGGTGTGGTCGAGGTCAAACAGGGCCAGATTCATCATTCTTTCGCTTCCGCCTGCAGCAACTCGCGCAACAATGGCAAGGTGATCGGGCGTTGGGTTTCAAGGGAGTAGAGGTCGAGAGAGTCCAGCATCGTCGACAGCGAACGCATGTCGCGCCGGAAATGGGACAGCAGATAGGGTAACACGCCGGGCGACAAGGTCAAGCCGCGGGTGGTGGCCGCCTGGGTCAGGGCGGCGATTTTTTCATCGTCCGTCAAGCCGTGGATCTGGTAGATCAGGCCCCATCCCATGCGCGTGCGCAAGTCTTCGCGCACGGGCAGCACGGCCGGCGGCACGGCGCCGCTGCACACCATGAAGGCCTTGTTGGCGCGGATTTCATTGAACAGGGCAAAGGCATCGATCTGCGCCAGCGGCGACAGTTTTTCGCAGTCGTCGAGCAGGTACAAATCCACATCAGGCGAATACACGAATTCGGACTCGATCGAGAATGGCGAAATGTAGCGCGCGCGCTCGGTGCTGGCCAGGGCCTTGAGCAGGTGGCTCTTGCCGGCGGCCAGTTCGCCCCACAGGTAGGCAAAATGTTCGCGCGAAGTGCGCGCGGCGAACTGGCGCATCAGCTGCGCCACTTCGGCATTCTGTCCCACCTCGAAGGTATCGAGGCTGTGCGCCTGGTCTGTGCCTAAATCGAGCACCAGTTGTTTCATGGCGTACGCCTTGTCCTGTTTTTCATTACTGCTTGTGCGTCGTCATCGCGTTTGTTGTTGGATTTTTATTAATTTAACATTGTAGTCGTCTCGAGTGCCTGGCAGAAGCGTCGCGAGCGGCAGCGATTTGTGGCCGAGAAGCGCAACCGTACTGTAGTACGGTGAGCATCGCCGGCCGCAAAGTGCGACGCGCAGTAGCTTATGTCAGTCACCTTGTCACGCATTATAGAAGGTGCTGGACAGGTAGTGGCGTCTTAGATGCTTAAAAGCGACCATCAGGACGGCAGAAGCGGGTAAAGCGAGCAAAACGCCGACGAAACCGAACAATTGTCCGAAAGCCAATAAGGCAAAGATCACGGCCAGCGGGTTCAGGCCGATGCGCTCGCCCACCAGGCGCGGCGTGAGGAAAAAGCCTTCGATGACCTGGCCGCAGCCATAGATGACGGCCACGGCGATGACGCCGCTCCAGTCGGCAAATTGCAGCAGGGCGGCGATCAGCGCCAGCATCAGGCCCAGGCCGAAGCCCAGATAGGGAATGAACACCAGCAAGCCCGTGATGATGCCCACAGGCAATGCGACTTCAAAACCGGCGATGGCCAGCGCCACCGAGTAATACGTGGCCAGCACCAGCATGACGAGCAGCTGGCCGCGCAGATATTGCGCCAGCAGGGTATCGACTTCCTGTGCCATGCCCACCGTGCGGCCGACCCAGCGGCGCGGCACGGCGCCGGCGATGCGCGCCAGCATCGGATGCCAATCCAGCAACAGATAGAACAGCACCACGGGAATCAGCACCACGGTGGCCAGCCAGCCCAGCACGGCCGTGCCGCCGATACGGGCCGAGGCGAGTACCGTGCTCCAGATTTCATCGCCGCTGGTGGCCATCTGCTGGCTCAGCATGCGTTTGATGCCGGTGCCATCGAGGCGCACGCGGATGCCCAGGTCGCGCAGCTTCGGCGCCAGGAAATCGTTGGCCTTGTTCAGGAATTGCGGGATTTGCGCCTGCAGCAGCGGGATTTCCTTTTGCAGCACGGGTACGACGATCAGCACCAGCGCCGTAATGGCGAGGAAAAACAACACTACGACGACCAGCACGGCCAGCGGACGGGGCACGTAAAAATGCTTGTAATGCAGGCGCTGCAACCGGTCGACGCCGGGATTGAGCACGTAGGCGAGGATGGCGGCGGCCAGGAAGGGCGTCAGGATGGGACCGAGGCTGACGAGCAGCAGCAAAAATGCCAGCCAGACCGCGATCCAAAATGCTGTTTGCTTCTGTTCGGCGGTGATGGCGAATGGCATGTAGTTTGTGCTGTTGCGTTAAAAAAAGGCAGTTAATTACGAAATGGCGGGGCAGTTTGATAAAATAGCGACTTGATCGACCGAATTCACCCGCTGGCGTCCTGCCGCACGATGTTGAAAAACATGCTTGCGCGCGCGTGCCGGCGGGTATCCGCCTTCTATTTTACCGCCTCCGCTGCCACCACACCATGAACCAGACTTCTAATGTTTCCCTTTCCTACCGTGACGCTGGCGTCGATATCGACGCAGGCGACGCTTTAGTCGAAGCAATCAAGCCGTTTGCCAAGCGCACCCTGCGCGAAGGCGTGATGGGCGGCCTGGGCGGTTTTGGCGCCATGTTTGAAATCAGCAAGAAGTACAAGGAACCGGTGCTCGTCTCGGGCACCGACGGCGTGGGCACCAAATTGCGCCTGGCGTTCGAACTGAACCGTCATGACACGGTCGGCATCGACCTGGTCGCCATGAGCGTCAACGACATCCTGGTGCAAGGCGCCGAACCGCTGTTCTTCCTCGACTACTTCGCCTGCGGCAAGCTGGACGTGGCGATCGCCACCGACGTCATCAAGGGCATCGCCCAGGGTTGCGAACAAGCAGGCTGCGCACTGATCGGCGGCGAAACGGCGGAAATGCCGAGCATGTACCCGGCCGGCGAATACGACTTGGCAGGCTTTGCCGTCGGCGCCGTGGAAAAATCGAAAATCATCGACGGTACCAAGATCGCCCCGGGCGACGTGGTGCTGGGCCTGGCCTCGTCCGGCGTGCACTCGAACGGTTACTCGCTGGTGCGCAAGATCATCGAAGTGGCGAAACCTGACCTGGAAGGCGACTTCCACGGCCGCAAGCTGGCCGACGTGCTGATGCAGCCGACGCGCATCTACGTCAAGCCGCTGCTGGCGCTGATGGATGCCATGGAAGTCAAGGGCATGGTGCACATCACCGGCGGCGGCCTGGTGGAAAACATCCCGCGCGTGCTGCAGCCTGGCCTGGTGGCCGAGCTGGACTCGAAGGCATGGACCATGCCGCCGCTGTTCACGTGGCTGCAGCAGCACGGCGGCGTGGCTGACGCCGAAATGCACCGCGTCTTCAACTGCGGCATCGGCATGACCGTCATCGTCTCGCAGGAAAACGCGGACGCCGCCATCGCGCAATTGCAAGCGGCCGGCGAAACCGTCTCGCGCATCGGCACCATCCGCGCCCGCGTGGGTGACGAGCATCAAACGATTGTCATCTAAGTCTTAATCGACATAAAAAAGGCAGGCACTCGCAAGAGGCCTGCCTTTTTTTACGTGCCTGCGCTTACCGCGCGTGCGCCGGCTTCATGCTGCCATCCGGCTGCGAACCACCTTTGCCGATCATGGCCACGCTGACGGCGGAGACGAGGGAGGCGAACAGGATGTAGCCGACGATGTGCCACGGTTCGCCATTGCCCGTTTTCAGCAGGTAGGTGGCGATGATGGGCGTCAGGCCGCTGGCGAAGATGCCGGAGAACTGATACACGAAGGAGATGCCCGTGTAGCGCACCTTGGCGTCGAACAGGTCGCAGAACAGGGCCGCTTCCGGGCCGTACACGGCCGAATACAGCACGCCCAGCGGGATGATCACGGAACACCACAGCAGCAGCGGATTGTCGGCGTGATGGAGCATGATCCAGAAGGCGGGGATGGCCGACACGCCCGTGATCAATGAACCCCAGAAAAACACCTTGGTGCGGCCGATGCGGTCCGACAGGCGGCCGAAGAACGGAATGCAGAAGCACATCACGACGGCCGACGCCATCACGCCCATCAGCGCTTCCGTGCGGTCGATCTTGATGGTGTTGGTCAGATAGGTGATGGAAAACACGCCGAAGATATTGAAGAACACGCCATCGATATAGCGCGCGCCCATGCCTTTCAAGACGTTGCCTGGATAGCGTTTCAACAGGTCGAAAAATGGAATCTGCGTCTCCGCATTCTTCTCCTTGACGGCCTGGAATTCCGGCGTTTCCATCACGTTCAGGCGTATCCACATGCCGATGAAGACGAGGGCCGCCGACAGGATGAAGGCCACGCGCCAGCCCCAGGACAGGAACTGCGCGTCCGTCAGGCTGTAGGACAGGATCGCCACCACGCCGGAAGCGAGGCACAGGCCGATGGCCAGGCCGATCTGCGGCAGGCTGGCATAGAAGCCGCGCTCCTTGGGCGGCGCATATTCATACGCCATCAGCACGGCGCCGCCCCATTCGCCACCGAGGCCGATACCCTGCAGCACGCGCAGGAACAGCAGCAGGCCGGGCGCCCAGTAGCCGATGTGGTCATATGTGGGCAGCACGCCGATCAGGAAAGTGGAGATCCCCATGATCATCAGGGTCATCACCAGCATGCTCTTGCGGCCGATCTTGTCGCCGAAGTGGCCGAAGATCACGCCGCCGATGGGGCGCGACAGAAAGCCCACGGCAAAGGTACCGTAGGCCAGCATGGTCGAGACGAGCGGATCGCCGCCCGGGAAATACAGCTTGCTGAACACGATGCCGGCGACGACGCCGTATAAAAAGAAGTCGTACCACTCGATGGTGGCGCCGATCACGCTGGCCATCACGACTTTCCGTAGCTCTTTGGCCTTTTTCGGATTGTTCGGATTGTTATCCATAATATCTAGTCTCCAATCGATATCGATTATGTGTGTTTTTTTGATGCTTGGCTGATTGCCAAGTCATTGAGGGGCGGGGCCGTCTGCCCGCCGCTGGCATCCTCCCGGGTGAGGTGGCGTGGGGCGCGGACTAGGCAGCCTTGGGCAGCCGCACGGCGTCCGCCAGGATCATGTCGGCCGCTTTTTCGGCGATCATGATGGTGGGCGCGTTCGTATTGCCCGAGACGATTTCCGGCATGATTGACGCGTCGACCACGCGCAGGTTCTGCATGCCGTGCACGCGCAGGCGGTCATCGACGACGGCCATGGCGTCATGTCCCATCTTGCAGGTGCCGCTCGGGTGGTAGATCGACTGGCTGAAGCGCCGCGCCGCGTCCAGCAATTCCGCATCCGTCTCGAACTGCGGGCCGGGCACGAACTCGGAAATGATGTGCGGCGCCAGCGACGGTGCGGCGGCGATTTTTCGCGCCACACGCAGGGCGGCAATTGCCGTCTGCTGGTCGCGCGGGTCGGACAGATAATTCGGATAGATGCCCGGATAGGCGAGGGGATCGGCGGACTTGATCGACACGTGGCCACGGCTGTGCGGGCGCAGCTGGCACACGGACGACGTAAAGGCGGAAAACGGATGCGCGCCTTCGCCCGGCTTGTCGGCGCTCAGTGGCTGCATGTGGAACTGGATGTCGGGCCGCTCCACCTCGGGCGACGACCTGGTAAACACCGTCACCTGGCTGGCCGCCAAGGTCAAAGGCCCTGAGCGGGAAAACACATACTGCATGCCCACCCACAGCTTGCCCCACAGGCTGTTGACTTCATCGTTCAGGGTTTTCAGCCGCGTCTTGAAGACCAGACGGATTTGCAGATGGTCTTGCAGGTTCTGTCCCACGCCGGGCAAGTCGTGCACCAGCGGCACGCCCACTTCCTCGAGCAGGGCGCGTGGGCCTACGCCCGAGCATTGCAGGATTTGCGGCGAGCCGATGGCGCCCGCGCAGAGTATCACTTCGCCGCTGGCGCGCGCCTGGCGCAACTGGCCATCCTGCCGGAATTCGATGCCGACGGCGCGCTTGCCCTCGAACAGCACGCGCGTGATTTGCGCGCGCACTTCCACGCGCAGGTTGGCGCGCTTGCGGGCAGGCCGCAAAAAGGCCTTGGCGGTGCTCCAGCGCAAGCCCTTGCTGGCCGTCTGCTGGAAATAGCCGACGCCTTCCTGCGTGGCGCCGTTGTAGTCGGCATTGAAGGGAATGCCGCTTTCCGTGGCGCCCGCAATAAAGTGTTCCGCGATGGGACGGCGCAGGCGCAAGTCCGACACTTTCAAGGGGCCACCCACGCCGTGGTAATCGCTGGCGCCGCGTTCCTGGTCTTCCGATTTCTTGAAATAAGGCAAGATGTCGGCATAGCTCCAGCCTGCATTGCCCAGTTCGGCCCAGCGGTCGTAATCTTCCTTCTGCCCCCGCACGTACAGCAAGCCGTTGAGCGAACTGGAGCCGCCCAAGACCTTGCCGCGCGGCCATTGCAGCTGGCGCCCGGCGATGCCGGCGTCCGCTTCCGTGCGGTAGCACCAGTCCAGCCTGGGGTCGTGCATGGTCTTGAAATAGCCGACCGGCACGTGTATCCACGGATTGTTGTCCTTGCCGCCTGCTTCCAGCAGCAATACCTGATTGTTGCTGTCGTGCGACAGGCGGTTGGCCAGCACGCAGCCGGCGGAGCCGGCGCCGACCACGATGTAATCGTAGTGTGTTTGCAACATTACTCTTGTCTCCTGCGTTGCGGTATCTAGCCGCCTCGATGGGCGTTTTTTGCGATACACTGGTCTTTATTGATTATTTTTGGAACGTCTGGTTCCATTTATAAAAGACGTGCAGCACCGGGACAAGCGGAAACAGCCGCATACGCGAGAGGTGAAACAGAACATGCATGATGCGTTTCAAAAACGGCAGGCCGAGGCCGAAGAAGACAGCTCGGCGGGTGGCGCGGTAGTTGCCAGTGCGGCGGCCAGCCATGGCGACGAGGCGCGGGGCTTGCGCGTGCTGCGCCTGATCGAGCACCTGGCCAGCGCCAGCCAGCCATTGACCTTGTCGCAGCTGGCCGCGCGCATGCAGGTGCCCAAGGCCAGCATGATGCGGCTGCTCGATACCCTGGAACAACATGGCTATGTGCTGCGCACGCCCGTGGGACGCGGCTACGTGCCCGGTGCCGCTTCCACCAACCTGGCGCTGGCCACCCTGCGCAACAATGCCCTGATCCGCGTGAGCCGCAGCATCCTGGGCAGTCTGGTGGCGGTCACGGGCGAGACGTGCAACCTGGCCATTCCCGAGGGTAATGCGATCGTCTATGTGGACCGCGTGGAAACGCAGGAACCGCTGCGCCTGCATCTGGTGCTGGGCAGCCGGGCGCCCATGCATTGCACGGCGAGTGGGAAACTATTCCTGGCGCATATGAATTTGCTGGAAAGGCGCGAGTTGCTGGCCATGCTGACCCTGCAGGCGCGCACGCCAAAAAGCATCACGGATCCCGTGCTGCTGGAACGCGAGATCGTGCGCATCGCCCGCCTGGGCATCGGCATCGACGACGAGGAATTCGTGCACGGCATGGTGGCCGTGGCCGTGCCCATCTGCGCGGCCGACGGGCGCATCGTGGCGGCCGTCGCCTGCCACGCGCCCGTGGCGAGAAAGTCCGTGGAGCAGCTGATGCAGCATGTGCCCCAGCTCAAGGAGGCGGCCGTCAAGTTGCGGCCGCTGTTGCTGGCGGAAAACAGCTAGGATTTCAAGACCTTGGCCACTTTCGCCGCGCGCAGGCGGAAGGCGTCCGGCATGCCCGAGCCCAGCAGCGGGCGCAGATACAGGCGGAACGCATCCGTCACGTCCGTGCCGCTGGCGCTGATGAATTCGTCTTCCATAGTGCGCGTCTTGCCTGCTACCTCGGTGAGCGGCAGCAACTCGTAATCGACGGAATAAAAGCCCGTGCGCTTGATGGCGACGGAACCATCGCGGTCGCCCCACATGGCGAACTGCACCGCCTTCTCGCCCACTTCGCGGGCTTCGCGCTGGTCGACGTCGGACACGCAGCCGATGAAGGAGCGCTGCAGATAGCCGAAGGTATCGCCGCGCACGCGCTTGATGCCCAGTTTCGCCTTGATCTCGTCGCACAGCAGGTCGGCCAGCGCGCCTGTGCCCGACAATTGCACGTTGCCATGCGCATCGCGCTCCACTTCATTGCCCACCTGTTTGGCCAGCAGGCTGGCGATCGGTTCGCCCGAGGCGTCGTGGATGCCTTCCGAGACGGCGATCACGCAGCGGCCATGTTTTTCATAGGTCGCCTTCACGTCGGCAAGAAATTGTTCCAGCACGAAGACGCGCTCGGGCAGATAGATCAGGTGCGGGCCATCGTCGGGAAACTTCTTGCCCAATGCCGAGGCGGCCGTCAGAAATCCCGCGTGGCGGCCCATCACGACGCCCACGTACACGCCGGGCAGGGCCGCGTTATCGAGGTTGGCGCCGGCGAACGCTTGCGCGACGAAACGCGCTGCAGAGGGAAAGCCGGGCGTGTGGTCGCTGCCCACCAGGTCGTTGTCGATGGTTTTCGGGATGTGGATGCAGCGCAGCGGATAGCCGGCCTTGTGCGCTTCCTCGCTGACGATGCGCACCGTGTCGGACGAGTCGTTGCCGCCGATGTAAAAGAAATGTTCGATCTCGTGCGCGCGCAGCACTTCGAAGATTTGCTGGCAGTAGGCAATGTCCGGCTTGTCGCGCGTGGAGCCGAGGGCCGACGAGGGCGTGGCGGCCACCAGTTCCAGGTTATGGCTGGTTTCCTGCGTCAGATCGACGAATTCTTCATTGACGATGCCGCGCACGCCGTGCAGCGCGCCATACACGCGCGTGACATGTTGAAATCGCCGCGATTCGAGCACCACGCCCACCAGCGACTGGTTGATGACGGCGGTGGGGCCGCCTCCCTGGGCAACAAGAATTTTTCCAGACGGCATGGGATTTCCTCGTAAGTGGAACGGCCCTCCAGCCTACTCCTTTTTTGCCGGGGCGCTGCCTTTTCCCGTATTCCTGTCGAGGAATTGTTCCACGCCACCCCAAGCCTTGATCGGCTTTTACTCCGGCGCCCGGATATGCTCGACCAGTCCCGTGCTGCGGCGTCCAGGCGCCGGTGTCAGCCAACTGACCAGCACGGCGGCGGCCAGGCCGGCCGGCACGCCGAAGATGCCGGCGGAGATGGGGGCGATATGAAACCATTGACCGCTGGCATTACCGCCCAACATGGTGCTGGTGTGCAGCATGTAATACAGGCATACGCCAAAGCCCGTCAGCATGCCGGCCAGCGCGCCCTGGTAGTTGGCACGTTTCCAGAACACGCCCAGTACCAGCGGCGGGAACAGGGTCGAGGCGGCCAGGGAAAACGCCACGCCCACCAGCGACAAAATGTCCGCCGGCTTTTGCGAGGCCGCATAGGCGGCGATGAAGGCCACGGCCAGCAGCAGCAATTTTGAAATCGTCACGCGCTTTTGCGTCGAGGCGCTGGGATCGACCACCTTGTAATAGATGTCGTGCGACAGGGCATTTGAAATGGCCAGCAGCAAGCCATCGGCCGTCGACAGGGCGGCCGCCAGGCCGCCGGCCGCCACCAGGCCGGAAATGACGTAAGGCAGACCGGCGATCTCGGGCGTGGCCAGCACCAGCACGTCGGCATCGATGGATATTTCCGCCAGTTGCACGATGCCGTCGCGGTTGACGTCGACGATGCTGATCAGGGGACTGAGCTTGTCCACGTTGGCCCAGTACGACACCCAGGTGGGCAGGTTCGCGTATTGCGTGCCCACGAGAGCCGAGTAAATATCGTATTTGACCAGCACGGCCAGCGCAGGAATCGTGAGGTAGATCAACAAGATGAAGAACAGGGTCCAGAAGACGGAGACGCGCGTCTCGTGCACGGACGGCGTGGTGTAGGATCGCATGAGGATATGCGGCAGGGCGGCCGTGCCCAGCATCATGCAAAACACGAGGGCCAGGAAATTGTTGCGCTTGATGTCGGACTGCTCCCGGTCGGCAGCGGGAAATGGCTGCGCGTGCGGAATGATCGGCTCGGCGCGCTTCTGGTTGTGCGCCTGCGCGGCCTGCCACAGCGCGCGCGCTTCATCGGGACTTTTCGGATAGGCGATCAGGTAGCGCTCCGCATTGCGGATGTCGAACAACGAGGCATTGCGCTGGCGCAAACTGTCGAGCTGGCGCTGGGCCGTCAGACGGCCTTGTTCCCAGGAGGCGGGCAAGCCGTCGATGCGCGCCTGGTAGCTGATGGCGCGCTGGCGGAAGATGGCACGCACCTCGTTTTCTTTCGGGTCCGTTTCCAGCACGTGTTCACGCGCGCTCAGTTGCGGCAACACCTTGCCGTAGGCGATCTGCGGCACGGGATTGTCCGCATGCTTGACCGACAGCCACATGGCGGGAATCAGGAAGGCGACGAGGATGATGATGTATTGCGCCACCTGCGTCCAGGTGATGGCGCGCATGCCGCCAAGAAAGGAGCAGACGAGGATGCTGGCCAGGCCCAGGAAGATGCCGACGGAAAAATCCACGCCCGTGAAGCGCGAGGCGATCAGGCCGACGGCGTAGATCTGCGCCACCACATACGTAAATGAGACGATGATGGTGGCGGCCACGGCCACCACGCGCACGCTGGCACCCCGTTTGTCGGTACCGCTGCCATAGCGGGCGGCGAGGAAATCGGGAATCGTGTACTGGCTGAACTTGCGCAGGTAGGGGGCGATCAATAGCGCTACCAGGCAATAGCCGCCCGTCCAGCCCATGATGAAGGCCAGGCCGTCAAAGCCGTTCAGGTACAGGCCGCCAGCCAGGCTGATGAAGCTGGCCGCCGAAATCCAGTCGGCGGCCGTGGCCATGCCGTTGAACATGGCCGGTACCCTGCGCCCCGCCACATAGTATTCGGTGACGTTCGAGGTGCGGCTGATGACGCCGATGGTGGCGTACAGGGTGATGGTGACGAGCATGAACAGGTAGCCGATCCATGCGCGCGGCATGCCTTCCTGTTCCAGCACCGACAGGGCCAGCAGGAAGGCGGCGAAACCGGCCGTAAACAGCAGGTAGTAGCGGCACAGCCGCGCAAAGAAGCTGCGCTGGCCGCTCATGCGTGCTCCTCTGCATGAAAAGCCCGGTCGAGGCGCTGCATGCGCCAGGCATAGAAGGCGATGATGGCCAGGTACACCAGCGAGGCGCCCTGCGCCGCCATATAGAAGGGCAGCGGCCAGCCGAACAGATTTAAATGCAACAGTTCGCGCGCATAAAACACGGTCAGGAAGCCCGTCAGCAGCCAGACCAGCAGCAGGATGACCGTCAGGCGCCGCGTCTTGCGCCAGTGGATATCGCGGCGCGACTGCAGTTCGGGGTTGGGCGTGCGCAACGGTACTGCGGGAAGGCTGGGCTTATCCATACGTGACCTCATCCTCTTCTGGCGCGTCCGGCAATAACAGGGCGATGCTCAGGCGCAGCAGGGTGCCCGGCAGCTTCGGCGAGTGCGCGCGCGGATTGTTAAAAATATCGACTTCGGCGCCATGCTGCTGGGCAATTTCGCGCACGATGGCCAGGCCCAGGCCGCTACCGTCGACATTGCTGCCGAGAATGCGGTAAAAGCGTTCGAAGACATGGGCCCGCTCGGCTTGAGGAATGCCGGGGCCCGTATCTTCCACTTCCAGGATGGCCAGTTCCAGGGTGCTGCGCACGCGCACCGTGACGCTGCCGCCCGACGGCGTGTAGCGCAGGGCATTGTCGATCAGGTTGCTCAGCAGCTCGCGCAGCATCATGGCATTGCCGGAAATCATGATCGCATAGGCGGGCTGCTCGAAGCCCAGGTCGATATGCTGGGCAAACGAGGCTTGCACCCAGTCCTGCACCACGCCGCGCGCCAGTTCGCTCAGCTCGATCGGTTCGAACGTCGTGCCCGCCTGAGGCTGGTTTTCCGCGCGCGCCAGGGCCAGCAGCTGGTTGACCAGGCGCGTGGCCGCTTCCGAACTTTTCGCCAGTTGCAGCAGCGAGCGGTGGATCTCGTCGTGGTCGGTCTGGCGCAGCGCCAGCTCGGATTGCATGCGCATGCCGGCCAGCGGCGTTTTCATCTGGTGCGCGGCATCGGCGATGAAGCGCTTCTGCATGTCGATCGACAACGACAGGCGCGCCAGCATCTCGTTGAGCGAACCGACCAGCGGCGTGATTTCCTCGGGCACCTGGCCCGATTCGATGGGCGATAAATCGTCGGGCGGCCGGGCGCGTATGCGTTCCTGCAATTGCGCCAGCGGCGACAGGCCGCGCGCTAGGGCAAACCAGACCAGGGCCAGGATCACGGGCAGGATGATGAACTGCGGCAAGATCACGCCCTTGATGATTTCATTGGCCAGCTGGGCGCGTTTTTCCAGGGTTTCCGCCACCTGCACCAGCGCGCGGTGCGGCTCGTCGTTGTTGCTGGACGGAATGTCGAGATAGCTGAACGCCACGCGCACGGGCGTGCCATGGATGGTGTCGTTGCGAAACAGCACCATGCCGCTGCGGTATTTGTCGGGGTCCTGCGGCGGCGGCAAATCGCGGTCGCCGTCGAGGTATTCGCCGCGCGGACCCACCACCAGGTAATACAGGGTGTCGATATCGTCGCCGCGCAGGAAGTCGCGCCCCTTGGTGTTACTGCTCTTTTCCGGCACGCGGCGCAGCATGGCGCCGTCGGCCTGCTTGACCTGCTGCGTCAGCACGGTCACGCTGTCTTCCAGCGCATGGTCGAACGGCTGATTGGCGATGCCCTTGGCCACCAGATAGGTGATGGCGATGCTCATCGGCCACAGCAGCAGCAAGGGCGCCAGCATCCAGTCGAGGATTTCGCCAAACAGCGAATGCTCGATGGTGTCGTCCTGCTCCGTGGTGGGCGGTTCGAACCAGTCGTCGTCGTCCGCCTCGTCCGCTGGCGCCTCGCGCACCTTCACTTGCTGGCGGGTCCGCTGGCCGGGCTTGCCGATTCGCCCGCTTCGGCGTTCAGGCGCGCCGCTTCCGAGTATTTTTCCAGGCAATAGCCGAGGCCGCGCACGGTGGCGATGCGCACGCCGCCCACCTCGATCTTCTTGCGCAGGCGGTGCACATACACTTCGATGGCGTTGTTCGACACTTCTTCGCCCCATTCGCACAGGTGGTCGACCAGCTGTTCTTTCGAGACGAGGCGGCCGGTGCGGCCCAGCAGGATTTCCAGCAAGCCCAGTTCGCGCGCCGACAGGTCGAGCATCTGGTCGTTGATGTAGGCGCTGCGCCCCACCTGGTCGTAGCTGAGGGGGCCGTGCTTGATGATGGTGGCGCCGCCGCCGGCGCCGCGGCGCGTCAGGGCGCGCACTCTTGCCTCCAGTTCCGACAAGGCGAACGGCTTGGCCATATAATCATCGGCACCGAGGTCGAGGCCATTCACGCGCTGCTCGATGGAATCGGCGGCCGTCAGGATCAGCACCGGCAGCAGCGAGGCGCGCGCGCGCAGGCGGCGCAGCACTTCCAGGCCGGACATCTTGGGCAGGCCCAGGTCGAGGATCAGCAAGTCGAATTCCTGGGTGGAGAGGGCCGTATCGGCCTCCTGGCCCGTCTTGACGTAGTCGATCGCATAACCGGACTGGCGCAGCGAGCGGGTCAGGCCATCGGCCAGCACGCTGTCATCTTCGGCAAGTAAAATACGCATGGTGCACTTCCTATGCTTGCGGCGGTAGAAGTTTGTATTGTGTTTCATTTTCCGCAAGGTGGCGAGTTTTTGTGAGAAACCAGGCTTGTATTGATCTGTTTCAAAACAAATCCACGTTCCGCTTGCATTGATCACTGTTTTTTTATACAGTACTGTCTGTGTAAAGAATTTAACCCACTGGCGCTATCGCAGGCTGCAGGATTCACGTGAATCCGCAACTGTAGAACGGCTGAAAGAACATATGGACGATAAAAAAGCTGTAGTACCCGCATCGGAAAAAGCCAAGGCGCTCGCCGCCGCACTGGCGCAGATCGAGAAGCAGTTTGGCAAAGGTTCGGTCATGCGCATGGATGCCAGCGCAGCGATCGAAGAAGTGCAAGTCGTGTCGACCGGTTCGCTCGGCCTCGATATCGCGCTGGGCGTGGGCGGTTTGCCGCGTGGCCGCGTGGTGGAAATCTACGGTCCGGAATCGTCGGGTAAAACCACCCTGACCCTGCAAACCATCGCTGAGATGCAAAAACTGGGCGGCACCTGCGCCTTTATCGATGCCGAGCACGCGCTCGATGTCGGTTACGCGCAAAAGCTGGGCGTGAACCTGCATGAATTGCTGATCTCGCAACCGGATACGGGCGAGCAGGCGCTGGAAATCTGCGACGCCCTCGTGCGTTCGGGCAGCGTCGACCTCGTCGTCATCGACTCCGTGGCCGCACTGACGCCACGCGCCGAGATCGAAGGCGACATGGGCGATTCCCTGCCAGGCTTGCAAGCGCGCCTGATGTCGCAAGCCCTGCGCAAGCTGACCGGTTCCATCAACCGCACGAATACCCTGGTCATCTTCATCAACCAGATCCGCATGAAGATCGGCGTGATGTTCGGCAGCCCGGAAACGACCACCGGCGGCAATGCGCTGAAATTCTACGCCTCCGTGCGCCTGGATATCCGCCGCACCGGCTCGATCAAGTCCGGCGATGAAGTGATCGGCAACGAAACCAAGGTCAAGGTCGTCAAGAACAAGATCGCGCCACCGTTCAAGGAAGCGCACTTCGACATCCTGTACGGCGCCGGCACCTCGCGCGAAGGCGAAATCCTGGACCTGGGCTCGGATGCCAAGATCGTGGAAAAATCCGGTTCGTGGTACAGCTACAACGGCGAACGCATCGGCCAGGGCAAGGACAACGCCCGTGCCTTCCTGCAAGAGCGTCCGGCGCTGGCCCGCGAAATCGAAAACAAGGTCCGTGCTTCGCTGGGCGTGCGCGAACTGCCGCCGCTGGCCGCTGAAAAGCCGGAAAAAGCGGATAAAGCCGCCGACAAGGCCGCCAAGGCTGCGGAAGCCAAGGCAGAGTAGGTCGGATTAGCGCGGCAAAGCCGCGCGTAATCCGACAACACCACAGACGTCAACAATGTTGTCGGAGCAGACGCCAACAATGTTGTCGGATTACGGCCCAAGGGGCCTAATCCGACCTACGCGCGGCTCGCCGCATAGTATGACCACGATCGCCGTCCCGCGTTGTTGCGCCGGGCGGCGATTGTGTTTGGATGGCTTGATCGTGGAATGAAAGACAAGGTGGGTGTATGGCCGCAGTACAACTAAGCCTGAAGGGTAGGGCGCTACGCTTTTTGTCGATGCGCGAACACAGCCGCATGGAATTGCGGCGCAAGCTGCAGCGCCATGCGCAGGAGGGCGATGATGTGGAAGCCTTGCTCGACAGCCTGGAGCAAGCCAACTGGCTGTCGCAGGAGCGCTTTTCCGAGTCGCTGATCCACCGCCGCTCGGCCCGCTTTGGCAATAGCCGCATCATGGCGGAATTGCAAAGCCATGGCATCGGGGGCGAGGCCTTGCAGGAACTCAAGGCGGGCCTGGCCGAAGGGGAGGTTGCGCGTGCCTGCGAGGTGTGGCGCCGCAAATTTGGCGAGGTGGCGCAGGATGCCGAGCAGCGCAACAAGCAGATGCGCTTCCTGATGCAGCGCGGTTTTTCCCAGCGCGCCGTGCAGGTGGCCTTGAAGGGGCTGGATCCCGACGAGGAATAAGGCAGGCGCGGGCATTCCACGGGGTCTGCGGGCGCGACGGCAAAGCCGCTTTCCCGTGTCTCTGGCCTGCCGGTCTGGCCATGCCCGTGCTTCCCCCGCCGTGCCGCCATGAACTGGGCTTTCAAACGCCGTCTGTTTCCAGGATGGTGACGCCGCGTGATCGGGTATGCTGGCGCTCGAACGCTGTGCGATGCGCGCAGCACCACTGATCGTGACAGGATGCAAGATGAGCAACTGGAATGCCGGCTATATGGCCGAAATCGCCTATACCTATGGCTATTACGAAGAATTAAATCCTTTGCGTCTGCGGCTGCCCCTGCTGGCCGCCGGCCTTGCCTTGCCTGCCAGTGGCACGGCTTGCGAGCTGGGCTTTGGCCAGGGTATCAGCGCCAACATCCATGCGGCGGCGTCCGCCACGCGCTGGCATGGCAATGATTTCAATCCATCCCAGGCTGCATTTGCCCAGGAGTTGGCCAGCGCGGCTGGCGCCGGCGCGCAGTTCACGGACGAATCGTTCGCGCAGTTTTGTCGCCGCGACGACTTGCCCGATTTCGACTTCATCTGCCTGCACGGGATCTGGAGCTGGGTCTCGGCGGAAAATCGCGCGCTGATCGTCGACTTCCTGCGGCGCAAGCTGAAAGTCGGCGGTGTCGTCTTCATCAGTTACAACACTCAGCCAGGCTGGGCCGCAATGATGCCGATGCGCGACCTGATGGCCGAACATAGCCGCGTCATGAGTGCGCCGGGCCAGGGCGTGCTGGCCAGAGTCGAAGGCGCCATCGGTTTCGTTGACAGGATGATCGCCACGCAACCGCGCTACCTGGAGGCCAACCCGCTGCTGGCCGACCGCATTGAAAAGCTCAAGGCGATGGATGGGCATTATCTTGCCCATGAGTATTTCAATGCCGACTGGCAGCCGATGGCCTTTTCCAGCGTCGCGGCCATGCTGGGCGAAGCCAAGCTCGAGTTTGCCGCGTCAGCCACCTATACCGCCCTGGTCGACATGCTGAACCTGACGGCCGAGCACCAGCAATTCCTGGCCGAGATACCCGATCCCATCTTCCGCGAGACGACGCGCGGCTTCCTTGTCAACGAGCAGTTCCGCAAGGATTACTGGGTCAAGGGCGCGCGCAGGCTGACACCGTTCGCCCAGGCCAGTGCCTTGCGGGCCGTGCGCGTGATGCTGGCCGTGCCGCGCGACGAGGTGGTGTTGAGCGTGCATGGCGTGCTGGGCGACGCCGATATGGATGAGCGCGTGTATGCGCCCGTGCTCGATGCCATGGCCGACCATCGCGTGTACACGATAGGCGAACTGGAGCAGCAACTGGCTGGCAGCGAAGCCAACCTGGCCGCCTTGCTGCAGATCATGCTGGTGCTGGTCAGCAAGGGCAGCGTACTGGCTGTCCAGGACGAGGCCGACATCGCCGTGGCGCGGCCGCAGACGGCGCGCCTGAATGCGCACCTGCTGGAACAGGCGCTGGCAAGAACCGATTTGACCATCCTCGCCAGTCCCCTGACGGGCAGCGGCGTGGCTGTACCGCATTTACAACAGCTATTCCTGTGGGCGAAACTGCAAGGTTGTTCAACGCCGCAAGAATGGGTGCGCGCGACATGGCCGGTGTTGCTGCGCCTGAAACAGTTGCTGACGAAGGACGGGCAGCCCTTGTTGACGGAAGAGGAAAACCTGGCCGAACTGCTGGCGCACGCACAGCATTTCTCTGCGCGTAACTTACCCATTTTGCGCATACTGGGTGTGACTGACTGAGGCGCAGCGCCGGCCAGGTTGCCGGTGCTTGCACTCCTGCATTCAAGTTATTCATATTGCGAATGTTTGTCATTCATTTTGCGATTTTCACTGATAATTTGCGGCAGGCGGCCAGACCAATAAAAAATTATGTTGCGGCGCAACTAGCGCCCTATGTGCTACACTTTTAGGGTTTTTGCGGCGCCGCAGGTGCGGTTGCTGTTCGTAGAAGCTGCGAACGGCGTGCTTTATGCACATGGCTGCTTACTAATTATGGCCGCGCAAGCGGCATCGGTCTTATGTCCCTGTCAACTCCCGTATCCCGGCGCGCCCTACGGCACTCCCGTGTTATCGACGTCCAAGCGTATGTGCGCGACGACGGCCTGTGGGATATTGACGCCCATATCACCGATATCAAAAGCTATGACGCGACCCTGGCCTCCGGCCCCCGTCCCGCCGGCGCCCCTCTGCATGACCTCCATTTACGCATTACCGTCGATCGCGAACTGAACATTGTCGAGGCCGAGGCTGCCTCCGATGCCGTACCCTATCCCGGTTTTTGCGATACCATCGGCCCCGCTTACAGGGCGCTGATCGGTCTGAATTTATTGAAGAATTTCCGCCGCGACTTGAAACAGCGCCTGGCGGGAATCGCCGGCTGTACCCATTTGACCGAACTGGCGCAAGTCTTGCCGACTGCGACGGTTCAGGCATTTGCCGGCGATGTCTGGTCGACCCGCGACGGTGCGAATGCTGACTTATCGCATGAAAAGCCGTTTCAACTCGACAAATGCCACGCCCTGCGCACGGATGGCGGGGCAGTTGCACAGTATTACCCGCGCTGGGTAGCCAAGCCGTGACCCCGGCGCTTTCCTGTTTTTTTTGCACCACTAACCGTATTTTTACACATCAGTATCAGAAGGGAAGCCAGCATGAAAATCCATGAGTATCAAGCCAAAGAAATCCTCCGGCAATTCGGAGTGACGGTACCACGCGGTATTCCGTGCATGTCCGTCGAAGAAGCCGTCAAGGCTGCGGAAACCCTGGGCGGCCCGGTGTGGGTTGTCAAGGCGCAGATCCACGCAGGTGGCCGCGGCAAGGGCGGCGGCGTGAAAGTGGCAAAATCGATGGAACAGGTCAAGGAATACGCTGACCAGATCATGGGCATGCAGCTGATCACGCATCAGACCAGCGCCGAAGGCCAGAAAGTCAACCGCCTGCTGGTGGAAGAAGGCGCCGACATCAAACAGGAACTGTACGTTTCGCTGGTCACCGACCGCGTCACCCAGAAAATCGTCCTGATGGCATCGTCCGAAGGCGGCATGGACATCGAAGAAGTGGCCGAGAGCCACCCAGAGAAGATCCACCACGTCACCATCGAGCCGAGCGTTGGCCTGACCGATGCCCAGGCAGACGACATCGCGACCAAAATCGGCGTGCCTGCCGGTTCCATCGTCGACGCCCGCGTCAACCTGCAAGGCCTGTACAAGGCATACTGGGAAACCGATTGCTCGCTGGCCGAAATCAATCCGCTGATCGTCACCGGCAGCGGCAAGGTCATCGCCCTGGACGCCAAGTTCAACTTTGACCCGAACGCCCTGTTCCGTCATCCGGAAATCATCGCCCTGCGCGACCTGGACGAAGAAGATCCAGCTGAAATCGAAGCGTCGAAATTCGACTTGGCCTACATCTCGCTCGACGGCAACATCGGTTGCCTGGTGAACGGCGCCGGCCTGGCCATGGCCACCATGGACACGATCAAACTGTTCGGCGGCGAGCCAGCCAACTTCCTGGACGTCGGCGGCGGCGCCACGGCAGAAAAAGTGACCGAAGCGTTCAAGATCATGCTGAAAAACCCAGGCCTGAAAGCTATCCTGGTGAACATTTTCGGCGGCATCATGCGTTGCGACGTGATCGCTGAAGGCGTTATCGCCGCGGTGAAAGCCGTCTCGCTGAACGTACCGCTGGTCGTGCGCATGAAGGGCACCAACGAAGACCTGGGCAAAAAGATGCTGGCCGATTCCGGTCTGCCTATCATCGCAGCCGACACCATGGAAGATGCAGCCAAGAGCGTCGTTGCCGCTGCTGCCGGTCAAGCTTAATTAAGGAATCAACATGTCCATTCTGATCAATAAAGATACCAAAGTCGTTACCCAAGGGATCACCGGCAAGACCGGCCAGTTCCACACCCGCGGTTGCCGCGACTACGCGAACGGCAAAGCTGCCTTCGTGGCAGGCGTGAACCCGAAGAAAGCCGGCGAAGATTTCGAAGGCATTCCTATTTTCGCTAACGTTACCGAAGCGAAAAAAGAAACCGGCGCCAATGTTTCCGTGATCTACGTACCGCCAGCAGGCGCGGCAGCGGCGATCTGGGAAGCTGTCGAAGCTGAAATGGATCTGGCCATTTGCATCACCGAAGGCATTCCTGTGCGTGACATGATGGCCCTGAAAGACCGCATGGCTAAAGCCAACAGCAAAACCTTGCTGCTGGGCCCTAACTGCCCAGGCTTGATCACGCCAGACGAAATCAAGATCGGCATCATGCCAGGCCACATCCACAAGAAGGGCCGTATCGGCGTGGTGTCGCGTTCGGGCACCCTGACCTATGAAGCAGTGGGTCAGCTGACCGCACTGGGCCTGGGCCAATCGTCGGCAGTCGGCATCGGCGGCGACCCGATCAACGGTCTGAAGCACATCGACATCATGAAGATGTTCAATGATGATCCAGATACCGACGCGGTCATCATGATCGGCGAAATCGGCGGTCCGGACGAAGCCAACGCGGCTTATTGGATCAAAGACAACATGAAAAAACCGGTCGTCGGCTTCATCGCTGGCGTAACCGCTCCTCCAGGCAAGCGCATGGGCCACGCCGGCGCGCTGATCTCGGGCGGTGCCGATACGGCACAAGCCAAGCTGGAAATCATGGAAGCTTGCGGCATCACCGTGACCAAAAACCCGTCGGAAATGGCGCGTCTGCTGAAAGCCATGCTGTAATTCCAGCCCGGTCACCGCAGTACAAAAAAGGAGCTTCGGCTCCTTTTTTTTTGTCCGCAAGACAGGCCGCATCCCGGCCCGGGACGACGGCGCTGGTCCGAACCGGCCCAAATGCGTCGCTTTTCTTTCCACGTGTGCCGCCGCTGCCCGGGCGCGCCGCTGGCATGGCGCTTGCACCATGCACGGCGTGAGCAATGCACACTGGGAGGATACGATGCGCGCGCAAAGCGGATTTACCCTGATAGAACTGATGATCGTGGTGGCCATCGCCGGTATCCTGGCGGCCGTGGCCATTCCCCAATATGGCGACTACACGATGCGGGCCAAGGTCAGCAATGTGCTGGCGGCCGCTGCCCCCTTGAAAACGGCCGTGGCCCTGTGCGTGCAGGAAAACGGCGGGCTGGCCACCGCCTGCAGCACGCCCACCCAGGCCGTGCCCAGCGCCATCCCCGTGTTCAGCGCCACGCGCGAAGTGGCCAGCGCCACAGTGGACAAGGGCGATATCGTGCTGACCCTGGCGGCCGACCTGGGCACGGGTATCGGTGGACAAACCGTGACGATGACCATGAAGTCGGGCACGAGCAGCCTGACCTGGTTCAATAGCACCACCGTGACGAATGCGGCAGCGAAGGAAGCGATTACCAAAAACAACATTCCCGACGTGACGCCGACGCTGTAAGTGGGGACTGCCGCGCCAGCGTCAGACGATCTTTTGCCGGTCCGCGATCAGCGCTTCATAGGTGAGGTTTTGCAGCAGGGTGTAGTGGGTCGGTTCCAGGTCGATGAATTGCACGCCATACGTATAGATTTCCGCCACGCCGGCGGCATTGCCATTCGACGGCTTGCCCACGCTGACGTTCTGGATGCGGGCGCGCGTGTTGACGCGCATCTGGTGCTTGTTCGGTTGCACCAGCAGGGTAAAGCTCAGTGCCACGCCTTCGTCATCGGGCGTGAGCATGCTGGGCGCCTCGATCAGCGCGCCCGAGACGCTGAGGTTGACGATGAACACGGGCACGGCCGCCACATCGCGATAGCTGAGCTGCGCGGGAATTTCCACTTTCACGCGCATGGCCGTGCGCAGGCTGGTGCCCTGGATGGCGTCGGGAAAACTCAGGTGGACGTAATTGAGGGGGCGGCCGAAGATGCGCAGCACGCTGCAGGAAAACGAACAGACGGTGACGCCGGAAAACACGCGGATGGTCAGCTTGTCACCCTCGTTGAGCACGATGGAGGCGCCGTTTTCCATGGGAATCTTGACGATCAGGTACTCGTCTTTCACATAGCCGATCACGGTCGAGAAATGCTGGATGGGCTTGATGGTGCGGTGCGTGATGAACTGGATGCGTCCTCCCACCTGCAGATTCATGGCCTCGAATTCGAAGTCCTGGAGCTTGCTTTCCGCGGCGGGCTTGTTGCTTGTCATGCGATGCTCATCTGGATATGGACGACTCGCAGTATGCATGATTTCTTGATGAAAAAGCATTTATATCAATCAAATTCATATTGGCATCGAAAAATGCCATGCGCAGGTGCAGGTACGCGGTTCAGGCTTTACAATTGCGTCAATATTGACGAACGTAAACCTTATGCAACGCAGCTACTTCTGGACCATGTTGTTCCTGATCTTGCATCAAATCGACGCTGCCTACTGGAAAGAGTGGGAGATGTTTCATGTGCCGGGCGGCGTGCAGGGTTTTCTCGTGTTTAACCTGGCGGCGATTGCCGTGGTGCTGGCCGGTTACCGGCATGTGTTGCTGAACACCAGACACGCGTCCCGCTATGCGGCAATATGCGCCGCGCTGGGCGTGGGAACGTGTCTGATCCATGCCGGCTTTGCGCTGGCGGGGCTGGAACAATTCCACTTGCCCCTGTCCGTGGCCGTCATCGCGCTATGCCTGCTGTGTGGCGCCTGGCTGCTGCGCGACCTGCGCCGCGTCAAGATTCATCTTGCGCGCCAGGCAGCGTGATTACACCTCGGCGTGCCAATCGCCCGACTTGCCGCCATGCTTTTCCAGCACGCGCACATTCGTCATGACCATGCCCCGGTCGACGGCCTTGCACATGTCGTAGATCGTCAACAAGCCGATCTGCACGGAAGTGAGCGCTTCCATTTCCACGCCCGTCTTGCCCGTCGTGTCGACTTGGGCGCGGCAGTGCACGCTGTTGGCCGCCTCGTCCACTTCAAAATCGACGGTGACGCGCGTGAGGGCCAGCGGGTGGCACAGGGGAATCAGGTCGCTGGTGCGCTTGGCGCCCATGATGGCGGCGATGCGGGCGATGCCCAGCACGTCGCCTTTCTTGGCGTTGCCGGAAATAATCAAGGCCAGGGTGGCGGGCTGCATGCGGATGGTGCCGGCGGCCACGGCGCTGCGGCGCGTGTCTTCCTTGCTGCCCACGTCCACCATATGGGCCTGGCCCGTGGCGTCGAAATGGGTCAGTTCCCCGGCGGGGGCTTGCTTGTCTGCTGTTGTCATGGCGTCAAAATAGGTGAGGGGTGGGGGCGCGGCACGCCTGACCACGACGTCATGCCACTGGCATGGCGCATGCTTGGTGCGTGGGAATGGGTGCCGCGAACAAGGTATGATAGCACCCGTGAATTCAAAAACTTCCCTTCCGATCGTCCTTGAAAACGCTGCTGCGGCATGGCCGAGCAACTCCCTGCGCGCGTCGGTGCTGGCCGCCCTCTGCTGCGCTGCGCCCTGTGCGCTGGCGCAAACCTATACCTCCGCGCCAGCGGCGCCGGCTGCCAGCGTGTCCGCCAAGCCGGCCGGCAGCTGGACGCCGCTGGCCGTGCCGCCGGCGCCGAACCTGCCGAACCTGGGCGACACCTCGCGCGAAGACCTGTCGCCGGCGATGGAGCGCAAGATCGGCGAGGAAATCATGCGCGGCATCCGCGGCGATCGCGACTACCTCGACGATGCGCCCTTGCTGGAATACCTGAATACCTTCGGTAACGCCCTCGTGGCGGCGCGCCCCAGCGTGCGCGGCGAAACGAATTACGACTATTTCTTCTTTGCCGTGCGCGACCCCCAGTTGAACGCGTTTGCCTTGCCGGGCGGCTTCATCGGCGTGCACTCGGCCCTGGTGCTGGCGGCGCAAACGGAGGCGGAACTGGCTTCCGTGCTGTCGCACGAGATCGGCCACGTGGCGCAGCGCCATATCGCGCGCATGCTGGGCCAGCAGCGTCAGGATGCCCTGATGCCGCTGGCGGCCATGCTGCTGGCGGCGCTCGCTTCACGGGCGGGCGGTGACGTGGCGATGGGCGTGTTTGCCGCCGGCCAGGGCCTGGCCATCCAGCGCCAGCTCAATTTTGGCCGCGACGCCGAACGCGAGGCGGACCGCATCGGCTTCCAGATCATGGGCGAGGCCGGTTTCGATACCACCGGCATGGTGGCCTTCTTCGGCCGCATGCAGGCGGCCAGCCGTTCGTACAGCGACCTGATGCCCGCCTACCTGCAGACCCACCCGCTGACGACGGAGCGCATCGCCGACATCCAGGCGCGCATCCGCGAACAGCCTTACAAGCAGCGTGCGGACAGCCTGAGTTTTCACCTGGCCCGGGCCCGCGCCCGCGTGCTGCAGGATGAAAGCGTGCAAGGCCTGTTGAACGCCAAGGCCGTCTTCAAGACGCAGCTGGAACAGCAAAGCCGCTTCCAGGTGACGGCCGCCCACTATGGCTTGTCCTTTGTTGCCGTCAAGCAGGGCAAGCCGGCGGAGGCGCAAAAGGAACTCGATGCGGCCAATGCGGCCCTGCACCAGCCGGCCGGGCCGAATGTGTTTACCTCGGGCGGCACGCAGGACCCCAATTCCCTGCTGGCGGCGATGGCGCTGGAAGTGCTGTTGATGCCGGCGCAAAAGAAGGAAGTGGCGCAACAGGCCCTGAAGGCGGCGGACGCTGCGCGCCAGCAGTTTCCCCTCTCGCGCGGCATTGCCCGCCAGTATGCGGAAGCGCTGATGGCTGCCGGCAAGCTGGAGCAATCCACCCTGTATCTGCGCGACCAGGTGCAGCTCTACAAGGAAGAGCCGGAACTCTACGATTTATTGGCGAAAGCCTATGCGGACCAGGGCAAGATGACCTTGCAGCACATGGCACTGGCCGAATCCTACGTGCTGCAGGGCGCCACCATGGCCGCGCTGGACCAGCTGACGATCGCGCGCAAGTCGACGGACGCGACCTTTTATGACCAGGCCGTGATCGATGCGCGCGAGCGGGAATTGCAGGAAAAACGCCGCGAACAGATCAAGGACCAGAAGGGCTGACTCTTATTCGGCTTGCGGCGCCTGCTGGAAGCCGAAGGTCTGCGGTACGCTGGCATAGGTCAGCGGCTGCACGGCAATCTCCTTGCCGTTATGCAATAACATCAAATTGCCTTGCGCATCTTCCAGCCAGGCCAGCAGCGCTTCGTCGCCCACCGCTTGCCCGTCGAGGCGCAGCGCGGGCAGCACCTGGGCCATGTCGCGGTCATCGACCTGTGCCACGATGTCGCCGTGGCGCAGGATCAGCGCGCCGTTATCGCACCAATACGCTTGCTCGATCTGTTCCAGCGGCGCACCCGTCTGCAAGACAAAACCGTGCTGCGGGTCGCTGCGGGCGATATACGGCGTCGCTTCCAGATTCAGATACACGCGCTGTGGGCCGTTCTGGAAAAACCAGCAACCGCGTTCGTCATGATCGTAATTGCGGTTGATAAATCCCAACAGGGCCACGTGGGCGATCTTGTCGCCCGGCAGTTGTTGCTGTTGCGTATGCTGGTCGCGCATGCGCCAGTGGCCGCGCGCGTCCAGGCCCAGCCAGCCGTAGCAGTGGGGCACGTTCGGCCATTTGGCCAGGGCCTGCTTGACGAGTTCATCCATGTGTAGCGTTTTCCGTGTGAGTGCGCGTGCCGTCAGCGTGACAGGTTTGCGGCGCCGATGGCGCCGTGTTGCCGCCTTCAAAAAAATGGATCAGGCGTTGCGGCAGCCAGCGTGTGCTTCCCGGCAACTTGCCAGCGACAAAGCCGACGTGGCCGCCGTGGCGCGGATATTCGAGCGTGACCTGCGGCGCGGCGCTGCGCGGCAAGAAGCGCCCGGGCAGGAAGGGGTCGTTCTGTGCATTCAGCACCAGGGTCGGCACGGTAATGTCGTGCAAGACGTGCTTGGCGCTGGCGCGGTGCCAGTAATCGTCGGCGTCGCGGTAGCCGTGCAGGGGCGCCGTGACGACATTGTCGAAGGCGTGCAAGTCGCGCGCGGCCAGCATGGCGTCGCGCGCAAACAGGCCGGGAAACTGTTCCAGCTTGGCCAGGCATTTCGGCTTGAGCGTGTTCAGGAACATGCGCGTGTAGAGCCGGTTGGCGCCGGAGGACAGGGCCTTGCCCCCTTGCGCCAGGTCCAGCGGGGCGGACACGGCCGCCGCCGCATCGATGAAATCGGCCTGGTGCTGCGACTGGCCCAGCCAGCACAGCAGGGCATTGCCGCCCAGCGACACGCCGGCCGCGTAAAATTTTCCCGTGGCGCGCGGGCGCAGCGTGCGCACGACCCAGTCCACTTCCTGCGCGTCGCCCGAATGGTAGAAGCGTGGCGCCAGGTTCGCTTCGCCGGAGCAGCCGCGAAAATGCGGCACGGCGCCCGACCAGCCGCGCGCCGCCACCTCGGCCATCAGGGCGCGCGCGTAATGGCTGTTCGACGAGCCTTCCAGGCCGTGGAACAGCACCACGAAGGGCTGGCCCGGCTGGCCGTCGACCAGGTCGACGTCGACGAAGTCGCCATCGGGCGCTTGCCAGCGTTCGCGGCGGAAGGCCACGGCCGGCTTGGCGAGGCACACGGCCGGATAAATCGTCTGCGCGTGGCCGCCAGGCAGCCAGAGCGGGGCGGTGTAGGGGGCGTCGTAGATAAGAGGCAAAGACATCAGTGCAGGATCTGCGTCCCCGCGGCGTCGGCCGGTGCGCCGCCGGGGGCGATGGAGGCGTGGTGCAGCACGATGCGCCAGCCGCGCGGCGTTTTTACATACACATTCGTGGCCAGCAGATGCGCCGGACCGCCCTCTTCCTGGGTGACGCCTTCGATCACCGTGTGCACTGAGCTCATCAGATTGTGCGTTTCATGCAGCTGCGCCGGCACGATGTGCAGGCCGCCGCCCGCCAAAATGGTCTCCCACGAGGCGCGGATGGCGGCGTGGCCGATCAGGCGCGCGCCGCCCGGGTGGATGCAGACGATCTCTTCATCGTCGGCCCATAGCGCCATCAGCGCTTCGAGGTCGGCGCGGTGCAAGGCATCGTAGAACGCCGCTTCGACTTCGGCGGCGCTGCCATTGAGTTCTTTCAGACGTTTCATGACGACTCCGGCTTGATCGGTACAGCTAGCTGTGTAAATGAAAACGGCGCGCTGGGGGCGCGCCGCTGGGCAGTTTAATGATGGCCGGCGCTGGCGCCTTCCTTCAGGGTGTAGGCCGTGCCGCAGTAAGGGCACTTGGCGATACCGTCCTTGTTGAATTCCAGGAACACACGCGGATGCGACGACCACAGCGGCATGGCCGGGTTAGGGCAGTGGGCTGGCAGGTCTTTACTGTCGAGTTCGACCGCTGGCTGGGTGGTTTTTGTCATCTTGTCATGCTCCGTGAGGCTGTATGGAAGGAAGTCGGCTGCTGCCAAAACCACGATTTTAACGGATTCAGGCAGACAGCAAAAATCATGGCTAAAATGGCGGCTCGATCATCTTCGGCTGCGGCGCGGGTTTTTGCGGAAATATGGCAGCTGCAGCGCCACACTGACTGGATTTGCCTTGCCGGTATCGCCGTTGCGGAGTCTTTCTCCGCGCACCATTGTTGTGCAGTTACCACAATACGCCTGCAGGAGCATCGCGTGAACGCCGTCCCGGCCGCCAGCGACGATGCCCTGCTGAAAGACGCCTGGCGCGCCGGGCTGAACCTGGGTGCGCCCACCCTGCTGGGCATCGCCGCCTGGGGCATGGTGGTGGGCGTGGCCATGGTGAAAAGCGGCCTGACTGTCGCGCAGGCGGGGGCCATGACCCTGTTTGTCTTTGCCGGTTCGGCCCAGCTCGCGTCCTTGCCCCTGCTGGCCGCGCAGGCGCCCGTGTGGGTGATCTTTGCCACGGCCCTCGTCGTCAATTTGCGTTTTGTCATCTTTTCCGTGCTGCTGGCTCCCCATTTTTCCCATCTGCCGTGGCGCCAGCGCTTTGCGCTCGGCTATGTGGCGGGCGACATCACGGTGGGCCTGTTCCTGCAGCGCTACCCCCATGAAACGCCGGACCCGGCCAAGCTGCCTTTCCTGAAAGGCTTGATCTATCCCAACTGGCTGGCCTGGCAAATCGGTTCCTTCATCGGCATCGTGCTGGGCGCCGTCGTGCCGGCCGAATGGGGGCTGGGCTTTGCCGGCACCCTGGCGATCCTGTGCGTGACGGTGCCGCTGATCCTCAGCCGCGCCGCCCTGTGCGGCGTGCTGGTGGCGGGTACGGTGGCCGTGCTGGCCTTCAGTCTGCCGTATAAGCTGGGCTTGCTGGTGGCCGTGGTGGTGGGCATGGTCAGCGCCATGGCCGTGGAAGAGTTGACAGAAAAATGGACAAAACGCCATGTTTGACGGCATAGACTGGGGCAGGGCCGACGTGTGGATCGCCATCGCCGTGCTGGTAGTGGCGACAGCCGCCACGCGCAGCACCTTCTGGCTGATCGGCCATCACATCACCATTCCGCGCCGCGTGGGCGAGATGCTGCGCTATGCGCCGGCCTGCGCGCTGGCGGCCATCATCGCGCCCGACATGCTGATGGAGGGGCAGCAAGTGCACCTTGAATTGTCCAATTTGAAACTGTTATCCGGTATTGCCGCCACGCTCTTTTTTGTGATCCGCCGCAATATGCTGCAAACCATCGTGTTTGGCATGCTGGTTTTCACGGGCTTGCGACTGTTGCACGTTTTTCAGTAAAGCAGGACAAATCGGGGATTTGCGCTGGGCATTGCGGTAAAATAGCGCACTTCCTTCCACTCGTCATCTGGATCGCCATGTCAGCTGTTCTCAACTTCATTCGTCTGCAAGATTTGATCGCCCAAAATGCACTGCAAGGCAAGCGCGTGTTTATCCGCGCCGACCTGAACGTCCCGCAAGATGACAGTGGCAAGATCACCGAAGATACGCGCATCCGCGCCTCGGTGCCGGCCATCCGCGCCGCGCTGGACGCTGGCGCCGCCGTCATGGTGACGTCGCACCTGGGCCGTCCGACGGAAGGCGAGTTCAAGCCGGCCGACAGCCTGGCGCCCGTGGCCGCCCGCTTGTCCGAGCTGCTGGGCCAGGAAGTTGCATTGAAACAAAACTGGGTCGACGGTGCGGGCCTGGAATCCCTGGCTGCCGGCCAGGTTGTCCTGCTGGAAAACGTGCGCGTCAACAAGGGCGAAAAGAAAAACAGCGATGAGCTGGCGCAAAAAATGGCGAAATTGTGCGATATCTACGTCAACGACGCGTTCGGCACGGCCCACCGCGCGGAAGCGTCCACGCACGGCATCGCCAAGTTCGCTCCCGTCGCCTGCGCCGGCCCGCTGCTGGCCGCCGAACTCGATGCACTGGGGAAAGCTTTGCACGCACCCGCCCGCCCATTGCTGGCTATCGTTGCTGGTTCGAAAGTATCGAGCAAGCTGACCATCTTGAAAGCCCTGTCCGACAAGGTCGATAACCTGATCGTCGGCGGCGGCATCGCCAACACCTTCATGAAAGCCGTCGGCCTGAACGTCGGCAAGTCGCTGGTGGAAGCGGAACTCGTCGAGGAAGCCAGGGCCATCATCGAGATCATGGCCAAGCGTGGCGCGCAAGTGCCGATTCCTGTCGATGTCGTGTGCGCCAAGGAATTCTCGCCTGCGGCCGTTGCCACCGTCAAGGACGTGGCCGACGTGGCGGACGACGACATGATCCTCGATATCGGCCCGAAAACGGCGGCCCTGCTGGCACAGCAGATCGCCGCCGCCGGCACCATCGTCTGGAACGGCCCGGTCGGCGTGTTCGAATTCGACCAGTTCGGCAACGGCACCAAGACCCTGGCCCTGGCCATCGCCGATTCGAAAGCATTCTCCATCGCTGGCGGTGGCGACACCCTGGCGGCGATTGCCAAATACGACATTACCGATAAAATCAGCTATATCTCGACGGGCGGCGGCGCTTTCCTGGAGTTCTTGGAAGGCAAGACTTTGCCCGCAGTAGAAATTCTCATGCAACGTGCTGGCTGATAAAGCCTGACTGTAGTGCAATACCAAGCGCAGCCTGACCGCTGCGCTTTTACCTTGCCGGATGCAGCATCGAGCCGGCCTTGCTCACCTTCGCTCGCGCACAAGGACTCCTATGCCACGCGGTACAAAAATCGTAGCAACAATCGGCCCTGCTTCCACCGACTTCGATATCCTGGTGAAGATGATACGTGCGGGTGTCGACGTGGTGCGCTTGAATTTTTCCCATGGCAAGGCGCAAGACCATATCGACCGCGCGGCGCTGGTGCGTCTGGCGGCGGCCGAGTGCGGGCGCGAAGTGGCCATCATGGCCGACATGCAAGGGCCGAAGATTCGCGTCGGCAAGTTTGAAAACACGCGCATCCAGCTCGAAGCGGGCGAGCGCTTCATCCTCGACGCCAAGTGGGGCGAAAACGGCGAACTGGGCAACCAGGAGCGCGTCGGCCTCGACTACAAGGCCCTGCCGCGCGATTTGCACAAGGGCGACGTGCTGCTGCTGAACGACGGCCTCATCGTGCTGATCGTCGAACGCATCCACGGCAGCGAAATCCACACCACCGTCAAGATCGGCGGCGAGTTGTCGAACAACAAGGGCATCAACCGCCAGGGCGGCGGCCTGTCCGCGCCCGCGCTGACGGCCAAGGATATGGAAGATATCAAGACGGCCATGAGTTTCCAGGCCGACTATCTGGCCATTTCCTTCCCGAAATGCGCGACCGACATGGAAATGGCGCGCCAGCTAGCCAATATCGCCGGCGAACCGTACCACCACAAGCCGATGATGATCGCCAAGATCGAGCGCGCGGAAGCCATTCCCGCGCTGCAGGAAATTCTCGACGCCTCCGACGGCATCATGGTGGCGCGGGGCGACCTGGCCGTGGAAGTGGGCAATGCGGCCGTGCCGGCCTTGCAGAAACGCATGATCAAGATGGCGCGCGCGTCGAACAAGCTGGCCATCACGGCCACGCAGATGATGGAATCGATGATCGTCAACGCCGTGCCGACCCGCGCGGAAGTGTCCGACGTGGCGAATGCCGTGCTCGACGGCACGGACGCCGTCATGACGTCGGCCGAGACGGCCTCGGGCAAGTATCCGATCGAGACGGTGGAAATGATGGCCGCCATCTGCGTGGAAGCGGAGCAGTCCGAATACAACAAGCTCGATGCCGATTTCCTCAACGTCACATTTACCCGCATCGACCAGTCGATCGCGTATGGCGCGCTGTTTACGGCCCACCATTTGCGCGTCAAAGCCATCGTGGCGCTGACGGAATCGGGTTCCACCGCCTTGTGGATGAGCCGCCACAGTATCGATACGCCGATCTATGCGCTCACGCCCAGCGTGACGACTTTGCGCAAAGCCGCGCTGTACCGCAATGTTCGGGCGTATCATCTGATGCAGAACGCCCCCAGCGCGCAAGTGCTGAAGCAGGCGGAAGAGCTGCTGGTGGCGCAGGGCATTGTCCGCAAGGGCGACATGATCGTCGTCACCTGGGGCGAGCCGATGGGCCAGGTGGGCGGCACGAATGCCTTGAAGATTGTGAAGGTAGGCGAATTCGACTAAGGTCCAAGAATTCAGGCGCCGGCGCGGTTATTGACCACCGCGAAGCGCCGCAACGGTTTCTATTGTTATCTGGAGTATTACCATGTCTCTCGTATCCATGCGTCAACTGCTGGACCATGCCGCCGAAAACGGTTATGGCATTCCTGCTTTCAACGTCAACAACTTGGAGCAAGTGCAAGCCATCATGGCTGCCGCCGATGCGCTCAACAGCCCGGTGATCATGCAGGCGTCCGCCGGCGCGCGCAAGTACGCCGGTGAAGCGTTCCTGCGCCACCTGATCGACGCCGCCGTCGAAGCGTATCCGCACATTCCCGTCGTCATGCACCAGGATCACGGCCAGTCGCCGGCCGTCTGCATGGCCGCCATCCGTTCGGGCTTCACGTCCGTCATGATGGACGGTTCGCTGGAAGCGGACGGCAAGTCGGTCGCATCGTACGAATACAACGTGGAAGTGTCGCGTGAAGTGGTGAAATTCTCGCACGCCATCGGCGTGACGGTGGAAGCGGAACTGGGCGTGCTCGGTTCGCTGGAAACCATGAAGGGCGACAAGGAAGACGGCCACGGCGCCGACGGCACCATGACCCGCGAGCAACTGCTGACGGACGTGGCGCAAGCGGCCGACTTCGTGCAGCGCACCCAGTGCGACGCCCTGGCGATCGCCATCGGCACCTCGCACGGCGCGTACAAGTTTACCCGCAAGCCAACGGGCGACATCCTGGCCATCGACCGCATCAAGGAAATCCACGCGCGCATCCCGAACACCCATCTGGTGATGCACGGTTCCTCGTCGGTACCGCAGGAATTGCTGGCCATCATCCGCGAATTCGGCGGCGACATGAAGGAAACCTACGGCGTGCCAGTCGAGGAAATCCAGGAAGGCATCCGTCACGGCGTGCGCAAGATCAACATCGACACCGACATCCGCCTGGCGATGACGGCCGCGATCCGCAAGTACCTGTTTGAGAACCCGTCGAAATTCGACCCGCGCGACTTCCTTAAGCCAGCCCGTACCGCCGCCGAGCAAATCGTGCGCGCGCGCATGCAGGCTTTCGGCTGCGAAGGCCAGGCGTCGAAAATCAAGGTCATCACGATGGAAAAAATGGCCGAGCGCTACAAGGCCGGCGAGCTGTCGCAAATTGTGAAGTAAAATTCTGTCTGGAACGGGCCGGATGCAATGCTCCGTGCCCGATTTTCTCGACCGGCGGGCACCCCCTGCCTGCCGGTTTCGTTTCATCCAACTATTCCCCCGCTATGAACAGCCTCTATCAGACTTCCATCCACTCCCTGCCATTGCTGGGCCACGGCAAGGTCCGCGACAACTACGCCGTTGGCGACGACAAGATCTTGATCGTCACCACGGACCGCCTGTCGGCCTTCGATGTCGTCATGAACGAGCCTATCCCCGGCAAGGGCAAGGTTCTCAACCAGATGAGCGACTTCTGGTTCGAGAAACTGGGCCATATCGTGCCGAACCACCTGACCGGCGTGGCGCCGGAATCCGTGGTGGCGCCCGAGGAAGTGGAGCAAGTCAAGGGCCGCGCCGTGGTGGCCAAGCGCTTGAAACCGATCATGGTCGAGGCAGTCGTGCGCGGCTACATCATCGGTTCGGGCTGGAAAGATTACCAGGACACGGGCAGCATCTGCGGCATCGCCTTGCCAGCGGGCCTGCAGCAAGCGGAAAAACTGCCGGAACCGATCTTCACCCCGGCAGCCAAGGCCGAACTGGGCGAGCATGATGAAAACATCAGCTTTGCTGAAATGGAAGAGCGCATCGGTGCCGACCTGGCCGCCAAGATGCGCGACGTGGCCATTGCCCTGTACAAGACGGCAGCCGAATACGCGGCCACGCGCGGCATCATCATCGCCGACACCAAGTTTGAATTCGGCCTGGACGACAATGGCGTCATGCATCTGATGGATGAAGTACTGACGGCCGATTCGTCGCGCTTCTGGCCTGCCGATTCGTATCAGCCTGGCATTTCGCCACCGTCGTTCGACAAGCAATTCGTGCGCGACTACCTGGAAACCCTGACCTGGGGCAAGACCGTACCGGCGCCAGCCCTGCCGGCCGACGTCATCGAAAAAACCCAGGCCAAGTATTTCGAAGCCATCGAACGCCTGACAGGCGAGAAGCTGAAGGCCTGAGATGAGCGAGCAAAATAAGCCGCTGGTCGGCGTCATCATGGGTTCGTCCTCGGACTGGGAAGTGATGCAGAACGCGGTTGCCATCCTGAAACAGTTCGGCGTGCCGTACGAAGCGCAAGTCATTTCCGCGCACCGCATGCCCGACGAAATGTATGCGTACGCGAAAAGCGCGCGCGCGCGCGGCTTGCGCGCCATCATCGCCGGCGCCGGCGGCGCGGCCCACCTGCCTGGCATGGTGGCCGCGATGACCATCGTGCCGGTACTGGGCGTGCCCGTGCCATCGAAATACCTGCGTGGCGAAGATTCCATGCTGTCCATCCTGCAAATGCCCAAGGGCGTGCCGGTCGCCACCTTCGCCATCGGCGAAGCGGGCGCGGCAAATGCGGCGCTGACGGCGGTGGCGATGCTTGCGGCCAATGACGACGCCCTGGCCGAGCGCCTGGAAGCCTTCCGCACCACGCAAACGGCCGCCGCCAAGGCCATGGTCTTGCCTGAATAATGTGTTTGAAAAATAATGAATAGTAAATCGACTTCCCCATTGCTGCCCGCCGCTCATCCACCGGCGTGGCTGGGCGTGATGGGCGGCGGCCAGCTCGGCCGCATGTTTGCCCAGGCCGCCCAGAGCATGGGCTACCAGGTAGCTGTACTGGAACCGTCCGATGCCTGCCCTGCGGGGCAGGTGGCGCAGCGCCTCGTCAATGCCGGTTATGACGATGTGGCGGGTCTCGACGCCCTGGCGGCACAATGCCTGGCCGTCACCACGGAATTCGAAAACGTGCCGGCAGACAGCCTGTCGCGCCTGGCCAACCACGTCTTCGTGGCGCCGGATGCCCACGGCGTATCGGTGGCGCAGGACCGCATCGCGGAAAAGCGTTTCTTTGTCGACTGTGCGGGCAAGTCGGGCGTGCTGCCGGCGCCGCACATGGTCATCGCCACGCAGGACGACATCGATGCCATCGGCGAGGACTTGCTGCCTGGTATCTTGAAAACCGTGCGCATGGGCTATGACGGCAAGGGCCAGTTCCGTGTGCGCACGCGCGACGATGTGCGCGCCGCCTTCGCGGAAATGGGACAAGTAACTTGCCTGCTGGAAAAGATGCTGCCGCTGGCGTATGAAGTGTCCGTGTTGACGGCGCGCGGCGTGGATGGTCAATCGGTCGTGTATCCGATCGCCGAAAACGTGCACCGTGACGGCGTGCTGTTTACCACCACCGTGCCGGGCCCGAACGTGTCGGACGATTGTGCCGCCAAGGCGCAGCGGGCGGCGCAAGCCATGGTTGCCGAACTCGGCTATGTCGGCGTGCTGTGCATCGAATTTTTCGTGCTGGAAGATGGCAGCCTGGTGGTCAATGAAATGGCGCCGCGTCCCCACAACAGCGGCCACTACACGATGGATGCTTGCGTCACCAGCCAGTTCGCGCAGCAGGTGCGGGCCATGGCGCGTCTGCCGCTGGGCGACGTGCGCCAGCATTCGCCGGCCGTGATGCTCAACATCCTCGGCGACGCCTGGTTTGCCGACGGCAGCGATGTTGCCAGCGAACCGGCGTGGGACCAGGTGCTGGCGCTGCCGGGCGCCTGTTTACACCTGTATGGCAAGGATGACCCGCGCCGTGGCCGCAAGATGGGCCACCTGACCTTCATCGCGGCCACCTTGCAAGAGGCGCAGCAGCGCCTGTGCGACGCTTGCCTGATCCTGGGAATCGCGCCGTGAGCGTGCCCGCACACGACCTGGCAGCGGCCGCTGCCGTGCTGGAGGCGGGCGGCCTCGTCGCTTTCCCGACGGAAACGGTGTATGGCCTGGGCGCCGATGCGGAAAACCCGGCCGCCGTGGCGCGCATCTATGAAGCCAAGGGCCGTCCATCGGACCACCCCGTGATCGTGCACGTGGCGCCCGGCGCCGACTTGGCGCACTGGTCCGACGACATTCCCGTGGAAGCGCAGCAACTGGTGGCTGCCTTCTGGCCTGGTCCGCTGACCCTGATCGTCAAGCGCGCCGCGCATATCCCCGACGCCGTTTCCGGCGGCCAGGACACGGTGGGCTTGCGCTGCCCGTCGCATCCGGTGGCTATCGCATTGCTACGCACCTTCAAGGGCGGCAAGGGCGGCCTGGCGGCGCCGTCGGCGAACAAGTTCGGCAATGTCAGCCCCACCACGGCGCAGCATGTGCGCGATGAATTCGCGGCGGAACTCGATAGCGGCTTGCTGGGCCTGGTACTCGATGGCGGGCAGAGCGACGTGGGCATCGAGTCGACCATCGTCGACCTGTCGCGCCTGGCCACACAAGGTCCCGTGCTGTTGCGTCCCGGCCATATCAGCAGCGAGCAGATCGCTGCCGTCATTGGCCGCGCACCGGCCGTGGCGGACGCAGCTGCGCCGCGCGCCTCGGGCACCCTGGAATCGCACTACGCGCCGCACACGCCTGTTGCGATGCAACACAGCGACGACGTGGGCGCCACCTTGAACCGCCTGCTCAATGACGGGCGCCGCGTGGCCCTGATCCACTACTCGGATCTGCCGCCGGCCAGCGCCAGCGTGCGCCTGGCGGCGATCCCGGAAAATTACGCACATGCGCTGTATGCCTCGCTGCGCACGATGGACCAGGTCGGTGCCGAGCTGATACTCGTCGAAGCACCGCCCACCGGCCCCGCGTGGCTGGGCGTGAATGACCGCTTGCGGCGTGCCGCGTTCGGCTCAAGTGGTATCTTGCAGCAATTCCTGTCCCCATCATAAAAAGCCCCGCAAGGGGCTTTTTCTTGATGCAGCGCAATAGAGATGCTTGCCACGAAACATAGTAAATCCTCCATAATTCAGCGGATCGCCCGGTTGTGACAGGGCACCGGCGGTGTTGTTATTCCGTTGATTTTTAAAACATATTTTCTATACAAGCCTGAGGAACGATGGCATATTAGTTGGGTAGCGAATAGCACGCCCGTTCGTTTAGAAACCAGAAAAAAGACCGAGGAGACAAAATGCATCAAACAAAATTCGCGCTGGCCGTGCTGGCTGCGGCTGTCCTGGCAGGTTGCGGCGGTGCCAGTGGCGGTGATCAAACCTTGAAAGTCAAATACACGGCGCAGGTGTCGTTCGGCGACAGCCTGTCCGACGTCGGCTCGTATGCCGTGGGTACGGTGGCGGCGAAAGGTGGCGGCAAGTTCACCATCAATGGCGACAATACCAAGATCAATCCTGAACTGACGGGCAAGAACTGGACCGAGCACCTGGCCGCGCAATTCGGCCTGGCCGCGCCATGTGCTGCCGAGACTGGGTTGGAAGGCAATGCGGCGCAGGGCTTGGCCGTTGCCCGCGTCAAGCATGCAGGCTGTTTCGGCTACGCCATGGGTGGTTCGCGCGTGACCAATCCGGTTGGCCCGAATAACAAGGCGACGGGCAGTCCGCTGGGCGCCCTGACCGTGCCCGTGGTGACGCAGATCGCGAACCACCTGGCCGTTTCCGGCGGCAAGTTCAGCGGCACGGAAGCCGTCTTCGTGATGGCCGGCGGTAACGACGTGCTGTATCAGCTGGGCGCATTGCAAACGGGGGCGACCGCCGCCGGCCAGGCTGCTGGCGCGACCGCTGGCGCGCAGGCTTTCGCCACCAATCTGACCATGGCCTTGGCGGCCGGCGCCACCAATCCTGCCACGGCAGCGGCTGCCATCGGCGCCGCCGTCAAGACGGCCAGCGCCGCGCCTGGCGCCACGTCGGCGACCATCGTTGGTGCCGCCGTGCAAGCTGCTGTCATTGCCGGCAATACGGCCGTCGCTTCGCCTGCCGTATATGGTCCGCTGGTCGCCAAGGCACAAGCCGATGCGACGGTGACGGGCAATGCTGCCGGCGCCAAGGCTGGCGCCGAATTTGCCGCGGCGAACGGCCCCGCGCTGGTTACGGCAATGGGACAGGCCGGCAAGGAACTGGTGGCACTGATCACTAATCAGATCATCGCCAAGGGCGCCAACTATGTGGTGGTCAACAATCTGCCGGACGTGGCCGGTACACCATCGGGCTTGAGCAAGGATGCCAACACCAAGGCGCTGATCAATGCCATGGTCAGCGCCTTCAATGGCGAACTCAAGGCGGGCTTGACGGGCAATGCGAAAGTCTTGCTGGTCGACGTGTTTGCCGTCAGCCATGACCAGGGCACCAATCCTGGCCCGTATGGCTTGACCAATGTCAGCGAGACGGCATGCGACCTGAGCGCACCAGGCAATATCCTGGGCAGCTCGCTGGTCTGCAATGGCTCGAACCTGAAAGCGGGCGACGTCAGCCACTACTCGTATGCCGACGATGTGCATCCTACGCCGTTCAACAACCTGTTGCTGGCCCGTTATGTGGCCAAGGACATGGTCGTGCGGGGCTGGCTGTAAGGGATGGCCGCACCGGCTGTGCCTGGGAGGCGCGGCCGGTGCCGGCAGCGACAAGACTCGAAAGCGGAACACTTCGCACATATTGAATCAGGAGACAAGATGAAGAATCGTTTGAATACCGCTGTACGCGTGCTGGCCGCGGCAGCCGCCATGGCCATGGCGACGGGCGCTTCGGCGCAAAGCGCAGGCACCTGGATGGCCAAGGCTGGCCTCAACAAGATCACGCCGCACGTGGACAGTGGCGACATTTCCGCGCCGGCACTGCCGGGCACCAAGGCCGACGTCAAGTCGGATACCAAGCCCATCCTGACCTTTGCCTACATGATCACGGACAATATTTCCGCTGAAATGATCCTGGGCGTGCCGTACAAGCATGACTTGATCGGCGCCGGTTCCATCAAAGGCACGGGCAAGCTGGGGACGGCGGAAGCCTTGCCGCCGACGGCCTTCATCCAGTACCGTTTCTTCCAGCCGAATGCGATGATCCGCCCTTACGTGGGCGGGGGCTTGACGTATGCATATTTCCAGAAGGAAAAAGGCTCGGGCCAGATGACGGCCTTGCTGGATCCGGGTGGAAAACCAGTGACCTACCGCATGGACAACAAGCTGACGGGCAGCCTGGTGGTCGGTAGCACCTTGGCCATCAATGAGCGCTGGTTTGCCGACGTGGCCGTGGTCAAGACCTACCTGAAAACCAGGGCGAAATTCTCGACGGGGCAGACGCAGGATATCAAGCTCGACCCGGTTGCCGTGAGTGTCAGCATCGGGTACAAATTTACCCTGTAAAACAAAAAATCCGCCTCGGCGGATTTTTTTTTGTCCCGCTCAGGCTGGCGGTGTATTGAACTTTCCATTGTGGAAGATCAAGGGCGGCTGCGCGGCAAAAGCGCATTGTTCCACTTCGCCCACGAAAATGACGTGGTCGCCTTCCGGGTAGCGGCTGCGGTTGTGGCATTCGAACCAGGCCGATGCGCCTTTCAGGATGGGCTGGCCGGTGCGCGACAGTTCGTATTCCACGTCGTCGAAGGGATTGGGCGTGCGGCGTGAAAAGCGCTGCGCCAGTTCCGCCTGGTCGGCGCCCAGCACATTGATGACGTAGTGCGAGTTGCCGCTGAAAATGGGCATGCTATTCGCCACGGACCCGAGGCTCCATAGCACCAGGGGCGGCGACAGCGAGACGGAATTGAAGGAACTGGCCGTCAAGCCACGGAAACTGCCGTCGGCCAGGCGCGTCGTAATGACCGTCACGCCGGTGGCAAACTGCGACAGTGCCTGACGGAAATGTGTCGTATCGAATTCTTGCGCTGGCGCGCGGGGAGAGCGTGTGTTCATGGGTGACCTGTCTATTTGCTGACATTATGCCAAAAATCGGCCGCGCCAGCGCAATCGTGGCCAGCATGCCCGTATGTGCGGTGTTTCACGCGCCGTTTCAAGCGACGCTGCAGGCCATGGCGCTTTACGTTACAGTGATGAAATGATACGTCGCAGAGGCGTTGCAGGAGGGCATCATGAATGAGCAGACGGAAGTGGCGGTATTGGGCGGTGGCTGTTTTTGGTGCCTCGCTGCCGTGTACGCGGAAGTGCGCGGCGTGACGCGCGTCGAGTCCGGCTACACGGGCGGCAGCGTGCCCAACCCCACGTATGAACAGATATGCACGGGCGACACGGGCCACGCGGAAGTGGTGCGGCTGGAATTCGATCCTGCTGTCATCAGTTACCACGACTTGCTGGAAATCTTTTTTACGCTGCACGATCCCACCACCCTGAATCGGCAGGGCAACGATGTCGGTACGCAATACCGTTCCGTCATCCATTACCAATCGGCCGGGCAGGAAAGCGTGGCGCGCAAGGTACTGGCCGAAATGGCCGGCGTGTGGGATGCGCCCATCGTCACGCAGCTGGCGCCGGCAGCCACCTTTTATACGGCTGAGGATTACCACCAGAATTATGTCGAGCAGCATCCCTTGCAGGGCTATTGCGCCCTGGTCGTCGTGCCCAAGGTGGAGAAATTCCGCGCCATGTACGCGGGGCGCCTGAAGTGATGCCCAGCGTGCCTGTCAGCTGGCGAGCACGGGCGCCGTCTTGGCGTCCTGCGCATACATATAGTTGCGCGACCAGGGCAGGGTGGAAGAGCGCCGGCCCGCCTTGACGCAGACGATCTGGTACAGGCTGATCAAATCTTGCTCGAAGGCATAGGCACAGCCGGCCAGGTAGACGTGCCAGATGCGGAAGCGCCGTTCGCCCGCCAGCGGGCGGATCTGCTCGGCATGGGCTTCAAAATTCTCCGTCCACAGGGCGCAGGTGCGCGCATAGTGGCGCCGCAGGTTTTCCACGTCCAGCACTTCCAGTCCCCCTTGCTGCATGGTCTTGAGCACATTGCCGATGTGCGCCAGCTCGCCGTGCGGAAACACATATTTTTCGATGAATTCCCCGCCGCCATACGGCGTTTCGCCATTGTCAGGATCGGTCGAGGTGATGCCGTGGTTCATCGCCATGCCATCGGGCGCGAGCAGCTTGTTGATGATGGAAAAGTAGTCGGGCAAGTGTTTCAGGCCCACGTGCTCGAACATGCCTACGCTGGTGATGCGGTCGAACTGGCCCGTCACGTCGCGGTAATCCTGCAGGCGGATGTCGATCAGGTGGGCCAGGCCGGCCGCCGCCACGCGCTCGCGCGCCAGCGCGTACTGGTTTTCCGACAGGGTCACGCCCACGCAGCGGGCGCCATATTGTTGTGCGGCACGAATGACGAGAGCCCCCCAGCCGCAGCCGATGTCGAGCAGGGTCTGGCCCGGCTGCAACTGGATTTTTTTCAGGATATGGTCGATCTTCTTGACTTGCGCCTGCGCCAGGGTTTCATCACCGTGTTCGAAATAGGCGCAGGAATACACGAGGGCGGGGTCGAGAAACTGTTCGTAGAACGCGTTCGACACGTCGTAGTGGTAGCGGATGGCTTCGGCATCCTTGCTCTTGTCGTGCGTAAAGCTGCGCACGATGCGCGCCAGCTTGCCTTCCGGCTTCAAGGTATTGCGGGCCAGGGCATTGCAGATGGAAATCATGTCCATCGCCGTGCCCTTGACTTCGATATTGCCTTCCACGTAGGCCGAGCCCAGATTGGCCAGCGACGGGTTCAGCAGATAGCGGGCCGAGGCGACGGTCGGCAGGCGGATGGTGACTCTGGGCGCTTCGCTGGACAGGTCGACATGCTGGCCATTCCACAATTCTATGCGTAGCGGCAAGGCGGTCTTGCTGCGGATGCTGGCGATCCAGGACTTGAGTTGGTTTTGTACAAACAAAATGGCCTCCAATGCAGCAACCCCAGCTGGGGCCGCAAATTGAGAAACAATGTCATTTAGTAACTTCTACCCTCATAGCCTACACCTATATTGACCAGCTTGCTTTGCGCCGCCTTGCTTATCCTGCTCAGGGTTGCAAGCGCTGCATGCTCCATTGCCCGTCAGCACCGCGCGTAAACACGATGCGGTCGTGGAAGCGCGAACGGCGTCCCTGCCAGAACTCGATGCGTTCCGGCTGCAAGCGGTAGCCACCCCAATGGGCCGGACGCGGCGGCTGCGCGTCGCCGATGGCGGCGGCCACGGCCGCGTAATGGCTTTCCAGCTCGGCGCGGCTGGCGATCGGTGTACTTTGCTGTGAGGCAATCGCCGACAGCCGGCTTTGCACGGGACGTACATTGAAATACTCGTCGCTCTCGGCCGCCGTGGTCTTCACCACCGTGCCCTCGATGCGCACTTGCCGCTCCAGCTCGCGCCAGAAGAACAGCAGGGCGGCGTTTGGATTGTGCTCGAGCTGCTGGCCTTTGTCGCTGTGGTAATTCGTATACCAGGTAAAGCCCCGTTCATCGAACTGCTTGATCAGTACGATGCGCGAGCTCGGCTTGCCATCAGGCGTGACGGTGGACAAGTCCATGGCGTTCGGCTCCATCACCTGCGCGTTGACAGCCTCGGCAAACCATTTCTGGAACTGGGCGATGGGATCGGCCAGTACATCCGTCTCGCTCAGGCTGGACTGGACGTAATCGGTGCGCATGGCCGCCAGCACGGCGGCCGCGTCCGGCACTTCGGCGGCTTCTGGCGCATCGGGTGCGATGCCGCGGCGACGCTGCATGGCCGTGCCCAGCTGTTCCATCTGTTGCGCGCTGAACAGGCGCTTGGCCATGGGTGCCAGTTGCCCCTCTTCCTTGGCCATGTGGGCCTGGTAGGCGGCGACATAGTCGCGCACGCCATCATGCGACAACTGCGAGTCCGTGCCGGCCGCGATGGCGTCCAGTTCCGGGCGCAGGGTCAGCCAGGCCTGGTCCATGCGCTGGTGGTCGGCCAGGATTTCCGGCACCAGGGTGGCCAGCAAGGCGGCGTCCTCGCCCGTGGCCGTCGCCTGCAGCATGGGCATCAAGTCCTGCTCTTCATCGTCATGGTGCAGATGGGCGGCTTTATTAAAGTATTGCAACACGGCCTTGGCCGCCTGCTGCGCTTCCGGCGTGTTGCCATTCTGTCCCAGGTGGCCCAGCAGGTTTTGCAAGGTCGTCAACTGCTTGCGGATCTTGTCGTGGCAATGCTTGAGCACGGCGATGGGCTGGTCAAAGCCAGGAACGGAGTCGAACAGGGGAGAGGTCATGGCGTGTTCTCGTGGTGGGCGGTGTGGGGGCGCGGCGACAATGCAGCTTGTCGCTGTGTCAATTCGGCTATTTTAGAATATCCGCCAGCGCAGTGTCCGTTAAAATGGCGCCATGCATACCTCCACCAATGAACTAATTTCCATGGACTTGACCGAGATCGATTTTGAGCGGCGCTTCGGCGGCATTGCCCGCCTGTACGGCGCCCCCGCGTTGGCACGCTTCCGCGCCGCGCATGTGTGTGTGATCGGCGTGGGCGGCGTCGGTTCCTGGATCGTCGAAGCGCTGGCGCGCAGCGCCGTCGGCCGCCTGACCCTGATCGACCTGGACAATGTTGCCGAATCGAATATCAACCGCCAGATCCAGGCCATGAGCGACACCATCGGCAAGGCCAAGATCACGGCCCTGGCCGAACGCATCGAACTGATCAACCCGTTTTGCCAGGTCACGCAGGTCGAGGATTTTATTACCCCTGATAATCTGGACCAGTTGCTGGGCGGGCGCAATTTCGACTACCTGGTCGACGCCATCGACAATGCCAAGGCGAAAGCGGCCGTGATCGCGTATTGCCGCGCACGCAACATTCCCATGCTGACCATCGGCAGCGCGGGCGGGCAGACGGACCCGACCTTGATTGCCGTGCGCGACCTGTCGAAAACGGAACAGGAACCGCTGCTCAAGCGTGTGCGAAAACTGTTGCGCACCGAATATGGTTTCCCCCGTGGCGTGAAAAACAAATTCAATGTCGACGCCGTGTTTTCCATGGAACCGTTGAGCACGCCCGAGAGCGCGGAAGCGTGCGCCATCGATGGCGCGCCCGCCGGCGTCACGGGCCTGAACTGCGCCGGCTTCGGTTCCAGCGTGGTGGTGACGGCCAGCTTCGGCATGGTGGCGGCCGCCCATGCGTTGAAAAGCTTGCGCCAGGACAAAGTTGCTGAAGTGCCAGCGCCAATGCCAGTGCCGGACGCCGCCTAGGTTAATTTCCTGCTGGCCAGGATGCGGTAGTCGCCGCTGCTTTTGAACGATTCCACCAGCACCAGCTCGTCCGCCTGCCAGGCGATGGGCGCGAAGTCCTGGCTGGCCGGTGGCGGCGCCTGGCGCGCCAGTGTCACGTGCGGCGTAAAGCGGTCGTGCTCGAAGCGCGGCGCCAGCCCCTGTTCCATCAGGCCGTGCATGCAGGTCGCGCGCAAGTCCAGCAGGGCGGGCGAGGGCTGCGCCAGGGCGGCCCAGGCCAGCGCCAGCTTGGGGAAGTGGCTGGCGTGATCGAACAGCAAGGGCATGGCGCGCGCCGGTAATTGTTCCAGGATATCCAGCAGGACCGGCAGCTCGCTGGCCGGGCGCTGGCCCAGGAAAGCCAGGGTCAGGTGCAGCTTGTCCGGGCGCACGGGCTTGCCGTCCAGCAGCGCCTGCCAGGCGGCCAGCGCCGCGCGCGTGGCCGCATCGGGCCACAGGGCGTAAAACAGGCGGGGGCAATGGGTATCGGGCGACAAGTTTTTCCTATCGTTGCGGCGGTTTGCTATTATTGGCGTTCCCTGCCGGTTCGCTGGCGCAGGGATCTCACCGAAACTCACTGAAAGAATACATCATGACGCGTAGCTCCGTTTTGTTTGCCCTGATCTGCTCCGTCGCCGCGTCGCTGGCGCAGGCACAGGCGCCAGCGCCTGTTCCCGCCTCCGCCGTCTCGCTGAGCCCCGGCCCTGTCGCCGATAAATTGATTCTGATCGACAACAAGGTCGGCACGGGCAAGGAAGCGTCCGCAGGCAACAACGTCACCGTGCATTACACGGGCTGGCTGTACCGTCCGCTGGCGAAAGATTCGCGCGGCAAGAAGTTCGACAGCTCCGTGGGCCGTGGGCCGTTTGACTTCCCGCTCGGCAAGGGCATGGTCATCAAGGGCTGGGACCAAGGCGTGGCCGGCATGAAAGTGGGCGGCAAGCGCACCCTGATCATTCCAGGCGAACTGGCCTATGGGCCGCGCGGCGCGGGCAACGGCGACATCCCGCCGAACTCGGCACTGATCTTCGACGTGGAATTGCTGGACGTGAAGTAATTGTTCAGTTTGGCGGCGGCGCATGCTCGCGCCGTCGCTAAAAGCGGTAGACTGGGGTTTCTTGAAATAGCGGAGCCTCCTTCCATGAACATCGCCAACGACGTCACTGAACTGATCGGCAACACCCCCCTGGTGCGCATCAACCGCATCGCCGCCGGCAGTGTGGCCACCATCCTGGCCAAACTCGAATTCTATAATCCCGCGCACAGCGTCAAGGACCGCATCGGCCTGTCCATGATCGTCGCGGCCGAGGCCGCAGGCAAGATCCATCCCGACACCGTCATCGTCGAGCCCACCAGCGGCAACACGGGCATCGCGCTGGCCATGGTGTGCGCCGCGCGCGGCTACCGCTGCACCCTCGTCATGCCCGACACCATGAGCCGCGAGCGGCGCATCCTGCTGCGCGCCTATGGCGCCGAGCTGGTGCTCACGCCCGGCAGCGAAGGCATGCTGGGCGCCATCCGCAAGGCCGAGGAATTGGTGGCGGCCGACCCGCGCTACCTGATGCTGCAGCAATTCAACAATCCCGCTAACCCCGCCATTCACCGCGCCACGACGGCCGAGGAAATCTGGCGCGATACGGATGGACAAGTGGACATCGTCATCGCTGGCGTGGGCACGGGCGGCACGATTACCGGCATCGGCGAAGTGTTGAAGGAACGCAAGCCTGGCCTGCAAATGATCGCCGTGGAACCGGAAGCGTCGCCGATGCTGTCGAAAGGCACGAAAGGGCCGCATCCGATCCAGGGCATCGGCGCCGGCTTCGTGCCGCAGATTTTGAATACGGCCATCTACGACGAAATCATTTGCGTCAAGAATGACGACGCGTTTGCCACGGCGCGCCTGGCCGCCAGCGACGAAGGCTTGTTGGTCGGCATCTCGTCGGGCGCCGCCCTGTGGGCCGCCCTGCAAGTGGCGCGCCGCCCGGAAAACGCGGGCAAGACCATCGTCACCATCATCCCGTCGTTCGGCGAGCGTTACTTGAGCACGGCTTTGTACGCGGGCCTCGGCGACTGATTCAATAGCAGCGGCAGGGCTATCCTTTCCGCCAGCGCCCGGTTGCCCGCGTCGCCCGGGTGCAGGTGGTCGCCCGAGTCGTAGGCGGGCAGCAGGCGCAGCGGATGCGCGGGATCGCGCGCCCAGGCATCGAAGTCGAGTATGGCGTCGAGCGTGCCGCTGTTGCGTATCCACGCATTCAGTTGCTGGCGCAGCGCATCTTTTTCTGGCTGGTAATAGTCGCTCAGGGGCGTGCCGGGCAGGGCGCCTGCGAACGGCGTCAGGGTGGCGCCGACCACGCGCACGCCGCGGCTGCGGGCCTGGGCCACCAGCTGGACGTAGCCGGCCGTCAACTCCTCCAAGGTCGGCCTTTGCACCCGTGGCGCAAACGCCGTGCCGGGCCAGCTGATGTCATTGATCCCCAACAAGACGACCACCGAGCGCACGCCCGGTTGCGCCAGCACGTCGCGCTCGAAGCGCGCCAGGGCATTGACTCCCATTCCATCGGACAACAGCCGCGCACCGGAAATGCCGGCATTGATCACGGCCACGCCCTGCGGCGCCAGGCGTTCGGCCAGGAAATCGGGCCAGCGCGCATCCATCCCCAGGCTGGCGCTGGCGCCATCGGTAATCGAATCGCCAAGGATGGCCACGGCTTGCGTCCCCGGCGCCGCTTGCACCTCGATGGCGCTGAGCAAGAGGCGCGCCGTGGTGGTCTGCACGCCGGCTTGTGCATCATCGATGCGCGCGGCCCGCGTCTGGTCATGCGGGGCGATCCACGCCGTCTCGCGTCCATCCCAGTGAAACGTGGAGACGGGACTGGCTTGCGGCAAATGGATGCTTACCGTCAGCCGGGCCAGGTCCGGCACCGACAGGTCGACGGGGTCGCTGATGATCGGCGCGCCCGGCGCCACGCTGGCCGAGGGTTGGCCGGAAAACGTGAGCGTGCGCAGGCTGCCGGGCTTGATGGCTGAGCCGGATGCGGCCAGGGCCACGGTGGCCGCGCCGATGCGTAGCGGCACCTTGCCATACGCATTCGACAGCACGATGCGCACGCGCGGGCCGCCCACGCTGAGGCGCGCCACCTGGCGCACGGTGTGCCCGTGCAGCACGGCGGGCACATTGCTGGGGAACAGGAAGTCGCTGCTCCACACGGCTTGCGGGCTGGCCGTCCAGCTGGCCAGCCAGGTGGTATCGGCGTTGGCGGCCTGGACAGGGCTCGTGTCGAGTGCCAGGCTCAGCAGAGCGGCGGGGAGGAGGGAAAATCGTTGCATGGCGGCTCGCTTCATCAAGGGGAATGTGCGCATGATGAAAGCAAAGCCATTTATGCACTAGACTATCTCATCGAAGAACATTTATGAGTTGAATTCACAATGGCCAGACTGGAAGTGAACCGCTCCGGCGAGCTGGAAGTGTTTGTGCGCGTGGTGGAACTGGGCGGCTTTTCCGCCGCCGCGCGCGCCTGCGGCATGACGCCCTCGGCCGTCAGCAAGCTCGTCTCACGGCTGGAAGAGCGCCTGGGCGCGCGCCTGTTGAACCGCTCCACGCGCCAGCTGCAACTGACGGCCGAGGGCTGCGGCCTGTATGAACGGGGCCGGCACGTGCTGGCGGCCCTGGACGAGGCCGAGCGCTGCGCCGGTGTGCAGGATGTGCCGCGCGGCAAAATACGCGTGAATGCGAACGTGCCGTTCGGCCAGCATTTTTTGTTGCCGCTGGCGCCGCTGTTTCTGGAACGCTTTCCGGAGGTGACGCTCGACATCGAGCTCACGGATGCAGTGGTCGATATCCTCGAGCAGCGCACGGATGTGGCCGTGCGGGCCGGTCCCCTGAAAAGTTCCAGCTTGTTGGCGCGCAAGCTGGGCCAGACGCGCATGGCGATCGTGGCGTCGCCAGCCTACCTGGCGCGGCGCGGCACGCCGTTGACGCCCGCCGAGCTGGCATCGCACAATCTGCTCGATGCCAATTACCCGCGCGCCCGCTCGGGCTGGCCGCTGCGCTTGCCCGAAGGCGACATCGTCGTGCCGGTCACGGGCAATGCGCAAGCGAGCGATGGCGAAGCCTTGCGACAACTGGCGCTGGCGGGCTTGGGACTGGCGCGCCTGGCTGCCTTCCAGGTGCGGGCCGATATCGCGGCCGGCCGTCTGCTGGCGCTGCTGGAAGACTGCAACCCGGGCGACAGCGAAGAAGTGCATGCCGTGTTCGTGGGGCAAGGCGGGCATGTGCCGCTGCGCGTGCGCGTCTTGCTTGATTTCCTGGCGCAGAATGTCGACCTGGGCTGAGCGTGTCCAGGCGCATTAGGCTACAGGCGGACACGGCAGCGCAGTACAATATCGGACGGGCCGCAATGGTTCGGCCCGTATTGTGCCTTTGAATGGAAATATGTTCCTGGTAAAACCTGAACGCCGCCGCCTGCTGCAGGTGGGCGCAACCGTGGCTGTTATCGCGCTGGGCCTGGCCTCGCGCGCCTATCCCCAATTCGTCCCCGCCGCGCTCGGCAAGTATCCGGGCGACGCCCTGTGGGCCATGATGATTGTCTTTGCGCTGGGCATCATCGCCACGCGCATGCGTACCTGGCAACTGGCATCGTGGTCCTTGCTGATCTGCTTTGCCGTGGAATTCGGCCAGCTGGTCCAGGCGCCGTGGCTCGTCGCGCTGCGCGCCCATCCGCTGGGGCACCTGGTACTGGGTTCCGCCTTCGGCTGGGGTGATTTGATCGCCTACACGGCCGGCGTGGCCGTGGCGGCGATCATCGACAAGCTGGCGCTGTTCAAGCGCCGCTAGCCTTATTTGACGTTACCCTCCGCGTCGCGCAGTTCCACCGGCGCCAGTTTGAGCTTGCTCAATTGCGGAGCGATCTTCGCCTTGTCGCCCACGCCGATGACGATCAGCTTTTCCGGCTGCAGGTATTTTTTCGCCACCTGCTGCACCTGCTTGTCCGTCACGCTGGCAAAGCGCTGCGGCAGGGTCGTGTAATAGTCGAGGCCCAGGCCGTAGATATACGCGTTCGCCATGCTGGCGCTGATGCTGGCATTCGTGTCGAACTGGCCCGGCAAGGACAGCACCTGCGAGTTGCGCGCATTCGCCAGTTCCTTGCTGCTCAAGGGCTTGGCGATCATGGCGCGGATTTCCTTGACGGTTTCCGATACGGCCGGGCCCGTCACATCGGTGCGCACGCTGGCGGCAATCGAGAATGGCCCAGGCTGATTGCGGTACTGGAATTGCGAGCGCACGCCATAGGTATACCCCTTTTCTTCGCGCAAGTTGGTGTTCAGGCGGCTGGTAAACAAGCCGCCCAGGGCCGCGTTCATCACTTGCAGCGGCGCGTAATCGGGCGTGGCGCGCGGCACGGCGATGGCGGACAGGCGCACGGCCGTTTGCGGCGCGCCCGGCTTGTCGACCATAATCAATTTTGCCTGCGTCGTCTGCGGCGCGGCGGCCACGGACTGCGCCACCGTGCCGGCCTTCCAGCTGCCGAACTTCGCTTCGGCCAGTGCCTTCAATTCCGCCTCGCCGATATCGCCCGAGACGATCAGGGCCGCATTGTTCGGCAGGTAATGCTGCTGCCAGAAACCTTGCAGGTCGGCGCGGCTGGCCGCCTTCAGCGCCGCTTCCGTGCCCAGCTGGATGTAGCCGTACGGATGTTGCGGGCCATACAGGGCCGCCGCTTCCACGCGGGCGGCCACGGCTCCCGCGTTTTCGCGCTGCTGCGCCAGCTGTCCGATGCGGCTGGCGCGCTGGCGCTCCACCTCTTCTTGCGGGAATTGCGGATGCAGCACCACGTCGGCCAGCACGTCGAGCGCTTGCGGGAACGTGGCTTTGAGCGACGTCAGCTGGGCGAACGAGGCATCCGTGTTGGAACCGGTGCTCAGCAGGGCGCCCAGCTGCGCCACATCGTCGGCGATCTGCGGCGCGCTGCGCGTGGCCGTGCCTTCCTGCAGCAATTGCGCCGTAAAGCTCGACAAGCCCGGCTGCGCCAGCGGATTGGCGCCCGAGCCGCTTTTGATGACCAGCTGGCTGGAAACGAGCGGCACGGCCCCGTTGTAGTGGTGGATCACGGTCAAACCGTTCGCCAGGGTGAACGATTTTCCTTGCGGTAAAACAATCTTCGGTGCGGGACCGGCCTTCGGCACGGCATTGCGCCATGGCTCGTCCGCATTGATGGCCGTGCCTGGCGCAGGCTTGACCTTGCCAGGCGCCGGCGTCGGCACTTCCGCGCCCAGGTCCGGGGTGCCCGGTACGCCGTAGACGACGACGCGCGACTGGTTTTTCAGGTACTGGTCGACGGCGCGCTGCACGCCGGCGGCCGTCACCTGGCGGTAGCGCTCGATATCCTTGGCCAGGTAGCCGGGGTCGCCCAGGTACTGGTTGTATTCGTTGAGCAAGTTAGCCACGCCGCGTCCGCCCATTTTTTCCACCTGGCTCAGCATGGTGGTCTCGATGCTGTTGCGCGCCCGCTCCAGTTCCTTCTCGGTGGGGCCCTTGGCGCGCAATTGCTCCAGCTCCGCCTGCAAGGCTTGTTCGATTTCCTCGGGCTTGTGGTCCGGGCGCGCCGTCGCGTCAATGGTGAAGATGGAGGTGAGGGCGTTCGAGCCCTGACTGGCGCCCACATCCTGGGCGATCTGCTTGTCGTACACGAGGGATTTGTACAGGCGGCTGGACTTGCCGCCGGCCAGGATGTGCGCCGCCATCGACAGTTCCGCGTCATCGCTGGTGTAGGCGGACGGCGTCAGCCAGGCCATGAAGACGCGCGGCAATTCCACCCGGTCCTGCACCACGATGCGGCGTTCCTGCGTGATGGGCGGCGTCACGACATTCGGTTTCGGCACGGCCGGGCCGCTCTTGAAGCTGCCAAAATACTTGTTGACCAGTTCCTTGGTCTTCGCCTTGTCGATGTCGCCGGCGATCACCAGGCTGGCGTTGTTGGGGCCATAGTATTTGGTGAAGAAATCCTTGATGTCGGCCAGTTTCGCGTGCTGGATATCCGCGTGCGAACCGATGACGCTGGCGTAATACGGGTGGGTCTTGGGAAACAGCTGGTGGTACAGGGCTTCCTGCACGATGCCGTAGGGCGCATTTTCCACGCTCTGGCGGCGCTCGTTGCGCACCACGTCCTGCTGGTTCGTCAGCGCCGTCTGGTCGAGCACGTCAAGCAGGTAGCCCATGCGGTCGGAATGCGTCCACAGGGCCAGTTCCAGCTGGTTCGACGGTACCGTGTCGAAATAATTGGTGCGGTCGAAATCCGTGCTGCCGTTCGAGTCGGTGGCGCCCGCGCCTTCGAGCAACTGGTCGGCCATGCCGCGCGGCACGTGCTTGGTGGCGGCAAACATCATGTGTTCGAACAGGTGGGCAAAGCCCGTCAGCCCCGGCGCTTCATTCGCGGGACCCACGTGGTACCAGATATTGACGGCCGTGACGGGCAATTTATGGTCTTCCACGAGAATGACATCGAGGCCGTTGGGCAAGGTGTATTTTTCATAGGCAATATGCGGCACGGACGTCGCCCCCGTCGTGACGGCCGCATCGGCGGCGTGGGCGAGGGTCAGCGGGGCGCCGTACAGCGACAGCAGCAGGGCGGGGAGGGCCAGCAGTTTGATCGGTTTCATGCATGCTTCCAGGGTAGGTGGAGAAGACGCTGCGGCTCGCTCGTGGCTGGCGCAGCGCGACGGTGCTACAGTCTATACAGCAGGGCCGCGCCGCCCAGCACCAGCAATGCGCTGGCGATGGAGACGATGGCCGCCGCGCCCAGCAGGCGCCATTCGCGTGGCGTGAAGCCGACGGTTGGTGCCGTCGCATTATCGGCAGGGCCGGCCAGGGCGGCTGGCGGCAGCGCAGGCAAGCCGCCCGCCGCGCGCGCCTGGGCCGCCAGCGCTTGCGTGGCGGCGTCCAGCAAGGCCAGCTGGCGCTCGACGGTTTCCGCCAGCACGGCTTCGTTCAGCGCCACCAGGGCGAATATCGGGTCATCGACGTCGATCTTGATGCCCGTCTTGTCGAATACGTGGCTGCGCAGTTTGTGCTGGTCCATCTACCACTGCACCTTGTCGAGCTGTTCGAAGATGTCGCGGTAGACGACCTTGATGCGCTGCTTTTCCATGATGTTGAACTTGTCGTTCTGCAGCACTTCCTGCATCGTCAGGCGCGCCGTGTTCATCTTCTTGACGTCCGCGCCGAAGGTGTCGGGATTGCGCTGGCTCAATGTAATGCTGCCTTTCACGCGCACGCGGTTGTCGGCGTACGACTGCGATTCGATAAACTGCTTGCCGGACGCCGATTGCAGCAGGCCGAAATGTTCGTTTTGCCACAGCACCAGCGGCACCTTCGTCGATTGGGCTGTCGCCACAAAACCCGTGGCCGTGTCATGCAGGGTGTCGCCGCCGCCGACGATGGTGTGGATATAGACCTTGCGGCCCGATTCTTCCAGCAGCGAAAAACAGTCGTTTTCCAGCAGGTAGCCCATCAGCGGCGAAAACGTGTTCGCGCCATTGTCGATCACGCAGTTGCCGTCCGTTTCGAGAATGTCGATCATCAGCGCATCGAAGCGTTTCGGATCGATGTTGCGCGCATCCGTCATCACGGGCACATGCTTGACGTTCATCGCCTTGTAGCGCGAGAACGTGGCGTTTTCCTGATCGGTGTCATAACAGCGCAAAGGCGTGTCGTCCTTGCCGCCTATCCACTGGGCCAGCAGGGTAGAGACGAGGGTCTTGCCGATGCCGCCCTTGCCCTGCAGGATGAAATGTACCGTGTTTTGCATTGCGACTACTCCAAGTTGTTGCGTCAGTGACAATCAAAGATCCGTGACAGCGGCGCAAGCGCCCGGCCAGGCCACGACTGGCATTTTTACCACAATCCTTTGCAAATATGCCATGCGGAACAGCGAATCTGGTTATGATGTTAATCAGGATACCATTGATACAGAGCAAGTTTTGTGTGAAAAATGCACCCCAGAGTGTGAACGAGGACGCAGTGCCGATCTCCAGTCTCGATAAAGCCGACATTGACCGTCTGAATCAGCAAGCCCTGGCTTGCCTGGTCGGCAACCGCCGCCAGGCGCGCCGGCTGGCGCAGATGGCGCTGGCGGCGGCGCAACGACAACAGTATGCGCGCGGCGGCGCGTATGCGGAACTCAATCATTGCTGGCTGGCGTATTACGCGGGCGAGGCTGAACCGTCGTGCGAGCGTCTGGGCGCGTATTTCCAGCAAAGCGGCGACCTGGAAGGGGGCATGGAAGTGGCCGCCCTGCAGGGCGCGTATGCGAGCCGGCGCGGCGATTTTGCCGATGCCGAGCAGCATTTCCTGCAGGCGCGCAGCCAGGCCGCGCAGATACCCGACTCCCTGCACAAGTTCATGCTGTACGCGCGCCTGGGCGTTGATGCCCTGAACCGTGGCGATACGCAGGACGGCCCGCGAAATTTCCTGCTGGCGCTCGACATCGCCGAGCGTTTCGGCAGCCCCGCGCACCGGGTCAACAGCCTGTCGAACCTGGCGTCGTCGCAGCATGACCTGGGCAACGATGAAGACGCGATTCCCCTGCTGGTCGAGGCGCTCGAGATCATCGGCACGCAAAAACTCAAATACCAGCAAACCATCGTTTCGGCCAACTTGGCCATGTGCCTGCTGGCCACTGGCAAGCCGGCCGAGGCGCTGGCGCTGGTGGAACCGTTTTACGAGTGGCCGGAAGAAGACCTGGCCGTGCGCGCCTTTTTGTTCTGTATCGCCGCCCACGCCGCGATCCTGCTGCGCCAGCCCGACAGCGCGCTGCAATTGCTGTTGCGGGCCGAAGAATATGCGCGCCGGGGCCAGGACCTGGAAGAGCAGATGCATGCGTGGCTGGTTCGCGGCAAGCTGGACTTGCACGCGGGCCAGACGGCGCAGGCGCTGGCGTCCCTGACGCAGGCGCACAGCCTGCTGAGCTGGACGCGCAATCCGTTTCACCAGCAGCAGATCCTGCGCGGCTTGTCCGACATCAATGCCCAGCTGGGCGAATGGCAGGCGGCGTATGGTTTCCTGCAGCAATACCAGGCCGCCTACGAGGCCAGCAGCAAGTCGGCGCGCGCCTCGCGCAGCCTGATGCGCAACCTGGAAAAGGAAATGCACAGCCTGAAAGCCGAGCGCGACAAGGCGCTGGAACTGCAGGCGGCGCGCGAATCGGAAAACGTCAAGCTCGAGCACCTGAACCGGGAACTGGCGCACCAGATCCTGCATGTCAATTCCCTGCAGGACAGCCTGAAGGAACAGGCCATGCGCGACCACCTGACGGGCCTGTACAACCGCCGCCATTTTGAAACCTGCCTCAACGCCATCCTGCACGAGGCCGATGCGGATGCGCCCGTGGCCATCGCCATCATCGACCTGGATTTTTTCAAGCGCGTCAACGATACCTACGGGCATAACTTTGGCGATGAAGTGCTGATCCAGTTCGCGCGTCTGGTGGAAAGCCAGCTGCGCGGCAGCGACATGGTGTGCCGTTATGGCGGCGAGGAATTCTGCCTGCTGTTGCGTGAAGCAGACAGCCTCATCGCCGCGCACAAGATCGACGATATCGCCGCGCGCTACCGCCAGCTGCTGATCCGGCAGGCGCCGCACAGCCTGTCCGGCTGCACCTTTTCGGCCGGCATCGCCGAATATCCGCGCCATGGCGCCGGCCGTCACGAATTGCTGATGCGCGCCGACAGCGCCCTGTACGCGGCCAAGCAGGCGGGCCGCGACCGCGCCTGCATCGCCGCCGCTACTGGATAAAGCGCAGCAGTTCGCGCAAGGCGTGCGCCACGGCCTGCTCGCGCACGGCCTGGCGGTCGCCCGCGAATACCAGCCGCTGTGTTTGCACGCGCCCGTCCATGGCCCAGCCGAAGCAGACGGTGCCGACGGGCTTGCCCGGCACGCCGCCCGTGGGGCCGGCGATGCCCGTGGTCGAGACGGCCACCTGGGCCTCGCTGTGGGCCAGGGTGCCCCGCGCCATGGCGGCGGCCACTTCCTCGCTGACGGCGCCGTGCGCGGCGATCAGCTCGGCGGGCACGCCCAGCATGCCGGTCTTGGCCCCGTTGGAATAGGTGACGAAGCCCCGTTCGAACCAGGCGCTCGAGCCTGAAATATCGGTGACGGCCTGCGCCACGCCGCCGCCCGTGCACGATTCGGCCGTGGCCAGCAGCAGGCCCTTCGCCTGCAAGGCCAGGCCGACCGCGGTGGAGAGGGGGACGAGTTCGTTGCTCATGGATGACTCCTGCATGCGGTGAAAATGGTGGCAAGACTGTAGCATGGCCAACGGTAAAAGAAACTTTCCCCGGTACCAGCGAAAATGCGTACACTCTTTTATACATTTGCTACCACTTCGGGCTGGCAGGCGCTCTGTCGCTGCGCCACCCTGGTGCGCATCGCTCGAACAGGCAAGCGGCATGGTGCCGCGCCTTCGTATAGCATTATCTTTACTCGGTTGTCATGGTAATTCTGAACTGGACCTGGTGGCGTCATCCTGGCCCCCTGCGCTGCTCCGCGCGCGGTGCTGGCCGCCGCCCTCTCCGCTGGGAGTGGCTATTGCTGCTCCTGGGCGTGCTGTGTATCGAGGCGCGGGCGCAGGTGCCGGGGGAGCTGGAACGCCAGGTCAAGGCCGGGTATCTGTACAAGTTTGCCGGCTATGTCGAATGGCCCGACGGCAGCTTTGCCCGGCCCGACTCTCCGCTGGTGATCGGCGTGGCGGGCGCCGATGCGCTGGCCGAGCAGCTCGAACAGAGCGTGGCCGGGCATAGCGTCAACGGCCGCGCCGTGCAGGTGAAAAAAGTGCGGCGCGGCGAAGCGCTGGCCGGGCTGCACGTGCTGTACCTGGGGGCGCTGGATAAAACGGCGCTGCAGGAAATGCTGGCCGCCAGCCGTGGCCTGGCGTTGCTGACGGTATCCGATTCGGATGAGGTCTACGCGATGGGCAGCATGATCAATTTTGTGATGGCCGAAGACAAGGTGCGCTTCGACGTGGCCCTGAAACCCGTGGCGCAGGCGCATATCCGCATCAGCGCGCGCATGCTGCTGGCCGCCTACCGCGTGCAGACGGGAGGCGCCTAGATGATACGACTGCGTTCCATCCGCCACAAGTTGATGTCGGTGGTCTTGCTGACCACCCTGGTGGCGCTCGTCATTTCGCTGGGCACCATCGTCGTCTACGACTTGCGCGCCTACCACCGCAACCTGGTGGCCGACATCAGTACCCAAGCCGAGCTGCTGGGGCACATGAGTTCGGCCGCGCTGGCCTTCGACGACGAACGCCTGGCGCTGGAAAACCTCAACCTGATGCGCATCCGCCCGCGCGTGACTGCCGGCGCCCTGTACAAGGCGGACGGCAGCCTGTTTGCCAGCTACCGCGCGAACCAGCGTGTGGGCGAGCTGCCGGCGAAGGCGGGCAAGGAAGGCGAAAGCATCCAGGGCAGTTCGGTGGAATTGTTCAAGCCTATCGTCGACAATGGCGAACTGCTGGGTACCGTGTATTTGCGCGCCGATTACGAGCTGGCCGGCCGCACGGCCGATTACCTGGCCATCGCCCTGAGCGTGACGGTGCTGGCGCTGCTGGTGGCCTTGCTGCTGCTGCGCCGCCTCGATTTCGTCATCACGCAACCCATCCTCGATATCGCCGACGTGGCACGTGAAGTGATCGAGACGGGCGACTACTCGCGCCGCGCGCGCAAGCTCAGCGTCGACGAAGTGGCGCAGCTGGTCGATTCCTTCAACAAGATGCTGGCCGAGATCGAATTGCGCACGCAGGCGCTGGAGCGCTCGAACGGCGAGCTGGCCAGCGAAGGCGAACAGCGCACCGAGGCGCAGCAGGAAGTCATGCGCCTGAACCAGGAACTGGAAGTGCGCGTGCACGAGCGCACGATGCAGCTGGAAATGACGAATGGCGAACTGGCCATGGCGATGGAAGAGGCGCGCAGCGCCAACTATGCCAAGTCGGCCTTCCTGTCGTCGATGAGCCATGAATTGCGCACGCCGCTCAACGCCATCCTGGGCTTCGCGCAAATCCTCAGTTCCGACCGCCTGCCGTCGACCCTGGAGCAAAAGAAGGAATTTGCCGGGCATATCCTGAAATCGGGGCGCCACCTGCTGACCTTGATCAATGAAATCCTCGACCTGGCCAAGGTGGAATCGGGCACGGTCAGCCTGTCGCTCGAACCCGTGGGCCTGGACGCCATCTTGCAGGAATGCCGCGACATGATCGCACCGCTGGCCAGCCAGCGCGGCATCGGCATGACCTTTCCCGACACCTGCCCCCTGAACGTGCTGGCCGACCGCACGCGCCTCAAGCAGATTCTGTTGAACCTGCTGTCGAATGCGCTCAAGTACAACCGCGAGCAGGGGCAGGTGGCCATCGATTGCGCGCCGCAGGCGGGCGGCCGGGTGCGCATCAGCGTGCGCGACACGGGCGTGGGCCTCGACGGCGAACAGGTGGCGCTGCTGTTCCAGCCCTTCAACCGGCTGGGACAGGAAGGCGGCACGGAAGAAGGCAGCGGCATCGGCCTGGTGGTCACCAAGCGCCTGGTGGAGCTGATGGATGGCAGCATCGGCGTGACCAGCGCGCCCGGCGAGGGCAGCACGTTCTGGATCGAACTGCGCGTGGTCGATGCCTTGCCCGCGCCCGCACCTCCGGCCTTGCCGCGGCCGGACCTGGCCGGGGCGCTGCTCGAACACAGCGCCCCCGTGACCTTGCTGTACGTGGAAGACAATCCCGCCAACCTGACCCTGGTCGAGGAAATCGTGCGCTACTGCCCGCAATTGCAGCTGCTGACGGCAACGGATGGCCGTCTGGGCGTGGATATGGCGCGCACGCATTTGCCGCAGCTGATCCTGATGGACATCAACCTGCCGAACGTGAACGGCACGGATGCGCTGAAACTGCTGCGCGCCGATCCGCGCACGGCGCACATCCCCGTCATCGCCCTGACGGCCAACGCCATGCCGGGCGACGTGGAGCGCAGCATGGCGCTGGGCTTTTACCGCTATCTGACCAAGCCGATCAACCTCGATGAATTTACCGAGGCGATCAACAGCACCCTGGCCTACGTGGCGCAGCAGCGCCGGCAGAAGGGAACGGGCGCGCCATGATCAGCCAGGCCGATATCTATGCGGCGAAAATTCTCATCGTCGACGACCAGGAAGTCAATCTGCGCCTGCTCGAGCATCTGCTGCAAAGCGGCGGCTACACGGCCATCACCAGCACCCTCGACGCGCGCGCCGTGGCCGGCCTGCACCAGCGCCACCAGTTCGACCTGATCATCCTCGACCTGGTGATGCCCGGCATGAGCGGCTACGACGTGATGGATGCCTTGCGCCCGCTGGAACTGGAAGGTTATTTGCCCGTGCTGGTGATCGCCGCCGACCCTGACGCCAAGCTGGCCGCGCTGGAAGCGGGGGCGCGCGACTTCATCAGCAAGCCGTTTGACGCGCTCGAAGTGCTCACGCGCATCCGCAACATGCTCGAAGTGCGGCTGCTGCACCGCGCCGCGCGCCACTACAATACCCTGCTCGAACGCACGGTGGGCCAGCGCACGGCGGAACTGCAGCGCTTTCGCGGCGCCATGGACGCCACCACCGACGCCATCTTCCTCGTCGACGTGCTGGGCATGACCCTGGTCGACGTCAACGACGGTGCATGCCGCCTGCTCGGCTATGCGCGCACCGAACTGCTGGCGCTGGCGCCCGGCACCTTGCTGCCGTCGCCGCCGGCCCCGCCGCTGGCCGCGCTGCCGGGCGGCCCGGCCCACCTGGCCACGGAAGTGACGGAATGCGAACTGGTGCGGCGCGACCTGAGCCTGGTGCCGGTGGAGCTGGGCTGGCACTGGTATGCGCAGGCGCCCGTGGCGGGCGGGCAGGGTGCGGGCGGCCTGCTGCTGATCGCCGTGGCGCGCGACATCAGCGAACGGCGCCAGGCGCAGGAGCGCCTGAAGCACCTGGCCCATTACGATGGCTTGACGGGGCTGCCGAACCGCAGCCTGTTTTACCAGACCCTGGCCCAGGCCGTCGAACTGGCGCAGGAAAAAAGCTGGCGCATCGTGGTGCTGTTCATCGCGCTCGACCGTTTTAAAAGCATCAACGACACCCTGGGCGCGGCGCTGGGCGACGAACTGCTGCGCCAGTTCAGCAATCGCCTGGTCGAATGCGTGCGCCTGCGCGACACCGTGGGACGCCTGGGCAACGACGAATTCGCGCTGATACTCACCATGAGCCGCAACCAGCAGGAAGCCGTGGCCGTGGCGAACCAGGTGCGCGAAGCCTTGCGCGCGCCGTTCGACTTGCGCGGCCACGCGGCCACCCTGACGGCCAGCATCGGCATCGCCATGTACCCGGACGACGCCACCGACCCGGAAACCCTCATCAAATACGCAAATACGGCCATGGGCGGCGCCAAGCAGGCGGGCCGCGACGGCTACCGCTTTTTCACGGCCGGCATGAACGTGCAGGTGCTGGCGCGCCTGGATCTGGAACTGGCGCTGCGCCATGCGCTCGAACACGAGCAGTTCATCCTGTACTACCAGCCCAAGGTGGATTTGCGCACGGGCCGCATCAGCGGCGTGGAAGCGCTGCTGCGCTGGCGCCGTCCCGGCTACGGCCTGGTGGCGCCGGCCGAATTCGTGCCGGTGCTGGAAGACACGGGCCTGATCGTGCGCGTCGGCGCCTGGGTGATCCAGGCGGCCTGCCGCCAGATCGCCGAGTGGCGCGACAGCGAAGTGGGGCCCGTGCACGTGGCCGTGAATGTGTCGAGCCGCCAGTTTGCCGAAGGCGACCTGGAAGGCGAAGTGACGCGCGCGCTGGCGCAGCATGGCGTGGCGCCGGAATTGCTGGAACTGGAACTGACGGAAACGGCGCTGATGTCGAACGCCGAGCGCACCATCGTCGTGCTGGGCAAGCTGAAGAAAATCGGCGTGAAGGTGGCCATCGACGATTTCGGCACCGGTTATTCGAGCCTCGCGTATCTGCAGCGCTTCCCTATCGACAAGCTGAAAATCGACATCGCCTTCGTGCGCAACATCACCAGCAATCCGAACGACGCGGCCATCGCGCTGGCCATCGTCAGCATGGCGCATAGCCTGAAACTGAGCGTGGTGGCCGAGGGCGTGGAATCGCGCCCGCAGCTGGAATACCTGCGGCGCAACCGCTGCGATGAAATCCAGGGGTTTTATTTCAGCCGCGCCCTGCCGGCGCTGGAACTGGGGCAGATGATCGTTGCCGGCGCCGGCCTGCCGCCGGGCCACGATCCGGCCGCGCAGCCCGCGCAAACCCTGCTCATCGTCGACGACGACGTCAACGTGCTGTCGTCCCTGCACCGTTTGTTCCGTCCCGAAGGCTACCAGATTCTCACGGCCAGCACGCCGGCCGAAGGGTTTGAAATGCTGGCCCTGCACAGGGTGCACGTGATCGTCTGCGACCAGCGCATGCCCAGCATGAGCGGCACGGAATTCCTCAGTAAAGTAAAAGAGCTGTACCCGGAAACCATCCGCATCATCCTGTCCGGCTACACGGGCCTCGAAGCCGTGCTCGACTCGATCAACCGGGGCGCCATCTACCGTTTCTATACGAAACCGTGGGACGACACCCAGCTGCGCGACAACATCCGCCTGGCCTTCCAGCACTACTGGATGGTGAACCAGCCGGGGCTGGCGCGGATGGCGGTGCGCTGATTCGGCGGATTCCTTATTTTTATTCGCTGAAGTGGTCGAAAGAATTCAGCGCCAAATCGAGCGGCTGCCCGGCCGCATCCGCCAGCCGCAAGCCCGCCTGCGCCTCGATGCTGCCTACGCGCGTGACGGGCGTGCCGCAGCTTGCCGCCAGGGCGGCGATGGCGTCGCGCGAGGAAGCCGGCGCCGTGAAGCACAGTTCATAGTCGTCGCCGCCGGCGGCCGTGTAGCGGCGGCGCACGATGGTTGCCTGTTGCGCCAGCATGGGGCCGGCCGGCAGGGCGTCGACGTCGAGGGTGGCGCCCACCTGCGACGCTTTCAATATGTGGCCGAGGTCGCCCACCAGGCCGTCCGAGATGTCGATGGCCGCATGCGCGAGGCCCGCTTCGGCCAGCGCGCAACCGAGCGCCACGCGCGGCGTCGGCGTGTGCATGCGCGCGCTTGCTGTCAGCAGGTCGGATGGCGCCAGTTCCTGCTCCATGCGGTAGCCGGCCAGCGCCAGGCGCGCATCGCCCAGGGTGCCGCTGACCCAGATATCGTCGCCCGCCACGGCCGCGCTGCGGCGCAGGGCCTGGCCCGGCGCCAGTTCGCCAAACACGGTGATGCAGATATTCAAAGGGCCCTTGGTGGTGTCGCCGCCGATCAATTCGCAGCCGAATGCGTCTGCCAGCGCAAACAAGCCTTCGGCAAAGCCGGCCAGCCAGGCGCGCTCGGCTTGCGGCAGGGCCAGGGCCAGGGTAAAGGCGACGGGGCGCGCGCCCATGGCGGCCAGGTCGGACAGGTTCACGGCCAGGCTTTTGTGACCGAGCATGCGGGCGTCGGCGCCGGCAAAGAAGTGCCGGTCCTCGACCAGCATGTCCGACGAGATGGCGATCTGCTTGCCGGCGCCGGGTGTAATCAGCGCGCAATCGTCGCCGATGCCCAGGGTGGCGCGGCCGGGGCGCTGGCGCACGAAATATTGTTTGATCAGGTCGAATTCGGAAAGCGCGTCGTGTGGGGCCATGGCGTGGTCTGTTCGTTGAATGATGGTGTGGCCCGGCTATTATAGGCTGGCCTACAATACAGGCCTTTGCCACCGCCGATCTTGCCCCTATGCCCTTCCACGATATCCACGCCCTGATGCAATCCTATCTCGACGATGGCTGGCTGCGCGAGCCGCAGACCGTCGGCCTGGCCACGTTCACGGCACCGGAACTGCTGGCGCGCGGATTTTACGAGCTGTGCGATGGCGGCCAGCTGTGCCTGTATGAGGATGAGCGCTGGTTCCGCCGCGCCAGCCGGGCCGTGCAAACATCGTTCAAGGTGTATCTGCAAGGCGGCCGCTTGCATGCGAATGGATTGGAACTCGGTTATCAAGTACGCCTGGCCAGCGTGCTGCGCGCGGTGCGGCGGCCCTTGCCGCCGTATCGCCTGCTGCTGGAGACAGGGGCGTGCAGCGGTGCGCTGCTGTTCGACAGCGGCCTGGTGCTGCAGTTCGCGACCAACCTGCATGGCGCGCCCCGCCATTATTTCCTGACCCTTGTCGAGGGGCCGTTGCCCGATCCCGGTGCGGGCGAACTCGACCTGCGCGCCGCCAGCGAGGGCCACGTCCAGGCCCTGTATGGACACTGTGCGCCGGAAGAATTGCAGCGCAAAGCCCGGCGCGGCAATGCGGCGCTGCGCGAGCTGGCGCGTCTGCTTTCCTAAACTTAAACTTTCTTCGCCTGCGCCATGCCGTGCAGCAGCTTGGCCAGCAACTGGTCGAGCTGGCGCTGCTCGTCCGAGTTCAAAGCCGAGAGCATGGCGCGCTCGTTCTCCACGTGCAGCAGCACCAGCTTTTCAATCAGTTCCAATCCCCTTTGTGTCAGGGCCACCAGCACGCCGCGCCGGTCCGTCGGATGCTTCTGGCGTTCGATCAGGCCGGCCGCTTCCAGCCGGTCGATGCGGTTGGTCATGCCGCCCGAGGACAGCATGGCCGCTTCGTACAGGGCCGTCGGCATCAGGCTGTAGGGCGCGCCCGAGCGGCGCAAGGTCGCCAGCACGTCGAATTCGCCCGGTTGCAAGCCGTGTTCGGCGAACAGCGGATTGAGCCAGTCGCGCGCCATCAGCTGCGCCACCGTGCCCAGCTGGCCCACCAGTTGCATGGCACTGGTATCCATCTGCGGCAGTTCGCGCTGCCATTGTGCTGCGGCAAATTGTGCGCGCGTGTGTTCTTGCGGGGCATCTGTCATGGGTATCCTTGTATCTTGGGACCATCTATCTCGACCTCAAGATAGATTTCTATCTTTATGTTAAGATACTTTTCATCGAGTCATATTCTGATGACGCATTAAACCATGTGCCTCCCAGCGAGGCAAGGACTATCCCATGCCCTCCGCACGACCTGCCGCTCCCCTTTCTTCTTCAATGTCTTCGGCCCTGCTGGTGGCCGCCATCATCCTGCTGGGCCTGAATCTGCGGCCCATCCTGGCGGCCATCGGCCCCTTGCTTGACAGTATCCAGGCCAGCACGGGCATCAGCAATGCCGACGCGGGCTTGCTGACCACCGTGCCCGTGTTCGCCATGGGCGTGTGCGCGCTGGCGGGCGCGCAGTTGCAGCGCCGGCTGGGCGTGGCGCGCGGCATCAGTCTCGGTATCGCCATCATCGCTGCCGCCTGCGCGCTGCGCTGGCCCTTGCATGGCAGCGGCGGCCTGATCGCCACGGCGGCTCTGGGCGGCCTGGGCATCGCGCTGGTGCAGGCGCTGCTGCCGGCCTTCATCAAGCGCCATTTCCCCGAGCGGGCAGGCCAGCTGATGGGCTTTTATACGACGGGCATCATGGGCGGGGCGGCCATTGCCGCCGCGTCCGCTTCACCGTTGGCGCAAAGCTGGGGCTGGAATGCGCTGCTGGCCCTGTGGGCGCTGCCTGCCGTGGCCGCCGCGCTGCTGTGGCGCCGCGCATCGGCCGCGCGCGCGGACGTGTCCGGCGGCGCGGGCGCCAGCCTGCCCGTGGGCAGTGGCCGTGCCTGGCTGCTGATGGTGTTCTTTGGCATCGGCACGGGTGCGTACACCCTGGTGCTGGCCTGGCTGCCGCCGTTCTACACGGAACTGGGCTGGAGCGCGGCCGACAGCGGCTTGCTGCTCGGCGGCCTGACCCTGGTGGAAGTGCTGGCGGGGCTGGTGATTTCCAGCATCATCCACCGCTTCCCCGACCGCCGCATCCTGTTGCTGGCCGTATTGTTGTCCGTGCTGGCCGGCCTGGCTTGCCTGATCGTGGCGCCCGCGCAACTGGCGCTGCCCGCCGTGATATTACTGGGCTGCGGCATCGGCTCCCTGTTTCCCCTGTCGCTGATCGTCAGCATGGACCACGTGCGTGACCCGGCCGGCGCCGGCGCGCTGCTGGGCTTTGTGCAGGGCGGCGGCTACATCATCGCCAGCAGCATGCCGTTCATCGCCGGCCTGATCCGCCAGCACTCGTCCAGCCTGGCCCAGGCGTGGATGGTGATGGCCGGCGGCGTCGTGCTCCTGCTGCTGATCGCGGTGCGCTTCGCGCCGAGCGGGACGCTGGTCCAGCCGTGCGCCAGCCGCGTATCCTGAGCTGCTATATTGCGCCCACCCGTCAAATCAGGAACCAGCTACGTATGGATATCGTCGACCGCTACCTCGAAGGCGTGCTCAATGCCTTGCCACCGGAACCGTTCGTGGACCTGGCGATGGCCAGCGGCGCCAGCGCGGCACAACTGGCCAGCTTGCGCCAGACGTATCCGCTGTGCCCGGACAGCCTGCTGCGCTTGCTGGGCACGTACAACGGCACCTATTATCAGGAGTATGCCGGCGGCACGGTGCTGGTGTACATGCTGGGCTCGGACGTGTTCGAGTATCCGTATTACCTGAGTTCCGTCGAACAGATCCTGCAGGACGGGCTAGCGAACCAGCGCAGCATCGCCGATATCTATGGCCATTATCTGGAACAGGATCCCGGCATCGTCGACGTCCGCATCGACGCCGGCATCAAGCAGGGCCAGCGCCTGTGTTTTTCGCATTGCATGAACAATGGCGGTTCTTCGCGGCTGTATGTCGATTTCACGCCCACGGCGTCCGGCAAGGTTGGACAGATCGTGCGCTTCCTGCACGACCCCGACAACTACAAGGTCATCGCCGACAGCTTCGACGCTTATCTGCAAATGCTGATCGATGACGACTATGCCTTCCTGATCGAAGAAAATTTTGAATAGTCCAGCCACGCCGCCCTCCCTGCTGCCCGCCAACCGCCGCATCGTGCTGTCCGGCGAGGATGCGCTGCGCATCCTGCGCGAGATCGAATTCCTGCTGCAGTCGTTGCATCACATCGGCCGCCATTATTATCCCGACGGCGACGATGATGGCGCCGATGCCCAGCGCCGCGCGCAGTATTGCGCGGAGACGACGCGTTTCATCGACGCGCAGCAGGCGACGACGCGCCTGGCGCTGATGCGCAGCATTTTGTCCGCGCCGTTCGACAGCAGCCTGGGCGCGGATGACATGGACGATATCGAGCGCGCCGTCGCCGCGCTGCCGCTGTGGCGCGCCGCCGATATCTCATCACAAAAACTAATTGAAATCTAAAATTTGATAGTTTTTCCTGTTCAGGACGTTTGTGCCGCCGGACGGCCTTACAATGCTAGGTTATGCGTTTTCGTGATATCAGACTGTGGCTAGCGGAAAATACCTAGCTAATTGAAAGAATCGGTCTGATAAAATCCGGAACACCCGATCGACCAAACAGGAAGGCAGCACAGCATGGATTCGTCATCTGATAAAAAAGAAGAATTGCGTCAACAATTGCGCTTGGCCGCACTCGAGTATCACGAGTGCCCGCGCCCCGGCAAAATCAGCGTGACGCCGACCAAACAACTGACCAATCAGCGCGACCTGGCACTGGCCTACTCGCCAGGCGTGGCGGCACCGTGCGAAGAAATCGTCATCGATCCGGCGAATGCCTATAAATATACGGCGCGCGGCAACCTGGTGGCCGTCATCACCAACGGCACGGCCGTGCTGGGACTGGGCAATATCGGCCCGCTGGCCGCCAAGCCGGTGATGGAAGGCAAGGGCGTGCTGTTCAAGAAATTCGCCGGCATCGACGTCTTCGACATCGAAATCAACGAGATGGACCCGGACAAGCTGGTCGACATCATCGCTTCGCTGGAACCGACCTTCGGCGGCGTGAACCTGGAAGACATCAAGGCCCCCGAGTGCTTCTACATCGAGCGCCAGCTGCGCGACCGCATGAAGATTCCCGTCTTCCATGACGATCAGCACGGCACCGCCATCATCGTCGGCGCGGCCATCCTGAACGGCTTGAAAGCCGTCGGCAAGAAAATCGAAGACTGCAAACTGGTCGTGTCGGGCGCTGGCGCCGCGGCGCTGGCCTGCCTGGACCTGATCGTCGATCTGGGCTTCCCGCTGAAAAATATCTACGTCACCGACCTGGCCGGCGTCGTCTACAAGGGCCGCACGGAACTGATGGACCCGGACAAGGAACGCTTCGCGCAAGATACGCCGCTGCGCACCCTGGGCGAGATCATCCCGGATGCCGACATTTTCCTCGGCGTCTCCGCCGGCGGCGTGCTGAAACAGGACATGGTGCGCAAGATGGCGCCCAATCCATTGATCCTGGCGCTGGCCAACCCGAACCCGGAAATCCTGCCGGAAGAAGTCAAGGCCGTGCGCAGCGACGCCATCATCGCCACGGGCCGTTCGGACTATCCTAACCAGGTCAACAACGTGCTGTGCTTCCCGTACATCTTCCGCGGCGCCCTCGATTGCGGCGCGACGACGATCACGCGCGAAATGGAAATCGCCGTCGTGCACGCGATCGCCGACCTGGCGCATGCCGAGCAGTCGGACATCGTCGCGACCACCTACGGCATCAGCAACCTGTCGTTCGGTCCTGAATACCTGATCCCGATGCCGTTCGATCCGCGTTTGCTGATCAAGATCGCGCCAGCGGTGGCCAAGGCGGCCGAGGATTCCGGCGTCGCCACGCGTCCGATCAAGGACTTGCAAGCGTACGCGGACAGCCTGCAGCAATTCGTCTACCGCAGCGGCACCTTCATGAAGCCGCTGTTCCTGATGGCCAAATCCACGCCGGCCGAACTCAAACGCATCGTCTACGCCGAAGGCGAAGAAGAGCGCGTGCTGCGCGCCGTGCAAGTGGTGGTCGATGAAAAACTGGCGCGTCCTATCCTGGTCGGCCGTCCGCCCGTGCTCGAAGCGCGCATCCAGAAGTTCGGCCTGCGCCTGAAGCAGGGCGTCGACTTCGACGTCATCAACCCGGACTTCGACGAGCGCTATCGCGATTACTGGAACACGTATTACGCGATGACGAGCCGCAAGGGCGTCACCGAGGAATACGCGAAGCTGGAAATGCGCCGCCGCCACACCCTGATCGGTTCGATGATGATCCACAAGGGCGACGCCGACGGCATGATCTGCGGCACCTTCGGCACCACCCAGCTGCACCTGAAATACATCGACCAGGTGCTGGGCAAGCGCGCCGGCAGCAACGTGTATGCCGCCATGAACGTTCTGATCATGCCGGAACGCCAGCTGGTGATGGTCGATACGCACGTCAATGAAAACCCGGACGCCGAGCAATTGGCCGAGATCACCATCATGGCCGCCGAAGAGATGACCCGTTTCGGCCTGTCGCCGCGCGCGGCCCTGCTGTCGCACTCGAACTTCGGTTCCAGCGACAGCGCTTCGGCGCAAAAGATGCGCGCCGCCCTGGCCATCATCAAGGAGCGCGCGCCGGACCTGGAAATCGACGGCGAAATGCACGGCGATACGGCCCTGGACAGCAAGCTGCGTCAAAAAATCATGCCCAATTCGGCACTGAAGAACGACGCCAACCTGCTCGTCATGCCGAACATCGAATCGGCCAACATCGCCTACAACCTGGTGAAAACGGCGGCCGGCAACGGCATCGCCGTGGGTCCGATCCTGCTCGGTTGCGCCAAGCCCGTGCACATCCTGACGCCATCGGCCACCGTGCGCCGCATCGTCAACATGACGGCCCTGTGCGTCGTCGACGCCGTGGCGCAGCGCAAAGCCTAAGCTTTTAGCTGCCGCCTGAAAGCCGCGCCATCCGCAAGGAGGCGCGGCTTTTTTTACATGGGCGGCACGGGCCGGGCGGCGGCGGGCGGATGGCGGCGCAGGTAGTAATGGCGGTACAGCATGATCTCGCCCCATACCAGCAGCAGCGCCGCCAGCGCGAACAGGCCCAGCGTGATCTTGAGCGAATTGAAATAGGCGCCGGCTTGCCGTTTGATGGCGTCGATGAAAATCATCGGCACTGACTTGTCGAGTTTGCTGAAGTCGGCATGGCGCGCCACGTCGGTGGTCAGGCGCACGGCCAGATCGGTGCCCAGCGCGGCCAGTTCGCCCGTCGCCTGGCCACGGAAGTTGGCGCCCTTGAGCGCTTCGCCGAGCAGGCCGACCCTGGCGATCAGCTGTTCCTGCAGCACCTGCGTCAGCAGCACGCTGCCGCGGCGCAGAATGAATTCATTGATCCAGCGCGCCTTGCTGCGTTCCCAGTAGCTGCTGGATGTGGGCTGGTAATACATGCCTTGCACGAATGGTTCGAGCAGGCTGCGCACGCTGATGGGCTGGCCCGGGGCGATCAGCTTGACCTGCTGTTCCAGGTAGACGCGCAGCGCCGGCATCTGTGCTTCGACCACGGGCTGCAAGTCGCGCTCGAGGGCCTGGTTGACCACGCGGTGCACGCTGTGCACGGCGCCAAAGCCGGCACCGAGGAGCGGCAGCGCGAGCAGGATCAGCACATAGCTGAGCTTGGCAGCCACATGCCAGGCGCGGGGACGGCGCACCAGCAGGCATTTTCTGGCCAGCTGGTAGCAGATGCCGAGCGCCAGCACGAAGCCGGCCGCGCTGCACAGCAGCATCCACGGCAGGGCGGTCCACAGCAGTTCGCCGCCGAATGGCGCCAGGCTATTGCCCCAATTGACGAGTTGTTGGTTCATGTACATTGCTTTGATGTGGATAAACAGGCAAGTATACCCATTGTGCAACGACATGGAGCGCGCTTGGTTTCAGTGCGCCATCAGCACCGGCAAGGTCATCTGGCGCAAGATCGTTTCCGTCACGCCGCCGAGTAAAATTTCGCGGAAGCGCGCGTGGCCGTAGCCGCCCATCACCAGCAGGTCCGCATGCACTTCGGCGGCCATGGCCAGCAGCGCCGCGCCGATGTCGCCGGTGGCGATGGCCGGACGCACTTCGACGGGCACGCCATGGCGGCTCAGGTAGGCGGCGATGTCGGCGCCCGGATGGCGGGCCGGCTGTGTATGGCCGGCCGGCGGGTGCAGCAGGGCCAGCACCACCAGGCGCGCCGCGCGCAAGAGGGGCAGGGCGTGGCCGATGGCGCGCGTCGCTTCCATGCTGCCATCCCAGGCCACCACGACGGTGTTGTCGATCTGCGTGAACTTGCCGCTGCGCGGCACGATCAGCACGGGACGGGCCGCGTTCAGCATCACGTAGGGCACCAGGTCGCTCATGGCGCCGGGCAGCGCTTCGCTGTCGTCGTGCTGGCTCAGCACCGTCAAGTCGCTGTAACGGGCGCTGACGGCCATGCCGCCATCCTCATCGTCTTCGATCAGGCGCCGTTCCAGCGAGACGGTGCCGGCCTGGCGCGCCAGCGTTTCAAACTGGTCGAGGGCCTGTTCCGCCTGCCCATGCAGGGCGTTGATCTGCGCCGCCACGGCGCTGCCGCGCATGCCGCGGTTGTTTTCCAGGTAAAAGCGCGACAGGCCCGTCATGGCGGCGCCGATCAGGTGCGCCTGGTGCGCGTGCGCCAGCCGTGCCGCGATGGCGATGCGCTGCGGCGCATGGCGCGACAGGTCGGCGTGGACGAGGATGGATTTATAGGCCATGTTGTCATTCGCTAGTCAGGATGGCAACAAGGCTAGAACGGCAACACGGGCAAGTCCAGCATTGCCTTGCTGGCGGGCGGTTTTCTTATGCTGGGCTTGATGTGGGTCAAAAAAACACGGGCCATGGTCATCCGCAAGTCCACAGCCAGGAAATGTTGATCCATTTGATGTGCATCAAAATGTTTGGCCCGTCGCCAGCCATAATGGCATTGAACTCCTTGCCTTTCCAGTGGTCTGCATCGGCGCCGGCGCCATCTGTCCGGCACTTCCCTGTGTGACGCAACAACGCTGGCCGTGGCGGGAGTTCATTCTTCAAGCGGGCGCGTGGTGTTCCTCTTTCTCTGCCCAGCGCAGCCGGATGGCGGCGATGGCGGGCAGTTCCTGCACAAACAGCGCGACCAGCCGCGCATCGAAATGGCTGCCCTGTTGCGCTTGCAGATAGCCCACGGCGTCCAGTACCGACCACGCGCGCTTGTACGGGCGCACCGAGGTCAGCGCGTCGAAGACGTCGGCCACGGCGACGATGCGCCCCGCCAGGGGAATCGCTTCGCCCGCCAAGCCGTTCGGGTAGCCGCTGCCATCCCATTTTTCATGGTGCGACAGGGCGATCTCGCGCGCCAGCGCCAGCATGCCGCCTTCGGCATGTTCGCCGATGATGTCGCCGCCGATGCGCGCGTGCGTCTGCATGATGGCCCATTCGTCCGCGTCGAGCTTGCCCGGCTTTTGCAGGATGCGCTCGGGGATGCCGATCTTGCCCACGTCGTGCATGGGCGCCGCGTGCAGCAGGTCGTCAGCGGCGGCCTCGTCCATGCCGGCGGCCACGCCCAGCAGGCGCGCGTAATGGCTCATGCGGATCACGTGCAGGCCCGTTTCATTGTCCTTGTATTCGGCCGCCAGACCCAGGCGCTGGACGATCTGCAGCCGCGTTTCCTTCAGTTCGTCGATGCGCACCAGCGACAGGTGCGTGCGCACGCGGGCGCGCACGATGGCGGGACTGAGCGGCTTGGTGATGTAATCGACGGCGCCCGCTTCAAAACCACTGAGTTCGTCGCGCATGTCGTTCAGGGCCGTGACGAAAATGACGGGAATGGCGGCCGTCAGTGGCGCGGCTTTCAGCTGGCGGCAGGCGTCGTGGCCGCTCATGCCCGGCATCATCACGTCGAGCAGGATCAGGGCCGGGCGTTCCTGCTGCGCCAGTTCCAGTGCCCGCGCGCCATCCTTGGCGAACAGCAGCGCGTAGTCGTTCTGCAATATCTGGCGCAGCAATTGCAAATTGGCCGCCTCATCGTCGACGACGAGAATCACGGGCCTGGCGGGTGCATTCATGGAGACTCCGGGGCGAAGGTGTGCAGCAAGTCGTGCAGGAGCGACTGTGCCAGAGGGAAATCAAAGTCGTCGATAGCATGCCGCAGCGGCGCCAGCGCGTCCGCTTGCGCGCCCATGGCGTGCTGCAACTGTGCTTGCGCCGCGTCATCGAGTTCGCCGCGCCGCAAGGCGTGCAGCAGGGAACTGGCCGCTTGCCGGGCGGCGGGCGCGTCGATGGCAGCCGCCGTTGCCGCTGGCAATGCAGGCGGCGCCAGCCGGGCGATGGCGGCCACGGCCGCCGGCCATTGCGTCAGCAGGGCGCCCAGGATCTCGTCGAGCTGCCGCGCCGTGGCGGAGCCGGGGCTGGCGCAGCACTGCTCCAGCGCCGCCAGGCTGGCGGCCAGCTGTTCCAGGCCCAGATTGGCTGCCACGCCGCGCAGCTGGTGACTCTGCGGCAAGAGCGCCGCGTGGTCGCGGGCCTCGATGGCGGCCAGCAGGGCAGGCGGCAAGCGGGGATGCTCGCGTGCGAAACGGGCCAGCGCCGCGTGGTAGGCACTGTCGTTGCCGGCCCAGCGCTGCAGGGCGCCTGCATGGTGCAGCACCCGTCCGCCAGCGGACGCCGCCGGTTCGCCGCCATCGTCGCCCGCTTCTGCCGCCAGGCCCAGTACGCGGGCGATTTCCTGCGACAGCGCCTGCCACTCGACGGGCTTGGTGGCGAAACCGTCCATGCCGGCCGCCCGCGCCGCCTTGCGGTGCGCATCGAGCACGCTGGCCGTCATGGCGATCACGGGCACGCGCGGGCGGCCATCGCGCAGGGCGGCGGCACGGATGGCTTGCGTGGCGGCCAGGCCATCCATGCGCGGCATCTGCAAGTCCAGCAGCAGAATGTCGAAGTCGTCCTGCTGCGCCAGCTGCAAGGCTTGCGCGCCATCGCCGGCCGTCACCACCGTATGGCCGCGCTTGCCCAATAGTAAGCTCAGCAGTTCCAGGTTTTGCGGCACGTCGTCGGCGGCCAGCACGCGCAGAGGCGGCAGGCGCACGCTGCGGCGTTCGCTGGCGGGCAGTGCCGCCTGGCGTGCCGGCAGCAAGGGCAGCATGACGTGGAAAACGCTGCCGTGTGGCAAGGCGGCATCGGTCCAGATGCGCCCCTGCATCAGGGTCACCAGTTGCCGGCTGATGGTGGTGCCCAGGCCCGTGCCGCCAAAGCGCCGCGTGGTCGAGGCGTCCGCTTGCACGAACGGTTCAAAGATGGCGTCGCGCCGTTCCGCGGGGATGCCGATGCCGCTGTCCTGCACCAGCAGGTGCAGCTGGCCATCCTCGAAGCGGGCCGCCAGGCTGACGGCGCCGCCGGGCGTGAACTTGATGGCGTTATCGAGCAGGTTACCCAGCACTTGCCGCATGCGTAATTCGTCGCCATGCAGCACGGCCGGCAGTTGCGGGTCGTACTGCACCTCCATGCGCAAACCCTTGGCGCGCGCATGGATGCCATACGTGGACGCCAGTTCGTCGACCAGCGCCAGCAGGCTGTAGTCGCGCAATTCCAGCGCCACGGCGCCCTTGTCCAGCTTGGCAGTATCGAGCACTTCGTTGAGCAGGCGCAACAGCGAGCGGCCGGACTGGCGTACGGTATCGAGGTGGCGCCGCTGCTCGGGCGCCAGCGGCGAGTCGAGCAGCACATCGGTAAAACCGAGGATGGAATTCATCGGCGTGCGGATTTCATGGCTCATGTTGGCGACAAAGCTGGCCCGCGTGGCGGCCGCCAGCTCCGCTTTTTCCTTGGCCATGCGCAAGTCTTCCTCCATTTGCCGCCGTTCGCTGATGTCGAGGATGACGCCGTCGACCCAGCGCACGGCGCCTGCCGCATCGTGCACCACGGTGCCCCGCTCCCACAGCCAGCGCGCCGTGCCGTCGGCATGCAGCAGCCTGTATTCAAGCAGGTAGGGCTCACCGCTGGCGACGCTGTGGTTGAAGACATCGATGACGTAGGCGCGCTCTTCGCTGGCGATCAGGCCCGTGATGGTGCGGCGCGGCACGGCGCCGAGAAAGTCGGCGGGCGGATAGCCGGTGATGGCTTCCACGCCATCGCTGATGAACAGCATGGGCTGGTTTTCCGCCGTGGTGCAGCGAAAGGCGATGCCGGGAATATTGCCGATCAGCGAGCGCAACTGCTGTTCGCTTTCGCGCAGGGCAGCCAGCATGGCGCGCCGTTCGCTGATGTCCGTAATGAACAGCACATATAAATCCTGGTCGGCCAGGCGCGCGCTGGCCATTGAGCGCTGCACGGCCACGGGGGCGCCATCCTTGCGCAGGTAGACGATTTCCTCGCTGGCGTGGGAAGCATCGCCTTCGCCCGTGCGCAGGTAGTACAGCAGGCCGTTCTGTTCCGACTGGCGCACGTCGCTGACCAGCAGGCTGACGTGGCGGCCGACGATTTCCGCCGAGCGCCAGCCCAGGATGCGCTCGGCGGCGCCGTTGAAGTCGACGATGCTGCCGTGGCGGTCGATGGTGATGACGCCGTCGACCGTGCTCGTCAGCAGCGAACGCGTCCAGTGTTCGCTCTGGTTCAGGTGGCGAAACAGTTCGCGGTAGCGCAAGATGCCCACGGCCGAGGCGACGAGGATCGTCAGGGCGATGGTCAGCAGGGTCACGCTGATCACCAGCATGGGCCGGTTGGCATCGGCATCATTGCCTGGGGGAATCGTTCCCACGAAGCGGGCCGCTTGCATGCCCATGTAATGCATCCCGGTAATCGCGCAACCCATGACGCAGGCGCTGATCAGCGTGCGCTGCGCTGCGGCTATGCGGCTGCTCCAGCCGCGCAAGCCGAAGCGTATCCACAGGGCCAGGGTGGCCAGCGCCACGGCAACGGCGAGCGAGAGCGCGAACAGCAGTGGTTCGTAGCGCAGCGACAAGCCCATGCGCATGGCGTGCATGCCCGTGTAATGCATGGCGCCGATGCCCAGGCCCACCAGCAAGCCACTGCGCAGCAGCAGCGGCGCCGTGACGGTGCGCCGGCTGATGGTGGCCAGGGCGACGAACGAGGCCGCCACGCTGGGCACGATGGACAGCAAGGTCAGACCCGGATCGTAGGCGACGCTGGTGCCCAGCTCGAAGGCCAGCATGCCGATGAAATGCATGGCCCACACGCCGCAGCCCAGGGCCAGGCTGCCGGCCAGCAGGCACAGCAGGTGCAAGCGGCGGCTGATGCTCGCCTGCGCGCGGCTGTACGCCGTCATCTGGAAAGCCATCCACGACGTGAAAATGGCGATCACCAGCGACAGCAGCACCAGTCCCGGCGCATGCACGCCGTGATGCAGCTGGGCCGGATCGGCGGGAACGTGGAACAGGTGCTGGACGCTGGCAGGTATCATCGTAGGCAAACAGGTGACGCGTTTGGCGCTGGCGTGTGCGCCTGCCGCCACTGCGGGTGATCGATGCGGATTACCTTACCAGATTTCAGGAAACAAATATCTTAATTGTAATTATTTTCCCTGTCGTGCAAGCCGTGCCCATGCGCGAAAGTAGGCCGCCCACCTTGCCGTGCCCGTGGAATGGTGGTGCTGACTAGGAAGTTGCGATCAGGAATTATGTGGTTTTTTTGCAAAGTGCGACGTCGTGCCTGGTGTCATGCTACATTCGCGTCCTGCTTTTTTCTGAAAGGATGACGATGCCTTTAGGTAACAACTTCTTGCGGCATAATCAGCAAGCCTGGGATGCCCAGGCGGCACAGAACAGTCCATGGTCGCAGCCCGTCGACAGCGCCACCATTGCGGCGGCACGCGCCGGGCAGTGGCAAATCCACCTGACGCCCGGTCCTCTGCCGGCCGGCTGGCTGGATGCCGTGCAAGGCAAGCGCATCCTGTGCCTGGCCGGTGCCGGCGGGCAACAGGCGCCCGTGCTGGCGGCTGCCGGCGCGCAGGTGACCGTCTTCGACCTGTCTGAGCAGCAACTGGCGAAAGACCGCATGGTGGCCGAACGCGACGGCTTGCAGCTGGCCACCGTGCAGGGCGACATGCGCGATCTGGCCTGCTTTGCCGATGCCAGCTTCGATGTCATCGTCCATCCCGTGTCGAACCAGTACGTGCCGGACATTGCCCCCGTGTGGCGCGAATGCGCGCGCGTGCTGGCGGACGGCGGCGTGCTCTTGAGCAGCTTTTTCAACCCGGCCGTGTTCATCGGCGACCGCGACCCGCAATGGGCAAAACAGGGCTTGATACGGCCCCGTTTCGTGCTGCCGTATTCGGATGTGGAGGATCTGCCGCCGGACGCGCTGGCGGCGCGCATGGAGAGGGGCGAGGCACTGATCTTCGGCCATGGCCTGGATAGCCAGATCGGCGGCCAGCTGGCGGCGGGCTTCGTGCTGGCGGGATACCACGAGGAAATGCATCCCCACCCGCGCTTTGAAATTGAAAAGTATCTGCCCAGCTTTATCGCCACGCGCGCCGTCAGGCAGGCGCGCACGGTATAGGTGTTAGTTGTAGGGCTGCAAGTCCAGCCAGACGGCGTACGACAAGCGCTTGCCATTCCACAGGCCGCCGCCGCGGATGACGGCGTCGCACGAGGTCAGCTGGCCCACCAGGTCCATGCGGCCCAGGTTGCGGCGCAGGCGCAGCGCGTCGTTGTGCGACAGGTAGCCCAGCAGCTGGCCATCGATGAAGACGGCGATGGCCTTGTCCTGGAACGGATTGGCATCGTCGCAGACGAGCAGGGCCAGGCATTTTTCTTCCGCATTGCCGGGACCATGCTCGCCGGCCAGTTTGGCGATGGCGGGCTGGTACATCGATTCGTTTTCCACTTCCGACGCAAAGCGCCCCTCATCGGTCCAGTGATGCGCGGGTGCGCCCGCAGGAATCGCCGGCACGTACTGGCGCACCGACATGAGCGGCTTGTGCAGCGGTTTGGCGGGCGTGCGGCCGCTGAAGACGTAGTACAGCAGGGCGATGACGATCACGATGGCAAGCAGGTAAAGCATGGTATCTCTCTGATTTCTGATGGGGGAGCCGGGAGCGCGGGCGCGCCGCGCGGCGTTGCCGCTACTATAGCAAGTTCGCCGCCTGGTTCCGGGTAAATCTGGCCATCAGATGGCGTCGCCGGCGCAGTGCGCGCGGGTCGTTCAGCACGATGGGCGAGGCGCCCGTCAGTCCCGAATAATACTGGCCGTGCCGGCGCAGGACGAAGGCATAGTCGCGCAGCGCGTGGCCGTGCGCCAGCATGCGCGCGTCGCAATCGACTTCGATGGCAAAGCGCAGCCGGTGCAGCTGCCACCACAGGGGCAGGTTCCACGGCATGAGCACGATCAAGGCGTATGTCATGGCCAGCAGCAGCGGGTCGCGCGCGGCCAGCCGGCATTGTGCATGCGCCAGCAGCAGCGCCTGCTGTGGCGGCGGAATCAGTTGCAGCCAGACGGGCATCACGATGCGGGGCCGCAGCAGCCCCGCCACGCAGGGACCGATGCCGCCGCTCAGGAAGACGGGCGTGCCCAGCAAGGTGGCTTTTTGCCAGCGCCGCTGATGCGACAGCAGCCAGACGCCGCGCAGCGCCAACAGCAGCAGCATGCCGCTCGATAGCATGAACCAGCCCAATTTCAGCTGCGCCTGTTCCGCCGGCATGGCCGCCAGCACGCCGGGCAGCCATGCCAGGGGCAGGAGGACGGACGCGGCGATGGCCGCCAGCCACAGCCAGCGCGTCGTGCGGCCGCGCCGCTGCAGCAGGCGCTCGGCCTGCCAGGCGGCAGCGCTCAACAGCAGCGCGAATGCCATGGTGCATACGAGCCAGGCCGGCATCGGGTGCTTAGCGCTTCAGCGCCATGCCGACCGAGGCGGGCGCCGTGTGCTTGAAACCGAATTGCGCGTACAGGTCTTGCGCCTGGCCATCGGCGATCAGGCTGACATACGCGCTTTCCGGCACGTCGCTATCGATGAACTGGCGGATTTCGCGCATGATCAGTTTGCCCAAGCCCTTGCCCTGGTGGGCCGGCAGCACGGCGATATCGACCACCTGGAAGAAGCAGCCGCCATCGCCGATGATGCGGCCCATGCCCACCACCTCGTCGCCATGCAGCACTTGCACGGCAAACAGGGAATTCGGCAAGCCCCTGGCGGCCGCCTCCGTGGTTTTCGCGCTCAGGCCGGCGGCGACGCGCAGGTGCTGGTAGGTGGCGCTGGCAGGAATGGCCAGGCGGATGGTGTAGGGCGATGCTGCGGTCAAGGCGGTCTCCTGTAGAAATAGTTTGGAGCGGCAATTATAGGCGGCGATGGATTTTCGTGACGGCAGGCTTTTTTCGCCGCGCGCTATGTTGCCCATGCCGCTTTTGCGCTATGGTGGCGGCATCCCTTGAATTGTTGAAAGTACGCCATGTCCGCAGGATTTACCGCCACCGAGTTGTCCGTCATCAATGAAGACGACGCCCTGATCACCACCCTGGCCGCGCCAGCCGGCAAAGGCGAGCCCGTCTACCTGATGCTGCAGCGCGCCGATGAATACGACGAGCAGGACGTGGCCATGGGCATGGACGAGCCGTATATCGAATACTGCGGCCAGGAGTTTGCCTGGTATGGCCACATGCACGCCGTGATCCTGCATCCGAACCGCCTGTCCGTGCAGATGGATGCCGAGGCTGCCATGCAGATGGATGACGACGGCCAGATCGACGTGCGTTTTAACTTGACGCCCGAGCGCTATGCCCAGCTCCAGCAGGCGCTGCGCACTACGTTCGAGGGTTGCGATTACTATCGCGAAGAACGTTGACAATGGGCAATCGGTAAGCTGGCTGTTCATGCAGGCGGCCGCTGATGGACAGTTGCGGACCATGAGTGTCACCTTGATGTCCTAGCGCGTGCGGGGGAACCTGGCGACATGGCTGGCGTATGCCATGTCGTTCAAAATATGGTCGCCCAGGCGGTTGGAGAAATGGATTTCATCCCAAAACATGGGCATGGCAGAGTTGCTGTTTTCAGCGAGGGTGTTCAAGTCGCTACGCTGTTCATAGTCGAGTACCTGCACCTGAAATTGTGATGCGAGCCCGGTTATCTCTGCTTTCCATTGCACTGCCCTTGGCGATAGCCCCACCTGCAGGATGCGTGCCTGCCATCTTGCCGTGACAGGTAAAATTAGCAAAATGACTTCCGTTTCTTCTGCTTTTGCCCGCTGAAACATGTCTGTCAAGTCCTTGATGTCGGCGGCATTGGCCGCACGACCTTTGCAAGCGCCTATCCTCGTCTGAATGATGCGGTTGTAGCGCGACTCATCTCTTTCCACGCCTCCGGCACGCGTAGTCCCTTCCGTGACCTGGTCATGGAAACGTCCTTGCGCATCAAAATAGCTATCGTAAGAGCTCACGTACAACAGATTTGTTTTCAGCGTCTTTAAGCTTTGTTTGACGGCATCCTTGGGCGACAGATAATCGAATGGCCAGGAGAGCGTGTTTTTCTCTGTCACATTGTCATTTTTCGCTTCGCAGGCATTGGATGTCAGGTAACTGACTTCCAGATACAGCCTTTTAATTCGGGCCTGTTGGCTGATGGCGAAAAACAGATCCTTTGCATTCGACAGCGGCAAGGCATCGACGCCAACGACCTGGACGTTGCTGCGGTATAAGCGGGAGGCGAGACTTTCGTTGAAACCGCGCCGCACCCGCGAGGAGCCAAGAATCAGCACGTCCGGTGCGCGCAGCATGCTGCGCAATACAGCCGCTCCTCGCTGGCTGGCAGATGGGGGCTCCAGTTTGATAACATTGATCTTGTGGCTTTCCTGCCGCCAGATGGCATACGGATCCACGATAAATACGATTCCGGCAGTCAGGAGCAGTAATCCGACCGCAATAAAAAAAACGCAGGCGAAAAAGCGCGTGATGGGGATTTCTTGATTAAAACCCTGCATATTTGAACTCTTTGACACCGGACAAATTGATGAGCGCCAGGCCAAGACCCAGGGCTACGGCTGTCGCCCATGGCAGGCTGGGTTTCCAGACCAGCTTGCTGGCAGCGGTCTTTTTCAACTGTACGCTCCAGGCGGGGAGCTCCTTTGCCACCAGGTCGATCAGGGACGGGGCAGACCAGTTGAAGGCAATGGCGGCGAGGATGGCGGTGATGCCGAAAAAACCTCCAGGCCAGGCGCTTGCCTGCCCGGCACCCAGCAAGCCGAGAATGACGTGCCTGGCCTCCTGCCAGTCTGGCGTGGCCCACAGGCTGACGGAAAAGGCGATGGCGGCCAGCGTAAAAACTCTGCCGGCCCAGTGCTGCAGCCTGCCGCCTTTGCGCGAGACGAGATTCCAGCGCCGCAAGGCGTGATTGCCCGTGACGAGCAGCCCTTGATAAATGCCAAAGATCAGCAGCGGAATGGTGGCGCCATGCCAGATGGCGACCGCCATCATCACCACGAACAGGGCAGCGTAATGGCGCCATACCTGGCGTTTTTTTGTCAGGGGGCGATACAGGTAGTCGCGCATGAAAGCGCCCAGGGTCACATGCCAGCGGGTCCAGAATTCGACCGGGCTGGACGACTTGAACGGCGCATGGAAATTGACGGGCAGGTGAATGCCGAACATGCGGCTGATGCCCATGGCCATTTCCGAATAGCCGCAAAAATCATAGTACGTTTCAAACAGGAAACCCAGGCAGGCGATCCAGGTCTCGACGAGGCCGATGGGGTCGCCTTGCCCCGCGCGCAGAAAAACGTCGCCCTGGGCATGGTGAAAAATGGGTGCGATACAGGATTTTTTAAACAGGCCCATGGCAAACAGGGTGAGGCCGATGGCGTAGTCGCGCGGCGCCGGACGCAAGGCGGACGATGTTCCCGGCGTGGAGAGGAATTGGGGCAGCATGTCCTTGTGCGACAGCAGGGGGCCGGAAGGAAGATGAGGAAACCAGGCCACGAAAAGCGCGTATTCGAGCGGATTGGTGCAGCGGGCCTGTCCCCGCGCCGTATCGACCAGGAAGGCGATTTGCGTAAATGTAAAATACGAGATGCCCAGTGGCAAAGCGGGAATCGCCGTACCGGGCACGGTGAAGAATGTCGCATATTTATAAAACGCGAGAAAACATAAATTGCCCGCAATGGCCAGCGCCAGGTAGCGGGTTTTCCCGCGGTTCCTGCTGATGACACCCGCAAGTAGCCAGTTGGCGCCCATCGACGCACAAAACAGCAGCAGGTTGTGCGCATCGTTGAGGTAATAAAAAGCCAGCGAAATCAGCAGCGGCAGCAGCAGCTTGAAATGGCTTGTTGACAGCAATTGGCGATAGCCATACGCAGACAGGGGCAGGAAGGCGAAGGCAAACCAGTAAGAGGTGAAACTCATCGTATTACAGGGGGGGCTTGGCCGAGTTGTTGGCGTTCAAAAACAGCTTGGCCCAGATTTCTCGCACTTCCAGCCATTTGGCGAGTTCGTCCGGTTTTCTGACGGCTTCGCGGATACGCGACAGATAGGTCGACTGTCCCATGGCATAAGCGCGGCAGTTGCTGCAATCGATATTCGAACTGCAGCACTTGCCCTTGCCCGGTTGATGATCGACATGCACATGCACTTGCTTGGTGATGCGAAAGCCGCAGTTCCTGGCGATCTTGGTGACGGGGTCGATGTCGTAGAGCTTGTCGCCCGTAACCCAGTCGTCATAATGCAGGGAGTATTGCACCGTTTCCGGATAGGCCACCATGGCGCGCACAATTTCCGCGCGTGCATGGGCAAAATCGGCTTGCGTCAGGGTCAGGCTTTGCGTGGCACTGCTGATGCGGAAATACGCCTTGTCGTTTTCGGCCTTGTTTTCCAGCTTGTCCAGATAGCGGGTGGTGGGACTGAAGTAGCTGAATGTGAGCGGCAAGCCGTGACTGTTGGCAAGCTCTGCCATGATCAAGATCTGATTGATATTCAGGGAGGTAATGGTAAACACGCAAACGGCACGCGGGTCGTCGCGGTAATTGTTCATCGCCTTGGTCAGCACATCGCCGGCGCGCAATGAACTGCCGATTTCATCGACCCCCCAGGAAGAGATATGGATGCGATAAAAGATATCGTCCGGCAAGCGTATCGTGCCATTGGTAAACACAATGCCATGCGGGATGTATTTTTGGGCCGCGCGCAGCCTGTCGGGCACCAGGCTCGGTTCCGCGCCCGCCATGTAGGCCAGCGTGACGCCACGCGCCGCATCGGCGGCAAACAGGGCATCCCATTCGGCAAGCGAACGGCTGTCTTCGTGTCCTTCGTTTTCCTCGCCTTCGAAGAAGAGGCAGCCCTCGCAACGCAAATTGCATTTTGACGCTACGTCATAGTTGGCCGCCTTGAGGGTTCCCAGCCGCGCATTGAGTTCACGAAAATAGGCAAAGTCATTTTGCTTCGTGGCGGACGCAAGTTCAGATAGGAAATTCATAAGCACCGGAGGGTAAAATCGAAAAAAACATGACGTTGAAAAATGCATCCTGCATGGAAAGGCAGGGTGGCAGCTTGTATTCAGGCGCAAGCCGTAAAGTAGGCGATCACCTGAAGCGTCAGTATGCAGTTTACAGATGCAAAATAAAATATTGGCTTTAAATTAATTTATTTTACGCCACACATTTTATTGCAATGCAAGATTTTCTTGACAGCATGAAATATGCTGTTTTGCGTCGGCCGCGCAGGTGCTGCGATGGCTGGGGGGCGTGGCGGAAGGCCTGGACTCATGGGAATGTCGCAGGAAGCCACTGTTTATTACCGTGATAACAGGATTGAATCCTCCGCTCTATTTTAGCCGCAATGGAGGGTGAGCGATCGTTATCAGGGGCGCTCACCTCACCATGTCAGGTGGCTTTTTCTTGGGTCTTCAATTCACTCTGCAGGGATAGGTCTGTATTGGCCTTGTAGTTTTCCGATTTCATTTTATTTTTTTATTCTCAGGAATGGCATTTCTATCAGCCAATGGCTCAGACTTGCCGCAGCAATGGCTTGCATTATATTGAATGGGAATTTAAAGGCAAACGGTGAGTTAATGCCAAGAAAAATTTGTTGCCAAAGGTATAGGCTGAAGGAGATTGTCCCAATAAATATGAATATACGGGTCCTCAGGATCTTCGATAGCCAAAAATCTTTAATGTTAATCACTGATAACATCAGTATACCTGCAAGTATGGCTTCGATTGTTCTGCCATAAGTCGCATTCCAATAGCCGCCATAATTGTTTGCAATCGGTGGAATAGCAAACAGCAAGATGAAAATTGATACGGTGCAGATCGTGGAAGTATATTTTGAAGAATTCATGATGCTGTATATTTTGTCTTTTTTTAATGCAATATAGCAGCAAATTAGCATGGCATCTACGCTGGTGTGCAACATCATGCCCAAATAGTCACGCAGGCCTGGAAAAAATACATAGGTTGCCATGCGCACGATCGGGATTGAGATGATGAGCGCAGGTAAAGTTCGATCATCCTTACGGCGCAGCAAAAAGATGAGCAAGGGAGGCCAGACCCAATAGAACTGCTCTTCCAGTGCAAGGCTCCAGAGGTGGCCGAAATACCAAACGCCGTCTGGATGCGATGCATGGATTTCTTTCAAACCTAATGGGCCAGAATAGTTCCATAAGTGAAGGGCTGCAAATATTGATTGCTGCCATGCGACATTAATTAATCCAATCGCTGAAAACAAGACAATGACCAGAATAACGGCATAAGATGCGGGCCATATCCTTAATGCCCTGCGGTAATAAAACTTTGCATAATTAATTTTTCCGGCTAATGCATATTCTGATTTTAATATGTTTGTAATCAAGAAGCCGCTCAAGAAAAAAAATATCAAGACCCCCTGATACCCATTGGAGAATGGTTTTAATGGTGACAACTATCCAGTATATCCTCCTTGGATTGTTTGTTGAGCATGACCTATCACAACCATCATGACGGCCAGGCATCTCAGGCCTGTTAATTCAGTAATTTTCTTCAAAATTCAATCCAGGATATGGGAAGGGTGGACTACTTGCAGGCGTGGTCGTAAAAATGCATGCTAGTGTGGCGTGCCGAGGAGCTTACTGTACTTGATAGTTCAAGGCAATTTCTAGCAAGCATATGTGATTTCTTATGCATGCGTTGACTATCTCTCGATCCGAAGGGTACAAATTGAAAGCCGCTGTGTGACTCGATGGCAGCAACTTGATCGCTCCACTCCGGCTCAACCAGCATATCGGTCGCGTTGCCCCGACGTCTGGCGTGCTTCGCGTGCCGCTGCCTTCGGGGCGGCATATTGTGCTTCCGCCGTGGTACTGACTGTCCCGTTTCCTGCTAACGCATCGTAGTTTTTATTGCGAAAGTTCGGATCGTCTGGGCAAGAAAAAAGCCACTAAATCCTTGATTTTATTGGATTTAATGGCTCTATCGGTACTTCTTTGATGTGTTCTGTGGTGCCGGGAGCCGGAATCGAACCGGCACGCTGTTTCCAGCGCGGGATTTTGAGTCCCGTGCGTCTACCTATTCCGCCATCCCGGCAACGCGAGACGCATTATCACTGATTTGTCACAATCTGGCAAGTTTTATGCTTGGCGGGTGTTTTGCACAAGTATGGAGAGTCCTTGACGGCGCCGGTTCCAGCGCAAGAAGCGGCGCGCAGCGTCTGGCTCGCCGGCCTATCTTTTCCCTTTCAAGTACTTGAAAGGGAATGAAATGTTGCAACTGGAAAACAAGGTCGCCATCATCACGGGCGCCAGCTCCGGTATCGGGCATGCGGCGGCGCGTGGCGGCGGCTCGCTGATCTTTACCTCGACCTTCGTCGGCCATACGCAGGGCATGTCCGGCATGGAGGCGCATGCGGCCAGCACGGCGGGCGTGATCGGCTTGACGAAGGCCCCGGCGTCCGATGCATCGAGCTTTAGCACTGGCACGGCCTTGCTGGCCGATGGCGGCGTGTCCATCGTGCGCGCATAACGATCCCGTAGCGCATGGTGGCCGTAGAAACGCCGACGGCCCGGGGAGGAGCCGGGCCGTCGGTGTCTTGCAGCTTGCGCTACATCAAGCTCAGTTGTGAACCGAGTTCAGCTGGCGCGCGATGATGTCGTGGTTGAGCCAGACGACGGGCGCTTGCGGTTCCGACATGGCGTGGAACATCAGCGGGCCTGTGCCTTCCAGTACCAGCGAGCTCAGGTGGTCTGTGATCAGTTCCTTACGGTCCTTGTGCAGCTTGGTGATGTCGTCCGAGGTGCCGATCATGACGTCGGCCAGCTCTGGCGTGTTGTCCATCGGCCAGGCGGCGAAGTTGCGGAACTGCACGCTGGTAGCGTCGCCATTGTAGGCGGCGATACGGTCGAGCAAGTCTTGCAGCGAGACGCCGTCTTCCAGCAAGCCCTGGCAGATTTTCCACTGCTCTTCGGCCCAGGCGCTGCCGCCTTCTTTTTTCAGCGCGTCGAGCAGGGGGAACAGGGACAGTTCCACGCCGACGAAAATGTCGGACGAGTTCGTGCGGATTTCCGGGCAGTTGAAGACGGTGGCCCTGATGCCTTTGTCCCACGCGGCCTTGGCCACGTTTTCCAGGCGCATCTTGGCCAGACCCTGGGTGTAGTTGCTGTAGGTTTGCCACTGGTACTTGCCGTCGATCAAGATCTCCGTGCCGTGGTAGCCGTAGGCGCTGTAGCGCACCTGGCCGCCCGTTTGCTCGATGCGGGCGCGGATGGCGGCGCTGCCGTCGATCAGGTGCTGCAGGGTGTTGGCCGTGACTTCGTCGAAGTTCATCAGGATCAGCTTGCCCAGGTCGCTGTCGAGCAGGGCGCGCGAGGACATGAAGCGCTCGCCGCGGCCTTTATAGATGCGGTTGGCGATGGCCAGGAAGACCTTGACTTTCGGAATGCCGCCAGCCATGGTGTGGGCGAAATATACATTGCTGCCGTCAGGAATCAGGCTGTCCAGCTCGGCCATGGCTTTTGCCACGGAAGCGCTGAAGCGGGCGATGCCGGCTTCGCGGCAGCGTTCGATCTGCGCCCAGTCCAGCTTGTCTTCTTGCCAGCTTTTCAGGGTCATGTCGGCCAGCAGGGCTGTCGGCGTCGGCTCGCCCGCTGGCGCGTCGAGGTCGAAACCGGCCATCAGCGGCACATTGATGATGCGGCCGCCCAGATTGGCTTCGGCTTCCGCCAGCTCTTCCGCGTTCAACGGACGCAGCGCCATGTTTTCATCGCGGCGGCCGACCGTCATGCCGACGATATTCATGCCCGCCTTGCGCGCTTCGTCCAGCAAGCCATTTACATAGCCGCGGCCGAACAGCTCGCCGAACAGCACAAAGGTGTCGCCCTTGCGGAAGATATTTTTTTGCGGGATGTCTCTTAAGGACGTGATCTCGGTCATGGTATCAATTCATTCAAAAATTAGCCGCGGACGATGGGCAGTCCGGCGTACTGGTTCAACATAGTGATAAATTATGCGCCCTTTCAGTGGCGACAATCTTCTTGCGAACGATTCTCGTCTGGAGCGGCATCTTCTTCTTGGGTACAGCTCTTATTCTTTCGCCATGGCGTATTTTACGCTGCCGCGGCGCACAGCGCCTGCAAACAGGGGCAGATAAGCCCGGCAGGCGCCGATATTACCTCAGCTTGGTCATGCCGGTCAGTAAAATTGATTTAAAACAAATCCTGCTGGCCCGATACAAGGCGCGAAAAATCGTCGCCCAGGAAGGGCAGGATCGCGTCGGCCACCGGCTGCAGCTGGCGCGTCAGGTAATGGTGGTAGTCGATGGGCGAGCGCTGTGTTTCCAGCGGTTCCGGACCGGCCACCGTGATGACATAGCTGATCCAGCCGCCGTTCTGGTATTGCAGCGGCCGGCCCTGCGCCAGGTTATAGGCGTCGGCCGTGCGTGCCGCGCGCACATGGGGCGGCACGTTGCGCTGGTAGTCGTCGAGCGGGCGGCGCAGGCGCTTGCGGTAGACCAATAGAGCGTCGAATTCGCCGCGCACGGTGCGCGCCACGTAGTCGCGCACATAATCCTGGTAGGCGGCGCGCTGGAAGATGCGCAGGTACAGGGCTTGCTGGAATTGCTGCGCCAGCGGCGTCCAGTCGCTGCGCACGGTTTCCAGGCCCTTGTAGACCATCTGTTCGCTGCCGTCGGGCTTGCCCACCAGGCCCGCATAGCGCTTCTTGCTGCCTTCTTCCGAGCCCCTGATGGTGGGCATCAGGAAGCGCCGGTAATGTGTCTCGAATTCCAGTTCCAGCGCATTCTCCAGGCCGAACTCGTCGCGCAAGTGGGCATCCCACCACGCATTCACGTGCGCCACTAGGGCGCGGCCGATCTTGCCCGCTTCTTCATCCGTATGCGCCGTTTTCAGCCACACGAAGGTGGAATCCGTGTCGCCATAGATGACCTGGTAGCCCTGTTCCGTGATCAGCTCGCGCGTGCGGTGCATGATGTCGTGGCCGCGCAAGGTGATCGAGGAGGCCAGGCGCGGGTCGAAAAAGCGGCAGCCGCTCGAGCCCAATACGCCATAGAACGCGTTCATGATGATCTTTAACGCTTGCGATAATGGCGCGTTGCGCTCGCGCTTGGCCGTCTCGCGCCCTTGCCACACCTGTTGCACGATGGCGGGCAGGCAATGTTTGACCCTTGAAAACTGCGCGCCACGGTAGCCGGGCACGGTATCGGCCTCGTCGCCGCTGGTGCCCACCACCAGGCCCACGGGGTCGATCAGGAACGTGCGGATGATGGACGGGTACAGGCTTTTATAGTCGAGCACCAGCACGGAGTCGTACAGCCCCGATTGGGAATCCATGACGAAGCCGCCCGGACTGTTGTCGCCGGACACGTCGCCCAGGTTGGGCGCCACGTAACCTTGCCGGTGCATCAGCGGCAAGTACAGGTGTTCGAACGCGGCCACGGAGCCACCGCTGCGGTCGGCCGCCAGGCCCGTCACGCTGGCCCGTTCCAGCAGGAAGGTCAGCAGCTCAGTCTTGGCGAAGATGCGCGTGACCAGCTCGCAATCCTTGAGGTTGTAGCGGGCCAGCGCCGGTTTATCTTCGCGGAAACGCCGGTCGATCTCGGCCATGCGCTGGTAGGGATTGTCGATGGACTTGCCTTCGCCCAAGAGCGTCTGCGCCACGTTTTCCAGGCTGAACGAGGAAAAATTCCACGTCGCCGACTTCAGGGCTTCGATGCCGTCGATGATCAAACGGCCCGCCGCGGCCGCAAAATAGTGCTCTTGCTTGCCGCCATGTTCGCGCCATTCCATCACGGTGCCGCCCCGTCCCAGTTTCAGGGGCACCTGGTAGCGTTCGGCGTGCTGGCGCAGCACGCGCAAATCGAACTGCACCAGGTTCCAGCCGATGATGGCGTCCGGATCGTGGCGCTCCATCCATGTGTTCAGCCGCTCGAGTATCTGTGCGCGGCTGTCGCAGTATTCGAGGTCGAAGTCCACGGCGTCATCGCCGCCGTTTGGCGGCCCCAGCATGTAGACCTGGCGCTGGCCGCAGCCTTCCAGCGCCAGCGAATACAGCTCGCCATGGGCCGTCGTCTCGATATCGAGCGATACCAGTTTTAATGCGGGACGGTAGCCGGGTGCCGGTTTCAGCTGCACTTCCTGCAGTGTTTCTCCGCTGAATATTACCGGCGCCGTGATGAAGCGTTCCATCAGATAGCGCTCGGGCGGGCGGATGTCGGCTTCGTACACATCGATGCCGTGCGCGCGCAGCTGCTTTTCCAGCTTCAGCAAATGCCGGTATTGCTTGCAGTACAGCCCCAGCACGGGACGGTGATGAAAATCGCACAGCGACAGGGGACGCAGCTCCGCATGGCGCTCGCCACGCAACAGCTGTTGCGCCTGTTCCTGCTGTTCCATGGGAAGGAAGGCGACGGCCGTCTGCACGGGCAGGCGCACGTGGCGGGGCCCGGCATTTGTTGCCAGCCAGAAATCGACTTCCGTGCCGGCGCTGGTATCGCGCCAGTGGCGGGTCAGGATGAAGCCCTGTTCGGGCGGATGCTGCGTATTGCCTGTCATGGTGCCGTGAGTGTCGGATGTGCTGGCCTGCACATTACAGCAAGCTGACGCAGGGCGGGGGCGGTTGCGGCTATAATTTTCCGCATCGAAGACGATAACAAGAGCGCGCCGCGCCACACACCCTGGAGACAGCATGCAAGCAATCAGTTATGTACACGGCGCCCACGAGACGCCGTTGATCGGCGAAACGATAGGCGCCTACCTGGACGGCATCGCCGCCCGCCATGGCCAGCAGGATGCCCTGATCGTGGCGCACCAGAACGTGCGCTGGACGTATCTGGAATTCCAGCAGCGCGTGCATCGCCTGGCCGCCGGCTTGCTGAAGCTGGGCTTGCAGCCGGGCGACCGGGTCGGCATCTGGTCGCAAAACTGTGCCGAATGGGTGCTGACCCAGTTTGCCACGGCGAAAGCCGGCTTGATCATGGTCAACATCAACCCCGCCTACCGGCGTTCGGAACTCGAATACGTGCTCGACAAGGTGCAATGCAGCGCGCTGATCCTGTCGCCCAGCTTCAAGTCCAGCGATTACCTGGCCATCGTGCAGGACGTGGTGCCGGACATCGCCCGTTCGCGCGCCGGTGCCCTGCAGTCGCCGCGCCTGCCGCAATTGCGCCACGTGATCCGCCTGGGCACGGCCGCGACACCCGGAATGCATAACTTCGACGCCCTGATGGAGGGCATTGCCGACGCCGACCTGGCGCACCTGGACGAAGTGAGCGCTACCTTGCAGTTTGACGATGCCGTGAACATTCAGTTCACGTCCGGCACCACGGGCGCGCCGAAGGGCGCCACCCTGACGCACCACAATATCCTCAACAACGGCTTTTTCATCGGCGAAGCCATGCGCCTGACGCAACAGGACCGCTTGTGCATTCCCGTGCCCCTGTACCACTGCTTCGGCATGGTGCTGGGCAACTTGGCTTGCGTCACGCATGGCGCGGCCATGGTGTTTCCCGGCGAAGGGTTCGATCCGAAAGCCGTGCTGGAAACCGTGCAGGCCGAGCGCTGCACGGGGCTGCACGGCGTGCCGACCATGTTCATCGCCATCCTCGACCATCCTGATTTCAAGCAATACGATCTGTCGAATTTGCGCACCGGCATCATGGCCGGTTCGCCGTGCCCGATGGAAGTCATGACGCGGGTCATCGAGCTGATGCACATGGCGGAGATCACGATTGCATATGGCATGACGGAAACGTCGCCCGTCAGTTTCCAGACGGCCATCGAAGACCCGCGCGAAATGCGCGTGTCGTCCATCGGCAGGGTTCACCCGCACCTGGAAGTGAAAATCATCGATGCGGAAGGGCGTATCGTGCCACGTGGCGAAAAGGGCGAATTGCTCACGCGCGGCTATTCCGTGATGCAGGGCTACTGGGGCGACCCTGAAAAAACCAGTGAGGCCATCGATGCGGCGCGCTGGATGCACACGGGCGACCTGGCCGTGATCGACGACAACGGCTTTTGCAGCATCGTCGGCCGCTCGAAGGACATGGTCATCCGTGGCGGCGAAAACATCTATCCGCGCGAAGTCGAGGAGTTCCTGTACCGCCACCCTAGCGTGCTCGACGTGCAGTGCGTGGGCGTGCCGGACGCCAAGTATGGTGAAGAGTTGTGCGCCTGCATCATCCTGCGTCCGGGCACGCAGGCCACCAGCGACGACATCCGCGCCTTTTGCGATGGGCAGATCGCCTATTACAAGATTCCCCGCTACGTGCGTTTCGTCGAGGAATTCCCCATGACGGTGACGGGCAAGATCCAGAAATACCTGCTGCGCAAGCAGGTGGCGACGGATCTGGGGCTGGGCGTGGACTAAGTTTTTCGCCAGCCCATAAAAAAACACCGGGACGCTCGCGCGGCCCGGTGTTTTTTATTGATTCAGCGTAAAGCTCAGGCCATCGCGGCTTGCGGTGCGCGCGCTGGCGTGCGGCGGCGTACAAAGGCGAGCAAGCCCAGGCCGGCCAGCAGCATGGCGTAGGTGCCTGGTTCCGGCACGGCCGACACGCTGACCGTGTTGAAGCCGGAGCCGTTCATCGACACGTGGCCGTAATTGATCGAGCTGACCGAATTGGCGACCAGGGTGCCGTTCATGCTGCCCGAACCGGAAAACGCGCTGTTCGGCGCCAGGATGCTGCCGTTGATGCCGACGTTGTTCAGGCTGGTGGTGGTGGCATTGGCGAAGTTCAGCAGCGTGCGGTCGGCGAAGCTGCCGAAATTGTCGAAGCCGCCGCTCAAGGTGATGTTGGTGGCCGTGCCGTTGATGATGATGCTGGCCGTGCTTTTCAGCGAGGACAGGTCCAGGGTCAGGTTATGCAGGTTCGACGCATCGATGTTGAAAATATTCACGTCGGCGTTGATGTCGCCCACCAGCTTGAAACCATTGTTTTGCGAAAGCACGGTGCCGTTCGATTGCAGCTTGGCCACGTCGCCCGACAGGGTCGTCAGTTGTTGCTTGGTACCCGCGAAGTCCAGGGTAGAAGCGTTGCCTTTGCTGATGCTGCCGGTTGGGAACCATTGTGGCGCTGTCAAGGTGGCGTTGGGATTGCTGACGCCATACACGGCGGAACCACCGATGGTGCCCCAGCCCGTGTTCAGGTTGCCGCCAGCAACGATCGCGTTGGCCGCGCTGCCTGGCTTTTTGTTCGTGCCGACGTTGTAGTTGTCCAGATAGATATTGCCGCCGGCGGCGATGCTGCCACCGACGCTGGTGAAGCCGCTGGCGCCGCTGCTGCCGATGTTGCCGAAGATGAAGGCCGAGTAGCCATTGGCGACGCCGAGGTCAATCACGGTTGCCTGGGCCGAAGCGCTGAAAGAGAAGGCGAACAGGGCGGCGCTGATGAGCGGCAAGGTACGGGCAGTAAATAATTTCATGGACAATCTCATAGTGAATTGGGGGACGAATAGGGCGGGAAAGCAAGACACCGCCATCGCGCAGGCCATCATTATAATCTAAAAAACAATTCTAGTTCAATTTAGGTAATTAACTATATTTAAAAGCAACACTTTTCCTGTCGATAGTGATTGTTTTGCGGACATAAAAAAACCGGGGCTGGCCCGGTTTTTTGCTGCTTACCTGACGCGCTGGTACAGGCGGAAACGTTCTACGTCATCCGTGGGACGGCGCCCCTCCCACAGCTTGATCCAGTCCGCGCCATGGTGCTCGGGCAGTTGTTCCTTGCTGTCAGGCACCTTGATGCTGTCTTGCAACAGGAACACATCGCATTGCTGCTGCCCCACGCTGGCAAACGGCAGGTGGCCGAAGTAGGCGAACGAGGCGCGCTGTGCGGCGCCGACGTTGCTGTTGATGCACTTGCTGCCTGGCGGCAGGTGGACGGAAATCTGGTGCGCCACGCTGGCGTAGCTCTTGCTGTAGTTCAACGGCGGCAGGAACAAGGTCATGATCAGCACCCAGATCAGGATCAGGCCACCGGACGACAGGACCACGGCGCGCCACAGTACGGCCGGCTGGCGCGAGATGCGCCAGTGCACCAGCGCCACCCAGCCCGCGCTGGCGCAGGCGGCCACGAAAAAGGCCAGCAAGTCGAGTTCGGGCTTGAAGCCTGGCATCAGTTTCAGGGCATTATGCGACAGTTTCGGCGGCCAGCCCGTCAGGATGGCGAACCAGAACAGCCACAGCGCAAGGGCGCAAATGGTCAGCACCATCACGGAGAACCAGTCGATGGCGTTGATGGCGCCCCGTTTCATGGTCAGCAAGCCGAACGCGGCCATCACGGCCAGCGGCGGCAGCAGCGGCAGCAGCTGGCTCGGGTCGGGATCGGGATGGCACAGGCCCAGGATGGCCAGCATGGCGACAAAGGTCAGCGGCACGACGATGTGCAGCACGTGGTGCTGGCGGCGCCAGGCATACACGGCCCAGGCGGCGAACGGCCATGCTGGCCAGAAGAACCAGATGCCGACACGCAAGAAATACTGCAGGCTTTTCAGGCTCGGGGCGCTGAACTGGCGGCAATTCCATTCCATCCACGCGTGCAGCGGCGAGTGGCCATACGGTTGCAGCCATTCGCCCGGCAGCAGCCAGACGAGGGTCAGCGCGGCGCCGATCAGGATGGCCAGCGCCAGGTGGCGCACGCTGCGCAGCAGCGGCAGGCGCAGGAAGACGGTGCACAGCAGCAGGGCAATGCTCAGCGCTGCCGGCGTGATCCAGCCGCGCGCGAGGGTCAGGCCGCCCATCGCCAGGCCCAGCAGGGCCGCATTGCGCACGGATGGGCCTTCCATGTAGCGCACGGCGCGGTACAGCAAATAGGCCATCAGGGACACATACAGTGCTTCGGCCGTGATGTCGTGGCTGTGCTGCAGCAGTCCCAGGCAGCCCAGGTAGATGAGGACGGCGGCATCGGCCAGGGTGCGGCCGAAATCGTCCGGCTCGGGCTGGCCGCCGAAGGCCAGGCGCAGCGGCTGGGCATCGTTGCGGCGGCCCAGGTTGAAGGCGGTGTACCAGACGGACAGGGTGCTGACGACGAAGATGCCGATGGTCGACATGCGCGCGCCAAAGACGTCGCCGTCGATCCAGCCGAACAGCTTGATGAAGATGGCGCCTAGCCAGAAGGCCAGCGGGCCTTCATCGGGCAGCGACAGGCCGGCCACGTTGGGCCACAACCAGTCGTTCAGGCCGCCATGCGCCATGGTCCACATGATGCCGAAACTGGCGGCGTCATCGTTCTTCCACGGTTCGCGGCCGATCAGGCCAGGCAGGATGTACAGCAGGCCGAGCGCAAACAAGGCCCATCGTGGCAGCGCGAGTGTGGCAGCGGCGGGAAGGCGGACTGGCTTCATCGATAGTCGGTATCAGAAAAAAATGGCAAGACGCGACGAATGGCGTCGGGTATGCGCGAGTATAAAGTAAAGCGGCCAAAGACAAAAAAGGCAGCCGTGGCTGCCTTTTTCTTGGTAGCCGAAGCTGCCCTTTTTTGCCGCAGAGCGGCAAAAATTAGCCTGCTGCGACTGCGGTTTTCGAACCAACCGAACCGAACTTCTGACGGAACTTCTCGACGCGACCAGCGGTATCGACGATTTTGTGCTTGCCCGTGAAGAATGGGTGCGATTCAGCCGAAACCTCGATCTTCACCAGTGGGTATTCTTTACCGTCGTGGGTGATTTTTTCGCGGGTTTGGATGGTCGAGCGGGTAACGAATTTGAAATCGCACGACAGATCGTGGAAAACAACTTCGCGGTATTCTGGATGGGTATCGACTTTCATGGTCTTCTCTCTAGTTTGGTAGCCAAACAGCACTTCGTCGGTCGTCCAGCTTCTTGACCCGATTGCCGATCACTTGCCAGGGTTTAAAATAATGCAACCGTCGATTATATAGCGCTTTTCGGCGGACGGCAATAAAAAAGCCGCTCAGGGAGCGGCTTTCGCATGAATCTCGGCTGGTTTATCCGCCGCGGCGCATCATGTCAAAAAACTCTGCGTTGTTTTTTGTTGCCTTCATTTTATCCAGAATGAACTCCATCGCCTCGATCTCGTCCATCGAGTACAGCAACTTGCGCAAAATCCAGATTTTTTGCAGCTCGTTCGGCTTGATCAGCAGTTCTTCGCGGCGGGTACCCGATTTGTTCAGGTTGATTGCCGGGTAGACGCGTTTTTCGGCCAGACGGCGTTCCAGATGCACTTCCATGTTGCCGGTACCCTTGAATTCTTCAAAGATCACGTCATCCATGCGCGAACCCGTTTCGATCAGCGCCGTGGCGATGATGGTCAGCGAGCCGCCTTCTTCGATATTGCGCGCGGCGCCGAAGAAGCGTTTTGGACGTTGCAGCGCATTCGCGTCGACACCACCGGTCAGCACCTTGCCCGAGGCAGGGATGACGGTGTTGTAGGCACGCGCCAGACGGGTGATCGAGTCGAGCAGGATGACCACGTCTTTTTTCATTTCGACCAGGCGCTTGGCTTTTTCCAGCACCATCTCGGCCACTTGCACGTGGCGCGTGGCTGGCTCGTCGAAGGTCGAGGCGACGACTTCGCCGCGGACCGAACGTTGCATTTCGGTAACTTCTTCCGGACGTTCGTCGATCAGCAGCACGATCAGGGTGATGTCCGGATGATTTGCCGTGATCGCATGGGCGATGTGCTGCAGGATCACGGATTTACCGGATTTCGGCGATGCCACCAGCAAGCCGCGCTGGCCTTTGCCGATCGGGGCGATCAGGTCGATGATGCGGCCGGTGATGTTTTCCTGGCCATTCATTTCACGTTCCAGGCGCAGCGGCTCGTTCGGGTGCAGCGGCGTCAGGTTTTCAAACAGGATGCGGTGTTTCGACATCTCCGGCGATTCGCCGTTGACCTTGTCGACTTTGACCAATGCGAAATAGCGTTCGCCATCTTTCGGGGTCCGTACCTCGCCTTCGATCGAATCGCCGGTGTGCAGATTGAAGCGGCGGATTTGCGAAGGGGAGATGTAAATGTCGTCGGTGGACGCCATGTAGCTGGCGTCGGGCGAGCGCAGGAAGCCGAAGCCGTCAGGCAGCACTTCCAGGGCGCCATCGCCAAAAATCTGTTCGCCGGACTTGGCGCGTTTTTTCAGGATAGCGAACATCAGCTCCTGTTTGCGCAAGCGGGCTGCGTTGTCAATGTCAAGACCGATCGCCATCTCAAGCAGGGCGGATACGTGTAGGGCCTTTAGTTCGGATAAATGCATATGTGTTGAGTGTCCCGAGACGGGATGTAAAGGTAGGGGAGGGGACTGCGTGGCGTTGATTAATTATTCGGGAAGGCTGTGCACGAATGAGGCAAAGCCGCTTCCCGGTGGTTCCAGTCAGGCGGCGCTGCGGGCGCAGCGCTGCCCATCATACATTAAATGTTGCTGTCGACGAAAGCGGTCAACTGGCCCTTGGCCATGGCGCCCACTTTTTGAGCAGCTGCAACACCATCCTTGAACAGGATCAGGGTCGGGATGCCGCGGATGCCGAACTTGGCAGGCACTGCCTGGTTGGCGTCCACGTCCATCTTGGCGATCTGGATGCGGCCGGCGTATTCCTTGGCCACTTCTTCCAGGATCGGGGCGATGGCCTTGCAGGGACCGCACCATTCTGCCCAGAAGTCGACCAGTACTGGCAACTCGGATTTCAGGACGTCTGCTTCAAAAGATGCATCGCTAATGTGTTTGATATTTTCGCTCATATTTTCCTCAAATGAGGGTGGGATCAATAATGCCTGGAATTAACCATACGCTGGTTCGCCATCCATGCTTCCTGGAATGCAGTGAGAAGATGGGGACAATGGGCACGACTTCAATGTCTTGGAAGGTGCGACCAGAGGTATGCAGGCGGGGATGGCTGAAATAATAACCCATTTTTTCAAAGCGTGGCGATTATTGCAGAAAAACTTGAGGCATATCGCCAGCATATCCCTCCTGTGCGTGGCCGCAGGGCGGCAAAGCCGCATGCCTGCTGGCCTGCAGCGCCGTGCCTGCCCTCCCGGCCGGCCCCTCGATCAGGCTTGTAGGTTGGCCAGACGCGCCGTGTGCTGCAGTTGCAAGTTCACCATGAGCTGCAATTCCGCGCTTTCCATCGGCTTGCGGAAGGTGCCCAGGATATGCAGGCCATTCGCCATGGCCAGGCGCTCGGCCGCCAGGCGTACGGCCGAATGCAGGCCCGACAGCAGGACCACGCCGCCGCGGAAGCCGTTTTCCGCCGCCATGCGCAAGAATTCGATGCCGTCGATGTCGGGCATGGACAGGTCGCAGATCAGCAGGTCGGGCTGGTGCTGCTTGAGGGTGGCCAGCGCCTGATCGCTGTGCGACTCGCAGCGGATGTCGAACTGGCCCATCTGTTCGAGCATGTCGCTGAGCACGTCGAGCATGAAAACGTCGTCGTCCAGCAGCAGCACGCGCAATGGCGCCAGGCCCGCTTCGTTGTGTTCCTGGCTTGCTTGGTTTGATACAGTATTCATCGTCATGTCTTTCTATTGATATGCATCGCTGTCGATGCCGATACCTTGCCGCAACCCAATTTGGCGATAGCTAATCGTCATTGGCAAAGCTGGTGTTATTCATGATTTGTTCGGTAATCTGTTCCAGCAGGGGCCACAGGCGCGTGACGATGCGCCGTGCCCGCTCTGCCTCGTCGGCCGGTTCGCCCGGCGCCAGGGTTTCCAGGTTGTGGCACAGTTCGGCCAGCCCCAGGGCGCCCACGGTGCGCGCCGACGACTTGATGCGGTGTCCCAGTTCGCGCACCTGCTGCACGTCGCCGCGCGCCAGGGCCGCATCGATGTCGCCAAAGCCATCCTGCGTGGTCTGCAGGAACTTGAAGGCGAACTTGCGCACCTTTTCCGGGTTGTAGCCCAGCAATTTGGCCAGGATGGACAGGTCGATCACTTGCGGGTCGCCGGCCAGGGTGGTCTTGAAGGCGGGCGCGGCGCGGCTGCGCGCCGGTGGCGGCGGCGTTTCGTGCGCCGGCAGCCAGCTGGCGATGGTCTGGTACATCATGGCCGGCTGGATGGGCTTGGAAATGAAATCGTCCATGCCCGCTTCCAGGCAGCGCACGCGGTCTTCGCTGGTGGCCGTGGCCGTCATGGCCAGCACGCGCAGGTGCGCCAGCTGCGGGTCGGCGCGGATGTGGCGCGTTGCCTGCAAGCCATCCATCAGCGGCATCTGCACGTCCATCAGCACGCAATCGAACTGCGTCTGGCGCAGCAGGTCGAGCGCCTCTTCGCCATTGTTGGCCAGGCAGACGGAGGCGCCCGCTTCCTCCAGCAATTCCAGCGCCACTTGCTGGTTGAACGTATTGTCTTCCACCAGCAGGATGCGCGCATGCTTGAGCGTGCGCATCACCAGGGCCGCGTCGGCGCTGGCGCGCATGGCGGCCGCCGTCTGCACCATGCTGTCAAGCATGGCGGGCGCGGCCTGGTCGGAAATGCCCAGGTTGGCCGTGAACCAGAAGGTGCTGCCGGCGCCGGGACGGCTGTCGACGCCCACGTCGCCACCCATCAGCTGTGCCAGCTGCTTGCAGATGGCCAGGCCCAGGCCCGTGCCGCCATATTCGCGCGTGGTGGAGGTGTCGGCCTGCTGGAAGGACTGGAAGAGCTTGCTCATTTCATCCTGCGACAGGCCGATGCCGTGGTCGCACACTTCAAAGCGCACGAGGCAGTGTTTCGCGTCCGCCACCACCCTGCGCACTTTCACGGTAATGCTGCCCTGTTCGCTGAACTTGATGGCGTTATTGGCGTAGTTGATCAGCACCTGCCCCAGGCGCAGCGGGTCGCCCACCAGCACGGCGGGCAATTGCGGGTCGATCTCGAACAGCAGTTCCAGGTTCTTGCCGGCGGCGCGTGGCGCGACCACCGTCATCAGCGTTTGCACCACATGGTCGAAACTGAAGTTGACGCGTTCGATTTCCAGCTTGCCTGCCTCGATCTTCGAGATGTCGAGGATATCGTCGATGATGCCCAGCAAGTGTTCTCCGGCGAAGCGGATTTTTTCCAGGTAGTCGCGCTGGCGCGGTTCCAGGTCCGTCTTCAGGGCGAGATACGCCATGCCGATCACGCCATTCATCGGCGTGCGGATTTCATGGCTCATGTTGGCCAGGAATTGTCCCTTCGCCAGGCTCGCTTCTTCGGCCACCTGCTTGGCCTGGTCCAGCTGCTCCGTGCGCTGCGCCACGCGCTCTTCCAGATGTTCATTGAGTTCACGCAAGGCACTTTCGCTGCGCTTGTGATACGTGATGTCCGTCAGGCTGGCCACGACCATGCCCACCTTGCCGTATTCATCGCGGATGGCCTCGGTATTCACGGATAGCCACGACAGGCTGCCGTCGGGCTGCTGCACGCCCATCAGCACGTCGCGCATGGCCTCGCCCGTCGACAGGGTGATGTGCACGGGATGGCTGCGCTGGTCGAAGGCGGAACCGTCTTCGCGGATGGCTTGCCACAGGCTGTTGCCGGCCGGACTGGCCGCCAGCATGCGTTCGGCGGCGGCGTTGCTTTCCAATATGTGGCCGTGGCTGTCCTGCACCACCAGGCCATTCGTCACGGCGCCGAACACGGACGCCATGCGCTGGCTCGAGTTCGACAGCGCGATCGATGCCTGGCGGCGCTCCGTGATGTCGGTAATCATCGCCAGGGTGCCGCCCGGTTCGCCATTGTCCGACTGGATGCTGGTACTCGACAGCAAGCCCCACAGGCTGGACTGATCCTTGCGGAAGAAGCGGAAATCGACCTGGTCCGGCTGGCTGGCGAAGCTGCCATGGCTGGCCAGGCGGCGCTGCATCAGCAACTGGCTGTCGCGGTCCATGAAGTCGAGCAGGGGACGGCCCAGCATTTCCTGCACCGTGTAGCCCAGCATGTGCGCCATCTTCGGGTTGACGAACGTGGTCTTGCCGTTCGCATCCGTCATCCAGATGCCTTCGGCGGCCGTCTGCACGATCAGGCGGTAGCGTTCCGAACTGGCGTGCAGCGCTTCCTCGGCGCGTTGCCGCTGCGTCATGTCGCGCAGCGAGACGATGGAAAACACCTGGCCCGCCATGCGCAGCGGCGACAGGCTGACCTTGGCGGGGAAGTGCGTGCCGTCGCGGCGGCGCGCCATCATCACCCGGCCCGGCAGGCTGTGCCGTCCTTGCGGGTCGCCCACGGATTGGCTGGGCGTGCTTTCCGGTACCAATTGCTCCAGCGACATGCCCGTCAATTCGGCCAGCGGATAGCCGAAGCAGCGCGCGCCGATCTGGTTGGCATAATGCACCTTGCCCTCGACGTCGGCCACCAGCATGGCTTCGGGTGCCGCTTCCAGCATCGAGCGCATGCGCGATTGCTCGTCCTGCTTGCGCTCGCTGATATCGCAGACGATGCCGCTGGCCTGCGTGGCGGCGCCATCCGAGGCGCGCGACAGGACGGCGCCGCGCGCCAGCAGCCAGCGCCAGTGGCCGTCGCTGTGACGCAAACGGAATTCGCAATTGAAGGTGCCGGGTGTCTGGCCGTCCAGATGCTGGCGAAAGGCCAGGCTCAGGCGCGCGCGGTCATCGCGGTGGACTTCGGCCAGCCAGTCGGCCAGTGCATGCTCGAGCTGGGCATGCTTGTCGCCCAGGACGTCCTGGTATTGGGGCGCGAACTGCAGACGGTCGGACTGGCGCCGCCAGGTCCAGCCGGCCATGGTGGCGCCGCGCAAGGCTTGCATGGCATCCTGCTCAGCCTGGGCATGCGCGGGCTGGGGCTGGCGGCGCAACTGCTGGCGCAAGCGCCAGGCTTGCCAGCAAGCCAGTCCCGCCAGGGCGGTGGCACTGGCGGCAGCATACGGCCACAGCAATGCCGGCGCCATGCCGGGCGCCGCCGCCTGCACCGGCAGCGAAAGCGCCATGCCTGCCGCCAGCATCGTATGAGCGAGCCGGCGCAGCGCAGGGCGCCGAGGGCGTGGTGCGCTGAAACTCGTGTGGCTGCAATACGACAAATGCATCCCTTTCTGGGGCGTGATTGGACTAGGCTGGCAGTACATGAGGCGCGCTCAAATAAACGCCTGCGGCGCTTTCTGGCGGCAACTATAGCATCGAATATTTACTCGGAGTATTTAGTTTCAGAAACGGCCAAAACGGGATTTTTTTCACCCCGAAATGGCTGTTTTTTTCGCGATTTGGTGAGAATTCGTGAGAAAGTTGGCGCGAAATCGTGCTACTCAATCGAGGCGATAGCCTCAGCTAAAACTACCGGCGAACTGATAGCGGTGTCCGGGATGCCACATGGTGGCGATCGAGGCGATCTTGCCGCCCGAACGGGTCTGGCGGCGCAGCACCAGGCAAGGCTGTTTGGTGTCGATGGCCAGCATTTCGGCGATGTCGCGCGGCGCCGACAGCGCTTCGATGCTGTAGGTGGCGCCTTGCAGGGGCGCGGCGGCCATCAGGTATTCGTTCGGCGTGATGCTGGAAAAATCCTGCGTCATGTAGTCGGGCGCGCACTCGGGATTGACCCAGCGGTCTTCCACCTGGATCGGCACGCCGTTTTCAAAATGCACGATCAGCGAATGAAACAGCGGGTGTTCCGGCGGCAATCCAAATTGCTTGGCCAGCAGGTCGGACGCCTTGGTGCGTTCCAGCAATTGCAAGCTGCTGCGGTGGATATGTCCGCGCGCGCGCACTTCATCGGCGATACTCTTGATTTCCAACAAGGTCGCCTGGTACTTTTGCTGCGCCACATAGGTGCCGGATCCCTGGCGCCGCGTCAGCACCTGCTCGCTGGTCAGTTCGCGCACGGCGCGGTTGACCGTCATGCGCGAGACGCCGAATTGCTTCACCAGCGCTTGCTCGGAGGGAATCACGTCGCCTTCCTTCCAGCGTCCGGCAGCGATGCCCGCCAGCAGAAAATCCTTGATGCGCTGGAAAATGGGCGTATTTTCTTGTGTATTGTGGTCGTCCAATGCGGTTTCTCCGGGGCACGGGCAGGGCGCGCCGCCGGTTGGAGGCGCGATGGCCGATTTTAGCACCGAGAACGATGCCTGCCGCCAGCCTTTTTTTGAATTCAAAAGCAAGCGCCGGAGTGCGGCGCGCATGGGCGCTGGCTATGCTGGTGACTTGGAGCCTATCCCAGTAGGGAGCGTCTTCTGCTGGCAGTTCATCAGGAGCGCGGACAAGGCGTGAGGAGGACGCGTGGCGAGCCACGCGACGACGAGCAACGCCGTCCCCGCTTCTGAGGGGCGCCAGCAGGGGATGTATTCATCTACTGGGATAGGCTCTTACTATAGACTTGCACGGAGTTCGCCATGGAACACGCTTACCTGACTGACGATGAACGCTGGGATGCCCTGCAGCGGCGCGCGCCCGACGCCGATGGGGTCTTTTATTATTCGGTGCGCACGACCGGTGTGTATTGCCGGCCATCTTGCGCGGCGCGCCCTGCCTTGCGCCGCAACGTGGCTTTCCACGCCAGTTGCGAGCAGGCGGAGGCGGCCGGCTTTCGTCCCTGCCTGCGCTGCAAGCCGAATCTGCCGCCGCTGGCCCAGCGCCAGGCGGCCATCGTGGCCGACATCTGCCGCCTGATCGACGCCAGCGACGAGCTGCCTGACCTGGACAGCCTTGCCAGGGCCGCCGGCATGAGCCGCTTTCACTTTCACCGCGTCTTCAAGGCGCATACGGGCATCACGCCGAAAGCATATGCGGCGGCGCGGCGCGGCGAGCGCCTCAAGGCTGGCTTGCAGGGCGCGGGCAATGTCACGGAAACGTTATACGCGGCCGGCTTCAATTCCAGCGGCCGCCTGTATGCCGCCACGCCAGGCTTGCTGGGCATGACGCCGGGCGCGTTCCGCGACGGCGGCAGCGGCGCCGTGATCCGTTTCGCCATCGGCGCCTGCTCGCTGGGCGCCATCCTCGTGGCCAGCACGGACAAGGGCATCTGCGCGATCTTGATCGATGACGACCCGGAAGTGCTGCTGCGCGACTTGCAGGACCGCTTTCCCCGCGCCGAGCTGCGCGGCGCCGAGCCCGAGTACGAGCAGACGGTGGCGCAAGTCGTCGGCCTGGTCGAAGCGCCGGGCCTGGGCCTGGATTTGCCGCTCGACGTGCGCGGCACGGTGTTCCAGCAGCGCGTGTGGCAAGCCTTGCGCGAGATTCCCGCCGGCAGCACGGTCAGTTATGCGGAGCTGGCGCGCCGCATCGGCGCCCCGCAAGGCGCGCGCGCCGTGGCCGGTGCCTGCGCCGCGAATGCCCTGGCCGTCGCCATCCCCTGCCACCGCGTGGTGCGCAACGATGGCGCGCTGTCCGGCTACCGCTGGGGCGTGGAGCGCAAGCAGGCGCTGCTCGAGCGCGAGGGTGAACGGTGAGGGCGCTGGACTGGCAGCAGATCGAGGATGAGCTGAATCAATACGGCTGTGCCGTCGTGCCGGGCTTGCTGGCCGCGGATGCCTGCGCGGCGCTGGCTGCCCAGTACGAAGAATCAGCGCGTTTTCGCAGCAGGGTGGTGATGCAGCGCCATGGTTTTGGCCAGGGCGAGTACCAGTATTGGGCCTATCCGCTGCCGCAGCCGGTCGCCGAGCTGCGCGCTGCCTTGTATCCGCCGCTGGCGGCCATTGCCAACCGCTGGCACGCCAGCATGGGCATCGACAGCCGCTTTCCTGTGGCGCACGGAGATTTCCTGGCGCGCTGCCATGCGGCGGGACAAACCCGGCCCACGCCCTTGCTGCTGCGCTACCGCGAGGGCGATTACAACTGCCTGCACCAGGACTTGTATGGCGAGCACGTGTTTCCGCTGCAACTGGCCGTGCTGCTGTCGCGCCCGCACGAGGATTTCACGGGCGGCGAGTTCGTGCTGACGGAGCAGCGCCCGCGCATGCAGTCGCGCGCCGAAGTGGTGCCGTTGGCGCAGGGTGACGCCGTGCTCTTTCCTGTTGCGCAGCGCCCCGTCAACGGCACGCGCGGCAGCTACCGCGTCAACATGCGCCACGGCGTGTCGCGCCTGCGTTCGGGCTTGCGTCACACCCTGGGCATCATTTTTCATGATGCGAGCTGAAGACTAGCTGCGGCGCTTGAGTTTCCAGGATTACATGGCATGATGGCTGCTTCTTGTCACTCTTTCATTTCTGCCATGTCCGCGCTGCTCCGCCTGTTGTGCCTGTTGACCATTTTCCTGCTGCCCGCAGCCCATGCGGACGACGGCGTGCCGGCGCTCGTTGCGGAGGCCGCGTCCGTCGTGGCGCCGTCGCAGGCCGCGGCGGCCAGGACGGCGCCGCTGATGTTTGCCAACCGCAAAGTGTTTGTCTTTCGCGCCGCGCTGGCCGGCTATCCGCCCGATGAGCGAGCCACGGGCGCGCAGCGCCGGCTGGAAGGCGTGCTGGCCAAGAATGGCCCCTTGCAGACGAGCACGCGGATGATTCCCGAAGGCACGCAAGTGCTGCTCGATGGCGTGCAGCTGTTCGTCGTCGTGCCTGGCGATGTCAACCAGCTGGCCGGCGACACGACGGAAAGCGTGGCGAAAACGGCTGCCGGCGAGTTGAGCAAGGCCGTGCTCGATTACCGCGAACAGGGCAGCTGGCGCTACCTGTCGATCGCGGCCGCCGTGTGCGCGGCCGCCACCCTCGTGTTCTGGCTGGTGTGGATGGGCTTGACGCGTTTGTACCACTGGGCCAAGCGCCGCAGCGGCATCCTGCTGGCCTCGCGCCTGCGCGACGTGCGCCTGAAGAATGTGCGCGTGCTCGATGCCGAACACTACATCGCCTTCGCGTATCAGCTGCTGAGCGCCGTGCTGTGGGGCTTGCGCCTGATGGCCACCTATCTGTGGGCCGCCTTCGTGCTGGGCCGCCTGCCCTACACGCGTTCCTGGGGCGAAAGCCTGAGCGGCTATTTGTTCGACGTGGCCGCCGACGTCTTCCACGCCATCATCGGCGCCTTGCCGGGGCTGGTGCTGGTCTGCGTGATCTTCGCCATCGCGCGCCTGATCGCCGCCACGGCCGCCTCGCTGTTCAAGCGCGTGGAAAGCGGGGAACTGCAAATCGGCTGGCTGGACAAGGATACGGCCCTGCCGACGCGCCGCATCGCCAGCGTGGTGATCTGGCTGTTTGCGCTGGCCATGGCGTATCCGTATCTGCCCGGCTCGCATACGGCCGCCTTCCAGGGACTGTCCGTGCTGGTGGGCCTGATGGTGTCGATCGGCGCGTCGAGCATCGTGGGCCAGGGCGCCAGCGGCCTGATCCTGATGTACACGCGGGCCCTGCGCAAGGGAGAATATGTGCGCGTGGGCGACAGCGAAGGCACGGTGGTCGACGTGGGCATGTTCGAAACGCGGCTGCGCACGGGCCTCGGGGAAGAGGTGGCCTTGCCAAACGCCTGGGTGATGTCGCAAACGACAAAGAACTATTCGCGCGCCCAGCCCGGCGGCGGCTTCGTGCTCGATTCCACCGTCACCATCGGCTATGCCACGCCATGGCGGCAAGTGCACGCCATGCTGGAACTGGCCGCCTCGCGCACGACGGAACTGTCCACCACGCCGAAACCGTACGTGATGCAGCTGGCCCTGCAAGATTACTACGTGCAATACCGCCTCGTCGCCTACGCCAGCGCCGAAGTCCCCCGCCAGCGCGCCGAAGTGCTGAACCGCTTGCACCAGAACATCATCGACGTCTTCAACGAATTCGACGTGCAGATCACCTCGCCGCACTACATCGATGACCCGAAAGAGTCGCATGTGGTGCCGCCGGAGCAGTGGTTCAGGGCGCCGGCGAAGCGGGGGGAGGAATCGAGTGAGGTGGTTCCGCCCACCCCTTGAACGCCGGAAGTGGTCTGTTCGTGATAGACGAAATCATACGAGCTATCTTGGTTTTTTCTCGGAAGCGCAAGTATTATTGCCATTTGTCAGCTGAACCACTTGGAAGCCCCCGGCTGGGGCCGTGAGCAGGCAAAAATCTGCCGAGTAGCGTGAAGTGGGATCTGACGCGGATGGCGGCCTTCCCAGGAAGGATACGCCATACACTTTCCCCGCAACCAGTGGCGTTGCATCGCTGCTCTCGGCCCCCTCGGGAGCCTTCCCGTAGCGCACGCATCCCCTGTTTGGCAGTTGATAGGAGGGATCGCCAAACGAGGCATTGGGGAACATGACCGTCCATACATCTTTCCAGCCATTCGGCTCAGGTGTGCTGATCGTCAGCATCTTCAGGCTGACAGGACCCCTTGATCTTTCCTCTTCATTGGCAATCTTGAAGCAGGGAAGGCCTGCCTCTGTCATGACGGCGGCGCGGCCCATGCGCGACCACGCCGAGACATCGACACTCGTCAGCGCCGCAAGCAGGAATAGCAGTGTGTGACGCCATGGCATGGCGATTGTTGCATTATGGGACGAGCGAATGTACTGGGCAATTGTCATGTTTCCACGCTGGCGTGCCGCTGCCAATGGCGATGATTTTTCGTTCATCTGCGGAGGTGGCAGCGATGCAGAATTTTCCTCTATAGCCATAGGTAGGGTCGGAAGGATCATCTGGACGTCCATTCAAGAAGATGCTGTAAACCCGCCCGGTTTGCAGTTCAGGAGCGGGCATGCCATTTGCGCCCTGTGGAATATCGCCATAGAGCAGGCAGCTTTTTGATGAAAGCGGAATTTTTCTTCCTCCGCTCATCACATAGCTCCATACTTTGGTGGCCGGTTTTACTGACAGGTCTGAAATACTGAGTGCCCCCAGGAGTGGCTGACCGTTACGGTTCTCTTCCGTTTGTGAGATTGTGAAGCATGGCGTGCCATTGACTGAATTGATTTCAGCATCGGCGATGCGCGATGTTGCACCCGCATCAAGGTATGTCGACGAGAGGAGTGCGCTCGATATTCCCGCCAGGTAAATTCTTTTCACTTTTTCTGTTGATGAAAAAATCATTGAGTACCTCTTCATAAACTGCTTGGTCGTTAGCATATTGCTCTTGGCGCATTGCGGAAGAATCCTTTAAGTATTTCAATGCGTAGTAGTCGGCTAACAAGTCTCCCTGTGCCTCCATGTTGTAGTCGGCTAATTTTCTTTCGGACGACAATACGTACTTGTAGTCCAGTCCTATTCTGAATGCTCCACGCATGGCCACCGGATATTTCAGTTGATATTGCCAAATATGGACCATTTCATGAATGAACCAATGACGCTCGGTGTTATCTGCATTGGAAAAATCGTCCAGAAATCTCGACTCATGGAAATACATTTCCCCATTGGGTGTCATGGCAGTGTTTTTTGGTTGGAGCAGCCATAGATAAGGCCTCTTGTGAATTTTGACTTTGCTATAGTCGACGGCATCTTCAAAGATCATCCATGCCATGTTTATTTCAGCCTGGGTAAGTGGGCGAGCCATGCTATCGATTTTTACCTGTTTGACTGATGTGTCGATATCCTTGTCGGTAGTTTTTACGTCTTGTAGTTCCAGTATGATCGCCGTCGGCGCCACCGGGACAGGTGCAGCGAAGCAGCAGGGAAGGCTATCTTCTTGTGGGAAAAATTCCACCATCGTTATCTGCTCCTCCCGCTTGCTGGCGACGCGCCCCGTGCGCCCCTTCGCATCCGTCGTCCCCGTCCACGTTTCACCGTTGCTCAAGGTGAGGCGGTAGTCGGCGTGCGCCAGCGGTGCGTTGGCTTGCGAGACGAATTCCAGCTGCTCGTCATAGCCGCAGCACCAGCATTCGTCGGGCTGGCCGGCCAGGCGGTGCAGTTCGCAGCCGCTTGTCGCGTTGCGCAGGGTGGCGCCCAGCACGGGCTGGCCGTCGGCGCTGAAGGTGACGATCATGCTGTCGAAGCGTGCGCCCAGGCTGCTCTTCTGGTGCGCCACGAGCTTGACGAACGTCGCACGCGGTGGTGCTGATGACATGGTGCCTGGCCATGGGGACTCCGCGATAAAACGCCAGCGTAGGCCCGCGCCGCCATGCGGGTATTGACCGGGCGCAAGGCCTGCGCGCTTGCGTTAAGATGCCGGGCGTTTCAATGAACAGAAAGAGAACCATGTCCAGCCCATCCAGCATCGCAGTTTCCCACGCCGAATCCTCCCGCACCGCCCGTAGCCTGGCCGCCGCCCTGACCGGCGATCCGTTCTACCGCACCGTCACGGTGGCGTGCGGCGACGACGAGACGGCGCGGCTGGCCATGCTGGAAGCCTACTTCGCGCTGGCGCTGGAAGAAGGCCGCCAGGCGGGGCGCGTCGATCTGGCGGATGACGCGGGCAATGGCGCCGCCATCTGGACCACGGATACGCCGGCAGCCCAGCGCCAGGCGGCGTATGGGCAGCGCGAAGCCGCCTTGCGCGCGCTGCTGGGGGAGCAGGGCTTCGCGCATTTCACGGCCATCGTCGCGAACATGGAGCATGCGCTGGCGCAGCATGGTCTGCAAGACGCGTGGTATCTGTCGATCGCCGGCATCGCCCCGGCCGCGCAAGGGCAGGGGCTGGGCGCGTCCGTGCTGGCGCCGGGCCTAGCGGCCGTCGATGCGGCGCGTGCCGCGTGCTTCCTGGAGACCTACAACGAGCGCAGCCTGCCGTTCTATGCCCGTCTGGGCTTCGTGGCGGCGGGCCGCTACGCGGAAGCCGTCACGGGCTGCGATTACTGGCTGATGGTACGAGCGCCCCGCGCTGCCTGATTGACCATTTTGCCAATTTCTATACACTCGTCTTTTTGCTAACGACTAACAGACCTGGAGATGGAAATGCCGACCTTGCCACTGCGCCGCACCTTGCTCACGCTCGCCTGCCTGGGGGCCCTCGGCCACGCGCATGCCGATACCGTCATCGACAATGCCAACGGCTACACGCTCAACGCAGCCGGCAAGGTGGTGCGTTTCACGGCGCTGGCGTTTGACGACGCGGGCAAGCTGCTCGCCGTCGGCAGCGCCGCGCAGGTGAAACGCAAGGCGGCCAAGGGCGCCACGCACGTCGACGTGCAGGGAAAAACCGTGCTGCCAGGCCTGATCGACGCGCACGGTCACGTGTTCGGCCTGGGGACGATCGCCAGCGGCGTGATGCTGTACGGTTCTGCCTCGCTGCCGGCCGCCGTGCAGGCCGTGGGCGACTTCGCCAAAGCGCATCCCGAGCGCAGCTGGGTCGTCGGCAATGGCTGGAACCAGGAAATCTGGAAGCTGGGACGCTTTCCCACGGCAGCGGAACTCGATGCGGCCGAAAGCGCGCGGCCCGTGTGGCTGCGCCGGGTCGATGGCCACGCGGGCTGGGCCAACAGCCGCGCGCTGGCGCTGGCCGGCATCACGCGCGCCACACAAGACCCGGCGGGCGGCAAGATCGAGCGCGACGCGGACGGCAATGCCACTGGAGTGCTGGTCGACAACGCCATGGACTTGATGGATGCCGTGCTGCCCAAGCCGGGCGACGTGGAAAACCGCGCCGCCCTCGATGGCGCGCTGGCGCAGCTGTCTCAGGTGGGGCTGACCAGCGTGCACGATGCGGGCATCGGCCAGATGCAGGACCGGCTGTTCCGCGATTACGCGGACCACGGCAAGCTGACGGTGCGCGTGTACGGCATGATCGCGGATACGACGGACGACTTCGACGCGCTGGCGAAAAACGGCCCCCTGAACAGCTATGCGCGCGACATGTACGCCTTGCGCGCCGTGAAACTGCTGTCCGATGGCGCCCTGGGCAGCCGCGGGGCGGCCTTGCTGGCGCCGTACAGCGACGATCCGACTACTAGCGGCCTGCTGTTCTACCCTGACGCTGCCATGCGCGCGAAGATGGAAAAAGCCATGCGCGCCGGCTACCAGGTCAATGTGCACGCCATCGGCGACGCGGGCAACCATCAAATCCTCGACGGCTACCAGGCCTTGACCGCGCAATACCGCAGCGTGGGCCTGCGCCACCGCATGGAGCACGCGCAGGTGGTGCAGTTGTCCGACATCCCCCGTTTCAAGGCGCTGGGCATCGTGCCGTCGATGCAACCGACGCACGCCACCTCGGACCAGAACATGGCGGAGCAGCGCGTGGGTCACGAGCGCATCAAGGGCGCGTATGCGTGGCGCACCTTCCTCAAGCAGGGCTCGCGCATCGCCTGCGGTTCCGATTTCCCCATCGAGTCGCCGAACCCGTTCGAGGGCATCCACGCGGCCGTGACGCGGCAGAACAGCGAAGGCTTCCCTGCCGGCGGCTGGTACCCGCAGCAAGCGATGACGGTGACGGAAGCGCTGCGCTGCTTCACCCTCGACGCGGCTTGGGCGGCGCACCAGGAAAAGGTCATCGGCACCCTGGAAGCGGGAAAGTGGGCGGACTTCGTCGTCGTCGACCAGGACCTGTTCAAGGCCGAACCCAAGGCCATCGGCAAGACGCAGGTGCTGCAAACGTGGGTGGCGGGCAAGCGCGTGTTCGAGAAAAAATAGCGACTTTGGGCCTGCAAAAATATGTTGACTTGGTTGTATAGACAACCTATGCTGGTAGCACCAGAGCGGGCCAAGTACGCCCGCTCGCACCCTACGAGGAGACAGCATGAACAGCACAATGGACACCGATCCACGCTTTGATGCCAGCCGTTCCATCCGCGCCCCGCGCGGCACGGTCATGGCTTGCAAGAGTTGGCAGGCCGAGGCGGCCTACCGCATGTTGCAAAACAACCTGGACCCGGAAGTGGCGGAAAATCCGCAGCACCTGGTCGTCTATGGCGGCATCGGTCGCGCGGCCCGCAACTGGGCCTGTTTCGACCAGATCCTCGCGTCCTTGCGCGAGCTGGAAGACGACCAGACCTTGCTGATCCAGTCCGGCAAGCCGGTGGGCGTATTCCAGACCCATGCGGATGCGCCGCGCGTACTGATCGCGAACTCCAACCTGGTGCCGAAATGGGCCAACTGGGAACACTTCAACGAACTCGATCGCCAGGGCCTGTTCATGTACGGCCAGATGACGGCCGGCAGCTGGATCTATATCGGCACGCAGGGCATCGTGCAGGGCACGTATGAAACCTTCGCCGAAGCGGGCCGCCAGCATTTCGGCGGCGACTGGGGCGGGCGCTGGATCCTGACGGCGGGCCTGGGCGGCATGGGCGGCGCGCAGCCGCTGGCCGCCACCATGGCGGGCGCCGTCTCGCTCAATATCGAATGCCAGCAAAGCAGCATCGATTTCCGTTTGCGCACGCGCTACCTGGACAAGCAGGCGGCCAGCCTGGACGAAGCCCTGGAGCTGGTCAAGTACCATACGGAGCGCAAGGAAGCCATTTCCATCGGCTTGCTGGGCAACGCGGCCGAAGTGCTGCCGGAACTGGTGCGCCGCGCCAAGGCGGGCGGCCTGGTGCCGGACCTGGTGACGGACCAGACGTCCGCGCACGACCTGGTCAACGGCTATCTGCCGCGCGGCTGGAGCGTGTCGGACTGGAAGGCGGCGCAGCAGGACCCGCAGCGCCATGCGCGCCTGACGGTGGCCGCCGCCGATTCCTGCGCCGCCCACGTACAAGCCATGCTCGATTTCCACGCCATGGGCGTGCATACCGTCGATTACGGCAACAATATCCGCCAGGTGGCGTTCGACCAGGGCGTGAAGAACGCGTTTGATTTCCCCGGCTTCGTGCCCGCCTACATCCGCCCGCAGTTCTGCGAGGGCCGCGGCCCATTCCGCTGGGTGGCCCTGTCGGGCGACCCGGAAGACATCTATAAAACGGATGCGAAGATCAAGGAACTGTTCCCGCACCACAAGCAGGTGCACCACTGGCTGGACATGGCGCGCGAGCGCATCGCCTTCCAGGGCTTGCCGGCGCGCATCTGCTGGCTGGGACTGGGCGAGCGCCACATCGCCGGCCTGGCCTTCAACGAGATGGTGCGCACGGGCGAGCTGAAGGCGCCCATCGTCATCGGCCGCGACCACCTGGACACGGGTTCCGTCGCCAGCCCGAACCGCGAGACGGAAAGCATGAAGGACGGCACAGACGCCGTTTCCGACTGGCCGCTGCTGAACGCCATGCTGAACACGGCCGGCGGCGCCACCTGGGTTTCGCTGCACCATGGCGGCGGCGTGGGAATGGGGTATTCTCAGCATGCGGGCATGGTCATCGTGGCCGACGGCAGCGAAGCGGCGGCGAAACGCCTGGCCAGGGTACTGGTCAACGACAGCGGCTCTGGCGTGATGCGCCATGCCGATGCCGGCTACGAAACAGCGGCCGCCTGCGCCAAGCGCAACGGCCTGATTCTTCCCATGCTTCCTTGAGACTTAGACGCGAATGACTATGACACAGCACTCCAAAAGTTGGACGTTAAAACCCGGCGCGATGACCCTGGCCGACCTGCGCGCCGTCTGGGCCGCGCAGGCAAAATTGACCCTCGCCGCCGAGGCCTATCCCGTCATCGAAGCGTCGGCCGCCGCCGTGCAAGCCATCGTCGCCAAGGGCGATGCGGCGTATGGCATCAACACGGGTTTCGGCTTGCTCGCCAAGACGCGCATCCCCGATGAAAAGCTGGAGCAATTGCAGCGCAACCTGATCCTGTCGCACTCCGTCGGCACGGGAGAACTGCTGTCGGATGCCGTCGTGCGCCTGATCATGCTGATGAAGATCGGCAGCCTGGCGCGCGGTTTTTCCGGCGTGCGCCCGCTGATCGTCGATACCCTGATCGCCTTGTACAACGCGGGCATCATGCCGGCCATCCCCGCCAAGGGTTCCGTCGGCGCCTCGGGCGACCTGGCGCCGCTGTCGCACATGACGCTGGCCATGCTGGGCGTGGGCGACGTGCGCGTCAACGGTGAATTGATGGCGGCTCCCGAAGCGCTGGCGCAGGCGGGCATCGCGCCCGTGGTGCTGGCGGCAAAAGAGGGCCTGGCGCTGATCAACGGCACGCAAGTGTCGAACGCGCTGGCGCTGCATGGCCTGTTCATGGCCGAGCGCCTGCTGGAAGCGGCCATGGTCACGGGCGCGCTGTCGCTCGACGCGGCCAAGGGCAGCGATGCGCCGTTCGACGCGCGCGTACACGCCGTGCGCGGGCAGCCGGGCCAGATCCTGGCCGCGCAGATGTACCGCCAGCTGGTGGCGCACAGCGCGATCCGCGCCTCGCACCTGGAAGGCGACGAGCGCGTGCAGGACCCTTACAGCCTGCGCTGCCAGCCGCAAGTCATGGGCGCCTGCCTCGATTTGATCGTCAACGTCGGCCGCACCCTGCTGATCGAAGCCAATGCCGTCACGGACAATCCGCTGATCTTCCAGGATGGTCCCAACGGACAGGCGGAAATCGTCTCGGGCGGGAACTTCCACGCCGAGCCGGTGGCCTTTGCCGCCGACACCCTGGCGCTGGCGATTTCCGAAATCGGTGCGCTGGCCGAGCGTCGCATCGCGCTGCTGATCGACGCCACCCTGTCCGGCCTGCCGCCCTTCCTCGTGCGCGACCCGGGCGTCAATTCCGGCTTCATGATCGCCCACGTGACGGCTGCCGCGCTGGCATCGGAAAACAAGTCGCTTGCCCATCCGGCCAGCGTCGACAGCCTGCCGACTTCCGCCAACCAGGAAGACCATGTGAGCATGGCCACGTTCGCCGGGCGCCGCCTGGACGACATGGCGCACAACACGGCCGTCATCGTCGGCATCGAGCTGCTGGCCGCCGCGCAGGGCATCGATTTCCACCGTCCGCTGAAAACCTCGCCGCACCTCGAGCATGTCCACCAGCAGCTGCGCCAGAAGGTGCCGTTCTTCGACGCCGACCGTTTCTTCGCGCCCGATATCGAAGCGGCCAAGCAGATGGTGCTGCAGGGTGAGTTGAGCAGCACGTGCAAGAATTTGTTCGCCCCGCTGTACGCCTGAGCGGGAGCAAGGAGACAAGCATGGATTTTCGCTTCAACGAAGGCAGCATCCCGCTGCTCGTGTCGATGCCCCACGTGGGCACCGACATACCGGACGATATCGCCGCGCGCATGACGCCGCAGGCCTTGATCAAGGCCGACACGGACTGGCATCTGCGCGAGCTGTATGGCTTTTTGCAGGAGATGGATGCATCCGTGCTGTCGGCGCGCTGGTCGCGCTACACCATCGACTTGAACCGCCCGCAGGAAGACACGAATCTGTATCCGGGCCAGGATACGACGGGCTTGCTGCCCAACGATACCTTTCACCGCGAGCCGCTGTACCTGGCTGGCCGCGAACCCGATGCGCAGGATGTGCGGCAGCGCTTGCAGCGCTACTGGGCGCCGTATCATGCGCAGCTGCGCGCGGAACTGGACCGTCTGCTGCGCGTGCATGGCGCCGTGGTGCTGTGGGATGCCCATTCCATCGCCTCGCGCGTGCCGCGCTTCTTTGACGGCAAGCTGCCCGACCTGAACTTCGGCACGGCCGATGGCGCCAGCTGCGATGCGGGCCTGACCTCCGCCGTGGTCGATATCGCGCGCGCGCAGGAGGCATTTACCGTGGCGCTGAACGGCCGCTTCAAGGGCGGCCATATCACGCGCCATTACGGCCAGCCGGCGCAGCGCGTGCATGCGATCCAGCTGGAGATGTGCCAGTGCCTGTACATGGATGAGGCAGCGCCATTTGGCTACCGGCCCGACCTGGCGGCAAAGGTGCAGCCGTTGCTGCGCCAGATGATGGAAGCGGCCGTGGCATGGGTGGCGCGTTGAGCGGGTGTTTGTTCGCGCGCCACGCGCTGCTGCCGCAGGGCTGGCGCCGCGACGTGCTGCTGGAGTGGGACGCGGCCGGCGATTTGACGGCGGTGGCGGAAAACGCCGCGCCGCCTGCCGGCGCCGAAGTGGCCGAATATGTCTTGCCCGGCATGGTCAACCTGCATTCGCATGCCTTCCAGCGGGCGCTGGGCGGCATGACGGAAGTCGCGGGGGATGGGCCGGATAGTTTCTGGACCTGGCGCGACCTGATGTACCGTTTCGCGCGCCACATCACGCCGGAGCAGATGGAAAGCATCGCCGCGCAGCTGTTTGCCGAATGCCTGCGCCATGGCTACACGGCGGTGTGCGAATTCCACTACCTGCAGCGCGATATGGCCGGTGCGCTGTATGCGCGTCCCGCCGAAACGGCCGAACGGGTGCTGGCCGCGGCGCGCATCAGCGGCATCGGCATGACCATGCTGCCCGTGCTGTACAGCCATGCAGGCTTCGGTGAACAGGCGTTGAACGCGGAACAGGCGCGCTTCCGCACCGATGCGCAAGATGTGCTGCGCATCGTCGAAGCACTGGCGCCGCAGCGCGGCGGGCAGGTGGAGGTGGGCTTTGCGCCGCACTCGCTGCGGGCCGCTGGCGTGGCGCAGATCCGCGAAGTGGCGCAAGCGCTGCCCGCGGATCGCCCCATCCACATCCACATCGCCGAACAGCAGGGCGAAGTGCGCCAGAGTCTCGATTACAGCGGCCGGCGTCCGGTGCAGTACTTGTACGACCAGGTCGACGTCGATGCGCGTTGGTGCCTCGTGCATGCCACGCATGTGCAGCCAGATGAAGTGGCGCTGATGGCTACGAGCGGCGCCGTGGCGGGCCTGTGCCCGACGACGGAGGCGAACCTGGGCGACGGCCTGTTCCCGCTGGCCGAATTCATCGCCGCCGGCGGGCGTTTCGGCGTTGGCAGCGACAGCCATGTATCGCAGTCGCCCGTCGAGGAATTGCGCTGGCTCGAATATGGCCAGCGCTTGCAGCGCCAGCAGCGCAATGTGGCCGCCACGCCGGACCAGCGCCATGTGGGCGACTACCTGTGGAAGGCGGCCTTGCAGGGCGGCGCGCAGGCGGCCGGGCGCAAGCTCGGTGCGCTGGTGCCGGGCTGCCGCGCCGACTTGCTGGTGCTCGACGAGACGCATGTGAACCTGTGCGGCGTGGCCATCGACAATGTGCTGGGCAGCGTGCTTTTCTGCGGCAACGACAACCTGGTACGCGACGTGCTGTGCGGCGGCCAGTGGCAGGTGCGCGACGGGCGCCACGTGGCGCAGAACGCCATCGCCGCCGCCTACAAGCGCACGCTGGCGCAACTGAGGGCGCTCTGATGGCGACCTTCATCCCGCAGGAGTGCCTGCGCGCCGCGCCGTGGAAAAACGGCGGCGGCAGCACGATGGAAATCGCCATTTCTCCGCCCGGTGCCGGCCTGATGGAATTTGACTGGCGTATCAGCCTGGCGACGATCACGGCCAGCGGGCCGTTTTCCAGCTTTCCCGGCATCGACCGCAGCCTGATGCTGGTCGATGGCGACAGCGTGCAGCTGACGCTCGATGGCACGCGCAAGGTGACCTTGAGCGCTGCGCAACCGATGCTGTGGTTTCCCGGCGAAGCGGCCGTGCTTGCGCAGGTCAAGGGGACGACGACGGATTTCAATGTGATGACGCGGCGCGACCGCTGCCGCCACCAGCTGGAAAAGATCACGGTGCCGGGCAAGCTGGCGCGCCGCAGCGCGGCGACCCTGCTGTTTGTCGCCGGCGAAGGCCACGTGCTGGCGCGCGGTGGCGAGCAGCAGTTCGCGCTGGCCCGCCATGACGCGCTGCTGCTGGACGCCGACGATGCGCAGGAATGGCGGCTCGACGCCTTGCAGCGTTCGGCCGTTTTGTGCGTCGACCTGTTTACCTAGGGAGGGAAGCGATGCAAGACTGGGATCTGGTCATCCACAACGTCCATTTGGCCACCATGGAGCAGGGCTACGGCGAGCTGCTGGACGCAGCCATTGCCGTCAAGGATGGCCGCATCGCGTGGTTCGGCCCCGGCGACGAGCTGCCGGCCAGTAGCGCCGTGCTGCACGACGGCCAGGGCTGCTGGCTCACGCCCGGCCTGATCGACTGCCATACGCACATCGTCCACGCGGGCAACCGCAGCGACGAATTCGAGGCGCGCCTGAATGGCGCCAGCTATGAAGACATCAGCCGCGCCGGCGGCGGCATCATGTCCACCGTGCGCGCCACGCGCGCGGCCAGCGACGATGAATTGCTGCGGCAAAGCCTGCCCCGCGTGCTGGCGCTGCTGGCCGAGGGCGTGACCACCCTGGAGATCAAGTCCGGCTACGGTCTCGACGCGGACAGCGAGGCGAAGATGCTGCGCGTGGCGCGCAGAATAGGGGAGCAGCTGCCCGTGTCCGTGCGCACCACCTTCCTCGGCGCGCACGCGCTGCCGCCCGAATATGCGGGCCAGGCCGACGCCTACATCGAGCTGCTGTGCGCGCAGATGCTGCCCCAGCTGGCCGGCGACGGCCTGGTCGACGCCGTCGACGCCTTTTGCGAGCGCATCGGCTTTACGCCGGCGCAAACGGAATTCGTGTTCGAGGCGGCGAAAGCGCTGGGGCTACCTGTGAAACTCCATGCCGAGCAGCTGTCGGACCTGGGCGGCGCGGCGCTGGTGGCGCGCTACGGCGGCCTGTCGGCCGACCACCTGGAATTCCTGTCGGACGAGGGCATTGCCGCCATGGCGCAACATGGCACGGTGGCCGTGCTGCTGCCTGGCGCGTACTACTTTTTGCGCGAGACGCAGCCGCCGCCTGTTGCGGCATTGCGCGCGTCTGGCGTGCCGATGGCCGTGTCCACCGATTGCAACCCGGGCACCTCGCCCATGACGTCAATACTGCTGGCGATGAACATGGCGTGCACCCTGTGGCGTCTCACGCCGCAGGAAGCGCTGGCTGGTGCTACCTGCCACGCGGCGCGCGCGCTGGGCTTGCAGGACCAGACGGGCAGCCTGGTGGTGGGCAAGCGCGCCGATTTCGCCCTGTGGCGCATCGCGCGCCCGGCCGACCTGGCGTATGCGCTGGGACTGAACCCTTGCGCGGGCGTGGTGCATGGCGGTGTCTGGCGCGCGCCGGTGGTAAGCTTGCCGGATTGATCATCCGTCCTGGAGCGCCGCGTGCGTGCTGCTTGTTTGCTGTTTTACCTGCTGTTGTTGCTCCTCTTCGCCGCCGCACCTGCGCATGCCATGGATGGAGGCACCTTGAAGGTGGGCTCGAAGCGCTTCACGGAATCGTATATTCTCGGCGAAATCCTCCAGCAGAGCGCCGCGCCGCACGTCAGGGCGCAGCACCGCCAGGGCCTGGGCAACACGGCCATCGTGCTCGCTGCGCTGCAGGCGGGCAGCATCGACGTATATGCCGAATACATGGGCACCATCGCCAGCGAAATCCTCAAGCACGACAAGGCCATCGATCTGGCGCAGATGCGGCGCGAACTGGCGGCGCTGGGGCTGGGCGTGGCCGTGCCGCTGGGCTTCAACAATACGTATGCGCTGGCCATGCGCGGTGATGAAAAATCCATCGCCAGCCTGGGACAGCTGGCGCAGCATCCGGCCCTGACATTCGGCCTGTCGCATGAATTCATCGGCCGGGTCGATGGCTGGCCGGGCCTGGCCGCGCGCTATGGCTTGCCGCAGCGCCCGCGCGGCCTCGATCACGGCATCGCCTATGAAGCGCTGGCGCAGCGCCAGGTGGACGTGATCGACATTTATTCGACGGACGCGAAGATCCGCCAGTACGGCTTGCGCGTGCTGGCCGACACGCAGCAGTATTTTCCCCGCTACGACGCCATGCTCCTGTACCGGCTCGACGTGCCGCAGCGTTTTCCCTCCGCTTGGCAGGCTTTGCTGCGGCTGCAGGGACGCATCAGCGAGGGCGACATGATCGCCATGAATGCGGCCGTGGAAATCGATGGCAAGACTTTCTCTGACGTGGCGCGGCAGTGGCTGGCGTCCGGCACGCAGGCGAGCAAACCGGCCGCCGCGCGCAGCAATCTGCTCGATAAAATCATCGGCGACGACTTGTGGACCCTGACGCGCCAGCATCTGACCCTGGTACTGCTGTCGGTGGCATTGGCGTGCGTGATCGGCATTCCGCTGGGCGTGCTGGCGGCGTTTTCGGCGCCGCTGCGGCAAACGGTGCTGGCCTTCGTCGGCGTGCTGCAGACGGTGCCGTCGCTGGCCCTGCTGGCGATATTGATCCCCGTGCTGGGCATGATCGGCACCGTACCTGCGCTGGTGGCCCTATTCGTGTATGCCTTGCTGCCCATCGTGCGCAACACGTGCACGGGCATCCTGCAGGTGCCGCAGGGCTTGCGCATGGCGGCGCTGGCGCTGGGTTTGAACAAGCGCGATCGCCTGCTGCACGTGGACTTGCCGCTGGCCTTGCCGGTGATGCTGGCGGGCGTGAAAACGGCGGCCGTGATGAGCGTGGGCACGGCCACCATCGCCGCCTTCATCGGCGCCGGCGGTTACGGCGAACGCATCACCATCGGCCTGGCGCTGAATGACAACGACATGCTGCTGGCCGGCGCGATCCCCGCAGCCGTGCTGGCCCTGCTGACGCAAGGCTTGTTCGAGCTGGTGGAGCGCTGGGCCGTGGCCGGCCGGCAGCACTGACGGCATCACGGTTACAGCGAGTGCAGTTTGGAGCGCACCGAGACGACGGCCTGGTGCAGGATGCGTTCAGCCTGGAAATCGTTCTCGCGCTGTTCGGCGATGGCTTGCAAGTCGCGCGTATAGCGTTCCAGGCGGGAGCGCAGGTAGGCGCGGTAGATTTTCATGACGAGCGGTTTGGCAGAGACATTCATGATGTGGCTCCCAGGTGCGTAATGATGCGTTCATTTTGTGTGAGCGGAATGCTGCCACTTTGCGCCATATCAAATGCCATGACCTCGTCAAATTGGCGCGTTTGACATTGCACAATGCCCCCCAGACCTAAGATGCCACACTGAATCTTCCCTGCTCGCCTGGTCATCATCAGTCGTCGCAGGCCCTGATTCCCTCAAGCATACTCAAGGAGCGTCGCATGGTCATTTTTGCCGTGGTTGCTGGCTGCATCGCCTGTTTGACAGTGTACCAAATCTATAAAAATGCGCAGGGTGGCAGTGGGGTTGCGCAACAACATATCGGTTTGCACGGCACATTGATTGAACCACGGAAATAATCAGTGTCTTTCAAGCGACACTCGGTGACACTTGGTTGGCAGATTTAAGTCAAATGTAAGGCCCGGTAAGCAAATGTAAAGGTCGGCGTGTTGGCAAGCGGCAGCGTTTATATTGATAACCGTTGATTGCATTCTCCCCCCTCCCACTTGACAATGGGTTCACCCCGCGGTGCCGCTAGCCCGCGGGGATTTTTTTGGAACTTACGCTACAGTTCCCCTCCTTGCAGTTCCCGCTCCAATCAGGCCGGCTTTGGCGTACCTGCCGACAATTGCGTCAAGGCATCGCCGGCGACCCGGCAGATGCGCCAGTCCGGCATCACGTCCGCACCCATGCCCTTGTAGAAGTTGATCGCGTTTTCATTCCAGTCCAGCACCGACCATTCGAAGCGGCCGCAATCGCGTTCGACGGCCAGTTGCGCCAGCGCCACCAGCATCTGCTTGCCATAGCCCTTGCCGCGCACCGATTGCTTCACATACAGGTCTTCCAGGTACAGGCCCTTGCGGCACAGGAAGGTGGAAAAATTATGGAAGAACAGGGCGAAGGTCACCACTTCACCATCTTCTTCGCCGACCAGCGCTTCGCATGCGGGATGGGCGCCGAACAGGCTGTCGTGCAGCATGGATTCCCTGGCGATCATCATGTGCTCGAGTTTTTCAAACACGGCCAGTTCATGGATCATGCCAAAGATGGCAGCCACGTCGGATGCGGTCGCGGGACGAATGGCGAGGGAGGAAGAGGTGCTCATGTTGCCTTTGTTGGTGAAGTGGTGGAAAGGGAAGCAATGGTACTTGTCTTGCGCGCGCCCGACGTCAGGGCCCAGGCCACACTGGACAGGCACAGCACCATGCCCGCCCATTCGATGGCGGCGGGCCGGTAGTGTTCGAACTGCACCGACAGCAGTACGGAAATGACGGGCGTGACGACGCCGATGTACACGGTCTTTTGCGTGCCGATGCGGGCGATTAACGTGAAATAGGCGCTGAAGGCGATCACCGAGCCGAAGATGGCCAGGTACAACAATCCCATCCAGTAACTGGGGCGCGCGGGCAACTGCCAGGGCTGCCCCGTGGCGATGGCCCAGACGGCCACCATCAAGGTGCCCCACAGCATGGTCCAGGCCATGGTCAGCATCACGTTGCCGGAATGTTCGCGCACTTTCATGACGAGGGCATTGCCCACCGTGCTCGACACGGTGGCCACCAGGGCCAGCATGAAACCGAGCAGGAAATGGCCATTCCCGCCGCCCAGAATATCGTGCAGCGCCGCGCCGATGGACTGGTAAAACAGCAGCACGATGCCGCAGATGGCGACAAATGCCGCGCAGCAGGTACTCCAGGTGATGGGCGTGCCGAAGGCGATGCGGTTGAGCAATGGCGTCCAGAAGACCATCAGGGCAAACAGCACGCTGACGAGGGCCGACACCAGGTATTGCTCCGAGCTGTACGTGCACACATAGCTGAGGGCAAACGAGGCCAGTCCCTGCAGCAGCATCCATTGCTGCGCGCGCCAGGGCAGGCGCAAGCGGTCGCCGCGCAAGGCGCACCAGGCAAACAGGGTGGCGGACGCGAGGCCGAAGCGGTAGACCACGGAAACGGCGGGGGCGACATCGCCCAGCTGCAAGGTGATGGCCCAGAAGGTGGAGCCCCAGATCAGGCAGGCAATGATGAACAGGAGAGGAGAGGACATCGCGCAAGTATACGGATATCGCGCGGGGATGGCGAGTCCCGGCCGAGCTTGCCCAATGTGCCGTCAGGAGACACCCGGGATTGAGCCAGCGCAGTGCTTCTGGAAAATGTTGAATTTATGAAAATACTTACATTAATATCAAGTAAATATTTTCTGAATTGCATCTTTAAAGGGGAGACGCCATGCCAGCCTCACTGCAGATCAAAATATGGAGCGTGCTTGTGTATGTCGTCGTGACCGCTGTGCTTGCCATCTGGCTGCACCCTTCCGCCTTGCTCGCTGCCGGCGCATTCGGCTGAGCGCATGCGCCGGCAAGCAGATCAATGCGTGACGCGGGTCTTGCGGCCATCGGACAGCAGGCGCACGCGCTCGCCCGGGCGGAACAGTTCGTCGGCATCTTGCACGATGGCGCGCATGTCGCCATTGTCCAGGCGCACGGTGATTTCCAGGCCGGGTTTGTTCGAGGCATTCGCTTCGATGCTCTTGCCGGCCATGCCGCCCGCGACAGCGCCGAGGATGCTGGCCGCGATGGCGCCCTTGCCGCCACCGACGGTCGAGCCAGCCACGCCGCCCAGCGCCGCGCCGGCCAGCACGCCCGTGCCCGTTTCACCCTTGTCGATGGTTACCTGGCGCACGGATTCAACCGTGCCCATGCGAACCGATTGTTCGTTCTGCGCCTGGCGCGCATTGTAGACATTTGCCGAGTTCGGTTGTACGGCGCAGCCGGCCAGGGTGGCGAGCAATGCCACTGCAATAATTGGTGCTTTCATATGGGACTCCCTTGGACAAAAGTTGGTTGCCGATTGCGTCGACCGGCAGATGATGACTTATCATAAGGACACTTGCCTCAGATAACTAGTTGCGAATAGTAAAAATCTGTTACCGGCCCAGCGTAACCACATGACTACATGAGCACTTGCCGCTCAATACGCCAGCCGCAGGCGCCGGTACAAAAATCCCAGCACGAACAGCGGCCCCACCAGTAAAAAGCGCAAGTCGTCCAGAAACGACGGTTTCTTGCCTTCGATCTGGTGGCCGATGAACTGGCCTATCCAGGCCAGCACGAACAGCGCCAGCGACACGGGCAGGATGGTCAGCGCCGGCATGAGCAGCAGCAGGCCCAGCATGGCGGCCAGCATCGCCAGCATGCCCGCAGCAAACGGACGTGACAGCTTGTAATAATAGTATAAGGCCAGAATACTGCCGAGCAGCGCCACGCTGGGATGTATGCTCCACAGCAGCCCCAGCAGGCTGAAAACGATCAGCGGCACGCACACGATGTGCACCCATTCATTGACATGGTTGCGGTGGCTTTCGCCATACTGGGCCAGCAGGGTGTCGATGGTGCGCATGGGCGGTCTCTTGTTTAGGGATAGTTGTCCGGGAATTCTACACCGTCGCGTGGCCGGGTAAAATGGCCCTTCATTTCCCCTTCCGGACCGCTCATTTGAATAGCCCAGCCTTCTTGCCAGACGTGGTCGCCGACCCGCGCAAGCGCTGTTTCGATCCCGTCGTCGACGCCGATACGCGCTTGCTGATACTGGGCAGCCTGCCCGGAGAAAAATCGCTGGCGCACAGCCAATACTATGCGCATCCGCAAAACAAGTTCTGGATGCTGCTGGGCGAGGTGCTGGGCGTGGATCTGACCAGCCTGCCTTACGCAGTTCGCTTGAGTACCTTATTGGCGCACGGCGTGGGCCTGTGGGACGTGGTGGCGCAGGCGCAGCGTACGGGCAGCCTGGATAGCAATATCCGCGCCCGCGACGACAACGACCTGGTGGCCCTGGCCGCCAGCCTGCCGCAATTGGACACGATCGCCTTCAACGGCGGCACGGCAGCCAAGCTGGGCATCAAGGTGCTGGGCGAGCACGCGCAGCGCTACCGCATCGTCAGCTTGCCGTCGAGCAGTCCCGCCTACACCCTGGCGTATGCGCACAAATTGCAGGCGTGGCTGGCTTTGCGCCGGTGAGATGGCATGTCAGGCGGCAAGCCTGTGCATGAGGCGCTGCGCCTGTTCCTGCCGGTACTGGCGCCGCCAGAACCAGGCGATGCAGATCAAACCCAGCAGGGATGGCGCCAGCTGCGTCCAGGGCTGGCCCATGCGCAGCAGGTTGCCCGCGGCGGCCGAAAGCATGGCGAACAGCGAGGCGAGCAGCTTGTAGATATGTTCATAGCGCCACAACATGCCATGCCAGCGGCGGGGAAAGAGCCAGCGCGCGGCGTCGTAGACGAGGATGGTGGCCAGGCCGCCCAGCGAGGACAGCACGACGATGGTTTGCTGTCCGGAAGCATCGTGCTGCAGGCGCAACAGGATCATCCCGCCCGCCGCCAGCGCGGCTGCCGTCATCGCGCCATCGACGGCTTGCGGACCGGCATCGCGCGTGTACACGGCGCGCCAACCGCTCAGCAGCTGGTACAGCACCAGCACCGTCAGCACGGCAAAGACGGGGCGATAGTCAAACAGCAGATTGCCTATGGCGGCCGTGGCGCAGACCAGCAAGGTCAGCCACGCGAACAGCCTGCCGCGGCGGCGGTGCTGCGGCGTGCCCTTGGCCGTGGTCAGCAGGAGCAGGCCCAGGCCGATGGCGGCGCTGCCGGCCAGCACATGGGTGACAATATTGATCAGTTGCGGCTGGGGCATGCGCATCTCCGGAAGGTGCGCCAGGCTGGCGCGCGCTCGCGGAGATGGTATCTTGATAATTGCCGCTTGCCAAGATGGCAGGCGACGGAGGAGGCGACGGGACTTACGCCGGCGCGTACGGCTGCGCTTCCAGCGGCTGTCCCTTGGCGTCGAATTTCAGCGCCACGGACAAGCGGGTCACGCCGATGGTGGCCAGCGCGTCGCAGATGTCGTCGACTTCATCCTGCAGGTCGGCGGCCAGGTCCAGCGGCTTGTCGGCGCTGTGCAGCAGCTCGCCGCCCGCCGTGCTGACGTTGACGCGCAATAGCATTTCGCCGTGTTCATCGGCCGGGCCGACGACCACCGAGACGTCGCCGGCATCGACGTTGTTTTCCGCCAATGCATGGTTGATGCCGGACATCATCTGCAGCATCGCATACTCGCTCATGCCTTGTTCCTTGCCGCCGTGGAACAGATCCTGATAGAGGAAACTCACTTCCAGGGCGTTGCCGGCCGGCGCCAGGCAGCGTTTTACCAGATCACCCACTTCCGTCGTCCATTGCTGGTAGCGGGCCATGCGCGCATCGAACCAGGCATCGAGCGCCGCTTCGTCCTTCGGTTCCGCATAGAACGGGTCGTCCACGCGTTTCAAGGCAAAGCCCAGCAGGAAGCGCAGCTCGACGGCCGTGTCCTGCGGGCCGAAGGCCGTCTCGCTCCAGCCGACGATGCTGCTTTCCAGGCCCGGCGTGGCGACGATCTTCTTGTCTGTCATCGACGCGTAGGCGTCGCGCACCATCTCGTGCAAATGGCTATAGGTGATGCGGTCGATTTCATCGAGGTCGTAGGCATGGCTCATCAAGACGACCTTGGCCTTGGCGCTTTCCAGTTCTGCCTGCTGGAAACTCTTCACCAGCGCTTCGAAAGCGTCCTGGTCCTGGAAGCTGTCCGCTTCCTTCAAACCGCCCGTGCTTTGCACCAGCAGGGGCACGACAAAGGCGTTGATTTCCATGGCCGGGGCATTCTCGCGGCGGATCACGGAAATGGACGCCGCTTCTTCGATATGGCTGCGCAGGTACTGGTAGGCGCCCACGTCTTCGTACTTGGCGCGCTCGATGGCGTCATACAGGATTTCATCCTTCTTTTGATTCAAGGCCTTGCGGATCAGGCGGCCGAACTCGACGGCTTGCTCGGCCAGCACCGTGCCTTGCGATTCGCTGTCTTCCTGCTCCGCCAGGTTCAGGGCCATCGTGCACAGCATGCGCGTGACGGACTCGTCCTTGTCTTCAGGCGTGTTGGCGGATTTACGGGGGACAGGGCGCTTATTTTTGGGCATGGCGATCAACAGGTTAATAAATACGGGTCAGGCAAACGGAAACGGGCGCCAGGGCTTTGCCGGGCGCCGGAACGGATCATACAGGCGGCCGCGGCCGCCCGATACATCAATGGTCGGTATCGAACATCTCGTGCAGTTCGTCGAGCAGGTCGGCGGCTTCTTCCTGCGACAGGCCGAGATGCTGGCAGGCAAGTTCTCCGCCCTTGTCCCACTCCAGCGAGGTACTGTTGCCATGGTAGCGCTGAATGCCCTTTTCGGCCAGCAGCGACAGGGCGACGAGCGAGCGGATGGCATCGTCCGTGGACGGGTCGGCCAGCACCGCGTAGTCGTGGTGGTGCAGGATGGCCCACGAGACGTCCGAGGACAAGCCCCAGTTGCGTGCCAGCAAGCAGCCGATGGCCGCGTGGTTGGTCTGGTGGCGCGCGTCTTCCAGGGTCGTAAAACAATTGTGCGCATCGTTGGCGGCCGCCGCGTAGGTGTTGACGTAGTCGGGGAAGCGGTTCATCAGCAGGGGCACGCCGATATCGCAGAACAGACCGAAGGTATGGGCGATGTCGGGCGGGGCGATGCGCAGCTTGCGCGAGGTAAATACCAGCGCGCGCGCGCGCTTGGCCGACACATCCCAGAAGTTGGTCAGTTCCACGCCTTCCGCTTCCAGCGCCTGGCGTGCCAGCAAGCCCGTCATCATGGCGCTGCACTGGTTGATGCCGAGAAAGTTGATACCTTGCTCGACGGACTTGGCCTTGCGCGCGGCGCCATAGAAGGGCGAATTGGCCAGTTTCAGCAGGGCGCCGGACATGCCGACATCGTCGGCGATGATGCGCGCGATGCGGCGCGGCGACGGGTCTTGCTCCGCCAGTTCGCGCTGCAAGTCGACCAGCAGGCTGGGACGCGGCGGGATGCGGATGGAACGCATCAAGGCGTCAACCGGATCTTCCTGCTCTACCTGCTTTTGCGCTGCCGCTCTCATCATCACGCTTTCATCATCATTTTTGTGCCCGGTGCTTATTCTGTCGTGCGCTGCCGCTGCCTGCTTCATGAGCGTCTGGCGCAGTGCCCGACGATTATCGCTGTTTATGCATGGCAATAGTTCATATCTGCAATATATTGTCGCAAAAATTCCCGTTTTGGCCTGGACTCGCCGCCATTTTCGTCATTTTACGACGCTGCCCATCCTGATATTCATGATGAAAAGATCAAGTTGTATTTGTTTTCAAGGTGGGGCAAGGCGTGCGGCGGGATGTGCGGCAGTACAATTGCCGGATGAAAAAAATCCTTGCGGGTATCGATTTTGCGGACGATTCCAGCAGCGTGGCGCGCCAGCTGATCGGCGTGACCGTGCTGGTCGACGGCATCGGCGGGCGTATCGTGGAAACGGAAGCGTATGACCGGCTGGACCCCGCTTCGCACACGTATGGGGGCATGACGCCGCGCAATGCGGCCATGTTCGGCCCGCCTGCGCACGCCTATGTCTACCGCTCATACGGTATCCACTGGTGCCTGAACTTTGTGTGCCGCGAAGCGGGGCATGGCGCGGGCGTGCTGATCCGCGCCATCGAACCCGTGGCGGGACTCGATGCCATGCGCGAACGGCGCGGCGTCGAGGATGCGCGGCTGCTGTGCTCGGGGCCGGGCAAGGTGTGCCAGGCGCTCGGCGTGAGCCATCTGCAAAACCGCCTGGCGCTCGATGCCCCGCCGTTCATGCTGCTGGCCCGCGAGGAAGAGGTGACGGTGCAGGCGGGCTCGCGCATCGGCATTTCCAAGGCGATGGACACGCCGTGGCGTTTCGTGCTGGCCGGTTCGCGCTATCTGAGTAAACCGATGCGCGTGCCCGCCATCTAGCTGCGCTGGCGCCGCGAGGCATCCTTGGCGCCAGGCCGGCCGGGTATGCCGCGTAGCGGGCTGCGCGGCGCGCGCCGGTCCGTTCCCGCGACGGGGCTGGCCGGATGCCGGAATGCCTCGTCTTCGGTGTGGCCTGTCGGCGCGGCGGGCAGCTCGTCCAGGGTGAACACGGCCACGGCCGCCGACAATTTGACGGCCTGGTCCTGCAAACTGGCCGCTGCCGCCGCCGCCTGTTCCACCAGGGCCGCATTTTGCTGGGTGACGTCATCCATTTGCGCGACGGCCTGATTCACTTCCGTGATGCCCGAGGCCTGTTCCGCGCTGGCCTGTTTCACGCGCTGGATGATCTCGTTGACTTGCTGCACCGAGGCAACGATGGCGTCCATGCTGTCGCCCGCCTGCTGCACGGCCACGCTGCCGCCATCGATGGTAGTGACCGAGGTGGCGATCAGGGTCTTGATTTCCTTGGCCGCCTGGGCCGAGCGCTGCGCCAGGGTGCGTACTTCGGACGCCACTACGGCAAAGCCGCGGCCCTGTTCGCCCGCGCGCGCCGCTTCCACTGCCGCATTCAGCGCGAGGATATTGGTCTGGAAGGAAATACTATCGATCACGCCGATAATGTCCACGATCTGGCGCGAATTGGCCCGTATTGTCGCCATCGTCGTCACGGCTTGCTGCATCGACTCGCCCCCTTGCACGGCCAGGGTCGATGCTTGCCCCGCCAGCTCGCAGGCCAGCTGGGCGTTGTCGGCGTTGTCATTCACGGCTTGCGTCAGCGTTTCCATGGCGCTCGACGTTTCTTCCAGCGAACTGGCCTGCATTTCCGTGCGCGCCGACAGATCCAGATTGCCGGTGGCAATTTCGCGCGACGCCGTGTCGATCGATTGCACGGCGCCCATGATGGTGCGCAAGGTCTGGTTCAGGTGGGCGATGGTCTGGTCCAGCACGCGCGACGTGGCGGCGATTTCGTCATTGCCTTGCTTGGGCGCGCCGGCCATCAGCTTGCCCGCCGCCAGGTCTTGCACGGCGTCGGCAATGCCGCGGATTTCCACCAGCATGGCGCGCCGCACCAGCATGGTCACCACGATGGAGACGAGGATCGACAGCAGCACCGTCAACAGCAGGCTCCAGCCCAAGGTGCGGAATTCGGCGCTGGCCGTCGCATGGGCCTGGCTGCTGAGCGTCGTTTCCAGGGCGGACAGTTGTGTCAGCTGCGTATTGAACTGGACGAATTGGGTTTCCGCCTTGAGCATGGAATTGGTGGCGATCGACTGGTCCATCTGCGCCATTTCCATGGTTTCCAGCACCGCCTTGCGATAGCCGGCCAGGGCCGTGATGGCCGCATCGACCAGGGTGCGTTCGGCGCCCGTGGCCGTGGCGCGCAGCGTGGCCAGCTGGGTGCCGATGGCCGCATGGCGCGCCTTGATCTGTTGCTCCAGCGTATCGAGGCGGGCCTTGGCGAAGCTGCCATTCGTCCACGACAGCAACTGGTACATATTGCCGTGCACATGCCTGGCCTCGCCTAGTACGTCGGCGGCCGCCTTCAAATGCGTGATGCGTACCCGTACCATGTTTTCCAGCGAGGCATTTTGTCGCACCATGCCATACCAGGCGCCGGTCGAGCTGAGTATCAGCAGCAGCAGGACCAGGGTGGGCGCCAGCAATAATTTTGGTCCGATGCGTAATCGATTGAGCATGCTTGACTCCTGGCTATGGCTGTTTCAACCGCAGGCGGCGCGCGGCGTTCGTGCGCGCCGCCCTTGCCCTATTTCTTGTAGATCCCCGCTTCCAGCACCACATCGTTGACGCGCAGGATGTACGTGGTCTTCGGTTCGATCTTGCCGCTGGTTGGGTTCTTGTACTGGTAATCGACCCAGCCCTTGCCCTGCTTTTGCGCCAGCTCGATGATTTCACGGCGATATTTCTTGCCATTCGCGTCAGGGACATCCGTCAAATCCTTGCCCACGATGGAAGGATTGATGGGGTGGGCCAGCACGATGCCCGTCTTGATGTCGCGCATGTCCACATACAGCGAGCCCTGCACGAAGTCCGGGTCTTTCGCCGTGATTTTCTTCATCATTTCTTCCTTGCCATGCGCCTTCATGAAGGCGGCACCCCGTTCGGCCATGGCGATGGCGTCTTTTTCCGTTGGTTCAACCGCGGCGCTGACGCTGCCGCCGGCAAATGCCAGGCACAGCAGGCTACCCGTGAATAAGCGTTTCATGAAAGCTCCTTGTGGTATCGAGGGATGTGTTGCCAAGTCGTAATTTACGTCGCCGGCGGTCCCATCAAATTGCGATGGAACAAACTACAGTGTTGCTTGTAGGCAGCATGCAACGTATCGACTGCTTGTTGATATGTAGCAATTTGGTTCCAAGCAGCAAGAACTATGATGACTTTCACAGCATGCCGAGCTGGCCTGGCATGGGGGAAGAGGCCGGAATTGGCCGATATGGAGCTGGTTTCATGAAAGTTATCGCTATTTACAGGCAAGGAGCAGATCGTGTCCGCACCCATTACCGAGCCGTTTTCACCCAAGTTCAAGCCGTATACGCGGCACACCATTCAACAGGCGCGGCAGTGGGAATGGCTGCCGGAAGAGCAGCGCGAAGCCGTGCAAGTGGTGTCGCACGTCTTGCCATTTCGCACCAATGCCTATGTGCTCGATCAGTTGATCGACTGGAACAACATCCCGGACGACCCCATCTACCGCCTCGTCTTCCCGCACCGCGACATGCTGCCGCCCGAGCAGTACGCGCACTTGCGCGAGCTGGTGCTGGTGCAGCGCGACAAGGCGGCCATCGACGCCTATGTGCATGGCTTGCGCCTGGGCATGAATCCCCATCCGGCCGGCCAGATGACGCACAACGTGCCCCGGGTCAACGATGCGCCCGTGCGCGGCTTGCAGCATAAATATGCGCAAACGGTGCTGTTTTTTCCCAGCGCGGGGCAGACCTGCCACGCGTATTGCACCTTCTGCTTCCGCTGGCCCCAGTTCGTCGGCATGGACGACATGAAGTTTGATGCGCACGAGTCGCATGAGCTGGCCGCCTACCTGCAACTGCATCCGGAAGTGACGGACGTGCTGATCACGGGCGGCGACCCGATGATCATGAATACGCGGCAACTGGCTGCCTACCTGGAGCCGCTGCTGGCGCCGGGCCTGGAACATATCCAGAACATCCGCATCGGCACCAAGGCGGTGGCGTATTGGCCGCAGCGCTTTGTCTCGGACCGCGATGCGGACGACTTGATGCGCCTGTTCGAGCGCATCGTCAAGGCGGGCAAGAACCTGGCCGTGATGGGCCATTACAGCCATGCCGTCGAGTTGCGCCAGGACATCGCCCAGCAAGCCGTGAAACGCATCGTCTCCACGGGGGCCACCTTGCGCATGCAGGGGCCGCTGATTCGCCACATCAATGAAGACCCGGCAAGCTGGGCCGAGTTGTGGCAGACGGGCACGCGCCTGGGGGCGATTCCGTATTACATGTTTGTCGAACGGGACACGGGCCCGCGCGCCTATTTCGAGTTGCCCCTGGCGAAGGCGCACGAGATTTTCCAGGCCGCCTACCAGATGGTGTCCGGCCTGTCGCGCACGGTGCGCGGACCGTCCATGAGCGCGTTTCCCGGCAAGATCGTCATCGACGGCATCGTCACCATCCATGGCGAAAAACTGTTTGCCCTGCAATTTTTGCAGGCGCGCAACCCGGACTGGGTGCGCCGGCCGTTTTATGCCAAGTTCGATGCGGAAGCGACGTGGATGGACGATTTGAAGCCAGCCTTTGGCCAGGAAAAATTCTTCTTTGAAACGGATGAACCCGTGCCGCACGTGCCGCATAAAATCATCCGCCTGGCGCAGGCCGCCTGAGCATGCACGGCGCCGGCGGCTCTTCCCGTTCCGGCGTAGCCGTGTTTTGCCTCGTGTTCCTGCCGTTCGCGCTCGGGCATTACCTGTCGTGCCTGTTGCGCGGCGTCAATGCCGTGTTGACGGCGGAATTACTGGGCGCCATCGCCCTGACGCCAGCCCAGCTGGGCCTGCTGACCAGCGCCTTCTTTCTCGCCTTTGCTCTGGTGCAATTGCCAATTGGCATGGCGCTCGACCGCTACGGCCCCCGCACGGTGCAACTGTGGCTGCTGGCGCTGGCCGCCCTGGGCGTGTGGCTGTTCAGCCGGGGCCATAGCTTTACCGAGCTGATGTGGGCGCGCGCCCTGATGGGGGCGGGCCTGGGCGGCTGTTTCATGGCGGCCGTGAAGGCGATCTCGTGCGCCATCGCGCCATCGCGTCTGCCTTCCGTGCATGGCTACCTGATCGCCGTGGGTGGCTTGGGCGCGGCCACGGCCACCATGCCCGTCAAGCTGGCCCTGCACTACACGGACTGGCGCGGCGTGTTCCTGGGCCTGGCGCTGGCGGCGCTGGCCATCGGCTTGCTGATCCGCCTGCTGTCGCCGGCCATGCCCCTGCCTGCCGCGGCCATGAACAAGGTCAGCGTGTGGAGTGTCTACCGTGACCGGGCCTTTCGCCGCACCATCGCGCTGATCCTGTTGCCGCACACGGTGTTCTTTGGCGTGCAAGGCTTGTGGGTGGGGCGCTGGCTGGCCGACGTGGGCGGCATGTCCGATGACAGCGTGGCATATCTGTTGTACCTCGGCATGGCGGCCGTCATCTTCGGCGCCATCGGCATGGGCATGCTGACGGAGTGGGCGGGGCGGCGCGGTATTGCACCCATGCAGGTGGCGGGCGTGGGTATCGTCCTGTTTGTCGCCGTGCAAGTGGCGATGGCATGCAATGTGCTGCCCAGCCTGCCTTTGCTATCCGTGCTGTTTACCTTGCTGGGTACGGTGACAGGGCTCGAGTATGCGATCGTCGCGCAAAGCATGCCGGCCAGCTTGACGGGCAGGGCGGCCACTTGTCTCAATCTGCTCATTTTCACTGGCGCCTTCCTGGTGCAGGCGGGCTTTGGCTTGATCCTCGGCTGCTGGCCACTGAACAGCCAGCAGCAGTATCCGCCGCAGGCTTACCAGGCGGCGTTTGGCGTGCTGGCGGCCTTGCAACTGCCGGGACTTGCGATGTTTTTCATTCACCGCTGCTGGCGTGCCGGACCATCCGGTAAAATGGCAGCCTGCACAGCGGCAATGATCAACTCCAAGGAAGACTATGAAACTCGTTCGTTATGGACGTCCAGGCAAGGAAAAACCGGGCCTGATCGATGAAGAAGGCAAACTGCGCGACCTGTCCGGCGTGATTGCCGATATTGACGGCGCGCAACTGTCCGACAAGGCACTGCGCAAGCTGGCCAAGCTGGACGAAAAGACGCTGCCCCTGGTGCGCGGCAATCCACGCTTCGGCGTGCCGCTGGCGAAAGTCGGCAAGTTCATCGGCATCGGCCTCAATTACGCGGATCACGCGGCCGAGTCCGGCATGGCTATCCCGGCCGAGCCCATCGTCTTCATGAAGGCCATTACTTGCCTGAATGGCCCGGATGACAATGTCGTGCTGCCAAAAGGCTCGAAAAAGACGGATTGGGAAGTGGAGCTGGGCGTGATCATCGGCACGCGCGCGCAATACGTGAGCGAAGAGGATGCCCTGAAATACGTGGCCGGTTACTGCGTCGTCAACGACATTTCCGAGCGCTCATTCCAGCTGGAGCGGGGCGGCCAGTGGGACAAGGGCAAGGGCTGCGACACCTTCGGCCCCGTCGGCCCGTGGCTGGTGACGCGCGATGAAGTCATCGACGAGCAAGATCTGGACCTGTACCTGGAAGTCAACGGCAAGCGCATGCAGACTGGCAATACGCAAACCATGATCTTCACGGTGGCGCAGATCGTCAGCTACCTGTCGCAATTCATGACCCTGGAACCGGGCGACGTCATCGCCACGGGTACGCCGCCGGGCGTGGGCCAGGGCCGCAAGCCGCAGCGCTTCCTGAAGAAGGGCGACAGCATGCGCCTGGGTATCGCCGGCCTCGGCGAACAGCAACAGGACGTGGTCGCCTGGACTGCCTGATGGCCGGTAGCGATATCGACCGTTTGCCGCCGCTGCCGCTGAACCAGCTCGACGCCCAGCAGCGCGCGGCCGCGCAAGCCATCATCGATGGTCCGCGCGGTGCGCTGTACGGCCCTTTCGTGCCGCTGATCCGCAGTCCCGAACTGATGGAAATGGCGCAGCGCATGGGCGAATATTTGCGCTACCGCAGCGCCATCGGCACGCGGCTGTCGGAACTGGCGATCCTGGTGACGGCGCGCCAGTGGGACCAGCAAGTCGAATGGGCCATCCACGCGCCGCTGGCCGTGCAGAACGGCATCGCGCAAGCGGCCGTGGACGCCATTGCCGCGCGGCGCATGCCGCTTGCCCTGAAAGAAGATGAGCAAGCCGTGCACGACTTCTGCGTCGAGTTGCAGCAGAACAAGCGCGTCAGCGATGCCACGTATGCGCGGGCGCTGGCGCTGTTTGGCGAGCACGGCGTGGTCGACTTGATGGGTATCAATGGCTACTACACCTTCCTGGCCATGGTGATGAATGGCGCGCAGACGGCCGTGCCGGCATTGGGCGTGCCGCCCATGCCCGCCTGATGAGAGGAGTTTTTCTGGGAAAGATGGACAAAGTGTAATGAAGTTGCAATTATTCAATATATAATTTTACTTCCTTTCCATTGCCAACAAGCTCAATGAAAACTCGTCCGTGCTTTACCCTGATGGGCCGCGCCTTCCTGGCGCTGGCCCTTTCTTTTTGCCCCTTGATGACGGTGCGTGCGCTTGCCGCCGAGACGGCCGCCAGCGCCAGCGCTTCCGCCCTGGAAAATTCCGTCGTCAAGGTGTTTTCCACCCTGCGCGGGCCCGATCCGTATAAACCGTGGAGCAAGGCGGCGCCGCAAGAAGTGACGGGCTCCGGCGTCGTCATCGAAGGCCGCCGCATCCTCACCAATGCGCATGTGGTCGGCTATGCCAGCCAGGTGCAGATCCAGGCGAATGGCGCGGGCGACAAGATCCCGGCGACCGTGCTGGCCATCTCGCGCGGCATGGACCTGGCCTTGCTGAAAATCGATGACGACAGTTTTTTCGCCAGCCACAAAGCGGTGCCGCGCGCGAATGTCTTGCCGGACGTGCGCGATGCCGTGCTGGCGTATGGCTATCCGACGGGCGGCACGTCCTTGTCGATCACCAAGGGCATCGTCTCGCGTATCGAATTCGTGCGCTACAACTTTCCTGTCTCCGGCCTGCGCATCCAGATCGATGCGGCCATCAACCCGGGCAATAGCGGCGGCCCCGTGATTGCCGGCGACAAGATGATCGGCCTGGCCTTTGCCGGCATGCTCAATGCGCAAAACATCGGCTACATCATCCCCAACGAGGAAATCGAGCTGTTCCTGCGCGACCAGGACAGTGGCGCGCCCAAGGGCAAGCCGGCCATGCGTGACGTGACGCAAACGCTGGAAAATCCGGCGCTGCGCACCTACCTGAAGCTGGCCAAGGGCGTCGAGGGTGCCGTCGTGATGTCGCCGGCCAGCAAGGATGCCGCCTATCCGCTCAAGGAGTGGGATGTCATCACGCATATCGGCGATTTTCCCATCGATAACCAGGGCATGGTCAAGCTGAATGCCAACAGCCGCGTGCGTTTCCAGTACCGGGTGCAGCAGCTGGCGAAAGATGGCGAACTGCCGTTGACGGTGGTGCGCCAGGGCGCGCCCCTGAAAATCAAGGTGCCCGTCTCTGCCGCGCACCCGATGCTCATTGCCGGCCTGCAGGGCAATTACCCATCCTATTTCATCTTCGGTCCCATGGTGTTTTCGCGCGCCACCACGGAATTCATGGCGGCGCCGAATGGCAACCCAACGATTTTGGGCGGCATGGCGTTTGCCGGCAATCCGCTGGCCACGCGGCGCGGCGATGCGCCCGATAGCGAGCGCGAAGAGCTGGTGGTGATCGCCGCGCCGTTCTTCCCGCACAAGCTGATGAATGGCTACAGCACCCGTTTCTTCTCGGTCGTCGATTCCGTCAATGGCGTGCGCGTGCGCAGCCTGGCGCACCTTGTGGCCTTGCTGCGCGACCAGACGGATGAGTTGCTGACGTTCCGTTTCCAGCAGCGCGATGCGGAATTGGTCGTCGTGCCCCGCAAGGACATGCTGGCAGCGACGGAATCGATACTGACGGATAACGGCATCCGCTCGGAAGCCTCGCCCGACATGCTGAAAATCTGGAATGAAAAAACGCCGGCGAACTGATCGTTCCCGGCGTTTGGCAAGACAACAGGCGCGGCGCATACCGCGCCTGTTTTGTTTTATGCCAGCACTTTTTTCAGCCACGCACCGATGGCGTCGATCTCTTCCTGGCACAGCGAGTGCTGCATCATGTACTCGTGCCATTCCACCTTGTAACCCATGCCGGTCAGCAAGTCGCGCGACTGCTGCGCGCGGGCGATCGGCACCACGGGATCGGCCGTGCCGTGAACCATGAAGATCGGCGTCTGCAGGCTTGCCGGCGTGCGTTCGGCCGCCGTCTTGTCGGCCAGCGGCAGATAGCCGGACAGGCACATCAGGCCGGCCAGCGGTTCCGCGTGGCGCAAGCCCGTTTGCAAGGTCATGGCGCAACCTTGCGAGAAGCCGGCCAGGATGATGCGGCTGGCGGGAATGCCGCGCGCCTTTTCGCGCGCGATCAGCACTTCGACCTGTGCCTGCGAGGCGCGCAAGCCGCCTTCATCTTCGCGGCGGACGAGGTCGCTCACGAGGATGTCGTACCAGGCGCGCATCACGTAGCCGTTGTTGATGGTGACGGGCATGGTGCCGGCGCTGGGGAAGATGAAGCGGATGGCGGGGCAGCCGCGCAAATCGAGTTCTTTCACCAGGGGCACGAAGTCGTTGCCGTCCGCGCCCAGGCCATGCATCCAGATGATGGAGACGGTGGGATTCGGTGCGCTGTCGAGTTCTATGGTTTCCAGCAAGGTACTCATGTATTTTCCTCAGGTAAAGGTTGCGCCGGACGCAGCGCCGATTTGGGACGGAAGGCCTTGCAGATGGCCGGGTCGGTTTCCATGTAGGGGCCGCCGATGAGGTCGATGCAATACGGCACGGCGGCAAAGATACCGTTGACCAGTTGCACGCCGTCGGCATCCTTCAAGCCTTCCAGGGTTTCCTTGATGGCTTTCGGCTGGCCGGGCAAGTTCATGATCAGGGCGGCACGCTCTGGCGTCTCGCGGATCACGGCCACCTGGCGCGAGAGGATCGCCGTCGGCACGAAGCGCAGGCTGATCTGGCGCATCTGTTCGCCGAAACCGGGCATTTCCTTGGTTCCGACGCTGAGCGTGGCATCCGGCGTCACATCGCGCCGCGCCGGGCCCGTGCCGCCCGTCGTCAGGATCAGATGGCAGTGGCTCAGGTCGACCATGTCGATCAGGGTGTTTTCAATTTGCGAGCGCTCGTCCGGGATCAGCCGTTTTTCCAGGCGGAATGGCGTGCGGATGGCGGCGGACAGCCAGCTTTCCAGGGCCGGGATGCCCAGGTCTTCATACACGCCGCCGCTGGCGCGGTCCGAGATCGACACGAGGCCGATAATCAATTCGTCTTCTATCGTGGTCATGGGGCACCTGTCTATGTCGTAAAAAAACCGGGCTGATCCCGGTTTTTGTCAACCCAAGCCCTGGAGCTGGGGTTTATTCGTCTTCTTCTTGCTCAACGTCATCTTCATCGGCATCTTTCTTGCCGCTGTTGTTCTTCTTGGCGATCTCTTTCAAGATCTGGAAGATTTCACGGTAAGCTTTTGGTGGCTTGTTCTCGGCCTGCTCCTTGCGGGCATTGCGGATCAGGGTGCGCAGGTGCTGCACGTCCAGTTCCGGGTTTTCCGACAGCAAGACGGTTAATGCCTTGTCATCCGTCAAGAGTTTGTCGCGGCGGCGCTCCATCGCGTGCATATTGGCCGTGTCGGCTTTCGACAAGCCTTTCCAGCTATCGATGGTGCGTTGGATGGCGGCAACTTCTTCCTCATCCAGGGTACGCATCTTCTTGCCCACGTATTGCAGCTGGCGGCGGCGGCCTTCGTGGTCCTTGATTTGCTGGCATTCGAGAATGGCGTCGCGCACGTCTTCCGGCATCGGGACGCGCTTGACGCGGTCACGTGCCTCATTGACGAGTTCTTCGCCCAGCTTTTGCAGGACGGTCATCTGGCGCTTGAGTTCCGACTTCGAAGGACGTTCATATTCCTGTTCGAATTCGGTCGATTGGAAGCCGCAAGCTCCCCGGTTTGGATTTGGCATGATAAGGCGGGATTGGCCGCGTAGGCCGCACCTGTAAACTGTAAACGACTGCTATGATAACCTTTTTAGCGGCTTTCCGAAGAAAACAGCGCATGAACGACTCCGTATTTACCCATAGTCAAGAGCAATTGCAGCAACTAGCCCGTGATGTGTTGTCTTTTGCGCGGGAAGCGGGCGGCACCGACGCTGCCGTCGAAGTCAGCGAAGGCGGTGGCCTGTCCGTTTCTGTCCGAAAAGGCAAGATCGAGACGATCGAGCAAAACAAGGACAAGGGCATGGGCGTGACCGTGTTTGTGGGCAAGAAGCGCGGCAATGCCAGCACCTCCGATTTCTCGCCGTCCGCCCTGCGCGCCACGGTGGACGCCGCCTACAACATCGCCCGCTTCACGGCCGAGGACGATTGCGCGGGACTGGCCGACGCCGACATGCTGGAAATGGCGCCCCGCGATTTGCAACTGTTCTATCCCTGGCTCATTTCCGCCGAGGAAGCCGTCGTGCTGGCCCAGCGGGCCGAAGCTGCCGCGTTTGCCGTCGATCCGCGCATCACGAACAGCGAAGGCGCCGGTGTGCACGTGCAGCAATCGCACTTTGTGTCCGCCAATTCGCGCGGCTTCATCGGCGGCTACCCGTTTTCGCGCCACACCCTGTCCGTGGCGCCCATCGCCGGCAAGGGCGCCAAGATGCAGCGCGACGACTGGTATTCGTCCGTGCGCGACGCCTCCAAGATGTCGAGCCCGGAAGCCATCGGCCGCTACGCCGCCGAGCGCGCCTTGTCGCGCCTGAACGCGCGCAAGCTGGGCACGCGCACCTGTCCCGTGCTGTTCGAGGCGCCGCTGGCGGCCGGTTTGCTCGGTACCTACGTGCAAGCGACCTCGGGCGGCGCCCTGTACCGCAAGTCCACTTTCCTGAACGATTCCCTGGGCACGCAAGTGTTGCCGTCGCACGTGCAGATCTTCGAAGACCCGCACGTGATCGGCGGCGTCGGTTCGGCCCCGTTCGATGAAGAGGGCGTGAAAACCGTCAGCCGCGACGTCGTCAAGGATGGCGTGGTGCAAGGCTATTTCCTGTCGACTTACACGGCCCGCAAACTGGGCATGCAGACGACGGGCAACGCGGGCGGCTCGCACAATCTGTACCTGACCTCGAAGCAGACGGCCGCCAGCGACGATTTTAGTGCCATGTTGAAAAAGCTGGGCACGGGCTTGCTGGTGACGGAACTGATGGGGCAAGGAACCAATTACGTGACGGGCGACTATTCGCGCGGCGCCTCCGGTTTCTGGGTGGAAAATGGCGTGATCCAGTATCCGGTGGAAGAAATCACCATCGCCGGCAACATGAAGGACATGCTGCGCAACATCGTGGCCGTGGGCGCCGACGCCTTGCGCCGCGGCACCAAGGAAACCGGCTCCATCCTCATCGAGAGCATGGTGGTGGCGGGCGGTTAAGCCCCGCCCTGACACACCCCGGCCAGCGGCATGGTTGCCGGCAGGCCGGGGGACTACCTTACCGTTCTACGTCGTTTTGACGTTGACGCACATCCACGCAATATTCGAGGCGTCCCAGGTGGCTTTCCAGTTAATTGCCGTCTGGTCCCTGCATGCTTGCTCGGATGCAAATTTGCTATCCTGGTAGCGCTGGTAGACATAGCCGTCTTGCGGACGCCATACGGCGCCGTACCAATAGTTGTTGGCATCGACGGCGGTTCCCAATTGTTCCACCGGTTTATTCAGGACCGTGTTCTTGTAGTCGATCGCGACACTGCCGTCCTCGTTGTAAAGTCGGACCCATGCGGAATTATTCTGCGTGCCGGCCGCATCGACTGGAACGCACATCCGCGTCTTGGTCTTGGACATGCTGCCAGGCATGGTCAGGCAGAAATAGGGATTTGGCGAACCTGCCGCAACCGACCATTCTACATTGGTGGTCGTGGTGGCGCTGGGGTCGCAGTAATTCGCGTACTTCCCCGCTTTGAAACCTTCGACATAGGCCGACGTTTGCACGCCCGAAAAATACGTGCCGGATGCATTGCTGAGAGCGGGCAATGCTTCGTGGCCCGTGACGGACATGCACGCTTTGTAGCCGGCATCGGCATAGCCGAGTGCCATGCCGATGGGCTGCATGTTTGCGTCCAGATGCAGTTTCCAGGTGTTCCGGTATAGCAGCTTGCCGCTGGCATTGCTGCGCAGCAGTGAAATGACTTTGACGGACGCCGCTTGTTGCGATACGCCATTGGTAATGAATGGTGCAGGCTGTCCGAATTCCTGGCTGACGATTAACGTCGCCGACCCCAGATAGCCATCATTGGAGGCCAGATTCGAGATGGTCAGGTCGCTGCCCAGGAATTTCTTTAATGCATCTGCGGCATTGATGGATGCCAGCACCGGTGTCGGTGGCACCACCGGTTTAGGATCCGGATTGCTGCCATTCCCGCCGCTACCTCCGCTACCTCCGCCGCCGCAAGCGGAGAGGGTGAGCAGGCTGACGAGCGCGCACAGTATGGTTTGTTTCTTCATCTTCACAACCTAATATAGCGACAAGCATGCGTGTCGTTGCGCGGTCGCATTATAGGGAGTGTTGATTGTAGGAAATCTATCGAATTGTCTCGTTGTTGCCCCCATTTCCCCTCTCGCTGCCACCGCATGTTTCTCTCTGCGCGCGAATGCAAACTGGCGGTCAGGGGAATGCCAGTCGCCGCCGGCCGCCGGGGCAGTGTGCATGCGGCGGCTTGGTAGTAGTGATCAGCTCGTCATACGGATGAAATATTGCCTTCGTATGATGTCGCCATCTGACGTTATCTGCGCTATTTAGATGCTTTTAATGTAAGTAAGCCGAACTTCGTGATATTTCATGCAAGATGCGAGTCTTGCCGTGACGCGTCGTTGTTGATTCAACCTGCATAGTGACCCTCTCCATGACCTACTCCCGTACCCGCATCGCCCGCGCGGTGGCCCTGTTGTGTGCCATGAACGCCCTGTTCGCCCATCCGGCCCAAGCTTATGGCGCCGCGCCCGCTGCGCCAGCTTCCGCCAGCGACGCCAGTGAAGCCCCGCAAGCCGTGATCGTCACGGGCACGCGCGGCAGCAACCGCACGCAGTTCGACACCATGGCGCCCGTGGATGTGTTCAACCGCGAAGATATCGGCGCCGTTGAATCGTCGGACTTGAACGATGTGCTGGCGCAACTTGTGCCTTCATATGTGGTGCAGCGTCTGCCGATGGCTGACGGGCAAGTGTTCGTGCGTCCCGCCACCTTGCGCGGCCTGTCGCCGGACCAGACGCTGGTGCTGGTCAATGGCAAGCGTTTCCACCGCAGCGCCTTGCTCGGCGCGCGCGGTGCGCAGGCGCCGGACCTGGCGCAGATTCCCGTCTCCGCCATCAAGCGCATCGAGGTGCTGCGCGACGGCGCTTCCGCCCAGTACGGCTCCGACGCGATTGCCGGCGTGATCAATATCATTCTCGACGATACGCTCGGCACGGAGGTCTCCTTGCACCATTCGCAATATTCGGAAGGCGACGGCAAGGGCAATGAAGTGAACCTGAAGACGGGCTTTGTCTTTGGCGAGACGGGCAAGGCGACGATTTTCGGCGCGCTGGCCAAGTCCGACCCCACGTCGCGCACGCGCCAGCGGGCCGACGCCATCGCTTTCCAGAATGCGCATCCGGAACTGAAGGTGCCGAATCCCGTGCAGCGCTGGGGCCAGCCTGAACTCGACAGCAAGCGCATCGGCTTCAACGCCAGCATGGCCCTGTCCGACACGACGGAACTGTACGGTTTCGGCCTGTTCAGCCGCAGTGACGGCACCTCGGATTTCAACTGGCGCAATCCCGATACCAGCACGGGCGCGTATAAAACCAGCAGCCTGTTCCCTGGCTGGGACTTGCGCAGCATCTATCCGCTGGGCTTCAGCCCCAGCTATTCGAACGAGCAGGATGATGTACAGGTGGTGGCCGGCGTGCGAGGCCATTTCAACGACCGCTTCGGCTGGGACGTGAGCGCGTCCTGGGGGCGCAACCGCATCGATTACAAGCTGGCCAATTCCATCAACGCCTCGATGGGACCTGGCAGCCCGACGTCGTTTTACCTGGGCCAGTTGTCGCAGGTGGAAAAGATTCTCAACGCCAACTTCAACTATGAATTGCCCGTAGCGTCTCTGCCGCAACCGGTCAACATCGCCTTCGGCGCGGAGGCGCGCAATGAAACCTATGGCGTGAAGGCGGGCGACGTGGCGTCCTGGACGGTGGGGCCGGGCGCGGCCATCGGCCTCGACGCGAATGCGAATGGCGCGCCAGGCTTCAGCAACCGCCAGGCGGGCAGCTGGGGCCAGGACAGCTATGCGGCCTACCTGGACGTGGAAGTGCCCGTCACGAAGGCCCTGAGCCTGGGCGGCGCGGCCCGCTATGAACATTTCTCGGAATTCGGCAGCACCGTCAACGGCAAGTTGTCGGCCCGCTATGCCTTGAGCGAAGACATGGCCTTGCGCGGTTCCTATTCGACGGGTTTCCGTGCGCCAACGCCGGGCCAGTCGAACACCAACAGCACGAATCAAGGCCTCGACACCAAGACCCTGCTGTTGTTTACCAGCGGCCGCCTGGCCAACAACGATCCGCTGGCCATCCTGCTGGGCGCCAAGGCATTGAAGCCGGAAAAATCGAAGAACCTGTCGCTGGGCTTTACGTGGAAGACGCCGGCGGGCTTCTCCGGTTCCGTCGACGTATATGACATCAAGGTCAGCGACCGCTTCAGCACGTCCGCCGCGTTTGCCGTGCCGGCCGGCGTGGCCAATCCGCTGCGCTATACCTCGGTCAGCTACTTCACGAATGACTTCGACACCACCACGCGCGGCATCGATATCGTCGGCAGCCACCTGAGCCGTATCGGCGACGGCAAGCTGAACCTGACCCTGGCCTACAACTACAACACGACGAAAGTCGACGACGGCAAGTCCAGCCTGGTGACGAATGCGGCCCAGCGCCAGGTCTTCGAGGAGCGCTTGCCGCGCCAGAAAGCCACCATCAGCGGCAACTATGACCTGGGCAACTGGAATACCCTGGCCCGCGTGCGCTATTACGGCGCGTGGACGGACAATTCCGGCAACGCCACGGGCGATATCTTCCAGCGTTTTGGCGCCATGCAATTCCTCGACCTGGCCGCCAGCTACAAGATCAGCGACAAGCAGTCCGTGCGCGTGGGTATCGACAACGTGCTGGACAAGTATCCTGACGAAGCAACCTTCCAGGCCAGCCGCGGTCTGATCTATTCGCGCAATGCGCCGTACGACACGGACGGGCGTAACCTGTACGTCGAGTACAAAGTGAAATTCTAAGGGAGATGACGATGAATCCACAACGCCGCGCCCTGTTGCGCGCGGGTTCGCTGGCGGCAGCGCTGCCCATGGCGGCGGGCGCAGGATCGGCTGCGGCAGCATCTGCCGCCCTGCCTCCGTCCTTGCCATCGGTGCCGGCCGGCACCACGCCGGAAGTCCTGGCCAGCAACCAGGCTTACTGGCAGGCCGTGGCCGCGCAGTACGACACGACCGATGCCATCGTGCAACTCGACAATGCTTTCTGGGGTTCGATGGCCAGGCCCGTGCTGCGCCACTATGAGCAGCAGCTGGCCATGGTCAACCGCGACAACGCCTGGTATGCGCGCATGCGCTTTCCTGCCGACTTCGAGGCGGCGCGCGCGGCGGCGGCCAGGGCGCTGGGCGTGGGCATCGATGAAATCGTGCTGACGCGCGGTGCGACGGAAGCGCTGCAAGTTCTGATCGCCGGCTACAACCGCTTGCGACCGGGCGACACGGTGCTGTACGCGGACATCGATTACGACAATATGATCACCGTCACGCGCTGGCTGCAGCAGCGGCGCGGCGCCCGGGTCGTGTCGATTGCCATGCCGGAACCGTTTACGTATGATGGCGTCATCGCCGCCTATGTTGCTGCCATGGAACGGCATCCGGCGCTGAAACTGATGCTGCTCACGCACGTCAATCACCGCAACGGCATGGTCTTGCCCGTGGCCGAGATCAGCCGCCTGGCACGCGCACGGGGCATCGACGTGATCGTCGATACGGCGCACGGCTTCGGCCAGCTGGACATGACGATTCCTGACCTGCAGGCGGATTTTGCCGGCATCAACCTGCATAAATGGATAGGCGCGCCTGTCGGCGTGGGCGCTGCGTATATAAAGCGGGGCAGGGTGGCCGATATCGACCCGTACATGGGGGAACTGCGGGGAGAAAAGGCGGGCGACGATATCCGCACGCGCGTGCACACGGGCACGGTCAATTTCGCCGCTTATCTGAGCTTGCCGACGGCGCTGGACTTGCATGCGCAGATCGGCGTGGCCAACAAGCAGGCGCGGCTGCGACTGCTGCGCAACCGCTGGGTGGAAGCGGCGCGCACCATCGAAGGCATCGAGGTGCTGGCGTCAGCCGATCCGCGCCTGACGAGCGCCATCGCTTCGTTCCGCCTGAAGGGCAAGACGAGCGTGGCCGACAGCTATGCGCTGTCGAAAAAGCTGGTACAGGAACACGGCATCTTTGCCGTGCCGCGCGACGGTCTCGCTTCCGGCGCTTGCGTGCGCGTGACGCCGGGCATCTTTACGCCCGAGTCGGATCTGGACCGGCTGGTGGAAGCCTTGCGCAAGGTGGCGCGCGGGTAGTTGCCAGGGGTGGGGGCGTTCCGGCGCTGGCACGCCCCACGCTTTACTGCTGGACCTGATAGCCATCCGTCAGGGTGGCCAGAAACTTCACCATGTCCTCGATCTCGCCCGCGGTCAGCGCGGGCGCCATGCCGCGCTTGCGGTCGAACGGCACCTCGCTGACGTTCACATTGGCGCGGTATCTGGTGGGTACGTCATTGAATTTCTGCACTTTCCCCCGCTTGTCGCGCGGATACCATTCTTGCGGATGCGTATCGCGCCGCACATAAAAACGCAGCGCATCCGTCAAGTTGTCGAAGACGCCGTTATGAAAGAATACCTGGCGCGTGGCCACATTGCGCAGGCTGGGCACCTTGAAGGCGCCGCATAAGTCTCTTTTCGTCGCCAGGTCCGTGCGGTCGGGGCCGCACAAACCCAGGTCGAAATAGGTGGGGTCGGCCGTGGCGGGGATGCGCGTATTGCGCGGCACGCCCAGATTGTCGAAACTGAAGTCCGTAAACAAGGGGGGCGCGCCGTGTTCGCCCCGCACGCTGGGGTGGCAGGCGGCGCAATTGCCCTTGCGTTCATCGTTGAACAGGGCCAGGCCCCGCAATTCCGCCAGTTCCAGGGGAACCTTGTTGGCCAGGTAGAGGTCATATTTGGAATCGTAGCGGTGGAAGTCCGGCTCCTCCTGCTGGAATTGCTGTAAGGCATAGGTGATGCGCTTGAATGCCTGTTGTGGTTGAGCAAAGATGGCGTCGCCAAAGACGTGCTGGAATGCTTCCGCGTAACTGCCGTTGCGCAGCCGTTCCACCACTTCATCCGTGCTGGCATTGGCCATTTCGTGCGCCGCCAGGAACGGCCGTTCCGCCTGTTCCGCCAGGCTGGCGGCTCGGCCGTCCCAGTTGATGCCGCCGTTGGGCACGCCTTCCTCATCAAAGCGGAAGGGCGGTGTGTGTTCCAGGTAGCGCAGCGATGGCGTGGCGCGGTAGCCGGGCGCCTGGCCATCGGCGCCGCCCAGTTGCACGGCCAGCTTGTTGCCGGGCGCATAGGCGTGGGCCGGGTCGTGGCAGCTGGCGCACGACTGCTTGCCCGAGGCGGACAGGCTTGCATCGTGGAAGATGCTCCGCCCCAGCTGTGCGGCAGGGCTGAGTTCGGCCGTCGTGCCTGGCATGACGTGCAAGCCAAGAAACAAGAATATGCACACGTGTGCAAGTCGGGTCGGTGAAAATCGCGCCTCAGCGCGTGGCTGGTCTTTGATGGTCATATGCAGGGTAGTGATCGGCAAGTGGAGGGACGGGCAATGCTGCGCCCAGTATAGGCAGCAATGGCCGATGTGGCAACGATTAGCGATGCTGCGCTGCGCCATGGCGGCGCGGCGCTCCGGCTGCGGTCGATCAGTACTGTTCCCATTCTGTTTCCGCCACTGCGGCGGGGACGGCGTGCTTGCGGCTGGCGGGCGCGCTGGCGACGAGACGGGGCTTGTCCACCCTGGCGACAGTGGCGCGTGGCGCGGGACGCGAAGCCGGCACGACGAGCGGCAGCGCTTGCGTGCCGTCGAGCTTGAACACGCTGACGGCCTCGGCCAGGATGCCCGCTTGATCCTGCAGCGCTTCGGACGCGGCGGCCGCCTCTTCCACGAGGGCCGCATTTTGCTGTGTCACGGCATCCATTTCCGTGATGGCCTGGTTGATCTGCTCGATGCCCGCCTCCTGCTCGTTGCTGGCGGACGTGATCTCGGCCATGATGTCGGTTACGCGCCGTACGCTACTGACGATCTCTTCCATGGTGCTGCCAGCCTGGTTCACCAGGGTGCTGCCGAGATTGACCTGGTGCACGGAATCGTCGATGAGGATCTTGATTTCCTTGGCGGCCGAGGCGGAGCGGTGGGCCAGGTTGCGCACTTCCGTGGCGACGACGGCAAAGCCCCGTCCCTGTTCGCCCGCCCTGGCCGCTTCCACGGCCGCATTCAGGGCCAGGATATTGGTCTGGAACGCAATGCCATCGATGACGCCGATGATGTCGACGATTTTCTTCGACGAGGCATTGATGGAATCCATGGTGGTGATCACTTCCGCCACCACTTGCCCGCCCTTGCTGGCCACGCTGGAAGCCGATTGCGCCATCTGGTTGGCCTGGCGTGCGTTCTCGCCGTTCTGCTTGACGGTCGACGTCAGTTCCTCCATCGACGACGCCGTTTCTTCCAGCGAGCTGGCTTGCTGTTCCGTGCGTGACGACAGGTCCATATTGCCGGAGGCGATTTCACGCGAGCCGTGGGCGATGGCATCCGTGCCATGGCGTACGCGGGCCACGATGCCTTGCAGATTGTCGTTCATCTCCTTCAGGGCGCGCAGCAACTGGCCCGTTTCATCGTCGCCGCGCGCGTCGATGCTGCCCGACAGGTCACCGGCCGCCACCCGTTGCGCCACCTTGACGGCTTCGGCTATGGGGCGGCTGATGGAGCGGCTGATCAGCACGGCCAGCGCGATGGCGATGATGGCCGCGGCGACGGACAGCGACAGCGTCAGCATGATGGCCTGGCGCCCGTCGGCGAGGGCTTGCTTGCCTTCGGCGGCCATCAGTGATTCCTGGAAGCCGGCCATGGCTGCCAGTGCCGTCAAGAATTTTTCCTGCGGATAGCGCAACTGCGTCAGCAGGAAGATGCCAGCCGTTTCCGCTTTACCTTCTTGCAACAGCTTGATATTCGCATCGCGCGTCCTGGCATAGCTTTCGCGGCTGGTCGTCACGGCCTGAAACAATTCCTGGCCCTTGGGCGTGTTGACCAGGGTTTTCAGACGCGCCAGCAGTTCCACGTTCTTTTTGGCCGACGCCTGAATCTTGGCCACGGAACTGCTGACTTCGTCGGTATCGTTGGCACCGATGATGGCGTTGCTCAAAAGGCGGGCCTGGATATTGATTTCGGACTGGATCGTATTGGACAGCATGACCTTGACATAGCGGTCGTCGAGGATTTTTTCCGTCGAGGCATTGATGTTGCGGATGCGGCTGATGGAAACAAATGCCACCATGGCAAGCAGGACAATGATCAAGCCGAAACTGAAGGCCAGGCGTGTGCTGATTTTAAGTGTAGACATAGGTCATTCATCCTCGGCGAAAAGCGGAAAGCGTGCGCTTGGCATCGTCCTGCGGACTAGCGGCGTCCGTGCATGACGATGTTGATGCGGTCAGTGTGCGTTACAGAAAGCGTATTCGGCAGGGATAGGGCCGTGGATGGGTATTTCCGGTGGCCGGGAAGTCATGGCGACCCGCCCGGCGGCGTATTGTTGGGGGGGGGCCGCGCGGCGTGGCACGGTCCGATTCTGTTGTTCAGTGTAGGACGATAATTTCTGGCAGGCAAGAAGTTCGGAAAGAAAACAAGCCGGCCAGCAACGCTTGCCGTGCAGCCAAAAAAAAAAGCCCCGGCGAGCGGGGCATGGGGTCAAGCAGGCCGCTTCGGCCCTGGTGCTCAGGCGCGCAAGGTGGACAGGATCGGTTGCAATACGGCAGCACCCAAGGCGGCGCTGCGGGCGCCGCTCCAGCCCGTTTGCGGGTCGGGATCGTTGGCGTTGTCCTTGAACGGCAGTTCCAGGGTCAGCGACAGGCAGCCAAAGGCGTGGGTGATATGGGGCGAACCCATGGTCAGCACTTCCGGCGTGAACGGGCCGTCTTCATAACCGTGTTCATCCTGGAAGTCGGGGCTGGCCACCTTGAAGTCGGCGATGAAGCGGTCTTGCTCGGCCTTTTGTGCCGGCGTGAAATTTTCCAGCGCATCGCTGCCAGCCACGAAGACGTAAGGCAAGCCTTCGTCGCCATGCACGTCGAGGAACAGATCGCAGCCGATTTCATGCATTTTTTGTTTCACCAGGAACACTTCCGGGCTGCGCTCCATCGTCGGCGTCATCCATTCGCGGTTCAGGTTGGCGCCGGCCGCGTTGGTGCGCAGGTTGCCGTGCACGGAACCGTCCGGGTTCATGTTCGGCACCACATAGAATACGGCGTCCTGCAGGCACTGGCGGGCAAACGGATTGGCCTGGTCCAGCAAGGCTTCGAGCATGCCTTCGACAAACCATTCGGCCATCGTTTCACCGGGATGCTGGCGCGCGATGACCCAGACTTTCTTCTCTGCATCGGCGTCGCCGACCACCAGCAGGTTCATGTCGCGGCCTTCCACGGTGCTGCCCAGGTCGATCAGGCGCACCAGCGGCGACGCTTGCGCGCTGTCGATCAGGGCCAGGTGGCGGTCCCATGGATACGGCTCGAAGTAGGCGTAGTACACGCTTTCTTCCTCGGGCGTGTGTTCGATAGTCATCACCGTGCCGTCAAAGCTGGTTGGCACGCGGAACCAGGTTTCGCGGTCGTAGCTGGCCACGGCCTGGTAATCTTTCCAGCCGTCCGGATAGGCCGATTTGCCGGCATTCATGAAGCGGATCGTGCACGCCTCGCCTTGCGCGCCTTGCAGGCGGAAGTAAAACCACTGCGTGATGTCGGCGTGGGAATCCTTGCGGATGTTCAGCTCGATGGATTGGGCATCGTCGGCGCGCAGCACCTCGATCGCGCCGGCGTCGAATTGCTGGCTGATTTTAATGGTCATGAGTGTTCCTGATAAAAACGTATGGGTTTTGCATCGTGTGCAATGGCGCGATGATACCTGTTTTGCGGTGGTCTTTGTGCTGGCGCAAACGACGACGGACTCGCTTTGCTAACGTGATAGCTCCGACACGGGGAGGCCATCATGGATGACAACGGCAAACACATACGCGAACTGGAAAAGAAAATCAGCGCCCTCAGCGATGCCTTGGCGCACCTAGGCAAGGGTACGACCTTGCAGGAATTGCTGCGCGTCATACGTTTCCCCGGCTATACGACGCCGGCCGAATTCACCTTCAATGTCGCCATCCTCGACACCATGCTGGTACAGGCCAATGCGCTGGAAAAGCTGGGACAGGATTTATTGGCAGGGGCCAAGCAGGTCGTCGCCATGAACAAGCAGTGAACGCAGTAGTGAGCAAATCCTGAACGCCTGGAAAATGGCCAGGGCAAGGCGCAGGGCCGCAGGCAGTACGAACGTAGGCCCAGGCCCTGCAATGCCGCCATGGACGTTTTGTCAGGTGTTCAGGCCGCCAAAACGTTCAAAAAACCAGGGCTCCACGTCCGGCGCCTGTTCATCTTCGCGCCGCAGGGTGGCCAGGATATGTTCCTCGGCCGCCGCGTAGGTAAGGCGGTAGAGGTCGCGGGCCAGCGCATACGCTTGCGTGCCGGGCCACGGTTCGGGCAGCAGTTCGACGGGCAGTTGCGGGTCGTGCAACTGCACACGGCGGTAGGCGTGCGTCAGCAGTGAGCGGATGACGAACGCTTGCTCCGCATCGAACACGGGCGCTTCTTGCAGCAGGGTCAGCAGCGGCTGGAAGCTGGCGATGAATTTTTCGTAGCCAGCCATCACTTCCGACAAGTCCCAGCAGTCGCCCACCATGTCACGCAGCGGGCGCGTGCTGACGCCCGGCAACTCTGTAGTGTGGCAAACATACAGCTTGCCCTGCACCTCATTGCGCACGAGGATATCTTCCAATGCTTCCGTATTGCTGGCAGGGTGGCCAAAGATACCCGGTGAAATCAGGCCATAGCCGGCCCACAATAATTCCTTGCGCAGCGCCCCCCGCTCGGCAGCGCCGATGCTGCCGGCCGGCCCGATCACCAGGGTCCAGCTGCCATCCCAGTGCACGACCAGCGGTGCATAGATGCGGCGATAGGCGCGTTCGAAGCGGGCCAGCGCCTCCGGGCGTATCGTATAGGCGCTGCGGCGGCCATCGCGCTGCGAGCTGAGCCAGCCTTCCTGCGCCAGGCGGAACACGCTGGTACGCAACAAACGGTCGTTGACGCCGAATGGCGCCAGCAGTTCGATCAGGCTACCCAGCCAGATGGCGCCGCCGCGCGGCACGATGGCGTCGCCAAAGATGGTCATCACCAGGGACTTCGAGCGCGGTGGGTCGCTTTCCAGGAAATCGGCTATCCATGCCGTGCAGCGGGTGTTCTTCATGTGGTTCCGGTCTGGCCGTGTTGCGGTCGAATCAATAAAAGCAGCAGTTTACTTGGCTGCGCGGGTAGCGCGGCAATAATTTGCCGGAAGCGCTGGTGGCGCTCTGTAGTGTTTTCTCATCAGCAATATCATACGCACAAAAAAGCTGCACAAGATACGAATTTTTAAAATGATTCATATCAAGTGTATGCAAATCGTTTTTTGTATCGTATTATCTGTTCATCGCACCGCGTTGCTGCGCAAAATCAAAGACATGGGAGACAGATCATGTACGCACAAATGGTTGAAACCGGCCTCAAGAACGTCCGTTCCCTCGACGACATGGGCCAGGAAGAGCGCGCTTTTCAGGCACGCATCGACGAAGGCATCAAGATCGAGGCCAAGGACTGGATGCCTGACGCCTACCGCAAGACCCTGATCCGCCAGATTTCGCAGCACGCGCACTCGGAAATCGTCGGCCAATTGCCCGAAGGTAACTGGGTCACGCGCGCGCCGACCCTGAAACGCAAGTCCATCCTGCTGGCCAAGATCCAGGACGAAGCGGGCCACGGCCTGTATCTGTACAGCGCCGCGGAAACCCTGGGCGTGTCGCGCGACGACTTGCTGGCCGCCTTGCACTCGGGCAAAGCCAAGTATTCCAGCATCTTTAATTATCCGACCCTGTCGTGGGCCGACATGGGCGCCATCGGCTGGCTGGTCGACGGTTCCGCCATCATCAACCAGATTCCCCTGTGCCGCTGCTCGTATGGACCGTATGCGCGCGCCATGATCCGCGTCTGCAAGGAAGAATCGTTCCATGCGCGCCAGGGCTACGACATCATGATGTCGCTGTGCAAGGGTACGCCGGCGCAGAAAGCCATGGCGCAGGATGCGCTGAACCGCTGGTGGTGGCCATCGCTGATGATGTTCGGCCCGTCCGACGCCGCCTCCGTCAACAGCGCCCAATCGGCGCAATGGCGCATCAAGCTGTTCTCGAACGATGAATTGCGCCAGCGCATGGTCGACCAGACCGTGCCGCAAATCGAATACCTGGGCTTGACCGTGCCCGATCCCGACCTGAAGTTCAACGCCGAAACGGGCCACTATGAATTCGGCGAGATCGACTGGTCCGAGTTCAACAATGTCCTCAAGGGCAATGGCCCATGCAACCGCGAACGCCTGCAAACGCGCGTGAAAGCGTATGAAGACGGTGCATGGTTCCGCGATGCCTTGGTCGCGTATGCAGACAAGCAAGCTGCTAACAAAGCGGCAGCGTAAATACATAAGACAGATAGGGGATAGCAACATGAGCAAAGAATGGCCTTTGTGGGAAGTTTTCATCCGCAGCCAGCACGGCCTGGCGCACAAGCATGTGGGCAGCCTGCACGCTTCCGACGCCACCATGGCGGTCAACCATGCGCGCGACGTCTACACGCGCCGCAATGAAGGCGTGAGTATCTGGGTGGTGCGCGCGGCCGATATCGTCGCCAGCAGCCCCGGCGACAAGGGCGCCCTGTTCGAGCCGTCGAACAGCAAGGTGTACCGCCATCCCACCTTCTTCCCGATGCCGGAAGAAGTCAAGAACCTGTGATGGGAGCGCCGGCAATGGATGACAAAGTTAACTACTTGCTGCGCCTGGGCGACAACGCCCTGATCCTCAGCCAGCAGCTGTCTCAGCTGTGCGGCAAGGGTCCCGCGCTGGAAGAAGACATGGCGCTGACCAACGTGGCGCTGGACTTGCTGGGCCAGACGCGTCTGTGGTTCAGCTATGCGGCCGAACTGGAAAACGCGGGCCGCGACGAGGACGACATCGCCTTCCTGCGCGACGCCCACGATTTCAAGAACTGCCTGCTGGTCGAACAGCCGAACGGCAATTATGCCGACACCATGATGCGCCAGTTCTTCTTCGACAGCTGGCACTACTTCCAGCTGCTGGAACTGACGAAATCGACGGATGCGCGCATCGTCGAAGTGGCGCAAAAGTCGATCAAGGAAGTGACCTATCACCTGCGCCGCAGCGGTGACCTGATCGTGCGCCTCGGCGACGGCACGGCCGACAGCCATGCCAAGACGCAGGCTGCCGCCGACAAGCTGTGGATGTACACGGGCGAGATGTTCAAGTACGACGCCGTCGACCAGGCCATGGTCGCCGCCGGCATCGCGCCGCCATCGGACGTGCTGCGCCGGGCTTTCCTGGAGCACGTGGCCGAGATCTTCGCCGAAGCGACGCTTGTCATGCCGGCGCCCGACGCCTGGATGCAAAAGGGTGGCAAGCAGGGCACGCACACGGAGCATCTGGGTTTTATCCTGGCCGAGATGCAGTTCCTGCAGCGTGCCTATCCCGGGGCGGAGTGGTAATGAACACGGCCGCTGGCGCTGCGGCGCTGGACGCCGCCCAGGTCTGGGCCTGGCTCGGCGACGTCGCGGACCCGGAAATCCCCGTCATTTCGGTGGTGGACCTGGGCATCGTGCGCGCCGTCGAAGTCACGGATGGCGACGCATGCATCGTGACGATCACGCCCACGTATTCGGGCTGCCCGGCCATGCAGGTGATCGCCGACGCCGTCACGGATGCCTTGCGCAGCCATGGCGTGGCCAAGGTGACCCTGGTGAACCAGCTGGCGCCCGCATGGACCACGGACTGGATGAGCGAAGCGGGCAAGGCCAAGCTGAAAGGCTATGGCATCGCCCCGCCGCAGCAGCAGGTGATCGACATCAGCGGCTTGAAGGGTGGCGTCAGGCGCCAAACGATGCCAAAGCTGGACGTGATCTGCCCGAACTGCGGCTCGACGCATACGCAGCTGACCAGCCAGTTCGGCTCCACGCCGTGCAAGGCCCTGTACAAGTGCCTGGCTTGCCGCGAACCGTTTGACTACTTCAAGTGCCACTAAAAAAATCAGGCACACGTTCCGAAGAAACTGGAGATGAAGCATGAGTAAATTTTATCCGCTGTGCGTAGCGAACGTGCGCAACGAAACGCGCGACACCATCGCCGTCACGTTCGACGTGCCAGCCGAGCTGCAGCAGCAGTTCCGCTTCCAGCAGGGCCAGCACCTGACCCTGCGCGCCAATATCAATGCGGAAGACGTGCGCCGCTCGTATTCCATCTGCTCGGCGGTGCAGGACGGCACCCTGCGCGTGGCCATCAAGCGCACGCCGGGCGGCGCCTTCTCCACCTGGGCGAACGATACCCTGAAAGCCGGCGCCACCATCGAGGTGATGCCGCCCATGGGCCACTTCAACGTGCCGCTCGACTGCGTCAACCGCAAGCACTATCTGGCGTTCGCGGCCGGCAGCGGCATCACGCCCATCCTCTCCATCATCAAGACCACCCTGCTGACGGAACCCCTGAGCCGCTTCACCCTGTTCTACGGTAACCGCGCCTCGTCGTCCGTCATCTTCAAGGAAGAATTGACGGACTTGAAGGATGTGTACCTGGAGCGTTTGAACCTGGTCTACGTGATGAGCCGCGAGCAGCAGGACATCGAATTGTTCAACGGCCGCATCACGCAGGAAAAATGCGAGCAATTCCTGCAGCACTGGATCAAAGTCGAAGACTACGACAATGCCTTCATCTGCGGCCCGGAAGACATGATGCTCGGTGTCTCCGCTGCCCTGCAGGCGGCCGGCATGCCCAAGCAGAATATCAAGATCGAACTGTTCGCCGCCAGCATCCCGAAAAACGCCCACAAGCCGCGCGCGCAGCTCGACGCGGGCGTGGTGCAGGAAACGGAAGTGACCGTCATCATGGATGGCAACCACACCACCTTCACCATGGACAAGGACAAGGAATCCATCCTCGACGCGGGCCTGCGCCAAGGCATCGACATGCGCTACTCGTGCAAAGGCGGCGTATGTTCGACCTGCCGCTGCAAGATCCTCGACGGCAAAGTCGAAATGGATGTCAACTACGCGCTGGAAGACTACGAAGTGGCGCGCGGCTTCGTCCTCAGTTGCCAGAGTTTCCCTCTCACAGACAAGGTCGTGGTCGACTTCGACCAGGCTGAATAAGCCGGTGCAGGGCACGGGCCCTGCCTTACCTATTACACAAGCGAGACGCCATGACCTACCAAAACATCCTCTTCACCATCGAGCAGGGTATCGCCACGCTGACCCTGAACCGTCCCGACAAGCTCAATAGTTTTACGCAAGCCATGCACGAGGAAGTGCGCGACGCGATTGCGAAAGTGAACGCCGACAGTACCGTGCGCGTCTTCGTGCTGACGGGCGCGGGCCGCGGCTTTTGCGCGGGCCAGGATCTGTCCGACCGCGCCGTGGAACCTGGCTCGAAGGGCGTGGACCTGGGCGAGTCGGTGGAAAAGAACTATGCGCCGCTGGTGCTGGCCCTGAAAGCGCTGCCGATGCCCGTGATCTGCGCCGTCAACGGCGTGGCCGCCGGCGCGGGCGCCAACCTGGCGCTGGCTTGCGACATCGTCATCGCCGGCAAGTCGGCCAGCTTCGTTGAAGTGTTCTGCAAGCTGGGCCTGATCCCGGACACGGGCGGTACCTTCTTCCTGCCACGCCTGATCGGTTCCGCGCGCGCCATGGGCCTGGCCATGCTCGGTGAAAAACTGACGGCGGAAAAAGCGGAAGACTGGGGCTTGATCTGGAAATGCGTCGAGGATGCCCAACTGGCGGAAGAAACGCGCAAGCTGGCCGTGCACTTTTCCATGGCGCCGACCAAGGGCCTGGCCTACACCAAGCAGGCACTGGCTGCCAGCGGCGCCAATACCTTGCCGCAGCAGCTGGCGCTGGAAGCGCGCATGATGAGCGATCTTGGTAACAGCGACGATTACCGCGAAGGCGTTGCCGCCTTCATGGAAAAGCGCGCACCGCAATTCAAGGGACATTGATATGGCAGCTTTGGACAACAACAGTATCGTCGCCGTCATCGGCAGCGGCGCCATGGGTGCCGGCATCGCGCAGGTGGCCGCCGCCGCCGGTTACCGCGTAAAACTGTACGACACGCGCGCAGAAGCCGTCAGCAAGGCTTTGCTTGATATCGGCAAGATGTATGCGAAGCTGGCCGAGAAGGGCCGCATGACGTTTGACGAAGCCACTGCCGCCACGGCGCGCCTGCAGGCGGCCGGCAGCCTGGCCGATGTGAGCGATGCATCCCTGGTGGTGGAAGCCATCGTGGAAAACCTCGACGTCAAGCGCGGCCTGTTCGCGGAACTGGAAGCGCTGGTCGGCGACGACTGCATTCTGGCGACGAATACGTCGTCGATTTCCGTCACGGCCATCGCCGCCAAGCTGCGCCGCCCGGAACGCCTGGTCGGCATGCATTTCTTTAATCCCGTACCTCTGATGGCGCTGGTCGAAGTGATCAGTGGCCTGGCCACCAGCGAGCAAGTGGCCGCCACCGTGTATGACACGTCGATTGCCTGGGGCAAGAACCCCGTGCATGCAAAATCGACGCCCGGCTTCATCGTCAACCGTGTCGCCCGTCCGTTTTACGCGGAAGGCTGGCGCCTGCTGAACGAACAGGCGGGTGACGCCGCCACCATCGACGCCGTGCTGCGCGAAGCGGGCGGTTTCCGCATGGGGCCATTCGAATTGATGGACCTGATCGGCCACGACGTCAATTTCTCCGTCACGCAATCCGTGTTCGGCGCCTATTTCAACGACCCGCGCTTCACGCCGTCCGTGCTGCAGCAGGAAATGGTCAACGCCGGTTTCCTCGGCCGCAAATCGGGCCGCGGTTTTTACCTGTATGGTGAAGGCGTTGCTGCCCCCGTGGCGCAGGCGGAAGGCGCGCAGGCCAAGCCCGAATTCGTCGCCCTGTCGGCCGCCATCGGCGGCGATGGCCGTGGCCACAGCGGCATCATCCACAGCCTGGTGCAGCGCCTGGAGCAGGCGGGCATCACCGTCAGCCGCCGCGTGACGCAGGAAGGCCAGGCAAACGACGAGGCGCCGGCCCTGCATTGCCATGGCGCCGCGATTTACCTGACCGATGGCCGCAGCGCCACCCAGCGCGCGCACGACAACCAGCATCCGGACACGGTGCTGTTCGACCTGGCGCTCGATTATGCCGGTGCCAGGCGCATTGCCGTGGCCCGCGCGGACCAGTGCAGCGACGCCGCCTATGCGGCTGTCGTCGGCCTGTTCCAGGCGGCCGGTTTCATCGTCACGCGCCTGGACGACGTGCCTGGCCTGGCCGTCATGCGCACTGTCGCCATGCTGGCCAACGAGGCGGCCGACGCCGTCAACCAGGGCGTGTGCACGGTGGCCGCCGTCGATATCGCCATGCAGAAGGGCGTCAACTATCCGCGCGGACCGCTGGCCTGGGCCGATGCCGTCGGCGTCCAGCACATCGTGTCGGTGCTGCACCACCTGGCGCAAGGCTATGGCGAAGACCGCTACCGGGTCTCGCCGCTGCTGCGCCGCAAACTTGCCAATGGAGATCGCTTCCATGCCGAATGAAGACCACAACATGACCGCACAAGCCCTGGCCGAAGCGGCCGCTGCCTCCATGCTGTCGCGCGATAACGCCACCGCCGCCATGGGCATCGCCCTGGCCGAAGTGGGCCCTGGCCATGCGCGCATGACGATGACGGTGCGTCCAGACATGCTCAATGGCCACCAGACCTGCCATGGCGGTTTTATCTTTGCCCTGGCCGACAGCGCCTTCGCCTTTGCCTGCAACAGCTACAACATGAACACCGTGGGAGCCGGCTGCACCATCGATTACCTGGCGCCGGGCCGCGAAGGCGACGTGCTGACGGCGCACGCCGTCGAGCAGGCGCTGGCCGGCAAGAGCGGCGTCTACGACGTCAAGGTCAGCAACCAGGAAGGGCGCGCCATCGCGCTCTTCCGTGGCAAGTCGATTCGCGTGGCGGGTGAAGTCATCAGCAATTGAAGGTACGAGAGCAGGCTTGAACTGCCGGAACGAATTACATAGTTATAGAACCGAATCAGGAGACAGAGATGGTCCAGAGAACCCCAGCACCGAATGACCTCGAGCCGATCGAGCGTGCCAGCAAGGATGAACTGCAGGCGCTGCAGCTCGAACGCATGCAATGGACGCTCAAGCACGCGTATGACAACGTGCCCCATTACCGCGCCGCTTTTGACGAAGCGGGCGTGCATCCGGACGACCTGAAATCGCTGTCCGACCTGGCCAAATTCCCGTTCACCGATAAAAAGGTCTTGCGCGACAATTACCCGTTCGGCCTGTTCGCCGTGCCGCGCGAGCAAGTGGTGCGCATCCACGCGTCCAGCGGCACCACGGGCAAGGCCACGGTGGTCGGCTACACGCAGAACGACATCGATACCTGGGCCAACGTGGTGGCGCGCTCGATCCGCGCCGGCGGCGGCCGCGCGGGCGACATGGTGCATATCTCCTACGGCTATGGCCTGTTCACGGGCGGCCTGGGCGCGCATTACGGCGCCGAGCGCCTGGGTTGCACGGTCATTCCGATGTCCGGCGGGCAGACGGAAAAGCAGGTGCAACTGATCCAGGATTTCAAACCGTCGATCATCATGGTTACGCCATCGTACATGCTCAACATCATCGAGGAATTCACGCGCCAGGGTCTGGACCCGGCCGAATCGTCGCTGAAGGTGGGCATCTTCGGTGCCGAGCCGTGGACGGACGCCATGCGTGCGGAAATCGAGGCGCGTGCCGGCATCGACGCCGTCGACATCTACGGCCTGTCCGAAGTGATGGGCCCTGGCGTGGCATCCGAATGCATCGAAAGCAAGGACGGTCCCGTCATCTGGGAAGACCATTTTTACCCGGAAATCATCGATCCGGAAACGGGCGAAGTGCTGCCGGACGGCGAAGAGGGCGAACTGGTGTTTACCTCGCTGTCGAAAGAAGCGCTGCCCATCATCCGCTACCGCACGCGCGACCTGACCCGCTTGCTGCCGCCGACATCGCGCTCGATGCGCCGCATCGGCAAGATCACGGGCCGCTCGGACGACATGCTGATCATCCGCGGCGTGAACGTCTTCCCCACGCAGATCGAAGAGCTGATCCTAAAAATGCCGAAGCTGGCGCCACAGTATCAATTGGTGGTCACGCGCGACGGCCACCTTGACAAGCTGGAAGTGGTGGCCGAGCTGCGTATCGACCTCACTGCCACCATCTCGGCCAGTGAAACGGACGCGCTGGCGCGCGAGCTGGAACACCGCATCAAGACACACGTGGGCGTGAGCACGCGCGTGCGCCTCGTGGCCGCCGCCGGCATCGAACGCACCCTGACGGGCAAGGCCCGCCGCGTGGTTGACCAGCGCCCGAAGATTTTTTCCTGATAGCCCGCCCGAACAAGGAACCAGACATGAATGACGCTTTTATCTGTGACGCCGTACGCACCCCGTTTGGCCGCTATGGCGGCGCGCTGTCCAGCGTGCGCGCGGACGACCTGGGTGCGCTGCCGATTGCCGCGCTGATCGCCCGCAACCCGTCCGTCGACTGGGCCGCCATCGACGACGTCTTCTACGGCTGCGCCAATCAGGCGGGCGAGGACAATCGCAACGTGGGCCGCATGGCTGCGCTGCTGGCCGGCTTGCCGGCGGCAGTGCCCGCCAATACCATCAACCGCCTGTGCGGCTCCAGCCTGGATGCCGTCGGCATGGCTGCCCGTTCCATCAAGGCGGGCGAGGCGGAACTGATCATCGCCGGTGGCGTGGAAAGCATGACGCGCGCGCCTTTCGTGATGGGCAAGGCCGACAGCGCGTTTTCGCGCGCGGCGAAAATCGAAGACACGACCCTGGGCTGGCGTTTTGTGAACGGCAAGATGAAGGCACAGTACGGCATCGACACCATGCCGGAAACGGCGGAAAACGTGGCCGTGGAATTTGGCATCAGCCGCGCCGACCAGGATGCGCTGGCCCTGCGCAGCCAGCAGCGCTGGGCGGCCGCCCACGCGGCAGGCGTGTTCGAGCGCGAGATCGTGCCTGTCGCCGTGCCGCAAAAAAAAGGCGAGCCGAAGATGGTCACGAGCGACGAACATCCGCGTCCCGATACCTCGCTGGACATGCTGGCAAAGCTCAAGGGCGTGGTCAAGCCGGACGGCACGGTCACGGCCGGCAATGCCTCGGGCTTGAACGATGGCGCCTGCGCCATCCTGCTGGCGTCCGCCGCCGCCGTCGACAAATACAAACTGACGCCGCGCGCAAAAGTGCTGGGCATGGCCACGGCCGGCCTGGCGCCGCGCATCATGGGCTTTGGTCCATCGCCCGCGTCGCGCAAGGTGCTGGCGCAAACGGGATTGAGCATCGAGCAGATGGACGTGATCGAACTCAATGAAGCGTTTGCGGCGCAGGCACTGGCGGTGACGCGCGACCTGGGGCTGGCGGACGATGCGGCCCACGTAAATCCGAATGGCGGTGCGATCGCCATCGGCCACCCGCTGGGCGCATCGGGCGCGCGCCTGGTGATGGCGGCCCTGAACCAGCTGGAACGCACGGGCGGCCGTTATGCGCTGTGCACCATGTGCATCGGCGTGGGGCAGGGTATTGCCGTCGTTATTGAACGCGTATAAAAGCAGTATATAAAACAAGGTGCAAGATAGCACCACCCAATTTGACCGTAGTGCCAACCTGGTGGAGACCACAATGATTGCCAATATCTTCAAGAAAACCCTGATCGCCGGCGTGCTGGCCATGTCCGCCGTGGGCGCGTATGCGGCCGATAACATCAAGATCGGTTCCGTGCTGTCCGTCACGGGGCCTGCCGCCTTCCTGGGCGACCCGGAACTGAAAACCCTGCAGCTGTATATCGAGAAGATCAACGCGGCCGGCGGCGTCCTGGGACGCAAGCTGGAACTCGTGCATTACGATGACGGCAGCGATGCCGCCAAGGCCAACGGTTTCACCAAGCGCCTGATCGAGTCCGACAAGGTCGATGTACTGATCGGCGGCACCACCACCGGCGCGACGATGGCGATGGCGCCGCTGGTGGAGCGCGCCAGCATGCCGTTCATGTCGCTGGCGGGCGCCGTGGTCATCATCGATCCGGTCAAGAAATGGGTGTTCAAGACGCCGCATACGGATCGCATGGCGGCAGAGAAGGTATTCGAGGACATGAAGAAGCGCGGCATCAGCAAGGTGGGCCTGCTGTCGGAAACGAGCGGCTTTGGCGCTTCGGGCCGCAAGGAATCGCAGATCGTCGCCTCGAAATACGGCATCACCCTGGTGGCCGATGAAACCTACGGCCCGAAAGACACGGACATCACTGCGCAGCTCACGCGCATCAAGAATACTGCTGGCGTGCAAGCCGTCTTCGTCTTCGGCCTGGGCCAGGGCCCGGCGGTCGTGACCAAGAACTATGGCCAGCTGGGGATGGCCGCGCTGCCGCTGTACCAGTCGCATGGCGTGGCGTCCGACGAATACCTGAAACTGTCGGGCAAGGCCGCCGAAGGCGTGCGCCTGCCGACGCCAGCCCTCCTGATCGGCGCCATGCTGCCGGACAGCGATGCGCAAAAGGCGATCGTCGTCGGCTACGACAAGACGTATAAGGACCGCTACAAGATCGACCCATCGACCTTTGGCGGCTATGCGCTCGACGCCCTGAACCTGTCGGTCGACGCCATCAAGCGCGCCGGCGGCACGGACCGCGAAAAAGTGCGGGCGGCGCTGGAGTCGACCAAGGGTTTTGTCGGCACCACCGGCGTCTTCAACATGTCGGCCAAAGACCACATGGGCCTGGATCTGTCGGCTTTCCGCATGGTCGAAGTGAAGAACGGCGAATGGCAATTGTCGAAATGATGTAAGCCAGAAGTACCTGCGCGGGCCGCCCTCGAAGGCGGTCCGCGCATAGCCGAACATAATGGAGACACCATGGAAGTCGCACAATTTCTACAATTTCTGTATTCCGGGATGACGGTCGGTTCCGCCTACGCGCTGGCGGCGCTGGGCTTCACCATCATCTACAACACCAGCGGCGTGATCAATTTCGCCCAGGGCGAATTCATCATGCTGGGCGGGATGCTGGCTGCAGTGATGTCGGCCGCCGGCGTGCCGCTGCCGCTGGCCATCATCCTGGCCGTCATCGCCACCGGTATCGTTGGCCTGCTGATGGAAAAAACCGTGATCGAACCGGCGCAAAATGCACAGGTCATCACGCTCCTGATCATCACCATTGGCGCCTCGCTCGTGCTGCGCGGCCTGGTGCAAATCTGGCTGGGCAAGGACACGCATTCGCTGCCCGCGTTTTCCGGCGACGCGCCGATCGAATTCCTGGGCGCCAGCCTGCTGCCGCAAAGCCTGTGGGTGCTGGGCGTCACCGTCGTCATCGTGCTGGTGCTGGGCTGGTTCTTCGGCCGCACGCTGATGGGCAAGGCCATGCTGGCCACCTCGCACAACAAGCTGGCCGCGCAACTGGTGGGCATCAACACGCGCAAGGTGCTGCTGTTTTCGTTCGGCCTGTCGGCCCTGCTGGGCGCTGCCGGCGGCATCCTCGTTGCACCGATCACGTACACCTCGTATGACGCGGGCATCATGCTGGGCCTGAAAGGCTTTGTCGCCGCCGTCCTCGGCGGCCTGGGTGGCGGCGCGGGCGCGATTGCCGGTGGCCTGATCCTCGGCATCGCCGAAGCCATGACGGCCGGCTACATCTCGTCGGCTTATAAAGATGCCGTCCCCTTCGTGCTGATTTTATTGATCCTGTTCTTCCTGCCGCAAGGCTTGTTTGGCGCTAAAAATTCGGAGCGTGTATGAAGAGTTTCTTTGCCCGCTCACGCCACGGTGGCCTGTTGTTGCTGGCCCTGGTACTGGCCATCCTGCCCCTGTTCCTCACCAATGCGTTCTATTATGACGTGGCGATCCGCATTGCCCTGAACGCCATCGTCGTCATCGGCCTGAACCTGCTGATGGGCTATACGGGCCAGATCAGCCTGGGCCACGCCGGTTTCTACGGCCTGGGCGCGTATGCGTCTGCCGTGCTGACCACCCACTACAACTGGCCGCCGCTGGCCGCGCTGGCCGCAGGAGCGGTTGCCACGGGCTTGCTGGCCCTGCTGCTGGCGCGTCCCGTGCTGAAACTCAAGGGCCACACCCTGGCCATGGCGACCCTGGGCCTGGGCATCATCATTTCCATCGTCATCAACAACGAGACGCAGTGGACGGGCGGCCCTGACGGCATCGGCGTGTCCGCCTTCTCGGTCGCCGGGCTGGAAATCGCCGGCGAAAAATCGTGGTACATCCTGTGCGCCGTGCTGCTGTTGCTGGTGACGTGGCTGGCCCTGAACCTGATCGATTCGCCTGTCGGCCGCGCGCTGCAGGCCATCCACGGTTCGGAAGTGGCGGCCCGCGTGGTCGGCGTCGATACGACCCGCTTCAAGGTACGCGTGTTCGTGCTGTCGGCTGTCATTGCCAGCATCGCGGGCAGCATCAGTGCCCATTACATCGGTTTCATCACGCCCAACCTGGCGGGCTTCTTCCACTCGATCGAGCTGGTGACGATGGTGGTGGTGGGCGGCATGGCGTCGATCTTCGGCTCCATCATCGGCGCGGCCCTGCTGACGATCCTGCCGCAGCTGCTGTCCAGTTTTGAAGGCTGGGAAACGGTGGTGTTTGGCGTGATCTTGATGGCTACCATGATCTTCATGCCGAAAGGCCTCGTGCCCAGCCTGGCCAGCCGTTCGCGCAAGCGGGCCGCCACGCCCAAGGCGCCCGTCAAATCCGCGCAGGAGGTGTGAGATGCTGACGATTAACAATCTGAGCAAGAGCTTCGGCGGCGTGCACGCGGTGCAGGATGTGAGCTTTACCGTCAAGGAGGGTAATATCCACTCCGTCATCGGTCCCAATGGCGCCGGCAAGACGACCCTGTTCAACCTGATCACGGGCGTCTACACGCCGAGCAAGGGCGAAATCCTGCTCAATGGCGAGAACGTGGCCGCCATGCCGCCCGATGCGCTGGCGCGGCGCGGCATGAGCCGCACCTTCCAGAACCTGCAAGTGTGCATGAACATGACGGCCATCGACAATGTGATGGTGGGCGCGCATCTGCGCCTGAACCAGAACCTGTTCGCTTCCATGCTGCGTTTGCCGTCCGTGCGCCGCGCGGATGCGGCTTGCCGCGACGAGGCGGCGGGCCTGATGGAATTCGTCGGCGTGGGCCGGCATATCGATGACGAGGCGGGACAGATGTCGTATGGCGCCTTGAAGCGCCTGGAAATTGCCCGCGCGCTGGCGGCCAAGCCGAAAGTGCTGCTGCTCGATGAACCGGCCGCGGGCCTGAACCACACGGAAACGGGCGAGATCGAAACCTTGATCCGCAAGGTGGCGCAATCGGGCGTGACGGTGGTGCTGGTCGAGCATGACATGAAACTGGTGATGAATCTGTCGGACCATATCCTGGTGCTCGACTATGGCAAGAAGCTGGCCGAAGGGACCGCCGCCGAAGTGCGCGCCAATCCCGACGTGGTGGCGGCATATCTGGGGGTGGCGGCATGATGACAATGGAAAAACCTCAGACTCCGCTGGTGCTCGATATCGCCGGTCTGACCAGTCACTATGGCCGCATCCAGGCCTTGCACGGCATCGACCTGCAAGTGCGTCAGGGCCAGCTGGTGGCGCTGGTGGGCGCGAATGGCGCCGGCAAGACTACCCTGCTGCGGGCGATCTCCGGCGTGCAGCCGATCAGCGCCGGCAGCATCGCCTTCGCCGGCCAGGACGTCAGCCGCATGAGCGCCGACAAGCGCGTGCGCGCCGGCATCTGCCAGGTGCCGGAAGGGCGGCAAGTGTTCGGTCCCATGACGGTGGAAGACAACCTGCGCCTGGGCGCGTTTACACGCCCACCGCAGGACGTGGCCGGTGACATGGAGCGCATGTACGGCCTGTTCCCGATCCTGAAGGAAAAGCGCTTGCTGCTGGCCGGGACGTTATCGGGTGGACAGCAGCAGATGCTGGCCATGGCGCGCGCGCTGATGGGCCGCCCGCAACTGCTGCTGCTCGATGAGCCGAGCATGGGCCTGGCACCGCTCCTGATCGCCGAAATCTTCCGCATCGTGGCCGAGCTGCGCGACCAGGGCATCACCATCTTCCTCGTCGAGCAGAACGCGCACGCCGCCCTGTCGATCGCCGACGTCGGCTACGTGATCGAGACGGGCGCCATCACGTTGTCCGGTCCGGGGCCTGAATTGCTGCATAACGAGCAGGTACAGAGCGCTTATCTGGGGATGTGAGGACAGCAGCGGAGGGCTGGGGTCTGACCCCAGTTTTCCGCTGCGTCTAGTAATAACGTGCGTGGCACGAAAGATGAATAGGAGCGCAACATGGTCAAAGTCTACGAAATCAACGGCGTCACCCCCGTCGTCCACCCCAGCGCCTATGTGCACCCATCGGCCGTGCTGATCGGTGACGTGATCGTCGGTCCGCGCTGCTATATCGGTCCGCTGGCCTCGATCCGCGGCGACTTCGGCCGCCTGATCCTGGAAGAGGGCGCGAACCTGCAGGACACCTGCGTCATGCACGGCTTCCCCGGCTGCGACACGGTGGTCGAAGTCGACGGCCATGTCGGCCATGGTGCCGTGCTGCATGGCTGCCGCATCGGCCGCAATGCGCTCGTCGGCATGAACGCCGTGGTGATGGATAACGCCGTCATCGGCGAGGAATCCATCGTCGCGGCCATGAGTTTTGTGAAGGCGGGCATGATCGTCGCGCCGCGCAGCATGGTGGTGGGCACGCCGGCCAAGATCATCCGCGCGCTGACCGACGATGAAATCAAATGGAAAAGCTCGGGAACGGGCCAATATCACGAACTGACCGTGCGTTCCATGCAGACGATGCGTGAGGTGGAGGCCCTGACGGAAGTCGAGGCCGGCCGCCAGCGCCTGAATTTCGAATCCGCCTTGCCGCTGCATTTGCACAAGAACGCAGCAGCGCAGTAAGCAAGCAGTAAACCAACATAGGAGTAAACCACATGGCTCATATATCCACCCTGCAAAGCCTGATCGCCGACCGCTGGCTGGGCGAAAGCGCTGCCGTGCCCTTGCACAGCGCCTTGAACAACCGCGTCATCTATCACACGCATGCGGAAAAGATCGACTTCGACGAAGCCGTCACGTATGCCCGCAAGACGGGTGTGCCGGGCCTGATGGCGCTGGACTTCCAGCAGCGCGCCGCGCGCCTGAAGGCGCTGGCCCTGTACCTGGTCGAGCGCAAGGAAGAACTGTATGTGATTTCGCACCTGTCGGGCGCCACGCGTGCCGACAGCTGGGTCGATATTGAAGGCGGCACGGGTACCCTGTTCGCCTACGCCAGCATGGGCAGCCACGAGTTGCCGTCGTCGAACGTGCTGCACGAAGGCCCGGCCATCGCGCTGGGCAAGAAAGGCGGTTTCGCCGGCACGCACATCCTGGTGCCGCGCGGCGGCCTGGCCGTGCACATCAACGCCTTCAATTTCCCCATCTGGGGCTTGCTGGAAAAATTCGCGCCCAGCTTCCTGGCGGCCATGCCCTGCATCGCCAAGCCGGCCACGGCGACCAGTTACCTGACGCAGGCCGTCGTGCGCATGATGCATGAATCGGGCTTGCTGCCGGCCGGCAGTTTGCAGCTGGTGATCGGTTCCACGGGCGACTTGCTGGACCGCCTGAATGGCCAGGATTTCGTGACATTCACGGGGTCGGCTGCCACGGCCGCCAAGCTGCGTACGAATCCGAACCTGATCGCCCAATCCGTGCCCTTCAACGGCGAAGCCGATTCGCTCAATTGCGCCATCCTCGCGCCGGACGTCACGCCAGACGACGTGGAATTCGACTTGTTCGTCAAGGAAGTCGTGCGCGAGATGACGGGAAAATCGGGCCAGAAGTGCACGGCCATCCGCCGCATCATCGTGCCCGAGCACCTGATGGACGCCGTCGGCACGCGCCTGCGCGAACGCCTGGCCAAGGTGGTGGTGGGCGATCCGTCCATCGAAGGCGTGCGCATGGGCGCGCTGGCGTCAAAGGAACAGCAGAACGACGTGGCCGAACGGGTCGCCACCCTGTCGCAGGGTAATGAAGTGGTGTTCGGCGCGGCCGACGGTTTTAGTCCTTTGGGCGATGGTGCCCTTGACGGCAGCTTCTTCTCGCCGACCCTGCTGCTGTGCCGCGACGCCTTCAGCAACGATGCCGTGCATGACGTGGAAGCGTTCGGCCCCGTCAGCACCATGATGGGCTATAAGGACATCGATGAAGCGCTGGCCCTGGCCGCACGCGGCAAGGGCAGCCTGGTGAGCACCCTGGTGACGCGCGATCCGAAGATCGCCGCGCGCGTGGTGCCGCAAGTGGCGGCCACGCATGGCCGCGTGCACGTGCTCGAGCGCGTGGCGTCCGTCGATTCGACGGGCCATGGCTCGCCGCTGCCGCAACTGAAGCACGGCGGCCCTGGCCGCGCGGGCGGCGGCGAAGAGCTGGGCGGCGTGCGCGCCGTGCGCCACTACCTGCAACGGGCGGCCGTGCAAGGCTCGCCGACCATGCTGGCGGCCATCACCGGCGAATACGTGCGCGGCGCGGACGTCAATGAAAGCCCGATCCACCCGTTCCGCAAGCACTTCGAGGACTTGAAGACGGGCGACTCGCTGCTCACGCACCGCCGCACCGTCAGCGAAGCGGACATCGTCGCCTTTGGCGGCATCTCGGGCGACTTCTTCTACATGCACTTCGATGAAATCGCGGCCAAGGAATCGCAGTTCGGCAAGCGCATCGCCCACGGCTACTTTGTGCTGTCGGCCGCCGCCGGCCTGTTCGTCTCGCCAGGCGTCGGTCCCGTGCTGGCCAACTATGGCCTGGACAACCTGCGCTTCGTCGCGCCGGTGGCGATTGGCGACACCATCCGCGCCCGCCTGACGTGCAAGCGCAAGGTCGACCGCAACCGCAAGGACGTGTTTGGCGTGGGCCAGGGCGTGGTCGCTTGGGACGTGCAGGTGACGAACCAGAACGAGGAACTGGTGGCCAGCTACGACATTCTGACCCTGGTGTCGAAGCGCGAGTAAGTCCGAGAGTAAGCGTATCTGGCAGGATTGGTTTGAACGGCGCCGCCCGCGATCTTCGCGCGGGCGGCGCTTTTTTTATGTGGATCTTTTTCGTCTTGAATTATCCATAAGTGTATGAAAAATATAGGCTAAGAGCCTATCCCAGTAGGGAGCATCTTCTGCTGGCAGCGGATCAGGAGCGCGGACAAGGCGTGAGGAGGACGCGTGGCGAGCCACGCGACGACGATCAACGCAGTCCCCGCTTCTGAGGCGCGCCAGCGGGGGATGTATTCATCTACTGGGATAGGCTCTAAGTGTGGTTTTGCACGGCGTGCTATTTAGATAAACCCCTCTAGAACGCGTGCTTTTTTCATGGAAATGGGCGAATTCGCTCATTGCCTCAAGAAAACTTTCCAACGTAAAACCTTTTCTCTGTAGCATGGTTTTACTCACTGGTCACGCCGCCATGGACGCCCAAGGCGATGGCGGCGCGAAAAAAACGGACCCGGCCTTTTACGGCCGGTGAGCCATCGACCTCGAGTCCCATTCCACGATTAACGTTCACCGCTACGGGTATTTAATTACTATGAATAAACACGTCCTGATTTTCCTGCTGGCCATGCCCCTGGCCATCAGCCATGCCTATGCCGAAGAGGTCCCTGGTCCTGCGGTCAAGATCAGCGGTTACGGCACCGCCGCCATGACCATGGCCGATACCGACAGCGCGCAGTTCGCGCGCCCGAACCAGGCTGCCGGCACAGGCCGCACCGCCCGCACAGGCGTCGATTCCAACCTGGGCTTGCAGGCCAATGTCACCGTCAATCCCTGGCTGTCGGCCACCGTGCAAGGGCTGGCGCGCAAGGATGGCGAAGACGATTTTGGCGCCGAACTGGCGTGGGCCTTTGCCAAGGCCAAGGTATCGGACAGCTTCAGCGTGCGCGTCGGCCGCATGGGCCTGCCTGTCTTCATGATTTCCGATTACCGTAACGTCGGCTATGCCAACACCATGCTGCGTCCGCCCGGCGAAATGTATTCGCAGGTTCCCCTGAACAGCATCGACGGCATCGATGGCACCTACCAGTTCAGCGCGGGCGACACCAGCATCACCACGCAGCTGGCGCTGGGCCGCACCAAGGCCACCCTGGCCACGGGTCCCGATTCGACCGTGCAGGTGGAAGGCAAGTCCATCGTCGCTCTTAACGTGGTGGCCGAACATGGTCCCGTCACCGTGCGTTTCGGCCGGGCCGAGACCAAGCTGACGATCAACGATTCGCCCAGCCTGAATACCTTGATGGGCAGCTTGCGCGCGGCCGGCAGCGGCTACAGGATCGCCCAGTTGGGCGCCCTGGCCGATGCGCTGGAAGTCAAGGACAAGAAGGCATCGTTTACGTCCGTGGGCCTGTGCCTGGACTGGAACAATGTGCTGGTGCAGTCCGAATATGCGAAGCGCAAGACGGACAGCTATGTCAGCGACAGTACCTCTTGGTACGTGATGGGCGGCTACCGCATCGGCGCCTTCCTGCCGTACTACAGCCACGCCAGCCTGAAGGCCGATGGCCGCGTGAACAACACCGTGCCCGCATCCTGTCCTGCCGGTTATCCAGCCGCCTGCACGCCGACCTTGCGCGCCCTGTCGGCCGGCGTCGACACCCTCGCGTACATGCGCAATCAGCTGGAGCAATCGACGGACAGCATCGGCGTGCGCTGGGACTTCCACCGTTCGGCCGCGCTGAAAGTGCAGATCGACCGCATCAAGCCGAAGAATGGCCCGGGCCTGTTCGTGCAAGCCAAGCCGGGTTTCCATGGCCCCGTCACGGTGGCTGCCGCCGCCATCGATTTCGTTTTCTAAGGAGCGCCGCATGAAACCATTGATCTTGAATGTGGCTGCCTTGCTGGCGCTGTCGACCGCTGTTCCCGCCATGGCCGAAGTGGTCGTGGTGGTCAATCCGAAGAGCGCCGCCGGCGCCATGACGAACGAACAGGTGGCGCAATTCTTCCTCGGTAAATCGACGGCCATGACGCCGGTCGACCAGCCGGAAAGCGCCCCCGTGCGCGCGGAGTTCTACAAGAAGGTGACGGACAAGGAGCCGTCGCAGGCGAAGGCCCTGTGGTCCAAGCTGGTCTTCACGGGCAAGGCGACCTTGCCGAAGGAAGTGGCCAATAGCGCTGACGTGAAGAAGGCCGTGGCCGCCGATCCGAAAGCCATCGGCTATATCGAGAAGAGTGCCGTCGACGGCACCGTCAAAGTGGTGCTGACGACGCCATAAGGCCGCCATGACGGCATGCGGCGACGCATGCCGTCTTTTGCACGAGATAACATCAGGAGACAGCAATGAGCATCAAACGCAAGATATGGGCGCTGCCTGTCGTCTCGGCCGTGATTTTCGGGCTGGGGCTGGCCGTCAGCGCCTACCTGTCCACGGCCACGCTCAATTCCATCCACGCCACGGAAAGTGCCGACTATCCCGTGCTCGACATGGCCAAGTCGCTGACCCTGGACGTGGCCGCCGTCGGCGACGCCCTGCGCGATGCCGTCAGTGAAGGCGACAAGGAGCGCATCGGGCAAGTCGGCGGCCAGGCAGTCAAGCTGCGCGCCAGGCTGGGCGACTTCGCGGCGATCCCTGGCCAGCGCGAGCAGGGCCTGCGCCTGGCCAGGGAATTCGATGCCTACTATGCGCCGGCCCTGAGCGCGGCGCGCATCATGCTGGAAATGGAAGAGGGCGACCCGCAAGCGACCGTCGCGCGCATGCAGGGCGCGCTGGCGGTACTCAACACGGACCTGGCAAAGACCAACGAACAGGCGCAATTGCAATTCAAACAGGGCATCGAACGCAGTGCGGCCAATGTGCGCAATGCGCTCAATACCAGCATCGCCGTGGCGCTGGCCGTCATCGTCTGCCTGGTGGCCGTGTCGCATTTCGTCGTGCGCGCCATCTGGCAGCAGCTGGGCGGCGAACCCGAATATGCGCGCCAGATCGCGCGTGCCGTGGCCGATGGCGACCTGTCGATGGAGATCGCCACCGAGGCGGGCGACCAGGCCAGTCTGCTGGCGGCATTGAAAGAGATGCGCGGCCGGCTGGCCGGCATGGTGTCCGGTATCAAGGCGTCGGCCGAAACCATCCAGGTGGCCAGTGCCGAAATCGCCCAGGGCAATGCGGACCTGGCCGCGCGCACGGAATCGCAGGCGGGCAGCCTGGATCAGACGGCGCGCAGCATGGACAGCCTGACCTCCACCGTGCGCGACAACGCCGCCAACGCGGGCCAGGCGCATGAACTGGTGGTGTCGGCATCTTCGGTTGCTGTGAAGGGCGGGCAGGTGGTCAGTCAGGTAGTCACCACCATGGGAGAGATCAACGATTCATCCAGACGCATCGTCGACATCATCGGCGTCATCGACGGCATCGCCTTCCAGACGAATATCCTGGCCTTGAATGCGGCCGTGGAAGCGGCGCGCGCGGGCGAGCAGGGGCGCGGTTTTGCCGTGGTGGCGTCCGAAGTGCGCAACCTGGCGCAGCGCAGCGCGGCAGCGGCGCGGGAAATCAAACAATTGATCGGCGATTCGGTGGCCAAGGTGAATGTCGGCTCGAAGCTGGTCGACGAGGCGGGTCTGACCATGGGCCAGATCGTCGACTCCGTGAAAAAGGTGGCCGACATCATGGCCGAGATCAGCGCCGCCAGCCAGGCGCAAAGCGCCGGCATCGGCGATATCGGCGTGGCCATCGGCAGCATGGACCAGATGACGCAGCAAAACTCCGCGCTGGTGGAAGAGGCGTCGGCGGCCGCCGAATCGCTGCAGGAACAGGCCGTGCAGCTGGGCACGGCGCTGGCCGTGTTCAAGCTGGCGCAGGGAAGCGCTGTGTCGGATTACGCGCAGGGCGCTGATCCGACCTGCCTGGCATTGCGGTGATACCAGCTTGGCGTGCATGGCATGGCGCAGGTTGGATTAGCGCAGCGTCATCCAACCCAAGGGCATCTGCTTACGCGTGCAAGCCGAACGGATCATCGATGCTGTGCGCCGGCTGCGTGAACCAGCGCGGACCGTTCTCCGTCATGTAGAAATGGTCTTCGTGGCGGATGCCGAATTCGCCGGGGATGCAGATCATCGGTTCGTTCGAGAAGCACATGCCCACGTCCAGCGGCGTCGTGTCATTGCCCACCAGGTAAGGCCACTCGTGGATATCGAGGCCGATGCCGTGGCCCGTGCGGTGCGGCAGGCCGGGCAGCTTGTAGCCGGGGCCGAAGCCGTCCGCTTCCAGCGAGACGCGCGCGGCGCGGTCCACGTCGCCGCAGGGCACGCCCAGCTGCGCGGCCGCGAATGCAGCTGCCTGCGCCGCCTTTTCGCTGTTCCATACGCTGCGCTGGCGCGCGCTGATGGCGCCAAACACATAGGTGCGCGTGATGTCCGAGATGTAGTTCATCACCTGGCAGCCCGTGTCGATCAGCACCGTGTCGCCCGCTTTCAAGGTTTGTACGTAGTTGACGCCATGCGGGTAGGCCGTCGCTTCGCCGAACAGCACGATGCAAAAATACGAGCGGGGCGCGCCCACCTTGCGGTGCGCGCGCTGGATGAATTCTTCCACTTCCACCGTCGTGATGCCTTCGTACAGCATGCTGGCCGTCGCCACGTGCACGGCCAGGGTCATGTCCATCACGCGCTGCATGAGGGCGATTTCCGCCGGTGACTTGCGGGTGCGGCAGTACGCGGTGACGGCGCGCGCATTTTCCAGCGCGTAACCGGGAGCCAGCGGCTTGATGCCGTCGTAGATGAAGAAGGCGGCGCTTTCGCAGATGCCCACGCGCGGCGGCGCGGCCGCATCCTGGGCTATCCCCATGCGCGCCAGCACGTCGACGAACAGCTGGTACGGGCTTTCATGCTCTTCCCAGCAATTGACCTTGCCTTCGATGAGCATGAAGCCTTGCAAGGTGCTTTCCTCGAAGGCGGGGGCGATGTATTCGATCTCTCCGCTGGCCGGCAGGATGGCGCCCACCATGCGTTCGCTGGCATACCATTTGGTGCCAGTGAAATAGGTGAGATTGGCGCCCGCGTTCAGGTAGACCGCGGCGATGCCCTGTTTGCGCATGAATGCCTGCGCCCTGGCGATGCGTTGCGCATGTTCGTCCTTGCCGATGGCGACCATGCCGCCCGTCATGTCCGACAGCGATGCCAATGCCTGTTCGATGGAAGTGCCACCTATGCTCATGCCTGCTCCTTTGCTCGATGCTGAATATGGAATGCGGGCATGATATCAGTTTGCGCCTTTCGGCTTGAGTCCGGGCGCGCCGCCGGCGGCATCGGGCGGGGCCAGCACCAGGTCGTGCGGATACGTGAAGTGCCAGTCCGCGTAGCGTTGCTTGCGGCGCAGGCTGGCGTCTTCGTCGAGAAAATTGTCCTGCTTGATGGGGAGCTGTGGCGACAGCGAATGGATGCCGACGATGCGTCCCTCCTGCCGCAGCAGCCCCCATTCCGCCTTGCCCGTGACAGGGTCCGCATACAGGCGGCGCAAGTGCCGCCGGGCGTTGGCAAAGCGCGGGTCGCGCAGCAGTTCCTGCAAGGTCAAGGGATAGCGGGGCCGCCCGTCGCCCGGCGTGCTGTCGTAGTAGCGGCCCAGCGCGTTGCGGAATTCATGGCCGATGAACAGCAGCTCGCGCTCCTTGTCGCGCCGCGCTGCCGTGGCAAACAGTTCGCTGGCCAGCACCAGGCCCACGCCCATAAAGGCCACCAGCATCAGGGTCCAGATATACGCGAAACCCTGCGCACGGCGTTGAAAACTAGAGCTGCTCAAAGGGGATGCCCTCGCGCGTCTTGCCCTTGGCGCCGCTGCGCACGTCGGCCACCCCGCCGATCTCGCCATTGGGCGAAGGGATCAATTGCCAGGTGGCGCTGGACTCCGTGACGGGGTCCAGCGGCACGCTGCGGAAGTAATGGTGGGTCACGAGGTCGTCCAGGGCGGCCGGATACTCGCCCTTGTCGGCATAATATTTATCCAGGCCGCTCCTGAGCACTTGCAGGTTTTCCTTCAGCGCGACCTCCTTCGATTTTTCCACCGAACCGAAATAGCGGGGAATGGCGATCGTCAGCAGCAGCGAGATGATCGCCAGCACCACCAGCAGTTCGACCAAAGTAAAGCCGCGGCGTGAGATAGAAGCGGGCATCAAGTTCACCATTGATTGAGCGGCACGCCGTTCAGGCCCACCTTGGTCGAGCGCGAGGCGACGTCGAACACGTCCTCGCCTTCGCTGGGATTGTCGGGCGGCGAGGCATAGGCGCGCTTGCTCCAGCTGTCGGCGGCGCTGCCTTCTTCCCTGGGCTGGAACGGGTCGCGTGGCAGACGGCGCAAAAAATAGATGTTCTGCTTCGAGACGCTGCGCTGATCGGGCACCCCCTCGACCAGTTCCTCGAGTTTTTTCGGATAGCCGGAAGCGCCCAGCGACAGCTTGATGCGGCCATTGTCCGAAGCGCGCTTGTAGGCATCGATGGCCTCGCGCATCTCGATCAGGGCGCTGCGCAATTGCTGTTCCTTCGCCCGTTGTAAGGCCACCTGCGCCATCGGCACGGCCACCGTGGCCAGGGTCGCCATGATGGCCAGGGTGATCATCAGCTCGATGAAGGTAAAGCCCCGCTCTTTCACTGGCCACCTCATTGGCAACCTCACTGGCCACCCTTGACAGTGGCCTTGTCGCCGGCGGCAGGCGCTTCGTCGCCACCCGTCATGGGCGAACCGGTGCGCGGCGCGGCCTGTTCTGGTGCGGCGATAGCCTCGGGGGAGCCGCCGACGCTGGCGCGGCCGCCCACGGATGTCTCGGTGCCGGAATTGAATTCGGCCGTCGTCAGATCCGGGCGGCGGATGCTGCGCAGCAGGCGCGGCGTGATCGACAGCACGATCTCGCTGCGCATGGCGTCGTCCTTCTGGCTGCCGAACAGGCGGTTCAGCACGGGCAGCTCGCCCACGCCCGGCACCTTGTTGGCCGTGCCCCGGTCTTCATCGCTGATCAGGCCGGCCAGCACCTGCGTCTCGCCATCCTTCAGGCGCAGCACCGTGGAAGCGCTGCGCGTGCCGATCTGGTAAGCCTGCGTGCCCGTCTTGCTGATCACTTCCTTGACGACGTTCGACACTTCCAGGTTGATCTTGATGGCCACTTCGTCGTCCAGGTAGACGTTCGGTTCGACGTCGAGCTTCAAACCCACGTCGATGTAGTTGACGCTGTCGGAACTGACGCCGTTATTCGTCGTGACGGTAATGACGGGCACGCGGTCGCCGATGAGGATCTTCGCCTTTTCCTTGTTGCGCACGCGGATGCGCGGATTGGCCAGGATATTGCTGTCGCTGTCCGTCTTGTTGGCGTTCAGGGTGACGCCGCCGATACCCAGGTTGATATTGTCGCCATTGATGCGGTGCAGGTCCGCCACCTTCAGGCCGCCGAGTCCTCCCGCGCTGCCTGCGACGCCGGCCAGCGTCAGGCTGGCCTGGTCCGGCCAGCGCACGCCCAGTTCCATCAGGCGCGTGCGCTTGACTTCCAGCACCTCGACTTCCAGCATCACTTCCGGGTCGGCCAGGTCTTGCACGTTGATGATGCGTTCGGCCATGCGCACCATTTCCGGCGTATCGCGCAGCATGATGATGCCCAGTCGCTCGTCGGTGACGACGTCCTTGGCCTTGAGCAGGGTCTTGATGGAAAACGCCACCGTCTTGACGTCGGCATTGGCGAGGAAGAAGGTGCGCACCACGAGCTGCTGGTAATCCTTCACCTTTTGCGGCGTGTTCGGGTAGATCGTGATCGACTTGTCGCTGGTGACGCTTTGTTCCAGCTGGTTGGCGCCCAGCAGCATGGCAATCGCCTCTTCGATGCTGGTGTCGCGCACGGAAATGGTGGCGCGCAGGGCGGGATCGACTTCCTTGTCGAAGACGAAGTTCAGGCCCGACACCTTGCTGATGAAATCGAACACGGAGCGCAGCGGCGCGTCGCGAAATTCCAGGGTGACTGGTTTCCTGTAGGCGGCCGCCAGCTTGCCGCCGGCCGGCAGACTTTTGGATTGCGCCTCGCCGATGCGGCTTTTCAGGGCCAGCGCCTCGCGCTGTGCGGGGCGCTCCTGCAGCACCTGGCGCAGGGCTTCCTGCGCCTGCGCGATATTCGCTTCGCCGCCGCGCTGGTAGCTGGCCTGCGCTTCCTGCACCAGCTTGCGGTGCCGTTCATCCTGTGCCACGCCGGCCAGGCCCCGCTGCGCCACGTCGTTGCTGGCGTCCAGCGCGAGCGCCTGCTGGTACAACGCCTGCGCTTCGGGCAGCTTGCCCTGCTGGCGCAGCGCCTCCGCAGCGCCATTCAGCTTGTTCAGCGCGCGCATCCTGCCATTCGTGACGGCAATACGGTACTTGGCGTTGGTCGGCTCGGCCTGCGCCGCCTGTTCCAGCAGGGCCAGCCCCTGTTCCGTGCGGCCCGCGCCCAGCATGGCCTGGCCATCGTTATAGGCCTGGTTGCCGGCGCAGGCGGCCAGCAGGGACAGCACCGGCAGCAAGGTGAGGATAGTACGAGACATACGTGCGGCGCGTCGTTTCAATTGAGGTCCCCTACGGCGAGTGTCTGTTTCAGGTTGAGCGGCAGATAGGTAAATTGCAGAGAACCCTGCACCACGCCATCGAAGCGATAGCGCTCTTCGAGCGTGTCGCCGGGGCGCGCCACCACGTTGCGTTCGCCCGCCTGCAGGAAGTAGGCGGCCTTGCCTTCGTCGACAAAGCGGCCCAGGAATTGAAATGGCAGCGGTGGCGGCGCGTTTGCATCCACGCGGGCTGCGGGTAGTGCCGCCTGGGCTGCCTGCTGGTCGAGCATGATCTTCTTCGGCGTCTCCGGCTGCCAGCTCTGCTTGGCGAACAGGGTTGCTGCCTCGTCGTCATCGAGTCCCCGGCGCGGTTCGATGGCCAGCGCACGATGGGTTTGCGGAACGGCGGCTGCGGCGAGGGGGGCTGGCGCCACCCGCTCCACCTGGCGCGTGGTGGCCGTGGCCGGTCCCACGATGCTGCCTTCATCCTCGGGCGCGAAGAGGGCGGCCAGCAAGGTCGCCACGGCGGCGCCTCCCAGTACGGCTTTTTTCATCGGCGCACCTCCGCCTTTTTCACCAGCAGGATGAACTGGATGCGCGCGTCGATCTCGCCCGCCTCGATCTGCTCGCGCTTGAACAGCACGGAGTCGAGCGTCAGGGTGGGCAGCGCCTGCAGGGCATCGACGATAAAGGTCTGCAGCTGCGCGTATTCGGCTTTGACGGGCAGGGTGATCTGGTAGCGCAGGAAGGCCGTGTTGCCGTCTTCCTGCGGCTTGTAGTCGGCCTTGGCCAGGGTGACGCCGCTCTTTTGCGCCACTTCCAGCAAGGCCTTCAATTGGTCGGGAATGCTGTCATGCGCGGGCAGGTAGGCGTGAAAGGCGGCCAGGCTGTCCGCATCGGCATCGAGCGTGATGGGTGCCGGCGGCAGCGCCGACTGTCTGGCAGCAGCGGCCAGTTGCGCCGCCAATTGCTGCTGGCGTGCGGCCAGCGCATCGCCCTGCTGCATGGCGAAAGCGGCCAGCGCCAGGCAGGCCGCGCCGAGGGCGCTGGGCCAGCCGAGGGTGCGCCACAAACGTTGCGCTTCCCACGCCAGGCGCGGCGGCATGCGCAGCTGCAGGCGCGCGCGGGCCACGGGCGTGCTGGCTTTGAATACGGGTTTTATTGCCGCCATTGCGCCTCCAGCTGAAAACGGTAAGGGTGTTCGGGGGCGTTCGCATTCATCTCGTGCTTGAGCAGATATACGGAGCTGAACATGGGCTGCTGGTTCAGGAAGGCCAGGTAGTTGAGCATGTCCTGCGGCGTTTCCGCCTCGGCGGCGATCTTCAGGACGCTGGCGCCATCCTGTCCCTGCTGCGCGTTCAGGTCCAGCCCCAGCAAGGCCACGCGCACGTCGCGCGGCGCCTGCACGGTCTTGACCAGGCGCGTGACGGGCAGGTTAAGCTGGCGCACGGCGGCGGCCACCTGTTTCAGTTCGATGTCGCGTTCGCGCTGCTGGCTGGCGGACAAGGGCGCGCGCACGGGACGCGCGGGCTGCAGCTGCGCCAGCTGCGCTTCCAGGCGCCGTGTTTCCTGCGCCTGCACCAGCCAGTACACGGCGGCCGGCAGCAGCAGCAAGCCGCCCGCCAGGCACAGGGCCAGGCGCCAGCCCTTGAACGTCTGCACTGCGCCGGGCGCCAGCAATTCCAGGCGGCTCAGGCCCATGCGGCCTCCCGCATCAGGTGGGCGGCGCCGGCCACGGGAAGGGACTGGAAGCGCGCCGGCAATTCGTCCTGCGGCATGCCGCTCAAGTCGAGCAGCGCCACGTATTCGATCACGTCCAGCTGTGGTGCGCGCAAGTTCCAGCGCCGCCACGCCCGATCCAGTTCGTCGCCCCAGGCGGCGCCGCAGGACTGGCTATGCAGGCCCGTGATGCGCCCGCCGCCCGTCGTTGCCAGCAGCAGCCGTCCCGCTTCCACCAGGGCGAAGGCGGCAGGTTTGCCGCCGGCGATGCTGCGCCAGGCCGGTCCGACGATGGGTTCGAGGGACAGGCAGCGCCGGCCATGCGCGGCTGCCGCATCCTGCACGCCTTGCAGCAGGGCCGCATCGATGCCGCAGGCCAGGCGTGGCTTGCCATAGGGCGCATCGTCGGCAGCCAGGCGCCAGGCGCGCGCGCCATCGCCGTAGACGGCAGCGAACTGGCTGTGCAGGAAACGCTGTGCGCTGGTTCGGTCGAGCAGGGCGCCGCTCCACGGTACCATCAGCATGGCGCACCAGCGGCTGGCCAGGCTGACGGCCAACGGCAGTTTTTTTGCATTGTGCTGTTCCAGCCAGCCGCGCAGGGCGGCCAGCGCCACTTCCCAACTGGCGTCGGGGTTCGCAATGGGCAGGTGGAAGGCGCTGTCGGGCACGGGACGGCCGGCGCGGCGCAGCACGCCGTCCAATCCGTGCGGCGCCAGGTGCAGGCACAGGGTGGCGCGGGTAAGGCGTTCAATAAGTGACACGATTGAGCTCCGCTAAAGTGGTTTCGCCGCGCCGCACCAGGTCCAGGCCCGCTTCGCGCGCCAGGCGAAAGCCGTTGCGCGCCGCTTCTTCCTTCATCTGGCTCAAGGGCGCCCGCGTGCAGATCATTTCGCGCATGGCGTCACTGAGCATCAGCACTTCGGCGACGGCCTTGCGGCCCTTGTAGCCGGTACCGCGGCAGTGGCCGCAGCCCTTGCCGGCCATGAATTGCCAGTCCTGCACCTGGTGCAGGGTCAGGCCGCTGTCGCGCAGCTGCTGCGCATCGGCCAGCACCTCGGCGCTGGCATCGACGGCGCAATGGGCGCAATTGAGGCGCAGCAGGCGCTGCGCCACGATGCCGTTCAGGGCCGCTGCAAAGCTGTAGGCATCGACGCCCATGTGCAGGAAGCGCCCGACCACATCAAAGACGTTGTTCGCGTGCACGGTGGTAAACACCAGGTGGCCCGTGAGCGCGGCCTGCACGGCGATCTGCGCCGTCTCGTCGTCGCGGATTTCGCCGATCATGATCTTGTCGGGATCGTGGCGCAGGATGGAGCGCAGGCCGCGCGCGAACGTCAGCCCCTTCTTTTCATTGACGGGGATCTGCAGCACGCGCGGCAAGCGGTATTCGACGGGGTCTTCGATGGTGACGATCTTGTCGCGGCCCGTATTGATTTCCGTGATGGCCGCATACAGGGTGGTGGTCTTGCCGGAACCCGTGGGCCCGGTCACCAGCAGCATGCCGTGCGGCTTGGCGGCCAGGCGGCGTATCTGCTCGATGGCGTCCTCGTTCAGGCCCAGGCTTTCCAGGCGCAGCGCCTGCGCCGCTTCCGTCAGCGCGCGTCGGTCCAGCAGGCGCAGCACGGCGTCCTCGCCAAAGATATTCGGCATGATGGAGACGCGAAAGTCGATTTCCGCCCCTTTTACGCGCACCTTGAAGCGGCCGTCCTGCGGGATGCGGCGCTCGGCGATGTCGAGATCGGCCATGACCTTGATGCGCGAGATGATCTGCTCGGCCATCGCCAGTCCCTGCACCTGGCCCGCCTGTACCAGCACGCCGTCGACGCGGTATTTGATGACCAGGCTGGCCACGTCGCATTCGAGGTGGATGTCGCTGGCCTGGAATTTCAGGGCATCGTAGATGGTGGAGTTCACCAGTTTCACCACTGGGCTGCTGTCCTCGCTGATGCGGATCAGCGAGATATCCTCGATGCTCTGGTCCAGGCCCGGCACGTCATCCCCGTGCTGCATTTCCTGCATCGCCTGCTGCACGCTTTCCTGCTGCAGCAGATAGGCGGCCAGGTCGTCCGGGTGCGCCAGCGCCACCGTGAAGGGCGTGGACAGGGCGAAGTCGGCCCATTGCAGCAGGTCTTCCGCAAACGGGTTGCCGATGACGAGCACGGGCGGTGCGCCGGGGGCGCCCGGCTGCAGCAGCACGCAGTCGCGCTGGGCGCAATCCGTGTAGGGCAGCAGGGCAAAGGCGGGCAAGGCGGCCTGCAGTTCGGCCATCGTCCATGCCGGGTAGCGGAACAGGGCGGCCAGCTGGCGCAAAAAGACTTCGGGCGGCAGGGCCGCCGTTTCCTGCAGCACGGCCATCCGCGGGCGGCCCTGTTCCAGCGCGCTGGCGTGGGCGCGGCGCAGCATGGCCGCATCAAGCACGGCCCGTTCTTCGTCGCGTGCGTTCATGGCAGGCACCACATGGTAAAAACCGTCACGATAAGCTCCCGGCCAGTTCAAAGATCGGCATGTACATCAGCACCACCACGCCGCCGATGACGACGCCGATGATGGTCATCAAGAGCGGTTCGAGCAGGCGCGAGGCCCAGTCCACCCAGCGGGCGAATTCCTCGTCGTGGAATTTAGCCGAGCGTTCCAGCATGTCGCCCAGGCGGCCCGTGTTCTCGCCCACTTTCAGCAGCGATTGCGCCACCGGCGTGGCCATGCCGGCGTGTTCCAGCGCGGTGGAAAACGGCATGCCTTCCTGCACCGCGCGGCGCGCCTGCGCCAGCTGCTCCTGCTGCGCCGGCAGCAGCATGGGCGCGACCATGGCCAGCGCCTTGTGCAGGGGGATGCCGGCGTGCAGCAGCAGGCTGAGAGCCCGGTAGAAGCGGGCCAGGCGGAATTCGGCAGCCTTCTCCGCCAGCACGGGCAGGCGCAGCAGGCGCAAGACCAGGGCCTGGCGCGCGCCGGCATTGGCGATGCCGAAGACTACGGCGGCCACCACGGCGGCCAGCGCGCTGGCGCACAGCAGCGGATGCGCGGCCAGGGTCTGGCCAAAGCCGAGCAGCATTTGCGACATCCAGGGAATCTCGCGGCCCGAGCTTTCGTAGACGACGCTGAATTTGGGCACCACGTAGCCGAGCAGGAACAGGGTCACCAGGCCGCCGACGACGAGCAGCATGCACGGGTAGATGGCGGCGGAAATGAGTTTCTTGCGGATGGCGTCGAACTGCAGCTGGTAGCCGACGAAGCGCGCCAGCGCCTCGGGCAGGTTGCCCGAGCGTTCGGCCGCATGCACGGTGGCGATGTAAATGTCGGGGAAGATGTCGGGGAAACCGGCCAGGGTGTCGGAAAAGCTGAGGCCCTGTTGCAGGGTGAGCACGATGGCGGCCAGCGTGGCCTTTGCGCTTGGCCGCGTTTCCTTGTTATGCAGGGTGGCCATGGCCTCGCCCAGGTTCAGGCCCGCTTCGAGCAGGGCCAGCAGCTCCTGGCTGAATTGCAGCAGAGGCAGGCCCTGTTTGCCGGGACGCAGCGCGACGCCCGTCTCCTGCGCAGCGCCAGCGTCGACGGCCAGCACGCGCCAGCCGCCGCGCACGGCCGCGCGGATCGCTTCGGCCTCGCTGGCGGCGTCGATGGCCAGCGCCTGGCTGCCCGCCGGGCCCTGCACCTGAAGGTGGAACTGCATCGTCGGCTCAGGCGAGCATGGCGAGGGCCTGGGGCGTGAAAATGGGGTAAGCGGAAGAAGGGAATGCGCGTGCGGACAAGGTCGAAGTAGGCATCGGTCAGGAACAATCCAAAAAAAAGTTCAATTCGTCGCGGGTACCAGCAGCAGGCAAGATGCAATCACTGCCTCAGGGTAGACTGGAATTGCCAGGAAATCAATCGTGCCGTGCGGGCAAGCCTTGTCGCGATGGCTTGCCCGCATGTTCAGCCGCTTACTGGGTGACCAGGCTGACCTTGTCGATCACGAACGAGGTTTGCAGCGATGCGTCCTCGGTCGCGGCAAACGAGATCTGCACGGTCTGGCCCTTGTAGGCGATCAGGTCAAACGTGCGGATCTGGTAGCCGGCAGCCTTGTTCACGTTCGAGTACGAGGCCAGGGTGCCCAGCACCGTGCCGGCGCTGTTCTTCACGGTGACGACCAGCTTGTCGTACACGGTATTGCCCGTTTCCGCCGTGTCGATATGCAGCGCGAAGGTCAGGCTGGCCGAGGTGGCGGCGGCCGGAATGGCCACGCTTTGGGTCAGCGATTCGCTGGCCGTGGCGCCATTGCCGCCCAGCCAGGCGTACTTCGTGCCTTCGTACGCGGTCTGGCCCGTGAAGGTGCCGATGGCGCCCGTGGTGCCGCTCCAACCCGTGGCGCCGGACTCGAAGCCGCCGTTCGTCACGCGTTCGGTGGCGCTGCTCGTGCCCACCGTCAGCGTGGCGTTGTTCGACGTGGCCGTCACGGCAGGCGAGGACGAATCCGTCACCGTGGCCTTGAAGACGGCGCCGCTGTCGGCCGCTACAGTCGTGAAACTGTAGGCGGGCGACGTGGCGCCGCTGATCACGGCGCCGTTGCGATACCACTTGTAGGTGTACGGTGCCGTGCCGCCGCCCGCGCCCACGGCGAACGAGGCGGTGGCGCCCGGTGCGACGGTGATGCTGGCCGGCTGGCTGGTGATGGTCACCGCGCCGCCCGTCGTCGATTCATCGACGTCGGCGCCCACGTTGATGGCCGCATACGCGCGCTTGACGGCGATCGCCTCGGCGCTGCCCACGCCATACAGTTCCTCGGCTGCCAGCAGCACCTTGTTGCGCGCGTCGGCGTAGTTGGTCGACGAAGTGAACTTGGTGGTGGCGGCCTTGAACCAGATGCGGTAAGCCTTGTCGCTGCCGATACCGGTCATGGCCAGCGGGCTTTTGTTCAGGTAGGAGCTGTAGTAGTCGCTGCTGGAGGTGGAGTTCGACCCTTGCGACAGGAAGTAGAACATGCGGTTGTTCGGGCCGCTGCTATAGTGGACGTCGAGGTTCTTGATGGTGCTGCTCCACGCATTCGGGCTGCTGCCATCCTTGCTTGGCTTGTACAGCCAACGCAGCGGCTGGCCATTCTTGGCGATTTCCTTGCCCGTCATCCAATCGTTGCCCGTGTTGGGGATCGTGGTGCCCGTGCCGCCGGCGCGCGCATACGCTTCCACCATTTCACCGGCGATGTCCGAGCTCGATTCGTTCAAGCCGCCCGACTCCTGCGAGTAGATCAGGCCCGAGGTGGCGTCGGTGATGCCGTGGCCCATTTCGTGGCCGATCACGTCGATGGAACCGAGGTTGTTGAACGAGCTGCCGCCGTCGCCGATATACATGCACTTGCAGCTGCTGTCGTAGTAGGCGTTGTCGTAGGCCGTGTTGACGTGGGCGGCGATGTGGGTGGCCGTGTTGTTGCCGTCCAGGCTGGACCAGCCCAGCACATTCTTGTGCGTGTCGTAGGTGTTCATCAGGCCCCACATCGCGTTCACGGCCGCCGTCTGGCCATTGGCGTTGGTGGTGCTGCCGCCGTTGATGTATTGCTGGCCGTCGCCCCAGGTATTGCTGGTGCTGCTGTACACGCTGCCCGAGCTGGTGCCGTGATTGGCATTCGTGATGGCCATGCCGCCGAAGCTGCCGCCCGTGCCGCGGCTGGGGTCCTTCATGGTGTAGGTGCTGCCCGTGAGCGTGGTGTTAAGGGGTACCTGGCCGTTGTACTGGCTGTTGCCGATGCCGGCCACGGTTTTCAGGGCTTTCCATTGACGCAGGATGCGGCCATCCTTGGCGCTGACGACGGTGTCGTAGTAGACGGGCTTGTTACCGCTGATCATGCGCGTCTGCACCAGATAGGCCAGCTCGTAGTGGTCGACCACGTCCTGCACGTCGAGGGCGTTCAACGCGGCTTCCGATTTGTTCTCGGCGCCGGCCACGCGCACGGTTTTCATGACGGGGTAGATCAGCAGTTGCGCATGCGGCGGCACGTGGTCGACGGCGCGCACGCCAATGCTGTCCACGGCGGCGGCGATGGCTGCCGCCGCGCTGATGGCGGGCGTGGTGTCGATATCGGTGGTGGCGCTGCGGGTGACGGAATTGACACCGCCGCTACCGAGGCCGGAAGCGCGGTCCGACACGGATTCGCTGACGATGTCGCCGGCGCTGTTGCTGACCACGACCGTTTCGGAACCGAAGACGGGCAAACCCTTGTAGGTGTGCTGCACGCGGCTCACGCGTGTGCCGCTGACGCCAGGATGCTGGGCGCCGACGGCAAAGCCATGTTCGGTATTCAGGCCGCGGCTGCGCGCCTGCGCAGCCAGCTTGTTGACCAGGCTGGCGGTCTCTTGTGGAGAAGCCAGGGCGACCGGGGCGGCCATCAGGGTCTGTGGCAGCGGCGTGGCGGCGTCTGCCGTGGTAGCCATCAGCGGCAGGGCGGCGATGGATGCGGCAACTATCGTCAAACGTAAATTCATTTCTGCTCCATGGTATCGGTTAAGGAAATGGTGAATGAGCTGGCCGCGATGCCTGATGGCCACCCCGGCGTGCCTGACAGGCGGATAGCCTGCCGTTTTGTGGTGGCATGACGCCGGGTAGGGGGACACTAAACTTGTCGATATCGCCATGTCAAAAAATTCAAGAAATGGGTCACTACGCGAATTTTTGTTAAGAATTGAACATTTATCGGTGCTACATCAGCGCAAAGTTTGATCTACCACAAGCTGTAACTTTTGTTTTGGACTACTTCCCCTAATGGCGCGTTCTGTTGGAAAAACACTGTTGCATTTTCTAAATGTTGCGATCTACACTAGGTATTCGCGTGGCCCCAACGGACCAGGCGAAGACAAAAAAAGCGCACGCGGCAATGACCGCGTCCAGATACAGCGCATCGGGAAAAAAATTCGGGAGTTTCACATGACGTCAGTTCTGTTTTCTGCTGTTGGTTTCAGCCATTTCCCCTCTGGAGCGGCATTCATGCTGCATCCGCCTTCCTAGCCGCCGCCAGCCGGTTCTTCCCCCCGCGAGGGGGTTCTTTTCCGCGAGTCCGACCGCGCCGCCCGGCGCGGCCGCTGGCGCAGTGCATCCTTTTTTCAGGAAGGGTTGCCGGCTCCTGGTGCGTGCACCGGAATCACCGGCCCGACGAACTATGCTTTCGATAGCGACCAAAGTGGAACAGATCGTGATGGAATCGGCCTTTCTCAGCGAGGGATTGGGCCGCGGCTTGCTGAACCTGTCGGAACTGGCGCGCCAGCTGCAGCCGCAATTGCAGAGCGACTTATGGAAACCGGTGGGGCAGGCCGCCGTGGTGATGGCGCTGCGCCGCCTGGCCGAACGGATGCCGCAGCAGAAAAGCGGCGAAATCGTGCTGGCGCACCGCGCGGGAGAACTTTCCACGCGCAGTGAATTGATGATTTTTACCTACCGCTATTCCGATCAGACCTATGATTGCCAGCGCCAGTTGCTGGCGCTGGCCGCACCCCAGCGCGGCACCTTCATCACGGTCACGCGCGGCGTCAACGAGGTGATGGTGATCTGCAGCCGCAGCCTGCACGCGCTGGTGGAAGAGGTCTTCGGCGGCGAGCAGGAACTGGCGCGCCTGGAGCGCGTGACGGCCGTGACCCTGCACCTGGCGCCCGAGACCTGCTATACGCCAGGCGTGTATCACGCCATCCTCAAGCGCCTGGCCTGGGAGCGCATCAACCTGATCAATATCATCTGCACGTATACGGAGCTGACCTTGCTGCTGGAAGCATCGCAGACGGGGGCCGCCTTTTCCGTGCTGTCGAAGATCGTCGCGCAATGAAAAACGCCCCGCTGCAGCGCTGCAGCGGGGCGTTTGCGGGATGGACGCCGCTTATTTTTCCAGCTGCGTGCGCACGCGGGCAATCGCGGCGCGCACCTGGTTTGGCGCGGTGCCGCCCACGTGGTCGCGCGCGGCCACGGAGCCTTCCAGGGTCAGCACTTCAAACACGTCTTCGCCCGTCAGTGGCGAGAAGGCGCGCAACTGCTCCAGCGACAGGTCGGCCAGGTCGCAGCCCGCATCGACGCAGGCGCGCACGGCCAGGGCCACCGCTTCATGGGCGTCGCGGAACGGCAAGCCCTTCTTGACCAGGTAGTCGGCCAGGTCGGTCGCCGTGGCATAGCCCTGCAGGGCTGCCGCGCGCATCGCTTCCGGCTTCACCGTGATGCCGCCGGCCATGTCGGCGAAGATGCGCAGGGTGTCGATGACGGTGTCGACGGTGTCGAACAGCGGTTCCTTGTCTTCCTGGTTGTCCTTGTTGTAGGCCAGCGGCTGGCCTTTCATCAGGGTCAGCAGGCCGGTCAGGTGGCCGTACACGCGGCCCGTCTTGCCACGCGCCAGTTCCGGCACGTCCGGGTTTTTCTTTTGCGGCATGATCGACGAGCCGGTGCAGAAGCGGTCGGCGATGTCGATGAAACCGATGCGTGGGCTCATCCAGATCACCAGTTCTTCGGCCATGCGCGACACGTGCATCATCAGCACGGCGGAGGCGGCGCAAAATTCGATGGCGAAATCGCGGTCCGAGACGGCGTCGAGCGAGTTGTGGCACACGTCGTCAAAGCCCAGTGTTTTTGCCACGCGCAAGCGGTCGATGGGGAAGGTGGTGCCGGCCAGTGCGGCGGCGCCCAGCGGCAGGCGGTTGACGCGCTTGCGGCAGTCGGCCATGCGCTCGGCGTCGCGGCCGAACATTTCAACATACGCCAGCATGTGGTGGCCAAAGGTGATCGGCTGGGCCACCTGCATGTGGGTAAAGCCCGGCATGATGGTGTCGGCATGCTGCTCGGCCAGGTCCGTCAGCGCGCTGCGGAACGTCGCCAGCAGGGTGGTGATGTCGTCGATGGCGGAGCGCACGTACAGGCGGATGTCGGTCGCCACCTGGTCGTTGCGCGAACGGCCCGTGTGCAGGCGCTTGCCCGCGTCGCCTACCAGTTCGGTCAGGCGTTTTTCGATATTCAGGTGGACATCTTCCAGGTCCAGCAGCCATTCGAACTGGCCGGCGGCGATTTCCTGCGAGATTTGCGCCATGCCGCGCTGGATTTCCGCGTAATCGGCCGGGCTGATGATGGCTTGCGCATGCAGCATTTCCGCATGGGCCAGCGAACCTTCGATGTCGAACAGCGCCAGGCGCTTATCAAAAAATACAGAAGCTGTGTAGCGCTTGACGAGGTCCGAGACCGGTTCGGAAAACCGGGCCGACCAGGCTTCGCCCTTTTTGGAGAATTGATCAGTCATGAAAGAAGTCCTTTAGTGTACGGCGATTATAAACAAGGTTGGCCGGCGGTAGGGCTTTTAGGGCCTTGCAGGGCGCTGAAATGGCCAGGAATGGGGCTGGCAAGCCTCAAATTCCACGACGCGGGCACGTTGTGCGTTCCATCCGGGCTTTTTGTATTCTGTCCCGCGAATCGTGCGTTTGGTCGCAATCCGATGGCAGTTCAGGGGGGATCGGCCTACAGTTCAATCATCGCAGGACAAACAGCAACGCCCCTTAACCTCAAGGAAAATTTCATGAACATCGCTAAAAACATGGAAGCCATCTTCGTCGCCATCATCGCCATCGCCGCCGCCACCAGCCTGGCCACCGCCGCCGTGCCGAAGTTCCGCGCCGCGCCAGCCGCTTCCGTCACCTTCGTCGCCAGCGCCGATCAAGCCACCATGCACACCGTGTATGTCAGCGCCAAGCGCCTGAGCGCCGAAGAAAAAGCCGCCCTGTAAGCGCGGCCATGCCATGCACGCAGTATCGGTAACAGCAGTAGCAGCACCGTACCTCGCAGCACCTTGCAGTATCTCATCACGGGCAATTCGAACGGGCGGCGCCCCCGTTTCTCTCCCGCCCAGGTGACAGCAGCGCGCAAATCGCCGATGATCAGTTTTTTTCCACGACAGGCGGACAGCGTGATGCCACACTTGAAGATCAGTAGCGACAAGGCGGAACTTGACGTTCCGGCCATTCACCATTTTCTCAGCACGCAATCGACATGGGCCATCGGCATCGCGCAGGCCACCGTACAGCGCGCGATCGACCATTCGCTCTGCTTCGGAGGCACGCTGGACGGCCGTCAAGTGGCATTCGCCCGAGTGGTCAGCGACTACGCCACGTTTGCCTATCTGGTCGACGTGTATGTGCTGGAAGAGTGCCGCGGCCGCGGCTACAGCAAGCGCCTGATGGAGGCCGTGATGGCGCATCCCGACTTGCAGGGTCTGCGCCGTTTCATGCTGGCCACCAGCACGGCGCATGGCTTGTATGCGCGTCACGGCTTTACGGCGCCGCTCAGGCCGGAGACGCTGATGGAGCGGTATGTGCCGGACATCTACCGGCGCTGACTGGCTCACTGCCAGTGCATCAGGCAGGGCGGAATCAGCAGCAGCAGCGCCAGCACCAGGTAAATCAGCTGCAGCGGGATCATCCACTTGGCCCACGTAATCCAGGGCACGCGCGCCAGCGCCAGCACGCCGACGGTGATGCCGGAAGTGGGGATCATCGGCGTGGTGAATTCGCCGAACTGGAAGGCCAGGATGGCGGTCTGGCGCGTCACGCCCACCAGGTCGGCCAGCGGCGCCATGATCGGCATGGTGAGAGCCGCCTGGCCGCTGCCCGAGTGGATGAAGAAGTTGATCACCGACTGCATGAAGAACATCTTTTGCGCGGCGAAGACGGGACTCGACGACGCCACCAAGGGCGTCAATGCGTGCAGCATGGTGTCGATGATCTGCGCGTCTCGCGCCAGGATCATGGTGCCGCGCGCCAGCGCGATGACCAGCGCCACGCTGACCATGTCGCGCGCGCCCTGCACGAACGACGCCACCAGGCTGTCCATGTCGAGCCGGCCGACCAGGCCGACGACGATGGCCATCACCAGGAACAGGGCGGCGATTTCATCGATGAACCAGTCGTACTTGACGACGCCGACGACCATCGTCAGCAGGGTTGCCATGAAAATCCACAGCACCGCGCGGTGCGTGCGCGTCATGCCGGCAAAGCTGTTCAGGTCCAATGTGTGCTCGCTGCGCTTTTCGATATCGAGCAGGTAGGTCGGGCTTTTTTCCGGATGGCGCTTGATGCGCGCCGCGTACCACATCAAGAACACGATGCTGACCGCCGTGGCGATGCCCCACACGATCAGGCGGTAGCCTATGCCGGAAAAGATCGGCACCCCGGCGATGCCCTGCGCGATGCCGACGTTGAACGGGTTCAGGAAGGCGGCGGAAAAGCCCACTTGCGAGCCGATGAAGGGAATCGACACCCCCGTGATGGTGTCATAGCCCAGGGCCAGGGCCAGCGGCACGAAGATCAGGATGAAGGGAATCGCTTCCTCGTTCATGCCGAAGGTGGCGCCGCCCAGCGAGAACATCGTGAAGAAGACGGGGATGATGGCGGCGCGCACGAAGCGCGAACTGGTATGCGCCTTGGCGATGGCCTTGATCAGCGAATCGAAGGCTTCCGTTTTTTGCAGCACGGCGAAGGCGCCACCGACGATCAGCACGAAGCCGATGATCAGGCTGGCGTCGACGAAGCCCTTGATGGGCGCCATCATCAGCGCGGCGAGTCCCTGCGGCTTGTTGTCGACATAATGAAACGTGCCGGGGATGATCAGCTGCTTGCCGTTCACCAGCTGGGTATCGAATTTCCCGCCCGGCACCAGCCAGGTGGCCAGGGCGATCATGGCCAGGATGCCGCACAGCAGGACGAAGGTATTGGGGAGCTTGAATTTTCTCATGGCGCTTTTTTGTGACATTTATTGGCTCAGCAGGCTGCCGCCGCGGAAGGCGACGGCGCCGGCGACCTTGCCGACGTTCATGCCCCGCAGGACGTGGCGGTGGGCGCTGCGCGCAAAAAAGACGCCGGCCACGGTGCAGCGCAAGGTTGTCGTCTCGCCGCTGACGGGGTCGATCAGGTCGGCCACGGCGTCGCCGGCGGCCAGCACGTCGCCCATTTCGCGCAGATACACCAGCACGCCATGATGCGGCGCAAGGATCGGTTCCACGCCGGCCAGCGGCGTCGGTTCGCATTGCGGCGCGGGCAGATCGTCGGCGGCGCCGGCTATCTCCAGCACGCCCTCGATGGCGAGAAAGCGCAGCAGGGCGGTGGCGTCGCGCTCTGCCAGGGCGTAGCTCACTTCCACTTCGCCGCGCAACTCGACCGTGGTCGACAGGCAGGCGGCGGGAATCGGATAGCGTCCGCCGAAGTGCGCGTCGAGATCCCACCACAACCGGCTGCAGGCTTCATCGAACGGCTCTTCGCCAGCCGCCAGTTCCAGCAGCACGGCGCGCGCGCCCAAGAGCGCGGACAGGGGCGCGATCTGCGCCGCCAGCGGCGTGCCCGTATAAATGTGCAGGGCCGCCTCGTTATCGCAATGCAGGTCGAGCACGATGTCGGCGTCGATGGCCATGCCCAGCAGGGTTTTCTTCAAGGTCTCCGCATCCGTGCCCGGCCGCCAGGCGGCGACGGCCGCGCGCGCATGCTCGCGTATCAGCGCCACGTTGGCTTGCGCATCCTGTCCCAGCTGGCCATCGAGCGTGGTTTTCAATTCATCGGCCACGTGGCGGTAGGCGCGGTTGAAGTTGATGCCGGTGGTCAGGTCGAAGCGGCCGAACGGCGCGCCATGGATGGCTTGCGCCAGGCCGATCGGATTGGCGGCCGGCACCAGGATGATTTCGCCATGCACCTTGCCCGCCGCCTCCAGCGCCAGCAGTTCGCGGCGCAGGAATTGCGACACCAGCATGCCCGGCACTTCATCCGCATGCAGCGCCGCCTGGATGTAGACCTTCTTGCCGCTGCGGCTGGTGGCTGCCGCGGTGCCGAAGTGAAAGCTGCTCAATTGGCACGCTACGCTGGCGTGCGCGGTGGAGATGGGGTGCTGTTGTACTTGCATGGTGAATTCGCCCCAAAACGGGGCGCGGTTGATGGATTTCGGTCGATTATGTAGCAATATTTTCACGAAGTAAATCAATGAAAATCCTTTTACAAATATTTGTTGAGTTTTCTTTTTGATATGAGTACAGTAAGTTCCAGCGACCCGATTTCGCCTTCCGCCAGTGATCCGCAGTGCCCCAGAATACAGGCCGCCAGTGATATGAGAGCATCCGCCAATCCTGCACACAGCAGTCCCCACACGCCACGGGCTGGCACGCTGGCGTCGCCCGATGCCGCGTTCGCGCAGTCTCCGCTGGGGCAGGCGCTGATGCACGTGCTGGCCGGCGGCTCGGCTTCGCAGCGGCAGATCGCCGACTACCTGCTGCGCAACCAGATGCGGGTGACGGCGCTGGGCATCGAGGAACTGGCCGACAGCTGCCAGGTATCGACGGCCACCATCAGCCGCTTCGCGCGCGACATCGGCCAGAAGAATTATTCGGCCATGCGCGGCGCCATGGCCGAAACCCTGCAATCGCTGTTGCAGCCAGTCGACAAATTGCGCCGCACGATAGAGCGCCGCGCGCGCACCACGTCGCCCATCACGGAAAGCCTGGAATATGCGGCGGCGAATATCGCCGCCACGTCCGCTGCCCTGTCGCCGCACGCCATGCAGGCCGTGGTGCGCCGTCTGACGCGCGCCAGGGTGGTGTATGTGATGGGTTTTGGCCTGTCGGCCAACCTGGCAGGCATGCTGGTGCAGCATCTGCAGCCATTTTGCCCGCATGTGGTGGAGGTGGTGGGCATCGGCGGCTCGGAAGTGGCGGCCGGCCATTTAGTCAACCTGACGGCGCACGACGTGCTGGTGGTGATCTCGTTCCCCCGCTACACGCTCGACTGCATCGGCCTGGCCAGCTTCGCGCGCGACCGCGGCGCCTGCATCGTGGCGCTTACCGATTCGCCCGCCTCCCCCCTGGCCGAACTGGCCGATCACGCGCTGTATGCGCAAAGCACACACCCCGTCCTGCCCAGCAGCGCCAGCACGGCGCTGGCCATGATCGAGGCACTGGCCGTGGCGCTGATGGTGTCGAACAAGAAGAACGTTGAAAAAGCGGCCCGTCTGAGCGAAGTCATCGCCGCCTATCTGTACGGCGGCGAGCATGGCGTGCAGGGACCCCGGAAAACAGCTTCAAAGCAACGCAAGGCAGTCTCAAAGTCATTATAAAAATCAGGCATCATCATTGGGGAGAGTGGCAATGCACATGAAAAGACAGGATGGCGGCTCCTTGCCACGCGAGTCGGTGCTGGCGCAAGGCGTGCGACTGGCGCTGGGCGCCCTGAGCGTGTCGGCGGCGCTGGGCATGCTGGCCGGCGGCGCGCAGGCGCAGGAGCAGGTGCAGGACGGCGACGCCGCGCCGAAAAAAATGCAGCGCGTGGAAATCACGGGGTCGGCCATCAAGCGGCTGGAATCGGAGACGGCGCTGCCGGTGCAGATCATCACGCGCGCCGAGATCGAAAAGGCGGGCGTGACGACGGCGGCCGAGCTGATGGCGCGCGTGTCGGCCAACGTGGGAGGCCTGACGGACGGCGCCAGCATCAATATCGGCGGCGACCAGCGCGGCTTCAACAGCGCCAACCTGCGCGGCGTGGGCACGTCATCGACCTTGGTGCTGCTGAATGGCCGGCGCATGGCCAACTTTGCCTCGCCCGGCGACGATGCGGGCGTGGATCTGAATAATATTCCCGCCGCCGCCCTGCAGCGCGTGGAAGTGCTGCTCGACGGCGCTTCGGCCCTGTACGGCACGGACGCCATCGGCGGCGTGATCAATTTCATTACGCGCAAGGATTACCAGGGCGTGGAGTTGAACGTCTACGGCAGCCGCACCGATGAAGGCGGCGCCGGCAAGCGCACGGCCAGCATCACGGCCGGCACGGGCGACCTGGGCACGGATGGCTACAATATCTTCGCCGTGGTCGACCTGCAAAAAACCGACCGCCTCAGTTCCTCGCAACGCAAGTTCATTCCGAACCTGCAGGTTCCGCAGCGCCTGGGGCATTTGCTGTCGAGTTTTACCAGCCCGGCGAATATCCGCCTGTCGGGGGAGCAGCGCGACTATTTGCAGGAACAGGGCTTCCTGCTCAATGGCCAGCCGATCAGCGGCCGGCAGATCAATCCGTCGATCCCGAACTGTTCGCCGCCGGCCAATCTGTACCTGCCAGCGGGAACGGGCGGCGTCGATGCCTGTACCTACGATTACATGGGCGACACGGAGCTGTATCCGAAGACGGACAAGCAGAACCTGCTCACGCGCGGCGTACTGAAACTGAATAACGAGCACCAGCTGTACGCGGAAGTGGCGCTGAGCCGTTCGCGCAGCTATTACGTGGGCTCGTCGGCGCGCGTGATCGGCTATCTCGATTACAGCAAGGTGCCGCAGCTGGCCAATACCGGCCTCGATAGCATCGTCGACGAAGACGGCAATCCGACTGCGCGCGAACTGGAGCTGCGCATGCGGCTGAACGAGGCGGGCATGCGCACCAGCCAGTTGACCAGCGAGAGCCAGCGTGTCGTGGTGGGCGCCAGCGGCACGCTCGCCGGCTGGGATTACGACGTGGGCTTCAATCACAGCGTCAACGTCGTGAAGGACCGCGACACGCATGGTTATGTCCTGTACGACAAGCTGTTGGAAGGCATCGCCTCCGGCGACATCAACCCATTTGGCCCATCGGGCGCGAAGGGCAAGGCGCTGCTCGACAGCATCCAGGTCAATGACGAAGTACGGCATGCGCGCGGCACCATGGATGCGCTCGACTTCAAGGCATCGCGCGCGCTGATGGCCCTGGGTGGCGGCGACATGGCGCTGGCCGTGGGCGGCGAAGTGCGCCGCGAGCGCACCGAGTTCCGTCCTTCGGCGTTGCTGATGAGCGACAACATCAACAACGACGCGGCGCCCGAAGGCGGCGTGGCCACCAGCGACAGCCGCATGGTGCAAGCCATCTACAGCGAATTGCTGCTGCCGTTTACCAAACAGTGGCAGGCGCAGTTGTCGGGGCGCTATGACCATTACCAGCAGGTGGGCGGCGCCCTCAGTCCGAAGATCGGGCTGACCTATATGCCCAGCAAGCAGGTGCTGCTGCGCGCTTCGGCAGGCAAGGGCTTCCGCGCGCCATCGATGTCCGATCTGCACCGGCCCACGGCCTACAGCAGTACGGCGACGCTGCCGGATCCCGTGTATTGCGCGAGCGAGAACAATGATTACTCCGTCTGCGCCGATAATTGGGATACGCGCCGCTACAGCAACGACAAGCTGAAACCGGAGCGCAGCCGCCAGTTCACGGCCGGCCTGGTGCTCGAGCCGAGCCGGCACTGGACCTTCAGTGCCGACTACTGGAACATCAAGCGCACGGACCTGATCAGCGAAATCGGCGACGACATCATCCTGGGCAACCTGGCCAAGTATGGCGACCTGGTGCACCGCGACGAAGACAATGAAATCGACTACATCGAGCTGCGCAAGGAAAACCGCGGCGCGCAAAAGGCGGCGGGTCTCGACATCACGGCCGACCTGCATGGCGTGCAAACGGCGTGGGGACGATTCGGTGCCCACCTGAGCGGCACCTACGTGCTCGATTCGAAAATCCAGACCAGCCCCGGCGACGTCTTTATCAGCAACCTCAATAAATTCGTCACGGAAGGCGTGGTGCAGCGCTGGCGCCATACGATCACGCTCGACTGGGACAATGGCCCGTATTCGGCCAGCCTGTCGAACACGTATTCGAGCGGCTACGATGACCAGAACTCGGCCATCAACACGGATAACGGCAGCGTCGTCAAGCCGAATCGGGTGAAGGCCTACACGCTGTGGGACATGTCGGGCGCGTATGCCGTCAGCAAGCAGTTCAAGCTGCGCGCAGGCATACAGAATCTGTTCAATACCAGCCCGCCATACTCGAACCAGGCCTACTTTTTCCTGTCCGGCTATGACCCGACCTACACGGATCCGCGGGGCCGGCGCTTCTATGCCAGCGCCAATTACAGCTTCAAGTAAGCAGTTTTACATAGAAGCGTGGAGATGGCGCAACAACGCTGTCATATGCAGCAAGTAGTATCGTAGTTCGGGGCAGTAGGGTTGCAAGCAGCAGTTTTGGCAGCAAGGGCGCGCGCCTGTATCAGCCGGCGTGCGCCACTTTCCTTGTATTGAGAGGCACCATGAAATCATCCGCAAGCCTGTATCACACCTTCCGCGCCGCGCTGCTGTTCGCGCTGGCATTGTGCAGCGTCCATGCCGTGGCGGCGCCGGGTGGCAGTACCATCGGCAGCGCGCCGCAGGGAACGCTCGTCATCATTGGCGGCGGCCTGCGCGCCGACAATGCCGAAGTCTGGCAGCGCATCGTCAAGTTGTCGGGCGGGCCAGGCGCGCGCATCGCCGTGCTGGCCTCGGCCGCGATGAACCCGGAAAAATCGGGCGAAAGCATCATCAAAAAGTTGAACCAATATGGCGCCGATGCCTTTTTCGTGCCGCTGGCCGTCAAGCTGCCGAACAGGGATTACCGCAAGGCCGCCGAAGACCCGGCCATCGTCACGCAGATCAAGTCGGCCAGCGGCATTTATTTTGCCGGCGGCGACCAGGGACGCATCACGCAAGCCTTGCTGCGCCCGGACGGCAGCCGCACTGCCGCGCTGGAAGCCATCTGGTCGGTCTACCGCAACGGCGGCGTGATCGCCGGTTCCAGCGCCGGCGCCGCCATCATGAGCACCACCATGTTCTACGACGCCAAACCCGTGCTCGACATGCTCAAGATGGGCGTGACGGATGGCCGCGAGATCGCGCCTGGCCTGGGCTTCATCGGCAGCGATGTCTTCGTGGACCAGCATTTGCTGGTGCGCGGCCGTTTCGCCCGCATGATTCCCGTGATGCTGAAAAAAGGCTATCACCTGGGCCTGGGCATCGATGAAAACAGCGCCATGGTGGTCGACGCCATGCGCGACGTGGAAGTCATCGGCTACAGCGGCGCCTTGCTGATCGACCTGTCGGGCGCCATCAGCGACCGCGGCGTGAAAAATTTCAATATCAGCAATGCGGCCATCAGCTACCTGGACCGGGGCGACAAATTCAACCTCGTCACGCGCGTGTTTACGCCCTCGCCGGACAAGGCCGACAACAAGCTCGATCCGAACCAGCCCGACATGCGCGAACCCGTGTTCACCAACGATATCCTCGGCAATAACGCCGTGCTGGACCTGATGGGCAACCTGATCGACAACGCGCAGCAGGAAGCCATCGGCATCGCCTTCGGCAATCCGCGCGATCCGTATCCGGACCTGGGCTTTGAATTCCGCTTCAGCAAAACCGTCAACAGCGTCGGCTACAGCTCGACCGAGGCGGAAGCGTATTCGGTGCTGAAGCTGCGCCTCGATATCCGCCCCATCCAGTTGCGCCAGCCGCTGTACCGCTACAAGTAAGCGCCGCGCTAAGTAATCCTCAGGAAATTATTGTGAATTTATGACGAACAGAACTGGATGCTATGCAAGGCGCCTGCTGCGACGCAGTGCGAGCACTGCTAACAGCGGGCAACGCCGCAGAGCGCCGGTTATGGAAGTCAGAAATCACAATAATTTATTGGGGGTTACTTGGCGCCGCCAGCGCGGCCACGCGGCGATCGTCAAGGCCCTGAGCAGCCACTCGACGGGGCCATACGCGTGGCCGCGCAGCCACCAGCGGCTCAACGGCAACTGCACGCAAAAGATGATGAGCGCCAGCGCCAGGGCACCGAGCGGCGAGACGCTGCCCATCAGCCGCGCGCCATACGCGAGGAACAGCACGGCGCAGATGGCCGACTGCAGCAGGTAGTTCGACAGGGCCATGCGGCCCGTGTCGGCCAGCAGGGAAAACAGCGTGCCGTCGCGCAGGCGCTCGAACAGGGCCAGCGCCAGCGCCACATAAGCGCCAGCCAGCAGCGGCGCGCTTGCCAGGCCCACGGCCAGTCCCGCCACCTGCCATGCCTGGCTTTGCGCATACACGGAGGTCCACGCATAGAAGGCGGCGCCGGGCAGTCCCGCCAGTGCGCCGGCCCACAGCAGGCGGCGGCGCAGCGGCAGATAATCGCTGGCATGCAGCAGCATCTCGCGCTTGCCGGCGGCCAGGCCGCACAGGAACATGGCCAGCGCGCACGGTGCCTGCACCAGCAGCAGGACGATCCAGATTTCACGCAGTTCGCGCAGGTGCTGCTTGACGACGGCGGCCGGCGTGGCGTGATAGGCGGCCAGCGCGCTTGCCGCCTTTTGCGCCATCGCCACGGCGTTGTCCGCGACGTCGCCCGCCGGTTGCAGGCTTTGCAGCCACGCCATGCCGGCCCAGAATGCCACGCAGACGGTGACGAGGATGCCGGCCAGAGTGAGTGCCTGGCGTTCGCCGCAGCGGTGCAGCGCCAGCAGCACGATGCCCAGCACGGCATAGGTGGTGAGTATGTCGCCATGAAACAGGAACACGGCATGCAGGGCGCCGATCAGCCACAGGCCCGCTTGCCGGCGCAGCATGCGCGGCACGAACGGCGCGTCGGCGCGCACCGCCGCCTGCATCTGCAAGGTGAAGCTGTAGCCGAACAGGAAGGAAAACAGCAGGTAGAACTTGGTCTCGAACAGCAGGGCGACGAGGAAGTGCGTGGCGCGGTCCACGCCGCCGTGAAAGGCGGGATCGGTCAAGCCCAGGCCGAACCAGGGCGTGGCGAAGGCGCCGATATTGACGACCAGGATACCGAACAGGGCGCAGCCGCGCAGGGCGTCGACGTCGGCGATGCGCGCGGACGGGGTTTTCATGGCGCCGCTCATGCCAGGGCAGGGCGCAGGAAGCGCGCCAATAACAGGTGCAGGCTGGCGCGCTGCGCCAGCGGGGCGTATTGGGGAACGACGGCGACCCGGTTGAAGATGCCGTCGATCAGCGCGGCGATCCAGCTGGCCGTCTGCGCGGCGTCCAGCGCGGCGTCGACCTGGCCCGCTGCGGCCGCCTCTTCCAGCAAGGTTTGCAGGCCGCGGCGCAGGGTAGCGTCGTTGCGCGCCACCCTGGCCGCGATATCCGTGTCGCGCATCGCCTCGGCGGAAATGTCCAGCGCCAGCCCCGCAAAGTCGCCATCGGCCGCCAGCGCCAGCACCAGGTCCATGAAATCGAGCAGGGCGCCGTAGGCATCGGCACTGCCCTGCACGCCGGCGAAGTAGGCCGCCGTCTCGCTGCCTTCCTGGTCGACGATGGCGGCGATGATGGCTTGCTTGGTGGGGAAGTAATGAAACAGGTTGCCGGGACTCATGCCCGCTTGCGCGCAGATGGCGGCGGTGCTGGTCTGGTGAAAACCCTTGCGCGCGAAGCAGCTGCGCGCGGCGGCGAGAATGGCGTCGCGGCGGGCCGCGTGTTTGCCGGGATCGATGGTGCGCATGGTTCTGTCCTTTTATAAATCGACTAGTCGATCTAATATAAGGCGATTGCATCGCCTGGTCAAGCGCATCGTCTGAAATGGGCGCTTTGCACGCTCCCTTCCTGTCGCTACAATGTGCCGCAGCGGTTTTTCCCGCGCCTGCCGGCTGGCCCGCCGATTGTTTGGAAAACCGATCCCTTCACCTGTTTTTCTACCGTTTTAGGAATAACATGCAGCAGACCCCGATTCGATCCTTCCTCTGCGCGCTGGCGCTGGCCGCCGGCATCGTCCCTGCCGCGCAGGCGGACAACGCCCCGCTGCCGGCCACCATGCGCCTCGATTACCAGCACAGCGGCAATGCGCTGGGCGAGCATTATGCGGTCGAGCGCGTGCTGGTCGAGCCCCTGCCATGGCCGGGCAACCTGGCGCGTCCCATCGATGACAGCAATCGTGGCAACAACCTGCTGGAAGTGGTCGACATCAAGTCGGGCAAGGTGCTGTACTCGCGCGGTTTTTCCACCATCTTCGGCGAATGGGCCAGCACCGATGAAGCGAAAACCACCACGCGCGCCTTCCAGGAATCCGTGCGCTTCCCGCAGCCCGAGCACCCCGTGCGCGTGCGCATCCTCAAGCGCGACGAGCGCGGCCTGTTTTCCATCGTATGGAGCACCGATGTCGACCCGGCGGCGCAGGACGTGATCCGCAAGCAGCCGCCGGCGCCCGTCAAGCCTATCCCGATCCGCATCAGTGGCCCCTCGTCCGGCAAGGTTGACCTGCTGATCATGGGCGATGGCTATACGGCCACCGAAATGGGCAAGTTCGAAGCGACGGCGCGCAAATTGGCCGAGCACCTGTTTACCGTCTCGCCATTTCGCGAGCGGGCCAATGACTTCAATGTGTGGGCCATGGCCGCGCCGACGCAGGAATCGGGCGTGTCGCGTCCATCGACGGGCGTGCATCACGCCTCGCCGCTGGGCACGCGCTACGACATCTTCGGCAGCGAGCGCTATGTGCTGACGACGGACAACCGCGCGCTGCGCGACCTGGCGCAATATGCGCCGTATGAATTCATCGAAATCCTCGTGAATAACGATACCTATGGCGGCGGCGGCATCTTCGGCCAGTTCAGCACGGCGGCAGCGAACAGCGACTGGGCCAATTACCTGTTCGTGCATGAATTCGGCCACCATTTCGCCGGCCTGGCCGACGAGTACTACACCTCGCCCGTGGCCTACCAGTCGAATGGCGAGCGCCAGGAGCCGTGGGAGCCGAACGCCACCGCGCTGCGCGATCCGGCCAGGCTGAAATGGAAAAACCACGTCAAGGCGGGCACGCCGCTGCCCACGCCATGGCCGAAGGAAGCATACGACAGCCATGCGCGCGAATACCAGAAGCAGCGCGCGGCCCTGCGCGCGGCCAACCGTCCTGAAAGCGAGATGAGCGACCTGTTCAAGGCCGACTTGGCGTACACGCAGCAGTTGTTCTCGAAAGCGCCGCAGCGCCATGCGGTGGGCGCCTTCGAGGGCGCGAACTACGAGTCGTCCGGCTACTACCGGCCCGAGATGCAGTGCATCATGTTCGACCGCAGCGAGACGTTCTGCTCCGTATGCCAGGATGGCATCAGCACCATCATCGACTTGTATTCGCGTCCCGCACCGGCGCCGGAAAAATAAGACCGTTCAAGTCTGTCCTGTAATGCATGGTGGGCCATGTTGCAACGCAATAGCATGGCCCCCTTTCTGCCTCGTCCTGCCGCCTGCCTTCCGCCACTGCTCAGCACTGCTTGTCTTCCAGGCAATACCAATTGTCGCTCACCTGCGCGATTTTCTTCTCGCTAGCCCTTGATATTATCAAATAAATACGCCCGCACGCTTGCCTGAAAAATATTTCATTTAGATAATATTGCGGTAAAATTTGATTTACATCAATGTTGCATTGCCGCAATCGCACTTATAGTTGACCTAGCTCAAAACGATAAGCATGTGGACCGGACTCATCGCGAATCACGTATCTAAATGCTGTAGAGTAATTTTCGCCCTGTACCAGTTCCCCGAGAATGCACTGGTGCCGGCCTCGAATTTCAGTGACGGAAGCCGATTCATGAAGATGCAGACCCCCGCGCCTGGCGCGTGCAGTACCTTACACCCCCACACTCCGATTGCCTTGCCGTATGCGCGCGCCGGTGGCGTCACCCTGGCCATGTGCGCCGCCGCCATGCGCGCCGGCGCGGTGCGCTGCGTGCATGCGGCCACGCCGTGGCCCGCCCTGCGTCCAGTCCAGGCATGATGGCCGCCTTGCCGCAGCACTTGCCTTTGCAGGGCAAGCGGGGCCTGGTGGTGGGCATTGCCAATGGGCAAAGCATCGCCTGGGGTTGTGCCAGCGCCCTGCGCGCGGCCGGCGCCGAACTGGCCGTCACCTGGCTCAATGACAAGGCCAGGCCACACGTGGAGCCGCTGGCGCAGCAAGTGCAGGCGGCCATCATGGCGCCGCTCGACGTGGCCGTGCCGGGCCAGCTCGAAGCGCTGTTCGCGCAGATCGAACGGCAGTGGGGGCGGCTCGATTTCGTCGTCCATTCCATCGCCTACGCGCCGAAGCAGGACTTGCATGGCCGCGTGACGGACAGTTCCGCCGACGGCTTTGCGCAGGCCATGGATGTCTCCTGCCACTCCTTCATGCGCATGGCGAAACTGGCCGAACCGCTGATGCCGGACGGCGGCAGCCTGATGACCATGAGCTACCTGGGCGCGGAGGAAGTCATCGCCGACTATGGCCTGATGGGTCCCGTGAAGGCGGCGCTGGAAGCGTCGGTGCGCTACCTGGCCGCCGAACTGGGGCCGCAGGGCATCCGCGTCAACGCCATTTCGCCCGGCCCCCTGGAGACGCGGGCCGCTTCCGGCATTGCCCATTTCGACCGCCTGATGGCCGACGCCATCGCACGCTCGCCCATGCGGCGCCTGGCCACCATCGAGGACGTGGGCGCGCTGTGCGCCTTCCTCGCCGGCGACGGCGCGCGCGCCATCACGGGCGGCACTTTGTACGTCGATGGCGGCTACAACATTCTGAATTGACTGGAAGATGATGACCATGGCTGTTCCTACTTTGCCCAACCGCGCCAGGATGGCCGCGCTGGCCACCATGCTGGCCCTGGCCGGCTGCGCCTCGATGGCGCCGCCGTACGCGCCACCGCCGCTGCCGGTGGCGGCGCAATATCCGGAAACCGATCCGGCCGGCGCGCACGCCCCCGACGTCGCCTGGCAAGCCTACTTTGCCGACGCGCGCCTGCAGGCGCTGATTGCGCAGGCGCTGGCCAGCAACCGCGACATCCGCATCGCCGCCCTGCGCGTGGAAGAGGCGCGCGCCGCATATGGCATCCAGCGCGCCGAACAATTTCCCACCATTGCGCTGGGCGCCTCCGGCAGCCGCGCGCGCGTGCCAGGTGACCTGAGCGTGACGGGCCTCCCCATGACGAGCGCGCAGTACCAGGCAGGCTTGAACGTGAGTGCCTGGGAGCTCGATTTCTGGGGCCGGGTGCGCAGCCTGAAGGACAGCGCGCTGCAAACCTTGCTGGCCAGCGACGAGGCGCGCCGCGCCGTCGGCGTGGCCCTGGTGGCGCAGGTGGCGAATGGCTACCTGGGCTTGCGTGAACTCGATGAACGGGTGGAACTGGCGCGCGCCACGGTCGACAGCCGCGCCGAATCGCTGCGCATCTTCACGCGCCGCTTCGAGGTGGGGTCGATTTCCAAGCTGGACCTGACGCAGGTGGAAACCCTGCTCAGCCAGGCCTTGTCGCTGTCGGCGCAGCTGGAACAGGCGCGCGCCGTACAGGCGCACGCGCTGGCCCAATTGGTGGGCGGCCCCGTCGACCTGACGCCGGTGGCTGGCGAGGTGCGCCGCTTCGACGACGCCAGCGTGCTGCAGCCGCTGCATGCGGGCCTGTCCTCGGCCTTGCTCACGCAGCGTCCCGACCTGATGGCGGCCGAACACCAGCTGCGCGCCGCGCAGGCCAATATCGGTGCCGCGCGCGCCGCCTTCTTCCCGACGATTTCGCTGACGGCGGCTTACGGCACGGCCAGCGCGGAATTGAGCGGCTTGTTCGATTCGGGCAGCGGCGCGTGGAATTTCGCGCCGCGCCTGGTGTTGCCGATCTTTGACGCGGGCCGCATCCGCGCCAATATGGACCTGGCCGAGGTGCGCCGCGACGTGGCCGTGGCCAATTATGAAAAGAGCGTGCAGGGCGCCTTCCGCGAAGTGGCCGACGCGCTGTCGAACCGGCGCTGGCTGGCGCTGCAGGTCGACATCGGCAAGACGACTTTGGCCGCGCAGAGCGAACGGGCGCGCCTGGCCAAGCTGCGCTACGACAATGGCGCAGCCCCCTACCTGGAAGTGCTCGATGCACAGCGCGACTTGCTGACGGTCGAGCAGCAACTGGTGCAGACGCGCCGCGCGCTGCTCTCGAGCCAGGTCAGCCTGTATGCGGCGCTGGGCGGTGGCGCGCCAGCCACTTCCGCCGCCGCTTCCACCCACTAATTTGATCGCCCCGATACCATGACTCCACAACTGAAGAAAAAACTCATCCCCGCCGCGCTGGTCGTGGCCGTTCTCGTGCTGGGCTATGTGGCCTGGCAAAAAATGCGTCCCACGGGCCCTGGCGAAGGCTTTGTCAGCGGCAATGGCCGCATCGAAGCGACGGAAATCGACGTCGCCACCAAGCTGGCAGGAAGGGTCAAGGAGATCCTCGTGCGCGAGGGCGACTTCGTCAAGGCGGGCCAGCCGCTGGCCACCATGCAGGTCGATTCGCTGACGGCCCAGCGCGACGAGGCGCGCGCGCGCCAGCAGCAGGCGTCCGACGCCGTGGTCGGCGCGCAGGCGCAAGTGGCCGTGCGCGAGAGCGACAAGGCCGCCGCGCTGGCCATCGTGGCGCAGCGCGAAAGCGAACTCGATGCGGCGCGCCGCCGTCTGGCCCGTTCCGAAACCCTGTCGAAAGAGGGCGCTTCCTCGGTGCAGGAACTCGACGACGACCGCGCCCGCGTGCGCAGCGTGGCCGCCGCCCTGAATGCGGCCAAGGCGCAGGTGACGGCGGCGCAGGCGGCCATCGACGCGGCCCGGGCGCAGGTGGTCGGTTCGCGCTCCGCCGTCGTCGCGGCCGAGGCGACCACGGCGCGCATCGATTCCGACCTGGCCGATGGCCAGCTGACGGCGCCGCGCGACGGCCGCGTGCAATACCTGGTGGCGCAGCAGGGCGAAGTGCTGGCCGGTGGCGGCAAGGTGCTCAACCTGGTCGACCTGTCGGACGTCTACATGACCTTCTTCCTGCCCGAGACGGCGGCCGGCAAGGTGGCGCTGGGCGGCGAAGTGCGCATCATCCTCGACGCGGCGCCCAACTACGTGATTCCGGCAACGATCTCGTTTGTCGCCGCCAGCGCGCAGTTCACGCCGAAGACGGTGGAAACGGCCAGCGAACGCCAGAAACTGATGTTCCGCGTGAAAGCGCAGATCAGCCGCGAGCTGCTGCAAAAGCACCTGGCGCTGGTGAAAGTGGGCCTGCCCGGCGTGGCCTGGGTGCGTCTCGATGCGAAGCAGGCATGGCCCGCTGAACTGACGGCGAAGGTCCCGCAGTGACCATGGACGTGAACAATTTCGTCGTCAGTATCCGGGGCGTCAGCCAGCATTACGGCAAGACGGTGGCGCTCGACGGCATCGACCTCGATGTGCCGGCCGGCTGCATGGTGGGCCTGATCGGGCCCGATGGCGTGGGCAAATCGAGCCTGCTGTCGCTGGTGGCCGGCGCGCGCGCGGTACAGGAAGGCAGCGTCATGGCGCTGGGTGGCGACATGCGCGATGCGCGCCACCGCGACGACGTCTGCCCGCGTATCGCCTACATGCCGCAAGGCCTGGGCAAGAATCTGTATCCGACCCTGTCGGTCGAGGAAAACCTGCAGTTTTTCGCGCGCCTGTTCGGCCACGACGCGGCCGAACGCCGCCGCCGCATCGACCAGCTGACCCGCAGCACGGGCTTGCAGCCCTTCCTGGCGCGTCCGGCCGGCAAGCTGTCGGGCGGCATGAAGCAGAAGCTGGGCCTGTGCTGTGCGCTGATCCACGATCCCGACCTGCTCATTCTCGATGAGCCCACCACCGGCGTCGATCCGCTGGCGCGGGCCCAGTTCTGGGACCTGATCGCCGGCATCCGCGTGCAGCGCCCGCAAATGAGCGTGATGGTGGCCACCGCCTACATGGACGAGGCGCAGCGCTTCGATTGGCTCGTCGCCATGGACGACGGCAAGGTGCTCGACACGGGCACGCCGGCCGAACTGCTGGCGCGCACGGACAGCGGCAACCTGGAAGCGGCCTTCATCAAACTGCTGCCGGAAGCCAAGCGCGCGGGCCACCAGCCCGTGGTCATCACGCCGCTGGACGCTGCCAGCGCGCAGGACGTGGCCATCGAGGCGCAAGACCTGACCATGCGCTTTGGCGATTTTACGGCTGTCGACCATGTGAATTTCCGCATCGGCCGCGGCGAGATCTTTGGTTTTCTCGGCTCGAACGGCTGCGGCAAGTCGACCACCATGAAGATGCTCACGGGCCTGCTGCCGGCCACCGAAGGCAAGGCCTGGCTGTTCGGCAAGGAGGTCGACTCCAGCGATATCGACACGCGCCGCAGGGTCGGCTACATGTCGCAGGCCTTCTCTCTGTACAGCGAGCTAACGGTGCGCCAGAACCTGGTGCTGCATGCGCGCCTGTTCCACGTGCCCGACGGCGAAATAGGGGCGCGCATCGACGAAATGGCGCAGCGCTTCGACTTGCGCGCGGTGATGGACGACTTGCCCGACAGCCTGCCGCTGGGCATACGCCAGCGCCTGTCGCTGGCCGTGGCCATGGTGCACAAGCCGGAAATGCTGATCCTCGACGAACCGACGTCCGGCGTCGATCCGATTGCGCGCGACAATTTCTGGCGCCTGATGATCGAGCTGGCGCGGCGCGACCGCGTCACCATTTTCATTTCCACCCACTTCATGAACGAGGCCGAGCGCTGCGACCGCATCTCGCTGATGCATGCCGGTAAAGTGCTGGTCAGCGATGCGCCGGCCGAACTGGTGCGCAAGAAGGGCGCGCCGTCGCTGGAAGCGGCTTTCATCGCTTACCTGGAAGAGGCGGGCGGCGGCACGGCGCCGGCGGAGCAGGAAAGCGAGGTGCCCGCGCAGAAGGCGGAAGTGGCCGCACCGCAGCAGGAACACCGGCGCAGCCGTTTCAGCCTGAGCCGCATGCTCAGCTACATGTGGCGCGAGACACTGGAACTGCGGCGCGACCCCGTGCGCCTGACCCTGGCGCTGGGCGGCTCCGTGTTGCTGCTGTTCGTCATCGGCTTCGGCATCAGCCTGGATGTCGAAGATCTCAGTTATGCGGTGCTTGACCACGACCAGACCACCCTGAGCCAGAATTACACGAACAACCTGGCCGGTTCGCGCTACTTCGTCGAACGTCCGCCTCTGCGCGACTATGCCGATATCGACAAGCGCATGCGCAGCGGCGAATTGTCGCTGGCCATCGAGATCCCGCCCGGCTTCGCGCGCGACGTGCAGCGCGGCGCGCCGGCACAGGTGGGCGCGTGGATCGACGGCGCCATGCCGATGCGCGCCGAAACCGTGCAGGGCTACGTGCAGGGCATGCACCAGCTGTGGCTGGCCGACCAGGCCTTGCACCGCTATGGCATCACCATGAACAACCCCGTCGCCATCCAGACGCGCTACCGCTACAACCCGGACGTGAAAAGCCTGCCGGCCATGGTGCCGGCCGTGATTCCCCTGCTGCTGCTGATGCTGCCGGCCATGCTGGCGGCGCTGTCCGTGGTACGCGAAAAGGAACTGGGCTCCATCATCAACCTGTACGTGACGCCCGTGACGCGCCTGGAATTCTTGCTCGGCAAGCAGGTGCCGTACGTCGTGCTGGCCATGTTCAACTTCGTCCTCATGGCGCTGCTGGCCGTCACCGCCTTTGGTGTGCCGATCAAGGGCAGCTTGCCGACCCTGATCGGCGCCACCTTCATCTTCAATATTTGCGCCACCGGCATCGGCCTGTTCGCCTCGACGTTTACGCGCAGCCAGATCGCGGCCCTGTTCGTGACCATGATCGGCACCATGATCCCGGCCATCCAGTTTTCCGGCCTGCTCAATCCCGTCTCGTCGATGGAAGGCGTGGGCAAGGCCATCGGCCTGATGTACCCGGCCACGCACATGCTCAATATCAGCAGGGGCGTGTTCAACAAGGCGCTGGGCTTTGGCGATCTGCACGCCTCGTTCTGGCCCCTGATCGTGGCCATTCCCGTGATCCTCGGCGTGACGGTGGCGCTGCTGAAGAAACAGGAGAGCTGATATGCGGCATCTTGAAAATATCTACCGCCTGGGCGTGAAGGAAATCTGGAGCCTGATCCGCGACCCGATGATGCTGATCCTGATCCTCTACACGTTTACCTTGGCGATCTACGTGGCCGCCACGGCCAAGCCGGAAACCCTGCACATGGCGTCGATCGCCATCGTCGACGAGGATGGCTCGCCCCTGTCCGGGCGCATCGCCTCTGCCTTCTTCCCGCCGCAGTTCACGCCGCCGGCCATGATCAACCAGAGCCAGGTCGATGCGGGCCTGGACGCGGGCCAGTACACCTTCGTGCTGACGATACCGCCCAAGCTGCAGGCGGACGTGCTGGGCGGGCGCCAGGCGGAATTGCAGCTGAACGTCGACGCCACGCGCATGAGCCAGGCTTTCAGCGGCAGCGGCTACATCCAGCAGATCGTCGCCGGCGAAGTGTCCGAATTCGCCAAGCGTTATCGGGGCGCGACCGTCTCGCCCGTGGAGCTGGTGATGCGCGCGCGTTTCAATCCGTCGCTAAGCCAGGCCTGGTTTGGCTCGCTGATGGAGCTCATCAACCAGGTGACGATGCTGTCGATTATTCTCACGGGGGCGGCCCTGATCCGCGAGCGCGAACACGGCACCATCGAGCATTTGCTGGTGATGCCCGTGACGCCGGCCGAGATCATGCTGGGCAAGGTCTGGTCGATGGGCCTTGTGGTGCTGCTGGCTGCCGCCCTGTCGCTGAACCTGGTGGTGCGCGGCATGCTGCACGTGCCCATCGAAGGCTCGATCGCGCTGTTCCTGTGCGGCGCGGCCCTGCACCTGTTTGCCACCACCTCGATGGGCATCTTCCTCGCCACCGTGGCGCGCAGCATGCCGCAGTTCGGCATGCTCCTGATCCTCGTGCTGCTGCCGCTGCAGATGCTGTCGGGCGGCAGCACGCCGCGCGAAAGCATGCCCGAACTGGTGCAGAACATCATGCTGATCGCCCCGACCACGCATTTCGTCGAGTTGAGCCAGGCGATTCTGTACCGGGGTGCCGGCATCGACGTGGTGTGGAAACCGTTCCTGGCCTTGCTGGCCATCGGCACGGCCCTGTTTACCTTCGCGCTGGCGCGCTTTCGCAAGACCATCAGCCAGATGGCGTAGCCCCCGCGCCGGAATGGTCCGGCGTTTTTTGCATGAAAAGGATAGCCATGAAGATCGAAGCTGCACCATTTTTCTCCACCGGCGGCTTGCCGTCGCTGGGCGTGCTGGGCGACTATGCGCGCGACTCGTGGCAGCGCATCGTGCTGTATGCGGACGTGATGCGCCGGCGCGGCAACCAGTACCAGGAGCACATGGCCGAGGAAGTGCCGAACGTGCTGGACTTCCCCGCCGAACTGGTGATGTCGGGCCTGGAACTGGCGCGTCCCGTCAACTACGGCCTTGCGCGCATCTTGACGCCCGATGCGCCGGAACCCGATCCGTCGAAGCGGCCATTCGTCGTCGTCGATCCGCGCGCCGGACACGGTCCCGGCATCGGCGGCTTCAAGGCCGAGAGCGAGATCGGCGTGGCCCTGCGCGCCGGCCACCCGTGCTACTTCATCGGCTTCCTGCCCGATCCCGTGCCGGGACAGACGGTGGAAGACGTGATGCACGCCGAGGCGGCCTTCCTGGAAAAAGTCATCGCCCTGCATCCGCTCAGCGAAGGCAAGCCCGTCGTCATCGGCAATTGCCAGGCGGGCTGGCAAATCCTCATGACGGCGGCGATGCGCCCGGAATTGTTCGGCCCCATCATCGTGGCCGGCGCGCCCGTGTCCTACTGGGCCGGCTGGCATGGCCGCAACCCGATGCGCTACGCGGGTGGGCTGATGGGCGGAAGCTGGGCCACGGCGCTGGCGGGCGACCTGGGCAACGGCCGCTTCGACGGCGCCAGCCTGGTGCAGAATTTCGAAAAGCTCAACCCGGCCAATACCCTGTGGAGCAAGCAGTACAACCTGTATGCGAACATCGACACGGAAGCGCCACGCTACCTGGAATTTGAAAAATACTGGGGCGGCCATGTCTTCCTCAACGACGTCGAGATGCAGTACATCGTCGACAATCTGTTCATCGGCAACCGCCTGGCCACGGCGGAATTGATTACCTCCGACGGCGTGCGCCTGGACTTGCGCAATATCCGTTCGCCCATCGTCGTGTTCTGCTCGAACGGCGACAACATCACGCCGCCGCCGCAGGCGCTGGGCTGGATCACGGACCTGTACCGCGACGACAAGGATGTGCTGATGCACGACCAGACCATCGTGTATGCCGTGCATGACAGCATCGGCCACCTGGGTATCTTCGTCTCGGCCAAGGTGGGGCACAAGGAACACCAGAAATTCGCCAGCAATATCGACCTGATCAACCTGCTGCCAGCCGGCATCTACGAAGCGAGGATCGTCGACAAGACGCCCGATACGCCGAACGCGGACCTGGCCAGCGGCGACTATGTGCTGCAGGTCGAACACCGCGGCATCGACGACGTGCGCGCCATCGTGCAGCCAAGCGTGGAAAACGACCGCAAATTCGCCGCCGCCGCGCGCGTGTCCGAAGTGAACCTGGCCCTGTATCGCACGTTTGCGCAGCCGTGGGTGCGCGCCATGGTCACGCCGCAGACGGCGCGCTTCCTGCAGCTCGCACATCCGCTGCGCGTGTCGTACGAGCGCTGGACGGACCATAATCCGCTGGCCAGGCTGGTGGCCAAGGAGGCGGAAAAAGTGCGCGCCCACCGCCAGCCGGTATCGCCCGACAACCCGCTGCTGGCCATGCAGGAAGCCATCTCCGGCGCCATCACGGCCGGCTTGAACAGCTGGCGCGACTGGCGCGATACGCTGCAGGAAACCACCTTCGACCTGGTGTACGGCTCGCCGCTGGTGCAGGCGCTGACGGGACAAGCCATCGGCGATACGGCGCCGCCGCGCCCCCATCCCGGCATTTCGCCCGAGCATTGCGAATACGTGCGCTGCGAAACGCGCAAGATGGACGAGGACATGCAGCGGGGCGGCCTGGTGGAAGCGGCCGTGCGCGCGCTGTTCTACATCTACCGCTTCCGCATGATCGCCGACGAGCGCAGGGTCAACCTGGCCCTGAAATTGATCAAGCCGCAATACCGGCAGGATGTCGGCATGGAGGAATTCCGCGGTATCGTGCGCCAGCAGGCGCGCTTGATGCTGCATGATTTCGATGCGGCCATCGCGGCCTTGCCTGCCTTGCTGTCGCGCGCCGACCCGGACGACATCGGCGCGCTGGCCGAGTGGCTGCAGCAAGTGCTGCAAGTGCCCGAGGCGCCGACGCCGGACGAGGAGGCGAGCCTGCAGCAGATGCTGGACGTCTTCGACCGCGCGGTCAAGGTGCAAGCGAAGGCCTTGCCGTCGGACGCGGGCGCATCCCCTGCCGGGCCAAAAGCCAAGCCGGCCAAACACATTACCCCTGTATAGAAGACCACGATGACCACTACCCAAGACGATGATTTGCATATCGTGCGTAACCGCACCTTCGACCAGATCGCCATCGGCGACACTGCCAGCATCACGCGCACCCTGAGCATGGACGATATCGCCCTGTTCGCGGTGATGTCGGGCGACGACAACCCGCAGCACCTCGATACCGAATTTGCCGCCGCCACCCGCTACCAGGGCGTGATCGCGCACGGCATGTGGGGCGCGGCCCTCATTTCCGCCGTGCTGGGCACGCGTCTGCCCGGCGCCGGCACCGTCTACACAGGCCAGACCTTGCGCTTCCTGCAACCCGTGCGCGTGGGCGATACCCTGGCCATCAGCGTCACCGTCACGGCGCTCGAGCCGTGCAGCCGCCACGTGACGCTGGCTTGCCGCTGCGTCAACCAGCACGGCGCCGTGGTGCTCGATGGCGAGGCGCAGGTGATCGCGCCCGCCGAGCAGATCGAAAGGACGCGCGCCACCTTGCCCGAAGTACGCCTGCATAACGGCGACGGCACGCGGCGCCTGCTGGAACACGCGCGCACCCTGGGGCCGATCAGGGTGGCCGTGATCCACCCCTGCGATGAACTGAGCCTGTCCGGCGCGCTCGACGCCTACGCGGCTGGCCTGATCACGCCCGTGCTGGTGGCGCCGCGCGCGCGCCTGGAGGCGGTGGCGCTGGAGGCGGGCCTGAGCCTGGACGGCATCGCCATCGAAGACGTCGAACATAGCCATGCCGCCGCCGCGCGCGGCGCCGAACTGGCGGGGAAAGGGGAAGTCGAGGCGCTGATGAAGGGCAGCCTGCACACGGATGAGCTGATGTCGGCCGTGCTGTCGGCCAGCGCCGGCCTGCGCACCAAGCGCCGCATCAGCCACTGCTTCCTGATGCAGACGCCTGCGTATCCGCGTCCCTTCATCATCACGGACGCAGCCATCAATATCGCGCCGAACCTGGCCATGAAGGCCGACATCGTGCGCAACGCCATCGACCTGGCGCACGTGATCGGCGTGGCCTGCCCGCGCGTGGCCATCCTGGCCGCCGTGGAAACGGTGAATGCGGACATGCCGGCCACCCTGGACGCGGCCGCCCTGTGCAAGATGGCCGACCGCGGCCAGATCACGGGGGCGATCCTCGACGGCCCGCTGGCCTTCGACAACGCCGTCTCGATCGCCGCCGCCACCGTCAAGGGCATCGTTTCCGAGGTGGCGGGCCGCGCCGACATCTTGCTGGTGCCCGACCTGGAAAGCGGCAACATGCTGGCCAAGCAGCTCGAATACATGGGCGACGCGGACAGCGCCGGCATCGTGCTGGGCGCGAAAGTCCCCGTCATCCTGACCAGCCGCGCCGATTCGCGCGCCAGCCGCATCGCCTCGTGCGCCATCGCCGTGATGCTGGCCAACCATTACCGGAGCACGCCGCCATGAACGATTCACTCCAACATGCCGACGGCACCCTGATCCTGGTGCTCAATTGCGGCTCGTCGAGCATCAAGTTCGCCTTGTTCGAGCAAGCGGACGGCGTGCTGCCGCAGCAGGCGCAATGGAGCGGCAAGGTCGAAGGCATCGGCCGCGAAAACGCCACGTACCGCGCCGGCGGCCTGCCTGCCGTCGCTTTGCAGCTGGACCCGGAGCAACCGCATCACGCGGCCCTCGAATACATCCGCGCGCAAGTGGTGGCGCAGCTGGACGGGCGCTCCTTGCGCGCCGTGGCGCACCGCGTGGTGCATGGCGGCAGCAAGTATTTCACCCCCGTGCGCATCGATTTCAAAGTGCTGGCCGACCTGAAAAGTTTTGTGCCGCTGGCGCCCCTGCACCAGCCGTTCGCGCTGGAGGCGATCGAGGTGCTGCTCGAATCGCGGCCCGATATCGCCCAGGTGGCGTGCTTCGACACGGCCTTCCACCACACGGTGCCGCAGGTCGAGCAGATGCTGGCCCTGCCGTACGATGCGTGGGAACGGGGCTTGCGCCGCTATGGCTTCCACGGCCTGTCGTATGAATACCAGTCGCTGGTGCTGGAGCAGCGCTTCGGTGCCGTCGCGCGCGGCAAGGTCATCGTGGCCCACCTGGGCAGCGGCGCCAGCCTGTGCGCCATGGAGAACCTGCACAGCGTGGCTACCACCATGGGCTTTTCCGCGCTCGACGGCTTGATGATGGGCACGCGCTGCGGTTCGCTCGATCCGGGCGCCGTCATCTACCTGATGGAGATCGAAAAGCTGTCGCTGGAAAAAGTGGCGCATGTGCTGTACCACGAGTCGGGCTTGCTGGGCGTGTCCGGCGTGTCGGCCGACCCGCCGGTCTTGCTGGCGCAGCAGGACCGGCAGGATGCCACAGGCGAGCGTATCCGCGCCGCGCTGGCCTTGTATATCCGCCGTATCGTGCGCGAGATCGGCGCCCTGACGGCCGTGCTGGGCGGACTGGACATGCTGGTGTTTACGGCAGGTATCGGCGAACACAGCGCCGAGCTGCGCCAGCGCATCTGTGCCGAGCTGGGCTTCATCGGTCCCGTGCTCGATGCGGATGCCAATGCGCGCAACGCCAGCCGTATTTCCACCGATGCCAGCCGCATCGTGGTGGGCGTGGAGCCGGCCAACGAGGAGTGGGTGGCGGCGCGCCACGCGGCGCTGGCAGTGCGCGCATGAGGTCCTGAAGCGTACAGCCGCGCTCGATGGGAAATTTGCCGAATTGCACATATTTTCCGTTGAGTGCGCTAACGCACTGTGTGGTTTGCCAGTTATCTTTACTATGAAGTCATGCCATTGCGCTACATCAAGAAACAGCGCGATGCCTGGCAAATTTTGAACATTTTGCCCGCCTTTAGTAAGAATAAAATTAAACCATATTGAAAGGTCTCATCATGAACAAATTACTCGCCGCCCTGATCGCTACCCTGTTTGCCACCGCTGCCATCGCGCAAACGTCGCCAGTCACCCCAGCCGTTGCCAGCGCCCAGGCGTCTGCGCAGCACGACATCAACAAGGCTGCCAACAAGGAAGCCAAAGTCGATGCCAAGGCTGACGCCAATGTCGCCAAGGCTGAAATGAAGGCTGACGAAAAGAAAGCCGACGCCCAGCACAAGGCGAATAAAACCAAGGCCAAGGCCCACGACAAAGTGGCCGATGCCGATCCGGAAGACAAGATGAAGGCGCAAGCCAAGGCTGACAAGGCTGCCGCCAAGGCCGATGCGAAAGCAGGCAAAACCTCCGTGAAAGCGGATGCCAAGGTCGCCAAGGAAAAAGTGGAAGCGAACGCCGATAAAGCCATCGCCGCCACCAAGACGGAAGAAGCCAAGGCCAAGGCCGACGCTGAAGTCAAGGCCGCCGCCGCCAAGTAATTCCCTGTTTGCGGGCCACGGCCTGCAAGCCCAAAAGACAGCTTCGGCTGTCTTTTTTTCGTCTGCCACTTTTCTTTTGCACCGCTTGCCAGTCTTGATCTGGCGCAAATGCTCCTCTTTTCGCCGTGCCATAGTGAATTGGCAAACAGACGAAGGGAGACATCATGAGCACCGCTAAAACGAAAAAAACGCCGGCTACCGGTTCGGCGGAAGGCGCGCCTGCCGTGTCCGCCATGCAGCCCATGCCGGTCGAAGGCGACATGCAGGCTGGCGACGCTGCGGCGGACGGCGACGCCATGGCTGGGCCGCGCCTGGGCATGTCGTATGCCGACCAGGCTGCGCTTACCCAGGGCGCGGCCGCCGCGGATGCCGGCGCCATGCCGGGCGGCGGCATGCAGCAGGCACCTCAGGGCATGGCGGCCACCAGCTGCATGCAGCTTGGGGCTGGCGGTGGCATGGGTGGCGATGGTGGCGGTGGCATGGGGGGCAGCGACGGTGGACAGGGCGGCGGTACACCGCAGAAGCGCACCTGCGCCACGATGGACGTGCATCGCCGCCTGCTGAGCGAAGATCCATCGTATGCGAACGTGCGCGCCGATATCGAAAACCTGGCCGGGCTCTACGAGGGCGACGGCAGCATTGCCGGACGTTCCGGCGTGACGCAGATACCGGTGGTGGTGCACGTGGTGTGGAATACGGCCGCACAGAATATTTCGGATGTGCAGATCGCCAGCCAGATCGATGTGCTCAATCGTGACTTCCGGCGCGTCAACCCGGATGTCAACAGCACGCCGGCGCCATTCCTGCCCCTGACGGCCGATGCGCGCGTGGAGTTCGCGCTGGCCACGACCGATCCGCATGGCGCGGCCACCAGCGGCATCGAGCGGCGCCAGACGACGGCGGCCTCGTTTGGCGCGGACGATGCCGTCAAGTCGCAGGCGACGGGCGGCATGGATGCCTGGCCGGCCGACAGCTACCTGAATATATGGGTGTGCCAGCTGGGCGGCGGCTTGCTGGGCTACGCGCAGTTTCCCGGCGGCCCGGCCGCCACCGACGGCGTGGTGATCCTGCAATCGGCCTTTGGCACGACCGGCACGGCGGCGCCGCCGTTCCACCTGGGGCGCACGGCCACGCATGAAATCGGCCATTGGCTGAATCTGAACCATATCTGGGGCGACGACGGTACCGGGTGTTCGGGCACGGACAACGTGGCCGACACGCCCAACCAGGGCGGGCCGAACACGGGCCAGCCCTCGTTTCCGCAGGTGTCCTGCAGCAACGGGCCGAATGGCGACATGTTCATGAACTATATGGATTACGTCGACGATCCCGCCATGTTCATGTTCACGGCGGGACAGGTGGCGCGCATGCAGGCCTGTCTCGATGGCCCGCGCGCCAGCATCGGCACGGGCGGCACAGGCGCGGGCGCCACGCCGCGCCAGAGCTCGTCTCCCGTCGTGGCCTGGGGCGCGACCCGCCTCGACGTGTTCGTGCTGGGCACGGACCGCGCGCTCTACCACAAGGCATGGAATGGTACGGCCTGGGCGCCGTCCGTCACCGGCTATGAAGGGCAGGGCGGCATTTGCACCAGTGCCCCGCAGGTGGTGTCGTGGGGACCGAACCGGCTCGACGTGTTCGTCACGGGCACCGACAGCGGCTTGTTCCACAAGTGGTGGAATGGCACGGCCTGGGGACCGTCGCTGACCGGCTATGAAGCGATGGGCGGCTTGTGCGTGGGCGACCCGCGCGCCGTGGCCTGGGGACCGAACCGCCTCGACGTGTTTGTCGTCGGCACGGACCGCGGCCTGTATCACAAGTGGTGGAACGGAGCCGCCTGGGGGCCGTCCTTGACGGGTTACGAAGCCATGGGCGGTATCTGCCTGGGCCAGCCGGAAGCCGTGGCCTGGGGGCCGAACCGCCTCGATGTCTTCGTTGTCGGCACGGACCGGGCCCTGTACCACAAGTGGTGGAACGGCACGGCCTGGGGACCGTCGCTGACGGGCTATGAACGCCTGGGCGGCATCTGCACCTCGGCGCCGAAGGCCGTGGCGTGGGGACCGAACCGCCTCGACGTCTTCGTCACGGGCACCGATGGCGCTCTGTACCACAAGTGGTGGGATGGCGCGAAATGGGGGCCGTCCATCGACGGCTTCGAGCGCCTGGGCGGTATATGCGTGGGCGAAGTGGAAGCCGTGTCGTGGGGTGCCAACCGGCTCGACCTGTTCGTCATCGGCACGGACAGCGCCCTGTATCACAAGGCGTGGAATGGATCCGCCTGGTTGCCATCCGTGACGGGCTTTGAAAGCCTGGGCGGCATATGCACCTCGCGTCCGCGCGCCACGGCATGGGCGCCGAACCGCCTCGACGTGTTTGTCACGGGTACGAATGGCGCCCTGTTCCACAAGGCGTGGAACGGCACGGCCTGGTCGCCGTCCGTGAGCGGCTATGAAAGCCTGGGCGGCGTGGTATCGTGTTTCTGACATCCATGGTTGATACGGGAGGCGGCATGCACGGCATGACAACGGCACTGCCCAGCGGCAGCTGGACGCATTCCTTCGAGGAGGATGCAGACGGTATCGAGGTGTACCGGCCCACGGCCACGTTCGTCTTTCCTCCCAGCCGCAAGGGGCGCAAGGTGCTCGAGTTCGGCGCGCCCGCCGGCGCCACGGCGCAAGGGGAGGCGACATTGACGTCCATGGCGCCCGGCCCCGATGACCGCCCCCGCGCCGGCCCCGTGACCCGGCTGGTACCCGTGGGCATGGGCCGCTATGCGGTGGGCGATGCTGGCGGGGTGCAGGACGTGATCGACATCGTCGAAGCGACGCCTGAGATGCTGCGCCTGTCGCGGCGTCAAGGATGACCCCGGAGCTTGTGCGCGAGCGCCGTGCGGTTGCCCACGCCCAGTTTCTGGTAAATCGCATGCAGCTGGTTGCGCACGGTGGCCGGCGACTTGCCCAGTTCCCTGGCGATGCTTTTATACGGCAATCCTTCGGCCGCCATGGCCGCCACCAGCCGTTCGGCCGGGGTCAGGCGCTGCATGGCAGCCTGCCTGAAACCTTGTTTTTCATCCTTGCTCTCCTGTCGCTGGGCGGCGTGCCGGTGGCATGCCTGCAGGGATAACGGGAGCGCGGGACATATCTGTCAAATTATCTGTGAAACTATTTTTTCCTGTGCCGCTGCGCGGCGATGGGCGAAAAAAAAAGACAGGCGAACCTGTCTTTTCGTATGGCCGGGTGCCGATCAGCCGATGGCCGCCATGGAGACCGGTTTCAGCTTGGCCGCCAGCGCCTTGCCTTTCTTGGCGCGCTTGCCGAAGTGCTCGGCCAGGGCCGTGGCGCCCAGCGATGCATCCTGCGGTTTCGAAGCCCTGCCGATGCCCGAGACCACCACGCCACGCTGGGTGATCGGCTGCACGGCCAGCAGCTTGTCTTTCGCATCAAGGTCGATCAGCTTGACGCCGGTGCCGCCCTTGGACAGGGTTTTCATTTCATCGAGGCCGAACACCAGCAGGCGTGCGCCTTCCGTCAGGCAGGCCAGGGCGCTGGCCGCCTCGGGGATGACTTTTGGCGCCAAAGGCACGTCGCCATCGTCCAGGGTGATGAAGGCCTTGCCGCCTTTCAGGCGGCTCGTCATGTCGCCCGCCTTGGCGATGAAGCCGTAGCCTGCGCTCGACGCCAGCAGCAAATTGGTGGCGCCATTGCCCGCAAAGTAATGGAGGATGCGCACGGCGTTGCCCGGCGTGCCGCCGCTCAGGTCGCACAAGGTCGTGATCGGCACGCCATCGCCGCGCGCGTTGGGCAGCGCGGAGACGGGAACCGAGTAAATCTTGCCGTTGTTGCCAAAGCCCAGCAGGGTGTCGACCGTGCGGCACTCGAAGGCGCCATGCAGGGAGTCTCCCGCCTTGAACGTGAACTGCGCCGCATCGTGGCCGATGCCGGTACGCGCGCGCACCCAGCCTTTTTCCGAGATGATGACGGTGACCGGTTCATCGACCACCTTCTGTTCCGCCACGGCTTTCTGCGCTTCCTCGATCAGGGTGCGGCGCGCATCGCCGAACTGCTTGGCGTCCGCTTCGATTTCGCGGATGATGGCGCGCTTCATCGACCCCGGGTTGTCGAGCAGGTCTTGCAGCGACTTTTCTTCCTTGCGCAGCTCGGCCAGTTCCTGCTGGATCTTGATCGTCTCCAGGCGTGCCAGCTGGCGCAAGCGGATTTCCAGGATGTCGTCGGCCTGGCGTTCGGACAGCTTGAACGCTTCGATCAGGGCCGCCTTCGGTTCATCCGAATTGCGGATGATCTGGATCACCTTGTCGATATTGAGCAGGATCGCTTCGCGCCCTTCCAGGATATGGATGCGGTCCTTGACCTTGCCCAGTTTGTAGCCGGTACGGCGCGTGACGGTCTCGAAGCGGAAGTCGATCCACTCGCGCAGGATGTCGCCCAGGCCTTTCTGGCGTGGACGGCCATCGCCGCCTATCATCACCAGGTTGATCGAGGTCGACGATTCCAGCGAGGTGTGCGCCAGCAGCATCAGCATGAATTCCGTCTGGTCCTGGTTCTTCGACTTCGGCTCGAACACGAGGCGCACGGGCGCGGCGCGGCCAGATTCGTCGCGGATGGTGTCGAGCGAATTGAGGATCAGCGCCTTCAGGGCCACCTGGTCCGGCGACAGCGCCTTCTTGCCCAGCTTGATCTTCGGATTCGTCAGTTCCTCGATTTCTTCCAGCACCTTCTGCGACGAGGTGCCGGGCGGCAGTTCCGTCACGACGGCTTGCCACTGGCCGCGCGCCAGCTCTTCGATCTTCCAGCGCGCGCGCACCTTCATGCTGCCACGGCCGCTCGCGTACATGTCCTGGATCTGCGATGGCGGGGTGATGATCTGGCCGCCGCCGGGGAAGTCGGGGCCGGGAATGATGGCCATCAGCTCGGCGTGCGTCATCTTCGGATCGCGGATCATGGCGACAGCCGCTTTCGCCACTTCCGCCAGGTTGTGCGACGGGATTTCCGTCGCCAGGCCCACGGCGATGCCGGAGGCGCCGTTGAGCAGCACCATCGGCAGGCGCGCCGGCAGCAGCTTCGGTTCTTCCGTCGAACCGTCGTAGTTGGGCTGGAAGTCCACCGTGCCCATGCCGATTTCATCCATCAGAAGCTTGGCGATCGGCGTCAGGCGCGCTTCCGTGTAACGCATGGCTGCGGCGCCATCACCATCGCGCGAGCCGAAATTGCCCTGGCCATCGATCAGCGGGTAGCGCAGGGAAAAATCCTGCGCCATGCGCACGAGCGCGTCGTACACGGACTGGTCGCCGTGCGGATGCAATTTACCCAGCACGTCGCCGACCACGGCCGCCGATTTGCGGGGCTTCGCCGTGGAATTGAGTCCCAGCTCGTTCATCGCATACAGGATGCGGCGCTGCACGGGCTTCTGGCCATCGCACACGTCGGGCAGGGCGCGGCCCTTGACGACCGAGATGGCGTAATCGAGATAGGCGCGCTCGGCAAAGGTGGACAGGGTCAGCGCTTCGCCGTCGAATACCGGTTCATCCGGCTCGATCGGCTCAGGCTGGGCATCGTCAAATAAATTGGTTTGTGTGGACATGGCGCTTGTTTCGGTGTTAAGTGGTTGCGGTTGAATTCGTGGGGTTGATTATGACAGCCCGGGTTTGGAAAAAGACTTGCCATACGTCAGATACATGTAGCGCAAGGTCAGATACAGCACGGCCAGGGCCAGTTCGACACTGTTATGCATCATCGGCATGGCGCGGATGGCCGGGGCGTGGCCGGCCAGCACGAAGCTGGCGAGCGACGGCACCAGCACCACCGGCCAGATCGTCTTCCATTTGAAATCGGTGGGCGAAAACAGCAAGCCGGCGCACGACCAGGCATACAGCGCGGCGCCGACGAGGGCGGCCGGTAGCTGTTGCACATACAGTAGCGACAGCAAGCCCGCGCAGCCGACCAGCCATGCCGCGCGCAGGCGGGGCAAGAGCGCCTCGGGGAAGCCGCAATCGCCATACAGGCCGGTGGCGCTGCGCAGGGCCAGCGCCGCCAGGCAGAATATCAATGGCATGGCTTCGCCGATGGCCAGCGCCGCAGGGCCTTTGCCGCTCATGAACATGGCGGCGAACAGCGACAGGCCGAGGCACAGGAGCAGCAGCATGCCATGCAGCAGTTGGCGGTTCATCGCGTACGCGAGCAGGGCCGACGCGCACAAGCCGGCCGCGGTAACGAGGCGCATGGTCTCGCTGCGTTCGGGCAGGAACAGCAGCAGCGCCAGCACGAGGTAGGGCACGATCCAGCCCAGTTGCCGCAAGCCGGGCCGCTGCCACAGCGTGGGCAGGCGTTCCTGCAGCGCTTCCTGCAGCGTATCGAACCGCGCGAACAGGGGCGCCGGCCAGCGCAAGGCATGCATGGCCAGCAGGGCAAAGGCGAGCGCCTGGAAGCCCAGCAGGCTGGCATAGGCGGCCGTGTCGCCGAGCTTGAAGCCGGCCGCATCGAGCACGCCAGCGAGCATGAAGTGCAGCACGAAACCCAGGCCGCCCGAGGCCAGCGCCGTCTGCTTGAAGTAGCGCTTGGCATGGACGGCCTGTTCCCATTGCTCGAACAGGTCCGTATCGAGCTTGTAAGCCAGCATTTCGCCGTGCTGCCAGCGTATCGCGTGCAGCAGTTCGCGCAGCTGCAGGTTGAATTTCTGGTCGAACAGCTGGCGCGCGTAGGCCGATGGCGGCTGCTGCGACATGATGCAGTCCAGGCCGGGATAGCTGTCGCGGTTGTCGCTGAAATGGGCAAACGAGCGGTCGGCCCGGTAGCGCTGCACGGCGCCGCGCACCAGGTCCGCATGGCTGCGCGCCAGGTAGGAAAAATCGTGGTCCCAGCCCAGCTGCTCGAAGAGGGCCTGGCGCAGCGGCAGCTTATAGCCGGCGCTGGCGCAATAGCGCAGCGCGCACAGGTCGAATTCCTCGCGCACGTCGAGATTCAGCATGGCGTCGTCCTGCAGGATGCGGGCCAGCACCTCGCCGGCATCCGCGTGCCGCGCCAGCGCCAGGCAGCCCTGCCACAGGTTGTCCGCTTCCTGCGCCGGATCGATGGCGACCACGCCCCATTGTTCTGGCGGCGGCGTCTGCTCCTGGGCTATGACGCCCCACAGTTCTGCGGGCGGCTCCTGCGCGGGTTCGTCGATGACGCCCCACAAGTCGGCCGGTTCCATCGGCGGTGCTTCTGGCGCTTCCGCTTCCGCTTCGGCCGCTGGCGGTTCCGGCAATTCCTCGGCAAACAGGTGCGCATGGCGCAGCGCGTATTCATACGCTTCGCGCAGTTCCTGGAAGGCGGCCGGATCGTCTTCGGGACGCGTCACCTTCAGACGCTTCGCATACGCGCGCTTGAGGGTGCGCTCGTCGCCCGTCGGCTCCGTGCCCAGGATTGCCCACAGGCTGCGCTGTCCGTTGTCCATGCCGCCGTCCATTTACAGGAAGCTCTCGCTCTCGACCTGGCGCAACACTTCGTCGAGCGCCTGGCGTGCCTTGCGGATGGTGTTCGGATCCTGCGTTTCCAGCGCGGCCTGGAAGTTGGCCGTGTGCGCCGCCAGGTACTGGCGCACGTCGCCCAGAGACTGTTCGTACAGCCGGTCGGCGCGCGTGACCAGGGTACGGTTTTCCATCTGCTCGCGCGGGTGGATCTTCAGGTCGGCCAGTTCCGCAAAGCGCTGCTCGATCTGTTCCGGCGTCATCACGCCCGCGTTGTCGCTGATGACCATCTTGTGCTTTTCCTGCGTGGCCAGCACCGTCACTTCCGCTTCCAGCACGCCGCTGACGTCGTAGGTGAAGCGCACGTCGATGCCGATCTCGCCCGCCTTTTTCGCGGGAATCGGGAAGCTGATCTTGCCGAGGAAGACGTTGTCGGCCACCAGGCGCGACTCGCCCTGGAAGATCGCCACGTTGATTTCCTTCTGGTTGTCGTGGATGGTGGTGATGTTTTCCGTGCGCGAGACGGGCACCACGGAATTGCGCTCGATGATGGGCAGATAATGTCCGCCTTCATACTGGTTCGCGCCGACCTGGCGCGAAATGGAAATACCCAGCGAGTACGGCGCCACGTCCGTCATGACCACTTCGTCGAGCGCCGCATCGCGCATCTTGAGCCCCGCTTGCACGGCGGCCCCCAGCGCCACGGCTTCGTCCGGATCCAGGTGGATGGCGGGGAAGCGGCCGAACATGCGCGAGACGAGTTTGCGCACCAGCGGCATGCGCGTGGCGCCGCCGGCCAGCACTACTTCATTCAATTCCGCGGCGCGGATGGTGGCGTCGCGCAGCGCCCGTTCCACGGGCAGGCGCAGGCGGGCCAGCAGGGGCTCGCACAATTGCGCCAGTTTGTCTTCGCTGATCTCCCAGCTGTATTCCTTGTCCTGGTAGCGCGTGGCCATGCGCACGGATGGCTGGTCCGACAGCAGGCGCTTGACGCGCTCGGCCTCATCGCGCAGCAGCTGCTGCTGGCGCGGGTCGAACAGGCGGCTGCCGGCCGCATCGCGCAAGCCGCTGCCTTCCAAAAAGGCGTCGACCAGCACGGTGACGAAGTCTTCACCGCCCAGAAAATTGTCGCCGGCCGAGGCGCGCACTTCCATCACGCCTTCGAACAGCTCCAGGATCGACACGTCGAAGGTGCCGCCACCCAGGTCGAAGACGAGGAATTTGCTTTCCTGTTCCTTGTCGCGGATGCCGTAGGCCAGCGCGGCGGCCGTCGGCTCGTTCAGCAGGCGTTCCACGCGCAAGCCCGCCAGCTGGCCGGCGATGCGCGTGGCTTTGCGCTGCGCATCGCTGAAATACGCGGGCACGGTGATGATGGCTTCCTCGACCTTGTGCCCCAAAAAGGCTTCGGCATCTTCCTTCAGCGCGCGCAGCACCATCGACGACAGCTCTTCCGGACGGAATTGCTGCGTGCCGAGGGTGATCTTCTTTTCACTGCCCATGTAGCGCTTGAAGACGGCCGCCGTCAGTTGCGGGTGCGTCTGCAGGCGCTCGCGCGCGGCGCGGCCCACCAGCACGGTGCCGTCGTCGTCGATGCTGACGCACGACGGCGTCAGGTGTTCACCGAGCGCATTCGGGATGATGGAAGCCTTGCCGTCGCGCCAGATGGCGACCAGGCTGTTGGTGGTGCCCAGGTCGATACCGATGATCATCAGATATCCGCCTCCGCCTCATTGCCGTGTTCTTCGATCCAGGCGCGGCGTCCGGCCGCTTCGCCTTTGCCCATCAACATATTGAAGCGGGAGGCCGAAGTCATGTGGTCGACTTCACCGAGCGTGACGGGCAGCAAACGGCGCGTGTCCGGGTTCATCGTCGTTTCCCACAGCTGCTCGGCATTCATCTCGCCCAGGCCCTTGAAGCGCGAGATCGACCAGGCGCCCTGTTTCACGCCTTCCTTGCGCAGCTTGTCCTCGATGGCGAGCAGTTCGCCGTCGTCGAGCGCATAGATTTTCTGCATCGGCTTCTTGCCGCGCGCCGGCGCATCCACGCGGTACAAAGGCGGGCGGGCGATGCAGATGTGTCCCTTGTTGATCAGGGCCGGGAAGTGCTTGAAGAACAGCGTCAGCAGCAGTACCTGGATGTGCGAGCCGTCCACGTCCGCGTCGGACAGGATGCAGATCTTGCCGTAGCGCAGGCCGGACAGGTCGGGCGTATCGCCCACGCTGTGCGGATCGACGCCGATGGCGACGGCAATGTCGTGGATCTCGTTATTCGCGAACAGGCGGTCGCGGTCCGTTTCCCACGAGTTCAAGACCTTGCCGCGCAGGGGCAGGATCGCCTGGAATTCCTTGTCGCGCCCCATCTTGGCCGAACCGCCCGCCGAGTCGCCCTCGACGAGGAACAGTTCATTGCGCGCGATGTCCGACGATTCGCAGTCGGTCAGCTTGCCGGGAAGGACGGCCACGCCCGAGGATTTTTTCTTTTCCACTTTTTGCAGCGAGCGCTGGCGCGACTGCGCCTGCTTGATCACGAGATCGGCCAGCTTCTTGCCGTAGTCGACATGCTGGTTCAGCCACAGTTCCAGCGGCGGCTTGGTGAAGGTCGAGACGAGGCGCACGGCGTCGCGCGAGTTCAGGCGTTCCTTGATCTGGCCCTGGAATTGCGGGTCCAGCACCTTGGCCGACAGCACGAAGGAAGCGCGCGCGAACACGTCTTCCGGTAGCAGCTTCACGCCTTTCGGCAGCAGCGAGTGCATTTCGACGAAGTTCTTCACGGCGCCGAACAGGCCGTCGCGCAAGCCCGATTCGTGCGTGCCGCCATTCGAGGTGGGGATCAGGTTGACATACGATTCGCGCACGATGGCGCCTTCTTCCGTCCACGCCACCACCCAGGCCGCGCCTTCGCCTTCGGCAAAGCCTTCCGAGTCCGGGCCCGCGTATTGCGCGCCTTCGAACAGGGGAATTAGGGTTTCGCCATTCGATACCTGCGCCAGCGTTTCGGTCAGGTAGCCGCGCAAGCCTTCCGCGTACTGCCAGGTTTGCGTGTCGCCCGTCTTCGCGTTGGTGAGCGTCACGGTGACGCCCGGCAGCAGCACGGCTTTCGAGCGCAGCAGGCGTTGCAGCTCCGTTTGCGAGATGTTGGGCGAATCAAAATATTTTGCGTCGGGCCAGGCCGTGACGCGCGTGCCCGACTTCTTGCCATCGCGCGGGGCGGGGCGGGAATTCAAGGGCTCGATCACGTCGCCATTCGCAAACACCATGTGGTGCAAGCCGTTGCCGTCGCTTTCCTTGCGCCAGACGGTGATTTCCAGGCGCGTCGACAACGCATTGGTGACGGACACGCCGACGCCGTGCAAGCCGCCCGAGAACGCATAGGCGCCGCCCGAACCCTTGTCGAACTTGCCGCCCGCGTGCAGCCGTGTAAACACGATTTCCACCGTCGGCACGCCTTCTTCCGGGTGCAGGCCGACGGGAATGCCGCGGCCATTGTCTTCGACGGTAATGCTGCCATCCGTGTTTTGCGTGACGGCGATATGCGTGCAATGACCGCCCAGCGCCTCGTCGGAGGCATTGTCGATCACTTCCTGAATGATGTGCAGCGGATTTTCAGTGCGGGTGTACATCCCCGGGCGCTGCTTGACGGGTTCCAGTCCTTTCAGGACACGGATGGATGATTCGCTGTAGTCGGATGCTGGTTTTTTAGTGGCCATACGTGTTCAAGCTAAGTAAAGACAGTGGTTGGAACGCCAGGCCAGGGCACTGCTGGCGCAATGACAGCGGCGGCGATAACTGTATGAATATACAGTATATCCCGTCCAGCGTCACTGGGGGAGGGCAGTGCGGCAGGCTTGGCGTCCTTGTGCGGACGCTCGCGCATTCTATCTTGATCGGCGGGCAATAGCGCTACTCCAAGGCAACAACAGTGCGCCGCGCGCGTGGTTTTGCGCCAATTGTGCTGGATTTTATGCGGTAAAGCCGCCGTTTTTACATCTTGTTTACAGCTGCCTCCCCAGTCTTTACGAATTTTTTAGACCCTTTTGGCTAATCTGCTCACTATCAAAACAAACCTGAATGAGGGTGGGAATGGATCTCGTGTATCTCGGCTTGATTGCCGTGTTTTTCGTCGTGGCGGCCGGCTTTGCCGTCGCCTGCGACAAATTAGGGAGCGTCAAATGAACGCGTTTTATGTGCTGGGCGCCGTCGTCTCGGCTGGCCTGCTCGTGTATTTGCTGGTGGCGCTGCTGAAGGCGGAGGAACTGTGATGACGACGCAATCGATACTGTTACTGGTGGCTTTCCTGGCCGTGCTGCTGGCCGCCGGCTATCCGCTGGGCCTGTACATGGCCAGGGTGGCCGGCGATGGCCCCGTGCGCGGCCTGGGCTGGCTGCAAAAGCTGGAAAACCTGCTGTACCGCTGGTCCGGCCTTCCCGCCGACAAGGCCATGGGCTGGAAAAGCTATGCCATCGCCCTGATCGTCTTCAATACCGTGGGCGCCGTCTTCGTCTACGGCCTGCAGCGCCTGCAGGGCTTCCTGCCACTCAATCCCCAGGGACTGGGCGCCGTCAGCCCCGATTCCTCGTTCAATACCACCGTCAGCTTCGTCGCCAATACCAACTGGCAGGGTTACGGCGGCGAACAGACGATGAGCTATCTGACGCAGATGCTGGGCCTGGCCTGCCAGAACTTCTTTTCGGCGGCCACCGGCATCGCCGTGATCTTCGCGCTGGTACGCGGTTTCGCCTCGCGCTCGGGCAAGTCGATCGGCAATTTCTGGGTCGACCTGGTGCGCTCGACCCTGTACATCCTGCTGCCGTTGTCCCTGGCCCTGTCCGTCGTCTTCATGGGCGAAGGCATGATCCAGAATTTTTCCGCCTACAAGGAAGTGACCCTGCTCGACCACGTGGCGTATGAAACGCCGAAAGTGACGGCCGACGGCCAGCCCGTGCTGGATGCGGCCGGCAAGCCCGTGATGGAAGCGCAAGTGGCGACGACGCAGACGATCGCCATGGGCCCTGTCGCGTCGCAGGAGTCGATCAAGCTGCTGGGCACGAATGGCGGCGGCTTCTTCAACGCCAATTCCTCGCATCCGTATGAAAACCCCACCGTGCTGTCGAACTTCCTGCAGATGCTGGCCATCTTCATCATCCCCGCCGGCCTGTGCTTCACGTTCGGCCGCATGGTGGGCGACCTGCGCCAGGGCTGGGCCGTGCTGGCCGCCATGACCCTGATCTTTGTCGTCATGACGGCTGGCGTGATGAGCGCCGAGCAGCAGGCCAATCCCGCCCTGCAAGCCCTGGGCGTGGACCAGCAGGCCAGCAGCCTGCAATCGGGCGGCAATATGGAAGGCAAGGAAACGCGCTTCGGCATCAGCTCCTCGACCCTGTTCGCGGCGGTGACGACGGCCGCATCGTGCGGCGCTGTCAATTCCATGCACGATTCCTACATGCCCCTGGGCGGCATGGTGCCGCTGCTGCTGATGCAGTTCGGCGAAGTGATTTTCGGCGGCGTGGGCACGGGCCTGTACGGCATGCTGATGTTCGCCATCCTGGCCGTCTTCATCGCCGGCCTGATGATAGGCCGCACGCCCGAATATCTGGGCAAGAAAATCCAGGCCTATGAAATGAAGATGGTCTCGCTGGCCATCCTGGTCACGCCAGCCCTGGTCTTGACGGGCACGGCGATCGCCGCGATGGTCGAACCGGGCACGGTTGGCGTGGCCAATCCGGGCGCGCATGGCTTCTCGGAGATCCTCTACGCCTTCACGTCGGCGGCCAACAACAACGGCAGCGCGTTTGCCGGCCTGTCCGCCAACACGCCGTTCTACAACGTGATGCTGGCGATCGCCATGTGGTTCGGCCGCTTCGGCGTGATCGTGCCCGTGCTGGCGGTGGCCGGTTCGCTGGCGGCCAAGCAGCGCCTGTCGGCCAATGCCGGCACCATGCCCACGCACGGCCCCATGTTCATCGGCCTGCTGATCGGCGTTGTCGTGCTCGTCGGCGTTTTGAATTACGTTCCCGCGCTGGCCCTGGGCCCGATCGTCGAACACCTGCAACTTTTCATCAAATAAGAGGCTACCATGTCACGCACAAGCCTGACCTTGTTCGATTCCGCACTGATCGGCCCCGCCGTCGTCGATGCGTTCAAAAAACTCGACCCCCGCACGCAGTGGCGCAGCCCCGTGATGTTCGTCGTCTACGTGGGCAGCATCATCACGACCTTGCTGGCCATCCAGGCCCTGAATGGCCAGGGCGAAGCGCCATTCGGCTTCATCGTCGCCGTCGCCGTGTGGCTGTGGTTTACCGTGCTGTTCGCGAACTTTGCCGAGGCGCTGGCCGAAGGCCGCAGCAAGGCGCAAGCGGCCTCGCTGCGCGCCCTCAAGCAAACGGTGATGGCAAAGAAAATGCAGACGCCGAAATACGGCACTTCCTGGCTGCCCACGCCGGCCACCGACCTGCGCAAGGGCATGACGGTGCTGGTGGAAGCAGGTGACGTGATTCCCGCCGACGGCGAAGTGACGGCCGGCGTGGCCTCCGTCGACGAGAGCGCCATCACGGGCGAATCGGCGCCCGTCATCCGTGAGTCGGGCGGCGACTTTTCCGCCGTCACGGGCGGCACCCGCGTGCTGTCGGACTGGCTGCTGGTGCGCGTTTCCGTCAACCCTGGCGAAGCCTTCATCGACCGCATGATCGCCATGGTCGAAGGCGCCAAGCGCCAGAAGACGCCGAATGAAATCGCCCTGACGATCCTGCTCGTCGCCCTGTCGATCGTGTTCCTGATCGTCACCGTGACCCTGCTGCCGTATTCGCTGTTTTCCGTGGCGGCGGCCGGCAGTGGCACGCCGGTGACCATCACCGTGCTGATCGCACTGCTCGTGTGCCTGATTCCGACCACCATCGGCGGCCTGTTGTCCGCCATCGGCGTGGCCGGCATGAGCCGCATGATGCAGGCCAATGTGATCGCCACGTCGGGCCGCGCCGTGGAAGCGGCCGGCGACGTGGACGTGCTGCTGCTCGACAAAACGGGCACCATTACCTTGGGCAACCGCCAGGCTTCCAGCTTCGTGCCGGCGCCCGGCGTGACGGAGCAGCAACTGGCCGATGCGGCGCAACTGGCCTCCCTGGCCGATGAAACGCCGGAAGGGCGAAGCATCGTCGTGCTGGCCAAGCAGAAGTTCAATATCCGCGAACGCGAGATGGCCAGCCTGCACGCCACCTTCGTGCCCTTCACGGCGCAAACGCGCATGAGCGGCGTGGATATCGCGGGCGAACAGCAGGTGCGCCAGCTGCGCAAGGGCGCGGCTGACTCCATGAAGAAGTACGTGGAAGCGCTGGGCCAGCCGTATCCGGCCGAGGTGGGGCGCGCCGTCGACGACATCGCCCGCCGCGGCAGCACGCCGCTGGTGGTGGTTGACGACGGCCGCGTCATGGGCGCCGTGGAGCTGAAGGATATCGTCAAGGGCGGCATCAAGGAGCGCTTCGCGGAACTGCGCCGCATGGGCATCAAGACCGTCATGATCACGGGCGACAACAAGCTGACGGCCGCGGCGATTGCCGCCGAAGCGGGCGTGGACGATTTCCTTGCCGAAGCGACGCCGGAAGACAAGCTGAAACTCATCCGCAGCTACCAGGCCGAAGGCCGCCTGGTGGCGATGACGGGCGATGGCACCAACGATGCGCCGGCGCTGGCCCAGGCCGACGTGGCCGTGGCCATGAACTCGGGCACGCAGGCGGCAAAAGAAGCGGGCAATATGGTGGACCTGGATTCGAATCCCACCAAGCTGCTGGAAATCGTTGAAATCGGCAAGCAGATGCTGATGACGCGCGGTTCGCTGACGACGTTCTCGATTTCGAACGACATCGCCAAGTACTTCGCCATCATCCCGGCCGCCTTCGTGGGCACCTATCCGCAGCTAAAAGCGCTGGACATCATGCACCTGGCCAGTCCCGCCTCGGCCATCATGTCGGCCGTGATCTTCAATGCATTGATCATCGTCGTGCTGATTCCGCTGGCGCTGAAAGGCGTGCAATACCGGGCCATCGGCGCGGCCAGCCTGTTGCGCCGCAACCTGCTGATCTACGGCCTGGGCGGCATCGTCCTGCCCTTCATCGGCATCAAGCTGATCGACATGCTGCTGTCCGCACTCAATTTAGTCTAAAGGAACCGTCATGAACACTATCGTACGTCCCGCCCTGGTCCTGTTTGCCGCGCTGACCGTGATCTGCGGCGTCGTCTATCCGTTTGCCACGGCCGGCATCGGGCAGCTGGCTTTCAACGATGAAGTCAACGGCAGCATCGTCGAGCGTGGTGGCAAGCCTGTCGGCTCGACCCTGATCGGCCAGTCCTTCACCTCGCCCAAGTATTTCTGGGGCCGCCCATCGGCTACCGCGCCGATGGCGAATAACGGCGCCGGTTCGGGCGGCTCGAACCAGGGGCCGACCAATCCGGCCCTGGTGGACGCCGTCAAGGCGCGCATCGCCGCCCTGCAGGCTGCCGATCCGGGCAATCGCAACCCGATCCCCGTCGACCTGGTGACGGCGTCGAGCAGCGGCCTGGATCCGGAAATCAGTCTGGCGGGAGCCCTGTACCAGGCACCGCGCGTGGCCCGCGTGCGCGCCGTGCCGCTGGCGCAGGTGGAAAACGCCATCGCCAAGGTGCAGAAAACCGCGTATATCGGCTTTTTCGGAGAACCACGCGTGAATGTGCTGGAACTGAATCTGGCGCTGGATGCCATGGCAAAGTAAGCTGACAACGGTTGGTTGGCCGGCGTAAGCCGACATCACCACCGGCCAGGCCAACGATGTCGTCGGATTACGCGCTAGCGCGCTAATCCGACCTACAATGCCCAGGAAGATTAAAATACAACATGCTCCCCAACGACAGCCAACGCCCCGACCCTGATGCCCTGCTGGCGCAAGTGCAGGCGCAGGAAAAGAAAGCCGCGCGCGGCCGGCTGCGCATCTATTTTGGCGCCTCGGCCGGCGTCGGCAAGACCTACGCGATGCTGGCGGCCGCGCGCAAATTGCTGGCCGATGGCCAGGACTTGCTGGTGGGGGTGGTGGAGACGCATGGACGTCAGGATACGGCGGCACAGCTTGACGGCTTGCCCGTGCTGCCCCTGAAGGCCATCGAGTACCGAGGCAAGACCCTGTTCGAGTTCGACTTGGACGAAGCGCTGCGGCGCGCGCCGGCGCTGATACTGATGGATGAACTGGCCCACTCGAACGTGGCCGGTTCGCGCCATCCGAAACGCTGGCAGGATGTCGAGGAATTGCTGGCGGCCGGCATCGACGTGCTCTCCACCGTGAATGTGCAGCACCTGGAAAGCCTGAACGACGTGGTGGGCGGGATCACGGGCGTGCGCGTGGCGGAGACCTTGCCCGACACGGTATTCGACCGCGCCGATGAAGTGGTGCTGGTCGATATCCCGGCCGATGAACTGCTGCGCCGCCTGAAGCAGGGCAAGGTGTATCAGCCGCTGCAGGCCGAGCGGGCATCGCAGCATTTTTTCCGCAAGGGTAACCTGATCGCCTTGCGCGAACTGGCCTTGCGCCGCACGGCGGACCGGGTGCAGGACGACGTGCAGGCTTACCGCGTCGAGAAATCCATCAATCCCGTGTGGAAGACGGGTGCCGCGCTGCTGGCCTGCGTGGGACCGCACGCGGGCGGCGAGCACGTGATCCGCAGCACGGCGCGCCTGGCCAGCCAGCTGAATGCGGAATGGCATGCGCTGTACGTGGAAACGCCGCGTTTGCAGCGCCTGCCGGCGGTCCAGCGCGAGCGCATCCTGAAAACCCTGAAACTGGCGCAGGACCTGGGCGCGCGCACGGCCATTGTGCCGTCCGCCGACATCGCCGGCGCCGTGGTCGAGTATGCGCGCAACGCGAATATCTCGAAAGTCATCGTGGGCCGTGGCCGCGCCGGCACGCTGACGCGCCTGTGGCACGCGCCGCCGGCCGCGCGCATGGCCAGCCTGGCGCCCGATATCGATTTGATCGAGGTGGGCTTGCCGCCTGCCGATGCGGCGCCCCGGCGCGCGGCCGGCGAAGATGCGGAGGCGCCGCGCCGGCCCCCGCGCCATTGGCGCTACATATTGGCCGCCGGCGCCAGCCTGGCCACGGCGCTCGCCTCCGTCCCCCTGCAGCCTTATCTTGACCTGGCCAATATCGCCATGCTGTCCTTGCTGACGGTGGTGCTGGTGGCCGTGCGCCTGGGGCGCGGGCCGGCGGCATTGGCCAGCCTGGTGGGCGTGGCCTGCTTCGATTTCGTCTTCGTGCCGCCGCGCTTCTCGTTTGCCGTGGGCGATTTCCAGTATGTGATCACCTTTGGCGTGATGCTGGCCGTGGGCCTGATCACGGGCCACCTGACGGCGGGCCTGCGCTTCCAGGCGCGCGTGGCCTCGCACCGCGAAGCGCGCGCCCGCGCCCTGTATGAATTCTCGCGCGAGCTGTCCGGCGTGCTGCAGACGGAGCAGATTTTCGACATTACGAAAAGCGCCATCGAACGGGCTTTCCGCGCGCGCGCCACCCTGCTGCTGCCCGATGACGAGGGCGGCTTGCAGGCCCCGAACGGCGGCGAGGCGCTCGATATCGGCATTGCGCAGTGGGCCTTCGACCATGCGCAGGCGGCGGGGACGGGGACCGATACCTTGCCGGCTTCACCCGTTTTCTACCTGCCGCTGATCGCGCCGATGCGCACGCGGGGTGTGCTGGCGCTGCTGCCGCTCGATGGCGCGCAGCGCGGGCGCTGGCTGCTGGTGCCGGAACAGCGCCAGCACCTCGATACCTTTGCCGCCCTGGCGGCCATCGCCCTCGAACGCGTGCACTATATCGATGTGGCCCAGGGCGCGCTGCTGCAGATGGAGTCCGAGCGGCTGCGCAATTCGCTGCTGGCGGCCCTGTCGCACGACTTGCGCACGCCATTGACGTCGCTGGTTGGCCTGGCCGAATCGCTGGCCCTGTCGCGGCCCGCCTTGTCGCCCGCGCAGCTGGACATGGCGCGCTCGCTGCAGTCCGAAACCGTGCGCATGAGCGCCCTGGTGGCGAACTTGCTGGACATGGCGCGCATCGAGAGCGGACAGGTGCGCCTGAACCTGCAATGGCAGGCGCTGGAAGAAGTGGTGGGCAGCGCGCTGCGCGCCAGCGGCCCGCAATTGCAGCAGCATGCCGTGCAGACGCAGCTGGCGCCGGACTTGCCGCTGGTGCGCTACGATGCCGTGCTGGTCGAGCGCGTGCTGTGCAACCTGCTGGAAAACGCGGCCAAGTACACGCCGCCGGGCAGCACCATCACGGTCGCGGCCGGGGTGCACGGCCAGTTCCTGCAGGTGGCGGTGTCTGATGATGGCCCGGGTTTGCCGCCGGGCCGAGAAGAAGCCATCTTTGAAAAATTTACGCGCGGCGAGCGCGAATCGAACAAGCCGGGCGTCGGGCTGGGGCTGGCCATTTGCCGCGCCATCGTCGAAGCCCACGGCGGCACCATCCACGCGCAGCCGCACGCGCCGGGACAGGGCGCCGCCATCGTCTTCAGCCTGCCGCTGGGCACGCCCCCGGCGCCGCCGGAGACCGAGCTCGATGACGCCAACGACCATGAAACAGGAAAACCAACATGAACGAACCTTCCGCCACCGCCTTGCTGGTCGAGGATGAACCGCAAATCCGCCGCTTCGTGCGCGCCGCGCTGGAAGACGAGGGCTGGCAGATTTTCGAATCCGCCACCATGCAGCGGGGCCTGATCGATGCCGGCACGCGCCGGCCCGACCTGATCGTGCTGGACCTGGGGCTGCCCGACGGCGACGGCATCGATTTCATCGCCGACATCCGCAAATGGTCGGCCGTGCCCATCATCGTGCTGTCGGCGCGGGTCGACGAGCAGGACAAGATCCGCGCGCTGGACGCGGGCGCCGACGATTATCTGACCAAGCCGTTCGGCGTGGGCGAACTGCTGGCCCGCGTGCGCGCCACCTTGCGCCGTCAGCGCCAGCCCGCCGCCAGCGACGATGGCGTGGTGCAGTTCGGCGACGTGCGGGTCGACCTGAAGGACAGGCTGGTGACGCGCAACAAGCAACTGGTGCACATGACGCCGACGGAATTCCGTTTGCTGTCGGTACTCGTGAAGAATGCGGGCAGGGTGGTCACCAATCCGCAGCTGCTGCGCGAAGTGTGGGGGCCGTCGAACAGCGAAAACGGCCATTACCTGCGCATCTACATGGGGCATCTGCGCCAGAAGCTGGAAGCCGATCCTGCCCAGCCGCAGTACCTGTTGACGGAAACGGCCGTCGGCTACCGGCTGCTGCTGCCGCTCTAACACCTGTCAATCCCCTGTTGGAAAACAGGCGCCGCGCGCGCCAGGGGGACGCTTTACCCAAAATTTTTGCAGCGGCGGGCCAGCTGCGCCATGTTGGCAAAGGCCCATACCACCAATGAAGAAGAAAAAACCATGAATAAAATGTTACTTGCACTTGCCGTCGCCACAGCCTTTACGGGCAGCCTGGCCCACGCGGAAGAGGCCAAGCCCGACAATGAAGTCAGCTTCAACGTGGCCGGCGTGTCCGACTACCGTTATCGCGGCATTTCGCAGACGCGTTTGAAACCCGCGCTGCAGGGCGGTGTCGATTACGTCAACAACCCGACGGGCCTGTACGCGGGCGCCTGGGCCTCCACCATCAAGTGGACCAAGGACGCGGGCGGCAGCGGCGACGTGGAAGTGGACCTGTATGCGGGCAAGCGCGGCCAGTTGACCAGCGACGTTGGCTATGACGTGGGCGTGCTGGCGTACGTGTATGCGGACAACGGCTTGAAGCATATCGCCGGCCTGGCCGACGCGGACACGCAGGAAGTCTACGGCCAGCTGTCGTATGGTCCCGCCTACGTCAAATATTCGCACGCCGTTTCGAACCTGTTCGGCATCGTCAACAGCAAGAACAGCGGCTACCTGGACATCGGCGCCACCATCGACCTGACGAACGGCTGGACCGGCAACCTGCATGCGGGCCACCAGAAGGTCAAAAACAACGACGCGGCTAGCTACACGGACTGGAAAGTGGGCGTCACGCGCGACTTCGGCGTGGTGACGGGCGCGCTGGCCGTGATCGGCACGAACGCGGGCAAGTCCGCCTATGCCTCGCCCGTGAATGGCAAATTCATGGGCAAGACGGCGCTGCAGCTGACCGTCAGCAAGACGTTTTAATTGACAGGGAGGAGAGGCGGCGCATGCGCCGCCTTTTTTTACGTGATGCGCCAGGCTAGGCCGGCAGGTTGAAAACGGCGCAGTACAGCTGTCCCAGGCTGACTACGCGGGCGGCGGGAATCTGCGCGGCCAGGGCATGGGCGGGCGCCGCCTGCGTGTCCGTTGCCAGCAGGACGCGCAGGCCCGGATTGACGCTGCGCGCGTGCGCGATGCGGCGCGCCAGGCCCGCCTGCGCGGCGCCATCGACGACACCGTCGAGCGGCACCACCAGCACGCGCGCGGCGATCAGGGCCGAACGGCTGCCCATGGAGTCGCGGCCTTCGCTGTCGATGACGATGTCGTGGTAGCAGTGCACCAAGTGCTCGAGCTCCGGCTGCAAACCCTTGGCACTGATGGCGCGCGCCATCAGGCGCGGCCGCGTCAGGCTGCCGTGCATGGCGCCGTCGTGCATGTTCCTGGCTTGCGCCATGGCGCCCTGGCGCGGATCGGCATCGAGCAGCAATACCTTGCGTCCGGCCAGCGCGCGCGAGGCGGCCAGCCGCCCGGCCAGGATGGATTTCTCCATCCCCCCGCGTTCATCCGTGATGGCGATGATCATCTTGGCGTACGGCTGGCATGATGTTGGCAGGGGAGATCAGCTGCAGCAGACAGCCTTCGCGCGGCTCTTCCCTGTCGCTGGCTGTCCATATGGGCAGCTGCATCAATGGATCGAGTGCCGCGGCCAGGGCGGCCTGGCCGGCGGAAGACATGGGCGTCATCGGCAGGCGCAATGCGTCGCGCACCTTGCCCTGCATGGCCAGCGCCGCCTTGACGGGAGCGGGATTCGGTTCGGCAAACAGCAGGCGGATGACGGGCAGCATGGTCTTGAACAGCGCGCCCGCGGCGCCGTGGCGGCCCTGCTTGACGAGGTGGTACAGCTGCGCATACAGGTCGGGGCGCACCTGGGCGGCGGCCGACATGGCGCCGTGGCCGCCCATGGACAGGCTGGCCAGCAGCAGCGCGTCGTCGCCGCACAAGACGTCCAGGCGCGTGTCGAGCAGCAGTTCGCCCAGCTGCTGCAGCTTGCCGCCCGCTTCCTTGATGGCGACGAAGTGCGAGTCGCGCGCCAGCAGGGCCGCCGTCTGCGGTTCGATGTTGACGCCCGTGCGTGCCGGCACGTTGTACAGCACGATGGACTGGTCGGTGGCGGCGGCGATGGCCTGGAAATGGCGCACGATGCCATCCTGCGAAGGGCGCACATAGGCGGGTGCGGAGATGAGCAGGCCGGCCAGCGGATGGTCGTTGTAGCGCTGCACCGTGGCGACGACACTGTGCGTATCGCTGCCGCCGATCCCCATCACGACGGGGAAGCGGGGGCCGACGGCTTCGAGCACGCTGTCGAGCAGCATGGTCTGTTCTGCGGCGCTCAGCATGGCCGCCTCGCCCGTGGTGCCGCACACCACCAGGCCGTCGATGCCGCTGGCGGCCAGCTCGCACGCGAGTTGCTGGGCGGCGTCGAAGTCGATTTCGCCATCGCCATCGAGGAATGGCGTGACCATCGGCACCCAGATGCCCTGAAAGTGCGCGGTGATGCGCGATGAAGACATCGCCTGCTCGCAGGCATACTGGTTCATAGCGATTTCCCCTGGCTGATACGGCCAAATTCCGCCGCCGGCAGCAGGCGCATGACGGCATCCATGGTCAGGCGCAGGGCCGGTTCCGTTACGCACAGCCAGACTTTCATGCGCTCGGCATGGTCGACCGCCTCGACGCGCATGAATGACAGCATGCCGCCGCAGGTCTTGACGACCAACTGGCGCAGCTCGGCCAGGCAGGCTTTGTCGACCGTGATATGCATGAGGAAGGTGGGCAGGCGGGGATGGCGGTGGGGCAGTGCTTGATGCGCTTGATGCGTTTGCAGGCGTGAATGGGGTTCCATGGTGGCTTTGCAGCGGTGGTTGAGGTACGTTCAAGATTAGCAGCGGCGGCGTAAAGATTCTCTAAAAAGCGGGGCCGCCAGCGTAAACGGGCCGTATGCGTTGAGCGTGTTGCGTGGATGCCCCGTGCGTATGCTTTTGTTACAAAATTGAATCGTGCTTTCGGGGGCAGGGGTTTATATTGAAAACGTCTCCGCTTTCAGTCAGCCCTGCCATGTCAGACGAAAAAGATCCCCAGCTTCCTCCTTCCACCGATCCCGCAGCGCCAGCATCACCGCCGTCGCGGCCTGACCGGGTGGGCCGCCGGGCACCCGATGATGAGCACCGTGCGCGCGACGCGGCCCCCCGCTACCTGAAGGACAACGATACGCCGCTGGCGCTGGCCTGGCGGGTGATCTCGTCGCGCTACCGCTCCATGCGCGACAAGGCCAGCCGCGATTTCATGCGGCGCACCCTGCGCATCGGCATCTCGGCACGCATTTTCCACCCCGAGCCGGGCGCCACTGGCCTGCGCAGCAAGAACCTGCAATACCTGGAAGAATCGATCGCCCAATGGGTCATGTCGCGCGACGTGCTGGTCTTCATGATCCCGACGGTCAATACCAGCGGCCAGCTACATCCCAGCAATATCACCTTGCGCCACTATGCGCGCCACCTGGACGGCCTGGTGCTGCAGGGCGGCGCCGACGTCTCGCCGCAGACGTATTCCGAGGCAGCCACGCGGCCCGAATGGAACGGCGACCGCGCGCGCGACCTGTACGAACTGGAACTGCTGCACGAATTCGTCGATGCGGGCAAACCCGTGCTGGGCATCTGCCGCGGCTGCCAACTCATCAACGTGGGCTTTGGTGGCACCCTGTACCAGGACATCGCCTCGGATGTGGAAGGCGCCACCTCGCACGTCAACGACCTGTATGACCGTCACCGTCACAGCATCGTCTTCCCGAAAGGCTCGTCGCTGGCGGGCATGTTCCCGAAGGCGGGCGAGGCGCTCGTCAATTCCATCCACCACCAGTCGGTCAAGGACCTGGGGCGCGACATCACCGTGGAAGCGTATTCGCAAGGGGACAATATCGTCGAAGCCATCCGCTACCAGCGGGCGCGCTTCGTCATGGGCTTGCAGTGGCACCCGGAATTCCATTCGGCGGGCGGCGTCGAGCTGCTCGATTGCACGCCCATCCTCGATAACTTTTTGCGCGCGGCGCGGGAGACGCGGTTTTGAGTACGCACCTGATCCGCCGGCGCACTGTGCTGGCGGCACTGTTGGCGTTGCCCCTGGCGGGCTTGCGCGCGGCGCCGCGCCCGCATGAGGGGCCGCTGCCGTTTGCGCTGACGTCCGCCGCGCGCGCCCGCACGCTCAAGGCGCGGGTGGCGCCGGCCATTGCCGAACAGGTGGTCAAGGCGGCACGCAAGGATGCGGCGCGGCCCGTGCACTTGATGGCCGAAGTGCGCACGGGCGGCTTGCTGAAGGGAGAGGGCGGACGCGAGACCAGCCAGCAGGCGCAGGAAGACTGGCGCCAGGCGCGCTTGCAGGCGCTGGCCTGGCGGCTGTCGGGCGAGATGGCGCATTTCGAGGCGGCGCGCCAGCTGCTGTTGGCCTGGAGCGGCAGCTATCAGCCCTCGTTCAGCCCCGTCGACGAGACGGAGCTGGCCAGCCTGCTGATGGGCTATGACCTGGTACAGGAACGCTTGAACGGCGTCGAGCGCGAGCAGGTGCAGGCGTTTTGCCGCACCCTGGCGCACGGGTATTTGAGTGATCACATCAAGGTGGGCGGCCCGTCCACGGCGCGCAACAACTGGCACAGCCACCGCATCAAGATCGGCACGGCCGCCGCGTATGTCACGGGCGACGCCTTGCTGATCGCGCGGGCGAAGGAACGCTTCCTGGCGCACGTGCCGCGCAATATCGGCGCCGGCGGCGTACCCTTCGACTTCGAGCAGCGCGACGCCCTGCATTACACCACCTACAGCCTGGAGCCGCTGCTGACGACAGCCCTGATGGCGCAGGGGCATGGCGACGACTGGTATGGCGCGCCGGAAGCGCGGCGCCTGGCCGAGGCGCTGGCCTGGCTGGCGCCCTATGCTCAGGGCAGAAAGACGCACGAGGAGTTCGCGAAAAGCGCCGTGCCCTTCGACCGCAAGCGCGTGGCGGCCGGTGAAAAGGGCTTTACGGGGAATTGGGAGCCGAAGGGCGCTGCCAATGTGTACCTGCTGGCGGCGCGCTTCGATCACGCTTGCCTGTCGCTGGCGCTGGAGTTGCGTCCGCCAGCCTGGGCGCTGGCGCTGTACGGAAGCTGATTAAAACTTCGTGCGCACGGTGAACATCACATTGCGCGGTTCGCCGTAGAAGCCCGTCTGGAACAGGCCCAGTCCCGTCAGGTACTTCTTGTCCAGCAGGTTGTTCACGTTGAGGCTGGCCGTGACGTTCTTGCTGATCTCGTAGCGGGCCAACAGGTTGACCAGCGCGTAGCCGCCCTGCTTGATGCGTGAATAGTCCTCGATGGCGGGATTCCAGATATTGCCTTCGTAGCTGCTTTGCCAGTTGATGCCGCCACCGATGGTCAGCTTGTCCAGGCTGGCCGGCAGGCGCCACGTGCCTTGCACGCGCACCAGGTGGGCAGGCTGCGTCGTTTGCAGCATGGTGGAAAACACATCCTTGCCATCCGCGTCGCGCACGTGGGTGTAGGTGTAGCCGGCGCTCAGCTTCACATCCTTGGCCACTTCGCCCGTCACTTCCATTTCCACGCCGCGGCTGGTGACGCCGTCGATGGCTTTATACGCCTCTTCGCCGTTGACTTCGCCCACGGAACTGGCCACGTTGCTTTGACGGATCTGGAACAGGGACGCGCTGGCATTGACCTTGCCGTCGAGGTACTCCGCCTTCACACCCGCTTCCACGCCCTTGCCGCGCACGGGCGACAGGAAGTTGCGGTTGATGTCGCGGTTGCTCTGCGGCGCGAAGATGCTGGTGTAGCTGCCGAACACGGAATAGGTCTTGTCGAGGTCATACACGATGCCCGCATACGGCGTGATGACCTTGTTTTCCTCGATGCGCGAGGTGATGCGCGCGGTGCCGGCGTCGAAGAAGGTGCGGTCCTGTTCCTGCTTGTAGTTGCTGACGCGCGCGCCGACGATGACGGACAGCGCATCGACGGGATGCAGGCGCACGGCGCCATACAGGCCGCTCTGGCGCGTGCTGTCGTTGTCGTCGCCCAGGCGCTTGAATGCCGGTTCCGCATACTGGCCGCGCCAGTCGAAATAGCTGCCTTCCACGGGAGGGTAGACCGATTCGTAGACGGGACCATCCTGCTTTGCCGTCGAACTGGAATACCCGATCATCGCTTCATGCCGGCGGCCAAATGCCGTGAATGGACCGCTGGCATCCACGTTGACGGTGGTCTGGCGGCGGTCGCCCTTGTATTTGCCCATGAAGAAATACGTGCCTGCGCCCGTGACAGGCGCGGGATTGCCGCCGCTGGCCGAACCGAGCACGCTGTCATGCTTGCTGCGCAGCTGGTTGGCGCTCAATTTCACTTTCCATTCGTTGGCGAACGTATGTTCCAGCGAGGTAAACAGCGTGGTGTTCTGCATGTCGCGGCGGCTCCAGTCCGTGGCCGGGTTCCACGAGGTGGGGAAATCCGTGCGGGTGCCATCGGAAAGCAGGACGGGGAAGCCTGTCCAGGTCGAGCCGCGCGGCTTGTAATCCTGGTGCGTGAAGCCTGCCGTGAGCAGGGTGACGGGTGTCAGGTCCGCCTCGATAATGCCGTAGGCGACGGATTTCTGCTGCGTGTAGCGGTCCAGGTAGGAATGCTTGTCCTGGTAGGCGCCCACCAGGCGGCCGCGCACCGTGCGGCTGGCATTGAGCGGGCCGGAGACATCGGCTTCGCCGCGGTAGTTGTCCCACGATCCCGCGCCCAGGGTGGCCGAACCTTCGAAGCTGGCGGTGGGGCGCTTGCGCACCATGTTGACGGTGGCCGACGGGTCGCCCGAGCCGCTCATCAGGCCCGTCGCGCCCTTCAGCACCTCGATGCGGTCATAGATGGCCATGTCGCTGTTCGTCGTGCCCCAGTCGTAGACGCCGTCATAGATGGCCGACACGCCGTCGTACTGGAAATTGGTGACGGCAAAGCCGCGTGCCTGGAAGCTCCAGCGGTCGCTGTCGTAGTTTTGCACGCTCACGCCATTGACGTTTTTCATGACGTCGGAGACGGCATTGCTGTTCTGGTCATCCATCTGCTGGCGCGTGACGATGGTCAGCGACTGCGGCGTTTCGCGTTGCGTCAACGCCAGTCCCGTGGCGCCGCTGGCGGGGCCGCCCGTATAGCTGCCCGTGCCGCTGGTGGCGGCGCTGCGCTCGGCGGCCGCCACCACCGTGACGCCGCTCATGACGGCCACGCCGCGGCTGTCCGCCGAAGGGGCGCCGGCGCTGGCGGCGATCTTTTGCAGCAGGTAGCCGCCATTCGATTGCGGCACGGCTTGCAGGCCGCTGCCCGCCAGCAGCACGCTGAAACCCTCCTGCAGGCTGTAGCTGCCTTGCAGGCCGGCGCTGCGCAAGCCTTGCGTGGCCTCGCTGGAGAACGACAATAAAATGGCGCTGTCGCTGCCAAAGCGCGTCAGCACGTCGCCCAGCGCGCCGGCCGGAATGCTGTAGGCGCGTACTTGCCGGGTTTGCGCCTGGGCCGATGCCGGCAGGGCCAGGGCCATGCCGATTTGCGACAGGGCGCAGGCCAGGACGGTACGGGTAAGGAGGGAACGCGAAGCGTGGTGCATGGAATAAAACCTTTCGTGGATGCGCAAGATGGAGACTGCCTATCTAAGTAACCCTCAATAAGTTATTGTGTTTTCTGACTTCCATAAGCGGCGCTGTGCGGTGTTGCCCGCAGCTAGCAGTGCTCGCACTGCGTCGCTGCAGGCGCCTTGCACAGCATCCGGTTCTGTTCTTCATAAATTCACAATAATTTCCCGAGCATTACTTACCAAGTCACGCGAGCACGGCGAAACAGCTCACTTTGCAGAAAATATTTTTTCAGCGGGCCGCCAGTTCGATGCGCACCACCTGATGGCCCCAGAAGCGCGTGACGGTATTGCGCCGCAGCTGCAGGCTGGCGCTGACCGCGTCGAGGATGGCGCTGACATCGGCCAGTGGGTAGGAACCGGACACGCGCAGGCTGGCGACGGCGGGTGCACAGGCCAGCGGATGGTCGCTGTAGCGCGACAGCTCGGCGAGGAAATCGGCCAGGCGCATGTCGCGCGCCACCAGCATGCCGTCCAGCCAGGCGCCGCCATAAGGCGCCAGCGCCTGGCGGTGTAAGCCGGCGCCGTCGAAATGGGCGCCTTCCCCGGGACGCAGCACCAGGCGCTGGCCGCCGTCGTCGGCCAGCACGGCGACGGCGCCTTCGAGCACGCCGGCGCTGGCATATTGCTCGTGCAGGCGCACGGTGAAACGCGTGCCCAGCGCCTGCAGGCTGCCATGCGGCGTGTCGACGAAGAACGGCCGCTGTGCCGCGTCCTTGCCGGTGGCGATGAAGATTTCACCGGCCAGCAGTTGAATGCGGCGCTGTTCGCCGTTGTAAACGATATTGACGGCGCTGCTGGTGTTGAGCGTGAGCCGCGTGCCGTCATCGAGGGTCACGACGCGGCGCTGGTTGACGCCGGTGCGGTAGTCGGCCGTCCAGCCGCGCCACGGGCCGCGGCGTTCGAATGCATACAGCGAGGTGCCGCAGGCCAGCAGCAGGGCCAGGGTCTTGACGGCATGGCGGCGCGGCGCATTCGCCTGCACGCAGGCGCGCAGCAGGGTCGCCTGCATGGCGGGCGGCAGGTGTTCATGCTGCGTTTGCAGCTGCTGCCACGCTTGCGTGGCGCTGGCGGCCCGCTGCAGATGGCGTTTTACTGTCGCCAGCGAGATGCCGAGCTGGCGCGCAATGTCTTCCTGCGGCAGCTCGTCGAGCTGGCGCAGTAAAAAAGCCCGTTTCACGGGAGGCGGCAAGCCGTCGAGCATGCGGTCGAGTTCAAACACGGTGGCCAGCAGCAGCGACCGTTCCTCGGGCGATGGCGCATGCCGGGGCGGCAGTTGCGCCAGCACGTCGAGGTAAGCCTCTTCAAGTTTCTGACGGCGGTAATGGTTGAACAGCACGCGCTGCGCGACGGTGGCGAGAAAGGCGCGCGGCTCGCGCGCGGCGACGGCGTCTTCGCGGTCGAGCAGGCGCACGAAGGTGTCATGCGCCATATCGGCCGCGCACGCCGTGCTGCCGAGTTTTTTGCGCAGCCAGCCCTGCAGCCAGCCATGGTGGTCGGCATACAGTGTCGCAATGTCCTGGCGTTGTAGCGGCTCTGCCAGCGGCATCGCATTCCCCTTGCATGGCCGGCCCTGCTGGGCTGGTGTTTTTAAACAATAATAAGAATCATTCTCACTTATTGTAACAAGCGGGGGCAGGGGCTGTAAATGACGGGGGCGGCGGGTGTGGTTTTTTGGCTTTGCGCTGTTGGGGGAAAAGTCACGATGACCGGCAAAACCGTCGCGAGCTGAAGGGAGAGGCGGCCAAGAAGACTGTAGGCCGGATTAGCGCGCAAGCGCGTAATCCGACGCCAGCACTGGCGCTAACAATATTGTCGGATTACGCCCTATGGGCTAATCCGACCTACGCTTCTGATTGCACCCCAAAAGCAAGATCCGGGGTCGGACCCTGAGGGGCCGACCCCGGCAGTTCAGGTGTTGGGGTGAACGGGCCAGGCCTCAATAATTCATGGGTTCGCCCCGGAAGCAGCGGATCGCCGAATCGACCATGCCCTCGGCGCTGCCCTGCACATTGTGCTGCTTGCGCAGGTATTGGGCGTCGCTCCACTGCTTGGCCACGTCCGACAGGTGTTTCAGGGCTGGCGTGCTGCCCAGCGCCTCGGCGTGCGGTTCCATCTTGCGCAGGGTGGTCATGATGTCTTCGCGCAGCGACATCGTTTCGTAGGTTTTCGGGTGCGTGATGGCGCCATCGAGGCCGAAGCGGCAAGCCTGGAAGCGGTTGTAGTTATACACGAGGTAGTCGTCTTCCACCGGCGGCGTTTCGCGGCGTTCGAGCAGGTAGCGGCACAGGGCCTGCAGGTAGGCGGCCAGCGCGGCGGCCCGCTCCACCGTCAGCGGCGTGTCGCACACGCGCAGTTCGATGGTGCCGAATTCCGGCTTGGGACGGATATCCCAGTAAAAATCCTTCATGCTCTTGATGATGCCCGTGTTCTCCATCTTGGCGAAATACTCGTTGGAGAACTGGTCCCAGCTGAGGGTGAACGGCGCGCGCCCGCTCATGGGAAACGCGAACACGGAGTTCAGGCGGGCCGAATCGAACAGGGTGTCGCGTCCCTGCACGTAGGGCGAGGAAGCCGACAGGGCGATGAAGTGGGGGATGTAGCGGTTCAGCGAATGCAGCAGGAACATGGCGTCGTCGCCCGAGGCGCAGCCGATGTGCACGTGCTGGCCGAAGATGGTGAACTGCTTGGCCAGGTAGCCGTACAGTTCCGAGATTTCCTGGAAACGGGGCTTGGAAAAGATCTTTTGCGACGACCATTGCTGGAACGGGTGCGTGCCGCCGCCCGCGATGCCGATATTGAGCTTGTCGCCGGCCGTGATCAAGGTGTCGCGGATTTCCTGCAACTGCTCCAGCAGGGGACCGTGATGCGTGTGCACGCTCGAGTTGATCTCGATCATGCTCTCGGTGATTTCCGGCGTGACGTTGCCGGGGAACGGTTTTTTATTCAGCAGATGCAGCAGGTCGGGGCTGGCGGCCGTCAAGTCATAGTCCGACAGGTTTACCAGTTGCAGTTCGAGTTCAACGCCGAAGGTCAGCGCGGCCGATTGGCCAAAGGGTTCCAGCGGCATTTAGCGCTCCTTGATTTCGTGGGTTTCTTTGGCCAGCATCAGCACGCGCTGCACCAGCACAGGGCCGACCAGTTCCAGGCCCAGGGTGATGGCGGCCAGGGCGTTCAATTCGTCGCCGAAGTTCACGCCATGCTGGCGCGCGTGTTCCAGCAGCAGGATGATGAAGACGGAGACGGGCGTCAGCGCCACGCCCGTCAGCACGCCCTTGCGCCAGGAAATGCCGCTCACATGCGAAAACGCGGCGACGCCGACGACCTTCGTCAGCAGGCGTCCGCCGACGACGGCCAGTGCCAGGCCCGCGCCGGCTGCCACGCTGGCCCATTCCAGGGTCGAGGCGGCATACACGAACAGCAGCACCGTCAGCAGCTCGCCCAGCGCGCCGAAATTGCGCTGCGCCTGGCTGAAGGCGACGCGGCGGTGGCGCGCCACCAGGCCGAAGGTGAGGGTGGCCAAGAGCGGCGACAGGCTGGTGGTGTAGGTGAGGGCGACGAGCAGCATCACCGACAGCGCGAACGCCACGGTGGCATCCTGCGCCATGTTGCCCAGGCGGCGCAGCATGGCCGGCACGACGATGCCGAAGACGGTGCCGGCGGCCACGGAGGCGGCCAGCACGGCGGCGCTGCTGCTGCTCGCCTCGATCAGGTCGGTGGAGCTCTGGAACATCCAGAAGCCGACGATGATGTTGAACGTGAAGACGGCCAGCACGCAATTGAGGGCGGTGAGGTGGACGATGCGTTCCGTGACCTGACCCGAGCTGCGTTCCTCGTTGATGACGCGCATGATGGTGGCCGGCGAGGTGGACATGGCCAGCGACGCCAGCAGCAGCGCCGTCATCGAAGTGCTGCCGAATTCGATGCCGATGAAGTAGACGACGGCAAAGGTCAGCAGAGATTCCACCAGGCCCGTGACGGCGATCCAGGGATTGTTCTTCAGCCAGCGCAGGTTGATGCGGTAGCCCACCTCGAACAGGATCAGGCCGAAGGCCACGTCGGCCAGCACCAGCATGGGGCCCGCGTCCGTCTGCGGCAGGATGCCCACCTGCGTTTGCGCGAGGACGAAACCGATCACGCCGTAAAAACTGATGCGCGGCAGGCCAGTCCAGCGGTGGCCGAATTCGCCCACCACCCAGGCCAGGGTAATGGCGAACGGCCAGGACAGGTCGGCGGCGATCGAGATCAGACTTTGCATGCTCATTCCTTTGAAAATGGCGCTGGCACCGGCCGGCAGCACGGGGCTGGCGCGGCAATGTCGTGGTGCAGCGATGGTGCATTGTTTGCGCAGAGCGATGCGCCGATTCTACCGGAGCAGAAGGCGCGCACGATGTGCGCAATCGAACAGTGTCGCGGCCATGGCGGCCGCGCACAGGATGCAGCAGGTTGGGCAGGGCTGGTATCAGCGTATGGTACCCGCCCGCAGCGGAGATGCTCCGCACGGTAGTGCCGTGTCGCAGTGTACGGCATGGCGGCCCCCTGCCGCCATGGACTTTTTGTTGCGTGCCTTTATTTACTGAGCAGACGCATGCCCCGTTCCAGCCCGTCGATCGACAGGGGGAACATGCGGTTGTTCATCAGTTGCCGCATCACGCCGATCGACTGGCGGTACTGCCATAATCCCTCCGATTCGGGATTGAGCCAGATGAATTTCGGGAACGCCTGGGTAAAGCGGGCCAGCCACGTCGATCCCGCTTCCTCGTTGTTGTATTCGACGCTGCCGCCCGGTTGCAGGATTTCATAGGGGCTCATGGTGGCGTCGCCGACGAAAATCAGCTTGGTGTCGGGCGGGTATTTGCGCAGCACGTCCCAGGTGGGAAAACGCTCGGCGTTGCGGCGCCGGTTGTTCTTCCACAGGTAGTCGTAGACGCAGTTATGGAAGTAAAAGAACTCCATATTCTTGAATTCCGTCTTCGCCGCTGAAAACAGTTCCTCGGTGCGCTCGATATGGTCGTCCATGCTGCCGCCAACATCGAGCAGCATCAGCACCTTGATGCGGTTCTTGCGCTCGGGCCGCATCCTGATGTCGAGATAGCCCGCGTTATTGGCCGTGGCGGCGATGGTGGCGTCCAGCGCCAGTTCATCTTCCGCGCCTTCGCGCGCGAATTTGCGCAGGCGGCGCAAGGCCACCTTGATGTTGCGCGTGCCCAGTTCGCGCTCGCCGTCGTAATCCTTGTAGCTGCGCGCTTCCCACACTTTCACGGCCGTGCGGTTGCCGCCCTTGCCACCGATGCGGATGCCTTCCGGGTTCGTGCCGCCATTGCCGAATGGCGACGTGCCGCCCGTGCCGATCCATTTGCTGCCGCCTTCGTGGCGCTCCTTCTGTTCCTTCAGCAGCTCGTTCAGGCGGTCCATCAGCTTGTCGTAGCCGAATTTCTCCAGCTGCGCCTTCTGCTCCTCGGACAGCTCGCGCTGCATGCGTTTCAGCAGCCAGTCGAGGGGAATCGCCGCGTTCGTGTCGAAGGCCGCGTTGACGCCCTTGAAGTACTGGGCAAACGCGCGGTCGAACTTGTCGAAATGGGCTTCATCCTTGACCAGGGTCAGGCGCGCCAGATAGTAAAAATCGTCCATCGAGGCGTCGATGACGTTCTTTTGCAGCGCTTCGAGCAGGGTCAAGAATTCCTTGATCGAGACGGGAATCTTCGCATCCTTGAGCGTGAAGAAGAAGTCGATCAGCATGGCGCTTCCTCTGCCCCGGCGGCTCCCGCGCGGGGCAGCGCGGCGATGGGGCGCTGCGCCAGCTTGTAGCGCAAATGGGCGGCAATCTCGGGCCACTCGCCGCGCGTGATGCTGTACATGACGGTATCGCGCACGGTGCCGTCGCGGCGCAGCGCATGGTGGCGCAGCACGCCGTCCTTTTTCGCGCCCAGGCGCTCGATGGCCGCCTGCGAGGCGTGGTTGAAATTATCGGTGCGCAGGCCCACCAGCGCGCAGCCGAGCGTGTCGAAGGCGTGCGCCAGCAGCAGCAATTTGCAGGTGGTGTTGACGTGGCTGCGTTGGCAGCGCTTGGCATACCAGGTGTAGCCGATTTCCAGGCGCCCGATGGCCGGCACCACGTCGTGGTAGCTGGTGGTGCCGAGCACCTCGCCGCTGGCCACGTCGATGACGGCAAAGGCGAAGCGCGAAGGGCGCATCTCGATGCCCTTGAAAATGTACTGGTCCACCTGGTCCGGCTCGGGCACGGAGGTGACGCGCAGGTTCCACAGCTCGCCGTCCGTGGCCGCCGCGCGCAGGCCAGGCGCGTGGTGCGGCGCCAGCGCTTCGAGGCGGATGCCGTGCAGTTCCAGGGGGACGAAGACCTTGTCCGGGCTGATGTCGTTCACCGGCGCTCCTTAGCGGTTGGTGCGCGACATGAACATCAGGCGCTCGAACAGGTGCACGTCCTGCTCGTTTTTCAGCAGCGCGCCGTGCAGCGGCGGCACGACTGCCTTGTTGTCCTTGCTGCGCAGCGCGTCAAAGGGGATGTCTTCGGCCAGCAGGAGCTTGAGCCAGTCGAGGAATTCCGATGTCGACGGTTTTTTCTTCAGGCCCGGCACGTCGCGCACTTCATAGAAGGTTTGCAGCGCCTGCGCCAGCAATTCCTGTTTCAGGTGCGGGTAGTGGACGGCGACGATCTGCTCCATCGTGTCCTTGTCCGGGAATTTGATGTAATGGAAGAAGCAGCGGCGCAGGAAGGCGTCCGGCAATTCCTTCTCGTTGTTCGAGGTGATGATGACGAGCGGACGGTGGCGCGCCGTGACCATTTCGCGCGTCTCATACACATAGAATTCCATGCGGTCCAGTTCGCGCAGCAGGTCGTTCGGGAATTCGATGTCGGCCTTGTCGATCTCATCGATCAGCAGCACCACCGGCTCGGGCGCCGTGAACGCCTGCCACAGCACGCCCTTGACGATGTAGTTCTGGATGTCGCGCACGCGCTCGTCGCCCAGCTGCGAATCGCGCAGGCGCGAGACGGCGTCGTATTCGTACAGGCCCTGCTGCGCCTTGGTGGTCGATTTGATATGCCATTGCATCAGCGGCATGTTCAGCGCGGCGGCCACTTCCTCGGCCAGCATGGTCTTGCCCGTGCCCGGTTCGCCCTTGATCAGCAGCGGGCGTTGCAGGGTCAGCGCCGCATTCACGGCCAGTTTCAGGTCGGCGGTGGCGACATAGCTGTCGGAACCTTCGAAGCGTTGGCCTTGCTGGGTGTGCTGTGCTTGCATGAGCGGTCTGCCAAAGTAGGGAAATGGTGAGTATAAACAGAACTGTGGCGCACTGCCACGCGGACGGCCTGTGCCTGCCTGCCTACACTGCGGGTTTTATAGGTGGACTTGCAAGAATATCTTGGCTAGAATCGGCAAGCAGCAGATTAATTGTCAACCTTAATTGTCAATACATAAAATCAATAAAAAACCAGCTCTGGCGTTTCTCCGATTACCTTTGTTCACATTGCCACTATGAAAAAAATATTTGCACTTCTCGTGCTTGCCGGCATAGCAAATGCCGTCACAGCGGCTGACATTGTAGGAAACGCCAAGGCAGCCCCTGCCAAGGTGGAAATGTGTATCGGCTGCCACGGCATTCCCGGTTACAAGGCAACCTTTCCTGAAGTATTCCAGGTGCCGATGATCGGCGGCCAGCCGGCAAAATATATCGAGAATGCGCTGCAAGCCTACAAGAAGGGCGACCGCAAGCACCCCAGCATGAAGGGCATCGCCAGCAGCCTGTCGGACCAGGATATCGCTGATGTCGCCGCGTATTATGCGCAACAAGCCAAGACGAACTGAGGACCAGTCAGATGAAAAAACTACTCGCCGCCCTCGTTTGCGCCACCGTCTCGTTCGGCGCCAGCGCCGCCGGCAATATCAACACGGGCAAGGCCCTGGCCGAAAAATACAGCTGCGCCACCTGCCACGGCAAGGATTACGGTTCGCCCATCGATCCGTCCTATCCGAAACTGGCGGGCCAGCACAAGGACTACCTGGAACACGCCCTGACGGCGTATAAACGGGGCGACAAGCCCAATGGCCGCAACAACGCCATCATGACGGGCCAGGTAAAACCGCTGAGCAACCAGGACATCAAGGACCTGGCCGCCTACTTCCACAGCCTGCCGAGCACCCTGGTCACTCACCGCTGAGTTTTTACCCCGGTTCAGGCTTTCAAGCCGACCCGGCGCGCCAGCTTATGTAAATTGCTGGCGTCCAGCCCCAGCTGGCGCGCGGCAGCGGCCCAGTTATCCTGATGCAGGACCAGCGCTTGCCGGATGGCCTGGCGCTGGCTCGCTTCCACGATCTGATGCATGGACAGCAGCGGCGCCGCTGGCGTGCCGCACACGGCTGGCGCCAGCGGCAGCGCGTTCTCGCCGGCCGGCGCTTCCAGCGCATCGAGGTCGAGCATATCCGTTTCCAGGGTCACGATGTCCTTGCGGTCCGCGCCGCGGATCACGGCTTTCAGCGCGGCCCGGCTGATCACATGTTCCAGTTCGCGCACGTTGCCCGGCCAGCGGTAATGGCACAAGGCGTTTTCCGCCGCGGCGGACAGGCGCAGGCTGCGCAAGCCCAGGCGCGCGCGGTTTAGTTCCAGGAAACCACCGGCCAGCAGCAGCACGTCATTGCCCCGCTCGCGCAGCGGCGGAATCGGCACGGGATACACGGATAAACGGTGGTACAGGTCGGCGCGGAACGAACCGTCGCGCACATGCTCGCGCAGGCTGCGGTTGGTGGCGGCAATCACGCGCACGTTGACCCTGCGCGGCCGGTCCGCGCCCAGGCGCTGGATTTCGCCATTTTGCAAGGTGCGCAGCAGCTTGGCCTGTATCGACAGCGGCAATTCCCCCACTTCATCGAGAAACAGGGTGCCCCCTTCGGCCGCCTCGAAACGCCCGGGCCGGTCGCTGACGGCGCCGGAAAACGCACCGCGTACATGGCCGAACAATTCGCTCTCGGCCAGGGACTCGGGCAAGGCCGCGCAATTGACATGGATCAGGGGCTTGCCGGCGCGGCGCGACAGGCGGTGCAGGCGGTGCGCGCACAGTTCCTTGCCGACGCCCGTTTCCCCCAGCAGCAGCACGGGCAGTTCGGAATCGGCGACCACCTGCAATTCGTGCAGCAAGTGCGTGATGGCGCTGCTCTGGCCGACGAAATCGTGTTCCTCGCGCGGCGCTTGCGCATCGGCCAGCATGGCGCCGCCCGACAGGCGCAGGGCGCGGATTTCCGCCTCCAGGCGCGTGACGCGTACGGCCGCCTCGATAGCGCAGGCCAGCTCGCCCAGGTCGCGCTGCGCCTGCGTATCGAAAGTGCCCACCTGCAGCGCGTCGAGCGTGATCACGCCCCAGCGTTCGCCTTCCAGATCCAGCGCCATGCCCATGCAGTCGTGCACGGGCAGCGGCTCGCCGGCCCGCTCGGCGATCAGGCCATCGTAGGGGTCGGGCAAGGAACTGTCGTGATGGAAGCACAGCACGCCGCGCCGCTGCAGGATGGCGGCCAGGCGCGGATGATCGGCGACGGCGAAGCGGCGTCCCAGCGCGTCGCTGGCCAGGCCGGCCATCGCCACGGGGCGCAAATGCTCGCCATCGAGCTTGAGCAAGGCCACGGCCTCGCAGCCGAAGTGGGCGCGCAGGCTGCCGACCAGGCGCTGCAGGCGCACGGCCACGGGCAGGTCGGCGACCAGGTCGGTGAGCAGCAGCAGGTGGATGGCAGTGGTGGTCATAAGTACCATGCAGGGTACAACGGACCATGCTTTAAAAGGGTCATACCGACCCTGCAATTTTCAAATCATTGATTTAAAACAAGTTTTTCCTGGCACGTCGTTTGCCTAGGTAAGGGGGCCGAACCGGCATACAAGACCAAGGAAAGCTTGATGAAAACGACTCCCCCCCTCCGCGCCATTGCCGCCGCCGTCTGCGTACTGGCCATGCCCCTGTCCGTGCAAGCCCAGGCGAGCCTGCCGGCCAGCGCTGCCGCCACTGCGGCCAAACCCGCCGCCGCCACGCTCAAGCGCTATGAACTGCAAACCAATATCGTCGACGGTAAGATGGTGTTCATCGATGCCAAGGGCCAGGTCAATCCCGTGCTGGCGGCCAGGGTGGGCGACACGGTCGAACTTGTGCTGAAAAGCGGCGAAGGCGCCGAGCACGACCTGCTGATCCCGGAACTCAACGTGGCCTCGGCCAAGTTCAGCGCCAATAGCGGCAGCACCACCGTGCGCTTCAAGGTCACGCGCGCCGGCACGTTCACCTATTACTGCTCGATTCCCGGCCACCGCCAGATCGGCATGGAAGGCAAGCTGGAAGTGAGCGGCACCTCGCTGGCTGAAGCCGGGGCACCGAAGGCTGCTGGCGCCGGCAGCGCTGCCAGCGAATCGAGCCAGGCCGCCGCGCTGGCTCTGTACACGCCCGCACCGTCGCCGATGCGCGGTCCCGATCCATCGGCCGTCAGCGTTGCCGCCAATCCGGCCTCCGTGCCGGCCGCCATCGGCGCGCGCGCGCCGCAAACCCTGAAATACCGCATGGAGACGGTGGAACTGCCGGGCAAGCTCGATGACGGCACCAGTTTTACGTACTGGACCTTCAACCGGCAAGTGCCCGGCCCGATGCTGCGCGCGAAGGTGGGCGACACGGTGGAACTGACCCTGTTCAATGCCAAGGACAGCAAGATGATCCACTCGATCGACCTGCACGCAGTGACGGGCGGCCATGGCGGCGGACAGCACACGCAGGTGGCGCCGGGGCAGGAAAAAACGGTCACCTTCAAGGCGCTCAATCCGGGCCTGTACGTGTATCACTGCGCCACGCCCCTGGTGCCGCAGCATATCGCGGCCGGCATGTACGGCATGATCCTGGTCGAACCGGAAGGCGGCCTGTCAAAAGTCGACCGCGAGTATTACGTGATGCAGGGCGAGATGTACACGGGCCGTCCGCACGGCGCGCCCGTGCACCAGGAACCGAACCTGGAAAAAATGGCCAATGAACTGCCCGATTACTACGTCTTCAACGGCGAAGTGGGCGCCCTGAGCAAGACGCACAAATTGCAGGCGAAAGTCGGCGAGACGGTGCGCATCTATTTTGGCGTCGGCGGCCCGAACAAGATTTCATCGTTCCACATCATCGGCGAGATATTCGACAAGGTGTACAGCGAAGGCTCGATCAGCAGCCCGAAACACGACGTGCAAACCACCCTGGTGGCACCGGGCGGCGCGACCATCGTCGAACTCAAGGTACAGCATCCGGGCAGCTATCTGCTGGTCGACCATGCCTTGTCGCGCGCCGGCAAGGGCGCCGTGGGCGTGCTGGAAGTGACTGGCGAACCCGTGCCCGGCGTCTACCACGCGGGCGCCCGCCAATAAACCCTATTCATCATCAAGGAACTGTTATGGAAATGATCGAGCTATCCCTGGGCCAACTGGCTCGCCGCATCCCTGGCGCCACGCGCCTGTTCGATGCGCACCGCCTGGATTTCTGCTGCGGCGGCAACAAGACCCTGCGCGCAGCGGCCGAAGCGGCCGGCGTGGACACGGCGCCCATCGTCGAGGAACTGCGGCTGCTGGCAGGGCGCGCAGATACCAGCGGCGAGCGTGACTGGCAGGAAGCCTCGGCCACCGAGCTGGTGGAACACATCCTGGCGCGCTACCACGCCGTGCACCGCGAGCAGCTGCCCGAGCTGATACGCCTGGCACGCAAGGTCGAGCAGGTGCATGGCGAGCGCGCCGACTGTCCGCACGGGCTGGCGGAACACCTGTCGGCCATGGCGCAGGAGCTGGAAAGCCATATGCGCAAGGAAGAAGACGTGCTGTTCCCGATGATCGTGCGCGGCCAGGGGCCCCGGGCCGGCGCGCCCATCAACGTGATGCGCATGGAGCACGACGATCATGGCGTGGCCTTGCGCGCCATGGAGGCGATGACGAACGATATCACCGCGCCGGCCGGCGCCTGCACTACCTGGCGCGCGCTGTACACGGGATTGCGCACCTTCCGTGCAGACCTGATGGCGCACATCCATACTGAAAACAATATCCTGTTCGAGCGCTTTGCGCCGGCCGTGGTGCACTGACAAAGGAAAGACCCATGGGTCCCTACAAAAAACTCTGGTTCACCTTGATCGGTGTGCTGATCGTGACGTTTTCGCTGCTCGGCTACTACGGCACGGAAGTCTACCGGCAGGCGCCGCCGATCCCCGCGCAAGTGCTGGCGCAGGATGGCCGGCAACTGTTCGACCGCGAGGGCATCCTCGACGGCCAGACGGCCTGGCAATCCGTCGGCGGCATGCAGCTGGGCTCCATCTGGGGCCACGGCGCCTACCAGGCGCCCGACTGGACGGCCGACTGGCTGCACCGCGAACTGACGGCCTGGCTGGAACTGGCCGCGCAAGAGCTGCATGGCAAGGCGTACGCGGCGCTTGACGGCCCCGCGCAGGCGGCGCTGCGCGAAGCGCTCAAGATCGAATACCGCGGCAACCGTACCGATGATGCGCAAGTGCTGCGCCTGTCGCCGCGCCGCGTGCAAGCCATCGCCAACACGGCGCACTATTACGACCAGCTGTTCTCCGACGCGCCGGCGCTGCAAAAAAGCCGCGAGCATTTCGCCATGAAGGAAAACACCCTGCCCAGTGCCGAGCGGCGCGCGCAGATGACGCAGTTCTTCTTCTGGACGGCGTGGGCCGCCGCCACCGAACGTCCTGGCCAGAAAGTGACCTATACGAACAACTGGCCGCATGAACCGCTGATCGGCAACCAGCCCAGCGGCGAAAACCTCGTCTGGTCGGTCGCCAGCGTGGTGGTGCTGCTGGCCGGCGTGGGCTTCCTCGTCTGGGGCTGGGCCTTCTTGCGCGACCACGACGAAGCGCTGCCGGCCGCCGGCCCGCGCGATCCGCTCACCACGTTCGCCCTGACGCCTTCGCAGCGGGGACTGGGAAAATATCTGTTCCTGGTGGTGGCGCTGTTCACCTTCCAGGTCTTCATCGGCGGCTTTACGGCGCACTACACGGTGGAAGGGCAGCAGTTCTACGGCATCGACGTGTCGCGCTGGTTCCCGTATGCGCTCACGCGCACCTGGCATATCCAGGCCGCGCTGTTCTGGATCGCCACGGGCTTCCTGGCTGCCGGCCTGTTCCTCGCGCCCCTGATCAATGGCGGCAAGGATCCCAAGTGGCAGCGTCTGGGCGTCGATGTGCTGTTCTGGGCCCTCGTCGCCGTGGTGGTCGGCTCCTTCATCGGCAACTACCTGGCCATTGCGCAAGTGATGCCGCCCGAGTGGAATTTCTGGCTCGGCCATCAAGGTTATGAATATGTGGACCTGGGACGTTTGTGGCAAATCGGCAAATATATCGGCATCCTGCTGTGGCTGGTGTTGATGCTGCGCGGCGTGGTGCCGGCCCTGCGCAAGCCGGGCGGCGACAAGAACCTGCTGGCGCTCCTGACCGCGTCCGTCGGCGCCATCGGCCTGTTCTATGGCGCCGGCCTGTTCTACGGCGAACGCACGCATCTGTCGGTGATGGAATACTGGCGCTGGTGGGTGGTGCACCTGTGGGTGGAAGGCTTCTTCGAAGTGTTCGCCACGACGGCGCTGGCCTTCATCTTCTCGACCCTGGGCCTGGTGTCGGTGCGCATGGCCACGACGGCCAGCCTGGCATCGGCCTCGCTGTTCATGCTGGGCGGGATACCCGGCACCTTCCACCACCTGTACTTTGCCGGCACCACCACGCCCGTGATGGCCATCGGCGCAAGCTTCAGCGCGCTGGAAGTGGTGCCGCTGATCGTGCTGGGGCATGAAGCGTGGGAAAACTGGCGCCTGAAGGAACGCGCGTCATGGATGGAAAACCTGCGCTGGCCCATGATGTGCTTTGTCGCCGTCGCCTTCTGGAACATGCTGGGCGCGGGCGTGCTGGGATTCATGATCAATCCGCCCGTGGCCTTGTACTATATCCAGGGCCTGAACACGACCCCCGTGCATGCGCATGCGGCACTGTTCGGCGTGTATGGCTTCCTGGCGCTGGGCTTTACCTTGCTGGTGCTGCGCTATTTGCGGCCCGACTACCGTTTCAGCCCTGCGTTGATGAAGACGGCGTTCTGGGGCTTGAACGCGGGCCTGGTGCTGATGATCTTTACCAGCCTGCTGCCGATTGGCATCATCCAGTTCCACGCCAGCGTGACGGAGGGTCTGTGGTATGCGCGCAGCGAGGAATTCATGCAGCAGCCGCTGTTGCAGAACCTGCGCTGGATACGCACCTTCGGCGACGTGGTATTCATCGTCGGCGCCATCGCCATGGCGCTGCAGGTGGTGCTGGGGTTGCTGGGAAGAGGGCCTGCACAGGCCTTGCCTCAGCGCATGAAGCAGTCGGCAAAACCGATGTGAGGTAGTACTGGCACAACACCTGGGAAAACCGTAGCGAGCGGCAGCGATTTGTGGCTAAGAAGCGCAACCGTACTCTAGTACGGTGAGCATCGCAGGCCGCAAAGCGCGATGCGCAGCAGGTTTTGACAGGTGTTCCTACCGGCGGCGCACGCAGTCGATGTAGGCGTCCGTGTCCGGCGGCAAGCCCGAACGTTGCGAAGCCCAGATCATCTGGCCCAGGCATTCCATCACTTCGTGCTGGGCGGCATGGGCCGAATCGAGGCGCTGGGTGAGCTGCTGGACGGCCGGGCGGATGCCGCGCGGCTGGTCCACCTGCACCTGCTCCGTGATCGACAGATGCATGGACAGGTGCAGGAAAGGATTGGCTTGTCCGCCTTCGACGGAGTAATCGCGCGCCAGCGCCGCCTCGACGTCGGAGAGCTCGCTTTCATACTCGGGGTGTTCCAGGATCCAGTCGAGCGCGATGGCTTCCATCGGCGTGAGGATTTCATGGGCGCGATGCTTGCGCAATGTTTCACAAAAGAAACGGCGAACATCGTCGGAAGAAGGGTTGAACATGGCTGAAGGACTATGGCTAAAGGGCAGCCGGCATTGTACCGCGTAGCCGTAATAAGTTCTCAGGCCCGGTCGATCCTGGCCGCATAACAACCACGTTTGGCATTGTGCACGTGGATATAGCTGACAGCCGGGTTCTCAAACAGCCGCGCGATCACGGTTTCAATGGCCGTGCCTTCCACCACGTCGGCATCGACCATCATCCCACCTTCCGTATAGCCGCGCAGCGACAGCAGCCGGATGCGCATCGATTCCGGCACCTGGTCGACGGCGTCATAGGCTTGCGTGGCGCCCTCGCGGATAAAGATGGCGTGCGAGGCGCGGTAGGGCGTGTCCGCATCCTGGCAGACATGGTTCAGCAGCAGCACCGTATCGCCGATCGCCGCGTCGCGCAGTTCGATGCGGTCCGGGTAGCCGGGTTGGCTGTCGACCACATGGCGGATAATGCCCAGCGCGGCCAGTTCGGCGTCGGGCAGGCCGAAACAGGCCAGGAAAGGGGCGGGCGACAGGCCGCGGATACGAAAAGACATGGTCAGGCTCCGGTGTGGTCAAAGCGTTATCAGACCATGATGGATGGGGGCTTGCCATCCGTTTCTTGCTCCGTGCATTCCTGCACCAACTGGCTTTTTGACGCCTGGTTACTGCCAAATTAATACTCCACAGTAAGTGTTATCCACGATCCTGGCGGCCCGGCAAGGGCAAATAACGGTGATAAAATCGCTGTTCTTGATATTTGCTATAGACAATCGCCGTGTTGTGAGTTTTGCCCCGCGCGAGGGCCAAAACAGCAGCGGCGCCGTGTTTCCTTGTCCGCACCATCGCCACTCCATCGCTGCCGCAAGCTGCGGCGCGGCGGCTGCATGCATGCGTCATCACCATCGTTGCCCCTTGATCCGGCCGTTCTTGCGCTGGAGGGATAGCCATTTTCCGATGATCTTGCGCTTGCCGCCCGGGTGGCCTGGAAGAACCAACCCTCAGTATTCATAACGGAGTTACCCATGCGTAAATCGCTATTACTTTTGATGTCGTGCCTGATCCTGGCGGCATGTGACAAGACCCCTCCGGCCTCGTCCGAAAAACCGGTCGACGTGCTGCTGATCGGCGCCGGCACCATGAGCGCCACCCTGGGCAGCATGCTCAAGGAACTCGATCCGTCGCTGACGATGGAAATGGTCGAGCGCCTCGATTCGGTGGCCGCCGAAAGCTCGGATGCGATGAACAACGCGGGCACGGGCCACTCGGCATTTGCTGAACTGAACTACACGCCGGAAGCGGCCGATGGCAGCATCGAGACCAAGAAAGCCGTTGCCATCAACGAGCAATTCGAAATTTCCAAGCAATTCTGGGCTTATCAGGTAGCCAACAAGCACCTGGGCGCGCCGCAAACCTTCATCAACAACGTGCCGCACATGGCCTTTGTCTGGGGCGACGACAATATTGCCTTCTTGAAGAAGCGCTATGCCGCGCTGCAAAAGGAAAACCTGTTCAAGGGCATGCTGTTCTCGGAAGACCAGGCGCAGATCGAACAGTGGGCACCGCTGGTCATGCAAGGGCGGGACAAGGGCCAGAAAGTGGCCGCGACACGCATGGAAATCGGTACCGACGTCAATTTCGGCAATCTCACGCGCGGCCTCGTGAAATACCTGACGGACAGCCACGGCATGGTCCTGCACCTGCGCCACCAGGTGGAAGACATCCAGCGCGGCGCCGATGGCGTATGGAACGTGACGGTGAAAGACTTGAACGCCGGCAAGGAAAAGACCATGCGCGCCAAGTTCGTCTTCATCGGCGCCGGTGGCGGTTCGCTGCCTCTGCTGGAAAAATCGGGTATTCCTGAAGCCAAGGGCTACGGCGGCGTGCCGGTCGGCGGCCAGTGGCTCGTGACGACCAATCCGGAACTGGTGGCGGCGCATGCGGCCAAGGTCTACGGCAAGGCATCCGTCGGTTCGCCGCCGATGTCCGTGCCGCATCTCGATACGCGCATCATCGATGGCAAGAAAGCCCTGTTGTTTGGCCCGTTTGCCACCTTCTCGACCAAGTTCCTGAAAAACGGTTCGTGGATCGATTTGCCTGCCTCGATCGGCACGGGCAATGTGAAACCCATGCTGCAAGCCGGCTATGACAATATTCCGCTGACGAAATACCTGGTCGAACAGGTCATGAACACGCCGGAAGACCGTTTGAAAACCCTGCGCGAATACTTGCCGAACGCCAAGATGGAAGACTGGACCCTGCAAAACGCGGGCCAGCGCGTGCAGATCGTCAAGGATGATCCTGTCAAAGGCGGCTTGCTGCAGTTCGGTACGGAAGTCGTCGGCGCCGCCGATGGCAGCATCGTTGCCCTGCTGGGTGCATCGCCAGGCGCCTCGACCGCGCCGCCGATCATGATCAAGGTGCTGCAAACGGCATTCAAGAGCCGCCTGGCTACGCCGGAATGGCAAGCCAAGATGGTGGAAATGGTGCCGTCGTACGGTCAAAAGCTGAACAATGATCCGGCTCTGGCCAACAAGATTCGCCACTACAGCAGCAATATCCTGGGTCTCAAAGCGATTACCCTGGACGTTCCCGCCGCTGCGCCAGCGCCGGCAGCAAACTAAGTCGGCCTGACCGGCAGGGGAGTTTCCTGCCTGCATGAAAAAAGGGGCAGCCTGTTCAGGCTGCCCCTTTTGCGTGGGAGAGTGCGTTCATGGTGCGGCGGACTACTCCTTGCCTGGCAAAATCAGCTCCGGCGTACACCCTTCGGCGGCAATGCCGTCGCAAGGCTTGGCCAGTGCCGTACCATCCTGTGCCCGTGGCGCATGGGGCTGGCGCAGGTAGCGCGACGTGTGGCGGTGCGCTTGCTGTGCGTTGCCATGCACGGGCCAGGTCAGGAAGCGGGACAGCTCCTGCAAGGCACGCTGGTAGACATCGCGTTTAAATTCAATGACGACATCGAGCGGGACCCAGTATTCATGCCAGCGCCAGGCGTCGAACTCGGGATGGTCGGTCAGGCGCAGATTGACGTCGTTATCGCGCGCGCACATTCTCAGCAGAAACCAAATCTGCTTCTGGCCACGGTAATGGCCACGAATCTCGCGCTTGATGAAGTGGTCTGGCACCTCATAGCGCAGCCAGTCGCGGGTGCGGCCGACAATTTTGACGTGTTCCTGTCTGAGTCCGATTTCCTCTTCAAGTTCGCGAAACATGGCTTGTTCCGGTGTTTCGCCATATTTGATACCGCCTTGCGGAAACTGCCATGAGTGCTCGCGCACCCGCTTGCCCCACCACACCTCGTTCTGGGCGTTTAGCAGGATGATGCCGACGTTGGGCCGAAACCCTTCACGGTCGAGCATAATGCACCTCAAACTTTCTGCGACAGTGCGTCTTTTTTTACATAATTACCCACAACTTCGCAAGCCGGTGACCTTTTCGGGGTGCGAAAAGCGCCGGAATCGCACCAATTGAGCGCATTTGTGTAAAGTATGGACGCATCAGCCAGCTAATCCTTTAAAATTAGGTTGATTATAACCCTCTCTTTTTAAAAAGAATTCACCGTTATGCGCGCCTCCCGTTTTTTTATTTCCACACTTAAAGATGCACCTTCTGACGCGGAAATCGTCAGCCACCAGTTGATGATGCGTGCAGGCATGATCAAACGCCTCGGTTCCGGCATCTATACCTACATGCCGATGGGCTTGCGCGTGATCCGCAAGGTGGAAGCCATCATCCGTGACGAGATGAACAAAGCCGCCGGCATCGAACTGCTGATGCCGCTCGTGCAGCCAGCCGAACTGTGGCAAGAGACGGGCCGCTGGACCAAGATGGGCGACGAACTGATGCGCGTGAAAGACCGCCACGGCCGCGAATACGCGATCCAGCCGACATCGGAAGAAGTCATCACCGACGTCGTGCGCACGGAAATCAAGTCCTACCGCCAGTTGCCGTTGAACTTTTATCACATCCAGACCAAGTTCCGCGACGAGCGCCGCCCACGTTTCGGCCTGATGCGCGGCCGTGAATTCACCATGAAGGATGCGTACTCGTTCGACCGCGACCTGGCTGGCATGCAGGCGTCGTACAAGGTCATGTTTGACGCCTACACGCGCATCTTCACGCGTTTCGGCCTGCAATTCCGCGCCGTGGCCGCCGACAACGGCGCCATCGGCGGTTCCGGTTCGCATGAATTCCACGTCATCGCCCACACGGGTGAAGACGCGCTCGTGTACTGCCCGACGTCCGACTACGCCGCCAACATGGAAGCGGCCGAAGCGCTGCCACCAGCGGGCGAGCGTCCGGCCGCGGCCCAGGCGCTGACGAAAACAGCCACGCCGGATACCGTCAAGTGCGAAACCGTGGCGGCCCTGCTCGGTATCGACCTGGCGCAGACCGTGAAAACCATCGCCCTGACGGTGGAAACCGTTGGCAAGGATGAAAAAGTCACGAAACAGCATTTCATGCTGCTGCTGCGCGGCGACCATGAATTGAACGAGATCAAGGTCGGCAAGGTTGCCGGCCTGGCCGGCCACCGTTTCTCGACGGAAGCGGAAATCCTGGAAGTCTACGGCACCATTCCCGGCTACCTGGGCCCGATTGCTACCCGCGCCCCCGTCACCGTCGTGGCGGACCGCACGGTCGCCCACATGAGCGACTTCGTCTGCGGCGCGAATGACGCCGGTTTCCACTACACGGGCGCCAACTGGGGCCGCGACGTGGCCGAGCCAGCCATCGTGGCCGATTTGCGCAATGTCGTCGCCGGCGACGCGTCGCCGGACGGCCAGGGCACGCTCGCCATCGAGCGCGGCATCGAAGTGGGCCACGTGTTCCAGCTGGGCACGGCGTACTCGGAAAGCATGAAAGCCACCTTCCTCGACGAAAACGGCAAGCCTGCGCCGCTGCAGATGGGTTGCTACGGTATCGGCGTGACGCGCATCCTGGGCGCCGCCATCGAACAGAACTTCGATGACAAGGGCATCATCTGGCCAGCGTCGATCGCACCGTTTGAAGTCGTGCTGTGCCCGATGGGCATGGACCGCAGCGAACTGGTCAAGGAAGAGACGGAGAAGCTGTACGCGGCCCTGCAAGGCGCCGGCGTGGACGTCATCGTCGACGACCGCGGCTTGCGCCCTGGCGCCATGTTTGCTGACTGGGAGCTGATTGGCGTGCCGCACCGCATCGTCATCGGCGAGCGCGGCCTGAAAGAAGGCAAGCTGGAATATCAGGGCCGCCGCGATGCGGAAGCCACCGGCGTGGCGCCGGACGAGATCGTCGCCTTCATCCAGGGCAAAATGGCGCAGTGAAGCGCATATCTGTAAGTAAAACGGCTGGCGCGCTCGCGCTGGCCGCTGGCCTGGCCTGCGCTCCCTTTGCGCAGGCTGGCAACCAGAAGGAGGAGGCGCTGGCCGACTCCGTCCGCCTGGCCCTGTCGCACGCGATCCGCGACGAGCGCCCGCCGCAACCCAAATTTGCCACTCCCGCCGACTTGCAGCGCTACCAGCAATGGCTGGCGCAGATGTCGCAACGTCTGCAGCGCAAGCTGCCGGATGCGCAGCTGCGCACGGAATTCCTGGAAACCGTCTGGTATGAAGCGCGCCGCGCGGGCCTGGAACCGGCCCTGGTGCTGGGCCTGATCCAGGTCGAGTCGGCCTACCGCAAATACGCCGTCTCGCTGGCCGGCGCGCGCGGCTACATGCAGGTGATGCCGTTCTGGACGGGCGTCATCGGCGACAGCGACCGCAGCAAGCTGTTCCACATGCAGACGAATCTGCGCTACGGCTGCGCCATCCTGCGCATGTACCTGGATATGGAAAAGGGCGACTTGTACCTGGCGCTGGGGCGGTATAACGGCAGCCGGGGAAGGCCCGAGTATCCGAATGCGGTAAGGGCGGCGTGGCGGCAGTGGGAGTTCAAGCCGGCAGGGTGATGGTTTGAGGTCTGACCCTGTGGGACCGTCCTCGTCTGATCTCGGTATGTGCCGGGTTTTATGCGTTTTTAAACCCACCGCAACGGCCGGGGTCAGACCCGACAGGGTCTGACCCCAAAAAAATGCCCCGCTCGCAGTGATGCGGCGGGGCACTCACACGGCGCGGAACGCCCTGTGCGTATCTGATTATTTCAAATGATCGGAGATCAGTTTCGTCATTTCAAACATGGAGACTTGGGCTTTGCCGCCGAAAACTGCTTTCAGCTTGTCGTCCGCATTGATCATGCGGCGGTTGGCCGGATCTTGCAGATCGAGTTTTTTGATGTAATCCCATACCTTTTTGGTCACTTCCGTGCGCGGCAGTGGTGCTGCGCCAACAACGGCGGCCAGCTCTTTCGATGGCGTCATTGCTTTCATGAATGCTGCGTTTGGCTTGCGTGGTGTTGCCGGTGCTGCCGCTTTCTTCGCCGCTGCTGGTTTAGCTGCTGCTTTGGCTGCGGGTGCTGCTTTCTTGGCGGCTGCAGGCTTGGCTGCTGCTGCTTTGGCTGGCGCTGCTACTGGGGTTTTTTTGGCTGTTGCCATCTTCGAGCCTCCTTAACAAACACATGGGAAATTGCGCAATTAATCGCACGGCTAATATTGGTGTGGATTTACCTTGTATGCAAGTGTTTTTCACGTTTTCACGAGGAAAAAGCAGGGAAATGACCATGCTGTCGCCCGGGCGCACCGCTTGGGGGCGCAGAACGGCGTTTTTGCCCGTAAATGGCATGGTTGCTGGCTATGCGGGGAGGGGTACTGCGGGGAGCAAGGAAATGATGCCGGACGCCATGAAAATGCAATCCGGCATGATTTTATAACGGTGTTTCTTGACTTGAACTACGTCTCACGCGGCGTAAAAAAGGCCTTCAAAATCACAGCGAGCGGATGGTATCTGTGGCCGGGAAGCGCAACCGTACTGAAGTACGGTGAGCATCGCCGGCCGCAAAGCGCCCCGCGCAGCGGATTTTGAAGCCTTCCACTACCTCATGCCGGGCATCATGCCCTTCATGGAGCGCATCATCTTCATCATGCCGCCGCCCGACAATTTCTTCATCATCGTCTGCATTTGCTCGAATTGCGTCAGCATGCGGTTCACTTCCTGCACTTGCACGCCGGCGCCGGCGGCGATGCGGCGCTTGCGCGTGGCCTTGATCAGTTCAGGCTTGGCGCGTTCCTGCGGCGTCATCGAGTCGATGATGCCGCACATGCGGCGTACCTGCTTGTCGGCTTGATCCATGTTCTTGCCGCCTGCCGCCTGCTGGAACTGGGCTGGCAGCTTGTCCATCAGGTTGGCCATGCCGCCCATTTTCTTCATCTGGCCCAGCTGCGCCTTGAAGTCGTTCATGTCGAACTTGCCGCCGACCTTGATTTTTTGCGCCAGGTCGGCCGCCGCCTTGCTGTCGACGCCCTTGCGCGCCTCTTCCACCAGGGCGAGGATGTCGCCCATGCCGAGGATGCGGTTGGCCATGCGGGTCGGGTCGAATGCTTCCAGACCGTCGAGTTTTTCCGAGACGCCGGCAAACTTGATCGGTTTGCCCGTGATGTGGCGCACCGACAGGGCCGCACCGCCGCGCGCATCGCCATCGAGCTTGGTCAGCACGATACCGGTCAGCGGCAGCGCATCGTTAAACGCTTTCGCCGTGTTGATGGCGTCCTGGCCCAGCATGGCGTCGACGACGAACAGGGTTTCGATCGGTTTCACGGCGCCGTGGACGGCGGCGATTTCGCGCATCATCTCTTCGTCGATACCGAGGCGGCCCGCCGTATCGATGATCAGCACGTCGTGGTAGTGCTTTTTCGCCCAGTCCAGCGCGGCCAGGGCGATATCGACCGGCTTGTCCGTGCTGGAAGACGGGAAGAAGTCGGCGCCTACCTGGGCGGTGACCGATTGCAGCTGGGCGATCGCGGCGGGACGGTACACGTCGGCCGAGACGGTCAGCACTTTCTTCTTCTTTTCTTCCTTCAGGTATTTCGCCAGCTTGCCGACGGTGGTGGTTTTACCCACACCCTGCAGACCGGCCATCAGGATGATGGCGGGCGGCTGCTGCGCAAAGCTGATCTGCGACGCTTCCGGTCCCAGGTCGGCGCCCATCAGGGCGGCCAGCTCGCGCTGTACCACGCCAACCAGGGCCTGGCCTGGCGTGAGCGAGGAAATGACATCCTCGCCCATGGCTTTTTCTTTGACTTTGGCGATGAATTCGCGCACGGCGGGCAGGGCGACGTCGGCTTCGAGCAGCGCCAGGCGCACTTCGCGCAGCATGTCGGCGGTGTTCGCCTCGGTCAGGCGCGCCTCGCCGCGCATGGTCTTGACGACTTTGGCAAGCCGTTGGGTGAGATTATCTAGCATGATGAACCTGCAATGAAAAGCTTGGGAGTGGGCGGCGAAAGCCGGACGATGGCCGTCATTTTACCTTATCGCGGTTGGCTGGCGGTCCTGCGCTGCATCGCCTGGCGGTTGGCCTGCTTTTGAATTAGTTGGTATTTCTGGCAATGCCGCGATTGCATGAAAGTCAAAAACACGGTTAAAATGAGAATAATTCTTATTTACATTCTCGGGTGCCGTACGCCTGAGCGGAAAGGGATGCCATGTCGGCCGCCGATTTTGCACAGCAACAAGACCTGCACGCGCTCTACAGCAGCCATCATGGCTGGCTGCAGGGCTGGCTGCGGCATAAGCTGGGCAATGCGGGCGAGGCGGCGGACCTGGCGCAAGACACCTTCATCAGCGTGCTGACCAACGGCACGGCGCCGCAGATCCGCGAGGCGCGGCCTTTTCTCGCCACCATCGCGCGGCGTCTGGTGGCGCACCGCTACCGCCGGCAGGTGCTGGAAGACGCCTATCTGGAGGCGCTGGCCTGCCTGCCGCCCGAGGTGGCGCCCGCGCCGGAAGAACGGCTGCTGGCGCTGGAAGCCTTGCAGCAGATCGATGTGGCCCTCGACGGCTTGCCGGGTCCCGTGCGCACGGCGTTCTTGCTGGCGCAGCTCGAAGGCCTCAGCTACGCCGAGATCGCCGCGCGCCTGAACGTATCGGCCAGCTCGGTCAAGCAATACCTGACGCGCGCCAACCGCCAGGTGTTTTTCTCCCTGCCGGCATGAGCACGGTGGCAGAACCCGCGGCCGCTGCGGCCATCGGCGAGGAAGTGCAGCTGCAGGCGGCCGAGTGGCTGACCGTATTGATGTCGGACGAGGCCAGCGAGCAGGAACACGCCGCCTGGCAGTGCTGGCGCGAAGCCGACCCTGAGCATGAACTGGCCTGGCAGCATATCGAAGCGGTGTCGCAGCGGTTCCGCGGCTTGCACCGCGGTGCGGCCGCGCAGGCGCTGGCGGGTACGCAGCAGAAAGCCGTCAACGGCAAGCGGCGCCAGTTGCTGGCGTGGCTGGGCGTGGCGGCCGGCGGCGGCATGCTGGCCGCGCAGACGGGCGCCTGGGATGGCGTGCGCGTCCTGCGTGCCGACTACCGCACGGCCACGGGCGACTGGCGCGAGATAGTGCTGGACGATGGCAGCGTACTCAGCTTGAATACGGATTCGGCCGTGAATGTGCGTTTCGACGCCAGTCGCCGCCTGATCGAGCTGCTGGCCGGCGAAATCCTCGTCGTCAGCGGTCACGGCATCGGCAGCGACGCGCCGCTGGAAGTGGCCACGCGCGAAGGCCTGGTGCGCGCGCTGGGCACGCGCTTTTCCGTGCGCCAGCAGGATGACTACAGCACGGTGGACGTGTTTGAAAGCGCCGTTGAAATCCGCCCCCGCGATGGCATCGGCGCGCCCTTGCTGCTGGCGGCCGGGCACGGCGTGGCATTTTCCCGTCAGGCGCCAGACGTGCCGCACGCCATCGGTGCATATGCGGACGCCTGGTCGCGCGGGCAGCTGATCGTCGACGACGTGACTCTGGGCGATTTCCTGGCCGACCTGGCCCGTTACCGCCCCGGCGTGATCGACTGCGCGCCGCAAGTGGCCCAGCTGCGCCTGTCGGGCGTGTTCCCGCTGGCCGACACCCAGCGCATTTTGAACATGCTGCCCAACTCGCTGCCGGTGCAGGTGCGCAGCCGCACGCGGTATTGGGTGACGGTCGAACCGGCGCCGTAGCACCCCACAAAAAATATTTGCAGCCGGACTGCCCGTTTTTCGTTTTCGCGGCACCTACAGGGTAGGGCGGTTGTTTTTTACCGTCTCATGACGCCACTTTTCAGGATTTTTCATGCAACAGGTTTTGCATCTTGTCAATTTCGTATCGCATCGTCCTCAGCGGCATCCGCTGGCGCTGGCCGTGACGGCCTTGTGTCTGGCCGCCGGTACCTCCGCGTTGGCGCAGCAGGTGCCAGCCACGCCCGCCACCGAGCAAACCATGCTTGGCGTGTCCGTCACGGCAGGGCGCGATGCGACGACGGAAGGCAGCGGCTCGTATACGACGGGCGTGAGCAATACGGCAACCAAGCTGAACCTGTCGCTGCGCGAGACGCCGCAGTCCGTCAGCGTGCTGACGCGCCAGCAGATCGACGACCTGGGCATCACCACCCTGGATGACGCCGTGCAGTCGATCACGGGTTTGGTCATGCAAAAGGGCAACTTTACGGGCGATTCCGGCAGTTTCAGCGCACGCGGCTTTCCAGTCGACAACATCCTGTTCGACGGCTTGCCTACCAGCCTGGGTGCGAACGGCACCTTCAATGGAGACAATGACGACCTGGCCATCTATGACCGCATCGAAGTGGTGCGCGGCGCCACGGGCTTGATGACGGGCAGCGGCACGCCCAGCGCCGCCATCAACCTGGTGCGCAAGCGCCCGACGGCCACGCCGCAAGCGTCGTTCTCGGCCAGCATCGGCAGCTGGAGCAACTACCGCCTGGAAGCCGATGCGGCGAACGCGCTCAACGAAGCGAAGACCCTGCGCGGGCGCATCGTCGCGACGGTGCAGGACAAGAAGGATTTTGTCGACGTGCTGCATGGCCGCAATCACCAGCTGTACGGCATCATCGAGGCCGACCTGCGTCCAGATACCACGTTGACCCTGGGCGCCCACTACCGCAAGACGGATAACGACGGCGTCACCACGGGCGTGGTAACGGCCGCCGACGGCACTTTTCTGAACTTGCCCCGCTCGACTTATCTGGGCACCGACTTCGATGGCTGGCGCCAGACGGACAAGACCATCTTCGCGGAACTGGAACACCGCTTCGCCAACGGCTGGAAGGCCAAGCTGGCGGCCACGCGCAAGACGCCCGAGATCGACACGACGTTTTCCGGCATCAGCCGCCGCGGCGACACCCTGCGCTTCAATTCGCAAAGCTACCGCGCCGAACTGGCCAACACCAGCTATGACGCATATGCCACTGGCAGCTACAGCCTGTTCGGCCGCGAGCACGAGCTGACGGTCGGCGCCAGCCACCGCCGTTCGTCGAAAAACAGCTATGGCGGCTGGGCGCCGTACAGCTGGGGCGCGGCGGCGCCGGTGCTCGACCCGTTCAACTGGGATACGGGCAGCGTGGCGCGTCCCGTCATCAATTACGCGCAGTGGCGCACGGCCAGCATCACCGAGCAAAGCGGCGTGTATGCGGGCACGCGCATGCGCCTGGCCGAGCCGCTGTCGCTGGTGCTGGGCGGACGCGTAAGCTGGTACAAGGACGATGCCGGCTACTCGGTGGCGCGCGAATTCACGCCGTACGCCGGTGTCGTGTATGACCTCGACAAGCAGCATTCCGTGTACGCCAGCTGGACCGAAATCTTCCAGCCGCAGGCTTCCACCGACGCCAATGGGCAGCCCTTGAAGCCGATCAGCGGCACCAACTATGAAGCGGGCGTGAAAGGCGAATACTTTGGCGGCGCCCTCAATGCCAGCGCGGCCGTGTTCCAGATCCGCCAGCAAAACCGCGGCGTGGACGACCTGGCTGGCCCCAATCCCTGCCCCGGCAGCACCTGGGGCTATTGCCAGCGCGCGTCGGGCGAAGTGCGCAGCGAAGGCGTGGAGCTGGACGTGGCGGGCGCGCTGACGCCCGACTGGCAGCTGTCGGCCGGTTTTACGTATGTGAAGGCGCAATTTACGCGCGACAGCGATCCGGCCAATATCGGCAAGGATTTCAACAGCCGCTATCCGCGCCAGCAGCTCAAGCTGGCCACCAGCTACCGCCTGTCCGGCGCCGCGCAGGGCTGGCGCGTCGGCGCCTCGGTGTACGGGCAGGGCGCGACCGAGTCGACGGACGGCACCTACCATCTGCGCCAGGGCCGCTATGCGATCCTGGGCTTGAATGCGGCGTGGCAGATCGACAGCCGCGCCGAGCTGCGCCTGAACGTCAACAATGCGCTCGACAAGCACTATTACCAGAGCATCTATTCCGATGTCTTCGGCAATCTAGTGGGCACGCCGCGCAACCTGATGCTGACCTTGAACTACAAACTGTAAATAATCACTTTTGAATGACCTATCTTGATGAAGGATGCATGGCTTATGAATGTGCAGTTGAATCTGGCCCACGCCAGCAATGGCGTGAGCCAGCGTGTGCCGCAGGGAGCGCCGCGATGATGAAATCGGCCAACATGATGTTGTTCTCGCGCGTGCTGGCCGCCATTTTTGGCGGCTATGCGCTTACGTCCGGCGTGGCAGTGCTGCTGTCGGCCGTGCTGCCGCTGTCGCGCGCCGAAGCCGTGCTGACGGCCACCCTGAGCGCCTTCGTTGTATATACCTGCGCCGTGATCTGGGTCTTTGCCGTGCAGGACCTGCGCCGCGTCTGGCTGGGCATGCTGCTGCCTGCCATCGCCTGCGGCGGCATCGGCATGCTGCTGTCGCGAGGTGCCGCATGAACGCCGTCAAGGTAGGCAAAGTGGTCAAGACGCCGCAGCAGGGCGGCTTGCGCCAGGCCATGGCCTGGCTGCATACGTGGAGCGGCCTGTGGATTTCCTGGCTCCTGTTCGCCATTTTCCTGACCGGCACCCTGGCCGTCTTCGACGACCCGATCGGCCACTGGATGACGCCCGAGCACGCACTGGAAGAGGCGGCGCATGCGAACGATCCGCCGCTGCCGAAGGTCACGGACCGAGGGCACCGCCTGGAGCTGGCGCTCGATTTCATGGCGAAGGAGCACCCGAAGGCGGACATGTGGGAAATCTGGCCCGTGCAGCGTCCCGGCCACGGCCTGTCCGCCTACTGGTTCCAGCCCAGCGGCGGATATGGCTCGGCAGACCTCGATCCGCTGACGGGCGCCGTCATCGAGCATGCGCGCGAGGCAACGGAACGGGAAACCATCGGCGGCCACCATTTCGTCGATTTCCACTACGAGCTGCACGCGGGACGCATCGGCGTGTGGATCGTCGCCATCACCACCATGATCATGCTGGTGGCGCTGGTGAGCGGCGTCATCACGCACAAGCGCATCTTCAAGGATTTCTTCACCTTCCGCCCGGCCAAGGGCCAGCGTTCGTGGCTCGACGCGCACAATGCGGTGGCCGTGCTGACCTTGCCGTTCCAGTTCATGATCGCCTACACGGGCCTGGCATTCTTCAGCGATGACTATGTGCCGGCCCCCGTGGTGGCGCAATACGGCATGGACAATCCCAAGAAGGCCTTCCTGGCCGACTGGAACGATGCGGGCAAGCCTGTGAAGACAGGCCAGCCGCTGGCCATTCCCGCGCTGGAATCGTTCGCGCTGCGCGCCGAACAGGCCATCGGCCAGGAAATCCGCGCCGTGGTGCTGGACAATCCGAATGACGCCTCCATGCGCGTCTGCATGTACGGCTGGAATGAAGACGCGGAACTGCTCACGCGCCTCAGCGCCAATTCGGGCCGGGCCTGCTACGCGCTGGCCACGGGCGAGCAGGTCGCCGTGCGCCGGCCGGGCGAGTCGGACACGGGCGGCGCGGGCCTGACGCGCTCCGTCATGTCGAACCTGCACATGGTGGGCTTTGGCGGCACGCCGATGCGCTGGCTGTACTTCTTCTGCGGCCTGGCCGGCACGGCCATGATGGGCACGGGCGCCATCCTGTTCATGGTCAAGCGCCGCCAGAAGTCCGGCGGCGAGTTCGGCGCCTACACGCAACGCGTGTACCGCGTCATCGAATGCCTGAACGTGGCGGCGATTGCCGGCCTGGCCATCGCCTGCGTGGGCTTCCTGTGGGCGAACCGTTTGATCCCCGTCGGCATCGAGCAGCGCGCCGGCTGGGAAGTGCGCGCCTTCTTCGGCGTGTGGTTCCTGATGCTGGTGCACGCCTGCCTGCGCGGGGAAAAGCGCGCGTGGATCGAGCAACTGGGCTTGCTGGCCTCCCTGTGCCTGCTGCTGCCGGTGCTCAATGTCTTGAGCACGGGCGACAACCTGGCGGCGCAGATCGCGCGCGGCGACTGGGAAAGCGCCGGCGTGGAACTGGGCAGCATGGCCTTCGGCCTGCTGGCCGCCAGGGGCGCGTGGAAAGTCCACAAGCGCAAGGAAAAACCGGTCAAGAAGGCTGCACCGAAGGAAAGCGCTGCGCCCTCGGCCAGCCTGCAAGTCAATACGGAAGGACAGTCATGATCAATACCATCCTCTGTGCGCTGGGCCTGTCGTATGCGGGCATGGCCAGCCTCTCCCTGGCGATGGACCGCCATCACGGCCAGGTCTGGGGCAGGGACGCGGCGCCGAACGTGCGGCGCGCGCTGCAACTGGCCGGTGCCGTCCTGCTGGCGCTGGCCATCTGGCCTTGCGTGGCTGGCTGGAGCGCCACCGTCGGCGTGGTCGCCTGGCTGGGCTTCATCGGCGTGGGAGCCTTGCTGGTGGCCCTTCTGCTGCCGTACGCCCCCCGCTTGCTGTTTCGTAGTTCCCTGCTGGCAGCCGTCGCCGCGCTGGCAGGTCTTGTGACGTTTCTGCAGTAATTTTGACTGCCATTTTCAAGGATAGACCGATGCACTTTTCACGCCTGGCGACACCGATTGATGTTTTGAATGTACTGAAAGTGGTTTCCTGATGGCGGCCCGCCTGCCTTCCCGCCGCGCCCGCATCCTCGGCGGCGTGGTCTTGCTGGCGCTGTTTGGCGCCGGCGCACTGTGGGCCACGCGCGGCCCGGCCACCGTATTCGACACGGCGCCCGTCAAGCGCGGCAATATCGAGGCCAGCGTCACGGCCATCGGCACGCTGCAGCCGCAAACCTATGTCGACGTGGGCGCGCAGGTGTCGGGCCAGATCACGCGCCTGCACGTGCAGCCCGGCAGCGCCGTGGAAAAAGGCCAGCTGCTGGCCGAGATCGACCCCAGCGTGCAGCAAGCCACGGTCGATGCGGGCCGCGCCGCGCTGGCCGGATTGCGTGCGCAGCTGGCCGACCAGCAGGCGCAGCACCGCCTGGCGGGTCAGCAGCACGTGCGCCAGAAGCAGATGGCCAAGTTCGACTCCACCCCCTTGGCCGACCTGGAAACGGCCGAAGCCACCCTGGCCTCGGCCGGCGCCAAGATCGACCACCTGAAGGCGCAGATCGACCAGACCCAGGCCAGCCTGAAGGCGGACGAGGCGCGCCTCGGCTATACGCGCATCTATGCGCCGATGGCCGGCAAGGTGGTGGGCCTGGACGCGAAGGAAGGGCAAACCCTGAACGCCACGTACCAGACGCCGAATATCCTGCGCATCGCCGATCTGTCGGCCATGACGGTGTGGACGGAAGTGTCGGAAGCGGACGTGCGCCGCGTGCGCCCGGACATGCCCGTGTACTTCACCACCCTGGGCGGCGACCAGCGGCGCTGGAGCGGCAAGGTGCGGCAAGTGCTGCCGGCCCCGCCGGTGCCAGGCGGTTCTGCCGCCGGCACGGCCCTGGCGCCGTCGACCAGCAAGGTGATTTTATATACCGTGCTGTTCGACGTGGATAACGCCGATGGCGAATTGATGCCGCAGATGACGGCGCAAGTGGTATTCGTCACGGCCGCGGCGAACAATGTGCTGGCCGTGCCCTTGCCGGCCCTGAAACCCTCGACGCAAGAAGGCGCCAAGCCGGGGCAGTTTACGGCCCGCGTGATGGATGCGGACGGCAAGGTCGATACGCGCACCGTCACCGTGGGCGTGCGCAACCGCCTCAGCGCGGAAGTGCTGCAAGGCTTGCGCGAAGGCGAATTGCTGGTCACGGGCGAGCAGCCGGCCGGCAGCGGCAGCAGCAGGTTCCAGCTGTGAGCGCCATGAGCGAGGCCGCGTCGCTCGGGCAACCCGGGCAGCCGGAGCAAGCGGCGCCGTTGATTGAACTGCAAGGCATCCGCAAGCGCTATGGCGGCCATGACGGCGCGCCGGCCGTGGAAGTGCTGCGCGGCCTGACCTTGTCGATAGGCGCCGGCGAATTCGTCGCCATTGTGGGCGCGTCCGGTTCCGGCAAGTCGACCCTGATGCATTTGCTTGGCTGTCTTGACCGGCCCAGCGACGGCACCTACCGTTTCGCCGGCCAGGACGTGGCCAGCCTGAATCCCGATGAACTGGCGTGGCTGCGGCGCGAAGCGTTCGGCTTCGTCTTCCAGGGCTATCACCTGATCGCCACCGAATCGGCGCGGGAAAACGTGGAAGTGCCGGCCCTGTACGCGGGCATGCCGGCCGCGGCCCGCCATGCGCGCTCGGAAGCGCTGCTCAAGCGCCTGGGCCTGGGCGAGCGGCTCGATCACCGGCCAAACCAGTTGTCGGGCGGGCAGCAGCAGCGCGTGTCGATCGCGCGCGCCCTGATGAATGGCGGGCGCATCATCCTCGCCGATGAACCGACGGGGGCGCTCGACAGCAGCAGCGGCGCCGAAGTCATGGCCCTGCTGGGCGAACTGGCCGACGCGGGCCACACCATCATCCTCATTACGCATGACCGCAAGGTGGCGGCACAGGCGCGCCGCGTGATCGAGATCAGCGATGGCAAAATCATCGAAGACTCGGGCGCCGTCGCCATTCCCGCCACGTCGACGGCCCTGCCGCCGCTGGACATGTCGCGCGCCGCCCACGACACGGGCGCGTCGCTGGGAACGGAATTGCTCGACGCGGCGCGCGCCGCCTGGCGCGTGTTGTGGATCAACCGCTTCCGCACGGGCTTGACCCTGCTGGGCATCGTCATCGGCGTCGCTTCCGTGATCGTCATGCTGGCCATCGGTCTGGGCACGCGCCAGCAAGTGATGGCGCAGCTGGGCGCATTCGGCTCGAACCTGCTGTACATGGCGTCGCGCGGCGAAAGCTCGCGCATCCCCGGACGCAGCATCACCCTGGCCGACCTCGATGCGCTGAAGGAAGTGCCGGGCATCACCCACGTGCTGCCGAATGTCACGGGCAACAAGGTGATACGCCACGGTAACCTCGACGTGCAGACCTATGTGCGCGGCACGGGGCCGGCCCTGCCGCAGATCCAGACCTGGCCGGTGGCCAAGGGCGGCTTCTTTGCCGAGGAAGACGAGCGCGAGATGGCCACCGTGGCCGTGCTGGGCGCCCACCTGGCGGAAAAGCTGATGCCCGACGTGGCCAACCCCGTGGGGCAGAGCATCCTGATCGGCAACGTGCCTTTCCAGGTGATCGGCGTGATGAGCGCGAAGGGGGCGCTGACGGGCGAGAAGGATGAAGACGACGTGCTGCTGCTGCCGTTTTCCACGGCCGGCATCCGCGTCTTCGGCCAGCGCGAGCCGACGTACACGGTGATGGCGGTGGCCGACGTCAAGCGCGTGACGGAGGTGGAGGCGGCGGTCGACGCCACCATGTTCGAGCGCCACCGCATCCGCGACTACGGCATCAGCAACGCGGCCGCGTCGATCGCCGCCGAAGCGAAGACGCAGGACAACATGACCATGATGCTCAGCCTGATCGCCGCCGTCTCCCTGGTGGTGGGCGGCATCGGCGTCATGAACGTGATGCTGATGACGGTGCGCGAGCGCACGCGCGAAATCGGCATCCGCATGGCGACGGGCGCGCGCCGGCGCGACATCCTGCGCCAGTTCCTCACCGAAGCCGTGCTGGTGTCGGTGGTGGGCGGCGTGGCCGGCATCGTGGTTGGCGTGACGGTCGCCGGCCTGCTGCTGATATGGGACGTGCCGGTGATCTTTTCGCTGAGCGCCATCGCCGGCGCGTTTGCCTGCGCCGTGGTGACGGGGCTGGTGTTTGGCTTCATGCCGGCGCGCAAGGCGTCGGGACTCGACCCCGTGGTGGCGCTGGCTGGCCAGTAAGGTCGGCTGTTGTAAAAACGCCGGCGCAGTGCCTGCCATCGCGGCCAGGGATTGCGCCTGCGTCAAGGGCGAGTTGCGCGGCCACACGTATCAACCCCCGCTGCAACTCCTGCTTGCCAGCGCCTTGTTCATGGCGAAGACCGTACCCAGCAACGAGACGACGAGACATCCGAGAACGGTCCAGGCGAACGATGCCACGTCTGACTGAGCAAGCAAGATTCCACCGACAACGCCGCCGCTGGCCACCGCGGTGTTCCAGACGGTCGTGTACATGGATTGCGCCATATCAACCGAATCGCCGGCAAAGCGGGACAATGCCGTTTGAGTGATCGTGGCAAAGCCGCCGACAGCGAGGCCCCATATCGCTACAGAGGGGTATACCACCTGCGAAAGGTCGCCCCAAAGGCCCAGCAGTACGGAGGCAACGGCGAAGACCATGATGCTTGCCACGGAAAGAAATTGCAGCCGACGATCGACCATGGCACCGATGAACCAGAGGCCGATGATTGAACCCAGTCCGAACACGAACAGAATGTTTTCCACGTTCGCTGACAGCCCCGAAGGCGCGAGCAACGGCTCGATATAGATGTAGAGAATGTTGTGGGCAACAACGAAGGTGAAGACAACGAATAGCACGGCGCGAATACCGGTCTTGAAAAATATACTGGACAGAGTTTGGCGCTGCCCCCTGGGCTGGCCAGGAAAGTCGGGGACGATGGCAATGATCCACGCCATGAGCAAGAGTGCCAGGACACTCATCAGGCCAAAGGCGCCTTGCCAGCCGATGGCGCGCCCAAGCAGCGCTCCGAGCGGTACACCGAGCACCAAAGCGATGGTCGCGCCGGCGCCGGATATCGCAATCGCCCGTCCGCTGAGATGAGACGGCGACATGCGCACCGCATATCCAGCCAGGAGCGTCCAGACGATTCCGCCGAAGACTCCGGCGAAAAAGCGCGCCACCAGCGAGATGCCATAGCTATCGGAAAGCGCGGTGACGAGATTGACAAGCGCAAAGCCAAAGATCGCCGTCAATAGCAGCGGACGCCGCCGCATGCCTTGCGTTAGCGTGGTGACCGGAATAGCGGCGACCAGCGCACCGACTGCGTAGGCTGTAATGAACTGGCCTGCCAGGCTTTCAGAGACGCTCAAGCCTTGCGCAATGGAAGAAAGCAATCCGGCCGGCATGATCTCGGTCAGCAGCGTGACAAAGGCTGCCATTGCCAAGGCAAGCAGTCCACCCAAGGGCAATCGCTCGGCGCTCTTGTGTAGAGCAGGTGCTGTTGTCTGATTCATAAACTAAGTTCCTCAAATTGGAGTCGTTCTGGTGTGAAGTATCAGTACGTATGCTGCCTGCTTACTAACAAAAGAAAAATGGGCTACAGTGAACAATATATGTGACATAACTGTCATTAATTGACGGGTTTAAATGGAAAATCTTGGTTCTCTGGATCTCTTCGTACGCGCGGGGGAGTCCCGCAGCTTCACTGCTGTCGGGCAGCAGTTGGGCATCTCTGCATCAGCCGTCAGCAAGGCCATCGCGCGGCTGGAAGAACGCCTGGGGGTGCGCCTGTTCCACCGCTCTACGCGCACCATCAGCCTGACATCGGAAGGCGCGTTGTTCCTGGAGCGCTGCCGCCGTATTCTTTGCGAGGTGGAGTTGGCCGAAGCCGAACTCTTGCAAACGCAAAGCGCCCCTCATGGCAAGCTGCGCATCAGTCTGCCATCGGTCGGCACCTTGTTCATGCCCAGGCTGGCGGCCTTCCAACGGTGCTATCCCGCTGTCGCGCTGGACATCGACTGCTCGGATCGCCTGGTGGAAGTGATCGAGGAAGGCTTCGATGCCGTGATCCGTACCGGAGAACCCAGCGATTCCCGGTTGATGGCACGCACGCTCGGCGCTTATCGAAGAGTCATCGTCGGCGCTCCCAGCTATTTCCAGCGGGCCGGTTTTCCGCAGCAACCTGAAGACTTGGCCAACCACGCCTGCCTGCTGTACCGCTATCCCACGACGGGCAAAATGGACGCATGGCCGTTGAGTAGGAACAGTCAGCCCCTCTGCATGGATCTGCCGGGCAGCATGGTCACGAATTCGCTGGACCCACAGATATGCTTTGCCGAACAAGGTCTCGGCATTGCCTGTGTGCCTGACATCGCTGTGCGTCGTCAGCTGGACGAAGGCCGACTCGTCACTGTGTTGGACGAATACAACCAGGACTGCACCACATTGCGCATACTGTGGCCCTCCAGCAAACATCTCTCGCCGAAGCTCAGGGTGTTCGTGGACTTCATCGTGCAGAACTTGTTTCCGCTTTGACAGTGGGCATATGTTGCACTCGCTTGTGTCATTGATCAACCTGCAGTGCCTGGCTGTGGCGTAGTCCAGCGAATTTCGCTGCTGGAGCCATCGTGAAATAAAAAAGATTGCTCCTGGCTTAACACACGGTACTATCTCCCCATAACAAAAAAGCAGTGTTTCGCGTGCCCTTGCGGGCACATACCAACCACCACAGGAGAACCCGATGCAGAAAAAATCAACCTTGAAGAGCGGTATTGCCGCCGCCCTCATGCTGGCCTTCGGCATGGGCGCTGTCCAGGCACAGGCGCAGGAAGTCGTGCGCCTGGGTAACTTGAAATTCGCCCATTACGGAGCCGTGTCGTACATCAAGGAAATCGCGCCCAAGTGCGGCATCAAGGTCGAAGAGCATATCTTCGCCAAGGGCCTCGACGTGATGCAGGCGATTATCGCGGGCGAACTGGACGTGGGGGCGACGGCGTCCGAAGCGGCCATTTCCGGCCGCGCCGGCGGCGCGCCCATCTACGTGGTGGCCGGTTTTGCCAAGGGCGGCGCGCGCCTGGTGGGCGGGGCGGGGCAAAAGATTGCCAGCGTCAAGGAACTCAAGGGCAAGCGCGTGGGCGTGACGCGCGGCGGCATCCAGGAAGTGCTGCTGCTGGCCGAGCTGTCGCAAGCTGGCCTGACGTATTCCGAAACCAAGGGCAAGGATGTGCAACTGGTATTCCTGGCCTACGCCGACTTGAACCAGGCGCTGATGGGCAAGAATATCGACGCCATGATGCAGTCCGAGCCGCAATCGTCGCAGGCCATCAACAAGGGTTTCGGCACCGAAGTCATCAAACCGTACGACACGCCGATCGGCGAACCCGTGCGGACCATGGTGATGACGGAAAAGTTCTACAAGGAGCGCCGTCCCGTGGCGGAAAAATTCATGCGCTGCTTCGTCGAAGCCACCAAGACCTTTATCGACAACAAGGCGACGGCAGAAAAGTATGTGCGCGAAGTGGTGTTCCGGGGCCAGATCACGAAAGATGACTTCGACGACGCGATCAGCAATTCGCCGTATTCGTATGACATCTCGCCCGAGCATATCCAGATCACCACGGACGTGATGGTGAAAACGGGCGTGGGCCGCATGACGAAACCACCCGTGGCCAAGGACTGGGTCAAGACCGACTTGCTGGAGCAGGCGAAAAAGAGCCTGAACGTGAAGTAAACCGGATATTGGCAATGCCCGATGGCCCGCTTAAGCGGGCCATCATTTTTTTGCGGCATACTAATATATAGAGGTAGCGTGAAAGATTGCCGAAATCTTGAGGGTGCGCCACCCCGTCATGCCTCAGGCGCGATATCATGGCAGGCTTGCGGCATTGGATGGCGGCGTCGTGCCTGTCACCGGGCTGTCGCCTGAATCGCGCTTGTCGGCTATGGTGTAAACTTAAACTATGCAGATCTATTTCTTTTTCATCGCCGCCCTGTTGTACGCGGCGTGCGCGGTGCTTCCCTCGTCCCGTGCCCGGCTCATTGCCGGCCTGACCGGCGTTGCCTGGCTGGCGCACGCCGCCACCTTGTGGTTCGACCTGATGGCGCCGGGCACCTTGCGCTTCGGTTTTTCCGCCATGCTGTCGGCCGCGCTGTGGGTCTCGGTGGGCGCCTACTGGATAGAGAACCGCAATTTCAGCCTGGACGGACTGCGCCGCATGGTCATGCCCAGCGCCGTCCTCGCCATCGGCCTGGCCTGGGCCTTTCCTGGCAGCCAGGTCAACATGGAAGGCAAGTCGGCCGTCTTCGGCTGGCATATTGCCGTGGCCGTGCTTGCCTACAGCACCTTGACGATTGCCGCCTTCCACGCCGTGCTGATGGCGCTGCAGGAATCGCGTTTGCATACGCGCAGCGAAAGCCGCGGCTTCATCGGCACGGCGCTGGACCAGTTGCCAGCCCTGCTGACGATGGAAAAACTGCTGTTCCGCATGATCGGCCTGGGCTTCATCCTGCTGAGCCTGACCGTGCTGTCGGGTATCGTGTTTTCCGAACAACTATTTGGCAAGGCCCTGAACTGGGATCACAAATCCGTGTTTACCATGCTGTCGTGGCTGTTGTTTGCCGCGCTGCTGGCAGGCCGCCGCTTTCGCGGCTGGCGCGGCAAAACGGCCCTGAGTTTTACCCTGGCCGGTTTCGCCACCTTGCTGCTGGCCTATGTCGGCAGCCGTTTTGTACTGGAAGTGGTTTTACACCGAGGATTCGCATGACACGTGTTTTATTCTGGCTGGCGCTGGTATTCCTGGTGCTGTTTGCTATCCGCAGCAAGATCCGGAGCATGCAGCAACGGGCCCGCGCGCAGCAGCAACAGCAGCCGAATCCGTTTGCGCCGCCGGGCCGGCCGCAGGAATTGCCTGATGCCGAACTGATGCTGTGCTGCGCCCATTGCGGCGTGTACTACCCGGCCTCCGAAAACGTGCAGGCCAAGGGCCACGATTACTGCAGCCACGCGCACGCCACCTTGTAAGGGCGTGCCGGCGCGCGTTGCTCATCCGTATCGTAACGGCCTCCGGCATCCGTCCGGCGTAGCATCTGCAGCAGGCGGTTCGTCGCCGCCATTGCAGAAAGGCGCGCTCCCATGTCCCGTCCCAGCCCCAGTCCGCAGACCGTCACCGCCGCCGGCATGCCGCCGGCGCCGCAACTGAGCGGCAACTCGCTGCCCATGCAGGCGCTGCGCGCGCAGATCGGCCGCATCGCCCGCTGTGGCGCGCCGGTGGCCATCCGCGGCGAATCGGGCACGGGCAAGGAACTGGCGGCGCGCGCCATCCATGCGCAGGGCGCGCGCGCCAGCTTCCCGTTTATCGCCGTCAACTGTGGCGCCATTCCCGAAGCGCTGATGGAAGCGGAATTCTTCGGCTGCCGCCCGGGCGCCTATACGGGCGCGCTGCACGAACGCCAGGGCTTGTTCCAGGCAGCCCACGGCGGCAGCCTGCTGCTCGACGAAGTCGACGACCTGCCGCTGGCCATGCAGGTGAAACTGTTGCGCGTGCTGCAGGAGCGCCGCGTGCGCAAGCTGGGCGGCAGTACTGACGAGGCCGTCGACGTGCGCATCCTGTGCGCCAGCCAGCATGGCCTGGGGCGCGGCGTGGCGGCCGGCACGTTTCGCCAGGACCTGTTTTACCGCCTGAATGTGATCGAGCTGGCACTGCCGCCGCTGCGCGAACGGCGCGGCGATCTGCAGGTATTATGTGAGGTGATCCTCGCGCGCCTGTCGCCGCGCCGGGCCGTGAGCCTGGCGCCGCCCGTGCTGGCGGCCCTGGCCGCGTATGCGTTTCCCGGCAATGTGCGCGAACTGGAAAACGTGCTGGAGCGGGCGCTGGCCTTTGCCGACGGCGGCGTGATCGCGCTCGAGGGGCTGGCCTTGCCGCCGGCGGTGGGCAGCATGCCGTCGCGGGCGCCGCCGGCCTTGCCGGAGCGGCAACTGTGCCTGCCCGGCATGGCGGCGTATGGCGTGCCCCCCGTCTTGCCGCTGGACATGTATTTGCGCCAGGCCGAGCGCGACATGATCATGCTGGCGCTGGTGCAGGCGCGCTACCACCGCGCGCGGGCGGCGCGCCAACTGGGCCTGAGCGTGCGCCAGTTGCGTTACCGCATGCAGAAATTGACGATACAGGAAGCCCTATTTGATGAGCGCATGGACGATAGATGAAGACGGCTGGTGCGATGGCGCGCTGCGCTATGACTCCCAATACTACGATGCGCGACCGGACGGCGCGCAAGTCGATTTGCTGGTGATCCATAACATCAGCTTGCCGGGCGGCCACTTTGGCGGACCGCATGTGTCGGACTTGTTTACGGGCCGGGTAGATTATAATGCCGATCCTTCTTTCGCCGACCTGCGTGGCTTGCAAGTCTCGGCGCACTTTTTTGTGCGGCGCGATGGTGCGTTGCTGCAATATGTTTCTGCTGATAAACGTGCCTGGCATGCCGGCGCGTCCACCTTCGAGGGACGTCCGCAGTGCAATGGCTATTCCATCGGTATCGAAATGGAAGGCGCGGACGATGTGCCCTTTCAGCGGCGGCAATACCATGTCCTGGCGGCGCTGACGGTGGCGCTGGCGGCGCGCTACGGGCTGTCCCAGGTGCGCGGCCACGAGCATATCGCGCCGGGAAGGAAGACGGATCCGGGACCGTTTTTTGACTGGCATTTTTACCAAGTATGCTGGCTGGAAACCTTGCGCGGGCAGCCTGCGTTAGCGCTTACTTCGCGGGGATTGGGCTTTCCATCCATGCCCTGAAAAGTCAACCGAAATCGTATAAGAAAAGACAAAAAATTACGCTGGCGGATGCCGGAAAACTATTGCATCACCCTTCGATGGGTACTACAATTAGTGCAGAAGTTGGATGTAAAGACTATATCTAGTGCCATCACAGACGTTTTCAGAATTATTGTCAAAGCTATCCGGATTGCTGATAAAGCACTGGAACTGGCGGTTTATCACCCTTGATCGTGTTTCGCGCCAGCCGGGCAGTGCGGTGTGGCGAGATGGATACTGACCTGTTTTATGCACTATGAATTTACTATTTAGCAACAAATACCTGAAGAAACCCTGACCATCGGGCGTTCTATTCAACAACACACGCGGCAGCAAAACTGCAGGCTGACTTTAGCTGACAACGGGAGCTTCAATGCAATCACCACAAGATATTTCCATCCATCCAACGCCAGTATCGCCAGCGCCAGGCGCGGCCAACAGTGTGGCGAGCACGGGCGCGGCATTGGGCGACTATCGCATCATCCGCCGCAACGGCGCGGTGGTGGCATTTGAGCCTTCGAAGATCGCCATCGCCATGACTAAGGCGTTTTTGGCCGTTAACGGCGGCCAGGGCGCAGCCTCGGCACGCATCCGCGAACTGGTGGAACAACTGACCGACGGCGTCGTCGCCGCGCTGGTGCGCCGCCATCCGGGCGGCGGCACCTTCCATATCGAAGACGTGCAAGACCAGGTGGAACTGTCGCTGATGCGTTCGGGCGAACACGACGTGGCGCGTGCCTACGTGCTGTACCGCGCCAAGCACATGGAAGAGCGCCGCCTGCAGAAGGAAGCGCAAGGCGCCTCCGCGCAAGTCACCGCGCCCCAGCTGAACGTCACCGACAACGGCGTGCGCCGCCTGCTGGACATGCAGGAAGTGCGCGACCTGATCAACGCCGCCTGCGCCGGCCTGGAAAAGCACGTCGATGCCGACGCCATCCTGGCTGAAACAGTGAAAAACCTGTACGACGGCGTGCCCGTCGAAGAGCTGCACAAGTCGGCCATTCTGGCGGCGCGCGCGCTGATGGAAAAAGACCCGGCCTACAGCCAGGTCACGGCCCGCATCCTGCTGCACACGGTGCGCAAGGAAGTGTTCGGCAAGGAAGTGCCGCAAGCGGCCGCTGCCGCCGAATACCTGACGTATTTCCCGCAATACATCGCCAAGGGCATCGCCGCCGAGCTGCTGAACCCGGTACTCGCCAGCTTCGACCTGGAACGCCTGGCCAAAGCCATCGTGGCCGACCGCGACTTGCAATTCGGCTACATCGGCCTGCAAACCCTGTATGACCGCTACTTCCTGCACATCCAGGACGTGCGCATCGAAATGCCGCAAGCGTTCTACATGCGCGTGGCCATGGGCCTGGCGCTGAACGAGGCGGACCGCGAAGCGCGCGCCATCGAGTTCTACAGCCTGCTGTCCTCGTTCGACTTCATGAGCTCGACGCCGACCCTGTTCAACTCGGGCACCCTGCGCTCGCAGCTGTCGTCGTGCTACCTGAGCACCGTCTCGGATGACCTGGAAGGCATCTACGACGCCATCAAGGACAACGCGCTGCTGGCCAAGTTTGCCGGCGGCCTGGGTAACGACTGGACGCCAGTGCGCGCCCTGGGCGCCCACATCAAGGGCACCAACGGCAAGTCGCAAGGCGTGGTGCCGTTCCTGAAGGTGGTGAATGACACGGCCGTGGCAGTCAACCAGGGCGGCAAGCGCAAGGGCGCCGTCTGCGCCTACCTGGAAACCTGGCACATGGATATCGAGGAATTCCTCGACCTGCGCAAGAACACGGGCGACGACCGCCGCCGCACGCACGACATGAACACGGCGAACTGGATTCCCGACATGTTCATGAAGCGCGTCATGGAAAAAGGCGAATGGACCCTGTTCTCGCCGTCGGACACGCCAGACTTGCACGACAAGGTCGGCAAGGCTTTTGAACAGGCTTACCTGGGCTATGAAGCCAAGGCCGCCGCCGGCGAAATCCGTGTCTTCAAGAAAATCCAGGCGCTGGACCTGTGGCGCAAGATGCTGTCGATGCTGTTTGAAACGGGCCACCCATGGATCACGTTCAAGGACCCTTGCAACATCCGCAGCCCGCAGTCGCACGTCGGCGTCGTCCACAGCTCGAACCTGTGCACGGAAATCACCCTGAACACCAGCAGCGATGAAATCGCCGTCTGCAACCTCGGTTCCGTGAACATGCCGGCGCACATGAAGGAAGGCAAGCTCGATCACGTCAAGCTGGCCAAGACCGTGCGTACCGCCATGCGCATGCTCGACAACGTCATCGACATCAATTACTACGCCGTCGACAAGGCGCGCAATTCGAACATGCGCCACCGTCCGGTCGGCATGGGCGTGATGGGCTTCCAGGACTGCCTGCACATGATGCGCATCCCGTTCGCCTCGGACGCCGCCGTGTCGTTTGCCGACACCTCGATGGAAGCCGTCTGCTACTACGCCTACCTGGCGTCGACGGAACTGGCCGAAGAGCGCGGCCGCTATGAATCGTATGCCGGTTCGCTGTGGGACCGTGGCATCCTGCCGCAAGACTCGGTCAAACTGCTGGCCGAAGAGCGCGGCGGTTACCTGGAAGTCGATTCCTCGTCGGCCATGGACTGGACCCCGGTGCGCGAACGCATCGCCAAGTTCGGCATGCGCAACTCGAATTGCGTGGCGATCGCCCCGACGGCGACGATTTCGAACATCATCGGCGTCTCGGCCTGTATCGAGCCGACGTTCCAGAACCTGTACGTGAAATCGAACCTGTCGGGCGAATTCACCGAAATCAACGGCTACCTGGTGCGCGACCTGAAGGCGCGCGACCTGTGGGATGAAGTCATGATCTCCGACCTGAAGTACTTCGACGGCTCGCTGGTGAAGATCGACCGCATCCCGCAAGACCTGCGCGATATCTATGCCACCGCCTTTGAAGTGTCGCCAAGCTGGCTGGTGGAAGCGGCTTCGCGTCGCCAGAAGTGGATCGACCAGGCCCAGTCGCTGAACATCTACATGGCTGGCGCATCGGGCAAGAAACTGGACGAAACCTACAAGCTGGCATGGCTGCGTGGCCTGAAGACCACCTACTACCTGCGTACCATCGCCGCTACCCACATGGAGAAATCGACCTCCAAGACGGGCGCCCTGAACGCCGTGGCAGTCGATGGCGGCATGTCGGCCAGCGCCCAAAGTGCACAAACCAGCGCCCAGGCAGCCGTTGTGGCGGCAGCAGCAGTGGCCGTGGCGCCGGTAGTGGCAGCGGCAGCGGACGACGCCGATGGCGAAGCCTGCTACCTGCGTCCGGGTGACGATGGCTTCGAGGAATGCGAAGCCTGCCAGTAAGATTTTAGTTGTCAGCCCGGCACGGCCGGGCTGATTCAATGTTGTCAATGTCCGCATTGTCCGATACAACGGGCCTGTTGCGGATCGCCGGCTCGCCGGCATGGAAAGGAAGAAGAATATGTCGTTGTCTTGGGATGATGAAACCACGTCGGCAGCTGTGCCGCGTCCGGCGCAGCAAGCGCCACTGGGAAATACCGAATTGAACCTGCCGGCAGGTGCCGAGCCGTCCGAAGCGAACGCCGAGCAAGTGGCGCGCCGCGTGAATGCCGACGACAAGCGCATCATCAACGGCAAGACGGACGTCAACCAGCTGGTGCCGTTCAAGTACAAATGGGCGTGGGACAAATACCTGGCCGGCTGCGCCAACCACTGGATGCCGCAGGAAGTCAACATGCAGCGCGATATCGAGCTGTGGAAGAACCCGAATGGCCTGACGGACGACGAGCGCCGCCTGGTCAAGCGCAACCTGGGCTTCTTCGTGACGGCCGACTCGCTGGCCGCCAACAACATCGTGCTGGGCACCTACCGCCACATCACGGCGCCGGAATGCCGCCAGTACCTGCTGCGCCAGGCGTTCGAGGAAGCGATCCACACGCATGCCTACCAGTACATCGTCGAATCGCTGGGTCTGGACGAAGGCGAGATCTTCAACGCCTACAACGAAGTCAAGTCGATCCGCGACAAGGATGAATTCCTGATCCCGTTCATCAACACCCTGACCGATCCGGCGTTCACGACCGGCACGGTGGAAAACGACCAGAAGCTGCTGAAGTCCCTGATCGTCTTTGCCTGCCTGATGGAAGGCCTGTTCTTCTACGTCGGCTTCACGCAGATCCTGGCGCTGGGCCGCCAGAACAAGATGATGGGCGCTGCCGAGCAGTACCAGTACATCCTGCGCGATGAATCGATGCATTGCAACTTTGGCATCGACCTGATCAACACGATCAAGATGGAAAACCCGCAGCTGTGGACAGCCGCCTTCCGCGAAGAGATCAAGGACCTGTTCATGAAGGCCGTGGAACTGGAATACGCGTACGCGGAAGACACCATGCCGCGCGGCGTGCTGGGTCTGAATGCGCCGATGTTCAAGGGCTATCTGCGCTTCATCGCCAACCGCCGCGCGCAGCAGATCGGCATCGAGCCGCTGTTCGCCCAGGAGGAAAATCCATTCCCATGGATGAGCGAGATGATCGACATGAAGAAGGAACGCAACTTCTTCGAGACGCGCGTGACGGAATACCAGACCGGCGGCGCGCTGAACTGGGAATAAGCCAGCCGATAGCGTTACCAGTCATGTCACAAAGGCCTCGCGGATGCGGGGCCTTTTGCCATGTGGAGCGCTTGTTGCAGCGGGCTTAGACGGTCGGGATGGTGCCGCCGTCGATCACATACTCGGCGCCGTGGATCGACGCGGCGCGGTCCGAGGCCAGAAAGGCAACCAGTTCGGCCACTTCTTCCGGCTTGCCCGGGCGGCCGATGGGAATGCCGCCCAGCGTCTGCATCAGCTTCTGGCGGGCCGCATCTTCGGTGATGCCGGCGTGGCCGGCCCAGCGCCGTATCATCGCGTGGGCCGCCGTGGTTTCGATGAAGCCCGGCGAGACGGTATTGATGCGGATGCCCTGCGGGCCGAATTCCTTCGACAACCCCTTGCTGTAGTTGCTCAGCGCAGCCTTGGCGGCCGCATACGCCAGCGTCGACTCGTACAGCGGCAGGCTGCGCTGGATCGACGAGATGTGGATGATCACCCCGTATTGGCGTGCCACCATCGCCGGCAGCAGGGCGCGGTCGAGGCGCACGGCGGCAAGCAGGTTGCCATCGAGCGCGTCTTGCCAGGCATCGTCGTCCAGGGCCAGTGCGCCGCCGCCCGCGGCCGTCGAACCGCCCACGTTATTGATCAGGATATCGACCCCGCCCAGGCTGGCCAGCGCTTCCCGGATCAGCGTGTCGGTTCCCGCGCGGGTACGCAGGTCGGCCGCGATGAAATGCACGCCGGCCGGCAAGCTGCCGCTGGCGGCGCGCGCCGTGGTCGCCACGCGCGCGCCGCGCTCGAGCATCAGTTTCAGCGTCGCCTCGCCCATGCCCTTGGTGCCGCCCGTGATCAGCACGCGCTTGTCCTTGAAATCGGTATTCATGCGCTGATCTCCAGGGTCTGGATGCGGTTGCTGGCGAGCGTGAAGGCAAAGCGCAGCTCCAGCGGACTGCCGGGGAAACTGCCACTGACGCTGCTGGTGACCACGCAGCGTGCGCCCCGGGTGTCGGCCGAGGTGGGGCTGACGGTGGCGCCGTACTGCTTGCTGCCAGCTTCCTTCCAGGCCTTGATGGCGGCATGGCCCGCGTGCGCATGGCCGTCGTCATGCACGACGCCATCGGCTGCGAAGCACTGCGCCACGGCGTTGCTATCGTGATGGTTTTCAGCGGTAAAGTAGTCGCCGACGATTGCCGGCATGAGGAGAGACATGGTGCTTCCTTTTGGGGGGAGGTAGGGAGCGACCATCATATGGCGTTCAATTGCAGAGAAATAGTACAGCAGCGGCGATAGGCTTTAAACTTCAGGTTCATTATTGGCTGCGTGAGCGCGCATGAAAAATAACTCTCTCGATGGTATCCGTACCTTTCTCGCGGTCGCCGAGCGCAAAAGTTTCAGCGCCGCGGCACTGCAGCTTGGCGTGACGGTGACGGCCGTCAGCAAGGCGGTCAAGGTGATGGAGCGCCAGCATGGCGTGCTGCTCTTCAAGCGCAATACGCGCAATGTCGCCTTCACCGAAGCCGGTGCGGGCCTGTACGCCAGCCTGGCCGGCGCTACCCGGCAGATCGATGACGCCTTCGCGGCGCTGACCATGTTTCGCGACCGGCCTGCCGGCCATCTGCGGCTGACGGTGCCGCGCGCGCTGAGCGCGCTGGTCATGCGCGCATTGATACCGCGTTTTCGCAGCAGCTATCCTGACGTGACCATCGACCTGTCGCTCGACGATGGCGCGGTCGATCTGCTGGCGCACGGTTACGACGCCGGCATCCGCCTGGGACAGTCCGTGGAGCAGGAGATGGTGGCGGTGCGCCTGACGGGGGACTTGCGCTGGTCCGTGGTTGGCGCGCCCGGCTACTTCGAGCGGAAAGGGCAGCCGCTGATCCCGGAAGACCTGGTGCGCCACGACACGCTGGCCTACCGCTTCCACACTTCCGGCGCCTTGCACCGCTGGCGCTTCGTGCGCGATGGCGAGGAATTTCTGGTGGAAACCGGCGCGCCCCTGGTCGTCAACGACACCACGCTGATCGCCGATTTCGCCCGCTCGGGTCTGGGCCTGGCGTATATGCCGGATGTGGAAATCGAAGGTGACCTGGCAAGCGGCAGCTTGCTGCGGGTGCTTGAAAACTACGTGCCGCCGACGAGTGGATTGTTCCTGTATTTTCCTGCCCGTACCCAGAGCCAGCCCAAACTACGCGCTTTCATCGATACTGCGCTGGCCCTCTCCCGGCTCGCGTCGTCCAATGACGCGCGCTAGCCTGGCCTGTTTTTATCCAGCCCGCCGCCATCGTTCTGAAGACAGGCTGCGGCATCGCATGCCGCTTTTTGTTAGCCGCTTTTTCGTGGCGCGCAGCGGCGCGGCGGCGCATGTGCATCGCATGCGGCGGCACAGAAAAGTGCGGCCATTTTTTCGCCGCATCGCGCGCGCCGCGACGCATTTTTTTGATGGCGCCAATGCGCGCGAGACAGCTAGTAAATATCGTTTCCGGACACGCTGGCGGCGGCATTTGGCGCGCGATTGTGCGATAGCACGCGTAACGTGCAAAAAAGCGGGCGAAAACGTGTCGTGCCGGTTGCGCATTGACAAGGTTTTCGTGTACTTTATGAGATTGCAAATGCGAGCGTTAGAATGCGGGGTTTTTTAACCAGCGCGGTAGCGAAAAAACCTCGCAAAACAGGGATACAGATTTACACGGATATGCACAAAACCACACCGTTTTCGTCTGCCGCCGTGCCCGAATTTTTTCAGGCATGGCGGTTTTTTATTTGACGCATCGGTGTTGTAGCGAGCGCGATGCGAGGAGCGAAAAAACGCACGGCATCGAAAACGAATGACCGAATTCAGACTTTGCCACCAGCTGCGAGATAAAGCAGGGTGGCACCGACGATGGCTGAAGTGCTGCAAACGTGAGGAGTTGCAGCAGTTCAGCTGGTGCCGAATTCATTAGCGCAAACGACCGTTTGCGCCGATGAATAATTCGCCTGGCCTATCCCTGTGGTGGGTCGGACGGGTTTAAATCTTGTAGCTTAAATTTCTCATCTCAGATGAAGGAGAGACAAATGGCAACAGCCGCTAAGAAATCAGAAGTAAAGAAACCAGCCGCCAAGGCTGCTCCTGCCGCGAAGAAGCCGGCAGCCGCAGCAAAGACGGTTGCCGCTAAACCAGCTGCCAAAGCCGCAGCGAAACCAGCCGCAAAACCAGCCGCCAAAGCCGCAGCCAAGCCTGCAGCAAAAGTGGCTGCCAAGGCAGTAGCGAAAGCCGCAGCGAAACCAGCGGCCAAGGCAGCAGCAAAACCGGCAGCGAAACCTGCAGCCAAGGCAGCAGCCAAGCCTGTAGCGAAAAAAGCCGCAGCCAAACCGGCCGCCAAGCCAGCAGCAAAAGCCGCTGCAAAACCAGCGGCCAAGGCAGCAGCCAAGCCAGCAGTGAAAAAAGCTGCAGCGAAGCCAGCAGCCAAGGCAGCAGCGAAACCGGCCGCCAAGGCAGCAGCCAAGCCAGCAGCGAAAAAAGTCGTCGCCAAGGCAGCCGCCAAGCCAGCAGCAAAAGCTGCAGCCAAGCCAGCAGTGAAAAAAGCCGCAGCGAAACCTGCAGCCAAGGCAGCAGCGAAACCGGCCGCCAAAGCGGCAGCCAAGCCAGCAGCGAAAAAAGTCGTCGCCAAGGCAGCAGCGAAGCCGGCCGCCAAAGCAGCAGCCAAGCCAGCAGCCAAGCCAGCAGCAAAAGCTGCAGCGAAGCCAGCGGCAAAAGCGGTAGCCAAGCCAGCGGCAAAAGCAGCAGCCAAACCGGCAGCGAAGCCAGCAGCGAAAGCTGCAGCCAAGCCAGCGGCAAAGGTAGCAGCGAAGCCGGCAGCAAAAGCTGCAGCCAAGCCAGCGGCCAAGGTAGCAGCGAAGCCGGCAGCGAAAGTTGCCGCCAAGCCAGCAGCGAAAGTCGCAGCCAAGCCGGCAGCCAAAGCAGCAGCGAAACCTGCGGCCAAGGTTGCAGCAAAACCTGCAGCGAAGCCAGCGGCCAAGGTAGCAGCGAAGCCAGCAGCAAAAGTTGCAGCCAAGCCAGCCGCCAAGGTAGCCGCGAAGCCGGCAGCGAAAGCAGCAGCGAAACCTGCCGCCAAGCCAGCCGCAGCGCCAGTCGTGGCAGCCGCACCGGCAGCAGCGCCGGCAGCAGCCCCAGCGGCACCAGCCGCCGTGGCAGCCAAGCCAGCCGCCAAGAAGGCGGCGCCTAAAAAGGCCGCACCGAAGAAGGCAGCTCCTGTCGCCAAGCCATCGGCACCTATCGCACCTGTAGCAAAAACCGTGTTGGCTCCGGCTGCAGCCTGGCCATTCCCAACCAGCACCCGCCCATCGTAATTCCAACGATACGGGTGCCTGGATGAGGCAACACGCCGCTGTGTGACTCAATCACACAGCGGTTTTTTTTTGGAGAATTAGTCGTGCTGATCGTTATCCTTACATTGATCGTTGATACCATCGCCACCTTGCTGGGCGGCGTGTTGCTGCTGCGCTTCTGGATGCAGGCGGTGCGCGTGCGGCCGCCTTCGTCGGTGGCGCAATTCACGTTTCAATTGTCCGACTGGCTGGTGCGCCCCCTGCGCCGCGTGGTGCCGGGCGTGGGCGGGTATGACTGGGCCAGCCTGATCGGCGCCTTCCTGATCGTGCTGCTGGCCAGCTCGGTGCTGTTTATTTCCGGCTATCCTGTCGAAGTGGTGCTGCTCAAGTCGCTGCAACGCTTCCTGCAATGGATACTCTACGGTTTCATGGCCTTGCTGATCATCGAAGCCATCTTCAGCTGGGTCAACCCGCATGCGCCGCTGGCGCCGTTTGTACGGGCCTTGAATGAGCCCCTGCTGCGTCCGATACGCAAGGTCGTGCCGCTGGTCGGCAGCCTGGATCTGTCGCTGCTGGTGGCTTTGATCCTGCTGCAGATCGCGCAGGTGCTGGTGGGGATGATTATTGTGGTGAGGTAATGCGAGAAGGTCGGCCTGGCGCTTGGGCGCAAGCCGACCGGACTACATATTAATAGCGGTAGCCGAACGCCGCTTCGAACTGCTCGGCGATGCTCTCGGGCGTAAACACATGGTTTTGCGCGCCCTGGGTGGCGATCTTGATGGCGCCCAGCAGGCTGGCCAGACGGCCGCTGGTTTCCCAGCCCAGGTCGTTGGTGATACCGAACAGCAAGCCGGCACGGTAGGCGTCGCCGCAGCCGGTCGGGTCCAGCACTTCTTTGGCGGTCACGACAGGAATGTCGATGCGCTTGCCGTCCGTATAGATTTCCGACCCTTTTTCGCCACGCGTGACGATCAGCGCTTCCAGGCGGCTGGCGATGTCCGGCAGGGTCAATCCCGTGCGTTCCATCAACATTTCCATCTCATAATCGTTGGCCGATACATACGTGGCTTTGTTGATGAAGTCGATCAACTGTTCGCCATTGAAGCGTGGCAACTGTTGACCCGGGTCGAACATGAAGGGGATGCCCAGCCCGGCCAGGTCGGCGGCGTGCTTGAGCATGCCCTGGTCGCCGTCCGGCGAAATGATGGCCACCTTGGCCGGGCCCGCATTGGCGATCGGGTTTTCATGCGCAAACGACATGGCGCCCGGGTGGAAGGCATTGATCTGGTTATTGTCCGCATCGGCCGTGACGAAGCACTGCGCGTTGTAGCTGTCGGCCTTGATGAGGATGTTGGCGGTGGAAATGCCCAGCTTTTGCAGGCGTTCCAGGTAGGCGGCGCTATCTTGCCCCATGACGCCGACGATGCGCGGGTCGCCGCCCAGCATTTTCAGGCTGTAGGCGATGTTGCCCGAGCAGCCGCCGAACTCCGTGCGCATGGTGGGCACGAGGAAGGAGACATTCACCTTGTGCAATTGGTCGGCCAGCAGGGATTCGCCGAAGCGGCCGGGGAATTGCATGATGGTGTCGGTGGCAAGCGAGCCGCAGATCAGCGATGTTTTGGTCATGATAGTGTCTGTTAAGGGTAAAAGATGGCGATATGGTAGCCAGACGCCGTGAGCTGGTCTAATGCGAAATACAGTTTGATGGTTTGTTCCGAGCGCGGCGCAAACCCCGTGCTCACGTCGATCGTGGCCGGCAGGTAGTCGCGCGGCGCGATCACGCGGCGCAAGACCGGCTTGTCGTTGGCGTCGTTGAGTATCAGTTCGATGCTGGGCCAGGCTTGCACGCTGCGGCTCTGGTTGCGCAGCAGCGAGACGTAGGAAAAGGTCTGTTCCTTCAAGGTTTGCAACTCGCCTTGCTCGATGGCCAGCGCCTCGATCTGCGCCGGCAAGTCGACCTGGCAGCCACTGAGCTTGCACAGCGCGACCAGGGTCGGCTTCCACTGCGGAAATTGCGCCGCCAGCGGATTGAGGAAGGTGGTCATCACTTGCAGGAATAGTAAAAGCAGCAGTGCTACCGAGCCGATGGCCATGGCCACGCGCAAGGCCTTGCCGCTCTGTTCGCGGCGCCGGCCCAAGGTCACAAAGGCCGGCTCGTCGTCGGCCGGCGGCAGGATGGGTTCTTCCTGCTCTTCGGCGGCATCCGGCGCGACGGGGGCGGCGGGCAATGGCGTGAAGGAATGGTCGGCCAGCGTGGGTTCCCGGCGCGCGGGCTTGTCCAGACTGACTTTTTCAGCGGCAGGCAATGCCGGAGCGGCCGGGGCTGCCACCGTTTCCAGGTTTGGTTCGCGGCGGCTATCGCGCAAATACGTTGCGAAGGCGGGCGCGTCATCGATCTGGCGGCGCTTGAAGGGCGCCATCGGCTGGGGCAATGGTGGTTCGGGCAGCTCTGCCGGTGTTGCAGCAGATTCAGGCAGGTCGAGCGGTGTAGCGGCAGGCGTGTCGGCCAGCGCCTCGTCAGGCAGTGCCACGTCGAGGTCCAGCTCGATGTGCTCGCCATCGTCTTCGTTCTCCTTGAGCTGCGCCGTTTCCGGCAGGATGCCGAACGGGTCGAACGAGGTGTCGAAGTCGAGGGAATAAATGGGTTCGTCGTCCGTGGCGGACGGCAGGCTGTTGTCGGCCGGATAACTGGTTGGCAGGGGAGCGGCAGTGCCGGGGGCGGACGTTAAAAACGGCGATGCCGCGGCTGGATCGATCAGCGCGGCATTGCCGTCAAACACTTCCCTGCACGTGCCACAGCGCACGATGCCCCCACGTAACTTCAATTGGTCAGCAGCGACCCGAAATATCGTGTTGCAATGGGGGCATTTGGTGGCGAGGGCCATTGCTGTGCTTATGCACCTTCCGCGCGGGGCGCAGGTGCTTGCGTGCTGCCCAGGCGGCCATGCAGGGCCACCCAGCCATCTTGCTCGGCCCACACACCCAGCTGGATGAATGGTGCGTAGGCAGCCGCCACTTCTTCCGCCTGGCGTGCCAGCACGCCGGACAGGATCAGCGCGCCGCCATCGGCGACACGGCCCGACAGCATCGGCGCCATCAGCTTCAATGGGCTCGACAGGATGTTGGCGACGACGATGTCAAACTTGGCCGTGGCGTGTGCCGAAGTGGCAAACGTGTCTGGCAAGAAATATTCGATCTCACACTGGTTGCGTTCGGCATTGTCGCGCGCCGATTCGATCGCTTGCGGGTCGATGTCGACGCCGGCCACCGTTTGCGCACCGAGTTTCTTGGCCACCATGGCCAGGATGCCGGAACCGCAACCGTAGTCGAGCACGGTCTTGCCAGGGGCCGGATTGGCTTCCAGCCATTCCATGCACAAACGCGTGGTCGGGTGGCTGCCCGTACCGAAGGCCAGGCCAGGGTCCAGTTCCAGGATCAGGCCGTCAGGATCCGGTGCCTCGTGCCAGCTGGGCACGACCCAGATATTCTTGCCGATGTGAATCGGGGCGAATTGCGACTGGGTCAGGCGCACCCAGTCCTGCTCTTCGACGGGGCGCATGGCAAAGGCGGGAACTTCCGCCATGCCGACCGCCTGGGCCGCAGCGGCCACGATGGCGGCCTGGTCGGCGTCGACGTCCGTCAGCGCCACCACGCGGCTGCGTTCCCACGCCGCTTCCTTCGGTTCCATGCCCGGTTCGCCAAACAGCGGCTGCTCGGCATCCGTGCCTTCATCGGCGTCTTCCACCGAGACCGACAGGGCGCCCGCTTCCATCAACGCGTCGGACATGGCCTCGGCGTTGTCACGGGCGATTTCGATGACGATTTCCGTCCAGCTCATGCGCCCGCCTTGATTTCGGACTTCTTGGCGATGCTGGGGCTGCCGCCATTCAGGTTCTTGCCCAGGTCCGGCATGTCGGCCAGTTTCTGTTCCAGATAGTGAATGTTGGTGCCGCCTTCGATGAAGCGCGCGTCGATCATCAGTTCGCGGTGCAGGGCGATGTTCGTGTTGATGCCTTCGACCACCATTTCGGACAGGGCGATCTGCATGCGGCGGATCGCCTGCTCGCGCGTGGCGCCGTAAGCGATCACTTTGCCGATCATCGAGTCGTAGTGCGGCGGCACGTAGTAGCCGGCGTAGGCGTGCGAGTCGACGCGGATGCCAGGACCGCCCGGTGCATGCCACGACACGATCTTGCCTGGCGATGGCGTGAACTTGAAGGGATCTTCGGCGTTGATGCGGCACTCGATGGCGTGGCCCGACAGCAGGACGTCGCGCTGGCGGAAACGCAGTTTTTCGCCGGCCGCGATGCGGATCTGTTCTTGCACGATGTCGATGCCGGTGATCATCTCGGTAACCGGATGTTCCACTTGCACGCGGGTATTCATTTCAATGAAATAGAACTCGCCGTTTTCGTACAGGAATTCAAACGTGCCGGCGCCGCGGTAGCCGATCTTACGGCAAGCTTCGGCGCAACGGTCGCCGATTTTCTCGATCAGTTTGCGCGGGATGCCCGGCGCTGGTGCTTCTTCGATCACTTTCTGGTGGCGGCGCTGCATGGAGCAGTCGCGCTCGCCCAGCCAGACGGCGTTCTTGTGTTCGTCGGCGAGGATCTGGATTTCCACGTGGCGCGGATTTTCCAGGTACTTCTCCATATACACTTCAGGGTTGCCGAAGGCCGTGCCGGCTTCCGTCTTGGTCATCGCCACGGCGTTGATCAGGGCCGCTTCCGTGTGCACCACGCGCATGCCGCGTCCGCCACCGCCACCGGCGGCCTTGATGATGACCGGGTAGCCGATCTTGCGGGCAATTTGCACGATCGCTTTCGGATCGTCCGGCAACGCGCCTTCCGAGCCGGGTACGCACGGTACGCCAGCCTTGATCATGGTTTGCTTGGCCGACACTTTGTCGCCCATCAAGCGGATCGATTCGGAGCGGGGGCCGATGAAGACGAAGCCCGATTTCTCGACGCGTTCGGCAAAGTCGGCATTTTCCGACAGGAAGCCATAGCCTGGGTGAATCGCTTGCGCATCCGTCACTTCAGCAGCGCTGATGATGGCGGGCATGTTCAGGTAGCTCAGGGACGACTGTGCCGGGCCGATACAAACGGATTCGTCGGCCAGCTTGACGTATTTCGCGTCCTTGTCGGCTTCGGAGTGGACTACAACCGTTTTAATGCCCATTTCGCGGCAGGCGCGCTGAATACGGAGGGCAATTTCACCACGGTTGGCAATCAGGATTTTTTCAAACATGGTAGGTTCGCGTATGTCTGTGAGAGCCGGCGAGCCGGCGAAACAACAAGTGTGAGGGGCTAAAACTGCAAACGGCCGTTGCCGGCCGTGTGGACTGGGTTTTAGCCGATCACAAACAAGGGTTGACCGAATTCGACCGGTTGGCCGTTTTCAACCAGGATCTGGGTCACGACACCGGCTTTATCGGAGTCGATTTCATTCAGGAGCTTCATCGCTTCGATGATGCACAGGGTATCACCTTCCTTGACGGTCGAGCCCACTTCAACATAGGCGGCGCTGCCAGGAGCGGAGGAACGGTAGAAGGTACCGACCATCGGCGACTTGACCACATAGCCGGTTGGCTCGGCGGCGACCACGGCAGCAGCAGCCGCTGGTGCTGCGGCTGGCGCGGCTGGCTGGTATTGGGCTTGCATGCCTTGCGGCTGCATCATGACCATCTGGTTTTGCGGCATGGCCGACGATTTGACGATGCGAACCTTGCTTTCGCCTTCGGTAACTTCCAGCTCTGCGATATCCGATTCGGCGACCAGGTCGATCAAGGTCTTGAGTTTTCGTAGATCCATGTAAAACCCCTAGGAATGTAGTTTGTTTTATGAGTGATGCGGTGATGTCCAAGAACCTATCGCCGCGCTAAATGCGTGCAGATCGCGTAGATTAACGTTTTTTAAGCGCAAAGTCGATGGCAAACCGATATCCATCGATACCCAGGCCGCAGATCGTCCCCTGCGCGATCGCGCTGAGAAATGAGTGATGTCGAAACGTTTCGCGTTGATAAATATTCGAGATATGGACTTCCACGAACGGGATGGCGACCCCGGCCAGCGCATCGCGCAAAGCAACGCTGGTATGGGTCAGGCCGCCCGGATTGATGACGATGGCATCGATCCCTTCCGCTCGCGCGGCATGGATGCGGTCGATCAGCGCGCCTTCATGGTTGCTTTGAAAGCAAACCAGGTCGGCACCGGCCGCCATGGCTTGCGCCATTGCTGCCTGCTCGATATCGGCCAAGGTGCTGGCGCCGTAGACCTCAGGCTCGCGCGTTCCCAGCAAATTCAGGTTGGGACCGTTGAGCAGAAGGAGGTTTTTTGCCATGTATGGAAGACCGTTTTAGCGAAAGTTCCGCATTTTGCCGCCAAAGATACGCATTGGCAAGAGAAAAAAGCACGCTCCGAATTTACAATTTATCCAGATCGGCGCGCAACTGATCAAATTTCAAGCGGCCCAGATAGGTCTTTTTGACTTCGCCATCGGCGCCGATCAGCACCGTAAAGGGCAAACCGCCCGTGGCATTGCCAAAATGACGCGACAGGTCGGTGCCGCTCATGCCGGACACATACACGGGATAGGCGATCTTGACCTTGCTGGCAAAAGTGGCAATATTACTGGCCGAATCGATGCCGATACCGATCACCTGCAGGTTTTTCGCCCCGTAGTGGCCTTGCACTTCGGATAACTCCGGCATTTCTTCCACGCACGGCGGGCACCACGGTGCCCAGAAATTGACCAGCAAATTCTTGCCTTTCCATTGCGACAAGGCTTGCGTGGCGCCTGCCGCGTCCGGCAGGGACAGCGCATACAGCTCGTTGACGGGACCCGTCGCGCCTGGCGCGATGGCGGTCGTCAGCGGTCCCGCTTCCTTCTCCGCTTCTTTCGCTTTTTCCTTGCTCAAACCGACGTAAGCGCCCATGCCGCCAAACATCAACGCCACGATGGCACAGGCGATCCAATTCTTTTTTGTCATAACTTTATCTATATCAATGTTAGTCGGCAGCCGGCACGCCATCGGCGAGGCTGGCGGCCAGCAGGCTGCGCAGCCCGGCGATATCGGTGCGCAGCACCTTGCCGTCCGCCTTGGCTTTCAGCGCGCCGCGCATATCGTCGAGCTCATACAGGGCCGCGTGCACGCCTTCGTTTTTCCACAAGAAACTGGCTGTCTCGACCGCATCATAACGCGCTCCCTTGAAATGCGGGCTTTCGGACATGTCGAGCACGACATTTTTATTGAGCAGGAAGATGTGGATTTCCTTGGCGCTCTCGGCAAACAGCTGCAAATAGATCTCGTCGTGGGGGCCGGCCGTGCCATTGAACACGGGGCCGCTGAGCAGAGGATGAAATTGTTGCAATGCCTCCATCACCTGCAGCGCGATCGTGCGCAGCTGGAACAATCGCGCCGGCTGGCTGTCGGCCAGGAACAGGGCATTGTATTGGCGCACCTGTTCTTCGATCATGTCGTTGTCAGGCAGTATATTGGGCAGGTTCGGCGCGTCACCGAGGACTTGCCGCGCCGCCTTGCGCTTGGCGCTGCCATAGTCGGCGCCATCCTGCGCCACGAGGCGCGCGGCAGCGGCAGCGATTTCCAGGCGCAACTGCGCGCTATCGTCAAATGCATCGTTTGTCATGAGCGAGATGATACTCCGAAGCGGAAAAAGTCATGGCGTCAGGTAAAATCCTGCACTTGCTGTTTTTTATCTCACCGTCTTACTTACTTAAGCGTGCACCTTTCGCACTGATCACATGCATATTCATATTCTCGGCATTTGCGGTACCTTCATGGGCGGCCTGGCTGTCCTGGCCAAGGAAGCCGGCCATAAAGTCACTGGCTGCGATGCCAACGTGTATCCGCCGATGAGCACCCAGCTGGAATCGCAGGGAATCGAACTGATCCAGGGCTTTGATCCGGAACAAACCAAGCTGAACCCGGATTTGTATGTGATTGGCAATGTGGTTTCGCGCGGCAACCCGCTGGTGGAAGAAATCCTCAACCGCAGCCTGCCGTATGTATCCGGCCCGCAGTGGATCGGTGAACACATCTTGCGCAACAAGTGGGTGCTGGCCGTGGCGGGCACGCATGGCAAGACGACAACCTCGGCCATGCTGGCCTGGATACTCGAAGACGCGGGCTACGCGCCGGGCTTCCTGATCGGCGGGGTACCGATGAACTTTGGCATTTCCGCCCGCCTCAGCGGCAAAATCGAGGGCAAGAGCGCCGACTCGGACTTCTTCGTCATCGAAGCCGATGAATACGACACGGCCTTCTTCGACAAGCGCAGCAAGTTCGTGCATTACCACGCGAAGACGGCCGTCATGAATAACCTGGAATATGATCACGCCGACATCTTCCCCGATCTGCACGCGATCGAGACGCAATTCCATCACCTGGTGCGCACCGTGCCCGGCATTGGCCGTCTCGTGTTCAACGGCGACGAAGCGTCGCTGCAGCGCGTGCTGGCGCGCGGTTGCTGGAGTGAAAAGGAAAGTTTTGGTCAAGATGCTAACTGGCAACTGCAAGAGCAGGCCGATGGCAGCTTCGACGTGTATTTCAATGGCCAGCAGGAAGGCCATGTGGCATGGGCGCTCACGGGCAAGCACAACCGCAGCAATGCGCTGGCGGCCATCGCCGCCGCGCGCCACGTGGGCGTGCCGATTGCCCAGGCCTGCGCTTCGCTGGCCAGCTTCGAGAGCGTCAAGCGCCGCATGGAAGTGCGCGGCGTGGTCAACGGCATTACCGTGTACGACGATTTCGCGCACCACCCGACGGCCATTGCCACCACCGTGGGCGGGCTGCGCCAGAAGATAGGCAGCAGCGGCCGTATCCTGGCCGTGCTGGAACCGCGTTCGAACACCATGAAGCTGGGCGCCATGAAAGATGCGCTGCCGGGCAGCCTCAAGGATGCCGACCTGGTCTTCGGTTTCGGTAGCCATGCCGCGCTGGGCTGGAGCCTGGGCGACGCGTTGGCGCCGCTGGGCAAGATTGCCAGCGCCTACGAAGACATCGATACCTTGGTGGCCGCCGTGGCCGCCAGCGCCCGTCTCGGCGACCAGATCGTGGTCATGAGCAACGGCGGCTTTGGCGGCGTGCACCAGAAGTTGCTGGAGGCGCTGGGCCGATGATTCTGTACCTGCATGGATTTCGCTCGTCGCCCCTGTCGATGAAGTCGCGCCTGCTGGCCGCGCAGATGCAGGCGCTGGGCCGCGAGGCCGAATGGCTGTGCCCGCAATTGCCGGCCTCGCCCAAGCTGGCCATCGAACTGGCCCTGTCGCTGGTCAAGGATGTGGCGTCGGCGGACCTGACGATCATCGGCTCCTCGCTGGGCGGCTATTACGCCACCTGGCTGGCGGAGCGGCTCGGTTGCCGCGCCGTGCTGCTGAACCCTGCCATCGTGCCCCTGATCGACCTGGAACAGCATGTGGGCGTGACGACCGAGTTCCATTCGGACAAGCCATTCGAGTTCAAGCGCGAATACATCGACGAGCTGCGAACCTTTGCCGTAGAGAAAATTACCGAGCCGCAACGCTATTTCCTGATTGCCGCCACGGGCGATGAAGTGCTCGACTACCGCGACATGGTGGCGCATTATCAGGGGGCGCAGCAGTGCGTCATCGATGGCAGCGACCATGGCATCAGCGAATTTGCCGCATACCTGGCGCCCGTGCTGGCATTTTGCGGCATCGACGCGGACGCGGCCAAGTGAGGCCGGGATCGCTGCGGCAGGCGCAATGGCATGCGCACGTGAACGCCGTCAATGCGCCGCCGGCCTTGCGCCACTGGCTCACGGGCGGCGGTTCGCTGACGGCCAAACTGAAAGCGCATAGCCAGGCGTTCCGCGTGCAATGTTTGCATCAGAAAACATCGCGCTGTTTGACGGACGAGGCCGCCATCATTGGTTTGCACCGCGCGGGCCGGGTATGGGAACGCGAAGTGCTGTTGCGTTGTGATAACAAACCGGCCGTGTTTGGCCATACCGTCGTGCCCATGCAGGCGACGGCCACGGACTGGCCCTTGTTTTCCGCGCTGGGCGAGCGCTCGCTGGGCACGACCTTGTTTGGCGACCGCATGGTGCGGCGCGGCGAACTGGAATTTGCCCGCTTGCGCGCCGGCCACCCGCTGGTGCAGCGGGCGCAGGCGGCGCTGGCATTGGAAGGGCAGCGCGCCGGCGAGCAGGCGCTGTTTTTTGCCCGCCGCTGCCTGTACCAGCGTCACCAGGGATTGCTGCTGGTAACCGAAGTATTTTTGCCGGCGGTGCTGGAGTTGACGTCCGTCACTCGCACCGTTGCAACCGACACATTAATAAACAAAGCATAACAATGAATCTATTTTTTGAAGAATCCGGCGATTTCAAGGTCGGCACGGTCCTGTCGCAAGCGGGTGAAGCGTACCAGGTCGAAATGGCCAGCGGCAAGCGTACCAAGGTCAAGGTCAAGGATGTGCTGCTGCAGTATGAAAAACCGGCTCCGGCCGAGCTGCTGGAGCAAGCCAAGGCCGTTGCTGCCGAGATTGACCTCGATTTCCTGTGGGAAGTGGCGGGCGAAGACGAGTTCGGCTTTGCCGAGCTGGGCGCCGAGTATTTCGGCCACGCACCGTTGCCGCCGGAAGCGGCCGGCCTGATCCTGGCCCTGCATTCGGCGCCCGTGTATTTCTACAAGAAAGGCCGTGGCCGCTACAAGGCGGCGCCGGAAGCGTCGCTGAAGGCGGCATTGGCCGGTATCGAAAAGAAAAAGCAGCAGGCGCTGGTGCAAGCCGCCTATGTGGAAGAGCTGAAACAGAACCGCTTGCCTGCCTCGATGCAGCCCATGGTGCTGCAACTGCTGTTCAAGCCGGACAAGAACACGATTGAATACAAGGCGCTGGAAGCGGCGTGCACGGAATTGCACACGACGCCGCCGCGTTTGATGCTGGCTGTCGGCGGTATTGCTTCACCGAAAGATTTGCACCTGTCGAAATTCCTCTTCGAAAACTTCCCGAAAGGCGCCGGCTTCCCGAGCGTGCCCGTGCCGTCCGTGACGGCCAAGCTGCCGCTGGCCGACGTGGCCGCCTTCTCGATCGACGACGTGACCACGACCGAGATCGACGATGCCTTCTCCGTGCAGCCGCTGCCCGATGGCACCGTGAAAGTGGGTATACACATCGCCGCGCCGGGGCTGGGCATCCGCCCGGAAGACGTGATCGACAAGATGGCGCGCCAGCGCATGTCGACCGTCTACATGCCGGGCGACAAGATCACCATGCTGCCGGACGAAATCGTCAACGCCTTCACGCTCGCGGAAGGCACGACGTGCCCGGCCCTGTCGCTGTACGCCACGCTGGACCCGAAAGCGGACTGGGCCGTGGTCAGCACGCAGACGCGCGCCGAGCTGGTGCCGATTGCCAGCAATTTGCGCCATAACCAGCTGGATGACCTGGTCAACGAGGAAACCCTGGCCAGCGGCGAAGGCGAGTACCCGCACAAGGCCGATTTTGCCGTGCTGTGGCAATGGGCGCAGCAGCTGGAACAGGGCCGCATGAAGAAACGCGAAGCGTTCGGCTTGAAGCCGGAACAGAATAACCGCGTCGATTTCAATTTCTATGTGGAAAACGACATCGTCACCGTGGCGCGCCGCAAGCGTGGCGCGCCGCTCGACAAGATCGTCGCGGAACTGATGATTTTTGCCAACAGTACCTGGGGCAAGATGCTGCACGACCATGGCGTGCCCGGGATCTACCGCAGCCAGGGCGGCGGCAGTGGCAATAGCTGGGCGGCAAAGATGCAGGTGCGCATGGTCACCCATGCGGCGCCGCACCAGGGCCTGGGCGTCGATCAATATGCGTGGAGCACCTCACCGTTGCGCCGCTATACGGACCTGGTGAACCAATGGCAAATCATCGCTTGCGCCGAGCATGGCGTGACGGCGCCGCTGGTGGCCCCGTTCAAGCCGCGCGATGCGAATCTGTTCGCCATCGTTTCGGCCTTCGACGCCGCGTATGCCGCGTATGGCGATTTCCAGTCGAACATGGAACGCTATTGGTGCTTGCGCTGGCTGCACCAGGAAAACGCGCGCCAGGTCGATGCCGTCGTGCTGAAAGACGAGATCCTGCGCCTGGTCGACATTCCGCTGGTCATCAAGCTGCCGGGCATGCCATCGGTGGCGCGCGGCGCCCAGGTAAAACTGGACTTGTTGCGCTGGGATGAGGTCGACCTGAGCATCGAAGCGCGCCTGCTGGAAATCGCCGCCGTACCGGATGCGGCGGCCGATGCCGAACTGGATTACGAAGAAGAATCGGGTGACGAAGGCGCCGACGAGGGCGACGTGGCGCCGGAAGCATCGCCGGAAGCGGCGAACCAGGTCAGCGACGCCGATGCGGAAGTGGCGGAACTGGCCAGCGAAGACGTGGTCAGCGAACCCGAGGTCAAGTAAGGCCGTCGTCAGGCCATCAAGGCGGTGCTGAAAACTGTTGCCGGCACCGCCCTTTGACGTAGAATTCAGCCATCTTGTTATGGTGTGTTTGTTGCGAATTGGGTTGCGCGTGAAGTCTTTCCGAGAGAATCGTTTCCTGATGATTGCCGTGGCGGTATCGCTGCTGGCGCACGGCGCCTTGCTGGCGATGCATTTTGTCGCCCCGGCCCCGCAGCGGGCCGTGGCTACCGATCCCGGCCTGGAAGTGATCCTGGTCAACGCCAAGCATGCGAACAAGCCGCTGAAGGCCGATGCCCTGGCGCAAGCCAATCTCGACGGTGGCGGACAAGCCGACAAGGGCCGCGCCAAGTCGCCCTTGCCCGACATGCGCCAGGTGGAAGAGGGCGACAGCGTCAAGGCCAGCGCCCGGCGCATTGCCGAACTCGAGCAGAAGCAGCAGGAGCTGCTGACGCAGGCGGCCAGGCCGACGCCCTACAGCGCCGCGCCCGTTACGGAAAAAGACAAGCCCAATCCGCTCGCATCCGGTTCGGACTTGATGGAAAGCAGCAAGGCCATCGCGCGCATGGCGGCCGAGATCAGCCAGACCGTGGAAGACCAGAACAAGCGTCCGCGCAAGACTTTCATTACGCCCAGCACGCAGGAAGTCGGCTACGCCATGTATTACAAGACCCTGCAAAAGCGCATCGAGGAAATCGGCACCCTGAATTTCCCGCAAAAGAATGGCCGCAAGATGTATGGCGAACTGGTTGTCTACATCCCCATCTTCCAGGATGGCACGATTTACCAGAAGGAAGGCGGCGCCCGCGTGGAGAAAAGCTCGGGCAACCCCGCGCTCGATGCGGCGGCCCTGGCCATCGTGCGCCGCGCGGCGCCGTATGGGCGTTTCCCACCGAACATGTTGTCAAGTGATAAGGATGACCTGTGGGTCGTCATTACCCGCTTCAAATTTACGCGCGAAGAAAAAATGGAAGCTAACCTGACTGGCGGCAGCAATTGAACAAGCAAGAAATGAATCCCGATCAATATTGTGTCTTCGGCAATCCCATCGCCCATAGCAAGTCCCCCTTGATCCACGCCGCGTTTGCCCTGCAGACGGGCGAGCCCATCGTCTACGATCGCCGCCTGGCGCCGCTCGATGGCTTTGCCCTGGCGGCCCGTACGTTTGCCGCCGAGGGCGGCAAGGGCGCGAACGTGACGGTGCCCTTCAAACTGGACGCGTGCGCGCTGGCCACCGTCCTGACGCCGCGCGCGCAAGCGGCCGGCGCCGTCAATACCCTGCGTTTCGATGGCGATACCATTCTTGGCGACAATACCGATGGCGCGGGCCTGGTGGAGGACATCGTGCGCAACGCGGGCGTGAGTGTCTCCGGCAAGCGCGTCCTGCTGCTGGGCGCGGGCGGCGCGGCGCGCGGCGTCGTGCTGCCCTTGCTGGAACAGGGGCCGCAGGAAATCTACATTGCCAACCGCACCGTGGCCACGGCCGAGGCGCTGGTGGCGCAGTTTGCCGATGCGCTGGCGCACCCCGGTCAGTTGCGCGCCGGCGGCTACACGCAGCCCGATGGCGTCTTTGATATCGTCATCAATGCCACCTCGGCCAGCCTGGCGGGCGACTTGCCGCCCGTGCCGCCGGGAATCTTCGGCGATCACACGCTGGCGCTGGACATGATGTATGGCGCCCAGCCCACCGTCTTCATGGACTTTGCCGCGCAGCATGGCGCGCAGGTGCGCGATGGCCTGGGCATGCTGGTGGAGCAGGCGGCCGAAGCGTTTTACGTGTGGCGCGGCGTGCGGCCGCGGACGCAGGATTTGCTGGCGCAATTGCGCAGTGCCCTGTGAGCGCCGGCAAGAAGGGCCAGCGCCGCAGCGGCAGCCGCTACGGCTGGATCAAGTGGCTGTTCATCGTTCCCGTGCTGGCGTTTATCGTCGTGCAGCTGTATTTCTTCCTGCAAATCTGGTGGTGGGTCGAGCATAACCCGTCCAGTACGGCTTTCATGCGCGAACAGTTGTCTGTCTTGCAGGATAAGAATCCCAATGCCACCATCAAGCAGACGTGGGTGCCGTACAACCGCATTTCGAACAACTTGAAACGGGCCATCATCGCTTCGGAAGACGCGAATTTTTCCGAGCATGAAGGCGTGGACTGGGAAGCCTTGCAAAAGGCATATGAAAAAAACAGCAAGAAGCAGAAGGTCGTGGCGGGCGGTTCCACCATCACGCAGCAGCTGGCGAAGAATCTGTTCCTGTCCGGCTCGCGCAGCTATGTGCGCAAGGGCCAGGAACTGATCATCACGTATATGCTGGAAAGCCTGATGGAAAAGCAGCGCATTTTCGAGATTTATTTGAACGTGGTGGAGTTTGGCACGGGCATCTTCGGCGCCGAGGCGGCCGGGCGCCACTATTACCGGGTCAGCGCGGCGGGCCTGAGCGCCGGGCAGGCGGCAAAACTGGCCGTGATGCTGCCGAACCCCCGCTTTTATGACCGTCACCGCGATACGGGCTACCTGAACCGGCGTACGGGCGTGATCCTGCGCCGCATGGGAGCGGCGGAACTGCCTTGATGGCAGCCGGCTTTCTTTGTATAAAGTTAAAGCTGCCTGATTGGCACTATTGCGGCGCAGCATCTTAATCGGCACCGGTTGGTGCAACGCCGCACTTTTTCCGTGAAAAAGCGGTGCCGGGGGTGGTCGTGAAAAGGCCTTTGCGGGTACACTTGCGCTGTTTTCATTTTTGGCGCCAGCGCCAGCACATCACGATAACCCAACATCCGGCTGAGAGCGCGCATGATCAATGTCTTTGTATTACAGAATGGCCGGCTCAACCAGGTGCCGATCGACAGCCGCGCAGACCTCGAAAATGCCGAACCGGTGTGGGTCGACCTGACCGACCCTACCGATGATGAACGGGCCTGGGTCAAGGCCATCTACAACGTCACCCTGCCGGGCGAAGACGAAGTCAAGGATATTGAAGCGTCGGCCCGCTATTACGAAGCGGAAAACGGCGATTTGCACCTGCGCACAGATTTCCTGCGCGAAGAGGACGATGGTCCCTCGCGCGTCATCACGGTCGCCTTCATCCTGGCCCGCAAGATCCTGTTTTCCATGCATACGGACGACTTGCCCGTGTTCCGCCTGGTGCGCATGCGCGCCCGTTCGCGGCCCGGCTCGATTGCCGACTACATGGACGTGCTGCTCGACCTGTACGCCACCGATGCCGAATATTCGGCCGACGTGCTCGAAGGCATCTACCAGAACCTGGAAGAAGTCAGCACGCGCGTGCTGCAAAAGGAATTTACCGATGCGCACGCGGCCGAAGCGCTGAATGCGATTGCCCACGAGGAAGATTTGAATGGCCGTATCCGCCGCAACATGATGGATACGCGCCGCGCCGTGAGTTTCCTGATGCGCGGCCGCTTGCTCAATTCCGAGCAGTTCGAGGAAGCGCGGCAGATTTTGCGCGACATCGAATCGCTGGACGGCCATACCTCGTTCCTGTTTGACAAGATCAACTTCCTGATGGATGCCACCGTCGGTTTCATCAACATCAACCAGAACAAGATCATCAAGATCTTCTCGGTGGCCAGCGTGGCCTTCCTGCCGCCGACCCTGATCGCCAGCGTATACGGCATGAACTTCAAGCTGATGCCGGAACTGGAATGGTCGTTCGGCTATCCGTGGGCCTGGGGCTTGATGATCACCAGCGCCATCGCGCCGTTCCTGTACTTCCGCCACCGCGGCTGGCTGAAGTAAACCGCATCGCCGGGGCGCTTTCCGCGTCCCGGTTTCAAGACGAACGCAGCGAATTCAAAAATCAGCGATAATCACTGGTATTGCGTGGTATTGAATTGGTATTTACGCGTCGACGCCTGCCTGGCGCCCGATTCTTTCCCCCGTTGGCTGCCTTTTGCAGAAAAGTATCGTCATTCAGACGTTTTCTGCGTGGTAGCGTCCGCCTGTTCCACCTATGATCGTTGCGATGCCTGCCTTGGCCGGCTGGCCGCCGCATTTCCCGTCACCGTTGCCTTCTGGAGAGTCCATGCCTGATACCGCCACCACCCCACTGCGCTATACCCATTTGATCAGCGACTGCGATGGCGTGCTGATCGACAGCGAAGCCGTGGCCCTGCAAGCGCTGCTGGAATTGCTGGGACCGCGCCTGCAGAACCTGCCCGAGGGCGTCACCCTGCAAGGCTTGATCGAGCCGCGCCTGGGCCAGCGCCTGGTGCCGCTGATGCAGGATATCTACAAGGAGCTGGGTTTGCCGCCATTGCCGGCCGACGAGATCATGGCCATCGGCAACGCCGTCGATGCGGCCTGCGACGCGCAGCTGCGCGCCGTGCCTGGCGTGGCGCAGGCGCTGGCAGCCATTCCCCTGCCCAAGGCCGTCGCTTCGAACAGCGTCAGCGCGCGCGTGCTGTCGGCGCTCGAGCGGACCAGCATGGCGCCGCTGTTCGACAAGCGCGTCTTTACGCCGGACCTGGTGGGCCACGCCAAGCCGCATCCGGGCGTCTACCTGGCGGCAGCTGCCGCCTTCGGCGTGCCGCCAGGCCAGTGTCTGGTGCTGGAAGACAGCGTCACGGGCGTGACGGCGGCCGTGGCGGCGGGCATGACGGTGCTGGGGTTTATTGGCGGCGGGCATATCGCGCCCGGCCAGGAAGCGCGCCTGAAGGCGGCCGGTGCGCATGTCGTGTTCAACGACATGGCCAGGCTGCCGGCGCTGGTGGCCGCGGTGATGGACACCGCGGCCGTGTAAAACGCTTAGGCCAGTTTGGCAAAGACCTTGCGCGCGGCGGCGATGGTGGCGTCGATGACGGCGTCATCGTGCTGCGCCGAGACGAAGCCTGCCTCGAAGGCGGCGGGCGCGAAGTATACGCCTTCGTCCAGCATGGCGTGGAAGAAGGCGTTGAACTTGCTGCGGTCGCCCGCCATCATTTCCGCGTAGCTGGTCGGCGGGGTGGCGCTGAAATAGATGCCGAACATGCCGCCGATGTAGTCGGCGCAGAAGACCACGCCCGCTTCTTGCGCGGCGGCGGTCAGGCCTTCGGCCAGGCGCTTGGCCGTGGCGCCCAGCTGCTCGTAGAAGCCAGGCTGCTGGATCAGTTTCAAGGTAGCCATGCCGGCCGCCACGGCGACCGGGTTGCCGGACAGGGTGCCGGCCTGGTAGACGGCGCCCAGCGGCGCCATGTTGTGCATCAGCGCCGCGCTGCCGCCGAAGGCCGCCACCGGCATGCCGCCGCCGATCACCTTGCCCAGCGCCGTGAGATCGGGCTTGATGCCGTACAGCGCCTGCGCGCCGCCCAGGGCCACGCGCAAGCCGCACATGACTTCATCGAAAATGAGCAGGGCGCCGTGCTGCGTGCACAGTTCGCGCATCGCCTGCAGGAATTCCGGCGTAGCTTTCACCAGGTTCATGTTGCCGGCCACCGGTTCGACGATGACGCAGGCGATTTCCGCGCCGAAGCTGTCGAAGGCGTCTTTCAGCTGCTCCACGTTGTTATAGTCGAGCACCAGGGTGTGCTTGACGAAATCTTCCGGCACGCCGGCCGACGTCGGGTTGCCGAAGGTGAGCAGGCCGCTGCCCGCTTTCACCAGCAGCGAGTCGGCGTGGCCGTGGTAGCAGCCTTCGAACTTGACGATCTTGTCGCGTCCCGTGGCGCCGCGCGCCAGGCGCAGGGCGCTCATGGTCGCTTCCGTGCCCGACGATACCAGGCGCACCTGTTCGATCGATGGCACCAGGCGCGTGATTTCCTCGGCCATCAGCACTTCGCCTTCCGTCGGCGCGCCGAACGACAGGCCCAGCGCGGCAGCATCCTGCACCGCCTTCACCACTTCCGGATGGGCGTGGCCGACGATGGCCGGGCCCCACGAGCCGATGTAGTCGATATAGCGCTTGCCGTCCGCGTCCCAGAAGTACGGGCCTTCGGCGCGCGTGATGAAGCGCGGCGTGCCGCCGACCGAGCGGAAGGCGCGCACGGGCGAATTGACGCCGCCTGGCGTGGTTTTTTGTGCGCGGGCAAACAGGATGTCGTTTTGTGAAGTCGTCGTCATGATAATCGTGCCTTGAAAGTGGATCGTTGTCTGTGTCGTCTGTGCTTATTGGGCGCCGCGCTGGCGCTGTTGCCGGAACAGGCGGTTCGGCACCAGCTTGCCCATGCCGTGGCGCTGCGCGTGGGCCAGGGCGCCGGCCGTGAATTCCTGCGCCGCCACGACCACCTGCGGCACATCGTCTTCATCATTCGCCAGGGCCAGCAGGGCGGTGGCGGCGGCAGACAGGGTGCTGCCGGCACCGTTGAAGATGCCGGGCAGGTGCTGCCATTCGTCGTGGCGTACCACGCCGTCCTCGCCGAACAGGGTGTTGGCGCGCAGCTTGCCTTCGGCCGTGCCGGACTTGCTGGCGTCGGCCGGCATGCCGGTGACGAGCACGTATTCGCAGCCCAGGGCGACCAGGTAGTCGACGTCGTTTTGCAGGGTGTCGTCCGGATCGGCGTCGCGCCAGGTCTCGGCCAGGCGCTCCAGTTCCACCGGCGAGAGCACCAGCAGGGTGGTTTGCGGGATCAGGAGCTGGCGCACGGCCGTCAGGATGTCTTCATCGTCCATGCCCTGTTCCGGCAGCGCCGAAATGAAGGGATCGAGGATCAGCGGCACGTTCGGATAGTCGGAGACGATTTCGGCGATGGCCGTGACGTTTTCCACGCTGCCCAGCGCGCCGATCTTGATGGCCGAGACGGACATGTCTTCCAGCAGCACGCGCGCCTGGTCGGAAACCCAGTCCGGGTCGACCGCCTGTACGTCTTCCACGCGCGCCGTATCGCTGATCAACAGGCCCGTGGTGACGGACAGGCCATGGCAGCCGAAGGCTGAAAACGTGGCCAGGTCGGCCTGGATGCCGATCGCACCGACCGGATCGGACACGCCGAAGCTTAATATGAGGGGAGAAGTTTGGTTTTGCACGGCGGGTAGATTAAGATACCTAATTCAGCATTTTACTTGATTGAAGGGTGGCAGAACGTGAGTAGCAACGAAACAACGCAGCAATTCCAAACGTGGATGTGTCTTATTTGCGGCTGGGTTTATGATGAAGCGGCCGGCATGCCCGACGAAGACATCGCTCCGGGCACGCGTTGGGCCGATGTTCCGATGAACTGGACCTGTCCTGAATGCGGTGCGCGCAAGGATGATTTCGAGATGGTGGCGCTGTAATCAATCGAGATTCATGGGATGCCGCTGCCGCACGCAGGTATGGCGGCTGCCTGTGCTATGGTATGAAAGATTGTCGAATAATCACATGACGCGTCCCTTTTTGCCCGAGGCGCCGCCCGATGCCGTGTGCGCCAGCGCCACGATACTCGTCATCGACGACAGCGCGACGATACGCAGCGCGGCCGCGAAGATCCTGGGCGAGGCCGGTTATCGCGTGGTGGTGGCGGAAAACGGCTTCGATGCCCTGGCCAAGATCGCCGATTGCCGGCCGGCGCTGATCGTGTGCGACATTGTGATGCCGCGCCTGGACGGCTACCGTACCTGCGCGCTGATCAAGGCCAGTGCGGCCTTCCACGCCACGCCGGTGCTGATGCTGTCGTCGAAGGAAGGCTTGTTCGACCGCGCGCGCGGGGCCATGGCGGGCGCCAGCGCCTGCCTGGCCAAGCCGCTGGCGCGCGAGGCGTTGCTGGAGGCCGTGCGGTTGCACCTGGCCGGGCATTTTGAATAAGTGTTTTTATTGATTGACAACGCAGCAAGGAAGCAGATGGCCATACACACAATTCTGATCGTCGACGACTCGCCGACAGAACGCTATTACCTGAGCGAGATGCTGGTGCGTGCCGGTTATGCCGTCCTCACGGCGCAGGATGGCGCCGACGCGCTGGCGCAGCTCAAGCAGGCCAGGCCGGATCTGATCCTGATGGACGTGGTGATGCCCGGTGCGAATGGCTTCCAGATCACGCGCGCGATTGCGCGCGATCCCGAACTGCAGGACGTGCCGGTGATTATCTGCTCCAGCAAGAGCCAGGAAACGGATCGCATCTGGGGCTTGCGCCAGGGCGCGCGCGATTACCTGGTCAAGCCGGTGGTCGAAGCCGAGCTGCTGGCCAAGATCGCCGCGATTTCCTGAGAATGCACACGATGCCAGGTCACGGCGTGTCCACAGCGGCCCTTTCGCCTGCCGCTGCCATGCCATCTTTCGAGACGGGCGCGCGGCAGGGGCGCTTGCGCCAGTATCAGCTGCAATTGATCGAGCGGATACAGGCCGCGCGCAGCGGCGCGCTGGCAGCGCGCAAGGAACTGGGCGTGATGCTCGGTGGCCGGCCGTGCCTGCTCGACCTGACGCAGCTGGGCGAAATCGTGATTGCTTCCGGCGTGCAGATCCAGGGCGTGCCGCTGGCGCAGGACTGGTACCTGGGCCTGGCGGCCATGCGCGGACGGCTGACGGCGGTCGTCGACCTGGCCCGCTACATGGGCGAGCCGGCTTGCGTGTCGGGCAATCACTGCCGCATCATCACGTTTTCTCCCCGTCTGGGCCTCAATTGCGCCCTGCTGGTCGAACGCGTGCTGGGCTTGCGCCAGTTGCGCGCGATGCAATCCGTGCGCGTTCACGATGCGGCGCAGGGTGTGCTCCCATCGTGGGCGGCGCAGGCGCTGCGCGACAGCGAAGGGCAGCAGTGGCTGCGCCTGGACCTGGCGCAGCTGGCGCAATCGGAACGCTTCCTCGATGCCGGCTTTGACGGCTACCCCGACCACAAGGATATTTGCTGATGGGCGCCAATTCCCCCATTCTGGCGGCCGGCATGCCCGAAGCGCAGCACGCTGCGGACGCGCCGGCATCGGCGGCAGACCTGCCGCTGCGCCTGCGCGACGCGCTGGGACGGCGCAAGTCGCTGGCCAGCGCGCCGGTCAGCGACTTGAAGCTGCCGCTGATCGGCCATTTTCCGCTGCAAAAGCAGCTGAGCATCCTGTCGACGCTGATGGCCCTGAGCCTGGCCGCCAGCCTGCTGTTCGTGGGGCTGAACACGCGCAGCGGCAATATCGCCTCGGCGCAAACGCAGCTGGCCAGCGATGCGCTGATGCATTCGCAGCGCATCGGCAAGGCCGCGCCCAACGCCGTGCAAGGCAATCCGGAAGCCTTCCGCCAGCTCGAGGAAAGCCGCAATGAACTGAACCAGGATTTCCGCCTGATGCTGCGCGGCGGGACGTATCACGGCCGCGATATCGGCGAGTCGCGTGCCGCCCTGCTGGCGGCGGTGGCCGACGCGCGCAAGAAGTGGGCCAGCAGCGACCGCGCGGCCAGCACCATCTTGCGCCTGAAGCCGGAGCTGGGCGAATTCGACAAGACCTTGCAGCAATTGAATGGGCTGTCGCCGGCGCTGCTGGCGCAGACCGAGGAAATCGCCGCGCTCAAGGTGCAGCGTGGCGGCAATGCGCGCGACCTGGCCGTCATCGGCCGCCTGATGATGCTGAGCCAGCGCATGAGCCGCAGCGCCAGCGAGTTTCTCTCGTCGGGCAGCATCAGCTCGGAAACGGCATTTTCGCTGGGACGCGACACGACGTATTTCCGCACCGCCGTGGAAGGCTTGCTCAATGGCAGCGTGTCGCTGCAATTGGCGCCCACGCGCGACGCCGAACTGCGCGACCGCCTGGTGGCGTTGAAAGCCAGTTTCGACACGTACCAGAAGCTGGTGTCGTCGATACTCGACCGGCTCGACAAATTCAGTTCGGCGAAAAGCGCCGAACAGCTGATCTTCAACGAGAACGAAGACCTGCGCCAGCGTTTGACCCTGCTGCAGCAGATGTATCACGTGAACCAGGAAACCCTGGGCATCGCCTTCTGGATGATGGTCGGCGGCGTGTTGCTGACCCTGATCGCGGCGGCCGGCATCGGCCGCGTGCTGCTGCAGGACTCCGTCAACCGCACGCGCGACGCCGAGCGGCGGCGCCAGGAAGCGGAAATCCTGCGGCTCCAGTCGCAGGGAAAAGAGGAAGAGGCGAAGGCCAGGAATGAGCAGAACCAGGCGGCCATCCTGCGCCTGATGAATGAATTGCAGAAGGTCGCCGATGGCGACCTGACGGTGCAGGCGACCGTGTCGGAAGACATCACGGGCGCCATCGCCGATTCCGTCAACTACACGGTGGAGGAATTGCGCGGCCTGGTGGGGAGGGTGACGGCGACGGCCGAACAGGTCAATCGCGCCTCGACGCAGGCGCAAAGCATTTCCAGCAAGCTGCTGATCGCGTCGCAGCAGCAGTCGCGCGAAATCCAGGGCGTCAGCGCCACCGTGGTCAAGATGGCCAATGCGATTACCGACGTGTCGAAGTCGGCCAGCGTCTCGGCCGACGTGGCGCGCCAATCGGTGGCGGCCGCGCAGCAGGGTTCGACGGCGGTGGAAAACGCCATCAAGGGCATGCATGAAATCCGCGAGCAGATCCAGGATACGTCCAAGCGCATCAAGCGCCTGGGCGAATCGTCGCAGGAAATCGGCGAGATCACCGAGCTCATTTCCGACATCACCGAGCAGACCAATGTGCTGGCGCTGAACGCCGCCATCCAGGCCGCATCGGCCGGCGAGGCGGGGCGCGGTTTTTCCGTCGTGGCCGAGGAAGTGCAGCGCCTGGCCGAACGCTCGGCCGCCGCCGCCAAGCAGATCGGCGCGCTGGTGCGCACCATCCAGGCCGATACCCAGGATGCGACGCGGGCGATGGAAACGTCCACGCAGGGCGTGGTCGAGGGCGCGCGCCTGTCGGACGCGGCCGGCGCAGCCTTGAACGACATCAGCCAGGTGTCGAAACACCTGGCAGAACTGATCCAGGGCATTTCGTTCGCCACCGGAACCCAGGCCGGTTCGGCCAGCGGCGTGGCCTTGAATATCCAGCATATCCTGAGCGTGACGGAGCAGACCCAGGATGGCACGCAGCAAACGGCGCAATCGATCCATAAACTGTCGATGCTGGCGCAGGAACTGAAGAATTCGGTGTCGCGCTTCCGCGTCGCCGCCTGAACGCCGCGCCAGTCCAGGCGATTTCCTTACCGAGGCATGCATGAGCACACCTGATAGTCCACAGCAGTCCAAGCCGTTCGACAGCGAACCTTTGTCGTGGGTGATGGTGGAAATCCGCGAAGCGCTGGGACGCTCGAAAACGGCCCTGTTCGAGGCGGGTGGCCGCGAGCGCGAGGAGCGCGCCACGGCCCTGCAGCATGCACGCTCGCATCTGCACCAGGCGCATGGCGCGCTGGTGATGGTGGACGTGGCCGGCGCCAGCCTGCTGACGGACGGCGCGGAACAGGCGCTGGCGCGCTTTCGTGACGGCAGCCTCGAATACACGCTGGACCATGCGCAAGTCGTCGCCGAACTGTATCAGGCCCTGACCGAATACCTGGAAGATCTGGTGGCCGGCACGCCGCCGCAGCCCACGCGTTTGTTTCCCTACTACCGCGACCTGCAAGCCATGCTGGGCGCCGAGCGTATACACCCGGCCGACCTGTTCTTTCCGCCGGCATCGATGCTGGAAGGGCATGCCATCGCGCTGGCGCAGGCGCCTCCGGTGGCCGATTATCCGGCCTGGCGCGGACGCTTTGAAAAGTCCCTGTTGCCCTTCCTGAAGGCGCAGGATGACGCGGCGCGGCGCCAGCATGCCAGCGACTTGCACGCCACCCTGACCCTGGTAGCCGACGCGCAGCAGGAAGCACCAGCGCGCACCTTCTGGTTCGCCATGCAGGCCTTTGCCGGGCTGGCGGCCAGCGGCGAGGGCATGGGCACGCTCAACGTCAAACAGCTGTTCGGCCTGATCAACCTGCAATTGCGCCGCCTGGCGCAGGGTACGGCCAGCCTGCCCGAATCGATGCTGCGCGACGCCCTGTTCTTCATCGCGGCCGCCACCGAGCCGACGCCGGAGGCACGCCAGCTGCGCGCCGCTTTCGCCCTGGAGGGGCAGGTTCCCGCCGACGTGGAAACGCGGCGCTACGGCCAGGTTGACCAGGATGCCTTGCAAGGCGCCCGCACGGCCCTGGCGCAGGCGCGCGCCAGCTGGAGCCGCCTGGCGCAAGCCGACCTCGATCCAGCCTTGGGCACGGATTTCGAAGAGTCGCTGCAACAGGTGGCCGCACATGTGGAGTCCTTGAAGCAGCCGGCCCTGGCCAGCCTGCTGCGCGAATGCGCTGCCGTGGCGCGGCAAGCCGTGGCCAGCGGGCGCAGCGCGGCCCTGGAAAATGAAATCGGCGTGGCGCTGCTGTTTGCCGACACGGGGCTGGAGCAGCTGCGCCGCCTGCCCGACGATTTTGCCGGCAATGCGGAAACCATCGCCGCGCGCCTGCAGGCATTGCTGGCTGGCGAAGCGCCGCCGCCCGTCACGGCGGGCGAGATGTCGCGCCAGATCGAACAGGGCCAGACGGTGGCCGCGCTGGCCGAGGAAATGAAGACGGGCCTGCGCCAGGTGGAAAAGGTGCTCAACGCTTATTACGCGGATACGTTGCGGCCGGAGGGGGCACTCGATGGCGTCGCGCCCGTGCTGGGCCAGTTGCAGCAGCAACTGGCCGGGCTGGGACAGGAAGACGCGTGCGCCGCCGTGCTGCAGGTCGACGCGGCCGTGCGGCAGCTGGCCGGTAGTGGCGCCAAGGCGGAGGCGCATGCGGAGGCGCTCGACGAGATCGCGCAAAATGTCAGCGCGCTGGGCTTTTTTGTCGATATGCTGGGCCGCAATGCGCAGGCGGCCAGCGGGCGTTTCCATTTCGATGCTGCCGCCGGCACCTTCCGCGCCCTGCCATTTGAGAAAGTCGCCGCCGCCGGTGCCGTACCGGTGCCCTTGCTCGACCAGACCCTGGCGCCCGCCGCGCCTGCTGGCATGGATGCCGCGCCCGCCGTGACCGACGTCGATGGGGAGATGCTCGATATCTTCCTGGCCGAAGCGCGCGAAGTGCTTGCCTTTATCGACACCACCCTGGCCCTGCCGCGAGAGCAGGCCGCCAGCGGCGACCACCTGGCCATGCTGCGCCGCTCGTTCCATACCCTGAAAGGCAGCAGCCGCATGATCGGCCTGGCGCAGTTTGCCGAAGCGGCCGGCGCCATTGAACGCGTCATGAATACCTGGCTGGCCGAGGCGCGCCCCGTCAGCGACGACTTGTTCACCTTGCTGAATTACGGCTGGTACCAGCTCAGCGAATGGGTGGCCGAACTGGAAGGCGGAGCGGGACGCGAGCGCGAGGCCGGCATGCTGCTGATGGCGGCCGAGCGCGTGCGCGAAGGCGGCCCGTTCGAATTGCGCAAGCCGCGCCCGCCCGCGCCCGTGGCCAGCAATGGCAATGTGATCGGACTTCCCCTGGCCACGGCGCCCACGCTGCACGAAGCGCCGGACGATCACCTCAAGCACGTGGGCGAACTGCGCATCAGCCTTCCCTTGTACAACATCTACCTGGCCGAAACGGATGAATTGCTGCGCGTGCTCACGCGCGACTTCGGCGAGTGGCGCCATGAACAGCGCGCCGTCAGCGCGGAGGCGCTGCAAGCCGTGCATACGCTGGCGGGAACCTCGGGCACGGTGGGTTTCCAGTCCCTGCGCGACCTGGCGCATGCGCTTGAAACGGTGATCGAGACGGTGGTGCCGCCGCTGGCCGGCCTGCGCGCCGAACAGCACGACGTGCTGGAGCAAGCCACGCAGCGCATCGGGCAAATGCTGCAGGCGTTCGCGCTGGGCGATCTGGCGCCAACGCAGCCGGACATGATCGAAGCGCTCAACACCCTGTGGCGCGCCCTGACGGCACCGCCCGGCGAGAGCCAGGAAGACCGGCTCGACGCCCTGTTTGCGGCCGCCTACGCCAGCATCGTCGGCGCGCCGGCCGACGCATTGGCCGAGATTCCTGTACCCCAGCTCGAGACCCTGTTCGAGGCGACGTATGCGAGCATCGTCGCCGACGCGCTGCAGCCGGCTGCTGCCGAAGTGCCGGCACCGGCGCCGATGCAGGACAGCGGCGCCAGCGACGACTTGTTCGACGCCGGTTTCGAGCACGCGCCGCCATTGGAGCACGCGGCACCGGAAGCGCCGGCGCCCGCCATCATGCCGGCCGACGCGGCCGCGCTGCTGGCGGCGAGCGCCGGCATCAGCGATGAACTCGACCTCGATTTATTGTCCGTCTTCCTGGAGGAGGGCGCCGACCTGTTGCCGCAGATCGGCGAGGCGCTGCGCAGCTGGCAGCAGCAGCCGCACGACAGTGGCCAGGCGCAGATGCTGCTGCGCACCCTGCATACGGTCAAGGGCAGCGCGCGCATGGCCGGTGCCATGCGCCTGGGCCAGCATGCGCATGAAATCGAGACGCATATCGAAAACATGCTGCATGCGGGTACCGCCACGCCGCAGGCCTTCGAGGAATTGCTGGCCCACTACGACCATGCGCTGCACCTGTTCGAACAGTTGCAGCAGCCCTTGCTGCCCTTGCCGGGCATGGAAGACACGCCGGCCGCCGAACCGAAGGCGGCCCTGGTGCGCGTGCGCGCCGATATCCTCGACCGCCTGGTGAACCAGGCTGGCGAAGTGTCGATCACGCGCTCCAAGATGGAAAATGAAGTGGGCGTGCTGGGCGCTTCGCTGGCCGAGTTTTCCGACAACCTGGCGCGCTTGCGGCGCCAGCTGCGCGAAGTGGAAATGCAGGCCGAATCGCAGATCGCCTCGCGGATGGCCGTCGGCAGCGAGCGCGATTTCGACCCGCTCGAATTCGACCGCTTTACGCGCTTGCAGGAACTCACGCGCATGATGGCCGAAAGCGTCAACGACGTGGCCTCGTTCCACGAAAACCTCAGCCACAGCGTCGATGCGGTAACGGACGACCTGGTGCTGCAGGCGCGGCTGACGCGCGAGCTGCAGCGCGACCTGATGCAGATCCGCATGGTGCCGTTTGCCAGCATCGCCGAACGGCTGTTCCGCGTGGCGCGGCAAAGCGCCAAGGAAGTCGACAAGCGCGTCAACCTCGACATCCGCGGCGGCGGCGTGGAAATCGACCGCAGTGTACTGGAACGCATGGCGGCGCCCTTCGAGCACCTGCTGCGCAACGCCATCGTGCACGGCGTCGAGCCGCGCGACGCGCGCCTGTCCGCGGGCAAGAGCGAAACGGGCGAGCTGCTGGTGCAGGTCAGCCAGCAGGGCAATGAAGTGGCGATCGCCTTTTCCGACGATGGCGCGGGGCTGGACCTGGAACGCATCCGCGCCAAGGCGCACGGCGCCGGTCTGGTGGCGACGGATGCGCCATTGACCGACGCGCAGGCGGCCGAACTGATTTTCACGCCCGGCTTTTCCACCGCCGACAGCCTGACGGAACTGGCCGGGCGCGGTTTTGGTATGGACATCGTGCGCTCCGAAGCGCTGGCCCTGGGCGGGCGCGTGGAAACGCTGACGCAGGCGGGCCTGGGCATGCGCTTCACCATCCACCTGCCGCTGACCCTGGCCGTCACGCAAGTGGTGCTGCTGGCGGCCAGCGGCAAGACGTATGCCCTGCCATCGGTGCTGGTGGAGCAGGTGCTGCACCTGAAAGGCGAACAGCTGGAGCAGGTGCGGGCGGCCGGGCGCATCGAGTCGCACGGGCAGTCGCTGGCGCTGCATCACCTGTCGGCCATGCTGGGCGAGACGCCGGCGGCGCAGGCCACGCAGCGCTATGCGCCCGTGCTGTTGCTGAGGAATGGCAATGACAGGCTGGCCTTGCAGGTCGATGACGTGGTGGGCAACCGCGAAGTCGTGGTCAAGCACGTGGGCCCGCAGCTGGCGCGCATGCCGGGCATCGCCGGCGCCACGGTGCTGGGCACGGGCGATATCGTGCTGATCCTCAATCCGGTGGCGCTGGCACAGCATCTGGAGCACCATCCGGAACTGTTGGCGCAGTATGCGCTGGCCAGCAGCGAGCAGCATGCCGCTTCCAGCGCGCTGGCCGTGCCTGCCGTGCGCGTGATGGTGGTCGACGACTCGCTGACGGTGCGCCGCGTGATGCAGCGCCTGTTCGAGCGCGAAGGCTACCAGGTGCTGCTGGCCAAGGATGGCGTCGATGCGCTGGAACAGCTGCATGCGCTGGAGCCGGCTGCCATGCCGGCCCTGCTGCTGGTCGACGTGGAAATGCCGCGCATGGATGGTTTTGATTTGACGCGCAATGTGCGCAGCGACGACAAGACGCGCGCCATCCCCGTCATCATGATTACCTCGCGCAGCGCCGACAAGCACCGCGCGCATGCGTTCGAGCTGGGCGTGAATGCGTATTTCGGCAAGCCGTTCCAGGAAGAGGAATTGCTGGCGGAAGTGCAGCGCCTGCAAACGGAGGCTGGTGCCGAAACACCGCGGCAGCCATAACAGGCGTGCATCGCCAAATCAGGAAAACAATGAGCCTTCACGCCAAACTGAAAAAACTCGAAGACAAAGCCATGGCCAAAGGTGAGCATGCGGTCGCCGCGGCCGTCGCCCATCTGTTGCAGGATATCGACTCCATCGACAGGCAAATCAACCTCGTCGGGGCGTTGCATGAAGTGGGCTATCTGCAGAACTCGCTGAAGCCCTACTGGAATGCGTTCAGGGCCGATGAGCCGGCATGGATAGTACGCTGCCTGGCAAGGCTGGTCATTGCCGATCATGACTATTGGGCACTCGCCGCGCTGCTGGGGTGCGATGGTCCGGCCACCATCGGCATCGCCATGGGCAAGGGGTTCAAATCCGCCGCGACGAGGCAGTATGAACGTTTCGACAAGCCCGATGTCCATGTCGATACCCTGTATTTGTCAGGCATGGGGAGGGTGCTGCACCCCATATTGGAAGTCGGCTATGACACGCGCGAAATGATCAATGTGGATATGGGAAGGGCGCGGGCACTGAGCCTTGACAATGCGCAATGGCAGTCCGGCGACAAGCTGGGGACGGGCGGACTATCCCTTTCCATGCAGGCGAAACTTCCGCACGGCGCCTGGCGGTCGGTGTGGACGCCGTTCACCGCACAGGAAGCCGGTGGCCTTACTTGACCACTTTGACCACTTCATAACGCTCCAGGGTCTCCTTGCGCGCCTCGTCGTGCTGCACCAGCGGTTCCGGATAATCGCGCCCCAGTATGATGTTTTTTTGCTCGAGCAGCATGCGCGGCACCAGCCAGGGAGCATGGATTTCCTTGTCGCCCAGCGCCTTCAGCTGCGGCAGGTAGCGGCGGATGAAACGCCCGCTGGCATCGAATTTTTCCGACTGCGTGACGGGGTTGAAGATGCGGAAGTAGGGCTGCGCATCGCAGCCGGACGACGAGGCCCATTGCCAGCCGCCGTTGTTCGAGGCCAGGTCGAAGTCATTCAGGTGCAGCGCGAAATACGCTTCGCCGCGGCGCCAGTCGATGCCCAGATCCTTGATCAGAAAGCAGGCCGTGACCATGCGCAGGCGGTTGTGCATGTAGCCCGTCTGGTTCAGCTGCGCCATCGCCGCATCCACCAGCGGATAGCCGGTGCGCCCCTCGCACCAGGCGGCAAACAAGGCATCGGCCTCGGGGCCCGTTTCCCAGGCGATGGCGTCGTAGGCGGGTTTGAAGGCGCCGCCTTCCACGTGCGGGTTCTGGTACAAAATCATGGCATAGAAATCGCGCCAGATCAGTTCCGCCAGCCACACGGGCGCGCCATCGCCGCCACCGCCGCGGTCCATCAGGTCGACCACGGTGCGCACCAGATAGCGCAGCGACACGGTGCCGAAGCGCAGATGCATGGACAGGTAGGATGGCCCCTTCAGGGCGGGAAAATCGCGCGCCACGTCATAGCGGGCCACGCGCGGCAGGAAATCCTCGAACAGTTGACTGGCGCCCGCCATGCCGGTGGGGATGGCCAGTTCGGCCAGGTTGCTGGCCTCGAAACCCAGTTCGCCCAGGGTGGGCAGCGGCGCCGGCGTGCCGGCGCGCGGCGGCGCCAGGCTGGCCGCATGCGGCTCGATATCGAACGGCGCCAGGCAGGCGGGTTCGGCGCGCATTTTCTTCAGCCAGGCATTCTTGTACGGCGTGTAGACGGTATACGGCTTGGCCGAGAGCGTCAGCACCTCGTCCTTTTCAAAGATGACCTGGTCCTTGAAACTGAACCACAGGCGCGCGTCGCGCGTGAGCGCGGCGGCCACGCCGGCATCGCGCGCGATCGCTTGCGGCTCGTAGTCGTGGTTGGCAAAAACGGCGTCGGCGTTCAACTCGGCGGCCAGGCGCGGGATGGTCTCGGCCGCGTCCGCGTGCAGCACGATCAGGTCGCCGCCCAGCTGGCGCAGCTCGCTGGCGAGCTCGGCCACGCTGGCATGGATGAAGTCGACCCGCCGGTCGCGGCGCGGCAGCGTTGCCAGGATGGCGGTGTCGTACACGAAGACGCAATGCACGGCCTGGCTCTGGCGCAGGGCGTGATGCAGTGCAGCATGGTCAAACGCGCGCAGATCGCGCCGGAACCACACCAGGGAAGTCTTGATTGTCATTATTTCGCGTGTTCAGGGTCAAAGATAGGCGATTTTTTGCCGCCAACAGGGCTTTATGGCCGCTCGCGTCGTGCCTTTGGCGTCGCTGCGGCGGCAATTCAGTGTAAACTACCGGGTATGTTCATGGTGCTTTATGTGCGACAGCGATTTTGCAATCAATTTTACAATTGGCATTGAAATGCGCTTGCAGGGAAAGCGACGTTTCCTATCAAGCAAGTCACTCAGCGTGCAGGATGTCGCCGCATGGCACAGCAAATTGATAACTAATTTATAACATAACAAGAATAGCGCCTGGCAATACGGTTCCCGCCGCCCAGCATTCGCGGCAGGATGTGCCAGGCGTACGATAGCGGGGTAAGCGAGACTTGCCAGCAAGCCCACAGAGAGAGCATCGCGTATGAAAAAGAGTAAAATCGACCAGACTCTACCAGGACATCGTCTGATGCAGGGTGTGGGAGAGCCGGCCGCGACCGGTTCCTCCACCCTGAATCTGGCCAACCATTTCCTGATTGCGATGCCGGCTATGCAAGATCCGATCTTCGGCGGCACGGTCGTGTACGTGTGTGAACATAATGAAAACGGCGTGCTGGGTGTCGTCATCAACAAGCCCACCGACATGACCATGGAAGTGCTGTTCGACCGCATCGACCTGAAACTGGCGGCCGGCAGCGACACGCCCATCATCAACGAACCGATCATGTTCGGCGGCCCCGTGCAGGACGACCGTGGCTTCGTGCTGCACACGCCGGGCGCGCGCTATTCCTCGTCGCTGACGGTGACCGATGAAGTGGCGTTTACCACGTCGATCGACGTGCTCGAAGCCGTCGCCAAAGGCGATGGCCCCGAGCGCATGCTGGTCTCGATCGGCTATTCGGGCTGGAGCCCGGGCCAGCTGGAAGACGAGATCGGCCGCAACGGCTGGCTGACGGTAGGCGCCTCGGCCGACATCCTGTTCGATTTCCCCATCGAGCAGCGCTACGTGGCGGCCATCAAGTTGCTGGGCATCGACCCCCTCATGCTGGCGAGCGAGGCCGGACACGCATGAGGTGGATGCCATAAACCTACTGCGCAGCCCACTTTCGGGCATCCGTTGCTCGCTGTACCTTCGTACAGCTCCGCTACTCAACCCGACATTGAGCTTGCTCGCTACGGTTTCTGGCACCACCTATGTTGATCTTTATTATGGAAAAATGCTGTGACGAGTGACGCCATCGATACCATCCTCGCCTTCGATTTCGGCTTGAAGCGCATCGGCGTGGCCATCGGCAATACCATGATTTGCCAGGCCAAGCCGCTCAGCGTGATCACGGCCACGGCGAACGAGCCGAAGTTTGCCGCCATCGATAGCCTGATCAAGGAGTGGGGCGCCAGCCGCATCGTGGTGGGCTTGCCCAGCCATCCCGATGGCACGGAACACGAGATGAGCGCGCGCTGCCGCCGTTTCGCCAACCAGGTGCATGGCCGCTTCAACCTGCCGGTGGAACTTGTCGATGAGCGTTACTCCTCGGCCGTCATCGCCGCCAAGCGCGGTGAAGTGATCGACGACCGCGCCGCCGCCATCATCCTGCAACAGTATTTCGACGCGAATTATTAATCTGACCCTAGACTTCCTCCCTGAATGATCAAGAACTCTATGCCGCATCCTATGAATCCTTCCCAACTCGACGCCGAGGCCCTGTACGCGGTCTTGCTGCAGCAAGTGCAGAGCGGCCTGGCGGGCATCCCCAACGTGGCCATCGTCGGCATCCATTCGGGCGGTGCCTGGCTGGCCGAACGCCTGGCGCGCGACCTGAACCTGCTCGACCGCCTGGGTGTGCTCGATGTCTCGTTCTACCGCGACGACTTTGCGCAGAAGGGTCTGCATGCGGACGTCAAGCCGACGCAGATCAGTTTTGACGTGGCCGGCGCCACCATCCTGCTGGTCGACGACGTGCTGTACACGGGCCGCACCACGCGCGCGGCCATCAACGAATTGTTCGACTATGGCCGCCCGGCGAAGATCATGCTGGCCGCCCTGGTCGACCGCGGCGAGCGCCAGTTGCCGGTGGCCGCCGATTTCGTGGCCGCCTTCACAGCCGTGCCGCCGGGCCAGGCCCTGGTCCTGAAGCAAGCCGACGATGGAAAATTCACGCTCACCATAGATACCCACCATGCTTAATCCGCAACTGAATAAACACGGCGAACTGCAACATCTGCTGACGATCGAAGGCTTGCCGAAGTCTATCGTCAACCACATTCTCGATACCGCTTCCTCGTTCGTCGGCATCTCCGACCGCGATGTGAAAAAGGTCCCGCTGATGCGCGGCAAGAGCGTTTTCAACCTGTTCTTTGAAAACTCCACGCGCACCCGCACCACCTTCGAGATCGCGTCAAAAAGGCTGTCGGCCGACGTCATCAACCTGAACATCCAGGCGTCGTCGGCCAGCAAGGGCGAGTCCCTGCTCGACACCATCGACAACCTGTCGGCCATGCATGCCGACATGTTCGTCGTGCGCCATGCGCAGTCGGGCGCGCCCTACCTGATCGCCAAGCACCTGATCGACACCAGGCAGCCGCACGTCCACGTTGTCAACGCGGGCGACGGACGCCATGCGCACCCGACCCAGGGCTTGCTCGACATGTACACGATCCGCCATTACAAGAAGGATTTCACCAACTTGACGGTGGCCATCGTGGGCGACATCCTGCACAGCCGCGTGGCCCGTTCCGACATCCACGCGCTGACCACGCTGGGCGTGCCGGAAGTGCGCGCCATCGGCCCGCACACCCTGCTGCCAGGCGGCCTGGAGCAGATGGGCGTGCGCACCTTCACCAACATGGATGAAGGCCTCAAGGGCGTCGACGTGATCATCATGCTGCGCCTGCAAAATGAACGCATGAGCGGCGCGCTGCTGCCATCGGCGCAGGAATACTTCAAGAGCTATGGCTTGACGCCCGAGCGCCTGGCGCTGGCGAAACCGGACGCCATCGTCATGCATCCGGGCCCGATGAACCGCGGCGTGGAAATCGATTCGGCCGTGGCCGACGGTCCGCAGGCGGTGATCCTGCCGCAGGTGACCTTCGGTATCGCCGTGCGCATGGCGGTGATGAGTATTTTGGCTGGTAATCAGGGCTGATAGCCCAAGGACGAGTAAGCGAGCATGACGACACTACATATCAAGAACGGCCACCTGATCGACCCTGCCAACGGCATCGATGGCTTGCAAGACCTGTTTATCGCCGACGGCAAGGTGCTGGCCGTGGGCAGCGCCCCGGCCGGTTTCAAGGCCGACACCACGTTTGACGCGGCCGGCCTGGTGGTTTCCCCCGGCCTGGTCGACCTGTCCGCGCGCCTGCGCGAGCCGGGCTACGAATACAAGGCGACCCTGGAATCGGAATTGCAGGCAGCTCTCCAAGGCGGCGTCACGAGCCTGGTCTGCCCGCCCGACACCGACCCCGTGCTGGACGAGCCGGGTCTGGTGGAAATGCTGAAATACCGCGCCAAGACGCAGAACAAGGCCCACGTGCACCCGCTGGGCGCGCTGACCATGGGCTTGAAGGGCAAGTCGCTGACGGAAATGGCGGAACTGACGGAAGCGGGCTGCATCGGCTTCGCGCAGGCGGAAGAGCCGATCGAAGACACCACCGTGCTGCTGCGCGCGATGCAGTATGCGAACACCTTCGGCTACACCGTCTGGCTGCGCCCGCAAGACCCGCATATCGGCCGTGGCGGCATCGCCCACAGCGGCCCGCTGGCGTCGCGCCTGGGGCTGTCCGGCGTGCCCGTGATGTCCGAAACCATCGCCCTGCACACGATTTTCGAATTGATGCGCGCCAGCCGCGCGCGCGTGCACCTGTGCCGCATCTCGTCGGCGGCCGGCCTGGAACTGATCCGTGCGGCCAAGGCCGAAGGCTTGCCCGTCACCTGCGACGTGGGCGTGCACCATGTGCACCTGACGGACGCCGATATCGGCTTCTTCGACCCGAATGCGCGCGTCACGCCACCGTTCCGCAGCCAGCGCGACCGCGATGCGATCCGCGCCGGCCTGTTTGACGGCACGGTCGACGCCATGTGCTCGGACCATACGCCGGTCGACGACGATGAAAAACTGCTGCCGTTCGGCGAAGCGTCGCCCGGCGCCACGGGGCTGGAGCTGCTGCTGTCGCTGGCCCTGAAATGGGCCGACGACTATGCGCTGGCGCAGCCGCAAGCGGGCGCCCGTCCGCTTGCGCGCGCCGTGGCCAAGGTCACGGCCGACGCGGCCCGTGTCGCCGGCATCCCGGCCGGCAGCCTGGCCGTGGGCGAAGCGGCCGACATCTGCGTCTTCGATCCCGCCGCGCGCTGGACCGTGTCGTCGGCGTCGCTGGCCAGCCAGGGCAAGCACACGCCTTTCCTCGGCTATGAGCTGAGCGGCATCGTCAAGGCGACCATCGTTGCCGGACAGGTGGCGTTTCAGCGTTAAAAAATCAGATCCATGGACCGGGGCGCGCTGCCCCGGTATCCCTTGTCTGCTCCCGGATTTCGGTTCTGGTTTATTTGTTGGTGTGATTTGAAACTTCTGCTTACCTACCGCCTCGCGCGCATCGCCATTCACCTGGGCTGCGGCATGGCCAAGAGCGCCGTGCTCTTTCCCTGGCTGGACCTGGAGGGGCGCAACCGGCGGATCCGCCGCTGGTCGACGCAACTGCTCGACATCTGCGGCGTGCACGTGGCGCAGCCGGCAGACAGCGTGCCGGCACTCGACCATGCGATGGTGGTGGCGAACCACGTTTCGTGGCTCGATATCTTCGTCATTAATGCCGTCCACCCCTGCCGTTTTGTCGCCAAGGCGGAAATCCGCGCCTGGCCGATCCTGGGCTGGCTGGCGGGGCGCGCCGGCACCATCTTCATTTCGCGCGGCAGCAAGCGCGACCTGCGTTTGATTTTCCAGGGCCTGGTGGATAAATTGACGGCGGGCGAGCGCATTGCGTTCTTCCCCGAAGGCACGACCGCCGCGCAAGGACAGATCCTGCCGTTTCACGCCAACCTGTTCGAGGCTGCCATCGACGCGCAAGTGCCGGTGCAGCCGTTCGCGCTCGTGTATGTGGATGACAAGGGAGCCTTGCACCACGCCGTCGACTTCATCGGCGACATGAGCTTTGCGCAAAGCATGGTGGCGATTCTGAGCGGCCCGCCCATCACGGCGCGCCTGACCTGTCTGGCGCCAGTGGCGACGCTCGACGCGCACCGCCGTGAACTGGCAGCGGCAACGCAGGCGACTATCGCCGCCACGCTGCCGCTGGACAAGGCGGCTTAGTTCTTCACGTGCAGCCAGCGCGCATGCGCGGCGCGGGCCAGATAGTCGAGGATGAAACCGAGTATGCCGATCAGCACGATGGCGGCCATCAGCTCCGAGTACGCGAGCCGGTCGCGCGTGTCGAGGATGAAGTAGCCGAGGCCCGCCGACACGCCCAGCATTTCCGCCGGTACCAGCACGATCCAGATGATGCCGATGGCCAGGCGCACGCCCGTCAGGATATCGGCCGTAATGCCCGGCAAAATCACCTTGAAGACGATCTCGCTGCGCGTGGCCGATAGGCTACGGGCCAGCAGCAGCCAGTTCGGATCGAGCCGCGCCACGCCGGCCGCCGTATTGAGCAGGATCGGCCAGACGGCCGCAAACGCCAGCAGGAAGTACACGGGCGCGTCACCGACACCGAGCACCATCACGGCAATCGGCATCCACGATAACGGCGAAATCATGCGCAGCAGCTGGAACAGCGGCATGGCCGCGCCGGAAAAGCTCTTCGACATGGCCACCAGCACGCCCAGCGGCACGCCGATGACGATGGCCAGTCCCAGGCCCACGGCTACCCTTTGCAGGCTCAGTACCACGTGCAGCCAGATATCCGAACCGCCCACCATCTCCTGGAACGCCAGCGCCGTGGGCAAGGGGGCGAAGGCGGTGGCGATCGGCGTGGATTTCTCCAGCGCCGTCACGCCCATGGACCACAGCAGCAAGGCACAGGCCAGCCCCACCAGGGGCAGGCCGAACTTCGTGAACAACTTGCTTGCCATCGTCAGACCGCCACGGTTTCGCTGCGCAGCAGGTTGGCCGGCAAGCCGAAGGCGGCCGGGCCGCCGACTGCCGTGATGGCCTTGCGCACGAAGCGGTCATCGACCAGGTCGCGCGCGGCGAACTTCGGATCGAGGTTGGCCAGGAAGCGCGTATCGCCTTCGACCTTGGTGCGGCTGATGGCGCGCACCAGCTCTTCCGTGTACGAGGCGAACGGATATGGCTGGAAGTCGATGCGGCGCTGCTGCCAGTTCTTGTGCGCGATCAGGCCCTGTTTTTCATAGCTGGCGTAATCGGTGGTGGCCAGCACCTTCGTCAGCACTTGCAGCGGATGCGGCGTGTAGCGGTGCTCGCCCACGTTCGACAGCAGCTTGGCCGTGTCGACCTGGTTCGAGCGCGTCCACAGCTGCGCCTTGACGATGGCGTTGGTGACCTTTTGCGCCCATTCGGGACGCGTGTTGATGTCGCGTTCGGACAGGAACGTGACGCAGCATGCATGGTTTTTCCACACGTCGCCCGAGAAGCGCAGGATCTTGCCGATGCCGGCGTTTTCCGCCGCCGCATTGAACGGCTCGGCCACGATGTAGCCGGCAATCGACTTGCTGGCCAGCGCGGAGACCATTTCGGCCGGCGCCAGCACGATCAGATTGACCTCATTCGATTTGATGGCTGCGTTGCGCGCGCGCGTGACCGGGGTCAAGCCATTGGCGCTCAGGATTTGCTGCAACAGGATGTTGTGGATCGAGTACCAGAACGGGATGGCGACCGTGCGCCCGCCCAGGTCGGAGACCTTGTTGATCTCGTTGGCCACCGTCAGCGCGGAACCGTTGACGTGGTTCCAGGCGACGACTTTCGCGGGGAACTTGGCGCCGTAGCGCACCCACAGGGTGGCCGGCGACAGCAGGTGGATGACGTTGACCTGGCCGGCGACGAAGGCTTCGATGATCTGCGCCCAGCTGCGGAACAGGCGCGGCGTTTCCGCCTGCAAGCCCTCGGCCTCGAACAGCTTGCGGGCGTGCGCGACGAGCAGCGGGGTGGCGTCGGTAATCGGCAGGTAGCCGATCTTCACGGGCTGGTCGTCGCCTTTCGGACCTTGCTGGGCCATGGCGTCGCCGGCGAACAGCAGCGGCGAGGCGACGCTGGCCGTGGCCAGGGCCGACATGCGCAGGAAGTCGCGCCGCGTCAGGCCGCAGTCGCAATCGGACGAGGCGCAGATGTGCAGGGGTTTGTTTTGGTCTTCGAATGTCATGGGAATGTTCCGGTCGATTAATGAGGAGCAAAGGCGGGCGTTTGATCCTGCTTTTGCAGCGCCTGCAGGGCGTCAAGGATGTCCATCTTGAGGGCGATCACGTCGGCGCTGTGGCCGATGCGCGGCTGGGCGATGGCGACAGGCCATTCGCGCACGATGTTGCCCGGCTTGCCGCCCATCAGCAAGATGCGGTCGGCCACGAGGATCGCTTCATCGATATCGTGCGTGACGAGCAGCACGGCCGTGTGCCAGCGGTGCACCACGTCGACCAGCAGCGACTGCATCTCGGCGCGCGTGATGGCGTCGAGCGCGGAAAACGGTTCATCGGCAAACAGCAGTTCCGGTTCGCGCGCCAGCGCACGGGCCAGCGCCACGCGCTGCGCCATGCCGCCCGACAGGGCGGACGGGTACAGTTTTTCGCGGCCCTTCAAGCCGACCGCTTCGATGGCTTGCGCCACGCGCGCCTGGTGCGCCTCGCGCGTGAGCTGCGGCTGGTGCTTGAAGTCCAGGCCAAAACCGGCATTGCCCGTGACATTCAGCCAGGGCAAGAGGCTGGCTTGCTGGAAGACGAGGGCGCTGCGCGGATCCGGTTCGCGCATGGGCGCATCGAGGAACTGGATCTCGCCCGTCGATGGCGGCTGCAAGCCGGCCAGCACGCGCAGCAGGCTCGATTTGCCGCAGCCGCTGCCGCCCAGCAGGCAGACGATTTCACGCTTGCGCACGCCCAGCGAGACGTGCTGGAACACAGGCGCCGTGCCGGGATAGGCGTAGCTCAGGTCCTGCGCCTGCAGCGCCCAGTCTTGCGCCGCTGCCGTCATGCCGGGGCTCCCGCTGCCGCCTGCTGGCTGTCGAACAGCTGCAAGGCAGCCTGCAATTGCGTCAGGCTGGGGGTGACGATGGGGATGAACGACGATTCGCGCCAGCGGCGGGCAAAGCCCTGCTGCTCGGCGTTCAGGTAGGCGCGCCCGCCCATGGCTTGCAGTTCCAGCATCAGCGCCTGCTGCAGCACGTCGGCCAGCTGTATACGCAAGCGGAACATGGCTGGTGCCTGCGTCTGGAAGCGGCCATCATGCACGCCGGCCAGCAGCGTAGCGACGGCGTTTTCCAGGGTGGCTTGCAGCGCTTCGATGCGGGGCGTGAGCTGGTTGCGCGAGCCGGCGGAAATCTGCGCCGCTTTTGCCAGGCTGGCGCGCGCCAGGCCGATCGACAGGCCGCACTGCATGCCGAGGAACGATGGGCGCACCTGCGGCAGCCAGGCTGGCGCATTGTCGCTGATGATGTCCGCGGCGGGAATGTGCACCTGCGCCAGCTTGACGGAAGCCGTATTGCTGCCGCGCAGGGCGATCAGGTCCAGGTCTTCGCTGCGCTTGACGCCTGCCGTGCCGCTGTCGAAGGCGACGATGACGGGGGGCGCGCCGTCGTTCGGCGCCACGGCGGCGGCCGCGACAAAGCCCGCCTTGCGCAAGTTCGTCACCCAGGCCAGGCCGCCGTCGACCAGCAGGCCGTCATCATGGCGCGCGCCCGTGATCTGCAGCTGCTCGATGCCGGACAAGAATTTCATGGCGTTCGACAAACCGCTGGCGCCCGCTTGCGTGCCTGCCAGCAGGCCTGGCAAGCGGCGCTCGGCCAACGCGCGGTTCTCGCTTTGCAGCAGGAATTCGATGAAGCAGCGCTGGCCCCAGAAAACAAAAGCTGCCGTCACCGATTGCTCGGCCACTTTGGCGATGGCGTCGATGGCGTCGCGTACGTCGCCGCCCGCGCCGCCATGTGCCTGCGGCACGCCGATGGCCAGCAGCTGGTCGCCAGCGAGGGCCGGCAAAACGGTTTCAGCCAGTTCCGATGATTGGTCAAGCTGGTCGGCATGCATGTGCAGCCAGTGATTGAGGCGGCCCATGTCAGACGGCGCCAGGCAGGTAGGGTGTCAACTGCGGATTGACGGGCGTGCCGGCCAGGCTGTTGGAGAAATTGCACAGGGTGGCCAGGCTGATGCCCAGCACGACTTCCAGCGCCTGCTGTTCCTCGTAGCCGGCGGCCAGGAAGGCTTGATATTCGGCGTCGCTGACGGCGCCGCGCGTGGCGATGACGGCCGTGGCGAAGGCGGCGACGGCGTCCAGTTTGATGTCACCCGTCGGCTGGCCGTGCTGCAGGGCGCGCACCGTGTCTGGTGTCTGGCCCGCTTTTTTCAGCGAGATGGCACTATGGCCGGCGATGCAGAAATCGCAGCCATGGATGCGCGCTGCCGTGATTTGCACCACTTCGCGTTCCATCAGGCTCAGGCTGGCGCGTCCATTGATGCCGGAGACGGTCAGATAGGTTTCCAGGGCCAGCGGGGCATTGGCCAGCACGCCGATCAGGTTGGGCAGGAAGCCATTGTTGGCGATGGCCTTTTCCACGAAGGGACGGCTATCGGCCGGAGCGGTATCGAGAGTGTGCAGCGTCAGACGGGACATGGGGTACCTTGCTAAGTTGGTAAGTCACCCGGCCATTATATCGGCCATGCCGTGCGCGCAACAGACGTCAGCGTCGCCCTTTTGTGCTCGTTCGTCTGCGATTGTGAGATCCTTGATTTCAGCTGGCCAACTGGCGCAGGCGCTGGTCGCGCCGGTAGGCGCCCGGCTGCTCGCCCGTGACCCGCTTGAAGGCGCGCGTAAAGGCGGCGTGCGAGCGGTAGCCCACCAGTTCGGCCGCGCGTTCGACGGAGACGCCGTCGTGCAGCCGGCGCGCCGCGATCTTCATGCGCAGCAGGAGCAGGAACTGGGCCGGCGAGTGGCCGCTGGCGCTGGCGAAATGCTTGCAGAAGCTGGCGCGCGACATGCACGCTGCCTTGGCCATGTTCTCGATCGACCAGTCGGCGGCGGGGGCGTCGAGCATGCGTTCGAGCAGCGGCGAAAACGCGGGCTGGTGCAGCAGCGACAGCAGGCCGGCCGCCACCTGCTCGCCCTGCGCCACATGGCGGATCAGGTAAAAGAACAGCAGTTCGACCAGGCGCGCGATGAGCGGCGACGGTTGTTCCGGATCGCCGCCCGCTTCCGCCAGGATCAGGTCGAACAACGCGGCGGCGGCGCTGAAGGCGGGCGCGTCGCCGCGTATCAGCAGATATGGCGGGAAGGAGTCGACGATCAGCGCTGAGAGGGCACCGCGAAATTGAAAGAAGCCGCAGGCCAGCGCCGTCGCCGGCAGTTTCGTGGGCGCCTGCAGCGGCAGCATGGCTTGCGCGCTGACCGCCTGCAGCGGGTCGCTGTGGGGACTCAGAAAGTGCGGCAAGTCGCGTAGCAGGAAGACGCCGTCGCGCGGGCCGAGCGCGATTGGCGCCGCGCCATCGAGGTGCAGATAGCAGTGGCCATCGAGCACCAGGTGAAAGCTGCCCAGTTCCCGGCCTGCCGTGGAGGCGCGCCAGCGACCGCAGTACTGGCCCACATGCAGGACGGCGGTGTCGAGTTCCAGGCTGCCGAGCAGCCAGCGCGCCAGTCTGTCGGTATCAGGGGGCATGGGATCGCACAGACAAAAGCTGCATCATAAAAGTTGCATCATAAGGGCCACGCGCGGCAAGGCCAACGACCGATTTCGACTAAGCATATGCGCGCCATGCTTGTCACTTACCGCTTGCCGCTGTGCTGCTGGAAGGCAGGGCAGTCGACTTGCAGCAGCGAGCGGTCTTCCAGACACACGGCCGACAGTTTTCCGCCCCACACGCAGCCGCTATCGAGGCCAATCAGGTGTGGCCGCAACTGCAGTCCCAGCGCCGACCAGTGGCCGAAGACGATGGTGTCGCCAGCGCTGCGCCGTCCCGGCACGTCGAACCACGGCAGCAGGCCGGAGCCGGGCGGCGGGCTGCCGCTTTCCTTCATCTTGAAGTCCATCACGCCGTCCGGCGTGCAAAAGCGCAGCCGCGTCATGGCGTTGATGATGCAGCGCAGCCGGTCGGCGCCCTGCAGGTCGTCGCGCCAGGCGGCCGGCTCGTTGCCGTACATGGTGCGCAGGAACGCCACCCAGCCGTCGCTGCGCAGCATGGCGGACACTTCCCCGCTCAGCGACAGGGCCTGGGCAGCGCTCCATTGCGGCAGCAAGCCCGCATGCACGAGCACATGGCCGTCGTGTTCCAGTGCCAGTGGCCGCTGGCGCAGCCAGGCGAGCAATTCCTCGCGGTCGGGCGCATCGAGGATCTCGGCCAGCGTATCGGACGCATGCTCGGGGCGGATGCCGTTGGCCACGGCCAGCAGGTGCAAGTCATGGTTGCCCAGGACGCTGTCGGCCAGGCCCTGCCGCGCCAGCGCATGCACGTGGCGCAGGGTGGCCAGCGATGCGGGGCCGCGATTGATCAGGTCGCCCGCGAACAGCAGGCGGTAGGGGCCATCCGCTGCCGCCTGGATCCGTTCGATCAGCTCGACGGTTTGTGCGTGGCAGCCTTGCAGATCGCCGATAAAGTAAGTTTTCATATGTGCCGGGTGAAGTGAACTACGCGCCTGCATTATAAGCATGCCAGTCCTTTGGCGTTGGGGACATTGCGGGTCTGCGAGCAATTGCGCGCATGGCCGGAGGGAAGGAAAAAGCGGATGCCGATTATGCCGCATGGGGATTTAATAGGGCTGCATTTCCCTCTGTCGTACATCGATAATAATCGGCCAGCGCGTTTATCGGCATGGATGGCATGCGCCATGCCAGCCTTGCAAGCGGCATGCGCAGCCATTCCGGAATGCCACGCATCCTTGTTTATTTATTTTTCACACGTGCTTTCGGCATATTCTTCATTGAATCTTAATGTTGAGCAGATAAATACGCTGATGGCCGCGATTCAATAGTTGATGGATTATGCAACGGTGCGCAGCTGTTTATACAATGTAGTATATTTCCCGTGATTTTATTATTTAAATTAATGTAAAGGATGTAGCGGATGGATCTGTCAACGATGACAATGCTGGAATTGCGCAAGCTGGAAGATAATGTGAAGCAGGAATTGAACGGCCGCGAGCGCGAAGACTTGAACAAGGCGCGCGAACAGATCATGGCCATCGCGCAGCAGGCGGGCATTCCGCTGAAACAGCTGATACTCGATGGTTTGCACCCGCGCACGGGCAAGGTCGCGGTGCGTTACCGCCACCCTGACAATGCGACCGAGCAATGGACAGGCCGTGGCCGCCAGCCGCTGTGGGTCAAGCAGTGGGTGGAATCGGGCAAGTCGATCGATCTGCTGCGCGTATAATTCGGTATACTCTTGGCGCAGTAGCAAGCTGTCAGCCGCTCGCTGCACCTTGCCAGGCACCCTACTATTCCCTTACTTATATCGCCCACACCATGCTTCCATTGTCCAGAACGATCTTCAAGGCCTACGATATCCGCGGCATCATCGCTAAAACCCTCGATGCCAGCGTGGCGCACAAGATCGGTCAGGCATTTGGCCAGGCCGCCCTGGCCAAGGGCGAGCAGCGGGTCGTGATTGGCCGCGATGGCCGCCTGTCGGGACCGGAATTGACGGCAGCGCTGGCGCAGGGCTTGCAAGCGGCAGGCATCGACGTGATCGACCTGGGCGTGGTGGCCACGCCGATGGTTTATTTCGGCACGAATGTGCTCGACACGCGCTCCGGCATCATGGTCACGGGCAGCCACAATCCGCCCGACTACAACGGCTTCAAGATGGTGCTGGCCGGTGAAGCCATTCACGGCGAAGCGATCCAGGCCCTGTACCACAGCATCGTCGCGCACGACGGCAGCGCCAGCAGCACGCCGGGCAGCTATGCCACGCACGATATCCGCGCCGCCTATTTGGAGCGCATCCTGGGCGACGTCAAGCTGGCGCGCCCGATCAAGATCGCCGTCGACTGCGGCAATGGCGTGGCCGGCGCATTCGCGGGCGACCTGTTCCGCGGCATGGGCTGCGAAGTCATCGAACTGTTCTGCGAAGTCGATGGCAATTTCCCGAACCACCACCCGGACCCGGCGCATCCGGAAAACCTGCAAGACCTGATCCGCTGCCTGGCCGAGACGGATGCGGAAATCGGCATCGCCTTCGACGGCGACGGCGACCGCCTGGGCGTGGTCACCAAGGATGGCCAGATCATCTACCCTGACCGCCAGATGATGCTGTTTGCCGCCGACGTGCTGACCCGCCACCCAGGCGCGCAGATTTTGTATGACGTGAAATGCACGCGCCACCTGGCGCCGTGGATCAGCAAGCATGGCGGCGTGCCGCTGATGTACAAGACGGGCCACTCGCTGGTGAAAGCCAAGCTGCGGGAAACGGGCGCGCCGCTGGGCGGCGAAATGAGCGGCCACATCTTCTTCAAGGACCGCTGGTACGGTTTCGACGACGGCCTGTATTCGGCTGCGCGCCTGCTGGAAATCCTCACGCGCGAAGCGGATCCGTCAAGCCTGCTCAATTCCCTGCCGCAGTCCGACAGCACGCCGGAACTGCACCTGGAACTGAAGGAGGGCGAGAACGTCGCGCTGATGGACATGCTGCGCCGCGACGCCGTCTTCCCCGGCAATGAACAGATCATCACCATCGACGGCTTGCGCGTGGAATACGCGGACGGCTTCGGCCTGGCCCGCTCGTCGAACACCACGCCGGTGATCGTCATGCGCTTCGAAGCGGAAACGCCGGAAGCCCTGGCGCGCATCCAGGGGCAGTTCAAGAGCGTGATCCTGGCGGCCAAGCCAGACGCTGTCCTGCCGTTCTGACAGCATGGCCGGTCAACCTGACGCACAGGCGCCCTTGAAAATCCTGCTGGTGCGGGTATCTTCGCTGGGCGACGTGCTGCATAACTTGCCGATGGTGGCGGACATCGCCCGCCATTTTCCGAACGCGACCATCGACTGGGTGGTCGAGGAGGGCTATACCAGCCTGGTGCGCCTGAACCCGCGCGTGGCTACCATCTTCCCGTTTGCGCTACGGCGCTGGCGCAAGAGCCTGGGCAAGAAAGAGACGCGCGCGGAAATCGCCGCCTTCTTCCGCAGCCTGCGGCAGACGCGCTACGATTATGTGTTCGATACCCAGGGCCTGCTCAAGACGGGCATCATCATGGGCGCCGCGCGCCTGGCGCCGGGCGGACAGAAAGTCGGCCTGGCCAATGGCAGCGAAGGTTCCGGCTATGAAGGCATCTCGCGCCTGTTTCACACGAAAAGCATTCCCCTCGACCCGCGCACGCATGCGGTAGCGCGCGGCCGCCTGGTGGCCGCCGCGGCACTCGGCTACATGGTCGACACGCCGGCCGATTTCGGCTTGCCGGAAGTATCAGGCAGCGAGCCGCGCCCGGACTGGATGGGCGAGGCGCCTTACTGCGTGTATTTCCACGGCACGGCGCGCGACGCCAAGAAATGGGCGCCGGAAAACTGGATCGCCCTGGGCCAGGCGCTCGCGCCCATGCCGATTCTGCTGCCCTGGGGTTCGCCCAAGGAAAAGGCGGAAGCCGAACAAGTGGCGGCCGGCCTGCCGAATGCGCGCGTGCTGCCTAAGCTGTCGATGGGCGATGCCACCCTGCTGGCGCGCCATGCGGCGCTGGTGATCGGCGTCGACACGGGCTTGACGCATATCGCCGCCGCCTTTGTGCGCCCGACCGTGGAAATCTATGCCGATTCCCCGTTGTGGAAAACGGAAGGCAACTGGTCGCCGAAAATCATCAACCTGGGCGACAAGGGTGCGCCGCCCGGCGTGCCGGAAGTGCTGGCCGCGGCGCAGCGCCTGCTGGCCGACTATCCTCCCGCCTGACTTCAACATCAAACAATCATGCGACTTCTTTATACCCTTGCCTGGTGGCTGGCCTTGCCACTGGTGCTGGCGCGGCTGTGGCTGCGCGGACGCCAGGAACCCGGCTACCGCCGGCACTGGGGCGAGCGCCTGGGCTTTTACGGGCGCCGGCCAGCCCCTGCCATGGACACCATCTGGCTGCACGCTGTTTCCGTCGGCGAGACGCGCGCGGCCGAGCCGCTGATCGATGCGCTGCTGGCCGCATGGCCCGCTTGCCGCATCGTCCTCACGCACATGACGCCGACGGGGCGCGCCACGGGCAAGTCCCTGTTCGCCAAACACGGCACGCGTCTCGTGCAAAGCTATCTGCCGTACGACACGGGCGCCATGCCGGCCCGCTTCATCCGCCATTTCGCGCCGCGCATCTGCATCCTGATGGAGACGGAAGTGTGGCCGAATCTGATCCACCAATGCAATCGCTACAAAGTGCCGGTGGTGCTGGCCAATGCGCGATTGTCGCAGCGCTCGCTGGGCAAGGCGCAGCGCCTGGGTAAGCTCATCACCGATGCGGCGCGCGGCATCACCCTGGTGGCGGCGCAGACGCAGGACGACGCCGATCGCGTGCGCCAGCTGGGCGTGCGTGACGTGGTCGTCACGGGCAGCATCAAGTTCGACGTCGTCGTGCCCGAGGCGGCGCTGGCGACGGGGGCGGCGCTGCGCGCAGCCATCGGCGCACGTCCCGTGCTGCTGTGCGCCAGCACGCGCGAAGGGGAAGAGCAGCTGATCCTCGAAGCACTGGCGCGCGCCAGCCTGCCACCTGACGCGCTGCTGCTGGTCGTGCCGCGCCATCCGCAGCGCTTCGACGAAGTGGAAAAACTGATCGCGGCGCAGGGCCTGGCCGTGCAGCGCAGGTCCGGCCTGGCGCATGGCGATTCCGTTGCGGCGGCCACGCAGGTGCTGCTGGGCGATTCGATGGGCGAGATGTTTGCGTACTATGCGGCTTGCGATTGCGCTTTCGTCGGCGGCAGCCTGCTGCCGCTGGGCGGGCAAAACCTGATCGAGCCGGCAGCCCTGGGCAAGCCCGTGCTGATCGGTCCCCACACCTTCAATTTTGCGCTGGTCACGGAGCAGGCGATTGCCGCCGGCGGCGCGGCACGCGTGGCGGACGCCGATGCGCTGATGGCGCAGGCGTCGGCCCTGCTGCAGGATCCCGCGCGCCTGGCGGCTATGGGAGAAAAAGCGCTGGCGTTTGCCAACCAGCACCGGGGCGCCACGCCGCGCACGATAGCGGCCATCAAGCCCCTGTTGCCGTGATGGATGCACGGCCAACAATGTTGTCGGATTACGGCCTGCGGCCTAATCCGACCTACTGCCGTGATCGAGGTAGGTCGGATTAGCGCTTGCGCGTAATCCGACAGGCGACGCCAACAATGTTGTTTACGCGAACAGGACTGGCAGCTCTTGCGAGCGCTTCCTCAGCGCCTGCTTGGCGCCGTCGTAATCGGGATAGATCGATTCCACGGTGGCCCAGAAGCGGGGGCTGTGGTTCATTTCCAGCAGGTGCGACAGTTCGTGCGCCACCACGTAGTCGATCAGCGGCAGGGCGAAGTGGATCAAACGCCAGTTCAGGCGGATCTTGCGCTCGATGGTGCAGCTGCCCCAGCGCGTGCCGGCCGACGATAGCGATAATGAGTCGTAGCGCACGCCCAGCTTGTCCGCATACAGGTCCAGCCGCGCCTCGAACAGCTGGCGCGCTTCATGCTGGAACCAGCCCTTCACTTTTTCCTTCAATTGCTGTTCGCTGCCCGTGGGCGTGACCCATACGTGCAGCTCATTCGTCTCGCGCTGGAAGCTGGCGCGGTGGCGCGGCGCCTGGTGCAGTCGCAGGGTGATTTCGCCGCCGAGGTAGGGCAGCACGGCGCCATCGACCCAGGCCACGGGCGGACGCTGCTGGCGCTGCACCTTGCGCTCGCCCCGCTCCAGCAGCTTCGAGACGATCCAGCCTTGCTTGGCGCGGATGGCGTTGTCGATTTCGGCCAGGGTGACGCGCTTGGGCGCCGTGACGCGCAAGCCGTTATCGTCGATCATGAAGCCGATGGAGCGGCGCGTGGAGCGGCGCAGGGCGAATTCGACGAGGTGGCTGCCCAACTGCAGCTGGCGCAGCGGCGGGCCATCGGCGGTGCGTGGCGGGGAAGGCAGGGGAGGCGGGGCAGGACGAATGATGGGGGGCGCGGGCGCCACTACCGGTGGCGCCACGGGCGGCGCTGGCGGTGCCGTGGGGCGCACCGCCGGGGGCGTGCTGGTCGAGACGTCATGCGCGAACAAATCCAGTTGCTGGTCGCCGACCTTGATGGTCTTCATCTGCTGGCGCAGTGTCGGCTCCTGGATGACCGCGCTGATGCCGTCTAGCCAGCGTTGTAGGCGTGAGGCGAAATGACGCGCATTTCTGATTCTATCCAATTTTCCACCTGTTGCATCATGCTGTCCGGGGTTTGCCCTTCCGGCGAAATCGGTTTGCCTATCGAGACGGTGATCAGTCCCGGGCGTTTGAGGAATGACTGCTTGGGCCAGCACTCGCCTGAGTTGTGTGCAATCGGCACCACCACGGCGCCCGTGGCGATGGCCAGACGCGTGCCGCCGCTCTTGTACTTGCCCGTCTGGCCCACGGGAATGCGCGTGCCTTCAGGGAACATGATAATCCATTGGCCATCGGCCAGACGGCGCTTGCCATGCGCGACGACGCTCTTGAACGCATGCTTGCCCTGCTTGCGGTCGATGGGGATCATGCGCAGCAGCGCCATGGCCCAGCCGAAGAACGGGATGTACAAAATCTCCTTCTTGAACACATACACGAGCGGGCGTGGCAGGCTGGGAAGTAAAAAGATGGTTTCCCATGCCGACTGGTGCTTCGACAGCACGATGGCCGGCGCGTCGGGGAAGTTCTCGGCGCCCTTGACTTCATAGCGGATGCCGCAAATGACCTTGGCACACCACAGGATAAACACGTTCCAGCGCGAGGTGACCCAATAGCGCTTGTTGTAGCTCAATGGCGCGGCAAAAAAGCACACGCAGGCCCAGACGATGGTGGCCACGATCATGATGATCATGAACAGCAGGGATCGCAGGAACAGGGAAATATTACGCAATGCGGTTCTCCGAAGATTAGATACTCAATGCCACGCTGGGCGCCGCTGCGGCGGGCGCCTTGAGCAGGTGGCTGACGACGGCGGCCAGGTCGGGGAAGACCTGGGTACCAGGCGGCAGGCCACCCGTTTCGTTGGTCTTTTCGCCCTTGCCCGTCAATACCAGGTAGGGCACGCAGCCGCTGATGAAACCGGCCTGCAGGTCGCGCAGCGAATCGCCGACGGTGGGCACGCCTTTCAGGCTGGTGTTGTAGCGCTGCGAGATTTCATGGAACATGCCGGGCTTGGGCTTGCGGCAGTCGCAATTGTCCGCGCCCGCGTGCGGGCAAAAGAAGATGGCGTCGATATCGGCGCCTACCTGCTGCGCCAGGGTGTGCATCTTCTGGTGGATCGCGTTCAGCACCGTCATGTCGAAATATTCGCGCGCGATGCCCGACTGGTTCGAGGCGATGACGACGCGATAGCCAGCCTGGTTCAGGCGGGCGATCGCTTCGAGCGAACCGGGGATCGGCAGCCATTCGGCCGGCGACTTGATGAAGTCCGGCGAGTCATGATTAATGACGCCGTCGCGGTCGAGAATAATCAGTTTCAGCGCCGGAGTACCCATTATGCCGCCAGCTTGGAAATGTCGGCCACGCGGTTCATCATGCCGTGCAAGGACGACAGCAAGGCCAGGCGGTTGTTGCGCAGGGCGACATCCTCGGCCATCACCATCACGTCATTGAAGAAGCCATCGACATCGTCGCGCAGCTGCGCCAGGGTTTGCAGGGTGCTGGTGAAATCGCCCTTGGCAAAGGCCGCGTCGACTTCCGGCTGCACGCGCGAAACGGCGGCGGCCAGTTTTTTCTCCGCTTCGTCCTGCAGCAGCGCCACGTTCACGCCACCGGCGGCGACCTGGCTGACGGCTTCCTCGTTCTTTTTCAGGATGTTCGTGATGCGCTTGTTGGCGGCGGCCAGCGAGGCGCTTTCCGGCAGGGCGGCAAACGCCTGCACGGCTTCCAGGCGCTGCACGATGTCGTCCAGGCGGTCCGGGTTTTGCGCCACGACGGCTTCGATTTCATTCGGCGAGAAACCGCGCTCGCGCAGGATGCCGCGCAGGCGGTCCAGCATGAAGGTGGTGACATCCGCGACCGGATCCTTGAAGCCGGGCACCGTTGCGAACTGCGCGGCGGCATCGGCCAGCAAGCCCTGGATCGACAGTGGCAAGCGTTTCTCCAGCAGCATGCGCAGCACGCCCAGGGCGTGGCGGCGCAGCGCGAACGGATCCTTGTCGCCCGTCGGCGCCAGGCCGATGGCCCAGATGCCGACCAAAGTTTCGAGCTTGTCGGCCAGGGCCACGGCGGTGCCGGTGCCGGTGGTCGGCAGGCTGTCGCCGGCAAAGCGCGGCTGGTAGTGTTCGGAGGCGGCGAGCGCCACTTCTTCCGGTTCGCCGTCATGGCGCGCGTAATACGTGCCCATGATGCCTTGCAGTTCGGGGAATTCGCCCACCATATCGGTCAGCAGATCGGCCTTGGCCAGCAGGGCGCCGCGTTCGGCCAGTGCCACGTCATATTGCAGCTTGGCGGCGATGGCGCCGGCCAGCGACTTGACGCGCTCTGTGCGGGCCGCTTGCGTGCCCAGCTTGTTGTGGTAGACCACGTTAGCCAGCAGCGGCAGACGCGATGCCAGGGTCTTCTTCTTGTCTTGCTCGAAGAAGAACTTGGCGTCGGACAGGCGCGGGCGCACGACGCGCTCGTTGCCGCCGATGATGTGCTCAGGCGTGTCCGTCTCGATGTTCGAGACGATCAAAAAGCGCGAGCGCAGCTTGCCTTCGCTGTCCGTCAGGGCGAAGTATTTCTGGTTCGTCTGCATGGTGAGGATCAGGCATTCCTGCGGCACGGCCAGGAATTCTTCCTCGAAATGGCATTCATACACGACCGGCCATTCGACCAGGGCGGTGACTTCATCGAGCAGCGCTTCGGGCATCAGCACCTGGTCGGCGCCTGCCTTGTCCAGCAACTGGGCGCGGATGCGCTCCTTGCGTTCCTCGTTGCTGGCGATGACGCTGGCGTTGAGGATCAGCGAAGGCGCATAGTTTTCCGCGTGCGCGATGGTGATCGGTTCGCCATCGGTGAGGAAGCGGTGGCCCAGGGTGGTGCGGCCGGCCGTCAAGCCCAGCAGGGTCAGGGGCAGGATATTAATGCCGTGCAGGGCGATCAGGCTGTGGGCCGGGCGCACGAATTGCACGGTGGTGCCGTCCGGGCGCTGATAGCTCATCAGCTTTGGAATCGGCAGCTTGGCGCAAGATTCCGTCAATGCCGCCTGCGCGCCGGTGGCGAGCTGGCTGCCTGGCGCCGTGTAGGTGTAGAAGAAGCTTTCGGCCTTGCCGTCGACGGCGCGTTCCAGCTCGGCCACCGTCAGCTCGGGGAAGCCCAGTGCGGCCAGTTTCTTGGCCAGCGGCGGCGTGCCGTTGCCGTTCGCGTCCAGCGCCACGGAGACGGGCAAGACTTTTTCGCGGATCGATTTGTCGGGCGAGACTTCGCGCACGTTGGTGATGGAGACGGCCAGGCGGCGCGGCGAGGCGTAGCTGGTGGCGACGCTGTCGGCTTCCAGGAAGTCGCGCGCTTTCAGGCCGTTGACGATGCCGGCCGTGAAGGCGGCGCCCAGTTTGGCCAGCGCTTTCGGCGGCAGTTCTTCGGTCAGCAGTTCGATGAGCAGTGTTTGGTTCATGGTGTTCTTGTCTGGTACGGCGGTGTATGAGCTAGGCGATCAAGCGGCGGCGGATTGGTCTGCGGCGGGCAGCATCGGGAAACCGAGGCGCTCGCGCGAGTCGTAATACGCTTGCGCCACCAGGCGCGACAGGGTGCGCACGCGGCCGATGTAGGCGGCGCGTTCCGTCACCGAGATGGCGCCGCGCGCGTCGAGCATATTGAAGCTGTGCGAGGCCTTCATGATCTTTTCGTAGGCGGGCAGGGTCAGTTGCAGCTCGATCAAACGCTTCGCTTCCGCTTCGTAGTTGCCGAACTGTTCGAACAGCAGGTCCGTATTCGCGTGCTCGAAGTTGTAGGTCGATTGTTCCACTTCGTTCTGGTGGAAGACGTCGCCATAGGTCAGTTTTTTCGTGACTCCGTTTTCTTCCCACTCGGTCCACACCAGGTCATACACGTTTTCCACGCCTTGCAGATACATGGCCAGGCGTTCGATGCCGTAGGTGATTTCGCCCAGCACGGGCTTGCAATCGAGGCCGCCCACTTGCTGGAAGTAGGTAAATTGGGTCACTTCCATGCCGTTCAGCCAGACTTCCCAGCCCAGGCCCCAGGCGCCCAGGGTCGGGCTTTCCCAGTCGTCTTCGACGAAGCGCACGTCATTCTGCTTCAAGTCCAGGCCCAGCGCGGCCAGCGAACCCAGATACAGGTCGAGGATGTTTTCCGGCGCGGGCTTGAGCACCACCTGGTACTGGTAGTAGTGCTGCATGCGGTTCGGGTTTTCGCCATAGCGGCCATCTTTCGGGCGGCGCGACGGCTGCACATACGCGGCGCGCCAGGGTTCCGGGCCGATCGCGCGCAGGAAGGTGCCGGTGTGGAAGGTGCCGGCGCCGACTTCCATGTCGTAAGGCTGGAGCAGGGCGCAACCTTGCTTGTCCCAATAGGTTTGCAAGGTCAGGATAATTTGTTGAAATGTGAGCATCGTATGAGTTCGCCGCGCGGGAGACTGCGCGCTGTTAAGGTTTGCTTGAAGCCCGGGCGCATGCTTGGAAGCGCGTCCGGGCCGGAGTTTTGCTAATTTTAGCGGTTTTTACGGGCCCACTGTGACTCTTCGGGCAATATCGGCCGCTTATTGCTGCCCGGCGCGGCCACGGCGGGCGGCGCGCGACAGCAGGAAGGCTGCCAGCAGGGCCAGCGCGGCCAGGGCCAGCACCAGTTTGTTGCCGTACAGAATGTATGGCGTCATGCCGCCCATGCCTTGTACCTTGGCCGCCAGCGTGGCTTGCTGTTCCGGCGGCAGCAGGCTTTGCACCACGCCCTTGCCGTCGATGACGGCGGTGGCGCCCGTATTCGTCGAGCGCAGCATCGGGCGGCCCGTTTCCAGGCTGCGCATCTGCGAAATCTGCAAATGCTGCGGGATGGCGATCGAATCGCCAAACCAGGCCAGGTTCGAGATATTCAGCAGCACGGATGCCGACTGCTTGCCATGGCGGTGGGCGCTGGCCAGCTGGCCGGCGATTTCCTCGCCAAACAAGTCTTCGTAGCAGATATTCGGCAGCACCAGCTGGTCGCGCACCTGCAGCGGCGCCTGCACTTCCGCGCCGCGGCCCATGTCGCCCAGCGGGATGGCCATCATGGCGACAAACCAGTGCAGGCCGGGCGGCACGAATTCGCCGAACGGCACCAGATGGTGCTTGCGGTACTGGTAATACGGTCCCGGCGCGCCGTTGGGCGTGATTCCCAGGGCCGCATTGTAGAAGCGCTGCTGCTCGTCGAGCACGGGCATGCCGACCAAAATCGTGCTGCCCGTCTGCTGCGAATAAGCCGCCAGGCTATCCAGATAGCCGGGCGGCAGCTGGTGCGGCAGCACGGTGACGGCCGTTTCCGGCGTGGCGATCAGGTCGGCCGGCGCGCTGGTGATGGCGCTCTGATACATTTGCAGGGCGCCCAGCACGAAGCCGGGGTCGAATTTCTGCTGCTGCGGCACATTGCCCTGCAACAGGCGCACCGTGATCGGGCGTCCGACCGGGTGCGTCCACGCCACGTACTGCAAGCCGATGCCTGCCGCGTACAGCGCGATGACGCCGCCCAGCGCAAACCAGCGCGTGCGGTGCGTCAGCAATAGCAGGGCGCCGGCCGATAGCGCCGCCAGCCAGCCCAGGCCATACGCGCCGACGATGGGGGCAAAGCCGGCCAGCGGGCTGGCATTGTGGGCGTAACCGGTGGCCAGCCACGGGAAACCCGTAAACAGCCAGCCGCGCGTCCATTCGAACAGCGTCCAGGTGGCGGGCAGCACCAGCAAGGTCATGGCGGGCAGGGACAGCACCCAGCGCTGGCGCAGCCAGGCGGCCGCGCCCATGGCCAGGGCCACGTAAATGGCCATCAGGAGGGCCAGCAGGGCCACGGCGATGACCGCGATCGGCGCGGCCATGTCGCCATAGCGGTGCATGGAGATATACAGCCAGTGCGTGCCGGCCGCACACCAGCCAAAACCGTAGGCCCAGCCGATCAGCGCGCCGGCCTTGACGTTCGCCGCGCGCAGCACCTGGTAGAACAGCACGCCCAGGCTGAGGATCTGCAGGGGCCAGTAGCCGAAAGGGGCGAACGCCAGCACCGCGACGGCGCCGGCAACGGCGGCAGTCAGCATGCGCGCCCCTATGCTGCGGGGCGGTTTGGCGGGGGCGTTGGGGTCAGCGCGTCTGAAACGCATTTACAGCACGCGCATGTCAGAGTTCCAGTTCCGGCACGTTGGGCAGGCGCTCGACCAGCAGCACGTGCACCTGGCGCGCATCGGCGCGCAGCACCTCGAAGCGCAAATTGCCCAGGTCGAAAATATCGCCCTTGTGCGCCATGCGGCCCAGGTACTTCGACACGAGGCCGCCGATGGTGTCGACGTCGTCGTCGACCAGGTGGCTGCCCACTTCTTCGTTGAACTGCTCGATCTCGGTCAGCGCCTTGACGCGCCAGCGGGGGCCGAACTGGCCTTCCTTGAGCGACAGGATATTGTCCTCGGCTTCGTCGAAGTCGTATTCATCCTCGATATCGCCGACGATCTGTTCCAGCACGTCTTCGATGGTGATCAGGCCGGCGACGCCGCTGTATTCATCGACGACGATGGCCATGTGATTGTGGTTGGCGCGGAAATCGCGCAGCAGCACATTCAGGCGTTTCGATTCGGGGATGAAGATGGCGGGGCGCAGCATGTCGCGGACGTCGAAAGTTTCTTCTGCGTAATAACGCAGCAAGTCTTTCGCCAGCAGGATGCCGATGACCTTGTCGCGCTCGCCTTCGATCGCGGGGAAGCGCGAGTGGGCGGTGGACAGGACTTCCGGCATCCATTCCTCGATCGGCTTGCTGATGTCGATGACATCCATTTGCGAACGGGGAATCATGATGTCGCGCGCGCAGAGATCCGATACCTGAAACACGCCTTCGATCATCGACAGGGCGTCGGCGTCGATCAGCTTGCGTTCATGCGCATCGTGTAGAACTTCGAGCAATTCTGCACGGTTCTCTGGCTCGGGGGAAATGAGTGCGGTCAGGCGTTCAAACAGTGACCGGTGGGGCTTGACGTCAGTTCTGACGCCACTAGGGTGCTCGGGCATAGGAGGCGTGAGCCGTTGTTGCGAAGGGATATAGGATACACCAAAAGTGGGGGAATACCGGATTTCCCCGCTTTTGATGCAAATTTAATATGTTGAAGTGCGCCGTTGCCCGACGTTTCAGGCGTCCGCGCCCAGCACGCGCGCGCGCAGGGCCGCCACGTCGGCCTGCCAGTCGGCGAAATGCTCGCTGTCCTGCCACAGCTGGCGCAGTTCCGACGCTTCCCCGCCGATCTTGTCGAAGACCAGGCGTGCTTTTTGCAGCAGCGGCGGCGTGACCTTCTTCTTGCAGGCGGCCACCCATTCGTCCACTTCCGCGGTGGCCGGGTCGCCCTCGCCCGGCTTGCCCAGCAGGCGCGCGATCACTTCCAGCGCGGCCAGCGCTTCGGCGGCGAACGGCGCCTCCAGTTGCGCTTCCTGGCTGTCGATGACGTTGTCGAGCGTCGTCTCGACCAGTTCCAGGGTTTTATATTCGTGCAAGTCCTGCGCCCAATCCATGGCGTAGTCGTTGCCGAAGGCATCCAGTGCCCAGGTTCCCATGCTCTTACTCCTTGTACGGGTCGGTAATGCCGAGTTTCGCGAGGATGTCCGTTTCCAGACCTTCCATCTCGGTGGCTTCCTCGTCATCCATGTGGTCGTAACCCTGCGCATGCAGCACGCCGTGCACGATCAAATGGGCCGTGTGCTCTTCCACGCTCTTCTTCTGCTCCGCCGCTTCCTTCTCCAGCACGTCCGTGCACAGGATGATGTCGGCGCGCGTCGGCTCGTCGTCATTCAACTCTTCGCCTTCGTTGTAGGCGAACGTCAGCACGTTGGTGGCGTAATCCTTTTCGCGGTAGTCGCGGTTCAGGGTACGGCCTTCTTCCGCATCGACGAAGCGGATCGTGAATTCGGCAGGGGCGAACAGGGCCGCCTTGACCCAGCGGCGCACTTTCGGGCGCGTGATCAGGGTTTCCAGGCGGGCATCCGGGTATTGCACGGACAGGGACAGTTTATTTTTTTCGGACATTTTTGGCGGCAGCTGGTTTCAACAAGGGGAGTAACTGGGCGGCGTCGGCGCCGGCCGCCTGCGCCGTTTCATAGGCGTCGACGATGCGCGCGACGAGCGGGTGGCGCACCACGTCGGTGCTGTTAAATTGCGTGAAGCCGATGCCGCGCACGTCTTTCAGCACGTGTACGGCGTCGATCAGGCCGCTCGTCTGGCTCTTGTGCAGGTCGACTTGCGTGACGTCGCCCGTCACCACGGCCTTGCTGCCGAAGCCGATGCGCGTCAAAAACATCTTCATCTGTTCGACGGTGGTGTTTTGCGCCTCGTCGAGGATGACAAACGCGTGGTTCAGGGTGCGCCCGCGCATGTAGGCCAGCGGGGCGATCTCGATCACCTGTTTTTCAAACAGTTTTTGCGTGCGGTCAAAGCCCAGCAAATCGTACAGCGCATCGTACAGGGGACGCAGATACGGGTCGACCTTTTGCGCCAGGTCGCCGGGCAGGAAACCCAGGCGCTCGCCCGCTTCGACGGCGGGGCGCGTGAGGATGATGCGCTTGACGGCGTCCCTTTCGAGCGCATCGACGGCGCAGGCGACGGCCAGGTAGGTTTTGCCCGTGCCGGCCGGGCCCACGCCGAAGCTGATGTCGTGTTCGAGGATGTCGCGCAGGTAGGCGATCTGGTGCGGCGTACGGCCGCGCAGGTCGGCGCGCCGCGTTTTCAGCACGGGGCTGGCGATGTCCGGCTCGACGAAGGTGCTGACGGGCGCGTTGGCGTGGTGTTCCGAGGCGGCGGACAGTCCCGCGCGCTGTTCCACCAGGGCCAGCTGCACTTCTTCCAGCGGCACGACCTTGTTGGCGATGGCGTAGAACTGCTCGAGGATTTCCACGGCGCGTTCGGCATTGCTGCCGCCGACGATGAATTTCTCGCCGCGGCGGAAGATCGTCACGTCGAGGGCGGCGGAAATCTGGCGCAGGTTTTCATCGAGGGGGCCGCACAGGTGCGCCAGGCGCGTGTTGTCCAGCGGCTCGGGGATGAAGTAATGCGGCTGTATCGGGGCTTTGGTTTTCAACTGGCTCTTTTCAATGCGGGTGCGCTGGCGACGAGTTCGCCGCGCAGGGTGTAGGAATGGCTTTCGGTGATGCGCACGTCGACCAGCTGGCCGATCAATTGCAGACCGTCGGGGCCGGCGTCGAAATTGACCACGCGGTTGTTTTCCGTGCGGCCTTGCAGTTCGCTATCGTCTGTATCCTTTTTGGAGCGGCCTTCGACGAGGATGGTTTGCACGCTGCCCACCATGGCCAGGCTGTATTTGCGCGTGTTGGCGTCGATGGCCGCCTGCAGCTGCTGAAGCCGGGCCAGCTTGACTTCGTGCGGCGTATCGTCTTCCAGGCTGGCGGCCGGCGTGCCGGGGCGCTTGCTGAAGATGAAGCTGTAACTGTTGTCGAAGCCCACGTCGGCGATCAGCTTCATCATGGCGTCGAAGTCGGCCTGCGTCTCGCCGGGAAATCCCACGATGAAATCGGACGAAATGGCCATGTTCGGGCGCACGGCGCGGATGCGGCGGATGATGGACTTGTATTCGAGGCCCGTGTAGCCGCGCTTCATGGCGCCGAGGACTTTGTCGGAACCGTGCTGCGCCGGCAGATACAAATGGTCGACCAGCTGCGGGATCTTCGCATAGGCGTCGATCAGGCGCTGCGTGAATTCTTTCGGGTGGCTGGTGACGAAGCGCATGCGTTCGATGCCGGGGATGTCGGCCACGTATTCGAGCAGCAGGGCGAAGTCGGCGATCTCTCCGCCTTCCATCGCACCGCGGTAGGCGTTCACGTTCTGGCCCAGCAGGGTGATTTCCTTGACGCCCTGGGCGGCCAGGCCCGCCACTTCCGTCAGCACGTCCTCGAAGCGGCGCGACACTTCCTCGCCGCGCGTGTAGGGCACGACGCAATAGCTGCAATATTTGCTGCAGCCTTCCATGATGGAGACGAACGCCGAAGCGCCCTCGACCTTGGCCGGCGGCATGTGGTCGAATTTTTCGATTTCCGGGAAACTGATGTCCACTTGCGAGGCGCCGCTGGCGCGGCGCAACTCGATCATCTGCGGCAGGCGGTGCAGGGTTTGCGGGCCGAAGACCATGTCGACATACGGCGCGCGCTTGACGATGGCGTCGCCTTCCTGCGACGCCACGCAGCCGCCCACGCCGATCAAGAGGTGCGGCTTGGCCAGCTTCAGGTCGCGCAGACGGCCCAGGTCGGAAAACACTTTTTCCTGCGCCTTTTCGCGCACGGAGCAGGTATTGAGCAGGATCACATCGGCATCTTCCGGCGTGTCCGTGCGCACCAGGCCATCGGAGGCGCCCAGCACGTCGGCCATCTTGTCCGAGTCGTACTCGTTCATCTGGCAGCCGAAGGTTTTAATGAATACTTTTTTCTGCATGGAGTTGGGCGCTTATCGGTAAATGTGGCGGCAAACAAGATGGCTGGGCGGGATGCTGCAGCGCAGGGGGCCGCTCAGAGCGGGCGCGGTGGATGACCGGCCTGGCGCCTCTGGCTGCCCGGCGGCAGGCTCGCTGCAAGTTCAGGCCATAGTTTAGCGTAAAACGCCGGGGCGGGCCATGTTGTGCTTACCTTGCCGACAAGGTTGCCGCCTGCATATGCCGCCATGTGTCGTGGTGCTCAAAAGCATTTATTGCCGTGCGACACCATTGATTTGTAACAAGTTGCTGCAAAGCCTTGTGTGCGCCCGCTGGCATCCTAATGTGTTGAAATAGCATCGTTGCCAAGCCAACCAGCAGCTTGATTGATATTTAACAATCAGGAAGTTTGCGCGAGGCGCAGATGCTGCGTGTTTGGGCTAGTATATTGCCTTATATGCAATTCATTTTTGGCGAGTCATACGTGCTTTGAGTGTCTTTATTCACGCGGCAAGTTGCGTACGTTGGCTGGGCGTGGCAGTGCGAGTCCTGTACAGGCAGTGCGATAAGGAGGGAGGGCTGAATCCGATGGAAGACGTTTATTTGAACACTCTAAGCCAGCCTTAAGTTCGTATCGGCATTATTTTCTACATTCACCAGACGAGGAAAAATCATGGCACATCATGCATTAGCATCGCAAGAGAGTTACAACCCGAACCACCTGCTGGACATTCTGCTGAGCAAGATGCAGCTGAAAAACGATGCAGCCCTGTCGCGTCTGCTTGAAGTGGCGCCACCGGTCATCAGCAAGATCCGCCACCACCGCTTGCCGGTCGGCGCCTCGCTGCTGATCCGCATGCACGAAGTGACGGGCATGAGCATTCGTGACCTGCGTGACTTGATGGGCGACCGCCGCACCAAGTATCGTCTGTCCGACGCCCAGGGCCGTCCAAAAGCGGAAGACCGCGGCGATGCGCAAGAATCGAATTACGCGCACTGATGTGGTGGTTGTACGCTGACTGTGCCGCTTGCGTAGCTGCTGGCGGCAACAGGCTGGCGTGGACCGGGCAGCATGGACGTACCGCAGTACCTATAACGGCTTTCGCCTCGCAGCGAGAGCCGTTTGCGTTTGCGGCTGTGCCTGCCGAGTTCGCTTAAGCAATCAGCTTAGCAAGGCCGAGGTGATTTCATCGTAGCGCAGCTCCGTTTCGCGGAACAGCTGCAGATACGTGTCTTCGCCCAGTCCCAGCGCATCCCAGGCCACCGGCGAGACGCGCGGCACCATGTCGTCGCCCGCCTGCGCCAGGTCGAGCGCGCACACGATGGCATTGGCCACGTGGATCAGCGATGCGAGGAAGCCTGCCCCCGGCGTTTCCGGCTGCAGGTAGTTGGCCAGCGCCAGGCGCATGGTATCGGAAAAATTCCAGTGTTCGGCCAGCGCCACGCCGGCCTGCACGTGGTCCACGCCCAGCACGGTTTGCTCCGCTTCGAGCAGGCTGCAATCGTGCGCCGCCTGGTGCGCGATGACTTGCGCGTAGTGCGCGGGAAAGCTGCTGACCAGCACCAGGCGGCCGATGTTGTGCAGCAAGCCGGCCGTGAAGGCGTAATCCTGGTTGAAGCGGATCTGCCGCGCCAGCACCTTGGCGCAGGCGGCTGTCGCCACCGAATGGCGCCAGAAGGCCTTGTCGTCGAAGCCGGGGCAGCGACCTTCCGGGAAGCAGCCCGTGATGGCGGCCGACATGATCAGGCTGCGCGTGGTCTGGAAGCCCAGGTACGTGATCGCCTGCTGGATGGTGGTGGCCTTCACTTGCAAGCCGTATTGCGACGAGTTGGCCAGGCGCAGGGTTTTCGCCGTCAGTGCCTGGTCGTACGACACTTTTTTGGCCAGTACGGAAATATCGACGTCTTCCTGGTCGATGCTGTTGAGCAGTTCCATGACGACGGCGGGCAGCGAGGGCAAATCGTCGAGGTGGGCGACGATATCGTCGAGGGTCAGCTGGGTGCTCATGCGGCCTCTCCCGTGCCCAGGCGGTATGCCGTGACATAGCTGCGCAGCAAGGTGGTGGCCGCGTCCAGGGGATCCTCCGGGTCATGCTTGCGGAACAGGTAGGCCAGCCGTTCGCTGTCGGCCGCCTGTTGTGCGGCGATTTCTTCGGGCGACGGTGGCGGCGCCTGGATCGGCAGCATGTCGATGTTGTGGCGCGGCATCAGAGCCAGCATGTTTTCAGTCAATACCGCGCCTTGCGGCAACAGCACTTGTCCATGCGCATCGAGCAAGACATCCGACAAGACCATGCCAGGACGAACTTGTTCCAGGGGTAGATGTTGATGCATGACCGCCATGACGACTCCTTAGATGATTGCGGGATATTACCATTGCCATGACGCAATGTCTCAACCTGTATCAAGGCCCGGTGGAAAACGGTATTGCTGTAAATCTTGCCAATAAGCATGTCATACCGTACATTTGATTCAGGCTGTTATCCGCTGACGTATCTGCGCCCGCGCCGCGGGCCGGCGACCGGCCTGGCCCGGGGAGTGTTGATTGATGGTGAGTATCCAAGTCCGGCTGACCCTGCTTTTTGTCGTGATCGTCACCCTGGTGCTGGGCATTTCGGGTACCTATACCCAATATACCTTGAGCAAGGAACTCGAATCGGGCAGCGCGCGCCTGCGCAGCGGCGTGCTCACGCGCTTGCAGACGAGTTTGCCTTCCGCCCTGTGGGATCTCGATAAATCCAAGGTCGACAGCATCGTGGCGGCCGAAATGCTGCCGCCGGAACTGGTCGGCATCCGCGTCTACGACGCCTCCGTCGGCCTGTTCGCGGGCGAAGTGCGCGATGCGGCGGGCACCCTGGTGCCGCTGACGGCCGACGTGGCCATGGGCGGCACGCCCGTCGAGGCGCCGCTGGTATTCCGCGACGCCGTGGCCGCAGCCACGGGCGGCAAGCCCGTGATCGTCGGCAAGGTCATCGTCAATTTCAGCCGCGCCCAGATCGATGCGGCCCTGCGCGGCGAAGTGCGGCGCAAGGTGCTGGAAGTGTTGCTGCTTGACATCATTCTGGTGGGCGCCCTCGCGCTGAGCCTGCGCATCGTCTTCGGGCCCCTGAAACAGTTGCGCGACGGCTTGTTCGACCTGGCCACGCGCGGCAGTGACGATGTCGAAGAGCTGCCGGAAAACCGGCGCGACGAGCTGGGCGACGTGATCCGCGGCTTCAATGCCGTGCAGCGCAAGCTCAAGTCCATCATCGAGGGCAGCCGCGAGGCGGAAGACATGGCGCGCCGCTCGCAGCAGGCAACGGCGCAGGCCATGGACGAGCTGCGCCGCGCGCAGGAATCGTTGCTGCAGTCGGAACGCCTGGCCTCGCTGGGCAGCCTGGTGGCCGGAGTGGCGCATGAAATCAACACCCCGGTCGGCATCGCGCTGACCAGCGCCTCGGTGCTGAAGGAGGCCACCGATGCCATCAGCACGGCGGTGGCCGGCGGCAGCGTGAAGAAGACCGATATCGTGCGCTACCTGGAAACGGCCGGCGAAAGCGCGCGGCTGATCATGAACAATGCCTATCGCGCCGCGCACCTGATCCACAGTTTCAAGCAGATCGCCGTCGACCAGGTCAGCGAGGCGCGCCGCTTGTTCGAATTGCGCGACTATATCGGTGAAGTGATTTCGAGCCTGCAGCCGACCCTGAAAAAGACGCGCATCCGCATCGATATCGATTGCCCGCCCGGCATCATGCTCGACAGCTATCCGGGCGCGCTGGCGCAGGTGCTGACCAACCTGGTCTTGAACTGCGTCGAGCACGCCTTTGATGCGGATACGGACGGCCATATCCATATCGGCGTGCTTGGCGATAACGACTGGATCGCCATGCAGGTGCGCGACGATGGCCGCGGCATCGCACCCGACATGCTCGACCGCGTGTTCGACCCGTTTGTCACCACGCGGCGCGGGCAGGGCGGCACGGGCCTGGGCTTGAATATCGTATTCAACTTGATTGCCAAGCAATTTGGCGGCACCATCACGGTCAGCAGCACGCTGGGGCAGGGCGCGACGTTCCTGCTGCGCCTGCCCAAGGTGACGCCATTGCCGGAAGGCGCCGCCAGCGGTCCTGCCGGCCAGGCATAGGCAAGGAGACAATATATGGCACAGATGGAAAACAGTCAGCAGGTGGCGCTGTTGCGCGGGATCAATGTGGGCCGCGCCAAGCGCGTGGCCATGGCCGACTTGCGCAAGCTGCTGGGCGACCTGGGGTTTGCACAGGTGAGTACCGTGCTCAACAGCGGCAACGTCGTGTATGACGGGGGCAAGGTTGCGCCGGCCGACGCCGCTGCCCGCATCGAGGAAGCGCTGGTGCTGAAACTGGGCGTGGCGGCCAGGGTGACGGTGCTGTCGGCCAGCCAGTTTGCCGAACTGATCGAACAAAACCCCCTGGCGCCGGCGGCCGATGCGGCCCGGCTGCTGGTGCTGGTGCTGAACAATCCGGCCGACGTCCAGCGTCTGGCGCCGCTCTTGCAGCAGCCGTGGCAGCCGGAAGCGCTGGCGCTGGGGCGATGGGCCGCGTATGCCTGGTGTCCCGATGGCGTGCTGGCCAGCAAGGTGGTGGCGGCCCTGGGCGTGCTGCTGGGCGATGGCGTCACTTCGCGCAACTGGGCCACCATGCAAAAATTACATGCGCTGCTGAACGGGCCGGAAGCGGCAGCCACATCCTCACTCACCAAGGAGTACTGATGCCTTTCATTACGGGAACCTTCGACGTCAGCCTCACCCCGGAAACCTTGTCGGACACGGCCGCGCAATCGGGGCTGGGGCGCATGTCGCTCGACAAGCGCTACCACGGTGCCCTCGACGCCAGCGCGCAGGGCGAGATGCTCAGCGCGCGCGCCAGCGTGGCCGGTTCGGCAGGCTATGTGGCGCTGGAGCGGGTGGAAGGCAGCCTGGACGGGCGCCATGGCAGTTTTTATTTGCAGCACAGCGGCACCATGACGCGCGGCGCGCCCGCCTTGTCGGTGACGGTGGTGCCCGATACGGGGACGCAGCAGTTGCAAGGGCTCACCGGCAGCCTGGCCATCCGCATTGAGGACGGCAAGCATTATTATGACTTTACGTATGACATTGTTGAGACGCAATGAACTGGGATATCGTCAAGGGGGTCTTGATCGTGCTCGTGGCCATCAGCGTGGTGGTGACGGCCTTCGTGCTCATTTCCGCCTCGGGCCCGGACAAGGCGGGCTGCATCGCGCGGGCCCTGAAGTCGGGCATTCCGGTGGGGAATATCGAACGGGTCTGCCGCCTGCTGGACAAATGATGACGCCATAAAAAAACATTCCGCGCCAGGCGGAATGTTTTTCAGCAGCGCCTTGCCAGTGCTGGCGCCGTCAGTTATCGAATTTTTCCTGTTTTTCGCCGTGCAGGCTCAAGGCCACCAGGCCCAATCCCACCAGCAGCATCGAGTACATGCTCGCTTCAGGCACGGGGGCCGGCACGTGGGTTTGCTGTGCGGGCGCGGCCGTCAAGGGCCTGGGCGGCGCCAGGGCCACATGGTGCGCGCCACTGGTGCTCCAGTGCGGTGCCGCGGCCGCGCTGCTGGCAAGCAGGCGTGCATACGGCAAGTCCGGCGTTTCCCAGCCGGGATTATTATTCAAGCTGATGCTTTCATCGATCGCCACGCGTTCACCGGTTTCCTGCTGCTTGCCGGCCGCCGTGTCGCTGACTGCCGCCACGCTCCATGTGCTGGCCGACAGCGCCAGCAAGGCCACGCATAACGGCTGATAGATACTCATCGTGCTCTCCCTGTTGTTCACCGCGCGGCGCAGCCGAAACCGGCTTGCGCATGGACGGATAATTCGCCTGTACGGGGGCGTATCATGATTTTTCTGCTGTTCTCCCATTACAGCACAGATCGTGACAATTTTGATACGTTTATTTCCTCTTTATTACGAATATTTGTCATTTTGATAGTGTAAACATGATCGTTGCCGCACACTTTGCATGAGCACGCTATCGCCAAAAAACACTGTTGTTTTTTTGTGCGAATCGCCAGCAGGAAAACAGTATATTGATTAGTATATTGTTTATCGCATGATGATCAATATGACCGCCTGTGGGAGGGCAAGATGGAGACAGTCGCAACACCGCAACACGCATACAACCTCGACGCCATGCGTGGCTCGGCCTACAAGGCCAGCTCGCTGCTCAAGGCCATGGGCAATGCCGACCGATTGATGCTGCTATGCCAGCTATCGCAGGGCGAGCATTGCGTCAGCGACCTCGAACAAAAAGTGGGCATCGGCCAGCCGACCCTGTCGCAGCAGCTGGGCGTGCTGCGCGAAGAGATGCTGGTGGCCACGCGGCGCGATGGCAAGCAGATTTATTACCGCGTCGCCAGCCCGCCCGTGCTGGCCGTGCTGCAAGTGCTGTACGCGCAATTTTGCGCGCCGCGCCCCGCCTTCAACGACGAAGCGGACTGAACGCTGCCATGAGCATAGCCTGGCAGCACTTCACGCCGTGGGCCTCGCTGGCCGGCGGCATGCTGATCGGCCTGGCGGCTGCCCTGCTGATTTTGTTCAATGGGCGCATCGCCGGCATCAGCGGCATCCTCGGCGGCTTGCTGCGGCCGCGCAGTGGCGACCTGGGCTGGCGCATCGCCTTTCTTGCCGGCCTGATCGGCACGCCCCTGCTGTACCAATTGTGGCAAGCCTTGCCGCCCGTGCAGATCGACGCGGGCACGCCGGCCCTGATCGTCGCGGGCCTGCTGGTGGGCGTGGGCGTGCGCTATGGCGCCGGCTGCACCAGCGGCCACGGCGTGTGCGGCCTGTCGCGCCTGTCCCCGCGTTCGCTGGCGGCCACCATCGCCTTCATGGCGGCCGGATTCCTCACCGTCTATCTGTTGCGCCATCTGTGAGCAAGCTTATGAGCAAGCTGATCCTTTCCCTGTTGAGCGGCCTCCTCTTTGGCCTGGGCCTGATCGTCTCCGGCATGGGCAATCCGGCCAAGGTGCTCGCTTTCCTCGACCTGGCCGGGGCCTGGGATCCGTCGCTGGCGCTGGTGATGGGCGGCGCCATCGGCGTGGCCCTGCCGGCCTTCTGGCTGGCGCACCGGCGCAGCACGGCGCTGCTGGGCGAGCCCATGCAGTTGCCGGCATCGCGGCGCAGCGACCGGCGCTTGCTGCTGGGCAGCCTGGCCTTTGGCGCGGGCTGGGGCATCGCCGGTTTTTGTCCCGGTCCCGCCCTCGTATCCCTGCTGGCGGGCCAGCCGAAAGCGTGGCTGTTTGTGGGCGCCATGCTGGCCGGCATGGTCCTGTTTGAAGTGCTGGAGCGCCGCAAGCTGCCCGCGCCGGTCTGAGACGGTACAATCTGGCGCATCGCCACTTTGGATACTGCTTACATGAAGACCGTGATTTTCCGCGCCGGCGCGCGCGCCGCCCTGCTGTCCAGCGTGCTGGCGCTGGCCGCCTGCGGCAGCTTGCTGAAGAAGGAAGCGCCGCCCGCTCCCGTGCCCGTGGCCGACACCTTGCCCAATCCGCAAGTCTTGCTGCTGGGCGAAGTCCATGACAATGCGCAAGGCCAGCGCCTGCGCGTCGAAGAATTGCGCCGCCGCCTGGCAGCCGGCTGGCGCCCCGTGATTGTGATGGAGCAGTTCGACCGCGAAAACCAGGACTTGCTGACGCGCGCCGCGCGCGATTGCGCCGATCCCGACTGCATCATCCGCGTGATGGAACAGCCGCGCTGGGACTGGAGCTTGTACCGGCCCGTGCTGGACCTCGTCATCAGCTACCAGCTGAGCCTGGTCGCCGGCAACCTGTCGCCGGCCGATGCGTCGCGTATCGTGCGCGACGGCATCCAGTGGTCCATGCCGCCCGCCATGGTGGCCACTTACCTGGCCGCACCCGTGCCGGCCGATATCCTGGACGGGCAACAGAAGGAAGTCCAGGCGGCCCGCTGCAATATGCTGCCCGACATGATGATCAACGGTGTCGTCAACGCCCAGATGGCGCGCGATATCTGGATGGCCAAGCTGATCCGCGACCAGGCGCCGCGCGACGTGGTGCTGATCGCCGGCAATGCCCATGTGCGCAAGGATATCGGCGTGCCCCGCTGGCTGAAGCTGGCGGACCCGCAGCTGAACGTGCGCAGCATCGGCTACCTGGAGCAGGGCGGCAGCGGCTACAAGGGCACATTTGACCTGACGCAAACGATGCCGGCGCAGCCGCGCGCGGACCCGTGCTTGAAGTTTAAAAAATAAGGTTTAAGAAATAATCACTGCTGCACCCGCACCAGGGCGCTGACCCGGCTGGCCGTCTCGAGCAGTTTCGGCAAGCTGTGTTCCAGCAGGTGCGCCACGGACGGCCCCGCCGTCTGGCCGCTGACGTTGATGGCCGCCACCACCTTGCCGGCCCGGTCGAACACGGGCGCGGCCAGGGCGATCAAGCCCTGTTCCAGCTCTTCCTGCACCAGGCACCAGCCCTGGCGCCGCACTTGCGCAATCTCGTCCATCAAGAGATCGATATCGACCTTGGTGGCCGGCGTGATTTTCAGCAGTGCCATCTTCAACAGCCGTGCGCGCAGCACGTCTGGCGCCAGGCCCGACAGTAAAACCCGTCCCATCGAGGTGCAGTAGGCGGGCAGGCGGCTGCCGATGCCCAGGTTGATCGACATGGTGCGGTGCGCGGACAGGCGCACCACATACACGATGTCATCGCCGTCGAGCACGGTGGCCGAGCACGACTGGCGCAAGGTCTGCATCAATTCTTCCAGCAGCGGCTGCGCCTGCGTCCACACGGGCAAGGACGACAGATAGGCGTAACCGAGGTCCAGCACCTTGGGCGTCAAACGGAACAGCCGTCCATCCGCTTCCACATAACCGAGATGCAGCAAGGTGTGCAGGATGCGCCGCGCGCCCGCGCGCGTCAGCTGCGCCCGCTCCGCCACTTCGCTCAGGGTCTGTTGCGGCGCGTCCGCGCCAAAGCTGCGCAACACGGCCAGCCCCCGCGCGAACGATTGCACATAGCTGTCGCCGGGACGCGGTGCGCCGTCGGCGTCAAGGGTGTCTGCGGCGGAAAGGGGCGTGCTGCGGAGGTCGGTCATGGCAATTCCAATTGATCAAGGTGGCAATTATAGCCATGGCGCTGGCGAAAACGGCAAATTGACAAGCGCCCCGATCAGGCATATTCTCACGAATAAGTTCTAAATACGAATATTTGTTCTTTATGCGAACAAATAACAGATGGCTTTGATTTGGAGGAGGCAGGCAATGATCGACAAACTGCGTTCCAGCGTGATTGATGCGCTGGCCGATATCCACGATGGCGCCACCGTCATGATTGGCGGTTTTGGCGGCGCCGGCCAGCCGGCCGAGCTGATCGACGGCTTGATCGCCCAGGGGGCGCGCGACCTCGTCATCGTCAACAATAATGCGGGCAATGGCGATACGGGCCTGGCTGCCCTGCTGAAAAACGGGCAGGTGCGCAAAATCATCTGCTCATTTCCCCGCCAGGCCGATTCCCACGTCTTCGATGCCCTGTACCGTGCGGGCAAGCTGGAGCTGGAGCTGGTACCGCAGGGCAACCTGGCCGAGCGCATCCGCGCCGCCGGCGCCGGCATCGGCGGCTTTTTCACGCCCACGGGCTATGGCACGGACTTGGCCAAAGGCAAGGAAACGCGCGAGATCGATGGCCGCATGTATGTGTTCGAGTCACCGATCCACGCCGATTTCGCGCTGATCAAGGCGGAGCAGGGCGACCGCTGGGGCAACCTGACCTACCGCAAGACGGCGCGCAACTTCGGCCCGATCATGGCCATGGCCGCGAAAGTCAGCATTGCTTCCGTACATGAAGTTGCCGAGTTGGGCAGCATCGATCCCGAGCACGTCATCACGCCGGGCCTGTTCGTGCAGCACATCGTGCAAGTGCCGCGCACGGCCACCGGCCCCGCCGGCTTCAAAGCTGCCTGAGGAGTATCAAGTGAATAAATGGAATCGAGATCAAATGGCGGCCCGCGTGGCGGCCGACATCCATGAAGGCGCCGTCGTCAACCTGGGCATCGGCTTGCCGACCCTGGTGGCGAACCACTTGCCGGCTGGCGCAGACATCATCCTGCACAGCGAAAACGGCGTGATCGGCATGGGACCTGCGCCCGCACCCGGCGAGGAAGACTACGACCTGATCAACGCGGGCAAGCAGCCCGTCACCCTGCTGGCGGGCGGCAGCTATTTTCACCATGCCGACAGCTTTGCCATGATGCGCGGCGGCCACCTGGACATCTGCGTGCTCGGGGCGTTTCAAGTGTCCGCCACGGGCGACCTGGCCAACTGGCACACGGGCGCGCCGGACGCCATTCCCGCCGTGGGCGGGGCCATGGACCTGGCCATCGGCGCGAAAAAAACCTGGGTCATGATGGAATTGCTGACCAAGGGAGGCGAAAGCAAGCTGGTGCAGGCCTGTACCTATCCGCTGACGGGCATCGCCTGCGTCAGCCGCATCTACAGCGACCTGGCCGTGCTCGACCTGTCGCCCGCCGGCGCCACGGTCGTCGAACTGGTCGACGGCTTGAGTTTTGAGCAGCTGCAAGCCTTGACGGCCGTGCCGCTGACGGACGGACGTTAGTTCGCCATCAATACGTCACCATCAATACGCAAACTACTTTCTTGGAGGAAAGAACATGACCCACGCATATATCTGCGACGCCCAGCGCACGCCGTTTGGCCGCTATGGCGGCGGACTCGCCGGCGTGCGCGCCGACGACCTGGGCGCCGTGCCCATCCGTGCCTTGATGGCACGCAATCCGCACGTGGATTGGACGGCTGTCACCGACGTGCTGTATGGCTGCGCCAACCAGGCGGGCGAGGACAACCGCAACGTGGCGCGCATGGCGGCCTTGCTGGCGGGCTTGCCCGACAGCGTGCCGGGCGCCACCCTGAACCGCCTGTGCGGCTCGGGCCTGGACGCCATCGGCAGTGCCGCCCGCTTCATCAAGAGCGGCGAGGCGGGCTTGCTGATCGCCGGCGGCGTGGAAAGCATGAGCCGCGCACCGTTTGTCATGGGCAAGGCCGACAGTGCCTTTGCACGCGGCATGAAAATGGAAGATACGACCATCGGCTGGCGCTTCATCAATCCCTTGATGAAGGCGCAGTACGGCGTCGATTCGATGCCGGAAACGGCGGAAAACGTGGCCGTCGACTTCGGCATCAGCCGCGCGGACCAGGATGCGTTTGCTCTGGCCAGCCAGGTGAAAGCCCTGGCGGCGCAGCAGGCGGGCGTGTTCGACAGTGAAATCTGCCCCGTCAGCATCGCGCAAAAGAAAGGTGATCCTGTCGTTGTCAGCCGTGACGAGCATCCGCGCGCCACTACGCTCGACACCCTGGCCAAATTGAAACCCGTTGTGCGCGCGGACGGCACGATCACGGCCGGCAACGCGTCCGGCGTGAACGATGGCGCGGCGGCCCTGCTGCTGGCCGATGAAGCGAACGCGGCCCGCTTTGGCCTGACGCCGCGCGCCCGCGTCGTGGCCATGGCGACGGCTGGCGTGGCGCCGCGCATCATGGGCATCGGGCCCGCGCCCGCCACCCTGAAAGTGCTGGCCATGACGGGCTTGACCCTGGCCGACTTCGACGTCATCGAACTGAACGAAGCGTTCGCCGCCCAGGGCCTGGCCGTGCTGCGCCAGCTGGGCTTGCCTGACGACGACCCGCGCGTGAACCCGAATGGCGGCGCCATCGCCCTGGGCCACCCGCTGGGCGCGTCGGGCGCGCGCCTGGCGATGACGGCCGTCAACCAGCTGCATCGCACGGGCGGCCGCTATGCACTCTGCACCATGTGCATCGGCGTGGGCCAGGGCATCGCGTTGGTGCTGGAACGGGTCTGATTCCACGCGCCCGCAGGCGAAAAAAAGTTGCCGGCGATACGTATTAACGCGTATGCCGGGCGGCTTTTTGACCCCGATCAAGGGCGTATGATGCAAAACCAGCCCGGGCAACCCGGCTGGCGTTGGCTTTTTCACACGAACAAGAAGACTGATATGACATCCCACGATACTCCGCATGACGTTGCGCAGCTGACATCCCAGCAGCGCATCAAGGCCATCATTGGCGCTTCCTCCGGTAACCTGGTCGAATGGTTCGACTTCTACATTTACTCGTTCTGCGCGCTGTACTTCTCGCACGCCTTCTTCCCGTCCGGTAACCCGACGACGCAGCTGCTGCAGACGGCCGGCATCTTTGCCGCCGGCTTTCTCATGCGCCCGGTGGGCGGCTGGCTGTTCGGCCGCATCGCCGACAAATACGGCCGCCGCCAGTCGATGATGATTTCCGTGCTGATGATGTGCGGCGGCTCGCTGATGATCGCCGTGCTGCCCACGTATGAAACCATCGGCGCCTTCGCCCCGTTCCTGCTGCTGGTGGCGCGTCTGTTCCAGGGCTTGTCCGTGGGCGGCGAATACGGCACCAGCGCCACCTACATGAGCGAAGTGTCGGAATCGGGCAAGCGCGGCTTCTTTGCCTCGTTCCAGTACGTGACCCTGATCGGCGGCCAATTGCTGGCCTTGCTGGTACTGGTGGTCTTGCAGCAATTGCTGACCCTGGAAGAATTGCGTGCCTGGGGCTGGCGCATCCCGTTCGTGTTTGGCGCCCTGGCGGCCCTGGTATCGCTGAACCTGCGTAAATCCCTGACGGAAACAACCACCGCCAGCGAGCGCAAGGACAAGGACGCGGGCAGCCTGCGCGGCTTGCTCAAGCACAAGCGCGCCTTCATCACGGTACTCGGCTTTACGGCCGGCGGCTCGCTCGTGTTCTACACGTTTACCACCTACATGCAGAAATACCTGGTCAACACGGCCGGCATGGACACCAAGACGGCCAGCGCCGTGATGACCTGCGCCTTGCTGGTCTACATGGTGCTGCAGCCGGTGTTCGGCGCCCTGTCCGACCGCATCGGCCGCCGCACCTCGATGCTGTTCTTCGGCGGCCTGGCCACCCTGTGCGTGCTGCCGATCATGCATGCCTTGAAGGACATCACCAGCCCGTACGCGGCGTTTGGCCTGATCATCATCGCCCTGGCCATCATCAGTTTCTATACGTCGATCAGCGGCTTGATCAAGGCGGAAATGTTCCCCGTCGAAGTGCGCGCGCTGGGCGTGGGCCTGTCGTACGCGGTTGCCAACGCCATGTTCGGCGGTTCGGCCGAATACGTGGCGCTGCAGTTCAAGGCCTGGCACGTGGAAGAGTATTTCTATTGGTACGTGACTGTCATGTGCCTGATTTCCTTCATCGTTGCCATCCGCATGCCGGACCCGAGCCGCTCGGGACTGTTGAAGTAAGCTTGCCGTAAAATGGGGGACACTGCGGTGTCCCTTTTTCATCACCGTTATCGTGCCGATCAGGAGTTTTTATGCCGTATGTCATTCCCGCACCGATCCAGCCCAGCGTTCCCGTCACGGGCAGCGCCGACAGCTTTCCCGTCCACCGCATCTATTGCGTGGGTCGCAACTATGTCGACCACGCCAAGGAAATGGGCCACACAGGCCGCGAGGCGCCGTTTTTCTTCATGAAACCAAACGACGCCGTGCTGCCCGTGCCTGCCGGCACGACGGGCGAGCTGCCGTATCCGGCGCAGACGCAGGATTTCCAGCATGAGATGGAACTGGTGGTGGCCATCGGCAAGGGCGGCAGCGACATCGGCGTGGCCGATGCGCTGGGCCACGTGTGGGGCTATGCGATCGGCCTGGACATGACGCGCCGCGACGTGCAGGGCGCAGCGAAAAAACTGGGCCGTCCATGGGATACGGGCAAGGCCTTCGAGCACTCGGCGCCCATCGGCCCCATCACCCCGGCCGCGAAGGCGGGCGACGTCAAGCATGCCGCCATCACCCTGCACGTGAACGGCGAGCTGCGCCAGGGCAGCACGATCGACATGCTGATCTGGAACGTGGCTGAAACCATTGCCGACCTGTCGACCTACTTTACCTTGCAGCCGGGCGACCTGATCTACACGGGAACGCCGGCTGGCGTGGCGGCCGTGCAGCGCGGCGACGAGCTGGTGGGCGCCATCGATGGCCTGGAGACCTTGCGCCTCAAAGTGGTCTAAATTGTCTGGGAGACTGGCATGATGCACGATACGTATTCTGCAGCGCAACCGGCGCGTGCCGAGATCGACGCTTTGACGGGGCCGGCCCTGCTTGAATTCGGCACGGGCTGGTGCGGCCACTGCCGCGCCACCCAGGCGCCGCTGGCCGCCGCGTTTGCGCAGCACTCCGCGGTGCCGCATCTGCGCGTGGAAGACGGCCCCGGCCGCGCGCTGGGGCGTTCGTTCCGTGTAAAACTGTGGCCGACCTTGATTTTCCTCAAGGATGGCCGGGAAGTGGCGCGCCTCGTGCGCCCGCTCGACAGCCGCGAAATTGAGCAGACTTTTGCATTGATTGATGCGTAGGTCGGCTTAGCGCAGCGTAAGCCGACACCACCGCACATGCTCCATCACAACTTCTTGCCGCACTGCACCACTGCGCGTATCATAAGCCGCTTACAGCAAGATCAACCGCATCCTTCGTGATGCAGGCGCGATCATCGCCGGCCCGCTCCACCCGGAGGGGCCGCAGGCAAGGATTCACCACAAATGACCGATGCCGCGATGCCGACGCGCGGGTCTGGTACGGAATGCCTGGCGATACGCCGGGCCTGATACACGTCGCCCATCCCCTGACGCCTTTCCTGCCGTGCCCCGGGTAACCGGATGGCGCACGACCGTTGTTTCTCTAAATCAGCACTGATCACGGCCCGTTAGCGCGCGTTGCCGGCAGTTCGCTGCGGCAACTAAAACCGTTGTTTTTTGTTTGCAAATTTAATAGCAAATGCGCGGCAAATGCCTGCGCGCAAGGCTATGATATGCGAACGACACGGAGACAACGTGCTGTGCTGCTGCCTGAAAAAACATCCAGAGAATGGCCTTTAGACACCCTCCCCAAGGAGCGCAGTAAATGAGCACCCCCCCCAAGAAAAATTCCCCCGGCACGGTGCTGTTCGCCAGCCTGATCGGCACCACCATCGAGTTCTTTGACTTTTATATCTACGCCACCGCCGCCGTGCTGGTGTTCCCGAAACTGTTCTTCCCCGCCGGCGACCCGTCGGCCGCCGTGCTGCAGTCGCTGGCCACGTTTGCCATCGCCTTCTTCGCGCGCCCCATCGGTTCGGCCGTGTTCGGCCACTTCGGCGACCGCATCGGCCGCAAGGCTACTCTTGTGGCAGCCTTGCTGACCATGGGTATTTCCACCGTCATCATCGGCTTGCTGCCGACCTATGCCGCCATCGGCACCCTGGCGCCGCTGCTGCTGGCGCTGTGCCGTTTCGGCCAGGGCCTGGGCCTGGGCGGCGAGTGGGGCGGCGCGGTGCTGCTGGCCACGGAAAACGCGCCACCGGGCAAGCGCGCCTGGTACGGCATGTTCCCGCAGCTGGGTGCGCCGATCGGCTTCTTCCTGTCTGGCGGCATCTTCCTGCTGCTGAGCGAAACCATGACTGATGAACAGTTCTTCAGCTACGGCTGGCGCATCCCGTTCCTGGCCAGCGCGCTGCTGGTCATCGTCGGCCTGTATGTGCGTCTGAAGATCACGGAAACGCCGGACTTCCAGAAAGTCATCGACAAGAAAGAGGTCGTCAAACTGCCGGTCGCCACCGTGTTCCGCCAGCATGGCCGCATGTTGTTCCTGGGCACCATCATCGCCCTGGCCACTTTCGTGCTGTTCTACCTGATGACGGTGTTCGCGCTGAGCTGGGGTACGACCAAGCTGGGCTTCACGCGCAAGGAATTCCTCATCGTGCAGCTGTTTGCCGTGCTGTTCTTTGCGCTGACGATACCCTTCTCGGCCGTGCTGGCCGACCGACGCGGCCGCCGTGCGACCATGATCTGGGTCTCCGTCGCCATCGCCATCTTCGGCCTGGTGCTCGCGCCCATGTTCGGTTCCGGCGTGACCTGGGAAGTGACCGTCTTCATGGCCGTCGGCCTGGGCCTGATGGGCATGACCTACGGACCGCTGGGCACGATGCTGTCCGAGCTGTTCCCGCCTGAAGTGCGCTACACGGGCGCTTCGCTGACGTTCAACCTGGCCGGCATCCTGGGTGCCTCGCTGGCGCCGTACATCGCCACCTGGCTGGCCACCAACTACGGCTTGCAATACGTGGGCTACTACCTGTCGCTGGCGGCCGTGCTGACACTGGGCGCGCTGCTGATGGTGGGCAAGCCACGCGCGGGCAAGGAAGCCTGGCAGTAACACGCCTCTGATCCCGGAGCCCCCGAAAGCCGCCAGCTGTACGTACAGCTGGCGGTTTTTTTTGTCGGTAAAACACCACGCCGCACGCCTGCCGAGATTCTTGTTGACAGTCAAAATCGGCTGGTGGTAAGGTGTGCACACGTGTGCAATGCAGTGCAAGTCTTGAAAAAGCACATCCCGGGACAGTGACACCGCAAGATAGCGGTGCGGTCTGAAGTACCACAACGACAACAAACTTGGAGTGAGACGATGAAGATGCGCAATGTTGCGATCGCTATAAGCCTGGCCCTGCCGATGACGGCCATGGCCGCCGACGAACGCCTGTCCGTGCTGTGCTCGGCCGACATGGAATGGTGCCAGCTGATGAAGAACCGCTTCGAGGCGGAAAGCAAGATCAAAGTGTCGATGATCAGGAAGAGCGCCGGCGAGGCGTATGCGAAGATCCGCGCCGAAGCGTCGAACCCGAAATCGGACATCTGGTGGGGCGGCACGGGCGACCCGCACCTGCAGGCCGCCGCCGAAGGCTATACGGAAGAATACAAGTCACCTACCCTGCCCAAGCTGCAGCCGTGGGCGCTCAAGCAGGCAGAGACGGCCAAATACCGCACCGTCGGCATCTACATCGGCATCCTGGGCCTGGCCTACAACGAAAACGTGCTGAAGAAGAAAAACCTGCCGCCGCCGCAATGCTGGAAAGACCTCGTCAAGCCCGCCTACAAGGGCGAGATCGAGATGGCCAACCCGAACTCCTCGGGTGCCGCCTACAACGCGCTGGCCACCGTGGTGCAGCTGTTCGGTGAAGAGGAAGCCTTCGATTTCCTGGCGAAAATGGGCCAGAATGTCAGCAAGTATCCGAACGCGGGCGTGGCGCCCGGCGAGGACGTGGGCCGCGGCGAAGCGGGCGTGGCCATCGGCTTCATGCATGACCTGATGAAACTCACCGTGGCAGGCTTTCCCGTGAAAGTCTTGCCGCCTTGCGAAGGCACGGGTTACGAGATCGGCTCGATGAGCATCGTCAAGGGCGCGAAAAACATGGAGCAGGCAAAGAAATTCTATGAATTCGCCCTGCGTCCCGACGTGCAGAGCGAGGCCGTCAAGGCGCTGGCCTTCCAGATCCCGTCCAACGTGGCCGCCACCATTCCCGCCGCCTCGCCGCGCCTGGAAAACATCAAGACTATCAACTACGATTTCGCCAAGTATGGCGCGTCGGACACGCGCAAGCGCTTATTACAACGCTGGACGACGCAGATTTATTCTGCCGGCAATTAACGCGCGCCAAAACTTACTGCGCGTCGCGATTTGCAGCCTGCGATGCTCACTGTGCTAGCGCACAGCTGCGCGTCTCGGCTACAACTCACTGCCGCTCGCTACAGTTTTGGCAGGCGTTAAACCTATATAAATTGTTCAAAACGTCTGGAAATCAAGGCGCACCGCGCAACAGAATTTCAGACGTCCATAGTTGGATGAAACTCATGAAAAAAATATTTTACGGCTGGCTGCTGGCCGCCCTGGCAGCGTTGTGCCTGTTGCCCTGGCAGCAGCAGGAAGCGGGACTGTTCGCCGGTGAATGGCTGCGCGACGGCCAGTTCTTCGCGGAGCGTGGCGCACCGGCCGTGCTGCACCTGCTGTCGTTCGGCGCCTGGCCGCTGGGCGTGTTCTTCGCTCTGCTCGCCGCCAGCGCCGCGCTGGTGGCCGCCAATCCCCACCGCAAGACCCTGGGCCTGGGCCAGATCGCCATCGGCGGCACCGGCATGCTGTGGCTGGCATGGCTGGGCTGGGGCCCGCTGGCCGCCGGCACCGGCCTGGGTTTCGGCGCGCTGCTGCTGGCGCTGTGCCTGCTGTTCCTCCTCACGTCCGGCGCGGCCGCCTGCGGCGTGTGCCGCGGCGACGCCTTCGTCGCCGGCGCCATCGGCCTCATCATTTGCCTGATTTCCCTGTTCGTGCTGTTCCCCGTCGCGCTGATCCTCGTCAGCGCCGGCCAGCCGATGGACGATGGCGGCACGGGCGCCGCCGCCCTGGCGCGCCGCCTGGCGGATCCGGGCATCTGGAGCCTCAATTGCGTGTCCGGTCCCGGCCGCTGCGGCGTGGCCTGGAACACCCTGGCGCTGGCCTTGCTGACGGGCGTGTCGGCCACCTTCCTCGGTCTCGTGTTCGCCCTGCTGGTGACGCGCACCAATGGCCGCTGGGTGCGTCCGATGCGCGCCATCACGATACTCCCCATCGTCACGCCGCCGTTCGTGCTGGGCCTGGCGCTGATCCTGCTGTTCGGCCGCAACGGCGCCATCACGGGCCTGGTCGGCGACCTGTTTGGCATCGAACAAAGCCGCTGGCTGTACGGCATGACGGGCGTGTGGCTGTCGCAGATGCTGGCCTTTGCGCCGATCGCCTTCATGACATTGATAGGCGTGGTGGAAGGCGTCAGCCCTTCGCTGGAAGAGGCGTCGGGCACCCTGGGCGCGAGCAGCTGGCAAACCTTCGTCAAGGTGTCGCTGCCCTTGATGCGTCCCGGCATCGCCAACGCCTTCCTGTTGTGCTTTATCGAAAGCATGGCCGACTTCGGCAACCCGATGGTCTTGGGCGGCAACTTCCACGTGCTGTCGACGGAAATCTTCTTTTCCGTGGTGGGCGCCTCGAACGACCAGGGCCGCGCCGCGACGTTGGCCATCGTGCTGCTGACCTTTGCCGTGGGCGCCTTCTTCATCCAGAACCTGTGGCTGGGCAAGAAATCGTATGTGACGGTGACGGGCAAGGCCGACCATGGCGGCCACGCCTCGCTCAACCCGCGCCTGAAGACCACCCTGTGGACCATCGCCCTGCCATGGTTCGCCTTCACGGCCCTGGTGTACGGTACGGTAGTGGCGGGCGGCTTCGTGAATAACTGGGGCCAGGACAATGCCTTCACCTTGCGCCACTACATCGACGCCTTCGGCATCACGGCGGGCGCTTCCGGCTGGCACTGGACGGGCCAGGCCTGGCCATCGCTGTTCACCACCCTGACGATCTCGGCCATCGCCGCGCCCTTGACGGCCTTTGTCGGCATCCTCTCGGCCTGGCTGCTGGTGCGCCAGCAATTCGCCCTGAAGAGCGCGTTCGAGTTCGGCACCATGCTCAGCTTTGCCATTCCCGGCACCGTCATCGGCATCAGCTACATCCTCGCGTTCAACTCGGCGCCGATCGAGTTGACGGGCACGGCGACGATTTTGATCCTGTGCTTTGTCTTCCGCAACATGCCGATGGGACTGCGCACGGGCATCGCCGCCATGCGCCAGCTCGACGGCAGCCTAGACGAGGCCTCGATCACCCTGGGCGCCAGCAGCTGGACCACCATGCGCAAGGTCATCCTGCCGCTGCTGCGTCCGGCCATCGCCTCGGCCCTCGTGTATGGCTTCGTGCGCTCGATCACGTCGATCTCGGCCGTCGTCTTCCTCGTCAGCGCCGACTATGACATGGCCACGTCCTACATCATCGGCCTGGTGTCGAACGGCAACTACGGCACGGCGATCGCCTACGCCACGGTCTTGATCGTCGTCATCCTGCTGTGCATCCAATTGATCCACCTGCTGGTTGGCAAGCGCCGCCTTCGCCGCGTCAGCGCCGAAAAAACGCTGCCGGCCGCCGTTCCCAACCTGGAAAAGAGCTACGCATGAACCACTTTACTACCCATGAAACAGCCATCGCTGCGCTGGAATTCGACGGCGTCACCAAGCGCTACGGCAAGGCCCTGGCCGTGAACGACGTCTCGTTCACCATCGCGCCGCGCACCATGGTCACCCTGCTGGGGCCCAGCGGCTGCGGCAAGACCTCGACCCTGCGCCTGATCGCCGGCCTGGAACGCGTCAGCGCCGGGCGCATCCTGCTGGCCGGCGAGGACGTCACCTTGACCTCCGCCGCCGAGCGCGACGTCAGCATGGTGTTCCAGTCGTATGCGCTGTTTCCGCACATGACGGTGCTCGACAACGTGTGCTACGGCTTGACCGTCTCGGGCGAGACCAAGCCGCGCGCCATCGAACGGGCGCAGGAAAGTCTGCGCCTGGTGGGCCTGGCCGACTTCGCCGCGCGCTTCCCGAACGAACTGTCGGGCGGCCAGCAGCAGCGCGTGGCCGTGGCCCGCTCGCTGGTGCTGCAGCCCAAGGTGCTGCTGCTGGACGAGCCGCTCTCCAACCTCGACACGAAACTGCGCCGCCGCGTGCGCGACGAGATCCGCGACATCCAGGTCAAGCTGGGCTTGACGGCCGTGTACGTCACGCATGACCAGGAAGAGGCGCTGGCCATTTCCGACCAGATCATCGTCATGAACCGGCAAGTGATCGCGCAAAAGGGCACGCCGCACGAGCTGTTCGAGTCGCCCGCCGACAAGTTCGTCGCCGACTTCATCTGCAACGCGAACATCGTCGATGGCGTGATCGAATCGGTGGCCGACGGCAAGGCCGTCTGCGTGATGGGCAAGCTGCGGCTGCGCCTGCCATGCCGCGGCCAGCGCAGCGGCGAAGCCAGTTTCGCCGTGCGCCCGGAAGCCATCCTGCTGTCGCCCGCGCAGCCCGACAGCGCCATGGTGGTGCGCGTGGCGCGCGCCACCTACCTGGGACGCGAAATGCAATACACGCTCGACACGCCCGTCGGCGAACTGTTTGCCGTCTCGCACGACTTGAGCCAGGTTTTCACGCAAGGCACATCGGTCGCCATGACCGTACACGAACATGGCGCAGCCATCATTGGAGGACAAGCATGACAGATATGACACAGGCAGCACTGGCCGATGCGGCCACGCTGGAACGCTATGCCTATGCGCGGCACATCATCCGCCAGGCGGGCGAGATTGCGCTGGGCATGTTCCTGCGCCGCACGGAGCTGGTGATCGAGGAAAAGGGCTTGCAGGACATGGTCAGCATCGCCGACCGCATGGTGGAGGATTTCCTGCGCGCGCAGATCGCCGAGCGCTTCCCGGAAGACGCCGTGGTGGGCGAGGAGCGCGGCGGCGGCGCGTCCGATGCGCGCTGCGTGTGGGTCATCGATCCCATCGACGGCACTGCCTGCTTCGTCAACGGCATGCTGGCCTGGTGCGTGTCGATCGGCGTGCTGGTCGACGGCCAGCCCGCCATCGGCGCCGTGTACGACCCGAATGCGGACGAGCTGTTCCATGCTTGCCTGGGGCAGGGCGCGCACGTGACCGCGAAGGCGGGCGAAACGCGGCTGCGCGTGAACGACGTGGCCAGCTTGCAGGGCGGCGTGCTGGGCGTGGGCTTTTCGCACCGCGTGGGCACCGACACCTTTTTACCGTTCCTGCTCGACGTGCTGGAAGTGGGCGGCATGTTCATCCGCAACGGTTCCGGCGCCTTGATGATCGCCTACGTGGCGGCCGGGCGCCTGATCGGCTATTTCGAGCCGCACATCAATTCCTGGGATTGCCTGGCGGGCATCGTGCTCGTCAACGAGGCGGGCGGGCGCTGCAATGATTTTCTCGCCGATAACGGCCTGGAAAAGGGCAACCCCATCCTCGTGGGCGGTCCCCGTTTGTATCCGCAACTGGAAGCGCTGGCATTGCCGCGCTGCCAATAAATCATCTACTTTGAAAGGGAGGGAAGGCGTCCAGCGGCGGGCGCGCGCAGGAGCAACACACTGTTGAGCATCATGAGTAATCCACCACCATAAAAACAAGCAGGAGACAAGAATGAAAAACGGGATGAAAAACGAGATGAACACCATGCAGTTGAACAAGATCGCCGCCGCAGTATTGCTGCTGGCCGCCTCAGGCTGCGTCCTGGCCGAATCGAGCGTCGTCGTGTATGGTCGTATCCATGCGGGCTTCGACCGTATCGAAACGTCGAGTTCGGCCACGGCGCCGAATGGCGAGTCCGTGTCGCGTGTGTCGGACAATTCCTCGAAGATCGGTTTCCGGGGACGCGAAGATTTGGGCAGTGGCAACACGGCCTTCTTCCAGATCGAGGGCAACGCCAAGCTCGACGATGGCACGGGCGCCATCAATAGCAAGGATACCTTTGTCGGCCTGGAAAACCCCGCCTATGGCCGTATCGCGCTGGGCCGCTTCGCCACGCCGATCCGCCAGATCAACGGCTACACCAACCGTTTCGTGGGCGAAGGCATCCAGGACGACGCCAACATTTCCCAGCTTGGGGGCGAAGGCTTCAACCGCCGCAGTTCGAACGCCGTCAGCTATCGCACGCCCGTGGTGCAGGGATTCAGCGCCACGATCTACCGCGCCAGCGAAAACGAGGCGTCGAATGGCGACCGCATCTATTCGGGCATCGTTCAATACGTGAACGGTCCCGTCAAGGGAGCCGTCGGCTATGAAAAGCACAAGGATTTGCGTCCCGGTTTCAGCGAAAAAATGTTCCGCGCCGTGGGCAATTACAACTTCGGCGGCGGCGATGTGGGCGTGGCCTGGAACCGCCTGGTGTATGACGTGGCCGGCGGCGACTTGCAGCGGGACTATTTCACCATCACGGGTGCCTACAAGGCGGGCGGCGGTTCCTTCATCGGCCGGTTCGGTGTGGCTGGCGATGTGTCCGGCAGCGCGCCCAACGGCAGCAGCGTGACCATCAAGGCGACCACCCTGGTGCGCGGCGATGACAGCGGCGCCAAGCAGGCCACCCTGGGCTACGAGTATTACTTGTCCAAGCGCAGCACCGTGTACGCCTACTACACGCAAACGAATAATGACAAGAATGCCAACTACACATTTGGCGGCAATGCCTTCGCCGCCACCAAGAAGGGTGCCAAGCTCAGCGGCGTTATGCTGGGCGTCATTCACTTGTTTTAACCTTTTTTGCCTGAATTTGCACACGTGTGCATTTTCGGGCAACGTACTTCCGACTATCAAGGAGATGGAAATGATTCAAGTGGCATTGTTCGGCGCCGGCCGCATCGGCCGTATTCACGCTGGCAATCTGGTGCGCCAGCCCGGCGTGCGCCTGAAATACGTGGTCGACGTGCATGCGGGCGCGGCGGCGGAAGTGGCGGCCCTGCATGGCGCCAGCGTCGCCAGCGTGGAAGCCGTGCTGGCCGACCCCGAAGTCAAGGCCGTGCTGATCGCGTCGAGTACGGACACGCATGCGGACCTGATCGTGCGCGCGGCCGCCGCCGGCAAGGCCATCTTTTGCGAGAAACCCGTCGACCTGACGCTGGAACGCGCGCGCGCCGCCGCCGCCGCCGTCAAGGAAGCGGGCGTGCTGTGCATGATCGGCTTCCAGCGCCGCTACGATCCCACGTTCGCCGCCGTCAAGCAGCGCATCGCGGCGGGCGAGATCGGCACGCCGGAGTTGCTTATCGTTACCAGCCGCGATCCGGGCCCGCCACCCGTCAGCTACATCCAGGTGTCGGGCGGCATCTTCAAGGATATGCTGATCCACGATTTCGACATCTTCCGCTGGATACTCGATGACGAAGCCGTCAGCGTGCACGCGACGGGCAGCTGCCTGGTCGACCCGGCCATCGGCGCGGCGGGCGACCTCGATTGCACGGCCGTGACCATCCGCACGGCACAAGGCCGCTTGTGCCAGATCAACACCACGCGCCGCGCCGCCTATGGCTACGACCAGCGCTTCGAAGTGCTGGGCAGCGCCGGCATGCTGCAGGCAGGCAACCACAAACCGACGGAAGTGACGGCGTATGGTGCCGTCAACGTCAGCGTGGACCGTCCGGAAGATTTTTTCCTGGAACGCTACCGCGCCGCCTACGCCAGCGAGATGGCGCACTTTTTCGATGCCTTTGCCCATGGCGCGCCCCTGCGCACCACCGTCCACGACGGCTTGAAGGCCCTGGAACTGGCCGAAGCGGCCACCGTGTCGTGGCGCGAGCAGCGTATCGTGCAACTGTCATAAGGAAGCAATGCCATGAAGAATACGACTGAATTTGCCCAGGGCCGCGCGCTGGACGTGATCTGCCTGGGCCGCCTGGCGGTGGACCTGTACGCGCAGCAGATCGGCAGCACCCTGGAAGACGCGACCAGTTTCGCCAAATACCTGGGCGGCTCGTCGGCGAACATCGCCTTCGGCACGGCGCGCCTGGGCTTGAAGTCGGCCATGCTGTCGAAGGTGGGCGACGACCATATGGGCCGTTTCTTGACGGACACCTTGTCGCAGGAGGGTTGCGACGTCAGCCACGTCGGCATCGACCGCGAGCGCCTCACGGCCCTGGTGATGCTGGGCATCAAGGATAAAAACACGTTTCCCCTGATTTTTTACCGTGAAAATTGCGCCGACATGGCCATCGAGCCATCCGCCGTCGACGCCGCCTTTATCGCCTCCAGCAAGGCGCTATTGATCACCGGCACGCATTTTTCCACATCCGCCATGCACGCCGTCAGCACGCAGGCCCTGAAGTTGGCCCGTGCCAGCAACGTGCGCACCGTGCTCGACATCGATTACCGGCCCGTGCTGTGGGGCTTGTCGGGCAAGGCCGATGGCGAAACGCGTTTCGTCTCGAACGAAGGCGTGACCAGCCACTTGCAGGCGATCCTGCCGCAATTTGATTTGATCGTCGGCACGGAAGAGGAATTCATGATCGCCGGTGGCGGCGCGGACATCATGGCGTCCCTGCGCGCCGTGCGGGCCGTGAGCGGTGCCACCCTGGTCGTCAAGCGCGGGCCGCTGGGCTGCGCCGTCATCGAGGCGGGCATTCCTGCCAGCCTCGATGCGGCATTCAATTATCAGGGCGTGCGCGTGGACGTGCTGAACGTGCTGGGCGCGGGCGACGCTTTCCTTTCCGGTTTCCTGAAAGGCTGGCTGCGCGGCGAGGATTACGCGGCGTGCTGCCGCTATGCGAATGGCTGCGGCGCCTTGGTCGTGTCGCGCCATGGCTGCGCGCCGGCCATGCCGTCGCCCGTTGAGCTCGACTATTTCCTGGCCAACGCGGCCAAACTGAGCCGTCCCGACCAGGACGCCACGCTGGCGCGCTTGCACCGCACGACGGTGGCGCGCAAGGAGTGGAATGAGCTGTGCGTGTTTGCGTTTGATCACCGCACGCAATTCTTTGAGCTGGCCCAGCAGGGAGCCAGCGATGAAGCGCGGATTGCAAAGCTGAAGCAACTGTTCGTGCAAGCTGTGGGCCAGACGGAGTCGGCGCGTAGCTTGCAGGGCGGCACGGGTGTTCTGATCGATGACCGCTATGGCGCCGATGCGCTCAACGATGCGACGGGGCGCGGCTGGTGGATCGGCCGTCCCGTCGAGATGCCGGGCTCGAATCCGCTGCAGTTCGACTGGGGCCGCTCGCTCGCGTCGCGCCTGACGCAGTGGCCGAAGGAACATGTGATCAAGTGCCTGGTGCAGTTGCACCCCGACGATACGCCGGAAAACCGCCTGGAACAGGAAGCACAGATCAAGGGCTTGTACGACGCGGCGCAAATCACGGGCCATGAATTGCTGCTGGAAATTATTCCCGCCAAGTCGCTGCCGCAGCACGACGATACCGTGTATCGCGCCGTCAAGCGCCTGTACAACCTGGGCATCTATCCGGAATGGTGGAAGCTGGAAAGCATGTCGGCCAAGCAATGGCAAGCGATCGACGCCCTCGTGCATGAGCGCGATCCGTATTGCCGTGGCGTCGTCCTGCTGGGTTTGAACGCGCCGATTGCCGCCCTGGCCGACAGTTTTGAGCAAGCCAGTGCCAGCACGACGTGCCGCGGCTTCATGGTGGGCCGCACCATCTTCCAGGAACCGAGCCGCCGCTGGCTGGCGGGCGAACTCGACGACGCGGGCCTGATCGCCGCAGTGCGCGCCAACTTCGAGCAGCTCATCGCCCTGTGGCAGCGTACGCGCAATCGCCTGGAGCGTGCAGCATGAGCGCCACGATCAGATTGACCATGGCGCAGGCGCTGGTGCGCTATCTGGCCGCGTTGCGGGTGGAAGGGGGCGAACCCTTGTTCGGCGGCGCCTTCGCCATCTTTGGCCACGGCAACGTGGCGGGATTGGGCGAGGCGTTGTACCAGTACCGTGACAGTTTCCCGACTTATCGCGCCCACAACGAGCAGGCGATGGCGCACGCGGCCATCGCTTACGCAAAAGCGCACATGCGCCAGCGCATGATGGCGGTGACCAGTTCCATCGGTCCCGGCGCCACCAACTTGCTGACGGCCGCCGCCCTGGCGCACGTGAACCGCTTGCCGGTATTGCTGTTGCCTGGCGATGTGTTCGTCTCGCGCGCCCCGGATCCCGTGCTGCAGCAGCTGGAAGACGGCACGGATGGCAGCGTTTCCGTCAACGATGCGTTCAAACCTTTATCGCGTTATTTCGACCGCATCGTCTATCCGGAGCAATTGCTCACCGCCTTGCCGCGTGCCATCGCCGCCTTGACGGACCCGGCCGCCTGCGGCCCCGTCACTTTATCTTTGCCGCAAGACGTGCAGACCATGGCGTATGACTATCCTGCCAGCTTTTTCGAACCGAGAGTCGTGCGTTTCCGTGCCTTGCCGCCTGTCGAGCAGGAACTGGAAGAAGCGGTGTCGCTGTTGAAAAACGCCAAGCAGCCGCTGATCGTGGCTGGTGGCGGTGTGCTGTACGGCCAGGCCAGCGCCGCCTTGCAGGCGTTTGCCGAGCGCCATGGCATTCCCGTGGCGGAAACCCAGGCCGGTAAAAGTTCCCTGCCATGGGACCATCCGCTGCAGCTGGGCGCCATCGGCGTGACGGGCTCGCCTGCCGCGAACGCGCTGGCGGCGGATGCGGACGTGGTGCTGGCCATCGGTACGCGCCTGCAGGATTTCACCACCGGCTCGAATTCCCTGTTTGCGCAGGCGCAGCTGGTCAGCTTGAACGTCAACAGTTTTGACGTGCTGAAACGTCGTGGCCTGGGCTTGCAGGCGGACGCGACGCTGGGCTTGCAAGGCCTGTCGCGGCTGCTTGGCAGCTGGAACAGCGCTGGGCAATGGATGGACCGCGCGCAGCAGGCGGGCAACGCCTGGCGCGCGACGGTGGCCGCCATCACCGGCAAACGCGAGGTGGCCGGCTTGCCGTACGACGGCGAAGTCATCGGCGCCGTGCAGCGTTCCGCTCCCGATTCCACCAGCCGCGACATCGTCGTCTGCGCGGCGGGGACTCTGCCGGCCGAACTGCACAAACTGTGGCGAACGGAAACACCGGGTGGCTACCACATGGAATACGGCTACTCGTGCATGGGCTATGAAATCGCGGGCGGCCTCGGCGTCAAGATGGCCAAACCCGATGCCGAGGTGATCGTCATGGTCGGTGACGGCAGTTATCTGATGATGAATTCGGAAATCGCCACCTCCGTCATGCTCGACAAAAAACTCATCATCGTCGTGCTCGACAACCGGGGCTACGGCTGCATCAACCGATTGCAGCAGGCCTGCGGCAATGCCTCGTTCAACAATATGTTGCCCGACAGCGCCCCGCGTATCGACTTCGCCCTGCATGCGCGATCCTTGGGCGCGCTGTCCGAACACGTGGCCAACGTTGCCGAACTGGAACAGGCGATGCTGCGCGCCCGCGCCGCCGCGCGTACCTATCTGATCTGCATCGACACGGACGACACGCGCACGACGCAGGAGGGCGGCTGCTGGTGGGAAGTGGCCGTGCCCGAGGTTTCCACGCAAGCCGGCGTGCAAGCTGCGCGCGCCCGTTATGAACTCGACCGCCAAGGACAACAACAATGAACGCACCAACATGGAACGTGAAGATCGGCATCAACCCGATCTCGTGGATGAACGACGATTTGCCGTCGCTCGGGGGAGAAACCCCGCTGGAAACGGCCTTGAAGGAGGGCGCCGAGATCGGCTACGTGGGTTTTGAGCTGGGCAACAAGTTTCCCAAGGACGCCCCGTCCCTGAACGCCGTGCTGGGCAAATATGGTCTGGCCTGCGTGTCCGGCTGGTATTCGGGCCGCCTGGCCCATCGCTCCGTCGAAGAAGAGATCGCCTCCGTTGGCCCGCATCTGCGGCTGCTGGCCGACAGCGGCGCCACCGTCATGGTCTACGGCGAAGTGGCCGATGCCATCCAGGGCGAAGCCCGGCCTTTGTATAAGCGCCCGCGTTTCCAGTCGCAGCAGCAATGGCAGGACTACGCCGACAAGCTGACGGCGTTTGCGAAACACTTGCTCGACCACGGCGTGCGCCTGGCCTACCACCACCACATGGGCGCCTACGTGGAAACGCCGGCCGACGTGGACCAGTTGATGGCCTTGACGGGGCAGGAAGTGGGCTTGCTGTTCGACACGGGTCACATCACCTTTGCCGGCGGCGACGCGCTGGCGGTGCTTAACAAGCATATCGATCGCATCTGCCACGTGCATTGCAAGGACGTGCGCCCCAACGTGGTGAAACTGGCGAGAAATGGCCATTGGAGTTTTCTGCAAGCCGTCATCAATGGCGCCTTCAGCGTGCCCGGCGACGGCTGCATCGACTTTCCGGCCATCCTGACGCGGCTGTATCTGCACGGCTACGCGGGCTGGCTGGTGGTGGAGGCGGAGCAGGACCCGGCCGTCGCGCCCAGCTATCAGTATGCGAAGATGGGCCACGATTACCTGGCGCATCTGGTCGAGGCCATTCCCCGCCTGGGCAGGGAGGCGGCATGAGCCCGCTGCTGGTCAAAGCGGCCAAGACCGGCGGCAAGATCGTCGAGGTCACGCCCGCGTCGGCCGGCTGGACGCACGTGGGCTTCGCCGCGCATCGGTTGCAAGCAGGCGAGAGCCTCAGCCTGGACACGGGCCGCCGCGAACTGTGCATCGTCGTGCTGACGGGCATGGTGACGGTGCGGGCCGGTGAACAGATGTGGGAAGCCATCGGCAATCGCCAGAGCGTGTTTGACGATGTATCGCCGTATGCCGTGTATGTGCCGCTGGAAACCACGGTCGGCATCACGGCCGTGAGCAATGCGGAAGTGGCCCTGTGCAGCGCACCGGCCACGACCCAGCGTCCGGCACGCCTGATCGAGCCATTGTCAATGACGCGCTCCGTGCGCGGCAAGGGTGCCAACACGCGTTATGTGTGCGACATCCTGCCGCAGACGGCCGAGGCCGACGGCTTGCTGGTGGTGGAGGTGGTGACGCCATCCGGTCATTCGTCGAGCTATCCGCCGCATAAACACGACAGCGACAATGTGCCGCTGGAAAGTTCGCTCGAGGAAACCTATTACCACCGCCTGAACCCGGAGCAGGGCTTTGCCTTCCAGCGGGTCTACACGGACGACCGTTCCATCGACGAGGCCATGGCCGTGGAAAACCACGACGTGGTGATGGTGCCCAGGGGTTACCACCCCGTCACCGTGCCGTATGGCTACGATGGCTATTACCTGAACGTGATGGCCGGCCCGAAACGCGTGTGGCACTTTAAAAATGACCCGGCCCATGAGTGGCTGATGAATAGCAAATAAAGGAACTCCAATGACAACGCAACAGATTGGCCACTTTATCGGTGGCAACCCGATGGCTTCGCGCTCCGAGCGCATGAGCGACGTCTTCAATCCCGCTACGGGCGCCGTGACGGCGAAGGTGGCGCTGGCGACGCCTTCCGAATTGAACGCGGCCGTGGCCGCCGCCCACGCGGCCTTTCCCGCCTGGTCGCAGACCTCGCCCCTGCGCCGCGCCAGGGTCATGTTCAAGTTCAAGGAATTGCTGGAGCAAAACGCCGACAAGCTGGCCGCGCTGATCACAAGCGAGCACGGCAAGGTGTTCACGGATGCCAAAGGGGAAGTGACGCGTGGCATCGAAGTAGTGGAATTTGCCTGCGGCATCCCGCAAATGATGAAGGGGGAGTATTCGGAGCAGGTGGCCGGCGGCATCGACGCCTGGTCCATCCGCCAGGCGCTCGGCGTGTGCGTCGGAATCACGCCCTTCAATTTTCCCGTCATGGTGCCGATGTGGATGTTCCCGATGGCAATTGCCTGCGGCAATACCTTCGTCTTGAAGCCGTCGGAACGCGACCCATCGGCCAGCCTGCTGCTGGCGCAGCTGTTGACGGATGCGGGTTTGCCCGATGGCGTCTTCAACGTCGTGCAGGGAGACAAGGAAGCCGTGGATGGCTTGCTGCACCACCCGGACGTGCGCGCCGTCAGCTTCGTCGGTTCCACGCCGATCGCCGAATACATCTACGCCACCGGCTGCGCGCAGGGCAAGCGCGTGCAAGCCTTGGGCGGCGCGAAAAACCACATGGTCGTCATGCCAGACGCGGATATCCCGCAGACGGTGGACGCCCTGATGGGCGCGGCCTTCGGCTCGGCCGGCGAGCGCTGCATGGCCATTTCCGTCGTCGTGGCGGTGGGCAATGTGGCCGATCAATTGGTCGAAGCGCTGGTGCCGCGCATCGCGGCGTTAAAGATTACGCAAGGCATGGATCTGTCGGCCGAGATGGGACCGGTGGTGACGCAGGTGCACAAGGAGAAGATCGCCGGCTACATCGCCACGGGTGTCAAGGAAGGCGCCAAGCTGGTGGCCGATGGGCGCGGTTTCGTCTTGCCCGGCCATGAACAGGGATTTTTCCTCGGCGGCAGCCTGTTCGATCACGTCACGCCCGAGATGACGATCTACAAGGAAGAGATTTTCGGCCCCGTGTTGTGCATCGTGCGCGTGCCCGATTTCGCCAGCGCGCTGGACCTCGTCAATGCGCACGAATACGGCAACGGCACGGCGATCTACACGCGCGATGGGAATACGGCGCGCGAATACACGCACCGGGTGCAGGTGGGGATGGTGGGCGTCAACGTGCCGATCCCCGTGCCGATGGCTTTCCACAGCTTCGGCGGCTGGAAGCGCAGCCTGTTCGGCGACCACCACGCGCATGGTCCGGAATCCGTGCGGTTCTACACGAAGCAGAAGGCCGTGACGCAACGCTGGCCGGCATCGACGGCGGCCGGGGCGGAATTTGCCATGCCGACATTGAAGTAAGGTGCGATGGCGGCGCGCAGCATCAGCGCGTCAGCGCGCCGCCACGTGGCCGTAGCAGGTTTTCAGTTTCGCATAGTCGTAGAAGACGCTGCCGGGCGCGATGCGGGCACCGTCGCAGGCGGCCTGAAAGTCGGTTTCCTTTTCGTTGTACAGCAGGCGCACGATCAGCTGGCCTTCGCCGTTGCGGTACACATCCCACTGCATGTTGGCGGCCAGCGGCGAGACACTCTGGCCGCGCCACGGATTCGTCTCATAGCTGTAGCTGGCCGATGCCGGCAAGGGCGCCAGCACCTGCTTCAAGCCCATGGCCGAAGCGAGCGGAATGAGCATCTCGGCGTGCGTGAAGCGCAGCTTGGCCGCGTGGCGCAAGTCTCCCCTGGCCAGCGCATCGACTTCCTTGAAAAAATCCTCGCGCAAGGCCAGCGCGAAACGCCAGGTCACGCCGCTGCTTTCCGTGGTGGCCGGTCCCTTCTGGTAAAAATCCTCGTAGTCGGCGACATACGCGTAGTAGCGCGCATCTTCGACGGGCATGTAGCGGCTGAAATCGGCCGGCACTTCATGCCGCATGCCGGCGGCGATCGCATACAGCTCATACAGTTTCGTGGCGGCCGCATTCAGGCTGCGGATGACGGTCTTGCCGCTGCCCGTCATGGTGCGCGTGAGCTTGCCGTCCGCGCTGGTGAAGGTGTAGCTGCCCGTGTCCGCATAGCTGGTGCGGCCGCCTTCAAACTGGTCGAGGAAGGCGGGCGCAAACAGCCGTTCGAGCACGTGGCGCGCATGCGCGGCCGCTTCCGGCTGCCGTGCTGGTGCATCCATCAGCGCATGCAGCTGCTTGGTTCTTTCATAGTACTGGTAGGCCTGGCTGGCGGCATAGGTGGCGTAATGCGGGTTGGCCCGATCGGTGACAAGATCCGTCTGCGGCGCCAGCTTGTGCGCATACAGCAGGAAGCGGTTCACGCCATCGGGCTGCGCCACTGCCTTGCGTCCTTGCGGGTAAGGTGCCGGCGCGGGCGGCAGGTACAACAAGGGCGCCAGCGCGGGTGCGCGCTCGAGCAGCGATCGCGTGAAGAAGCGCGAACTGTCGCGCGCGCGGTCCACGCCCGAGTTGATGGTGACGAGCTGGCGCGGCGCCGTCGCCGCCTGCCCCACTTGCGCGAACAGGGCGGGCAGGCGCGCCAGCATGCGCGCGGCCAGCTGCCGGTGTTCGTCGATGCCCGTCTGCGACAGATTGCCATAGCCGGCTTGCTCGATGCCGGCCACGCCATAGCCGAGCAAGGCATTTGCCTTCATCAGGGCCAGGATGTCGGGACCCAGTTCGCGTCCCAGGGGCGTGAGCGCATCCTGGGCGGCGGCTTGCTGCCACATCGCATACAGGGCCGCATCGTTTTTCATGCTGGTGAGCCCCCGCGAGCCGTGGCGCGCCACCAGCTGCGTGAAGATGGGCTGGAAGCCATCCGGCGGCGCGGCATAGGTGGCCGGGTCCTGCTGCGGCGCATACGGCGTCTTGGTCTGGTAATAGCCTTCGACGGCCAGGGCGGGGCTGGCGCAGATGGCGAGTGCCAGGGCCAGCATCTTGCTGGTAGGGGTAAGTAGTGGGCGCATGGAAGTCCGTAGCTGAGTTTAATTTCCTACGTGCAAGCCTAGCACCAAACGTGAAACAGGCGGGCACGGATGCCCGCCTGCGTTCCCTGCTTACTGTCCCACGTGGCCGTAGCAGGTCTTCAGCTTCGCGTACACATAGAAATGGCTGCCGGCGGCAAAGCGGGCGCCATCGCAGGCGGCCTGGAAGTCCGTTTCCTTTTCGTTGTACAGCATCTTCACCAGCACATTGCCGCTGCCGTCGCGGTACACATCCCACTGCATGTTGGCGGCCATCGGCGCCACATACAGGCCGCGCCAGCTGCTGTTGTCATAGCTGTAGGTTTGCGCCGCCGGCAGCGTGCCGACGACGGTCTTCAGTCCCATGGCCGTGGCCAGCGGGATGATGGCTTCGGCGTGCGTGAAGCGCAGCTTGGCACCGTGCGACAGGTCGCCGCGCGCGATGGCGTCCACTTCCGTGAAGAAGTCTTCGCGCAGCGCGCGCACGTAGTTCCAGGTGACGTTGACGCTCTCCGTGGTGCCGGGACCCTTGTTGTAAAAATCCTGGTAGTCCTGCACGAAGGCCTGGTACTTGGCCGCGTCCGACGGCATGTACTGTACGAAATCGGCTTTGACCTCGTTCGTCATGCCGGCCATGATGGCGTACAGGTTGTACAGCACGGAAGCGGCATCGGCCAGGCCCTTGATGGTGGTCTCGCCGTCGCCCGTGACGGTGTTGGTGAACTTGCCGTCGTCGCTGGTGAAGCTGTAAGTACCCGTATTGGCGAAGCTGTAGGTGCCGTTGTCGATCTTGTCCACAAACGCCTTGGTAAACAGGCGTTCCAGCACTTCGCGACCCAGGGTGCGCGCCGTGGCATCCGTGTCGATGGCCGTGTATTTGGCCACGAAGTCGGGGCTTTTCAGGTAGGTCTGGTAGGCCTGGCTGTCCTGGTAGGTCTGGTAGTAGCGGTCGAGGGCATCGGTGACCAGGTCCGTCTTCGGCACCAGCTTGTGCGCATACAGCAGGAAGCGGTTGGTACCGGCCGGCTGCGCCACAGGCTTGCCGGCCGGGTAGCCGGCGGGAGCGGGCGGCAGGGTGATCAGCGGGGCGACGGCCGGCGCAGTGCTGGCCAGCGACTGCGCGAAATACGCGGCGCTGTCCTTGGCGCGGTCCACGCCGGAACTGACGGTGACGATCTGGCGCGGCGCGCTGGTAGCATTGCTACCCAGTTGCGTGAACAGGGCGGGCAGGCGCGCCAGCATGCGCACGGCCAGTTGCTTGTGTTCATTGATGCCCGTCTGCGACAGGTTGCCGTAGCCGGGCGCCGTGATGCCGTCCACGCCGTAGCCGAGCAGGGCGTTGGCCTTCATCAGTTTCAGGATATCGGCGCCCAGTTTTTGTCCCAGCGGCGTGAGCGCATCGTCGGCGGCGGCCCTTTGCCAGACGTTGTAGAAGGCGGCGTCGTACTTCATGCTCGACAGGCCGCGCGAGCCGTGGCGCGCCACCAGTTCGGTGAACACCGGCGCGTAGCCGGCTGGCGCGGCTTCGTAGGTGGCGGCTTCCTGTTGTGGCGTGTATGGCGTCTTGGTCTGGTAGTAGGTGGCGGGCGGTGGCGTCACCGGGGGCGTCACCGGCGGCGTTACCGGTGGCGTGACCGGTGGCGTGACAGGGGGCGGCGTATCATCGCCGCCGCCACAGGCGGCCAGGGCGAGCATCAGGAGGGACAGGGGAAGATGGCGTGCGTGCAGCATGGCGTTTCCTTCAGGTGTGGTTAGCCCGGGTGCTCCGCGCAGGACGGCGTACCCAGGGTAGACAGGCAGGGGGGAGTTACAGCTTGAGGGCCTTGGCCAGGCTGTTGGCACGCGCATCGCGCTCGCTCAATGGCGCCAGGCCGTGCCGTTCCTCGATGAACTTCAGGATCGACACGGTTTCATATTCGGTATGGTCGATATGCCCGCCTTCGCTGAAGGGCGAGATCACCAGTGCGGGGATGCGCGTGGCAGGGCCGAAGCGGTCGCCTTTCGGTGGCGAGACGTGGTCCCAGAAGCCGCCGTTTTCATCGGTGGTGACGATGACGACGGTGTCCTTCCATTGCGGGCCTTCCATGATGGCGCTGATGATGGCCACACCCTCGTCGTCGCCGGCCGCCACGCTCGATTTTTCCATCCCCGGGTGCATGTTCTTCTTGCCCATCGGCTTGTAGAACGAGACGGGCGGCAGCTTGCCGGCCTTGATGTCGGCGATCATGTCGGAGCGGTCCTTCAGGTGCGTGGCGCGCTGCTGCGGACTGTCGATGAAGCGTTTGAAGTAGGTGAACGGCTGGTGGTGGTACGAGAAATCCTCGGCCTTCTTGCCCGACTTGGTCGAGGCGACGGCGATGTCGTAGCCGTCGGCATAGTAGACCCAGGAAATGCCCTTGTCCGTCAGGCGGTCGCCGATGGTGGGCATGGTTTGCGGCGGCAGGAAGGTCTGTTTCTTGGTGGGGTCGAACAGCAGCGGGCCTTGCATGGTGTTGACGGCGTAGCCGTCCTGCGTCACCTCCGCTTCCTCGCCCTTCTTGTGCCCCGTGCCCCGCTCATCCTGGGCGACGATGGACTTGGGGGCGTTCGGGAACACGGGCGTGCAGGCGCAGGTCAGCCACATGTGGTTGAGGAAGGAGCCGCCGTAGGCGGACTGGAAGAAGCGGTCGGCCAAGGTGTAGCGCTGCGCCAGCGTCCACAGTTTGAGCTTGCTGCCGTCGAAATAGCCCATGGGCAGGGCGCCCGTATTGCCCTCGACGACGAAGCGGTCATTCTTGCCGTCGTTGATCTGGCGCTTGTGCGTCCAGAAGGCATGCACGGGACTGGCCGTCTTGTCGCCCAGCGAGACGCTCGGCTCCATGCGGAACGGCTGGTTGCCGATGTCGCCCTTGAAGCGCGGGTCCAGGCCGCCCTTGTCGAACGCCACGGCGGGCAGCAGGCGGTACGGCTTGCCATCGGGGCCTATCTGCGTGGTGGTGTCGGGCGCGTGGCCATTGGCGATGCCGTCGGCGCCGGGGAAGGTGCCGAACAGATGGTCGAAGCTGCGGTTTTCCATGTACACGACGACGATCTGGCCGATCTTCGCCAGCTTCGGATCGGCGGCGACCGTGGCGGCCATATCTTGCCGCGTGGCGGTGGGGGTGGTGCAGGCCGCCAGGCCGATGGCCCCGGCGCCGAACAGGGCGATTCTTAGAACGTGGTTCAACATAACAGTCTCCTGATACGCCTCCGCGGACGGGGCGCTTTTTTAATGGTGTGGCCAGAACTGGCCTGTTTGAAGAAATTGCACACGTGTGCAGCACGCGTGTGCAAACAGTAACCCGGATTTTTTTTGATGTCAACAAGTACAGGTGAGGGATGAAAAAATGTGGAAAACGGGGAACGGCGGGCCGTGGCGGGCGGGCAGACGGCGCGGCGCCATCTGCCGTGTTGCATCGCTTAGCGCGTCGTGCCGCGCCGCACCAGGGTGACGGGCACTTCCTTCAGGCGGCCCGGCATGGCAAATTTTTCCATGCGCTCGACCAGGCTCTTGACGGCGCGGCGCGCCAGTTCGCCCGCATCCTGGCGGATGGTGGTCAGCTGGTAGGCGTCCAGCGCCGCCATGGGAATGTCGTCGAAGCCGATCACCTGCAGTTGCGCGGGCACGTCGATTCCGTACTTGCTGCGCGCCGCATCGATGAAGCCGCAGGCGATCAGGTCGGTGGCGCAAAAGACGCCGTCGGGCAACTTGCTTGATGCGAGCAGGGCGTCGGCAGCTTCCTGGCCCGCCTGGTAGCCGATGGCGTCGGCCAGGTATTCGCCGGCCGTGCAGCGTTTCTTCGCCACGGCCGGCGCCAGGTGGTCGAGGAAGGCCTTGCCGCGCGCGATGCCGCTGAAACTGCTGGCGCGCGTGTTGACGAAGGCCAGCCGTTTGGCTCCGCTGTCGAGCAGAGTGCTGGCCGCCAGTTCGCCGCCATGACGATTGTCGCTGTTGACCACGTCCACGCCTTTCAGGTCGCGCGCGCGGTTGATCATGGCCACCGGCACTTGCCGCTGCAGGTATTCCGTGGCGACGGCGGACGGCGGCGAGCCGGACGTCATGATGACGCCGGAAATCTTGTAGCTGAGGAGGATGCGCAGCAATTCGCTGAGGCGCTCGGGGTCTTCCGCATTCATCAGCAGCGGCACCAGCGCATGTTCGCTCAGGCTGCGCGTGATTTCGCCGAGCAGGGCCACGCGGAACGGGTCCGTGAAGCCCGTGATGACGACGCCCACCAGGTTGCTTTGTCCCTGGTTCATGCTGCGCGCCAGGATGTTGACCTGGTAGCCCAGCGACTGCGCCGCTTCCATCACGCGGGCCCGCGTTTCGGGCGCCACGCTGGCGCCGGGCGTGAACGTGCGCGAGACGGCGGAGCGGGAGACGCCGGCCCGTTTGGCGACGTCCACCGAAGTGACCCAAGACTTGTCTTTTTGTTCCATTGACGGTGTAGATGAATGAGAGGCTGATGCACGATGCGGTGCGGCGCAATGCCGCGCCATCATCTTAGCCGAAAATCCCGGCCGCAGCGCGAACTGAATGCCAGTCCCGCGCCATGGCCAGCGTGCCGGTGCTCAGCTTCTCAAGCGTCTTACCACTTCGGCGTGTACTTCAGGGTGAACTGCACGTTGCGCGGGTCGCCATAGTAGTTGTTCGAACCGGTGGTGTTGTAGGACGGGATGATGTAGCGCTTGTCGAACACGTTGTTGACGTTGAGCGACAGGGCCACTTGCGGTGTGGCTTGCCAGCCCAGGCGCGCGTTCCAGATCGAGAAACCGGCAACCTTGAACGTGTATCCGGTATCGACCGTATGGCTTTGCAGGTTGGCGCCGGCGCCCACGCTGAATTTGTCCCAATCGCCAGGCAGGGTGTAGTTCGACCAAAGGCGCAGCATGTGCTTGGGCGTCCACGTCGAGAAGACCTGGCCCTTGTTGTCCGGATCGTCGAGGTAGGTCGTCGTCGTATAGGCGTAGCCGGCCGACAGTTGCAGGCCGCGCGCCACTTCGCCCGACATTTCCGCTTCCAGACCCTGGCTGCGCACCTTGCCCGAGGCGCGCGAGCAGTACCAGCCATCGCAGGCGAAACCGGCGGCGTAATCGGTGACGGCGCGGTCCTTGTGGTCATAGCGGAACACGGCCAGCGAGGTGTTGAGCTTGCCGTCCAGCAGTTCACCCTTGATGCCGCCTTCGTAGCTGCTGCCCGTGATCGGTTTGAGGGTCCGGCCTGCCACATCGTGGTTCGTCTGCGGCTGGAACACGTCCGCATAGCTGGCATAGGCCGACCATTGCGGCGTCAGTGCATAGATCAGGCCCACCGATGGCGTGAACTTTGCCGTGGCGCTGGTGGCGTCGCGGTAGCCGTCCGGCGTGGCATACAGGAAGTCGTACCAGTTGAAGCGCCCGCCCAGCAGGACCTTCAGATTGCTCGTCAGCTGGCCGTTCCAGGTGGCGTACAGGCCTTTCTGGCGCATGTCGTAGGTGCTGTAGCTGGTCACGCCCGCTGGGCGCGCGGCGATGGTGTCGAAGTCCTGCCACGGGCGATGGTGGTTGATATTGAAGATATCCGCACCTGTTTCCCACGCGCGCGCATAGCGGTCGGTCGACGTGAAGCTGGCATAGCTGGCGCCGACGACGACTTCCTGCGCGATGCCCAGGCCATTGAATTTGCCGCGCACGAAAGCGTCGATGCCGCGCTTGCGGTTGTCGAAATCGGTGGAAAAGTCGCCATAGCGCGCGCCGCTGCCATCGGGATTGATTTCAAAGGCCGTGCGCTGGTGCGTGGAGCTGGTGCTTTCATTCGTGCCCAGCGCCGAGGCTTTCAGGCTCCATTGCGTATTGAAATGGTGTTCCAGATCCAGGTAGACGGTGCTCTGCTCAACTTGGCTGCGGTTCCAGTCGGCGCCCGTGAAGGTAGAGCGCGGCAGTGGCAGTGCGCTGCCGTCCTTGTAGCGGGGCAGGCCGATGAAAGTGGGACGGCCGTGGGCCTTGACATGGCTGGCGGCAAGGCCCACGGTGGTGGCGGGCGCCAGGTCGTAGTCGAGCGCCGCGTACAGGGTGCGGTTCTTGCTCCACACTTGGTCGATGAAGGAGTGGCTATCGTCTTCATCGACGATGGCGCGTCCGCGCAGGGTGCCTTCCGCATTCAGGGGGGTGCTGATGTCGACCTGGGCGCCATAATGGTCCCAGGAACCGGCGCGGCCCGTCAGCGTGATCGCGCGCGTGGCCAGTGGACGCTTGCGCACCAGATTGACTGAACCACCGGGGCTGCCCGTGCCGACCAGCATGCTCGAGGCGCCGCGCAGCACTTCCAGGCGGTCGTAGATGACCATGTTTTCCTGGCCCCAGTTGCCCAGCGCATAGGTGTTGCGGTCGATCGGCACGCCGTCGTACTGCCATTGGTCGATCTGGAAGCCGCGCGCCGTGATCACCACGCCCGGCCCCACGCCATGCACGCCCACCACGCCCGTGACGTTATTGACGGCTTCGCGCAAGTCCGTGATGCCCTGGTCGTCCAGGCGCTGGCGCGTCAGCACGCTCACCGATTGGGGGATGTCCTTCATCGACTGCTCGCCCTTGCCGATGGTGATCTTGCGTGCCGTGTAGGAGCCGCTGCCTTCGGTGGTGGCGCCTTGTTCGGCCTGGCCGACGATGGTAATCGAGGGCATGGTGCGCTCGGCAGCCGAGGCGGAGGTAGCGGCCGCTGTGGGCGCGGTTGCCGGCGCGGCCACCAGCACATAGCCGGTCGGGGTCTTGCCGATGGCGTAGCCGCTGCCGCGCAGCAGCACGGCGAAACCGTCATCGATGGCATAGCTGCCCTGCAGTCCGGCGCTTTGCAAGCCTTGCACCTTGGCGGCGTCGATGACGATGGAGACGCCCGCCTGCTGCGCATAGCGGTTCAGGGCGCCGGCCAGCGGGCCGGCGGGGATGGCGTAGCTGGCGACAGCCGGCACGGCCTGGGCGACTGCCTGGGCGTGCAGGCCGGCGCCAGCGAGCAGCATGGCGGCCAGAGCCAGCGGGCGCAGACGCGTGCGCAGGGTGTTCGGGGAGGAAACGGCAACGACTTGAGCGTACATGTGACAGCCTTTTTTGAATGATCTCAGCTGCCTTGACGCACGAGATGCGCACAGTGGAACCGCGAACGCAAAAAATTCTCTATTTATTTTTTGCGGCGCCGCTGGCGGGGGCGTCGACCATCACGAGATAGCGCGTCAGCATGCGGATGCGCAGTTGCGGGAAATTGTCGATCAGCAGTTGCAGCGCCTTGTCCGTGTCGTCCAGCGGCAGCACGGCGGCCACGCGGATACCGGCGATCTGCGCGCGGTCGTAATGCAGCTGGCCGGGGCGGTGGCGCGCCAGCTCGTCGAGTACTTCGGTCAGCGGCAAGTCGTCGACCACCAGCTGGTGCGCGCGCCACGCTTCCTGCACGCTGGCCGCATCGATGGCCACGATAGGTCCCACGCCATCGTCCGTGATGCGCGCGCGCTGGCCCGCCTGCACCACGACGGCCGGATGTTGCGGCACCTGTGCCAGCACTTTGGACTCCAGCATGCTCAAGGTGGTGCTGCCGCCTTCCTTGCGGACGCTGAAGCGCGTGCCCAGCGCGCGGATCGCCGCCTGGTTGCTGTCGACGATGAAAGGGCGCTGCGCATCCTTGGCCACGTCGACGAGGATGTCGCCGCGTACCAGTTCCACATGCCGCTCGCCCGCATTGAAATGCACGTTGACGGCGCTGTGGCTGCCCAGGGTCAGGCGGCTGCCATCGGCCAGGGTGTGCGTCTGCCATTGTCCCGTGGGGCTGCGCAGGTCGGCCAGCAGGTAGGCGGGGCGCTCGCTGATGACCAGCGCGCCGGTCAGCGCCAGTACGGCCACGGCGCTGGCGGCGGCCAGCTGGCGCAGACGCTGGCGCTTTGGAGCGAGGGCGGCCAGGGCGGCGCGCGCGGGGCGATGGTCGCCGCCGGCCGGCTCGCGCACGGCGCTCAATTGAAGCAGCAGGTTTTCCATGCCGGCGGCGACTGTCGCGTGCAGCGGGTCGGCCGCTTTCCATGCGGCGAAGCCGGCCCGCGCCGTGTCGCGTTCGGACGGGTCGTCGGCGCTCAGGCGCACGATCCACCGTGCGGCCTGCTCGGCCGCCACTTCGGTGCGCGTGCTGTTCATGCCGCCATGGCCGGGTAGGCGTGGCGGCAGGCCAGCAAGGCTTGCACCAGGTATTTCTGTACCATGCGCGTGGAGACGTTCAGCTGCGCGGCGACGGCGGCCTGCGGCTGTTCTTCCAGGTAGTGCAGCAAAAAAGCGTCGCGCGCCTTGGCGGACAAGCCATCCAGTGCCGTGGCGATCTGCTCGAGCGCCTGCACGGCCATCAGGATCTCGTCCGGCGAAGGTGCGCCGGGCAGGCTGTCGGCCAGCAGGGCCAGTTCCGCCAGGTAGCTGCGCTCGAGTATCTGGCGGCGCGCGCGGTCGAGCAGCAATCGCTTTGCCGTGGTGGACAGATAGGCGCGCGGCTCGCGCATGCCGAACAGGGCGTCGCGCGAGGCGATGATGCGCACGAACGTATCTTGCGCCACGTCGGCCGCGCCATGCGGACAGCTGAGTTTTTTGCGCAGCCAGCCGACCAGCCAGCCGTGATGCTCGCTGTAGAGCGAATGCACTTGCTGTTGCAGGCTGGGCTGGATAGCGGACATGGATGATGAATAATATAAATGAGAATTATTCTCATTGTAAGCCGCAGGGGCCGCTTGCCACAATCCCCAATGCATGCGCAGAGGGCAGGTGTTGCGTGCAGGCCGCATGCGCGATGATGGCGGAAATGAAAAAACCCGCCGCTGCACGGGGCAGGGCGGGTTTATCAGTGCTGCAAATTCTTGGTGGTGATAGGTGGACTTGAACCACCGACCCCAGCATTATGAATGCTGTGCTCTAACCAACTGAGCTATATCACCAAACAGACCGGTCAGACCGGATGCTGGTTGCGATCATGGTAATACCATGATCCTTGTTCTTTGGTGGTGATAGGTGGACTTGAACCACCGACCCCAGCATTATGAATGCTGTGCTCTAACCAACTGAGCTATATCACCCAACAGCCGAGCATTATCCAGTCTTCCCATTTCCTTGTCAATGCCGGCGCAGAAAAATGTGCGGATTTTTCACGCGCCAGCACAGGCATGATTATTTTTGTAACGGCGTCAGCAAGGGCTGGATCTGCGCCAGCATGGACGAGGCCGGATCAGCGCCCAGGCAATCGATGACGATGCGTTCCGGCATCGAGCGCAGCCAGGTGAGCTGGCGCTTGGCCAGCTGGCGCGTGGCGATGATGCCCGTCTCGCGCAGGGCGGCGCGGTCGATGCGGCCATCGAGATACTCCCAGGCCTGGCGGTAGCCCACGCAGCGCATCGAGGGCAAACCCGGGTGCAGGTCGCCGCGTCGGCGCAGCTGCTCCACTTCATCGAGCAGGGCGTCGTCTTTCAGCATGAGGTCGAAGCGCGTGGCGATGCGTGCATGCAGCACGGCGCGGTCCGACGGTTCCAGCGCGAACGATTGCAATTGAAATGGCAGCACGGTCTTTTCGCGCCGGGCCAGCAGGGCCGACATGGGCTGGCCGGACAGGGCGATGATTTCCAGCGCGCGGCCGATGCGCTGCGCATCCTGCGGCGCCAGGCGCGCGGCCGTGACGGGGTCCTGCTCCGCCAGGCGCGCATGCATGGCGGGCCAGCCGATGGCGGCCGCGTCTTCTTCCAGCCGGGCGCGCAGGACGGGATCGGCGCCGGGCAAGTCATCGAGGCCATCGGCCAGGCCCTTGAAGTACAGCATGGTGCCGCCGACGAGCAGCGGCAGCCTGCCGCGCGCCGTGATCTCCGCCACCAGGCGCAGGGTGTCATTGCGGAACTGCGCCACGGAATACGCGTCGAGCGGGTCGATGATGTCGATCAAATGATGCGGTACCTGGGCCAGTTCTTCCTTCGACGGCTTGGCCGTGCCGATATCCATGCCCCGGTAAACGAGGGCGGAATCGACGGAGATGATCTCGGATGGAATGGCTTGCGCGATGGCCAGCGCACTGGCCGTCTTGCCGCTGGCCGTGGGGCCCATGATGGCGACGGCCAGGGGGAGGTGTGGGGTGTTTTGCATGTTGACTTTTGTAAGATGATGCGTAAGTCGGATTAGCGCAAGCGTAATCCGACGTGATGCCGCCGCCGCAGTGTCGGATTACGCTGCGCTAATCCGACCTACTGTCTATTGGCCGCGCAGGAACAGTTTATCGAGCGCGTTGATCTCGACCTGCACCCATGTCGGCCGGCCATGGTTGCACTGGTCGGCGCGTTCCGTGCTCTCCATCTGGCGCAGCAGGGCGTTCATTTCCTGCACCGATAAAATCCGGTTGGCGCGCACGGCTGTGTGGCAGGCCAGGGTGCCCAGCAATTCGTTCTGGCGCTCGATCAGCACGCGCGAGCCGCCGTATTCGCGCACGTCGCGCAGCACGTCGCGCGCCAGAGTTTGCGCGTCCGCGTTTTTGAGCAGGGTCGGCACGGAGCGCACGGCCAGGGTGGTGGGGGACAGGGCGGCGATGTCGAAGCCCAGCGCCTTCAATGTGTCCTGGTTTTCATTCGCCGTCGACACTTCGATGGCGTCCGCGTAGAACGTCACGGGTATCAGCAGCGATTGCACCTGCATGTCCTGGCCGGAGACTTGCGCCTGCAGCGCGTTTTTCAGCTGCTCGTACAGGATGCGCTCGTGCGCCGCGTGCATGTCGACCAGCACCAGGCCCTTGGTGTTCTGCGCCAGAATGTAGATGCCATGCAGCTGGGCCAGGGCAAAGCCCAGCGGATATTCTTCGCGCGCCATCGCTTCGGGCGAGGCGATGTACGGTTCCACCTGCGTGATCGGCGAGGATGCGCCGCCGCCGAACAGGGCGCCGTAGGCGGACGTGTCCTGCGCCACGCCTGGAGCATCGGCAAAGAAGGGACGGGCCGCGCCGGGCGAGGCAGGCGCGAAGGTATTCGTGAATTGTGCGCCGAACGAGGTCTGCGTCTGCTCGCGGCGCCAGATGCCAGGTCCACCCAAACCCGCGCCCGCGGTATCACCGCCGAGGCTGGAGGCAGCCGGCAGGGGCGCCGGCACGCTGCCAAACGCCGTGGCCGACGTCTGCGCCAGGGCGCGCTGCACCGCGTGGAAGACGAACTGGTGCACGGAACGGCTGTCGCGGAAGCGCACTTCGATCTTCGAGGGGTGCACGTTGACGTCCACCAGGGCCGGGTCGAGGTCGAGCGCCAGCACGTAGGATGGAAAACGGTCGCCATGCAGCACGTCCTGGTAGGCCATGCGCACGGCGTGCACCAGCAGCTTGTCGCGCACGAAGCGGCCGTTGACATAAAAGAACTGGCCGTCGGCGCGCGCCTTGGACGCCGTCGGCAAGCCGGCAAAGCCGTGAATGCGCAAGGTGCCGGCCGATTCGTCCAGCGCCAGGCGCGCTTCGGCGAAGTCGTTGCCCAGGATGTGGGCGCTGCGCTTGGCCAGTTCGCTGATATTCCACTGATCGATGGTGCGGCCATTGTGCGACAGCGAGAACGATACGTCCGGCCGCGCCAGCGCGATGCGGCGCACGACTTCGGCGCAGTGGCCGTACTCCGTCTGCTCGGACTTGAGGAATTTGCGCCGCGCGGGCGTGTTGAAATACAGGTCTTGCACGTCGACCGTGGTGCCATGCGCGCCGGACGACGGCGAGACGCTGCCATTGTGCGAGCCGACGATTTCCCACGCGTGGGCCGCGTCCGCCGTGCGCGACGTCACGGTAACGGCAGCCACGGAAGCGATCGAGGCCAGCGCCTCGCCGCGAAAGCCCAGCGTGCCCACGTTTTCCAGGTCGTGCAGGGACGCGATCTTCGAGGTGGCGTGGCGCGCCAGGGCCAGCGGCAGCTGGTCCTTGTCGATGCCGCGGCCGTTGTCGGTGATCGCGATGCGTTTCACGCCCCCTTCTTCCAGCCGCACGGTGATCTGCGTGGCGCCCGAGTCGAGCGCGTTTTCCAGCAACTCCTTGACGACGGCGGACGGCCGCTCGACCACCTCGCCGGCGGCGATTTGCGAAATCAACTGGTCAGGCAAGGCCTGGATCGGGCGGTGGGGCGTAATGGGAGCGTTCATGCCCTGATTATAACGGGTTGCGAATTGCCGGGCATCGGCTACTTCGCCACCTCCCGTACCGGTATCGGCGCATTGCACAAGTCAATATGGCCGGCCGTGACCTTGCTCCACGGGCCGCCGCGGTGGCGCTGGGCGTCCAGCACGGCCTGGTAGGCGGCGCTGTCGGTGCGCATCACTTCCAGGTTTGCGCGCTGTGCCAAGGGCACGCTGGCGGCCAGGCGGATGGACTTGATCGGCACGTTTTTCTCGGGGCTGTCATAAAAGCCCATGGGGCCAGTGCCGCGCGGCAGGGTCGATAGCAATGGCATGCCGGAGACGACTCTGCCGACGACCGTGATGTCGCGGTCCAGGTGGCGCGGCGACTGGCCGATGACGGCGTACAGTTCCGTGCCGCCGCCACTGTCGCTGGCGCTGTCGCGGCCCACGCCCACGGTGGCGTAGCAATGCGTGAGCCAGGCCGTGCCGGTTTTCGGGTCGCGCGCGGACGGGAAGCCGTTCGAATGCCCCACTTGCGGCGCATAGCCATCGACGTCCGGCAGGCGCGTGAAGCTCTTGACGTTTTTCAAGGGCACGGTGAATTCACCGGGCAGGGTGCGCTGCGCATGCTGGATCGGCTTGGGATTTTTCTCGTTCGGATCGCCCCACTGCGCCACCCAGTTGTCCTGCGCGCGCGTAATGGCCAGGCCGTCGTAATACTGTTCGGCCACCAGGGCCTTGATGTTGGCCACGTGCTTCGGTGCGAAGTCTGGCGCCAGCTCGATCACCACGCGGCCAGCGGGAATGTCCAGGTACAGGGTGTTGTCCGGATCCAGCGGACGCCAGTCGGACGGTTTCGAAGCCTTGATCACGTCGGCCAAGCCCGCTTTGGCGGGCAGTTCGGCGGGCGCCTTGATCTGCACAGGCGCCGCGTGGGCAGTCAGATGCGCAAGGCCCAGTACGGTGGCCATGGTCAGGCCGCTCAGTGGGTATCGATACATGTTTTCTCCTGGTCGGCGCGGGTTGCGCCGGTCAGAAAGTGTATACCGGAATGGCAATATTTCGCTGAAAAAACGTTGCGCGGGCCGAACATGGTATGCCAGCAGGAAAACTGGCCTGAGCGAGTTGGCGTCGGTAATTCCTTAACCTTTCCTTAAAATGCCACACGCGCACGGGCACCGCATAATTAATCCTGAAATATCGGGCCGGGGACTGCCGTTGCGCTGGCCGGGTGGTGTATGATTCCGCCGCTACCTTTAGGGAAAAATATATGGATTTTGTGCAATTCCTCGACATGATCGTGCATGTCGACAAGACGCTGGGTCTCTTGATCGAGCAGTACGGTACCCTCGTGTATGCGGTGCTGTTCGCCATTATTTTTTGCGAGACAGGCCTCGTGGTGCTGTTTTTCTTCCCTGGGGATACCTTGCTGTTTATCGCCGGCGCGTTCTGCGCGACGGGACAGATGCACCTGGGCTTGCTGATCTTCCTGCTTGTCACGGCGGCCATCACGGGCAACACGCTCAATTACTGGATAGGCGAGGCCATCGGGCAAAGGGTGTTTACCCACGATTACCGCTGGATCAACAAGGATGCCATGCGCCGCACGCACGAATTCTTTGAAAAGCACGGCGGCAAGACCATCATCCTGGCCCGTTTCGTGCCAGTGGTGCGTACCTTCGCGCCGTTCGTGGCTGGCATTTCCGACATGACGCATGCGCGCTTCCAGATGTACAACGTGACGGGCGCCCTGTTGTGGGTAGTCGGTCTGGTGACGGCGGGTTACTTCTTCGGCAATATCCCGTGGATCCGCGACCACCTGACCTTGATCGTGCTGATCGGTGTCGGCGCCGCCGTCGTGCCGGTGGTACTGGGCGGCTTGTGGAAACTCTACAAGCGCATGGTCGGCAAGTCGGCGTAAGGCCGCATGGATCCGGGGCAAGCGCGCTGCGGCACAGCCCGCAGCCGGCCCCGGATCCCGTTTTTCTCTGCCTTGTTTCTGTTTTACTCCCGCGCTGATTCAAGTTTTGTTGCTTTCCAGCCGTAAACCAGAGGGTATTCTCACTTTCTGGATTTCCATGCGACATTTGAGCGCCCTGTTAGCTTGCAGCCTTGCCGCGATGACGGCCATGGCAAGCGCCAAAGATGCCCCCGCCCCGGCGAGCGCCGCCGCATCCGCGCCCATGTCGGCGTCGGCGCGCGCGGCCGCCATGAAAACCCTGACCGAATCGGTGAAGGGCAAGGAGGCCAAGGCGCCTGTCGTCGTCGCGCCCACGGCGCGCGAAAAGGAAGAAGCGGCCGAAGTCGACCTGTCCGAACGCATCGCGGCGCGCCTGGCGGAAATGCGCGCGACCCAGGCGGCCCGCGCCGCCGCCCGCGCCAAGCGCGCCGCCGTGGTGAAGGCCGCGCCGCCGCCACCACCGCCCGTGCCGCGCGGCACGCACTGGTCGTACGAGGGCGACAGCGGCCCGGCCCACTGGAGCAAGATCAATGTCGACTGGGCCAAGTGCGGCAATGGCAGCCGGCAGTCGCCGATCGATATCCGCGACGGCATGAAGGTGGAACTCGAGCAGATCAGTTTTGACTACCATCCGTCGTCGTTCAATGTGGTCGACAATGGCCACACGGTGCAGGTGGGCGTGAGCGGCGGTAATTACATCACGGTGCAGAACCGCATGTTCGAGCTGCAGCAATTCCATTTCCATCGCCCGTCCGAAGAGCGCATCAATGGCAAGGCATTCGAGATGGTGGTGCACCTGGTGCACCGCGATGCGGAAGGCCGGCAAGCCGTGCTGGCGCTGCTGCTGGAGCGGGGCGCGCCGCAGGCGACCATCCAGACCGTGTGGAACAACCTGCCGCTGGAAAAATTCGAGACCATGCAGCCGACCATCCTGCTCGACCCGGCCGAGATGCTGCCCACGCGGCGCGATTACTACACGTACATGGGATCGATGACGGAGCCGCCTTGCAGCGAAGGCGTGTTGTGGCTGGTGATGAAGCAGCCGGTGCAGGCTTCGCCGGCGCAGATGGCGCTGTTCAGCCGCTTGTATCCCTTGAATGCGCGCCCGATCCAGCCTGCCAACGGCCGCATCATCAAGGAATCGAATTAACAGCGCCTGAGAAAAGCCCATGGCGTTGCTGCCTTGCCTCGTCGTACATGCGTACTGCCTTCGGCAAGGCGCCTAGCCCTGGACTTTTTCAGTCGCTCTTATGTAAATGCGAGATGCTGGCGGCCCGTCCATTCGGCGCCGGCGGCCAGCAGGTCTGGCTGGATCAGGGCTGGCTCGATGCAGATGAAGCGCTGGTATTCACCGTCGGCCAGGTCGGGCAGGGCGGCCGCGTCTTGCGCGCCCGGGTTCCACACGACGGCGTCCGTAAAGCCCTGCTGTTCCAGGCGCAGCGTATGGCCGCCGGACTGCAGGCTCAAGGCGCCCGGCAGCTGGTAGTAGATGCGGTCCAGCTTGTCCGCGAATTGCAGCACCTCTTCCGCCTGCAAGGCATCTTGCGGCGTTTCGTCCGAATAGCGCACGCGCTGCAAGCCGCCGACGCGCGCCTCGCTCAATTGATCTATCGAAAAATAGCTGTGCAGGGCCGCCGAGAACGGGAACGCCTGCTCGCCCGTGTTATGCACGGACAGGTTCAGTTCCAGCGTCTGCGCCTTGACGGCCACGCGCAGGCGCAAAGTGAAGGCATAGGCCCAGGTGGCGGCGATCGCTTCCGGCAAGTCAGCCTGGGTCAGGACAAATTGCGCCCATGCGGCGCCATCGGTGTCGCCGCTCGATTCCAGCTGCCAGGTCGCCACGCGCGCAAAGCCGTGGCGCATGCCCGTGCCGCGCGCGCCGAACTGGGGAAAGATCACGGGCACGCCGCCACGGATGGCGCGGCTGCCATCGAGCGCGGAATCCCGGCTGCAGAACAGGCGCTCCTGGCCATCGCTGGTCTGCCACGAGACCAGGTGGCCGCCGTACAGGGTGACGGTCGCCTGCGCGCCGTCGGCGGCGCGGATGGTCACGGCCGGCAGCTCGCCAAAGATACTCTTGCTCATGCTAGGCTTTCATGTCAGGTCAGGTCAGGCGGCTTTTCGCCAGCGGCGGATTCTTGGCAAAATAATTCTTGATGCCCGTGACGATGGCGTCGGCCATCTGGTCCTGGTAGCCGTTGTCGGTCAGCTTGGCTTCTTCTTCCGGATTGGAGATGAACGCCGTCTCGATCAGGATGGAGGGAATGTCCGGCGCTTTCAGCACGGCGAAGCCGGCCTGCTCGACGGAACCCTTGTGCAGACGGTTGATGCCGCCGATTTCGCGCAGCACGGCCTTGCCCAGCTTCATGCTGTCATTGATCTGCGCCGTCGTCGACAGGTCGAGCAGCACGCTGGCCAGCTGCTTGTCATGGTTCTTTACGTTCACGCCGCCGATCAGGTCGGCCTGGTTTTCCTTGTTGGCCAGCCAGCGCGCGGCCGTCGAGGTGGCGCCCTTTTCGGACAGCACGAAGACGGACGAGCCGCGTGCCGTCGGCTGGATGAAGGCGTCGGCGTGGATCGAGACGAACAGGTCGGCCTGCACCTTGCGCGCCTTTTCCACGCGCATGCCCAGCGGGACGAAGAAATCGGCGTCGCGCGTGAGCATGACGCGCATGTTGGGCTGCAGTTCCAGCTTGGTCTTGAGGCGCTTGGCAATGGCCAGCACCACGTCTTTTTCGCGGCTGCCCCGGCTGCCCATGGCGCCAGGATCTTCGCCGCCGTGGCCGGGATCGAGCGCGATGGTAATCATGCGCACCACTTTCTGGCCCGGCAGGGGCCGCGCTTCGGGACGCTGTTCCGGGCGGATATCGGGCACGGGCGGCACGATGGGCGCTACCGGTGGCACGACGGCGGCCACGGGCGGCTTGCCGCTCTCGGGCAGGGGCAGCGCGGGCGGCGGTGTATGCGTGCCGGCCATCGGCGGCTTGGCGGGGTCGCTCGACCAGTCGCCCTTTTCGATCATTTGCGCGATCAGGTCCGGCTCGCGCACGGGATACAGGTCGAAAATCAAACGGTGGTTGTAGGAGCCGGCCGGCGGCAGCGTAAACAGCTGCGGCGTGACCTCTTCCTTCAGGTCGAACACCAGGCGCACGACGTTGGGCCGGTTCTGGCCTACGCGCACCTGCTTGATGTACGGATCGTTCGACTGGATCTTCGCCACCAGGCCCTTGAGCGTTGGATTGAGTTCCAGTCCTTCGATGTCGACCACCAGGCGTTCCGGGTCCTTGACGATGAAGTGGGTCGCCTTGAGGATGCTGTCGTTTTCCAGCGTGACGCGGGTATAGTCCTCGGCCGGCCAGACGCGCACGGCGAGAATTTGCGCCGCCATCGCCGACATGGGCGCGAACACGGACAGCAGCAGGGTGCCGCCGGCCTTGAGGACCGTGCGCCGGGTGATGGGCGAGGAGATCAAAGGTTCGGGGCGAATTTGAGACGGTGAAGGCATGACAGACCCAATTCAGAAGACGCTTGCAATTCTACATCACGTCCTGTACCCGCAACGTTCAAATAAATATTCAGGTCGGCCGGCGGCAGCACCGGCTCGGCTTTCTCCGGCCATTCGACGATGCAGATATTGCGGCCGTCGAAGTCTTCGCGAAAACCCGCGTCGAGGAATTCCTCGGCGCTGCCCATGCGGTACAGGTCGAAATGGATGACGTTGACGCTCTGGCCATCGAGCTGCACCGTGTATGGTTCGGACAAGGTGTAGGTGGGGCTTTTCACGTGGCCCGCATGGCCGGCCGCGTGCAGCAGGGCGCGCGTGAGGGCCGTCTTGCCGGCGCCAAGGTCGCCGTGCAGGTAGATCGCCAGGCCCGGCGCCAGTGCGCGCGCCAGCGCGGCGCCCAGCGCTGCGGTGCCGGCTTCGTCGTGGAGGTGGGCTTTGAAGTGTTCGGTCATTATCTTCGGTATCGCATAAAATGGAGGCTGCTGTCATTGTAACCGCCCGCGCGCCTGCCGTTTTCCGTAAAGTCCCCTATGTCCGCCACCGTCACCGATCTCGCCGCCTTGGCGCGCACCATTAAAGAATGGGGGCGCGAGCTGGGTTTTGCCGAGGTGCGTATCGCCAACGTGGACCTGTCCCACATGGAAGCGCCCTTGCAAGCCTGGCTCGATGCAGGGTATCACGGCGAAATGGATTACATGGCCAGCCACGGCATGAAGCGCGCGCGCCCGGCCGAACTGGTGCCGGGCACGGTGCGCGCCATCAGCGCGCGCATGAATTATCTGCCGCCGGCGCTGGGGCCCGACTGGCGTGAGCACGAGGCGGCGCGCGATGCCGATCCCGCGGCGGCCGTGATCTCCGTGTATGCGCGCGGCCGCGACTATCACAAGGTCATGCGTTCGCGCCTGCAGCAGCTGGCCGAGCGCATCAAGGGCGAGATCGGCGACTTCGGCTACCGCGTCTTCAGCGATTCGGCGCCCGTGATGGAAGTCGAGCTGGCGCAAAAGGGCGGGCTGGGCTGGCGCGGCAAGCATACCTTGCTGATCAACCGCCAGGGCGGTTCCTTCTTTTTCCTCGGCGAGATCCTCATCGACGTGCCTCTACCCGTCGACCCGCCGGAGACCCCGCGCTGCGGCCAGTGCTCGGCGTGCATCACGGTGTGCCCGACGCAAGCCATCCTGGGGCCGTACAAGCTTGACGCGCGCCGCTGCATCTCCTACCTGACGATCGAATTGAAGGGGGCCATTCCCGTCGAGATGCGCCCCTTGATCGGCAACAAGGTGTATGGCTGTGACGATTGCCAGACCGTCTGCCCGTGGAACAAGTTCGCCCAGCGCGCCGTCGTGCCGGACTTCGACGAGCGCCACAGCCTGGGCAGCGCCGGCATGGTGGAACTGTTCGCCTGGACGGAAGAGGAATTCAACCGCCGCATGGAAGGCAGCGCGATCCGCCGCATCGGCCACGAACGCTGGCTGCGCAACCTGGCCGTCGGCATGGGCAACGCGGCGACCAAGGCCCGGGGCCAGGCCGACATCGTCGCGGCCCTGCTGTCGCGCCGCGAGCACCCGTCGGCCATCGTGCGCGAACACGTCGAATGGGCGCTGGCGCTGCACGGCATCGACTGATCTGCGTTTAAACCTGCTTCAGGCGCAGCGCCGACCACTCGCCATCGATGGCGACCATGGCCACGCTGTCCAACCCCACGGTTTGCGCAAAGTCGCGGATATCGTCGCGGTGGATGTCGCTGCCCGCTTTGATTCCGCCCTTGCGGTATGCCACCCAGACCGCGCCGCCGGGCGCCAGGCGCGCCCGCGACGCCGGCAGGTACTGCTCCAGTTCCGCGCGGCTGCGCGCAAACAGCAATATCCAGTCGGCATTTTCACCTTCCCGCACCAGCCGCTCTGGCGGCAACTGCGCCAGCAATTCCCCATGCTCGCCGCCGTCATTGAGCACGGCCAGGGCCGTGGCATTTTTCACATACATTTTTTCTGGGACAGTTTTTTCAGGCATGGCAAGGGCGTGTCGATTGCGGAAAGACGAGCATAACAAATTTCTCCTTGACTTATCGATATATCGTTATAAAATGGCGATACCTACTAACGATATATCTTTAAAGAGAAAACATGAGAAACTCACACCACGCAGAACACGGCCATCACGGCCATCACGGCCATCACGGCCATCACGGCCATCACGGCCATCACGGCCATCACCATCATCACGGCCATTGCGGTCAGCAGCATCACCATCACGGCGAACACCGCCAAGAGCACCGCAGCGAATACGCCATGCATGGCCGCGGCCCGCGCGGTTTCGACGAGCGCGGCGACGGCATGGGCCATGGCGGCCCCGGTGGCCCAGGTGGACGTGGGCGCGGCGAACGGGCCGAGCGCGTCTTCGGCCGCGGCGACCTGCCGCTGATCGTGCTGGCGCTGATCGAGATCAGCCCGCGCCACGGCTATGAAATCATCAAGGCCATCGAAGAGCGTTGCGGCGGCGCCTACGCCCCCAGCCCGGGCGCCGTGTACCCGACCCTGACCCTGCTGGAAGAGCAGGATCACGTCACCTCAAGCGAGAGCGCCAGCGGCAAGAAGCTCTACACGATCACGGACCTGGGGCGCGCGTATCTCGACGAGAACCGCGCCCAGGTGGATGGCATCCTGGCCCGCCTCGACATGTTTGCCCGCGTCCAGGCGCGCAACGCCTTGCCCGAGCGCGTGCGCCAGGCCATGCACACCCTCAAGCATGCGCTGTTGCTGAACAAGACCAGCTGGAACGACGCCGAAGCCGAGCGCGTCTCCGCCGTGCTGGAGCAGGCGGCGAATGCCATCGTCGACGGCCACTGAGCCTACTTTACAAGGATAAGCAATGACTACTGCATCACCTGCAGCACCACGTCCGCATGCCATCGAGCGCGTGCGGCATGACTTGAAACTGCGCGTGCTCACCGTCGTGCGAACGGAGCAGCTGACGCCGCACATGCGCCGCATCACCCTGGCGGGCGACGACCTGGATGGCTTTGTCTCGCCGGCGCACGACGATCACGTCAAGCTGTTCTTCCCCGCCCCGGGCGAGACAGCGCCCGTGTTTCCCGTGCTGGGCAATGGCCCGAATCCCATCCAGTACGCGGAAGGCGCGCGTCCCATCGCCCGTAACTACACGCCGCGCCGCTATGACGCCGCGCGGCGCGAGCTGGAAATCGACTTCGTGCTGCATGGCGACGGCCCCGCGGCCAGCTGGGCGGCGCAAGCGGCGCCCGGCCAGACCCTGGGCGTGGGCGGACCGCGCGGCTCCATGCTGGTGCCGCTTGACTTCGACTGGTATGTGCTGGTGGGCGACCAGACGGCCTTGCCGGCCATTGCCCGCCGCCTGGAGCAGTTGCCGGCCACGGCGCGGGCGATTGCCGTGATCGAGATCGTCGAAGACGGCGAACAGATCGCGTTGGAGTGCGCCGCGCAGCTGGACGTGCGCTGGGTAGCGCGCCATGGCCGCAAGGGGCCGCTGCTGCTGGAAGAATTGGCGCAGGTCGCCTTGCCGCAGGATGGCGATGGCTATGTGTGGGTGGCGTGCGAGCATGCGCAGGTGCAGGGCTTGCGCGGACATTTCATCGATGCCGGCGTGCCGAAGCAGCACCTGCACGTGGCCAGTTACTGGAAGCATGGGGCGGCGGAGCATCACGAGCACCATGATGCGTGATGGCGGTGGTGTCGGGTTACGCGCTGCGCGCTAACCCGACCTACCCGACCTACATTGCAATGTAGGTTGGATTAGCGGCGCGCCAGCGCCGCGTAATCCAACATTGCTGCATTACTTCAACAACCCCGCCAGCTCCACCGCCGTCTTGACCTGCATCTTGTCGAAGATATGCGCGCGGTGGACTTCCACGGTGCGCATGCTGATGCCCAGCTTGTCGGCCACCACCTTGTTCATCTTGCCCGCCAAAATCAGGTCCAGCACTTCGCGTTCGCGCGTCGACAGGGTGGCCAGGCGCGCATGCACGGCGGCCAGTTCGCCCGCCTGGCGCGAGTTGGCCAGTCCCTGCTGCACGCGGTCCATCAGGTCGTTGTCGTTGAACGGCTTTTCAAAGAAATCGAAGGCGCCCCGTTTCAGGCTGTCCACGGCCATCGGCACGTCGCCGTGGCCGGTGAGGAAAATCACGGGCAGGCGCGCCGTCAGGTCGCGCTTGACCAGCTGGTCGAACAGGGCGATGCCGTTCATGTCGGGCATGCGCACGTCGAGCAGCACGCAGTCGCCGGCGGCGTCGAAACTGCCGTCCAGGCTATCGAGGAATTGCTGCGCGCTGGCATAGTTGCGCGCCTCGATGCTGCGCGAGGCGGCCAGCCAGGAAAGGGAGTCGCGTACGACCTCTTCGTCGTCGATAATGTGTAGCATGGGGTCTCCGGCTTGTCGTTATGCGTTATTCGTTAATGCGAGTGCGGCGCGCGCGGCGCGGCCGGCACGCTGAAGGTAAAGATGGTACCGCCAGCGGGGTTGGCGCCGAAGGTCAGCGCGCCGCCATGAAATTCGATGGCGGTGCGGCAGATGTTCAAGCCCATGCCCATGCCTTCGGACTTGGTCGAGAAAAACGGCGAAAACAGCCGCTCGGCCACGTCCTGGGGAATGCCATGTCCATGGTCGATCACGTCCACCGTCACCATGCCCTGCTGCGCGTCGTGGCTGGCCCGCAGGCGCATGATACGCCGTCCCGGCGCCGCATCCTGCATGGCCTCGATGGCGTTGCGCGTCAGGTTCAGCAGCACCTGCTCGATCATCACGGGGTCGGCGCGCAGCAGCGGCAAGTCCGGCGGCAGCTCTTCCTGGATGGTGACATAGTATTTGCGGGCCTGCAGGTCGATCAGCGCGCGGATGCCGTCGATCAGGGTGCGGATGGCGATATCCTGGCGCTGCGGCTCGCTCTTGCGCACGAAATCGTGCACGCTGCGGATGATCTGGCCGGCCCGCTGCGCCTGCGCGCTGGCTTGCTCCAGCGCCGGTTTCAAGGTGCCAGGATCGACGGGGGCGTCATGCTCGATGGCGCGGCGGATCAGGTTCAGCGCGCCCGTGGTGTAGCTGGAAATGGCCGCCAGCGGCTGATTCAATTCGTGCGCCAGCATCGACGCCAGCTCGCCCATGGTGGCCAGGCGCGAACTCGTTTGCAGTTTTTCCTGCTGCTGGCGATTCAGTTCCTCGACCCGCTTGCGGTCCGAGATATCGAGCACGGAACCCATCCAGCCCGTCTGCTGGCCGTTCTTGTCCACCAGCGGCGCTTCGAAGATCAGCACCGCCACGCGCGTGCCGTCGGGGCGCTGGAAATAGGTTTCGAACTGCGGCGTGGGGTTGCCGGCCAGGGCCTTGACGAAGCGCTGCTGGTATTCCTCCAGCGCCTCGGGCACCCAGTAGGGCATGGGCGGCAGGCGCCCCAGGATTTCCTCGGGCGGATAGCCGACGATCTGGCAAAACGCGGGATTCACATACGTGACTCTTCCTTCGAGGTCGCGTGCGCGCATGCCCGTCACCAGCGAGTTTTCCATCGCCGTGCGAAACAGCATCTGCTGGCGCAGCGCGCCCTCGGCCACCAGGCGGCGCGAGATGTGCCGCCACAGGGCCAGCAGGCTCCATAATAAACCCAGCGACAGGGCGATGACGGAGCCGACCAGCAGATTGGGCAGCAGCTTGGGCTGGCTTTTCACGCTGTCGGTAAACAGGGTGATGGTGGCGCCGGGCACGTCGAGCGCGCGCTTGTGCGTGTACACGCCGTGGCCGGGACCGGCGGCGGCGCGCCGCGCCAGCACCTTGTCGTCGCGGTCGATCAGCGAAATCTGGTTATCCTGCGCAAACCACCACGGCACCATTTCATCGAGCAGGCTGCTGATCTGGTAGGTGGCCACCAGGCTGCCGACATAGCGCTGGCCATCGAACAGGGGCTGGTGGTAATCCATCAGCATGGCGCCCGGCGGCGCGTCGGGAAAACCGCTCTGCTGCGAAGGCTGGGCGTACTGGCCCCGGTGCAGGCGGCGCGCATTGTCGGCCGCCGTCAGCGAGGCCGGTGAAAACGACAAGGCATGCGGCAGGCTGTTGTCGCTGGTGGCCAGCACCTTGCCGCTGGTGTCGAGCCACAGCACGCGTTGCAGTTCGCGGCCATTGCGCAGCATCTGCTGCAGCCGTTCGTGCACTTTTTCCGCACCCAGCGAGGCGCTGGCGATATCGACACCCAGGTTGAACAGGCTTTCCTCGTTGCGCGCCAGCTGGAAGCGGATGGTCTGCTCCACCCACAGGGTGTCGGCGATCAATTGCTCCTGGCGCTCGTTGCTTTCCATCTGGCGCGCCTGCCAGGGCAGCCAGAACAGGATGGACAGGAACAGCAGCAGCAGGATGACGGGCAGCAGCCAGCGCATCGGGCTCGATAGCTTGAAGCGGCGTGCAAGGGTGGGGGGAGTCGGCATGGCTGGCAGGGTAGCGGCTTATCGGGAGCCGGCTATTGTGGTTAACCACAATAGCCGAAGCAGTTTCTTTGGCACAATATCCAAGTAGACAAATAATAAAGTTTTTCTAAAAACCATCCAGGAGACAAAAATGCAGATGAAAACCATGTTCGTCGCGCTGTGCGCGGCCATCGGCGCCACCGCCGGCGTGCACGCTTACGCGCAAGCCCCCATCGTCATCAAGTTCAGCCACGTCGTGGCGACGGACACGCCGAAAGGCCAGGCCGCCGAGCGCTTCAAGCAGCTGGCCGAGAAAGCCACGAATGGCAAGGTCAAGGTCGAACTGTACCCGAACAGCCAGCTGTACAAGGACAAGGAAGAACTCGAAGCCCTGCAGCTGGGCGCCGTGCAGATGCTGGCGCCCTCGCTGGCCAAGTTCGGCCCGCTGGGCGTGAAGGAGTTCGAAGCGTTCGACCTGCCCTACATTTTCCCCACCAAGACGGCGCTGTACAACGTTACCGAAGGCGAAATCGGCAAGAGCCTGCTGAAAAAACTGGAACCCAAGGGTATCACGGGCCTGGCTTACTGGGACAATGGCTTCAAGGTGATGTCGGCCAACAAGCCGCTGCACAGCCCGGCCGACTTCAAGGGCCTGAAAATGCGCATCCAGTCGTCCAAGGTGCTCGACGCGCAGATGCGCGCGCTGGGCGCCAATCCGCAGGTGCTGGCCTTCTCGGAAGTGTATCAGGCGCTGCAGACGGGCGTGGTCGACGGCACGGAAAATCCGCCGTCGAATATGTACACGCAAAAGATGCATGAAGTGCAAAAGCACGTGACCGTGTCGAACCACGGCTACCTGGGCTATGCCGTCATCGTCAACAAGAAATTCTGGGATGGCTTGCCGCCCGATATCCGCGCCCAGCTGGAAAAAGCCATGCGCGAAGCCACCACGTTTGAAAAAGCCATCGCCCAGCGCGACAACGACCAGGCCCTCGACGCCATCAAGAAAGCGGGCAGGACGCAGATCTACACCTTGACGGTGCAGGAACAGGCCGAGTGGCGCAAGGCGCTGGCGCCCGTGCAAAAGACCATGGAAGCGCGCATCGGCAAGGACCTGATCTCGGCCATCAACAAGGAAAGCGCGAAGTAATAGCGCTGGCCGCGCCACCCGGTGCGGCTTTCAGGGGCATCCCTGTCTTTCTGCAGCAACGGCACCTGCGCGTCCTGCGCGGGTGTCAGCGTACCCGCATTCTTTGAAAGTCCACCATGAAATTTCTGGATCACCTGGAAGAGTGGCTGATCGCGACCCTGATGGGCGCGGCCACCTTCATCATCTTCGTCGCGGTCGTGCACCGCTACCTGGCAGGCTTGCCGATACCGGTCGTGCAAGACTTCCTGATTCAAATCAATACCAGCTGGGCCCAGGAACTGTGCATCTACATGTTCGTCTGGATGGCCAAGTTCGGCGCCGCGTATGGCGTGCGCACGGGCATCCACGTGGGCGTCGATGTCTTGATCAACCGCATGAACCCGCGCTGGCGCGACCGTTTCATCGTCTTCGGCCTGGGGGCCGGCGCCCTGTTTACGGGTGTCGTGGGGACCCTGGGTGCCAGCTTCGTGTGGTCGATCGGCCACACGGACCAGACCTCGGCCGACATGGAAGTGCCGATGTGGCTGGTCTACCTAGCCGTGCCGCTCGGTTCCTACCTGATGTGCTTCCGCTTCCTGCAAGTGATGGTGCATTTCATCAAGACGGGCGCCTTGCCGAAACACGACCATTCGCACGTCGAGGGCCTGGAAGACGAACTGACGGCTGAAGAAAAAGGAGCCAAGGCATGAACGCGCTGATCATTTTTGTGTTGCTGCTGGCGCTGATGCTGACCGGCATGCCGATTTCCATTTCGCTGGGCCTGACGGTACTCACGTTCCTGTTTACCATGACGAGCGTACCCATCGAATCGGTGGCCCTGAAGATTTTCACGGGCATCGAGAAGTTCGAGATCATGGCCATCCCGTTCTTCATTTTGGCGGGCAACTTCCTCACGCATGGCGGCGTGGCGCGGCGCATGATCAACTTCGCCAGTTCCATGGTGGGCCACTGGCATGGCGGCCTGGCGCTGGCCGGCGTGATGGCGTGTGCGCTGTTTGCGGCCGTCTCCGGCTCCAGCCCCGCCACCGTGGTGGCGATCGGCTCCATCATCCTGCCGGCCATGGTCAAGCAGGGCTACCCGCGCGGTTTCGGCGCTGGCGTCATCACCACCTCGGGCGCGCTGGGCATCCTGATTCCGCCATCGATCGTGATGGTGATGTATTCCGTCAGCACGAATACCTCGGTGGGCAAGCTGTTCATGGCGGGCGTGATTCCCGGCATGATGCTGGCCATGCTGCTGGGCCTGACCACGTGGTTCTTGGCGCGCAAGCACAATTATCCACGCATGAAAAAGGCCAGCTGGGGCGAGCGCTTCGTCACGTTCAAGAAGAGCGCCTGGGGCCTGCTCTTGATCGTCATCGTCATGGGCGGCATCTACTCGGGCGCCTTCACGCCGACGGAAGCGGCCGCCATGGCAGCCGTGTACGCCTTCATCATCGCCGTCTTCGTCTACAAGGACTTGAAGATCAAGCAAGTGGGCAAGGTCTTGCTCGACTCGGCCGCCATGTCGGCGATGCTGTTGTACATCATCACGAATGCCGTGCTGTTCTCGTTCCTGATGACCAGCGAAAACATCCCGCAAGCGATGGCCGAATGGATCACGGGCAAAGGCCTGGGCGTGATCAGCTTCCTGTTGGTGGTCAACGTGCTGTTGTTGTTGGCTGGTAACGTCATGGAACCGTCGTCCATCGTGCTGATCATGGCGCCGATTTTGTTCCCCGTCGCCATGAAGCTGGGCATCGATCCTGTGCACTTCGGCATCTTGATCGTGGTCAATATGGAAGTGGGCATGTGCCATCCACCCGTGGGCTTGAACCTGTACGTGGCGTCCGGCATTACCAAGATGGGCATTTCGGAGCTGACCGTGGCCGTGATGCCGTGGCTGCTGACGATGCTGGGCTTCCTGGTGCTGATTACCTACGTACCACAAATCTCGCTGTGGCTGCCAAATTTAATTTACAACTAAAACAGTTGTCCCCGTCATGGTGCAAAAAAAGTCGATCCGGCCGAATAAATGCGCTATGATGGGCAGCCTTAAGGGGAAACACGTATATGCATATACGCCCAGGTAGCAAGGCTGAAATACAGAATTGGCAACAAGGTTAGTGGGGGAGTGGTCTATAAAAACGGTATTGATACCGGGGATATATTGAGGAGACACACGTTTCACAGAAGTTGTTGAGTCATAGCTGTCTGCGGCCACAAGCCGGCACCGGCGGACCCAAACGACCGGGAACGTGAAGCAATATTTGAAGCGCACCGACTGGTGCGCTTTTTTTTCGTCCCCGGGAAACGTCCGCCGGCACGCCCAAAGTCGGTGCATAATTCCCGTGGCGCTGTTTCCGGCGCCGGCAGGTTGCATATATGCCACACTTGAATAATGATCAGCAGATGAAAAAACAACAGGGCAGTGAACTGTTCAGCGCCATCGTGGCCGCGCCGTTCGGCGCCATGGGCGTGCGCGCGCAGGATGGCCAGGTATGCGAGCTGGTGTATCTGCCGCCGCACTTTGCGGAAAAAGACGCGCAGGATGCCGTCTCCGAGCGGGCGTGCCAGCAACTGGCGCGCTATTTTATCGATCCCGATCAGGTCTTCGACTTGCCGCTGGCAGGCGCGGGCAGCGCCTACCAGCAACGGGTATGGACGGCGATCGCCGGCATCCCGCGCGGCCAGGTGCGCACCTATGGCGACGTGGCGCGCCTGATCGGCTCGGCGCCGCGCGCCGTGGGCCAGGCCTGCGGCGCCAACTGGTTTCCCGTGGTCATACCCTGTCACCGGGTCACGGCCGCTGGCGGCCTGGGCGGCTTTGCCCACCACGACGATGCGACGGGCTTCCACCTGGGCGTGAAGCGCTGGCTGCTGGCGCATGAAGGCGTGGCGGGCATGGGGTGGTCAACACGATGATGAACAGCCTGCTGGCGCCCGACAACACTACCCTGATCGATGAATTCTGCGACAGCCTGTGGCTGGAAGACGGCCTGTCGAAAAACTCGCTGGACGCCTACCGGCGCGACATGCGGCTGTTTTCGCGCTGGCTGGAAGTGGCGCGGCCCGGGCGCGAGGGCCTGTACGACGTGTCCACGGCCGATATCGAGGCGTATTTCGCGGCCCGCCGCGACGAGAGCAAGGCCACGTCGTCGAACCGGCGCCTGTCCGTGCTCAAGCGTTTTTACCAGCTGGCCCTGCGGCACAAGCATATCGCGGCCGACCCGTGCCTGAAGATGGTCTCGGCCAAGCAGCCGGCGCGCTTCGTGCATACCTTGAGCGAAGCGCAGGTGGAAGCGCTATTGGCGGCGCCCGACGTCAGCACGCCGCTGGGCTTGCGCGAGCGCACCATGCTGGAGCTCATGTATGCGAGCGGCTTGCGCGTGTCGGAACTGGTGGACTTGCAATCCGTGGAGCTGAGCCTGAACGATGGCGTGCTGCGCATCACGGGCAAGGGTAGCAAGACGCGGCTGGTGCCGTTCGGTGAGCAGGCGCGGCTGTGGATCGAGCGCTACCTGAAGGAAGCGCGCGGCGTGATTCTCGACGGCCAGATGGACGATGCGCTGTTCGTCACGCGGCGCGGCGGCGCCATGACGCGGCAAATGTTCTGGGTCATCATCAAGAAACACGCGCTGAACGCCGGCATCACGGCGCCGCTGTCGCCGCACACCCTGCGCCACGCGTTCGCCACCCATTTGCTGAACCATGGCGCGGACTTGCGTGTTGTGCAATTGTTACTGGGGCACTCCGATATTTCCACCACGCAGATTTACACGCATGTGGCTCGCGAACGGCTGAAACTGCTGCATGCGCAGCATCATCCGCGAGGCTAAACATTTGGTGTTTGGTCCAACTACGTCATAATGTGGCTTATATGCTTATCTGTAACATCTAAAAACTAAAGAGGTAGTAAATGGCCAAGACAAATTTCCAATACGAAAAACGGCAAAAAGAGCTGGAAAAGAAGAAGAAAGCCGAGGAAAAAGCCAGGCGCAAGCTGGAAGCGAAAAACAATCCGAAGCCGGCCGACGGTGGCGAGGGCGATGAGCCGGAAGCGGACGACGCCGACGTCGACGCCGATCCGGCCGCCGAAGGCGACGCTCCCGCCCAGCCCCAGTAATTCCCCGTTCCTGACGACCGGTGCGGCATGGCCGCGCCGGTATCTCCTCGTTCTCTCCTTCCCCGCTACAAGCGCGGCCGCTGGCCGATCGCCAGTTGCAGCTGCGTGCTGGCGATGGCCGCATCGGCGCGCGCCTGCACATAGCCCTGGTACGCCTCATCGGCCGAGCGCTGCGCCGCCAGCCATTCCAGCAGCGAGGCATTGCCGCTGAAGTACGACAGGCGCATGCCATCGACCACCTTTTGCGCATCGACCAGCACGCCGTCACGGTAGCGCGCCAGCCTGTCCTGCGCCGCCCGCAGCTGCCGCTGGGCCGTGCGCACTTGCGTTTCCGCTGTCAGTTCCGCCTGGCGCAGGGCCAGCATCGCCTGTGTCACGCCCGCTTCCGCTTGTACGATGTCGCCCTTGTCGCGCCGCGACAGGGGAATGGGGATGGCCAGCGAGATGGACAGCGCACGGGAGCGGGGCGCGCCTTCGACGGGATTGCCGCTGGCGTCGATGCCGTCATGGTAGCCGCGCGCGGCGGCCAGGCCCACTGTGATGGTCGGGTCGACGGCGCGGTTGGCGCGCACCAGCGCCGCGCCGTCGCGCAGGTTGTCCAGGGTGGCGCGGGCGATGCGCACGTCGCTGCGGGCGTCGAGCGCTTGCGGCACCAGCACACCGGCATCCTGGTTCTCAAACGCGGCGAAATCGCATACCAGCTGCGCCTCCGGAAACAGCGCGTCGAACTGGCGTCCCAGCGGCGGCGACAGGGCCAGCATGGCGCTGTCCGACTCGCTGCGCGCCTGCGCCAGCTCGGCCTGGAACTGGTCGCGTTCCACGCGCGACTGCAGCAGCTCGATGCCGCCCACGTCGCCCGCCTTGCGCCGCACGGCGTTCGCTTCCACGACTTGCGACAGGGCCGCCATGGTCTGCTCCTTGCGCGCGAGGACCTCGCGCGTGCGGCACGCTTCCGTGAACGCGGCGGCGGCCGTGCCATACAGTTCGCTCCTGAAACCGGCCACCGTTTCCTCGGCCAGCGCGACATTGCTGTGTGCGGCTTTGACGCGCGCGGCGCGCTTGCCGCCCGTCTCGATAGCCATGCTGATGGCCGGGTTCCACGTGACGGGACGGTGTTCGACGCTGCGCACGCTTTCGCGCGTGGCGCCCAGGGTAAACTCGGGATCGGGACGCAGGCCGGCGATGCCGATGCCGGCCTTGGCCGAGGTGATGCCTTCCTGCTGCGACTGCAGCTCCAGGCTGTGGCTTTCCACAGCGGACAAATAGGTTTCAAAGCTCAGGGGGGCGGCGATGGCGCAAGGGGCGATCAGCCAGGTCGCCAGCAGTACGTTAAAACGTGTCATGGGTCTCTCCTTCGGTATCGGTCTGGTGTTTGTGTACGTGCGCCTCGATCAGGTAATACAGGGCCGGCAACAGCAGCAGGGTCAGCGCCGTCGCCGTCACCAGGCCGCCCACCACCACGGTGGCCAGCGGGCGCTGCACGTCGCTGCCCAGACCCGTGGCCAGCATGGCCGGCGTCAAGCCCAGGGCGGCCACGGTGGCCGTCATCAGGACGGGGCGCATGCGGTCGCGGGCCCCTTCCAGCACGGCGTCGCGCAAACTGCGGCCTTCGTCGGCGCGCAAGCGGTTGATCTGTGCCAGCATCAGCACGGCGTTCAGGACGGCCACGCCGAACAGGGCGATGAAGCCGACGGCGCTCGACACGTTCAAGGTCATGCCGCGCAGGTGCAGCGCGGCCAGGCCACCGAGCATGGCCAGCGGCACGGCCAGCAAGACCAGCGCGGGCTGGCGCAGGTTGCGGAACTGGCCAAACAGCAGCAGGAACATGGCGCCCAGCGTCATCGGCAGGATCAGGGTTAAACGGCTTTGCGCGCGCTGCAGGTTCTCGAACTGGCCGCCCCATTCGACGCTGATGCGCTGGTGCTCGCCTGCCACGGCTTGCGCCACCAGCGGGCGCGCTTCGGCCAGGAAGCCGGCCAGGTCGCGTCCGCGGGCATTCAGGCGCACGATGATGTGGCGCCGGCCCATTTCACGCACGATGACGCTCTCGCCCGAGGTGGTGCTGATGCTGGCCACCTGCGCCAGCGGGATCTTCGCGCCATTCGCCGCCGTGATTTTCAGGTTGGCGATGGCGTCCGGGCTGGAACGCGTAGCGGGCGGGAAGCGCACGGCGATGTCGTAGCTTTTCTCGCCCACGTACACCTGGCCGATGGGCGCGCCGCCGATGCCGGTGGCAATCAGGTCGGCCACGTCGGCCGCATTGATGCCGTAGCGGGCCGCCTTTGCGCGGTCCAGTTCCACCTTCAGGTTGGGCAGCGGCGGTTCCACGTCCACGGCCACGTCGGAGGCGCCGGGGACACCTTTCAATACGTGCGCCACCTTGCCGGCGATGGCGCGCACTTCATCGAGGTCGTTGCCGAAGATTTTCACCGTCAGGTCGCTGTGCGCACCCGACAATTTATCCTGCACGCCATCGATCATCGGCTGCATGAAGGCCACCGTAAAGCCGGGCATGCGCGCGAAGCGCTCATTCATTTTCGCGATCAGCTGCTGCTTGCTCATGCCCGATTTCCAGCTGGTATATGGATGCAGGCCCACGCTCGCCTCGATGTGCGACGGCGTCCAGTAATCGGTGCCGTCGTCGTTGCGTCCCGTCTGCGTGACGATGGTCGACACTTCCGGGAACTCCAGCGCGGCGCGCCGCAGTTCGCTGGCCATGTCGGACGCCTTGTCGAGCGTGATCCCGGGCGGCATCTGCACCTGCAGCCATAACGAGCCTTCATCGAGGTAGGGCAGGAAATCGCGTCCGATGGTAGTGCCCAGCAAAGCCAGGCACGCCAGCGAGGCGGCGCACACCATCGCCACCCAGCGCTTTCTGCCCACCATGCGCTCGAGGAAGCGGCCATACGCGCCCGCCAGCTTGTCCAGCGCGCGGTTATGGAAGGTGCGGCGCGGCTTGCGCAAGGCCAGCCAGGCCAGGCCGGGGATCAGCACCAGCGCCACCACCAGCGCGCCGACCAGCGCCGAGCCCACCGCATACGCCATCGGCGAGAACAGTTTGTACTCGATGCGCTGGAAGGCGAACAGGGGTAAATAAGCGGCGATGATGACGGCCATGCCGAACATGATGGGACGCGCCACCTGCAGGGTCGCGTCGATGGCGTCCTGCAGGGTGAGGGGCCGCTCCTGCTCCCGCTCGCGGCGGCGCAGCATGTTTTCCAGCACTACCACGGAACCGTCGACGAGGATGCCGAAGTCGATCGCCCCCAGGGACAGCAAATTGGCGGGAATTCTAAAGTGGTGCATGAAGATGAAGGCGATCAGCAGGGCCAGAGGAATCGTCAGCGCGACGATGGCGGCTGCGCGCGGGCTGCCCAGATACAGCAGCAGTACGAGGGCGACCAGCAGCATGCCTTCGCCCAAGGTATAACTGACCGTGTGCAGGGTGGCTTCGATCAGCGAACTGCGGTCCAGGTAGGGCGCCACTTTCACATCTTTCGGCAGCAGGTTGGCATTCAAGTCATCGACGGCCGCGTGGATGCCGGCCAGCGCCTCGGACGGATTGAAATCCTTCAGCAGCAGGGTGATGCCTTCGATGGTGTCGGGGTTGTCGTCCTTGCCGAGGATGCCGCGCCGCTCCACGTTGCCATAGGCGAGCTTGCCCAGGTCCTTCACCAGCACGGGCACGCCGTCCTTGCTGCTGACGACGACGTTGCCCATGTCGTCGAGTGAATGCAGCAAGCCCACGCCGCGCACCACGTACGATTGCTGGCCACGGTCGATGACGCTGCCGCCGCCGCTGATATTGTTGGCGTTGATGGCGTCCTTGACCTGCGCCAGCGAGAAGCCGTAGCTGTCGAGTTTTGCGGGATCGAGTTCCAGCATGAACTGCGTCGTCAGGCCACCGAAATTGCTGACGTCGGCCACGCCGCGCACCTGCTGCAGGCGCGGAATCACGGTCCAGAACTGCAGCTCGGACAGTTCGCGCAGCGAGCGTGTTTTCGATTCCAGCGTGTAGCGGTAGATCTCGCCAGTGGGCGAGGTATAGGGATCGAGTCCCGGCTTGGCCTCGTACGGCAGGTTGACGCTGGCCAGGCGTTCCTGCAGCCGCTCGCGCGTGAAGTAGCCATCGCTGCCATCCTCGAACACCACCGTGATCAGCGACAGGGCGAACAGGCTGCGCGTGCGCAGCACGTGCATGCCCGGTGTGCCGAGCAGGGCGCGTTCCAGTGGAATGGTGATCTGCTGCTCGATTTCCTCGGCGCCCAGGCCCGGCACCTGCGTGACGATTTGCGACGTGACGTCGGCGATGTCGGGGTAGGCTTCGATGGGCAGCTGCTTCCAGCAATAGACGCCGTAGACGGCGACAAACAGCAGTACCAGCCAGACGATGCCGCGCCGCTGGCAGCAGGTGGCGATGAAACGGTCAATCATTGAGCAGCACTCCTTCCTTGACGACGATGCGTTCGCCCGCGCGCAAGCCCGAGACGATTTCCACCTGCCCGCCATGGCTGGCGCCCACTTCCACCGTGCGCGGCGAGAACACCAGCGGGCTGCGCTCCACCATCACGCGCGTCGATGGCCCGCTTTGCAGCACGGCCGACGCCGGCACGAGGAGGACGCGGCGGGAAGCGCCGGCGAATCCCGCGTGGGCGAACATGCCCGGCTTGAAGGCGCCGGCGCGGTTGTCGATGGCCACGCGCACCTTCACCGTGCGCGTCTCGGGATCGAGCACGGCGCCCACATACGCGACCTTGCCCTCGAAGGTTTTGCCGGGCCAGGCGTCGACGGCGATGCTGGTCTTTTGTCCCACGGCCACGTGCGCCAGGTCCCTCTCGGCCACGTTGGCCGACAGCCACACGGTGGACAGGTCGGCCACCGTCATGACGGGCGCGTTGATATCGTTCCAGTAGCCGCCCTGGGCGCCTTCCATGGCGATCACGGTGCCGGCGATCGGCGAACGCAGCACATAATCGCGGCGCGAACCGCGCGCGCCGGCGCCGTACTGGGCCAGCTTGTCGGCGCTGGCCTGGGCATCGCTGCCAGCCTGCGCAAAAACTGCCTGCGCCGCTTCGTACTCCTTGCGCGCGGCGATTTCCGCCTCGAACAGCGTTTTCTGGCGCTCGAGTTCCTGGCGCGCCTGCAGCAGGGCGGACTTCGCCTTGCTGTCGTCCGCGTAGGCGGCGCTCAGTTCCGCCGAATCGAGCGTGAACAGCGGATCGCCCGCCTTCACGCTGTCGCCCAAGGCGCGCTGCAAACGCGTGATCCGGCCAGCCAGCGGCGGCGTGATTTTCACCAGTTTTTCCGGCATCGCTTCGATGCTGCCTGGCGCATCCGTCTGCGTGGCGATCTCCTGTTCCTGCACGGCGGCGACCTGCAGGCGCTGGCGCAGCGGCGACATCTTGTCGACGGCGATGCTGCCGTCGTCCAGGTGCCTCGATTGGGCGGGCGGCGTGGCTGCCGCCGTCGGTTTGGCGCAGCCGGCCAGGGCCGAACAGGCGAGAGCGAGGGCGCAGCTGGCGCCCAGGGCGTTGCGGGTGGTCGTGTTCATCCCGTGTTTCCTTGTTATTGATGGTGATGGGGCATGCGTGGATGCCGTGCCCAGACGGGCGGTCAGAAGGGGGCGCGGGCAGAGATATGACAGCGCCGGAAAAGCATAGCAATATGGTCCTGAAGAAGCGCCCAAGAATGCCTGAATCATTCTTCAGGTTCGGTGTGCGTGCGGTGGAGCGCGGTAAAATGCCAGCATGGAAAACAGGGCGCGACGCGAAAGGCAGGCATGAGAATCCTCCTGGTGGAAGACGACCGCAAGGCGGCGCGCCTGCTGGCCCGCGGCTTGCAGGAAGAAGGCTTTGTTGTCGACGTGGCGCATAGCGCCGAGGAAGGCGAGGATGAAAGCTACGCCGTCGACTACGACGCAATCGTGCTGGACTGGATGTTGCCGGGCAAGCAGGGCATCGATTTTTGCCGCGACTTGCGCGCGCGCGGCATCCAGACGCCCGTGCTGATGCTCACGGCGCGCGACGCCACGGCCGACCGGGTGGCGGGCCTGAACACGGGCGCCGACGATTACCTGACCAAGCCGTTCGAATTCGAGGAACTGCTGGCGCGCATCCGCGCCTTGCTGCGCCGCTCCGACATCAGCCGCCCGCTGGTGCTGGCGCTGGCCGATTTGACGCTCGATCCCGTCAGCCACCAGGCGACACGGGCCGGTGCGCCGCTGGTGCTCACGCCCAAGGAATACGCGATTCTGCTGATCCTGCTGCGCCAGGCCGGCGAAGTGGTCAGCCGTGCGCGCCTGGCCGAGCAGATATGGCAGGCGGACCTGATCGGCATCGACAACCTGATCGACGTCCACGTGCGCAACCTGCGGGGAAAAGTGGATACGCCGGGCTTGCCGCCATTGATCCATACGGTGCGCGGGCGCGGCTTCCGCCTGGCGGAAAACAACGGTGGCTAGCTTTCGCAAGCGCCTGCTGCTGGTGCACCTGGCCGTCATCCTCGCCATCGTCGCCTGCACGGCGCTGGCCGGCTACTGGGGCCTGTCGCGCGCCGTGCATGGCCAGCTCGATGCGGCCCTGCTGGCGCTGGCCGAGACGGAAATGGCCATGCTGCCGGCCGCGCCGCGCCAGCCCGTGCAGGTGCACGAGGTGGCGCCGGGCCTGGCGCAACCCTCGTTGACGCGCCTGGACCGCCTGGTGCAGATCATCGATGGCGAAGGCCGCGTGCTGGCGCGCAGCCGCAACCTGGAGGCGGCGCAGCTGCCGGCGCCGCCCGCCCTGCTGGCGCGCCTGGCGGCCGGCGAGACTGTCTTCGAGACCCTGCCCAAGTTTGGCGAAGAGCCGCTGCGCATGGTCTCGATTCCCGTGCCATCTTCCGGCGCGGGCCTGGCGGTGCAGGTGGCCGGTTCGCTCGACGACGCCAACCACGTGCTGGCCGCAGCCACGGTGCTGTTTGCCGCCATGGCGCTGGCCTTGCTGGCGGCCGTGGGCTTGGCCGGCGAAATGCTCACGCGCCGCGTGTTGGGCGCCATCGACGACGTGGTGGACCAGGCGCATTCGATCGGCGAAGCCAGTCTGCACCAGCGCCTGCCACATCCCGGCACGCAGGACGAAATCGGCCGCCTGGTCGATACCCTGAACGCCATGCTGGACCGACTGGAGCATGGCTATGATGCGCAGCGCCGCTTCACGGCGGACGCCTCGCACGAATTGCGTTCGCCCCTGTCGCGCCTGCGCACGGAAATTGAAATCACCCTGCGCCGCCCGCGCGAGTCGTCCGAATATGTCGATGCGCTGGCGTCCTGCCTCGACGAAGTGCAGCGCCTGACGACCCTGGTGGAAGAATTGCTGATGCTCACCCGCCTGGATGTGGGCCAGGAGCGCAATGCGGTGGAAACCATCGCGCTCAATCCCCTCGTGCGGGCGGCCGCGCAGCGCCTGGAAAAGGCGGCGGCGCAGCGCGGCATCCGCATCGTCTTTGATGAAAGTGTGACCGTCCAGGCCAGAGTGGCAGCCGGCCCGGTGGACCTGGTGCTGGCCAATCTCCTCGATAACGCGGTGAAGTTTTCGCCGTCAGACAGCGTCATCACGGTGCGCGTGGTGCGCGATGGCGAACAGGCGTTTGTGGGCGTGGCGGATGCGGGGCCGGGCATCGGCGTGGACGATTTGCCGCATCTGTTCGAGCGCTTTTACCGGGGCGCCCAGGCGCGTGCGGGCGAGGCGCCCGGCTTCGGCCTGGGCCTGGCCCTGTCGCAAGCCATCGTGCACGCGTATGGCGGCAGTATCGAGGCGCGCAACCGTCCGGAAGGAGGCGCGCTGTTCATCATGCGCCTGCCCGCCTCAGATTGACGGTGCGACGCCTTCCCAGCGCACTTGCCGCACTTGCGGCCAGGCGCCCGCGCGGTTGACGAAGCGTACCAGCACGGCGCGCTGCACGGCCTGGCACAGCACCGTGGCGATCAGTTGCACCACCTGCCTGGCGTCGTCCCAGCTGCGCAGCATCTGCGACGGCGCCAGGCCTGCGCCCTTGAGTTCGGCCAGCAGCAGGCGCACCACGTGGTCGGCTTGCGCTGCGGGGCAGGTGACGGTCAGGCGGTAGGTGGCCACGACAGGCGCTTGCCTGGCAAACCAATGGAAGAACTTTTTCATCATCATACCCCCCGCTCGGCGACAAATTCCGCGTTGTTCACCAGCGCCCAGCGCACGGCCGAAACGCTGCCTTCCAGGCTCACCTGGCTGACGATCTGCTCCAGCAATCCCAGGCTGGACAAGGGCGTGAGCAGGTCGGCGCGCACTTCGATGCGCCCCGCGTGCGCGGCATCCTCGCTGTGCAGCGATTGCAGCATCAGCGCCGGCATGCCGCTGATCAAGCGCAGCATCAGCTTGCGCACCTGGACTTCCTGCTCCGCCTCGCACACGGCCGTCACGCGGTAGATGCTCTCCGTTTCGATGCCCGCTTCGCTGCCATGCGCGTTGATGCGCTGGGCCAGATGGCGCAGCACCAGGTTGGCGATCAGCACGAAGCCCGTGCCGATGGCCGCCTCCAGCGCGAAGCCCAGGCCGCACAGGATGCCGATGGCGGCCGAGCACCACAGGGTGGCGGCCGTGTTCAGGCCGCGCACCGTCATGCCTTCTCGCATGATGACGCCGGCGCCAAGAAAGCCGATGCCCGAGACCACCTGCGCGGCGATGCGCATGTGGCCCGAGGCATCGCCTTCGAGCACGGAAACCATCACGAACAGCGAGGCGCCGACGGACACCAGCGCATTCGTGCGCAAGCCCGCCATGCGCTGGCGCAGCTGGCGTTCGGCGCCGATCATGGCGCCCAGGGTCAATGCCGCGGCAACGCGCAGCGCAAAGTCAAATACCACCATAGTTTCTCCCGGCTGGGGAGGAACAGGCGAGTGCCAGGGCGTGCGGAAAACGCCCGGTAAAGGGGGCAGCAGACGATAACGGTGGAACGATGAGGAGGGAAGTGCGGCGAATGGACATCGCCGCTGGTATAACCGCACCTTGCCATGGGCAGGGCGGGCGGAATGCGCGCGTCTTGCCTAAGGCCGATCGCCGATGGTCAATCGACTACTGTCACTGGAACAAGCACCCACGAGTCACTCCATATCATTGATAACGGGGACAGTCTAGCCAGTGGGGCAGCTTTGGTCAACTGAAGCTCTCTTCAGAAAGCCGCCGCGTCGTCCCCGCCAATGCGGGGACGGTGAAGGCGACCGGTCTATCAGTGGGCGTGTGCCTTGCCGTCGTCGGCGGATGCGGCATGCTCGCCGCCGCTGCCGCCAAAGAAGCGCGCGGCGCGCTTGCCCAGGCTATCGAGGTAGGTGTAGGCGACGGGCACCACCACCAAGGTCAGCAAGGTCGAGGTGATGACGCCGCCGATGACGGCGCGGCCCATCGGCGCCTGCGATTCGCCGCCGTCGCCCATGCCGATGGCCATCGGCAGCATGCCGAAGACCATCGCCAGGGTCGTCATCAGGATGGGGCGCAAACGTACTTGCCCCGCTTCCATCAGTGCCTCGAACTGTCCCAGGCCTTCGCGCTGGCGCTGGTTGGTGAAGTCGACCAGCAAGATCGCATTCTTGGTGACCAGGCCCATGAGCATGATGAAGCCGATCACGGAGAAGATGTTCAGGGTGCTGCCCGTGATCAGCAGGGCGGCCAGCACGCCGATCAGCGACAGCGGCAAGGACACCATGATGGCGATCGGCTGCAGGAAGCTGCCGAACTGCGACGCCAGCACCAGGTAGATGAAGATCACGGCAATGCCCAGCGCCATCATCGCGCCGCCCATGGTTTCGGCCATCTGCTGCGCATTGCCGGCCACGTCGAAGCGCACGCCGGGCGGCAGGTCGATGGACTTGATGGCTTTCTGCACGTCGGCGTCGACGTCGCCGGCAGGGCGGCCCTGCACGCCCGCATAGATGGCGACCCGGCGCTGCAAGGCCTGGCGTTTCAGCACTTGCGGGCTCGATGACGGCACGAATTCGACCACCTGACGCAGCGGAATCATCACGGGCTTGCCGTTCGCGTCAAACTTGCTGGACGCCAGCGACAGGTCGGCCAGGTCGGCCACTTTCTGGCGGCCCGATTTCGGCAGCTGCACGTTGACGTCATAGTTTTGTCCATCGCTGGCTAACCAGTGGCTGACCGTGTCGCCCGCAACAAAAGGCCGCAGGGCATTGCCGATCTGCTGCACCGACAAACCCAGGTCGCTGGCCAGCTCGTTATTGATCTTCACGGTGGTCGACGGATTGGCGCCTTCCTGGCTGTACTCCATGTCGGCCAGGCCCTTGATGGTGCGCATCTTGTCCATCAGGCGGTGCGCCACCGCATCGAGCTTGCCTTCATCCGTGCCGAGGATGGCGATGAAGATGGGACGGTTGCCGACCGACAGGGTGATGCCGGCGATCGGCGCCAGGCGCTCGCGGATCAGCTTTTCCAGTTCCTGCTGCGAGCGGCGCTTGTGCGTCTTGAGGTCCGTCAGTTTCAGGTTCACCTCGGCCGCGTTGCGTCCATCGGGCGTGCCGATATTGGCCACCAGGCTGTCGATCTCGGGAAACTCCTTCAGGGCCGTTTCGATCTGGCGCACTTTGCTGTCCGTGTATTCGAGGCTGGAGCCGACAGGCGTCTTGAAACGCAGGTTGACCCAGCCCTGGTCCGTCTCGGGGAACATCTCGCCGCCGATCATCGGCACGAGCATCAGGCTGCCCGCGAACAGGGCCACGGCCGTGGCCAGGGTGGTCTTGCGCCAGCGCAGGGCCACTGCCAGCACCTTGCCGTACCAGACGTGCAGGCGGTCGATGCCCGTCTCGATCCATGCCATGAAGCGGCCCAGCCACGGCGCATACTTGAAGCGGTCCTTGACGGGGTCGCGCCAGACGGACGACAGCATGGGGTCGAGCGTGAAGCTGACGAACAGGGAGACGAGAACGGCGACCGCCACGGTGATGCCGAACTGCAGGAAGAAGCGGCCGATGATGCCGTCCATGAAGGCGACCGGCACGAACACGGCGACGATGGCGAACGTGGTGGCCATCACGGCCAGGCCGATTTCATTGGTGCCGTCGTTGGCAGCCTTGTAGTGGTTCTTGCCCATGCCCAGGTGGCGCACGATGTTTTCGCGCACGACGATGGCGTCATCGATCAACAGGCCAATGCACAAGGACAGCGCCATCAGGGTCAAAAAGTTCAGGGTAAAGCCGAAGGCCTTCATGGCGATGAAGCTGGCCAGCACGGAGATCGGCAAGGTCAATCCCGTGATGATGGTCGAGCGCCACGAGTGCAGGAACAGGAAGACGATCACCATGGTCAGCACGGCGCCTTCGATGATGGTGCGCTTGACGTTATTGAGCTGGCTTTGCACGCGTTCCGATTCGTCGTCCAGCACGCGCAGCTTGATATCGGGCGGCAGCGTCTTTTGCAGGTCCGCCGCCACTTTCAGGATGCCGGTACCCACTTCGACCACGTTGGCATCCTGCACCTTGGTGATTTCCATGGTCACGGCTTGCTGGCCGTTCATGCGCGAGATCGACAGTTCTTCCTGTTCACCGTCGACCACGGTGGCCACCTGGTCCAGGTAGACGGGGCCGATGGCGCGCCGCGCGACGATGATCTTGCCGAATTCGCGCGCATCCTTGATCTTGCCTTCCACGCGCACCAGCTGTTCGGCCGCGCCATGGCTGATCGAGCCGGCCGGCAAATTGGTATTCGTCGCCTGGATGGCGCGGATCACTTCATCGACGCCGATGCCCTGGGCATTGAGTTCGATCGGTTTCATGCTGATGAGGATCTGGCGCGCGCGCAAGCCGCGCAGCTTGACTTGCCCCACGCCGGCCACGCCCTGGAAGCGCTTGCTGATGATCTGTTCCGTCATGGTCGACAGCGAGCGCAGGTCATGCCCGGTCGAGGTCAGCACGATGGTGGCGATGGGGCGTTCGTTGTCGCCTTCGGCGCGGGCGATGAACGGGTCCTTGGCTTCTTTCGGGAAGCGGGGGCGCACCAGGGCCACCTTGTCGCGCAAGTCCTGCATGGCCTTGTCCATGTTCGTCGACAGTTCGAATTCCAGGTAGACGCCGGCGCGTCCTTCCCACGAGTTGGCGCGGATGGTCTTGATGCCGCTGACGGTGTTGACGGCGTCCTCGATGGGGCGCGTGATGTCGTTTTCCACGGCTTCGGGCGAGGCGCCCGGGTAGTTCACTTCAATGGCGGCGAACGGGAACTGCACGCTGGGCATGCTCTCCACGCCCAGGCCCCGGTAGGAGAAGATGCCCAGCACCACCAGCGCCACCATGACCATGGTGGCGAAGACGGGATTTTGAATACTGACTTTGGTCATCCACATGGCTCAGTCCTTCCGTGCCAGCACGGCTGCCGGCGCGGCAGGGGCGGCAGCCGGTGCGGCGAAGGTCACGCTGTGGCCCGGCTTGACGCCATCGAGCTTGGCGATGATGACTTTCGCGCCCGGCACCAGGCCGGACGTCACTTCCGCATAGCCTTCATCCTCGTTGCGCAGTCCCAGCGTGACGGGCTGGGCGACCACCTTGTTGTTCACCAGCGCATACACGACGGGACCCTGCTTTTCATTGCGCACGGCCGTCAATGGCACCAGCGGCGCCACGGATGAGCGCTCGGTGACGATGCTGCCTTTGGCGAACATGCCGCCGCGCAGCGCGCCATCGCCATTGTCGACGGCGATGTAGACGAGCATGGCGCGCGAGCCGCTCTCGGTGGTGGGGTTGATGCGCGTGACCTTGCCGGCGAAGTCGCGCGCGCCGAAGCCGTCGACCTTGAAGTGCACGTCCTGGCCCAGCTTGATGCGGGGGATTTCCGCGCTGGGCACGGGCGCTTCCAGGGTCAGCTGCGCCAGGTTGACGATGGTGTAGACGGGCATGTCGGGCGAGACTTTTTCGCCGGCCTGCAGGTGGCGCTTGCTGACGATGCCGGCCATGGGCGCACGGATCACCGTGTCGGCCAGCGCGATGCGGGCGATGTCGACCATGGCAGCGGCGGACTTGACGCTGGCGCGCGCCAGGTCGACGGAGTTTTGCGTCGTGTCGTAGGCCGTTTGCGAAATGTATTTTTGCTTGAGCAAGGCCTGGCTATTGGCCTCGTTTTTGCTTGCCATCGACAGGCGCGCCTGCGCTTCGTCGAGCATGGCTTGCTGCTGCGTCAGGCGGGCGCGCTGGTCGGCCGCATCCAGGCGCACGAGGATTTGCCCGTCCGCCACATGCTGGCCTTCCTGCAAGGTCGTTTCCTGGATCACGCCGGAAACCTTGGCCTTGATGGTGGCCTGGGTCAAGGGCGCCAGCGAGCCGGACAGGGGCAGGCTGATTGCCAGCGCGCGCGCATCGATGGCGGCCACGTCGCCCTGCGCCAGTTCATGCACGGGCGTCTTGTCCTGCTCCTTCTTCTTGCTCGCTTGCAGTTCGGCAGCCTTGGCGGCTTGCTGCTTCGATTGCATCACCGTCCAGCCGCCGCCGGCCAGGGCCAGCACGACCAGGATCAGCACGGGGGTGCGCCAGCGCCGGCGGCGCGTGGCGGCAAGGGGGGAGGCGGGGGGCAGGGTCTCGTTTTTCATAGGTTTTTTAGTCAGGAGCGGCGCAGGGGTTCGGCGCCAGGTCTCGGTGCGGACCCGGCCTGTCGCTGGCCGGGAGAATTCGGGTAGCGCATCACCGTGGCGGCCGCAGGCAGCACGCCTGCCGCTGCGGTCGTTCACGGCGATGCGCATGTTGCCACTTTAGGAAGATTCAAGTCTGGCCGCCATCGCCGTGCGACAGATTGCACAAAATCGGGGCTGGAATGCAAAAAACGGCGACCGGAACCACTGCCGGCATGCCCGCGGTGCGCGTCACGATGCTTGCGCATCCTCAAGAAGCCGATTCGCGGGCGCGCAAGAATGGTCGGGATGGTTGCGCCACCGGACAGGCCATCCGCCCGCCGGTTGCCGCGCTGCCGCGCCACGGGGGGCCTGATGTCTGATCGGATTGTCGGAGCCGCCCCGTCGCCGGGCCGTTTGCTGGCCGCTGCCGAACCGCAGGCGGGGCCGGCCGGCAAGGCGCTCGATTTGCTGTCCATCATTGTTGCCGCCGTCGAACAGGCGCCCGGCCTGGCCGTGCGCGGCATCGACCGCGATGGCATCGTGCGCTACTGGAGCTTTGGCGCGGCGCGCCTGTATGGCGTGACGGCGGAGCTGGCGCTGGGTCAGCCGTGGGCCAGGGTGGCCGCTTCGCTGCCGGACGCCGCCACCATGGCCGAGGAGGTTGCCGGTGAATTGGCGGCCGTGTGGGACAGCGGCAAGGCGCGCAGCACGCGCCTGTGGAAGCTGGATGCCGATGGGGCCGCGCCGCGCTGCATCTGTTCCACCGTGTTTCCTGTCATCCAGTCCGGAAGAGTGCGGCAAGTGGTCTGCATCGATGTCGACATCACGGCCAGCGGCCAGGATGGCGCCGCGCAGGGCGCACTGTTGCTGATGGGCGACAATTTCCGCCAGCTGTACCAGAAATCCGCCGATGCCATCCTGCTGCTGCGCGACGAGCATATCGCCGAGGCGAACCCGGCCGCCATTGCCCTGTTTCAATGTGAAGACCGGCAACGCCTGCTGGGGCGCCGCCTCAGCGACTTTTCGCCCTTGCGCCAGCCCGATGGCGAATTGTCATCGTTGAGCGGCACGCAACTGGCGGCGCAGGCCCACGCCGACGGCAATTGCCGCTTTGACTGGCGCTATCAGACGTGCAGCGGCGAGCTGTTCTGGGGCGAAGTGCTGCTCACTTCCGTCACGCTCGACCATACCTATCTGTTTTACGCCGTGATCCGTGATATTTCCTCGCGCAAACTTGCCGAGCGGGCCCTGTACCTGTCGATGCAGGTCATCGAGCATGCAAGTGTCGCCATCGTCGTGATGGACCCGCAGCAGCGGGTCGTCAGCATGAATCCCGCGTACAGCGAGATCAGCGGCTACAGCCTGGACGACATGCTGGGCAAGCCCTTCGTCCTGCACGGCGTGGAGCCGGATGCGCCGGCGTTTTTCGACCACGTGTGGGACGAGGTCGATGCGAATGGCTATTGGCAAGGCGATATCATGGGCCAGCGCAAGGCGGACGGGCGCTACCCGGCCTGGCTGTCGCTGACGGCCATCCGCGACTCGCAAGGGCAATTGAGCAATTACCTGGCCATTCTCAGCGATATCAGCGAGCGCAAGAAAAACGAGGAGCACACGCGCCACCTGGCCGAGCACGATTTCCTTACCGACTTGCCGAACCGGGTGCTGCTGCTGGACCGGCTGTCGCTGGCCCTGGCGGCCGCGCGGCGCAAGCTGAGCATGCTGGCCATCCTGTACCTGGATCTCGATCATTTCAAGCACATCAATGACAGCATGGGCCACCACGTGGGCGACTTGCTGCTCAAGGAAGTGGCGCGGCGCCTGGTGCGCTGCGTGCGCGGCGTCGATACGGTCAGCCGGCATGGCGGCGACGAGTTTGTCATCATCCTGGCCGAGGTGGGCGGCATCGACCAGGTGGCCCATGTGGCGTCCAGCCTGCTGCATGCCGTGACGCAGGTGTACCAGCTGGGCGAATACGAACTGCATGTGTCGACCTCGATCGGCGTGGCCATCTTTCCCAGCGATGGCGACAGCATCGATACCCTCGTGCATAACGCCGACATCGCGATGTACCATGCCAAGGAAAGCGGGCGCAACAATTTCCAGTTTTTCAATGCCGAGATGAATGCGCAAATCGTCGAGCGGGCCAGCCTCGAGCAGGGCTTGCGCGAAGCGCTGGGACGCGATGAATTCGTGCTGGAGTTCCAGCCCGCGCTCGATGTTGCCAGCGGGCAGATCGTTGGCGCCGAAGCGCTGCTGCGCTGGCGCCACCCGCAGTTGGGTGTGCTGCCGCCCGAGCGCTTTATCGCCGTGGCCGAGGAATGCGGCTTGATGGTGTCGATTGGCAACTGGGTGCTGCGCCACGCCTGCCTGCGCGCGCGGGTCTGGCACGATGCGGGCCATGCCTGGCACGTGGCTGTGAATCTGTCGCCGGCGCAATGCCTGCACAATAATTTATTGCTTGGCGTACAAGAGGCACTGACCGCGTCGGGTTTGCCTGCCGGCTGCCTGGAACTGGAAGTGACGGAGTCCTTGCTGATGAAGGGCGGCGCCCGCCTGGCCGGGGTGCTGGCGCAGCTGCGCGCGCTGGGCGCCAGGCTGGCCATCGATGACTTCGGCACCGGCTATTCGCGCCTGGCCAATCTGCGCCATTACCCGGTGGATAAACTCAAGATCGATCCATCGTTCCTGCCCGCCGCCGCGAACGGCGCGGCAGGCGAGTCCGACACGGTCGTCGCCGCCACCATCATCGCCATGGCGCGCGCGCTGCAATTGACGGTGATTGCCGAAGGCGTGGAAACGGCGCAGCAGCTGGCGTATCTGCGGGGGCAGGGCTGCCAGCAATACCAGGGCCGCTATGCCAGCGCGCAAGTCGAGGGCAGCGCGCTGGCGAGGTTGCTGCATTAGTGGATATTTCCCAGCAGCTTGATGCGTGCCAGCACCTGGCCATGGTCGGATGCATGCGGCAAGCCCAGCAGCAAATGGTCGTTGAGATAACCCACTTCCTGCACCACGCCGATGGCGCGCGGCGAGGCGGCGTGGAAATGTTCGGACACAAGGATGTGGTCGATCGTCATGTAGGTGCTGTCGTGGATATTCGTGTAGCCCACGTGGCGCAGGGCATCCTGGCGCAGCTGGATGGCATTGGCGTCGTACAGGCGCGCGCGCATTTCCGGCATGTCGCCATGTGGTTCGCACGGCCCGCCCGCCCCCATGACGATGGCCGTGGTGACGGCATTGGCGATGTCGTTGAAGTCGCCCAGCACGATGCGGGGGCGGCCGCTGTGGCCAAGTTCGCTTGCCAGCACGCGCAGGGCCACGGCTTCCGCGCCGCGCCGCTGCAGCGAGCGCAGGTTGGCCAGCGCGTAGGCGATGGCATCGTTGCCGTCGCCATGGCGGTAGTCGGGCCGGCGTGATTTCAAATGCACGACGACCACGTCCGTGAGTTGTCCGCCAGGCAAGATGACCTGGACGTGCAGGGGCGCGCGGGCGAAGCGGCAAGCATTGTCATCCAGGACATGGCTGTCGGCAGGCACGCTCACGCCGGCAGGAAAATTCGCCCAGGCAACACCAGCGCCGGCCAGCGGCAGGCGCGACACCAGCGCCACCGTGGGCAATATGCGTCCGGCGGCATCCATCGCATCGTAGCCGGCCAGGGTGGCTTCGCGGTAATGGCGCGTGCGCGACAGTACGTCGCGCAAGGCCGCTTGCGAGAAAATTTCCTGGAAACCGATCACGTCGGCGTCGAGCAGGTCGATCTGCCGCGCCGTCCACTCCGCCTTGGCCGCGTATTGCGCCGGGCTCAACGGTTCCAAGTTGTCATACAATTTCGCCCCGGCGGGGGCCAGGTTGCAGACATTGAATGTGGCAAAGCGGATTTCTTCCTGCATAATTAGCACTCCTCACTGAACGATCAGCGTATCACGCATGGCTAAAAAAGAGCATATTTCCGAGACCCAGGCGACGCAGTTGCTGCGCAAGCATCAAGTTTCCTTCGATGAACACCCGTATCCGTACGAGGAGCACGGCGGCACCAGCGTCTCGGCGCGCGAATTGAACGTGCCCGAGCATGCGGTGATCAAGACCCTGGTGATGCAGGATGAGGCGGCCAAGCCGATGATCGTGCTCATGCATGGCGATTGCAAGGTGTCGACCAAGAATCTGGCGCGTGGCATCGGCTGCAAGTCCGTCGAGCCGTGCAAGCCCGAGGTGGCGCAGCGCCATTCGGGCTACATGATCGGCGGCACGTCGCCGTTCGGCACGAAAAAGGCCATGCCCGTGTACGTGGAGCAATCGATCCTGGCGCTTGAACGCATCTATATCAATGGCGGGCGGCGCGGCTTCCTCGTCTCGCTGGCGCCGCAGGTGCTTGTTGATTTGTTGCAAGCCAAGCCGGTGCAGTGCGCCCTGCAGGATTAATGAAATGGACGACAGGCTGTTACCGGGCATCGGCCATGGTGTATATTCTGCTGCGCCAGCCTCGATGCTGGTGTAATAAACACAATAAAGGGAAGAAATGAATCCAGTAATCACAACCGTGGCAATGACAGTGGCCGCTTACTTGCTCGGCTCGATATCGTTTGCCGTGGTGATGAGCAAGGTCTACGGCATTGCCGATCCGCGCACCTATGGCTCGAAAAATCCGGGCGCCACCAACGTGCTGCGCAGCGGCAACAAGGGTGCAGCCATCATGACCCTGCTGGGCGATGGCGCCAAGGGCTGGCTGGCCGTGTTCCTGGCCGACCATTTTGCCACTGCGCTGGGCGTGGGCGACACGGCCGTGGCCCTGGTGGCCATCGCCGTTTTCCTCGGCCATTTGTGGCCCGTGTTCTTCCGCTTTGTCGGCGGCAAGGGCGTGGCCACGGCTCTCGGTGTGCTGCTGGGCATCAATCCATGGCTGGGCCTGGCAACCCTGGCTACCTGGCTGATCATCGCCTATGCCTTCCGCTATTCCTCGCTGGCAGCGCTGGTGGCGGCCCTGTTCGCGCCGTTTTACTATGGCTTGCTGTTCGGCGTCGATTCCATCTTGCTGTCCGTCATTGTCATGAGCGTGCTGCTGGCTTACCGCCACAGCCAGAACATCGCGAACTTGCTCTCCGGTAAGGAAAGCAAGATCGGCGGCAAGAAGGATGCGGCCAAGGCGACCGTCAAGAAGAAGTAAGCGCTTGATTTCCCGCGGCCCGCACGCATATGCTGTGCTTGCGGCGCCGCGCGGTGCGGCCGCCACCGACTCGCGCAAAGGCTGCCCACCATGAGTTCCACTCCCGCCACACCCACCCCCATCCGTATCGATTTCGTGTCCGACGTTTCCTGCCCCTGGTGCGTGGTGGGCCTGAAATCGCTGGAGCAGGCGCTGGACAAGCTGCAAGACACCGTCCAGGCCGACATCCACTTCCAGCCTTTCGAGTTGAACGCCAATATGCCGCCCGAAGGCGAGGATATCGGCGAACACATTGCCCGCAAATACGGCTCCACCCCGGAACAGATGGCGCAGTCGCGCGAAGCGATCCGCGCGCGCGGCGAGCAGCTGGGCTTTACCTTTGCCATGGACAAGCGCGGCCGCATCTACAACACCTTCGATGCGCACCGTCTGCTGCACTGGGCCGGGCTGGAAGGGCGTCAGAAGCAACTCAAGATGGCGCTGTTCGATGCCTATTTCACGCAGGGACAGGATCCATCCTCGCATGCGGTGCTGCTGGCCGTGGCCGGCAAGGTGGGATTGGACACCGTCAAGGCGGCCGAGGTGCTGGCATCAAACGCCTACGCGGACGAGGTGCGCGCGCAGGAACAGTTCTACCAGCAGAACGGCATCAACTCGGTGCCTGCCGTCATCATCAACGAGCGCCACCTGATTTCCGGGGGCCAGCCGCCTGAAGTGTTCGAGCAAGCCTTGCGCCAGATCATCGCCGGCGCTTGAGCGGGGCGCCAATGGCGCGCGCCATGGCAGACTTTTTGCGCTACACTCGGCGCAGAAGGAGGATAGTCAAATGCCAACAGCCAGCTGGAATGGCGCTGTCATCGCGCAAGCCACCGATGCGCAGGTGCAAGTCGTTGAAAACAATGTATATTTTCCTTTATCGTCGGTGACGCAGGAATACCTGCGTCCCAGCAGCCACACGAGCATCTGCCCGTGGAAGGGCGCGGCCAGCTATTACGACCTCGTCGTCGGTGGCCAGACGAATGCCAACGCGGCCTGGTATTACCCCCAGCCCAAGGATGCCGCCAAGCAAATTGCCGGCCACGTCGCCTTCTGGCGCGGCGTGAGCGTCGAGCGCTGACCTGACTCCCCCAATTTCCTGACAAAGAAAGCAGACGATGGATTTACGCCTCGCCGTGTACCAACTCGCCTCGGACCATGCGCTCGATGCCCTACAAACCCGGCAGTTGCAGGAAGTGGCCGGCTTTCAGCGCGAACCCGCGCGCCTGGCCTACTGGCTGCCGCGCGGCGTGGCCGTGCTGGGCGCCGCACTGCTGGGCATGGGCTTGATCTGCTGGGTGGCCGCCAACTGGGAAGAGCTGGGCCGCATGGGCCGCTTTGCCCTGCTGCAAGGGGTGCTGGCCGCCGCCTGCGTGGGCGCTTTCGCCGTGCCCAAGGCGCGCGTGCCCTTGCTGCTGCTGGCCTTGCTGGCCATCGGCGGCCTGTTTGCGTATTTCGGCCAGACGTACCAGACGGGCGCCGACCCGTGGCAGCTGTTCGCCTTGTGGGCCGTGCTGGCCTTGCCCCTGTGCCTGGTCGCGCGCAGCGACGTGCTGTGGACGCCATGGATGCTGATACTGTCGACGGCTGCCACCCTGTGGATGCAGGCGCAGGCGCGCCACAGCTGGCGCATCGATTCGGCCGATCTGTCCATTTTCGTCAGCGGCTGGCTGGCCGTGCTGCTTGCCTGTGCGTTTGTCTCGCCCCTGCTGGCGCGCTGGACGGGCGCGGGCAGCTGGGCCTTGCGCCTGGGCCTGGTACTGGCCACCATCCTTATCACGGGCACGGGCGTCAGCGCCCTGTTCGGCAATGATATCGAGTCGCCGTACTGGGCGGGATTGGGCTTGCTGGCCGTCGCCGGCGTCCTGCTGGCCACCGGCCGGTTCTTTGATGTGTTCGGCCTGAGCGCCGTCGCGCTCGGTATCAACACCTTGCTGGTGGGAGGGCTGACGCACGTGCTGTTCAACGGCCATGGCGATGGCGTCGGCGCGCTGGCCATGCTGGGTTTGCTGGCCGCCGTGCTGCTGGCGCTGACCGTGCAAGGCATCCTGTGGCGCACGCGCCGGGAGGCGGCATGAACACTATCCATGGTCAACGAGCCGATGCGCTCGCCACCCTGATCGACGACGCCACGCGCGCCGGCCTGCTGCCGCCCAACGCCACCCGTCCCGTGCAGGATGTACGGCCGTGGCCGCTGGTGCTGATGACGGCCTTCGGCGCCTGGCTGGCCGCCATTCCCCTGATTATTGCGCTGGGCGTGGGCCTGGAAAGCGTCGTGCGCCACGGACCCGGCGCGTATGTCGTCGCCGCCATCGTGCTGGTGGCGGCGGTGCTGCTGATCCGCACGCGCGGCGTGGTGCTGTTCGTCGAACAGCTGGCCGTGCCATGCCTGCTGGTGGGCGGCGGCTTGCTCGGTTATGCCCTGTACCGCGACTATTCCACGCAGACGGCGTCGCTGCTGCTGTGCCTGGCATGCCTGGTGGTGGCCGCCGCCTTGCCGCGCGACTGGCTGCGGGTGCTGCTGGGCTTGGTCGCCTGCGGCTTGCTGGGGCTGGGCATCGTCGATAGCACGCGCGACTTTATTTTCGAAAATGACCCCACGCAGCTGTATCTGGCCTGGATGCTGGCCCTGGCCCTCTGGCTGGGCGCCCACTGGCTGCAGAAGCAAGCCTTCAACGATGGCCGCGGCGCGTCCGTCGCCGCCTTCCTGGAATCGCTGTCGACGGGGTGGGTCCTGGCAATCTTGCTGGGACTGGTTTTCTGGTCCGGCATGACCTTCATGCTGGGCGGCGCCTTGGGCGGTGGTTTTGCCGGCGAAGTGGCGCGCGAAGTGACCCGGCACCAGGCCGGCGCCTGGTATGTGCAAGCCTTGAATGGTGTGTCGCTCGTGCTGGCCATGGCGGCTGCCGCCTGGACGGGATGGCGCTGGCCGGCGTTGCGCCAGTTGCCCGCCATCGGCGTGGCGCTGGTGCTGGTCGTGCTGTCCTGGTTCATGCCGGCGCTGGGGCCCGTGCTGCTGATCCTCGCGTATTGCCTGACGAGCGGGCGCTCCCGCGTGGCCGTGGCGGCCGCGCTGGCCGCCGCATGGATACTCGGCAGCTTTTATTATCAGCTGGCCTGGCCGCTGGCCAGCAAGGCGGCGTTGCTGGCCGTGGCTGGCGCCGTGCTGTGCGCCCTGTCGTGGCTGGCCATGCGCGGCGCCGTGCTGCACCTGGTGGAAAGCAAACCGGCGGGCGTGGCCACCGAACACCGCGCCGCGCGCCTGGGCGTGCTGGGCGGCTTGCTGCTGGTGTTGCTGGTCGCTAATGGCGGCATCTGGCAAAAAGAGCAGCTGATTGCCAAAGGACAAGCGATCTTCGTGGCGCTGGAACCCGTCGATCCCCGCTCGCTGATGCAGGGCGACTACATGCGCCTCAATTTCGTCAACCTTGGCGTCCTGAGCACGCTGGCCAGCGTGGACCGGGCGCCTGGCCGGCCCCTCGTCGTGGCCACGCGCGATGCGCGCGGCGTGGCGGAACTGCTGCGCCCGTACACCAGGGAAGCCCTTGCGCCCGGCGAATTCCTGCTCGAGCTGACGCCGAAGGATGGCAACTGGGTGCTGGTCAGCGATGCCTGGTTCTTCAAGGAAGGCGAGGCGGCGCGCTGGGAAAAAGCCCGTTATGGCGAGTTCCGCGTGATGCCGGACGGGCGCGCCTTGCTGGTCGGCATGCGCGGGCCGGAGCTGGAAAAGCTGTAGCGCACGCGCACGTCCTGTAAAATTGCCCGATGGATAATATTACGCATTCGGTCATCGGCCTCGGGGTCGGCGAACTGGTACACCGCAGCCTGCCGCCCGAGCCGCAGGCCCCCGCCCAGCGCACCCGGCGCGCGCTGTTTTTATTTTCGGCCTGGTTTGCCAGCAACGCGCCGGACCTGGACCTGGTGCTCACCCGATTGCTGCCGCGCCCGTTCGGCTACATGCTGCACCACCGCGGCCACACGCATACCTTGCTGCTGGCCTTGCCGCAGGCGCTGCTGTTGCTGGCCCTGTTGTGGCTGCTATGGCCCGGTGCGCGCCGGTTGCTGAAAAGCAGCGTGCCCGCCCGCATCGGCCTGGCGGCTTGCCTGTTGCTGGGATTCTGTTTGCACATGGGCATGGATTTCCTCAATTCCTATGGCTTGCACCCGTTTTACCCGTTTGACAGCCGCTGGCTGTATGGCGACATGGTCTTCATTATCGAGCCCATGTTCTGGGTGCTGCTGGGCGTGCCCGTGATCATGTCCTTGCACTACGGCATCGTCAAAAGCGTGCTGCTGGCGGGACTGGCGGCGGCCCTGTGTTTCTTCACCTATAAAACCTACCTGGCGCCCGCTTCGCTGGCCATGCTGCTGGGGCTGGGCGTGGTCCTGGCCGTGCTGCAGGGACGGGCCGGCGAGCGGGGACGCGGACCGTTGCTGCTGGCCTTCGCGCTGGCCGCCACGTTCATCGGCACGCAGGGCGTGGCCTCGGCCCTCGGCCGCGCGCGCATCGAGGCGGCCGTGCAGCGCCTGGATCCCGGCACGCGCGTGTGGGATGTGGCGATGACGGCGTTTCCCAGCAACCCGCTGTGCTGGATCTATGTCTCGCTCGACAGCAAAACGGACATGTACACCTTGCGACGCGGCACCCTGAGCCTGCTGCCGGATGCGCTGGCGCCCGCCGCCTGCCCGGCCGGCCTGGTGGAAACGGGTAAGCAAGGCCAGCAATTGGCGCCCGGCATCGCCGTGTCGGCCAAGGCGGAAGGCAGCCTGGCCACCTTGCGCGCGCTGCAGGAAGACAATTGCTATGTCGACGCCTGGTTCCGCTTTGCCCGCATGCCCCGATTGAACGCGGACAAGCTGACGGACGTGCGCTTCAATCCCGGCATGTTGCCCAATTTCACCACGGTCGAATTGCAGCAGTTCCGTGGCCGGCCATGCCCCGCCTACGTGCCGGGCTGGGACCGCCCCCGCGCCGACATGCTGGCGCCGCCGAAAGCGGATGGCAAGTAGCGGTTATGTTGCCTTGTGGAAAAAATATCGCGGATGCGCCTGCTGTGCCCTTGCTCAGCATGCGACAATTGTAAATTCAGCATGAATGCCATTCAATTAGGATTATCTTGGAAGAGCAACACGCCTTACCGTATCTGCGGGAAACCCTGCTGTTTCTCGCCCTGGCCGGGATTTTTATTCCGCTATTGCAACGCCTGAAGGTCAACCAGGTCCTCGGTTTCCTGGCCGTCGGCGCCCTGTTCGGCCCGTTCGGTTTTGGCCTGTGGGCTGGCGACTTCACGTGGCTGACATATTTCTCGTTCGTGCGTGCCGAGCAGGTCAGCGGCCTGGCCGAGCTGGGCGTGATGTTCTTGATGTTCATGATCGGGCTGGAACTGTCGACGGAACGGCTGTGGGCGTTGCGGCGCTGGGTATTTGGCGCGGGCGTGGGGCAGGTGGCGGTCAGCGCCTGCCTGATCGGCGGCGTGGCGTATTACTTTGGCTTGTCGCTGGAAGCATCCATCGTGCTGGGCCTGGTGCTGTCGCTGTCGTCCACGGCCGTGGTGATGCAGTTGCTGACCGACCAGCGTTCCCTGCAGACGCCTGCCGGGCAGGCGGGTTTTTCCATTTTGATGTTCCAGGATTTGATGGTGGTGCCGCTGTTCATCCTGATCGACGTGTTCGCCAGCGGGCGCAGCGACGACCTCGCGTATCTGCTCAGCTTTGCGGCCGTGAAATCGGCCGGCGCCATCCTGCTGATCTATCTGCTGGGGCGCAGGGTCATTCGCCCGCTATTCCAGTTTTTCGTCAAGAAACGCCAGCCCGACGTGTTCATGGCATTGACCCTGCTCAGCACGCTGGGCATCGCGGGCCTGACCTACCTGGCAGGCCTGTCGATGGCGCTGGGCGCCTTGCTGGCCGGCCTGCTGCTGGCGGAAACGGAATTTCGCCACGAAGTGGAAGTGACGATCGAGCCTTTTAAAGGTTTGCTGATGGGCCTGTTCTTCATGTCGGTGGGCATGCAGATCGACGTGCGCGAAATCCTCAAGTCGCCGATCTTGATTCCGCTGGCCGTGCTGAGCCTGTTTGCCTTGAAAACCCTGGTCATCAGCGTGATTTTCCGCATCGGCGGCTTTCACTGGGGGCGCGCCGTGGAAACGGGCGTGCTGCTGGGGCAGGGCGGCGAATTCGCCTTCATCGTCGTCGCGTATGCGCTCGGCACGAAACTGATTGGCCCGCAGGTGGCGCAGTTCGTCATGCTGGTGGTGGGCCTGAGCCTGTTCGCCACGCCGGCGCTGGCCAAGGCGGCGCGCGCTTTCGGCAACTGGTGGGAACAGCGTCACCACCATCAGCTGGCCGACCTGGCGCACGGCGCGCTGCCGCCGCAGGGCAACACCGTCATCATCGCCGGCTTCGGCCGGGTGGGGCAGTTGCTGGCCAAGGTGCTGACGGAGCAGGATATCGCGTATGTGGCGATTGAAAACGATGCGCGCCTGGTGACGACCCTGCATCCGCGCGGTTTCCCCGTGTATTTCGGCGATGCGTCGCGCGCGGAACTGTTGCAAAAGGTCAATGCGGACCGGGCCGCCGCCGTGGTGCTGACCATGGACCATGCGGCGTCCGTGCTGCATGCCGTGAAATCGATCCGCCGCGAATATCCGCAGCTGCCCGTGTATGCGCGGGCCCGCGACGAGGCGCATGCCGTGGCTCTGATACAGGCGGGCGCTACCGTGGTCGTGCCCGAGGCGCTGGAATCGGCGCTGCAGCTGACGGCCACCGTGCTGCACACGGTGGGCATCTCGGAAGCACGCACGACGGACATCGTGCAGGCCGAGCGCGACCGGCGCAATGCCGTGCTGCTGGCGAAAAAGCTATCGTAGTGTTGTTGTAATGAAACCTGTAGCCCAACCGTGCGTGTCGCCGTGCTTTGTCAATTATCTATACAATAATAGTATATGAGCACACTACCCACATGAAAGCCGCGACGAAGAGCGGCGCGGCGCCCCTGACGCCGCAGCAACTGGCGGCGCAGGAAACGCAGCAGAAATATGGCAAGCCCGAGCGGGGCTGGCGCGAGCAGGTGTACACCGTCATTTTCGAGGCGGAAACGCGCACGGGTCGCGCCTTCGACCTGCTGCTGATCGCCGCCATCCTGATCAGCGTGACGGTGGTCGTGCTCAGCAGTGTCGCCTCCGTGGCCGAGCGCTATGGCACCTGGCTGACGGCGCTGGAATGGTTTTTCACCATTTTATTTACCATCGAATATTTCGCCCGCCTGTCGTGCCTGCAGCATCCTGTGCGCTACGCCAAGAGTTTTTTCGGCATTATCGACTTGCTGGCCATCGTGCCGACCTACATCGGCTTGCTGCTGCCGGGCGCGCACGTGCTGATCGACGTGCGCATTTTGCGCCTGCTGCGCATGTTCCGTATCCTCAAGCTCACGTCGTATGTGCATGAGTACACGGTGCTGGGGCGGGCCTTGCTGGCCAGCCGGCGCAAGATTCTCATTTTCTTGTCTTTTGTCATGATGGTGGTCTTTCTGCTGGGTACTGTGATGTACGTCGTGGAAGGGCCGGAAAACGGTTTCAGCAGTATCCCCACGTCGATATACTGGGCCATCAGCACCATGACCACGGTCGGTTTCGGCGATATCACGCCGCGCACCGACATCGGGCGCACCATCGCTTCGCTGATGATGTTGCTCGGCTGGGGCATCCTGGCAGTGCCTACCGGCATTATCAGCGCGGAAATGACGGTACAGCGCAGTTCCAAGCTGGTGACCACGCGTACCTGCCCCACGTGCCTGAAAGAAGGGCTCGATGACGATGCCAATTTCTGCAAGAACTGCGGCGTCGATTTGCCGCCGCTGGCACGCGATTAGCGCATAGACCATACATCAACCGTATTTACTTTACTTTTTTAAGGCCAACATGATTCCAGTTCGCCTGATCGCGACGGGCAAGGCCGTGCCGTCGCATAGCGTGACTTCCGCAAGCCTGGACCTGACATTGGGCCATCCAGCTGGCTACACCCTGCGCAAGAGCGGCGTGCTGTCGCGCTTTGTCGCCGCGCCCGATGAATCGCAAAGCCAGCTGGGCGCCGCCGCCCTGCTCGACGCGCTGAAGAACGCCAGCCTGCGTCCGGCCGACATCGACCTGCTGATCTGCGCCAACGGCGTGCCCGAGCAAGCCTTGCCGAATACGGCCTGCTTCGTTGCCGAACATGCAGGCTTGCCGCCAGGCACGCAAAGCTTCGACGTCAATGCCAGCTGCCTCAGCTTCATGGCCGCCTTCCGCGTGGCCGCCTCCATGCTGGCGGGGAGCGCCTACCGCCGTATCGCCATCGTTTCGTCCGACCTCGCCTCGCGCGGCGTCGACTGGAGCGAGCCGGAAGCGTCGATGATCTTTGGCGACGGCGCCGCCGCCGTCATCGTCGAGCGGGGCGATGGCAGCGCCGGCATCCGCGCCTACAAGATGGGCACGTATCCGGAAGGGCGGCGCTACTGTGAAATCCGCGGCGGCGGCACCGAACGCAACCCGCGCAATGGCTGCGAACCGGGCGATTATCTGTTCCGCATGGATGGCAAGGCCGTGTTCCGCCTGGCCGTCAAGGTGATGCCGGATTTCCTGGCGGAACTAATGCTGGAATCGGGCGCGGGACTGGAAAGAGTCGACGTGGTCGTGCCGCACCAGGCCAGCCCATTGGGGCTCGCGCATGCGGCGCGCATCCTTGACGTTCCCGATGCTAAAATCATCAAGATCTTTGAAACGCACGGCAACCAGGTGGCCGCGTCCTTGCCTACCGCCCTGCACGAGGCGGTGATGACGGGGCGGGCCGTGGCAGGCCAGCGTTTGCTGATGATGGGCACGGCCGCGGGCCTGACCATCGGCGGCATGATTCTTGACCTGTGAAGGTGGTGTGATGAGGCGGATACTGGTCACGGGAGCGACGGGCGGGCTGGGGCGCAATGCCGTGCGCACCCTGCTGGCGCAGGGCGTGGAAGTGCGCGCCACGGGCCGCAACGCCGCCGTGGGCCGCGAACTGGAGCGCATGGGCGCGCAATTCGTCGCGCTTGATCTGGCGCAAGCATCGCCGCGCCAGGTCGATGAGCTGGTGCGCGGCATGGATACCGTCTGGCACTGCGCCGCGCTGTCGTCGCCATGGGGCCCCGAGCGCGATTTCATCGCCGCCAACGTCACGGCCACGGCCCAGCTGCTGCGCGCGGCCGCCAGCCTGCACGTGGCGCGCTTCGTGCACATCTCCACGCCAGCCATCTATTTCGATTATCGCAACCGCTACGACGTGCCGGAAACCTTCCGCCCCGACGCCTTCGTCAACGCCTACGCGCGCAGCAAGGCGATGGCGGAAAAACTGGTGCAGGATTGCGTCGACCGCCACCGCGGCATGACGTGCGTGATCCTGCGCCCGCGCGCCATCTTCGGCCCGCACGACCAGGTGCTGATTCCGCGCTTGGCGAGGGTACTGGAACAGCGCGGCGGCAAGCTGCCGCTGCCCAATGGCGGCACGGCCACCATCGACATCACCTATGTCGACAATGTCGTGCATGCGATGTGGCTGGCCACCGTGCACAAGACCATCGCTTCCGGCGCCGCCTTCAACATCACGAATGGCGAGCCGGCGCGCTTGTGCGACATTTTGCGCACCCTGTTCTGCGATCATCTGCAGCAGCCGTTCGAGATCGTCAGCGTGCCGTACCGCGTGCTGGCGCTGGTGGCGCGCCTGATGCAGTTCGCCTCGCGCTTCACGCGCCGCGAACCGGCGCTCACGCCCTACAGCATCGGTGCGCTCAGCTTCGACATGACGCTCGACAGCGCCAAGGCGCGCAAGGTGCTCGGCTACCGTCCCATCGTCAGCCTGCAGGACGGCATTGCCCGCACGGCGCAGTGGATGCGCCAGGAAGCGGCGGCGCACAAGGTGGGCAAGGAGCGCAATGGCTAGCATCACCGCGTTTCGCGTCGGCCACTGTACGCATCCTTCGTGCATGGTCTTGAAAGGCAGCGGACTGGCCAGCCGCTGCTTCCCGTCGCGCGCCTACCTGATAGCGACGCGCGTGGGCCTGTACCTGTGGGACACGGGTTACGCCGAGCACTTCCGCGCCGCCACGTCGAAAGGCGTGTACCGCATGTATGCGTGGGTGACGCCGATTTCCTTCGATGAGCGTGAATCGTTGCAGGGCCAGTTGCGCGCGCATGGCGTCTCGCCCGGCGATATCCATACCTTGCTGCTGTCGCACTTCCACGCCGACCATATCGCGGGCCTGCGCGACTTTCCCGGCGCGCGGCTGATGGCCTCCAAAACGGGCTGGGACGCCGTGCGCGGCCTGTCCGGCGTGGCCGCCGTGCGCCAGGCCTTCGTGCCCGAGCTGCTGCCAAACGATATAGCCGACCGCCTGGATTTCGTGGAAAGCGTGCCCGAGACGGCCTTGCCGGCCGCCCTGCTGCCATTTACGCACGGGCGCGACGTCAGCGGCACGGGCGAGATCTACATCGTCGACCTGCCCGGCCACGCCATCGGCCACCTGGGCGCCTTCGTGCTGCAGGAGAGCGGCTGGACCTTGCTGGCGTCCGACGCGGCCTGGGTGCCGGAAAGTTTCCAGCAGCTGCGCGGACCGTCCGAACTGTCGTTTATCATCCAGCACAAGCGCGCGCCGTACTACGCCACCCTGAACCGGCTGCACCAGTTGCACCAGTCGGGCAATGCGCAGATCCGCATCACGCATGAAGACACGGCGGACTATGTTCCTGTGGCGGGCCGCCCGTGAAGCGTATTGTCTGGCTGTTGCTGTCGTACTGGCGTACGCGCCGCCTGCGCTTTGCGGACCGCGCGCAGCTGCACGCATACCAGCAGCGGCAACTGGCCCGTTTCATTGCGGTGCTGTGCGCGCGCAGCGCTTATTTCGCCCCGTACCGAGATCTGCCGCTGGCGCAGTGGCCGACGATGAACAAGGCGCTGATGCTCGAGCATTTCGACGCCATGAATACGCAAGGGGTGACTTTGGCGCAAGCGATGGCGGCAGCCATGGCGGCCGAGCAGAGCCGCGACTTTACGCCGGCCGTCGGCGACATCACGGTGGGCCTGTCGTCCGGTACCTCGTCGCGGCGCGCCGTGTTTACCGTCAGCCCCCGCGAAAAGGCCCAATGGGCGGGCGTGATGCTGGCCAAGGCGCTGCCCGACGGCCTGTTTTCCGGCGAGCGGGTCGCCCTGTTCCTGCGCGCGAACAGCAATCTGTACACGGCCGTGCGCTCGCCGTGGCTCACCTTTGCCTTTTACGATTTGTTCGAACCGTTCGACAGCCTGTGCGGGCAGCTGGCGCAATATCGGCCTTCCGTCATCGTCGCGCCGGCCCAGGTGCTGCGCCAGCTGGCCTTGCGCGTCATCGATGGCAGCCTGGCGCTGGCGCCGAAAAAAGTCATCTCGGTGGCCGAAGTGCTGGAAGCGCAGGACCGCGCGCTGATCGTGCAGGCATTTGGCGCCGTGCATGAAATCTACCAGGCCACCGAGGGTTTTCTCGCCAGCAGCTGCGAGCACGGCGTGCTGCACCTGAACGAAGAGTACGTGCATATCGAGCCGCAGTGGCTCGATGGAGAGCAGCGGCGCTTCGTCCCCGTGATTACGGACTTTACGCGCATCACGCAGCCCATCGTGCGCTACCGCCTGGACGACATCCTGATCGCGCGCGCCACGCCATGCCCATGCGGCCGCGCCACGCGCGCCATCGATGGCATCGAAGGACGCTGCGACGACATGCTGTTCTTGCCATCTTTGCCATCGGCGAACGGCGGTGCACCCGTCGCCGTGTTTGCCGATGTGCTGACGCGGGCCTTTGCGCAAGCCTTGCCGCCCGACGCCGATTACCGCCTGGTGCAGTCGGGCGACGCGTCCCTGCAATTGCATGCAGCGCTCGACGAGGCAGGACTGGCCGCCCTGCGCGCGCACCTGGCAGCGGTGCTGCTGGGCCTCGGCGTGGCCGTCGACGGCCTGGCCTGGACGACGAGCGCAGAACTGCCTCCTTTTGATCCCACCATGAAACGGCGCCGCATCCGGCGCCTTGCGACCGCATGAACCCTTCCTCCATGACCGTACGCGGCCGCCTGCTGCATTTGCTGGCCGGCTGGGGCAGCGTCGGCCTCGTGTATTTTTCCAGCGACCTGCTGCAAGGGCAGGGGGTACTTTTGCCTGAAACGGCCATCGACCGCGCCATCCCCTATACGGATGCCGCCATCTGGCTGTACCTGTCCTTCTTCATCCTGATCCCCTACGCCTACATGGCGGCCGATGCGGCGCGGGTGCGCTGGCTGGCGCGCGCCATGGCGCTTTCCGCCGTCATGTGCGGCGTGGTCTTCCTGCTGTATCCGACCACCCTCGCGTATCCGCCCGTCGGTGCAGGCAATGCCTGGAGCACGCAGGCGCTGCGCCTGCTGCAGGCGGCGGACTCCACGCAAAACTGCCTGCCGTCGCTGCACGGCGCCCTGACCCTGCTGTGCGTGTGGGCCTTGTGCGACAAGCGCCACCTGCTGCGCTCCGCGCTGGCCGTGGTACTGGGCGTGGCCATCTGCTACGCCATCATCGCGCTGCGCCGGCACGTGAGCATCGACCTGGCCGCCGGCCTGGCCGTTGGCATCGCTGGCGGCATGCTGGCCAAAATGCAGGTATCCTTGGCTGCCCGCCGCGCCGTTTCCATAAAAACCGCACCATGATGAATCCATTTGCCCTGTCGTTTTTGATCATGCTGGCCTTCGTGCTGGCCGAACTGCTGATCCTGAAATGGGTGCGCAAGACGCCCGTGCCATGGAAGGACGTGATCTTCAACCTCAATTCAGGACACATCCTGATGTGGGTGTTCCGCGGCGTGGAAGTGGCGGCGTTCGCCCTGCTGCTGCGCCATGTGAACCTGCACATCGTCGACCAGTGGCCCGTGGCGGCGCAATGGGTCTTCGCTTTTTTTGCCTGGGATTTGTGCTTTTACTGGATGCACCGGCTGCATCACAAAATCCCTTTGCTGTGGGCCGTGCACGTGGTGCACCACCAGGGCGAGCATTTCAACCTGTCGCTGGGTGTGCGCAATTCCTGGTATTCGTCGCTGACGAATTTCCCCTTCATCGCCATCCTGGCCGTGCTGGGCGTGCCGCTGGAAATCTTCCTTGTCGTTTCGTCCCTGCATTACACGGTACAGTTCTATAACCACAATGCGCTGGTGAACAAGTCCGGCATCCTCGATAAATTCATGGTCACGCCGTCGCACCACCGCGTGCACCACGGCACCGACAAACGCTATATCAACCGCAATTTCGGCGGCACCCTGCTGCTGTGGGACAGGCTGTTCGGCAGCTTCCAGCCCGAACTCGAGGGCGTGGAAATGCGCTATGGCGTGAAGGGCATGACACCCACGCACAACCCGCTGCTGGCCAGCAACGGCAAACTGTTCACATGGCTGCGCGCGCGCTTTCCCCACTGGCAGTCGCGCGGCACTTTCCACGTGCCCGAGCTGTTCATCGGCATCGGCGGCGTGATCCTGTTTGGCCTGGTGATCTATTACGTCAATCACGAAGCGGTGCTGGCCGGCGCGCAGCAGGCCATCCTGTTTGCGCTGATCTTTGGCGGCACCCTGGCGCTGGGCGGCCTGTCGGATGCGCGCCGCTGGGGCGCCATCGCCTGGGTGGCCATCGCGCTGGCCATGCCGCTGCTGTTCCTGGGCTGGTATGGCGCGCGCGATGCGTGGGGCATGGTCTTCCTGGCTGCGCTGCTGGCGCATGGCCTCGACGGCGCGCGCCGCCTGTGGTGGCCGGCAGCGGCCGGGACGCGCGCGTGACGCAGCCTGTACCTTCGCTGCCGCCGCTGCGCTTCCAGCCCGCCCGCGATTCCGCCTTCCGCCGCGAATTGCGCGCGCGCGCCGACGCTTACCTGGCGGACGAAGGAGGACACCGCTTCGGCGACGCGCGCCTGCATGCGAAAACCGTGTTTCTGGCCGCGCTGACGGTGGGGCTGTATGTGCTGGCCTTGAATGCCGGCGGCACCTGGCCGTTCGTCGCCAGTTATGTGGCTTGCCTGGTCGCGGCCATGGCGCTGGCCATGAATACCCTGCACGACGCGGCCCACAGCGCCATCTTCCGCCAGGGAGCCTGGAACCGCGTGCTGATCCGCCTGGTGGGCTTGCCCGTGGGCGTGGACACGGATTTCTGGACCATCCGCCATGTGCACTTCCATCACACCTACGCCAACGTGGAAGGCTATGACCTCGACACGGAACCGAATCCCTTCCTGCGCCAGACGCCGTTCCAACGCTGGTCGCCCCAGTACCGCTATCAATACCTGTACTGGCCCGTGGTCGCGGCCCTGTCGCTGCCGTATCTGAACTGGTATGGCGACTGGCTGGACCGTTTCGGCAAGACGCCCGTGGCTGCGCACAGCCGGCTGCAGGGCTGGCGCGGCTGGCTGTCGTTCCTGGGCTGGAAGCTGGGCCACGTGGCGCTGGTGCTGGCGCTGCCCATGTGGGCGCTACAGCAGCATGGCATCGGCTGGGGCGTGGTGCTGGGCGCGTATTTTCTGGGACAGATGCTCGCCTCGTGCGCGCTGGTGGCGCTGATCCTCGGGACGCACTGGGCCGAAGTCGAGTTTTTCCAGCCGGGGCAGGACGGCACCCTGCCGCACGACTGGTACCAGCACACGTTTTATACGGCTTGCGACTGGACGCCGAGGCCGCGTGCCCTGCGCTGGCTCGGCTACTGGCTGGGCGGCTTGAATCTGCATCTGACGCACCATTTGTTCCCCACCTGGAACCACCGCCATTACCCGGCGTTGGCGCGCATCCTGGCCGAACTGGCGCCGCGCCACGGCCTCGTGTACCGCGAACTCGGTTACGGCCAGCTGCACGCCTCGCAGCAGCAATTCCTGCGCGCCATGGGCCAGCCACCGGCAAAGCCCTGACGAATCGCGCTTGACTCGGTTTCCGTTTCGTCTTAAATTTCTGTAACGACAGAAATGAGAGAAAGCAATGGAACTGAGTCCAACTACGCAAAAGTACATTCTCCATTGGGGCGAGATGGGTACCCGCTGGGGCGTCAACCGCACGGTGGCGCAAATCCACGCGCTGCTGTTCCTGGCGAATGAACCGCTGACGGCGGAAGACATCGCGGCCAGCCTGAACGTGGCCAGGTCCAACGTCAGCAACAGCCTGAAGGAATTGCAAAGCTGGGGCCTGGTGCGCATCACGCATGTGATGGGGGACCGGCGCGACCATTTCGTCGCCCTGCAGGATGTGTGGGAAATCTTCCGCGTCATCATGGAAGAGCGCAAGCGGCGCGAGATCGACCCCACCCTGACGGTGCTGCGCGAGTGCGCGATCGAGGGCGAGCACGATGCGGCCATTCCACCGGCTACTTTGGAACGCATGGGCGAAGTGCTGGCGTTTTTGGAGATGCTCAGCAGCACCTACAGCGATTATAAAAACCTGCCGCCGGCCACCCTGCAGCGCATGCTGTCGATGGGCGGCAAGGTGGCCAAGTTCCTCAGCCCGGAAGACAAACCGGGCAAGCGTGGCAAATCATGAACGGCCCCTCGGAAGGAGAACTGTTCAAGAAGGTGATGGGCGCACAGTGGCTCGCGCTGCACCCGGATATCCGCCGCCGCTTCGAGAAAAATCCCGCGCCGGGCCAGCCCCTGTACTACCGGGGCGAACTCAGTGAACTCACCAGCTCGCGCCTGGGCAAGGTGCTGGGCTGGCTCACGCGCCCTTTCATCGATGGCGCGTTGATCCCGTACGACGACCACGGCTTCCCAGTGGATATCGAAGTCTATTCGCGCCCCGGCTGCCCCTTCATCTTCAAGCAGCGCACGTACCGCCTGCACGGGCGCGCACCGATCCGCTTCACCTCCTATATGGCCGAAAGCGCAAAGGGCGAAGTGCTCGAATACGTGGGCATGGGCCTGGGCATGAAGCTGCTGCTCCACGTCGAGGATGGCAACCTGCACTTCACCAGCGACGGCTATTTTTGGGATCTTTTCGGCTGGCGCATGCCGCTGCCCGGCGTGCTCACGCCCGGCAAGACCTATCTGTGCCACCGGAACGACACGCCGCAGCAGTTCAATATCCGCATCGAGATTCGCCACGCCCTGTTCGGCACCACGTTCACCCAGGCGGGCGTGTTCCGCGAGTCCGCCGCGCCGGAAATGAAGGAGACACCATGAATACGCATTTGCTGGCCCTGCAACTGATGGCGGCGCAAGGCTGCCTGGGCGCCTTCGACACCATCTATCACCATGAAATCACGGAGGCGCTGCCGCAAAAGGCCTCCGCGCGCCTCGAATTGGCCATCCATGCGACGCGCGCCCTGATCTACAGTCTGCTGTTCGTGGGCCTGGCCGCCTGGGAGTGGCATGGCGCCTGGGCCTGGGTGCTGGTGATCGTCTTTGGCGTGGAAATCGTGCTGACCCTGTGGGATTTCGTGGTGGAAGACCAGACCCGTCTCTTGCCCGCCACGGAGCGGGTCACGCATACGGTGCTGGCGATCAATGCGGGCGCCTTTATCGCGCTGTTGGCGCTCAATAGCAGCGAGTGGGCCAGCTTGCCGACGGCCCTCGTGTGGCAGCCGTATGGCTGGCTCAGCGTCTTCCTGGCCCTGTGCGGCGTGGGCGTGGGCCTGTCCGGCCTGCGCGATGCGTATGCCGTGTGGCAGCTGGGCCGGCGCAAGGTGCAGGAGACGGCAGAGCAGGAGGAGCGCCTGAGCTTTGCCGCCGCGCCGCAGTCCGTGCTGGTGACGGGCGCCACGGGTTTCATCGGCCAGCAGTTGGTCAGCGCCCTGCTGGCCGACGGCCATGCGGTGACGGTGCTGACGCGCCAGCCCAAGCAGGCTGCATGGACGTTCAATGGCCAGGTGCGCTGCATCGACTCGCTGGACGCATTGCCGGATGCGCAGCGCATCGACATGGTCGTCAACCTGGCCGGGGCGCGCATCGTCGGGAAGCGCTGGACGGACGCGCGCAAAGCCACTTTGCGCCGCAGCCGCGTAGCGCTGACGCAGGCCCTGGTGGCGTGGATCGCCCGCACGCAGCATAAGCCACGGGTGCTGCTGTCGGCGTCGGCCATCGGCTATTACGGTGTGCAGCCGCAGGGCGATGCGACGCAGCTCGATGAAGACAGCGCGCCGCAAGCCATCTTCATGTCGCAGCTGTGCCAGGAATGGGAAGCGGCCGCGCGCCAGGCGGAGAGATTTGGCGTACAGGTGGGCTGCATGCGCTTCGGCCTCGTCTTCGGCCACCAGGGTTCGCTGCCGCAGATGCTCTTGCCGATCCGCTTCGGCGTGGGCGGCCCGCTGGGCAGCGGCAAGCAGTGGGTCACGTGGGTACATGTGCGCGACGTGATCCGCGGCATGGCCCATCTGGCGCGCCGCAGTGAGCAGGGCATGGTCAGCGGCGCGTATAACTTTTGCGCGCCGGAAGCCATCGAGCAGCGCCGCTTCGCCCAGGTGGCGGGCGCCGTGCTGCACCGCCCCAGCGTCATGCCTACGCCGGCCTTCGTCATGCGCGCCTTGCTGGGCGAGCAGGCCGACTTGCTGGTGGAAGGCCAGCGGGTGGCGCCGCGCCGCCTGCTGGCCGAGGGATTTGCCTTCCGCTATCCGCAGCTGGAAGGGGCGCTGCGCAGTTTATAAGTTGGCGTAAGATGGGGATTGGAGGAACCGAACCATGCCCCGCTTCAGCCATACGATAGACAGCCATATTTACCAGTTCGCCAGCCTGAAAACGCTGCTGGCGAAGGCCACGCCGCCCCGTTCGGGCGATGTGCTGGCGGGCGTGGCGGCAGTCAGCGCGCGCGAGCGGGTGGCGGCGCAGCTGGCGCTGGCGGACGTGCCGCTGTCGCTGTTTCTCAACGAGGCGCTGGTGCCGTATGAAGACGATGAAGTCACGCGCCTGATTATCGACACCCACGAGCGCGCCGCGTTTGCGCCGATTTCCCACCTGTGCGTGGGCGACTTTCGCGACTGGCTGCTCGATGACGCGACGGATACGCAAACGCTGTCCGAGGTCGCCGCCGGCATCACGCCGGAAATGGCGGCCGCCGTCTCAAAAATCATGCGCCTGCAGGACCTGGTGCTGGTGGCCCGCAAGTGCCGGGTCGTCACATCGTTCCGCAATACCCTGGGCCTGGAGAGCCGGCTATCCACGCGCTTGCAGCCGAATCATCCGAAGGACGATGCCACGGGCATTGCCGCCTCCCTCCTTGATGGCCTGCTGCTGGGCAGCGGCGACGCCGTGATCGGCATCAACCCCGCCACTGACAATGTGGCGCAAGTGGTGTCATTGCTGCACCTGCTCGACGCCGTCATTGATCAATATCAGATTCCCACGCAGTCGTGCGTGCTCACCCACATCACCAACACCCTCGAAGCGATCCGCCGCGGCGCGCCCGTCGACCTGGTATTTCAGTCGGTGGCGGGCACGCAGGCGGCCAACCGCAGCTTCGGCATCGACTTGTCCCTGCTGGCCGAGGGGCAGGCGGCGGCCCTGTCGCTGGGGCGCGGCACGGTGGGCAACAACGTCATGTATTTCGAGACGGGGCAGGGCAGCGCCCTGTCGGCCGGCGCGCACCACGGCATGGACCAGCAAACGTGCGAAGCGCGCGCGTATGCGGTGGCACGCGCCTATCAGCCGCTGCTGGTCAATTCGGTGGTGGGCTTCATCGGCCCCGAGTATCTGTACGACGGCAAGCAGATCATGCGCGCGGGGCTGGAAGACCATTTCTGCGCCAAGCTGCTGGGACTGCCCATGGGCTGCGACGTGTGCTACACCAACCATGCGGAAGCGGACCAGGACGACATGGATGCCTTGCTGACCATGCTGGGCGTGGCTGGCTGCAATTTCATCATGGGCGTGCCGGGCGCGGACGACATCATGCTCGGCTACCAGAGCACCTCGTTCCACGACGCCCTGTATGCGCGCCGGGTGCTGGGCCTGCGTCCCGCGCCGGAATTCGAAGCCTGGCTGGCACGCATGCGGATCACGGATGCGCAGGGTCGCCTGAATACGGCGCTGGCGCCCGCCTTCCAGGCGGCCCTGCTGCGCCTGGATACCTAGGGAGGCAGCATGGGCGATACCGATCCGTGGCAGGCGCTGCGCAGGTACACGGCGGCGCGCATCGCGCTGGGGCGCCGCGGCGTGAGCGTGCCGACCCGCGCGCAGCTGGCGTTCCAGCTGGCCCACGCGCAGGCACGCGACGCCGTGCACCTGGCGCTCGATGGCGAGGCCCTGGCGCAGGCGCTGGCGGAGCGGGGGCTGGCCAGCGTGCAGCTGCACAGCGCGGCCGCCACGCGCGCCGACTATCTGCAACGCCCCGACCTGGGACGCCGCCTCGACGACGCTTCACGCCTGCGCCTGGCCGCCGGTGACACGGGAGCCGACCTGGCGCTGGTGGCGGCCGATGGCCTGTCGGCGCTGGCCGTGCAGCGCCATGCGGCACCCTTCCTGGCGTCCTTGCGCGAACGGCTGGCGCTGGAAGCGTGGACGCTGTCGCCGGTACACATCGTGGCGCAGGGACGGGTGGCCATCGGCGACGAGGTGGGGGAATTATTGAAGGCGCGCGCCGTGCTGGTGCTGATCGGCGAGCGGCCGGGCTTGAGTTCTCCCGACAGCCTTGGCCTGTACCTGACGTGGGCGCCCGAAGCAGGTTTGCTGGACGAGCGCCGCAACTGCATTTCGAACGTGCGCCCCGAGGGGCTGGCGTATGCGCAGGCCGCATACCGGATGCACTACCTGCTGTCGCAGGCGTTCAGCCGGCAGCTGTCGGGCGTGGGCTTGAAGGATGAAACGGTGGCGGAAGGCGCGGCCCTGGCGGGCGCGCGCAACTTCCTGCTGGTGTGATCAGACTTCGCGGATTTCGTCCAGCGGCCAGCGCGGGCGCACGTTGAACGAGTAATCGTGCTTGGCGGCGTCGGGATTGATTTGCAGGCGCATGGCGCCGGCAAAGGCGATCATGGCGCCGTTGTCGGTGCAGAATTCCAGCTCCGGGTAATACACTTTAAAACGCTTCTTGGCGGCCGCCGCGTTGAGCGAGGCGCGCAGTTGCGCGTTGGCGCCCACGCCGCCGGCGATCACCAGGCGTTTCAAGCCCGTGTGCTTGAGGGCCGAGACACACTTGGCTGTCAGCACGTCGACGATGGCGTCGACGAAGCCGCGCGCGATATTCGCCTTGTCCTGTTCGCAGATATTCGCGATGACTTTTTCTTCATGGTTCTTCACCACCGTCAGCACGGCCGTCTTCAGGCCGGAAAAGCTGAAGTTGAAATCCTTCGAGTGCAGCATGGGGCGCGGCAGCTTGTAGGCCAGCGGATCGCCGAATTCGGCCAGGCGCGAAATGGCGGGGCCGCCCGGATAACCGAGACCCAGCAGCTTGGCCGACTTGTCGAACGCTTCGCCGGCCGCATCATCGAGCGTTTCGCCCAGCATCGTGTACTGGCCCACGCCATCGACGCGCATCAGCTGCGTGTGGCCGCCCGACACCAGCAGGGCGATGAAGGGGAATTCCGGCGGCTCGGACGCCAGCAAGGGGGAGAGCAGATGGCCTTCCAGGTGGTGGATGCCCAGCACCGGCTTGTTGATGGCCAGGCCCAGGCTGCAGGCGACGGACGATCCGACCAGCAGCGCGCCGGCCAGGCCCGGCCCCTGCGTGTAGGCGATGGCGTCGATCTCGGGCAGGGTGATGCCGGCCTTGGCCAGGGTTTCTTCCAGCAGCGGAATGGCGCGGCGGATATGGTCGCGCGACGCCAGTTCCGGCACCACGCCGCCATATTGCTCGTGCATGGCGACTTGCGAATAGAGGGCGTGCGACAGCAGGCCGCGTTGCGTGTCGTACAAGGCCAGGCCGGTTTCGTCACAGGAGGATTCGACGCCAAGAACAATCATGAAGGTACTGAATAGGGAGGAGTAATCCGCCATTGTAAAGGAAAGCCGGGCAGTTCACCGTGCGGCCGGCGCACCATTTCGGCGGCAGTGTGCACTTGCGCAGTGCGCCGCGGGCCGGTTTTCCCCGGTTTTTGGCCATTCTTCGCCTGTGCGGCACTGGCACCGCTCTTGCTTAGAGGTGCATGTGCCTTTCTCGAGGGAGCTAGCGATGTCGGAACAATGGAAAATGATTTGCCGCCTGAAGGACATGCCGCTGGCGGGCGCGCGCATGGTGCAACGGGGCCTGGCCTGGCAGGATTTGCCGGGCGTGGCGCTGTTCCGCGCGGCTGACGATACGGTGTATGCCTTGCTCGACACGGTGCCTTGTCTGGGCGGCCCGCTGGCGCATGGGGTGCTGATGGAGAAAAACCTGATGGGACCGAAAAACAGCTGGATCATCGAACTCGATTCGGGCCGCCTGGTGGCGCCCGTGCAGGGCATGGCGCGCCTGTACGCCGTGCGTATCATGGACGGGCGCATCTACCTGGATGTCAATGAACTCAATATCCCGGCCAGCAAGGCGGAACAGGCGCTGGCGGGATCGTTCGCCGTGCTGCCGCATGTGCAGATGGCTTGATATGTCTCTTGGTGGTGTCGGCTTACGCGCTGTGCGCTAAGCCGACCTGCGCATTGACGCGCCCGTCGGGTAGGTCGGATCAGGCCCACAGGGTCGTAATCCGACAACATTGTTGGCCGTAATATTTTACGCCGGGCGATTGACGAGGTGCGCATGCGCGTCGCGCAGCATGGTCGCCGTCGTGTCCCAGTCGATGCAGCCGTCGGTGACGGAGCAGCCGTAGGTCAGTTGCGACAGGTCTTGCGGGATCTTCTGGTTGCCGCCGACGATGTTCGATTCGATCATCACGCCCACCAGCGAGCGGTTGCCCTGGCGGATCTGGTTGACCACGTCGGCCATCACCAGCGGTTGCAGTTCCGGCTTCTTGTAGCTGTTCGCGTGCGAGCAGTCGACCACCAGGTTGGCCGGCAGCTTGGCCTTGGCCAGTGCCTGTTCGGCGATGGCGATCGACACCGAATCGTAGTTCGGACGGCCGTCGCCGCCGCGCAGCACGACGTGGCCATACGCGTTGCCGCGCGTGCGCACGATGGCCACATTGCCTTCGCCGTTAATGCCGAGGAAGGAGTGCGGGTGCGCCGACGACAGAATCGCGTTGACGGCGATGCTGATGTCGCCATCGGTGCCGTTCTTGAAGCCGACCGGGGTCGACAGGCCCGACGACATTTCGCGGTGCGTCTGCGATTCCGTGGTGCGTGCGCCGATGGCGGTCCAGGCGATCAGGTCGCCCAGGTATTGCGGCGAGATCGGGTCCAGCGCTTCGGTGGCGGTGGGCAGGCCCAGTTCGCACACGTCGAGCAGGAACTGGCGCGCCTTTTCCATGCCTTCGTTGACCTTGAACGAGTCGTCCATGTACGGATCGTTGATATAGCCTTTCCAGCCCGTGGTGGTACGCGGTTTTTCGAAATACACGCGCATCACCAGCAGCATCGTGTCCTTGACTTCCTCTTGCAGCGCTTTCAGGCGGCGCGCGTAATCGAGGCCGGCGACGGGGTCGTGGATGGAGCAGGGGCCGACGACGACGAACAGGCGCTGGTCCTTGCGGTCGATGATGTTGCGCAGCGCTTCGCGGCCGCGGCTGACGGTGTCGAAGGCGCTTTCCGACAGGGGCAGCTTGGCGTGCAGTTCAGCCGGTGTCGGCATGGGCGCGAAGGAGGTGACGTTGATATTTTCGATGTCTGGCGTATTCATGATTCTGGCTCGGCTTTCGCTATTGCGTTCTTTAAGAGGCAATAGTGTAGCGGAAATGCGGCCTGGCGGCGGGGATGGCGCCAAAACGGGAATGCCTCAGTTGTTTTTATGGCAGGGCCGGCACGCCGCCGGCCCCCTGTGCGCTCAATGGCCGCCGGCCAGGCTGGCGCCAAAGGTATAGCGGGCGATGCGCTGGTAGTTGCCGGCCAGCTCGGGCGGCCGGGGCAGGCCGGGATGGCGCCGCACATGGTCGAGGATGGCGCTTTCGTGCTGGCGTATCTGTGCGTCCAGGCAGGCGACCTGCAGGCGCACGAGGGCGTGCAGCGCATGCTGGCCGGCCTGCAGGTGCGCATCGAGGCGCGCCGATTCCTGCCGGCGCACGCCTTCCATGGCGTGCAGGCGGCGCAGCCACAGCCGTAGCTCCACATAGGCGGGCGAGGGCGGCGTCCAGCGCGCGGGGCGCCTGTGCTGGCAGTAGTGGGCCAGCACCGCGGCGCTGTGCGCCGCGTCCCCGGGCAAGCCATGGCTGCGGATATATTCTTCCAGCTGCGCGGGCTGGGCATCGCAGACCAGCATGCCCATGTCGGCCAGCATGCGGGCTGGCGCCTCGCTGTACGGCATATCGAGGCGCATGCAGACGCGCAAGCCCATGACGGGCACGTCGTTCCTTTGCAGCCAGCTGCGCAGCCAGCGGTAGCCGGCCACGTCGTTTTCCAGCACCTTGCACAGCATTTCGCCGCCCGAGAGCAGCACGGCTTTCAGCTGCAGCTTGCTCGTCTCGATGCCGACGAAGGCGCTTTCCCTTTTGCTTGCGTGTTCCATGATGAGTCCCCCCCTGTGCAGTCATATACGCAGCGGTGGCGCGTTTGGATGCAGTCGTGATGTAAATTCATCCAAATTCGTCCCCAAAATAGCGTGAAAGACTGTTGCATTGGCGCCTATGGCGTCTCCCAGCCCCTCTGCAAGGGGAAAAATCCGTGTAAGCTGGCGCCATGACGACTGTTTCCATCCCCCATACCGATGTGGCCGGTGAGCCATTTCCCGCTGCACGTTTCATCAAAGAAATAGGACGCGGCAAGAACGGTGCGCGCAGCATGACGCGCGACGACGCCTGCGCCCTGTACCGCGCCATGCTTGAGGGCCGCGTGTCGGACCTGGAACTGGGCGGCATTTTGTTATCCATGCGTATCAAGGGCGAGTCCGTGGATGAGATCGCCGGCTTCCTCGACGCTGCCGAAGCATCGTTCGCGCCGCTGGCCGCGCCGGCCGGCGAATTTGCCCCGATCATCATTCCCAGCTACAACGGCGCCCGCAAGATGGCCAACCTGACGGCGTTGCTGGCGCTGCTGCTGGCGCGCGCGGGCGCACCCGTGCTCGTGCATGGCGTGACCGGCGATCCGGGCCGCATCACCACGGCCGAAGTGCTGGCCGCGCTGGGCGTGCCCGCCTCGCCGGACCATGCGCAAGCCGAGGCCGCCATGGCGCGCGGGGAAGCCGTCTTCCTGCCCATCGCCGCGCTGGCGCCGCGCCTGGCGCACATGCTGTCCCTGCGGCGCGTGCTGGGCGTGCGCAATTCCACGCATACCCTGGTGAAAATCATGCAGCCGTTCGCCGGGCCGGCCCTGCGCCTGGTGTCGTACACGCATCCGGAGTACCTGGAAATGCTGGGTGAATATTTCCTGACTGCCTCTGATCCTGCATGCGGCGACGCATTCCTGATGCGCGGCACGGAAGGCGAGACGGTAGCCAACGCCAACAAGGCGCAGCAGATCGACTGGTTCCATGGCGTGGAGCGCACGGTGCTGGTGGAAAAGCAGTTGCTGGTGGAAGAGTTGCCGCATTTGCCGGCCGAGCGCGATGCGGCCACCACGGCCGCCTGGATCGCTGCCGTGCTGCGCGGTGAGGTGCCCGTGCCGCCATCGATCGCCGAGCAGGTAGAGCAATGCCTGATGGCATCGCGGCAGATTGCAGCACGGCCGCGCTAGCCGCGTCGCCGCAGTTTACAATGGCGTCTTTGTAATCAGCGGTGACCGGAATTCTTATGGCAAAACAATTTGATGTGGCAGTGATCGGCGCGGGCGCGGCCGGCATGATGTGTGCGGCTGTTGCCGCCCAGCAAGGTAAGCGCGTAGTGCTGATCGATCACGCGGCCAAGCTGGCCGAAAAGATCCGCATCTCGGGTGGTGGACGGTGCAATTTCACCAATATTAACGCCACGCCGCAAAATTTCCTCTCGGAAAATCCGCACTTCTGCAAGAGCGCGCTGTCGCGCTACACGCCGCAGGATTTCCTCGCGCTGGTGAAAAAATACCGCATCGGCTACCACGAGAAGCACAAAGGCCAGCAATTCTGCAATGAATCGGCCGAGCAGATCATCGACATGCTCAAGGACGAATGTGCCGCAGGCGGCGTGCACTGGCGCATGCCGTGCAAGATCGACAATGTTGCCCAGCAAGATGACGGTGGCTTTGTGCTGCAGACCGATAGCGGCGACATCGAGACGGCCAGCATCGTCATCGCCACGGGCGGCCTGTCGATCCCGAAGATCGGCGCGACGGATTTTGCCTACCGCATCGCCAGGCAATTCGATTTGACGATGGTCGAACCCCGTCCGGCCCTGGTGCCGCTGACGTTCGATGCGGCCAGCTGGGCGCCGTTCGCGGAACTGTCCGGCATCGCCCTGGAAGTCGATGTGGAGACGGGCAGCCTGAAAGGCCGCAAGGCAACGGGCGCGCGTTTCCGCGAAGATTTGCTGTTCACCCACCGCGGCCTGTCGGGCCCGGCGATCCTGCAGATTTCCAGCTACTGGCTGCCGGGCGAACCCATCGTCATCAATCTGCTGCCGGAAGTGGACGTGGCGCAGACCTTGATCGAAGGCAAGGGCACCCTGAAGAAGCAGCTGGGCAATATCGTCGCGCAATGGCTGCCGCAGCGCCTGGCCGACTGTTTGCTGGCCGTCAACGGCCTGGCGCCGGATGCGCGCATCGCCGACATGCCCGACGCGCAGCTGCGCAAGCTGGGGCTGGCCATCAACGCCTGGTCCATCGTGCCGAACGGTTCCGAAGGCTACCGCAAGGCGGAAGTGACGCGCGGCGGCATCGACACGCGCGAACTGTCGCAGCAGACCATGATGGCCAATAAAGTGCCGGGCCTGTATTTCATCGGCGAAGCGGTTGACGTGACGGGCTGGCTGGGCGGCTACAACTTCCAGTGGGCCTGGGCTTCCGGCGTGGCGGCAGGTATTGCCTTGCAGTAATAATCAGTTGTCATTTTGGCGCGGCAAGTGATTATTGGTGACAATGTTCTTGACTTCGATCAAGTGATGTTGAATACTTGGCATGTAAATTAATTTTTAGACATTTTTCATGCCTGGTGGTAATTAGTCAGGCATTCCCCTGACCATGCCCTGGAGTCGCCATGAAACGCCTGATCGCCACCGTCGCAGCAACCGTACTCACCAGCGCCGCCTTTGCCAGCACCCCCGTGCTGAGCAACGGTGGCTTTGAAAACAATTCCGTCGGTGGCGGCTACGTCTATGGCAATGTGGCGCCGGGCTGGAGCTTCACGGGCGGCGCCGGCGTGTCGGCCAGCTACACGGCGTGGAATGGCGTGGCGCAGGAGGGCAACGCCTTTGCTTTCCTGCAAAATACGGCATCGATCTCGCAAAGCTTCGTCAGCTCGGGCGCCGCCGACTACTCGTTCGCCTTCAACCTGGCGCTGCGTCCCGGCTACGATCAGGGCCAGGCCGTGACGGTCAGCCTCGATGGCAGCCTGCTGGGCCAGTACGCGGTGACCAGCACGGGCTGGACCAGCTTCAACGTGAACGCGCTCAACATCGGTGCCGGCAGCCATACCCTGAGCTTTGCCGGCATCAACCCGAACAATGCCTACGATACCTCGGCCTTCCTCGATGGCGTCAGCATGAACGTCAGCGCCGTGCCGGAACCGGGCACGTACGCCATGCTGCTGGCGGGCTTGGGCCTGCTGGGCTTCATGGCGCGCCGCCGCAAGAGCGCCATTTGAGGTAAACTGCTGCCAGGATGCGTGGTTTACACCACAGCCGGGCAGCAATCTCAGGCTGCATGCCGCACGCAAGTGGGGGAGGGGCTTCCCTTTCCGATTAAAAGCTGCTACTATCTATCTCTTCCTATACACCACCTCAACGGTTTGAATTTTACATGACCACTATTCGCCTTAAAGAAAACGAGCCGTTCGAAGTCGCAATGCGTCGCTTCAAACGCACCATCGAAAAAACGGGTCTGCTGACCGAATTGCGCGCTCGCGAATTCTACGAAAAGCCAACAGCTGAGCGCAAGCGCAAGCTGGCAGCTGCTGTAAAGCGTCATTACAAACGCATCCGCAGCCAACAACTGCCGAAAAAATTATTCTAAGACTGTTCAGTCAGAACCAACCCGGGTAGTTCGGCGCATTGTTCGCCACGGGTTTTGTTTTGATTCGCCTGGAGTGATACTTCAGATGAGTCGCATACCCGCTCCGGTTCGCCGCAGCGGGTTTTCGCTTTTGTGGCCGCCTGCTTGGTTCACACATGAGCATCGAACCCCACTTACCAACACGAGGATTGCCATGAGCTTGAAAGAACAAATTACCGAAGACATGAAAAACGCCATGCGCGCCAAGGAAGCGGGCAAGCTGGGCACGATTCGCCTGTTGCTGGCGGAAATCAAGCGCAAGGAAGTCGACGAGCGCATCGAATTGACAGACGCCCACGTGACGGCCATCGTGGAAAAGATGATCAAGCAGCGCAAGGATTCGATCACCCAGTTCGAGGCCGGTGGCCGTGCCGATCTGGCCGACATCGAAAAAGCCGAGCTGGTGCACCTGACGGGCTACATGCCTGCCGGCCTGTCCGACGAAGAAGTGGCGGCCGAAGTGGCTGCCGCCGTGGCCGCCTCGGGCGCCGCCGGTCCGCAAGACATGGGCAAGGTCATGGCCATCGTCAAGCCGAAGCTGGCGGGCCGCGCCGACATGACCGTGGTGTCCGCCCTGGTCAAGAAAGCCTTGACGCCGGCAGCGTAAGCATACAATAGTAGCAAGGGCTGCCAGCCATCGCGCTGGCAGCCTGTTAACAGCCCACACGTTGACCTGGCTCAACCTCAGGCCGCGTGCGGTAGTATAGTCTGACCTATAACAAGACCCGCCCTAGCCAGTGATACCTCAATCCTTCATTTCCGATTTGCTCAACCGCGTCGATATCGTCGATGTCGTGGGGCGCTATGTGCAACTGAAAAAAGGTGGCGCCAATTTCATGGGCTTGTGCCCGTTCCACAGTGAAAAATCGCCCAGTTTTACCGTCAGCCCCACCAAGCAGTTCTATCACTGCTTCGGCTGTGGCGCGCATGGCACCTCGATCGGCTTTTTGATCGAATACTCGGGCATGGGCTTTGTCGACGCCGTCAAGGACCTGGCGCAGAACGTGGGCATGGTTGTGCCGGAAGCGGATGACAAGATCCCGCCGGCCCAGCGCGCGCAGATCCAGGCGCAAAGCATGGCCCTGTCCGACGCCATGACGCAGGCGTGCGATTATTACCGCGGACAATTGCGCCACGCGCCGGAAGCCATCGCCTACCTGAAGAACCGGGGCTTGACGGGTGAAGTGGCCGCTCGCTTCGGCATGGGTTTTGCGCCAGGCGGCTGGGATAACCTGCGCTCCGTCTTCCCCGATTACGACGTGGTGGCATTGGCCGAGGCTGGTCTCGTGATCGACAAGGTTGATGAAGAGGGCAATAACCGCAAGCGCTACGACCGTTTCCGCGAGCGCATCATGTTCCCGATCCGCAATACCAAGGGGCAAGTGATCGCCTTTGGCGGCCGCGTGCTCGACCATGGCGAACCGAAATACCTGAACTCGCCAGAAACCCCCTTGTTTTCCAAGGGTTTCGAACTATATGGGCTGTTCGAGGCGCGCCAGGCCATCCGCGACGCCGGCTATGTGCTGGTGACGGAAGGCTACATGGACGTGGTGGCGCTGGCGCAGATGGGTTTCCCGCAAGCGGTGGCGACCCTGGGTACGGCGTGCACGCCCACCCACGTGCAAAAACTGTTGCGCCAGACCGATAACGTGATTTTCAGCTTCGACGGCGACAAGGCCGGCCGCCGCGCCGCCCGCCGCGCGCTGGAGGCGAGCCTGGCCCATGTGTCGGACAATAAAACCATCAAATTCCTGTTCTTGCCGTCGGAACACGATCCGGACAGCTACATCCGCGAATTCGGCGCCGAAGGTTTTGAACAGCAAGTGCATGAAGCCATGCCGCTGTCGCAATTCTTGCTGAAAGAAGTATCGGGCGAGCATGATCTGTCGGAACCGGAAGGGCGCGCCCGCGTGCAGTTCGACGCCAAGCCCCTGCTGCAGCTGATGGCGCCATCGTCGCTGCGCCTGCAGATCGTGCGCGGCCTGGCGCAGCTGACGCAGTCCACGCCGGCCGAGATCGAAGCCCTGTTCGAACTGGCGAAACCCGTTGCCGTGGCGCGCCGCGCGCCGCCGAAATCGGGCCGCCCTGTTCCCGTGGGCCTGGAATTGAAGATCATGCGCATGCTGGTGGCGCATCCGCCCCTGACCATGCGCATCGACGAGGCCGCTCTCACCGCCTTCCAGCACCTGGGGCCCGATGCGGCGCACAGCCTGGGGCAACTGGTGGCCGTGGGCCAGGCGCTGGGCGAGCACGGCAGTTTCGCCGCGCTGGCGCAGCAGTTGAAGGAGCTGGGCAGCGAATACGACGAGATCATCGGCGAGATCGCGGCCGGCACGGAATCCGATTACGACAGCGAATTGTCGTGGCTGGTAAGCACCATCCGCGAGATCAAATTGAATGCCTTGAAGGCGGAATTGCAGCAATTGTTCGCGTCGGGTTTGCCATCGGAGAAAATTGGTGTACGCTACCGCGAAATCATGCAGGAGCAAGGCGACCTGGAGCGCGAGCGCGATGCCGAGTTGGTGAATCGCTAACCTTGCTCTGAGGGTATGGCGCGCACTGGAAAAACATTTTTCGCGTGCTATAATTAAATGCTAAGTATTGTGTGCTTTGGCAAGCTAGTTCTGTTTCGTAAATAGTATTTGTTTTCAGTAAGTTAGGCTCTTGATCGGCGCGGTGGATCGTGTCGGCAGCCAGAGCCAACTGGCGTTTTCGGCGTTGCGGGCAAGGGCTCGCAGACGCTGGCAAGCCGCGCCAGGCTCTCGCTCCCAACGCGGTCGATGCAGGAATTTTTGCCGAGACGGCTGGCAACAGCCGGTGGACAGGAATTGCTGCGCTTCCCGCGGATCGTGGCCGATGAGGTGTAAGTAACGTAACAGTGTCGAATTTGCGTTGTCGGCAGGTTCGAAGATGGTGGTTCCCGCAGGTAGACAGGGAACTGGCAGCAAACTTTATCCTAATCCACCGTAAAGCAAGTCGTTGTGTAATCGAAAGCGCCTGTGCCAATCAAGAAACCCGAATCCAAAGCGGCTGTAAAGCCCACTAAAGTTACCACGAAAGCCGAAAAGGCGCTCGACCGGCCAGAAGCGCGCGTCACCAGCGCGCCCGTGGTCAGCCAGACCACCGATGCCGCCACCTTGGCGGCGATCGATACGTCCGGTTATGTCTTGCCGTCGGTAAAAGTGCCAGGCCGCCGCGGCCGCAAGCCAAAAGAATTCCAGCCAGAAAATGATGAAGTCGCCGCCCTGAACGCCGTCGAGCGGGCCGAACTGAAGGCCGTCGACAAGGCCAAGGCGAAGGATCGCAAGGCGAAAGAGCGCGCGCTGCTGAAGGACGCTTTCTCGTCCGACACGGAAGCGAGCGAGGAAGAACTCGAGCGTCGGCGCCAGAAACTCAAGACCCTGATCAAGTTCGGCAAGGAGCGCGGTTTCCTGACCTATGCGGAAATCAATGATCACTTGCCCGAAAACATCGTCGATCCGGAAGCCATCGAAGGCATCATTGGTACCTTCAATGACATGGGCATCGCCGTCTACGAGCACGCGCCCGATGCGGAAACGTTGTTGCTGTCCGATAACGTTGCCGTGGTCACCAGCGATGACGAGGCGGAAGCGGCAGCCGAGGCCGCATTGTCGACCGTCGACTCCGACTTTGGCCGCACCACCGACCCCGTGCGCATGTACATGCGCGAGATGGGCTCGGTCGAGCTGCTGACGCGCGAAGGCGAGATCGAGATTGCCAAGCGGATCGAAGATGGCTTGAAAGACATGATCCAGGCCATTTCCGCCTGTCCCGTGACGATCGCCGAGATCATCGCCGCCGCGGACCGCATCGCCAACGAAGAGATCAAGATCGACGAAATCGTCGACGGCCTCGTCGATGAAAACGAACCGGTCGCCGCCGCGCCTGTCGTGGCTGCTCCCGTCGAAGAAGACGAGGAAGAAGGCGAAGCGGAAGAAGAGGAAGTCGAAGAAGAGGAAGAGGCGAGCGCTTCCGGCGCAGCCGGTTTCTCGGCCGAGCAGCTGGAAACCCTGAAGCGCACGGCGCTGGAAAAATTCGCCATCATTTCGCAGCAATTCGACAAGATGCGCCGCGCCTTCGAGAAAGAAGGCTACAACTCGAAACCCTACGCCAAGGCGCAGGAAGCCATTTCACAAGAGTTGCTGGGCATCCGCTTCACGGCCAAGGTCGTGGAAAAGCTGTGCGACACCCTGCGCGGCCAGGTCGACGAAGTGCGCCATATCGAAAAGCAGATTCTCGATGTGGCCGTGAACCGCTGCGGCATGCCGCGCGCCCACTTCATCAAGGTCTTCCCGGGCAATGAAACCAACCTCGACTGGGTCGATGGCGAAGTCAACGCAGGACACGCGTACAGCGCCATCCTGGGCCGCAACATTCCGACCGTCAAGGAACTGCAGCAGCGCCTGATCGACCTGCAGGCGCGCGTCGTCTTGCCGTTGCCGGACTTGCGCAACATCAACCGCCAGATGGCGGCCGGTGAAATGAAGGCGCGCAAGGCCAAGCGCGAAATGACGGAGGCCAACTTGCGCCTGGTCATTTCGATCGCCAAGAAATACACGAACCGTGGCCTGCAATTCCTCGACCTGATCCAGGAGGGCAATATCGGCCTGATGAAGGCCGTCGACAAGTTCGAGTACCGCCGCGGCTACAAGTTCTCCACGTATGCGACATGGTGGATTCGCCAGGCCATCACGCGCTCGATCGCCGACCAGGCGCGCACGATCCGGATTCCCGTGCACATGATCGAGACGATCAACAAGATGAACCGGATTTCCCGCCAGATCCTGCAGGAAACGGGCGCGGAACCCGATCCGGCTACCCTGGCGATCAAGATGGAGATGCCCGAGGACAAGATCCGCAAGATCATGAAAATCGCCAAGGAACCGATCTCGATGGAAACGCCGATCGGCGACGACGACGATTCCCACCTGGGCGACTTCATCGAGGACAACAACACCCTGGCGCCGGCCGACGCGGCCCTGCACGCCTCCATGCGCGGCGTGGTTAAGGACGTGCTCGATTCCCTGACGCCACGCGAAGCGAAAGTGCTGCGCATGCGTTTCGGCATCGAGATGTCCACCGACCACACCTTGGAAGAAGTGGGCAAGCAATTTGACGTGACGCGCGAGCGCATCCGCCAGATCGAAGCCAAGGCGCTGCGCAAGCTGCGCCACCCATCGCGCTCCGACAAGCTGAAAAGCTTCTTGGAAGGCAACTAGAAGCCAATAGGGCTTGACGCGCGCCCCTGATACCCCTATCCTCGCGTGTCCGTTTCCAAAACGGCCGCGCGAGGCGGGCTTCAACAGCGCCGCCACGCCGCAGTCCCCGGGCCTCTAGCTCATGCTTGGTTAGAGCAGCGGACTCATAATCCGTTGGTGCCGTGTTCGACTCACGGGAGGCCCACCAGAATTTGCAGTAGTGATCGAAGCCCCGGCGGGCCACTGCCGGGGCTTTTTTTATGCTGTCGTACAATCGCTGCATTGCGATTGATGAAGGATGAAACAAGATGACGGCTGAAGTGAAGATTGAAGACATCGTCGTTGGTGACGGCAAGGCGGCGGCGCGTGGCGCGCTGGTGACTGCCCATTACCGGGGCTGGCTGGAAGATGGCACGGAGTTTGACTCGTCGCACAAGCGGGGCGAACCGTTCCGCTGTGTGTTGAGCAATAACAAGGTCATCCAGGGCTGGATTCTGGGTTTGCATGGCATGCAGGTCGGTGGCACGCGCAAGCTGTGGGTGCCGGCTGCACTGGCGTATGGCGAACGGCAGGTGGGCTTGATTCCACCAAACTCCAACTTGCTCTTCGAGATTGAGTTGCTGGAAGTGCTGACGCGCGATTGATGTCTGGATGGCGTAATCAGACAGATACGACGTCGGTTTTTTGCGCGAGCAGTTGTCCGACATCGGCGCGCAGCGCCTGCTGTGTGTGGGCGGTGGCATCGCGAAAGGCCAGGTAGCCGACCAGCCTGGGCTTGCCCGCCTGGCGCCTGGCCAGCATGGCAAAGAACAGGGTCAATGCCTCGATGGCGAGCAAGACGGTGCAGGAAGGCATGGGCAGGTATCAGGATGGACGAGTCCTGATGGTACGCGAACAGCGATGTATTTTCGTGCCGCTATCAGCGTATTTCAGGTGGTGCGCTTGTGGTAGATCAAGCCTGTTTCAGTTTGACTTGCATCATGTCCAGCATTGGTACGATGTCATGCAGGCTGGCCACTTCACAGGTGGGGATGGCAGTCGAGGTATTGGCCATGCTATCCGGATTGAACCAGCAACTGTCGATGCCGTAGCGGTTGGCGCCGAAGATGTCGGCGTCCAGCCGGTCGCCGATGATGATGGTCGCGTCCTTGCTGCATGCGCGCGCCATGTTGGCCGCGTATTCGAAGAAGCGCACGTCCGGCTTGGCGTGGCCGCACGCTTCGGAGGTGGCGACGAAGGAGATGCAGTCGCTCAGGCCGGAGGCGGCGATGCGGCGGTTCTGGATGGATTCGACGCCATTGGTGATGATACCCACTTCGCCGATGCGCGACAGGGTTTCGCACACTTGTTTGGCGCCGTCGATGAGCACGACCGTGTCCGGTAGGGAGTCAAGATACAGCCGGCTGGCCAGTTCCGGATCGATGGCGATGCCGTTCAATGCAAACGTCTTGCGGAAACGTTCTACCTTCAGGAAATCCTTGCTCACGTCGCCCGTTTCGAAACGTTTCCACAGGTCGATGTTGATCGCCTGGTATTGGGAAAACAGCGCGTCGATGCCCTCGTGCAAGCCCAGTTGGTCCATGGTGTGCAGGAACGAGCGTTTTTCGGATGCCCGGAAGTCGAGCAGGGTATCGTCGAGGTCAAACAGGAATAGCTTGTATTTCATGGCGTGTCATTGAAAGGAACTTGTCTTGCATCGTAGCACGTAGCGATGAGTTCGGTTGCGCTGAGGAGTACTAGCGAGTCGTCTATTTGCACTGAAACCTGACCATTTTCGTTCGCTGTTCAAGGGCCTCGATGCACTGTTTGACTCTTGGCAAATCCATGCGCAGGTAGCGCTCGGTACCGGCATACAGGCAGTCCACCAGAAACAGATAGCGGGGTGCATCAAAATTGATAGCCCAGCGTTGATACAAGGTGCCGGCACGTGTCCCTTCGCTGGGCGGATAGGCAAGGCTTCGGCGGTCTCCGGCGGCTGATTCGCGGGATGGGACAGTATGCGCACACCGTCGAGCCTGGCGGCGGGCAGGTTCCAGGTCGAGGGAGCTGCTTGTGGACAAGAAACGGCGGCAACGGGCCGCATCGTCGTGGCCGCCATGGCTAATGCCAGCGGCTTCATCCGATGCCCGCCGCCGAACGGCCGAAGTAGATCACGCGGGCGCCGGGTTTGTGATTGCGCCATTGGCCGAAAATTTCAATGCCGCCAGGTACCTGGCGCATGAAGAGCGCCGCATGGTTGCCCTGCCGCAGGTTCTGATAGGCTTACATATCCACCCACCAGTTGAGCAAGGTTTCATCATCGTCGTCGTCGAGGTTGACGTAGATATTGGCGAAGTACCATTCGACGCCCGTCGCTTCGCGGAAGGCGTCGAAGGGGCCGTTGACGTTGTAGATGCCGTGATGTCCCGGCACGCTGAAGGTGAGGTTGCCCTTGTACTGGCCATCCATCGTGCCGCCCAACTGGCTTTGCACGTCGCGTTCGAGCTGGTCCACTGCCTCTTGCGACACGTCGTCGGCATAGATCTGGATGCAGAAGTTACCGCCGCGCTTCAGTACTTCGGCAGGGGCCAACGGGTTGGCAATGTTGATGATGTCGCCGCGCGCCAGGTTCAGGGTCAGGCCGGGCGAGGCCAGCAGTTCGTAGACGTGCTCGTCGATCTGGCGCGCAGGCAGGGTTTCATACACGGGACCCTTGGTGTTTTCGCCTGCCAGTACGCGGATGTGCGGCAAGCCTTCGCAATTGATGTCTTCCATTCATTCTTTCATAGTGCCGGCGCCACGCACATTGGGCTGCGCCAGGGTGGGTTTATGGCAATATTGTACCGGGTACGTATCTGCAGGCAGGGCATGCAACGCTGCAAACGAGGAGATGCGATGGAGAATGTGGTGCAAACAGGCGGCTGTTTATGTGGCGCCGTGCGCTTTGAAGTGACAGGCGAGGGCGGCAATCCGCACAGCTGTTCCTGCCGAAATTGCCAGCAGCATACGGGCGCGCCGACGGTGGCCTGGGTGGAGTTTGCGCGCGATCAAGTGCGCTGGACGGGGTCGGCCGGTGTGCCTGCCACCTACCGTTCTTCCGAATATTCCAGCCGGGCCTTCTGTGCCGCTTGCGGCAGTTCCATCGGTGCCATCGACGATGCGCCCACGGTGGCCTTGCTGGTGGGCAGTTTTGACGATCCTGCCCAGGCGGCCTTTGCACCCGAATATCACTCGTTTGACGATGTCAGGCCGGGCTGGTGGCACTTCGATCCAGCCGCCGCTGTACCCGGGCCGGGCGCCGCAGGCAAATAGCCTGCGGCGCGTCAGACTGGCGGCGTGGCCAGGAAGGCGGGCAAGGTTTCCGCCGAGCGCGTGTAGGCGTGGATGGCCGGGTAATCGCTGGGTTTGACGATATCGGGCGTTTCCAGCTGGGCGAAGCTCCATCCGACGGCGATGGTCACGCCCGCCTGGTCGATACTGCCAGTCTCGCCAGGCAGGGGCAGGTGCGCGCATTCCTGTTCCAGCGCGTTCCAGGCGGCATGCAGCTGCATGCTGACCCGTTCCAGCCACGGCGCATGTTGCTTGTCGAGCGGACGCAGCTTGCGTTCGTAGACGATTTGCACGGCTTTTTCATAGGCGGCCAGCGCCAGGCCCGTCAGGCGCAGCGCGCGCACGCTGTCGGCGAGGGCGGGGACGGTGGTGCCCGGACGCAGCAGCGATAGATAGTGGAGTATCAAGGTGGAATCCATCAGCACTTGCCCGTCGTCCAGTACCAAGGTCGGCACCTTGATGACGGGGTTGATCTCGCGCACGGCATCCATGTTGCGGAACACGGATAGCGGCAAGTGCTCGTAGGAAATTCCCTGCAGTTGCAAACAGACGGCGACCCTGCGCACATAGGGCGAGTCGAGCATGCCGATCAGTTTCATGGCCAGTCTCCGGGGTAGTCAGGAATATCTACGATACCCGCTTGCCTGCCCGTTTGCCAGCGTCGTGCTTAATTGTGTGCGCTGATGCCGCTGCGGAACTGTTCAAAACCGGCGCGCGCTGCCTTGTAGCAATTGCCGGCGGCCGCTTCCAGGCCTTCGCGGTCGAGCACTTCGACCGTGCCGCGGCGGTACTGGATCAAGCCTTCGTCCTGCAGTTTGCGGGCCGTGACGGTGACGCTTTCGCGGCGCACGCCCAGCATGTTGGCCATGGTGTCTTGCGTCACTTTTAATTCGTTCGACAGCGAACGGTCGAGGCGGTCCAGCAGCCAGCGGCACAGTTTTTGTTCGATGCTGCAATGACGGCCGCCCACCACGTTCTGTGCCATTTGCGCGAACATGGCGCTGGTGTAGCGCATCAGCAATTGTGCCAGCGCGCCGCCTTCATTGAACACTTCGCGCAGGAAGGCTGTTTTCAGGCGGTAGCCGTAGCCGGCCGTTTGCACGATGGCCGTGCAGGTGGCGCGCTCGGCTTCGTAGAGCACCACGCCAGCCACGCCTTCGCGGCCGATGACGGCGATCTCCGTGGTGGCGCCGTCTTCCATCACATACAACAGGGAAACGATGGCGTTGGTGGGGAAGTACGTGTATTCAATCTTGCCGCCGCAATCGAACAGGTGCTTGCCGGCAGGCAAAGCGACCAATTCCAGTTGGCAGAACAGGCGCTCCAGATCGGTGCGCGACAAGGCGCGCAGCAATTCGTTCTGTTGTGCGCCCGTGATGCTGATCATCGGGGTGGCGGGAGCGGCTTGCCAGTTGTGCTGGGCGGCGGCGTGGTTATTCGTTGCTGGGGTCAGGTTGCTATAAGCTTTGTACATGGTAGGGCCTCGTCTTCTGATTTTGTTGGATGGCGCTGCTTTTCTGGCTTGCTAGCGTTGTGCTGAATCTTGTATCCACTATAGGACCAGGGGCCGCGGACGGGCATCGGATGAGCCGACGCGCTTATGTAGGCTAGGAACATTGCCTCGTGTCATCCGACTCCTACGCCTGCTGCTGCATTTTTCCCTGTAGAAACAACGTTGCCTGGAAAAAATACGCCGCCTTGCCCGCTACCCGTGAACTTTGGCCGCATACCTTGATCAAACCCCTCTGCACTGCAGTACGACGGTGATAAGATGTTGCGCTGCGGAAATTCGACTGGTGTTTCGGGATGCGCTGCTGTCCTTGCCCTCCATCACTGTTTACTTCCGCTGCAGCCTGCCCTCACTGCCCGCGCCGTGCATTTGCCGGAGCGCGGCCATCTTGTCCCGTTTACCCGTCTAATGAAGGAACGCAACGCATGAAATGGTTTTTTGATCTGAAAATTGCCACCAAGCTGATCTTGTCGTTTGGCGCCGTGCTGCTGTTGACGGCCGCGCTGGGCGTGTCGGCGATCTTTTCCATGGCGCGCATCAATACCGCGTCGACGGACCTGTCCGCCAACTGGATGCCCAGCGTGCTGGCGGCCATGTCCATGCGCAGCGATGTCAGCGATTTCCGCCGCTGGGAACTGGCGCACATGCTGGCCGCGCAGGATGCCGACATGGCGCAGAACGAAACGCGCATGACGGAAACCCAGGCCAAGCTGAAGGTGGACGGCGACAAGTACCGCAGCCTGATTTCCGAACCGGGCGAGCGGGAAGTATTCGAGCGCTTCCTGGCGCTCAACGATGAATTCATGCGCCTGCATGCAACCATGCTGAGCCTGTCGCGCGAGATGAAGAAGGAAGAGGCGCGCGCGCTGGCCGTGGGGCCGTCCGCCAAGGTCATGGCGGACATGATGGCGACCCTCGATAAGCTGGTGTCGATTAACACGGATGGCGGCGTGCGCTCGAGCGCCAGCGCTGATGCAACGTATGCGGCCTCGCGTGCCAGCCTGATCGGCCTGCTGGTGGGCAGCGTCGTCATCGGCATGCTGCTGGCGCTGTGGGTGGCGCGCAGCGTGGCGCGTCCGCTGATCGAGGCCGTCGGCGTGGCGCGCCAGGTGGCGGCTGGCGATTTGACGGCGCATATCGTTGTGCAATCGCAAGACGAAACGGGGCAATTGATGCAGGCCCTGAAAGACATGAATGCCAGCTTGCAAAAACTGGTGGGCCAGGTGCGCAGCGGCACCGATACGATTGCCACGGCGTCGAGCCAGATTGCCGCCGGCAACCAGGATTTGTCGTCGCGCACGGAAGAGCAGGCCAGTTCGCTGGAAGAAACGGCTTCGTCGATGGAGGAGCTGACCTCGACCGTGAAGCAGAATGCGGACAATGCGCGCCAGGCCAACACCATGGCGCTGACCTCGTCGAGCATCGCCATCGAGGGCGGCAAGGTCGTCGGCGAAGTGGTGGGCACGATGGCGTCGATCAATGCCTCGTCGCGCAAGATCGTCGATATCATTGCCGTCATCGACGGCATTGCTTTCCAGACCAATATCCTGGCCCTGAATGCAGCCGTCGAGGCGGCGCGCGCAGGCGAGCAGGGGCGCGGCTTTGCCGTCGTGGCCACGGAAGTGCGCAACCTGGCGCAACGCTCGGCCGCCGCGGCCAAGGATATCAAGGTCCTGATCGGCGATTCGGTCGAGAAAGTCGAGGCGGGGTCAAAACTGGTGGACCAGGCGGGCCGCACGATGGATGACATCGTGGCCAGCATCACCCGCGTGACGGATATCATGAGCGAGATCACGGCCGCCAGCAGCGAGCAGAGCGCCGGTATCGAGCAGGTTAACCAGGCGATTGCCCAGATGGACCAGGTGACGCAGCAAAATGCGGCCCTGGTGGAAGAGGCGGCGGCAGCGGCCGAATCGATGCAGGAGCAGGCCGCCAGCCTGAGTGAAGTGGTCAGCATCTTCAAGCTCGACGTGGCCAGTGCCGCCGCAACCCGGCCGCGCGCGCCAGTCCTCGGCAAGGCGCCGGCCGCCGTGACGCCGGCAGCGGCGCCGCGTCAATTGGCCGACACGGCGCGTCGCACGGCGCCAGTGGATGAGTGGGAAAGCTTTTGATTAAGCGCGCTTGCGCGGTTTTTTGACGCCCTTAGTGGTGGGCGCGGTAGCGGCTTGCTGGCGCTGTTGCCACGCCCTCAGGGCCTCTTCGTAGGCGGCCAGGTCTTCCTGGTACATTTCCAGTACGCAAAAGGTGCAACCGCTGTGGCAACATTCGTCATTGCCCGGTTTGCTGGGCGCTTGCGGTTGCGGATCGTGGGGTAAAGGCGGGGTGGGCATGGTGAGGGCAGGGGGCGGCGGAAGAGGTATCGGAGCTGGCATCGCAGTTGCCATCATACGGCATCCCGGCGTGCCGTTGCTGGAACGCTTTTTGCTCAAAAATCACGGTTTCCGTGTACAGTTGCGGTGAATTAGGGTATCGTTTACAGCACTGATATTGTATCTTCTGCGCGCGATGTTCCGCCGGCGCGATCTCCGCCGCCATCGCAGCACATCTCTTCGACGCTCCCGCATACGCCATACAGCATGTCCCGGAGCACGGAGGTGCCGCAAGAACAATGATCCATGGCTTGCAAGACGGAGCTGCCTGTGCCCCGAAATGTTGTTTATTGAGAAAGCATGGCTTCCGCAGTGCGGAGGCACACCAGAAAATTTATGTCTGAAACCGAATCGACTCCTACGCCCAGCCCGGCGATTGCCCCTGAAGCGGCGCCCGTCGCCGCTGCGCCTGCACCAGCACCTACCGTATCCGCTGCTCCCAGCCTGACCTTTGCCGACTTTGGCCTCGCGCCTGAAATCCAGCGCGCACTGACCGACCAGGGCTACACCCATCCGACACCGATCCAGGAACAAGCGATCCCCGTGGTGCTGCAAGGCCGCGATGTGATGGGTGCCGCGCAAACGGGCACCGGCAAGACGGCCGGTTTTTCCTTGCCGATCATCCAGTTGCTGATGGCGCATGCCAGCAGCAGCATGTCGCCGGCACGCCACCCGGTGCGCGCGCTGATCCTGACGCCGACCCGTGAGCTGGCGGTGCAGGTGGCCGAAAACGTCAAGGCTTACGCCAAGCACACGCCGCTGCGCTCGACCGTCGTCTTCGGCGGCATGGACATGAAGCCGCAAACCGTCATCCTGCGTGGCGGCGTGGAAATCGTCATCGCCACGCCGGGCCGCTTGCTCGACCATATCGAGCAAAAGAACATCAGCCTGAGCCAGGTGCAGATGCTGGTCATGGATGAGGCCGATCGCATGCTGGACATGGGCTTCCTGCCGGACTTGCAACGCATCATCAACTTGCTGCCGAAGCAACGCCAGAACCTGATGTTCTCGGCCACGTTCTCGCCAGAAATCAAGAAGCTGGCTGCCACGTTCCTCAACGATCCGCTGACGATCGAAGTGGCGCGCAGCAACCAGACGGCCGACAAGGTCACGCAAGTGGTCTATAAAGTGACGGAAGACCAGAAGCATGCCCTGGTCGCCCATCTTCTGCGCCAACGCGACCTGAAGCAGGTCATCGTATTCTCGAATACCAAGATCGGGGCCTCGCGCCTGGCCCGCGTGCTGGAACAGGAAGGCATGAGCGCCACGGCGATTCACGGCGACAAGAGCCAGCAGGAGCGCATGGCGGCGCTGGAAGCGTTCAAGAAGGGCGAGATCGACGTGCTGGTCGCCACCGACGTGGCGGCGCGCGGCCTGGATATTTCCGATTTGCCTTGCGTCATCAACTTCGACTTGCCGTACAACGCGGAAGATTATGTGCACCGCATCGGCCGCACGGGCCGCGCCGGCGCCTCTGGCGACGCCATTTCGATCTACTCGGATAAAGACGAGCGCTTGCTGGCCGACATCGAGAAACTCATCAAGCAAAGCATCAAGCGCGGTGAATTGACGGGCTTCAACCCCGCGCCCGCCCGCAGCAGCGACAGCGAGCGCCGTCCGCCGCGCCGCAGCGAAGGTGGCGAGGCGCGTCCCGCGCGTGCCCCGGAGAGCCGCCATGCTGGCGACAGCAGCCGCGACAGTCGTTCCGCCGAGCGCGGTGCGCGTCCCGCCTTTGGTCCTGGCGCCCGCCGCGAAAAGGCCGATCCCTGGTTCCTGAAGCCATATGAGCCTGCCAAGGCAGCAGCCCCGGCTGCCGCCAGCATGGCGCCTGTCGCGGCCAAGCCGAAGCAGAAGGTGGCAGCGTTGCTGGGTGGGTTGTTGAAGAGCTGATATCTTTTGGAACCGTATTTCCATACGGCTATTCCATTGAGTTCCTTTTCGTCCTCATTTTATGTGGGTAGTGGCAGGAAAGAGTGGATTTGCTATATTTTCCTGCCATATCGATTTGCAGCGCCTAATGGCACCGTGATAAGCGGCAGTGAGCTGTAGCAGAGAAGCGCAGCTGTGCGAATGTACGCAGCCGTCGAGACAGTGAGCATCGCTGGCTACAAACCACGACGCGCAGCCGGTTTGATCGGTGTTCTAGCCACTTTCAGTTTGCCTGCCTATGCGCCACTTGAGCCTGCATTTTCTGTATGGATTGTTTGCGTCGGTGCCAACCCACTTTGTAACAAATATATCCAATTGTAAGATTTATCTTTGCGTTTGCTAATCATGTTTATCCTGCATGATATTATGCAGGTAGTATGATTTGCACCTCGATAGTTTCATTTGTAATAACTTTTATCAATAATTCCTGTCATTATATTCCAGTATTTTATTGATATTATTGAGATTCTATTTTCAAGCTTTTATTGTTTATGTATTTTTCTTGCCATTTTGGAAATAATACAATAATGTAAATCGCTTGTGATCGGGGTCTGTATTTTCGTATAAAATGTCAAGCCCTTCAATTTTGAGGTTTTCTTGTCAAGGGTGAGCAGCGACGTTTCAATCATTTGCATGCCCTTATGTTCCTCATGTCGCCTCCGTTACCCGCTTCGAGACCTGCTATTTATTGCCGTTTGAAGCTATTTTTATTGAAATTCGAGAGATCAACGAGTACTTGAAATGCCGTCATCGGAGGACATAGCGTGAGATTGAATTTTCATGTGTATTGTCAATACTAATAATAGAGAAGGGTTAAACAACAATGCAGTCCTCGGGTTTTTCTTCGTCAGCCGTTTTTTTTATTGCTACCTTTCTCCTGGGGTGTGGCAACAATAATGCTGAAGTTCCTCGTGTGGCGGAAGGGAACCCTGATGCTCGGGCTACCGCTCTGGTACAGAAAATGACGATTGAAGAGAAAATCCAATTGGTTCATGGGGTCGGGCCCGGTGCCTCGCCGTTGAATGGCGCGGGCTATATTCCTGGTATCAAGCGCCTTGGTATTCCAGATATCAACATAGCTGATTCTTCGACCAGCGTCCGGGTTGCCAATGTGAATGCGACGGTGATGCCATCGACATTGGCTCTCGCTGCCAGCTGGGATCGGGATATGGCATTTGAGTACGGCGCTTTAATCGGGCGAGAGTTGCGGACGTTGGGCTTCGCTGAGGGGCTTGGGGGCGGCATTAACTTGATCCGGGAGCCAAGGAACGGTCGTACTTTTGAATATTTGGGCGAGGATCCCGTACTGGCTGGGTATCTTTTGGCTCAGCGCACGCTAGGTACGCAGCAGCAGAAGGTTATCGCTACGGTCAAGCATTTTGCATTGAATAACCAGGAAACAAACCGGTTTACTTCGGACTCGGTGGTCGATGAGCGGACTATGCGGCAACTATACCTGCTCGGATTTGAAATAGCGATCAAGGATGGGCAGCCTGGCAATGTCATGTGTGCTTATAACTATGTCAATGGGGTCAAGGCATGTGAAAATTCTTATCTCCTGAATTCCGTGTTGAAAAATGAATGGGGATTCAAGGGATACGTGCAGTCCGACTGGAGTTTCGCTGTCAGTGATACCGTGAGGGCGGCTAACGCTGGATTGGATGAAGAGCAACCAGGCTCGCTGGATGATGCTGTAGGCGCTGGTGGAGAGCCTACGTACTTTAATCAGAAACTGAAATCTGCAATTGCTGCTGACCTCGTCTCCATGAGCAGGCTGGATAATATGGTGACACGGAAGCTGCGAACGCTGTTTCAGGTCGGCATTATGGATTCTCCACCCGTTCCTGGTGGCATCATAAATCGCGCCGATGGACGTACAGTCGCCAAAAAAGTGGCCGACGCTTCTATTGTTTTGTTAAAAAATCAAGGCGAAAATGGTGAGGCCAAAAGACTTCTTCCGCTTGATAGCAAGGCTGTCAAATCTATCGTCGTCATCGGTGCGCACGCTTCTGTGGGCGTAATGGCAGGAGGTGGCTCCGGTGGTCCTTTTGCCTCAGTGAACAATCCTGTGGCCTGCTTATTGCCTGAAAAAATGTTTTCGGAGTGTGCTCCATATTCGTCCTCATCGCCATTGCAGGCAATCAAGGCCAAGGCTGGGCTTGCTCAAGTTCGTTATTTTGATGGCAATGATACTCGTGCGGCCTCGGATGCCGCGGCGACTGCTGACGTGGCAATTATTTTTGCTTCACAGTTCAGCGGCGAAGGGCGGGATCTGGTTTCGTTGGCGTTGCCTGACCAGCATACCGATCCCGCCAATCAATCTTACGATCAACGCGCATTGATCGAGGCTGTGGCGAAAAAGAATCCTCGTACTGTGGTCGTACTGGAAAACGGTACCGCAGTGACTATGCCATGGCTGAATAGCGTTTCTGCGGTGCTGGCTTCGTGGTATCCAGGAGATAGCGGAGGCGAGTCCATCGCTGATATCTTGTTTGGTGATGTTAACCCCTCGGGAAAGTTACCTATCTCTTTCCCCAAGATGGAACAAGATTTACCTCAGAAAAATATTTCATCAAGCAATTTAAGTGTCAGATATAACGAAGGGCTGATGATGGGGTATCGATGGTACGATCATCACAAGATCGAACCATTGTTCGAATTTGGTTACGGATTGTCATACACCAGCTTTGATTATACGGATCTGAAAACTGAGTTAGCTCAGAATGGTGACGTGAAGATCAGCTTTAGTCTGAAAAATACTGGCAGTCGCAGCGGCGCTGAAGTCATGCAAATTTATGCATCCATCCCCTTCGATGGTGAACCGCCGCAGCGTCTGGTAGGGTGGGAGAAGGTGCATTTGCAGAGCGGCCAGCAACGAACTGTGGAGTTGACAATTGCGCGGGAGCGTTTGCAGGTATGGGATGCACTAAAGCGGCAATGGTTTATACCCAAAGGCAATTACGATTTTCGTGTCGGAAATTCATCAAGAGCCCGTAACATATTACGCAACACCAAGTCATTATAAATAGAGTGATTTTCTAGTGTTGATGATTCGGTTTTGCATTTAGAAAAAAATAAAATTAATGATTTCTTTTTTTTACGGGGATTGGATGTGATTTCCCGACAGAAGTTGAATGTTGTATACCTTATGGGGAATCAGGGCGTTAATTATTTGATGCCGCTTTTGGTTTTCCCATTTTTGATGCATACGTTGGGGCCATTGAAATTCGGTATTCTTAGTTTTTCTTTGGCTACAATGCAGTTTTTGATCTTGTTGACCGACTTTGGTTTTAATTATAGCGCGACAAAAAGTATTTCAATAGCGGGAAAAGACAAGCGTATTATTTCGGATGTCTTTTTTCGCACCATGTGGGCGAAAGCAATATTAAGTGTCATTTCATTATTTGTGATGCTGTTTTTGATTGCGGTATTTGATGCTTACAGTGCAATCAAAGAGTTGCTGTTTATAAATTTTATAGCGGTAATTGGCACAGTAATATACCCCATTTGGTTATTTCAAGGGCTGGAAAAGATGGGTTCAATTACCGCTTTTTCCATCTTGTCACGTGCATGCGTATTGATATCATTTTATTTCTTGGTGAACGGCGAAGGCGACATCAATATGGCGATGTTCTTGCTGGCTGTTCCTAATGTACTGGCCGGAATATTTGCGATCTTGACGATATATAATGAACGTCTTGTGTTTTGGGTGAAATTTTCATTTCTGGAAATTCGGAAATCATTTTTGGAAGGTGTCCAGGTATTTTCATCGACACTGTTAACCAGTATGTATACGCTGATGACGCCGGTAGTAGTCGGATTTGTTGCCGGACCGGAATCGGTCGGCTACTTGAATGTCGCAAATACCGTCAAGCAGGCGGTGTGTGGATTATTTTCTCCCATTTTGCAAGCATATTTCCCCAAAGTGAACGCCTTATATATTGATCAGCCGGAGGTGTCTCGAGCGCTGGCGACAAAGATATTAAAGTGGATGGCATTGATGCTGCTTGTGATTTCTTTGGTTTTATTTTTCATATCGGAAATTCTCATTGAAAAAGCATTTGGAGTGAAGTATTTGGCTGCTATCCCGGCATTAAAAGTGCTTGCCTTTGCACCACTTTTTATTCTGATAAATTCGGTGATGGGATTGTTGTTCATGATTCCTCGCGGCGATATGAAAGGTTATCTGGGATCGATTTTTTCTGGAGCAGCAGTGAGTTTGGTAATTGTGGCGCCGGCGGCATACTATCTCAAAGAAACGGGTGGCGCTGTGACATTGCTGGCGGTAGAACTGGTAGTGGGCATCTGTATGGCATTACGCATACGCAGCTATAAAAATTAGGAATTAGCAAGGAAAATGAATATATCAATAATTATTCCTTACTGGAAACGTGAAAAACAGATAGAACTGATGTTTTCCAGTCTGGCTGAACAGATACCGTCCGGCGTAGAGGCTGAAGTCTTGGTATGTGACAGCCATAGTGGCGGACAAATTGAAGAAATCATCATGCGCGCCCAGGAAGTTCATCCGTGTTTGAATATCCGTCATTTGCAATGTGAAAATATTGTTGCCCAAAAAAGAAATGTCGGCATCCGCGAGGCTCGTCATGATTTGTTGATTTTTCTTGATGATGACTGTGTTCCGCAAGCTGACTACTTGAAGAATGTTTTTCTTGATGTGGGTAACAATCCAGGCGTCATATTGTGTGGCGAAATTCGATTCCCTGCCAGTCTGGTAGGAGGCAGTAATTATTATCGTTATCGGGATTCAAAGCATCCTACTTTTTCATCTCGGCCATTTCGGGAGCTGGATCAGTGGAGTTTTGTTTCCATGAATATGGTGGCAAAAAAGACAGATTTGATACAGGCAGGTTTGTTTTATGATGAGCGTTTTATCGGTTACGGTTGCGAGGATCACGAATTTCCATGGCGTATACTCAAGGCCGGGATGAAAATCAGGATGGGAAGGTTTTGTATTGATCATCACGAATATGATGGTGATATTGTCAAATATAAACGAAAAATATTTTGCACGGCACGTGATGGAATGTACATGCTCTCATGCTTGGCACCAGAAATCGTGCATTCGCATCGAAAACTGAGGATGATCGAGACGATCTATTCTGTAAAAGGAATTTCGACTGTATTGGCAAGAACCCTTTTCTCGATTCTGTTTAATCGATATTTTTGTCGTGCCGTTGAGTTATTTTTGAAAAAAACAGATGCAAAAAGAAATTTCTATTTTTCACGAGCATATCGTTATGTGTTGCTATGCAATTATCTCGCCGGAGTCAGGTCGCGTGAGGATCGCCTGACGCAGGCCAGTGTTGGGGCGGGATGGTATGACTAAAGTCTATAATGTATTGATATCGTTGCTCATATGGTCATTTTTCCTTCATTTATTGAGAAACGTAAATAGTGCATATGTTGCAATTCAGGGCATTATTTTTTTTGCGACTTGTGCCTGGTTTTATGTGAGCTATAAGTTGACAAAGAGTGATGTTATTGCTATTGCGATACTTTGCTGTGTATTCTTTTATGTTTTGTTATTGTCCGTTATTTACAATGATGATTATGGTGGTGCTGCACTCGGTATATTCCGTTTCTCAAGCTTGATTATGGCATTTTTGAGTGCATTAATGGTTGTCCGGAGCGATAAAGTCGATGTGTTTTGGATGATTTTTAGTCAGTTCATGGCATTGTGCGCCCTGTCATTATATTTTCAATTTATCTTCGGTCCCATTGACTGGTTTGCTGAGTCAAGTGAGCGAGCTGGTTTTTCTCGATATGCATCACTCGCAGGAAGCCTGACCGTGTACGGAGTAATTTGTGGGATGGCCATAATATCGAGCTATTTTTATTTTCAGGGATGGAAAAGAATATTGCTGATAGCCATAATTGTTTCTGGCGGCTTTATTTCTCTGCAGAAAGCTGCGATTGCAAATATTTTCATCGCAGCGGTAGGTATTGCGATAATTGAAAAAGTTTCCTTTAAGCAGCTGTTTAAGATTGGCGTGATTGTATTAGTTATTGGTGCAGTTGTTTTGTGGAGCACAGGACTATATGATATTGCTGAAGTAGGATTTAAGAGTTCGCTAGGTGCCGCTGGTGAGGACGTTCAATCCGACGTATCCCTCTTGCAAAGTGCATTTGATCGCATCATTGAATTGCCTGGTATTGTCTTCGATTTTTACGGCTTGAACAGGCTGTTCTGGGGCATGGGTGTATTTGGTGGTTCCGGCTCTCTCGGTTATCCCGATTTGCCAATGATGCATAATGCATATTTTGATATAATTTCAATTGCAGGATTGCCTTTGTTTAGTGCCTTGTTGATTTATTTCATCACGTTGATTTATAAAGCAACTTATTACTTCGACACGTTGATGAGCGCTGATGTAGATCGAAAAGCGACAGTGCTGATTTTCCTCATGTCCATGCTGAATATGCTTTTTGCAAGTGGGAATTTTTTCCAGCCAGTGATTGCGATTATTTTATGGGTGTCGGTGATATATGTGGCGCGTATGCGCAACCGTACCTGACGTGTCATGTTAATTATTTATAGAGAAAAATATTATGTTTAAAGACAAGGTTTTGTTGATTACTGGCGGAACGGGTTCATTCGGAAACGCTGTGTTGAAGCGTTTTTTGGATACGTCTATCGGTGAGATACGGATTTTCAGCCGAGATGAAAAGAAGCAGGATGACATGCGTAAGAAGTACAATCATCCGAAGCTGAAATTTTATATTGGCGATGTGCGTGACTATTCCAGTGTTCTCAATGCCACGCGTGGGGTTGATTTTATTTTTCATGCTGCGGCATTAAAGCAGGTTCCATCGTGTGAATTTCATCCAATGGAAGCTGTCAAGACCAATATCATCGGAACTGAAAACTTGCTGGAGGCGGCAATTCAGAATGGCGTACGCCGCGTAGTCTGTCTCAGCACGGACAAGGCTGCCTACCCGATTAATGCCATGGGCATCTCCAAAGCCATGATGGAAAAGGTCATGGTAGCCAAGTCTCGCAATGTGGATGATGCCAAGACGGTCATTTGCGGTACCCGCTACGGCAATGTGATGGCATCGCGCGGTTCCGTTATTCCGTTGTTTGTCGATCAAATACGGGCCGGGGCCGCGCTCACGATTACTGACCCGGCGATGACGCGTTTTATGATGACCCTGGAAGATGCCGTTGATTTGGTGCTGTACGCTTTCGAGCATGGCAGCAATGGTGACATTTTTGTGCAAAAGGCGCCAGCTGCCACAGTTGATACACTCGTGCAAGCATTGTTGGGATTGCTGGACAAGGCTGGCCATCAGGTGGATATCATCGGCACGCGCCATGGAGAGAAGCTTTACGAAACTTTACTCAGCCGTGAAGAAATGGCTGCGGCGGAGGATCGGGGAGATTATTTCCGTGTTCCCCCTGATTTAAGGGATTTGAATTACGGAAAATTTGTCGAGCACGGCGAGCAGAAGATTTCGACCGCAGAGGACTATAACTCGCACAATACGCACCGCCTTGACGTGAAGGGCATGCAGGCACTCCTGATGAAACTGGAATTCATCAAGAGTATTGTCCGCGGCGAAAATGCTGTTGCAGAAAGCTGATGCCATGAAAGTACTTGTTACTGGCGCAAATGGGTTTATCGGCAAGAATTTGTTGATCCGCTTGCGCGAGCGCGGCGACATTGATGTCCTCACTTTCGTACGTGGGGAAGTGCTGTCTTCCTTGGCAGAGAAGGTGGCCGAGGCCGACTTCATTTTTCACTTGGCTGGCGTAAATCGGCCACAAAATGAAGCCGAGTTTGTCGAGGGAAATGCCGACCTGACGCAGCGCCTTTGCGAAATCGTACGCGCTGATGGACGTGGTGTCCCTGTCCTGTATACCTCGTCTTCCCAGGCCAGCCGCGACAATCCGTATGGCGTCAGCAAGCGTAGCGCGGAAGATGCGTTGCGGACGCTGTCGTCTGAGGGCTTGGCGCGAATCTATATATATCGCTTGCCGAATGTGTTCGGTAAATGGTGCCGCCCTAATTACAATTCTGCTGTCGCGACATTTTCGTACAATATTGCGCATGGTTTGCCGATTCAGATCAATGACCCGGCCGTGCCGTTGCAGCTGGTGTATGTCGATGATGTGATTACTGACTTTTTGCGCGTACTCGATACTCAGCCAGGGGCCGGGGAGCGCGAGGTCGCGCCTGTCTATGCAATTACTGTGGGTGCACTTGCTCAACAGCTGCAGGCGTTTCGTGACAGCCGTACGTCCATGGTCATCGAGGCTGTGGGAACAGGTCTGATACGCGCCTTGTATTCCACCTATATCAGTTATTTCACCCCGGAGCAGTTTGCATATCCTTTGGTCCGCCATGCGGATCCGCGCGGCGTATTCGTCGAGATGCTCAAAACCCGCGATGCTGGGCAATTTTCCTACTTCACGGCACATCCCGGGATTACCCGTGGTGGACATTATCACCATACCAAGACAGAAAAATTTCTTGTCATAAAAGGACGTGCACGGTTTGGATTCCGTCAGATCGATACTGGCGAAACCTACACGCTGCTCACGGACGGCGAGACTCCGCAAGTTGTGGAAACCATTCCTGGATGGTCGCACGATATTACCAATATCGGTGAGGAGGAAATGATCGTGATGCTGTGGGCGAATGAGATATTTGACCGGGCACATCCAGACACTATCACGTACAAGGTTTAAAGATGAAAAAATTAAAAGTAATGACAGTGGTTGGCACACGTCCGGAAATCATTCGCTTGTCGCGTGTCATGGCCGTACTGGATCGGCATTGCGATCATGTGATCGCGCATACTGGACAGAATTATGATTACGAGCTAAATGAGATTTTTTTCCAGGATCTGGAAGTGCGCAAGCCCGATCATTTTTTGAATGCTGCAGGAAGCAACGCGGCAGAAACCATCGGAAAAGTCATCATCGCGGTGGACGCGGTGCTGGAGCAGGAACGACCGGATGCCGTGTTGATCTTAGGAGATACGAATAGTTGTCTGGCTGCGATTCCTGCTAAGCGTCGCAAGATCCCTATTTTTCATATGGAGGCGGGTAATCGCTGTTTCGATCAGCGGGTACCAGAAGAGACGAATCGCAAGATTGTCGACCATACTGCCGATATTAATATGACCTATAGCGATATCGCACGCGAGTACCTGTTACGCGAAGGTTTGCCGCCCGACCGCATCATCAAGACTGGCAGCCCGATGTTTGAGGTCCTGCACCATTATATGCCGGGCATCGATGCCTCGAACGCGTTGGCACGCCTCGACCTGGAGGAGGGACAGTATTTTGTGGTCAGCGCACATCGTGAGGAAAATATCGATTCGGATGTCAATTTTCTCAAGCTGATGCAGGCACTGAATCTGGTGGCGGAAACCTATCAGTTGCCTGTCATTGTATCGACGCATCCGCGCACGCAAAAGCGCATTGATGCCAAGGGTTTTGTCTTTCATCCGCTGGTGCGCTTGCTCAAGCCGCTGGGCTTCAAGGACTATGTCCATCTGCAGGCACGTGCGCGTGCTGTATTGTCTGATAGCGGCACTATTACCGAAGAGTCTTCGATCCTGAACTTCCCTGCGCTCAATATTCGTGAGGCTCATGAACGTCCCGAAGGCATGGAAGAAGCGTCGGTGATGATGACCGGCCTGGATGGCGAGCGTATCTTGCAGGCATTGGCGATTCTGGAAACGCAATCTCGTGGCGCGCAGCGCAATTTGCGCCAGATTGCCGATTACAGCATGCCAAACGTATCGGAAAAAGTGCTGCGCATTATTCATAGCTATACCGACTACGTTAATCGCGTGGTGTGGAAGAAGGCATAAGCCCGTTCACGGAAAAGGAACCCCTTGCGTATTCTTTTGTTAACCCAGTGGTTTGATCCAGAGCCAACCTTCAAGGGGCTTTTATTTGCCCAAAAATTGCAGGAACTCGGACATGAAGTCGAGGTCGTTACTGGTTTCCCCAATTATCCTGAGGGAAAGATCTATGCCGGTTATCGTCAGTCGTGGTGCCATCGCGAAAGCATCGGCGGTGTGCGGATAGCACGCGTACCGCTTTATGCTAGCCATGATAGCTCTGCCTTGAAACGTCTGTTGAATTACTTTAGCTTTGCTTTGTCGTCCAGCCTGTACGGGATTTTCATGGCGCGCAAGGCGGATATCATCTACGTTTATCATCCGCCAATGACGGTGGGTGTCGCCGGCGCCTTGATCGGCTGGTTCCGGCGTACACCTTTTGTCTATGATATCCAGGATCTGTGGCCAGACACCCTGAAGGCGACGGGCATGATCGGCAATCCCCGCATATTGAGTGTCGCGGGGGCTGTGTGTAACTGGATTTATCGCCGAGCCAGCCATATTGTTGTGTTGTCGCCGGGCTTTCGGAGTCTGTTGGCCGAGCGTGGGGTGCCCGAGAAGAAAATGTCGCTCATCTACAATTGGTGTGATGAGACTGGGTTGCAAGCGCCAGTGGGCGGGGTTGCTGACCTGTCCTTTATGAATGGCCGCTTTAATGTGGTATTCGCGGGGAATATGGGAAAGGCACAGGCGTTGGAGGCGGTCATCGCTGCTGCGCAGCTGGTGGCGGCGGAAGAGAGCCGTGTGCAATTTGTACTGGTTGGTGGCGGGGTTGAGGTGGAAAACCTGAAGGCATTATGCGCGCGGTATAACTTGCAGAACTTGCGTTTTGTGCCTCGCATGCCGATGAACGAGGTTGGCGAAGTATTGGCCCGTGCAGATGCCTTGCTGGTGCACCTGAAGGATGATCCTTTGTTCTCCATCACGATTCCATCCAAGACACAAGCTTATCTTGCTGTTGGGCGGCCAATTATCATGGCAGTGCGGGGTGACGCTGCTGACTTGTTGCGTGAAGCGGAAGCCGGTGTCGTGGCGATACCAGAGGACCCTGAGTCGATTGCGCAAGGCGTATTGCAACTGGCCCGGTTGCCGTTGCCCGAGCGCGAAACGATGGGACAGAAGGCTGCTCAGTTCTATAAGAACAAGCTTTCCTTGAGTGTTGGTGTGGCCGCCTTCATCAAGGTTTTTGAGCATGTTTTGTTTTCCAAAAAAAATGCTGGAAAGTAGTGATGCATATGTTGAAAAGAACCTTTGATTTCATGGCGGCCTTGTTCGCGATCATTGTGCTGTCGCCTCTGATCATCGTACTGGCATTGCTGGTCCGCCTATTTCTTGGCAGCCCTGTCTTGTTCTCGCAAATACGTCCTGGGTTGCATGGACAGCCGTTTACCGTCTATAAATTTCGTAGCATGACGGATGAAAAAAATGCAATTGGTGAATTGTTGCCTGATGAGATACGTTTGACGCGTTTTGGCCAGTTTCTGCGGCGTAGCAGTCTCGATGAGCTGCCTCAATTGTTCAACGTATTGAAAGGAGATGTAAGTCTAGTAGGTCCAAGGCCATTATTGATGGAATATTTGCCACTCTATTCCTCAGAGCAGGCTCGTCGGCATCTGGTACGGCCAGGTATCACAGGCTGGGCGCAGGTAAATGGACGTAATGCTATTAGCTGGGAACGAAAATTTGAACTGGATGTCTGGTATGTAGATCATCAGTCATTTCTTTTGGATATGAAAATATTGTTTCTTACAGTAAAGAAAGTGCTGGTTAAAGAAGGCATTAGCGCTGAAGGAGTGGAGACGATGCCACGCTTTCAAGGTGGTAGCAAGGAAAAAAGCTAATGTATAAGAACCTGGTGATTTTTGGAATTGGCGGCATGGGACGCGAGGCGCATCAGATTGTCGAGGATATCAATGCAGTGGCACCTGAGTTCAACTTTCTTGGTTTTCTAGACGAAAAGCGGGAGAACCATGGATGCGATGTGCATGGATTTCCCGTACTGGGTGGACTGGAATGGCTGGAGCAGCACAGTGATATCGATGTACATGTTGTCATTGCGATTGGCAATACGATCGCAAGACAAAAAATCGTTGCGCGCATTGAACAAAGCTGCGACGTAAAATTTCATAAACTGGTGCATCCGCAGGCTTGGATCGGAAATCGCGTAGCGATCGGCGATGGTGCGATTATTTGTGCAGGCGCGCGCTTGACTACGGATATTGTGATTGGCAAGCATGTTATCGTGAATGTTGGTGCTGCGATTTTTCATGATGCACACATTCATGACTACGTCACTGTTGCACCGTCAGTCAATATTTCTGGCGCAGTGCAAGTTGGTGAAGGTTGCGATTTGGGAATCGGTAGCGCCATTATCCAGGGGAAAAGTATAGGTCCCTGGTCGATTATCGGCGCCGGAACCGTTGTTATACATGACGTCGCATCTGACGTTACCGTTGTTGGCGTTCCCGCCAAAGTGATTAAAACTCGCCAGCCTGGCTGGCATCATGGATCATAAGATGAAATCTACATTACCTCCTCCTGCTGCATGGCCTGTTTATCCGGAAGACGAAATTGCTGTCGTCACGGATATATTGCGATCAGGGAAAGTTAACTATTGGACTGGCGATACCGGCCGGGCTTTTGAGCGTGAATATGCCGCCTATGTCGGGAGCAAGCATGCCATTGCAGTTGCCAATGGAACCGTAGCGCTGGAGCTTGCACTTTATGCACTGGACATCGGTTCCGGTGATGAGGTTATTACCACCAGTCGTACTTATATCGCTTCGGCAAGCTGTGCAGTAATGCGCGGTGCCGTGCCTGTTATCGTCGACGTTGACCGCGACACGCAAAATATTTCGCCTGCTGCGATTCGTGCTGCAATCACGCCGAAAACCAGAGCCATTCTGGTTGTGCATCTGGCTGGCTGGCCATGCGACATGGACGCGATCATGGCCCTGGCCGAAGAATTTAATCTGAAGGTGATCGAGGACTGCGCACAAGCGCATGGCGCCACCTACAAGGGACGTCAAGTCGGGTCGATCGGTCATGCGGCGGCATTTTCTTTTTGCCAGGACAAAATCATATCAACCGGAGGCGAAGGTGGGATGATGACCACCAACGACGAGGCTGTATGGGAAAAGGCCTGGGCTTACAAAGATATTGGTCGAAGCTACGATGCTGTCTACCGGCGCGAGCACCCACCAGGATTCCGCTGGTTGACAGAAACCTTCGGAACGAATTGGCGTTTGACAGAGGTACAGTCGGCGATAGGTCGCCTGCAACTTGCCAAATTAAATGACTGGATCATCACGCGCAAACAGCATGCCGCTTTCTTGACCGAGGTGTTTTCCACGATTCCCGCGCTGCGACTGACATTGCCGCCGCCCGAGATTGGCCATGCTTACTATAAGTATTATGTGTTCGTAAAGCCGGAATGCCTTGCGTCGGGTTGGAGCCGCGACCGTCTCATGGCTGAACTCAATGCCGCAGGTGTACCTTGCTTCTCCGGTTCTTGCAGTGAAATACATCTTGAAAAAGCATTCGAGAGCTTGCCTAAGCGTGCCGTGCACACGCCAGTGGCACATGAGCTGGGGGAGACGAGCCTGATGTTCTTGGTTCATCCTACGTTGGCGCCCGAGTATATGCGGGCGGTCGGTGAAGTGATACGAGCGGTATTTGCCGAGGCATCGCGTTAACTGCTTGCAGCGTATTTGGTACAGCGCCTATGTCGACGACGGTGCTGGCGTGAATTTTAGCGATGCCGTTCTGGCCCGTGAACGCGCCATAGTTTATATTTAGATGGGTAATAATTAATGAAACCGTTATTAAGTTTTTCGCGGTTACGTAAACAAATCGTCGCGATGATGGTGGATATGTTTTTCCTGCCATTTACTTTTTGCGTGGCGATTTTTTTGCGTTTTGACGGCTTCAACCTCGCCTTGTTCCGGCCATATGTGTGGCTGATCATTGCAGCGCCACTGGTGGCCATTCCGATTTTTATCCGATTTGGTTTATACCGGGCCGTCATCCGTTTCATCGACTACAAGATTGTCTATGTGGTTATGATAGGAGTGACCCTCTCTGTGGCCGTGCTGGTGACATTGGCGGCGTTCGTGAGCGGGCTCAATGGCTTGTCGCGGGGCGTGTTTGGCATTTATTGGGTGAACGCCATCATGTACATGTTGGCCAGTCGATTCTTTGCGCGTGCCTATTTTGTGCGGACAGCGAGAACCGACGGTGGCGTGCGGGTTGCCATCTACGGTGCGGGAAGTTCCGGAAATCAATTGGCCCAAGCTCTGAACGGTGCTGGTGAATATCGCCCACTGTTTTTTATTGATGATAAGAAAGAATTGCAAGGAGCAACTCTGGGCGGTATTCGTGTTTATGCACCAGAGGCGCTGCCGGATTTGATCGTCGATAAACAGATTAGCAAGATTCTGGTTGCGATGCCCTCACTATCCAAGGCACAGCAACGTCGCATCCTGGACCAGTTGGAACCCTTGAAGATCAAAACACTCGTGACGCCGCCAATCAAGAGTCTGGTGAGTGGTATTGCGAGGGTACAAGATATTCGTGAAATCGAGATCGAGGATCTGCTGGGACGGGATGCGGTCGAGCCTGACCACGAATTGATGGCCATGTGCATTATTGGAAAATCCGTGATGGTGAGTGGCGCTGGGGGGTCGATAGGATCGGAACTGTGCCGTCAAATATTGCGCCAGCAGCCAGCGCGCCTGATTTTGCTGGAAATGTCGGAATTTGCGCTGTACTCCATTGAGCAGGAACTGCAAGCCTTGCGCAAGTCCTTGCACATTGAGGTGGAATTGCTCCCCTTTTTGGGGTCGGTGCTGGAAACGGAGAAGTGCGAGAAGATTTTGCGCAGCTTCAATGTCGAGACGGTTTATCATGCTGCGGCCTACAAGCATGTGCCACTGGTCGAACATAATCCGATCGATGGTATTCGCAATAATGCGCTTGGCACATGGAGCCTGGCACAGGCGGCGGTATCGGCTGGCGTGAAGCGTTTTGTATTGATTTCGACCGACAAGGCAGTGCGTCCGACGAATGTTATGGGATCGACAAAACGGATGGCCGAATTGATTTTGCAGGCATTTTCGCGCAAGCAAACGCATACCTGTTTTTGCATGGTGCGTTTCGGGAATGTGCTGGGTTCTTCAGGATCTGTCGTGCCGTTGTTCCGCAAGCAAATTATGGCAGGTGGTCCCATTACCATCACGCACCCGGAGATAACCCGTTACTTCATGACGATTCCTGAAGCGGCTCAACTGGTATTGCAGGCGGGAGCGATGGGGGCTGGTGGAGATGTATTTGTGCTGGACATGGGTGATCCGGTAAAGATTGTTGATCTCGCCAAGCGTATGGTTCACTTGAGTGGACTGGAAGTGAAAAGCGAGTCGACCCCTGACGGAACGATTGAGATTCACCATGTGGGCTTGCGGCCGGGAGAAAAGCTGTATGAGGAATTGTTGATTGGTGAGAATGTGGAAGGGACTGAACATCCACTGATTATGCGGGCGCAAGAGTCGGAAATTCCTTGGCAACAATTGGAGCCAATGTTGAACGAAATGACCGAGGCTTGTAATAATTTTGACCATGAACAAATACGTGCTTTGTTGTTGCGGATTGTGCGTGAATATGCACCGCAGTGCGGTATTGAGGACCTGCTTTGGTCAGTACAATATAGCCGGACTGCATGCGATTACAAGCCGGTGGTTACATTGGCACGTTGACTTTAAGAAAAGGTGCGTGTCGGTGGTCAATTGACTTAGTAGCGGTTAATGAAATATTTGAAGAGAATTATGAAAAAATTAGATGATATGCCTGAATTGAAAAGAAATAGCAACGATGAACCTATCGTATGGAGCGAAGTATTTTCCATATTGTGGAATGGTCGTAAGACATTAGTGGGTGGCACGGCGCTGATCATGATATTGGGCGTATCGAGCACGATGTATTTCTCTAAATACCGCAGCGATGGATTTTTGCAGTTTGGTGGCCCGATTCCATTGATTGTCAAAACCGACATGGATGCCAAGACCAAGGAGCCAGCGAATGGAATTTCCTTGGCGGACTATAAACGTTACGCTGCTGCCTACACCACCGGTAGCCGGTTTAATGATTTTGTAGTGCAAAACAAGCTGCAGGGCGATCCTGCACTGAGTGAGCTGCGCAAGGCGTTCTTCTCGCGTGATGGCATTGGAAAGATTATTGAGCCGGTATATCCATTTACCAAAATCGATGCTAAAGAATTGATGGAACCGCCGAAAGATAGCGACAATAACGTGATTGGCTTGCGCATCAATTTTGAGGCACGTAATCCTGCCGATGCACAGGCGATGGTTGCGTTTCTGGGGCGGTATGCAATGGATAGTATCGTGTATCTGATTTATTCCGATGCCTTGCGGTTTAAGCATGCTGAAATTACGACAAGAATCACTCGCCTGGATAATCAGATTATCGATCTTAAAGATAAGCTTGAAAGTTACCAGCGTAAAGGTGGCGCGTTGAAGCAGATCGTCAGCCATTATCCGGATGCGGTAAACCAAGGAAACAGGCAAGTGGTCACCATTACGGAGGAGAATTCCCGCTACTTGTCGCCAGTAACCCATCTTATGTCGACAGAATTGGAAGCATTGTCGGCGAATGAGTCGATCATCAAATTTCAACGCGAAAAAAAGCAGAACTTGTTGATGCGTGAATATTACGATAAGGCCAAAGTTTTAATCGACAACAATAAATCCGGTGAAACAGTGTTGCGCGCACTGGAGGAGATCAAAGAAGGGGTCTTCAAGAGCAAGGATTTGAATGATGAGTTGGTGAAGGAGGTTTACAACCAAATCACCATTGATAATCAAAGTGCCATGAATGTGTATCTTGAGAAAAGCCGTTTCATTGCGGGACCGAGCTTGCCGGAACATCCGTCGACCAGACTCTCGACCGCTTTGATGATGAGCTTCCTGGGAGGCGTATTACTTTCCGGATTACTTGTGTTGGCGCGCCAATGGGTGACGACCAAGTCAAAAAAACCGGCTGAGTAAGCCGGTTCTAGGGGGCGTCGGGTAAATTACCTGTAATTTATTCGACGTGCTTGCTGTAGCAATGCGGGCAAGACACCTCATACACGTATTCCGGCGCCAGCTGCTGGCGCGGCGTGACGACGGCGCGGCAGACAAAGCACTGCACGGTTTCCGTCGGTTCCAGTTTCGGGTTCAGGGCGGTGCGGTAGTCGAAGACGAAGCAGTCGCCCGTGTAGTGCTCGCCGCCCACTTCCTCGAAATATTTCAGGATGCCGCCGTCGAGTTGGTACACGCTGTCGTAGCCGATTTCCTTCATGTGGATGGCGGCTTTTTCGCAGCGGATGCCGCCCGTGCAGAAGGTGACGACGGTCTTGCCTTCCAGTTCATCCTTGTGGGCGGCTGCCACGGCCGGGAATTCCGTAAACTTGTCGATGCGGTAATCGAGCGTGTTGTTGAATGTGCCCACGTCCACTTCAAAGGCGTTGCGCGTTTCCATCATGACCACGGGTTTGCCTGCATCGTCGACGCCGGCGTCGAGCCAGCGCTTGAGCGTATGCGCATCGACGGACGGGGCGCGGCCCAGTTCCGGCTTGATCAGCGGCATGCGCATGGTGATGATTTCTTTTTTCAGCTTGACCAGCATGCGCTTGTGTGATTGCTCATTCGACAAGCTTTCCTTCCATTCCAGATCGGCCAGACGCTCGTCGCTGCGGACCCAGGCGAGGAAGGCATCGATATGCTCGCGCGTGCCGGACAGGAACATATTGATGCCTTCCGGCGTCAGCAGGATCGTGCCCTTCAGTTCCAGTGCCAGGCATTGCTCCTGATACAAGGGACGCATGGCTTCCGTATCGGCGAGCGTAATGAATTTATACGCGGCGATATTGACGAACGCGGCGGCGGGCGGGCTGACGGCGGCGGAAACGGCGGGTATTGCTGGGGTGATGGCTTGCATGATGGCGATCGGGTTAGACTGAACAGCCGATATTATAAGCCCGACAGGCCAGGCAGGATACCCGGCCAGCCACGTTTTGCCGTGCCGGCGGGCTGTGCACGGCAGGAATTTCTTGCCCGCAACCGAGGGCCGCACCGCCGGTCCGGGGCCGCGACGCGGTAGAATAGACCCCATTGAATTTTGCACGAAACGGTACACAGGATGGAAATGGTAATGCAAGAGGCCGGCGCTCCGGCAGGTTCACAGCAAGCGATGCAGCCCGGTCCTGCCTTCGTCCACTTGCGCGTGCACTCGGAGTACTCGATCGTCGATGGCCTGGTGCGCATCGACGACGTGGTCAAGGCGGCGGCGAAGGACAAGCAGGTGGCGCTGGCCGTCACCGATCTGTCGAACCTGTTTGGCATGGTCAAGTTCTACAAGGAAGCGCGCGGCAAGGGCATCAAGCCCATCGTCGGCGTCGACGTGTGGATCACGAATGACGACAACCGCGAAAAACCGTCGCGTTTGCTGCTGCTGGCGAAGAATCGCATGGGTTATCTGCAACTGTGCGAATTGCTGTCGACGGCCTGGCTGACGAACCAGTACAAGGGCCGCGCCGAACTGCGCATCGAGTGGCTGCAGGCGCTGGCGACGAATACCTACGATCTGTACCCGGGCGAAAGCGCGGCGAATGGCTTGATCGTGCTGTCGGGCGCGCACTTCGGCGATGTCGGCACGGCCATCGAGAATGGCAACCTGGCCCTGGCCGAGCGCAATGCGCAGCGCTGGGCCGAGATTTTCCCCGGCCATTTCTATATCGAAATCCAGCGCGGCGGCCAGGCCAACCAGGAGGCGCAGGTGCGCCATGCAGTGGCCCTGGCAGCCAAGCTCGGTTTACCCGTGGTGGCCACGCATCCCGTGCAATTCATTTCCCCTGAAGAATTTATTGCCCACGAAGCCAGGACCTGTATCGCCGAAGGCGAAATGCTGGCCAACGCCAAGCGCGTGAAACGCTTTAACGACAGCCAGCGCTTCCTGTCGCAGGCCGACATGGCGGAACTGTTCGCCGACTTGCCGGCCGCGCTGGCCAATTCCGTGGAAATCGCCAAGCGCTGCAACCTGACCCTGACCCTGGGCAAGCCGCAATTGCCGAACTTCCCCACGCCGGACGGCATGACGATCGACCAGTTCCTCGTCGCCGAATCGCAGGCGGGCCTGGAAAAACGGTTATTACAGCTATATCCCGATCCCGAGCGCCGTGAAAAGGAGCGCCCGCGCTACGAGTCGCGCCTGAAGTTCGAGACGGACACGATTTGCAACATGAAATTTCCCGGCTACTTCCTCATCGTGGCCGAGTTTATCCAGTGGGCCAAGGAAAACGGCGTGCCCGTCGGCCCGGGCCGCGGTTCGGGTGCGGGTTCGCTGGTGGCGTATTCGCTGCTCATTACCGACCTCGATCCATTGCAGTACAACCTGCTGTTCGAGCGCTTCTTGAATCCCGAACGCGTCTCCATGCCCGACTTCGATATCGACTTTTGCCAGGAAGGGCGCGACCGCGTCATCCAGCACGTCAAGGATTTGTATGGCAAGGAGGCCGTCTCGCAGATCGCCACCTTCGGTACCATGGCGGCCAAGGGCGCGATCCGCGACGTGGGCCGCGTGATGGACTTCGGCTACAACTTCTGCGACGGCATTTCCAAGCTGATTCCGTTCAAGCCCGGCAAACCCGTGTCGATCGCCGACGCCATCGAAGAGGAACCGCTGCTCAAGGAGCGCCTGGAAAACGAGGAAGAGGTCAAGCAGCTGCTGGACCTGGCGCAGCAAGTCGAAGGCATCACGCGCAATATCGGCATGCACGCGGGGGGCGTCCTGATTGCGCCCGGCAAGCTGACGGATTTCTGTCCGCTGTACACGCAGGGCGGCGACTCGGGCGTCGTGTCGCAGTACGACAAGGATGACGTGGAAGCCGTCGGCCTCGTGAAGTTCGACTTTTTGGGTCTGACTACGCTGACCATCCTTGACCGCGCAGTGCGCTACATCAAGCAGCTCGATCCTGCGCAAGCGAACTTCGACCTGGCGACCTTGCCGCTGAACGACAAGCCGTCGTATGACTTGCTGACCAAGGCCAAGACCGTGGCCGTGTTCCAGCTGGAGTCGCGCGGCATGCAGGGCATGCTGAAAGATGCGCGGCCCGACCGCTTCGAGGACATTATCGCGCTCGTGGCCCTGTATCGTCCGGGCCCGATGGACCTGATTCCGGATTTCTGCAAGCGCAAGCACGGCGAGCGCTTCGATTATCCCGATCCGCGCACGGAATCGATTCTGTCCGAAACCTACGGCATCATGGTGTATCAGGAGCAGGTGATGCAGATGGCGCAGATCGTCGGCGGCTACTCGCTGGGCGGCGCCGACATGCTGCGCCGCGCGATGGGTAAAAAGAAAGCCGAAGAGATGGCCGAGCACCGCGAGATCTTCCGCGCCGGTGCCGCAAAAGATGGCTTGACGGCGGAAAAGGCCGACGAAATCTTCGACTTGATGGAAAAGTTCGCCGGCTACGGTTTCAACAAGTCGCACGCCGCCGCCTATGCCTTGCTGTCGTACCACACGGCCTACCTGAAAGCGCACCACACGGCCGCCTTCATGGCCGCCAACTTGTCGCTGGCCATGGACGACACGGACAAGATCAAGATCCTGGTGGAAGATTCGCTGGAAATCTGCAAGCTGACCTTGTTGCCGCCGGATATCAACGAATCGGACTACCGTTTCACACCGAGCGGCGAGGCGCCGTCCGTGAGCGGCAAGAAAGTCACGCAGATCCGCTATGGCCTGGGCGCCGTCAAGGGCTCCGGCCAGAACGCCATCGAAGCCATCATCGCCGCGCGCGAGGCGGGCGGGCCATTCACGAGCCTGTTCGATTTCTGCAAGCGCGTGGACAAGAAGCAGATCAACCGCCGCACCATCGAGTCCCTGATCCGCAGCGGCGCCTTCGATTGCCTGAAGGTCGACCGCGCCATCCTGCTCGCTTCCGTGGCGTTCGCCATGGAATGCGCCGACCAGGCCGCCAAGGCGGCAAATCAGGTGAGCCTGTTCGGCGGTGACGACAGCGACATGGTGGCGCCGCCCGAGTACGTCAAGGTACCCGTGTGGACGGATAAGCAGCGATTGACGGAAGAAAAGATCGCGCTGGGTTTTTACCTGTCCGGCCACCTGTTCGATTCGTATGCGCCCGAGGCGCGCCGTTTTGCGCGCACGAAATTGTCGGAACTGTCGCCGTCGCGCGAACCGCGCATGATGGCTGGCGTCATCACGGGCTTGCGCACGCAGATGACGCAGCGCGGCAAGATACTCATCGTCACCCTGGACGACAAGAGCGGCACGGTGGAAGTGACGGTGTATGGCGAATTGTTCGACGCCAACAGGAAAATCTTCAAGGAAGATGAATTCCTGGCCGTCGTGGGCAAGGTGTCGGAAGACCGTTTTTCGGGCGGCTTGCGCATCACCGCCGAGAGCGCTTTCGACATCATCGCCGCGCGGGTGCAGTATGGCCGCCAGCTGGGCTTGACTCTGCCCACGACGCTGGACATGAAACGCATCAGCGACGTGATCACGCCGCACCGGGCTGCGGACGGACTGCCGATCGCAGCCAAGGTCAGCCCGCAGGGCGTCAGTTGCGTGCTGCAGTTTGGTGACGAGTGGAAAGTGGCGCCATCGGATGAGTTGCAGATGGCGCTGGAGCAAATGCTGGGTGCGCAAGAAGTGGCGGTCGAATACTGACCGGCACCGTCCGGCGCGTAAAACAAAGCCAAACCGCAGACATGCTGGTTTGGCTTTTTTCGTTTACATGTCTTTCAGGCCCGTGATCGCATAGCCCTTGGCGGCGATCTGCTGGTGCGGCTGTTCGATATGGTAGTTGGGCAAGGCCTGGGCATCGTCGGCCACTTCGCTGGCGCGTACCTCCAGCTGCCAGTCGGTATTGGTAACTTCTTCCGGAATGAGCTTTCCTTCCGGCACGGCGAGGTAGGAAAAAATGCCGTCGTGCTCGGCCCGGCGGTAGATGTCTACGCGCATGAATGCCTCCTAGTAAGCGTTGGGGGAACCGGCGCACCACATGTGCATACCGATAGCGCTAGCGTAACAGGATTGTGCCGCGCATGTGTTGAAGCGTGTGCTGCAGGAGGAGGAGCGGCGGTGCGGCAATGACGGCGAGCAACGATGCGGGGGCGGGGCGTCGTGCGGTGGCCGGGGGGGGCTCAGGCGACAGCGGAAGCGTAGTCGTCGTCCAGATCGGCCGATTGCCGTACCGCGTTGGCGGCTGCCGCAGTGCCTGCCGTGGCGACCTGCACCGGGCTGCGATGGGCATCGAGGCCGCTACGCAGGCTGCTGATCATGGCCAGCGTCAGTTCGTGGCGTTTGCGTGCTTCCGAGCGCTTCTTCGAGGGAATGTCTTCCAGGGCCAGCAAGGGCAAGTTTTCGCATGGCAGCTCAAAATCGCCATCCTTGCGTGGCTGGGCGCCGAGTTCTTGCCAAAGGGCATTGTAGTCGGCGAACAGGCGGCCCTTTTTTGCGGAATGATGGACGGCGCGGTTGGCGTTGCCTACAAGTACCATGTTGCGGCAGCCATGTTCATGTCCCAGCTGGCGCACCAGGCGCACCATCAGGGCCTTGGGACGCATGCCATGCAGGTCGCGCGTGGCCTCGCGCACGCGGCGCAAGCCTTCCGCGCCGCGCGGACCCTGGATGCAACCGATGCCCACGCCCATGCTGGCGCGCGCGCGGGAACCAAAAAAGGTAAACGCGACCGAGTAGATCACGTCATCGCCGTGGGCCAGTTGCAGGACCATCTCGCCTTCGCGGTCCATCGGTTGCAGCGAACATAGCTGCAGGTGGTAGGGCGCGCCCGATTTTCCCGGCACGCAGCCCAGCCGCACCGGCGCGCGCGCCGCCTGCGCCATCAGCTTGCCCCAGCCTTGTTGCAGGATGAAATGATAGTGCTCGACCAGCAAGGCGACGCGCTGGCGGCAAGACAGGTTCGTGCTCAGGTAATGGCGGTACACCTTGTGCATCATGCGCGGATAGGCTTGCAGCAAGTCCTGGAACACGGGATGGGAATTGAGCAGCTGCAACCAGATGCGCGTCTGCCGGCGCTGCAGCTGCGCCCGCAATTGCAGCTTGAGCAGCTCGCGCACGCGTGACATGCCTGGCGGCATATTGCTCAGGCCTGCGTGCAGGGTAATAGCTTGTGTCATCAAAGAGTTTCCATGTGTATGTGGATGGCCGGGCGCCGACGGCGCTTCAGGCAGGCGGCGGCCCGCTCATGCCGTCGGTATCGGCCAGCAATACCGTGGCGCTGCGCGTGGCGCGCGCCAGCTTGGATGCCAGCGCTCCGGCAAAGCGGCGCTGCCAGGCACAGTGCCGCAGGGCCGGCAGGACGATTTCGTGGCAACCGAGCAGTTCAGCCGTATCGAGGATCGTAAACAGCAGCTCGCCGGCGACAATATGGGTGCTGAAGGCGAGCTGCGAACGGCTCAGATACAGGCCCGCCTCGTGCATCATCTGCTGCGTGGCCAGGTCCAGCGCATGGCATGCGCCGGCACTGTGCCGGGGCAAGCCATCGGTCCGGCGCGATGGCGCCGGTGTGACGTGCAGCAGGCTGACGCTGACCTGTATCCCCCATTCCTGAAGGCGCCTGGCGTAGCGCGCGCCGTAGATGATGTCGCTGGCGCGCTTGACGGGCAAGAGCAGCAGCAAGGTATCCTGGCCCGTCTTGCCGCCCGCGCCCGCGGCGCTGTCCGGGGCGCGGTGACGTTGCGGGGCAAGGCGCGATGCATGCATGGAAGGGATGGCCATAGTCGGAAAACCATGTCATGTTATCCATGCCATCCCCCTGTGTAAATTGGCGAAACAGCGTACGGGTTCCCCTTATGCCGCCCCGGTTTTAATAGCGGTAAGTGACATACACGGCGCCGATCGGCGATGTCTTGCGCTGCACGATGGGGCTCTTGGCCGCGTCGCCCATGCGGTGCTCGACGCCGACCAGGGTATTGATGCCCCAGCGCGCATCGAAGCGGTGCTCCCAGTTGATGGTGGCCTGTGCTTCATAGAAACCGCCCTTGGGCGTGTATTGCTTGAACGAGGTATTCGCCGCCTGGGTGGCCGTCACGCCATACATGGTCTGCACGTACTTGCGCTCGCCCCAGCCGAGCTGGCCGCTGATGTTCACGCTGTCTTGCTGCATGCCCCTGGCATCGGCCCGGCCATAGATCTGGCCTGTTGCGCCGAAATGCACATTCGCGCCATTTTCGCGATTCGACAGGGGAATGTCGCTCGACACGCTCAGCGACAGGCCCGGCAAGGGCGAATAGCCCGCGCTGAGCAGGGCGCTGGCGTTGCCCTTGACTTCGCCCATGCCCTTCAGATAATCGCTGCCGCCCCAGCCGTTGGCACCATTGCGTTTGTGGTCTTCGCGATTGCCGCGGTAGCCCAGCGCGGCGCTGTAGCTGAAGGGGCCTGCCTGGCCGCCATAACCGATGCCGCGCGAAGTGCTGAAGAACAAGCCATTGGCCATGGCGTAGTCGAGGATGATCAGCGGCGAGGCCGACAGCTTGTCAGCACCGGAATAGCTGGACACGGCAGCGACGCCGCCGCCGATGGTGAAGACATTTTCCGCCGCCGGTTCGGCCGCGGCGGCGGCCAGGGGATTCAAGCTCAGGCCGCAGGCCAGTGCCAGCGAGGTCAACAAGGTTGTAGATGCGTGCATGGAGTTTTCCGTCAGGTGGAGAACCGAGTCCGGAGTGGCTCGATTGACAGCCGACAGTATTCATCCTTGCCATGAAGGAAAAATGAGCCTTTTATTAAGATTGGATGAAGAACGCTTCTTTACCCATTCTTCAGCTTGCGGTGGTTTAATACTCCCCATGAAGATACTGCTGATTGAAGACGATATGGACCTGGGCAATGGCGTGCGGATTGCCCTGCGCGACCAGGGCATGCAAGTGGTCTGGGTGCGCAGCCTGGAGGATGCGGCGCGCAGCATCGAGCACGACAGTTGCGAACTGGTGCTGCTGGACCTGGGCTTGCCCGATGGCGATGGCCTCGATTTGCTGGCCCGGCTGCGCGCGGCGCGCCTGCCGGTGCTGATCCTCAGCGCCCGCGATACGCTGGAACAGCGCTTGCGTGGCCTGGACGGTGGCGCCGATGACTACCTGGTGAAGCCGTTCGTGCTGGCCGAGCTGCTGTCGCGCGTGCGCGCCCTGGCACGCCGCAGCTATGGCTTCGATGGCGACACCATCGAATTGCGCGGCTTGCTGCTGCAAGTGCCCACGCGCAGGGTCAGCGTGCATGGCCGGCCCGTGGAGCTCACGGCCAGTGAATATGCCCTGCTGAAAACCTTGCTGATGCGCGCCAACCGGGTCATCACGCGCCGCGTGCTGGAAGAGCACATCCTGCCCGGCGGGCTGGCCAATGCCAGCAATACCCTGGATGTGCATATGGGCAACCTGCGCCGCAAGATAGGCGAAGGTTATATCCGTACCGTGCGCGGCGTTGGCTATGTCATCGACCAGCAGGGCGAGACATCCCCCCCGCCGGGTGCTGGCGCATGATGGGGCGTTTCTGGGCCATGCTGCGCCGGCCTACCCTGGTGCGCCGCCTGATGATGGCGCAAATGCTGATGCTGACCGTGCTGTGGAGCCTGGCCGTGGCGTATGTGCTGTTCGAGGGGACGAGCGAAGCGAGCACGGTGAGCCGCGGCGTCCTGCACGCCATTATCAGCGTGGCCGATAACCTGGCCGAGCAGCCGCAGCGCCAGGAGCAAAGCTTGCGCGCGATCGACGAAGCCTTGCGCGAGGAATTTGAAATGGGCCAGGTACCTGAGCTGGCGCCGCGCATCCTGGTCTGGCGCGAAGGCAAACTGGTCTACAAGTCCCCCGCGGCGCCCAGCGGCATCCGCAGCGCCGGCCCCGAGCAGATGGAAGTGGTGTATATCAAGGGCCAGGCCTGGCGCAGCCGCAGCCTGGCCGAAGGGACAACCCGCGTGACCGTGCTGGAAGTGGGGGGCGCCTGGCAATTTTTCGTCACGATCAATTCACGTGGCTACTACCTACTGCCGCTGCTGATCAGCCTGCCGTTCCTGCTGGTGCCGGCCTGGCTGTCGATCCGCCTTGCCATGCGCCCATGGCGCAAGGTGGCGCAGGAGGTGGCGGCGCGCGGGCCGCAGGATTTGCGTCCGCTGGCGTTCAAGCCGCCGCATGGCGAACTGGCGGCGCTGGTCGACAATATCAATGCCCTGCTGCAGCGGGTCGATGCCAGTGCCTCGCGCGAACGCAGCTTCATCGCCGATGCCACGCATGAGCTGCGCACGCCACTGGCGGCCATGCGCGTGAATGTCGAGGCTCTGCAGGGGCAGGCGCATGATGCACGCCAGCAAGAGCTGTTGGACGGTATCTTGAACAGCGGCAACCGGGCCGCGCGCCTGGTGGGCCAGCTGCTGCAGCTGACGCGCAGCGAAGTGCAGGCGGGCGGGGGCGAGTTGCCGCGGCGGCAGGCGCTCGATACCTTGCTGCAAGACCGGCTGGCGGCCCTGTCCGGCCTGGCCCAGGCGGGCGATATCGAACTCGAGTTGCAAGCCAGCGTTTCGCTCAGCGTGGCCGGACAGCGCGAGAGCCTGGTCTCGCTGATCGACAATCTGGTGGAAAACGCCATCAAGTACAGCCCGCGCGGCAGCAGCGTGACGGTGTCGCTGCACGCGGAGCGGGGCCAGGCCGTGCTGCATGTGGCCGATCAGGGGCCGGGCATCGCGCCGGCCCTGTATGAACGCGTGTTCGACCGCTTTTTCCGCGCGCCGCAGCAGGTGCAGCCAGGCAGCGGCCTGGGCTTGTCCATCGTCGCTTCCGTCGTGCGCCAGCACGGCGGCACGATTCAGTTGCACAGAGGTAATGGCGGCCTGGGCTTGCTGGTGGAAGTGCGCTTGCCGTTGGCCGAAGCCTGACGCCGCCTGCGTGCCTTGCGATATTGCATGAAAATTATTTCATGTGCTTATAACGCAAGTTGGCATGGCGTGGCGCACGCTTGCGATGCATAATGCGGGACAGTTAAAAAAACACCGTTATGCGCCTATTTCTGTCCCGCTACCTGCCGTATCCCGCCTTTGTCGGCTTGTATCTGCTGTTTGACTGGGCCACGTATATCGACCCGATGTACGGGCTGAACATCACCCCCTGGAATCCCGATCCCGCGCTGGGCCTGGTATTTTGGCTGATCCACGGCCGCAAGGCGGCGCTGCCGTGGTTTATCGCCCTGGTGGCAGGCGAGGTACTGGTGCGCGGCATGCCGGCAGGCTTGCCCCTGACCTTGCTCTGTTCGGCGTGGCTGGTGCTCGGCTATGGCAGTATGGGCGCAGTCTTGCGCCGCAGTTTCAGCAGCAGCGACATCTTCGACAACCGGCGCCGCCTGAGCGCCTGGGTCGCCATCGTGCTGTTTGGCACCGTGCTCAATGCGCTCGGCTATATTTCCCTGCTGTCGCTGACGGGACGCATCCCGGCCGGCGAATGGGGGACGGCAGTCTGGCGTTTCGGCATCGGCGACATGGTCGGCATGCTGGTGTCGATGCCGCTGATCTGGGTGCTGTTCAGCGAACGGGGGCGCGAGCGCCTGCATGCCGCCGTCTGGCGCTGGGAAACCCTGGCGTATCTGGCACTCGCCAGTTTTGTGCTGTGGAGCCTCTTCGGTTCCATCGTGCGTTCCGAATACAAGCATTTCTACTTCCTGTTTCTCCCCGTGATCTGGGCCGCCTCGCGCCAGGGATTGCATGGCGCCGTGCTGGCCGTGTTTGTATTGCAACTGTGCATTATCACCCTGGTGAAATGGACGCATGCGGTCGATATCCAGTTTTATGAATTGCAACTGCTCGATGCCGTGCTGGCGCTGGTGGGATTTTTTATCGGCATCGTCGTCGATGAGATGCGGCAGGTGGCCGACGAACTGAAACACACGATGCGCCTGGCGGCCGCAGGAGAGATGGCGGCCGCGCTCGCGCATGAGCTGAACCAGCCGCTGACGGCCTTGTCGACCTATGGCAAGGCGTGCGAATACTTGCTGGAGCGGGGCGAAACGGGCGCCTTGCTGCAGGGCGCGGTGGGGCACATGATCGTGGAATCGGGACGCGCCGCGGACGTGGTGCGCCGCCTGCGCGACTTTTTCCGCACGGGCGCGATGCAGCTTGAAGCGGTGGAGGCGAGCGCCTTGATCGAGGGCATGGCGCGCCAGTTCACGCCGCTGTTCCATGAACATGGCATCGAACTGGTGCTGGTGCCGCCGTCGCCGTTGGCCGTCAACGCCGACCGCCTGCAAATCGAGCTGGTGTTACGTAATTTATTGGCCAATGCGCAGGATGCGGTGATGGGTCAGCCGCGCGGACGGCGCCGCATCACGGTCTCGGCCGAGCGGCTCGAAGGCGGGCGGCTGCGCCTGTCCGTGGAAGATAGCGGCCCCGGCATTTCCAATAACCTGGCGGCGCGCCTGTTCGAACCGTTTGTCTCGAGCAAGGCCAGCGGCCTGGGTCTGGGGCTGGTGCTCAGCCGCAGCATCGTCGAAGCGCATGGCGGCCAGTTATGGGCCGAAGTGGGCAAGCATGGCATTTTTCGTTTTGTCCTGCCCCTGGCACGCGCCAGTGCGGCCGCTACAGGAGAGTATGGTGACAAGTAATTTGACGGTGTTTATCGTCGACGACGATCCCGCCGTGCGCGATGCGCTGGGTTTGCTGCTGGGCATACGCGGCTACCGCACGGCCCTGTTTTCCTGCGGCGAGGATTTCCTGCACAGCTGGCGTCCCGAGTGGGCTGGCTGCCTGCTGGTCGATATCCGCATGTCGGGCATGGATGGCCTGAGCCTGCAGCGCCGCTTGCTGGAGCTCAAATGCATGCTGCCCGTCATCATTATCACGGGACACGGCGACGTCGCCCTGGCACGCCAGGCCTTCAAGGCGCAGGCCAGCGATTTCCTGGAAAAACCGTTTGACCACGACAAGTTGCTGGCAGCCATCGATGAAGCGTTTTCGCGCGAGGCGCATGCGCGCGGCCAATTGCTGCGCCAGGTGGAGGGGCAAGCCTTGCTGCGCGCCTTGACGCCGCGCGAGCGGGAAGTGATGCATCTGGTGGTAACAGGCCAGCACAACCGAGATATCGCCCCGGCACTGGGCATTTCCGTGCGCACGGTGGAAGTGCACAAGGCGCGCCTGATGGACAAGCTGGGCGTCGACAATGTGGCCGACTTGGTGCGCATCAGCATGCTGGGCACCGGTTAGCCACTGCAGCGTTGTCTAGGCGATGGTCTGCAATACCTGGTCGACCGAGATCGCCTTGACCCAGTCGCTGCGCCGCGCCACCGTGATGACGGTGCTGTTGGCGCTGTCGAACGGCGCCCATTCCGGATTCTTCTTGCGCATCAATGCCACCACCGGCACATGCACGGCGTTCGCCAGGTGCATGATCGACGTTTCCACCGAAATGATCAGGTCGCATTGCGCCAGCATGGCGGGCAGCTGGAAAAAGTTGTCGACAGCGCTGAAGGCTTGCGTGCGCGGCAAGCCACGCGCCTGCACGACCGCATCGACCTTGGCCAGTTCCTGCGGCATGGCATTGATCAGGAAGCAGGCATTTTTCCACTTCGGCATCGCTTGCATGCGCGCGATCAGCTCGGCGATGCGTTCCAGCGGCCAGCCGCGCTTGTGCGACTTGGCAAACGGGTTCAGGAGTACGAGCGGACCCTGGCGCGGGGCAAAGCCCCAGGTGGCCAGCTGCGCCTGCGCTTGCTGCAGCGCCTGCTCGGGAATGTGCACGAAGGGATAGCGTTCGGCCACGGGAATGTCGATTCCCGTCAATTGATGGAACCAGTCCGCATACACGCTGCTGATATGGTGCTCGCCGGCATCCTGTCCCGCATACGAGGCCAGCACGGCATCGATCTTGCGATAGGCCAGGTAATGCCAGGGGCGTAGCGGGCTGAACGGTTTGCGCGTGCCGATCACCAGCCCGTGCGGGCTGATCGCGCGGGCAAGATCCGCGTACTGCTGTGGCCGTACGTGGGCCAGAGACACGACGACAGGATAGTGTTCCGCCTTGGCTTCGCGCAGTGATTCTTCGTATAGCGCCGGGCTGTAGGTCTTGCGGTACACCTTGGCGAACAGGCCCGACTGCTCTACCCAGTCATACAGCGAATAGGTGCGCAGGCTTTCCCATTGTTTCGCGTCGGACGTGCGGCGGACTTCGTCGACCCACAGGTGGATCTGGATATGGGGATAGGCCGCGGCAAAGGCGCGGAAACCGTTTTGCAGGTAGGTAAAGTCTCCCAGCGCCAGATGGGCGATGAAAAGAATTTTGTCCGACTTTTGTAGAAGTTCGGCGGGAATCAAAGGCGTCATGTATCAGTACGATTTCAGGTATTCATTCGATGGCGTCAAACCATTTGCTGGGAAAACTGCAGGCGATGCAGATTGGCATAGGCGCCGTTGGCATCCAATAACTGCTGGTGACTGCCGGTTTCCATTATTTTCCCATGTGACAATACCACGATACGGTCCGCACGTTCAATTGTTGATAGCCTATGAGCAATAACGAGGGTGGTTTTACCTTGCATCAGATGTTCCAGCGCCGCTTGCACGGCCCGTTCCGCTTCCGTATCCAGTGCCGAGGTCGCTTCATCGAGGATCAGGATGGGCGCATCCTTGTAGATCGCGCGGGCGATGGCCACGCGCTGGCGCTGGCCGCCGGACAGGCGCGAGCCGTTGTCGCCCAAGCGCGTTTCCAGGCCGTCGGGCAAGCCGTCGATGACGTCCGACAGGAAGGCGGCGGCCGCAGCCGCTTCGATGCGTTGCCGGTCCGGCGCCGCATCGCCATACGCGATATTGGCGGCCAGGGTATCGTCGAACAATACGACTTGCTGGCTGACCATGGCGATCTGGCTGCGCAGGCTCGTCAGGGCGATGGCATCGATATTCTGCCCATCGAGCAAGATCTCGCCACTGCTGGCCGAGTAAAAGCCGGGCAGCAGGCTGACCAGGGTTGATTTGCCGCCGCCGGACATGCCGACAAAGGCGATCGTTTGTCCTGGCGCGATGCTCAGATCGATGTGTTGCAGCGCCGGTTCCGGATGCCCGGGATAGGCAAAGCTCACGTCCCTGAACTCGATGCGGCCTTTGCTGCGCCCGGCGAGCGGCTTGCCGCCCGTGCGTTCCGGCGTCTTGTCGATCAGCAAAAAGACTTCTTCCGCGGCGGCCATGCCGCGCTGCAGGGGGCCGTTGACTTCGGCCAGTTGCTTCAAGGGCGTCAGCAGCATCAGCATGGCCGTGATGAAGGACACAAACCCGCCGACCGTGATCTGCCCCTGCTCCGACTGGAACAGGGCCATCACGATGACCAGGGCCACGGCGGCGGCCGTGATCACCTGCGTGATGGGGACGGTGGCGGAAAAAGTGGTGGTCATGCGCATGCTGTAGCGGCGCAATTGCTCGGCACGCTCTTCGAAGCGCGACTTTTCGTAGTCCTGGCCGCCGAAGATCTTGATCACTTGCTGGGCGCGCGTGGTTTCCTCGATGACCTGGGTCAGCTCCGCGTTGACGGCCAGGGAGTCGCGGTTGAGTTTTTTCAGGCGCTTGCCCGTGGTGCGTACGACGATGGTCAGCAGGGGCAGCAGCACCAGGGTCACCAGCGTCAGTACCCAGTTCAGGTACAGCAGCCACGCCAGCAGGCCCAGCACGGTCAGCGAGGAGCGCACGATCGACGTAAACACCTTGGTCACCATCTCGATGATCTGCTGCACTTCGAACATGATGGAGTTGATGACTTTGCCCACCGTGTGGGTGTTGTAGAAGTCGATGGGCAAGTTGAGCATGCTGGCAAACATCCTGCGCCGCAACTCGTTGAGGATGCGCGTGGAGACATAGCTCATCAGGTAGCTGCTGGCAAACGTCGACGCGCCGCGCATGGCAAAGATGCCGATGACGATCAGCGGCACGAGCCAGAAGGAAAAATTCACCTTGCCGCCAAAGCCATTGTCGAGCAGCAGTTTGAGCGCATACGGCAGCAGCGGTTCCGTGGCCGCCGTGACGACCATCGCCAGCAGGGCCAGGGCCAGATGTTTCTTGTAGGGCGCGTGCAGTGCGGTGAGCCTTTTCAGGTCGGGCGTGAGCATCGGTATGGTTCCTTGCAGGGGGCAGCAAAAACGGTCAGGCGAAAAACGAGCTCAGGCAACGCGTTCTTGCTGACGCAGCATGGCCCACAGTATCACCATCGGGAAGACCAGCATGATGATGCCGATATTCAGGGTGAGCGAGCTCGTCGTCAGGCCAAAAACAGGATAGCAGGTACACAATATTACGCCGGCGAGGGCATATGGCCGTGCACTTGGAAGGTTGTGGCGCAGAGCATACCCAAACAGGGTGAGCGGAACAATAAATAGTGCCAGCAAAGCCAGCAGGCCGAGGATGCCGCGCTTGACCAAGGCGTCGAGATAGTCATTGTGGGCGTTGGTATAAGCGCTGATAGAGGTACTCATCTTTCCTTCGGCCACGAGCTCTTGCTTTTGTGCGAGATAGCCTGTGCGCCCCATACCCAGCCAGAGATTCTGCTTGGACATCTCCAGCGCGGTATGCCACATCTCCAGTCGTTGCCCCACAGATGTCGCCGCATCGCCGGCTCTTTCGAATTTTTCCAGTTCAGAAACTGCAATGATCGCGCGCTGGTAGACAAGCGAGCTTGGCATTGCATAGGCCGCTGCGATTATTGCAAGCAACAAGGTAAACATGGCGATCCGGTAGCGTTTTCCATGCTGTTTGGCGTGATGTACCGCGATAATCACGAGACAGATAGGCAGTACCACCCAACCGCCCCGGCTGCTACTGATAACGGAGCCAAAAACGCCGGCCAGGCCGCCCGCAAGCAATAGGCATGTCCAGGCGGTCGAGTGGCGTTGCTCACGGGCCCAGCCGAGTCCTGACAACGCCAGCATGCCAAATAGCATGCTGGCGTTCCCGTAATGGATAGGATTGCTGGTCGCCGCTTGTGGGCGTGTGGCGTTGGTGGCGAGAAACTGCGAGAAGGCCAGCGCAGCGCCAGTTGTGGCACCAATTGCCAATCCACTCCACCATGCAGCAGGCCGCGGCGGATAGGCAATCAGCAGCAGCATGACCGGCGCAGCCAGCAGCGCTCGCAGGGGGATGTCGAGTTCGCGCGCCGGATCGCCGTGGTACAACATATTGGCCGTAAAAATGAAGAAGTACAGCAGCAGCGTGCCGAGCATCAGGTAATCGCGGCGCTGCAGATTCAGACGGGGGCGTTTCCACAGCAGCCAGCTGCTGGCCAGCAGCAGCACCAGCGCGCCAAGGGAATATCCGCTGTTGACTGCCAGCGCCAATGCCGAAAAGAGAAAAACACAAACAGAGGTCAGGCCGAGCATGAATATCCTTGGTAACGCACGACGTCGCCATTATGGCAACTGTAGCAACATAAAGTAGGCGTCATTGTAATCGAAGGTGGCAGCAAAAACGGTGCCCGGGAATTTGCTCTTCGATAACTATATAGGCGGTCTCAAGGGGGAAATGAAAAAAACCATGGTTTTTAGCCATGGTTTTTTTGTAAGCAATGGTAACTTGCTGTTATTTTGCCAAGGCAGGATCGCCTGCCACGTGTATCAGGCGACTGCTGGCACGCGGGTGGCGACGCCGGTGGCGATGGCCGCTTGCGACACGGCAGGCGCGACCCAGCTGCGCAGACGCTCGTCGAACGGCGACGGTATCAGTTGCAGCGGCGTCAGGGCGCTGCTCTCGTGACCGGGCAGCGGCTCCTTGGCCAGCGCGGCGATGGCGCGCACGCAGGCCAGCTTCATTTCTTCATTGATGGTGGTGGCGCCCACGTCGAGCGCGCCACGGAAGATGTACGGGAAGCACAGCACATTGTTGATCTGGTTCGGGTAATCCGAGCGGCCCGTGGCGACGATGGCGTCGTCGCGCACGGCGTGCACTTTTTCCGGCGCGATTTCCGGATGCGGATTGGCCAGGGCGAAGATCAGCGGCTTGGCGGCCATCGATTCGACCATCTGCGCGCTGACCACGCCGCCCTTCGAGACGCCGATGAAGATGTCGGCGCCGACCATGGCGTCAGCCAGGTCGCGGTCGCTCGTGTCGTTCGCGTAGCGCGCCTTGTTCTCTTCCATGCTGGCATCGCGGCCCGGGTAGATCACGCCCTGGCTGTCGCACACTTTCAGCAGCGACTTGTTCAGGCCCAGCGAGACGAGCAGGTCCAGGCAGGCGATCGACGCGGCGCCAGCGCCCGAGACGGCCACTTTGACGTTGCCGATGTCCTTGCCGACCAGTTCCAGGCCGTTCAGGATGCCGGCCGCGACGATGATGGCCGTGCCGTGCTGGTCGTCGTGGAAGACGGGAATATTCATGCGCTTGCGCAATTGCTGTTCGATGTAGAAGCAGTCGGGCGCCTTGATGTCTTCCAGGTTGATGCCGCCGAAGGTCGGCTCCATGCGCACCACGGTGTCGATGAACAGGTCGGGATCGTTCTCCGCGAGTTCGATGTCGAACACATCGACATCGGCGAACTGCTTGAACAGGCAAGCCTTGCCTTCCATCACCGGTTTGCTGGCCAGCGGACCGATATCGCCCAGGCCCAGCACGGCCGTGCCATTGGTGATCACGGCCACCAGGTTGCTGCGCGACGTATAGATGCCGGCCGTGCGCGGATCTTCCACGATGGCTTCGCAGGCAAAGGCCACGCCCGGCGAGTACGCCAGGGTCAGGGCGCGGGCGTCGCCCAGCGGTTTGGTTGGCGTGACGGAAATCTTGCCTGCGCGGGGTTGCGCATGGTAGGCGAGGGCGGCTTCTTTCAGGTTGAAGGTTTCGCCGTTCTGTTCGGCGTGCTTGCTGTGCGAAGTAGACATAGGAATTCTGTGAGGGGCAACCGGGCCCGAGTGGTAAGTCCGAGTCATGGTATGCAAGCGTTTGCACGCTGTCAAGGCTGGATTGTACTAAAGCCTGTCAAAACCGCTTTGGGCGTCGGCTTTATTTCAATGCAAGCGTTTGCTCGGTTTTTGACGGAATAGGGAATTTTTACGATAAAATCACAGTATTGCGATCCGGGAAGCCCATGACAAACAAGAACCCCACCTTAAGCGACGTCGCGCGGGCCAGCGGCGTGCACTTTTCCACCGTCTCGCGCGTGATGAACCCGGCAACGCGGCAAATGGTCAGCGCCGAGGTGGCCGCGCGCGTGCTGGCCGAAGCGGGCCGGCTCGGCTACCGGCCGAACCGCGCCGCCTCCACCCTCGTCACCCGCAAGTCGCGCATCATCGGCGTGGTCTTGCCCGACATTACCAACGCTGTCTTTCCACCGATCCTGCTGGGCATCGAGGAAGGCTTGCGCAAGCATGGCTACCTGGCCATCGTCGCCAACGTGGGCGCTGACGAGGAAGAGCAGCTGTTCGTCATCAACCGCCTGCTGGGGCAGCAGGTCGATGGCCTGATCCTGGCTACCGCACGGCGCGACGATCCCGTCATCAAGATGTGCATCGACCAGAATGTGCCCGTCGTTACCGTCAACCGCAGCGACGAGACGGGCGTCGCTTCCTGCGTCGTCAGCGACGACGTGGTCGGCATGCGTCTGGCGGTGGAACACTTGCTGGCGCTGGGCCACCGCCATATCGCGCACATCGCCGGCCCGGAAAACCTGTCCACGGGCCACGTGCGCCGCCTCGGTTTCCTGGCCGCCATCCAGGCCAGCGAACTCGATCGCTCGCAAGCGTTCGTGTTTGAAAGCAGCGGCTATTCGCGCGAATGCGGCAAGGCGGCCCTGCTGGAACTGCTGCGCCAGTCGCCGCGGACGACGGCCGTGGTGACGGGCAGCGACCTGGTGGCCCTCGGCTGCTACGACGCCATCCGCGAACTGGGTTTGAGTTGCCCCGAAGATATTTCCGTGGTGGGCCACAACGACATGCCCTACATGGACATGATCCGTCCGCCCCTGACCACCATCCGCATCCGTCACCACGGCATCGGCACGGAAGCGGCCCGGCTGATCCTGCAAACCATAGCTTCGCCCGATTCCCCGGTGCTCGACGTGCGCCTGAAACCCGAACTGGTGGTGCGCGAATCGACGGCGGCGCCGCGCGCCTGAGTCTGCCGCTTGTTGCCCTTCTTTTGCTGGAGTATGTTTAAATCTTGATATTGATAATGATCAAGATAACCCCATGCAGACGACATATAGGCGACAACGGCGGCATGCACGGCAGGGAGGCCGCTGATGCCGAAGAATTTCGGCATGCCTGGCAACGCCTGGCGCTATGCGCTGGGCAGCGACTATGGCTATTGCTCGCCCTTGCTTGACGGCATAGAGTTTGAAAACGAGTGGGTGACGATACGCGAATCGGCGATCCGCATCCGCGCCGGCTATGCCTGGGATGGCTGTTCGCCCTGTATCAGCGTGCTCGGCCTATTTTATGTGGGCACGCCCGATGGCGCGCAGCACCTGGGCTTGCCGGCGACGTATCATGCCAGCCTCGTGCATGACGTGCTGTGCCAGTGGCGCGCCGACATTCCCGTCACCCGCGCGCAGTCGATCGCCATTTTCCAGCAGTTGCTCAGGGAGGTGCGCTTCCCCTTGGCGGGGCTGTATGCGGGCGCCGTCTTCCTGTTCGGGCCACGGCGTGACTTCATGCGGCCTGGCGCGCGCGCCGCAGTGGCCGCCCCGCACCCGCCAGGGGCAACATTAAAGCGGCGCTAACGCCGCCGCCGACGCGCCATGGTGTTAAACTGGCGGCCCTCAACGTATTTTGCCCTCCATCGCCATGACCAAAACCAACACGCCCTCCCCGAAACGCCGCGAAGAGGGCGTCGCCAAGCTGACCGTCAATCCCTTCCTCGATGCCGAGTTTTACGCGCGCATGCGTGATTACACGGAACGCGATGCGGCCATCATCAAGGAATTGAAAGCGATCGCCGAGATCCGCGCCGGCAACAAGCAGCCCGATCCCCGCCTGGCGCCGTCGCTGCAAGCACTGCGCGATACCGTCAAGAAAGGTCTGACGTTTGGCGAGATGCTCGAGCGCATGGCCGCCGGCAAGGAAAAAGGCTTGTGGGAACCGTGGATGACGACCTTCGGCATTGAAATCCGCGCCATCAACTACGGCGCCGGCCCGCGCAACGCCTGCCTGGTGCTGGACCTGGCGGCGAATGCCCCCGCGCACGCCATGTTCGCCAAGGCCGGCATCCAGAACTGGCGCAGCCTGGCCGCCGACGACTGCTCCGTCGTGCGCTCGGAAAAAGCGACGGAAACCACGCCCTTGAAAGTGTATGCCGTGTTTTACCTGGATCCGTTGCCTGCCTGAACCAGCAGAAGCACCGCCAGCACGATCAGCATCGCGCCCGACAGCCGTTCCAGCGACGGCAGCGCGCGCGCAAAGCGCTGCCGCAGGGCGGTGCTGCCGATAGCCAGCGCCACCGCCATATCCCACGCCAGCACGGCAAAGACCATCCACGCGCCATATGCGACCATCGCAGCGGTGTCTGTCTGCCTGGAGGCCAGCACGGTGGCCAGGCTGACGTAGAACAGCGCATTTTTCGGATTCAGGATGGCGGAGGCAAACCCCATCACGACACCGCCGCGCCAGCGCGCCTTGCCGGTGGCGGGCTTGGCATCCAGGCGGCTCTTGCCCGCATGGCGCAAGAACAGCCAGCCCAGGTACAGCAGATAGGCGCATCCCGCCAGCCGCACCACCATGAATGCCGTACTGCCCGCCCGCAGCACCGACAGTCCTCCAAATGCCGCCACGATAAACACCGCATTGGCCACGGTAATGCCCATGCACGTGCCGGCAGCGGCGCGCCAGCCGTGGGCCAGCGAGGTGCGCGCGATCAGGAAAAAATCGGGACCGGGCGACAGCAGGGAAAGAAAGTGGGAGGCGGCGATCAATAAAAAGTCCTGCATGGCTTGCGCTCCGTAACGATAGGGAGGCGAGTATGCAATGCTGCTGCCGGCGCGTATTGAAGAAAATTGCAGGCTAGCGGTAGCGCCCGGGCGTGATGCCCGCATGCGCCTTGAAGACGCGCTGCAGGTGGCTCTGGTCGGCAAAGCCCAGCTCATGCGCCAGCTGCGCCAGCGCCGTCCCTTCCTGCAAGCGGCTGCGCGCGCGGTTGACGTGCATATTTAGTTGGTAGGCATGCGGCGTCAGGCCCGTGGCGGCGCGAAAGGCGCGGATCAATTGATAGGGGCTCAGGCCAGCCGCCTCCGCCAGTTGCCGCAGGCTGGCAGAGGGCTGCGCCTGCAGCGTCGCGAGCACGGGCGCCAGTTGCTGGGGCAGCGGCTTGCGTTCCGACGGCAGCACGTCCGCGCAGGCGCTGGCGCAGGCGCCAAGGAACGCCAGCAGCGCCGCATTTTTCTCCGCCGCGCCGGCCCTTGAAAACAGCAGCGCATTCATGGCGCAAAACTGCGCATACAGTAGCGGGCAACGCAACACCGTCGCCGTGTCGCCATCGAGCGCCAGCGCGTGTGCTTGCAGCCACCGCGCATCGAGATGCAGCATCTGGTAGCTCCACGGGGCGTCAGGCAGGGGATTGCAGGCGTGCACGCAGCCGGCCGGCACCAGCACCAGGCTGCCATTACCGAGGGCGACCTTGCCGTCTTTACTGCCCGTAAAGATACTACCGCCTGCGTCGACGGCGCCGATGGAAAACGTGGGATGGCTGTGCGGCTTGTAGCACGCCCGGCTGTGGCAGGCGCGGCGGCTCTCCACGTGGGGGAAAGACGGGTCGCGCCAGAAGGCGGTGGTGCCCGGCATGACTACATCAGGATCACGTCGTACTGCTCCTGGTGGTAGGCATTCTCCACCTGCAGCGAGATTTTCTTGCCGATGAAATCACCGAGCATGGCCAGGTGCTGCGATTCTTCTTCGAGGAACAGATCGACCACTTCTTGCGAGGCGAGGATGCGGAATTCGCGCGGGTTGAACTGTTTCGCTTCGCGCAGCAGTTCGCGCAGGATTTCATAGCAGATGGTGCGCGAGGTCTTGACTTGTCCCTTGCCGGCGCAGGCGGGGCAGGGCTCGCACAGGATGTGGGCCAGCGATTCGCGCGTGCGCTTGCGTGTCATTTCCACCAGGCCCAGTGGCGAGAAGTTGCTCACCGAAACCTTGGTGCGGTCGCGCGACAGCGTGCGTTTTAGTTCGGCCAGCACGGCGTTGCGGTGCTCGGCATTGTCCATGTCGATGAAGTCGAGGATGATGATGCCGCCCAGGTTGCGCAGGCGCAGCTGGCGCGCGATGGCGTGCGCCGCTTCCAGGTTGGTCTTGAAAATCGTGTCGGCGAAATTGCGCCCGCCCACAAAACCGCCCGTGTTGACGTCGATGGTGGTCATCGCTTCCGTCTGGTCGACGATCAGGTAGCCGCCCGATTTCAGGTCGACCCGGCGCCCCAGCGCGCGCAGGATCTCTTCTTCCACGCCATACAGGTCGAACAGCGGGCGCTCGCCCGTGTAGTGCTGCAAGCGCGTCAGTTCGCTGGGCGTGTAGATTTCAGCGAATTCGCGCAATTTGACGTAGTTCTCGCGCGAATCGACCTGGATGGTGGCTGTTTCATCGCCGACGAAGTCGCGCAGCACGCGCTGCGCCAGGCTCAAGTCCTGGTGCAGCAGGCTGGTGGCGGGACGGGTGCGCGCGCCGTGCGTGATCGTGCTCCAGGTCTTGCGCAGGTAGTCGACGTCCGCCTTCAGGTCCGCGTCGGAAGCGTCCTCGGCCATGGTGCGCACGATGTAGCCGCCTTTTTCATCGGGCGGCAGCAGGCTTTGCAGGCGCACGCGCAGCTGCTCGCGCTCCGCTTCCTTTTCGATTTTCTGCGAAATGCCGATGTGCTTGTCCTGGGGCAGGTACACCAGCATGCGTCCGGCGATGGAAATCTGCGTCGACAGGCGCGCGCCCTTGGTGCCGATCGGGTCCTTGATCACCTGCACCGTCAGCACCTGGCCGTCGAAGAGGATTTTTTCGATCGGCGCCGGTGTCGCGTTCTGGCCGTCGTGGCCGCGCGCTTCCCAGATGTCGGCCACGTGCAGGAAGGCGGCGCGCTCGAGGCCGATGTCGATGAAGGCCGACTGCATGCCCGGCAACACCCGTACCACTTTGCCGGAATACACATTGCCGGCCAGGCCGCGCGTGAGCGTGCGCTCGATGTGCAATTCCTGCACGGCGCCCTGCAGGATGAGGGCGACGCGCGTTTCTTGCGGCGTGATATTGATCAGGATGTCTTCGTTCATGGAGGCGGGGAAGTGGAGGCGACGAATGACATCATACCCGGGATCAGGGCAGGGGCAAACCTGCTTCACGCAGCAATTGCACCGTCTCGTACAGGGGCAGGCCCATGATGCCGGAATGGCTGCCTTCGATATGCTCGACGAACAGGGCGGCGCTGCCCTGGATGCCGTAGCCGCCGGCCTTGTCGTAGGGCTCGGGCGTGGCGCAGTAGGCGGCGATGGAGGCCGGCGAGAGCACGCCGAAGCGCACTTGCGACACCTGCGTGCGCTGCTCGGCGAAATCCTTGTAGTGCACGGCGATCGAGGTGAGCACCTCGTGCGTGCGGCCCGACAGCTGCTGCAGCATCGCCACGGCCTCAAGGCGGTCGGCCGGCTTGCCGAGGATGATGCCGTCGATGGTGACGGTGGTGTCGGCTGCCAGCACGGGGCGCGGGGTCAGGTGGCGGCGGCGCACCAGGTCCCAGGCGAAGGCGGCTTTTTCATTCGACACGCGGGCGACATAGTCGAGCGCCGATTCGCCGGGCAGGACTTCCTCGGTGACGTCGGCGCCGCGCGGGCCGTCGCTGCGCAGCAGCAGCAATTCGAAATCGATGCCGATCTGGCGCAGCAGTTCGCGCCGGCGCGGGCTTTTGGAGGCAAGGTAGATCTTGTGATCAGCCGTTTTCATGGGGGAGTTCAGACGCGGTGATAGGGGTGGTTTTGCGTGATCGACCAGGCACGGTACAGCTGCTCGGCGAGGATCACGCGCACCACGCCGTGCGGCAGGGTCATGCTGGAAATGCGCAGCATGCCTTCGGCACGTGCCTTGAGTTGCGGATCGAGGCCGTCGGCGCCGCCGATCAGGAAGGCGGTGTCGCGGCCATCCTGCTGCCACGCCATCAACTGCTGCGACAGGCCGACACTGGTCAGGTCCTTGCCGCGTTCGTCGAGCGCGATGATGCGCACGCCCTTGGGCAGGACGGCTTCGATGCGTTCGCGTTCCAGCGCCATCGCCGTGGCGGCGGTCTTGCTGCCGGAACGCTCCACCGGCTTGATTTCTTTCAGCACGATGCGCAATTCCGGCGGCATGCGCTTCGCGTATTCCGCGAAGCCCGTCTCTATCCAGGCCGGCATTTTATGGCCGACCGCAGCGATGATGAGCTGCATCGAGGCTTACGCTTCGACTTTTTTGATACGCTTGATCACGGTTTTTGCCGGTGCAGCATCGGCTGCCGGCTTGGCCGCGCGTGGGGCGCGCACTTTTTTCTCTGGCAGCGCTTTCAAGGCTTTCACGGCAGCCGCTTCGGTCTTGGTTGGCGCGACTTTCACGGTCTTGCCGACAGCTTTGGAAGCGGTGGCTTTTTTCGCCGGGGCTTTCTTGGCGGCGGTGGCGGCCGTGGCTTTCTTGGCCGGTGTCTTTTTCTCGATCACGGGCGAAGCTTCCACATTGGCCTTGCTCGCTGCCAGATGGCCGCTGACCTTTTTCGGCTCGTCGCCGGCCGCTTTTTTCGGCGCGCGCTTGGCGGCACCCAGCTTGACCGGCGTGTCGCCCCAGATTTCTTCCAGGCGGTAGTAGGCGCGGATAGGCGCTTGCATGATGTGGACGATCATGTCGCCCAGATCGACCAGCACCCATTCACCCGTTTCCTCGCCTTCCATGCCGATGATGTCGCCGCCGGCGTCCTTGACCTTGTTGCGCACCGAGGCGGCCAGCGCCTTGGTTTGACGGTTCGAGGTACCGGAAACGATCGCGATGCGGTCGAACAGGCTGGTCAGGTGACTGGTTTCGAAGACGGCGATGTCTTGGCCTTTGACGTCTTCAAGGGCGTCAACGACGAGGGTTTGCAGTTTTTTGATGTCCATTTAGCTTTTGTATAAATTATGTTGTTCAATATAGTCTAGCACTAGCGGGGAAACAAGCGAGTTTGCCCGATTCCCCCGTTGTAATGCCGCACGTATTTCGGTGGCGGAGATATCCACCGCGAAGTCCTGTGCCAGATAAGTCAGACCGTGCGGCGTGTTGCGGATGCTTTCCAGTGACCCCAGGCGGCGCGAAAATTCTTCGGCAACCACTTGCGGCACTGCGGTGTCATTCAGCGCGAAGCCGGGGCGGGCCGCGACGCAGATATGCGCGTATTCAAATAATTGCTGCCATTCGCGCCATGTCGCGAGCCGCTGCAGCTGGTCGGCGCCCATCAGGAAAACGATGGATGCGCGCGCTCCCAGCTCGGCGCGTACCTGGCGCAAGGTATCGATGGTGTAGCTGGCCTGGCCATGTTCGCTGCGCTCGATTTCCTGGCGGTCGATCACGACCGGCACGGGCAGGCCGGCAAACGCCAGGCCGGCCATCTCGGCGCGCTGCTGGCCGGTGGCGCCCAGGTTGCCCTTTTGCCAGGGCGCGCCGGCCGGAATCACGCGCAGTTCATCGGCGTGCAGCAGGCTGGAAAAATGCGTGCCCAGCGCGACATGGCCCATATGCACCGGATCGTAGCTGCCGCCCAGCAGCGCCACGCATGGGGTATTGCCGGCGATGCCATGCGTCGTGCTAACTCCGGTCACGCCTGCAGCCAGTCGCGATGCACGAGGAAGTCAGTATACAACGCCGCTTCGGGACTGCCCGCTTCCGGGTGCCAGTCGTAGCGCCACTTGACCACGGGCGGCATCGACATCAGGATCGCCTCGGTGCGTCCGCCCGACTGCAGGCCGAACAGGGTGCCGCGGTCGAACACCAGGTTGAACTCGACATAGCGTCCGCGCCGGTAGCACTGGAAATCGCGTTCGCGTTCGCCGTAGGGCGTGTCCTTGCGGCGCGCCAGGATCGGCACATAGGCTTTGACGAAAGCGTCGCCGGCGCTGCGCATCATCGCAAAGCTGTCGTCAAAGCCCAGGGCGTTGAAATCGTCGAAGAAGATGCCACCGGCGCCACGCGCTTCGCGCCGGTGCTTCAGGTAGAAATAATCGTCGCACCACTGCTTGAACTTCGGATGCAGTTCGTCGCCAAACGGCGCCAGCGCATCATGGCACACCTGGTGGAAGTGCTTCACGTCGCCCGCGTCGCCATAATACGGCGTCAGGTCCATGCCGCCGCCGAACCACCATACGGGTTCGCCACTGGCATTGACGGTGCTGAAAAACCGCACATTCATGTGCACCGTGGGCGCATACGGATTACGCGGATGCAGCACCAGCGACACGCCCATCGCTTCCCACGCCTTGCCGCCCAGTTCAGGGCGCGCGGCCGCTGCCGATGGCGGCAATGCGGCGCCGGTAACGTGTGAAAAGTTCACGCCGCCCCGCTCGAATACATTGCCTTCCTCGATCAGCCGCGAAATGCCGCCGCCGCCCTCGGGGCGCTGCCAGGCATCGGTCAGGAAGGGCTTGCCGTCCTGCGCTTCGAGTGCCTGCACGATACGGCTTTGCAAATCGAGCAAATAGGCCTTGACGGCCGAAGGAGAGGGAGTTGACGACATCGCGTGGGCCGACGAGGCCGAAATAAAAAAGTAAGGACGGATTGTACCCTGTTACGCGTTTTTGTGATAGGGCGGCGCTGGTGCTGTGGTTTTGAGGCTGGCCGGGAAGCGCTGCGTGGCCAGCTTCCCGGCATTGCCGGCTACAGCATGCGCAGCTGCTTGAGCACGGGTAATTTGTCGCGCAGGAATTCGTCGATGGCCGCATTGAGCAGCAGCTGGTGCTCCTGTTCGTCGGCGCATGCCGTGCCATCCTTGAGCAACCGGCGCCCGCAGCGCGCCATGGCACTGGCGGCCTGCGCCTGCAGGCGGGCCAGGTCCGGCGGTTCGAGGTCCTGGGTCAGCACGGAAAACAGCAGCCTGTCGAGGAATTCCGTGTCGATGCCGCTACCCGTCAAGGGAGAGCACAGGGGGCGGTAGTCGTCGCCGTAGCGGATCTGCGCGGCGATACCTTGGTTCAGGCGGTGCGCCGTGACGCCGCCACTGTCGGCCTGCGAGTCGCCCCTGAAATACATGACCACCTGGCTGCCCGTGACCAGCATAGCCGCCACTTCCGCCAGGCTGTGCAGGCTTTGATCGTGCAGGGTGTCGAGTGCGGCCAGTTCCGCCAGGTTATGTGGACGCCGCGCCAGCGCGTCGCAGACGGCGCCGTAGACTTGTTCGTTGCCCGTCACGGTGCCGGCCTTGGTCTGGAAGGAAAAGACCATTTGCTCGCGTGGCACCAGCATGGCCAGGTGGACGCCGGCCAGACATTCGGCCTGGCGCACCACGCCCATGCGGCGCGCGCCGCGCACCAGCACGTCCTTGCGGAAGCTGGTATTGAAAAAATAGTCCTTCATCGTTTCGCGCATCGCTGCGTCGGGCAGCAAGTCGATGGTGGCCTGCTGTTCGGCATTCAGGTACAGCTCGGGAAAGGTGAAATGCAGGTCGGACGAGCCGGCGAAATCGAGCTTGGCGCGTGCCACGTCGCGCATCACGTCGGCGTGGTACAGCGGTTCCCAGTTCTGGTTCAGGTACTCGTGCACGCTGTAATGGGGATCGCTTTCAATAAGCTTATCGAGGCGCGGCGCCAGCGCGGGATTGGCCGTGATATAGCCGGCCTGCAGGTTCTGCAACTGCTGCACGTAGGCGATGCCGGCCTGCATTTGCATCTCGCTGCGGCCTGGGAAGTGGGCGGCAAACTCCAGCAGCAGGCGTTGCAGGGGCAGGGCGGAGCTCCATCCTGGCATGGCGTTATAGCTGAGCGAGACGATGCCGCCCGGTTTCAGGTAGCGCGCGATGAAGTCGACGATATGCTGGCGGTTCTCGCGGCTGACCCAGGTGTAGATGCCATGCAGGGTGATGAAGTCGAACTGCGGTAGCCCGTCCACGCGGCCCTGCGCCAGTTCCTCGAAGCTGTTTTCCAGCAGGGTCAGGTTGTCCAGCTGGGCCGTCGCTGCCAGGGTGCGCGCGCCGGCGACATGGGCCGGGTTGAAGTCATTGCCGTAGAAGCGCCCATTCGAGTTGGTGGCGGCCAGCACCATGAGCGTCAGGCCACGGCCAAAGCCCAGCTCGAAATAATTGTAGGGCTGATCCAGCGGCACCGGCTCGATGCCGTTGAGGATGCAGCTGAAATTGAGGTGATGCGGACTCAAGTCGCTGTAAAAACCGTTGGTGTACTCGATATCCGACACGTATCCTTCATTCCAGGCCATGGCTTCCCCGCATTGGTGGCAAAACGGCAGTATGCCATCATGACCACCGGTGCGGGAAGTGCGCTGTGTTTCAGCGCGCCGGCGGCGTGGCGTCGTCCTGCACGACGGTGATGGACAGGTCCGGCGCGGCGCCGGGTAGGCGCGCACTCTCGACTGCTTGCGCGGCGCGCGGCTGCAGGTCAGGCCGTTCGATGTCCTGACCGGCGGCGGGAGAGGGCTGCGGCCTGGAGGTGATGGAGCGACCGGCAACGGCTAATACCGCCACCAGTAGTAGCACGGCCATCACCCATGTTCCCGGGCGCGCATAAGCGGGACGCTTGCGGCGGGCCTGTTGCGCGACGCCCTCGACGATGATGCGGCCCAGCTCCGAGCCGCGCTGGCGGGTGCGCAGGCGCAGTGCCTCGAATTGGGGCGCGGACAAGGTGCCCTGCCGTAGCATGGCGCGCAAGGCCGCGACCGGCGAGGCAAGCAGGCGGTCCGCCGACAAACTGGCGTGCGCGGCGTCGCGCTGCCACTGGTCGATCAGATCCTCGTCGTACAGGGTGTCGATGGCCTGGCCATTGACCAGCTTTAGCGCCTCAGTTGCCAGTTGCTGGCGCTCGAGCAGGGCCGCGCCACCATGCTGGCGCGGCAGGTCGCTCACCCGCTGAAAAAACGCGTCCTGTGGCAGCAGGTCCGTGAGCAGCAGCCATGCCAGGGTGTCGACGAGTCCCGCGCCAGCGGCCAGTTTCGGCACGTCGATATCCTCTTCTTCGTTATGCTTGCGCTGCAGTTCGATGATCTCCAGTTCGGCGATGGCGTCGTCGAGTTCATCGTTCGTGATCAGACCGAGCTGGCGTACCTGGGCGAGGGCGGGATGGAGTTGGTTGGGCATGGGCAGCAATTTTGTCTGGAAGACAAAATCTTAGCGCAAAGCCAGCTTTTTCGGCGCGCCTATGCAAACGGGGCCGGGGCGGATGCATTCCGCGCCGGCCCGCCGTGTGATCGTTATGGGGCGATCAATGCTTCAAACCGCGCCAGCCGATGTCGCGGCGGTACTGGGCGCCGTCGAAATGGATTTTTTCCACGGTTTCATACGCCTGCTTCTGCGCCATCTTGATGCTGTCGCCCAGGCCCACCACGCACAGCACGCGGCCGCCGTTGGTGACCAGGCGTTCGCCCTCGATGCGGGTGCCCGCATGGAAGGTGACGGAATCGACGGTTTCGGCCGGGATGTCGCCGATGGACGTGCCCTTGACAGGATCGTCCGGGTAGCCGGCGGCAGCCATGACGACGCCGACGGCCGTGCGGCGGTCCCATTCCAGTTCCACGGCGTCGAGCGTGCCGTTGACGGCGTGCTCCATGACGGTGACCAGGTCGGTTTTCAGGCGCGCCATGATCGGCTGCGTTTCCGGGTCGCCCATGCGGCAGTTGAATTCCAGCGTCTTTGGCGTGCCCTTGTCGTCGATCATCAGGCCCGCGTACAGGAAGCCCGTGAACGTGATGCCATCCTTGGCCATGCCCTGGATGGTCGGCACGATGATTTCGCGCATGACGCGCGCATGCATGGCCGGCGTGACGATAGGCGCCGGCGAATACGCGCCCATGCCGCCCGTGTTCGGGCCCTGGTCGTGGTCTTTCAGGCGCTTATGGTCCTGGCTGGTGGCCAGCGGCAGGATGTTCTTGCCGTCGCACATGACGATGAAGCTCGCTTCTTCGCCGGCGAGGAATTCCTCGATGACGATGCGCGCGCCGGCGTCACCGAACTGGTTATCGGACAGCATCATGTCGACCGCCTGGTGCGCTTCTTCCAGGGTCATGGCTACGACGACGCCCTTGCCGGCGGCCAGGCCATCGGCCTTGATGACGATGGGCGCACCCATGGCGTCGATGTAGGCGTGCGCGGGAGCGACGTCGGAAAACGTCTGGTAGGCGGCTGTCGGGATGCCGTGGCGCTGCATGAAGGCCTTGGCGAAGTCCTTCGACGATTCCAGCTGCGCCGCTTCTTTCGTCGGGCCGAAGATTTTCAGGCCGCGCGAGCGGAACAGATTGACGATGCCCGCCGCCAGCGGCACTTCCGGACCGACGACCGTGAGGCCGATGTGTTCCTGTTGAACGAAATCGGCCAGCAATTGCGGGTCGCTGATGTCGAGATTGACCAGGCGCGCATCGCGCGCGGTGCCGCCATTGCCCGGCGCGACATACACCATCTGTATGCGTTCGGACTGGGCCAGTTTCCAGGCCAGGGCGTGTTCGCGGCCGCCAGAGCCGACTACCAGAATTTTCATAGGTACCGTTCGTTCAATGTGGGTTGCAGGGCGGCGGTGCCGCCCTTGATGTTGTTGCTTAATTCTCGATCAGGGCATTCGTAAACACTTCCTGGACATCGTCCAGCAGTTCCAGCGCATCGATCAGCTTTTGCATCTTGATGGCGTCGTCGCCCGCGTACACGGTTTCCGTCGCCGGCTTCATGATGACTTCGGCCACTTCGGCCTTGAAGCCGGCCGCTTCCAGCGCTTCCTTGACGGTAGCGAAATCGTGCACGGGAGTGACCACTTCGAAGCCGCCTTCTTCATCGGCGATGACGTCGTCGGCGCCCGCTTCCAGTGCCGCTTCCATCAGCTTGTCTTCGTCGGTGCCCGGCGCGAACAGCAGCTGGCCGCAGTGTTGGAACATGAAGGCAACCGAGCCTTCATTGCCCATGTTGCCGCCATTCTTGTTGAAGGCGTTGCGCACTTCGGCCACCGTGCGCACCTTGTTGTCGGTCATGCATTCGACGATGACGGCCGCGCCGCCCACGCCGTAGCCTTCGTAGCGCACTTCCTCGTAGTTGGCGCCGTCGACGCCGCCGCTGCCGCGGTTGATCGCGCGCTGGACGTTGTCTTTTGGCATGTTCGCATCGGCCGCCTTGTCAACCGCCAGGCGCAGGCGCGGATTGGTGATGGCATCGGCGCCGCCCATGCGGGCCGCGACCGTGATTTCCTTGATCAGGCGCGTCCAGATTTTGCCGCGCTTGGCATCGGTGGCAGCCTTTTTATGCTTGATGTTGGCCCATTTGCTATGTCCTGCCATGTCGAATCTTCCTTAGACGGGTGTTCAATTGTGGCCGACATTTTAGCATATCGGCCCCCTGCGAAGCGGCATGGCCCCGTCATCAGGATGACACAATCTGTTGCTAAAGTGACGCGCTTTCACCATATCGAGGGCGCGACATCATGGCAAGTCAAATGGATAGGCGGCAATTTCTGAAATTGGGCGGCTTTATCACGGTCTCCGTGGCGACCGCCGGCCTCGCCGCCTGCGGCAGCACCGATTACAGCGATCCTGGCGTGCCGCTGGCCTCGGGCAGCGACTGGAAATTCCCGCAAAGCGTGGCCTCGGGCGACCCGCGCGCCGACAGCGCCATGCTGTGGACGCGCGTCGTGCCCGCCAGTTTCGATGCCGTCGCGCCCGCCGTGGCCGGCAAGGACGAGGTTGCCGTGCGCCTGATCGTCAGCGTGAGCGACAATACAGCCGCGCTGGGCAGCAACACGGCCCTGGCCGGCACGCCCATCGTCGATGCAAAATTGCCGCTGAAAGCCGATTTCGACAATACGCTGCGCCACAAGGTGACGGGCTTGCAGCCGGGCCAGGTGTATTTTTACCAGTTCATCGCCGGCGACGTGCGTTCGAACGTGGGCCGCTTCAAGACGGCGCCCGCCGCCACGGCCGACGTGCCGCAGCTGCAGTTCGCCTACCTGACGTGCCAGGACTGGAGCATCAACCACTGGGGCGCGCTGTCGCACATCGCCGCCAATGAAAGCCTGGATTTCATCGTCCACCTGGGCGATTACATCTATGAAGCGGTGGGCGAGGCCTTCCAGAGCGGCGCCGTGGAAAGTCGCCACGACCAGCTGAAACTGCCAGACGGCACGTATAAAAGCGGCACGTCCGGCTCGAAATATGCCACTACGGTGGCCGATTACCGCTACCTGTACAAGAAATACCGCACCGATGCACGCCTGCAAGCGGTGCATGAACGCTTTGCCTTCATCGCCATCTGGGATGATCACGAATTCACGGACGACGCCTGGCAGGACGCGTCCACCTACGAGGGCATCGTGGCCGCCGACGGCAGCGATTTGCACCAGCCGGCCCGCCGCCGCAGCGCCAACCAGGCGTGGTTCGAATACATGCCGGCCGACGTCACGTTCGATGCCGCCGCGACAACGTTCCAGAACATCCAGATCTACCGCGATTTCCAGTTCGGCAAACTGATGCAGCTGGTGATGACGGACGAGCGCCTGTACCGCGCCGACCATGCGATCGCCGAGTCGACCATCAATCCCGCCACGGGCAAGCCGCTGGGCAGCATCGGCAGCCGCTACCTGGTGCCGCAAGCGCTGTTCGACAGCGTGGAAGGGCAGAAGATGGCCACCGCCACGAAGGCCGGCGCCGACCCGCTGGCGGCCGTCGGCATGCTGGGCACGACCCAGCGCGACTGGTGGAAAAGCAAGATGAAGGCAGCGACCTCTACCTGGAAGCTGTGGGGCAATGAAGTGTCGCTGCTGCGCATGGGCTTGAATGGCACGGATGCGATCGCCACCTTGCTGGCCCTGAGCGCCATGGCGAACGTGGGCAAGGCCATCGCCAGCACCCTGCCTTTGGTGGGTGGCAGCGTGCCACTGGCCTCCAGCATCGTGGCCGCTTCGACGGCAGGCGCATCGGCGACCGTGGCGCAAGCGGCGGCCATGGCGATTGCCGCTGCGCCAGCCAATGCCGGCGCGCAGGGCGCCGCTGCCGTGGGCGCCGGCTTGAGCGCGGCCCAGGCCGGCATCACGGTGGCTGCCTACAACAGCGGCTCGCTGGCCGCCGCCGCGCAAGTGATCGCCTTCGGCTGGATCAAGCCCGACGTGCAGGCCAAGGGTGCGGCATCGAGTTTTGTCGCCGCTTCCGGCCAGCAGGCCGCGCTGGCGCCATTCTTCACGCGCTTCCTGCTCAATTGCGACCAGTGGGATGGCTACAACAGCGAGCGCAAGAATCTGATGGCGCACCTGAAAAACAATGCCATCGGCAACGTGGTGGCGATTACCGGCGATATCCACTCCTTCTTTGCGGGCACGGTCAGCGACGATTTCGACGCCGCCGGCGGCGGCACGCCCGTCATGGTGGACCTGGTGTCGGCTGGCGTGAGCTCCGATTCCTTCTTCAGTTACCTGAAATCGGCCGCCGGCAGCATGGGCGACATCGGCACCCTCGTCAGCTATCCGCTGGCCATTCCCGTCACGGGCCTGGGCACGGTGAATCTCGACATCAATCTGCTCGACTACACCATGGGCAAGGCGGCGGCCACCATCGACAGCCTGCTGGAGCAATTGCGCGTGCAGCTGCGCGGCGCCCTGGCCGCCAAGGGCGTGCCGGAGGCGCAGCTCGAAGCCACGGTAGCTGCCGTGCAGGCCGGCTTGAAAGCGAGCACTGACTTCAGCGCGACCCTGCTGGGCCTGGCGCAGCAATTGTCCGGCCTGGGCAACAACCCGTGGATCAAGCATTTGAATACGGATGCGCAGGGCTACACGGTGGTCACTTTGACGCCGGGCAAGCTGGTGGCGCAGTTCAAGCAGGTAAATAAACTGATCGGCACGGCGGCACCAGGCAACGTGATTGCGCGGGTGACGACGGCGACGGTGACGGCGGGCGCGGCGGCGGTGGTGGTGTCTTAAAATTATTTATTAAACGTCAAGCCCAAAGCAAGGGCTGGGGTCAGACCCTCAGGGTCCGACCCCGTTTTTTGCCGTCGGGCTTATCAGCCGCCTGTCGCTTTTGCCTTACAATCTGGAGATGAGCTCCAGTTCCCCGCAAGCAACCCCTGCATCTATTCCCCGTTCCGTCTACCTCGGTGGCCTGGCCATCGCCGTGGGCGGGGCGGTGCTGTTTTCCACCAAGGCCATCGTCGCCAAGCTGCTGTACCGCTACCAGATCGATGCCGTCACCCTGATCGCCTTCAGGATGATTTTCTCGCTGCCCGTATTCGCCGTCATCGCCTGGTGGAAGATGCGCACGGAGCCGCCGCTGTCGACCAGCGACCGCTGGCGCCTCGTCGGGCTGGGCCTCGTCGGCTACTACCTGTCCAGCTATCTGGACTTTCTTGGCTTGCAATACATTTCCGTGGGCCTGGAGCGGCTCATTTTGTTCCTTACGCCCACCTTCGTGCTGCTGATTACGACCGTGTATTTCAAGCAGCGCATCAGCCGCCTGCAGTGGCTGGCACTATTCACGTCCTACTGCGGCATCGTGCTGGTGTTCGTGCACGACTTGCAGGGCGGCGCCAGCAATGTGGCGCTGGGATCGACTCTCGTGCTGGGTTCGGCTTGCGCGTATGCCGTGTATCTGCTGGGCTCAGGTGAACTGGTCAAGCGCATCGGCTCGATGCGCCTGGTTAGCTATGCGATGTGCGTGGCCAGCTTTGCCTGCATCTTTCAATTCTTCATCCTGCGTCCCGTCGAGCTGCTGATCCAGCCCATGCCCGTGTATGGCTTGTCTTTGCTGAACGGCATCTTTTGCACGGTGATGCCCGTCTTCATGACGATGATCGCCGTCGAGCGCATCGGCGCGCCCGTCGCCTCGCAAGCGGGCATGATAGGCCCCGTGTCGACCCTGTTCCTGGGCGCCATGATTCTCGATGAGCCGATCACCAATTGGCAACTGGCTGGCACCAGCCTGGTCTTGGCCGGCATCTACTTGCTGTCGAAAAAGAAATAATTCCTCCACCCACTGAAATGGTCCTCACCATGAAAACACGTATCGCCCTGATTGCCCACGACAAGAAAAAAGATGACATGATTACCCTGGCGGGCGAATACCTGGACTTTTTGAAGGGTTGCGAACTGTCGGCCACGGGCACCACGGGCGGCCGCCTGATCAACGAACTGGGCCTGGCGGTCGAACGCAAGCATTCCGGTCCGTTCGGCGGCGACTTGCAGATCGGCTCGCTGCTGGTGGAAGGCTTGATCGATTGCGTGATTTTCCTGCGCGACCCGATGACGCCGCAGCCGCACGAGCCGGACATCAACGCCCTGGTGCGCGCCTGCGACGTGCACAACGTGGCGTGCGCGACGAATCTGTCTTCGGCGCACCTGGTGCTGTCGCAGTTGCAGGCGCGGGCCGGCGCGGCCGCCTGATTCCCCCAGACAAGGAGATGAGCATGAGTGCAACGATTACCACCAAGGCCATCCGCGTACAGCGCGTGGGCGGCCCGGACGTGATGGAATACGTGGACGTGGAACTGCCGCCGCCCGGCCCCGGCGAGGCGCGCGTGAAACATGAGGCCATCGGCCTCAATTTCATCGACGTGTATTTCCGCACGGGCCTGTACCCGCAGCCGCTGCCCAATGGCCTCGGTGTCGAGGGGGCGGGCATCGTCGAGGCAGTGGGCGAGGGCGTCACGGAAGTGAAAATCGGCGACCGGGTGGCGTATGCGGCGCGCATCAATGGTGCGTATGCGCAGCAGCGTAACTTGCCGGCGGCCCTGCTGCTGGTGTTGCCCGAGCGCATCGCTTTCGATACGGCCGCCGCCATGATGCTGCAAGGCTTGACGGTGCAATACCTGTTCCACCGCACGGTGGCCCTGAAGGCGGGCGATACCATCCTGTTCCACGCGGCCGCGGGCGGCGTGGGCCTGATCGCCTGCCAGTGGGCGAAAGTGCTGGGCGTGAACCTGATCGGCACGGCCGGTTCCGATGAAAAGGCGGCGCTGGCCAAGGCGCATGGCGCCGCCCACGTCATCAACTACAACACGGAAAACTTCGTCGAGCGCGTGCGCGAGATCACGGGCGGCAAGGGCGTCTCCGTGGTGTACGATTCCATCGGCAAGGATACGTTTACGGGTTCGCTCGACTGCCTGGCGCCGCTGGGCATGATGGTCAGTTTCGGCAACGCGTCCGGTCCCGTGCCGGCCTTCACCCTCAGTGAACTGGCGTCGCGCGGCTCGCTGTTCCTCACGCGCCCGGCCCTGTTCAGCTATGCCTCGAACCGCGCCAACCTGGAAGAAATGGCCACCTCGCTGTTCGGCGTCGTCAGCAGCGGCGAAGTGCAGATCGAGATCAACCAGCGCTACAGCCTGGCCCATATCGCCCAGGCGCACACGGACCTGGAAGGGCGCAAGACGACCGGTTCCACCATCATCGTGCCATGAGCGGCGGCAATGACGGCACGCCGAAGTTCGGCCGCCTGCTGATCGTGCTGTTATTGGCCGTCGCCCTGATCGGCGCGCTGACCATTGCGGCAGAAGCGTATTATTCGTAGGCATAAAAAAACCGGCTGGCGCATCGCTGCACCAGCCGGTTTTTTGTATTGCCACGTAACTATTCTACCTTGACTTCCACCTTGCGGGGAACGCCGCTTTGTCCGGGGAAGTCGGCAAAGGCGCTGGCGACCATGGCGGGCATTACTTGCGACGTGGCGCGCTTGTTGCTGGTCGATTGCACGGTCACGTCGTACAGTTTCTTGCCGTTGCGGTCATTGATCGTCACGCGCAATTCGCGTTCGTATTTGTGGCGCACGCTTTCTTCCATGTCCATCGGACCATACCAGTAGGGGTTGTAGCCAAAGCGGCCATAGCCTGGCCACGCGCCGTAGCGGTAGCCGTAGCGGCCAGGCCAGTAGCCGGGGCCATACCAGAATGGATCGGACGCCTGCAGCACGCGCTCAGGATAGTCGACGGTGGAAAACTGCATCGCCACGCGCAGATTGGCTGCCGCAGGGCCGGAAGCTTCGCCGAAGCCGTGCTTGGCCAGTTCCGCGCGCACCAGGTTCTGGTAGCTGCGGTATTCCAGCGTGTCGTTTTCCGCCGCTGGCGCTTCAAACGCATACGATTTGTCCTGCAATTGCGCAGGCCACTCGTGGAAGACGGTGACGTCGCTGCGTATGGTGGTGGCGCATCCGGTCAGCAACACGGTCAATGCGGCCATCATGATGGTGAGATAACGTTTCATTGCATGACCTCCTGATAGTAGACACAATTCATCGCTTAGTATTATAAGAATAGTTCTATTTGTTTCTATTCATTATTACAGAATGTTACCGAGCATGTTGGCGTGTAAGGGAATCCAACATTCCTGGCCTGAATCGCGACTATCGGGGGCTGGTGTTGGTAAAATAGGCTTTTGCCTCCGCTCCCACCCAAATCCCTATGCGCACAGACAGCCCTCAGACGATTTACCGCAAAGATTACACGCCGCCCAGCTTCCTGGTCGACAGCGTCGAACTTGGTTTCGATCTCGATCCCGCCCGCACAGTGGTGGCGAGCCGGATTCGCATGCGCCACAACCCGGCCAGCACCAGCCGCAGCATCGAATTGCACGGCGAACATATTGAACTGGTGCAAGTCCGCCTGAACGGCAAGCTGCTCAAGCCGTCGCAGTACAAGCTGACGGCCAGCATGCTGACCATTCCCAAGGCACCGGACGATGTTACGCTCGATATCGAAACCGTGCTGGCGCCGCAGGACAATACCTCGCTGTCCGGCCTGTACGTGTCGAACCATAATTTCTTCACGCAATGCGAGGCCGAAGGCTTCCGCCGCATCACCTTCTTCCCGGACCGCCCGGACGTGATGGCCAAGTACACGGTCATGCTGCGCGCCGACAAGGAGCAATATCCGGTACTGCTATCGAACGGCAACCTGATCGAAGAGGGCGACCTCGGTGACGGCCGCCATTACGCCAAGTGGGAAGACCCGTTCAAGAAGCCGTCCTACCTGTTCGCCCTTGTCGCCGCGCGCCTGGTGTGCCAGGAAGAGCGCTACACCTTGAAGTCGGGCCGCGAAGTGCTGCTGCAAGTGTGGGTGGAAGACGGCAACCTCGATAAGACCGACTACGCCATGCAGTCGCTGAAAAACTCGATCCGCTGGGACGAGGAGCGCTTCGGCCTGGAACTGGACCTGGACCGCTTCATGATCGTCGCCGTGGGCGACTTCAACATGGGCGCCATGGAAAACAAGGGGCTGAACATCTTCAATACCAAGTATGTGCTGGCCAATGCGCGCGTGGCGACCGACGTCGATTACGCGGGCATCGAAGCGGTGGTGGGCCATGAATACTTTCATAACTGGACCGGTAACCGCGTGACGTGCCGCGACTGGTTCCAGCTGTCGCTGAAGGAAGGCTTGACGGTGTTCCGCGACCAGGAATTCTCGGCCGACATGATCGGCACGGATACGGGCCGCGCCGTCACGCGCATCGACCAGGTGCGCACCCTGCGCCAGGCGCAGTTCCCTGAAGACGCGGGCCCGATGGCCCACCCCGTGCGTCCCGATTCCTTCGTCGAGATCAATAACTTTTATACGGTCACGATCTACGAAAAGGGCGCCGAAGTGGTGCGCATGTACCAGACCCTCGTGGGCCGCGACGGCTTCCGCAAGGGCATGGACCTGTATTTCGAGCGCCACGATGGCCAGGCCGTCCAGTGCGACGACTTCCGCGCCGCCATGGCCGATGCGAATGGCCGCGACTTCAGCCAGTTCGAGCGCTGGTACAGCCAGGCCGGCACGCCTGTCGTCACCGCTTCCACGCGCTATGATGCCGCCAGCCAGACGTTCGAGCTGACCCTGGCGCAAAGCTGCCCCGCCACGCCGGGCCAGCCGAAGAAACTGCCGTTCCACATTCCCGTCACCGTCGGCCTGCTGGCTGCCGATGGCGGCGACCTGCCGCTGTATGTGGATGGCGTGGCATCGAACGGCGCCACCAGCGTCGTGCTGGAATTGACGCAGGCGTCGCAGACTTTCCGCTTCACGAATGTGACGCAAGCCCCCGTGCCGTCGCTGCTGCGCGACTTTTCCGCGCCCGTGGTGCTCGAATACGGCTATACCGACGCCGAACTGCTGCACCTGTTCCGCCACGACAGCGATCCCGTGAACCGCTGGGAAGCGGGCCAGCGCCTGGCCATGGAGCGCCTGCTGAAACTGACCGGCGCCGTCGCCGCAGGCGAAGCGCTGGCGCTGGACGACACCTTCATCGAAGCGCAGCGCGCCCTGCTGGCCGATGAAACGCTCGATCCTGCCTTCCGCGAGCTGGCCCTGATCCTGCCGTCGGAAACCATCATCGCCGAGCGCCTGGCGCAAGTCGATCCGCAGGCCATCCATGCGGCGCGCCAGTTCATGCGCCGTACCATCGCTGCCGCGCTGAAACCTGAGCTGCTGGCGCAATACCACGCCAACCAGACGCCGGGCGAGTACAGCCCGGACGCGCTGTCGGCCGGCAAGCGCGCGCTGAAAAACCTGGCCCTGTCGTATCTGCTGATTGCGCCCGCAGCGGCGGAGCTGGACCTGGCGCGGCTGCAGTTCGACAATGCAGGCAACATGACGGACCGCGCCGCGGCACTGGCGGCGCTGATTCATTCCGGCTCGCAGCCGCATGCGCAGGCGGCCCTGGCCAGCTTCTATGGCGATTTCGAGAACGAGGCGCTGGTGGTCGACAAGTGGTTCGCCATGCAGGCGGCCGCGCCAACGACCGATGTGCAAGCCGTGCGTCAGCTGATGACGCATCCGGCCTTCACCCTGAAAAACCCGAACCGCGCGCGCAGCCTGATCTTCAATTTCACCAACGCCAATCCGTCGCAATTCCATGCGGCTGACGGCAGCGGCTATGCCTTTTGGGCCGAACAAGTCATCGCGCTCGACGCGCTGAACCCGCAAGTGGCGGCCCGCCTGGCGCGCTCCATGGACCGCTGGCGCCGTTACGTGCCTGCGCTGCAAAGCCACATGCGCGAGGCGCTGGAAAAAGTCGCCGGCCAGGCCAGCCTGTCGAATGACGTGATGGAAGTCGTCAGCAAGGCATTGGCCAATTAACACCGCAATAATCATCAAAACAGAGGGATTTCATGAAACGCATCAGTCTTACGCAATACCTGGTTGAAGAGCAGCGCTCGAACAACAGCATTCCGGCCGAACTGCGCCTGCTGATCGAAGTCGTCGCGCGCGCTTGCAAAACCATCAGCCACGCTGTCGGTAAGGGCGCGCTCGGTGAAGTGCTGGGCACGGCCGACACGGAAAACGTGCAGGGCGAAGTACAGAAGAAACTCGACATCATCTCCAACGAGATCTTGCTTGAAGCGAATGAATGGGGCGGCCACCTGGCGGCCATGGCGTCGGAAGAGATGGAATCGATCCACCCGATCCCGAACCGCTATCCGAAGGGCGAATACATGCTGCTGTTCGACCCACTGGATGGTTCCTCGAACATCGACGTCAACGTCTCCATCGGCACCATCTTCTCGGTGCTGAAAGCGCCGGACGGCATGGGTCAGCCGACCGAGCAGGACTTCATGCAGGCGGGCAGCAAGCAGGTGGCGGCCGGCTATGCCGTGTACGGCCCGCAAACCATGCTGGTACTGACCTTCGGCAATGGCGTGAACTGCTTCACCCTGGACCGCGAGATGGGTTCGTGGGTCCTCACGCAAAGCAATATGCAGATTCCGCCGACGACGAAGGAATTCGCCATCAACATGTCGAACGCGCGCCACTGGCATCCGCCCGTGAAACGCTATGTCGATGAACTGCTGGCCGGCGACACGGGCCCGCGCGGCACCAACTTCAACATGCGCTGGATCGCTTCGATGGTGGCCGACGTGCACCGCATCCTGAACCGCGGCGGCATCTTCATGTACCCTGCCGACCTGCGCGATACGTCGATGCCGGGCAAGCTGCGCCTGATGTACGAAGCGAATCCGATGGCCTTCATCGTCGAGCAAGCCGGCGGCGCAGCCACCGACGGCCAGCAGCGCATCATGGACATCGCCCCGCACAAGCTGCACCAGCGCGTGCCCGTCTTCCTCGGCTCGAAAGACGAAGTGGCCCGCGTGACCGCCTACCACGCGGAGTAAAAAGCCGCACTTTTCCACGATTTTCAGCGGCCCGCAGCCGGGCCGCTAAAAAAATGCAAAAAAAGTTCGCGTTGACACTAGCAAATTTTGTGCATTGTTTGTAGAATGTGGGTCTTCGCCGTTGTAGCTCAGTTGGTAGAGCAGCACATTCGTAATGTGAAGGTCGCCAGTTCGATTCCGGCCAACGGCACCAAGTTTCATCAGAAAACCCGCTTGCTTGCAAAAGTCAGCGGGTTTTTTGTCGTCCTCGATTTCAGCGCCATGGCTGACGGGACCAATCTGTATTGGAAGCCGGCCGCGAGCTCGAACCCGGGCGCGGTGCTCCGCCGGCATATACGTCTGCAGGCTACAATATTGCATTGGCTTTTACATCAGCGGAACTTTACCCATGCCCGAAAAACTGTCCCAGTACCTGGCCTCGCTCGACGCCTACGATGGCGATGCGCCACCCGTGATTGATCTCGATCTCTACTTTGCAGGCAATACCGACGAAGAGTCGATCGCGCCGAACCAGTGGGGCTATGGCCGCCCGCCGATTGCGCAGCTGTATGAAAGGTTCCGCGAGATCGCCGCCAGGCCGGACGTGGAAAAGGTGCTGGTCGGCTTGCACCAGGATTGGTGCGACTATGGCGAGGCGGACGTGGACGCGAAACGTTTTCCGCCTGCGGAAAACGTGCATATCTTCACGTCCGCACGCCAGGACGAGGTGGAGCGCTGGATCGCCGGCATGGAAGCCGACGGCGTCATCCCCGGCTGGCCTTACGGCAAGCCCGACAACGCTCCTGACCCGTCACAGGGCTATACCGTGCTGTCGGTCTGCTGGGACTGAGCGCCGCTCAGAAGTTGTGCCTGATCCCCAGCGCCACGCCCGACATGGTGGCGCCCGCCCTGCCTGTTTCGTGTCCCAAGCTGTTGATGGCAAAGTCGGCGATGCCGTGGCGGCCGTTGGCCAGGCGCGTGTAGTAGGCATACAGGCTGCTGCGTTTCGACAGCTGGTAGTCGTAGCCGGCGGTGGCGTGGGTGGCGCCCGTACCGGCTCCCGCGCGCACGGTGCCGATGCTTTCCAGCGCGCCGCCGCTGGCGCTTTGGGCATGCGCCAGGCCGAAACGCAGGCCGTGGCGGCCGAACTGGCGCGTGGCGGAAAAGTAGGCCGTGCGCCGGCGCAGCTGGCCCGTGGCCGTGGCGTAGCGCAGGCTTTCCAGTACCACAGCCAGCTGCGTGGCGCTGTCGACGCGCCAGGCCAGGGCCAGCTTGCTGCCACGGTCGGAGAGTCCGCGTCCCTGATAGTCGTGGTGTGCCTCATGCGCCAGGGTGGCGTATAGGGCGCCGCCATCGTAGAGCAAGGCGGCCGAGGTCAGTGCCGGATGCGCGCCGCTGGCGGGTCGTTCTTCCGCCATGCCGCGCGCCACGCGCAGCGACCAGCCTTGCCACTGCGGCGTCCAGTAATGCACGCTGTTTTGCTGGCGCCGGTCGAAGGAATACGTGTTGCTGGTATTGCTTTCGGTGGCGCCCGCGCCGTTGCCCATCAGGCTCATGTAACCGGCCGTGGTGGGGTAGAACGGGTCGAGCGCGGACGTGGCGCTGTTGTAGGGCAGGGTCCAGTTGCCGGCAAAGAGCGTACCCCACGGTCCGGCTATACCGACGCGCGTGTCGCGCGCGGCGATTGATCCTGCGCCCGTATCGGGCGACAAGGTGCCCTCGACCTGGAACAGCGCCTGCCAGCCGCCGCCCAGGTCTTCGCCGCCGCGAAAACCGAGTACCGAGCGGTTGTTGGACAGGCGCTGTACGCTGTCGCCGCTGGCGGACGAGTGCATCGCTTCGAGCGCCACGTTCAGGCGGCCGTACAGCTGCACATTGTCCTGTGCCGCGGCGGGCAGGGCAGCCGCCAGCGCGAGCGCGCCGGCCGCCAGCAGGGGCAATCGCGTCAGCATGGCCTCAGAACGCAAAGCAGCTGCACCCCAGCGCGCCCCAGAAGCCGGAGTGGCTGGAGACGGGCACGGAACTCTTGCGCGCCACGTCATGGGCGTGGGCGTGCACGCCGCAGGCGCCCTGGCACTGGTGCTGTTGCATCACGCTGCTCTTTTGCGGCGGCGCGGACCGGTAGTGGCCGGCCACGTTTTTCACGGGCGACCAGTCGGGCAATACGGGGATAGGAGGCGGCGCCAGATTGGCAAATTCCGCCTGGCCGTAGACGATCTTGCCGCCGACGATGGTGAGCACCGATTCGATGGACTTGATCGCCTCTTCAGCTATGCTGAAAAAATCCGCGCTCAGCACGGCCAGGTCGGCCAGCATGCCTTCCTGGATGCGGCCCTTCTTGCCTTGCTCGCTGGAGAACCAGGCGCTACCCGCCGTCCACAGTTCCAGCGCCGTGTCGCGCGACAAGCGGCTGCCCGCGTCGTACAGGCGCAAGCCGCCCACGGTGCGGCCCGACACCAGCCAGTACAGCGCCGTCCACGGGTTGTAGCTGGCGACCCTGGTGGCGTCGGTGCCGCCGCCTACCGGCACGCCCGAGGCAAGCATGCGCGCGATCGGCGGCGTGGCCTTGGCTGCTTCGGCACCGTAGCGGTCGACAAAGTACTCGCCCTGGAAAGCCATGCGGTGCTGGATGGCGATGCCGCCTCCCAGCGCCTTGACCCGGTCGATGTTACGCGGCGTGATGGTTTCGCAGTGGTCGAACATCCAGTGCAGGCCGTCGAACGGGATATCGCGGTTGACCTTTTCAAATACCGTCAGCATGCGGTCGATCGATTCGTCATAGGTGGCGTGCAGGCGGAAGGGCCAGCGTTTGGACACCAGGTGGCGCACGACCTTTTCCAGTTCGTCGTCCATGCCGGGTGCCAGGTCCGGGCGCGGTTCGAGGAAATCCTCGAAGTCGGCGGCGGAAAATACCAGCATTTCGCCGGCGCCGTTATGGCGGTAGTAGTCGTCGCCCTGGCCCGGCGTGACCATCTCCGTCCATTTTTCAAAATCCTCCAGTTCGCGGCCCTTGTTTTGCGTGAACAGGTTGTAGGCGATGCGTATCGTCAGCTGCTCTTTTTGCGCCAGTTCCTCGACCACCGCGTAGTCTTCCGGATAATTCTGGAAGCCGCCGCCCGCGTCGATGGCGCTGGTCAGGCCGAGGCGATTGAGTTCGCGCATGAACTGGCGCGTGGAGTTGACTTGCAATTCTCGCGGCAGGGTCGGACCCTTGGCCAGGGTCGCATATAAAATCATGGCGTTTGGACGGGCGATCAGCATGCCAGTGGGGTTGCCGGCAGCGTCGCGCACGATTTCGCCGCCCGGCGGGTTCGGCGTGTTCTTGTCGTAGCCGACCACGCGCAGGGCGGCGCGGTTCAGCAGGGCGCGGTCATACAGGTGCAGGATGAAGACAGGGGTGTCGGGCGCGGCCGCGTTGATTTCATCGAGGGTCGGCATGCGCTTTTCCGCGAACTGGAATTCGTTCCAGCCGCCCACCACGCGCACCCATTGCGGATTCGGCGTGCGCAAGGCTTGCTCCTTGAGCATGCGCAGGGCGTCGGCCAGCGAAGGCACGCCTTCCCAGCGCAATTCCAGGTTGTAGTTCAAGCCGCCGCGGATCAGGTGCAGGTGCGAGTCGTTCAGGCCGGGAATGACCGTGCAGCCACCCAGGTCGATCACGCGGCTGTCGGGCGCGCGGTGGCGCATGACGTCTTCAAGATCGCCCACGGCGAGGAATTTGCCGTCGGCGATGGCCACGGCGCTCGCTTGCGGGCAGCTTTTATCGACGGTATGGAAGCAGCCATTGAGCAGGATCAAGGGTGCGGCGGCGGGGAGGGTGTGTTCTGGCATGGTGCAGCTCCATGGTTGCGGTGCAGGGGGAGGGGGCCGGCGTGCGCGGCGCGAAAGTCACGTCGGCCAGTGTAGCGGACGTCCCGCGCTTGAACACGGGCCAAAAGATCAGGTGGCGCGTCGCGCACTGGCCGAATGGCGGGGGCGGCGGCCGGCCGCATGGCTTACCATGCAGGCAGCGGCGCCGGGGCGCTTCCCTGGCGCGTTTTTCGTTTTTTAGTGCATTGCACGGTATCAGGAGTCATTCGATGGATCAGCCACCACATAGCCGTTTATACGGCACCAGCCTGGGCTTTTTGGCCGGGTATGTCGATACCCTGGGCTTTATCGCCCTGTTCGGCCTGTTTACGGCCCATGTCACGGGCAACTTCGTGCTGATCGGCGCCGCCCTGGCCGAACCGACGCGCATCCCCATCCTGCTGAAAATCCTTGCTTTTCCCGCCTTTATCGCGGGCATCGTCGTCACGCGCCTGATGGTGCTGGCCATCGAGCGCCGCGGCGGTCCGGCGCTGACGCTGGCCTTCCTGCTGCAATGGATCTTGCTGGCCGGTTTCATGGTGTTTGGCGTGCTGGCCGAGCCGGTCGGCAAGGATGCCAGTTCCATGGCCATGGCGGCAGGCTTGCTGGGCACGGCCGCCATGGGCGTGCACAGCGCCACCAGCCGTCTGCTGCTGGCACACCTGGCGCCGACCTCCATGATGACGGGGAACGTGACGCAGATCGTGCTCGACACCGTCGATGTGCTGCGCGGCGCGGCCGACGAGGGCACGCGCGCGCGCTGCGGCAAGTTCTTCTGGCCGCTGCTGGCCTTTGCGCTGGGCGCCATCGCTGCCGGCTTTGGCTACTTGGTCTTCGGTTTCGCGGCGCTGGCCGTGCCGCTGGTGCTGCTGGGCGGCCTGATCGTCGTGGAGCAGCGTAGCGGTCGGACCGCCGTGCCCGTGTCCTGACAGCCGCCATGCGCGCCTTCCTGCTGTGGCTGATGTTCATGCTGGCCAGTCCTTGCGGGCTGGCCATCGATGCCGCACGCGGCATCCATCAACTGCAGCACACGCGCTGGACGGCCAGTGACGGCGCGCCCGACGATATCATCGTCATGGCACAGGGTAATGACGGTTTCCTGTGGCTGGGCACGCATGCAGGCGTGCGCCGTTTCGACGGCCTGCGCTTCGAGCCCGTGCGCGCGCGCCAGGGCAGCTTTCCCGACACGGTGGCGCTGGCGCTCAAGCGCGCCGCCGACGGCGGCATGTGGATAGGCTGGCAAGTGGGCGGCATCAGCCACGTCAAGGATGGCGTGGTGCGCAATTACGCCGAGCCCCAGGGCGTGCCGGCGGGCGCCATCTGGGGCTTTGCCATCGGCGGTGACGGCGCCGTGTGGGCGGCCGGCGTGTCCGGCATCTCGCGCTTCGATGGCCGGCGCTGGCAGGCGCTGGGACCGGCGCAGGGCTACACGGCGCAAAAGGCGTCCGCCGTGTTTGCCGACCGCGATGGCCGCATCGCCGTGTTCAGTGAAAACGGCCTGTTCATGTGGCAGGCGACGCAGTCGCGCTTCGCGCCGCCCATCGGCCGGCTTGACCTGCGCGCGCCGCCGCAGCAGGGACCCGACGGCCGCATTTATTTGCTGGAGATGCGCGGCATCCGCATCATCGAGTCGCTGGAACGCTACGAGCAGCTCGATCATCGGTGGATCTACCGCGATACCAGCGGCACCAGCGGCAGCATGCTGGTCGATCGCGCCGGCACCTTGTGGTTCGACAGCCAGTACGGCTTGCACCGCACGCGCAGCAGCGGCGCGCTGGCGCCGGGACAGCTGGGCATCAGCAGCGACACGGAATCGTTCCTGCCGCGCGATGGCTTGAGCAATGTCCTCGTCGGCTCCATGTGCGACGACAATGAAGGCAATGTCTGGGTTGCCACGTACGGAGGCCTGGACCGTTTCCGTCAGGCCGCGCCAGTGGTCCTGCGTACGCGTGCCGCGCCCGGCGTGGCCGAAGTGTTCCGTACCCAGGAAATGCTGGCCGGAGCGGCAGGCGCGATGTGGCTGTCGCGCGATGACGTCCTGGGGCCGCTGCTGCTGGCGCGGGCCGACGGCACGGTGCTGCGCGCGCCGCGCCTGGGCCCCATCAGCGCCATCCTGGAAGCGCCGGGCGGCCTGTGGGTGGCGGCCCGCGCCGGCCTGCAGCAGCTGGCCGGCGAGGATGGGCGCGTACTGCGCACGATCGCCTATCCATCCGGCGCTGCCGCGGTCAAGCGCATGCGCGCCGGCGTGCTCGCGCCCGATGGCAGCATCTGGGGCGTGTTCAGCGGCGCCGGCGTTTTCCAGTATCGCGACGGGGCCTGGCGGCGCGAACCGCTGCTGCCCGATGGCGGCGCGAAAGTGCCGCTGGCGCTGCTGGCCGACGCGGCCGGGCGCCTGTGGCTATCGTATGCCGATGGCAGCGTCGCCATGCTGGAACGGGGGCGGCTGCACGCCTTCGGTCCCGCGCAGGGCCTGGACCTGGGCAAGATTCCCATGCTGATCGAATACCACGGGCAGGTGTGGGCGGGCGGGCAGCGTGGCGTGGCGCTGTGGCGCGGTGGCCGCTTCGTCACCCTGCGCAGCGAGCCGGCCAGCGCCACCGAGGGCGTGGTGGGCCTGCTGCGCGTGCGCGACGGCAGCCTGTGGCTCAATCACGGCAGCGGCGCCGCGCACATTCCCGCCGCGGAAGTGGACCTGGCGCTGCGCGACGCCGCCCATGCCATGCGCGCCACCTCGTACGACGCCGTCGATGGCTTGAACGGCAGCATCGGCATGCTGCACAACCGCTCGGTTGCCGAAGCGGACGATGGCAAGATCTGGTTTTCGCGCCAGAGCGCGACGTTCTGGATCGATCCGCGCCAGACGCTTGCTCCCTTGCCGGCACCACGCGTGGAAATCGGCGCGCTGCTGGCCGACGGCCGACGCGTCGATCCGCCCGCAAGCGCCGGCCTGCAGCTGGCGGCAGGCACGCGCGACGTGCAATTCCATTACAACGCCGCCAGTCTGGGCACGCCGGAGCGTTTGCAGTTCCGCTACCGGCTCGACGGCTACGATACACAGTGGCAGCAGGCGGGCGGCCGGCGCCTGGCGCAGTACACGGGCCTGGGGCCGGGCAGCTACCGCTTCGAAGTCATCGCGGCGAATGGCGACGGCGTGGCCAGCACGGTGGCGCAACTGCCGTTCCGCGTGCTGCCCGCCTTTTACCAGACCTGGTGGTTCCGCAGCCTGTGCGCGGCGGCGCTGCTGGCGGCCGCATACGGCGTTTGCCGCTGGCGGCTGGGCCAGCACGCCGCGCGCCTGCAGGCGCGGATGGAGGCGCAGCAGGCCGAGCGCGAGCGTATCGCGCGCGAGCTGCACGATACCCTGCTGCAGGGCACGCAGGCGATGATCCTGCACTTTCACAATGCCAGCATGGCCATCGCCGAGGATGATCCCGCGCGCGCCGCCATGCTGCGCGCGCTTGACGATGCCGACCGCATGCTGGGCGAGGGACGCGACCATGTGCACGACCTGCGCGCGGGCGACGATGCGGGCGCGCGCTGGAGCGCCATCCTGCGGCGCGAAGGCGAGCGTCTGGCGGCGCAGCACGGCATCGTGTTCCGCTATGCGGAGGAAGGCGAGGCGCGCATGCTGCATGCGCGTGCCGCGCATGAAATCTACCGCATCGCCAGCGAAGCGCTGCGCAATGCCTTCCAGCATGCGCGCGCGCAGGTGGTCGAGGTGGCGGTGCGCTATGCGTGCGGAGGCATCGAACTGCTCGTGCGCGACGATGGCCAGGGCTTGCCGCCGGTGGTCGCGGCGAACGGGCAGATTCCCGGACACTGGGGCATGCCCGGCATGCGCGAGCGCGCGGTGAAACTTGGCGCGCGCCTGACTGTGGGCGGGCGCGATGGGGGCGGCACGCAGTGGCGCCTGCGGGTGCCGGCGCGCCGCGCCTGGCCGGCGGAGCACGGCCCGCTGCGCCGCTGGTGGCAGCGCTGGCGCCGCTCAGGCGTCGAGGATGCCGCGCCGTAGCGCGATGGTGACGGCGTGGGTGCGGTCCCGAGCGCCCAGCTTGGCCAGGATGGTGCTCATGTGCGCCTTGACGGTTTCTTCCTTGATTTGCAGCAGGGCGCCTGTCTCGCGGTTGGAATTGCCTTGCGCAACCTGCTTGAGCACATCCAGTTCGCGGTTCGACAGCACGTCGCTGCAGGCATACAGCGCCAGTTCCGCCTCGATCTCGGGCGTGATGTGGCGCCGCCCTGCATGCACGTTCTGTATCGCCGCCAGCAATTCGTGGCGCAGCGCGCTTTTCAGCACATAGCCGCATGCGCCCGCGCGGATGGCGCGCAGCACCTGCGTGTCGCCCTTGTAGGTGGTCAGCACGATGATGCGCGCCTGCGGATGGCGTGCGCGGATGGCGCCGATGGCGTCAAGGCCGTTCATGCGCGGCATCTGCAAATCCATCAGCGTGACATCGGGCAGCAGCGCGTCAAACTGCTGCACCGCTTGTTGGCCATCGGTGGCCTGGCCCACCAGCGCCACGCCGGGAAAGGCGCGTAGCAGGGCCGCGATGCCGTCGAGCAGTAACTGGTGGTCGTCGGCAATGAGGACGCGTATCGGCGCCGTATCGCTGCGCATGATGTTGCCTGGCAAAGAGGAGTTATCGATCAAGAGTCGTCGGAGCATGGTGAGCAAAAGGTATTTTACCGCAGCGCCCGCCCTCCTGCAGGGGGCATTTCCCGGAGGCAGCCTGCATGCCAGCCTATATTTAGATAGTGGTGCGGGCACGCCGCCAGGCATACGATGCACGGCAGTACCCACTCAACCCTTTCTTCATGGATGACATCATGACCAATCCGAAACTGGAAGTCCTCACCCCCGATAATTGCCAGATCATCTTCATCGACCAGCAGCCGCAGATGGCGTTCGGCGTGCAGTCGATGGACCGGCAAGCGCTGAAAAACAATACCGTGGGCCTGGCCAAGGCCGCCAGGGTATTCAACATCCCCACCATCATCACCACCGTCGAAACGGAAAGCTTCTCCGGCCATACCTATCCGGAACTGCTGGACGTCTTCCCCGGCAAGGATATCCTCGAGCGCAGCTCGATGAACTCGTGGGATGACCAGAAGGTGCGCGATGCGCTGGCCGCCAACGGCAAGAAGAAAGTCGTCGTTTCGGGCCTGTGGACGGAAGTGTGCAACAACAGCTTCGCCCTGTGCGCGATGCTCGAAGGCGACTACGAAATCTACATGGTGGCCGACGCTTCCGGCGGCACTTCGAAGGAAGCGCACGATTACGCCATGCAGCGCATGATCCAGGCTGGCGTGGTGCCCGTGACGTGGCAGCAGGTGCTACTGGAATGGCAGCGCGACTGGGCGCACAAGGAAACCTATGACGCCGTCATGGCCATCGTGCGCGAACATTCGGGCGCCTATGGCATGGGTGTCGACTACGCCTACACGATGGTGCACAAGGCGCCGCAGCGCATCCATGGCGAACACGCCACCCTGGCGCCAGTGCCGGCCAAGTAAACGCCACGCGGCAGTGCCATGCGCCGCGCGCCTGACCGCGCGCGGCGTTTTTTTTCATCGAAAGGAATGCGCCATGAAGTTATATGTGATTTCGCTGGCGGTGGGTTTGCTGGTTGGCATTATCTACGCCGTCTTGCAGGTGCGCTCGCCGGCGCCGCCCGCCATTGCCCTGATCGGCCTGCTGGGCATGCTGATCGGCGAACAGATCGTTCCCGGCGTCAAGCGCCTGATGGCGGGAGAAGCCATCACCGTGTCGTGGCTGCGCAGCGAATGCGTGCCGAAGATCAGCGGCGTGGAAGCGAAGCCGACATTGGCCAAGGCCGAGCCGCAGCAGAAGGACGACAGCGCCGCCTGATCTTCCCGGCAGCTAGAACGCGCCCAGCAAGCCGCGCCGGGCGGCCACCGTGGCCGCCTCGGTGCGGCTTGATACGTTGAGCTTGGTCAAAATATTATTCACATGAAATTTGACGGTGCCCACCTCGATGCCGGCGCTGCGCGCGATCATCTTGTTGCTCTTGCCCGCTGACAGGTGCAGCAGGATGTCGTGCTCGCGTTTCGACAGGCGGTTTGCCTCGATGCGGCCGGCCTGCTGCGCGGCCAGTTCCGGCGGCAGGTAGTGCCTGCCGGCGGCCACCTGGCGGATGCACTGCGTCAGTTGCAGGAAGCCGGAATCCTTCAGCAGGTAGCCGCGCGCGCCGGCGCGCAATGCCCGGTGCACGCTGTCCTCGCCCTGGTAGGTGGTGAGGATGACGATCTTCGCTTGCGCGTCGTCGGCGCAGATGCGCTCGATCGCCTCGACGCCATGCATTTCCGGCATGTTCAAATCCATCAGCACCACGTCGGGCCGCAGTTGCCGGTACAGTTCCACGGCGGCGCTGCCCGTGCCGGCCTGGCCCAGCAGGAGTAAGCCAGGCAGTGACGCGATCAGCGAGGCCAGGCCGGCCAGGATCAGCGGGTGGTCGTCGGCGATCAGCAGGGTAATCGGCGGATCGGCCGGGGGCATGGTCGTGTGCATGGTTGTGCTCATGGCGCTGGCAAGGTGAAGTGGAAGACGCTGCCGTGGGGCGCGCCGGGCGCATGCCACAGGCGGCCGCCATGCGCGTCGAGGATGCGGCGGCAGATGGCCAGGCCCATGCCCATGCCGTCCGGTTTGCTGGAATACAGGGCGTGGTACAGGCGGCCGGCCGCCTGCGGCGCGATGCCGGCGCCATTGTCGGCAATGCTGAAGTGCTGCACGCTGCCATCCAGGCGCGAAGACAGCAGCACCGTGCGCGGCCGGCCGCCGGTGTCGCGCAGAGCCTCGATGGCGTTCATCAGCAGGTTCAAGATGACTTGCCGGAATTGCACCGGGTCGGCATGCAGCAGCGGGCGGCCCGGCGCCAGCTGCGTTTCCAGATGGATGGCGTGGCGTTGCAGTGGCGCGCGCAACAGGGGCAGCAGGTCCTGCACGGCGTCGTCGGCCACAAAATCATCGTGGCTGTCCGGCGAATTGCAGGCCAGGCCATGCACGCTGCGCAGCACGGCGCTGGCATGGCTGCCGGCACTGGCAACCAGGGCCAGCGCCGTGCGTGCCTCGTCGAGGCGGGGCGGATCGTGATCGAGCCAGCGCAAGGCTGCATCGGCATTGAGCGCGATGGCCGCCAGCGGCTGGCGCACCTCGTGCGCGACCGATGCGGCAAATTCGCCCATACCGTCCATGCTGCCCATGCGCTGCGCCTGCGCCGGGCCGGGGTCTTGCTTCTGAGGGAAATAATGCATGCTGGCCATCGCGGAACTCCTGTCGTTCGCTGCGGCGTATGCCGCGCTGCAACAAGTATGCACGGCGCATCAGGCAAGGCAGTTATACGAATGGGGGAGGCGGGCGGTTTTTTTTGCGCGGCGGGGAAGAGTAGCACCGCCGGGCTGGCCGGCGGTGCGGGAGGCGCAGAACGGTCAGGACTTGATAAAGGCCAGCAAGTCTTCGTTCAGGCGGTCCTTGTGGGTGGCCGGCAAGCCGTGCGGCGCGCCTTCATAGATGACCAGCCTGGCGTTCTTGAGGAGCTTGGCCGCAGCCTTGCCGGAAGCGTCGATCGGCACGATCTGGTCGTCGCCGCCGTGCACCACCAGGGTGGGCACGGAGATTTTCTTCAGGTCGGCCGTGAAGTCCGTCTCGGAAAACTGCTTGATGCAATCGTAGGCGTTCTTGATGCCGCATTGCATGCCCTGCAGCCAGAAAGTGTCGCGCATGCCTTGCGACACCTTGTTGCCGGGACGGTTGGCGCCGAAGAACGGCACCGTCAGGTCCTTGAAAAATTGCGAACGGTCGGCCAGCACGCCGGCGCGGATGCCGTCGAAGACGGACATCGGCAAGCCGCCGGGATTCGTCTCCGACTTGACCATCTGCGGCGGCACGGCGCCCACCAGCACGGCCTTGGCCACGCGCTTCTCGCCATGGCGGCCGATATAGCGCGCCACTTCGCCGCCGCCCGTCGAATGGCCGACCAGGGTCGCGCCCTTGATGTCGAGCGCGTCGAGCAGGGTGGCCAGATCGTCGGCATAGGTATCCATGTCATTGCCCTGCCATGGCTGGCTGGACAGGCCGTGGCCGCGGCGGTCGTGCGCGATTACGCGGTAGCCGTGGCTGGCCAGGAACATCATCTGGTCTTCCCAGGCGTCGCCTTGCAATGGCCAGCCGTGGCTGAAGACGACGGGCGTGCCGCTGCCCCAGTCCTTGAAGTGGATGACGGTGCCGTCCTTGACGGTGACGCTGTTGACGGTGAGCTTGCCTGGCGCGGCGGCAGCGGCAGCGGCTGGCTTGGCGGCGGCGCTGGCGCCACCGGCGGCCAGCAGGCCCGCGCCGGCGGCGACACCGGCGACGCTGACGAGCAGCTTGCGGCGGGATGTGACTTCTTCGGCTTCGATTTTCTTCGACATGATGCATTTCCTTCGGGGATGGGGGAGGGACCAGTTACGGCCTGAGCCAGTAATGGCATCGGCCAGTCTAGGCCTTCGCGCGCGCTGGCGCCTCTGCCAAAAGACCAGTCGCGCCCAGGCGCCCGCCTGCCTATGATGGCTGGCAGCGGCGCGCCGCGTCGCCTGGCTTTCCCACTGGAGTAATCATGAAGAAACACTGGATGGCGGCGCTGGCCGGCCCCTTCTTGCCCGATGCGGGCTTGCTGTTTGCGCGCGTGACGGGCGCGCTGCTGGTACTGCACGTGCACGGCTTGCCCAAACTGCTGCACTTCTCCGATGAACTGGCGCATATCGACGACCCGCTGCACCTGGGGCGCACCGTCACCCTGTACTGCGCCCTGTTCGCGGAAATCCTCTGCCCGCTGCTGGTCGCCGCCGGCTTGCTGACGCGCCTGGCCTGCCTGCCATTGTTGTTCCTGCTGGGCGTGTCGATGCTGCTCGTGCACCCGGACTGGAGCATCGCCGATGGCCAGTTCGGCTGGCTGCTGATCATCGTCTTTGGCACGATTGCCATCAGTGGCGCGGGCAAGTTTTCGGTGGATGCGCGGCTGCGCCGTTAAATGACGAACTCCCGGGGCAGCTCCGGCTTGTGCGCCAGCAGCAGTGATAATTTCTTTAATGCGTTGGCCAGGCGCGCGCGGTCGCGGATGCTGCCCAGCGAAATGCGGATGGCGTTCGGCGGGCGGTTGTCGTAGAAGGCGTCCGAGGCCGTGACGGCCACGCCCTGGGCGCGGGCCGTGGCGGCCAGTTCGCGCGAGGTCCAGTAGCTGGGCAGTGAATACCATACGTGGATGCCGTTGCTGTGCGGCTGGCTGGTGCCCGTCAAAATCGTGCGGATGACGTCCTGGCGCGCGTCCGCTTCGCTGCGTATGCCGGCCAGCAGCGCGTGCGCGGAGCCGTCGTGTATCCATTGCGTCGTCAGCGCCGTCGTCAGGGGCGTGGCCATCAGGGAAAACGAGCGCATAGCCTGCAGGAAGCGTTCGCGCAGCTGCACCTCGGCGATCAAGGTGTAGGCCATGCGCAGGCCCGGCGCCAGGCATTTCGACAGGGTGGCGATATACGACACGTGGGCGGGCGCGTAATGGGCCAGCGGGGGCGGTGCGTCGGATGCCAGCAGCCAGTACGGGTCATCCTCGATGATGTGCATGCCGCAGCGCTGCACCACCTCCGTGATGGCCAGGCGGCGCGCGGCCGGCATGGTGTGCGCTGTCGGGTTTTGCAGGGTCGGGTTCAAATACACGAGGCGCGCCTGGTGCTTGCGGCACGCCTTTTCCAGCGCTTCGGGCAGCATGCCGTCGGCATCCGTTTCCACGACGATGGCCTTGCGGTTCAGCTGGCTCGCCGCCAGGCGCAGGCCCGGATACACGGCGCTTTCCGTCAGGATGCTGTCGCCGGGCCGGCTGAGAGTCAAGATCAGCGCCGCCAGCGCCGCCTGCGCGCCGGGACAGGCCACCACATGTTCCGCATCGACGTCGCCGAACATGGGCGCGAGCCAGACGGCGCCCGCCGCGCGGTCGGCCTTGCCGCCGCCGCCCAGGTGATAACTCATCAACAGATCGCTGTCCGTGCGCATCAGCACTTGCGCCACGCCCTGTTTCAGCAAGTCGTCGAAATCCACGCCCACGGGCGGCGGCGGGATGTTCATGCTCAGGTCCAGCATCTGCGTCAATTCCACTTTCGGCGCCGCCACATAGGTGCCGCGCGCGCCATGTCCCTCCAGCAGGTTGCGGCGCTTGGCTTCGTCGTAGGCGCGCGTTACCGTCGTCAGGTCGACCTGGTACAGGGCGGCCAGGCGGCGCTGCGGCGGCAATCGGTCACCCGGGCGCAGGCTGCCGTCGGACAACGCGCGCTCGAGCATGTCGGCGATCTGCAGGTAGCGCGGGCCGCCGTGCTGCACGAACGGCGTGATCCACGCGCTGGCCTGGCTTTCTTCTTGTATGGATTTAGATTGGGGCATTTTGTTTTATGTATGGGTATTGCTTCTCGTAATTATGGGCTGAAGCCTTGAAAAAATCCATACATTTATGCGTGGCTGGCTGTAACTTCAGAACGATGCATGACGGATGGTTTGCCCGCCCGTCCCGCCAGGCAGGCGGGGATTGCTATTTCCAATAGGCATTTAAGTCTGCGTCTCAAGGTGTGGCAGCGCACGGTGGCGCGTGGCGGGGGCGGTTAAGGTAGTACCAACAGCTTGCTGCTGATCCACTGTTTGATATGGCTCAGCCCGGCAGCGTTTAGCCGCTTCTTTTTCCCCGAAGCGAGGAGAATCATGATTCGGTCACGGCATCGAGCATGGTTGAAATTATTCACTGTTAAAGGAAACCATCATGAACGCGATTGAAAAAACCAGCTCCGATTTGAACGGCACCGTCCAGGATACCCGCCAGGATTTGCACCGCACCATTGACAAGGTGGCAAGCCAGGCCCAGCCTCTGGCCGACAAGGTGGCCACGCGCGCCCATGACGGCGTGGACCAGGTGGGCGACCGCATCGGCCAGGTCAGCGACACCGTCAACAAGGCTTCCGAAACCTTGATGGCGCGCGGCAAACAATTGGGCGCCGCCTGCCAGCGCGCCGGCGAGACGGGCCGCGATTATGTGCGCGAGCGTCCGGCCGTGTCCTTGCTGATTGCGGCGGCAGCCGGTTATGGCCTGTCGAAACTGCTGGGTTCGCGTAAGTAACTGTACGCAGCCAGGCAAGGTCGTTGTCGTGGGCGCTGGCCCGGTCTGCCTTCATTGCGGGCCGTGCCAGCGCCCACGCGCACAAGGTAGCAGCAAGCGGTAAAGGAGAGTGATGATGCGCTCCATTTTGTTGTGGTTGATCGGCATACCTATTCCCATCATTATTTTGATTGCCCTGTTCGTGCGCTGAATGAGGGAGTTGTAGCGTTACTTCCCGGGGCAAATTACTCACAGGAGATGTAATGGCTAGCAACAAGAAAACGCCGTCCACGGACGGTGCGGGTTCCGTATTGAGCAGCATGTCCGGCCCATCCGACAGCAATGCGCCGCACAGCCTGGGTGCGGACAACGACGTGGCCCGCGCGCTGCTGCAAAAGACGGCCGCCAGCCAGCAGCTGGCCGCCGCCATGGCCGTCAATCCCAAGGAGGATGGCCAGTATGGCGAGGCGGCGCGCACGCCGGTCGAAGGCGTGCATGTGGCGACCGGCGAAGCGCTGGCCACGGCCAGCACCACGGGCGAAACGCTACCTTCTCCGAAGACGGGTGACGGCCAGCCCGCGCTGGGCGAGAATGCGCTGAATAGCTCGCTGGATGGCGCCCGTAGCGACGATAGCGGCTGCGTGCTGACGACCAACCAGGGCGTGCCCGTGGGTGACAACCAGAACTCGCTGAAGGCGGGCTTGCGCGGCCCCACCCTGATGGAAGATTTCATCCTGCGTGAAAAGCTCACGCATTTCGACCATGAGCGCATCCCCGAGCGCGTCGTGCATGCGCGCGGTTCGGCCGCCCACGGTTACTTCGAGTGCTACAAGGAGCAAAGCAAGCATACGCGCGCCAGGCTGTTTGCCAAGGCGGGCAAGCGCACGCCCGTCTTCGTGCGCTTTTCCACGGTGGCCGGCGAACGCGGTTCGACCGATACGGCGCGCGACGTGCGCGGCTTTGCCGTGAAGTTCTATACGGATGAAGGCAACTGGGATTTGGTGGGCAATAACATCCCCGTCTTCTTCATCCAGGATGCGATGAAATTCCCCGACCTCGTGCATGCGGTCAAGCCCGAACCGCACAATGGCATGCCGCAGGCGGCCAGCGCGCACGACACCTTCTGGGATTTCGCCTCACTGTCGCCGGAAATCACGCACATGCTGATGTGGGCCATGTCGGACCGCGCCATCCCGCGCAGTTACCGGATGATGCAGGGCTTCGGCGTGCATACCTTCCGCCTCGTGAATGCCAAGGGGCAGTCCGTGTTCTGCAAATTCCACTGGTCGCCCATGGCCGGCACGCACTCGCTCGTGTGGGACGAAGCCGTCAAGATCAGCGGCGCCGATTCCGACTTCCACCGGCGCGACCTGTGGGAAGCCATCGAGTGCGGCGAGTATCCCGAATACGAGTTGTCCTTTCAGGTCTTCACGGAAGCACAGGCGGAAGCGTTCCCCTTCGACGTGCTCGATCCGACCAAGCTGATTCCCGAAGAACTTGTCCCTCTTGTCCCCGTCGGAAAGATGGTCTTGAACCGCAACCCGGACAATTTTTTCGCCGAGACGGAGCAGGTGGCGTTCTGCACGGCGCACATCGTGCCCGGCATCGATTTCTCCAACGACCCGCTGCTGCAGGGACGCATCCATTCCTATGTCGATACCCAGCTGACGCGCCTGGGCGGCGCCAACTTCCATGAAATCCCCATCAATGCGCCGCTGGCGCCCGTGCACAACAACCAGCGCGACGGCATCCACCGCCAGGCCATCAACCGGGGCCGGGTCGCGTACGAGCCCAATTCGCTGGCGGGCGGCTGCCCGTTCCAGGCGGGCGCGAAGGGTTTCAACAGTTTTCCCGCTTCCGCCGAAGGCGACAAGGTGCGCGGCAAGCCCGAGAAATTCGCCGAGCATTATGGCCAGGCGCGCCTGTTCTGGATCAGCCAGACGCCGGTGGAACAAGACCATATCGTGCATGCGTTCCGCTTTGAGCTGAGCAAGGTGCAGACGGTGGCGATCCGCCAGCGCATCGTCGCCATGCTGCGCAATGTCGATGAGACCCTGGCGCAGCGCCTGGCCGATGGCCTGGGCCTGGCGCTGCCGCCCGTCATGCCGCGCGCCTCCCTGGAGCCGCTGCCGGCATATCCGCCATCGCCAGCCCTGTCGCTCTTTTTCCGCCCCGGCAAGACGGGTATCCATACCTTGCGCGTGGCCATCCTGGTGGGGCCGGGCAGCGATGGCGCGCAAGTGCGCAATATCTATGCCTCGCTGCTGGCCGATGGCGCCGTGCCGCGCCTGGTGGGCAGCCACCTGGGCAAAGTCGACACCAGCGGCGGCGCGCCGCTCGACGTGGAAATCTCGCTCGAAGCGGGACCGTCCGTGCTGTTCGACGCCGTTGTGCTTCCCGACGGCCAGGGCGCCGTGCAGCAGCTGGGCAGCGACGCCAACGCGCTCGACTTCCTGCGCCTGCAATACCGCCACTGCAAGCCGATGCTGGCCAGCGGCGCCGGCAAGGACTTGCTGGACAAGGCTGGCGTACCGGCGACCCTGCCCGATGGCAAGCCGGATCCCGCCATCATCGTCGCGCCTTCCGGCGACGTGGTGAAAGCCGTGGCGGCCTTTAAAAAGGCGCTGGCCGCGCACCGGGCGTTTGCGCGCGAGACGGATCCGCCGAGAGTGTGAGTGGCGGCATCAGCAAGGGGGCCGGATCCGCCGGCCCCCTTGCATACGCTGTTTGAGCTGCATGCGCAACGCCCTGCAACAATGTAAACAATAAAAACGTCCTGCGGTGATATGCTGCTGACTAGAACTGTTCATTTGCAACTATTTGCTTGAAGGAAGCAGAACAGCAGCAAGGAACGGCTTCAGCAAACCGGATCGCGATTACCGCATGGACAAGTACACACCTCGCACCTGGGGGCCGGGCGAACGCCCGACCTTGCCCGGGTCGCCATCGATGCCCGAACATTCGACGCCCAAGCGTGTCGCGTATTTCATCGTCGGCCTGATCGTCGCGCTGACGGGGGGACTGGGCAACGGCCTGGTGACGGCCAATTTGCTGAACCTGCAAGGTTCGCTGGCTGCCTATGCCTACCAGATGCAGTGGCTGCCGGCGGCCTACGTGATGACCATCGTTTCCATGAATCTGCTGCTGGTGAAGTTCCGCCAGCAGTTCGGCCTGCGCCTGTTCACGGAAGCGTTCCTGGTGCTGTATGCGCTCGTCACCTTCGCCCACTTGTATGCGAATACCTTGCCGTCCGCGATCGCCGTGCGCGCCGCGCATGGCATGGTGGGCGGCGCGCTGGGCGTGCTGGGCCTGTACTACACCCTGCAGGCCTTTCCCGCGCGGCACCGCTTGAAGGGCGTGGTGCTGGGCCTCGGTTTTGCCCAGCTGGCGCTGCCCCTGGCGCGCATCTTCACTTCCGAACTGCTGCAGATCGGCGAATGGCATGGCCTGTACTTGTTCGAACTGGGACTGGCCCTGCTGGCGCTGGGCTGCGTGCTGGCCCTGAAACTGCCGCCCGGCGACAGGGTGCAGACGTTCGAGCCGCTCGATTTCCTCACCTTCATCCTGTTCGCGCCCGGCGTGGCCCTGCTGTGCGCCGTGCTGGCGCAGGGGCGCACGGCGTGGTGGATGGAATCCGAGTGGGTGGGCGTGTGCCTGGCATGCTCGATCGTGCTGATCGCCGCCTCGCTGGCCATCGAGCATAACCGCGCGCGCCCGCTGCTCAACACGCGCTGGCTCACCACGGGCAAGATCGCCAAGCTGTTTTTATCCGTGCTGCTGTTTCGTATCGTGCTGTCCGAATCGACGGGCGCCGTCGGCTTCCTGCAGGCGCTGGGCTTGAACACGGACCAGATGCAAAACCTGTTCGTCGTGGTGCTCCTGGGCAGCGTGGCGGGCCTGGTGGTCAGCGCGCTGACGATCAATCCGGCGACGTTGAACCGCTCGCTGATGTTCGCGCTGCTGCTGATCGCTGCAGGCGCCCTGATCGACGCGCATGCCACCAGCCAGACGCGCCCCGTCAACATGTATGTCAGCCAGTTCCTGCTGGCCTTTGGCGGCACGTATTTCCTCGGTCCCACCATGGTGGCCGGCATGGGCGCCGTCATCGCCGAACCGCGCAACCTGGTGAGTTTTTCCGTGATGTTTACCATGACGCAGAACCTGGGCGGCCTGCTTGGTGCGGCCATCGTCGGCACCATCCAGACGGCGCGTGAAAAATACCATTCCAGCTACCTGGTCGAGCATCTCACCATGCTTGACCCGCAAGTGGCCGCGCGCGTGCAGTCCGGAGCCGCAAGCTATGGCGGCGTGCTGACGGACCCTGCCTTGCGCAGCGCCCAGGGCGTGGCGCGCCTGGGCGCCATCGCCACGCGCGAAGCCAATGTGCTGGCCTATAACGATGTTTTTTTGATGATCGCCGGCGTCGCCATCGCCACCCTGATCTGGATGCTGGTCAGCCAGTCCTGGACCCGCATCACCACCGGCGCGCGTCGCCTGGTCGGCCCCGTGCGCGATGCGCAGACGGCCATGGCCATCGTCCCCATTACCAATTCGGAACCGAGCAATGACAGAAAATAACACCACGCCGCCAGTACCAACACCAGCACCCGCTACGCCACCTGCCCCGGCGCCTGCGGCAAGCAGCACGCCGCCGCAGCCGGACCGGCGTCACCAGTGGCTGTCCGCGCTGGCCTTTGCCTCCGTGGCCCTGGTGGGCGTGCTGATCGTGCTGTATGCGTGGCGGCTGCCGCCGTTCACCAGCCCCATCGTGACGACGGAAAACGCCACCGTGCGGGGCCAGGTGACCATCATCGGCTCGCAGCTGTCGGGCTATGTGGTGGAAGTGACGGTGCAGGACTTCATGGACGTCAAGGAAGGCCAGCTGCTGGTGCGCATCGACGACCGCATCTACCAGCAGCGCTACGAACAGGCGCAGGCCCAGCTGGCCGCGCAGCAGGCGGCGCTGTCGAACTGGGCGCAGCAAAAGGCCAGCGCGCAGGCGGGCATTTCCGTCAGCGAGGCCGTGATGGCCAATGCAGAAGCGCAGGCGCGCAAGGCCAGCGCCGATCTGAATCGCGTGGAGCAGCTGGTGGCAGACGGTTCCCTGTCGCAGCGCGAACACGACCAGTCGCGCGCCGCGCAGGCGCAGATGGCGGCGGCGCTGGCGCAGGCGCGCGCCAACCTCGACATCGCCCAGCAAAGCGTGCACAGTGTGGTGGTCAACAAGCAGGCGCTGGAAGCGGCCGTGGCGAATGCGCAGGCGGCCGTCAAGGCGGCGAAGATCGACCTCGATAACACGCGCATCGTGGCACCATCCGATGGACAATTGGGCCAGGTGACGGTGCGCCAGGGCGCGTACGTGAATTCCGGTGCGCAGCTGATGGCGCTGGTGCCGCGCCAGATGTGGGTGATTGCCAATTTCAAGGAAACGCAAATGAATGGCGTGCAGGAAGGGCAGAGCGCCACCTTCCACGTCGACGCGCTCGATGGCGCCGTGCTGACGGGCCAGGTGGAACGGATCTCGCCGGCCACCGGCTCCGAGTTTTCCGTGCTGCCGGCCGATAATGCGACGGGCAACTACCTCAAAATCGCCCAGCGCATTCCCGTGCGCATCCGCATCGATGCGGGCCAGGCGAATGCGCGCCGCCTGGTGCCGGGCATGTCGGTGGTGGTCAGCGTCGACACGTCGGCCGTGCTGAACGACTCGGCGGACAATCCCGCGCCACCGCCTGCACCAAAAAAGGCGACCGCGAAGGCCAAGCCATGAAGCGCCGCCTCCTGCTGATTGCCGGCGTGCTGGCGCTGGCGGGCTGCGCCGCCAACGCGCCACCGCCGCCCGCATCGGCCCTGCAACTGCCGTCCGGCTGGCGCGCGCAAGGCGAAGGCGGCGCAGCGTCCGCGCATGGCACACAGCTGGAACAGCTGTGGTGGCAGGCGTTCGGCGATCCGGTTTTAAGTGATCTGGTGGGCGAGGCGCTGGCGCGCAATGGCGACTTGCGCGTGGCGCGCGCCCGCGTGCAGGAATACCGCGCGCGCCTGGCGCAGGCCGATGCGAACCGCGCGCCCAGCCTGGCCTTCGATGGCTCGCCGACGCGCACGCGCACACTTGCGTCGAGCGGCAAGCCGTATGTGACGAACGTCTTCCAGGCCGAACTGCAGGCCAGCTATGAAATCGATGTGTGGGGCCGGCTGGCCAGTCTGAGCGATGCAGCGGGCGAGAGCTATCGTGCCGAACAGGCCAGCCTCGATGCGGCAGCCCTGTCGATCGCCGCCAGCGTGGCGACGAGCTACCTGAACTTGCGGGGCCTCGACGCGCAGCTGGCGTTGACGCAATCGACCCTGCAGCTGCGCGAACAGTCGCGCGAGCTGGCGCGCAAGCAGTTCGAGGTGGGCTACAGTTCGCGTCTGGAATGGCTGCAGGCGCAATCGGAATACCATGCGGCGGCCGAGCAGGTGCCGCAGTTGCAGCGGCAGATCTTCGAACAGGAAAACGCGCTGGCCGTCCTCGTTGGCGGCAATCCCGGTCCCATCGCGCGCGGCTTGCCGCTGGCCGAGCTGGCGGCGCCTGGCGTGCCTGCCGGCTTGCCTTCCGAATTGCTGCGCCGGCGGCCCGACATCGCGCGCGCGGAACACAACCTGGCGGCAGCCAACGCCAGCCTGGCCGCCACGCGCGACCAGCTGCTGCCCTCGTTCAAGCTGACGGCCGTTGGCGGCGGGCAAGCCACAACCCTCACCGATTTCCTGCATGCGCCCACCGCCCTGTGGCGCTTGACGGCGCTGGCGGCCGGCCCCCTGTTCGATGGCGGCAGGGTGCAGGCGCAGACGGATGCGGCCGGTGCGCAGCGCGACCAGCTCGTGTACGCGTATGAAAACGTGGTGCGCAACGCCTTCGCCGAAACGGAGAACAGCCTGGGCGCCATCTACCGCCTGCGGCAGCAAGCAGTGGAAAACGAGGCGCGCCGCGCCACTGCGGCGGATACTCTGCGCATCGCGCACAACCGCTACCGCAATGGCTACGCCTCGTACCTGGAAGAACTCGACGCCCAGCGCACCCTATACAGTGCCGACGTGGGGCTGCTGCAACTGAAGACGCGCGTCCTCGTCGCCTCGGTCGACCTGTACCGGGCCATGGGCGGCGGCTGGTCCGCCAAGACGGAATAGGCGCGCGTGCACGGCGCGGTCGTTTGCCGTGGCCAGTGTAATATTCTGACCGGGGAAAGCGGCGGCATGGTGCCAGCTGCTCCCGTCACGAACGAGGTCGCAGCATGACGATTTTTGGCATAGGCATCCACATCCTGATCGCGGTATTTTTTGCGGTTCACGTGGTGCGCAACGGGCAGCAGCTGTATTGGCTGCTCATTTTATTCATGTTCCCGCTGCTGGGCAGCGTGGTGTATTTCTTCGCCATCTATCTGCCCAATTCGCGCCTGCCGCAAGGCGCGCGCAAGGTCGCTTCGGTGGCCGTGCAAGTGCTCGATCCGAACCGCGAACTGCGCGAGGCGAGAGCCGCTTTCGAGTACACGCCGACGGCGCAAAACCAGATGCGCCTGGCCAGCGCGCTGCTCGAAGCGGGCGACGCGCAGGAAGCGGCATCGACCTATGAAGCCTGCCTGCGGGGAGCGTTTTCATCGGACCTGGAAATTCGCCTGGGCGCGGCGCGCGCCTATCTGGAATGCGAACGGGGCGCCGAGGCATTGACGCACCTGGAATTCATCCGCCGCACGGATATCCATTTCCGTCCCGAGATGGTGTCCCTGCTGACGGCGCGCGCCCTGGCGCAAAGCGGGCGCCAGGTGGAAGCGAAGGCGGAATTCGACGATGCGCTGACGCGCTACAACAGTTTCGAGTGCCGCGCCGAGTGCGCGATCTGGGCGTTGCAGCAGGGCGACAAGGTGTTGTCGGAACGCCTGCTGCTCGATATCGACAGCGCCATGGCCCGCTGGAGCAGCCATACGCGTGCCATGTATGCGCCGCTGCTGGTGCGGCTGGAGGCGGCGCGCAGGTAGCTGGCGTGCGTGGGGGCAGACCCGGCGGGTCCGACCCCGTTAAACGCCAGGCACCGTGTTTTTCCCTTCGATTAATTTATATCCCTTGCCATCGAAAGCATAGCGCGCGTGTCCATTCAACGGCGTGGCGATGCGCGGCGGATCTTCATCCGGCTTGACCGTGACGCCGGGCTTGATCTTCTCGGAGGCACCCTTGAAATCGATCAGCAAGTCATCGTAGGCGCCGCCATTGCGCGCGGGGGCGAAGCGCCACTTGCCTTCGACCATCCAGCATTCATCCATGTCCGGCGTGCAGGCGCCCATATTGTCCGAGTACAGGTCCATGCCGCCATCGAGCGCGGTTACCTTGCCGTCGCCGATTTCAAACAGGGCCAGTTGCGTGATGGTGTAGCCCTGGCCGGTATAGCCATGGCGGATCGCCAGTCCCGGCTTGTTCGCGCCCAGCATGACCCAGTGGACTTCACCGAGCTGCCCCGATGAACCGAGGGCGGCGATGTTTTCCAGGCGTTTCACGACTTGCCACTGGCCGTCTTCCGGCTGGCCCTTGGGCGCCAGGAAAAACACATTCAACAGTCCCGACGAGGCATGCGCCGATTCCGCCGTGCCTTCCGTGTTGGCCGTTTCCGCATTCGCCACCAGGATGGCGCGGCCATCGGGCAGGAGCTTGTGGCTGACGGCACTGACCACGTAACTGAGTTTGTCGACGTGGTTGTCAGGATCGGGCAGGTCGGCCAGCGCATCCTCGCTGTCGCTGCGGTAGTCCTTGCCGAAGATGGCGCGCATCATGCCCACTTCACGCTCGCGCGCCTGCGGCGTGTTCATCGCTTCCGTCCTGGGGGCGGTGGCGGCCGGCGGCGGCACGTGTTCGGCCGATGCTGCATCGTCAGCGGCAGCGGCTGCGGGGACATCGCTTACCACGTCAGCGGCCAGGTCGGCGCTGGCGGGAGCAGTCTTTTCCGAGCAGGCGCCGAGCAGCGCGGATACCAGTAGCAGGACGAGCGGGGTACGGTAATTCATAGGCAGGGCAGATTGCGTTCATGGAGAATGGGCGCAGTATGCCAGATAGATGGAAGCGAGGGAGCGCGGCCTGGCGGCCGGTCCTTCGCTTCCTTGCCCGCGAGGGGCGATTTTTGCAAACAATGGCGACGCCTATTTTTCCAGCGCCACCTTGTCATCGCGCCGCAGCGGCGCCTTCTGGCGGCGCAGTCTGGCCATGCCGCGCTTGAGCAGGTGCTCCAGGTCGTCGATGTAGGTGAACACGGCCGGCACCACCAGCAGGCTCAATAGGGTCGACGTGATCAGGCCGCCGATCACGGTAATGGCCATCGGCGAACGGAAGCTGGGGTCGGCGCCCCAGCCCAGTGCCAGCGGCATCATGCCGGCGCCCATGGCAATCGTCGTCATCAGGATGGGGCGGCTGCGCTTGTGGCAGGCATCGACCAGCGCATCGAAGCGGTTCATGCCGGCCTGGCGCGCCAGGATCGCATAGTCGACCAGCAGGATCGAGTTCTTGGTGACGATCCCCATCAGCATGATCAGGCCGATCATCGATGGCATCGACAGGGCGCTGCCCGTGATCAGCAGCGCCACGAAGGCGCCGCCGATCGACAGCGGCAGCGCCGCCAGGATGGTCACCGGCTGCATGAAGTCCTTGAACAGCAATACCAGCACGCAGTAGATGCACAGCACGCCGATCAGCATGGCCAGGCCGAAGCTGGCGAACAGCGAGGCCATCTCCTGCGCGTCGCCCAGTTCGGCGATCTTCACGGATGGCGGCAAATTCTTCATCGATGGCAGCGCGCGCGCTTCCACGTTCAATTCACCGAGGGTGCGCGAACCGAGCTCCACGTCGAGGGTCACGTTGCGGCTGCGGTTCAAGCGGTCGATCTGCGCCGGGCCGCTTTCCATCGTGACGCTGGCCACGTTCGCCAGGCGCACGGGGCCATTCTTGCCGGGCACCGTCAGGCGCTCGATGGCGGCCAGGTCGGCGCGCACGCTGTTGGGCAGCTTGACGCGGATCGGCACTTGCCGCTCCGGCAGGTTCATTTTCGTCAGGTCCGTGTCGTAGTCGCCGGCCGTGGCCACGCGCACGGTCTCGCCGATGGCTGCCGCCGTCACGCCCAGGTCCGCAGCCTTGGCGAAATCGGGACGCACGATGATTTCCGGGCGCACCAGCGAGGCGCTGGAATTGACGTTGCCGATGCCTTTCAGGCCGCGCAGTTCGCGCTCGACCTTTTGCGCCGCCGCCATCAGCGCCACCGGGTCTTCCGAGCGCAGCACCAGCTGCATCTTGACGCCCGTGTCGGGCGGCCCCACCGTGAAGCGGGCGCCGGGGATCGTATCGAGCTTGTGGCGCAGCTGCGTTTCCAGGTCCGCCATCGATTCCTTGCGCTCCGTGCGGTGCACGGTGGTCAGGGTCAGCACGGCGCGGCGCGCTTCGGCCGCCGCGCCGGGGGCGAAGGCGTCGCCGCTCGAGCCGCCGCCTATCGAACTGAAGACGCCCTTGACGCCCGGCGTGCGCATGGCCGCATCGCGCGCCAGGGCTGCCACGGCCTGCGTTTCACCCAGGGTGGAACCGGGCGGCAGTTCCAGGTTGATCTGCGTCTGCGCGCGGTCGGCGGCCGGCACGAAACCGGTCGGCAGCAGCGGCACGAGCGCGATGGCGCCGACAAAGAACAGGGCCGCGGCGATGGCCGTGATGCCGCGGTGGTTCAGGCACCAGCGCATGACCGTCAGATAGCGCGTCATCAGCCAGCCATCCTGCTCTTCCTTGTGCGGCAGCGGTTTCAATATGTAGGCTGCCATCATCGGCGTGAGCAGACGCGCCACCACCAAGGATGCCAGCACGGCCAGCACGGCCGTCCAGCCGAACTGCTTGAAGAACAGGCCGGGAATGCCGCTCATGAAGGCCGTCGGCAGGAATACTGCCACCAGCGCGAAGGTGGTGGCGATCACCGCCATGCCGATTTCGTCGGCCGCTTCCATGGCCGCTTCCATGGGCGACTTGCCCATGCGCAGATGGCGCTCGATGTTTTCGATTTCCACGATGGCGTCGTCGACCAGCACGCCGACGACCAGGGCCAGCGACAGCAGGGTGACGGTATTGAGCGTGTAGCCGAACCAGTAGATGCCGAGGAAAGCCGGCATCACGGACAGGGGCAGGGCTGCGGCGGCGACCAGGGTGGCGCGCCAGTCGCGCAGGAACCACCACACCACCAGCACGGCCAGCAGCGCGCCTTCGTACAGCAGCTCCATCGAGCCGTCGAAGTTTTCCTCGACGGGGAAGGCATTGTCGATCGACTGCTGCAGCACCACGTTGGGGTTTTCCTTCTGCAGGTCGGCGATGGCGTCGCGTGCGCCCTTGGCAACGGCCACTTCACTGGCGCCCTTGGTGCGGAACACCTCAAAGGCGACGACCGTCTTGCCATCCTGCTCGGCCAGCGCGCGCGGTTCGGCGACCGTGTCGCGCACGGTGGCCACCTGGTCCAGGCGCACATGGCGGCCGTCCGGCAGCGGCACTTCCACGCGCGACAGTTCATCGGCCGTTTTCACGGTGGCGATGGTGCGCACCGATTGCTCGGCGCCGCTGATGTCGCCCCGGCCGCCAGGCGCTTCGCGCTGGACCAGGCGCAACTGGCGCGAGACGTCGAGGGCGGAGACCTTCAATGCCGCCATGCGCGCTTCGTCGAGTTCCACCTGGATCTCGCGGTAGACGCCGCCCACGCGGGTGACGGCGCCCACGCCGGGCACGGTCAGGAGGCGCTTGGCCACCGTGTTGTCGACGAACCAGGACAGGTCGGGAGAGTCGAGCGGGTTGTCGACGCCCGGCTTCGCCGTGGCGATAAAGGTCAGCACCACGCGCCCGGCCGTGGACGCCTTGGTGACGGTGGGGTCGCGCAGCTCGGCCGGCATGTCCGCCTTGACCCGCGCGACGGCATCGCGTACATCGTTGACGGCTTCGGCGATCTGCTTTTCCAGGATGAATTCGACGGTGACCGTGACGACGCCATCGAGCACCTTGGTGTAGATGTTTTTCACGCCTTGCAGGGTGGCGACGGAGTCCTCGATCTTGCGCGCCACTTCCGTTTCCAGTTGGGCCGGCGCGGCGCCTGGCAGCACCGCGCTGACGGTGACGATGGGCAGTTCGATGTCGGGGAAATCCTGCACCGGATTGGCCTTGTAAGCCAGCAGACCGGCCAGGGTCAGCAGCGCGAACAGCATGATGGCCGGGATCGGATTCTTGATCGAGAGGGAGGAAAAATTCATGGCCTCTCCTTACTTTTTCGCTGCGGCCGGCTTGGCTGCTGCTGCGACCGGGGTTGCTACCGGGTTTTGAACATTGCGTACCAGGTCGCCGTCATTGAGGAAGCCTGCGCCGCTGACGACGATGGTCGTGTCGGCCGTGATGCCGCCTAAAATCTCGATGCGGTCGCTCAGGCGCCGTCCGGCCTGCACCTTGATCTGGCTGACCCGCTGGTCGGCATTCAGGCGGAAGACATAGCTGAAGCCATCGCGCACGGCGATCGCCTGCTGCGGCACCGTCAGCGCGCCCGAGTTACCCAGTTCGAATTCGCCGCTGGCGTACATGCCGGCCTTGAACGGCGCATTGTTGCCGGCGCTGGCCGGCAGGTCCACGTACACGAGGGCGGAACGCGTCTGCGGATCGACGGTAGGGGCGATCATGCGCACCTTGCCCGTCAAAACGCTGCCGTTGGCTGCCTTCACCTGCGCCAGGGTGCCCGGTTTCAGGCTCATGAGCTCGGTGGCCGTCACTTCGGCGCGCCATTCGAGGCGGCCCTGGCGGATCATGCGGAACAGTTCCGTGCCGGCACCGACGACGGAGCCGACGGTGGCCGAGCGCGAGGAAATGATGCCGCTGTCGGGCGCCAGCACCTGCGTGTATTTCAGGCGCAGCTGCTGCGACGCCAGTTGCGCCTTGGCGGACGCGATGCGCGCGTTGGCCGTCTGTTCGGCCGTCAGGTACTGGCTGATCTGCTGCGCGCTGATGGCGCCCGTGCTTTGCAGCGAGCGGGCGCGCTGCGCGTTGGCGGCCGCTTCCGCCGCATTCGCTTCCGCTTCCAGCACTGCGGCCTTCGCCTGCGCCACGTCGGCGTTCACCGTGTCGTTCGAGAACACGGCCAGCACCTGGTCGGCGCGCACGACGTCGCCGACATTCACGCGCACCTCGGTGAGGCGCAAGCCGTTCGATTCGCTGCCGATGACGGCTTCCTGCCAGGCGGCCACGTTGCCGTTGGCGTTCAGCTTGATGGGCAGGCTGGCCGTTTGCGGCTTGGCCGTGGTGACGGTGAGCGCCGGCTTTTGCGCCGCGTTCTTATCCTTGGCGTCGTCGGCCGCCGTGGAGGAAGGGGAGTACAGGGCCACGCCGGCGCCCAGCACAACGCAAAGGGCGGCCAGGGCGAGAGCCATCGGTTTCAGGGTCATTTTTTTCATGTTGTCGTATCCGTCAGGGGGCATTGTTGGCGATGGCGCTGCTGCTGTTGCTGCTGCTCCAGCCGCCGCCGGCGGCGCGGTACAGCGCCACCCAGGCGGCGCTGCGTTCGCGCTCGAGGTTGACCACCGTGTTTTCGGCGGCCAGGCGCGTGCGGCGCGCGTCTTCCAGTTCGATCAGGCTGGCCAGGCCATTCTTGTAGCGGTCTTCGGTGGCGACAAACGACACGCGGTAGCCTTCCAGGGCCGTTTTCGCATGGTCGCTGCGCGCGTCCGTGCTGGCCAGGTTGACCAATGCCTCTTCCACTTCGCGCACGGCCTGGCGCACGCCGGCGCGGTATTTCACCACGGCTTCGTCGTAGCGCGCCGTGGCCGCGTCGACCTGGGCGCGGCGGGTGCCGCCGTCGAAGATGGGCAGGCTGACGGCCAGCGGGCCGATGCTCCAGGTACTGGCCGTGATGCTGGTGCCGCCGGCGCGGATATTGCCCTTGCCGATGGAGCCGGCCAGACTCAGACGGGGATAGCGCTGCGCCTGCGCGCCGCGCACTTCGAAGCTGGCGGCCGCCACTTCGCGTTCGGCGCTGTAGATGTCGGGACGCTGGCCCAGGGTTTGCGCCGGCAGTTCCGCAATCGCCACGGGCGAGGGCAGGACCGCCGGGCTGGCCGCCAGCTTCTGGCGCAGCGAGTCTTCCGGCATGGCCGACAGGGCCACCAGCGCCTTGACATTCACGTCGCAGGCGGCGCGCTGTTCGATGGCGCGGCTGGCGCCTTCGGCGGCGCTGGCACGGGCCAGGGCGGCATTGGCGGGCGGCTGGAAGCCGGCGCCGGCGCTCAGTTCCGTCAGGCGCGCCGAGTCGCGTCGCGAGACGGCATCCTGTTCGGCCACGGCCTGCAATTGCTGGCAGGTGCGCAAGGCGTAGTACTGGTTTGCCACTTCGGCGGCGACCGAGACGCGGGCTTCATGCCAGCCGGCGCGGGCGCTGTCGTAGCGCTCCTGCGCCGCATCGCGCGTGGCGCGGTTGGCCCCAAACACATCGATTTCCCACGACGCTTGCAAGGCCGCCTGCGAGGTGGTGCCGCTGGGCTGCGCCGATTGCTGGCTGGTGCGCACCACGCTGCCTGTCGCATCGAGCGTGGGCGCCAGCGCGGCGCCGCCGGCGATGCGATCCGCGCGCGCCTGCACGATGCGCGTGCCGGCGGCGGCGATGGTCGGGCTGACCTGCTGTGCGTCGGTGATCAATTCCACCAGCAGGCTGTCGCCCTGGCCCTGCCACCAGCTGGCCAGGTCCGTCAGCTTCCCGTTATGCGGCAGCGGCGCCTGCCATTGCGCGGGTGCGCTGGCGGCCACCGCTGCGGGCGGTCCCTGCAGGGCGCAACCGCCCAGCGCCAGCGCGATGCTGGCGGCCAGGACGCGTTGAACGGTGCATCGAATAGTCGTCATGCTTGTCCTTCTGCTTGTTGTTGAGCGGTAGGGTGGGAGGGAGGAATGGCCAGGCGCCGGCGCTCCACGTCGGCCATGGCCAGCGCGTAGTCGGTCATGCGCGCCAGCCAGGTATCGATGGCGTGCGGCGTTTCCATCAGTTGCGGGCGCAAGGTGTGCAGCACCTCGGCGCCGACCATGTGCTGCAGGGCCAGCGAGGCGATGGAAAAGGCCAGCCGGTGCATGTCGTCGCTGTTGTCGGGCGCGCCCAGGTGGCGCGCCAGCACGCGCGTGAGCGCCTCGTGTTCGGCACGGATGTTCTGGTCAACCTCGCGCGCCCACAGGCCCGTCGGTTCGAGCATCTCGCGGCACCACAGGCGCATGCAGTCGCGCGCGATTTCTCCCTGCTGCATGGGGGCGAGCAATTGCGCATAAAAGCCTTCCAGGCTCTGGCGCAGGGTGAAATGGGGTTGCTCGTACAGGGCGATATTGTCTTGTGGATTCGATAGTTGATGGGAGAAGGCGGCGCGGTACAGGCCCGCCTTGTCGCCAAAATAGTAGCTGATGGCGGCCGCGTTCGTGCCGGCCGCCTGCGCCAGTTCGCGCGTGGACGTCTTGGCGTAACCCTGCTCGGCAAATAGGCGGATGGCACTGTGCAGCAACCGCTCGCGCGACTGTTCGCCATCGGAACGGGGCTTGCGCCCGTCGTCGGCGGGCACGGTATGGGAAATGTTTTTTTCAATCATGTCGGAGATTTAATCATATATCTCAAACGATTGATATAACTAAATCGTTTGATTTAGTTAAGAAAGGATGAAGATGCGTGAAAAACGCAGGCAAAAAAAAGCCCGCGGTTGTATTCGCGGGCGGAATCCAATGTTCGGAGAACGAATTGGAGGAGACAGTTCTACTATAGCGCCGAAAATGGTGCAGTGCAATACCGTAGAACTACTGTATCGGTCTCTCCTTGATGGCAAAAAGTCAGCATTCCATGCTGCGGCGCACAGAAAGTCAGGCTTTGCTGCGCAGTGCCAGCGTAAACGTGCTGCCGGAGCCGTAGTCGCTGTTGAAGAACAGCGCGCCGCCGATGGCGTTGGCCAGGTTCTGGCACAGGTACAGGCCCAGTCCCGCGCCTTCCACGTGGCGCGTGGAGGTGGAATCGAGCTGCGAGAAGGCCTGGAACAGCTTGGCCTGGTCTTCTTCCTTGATGCCGGCGCCGCTGTCGGCGATGCTCATTTCCGTCACCAGCACGCCGTCTTCGTCGCGCTGGGACAGGCTGATGCGCACCGTGCCCTGTTCCGTGAATTTGATGGCGTTGTTGAGCAGGTTGATGAGGATTTGCGTCAGTGCGCGGCGGTCCGTGTCGATGATGGCGGGGGGCTGGCCCGCTTCTCCCAGTGCCATTTCCAGCGCCAGGCCTTTTTGCTGGGCCAGGGGGCGCAGCGTGTCGGCCACGTCTGCCATCAGCTCCTGGCAGTGCACGGGTTCGATCGACAGGGTCAGCTTGCCCGCTTCGATCTTGGCGACGTCGAGGATGTCGTTGATCAGCGAGAGCAGATGGCGCGCGCTGGCGCGGATGGTATTGAGTTGCTTGTCCTGGTCGGACGTCAGGGGACCGGGAAGTTTCATCAGCAGCGCGCCCGTGAAGCCAATGATGGCGTTCAATGGCGTGCGCAGTTCATGCGACATGTTGGCGATGAAGGCCGACTTCATGCGGCTCGCTTCGGCCAGTTCCAGGTTTTTCAGGGCGATTTCGCGGTTGATGGTTTCCAGTTCGGCCGCATGGTGCGCCAGGCGCATGTTCAGCTCGATCACCTGGCGTTCGCGCGCCTGCAGCTCGCCGTTGACCTGCACCGCCTGCTCATACGTGGAGATCAGCAGGTCGAGGATTTGCTGGCGTTCCGCATTGATGAAATGCTTCTGGTCGCCCAGGTACAGGGCGATGCCGATTTCCACATTCTGGTTCTTGCGCAGCTTCTGGTTCATCAGCATGTGGCTGATGCGGTTGAGCAGATAGTCTTCCGCGTAGGGCTTGCGGATGAAATTGTCGGCGCCGCACTCGATGCCGCGGATGATGTCCTTCGGATCGTTGAGCGAGGTGACGAGGATCACGGGGATGTCGCGCAGGGTCGGATCGGACTTGATGGCGCGGCACAGGTCGTAGCCATTCATTTCAGGCATGACGATATCGGACAGCACCAGGTGCGGCTTGCGCTCGCGGATGGCGGCCAGGGCCAGCTGGCCATTCGCCGCCACGCGCGCGTTATAGTGCAGGGACTGGATCAGGCGGCGCAAGCGCTCCGCCTGGGTCGGGCTGTCCTCGACGATCAGGATCTCGATTTCGTCAGGCTTGATTTGGTTGTTGGAGTCCACAGACCTCTCCTAGGATTTCAGTGTGGTGATGCTGGGCGCAGTGAGCGCACAATATCGACATCGTATGACTATATCGGATTTAGGTCTGCAAAAGTAACTTCCAAGTAACTATTTTGGCCACAGGGAATGCTGTGGCCGCTTGTCAGTTTTCGCCCTGGAATTGGCCTGCGCGATAGGTCAGCACGAGCGTATCGCGGTGGCCATGTTCGCCGATGGGCTGGATCGGCGTCGATTCATGGATCACGGCGGCATCGTCGAGCAGCAGCAGCGACCACGGTTCGGTCAGGGTAAAGCGCTTTCCGTTGGGGCCGTCTGCTTCGAAGATGCGCGTCTCGCCGCCCTTGACCTGTTCGCGCCCGATCAGCAGCACGGCGACGAAATCGACGCCGTCGCGGTGCGCGCCTTCCGGCGTGGGCCGGCCGATGCCATCGGTCGTGTCGATGCGGAACTGGTGCGCCTCGATGAACCAGGGCTGGCTGCCCTTCACCTGCGAGCAGGCGTCGCCCAGCGCGCGGATCAGCTGCTGCCAGGCCGCTTGCGCGACGATAGCCGCTTCGACCGGTTCGAACAGGCGGTGCATGCCGCCGTGCAGGGCGTTGTATTCCACCGGTTGCCAGTGCGGACGGTGCGCCGTCTGGGTCAGGCGCTCGCCATCCTGCACGAAGCACGAGTGGCGCCGGCGGCGATAGCGGCCGCCATCCTTCAGGTAGTTGTCCAGCGCCAGGGTATTCCAGCTCGGCTCCAGCGCGCGCAGCGCGGCCAGCGGGCAGCCGGCCAGCGCGGCCACATCCTGCGGGCGCAGCACGGCATAGCCGTCATCGCGCAAGGCATCCTTGACGTGGGACGGGTCGGTAAAGATCGGTGCGGAAGTGCTCATGGCGGTGCTGGCCGCAATGCGGCCTGTCTCAGTTTATCCAGCCTGGCATTCTACGACTTCGCGGCGTTTCCTGTGCAGTGCGACAGGAATTATTCTTGTTGAGTTAAAAATTCTTTACCAGGGTCAGGCGCAGCGAGCGCGATTCCACCGGATGGAAGTGGATGTCGTCGACGGGCTGCGCCTCGCCGGGCAGGCGCGAGGCATAGTAGTAATCGATGGCCGAGTCGCGCCGGTTGGCCAGGTTGTAGCCTTCCAGCTCCACGCGCAAGGTCTTGTCGATCTGGTAGGCGATGCGCCCGTTCAAGCCCACGCTGGCCGACGAGCGCACGCTGTTGTCTTCAATCAGGGGGCGCGGACCGAAGTAGCGCAGGCGCAAAGAACCCGACCACGGCCCCGGCGGCGTCACCGTCATGGCCAGCTGGGCTACGCCTTCGATGGCGCCGGGGATGAAGTCGCCCTCCGGGTCGCTGCCGCGCGAGCGTGCGCGCGCATACGCCAGGTCCAGGTCCAGCGACAGCCAGCTTGCCGCCTTGTAGTAGCTGGAAAACTCGATGCCGTAGCGGCGGCTGGGGCGGCCCGCCTCGGTGGCGCCCGCGTCGCCGATGAACAGCAGTTCGGAATCGAAGTCCAGGCGGTACAGCGACAGCGAGGTTTGCAGGCCGGCGATGGCGGCGCTGCGCAAGCCCAGTTCCAGTCCCCGCGAGCGCGCCAGAGGCGTGACCTTGTCGGCCGCTACACCCGTCTTCGGGTCGACCGTGATCGTCGTGCCGCGCGCATCGTTGCTGTGAAAGCCATTGCCGATGTTGAAATACGCTTCCGTATCGCGCCACGGCCCGGCGATCACGCTCAGGCTGGGGCTGAACAAATGGTCGCTGGCCTTGCCTGAATTGGCGGCGCGGTCGCTGCGCACGTCGAAGCGGTAGGTGTCCGCGCGCAGGCCGGCCACGGTGCGCAGCCAGCGCGACCAGCGCGTGCTGTTTTCGCCATACACGCCGAGGCTCGATTCGACGATATGGTCTTGCCGCGTGGTTGACAGGATCTGCCGCTGCCGCGTGTTGTACAGGCCATTGTGGATATTGTCGTTCTGTAGCTGCAGGCCGATGGTGGTGTCGCTGCTGCCCCTGTCCGTGTGGCGGTGCCAGGTGTGGCTGGCGTTGATGCCGGACGTCACGCGCCGGTCCGGCTGGGCGAACTGGTCGCCGTTATCGGGGTCATCCATCGCATACGTGAAATCCGAGAACAGGGCCAGGCGGTTGGCGATCACATATGCGCTGACCCTGGACGACATGTCGTCCGTTGTCTGGCGCCAGGCGCCCGAGAGGCTGTAGCGCTGCGCCTTGCCGCCGTCGCTGCCATCGATGGCGTCGAAGCGGCCCAGCGTGCCGTCCTGCACGGCGCGCAGCGGAATCTGGTCGGTGGCGTTCCAGCTGGCGTCATACGCCATGGCCGTGACGTTGAAGCCGTTGTTGGCATAGCCTTCGCTGTAGCGCAGCACGCCATTGAGCTTGCGGTAGCGGTCCGGCTGCGTGAACGGGCCATCGTTGTGCTGCGCTTCGAGCGCGTACAGCAGGCTGCCGTCGCCCGCATCGAGCGAATCGGCCAGCAGGACGCGGCGAAAGCCGTTCTGCCCGATGCCCACGCTGGCGATGCCTTGCGTCAGGCGGTTCGCGTAGACGACGGACGCCGCGCCGGCCGAGGAGAAATCGCCTTGCTCCGCCGAATACGGCCCCTTTTTGTAGTCGAGACGCATGGCCAGTTCGGGGATCAGGAAGTTCAGATCCGTCCAGCCTTGGCCGTGGCCATGACTGCGCTGGTTGACGGGCATCTCGTCGACGGTGGTGCGCAGATCCGTGCCGTGATCGAGATTGAAGCCGCGCAGGTAGAACTGGTTGGCCTTGCCCTCGCCGCTATGCTGGCTGACGATCAGCCCTGGCACGGCTTCGAGCAGTTCGCCTGGCCGGTAGCTGGTGCGCGCGTCAAGCTGCTGTTGCGTGACGCTGCCCGCGTTGGCCGAATCGGCCACGCCCAGCTGGTTCAGGCGCGAACCGTCGACCAGCACGCGCTGGAAGATGTCGTCGGCGTGGGCGGTCGCTGCGGAAAACAGGGCGGCGAGGAGGAGGGGAAGATGGCGTGGCGTCATGGGTGTAGTGGGACTTGGCGGATCGGCAGTTCCGTGTTCTGGCGGTCGAAGATCAACGTCTGGATGCTGCCGCTGTCCTGCACGTTGAGGGTATTGCGCTGGCTGGGCAGGAAGTCGATCAGCAACTGGTTATGGATGCGCGTGGCGGGGGACAGGCGTGTGCGTTCGATCTCCTGGAAGATGACCACGTTGTCGGCATTGACCTTCATGCCGACCCAGTTCAGGCGCAGGCGTTTGCCATCCGGCCCAACGAGGTAAAACTGTTTTTCGACATAGCGGCGCAGGGCCGCTTCACTGTCCTCCTGGCCCAGGTCGAACTGGCGCTGGTACAGGTTCGTCAGCAGCGCCTCGACGTCGTGGCCCGTGTAGGTATGCACCACTTCCGTGCTGCCGCTGGCCGCGTTATAGCTGATGTCGGCGATACCCATGTGAAAATTGTGGGCGCCGGCCGCCATGCTGGCGCAGGCCAGCGTGGCGGTGGCCAGCGCGCGCCAGCGCTTCATGCCTCGTCGCCCTTGGCCGAGCCGCCATTCTTGCCTTTCAATGGCGTATGAAAATCGCGCATCAGGTTATCCTTGGGCGACTTCTCGCTCTTGAACAGTTCCAGGCGCGATGGCGTGATTTTTCGCGGCCAGCTATTGTTGCTGGTGTCGATGTCGGCCGTTTCCCAGTACGGGTCCTGCACCAGGCCCACCATCGGCTCGTCCGTGATGACGACCTTGGTGATTTTCTTCGGCGAGTAGCGCCACACTTCGGCCGGCACGCGCTCGACGTACTTCTTGCCGCTTTTCAGTTCGATTTCGAGTATCAGCGGCATGACCATGCCGCCCACGTTCGACAGGTCGACCAGGTACAGGTGCTTGCCCTGTTTCAGCAAGTCCTTTTCCCACGGCTCCAGAGCGGCCAGCGCCTCGGCATAGGAGTTGCGGTCCTTGTTGGTCACCGTGAAATCGTCGTGCTGGTTGTAGAAATCCTTCAGCTCCGGATGCGCGTCGACCCGGCGCGGCATGCCCTTGTTGGCGCGGCTCGTGACGGATTCCGGCTGGGCGTCCTTCTGCGCCTTCTTCCAGGCCTTTTCCGTTGCCGGATCCTTTGAACTTACGCCGTATTCGCTGATGCCGTCGATGCTGATGTCGACCGGGTCGGTCGTATAGAACCAGCCGCGCCAGAACCAGTCCAGGTCCGTGCCGGAAGCGTCTTCCATGGTGCGGAAAAAATCGGCGGGCGTGGGGCGCTTGAATTTCCAGCGCTGCGCATATTCCTTGAACGCGTAGTCGAACAGCTCGCGCCCGAGGATGGTCTCGCGCAGGATGTTCAGGCCCGCCGCCGGCTTGGCGTAGGCGTTGTTGCCGAACTGCAGCAGGGATTCGGAATTGGTCATGATCGGCACCTGGTCGCGGCTACGCATGTAGTCGACGATTTCGCGCGGTTCGCCGCGCGAGGCAGGGTAGTTTTCTTCCCACGCCTGCTGTGCCAGGTATTGCACGAAGGTGTTGAGGCCTTCGTCCATCCACGTCCACTGGCGCTCGTCCGAGTTGATGATCATCGGGTAGTAGTTGTGGCCCACTTCGTGGATGATCACGCCGATCAGGCCATACTTGGTGCGCTTCGAATACGTCAGCTCGCCCGTCTTTTTGTCTTTCACCGGGCGCGGGCCGTTGAACGAGATCATCGGATACTCCATGCCGCCCACGGGGCCGTTGACGGAAATGGCCGTCGGATACGGGTAGTCGATGCTGTACTTGTTGTACTGTTCAATCGTGTGCACGATGGCTTGCGTGCTGTATTTTTCCCACAGCGGATTGCCCTCTTTCGGATAGTAGGACATGGCCATCACATCGCTGCCGCCCTTCTTGTAGCCCTGCGCATCCCAGATGAACTTGCGGCTCGAGGCCCAGGCGAAGTCGCGCACGTTGGCCGCCTTGAAGTGCCACGTCTTTTGCGCGCGGCTGACGGATTTTTCGGCCGCTTCCGCCTCTTTTTGCGTGACGATGACGACGGGCTTTTCGCTGCCGCGGGCCTTTTCCAGGCGCTCGCGCTGTGCGGAAGACAGCACGTCCTGCGGGTTTTGCAGCTCTCCCGTGGAGGCGACGATATGGTCGGCCGGAACCGTCAGTTGCACGTCGTAGTCGCCGAATTCCAGGGTGAATTCGCCCGAGCCGAGGAACTGCTTGTGCTGCCAGCCTGCCGCGTCGTAATACGCCGCCATGCGGGGGAACCACTGCGCCACTTCGAACAGGGCGTTCTTGTCGTCGAAGACTTCATAGCCGGCGCGCCCGCCCAGCACCTTCTGTTCGTTGATGCGGTAATCCCAGTCGATCTGGAAGGCGAAATCCTGGCCCGGTTTCAATGGCTGCGGCAAGTCGATGCGCATCATGGTGCGGTTGATAACGTACGTCAAAGGCCGGCCATCGGCGCCTTTCAGGGCGCGGATATTGAAGCCGCCCTGGAAGTCGCCGCGCGCCAGGAGGCCACGCAAGCCTTCGAATTTCATGGTGTCTTCGCCCGCCGTCCTGGCCCACGCCTGGCGCGACGGCGCCGTGGTCATACGGCGCGCGTCGGAATCGGGCTTGTAGATATTCTGGTCCAGCTGCACCCACAGGTAGCCGAGGGTGTCGGGCGACTGGTTATGGTAGGTGATGGTGCCGCTGCCGGCGATCTCGCGCCTGGTTTCGTCCAGGGTGGCGCGCAGCGTGTAGTCGGCGCGCTGCTGCCAGTAGGCGTGGCCCGGCGCGCCTGAGGCGGTGCGGTAGGTATTTGGGGTAGGCAACACCTCTTCGAGCTGGCGGAACTTGTCGTCGAAGGGTTCGGCGGCGAAGGCCGACACGGTAAAGCAAAGAGCCAGCGAGGCTACGGAGCCGAAAGGTATGCGCATATTCACCCTGATGTTGTTGTAAGGAAATAGTGGCAACTATTCTATACGCAGGGTGAGACCATCCATGTATCGATTTGTAATAAAGAAAGGCGGATTTTGCGCCAGCTTTTGCCTGGCGCCGTCAGGGCAATGCTTTACCTGATTTTGCTCGGAAAAGCGGCGTTTTTACTCACTTTTCATCAGGCTGTCGCGCAACTGGTTCAGCTGTTGTTTCATGTCCACAACTTGCTCCACGCTACAGTGGCTGGCCGTCAGGATGGCTTCGGGTAGCAAGGCTGCTTCATGGCGCAGCTGGTCGCCTTGCTGCGTGAGGGAAATGATGACTTGCCGCTCGTCGCTGGCGGCGCGCGTGCGCGTCAACAGGCCCGACTGCTCCATGCGCTTGAGCAGGGGCGTCAGGGTGGCCGAGTCGAGGAACAGGCGCTCGCCCACTTCCGACACCGTCAAGCCGTCGCGTTCCCACAACACCATCATCACCAGGTATTGCGAATAGGTAAGGCCGAGCTTGCGCAGGAGCTTGCGGTACAGCTTGTTCATGGCAAGCGAGGTCGAGTACAGCGCAAAGCACAGCTGGCTGTCCAGGCGCGGCACCTGGTGCAAGGGGTTGGGGGAGGTGGTGGTATCCATGGGCACAGTATATATAGCGCGCTACTTAATGACAAGCATGGCTGGTATGCACGCGTGCACCGGACCGGCTGGCCCGGTGCATGGAGAGTGCCTGTGACGAACTACTGCGCGTAACGCGCGCGCAGCAGATGCAGCATCGCGACGTTCTGTTCCCAGGCATCGCTCACGGGCTGCTGCGTCCAGGGCAGGGTTTGCGTGTATGGCGCGGGGCCGAATTCCGGCGTGAACGTCATGCGCTCGGCGCCGGCGGCGCGGCGCAGGGCGACGATGGCGTCCCACCAGGCCAGGTGGGCGTCGAGCGCCGGTTTCGCTTCCGGCGCGCGGAAGTCGGCTACCTGCGGACCCTGCGCATGGCCCACGCGGGCATGCACGTGGCGCACCAGCGGCAGTACTTGCGCCAGCGTCTGCGGCTGGTCTTCCAGCAGGGATTCGCAGGCGCAGCACCAGTGCGACAGGTCGGCTGTCAATGGCAGCTCGGGATACTGCGCCAGGTAGGGCAGCAGCAGCATCGGGTGGCCGGAAAAGCGGCTGCGGTGGATTTCATGCACGATGGGCACGCCGTGTTTTTTCGAGATGGCGGCGGCCAGGTCGATCAGCTGCGCGTTCTGCGCCTGGCTGTAGTAATCCTTGCCCGTGTGGGTGTTGACCAGCACGGGGCGCGCCAGGCAGGCGTTTTCCAGCAGTTCCGCCAGGGCGGCGCGGTGCTGCTCGAAGTCGCTGTGGAACACGGTTTCCCACTGCGCGGCGATCAGCTGCAGTCCCGCCTTGGCGATGCGGTCCGTCCAATCCTCGCGCAGTGCCGCGTCCAGCGGCAGCGACATCTCGATGCCGTCGAAGCCGGCCGCCAGTACCCTGTCGATGAAGACTTCGGGCGGCAGCTCGTTATTGCCCCAGTGGGCGGCAAAGACGTCGATGCGCATCAGACGAAGCCCCGCACAGGAAAGGTATCGTCGCGCTGGATCCAGTTGTGGGCCGCGTATTCCGTCTGGCCGTCCGTGGCGTGCAAGGTGTAGGCGTGGCGCGAGACGGGCGAGCGGTTCGGCGCGCTGTAATGGGGCAGCAAGCCGTGGAAGCAGACGAGGGCGCCGGCCTTCACTTCGAGTGGCACGGCCGTGCTGTCGTCGGGCCAGGGCATGCTATCGAGTTTTTCCACGCGCACCTGGTCGCCGTTGCGGATGAAGCGTTCGCGCAGGGGGCCGCGGTGGCCGCCCGGTTCCGCCCACAGGCAGCCATTGTCCAGGGTGGCGTCTTCCAGCGCGAACCAGAAGGTGGTCACGCTGACTGGCGTGGTTTCGAAATACGTGGCGTCCTGGTGCCAGCGCACTTCGCCGCCGATGCCGGGCTGCTTGAAAATGTACATCGATTGCCAAACCTGCGCGTCCGCCAGGCCCAAGTCGCGTGCCACTGCGGCCAGTTTTGGATCGGCAGAAAAGCTGCGGAAGACGGGATCCAGGTCGTGCATGGCGTGGCCGATCTTGTTGATCGACAGGGACTTGGCTTGCTTCAGCTGGCCGTCCGGACCAAACGCCTCTTCCTCGAAGAAGCAGCGGATGGTGTTGTCGGAAGCGAGGAAATAATCGTTGGTGTTCTTGGCCTGGTCGCGCGTGGTGAAGATCGACTGACTGACGCTGGGATCGAATTCGTTGACAATCTGCTCGGCGCGCGCGCGCAGGGCGGCGATTTCGTCCGCACCCTTGAAATCGGGCAGGATGATGTAGCCGTCGCGTTGGTATTGTTCTTGTTGCGGGATTGTCAGCATGGCGGCGGCTCCGGAGGTCAATGGAAAGCGCCATTGTAGGATGGTCGAGGGCGGCAAACAATCGCCCAGCGGTTGACAGATTGTCGCCAAAACGATGACAATCTTTGACATGGATCAATTAAAAGCGATGGAAATCTTTGTCGAAGTGGCGCGTCAGCGCAGCTTCACGCTGGCCGGGCAGCGCCTGGGCCTGACGCGGGCCATGGTCAGCAAGACCATCATGCAGCTGGAAGAGCGCTTGCATGCGCGGCTGCTGCACCGCTCCACGCGCGAAGTGAGTTTGACGGATGCGGGCCGTGCCTATCTGGCGCCGTGCATGGCCACCGTCAGCCAGGCGCAGGAGGCGGCGCGCATGGTGGCGCACGTGGCGCAGGCGGGAGCGGGGGCGGAGCTGGCCGGGCCGCTGCGCATCCAGGCGCCATCGAGTTTCGGCAGCGCGTGGCTGGCCGATGCCATCGCCCGTTTCAGTTTGCTGCACCCGCAGGTGCAGGCCGAGTTGTTTGTCGACGATGCGCTGCTCGACCCGATACGCCACGGTTTTGATTTGACCATCCGCGTGGGCGGCATCCCGGACAGCAGCGCGCTGGCCATGCGCCCGCTGGCGCCGTGCCGCGCCGTGCTGTGCGCCAGCCCCGCCTATCTGGCGCAATGGGGCGTGCCGCAGACGCCGCAAGAGCTGTTGCAGCACCAGTGCCTGCATTTCAGCCACCTGACGGATGGCACGAACTGGCATTTCCAGCGTGGGGAGGGAGACCAGCAGGAGGAGGTGAGCGTGCGCGTGCAGGCGGGGTTTACGGCGAATAATGGCCTGGTGCTGCACCAGGCGGCGCAGCGGGGGCTCGGCATCGTCTATAGCACCACCTTCCTCGCCTGGCGCAATCTGCTCGATGGCAGCCTGCTGCCCGTGCTGTCTGGCTGGGACCTGCCCCTGAATCACCTGAGCGCCCTGTATCCGGCCAGCCGCCAGCCGTCGCCCAAGGTGCGCGCGCTGATCGATTTCCTGGTGGCCGAATACCAGCCCGTGCCGCCGTGGGACCGCGAGCTGGCAGCGGCAGGTTTTTTCAGCTGAGGGTCAATTCAAGGCGACGGGTTCCACCGTCCACGCGCCATCCGCGTACACTCTTTCGTCGTCGAGGTAGACGGCTTCGGTGACGGCGAAGATGTCGACGTGGTAGCGCGCATCCTTGCGCTTGAATTGCGGCTTGGCGTAGACGCCGTGCTTGGCGCCCAGCGACAGGTGGATGCCGCACATGCGCTCATACGTGCCGATGTCGTTGACCAGCTGCTCGCGCGAAAAGGCGCGGTTCATGCCGAAGCCCAGTTCGCGCACCCACACTTCGCCCTCGTGCGCGCGGATGATCTCCAGCATGGCGGTAAATTCCGGCGTGGCGTGCTCCGTGCCCGTGACTCTGCCCTTTTCGATGATCAGGGTGATCGGCGTGTCGGGGCGGTTGACCATGAAGTGCGTATCGCCGAAAACAAAGATGCGCACGCGGCCATTGACCGCTTCCAGGTCCTGCGCTTCCGTAAACACTTCGCCCAGCGGGAACTGGCCGCCGATATTGTTCATGCCGCTATAGTCGCCGATATTGAGCTTGGCCGATTCGAACGGCGAAGCAAAGACCAGCTGCTCGCCGCCGCTGTCGACCATGCCGTGGCGGGCGCCGTCGATGCGCGCTTTCAGTGCATGGCCCACGCCCCGGTAGTAATCGGGATCGTACGCCAGCGAGGCGATGTAATGCAGCCCTTGCACGCCGGGCATGCGCGACAGGTGCACGTGCTCGATGACCTTCAGGCCCCGCTTGAACAGCTCGATGCGGATGCGGAACGCTTCCAGGCGGAAGCTGGTCGACTGGATCAGCACGACGAGGCTGCCGGCCGGCAGCTCGGCAAAGGCAGCCAGCACGGCATCGGGCGTGACCTCGTCGAAATCGATGAAGGTCGCGTCGGGCAAGGCCTGGCGATACGCTTCCGTCAACACGACATTGAGCCAGCTGCGCTTGTCGCAGACGATCAGGGACGGTTCGTCCGGGCGGTGGCAGATGGCCATGGCCAGCAGGTCGGCCACGTTTTGCGCGGCCACTTCGGTGGCGGCGGCGCTGATGGCGTCGAGCCGGCTGGTGTCATTCTCGGGAAGCGTCATGGTGCGGAGGTGGGGACGTGAAGTAATCGCAGCATTATAAGGCGATTGCCGCTGGGCACACCATTCCCCATCCGGCGGAGGACAAGCGGCTGCCGCGTCCCTGATTATCTTGTGTAGTGCTTTACGGCAATGTATTATTTGACAAACAGCCTGGAAGCGGCCCGGCGCAGCGGCAAACGCGCGCATGCGCATGGCACGCTTTCAGTGATGCAGGGACAACAAGCCAGCAGGCGATGACTAAGAGTGTGATGTGATGAGCATAATCGGACAAGATATTCCCATGGAACGGCCGGATACGGATGGGCGCGCCGCCGTCTTCGTTCCCGTCACGGGCGTGAAGGAAGATGTCCTGTTGACCATACGCAAGGGGGCGGCCATCGTCGGCTTTGCCAACCACGACCGCACCATTACCGTGTATTTTGAAAGCAACCGTTTTGATGATCCCGTCTTGGCCAAGTGGGAGCACAAGGCGCGCAAGGCCTACGACCGCCTGGTCGACAATGCGCCCACTGTATCGAAACTGACCACCAGCCCCGCCAATTTCGAGCAGATCGGCTATATCAATGGCAAGGGCATCACCATCCGCCGCATGGAAAGCCTGCAGCGCTGGCTCGCGTATTCGGATGCGATGGAGTCCTGCCCGGCAACGGATATCATTCCGCGCACGCTGATCGCCAAGCCCGAAAGCGTTAAAGTTTAAGAGCGGCTGATACAACACCTCGGTGTTGTTGCCTGTCCTGCATTTACCTTACTGTACTGAAGTACTGTCTTCGGGCGCGCTTGGCCCTGAGCATTTTCTCAGCCGCTCCTGGTGTGCATACGGGAGCCAACGATGTTGTCGGATTACGCAGGGCTTTGCCCCGCTGATCCGACCTGCGCGACCTGCGCGACCTACGCCTGGCCTCGCTCACGCCCCCCTCACACCACGACGATATTCGCCTGCGCCTTGAGCGGACAGGGCAGGGTGTCGTCGAAGGTGATTTCGATGGCGCTGGCGATGAACATGCCGCCGATGTGCTGGGCCGCGATTTCCGGCGGCGTGCCGGGCTTGGTCAGGTTGACGTCCTGGGCGAAGACGAAGACGCGCCAGGTGCCGTAGACCTTCTGGTCGTATTGCAGCAGGGTGCGATAAGCCCGCTTCAAGTCCAGGCTGCCTGCGTAGACGCCATCGTTGGCGCCCGGGTCGAAGCCCAGGCCGTCGTCGGTCAGCGATTCCACGAAATACAGGCCCTGCGGCGCCTGGAACAGCACGAAGGCATACAGCTCCGTGCCGCGGAACACATTGCCATTGTCGCGCTTGAAGCTGGCGCGTATCCACAGCGGTTCATAGGCTTGCACGACGGCGGGCGTATCCGTTTCCACGGGCCCCGCCACATGGATGTTGACTTGCGTTTCGGTGACGGCATGCTGGTAGGTGGCGCCCGTCGTGAAGCGTTGATACTCCCAGTTGATGTCGGCCGTGTAGGGCAAGCCCGCGTTCGGCGCTTCGGGCAACACCCATTTCGCCACCACGCGCTCGGCCAGGGTCAGTTCGCCGGCGGCCGGTGGTGTTGCTTCCTGGCCACGCCAGAACGGATCGGCGATATCGGAGCAGGCGACGGCGATGGCGCCCGAGGCGATGGCCGAGGCGACGCCCGCTACCGTGAATTCGGGCTGGCCCGAGCCGGCCCCTTCCAGTGAGCAGCAGTCGACGCTGGGATCGGTTTCCTCGAAGGTGCCGCCCACGCTGAAGCTGGCCTTGCCGGAACCGAGTGCGGCTGAAATGATGGCCACCAGCGCGGCGATGATGGCGATGATGATGGCGAGTATCTTCCACCACGGGTCGGCAAACGGCAGCTCGCCATGCGTGCCCGCGTAAGCGGGGTTCGGCGTCCAGACGAGGGTCATGCCGGTCGGCACGATGGGCCCCAGGCCGGGCGGACAGCGGCACGCATTTTCCCCACCTTTGCCATCCGTACCCGTGCTGCCCCAGCGCTTGCCAGGCAGGTGGCCTTGCGGCTTGGACAGTTCCAGGGTGCCTTCCTCGACCGTGCACGTGTAGGTATTGGTGGCGCTGTCGAAGCGCGTTTGCGAGACGAAGATTTGCTGAATCGAGCGGCGCGGCGCGTAGCCGTCCGCCTTGGCGACGAAGCTGACGAGGCGCTTGCCGGGCGCCGCATGCTGGAAGTCGGCATCCCACATGACGAGCATGGCCGCGCCGGCGGGAATGCTGGCAAAGAAGAAAGTGCGCGCCACGGGCACGATGCCGGGGTCGCCCACGCTTTCCAGGTACACCGTGACATTGTTCAGGGCGCTGCCGGACATATTGGTGACGTGGGCGGCGATGCGCAAGCCATAGATGGCATTGTCGAAGATGCCATCGGGCAGCATGATATTGGTGACGGGCTCGATCGCGAACGGCCGCGTCAGTACCTGCAGGGGGGTATCGCTCATGATGCTTGCTCCTCGGGGCTTTGCTGCTCTTGAGCTTGCTCTTTCTCCAGATCGGTGACGATATACGTGATGCCGCCCATGACCTCGCCTTCCTGGCTCTCCAGCACGCGCAGCAGCGCATACTGGCGTGGCGGCAAGGCTTCGGCGCGCACGCTCAGGTACACGGCCTGCGCCTGGCCGCGCGGCACTTCCAGCGCCAATTTTTGCTCCCCGGGCGCATCGCCATTGCAGTGGGGCGTGCGTGCCAGGCCTGCGACCAGGCGCGCCTCCCTGGCCGGCTGCCATCGGGCTAGCCCCAGGGTGGCCAGCAGGCGCTCCGGCAGCTCGCCGCCCTGCTCGATCTGCAATTCCACTTTTTTCGTTGCGCGGGGCAGGGCCGCCACCGCGATGCTCAGCAATTGCGCGCGCCTGGCTGCCAGCACCACGGTGACATTGCGCTGGGCGATCTGCTCGTGCTGCTTGGGCTGGAAAGGAAAACCGTTGGGCAGGGGATCGGGCAGCGGATTGATGTCGCCCGGGCCATGGGCGACGGCCAGCAGGCATTCGTGGCCGCCATTGACGATGACGGGGACCCAGGGCACCAGGCACAGCACTTCCTGCGTGGCGCCGGGCGGCAAGTCCGCAAAGGCGGAGCCGATCTGCGTGGCGGCGCCGACGGCGATCTGGCCGGAAGGGTCGGCCCAGTAAAAGTCCACGCGCACGCCGTTCGAGGCGCTGTTGCCCGTATTGTGCACGCGGCCCCACAGGTAATTGCTGGTGCCGGCGATGGGCGCGCCGGGCGGGCCATTCGGATCATTGCCTGGCACGACCCAGATATCGGCGCTGTCCCACCACGAGGGCTGGCCGTCTTCGATGATCAGGTGGGCTGGCATGGCGTTCTCCTTGTCCTTGGCCGGTGCTTCCAGCTTAGGCCGCGGCAGCGTATGCTTTTTGATCGGTATCAAGGCGATGGAACACGGCGCCGGTGCACCGTTGCTGTGCCCGCGTAAGGTAATATTGCGGCAGAATGCAGTGGAATGACTCCAGGAAAAGGTTGGAATGTGCTTGAAACAGTGAATGACGTTTGCATCAACGCCGCTTGCGGCCGGACCTTGCCGCTGCGCGTGGCGCATTGCCCGTTTTGCGGCGCGCGCCAGATGGCGCAAGCGCCTGTTCTGGAGAAAACCGTAGCGCCGCCCCCCGTGCCGCGCATGCCGCCGCCGGTGCCCGCAGCTCCGCCCATTCCTTCGCCTGCTCCTGCGCCCACCCCCGTGCCGCAGCCCGCACCCGTTCCCCAGGCAATCCCGCCAGCGCCTGCCGCGCCGGCAGCTGCGCCAGCCAAGGCGCCGCCCGCCAAGCCTGCCACCAGGGGCTCGGTGCCGCCGCCGCGCCCGCCCGTGCGCTTGCGCACATGGATCGCGGCGGCAGTGGTGCTGACCGGTATCTGGTTTTTCAACAAGCCAGCCGACAAGCCTGCCAGCGTGGCGGAACAGGTCGAGGCCGCCACTGCGCTGGCGGCGCAATGCGACCTGGATGGCGCACGCAGCGCGCTGGCCGTGCTGAAAAGCGCCAAGGCGCCCGCCGCGCAGATCAAGCGCTTGCAGGCAAGCATCACCAAGTCCGCCGCTACCTGCGACAGGCAACAGCAGCGGGCGCAGGCGTGGCTGGCGCTGCAAGGCAGCGTCAACCAGGCCCTCGACGCGGGCAAGCCGGAGCTGGCCGCCACGCGCCTGGCCGTGCACGTCAAGCGCTGGGGCGACGATCCCGACACGCTGGAACTCGACGCCAAGGTGAAAGTGGCGCTGGCCAGCGCCCAGCTTGACCTGGCCGACGCCTGCCTGGCGCGTTCGGACCGGGTGTGCCTGGAAAACAGCCTGATCGCCGCCGAACGCTATAAACGGCCGGAACTGGCGGCGCGCACGCAGGCGCTGCGCACGGCGCTGTCGCAATTGCTCGAACGTTCGCTGCTCGATGCGTCCCCCGGCCAGTAGCGCCACCATGTAAAACACCCGCCGGGGTCAAGCCGGGCGGGCGCATTTTACTCAGCCTTACTCTTGCGGCACCAGCGCCAGCGCCGCGCTGAAGTCGCCCATCGGCTTGCCGCCATTGGCCACCAGCGCCTTGTCGCGCGTGCTCAAGCCATCGAGTACGGGCAGGGCGAAGCGGTGCGTGATGGCGCGCAGGATGGACGCCGAATCGTATTGCGTATGATCAACTAATCCCTTTTTCACGTACGGCGAAACGAGGATGGCCGGCACGCGCGTGCCCGGACCCCAGCGGTCGCCCTTCGGCGGCGCGGCGTGGTCATAGAAGCCACCGTTTTCATCGTAGGTGACGATGACCAGCATGTTCTTCCACTGCGGACTCTTTTTCAGCTGGGCGATGACGCTGGCGATGTGCGCGTCGCCGTCGGCCACGCTGGCGTAGCCCGCGTGCTGGTTCAGGTTGCCCTGCGGCTTGTAGAAGGCGACGGGCGGCAGCTTGCCGGCACTCGCGTCGGCCAGGAACTGGCTGTCGAAGTCGCGCAGGTGGGCGGCGCGGTAGGCGGGCGCCTTCACGGGGTCCATATTCGCAAAGTAATTGAACGGCTGGTGGTGGAACTGGAAGTTCGGCGGATTCGGGAAGCTGCCGGCGCGCGCGCTGGCCGTGGCCAGGGTCGTCGTGTCCTTCCAGGCGCCCGCATACCAGGCCCAGTCGATGTTCTTGCCAGAGAGCAAGTCGCCGATATTCGTCTGTGTTTGCGGCGGCAGGGTGGTGGCCTTGGCCGTGTCCGCATACAGCTTGCTGCTGTCGCCCGAGGCGGGCGCGTTGCTGCTGGGCTGGAATGGCGGCTGCATGGTATTGACGGCGTAGAACATGCCCGTGCTGTCGGCCGGCGTCAGCGCGCCGTCGTTGGCATAGGCAGGCGCGCCGTTCAGGACGGTGCTTGGCGCCGTGGCAGACGGCGTCAGGCGCAGGAAGTTGCCGTTGGCATCGACGTCGATCTTCGCGATCGAGCCCTTGGCCACCGAGGTGTCCGCGTTCGGATAGGTGGGCGCGCAGGCGCAGATCAGGTACTGGTGCGTGAGGAAGGAACCGCCGAAGGCGCCGATGAACAGATTGTCGGCCAGCGCATACTGTTTGGCGATGTCCCACAGCTGCATCTTGCTGCCGTCGTAATAGCCCATGCTCAAACCGCCCGCATCGGAATACGCGGCGAACTTGTCGTTGGCGCCGCCGTTGATCTGCATCTGGTTGTTGTAGAAGCGGTGGACCAGGTCGCGCGTGATGACCGATTGCGGCAGGTACAGGGGGCTGTTGGCATCATCGATCTGGAACGGCTTGTTGGGCAGGTTGGCCGATTGCGCCTGGGTGATGACGGTGCCCTGGCCGGCTGCCGTCATGCCGCCCCAGGTGGGCGGCAGCACGGGCAGGGTGCTGCCGTCGATGTCTTTCTGCGCGACATACGAGGAGGTCGATGTCGGATTGACGCCCGGCACGCCGTTCGCGCCCGGGAACAGGCCGTACAGATTGTCGAAGCCGCGGTTTTCCGCGTAGATGACGACGATGGTCTGGATATTGTTCAGCGCCAGCGCGCTGTTCAGTGCAGCCAGCGCGTCGGCGGGCGCCGCCTGCGCGCTGGCGCTGGCGATGAATGCCGTCACGCTGGCGTTTTCCGCCTTCAGTTTCGCCAGCTCGTCGCCGCTAGCCTTGTTGAAGTCGGACGCCAGGCCCGCTTCGGACACGCCGAGGCGCGCGGCCAGCTTGCTGCTGGCGGCCGCAAAGTCGCCGCCGTTGCCGTCCATGACTTGCGCCAGTTCCGTCGACAGGGCGCTGACGAAACCGCTGTGCCCGGCGGGGGCGCGCAGCAGCAGTTTTTGCGTCACCTTGCTGCCCACGTCGCCGATGGTTTCATGACGGATGGCATCCGTGCCGATGGTCACCAGCACGGCGCCCTGGCCGTCGAGCGTGTAGCTGCCGTCGGCGGCCGTGCGCACGGCGGCGGAGGCGCTGTCGCACGTGAGTCTGGCGGTGGCGCTTTCCAGGCACACCTGGGCGTTTTCATAGTAGCTGCCGATCACCTGGCCATGGGTACTGGGCGTGATCGCATAGTTGCTGCCGCAGGCGGCCAGGCCCAGCGACAGCAGGATTGGCAGGGGGCGTAAGACGGGGTGAGCTTGCGGTTTCATGTTTATGCCTTTTTGGTGGAAAACGTCGCATGCTAGGCAGGCAATATGTCAGCTGCGTGACATGTCAGCGCCTGTTACATGACGTAATGTACGGACTTGATACATGAGGTTTTGCAGGGTTTTGTCACGCAGCTGTCACATGCCGTTGCTACGCTGCCAGCCCATGATGAATACGAATCCCACCCTGCTGCTTGCCGCCGTGGCTACCTGCCTGCTGGCCGCCTGCCATCCGGCAGCGCAGAAAGAAGCCGCAGCCAAGCCCGCCTATCTGTCGGGCGCATACGCCCCCACCCTGCAACGCCAGCCTTCCGTGGCCCAGATGACGGCCATGGGCCGCACCATGTTTTTCGAGCCCAGCCTGTCCGTCTCGGGGAAGATGTCGTGCGCCAGCTGCCACAGTCCGGATCACGCGTATGGCCCGCCAAATGCCCTGGCGGTGCAGCTGGGCGGCCCCGAACTGAAGGATGCGGGCACGCGGGCCGCGCCGTCGCTGCGCTACCTGCAGACGGCGCCCGCCTTTACCGAGCATTTCCATGACGATGATGGCGACGACAGCGTCGACGCGGGCCCCACGGGCGGGCGCAACTGGGATGGCCGTGCCCAGTCCGGCCACGAACAGGCGCTGGCGCCGTTGCTGTCGCCGCGCGAGATGGGCAACCGCGATGCGGCCGCCGTCGTCGCCAAGCTGCAGGCCGGCCCGCTGGCGGCGCAGTTTCGCCAGACGTACGGCGCGGATATCTTCGAACAGCCGGGCCAGGCGCTGCGCTGGGCGCTGATGTCGCTGGAAGTGTTCCAGGAAAGCCCGTTGGACTTCTATCCGTACACGAGCAAGTACGACGCCGTGCTGCGCAAGCAGGCCGTCCTGAGCCCGCAGGAAGCGCGCGGCCTGGCCCTGTTCAATGATGAGCGCAAGGGCAATTGCGCGTCCTGCCATATCAGCCAGGTGAGCGCCGGCGGCGCCTTTCCCCATTTTACGGATTACGGCTTGATCAATATCGGCGTGCCGCGCAATGGCAAGCTGCCCGTCAATGCGGACCCGGCGTTCTTCGACATGGGCTTGTGCGGCCCGGACCGCACCGACTTGATGGAACACAAGGAATACTGCGGCAGCTTCAAGACGCCGTCCTTGCGCAACGTCGCCCTGCGCAAGGTGTTTTTCCACAATGGCAGCTTTGACAGCCTGGAGCAGGTGCTGCGTTTTTACGTGCAGCGCGATACGGCGCCGCAAAAATGGTATCCGGCAGATAAGAACGGCAAGGTGCGCAAATACGACGACTTGCCGCCCGGCCTGGTGGCGAACGTGAACGTGGAAGCGCCATTCGACCGCCAGCCGGGCCAGGCGCCCGCCCTGAACGAAACGGAGATCGCCGACGTGATCGCCTTCCTGCATACCCTGACGGATGGCTATCAGGCACCCCGCCCGGCACAGGGAAAAAATGGCTGAAAAGATATCAAGATACCATTGCTTACAACTACGCCACAAAAGCCTGTTTTTATGTGCGTTAGCGCACGCTAGAAAATTTTAGGCAGGTGTATATTGCGAACTGATCTGTGTCTTTTGATAACAATGAAAGGGAATATCATGAAAGTAAGCAAAAATTGGATGACCGTGTGCGCCGCCGGGATGATGGTTGTGGCACTGGCTGCCTGCCAGAAGAAGGACGATGTCGCTGCAGGCCCTGCTGAACAGGCTGGCCAGAAGATCGATGCGGCCGCTGCCAAGGCTGAAGCCGACATCAAGGCCGCCGCTACCAAAGCTGACGCTGCCGTGAGCCAGGCCGCTGCCGATACGGGCGCCAAGATGGACCAGGTCGCCGCTGACGCCGACAAGAAAATGAGCGAAGCGGCCGATGCCGTCGGCAAGAAAGTGGAAAAAGCCGGCGAAAAGATGCAGGAATCCGCGCACAAGTAATCATCGTAGCAAGCGCGCCAGGGCCGGCCACTTCCGGCCCGGCCCCCGCAGCTGTCGTCAGGTGATGGCGGCTGCGGCGACGCCATCGCTGGCCTGGCCGCCTGGCCTCTTCTTCCCCGCCGTCTCCGTTTTGTCCACCCCGTCCGCGCTCCCCAGTACCACGCTCAAATCGACAAAGCCGTCACGCCACGCGCGTTCCAGGTCTTGCTCCACCGCTTCCAGGGTCGTTCTTTCCACCTGCTGAAAACCGCGCAAGCCATACGCCCGGTTGCGCCCGTGCGCCTTGGCCAGGTACAGCGCCATGTCGATCAGGTTGACGCTGCGCTCCCACGTGAGCGGCCGTCCCAGCGGCGCCAGCGGATAGGGCGCAAAGCCCACGGACACGTGTACCTTGATGGCTTGCCCCTGGTAGTGGATGCTTTGCGCCGCCATGCCGTTGAGGATGCGCCGCGCGATATCGTCGAGTCCGTCGCGCGCGACGGCTGGCAGGAAGGCGAGGAATTCTTCGCCACCCCAGCGCACGATCATGTCCGTTTCGCGCAGCACTTCGTGCAGGGTTTCGGCGATCGTCGTCAGCACCAGGTCGCCTGCCGCATGGCCGTAAGCGTCGTTGATGTGCTTGAAATGGTCGACGTCGAGCAGGAACAGCGCGCCCACGACATCGGCGCCGCCATAGGACGGCTGCGGCTTGCCCGCATGGCTGCGCATGAATTCCTGGAAATGGCGGCGGTTGTACAGGGCCGTCAGCGGGTCGCGCGAGCTCTGGCGCTTGAGCTCCTGGTTTTTCACCTTCAGCTGCACGTTCGCGTGGCGCACCTTGCGGTACAGCAAGCCGACGATGACGGAGGCCATGGCCAGTACCAGTGCCAGCAGCCACCATACGCGCTGCTGCAGGCGGCGGTTGTCGATTTCCGTGCTCTTGATCTGATTCTCGCGGCTCAGCAGCTCGATCTGGCGCTGTTTCTTTTCCGCCTCATACTTTTCCTGCAGCTCATATACGGCCTTTTGCCGCTGTTTCTCGAACAGCTGGTTCGAGATGCCCCGTTCGCGGTGATACGCCGTGACGGCGCCGCGCAGGTCGCCTGCCTTTTCCAGCGCCATGCCGTATTCCAGCATCACGGCCTGCATTTCCGGCTGGTTGGCCGTGCGTTCGTAGTAGGCCAGGCCCGTGGCCACGCTTTGCTTGCCTTCCTGTAAACGCCCCTGGCCGATCAGCGCCTGGCCGATGTTCAGGCGCGCCGTCGCCTCCACCTGTTCATTGTTGACCAGGCGCGCCGCCGTGATGGCTTCATTCGCAAAGCGCAGGGCGCGCGTGTAGTCGCCTTCCTTCAGGTAGCTGTCCGACAGATTGACGAGGGTGACGGCGACCATGCCGCGCGCGCCCAGCTGGCGTTCCAGCGCCAGGGCCGCCAGCAGGGCGCGCTGGCCCCGCTGCGGCTGCTGCGCGTCGAGCGCCAGCCCGTATTCCGTATTCTTGGCCTGCGCCATGCGGCCCGGCGATGCCAGGGTGCCGGACACGGCCAGCAATTCGTCGAGCACCTCGAAGCCCTTGTCGTATTCGCGCATCTGCGTGTACAGCAGGGTAAGGGCATTCAGCGCGGCGGCCAGACTGGAGGGGGAGTTGCTCTGGCGCGCCAGGTCGACAGCCGCCTGCAGCTTGGCCAGCGCAAACGGGAAATTGCCTTCCTCGGCCCAGGACTGGCCCGCGCTGATGGTGGCCTGCACGCGCACGGGCAGGTCGTCCGTGCGGTTGGCGATGCGTTCCGCCTCAAAGGCCAGCAGGTGCGAGGCGCGGCGCTCGTTCATGGCGAACGTGACATAGGCCTTGCAGAGGATGCCTTTCGCCAGCGCCACGTCGCTCTTGTTCTGGCGGGCGTAGGCGATCAGTTCCTCGGCCAGCCGCATAGCAATATCGTTCTGTCCCAGGCGCATGCGGACGGTACTCAGCTGTGTCAGGAATTCCGCGCGCACCAGCAGGGGAGCGTTGCGCGCCTGTGATTCCACCTCCTCCAGGCGCTGCAGGGCGCGCGCGGGGACGAAGCGGCCATCCTCGCGCACGGCGGCAATATGCTGTTCCAGCTTGCTGACCTGGGCATGGCTGGCGGGCGGCAGCAAGCAGGCCAGTACCAGCAGCCAATGCGCCTTTCGCCATGATGCCCGATTCTGTCTGCCTGCCAACGTCCCGCTCCCGCAATGACACCTGTCTGTAACAGATTATATTCTGTTGCAATCAAGAAATATCATGCGGGACACAGAAATTTGCGAAAGTGCACACTGCCGGCATTGACAAGGCCTCCTTACTGCGCCAGCTGCTGCAGCAGGTACAGGCGCTGGTACAGGCCGCCTTCGATCTGCATCAGGGCATCGTGCGGCCCCGCTTCCGTGATGCGGCCGTGGTTCAGCACGATGATGCGGTCGGCCTCGCGGATGGTCGACAGGCGGTGGGCGATGGCGATGATGGTCACCTTGCCGCGCAACTCGTTGAGGGCCTGCTGCACGATCTGCTCCGTCTGGCTATCGATGCGCGACGTCGCTTCGTCCAGCAGCAGGATGCGCGGCTGGCCGGCCAGCGCGCGGGCAATCGCGATCAGCTGCTTCTGCCCCGATGACAGGCGCGAGCCGCCTTCGCCCAGCGGCGTGTCGTAGCCGTGTTCCAGCGCGGCGATGAAATCGTGCGCATGCGCGGCGCGGGCGGCCGTCTCGATCTGCTGCTGCGTGTAGCCGCGGCCCATGTCGATGTTTTCGCGCGCCGAGGCCGCCAGCAGGAAGGGGTCTTGCGGCACCAGGCCCACGTCGGCGCGGAAGTGCTCGTTGTCGATGCTGTCGAGGGCGACGCCATTGATGGCGATGCTGCCCCGCGCGACGGGATAAAAGCGCAGCAGCAAGGAGAGCAGGGTCGACTTGCCGCTGCCCGTATGGCCGACGATGCCGAAGAAGGCGCCCTGCGGAATCGTCAGCGACAGGTCGTGCAGCACGGGCTGGTTTTCCACGTAGGCGAACGTCAGGTTCTGGATGTCCACGGCGGGCAGGTCGCTGCCCGCTTTCGTTTGCCGCAGGGCCGGTGTTTCCCTTCCCTGTGCATGTTCGAGCGCCTGCGCTTCGTCCAGCAGGGCCGAGACGCGGGCCGTGGCCACCACCGACTGCTGCAACTGGCTGAATTGCATGGTGATCTGGATCAAGGGTTCGATCACGCGCGCGATGTAGCTGATGAACGCATACAGCACGCCCACTTCCACGGCGCCCATCTCGCGCCGGCCGAAGCTGAAGATGACGACGGCCAGCAGCACGATGTTGAGCATGTCGAGCGCAGGGCGCAGCAGCCAGGCGTTGGCGCGCAATTCCTGCATGCGCGCCGTGTAGTGGTCCTGGTTGATGCCCGTGAAGCGCGCGCCGAAGCGCTTTTCCGCGTTATTCGCCTGCAGCACGCTCATGCCACCGATCGATTCGGCGATCTGGCCGTTGATTTCGCTGCGCAGGGCGCGCGCGCGCGTGACGGCCGGCGCGCTCCACCGCTGGTACAGGAAGACGATGACCAGCACGGCCGGCAGCAGGGCCAGCACGATCAGCATCAGCCGCCAGTCGAGAAAGGCCATCGCGGCCATGGTGCCGACCAGAACGATGGAGCTGTCGAGGATGACGAACAGCACCTGCACGTACAGCGATTTCACGGCTTCCGTGTCGTTGGTGACCCGGCTGACCAGTTGCCCCGTGATGGCGCGGTCGAAGAAGGCCATGGGCAGGCGCAGCACGTGCTGGTAGACGGTTTCGCGCAGGCGCTGCACCGAACGCATGGCCAGGCCCGACAGGCGCACCAGCTGCAGATAGCGCAGCCCGGAAGCGACCCAGCCCGTCAGCAGGCATCCGCCCAGCAGCAGCGACATGCGCGTCCAGTCCAGGTTGCGCGGCAGCAGATGCTGGTCGATCAGGGCCTTGCCCAGGATCGGCCCCGTCACTTCCAGGGCGGCGGCGAGGATCAGCCAGAACGTGGCCCAGTACAGGTGGCGCAGGTCGGGCGCGGCGGCGCGGCGCAGCAGGCCGATGGCTTGCGCGGCCTGGTGGCGCACGGATTGCGTGGCGGTGGTGGCTTGGTCGGTCTTAGATGGCATCGAGGCTGGCCTCCAGTTGTTGATAGCGCCACTGGCTGGCATACCAGCCGTCGCGCTGCATCAGCGCGTCGTGGTTGCCCGTTTCCGTGACGTGGCCGTCGCGCAGCACCAGGATCAGGTCCGCGTTGACGACGGCGCTCAGGCGGTGGCTGGCGATGATGGCGCTGCGTTCGGGGCGCTTGCGGCGCAGTTCCTCCAGGTGCTGCAGGATGCGCGTTTCCGTGCCCGTGTCGACGGCGGACAGCGCGTCATCGAGCAGCAGCAAGCCATTGTCGGCCAGCAGAGCCCGGGCAATCGCCACGCGCTGGCGCTGGCCGCCGGACAGGGTGATGCCTTTCTCGCCCACGTGGGTGGCATAGCCGTCGGGGAATTGCAGGATATCGGCATGGATGTCGGCCAGCTGCGCCGCCCGCTCCACTTCCTCGCGCGTGGCGCCGGGACGGGCCAGGGCGATATTGTCGGCGATGGTGGCGGAGAACAGGAACGATTCCTGCGGCACCCAGCTGATGGCAGCGCGCAGCGCATGCAGGGTGTAGGCGTCCAGCGGCTGGCCGCTCCACGTGGCCGTGCCCGATTGCGGCGTGACCTGGCGCAGCAGCACGCGCAGCAGGGTCGACTTGCCGCTGCCCGTTGGGCCCACGAGGCCCAGGGTCTGGCCCGGCTGCAGGCGCAGCGAGATGCCGGACAGCGCGGGTGCCGTCTGGCCCGCGTAGGCGAAGCCGACGTCCTGCAATTGCAGGGGCCCGGGCGTGAGGGTGGCGATGGTGCCATGGTCGTCGATGGCCAGCGGCGCGTCCAGCATGGGCTGCAAGCGCTGCCAGGCGGCACGGCCCCGTTCGATCAGGGAGAGCACCCAGCCGGCGGCGAACATGGGCCAGATCAGCTGGCCCAGGTACATGGAAAAGCTCGTCAGCGCGCCGATGGTCAGCTGGTCTTGCCATACGAGGTAGCCGCCCAGGCCCAGGGTCAGCGCCGTGGCGGCCGTCAGCGTCAGGCCGACGGCCGGTTCGTATGCCGCTTCCCAGCGCTGCGCCGTCAGGCTGGCGTTCGCCGCGTGGCCGGCCAGGGCGGAAAACTGCTTGCTGCTGCGCTCTTCCAGGCCCAGCGCACGCAGGGTGCGCACGCCCGACAGCGATTCCTGCACATGGTCGTTCAGCGCGGAAAAGCGCTTCAATGAATCCGTCGACGCCGTGTGGATATGGCTGGAAATGCGCCAGAAGGCCAGTCCCATCAGGGGGAAGGGCAAGAGGGCGATGCAGGCCAGGCGCCAGTCCACGCCCAGCAGCATGATGCCCAGCACCATCAGCAAGGTCAATGTGCCGTCGAAGCCGGCCAGCATGGCTTCGCCGGCGGCCATTTCGATGGCGTCGATGTCGTTCGTCGCCAGCGCCATCAGGTCGCCCGTGCGCTGGTTCTGGTAGAACGACGCGCCCTGCTGCGACATGCGCGTGTAGAAACGCGTGCGCAGCATCACGCCCAGCTGGTAGGCGGCCTTGAACAGGGTGATGCGCCAGCCCACCCGCAGGAAGTAGATGACGACGCCGACGGCGAGCAGGGTCAGCAGCTCAAGCCACAGTTCGGCCGCCGTCATGCGGTGCGCGGCCAATGCGTCGATGATGGCGCCCACGCGGCGCGGGATCCAGACGGTCAGTGTTGCCACGCCTGTCAGCATGACGGCAGCGGCGGCATACGCCGGCCAATGCTGACGCACGAAGCCGGCGATGAGCCTCGATAAACTCATGGTTACCTTTTGTTTTTAGTAATGGGGTGTCGCGGGGCGGAAGGACGGGCACGCGGACGGAAAGTACGCGTAGGATACAACAAGGTAGAAAAGCGCGCTGTGGACGGGCACGCAAAAAACGGGCCGTAGCCCGTTGTTTTGCTGCATCAGTGCGGCGTGCGACGCTTACTTGCGACCGCTGCCTTTGCCGCCCAGCATGTCGAGCTGTTTCGATGGCGTGCCTTTGGGGGCGGCCTTGGCTGCCGGCTTGGCGGCTGGCGCAGGAGCGTGCTTCACGGCGGCCTTGGCCACGCTCTTGCCGACGGCGCTGGCCGGCTTGGTGGCTGGTTTGGCCGGTGCTGGCGCGGCGGCTTTCGCTGGCGCGGCGGCGGGTGCAGGTGCGGGCTTGGCCGCTTCAGGCTTGGCAACCGGTTTGGCTTCGACCGCTTTCACGGCGGGCTTGTCGGCGGCCTTCTCGGCCACCTTGGCAGGCGCTGCCGCCGGTTTGGCTGCGGGGGCGGGGGCGGCAACGGGGGCGGGCGCTGGCTTGGCGACAGGCTTGGCCACTTCGGCAGGCTTGGCGGCAACGGGCGCTGGGGCCGCTGCTGGCGCAGGTGCAGCGACAGGGGCAGCGGCAGCGATGGCCGGCGCCGGCTTGGCAGCGACAGGGACGGATGCGGCGGCAGGGGCGGCAGCATCGAGGCGGGCCTTGGCCGAGGCCAGCAATTCCGCCTGGGTGCTCGAGGCGATGCCGAACAGCTGGCGGCTGTAGGCCAGCACGCTCTCGATGTTAGGCTGCGCCTGGTTGGTGCTGTAGCTGAAGAAGTCGCGCGGGTCCTGCGTTTCCAGCAGGTGCTGCGCCGTTTCCGCTGTCTGCGACAGGGCGGCTTTGCTTGCGTTCAAGTTCAGGGCGATGATTTTCTCGGCGCTTTCAAAGACTTTGCTGGTCAGCGTGCTGAAGATCTGCAGCTGGTTTTCCAGTTGCGACTTGGCGGCGCTGGAAATTTGTTCAGGAAGCGGAAACATATTTACTCCTTTGTACGGATTAAAATGCTGGCAAAACGCTCTGCAAAATCCCGAAAACCAGAGTTGGCCGCGTTTTGTAAAGCGGGTAGCGTGCTGAATAGCTGATCATAGGCTGATTTTGATGCAACGCAATATGAATATTCTAGCGGTGATTCGAGTTGGTTGAAAGTTATTTTTATCGCGCCGCCCTGTCATGGCGGCATAGTATTCATCAGCTTGTTGCTGTCTGACGAATGTTTGCGCCCGCGCAAGGCGCGCATCGTGATTCTATGGCTATGTTTTTGCCAGTCGCTATATTTTTGCACTGCAGCATTCGCACGGAAGTAGATTTAATGGCAATGATGTCATTGCCCCCAAGTAGCCAACAGAAGGAGTGTCCGCATGGACCTTGTCATCCGCAATGCCAGCCTGTCCGACGGGCGCCGCGCCATCGATATCGCCATCGAGGGCGGCCGCATCGCCGCCGTCGGCCCCGCCTTGCCCGTGGCGGGCGCGCAAGAGATCGACGCCGCCGGCGACCTCGTCACGCCGCCGTTCGTCGACGCCCACTTCCACATGGACGCCACGCTCAGCTACGGCTTGCCGCGCGTGAACGCTTCCGGCACTTTGCTCGAAGGCATCGCCCTGTGGGGCGAACTGAAGCCGCAATTGACGCAGCAGGCGCTGGTGGAGCGCGCCTTGCAGTATTGCGACTGGGCCGTGGCGCGCGGCTTGCTGGCCATCCGCTCGCACGTGGATATCTGCGACCCGCGCCTGCTGGCCGTCGAAGCGCTGCTCGACGTGAAACGCCAGGTGGCGCCCTACCTCGACCTGCAGCTGGTGGCCTTCCCGCAGGACGGCATCCTGCGCAGCCCGGGCGCTTTCGACAACCTGAAGCGCGCCATCGCCATGGGCGTCGACGTGGTGGGCGGCATCCCGCATTTCGAGCGCACCATGGCGGACGGCGCGGAATCCGTGCGCCTGCTGTGCGAATTTGCCTGCGAGCGGGGCCTGATGGTCGACATGCATTGCGACGAGTCGGACGACCCGCTGTCGCGCCACATCGAGACCCTGGCCTTCCACAGCCAGCGCCTCGGCATGCAGGGCAGGGTGACGGGTTCGCACCTGACGTCCATGCATTCGATGGACAATTATTATGTGAGCAAACTGCTGCCGCTGATCCGCGAGGCGGGCGTGGCGGCCATTGCCAACCCCCTCATCAACATCACTTTGCAGGCGCGCCACGACACGTATCCGAAGCGGCGCGGCATGACGCGCGTGCCCGAGATGCTGGCCGCCGGCATTCCCGTCGCCTTCGGCCACGACTGCGTGATGGACCCGTGGTACAGCCTGGGGTCGGGCGACATGCTGGAAGTGGCGCACATGGGTTTGCACGTGGCGCAGATGACGGGCCAGCAAGCCATGCACGACTGCTTCCTGGCCGTGACGGAGACGCCGGCGCGCATCCTGGGCCTCGATGGCTATGGCATCGCTCCCGGCTGCCATGCGGATCTGCTGATCCTCGATTGCAGCTCCACGGTGGAAGCGCTGCGCCTGCGCGCGGCGCGGCGCCTGGTGCTGCGGCGGGGGAAAGTCGTCAGCGAGGCGCCCCGCGCGCAATCGCGCCTGCACCTGCCGGGACGACCCGAAACGGTCAATTTTCGCCTTGGGCGCTGATACAATCAGCCATCACTTGTTATCGGGAGTACCGCTTTGAAAGAAATTGATATCCGCCCGGCCAACGAAGCCGACTTCGACGCCATGTGGCCGATCTTCCAGACCCTGGTTGCCGGCGGCGACACCTATACCTTCCCCGCCGATACCACGCGCGAAGAGTGCCATGCCTACTGGTTCGGTCCCGGCGTGCAAAGCTTTGTCGCCGTGATGGGCAGCGAGCGCCTGCTGGGCATGTACAAGCTGGTGGCGAACCAGCCGGGCCATGGGTCGCACGTGGCCAATGCCTCGTTCATGGTCGATCCCGCCGCGCAGGGCGTGGGCGTGGGCCGCCTGCTGGGCGTGCACTGCATGGAAGAAGCACGCCGCGCGGGCTATCTGGCGATGCAGTTCAACTTCGTCGTCAGCACCAACCTGGCCGCCGTCACCCTGTGGAAAAAACTGGGCTTCACGGTCGTTGCCACCCTGCCGCTGGCCTACCGCCATGCGCAGCTGGGCTATGTCGATGCCTACGTGATGTACCAGCTGCTGACCGACCCGATGCAGTGGCCGGCATGAGCGGCGCCATGACAGAGCCGATCACCGTCATCGAGACGCCCCGCTTGCGCCTGCGCACCGCTACCCTGGACGATGCGGCCTTCTACATGGAGCTGGTCAACGACCCGTCGTGGATCGCCAACATCGGGCAGCGCAACATCCACACCCTGGAAGCGGCCCGCGCCGCGCTGGAAACGGGACCCATGGCGCAGTTCCGCGAGCATGGCTATTCGCTGTACATCGTCGAGCGCCGCAGCGACGGCGCGCCTGTCGGCATGGCCGGCCTGGTGCGCCGCGACAGCCTGCCCGGCCCCGATATCGGCTATGCAGTGCGTCCTGCCTACTGGGGCCAGGGCTATGCCTGGGAAGCGGCGGCCGCCATCGTGCAGCATGCGCAGCACGTGCTGCGCCTGCGCACCCTGTACGGCATCACTTCACAGCAGAACCAGGCGTCGATCAACCTGCTCAACAAGCTGGGCCTGCGTTTCGAGCGTTTCTCGCGCCTGCCGCCGGATGGCAGGGAGACGAATGTCTACCGCAAGGATTTTCGTCTGGACTGAGGCGGCAAATGCGTATCAGGGAAGTGAAAAAAAGTATTTAGAAACCCGCGCCTTTTGTAGTGGTGGCGCGCGGTCTTTGTTTTTATAGTTGGCATACCGGTGGAAAACCGCCGGACTATAAAAATGGAGACGTGTTATGAAAATCATGACTGCTGTTGCATGGGGCGCCCTCATGTCCGCCGGGTTCGCAGACGCTTCGGCGCAAAGCTGCTCGGTGCCTGTGCTCAAGGTGCTGGCGCAAAAAAGCCTGGGCCTGACCGTGATGGAAAAGACCCTCGCCGAGTATGAAAAGAAAAGCGGCACCAAGGTACAAATCAGCTATTTCGGCGAAAACGACCGCCGCTCCAAGGCCAGGCTCGATGCTTCCACCAAGGCCGGTTCCTACCAGATCTATTACATCGATGAAGCCAACGTGGCCGAATTTGCCACGGCAGGCTGGGTCGTCCCCCTGCTCAAATACCTGCCCAAGGAAGCCGACTACGACGACTTCCTGCCGGGCCGCCGCGCCGTCGCCTCGTACAAGGGCGTGGCGTATTTCGCGCCCCTGATCGGCGGCAGCGACTTCCTGTTCTACCGCCGCGACCTGCTGGAAAAGGCCGGCATCGCCGTGCCGAAGACGCTCGACGAACTGGTTGCCGCCGTGAAAAAACTCAACAGCCCGCCCAACGTGTATGGCTGGGCGGCGCGGGGCCAGCGCGGTTCTGGCATGAATGTGTGGCGCTGGTCGCCGTTCATGCTGGCCGCCGGCGGCAAGTGGGAAAAGGATGGCGTGCCGACCTTCAATTCGCCGCAGGCCGTGAAGGCCACCACCTTGTACCGCGACCTGTTCAAGTATTCGCCGCCGGGCGGCGCCACCTACGACTGGAGCAATGCGCTCGAAGCGTTCAGGTCGGGCAAGGTGGCCTTCATGATCGAGTCGACGCCGTTTGCCGACTGGATGGAAGACCCGAAAAAATCCTCGGTGGTCGACAAGGTCGGTTATGTGCGCCCGCCCGCGCCGCTGGCATCGGCCGCTTATGGCCACGGCCTGGCCATCTCCGCCACGGGCGCGAAGGATGAATGCACGCGCCAGGCGGCCGGCAAGTTTATCGCTTTCGCCACGGGCAAGGAACAGGAGCAGGCGCGCCTGAAGGACAACGTCTTCAGCGACTACAACCGCAGCAGCACCATCGCCAGCGACTACTTCCGCAAGCACGTCAAGCCGCAGATCCAGGCGGGCCTGACGGACACCACGCCCGTCTCGCGCGTCACCATCTGGCCTAGCCCCGAGTGGCCGGACATCGGCGACAACCTGGGCGTGGTGCTGGAAGAGGTATTTACGGGCACGCGCGGCGACGTGCAAAGCGCGCTCGATGAAGCGAATGAGTACGCGACTGAAGTGATGCAACGGGCTAGCAAAAGAAAGTAAGCCGCATGCCGTTCCGCCGCCGCCCGCGAAGGCGGCGGCCAGCTTCCCTGTGCCTGACAGTCCGTTGCGAGAGTCTCTCCTATGCCACACACTATCCGTAAAAAACGCCATACCTGGCTGCCGGCCGTGTTTCTGACGCTGCCGCTGCTGGTCCTGCTGATACTGGGCCTGGTGCCCAGCATCGCCGCCATCAACCTGGCACTGCAAAACCGCGTGCTGCGCTACAGCGACAGCGATTACGTCGGCTTTGCCAATTTCATCCGCCTGTTCGGCGACCGCCGCTTCGTCAATGCCGTGCAGGTATCGGCCATCTGGGAAGTGGTCACCGTGGCCGGCTCGTTGATCGTCGGCGTGCTGCTGGCCGTGTTCCTGTTCGAGAGAGTCAAGGGACGCACGCGTGACGTCATCGCGCTGCTGCTGATCGTGCCCGTGCTGCTGCCGCGCGTCTCGGCCGCCTTCATCTGGAAGTTCATGTATTCGCCGCTGATGGGCATCCTCAACTGGCTGCTCGAGTGCGTGGGCCTGGGCGGCACGGCCCTGCTGTCCGATCCCGCCACGGCGCTGTATGCGGTGGCGCTGGTCGACATCTGGCAGTGGGGTCTGTTCTTCGGCGCCGTCATCCTGAAGCTGCTGGAAACCCTGCCCGCCGAACCGCTGGAAGCGGCGCGCCTCGATTACGCCAGCACGCTCCAGGTGTATGCGTATATTGCGCTGCCGATGCTGAAGGTGCCCATCATGAGCCTCGTGTTCATCAAGATGGTCGAGTCGCTGCGCTCGTTCGACCTGATCTACGTGATGACCAAGGGCGGCCCCGGCATCTCCACCGAAACCCTGGACATGTACGCGTATGCGCAAGGCATCGGTCTGATGGGCAAGGTGTCGTATGCGTCCAGCATGGCCGTGCTGATGATGCTGGCCACGACTGTCATCTTCACTTTACTCTGGAAGCGGGTCGCCAAATGGGAAAACTGACTGTTCGGCGCGGCATGGACCATGCCGCCACCACCGCCATTACCACCGCCATCGTGCTGGTGGCGCTGTTTCCCATCCTGTGGGCCGTGCTCAATTCCTTCAAGGAGTTGATGGATATCGTCACGCCCGTGCCGCGCTTTTTCTTCAGCCCGACCCTGGCCAACTACAAACAGGTGCTGGCCAGCCCCGAAGTGCTGACGGGACTGGGCAACAGCGTGGCCATCGTCGGCGTGGCCGTGTTGCTGGGCGCCGTGCTGGGCGTGCCGGCCGCGTATGCGATCGCCCGCTATCCGATCCCGGCCAAGAAGGATATCCAGTTCTTCCTGCTCTCCCTGCGCTTTTTGCCACCCGTCGCCGTCGCCATTCCCTTGATCTCGATCTGGATCGACCTGGGCCTGTACGACTCGCGCCTGTCGATGGTGGTGACATATCTGCTGGTGACCCTGTCGACCATCATCTGGCTGTCGATTCCCGCGTTTGCCCGCATCCCGAAAGAGATCGAGGAAGCGGCGGCGCTGGACGGCTACGGCCCTTACCAGGTGTTCTGGCACGTAGCCCTGCCGGTGGCCTCTAAAACCCTGATGGGCGGCATCGTCTTCAGCTTCGTGCTGGTCTGGAACGAACTGATGATCGCGCTGGCGCTCACCTCCTCGAAAAGCATGACCCTGCCCGTGGTGGCGTCGGCCTTCACGTCGATGGGCCAGGAAGTGCCGTGGGGCGTGGTGAACGCTTCCACCGTGCTGCTGGCGCTGCCGCCGCTGCTGTTCGTCGGCATCCTGGGACGGCTGCTCAACTCCATGCTCAAACATAAATAAGGAAGGCTATCATGCAAGCACTCGTACTGGAACAGGCGCATTCCATCACCCTGCGCGATATCGACGTGCCGCTCGCCGTCGGCCCGCGCGATGTGAAAATCAAGATTCATACCGTGGGCATCTGCGGCAGCGACGTACATTACTTCAAGCACGGCAAGATCGGCCCCTTCGCCGTCGAAGCGCCGATGGTGCTCGGCCACGAGGCATCCGGCGTGGTGGCCGCAGTGGGCGCGGAAGTCACGCACCTGAAGGCAGGGGACCGGGTCTGCATGGAGCCGGGCGTGCCGCAGTTCGATTCGCCGGCCACCATGCGCGGCCTGTACAACCTCGATCCCGCCGTGCGCTTTTGGGCCACGCCGCCCATCCATGGTTGTCTCACGCCATATGTCGTGCATCCGGCCTCGTTCACCTTCAAGCTGCCCGACAACGTCAGCTTCGGCGAAGGCGCCATCGTCGAACCGCTGGCCATCGGCCTGCAGGCGGCCAGGAAGGCGGCCATCAAGCCGGGCGACGTGGCCGTGGTGATCGGCGCCGGCACCATTGGCGCCATGAACACCCTGGCCGCGCTGGCGGGCGGCTGCTCGCGCGTGATCCTGGCCGACCTGGTGCCGGAAAAACTGGCCCTGTTCGCCGGCAATCCCGCCGTCACCACGGTCGACGTGCGCCAGGCCAGCCTGGCAGATACGGTGCGCGAGCTGACGGACGGCTGGGGCGCCGACATCGTTTTTGAAGCCAGCGGCAGCATGCGCGCCTACGACAACATCATCGATCTGCTCTGCCCGAACGGCTGCCTGGTGCTGGTCGGCATGCCGCCGGATAAGGTACCTTTGGATATCGTCGCCATTCAGGCCAAGGAAGTGCGCATCGAATCCGTGTTCCGCTACGCGAACATCTTCCCGCGCGCCATCGCCTTGCTGGCCTCCGGCAAGATCGACGTGAAGCCCTTCATTTCGCGTACCTTCGGCTTTGCCGACGGCGTGCAGGCGTTCGAGGAAGCGGCCAAGGGCCATCCGCGCGACGTCAAGATCCAGATTGAACTGGCAGGAGACTAACCATGGCAAATATCGCCTGCAGGCAGCTGCACAAGACGTATGACGAGAAGACGGCCGTGCTGCAGCCGTTCGACCTGGAAATCGATGACGGCGAATTCATCGTCCTGCTGGGGCCATCGGGCTGCGGCAAGTCGACCTTGCTGCGCATGATCGCGGGCCTGGAAGACATCAGCGGCGGCGAGCTGCTGATCGGCGGCGCCGTCGTCAACGACTTGCCGCCCCGCGCGCGCAACGTGGCGATGGTGTTCCAGAATTACGCGCTGTATCCGCACATGACGGTGTACGACAATATCGCCTTCGGCCTGCGCCGCCTGAAGGTGCCGAACGACGAGATCGAGCGCCGCGTGCGCGAGGTGGCGGCCATCCTCAGCCTGGACAGCCTGCTCGAGCGCAAGCCGCGCGCCATGTCGGGCGGCCAGCAGCAGCGCACGGCGATTGCGCGCGCCATGATCAAGACGCCGCAGGTATTCCTGTTCGATGAGCCGCTGTCGAACCTGGACGCCAAGCTGCGCGCGCAGCTGCGCGCCGATATCAAGCGCTTGCACCGCCGTTTGCGCACCACCACCCTGTACGTCACGCACGACCAGCTCGAAGCGATGACCCTGGCCGACAGGGTGGTGCTGATGAGGGGCGGGCATATCGAGCAGATCGGCACGCCGGCGGAGCTGTACAACCACCCGCGCACCCTGTTTGCGGCCGGTTTCATCGGCACGCCAGCCATGAATTTCATCGACGGCGTCATCGAAAAAGAGAACGGGCAAACGGTGCTGGTATGCGCCGGCTATCGCTGGCCGCTGATTTCGCCCCGCTTCGCCCCGCTGCCGGCCGGCATGCGCGTGGTCTTCGGCCTGCGGCCGAACCACTTGCGCGCGGCGCTGCCGCAGGAACACGCCGGCAGCCATGGCCTGGCGTGCGCCATCGACCTGGTCGAGCTGCTGGGTGCCGAAGCGCTGATCAGCTTTCAGTGCGGCGCCTTGACCTTGTCGGCCCTGCTGCCGGCGAATGCGGCCAACAGCGCGGCGCAGGTAGGGCAGACCCTGGCGCTGGCCTTCGACGAAGAGCACATGCATCTGTTCGACGCCGACAGCGGGCTGGCCGTGGCGCCCGGTGGTCAGTAAGTGGTTAGAATAGGGTGACCAAGACCGTGCAAGGGAACTGCCGTGACGCCTGACCTGGAACTGATCCATAAACCGATCCATGAATCGTTTCGCGCGTGGGCGCACGGTTTTCCGCACACCGTGGCGAAATGGCATTTTCATCCCGAGTACGAGCTGCACTTCATCATCACATCGAATGGCAAATTTTTTATCGGCGACCATATCGGCAGTTACGGGGCAGGCAATCTGATCCTGACAGGGCCGAACCTGCCGCATAACTGGGTCAGCGAACTGCCGGAAGGCGTGGTCCTGCCCGAGCGCGACCTGGTGCTGCAGTTTTCCAGCGACTTCATCGAACGTTGCGCGCTGCTGTTCCCGGAGATGGCGCCCCTGAAAGCCCTGCTGGCCGAGGCGGGGAGGGGCTTGCAATTTCCCGATGCGCTGGGCCTGCGCCTGGTGCCGCTGATGAAGGAATTGACGACGGCGCAGGGCTTGCGCCGGGTCGAACTGTTTACGCGCCTGTTCGGCGAGCTGTGCGACTGCCGCGAGCGGCGTCCGCTGGCCAGCGTCACCTACCTGGCGCAGGCTGGCCGCTACATGTCGTCGACCATCAACCTGGTGCTGGCCTATATCAAGCAGAACATCACGCTCGATTTTTGCGAGCAGGACGTGGCTGACGTGGCGGAGATGAATACGCTCAAATTCACGCGTTTCTTCCGCAAGCATACGGGCACCTCGTTCATTCAATACGTCAACCAGGAGCGCATCGCGCTGGCCTGCGAGCTGCTGATGAACACGGACATGAAGGTCACCGATATCTGCTATCGCACGGGCTTCAACAACCTTTCCAATTTCAACCGCCAGTTTTTGGCACACAAGCAGATGTCGCCGTCGAAATTCCGCTCCTGCCTGCTGATGAACATGCCCGAGCCGTCAGGCGACGGCCATTCTTAACTTTCTTTTGGAATCAAATGACTTATCTCGGTATCGATATCGGCACTTCCGAAGTCAAGGCCATCCTCACCGATGACGCCCAGGCCATCCTTGCCAGCGCCGGCGTGACCCTGCGCGTCTCCAGCCCCCATCCCGGCTGGTCGGAACAGAATCCCGAGGACTGGTGGCACGCTACCCTGGACGTCATCGCGGCCATCCGCGCCGCGCAGCCGGTGGCGTTTTCCGGCCTGCGCGGCATCGCCCTGTCGGGCCAGATGCATGGCGCGACCCTGCTCGACAAGCAGCAGCATGTGCTGCGCGCGGCCATCCTGTGGAATGACACGCGGGCGTTTGCCGAATGCGTGGAACTCGAGGCGCTGGTGCCCGAGTCGCGCGCCATCACGGGCAACCAGGCGATGCCCGGCTTCACGGCGCCCAAGCTGCTGTGGCTGCAAAAGTACGAACCCTCGCTGTTCCGCGCCACGGCCAAGGTCTTGCTGCCGAAGGATTACGTGGCGCTGCGCCTGACAGGCGAGTATGTGTCCGACATGTCCGACGCTTCCGGCACCCTGTGGCTGGACGTGGCCAGGCGCGACTGGTCCGAGCGCATGCTGGCCGCTACTGGCTTGACGCGCGAGCATATGCCGCGCCTGGTCGAAGGCAGCGACGCTGCGGCGCAGGTGCGCCCATCCCTGTGCCAGGAGTGGGGCATCGCGCATCCGGTGCTGCTGGCCGGCGGCGCGGGCGACAACGCGGCCGCCGCCGTGGGCCTGGGCGTGGTGGAGCCGGGCGCCGGCCTGCTGTCGCTGGGTACCTCGGGCGTGCTGTTCGCGGGCAGCGATGGTTTTGCGCCGAATCCGGGCCAGGGCGTGCATGCGTTCTGCCATTGCCTGCCCGAGCGCTGGCACCAGATGAGCGTGATCCTCAGCGCCGCGTCCAGCCTCAGCTGGGTGGCGCGGCTGACGCAGTCGAGCGACATCGGCGAACTGGTCAGCCTGGCGGAAAATGTCGAGGCGCGCACGGCGCCGGTCTTCCTGCCCTATCTGAGCGGCGAACGCACGCCGCATAACGATGCCTCCGCGCGCGGCGTATTTTTCGGCTTGTCGACGGAACACGGGCGCGCCGAACTGGCCTACAGCGTGATGGAAGGCGTGGCCTTTGCCATGGCCGACGGCAATGCGGCCTTGCGCAGCGCCGGCACGCATCTGGAAGAAGCGTCGTTCGTCGGCGGCGGCTCGCGCAGCCGCTTCTGGGCGCAGCTGTGCGCGAATGCCTCGGGCTTGCGCGTGCTGCGCCACGACCACGGCGTGGCGGGCGGCACCATGGGCGCGGCGCGCCTGGCGCAGATGGCGGTGACGGGCTTGCCTCCCGCGCAGGTGTGCACGCGCCCGCCCGTGCAGGAAACCATCGCACCGCAGGCGTCCGCCGTGCTGGACGACCGCCTGGCGCGCTACCGGCGGCTGTATCCGCTGCTGCGCGAAGAGTTCGCGGGAGCGGCTGTGGTGGCGCGCTGACGCTGCCAGCAAGATTGCCGGCCTGACCATTCTGTGGGCGCGCCAATATGGCCAGGCAGTCAACTTTTCCATGTAATTTGTTGTTTCTATGTTGAAAGTGTTTCTCTAACGAAAGCGCTGCTTGGTTTTTCACGGGGCGCGCCCCATGATTTCCCTATTTGGTGAGAATTGGATAGTTTTGGTGGCGTCTTTGTTGCCATCCTGTTCTTGCAGCCGGGAGAAACACATGCAACTCGCGAATCTGAAAATTTCCGTCCGCCTGGGTCTGTTGGGCGCCTTCTTCTTCCTTGCGCTGGTGTTCGTTGGCGCGCGTGGCTGGAGCGCGCTCGACGCGGCCAGTGCGCGCAGCGCGGACGCCATGCAGCGTTCCGTGGCCTTGACGGAAGCGGTCGACGCGGCGCGCAGCGCGCAGGTGGAATTCAAGATCCAGGTGCAGGAATGGAAAAACATCCTGCTGCGCGGCGGCGATGCGGCCGCCTTCCAGCGCTACCGCGAAGCGTTTGTTGCCAGCGGCGCGCAGACGCGCAAGGAATTGAAAAGCCTGCAGGCGATGATGGGCGCATTAAAACTCGACACGGCGTCCGTGGAGCAGGCGCTGCAGGCGCACGACGCGCTGGGCGTCAGCTACCTGGCGGCGCTGCAAAAGTATGACGGCGCGCGCGCCGACAGCGCGCAGGCCGTCGATGCGCTGGTGAAAGGCATGGACCGCGAACCGACGCGCCAGATCGATGCCATCGTCGCGACCATCGGCAAGCAGTCGCACACCCTGATGGCGCAGATGAAGGAGCAGGATGCTGCCGCGCACCGCAGCGCCAGCATCGCGATGCTGGCCACCGTGCTGGTGACCCTGGTCGTCGGCAGCGTGACCGTGTGGTGGCTGATCCGCAGCATCACCGTGCCGCTCGGTGCGGCCGTCGGCATCGCCCAGCAAGTGGCGGCGGGCGACCTGCGCGCCGTGGTGGCCGACGGCAGCCGCGATGAAATCGGCGACCTGTTGCGCGCCTTGAAAGCCATGAGCGGCAACCTGGCCGCCATCGTGGGACGCGTGCGCGCCGGCACGGACGCCATCGCCACGGCGTCCGGCGAAATCGCCAGCGGCAATATGGACCTGTCTTCGCGCACGGAGGAACAAGCCAGTTCGCTGGAAGAAACGGCTGCCTCGATGATCGAGCTGACGTCCACCGTGCGGCAGAATAACGACAACGCGGACCAGGCGCGCCAGCTGGCCGGCGGCGCCTCCGACGTGGCGCAGCGCGGCGGCGAGGCCGTGGCGCAGGTGGTGCAGACCATGAGCCATATCAATGCCTCGTCGAAGCGTATCGTCGACATCATCGCCGTCATCGACGGTATCGCTTTCCAGACGAATATCCTGGCCCTGAATGCGGCCGTGGAAGCGGCGCGGGCCGGCGAGCAGGGACGTGGCTTTGCCGTCGTTGCCACCGAGGTGCGCAACCTGGCGCAACGCTCGGCCGCGGCGGCCATGGAAATCAAGCAGCTGATCGGCGAATCCGTGCGCACGGTGGAAGAGGGCAGTGTGCTGGCCGGCCAGGCGGGGCGCACGATGGATGACGTGGTGAGCAGCGTGCAGCGCGTCAACGCCATCATTGGCGAGATCGCCGTGGCCAGCGTGGAGCAGCGCGACGGCATCGAGCAGATCAGCATCGCCATCAGCCAGATGGATGGCGTGACGCAGCAGAATGCGGCCCTGGTGGAGCAGGCCGCCGCCGCTGCGGACGCGCTGCAGCAGCAGGCGGCCAGCCTGGCCGACGCCGTCAGTATCTTCAAGCTGCATGCGGAGCCCGGCGCGGCCGCACCGGCGGGTGCCGCGCTGGCCCGGAGGCTGTCGCTGGCCTGACGAAGAGCTGCCCCGTGCCGCTTGATGCCAGTCAAGCGGCCCCCGATCAGGCAAATATCGCGCCCAAATTCTTATACTATTTCCTTTCCGCATGGTTCTGCGCCCGGCCGCATGGCGCGCGTTGCAAAGGAAAAGCATGTCTTCCAAATCTTGCCTGCCGGGTGACGCATGACGGCGCTGCTGCTGGCGCTGTGCCTGGTCCTGGCCGTGGTGCTGAGCTTGCTGCTGGCCTGCCAGTGGCAGGCGGCGCGCACGTGGCGCCTGCGCCATGCGACGGGCGTGGTGCTGCAGGCGGCGCAGGGCCAGCGCATGGCCGATGCGCTGGCCCTGTTGCAGGCGCTGCCGGCGGCCGTCATCGGCACGGACCACGATGGCGTTGTGCAGTACCTGAATCCCCGCGCCAGCGCCATGGGCGGACTGCTGGGCGATGGTGGCCTGGGCCAGCCCGTGACGCAGCTGCTGCCCCTGTTCCATGACGGCACGCCCATCGATGCGGCGCACCAGGTGCGCGACTGCGTGGCGCAGCAGGAAGTGCTGGAAGTGGCGCGCGGCGCCGTGCTGCTGCGCCATCTCGACGGCAAGCGCATCGACGTGCAGTACAGCTGCGCGCCGCTGGCGCAGGGCGGCGCCGTACTGCTGCTGCACGATGTGTCGGCGCGCCGGCGCGCCGAGCAGCAGCTGGAATTCATCGCCCACCACGACGGCTTGACGGGGCTGCCGAACCGGCTGCATTTCCAGATCCGCTTCGAGCACGGCATCGCCTACGCACGCCGCCACCAGGCGTTGCTGGCCGTGCTGTTCGTCGACATCGACCGCTTCAAATCCATCAACGACAGCCTGGGGCACGACGTGGGCGACCAGGTGCTGACGGAGTTCGCGCGCCGGGTGCAGCAGTGCGTGCGCAAGGTCGACACGGTGGCGCGCCAGGGCGGCGACGAATTCATCATCCTGCTGACGGAACTGCGCACGGCGCACGATGCCGAGCGGGTGGCCGAAAAAATCGTCGGCGCCATCGCCGCCCCCTTCGTCATCGGCGAATACAGCCTGTCGGTGGCGGCCAGCGTGGGCGTGGCCCTGTACCCGGACGACGACGACGACGTCAATGCGCTGATCGAAAAGGCCGACCTGGCCATGTATGCGGCCAAGCGCCACGCGCCCGGTACCTGTCTGCGTTACGCGCCGCGCATGCAGACGCAGTCGTATTCGCGCACCATCCTCGAGACGGCCCTGCGCCACGCGCTCGAACGCGATGAATTCGCGCTGTACTACCAGCCACGCATGGACTTGAAGATGCGCAGGATCACGGGCGTGAAGGCGCTGCTGCGCTGGAAGCACCCGGAACTGGGCCTGATGATGCCGCTCGACTTTTTACCGGTACTGGAGGAAAGCGCCTTGATCCTGCCGGTGGGAGCGTGGGTGATGGCCACGGCGGTGGAGCAGGCGCGCAGCTGGATCGCGCAGGGGCAGATGCTGACGGTGTCCGTCAGCCTGTCGGCGCGCCAGTTCTACCAGCGCGATATCGCACGCAATTTCGCCGCTGCGCTGGAGGCGGCCGGCGTGCCGGGGCATTGCATCGAACTGGAAATCGCCGCCGGCATTCTGATCGCCCGCAACCAGAACTGCGAACTGATACTGAGCCAGTTCCGCCAGCTGGGCATGGCGATTGCCATCAGCGATTTTGGCACGGGCGACGCTTCGCTGAACTACCTGAAACGCTTTCCCACGGATGCCGTGAAGATCGAAAAGTGTTTTGTCGACGACGTGGGAAAGCCGGGCGGCGACGGCGCCATGGTGCGCGCCATCGTGGCGATGGCGCGCACGCTCGGACTGCGCACCATCGCCGGCGGGGTGGAAAGCGGCGAGCAGCTGGAACTGCTGGCCGAGATGGGCTGCGACGAGGCGTTTGGCTACTACCTGGGCCGCGCCATGGCGCCCGAGGGTATCGAGGCGCTGCTCAAAAGTGGCGAAGCCATTCAGAACTGATAGCGCAGCGACAGCATGGCGTTGCGCGGATCGCCGTAATAGCCGCCCATGCCCGTCGAGTAGTAGCGCTTGTCGAAGACATTGTTGACGTTCAGGGTCGCCACCAGTTGCTTGCCGAGCTGGTACTGCGCCATCAGTCCCGCCACCGCATAGGCCTTCTGCGTGAAGCGTTCGCCGTTCGGCCCGCGGTCATCCATGTAGATATCGCTTTGCCAGTTCACGCCGCCGCCCAGCACCAGGCCCGGCACGCCTTGCGCCAGGCGCCAGGTGGTCCACAGCTTGGCCATGTTCTGCGGCTGGTTGGTCTGGATGCGTGCGCCGGCGGCATTGCGGATGCGGCTATAGGCATAGCTGGCCGTCAGTTGCCAGTCGGGACGCAGCTGGCCCGAGACTTCCGCCTCGAAGCCGCGCGTGGTGGCGCCCTTGACCGTGTGGTAGGCGTAAGAACCGCCGCCCGTGCCGATGATCCAGACATTGCCCGGATCGGCTTCGGCCAGGTTTTCCTGCTTCAGCTGGAAGAGGGCGGCGCTGGTGGTGAGCTTGCCGTCGAAGAATTCGCCCTTGGCGCCCACTTCGTAGTTCTTGCCTTCCAGCGGCGCCAGGAAGCGGCTGTTGACGTCGCGCTGGCTTTGCGGCGTGAAGATGCTGGTGTAGCTGGCATAGGCCGACCAGTGCCGGCCCAGGTCGTAGACGAGGCCCGCATACGGCGTGATCTTGCCGTTTTCGCGCATCGCGTCGTACAAGTCCGTGTCGGCATCGTAATCGCTGCGGATGTCGCGCTTCCAGTACGACAGGCGCGCACCCAAAATCACCGACAGCGCGTCCGTGGGGCGCAGGCGCAGGGTCGAATACAGGCCGCTTTCGCGTTCCTTGTCGTACGAGCTGCCCAGGCGCGTGCCACTGTAGTCGGGCACCGGCATGGCGCCATTCCAGGCGTGGATATCCGGCACCGTGTAGTCGTAGCCATTCAGGCGCCAGCCCGGATAGATGGGGCTATTCGTCTTGAGTTCCGAGGCGCTCACGCCCAGCACCAGTTCATGCTTGCGGCCGAAGGCCTGGAACGGGCCGCTGACGTAGGCGTCGAGCGAGGTCTGTTGCGGCTTGCTGTGCCAGTTGGCCAGCCACAGCTTCATGCCGCCGCCCGTCGCGCGGTCCGGGTAGCCGTTGCCGGAAAAACCCTGCAAGGCATCGTACTGGTTGCTGCTGCGGCTGACGGCCACCTTGGCGATCCAGTCATTGTCGAAATAATGATCGAGCGTGGCGAACAGCATGCTCTGTTCGCGGTCATACGTGCTCCACGCGGCCGTGCCGTTCATCGAGCGGGGGAAGCGGGTCTGCGAGCCGTCAGCATAGAACATGGGGAACTCGCGCCCCGCGCCCTTGAGCTTTTCCTGCTGGTAGTTGATGCCGGCGCTGAGCACCGTCGACGGCGTCAGGTCCGCTTCGACGATGGCGTACAGCACGTCCTTTTTCTGCTGGTAGCGGTCGATGAACGAGCGCTGGTCTTCATGCGCGGCGACGATGCGCGCGCGCACCTTGCCGTCCGCCGTCAACGGCGTCGAGACATCGCCTTCGATGCGGTAGCGGTCCCATGAACCCAGCTGCGCGCCGGCCGCGGCGGCAAACGCGCGGCCCGGGCGCTTGCGCACGAGGTTGATGGCGGCCGACGGGCTGCCCGTGCCGCTGATCAGGCCCGTGGCGCCGCGGATGATTTCGACGCGGTCGTAGATGGCCATGTCGTAGGTGCGCGCTTCCAGGTTCTTGCTGGTCGGGATGCCGTCGAACATGTACGACGTCACTTCGAAGCCGCGTGAAAATACCTGGTCGTATTCGCGCGTGCTCGATGAATGGTCGACCGTGATGCCGGGCGCCTGCACCAGCACGTCCTGCAAGGTGCGCAAGCCCTGGTCCTCGATCTGCTGGCGCGTGATGACGCTGACGGCTTGCGGCGTTTCGCGCAGCGACAGGTTCAGGCGCGTGGCGCTGGTCAGGCCCGCGTAGCCGCGCTTGCCTTCCGTGGTGCCGTCGCGCAGGGCGCTGGAGCTGACGGCTACTTCGCCCAGGGTGGCGGCAATCGGCGCGGCGGGCGATGCCGTGCCTGCCTTGCGCAGCACGTAGCTGCTTTCCCCGCTGGGCAGCGCATCGAGGCCCGTGCCAGCCAGCAGGCGGGCCAGTGCCTGCGGCACCGTGTAGCTGCCGCTCAGGCCCTGCGTGCGCACGCCTTGCAGCAGTTCGGCCGCCGCGCCCACGCTCACCTTCGCCTCGATGGCAAAGCTGGCGATGGCGGTGGACAGTTCGCCGGCCGGCACGTGGAAAACCGTTTGCGCGGCGGCTGGCGTGGCGGCATCGGCTGCCATGGCCGGTGCCTGCGCCAGCGACAGCAGGATCACGGCGCTGCCGATGGCGCGCGCGAGGGGAGTCAAACGGGGTGGGTGCATGGTCTTGCCTTTCCGGTGAGTGTCGTTGTAATACTCACAGGACAGGCCATGTCGAAAAAAGGGGCCAATTTTTGTCAACTATTTTTTTTGCGGGCCGCGATGGTGACCCAGTACGGAGTGCGGTACAGCACGTCGACGGGCAGCATGCGCGCCAGGCTTTCCAGCACGGCGTCCGTGTCGTCGAGCTGGAAGGCGCCCGACAGGCGCAGGGCAGCCACTTGCGGCTCCACGCGCAGCAGGCCGGGGCGGTAGCGTGACAGCTCCAAGGCGAAGGCATCGAGGCGCATGTCCTGCGCCGCCAGCATGCCGTGCGTCCACGCATCGGCTTGCAGTGGGGCCGGCGTGGGCAGGCCGGCGTGGCTGGCGTCGAAGCGGCTTTGCTGTCCCGCCATGAGCGTGCGGACGGTGGCCGAGGGCGCGCGCGGCGTGATTTCCACCGCGTGTTCGAGCACCGTCACGCGGCTGCTGTCGTCGTCGACGCGCACGGTGAAGCGCGTGCCCAGCGCGCGGATGCGGCCATGGCAGGTGGCGACGATGAAAGGGCGGCTGCCCGCATGATCGGCGCGCGTCTGCACCAGCACTTCACCGCGGCGCAGGGTCAGCAGGCGTTCGCCGGCGCCATACGCCACATCGACTGCGCTGTCCGTGTTGAGCACCAGGGTGCCGCCATCGGGCAGGGACACTACACGCCGTTCTCCCACGCCGCTGCGGTAATCGGCCAGCATTTCGTGGCGCACCAGCAGCCAGGCGGCGGGCGCCGCCATCAGCGCCAGCAATACCTGCACGGCCACGCGGCGCTGCGGCCGGCGCAGCACAGGCACGGCCAGATCCGGCGGCAGCAGGCCAGCCGTCTGGCTCACCTGCTGCACCCTGTTCCAGGCGCGCGCATGTTCCGGGTCGCGTGCGCGCCATTCGGCGCTGGCGGCCAGGTCGTCCGGCGTGGCCTGGCCCGACTGCTCCAATAAATACCATTCGACGGCCTGGCGCGCCACCTTGCGCGACAGCGGAGGATATGGCGAAGCAGCCGCGCTCATGCCGGAAAATCCGGCGCCAGCAGCACGCATTCCGTCAGCGCCTCGGCCATGTAGCGTTTCACGGAGCGCTCGCCGATGCCCAGCAGCGCGGCGATATCCGCGTAGGCATGGCCTTCGATCTGCGCCATGATGAAGACGGCGCGCACCTTCGGTTTCAGGCCGTCGAGCATGGCATCGACCGCTTGCAGCGCCTGCAGGATTTCCACGCGCTGCTCGGTCGATGGCAGATGCTGTTCGGGCAGGGCGGCGAGCGCTGCCAGCCACGCCTGCTCCAGCGACTGGCGCCGCAAGTGATTGATCAGCAGATGTTTGGCGACGGTCGCCAGGTAAGCCTTGGGGGCGCGCAGGGCAGGCGTTTGCGGCTGCATTGGCGCGCCGGCCAGCAGGCGCGCGAAAGTATCCTGCATCAGGTCGGCGGCCTCGGCAGCGTTACCCAGGCGCCGTTGCAGCCAGTGCGCCAGCCAGCCGTGGTGTGCGCGGTAATGGCTTTCCAGCTGCGTGGCCAGCAGGGGAGAGGGCGCGAACGGACTGCCTGGCATGGTGGGGATGGCCTTAATGCAAATAAGAATTATTCTCATTTTAGCGCGGTGAGCGTGCCGATGCAATGCGCTGTTGCTGTCCCGCCACGCACTTGCCGTCACGTGGCGCGACCGCCAGGTCCTCTACAGCAAGACCAGCGCGACGGCGGCCAGTACGGCCGCGCCGCCGATGATGCGCGCCAGGCGCATGGCCTGGTGCGGCGCATAGGGCAGCAGCCAGATCAGCAGCAAGCCGCAGCCCGTCAGGCTGCCCACCCAGTAGACGAGGCCGTAGCCGCCGCCGGCGATGTGCATGGCCCAGGCGAGGCCGGCCGCCAGCGCCAGCCAGCCGGTCCATTGCAAGCGGCGGCGCAGTGGCGCGGGCGGTTCGGCGCCGCGTCCGTGCAGGTCGGCGTAATGGCGGTCCATCGCCAGGCACAGCGAGGACAGGCCCGCATAGCACAATGCGAAGACGAGGAAATTCGCTAACAGTTCCATCACGCGGCCTCCATCGTTTGCGCCGGTTTCACCGGTGCTGCCTTGGCCGCCTTCACGGGCAGCGGTTTCAATTTGAACGCCGCATACGCGAGGCCCAGGCCCAGCACCAGCACCACCAGGTCGAAGGCGGCGACCGCCACGGGGCCGCGGCCCAGGAACAGGGTCACGCCCAGGTGCGAACCGGTCGTGAAGACGTTCAGCACAGGCAGCGATGCCAGCAGGAAGGCGCCGGCGGCCAGCTGCATGCGCCACATGGCGCGCGACGGGCGCAGCTGGGCGATGATGGCGGCCAGGGCCCAGGCGCCGAAGAAGCAGGCGATTTCCTCTTTCGGCCGGTCTTCCATCGTCACGGACAGCAGGCGGTTGGCCCAGAAGTAGGCGCCAAAGGCGATCGGGATGCCGGCGATGGCGCCGATGTTGAGCGCTTCGACCAGGCGCAGGCCGAAGCTGGCGCGCTTGCCGGCGGCCAGCGCCTTGGCCTGCTTCTGGCGCGTCTTGACGGCCCACAGCAAGGCGCCAGTGGCCACCATGGCGCAGCCGGCCAGGCCGGACAGGAAGAACAGGGCGCGCAGCAGCGGCCCGCCGAAATGTGCGACGTGCAGTCCAACCATCACGCCTTGCGTGGCTGCCGCGCCGGGCTGCGCGTCGCCATCGCTTGACAACAGCTTGCCGGAAACGCCATCGAATTCCATCGACGGCTGCTTCGACGACATGTCGCGTCCACCGGCGCGCGTCAGCGAAATGGTGGCGTTGGCGTCGCCCGGGTGGTTGATGGAAATGCGCTCGACCTTGCCGCCGCCCCAATGCTGTTCCGCCTGGCGCACGAGGGGCGCCAACCGTGCCAACGGCGCGGCCACGCCGGCTGGCTTGCTGTCGCCCGAGCGGCCCGGGAAGGCTTCGGCGAAGAAGGCATCCTGGTCGCCCTTGTAGGCGGCCGTGACGCCGGAAGGCATGTACAGGAACATCAACGTGACCAGGCCCGTGTAGGTGATCATGATGTGGTAGGGCAGGGCCAGCACGGCCGTCACGTTATGCGCGTCCAGCCACGAGCGCTGGCCCTTTTTCGGCCGGAAGGTAAACAGGTCCTTGAAGATGCGCTTGTGCGTGACGATGCCGCTGATGATGGAGACAAACATGAACATGGCGCAGAAACCCACGATCCAGCGGGCCCAGATGGCCGGCATGTAATGCAGGTCGAAATGCAGGCGGTAGAGGAATTCGCCGCCCCGCGTCTCGCGCGGCTTGGACAGCACTTCGCCCGTGGCCGGGTCGGCTTTTTCGCTATGAAAATTGCCGCGCCGTCCGCGTTTCTTTTCGCCGGGCTTCGAAGGCTTGCTCCAGCCCAGTTGCGTGGTCGGGCTGCGTTCGCCGGGCAGGCTGATGAACCAGCGCGTGGCGCCTTCTGCCCGCTCTTCCATCGCCTTCTGCGCCACGCTGGCCGCTTCCTCGGTGCTGACCTGGCTGGCGGCGGCGCCGTGCAATTCGGGCTGCATCCACAGGGTGATTTCATTGCGGTAGTAGCTGGCCGTGCCGGCGCAAAACACCAGCAGCAAAATCCAGCAGACGAGCAGGCCGGACCACGTGTGCAGCCATGCCATCGACTGGCGGAAACCTTCTTTCATGCGAAACTCCAGGATAGTGCGTCCATCCACTGCAGGATGGCGGCGATGACGGCGGCGGGGATCGCGAGGCCCAGCCAGGCGCGCAGGGCGCTGCGCGTGGCGAAGACCCACATCACGGCGCAAGTGTAGATGGCAAACGACAGCAGGGTGGCTGTCATGACGGCTTCGGAACGGGCCATGGGCAGGCTTACCGACAGCAGCATGGTGACCAGCGCGGCCAGCACGTAGCCGCCAACGATGGCCGCCACGCTGCGCGAAGCCACGCCGAGGCGGTACACCGCGCCGGCGGACAGACGCAGGCGCGCAGGTTTTTCAATCGTTTCAGTGGTGGCTGGCGCTTGCATGGTCAGTCGTGATCCTTGCTCGGCGGCAGGGCCGGGCCGGCCGGCAGCGGCGTCACGCCTTGCGGCTGCACCAGGCTCAGGGTCGTCACGAACATGGCCTTGTCATAGGCTTGCGTGCCGCGCTGGCCGGCCGTCTTGTCCGTGTGCTGCACTTCCAGCACATAGGTGCCCTTCCATGGCAGCGGAAAGCTGACCAGGCCTTGCGCATCGCTCCACGCTTCCTTGCCCCAGCCCGATTGCACCACGGCGTTGACCTTGGCTTGCGCCAGCGGCTTGCCCTGGTAGCTGACCTGGAACTGGCCTGCTTTGCCGGTCGGCACCAGGTCGAGGGTCAGCGCGGGCGCTTGCGCCTTGCCGTCGGCGATCAGGCGCGCGGCCGGGACCCACACGGTGCGCGTGCTCTTGCCATCCTTTTTCTCTTCCCAAGACGGGTAGTTGTCTTCCTCGACGATGATGCTTTCGCCGGCACCCACCTTGCCATTCAGGATGAAGGCGCCGGCCGTCTTGCTCGCCTGCAGCGGCTGCGCGCCCTTGGCCGACACCCATGTCACGTTCTTGATGCTGAACTTGTCCAGCAGGCCGGGCGACGCCTCGCGCAGGTTGTCGCCGAATTCGCCGAAGTACACGCTGGCCGCCTTGCCGTCCTGCTGCAGCCAGATCTGGTGCGCGCTGGCCGTGCCGGAAACGAGGGCCGCGCCCAGCAGGGCGGCAGCGAGGGCGCCGAGGCGCGCGATGGAAGTGATGTGCATGGTGTATCCCTTATCTTCTTATGTGAAATGGACAAAGCGGCCGCGCTCCCGGGGGATAGCGGCCTGCGATGCATCAGTACTGGTAGCGCAGGTTCAGCGCCACGTTGCGCGGTTCGCCGTAATAGCCGCCGTTATAGAAACCCACGCGGCGGAAATACGTCTTGTCGAACAGGTTGTTGACATTCAGGCTGGCCGACAGTTTCGGGCTGATCTGATAGCGCGCCATCAGGTTGGCCAGCACGTAGCTGCCCTGGCTGACCCGGATCTTGCTTTTGTTCGGCAGGGTGGCCGTCGTCCAGATCTCGTTCTGCCAGTTCAAGCCGCCGCCGATGGTGAGATTTTGCAGCTCGCCCGGCAGGCGGTAGGTGGTCGAGACGCGCAGCATGTTGGTCGGCTGGATGGTGTTGGTCACCACGCCCTTGCCCGTCTTCGATTTGCTGTGCGTGTAGCCGGCGAACAGCTGCCAGCCGCTCAAGGGGCTGCCCGACACTTCCGCCTCGTAACCCTTGCTTTTCGTGCCCTTGCCCGTCGAGATATAGGGACGGCTGCCGTCCGGCAGCACGAAGGTCAGCGGCACCGATTTGTCTTCCTCGCCCAGGTTGTCCTGCTTGGCTTCATACACGGCAAACGAGGCATTCACGGCGCCGTCGAAGAATTCGCTCTTCACGCCCGCTTCCACATTGCTGCCCGTGATCGGGTCGAGGAAGGCGTTGTTCTTGTCCTTCAGGTTTTGCGGCTTGAACAGGTCCGTGTAGCTGGCGTACAGCGACGTGCTCTTGCTGACGTCGAGCACCAGGCCCGCGTACGGCGTGACGACATCGTCCGTCTTGTAGGCGGAGCTGCGTTTCACAAAACGGCCCTGGGTATCGTAGCGGTCGTTATATGTTTCCCATTTGGAGACGCGCGCGCCGGCCAGTACCTTGAAACTGTCCGTGACATTGATGCGCGTGGCGATGAAGGCGCCGGACTGCTTGGTGGTGGCGACGTCGCGCGCGCCCGTGCGCGTGAGCGCCGGCTCGGGCACGTCGCCGGTCCAGTTGCGGAAGTCGGGGATGGTGGTGGCGAATGGCAGCGGATCGGGCAGCAAGGTTTCATTCGTCGTGCCGGTGCGCTTCCAGCCGTTCACGCCCAGCACCAGGTCGTGCTGGCGGCCGAACAGGGGGAAGGTGCCGTTGGCCGACAGGTCGAAGTTGTCCTGCTTTTCATCGTAGGGGAAGGCGCCGCTCCAGACTTCCAGGCCGCTGCCGTCGCGTTTCGGATAGCCGCTGCCGCCGTAGAACAGCTTGCCGTTCGAGGAGCTGTCCAGGCGTCCGTAGGCGGCCTTGATTTTCCAGTCGTTGGCGAAGCGGTGTTCGAGGTAGACGTATTTGTTTTCGAATGCGCGCTCCCAGCTGCTCCACTTGGCCGCCATGTTGAACGAGCGGGGCATGTTGGCCGGCGTGCCGTCCGAGAAGAACAGGGGCGTGGTGCCCCAGCTCGTGCCTTTCGGCGTGTTCTTTTGATAGTCGATGCCGGCCGTCAGCAACGTTGCAGGCGTCAGATCCGCCTCGACGATGACGGCGCCCACCAGCTTGCGTTCCTTGTACAGGTCCATGTAGGAATGGCGGTTCTGGCCTGCCACCACGACGCGCCCGCGGATGCTGCCGTCCGCATTCAGCGGCGCGCTGATGTCGCCTTCGAGCCGGACCTTGCTCCAGGAACCCACGGTCAGGCCGGCCGACGCGGCAAACTCCTTGCCGGGACGCTTGTGCATCATGTTGATGGTGGCCGATGGGTCGCCATTGCCGCTGACCAGGCCCGTGGCGCCGCGCACGATCTCGATGCGGTCATAGATGGCCGTGTCGAACAGCGCATTGCTGCCTGAATTGACGGCCACGCCGTCGATCTGGTAATTGCCGATGGAAAAGCCGCGCGCCGAAAAATTCGTGCGTTCGCTGTCGTTTTCCTGCACCGTCACGCCCGTCGACTGCACCAGTACCTCGGCCAGGCTGTTCAAGCCCATGTCGTCCATGCGCTGGCGCGTCACCACGGAAATCGATTGCGGCGTTTCGCGGATCGACAGGCCCATGCGCGTCGCCGTGGCCATCTGTTTGGTGGTGTAGGAACCCGTGTGCTCGGTCGATGCCTTGTCTTGCTGGCCCACTACCTTGATCTCGCTCAGAGTGGCTTCATCGGGCTTGGCGGGTGCCTCCGCAGCCAGGGCCGCGCCGGCGCCCAGCGCTGCAGTCAGCAATGCGGAATGCACGGCGATGGCCAGCGGACGCATGGCGACATTGGAAACTGGTGGGGAAAACGGGCCGGCAACCATGCCGGCCAGCGAACGTGCTCGCGCCATGAAACATCCTTCTTCTCGTATGCCCGCCGTCGAGCGGCTGGCGTTTTTGGTATGGGAGGCTTGCTTGGCGGTGGTGCCTGGCTGGCGCAGCGTGTCATCCAGCCGCGCATCAGTCAGGCGACTGTGCGCAAACTCGGGTGGGAGTCTAAATGTGAATGAGAACTATTCTTATTATAGTGCGGGGTTGCGAGACATGCAAGAGAGCGATGTGGTAATGAAGCCGCAGCGATGTCGTCAACGCGCACGGCCGCCCCATTGCTGGCGGCGGCCGTGTATGCGCAGGAGCGCGGGCGTTTACAGCTGGCCGCGCAGGGTCAGCATGGCGTTGCGCGGTTCGCCATAGAAGTTGGAGCCATAGGCGGCCCACACGCGCGTGTAGTATTTTTTGTCGAACAGGTTGTTCACCGTCAGCGACAGCTCCAGTGTGGGACTGAGGCGGTAGCCAGCCTGCAAGCCCACCGTGGTGACGGGTCCCTGCTCGAATTTCACGGGCCCGTTCAGGCGGTACATGCTGCTGACGCTGCGCAAGCCGCCGCCCACGCTGACTTTATCGAGCGCGCCGGCGAGCCGGTAATTGGTCCACAGATTGACATTGTGGCGCGGCGCGATGAAGGAATACAGCTGCGCCTTCTGGTCGTCGCTGCCTTCGAGGGTGCGCGTGCTGGTGTAGGAATAGCCGCCCGTGATGTTCCAGCCGGGCAGGGGGCTGCCGCTCAGCTCGGCTTCCATGCCCTGGCTGCGCATCTTGCCGGCGCCGATGGAGAACAGCGGGTTGGCCGGGTCGGGCATGACGCGGTTCTCGTCTTCCATGCGGAACAGGGCCGCATGCGCGTTGACGTTCTTGTCGAACAGCTCCGCCTTCAGCCCCAGCTCGAACTGCTGGCCCGTGCGCGGTTTCAGCGTCTGGCCTGCAGCGTCCGTGGTGGACTGGGGCGAGAAGATGCGCGTGTAGCTGCCGTAGGCCGACACCTGCTTGTCGAGCTCGTAGACCAGGCCCGCATACGGCGTGAACTTGGCCTTGATGGTGTTGCTGACATCGGTGAACTGGTTGAAATACGCGTTGCGGTTGACGGTATGGTTGTCCCAGTGCGTCACGCGTCCGCCCAGGTTGACGGCCAGGCGCTCGGTCGCTTGCAGGCGGGTGCGCGCGTACAGGCCGAACTGTTTGGTGCGGTTGTCATTGCCGTTGGAAAAGGTATAGCTGGGCCGCGCGATATTGTTATCGGGATGGAAGATGTTGATCGGCGCATTGTCTCCGCCGCCATACTGGAAATTCTTGTGCACCTGGCGGTAGTCGGCGCCTACGATCAGGTCGTGGCTGCGGCCAAACGCCTGGAACGGCGTGGCCAGGTAGGCGTCCAGGCCCTGCGTCTTCCAGTGGCTGCGGTAGTTCCAGCTGACCAGGCAGCTGTCGCCCGTGACGGGATCGGCGGAACAGTCGGACCAGCCGAAATTGCGCGACGGTTCATCCTGCTCGCGGTACAGGGCGGTCGCCTTGAACTGGCCGCCGTTCGCCAGTTTATGATCGAGTTCGGCAAAGTATTCGGTGACCTTTTCCGTGATGTGGTTCCAGGCCGGGTCGAGATAGGTGGAGCGGGGCACGTCGAGCAGGCGCCCGTCTTCATACGCGGGCAGGCCGAAGGCGGGACGGCCCTTGTATTGCTGGTGGGTGACGCCGCCCGTCAGCACGGTGCCCGGCGCCACGTCGATGGCAACAGTGCCGTACAGCAGCGGTTTTTCCGCATACACATGGTCGACGAAGGAGCGTCGGTGTTCATACGCGGCCACCAGGCGGCCGCGCACCTTGCCATCCGCGCTCAGGGGGCCCGTGACGTCCGCTTCCGCGTAGTAGCGGTCCCAGGAACCTGCGCTGAGCACGCCGCTGGCGGCAAAGGTGTCGCGCGCGCGCTTGCGCACCAGGTTGATGGTGCCGCCCGGGTCGCCCGCGCCCTGGAACAGGCCGGCGGGGCCGCGCAGCACTTCCACCCGGTCATAGATGGCCAGGCCGAAGCCGGCCGACAGGTCGTTGCCCGTGCTGGCCGGCGTCATCACGCCATCGACCTGCACCGAATCAAGCGCATAGCCGCGCGAATAAAAGTTGCCGTGGTTGCCGCCCGTGCTGCTGGCCTCGACGGTGATGCCCGTCACGCCGCGCATGGCGTCATCCAGGCTCAGCAAATTCTGGTCATTCAACTGCTGGCGCGTCAGCACGGAGACGGATTGGGGAATTTCGCGCAGGCTTTGCTGGCCCTTGCCGATGCTCACCGCTTGCGCCGCGTATGACTTGGTCAGCTCACTGTCGATCACTGCCTCCTGGCGGGCGCTGACGGTAATTTCCGCCAGGGTCGCCACCTTGCCCGTGGCGGCGGGTGCGGAGCGGATGATGACGCTGCTGCCGTCGATGGCAGCCGTCAGGCCGCTGCCGGCCAGCAGACGCTCCAGGCTGTCGGCCACGCTGAGGGTGCCGCTGACGGCGGGCGCCGTCTTGCCGGCAACGAGTTCGGGCGCGAACAGCAGTTGCAGATTGGCTTGCCGCGCCAGCTCATTCAGCGCCTGGCCCAGCGGCTGGGCGGCGATGACCAGTGTGACGGCGGGCGCCGTTTGCGCCTGTGCCAGGGAAATGGTGCCCAGGGCCAGCATGGCGGCCAGGGCGAGGGGGGCGGGTGTCAGATTGAGGCGGGGGGACCACATGTTGCATTTCTCCAGGTTAATTTATTGTCGATTAACTTGGTAGACGCGGCAGCGGGCAAAACCCTCACCTGCGAATGCGAATTATTTGCATTTATTTTTCGGGCAGGCGCATCGCAGGGGCTTGCGCCGGCATTTTTGCTGCCATGCGGATCTCGCTGGCGCCGCCGCTGCGCACGATCTGCACGGGCAGCAGCTGCGGCAGGGCGGCGGCGAAGCGGCCGAGCTGGGTCAGGCTGAAGCTGCCGCCGATGCGCAGCTGCGCCACGGCGGGATCGCGCACGACGAAGCCCGTGTCGCCATAGCGCTCGAATTCGGCCAGTGCCGCACCCAGCGGCACATTGTCGAAGGTGACCCTGCCGTTGCGCCATGGCGCAACGCTGCCTGGGGCCAGGCTGGCAATGGCGGACAGGCGGCCGCCGGCGTCGGCGCTGACGCCCTGGCCGGCCCGCAGGTCGGCCAGGTCTTGTCCTGCGCCCGCCACGCGCACGTAACCTTGCTGCACGGCCACGCGCAGCTGGCCGTCGTGTTCGAGCGTATTGCGTACGGAAAACTGCGTGCCCACCACCGTCACTTTCAAGGGGCCGCTCAGCACGTCGAAGGGCTGGCCCTGTCTGCTTTGCACCTGAAACAGCGCTTCGCCGTGCGCCAGGCGCACTTCGCGGCGCTGGCGGTACAGGGTGACGTGCAGCTGCGTGGCCGTATCGAGTTCTACCTTGCTGCCGTCGGGCAGCGAGACGGCCAGGCGCTGGCCGCGCATGGTGGCATACGACTGGCTGAACACGGCTTGCTGTTGCCACCACTGGTAGCCGCCCGCGCCCACGCTGAGCAGCAACATGGCGGCGGCTGCATACGGCAGCGCGCGCAGCCAGTGGCGGCGGGGGCGGGAGGATGGCGCGGCTTGGGGCACTGCCCAGCGCGCGGCGACCTGCGCGGGAATCTTGCGCGCCACGCGGTGCGTGTCCCGCAGCTGCGCGTACGCTTGCGCGTGCAGCGCGTCGGCCGCCAGCCAGGCGGAAAATTCGGCCTGTTGCTGTGCATCCAGGTTGCCGCACCGGCTGAACCAGCTTGCCGCAGCCAGCGCCACGCCGTCCTGCGTAGCGGCAAAGTCGGCGTATTCGCGCAATTCCGCCTCGTCCTGCGCGGACGGGCCGAAATCGTAGCGGGGCGGGTGGGCGGTCATGGGCGCCATTATGTGGCTTCCCGCAAAGAATGCAACTGCGCCTGGCAACTGAGCATGCCCCGCGCGATATGTTTTTCCACCATGCTCACGGAAATGCCCATGCGCGCGGCGATCTGCGCGTGCGGCAATTCCTCGAAGACGTGCAGCACGAAGGCGTCGCGGCAGCGGGGCGGCAAGGCGTCGATGGCGGCCACGCAGGCTTGCCAGTCCTGGCTGCTTTCGAGCGCCTGCTCCGGCTGCAAGTGGCGCGGCGCGGCCGGATGCGCGGCCTCGGGCAGGGCGTCGAGCTCCTCATGCTGGCGCAGGGCGGCGCGGCGGTGATTGTCGATCAGCAGATTGCGCGCCGTGCGGTACAGCAGCGCGCGCGGTTCGCGCACGGCCGCTTCGCCCAGCACGCGTGCATAGCTTTCCTGCACCAGGTCGGCAGCAGCTTCGCGGTTGCGCAAGCTGCGCCAGCAAAAGTTCAACAGTTCTTGGTAATAGCGTGCAACCACGGCGTCCGATGTATGAGTCCGCAGCCAGGAGTGCCGCATATGAGAATGATTCTCATTATATGGCATGCCGGAGTGTAGCGCTAAGCGGCTTGGCGCACCGTGGCAGGCGTACAACGCTTTGCCGCTTGCCAGGCATGCGTTACCATCGGAAGTTAATATGGAGGCAAGATGGCTATTCAAATCATCAACACGGCGCCGGTAGCCGGCCAGCGGCCCGGTACTTCGGGCCTGCGCAAGAAGGTGGCTGTGTTCAGCCAGCCGCAGTATCTGGAAAACTTCGTGCAGAGCGTTTTTGACACGCTGGGCGACTGCCGCGGCCAGACCCTGGTGCTGGGCGGCGACGGGCGCTTTTACAATCGCGCGGCCATCCAGACGGTGCTGCGCATGGCGGCCGCGCATGGTTACGCGCGCGTACTGCTGGGGCAGGGCGGCATCCTGTCGACGCCGGCCGTCAGCTGCGTGATCCGCAAGCATGGCGCCAGCGGCGGCATCATCCTGTCGGCCAGCCACAACCCGGGCGGCCCCGATGGCGATTTCGGCATCAAGTACAACATCGCCAATGGCGGCCCGGCGCCCGAAAAGGTCACCGAGGCCATCTACGCCTGCACGCAAGGCATCGCCGAATACCGCATCAGCGACGCTGCCGACATCGATCTCGACAAACCGGGTTCGGTGCGCATCGAGCAGATGACGGTCGAAGTGATCGATCCGGTGCAAGATTACGCGGAACTGATGCAGCAGCTGTTCGACTTCGACGCCATCCGTGCCCTGTTCGCGGGCGGCTTGCGCATCTGCTTTGACGGCATGCACGCCGTCTCCGGCCCGTATGCGACGGCCATCCTGGAAGGCATGCTGGGCGCGCCCAAGGGCAGCGTCATCAACGGCGTGCCCCTGGAAGACTTTGGCGGCGGCCATCCGGACCCGAATCCCGTCAACGCGCAGGAATTGATTTCCATCATGGCGGCCGGAGATGGTGACAATGAGGCCCCCGACTTCGGCGCCGCCTCGGATGGCGACGGCGACCGCAACATGATCGTTGGCCGGCGCTTCGACGTGACGCCATCGGACAGCCTGGCGATTTTGGCCGCGAATGCCAGCGTGGCGCCCGGCTACCGCGCCGGCTTGAAGGGCATCGCCCGCTCCATGCCCACGTCGGGCGCGGCCGACCGGGTCGCTAGCGCGCTGGGCATTCCGTGCTACGAGACGCCGACGGGCTGGAAGTTCTTCGGCACCCTGCTCGACGCCGGCATGGCCACCCTGTGCGGCGAAGAAAGCTACGGCACGGGCTCGAACCACGTGCGCGAAAAGGATGGCGTATGGGCCGTGCTGTTCTGGCTTAACCTGCTGGCAGAGAAAAAACAGTCGGTGGAAGAGATCGTGCGCGCGCACTGGGCCGCCTATGGCCGCAATTACTATTCGCGCCACGATTACGAAGACATCGACAGCGCCGGCGCGCAGCAGTTGATGCAGGCCGTGCGCGGCCAGCTGGCCGCCTTGCCGGGCCAGGTAGTCAATGGCTACACGGTGGCGCTGGCCGACGATTTCAGCTACACGGACCCCGTCGACGGCTCCGTGGCGGCGCAGCAGGGCATCCGCATCGTCATGACGGACGGCGCGCGCATCGTGCTGCGCTTGTCCGGCACGGGCACCGAAGGCGCCACCCTGCGCCTGTACCTGGAGCGCTACGAGGCCGATCCGGGCCAGCACGCCATCCCTACCCAGGAAGCGCTGGCGGGACTGATCGCCGTGGCCGAGCAGGTGGCGCAGATACGCGCGCACACGGGGCGCGACGGGCCGACCGTGACGACGTAAAAAAAGGGCGCCCGAGGGCGCCCTTCTTCATTGTGGCAGGTCAAACCGGCATCATGCTTTTGCCGGGATGGCCGCCTGGCGGTAGTTGTCCACCATCTTGTAGCGCTTCGCATACAGGCCGAAGGCCAGCATGGCGACGGCGGCAAAGGCGGCGAAGAAGAACATCTGGAAGGCTGTCACGCTGATGCCGCTTTCGGCGATCTTGCCGATCACGCCTTCGTTCATGACGCTGCGGTTGACGATCAGCACCCACAGGTTGCCCACCGTGGTCGACAGATTCCAGAAGCTCATGATGGCGCCCTTCATCGAGACGGGCGCCTGGCTGTAGGCAAACTCGAGTCCTGTCGCCGAGACCAGCACTTCGCCGAACGTCAGCAGGGCGTACGGCAGGATCTGCCACATGATGGAGACGGCATTGCCGCTGTCGAGGGCCAGCTGCAAGAGGCCAATGACGATCCACGCCAGCGAGGAAAAGCCGATACCGGCCGTCATGCGGCGCAGGGCCGTCGCTTCCAGGCCGAAGCGGTTCAGCATCGGGTACAGCACCAGGTTGTTGAACGGGATCAGCAGCATCACCAGCATCGGGTTCAGCGCCTGCATCTGCGCCGGCAGGAACCAGCTTGGTTTTTCCATGGTGTTCGCCTGCACGATCCACGTCGAAGCCTTCTGGTCGAACAGCGAGAAGAAGGGCGTGACGAGGGCGAAGATGACGAGGATGCGCAGCACGGCGCGCACGCCTTCGACGGCTTCGTCGGGGTGAATGCCGCGCGCGCGTTCCAGCTGCATGGCCGTGCCGATGCTGCCGAAGGCCAGCAGCAATACCAGCGCCGTACACGCGGAAATCACGAAGCCCCATTCGGGAATGCTGTAGAACGCATACAGGGCGCCGATCACGCCGACGTAGGCCACATACAGGCCGGGACGCGAACCGCCGTCGATACGCGCCAGCAGGGCCGTGCGGGCCACGCGGGTGAACGAATCGGGGTTCGGCGGTGCCGGCGGCACGTGCACGTATTTTTTGGCGCCCATCCAGAAGACGATGGTGGCGGCCAGCATCATCAGGCCGGGGATGCCGAAGGCGATCGATGGGCCGTAGTCGCGCAGGAACATCGGCATCAGCAGCGAAGCGAAGAAGGAGCCGAAGTTGATGATCCAGTAGAACAGGTCGAAGACCAGCTTGGCCTTGTGCTTGTTGGTCTGGTCGAACTGGTCGCCGACAAACGAGGCCACGAGCGGCTTGATGCCGCCGGAACCGAAGGCGATCAGGAACAGGCCGAAATAGAAGCCGTTGACGCTGTTTTCAAACAGGGCCAGGCAGGCATGGCCTGCGCAATACACGAGGCTGAGCCAGAAGATGGTGTTGTATTTGCCGAAGAAGCGGTCGGCCAGCCAGCCGCCCAGCAGCGGGAAGAAGTACACGCCGATGACGAAGGTGTGGAACACGTGCTTGGCTTCGCCCGTGCGCTGGTCGATCGGGATCATCAGCAGCAGGGTGCTGATGAGGAATGGCGTCAGGATGTTGCGCATGCCATAAAAGCTGAAGCGTTCGCAGCCTTCGTTGGCGATGATGTACGGTATTTGCCGGGGCATCTTGCCCGTGGCGGTTTGTGTCTCGGCCGATGACATTGGCTCTCCCCAAGTTTTTTTTGTAAGCCGCGATGCTAAGGCCTGCCGCGTTTGCTTGCAACAGAAAAAACGGCCTGTCCGCTATTTCGCAGGGATTTGTAAGGTATTGATTTTCATAAAGACATTACTTTCGGCACTTGCACGCGCAGGGCGGGGCAGCCACAGCTGCATTTGCAGCATGCCATCCGATGCGGGACAGTCTTCCAGGGTAAAACCGCAAGCCAGGTACAGAGTCAGCGCCGCGTGGTTGTCCTGCGCCACGGCCAGGCGCACGCGGCCCAGCTCGGGAATGGCGCAGGCATGGGCGATGGCGGCCTGCACCAGTTGCCGTCCCGCGCCGCGCCCGCGCGCCTGCGGCGCCACGTACACGCCCCACAGGCTGGCCTTGTCATGCACGACGGCGATCGGTTCGCGGCGCAGGCCGGCCATGGCGATCAATTGTTCCTTGGCGAAAGCGCCAAATATTATTTGGTGGGAGGTGGCGTGCAGGCGCTCGGCTATCTGTGCCAGCGGCAAGCCGCTTTCCGCCGCATGCGTGGTGCAGAAGGCGGCGGGCAGTTCGGCGATGCCGGCCAGGCGCAGCGCGCGGTAGGCGCTGGCGTCGTCTGGCGTGAGGGGGCGGACAGTGATGGCGGGCATGTGGGCGAGTATCGGGCTTCGATGCCAGAAAGTAAAGCTTGCGCTGCAACGCCAGTGTCCCTGGCCATCGCGTCGGCTTGGGGTGTTACTGCGTGGCGATGCGCTGCATGGGCGCATTGTCCTTGCGCCATTGTTCCAGGCTGATCAGGTCGCCGCTGACGATGTCGTCGACGAGGATGCGCTTGCCATCGGGCGTGACGACGAAACTCTCCCACCGGTGCGCCGCATCGGGCGTGCTTTCGAAAAAGCTCAGCTGGTAGCAAGCGACGCCATCGACGAGGCGCGTCTCGGGCGACGTTTCCATCACGGCGCCGTGCGCGCGGCCGCCGGACGCCTTTTCGATATGCGCCGACCATGCCTTGATTTCCGGCAAAGCCATCAGCGCATCGACGGCGCGCGCGTTCTGCTCCGGCACCGCCGTCTGGCTGTTCGCGGCCGGGGCATTGTCTGCCTGCGGCGCGGACTGCTGGTGCAGGTAGAAAGCACCGAGCCCGGCGGCCAGCAAGCCGGCCAGGATGCCGGCGATGATGGTGGTTTTGGAAGAAGAGGCGCGTGGCGACATGGCGGTAGTGGCGTAAGAAGGTGGAGGATGGCGGCCATGCTAAAGCAAAACGCACAGGCCGGCAATCGCCGGGCTTGCCGAACGGGTTTGCCAAACGGGCTTGTAAAATCAACAGGCGAAAAAAAGCCACCTTCCGTAGAAGGTGGCTTTCGGGGCCGCCGGGAGGCGCTGGCAGCTTTTGGTCTGCCAGCCCTGTCCCTGCGTATGCGGCCAGTCTCGCCGTCGCCTGCGCGACTGGCCGCCGGACATTACATCATGCCGTCCATGCCGCCCATGCCGCCCATACCACCCATGCCGCCGCCCATGCCGCCGCCTGCTTTGTCGTCAGCGATTTCGCAGACCATGCAGTCGGTCGTCAGCATCAGCGAAGCGATCGAAGCGGCGTTTTGCAGCGCCGAACGGGTCACTTTGGCTGGGTCCAGGACGCCCATTTCCACCATGTCGCCATACGTGCCGTTGGCAGCGTTGTAGCCGTAGTTGCCCGAGCCAGCCAGTACGGCTGCCACGACGACCGAAGCTTCTTCGCCAGCGTTTTGCACGATCATGCGCAGTGGCTCTTCCATTGCGCGCAGGACGATCTTGATACCGGCGTCTTGATCAGGATTGTCGCCCTTGACCGTGATGTTGGCGCGTGCGCGCAGCAGGGCTACGCCGCCGCCTGGCACGATGCCTTCTTCCACGGCAGCGCGGGTCGCGTGCAGTGCATCTTCAACGCGGGCTTTTTTCTCTTTCATTTCGACTTCGGTGGCTGCGCCAACCTTGATCACGGCAACGCCGCCAGCCAGTTTGGCGACGCGCTCTTGCAGTTTTTCACGGTCGTAGTCCGAGGTCGCTTCTTCGATCTGTACGCGCACTTGTTTCACGCGTGCTTCGATCGAAGCTGCTTCGCCGGCGCCATCGATAACGATGGTGTTTTCCTTGCCCACTTCGATGCGTTTCGCTTGGCCCAGTTCGGCCAGGGTCACTTTTTCCAGGGTCAGGCCGACTTCTTCAGCGATCACTTGGCCGCCGGTCAGGACAGCGATGTCTTCCAGCATGGCTTTGCGGCGGTCGCCGAAGCCAGGTGCTTTCACTGCGCAAGTTTTCAGGATGCCGCGGATGTTGTTCACAACCAGGGTAGCCAGCGCTTCGCCTTCGATGTCTTCTGCGATGATCAGCAGTGGACGGCCAGCTTTTGCAACTTGTTCCAGTACCGGCAGCAGGTCGCGGATGTTCGAGATTTTCTTGTCGCACAGCAGGACGAATGGGCTGTCCAGCACGGCAACTTGTTTCTCCGGGTTGTTGATGAAGTATGGCGACAGGTAGCCGCGGTCGAACTGCATGCCTTCAACGATGTCCAGCTCGTCGTTCAGCGACTTGCCGTCTTCAACGGTGATGACGCCTTCTTTGCCGACTTTTTCCATCGCTTCAGCGATACGCTCGCCGATCGAGTAGTCCGAGTTTGCCGAGATCGCGCCAACCTGGGCGATTTCCTTGGTCGTGGTGCAAGGACGGGCGATTTTCGCCAGTTCTTCGACGGTGGCAGCAACTGCCTTGTCGATACCGCGCTTCAGGTCCATCGGGTTCATGCCGGCGGCAACGAACTTCATGCCTTCGCGCACGATGGCTTGTGCCAGCACGGTTGCGGTGGTGGTGCCGTCGCCGGCGTTGTCGCTGGTGCGGGAAGCAACTTCCTTGACCATTTGCGCGCCCATGTTCATGAGCTTGTCTTTGAGTTCAACTTCTTTCGCTACCGAGACACCATCCTTGGTGACGGTAGGGGCGCCGAACGAGCGCTCCAGGACCACGTTGCGGCCTTTCGGGCCCAGCGTTACTTTGACTGCGTTGGCGAGGATGTTGACGCCTTCGACCATCTTGGCGCGCGCTGCGTCGCCGAATACTACTTCTTTAGCTGCCATGTTCAATTCTCCTGAGTTTCGGGATGTATCTGTCTACAACGTGGAAACAATTACTTGACGACGATCGCCATGATGTCTTCTTCGCGCATGACCAGCAGCTCATCGCCGTCAACTTTGACGGTTTGGCCGGCGTACTTGCCGAACAGGACGCGGTCGCCCACTTTGACATCCAGAGGACGCACTTTGCCGTCGTCGAGAATCTTGCCATTGCCTACGGCAAGGACTTCGCCTTGATCCGGTTTTTCAGCAGCTGCATCAGGAATGATGAGGCCGGACGCAGTCTTGGTTTCCTGGTCGAGGCGTTTGACGATGACGCGATCGTTCAATGGGCGCAGATTCATACAAAACTCCTTAAAGTTCAATGGATAGGTGTTGCTAAATGAATACATGCCTGGCACAGCGCCAGACGTGCTTTCAGTGACCGCCGTTGAAAGCAGCCCGCAACGGTCAAGCAAACCCCATGTCATCCTGTCCTTGCCTGTATCCGGCAGTGGTGCATCGCGGCGTCGCCCGCCGCGTAGCGTTCCCTGCAGTGGCCTGGCAAGCACCATCATTTCCTGAGGATTGCTACGAAAGAGTTTGTTAGCACTCTCTACTAACGAGTGCTAATTATAGGGACGGTAGGGGGCTTATTCAAGGGGAACATATAGATAGATGCTGAGCAGAGCCTGCATCTACACAGGGTTTGCGCCAGCACAAGCCTCGTTCCCGGGCGTCAGCAACAGGCGCGACTCTAGCATGCCGTTCGGAGAGGGGGCGTTCCTGTACGCATAGGAAACAGAGTTTGACTATGAAATTTGATAAGATGATTGCAATTGCATATCAATATCACCACTCGCACCAGAAAGCACGCCATGCCATTCCCGATTTCCCATCCCGCCCTGCGCCTGTTGGGCGCTACTCTCGTCGGTCTCGCCTGCCTGGGCAATGCCGCGGCGCAAACGCCCACCATCGTCGACGAGATCACCGTGGCGGCCCTGACGCCGCTGGAAAAGGAAATGTTGCTCAATGATTTGTTCAACGATCTGAACAAGGATGACGACGACCAGGAAGCCCATGTGTGGGACAACGGCGCCGACAATGGCGTGCTGGTGAAGGTCGCATATAACTTCAGCAACTCCGGCATGACGGAACACAGCTTGAAGGCGCACGTGTGCCGCGACCTGAAATTCGTCGTCACCGCGGGCGGCAAGTCGCAGAACCTGAGCCGCCGCACCTGTTCGCAGAACAGCGGACGCTGGGATGTGCAGGGCAAGGACCCGGCGCCCGTCGTGTATCCGCCATTCCTGTCCGACGTCACCATCGCCAAGCTCAATGCCAGGGAACAGAAAGCGCTGCTGACGGCCGCCGTGCGCACCTTGAAAGATGAAGAGGATGGCAAGACGCGCCAGTGGAGCAACAAGGGCCTGGGGAATGCGGTGCCGCTGGCAGTGCGCTTGACGCCCTCGCGGACGGACGCCAAGCCTGGCAGTTATCGCAGTACTTGCCGCGACTTGACGATGGTTCTTGACGGCAAGGGCGGACAACAGACGCTGACGCGCCGCTCTTGCGAAAACCGCTATGGCGGACTCGATATCGAACCCGATTACGTCGACGAGTAAAACGCTGCCATCGCGGCGCCGGCAGATGCGCGCACTTGGCGAAAAGCGCCGGAAAAAGCGTGTATTGTCCGCCAACTGCCCTGCATTGATGTAAATATGTGTGACAGCGGCGTGATTCGATTGACGCCCATGGAGCGTCCGCCCTATAGTGGCGGGATGATTTCCGAATTCAACGAATTATCCGACAAAATAGGCCTGCTGGCCGAAATGACCCATGCGCTGCGCCGTGAAAACGCGCAACTGCGCAAGGACAATGCCGCGCTGGCCGCCGAGAACGCCCTGTATGTGCAGCGCATGCGCGAGGCGCAGGAGCGGGTGGAAGCTTTGCTGGAAAAAATTCCCGAACTGGTGCAAGCCGGCCTGGAGCAAGCCGCTTCGGAAGCGGGCGCTTATAGTGCCGAGAACGAGAAGGAAGCGTAATGCCGCGTGTCGATGTCAATATCATGGGCCAGTCCTACAGCATGGTGTGCCGCGACGGCGAAGAGCGCGCGCTGCGCGAAGCGGCGATCTATCTCGATAGCAAAATGAAAGCCATCCGCGACGCGGGCAAGGTCAAGGGCAACGACCGCATCGCCGTGCTGGCCGCCCTGGGCGTGGCCGCGGAATTCCTCTCCGTGAAGTCGCCGCAAGGTCCGCTGTCGGAATTGACGATACTGGAAGTGAAGCAGAAAATCTCGGCCATGCACACTGTCTTGGACAGCGCTCTGACGCCCCAGGAAAACCTTTTTTAAACATCGAATCAAACCTGCTGCGCGTCGCGCATTGCGGCCTGCGATGCTCGCTGTGCTTTAGCACAGCTGCGCTTCTTAGCCACAATTCATCGCCGCTCGCTACGGTTTTATTCGGTGTTATTAATTGGTTTTTAAGCGGATACGGTACGATTTGTCTTTGCGATGCGCGATCAAAGGAGTAAACTTGGGTCTACCCTGCGGTGTTCGCGATTGCCATATATTCCTTGAACCATTTATGCGCATCGGTTGCGAATTTTGTTTGATGGGAGTGAGCGTCGCTCGTTCGACGAACCCGAAATTGAACTAACGTGACCACCTTGAACCGTTTGGTTCGGGATGCCGGCATAGCGGCACAGGCGGGGCCCAATTTGCAGTACCAAGAAAACGGTTGCAGCATCGATGCGCAACCGTTTTTTTACGCCTGTTGCTTTTGATAGGGAGTGAATATGAAACAATATTGGCTGATGAAATCCGAACCCGATGAAGTGAGCATCGACGACCTGATGGCGGCGCCCAAACACACCATGCCGTGGTTTGGCGTGCGCAACTACCAGGCGCGCAACTTCATGCGCGATGGCATGCAACCGGGCGATGGCGTGCTGTTCTATCACTCGAGCTGCCCGCAGCCGGGCGTGGTGGGCGTGGCCGAAGTGGCCAGCGGCGCGTACCCCGATCACAGCCAGTTTGAAGAGGGCGGCAAATATTTCGATGCCAAGGCCACGCAAGAGCAGCCGCGCTGGATCAGCGTCGACGTGCGCGGTGTCAGGAAGACGGCGCTGCTGCCCCTGTCCGAGATGCGCCAGATGCCGGAGCTGGAAGACATGCTGCTGCTAAAGAAGGGCAGCCGTCTGTCGATCACGCCCGTGACGCCGGCGCAATGGAAAGTCATTACCGGCAAGCTGACAGGCTAGCCTTCGACCCGGTTGCGGCCATTCTGCTTGGCCCGGTACAGGGCCTGGTCGGCGGCGGCCAGCAACTGTTCCGGCGTCTGTCCTGCGTCATTCAGCGCGAGGCCGATGCTGGCCGTCACCAGGCCGCCGCGCGACGGCGCGTGGCCGATGGCGGCCGCGGCAATCGCTTCCTGCATCTTGTGCGCCACGGCCAGCGCGCCCGCGCCATCGGTGGCGGGCAGGATGGCGGCAAACTCCTCTCCGCCGAAGCGGGCCGCCAGGTCGCTGGCGCGCGGCAGCGCGGAATGCAGGGCCGCCGCGATCTGCTGCAGGCAGGCGTCGCCATACGGGTGGCCGAAGGTATCGTTGAGGCTTTTGAAGAAGTCGATATCGATGATCAGCAGCGCCAGCGGTTGATTGTTGCGCGCGGCGCGCTGCCACTCCAGCTGCAGGGTCTGGTCGAAGCAGCGCCGGTTGGCGATGCCCGTCAAGCCATCCGTCAGCGACAGCTTTTCCAGTTTGTCGTGGGCTTCGCGCAAAGCCCGTTCGCTTTGCATGTAGCGGCTTTGCAGGGTGGCCGAGCGCAGCGCGTGGACCGTCAGCGCGACAAACAGGGCGCTGGCCGCCAGGTAGAAATGTTCGCGCAGCACGACGAATCCCAGTCCCAGCAGGGCTGCCGTGAAGAAGATGGGGCTGAAGTTGTCAATCAGCAAGGTCAACGGCCGCGGCGGCCGTGCTTCTTCCTCACCCGGCTGCACGCGCATGGCCAGCACCGCCAGCAGCAGGAAAGGCAGGCTGGGCAGTACCTCGCTGGGACCGGCTTCGGCCAGCGCATGCAGGGTCAGGTAATTATAGGCGCCCGCGCAGGCGGCGTAGCACCACAGGAACACGCTGAGCAGCAGGTAGAAACGCCCTTGTGCACCATCGCGGCGGTGCGCCAGCAGGCGCAGCGAGGCGCAACAGGCCAGAACGAGGTTTTCCACGTTGTACGTCGTCACCAGCAGGCTGGCGGGTATCGGCGCGATCGAGCGCTGGTCGAAGGGCGAGACGGAAAAGATGGCCGTATAGGTCAGGTAAGCTGCCAGCAGCACTTGCACGGCGTCCAGCCATTGCAGGGTGCGCGAAGGGTGGCGGTCGCTGACGGAGGAAATGGCCAGCAGCAAGGGTGCGCCATACATGAAATAGGCAAAATCGGAGAAATACGTCGTGTCGGACGCCACATGGCCGCTCAGGTCTTGCCAGGCGGATAACGCCATGCCCACGCTCCAGAACAGCATGGCGGCCGCAAACAGGCCCCAGCCCGTGCGCACGACGCCGGGGGTGCTCAGGCTGGCGTTGCGGCAGCAGGCGGCCAGCGCCAGCAGCGGCGCCATCACGCCGAACAGGTAGCTTACGGCGGGACCGCGCGTCCCGGCCCAGGCCGTCAAGGCCAGTTGCGCCAGCACGTAGCCGCCCGCCAGCGCCAGCCAGAATGTCGTGGTCTTCCTCGCATACTGCATGGATGGGACTCCCCGCTCGAATTGCCAACACAGCATGATTGCATGCTTTGCTCTTGCTGCAGGGTAAAGCGATCATTGCGCTATCGCAAGCGAAGATTCATTCCGCAAGGAAATTATGCTGCTTTGAGGGAAAGGTTGCCGGAGGAGGGTGATGGCGCGCCTGCCTGGCGCGCCATCGGGGGGAACGGCCGTTTTACGTGTTGGCCGGGCGGGCCTTGGTGGGCGGCGTGCCCATTACCTGGCTTTTATACGCCCACACCAGCAGCGCGATGGCGCCGACGATCATCGGCAGGGACAGCATCTGGCCCGACGTGATCGGCACGCCCAGCCACACGACTTCCCAGTCCGGCGTGCGGAAGTATTCCGTGAAGAAGCGCGCGCAGCCGTACAGCAGGGTGAACATGGCGCCGACGGCCATGCGCGGACGCTGCTTGCGTGCATACAGCCACAGGATGATGAACACCAGGATGCCGTCTACCAGCATCTGGTAGAGCGGCGACGGGTGCACGGGATACGGAATGCCTGGCCATTGCATGGCCCACGGCAGGGTTTCCGGGGCGATGCGGCCCGGCAGCTCTGCATTGATGAAGTTGCCCAGGCGGCCGGCCGCGTAGCCGAGCGGCACCAGCGGCGCGATGAAGTCGAGCACGTCGAACAGGTTGCGGCCCGCCTTGCGGCTCCACAGGTACATGGCCAGGATGACGCCGAGGAAGCCGCCATGGAAGGACATGCCGCCATGCCAGACCATGAAGATCTCGAGCGGATTGTGCATGAAGTATTCGGGGCGGTAGAACAGCACTTCGCCCAGGCGCCCGCCGATCACCACGCCCAGCATGCCGTAGAACAGCATGTCATCGAGGTCTTCCTTCTTCCAGCCCAGCACGGCGATATGCGGCTGCTTGATGCGCACGCGGCCCAGGATAATAAACAGGGCAAAGGCCAGCACATACATCAGGCCGTACCAGTGCACGGCGAGCGGGCCGATCTGGATGGCTATCGGGTCGGGCATCGGGTGTATCAGCATGGAGTTTCTTTCTTTGTTTAAAGCCAAGGTTGCGTAGTATGGGGGCGCTTGCGGTTCTTTGCCTTAGCGGCCACTTAATTTATCGTGCTGGGTGGCCTATCTGCTTGCGCAACAGCGCCAGAAAGCCTTGCAGCACGGCGGACGGATTGTCGCGGCGCCAGGCCAGGCCCGTTTCCACCAGCGGCGTGGCGTCCTGCAGCGGCCTGTATTCTACGCCCGGGCGCATCAGATTCGATACCGATTGTGGCACAAGCGCGATGCCCATGCCAGCCGAGACGAGGCTGACGATGGTTTGCATCTGGATCGCTTCCTGGCCGATCTGCGGCGTGATGCCGGCCGCGCGGAACACGCCGAGGATGGCATCGTGCAGGGCGGGCGAGATCGCGCGCGGGAAAATGATCAAGGGCAGGGACGGCACGTCGCGCAGGCCCACGGCGCCCGGCGTGTTCAAGATGTCGAGGCCGGACGGCGCGGCCAGCACCAGCGGTTCGGCCAGCACGGGCAGGTAATCGAGTTCCCCTTTGGCCTTTTCGGGCAGCGGCGGGATCAACAGGCCCGCATCCGTGCGCCCGGCCAGCAATTCGTCCAGCTGCAGGTCGGAAGTGGCCTCCTGCAACTGGATTTGTACTTGCGGATAAGCCGTCTGATACGCGCGCAGCAGCGGCGGCAGCACGCTGTAGTCGGCCGAGGAAACAAACGCTAGGCTCAATCGCCCCGCCTCGCCCTGCGCGGCCCGTTGCACCAGCGCGGGCAAATCGAACGCCTGCGCCAGCAGCCGGCGCGCCTCGGGCAGCAGGGCCGTGCCGGCCGGCGTCAGCTGCACTTCGCGGCGCGTGCGCACGAACAGGGGCGCGCCCAGCAATTCTTCCAGGGCCATGATGGTTTGCGACAGGGGCGGCTGCGTCATGTGCAGGCGCGCGGCGGCGCGGCCGAAGTGCAATTCCTCGGCCACCGTGACGAAATAGCGAAGTTGTCGTAATTCAAGATTCATATGCATTTCCATGCTGATCGGATGCTGTGATATATAAAACGACTCACAGACACGTGCATCATATATTTGACAGTGGGGCGCGCGCAAGGCAATCTGGCGTACCCCCACTGCATGCAGGGTTTTACTGCAGACCTGCACAGTCAGGCACCAACACTTTTGGAAGGTCCATCATGCCGCAATACCGCTCCCGCACCACCACCCACGGCCGCAACATGGCTGGCGCCCGCGCCCTGTGGCGCGCCACCGGCATGAAGGATGGCGACTTCGACAAGCCGATCATCGCCGTCGTCAACTCGTTTACCCAGTTCGTGCCCGGCCACGTGCACCTGAAGGACCTGGGCCAGATGGTGGCGCGCGAAATCGAGGCGGCCGGCGGCGTAGCCAAGGAATTCAACACCATCGCCGTCGATGACGGCATCGCCATGGGCCACGGCGGCATGCTGTATTCGCTGCCTTCGCGCGACCTGATCGCCGACTCCGTCGAATACATGGTCAACGCCCACTGCGCCGACGCCATGGTCTGCATCTCGAACTGCGACAAGATCACGCCGGGCATGCTGATGGCCGCCATGCGCATCAATATCCCCGTCGTCTTCATCTCGGGCGGTCCGATGGAAGCGGGCAAGGTCGTCAAGGTGGTCAATGGCACGCAGAAGATCATCAAGCTGGACCTGGTCGACGCCATGATCAAGGCGGGCGACAGCACGGTGTCCGACGCCGACGTGGCCGAGATCGAACGCTCGGCCTGTCCTACCTGCGGTTCCTGCTCCGGCATGTTTACGGCCAACTCGATGAACTGCCTGACCGAGGCGCTGGGCCTGGCCTTGCCCGGCAACGGCACCATCCTGGCCACGCACTCGGACCGCCAGCAGCTGTTCCTGCGCGCGGGCCGCCTGATCGTCGAGCTGGCCAAGCGCCATTACGAGCAGGACGATTACTCGGTGCTGCCACGTTCCATCGCCACCAAGTCCGCATTTGAAAACGCCATGGCGCTCGACGTTTCCATGGGCGGCTCGACGAATACCGTGCTGCACTTGCTGGCCGCCGCGCACGAAGCGGAAGTGGCATTCACGATGGCCGACATCGACCGCATCTCGCGCAAGGTACCGTGCCTGTGCAAAGTCGCGCCGATGACGGACAAATACCATATCGAAGACGTGCACCGCGCGGGCGGCATCGTGGGCATCCTGGGCGAACTGGCACGCGCGGGCCTGCTGAACACGACCCTGCCGACCATCCACGCGCCGACCCTGGCCGACGCCATCGCGCAAAACGACATCATGTGCACGGACAATCCGGCCGTGCATGAATTGTTCCGCGCCGCCCCGGGTGGCGTACCGACGCAGACGGCGTTCTCGCAATCGGAGCGCTTCGCGGCAGTCGACACGGACCGCAGCACGGGCTGCATCCGCGACAAGGCGCATGCGTACTCGCAGGATGGCGGCCTGGCCGTCTTGTACGGCAACCTGGCGGAAAAGGGCTGCATCGTCAAGACGGCAGGCGTCGATGAAAGCATCCTGAAATTCTCGGGCAAGGCGCGCGTGTTCGAAAGCCAGGATGCGGCCGTGGCAGCCATCCTGGAAGACACCGTGCATGAAGGCGACGTTGTCATCATCCGCTACGAAGGCCCGAAAGGCGGCCCCGGCATGCAGGAAATGCTGTACCCGACTTCGTACATCAAATCCAAAGGTCTGGGCAAGGCGTGCGCGCTGTTCACGGACGGGCGCTTCTCGGGCGGTTCCTCGGGCCTGGTGATCGGCCACGCCTCGCCGGAAGCGGCCGAAGGCGGCGCTATCGGCCTGGTGGAAGAGGGCGACTTCATCGACATCGACATCCCCGAGCGCACCATTAATTTGCGTGTGACGGACGTTGAACTGGCCGCGCGCCGCGCCGCCATGGAAGCGAAGGGCGACGCGGCCTGGCTGCCCGTCAACCGCGAGCGCTATGTGTCGCAGGCGCTGCAGGCGTATGCGGCGCTGACGACGTCGGCTGACCGGGGCGCCGTGCGCGATCTCTCCCAACTGAAGAAGCGCTGACCACACCAGGCAAAACCTACTGCGCGTCGCGATTTGCGGCCTGCGATGCTCACTGTGCATCCGCACAGCTGCGCTTCTCAGCCACAACTCGCTGCCGCTCGCTACGGTTTTGCCAGGTGTTGGATACTGTTGCGCAGGTAAGACAACCGGCCCCGATCTGCTGCGCGGGGCCGGCTGTCGTTACATCGCCTTACAAACAACATGGTCATGGACGCGCAGATGGGGCAGAATATGTATGCCTCCTGACTACATTGCGTTACTACATTGAAACGCTTGATCTGGGCTCGTGGTGCATCTGCGGAAACACAGTAAAATGCCGCAGGAAGTAACTTTGGAGAAAAGACAATGAAACGTTTTATGTTGGTGAGTGTATTGGCCGTATCGGCTCTGGCATCGCAAGCAGCGTTGGCCAATCCGGACTTGGCGAAAGCAAAAAACTGCATGGCTTGCCACGCGGTGAGCACGAAACTGGTGGGCCCTGCGTTCAAGGACGTGGCTGCCAAGTATGCCGGTCAGAAAGACGCGGAAGCCAAGCTCGTGGCGAAAGTCATGAAGGGCGGTTCCGGCACCTGGGGCGCGATCCCGATGCCAGCGAACCCGCAAGTGAGCGATGCGGAAGCCCACACCCTGGTCAAATGGGTACTCGCACAGAAATAATCTGTGCCGCAGTAACTGCAATCAGCGCGCCGGCAATCCCGGCGCGTTTTTTTTGCCCGCTGCCTTCTGCAGATTGCCCATGCCTTCCAATGTCGCCCGCACCGCCTCGTCGAGCGGCGTATGCGGCTCCTGGCCCAGCACGGCCAGCAGCCGCGCATTGTCCATGGCCAAGGGCGTGTGCCACAGATAGCGCATCTCGCGCATTTCGCGCAGGGTCGCCACGAACGGCGACGCCAGCGCCACCAGCCACCACGGAAAACGCCGGATGGCGGGCGCAGTTCCTGTCGCCTGTTCCACCACGCGGGCAATCGCGCCCGTCATTTGCCGGCCGTCGTGGTCCCAGTGGCCAGCCATGTGAAAGCGGGAGAACGCCGGCAAGGTGGCGCGCATGGCCAGCAATTGCAGCATTGTGCGTGCCACGTCGGGCAGGTAGGACCACTGGTGGCCCACGCCGTGCGCGCCGGGATACAGCACGCTGCGCACGGGCTGGCCCGGTTTCACCAGCCCCTGCGAAAACCAGTTGTTGCCGGCGCGGGGGCCGAAGAAGTCGCCGGCGCGCACGATGATGACCCTGGCGCCCTGCGTGCTGGCCCATTCCAGCCGCGCTTCCAGTGCCACGCGGATGGCGCCCTTGCGCGTGAGCGGGCGTTGCGGCGCAGCTTCCGCAAGTAAGTCTCCCGATGCGGGAAAGGCGTCTGGACCGAAGTTGTACACGGTGCCCGGCAGCACGATGGTGGCGCCCTCGGCAATCGCCGCTGAAATCGTGTTGTCGAGCATGGGCAGCACCAGTCGGCCCCAGTGGCGGTAGCCGGGCGGGTTGACGGCGTGCACGATGACGGCGCAGCCTTTCGCGGCCGCCAGCACGTCCGCGCGCGACAGCGCATCGCCGCGCAGCCACTCGATGTTATCGCCGCGTGGCGATGGCGTTTCTCCCCGCGTCAGGGCGCGCACCTGCCAGCCTGCCGCCTGCAGTTGGCGGACCATCTCGCCGCCGATGCCGCCCGTCGCGCCCAGTACCAATACCGTTTTGTCCATATTGTCCTCCGTGTGGTTGATGGCGCCAGTATCTGCCGCGCAAGGCTAATTGGGAATTGACGAGCATCGACCATGGGCTATACATTTATGTATGACCACCTCGATCGCCTGGGAATACTACCGTTCGCTGCTGGCCGTGCTGAAGCACGGTTCCCTGTCCGGCGCGGCACGCGCGCTGGGCATCACGCAGCCCACCGTCGGCCGGCATATCGCCGCGCTCGAGCAGGCGCTGGGCGCGACCCTGTTCACGCGCTCCCAGCTGGGCTTGCTGCCCACGGAAGTGGCCCTCGCGCTGCGGCCCCATGCGGAAACCATGGAACATACGGCCGCCCTGATGCAGCGCGCCGCCAGCAGCCAGGGGCAGGGCGTGGCCGGCGTCGTGCGCATCGCGGCCAGCGAAGTGGTGGGCGTGGAAGTGCTGCCGCCCATCCTGGCCCGCCTGCGCGCGCGCCATCCGGGCTTGATCATTGAATTGGTATTGAGTAACAAGGTGCAGGATTTGCTGCGCCGGGAAGCGGACATCGCCGTGCGCATGCTGCGGCCGCGGCAGGAACAACTGGTGGCGCGCAAGGTGGGCGATATCGAACTGGGCCTGCATGCCCGCGTGGATTACCTGGCGCGGCATGGCACGCCGCTGGTACTGGCCGATCTGGCGCAGCATGCCGTCATCGGCTACGACGAGGCGAGCCCTTTCGTGCGCAACGCGGGCGCGGCTTTCAACGGATTTGCGCGGGAAAATTTTGCCTGGCGCAGCGACAGCGACCTGGCGCAACTGGCCCTGATACGCGCGGGCGCCGGCATCGGCGTGTGCCAGGCGGGTCTGGCGGCGCGCGATCCAGCCCTGCGGCGCGTGTTGCCGCAAGCGTTTGCGCTACCGATGGAAACCTGGGTCACCATGCATGAAGACTTGCGCGGCAGCCTGCGCTGCCGCGCCACCTTCGACGCGCTGGCCGAAGGGTTACTGGCTTATGTAGCCGGGCAGCAAGAACCGTAGCGAGCGGATGTGAGTTGTGGCTGAGAAGCGGAGCTGTGCGAATGCACAGTGAGCATCGCAGGCCGCAAATCGCGCCGCGCAGTAGGTTCTATTATTTGACCACTTCCATCTTGGTCTTCTTGCCGTCACGATAGGTGAACAAGGTCAGCGCGCCATCCTTGATGTCGCCGTTGGCGTCGAACGAGATCGGGCCCGTCACGCCCTGGTAGTGCACCTTGGCCAGGAAAGGCAGGTAGACGGACGGTTTCGACGATTTCGCGTCGGCCATGGCGGTGGCCATGGTCATCACGGCATCGTAGACGTACGGCGCGTACAGCTGCACTTCCATGTTGTATTTCTGCTTGTAGCGGGCGCGGAAGTCGTCCATGCCTTTTTGCTGCGCGCCCGTCACGCCGCCCGCTTCCGCGCAAGTGACCATGTCTTCGCCCACGGCGTCGCCTGCCAGCTTGCCCAGCGGCTCCGTGCACAAGCCATCGCCGCCCATGAACTTGGCCTTGATGCCCAGCGCCTTCATCTGGCGCAGCATGGGGCCGCCCACGGAATCCATGCCGCCAAAGAAGATCAGGTCGGGATTTTTCGACTTGATGCTGGTCAGGATGGCATTGAAGTCCGTCGCGTTGGCATTGGTAAATTCCTTGCCGACGATTTGCACGCCTGGGGCCGCCTTCTTGGCGCCCTTGACGAATTGTTCCGCCACGCCCTGGCCGTATGCCGTGCGGTCATCGATGACGGCGATTTTCTTCGCTTGCAGCTTGCCCACGGCATACGCGCCCAACGTTCCACCCAGCTTGTTGTCATTGGCGACGACGCGGAAGGCCGTGTTGAATTTCTGCTGGGTATACGTCGGGTTGGTGGCGGCCGGTGAAATCTGTGGAATGCCGGCATTGAAGTAAATGCGCGAAGCGGGAATCGTCGTGCCCGAATTCAGGTGGCCGACCACGCCGTTGACCTTGGCGTCGACCAGCTTTTGCGCCACGGCCGTGCCCTGCTTGGGATCGGCTGCGTCATCTTCGGGGACCAGCACGAATTTCACGGCTTTGCCGTCGATCTTGAAGCCTTTGGCGTTCAAATCCTCGATGGCCATCTTGGCCGCGTTCTCGTTATCCTTGCCCAGGTGGGAGCTGGCGCCAGAGACCGGGGCGACGTGGCCGATCTTGATGATTTCCTGTGCGCCCGCATGGCCGGCAAAGGCAAGGGCGACGGCGAGAGGAAGGACTTTGGTCTTGAGCAGCATAAACATTCTCCAATGGATAAAGATACGGCGGCGTCTCGTGAAAACCGCTTCGACAGGCGGTACGTGTGAAGAAAGGTACAACAAAAAACAGGCGGCGCAAAGCCGCATTTCGGGCTTTTTACATTTTGTCGCAACAATCACCAAAGTGAGGCGCGATGCACCGATTTCGCAGGCGCGAGCGCACCAAAGAATGGCGTTGCAAGAAGGAATAGGGTAGATGGGTAGGTCGGGTTAGCGCGTAGCGCGTAACCCGACGATGCTGGCGCTACTCAGGGCTGTGCGGGAGGGTGCAAGTGTCCCAGCTCATGGCTCACCGCATGCGCGACGATCTGCTCCAGCGACTGCTGCAGATCTTCGCGCAGGGCGCCGCGCATGCCGATCAGGGCGTTTTGCAGGGCCGTCTGCAGGACGTGGGCGATGCGCTCTTCCAGCAGATGGTCTATCTTGCCCTGCACCTGGTGCAGGATGCGCTGGGTCAGCCGCTGTTCGATGGCGTCCCAGTCGGGTTGCGCCACCGTTGGCGGCAACGCCGGCACTGCCTCGACAACAGGCTCGACTGGCATGGCGGGCGCCGCCTCCGGTCCCAGCAGCACCTCCGTCAGCAGGGGAATGCCCTGGTCGAATGGCGGTTGATTCATGTCTTCCCTGCCACGAAGTGCGTCGGCTGCACGTTTTGCTGGCGGTAATGCAGGAAGCGCTGGCGGCCCGCCTGCGCATCCTGCTCATCCATGGAAACGATCTCGAAGACGCGCTGGAATTGCGCGTAATTGGCGGGCGGCAACTGCGACAGGTTGACGAGGATGTCGTGGTGCGGCAGCTCGGCCGCCTCGTCATCGGTCAGGATGATGGGCGTTTGCGCCGCCAGCGGATCGCCGGCCAGCACGTGCGGCAGGAAATCCGTGGCGGAAATGGTCCACATGGCGCTGTTCAAGGCGTCGAGCTGGGCGCTGTCGGCCGCCAGTACGACGACCTTGTTGCCGGCCATATACGCCTTGCGGGCCAGGCGGCAGGCGTAGGCCAGCTTGTCCGGCACATTGCTGTGAAAATCGACGCGGCTCATGGCGATCAAGCGGCCATGCCGCTGTGGCGCAGCAGGGCGTCGATGGACGGCTCGCGGCCGCGGAAGGCCGTGAATGATTCCAGCGCGGGGCGCGAGCCGCCGACGGACAGGATTTCTTGCAGGTAGCGCTTGCCTGCCGCCGTGGTGGCGGCCGGTCCCAGCGCCCTGGCTTCTTCAAACGCCGCATACGCGTCGGCGGACAGCACCTCGGCCCACTTGTAGCTGTAGTAGCCAGCCGCGTAGCCGCCGGAGAAAATGTGCCCGAAGGCATTCTGGAAGCGGTTGAACGGGGGCGGGATGAGCAGCGAAAACTTGGCGCGCACGCCGTCGATCAGTTGCTGCACGCTCTGGCCCGTGCTGGCGTCGTAGTCATAGTGCAAATGCATGTCGAGCAAGGAAAACTCCACCTGGCGCAGGGTTTGCAAGCCGGACTGGAAATTCTTGGCGGCCAGCATTTTGTCGTACAGCGCGCGCGGCAGCGGCGCGCCCGTGACGGCATGCGCCGTCATGTGTTCGAGCACGTCCCATTCCCAGCAAAAGTTTTCCATGAATTGCGATGGCAGTTCCACGGCATCCCATTCGACGCCGGCAATGCCCGACACGCCCAGCTCGTCGACCACCGTCAACATGTGGTGCAGGCCGTGGCCGAATTCGTGGAACAGGGTGATCACTTCATCGTGCGTGAACAGGGCTGGCTGTACCTTGCCGTCGACCACGGCCGGTTCCGTGAAGTTGCAGGTGAGATAAGCGATCGGCGTTTGCACGTGTTGCGCGTCGGCGCGTCGGCCGCGCGCGTCGTCCATCCATGCGCCGCCGCTCTTGCCCGCGCGCGCATACAGGTCCAGGTAGAACTGGCCGACCAGTGTGCCGTCGCGCTCGATGCGGTAGAAACGCACATCCGGGTGCCACACGGGTGCCGTATCAGGCTTGATCTCGACCGCGAACAGGTTCTGGATCTGGCGGAACAGGCCGTCGATCACCTTGTGTTCAGGGAAATACTGTTTGACTTCCTGGGCCGAGAATGCGTAGCGGCGTTCCTGCAGTTTTTCGGAAGCGTAAGGCACGTCCCACGCTTGCAGTTCCGCAATGCCCAGCTCTTCCTTCGCGAATTGTTTCAGTTCTGCCAAGTCCTTCTCGGCGAACGGGCGCGCGCGTTTGGCCAGGTCTTCCAGGAAGGCGATCACTTGCGCGGGCGAGGTGGCCATCTTGGAGACCAGCGACACTTCGGCGAAATTGGCGTAGCCGAGCAGCTGTGCTTCTTCGTTGCGCAACCGCAACAGGGTAACGATGTTTTGCGTATTGTCCCAGTCCTCTTTTTTGCTGAAGACGTCGCCCTGGTCCGAGGCCTTGGTGGCGTTGGCGCGGTAGATGGTTTCGCGCAGCGCGCGGTTGTCGGCAAATTGCAGGATCGGGTAATAGGACGGGAAGTGCAGCGAGAATTCATAGCCCGCTTTGCCCGCTTTTTCGGCGGCGGCGCGCGCGGCCGCCTTCACGTCGTCGGGCAAGCCGGCCAGTTCAGCTTCGCTCTCGACCAGCAGCTTGTAGTCATTGGTGGCGTCGAGCACGTTTTCGGAAAAACGCGTCGAGACGGCCGCATGTTCTTCCTGGATGGCGCCAAAGCGCTCTTTCTTGTCCTCGGGCAACTCAGCGCCACCGAGGCGGAAATCGCGCACGGCATTGTCGACGATGCGGCGGCGCGCTGGCGACAGGCTGGCGAAATCGGCGCGCGCCTGCAGTTGCTTGTATTTGCCGAAGAGGATTTCGTTCTGGCCCAGTTCGGTCCAGAATTCCGTCACCTTGGGCTGGTTCGCATTGTAGGCGGCGCGCAGCTCCGGCGTATCGACCACGCTGTTCAAGTGGTTGACGATGCTCCAGGCGCGGCCCAGGGTTTCGGCGATCTGGTCCTGGGGGGCGACGAAGTTTTCCCAGCTCACTTCTTCCATAGGCGCTTCCAGCCGCGCCACCGTGGCGCGCGCCTGGGCCAGCAAGGTATCGATGGCAGGCGTGACATGCTCGTGCGTGATCGCGTCGAAGCGTGGCAGGCCGGAAAAATCAAGCAGGGGATTGGTATTCATCGTCGGTTCGTCCATTCTGTCTTCATATATGGAGCGCCTGAAAAATGTTCAAGGCCAGGCAACGCCGCCATGAGCATTGTCTCAGGTGCTCCTCTTAAATGCGCTCGGCGGCTTCGACCGTGTTCATGAGTAGCATGGTGATCGTCATCGGCCCCACGCCACCCGGCACGGGCGTGATGTGCGAAGCGATCTCTTGCACACCGGCAAAGTCCACGTCGCCGCACAGCTTGCCGTTATCGTCGCGGTTCATGCCCACGTCAATCACGATGGCGCCCGGCTTGACCATGTCGGCCGTCAGGGTGTTGCGGCGGCCGACGGCGGCCACGACCACGTCCGCCTGGCGCGTGTACAGGCCCAAGTCCGGGGTTGCACTATGGCAGATGGTGACGGTAGCGTTCGCTTGCAAGAGCAGCAGGGCCATCGGCTTGCCGACGGTGTTGCTGCGGCCGATGACGACGGCGTGCTTGCCGCGCAAGTCCACGCCCGTGCTTTCGATCAGTTTCATGCAGCCGTACGGCGTGCAAGGGCGGAAGCCGGGCAAGCCCGTCATCAGTTCGCCGGCGCTCAGGACGGAATAGCCATCCACGTCTTTTGTCGTGGCGATCGCTTCGATGACCTTGTGCGGGTTGATGTGCTTGGGCAAGGGCATCTGCACGAGGATGCCGTGGATAGTCGGGTCGGCATTCAGGCTGGCAATACGTGCCAGCAAGTCCGCTTCGGACAGGTCCGCTTCATATTTTTCCAGCACCGAGTGAAAACCCACGTCGCCGCACGCCTTGACCTTGTTGCGGACATACACCTGGCTGGCCGGGTCTTCGCCGACGAGTATCACGGCCAGGCCGGGCTGGGTGCCCTTGGCCGTGAGGGCAGCGGCGCGCGTGGCGATCTCGCTGCGCAGTTTTTGGGAGAGGGCGATTCCGTCGATCAGTTGTGCTGGCATGGTAGGGAGGCTGAGAGCTGTGGGAGGGAAAAGTCAGATTATAAAGCCGGGCGGCGCAAAGGGGCGGTTTTGGCTATGTAAAGGCTTAACAACAGCGGGCCAGAGACGCGAGCCTGAGAAAATGCCGATGGCGGCGTTGCGGCTCCTTGCCGTACTGGCGTACTGTCTGCGTCGCCGCGCCTTGCCCTCGACATTTTTCAGGCCCGCTTGGCCCGGTATGCCTGTGCGGACGACTGGGGCGTTAATGCGTTTTGCTGGTGTGCTGGTGGCCTAGGGAGCGCAAGGGCCTGCGGTTCTTTTGGCGCCGTTTTTGGCACTTTGATCACCCTAATTTCCGGGCAGAATTTGCGGCAGTGCAGCATAAATTTCATAGGGTGATTTCATGATGTGAAATGCTATATCGTAATTTGAAAAATAGTAAATACGCTGTTAGAATCCCCACACTAAACCGACTTAATAGTAAATAATCAGCGAAATACCGTCCGACAGCGATCCGGAAAATCGGGGTGGGGCGTTCACAAAGGAGACTCAACAGATGTCAGCTCAACTGAACCAGGTAACGACACAGATCGGCACCGACCCGGATATGCAGGAAACCAAGGAGTGGCTGGACGCGCTCGAAGCCGTTCTGGAAAATGAAGGTCCGGAGCGCGCGCATTACCTGATGGAGCGCATGGTTGACCTGGCTCGCCGCCGCGGCGCCCAGATCCCGTTCTCCAGCACCACCGCCTACGTCAATACCATCCCCACCAAGCAAGAAGCACACTGTCCCGGCAACCTGGAATACGAAGAGCGCCTGCGCTCGTGGATGCGCTGGAACGCCATGGCCATGGTCGTCAAGGCCAACCGTGCCGACGGCGACCTGGGCGGCCACTTGTCCTCGTTCGCTTCGCTGGCGAACATGCTGGGCATCGGTTTCAACCATTTCTGGCACGCGCCAACGGCCGACCACGGCGGCGACCTGCTGTACATCCAGGGCCACTCCTCGCCCGGCGTCTACGCGCGCGCCTTCCTCGAAGGACGTTTGACGGAAGAGCAAATGCTGAACTTCCGCAAGGAAGTCGACGGCAAGGGCCTGTCTTCGTACCCGCATCCGAAGCTGATGCCTGACTTCTGGCAGTTCCCGACCGTGTCGATGGGCCTGGGCCCGCACATGGCGATCTACCAGGCGCGCTTCCTGAAATACCTGCACGCACGCGGCATCGCCAAGACCGACAACCGCAAGGTCTGGGCCTTCTGCGGCGACGGCGAGATGGACGAGCCGGAATCGCTGGGCGCGATCGGCCTGGCCGCACGCGACATGCTCGACAACCTGGTCATCGTGGTCAACTGCAACCTGCAGCGCCTGGACGGCCCTGTGCGCGGCAATACCAAGATCATCCAGGAGCTGGAAGGCGAATTCCGCGGCGCCGGCTGGAACGTCGTCAAGGTCATCTGGGGTCCGGGCTGGGACGCCCTGCTGGCACAGGACAAGGAAGGCATCCTGCAGCGCGTGATGATGGAAACCGTCGACGGCGAATACCAGAACTACAAGGCGAAAGATGGCGCCTACGTGCGCAAGCACTTCTTCGGCAAGCATCCGAAGCTGCTGGAAATGGTTGCCAACATGACGGACGACGACATCTGGCGCCTGACCCGTGGCGGTCACGATCCGCACAAGATCTACGCGGCATTCAAGATCGCCCAGGAACACAAGGGCCAGCCAACCGTCCTGCTGGTGAAAACCATCAAGGGCTACGGCATGGGCAAGTCCGGCGAAGCGCGCAACACGGCGCACCAGACGAAAAAACTGGACGACGAAGCCATCCGCGAAATGCGCGACCGCTTCTCGCTGCCTATCCCTGACGACAAGCTGGCCGACATCCCGTTCTTCAAGCCGGCCGACGACGCGCCGGAAATGGTCTACCTGCACGAGCGCCGCAAGGCCCTGGGCGGCTACCTGCCGCAGCGCCGCCAGAAGTCGGAAGAAACCCTGCCCGTGCCTGGCCTGGACGCCTTCAAGAACGTGCTGGAAGCGACGCCGGAAGGCCGTGAAATCTCGACCACGCAAGCGTTCGTGCGCGTCATCTCGACCCTGCTGAAAGACCCGAACCTGGGCCAGCGCGTGGTGCCTATCCTGGTCGATGAATCGCGTACCTTCGGCATGGAAGGCCTGTTCCGCCAGATCGGCATCTACAACCCGAAAGGCCAGTTGTACGAGCCAGTCGACAAAGACCAGGTCATGTACTACCGCGAAGACAAGGCTGGCCAGATCCTGCAGGAGGGCATCAACGAAGCGGGCGGCATGAGCTCGTGGATCGCCGCGGCGACGTCGTACTCGACCAACGACCGCATCATGATCCCGTTCTACACCTTCTACTCGATGTTCGGCTTCCAGCGTATCGGCGACCAGGTGTGGGCTTCGGCCGACATGCGCGCCCGTGGCTTCCTGATGGGCGGCACGGCTGGCCGTACGACCTTGAACGGCGAAGGCTTGCAGCACGAAGATGGCCACAGCCATATCTTCGCCGCGACCATCCCGACCTGCATGCCGTACGATCCGACCTTCAGCCATGAAGTCGCCGTCATCATCCAGGACGGCCTGCGCCGCATGATCGCCAACCAGGAAGATGTGTTCTACTACATCACGATCATGAACGAGAACTACGCCCAGCCAGGCATCAAGCCAGGCCAGGAAGAAGGCATCCTGAAAGGCATGTACAAGCTGCAGGAAGGCCAGGCTGACGCCAAGCTGCGCGTACAGCTGATCGGTTGCGGCACCATCCTGCGCGAATCGATCTTCGCCGCCGAGCTGTTGCAAAACGACTGGGGCGTGGCTGCGGACGTGTGGTCGGCGCCGTCGCTGACCCTGGTGGCCCGCGATGGCCAGGATGCGGAACGCTGGAACATGGTCAACCCGTCGAAAGAGCAGCGCGTGCCGTACGTGACGTCGCTGATGCAGGACACGGATGGCCCGATCGTCGCCACGACCGACTACATGCGCGCGTTTGCAGAACAGATCCGCGCCTTCATGCCGAAGGGCCGCACTTATAAAGTGCTGGGTACCGATGGCTTTGGCCGCTCGGACAGCCGCGCCAAGCTGCGCGAGTTCTTCGAAGTGAACCGTTATTATGTCACCGTGGCCGCGCTCAAATCGCTGGCCGACGAAGGCAAGATCGACGTGTCGGTGGTGGAGCAGGCGATCGCCAAGTACGGCATCGACGCGAACAAACCGAATCCGGTGACCCAGTAATCGTTGTGCGGACCCGATGATGCCAGGGCGGTGCGAAAGTGCCGCCCTGGCGTGTGTGCGGGTCCATCTGACAAATAAAATAACGGAGCAAGCTATGAGCATTGTGGAAGTCAAAGTCCCGGATATCGGCGATTTCAAGGAAGTCGAGATCATTGAACTGATGGTCAAGCCAGGCGATACGGTCAAGGTTGACCAGTCCCTGATCACGGTCGAATCGGACAAGGCCAGCATGGAAATTCCATCGAGCCACGCCGGTGTCGTCAAGGAATTGAAAGTCAACGTGGGCGACAAGATCGCCGAAGGTTCGCTGGTCCTGCTGCTGGAAGTGGCGGATGATGCGTCCGCTACGGCCGCGCCTGCCGCTGCACCGGCACCCGCCGCTGCAGCACCTGCACCTGCCGCTGAAGCCGCCCCCGCCGCCGCTGCACCTGCCGCACCTGCCGGCGCGCCTGCGCTGGTGGAAGTGACCGTGCCCGATATCGGCGACTTCAAGGAAGTCGAAGTCATCGAACTGATGGTCAAGGTGGGCGATGCGATCAAGGTCGACCAGTCGCTTCTGACGGTCGAATCGGACAAGGCCAGCATGGAAATTCCATCGAGCCATGCCGGTGTCGTCAAGGAATTGAAAGTCAAGGTCGGCGACAAGGTTGCCAAGGGTTCGCTGGTACTGGTCGTGGAAACGACGGGCGGCGCTGCTCCTGCCGCTGCTGCACCTGCACCTGCCGCGCAAGCTGCCGCCGCACCAGCGGCCGCCGTCGCTTCGGCGCCGGCGCCTGCCGCCGCACCTGCTGCCGCACCAGCTCCCGCCGCCGCGCCTGCCGCAAATGGCAAGCTGGCGCACGCGTCGCCATCGATCCGCAAGTTCGCGCGCGAACTGGGCGTGGACCTGGCCCGCGTGGGCGGTTCCGGTCCGAAAGGCCGCATCACCCAGGAAGACGTGCAGAACTTCGTCAAGGGCGTGATGTCGGGCGCCGTCGCCGCGCCAAATGCGCCGGCCGCCAAAGCCGGTTCGGGCGTGGGTCTGGACCTGCTGCCATGGCCGTCGCTGGACTTCAGCAAGTTCGGCACGACCGAATTGCTGCCGCTGTCGCGCATCAAGAAAATCTCGGGTCCGAACCTGCACCGCAACTGGGTCATGATCCCGCACGTCACGCAGTTCGACGAAGCGGACGTGACGGACCTGGAAGCGTTCCGCGTCGACACCAACGCGGCCAATGCGAAGAACAAGGATGCGGCCAAGCTGACCATGCTGGCCTTCGTCATCAAGGCGTCCGTCGCCGCGCTGAAGAAATTCCCCGCGTTTAACGCTTCGCTCGACGCCAAGGGCGAAAACCTGATCCTCAAGCAGTACTACAACATCGGCTTCGCGGCCGACACGCCGAATGGCCTGGTGGTACCGGTGATCAAGGGCGCGGACCAGAAGTCGGTCTCGCAGATCGCCCGCGAAATGACGGAACTGTCGCTGCAGGCGCGCGAAGGCAAGCTGAAACCGGCCGACATGCAGGGCGCCAGCTTCACGATTTCGTCCCTGGGCGGCATCGGCGGCACGCACTTCACGCCTATCGTCAATGCGCCGGAAGTGGCGATCCTGGGCCTGTCGAAAGCCTCGATCAAGCCGGTATGGGATGGCAAGGCCTTCCAGCCACGCCTGATGATGGGTACCTCGCTGTCCTACGACCACCGCGTGGTCGATGGCGCGATGGGCGCGCGATTCTCCGTGTACCTCGGCGAAGTCCTGGCCGACATGCGCAAAATTCTGCTGTAAGGAGCGATTGATGAGCACAGTAGAGGTAAAAGTACCGAATATCGGCGATTTCAAGGAAGTCGAAGTCATCGAACTGATGGTCAAGGTCGGCGACACCATCAAGGTGGACCAGTCCCTGATCACGGTCGAATCGGACAAGGCCAGCATGGAGATTCCATCGACCCACGCGGGCGTCGTCAAGGAAGTCAAGGTCAAGGTCGGCGACAAGATCGCCGAAGGCAGCGCGCTGCTGTTGGTGGAAGCAGCTGAAGGTGCGGCTGCTGCCGCTCCTGCGGCGGCTCCTGCACCTGCGGCAGCAGCTCCGGCGGCTGCCCCGGCGGCAGCACCGGCAGCCGTTGCCGCCATCCCGGCCGGCAATTACAGCGGCCAGGTCGACATCGATGTCGACATGATGGTATTGGGCGGCGGTCCCGGCGGCTACTCGGCGGCGTTCCGCGCGGCCGACCTGGGCATGAGCACCGTCATCGTCGAGCGCTACGCCACCCTGGGTGGCGTGTGCCTGAACGTCGGCTGCATCCCGTCCAAGGCGCTGCTGCACGTCGCTTCCGTCATCGATGAAACGGCGCACATGTCCAACACGGGCGTGACGTTTGCCAAGCCGACCATCGACATCGACCAGGTCCGCGCTTACAAGGAAGGCGTGATCAAGAACATGACGGGCGGCCTTGCCGGCATGGCCAAGGCGCGCAAGACGCAAGTCGTCACGGGCGTGGGCCAGTTCCTCTCCGCGAACCATATCGAAGTGACGGCAGGCGACGGTTCGAAAAAAGTCGTGCAGTTCAAGCAAGCCATCATCGCGGCCGGTTCGTCCGTGGTGAAACTGCCATTCGTGCCGGAAGACCCGCGCATCGTGGATTCGACGGGCGCGCTGGAATTGCGCCAGATCCCGAAACGCATGCTGGTCATCGGCGGCGGCATCATCGGCCTGGAAATGGCGACGGTGTATTCCACCTTCGGCGCGCGCATCGACGTGGTTGAAATGATGGATGGCCTGATGCAGGGCGCGGACCGCGACGCCGTCAAGGTGTGGCAGAAGTTCAACGAGAAGCGCTTCGACAACATCATGACCAAGACCAAGACGGTGGCCGTCGAGGCGCTGCCGGAAGGCATCAAGGTCACGTTCGAAGCAGCCGAAGCGGGTGCCACGGCACCGGCGCCGCAAGTCTACGACCTGGTGCTGGTCGCCGTGGGCCGCAGCCCGAACGGCAAGAAGATTGCCGCCGACAAGGCCGGCGTGCAGGTGACGGACCGCGGTTTCATCAACGTCGACAGCCAGATGCGCACCAACGTGCCGAACATCTTCGCCATCGGCGACCTGGTGGGCCAGCCGATGCTGGCGCACAAGGCCGTGCATGAAGGCCACGTGGCAGCGGAAGCCGCTGCCGGCCAGAAGTCGCACTTCGACGTCAAGGTGATCCCGTCGGTCGCCTACACGGATCCGGAAGTGGCATGGGCCGGCATCACGGAAGACGAAGCGAAAGCCAAGGGCATCAAGGTCGAGAAGGGCCACTTCCCTTGGGCCGCTTCCGGCCGCGCCGTGGCCAATGGCCGCGCCGAAGGCTTCACCAAGCTGCTGTTCGACGCGGAAACGCACCGCATCATCGGCGGCACCATCGTCGGCACGCATGCGGGCGACATGATCGGTGAAATTGCGCTGGCCATCGAAATGGGTTGCGACGGCACCGACATCGGCAAGACCATCCACCCGCATCCAACCCTGGGCGAGTCGATCGGCATGGCTGCGGAAGTGTACGAAGGCGTGTGCACGGACTTGCCGCCGCCGCGCAAGCGCTGATGTTGTAACACTAAAAAACCCCGCAAGCGATTGCGGGGTTTTTTATTGGAGCGGGTTACTACCCGCACCCGACCCTGCGTGAATCGACCGGCAGGTAGGAAAAAACCGCGGAAGTGTACGAAGGCGTGTGTACAGACTTGCCGCCGCCGCGCAAGCGCTGATAAAGAGTTAACTTTCAGTATGAAAAACCGGGACATGTTCCCGGTTTTTTTATTTCCCTTGACCTGCAGCATAGTAAAACGTGGCGCAGCGGTGTCTTGTGAAAATTGGTGAGTATTGCCGTGCGGAAAAAGTGGCAGAATGGAGGTCTGTAACCATGTTTTGCTTTTGCTTCAACGGAAGCGTGTGATTTTTCCAGGAATGTTGCCAGCGTGGGATACGGTCAAATTCCGCTGTACTGAGAGAGTTTTGCAACGATGAAAAAATTTACCGCCCTTCATATTGCCGATGTCCGTTTGCGCCGGGCCGATGAGCAAGAGCAAGCCGTGATGCTGCATGCCTTGTACCAGGATGTGGCTGCTATCCTGGCGGCAGGCAAGAAGATCGATGCGATTTTCTTCACGGGCCAGCTGGTGGCGCTGGACGCCTGTGCCGATACGACGCCCGTGTATGTCTACGAATACTTCCTGCGCCCCTTGCTGCAGGCGGCCAGCTTGCCCGGCGCGCGTTTCTATCTGGTGCCAGGCAGCCGCGTGCAGGGTGTCGCGGCTGCGGCGCTGGGCAATGCCGGCTTCAGCTTTTTCTCCGCCGACGAGCACGCCAGCGCCGAGCAGCGCGCGTACTACAAGAATATCCACGCCGTGTTCCATGGCCACCAGCATACGGGCGATGCCAGTTCGCTGATGAAGTCGCTGGGCATCCTGTTCAAGAGCAATCCCGGCAGCCTGTACAGTGCGCAGGGCCAGATGGCGGCGTTTGCCGTGCTCGAGTTTGGCACGGGCGCGGCCGATGGTGGCGCGGCTGGCACGCAGTGGACGGTGTCCCTGCGCGAGTTCGATGACGTGAGCAAGAACTTCGCCCTGTCGGTGCTGTACACGCCGAATGGTCAGGAAACGGGGCAGATGGATGCCGAGTATGTGTTTGCCACCTTGCTGCCGCAGCTGGCAGGCGAGCGCGCTTATCTCGATGGCTTGCTGGGCAAGGCGGGCGTGCAGCAGCGCGTGGACGCCGGCGTGGCTGCCGATGCGCGCGAATTCCTGATCGAACTGGCGTTCGTGATGTTCGAAGCCAAGACCGTCTTCCTCAGCGAGGCGGAACTGGAGCGTTTTGCCAGCGACTATTGTGGCGTGAAGGGCTGGAGCATGGCGGCCGGGGATTGGCTGGCGCCGCTGTATGCGCATGGCTTGCTGTTGCGGGCCGATGGCCAGGTGGCGTTTTCCTTCGATTACTTCCGCACATATTTCCTGGCGCAGCGCTTTGAAACCTCGTTCGACCTGATGCGCTATGGCCCGGATCGCTACGATGGAAGTGAGTCTTCACTCAGTCTTGATGGCGCGTCGGCGGCCCAGCCTTTCCTGCGGGCGCTGGGCTTGAGCGATGCACGCGCCGAAGCGGCGCTGCCGGAAGATTGCAGCCGCCCTGGCTGAATTCCCCGGCCAGCCATCCCGCGTCAGTCCGCCAGCGGCTGGCGCAGGGTGCCACGCAGGAACAGGTCGAGACTGACCGCCACCTTGGCGCGCAATTGCGCCACATCCGGTTGTGCCTGTGGCGGGAACAGCAGGCGCGACATCTGATCGCCCAGCAGGCAATTGAGCAGGTGCAGCGACAGCATGGCCGCCGTCAGCTCCGCGCGAAACAGGGGCGCGATGTCGGGGCGGCTGAAAAACCTGGTCAGCATCTCGCGCGTCTGTCCCGGCCCCACCTTGTAAAACGTTTCCGCCAGTTCCGGGTGCGTGGCCGCTTCCGCCACCACCATGCGATTGAGGCGGATGGCCGCCGGCATGGTGACGAGTTGCACGAACAGCAGGCCGAATTCGCCCAGGATGGTGGGCAGGGGCCGCATATCCGTTTCTAGCGCCGGCATGGTCGAGAAGTAGGCGGCGCGGCGCAATTCCACCACGGCATTGAACAAGCCGGACTTGCCGCCAAACTTCACATAAATCGTGCGCACGGCTACATGGGCTTCGCGGGCGATCATTTCCAGGCTTACCTTTCCATACCCCTTTTCCAGAAACAGGCAGCCTGCCGTGTGCAGCAGGTTTTCCATGCGCGCTTCCATGTCGGCCGCGCGCGGCCGGCCGGCAGGCTTGCCGCAGCAGGAAAGCTCCTGGGCGTCGTCGGATTCTTTATCGGTAGGCAAGGTATCGCTGAGGCCGGGATCGGACATGGTCTGGGTCTCTTTATAAGGTGGAAGGTAAGTGATGGCTCACACTGTAGTGCAAATTAAAATGAAATGCAATCGTTTCATTTCTTGACTTTGGCTTTTCTTTGCCCAATAATGAACATACATCATTTCATTTCCGGAGCAAGTATGTCCAACCAGCCAGGCCAGGCAGAGCACAAGGTGCTGAGTGCCGTCCCACCCGCGGCCCCTGCCGCACCTTCCGCGCCCGCCGCTTCCGCCAGCTCCGCACCACCTAACAACCGCGTGAAAATCATCGCCGGCCTGATCGTCCTGGTCGCCCTGGGCGCTGGCGCCCGCATGTGGTACCGCAGCCACTATTTCGTGGAAACGGAAAACGCCTACGTGGCCGGCCACGTGCATCCCGTCTCGGCGCGCATTTCCGGCGTCGTCACCAAGGTCTTCATCGACGACAATCAAATGGTGAAAGAGGGCGACGTGATCGCCGAACTCGACCCGTTCGACCAGCGCGTGAAAACCGAGCAGATCGCCGCGCAGATCGCCAGCGCCGAGCAGCAAGTGCTGCAGGCGGACGCGCAGATCGCGCAAGTGCAGGCGCAAGCCAGCGGCGCCCAGGCGCAAGTGGCGCAAGCGGATGCGCAACTGCTGCGCGCAAAACAGGATGCGGACCGTTATGGCCAGCTGTACACAAGCCAGATGAAAGCCGTATCGAAAGCGGAACTCGACGCGGCCAACGCGGCCCGCTCGAGCGCCGTGGCCGACCTGGCCGCCCGCCGCGACAGCGCCTCGGCCGCCAAGGCGCAGATTGGCGCGGCGCAAGCTGCGCGCGACGTGGCCAAGGCACAAGTGGCCGTGCTGCGCGTGCAATTGAAGGACGCGGAACAACAGCTGCAATACAACCGCATCCTGGCCCCCGTCGCCGGCCGCATCGGCAAGCGCAACGTGGAAACGGGCATGCGCGTGCAGCCGGGCCAGCAACTGACGGCCATCGTGCAGGACAACGTCTGGGTCACCGCCAACTTCAAGGAAACGCAGCTGGCCGACCTGCACCGAGGCCAGAGCGTGCACGTGACCATCGACGCCATGCCGGGCAAGAAACTGGTGGGTACCGTGGACAGCTTCGCGCCTGCCTCGGGCGCGCAATTCGCCCTGCTGCCGGCCGATAACGCCACCGGCAACTTCACCAAGATCGTCCAGCGCGTGCCCGTGAAAATCGTCTTCCAGCCGGAAGACATCAAGGCCATGAATGGCCGCCTGGTGCCGGGCATGTCGGTGATCGCCGAAGTGGAAGTGAACCAGCCTGAAACGCAGCCGGCTGCGCGCCACGCCGCCGCTCCCGCTGCCCAGACTGCCACCCGCTAAGCTTCCATGAGCAGCCCCTCCACCACGCTGGCGAAGCCGCCAGCGTTTCCCGTGATCGACGAAAAAGTCTCCGGGCGCACCTGGCTGGCGGTCGCCGCCGGCATGCTGGGCGCCTTCATGGCGGTGCTCGACATCCAGATCACCAACTCCTCGCTCAAGGATATCCTTGGCTCGCTGTCGGCCACCCAGGAAGAGGGCTCGTGGATTTCCACGGCCTACCTGGTGGCGGAAATCATCGTCATTCCCCTCACCGCGCTGCTGGCGCGCGTGTTCGGACTGCGTACCTACATGATCGGCACCACCGCTTTCTTCCTGCTGTTCTCCACCCTGTGCGGGGCGGCCTGGAACCTGGAAAGCATGATCGTCTTCCGCATGCTGCAGGGGTTCACCGGCGGCGCCCTGATTCCGATGGCGTTTACCCTGGTGATGCTCAAGCTGCCGCCATCGAAGCGCGCCGTCGGCATGGCCATCTTTGGCTTGACGGCGACCCTGGCGCCGGCCATGGGACCGACCCTGGGCGGATACCTCTCCGAGCTGTATGGCTGGCCATCGATCTTCTACATCAACTGGGTGCCCGGCGTGCTGCTGATCGTCGGCATGATCTATGGCCTGGACAAGGAGCCGCTGCAACTGAAGCTGTTCTGGAAGGCCGACTGGCTGGGCATCTTCTTCATGGCCCTGGGCCTCGGTTGCCTGACCATCTTCCTGGAAGAGGGCAATTCGAAGGACTGGTTCGACTCGGGTTTCATCATCGCCTTTGCCGCGCTGGCCCTGACGGGCATCCTGGGCTGGGTCGTCACCAGCGCCACGCGCGCCGAACCGTTCGTCAACCTGGCCCTGTACGGCCAGCGCAATTTCCTGGTCGCCACCGTGCTGTCGGCCGTGACGGGCATGGGCCTGTATGGCTCGGCCTTTTTGCTGCCGCTGTTCCTGGGCCAGATCGCCGGCTACTCGCCGATGCAGATCGGTGAAGTCATCATGTGGGTGGGCTTGCCGCAGCTGTTCATCATGCCATTCGTCGCCAAGCTGTCCTCGACGGTGGATAACCGCATCCTGTGTTCGATCGGCCTGCTGCTGTTTGGCGGCTCGTGCATGATGAATGCCTACATGGACGCTTCCACCGGCTACGACCAGCTGCTGTGGTCGCAGGTGGTGCGCGCGCTGGGCCAGCCCTTCGTCATGCTGACCCTGTCGAACTTCGCCATGAAGGGCATCGCGCCGAAGGACATGGCATCCGCTTCGAGCCTGTTCAACATGACGCGCAACCTCGGCGGCTCGATCGGCATCGCCCTGCTGGCCACGGCCCTGAGCACCCGCGAGCACTTCCATTCGCAGCGCCTGGGTGAAGCGATCAATGCCTATTCCAGCGCCACGCAGCTGCGCATCGACCAGCTGACGTCCTCGTTCATGGCCAAGGGCTATGACGCCGTCACGGCCGGCAACCAGGCCTTGCAGGCGATCGATGGCATCGTGCGCCGCGAAGCGTATGTGATGGCCTATAACGACGGCTTCTTCCTGATCGGCGCCATCCTGCTGGCCTGCATCGTGCCCCTGTGGCTGGCCGACAAACTCAAAGCCCCCGGTGGCGGTGGCGGCGGTCATTGACCGCGTACGCAAACACCTCAAGAACAAGAAGGTACACATCATGAACACAGTTATGACCAAAATCGCCGCAGCCGCCTCGCTGGCCGTGCTGCTTGCCGCCTGCGGCACCGTGGGCCAGGATTTCAAGGCGCCCGCCAATCTGGCCGGCATCGACACGGCCACGTTCCGCCATGGCGCGGGTAGCGCGGACGCCGCGCAATTGCCGGCCGAATGGTGGAACGTGTTCGGCGACGATACCCTGAACCGGCTGGAACAAGCCGCGCTGCGCGACAACCCGAGCGTGAAAGCGGCTGGCGAGCGATTGCTGCAGGCACTGGCGCAAAGCGGCACGGCGCGTGCGAACCAGGGACCGAGCGTGAACGTCAGCACGGGCATCTCCAACTCGCGCACCTCGGCCAACACCTCGCAGGGCCTGGCCCTGGGCAACCGCTCCATCAGCGGCAACAATTTTTCCGTGGGTGGCACGCTGTCGTACGAAGTGGACTTGCTGGGGCGCGTCAAGCGCATGGTCGAAGCGGCCGATTCGCAGGCGCTGGCGGCGCAGGCCGACCGCGACGGCGTGCTGCTGATGCTGTCGGCGCAAGTGGCCAGCAACTACTGGCAGCTGCGCGGCCTCGATGCGGAAATGGCGATCCTGAATGGTGCGCTCGATACGCGCCGCGAATCGGCGCAGCTGGTCGAGGCGCGCTTCAACGCGGGCCTGACGAATGAGCTGGACCTGGCGCGCGCGAAAGTCGAACTGTCGAACGCGCAGGCCGACCTGCATGAAGTCAAGCGCCAGCGCAACCAGCTGGAAAACAGCCTGGCCACCCTGACGGGCAAGCCGCCGTCGGCGCTGCAATTGCCGGTCGCCGCCGATCCATCCATCTTGCCGCTGCCGCCAGGTATCCCTGTCGGCCTGCCAGCCAGCCTGCTGGCGCACCGCCCGGACCTGGTTTCCAGCGTGGCGAGCCTGCGCGCGGCGAATGCACAAGTAGGCGTGGCCGAAGGCGCGTTCTATCCGTCGCTGCAATTGACGGGCAATTTCGGCTATGCGTCCGAAAAGCTGCGCGACCTGGCGCAGGGCGGTTCGCGCCAGTTCAGCTTTGGTCCGCTGGCCCTGTCCCTGCCGATCTTCGACGGTGGCCGCAACCAGGCCAACCTGGACTTGAGCAAGGCGCGCTATGCGGAAGCCGTGGCGAACCATGAAACCAAGCTGCTGACGGCCTTGCGCGAAGTGGAAGATGCGCTGTCCGACGTGGAGCAGCGCCAGTTGCAGGGCGACGCCCAGGCCCTGTCGCAGGCAGCGGCGGCGCGCGCCTACCTGGTGGCGCGCACGCGCTACGAGCGCGGCATCTCGACCTACCTGGACGTGACGGACGCGCAGCGCAGTTCGCTGGCAGCGGACCGCGCCGCCGCGCAGATCAAGACCCAGCGCCTGCTGGCGACCGTCGCCGTGGCGAGGTCTTTAGGTGCAGGCTGGCAGCATTGAAGGACACCAGATAAAACCTACTGCGCGTCGCGCTTTGCGGCCGGCGATGCTCACCGTACTAAAGTACGGTTGCGCTTCTCGGCCACAAATCACTGCCGCTCGCTACGGTTTTCTCAGGTGTCGCAATGTCAACCATGAGCAAAAAATGGTAAGTCAATTCAACTAGTTACGTGAGCGTGGCCGGCGGCGGTGTCGCCGCCGGCCCGTAGCGTTCCAGCAGAAAATCGATGAAGGTCGTCAGCTTCGGCGTGGGCTGGCGGTCGCGCGCATACACGAGGTGCATGGGGCGCGGCGCCGGCACGTAGTCGGCCAGCAGCGGCACCAGCCTGCCGGCGGCGATATCGCCGGCCATCAGGATCTCCGCCTGCATGACGATGCCGAAGCCGTGCAGGGCCGCTACGCGCAGCGCCTGCCCATTATTTGAGCGGAAGCGGCTCTCGCGCACGGGGCTGCCATCGTCGTCGCCGCTCCTGGCCAGGCGCCAGCGCACATGACGCGTCCATTGCATGAAATCGAGGCATTCGTGGCGCGCCAGATCGGCCGGCGTGCGCGGCGTGCCGTGTCTGGCCAGGTAGGCGGGCGCGGCGCAGATCACCATCGCATACGGCCGCAGCGCGCGCGCTACCATGGCGGAATCTTCCAGCTTGCCGATGCGGATGGCGGCATCGAATCCTTCTTCCACCAGGTCCACTGTCCTGTCGTTCAGGTTCAATTCCAGGCTCACTTCCGGATACGCATCGAGGTAGTCGGCCAGCAGCGGCGCGATGCACTCGCTGCCGAAGGACACGGGCGCCGTGATCTTCAGCTTGCCGCGCGGCGCCGTGCGCATGGCTTCCGCGCCCCGTTCGGCCGCATGGATGCTGGCCAAAATCTGGCGGCACTGCTCCACATACTGCTGGCCGATTTCCGTCAGGCTTTGCCGCCGCGTGGTGCGCGCCAGCAGCCGCGTGCCCAGCCGCTCTTCCAGATATTTGATGTGCTTGCCCACCATCACGGGCGAGATCCGGAACGCCTCGGCGGCAGCCGTGAAACTGCCCGCATCGACGACGGCGACAAAAATCTCCATGCTGCGCAATTTATCCATGGCGCCTTGATTGCAAACTGTAGATTAGTAATCTTGTAAATTCTAGCGTATTTATTCCTTTTTGTAAGCGGCGCATACTGGCTCCATCGTTCAACCCACACAAGGAAGCAGCATGAAAATCGTTATCATCGGCGCCAGCGGCACCATCGGCACGGCCGTCGCCGCCCAACTGGCGCAACGCCATGAAATCATCGAAGTGGGCAGCCGCAGCGGCACGCACCAGGCCGACATGGGCGACATCGTGCAAGTGCGCGCCCTGTTCAAGCGCATCGGCAAGGTCGATGCCGTCGTCGTCACGGCCGGCAAGCTGCATTTCGGCCCCCTGGCCGAATTCACGCCCGAGCAATTCCAGCTGGGCCTGGACAGCAAGCTGATGGGCCAGGTCAACGTGGCGCTGGTGGCGCAGGAATACCTGAACGACGGCGGTTCGATCACCCTCACCAGCGGCATCGTGGCCGAGCAGCCGATCCGCTTCGGCACGGCCGCCAGCATGACCAACGCGGCCGTGGAAGGTTTCGTGCGGGGCGCCGCCATCGAGTTGCCGCGCGGCGTGCGCATCAATGTCGTCAGCCCCACGGTGCTGGAGGAGTCGCTGGAGTCGTATGGCCCCTTCTTCTACGGCTTCGAACCGGTCGCCGCCAGCCGCGTGGCGCTCGCTTACAGCCGCAGCGTGGAAGGGGCGCAGACGGGGCAGGTGTACAAGGTCTGGTAAGCCGCTTGCCATGCCATGGGGCAGGTGGGACAATCGCAGGCTGAACAAGGAAGCGGCCGCGCCGTGATGGTGCGGGGCGCTTGCTTGCTGTGAACCACACACCGAGGCCCCATGAAAAACATCCTGATTCCCCTGCTGATGGCCGCCGCCGTCGGCAGCGCCTGCGCCGCGCCACAGGCAGCCACGCCGGCAACCCCGGCCACCGCCGCGCAACTGACGGCCATGAGCGCGCGTTATGCGCCCGTCGCGCTGACCGCCGATGTCGCGCACCTGTCCGCGGGCGACCGCCAGGCCATCGCCAAGCTGGTTGAAGCGGCCAAGCTGGTCGACGTGCTGCAGCTGCGCCAGCGCTGGTCCGGCAATGAAGCGCTGTGGGCGGCCCTGAAGAAAGACAAGTCGGCCCTGGGCCAGGCCCGTTTGAACTATTTCTGGATCAACAAGGGCCCATGGTCGGTGCTCGACGCCCATGCCTCGTTCATGCCTGCCAGCTATACTGGCATCGCCATTCCCGCGCACAAGCCGGAAGCGGGCAACTTCTATCCGCAGGGCGCCACCAAGGCCAGCCTGGAAACGTGGATGAACGGCTTGCCGGCGGACGACAAGCAGCAGGCGCAATGGTTCTTCACGACGATCCGTGCGGGCAAGGATGGCACCTATAAGACCGTCAAGTATTCGGATGAATACAAGGTGGAACTGAGGCAACTGGCCAAGCTGCTCGACGAGGCGGCCGCCGCCACGGACAACGCATCGCTGAAGAAATTCCTCACCTTGCGCGCCAAGGCTTTCCTCGACAACGATTACCTGCCGTCCGACTTCGCCTGGATGGACCTCGATTCGCCCGTCGACATCACCATCGGCCCCTACGAGACGTATAACGACGAGCTGTTCGGCTACAAGGCCGCGTTCGAAGCTTACGTGAACATCCGCGACCAGGCGGAAACGCAAAAGCTCAATTTCTTCGCCAGGCACATGCAGGAGCTGGAAGACAACCTGCCGCTCGACGCCCGGTACCGCAACCCGAAAGTGGGCGCGCTGGCGCCGATGGTGGTGGTCAACCAGGTGTACGGCGCCGGCGACGGCAACATGGCCGTGCAGACGGCCGCCTACAACCTGCCGAACGACGAGCGCATCATCAGCGCGCGCGGCTCCAAGCGCGTGATGTTGAAGAATGTGCAGGAAGCCAAGTTCAAGGCCACCCTGACGCCGATCTCGAAACTGGTGCTCACGCCCGAGGCGCAGCAGGATGTCGATTTCAATTCCTTCTTCACGCACATCCTCGCGCATGAAATCATGCATGGCCTGGGTCCGCATGCGACCGTGGTCGACGGCAAGCCATCGACGCCGCGCCAGGACTTGAAGGAAGCCTACTCGACCATCGAAGAGGCCAAGGCCGACATCACGGGATTGTTCGCGCTGCGCTACATGATGGACAAGGGGCAACTGAACGATACCCTGGGCCAGGGCGACGTGGCCGAGCGCAAGCTGTACAACACTTTCCTTGCTTCCGGTTTCCGCACCCTGCATTTCGGCTTGACGGATTCGCATGCGCGCGGCATGGCCATCCAGATGAATTACATCCTCGACAAGGGCGGTTTTGTATCGCTGGGCGACGGCAAGTTCGGCGTCGATTTTGGCAAGATCAAACAGGCCGTGATCGACCTGGACCGTGAATTCCTGACCATCGAGGCGACGGGCGACTATGCGCGCGCGAAAGACCTGATGACCAAGTACGTGGTGATCCGCCCCGAAGTGCAGGTGGCGCTGGACAAGATGAAGGCCGTGCCTAACGATATCCGCCCGGAATTCGTCACGGCCCGCGCGCTGGACAAGGCGGCGAAGAAATAAGCTGACCTTGATTATTATCAGTGTGAAAAGCCGGTGCCTCTGCACCGGTTTTTTTTGGCTATGTCACCGTCAGATGTGGGAATGCTCCCAGCGTTGCTTTTAATAACGTTTCTGGTGAACGGATGCGCCTGGCGTCGAGTATCCAGCGCCATCCCAGGTAGTTCGGCAGGTAGCGCGTCGCCACGCCGTGAAAGGGACCCAGCCATTGCCGCAAGCGGCTGTGATACGCATTGACGTTCTGCACGTGGGCGGCACCCTGCACACGGATGCCGGCGCGCAAGTTGACGGCCTGGTGGCTGATGCCCGCCTCCCTGGCAAATGCCCGGTAGGCGGCATGGCCATCCGTTACCAGCAGAACATCCTTGTCGATGATGGGCAACAAACAACGGTGCAGCTGCGCCTTCGTCAACGCCCCTTTGCCCGTGACGAAATCGAGGGTCTGGCCTGTGCGGTCGCGTGCCACCAGGATACAGACCTGTTCATTGGAAATGCCGCGTTGGCGGGCACGTCCGCCCCGGCGGCGGGCCGGACGCGTCATCTGCCTGGCTCCCTTTTCCGATTCCAGTACATACAGCTCATCGGCCTCGGCAATGCCATGCAGACCGTGCGGCCGGTCCGTCCTGGCTACGCTGAGAAAGCGGTGGCGCCAGCGAAAAGTAGTGTTGCGGTGCAATCCCAGCTGCTGAGCGGCCTGGCGTACCGACCTGGAATCCAGCAGGCAATCGGCATACTCGAGCCACAGCGCCTTGTGGTGCAAGCGGGCTAGCGGCGTGCCCGTCAAGGCATTGAAGGTGCGCCCGCAAGGCACGCAGCGGTAGCGCTGCAGGCCGTGCGCCTGGCCATGCCGGTGCAGGTGAGACGAGTGGCAGGTGGGACAGGCCAAGCGCGGCTGCGCCACACTTTCCAGCAGCGCGATAGTCGTGTCGTGTGGCGCGTTGCCACGCAGCAGGAGCATTCCTGCCTGCCGCTGGCGTCGGTTCAATTGCGCAAACTGCGCGATAAAGCTGATCCATTCGGCTGCCTGCATGAGCTGCTCCCTGCATGGTGACTATGCAGAGTCAGACAACACAGCCCAGGAAAGATTCCGGCAGTTCCCCTATTTACCGGTGACAGAGCCTTTTTTTTCGTCTTTATTTGTGAAAAGTTGCTAGTTTTTCCTTGTGGAAATTTTTTTGCCGCTTACTCTGCAATCGTAAATCCCCCTTTTCCCTCTTGCCGATCCCATGTTGAAATTGCTCTCGCTGATGAGCTTGCTCATCGTTTTGTGGCCTGCCATGGCCGCCGCCAAACTCACCGATCTGGAAACCCGCTGGCTGCAGGCGGGCCAAGCCGTCATCGCGTTTGCGCGTGCGCAAGGCTTGCCCATCGATATCATCGTGCAGCCGCAGGATGCCCCCGGCGCCGTGCCGCTGGCGCTGGGCTACGCAGCAGGGCGCTGCAAGCTGGTGCTCTCCTTGCGCGGCAATGCGCAGGCGGACATTGTCCTGCAAGGCGTGCCGGCTGCGCGCCACGGCCTGATGATGGAAGCGATGACGGCGCATGAGATCGGCCATTGCCGGCGCTATGCGCAGGGCGACTGGCATGCCTTGCCACGCGGTTTTGTCGAGCCGCGCAGCATGCGCCCGGGCAAGTTGACACCGCTGGCGCAGGAGCTGCGCGAGACGCGCCGCGAAGAGGGCTATGCGGATCTGGTAGCCCTGGCGTGGATGCATGCACGCCACCCCGGGCAGTATCAGGATGTGCTGGCCTGGATGCGCGGCGTGCGCGCGGCCGGCGATGGTGCAGGCGGTTCGCACGCCACGCAAGCCTGGCTGGCGCTGGCCGCTGGCGCGGGTGCATTTGATGAGTCCGTTTCACCATTTGAACAGGCGCAAGTATTGTGGCGGAAGGGCTTGAGCGGCGACAAATAAGCGATGATTTTTATGCGAATGGACTGTCAGCGTGTGCTGTCGCACGGAGCTTTGCGCGCGGCAGGGGTCTAATCTGGGCATCAATTAACCAGAGAGGAACCATCATGAACAAAATGATCGCACTCATGCTGGCCGCCAGTGCCAGCGCCCTGCTTGCCGCCACGCCCGCGTATGCGCAGGATGCCTCGTACAAGAGTTTGACGGACAAGGCATCGGCCGACTACAAGCAGGCCAAGGCCGCCTGCGACGCCCACAGCGGCAACGCGAAAAAAGTCTGCGTGGAGGAAGCCAAGGTGGCGCGCGCCAAGGCCGAATCGGACGCCGTGGCGCAATACCGCAACACGCCGCGCGAACTGGGCAAGGCCCGCAAGGATGTCGCCAATGCCGAGTATGACCTGGCCAAGGCCAAGTGCGGCGACCGCACGGGGACCGATAAAACCACGTGCATGACCGATGCCAAGGCGGCGAAAACGGCCGCGCTGGCCGATGCCAACACGGGCGCCAGGGCCGGCACCAACGTGGCGCAAAATCCACCCGCCACGATGAAGGAAAACTGCGACGCCATGGATGCGACGGCCAAGGCCGCCTGCGTGACGCGCAATGCGGCCGGCAGCACCAAGACGGTCGTGGCCGACTCTGTCATCACGACGAAAATCAAGGCTGACCTCGTCAAGGACAACGACTTGAAAGCACTCGATGTGCACGTGGAAACGGTCAACGGCGTCGTCATGCTCAGTGGCTTCGTGCCTTCGCAGGCGCAAGTGAAAAAAGCCGCCGACCTGGCCCGTGGCGTGGAAGGCGTGACGGATGTGAAGAATGGCTTGAAGGTGAAGTAAGCCGCATTCTGTCGATGCGTTAAAGCCGGGACTGGAGCCGCACGCAGCAGTGTGGCTCCAGTTTTTTTTGATTGTATAAATTACGATCATAATATAACATGGGAAAAATCCAGTCGGCTGATGCTGACCGGCATTTACTTTTTCTCATGAGGACGGCATGCTTTCCCTATCTTTTTCGCAATGGCTGGAGCGGCGCGGCGTGCATTTTGCCTGGGTCATCGTCGCCATTACTTTCCTCACCGCCTTGACGTCGTCGGCCGCGCTGGGTTTGCCGGGCGCGCTGATGCAGCCCTTGAGCCGCGAGTTCGGCTGGGATGCCGAGCAGATTTCCTCGGCCCTGGCCGTGCGCTTCGTGCTGTTCGGCCTGATGGGGCCGTTTGCCGCCATCCTGATGGAGCGTTTCGGCTTGCGCAATGTCATCTGCGTGGCTCTGGGCCTGATAGCAGCGGGCATGCTGCTGGCCACGCGCATGACGCAGTTCTGGCACCTGGTCGCCCTGTGGGGCATCCTGCTGGGTCTGGGCTCGGGCATGACGGCGCTGGTCTTGAGCGCCGTGGTGGCGAACCGCTGGTTCGAGACGCACCGTGGCCTGGTGGTGGGCGTGCTGACGGCCAGCTCGGCCACGGGACAGCTGCTGTTCCTGCCCGTGGGCGCCTGGCTGATCGAGCACTACGGCTGGCGCACGGCCGTCATGCCCGTGTTCGCCGCCTGCGCCATCGTCGCCGTGCTGGCCTTCCTGTGCATGCGCAACCGTCCGCAGGACGTGGCCTTGCGTCCCTACGGCGCCGACCCGGCCACGCCCCTGGTGGTGGCGCCGGCGGCGACAATGACGTTTGCCACGCCGTTCGTGATCCTGCGCAGCGTGGCGGCGAACCGCACCTTCTGGATATTGTTCGGCACGTTTTTCATCTGCGGCCTCAGCACGAATGGCTTGATCCAGACGCATTTCATTTCCCTGTGCGGCGACTCGGGCCTGTCAGCCGTGCCGGCCGCGTCCGTGCTGGCCATGATGGGCGCGTTCGACCTGTTTGGGACCATCCTGTCCGGCTGGCTGTCGGACCGCTATGACAACCGCAAGCTGCTGTTCTGGTATTACGGCTTGCGTGGCTTGTCGCTGTTCTGGCTGCCGTATTCGGAATTCACCTTGTACGGTCTGTCCCTGTTCGCCATGTTCTACGGCCTGGACTGGATCGCCACCGTGCCGCCCACCGTGAAGCTGGTGGGGGCCACGTTTGGCCGGGAGCGGGCGGGCATGGTGTTTGGCTGGATCTTCGCCGGCCACCAGCTGGGCGCCGCCGTGGCCGCCTACGGCGCGGGCCGCATCCGCACCCTGATGCTGACCTACAATCCTGCCCTGTTCGCGGCCGGCGCCGCCTGCCTCGTCGCCGCGCTGCTGGTGCTGGCGATCCAGCGACAGAAGGCGGCCGTGGCCTCTGCACAGCCCGCATGAAAAAAGCCAGGCCCGCATGAGCGGAGCCTGGCTTTTTTCATTTTTTCAAGATTTCAAGAACGCCTCAGAACACGTTCAGGGCAAGGCGCATTGCCGAAGGCAGTACGAATAGTACGACTAGGCAATGCAACGCCGCCATGGACTGTTCTGTGGTGTTCTTATTTTAAGTATTTGGCCAGCCAGCCCTCGACTTCGCTGTAGAAGAAGCGGCTGTTCTCGCCCTTCAAAATCCAGTGGTTTTCGTCCGGGAAGACCAGCAGTTTCGCCGGCACGTTCAGGCGCTGTTGCACGGCAAAGTTCATCAAGGCATTGTTGGCCGGCACGCGGTAGTCGAGCTCGCCCACGGTGATCAGGATGGGGGTCGTGAAACCCGTGCCTTTTTCGTGGTTGCCCGCTTGCATGACGGGGCTTTGCTCGCGCCACACGGGCAGGTTCGACCAGACGGGGCCGCCTGCATTGGTTTCACGGCCGAAACCGCCATCGCTGGTACCCCACTGCATGATCAGGTCCATTTCGCCCGCATGCGAGACGATGGCCTTGTAGCGCGTGGTGGTCGCTTGCAGCCAGTTGGCCAGGTGGCCGCCATAGCTGGCGCCGCCGGCAGCCAGTTTCGTGCTGTCGATAAATGGATATTTCTTGATGGCTTCATCGACGCCCTGGTTGACCTCGTCGCCAGGGCCCTTCAGCGGATCGAACTGGATAGCCCGCGAGAATTCCTCGCCGTAGCCGGTGGAACCCTTGTAGTCCGTCAGCAGCACGACATAGCCGGGCTTGGCCAGCAAGTGGTAGTTCCAGCGCAGCACGAACTGGTCGCGCCACATGCTGGCCGCGCCGCCGTGGATGACGGTAAACAGCGGGTATTTCTTGTTCGGGTCAAAGTTGGCCGGCTTGACGAGCATATTGTGGATCTGGCGGCCGTCGGCCGTGGTGAACCAGAAGTGCTCGGGCGCCTGCCAGTCGATTTTACTTGCCTTGTCCGTGTTGAAGGTCGTCAGGCGCTTCGGCTGCTTGCCGTTGAAGGCGTAGATTTCCGGCGGGTTGATGGCGGATTCCCACACGCCCACCAGGGCCTTGCCGCCGCTGCTCAGCGAGTTGATGGTACCCGTTGGCAAGGACGGTTCCTCGCGCACGTCGCCACCCCTGGCGTCGATCGAGTACAGCTTTTCCAGGCCAGCATGTTCATAGCTGAAGATGACGCGCTTGCCGCCTTCGGGCAGCACAAAGCGCGAAATCGAGCGGTCCAGCTTGGCCGTCAAAATCGTTGGCGCAGGATTGCTCATCGGCCAGGCGAAGCTGGCCAGGCGTTTCACGTCATACACTTTGCCCGGCGTTTGCGCGTCGCTCAAGGCGAACAGCGTCTTGCCGTCGGCCGCGAATTTCAGGGAGCCATAGCTGTGCTTGTCCTGCGTCAAACGCTGCGCTTCACCGCCCGCCACGGGCAGCAAGTAAAGCTGGGAGTAGACGGCTTCGCGCTGGGCCGCATCGCGGTTGGTGGCCGCGTTGAAGACGACGGCCTTGCCGTCCGGCGTCCAGACGGCATCCAGCGATTGTCCCTCGTCGCCCTGGCCGCCGCCAAAGCCCGGCAGGGTGACCAGTTGTGTGCCCGACAGGATGTCGCGCGGGGTGTTGTCACCTCGTGCCGCGGCGTCGGCGTCGACGATGAACAGCCGCACCTGCTTGTCGGTCAACCATTTGTCGAAATAGCGAGGCGCCGTCGTTTCATACGAACGGGCGCTGTATTTGCGCTCCTTGCGCTCTTTCGCGCTTTGCTTGACGTCGGCTTCCGTCTTATTGCCTGGATAGATATCGCTGATGAACAGCAACTGCTTGCCGTCCGGGCTCCATTTCGGCATGCGCGCGCCCAGGGTGAGCGAGGTCAGGCGCTGTGCTTCGCCGCCAGCGGCCACGTCGAGGCGATAGATCTGTCCCGCTTCGTCCCCGTCGCGCTTGGCAACGAAGACCAGCTGGCGGCTGTCCGGCGACCAGGCAACGGCGCTTTCGCCGCCCTTGGACGAGGTCAGGCGGCGCGCAGGGCTGTCGTCAAGCAGCGACTTGATCCACAGGTCCGACGATTGGTCTTGGCTAGAGTAGGCGCTGTCGACCACGGAAAACACGGCCCACTTGCCGTCCGGGCTGGCGACAGGGGCGCCCACCCGTTTCATCAGCCACACGTCTTCATGCGTGATGGCGTGTCTGGCTTGCGTTTGCGTGGCGGCAACTGGGGTGGTGGCCTTGGTATCGGCGGCGTGGACGGTCGTTGCCAGCGAGGCGCAGGCCGCTGCGATCAGCAGGGAGCCGAGGGAACGGCGAAGACGGGGTGAGGTCATGGGCGTGGTCCGGTAGTGAAAAAAGTACAGCGGGCAACATTATTGCCCATCGTTTCCTGCACTGCCAAGGCTGTGTACCGTTACTTACCACGTGGGACGGTCACGTATCGGGCGGGCGCGCCATGGCCGATCAGTTAAACTTGTTCTTTTACTGACGCTACCTGTGGCCGGCCATGAAAATTAGTCTACCCTTATTGAAAACGATATTGCTGGGCGCGAGCTGCCTGCTGGCCGCCCCGGTTTTTGCCGCGGCGCCCGCACCGTACCCGAATACCAGCGCCATGGGCGTGGGTCACGCGGAAAGCACAGCCTGGTATGCGGGTTGCCTGAAGGTCAAGGATGCGGCGCCGCCGCCTGCCGACCTGCCGGCGCCGTCCGCCGTGGCATCGCTGCAGCAGTGCCAGGCAACAGACCTGTATTACGATACCAAGAGTATGTCCTCGCCCAAGCCGGCGGACTGGCGTCCCGCGCGCCATTGCGCCATGGCCACGCAGAACAGCGCTGTCCTGATGATGCTGTACCAGAATGGGCAGGGCGTGCAGAAAGACCCGTTGCTGGCGCTGAAGTACGCGTGCAGCATCGATGCGGCGCCGGCCGAGATGCAAGGGCGCATCGAACACTTGCAGAAGATCAATGCCAGCGGACGCGGCATGATCGATTTGTGCGACGACATCACCAGCGGCTACATGATGGGCGTGTGCAGCGCCATCGATGCGCGCCAGAAACAACGCGTGCGCACGCAGGCGACAGGTAAAGCCAGCGCAAGCATGCCTGCCGCGGCGCAAGCGTCGCTGCAAAAACTGCAGGCGGCGGCAAGCAAGTTTGCCGATGCGCGCGCGGCCAATGAAACGGATTTGAGCGGCACGGCCCGCGCCGCCCTGAGCATCGCCGCCCGCACGGCCGAACTTGATCTGCTGGCGCACGATCTGCGCGAATACGAAGCGGGCAAGCTGCCGGCCAGCATGTCCAGGGAACAGGCGGCGGCGCTCGACAAGGAACTCAACGCCATCTACGGCAAGCTCATGAAGAAGCCGGCGCAAACCCATGCGGGCGCCGTGGGCAAGGATGGCATCCGCGCCACCCAGCGCCTGTGGCTGGCATACCGCGATGCGTGGATGAACTTTGGCGCAGTGCGTTACCCGTCCGTGACGAGCGACAGTTGGGGCGGCCTGCTGACATCGCGGCGCAATGTGCAACTGCACGACTTGCTGGAGAATTGAAGCATGCGGGAAGCGTACTACCACGAAGATGATTTTTGCATGATCGAACTGCTGCCGCTGGATAATTTGCAGCACTGCCTGACGCAGATGGGCGAGCAGCAGGCATTTGCCGACGCGCACCGCAGCGGCGCCGGCTGGACGCAGATGTACGTGCCCGAGGCGCCGCCATCGCCGCTGCGCGCGCTGGGCCTCACGGCGGACCAGTTGCGCCTGGCGCTGGCCGATGCCTTGCCGCCGTACGACGCCGTGTATACGGGCTACAGCAGCTACCGCGTGGAATGCAAGAATGTGCTGGCCTTTGGCGGCGAGACGACGGAGACCCTGTTTGCGGGCCTGGACGACGACGGCATCGTGTGCGACCTGTGGTGCAGCGACGCCATGCCTGAACTCATGCTGCTGCCCTTGAAAGAGCAGTTGCTGCTGGCCGACTGGGGCGCAGGGTTTGCGTGTCCGCTGTCCGATGGGGAATTGTTTGCCCGGTATTTGCAGGAATACGAACTGGGCTGATTACTCGCAGGCGATGGCGTTCGGCTGCGCCACCTTGACCACCGACGCCAGGCGCGCCATGTCGTTGCCATCGCCTTGCTCCACATACGGTTGATAGTTGTCGATGACGATGCGCGCACGCGCTTGCCAGCCGCAATTGTCGGCCTGGCGCGCGGGCACGCGCAGCAGCCGGCGCGCCTCACCATCGTTGGAAAAGCAGAACCACGCATCGTGCGTGGCGGCAGGGCGGGGCAGGCGGCCCCACTGCGCCTTGTCGGGCGCGAAGCAGACGCGGTTGCCGATGATCTGCAGGCTCATCTCGTCCGTGCGCGCGCTGTACTGGCCGTCGAGCACGATGGGCGTTTGCGCTTGGGCGGACAGGCAAACGGTGGACAGGAGGAGGGCGACGGCAAGTTTCATGCGATTCTTTCAGGGCTGGCTAGACGAAGCGCCAGTATAACCAGCGGGGCTGGAAACGAAAAAAGCCCATCCGTGAGGAGGGGCTTTTTAGTACTGCGCATTCGTGGTAGGCCGTGCGGGATTCGAACCTGCGACCAACGGATTAAAAGTCCGCTGCTCTACCAGCTGAGCTAACGACCCGAAAGAGGCCGCATTATATATCAGTTGAAAAAGAATGCAAAGCATTCCTGTGAGAAAGTGCTGGGCCGCTAATGCAGGGCTGCCGTGAGCTTCAGCACTTCGTCGATGCTGGTCGTGCCATCGATGATCTTGCGCGCGCCGGCGATGCGCAGCGGCGTCATGCCGTCGAGGATGCTCTGGCGGCGCAGGGCATGCAGGTCGGCGCCTGCCTTGACCAGCTGGCCGAACGTTTCCGTCACGCCCAGCAGTTCATAGATGCCGGCGCGTCCCAGATAGCCGCTGTGCCGGCACAGGGCGCAGCCGACGGGGCGGTACGTGGCGGCCGGCCGCTCCAGCTGGCCGCCCGTCAGGCGCTGCCACGCCGCGGCACCGGGAGCCGTGTCAAGCTGCTTGCAGCCGGGGCACAGGCAGCGCAACAGGCGCTGCGCCAGCACGCCGGCCAGGCATGCTTCCAGCAGATAGGCGGGCAAGCCCAGTTCCAGCAGGCGCATGACGGCCGAGGGCGCGTCGTTGGTGTGCAGGGTTGACAGCACCAGGTGCCCCGTCAGCGCCGCCTGGATCGCCATCTCGGCCGTGGCCAGGTCGCGGATTTCGCCCACCATGATGATGTCGGGGTCTTGCCGCATCAGCGCCCGCACGCCATCGGCAAACGACAGTTCGATGCCGGCCTGGGTTTGCACCTGCATCTGGTTGAAGGCCGGTTCGACCATTTCGATGGGGTCTTCTACCGTGCATACATTGACTTCGCTGCCGGCCAGCGCCTTCAAGGTGCTGTACAGCGTGCTGGTCTTGCCCGAACCGGTGGGCCCCGTCACCAGCACGATGCCGTGCGTGCGCGCCGTCAGCTGGCGCCAGCGTTCGGCGTCCGCCGGCGGAAAGCCCAGCTCGGCCAGGCTCTTGACGGCCACTTCCGGGTCGAAGATGCGCATGACGAGCTTTTCGCCGAAGGCCGTGGGCAAGGTCGACAGGCGCAGCTCGATTTCCTGGCCCTGTACATTGCGCGTCTTGATGCGCCCATCCTGGGGCCGGCGCTTCTCCACCACGTCCATACGCCCCAGCAACTTGATGCGCGCCGTCATGGCCAGCAATACCACGGGCGGCAACTGGTAGGCCTGGTGCAGGCGGCCGTCGATGCGCAGGCGCACGAGGCCCGCGTCGCGCTTCGGTTCCAGATGGATGTCGGAAGCGCGCTGGGCAAACGCGTATTGCCACAGCCAGTCGACGATACGCACCACATGCTGGTCGTTGGCGTCCAGGCTGGTCTTGTTGCGCCCCAGTTCCACCAGTTGTTCGAAATTGTGGCGCAGCGCCAGGTCTTGCGTGGAGGCTTGCCGGGCCACCTTGACGGAACTGGCCAGGCTGAAAAATTGCGCGATGGCGTCGGCGATGTGCAGCGGGTTGGCGATGACCAGGCTCAGCTTGCGCGGCGCCAGGTTTCCCAGCTGTGCCTGCCAAGCGAGCGCATATGGCTGGGCCGTGGCGATGACGATGCGCTCTGGCGTGCTTTCCACGGGCAGGATGTTGAAGCGGGCCGCATAGCCGGCCGTCATGACGTCGGCCACCTGGCTGAAATCGATGTGCAGGGGATCGATGCGCACATACGGCAGGCTGGAGCGTTGCGCCAGCCAGGCGCACAGGGTATCGAGCGTGAGTCCGCCGTGGGCGATGCTGCACAGCGGATGCAGGGCGGGTGCCGGCAGCAGGGCGGCCTGGGCGTCGATGGCGGCCGCTTGCGCCGCATCGAGCAAGCCGTCTTCCTGCAGCCAGGCCAGCAGCTGCGGCAGTTGCAGCGGCGTATCTGGAGAAGGAGGGGATGCGGGCATGGCCGGCGCCTTTCCGGGCTGCCGGTCTTGCCTGGACTTGCCGGCGGTTACAGGGTGCTGACGATGCCCTTGACCCAGGACTTGGCGGGCAGCTTGGTCTCGGCGACGATCTGCTTGGCGCGTTCGAACAGGGCGGCTTGCGCTTCCGTATCGAGTGCCACTTTCGTCTTGAAAGCGATCGCCACCACGTTCCCATCATGGACTTCCGGCAGGCAGATCACCTGTTCGAACGCAAACTTCATCGCCTTGATGTTCTTTGCGTAGCTGGGATGGTCGCCGAACAGGTTGACCGTCATGATGCCGTGCGGCGCCAGGCAGGCGCAGCAGGCGGAATAGAACTCGGCGCTGTCGAGCACGGGGCCGCGCGCCGTGGCGTCGTACAGGTCCACCTGCAGGGCGTCCAGGGTGCCGTGGTTGGCGTCGTCGTTGACGTAGTCGAGCGCATCCATCTCGCGCACGTGCAGGCGCTCGTCGTTGGGCGGCAGCTTGAACATCGAGGCGCAGATGGTGATGACGGACGGATTCAGTTCGATGGCATCGACCTGCGCCTGCGGGAACTGGCGGTAGCAGAACTTGGTCAGCGCGGCCGTGCCCAGGCCCAGCTGGGCGATGCGCTGCGGTTGCGCGATCCACAGCATCCACGCCATCATCTGCTGCGCGTACTCGAGCTCCGGCCAGTCCGGCTTGCGGATGCGCATGGCGCCCTGCACCCATTCCGTGCCGAAATGCAGATAGCGCACGCCATCCATTTCCGACAGGGTGACAGGGGCATAGCGGGGCTTGCGCGCAGGGCGGGAGGATTCGACTTGTTCGATGGATTTTCGTTTGATAAGCATAAGGCGGCCTGAAAGTGTGCCGCATTATAGCCCGCGCCGGGGTGCCATAAAAAATGCCGGCCCCATGAGAAAGACATGGGGCTGGCATTTTAGTACTGAGTAACAACGCTTGACAGAAGCGTCGCGAGCGGAAGGCAGAGGTGGCCGAGAAGCGCAACCGTACTCCAGTACGGTGAGCATCGCAGGCCACCTATGCCGACGCGCAGCAGCTTATGTCAGGCGTTACTGTTGAGCAGGCTCGATGGAGACGCGCAGACGGATGCGCTCGCCCGGATCGTAGGACATGATGCTCGTGTAGTTGCGGCCGCGGTAGTCGTAGGTGACCTGGTAGCCATTGTTGCGCGATTCCCAGTGGTCGACCTGGCGGCATTGCTTGACGGCTTGTTCCTGCATGCCGCCCTGGTAATTGTTCTGGTTGTCGACACGGTCGCCGACGACGGCGCCGGCAATCGCGCCAGCAGCCGCTGCGGCCGTGCGGCCATTGCCGCCACCGACCTGGCTACCGAGCAGGGCGCCGGCGATACCGCCGACGATGGAGCCGCCAGCGCTGCGCTGTTGCGGCGGGGCCTGGACTTGCACGTATTCCGTATGGCATTCCTGGCGTGGGCGGTTGATCTGCTCCACTTGCGGCACGACGCGCACGACCTTGCCGAAATCTTCAAAGTCGGCGGCCTGGGCGAGTGGCAATGCACCGATACAAAGGGCTGACATCATCAATTTGGCTTGCAAGTTCATTTGTAACCTCGTTATCTAGAGAATCTTTCAGGGTATTTTTTACAACTTGGTACTATAGTAATCCCGCCAGACCGGGACGAGTGTTTCGCATGGCAACAAAATGTAACAGCCCAAGCCCCTTGCCCCACAGTCTGTAACATGCACTTTCAATCGATACAAGATGTTGAAATGACTTGAAACCAGCGGTTTGTAACAAATCTTGCGTTTGACATCATATTCGGGTTGATTCATGCAGGACAACACGTTACCCTAATACGCGTATGGCTTATATAAAATCGCACTGAATCGCATAAAAGTTGATACAGATCGAATCACCGCGTGCGCATTGACCCGCGTGCGGGGATGCAATAAGAAGAGCAGCTAGAAGAGATCCATACATAACAGGTCGATTTGAGGGAAAAATGAGTTTGTTACTAACCGTGCCGCCCAACCTTGTCCAGTCCATCCGTGCCTTTCGCGTGACCGAATTACAAGACGAGGCGATCCGTCTCGGGCAGCACTTTTTATATGCGCATTGCAACGCTGGACAGACCAAACAACAAGTCATCGGCATTATTGCAGAAGCATTCCTGTTTCCGAAAAACCTGGCGAAGAATTTCGATGCCTTGCGCCTGTGCCTGACGGACACCATGTCCAAGGCCGGCACGCAGACGGGTTTCCTGGTGGTGCTCGAGCAATTGCCAAATACGCAAAAATTCGACAAGGAAGCGCGCGAGATCCTGCTCGACGTATTTCGCGACGCGGCCGACTACTGGGCCGAGAAGAAAGTCCCGTTCCGCGTCTTCTATTCGTTCGAGTAAATACTTACTCTTGCCGCGGCGCCGTCAAACCGGCTTCCCGCGCAGGTGAGAATCGGCCTCTTCGGGCGGCTGCGGCGCGCCGGCGCCCATGTTGCGCCGCAACAATAATGCCGGCCTTTCTAGATTCGCATCGCCATAGCGGGTACAATGCGCGCTATGAAAAATATCGTTATCCTCATTTCCGGACGCGGCAGCAACATGGAAGCGGTCGTGCGCGCGGCGCAAGCCGAGCAATGGCCAGCCCGTATTGCCGCCGTCATCAGTAACCGGGCCGATGCCCAGGGACTGGTTTTTGCCGCGGAACACGGGATAGCGACGGCAGTCGTTGCCAACAAGGATTATGCCAGCCGCGAACAGTTCGATGCGGCGCTGCAAGCCGTGATCGACGGCTTTGCCCCCGACCTGGTCGTGCTGGCCGGTTTCATGCGCATCCTGACGCCGCCCTTCGTCGAGCATTACGCGGGGCGCATGCTCAATATCCACCCGTCGCTGTTGCCGCTGTTCCCGGGCATGGCGACGCACCGCCAGGCGCTCGAGGCGGGCGTAACGGAACACGGCGCGACCGTGCATTTCGTGACTGCCGAGCTCGATCATGGCCCGGCCGTGGCGAGCGCGAAAGTCCCCGTCTTGCCAGGCGACACAGAAGAGAGCTTATCGGCGCGCGTGCTGGTAGAGGAACATCTGCTTTACCCGCGCGCCATCCGCCTGTTCATTGACGATAAACTGTCAGTCGAGCATGGCCAGGTCCGCGTGGACCCTCAATAAAATATTACAGGAAGAATAACAATGAGATTGCCACCAGCGATACTTGCCAATGCTGAAGAAGTATTGCGCGAAATTTTACGTTTCACGGCCCCGGCCGACACCACCCTGTCGCGCTATTTCCGCGACCATCCGCGCCTCGGTTCGCGCGAACGCGGCGCCATTGCCGAAGGCATTTATGCCGTGCTGCGCAACAAATCGTTCTTCACGGACTTCGCCGAAGCGGGCAGTGGCCCGACCATGCGCCGTTTGACCATCCTCGGCCTGGCCGAAGCCGTCGGCGCCGACTCCTTGGGCGGCCTGACGGAAGAAGAAGTGGAATGGCTGGAACGCATCACGCAGATCGACCGCAGCCTGATGCCGTCGAATATGCGCGCCAACATGCCGACCTGGCTGTTCGATAAATTGATCGCCCAGTTCGGCGAAGCGGAAACCATGAAGCTGGCCGATGCGCTGAACGCGCCGGCGCCGCTGGACTTGCGCGTGAACTCGCTCAAGGCCACGCGTGAGGACGTGATGCTGGCCCTGGCCGAAGCGCCTATCCTCAGCACGCCGACGCCGTTTGCGCCGCTGGGCTTGCGCGTGATCAAGAAGCCATCGTTGCAAAACCTGCCATTGTTCCAGAGCGGCGCCATCGAAGTGCAGGATGAAGGCAGCCAGATCCTGTCGCAAATCGTCGGCGCCAAGCGCGGCGAGATGGTCGTCGATTTCTGTGCCGGCGCGGGCGGCAAGACCCTCGCATTGGGCGCGCTGATGCGCAACACGGGCCGTCTGTACGCGTTCGACGTGTCGGAAAAGCGTTTGGCCAAGCTGAAGCCGCGCATGGCCCGCAGCGGCCTGTCGAACGTGCATCCGGTGCAGATCGCGCATGAGCGCGATGCCAAGATCAAGCGCCTGGCCGGCAAGATCGACCGCGTGCTGGTCGATGCGCCATGCAGCGGCCTGGGCACCCTGCGCCGCAATCCGGACGTGAAATGGCGCCAGCAGCCGAATTCCATCGTCGAGCTGCAAGCCAAGCAGGCAGCCATCCTGGCCGGCGCGGCGCGCCTCGTCAAGGGCGGCGGCCGCCTGGTGTATGCCACCTGCAGCTTCCTGAACGAAGAAAACGATTTTATCGCCGAGCAATTCCTCGCGGCCCATCCGGACTTCACCCTGGTGCCGATGAGCAAGGTGCTGGCCGAACAGAAGATCGAGCTGGAAATGGGCGACTACCTGAAATTGTTGCCGCATCTGCACCAGACCGATGGCTTCTTCGCCGCCGTGTTCGAACGCAAGGTCATGCCGAAAAAAGTCTACGCCGATGAAAAGCCGGCCGACGACGTTGACGCTGAACAAGCCGAATAAGGCTGTCACGGGCCGCCGCTGCAGCATCGCAGCGGTGGCCATGCACTTGCGCCAGCCTGTCTGGCGCAAGCTGTGGGCACCCCGCCCGGTTAGTCCCCCGCACCATCTTCCAGACTCCATCCGCCATGAACGAAACCCCGCTGCTCAACCTGATCACTGACTTTGTCGACGATTTCCGTCAACCGGCCATCCTGTGGCAGGCGCTGGTCATCGTCGCCTGCCTGGCGCTGAGCTGGCTGCTGGTGCGGCAGTTGCGCGTGTTCCTGCACCAGCGCGCGGAAGCGGCCGCCACGCCGGCCACGCCGGAAACCTTGCAGCGCACCGATAGTTTTATCCGCATCCTCACGCCCGTACTGGCGGCCATGCTGCTGGGCATTGCGCAGCATTTCCTCGCCAAGTTCCAGTCGGTCAATCTGCTCAGCATTGCCATCCCCCTGTGCACCTCGATGGCGCTGGTGCGCTTCGGGTTTTATGTGCTGCGCCGCATTTTTGCCCGCCATGGCGACATCAGTCCCACCATGCTGCTGCTGGAAAAGATATTTACAGTCGTGGTGTGGGCAGGCATGGCCCTGTACATCACGGGTCTGTGGCCGGAATTGCATACCTTCCTGGAAAGCATCGTCGTGCCGCTGGGACGCAACAAGGTGTCCGTGGCTGCCATCTTGCAAGCCGCTATTTCCGTGGCCGTGCTGCTGGTGCTGGCCATGTGGGCCGGCACCTCGCTCGACGAGCGCCTGATGAAAATGCAGGGCCTGCACACTTCCTTGCGCGTGGTGATGTCGCGCATGGGCCGCGCCGTGCTGATCCTCGTTTCCGTGCTGGTCAGTCTGTCGCTGGTGGGCATCGACCTGACGGTGCTGTCCGTGTTTGGCGGCGCCTTCGGCGTGGCGCTGGGCTTTGGCTTGCAAAAGATCGCCGCGAACTTCGTGTCCGGCTTCATCATCCTGCTGGACCGCAGCCTCACCATCGGCGACATGATCACGGTGGGCCAGTTCACGGGCAAGGTCACGCAAATCAATACGCGCTATACTGTGTTATTGGGTGGCGATGGCGTTGAATCCATCGTGCCGAATGAAATGCTGATTTCCGGCGGCGTGCAGAACATGTCGCTGAGCAACCGCATGGTCTGGCTATCGACGGCCGTGTCGGTGGGCTATGAAACGGATCTCGATGTCATCTTCCCCTTGCTGGAAGCGGCGACGGCCAAGGTGCCGCGTGTGTGGCAAAGCAATCCGCCATCGGCCACCCTCGTGCGTTTCGGCGCCGACGGTCTCGATGTGCAGATCGGCTTCTGGATCGCGGACCCGGAAAACGGCACCGGCGGCGTGAAGTCGAATGTGAACCGCGCCATCTGGCGCACCTTGCAGGAACATAAGGTCACTGTACCGTTTCCGCAACGCGAATTGCGTATTGTTGGTACGCCTCCTGCCCCGCTCGCCAGCGCGGCAGAGGGTGAGTCCGACCCATCCGGCACCCAGCCTTAACCTCGCTGCCTGCCTCCGATTTTGCCTGACCGCACCCATTAGGGCGTACAATCACGCCTAAAATTAACTCTGCCGGACCTCCAGAATCACTGGAGCGACCGTGCGCACGCCCTGTCCACTTGGAGTAGCAGTAATGACATTGAGTTCCGTTTTACACGACGTTTTGCAGTTCATGGCAACTGGCATTACCGATCTGTCCGCATGGCAAGTTTTTCTGTACACCATGGTGGTCACGCATATCACGATCGCCAGCGTCACGATTTACCTGCACCGCCACCAGGCCCACCGCGCGCTGGAATTGCACGCCATCCCTAGCCATTTCTTCCGTTTCTGGCTGTGGCTGACGACGGGCCAGGTGACCAAGGAATGGGCGGCCATCCACCGCAAGCACCACGCCAAGTGCGATACGGAAGAAGATCCGCACAGCCCCGTCACGCGCGGCATCAAGAAAGTCTTCTGGGAAGGCGCCGAGCTGTACCGCGCTGAATCGAAGAACATGGAAACCATGGCCAAGTACGGCCACGGCACGCCGACGGACTGGATCGAGCGCAACCTGTACACCAAATACAGCTGGCTGGGCGTGGTGTCCCTGTTCGTCATCAATTTCATCCTGTTCGGCGTGATCGGCATTTCCGTGTGGGCCGTGCAAATGATGTGGATCCCGATCACGGCAGCCGGCATCATCAACGGCATCGGCCACTACTGGGGCTACCGCAACTACGACTGCGCGGACGCGGCCACCAACATCATTCCGTTCGGTATCCTGATCGGCGGCGAAGAGTTGCACAACAATCACCATACCTATGCGACGTCGGCCAAGCTGTCGTCGAAATGGTATGAAATCGATATCGGCTGGGCGTATATCCGCGCGCTGGAAATGCTGGGCCTGGCGAAGGTGAAAAAGCTGGCGCCGGAGCCGAAGTTCTCGCATGGCAAGCTGGAAGCGGATTTCGAGACCTTGCAGTCCGTCATCGCCAACCGCTACGACGTGATGGCCAAGTATGCGAAATCGATCAAGCATGCCTGGAAGGAAGAGCTGGAACACCTGAAGCACAAGGCGGAGCTGGAAAAGCGCTTCCTGAAATCGTCGCGCAAGCTGATGCAGCGCGAGCCGGGCAAGCTGGCCGATGCGCATCACGAACAGCTGTCGGAATTGTTCCAGCACAGCAAGGCGCTGGAAACCATGCACCACATGCGCGTGGAATTGGGTGCCATCTGGGAACGTTCGCACTTTACGCGCGAGCAATTGCTGCAAAAGCTGCAAGACTGGTGCACGCGCGCCGAAGCGTCGGGCATCAAGTCGCTGCAAGATTTCTCCCTGCGCCTGCGCAGCTATGCTTGATCGCACGGTGAGGTGACATGAGTGGCTCCGCTTGCGGGGCCATTTTTTTTGCCCTGAGCGTGAAGGCGACGGGGGCTTCGCGTGGCATTTCCCGAGAATGTCGATTTGCCAAAATAATAATTTTGCGAAATACTTTCCTTGTTAATTAGTTAAAATAGGAAAGTTTGCATGGCAATGTTAATACGAAGTGCGTTTATGGGATGTGTCATGGCGGCGCTCTCTGCCTGCGGTGGCGGTACCTCGGTGCAAGAACCGGCGAGTCCCAATCCTGGCATCCCCAATCCTCCACCCGTTGTAAAAAGCAGCCTCGCGCTCAGCGGCACAGCGGCGACCGGCCTGGCCCTTGTCGATGCCTCCATTCAGGCGAAATGCCAGGTGGGCAGTGCACAGGCGCGCACTGGGCCGGATGGTGCTTATCAAATGGAAATTGTCGAAGGGAAATTTCCATGTCTCCTGCAATTGACCGCTCCCGTCAATGGCATCAAATTGCATTCCGTTGTGGTCGGAGCGGGGAGTTCGGCAACTGCCAATATCACGCCCCTGACCGACATGCTCAGCTCGCGGTTGTTTGGCCGTGATCTCAGTGCCTTGTTCCCGGACATCGACGCGGCATCGCTGGTCAATACAGTCAATGCCGCCAATGTGCTTGCCGCACAGTCGGATATCGTGAATCTGTTGCAGGCAAAGTTAAGTATCAGCTTCTTGCAAGACTTTATCGGCACGCCATTGAAGGCCGCGACTGCGGCTGACAAGGCTGGCGGGGATGCCCATGACAGGTTGCTGGACCGCTTGGGTTCCTATTTTAATTCCATTCAGCTCGGATTGATTAACCAGGCGCTGGTATCGGGGCAGACGGTTGACGACATCAAAAAGCTCATCGTTGAACTCAAGGCCGTACCGGTGGCGGATGCCGGAAAGCCGCAAGCGGTAGCAACTGGGGCGACAGTCTCGCTGGATGCGAGCGCCAGCCAGATTGCACCCGGTGTCACGGCAAATTTCCGTTGGTCTATTATTGGCAAGCCTGCCACGAGTGTGGCGGAGCTGAGCCTGGCGAACACCGCCAAGCCAACTTTTGTCGCGGATAAGCCCGGAAGCTACATGTTCAGTGTTCTCGTCGATTATCCGGGCGAGCGCTATGTGAGTACTGCCATTGTTGAAGTAACGGCGCAATTGGACGCGCCATATCAAACCACGCCGGCCGTCAGCGGCGCGCCGAATGGCGGCATGTATGGTGACTACTGGAAGCTGGAATTTACCGGAGCGAATGCCGGTTTTTGCGACGTGCTGTTTGTCTCTCCCTCTGGCAGCAGCTATACGCCGGGTATGTGTATTTCCAACGGAAAACTGTTGGGCGACTTTGCACTGCGTGGTGATGTGGAAAAAACTGGAAACGTCACGCTGAATATGCGGGTCAATCCGCATATTCCCGAAAGTACGCAAACTGCCGCCATCTTTCGTGGCGTGTTCGGGCAGGACGGGACCGGGGCGGGTACGTGGAGTATTCCAAACAGCGCTGCAAACGGTGCCTGGACCGCAACGCGCTATATTGGCCGGCAGCCCTATCGCAGCGTGACGCTGGCAAATCCCGATGCGGGCTCGTTTGCCTCCGGAACCAATGCCGCGGCAGGCGTCTGGCGCCGCCCATCGACAAAAATCTATCCTGAATTCGCGCTGGTATTACCCGGCGGCGAAACGGCTTGGCAAACCGGCTCGCCGTTTTCAAGCGGAATGGTGCATGTATTTGGCGAGTTTCTCAGTGATGGTGCCATATGGCAGCTTGGAAACAAGAGCACGGTTCACACCTCCACGTCGATTGAGGGCATTCAGGCATCTGGCACCATCGTGCCGAAAACGTGCATCGTGGGCACAATGTCTGCCGCTGCTGGCAAGACGGTGACCTTGTCATTCGATTCTTACAGTATCGAGAATGCGCTGGCATTGAGCCTGGCCGATATCAGCGGGACGTATGTGGCTGGCGGCGCCAGTTACATTGCGCCAGATGGCAGCATCAGTGGCACGACAGAGGCTGGCTGCCGGGTCCAAGGGCGTATTGCCCCCATTTCTCCCGATTCGAAGGCCAACCTGTTCCGCCTGAAGCTGACATTTTATGGGCCAGCGTCCAACCCGGCAGCGTGCTATGAAACGCAAATGGGGCCGGACTATGATGGTTATGCATTCATGGAAGTATCGGAGGGCGAGCATTATTTCTATACCTTGTTACGGCCAAGCGGCGTACCTGTCGGCTATACCACGCCAGTCGGTTTCTATCCACGGTATATTCTAGGCATGAAGATTCGCTAGCATCCGGCTGCGGGGGTGTACGGCGTACGTCCCCAATCCGATGTCGGGCGATTCGAGGCGGGTTGCCGGGGTGGGCGGCTTGCAGGCCTGGGTGCTTGGGCAATAAAAAAACCGCTCATCGGAGCGGCTTTTTCATCAGAGAACACAATATCAATTACTTGATTTTGGTTTCTTTGTACGTTACGTGCTTGCGTGCTTTAGGATCGAATTTCATGATCTCCATTTTCGCAGGCGTCGTACGCTTGTTTTTGGTGGTCGTGTAGAAGTGACCCGTACCGGCGGTCGATTCTAACTTGATTTTGTCGCGGCCTGATTTTGCCATGATAGCTCCCTTATTCTGCTAATTAGACTTTTTCGCCACGAGCGCGCATATCGACCAATACGGCGTCGATGCCGACTTTATCGATGACGCGCAGACCGGCGTTGGACAAACGCAGGGAGACCCAGCGGTTTTCAGATTCAACAAAAATACGACGATTCTGCAAGTTAGGCAAAAAACGACGTTTGGTTTTGTTGTTTGCATGGGAAACATTGTTGCCGACCATCGGCTTCTTCCCAGTGACTTGGCAAACACGTGCCATGGCGCACTCCTTAAAGATATTCCAAATTGGAAAAACGAGAGTATATCCAAAATAAGCCGATTTATCAATGACTTGCGAAAAACAATTGTGTCATGTTGTATTGAAATAATTTAACAATTTGACTTTTACTCTTCGTCATAGGGAGAAGCACTGGTAAACAGTGCTGTTTACTGTTAGATAAGCGTCTTGCTGCTGTCACGTATGTCCTTGTTTACACATGGTTAACTGCTGCCTGGCCAGCCCCGGCCTAGATCTGGCCGTGTTCCGAGAAGGAATGTACTTGCCGCCCGGCCACGACGAAATGGTCGAGGATGCGCACGTCCACCAGCGACAACGCTTGCACCAGCGCGCGCGTCAGCAACAGATCCGATTCGCTGGGCTCCGGCGTGCCGGACGGGTGGTTGTGCGCCAGCATGACGCTGGCCGCGTTGTGCAGCAGGGCCTGCTTGACCACTTCGCGCGGATACACGCTGGTGTGGGTGAGGGTGCCGCGAAACATTTCCTGGGTGGTGATCAGGCGGTTCTTGACGTCCAAAAACAATACGTGGAATGCTTCATGCGCCAGGTGGCCCAGGGTCAGGCGCAGGTAATCCTTGACGGCGTGCGGCGAATTGAGGGCCTGGCCCGCCTGCAAGTCCTCGATGATGGCGCGCCGCGCCAGTTCCAGCACGGCTTGCAGCTGGGCGAACTTGGCGCTGCCCATGCCATGCACTGCGGAAAAACTCACGAGGCTGGCGCCGAATAGGCCCCGCAGCGAGCCGAAGTGCTCTACCGTGTCGCGCGCCAGTTCCACGGCGCTCTTGCCGCGCACGCCCGTGCGCAGGAAGACGGCCAGCAATTCCGCGTCCGACAGCGATTGTGCGCCATCCTCGATCAGGCGTTCGCGCGGCCGTTCGCCGGCCGGCCAATCCTTGATGCCCATCTTGCCTCCCGTTCGCGCCCGGCTCGTCGTGGCGCCTGCCAACGATTGTCGCGCCTTCCCCGGGCGGCCATGCTGCGCTAGCTCGTCTTCATGGCGAATCATATGAAAAAAACAAAAACCAAGATGCCCGGCATGGCCTTTTTCAAGCGCTATGATTTGCCTGTTGATGTACTTAATGCAAGTTGCAGCGGCGGGGAGTCAGGGCCCTGAACTCAATGTCTTCCACTTGTTTTACAGGAGTCGTCATGCCGTACATCAAAGTTGTCAATGGAGTCATGCAAGAGTTCAACGCCGCCGGCGTCAACACGGGCAAGGTTAGCGGCATCGGCCTCAATGCGCACGCGTATCTGGAGCGCCGTCAATGGAGCGCTACCGCACCGCTGGCGCCGGAAGTGGAACATCCTGATTACAGTACCGATTTGCCTTATCTTGCGGCCAACGGCTTCAAGTACATCCAGGTGATGGTGGCGCCATTCAACGGCAGACAGGCTGACGGTACGGGCTATCAGGTATGGGACTACGTTGTCGGCGAGCCGAGGTTTGCCACCGACAACACGGTCGTGGACCTGAGAATTCAGGATAAATATTGGGAGGCAAGACAACCTGCATGCCTTGCTGAGCGCCATACGCCGTACGGGCGTGCAATTGGCATGCTATTGGGCCTGGAATGCGGGGAAAACCATGGAGCGCGCCGGTTTGAACCTGGTGGAGACGCCGGGGTACAGTAACAAACGCAAGGCGGTCTGGGACGCCTTGCGCGGCGACGACGCCGTCCGTCAGGCGCCGCCCACGCCTTGCTTCGGCGTCAAGAAAACCTTGCAGTTCCAGCCGGGCCTCCTGCTTACCGTACCGTCATCCGTGCGCTACGAGAGCGCCGATTTTTCGCTGTCGTATTGCATCCGGCAACAGGCATTTTCCACGATGGTGGGCCGGGGCGGGGCGTTTGTCGCGCGCCAGGCGAACCTGAAAGGATGGACGCTGCTGACGCAGGATATCCAGACGTTCCTGTTCCTGCGCAACAGTGCCGGTGCTGGCTTCAATAACAATGGTCACGGCGTGAACGTGGATAGCGCCAACCGCTGGTTTCGCTGCACCTACACCGTCAAGCATGATGGTTCCATCAGCCTGTATGTCGACGATTTCCTGATGTCGCAGGGCAACAAGATGGCGACGCCATTCGTGCAGGCCAGCGGCGCGCCCCTGGTGATCGGCCGCGCCGTGCATGCGCTGGAGCAGGGCGCGCCCGCCTGGCAGTTGTCGGACGTCATCCTGTACGACCGCGTGCTGACACCGAAGGAAGTGCATGACTATGGCCAGTATGGCATCGTGCACCGGCCTGTGGGACGCTGGAAGCTCGACGGCAACCTGGAAGACAGCTCCGGCTTCGGCAATCACGCCAGCACGGCGGGCGGGTTGACGTACGTCAACGTCTGATTCGCCGATCCGGCGTCGGATGTGTTGCGCGGCCATGTTTTTTGACAAAAGCATGGCCGCGCCGAGATGGCATGGGGCGCGCTGGCTCAGGGTGGCTTACAATATCGTTTTGCACCAGTTACTTGAAAACTACTATGTCCAACGAGCAACCAGCAGTCGTCACCGAAGCGGCTTACCTCACCCTGCATTATCGTCTTGCTACTGTTGACGGTACTGACATTGTCACGACCTTCAGCGGCAATCCCGCGACCTTGATGCTGGGACAGGGCCAGCTGGCACCGTTCCTCGAGCAGCGCCTGCTGGGCTTGCCTGAAGGCACGCACCAGACGTTCGAACTGGCGGCCGGCGAAGGCTTTGGCGAGCGCAATCCCGAGCTGGTGCAGTCCGTCTCGCGCGCTACCCTGGACGAGAACTCCGTGCCCGGTGCCGACTACAAGATCGGCGACCTGGTCGACTTCGCCGCCCCGGGCGGCGGCCGCTTTGCCGGCGTGCTGCGCGAAATGCGCGACGACTCGGCCCTGTTCGACTTCAACCATCCGCTGGCTGGCCAGCCGCTGCGCTTTGAAGTCAAGCTCATTTCGGTCCTGTAAGGAGTAGCGATGGATAAAGAACTGTTACTGGCCCAGCCCCGCGGTTTCTGCGCTGGCGTCGACCGGGCGATCGAAATCGTCGAACGCGCCTTGCAGCAATTTGGCGCACCGATCTATGTGCGCCATGAAATCGTCCACAACGCCTATGTGGTGGCCGACTTGCGCAACAAGGGCGCCATCTTCATCGACGACCTCGATGACGTGCCTGCTGGCAATACGCTCGTGTTTTCCGCCCATGGCGTGTCGAAAGCCGTGCGCGCCGAGGCGGAATCGCGCGGCCTGAGCATTTTTGATGCGACTTGCCCGCTGGTTACCAAGGTGCACATGGAAGTGGGCAAGATGCGCCGCGAAGGCCGCGAGATCATCATGATCGGCCACGATGGCCATCCCGAGGTCGAAGGCACGATGGGCCAGGCCGATATGGGCATGCATTTGGTGGAAACGCTCGAAGATGTGGCGAAACTGCAGGTCGCCAATCCGGAGAGCCTGGCCTATGTTTCGCAAACAACGTTGTCAGTTGACGACACTAGCGACATTATTGCGGCCTTGAAAGCGAAATATCCGAATATCGCCGAGCCGAAAAAAGGCGACATCTGCTACGCCACCACGAACCGCCAGGAAGCCGTGAAATTCATGGCCCCGCAAGTGGAAGTGGTGATCGTCGTCGGCAGCCCGAACAGCTCGAATTCGAACCGCTTGCGCGAAGTGGCCGAGAAGATGGGTACGCCAGCCTATATGGTCGACAATGCCTCGCAAATCGACCCCGCCTGGCTGGAAGGCAAGCTGCGCGTGGGTGTGACGGCTGGCGCCTCGGCGCCCGAGGTGCTGGTGCAAGCCGTCATCGACCGCTTGAAAGAGTGCGGCGTGCGTAGCGTGCGTCCGCTCGACGGTGTGCAGGAAGCCGTCACGTTCCCGATGCCGAAAGGCCTCGATGGCATCAAGCGCGACGTCGCCTGAGTCTGTACGGCTGCTGAGTATCGATGAAATAGTCACCTCAAAACCGAATTTAATTCGGAAATGATCGATTTATTCCGAGCTTAGTTTTTGCAAAAGATCGTTATGATTGCCTCAAGCTTGAATATGTTGTCGTTATGACTAAGCAAGGTCACGCCCGTTTTCAGTGCGTGCACCATGCTGGTGAGAATGGTCCAGGGATGGCACTGCAGGAATTCTTCCTCCGGTGCCGTTTTTGTATCAGCGACCCATGTTCTGGCGGAAGTTGTTCCCGAAAAATGCATATTTGATAGGGCAATCATGGATACATTCATCCAGCAGATCATTAACGGCTTGGTGTTGGGCAGCATGTATGCCTTAGTCGCCCTCGGTTACACAATGGTGTACGGCGTTCTGAACCTGATCAACTTCGCCCACGGCGACGTGCTCATGATCGGCGCCATGGTGGGCTTGACCATCCTCAAGCTGCTGGGCATCTATGTGCCCGACTGGCCCGGTTACCTGAAACTGGCCACCGCCATCCTCGGCGCCATTCCCATCTGTATTCTGGTCAATATCATCATCGAGCGGGTCGCCTACCGCCGCCTGCGCAACGCCCCCCGCCTCGCCCCCCTGATTACCGCCATCGGCGTCTCCATCCTGCTGCAAACCTTCGCCATGATGATCTGGACGCGCAATCCCTTGCCCTTTCCGCAATTGCTGTCGACCGATCCCATCAACATAGGCGGTGCCGTGATTTCGCAAACGCAAGTGCTGCTGCTGGCCCTGGCCGCGCTGTCGATGGGCGGATTGGTGTTGCTGGTGGAAAAAACGAAAATGGGCCGCGCCATGCGCGCCACGGCGGAAAATCCCCGCGTGGCTGGACTCATGGGTGTCGATTCCGACAAGGTCATCGTTGCCACCTTTGCCATCGGCGCGGCGCTGGCGGCCGTGGCGGGCGTGATGTGGGGCGCCAACTATGCGTCCATCCAGTTCTCCATGGGCGCCATCCCCGGCTTGAAGGCCTTTTGTGCGGCCGTGCTGGGCGGCATCGGCAATATCTATGGCGCCATGCTGGGCGGTATCTTGCTGGGCATTATCGAGAGTCTGGGCGCCGGCTATATCGGCGACATCACGGGCGGTTTCCTGGGCAGCCACTACCAGGATATCTTTGCCTTCGTCGTGCTGATCATCGTGCTGACTCTGCGCCCGTCCGGCATCATGGGCGAACGCGTGGCCGACCGTGCCTGATGTGAAACTGGGAGATTAAATCATGGCACTACTCGATTTTGACGCTAAGAAAAATCCGACCAAAGCCTACGCCGGCATGCTGGGCCTGGCCGCGCTGCTGATGGTGTTCCCGTTTTTTGCCGCCCAGTTCGGCAACTCGTGGGTGCGCATCATCGACATGGCCTTGCTGTACATCATGCTGGCCCTGGGCCTGAACATCGTCGTCGGCTTTGCCGGCTTGCTAGACCTCGGCTACATCGCCTTCTATGCCGTGGGTGCCTACCTGACGGCCTTGCTGGCCTCGCCCCAGTTCGCCATCCTGCTCGAATCGGTGGTGAACCAGTATCCGGTGCTGGGCGAAACCCTGGTGCAGCTGATGGGGCCGGAAATCCGCGAAAACGGCATCCACCTGTCGATCTGGATCATCGTGCCGCTGGCCGCCTTTGTTGCCGGCCTGTTCGGCGCCCTGCTGGGTGCGCCCACATTAAAACTGCGCGGCGACTACCTGGCCATCGTGACCCTGGGCTTTGGCGAGATCATCCGCATCTTCATGAACAATTTGAACGACCCGATCAATTTCACGAATGGGCCGCAAGGCATCAATCTGATCGACCCCATCCGCATCTTCGGCGTCAACCTGGCGGGCGAGGCGGGCACCAACAGCACCGTCATGGTGGCCGGCTTTTCCATGCCGTCCGTGAATGCGTATTATTTTCTTTTCCTCTTCCTGTGCATCGCCGTCGTGTTCGTCACCAAGCGCCTGCAGCATTCGCGCCTGGGCCGCGCCTGGGTAGCCATCCGCGAAGACGAGATCGCCGCCAAGGCCATGGGCATCAATACGCGCAACGTGAAATTGCTGGCCTTTTCCATGGGCGCCTCGTTCGGCGGCGTGGCGGGCGCCATGTTTGCCTCGTTCCAGGGTTTTGTTTCGCCGGAATCGTTCTCGCTGACGGAGTCGATCGCCGTGCTGGCCATGGTGGTGCTGGGTGGCATCGGCCACATCCCCGGCGTGATCCTCGGTGGCGTGATCCTCGCCTCGATACCGGAAGTGCTGCGCCACGTGGTGGAACCGGCCCAGCAGGCGCTGTTCGGCCACGTGGTGATCGAGGCGGAAGTGCTGCGCCAGCTGCTGTATGGCCTGGCCATGGTGTTGATCATGCTCAACCGTCCTGCCGGCCTGTGGCCATCGCCGAAGCACGAAGACCGGCCCGACCACGATGTGGACCAGCCGAACAAATCCACCGGCGTCGTGTCCGCTTAAGGGAGGGATAGCATGAGCGAACAGATCATTCTCAATATTGCCGGCGTGAATAAGCGTTTCGGCGGCTTGCAGGCGCTGACCGACGTGGGCATCACCATCCGGCAAGGCCAGATCTACGGCTTGATCGGCCCGAACGGCGCCGGCAAGACGACGTTCTTCAACGTGATCACCGGCCTGTACCAGCCCGATACGGGCACCTTCGAACTGGCCGGCAAGCCGTATTCGCCATCCGCGCCGCACAAGGTGGCGAAGGCGGGCATCGCGCGCACCTTCCAGAACATCCGCCTGTTTGGCGACATGACGGCGCTGGAAAACGTCATGGTGGGGCGCCATGTGCGCTCGCACCAGGGAGTGTTCGGCGCCATCTTCCGCCACAAGGCGGCGCGCGAGGAAGAGGCGTCCATCCGCAAGCGGGCCATGGAGCTGCTCGATTTCGTCGGCATCGCCCAGTTCGCCAGCCGCACGGCCCGCTTCCTGTCGTATGGCGACCAGCGGCGCCTGGAAATCGCCCGCGCGCTGGCCACCGATCCGACCCTGCTGGCCCTCGATGAGCCGGCGGCGGGCATGAATGCGACGGAAAAGCTGGCCTTGCGCGAGTTGCTGGTGAAAATCAAGGCGGAAGGCAAGACCGTGCTGTTGATCGAGCACGACGTGAAACTGATGATGGGACTGTGCGACCGCATCACGGTGCTCGAGTATGGCAAGCGCATCGCCGAAGGCTTGCCGGCCGAAATACAACAAAACCCGGCCGTCATCGAGGCTTATCTGGGGGGATCGCACGCATGAGTAATATATTGAAGGTGGCGGGCCTGCACGTGGCCTACGGCGGCATCAAGGCGGTGAAAGGCATCGACCTGGAAGTGAACGAGGGCGAGCTGATCGCGCTGATCGGCGCGAACGGCGCCGGCAAGACGACGACCTTGAAAGCCATCACGGGTACTTTGCCTGCCTGCAAGATCGAGGGCACGATCAGCTACCTGGGCGAGTCGCTGAAGGGCACGAAATCGTTTCACCTGGTGGAAAGGAAACTGGCCATGGTGCCGGAAGGGCGGGGCGTGTTTACCCGTATGTCGATCCGCGAAAACCTCATGATGGGCGCCTACACGCGCACGGACAAGGCGGGCGTCGAGGACGATATCGCCCGCTGGTTCGACGTGTTTCCCCGCCTGAAGGAACGGGCGGCGCAGATGGCCGGCACCCTGTCGGGCGGCGAGCAGCAGATGCTGGCCATGGCGCGTGCCCTGATGAGTCATCCGAAGCTGCTGCTGCTCGATGAGCCATCGATGGGCCTGTCGCCCATCATGGTCGAGAAAATTTTCGAGGTGATCCGCAAGGTCTCGTCCGAAGGCATCACGATTCTGCTGGTCGAACAAAATGCCCGCCTGGCCCTGCAGGCGGCGCACCGCGGCTATGTGATGGATTCCGGCCTGGTCACCATGGGCGGCAACGCAGCCGCCATGCTCGACGACCCGCGCGTGAAGGCGGCGTATCTGGGGGAGTAAGAGGGATCAGGCATAAAAAATGCCCCAGCTGGGCTGGGGCATAATGGCATCCGTCGGGGAAGTACGGGATGGATGCCTGGAGGAGCCGATAACAGCGGACCGCCGTAGCGGTCGCGCAGGAATTACTTGGCAGCGCGCGGCACGACTTTTTCAGCCGCTTGCGTGAACTGGTTCACGGCCGAGGTCAGGTTTGCTTCGATGGCTTCGACGGCTTGCTTGCTGGTTTTCGAGAATTGCTCGTAGCCTGCATTGGCGTTGCCGATGGCGCTTTTCAGGATGGCGACGGCGTTTTCCGAACCGGCTGGCGCGTTCTTGGTGACTTCTTCCACCAGCGACAGGACTTTACGGTTGGTTTCAGCGATTTGCGATTCAGCAGCTTTGCTGAATTCGGCTTGCGTGCCCGACGTGATGGCAGCCAGGTGACGGCCATAAGCGATGGCTTTTTCGGCGCCAGGCTGGGCTTGGGCAGAGGCCAGCGAGAAGAATTCTTGTGGATCTTTTGCCGACAGCAATTGCTTGGCGGCGGCGGTCGATTCTTCCAGCGTTGCTTTGGCAGCGGTCAGATTCAGTTCGACGATCTTTTCGATGCCTTCGAAGGCTTTGCCCGTCAGCGACGAGAACAGGGCGAATTGGGCTTCCAGGTTGGCTTTGGTAGCGGACGAAAATTGCTCAGGAATTGAAAACATATAAATCTCCAAAAAATCGAAATCTGGTTAATTTGATGCTGCGTGTACCGTTTGGGAAAGCAGGTGAATCTAAATTTTTCAAGCTGAACAAGAATTGTGCAACGCAACAAACCCTATTCTACGGCGAAAAAAAACGAAGTCAAGCGATTCTTGTGCGATGCAACAATTGAATAGATTTGCGTCAAAAGCCATTGTTTCTAAAGAGAAATATTTGATTTCTGTGTGTTAATGGTTTAGCCCTAAACCATTATTTCCCCACCTTTCAGGACGGGTGCGGCGCAGCATGCTAGACTTTGCCTCCCGCACTGGCGCAGCGCCCCGGTGCCGATCCTGTTTCCCGAGTTGATACCATGTCCAATCTTCCCGCCGCGGCTGGCGCCAGCGGCAAAGCCTCTTTCCTGACGACCCTGGCGCCGATGGCCTTGCCCGGCTTCTTCGTGTTGTTATGGAGCACAGGCTTTATCGTGGCCAAGTTCGGCTTGCCGTATGCGCCGCCGCTGACCTTCTTGCTGCTGCGCTTCCTGGGCGTGCTGGTGATCCTGCTGCCGCTGGTGCTGCTCTTGCGCGCGCCGTGGCCCGTGGGCCAGTTCCGCCAGATCGCCGTGGCCGGCATATTGATGCAGGCCGGCTACCTGGCCGGCGTCTGGTGCGCCATCAAACTGGGCATGCCGGCCGGCCTCTCTGCGTTAATTGTCGGCATGCAGCCAGTGCTGACGGCCTGCGCCGCGCCCCTGATCGGCGAATCCGTGCGCCCGCGCCAGTGGCTGGGCCTGTTCTTTGGCTTGCTGGGCGTGGCTCTCGTCGTGTATGCGAAGATCAACCTCGTGGGCCTGACGGTGGAAAGCGTGCTGCTGTGCGTGTTCGCGCTGCTGTCGATGACGGCCGGCACCATGTACCAAAAACGCCACTGCCCGCAATTCGACTTGCGCACCGGCACGGTGGTGCAGTTTGCCGCCTCCATCGTGGTGGTCTTGCCATTCGCCCTGTATTACGAAGGACTGGACTTGCATTTCAGCAATGTGCAATGGACGGCGAATTTCATCGGCGCCTTGCTGTGGTCGGTACTCGTGCTGTCCATCGGCGCCATCTTCCTGCTGTTCGCCCTGATCCGCCGCAGCGATGCGACAAAAGTGACGGGCTTGCTGTACCTGACGCCGCCCACGACGGCCGTGATGGCCTGGCTGATGTTTGGCGAAGCGTTCAATATGCTGGGTATCGCCGGCATGCTGGTGGCCGTGGTCGGTGTGGTGTTCGTGGTCAAGAAATAGACTAGATATAGCGGGAGAGCAGGGCAGTGAGCAAGCAAGCATCTGAAATACAGTCGGCGCAGCAAGCCGTGGACGCCGTCATCGTGTCGCGCCGTTCGATCCGCGCCTTTTTGCCCACGCCGGTGGCGCAGGAGGATATTGCGCGCATCCTGGAAGTGGCGGCGCGCGCGCCATCGGGCGCCAACATGCAGCCGTGGAAAGTGTATGTGCTGTCGGGCGAAGCGCGCCTGCGCCTGTCGCGCCGCATCCTGGCCGCCTACGACGCGCCCAAGGCAGCCGATGCGCCCGCGCGCACGGCGTCGTACACTTATTACCCGCGCCAGTGGACGGCGCCGTTCATCGAGCGTCGCCGCAAGATCGGCCTGGACCTGTACCAGCTGCTGGGCCTGGAGCGTGGCGACACGGCCGGCATGGCGGCCCAGCATGGACGCAATTTCCAGTTTTTCGATGCGCCCGTGGGCCTGATCTTTACCATCGAACGGGTGCTGGAACAGGGTTCCTGGCTCGACTACGGCATGTTCTTGCAAAACATCATGCTGGCAGCGCGCGCGCGGGGACTCGACACGTGCCCGCAAGCGGCCTTCATCCATTACCATGACATCATCCGCGACGAGCTGGGCGTGCCGGCCAGCGAAATGGTGGTGTGCGGCATGGCCCTCGGCCATGCCGACCCGGACAAGGTCGAGAACCGGCTGAACACGGAACGCGAGCCGCTGGCCGGCTTTGTTAAATTCATGGACAAATAGACATTACTGGCGACGGACACGGTCAAACAAGCGGTTAAGGATGAGTTTGTTTGCTGATCGCCAACGATTTGTATTTCATTGCTGCAATAAATACTGTCCTAACTGTTAAATAGACTTGCGATTACTCTGCATTTCGCTACACTGCAATAAGGCAACAGCTTCACGGGGAATTATCGAATGGCTAAGTTTAAACTTGCGCTGGGTATCCTGGCTTCCCTGCTGTTTGCGCTGGCGCCGGCTGCTGCCGTGCACGCCAAGGAAGCGAACGGCAAATCCTCTGCGTCCAAGAAACAAAATACCAAGAAAGTCAAAGTCGTGCTGCGCAAGGGCGCGACGGCCGCGCCGCGCGAAAAGACCGCGCGCCGGGTCGTCATGGTGCGCGGCAAGCGCAAAGTCATCTATCAAAAAGTCAGCAGCGTGGTCGTGCCCATGGCCGCACCGATGCCGACCATGGGTGATCTGGCCGGCCTGAACCTGACGCGCGATCCGCTCGACCTCAAGTCCAGCGTGGCGCTGGTGCTGGACCAGGCCAATGCGGAAGTGCTGTTTGAAAAGAATTCCAATGTGGCTTTGCCCATCGCCTCCATCACCAAGATGATGACGGGCCTGGTGGTGGTCGAAGCGCGCCAGGACATGGATGAAGTGCTGACGATCACGGACGAGGACGTTGACCGCGCCAAGTTCAGCAGTTCGCGCCTGAAAGTGGGTTCGCAATTGACGCGCGCGAATATGCTGCACATCGCCTTGATGAGCTCGGAAAACCGCGCCGCCTCGGCGCTGGGCCGTAACTATCCGGGCGGCTTGCCGGCGTTTGTCGACGCCATGAACAGCAAGGCGCGCCAGCTGGGCATGATGGATACGCATTATGTCGACTCCAGCGGCCTGTCAAAAATGAACGTGGCCAGCGCGCGCGACCTGGGCAAGCTGGCCATGGCCGCTTTCCGCCATCCGCTGCTGCGCGAATACTCGACGGACCCGAAAGCCATCGTCGAAGCCAGCGGCCAGCCCATGCAGTTTGGTAATACGAATCACCTGGTGGCCAACCCCGGTTGGGAGATCGGCTTGCAAAAGACGGGATTCATCAATGAGGCGGGACGTTGTTTGATGATGCAGGCTGTCATCGAAGGACGGGCCGTGATCATGGTCTTCCTCGACTCCAAGGGAAAGCAGTCGCGTACGGCCGATGCGGGACGCATGCGCAAGTGGCTCGAAGCACTGAAACCAGCCAACATGAGCCTGCCCGGCGGCTAAAAATATACAGGGTAGCGTAGCTGCCCTGTATATTTAGTCTTGCGGGATATAGCCCAGCGTGACGGAAATCTGGTTCGCCGTTTCCACCAGGTCCACCAGCCACTCATCCTGCAGACGGTCGGCCGGCGCCGAGATCGACAGGCCGGCGATCAGCTTGCCGGAGTCGTCGCGGATGCCGGCGGCCATGCAGCGCACGCCCAGTTCCAGCTCTTCATTGTCGCGCGCATAGCCGCGCTCGCGCACCAGGCTCAGTTCGCGCTCGAGTTTTTGCAGATCAGTGATGGAATTCTTGTTGTGTCCGGCCAGGCCCGTGCGCGTGGCATACGCGCGGATGGCTTTCGGCTCGTCCACCGACAGGAACAGCTTGCCGGTCGAGGTCAGGTGCAGCGGGCCGCGCCCGCCGATGGCGCGCACCACCTGCATGCCCGAGCGCTCGGAAAAGGCGCGGTCGATGTAGACGATCTCGTCGCCCTGGCGCACGGACAGGTTGATGGTTTGCTGGGTTTTCTTGTGCAGCTGGCGCATGAAATCCAGCGCCGCTTCGCGCACGCTGAGGCGGCTTTTCACCACATTGCCCAGTTCCAGCAGGCGCATGCCCAGCCGGTACGTGCCCGGTTCGATGCGGTCGACAAAGCGCGTCAGCACCATGTCGTTGAGAATGCGGTGCGCCGTCGAGGGGTGCAGGCCGGAAACCTTCGACAATTCCTTCAGGCTGACCGGGTCCGAATATTTCGCCAGGGCATCAAGCAGGGCGACCATGCGTTCGATCACCTGTATCGTTGTCTTGGGGGCCGCGACCGGTTCAATTTTCATGATGGATTTGGTGCAATGCAGTATTCATGCTTCTTTATACCATAATGTGAAAAAATAATGAAATGTTCCGAGATATTCGGCGAATAAATGGTCACAGTGCTATGTCGCCCCCATAATGTGCCCACTGCACTTGATTTACATATGGAAAACTATGCAACCTGTAAATGAATTCAAAAGTAAGAGTGGCTTGAAGCGGATCTTTTCCGCTTTTTTCTACTCGCTCGATGGCTTGAAGGCGGCCTGGCGCCACGAACACGCGTTCCGCCAGGAGCTGGGCCTGTTCGTCGTCGGCACGGTGATCGCCTTGCTGCTGCGCATCTCCGCCTTTGAAAAGCTGGTGCTGATCGGCGTGCTGCTGCTGGTGCTGATCGTCGAGCTGATCAATTCCGCGCTGGAAGCCGTGGTCGACCGCATCTCGCTGGAGCGCCATCCGCTGTCGAAGAATGCCAAGGATTTCGGCAGCGCGGCCGTGTTGCTGACCTGCATCCTGGCCTTCGCCACGTGGGCCGTCGTATTATTTAACCGTTTCTATTAACCGCTTTATCCCCGGTGTGCGCCATCCATATGCGAAAATCGCATATCAAACGGCGAAACGCTTCGTTCTCTTTGCGGCCATAGCGCCGTAATCTGGTGGTTCTGAAAGTTCAACCACTCGGGGATCTTAGATGCTGTCGAAAAAAATCATCATTGCCGCCGCCATCAGCGCGTTTGCCATTCTGCAAACGGCGCAGGCTGCCGATATCACCCTGCTCAACGTGTCGTATGACCCGACGCGCGAGCTGTACCAGGATGTGAACACGGCATTTGCCAAGGAGTGGAAAGGCAAGACGGGCGACAACGTCAAGATCAAGCAATCGCACGGCGGTTCCGGCAAGCAGGCGCGCGGCGTTATCGATGGCCTGGAAGCGGACGTCGTGACCTTGGCCCTGGCCTATGACATCGATGCGCTGGCCGAGCACAAGCTGCTGGCCGCCGACTGGCAGAAGCGCTTGACGCACAACAGCTCGCCGTACACCTCGACCATCGTGTTTCTGGTGCGCAAGGGCAACCCGAAAGGCATCAAGGACTGGAATGATTTGATCAAGCCGGGCGTCTCCGTCATCACGCCGAACCCGAAAACCTCGGGCGGCGCCCGCTGGAACCACCTGGCAGCGTGGGGCTACGCGCTGCGCCAGCCGGGCGGCAACGAAGCGAAGGCCAAGGATTTCCTCGGCAAACTGTACAAGAACGTGCCCGTGCTCGATTCCGGCGCGCGCGGCGCCACCACCACGTTTGTTGAGCGCGGCATCGGCGACGTGCTGATCGCCTGGGAAAACGAGGCTTACCTGGCCGTCAAGGAACTGGGTCCGACCAAGTTCGACATCATCACGCCGTCCGTCAGCATCCTGGCCGAACCGCCTGTCGCCGTCGTCGACAAGTTTGCCGACAAGCACGGCACGCGCAAGGTGGCCGAGGCTTACCTGAACTACCTGTACACGGACGAAGCGCAAGACATCATCGCGAAGAATTACTATCGTCCGGCAACGGACAAGGCGGCGAAGAAATACGCGTCGCAATTTGCCAAGGTCAACCTGTTCACCATCGAGCAAGTGGCGGGGGGCTGGACGGCGGCACAGAAGGCGCACTTTGCCGACGGCGGCATCTTCGACCAGATCTACCAGCCTAAATAAGATCGGGTGGCACGATTGCCAGACCGTTACTAAAAGGATCCACCATGGCGCTGCGCAGCTTTTCCGATTACCGGGTACTGATCGTGCCGGGCTTGCATAACAGCGGTCCCGAGCACTGGCAGAGCCGCTGGCAGCGCCTGTATCCGCAATTCGAGCGGGTCGAGCAGGACGACTGGAACGCTCCCGACCTGGCCACCTGGTCGGCGCGCCTGGACCAGGTACGGCGGCAGGATGCGCGCCCGACCCTGATCGTGGCCCACAGCTTTGGCTGCCTGACGACGGCGCACAGCCTGGCCCGCGATCCGCAGGGCGTGGCTGGCGTGCTGCTGGTGGGGCCGGCCGATCCCGACAAGTTTGGCGTGGCGAAGGCATTGCCGCAAAAGCGGTTGCCTTGCCCCGGCATATTGATCGCCAGCCAGACCGACCCATGGATGACTGCCGAACACGCGGCGCAGTGGGCACGGCGCTGGAATTGCAAGTATATTGATGGCGGTGCGCTGGGTCATATCAACGCCGAGTCGCGCCTCGGTGACTGGGTCTACGGCCAGGCGCAACTGCAAACACTGTTTGATCTGGCGCAAAGCGACAAGCGCCACCGTCAGGCAGCCTGATTCGACGCACATCCCATTGCCACACAACCTCACAAGGAGATCACGATGACTTTACGCCTGGGCGATGTCGCCCCTGATTTTGAACAAGACAGCTCGATCGGCCCGCTCAAGTTCCACGAGTGGGCGGGCAATTCCTGGGTGGTGCTGTTTTCCCACCCGGCCGACTTTACCCCCGTGTGCACGACGGAACTGGGCCTGACGGCCAAGCTCAAACCGGAATTCGACAAGCGCAACGTGAAGGCCATCGCCCTGTCCGTGGACGCGGCCGAATCGCACAAAAGCTGGATCAAGGATATCGAAGAGACGCAAAACACGGTGGTGGGCTTCCCCATCATCGCCGACGTCGACAAGAAAGTATCGGTGCTGTACGACATGATCCACCCGGAACAGTCCGTTACGGCCACCGTGCGCTCCGTCTTCATCGTCGATCCGAACAAGAAGGTGCGCCTGATCCTCACGTACCCGCTGAGCACGGGCCGCAACTTTAATGAAATCCTGCGCGTCATCGACGCCCTGCAACTGACGGATGGCTACACGGTGGCCACGCCCGGCAACTGGAAAGATGGCGACGACGTCATCATTCCATTGACCGTGCAAGACCCGGATGTGATCAAGCAGAAATATCCGAAGGGCTTTACGGCAGCGAAACCATACTTGCGCCTCACGCCGCAGCCGAACAAGTAAGAACGGGGTCAGATCCTATGGGTCTGACCTCAGCCGTCAAGGTGTTGGGTTAAGTGTGTGCCCAACCCCACCCCAAAAGCCGGGGTCGGACCCACAGGGTCCGACCCCTTTTTTTTCGCCCAGCATTTCCATCGGCAAGTATGCAAAATCCATCTAAGCAAATGAGAAATGGTTAGTTCTTTTTATAACGATTGCATGTGATTATTGCAGCCTATAACTCAAAAATGTAATAAGAAGGAGTTTCTATGTCTGCAGCATCAGCAGCACCGCTCAAGGCGCGCGGAGCGCCGTTTCGGGTCATGCCGGGGTTTAAGCTGTCACTGGGCTTCACGCTCTTTTACCTGGCCTTGATCGTCCTCATTCCGCTGTCGTCGGTGTTCCTGAAAACTTTCACCATGACATGGGACGCCTTCTTCAGCGCCGTCACCTCCGACCGCGTGATGGCGTCGTACCGCCTGACGTTTGGCGCTTCGCTGATCGCCGCCCTGTTGAACGTGGTGTTTGGCGGCATCCTGGCCTGGGTGCTGGTGCGCTATAAATTCCCCGGCAAGCGCATCATCGACGCGCTGGTCGACTTGCCGTTCGCCTTGCCGACGGCCGTGGCCGGCATCACCCTGACGGCTTTGTATTCGTCGAACGGCTGGTTCGGCCAGTTCATCGAAGGCGTGCTGGGCATCAAGGTGGCATTCACGCCGCTGGGCGTGGTGGTGGCGCTGACCTTCATCGGCTTGCCCTTTGTCGTGCGCACCGTGCAACCGGTGCTGGAAGACGCGGAAAAGGAACTGGAAGAGGCGGCCGCCAGCCTGGGCGCCAATTCCCTGCAAACGTTTATCCGCGTCATCTTCCCCACGATTTTGCCATCCTTGCTGACGGGCTTTGCGCTGGCCTTCGCCCGCGCCACGGGCGAATACGGTTCCGTGATCTTTATCGCCGGCAATATGCCGATGGTGTCGGAAATCACGCCGCTGTTCATTATTACCAAGCTGGAACAATACGATTACGCGGGCGCCACGGCCATCGCCGTGGTGATGCTGGTGGTGTCCTTCCTGCTGTTGTTGACGATTAACCTGCTGCAAGCATGGACGCGCGGAAAGGCGAAGAAATCATGAGTACGAATACGACTGCCATCGCTGGCGTGGACAATGCGCGCCCGACGGCGCGCCGCTTCGAGCCGAATGTCGGCCCCGTCGTGCTGGAGCCGTTGTGGGTGCGCACGGTACTGATCACCATCGCCCTGCTGTTCCTGACGACCTTTTTGATCGTGCCCCTGGTGGCCGTGTTTGCGGAAGCGTTCAAGAAGGGCTGGGAAGCGTATATCGCCGCCATCATCGACCCGGACGCGATTTCCGCCATCAAGCTGACCCTGATCACGGCAGCCATCGCCGTGCCGCTGAACCTGGTGTTCGGCGTGGCTGCATCCTGGTGCATCGCCAAGTTCGACTTCCGCGGCAAGAGCATCTTGCTGACCCTGATCGACTTGCCGTTTTCCGTCTCGCCCGTGATTTCCGGCCTGATCTATGTGCTGATGTTTGGCGCCCAAGGCTGGTTCGGCCCGTGGCTGCAGGCGCACGACATCAAGATCCTGTTTGCCGTGCCCGGCATCGTGCTGGCCACCATTTTCATTACCTTCCCGTTCGTGGCGCGTGAACTGATCCCGCTGATGCAGTCGCAGGGCAGCGAAGAGGAAGAGGCCGCCATCGTGCTGGGCGCGTCGGGCTGGAATACCTTCCGCCGAGTCACCTTGCCGAACATCAAGTGGGGTCTGCTGTATGGCGTGATCCTGTGTAACGCCCGCGCCATGGGCGAGTTCGGCGCCGTGTCCGTCGTCTCCGGCCATATCCGCGGCGAAACGAACACCATGCCGCTGCAAGTGGAGATTCTGTACAACGAGTACAACTTCGCCGCCGCGTTCGCCGTCGCCTCCCTGCTGGCCCTGCTGGCCCTGGTGACCCTGGCCCTGAAAGCTTTCATTGAGTGGCGTTTGAACGAGAGCGACGCCGACGATTCCGCCTTACGTTCTACGGAGCACTGATATGACCATCGCAGTTAAAAACATCCACAAGCGTTTCGGCGATTTCGTCGCCCTCGACAATATCTCGCTGGACTTTCCCGCCGGCGAATTGACGGCCCTGCTGGGCCCGTCCGGTTGCGGCAAGACCACCTTGTTGCGCATTATTGCCGGCCTCGAACATCCGGACAGCGGCCAGGTGCTGCTGGACGCGGAAGACGCGTCGAACCGCCACGTGCGCGAGCGGCAAGTCGGTTTCGTCTTCCAGCATTACGCGCTGTTCAAGCACATGACGGTGTTCGAGAACGTGGCCTTCGGCTTGCGCGTGAAGTCGCGCAGCGAGCGCCCGTCGGAAGACCAGATCCGCCGCAAGGTGAAGGATTTGCTGGAATTGGTGCAACTGGACTGGCTGGCCGACCGCTATCCGCCGCAGCTGTCGGGCGGGCAACGCCAGCGCATCGCCCTGGCGCGCGCGCTGGCTGTCGAGCCCCGCGTGCTGCTGCTCGACGAACCGTTCGGCGCCCTGGATGCCAAGGTGCGCAAGGAATTGCGCCGCTGGCTGCGCCGCCTGCATGACGACTTGCACGTGACCAGCATTTTCGTCACGCATGACCAGGAAGAAGCGCTGGAAGTGGCGGACCAGGTGGTGCTGATGAACAAGGGCACCGTCGAGCAGCTCGGTTCCCCGGAGCAAGTCTACAACCACCCGGCTTCGCCCTTCGTGTATGGCTTCCTGGGCAACGTCAACCTGTTCCACGGCCGCGTGCACGACGGCGTGATGGCCACCGGCGACGCCAGCTTCGAGGTGCCCGATTACGCGGGCGTGAGCGACAGCAAGGGTACGGCCTATGTGCGTCCGCACGACCTCGAAATCGACCGCTACACGCAGGGCGCGGAAGGCATCGTCGTCAAGCTGAGCCGCGCGCATGCGATCGGCCCGCTGGCCCAGCTGGATTTGCAGCGCGTCGATAACAGCGAGCTGATCGAAGCTGTGATGTCGAACGAGCGTTTTACCCATCTGCAGCTGAAGGAAGGCGAGACATTGGTTGTCCGCCCGAAACGCCTACATGTATTTGTTGAACCCACCCGAACTTGATACAGGATAGCCATGAACTTTCAACAATTGCGATCGATCCGCGAAGCGGCCCGCCGCGGCTATAACCTGACGGAAGTGGCCAACGCCCTGTTCACGTCGCAGCCGGGCGTGAGCCGGCAAATCCGCGAACTCGAGGATGAGCTGGGCGTGGTGATTTTCGAGCGCAACGGCAAGCGTTTGACGGGCTTGACGGAGCCGGGCAAGGGTATCCTGAAGATCGTCGACCGTCTCTTGATCGAGGCGGAAAACCTGCAGCAGGCCAGCCTCGAATACAGCGGCCAGACCAGCGGCACGTTATCGGTGGCGGCCACGCACACGCAGGCGCGCTATGCGCTGCCGAAAGTGGTGCAAAGCTTCCGTGCCGCTTTCCCCGACGTGCGTATCGCGCTGCAGCAAAGCGCGCCCGAGCACATCGCGGAATGGGTGCTGTCCGGCAAGACCGATATCGGCATCGCCACGGAAGGCTTGAGCCAGTTCCCCGACCTCGTGTCGTTCCCGTGCTACCGCTGGAGCCATTTGATCGTCGTGCCGGACGGCCACCCGCTGCTCGAACACTCGCCCATCCGCCTGGGAGACCTGGCGAAGTATCCGCTGATTACCTACGACAAGGGTTTCACGGGACGCGGCCATATCGACGATGCGTTCGCCAAGGCGGGCGTGGCGACCGATATTATTCTCACTGCCATGGATTCCGACGTCATCAAGCAATACGTGGCGCTGGGCCTGGGCGTGGGCATCGTCGCCTCGATGGCCTTCGACCATGGCAGGGACAAGGGTCTGCGGGCCGTGGAAGCGTCGCATCTGTTCGCCACCAACACGACGCGCCTGGCCGTGCGCCGCGGCGCCTACCTGCGCGCGTACGCCTATGAGTTCATCCTGCAACTGGCGCCGGACCTGACGCGCGAAGACATCGACCGTGCCATGGCGGGCGAGGACGCCCTCTAGGCGATGGCTGCCCTTTGCGCGCGCGTCAGGTTGGCCACGGCGCGCGCGTAGCTATCCTGTACCAGCTCCGCCAGGTAATCGGCCGGGAAGCGCGCCACATCCACGATCGTCACCCAGTGAAAGCGGCCCATGTAACGGGCCGGTTTCACGCCCGGCATGTCCGTCAGTTCGATAAAGCGCCCGGCGCTGACCCGCAGGCTGAAGCGCCACTGCTCCGGTGCGCTGGTCTTGAAGTACGCAAATTTTTTCCCCGCCACTGCATACACGAGGATATTCGACGGCGCACCGTACAGCACGGCTTGCGCGCCGGGCAGGGTCGCGCAAAATTCCTTCAATTCATCTATTGTCATTCGTCAACCGCCATGAATTGTTGCGTGTTGTGGTCGAAGGCATAGGCCGCGCCGGCCGGAGCATCCAGCAGGGCAATAAAACGGTCGTCCACGCTGAGCACGGCTCCCAGCGACACGAGGGCCACGTTGGCGCTGTCGTGCATGTAGTCGTCGCTTTCGTCGTTGGCCGTGAAGCGCCAGCCGCTGTCGTCGTCGTTGTCAGGCTCCTCGCGGTACAGATAACCGACGGGCGCGCCGTCTTCCAGCACTTTTTTCGTCACGAAGCACAGGCCCGCGTAGCGGTTGACGAGGTTATCGTCATCGTCGTGCTGGGTATTGATGATGTGGCGCGCATCGAAGGCGACGGGGGCCTTGGCCTGTAAATCCTGGATGTAGCCGGGCATGTTGTCGAGCTTGCCGGTGAAGTGGCCATGCGGTTCGACCGTATCCACCAGCACCCACATGCGCTCGGCGCCCGGCGCTTGCGGATCGTCGCTGTGGAAGGCGAAGATCAGCTTGACCACCTCGCCGGGGCGCACCTGGGCGATGGCCTCGGGTGGCGATTTATAGAAAGTGTAGGGATGGCGCGCCGCCAGTTCGGCGGCGTCGGCCAGGTGCCAGCTGGGCATGGTTGCTTATCCGTGATCAAAAAGAGTAAGACCCATGGTAGCCGATTGCGTGTCAGGATGACCACGCATACCTTCCGGCTTGCCATTGGAGCAGGGCGACCCTGCCACTTTACATGTGCTGAGATACAACAATCCTGTTCCCCGGAACGGCGAGCGCGCTCATGGCAACGATGGCGGCAAGCCTCGTGATAGCAGGCCTCGCCAATAAATTGATAAGACCAATTGAAATTTTCAATGGCCGAAGATGTTTCTTTTATTGCATTTAGATTTCCTGGATGATATCTTTTGTCCAATCGCAAAAAAATATAACAAAAATATAATCAACATTGTAGTTTTTGAAATTAATCGATAGGGGAAACTATGAACATGACTAAACATGCCGTGCTGGGTCTCTGCCTTGCTGTCTCGGCTTGCCTGGCGCCATTGGCCCAGGCTGCTAGCTGGGTGGAAATCACCGACCCTGCCATGAGCGGCTTCCTGGTGGGCGGCAATACCGTCACCTATGGCAGCGTGGCAGCGGACGCGGTCTGGGTCTATGACGGCGCCAACCCGGCCGGCGCGCAAAGCGCGGCCGCCATCAAGAGCTTGGTCAGCAGCAAGTTTGGCCTGCCCTCCAGCGGCGCCGGCTCGTTGGTCTTTGCCGCCCAGGGCGACCTGGCCAGCAGCAAGTCCGGTTCGTTTACCGTCAACTCCAGCTTTGACTACCTGGCCGTGCATTATGGCCGTGGCGAACTATTGTTCCACTGGGATACGCCGCTTGCCGCGAATACGGTCTTCAGCATTGCCAACCTGCCGCGTGGCCTGAGCAATTTCCGCGCGTACAACTCCGTCTCTGCCGTGCCTGAGCCAGCGACCTACGGCATGCTGATGCTGGGCCTGGGACTGGTCGGTTTTGTCGCGCGCCGCCGCCGCGCCTGAGCCTGATGCGCCTGCGGGCGCAAGACATGAAAAAGCCCGGAAACGCGATGCGTTCCGGGCTTTTTGCATGGCAGAGCGCTATTTACCAGCTATAGCCAGCCTTGGCGTAGTAGTAGCGGCCGTTGAAACCGTTCGGCGCGAAGATGCTGTACGGCTGGGTGCCGTTGACATTCAGGTTGCCCGCGCTCGTCACTTGCGCCGGGTAGCGGTTGGTGACGTTGTCGATGCCGGCCACCAGGCGCCAGTTCTTGCCCAGTTTCACGGAACCGGACACGTCCAGCACCCATTGCGGGTCATACGTCTGGTCCAGCTTGACATCGTTCTGCGGCACGGTGAAGCTGCCGTAGCGCGTCACGACGCCGTGCGTATTCCAGATGCCGAAGCCGTAGTCGGCGGCCAGGCTGAACTTGTCCTTCGGCGAGGCCACCGTGATGCGGTCGATGCTCTGGCGGTCGATCAGTTTCAGGTTGTTGGCCGTCAGGATGGCTGGATTGTCGGCGATTTTCTGTACCGTGCTCTTGTTATGGTTGTAGGCCACGGTGAGATCGAGGCGGTCCTTGTCCTGCAGGTCGATGCGGTAGGTGCTGACGATGTCCACGCCTTCCGTGCGCGTGTCGACGGCGTTGGTGAAGTAGCGCGCCGCGCCCACGCTCGAGCCTTGCGTCGCCAGCTGGGCCTTGAGCTTGTCGTTCAGCGCCAGGTTGGCCGAGAACAGGATGCGGTTGTCGATGTCGATGCGGTAGGCGTCTACCGTCGTCGTGAAGTTGCGGTTAGGCTGGAACTGCAGGCCCAGGCTGTAGTTGCGGGCTTTTTCCGGTTTCAGGTCCTGTGCGCCCAAGGCGCGCGCCTGCGGCGTGTTGACGGCAAAGGTGCCCGTCTCGATGGCCGTATTGTTGCCGTTGATGACCTGGAAGTTGGTGGTGGTGATGGTGTAGTACTGCTGCGCCAGCGATGGCGCGCGGAAGCCGCTCGATACGGTGCCGCGCAGGGACAGCGCGTCCGTGAAGGAGTAGCGGGCCGAGCCCTTGGCCGAGGTGGTGCTGCCGAAATCGCTGTAGCGCTCATGGCGCAGGGCCACGCCACCCGACAGTTTCTTCGTCGCTTCCGCTTCCAGGTTCACATAGATCGACTCGTTGTGGCGCGAGTGGCTGCCTGCGTTGACAGGGCGGAAGCCGGCAAAGCCTTGCGAGCCGCCGCCTGTGTACGACGCTGCGTCGCCGGCGCCGATGCTGTATTTCTCATGCCGCGCTTCCGCGCCGACGGCTACAGTCAGCGGACCCGTAAAGTAAGAGACGGGAAACTCGCGCGCCGCGTCCAGATTGAATACGGTCTGTTCGTTTTTCAGCGAGCCGGCGTAGAAATGCGTGGGGCTGTTCGCGCCCAGCGACTGGTTGACCGTGTTGTCCAGGTCCAGTTCGAACTTGTTGCTGCCGTAATTGATGCTGGCATCCCAGCGCCAGCCGGCCGCTTCACCGCGCAAGCCCGTGACGATGGACTGGTCCGTCAGGGTGCTGTTTTGCAGCGGCAAGAAGCCTTCCGGATAGATCGGCGTGCGCTGCGAGTAGACCTTGGTGACGGGGTCCTGGATCAGGGCCGTGCGCCATGTGGCGGCGGCCGACGTGTCGCGCTTGCCATAATTGCCGAAGGCATACCAGTCGATATTGTCGTTGATGCGGTATTCGCTGTTGAGGAAAATCGTTGCCGGTTTGCTTTCCGGATCGCCATAGCGCTGGTTGACCTTGCCGTAGCGCGGTTCCAGCGGATTGCGGAAGTCGGCGCCGGCACGGTTGGTCGGGTCGCGTTCCGCCACTTCCGCCGAGACGCGCACCCAGCCGTCGTCACCCAGGGCGAAGCCGGCCGAACCCTTGATGGATTTTTGCTTGCCGTCGCGTTCCTGCGTCTGGCCATAGCCCACTTCGATATCGCCGCCGGCCGCGCCTTTTTTCAGGATGATGTTGATCACGCCGGCAATCGCATCGGAACCGTACTGGGCCGCCGCGCCATCGCGCAGCACTTCCACGTGGTCGATGGCGGCCAGCGGGATGGCGTTCAGGTCGACGGGCGCCGAGCCGCGGCCCAGGGAACCGTTGACGTTGACGACGGCCGAGGTGTAGCGGCGCTTGCCGTTCACCAGCACCAGGGTCTGGTCGGGCGACAGGCCGCGCAGCTGGGCCGGACGCACGGCGTCGCTGGCGTCGGCGCCCGTGGCGCGGGCAAAGTTCAGCGATGGCAGCAGGCGCGCCAGCACGGTGGCCAGTTCGCCCGAACCCGTGCTTTGCAGGTCGCGCGAGGTGAGGATGTCGATAGGCGATTCGGAATCGATGGTGCGGCGGTTCTTGGCGAACGTGCCGGTGACCACCACCGATTGCAGTTCACCTTCGGCCGGCAGCTCTTGCTGCGCTTGCGCCTGCATTGGCAGGCTGAAGCAGGCGATCAGGCTGGCGGCGATAACGGTTTTCACGGGCAGGGCGGGAAGCTGGGAGCGGGCGGTGCTTGAACTCATCGACAATATCTCTTCGGTTGGTGGATGCGCGAACCATGGCGGTCCGGTGATGACATCAGAGTAACAGTGGGCCTGTGGCGTGCTTACGAATCGTTCTGTCTATCGATATGCAATAAATGTCTGATACACGTCCAAATGGCGCGGGTAGCGCATATGGCCTCGTTTCCAGCATACGACCGGGCACGGCAAGGCCGCAATGCTGCACAGCAGTAAATTGCCAGCTGTTGTATAAATACGACTATCTGCGATGAGCGTGGGGAGCCTGGCGGCGGCATGCGCCGCCAGATGGAGCGCGCCTACTGTCCCGGATTGGGCAGGCTGGCGTGGATGGCGTCGACGGCCGCCACCAGTTCCGGCGACAGGGTCACTTGATGGGCGTCGATATTCTGCTGCAACTGCGCCACGCTGGTGGCGCCGATGATGGTCGAGGCCACGAACCAGCGCGAGTAGCACCAGGCCAGCGCCAGCTGCGCCGGCGTCAAGCCGTGCGCGCGGGCCAGCGCCGCATACTGGCTGGCTGCCGCGATGGTAGCGGGGCGCACGTAGCGGGGACTCCAGCCGGCCGGGAAGCGCGTCAAACGGCCCTTGGCCTGCGGGTCATCGATATATTTCGCCGTCAGCTGGCCGAACGCCAGCGGACTGTAGGCCAGCAAGCTGACATTTTCCCTGTGGCAGGTTTCATCGAGCAGGCTCGTCTCGAAATGGCGCGCCGTCAGGTTGTACAGGTTCTGGATGGAAACGATGCGCGGCAAGCCTTTCAGCTCGGCCTGCTTGATGTATTCGCACACGCCCCACGACGATTCGTTCGACACGCCGATATTGCTGATCTTGCCTTCCTCGACCAGCTTGCCCAGCACGGCCAGGGTGTCTTCGATGGCGACCGAGGCGTGCTCCTTGCGCGGGTTGTACACGCTGGCGCCGAAGATGGGCAGGTTGCGGCTGGGCCAGTGCAATTGATACAGGTCAATGTGCTCCGTCTGCAGCCGGCGCAGGCTGTCCTCGACGGCGGCGCGGATGTTGACCGCGTCGTGGTCCGTCTTGCCCTTGCGTATCCAGTGCATGCGCGAATTCGGCCCGGCTACCTTGCTGGCCAGCACGATCTGGCTGCGCTTGCCGCTTTTCTTCAGCCAACTGCCGATGTAGCGCTCCGTGCTGCCCTGCGTTTGCGCGCTGGCCATCACCGGATACATCTCGGCTGTGTCGACGAAGTTGATGCCCCGCTCGAGCGCGTAATCGAGCTGGCTGTGCGCTTCCGCTTCGCTGTTCTGCTCGCCGAAGGTCATCGTGCCCAGGCAGATCCGGCTCACCTCCAGGCTGCTGGAACCCAGCTTGACCTTGGCTATCATTTCGCCTGTTTGCCGCGCAGCGCGCGCGCGCAATCCTTGATCAGCGCGGGACCGGCGTAAATCAGGCCGCTGTACAGCTGCACCAGCTGCGCGCCCGCCTCGAACTTGGCCACGGCGTCGCTGCCCTGCATGATGCCGCCCACGCCGATAATGGGCAGCGCATCGCCCAGTTCGGCCTTCAGCAGGCGGATGACATTGTTCGACAGCTCGAACACGGGCGCACCCGACAGGCCGCCCGCTTCGGCGCCGTGCGGCATGCCTTCCACGGCGCTGCGCGACAGGGTCGTGTTGGTGGCGATGACGCCGTCGATACGGTGGCGCGTGAGCGACTCGGCAATGCTTTTCACCTGTTCGCCATCCATGTCCGGCGCGATTTTCAGGGCCAGCGGCACGTAGCGCTTGTGCTTGTCCGCCAGGCGCGCCTGGGCATCTTTGAGCTGCGACAGCAGGGCGTCGAGTTCCGACGCGCCCTGCAGCTGGCGCAGGTTTTTGGTGTTCGGCGACGAGATGTTCACCGTCACATAGCTGGCATACGGGTAGACTTTTTCCAGGCACAGCAGATAGTCGTCGGCCGCCCGCTCGATAGGTGTGTCGGCATTCTTGCCGATGTTCAGGCCCAGCACGCCGGCGCGGTCCTGGTAGAACTGCGACGCCTGCACGTTGGCGACAAAGGCGTCCACGCCGCCATTGTTAAAGCCCATGCGGTTGATGATGCCCTGCGCCTGCGGCAGGCGGAACATGCGCGGTTTCGGATTGCCCGCCTGCGCGCGCGGCGTGACGGTACCCACTTCGATGGAACCAAAGCCCAGGTCGGCCAGCGCGTCGATGTAGGCGCCATCCTTGTCCAGGCCGGCGGCCAGGCCGACGGGATTGGGGAAGGTGATGCCCATCACCGTGCGCGGGTCGGCTGCCGGCTTGCCGGCCAGCTTCGTCAGGCCCAGCGCGCTGGCGCGTTTCAGGGCGGGCAGGGTGAGATGGTGGGCCGCTTCGGCATCCATCGAAAACAGCAGCGGGCGGGCGAGGGAGTACAGGAATTTTTCAGACATGGGGCGCTTTGAGTAGGTGTGCGGGCTGCCGGGAAGGGCTGGCGGCGCGCGAAATAAGTGCCGTATTTTACCGTGTTCCGCGCAGCGGTCGGGTGTATAGTTCTTGTTGGCCAAATGCAATATTGATCCATTGATAATCCGCATCCGGCCTTGGACTTTCCTGTTTCTTCTCTGTTCTGTTTACTTCATAAGCGAGACATCGATTGAAAAAGACACGCATCTTGACGGCCATCGCGGCCGCCAGCGCACTGCTGCTGAGCCACCCGGCCCTGGCCCTGCCCAATACGCAAGACACCCGCATGCTGAGCGAACCAGCCGTCTCCAGCCGCCACATCGCCTTCATCTATGCGGGCGACCTGTGGCTGTCGAACCTGGATGGCGGCGGCGCGCGGCGCCTGACCTCGGACCTGGGCGACAAGTCCCATCCCGTGTTTTCACCCGATGGCAGCCAGATCGCGTATAGCGCCAACATCGACGGCAATGTCGACGTGTATGTGATCGCGGCGGCCGGCGGCGTGCCGCGCCGCCTGACCTTCCACCCGGGCGCGGACCTGGCGCAGTCGTTCACGCCCGATGGCCAGGCAGTGATGTTCACCTCGCCCCGCGCCGCCTTCAACAACCGCTTCCAGAAGCTGTTTACGGTACCCGTGGCGGGCGGCGTGGAAACCCAGCTGGAAATCCCCAACGCCTCGCGCGCCGCCTATTCGCCCGATGGCAAGCGCATCGTTTACAACCCGCTGGCGCCCGCCTTCAAGCAGTGGAAGCGCTACCGGGGCGGCACCAACTCCTGGCTGTGGCTATTCTCGTCGGCCGACAAATCCATCGAAAAAATCCCCCAGCCGACGACGCGCTCGAACGACGTCGACCCCATGTGGCTGGGCGACACCGTGTACTTCCGCTCCGACCGCAACGGCGAATTCAACCTGTTTGCGTATGACGTCAAGACGAAAGCCGTGCGCCAGCTGACGCGGCATGCGGATTTCCCCGTGCTGAACGCGTCGGCCGCGAACGGCACCATCGTCTACGAGCAGGCCGGCTATTTGCACGCGCTCGACATCGCCAGCGGCCAGGCGCACAAGCTGAGCATCGCCGTGGCCAGCGACCTGGGGCAGACGCGCCCCCGCTGGGTCAAGAACGCGAAATATATCCGCGACGCGTCGATTTCGCCGTCGGGCGCGCGCATCGCCTTCGAGTACCGGGGCGAGATCGTCACCATCCCCGCCGACAAGGGCGATGTGCGCAACCTGACGCAGACGGCCGGCGCCCACGAGCGCACGCCGATCTGGTCGCCCGATGGCCGCTCGGTCGCGTATTTCTCGGACGAGTCGGGCGAGTATGAACTGCATGTGCGGGCGCAGGATGGCAAGGGTGCCGTACGCAAGTTCAAGCTGAATGGCAGCGGCTTCTATGACAGCGCCGTCTGGTCGCCCGACAGCAGGAAGATCGCGTTTGCCGACAATGGCTGGAGCATGTATGTGATCGATGTCGGCACGGGCAAGGTGCAGAAGGTCGCCACGGAGCCGATGTATGGCGTCGACAAGAGCATGCGCGCCTCGTGGGCGCCCGATTCGCGCTGGCTGGCCTACACGCTCAATTCGCCCACCTACACGCGCAGCGCCTACATCTATTCCGTCGAGCAGAACAAGTCGATGCCCGTGACCGATGGCTTGTCCGACGTGGCCCAGCCCGTGTTCGACAAGAGCGGCAAATACCTGTATTTCTTCGCTTCGACGAATGCTGGCCCCAGCAACAACTGGTTCTCGCAGCAGAACGAAGACAACCTGGTGACGCGCACCGTGTGGATGGCCGTGCTGCGGCGCGACTTGCCATCGCCCCTGATCAAGGAAAGCGACGAGGAAAAGGCCGCCAGCGCGGAGAGTAAAAAAGACACGGCGAAGGCGGAGCCGGAAGCGAAAAACGAACCGAAGGTCGATCCGAAGACGGGCCGCGACGATCCGAAGGTGACGGTGGCACCGGTGGCGCCGATCAGCATCGATTTCGACGGCATCGCCACGCGCATCGTCGACTTGCCGCTGCCGGCCGCGCAGTTCTCCAGTCTGACGGCGGGTGCCGCAGGGCAGATCTTTTTGCTGCGCGAAAGCGACGGCAAGAAGGCCGTGCAGCGTTTTGACCTGAAGGAGCGCAAGGCGGAAACCGTGGTGGCGGAAGCCGATGAATTCGAAGTGTCGGCCGATGGCAAGAAGCTGCTGTACCGCCAGAAGGAGAATTGGGCCATGGGTAGCGCCATGGGCAAGCTGCTGGCGCCGGGCGAAGGCAAGATCAAGGTCGACGCCATCGAAGTAAAGGCCGATCCGCGCGCCGAATGGACGCAGATTTTCAACGAGGTGTGGCGCATCAACCGCGATTACTTCTATGACCCGGGCATGCATGGCGTGGACTGGAAAGCCATGCGCGACAAGTACGCCGTCTTCCTGCCCGAGCTGTCCAGCCGCGCGGACCTGAACCGGTTGATCCAGTGGATGTGCAGCGAGCTGGCCGTGGGCCACCACCGCGGCGGCGGCGGCGATGATTTTATCGAGGCGAAGAAGGTGCCGGGGGGCTTGCTGGGCGCTGACTATGAAGTGCGCGATGGGCATTACCGCTTCAAGAAAGTGTATGGCGGCTTGAACTGGAATCCGGCCCTGCGCGCGCCGCTGACGGAGCCGGGCCTGAACGTCAAGGCGGGCGAATACCTGCTGGCCGTCGACAGCCGCCCGCTGGCGCCACCCACCAACTTGTACAGCGCCTTTGAAAACACGGCCGGCAAGGCGATCGACCTGACCGTGGGGCCATCGGCCGACGGCAAGGGCGCGCGCACGATCACCGTGGTGCCCGTGCCCACCGAAGATGCCTTGCGCAACCGCGACTGGATCGAAGGCAATATGCGCAAGGTGAATGCGGCGACCGGCGGCAAGGTGGCGTATGTGTATGTGCCGAATACGGCGGGCCTGGGCCACACCTACTTCAAGCGCTATTTCTTCCCGCAGGCGGACAAGCAGGCCATCATCGTCGACGAGCGTTTCAATGGCGGCGGCAGCGTGGCCGATTACTACATCGAGATTCTGCAGAAGAAGGAAATCGCCTGGTGGACCATGCGCTACGGCGCCGACATGAAGACGCCGTCCGCTTCGATCCAGGGGCCGCGCGCCATGCTGATCGACGAGACGGCCGGTTCGGGCGGCGACCTGCTGCCGTGGATGTTCCGCAAAAATAACATGGGCCCGCTGATCGGCAAGGCGACGTGGGGCGGCCTGGTGGGCGTGCTGGGCTTCCCCGTGCTGATGGATGGCGGCTTCATCACGGCGCCGAACCTGGCGTTCTGGACGCGCGAGAATGGCTGGGGCGTGGAAAACGAAGGCGTGCCGCCCGATATCGAAGTCGAGCAAACGCCGGCCGACGTCATCGCCGGACGTGATCCTCAGCTGGAAAAGGCGATCGAGGTGATCCAGGCCGAACTGGCGAAGAATCCGCCTGTGCAGCCCAAGCGTCCGGCGTTTCCGGACAAGAGCAAGTAGGTCGGATTAGGCGCGAAGCGCCGTAATCCGACACCATTGTTGGCATCGCAGTGTCGGATTACGCGCTTGCGCGCTAATCCGACCTGCCAAATAATCCCAGGTTTACAGGATCACCCACTGTCCCTTGATCCGTGCTTCCAGCGGCTTGAAGTTGATTTTATAGGCCATCTTCGGGCTTTGCGCGATCCAGTAGCCCAGGTAGATGTAGGGCAGGTCCAGTTCGCGCGCCTGGGCGATTTGCCACAGCACGTTGTAGGTGCCGTACGAGGCGCCCGGCACGTCGGGATCGAAAAAAGTGTAGACGGACGACAGGCCATCGGCCAGCACGTCGATGATGCTGACCATGCGCAGGATGCCTTCGGCATCGCGGAACTCCACCAGGCGAGTGTTGACCCGGCTTTGCAGCAGGAATTGCGCATACTGGTCGCGGCTGTCCTGGTCCATGCCGCCGCCCGCGTGGCGCGTGCTCTGGTAGCGCAGGTACAGTTCGTAGTGCTCGTCGAGGAAGGACAGGGTGGCCACGCCCGCCTGCAGGTCGGCGTGCCGGCTCCAGGCGCGGCGCTGGTTGCGGTTCGGGGTGAACTCGCCCGTCACGACGCGCACGGGAATGCAGGCCTGGCAGCCATCGCAATACGGGCGGTAGGTGAAAATGCCGCTGCGGCGAAAGCCGTTGCGCACCAGTTCCGAATACACGTCGCTGTTGATCAGGTGCGAAGGCGTGGCCACCTGCGAGCGGGCCTGGCGGTCGTCCAGGTAGCTGCACGGATAGGGCGCCGTCGTGTAGAACTGCAGGGTGGCAAACGGTAGTTCGTTCAGGTGCGTCATGCTGATCCTGTCTGGTCTGTCCGCGGCAATGGAAGTCTGCGTGGAGATATCATAGCTTTTTTATGCAGGTGGTGCAGCTTGCCAATCCGTGATTTGCGCTGCTTCAATGGCGACGCGCACATGGGCGAGGAAGCGCGCGCGCGAAATGGGCGCCGCGCCCAGCGAGGCCAGGTGCTTTGTTTCTTGCTGGCAGTCAATCATGGCCACGCCGCGCGCGTACAGAAAACGCACGAGGTGCGCCAGCGCGATCTTCGAGCCATCCGTCACGCGCGCGAACATCGATTCGCCATAGAACATGCGTCCGATCGACACGCCATACGCGCCGCCCACCAGTTCTCCATCAAGCCACAGTTCCGACGAGTGCGCGTAGCCCAGCTCGTGCAAGCCCGTGTAGCCGGCGATGATTTCGTCGGAAATCCACGTGCCCGGGCCATCCTTGCGCGGCGCCGCGCAGGCGCGCATGACGGCGTCGAAATCGCCGTCGAAGCGCAGCTGCCAGCGACCGTCCGTGGCGGCGCTGCGTTCGACCTTGCGGATCGCCTTGGCCAGGCTGTCGGAGACCTTGAAGTCCTCCGTCATCAGCACCATGCGCGGATCGGTACTCCACCACAAAATAGGCTGGCCTTCGGAAAACCAGGGGAAGATGCCGCGCCGGTAGGCGTCGAGCAGGCGCGCGGGCGACAGGTCGGCGCCGGCCGCCAGCAGGCCGGGCGCCTCGTCGGTGAGGGCGCGCGAAACGTCGGGAAACGGGGTGTGGGTATCGAGCCAGGGAATCATGCGGCGTCAAAGGTGGCAGTTGGTGGAGGCTTATTCGGGGGCTTGCTCTGCATCCGTGCGCGCCATCGGGCGCGTGATGTCGCCCGTATGGAAACCATAGCTGCCGCCTTCGCGGATTTTCACGCGGTCGGCAAAGAACAGTTCCAGGGTGGCGCGGATGGTGGGGAAGGCCAGGTCATCCCAGGGGATCTGCGCTTCCGTAAACATCTGCACGTCCAGGCTTTCGATGCCCGGCGCGAAATCGAGGTCGCGCAGGCGCGCCAGGTAAAACAGGTGCACCTGGTGCACGCGCTGCACGTTCAGCAGTGAAAACAGGGGGCCCAGTTCGATATTCGCGCCCGCTTCCTCCACCGTTTCGCGTTCGGCCGCGTCGGATGTCGTTTCATCGTTTTCCATGAAGCCGGCAGGCAGGGTCCAGTAGCCCAGGCGCGGCTCGATGGCGCGCTTGCACAGCAAGACCTGCAGCTGGCCATCCTCTTCCCACACGGGGATGGAGCCGACCACCATTTTCGGGTTCTGGTAATGGATGGCGTCGCAGTTGGCGCAGACATAGCGCGGACGGTTGTCGCCTTCCGGAATGGAGAGGCTGACAGGATGGGCGCATTCGGAGCAGAATTTCATGGGCGGGCTTGGGAAAATGGAAGTCTAGTGTAACGCTTACTGTACACCGATTGCGCGCGGCGTGGCGTGTCGGGAGGACACAATGCCAATCGGCAATTGGCCGGGGTTTTTAATTAAATAGCTCTATTGCAGCCTAAGTTGAGATAGCTATTGCCTAAGCCACCCGTTTGCCCTTATAATTCTTGTGCGGGGTGGAGCAGTCTGGCAGCTCGTCGGGCTCATAACCCGAAGGTCACAGGTTCAAATCCTGTCCCCGCAACCAATACCGGAAAGCCGCTGATTCTTGCAAAAGATCAGCGGCTTTTTCCATTGCTGGCCAACGACAATATCCGGCAGACGGGGCAGGAATGACATTGTCAATTCACGCCTTTACGCCGCGCAACAATCTGGTATATAATTCGTCTGCGGGGTGGAGCAGTCTGGCAGCTCGTCGGGCTCATAACCCGAAGGTCACAGGTTCAAATCCTGTCCCCGCAACCAATTCGAAGCCGCTGATTTCTCGCAAGAGAATCAGCGGTTTTTTCGTTGTGCGCCGCAGTTCACTCCTGCGGCTGGCGTGCATACACCACCAGCCGCAGATGGCGGTCCGCATCGATGGTGAGCGAGGTGTGTTCATATGCGACCTCCCCGCCGTCGATTGTCAGGCGGCGCACGCCGGCACATGGCGCATGCACGTCGTGGCGGCGCCACCATAACTTGAATTCGGGCGAGACTTTTTCCAGTTCCTCCACCAGCGCGTGGATATCCGCTTCCTGCGTGGCGCGCGCATAGTCGCGGCGAAAGCTCGACAGCATCAGCGGCGCCTGCTCTTCCCACGCCGCGAAGCGGGATCGCAGCAGCGGGTCGGTAAACAAGAGCCACAGCAGATTGCGGCGCGAGGCAGCATGCGCACCGAAGCCAAACAGGGTGTCGGCGCCCCCGTTGAACGCCAGCACGTCCCAGCGCAAATTGAGCACATACGCCGGATGCGCCAGCTCGTGCATCAGGCGCCGCACCAGCGGCGGCACCACGCAAAACGTCTTGCCCTCTTCGGCCGGCGGACGCGCATGCGCCAGCAGGAACAGGTGGCGGCGCTCGCCCGCGTCCAGTTTCAGCACTTCGGCCAGCTTGTCGAGAAAGGCGCTCGAGACGCCGATGTCGCGCCCCTGCTCCAGCCAGGTGTACCAGGTCAGCCCCACGCCGGCCAGCGCCGCCACTTCTTCGCGGCGCAAGCCCGGCGTACGCCGCCTTCCACCGCCGGGCAAGCCCACGTCTTCCGGCGACAGCCGCGCGCGGCGCGCCTGCAGGTAGGCGGCCAGTTCGTGGCGGGTGCGGGCCAAGGTGCGCATGGTGTTGCCTTTCCGGTAAGCCTGTTGCTATCAGTAATAGCATAAACAGTTAAATTGTAATTGTTTATATTGTATTCCAGAATGCCTGCTTTCTTTCCGAAAGCTTGCCCATGTCCGACTCTTCCTCCTCCAGTGGCCTCGCGCCTGCCATCGCCGCGTTGCCTGCCACCGTCTACCTGATCGCCATGGGCGCGTTCGCGCTGGGCATGGCGTCGTATGTGACGGCGGGTTTGATGCCGATGATTGCCAGTGCCTTTTCCATCTCCCTGGCGATGACCGCGCAACTGGTGACGGCGTTTACGCTGGCCTATGGCCTCGGCTCGCCGCTGGTGGTGGCCTTGCTGCCGGCGCGCGCGCAGCGCTCGGGCCTCCTGATCGCCCTGGCCGTGTTCGTGCTGGCGAACGGGGCCAGCGCGCTGGCGCCCGGTTTCAGCAGTTTGCTGGCATGGCGCGCCATTGCCGGCGTCGGTGCGGGCGTCTACCTGGCGCTGGGTATCGCGGCGGCGGCCGGCGTGTCGGCGCCGCAGCAGCGGGGCAAGGCCATCGGCGTGATCATGGGCGGCATGGCGGGCGGCACGGTGCTGGGCGTGCCCTTGAGTTTGCTGCTGGCGCAGCAGCTGGGCTGGACCGCGGCCCTGTGGCTGGTCACCGTCCTTGGCGGGCTGGCGCTGGCGGGTTTGCTGTGGAAGCTGCCCGCGCTGCCGGCGGTGCCGGCCACGTCGCTGCGCCGCAAGCTGGTCTTGCTGGCCGATGGGCAGGTGCTGTCCATCCTGCTGGTATCGCTGCTGGCGGCCATCGCCAGCCTGGGCATGTACACGTTTATCGCGCCGTTGCTGGCGTGGTCGGCGCAGGGGGCGGCGGTGTCCGCCACGCCCTTCCTGTGGGCCTGGGGCGTGGGGGGGATCGCGGGCAGCGTGCTGGTCGGACCGTGGGCGGACAAGGTGGCGGCGCCGAAACTGACCTGGCTCATCTTGCTGCTGCTGGCGCTGGCCTTGTGCGCGCTGCCGCTGGCGGCCGGCTGGTCGGCCTGGCTGATGCTGGCGCCGATCGTGCTGTGGGGTGCGGCTGGCTGGGCCCTGCAAGTGCCGCAGAACCAGCAACTGCTGGCCGTGCGCGCGCGGCAGGGCGACGGCAACCTGGCCATCGCCCTCAACGAATCGGCGCTGTACCTGGGCAGCGCCATTGGCGCGGCCACCGGCGGGGTGCTGCTCCTGCTCGACTGGCCCATGTGGCTGCTGGCGGCCGGTGCAGCGCTGGTCGCCGCCGCAGCGTTGCTGCTGCAGTTGCCTGCCGCGCGGCGGACCTAAGCCTTTTTCGCCAGCTGCATGCCCACGGGCAGGGCGCGGATGCGCTTGCCCGTGGCCGCGAAGATGGCGTTGCACAGGGCCGGCGCGATGGGCGGCGTGGCCGGTTCGCCCACGCCGCCCAGCTCCATGTCCAGGGTGCCTGGCACCAGGTGCGTGTGGATCACGCGCGGCGCGTCGGCGGCGCGCAGCACGGCGTAGTCGTGGAAATTGCTTTGCTCGACCCGGCCATTCTTGAAACTGATCTCGCCGCTCATGGCCAGCGACAGGCCCATGATGCAGGCGCCCTCGATCTGCGAGCGCACGCGGTCCGGGTTGATTTGCGGGCCGCAATCCATGGCGATGTCGACCCTCGGCACGATGACTTCGCCGGCCGCATTGATCTCCACTTCGATCACGGCCGCCACATAGGTGACAAAGCTGTAGGAGACGGCCAGGCCCAGCCCCCGTCCCTTGGGCAGCTTGCGGCCCCAGCCCGCCTTGGCCGTCGCCAGCTCGATCACGTGGCGCATGCGGCCGATGTCGACCGGATACTTCGCCGGATCTTCGCCATAGTTCCAGCCGTCCGACAGGTCGGCCGGGTTGATCTTGCGCGCGGGGCCCAGCAGCGCGAGCAGGTAGTCGCGATGGTCCTTCTTCGCCGCATGCGCCAGTTCGGCCGTGAACGACTGGATGGCAAACGCGTGCGGGATATTCGACACGGAACGGAACCAGCCGATGCGCGTGTGGGCCGGCACTTCCGGCACTTCGACGCGGATGTTCGCAATGGCGAACGGCACGTTGATGGCCGACATGCCCAGCTCGAACGGCGCCTGCCTGTTCGCGCCGGCGGCAAAGGTCGAGGTGATGGTGGGCGCGGCCGTGCGGTGCAGCCAGGCCGTCGGCATGCCTTTCGCGTCCAGCGACGCTTCCAGCCTTTCGACGGACACCGTGTGCAGGTAGTCGTGCTGCAGGTCGTCGTCGCGCGTCCACGTCAGCTTGACGGGCGCGCCATCCATGGCTTTCGACAGCAGCGCCGCCTCGACGGCGAAATCGGGTTTCGATTTGCGCCCGAAGCCGCCGCCGAGCAGGGTCACGTGGACGGTCACGTCGTCATATGCCAGGCCCAGGGCCTTGGCCACATTGCTGCGCGTCGCTTGCGGCGCCTGCACGCAGGCCCACACTTCGGCCTTGCCGTTGGCGATGCGCACGGTGGCGGCGGGCGGCTCCATGGTGGCGTGGGCCAGGTGGGGCAGATAGTATTCGGCACTGAATTTCCGCGCGGCGGGAGCTGCGGCCAGCGTGGCCACCGTCTTGCCCTGGTCGCGCGCCGGGCTGGCCGGCTGGCGCACGGCCGCTTCCAGGGTCTTGCGGAAGGTCTTCGAATCGTAGCTGCCGTTCGGGCCATCTTCCCATTCCAGCACCAGCGCTTCGCGGCCCTTGATGGCGGCCCAGGTGTTGCTGGCGATGACGGCCACGCCGCCCAGCGGATTGAACATGGCCGGCGGCGGGCTGCCCGCCAGTTCGACGATGCGCAGCACGCCCGGCACTTTCAGGGCCGCCGTCTTGTCCACGCTTTTCAGCTTGCCGCCAAAGACGGGAGGGCGGGCGATGACGGCGTACGCCATGCCGTCGAGGCGCGTATCGATGCCGAAGTGGGTATTGCCCGTGACGATGTCGTGCAAGTCGATGCCGCGCGTGCTGGTTTGGCCGATGTAGCGCAGCTCGCCCGCCGTTTTCAGGCTGATGCGCGCGCGTGGCGGCACCGGCAATTTGGCCGCTTCTTCGGCCAGGGCGCCGAAGGACAGCGAGCGTCCGCTGGCCGCATGCACGACCGCGTGGTTGACGGCTTTGACTTCCGTCACGGGTACGTCCCAGCGCACGGCGGCAGCCGTTTCCAGCATCAGGCGCGCCGTGGCGCCCACGTGGCGCATGGCGCGGAACGAGTGGCGCATGCTGCGCGAGCCGTCCGTATCCTGGCTGCCGTAGCGCGCTTCGTCGGCGGGCGCCTGCTGCACGCGCACCTGCGCCCAGTCGGCGCCCAGTTCGTCGGCCGCCACCATGGGCAGGCTGGTGCGGATGCCCTGGCCCATTTCGGAGCGGTGCGCCACGATGGTGACGATGCCGTCGGCACCGACCGACAGGAAGACCAGGCTGTCGTCGACCACGCCGCCAGCCATCTTCTCGCCGCCGTATTTGACGGCATCGGCCGCCATCACGAGGCCGGAAGGGCCGGCCACCAGGGTCAAACCGGCCAGCGCGCCGGCGGCCTTGAGCCAGTTGCGCCGCGCAGGCGAATGTGCGGCAGGAGTGTCATGCATGCTCATTTGGCCGCTCCTTTCGCGTTGATGCTGGTCGCGGCCTGCTTGATGGCCGCGTGGATGCGAGTATAGGTGCCGCAGCGGCAGATATTGCCGCTCATTGCTTCGCGGATTTGCTGGTCGTTCGGTCTTGGGGTCTTGTGCAGCAGGGCCGTGGCCGACATGATCTGCCCGGCCTGACAGTAGCCGCATTGGGGCACGCCGTGTTCCTGCCAGGCCTGCTGCAGCGCCAGGCCGACCTTGTCTTCGCCCACGGCTTCGATGGTGGTGATCTTCTTGCCGGCGGCGGCCGACATCGGCGTTACGCAGGAGCGGATGGCTTCGCCATCGAGGTGCACGGTGCAGGCGCCGCACAGGGCCATGCCGCAGCCGAATTTGGTGCCGGTCATGCCCAGTTCGTCGCGCAGGGCCCACAGCAGGGGCGTGTCTTCAGGCAGCGCAAGCTCGTGCTGCTTGCCATTGATGGTCAGGGTCGTCATGTGTATTCCTCGGTGTGGGATGGTGCGGGAAAGCGCGACGGCCATCCACCATACGGATGAGCGCATCAGTACGGGATGGTAGCACCGCCCGTCCTGCGCTGCAGGACATGGGGCTGGTGGCATACTGCGGCTTCTGATAGCGGAGTTTTCATGACATACCTCACAACGGCTCCGGGCTTGCCCGATATCCTCGCTCCCGGCTTGCAAGTGGTTTTTTGCGGCCTCAATCCGGGCGTGGACGCGGCGGCGGCCGGTCACCATTTTCTCGGCCGCGGCAACCGTTTCTGGCCGGTGCTGCACCTGGCCGGCTTCACGCCGCATCTGGTGGCGCCGCAAGACGATGCCAGCGTGCTCGGTTTCGGGCTGGGTTTGACGGCGGCCGTCGGGCGCCCGACCAGCCGCGCGGACCAGGTGGGGGCGGACGAGTTCGCGCAAGCGGCGGCGGGCCTGCAGCATAAACTGGCATTGCTGCAGCCGCAGTGGATCGCCTTCCTGGGCAAGGCTGCCTACGCGGCGATGACGGGGAAGCGCCAGCTGGCGTGGGGCGAACAGCCGGAGCGCTTCGGCGGCGCGCGCGTGTGGATCTTGCCCAACCCCAGTGGGCTCAATCGCGGCTATTCGAAGGAGCGGCTGGTCGACGCGTATGCGGAACTGCGGCGTGCGCTGGGCTGATAGCGGGCTGGCGTTCAGCGCACTTGCGCATGGATGGCGGGGCTTAGCGGGCTTGCTCCAGCTGCGCGTACACGGCGTCGGCGATCTTGCCCAGCTCCCGTTTGGGCAGGCTCGCCGAGAGGGCGTAACCAAGCTGGCCGTCGATCCAGTAAAACACGCTCAGCTCCTTTTCCTGCGTATAGCGGAAGGCCGTTTCCTGCCTGCCGGCCCGTTCTTTCGCCACATACAGGGTTAGGCGCTTGCCGCCGCCATCTTCGTACATGAATTGCGCCACGGGGCCGTCGCCATCGCCGGGCAGCAGGCGGCCGCCGATCAGGTGATAGCCGAGCGGTGACAGCGCGGGCGGCTGCAGTTGCGTGCCCAGGCGTTTCGACAGCCATTGCACCAGGTGTGCCTCCTGTTCGACACCCACTTCCACGGGGTGGCGCACTTCGGGCGTGTAGACGGCATGGGCGATGGCGGCGCTGCGCGCCAGGGACATCGGGCTGGCGCTGGTGGTCCGCATGTCACCGCCATCGCCGCGCAGCAGCCAGCCGCCCATGCCGCCGGCGATCACCAGTACGATGGCCGCTGCCGCCTGCATGGCGTGGTGCTGCCAGGCGCCGTTCGCCGCCGGTGGCGATGCCGCCTGCAGCAAGTCCGGCGGCACGGCTTCGTCCAGCACGGGGTCGAACAGGGCACGCAATTGCCGGTTCTGTTCGCGCCAGGCGTCCACCCTGGCGGCATCCTCGGGGTGTGCGCGCAGGTGGGCGTCGACAGCCGCGCGCTGCGCCTGGGGCAGGACGCCGTCGGCCAGGGCGTGCAATTGCGCTTCGCTGATGGCTTGCGTTGTCATTTCACGACTTTCAGGGTAGGGGCGCCATGGCTGCCGGCGGGGCGGCCATCGAGCAGTTCGCGCAGCCGCTCGCGCCCGCGCGACAGCCGCGACATGACCGTGCCGACGGGGATGCCCAAGGTGGACGCCACCTGCTCATACGGCATCTGTTCAAGCGCGACAAGCAGGATGACTTCGCGCTGCCCCAGCGGCAAACGGGCCAGCGCCGCATCCATTTCGCCGATGGCGATGGCTTGCCCCGGCGCGTGCTCCGGGGCGGGTAGCAGGGCGTCGTCGTCGAGCTCCTGCAGCGCCAGGCCGGGGCGGCGCAATTGATCCACGTGCAGGTTGTGCATGATGGAAAACAGCCAGGGCCGCATCTCGCCACCCCGTTGCCACTGGTCGAACTTGCGCCAGGCCCGCTCCACGGTGTCCTGCACCAGATCGTCCGCGTGCACGGCGCCCACCAGCGCGCGCGCATAGCGGCGCAGGCCGGGCAGGCAGGCTTGCAGTGTGCGGCTGTCCTCTTGCGTGGTCATCGTGGCGGCGGGATGGGGGGCTTAGGGCTTGACGACGTGCCACACGTTCTTGAAGTTGTCGCCGGCCACGTCGCCCGGTTTCTTGTCTTCCTTGTACAGGTACAGCGGCTTGCCCTTGTAGGTCAGCTGCATGGCGCCGTTGTCTTCGCGCTTGATGCTGCCATACGGGGCGGCGTGCGCCGCTTCGGTGGCGATGACGGCGGGCCAGGCCACCAGGCAGCCGCCGCTGCAGGCGCTCTTGCCGCTGTCGGCGACATCCTTGTCGAACACATACACGGTCATGCCGCTGGCGTTGACCAGCATGCCGTTGGCGGGCATGACGTCGGCGGCAAAGGCCAGCGGGGCGGACAAGGCGGTGAAAAGGGCGGTGGCGGCGAAAGTGGTAAAGCGCATGATGGTCTCCTTGAGGTTTTGAGGGCTTGCAAGGGATAGACGCATGCCGCCCGCCGTTTATTCCCGCGCAGGCAAAATATTTATTTCCGGCGCATGCAGGCTGGCCCATAGGTGGGCGGCCGCCATGGTGCGGTGCGGCGCATACTGGCGCAGCCATTGTTCCGTGCGCGCCATGTCCGGCTTGCTCTCTTCGCCGAGCAGCTTTTGCAGGGCGGCGCGGATGGCCACGTCGCCGTGCAGCGAGCAGTCGGCATAGCCGTAGCCGCGCAGCAGCGCGTAATTGACGGTCCACGGGCCAATGCCCTTCACGGCCAGCAGCGCTTGCGACATGGCCGCCACGTCGCCGGAGGGCGGCAGCTCCAGCGACAGCTCTCCATCGTTGACGAGGTGGGCCAGGCGCAGCACGGTTTCCGCCTTGGCGCGCGAGAATTTGCGGCTGGTCAAATCCTCGATTTCCAGCTTGGCCACGTCGCGCGCCTCGGGATAGCACCACAAGCCGTCGCCGTGCTGGCGTCCCGCCTGCAAGATGAAGGTGCGGCGCAGGGCGATGGCGAACGGCAGGTTGATCTGCTGGCCGATGATGGCCCAGGTCAGCGCCTCGAAGGGACTGGCCGACTGCACGATGCGCAAGCCCGGATTGCGCCGGACCAAAGGCGCCAGCAGCGTGTCGCCGGCGGCCAGTTGCGCGAACGGCTGCGGGTCGATGCGCAGGCCGAGGATATTGAGCAGGGCGCCGTGCAGCCGTTCCTGAAGGCCGGCAGCGGCATCGCTGTCGATCTCGGCGCGGCAGACGGCGGCAGCGTCCGTGAAGGCCACGTCCAGTACCACGGGCACGCCCTGCATCAGGATGCCCTTGCGCAGGCCCGTCGGCGTGACTTGTTCGGCCACGGCTTGCGCATCGCGGCTGTGGAAGGCGATGACATCGTCGCGGCGGTAGCCGGCGGGCAGGGGGAGGGTCCAGTGCAGCAGGGTCATGGTGGGCCAAAGTCAGGGACGGTATCAGGGAGGCGATGCGGACGCACCGCGTTTCTTGCTGTTTGCCTTCAGCGCGCGCAGATGTCGGTGGTGGGCGGGCTCAGGGCCGCCGCGTGCTGGATCTGCAGGGCGTCGGGCACGCCATTTTTCACGGCCGTCAGTTCGGCCAGGATGGAAATGGCGATTTCGGCCGGCGTCTTGCTGCCGATGTACAGGCCGATGGGGCCATGCAGGCGCGCCAGCTGTTCCGCGCTGACGTCGAACTGCAGCAGCCGCTCGCGGCGCTTGGCGTTGTTGGCGCGCGAGCCGATGGCGCCCACGTAGAACGCTGGGGACTTGAGCGCTTCCATCAGGGCCAGGTCGTCGAGCTTGGGATCGTGTGTGAGGGCGACGACGGCGCTGCGGCTGTCGAGCTTTAATTCCAGCACGAGATCGTCGGGCATGGCGTGCAGCAGGGGCACGCCGGGCACGTTCCAGGCGCCCCGGTATTCCTCGCGCGGGTCGCAGACGATGACGTGGTAATCCATGGCCGTGGCGATTTGCGCCACGAAGCGCGACAGCTGGCTGGCGCCGATGATCAGCAGGCGCCAGCGCGGGCCATGCTGCGTGGTGAGTACGCCATCGTCCAGGGCCAGCACGGCGCCCGGCGTGGCGCGCTGCAAGGTGACGGCGCCGCTGCGCAAGTCGAGGCGGCGCTCGACCAGTTCATGGGCTTCCAGGCGCGCCAGCAGTTCGGCCACGCGGCTGCCCGCATGCAGCGGCTCGATGGCCAGTTCGATGGTGCCGCCGCAAGGCAGGCCGAAGCGGTGCGCCTCGTCGGCGCTGATGCCGTAGCTGACGATTTCCGGCAGCGTGCGCACGATGCCGTGCACGCGCACGGTGTCGATCAAATCATCTTCGATGCAGCCGCCGGACACGGAGCCGACCACCGTGCCATCGTCGCAGATGGCCAGGGTGGCGCCCACGGGGCGGGGGCTGGAGCCCCAGGTCTTGATGACGGTAACGAGTTCGCAGCGGTGGCCGGCGTCGAGCCAGGCGGCGCTGGTTTTCAGAACTTCAAGGTCGATGCTGTCCATGGCGCGCAGGAGGAAAGCCGCAGGTACGCGGCAAAGTATGGAAAAGTATTCAAGATTGTGGATATACTACCTGTTCCATCACCCTGCGGAGAATTTTCATGTCAAATGAAGTCAAGACGCAAGAAGAGGGTATTCCCAAGTTCGGCAAGCTGCTCATCGTCCTGTTTTTAGCCGTGGTGTTCTGCGGTGCCCTGACCTGGATCATGGGCACCTACTTCCCCAACTTCCCGGGGGCCTGAGCAAACCCTGTTTGATCAGGATGAAGAACGTCTGACAGAACCGTAGCGAGCGGCAGCGATTTGTGGCCGAGAAGCGCAACTGTGCTTGAGCACAGTGAGCATCGCAGACCGCAAAGCGCGACGCGCAGTAGGTTATGGTAGGCGTTCTAAGGCTTCAGCGGTTTCTTCGCCGCCTGCTTGGCGCGCACGTCGGTGACGGCGCGGTTCACGGCGGCCATGCGCGAGTTGGTGCCGGGATGCAGCGCCGTGTAGCCATTGGCGACCGTGGCCGGTACTTGCGTGGCCAGGCGCTGCCAGAAGCGGGCCGCGTTATCGACGTTGTAGCCGGCGCGCGCCAGCAGGTAGATGGCCAGGGTGTCGGCTTGCACGTCGAGTTCCTGCGGCATGGCTTTGATGCCGGCGGCGCCCGTCAGCATCGACACGTCGGGCTGCACGGCGCCCAGGCTGTCGATGATGCTGCCGGCCGTGCCTGCCGTGCGCTGGCTGCGCGCGTGGTCGAGGATGTTGTGCGCCATTTCGCGGGCGATGACAAAGGCGATGCCTTCGTCGTTTTGCGCCGCATTGACCATGCCGCGCGTGAGCATGATGCGCGCGCCGTCCGAGTAGGCGTTGACATTGTCCGCATTGCCCAGGGCGACGCGGAAGGCGCAGGCGCGCGTGACGGGAATCTTCAGGTCCTGCTGCTGGCCATCGCGGGCGATGGTCATGTTCAGGCTCGCGCTTTTCGAGGCCAGCGGGCCGACGATGGCGCCGAACGGGCCTTCCGCTTTCGGGCCGGCTGGCAGCGGCTTGCCTTCGGCGGCCAGCAAGCCGTCGCCCTTGCGCAAGCCGGCGCGCGCGGCGCCGCTACCCGGCAAGACGCCGGAGACCTGCATCTGTTCGCCGTAGCCGAGCGCCGCCTGGGCCGCGTCGGCATAGATGCCAGGGTAGGAATACTTGTTCTGCGCCGTGAAGCCCAGCAGGTTGCGCGCATACGTCTTGCACAGGTCCGCATTGTTAATCAGCAGGGGCGCCGAGACTTTCGACAGGCGGTCCTGCAGCGCCACCATCTTCACCAGTTCTTCCTGCGCCGCCTTTTGCTGCGCCGTCGGGGCGGGCGCATCGGGTGCCGGCACGACGTTGAACGGACCGCTGACATGCGTCGTTGGCGTGGTGCAGGCAGAGAGAAGGGCAACGCAAGCCACCAGCAGTGGCGAGGCCAGATGGCGCAGCGAAGTCGGGGCTGGGATCAGATGGCGGAAACCTGGCATGAGAAAATCCTTAATGTTTGCCGGTGCTGCCGAAACCGCCAACACCGCGTTCGCTGTCGCCGAATTCCTCGACGACGTTAAAGCCCACTTGCAGCACCGGCACGATAATCAGTTGCGCCAGGCGTTCCATGGGATTGAGCGTGAAAGCGCTCTGGCCCCGGTTCCAGGTCGATACCATCAGCTGGCCCTGGTAATCGGAGTCGATCAAGCCTACCAGATTCCCCAATACGATGCCGTTTTTGTGGCCCATGCCGCTGCGCGGCAAAATCATGGCCGCATACGACGGGTCACCGATGTGGATGGCCAGGCCGGTGGGAATGAGCACCGTCTGGCCGGCTTCGATGGTGATGGCTTCATCGATGCAGGCGCGCAGGTCCAGGCCGGCGCTGCCCGGCGTGGCGTAGGCTGGCAGCAGTTCTTTCATGCGGGCGTCGAGGATCTTGATGTCGATATTTTTCATTGAAGCTAAGTCGTCTAAAAATGGATTATTTGAGCAGTGAATTTTTTGCCAGGCGTTTCGAGATTTCCGAAATCAGCTGGCGCGCCAGGTTCAGTTTCGAGGCGCGCGGCAGCACGGTATGGCCTTCCTCGTCGAACAGGATGATGGTGTTGTCGTCCTGGCCGAACGTGTTCTGGCCGATATTGCCGACCAGGAGGGGAATCCCCTTCTTTTCTCGCTTGGTCGAGCCGAATTCCACGAGGTTTTCCGATTCGGCGGCAAAGCCCACGCAGTACGGATAGCCGGCCAGGTTGGTGCGTGCCGCCACGGTGGCAAGGATGTCGGGATTTTGCGCGAACTGCAGTTCGGGCACGGAGCCGTCGGCCTGCTTTTTCATCTTCTGGTCGCTGGCGTTGGCGACGCGCCAGTCGGCCACGGCGGCGACAGCGACGAAGACATGCTGGCCGTCGACGTGGGCCAGCACGGCATCATGCATCTGCTGCGCGCTTTGCACGTCGATGCGGCGCACGCCGAAGGGCGCGTCCAGCGCCGTGGGGCCGGAAATGAGCAGCACCTCGGCGCCCGCTTCGCGCGCCGCGCGCGCCACCGCATAGCCCATCTTGCCCGAGGACAGATTGGTGATGCCGCGCACGGGGTCGATGGCTTCGAACGTGGGGCCGGCCGTGACCAGCACGCGCTTGCCCGCCAGGACTTTCGGCTGGAAGGCGGCGATCAGCTCCGTCAGCAGCTGTTCCGGCTCCAGCATGCGGCCCAGGCCAACTTCGCCGCACGCCTGTTCGCCGGCGGCCGGGCCGAACAGCTTGATGCCGTCATCGCGCAGCTGCTGCACATTGCGTTGCGTGGCCGGGTTTTGCCACATTTCCACGTTCATGGCCGGCGCCACCAGCAGGGGCAGGTGGGAGGGACGGGCCAGGCACAGGGTCGACAGCAGGTCGTCGCACACGCCGTGCGCGAGCTTGCGCAGAAAATCGGCCGAACACGGCGCGATCAGGATGGCGTCCGCATGGCGCGTCAAATCGATATGCGCCATGTTGTTGTCGATGCGCGCATCCCACTGGCTCGTGTGCACGGGGTGGCCGGACAGGGCCTGCATCGTGACGGCCGTGATGAAGTGGCTGGCCGCATCCGTCATCACCACTTGCACCGAGGCGCCGGCCTTTGTCAGCGCGCGGCACAGTTCTGCCGCCTTGTAGCAGGCGACGCCGCCTGAAAGTCCCAGAACGATTTTTTTGCCGGACAATTCCATGCCGTTCTCCTGCGTGTCTATTTGTTTACCCGGCGCAGTTCATCGATGATGAACAGGGCCGCGCCGATGCAGATGGCGCTGTCGGCGATATTGAAAGCGGGGAAATGGCCCCAGCTTTTCCAGTGGAAGTCGAGGAAATCGACGACGTGGCCGTACATCAGGCGGTCGATGGCATTGCCCAGCGCGCCGCCGAGTATCAGCGCCAGGGCCCAGCAGAACATGCGCTGGCCGGCGTGCTTTTTCAGCAGATAGATGATGTAGATGGCGGCCGCCAGGGCGATGCCGGTGAAGAAATAGCGCTGCCAGCCGCCCTGGTCGGACAGGAAGCTGAACGCGGCGCCCTTGTTATACGCGAGCACCAGGTTGAAATACGAGGTGATGACCATCTCTTGCGCATAGCGGAAGGTCTTCAGGATCGTGATCTTGGTGATCTGGTCGAACAGGATGACGATGGCGGCAATCCCCAGCCAGGGCACGAGCGACGCCGAGGATGACGATTTCGATGAAAAACGGTTTTTAGTGGCCATATTTTTCCAGGGAAGATAAAGCCGCCGCCTGGTGGCAGGCGGCGGTTGGAAGCGGGACGCAGGCAGCGCCCCGGGGTGACAGTCTATGCGAAACGGCGCGATTCGCCCTTGCCAAACAGATTGCTGACGCAGCGACCGCACAGGGTAGCATGCGCGGCGTCCGTGCCCACGTCGCTACGGTAGTGCCAGCAGCGCTCGCACTTCGGCGCCGTCGACGCGGTTACGACCACTTCCTCTGCCGCTTCGTCGGCCACCTCGGCCACCGTGGCTTGCGAGGTGATGAAGACGAACTTCAAGTCCTCGCCCAGGGTGGTCAACAGCTTGTACTTCATCGGCGCGGCCTTAATCGTCAGTTCCGCCTGCAGCGACGAACCGATGGCGCCCGAGGTGCGCAAGTCTTCCAGCTGTTTTGTGACGTCCGTGCGCACGGCGCGCAGTGCCGTGTATTTCTCCAGCAGGCCGGCGGCGTCCGAAACTTCCGGCAACTGCCACCAGGTTTGCGTGAAGATGGTTTCATCGCTGGCGGCATAGGCTTCGCTTCCTGCGAAGACGGCCCATGCTTCTTCGGCCGTGAACGACAGGGCAGGGGCCATCAGGCGCAGCAGGCTTTGCGTGATGTGCCACAGTGCCGTCTGCGCGGAACGGCGCGCGTGCGACGTCAGGCCGGAGGTGTACAAACGGTCTTTCAGGATGTCCAGGTAGAAGCCGCCCAGGTCTTCCGAGCAGTACGTCTGCAGCTTCGACACCACTGGATGGAACTCGTAGCGCGCGTAGTTGTTCTCGATCTGCGTTTGCAGCGACGCCATGTTGGCCAGCGCATAGCGGTCGATTTCGAACATTTCCGCCACCGGCACGGCGTCCGTGGCCGGATTGAAGTCCGACGTATTGGCCAGCAGGAAGCGCAGGGTGTTGCGGATGCGGCGATACGATTCCGTCACGCGTTTCAGGATCTCGTCGGAGATCGACAGCTCGCCCGTGTAGTCGGTCGACGCGATCCACAGGCGCAGGATGTCCGCGCCCAGGGTGTCCGAGATCTTTTGCGGCGCCAGGGTATTGCCCAGCGACTTGGACATCTTCTTGCCTTCGCCATCGACCGTGAAGCCGTGCGTCAGCAGGGCTTTGTACGGCGGACGGCCGTTCAGCATCGACGATACGAGCAGCGACGAGTGGAACCAGCCGCGATGCTGGTCCGAGCCTTCCAGGTACAGGTCGGCCGGGAATTGCAGCTGCGTCGAGTGCGAACCATGGCCTTGCGGGCCACCCAGCACCGTCTGGTGCGTGGCGCCGGAATCGAACCACACGTCCAGCGTGTCCTTGTTCTTGGCATAGATGGCCGCTTCGTCGCCGATCAGGTCTTTCAAGTCCAGCGCCTGCCATGCCTCGATGCCGTCCTTTTCGATCAGCTTGGCCACTTGCTCCAGCAGTTCCGGCGTGCGCGGATGCAGGTCGCCCGTTTCCTTGTGCACGATGAAGGCCATCGGCACGCCCCACTGGCGCTGGCGCGACAGGGTCCAGTCGGGACGGTTGGCGATCATGCCGTGCAGGCGCGCCTGGCCCCAGTCCGGGAAGAACTCGGTGTCGGCGATGCCTTGCAAGGCCGTTTCGCGCAGGGTTGCGCCGCCGTCCTTCGGCGTCACGTCCATGCCGGCGAACCACTGCGAGGTGGCGCGGTAGATGATCGGCGTCTTGTGGCGCCAGCAATGCATGTAGCTGTGGTCGAACATCTTGACTTCGAACAGCGCGCCCGCTTCGCGCAAGGCGTTGCAGATCGGCTTCGACGCTTCCCAGATGGTCATGCCGCCGAACAGGGGCAGGGTCGAGGCGAACTTGCCGTCGCCCATGACGGGCTTGATGATGTCGTCGTCCTTCATGCCGTGCGCCTTGCACGAGATGAAGTCGTCCAGGCCGTAGGCTGGCGCCGAGTGCACCACGCCCGTGCCGCTTTCCGTGGTCACGTATTCGGCCAGGTACAAAGGCGACAAGCGGTCATAGAACGCGTCGGCCGCATGCAGCGGGTGGCGGAAGCTGATGCCGGCCAGGGCCGCGCCGTCGCACGTGGCGATGGTCGTGCCATCGAGCTTGAAGCGCGCCAGGCTGGCGACGACCAGGTCTTGCGCCAGGATCAGCAGCAGCGGCTGGCCATCGCGCTCGGCTTTCACCAGCGCATATTTGACTTCCGGGTGCACGTTCAGGGCCTGGTTCGACGGGATGGTCCACGGCGTGGTGGTCCAGATGACGATGAAACCGTTATCGGTCGGCAGGGAGCGCAAGCCAAAGGCTTGCGCGATTCGTTCAAGCTCTTCAAACTTGAACCCGACGTCGATGGCGGGATCGCGTTTTTCCGCGTATTCCACTTCCGCCTCGGCCAAGGCCGACTGGCAGTCGAAGCACCAGTTGACGGGCTTCAGGCCGCGGTAGACATAACCTTTTTCCAGCAGCTTGCCCAGCGCGCGCAATTCGTCGGCTTCATTGCCGTGCGCCATCGTCAGGTAGGGGTTGTCCCACTCGCCCAGCACGCCCAGGCGGATGAAATCCTTTTTCTGGCGCTCGACCTGCACGTTGGCGTAGGCGCGGGCCTTTTCCAGCACTTCGGCCGTCGGCAGGTTCTTGCCGTGCAGTTTTTCGATCTGGATCTCGATCGGCATGCCGTGGCAATCCCAGCCCGGCACGTACGGCGCGTCGAAGCCGGCCAGCGAGCGCGACTTGACGACCATGTCCTTCAGGATCTTGTTGACGGCGTGGCCCAGGTGGATATCGCCATTCGCGTACGGCGGGCCGTCATGCAGGATGAATTTCGGGCGGCCAGCGGCAGCCTTGCGCACGCGCTCGTAAATCTTCTTGTCTTGCCATTGCTGTACCCATTGCGGCTCGCGCTTGGCCATGTCGCCGCGCATCGGGAACGGGGTTTCCGTCATGTTGACCGGGTATTTGCTTTCAGGCTTCTTGTTCTGCTTGGGCGTGGCTGGCTTGTTTTGATCGGACATAATCTTCTTTAATGGTATGGAGTATATTTTTGCAGCGGGTTGGCGGCGGCAGGTGCCGCCAGGCGGTGGAGTTGGCCGGCGTCAAATTCGGTCGGTGGCGGTAATGGCGCCGCTGCGCTGCTCAAAATACGCGCGCGCCTGGTTCGAGTCGCGCTCGATGGCGGCCGTCAGGGTGGGCAAATCGTCGTACTTCTCTTCGTCGCGCAGTTTTTCCAGGAATTCCACGCGCACCAGCTTGCCGTAGCAGGACTGGGCGAAATCAAACAGATGCACTTCCAGCAAGACGCGGCCGCTGTCGTCGACGGTGGGACGCACGCCAAGGCTGGCCACGGCCGGCAGCGGCACCGGTCCCAGGCCATGCACTTGCACGATGAAGATGCCGGACAGGGCGGGGCGGTGCGCCACGCGCAGGTTCAGGGTCGGGAAGCCGAGGGTACGGCCCAGTTTCTGGCCGTGGATGACGTGGCCGGAAATGGCGTACGGATGGCCCAGCAACTGCGTCGCCAGCGGGAAATCGCCGGCGGCCAGCGCCAGGCGCACGGCCGAGGACGAGATGCGCGTGCTGCCGCTCATCACGGTAGGCAATGTTTCTACATGGAAGCCATATTGGCGGCCCGCTTCCTGCAGCATGGCCACGTCGCCGGCGCGCCGGGCGCCATAGCAGAAGTCGTCGCCGACCATCAGCCATTTCACGTGCAAGCCATCGACGAGGACTTTTTCCGTGAATTCCTGCGGCGTCAAGGCGGCGAACTGGGCGCTGAAGTGCTCGACGACGACACGGTCGATGCCGGCGTCGTCCAGCGATTGCAGCTTGTCGCGCAAGTTGGCGATGCGCTGCGGGGCTTTGGACAGGTCGCCCGCGCGCTGCGCGAAGAATTCGCGCGGGTGCGGTTCGAACGTCATCACGGCCGCTTCAATGCCGAGTTCGGTCGCGGCGCCGCGCACGCGCGCCAGCAAGGCCTGATGGCCGATGTGGACACCGTCAAAATTGCCGATGGTCAGAGCGCAAGGCGCTCGTGCCTGGGCATTGGGAAGTCCGCGGAATACCTTCATAGGAATCTGATGAAAAACTGTGCCAAAAGGGGGATTATACGGACTGTTTCAGGGATGCACACCCGGCAGGGCGGGCACAGGGCGAATTTCACTGCTGAAATAACAAAAAGCGTTGCCGGCGGGTGTGCTGGCAACGCTTTTGGATGGCACTCGACTAGCTGCCTGCAACTCCCGGAGGATGTTGTCTTATTTATTCATCAACGTCCAGTAGCGGGCCAGGTCAGCCGCGCCATCCGTGCCCTTGACGGCTTTGAGTGCTGTCGAGGCATTGGACTTCTTGCCGGCGTGAATGTAAGCGATGCCCAGATGCAGCTTGGCTTCTTCCGCATACTTGGCGGTGCCCATTTTCACGGCATCGTTCATCAAGCCCAGGCCCTTGTCGGCCTGGCCGTCGTAGACCAGGGCGAAGCCCAGCTTGCTCAAGCTGTCGGCGTCCTTGTTCTTGACGTATTCCGCTTCCGATTTGGCGGCGTTGGCTTTCAGCTCGGCCTGGGTTTTCAGGGCCAGGTCTTTCAGGCGCTGGTGACGTGGCGCATCGGCGCCGGTACCCAGTACGCCTTTTTTGTAGCCTTGCTCGATGATGCTCAGCGCTTCGCCAGGATTGCCCGCTTGCAGGGCCAGCTGGCTGATTTCCATGTATTCGGAAGGTTTGCTGAACAGGCCGTTGGCCAGGCGCAGGCGCTGGACGTCCAGGGCCAGGCGTTGCGAGAAGCCAGGCTTGCCCGAAACGCGGTTCAGCAGGTCAGCCCAGTAGCTGGTTTTCGGATAGCTCGATGCCAGTTTTTCCAGGGTGGCGACGTAGCCGCCCTTGTCGTTTTGCTTCAACTGGATGTTGGCCAGCATTTGCAGGCTTGCTTCCGAGTTGCCGCCGCGCGATTGCAGTTCTTTCGCCGCTTCGGCGTAGTTGCCGCTGACGTAGTAAGTCTGGATCAGCAGTTCGCGCATCTGGGCATCGTCGCGGTCTTTCAGCGAGCGCTTGATCCAGGTGATGGTGTTCGGCCAGTCCTTGGCGCGGTAGTACATGCCGGCCAGGGCTTGCGTGAATTTTGGGGCTTCGGCGGCGCTCAGGCGGCCGGAATTGATGACGGCTTCAAAGGCCTTGATGGCGGTGCCGTTGTCGCCGGCGGCGGCAGCGGCCGAAGCGCGCACGCGTTCGATCTGGTAGCTTTCAAAGGCGGTCTTGCCGCCGACGCTGTCAGCTTCGCGCAGCTTGGCCAGCGCTTCCTTGTTTTTGCCGCTGCTAGCGAGTTTTTGCGCTTCTTGCAGTGGCTTGCCCACTTCGGCACGCACGGTGTCCGCGGCGTATGCCAGCGAGCCCAGGCCGATTACGGGAGTTGCTGCGGTAAAACCGATAGCGGCCATGACGAGGCCGAGATGAGCGAGACGAAACTTGGACATAAGAAAGTCTTTCAGTAAAAAGCGAATAGGCAGGAAGTCCTGCCTATTCGGATGTAAAGAGAACCTGATTGCTGCAGCTTACTGGAATTGCTCGTTGCCGACCAGACCGATTTTGGTCACGCCCAGACGCTGCGCCGACGCCATCACACCGGCGACGACTTTGTATTCCACCAGCTTGTTCGGACGCAAATGCACTTCCGGCTGGTCTGCTTGCGCAGCAACGTTGCTCAGCTTGGCTTCCAGCGAAGCGCGGTCAGGAATGACCTGATTGTCCCACAAGATCGTACCGTCAAAATCGACATCGATCGTGACGACCACTGGTTCGGTTGTCGGTGGCGGCGGGGTGCCGACCGGCATGTTCAAGTTCACCGAGTGGTTTTGCTTAGGAATCGTGATGATCAACATGATAATCAGCACCAGCATCACGTCGATGAGGGGCGTCATGTTCAGTTCCATCATTGGTTCCGGATCCGCGCCTGCTGCGCTTCCCGAACCGACATTCATACTCATAGTGTTTCCTTTAAGAAGTCCAACGAAGCACCGGGCGAAACTGCCGCCCGGTCAGCTTCTGGCGGTGGTATCCCCATGTTGCCGGGACGCCGCCGCCAGTCGCTATCAGCCCTTGTCAGGTGGTTCGGTGATGAAGCCGACCTTCTGGATCCCGGCACGTTGGGTCGTGTAAATAACCCGGCCGATCGATTCGTAGCGTGTTTCTTGGTCGCCACGAACGTGTACTTCCGGCTGCGGTACTTTCACTGCTTCAACTTTAAGATAATCGAACAATTCGTTCGTGTCTTTCAGTCTGGTCTGGCCCAGGTAAATCTCACCGTCCTTGTTAACAACGATGTTGACGTTTTCTGGCTTGCTTTGAAGGGCTTGGTTGGCCTCGATCGGCAGATCGATTTTCTGCAATTTGAGGACAACCGGACTGGTGATCAAGAAAATGATCAGCAAAACCAACATGATGTCGACGAGCGGCGTCGTGTTGATTTCTGACATTACTTGATCTTCATCTCCGCTGTCGGAGCCGACGGACATCGACATGATTCTTATCCGATCTTTTTAGCGCCGGCAGCACGGCCAGCTTCGCTGGTCGACATTACGCCGGAAACCAGAACCGAGTGAACGTCGGCGCTGAACGAGCGGATGTCTTCCATTGCGGATTTGTTACGACGAACCAGCCAGTTGTAACCCAGAACGGCAGGAACGGCGACCAGCAGACCGAAAGCGGTCATGATCAGTGCTTCACCAACTGGACCTGCAACTTTGTCGATCGATGCGTTACCGGTCATGCCGATAGCGGTCAGCGCGCCGTAAATACCCCAAACGGTACCGAACAGACCGATAAACGGTGCGGTCGAACCAACGGTTGCCAGGAACGACAGGCCATCTTGCAGACGCGATTGGACTTTGTCCGAAGCGCGCTGGATCGACATCGTCACCCAGGTCGACAGGTCGATTTGTTCCAGCAGGGCGCCGTCATGGTGTGCGGTTGCCTTGGTGCCCGATTCAGCGATGAAGCGGAATGGCGAGCCTTCGCTCAGGGTTGCCGAACCAGCAGCGATCGAAGGAGCTTTCCAGAATTTGGAAGCGGCTTCTTTGGCTTGCTTGAAGATCTTCATTTGATCCAGCAGTTTGGTGATGATGATGTACCAGCTGCCGATCGACATGATGGACAGGATGATCAGGGTAGCGCGTGGCACGAAGCCGCCGTCCCATACTGCGGACAGGCCGAACGGGTTGTGCACTTCTTCGGTTTTGGCTGGAGCTGCTGCATCAGCGGCTGGAGTTGCTGCTGCGTCTGCTGCTGGAGCGGCTGCATCTGCAGCAACTGGTGCTGGTGCAGCGTCTGCCGCAGGAGCCGAAGCGGCAGCCGATGCTGGCGCGTCAGCGAATGCCGGAGCTGCTACCAGAGCGGTAGTAGCGGTAACGGACAACAGAACCGCGGCAAAAAATGCGGACAAACGGGTATTCTTAAACATGCTTCCTCCAAAATTAAAAATAACAGATCGCTGAACGTAATGACAACGAAATCATAGTGTGAGACAGGGGATAACTGTCTCGGGTTTTAATCCAGCGACCAAACGTATTGCATTTGCTGCCAGCCTTGTTCCGGCTTGCCGTCAACTGTTGCCGGCTTAAATGTACAGCGGCTAATACCTTGCACCGCGGCTTTGTCCAGGTCTCTGAAGCCGCTGGACTTCACGATCTTCGAATCAGCGACCTTGCCGTCTACACCGATCAGGAACGACAGTGTCACCACACCGGTTTCCTCATTGCGCTGCGACGACTTTGGATAAGCCGGTTTTTCGCAGACACTGAAGTCAACCACGGCCGGTGTACGCACCGATTTGGCTGGTCCAGGAGTTGGCGCAGGCTGTGCAGGCGGTGCTGGCGGTGCCAATACATTCGTGGCTGGCTTCACAGCAGTCGTATTTGCAATCACGTTCTGTTGTGGCGGCGGCTGCTGCACGTTCACCTCGACTGGCGGAATGAATGGCGGCGGTGGCGCCTTCATTTCTGGCGGCGGTGGTGGCGGTGGAAGATCCTTCGGTGGAGGCGGTTTGACTTCCTCGATAATCTTGGTTTCAACCGGTTCCATCATTTTGGTAACTAACCGCTTGCCCAAGCCCGTCGCGATCCCGTAAGCCGCGAGAACGTGCAGCAGGACAACGACAGTTATGCCTGTGTAGTTCTTGGGACTTTTCTCGTTCGAAAAATTCATGCCTGCTTTCTCCAAATACCATCTCTTGTCTTGCAACTGAACCCCAAAATGACGACACAAAGCTCCAGCCGTATCCGGGACGTCGCCGAATTATACATACGAATTCTTTATTTTACACAGATTTTTAACGCCTAAAACCGGTTAAATTTTTGGCGCTTTTGCGCCCTGAAAACGTACTTGCTTATGTCATCTTTGCACGCTTTCGGACAGAAAAAAAGGCGGTCTTATCGGTTTTTTACAGCCGTTTTGGGCGACCGCTGCTAAGTTCTCCGATGTGCCTATATGGCGGAATTATATTTCGTGATATCCAATATGGAAACTGCTAAATTTGGAGAAAAATCTTTCTTTATGGAAATGTTTTGGCTCTGAACCAGACCACTTAGCCTTCGGTGCGCACCAAACGGGTGCGGAACGCACTTCACCCAGGTCAAAAAAGGCGCTCCTGGAGGCCTATTTGAGGCCGTCAGGCCATACTGAATTCCTATACGGGCATAGGAAGCGCTTATATTCTTGCTATTGATTATTATCAACAAAACATTTCATGGCCGGACAACCGGGTCATCGCGCCGGTTGCGCTTCTCGCGCCGGCAATTCAGGGTGCCCAGGACCACGCCCTGGGGATCGACCGTATCGAGGTGCACATCGAAGCCCCACAGCCGCGCCACATGCTTGAGCACCTCGGCTGCCTGCTGGTTCAGCGGGCGGCGCTGGAATTGCGTGTGGCGCAGGGTCAAGGCGCGGTCGTCGCGCGTATTCACGGACCACACCTGGATGTTCGGCTCGCGGTTGCCCAGGTTGTACTGCTCGGCCAGCTGCTGGCGCACGTAGCGGTAGCCGGCATCGTCATGGATGGCGGAAATGGCCAGTTTTTCATTCTTGTCGTCGTCAAGCACGGCAAAGAAGTGGAATTCGCGGATCAGCCGCGGCGACAAATACTGGGCAATGAAGCTTTCATCCTTGAAATTGCGCATGGCAAAGTCCAGGCTCTTGCGCCAGTCGCTGCCGGCCATGTCGGGAAACCAGGCGCGGTCTTCGTCCGTCGGGTGCTCGCAGATGCGGCGGATGTCGCTCATCATGGCAAATCCCAGCGCATACGGGTTGATGCCGCTGTAATACGGGCTGTCGATGGGCGGCTGGTAGACCACATTGGTATGGCTTTTCAGGAATTCCATCATGAAGCCGTCACCGACCACGCCTTCGTCATACAGCTGGTTCAATATCGTGTAATGCCAGAAGGTGGCCCAGCCCTCGTTCATGACCTGGGTTTGCCGTTGCGGGTAGAAGTACTGGGAAATCTTGCGCACGATGCGCACCATCTCGCGCTGCCATGGTTCCAGCAGCGGTGCGTACTTCTCTATAAAGTACAGCAGGTTTTCCTCGGGTTCGGGCGGAAAGCGGGGGGCGGCCTTGCGCTGGTCTTCCTCGTCCTCGTCATCCTCGCGCCGGGGCAGGGTACGCCACAGCTGGTTGATCTGCGACTGCACATAGGCTTCGCGCTCTTTCTGGCGCGCATATTCCTTCGCCATCGACAGTTTCGCCGGGCGCTTGTAGCGGTCCACGCCATAGTTCTGGATCGCGTGGCACGAGTCGAGCAGCAATTCCACGGCATCGACGCCATGGCGCTGTTCGCATTCGGCGATGTAATTCTTGGCAAACACCATATAGTCGATGATGGCGTCCGCATCCGTCCAGGCGCGGAACAGGTAATTGCCCTTGAAGAAGGAATTATGGCCGTAGGCCGCATGCGCGATCACCAGCGACTGCATGGTCAGGCTGTTTTCCTCCATGAGATAGGCGATGCAGGGGTTGGAGTTGATGACGATCTCGTAGGCGAGGCCCATCTGGCCGCGCTTGTAGCTTTTCTCGGTAGACAGAAAGTGCTTGCCGAAAGACCAGTGGTTGTAGGAGACGGGCATGCCCACCGAGGTATAGGCGTCCATCATCTGTTCGGCCGTGATGATTTCCAGCTGGTTCGGATAGGTGTCGAGGCCAAACTGTTTCGCTACGCGGCGGATTTCCTCGTGGATTTGCTCGATCAGCTCGAACGTCCATTCCGACTGCTCGGGCAGGGCGTTCGGGTGGCGCAGGCGCACGAACGGTTCGCCCGGGGTGTTGCTGGCGCGGTCAAAGGCTGCACTCATCATTTCACCTGTTTCTTGAACAGTTCGCGGAAGACCGGGTAGATATCGGCCGGCGTGACGATCTTTTGCATGGCGAAATGGGCGTGATGGTCGAGCACGCCCGCGTATTGCTCCCACAGGTTTTGCTGCGGGCCATCCGTGATCTCGACATAGGTGTAGTACTGCACCTTGGGCATGATGGTGTTGATCAGCAACTGGCGGCACAGCACGGAATCGTTGTCCCAGTTGTCGCCGTCGGACGCCTGCGCCACATAGCTGTTCCATTGCCCGGCGCCATAGCGCTCGTCGATGATGGTGTTGAGCAAGTGCAGGGCGGAGGATACGACGGTGCCGCCCGACTCGCGCGAATTGAAGAATTCATGCTCGTCCACTTCGGCCGCCGCCGTATGGTGACGGATGAAGACGACTTCAATCTTGTCGTAGACGCGCTTGAGGAACAGATATAACAGGATGAAGAAGCGCTTGGCCGTGTCCTTGCGCGATTCGTCCATGGAGCCGGACACGTCCATGATGCAGAACATGACGGCTTGCGTCATCGGCTTGGGCACCTTGACGCGGTTGCTGTAGCGCAAGTCGAACGGGTCGATGAAGGGAATGGCCAGCAGGCGCGTGTGCAGGTGGTGGATCAGGCGGCGCAGTTCCGTCACCAGCGGGTCGCTGTCGGGCGCGCCTTCGTGCAGCAGTTCGGCCAGATCTTCCTCGGCCTGCGCCAGCTGCTTGCGGGCGCCGCCGCCGACGGCGATGCGCCGCCCCAGCGCGCCGCGCAAGGAACGCAGCACATGGATGTTCGATGGCGTGCCCGACATATTGTAGCCGGCGCGCTGGTTCTTGAATTCCGTGGTGGCCGTCAGCTGGGTTTTCACCATATGCGGCAATTCCAAGTCTTCGAAGAAATAATTCATGAATTCTTCGCGCGACAATTCAAAGATGAAATCGTCTTCCGTCGTCTCGTCGCTATTGCCCGCCTTGCCCCGCCCGCCGCCACCGCCGCCTTTCGGCCGGGCGATCTGGTCGCCTTTCAGGTATTCCTTGTTGCCGGGATTGACCACTTCCCATACGCCGCCATGCGCGTGGCCGAACGATGGTTCGCCCACGTCCTTGACGGGGATGCTGACCTTCTCGCCATTCTCGACGTCCGTGATCGAGCGTCCCTTGATGGCACGCCCCACGGCATCCTTGATCTGGCCCTTGTAACGCCGCAGGAAACGCTCGCGGTTGACGGCGGATTTATTCTTGCTTTGCAAGCGCCTGTCGATGAGATATGTCAAAGGGTGCCTCCTTGCCTCTCGTCTCGCGCGCCCCGCCATCCATCGGGCGGGAGCGCGCCTTCGCTGTCCGCGCTATGACGACTTGCGTACGCGCAAGTACCATTCGCATAACAGGCGTACCTGCTTGGCCGTATAGCCTTTTTCCACCATGCGGGCCACGAAGTCGGCGTGCTTGTTGGCATCGTCGGCGCTGGCCTTGGCATTGAAGGAAATCACGGGCAGCAATTCCTCCGTATTCGAAAACATTTTCTTTTCAATCACGGTGCGGAACTTTTCATAACTGGTCCAGGCGGGATTCTTGCCGCCGTTCGAGGCCCGCGCGCGCAAGCCGAAGTTCACGATTTCATTGCGGAAATCCTTCGGATTGGAAATGCCCGCCGGCTTCTCGATCTTTTCCAGTTCATTGTTCAGCGATTCGCGGTCGAAACTTTCGCCCGTGTCCGGATCGCGGTATTCCTGGTCCTGTATCCAGAAATCGGCAAACGTCACATAGCGGTCGAAGATGTTCTGTCCGTATTCCGAATAGCTTTCCAGGTAAGCCGTCTGGATCTCCTTGCCGATGAATTCCACATAGCGCTGCGCCAGGTGCTCCTTGATATAGGAGAAGTAGCGCTGCTCGAGTTCCGGCGCGAACTGCTCGCGCTCGACCTGCTGCTCCAGTACATATAATAGATGCACGGGATTGGCGGCCACTTCGGAATTGTCAAAGTTGAACACTTTTGACAGGATCTTGAAGGCAAAGCGCGTCGACAAGCCGTTCATGCCTTCATCCACGCCCGCGTAATCGACGTATTCGTGCATGGACTTGGCTTTCGGGTCCGTATCCTTGAGGTTCTCGCCATCGTAGACGAGCATCTTCGAAAAGATGCTGGAGTTTTCCGGGTCTTTCAGGCGCGACAGGATGGCGAACTGCGCCATCATGCGCAGGGTGCCGGGCGCGCATGGGGCCTTGACCAGCGAGGAATTGGCCACCAGCTTGTCGTAGATCTTGATTTCATCGGAGACGCGCAGGCAATACGGCACCTTGACTATATAGATACGGTCAAGAAACGCCTCGTTGTTGCGGTTGTTCTTGAAGGTCTTCCATTCCGACTCGTTCGAGTGGGCCAGGATGATGCCGTCGAACGGGATGGCGCCGAAGCCTTCCGTGCCCTTGTAGTTGCCTTCCTGCGTGGCCGTCAGCAAGGGGTGCAAGACCTTGATCGGCGCCTTGAACATTTCCACGAATTCCATCAAGCCCTGGTTGGCCAGGCACAGGCCGCCCGAATAGCTGTAGGCATCCGGGTCGTCCTGCGCATAGTCTTCCAGCTTGCGGATGTCGACCTTGCCCACCAGCGAAGAAATATCCTGGTTGTTTTCATCGCCCGGCTCCGTTTTCGAGATGGCGATCTGTTTCAGCACGGACGGGTAGCGCTTGACGACGCGGAACTGGTTGATATCGCCATTGTATTCATGCAGGCGCTTCACGGCCCACGGGCTGGGGATGTTGCGCAGGTAGCGGCGCGGGATGCCGTAATCCTCTTCCAGGATGGTGCCGTCTTCTTCCTCGTTGAACAGGCCCAGCGGCGATTCGTTGACGGGCGAGCCTTTCAGGCAATAGAAGGGCACATGCTCCATCAGCGACTTGAGCTTTTCCGCGATCGACGATTTGCCGCCGCCGACGGGCCCCAGCAGATACAGGATCTGCTTGCGTTCTTCCAGGCCTTGCGCCGCGTGGCGGAAATACGAGACGACTTGCTCGATGACTTCCTCGGTGCCGTAGAACTCGCGGAAGGCGGGATAGATCTTGATGATCTTGTTGGCGAAGATGCGCGACAAGCGCGTGTCGTTGCGCGTGTCGACCAGTTGCGGCTCGCCGATGGCGGCCAGCATGCGTTCGGGCGCGCTGGCATAGGTCAGCTTGTCCTTCTTGCACAGGGCCAGGTATTCGGTGAGCGACATTTCCTCTTCGCGGGTGCGCTCGTAGCGTGCTGCATAGTTATCAAAAATGGTCATGTCAATGTCCTTTAATGTAAACCTGTACTGCCAGTCACCATGGCCGCCCGCCTGGCACTCGCCTGGGCTTGCCGTCTGAACTTTTCCTGTACCCCGTATCGATTTTTATTGTTGTTTCAAGCCCGGCTGTCTTTGCGAGTCCGGATTGCCCGGACCAAAAAACTGGCGCTTGATGCCGTGTGCTGACGTAGCCAGCCGGCTTTTTTTTCACTGTTGATAGCGCTTGTTGCACCTACCTTTACCCCATGAAATTTATTATTGCTCTAAAGGATCAGGAAGTCAAAAGATATGTCAGCATATCCTTAATACTTGTTTGTAAATTGTTGATTTAATTGGATAAATCATCAGATTTTCCATCAATTTCAATGAACCTTTTTGTACCTTTTAAATCATCATACGACAATTCGCCAGCGCGTGCCGGAGCCGGCCATGGCGCTGCCGCGGCCTGCGCCATGGCGGCCGGGCGCCGGTGAGGCTGGCCATCTTGCGCTAAGATGCCTGCATGTCTGATGGCCCTGCGCGCCGCGCGTGCGTCTTCCGCGCCGCGCCCGGCGCGTGCGAGCCAGCATTTTTATCGTCACCCTATAAGGAACACCCATGATGAACCCCCAATTGCGCGCGATCGTCCGCGGCATGCCGAAGGCCGAACTGCATATCCATATCGAAGGCTCGCTGGAGCCAGAACTGATTTTCGCACTGGCCGAGCGCAATGGCGTGCCGCTGGGCTATGAATCGGTGGAACACTTGCGCAGCGCCTATGCTTTTACGGATTTGCAGTCTTTTCTCGACATTTATTACGCTGGCGCAAGCGTGCTCTTGAAAGAGCAGGATTTCTATGACATGACGCAAGCCTACCTGCGCCGCGCCGAAGCCGATAACGTGCTGCACACGGAAATCTTCTTCGACCCGCAAACCCACACGGCGCGCGGCGTGGCCATGGCCGACGTGATCAACGGCATCCACCGAGCCTGCCAGGACAGTCCCGTCAGCGCGGCCCTGATCCTGTGCTTCCTGCGCCACCTGAGCGAGGAAGAAGCGTTCGAGACCCTGGAAGACGCGCTGCCGCACCGCGACAAATTCATCGGCATCGGTCTCGACTCGTCGGAAGTGGGCAACCCGCCCGAGAAATTCTCGCGCGTGTTTGCCCGCTGCCGCGAGCTGGGCCTGCACCTGGTGGCCCACGCGGGCGAGGAAGGTCCGCCAGCCTACATCCGTACGGCACTCGACGACTTGCAGGTCGAACGCATCGACCATGGCGTGCGCTGCCTGGAAGACGCGGACCTGACGGCCCGCCTGGCGCGCGAGCAGGTCGCCTTGACGGTCTGCCCGCTGTCGAACACCAAGCTGCGCGTGTTCGACCAGATGCATGACCACAACCTGGTGCAACTGCTCGACGCGGGCCTGCTGGTGACGGTGAACTCGGACGATCCCGCGTATTTCGGCGGCTACATGAACGACAATTTCGACGCCATCTTCGACGCCTTGCCGCTGGGCCTGTCCCACGCGCAACGCCTGGCGCGCAACGGTTTCATCGCCGCCTTCCTGCCGCAAGCGCAGAAAGACGCCTTCCTCGCTACCGTCGATGCGTATTTCGCCCAGCACGCGGCCGCTCACGGCAGCGCGCAATAACATCTTCATAAAGACCCGCCGCCCATGTTCCGCCTCTCCCTGAAAATGACCGGCCGCGACTGGCGCGCCGGGCAACTGCGTTTCCTGCTCGTCGCGCTGATCGTCGCCGTGGCGGCCCTGTCGGCCGTGGGCTTCTTCGTCGACCGCCTGCGCGCGGGCCTGAACCGCGACGCGCACCAGTTGCTGGGGGCCGACCTGGTCATCAGCGCCGACCAGCCCGTCAATGCCGCATGGCGCGCGGAAGCGCAGAAGCGCGGCTTCCTCCTGGCCGACACGGTGACGTTTCCCAGCATGGCGCAGGCGGGCGAGGGCGAACAGTCGCTGTCGCAGCTGGCGTCCATCAAGGCCGTCTCGCCCGGCTACCCGCAGCGGGGCAAGCTGAAAATCACGACCAAACCGAGCGAGGCGCAGGATGCCGTGGGACGGCCAACCGACCAGGTGCCGGCGCCCGGCACCCTGTGGGTCGATGCGGCCATCCTGTCCAGCCTGAACGCCAGGCTGGGCGACACCCTGACTCTGGGCGACAAGGCATTTACGGTCACGCAATTGATCGCCAGCGAGCCGGACCGCGGCGCCTCCTTCCTCAATTTCGCCCCGCGCGTGATGCTGCCCCTCAGTGATCTTGCCGCCACGGCGCTGGTGCAGAACGGTTCGCGCGTGTCATACCGCTTGCTGCTGTCGGCGCCGCCCGCCAAGGCGGCCGAGCTTGCGCAATATCAAACCTGGCTGGAAAGCCAGATCAAGACGCAGGCCATCAAGGGCGTGCGCATCGAGTCGCTGGAATCGGGCAGTCCGCAGATGCAGTCGACCCTGGACCGCGCCGACCGTTTCCTGTCGCTCGTCGGCTTGCTGTCGGCCATGCTGGCGGCCGTCGCCGTGGCCATGGCGGCGCGCCGCTTCATGCTGCGCCACCTGGATGCCTGCGCCATGCTGCGCTGCCTGGGCTTGACGCAAAACCAGGTCACGGCCATGTACGTGATCGAATTCCTGCTCGTTGGCCTGGCCGGCAGCGTGGTCGGCGTGATGGTGGGCTTCGGCGGGCATCTGGTGCTGCTGGAGCTGTTGGGGAAACTGGTGCAGAGCGACTTGCCGCCCGTCTCCATGCTGCCCGCGCTGCAGGGCGTGGCCACCGGCATGCTGTTGCTGCTGGGCTTTGCCCTGCCGCCGATTTTGCAGTTGCGCAATGTTCCCCATAACCGCGTGATCCGCCGCGAACAGGAGCCGCCGCAGGCGCTGGCCGTGGCCACCTATGGCCTGGGCATCGCCGCCTTCGTCGTGCTGCTGTTGTGGCAGGCGGGCGACGTGAAACTGGCGCTGCTGACGGCGGCCGGTTTCCTGGGCGGCTTCGCTCTGTTCGGCCTGGCCGGCTGGCTGGGCATCCGCTCGCTGAAAACCCTGCGCGGCGCCTTCAATCACCAGGGCTGGCGTTTTGCCGTCACGTCCCTGCAGCGCCGCCCGGGCGCCACCGTCATCCAGGTGGTGTCGCTGGCGCTGGGCCTGATGGCCTTGCTGCTGCTGACGGTGGTGCGCGGCGACTTGATGGTGGCCTGGCGCAACGCCACGCCGCCGGACGCGCCGAACCGCTTCATGATCAATATCCTGCCGGAACAGAAAGACCCGATCGCCGCGCGCCTGGCCCAGGCCGGCGTGGCCAACGCGCCCTTGTATCCGATGATACGCGGGCGTTTGGTGGCCGTGAACGGCAACGCCATCACGGAAACCACCTACGAGGATGACCGGGCCAAGGGCCTGGCCGACCGCGAATTCAACCTGTCGACGATGGCCACGATGCAGGAAGAAAACAAGCTGGTCGCCGGCAAGTGGTTCGGCAATGGGCCCGGTGCGCCGGCCGAGGCGTCGGTGGAGGAGGGCATCGCCAAGACATTGAAACTGAAACTGGGCGACAAGCTGCGCTTCGACATCGCCGGCCAGCCCGTGGAAGCGGCCATTACCAGCTTGCGCAAGCTGGAATGGGGCTCGATGCGCGTCAATTTCTTTGTCATCATCAATCCGGCCGCCATGGCGGACACGCCGCAGACGTGGATCACGGCCTTTCACCTGCCACCCGCGCAGGCGGACCTGGGCAATGCCTTGCTGCGCGATTATCCGAACCTGACGGTGGTCGACGTGGGCGGCGTGCTCAAGCAGATCCAGGGCGTGCTGGACCAGGTAGTGACGGCCGTCGAATTCCTGTTTGCCTTCACGCTGGCATCGGGCTTGCTGGTGCTGTATGCGGCCCTGATGGGTTCGCAGGACGAGCGCACGCGCGAAGCGGGACTGCTGCGCGCGCTGGGCGCCACGCGGCGCCAGCTGGCGCAGGCCCAGTTGATCGAGTTTTCGCTCGTCGGCGCCCTGGCCGGCTTGCTGGCGGCATCGGGCGCGGCCGCCATGGGCTGGGCGCTGGCCACGTACCAGTTCAAGTTCGCCTGGAGCTTCGCGCCCGGCGTGTGGGCCTTTGGTTTGCTGGCCGGCGCCCTGTGCGCGATTGCCGGCGGCTGGCTGGGCTTGCGTAACGTGCTGAAACATCCTCCCCTGCAGACCTTGCGGGAAGGCTAGTCTTAAGCGCTGACGCTATCGCCTGTGCCCGCCCGCAGAAATTGCGCGTAAGACATCACCGGCTGCCCCAGCTGGTGCGCCGGCACGTCGAACAGGGCCCAGAAATACGTCATGCGGCCCAGGCAGATGGTGGGCGCGGCGCAGTAGCGGAACCAGTTTTCGCCGATCTGCGCCGCGTACATGCCGTCGCTGTCGGCGTCGGAAAAGTAGGGAATCACGCGCATTTCCAGCAGGGCCAGCAGCAGTGACTCGGGCGCGTCGCTGTCGCGCGCCATTTCGTACTGCGTATGCAGGCTGCGTTCCGTCTCGATGATCATCAGCTTGGCGTGGCCTTCGCGCGTGAAGAACAGGATGCCGCTGGGATTGGGGAAAATATAGTATTCGACAAAGCCATGGCGCTGGCACAGCTCGTGCACGACGGCGGCCAGCGCTTCGTCTTGCAGGAAACTGTAGTCGTGCAGCATCAGCAAGTCGCGCACGGTCTCCGATTGCTGCAGGAAGAATTCGCGCTGCAGGGCAACGATTTCCTGTTCCAGGATGTCGAGCGCATCGTCGTCGCTCTTCTTGATGTAGCGGTCGATCAAGCCCCGGTTGAAGGCCGTCACGGCCACTTTTTCATCGGCAGCGCCCGTAAATAGAATCTTCTTGCACGGCAAGTCGCGCACGGCCTGGCAAAATTCCAGACCATTCATCTGCGGCATCGAATAATCGACCACCAGCACGGACGGCACGGCAAAGCGCTGGGCCTGGCCGCTGATGCGCCAGATGCGTTCGATGTCGAGCGCCACGTTGCACTGGTCGGGCGGCAGGTTTTGCGTGTCGAAGTTGACGTGCAGCGGCGTTTCGCCCGGCTGCGCGCTCTGGCGCAGCCAGTGCAGGGCGCTGCTGGTGTCGTGGAAGGTCTTGCGCGCCAGGCCGGGATCGAGCTGGAACGCCAGGCTTTTCAGGAAGGAATCGCTGTCGTCGATCAATACGGTCAGGGTCGGATGGGTGTAGACGGGCAGTTGCATGCGTCACCTTGCGGGGGAAGAGGGTTGGAAGCGGGCAGGCACGGGCTGGGGGAATTCCAGGATGAAAATCGCATAGGCGTGTTCGCGCGACACGCAGCGGATGCGCGCCTGCCAGGCGGTGACGATCTGCCGGCACAGGGCCAGGCCGATGCCGCTGCCGTTATGGACGGGATAGGAGTAAAAACGCTCGAAGATCAGCGGCAGGCGGTTCTTCGCGATGCCGCAGCCCGTGTCGATGAACAGCAGTCTGGGCACGGGGCGGGCGCCGTCGATGATGATGCGCACGCGTCCCTTGCCTGCCCGCTGGATGGCTTTCAGCGCGTTTCTCAGCAGATTCAGCAGGATCACCACGCACAGTTCGTCCTGGCCGGCGAACTGGAAGTCGGCACGCACGTCCACCTTGACGCTGCTGCGCTGGCTGTTGCTGGTAAATGGGTAGCGCTTGAGCACGGAGTTCACCATCTCCAGCATCGATAGCGCCTGGCTAGGCTGGAGGTTGCGGTTCACGGCACTGGCGCTCATCAGGAACAGATCGATCATGTGATGCATGTGGCGCACTTCGAACTGGATGCGCGACAGGGCTTCCTGCAACGGGGGCATGTCGTCCGCCTGGTCGGCCAGCTGCGGCAGCAGCCGGCGCATGCCCCGCACATTGGCTTCCACGCTGGTCAGCGGCGTGCGCAGCTCGTGCGCCACGGAACCGAGCCCGGCCGCCAGGCCTGCCAGCCGTTCCAGTTCCAGCACCTTGCTGCCCACTTTCACCACGGACAGCGCGGCAATGGTGAACCAGTGCACGGGCAGTTGCTGCAGCACTTCACGTTGCAGCAGGAAGCCGCCTTCCCCCTGCAGGATGACGGCGAGGCAGGCGGCGCTGGTGCCGATCAGGTAGGCGCAGCACGCCAGTTTCGTTTCGAAATGAAACAGCACGACCAGGCCGATCAGCAGCGATTCGCTCCAGATGGACGACGCATGGTTCATCAGAAACATGAAAGTAAAGAAGAAGGGCAGGATGTAGCTGAGCGCGAACAGCAGGTAACGCGACAGCCAGCGGACCGAGAAGCGGCGGGCAAACAGGCCAGCCATGCAGATGCCCACGCCCGTCAGGCGCAGGGTCAGGTTTTCATAGGCTTGCGGAAAAAAGTAATGCCACAGCAGGTAGTACAGCGGCATCGCCACCGTGCCCACGGCGGCCAGCATGGCGACCCGGCCGGCCAGGTCCTCATGCGGCACGCGCTCATGCAGCAGCGAATGGAGCAGGCGCCTGCGCCAGTGTGTCCATCGTCCTTGCAATTGCTGCGTCATGACTCTGCCTAGATTCTCTTTAGAACATTATCATCGCGTAAATTTTCCTGGTTGAACGGTTATCTCGTCGGACATTGATATACGTCAATGGATGGGTTTGCAACACGGTCAAGGCTTTAATTTGCAGCAAACCTTTCCCTAGGAGAAAAACCATGACCATCGCTACCAGCGTGCATACCCCATCTTTCGCCCGTGCCGAACACTGCCTGCCCGACTACATCGTGCGGCGCATGGATGCGCATCACATCACGCGCATCGAAAAACTGCTGGGCGGCCAGCATCCCCATGCCTGGCAACCAACCCCCGCCCATGCTATTTTCCTGGCGGGCAATGACTACCTGTCCATCGCCGCCGAGCCGACGCTGGTGGCGGCGCAGGTGGCATCCCTGCAGGCGCATGCGGGCGGCATGCTGATGTCGGCCGTGTACTTGCAGGAAGGCAGCGAACAGCACCGGCTGGAAAGCCGGCTGGCCCGCTTCATGGGCTGCGAGGATGGCATCCTGGCGCAGTCCGGCATGGCGGCCAACGTCGGCTTGCTGCAGTGTATCGCCGGCCCCGGCATTCCCGTCTACCTGGACATGCAGGCTCACGCGTCGCTGTGGGAAGGCGTGCTGTCGGCCCAGGCCCAGGCCGTGCCCTTCCTGCACAACGACATGACGCACCTGCGACGGCAGGTGGCAAAGCATGGCCGTGGCGTGATTGTCGTCGATGCCCTGTACAGCACCAACGGCAGCCTGGCGCCGCTGCTGGAGCTGCTCGATATCGCCGAGCGCAGCGACTGCGTGGTGGTGGTCGACGAGTCGCATTCGCTGGGCACGCACGGCCCGCAGGGCGCGGGCCTGGTGGAAGCCTGGGGACTGGGCCACCGCGTGCATTTCCGCACGGCATCGCTGGCCAAGGCCTTCGCGGGCCGGGCCGGTTTCATCAGCTGTTCCAGCCGCTTCAAGGGGTATTTCTTGTCCGAATCACGCCCCGCCATCTTCAGTTCCTGCCTGCTGGCGCATGAGCTGGCGTGGCTGGGCGCGGCGCTCGATTTCATCATGGCCGCCGACGAGCGCCGCGCCACCCTGCGGCGCCACACGCTGCAGGTGCGCGACGGCTTGCGCGAGCTGGGCTACAACGTCAGCGATGGCACGGAGCAGATCGTGGCGCTGGAGGCGGGCGGCGAACCGGCCACCCTGGCCCTGCGCCAGGCGCTGGAACGGCACGGCATTTACGGCGCCATGTTTTGTGCCCCGGCTACGGCGAAGAACCGCGCCATCGTGCGCCTGACCCTGAATGCGGGCTTGCGCGAGGATGAGTGCGCAAGAGTGCTGGCCGCCTGCGCCGCCATCCGCGACGAAACGGGCGTGGAACACTGGCAGTCGACGCGGCGCCTGCGCAAGCTGGCGCTCGTGTAAGGGCGATGCGTCAGCCGTTCGCTGGCTGGCTGCCGGCGATGCCGGCCAGCAGCATGGATAGCGGTGCCAGCTGTTCCGCGCTGGCGCTGCCCAGCAATTCCTGGCCTAGTGCCTGCGCTGTCGCATCGGCGTGGAGCAGCAGGGCTTGTCCCGCTTCCGTGATGACGGCATAGCCGACGCGGGCATCGCGCGCATCGGCCTGGCGCGCCACCAGGCCGATTTTTTCCAGCGGCATCAAGGAGCGCGTGATGCCGGACGCCGTCAGCGCCAGGCGTTCGGCCAGGTCGATGCGGCGCAGGCGGCCGCCGGGCGCGCGCTGCAAGTGGTACAGCAACTGATAATCGCTGAAGCTCAGGCCATGCAGATTGCCCAGGATGCTGTCGAAGCGGCGCACCAGCACGGCCTGGGCGCGCGCCAGGCGCAGGCAGAAGTCCAGCGCGCTGGCGCCGTCCGGCGGCGGGGGAGTGTGATCGATCATGACGTCCTTTTAATTCACTGCGAAGTGCTTGAGTGCGCAAGTGTAAAGCATGGCCGCTCAATAGCGTGCCTGTCCCTGCTCCAGCAGCTGTGCCTGGTACAGCGCCAGCAGGGCGTCCAGCTCGGCATCCGCATCGAAGGCGGGATCGTCGGGCACCTTGACGGCATCGAGCAGCTCGAAACGGAAAGCCGCCGCGCCGTCGCGTTGCCAGTCCGCCTGCAGGAGGGCGTTGCGGTGCTTGCCCAGATTCAGTTCGAAGCGATGGCGGTTCAGCGCGCCAGGGGCATTGCGGCTGCGTTCGAGCAGGGTGCGTCCGCTGGGCAAGTGGCGCAGCGCGATGATGCCCAGCGCGGGCGCTTGTTGCCGGTAGGCCGCTTTCAGGGCCGCTTGTCGTGGTTTATCCATGCTGTGACTGCCTTAAGGTTGAACTGCATAATCGCTAGCCCCGATGCGGGGAATATCCGTCCACAATATGGCGGCCACGGCGGCGGCCAGCAGCAGGGCGCCGCCAGCGCAGAACAGCTCGCCCACGCTCAGCTGGCGCAGCAACGCGCCCGTGGCCGCCGCCGACAGGGGCGCCAGTCCCAGGAAGATGCCCATGAACAGTGCCATTGCCCGGCCCAGCATGGCGGGCGCCACGCGCCGCTGTATCCACGTAAAGATGGCTACCTGCACATAGCCGCCCAGCATGCCCGTGACGGCCAGCAAGGCCGCGCCCTGCCAGGCCGTGCCGATTTGCCCCAGCGCCATCAGCAGCAGGCCCACGACCGCATCGACCAGCAGCAGGGTGGCGCCGAAGCGGCGGCGCAGCCAGGCGCCGCCCAGGCTGGATGCCAGCATGCCGGCCAGGGTGCCCGCGCCGTGCGCGCCCATCAGCACACCCAGCGCCGCGGCGCCGTGCAGGCGCTCGCTGGCCAGCACGGGCAAGGCCACTTGTAGCGACCCCATGACGAAGAAGGCCACCACCGCCCAGTACACATAGCAGCTGCGCAAGGGAATGTCGCGCCACACCATGGCCAGGCCCGCCGCCATGTCGCGCCACATGCCCTGCGCCGCCGCCGCGGCCAGTGGCCGCAGGCTGACTTGCCGCAAGGTCCAGGCCGAGAACAGGAACGTCAGCGCATCGATGGCAAAGGCGGCGGCCAGCGCCGCCATGCCGGTGTGCCGGGCGCCATCGTGGGTGCCGAGCACGAGCGCCGCCAGCAGGGGACCGGCCAGCAAGGAAAACTGGCGCGCACCCATCTGCAGGCTGTTGGCCGCTTGCAGTGACTGCGACGGCACGGCTTGCGGCAGGATGGCCGTGCCGGCGGGAATGCCAAAGGCGGAAGCGATGCCCAGCGCCAGCGCGGCCGCATACGCCAGCGCCAGGCTGGCCTGGTCCAGCATCAGCAGCCCGGCCAGCGCCAGCAGGATGGCGGCATTGGCCAGTTTGCTTGCCAGCAGTACGCGCCGGGGCGAATGCCGGTCGGCGACCGTGCCACCCAACAAGATGAGCACGGCGCGGGGCGCGCCCATCAGGGCCACGGCGATGCCCAGGCTGAGGCTATCGCCCGTCAGGCTCAGCACCAGCCACGGCAGGGCCAGCATGCTGAACTGGTCGCCTAGCATGGACACGAGGCCGCCGCCCAGCAGCCAGCGGAAGTTGGTATTGCGCATCAAGTGGGATTCTGCGGTGGTCGACATGCTTTATCTTCCCGTGTTTAAAGATTGCATAGTAGTTGATATAAGCTTGAGTGGTCAAGTATATTGCTTTTTATTATGGCAGCGACAGCTGCCGCCGCATGAGGCGCTAGCGCTTGCGCTATCATGGCGGCCATGACTGATACCACTGCCCCCACCCTGTACGAGACCATCGGCGGCGCCCCCGTGCTGCGCGAAATGGTCGACCGTTTTTATGACTTGATGGAACTCGAAGCCGAGTTCGCCGGCATCCGCGTCATGCATCCGCCATCGACGGACGGCTCGCGCGACAAGCTGTATTTCTTCCTCACGGGCTGGATGGGCGGACCGGATTTGTATATCGAGAAATTCGGCCACCCGCGCCTGCGCGCCCGTCACTTGCCCTACGCCATCGGCACCAGCGAGCGCGACCAGTGGCTGCGCGCCATGGCCTGGGCCATGGAAGACACGGGCATCGAAGAATCCTTGCGCGTACGCCTGATGGAATCGTTCTATCAGACGGCCGACTGGATGCGCAACAAGCCTGACTGACACCCATGAGCCCAATCGAGTTTTACAGCCTGCTGGGCGCCGCCATCGTCGCCATCGTCCTGTTGCTATTGATCTTGCTGCGCCCGCGTGGCGCGGCCGGCGATGGCGCCACCACCCTGGCCCTGGTGCAACAACACCAGCAGCAAAGCCTGGATCGCATCGACCGGGTCGAGCGCGAAGTGCGGCTGCAACTGCAGGCATCGGCGCAAGCGACGCGCCAGGATCTGGCCACCGGCCTGGCGCAATTCCAGGCGGCGACCTTGCAACAGCTCGACAGCCTGCGCACGCAGATGCAGGCACAGGGGAAAGTCGGGCGCGAAGAGCAGGCGCAAAGCCTGGCGCGCTTTGCCGAGAGTACCAATCAAACCCTGGCCCAGCTGACGGAATCGAATGCGCAGCGCATGCTGGAAGTGCGCGCCACGCTCGAGAACAAGATCCGCGACTTGCAGGCCGACAATGGCGCACGCCTGGAAGAGATGCGCAAGACGGTCGACGAGAAACTGCACGCCACCCTGGAAACGCGCCTCAGTGCGTCGTTCCAGCAAGTGTCGGAGCGGCTGGAAAAAGTCCACCAGGGTCTCGGCGAGATGCAGCAGCTGGCGCTGGGCGTGGGCGATTTGAAGCGGGTACTCACCAATGTGAAGACGCGTGGCACCTGGGGCGAAGTGCAGCTGGAAATGCTGCTGGAGCAGGTACTCACTGTCGACCAGTATGCGAAGAACGTGGAAACCGTGGCCGGCAGCGGCGCGCGCGTGGAATTCGCCTTGAAATTGCCGGGCCTCTCCGACGGCGGCCCTCCCGTGTGGATGCCGATCGACGCGAAGTTTCCCAAGGAACAGTACGAGCGCCTGGTCGAGGCGGCCGAGCGGGCCGATGCCGATGGCGTGGCGCTGGCTGGACGCGAGCTGGAACGGGCCGTGCGCGGCGAAGCGAAAACCATCGCCGAGAAATACCTGGCGCCGCCGCACACCACCGACTTTGCCATCCTGTTCCTGCCCACGGAAGGCTTGTATGCGGAAGTGTTGCGCCGCCCGGGCCTGGCCGACGAATTGCAGCGCGTGCACCGGGTCAGCATCGCCGGACCATCCACGTTGACGGCCTTGCTCAACAGCTTGCAAATGGGTTTCCGCACCCTGGCGCTGGAAAAGCGCTCGTCGGAAGTGTGGCAAGTGCTGGGCGCCGTCAAGACGGAATTCGGCAAATTCGGCGACGTGCTGTCGCAAACCCGGCTGACCCTGGAAAAGGCGGCGAAGAATATCGAAAGCGCGGAAGTGCGCAGCCGGCAGATGGCGCGCAAATTGAAATCCGTGGAAGCCTTGCCGGGCGAGGCGGCCGCCTTGCTGCTGGGTAAGGCGGACGCCGGCGACGGCGAGTAGCGCGCCGCCTCAGGCCGTCCGCACAGTGCGGCGGCGCAGCGCGCTGTAACCGACCATCGCCAGTCCCGCCAGCAGCATGGCCCAGGTTTGCGGTTCGGGCACGGCCGGCAAGACCGTCGGCACCGTGGGGGGAAAGGTGGGGATGATCACGGTGGGCGGCACGATGATGCTGCTGCCCTGGTCCGGCGGCAGACCGCCGCCACCGCCACCGCCGCCACCACCCATGCCGGCCGGCGGCGTGATGCCGCCGACGGTGCGCACATAATTGTTGAAAGGCAGGAACGGAATGCTGGCCACCTCGGGCGGCATGGCGCCGCCCGTGAAAGAACCGCCGCGCAAGGCGTCGGGATTGTCGATCAGTGGCACGCCTGCCGCTTCCGGGGCGGCCGGGGCGGCCGCAACAGGCGCTGCACCGCCGGGCGCGGCGCCTGCCGCCGGCGGCGCCGACGCGGGTGCCTGCGTGATACGGCTGACGTTACGGCAAATCGTCGGCACGAGGATGCACTGGCCCTGTACGCAATACACGAGTCCCCGTTCCTGCATCTGTTCGCTCCAGCCTGCACGTGTGACATTGCGGCAAACGCGGCCCGGGCCGAAATGCATGTCGCTGATGCGCGTGTTGTAGTTGCCCTTGCCGCGGATGGCGTCGCGGCTGATCACCACGATCTCATCATACTGGCGCGCGCGCATGCGCTCCTTCAATTGTTCGCGCACTGGCGGCGCGATATCCGTATAGCGGTCCACCGCCGCCACCACGTCCCCCATGAACGGGTCGACGCCTGGACGGTTCCAGTTGCAGTTATCCAGCACACCGGCGCGCGCGATGCCTTTCGCGCTGGCGGTCAAGGGCGCCAGGGACAAGGTAGCAAGCAGGCATGCCACGCCTAGCATGCTGGCTCCCGCGATCCATGAGCTGTGTCTCATTGTTAGTTTCCTCATGAAAACAATATCAAAATTGAACTTTATACAAGCTTGAATGTTATCACCGAAGAAACTTCAATATCAACTAATAAATAAAATTATTACAATTAGTGTTGTCTTTATTGATTTATTGGTCATGGAAATGATTAATATTTTTATCTTGATAGCCGAACAGTTGCCGTGCAGGATAAATTGATTGCGAAGGGGCAATGCGAACGGCCCGCGCAGGGCGGGCCGTTGTGAAGAGGAGGGCGAAACGCAGGTGACGCAGCGTGGAATGCGGCCCGGCCAGCGCGTCAGCCTGGCCGGTGGTGGTGCATCAGGTCAATCCATGGAACAGCACGATATCGACCAGGTCGCCGGCCGCCACATGGCCTTGCGCTTCGTGCAGCACGATCATGCAATTGGCTTGCGTCATCGAGCGCAGGATGCCGGAGCCTTGCGCTCCCGTCACGCGCACGTGCTGGCGCCCGTCCGCGCCCCGCTCGACGATGCCGCGCTGGTATTCCGTGCGGCCCCGTTTCTTGCGGATGGGCGCTTGCGCCGCCACCTGCAGCAGCTGCAGGGCGGATGTGTCCGCGTCGGCGCCCATCAGGCGCAGCAGGGTCGGGCGGGCGAGGAAATAAAACGCCGCCATCACGGCCACGGGGTTGCCGGGCAGGCCCAGCAGTAGTGCCGATTCGCCTTCGCTGGCAATCCGGCCGAAGGCCATGGGGCGGCCCGGGCGCATGTTGATTTGCCAGAAGGCCACGTCACCGAGGCGCGCCAGGATGTCGCGCGTAAAATCGGCCGCGCCGCTGGACACGCCGCCCGACGTGACGATGACGTCGGCCGAGGCGCAGGCGCCGCGCAGGGCCGCTTCCAGCGCTTGCGGATTGTCCTTGACGATACCCATGTCGAGCACTTCGCAGCCGAGGCGGGTCAGCATGCCCAGCAGGGTGTAGCGGTTGCTGTCGTAGATGCAACCCGCGTCGAGCGGCTCGCCGATCGAGCGCAACTCGTCGCCGGTGGAAAAGAAGGCCACGCGCAGGCGCCGGCGTACGGGCACCGTGGCGATGCCCAGCGAGGCCAGCAGACCCAGCTCGGCCGGTCCGAGTATCTTGCCCTGCAGCAGGGCAGGCTGGTCCTGCATCAAGTCTTCGCCCTTGAAGCGGCGGTTGTCGCCGGCGCGGATGCAGTCCGGCGCCACGGTGATGTGCTGTGCGCTGGCGTGCTGCACCAGTTCCTGCGGCACCACGCTGTCGCAGCCGTCCGGCATGACGGCGCCCGTCATGATGCGCGCGCATTGGCCGCGTCCAATGTTGACCGTGCCGGGACGCCCGGCCAGGATGGTGTCGACCACGGCCAGGGTGACAGCAGTGTCGCCACCGAGGTCGGCGCCGTGCAGGGCGTAGCCATCCATGGCGGAATTGTCGTGCGCGGGCACGCTGATGGGCGAGATGATGTCGGCCGCCAGGATGCGCTCGAACGCTTGCGGCAGCGGCAGTTCCTCGATCTCGGCGACAGGCGCGACGGTGTCGGCCAGGATGGCTTGCGCCATCGGCACGGACAGGCCCTGCGCCTGCAGGGCCGCCAGCTCGTCCGGGGTATTGATGTTGCCGAACGCGCTATTGTTCTCGAAGAGCACCTCGGCCAGTTTCAAGGGGCCATGCCAGGTGCGCATGCGGCGCTCTCCGCCGCGCAGGTACGCATCGAGCTGGGACAGGGCGGAAGTCTTGACGAGACAGAAGACGGGGTGCGGGCGGCGCACCGTCTGGCCCGTCGCGGGATCGATGTCCTCGGTGACGGCGATGGCCAGGTCCGCATTGTGTTCGGCCAGGCCGGCGGCCAGGCGCGCTGCCAGGTCGGGCGGCAGCAATGGCGAGTCGCACGGCACGGTGAGCAGATAGGGGGCGGTGGCATGCTGCATGCCGCTGTGCAAGCCGGCCAGCGGACCGAGCTGGCCAGGCAGCGCGTCGGGCCACACGGGCAGGCCGAAGCGCGCGTAGTCTCCGGCATCCGCATGGACACTGATGGCCAGCTGGCCCACTTGCGGCGCTAGGCGCTGCAGCACGTGGCGGACCAGGGGCTGGCCATGCAGGGGCAGCATGCCCTTGTCGCGCTGGCCCATGCGCGTGCCGAGGCCGCCGGCCAGGATCAGGCCGGTAATGTCGTGTTGATTGATCATGAGAGGCGAAAATGTGGATGCATACGCCATGGTAGCAGCGGCAGGCGTGCGCCGCTCCCGATTCAGCCGCCGATGTACGACATTTCCACTTTCTTTTTACCGTGCTCAAGTGCGCCGCCCGTCAGATCCGTCTGGCTGGTGCGCAATTGCGAATAGCGGTCGCCGCGGCCGCGCCACAGCTGCGCCACGGCCGAGGAAATTTCCGCATCGCTGTGGCCGCCGCGCAGCAGGCTGCGCAAGTCGTGGCCGCTGCTGGCGAACAGGCACGTGTACAGCTTGCCTTCGGTCGAGAGGCGGGCGCGGCTGCAGTCGGCGCAGAACGCTTGCGTGACGCTGGAAATGAGGCCGATTTCGCCGCTGCCATCCGCATAGCGCCAGCGCGCCGCCGTTTCGCCCGTGTAGTTCGGGTTGATGGGCAGCAAGGGCATCTGCGCGCCGATACGGCGCACGACTTCTGCCGAAGGGATGACTTCCTGCAAGTTCCAGCCGTTCGAGGCGCCCACGTCCATGTATTCGACGAAGCGCAGGATGTACGGCGTGCCCTTGAAGTGGCGCGCCATGGGCACGATTTCCTGCTCGTTCATGCCGGCCTTGACGACCATGTTGATCTTGATGGGGCCGAGTCCTGCCTGGTGTGCCGCATCGATGCCGTGCAGCACGTCGGCCACGGCAAAGTCAACATCGTTCATGCGCTTGAAGGTGGCGTCGTCGAGCGAGTCAAGCGACACTGTAACCCGGTTCAGGCCCGCATCCTTGAGCGCCTGCGCCTTTCTTGCCAGTAATGAACCATTGGTCGTCAGGGTCAGGTCCAGCGGCTGGCCCGACGGCGTGCGCAGGTCGGCCAGCATGGCGATGAGCTTTTCGATATTCTTGCGCAGCAGCGGTTCGCCGCCCGTCAGGCGGATCTTTTCCACGCCGTGCGCGACGAACAGGCGCGCGATGCGCGTGATTTCCTCGAACGACAGCAAATCCGTGTGCGGCAGATACACGTGGTTCTTGTCGAACACGTCCTTCGGCATGCAATACACGCAACGGAAATTGCAGCGGTCGGTAATCGAGATGCGCAAGTCGTGCAAGGGCCGGCCCAGGCTGTCGGCCACATTGCCGCTGGGGCTTTCCAGCTGCGCAGGGATCGCCGGTGCCCCGTTGCGGGCTTCGGCGAGGTAGATAATCTTGTCAGCCATGAAAGGTGATACCACTTACGTTGAGTCGTTCAAGGCAGATACGATAGCACGAGGCCGAAGATGGCACAGGCGAGCAGCAATTTGATGGTGCCCACTTGAAACCTGATCAGCGCCACGCCGGCCGCCAGCGCGATGAACATCGCCAGCCAGTCCCAGTGCGGCAGCGGGTTTTCTTGCCAGAAGACATGGCGGCCAAAGAACAGGGCCAGGCTGGCGATGACGCCCACCACGGCTGCCGAGATGGCCGTCAGGGGCGCGCTCAGGCGCAGATTGCCGCGCGACGCTTCCACCAGCGGCGCGCCGGCCAGGATGAAGATGAACGAGGGCAGGAAGGTAAACCAGCTGGCGACGAGCGCGCCGCACACGCCCGCCAGCCACAGCTGCTCCCCTGTCACGGCATGGCTCCAGCCGCCGACAAAACCGATGAAGGCGACGATCATGATCAGGGGGCCGGGTGTCGTTTCGCCCAGCGCCAGGCCATCCATCATTTGCGCACTGGTGATCCAGTGGTAGTGGTCGGCGGCGCCCTGCACCAGGTAGGGCAGCACGGCATACGCGCCGCCAAACGTCAGCAGGGCCGCCTTGCTGAAAAACACGCCCATCTGCGCCAGCGGCTGGTCCGCGCCGCCCGCCAGCGCCAGGCCCAGCCAGGCGAGGAAGGCCAGGGCCAGGCCCACGGCGGCCGTGCCAAGCAGGCGCGGCCAGCTGAAGCGCGCGTGCTCCGGCGTGGGCGTGTCGTCATCAATGAGGGCTGCGCCGTAGCGGGCCGCGCCGCCATGCGAGGCGGCGCCGACATGGAAGTGGGCCGGCAGCCAGCGCCCGCCCGCCATGCCCAGCAGGGCTGCGGCGAGCACGATCAGCGGAAATGGCAGCTGTAGCGCGGCGATGGCGACAAATGCGCCCGCGGCGATGGCGATCAGGCCGGGGCTGCGCAAGGTGCGTCGGCCCAGGCGCCAGGCGGCCGCCAGCACGATGGCGACGACGGCCGGCTTGATGCCGTACAGGACGCCGGCGATGGCGCCCACATGGCCATACGCCATGTAGAGCCAGGACAGCACGATCAGCACCAGCAGCGAGGGCAGCAAGAACAGCAGGCCCGCCACCAGGGCGCCGCGCGTGCGGTGCATCAGCCAGCCGATGTAGATGGCCAGCTGGGTCGCTTCCGGCCCCGGCAGCAGCATGCAGTAGTTGAGGGCGTGCAGGAAGCGCTGCTCGGAAATCCAGCGCCGCTTTTCCACCAGCTCCGCATGCATCATGGCGATTTGCCCGGCCGGGCCGCCAAAACTGACGCAGCCGAGCTTGAGCCAGTAGCGGAAGGCGCTGCGCAGGCTGACGGGGGCGGGAGCTTGATTGGCGTTCTCGTGCATGGCGGGCGGATGGCTGGCAAAGAAGTGGACGTAAAAAAGGGGAAGCCTGAGCTTCCCCTTTCATCATTGGCGGCTGGGCGAACCCGGCGCGCTTATGGACGTTGCGTGTTGACCTGGATCAACGGCTCATCCGATTGCGGCGGCAATGGCTTGCGTTCGCGCGGCTTGCGCACGGGAGCGACTGCCTTGGCAGCGGCTTCCTGCGCCAGGCGCAGTTTTTCCGGATCGGTGGCAGCCAGGGTCAGGCCGGCCGAACCGAGCACTGCGCTCAAGTCCAGCGGCGCGGCGACTGGCGCAGCAGGAGCCGGTGCAGGAGCAACGACAGGGGCAGGCGCCGGAGCAGGTGCAGGAACAGGGGCGGGAGCCACTTCGGCAACCACCGGGGCCGCTTCCACCACGGCCGGTGCCGCTTCGGCGACTGGCGCCTCTTCAGCTACGGCGACGGTTTCCACGACAGCAACCGTTTCCACGACTGGCGCAGCTTCGACGATGACTTCCGCTGGAGCAGGCGCTTGCGCCGGTGCAGCTTCCGTTTTCTCGGCAAAGCTGTACTCGGCAGCTGGTACTGGTTCGGCAGCGGCTGGTTCAGCTTGCGCTGCAGCCGCTTCCACAGGGGCTGGCGCTACGATCACTTCAGCGGCTGGTGCGGCTTCTTCGACCTTGGCGATGTCCACGACCTTGGCGATTTCGACCACTTCGACCACTTCAGCCACGATGGCAGGAGCGGTTTCGGCAGCAGCTTCCACTGGCGCAGCGACGGCGACGACAGCGGCGGCAGCCACGACGGCTACTGGAGCGGCATCGGCGGCAGCTTCCGGCGCCGGAGCAACCGTGAAGCTGATTACCGGTGCGTCCTGGCCTTCGTTTTCACCGTTTGCCGATTCGATCAGCTCGCCCGTTTCGCGGTCGCGGCGGTTGCGGTTGCGGCCACCACGACGGCGGCGGCGGCGCGGTTCTTCGCCTTCCACGTCGTTTTCCATCTCTTCGCCTTCAGGACCGGCATTGGCCGGCGCTTTCAGCAGGTTGGCCGGTGCGGCGTCGGATTCCGGGCCGTTGGACGGCACGATGACATTCACTGCGCTGGCGGTGGCGCCAACCAGTGCCAGCTCTTCAGCTTTCACTTCAGCCACAACAGCCTTGTCGGCGCGTGGTTCGCGGCCTTCGCGTGGCTGGCGCGGTGGACGTTCGGCGCGCTCTGGACGTTCTGCGCGTTCCGGACGCTCGGCGCGTTCAGGACGCTCACCGCGTTCGCGTGGTGCCGCCATTGCATCGCCGCCTTCGCGGGCCTCACGCGGTTCGCGTGGTGGACGCGGTGGGCGTGGCGGACGTGCCGCTTTTTCCAGTGCTTCCGCTGCTGCATCGTCCTGGGCTGGACGGCCCTGGCCCGGTTCGCGTTCTTCGCGGCCAGGCTTGCCGTTGCGGCCACGGCCACGCGGGCCACGGCTGTTGCGGTCGCCGCGGTCGGCGCCGGCCGGCTTGGCTGGTGCGACAGGGGCGGGTGCCGGTGCCACCGGTGCCGGGGCGCCGGTGAAGAAGCTGATGATCTTGGCGATCAGGCCCTGTGGTGCGGCAGGCGCGGCCACGGGAGCCGGTTTCGCTTCGACGGGCTTGCGCTCGACCAGCGGTGCCGGCTGGTCAGGGGTGATCGTCTTGACGACGGCTTCCTGGCGCGGCTTGGCTTCTTCCTTCTGGCGCTTGCTGTAAGCCATGTCGGTTTCAGCGCTTTCAGCCAGGTTGTAGCTGGCCTGGCTGTCTTCCAGACGCGGATCGTCGTGCTTGATGCGTTCCAGCTTGTAGTGCGGCGTTTCCAGATGCTTGTTCGGGATCAGGATCACGGCGATGCGGTGGCGGTTCTCGATTTTCAGTACTTCGCCGCGCTTTTCGTTCAGCAGGAAGGCGCCCACGTCCACGGGCACCTGCACGTGGATGGTGGCCGAGTTTTCCTTCATCGCCTCTTCCTGGATGATGCGCAGCACCTGCAGGGCGGACGACTCCGTATCGCGGATGTGGCCGGTGCCGGAGCAGCGCGGGCACGTCACGTGCGAGCCTTCGGACAGCGAAGGGCGCAGGCGCTGGCGCGACAGTTCCATCAGGCCGAAGCGGGAAATCTTGCCCATTTGTACACGGGCACGGTCATGGTGCAGCGCATCTTTCAGGCGCTGTTCCACTTCGCGCTGATTCTTTGCCACTTCCATGTCGATGAAGTCGATGACGATCAGGCCGCCCAAGTCGCGCAGACGCAGCTGGCGGGCCACTTCTTCGGCCGCTTCGCAGTTGGTGTTGAAGGCGGTCGTCTCGATGTCCGAGCCGCGTGTGGCGCGGGCCGAGTTGACGTCGACGGAGACCAGTGCTTCCGTGTGGTCGATAACGATGGCGCCGCCCGATGGCAACGGCACGGTGCGGCTGTACGCCGTTTCGATCTGGTGTTCGATCTGGAAGCGCGAGAACAGCGGCACGTCGTCGCTGTAGCGTTTTACGCGGTGCACCATGTCGGGCATCACGTGGCTCATGAACTGGTGCGCCTGGTCGTAGATCTCGTCGGTGTCGATCAGGATCTCGCCGATGTCGGGCTGGAAGTAGTCGCGGATGGCGCGGATGACGAGCGACGATTCCTGGTAGATCAGGAAAGCGCCGTTGGCCGACTTGCCGGCGCCTTCGATGGCGCGCCACAGTTGCATCAGGTAATTCAAGTCCCATTGCAGTTCATCGACGTTGCGGCCGATGCCTGCCGTGCGGGCAATGACGGACATGCCAGCAGGCAAGTCCAGTTTATCCATGGTTTCGCGCAATTCCTGGCGCTCCTCCCCTTCCACGCGGCGCGATACGCCACCGCCACGCGGGTTGTTCGGCATCAGGACCAGGTAACGGCCGGCCAGCGAGACGAACGAGGTCAGGGCGGCGCCCTTGTTGCCGCGCTCTTCCTTTTCCACCTGGACCATGATTTCCTGGCCTTCGCGCAGCGCTTCCTTGACGGAAGCGTTACGCACGTCCACGCCTTCACGGAAGTACGTGCGGGCAACTTCCTTGAAAGGCAGGAAGCCGTGGCGGTCTTCGCCATAGCTGACGAAGCACGCTTCGAGCGATGGCTCGATGCGCGTGATCACGCCCTTGTAGATGTTGGATTTGCGCTGTTCGCGCCCGGCTGTCTCGATATCGATGTCGATCAGTTTTTGTCCGTCGACAATCGCTACGCGCAGTTCTTCTTGCTGCGTGGCATTAAACAACATGCGTTTCATTTTTATAACTCCGCGACCCGTAGGCCATCTCAAAGCCGCTTCCGGGGAAGCGGCGAAGTACAGGGATATATGCGAGAACGGGAGTGCTGGCGGGGGAAATGCCTAGGCGTGCGGAGCAACAACGCGTACGAGGTATACGTTACGGCCGCAACAGGCGCGGTGAGGTCGATCGTCATGCCGAGTGCACAGGACACTTGCAACTCATCTGAAGCAGCCCGGATGTCGGGGGCAGAGAATGCAAGTGGTCAGCAAATTCAGAGCCAAATCGTAAGCCGGCTCATTACAGGGATCGCGATGGCGAGGCTTGGCCTCAGCCTATTCATCGACAACCCTCAGTATTGTGGCCGCATACGGGGTTTGGCGAAAACGGCAAGCGTTATCAACTTCATCAACCCGCGAGCCCGACTCGATAAGTCGCGCTAACGGGTACTTATCCTTATAATCCAATACACTCACTTCAGCATCTCCACGCGTTATCCGATTACAACTACGGTGCAACCTTGATTCGCGCAGGGATGGTGCATATACATTTTTTTCCACCGAATTTGCAATTTGGCGAGGCCGGTAGAGACGCCCCTGTGTAAAATGTGCTTTTATTCTTACACTCGCAGCAGCCAGGGCCGCAGCAAAAACAATTATATATTCAAAATGAAGGACTTAGAGAGATTTCTGGGAAGACATAGTAAATGAAGAGTCAAAATGATGTTGTTCCCCCTTCAACACCCCCGGTTCAGCCGCAAGCCCAATTCGTAACGATCGCCGAGGAAGAAGCAGGCCAGCGCATCGACAACTACTTATTAAGAGTGTGCAAGGGAGTGCCTAAAAGCCACATCTACCGGATCTTGCGATCGGGAGAAGTGCGGGTTAATAAAGGCCGTATCGATCAGCTGTACCGTCTCGCCGCTGGCGACGTGGTGCGCATTCCCCCCGTGCGCGTGGCCGAAAAGGCGCCCACGGGCGCGCCGGCCGCCGAATTCAAGATCATCTTCGAAGATGCGCAGCTGCTCGTCATCGACAAGCCGGCCGGCGTGGCCGTGCATGGCGGCTCGGGCGTGTCGTTCGGCGTGATCGAGCAATTGCGCGCTTCGCGCCCCGACGCCAAGTTCCTGGAATTGGTGCACCGCCTGGACCGCGACACGTCCGGACTGCTGTTGCTGGCAAAGAAACGTTCCGCGTTGACGAACTTGCACGAGCAGATGCGCGATGGCGTCACGGACAAGCGCTACCTGGTGCTGGTGGCCGGCGACTGGAAGAATGCGCGCCAGCATATCAAGTTGCCGCTGCATAAATATACGACGGCCGAAGGCGAGCGACGGGTGGCCGTGCAGGCTGATGGCCTGGCGTCGCACACGGTGTTTTCACTGTTGCATAAATATCACAACTTCGCCTTGCTTGAAGCGGAATTGAAGACGGGACGCACGCACCAGATCCGCGTGCACCTGTCTTCGTCCGGTTTCCCCATCGCCGGCGACGATAAATATGGCGACTTTGCCCTCAACCGTGCCCTGTTGAAAGCCGACAGCACGCGCGGTGCCCTGAAACGCATGTTCCTGCACGCGCACCAGATCACGTTTACGCATCCGGAAACGGGCAAGACGATGACCCTGAACGCGCCGCTGGCTGCCGAATGCGAGCGTTTCTTGGTAAGCTTGGGCAAACCATTGGCCGTTGCCGCACGATAAGTAAGCACTGTGCGCGTGACACTACTCACAAGGTAGTCAGTCGCCGTCATTCACTATCAAGGAGCCGGCGGCTATGCCGTCGGGAAACATGGCAAGAAAGCAATTTGATCTGATCGTCTTCGATTGGGACGGTACGCTGATAGACAGTACCTCGACCATCGTCAAGTGCATCCAGGCTTCGGCCAAAGACTTGGGCTTGCCAATTCCCACCGAGTTGCTCGCTTCGCATGTGATCGGCCTGGGCTTGCAGGAAGCCATGCAGCTGGTGATGCCCGACGTGGAGCCGAAATACCATGCGCGCATGGCCGAGCGCTACCGCTATCACTACCTGTCGCGCGACCATGAGCTGGCCCTGTTTCCGGGCGTCTACGAAATGCTGCAGGAACTCTCGCAGCAGGCGTATTTCCTGGCGGTGGCCACGGGCAAGAGCCGTGTCGGCCTGAACCGCTCCTTGAATGCCGTCAAGCTGCTGTCCCTGTTCGATGCGACGCGCTGCGCCGACGAAACCTTTTCCAAGCCCCATCCGGCCATGCTGCAGGAACTGACGCGCGAACTGGGGCAGGATATGCGCCGCACCGTGATGATCGGCGACACCAGTCATGATTTGTTGATGGCAAGCAATGCCGGCGCGGCCAGTATTGCCGTAGAGTATGGAGCGCATCCGGTGGCGCAGTTGCAAGCTTGCCATCCCCTGTATTCGGCCGCCACGGTGGCCGACCTGCATCAATGGCTGAGCGAGCACGCATGATGAACGATGTTGTCGATGTATTCATTTGCGCCGCCGACGCCGTGGCCGATGGCGGCAAGGGCGTGCGCTTTCCCGTCTCGGCCGGTGGCGAGACGACCACCGGTTTTGTCGTGCGCCACGGCGGCAAGGCGTATGGCTACCTGAACCGCTGCGCCCACGTGCCGATCGAACTGGACTGGGCCGAGGGCGAGTTTTTCGAGTCCAGCGGCTTATACCTGATGTGTTCGACGCATGGCGCCATCTATGTGCCGGAAAGCGGCTTGTGCGCGGGTGGCCCCTGCAAGGGCGGGCGCTTGCGTCCGATTGCCGTGGCCGAGCGCGATGGCCAGCTGTACTGGCAACCCGACGAATATGTCCAGCCACTGCCGGCCTGAGGCCGGGACGGGCTTTTTGTAATTTAAGCAAAGTGAACCATGAGCGATAACACGAATGACAAGCTGGCCAGCAGCGCGCCAGCCGCCGGCCACGGCGCCCCTGCGGGACACTGGGAGCGCGACGTGCTGGAAAAGCTGGTATTTGCCACTTTGCAAGAACAACGCGCACACCGCCGCTGGAGCATCTTTTTCAAGGTCTTCAGCCTGCTGATCGTGCTGTTCGCCCTGTGGGTGTTTTATGACTACAACACGGCCGACGACAGCGAAACCCTGGGGCGCCACACGGCCCTGATCGACATCAGCGGCGCCATCGAGTCCGAAGGCAGCGGCTCGGCCGCCGTCGTCATCCCCGCGCTGGACAAGGCGTTTTCCGATGCCGGTTCCGTGGCCGTGGTGCTGCATATTAATAGTCCGGGCGGCAGTCCCGTGCAGGCCGGCATGATCGTCGACGAGATGCAGCGCCTGCGCAAGGGCTATCCGGACAAGCCTTTATATGTGGTGGTCGATGAAATGTGCGCCTCGGGCGGCTATTACATCGCCGCCGCCGCCGACCGCATCTACGTCAACAAGGCCAGCGTGGTCGGTTCCATCGGCGTGCTGATGGATGGCTTCGGTTTCACGGGCGTGATGGAAAAGGTCGGCGTCGAGCGCCGCTTGCTGACGGCGGGCGAGAACAAGGGCTTCATGGACCCGTTCAGCCCACTGACGGAAAAACACAAGGCGTATGCGCAGAGCATGCTCAATGAAATCCACCAGCAATTCATCGACGTCGTGCGCACGGGACGGGGCAAGCGCCTGAAGGAAACGGCCGATACCTTCTCCGGCCTGTACTGGACGGGCGCGAAAGCCGTGGAAATGGGCCTGGCCGACGATTTCGGCACGGTCGACAGCGTGGCGCGCGATATCGTCAAGGCGGAAGACATCGTCGACTACACGCAGCATGAAGGCTTGCCGGAACGGGTGCTCAAAAAGTTTGGCGCCGCCATGGGCGCGGGCGCCATGAAGGCGGCCGTGCAGCAGTCACAACCGGCGTTGCGCTGAGGACATCACTCTTGGCTGGCAGGCAAGCCAATCGAGAATGATTTTCAATAAGGTGGTAAATTGGCTTGAAAACGGGGCTGCTTGGGCTATAGTGAAAGCGTAGTTCTTTTCAAGGAGGGGCGATATATCAACTATGTTGTCAGTACTAACTTGATTGGCAGGTCTTGGAACTACTCGCCGCATCGCAGATGTGGTTTTGAGTGAATTTACATTCCTCACTAAAGTCCCGATGGGGCTTGGGAACGGCGGCGCAATGCCGCCGTTTCCTTTTGTGTGTGCTGGATGGGCCGGTGTCGGCGGATGCGTCTGGGTGCGCTGGCAAGGCAGGCATGCGAAGGCAGGGCATGGCTGGTCGGACGGGCCGCGCTCAGACGGCGCAGCCGTTGCAGTGCGCGGGCAGGGGCTGTCTGGCTGCCGCAGCGCCGACGCTGGCGTTAGTGTCGGACGGTATGTCCGCCGTGGCAGGCGCGGTCACGCTGTCGGTTTCCGCGTCTGCGTCCGCATCCGCGTGCGCAAAACCACCCAGTTCCAGCCAGCACATGAAATGGCATTGCGCCTCGGCATGCCAGTGCGTCTGGCTGGCTGGTGATGGCGGCGCGTCCGCATCCTGCGGCGCAGGGGTGCTGCTCCAGCGTGCCACGCCGAGTCTGACTTTGTGCATGGCCGCCTGTTCCGCAGCGATGCGCTGGCGCATGTCGGCGATGCTGCCTTGTAAGGCGATGGTATCGGTATGCTTCATACAATGTCCTTGTGGGTCGTTGCCTGGTTATTATTCCTAAAGCTCGTTAGGCGGATTCCTACCGAAGTTTCAGTCTATCAATGCGATATTCCGAGCGCTTGATATTTCTCAAAGGAATCAACCATTTCTCGCCAAATCTCACCTTGTTCTTTTTGGTATTTCTGCGTGTGCCATGGTTTCATGCTGCCTGGGCCGCCGCGCGGGCGCCAGGTGCCGCCGCTTCACGCTGCCAGCCGCTTCTGGTAAAGTCACGCCCATGAGTAAATTATCCCTAGACCGCATCCTGCAATCGCAGGGTTTTGGCACCCGTAAATATTGTCGTTCCCTCATCGAGGATGGCGATGTCGTCATCGATGGCGTCACCCAGACCAATTACCGCACCACCGTCGAGACCGAAGGCCTGGTGCTGCACGTGTTCGAAGAAGAGTGGGTGGTCCGCCAGCACCTGTACCTGGCGCTGAACAAGCCTGCCAACTTCGAATGCTCGCGCAAGCCCAGCCATCACCCTGGCGTGCTGACCTTGCTGCCGGAACAATTCACCTGGCGCGAAGTCCAGCCCGTCGGCCGGCTCGACCACGATACGACCGGCATGCTGCTGATGTCCGACGATGGCCCGTTTATCCATGCCCAATCGTCGCCGAAGCGCCACGTTCCCAAGATTTATCAGGCCACCACGCAAGAACCCGTAACGGATGAACTGGTGGCCCTGCTATTGGCTGGCGTGCAATTGCACGACGAACCGGCCCCGCTGGCGGCCCTCGTCTGCGTCAAGCGGGGCGAGCACCAGCTGGAAATCGTGCTGGAACAGGGCAAATACCACCAGGTCAAGCGCATGCTGGCCGCCGCCGGCAACCATTGCAGCGCGCTGCACCGTTCCGCCATCGGCAGCCTGACCCTGGAATCGCTGGGCATTGCCGAAGGCGAGTGGTGCTACCTCACGCCCGAGCAGATCGCGCTCCTGGCCTAGTCCCTTCCTGACCGCCAAAGCCGGGGATATCCCGGCTTTTTGGCGTCTTTAGCCTCCATTGCCTGCATTTGACGAAGTTTCCCGCCCATGAAATTAGCTACCCTGAAGGATGGCACGCGCGACGGCCAGCTGGCTGTCGTCTCGCGCGACCTGAAAACGGCCCATCTGGCCGATGGCATTGCCCCGACCCTGCAAAAGGCGCTCGACGACTGGAGTTTCATCGCGCCCCAGCTCGATTTGCTGTACCAGACCATCAATAGCGGCCGCGGCCATCGCGCCTTCGAATTCGACCCCGCCAACTGCATGGCGCCCTTGCCGCGCAGCAGCCTGCGCGTGGCCGGCGCCTCCTACCTGCAGCAGATCGAGCGGGCCTGCAAGGCGGCGGGAGCCGAGGCGCCCGCCAATCTGCGCGATGCGCCACGCCTGTACCAGGGCGCCAGCGACGATTTTCTCGGCGCCCAGGACGAGATCATCCTGGCGCACGAGCAGTGGGGCATCGATTACGAGGCAGGCATCGCCGCCATCACGGAAGATGTGGCCATGGGCTCCACGCCCGACCAGGCGCACCTGAACATCAAGCTATTAATGCTGGTCAACGACATCACCTTGCGCAACCTGGTGCCGGACGAGCAAGCGAGTGGATATGGTTTCCTGCAAGCGAAACCGGCCATGGCCTGCTCTCCTGTCGCCATCACGCCTGACGAGCTGGGCGATGCCTGGCGCGGCGGCAAGGTGCATCACGCCCTGCGCTGCAGCCTGAACGGCAAGTTGACGGGCCAGCCCCACGCGGGCGCCGACATGGCGTTCAATTACCCGCAATTGCTCGCCCATCTGTGCCAGACGCGCAACGCGCGCGCCGGTAGCGTGGTCAGCGCGGGCGGGGTCGCCAACAAGGAAGTCAAGAAGGGGTTTTCCAGTATCGTTGAACGACGTAACCAGGAGATGATCGCCGATGGCGTTGCCAGCACGCCATTTCTGTTGTTTGGCGATGTTGTTCGATTGGAAGTGCTGGGTGACGACGGCAAGTCCTTGTTTGGCGCCATCGAGCAGACCGTCAAGCAGGCCGAGGCGAGGAAAAGCCGTTAGGAGCCCCGAGAAAATGGCCATGACTGCGTTGCAACCCCTCGCCGTACTGTTCGTACTGTCTTCGGGGCTGCGCCTTGCCCTGACCATTTTTCGGTCTCCTTTGAAGTGGGCGCCTGCGGCTGTTTCATTCAGGCAAAGGAAAAGCAGGGGATTCGCCCTCCTTTTCCCTTGATGGCGTTGCGGTAATTGAACCGATAATGCCACATGCCCAGTCCGTATTGCGCCTAGCCAGGCTGCAGGACTTCACCGGAGTTGATTGATGTCGGAAGACAGCGACGCAGAAAAGACCGAAGCCGCGTCACCGAAGCGCCTCGAGCAGGCGCGTGAGGAAGGCGACGTTCCGCGATCGCGTGAAGTGGCAACGTTCACTGTGCTGATGGCGTCCGGCTGCTGCCTGTGGTTTGCCGGCGACGCCATCGTGCGGCGGTTGACGGCTGTCATGGTTTCCGGGCTGACCCTGGACCGGGAGCAGATACTCAATCCCGATGCGATGATGTTGCGCATCGGCTACGACGTGGGCTCCGTCTTGCTGACTTGCCTGCCGTACGCGCTGGCCATCATGCTCGTCGCCCTGGCCTCGCCCGTGCTGGTGGGCGGCTGGCTGTTCAGTTCCAAGGCGTTCACCCCCAATTTTGGCAAGCTCAACCCGATTCGCGGCCTGGGCAACATGTTTTCGAAGAATGCGCTGGTGGAATTGCTCAAGGCCATCGCCAAGACCCTCGTCGTCGGCGTCGTCGCCTGGATGGTGATGCAGCATCAAAAGGACGCCGTGCTGGGCTTGTCGGTGGAATCCTTGCGCGCCGGATCGGCTCATCTGATCAGCTTGCTGATCACGGCCTTTTTGCTGATCGTCGGCGCGCTGGGCTTGATTGCCGCCATCGACGGTCCGTACCAGATGTGGCACTACGCTAACAAGATGAAAATGTCCTTGCAGGAAGTCAAGCAAGAGTCGAAGGAATCGGACGGCAATCCGCAGATCAAGGCGAAGATACGCCAGATGCAGCATGAAATGTCGCGCCGCCGCATGATGGCCGATGTACCGACGGCCGACGTGGTGGTGACCAATCCTACCCACTACGCGGTGGCCTTGAAGTATGGCGAGAATTCGCGCGGCGCGCCGCAGGTGGTGGCCAAAGGCATCGACGAGGTGGCGGCGAAGATCCGCGAACTGGCCGGCGAACACAAGGTTGCCATCCTGGAAGCGCCGGCCCTGGCGCGCGCGCTGTACAAGCACACGGACATCGGCGACGAAATTCCCGAGGCGCTGTATGGCGCCGTGGCCGAAGTGCTGGCCTACGTGTTCCAGCTGCGCAGCTACGGCAAGGGCCAGGGCGAGCGTCCCGACAAGCCGAAGAAACTCGACGTGCCGCCCGAGCTCGACCCGCAGAATCCCGCCTCACAGACACCGCCCGCAGCCGGCGCAGAAGACAAGAATAAAGGAAGTACACCATGAACGGCCTGAGAATGCCAGCCTGGCTCAGCGGAATGGGTGGCAACGCCAGCAAGGGCATCGCAGCGCCTGTCATCATCATCATGCTGCTGGCGATGATGGTGCTGCCGCTGCCGGCCTTCATCCTCGACATCTTCTTCAGTTTTAATATCGCGCTGTCCATCATCGTGCTGCTGACGGCGCTGTACACGGTCAAGCCGCTCGACTTCATGGCGTTCCCGACCATCCTGCTCGTGTCGACCATGCTGCGCCTGTCGCTGAACGTGGCGTCCACGCGCGTGGTGTTGACGGAAGGCCATACGGGCGCCGACGCGGCCGGTAAAGTGATCGAGGCGTTCGGTCACTTCTTGATCGGCGGCAACTACACGGTCGGTATCGTCGTGTTTATCATTTTGACGATCATCAACTTTACGGTGGTGACCAAGGGTGCGGGCCGTATCGCCGAGGTAGGAGCCCGCTTCGCGCTGGACGCCATGCCTGGTAAACAGATGGCCATCGATGCCGACCTGAACGCGGGCCTGATCGGCGAAGACGAAGCGCGCCGCCGCCGCACGGAAGTGGCGCAGGAAGCGGAATTCTACGGCGCCATGGACGGCGCCAGCAAATACGTGCGCGGCGACGCCATCGCCGGCATCATGGTCACCGTCATCAATATCGTCGGCGGCTTGCTGGTGGGCTTGCTGCAGCACGACATGGGCTTTGCCGATGCGCTCAAGAACTACACCCTGCTGGCCATCGGTGACGGCCTGGTGGCGCAGATTCCTTCGCTGATCATTTCCACGGCGGCCGGTATCGTCGTCTCGCGCGTGGCCAGCGAACAGGACATCGGCACCCAGCTGGTGGGGCAATTGTTTGCGAAACCGCAGGTGCTCTATATTACCGCCGGCATCATCGGCGGCATGGGCTTGATTCCCGGCATGCCGAACATGGTCTTCATCCTGCTGGCTTCGTTGCTGGCCGGTTCCGCCTATCTGATCAGCAAGAAACGCACGCAGGAAAAAGCGGCGGCCGAAAAGCCGGCCGAAGTGCCGCAAGCGACCGTGGCGCCCGAGCAGGAAGAAGCCAGCTGGCAAGACATCATGCCCGTCGATACCCTGGGCCTGGAAGTGGGCTACCGTTTGATCCCCCTGGTCGACAAGACGCAGGGCGGGGAATTGCTCAAACGCATCAAGGGCATCCGCAAGAAATTTGCCCAGGAAGTGGGTTTCCTGGCACCGCCCGTGCATATCCGCGACAACCTGGAATTGAAGCCGTCCGCCTACCGCATCACCCTCAAGGGCGTGGAAGTGGGCGTGGGCGAAGCGTTCAACGGCCAGTTCCTGGCGATTAATCCCGGCATGGCCAGCGGCACCTTGCCGGGCCTGGCCACGAACGATCCCGCTTTCGGCTTGCCCGCCACCTGGATCGACGCGAGCTTGCGCGACCAGGCCCAATCGATGGGCTACACGGTGGTCGACGCAGGCACCGTGGTGGCCACGCACCTGAATCACCTGATCACCTCGCACGCTTCCGAGCTGCTGGGCCGCGCGGAAGTGCAGTCGCTGCTCGACCACCTGGGCAAGGATGCGCCGCGCCTGGTGGAAGACCTGGTGCCGAAGATGCTGTCCTTGTCGACCCTGCAAAAAGTGCTGCAGAACCTGCTGGCCGAGGGCGTGCACATCCGCGACATGCGCACCATCATCGAAACTCTGGCCGAGCATACGGTCAATACGCAAGACCCGAACGACCTGACTGCGCTGGTGCGCGTCGCCCTGGGCCGCGCCATCGTGCAGCAACTGTTCCCCGGCGCGGCCGAACTGTCCGTGATGACGCTCGACAGCCGCCTGGAGCGCCTGCTGATGCAGGCGATGGGCAATGGCGGCGATGGCGCCGGCATCGAGCCTGGCCTGGCCGACACCATCGCGCACCAGGCGGGCCTGGCCGCGCAGCAGCAGGAAGCGCTGGGCCTGACGCCGGTGCTGCTGGTGCCGGCGCCGCTGCGCGCCTTGCTGTCGCGTTTCCTGCGCCGCGCCTTGCCGCAGCTTAAAGTGCTGTCGCATGCGGAAGTGCCGGAAACCAAGACCATCCGCGTCACGGCGCTGGTGGGGGCGCAGTAGTTGACAGCATTAGTACCGGGGTCAGGCCCGCCGGGTCTGGCCCCAGCCCTTGCCTTTGGTCAAATAAACATCAATTTCCTCTCGGCAAACTGAATAACGGGTACTTTCCCGTCCTGTTCCTTCGATCGTTTCCTGCAAGCATCGCTAATAATGGAAACTGTCCGGGTGATCTGTGTCCATGTGGAAGACAGCACTCAAGCAACAGGAGTCGATGATGGTCACACAGTTCAGCCAATATTGCGCCACCCCCGCCTTGGGAGGCCGGTCATGAATGTGAAGAAATTTACGGGCGCCTCGTCGCGCGATGCGCTGCGCAAGGTGCGCGAAGCGCTGGGCCCCGATGCCGTGATCCTGTCGAACCGCCAGGCCGATGGCGTGGTGGAAATCCTCGCGCTGGCCAATGACGATGCCGCTTCGCTGGCGTCGCCGCCGGCCGCGTCCGAAATGGCCCAGCCCCGTCCCCAGTTGCAGACCCAGTTCGCCACGCCGCAGCGTCCGGCCGCCCCGGCACAGCGCCCGGCCGCGCCGCGTCCCGCCGCACCGCGCCAGGCTGCCTCCGAGCCAGTGGACATGGCCCGCATGCAGCAGATGATGGCCAGCGCGCTGGCGCACGTCAAGGAAAACGCCGCCGCCGAGATGAGCGGCATGATGAATGAAATCCGTGCCATGCGCGGCATGATGGAAACCCAGCTGGCGGAAATCTCGTGGGGTTCGACGCAGCAGCGCGAGCCGCAAAAAGCCGTCGTGCTGCGCGAAATGCTGGCTGCCGGTTTTTCGGCCAGCCTGGCGCGCTACCTGATCGACAAGCTGCCGGCCGGCCTCGATGGCGCGCAAAGCATGCGCTGGATCAAGACCGTCCTCAGCCGCAACCTGAATACGGTGGCCAATGAAGACGCCATGCTGGAGCAGGGCGGCGTGTTTGCCCTGGTGGGCCCGACCGGCGTCGGCAAGACCACCAGCACGGCCAAGCTGGCGGCCCGCTGCGTGATGCGCCACGGCCCGGAAAAGCTGGCCCTGATCACCACCGATGCCTACCGTATCGGCGCGCACGAACAGCTGCGCATCTACGGCAAGATCCTCGGCGTGATGGTGCATTCCGTGAAGGACGAGGCGGACTTGCGCATCGCCCTGAAGGAATTGAAGAACAAGCACACGGTGCTGATCGATACGGTCGGCGTGAGCCAGCGCGACCAGATGGTCACGGAGCAGGTGGCCATGCTGTCGGGCGCCGGCGCCGATGTGAAACGCCTGCTGTGCCTGAACTCCACGGCGACCCAGGAAACCCTCAACGAAGTGGTGCGCGCCTACCAGGGCAGCGGCCTGGCCGGCTGCATCATGACCAAGCTCGATGAAGCGGCCTCGATCGGCAACGTGCTCGACGTGGTGATCCGCCAGAAGCTGAACCTGTTTTATGTGTCGAACGGCCAGCGCGTGCCGGAAGACCTGTACCTGGCCGACCGCGGCTACCTGATCGACCGCGCCTTCAAGCTCAAGCGCGATGCGGCGGCGACGCAGTTTTCCGATGCCGAACTGCCGCTCCTGATGGCGCAGGCGGCCGCCCGCAACAATGAAGCGCGCGGGGTGCACCTTGGCTAATTTCGATTTCGACCAGGCCGAAGGCTTGCGCCGCATGCTGGCCGGCCCGCAGCCGCGCGTCATGACGTTCCTCTCGGCCACGCCGCAGGACGACAAGGGCGCCATGCTGGTCAACCTGGGCGCCTCGCTCGTCTACGGCGGCAATGACGTGCTGCTGCTCGACGCCAGCGGCGGCAGCGATGGCGTGGCGGCGCGCCTGGGACTGGCGCACGGCGCCAGCCTGCGCGACGTGGCGCGCCAGCAGTGCGGCTTGAACCAGGTCATCCACCAGGTGCCGCAAGGCTTTGGCGTGGCCAGCCTGGGTGCGCGCAACCATTTGATGGACAGCATGGACTATGCGGGCGAGGACGAACTGCGCCGCCTGGGCAAGACGTTCGAGGTGCTGGCGCGCCAGAGCGGCATCGTGCTGGTCGACGGCGTCGTGGCCGACGAGGGCGATTGCTTCCCCGTGCCCCTGATGGCCTCGTCCGATATCGTCGTGCAAGTGTCGACCAGCGCCACCTCGATCAAGGCGGCGTACTGCCTGATCAAGCGCCTGAGCCAGGAACTGGGGCGCCGTCCGTTCGGTATTCTCGTCACCGGCGCTTCCGAATCCGAGGCAAAAGTGGTATACGATAATATGGCGCAGGCGGCGAGCCGCTACCTGGCCGTGAAGCTGACCTCGATGGGTTCGGTGCCTGCCGACGAGTATCTGCACCGCGCGGCGCGGCTGGGCCGCAGCGTGGTCGATGCGTTTCCGCTGGCGGGCGCCTCGGTGGCGTTTCGCGGACTGGCCGAGCGGCTGGCCCGTTCGGCGGCACCGGTGCTTGGCGGCACCTTGTACCAGACGGGGAGCCCGCACCAGTTCAGCGCCTGAATCGAACCGTAGCACCAGATAAGATGAGAAAACAATAAGCAGCCTATGTACACGGTCAAAGGGAAATCGAACAAGGACTATTTGCTGACGGAGCACATTCCGCTGGTGAAGCGTCTGGCGCACCATATGAAGGCGAAATTGCCGCCTTCGGTCGAGGTCGATGACCTGATCCAGGCCGGCATGATCGGCCTGCTCGATGCCATTAGCCGCTATGAAGAGACGCATGGCGCGCAGTTCGAGACGTATGCCGTGCTGCGCATCCGCGGCGCCATGCTCGACGAATTGCGCACCAGCGACTGGCTGCCGCGCAGCATGCGCCAGAACATGCGCAAGATCGAGGAGGCGATGAGTACCTTGCAGCAGCGCCTCGGCCATCCGCCGACGGAGTCGGAAGTGGCAAAGCTGCTGAAGATGTCGCTGGCCGACTACCAGGAAATGCTGGGCGACGGCGGCGGCCACCAGCTCGTGTACTACGAAGACTTTCATGACCCGGACGGCAATGACAGCTTCCTCGACCGCCACTGCGTGGACGAAGACAGCGACCCCTTGCGCTCCCTGCTAGATACCGATTTCCGGCAATCCGTGATCGATGCCATCGACGCGCTGCCACCACGCGAGAAAATACTCATGGGCCTGTATTACGAAGAAGAGCTGAACCTGAAGGAGATCGGCGCGGTGATGGGCGTGTCGGAATCGCGCGTCTCGCAGCTGCATACCCAGGCCGTCGCGCGCCTGCGCGCAACCTTGAGGGAGCAGGCGTGGACTGGTCCAGCGTAATCGGGCTGGCGCTGGCGCTGGCGGGCCTTTTGGTCGGCCAGGCACTGGAAGGCGGCAAGATGGCCTCCCTGCTGCAGCCGGCCGCCTTTGCCATCGTTGTCATCGGCACCTTCGGCGCCGTGCTGCTGCAAACGCGGCTGCGCACCTTCGTGCGCGGCCTGGAAATGCTGCGCTGGGTGTTTTTGCCGCCGCCCGACACGCGTGCCGCGCTGGCGCGCGACATCGGGCAGTGGAGCCTGACGGCGCGGCGCGACGGCCCGCTGGCGCTCGAGCGCCTGATGGAAAACACGGCCGACCGCTTCAACGCCAAGGGCTTGAGGATGATCGTCGACGGCATCGCGCCCGACAAGCTGCGCCAGCTGCTCGACGTGGAAATCTCCGCCTATGAAATGGCCGAGCGCCAGGCCGTCAAGGTGTGGGAATCGGCGGCCGGTTATTCGCCCACCATCGGCATCCTGGGCGCCGTGCTGGGCCTGATCCACGTGATGGAAAACCTCACCGATCCGAGCAAGCTGGGCGGCGGCATTGCCGTGGCGTTTGTCTCGACGATTTATGGCGTCGGCCTGGCCAACCTGCTGTTCCTGCCGGTGGCGAATAAACTCAAGGCCATCGTCTCGCGCCGCGTGCTGCAATACGAAATCACGGCCGCCGTGCTGTACGACATCGCCACGGGCGACCATACGCGCATCATCGAAGAGCGCGTTTCCAGCCTGCTGCACGAGCACTGACCATGATGCGGCGCGCGCGCAGGAAGTATGACGAGGAACCGGACAACCAGGACCGCTGGCTGATCTCGTACGCCGACTTCATCACCCTGCTGTTCGCCTTCTTCGTTGTCATGTACGCGATTTCGCAAGTCAACGAAGGCAAATACCGCGTCTTCCAGAATGCCATCGGCCAGGCCTTCAGCCTGGAAAAGGGCGCGCCGCCCATCATCATGGAGGCGCCGCAGGCCATTCCGCTGCCGAACCCGGCCCTGAAACGCCGCACGGAAGCCATCCGCCGCGAGCGCGAACACATGACGCGCCTGGCGCAGGACCTGACCTCCACCCTGGCGCCGCTGGTGAAGGAAGGCAAGGTGCGGGTCACGCAGACGAGCCGCGGCGTGAGCGTGGAAATCAATGCCAGCGTGCTGTTCGACCCGGGCGCGGCGCGCCTGACGGTGGAATCGGACCAGGCCCTGCGCGCCGTCGCCGTGCTGCTCAAGGACGATACGCACGACGTGCAGGTGGAAGGGCATACGGACGTGCAGCCGATCAGTAATTCCAACTTTGCCTCGAACTGGGAATTGTCGGCCGCGCGCGCCAGCGCCGTGGTGCGCCTGTTCATCGCCAGCGGCGTCAAGGCGTCGCGCCTGACGGCCGTCGGCCACGCCGACAATATCCCCGTGGCGCCGAACGAAACGGCGGAAGGGCGCGCGCGCAACCGCCGGGTCGCCGTGACGATTTTGTCGGGCATCCCCGAAACGGTGACGGAAGTGCCGACGGCACCGGTGGCCAACTAGACGGGTCTTTCGGGCCGCTAAGGTCAGGCGCATGTCATTCGGTGGTCATACTGGAATGCTAGGCTGTCGCACTTCTTTTCAGCCTCCAGGTCTATCCCATGTCTTACTCCAGAATGTTGCTTCCTTCGGCTATCGCCATCCTGTTGAGCGTCGCCGCTTGCGGCGGCGATAGCGACCCGTCCAGCAGCGTGCCACCGGTCCCGACTGGCCGCTGGATCGCCGGCGACCTGCATACCCACACCACGCAATCGGCCGATGCGGATGTCAGCCAGACGCTGGACAAGGTGCTGGTCAAGGCGTTCGGCAGCTACGGCCTCGACTGGATGGCGCTGTCCAACCATTTGCGCGTCTCCACGCGCGACGCACTGGGCGCGCCGCTGCCGACGCCCATCCCGATGTCCATCGGTGCTGAGCGCTATGAAATTCCACGCGTGCAGGCGCTGCAGGCGGGCGGCACCTATGCCGACAAACTGGTCTTTTCCGGCTTCGAGTGGGACATGCCGACCCACGATCACATCGGCATCGGCCTGTTCGAGGGCGCGGACAAGCTCAGTGCCAGCACCCGGGGCATGAAGGAGTTCGAGTACCTGTTTACCACGCGCGACGCCAGCATGTTCGACGCTGCCGATGTTGCAGCATGGAAAGCCAAACATGGAGAAACCCGCTATAACAAGACGGCAGCCGATGCGCTGCAAGCCATCAACTGGCTCAAGCAGAACTATCCGGAGACCAGCTACGCCGTCATCAACCATCCATCGCGCAACAAGGGCAGTTACAGCATCGCCGACTTGCGCGCCTTTAACGATGCCGCCCCCAACATCATGTTCGCCATCGAAGGCATGGTCGGCAACCAGATGGAACCGGACCGCGGCGGCTACACGGCCGCCTATACGGACGACAATGCGCTGCTGCGCGTGTATGGGGGCGTCGATTACGTGGTGGCCAAGCTGGGCGGGCCATGGGATGCGCTCCTGGGCGAGGGGCGCCGCATCTGGAACCTGACCGATTCGGATACCCACTTCAAGATCGTCGGCGGCAACAGCAGCGGCTATTTCCCCGGAGAGTATGCGAAGAACTATGTGTTCAACAGCGCGCAAGGTGCGCCGCTGGCGAAAGACTTGCTGGCCGGTTTGCGTTCGGGCAAGATGTTCTCGACTTACGGCGATCTGATCAACGCGCTGGACTTCAACCTGGCCAGCAAGGACGACCGCAAGGAGATGGGCGGGGAGCTGAAGGTCGGCAACGGCGATAAAGTCACCATTACCATCCGCTTCAGGAGCCCGGCCAAAAACAACTACGAAAAGCCCGTCGATAGCGGCGTGGCCGCCGGCGTCAAGCCCGTTGTCGACCATGTCGACCTGATCGTCGGCGATGTGGGCGCGAAGGCGGCGGCGGGTACGCCGGCCTACAACGTTGCCGCCAATGCCAGCACGCGGGTGCTCAAGCGCTTCACCAGCGCGGACTGGAAAGTCGGGGCCGACGGCTACTACAGCGTAAGCTACGAAACGACGGCGACGAAGAACCAGTATTTCCGTTTGCGCGGCACCAATCTGGGTACCGATGTCGCCGGCCTGACGCAGGCTGGCGAGCCGCTGGCCGACCAGCGAACGGGCACGACGGACAGCACCCAGCGTTTCAATGACATCAACGACCGCAATTACCGCAGCCTGTGGTTCTATTCGAATCCCGTATTCGTCACCTTGCGTTAATACGCTGCACGGCGCGCCACCGGATGGGGCGCGCCGGGCTTGATCCCGCTTCCACTTGGTACAATCGCGCCTTCTCCCTTTTTATCTCCCCATCATGAAAAGCAGCTCCCAGGGCGGTCTCGTCTATTCCACCGAAACGGGCCGCATGTGTCCCGCCTGTCGCCAGCCGCTGGCGCAATGCGCATGCAAGGCGCAGGCCAAGGCGGCGCCTGCGGGCGATGGCGTGGTGCGCGTGTCGCGCCAGACCAAGGGCCGTGGCGGCAAGAGCGTCACCGTGGTCAAGGGTTTGCCGCTGGACGCCATGGCGCTGGCCCTGCTGGGCAAGCAGTTGCGCACGCAGTGCGGCTCGGGCGGCACGGTCAAGGATGGCGTGATCGAGGTGCAGGGCGACCATGTCGACGCCATCCTGGCCGCGCTGACCAGGCTGGGCCACCAGCCGAAAAAGGCTGGCGGCTGAGCGTGCGGAGGCGTGCGGCCCGCTGCCGCAGGCCTGTGGTAACGTGCATTTCCTTTTATGCGCCACCTCATCATGAATAGCAAACTGACCGGCATCGCCGGCGCCGCTGCCATCGCGGCGGTACTGGCGCTCGTGTACTGGCCCGCACCCGACGCCAGCGCGCCGCAAGCGGATGCGGCTGCAGCCAGCGCGCCGGCGGGACGCAGCCTGGCGTCGTATCTGAATATCGACGCCGCCCCCGTCGCCGATGCCGCGCCCGTTCCCGTGACCCTGGCACAGCAGCTTGCGCGCCTGGCCGCCAGCGGCAGGGCGGAAGACGCGTATGCGGCGTTCAGCCTGATCGACGACTGCATCGTCTTCCAGCAGGAAGGGCGCTTGCCGGGCATGGAATTCGAGCTGGGCCGCGAGATGACGGTGGAAGAAAAAGCCGCCCAGCAGCAGCTGTGCGCGGGCCTGACACAGCGCCAGCGCGAGGACCGGCTCGGCTACCTGGCCACCGCCGCCAAGGCGGGCGTGCCGGGCGCGGCCACCCTGTTCCTGTCGGAAGGTCCGTTCGGCGACCGCAGCGCGCTGCGCAACCGTCCCGACGATCCGCTGGTGCAGGCATGGAAACGGCAAGCCATCGCCCAGTTGACGGCGCAGGCGGACGAGGCTGAACTGACCAGCGTGGCTACCCTGATGATGGCGTACTTGCGCGATGGCGAGGTGGTGCGGAAGGATGCGCCGCAAGCGTATGGCTACCTGCTGGCCCTGCGCCAGGTCTACGACGATATCCTCGCGCCCGGCGTCACCAATCCGTATCAGGATGAGTACTGGCACTGGCTGCAGGCGGAGCTGACGCCGGAGCAGCAAGCCGCGGCCAGCGCCAGGGCGCAAGCCATCGTGGCGAAATACCGCCAGCATGCGGGGCGTCCCGCGCACGGTTGAGCTGGCAAGGCCGCTGCTCCTTGCCGGGTTGCTGTTAACTAAGGGGGATTAGCCGATGACGACGCGCCGGCTGGCCGTGTTTGTCGTCGGTTGGCCGCTGGGGCCGTAGAAATTGCCGCTCTGGGCCGGGGGGCGCATGGCGTTCAGGGCGCCTTGCGTATGTACCATATGCTTGTTGACGAGCAGGCTGTTCAGGCGGTTTTGTTCCTTGGCTTCGCGCGTCGTCTCGAGCAGGGCTTTCCACAGGGGCGCCGCTTCCGCTTCGCCGGCACCCACCAGCCAGTCTTCCATGCCCGCTTCGGCCGCCATGAAACCGGCCGCCGCCAGCGCCTGGTGGCGTTGCGCCGCCAGCTGGCTCAATTGTCCTACGAGTGCCGTCTTGCGCACCGTGAGCTCCGTGATTGCATCGATGTCAGCCGCAACCAGATGCCGCTGTTCTTCTTTCATCAATGCCAGCAATGTGGTCATGAGCTGTTGCTCGTCGCGCAGGCTGGAAAACGGAGTCACTGATTGCATGAGGGAACCTATCTATTTCGTGAGTGCAGCAAGTCCTTGACCGTGTCGAGGAGACCGTCCGCCACTTTTTCTGAGTTGACCTGGAACTGGCCGTCGGCGATCGCCAGCTTGATGCGTTCGACTTTTTTCGTGTCGAACACGGCGCCGCTGCCGGCAGTTGCACTGGCCGCTAATGCCTGTCCTTGCGGCGACAGGCGTACATTGTCCGACGTTGTCGGTGTTGCCTGGGCTTTCTCGGCATTCCGGGCGCCGGAGGTACTCGCGGGCGCCACCGGCAGGCCGGGATTGCTTTTAATGGTGTTGTCGGTAATTTTCACAGCGTGATCCTCGTCTGGTCGAAGTCAAAAAACTCCGGGATATGTGTCATTATCGGCACCTTCTCCCGAAACTTTAGTGCGCCAGACCACAATATCGCTGTCCATCCGTGTTTAAAAGGCGACCTCCACCAAGCCGCCTGCGCGCGCCACGCCGCTGATCTGCTGGCCGCTCTGCGTGCGTACCTGCACCGTCTGGCCATCGCCGGCGCTGCCGATGGCGCGCCCTTCTGATGCCACCTGGAAACCATTGCCACTGGAAACGACGCGTACCAGCTGGCCTTGCATCACCACCGGCTTGCGGCGCAGGGTGTCGAGGCGCATCGGCGTGCCGGGTGGCAAGGAAATATTCGTGCTGGCGCCCACCACCTGGGCCATGTCCGTGGCGATGCCTGCCGGCAATGCGGCCAGGTCGCCCTGCATCGTTACCAGCTGGCTGGCGTCGATGGCTTGCCCTTGCGCCAGCGGCACGGCGCTGGCCACGTAGTCGCCGACGACGGCCACGTTCGCTTGCAGATAGATGGTCCAGTTGCTTGGCGCCGTGCAGCGCACGCCGACGGTGGTCTTGCCCCAGGCGCGCGCGCCCGGCGCCATGAATGCTTGCGGCGCGGGGCAGGCGGCCAGGTTCAGGCGCGGATCGACGGCGCCGACGGTCACCGTCACCTTGCCGGGCAAGCCGTTGCTTTGCACTTGCAGGAATTGTTCCACGCTGTTGCGCAGCGCTTCCGGCGTCTGGCGGCCGGCGTTTTGCGCCTGGGCCAGCAGTGGCAGGGAGGCAAGAGCGAAGAGGAAAGCAAGCGTTGTTTTCATGGTGATAGGCCTCTGGAATAGTGCCATGATAGTGCGCGCGGCCCCGTTCGAAGCCCCGATTAAGGGGTAAAAGTACGGTCTGATCCGGCGATGGTCTTGCTGGTGGGCGCCGTACTATGTTTCCTGTCATCACTAATCCGCCATCCTTCCGCCATCTCGGGCGCCAGTGGCAGATCTTTCCGGAGCCTGACATGATAGGGAAACTCGACGATTACATGCGCTTCAACGAGACGGCGCTGAGCCTGCGCTCGACGCGCCAGGAATTGCTCGCCTCGAATATCGCCAATGCCGACACGCCCAACTACAAGGCGCGCGATGTCGATTTCGCCGCCGCGCTGAAGGGCGCGATGGCGCGCAAGGATGGCGTGCCGCCGGCCCTGAAGGGCACGGCACCGCAGCATATGCCGGGCAAGGGCGTGGCCGCGGCTGCGGGCGCAGCCGGCGGCGGCAAGGTCGAGACCCTGGCCGACGGCACGCCGCTGCTGTACCGCGCGCCGGCCCAGGGCGCCGTCGATGGCAATACGGTGGACATGGATCTCGAGCGCAACGCCTTTGCCGACAATGCCATCCGCTACGAGGCGGCCGTGACGTTCCTTAACTCGCAGATCAAGGGCATGCTGACGGCCATCCAGGGAGGACAATAATCATGTCGCTATTTAATATCTTCAATGTTTCCGGTTCGGCCATGAGCGCCCAGGCGCAGCGCCTGAACACGGTGGCCAGCAACCTGGCCAATGCCGACAGCGCCACCAGCGCCACGGGCGAAGCCTACCGCGCCAAGCAGGTGGTGTTCGAAGCCGTGCCCATGGCCAATGGCGCCACGGCCGTCAAGGTGCAGAAGGTGATCGAAGACCCGTCGCCGATGAAGCTGGTCTACGACCCGAAGAACCCGCTGGCCGACGAGAAGGGCTACGTCACCATGCCGAACGTGAATACGGTCGACGAGATGGTCAACATGCTGTCGGCTTCGCGCTCGTACCAGACCAACGTGGAAACCATGAACGCGGCCAAGTCGCTGCTCCTGAAAACCCTCACCATTGGCCAATAAGGCTGACTGATCATTATGGCAACCATCGATACCAGCACCTCCAAAGTCACCGACCTGATGGCGACGATGAATCCGAAGAAGAGTACGGCCGAGCCAGGCAGTGTCGAAGCGGAAACAAACAAATTCCTCACCCTGCTGGTTACCCAGCTGAAAAACCAGGATCCGATGAATCCGCTGGACAATGCACAGCTGACCAGTCAGCTGGCCCAGCTGTCGACGGTGACCGGTGTCAACAAGCTCAATACCACCGTGGAAAGCCTGAAGGCCAGCTATCAGCAAGCCGAATCGATGCAGGCGGCCAACATCATCGGCCATGGCGTGTTGACGGCGGGCAAGGACATCAACCTGAGCAAGAGCGCCGCGCTGCTGGGCGTGGACCTGGCCACGCCAGCCGACAAGGTCAAGGTCGTCATCTACAAGGATGGCAAGGAAGTCCATTCCATCGACCTGGGCGCACAGGCGGCGGGCACCTTGCCGCTGGGCTGGAACGGTTCCACCGCCGATCTCGACAAGGATGGCAAGCCGGTCGTGCTGGCCGATGGCGCCTATACCTTCACGGTGGAAGCCACGCGCGGCGGTACCAAGCTCAAGGATGCAACGGCGCTGATGTTCGGTTCGGTCGCCAGCGTGTCGACGGGCGCGAATGGCGTGAAATTGAATGTCCCGGGCGTGGGCAGCATCACCATGGCCGACGTGAAACAGATTCTGTAAGCCGCTTCCCCTTAGCGTGACCCTCTACCCCTAATTTCTACCAGGAGAACACAATGTCTTTCCAACAAGGCCTGAGCGGCTTGAATGGCGCCGCCAAATCGCTGGACGTCATCGGCAACAACATCGCCAACTCGTCGACCGTGGGTTTCAAGCAGTCGCAGGCCCAGTTCGCCGACATTTATGCCAACTCGCTGTACGGCGTGGGCGGCAACCAGGCGGGGATCGGCGTGTCGGTCTCGCAAATCGCCCAGCAATTCAACCAGGGTAACCTGGAATCGTCGTCGAATCCCCTCGATATCGCCATCAATGGCGGCGGCTTCTTCCGTACCAGCGTCAACGGCGCCATCCAGTACTCGCGCAATGGCCAGTTCCAGGTCGACAAGAGCGGCTTCATCGTCAACGCCCAGCTGGCGCAGCTGACCGGTTATGCGGCTGACGTCAACGGCAAGATCGTTGCCGGCGCCGTCGTGCCCCTGCAAATCGACCAGTCGGACATGAAGCCCCAGGCAACGACCAAGGTCAGCACGGAAGTCAACCTCAATTCGAATACGGCCATGCCGACCACGGTGCCGTTCAAGACAGGGGACGACACATCGTTCAGCAAGCAGTTTCCCGTCGAAGTCTTCGATTCGCTGGGCAATTCCCACATCATGTCGAATTTCTACGTCAAGACGGGCACCAACACCTGGGATGTCTACTCGGCCGTTGACGGCACGGAAGTGACCAGCATGAAGGCCGCCGCCGCCCTGCAGACGGACCCGGCCTCGCTGGCCGCGCGCGCCGCCTACCAGGCTGCCGCCACGGCCGTGCCGCTGGTGCCGGCCAACGTGACGACGGCCGCCGTCGCCTATGGCAATGCGGTCGGTGCCGCCGTCTCGGCGGCCGCCGCCGCCGCAGGCGCCACGCCGGCGCAACTGGCCGCCATCGCCGCCACCTACGGCAGTGCCGTGCCGAATGGCGTCAATTCGAGCCGCACGCCCGACCAGATCGACGCTGCCATCCGCGCCGTCACCAATGTGCCAGCCGTCAAGACCGGTTCGCTGGTCTTCAACACCGTCGGCAGCCTGGACCGGGCCGCCATGCTGGCCCTGACGCCGCCGCAAACCTTGCCTGTCACCGTCAACCTGCCGATCTTCCCGGCCACGGGCGCGAATGCGACCCTGTCGGTCCAGGTTGACTTCACCAAGTCGACCCAGCTGGGCAGCGCCACGGCGGAAAAGAAAACGGAAGCGGACGGCTACAAGGCGGGCCAGCTGAGTCAATTCATCGTCGGCGACGACGGCGTCATCCAGGGCCAGTACAACAATGGCAAGACGCGCAGCCTGGGCCAGGTGGTGTTGAGCAACTTTGTCAACCCGAACGGTCTGGAGCCGCTGGGCAACAACGCCTGGGTGGAAAGTTCGGCCTCGGGCAAGCCCGTCACGGGCGAGCCCAAGACGGGCAACCTGGGCAACTTGCGCGCCTCGGCCGTGGAAGTGTCGAACGTCGACTTGACGGCGGAACTGGTCAACATGATCACGGCCCAGCGCGCCTACCAGGCAAATGCGCAGACCATCAAGACGCAGGATTCCGTTTTGCAGACCCTCGTCAACCTGCGTTAAGAGTAAGGGGAGCGGTTCTTTCGGACTGCTCCCGGCTTTCGTTTTGCACGGAGAAAACACATGGACCGTCTCATCTACACCGCCGGCTCGGGCGCCAAGCACATCCTGGACAAGCAGGCGACTACGGCGAATAACCTGGCGAACGCCACCAGCACGGGTTTCCGCGCCCAGCTCGACTCGTTCCGCGCCGTGCCCGTGGTGGCCGACGGCATGATGCCGACGCGCGCCTTTGTCGTCGATTCGACGGTCGGTTCCGATTTCACGCAAGGTCCGATGCAGCACACGGGCCGCGCGCTCGACGTGGCCGTGGAAAACGGCGGCTGGATCGCGGTGCAGTCGGCCGACGGTTCCGAAGCCTACACGCGCAACGGCGCCTTGAAACTCAATGAAAACGGCATGCTGCAAACGCAGGGCGGGCTGATGGTGCAGGGCGATACGGGCCCCATGGCGATTCCGCCCGGCGTGACGGTGGCCATCGCCAGCGATGGCACGGTGGGCACGATTTCCACCGACGTGCCGCCAGGCCCGTCGACGGTGCTGGGACGCATCAAACTGGTCAATCCGCCCGAGCAGCAACTGGTGCGCGGCGATGACGGCCTGTTCCGCCTGAAGGATGGCACGGTGGCGCAAGCCGACCAGGCCGTCAAATTGACCACGGGCGCGCTGGAAGGCAGCAATGTCAGCCCCGTCGACTCCATGGTCAGCATGATCGCCCTGGCGCGCCAGTTCGAAACGCAAATGAGCTTGTTGAAGAATGCCGAGAATAACGCGGCGAAAGCCACCCAGATCCTCGCTTTGAATTGACGGGGGCCACCGCATAATGGTCACATAGAAATAGTCTACAGGGCTGGTTAGCGCTGTTATTGGAGAAAAATCATGATTCGTTCCCTTTGGATTGCCAAGACCGGCCTGGAAGCGCAGCAGACGCAGATGGACGTGATCGCCAATAACCTGGCCAACGTCAGCACCACGGGCTTCAAGAAGTCGCGCGCCGTGTTTGAAGACTTGCTCTACCAAAATGTGCGCCAGCCGGGCGCGCAATCGTCGCAGCAAACCCAGCTGCCATCGGGCTTGCAGATCGGCACCGGCGTGCGCACCGTGGCAACCGAACGCATCCATACGCAGGGCAATCCCCAGGCTTCCGGCAATTCGCGCGATGTGATGGTCAACGGCACCGGCTTTTTCCAGGTGCTGATGCCGGACGGCGCCACCGCCTACACGCGCGACGGCTCGTTCCAGACGGATGCCAACGGCCAGCTCGTCACCTCGGAAGGCTTCGTGATCCAGCCCGCCATCACCGTGCCGACCAATGCGCTGAGCCTGACCGTGGCGCGCGACGGCACCGTGTCCGTCACCTTGCCCGACACCGTTGCGCCATCGCAAATCGGCTCCCTGCAACTGACCACCTTCGTCAATCCCGCCGGCCTGGAATCGAAGGGCGAAAACCTGTACATGGAAACGGGCGCTTCCGGCGTGGCGCAAACCAACACCCCGGGCACGAACGGTGCCGGCGTGCTGATGCAAGGCTATATCGAGACGTCGAACGTCAACGTGGCCGAGGAAATGGTCAACATGATCCAGACGCAGCGCGCCTACGAGATCAACAGCAAGGCCATCACCACATCCGATCAAATGCTGCAGAAATTGTCGCAACTTTAATTTTCATAGTCGTCATGCCATCCGCCGCCGGATGGCAGCGGAGGTTCGCCATGCAATACCCCATCATCGCTTTGTTCTCTGCAGCCCTGCTGTCCGGCTGCGCCATCACGCCTACGTCCATCGTGCAATATCCTACCAGCACGCGCGCGCCGATGCCGGAACCGGTGGTCGTCAACAACGGCTCGATCTACCAGCCGTCGACCTACCGTCCCGCCTTCGAAGACCGCCGCGCGCGCCACGTGGGCGACACCATGACGATCGCCATCACCGAGCGCACGAATGCCGTCAAGGCGGGCGCCAGTTCCGGCAACAAGTCGGGCAGCGTGGGCTTCAGCACGCCGGGCATGCTGCAGGGCCGCCTGGGCGGCACCGTGGCGGCAAATGGCGCGACGAAATTTGCCGATGGCGACAACCAGTCCGCCAGCAACACGTTTTCCGGCGTGATCGGCGTGACGGTCATTGAAGTGCTGCCGAATGGCAACCTGATCGTCGCCGGCGAAAAACAGATCGCCATGAACAAGGGCACGGAATTCATCCGCTTCTCGGGCATGGTCAATCCCGACACCATAGGCACGGGCAACGTCGTGCCATCGACCCAGGTGGCCGAAGCGCGCGTCGAATACCGCACCAACAGCCAGATCGACCGCGCCGAAATGGCCTCGATGGCGTCGCGCTTCTTCCTCAGCCTGCTGCCTTTCTGATCATGGCAACGTTGACCTTTCCCCGTTTTCTCGCCATCTGCGGCCTGGCTGCCTCGCTGCTGGCGCCCGTGGCGCAAGCCGAGCGCATCAAGGACCTGGCCAGCATCGCCGGCGTGCGCCAGAATCAGCTGATGGGCTATGGCCTCGTCGTCGGTCTCGACGGCAGCGGCGACCAGACCACGCAAACCCCATTTACCATTCAGAGCGTGGCGGCGATGCTGCAGCAGCAGGGCATCAACTTGCCGCAAGGCACTAGTTTGCAGCTGAAAAACGTGGCCGCCGTGATGGTGACGACGGCCTTGCCCGCGTTTGCCCAGCCGGGCCAGTTGCTCGACGTGACGGTATCGTCGATGGGCAATGCGAAAAGCTTGCGCGGCGGCACCTTGCTGATGACGCCATTGAAGGGCGCCGATGGCCAGGTGTACGGCATGGCGCAGGGCAACGTGCTGGTGGGCGGCGTGGGCGCGCAGGCGGCCGGCAGCTCCGTCGTCATCAATCACCTGAGCGTGGGTCGCATCTCGGGCGGTGCTACCGTTGAGCGCAGCGTGCCTTCGGCCTTGGGCGCCAACAACACCATCCGCCTGGAATTGAATGCCACCGATTTCGCCACCGCCAGCCGCGTGGTCGACGCCATCAACAGCCGCTACGGCGCCGGCACGGCCGCCGCGCTCGACGGCCGCGTGATCCAGGTGCAGTCGCCCAGCGGCAGCGACCAGCGCGTGTCCTTCCTGGGCCAGCTGGAAAGCATCGAAGTCAATCCGGCCCGCCTGGCGGCCAAGGTCATCATGAATGCGCGCACCGGTTCCGTCGTGATGAACCAGTCCGTGACCCTGGAAACATGCGCCATTTCGCACGGCAACCTATCCGTCACCATCAATGTCGAGCCGCAAGTGAGCCAGCCGGCACCCTTGTCGGGCGGGCGCACGGTGGTCACGCAGACGGCGCAGATCGATATCAAGAAGGAACCGGGCAAAGTCATGCTGGTCAAGGGCGGCGCCTCGCTGTCCGACGTGGTCAAGGCCCTCAACGCCATCGGCGCCTCGCCGCAAGACTTGCTGGCCATCCTGCAGGCGATGAAAGCGGCCGGTTCGCTGCGCGCCGAACTCGAAATCATTTGATGGGTACGCCATGATCAGTCAAACCGACCTCAGCAATACCGCCGCCTATGACGTCAAGGGCATGGATGGCTTGCGCCAGTCCGCCAAGGCGAAGGATCCCGCCGCCCTGAAAGAGGCGGCCACGCAATTCGAAGCCATGTTCATCAACATGATGATGAAAAGCATGCGCGAAGCCACGCCGCAGGACGGCATCATGGATAGCCAGCAAAGCAAGATGTACACCTCGATGCTGGACCAGCAGACGAGCCAGAACCTGGCCAAGCGGGGCACGGGCCTGGCGGACGTGCTGATCCGCCAACTGTCGTCGTCGAACCAGGCGCTGGCCGCCGATGGCGCCGAAGCGCCGTCGCCCCGTTCATCGAGCATGGCGCAGGCGCTGGCCGCCTTCCGCCAGCAGCAGGGCGCCCTGACGGAAGGCGCCGGCAGCGCCGCCGCCAGCGGCAAGACCCTGAGCGACAAGGCCAACGCCACGCAGGCGCCGCACGTGCGCGCCTTCCAGGAAAAACTGGGCGTGCATGCGGAAGAAGCCAGCCGCGCCACCGGCATCCCGGCCAAGTTCATGCTGGGCCAGGCGGCGCTGGAAACCGGCTGGGGCAAGCGCGAAATCATCGCCCGCGACGGCAGCAGCAGCCATAACCTGTTCGGCATCAAGGCATCAAGCGACTGGAAGGGCAAGGTCACGGAAGCCGTCACCACGGAATATGTGAATGGCAAGGCGCAGCGCAAGGTGGAAAAATTCCGCGCCTATGACAGCTACGCGGACAGTTTCAAGGATTATGCACAATTGATTACCAACAACAAACGCTACGAAAAAGTGCTGGCCAGCGCGGGCGACGCCAGCACGTTCGCCCATGGCTTGCAGAAAGCCGGCTATGCGACGGATCCGAATTACGCTGCCAAACTGACAAAGATCATCAAGAATTCGCTGGTCGGCTAAGAACACCTATCAAAACCTACTGCGCGTCGCGATTTGCGGCCTCCGATGCTCACTGTGCATCCGCACAGTTCCGCTTCTCGGCCGCAACTCACATCCGCTCGCTACGGTTTTGTTAGGTGTTATAAGAGACATCCTTTCTCCCTGTGCAAGCCGCGCGCTTCAAGTTTTCGCCGCGGCTGCCGTAAATACATTTGACGGTAACCAATAAGACACCATGACTTCGAATCTACTCAGCATCGGTAAGAGCGGTTTGCTTGCAGCGCAGGTGGGCCTGTCGACGACCGGGCATAACATCACCAATGCCAACGTGGACGGCTACAACCGCCAGGTGGTGCTGCAGCAGACGGCGCAGTTCAATAATGCCGGTTATGGCTTTGTTGGCAATGGTACCGAGGTATCGCAAGTCAAGCGCCAGTACGACGGTTTCATGGCGGCCCAGGTGAATGGCGCGCAGTCGGCCACCAGTTCGCTCGATGCGTATTACACGCAGATCAGCCAGATCGACAATATGCTGGCCGACCCCACGGCCGGGCTGTCGCCGGCGATGGCCGATTTCTTCAAGGGCGTGCAGGATTTCAGCTCGAATCCATCTTCCGTCTCGTCGCGCCAGGCATTGTTGTCGAGCGCAAATTCGCTGACCGCGCGCTTCCAGGGCCTCAGCGCGCGCCTGACGGAAATCGGCGACGGCGTCAATTCGCAGATCACCTCGAACGTCAAGGTGATCAACTCCTACGCCAAGCAGATCGCGGAACTCAATACGGCGATTACCAACCTGACCGTGAATGAAAGCAATCAGCCCAACGATTTGCTGGACCAGCGCGACCAGCTGATCACGGAGCTGAACAAATACGTCAAGGCAACTGTTCAGCCTGGCGCCGGCAACTCGATTACCGTCTCGATCGGCTCGGGCCAGCCGCTGGTGGTGGGCGACAAGAACTTTGAACTGGCCACCACGCCGTCGCCGACGGACCCGAACCGCCTGGACGTGGGCTATGTGACGGGTACTTCCGTCACCAAGCTGTCGGAAAGTTCCCTCAGCGGCGGCGCGCTGGGCGGCTTGCTGGAATTCCGCAGCGGCAGCCTGGACCGCATCCAGAATTCGCTGGGCAAGGTCGCCATCGCGCTGGCCTCCACCTTCAATGAACAGCACAAGCTGGGCCAGGACTTGAATGGCGACATGGGGGCCGATTTCTTCAAGTTGCCCGATCCCGTCATCGGCGCCGACTACCGTAACAACGCGACCAGCACGACCGTGCTGTCGGCCAAGGTCAGCGATCCGACCAAGCTGACGGCCAGCGATTATGCCGTCAAGTATGACGGCGCCAATTATGTGGTGACGCGCCAGAGCGACGGCGCGAAAACGACCATCAACCCCTATCCGCAAACCGTGCCGCAAACCATCGACGGCGTGGATTTCTCGATCTCGGGCGCGGCTGCCGAAGGCGACAATTTCATGGTCAGGCCGACCGCGCACGGCGCTTCCGACCTGGCCGTGGCGATTACCGACCGCAACAAGCTGGCCGCCGGCGCGCCGATCGCCACGGGCGCGCCCGTCAGCAACACGGGTAGCGGCAAGCTCGGCGCAGGTAGCGTGGACAAGGCGTATCTAACGCCGGGCAATGCCTTGACGGGTACCGTCACCTTGACGTATGACAAGGCGACCACTTCGCTGTCGGGTTTCCCCGCGGGCCAGGCCGTGACGGTGAAAGGCTTGAACGGCGCCACCACCACGTACCCGGCCGGCACGGCGAATATCCCGTACACGGAAGGCGACAGCTTCAGCTTTGGCGGCATCAACGTCAACATGACGGGCGCGCCTGCGCAGGGCGATAAATTCACCATCGCGCCGAACTCGGGCGGTGTGGGCGACAACCGCAATGCCTCCCTGCTGGCGGGCTTGCAGACGAAGAACATTCTCGATGGCGGCAAGGCCACGTTCCAGGGTTCGTACGCGGAAACCGTCAGCTATGTCGGCAACAAGACGCGCGAAGTACAGGTCAGCGGCCTGGCCAGTCTTGCGTTGTTGCAACAAACCAGCACGCAGCAGCAGGCCGTTTCCGGCGTCAATCTCGATGAAGAGGCGGCCAACCTGCTGCGCTACCAGCAAGCCTACCAGGCTTGCGGCAAGGTCATGCAGATCGCCAGTACCCTGTTCGACGTGGTCATCGGCCTCGGACGTTAATTATTCAAGCGGCGGCGCATAGCGCCCCGCCGCCATCAGGAAGGGCAGCATCATGCGCATCAGTACCAAAATGATCTATGACGCGGGCAGCACGCAGCTGAACAATCTGCAGGGCGCGTTGAACCGCACCCAGATGCAGCTGTCGGCGAATCGCCGCAACCTGACGCCGGCCGACGACCCGATCGCCTCGGCGCGCGCGCTGGAAGTGACGCAGTCGCAAACGATCAACACGCAATTCGTGACGAACCGCTCGAACGCCAAGAATTTCCTTTCGCAGGAAGAGCTGGCGCTGGCCAGCACCACCTCGCTGATCGCCGACGTGCAAGACCTGGTGCTGAAGGCCGGTAATCCGTCATTGAAGGATATCGACCGCCAGAGCCTGGCCACGGAGCTGAAGGGGCGCTTGACCGACCTGATGGGTATCGCCAACACGTCCGACAACGCGGGTGGCTATCTGTTCGGCGGCTACAAGTCGACTACCCAGCCGTTCAGCCAGACGCCGGGCGGCGCCACCTACGTGGGCGACCAGGGCCAGCGCGAGCTGCAAGTGGGTTCAGCCCGCTATTTGGCCACCAGCGATTCTGGCGCGGCCGTTTTCGAGAACAATTTGACGGGCAACGGCAAGTTCACCACGGCCCCCGATCCAGGCAACTTCACGCGCGGCGGCGCCGGCATCATTTCCGGCGGCACCGTCACCGATCCCACCAAGTTGACGGGACACAAGTACACGATCGACTTCCAGGTGACGGGCACGGGCACGGATGCCAAGACGACCTATACCGTGACGGACGTGACCCTGGGCCAGACCATTCCGAATCCTGCCGTGCCGGTGGCCTATAAATCGGGCGACGCCATCAACTTTGACGGCCAGCAAGTCAATGTCGCGGGCAAGCCGGCCGACCTGGACAAGTTCACCCTGGAGCCCAGCGGCAAGGAATCGATCTTTACCACGATTACCAACCTGATCGGCGCACTGGGCCAGCCGGCCTCGGGCGACGCAGGCCAGGCGCGCCTGACGGCCAGCCTGAACGCGGCGCACGATCTCCTCGACACGGCTTACGACAACGTGCTGTCGGTGCGCGCGGAAGTCGGTTCGCGCCTGAAGGAACTCGATACCCTCGACAGCGCCGGCGACGACCTCGACCTGCAATATGCAAGCACCCTGTCGGGCTTGCAGGATCTGGACATGGTGAAGGCGATTTCCCTGTTCAGCCAGCAGCAGATCACCCTGCAGGCGGCGCAAAAATCGTTCACCTCCATCTCGGGCTTGTCGCTGTTCAATTACATCAGCTAAGCGTCCGCAGCGCAGCAGGACCGGCAAGCCGGGGCAGGGAGGCCATCTCCCGCCCCGGCTTTTTTTGCGTCCGCAAGATGGCTGTCTTGACAAGATATGCAGTCAAACTGTGCAGTCTACCTGTCTATCTGTTATAGTAGGGGCTGTTGATCCACCACACGGCTAGTATGCGCACCCCACAAGAAGACCACGAACAAGTTCTGCAACTGGCCGGCGAATTGCGCATCCTGGTCGGCAAATTGCGCCGCCGCCTGCGCGAAGAGGCGCACCTGGGCGATGTCAGCATGTCGCAGGCATCCGTGCTCAGTCGCCTCGAACGCGACGGTCCGGCCACGGCCAGCAGCCTGGCGCGCGCCGAAGGCATGCGGCCCCAGTCGATGGCCGCCACCGTGCAAGCGTTGACGGAAGCGCAGATGGTGACGGGTTCGCCCGATCCGCTGGATGGCCGGCAAACCATCTTGACCTTGACGGACAGCTGCCGCGCCTGGATCGCGGCCAGCCGTGCCGCGCGCGAAGACTGGCTGGCGCGCACCATTGAAACCCGGCTCACGCCGGACGAAGTCACCGAATTGAACCATGCGGTGGCATTGCTCAAACGCTTGGCGGAGTGATCCGCTGAATTTTTCACCACGACCCCGGCAAGGAGCCCGCACGCCCAGATGAACAACACATTCCGTTCGCTACGCATTCCCAATTACCGTATCTGGGCCGGCGGCGCCCTCGTGTCGAATATCGGCACGTGGATGCAGCGCACGGCGCAGGATTGGCTGGTGCTGAGCGAATTGACGCAGCACAATGCCAGCGCCGTCGGCATCGTCATGGCCTTGCAATTCGGTCCGCAACTGCTGTTGCTGCCGCTCACTGGCATGGCGGCCGACTTGCTAGACCGCAGGAAATTGCTGCTGTGCACGCAGGCGGCCATGGGACTGCTGGCGCTGGGACTCGGGATATTGTGCATCAGTGGACAGGTAGCACTGTGGCACGTGTATGTGTTTGCTTTCCTGCTGGGCTGCGTGACGGCCTTCGATTCGCCCGTGCGCCAGACTTTTGTTGCCGAAATCGTCGGCGAGGAAGATTTGACGAATGCCGTGGCGCTCAATTCCACCTCGTTCAATGCGGCGCGCATGCTGGGCCCGGCGGTCGCCGGCTTGCTCATCAGCAGCGTCGGCAGCGGCTGGGTCTTCATCATCAACGCCGTCTCGTTTGCCGCCGTGATCGGTTCGCTGTTGCTGCTGCGCGTGGAATTGCTGCGCCGCGCGCCGCGCCTGAAGGCCACGCGCGCCAGCCTGGGCGAGGGTTTCCGCTATGTGCGCCAGCGGCCCGACCTGATGGCTATCCTGCTGATGCTGTTCCTGATCGGCACCTTCGGACTGAACTTCCCGATTTTCCTGTCGACCATGTCGGTGACGGCCTTCCATGCGGGCGCCAGCCAGTATGGCGTGCTCAGTTCCGTGATGGCGTGCGGTTCCGTGGCCGGCGCCTTGCTGGCGGCGGGACGTGGCCAGCCCACGCTGGCCTTGCTGCTGGGGGCGGCTGCGCTGTTCGGCCTGGCCTGCGCGCTGGCCGCCGTGATGCCCAATTACTGGCTGTTCGGCATGATGCTGGTGGTTATCGGCATTGCCGCGCAAACCTTTACCACCAGCGTCAACAGCAGTGTGCAACTGTCGACGGCACCCGCCATGCGGGGCCGCGTGATGGCGATACTGCTGGCCATCTCGGCGGGCGGCACGCCGCTGGGCGCGCCCATCGTAGGCTGGGTGGCCGACACCTTCGGCCCGCGCTGGGCGCTGGGCATAGCCGCCCTGTCGGGCCTGGCGGCGGCCCTCGTCGGCGTGCGCTACCTGGTCAGGCATCACCAGTTGCGTTTGAATGTCGACCTGCGGCGCTGGCGCTTCGCGCTCAGCAGCGACCAGCGGTGAGTTAGCGCGCCGGCGCGGCCGGCGCCGGGGGGCGCAAGGGATTCGGTGGCGCGGGCGGCGGTGGCCGGTCGCGCGTGGCAAAGCCGCGCGGCAGCAGGCGCGCCGTTTCTATGCCGCGCAGGAACATGTTCTGGAAGGGCGTGGCCAGGTAGGGCAGGACCATGCCGATCACGAGCAAGCCCACGCCCAGGGTGACGGGGAAGCCGATACCGAAAATGTTCAGCTGCGGCGCGGCCCGTGTCAAGATGCCCAGCGCCACGTTGGTCAGCAGCAAGGCAGCGATGATGGGCAGCGAAATTTGCAGGCCGGAACGGAAGATTTCCCCGCCCCAGGCCGCCAATTGCTGGAAACCGCCGCCGCTGATGGGACTCGATGAGATTGGCAGGCTGACAAAGCTTTCCGCCAGCGCCGCCAGCAAGACCAAGTGGCCGTTGACGGTCAAAAACATCAGGGTGGCCAGCATGACGAGGAACTGGCTGATGGCCGAAGACCTGCCCTTGGTTTGCGGATCGAAGAACGAGGCGAAGCCCAGGCCCATGGTGAGACTGCTGATCTCGCCGGCCATTTCGATGGCGGAAAACACGATGCGGATGGAAAAGCCCATGGCCAGGCCCACCAGCATCTCCTGCGTGAGGATCAGCAAGCCGGGCAAGGACATCGGGTTGACGGCAGGCAAGGCCGGCACGGTGGGGGCGATGATCATGGCCAGCAGCGCGCCCAGGGTCACCTTCACGGTGGCGGGCACGGCCGCGTTGCCGAACAGGGGGGCGGCCGCGATCAGGCCGAGGATGCGGCTAAGCGGCCACAGCAGTGCTGCGATCCAGGTATTGAGTTCGATGCTGGACAGGGTCAGCATAGGAGGATCAGCGATGGCTGCACTAACCCACCAGGTTCGGGATGCCCGTGAAGACCTGGCGCATGTAGTCGAGCATGACGGACAGCATCCAGGGGCCCGCCACGACGATGGCGACGAAAATGCCGACCAGCTTGGGGATGAAGGACAGGGTCGCCTCGTTGATCTGCGTGGCCGCCTGGAAGATACTCACGATCAAGCCGATGATGAGGGCGACCAGCAGCATGGGCGCCGCCACCATCAGGGTGATTTCCATCGCATGGCGGCCCAGGGTCATGACGCTTTCGGGTGTCATCGTATTTCCCCTAGTAAAAACTCTGTGACAGCGAGCCCAGCAGCAACTGCCAGCCATCGACCAGCACGAACAGCATCAGCTTGAACGGCAGCGAGATCGTGGCCGGCGACATCATCATCATACCCATCGACATCAGCACGCTGGCGACCACCATGTCGATGATCAGGAACGGGATGAAGATGGCAAAGCCGATCTGGAACGCCGTCTTCAGTTCGCTGGTGACGAAGGCCGGCACGAGGATGCGCAGCGGCACGTCTTCCGGACCTTGCAGGGCCGGCGAGCGGGACATCTTGGCGAACAGGGCCAGGTCGGCCTGGCGCGTCTGCTTGAGCATGAAGGTTTTCAGGGGATCGACGCCCTTGTCCATCGCCTGCTGCATGGTGATCTTGTTTTCCTGATAGGGCTGGTACGCATCCGTATAAATCTTGTCGAACACGGGACCCATGACGAACAGGGTCAAAAACAGGGCCAGGCCCACCAGCACCTGGTTCGGCGGCGCCGATTGCGTGCCGATGGCCTGGCGCAGCAGGGACAGCACGATGATGATGCGCGTAAAGCAGGTCATCATCAGCAAGGCCGCGGGCAGGAAGGTGAGCGACGTCATCAGGATGAGCGTCTGCACCGGCAGCGAGTAATTCTGGCCGCCGCCCGGCGCCGGCGTGCTGTTGAAGGCCGGGATGCCCGGCTGGGCCATGGCCCATAGCGGCAAGGCCAGGGCGGCTGCCGCCAGCAGCCAGGTCAGAGGAGTCTTCAAGGTGGACCACGCCATCTGCTGCTTATTTCCCATTGCGTTTTTCGATGGTCTGTTTCAGCCACTCGGAAAAATTGGCGGCCGCGGGGCCGTTTTGCGCCGTGGCCAGTTGCGGCAGATCGCCTTCCTGGCGCGGCATGGTGGCCAGCGCGTTGATCCTGCCGGGCGAGGCGCCGACGACGATCCACTGGTCGGCCACTTCGACGAGGACGATGCGTTCGCGTCCGCCCAGGTTGAGCGAACTGACGACGCGCATCTTGTTGTTGCCGCCCATGACCTTGGGGCCATAGCGCTTCATGAACCAGGCAAGGCCGATCAGGAGGGCCAGCACGAACATCAGCGCCAGGATGGTTTGCAGCAGACTGCCGGCCGAGCTGGTCGGCGCCATCGTCATCGGTGCGCCGGGTGGCATGGCGGGCAGGACGGCGGCAGGCGCGGAGGCCGGCACCGCTGTGGCGGCTGGCGGCGTCTCGCTTGCCACCGCGACGGAAGCGCTGGCGGTGCTGGCCGCCGGTGCCGAGGCCGCTGCCGGTTCAGCTTGGGCAATGCTGCATGCGGCCAGGAGCGGCAGCACGGTGGAAATCAACAGGCCAGGCTTCATTTATTGAGTTTTCGGATGCGTTCGGAAGGCGTGATGATGTCGGTCAGGCGGATACCGAACTTGTCATTCACCACCACCACTTCGCCTTGGGCGATCAGGCAGCCGTTCACCAGCACGTCCATCGGTTCGCCGGCCAGGCCGTCGAGCTCGACCACGGAACCCTGTGCCAGCTGCAGCAGGTTCTTGATGGCGATCTTGGTGCGGCCCAGTTCGACCGTCAGTTGCACGGGGATATCGAGGATGAAATCGATATCGTTGTGCGTTTCCGACTTTGATGCCTGCTTGGAAAAGTCCTTGAACACGGCGGCGCTGGCTGCGCTGGCCGTATTGGCGGCCTGGTTCTGCAGCGCTTCGGCTTCCGCCTTGGCCTGCTCGGCAATGGCCGCGCCCCAATCGTCTTCCGCGCTTTGGTCGTCTTGGTTGTCAGACATGTGTTTCTCCTGTTGTACTGATGCGGACCGCAGCGGCCCGGGTATTTTATTTAGTGGTTATTCATGTTATCGGCATTGGCGAGGAGTTTCTCCACCTTCAATGCATATTGTCCGTTCAACACGCCGTAGGTGCAATCCATCACGGGCACGCCGTCGACGGTGGCGGCGATCAGTTCGGGAATATTCAGGGGGATGATGTCGCCCACCTTCATGTTCAGGATTTCGTCGAACGACACGCGCGCCGTGCCCAGCGAGGCCACCAGCTCGACTTCGGCGATCTGGATCTGCTGCGTCATCAGGCGGATCCAGCGCTTGTCCACTTCCAGCGCCTCGCCCTGCAGGCTCGAGGTCAGCGAATCGCGGATCGGCTCGATCATCGAATACGGCATGCAGAAGTGGATTTGTCCGGAAACGGAGCCCAATTCCACCGTAAACGTGGACGCCACCACCACCTCGTTCGGCGTGGCGATGTTGGCGAACTGCGTGTTCATTTCTGAACGGATATATTCGAACTCGACGGGGAAGACCGGCTCCCACGACTTGGTATAGGCTTCGAAGACGATGTCGAGGATGCGCAGGATGATGCGCTGCTCCGTCTGCGTAAAGTCGCGCCCTTCGACGCGCGTATGGAAACGTCCGTCGCCGCCGAACAGGTTGTCGACCAGCAGGAAGACCAGGCCCGGATCGAAGACCATCAGGGCCGTGCCGCGCAGCGGCTTCATGTGCACCAAATTCAGATTGGTCGGCACCACCAGATTACGGATGAACTCACTGTATTTCGAGACGCGCACGGAACCGACCGACACTTCGGCGCTGCGGCGCAGGAAGTTGAACAGGCCCACGCGCAGCAGCCGGGCGAAACGCTCGTTGATAATTTCCAACGTTGGCATCCGGCCGCGCACGATGCGCTCCTGGGTTGCCAGGTTGTAGGTACGAACTCCCGTGACATCTTCCGGCGCCTGCGCGTCGTCCTGGTCTCCGTTGACGCCCTTCAGAAGGGCATCGACTTCTTCCTGGGAGAGGAAATTATCGGCCATGGCTGCTTATTGAATGATGAATGCGGTAAATAATACGTCCGTCACGTCCTGCTCCGGCCCTTTGTCCTCGAACGGCTGGTTCACCTGATTGATGATTTCGGCCGCCAACTGCTGCTTGCCTTCCACGGTATTGAGTTCGGATGCCTTCTTGCCGGACAGCAGCAGCAGCAGGCGGCTGCGCACCTTCGGCATGTTCAGCTTGATGGAATCCATTTCTTCCGGACTGCTCACCTGCAGGGTAAACGCGATCTGCAGGTATTGTTCGCCATTTTCCGGCTGCAAGTTGACGGTGAAGGCATCGACGGGCACGAAGACGGGCGGACCTGCCTTGGACGCGGCATGTTTTTTCTTGCTGGGCGCCGATTCTTCTTTATCGGCCTTGCCATGCAGGAAGTACCAGGCGGCACCGCCACCGATGCCGCCAGCCACCAGCACCGAGGCCAGCACGATGATCAGAAGCTTTTTTTTCGAGGCGCCGGCGGGAGCCAGGCCTGCATCTGCTTTCGGATCTGCTTTCATTTTTGGATTTGCTTTCAATGGTACTCGAGTGCATGGAAGTGGATCACGACGCCATTATGTCATTATCGGCAAATTCTGCGCAGAAGGATGCAGTGAAAAGAGGGCGGAAGCGCCCTCAACTCGCTGTTTTTAGACGAAAAGTTACGCTGTGGGGCACGCCTGTGGCCCGAGGACGACGAATTATCCTCAGGCAAAGGTATCCACTGCACTCAGGCTGGGCCGGCTGCGTGTGCCGGTGGCCGGCGCGATGGCGATCTCGCCACCGGAGACGCCGCCACCCTGGCCATTGCCACGGCGTCCGCCAGATGCTTCCCGGTTACCCTGGTCCTGCTGTTCCGGCGTGCCGGCCGAGACCGTGGCGCTGCCAAAGGCGATGCCCGCTTCGCTCATCATTTCGCGCAGGCGCGGCATGGCCGCTTCGAGCGCCTGGCGCACTTCCGGCTGGGCCGACATGAAGGCGGCATCGGCCTGGTCATTGGTGACCGTCAGTACCACTTGCACGGGGCCCAAGTCGGGCGGATTCAGGGTCAGGGTGGCGCTCTGGTCGCCGCCGGCCGCCATCCACACGACTTTCTGTCCCAGTTGCTGGTCCCAGGCCGGCGTGCCGACCCGGCCCGCCAGCTTGTCGCTCGGCACGGCCACAGCGGCCGCGGCCTGCTGCAGCGCGCCCGGCTGCAACTGGGCCGCCAGGCGGCTCAGGTCGGCAGGTGTTTCCTTGATGATCGGCTCGGCCATGGCGGCGCCAGCCTTGGCAGTGGCTGCCAGTTGCGCGTCGATGGCCAGCTTGCCAGGTTCGGCCTTGCCGGCCAGCACGCTGGCGCCTGGCGCGGCGGCCGTCTTGCCCTGAGCCTGGAGCAGGCTGTCGGCAAAGTCGCCGCTGTCGGCTTGCGCGATGACGGTGGCGGCGGCCTTGCCGCTGCCCTGGCCGGCTGCCAGCAAGGGCCCTGTTGCCAGGTTCTTGCCCTCGGCCTTGACGCTGGCGCGGGCCGGCAGTTCCGGCACGGCCTTGGCCGCTGGCGGCTGGATGGCCAACTGGATGCTGCCCACCAGGGCCAGCATCTCGGCGGCCGGATCGGCTGGCGGCGTGACTGTTGCGGCGGGGGCGGCAGGCACGCTGGCCTCGGCCGTGGCGCTGTCGTGTGTCGCCGCCTCGCTCGATTGCGCGGGCGGCTGTTCGCTGCTGGCCGCCTGTTCCGTGTCTGCCTGCGCCGGCTTCGCTTCGGTCGCTGGCGCCTGGGCGGGTGCTGGCGTGGCAGCAGGACGGGCCGTCGGCGCAGGTGCTTGTACTTGCGCTTGCGCCATATTGCGGCTGGCCTGGCGTTGCTCGATCTGGCGGTTCAGGGTGCGCTGGAAGTCGCCGGCCGTGCCGCTGGTGGCTGGCTGGCTGCGGTTGGCGGCGCCCGGCGTGGCATTCGGCGAGACTATCTGGGAAATCGGGGTTGGCTGGGTTTGCATGATGCTGCCTCAGTGTTGCTTAGCGTTTGTAATAGGCTTGTCGCGCCGCGTGCTCATCCATTGCTTTCTGGTCGCGCTTGTTTTCCAGCTTCAGCGCCTGTTCCTGCGCCCGGTTGTTCAGGGTGGTGTACGACATGCGCTTGCGTTCGGCCAGCTGCCAGCGCATCTTTTCATTGTCGCTGCGCGCCTGTGCATGCTCGACTACTTGCTGCTGGCCCAGGATGGCGCTGTCGAGCTTGACCATGAAGGCCTGGAAGTTGCGGTAAGCCATGGGCGTGATACCGCTGCTCATGCTGGCCTCGAAGCGCTTGGCATAGTCGTCGCGGTAGCCGGACAGCATGTCGAGCTTTTCACGGCAATCGTCGAGCGCTTTCAGGGCCGCGCCCAGGCGCTTTGCACAGTCGTCCGTTTCGCGCTGGGCAAGGTCGATCAGGGTTGCAAGTTGGGAAGGAGAAGCCATGACTGATTATATTCCCGCTATGCAAGCCCTAATCACTCGAATAGAGCGGTAAGTTGCCCCAAGCTCTCGTCCATGCTGACCCGCTCCGTGATTTGCTGTTGTAAAAACGCTTCAATCTTTTCATGCAGGGCGATGGCCTGGTCCAGCACGGGATCCGTGCCGGCGCTGTAGGCGCCCACGCTGATCAGGTCGCGGCTGCGTTCATAGCGCGAATACAGCTGTTTCAGCTTGCGCGCCTGCTGCTGGTGCTCGTGCGTGGTGATCGAATGGGCCGCACGCGAAATCGATTGCTCGATGTCGATGGCCGGATAGTGTCCCGCTTCGGCCAGGCGGCGGTTCAGCACGATGTGGCCATCGAGAATCGCGCGCGCCGAGTCGGCGATCGGGTCCTGCTGGTCGTCGCCCTCGGTCAGCACGGTGTAGAAGGCCGTGATCGAGCCGCCGCCTTCCTCGCCATTGCCGGCCCGCTCCACCAGCACGGGCAGCTTGGCGAAGACGGACGGCGGATAGCCCTTGGTGGCAGGCGGCTCGCCGATGGCCAGGGCGATTTCGCGCTGGGCCATGGCGTAGCGGGTCAGCGAATCCATGATCAACAGCACGTTTTGCCCCTGGTCGCGGAAATACTCGGCAATCGCCGTCGCATACGCGGCCCCTTGCAGGCGCATCAGCGGCGGCGTGTCGGCCGGCGCGGCCACGACGACGGAGCGGGCCAGGCCTTCGGCGCCGAGAATCTGCTCGATGAATTCCTTGACTTCGCGTCCCCGTTCGCCGATCAGGCCGACGACGATCACGTCCGCTTCCGTGTAGCGGGCCATCATGCCCAGCAGCACGCTTTTACCCACGCCAGAACCGGCAAACAGGCCCATGCGCTGGCCCCGGCCCACGGTCAGCATGGCATTGATCGAGCGCACGCCCACGTCGAGCGTGTCGACGATGGGCGCGCGGCCCAGGGGATTGGCGGGGCGCACGTTGATGGGGGCGCTGTCGGTCGTGTGCAGCGGACCCAGCTGGTCGAGCGGACGGCCCGCGCCATCGAGCACGCGGCCCAGCAGTTGCGGACCCACGGGCAGGTGGCGCGCGCGGTCGCTGGGACGGCGGCGCGGGTGCGCCACGCTGCCGGGGCGGGGAATGGCCGGTTCGACGGAAAACACGCGCGTGCCGGGCACGATGCCTTCGACGTCGCTTTGCGGCATCAAGAACAGGCGTTCGCCTTCAAACCCCACCACTTCCGCCTCGACCCGGCCGCCATTCGGCAGCGGCACGGTGCAGGCGGCGCCGACGGCCAGGCGCAGGCCCACGGCTTCCATCACCAGGCCGGCCACGCGCGTCACCCGGCCTGAAATTTGCATCGGTTCGACAAAACCGACCACGGCCGAACAGTCGCTCAGGTAGGCGCGCCAGCGCGCCGCATGGGCGGTGGGGCCTTTGACGGGCTCGCTCACGGCGCCAGCCAGTCCAGGTCTTTGCCCAGCGCATGCGTCAGGCGGTGCCAGCGGGTGGACGTCTGCGCGTCGATCTGGTTGCTGGCCGTGTCGATCTTGCAACCGCCGCGTTCCACGCTGGGGTCTTCGATGACGCGCCAGCCACCCTTGTCGAGTTCGTCTCCGATGCCGTCGCGCACGACTTGCGCGTCTTCCGGGTTGAGCATCAGCAAGGCAGGTTGTTGTAGCACAGGCAAGTATTCGATGGCTTCGCGCACCACGGGCAGCATCAGTTCGGGACGCACAGGCAAGGCCGTCTTCAGCATGCCCTTGGCCAACTGCAGGGCCAGTTCCATCACGTCATTGGCGATCAGTTCGTCGGCCTGGTGCACGGCCGTGCCGAAGTCGACGGCGATGGTTTGCAGATGCGCCAGCTCGATGGCGGAAGCCGCCTTGCCTTCCGCATACGATTGCGCGTGCCCATCGGCATGTCCGGCCGCATGGCCTTCCGCATAGCCGGCCGCGCGGCCTTCGTCGAAGGCCGTGGCGCGCGCCTCCTCGCGGATGGCGTCGAGTTCTTCCTGCGTCGGATATTCGAGCGGCGGAGCCGGTTCTTCCTCGTGCAGCTCGGCAAATGGGTCGAACTCGGGCTCGGGGTCCGGTTCGAGCAGCTTGCGCGCCGCCACCACGCTGGGACGCTCGTCGCCAAACGAGGTCATTTCCCAGCGCTGGTAGGCGGTTTGCTGCTCTTTGGGAATCAAATTAGACAAACGAATCCTCGCCTTTTCCGCCTAAGACAATCTGCCCCTCGTCCGCCAGGCGGCGCACGATCTGCAGGATCTGTTTCTGCTGCGATTCCACTTCCGACAGGCGCACGGGGCCTTTCGACTCCAGGTCTTCGCGCATCATCTCGCCCGCGCGCTGCGACATGTTCTTGAAGATCTTGTCGCGCAGCTCTTGCGAGGCGCCTTTCAGGGCGATGATCAGCATTTCCGACTGCACTTCGCGCAGCAGCAGCTGGATGCCGCGGTCGTCGATATCGATCACGTTGTCGAACACGAACATTTCATCCATGATCTTTTGCGCCATGTCGTTGTCGTAGTTCTTGATATTGTCCATGACGGAGCCTTCCTGCTCACCGCTCATGAAGTTCAGGATCTCTGCCGCCGCGCGCACGCCGCCCAGCGACGATTTCTTGATGTTTTCGTTACCGGACAGCAGTTTCGTCAGCACGTCGTTGAGTTCGCGCAAGGCGGCCGGCTGTACGCCGTCCAGGGTGGCGATGCGCAAGACCACGTCGTTGCGCAGGCGGTCCGTGAAGTGGCCGAGGATTTCGCAAGCCTGGTCGCGTTCCAGGTGGACGAGGATGGTGGCGATGATCTGCGGGTGTTCGTTGCGGATCAGCTCGGACACGGATTGCGAATCCATCCACTTCAGCGATTCGATGCCGGACGCATCCTTGCCGCCCAGGATGCGCGACAGCAGCACGGACGCCTTGTCGTCGCCCAGCGCCTTGGTGAGGACTTGGCGGATGTATTCGTCCGAATCGAGGCCGACGGTGGAATTGAGTTCCGTCTGCGCGCGGAAGTCGTCGAGCACCTCGACCACCTGCTCGTGTGCGATGCCCTTCATGGTGGCCATGGCGGCGCCCAGTTTCAGCACTTCGCGCGGGCCGAGGAATTTCATGACCTCGGCCGCTTCGCTCTCGCCCAGTGCCAGCATCAGGATCGATGCTTTTTGCAGTCCCGTTGTCTCAGTCATTATTGCCTATCCATGCTTTGATTACGTTGGCCACCACGCGCGGGTCTTCCTGCGCCAGTTTCCTGGCCATCGCCAGGTTTTCGCGATAACCGCGGGCCGTATCTTCTTCCAGTTCTTCCAGCTCCGCTTCGCTGAGCAGGACTTCGTTTTCTTCGCCGTCCTTGGCCAGTTCCGGCTCGATGACGGGCGGCGGCGCGCCGAAATCGTCGATCTTGCGCATCACGGGGCGCAGCATCGGACGCACGATCTTGATGAAGATATACAGCAGAATCAGGGCCGTGATGAGGAATTTCGCCAGTTCCTTGGCCAGCGGCAAGTTGGCGGGGTCGCGCCACCACTCCAGCTTGCCTTCCGGCGCGCGGTCGATGCCGTCGAAGGGTGAGTTGGCCACGCTGAAACTGTCGCCGCGTTCCTTGTTGTAGCCCATCGCTTCCTTCACCAGATTATTGATCTGGACCATTTCGGCAGGGGAAATCGGCTTGACCGTGACCTTGCCATCCTTGTCGAAGGTGCGGCGGTAATTGACGACGACGGCGACCGACAGGCGGCGCAGGCCGCCCATGGATTTCTGTTCGTAGCGCACGGTCTTGTCAACTTCGTAATTCGTCGTCGATTCCTTCTGTGTCGGTGCTGTCGGCGCGCCACCCGGGGCGCCAGGCGCCTCGGCCGTCAGCGGAGCCGTCGCCACGCCTGGCGGCTGGTTCGACAGCGCGCCCGGCACGCCGGACGGGTTGGCATTGCCGGCGCCCGTCGATTCGCTCGTCTGCTGGCTGCGGATGGTGGACGCTTCCGGCGGCGAATTCGGCTTGTAGGTTTCGGCCGCCTGCTCGCTTTGCGAGAAATCCACGTCGGCCGTCGCTTCGGCGCGCACATTGCCTTCGCCGACGATGGGCAGCAGGATCGATTCGACTTGCTTGATCACGCTTTGCTGCAACTGCTGCACGTACTTTAATTGGTTCGGGTCCAGGCTCTTGATGCCGTTGGCGCGGTCCTTGTCCTTTTCCTGGTTCGACAGCAGGGTGCCGGCCTGGTCGACCACGGTGACATTGATTGGCAGCAATTCCGGTACGCTGGACGCCACCAGGTGCACGATGGCGCTCACCTGCAGCTGGTCGAGGCCGCGGCCCGGGTGCAGGTTCAGCAGCACGGAAGCCGTCGGTTTTTGCTGTTCGCGCACGAAGACGGACGGTTTCGGCAGGGCCAGGTGGACGCGCGCCGTATCGACGGCGGACACCGATTCGATCGATTTCGCCAGTTCGCCTTCCAGCGCGCGCTGGAAATTGACCTGTTCCAGGAATTGCGACACGCCCAGTTTCTGGTTTTCCATCAACTCGAAGCCCACGTTGCCGCCCTTCGGCAAGCCTTGCGCGGCCAGTTTCAGACGCGCATCGTGGACTTGTTCGGATGGCACGAGAATGGCGCCGCCGCCTTCGGAAAACTTGTGCTTGATGCCCAGTTGGTCCAGCGACGCGGTGATCGCGCCGCCGTCGCGGTCCGTGTAATTGGAAAACAGGACTTTGTATTCGGGCGGCTGGTTCCACATGTACAGGGCCACGCCGATGGCGATCAATGCCGCCACGCCCAGGCCGCGCAGGAAATTCTTGCCCATCGGCGTCTTGGCGAAGGCTTGCACGGATTCCACGGGCGAGCGGGCAGGCGCCGGTTCAGGCGGTATGCGGTTTACATCGATTTCTTCGGCTACAGCCATGATTGCCTTCCAGGGCGTGTGGTTTGACGGGTATTCGGTGCTGCGTGGGGGCCGCTTCCTCAGGAGGAGGGGGCGATATGCAGAATTATCCGCCACTGTCACGCGCTTCAATCGTCCAAATAGAAGGCGCTTTTGCCGCCTGCTCGGCCGAGCGGCTGGCGTTGGCGCTGGTATTGTGGAACCCTGGCAACATGTGACGGAAGTTATTGTACCCGTCGTTGCCTGGCAAGCCAGGGTTTTGTTCTCTGGGTGCAACAGGCAAGGAACAGTTATGCAGCAGACCAGAATCGGGAGGCAAAGTGAAAACAGGCGGTATCGATAGCAGCAGGATCGAGGCGATGATCGCGCAACTGAAGTCGGCGGCCACGCGGCCGGAGGCGAAAATACCGGCGATCCAGACCGAGATGCCGGCAGCGAAGGTGAATTTTGCCGATGCCTTCAAGAGCGCGCTGGACTCCGTGAGCGGCGCGCAAAAGGCCTCGTCGGCGCTGGGCCAGCGCTTTACCATGGGCGATGAAAAGGTCAGCCTGTCGGACGTGATGGTGTCGATGCAAAAGTCGAGCATCGAATTCCAGGCGACGGTGCAGGTGCGCAATAAGTTAGTCTCGGCATATCATGAGATCATGAACATGCAGGTGTAAACGTCGCACCAAAGCTACTGCGCGGCGCCCTTTGCGGCCTGCGATGCTCGCTGTACTTCAGTACAGCTGTGCGTCTCGGCCGCAAATCATCGCCGCTCGCTACGCTTTGGCGGGACGTTTTGTGGCCTTCAATTCTTCCTTAACCCAACCCCGCCATGCGCGCATTACGTTCACGCTCCAGTCGCGTGATATAGCGCTGCACGTGCGCCAGCATGCTGCGTGGCAGGTCGACGAACTGGCAGCCCAGGCGGCGGTTCAGCTTGTTGTTCAGCAGGGTCATGTCCAGCGAATTGCGAATTTGCAAAGTCGCGGTGACGATGCCGACGTCGGGCAGGTCGATGCGGCAGCCCGGATAGTCCCTGCCGATGGTCTCGCCCAGCATCAGTTTATTGTCGAGGATGGCGATGCCGCCGCAGCTGATGTCGGCCAGCGGGAACAGGGTGTCGGCGCCGCCCAGCGATGGCGGCAGGGGAATCGCCACGCGCACGGGATTGCTCACGGGCGTCGTCATGCGGTAATACTCGCGCCGCTGCAAGCGGATCAGCGTTTCTGGAATGGCAATTTTCAAGGCGGGCGTGCCGCCATAATTGCACTCTTCCACCAGGGCGCTGGCAAACAGGATGCGGATCTTGTCGAGCGAGGTTTCAAACGAGATGCCAGTGGCGGCCACCATGCGCCGGTTCTGGTCGGCGTTTACGGAACGGTCGAGGATGACGGTATCGCGTTCCGCATCGACTTCCAGGATGGAGGTGACGCACACATCGGATTCACCGTGGATCAGCATGCGGATCAGCTGGTTCTTTTCGCTGATGCTGCGCAGCAAGGCGATGATTTCCCGCCGCGATTCCACTTCAAAATCATGCCAGTTTTCGAGGCCGGAATCCATAATATGTGCTTGCATTGATGCCTGTCTATGTATCGGTGAGGTTGACGCTGGTGTCGGGCGGCGGCGGGATCGGCCCGCCATTCGCAGATTCAATATGATATAACCAGGCCAGCAGTTCCGCAATCGCCCGATACAGGCCGGGCGGAATCTGGCGGTCCAGGTCGACATCCATCAACAGCGCCACCAATTCCTTCGATTCATGCACGAAGACGCCGTGTTCGCGCGCCGTGCTGATGATCTGGTCCGCGATCAGGCCGCTGCCCTTGGCCACCACCTTGGGTGCCGGCGTGCCGCTCTGGTAGGCCAGCGCGACGGCCGTCTGCGGCACCTTGCGCCTGGTGTCGTCAAGCATCATCTGCTTCCGCTGGCTCGGCAGCGTCCGGCTTGCCGGCGATCGTCAGCGACGACAGTGGCCATCCCGCCGCGTCGAGCGACGCTTCCAGCCGCGCCGCATGCTGGCGCAAGGTGTCGGCGCTGCCTTCGCTGCCCGCTTGCAGCTGGATGGCCACGCGGCCGCCCTGCAAGACCACGTGCGCGGCCAGATCGCCCAGCAGGGGAAACTGGAAGCGCACATTGCTGCGCCAAGCAGTCGCTTCCTCGTCGCCATCGCGGCCATCGTGCTGCTGTCCTTCCGGCGCATCCTTGCTGATATCCCACTGCATCTTCTGGCCGGGCCAGGCTTCGCCCTGCCACTGCACGCGCGCCTGTTCGTGCGTATGCAGCTGTAAATTGATCAGTTGTGCCGAGGCCAGGTCGGTACCCGTTCTGGCCATGTCGCCCTGTGCCGCCTTCTGCATTTGCGGCTCCAGCAGCAGCGACGCCAGCGGCCGCTTGCCTTCGGCCCATTCGGCCACATGCGATTCATAGAACAGGCCACTGCTGCCGACCGCGTCGCGCAGGTTATGGGCTACCTGGGCCGGAGCGGCGCCCGGCGTGGCCATCAGCGGCGTCTTGCCGACCAGGGACAGGGGCGCGCCGGGCACGCTTTCGGCCTGGCTGAGCACGCTGCTGATGGCGCGCGCGGTAGTGCTCAGCTCGGGAGCAGGCGTGTCGCCGGCGAGGGCGGGCAGTAGATTGGCTGGCGTCAGAGGGGCACGGCTGAGCAGGGTGGCGGCCGTGCTGCTGGCGCGCGTGCCCGCCTGGGCGGCGCCGGCCTGGGGACCACGCGTTTCGGCCGCGTCCGGCTCTGCCTCCGCGTCCGCATACGTCAGCAAGGCGCTGGCGGGCTGGTCGCGGTTATTGCCGATCTGAAAAGAGGGGCGGGGATTGATGCCGATCAAGGTCAGAGGGATTTCCGTACCCGGCTGGGCGCCGGCAGGCAGCTGCATGCGGGCGGGAGTGCCGGCCACGCGCACGAGGAAGCTGCCGTCGCCCATGCGGGCCAGTACTTGTCCCTGCATGGATTTGCCGATGAGTCCCTGCAGCGAGCGCTGGAACTCGGCCTGGCGCGGGTCGGCGACGGCATCGGCCACCCGCGTGGCCTTGACCGGGGTCAAGGGCGTCATGCCGATCGCATCCATCTTCGGCAACATGGCGCCCCCGTGTGCGCTTACGCGCCGTAGGCGTTGGCCAGGCGCCGTTCAGTGCCGGTGCTGTTGATCAGCTTGGACAATTGCGCCATCCATGGCATGGTCAGGTCGCGGATCTTGCGGTCGTCTTCCAGGATCTGCTTGATCAGGGCAACCTTGCGCTGGCGGCCAGCACTTTCCAGCACGACTTTTTCTTCATTCGCCTTCAGCGTGGCCACATGCGCGCTGATGCGCTGTTCCAGCGCTTCGAGTTCGTCCCAGTCGGCGTTGGTGGCGGCGGTTACCATCTGGCCCGTCAGGGTCTGCATGGCTTCGTAGGTGGTCAGGACTTCTTGATTGGTCATCATGGGTCAGGCGCTCGCAAGGCTGGGCATACGTTTCAAATCGGCACCGGGAATGGCGGCGGGGGTGGCGCCGATGGCGTTCCAGGTTTCGCGCAGGTCGGTCAGCAGGCGCTGCACTTCTTCCAGCAGGGTAACATCGTTGTTCAGGTTGGCCGTCAGCAGGCGCGCGCTCATGTACTCATACAGGGCGTCGAGGCCTTCGGCGATCTGGCCGCCCGCTTCCTTGTCCAGACTGGCGCGCAAGCCATTGTCGATGATCTGGATGGCTTTCGAGATGGACTTGCCTTTTTCCGGCACATTGCCCGATTTCATGTGCATCTGCGCGCTGAGCACAGCCACCAGGGCGCCGTCGTATAGCATCACGATCAGCTTGTGCGGCGAGGCCGAGACGATGCCCGTCTCCAGGCCGACCTTGGCATAGGCGTTGACGCCGCGTTGTTGGGTTCCAAACATGTAATTCTCCTGATGATAGCGCTTAGCGGTTGGCGGCGATCGCGGCCAGCTGCTGGGTCAAATAGGTTTGGGTGGTCGCCAATTTGCTCAGCGTCACGTCCAGGCGTGAATACTGGGCGCGATAGCGCGCCTCGATATCGTTCAGCTTGTCCGAGAAGCGCTGGCGTTGCTCCGCCACCTGTGTGATGCTATCGTTTATGCCCTTGCTGCGGCTGGTAATCATGCCGCCCGTGCCAAGAAAGGACGTGGCCAGATTGTTCAACTGGTAAGCGTAGCCTTGGGAAAAACTGATATTGCCGCGTGCACCGATGGTGCCGCCGGTAATTTCCACTTTCAAACCTTCCGCTGGCGAGCCTGCGGCACCAGTCAGGCTCTGGCCGGAACCGACCACCGGTTGTCCGCCGATCGTGCCGGCCACGTCGGTGCCGACGGTTGGCGTGGCACCACCGAACAGGCCGTCGATGGGAGTACCCGTGCCGTTGGAAATGGCGATATTGGAGACGGAACCATAGCGGGCTGATGCAACGCTGAGCTTGCCAGTGCCATCGATTGTGGCAGCCACCGAGGAGCCTGTATCGGAAAACGCCTTGATGCCATTGATCGACGATTGAATCAGACTGGCCAGCTGCGTGGGGGTATAGCTGCCCGCAGGAATGATGACCTTTGCCGTATTTTTCGCCACCGCCGGCGTGCTGTCATTCAGGGTTACGTTCCATACGGTGTCGCTGCCAATGACGGTGTTGGCGGGCAGGGCGGTATTGCCTTTCAGCGTCCCCTGGCTGGCCATGGTCGTCACGTTCAGTGCGTAGGTGCCTGGCTTGGTGGCCGAGGTAGAACTGGTAAAGGACACCGTGCTGTCAGTGGTTTTGCCGAGGGCTGCGAACAGGCCTGCCACATCGGAAAAGTTTTCGCCGATAGCCTTGTCCAGCTTGGTGGTATCCAGGCTCAGGCTACCATCTTTTTGAAACGAAATACCAACCTGGCTAAGGGCCGTCAGGTTGCCTGTCAGTCCAGTAATTGATGCACCCATCTGTTTGCGCAGCTGACTCTGGATGGACAGGGCAGTGGAATCTCCCAGCAGCAAGCCAGCTGCCTTGGTATCGGGATCGTACGATGTCAGTTTCGCCATCGCCGTATTCAACTCGTTGTATGCCTTGATGAAGGTGTTGATACTTGTCTTGACGGTAGAAATATCTTTTGATACAGACAGGTTGGTCGAACCGATTTTCGCCACGTTGATGGTTACGCCCTCGATAGCACTGTCGATGCTGTTCGAGCTACTGGTGATGGGAATGCCATTGACGCTGAGCTGCGTATTTTGCGCAGCGCTGTTCTGCTTCAGGTTTTGTACGCCGGAAGGGTCATACGCCAGCAGGGATGTCAATGCACTGTCGGCTGGCTGGCCGTCGCTGCCGCTTAGCGTAACTTTCATCGCCGAGCTGGCGCCTGTCTTGGTCGACGCGAGCACCAGATGGAACGGCTTGTCCGTACCGTCCGACACGATGCTGGCCGTTACGCCCAGTCCGGCGTTGTTGATGGCGTCGCGAATGCCTTGCAGGGTATTGTTGCTCGAGTCGATCACAACCGAACCCGTGGACTGGTTGCCGTCCTGGGTAAAGTTGGTATTCATATAAGCACCGCCGGAGCCGGCTGTCAAACCTGCAGCGGCAGGGTTGCTGCCGCCGATCATGATGGGGCTGGCGTTGCTCGACGCCAGCGTGATCGAACCGGCGATGGTGATATTGGAACCGTCATTGACGGCGCCGGTCGCGAGCCCGATGCCGCCACGGGTATCGCCCGTGACGATTTCTTCAATGTTCAGATTCGAACCGTCGGCCCGCGTGAATTTCAGGGTGCCGTCCGCAGCCTTGCCGGTGACCGTGATATTGGCCGCAGCCAAGGCGTTCGAAACGGCATTTGGTCCTTCCAGTGTCGTGTCGAGGCTGCCAGCTGTCAGGCCGGCGCCTGCCGCGGTATTTTCACCTTGCGTGAAAATCTCGACGCCGCCGACAGACAGCGAGTAACTGCTGCCCGCGCCCGTACTGACATTGCCAAAGCCGCTGAACATGGTCGGGTCGGACGATACCGGCTGCGCCGTGGCCGTGACCCCGGTCGTGCTGCTCTTGGCATTGATCGCTTCGGCCAGCGCACGCGCACTTTTTGTGGTGGCATCGGTGGGGATGGCCGTGCCGTTGATGCTCAACGATCCATTGTTAATGCCCGTGAGCAAGGTATTGCCACCGAGCTTGGTACCGGCCAGGCCAAACGTACCGCCACCAACCGATCCAAGCTGGAAGGAAATAGTCGTTTTGGCACCGAGGCCGATATTCGACAGCTTGCTCGACATGCCACCCGTAGTCAGTGTCTGCGCCTGCGCCATCTGACTGACGTTGATGTTGTAACTGCCGGCGACGGCCTTGGCCCCCGCCGTTGCCGTCAGGATCAATGGATCGGTCGGCGTGGCCGACACGGCCCGGAAGTTATCCGTCTTGCTCAGGGAGGAAAGCGAATTCTGGAAGGTGCTGATCGTGCCGCTCAGGGTGCCGAGCGCGCTCAGCTTTGCCTGGTACGAGGCGGTTTTCTTGTCGTAGGTGCCCAGTGGCACAGCTTCCGCCGCCATCAGCTTCTCGATGATGGCATTCACATCCAGCGTGCTGTTGCCGATGCCTGGAGAGGATAAGGTTGGTGTGATGGCCACTACATGCTCCTAGGAAAACACTAATATAAGCTGTTATCGGCAGAATCGATCAGGACTTGAGAGGGGGATTTACCGCGCTGTTTTCAATTCGGGAAAGAAAGCGGCAGGAGGTATGTGGAAACTTGTTGTTGGCGCAATGAAAATACGGGGTCCGATATGCTGCTTATCGGACCCTGGTGCCGTGTGGATGCTGGTGATACTGTGCGGCGTATATGGGCAGAAGCTCATCCCTCAGGCACTTTGGCTGATCAGGGAACCTTTGGCCGAGTCGAAGGCCTTGGCCAGCGCCAATGCTTCCTTAGTCGGGATTTGCCGCAAGACTTCCTTGGTTTCCTGGTCAATTACTTTGACCACTGTGCGCTGGCTATCTTCATCGACGGCAAATTCCAGGCCCTGGGTCTTGATCTGCGATGACTGGTTTAGTTCCGATACTGCCTGGTCCAGTTGCGCACGGCTGGGTTCCGGGTCATTTTTCTGTGCAGTTGCTACGCCAATGCTGCTGGCCGTTGCCGTGCGGGAGGGGGCAGTATCTGCCGGGGTGTAACTCTTGTCGATTCGGGACGCAGAGGCGGCCCCTATCGTCTCAATAGCCATGGTGTTCTCCTAGTGAAAATTCCCCTGCCGAAAAAAATCGGCAGGGGAACCTGAGTCCAGCGATGTCGTGAGGCTAATCGAAGATTAGCCGCGCAGCAGGCTCAGAACGCCGTTTGGCAGCGAGTTCGCTTGTGCCAACATCGCGGTACCAGCTTGTTGCAGGATCTGGCCGCGCGTCAGGCTGGCCGTTTCCGCAGCAAAGTCGGTATCGACGATGCGGCTGCGCGACGAGGACAGGTTTTCCGTGGTCGATTGCAGATTCGAAATCGCCGACGAGAAGCGCGATTGCAAAGCACCGTACTGGGCGCGTTGGCCGTTGACGCGGGCCAGGGCTGCATCAGCAACTTTCAGTGCTGATTGTGCACCATCAAACGTGGTGACGTCGATGTCAGCGACCGAGCTCAGTTTCGATACGCCGGTGGCGCCCGTGCCGGTAGCGAATGCGGAAGCATCGGTCACGGCGAAGCTGCTGTCCGAATCGTAGGTCACGTGGCCGTTGACGACTGCCGTAGCGGCAGCTGCCGTCGGTGTGACGCCGGCTACCACGGTGTTGTCCGAGTGCTTGTAGCTGCCGACGGCGAACGTTGTATTTGCAACCGTGCCGGAGTTGGCCAAGCTGATGTCCGCGCCGGTGGCATGGTTCAGTTTGATACCGCCGTTTTTCGAATCGTATTCGGCGGTGATGCCGGTTTTTGCCGATTGTGCGTTGAAGGCGTTGATACCCGCAGCGTAGTCCGATGCCGATTGACCTGCGCCAACCGAGAACGAGACGGTGACGGCGGTACCGTTGTCACCTTTGACGTCGATCGAATACGCTTCGCTCGAACCCAGTGCCAGGTTGGCTTCGGTGGAGGCCGTTGCCGTCACGCCAGTGCTGGAGGTCATTTTGTTCACGCCGGCAGCGATGCCTTTGGCCGTTTCCGTGGCGGCAGTAGTTTTGTAGGTTGCCGAACCGAGCGAGCCGGAAATCTTGATATCCTTGGTGGCGGCATCGGCATTGGTGGTGGCCTTGACTGCGGTCGAGTCGTTCGATACACGGTTGTTACCGTAGGTGTTCGTCAGGAAGTTCGCGCCACTGGCCGAAATCAGCTGATTCGCATCGGCGCCGACTTGGAAGTTGGCCGTACCCATGGTGCCGTCCAGCAGCGCCTGGCCGTTGAACGAGGTGGTTTGGGCGATACGGTTCAGTTCCGAGCTCAGTTGGCCAACTTCGGTTTGCAGCGCCTGACGGTCGCTCGACGAGTTGGTGGCGTTCGACGATTGCACGGCCAGTTCGCGGATACGTTGCAGGATGTCGCCCGAGCTCGACAGTGCGCCTTCGGCCGTTTGGGCCAGCGAGACGCCGTCGTTTGCATTGCGGGTTGCTTGGGTCATGCCGCGGATTTGCGACGTCATACGGTCGGAAATCGCCAGACCAGCAGCGTCATCCTTGGCACTGTTGATGCGCAAGCCGGAGGACAGGCGTTGCAGCGATGTGCTCAAGGCCGATTGCGAGGTCGACAGGTTGCGTTGCGAGTTCAGGGAAGCGATGTTGGTGTTAATTACTGCAGCCATGATAATTCTCCAGACAGGTACTACATTGCGCTATGTGCTAGTCACTTTGGCCTGCCCCGCTGTTCCGGGACAATCAAGCCGCTGTTGTTTAGGGTAACGGTTGCTCTGCGGGAAAATTTATGGCGAAAAGTGCTTTAAATTTTAATTTTTAGCCCTTCAGTTTGTCGCCGGCCGCGCGCTAGACGACATGATTTAAAGAAACTTGAGGGTGAAAATAGTTTTATTTTCATATCGCGCAGACGGTCGTAGCGGATTGCAGTGCAGACTAATGTTGTTATTTTTATTATGAAAAATGCCGTCCGGCCGGGTGGCGGGACGGCATGTGACGGAACGGGCAGGGTTCAGTCGTTCACATCTTGGCTTTAGCTGGGGAGGCGTAAGGCTACGCTGCCGAAAAGGTGATCAGGGCTGACGTGATACGGTGAACATATGGTTCGTGTCGGGCAAGCGAAAGCTTGCCATTAGCCAGTTGTTGTGTTCAGGATTTCTGCTTGCGTCGCAGGATAAAACCCATCAAGCCTAAACCTGCGAGGAACATGGCATAAGTTTCGGGTTCGGGAACCGCGGAAGTAAATGTCAGGGACAACTTTTGAGCACCTGAGGGGAAAATGGTGGCGTCAGTCCAGTTTTGTCCCTCGATGGCGGACTTCATCATGAATCCCACTGGCGTGCCATTCTGGTACGCCTTGTTCAGATATTCAGTCAGGTCGATGGGTTTATTTTGGTTTATATTGGTTGCTGTCTTTGCTACCAATCCTCCGATGGTTTTCGGAGCGGTATAGTAATTAAAGGATACCCAATTACCATCGGTCAGATACACCTCCATGCTACGGGAGGTTACCGGTGTCCATAAAAGTCCGGATGTCAGGGTGATGGAGGGATCGTAGGCGGGCAAAATAAATTTTTCATACAGACGGGTGTACCCACCGCCAAAGACAGCCCCAACGCCACCATTATCGTAGGTATTTGTGGTGCCGTTGTTGTAAAAAGTCGATAGATGCTTGCTGCTTGAAAGGGAAATTTCTTCGACCGCCGCCTGGGAGGCTGCCGGCATGATGGTAGCCATGAAGATGGCGAGCGCGATTACCTTGGTCGATGCTTTATTTTTAACGCTGTTAAGTAGATCTTTTTTCATGTGGCATGCTTTGAAGTGGTTGGCTTAATGAAATTATTGCTTTAAATGAAATTATTTTGGCGTGTTTAATCCTCCCGCATTGAAAAATGCGACTGCTATTTCATATTGTTAATTAAATTGTCAAAAAGCCGTAGTTTTTTTGCAATTTGTAGGGCGGTCGTGTTCTAGACAAGATCATCGAGATGCAGTGCGTTGCTGCGCACCGCATGGAACTCAGTCCGCCACCACCACCCGGTTCTTGCCCGTCTGCTTGGCCTGGTACATGGCGCGGTCGGCGCGCTTGACCAGCTCGGCCTGGTCTTCGTTGGGCAGGCGCAGGGCCACGCCGGCGGAAAAGGTGATCAAGACCTTTTCGTTGTCGTGCAGGAAGAAATGCCGGGTCAGCTCGCGCTGCAAGCGCGTCATCGTCGATGATGCCGCCTCGACCGTGGTTTCCGGCAGCAGGATGAGGAATTCCTCGCCGCCGAAGCGGGCGATGACGTCCATCGAGCGCAGGGTTTCCTTGACGATCTTCACTAGGTGTTTCAGCGCCGCATCGCCAGCCAGGTGGCCATACGTGTCGTTCAGGCGCTTGAAATCGTCCAGGTCCAGCATGGCGATGCACAGCGGCGTGCCGCGGCGGTCGGAGCGTGCCGTCTCGCGCTCGAACACGTCGTCCAGGCCACGGCGGTTCAGGCTGCCCGTCAGCTGGTCTTCCCGCACCAGTTCGCTCATATGCTGGAGCTTCGCTTCCAGCGTGTGGATGCGCTGTTCCGCATCCTGCACTTCCTGGCGCGCCAGCACCATCTTGTCGCGTGCGCGCAAGGCTTCGTTCTGCACCATGCGCGTTTCGCGCAAGACTTCGTCGAGAACGCTGTTCAGTTCGCTGATATTTTCCGCCTGGCTGATCTTTTCCGAATAGCCGCCGATCTTTTCATGGAAGTCGCCCGTGCTGGCCGCCACTTGCCCCAGGCGGTCGATGAAGGTCATCATCATGTTCTTGACCGTCAGCTTGACGTCGGACAGGCTGTGCTTGAGCTGGCCTTGCTTGTAGATGACTTCCTTCAGGCTGCGCGTGGCGTCTTCCAGCGCGCGCTGGTCGAGCGGGCCGGCGATCAGGTTTTGCACGGCATCGACCTGGCCGCGCAGCCAGCTGTCGTCGTCGAGCAACTGGCTGACGTTATCGAGCAGCAACTTGAACAGGCGCAGCAGCAATTCCTGCTGTTCGGCCGTGTCGCCGCTTTTCAATTCGATCTGGTAGCACAGCTGTTTCAGGCGCAGGGCCGCTTCGTTCAGCGCTTCTTCCGTGTGGGCCAGCTTGATGGCCGCGCCCAGCGATTCGGCTTCTTCCACCAGCGCGGGCGTTCCCGTCAGCAAGGTGGCGACGGCAAAGCCCAGGGTGCGGCTGAGCAATTCGCGCAGGGTGCGCGTCTGTTCGCCGTCCGGCAGGGGCGGCAATTCGATGCCGCCGCCTTTCTTGACCTGTTTTTCCGCCAGTTGTGCCAGGGTGCGCGCATAGCTGTCCCAGTCGCGCGCTTTCAGGGCGCGCTGGAAACGCCTGCCAAAGTCGCCCAGTTCGCCCGTCGATTCGCTCATCTTGGCGGCAAACTGCGTCAGGACGTTTTCCGCGCCACTTTCCACATTGGCGCTGGCGGCCAACACGGCGGCGGGCGCGCCGGGCGTCTCCGCCGGTTCGCTGATGCCGGCGATTTCATTGTAGATATCGCGGTAGGCGCTCGGCGTGGGGGCGATGCGGCGGGTGGCCAGGCGGCGAAACGCTTCGCGGGCGATATCGGCCGGGTTCATCGCCGCAGCGGCGGCAGTACTCGTGGCGCCAGCGGGAGCGCTTGCTGGTGAAGAGGGCAATTTACTGGACATGTAGGCACAGCCTTTTTAGATATTTCTCATTATCCTCATGATATGCGAGTTGGCAAAGAACTTATTGTGCGAGAAGCAAGGAGAAGTCCTGTCAATTCGCCCGATGCCAGCATGCATGCCGCTTTGCCATCAATCCACCAGCTGGTTGCGGATGGCGTAATGTGTCAGTTCGGCACTGTTCTTGAGTTTCATCTTGACCAGCAGGCGGGCGCGGTATTCGCTGACGGTTTTCACGGACAATTTCAGCTCTTCGGCGATGGCGCCCACGGCCTTGCCCGAGGCGATCATGACCAGGGTCTGGTATTCGCGGTCCGACAGGGTATCGTGCAAGGCCGTTTCGTGGTCTTCGCCCACCGTGTTGGCCAGTTCCTGCGCAAGTGAGGCGCTGATGTATTTCAAGCCCTGCGCCACCTGGCGGATGGCCGTGACCAGTTCGCGCGGCGCGCTCTGTTTCGTCAGGTAGCCGGCCGCGCCCGCCTTGAGCGAACGGATGGCGTACTGGTCCTCGCGGTGCATGGAAAGCATCAGCACGGCCAGTTCCGGCTTTTCCTTCTTGATCTGCTTGAGCACCTCGATACCGCTGCGGTCGGGCAGGGAGATGTCGAGCAGCAACACCTGGCATTTCGAGCCGCGGAACAGTTTGATGGCGTCGTGGCCATTTTCAGCCTCGCCGGCCACGATGATGTCCTTGGTATCGGCGAGGATTTGTTTCAAGCCCTCGCGCACGATCGCGTGATCGTCGGCGATGAATACCCGGATGGTGGCTTTTTCTTTCATGACTGCGTTGTTTCCTATCTAATTCACCCACTGGCCGCTTCTGGTGGCGGCCCGCTGTGCGCGGGCGCACTGGCTGCAGCCGCTATTATCGCCTCTCGCGGCGTGGTCAGCCGGATTTTTATGCTCAGGATGGTGCCGCCGTCCGGCCCGTCCATCAGGCTCAGGGTGCCGCCCAGCGCGCTGGCGCGCTCGGCCATGCCGCGGATGCCGAACGATTGCGGCTTGGCGCGGTCGGACAGGCGCATGCCGACGCCATTGTCGGCGATGGTCAGGCGCAGATGCTGGCGCTGCCGGGCCAGGCGCACGCTGACCTTGCTCGCCTGCGCATGCTTGGCGATATTCGTCAGCGCTTCCTGGGCGATGCGGAACAGGCTGGTCGCCTGGTCCAGTTCCAGTTCGATGTGCTGGCGGTTCGACATGAACTGGCATTCGATGCCGGCCTGGCGCGCGAATTCCTTCACTTGCCAATCCAGCGCGGCGACCAGGCCCAGGTCCAGCATGGAGGGGCGCAAGTCCAGCGAAATGCGGTGCACGGCGTCGATGCTGCGGTCGACCAGGGCATCGACATAGTCGGCCTTTTCCTGCAGCAGCGGGTCGTCCGGCGGCAGGCGGCGCGCCAGCATGGCCAGCGCCATCTTGATCGCCGTCAGATTGCCGCCCAGGTCATCGTGCAGTTCGCGCGCCAGGCGCGTGCGTTCGTGTTCCTTGACCTTGTCGATATGCGCAGTCAGCTCGGCCAGGCGGGCGCGCGACTGGCGCACTTCGATCTGTTCCAGCCGGCTTTCCGTGATATTCGTCATGATGCCTTCCCACTGCACCGTGCCGTCGGCCAGCGCGCGCGGCGTGGAGCGCAGGTTGATCCATTTGACGTCTTTCCAGGCATCGATCCAGATGCGGCCTTCCCAGTTCCAGCTCCACAAGGCGTTTTTTGAGGCCTGCATCGATTCCAGATACGAGGCGCGGTCGTCGGCCAGTATCAATTGATAGAACAGTTCCGGACGCGCATGCAGCTGTGCCGGCCCCAGGCCCAGCAGGGCCTGGCAACCGTCGCTCAGGTAGGCGAAGGATGCACGGCCATCCGCATGCAGGCAGAACTGGTACACGAGGCCAGGCGTATTCGAGACGATGGCGTTGAAGCGTGACTGCACCTGCGCCAGGGCGGCCGCCGTCGCCTGCGGCGTGTGCAAGTCTTCGCCCTCGGCCAGGAGCAGGGCGCGTCCCTGGCGGCTGGCGCGCGACAGTTGCAGGCTGAGCGAATACAGGCTGCCATCGCGGCGGCGCTGCTGTACATGCAGCCGGGCTTGCGCGCCGATGCTGTCGTCCAGGGCCGCCAGCACGGCGGCCAAGTGCTGCGCGTCAAGCTGCGGCGCCAGCGTGAACGGCGTCATCGCCAGCAATTCCTGGCGCGTGTACTGCAAGTTGTCGCAGGCGGCGTCGTTGGCATCGAGCAATTGCAAGCTGGCAGAGTCGTACAGGTAGATTTCCGGCGCCGCCGCGCGCATGGCGGGGGCCAGCTGGAGAGTGTCGTGCATGGAGTCGTCTTTCTTCATCAGCGGCGGGCGCGCCAGAAGGCGGCGAAGCGGCGCAGCACCCTGGCTGGGCGGGAATTATGCCGGCCTGGCGTGCCTTTGCGCAAGCGTTGCCACCAAGCACGGCGGGCGCGGCCCAGCGTGGCCGACAGGCGGCTGATCCTGCGCCACGGACGCGTGGCGCGCAGGCGGGCGATCCAGCGGTCCTTGGTTTCCATGAACAGGCCATGCCAGCGCGCAAACCACGGCAAGGTCAGGAGAGTGGGACGCGTCAGGCTGTACAGGCGGGCCACGGCGGCCGCGCCACCCAGCTTGGCAATGACGATCACGCCGATGCCGGAAAACGCATGGCCGCGCGCGATCGCCAGCAGGGCCAGCAGCTTGACGGGAAACAGCAGTACGGCCGGCAGCACGAAGATGGCCAGCGCCCAGTACGGCGGCAGGCGCCTGATCCACGCTTCCAGTGCATGCAGGGGCGGAAATTGCGCCACCACCTGCATGATGCGCGCCCCGGTCGCCCACAGCCATTCCTCGATCAGCAGGAAGATGGCGGCCAGGTAGACCAGTGGGGCGAACAGCCAGCGCCTGACTCTGTAGAATTTTTTCATCCGTCTCCGTGTGCGGCGCAGGTTTGCCGCGATTGCCACGATGATACGTCAAAAAAGCCCGTCTGCCCCCGCATCCCGTGTGCCTGCGGGTCCCTGGCAGGGCTACAATAGGCAGATGAATAAAGCCTTTGTAAAAGAATCCGACAACGACGACGATGAAGAAGCGGCCGCGCTGGCGCTGGCCATTCCCGCCGGCGCCAAGAACTACATCACGCCGGCCGGTTACCAGCGCATCAAGGATGAGCTGCTGCAGCTGATCGACGTCGACCGTCCGGAAGTCGTGCGCATCGTCCATTGGGCGGCGTCGAATGGCGACCGTTCGGAAAATGGCGACTATATCTACGGCAAGCGGCGCCTGCGCGAAATCGATCGCCGCATCCGCTTCCTGACGAAACGCATGGACCTGGCCGCCATCGTCGACCCCAGCGTGCACCATGGCAACGATCAGGTGTTTTTCGGCGCCACGGTAACTTACCGCACCAGCGACGGCGAAACGCACACGATCACCATCGTCGGCATCGATGAATTCGACCCCCTGAACGGCAAGATCAGCTGGATCTCGCCCATGGCCCGCACCATCACCAAGGCGCGCGAAGGCGACGTAATCACCCTCACCACACCGCTGGGCGAGCAGGAACTGGAGTTGCTGGAAGTGACGTATCCGGCGCCTGGGGAGACTTGAATTGATGTGTTCCGCATGAAAAAACGGCTGGGCAGAGAATCTGGCCAGCCGTTTTCTAGTTGCGTTCGCGCAATATCCTATTGACCCCGGCTACCCGGCGCACATTGCGCAGCAGGGCGGCCAGGTGGACCCTGTCCTTGACTTGCACGGTGAAGCGCAGCTGGTCGAGGACGTTGTCCTTGTCTTCGTCCATACCGACATAGATGATGTTGGCGTCGGACTCGCCGATTTCGGCGGCCACGCGGGCGAGGATGCCCCGTTCGCTGTTGATCAGCACCTTGATGCGGCAGTCGAAGCGACGGTTCAGTTCGGTTCCCCAGCGCACGGCGATCCAGCGGTCCGGTTCCTTGGCGCGCTGGCGCTTCGCTTGCGAGCAGTCGCTCGTGTGTACCAGCAGCCCCTGGTCGCGGCGCAGCTGGCCGATAATCTGGTCGCCCGGGATCGGCAGGCAGCATGGCGCCAGTTGTACTGAAACGCCTTCGCTGCCGCAGATGGTGACGGGGTCGAGCTCGCTGCCGCTATTGTGTTCCACCGGCATGCTGGCCGCTTCGCCGCCGATCAGGCCGAAGATATGGCGCGCCACCAGGGTGGCCATGCGCTTGCCGATGCCGATGTCCGCGTACAACTCGTCCATGGAATTGGCGCTCGATTCGTTGAGCAGGCGTTCGATCAATGGCGTCGGCAGGTCGGCGTCGATGTTCAGGGTGTGCAGCGCCTGTGACAGCAATTGCTGGCCCAGGGCGATCGATTCAGGCAGGTTGATCGTGCGCAAATGGTGGCGGATGGCCGAACGGGCCTTGCCTGTACGCACGAATGACAGCCAGGTCGGGCTGGGGCGCGACGAGGAATCGGTGATGATCTCGACAATGTCGCCATTGTGCAACTCGGTGCGCAGGGGCGAGGTTTCGTTGTTGATCTTGACGGCCACGGTCTGGTCGCCGATGCCCGTATGGATCGAGTAGGCGAAGTCGATGGCCGTGGCGCCGCGCGGCAGGGCGATGATTTTCGACTTCGGCGTAAATACGTAGACGGAATCGGGGAACAGGTCGACCTTGACGTGTTCGAGGAATTCGGCCGAGTCGCCCGTCTGCTGCTGAATGTCGAGCAAGGATTGCAGCCACGCATGGGTGCGCTGCTGCAGATCGGACGGGTTCGATTCGCCGCTCTTGTACAGCCAATGCGCCGCTACGCCGGATTCGGCCGTGCGGTGCATTTCCTGGGTGCGGATCTGGAATTCGACGGGCGTGCCGTAGGGACCGATGACGGTCGTGTGCAGCGACTGGTAGCCGTTCAGTTTGCGGATCGCGATGTAATCCTTGAACTTACCCGGCATGGGCTTGTACAGGCTGTGCAGGGTGCCCAGGGTCACGTAACAGTCGGCAAAGCTGCCGACCACCACGCGGAAGCCGTACACGTCCAGCACTTGCGAGAACGACAAATGCTTGCTGCGCATCTTCTTATAGATGTCGTACAGGGTCTTTTCGCGGCCCGTGACGTCGGCCTCGAGCTCGGCCATGGACAGGGTGCTTTTCACCGCTTCCATGATCTTGTTGACCACTTCGCGCCGGTTGCCGCGCGCCGCCTTGACGGCTTTCGCCAAGGTGCGGTAGCGCATCGGGTAAAGGTGCGAGAACGACAGGTCCTGCAGTTCGTGGTAGATATTGTTCAGGCCGAGGCGGTGCGCGATCGGCACGTACACTTCCATGGTCTCGCTGGCGATGCGGCGCTTTTTTGCCGCCGTCATGAAATCCAGCGTGCGCATATTGTGCAGGCGGTCGGCCAGCTTGATCAGGATCACGCGCACGTCGGACGCCATGGCCAGCAGCATCTTGCGGAAGTTTTCCGCCTGCGCTTCGATCTGGCTCTGGAATTCGATCTTTTCCAGCTTCGACAGGCCGTCGACCAGGTGCGCCACGGGTGCGCCGAAGCGCTCGATCAATTCATCCTTCTTGACGTCCTGGTCTTCCATCACGTCATGCAGCAGGGCGGCCATGATGGCTTGCGCGTCGAGCTTCCAGTCGGCGCAGATTTCGGCGACGGCGATCGGATGCGAGATATACGGCTCGCCCGAGCGACGCATCTGGCCCAGGTGCATTTCGTCGGAGAAGCGGTAGGCTTCCTTGACTTTTTTCAGGTCGGCAGGGGAAAGGTATTCGGCCAGTTTGTCGGCCAGGTGGCTGACGGAGGCCACGCCCAAGGCGGGCGCTGGCGGTGCAGCGGGGGTGTTGCTGCCGGACGTGCCGGTGCCGGGCGCGGAAGCGCCCTGCGATTTTGCCGCCTGGCGCGAGGCCAGGGACGGCAGTGCTGCGGAAGTCGTGTCGGCTGGGGTCAGACTCATAAAACGTCGCGTTGCTTCACAGTGTGAATAAAGGATACGGTAGAACCAGGGGTCAGCACTGTTCCGGCACGCGGCTTCCCACTACATCGGGACCTTTTTCAGCATTTCGATGCCGACTTTACCGGCAGCGATTTCACGCAGTGCGACAACGGTAGGCTTGTCCTTGGCTTCCACCTTTGGGGTGTGGCCTTGCAACAACTGACGTGCGCGATAAGTCGCAGCCAGGGTCAGCTGAAAACGGTTAGGGATCTGCTTCAGGCAATCTTCGATTGTGATACGGGCCATAGTAACTCCTAAATTTTTATGCGTGGTGCGGGGCGCTGTATGAACTGGCGTGCAGACTAATTACTCTGCGTGCAGGCCCAGCTGGGCGAATAGCGATGCGTTGCGGGCCGCTTGTTGCGCAAACCGGCAACGGGCCGCTCTCACGATCGCGCTCAGTTCGGACAAAGCGACCGTAAACTCTTCATTGATAATAACATACTCGAACTCGGGAGCGTGTGCGATTTCGCCGCCAGCCGCCAGCAGGCGGCGCGTGATCACGTGCGGCTCGTCCTGGCCGCGCTTGTTCAAGCGTTCTTCCAGCGCATCGATCGATGGCGGCAGGATGAAAATGCCGGCCGCGCGGGGGAATTGCTTGCGCACCTGGCGCGCGCCTTGCCAGTCGATTTCCAGCAGGATGTCGGTGCCGGCGGCCATTTGCTGTTCCACCATGATGCGCGAGGTGCCGTAGTAATTGCCATGGACTTCCGCCCATTCCAGGAATTCGCCCTGGTCGGCACGCGCGACAAAGTCTTCCGCCGTCGTGAAATAGTACTCGCGGCCGTGCTGCTCGCCCGGACGGGGGGCGCGCGTGGTGGTCGAGATCGACAATTTGATGCCGGGCTCTTGCGCCAGCAATGCATTGACCAGTGTCGATTTGCCGGCGCCCGATGGCGCGGCGACCACGAACAGGCTGCCGGAGAAGGCGGTAGGGTGGCTCATGCGGATCTTTCCATATGCGTGTGATGGCGGCGTTTGCGCTTGCACGGGCGCCGCCCAATCCGGTATTTTACCAAGAGGCAAGGCGGTGAGCCAGCCCCCGCTGGCGACATGGTAAAAAATCAAGCTGGCCGGGGCGTTTCAGCGGGGCAGCCGTCCCAGCGTGATTTCGCCCGTGTTCAGGATGATGGCCCGGCCATTCACATCTGTACAGTCGCGGTTGCTGATGCGCACGACCGTGCTGTCGACCGACACTTCCGCGCCCAGGCTGCTGCGCGAGCAGATGCGGTAGGAGGCGGCATCGGCGCCCGTGTAGATGGATGCGCCGCGCTCCTTGAGGGTGAAACAGCCGGCCGTGCAGCTTTCGATCGCATATGGCGACGGCAACTGCGCCGTTTGCGCCTGCGCTCCGGCTGCCAGCAGCGCCAGCAAGGCGGCGAATGTCCCTGTGCGTGGCGTGGCCATGGCTTACTCCAGGTTCTGCACTTGTTCGCGCATCTGCTCGATCAGCAGCTTCAAGTCCATCGAGGCGTCGGCCAGTTCCTTGACGGACGCCTTGGCACCCAGCGTATTGGCTTCGCGATTGAGTTCCTGCATCATGAAGTCGAGGCGCTTGCCTACTTGCCCGCCCTTGGTGAGGATGTGGCGCGTTTCGCCCAGGTGGGCCGACAGGCGTGCCAGTTCTTCCGACACGTCGATGCGGATGCCGTACAGGATGACTTCCTGGCGGATGCGTTCCATGGCGTCTTGGCGCGACAGGGCAGAATTCGAGCCCTGGCTGGCCAGGCCCAGCGCATCCTGCATGCGTTCGATGGCTTTTTGCTGGAAGGCCGCCACCACTTGCGGTATCAATGGCGTGATGCGCTTGACGATGGCTTCCATCGCTTCGATGCGCGACACCAGCACCGCTTCGAGCGCCGCGCCTTCGCGCTTGCGGCTGTCGACGAAGGCCGCCACGGTGCGTTTGGTCAGCGCGCCCACGTCCGCCTGCAAGGACTCCTGCCCCACTTGCGCTTCTTCGATGATGCCAGGCCAGCGCAACAGTTCGGCCACCGTCATGACGGGGGCGGAGACAAAATGCTGGCCTACTTCGTTTTGCAGGCGCGCCAGTTCGGCCAGCAGGGGCAGGTTCAGGGCCTGCGTGCCTGCCGTCGCGGCCTTGCGGCCAAAGCTCAGGCGTACCTCGACTTTGCCGCGCGTGATGGCGGACATGACAGCGGCGCGCAAGTCTGGCTCCAGGGCCCGCAGATCGTCGTTGATCCGGAATTGCAGGTCGAGAAAGCGCGAGTTGACGCTCTTGATTTCAATTGTCAGTGTGCCTGCAGCACCTTCGCTGGTGGCAACCGCGTAGCCTGTCATGCTTGAAATGCTCAAAGGATTCCCCGATTTGATCTTGTATACAGTCACTTATACACTTAATCAGCCAGCGCAGGCAATACCGCCCGCGCCGCAAAACAGGACCGAAGAGCACGATGGCCTGAAAATTGCTGAATAGTGTGCGTTTTACGGCATTGTAAAGAAAATTGTGTTTGGCGGGGCAGGATTGTAGGGATCATGTGTGCGCCGCCTGCCATTGCGTCTTGCGCTGTTGCATGACTGCAAATAGACGGGCGCGCGGTGGTAAAATCGCTGCCGCAACCCCAATCACACAGGACATCCCATGACATTTGAATCCCGCCCGAGCGGCCGCGCCGTCGACGCGCTGCGCGCCATCCGCATCACCCGCCAGTACACCAAGCATGCCGAAGGCTCGGTGCTGATCGAGTGCGGCGACACCAAGGTCATCTGCACCGCCAGCATCGAAGACAAGGTGCCGGGTTTCCTGAAAGGCAAGGGCCAGGGCTGGTTGACGGCCGAGTACGGCATGCTGCCACGCTCGACGCACACGCGCATGGACCGCGAAGCGGCGCGCGGCAAGCAGTCCGGCCGCACGCAGGAAATCCAGCGCCTGATCGGCCGCTCGCTGCGCGCCGCCTTTGATTTGCAGGCGTTCGGCGAACGCACCCTGCACCTCGATTGCGACGTCATCCAGGCCGATGGCGGCACCCGCACGGCCTCGATCACGGGCGCCATGGTGGCCGCGTATGACGCGTTTTCCCAGTTGCAGGCACGCGGCGCGATTGCCGCCATTCCCGTGAAAAGCTTTGTGGCCGCGATCTCGGTAGGCGTCTACCAGGGCATGCCGGTGCTGGACCTGGACTACGTGGAAGACTCGGGCTGCGACACGGACATGAACGTGGTCATGACGGAAGCGGGCCACTTCATCGAAGTGCAGGGCACGGCCGAAGGCGCCGCGTTTGACCGCGCCGGCATGAACCGCCTGTTGGACCTGGCGCAGGGCGGCATCGCCGACCTGATCGCCCTGCAGAAGCAGGCATTGGGGATCTGATCTTTACATAGATTTACATCCGCTGGCCCGCCGCGCCGGGCAAAAAGCCCACAGCTGCCGCTTTTTGCGGCAGCTGTGGGCCAGGGTGAGGGGAGCGCAAAAGGTTTACAATGTCGGCACTTCAACCGGACTACTGACATGACCCAACGCCTCATCCTCGCCTCCAACAACGCCGGCAAGCTCAAGGAATTCAACGAGCTGCTCTCGACCATCGGTTTTTCCGTCCACGCCCAGGGCGAGTACGCCGTGCCGGAAAGCGACGAACCATTCCACACCTTCGTTGAAAACGCCCTGCAAAAGGCGCGCCATGCGTCGCGCCTGACGGGCTTGCCGGCCCTGGCCGACGATTCTGGCGTGTGCGTCAATGCGCTCGGTGGCGCGCCGGGCGTATATTCGGCCCGCTATGCGGGCGAGCCGAAATCGGACGCGGCCAACAGCGCCAAGCTGATCGCCGACCTGGAAGCGCATGCCGACAAGTCCGCGTACTACTACTGCGTGCTGGTGTACGTGCGCCATGCGGACGACCCGCAGCCGGTGATCGCAGACGGACGCTGGAATGGCGAGATGATTGCTACGCCGCGTGGCAACGGCGGCTTTGGTTACGATCCGCATTTCTTCCTCCCCGCGCTGGGCAAGTGCGCGGCCGAATTGACATCCGATGAAAAGAACGCGCTGTCGCACCGTGGCCAGGCCCTGCGCGCGCTGGTGGAAAAACTGCGATGATCCCGATCAAACTGGTGGGCGCCGCCGCCAAGCCGGCAGCCAGGGCGGGAGCCGCTCCCGCGCCGCAGGAAGGCATTTCCGGCGCGGCCGGGGCTGCCCTGAAATACCTGCAGCCGGGCGCGCTGAACCTGACGACACTGCCGCCGCTGTCGCTGTACATCCATTTCCCGTGGTGCGTGAAAAAATGCCCGTACTGCGATTTCAATTCGCACGAGGTGCGCGGCGACTTGCCGGAAGGGGAATACCTGGCAGCCCTGCGGCTGGACCTGGAAATGGCGCTGCCGCTGATCTGGGGCCGCAAGATCCACACCATCTTCATCGGCGGCGGCACGCCCAGCCTGATGTCGGCGGCGGGCCTGGACCGGCTGATGTCGGACGTGCGCACCTTGCTGCCATTGGAGCCCGACTGCGAAATCACCATGGAAGCCAATCCGGGTACCTTTGAAGCGGAAAAATTCAAGTCCTACCGGGCCAGCGGCATCAACCGCCTGTCGATCGGCATCCAGAGCTTCAATGGCCGCCACCTGCAGGCGCTGGGCCGCATCCACGACGACAACGAGGCGCGCCGCGCGGTGGACATCGCGCACGCCAATTTCGACAATTTCAACCTCGACCTGATGTACGCGCTGCCCACGCAAACCCTGGCCGAGGCGCAGCAGGACCTGGAAACGGCGCTGTCGTTCGCGCCGCCGCACCTGTCGCTGTACCACCTGACGCTCGAACCGAACACGCTGTTCGCCAAGTATCCGCCCGTGCTGCCGGACGACGACGAGAGCGCCGATATCGCCGACATGGTGGCCGCGCGCGCCGCGCAGGCCGGTTACGGCCGCTATGAAGTGTCGGCCTATGCGCAGCCGGGCCGCCAGGCTAAGCACAACCGCAATTACTGGGAATTCGGCGACTACCTGGGCATCGGCGCGGGCGCCCACTCGAAGATTTCGTTCCCGCACCGCGTGCTGCGCCAGGCCCGCTACAAGCAGCCGCGCGCCTACATGGACGCGGTACTGGCCGGTAACCCGGTGCAGGAAGAGCGCGAACTGGCGCGCGAGGAGATGGGCTTCGAGTTCATGTTGAATACCCTGCGCCTGACGCAGGGCTTTACACCGAACCTGTTCGCCGAGCGCACGGGCCTGGCCATCAACGCCATCGAGCAGCCGCTGAACGCGGCCGAAGCGAAAGGCTTGCTGTACCGCGACCACCAGGTCATCCGCCCGACGGAGCGGGGGTTGTGCTTCCTGAACGACCTGCAGCAGATGTTCCTGGAAGACTGACGCGGTCTGATGCGCTAGTGCGCGGTGGCGGCGCGCAGGCGCTGCAGCTTGGCCGCGTACAGCCCATGCTCGCTACGCGTGGTGCTGTTGTCCATCGCCAATTCCAGCTGCCTGCCCGCCTGCGAGAGTTGTCCCATGCGCGCATACGCCTGCGCCAGCCAGAAGTGGAATTCATGGTAGTAGGGATCGCGCGCGATCTCGCGCTTGAACAGGCGCGCCGCTTCCTGGTAGTCGGCCATTTCCATGGCGCGCTGGCCCAGGTTGAAGAAGTGGAACGGAGGTTCCGGCTGCAGGGCCAGCAATTTGCGCCGTAGCAGCTGCGCTTCGTTCGCGCGCCCCAGGCCGTCGAGTGCCTGCGCCAGGTTCGACAGCAGCACGGTATTCGATGGCGAGCGTTCCAGTGCGTAGGCGAGCGTGCGCCGCGCCGGTTCCGTGTCGCCGTGGCGCAGCTGGATGATGCCCAGCGTATTGAAGGCGCCCGCAAACGTGGGGTCTTGCAGGATGGCGGCGCGCGCATACCAGTAGGCTTGATCGAGCTCGCCGCTGGCCATGGTTTCGGCGGCGCGATTGTTGAGGTACATGGCCAGGATGGTCGCCTCGCTGATTTGCAGCGTGCGCTGGCCGGCAAGGTCTTCGCCAGGCAGGAAGTCGATGAGCATGATGGCGTCGGCCTCGTAGCCGACGGTATTGCCGGCGGCACGGCGTTCCAGCGCGAGGTTGACGTGGCCGGCGACGAAATACATGCCGCCGCTGCGGCTCCAGCTCTCTTCTCCCAGAACCAGCTGGTAGTGCACATTGAGTCCCATTTCCTTGGCCAGCGCGGCCGTCATCAGCACCAGCGACAGGCAATTGCCGCTGCGCGCATCGAACGCCTGTGCCGCCGTGCGCGTCATGGCGGCATCATATTCAAGCTGCAGCCCGGCCCTGTTGCGCAAGGCATCGGCCAGCGCGCGGCGGGGATTCTTGCTGCGCCCCTCGCGCGCGATATCGACGCGCACATACTGCCGCATGGCGTCGCTCATGGCAAACGCCTGCCGCGGGTCGACCGGCACGGCCGGCGCGGCAAAGCTGGCATCGTTGAAAAGGTCGGCCGGAGGCGGGGTGGCGGGTGCCGTGGCGCAGCCGGCAAGGGCTGCACACAGCAGCAAGGGGGACAGGAGGCCCAGGCGCAGTTGTGCGCTGACGCGGCGGATACATTTCATGTTCGTGCTCCCGCAGAACGATGTCAGGCGCAACACGTATTGCTGCCGGTGGTGCGCCCTGCCACCTGAAACAAGTATCCTCGCGCGCCACGGCGCTGTCAAACCCTTTTGACTGGCCCTGTTGCCAGTCTTAAAACTCTTCCCAATCCTGCTCGCCAGCCACCTGCGCCTGGGGCTTGCGCGCAGCAGGCGCGCTCCTGGCCGCGATGGCTGGCTGCCTGGCGGCGGCGCTCCTGGCCGCCGGCTTGGCCAGCTGGGTGGGCGCCGGCCGCGCGCTGCGTACCGGCGCCTTTGTCGCCATGTGTTCGAGCTGGAAGCCGGCCGCCACCTGCGCCAGGCGCGCGGCCTGGTCCTGCATGCTTTCGGCCGCTGCCGCCGCTTCCTCCACCAGGGCCGCATTTTGCTGCGTCACCTGGTCCATCTGCGCGATGGCCTGGTTGACCTGGTCGATGCCCATGCTTTGCTCGGCGCTGGCAGCGGTGATCTCGGCCATGATGTCGGTGACGCGGCGTACGCTGTCGACCACTTCGTTCATGGTGCTGCCGGCCTGATGTACCAGCCGCGTGCCATTGTTGACCTGTTCCACCGAGTCGCCGATCAGGGTCTTGATTTCGCGCGCCGCCGCGGCCGAGCGTTGCGCCAGGCTGCGCACTTCCGTGGCGACGACGGCAAAGCCGCGCCCCTGCTCGCCGGCGCGCGCCGCTTCGACGGCTGCGTTCAAGGCCAGGATATTCGTCTGGAAGGCGATGCCGTCGATGACGCCGATGATGTCGACGATTTTCGTCGATGCCGTATCGATGGCGCCCATGGTGTCGACCACCTGGCTGACGATGTTGCCGCCCCGTTCGGCCACGCCGGAAGCGGCCACCGCCATCTGGTTTGCCTGCCGCGCATTGTCCGCATTCTGCTTGACGGTGCTGGTCAGTTCTTCCATCGACGACGCCGTCTCTTCCAGCGAACTGGCTTGCTGCTCCGTGCGCGCCGACAGATCCTGGTTGCCGGCGGCGATTTCGCCGGAGGCCGTGGCAATTGCATTGGTGCCCGTCTGCACTTCCGACACCACCTTGCGCAGTGCTTCGTTCATGCCGTGCAGCGCGCGCATCAGGTCGCCGATTTCATCGCTGGCGGGCGTGCCGAAATGCGTGCGCAAGTCGCCGTCGGCCACCGTTTCAGCCACCTTCACGGCGGCCTTCAATGGCTGCGTGATCGAGCGCGTGATCAGCCAGGCACAGACGCTGCCCAGCGCCACCACCAGCGCGCACAAGGTCAGCAGCAGGGTGAAGCTGCGCCCGTTGGCTTCCTCGATCGCTTGCGCCGTGGCGTCGATGGCCTGGCGCTGCTGCGACAGCAGGGCCTTGACGTTGTTCTGGTACTTGGCGGCGGCCGGCGCGAAGCTGTCGCGGTAGGCGCTTTCCGCCTGCGCCGCGTTGCCGGCCTTGCGCGCATTCATTACCAGGGTCTTGGCATCCTGGTACTTGACGCGTTCGGCGATGGACGACTTGAAGATGGCTTTTTCTTCATCGCTGTCGAGCAGCGTCTCGATTTTCTTCAGCAGTTCGCTGCCCTGTTTCGTGCTGTCGGCGATGGTGTCGGCAAACACGCTCGACAAGGTTTCATCCGTGCTTTTGGCGATCATCGAGGTACGCGCGATGGCCGAGTAGATCAGCACGTACCAGTCCGATACCAGGCGCTCTTTGGCCAGCGGTTTTTCCATCATTTGCCGCGTCGCTTCGGCATTCACATGGGCGCTGTACAGCGCGTACGAGGTGGAGATCACGGACAGCAGCAGCACCAGCGCGAAGCCTGCAGCCAGGCGCGTGCCGATACGAAGGTGGGAGAGGGCGTGCATGGTTGAAACTCCTGTCGCAGAGGGATTGAAGGTTGCCTGTGCGACATAGTATGCACTGATAAGTGACCAATAGGCGAGGGAAAAGCGCGCTTGTTTTGGCGCGTGTTGCAGTCTTGCCCTTGCTACAGATCGAGCGCCTGGCGCAGGTCCGGCTGCTCGGCCCAGCGGGCGAAGGCCGCCGCCATGCGCTCGCTTTCCGCGATGGCGCGGCGCCAGTCGCGCATGCGCGCCGCGTGGTCTTGCCCGTAATGGGGGAAGTCGCGCCGGTCCGGCAGTTTGCCATTCGGCAGGCTGGCCACGAAGGCGGGCGAGGGCGAGACGAGGATCATGTTGTCGAGTGCGCTATCGCCGCTGCGCGCGCGGCGCCAGGGCATGGCCTTGTCCAGCCAGCCCGGCACGATATGGTCGGCAAAATGCGGGTACAGCACCAGGTCCGGTTCGCGTTGGTAAGGCAGGTGCAAATGGTAGTCGACCAGGCCGCCGTCCCAGTAACGCCCGGGCGGCGCGCCGGCGATGTCCGTCACGGCGTCGAGCACCAGCGGGATGGAGCCGGAGGCCAGCAGCGCGTCGCGCAGGTTCTCTTGCGCCAGGGGCACGAAATGCGAATGAAAGGCGTCGAAGCGCGAGCGCAACCAACTGGCGCCGTCCGGCCCCGCATGGAACACCGCGCGTTCCAGCGAGGCGGCCAAGTGCGCCCGTGCCACGGCATTGCCGGCGGCGGCCAGCAGGAAGCCGCGCCGGTCGCGCCATTTGCCCGGCTGCGCCAGCGCGCCGATGCCGCGCACGGCCAGCACCGACAGGCTATGGCGCTCGTGCCGCAGCAGCTGCGCATCCTGGCCATCGAGGACCGCGTCGAGCAGGGCGCGGCAGGTGCGGCTGACGTGCGCCGCATCGGGCTTGTCGGGATAGCGCTGGCCCACGTATTCGCGCACCAGGCGGCGCTGCGCGGCCACCGGGTCGGGGAACACGGCGGCGGCCATGCGCCAGGCGCCGATCGAGGCGCCGACGAAATGGCGCGGGCGCGGCGCCTGGGCCAGGAAGTCGCCGAACAGCCAGCAATCGAGCTGGTGCAGGATCAAGCCTTTTGGCCCGCCTGCGGCAGCAGGGACGATGGCGACGTCAAGCGCGCGCAAGCCGTTGTCGGCGATGCGCGCCCGGGCGCGGCGGCCCAGGCGGATGGTGATCGGTGATTGCATGAGTAGTCGTTGACGGCCTGTGGCCAGCTATTTTACCGCCAGCGTGGCGTCACGAAACAGTCGCGCTCGTTATAGTCACATTGTTAGTATTAGTAAATTTCTTTAAGGCAACCATTCTCTTGAGAAATGTTGCATAATATTGGACGTTGAATTTTTGGCATGTGCCAAGGATTCCTTATGCCCTGCTTTTTTATTGGAATCGTATGCAATTGAATCACGCTTTTGTTTTGACCCTCATCGCTGGCTCTCTCGTTGCCTGCGGCGGTGGCGGCTCGTCCTCCCCAGCTGACCCGGTAGTCGCCGTGAATCCACCCGTGACGCCCGTAGTACCTGTTGCCCCGCCAGTGGTGCCTGTCACGCCGACCGCCACTGGCGAAAACACGGGTACCGTCAGCGCCCGTTTCGTCAATGGCGACAACAGCCGTTTCGTCTTTACGTCGATCGGCTTGCAGAGCAATGGCAAGGCCAGCACGCTGGTGCAGGACGCCTCCGGCGCCTTGAGCACTATCGGCAGCATCGTCCTGACGGGCAATCCGTCCGTGACGCGTGACATCAGCGGCGACGCCGCCTTCGCGCAGGGCCGCTGGTTCAAGGGCGCGTTCAGCAATATTTCCGGCGCCACGACCTTGACCGGCAATAATGCCAGTGCGCATTATGTCGCCTATAACGTGCTCGCCGCACTGCCAGCGACCGGTACGTTGACCTGCGATGCCGGTGCGTTCACGGCGCCAAGCTATACGGGCGGCAGCAGCGTCTCGTCGACCGCTTACTTCGGCACGGCCAGCGGCACCGCCAGCGTATCGTTCGATGCTTCCGGCGCCAAGGTGGCGCTGTCCATCGATGCCAGCGCCGGTGGCAGCACGGGCAAGGTGAGTGCTGCTACCAGCATGGCTTCGGCCGCGTCGAGCAGCATCACTGGCGGCTACCTGTCGAATGGCACGGGCGCGCAGCTGATGCTGGGCGACGGCGGCGCTGGCCGCTATCTGCTGATCGCCGCTTACAAGGCGCAGCTGGCCAATGGCGCCAATTACCAGGGCGTGGCCACCTTCCGCTGTTCCTGATCACGCAGGCATGAAAAAAGCGGCGCCGTGCATTGCACGGGCGCCGCTTTTTTTATGCACGTCGTGCCTAGAGCCTATCCCGGTAGATGAATACATCCCCCGCTGGCGCGCCTCAGAAGCGGGGACTGCGTTGATCGTCGTCGCGTGGCTCGCCACGCGTCCTCCTCACGCCTTGTCCGCGCTCCTGATGTGCTGCCAGCAGAAGACGCTCCCTACCGGGATAGGCTCTTAGCGCAGTGCCGAGATCATCTGTTTCAGCTTGCCGGAATCGACGCAGAAGGCGCGGATGCCTTCAGCCAGTTTTTCCGTCGCCATCGCGTCTTCATTCATCATGAAGCGGAAGGCTTCCTCGTTCAGCGACATTTGTACGATGTTGGTCGATGGCGCCGCTTCGGCGCTCAGCTTGCGCTCCACCGGCGCATCGCTGTCGGCCAGCTTTTGCAGCAGGTCGGGGCTGATGGTGAGCAGGTCGCAGCCGGCCAGTTCGAGGATTTGCGACGTGTTGCGGAAGCTCGCGCCCATCACCTCCGTCTTGTAGCCGAACTTGCGGTAGTAGTTATAGATGCGGCGGACCGATTGCACGCCCGGATCTTCCGCGCCCATGTAGTCGATACCCGTCGATTTCTTGTACCAGTCGTAGATGCGGCCGACGAACGGAGAAATGAGCTGCGCGCCCGCTTCGGCGCAGGCGATGGCCTGGGCCAGCGAGAACAGCAGGGTCATGTTGCAGCGGATGCCTTCCTTTTCCAGGATGGCGGCGGCGCGGATGCCTTCCCAGGTGGAAGCGATCTTGATCAGCACGCGCTCGCGTGGAATGCCGGCGTTCGAATACAGGGCGATCAGGTCGCGGCCCTTGGCGACAGTACCTTCCGTGTCGAACGACAGGCGCGCATCGACTTCGGTGGAGACGCGGCCGGGGATGGTTTGCAGGATTTCCACGCCAAACGCGATCAGCAGGCGGTCGATGATTTCGGCGGTGGAGGCGTTCGGATGGTCGCGCACGGCCTTTTCCAGCAGCGGCTTGTATTCATCCTTTTGCACGGCCTTCAGGATCAGCGACGGATTCGTCGTCGCATCGCGCGGCGTGTAAGCCTGGATCGATTGGAAGTCGCCGGTGTCGGCCACCACGGTAGTAAATTGCTTCAGTTGTTCGAGTTGGTTCATGGCTGCACGGGAAAGAGTGAATGGGCTTGCCGGAGTATTGTACCGAATCCGTTGCATCAAGCATCGACTATTGTCTTCCCCGTGCGCTACTTGCTCAATTGAATCTTGCTTTTTTGAGAACTCGCGCATAATTGCCTGGACTTGTTTATTTTGCACACTGTTCTGATAAGCAATGTGCGATGCCACACTCCAAATGAAGAGCATCTTTTGACACAAGATATCGTTAGCGCAGTGGCCGCCTTCAACGGCGCGGCCCGCCTGTATGCATTGGCTATCGGCGACGATGGCCAGGACAGCGGCTTGCTGGTCGAAGCCTTTGCCGCCGACGAACGGCTGCAGGAGGTCGGCGCGCGCGACATCATTGCCTTGTCCACCAGCGCCCATGTTGCGCTGGCGTCCCTGCTGGGCCAGCCGGCCAGCCTGCATATCAGCCTGGCGGACGGCACGCGCACGCAGTTTTCCGGCTACATCAGCGAGGCGGCCATGCTGGGCAGCAATGGCGGCCTGGCGCGCTACCGCCTGCGCATCACGCCTTGGTTGTGGCTGCTGACGCAGGTGCGTAACAGCCGCGTCTGGCAAGATCGGAGCGTGACGGCCATCATCGACGAGGTATTGCAGGCGTATGCGCCATATGCGCTGTGGCGCTGGAGCGACGAGGTCGCATCTTTCATGCAGGACGTGGGCGAACGCAGCTATTGCTGCCAGTACCGTGAATCCGATTTCGATTTTATCCGCCGCCTGCTGACGGAAGAGGGCATCGCCTGGCGCTTCGAGGCGCACACACTGGTCCTGTTCGCCGATAGCAGCCAGCCCTGCGCCACGCCCGAAGACGCCAGCAGCGCGCAGGCGGGCGGACTGCGCTTTCATGGCGCGCGCGTCGGCGAGCCGGGCGACAGCGTGCAAGCCTTGAGTGCGCGGCGCAGCCTGCAGGTGGGCCTGAGCAGCGTGCTCAGCTATGACTACAAGGCGAAAAAGGCCGTGGCCGCCAGCGTGCCGGCCAACATCGCGCTTGGCGGCAAGAACGCGCCGGTGCTGGAAAGCTACGACACACCGGGCCAGTACTGGTACGCCAGCGCCGCCCAGGCGCAGCGCTACGCGCAGTTGCAGATGCAGGCCCATGAAGCGCGCGCCCAGCTGTGGCAGGCGCGTTCGACCGTGCGCACCCTGCGCGCCGGCACGCGTTTTACCCTGACGCAGGGACCGTTACCGCAGGCCGATGGTGCCGCGTCCGAATATGTCGTGTTGCGCGTGGCCAGCATCGGCGTCAACAACCTGCCGGCGCCGGCCCTGGAGGGATTGGCGGAACTGTTCGGCCCGATACCGGAATTGCTGGAAGAAACCGTGGCAGAGTGGGGCGCAGGGTTTCCCGATATCGCTGCCGCGATCGCCCAGGCGCAAGCCAGCGGTCACGCCAACTGCATCGAGATGATCACCGCAAGCACGCCGTGGCGTCCGTTGCAGGATGGCAGCGATGCGCGCCAGCACGCCACGCCGACCGCCCTGGGCAGCCAGAGCGCCATCGTGGTCGGCGCCGATGGCAATGACGCGGCCAGCGGCGCCGATGAAATTTACTGCGACAGGCTGGGCCGGGTGCGCATCCGTTTCCACTGGCAGCAGGAGACGGGCGCGACTTGCTGGGTGCGCGTGGCGCAGCGCGCGGCCGGTGGCGGCATGGGCAGCCAGTTCCTGCCGCGCATCGGCCAGGAAGTGCTGGTGCAATTCCTGGAAAACGATATCGACCGTCCCGTCATCGTCGGCGCGCTGTACAACGGGCAGGGCGAGGGCGGCACCGCAGCCACGCCGGGCGGTATTGCGCGCGATCAAAACGATGCTGGCGTTTTCCAGCCGGCCCACGATCACGCGGTAGCGGGGCAGGGTAATCTGGCGGGCGGCAACAGTCCGCTGTGGCATGGCGCCGCAGGCGCCAGCGCGGCGCACCGCAATGGAGCAGCGCAATGGGGCATCCGCAGCAAGGAGTTCGGCAAGGCGGGCGGCATGGCCGGTTACAACCAGCTGCTGTTCGACGACACCGACAGCCAGGGCCGGGTGCAGCTGAAAAGCAGCCATGCGGTCAGCGAACTGAGCCTGGGGCATCTGATCCACGGTGCCGACAATTACCGCGGCAGCCTGCGCGGCGCCGGCGCCGAGCTGCGCACCGATGCGTACGGCGCGGTGCGCGCCAGGGCGGGCTTGCTGATCACCAGTTATGTGCTCAAGCACGAGGCCGCGCAACGCGAGCCGTCCGGCGACAATGCCGGCGGTATCGCGTTGATGAAACAGGCGGTACTGCTGGGAGATACCTTCAGCGCTGCCGCCAAGACGCACCAGACGGTGGCTTACGCCAGCCATGTGGGCGTCACCGCACCGAATGCCAGCGAACTCGACGACCAGGCGCCGCCATTGAAGGCGCTCTTGGCCAGCGTGTCGGGCATGCATGAAGAGCTGCCACAGACTAAGGGCGCCATCATCGCGATTGCCGCCAGGGCCGGACTGGGCGTTGTCGCGGGGCAAGACATGCAACTGGCCAGCGGCGAAACCGTCACACTGATGAGTGGCCAGGATACCCAGTTCACCGGCGGCGGCCAGTTGCGCGTGCACAGTGGCCAGGCCATCGGCGCCCTGGGCGGCGTGGTCAAGGCGGGCGAGAACAATATCGGCCTGCAGATGATCGCCGCCAAACAGGCCATCGACGTGCAGGCGCAGGCCGACGTGCTCCAAGTCCAGGCGCGCGAAGAGGTCAATATCGTCAGCGCCGCCGCGCATATCGACTGGGCGGCGGCCAAAAGCATCCGCCTGTCGACGGCGGGCGGGGCGAATATCACCATCGAGGGCGGCAATATTACGATCCAGTGTCCGGGCAAGATCACGGTGCATGCCGGCAGGAAGAGTTTTATCGGGCCGACACGGCTCGCTTATCCATTGCCGGCGCTGCCTGCCAGCGTCTGTAAAGCGTGTCTGCTGGCAGCGTTGCGTAGCGGTAGTCCGTTTGTCGCACCCACGGCAGCCTAGAAAAGGAGCCCTGATGTACTTTGCCATCGATGTTCCCGACCCAGAAGTTCCAGCGCTGATCACGCAGCAACTGCAGGCCTTGCGTGCGGACGCGGTAGTGGCGAACGGCGGCCAGCCCCTGCATCTGCTGGCGCTGCTCGACGGCGCCTGCGACGAGGAATTTTTCACCAAGCGCTACCCGAGCCGCTTGCGGCGCCAGTCGCTGTATGCGTATACCTCGTTGCAAAACTTCAAGAGCGCCGCACCGTATTTAATGGCGGCGCCATCGGCAAGCAGCGAGCAGGCCGCGTGGCTGCAGCGCCTGTTTTCGCTATGCGCAGGCAAGCCCATGCTCAGCATCATCGCCAGCACGCTCGATATCGACCAGCTGGAGCAGCATCTGCGCCCCTATTTGATTGCCATCACGCCAGATACCGTCGAATGGCCAGTGCGCTGGGCCGATAGTCGCACATTGCCGGCCTTGCTGGCGGCCTTGACGCAAACCCAATATGCGCATTTGCTGAGTCCCATCTACCGCTGGTGGTCGCTGCGGCGCGATGGTTCCCTGATCAATTGGCATGGCGAGGCTCAGCCCAGTCCCGTCCCTGCGGAGTTTGATAAATTTCCCTTGAGCGACACCGCCTTTGCCTCCTTGGTGGATATCGCCGAGGCCGACGCCATCCTGGCCAATCTGCATGATGTGCAGCCGGACCTGTTTCATTCCGGTACCCCGGCCGAGTGCCACGCGCGCGTGGCGCGTCATTTGCTTGTGGCAAACGCCAGCGGCATCGAGGCGGCGGGCCTGCGTCAGCATTTCAGCGCCCTGGCCTTGATGCTGGCCGATGATTTCACCTTGCATCCGGCGATGGCCAGCCTGCTGCGGCGGACGCGCCAGGGTGCGAATTACCTGTCCGAGCTCGACACGCTGCCCGACGATTTCTGGCAGGCGCGATCAGCTGCCTAGCCTTGTTCCTTCAACTGCTAATTTTTTTATAAGAGGAAAATCATGAAATGGATTATGTATCTTGGCGCCGCCTTGCTGCTGAGCGGTTGTGCCCTCAAGGCAAGGCAGGTTGAGCAAGCCGGCCCAAGTCCTACCGCGACGGCGCAGGTGGGTATTGTCAACCATACGGGGAAGTATATTTATTCCGCATCAGTGGATGGGGCAGGAGGTGCCAATATGGCCAGATGGGGAGCGGGGGGGGCAGAAATCTGTTGCACCTCTATCCCGAGAGTGTGGTATCCGGGAATGATGGTTCGGGTGCGGTGGGATATGCCGGAAGAACATACGCATATTGTCAAAGAAAAAATGGTGGAAGTGGAAAAATATGATAGACCAGGGGATATCTATATGCATTTTTTTCCCAATGACGAGGTGAGAGTGGTTGTGTCAAATGTGGACGGCGATAGTAAAAATCATCCTATTCTTCATTCCGGAAAACCTGCCAATATTCCTTGATATCATGATCAGTGAAACTCCCCATTCCGCGCCGTTTCCCGTAGATATTTTTTTAAATCCGTCGACGAAAGAACAATCAAAAATTGCGAAGGAGGCATGTGATAAGAAAGATAGCGCGCCGTGCAGTATTCCAGTGAGGGTTGGGCTTTTCTTTGATGGAACCAATAATAACCTGGAGCGCGATAGAAATGGGGTTAGAACAGGCGTGCTCGACCCGAAAACAAAGAAGCCAATTCCAATAAATAATGTCGTGGTAGACGCCAATGATGCCAGTCATAGCAATGTGGCGCGTCTATTTTCCAGTTTTCCATCTGATAAGCGGGGTGCCGGTTATTTCCGATATTATATTCCTGGCGTGGGAACGCCATTTAAGGAAATTGGTGAATTGACTGAATCGGACGAGGGGAAGGCTTTTGCCAAAGGAGGGCAACCGCGTATTATATGGGGGTTGTTGCAGGTTTTAAATGCAGTTCATCGGACTCTTGTTGGTAAGTTGCTGTATGAATCAGATGAGGCTGGCGAACTTGCCCGCACTTATGATAATGCCGTAGGTCACAAAAAGGTGCCGCATCCCTCAACCGGCAGAGAGCGCTTCATGACCCACTCGGACTGGTTCGCTGAGCATATCGAAAAGTTAAAAGTCGCGATCGCGGCACAACCCAAGCCGAATATTCCATCGCTGACCCTGTCCGTGTTCGGTTTTTCGCGGGGCGCTGCCGAGGCGGTGGCGTTCTGCCAGCTGTTTGCCGATTTGCTCACGCAGGGTGAAGGTGAGGTGCAGAAGTTTGCCGGCATCCCCGTCAGCATCGATTTTCTTGGCGTCTTTGACACGGTGGCAACCGTGGGCAGCTCGGCGTCTGTAGCGAAAACCACGATCGCACCCGGCGCGATGTTCGATGGCCATTGGGCCTGGGCTAACGAATTGCTCAAGCCGCTGCCTCCCTGCGTTCAGGCAGGCTTGCATTGCATTGCCACGCATGAGCAGCGCATGAATTTTCCCGTCACGCGCCTGACAGGGAAGATCGAGGAAGTATATTTTCCTGGTGTGCACTCGGACGTGGGAGGCGGCTATGGTCCGGGCGAGCAGGGAAAGGGGCGTGGCGGACAAGCGGCCTTGCTGTCGCAAATCCCGCTGGCACATATGTTCAAGGAGGCCCGTATCAAGGGCGTGCCCTTGATACCGTTCAGTGAACTGGAGGCAACGGACCGAGATGATTTTCAGGTCAGTCAAGAGCTTGCCAAGGCATGGGAAGCATATACCGCCGAGCTTAACAAGCAAGGCGCCTTGCTGAGCAAGCATATGGAGCTGTATTACCGCTGGCGCGCCGTGCGCGTCAAGACCTTGGAAGCCACGGCCAGCTTCAAGGCAGCCAGCGCGCAGGAGCGCGAGGATCTAGGTTCCTACAACCGCTTGCTGGCAGGCGATCTGGAAGCGTTGCGCGCGCGCAAGGCCTTTCGCCATGGTGATGAGGAGAAACCGTTCAGCGCCCGGGATATTGCGCGCATCAATCACTGGCAATACTATCGCGCCCAAAATCACACGCCCCTGGATGAATGGGAAGCATGGGCGCTCGATATATTCGATCACCCCAAACCGCTACCGCTCGAAGTGATGCGGTTTTTTGACGATTATGTACATGATTCCCTTGCCGGCTTTTATATGGCGGGCGAAGTGACGGAATACGACAAGCGGGCCAAGATCGCCTCGTTCGCCAATAAACCGCCTGAAGACGGCTTTTATAAACGCGCGTATGAGCTCAGCCGGAAGACGGAAGCCGCGCAACTGAAGCAGAAGAATGGCGAAGCATTGACGCCGGATGAGGAAGCACTGGTCAAGGAAGCGCAGTATGGCACGCCCTACCCAATCCGTACGGATGCCGACAGCGCCGCCATGCGCAGCGCGGTGATCACCACGCAAACCTATACGCGTCGCGAGGGTGGCGGCTATATCTTGCGCCGAGGCTATTATCCGCAAAGCGGCTTCTTCCGGAAAAGCGTGCACGAAAACGAGCTGCAACGCATGCCGACGGCCGGCATCAAGGCAAAAGAAGTACCCGAAGAATTCGTATGGAGCGACAACTTAACACAGGATATTGCGCAAGCCAAAGTCGATGAAGAAATTTACCTGGCGCAGCAGCGCTACGCAAGCCGGGTCGAGGCGCTCGCATAGGGCGTGAGTTCTGCACGGCTGGAGCCGAAAGGAAAATGATGAAATGGATTATTTATCTTGGCGCTACCTTGCTGCTGAGCGGCTGCGCGTTCAAGGCCAGGCAGGTTGAGGAAGCCGGCCCAAGTCCTACCGCGACGGCGCAGGTGGGTATTGTGAACCATACCGGGAATTTCATTTACTCCGCGTCGGTTGACGGGGCTGGAGGGGGGAATATGGCCAGATGGGGGGCGGGACTTGCCAATATTTGCTGCACATCCATTCCTCGTGTGTGGTATCCGGGAATGAAAGTCCTGGTGCGGTGGAATATGCCTGAGGGGCATACCGACGTTATCAAAGAAAAAATGGTGGAAGTGGAGAAATACGATGAGCCCGGGGATATCTATATGCATTTCTTCCCCGATGACGGGGTGAGGGTTGTCGTGTCAAATGCAGGCGGACGTGCAAAAACGCATCCTATTCTCCATTCGGGAAAACCTGCCGATATGCCTTGATGCCTGTCGCGCAAAGGAGAAGCTCCAGCGAGGCTGGCGCCGATGGAGGATCAGCCGATGAAGGAATCGAACTGCATGTCGAATTCCTGCAGCGCCTTCTGTGCATTCTGCATCTTCTTGCGGAACTCCGGGCCACGTTGCAGGGCCAGGCCCACGGCCAGCACATCGATCACCACCAGGTAGGCCAGGCGGGCGGAAATCGGGGTGTAGGGGTCGGTATTGAAGACCAGGTCGATCGGGATCAGCACGGTCGCCAGGTCGGCCAGCGGCGTGCCCGATGGGGCCAGCACGACGACGTCGGCGCCGCCGCGGCGCGCCAGTTTCACGGAGCGGACCAGGGCGGGGCTGTTGCCGCGCTGCGAGATGGCTACCAGGCAGTCGCCGCCGCGCAGCAGGGCCGCCGCGATACTGTGGATGTTCGGGTCGCTGTAGGCCACCGTCGGCACGCCCGAGCGGAAGAACTTGTGCTGGGCGTCGGCCGCCACGATGCCCGACGTGCCCTGGCCATAGAATTCGATCTTGCTGGCGCGCGACAGGATGTCGAGCGCGCGCTGGATCGCTTCCGGGTTCAGGTTGTTGCGCAGGTCGAGCAGGGTGTTGATCGAGCGGCTGCAGATTTTATTCACCAGGTCGGCCGCCAGGTCGTCCTGCGCCGGCTGTTCGTTTGCGCCCGGCATGGCCAGGGCCAGGCCCTGCGCCAGCTTCAGCTTGAATTCATGCCAGCCGTCATAACCCAGGGTGCGGCAAAAGCGCACCACGGTCGGTTCCGACACCTGCGCGCTTTTCGCCAGCGCCGTGATGTTCTGGCTAACCGTCTGGTTAGGCTGGTCAAGCACGGCCAGCGCGACCTTCTTCTCCGACTTGGAGAGCGAATCGAGCTGGGTGCGGATGGAGTCAAGCAGCATTAAATTAGTCTTCTATCTTCTGGCAGGGGTGAAGCAGGGGTTTCGTGGAGCACCGCTCCACGCCTGCGTAACGGTCTGGCCTTGCAAGGCCAGACTCCTTGCGCTTCCAAACTAGTCTTCAGGAAGCGCCTCTTCACGCCACTGCAAGCCGTCGCGGCCGATCAGGGCGCTGGCGGCTGCGGGGCCCCAGGTACCGGCCGTGTACGGAATCGGCGCGCTGTCGTTCTGTTCCCAGTTGTCGAGAATCGGCTCGACCCATTCCCAGGCCGCTTCCAGTTCGTCGCCGCGCATGAACAGGGTCAGCTGGCCGCGCAGGACGTCGAGCAGCAAACGCTCGTAGGCGTCCATGCGCGGGGTCTTGAACGATTCGCGGAAATCGAGTTCCAGTTCCGCCGGTTTCAGACGCATGCCGTCGCCCGGGGTTTTCGCCATCAGGTTCATGCGCAAGCCTTCGTCCGGCTGCAAACGGATCACCAGGCAGTTCGGCTGGAAGCTCGATGTGGGCTGGTTGAAGATCGAGTGCGGAATCTGCTTGAAGCGCACGACGATCTCGGCCAGGCTGTCGGCCATGCGCTTGCCCGTGCGCAAGTAGAACGGCACGCCGGCCCAGCGCCAGGTGTCGATTTCTGCCTTCAGCGCAACGAAGGTTTCGGTGCGCGAATGTTCCGGCGCATCCGGCTCGTCGCGGTAGCTCGGCACGGTGGCGCCATCGACGTGGCCGGCGCGGTACTGGCCGCGTACGATGTTCTGCGCCAGGGTGGTGGGCGTGAATTTTTTCAGCGAGCGCAGCACTTGCAGCTTTTCATCGCGCACGGCGTCCGGCGCGATCGAGGTCGGCGGTTCCATGGCGACGATGCACAGCAGTTGCAGCAAGTGGTTTTGCAGCATGTCGCGCAGCGCGCCCGAGGTGTCGTAGTAACCCATGCGGTTGCCCACGCCCAGTTTCTCGGCGATGGTGATCTGCACGTCGGAAATCCACTCGCGGCGCCACAGCGGTTCGAACAGGATATTGCCGAAGCGCAGGGCCAGCAAGTTCTGCACGGTTTCCTTGCCCAGGTAATGGTCGATACGGTAGATCTGCGATTCCTGGAAAACCTTGCCCACTTCGGCATTGATCTGCTTGGCGCTGGCCAGGTCGCGGCCCAGCGGCTTTTCCAGCACCACGCGCGAGTTCGGCGTCACCAGGCCGTTGTCTTCCAGGTTGTCGCAGATGAGAGCGAACAGATGCGGCGGCGTCGCCAGGTAATACACGCGCGTCAGGTCGGCATCGCCGCGCAGCGCTTCGACCAGCGGCGCATACGTGGCCGCATCGCTGGCGTTGAGCGACACATACACGATGCGCGCGCAGAATTTGCTCCAGGTGGCGGCATTCAGGGTGCTGGCCTTGATGTGGGGACGCGAGTTGCTTTCCACCATTTTCAGGAAGGCATCCTGGCCGCTGTCCTGGCGGCCCACGCAGATGATGCGCGCCGTCGGCGGCAAATCGTTCGCGACGTCGCGCGCATACATCGCAGGCAACAATTTGCGCATTGCTAAATCGCCGCTGCCGCCAAACAGGACCAGGTCAAAATCGGTAAGTGCCATAAGTGAGTGTCGTCGCAAAAGTAAAAGGGCCGGAGCGGGGAGGAAACCGACCGGAAGTGCCAGTCTGTCGCTACTATAATCGGTGGTGTAAATTTACTACGTAGAACAGGCAATTGCAAGAAATTTTACTACATTCCAGCCCCTGCCGTCGCCATTTTGCCCGGTATGCCCGCCAGCGGCGCCGGCATGGCCATTATATGCCGTTCGCCGGTGCCGGCGCGGTGTCCTGCTTTTCATAGCCTTTTCAAAGCAACCATGGTTGCCAGGGAAATTTCTAGTTCTCTCCGTCATCATTTGCGCTGTAGCAACAAGCAAATCAAGAAATGCTGTCAGGATCGCTGTTGGCAGCGTAAAGTAGCTTTGAAGAAAGTAAAAAACCGTATAATTCAAGCTCGAATCGATAGCAACTATTGGTTGTAAGAAATTGTACGATATACACTGCACCGCTAGCGCCGGCCATGCCCCGAACCCGCCATCCGACGTCCATGCGACGTGCAGTCCGCACTGTCCGCAGCATCAGGGCAGGCGACTTAACTTTACAAGACGGCTCAAGGGGACACAATGAATTCAATGCAGCAAGATGTCGATGAACGCACCAGCCTGACAGGCAATAACAAATTCGAACTGTTCCTGTTCAAGCTGGGCACCAGTGATCACTCGACCAGCCGCGAACTATTCGGCATCAATGTGTTCAAAGTCCGTGAAATCATGGAAATGCCGGCCATTACGGCCGTGGCCGGTTCGCACCCGCACATGCTGGGCGTGGTCAATATCCGTGGCCAGATCGTGCCCGTGATCGACTTGCCGATGGCGGTCGGCTGCAAGAGCAATGGCTTGAAGATACTGATGGTGACCGAATTTGCTCGCTCGACACAGGCGTTTGCCGTGGAAGAGGTCGATGAAATCGTGCGCCTGGAATGGAACCAGGTGCTGTCGGCCGAATCGAGCGTCGGCGGCGGTCTCGTCACCAGCATCGCGCGCCTCGATGGCGATACGGACAAGACGCGCCTGGCGCAAGTGCTGGACGTGGAGCAAATCCTGCGCAACGTGCTGCCGTCGGGCGACCCGGACGTGGACGAGAACAGCATCGGCCCGCAAGTGCGCTTGCCTGCCGGCGCCGTGATCCTCGCGGCCGACGATTCCTCGCTGGCCCGTTCGCTGATCGAAAAGGGCCTCGAAGCGATGGGCGTGCCTTTCATCATGACCAAGACGGGCAAGGAAGCGTGGGAACGCCTGCAGGCCATCTCGGCCCAGGCGGCCACGGAAGGCAAGACGGCGAAAGACAAGGTGGCGCTGGTGCTGACCGACCTGGAAATGCCGGAAATGGATGGCTTTACCCTGACGCGCAACATCAAGAACGATGGCCGCTTCGCCAACATCCCCGTGGTGATCCACTCGTCGCTGACGGGCTCGACCAACGAAGACCACGTCAAGGGCGTGGGTGCCGATGGTTATGTGGCCAAGTTTGTGGCGGCCGAATTGGCCGAGACGATCCGTAAAGTATTGGCGCGGTAAGCTGAAGCAACCGTAGGTCGGATTAGCGGCGTACGCCGCGTCATCCGACGCCACCATGGACAACACTGTTGTCGGATTACGCGGGGCCTTGCCCCGCTAATCCGACCTACGTGAGCGTAAAAAAAGCGCCGGACCCTCGCAGGTGCCGGCGCTTTTTCATGTTTGAAACGATTACGCCTGGTAGGCCGTCTCCGGCTGGCCTGCCACGTCCACGCGCACGGACAGCACGTGGCCGCTCAAAGGGTAGTTGGCAATTTCCTCGGCCGAGCGGTTGTGGCTGGCGCTGGTGATGTACAGGGTGCGCAGGTCGGGGCCGCCAAACGTCACCATGGTGGGGCAGCGCACGGGCACGGTAATTTCGCCCAGCAGTTGGCCATCGGGGGCGAAGCGCAAGATCTTGCCGCCTTCAAACATGGCCGACCAGTAATTGCCTTCGCTGTCGACGGCCGCGCCATCGGGGCGCCCGCCATAGTCCGCAGCTTTCTTGTCCATGGAAAAACGCTGGAACGGCTGCGGCGCGGAAATGGCTCCGCTGGCCGCATCGAAATCGAAGCGGTCGATGCGGTGCGTGGTGGTATCCGAGTGATACATGGTGCGCTTGTCGGGGGAAAAGCCCAGGCCGTTCGAGACGGTCATGCCGCCCGACCAGACCTTGCGCACTTGTCCCTTTTCCAGCACGAACATTTCCGCCGCATCGGCGTTGCGCGGCTCGAAAATCGTGCCGACCCAGAAACGGCCTGCCGGGTCGACCTTGCCATCGTTGAAGCGCGTGGTGGCCATGTCGAACGGCGCCGGGGCGATTTCCGCCAGGCTGCCCGTCTTCGTGTCGAGATGGGCAAAACCGCTGCGCAAGGCCACGATCAGGCCGCCGCCCGCGTTGATGGCCAGCGCCGATGGTTCCGTCGGCATGCTCCACTGGTCATGCTTGCCGCTGGCGGGGTGCAAGCGGTGCACGGCGCGGCCATCGATGTCGACCCAGTACAGGGCCGCTTCCTTGCCATGCCATAGCGGGCATTCGCCCACTTGCATGGGTTTGTCGCTCACTACTTTAATTTCGTAAATATTCATCTATCTCTTTTAGTATGCGGCTTTTGCAGCTTTAGCCAGCGCAATCAAGCCATTGGTCGAGCTGTCGTGGTGGTCGGGACGGGCTTCGCCCGTCAGTTCGGCCTGGATTTTCTTGGCCAGTACCTTGCCCAGTTCCACGCCCCACTGGTCGAAACTGTTGACGTTCCACAAGACGCCCTGCACGAAGGTCTTGTGTTCGTACAGCGCGATCAGGGCGCCCAGGGTGGTCGGAGTCAGCTGGTCCATCAAAATGGTGTTGCTGGGACGGTTGCCGGGGAAGGTCTTGTGCGGCACCAGCGCCTCGATCTCGCTGTCCGGCAAGCCTTGCGCCTGCAGATCAAGACGCACCTCATCGCCCGTCTTGCCCGTCATGAAGGCTTCCGACTGGGCAAAGCAGTTCGCCAGCAGGGCGTCGTGGTGGCCCGGTAAATCGTGCGTGGCGCGCAGGGCGGCGATGAAATCGATGGGCGTGATGTCCGTGCCCTGGTGCAGCAGCTGGAAGTACGCATGCTGCGCATTCGTGCCGCAGTCGCCCCAGATGACGGGGCCGGTCGGCACGTCGACGGGCACGCCATCCTTGGTGACGCTCTTGCCGTTGCTTTCCATGTCCAGCTGTTGCAAATAGGCGGCAAAGCGGCTCAAGTCCTGGTGGTAGGGCGCGATGGAAACGGAGCCGCAATCGAGGAACTGGCGGTTCCAGAAGCCCACCATGGCCAGCACGACGGGCATGTTCTGTTCCAGCGGCGCCTGGCGGAAGTGCTGGTCCATCGCATGCGCGCCGGCGAGGAAATCGCTGAAGTATTCAAAGCCGACGGACAGGGCCACGGCCAGGCCGATCGACGACCAGACGGAGTAACGGCCGCCGACCCAGTCCCAGAACGGGAACATGTTGTCCGGCGAAATGCCGAAGTCGACGATGGCTTGCGTGTTGGTCGAGACGGCCACAAAATGCTTGGCCAAGTCGGTTTCTTCGCCTTCGAGCAGGAACCAGGCGCGCGCCGTGTTGGCGTTGAGCATGGTTTCGGCCGTAACGAAGGTTTTCGAGGCCACGATGAACAGGGTCGTTTCCGGATCGACTTTCGACAGGGTCGCTTCCATGTCGTGGCCGTCGACGTTGGAAACAAAGTGCATTTCCAGGCCCGGGTTGGCATACGAGCGCAGGGCCAGGCAAGCCATTTTCGGGCCAAGGTCCGAGCCGCCGATGCCGATGTTGACGATGTCGCAAATCGGCTTGCCCGTGTAGCCGAGCCAGCTGCCATTGCGCACCTTGTCCGTAAACGCCTTGACGCGTTGCAGCACATCTTGCACGTCGGTATCGATATCCTGGCCGTCGACCACCAGTTTGGTGCCGCGTGGCGCGCGCAAGGCGGTATGCAGAACGGCCCGATGTTCGGTAAGATTGATTTTCTCGCCAGTGAACATGGCTTCGCGCTGCGCTTCCACGCCGCGCTCGCGGGCCAGGTCCATCAGCAGACGCATGGCGGTGGCGTCGACACGGTTCTTCGAGTAATCGAGCAGCAGGCCGGCCGCATCGACCGTCATCGTCGAGAAACGCGCGGGGTCGGCCGCGAACAGCTGGCGCAGATGCACGTCGCGCAGGCTGGCGCCATGTGCTTGCAGGGACTGGAAACTGGCGGTGGCGGTGATGGCAGGAGTAGGTGCTGGCTGGCGCATGGCGGTCGGCTTGGGTGCTTGTCTCGGTTGAAAGGGGCGCGGCGCGTTCGTGATGGCGAACAGCGGATCTGGCATTGGTATGAGAATAATACATCAGAAAAACGTAATTTCACTACAGTTTGTGCAGGCGCATGGCATTTTCAGCGTTTTTTCAGCGTTTTATCCGTGCTGCAATAGATAGGCAAGCAAGACGAGTGGGCGTGGCACGCTGTTGTTTTGCCTTGAAAGGTCGTGGAAAAATGGATTATTTCTGCCACTGGCCACTGCAAGAGTGCTTCTGCGCGACCATTTTGTAGTAAAATTTCACGAAATACTCATTTTTAAGGAAATCCATATGGCGCTGCATCCAGTAGTCGAATCCGTAACAGCGCGCATCATCGCGCGCAGCCGGCCATCGCGCGGCGCCTACCTGGCGCATCTGGATGCTGCCCGCATCCAGGGCGTGCAGCGCGGCGCCCTGTCGTGCACCAACCTGGCGCACGGCTTTGCCGCCTTTCCTGCTAACGACAAGCTGTCGCTGAAGGAATACAAGAAGCCTTCCGTGGCCATCGTTTCCTCGTACAACGACATGCTGTCGGCGCACCAGCCGTTTGAAGGCTTCCCGCAGATCATCAAGCAAGCCGTGCGCGAAGTAGGCGCCGTGGCCCAGTTCGCCGGCGGCGTGCCCGCCATGTGCGATGGCGTGACGCAAGGCCAGCCGGGCATGGAACTGTCGCTGTTCTCGCGCGACACCATCGCCATGTCGACGGCCGTGGCGCTGTCGCACAATATGTTCGACTCGGCCCTGTACCTGGGCGTGTGCGACAAGATCGTGCCGGGCCTGTTGATCGGCGCGCTGCACTTCGGCCATTTGCCAGCCGTCTTCGTGCCGGCCGGTCCGATGACGTCGGGCTTGTCGAACCAGGAAAAAGCCAAGGTGCGCCAGCTGTATGCGCAAGGCAAGGCCACGCGTGAAGACTTGCTCGAAGGCGAATCGAAAGCCTACCACGGCGCCGGCACCTGTACCTTCTACGGTACCGCGAACAGCAACCAGATGCTGATGGAAGTGATGGGCCTGCACTTGCCGGGCGCCGCCTTCATCACGCCGAATACCCCGCTGCGCGATGCGCTCACAAGAGCGGCCGCCCAGCGCGCCGCCGTCATCACGGCGCAAAGCGCCAGTTACTTGCCGGTCGGCCATATCGTCGACGAGAAATGTATCGTCAACGCCGTCGTGGGCTTGCTGGCCACGGGCGGTTCGACCAACCACACCCTGCACCTGGTGGCCATCGCCAAGGCGGCCGGCATCGTCATCGACTGGAACGATTTCAATGAACTGTCGGCCATCGTGCCGATGCTCACGCGCATCTACCCGAACGGCGACGCCGACGTGAACCATTTCCACGCAGCCGGCGGCACGGGCTATCTGATCCGCGAATTGCTGGACGCGGGCTTGCTGCACGACGACGTCAACACCATCCTGGGCCACGGCTTGCGCGCCCACTGCATGGAGCCGTTCCTCGGCGAAGACGGCAAGGTTTTCTGGAAAGATGCACCAGCCACCAGCGCCGACGAAAACGTGCTGCGTCCCGCCTCGAACCCGTTCGCGCCGGACGGCGGCATGGTATTGGTCGCAGGTAACCTGGGCCGCGCCGTGATGAAGGTCTCGGCCGTCAAGCCGCAGCACCGCACGGTGGAAGCGCCGGCGCTGGTGTTCAATTCGCAGGAAGATTTCATGGCCGCCTACAAGGCGGGCACCCTGGACCGCGACTTCGTCGCCGTGCTGCGCTTCCAGGGACCGCGCGCCAACGGCATGCCGGAACTGCATGCGCTGACCCCGGCGCTGGCCAACCTGCAGGATGCGGGCCGCCACGTGGCGCTGGTCACCGATGGCCGCATGTCGGGCGCATCGGGCAAGGTGCCGGCCGCCATCCACGTCTCGCCGGAGATTCTCGCCGGCGGCCCGCTGGGCCTGGTGCGCGACGGCGACATCATCCGTCTCGACGCGTTCACCGGCGTATTGGAAGCGCTGGTGCCAGCCGATGTCTGGCACGCCCGTTCGCTGGTCACGGCCGATTTGTCGCCGAACCACGTCGGCATGGGCCGCGAGCTGTTTTCCATGTTCCGTTCCACCGTCAGCGCGGCGGAAGAGGGTGCCACCACCTTCGGCCTGCCGTCGCCGATTCCCACCACCGTCGCCTTGCACGACGCCGACAATGTCGGTGATACCGTACCGGGTTCCGATGAAGACTTTTTGGCTAGGAAATAAGAGATGACCATGACACTACTGGAAATTATGCGCACTTCGAGCGTGATCCCCGTGATTGCGATCGACGATCCTGAACACGCCGTACCGCTGGCGCGCGCGCTGGTGGCGGGCGGCATCCGCGTGCTGGAAGTGACCCTGCGCACCAAGCACGGCCTCGAAGCGATCCGCGCCATGTCGGCAGTGCCGGGCGCCATCGTCGGCGTCGGTACCTTGACCCGTCCCGAGGAATTCGCGCAGGCGCGCGATGCGGGCGCCGTGTTCGGCGTCTCGCCAGGCCTGACTTCCGCCCTGGTGGCGGCGGCGAAAAGCAGCGGCCTGCCGTTGCTGCCAGGCGTGATGACGCCAGGCGAAGTGATGGCGGCGCGTGAAAACGGCTTCCAGCAGCTGAAACTGTTCCCGGCCGTGCCGGCGGGCGGCATCGGCATGCTCAACGCGATTTACGGCCCGCTGCCGGACATCACGTTCTGCCCGACGGGCGGCATCTCGCAAGAGACGGCGTCGCAGTTCCTGGCGTGCAAGAACGTCGCCTGCGTGGGCGGCTCGTGGCTGACGCCGAAAGACGCGATCGCGGCCGGCAACTGGGACCGCATCACGGAAATCGCGAAAGCGGCCAGCGGCCTGCGTTCAGCGTAAGCGGCTCCGGCGCGGCAGGCTTCCCGCTTGCCGCGCTTTATTTCTTTCTCTCATGCGAGTTTTGCGCCGTCCCCTCACCATCGGCGAAACCGCCATGGCCCGCAGCGTCTTCCAGGGCGCCATCGACTACGCGCGCGTGCGCGTCGTGCGCGGCTCCTTTCTTCCGTTTGGCTTGCAGGACCAGAACACGGCCATGACGCCGCGCGGCAGCCTGCACTTCATGCCGGCCCAGTACCGCGACGATTTTTCCCGCGAAGGCCACAGCGGCAAGCTGTTCTTCATCCACGAGATGGTGCACGTGTGGCAGTACCAGCTCGGCTACGGCGTGCTGCTGCATGGCGTGCTGCTCGCGCTGCGCGGCGGCTACATCGGGCAGCGCGCCTACCGCTACGATGCGCAGGCTGGCGGCGTCCTGTCCGACTTCAACATGGAGCAGCAGGGCGACATCATCGCCCACTACTTCGGCGCGCGCCAGCTGGGCATTCCCGCCTACGTGGCGAAACTGCCGCAGCTGCAGGATATCCTGCAGGGCTTCCTGATCAACCCTGCCGACCGCCGCCTGCTGCCACGCTGACGCTGACGCCGCCGCTGATGCCACTGCTACGGTGCCGTGTTCGATGCCAGGCGCACGTCCGGCGCGCGCAGGCTGGCCGCCGCATCCTTGCCCAGCAATAAACGCAGGTCGGCGCCCGCGCCGATGCCGCTGTCGCCTGCCGCCTGCAGTTGCGGCATGCCGCCCAACGCCAGGGCCAGGGCGGCCGCTGCCTCGGCGTGGCCGGGACGGTAGACGATGCTGCTGGCCTGGATGCCGTACGGCCGCTGGTTGCCCAGTCGCAGCACGCTGACGCCCATGCCGCCCAGCATGCCGCGCATGCGCGCTGCCATCCCCGTTTCGCCATTGCCGTTGATGACTTCCAGCCGTGGCAGCGGCATCGCCGGCTTGGCCAGGGCGGGGATAGCCGCTGGCGCGGCTTGCGCCGCCACGGGCGCGTCGCGCCAGCTCAGCGCAAAGATATTCGGCTGCAATTGCGTCAGCTGCAAGCGGCTGGCCGGCGCCGCTGGCATGGGCGCGGGCGCCAGGTCGGGCGCGATGGTCTCCGCGGTGGCATCGACTGTGCCGATGCTGCGCGCCAGCGCCGCGATGGCCAGGTCCAGGTTGGCGCGCGCCGGCTGCTGGCCGTTGTCGAGCTGTAGCGACTGGCGCAGCGCGTCGGCCGCCTGGGCATACTCACCCTGCAGGTACAGCACGTAGCCGAGATTGTTGTAGGTCCTGGCCGTCGGCGTTTGCAGCGCCAGTGCCTGCAGCATGCTGCGGGCCGTTTCCAGCTGGCCCAGCTGCGCGTGCAGCACGGCGGCGCCATTGCGCGCATCGGCCGAGTCGGGCTCAAGCAGCAGGGCTTCGCGGTAGGCGGCCAGCGCGGCGCGCGGGTCGCCCAGTTCCAGCATGCGCTTGCCCAGCTTGCAGAACGCGGCAGTGCGGGTGGCGGGGCTGTCATCGATGCGCGCCTGGGGTGGCGCAACATGGCTGCCCTGGCTGGCCGGGCCGGGCAGGTGGCCGCAGGCGGGCAGCAGGCCGGCGCAGGCGAGCATGAGCATCAGGGTGGTGTGCTGTGACATGGCGGTTCTCCGGTCAGCTGCCGCTGCCCATGCTGGGCAGGAGCACGCGGTAGATTTGCAGGAAGGCTGGTCCCATCAAGACGACCAGCAGCGAAGGGAAGATGAAAAAGATCAGCGGGAACAGCAGCTTGAGGGCGATCTTCGCCGCTTCTTCCTCGGCCATCTGGCGGCGCTTGGTGCGCAACTGGTCCGACTGCACGCGCAGCGAGGCTGCGATGCTGGTGCCGAAGCGTTCGGCCTGGATCAGCATGGCCACCAGCGCGTCGACATCCTCGACGCCCGTGCGCAGGGCCAGGTTGCGCAGGGCCCGCTCCTTGGTGTTGCCGGCGCGCAGTTCCAGCATCACCAGGTGCAATTCCTCGGCCAGCACGGTGCTTTTCAGGGCGATCTCCGCGGCCACCCGGGCCAGCGCGGCATCCATGGCCAGGCCCGCTTCCACGCACACCGTCATCAAGTCCAGCGCATCGGGAAAGCTTTCAAAGATATCGCGCTGGCGCCGCTTGATCATTTGTGCCAGGACAATATTGGGCAGGTAGTAGCCGATGGCGGCCACGATCAGCAGCCAGAACAGCAATGCCTTGCCCGCCATCTGGCTGCCCGACGCGCTCAGGCCCAGGAACAGCAGCAGGGGCAGGCCGATGGCCAGCATGGTCTTGGCGGAAAAGAACAGGATGGGCGCCGATGCCTGGCGCAGGCCGGCATTCATGAAGCGTCGGCGCATCACGGACCCTTCCCAGCCCTGGTCGGGCAGCGACAGTTTGGCCAGCGGACCGCTCAGGCGCACCATGCGCGCCAGCCATGGGCTGGGCCCCGATGCGCCAGGCGCCGCCGCGTTCTTGCCGGTGGCGTTGTCCATGCGCTGGCGCAAGGGATCGGGGGCAAAGCTGCGCATGGCCACCAGCACGGTGCCGAAGACGGCAATGAAGAGCAGGGCGAGAAAGGCAAAATGGACGGGGTTCATGAGGGTTCTCCTTGCGGGCTCAGACACGGATGCGGATGATATTGCGCATGACAAGGACGCCGCACACCATCAGCAGCAGGGCGCCGACGAGCATCTTGCGTCCGCCCGGGTCGACAAACAGCATTTCCAGGAATTGCGGATTGGTCAGGTGGATCATGGCCGCCGCGCCGAAGGGCAGCAGCGACAGGATCCAGGCCGACAGCCTGCCTTCGGCCGACAGCACGCGCACCTGTCCCAGCAGCTTGATGCGCTCGCGGATGATGCGGCTGATGCTGTCGAGCAGCTCGGCCAGGTTGCCGCCCGTTTCGCGCTGGATCAGCACGGCGATGACGAAGTAGCGCAAGTCCGTGCTGGGCACGCGCGTGGCCAGGTTCATCAGGGCGTCCTGCATGGCGATGCCGAAATTGACTTCGTCGAAGGTGGCGCGAAATTCCACGGCCAGCGGCGCGTTCATTTCATCGCCGACCATTTTCAGGGCGGTGGGGAAGGCGTGGCCGGCGCGCAGGGCGCGCGCCATCAGGTCGAGCGCATCGGGCAATTGCTGTTCGATGCGCTGCAGGCGCTTGGCCTTGGCGCGCAAGACCACCAGCAGCGGCAGCAGGGCCGCGCCAGCCACCAGCGGCAGGCGCAGCATCCACGGCACGCCGAAGTAGCTGAGCAGCAAAAACGCGCCGCCGGCCGTGGCCAGCATCACGCCGGCGAAGCTGGCCACGCTCCAGGTCAGCCCCGATTGCTCCAGCAGGCGGTCTAGCGCATGCACGCGGGGCACGCTGAGCAGCAGGCGCTGCAGGGCCGGGGTGTCGCTCAGCAGGCGCTTCTTGATCATCGAGCTGCCCGTGTCGCCATGCGCACCGGCCGACATGATGCGCAGGCGGCGCGCGACCCTTTCCGCTTCCGGGCCGCGCGAGGTGTTCCACGCCAGGTACACCCCCTCGATCAGCAGCACCACGGCGATGAAGGTGAGGATGGCGAATACGTAATAGAGATAGTCCATGATGCTCCCCTTAATGGTACTGGCGGGCGGGATCGAACAGGGTTTCCGGCAGGCTGATGCCGAAGGCGCGCAGGCGTTCCAGGAAGTGCGGCCGCACGCCGCTGGCATGGAAATGTCCCTGCACCGTGCCGTCCTCGCCGATGCCCGTCTGGCGGAAGGTGAAGATTTCCTGCATGGTGATCATCTCGCCTTCCATGCCCGTGATTTCCTGGATCGAAATGATCTTGCGCTTGCCATCCGTCAGGCGCGCCACCTGCACCACCACGCTGACGGCGGAACTGATCTGCTGGCGCATGGCCTTCACGGGCAGGCCCGCCGAGGCCATGCTGATCATGTTTTCCAGCCGCGTCAGCGCGTCGCGCGGGGTGTTCGCATGGATGGTGGCCATCGAGCCTTCGTGGCCCGTGTTCATGGCGCCCAGCATGTCGAGCGCCTCGGCGCCGCGCACCTCGCCCAGGATGATGCGGTCGGGGCGCATGCGCAGCGCGTTGCGCACCAGCGCCCGCTGCGTCACTTCGCCCTTGCCCTCGATGTTCGCGGGCCGCGTTTCCAGGCGCACCACGTGCGGCTGCTGCATCTGCAGTTCGGCCGCGTCCTCGATGGTGACGATGCGTTCGGCCGTGCTGATGAAGCCGGAAATCGCATTGAGCATGGTGGTCTTGCCGCTGCCCGTGCCGCCCGAGATCAGGATGTTGACCTTGGCCTTGCCCAGCGCCTGCAGGGTGGTGCTCATTTCTTCCGTCAGGCTGTGCTTGAGCATCAGGTCGGCCAGGCGCAGGGGCTGGGCCGAGAAGCGGCGGATCGACATCACGGGACCGTCGATGGCCAGCGGCGGGATGATGGCGTTGACGCGCGAACCGTCGGGCAGGCGCGCATCGACCATGGGGCTCGATTCATCGATGCGCCGGCCCACGCGCGAGACGATCTTGTCGATGATCTTCATCAGGTGGGCGTCGTCGGTAAAGCAGATGTCGCTCAGCTCCAGGCGGCCGTGGCGCTCGACATACACCTGGCGGTAGGTGTTGACGAGGATGTCGGACACGCCGGGATCGGCGAGCAGCGGTTCGAGCGGGCCGAAGCCCAGCACCTCGTCCTGGATGTCACGGATCAGCGAGCGCCGTTCCAGCTCGTTGATCACCACATTGTCTTCCGTGAGCACGTCGCTGACGAGGATTTTCAGCTCTTCGCGGATCTGCTCGCGCGACAGGCGCTGCATGCCTTCCAGGTCGACGCGGTCGAGCAGCGCCTGGTGGGTACGGTGCTTGAGTTGCTGGTAGCTCTGGCTCGATGCGCCCTGGTGCGCGGCATCGTCATTCAGGCTGGCGTCATCCTGGGCATAGCCCAGGCGGTCCCGCAGGGTGAGTTTTTCGGCAGTCATGGTCGGTCTCCGGTGTATGGGGGGATCTGGTTGGAACCTCAGGCACGCGCCAGCAGCCGCGAAACCCAGCCTTGCGCGGCGGGCGGGGTTTCGCCGGCCAGGCTGGCGGCCAGTTCTTGCAGGGCGCGCGAGACGGAATTGTGCGACGCCAGCTTGAGGATGGGCACGCCCTGGCTGACGGAGGCCGCCACCGCCTCGTAGTGGTTGGGGATGGATTTGTAGACGTGCTTGCCATACGCCGTTTCCAGATCGGCCACGCGGATGCTGTCGCTGCTGGCATAGCGGTTCAGGATCAGGCGGATCTTGTCTTCACGGTAGCCGAGGCCGCGGAATACGTCGAGCAGGCGCTTGCCGTCGCGCACATACGGCAAGGTGGCTTGCAGCACGGGGAAGATCAGGTCGGCCCGGTCCAGCGCGCGCACGCTGACGGGGTCGAGGCCGCGTCCCACGTCGAGCAGGATGTAGTCGTACTGGCTGCGCGCCAGGGTCAGCAAGCGGTCGATATGGTCCGCCTCGACGTCGGCCGCATGGGCGGGATCGTCGGCGGCGGCCAGCACGCTATAGGCGGGCGTGATCTGGATCATGCTGGCGGTCAGCAGCGAGGCGTCGAGGCGCACGATCTGCTGCGACAGCTGCGACAGGGTGGTGGCCGGCTTGTGGTCCGAGACGAACAGGGCGGCGTCGCCGAACTGCAGGTTCAGGTCGAACAGCGCCACCTTGCGCTGTTCGCCGGCGGCCAGCGCGTAGCCGAGGTTGGCGGCGATGAAGGTGGCGCCGCTGCCGCCCTTGCACGAGACGAAGGCCAGCACCTGGCCCTTGCGCGTGACCTGCTTTTGCAGCTTGTCCTCGATGCGGCGCAGCGCGGCGCACAGGGACGCGTCGTCGTCCGGCAGCAGCACTTCGCGCACGCCGGCGCGCATCGCGCGCAGCAGGAATTGCGGACTTTGCTGCGGACATTGCACGATGATGGCCAGGTTCGGATGGCGCCCGCCCAGCAGTTCGAGCCGCTCCAGCTCCGTCTCGCCCGCCTGCTCCTGCTCCAGCAGCAGCAAGTCCGGCGTGGCGCCGTTGTCGAATACATCCGGTATGCTCGCCAGCAGCGCGACGCGGTCGGCCGCGCTGCGTTCGCGCAGCAAGCGGGTGAGCCGCTTGAGCTGGGCTTCATTCTTCGAGACGATGACGATATTCACTTGGTACTCCCGGTAATGGCGTTCAGTTGATCTGGAAGCCCAGGCTTTCGGCGTGCATGACCACGACCGAGGCTGGCACGGCGATATTGAGAAAACCGAACAGGCTGACCATCGGCGTATAGCTGACGTTGTCGATCGACACACGCACGCTGTCGATGCAGCTTGCCGTGCGCGTGATGTCGCCGCAGGCCGACAGGTTGTCGCCCGGATCGAGCGGCGGCAAGGTCACTTCGGCGCCGCTCTTGTTCAGGTAGCGGATGGTGATGTTGGCGGCCGTCAGTTCCGGCGCGGCAGGCAGGGCTGTGCCGCCGAACAGGGCCAGCGTCTTGACGGTGTCCGTCTGGTCGATCCAGCGCACTACCGCCTCGCGCGCGGCGCGGCGGCTCACTTCCTGCACCGTGTTGTACAGGTACAGCATGCGGCCAAATTCGAGGATGCCGAACAGCAGGGTGAAAAACAGCAGTGCCACCAGGGCGAATTCGACGGCGGCGGCGCCGCGTTGGCGGCCGGCTGGAGGAGACGATGAAAGGCGGTGGCGCATGGCGTTCTCCTTACAGCATGTAGCGCATGGTGGTGCGCGGCGAGAGCGGCGTGGCATAGCTGCTGGCCGCGCCGATCACGAAGGGCAGGTACTGGCCCACCGACAGCGTGTAGTTGACGACTTCGACGCGGATGCCGCCCGGCGCCGTGCCATCGGTGCAGCTGCTGTCGTTGAACGCCGCATCCAGGCAGGTGACCGTCACATTGGCCGTGGTGAAGCCGCTGATGCCGGCGCTGGTGGCCGCATCGACGACCGTCTGTTTGGCGGCAGGCACGCCCTGCGATGCGATGCCGGCCTTGGCCTTGACGGACATGTTGCGCGCCGCATCGCGCGTGGCCTTGGTCAGCGCGTCGTAGTACCAGAAGGCGCGACCGAAGCCGAAGATGCCCGCCAGCAGGGTGATCAGCAGGGCCAGCACGATGCCGAATTCGACGGCGGCGCCGCCGCGCTGCCTGAGGGGGGAAAGGTGGATGCGCATGGCCGCCTCACTTGTAGAGTTTGATTTCGGAATTCGGCACGGGCTCGATCAGGCCCGCGAACTCGACGTCGAGGCGCTTGGTGCCGCCGCTGAAATCGGCCTTCATCGTCATGAAGAATTTGCCGATGCCCACCGCATTCATGACGCCGCACGAAGCCGGCCCCACTGGCGCCGTGCGGCAGTCGACCAGCACCACGTTGAGGATGCGCCGGTTGCGCTGGCCCGGATGGGCGGCCGAGGGCGCCTGGAACGTGGGGCCGCTGGTCTGGTTGTACGGCGAAGGCGGCGTACTGGCAGGAAAGCCTGCGCCTGGGCTGACGGGGTAGCTGGCCGTGTCGAAGTAATTCGCCTTGGCCGTGCTGTACATGGGGTTGGCGTTGGCGTCCGCGACGCTGTACGCCGTGCCGGCCTTGGCCGGAGTGGCGCCATTGCTTTGGTAGGCAGGGCCGTAGGACCACAGCACGCCGTAGCCGGCGAACTGGGCGAACGTGGCCGAGGGCGCGGGGACGGGGCCGGCCGACGGCAGCTGGTAATTCGGCTTGTTGCCGGACAGGCTGACGGGCTGCTGGCTGGGCAGGGTGCTGGCGCCCGGCTGCATCCAGCCGGTGGGCGGCGAGTTGGCGGCGGTGGCGGCGCAGGGCGACGCGCCGCCTACGCAGGGAAATTCCTTGATATTGGTATCGGGCGGCGCCGTCGCGGGGTCGCACACGGAGGGTCCGCCGTAATCGTCGAAGCGCGAATTGAGCGAGGCGGCCAGCGAGGCCGACAGGCCCGTGTTCGTGTAGACCTGGCCCGTGCCGCTGGTGATGACGGCGCTGCTGCCCGTGCACATGAATGGCGCGGTGGAGGCGGCGCTCGAATGCGACGCGCTGCAGCTGCCGGGCGGGGCGTCGACGGGGTTGATCAGGTAGGGGTCGGACGGGCCGCCCAGCGGATTGAGGCCGAACAGGTTGTAGGTGACGCCGCGGCGGAAGCCGAATTCCAGCAGTTCCGTCAGGCCCGTGCCGGCCGGCGCGGCCGGATACGTGTATTGCGCCGTCTTGTTGGCCGGATCGACGGCGCACACGCCGATCGGCGTGACGTCGTTGACGAAGCGGCCCGCCACGGCCACGCCCGAGGTACTGGTGCTGGCGATGCCGGCGATGCCCATCAGGTAGGTGGCGAAGGTCTTGCTGCCCGTGTCGACGCGGATGAAGGTCTGGCCCTGGGGGCTGGTGCGGGCGCTGGCGCCGGAAGACCACGGCCCGTCGGGGCTGGGGCCGAAACTGATGTTGGCGGCCGTCAGGGTCAGCGTGGTGGAAAAGTCGTAGCGGTTCTTTTGCGCGATGGCGATGGCCTTGGCCTGCGCGTTGTCGATGCCGGTGGCGCTTTGGTTGAGTTCCACGGCGCCGGCCAGGGCGGCGCTGTCGGCGCCGTTCTGCAGCTCCGTCTTGGCGATGTACAGGTGGCCCAGATCCAGCACCAGGCCGCCCATGGCGAACAGCACCACCAGGGTCAGCCCCAGCACGATGGCGATCGCGCCCTGCTGCTTGTCGTGCCTGCGAAATGTGGTGTTCATGGCTGTCTCCTGGTGGCCTGGGAAAAGTGCATCGCTGGACTGGCGCCTACTGGCGTCCGCCCACGCCGATGGTGAAGACATTCGGTTGCGGTTCCGGCGCCGCAAACGATTTCTGGTAGCGCTGGTAGGCGCTGACGCCGGCCTTGCCGTCGATGCCGCTGACCGGGTTGGCATTGCGGTAGGCGTCCGGATACATGATCTGCTGCGCCTTGAGCAGGGCCACCGATTCGCCAAAGTGCGAATCGAGCACGGGCGTGGTGGTGGCGGCGCAGCCGGCCAGCAGGCAGAACAGGGCGGCGCAAGGCAGGCGATGTGCGGTTTTCATGGTGTTCTCCTATTTGAGGTCGAAGCCGGCGGCAGGCTGGGGCGCGGCCGCTTGCGGCTGCATGGGGGCCGGTGCCTGTGCCGCTGCGGGGGCGGGCGCCGGTGCGCTGCCTTCCATTTTTCCCTGCATGAACATGTCGCCGCGCGTCGGCTGGATGTAGCCGTCGGTGGGCAGCTTGTAGTCGGGCGGCAGCGGCTTGACCAGGTGCGGCGTGATGATGAAGACCAGTTCCGAACGGTCCGTCTGGAAGTCCGTGCTGCGGAACAGGGCGCCCAGCACGGGCACTTCGCCCAGGCCTGGCAGGGCCTTGATATTGCTGGTCACGTTGTTCTTGATCAGGCCGCCGATGGCGAAGCTCTGGCCGTCGAACAGCTGCACCGTGGTGGTGGCGCGCCGCGTGGTAAACGATGGCAGGATGGCCGTGGCCGAGATGCCGGTGGCGGTGATGCCGATGCCGTCCTTGTTCAGGTCCGACACTTCCGGCGCCACCCTCAGGTTGATGCGTCCCCCTTCGAGCACGGTGGGCGTGAATTTCACGGCCACGCCGAATTCCTTCTCTTCCAGGGTGATGGTCGGCACGCCGTTATTGTTGGTCTGGCTGACGGGGATGAAGATTTTGCCGCCGGCCAGGAAGCTGGCCTCCTGGCCGCTGATGGCCATGATGTTCGGTTCGGCCAGCACCTTGATCAGGCCATCGCGTTTTTGCGCGTCGAGGTTGAAGAAGTTGTTCTTGCTGGCGCCGCTCAAGCCGCTGGGATTGTTGCTGAGCAGGCTGGACAGCAGCGAGTACGACCAGCTGCCGATGGTCTTGTTGATGCCCAGGCTGGCGCCCAGCTGGTCGACCAGTACTTTCGACACTTCGGCCACCTTCACTTCCAGCATCACCTGCTGCGGCGCGGCGATCGACAGCAGGTTGATCACGCGCGGCATGCCCGCATCGGGCGCAGCGGCGGGAGCGGGCGCGGCGGCGCCTGCGGCTGGCGCGGCGCCGGAGGCGGCGTTGCCGCTGCGGGCGCTGCGCTGCACATAGGCGTTGGCCAGCGACAGGGCCTGGTCGGCCTTGACGACATCGCTGACCATGCCCGACAGGATCAGGGTGTCGCCCGCCACCGTGACGTTGATCTTTTCGTTCGGCAGCAGCTCGGCCATGCGTGCCTGCAGGCTGCTGCTGTCGATGCCGACGGCCAGGTCGATGATGGTGGCGTCATTGCTCTTGTTCCACAGGATCAGGTTGGTGGTGCCGACGGAGCGGCCCAGCAGGTACACCTCGTTGGGGTTGAGCAGGATGACGTCGGCGATGCGCGGGTCGCCGACGGACATGCGGCTGGCGGCGAACGGCAAGCGCATCAGGGTCGACTTGCCTTCGGCCAGACTCATTTGCGGCGCCATTTCGGTGCGGCCGGCGCGCGATTCGCTTTGCGGCGGCGTGGCCTTGGGGCGGGCGGCGGCCCGGCTGGTCCGGGCGGCGCCGGTGTCGGCGGCAACGGCGGTGGCGGCAACGGGTTCGCTGCGTGCCTGGGGCGCCAGGGCGCCGATCATGGCGAGGGCAAGCGCCAGGCTGAGTACCCGGCTTCCGCTTGCTGTGCAATATGTGCTCATGGCGTGACTCCTCTGGTGCAGGTTAGAATTGTTGGGAGCTGCGTTCCAGCCCCTTGATGACATCGACGCGCGGACCGGCCTGTGGCGCGGCTGTGGCTGCAGGACGGCGGCGCGGGAGCGGCTTGGCTTGCACCATGGCGGCGGGGGCTGCCATGGCGACCTTTTCATCGAGCAAACTGGACTTGGTGGCGCCCTCCGTGTTGACGGGCTTGTCCTCGACCTGGTTGCGCAGCACCAGCGACAGGGTGCCCACGCTGCGTGCCAGGTCGAGTTTTTCCGCCTGCTCCGGCGTCAGCTCCAGGGTCACGGCGTTGACCACCTTGGGCTTGGTGTCGTCGCGGCTCGATTCCTGGGCAATGGCCAGCACGAGGATGCGTTCGAGCACGATCTTGGAAATGTTAGGGTCGCGGTCCGGCGTCTTGCGCGCTCCTTCGCCCTGGGTATTGACGAGGATGTCGACGAAATTGCCGGGCAGGGCGAAGCCGGCCACGCCCACCACATCGTTGACGCGCACGGTCATGGCGCGCTTGCCCTCGGCGACGACGGCCGACAGGCCGCCTTGCGTGCCGGGAGGCGCCAGCTTGCCTTCCATGATCGGTTCGCCGTGCTGGATGCTGGTGCGCGTGACGCGCGTTTCCAGCAGTTTCGGATCGTTGACGGCGCCCGGCGGCAGCGCATTCGATGGCCAGTCCACCATGCGCACCATGTCGGGCGTGAGGCGGGCCCCCAGGCTGATGTCGACCTGGGCCACGGCCACCTTGTTGATGTTGCCCGAGGCTTGGGCATTGATCCAGCGCGCGGCCACGATGACCGCGGCGAACGCCAGGATGACCGCAATGGCCATCATCGTCAGAGCGCGTGCGTTTCTCATTTTGCTTCCCCTTTGTGCTGGACCGCTTCCGGTCCGGTGTGTGTGCTTGCAAGGTCGTCATCGCTGCCGAAATAGTTTTGCCATGCCCAGAACAGGACTTCCGGAGACAGTTGCGCCGGGTGGTCTTCATAACGCGCCTGGTCGCAGATCTGCGCGAGGATGTCGCGCGGATAGCAGGCCAGCAAGGGCCGCTTGTAGAGGCTATGCAGGTGCAGCAGGTAGGTGTAGGAGGCTTCGTCGAAATTGATGCCCAGCTGGGCGCAGGTGCTGCGGAACACGGCCAGGTAGTGGTAGGCGCTCAGGGGGCCGACATGGATCTTGTAGCCGATGCGGCGCAGGAAGGAGTCGTCGGCCAGGTGCTGCGGCGCCAGGTTCGACGAGAACACGACGATGACGTCGAAGGGCACGGGGAACTTGTAGCCCGTGTGCAGCGACAGGTAATCGATGTGGCGCGCCATCGGCACGATCCAGCGGTTCATCAGTTCCACGGGCGAGCAGCGCTGGCGGCCCAGGTCGTCGATGACGAAGATGCCGTTGTTGGCCTTCAGGTGCGGCGGCGCCTGGTACAAGCGGTTGCCATGGTCGAATTGCAGGTCCAGCATGTCGAGCGTCAGCTCGCCGCCCGTCAGCACGGCGGGGCGTTCGGCGCGCACCCAGCGCGGGTCGGATGGCACGAGGCCGCCGCGCGACAGGGTGTGCAGCATGGGGTCGAGGAAGGGCAGCACTTCGCCATCGACCATCACGGCATGGGGCAGGGCGATGGCGCCGCTGAGCAGGCCGTTCAGGCGCTCGGCCAGGTAGCTCTTGCCGCTGCCGGCGGGGCCGTGGAAGAACAGGGCGCGTCCGGAATTCATGGCCGCGCCCAGCTGGTCGAGCACGGCCGAACTGGCCACCACGTCGCGGAACTCGCGCTGCACGTCATCGCGGGTGACCTGCATGTTTGCCACGCTTTGCGCCAGCACCTGGTTGCTGTAGTCGGCCAGGGTGACGGGGGCGGGGCCGCTGTAGGCGTTGCGGCGCATGTACTCGGCGGCGCGCAGGCGGCCCTGGTCGCCCAGCAGGTAACACAGGTCGGCGTCGGTGCCGCTGCCGCCGTTGCGGCGCGCTTCGCACAGCTTTTCGGCGCGCATGAAGGTGAGCAGCGGTTCGAGCACGCCGGCGCCCAGTTTCACGTGTGTCGAGAGGGCGGGCAGGCCGATCTGGCCGCGCAGGAAGAGTATCTTGACCAGCAGTTCGACCAGGAACAGGAAGGGCAATCCCGTTTCCTCGACCGTGCGTGGCGCGCGCTTGGCCGCCGGTTCGACGCCGCCGCCGTCGCTGCGTTCTGGATAGGTGTCAGGCATGATGGGTACTCCTCGTTCGGGTGGCCGGATATCAGAAGATGAAAGGCAGCAGGCGGTACTTCACCTGGCGCATGTAGACGCGATAGCGCACGTCGGTGGACAGGAAACGCTCCTCGCGCAGCAGGCGCATCACCATCATGCTCATCGTCGCGACATAGATGACGGTGTTGACGGGCGAGGTGTTGGCCAGCAGGTAGCCGCTCAGGGAAATCAGGTAGCTGGCATACAGCGGATGGCGTATCACGCGGTAGACGCCGCCCGTCTTGATCTCGCGCTGCGCAGCTACCAGGCCGAAGCTGCGGTTCAGCGACAGCAGGCCGGCGATCTGCAGCAGGCTGCCGACGGCCAGCAGGTAGCGCGCGCTGGGCCAGATGGCCATGTCGGCGGGAGACAAAAGGAAGGGCGCGAAGGTGGCGCCGATGGCCAGCAGCCAGTCGCCCGCATCGGTGGAAACGCTGACGGGGGCCGTGCGCACGATGAAGAACAGGGCGGCCAGGGTTTCGGCGGCGCAGAACAGCAGATAGCTCCAGTCGCCGCTGTGCAGGAATCCCATCACGTGGGCACTGGCGAAGAACGTCCACAGGCAAGCCATGGCGATGCTGGTGAACAGGCTGGCGTGGCGCGAGTGGCAGAGGGTGGTGAGAGTGTGCATGGTCAGGTCCTAGGGGGCTGGTCGTCGGAGCGGCGCGTTTCAGCGCAGGCTCCACAGGTGGGTGTAGTGCAGGAAGACCTGTAGCAGGGTGCCGCTGGCAATGGCGAAGGCGTAGGCCAGCTTGCCGGTGGCAGGCGGCGGTTCGGCGATCGTGGCGGCGCCGCCGGCAAGGCTGTGCAGCAGCGCGCCGAGCATCATGTGATAGGTGTTTTTCAGTACCTGGCGCAGGCGCTGACCGGCCAGCGCGGCGGCCAGGGCCAGCACGCCGCCGCACAGGAAGGTCAGCAGGGCCGCTTCGAGCACGGCGTCGGGACCGAGGAAGGCGCCGCACATGGCCATCAGCTTGACGTCGCCGGCGCCCAGGGCGCGCAGCAGATACATGGGCAGCAGCAGGGCCAGTCCGGCGGCGGCGCCGGCCAGCGCCTGCAATAGGCCCAGGCCGCCGAAGGAGGCGTCGAACAGTCCGGCGCCGGACGGCACGAAGCTGTTGATGATCAGTCCCGCCAGGGTGCCCCACAGCACCAGCCGGTTCGGGATGCGGCGCGTGCGCAGGTCGTGCCACAGGGCGGCGGCGAGCAGGGTGGCGAGTACGGCCAGGCACAGCAGCATGGGCAGGTGGGCGTTCATGATGTCAGTCCTTCCTTGCTCATGCAGGGAGCCGTGGCCATGTGCATGGCCGGCGCCGCGGCCTGGCTGCCCAGCAGCCGTCCCACCAGGCGCCACACCAGCGCCGCGCCGGCCGCACCCACATAGCCGTCGAGCGCATAGTGCCAGCCCAGGTGGATGGAGCCGAGCAGGATCAGTACGGCAAAGGCGCTCAGCGAGATCCCGGCGGCGCGGTTGACGCGCCAGCCCATCATGGCCAGCAGCACGGCCGTGGCCACATGCATGCTGGGCATGGCGGAGATGCCCAGTTCACCGTTCGCGCCCTTGCTTTGATAGCCTTGCCACAGCATCTCCTGCACCTGCAGGGCCCAGACGGGGACGTGCTGGTTGGCGTCATGCAGGTAGACCATCAGCGGCGCATACGGGTCGCTGGCATGCAGGTGGCCGTAGTAGCAGGGGCCGACCGAGGCAAACAGCACGGCCAGGATGCTGCCCAGGGCGATCCAGGTCAGCGCAAAGCTGAGCAGGAACTGCATGCGCAGCAGGGGGCGGCGCGTGTCGAGGATGAGCCAGTACAGGATGGCGTAGAACAGGAAGAACCAGAAGTGGTAGCTGAAGTTGAGCAAGCCCGTGACGAGCGGGTGGCCCAGCAGTGGCTGCAGCCTTTCCCATGGGGCCTTGCCGCCATGCAGCGCGATGTCCCAGGCGGACAGGGTGGCATCCCAGGTGTAGGGATGCAGGCGCGGGATGGCGCCCTTGATGACGGTGAAGCTGGAGGCGAAGACGGGGATCAGCAGCATGGCCGGCAGCGCGTGCAGCAGGCGCTCGTTACTCAGGTAACGGCGCAGATCGTGGTACAGATAGTGGCACAGGCGGTGCGGGCGTTTCATCACCATGACATGGATGGTGTAGCCGCACAGGATGAAGACGGGGCCAATGAGGATGGCCATGAAGAAGCCGGCCAGCACGTTGAGGGTGTCCGATGCGCTGGGCAGGCCGCCGGCCAGCAGTGTCGCCACGGCGGCGTACGGCAGCACGATCAGCAGCAGGGCGCGGTGGGTGCGCAGCGAGGCGCGCAGGGTGTTCATGACAGGGCCAGGACCACTTGGTCCTTGACGTAGACAAACAGCAGCTTCACCTGGTCGCCAAGCAGGGTGATCGTGACCACCAGCACTGCCGCGATCAGGCCGGCCAGCAGCGCGTATTCGATCGCTGTGACGGCGGACTCGTCGGATAAACGGCTGAAGAAAGATTTCACGATGGGCCTCGCTATGCGTTCGTCAAGGTGGGCGTGCCGGGAATATTGGGCGGCGTAGTCCGGGCTGGCGCTGGGCCGGCCCGGACAGCAGCGCGTCAGGCATTGGCGGTGGTCAGCTTGGTGCCGATGGTGCTGAAGGTTTTTTTCAGCTGCGTGCCGACGATGGTGACGGCGGCGATGATCACCACGGCGATCAGGGCAGCGATCAGGCCGTATTCGATTGCGGTGACGCCATCTTCTTCGCGGATAAAGTTTTTGATGAGGTTCATGACAACTCCTGGTGGTGGTTAAGGTACGACGGTGGATGAAACGGTTTTGCAGCGTTGCTTCCTGGTGCTACGACCTGGCGCGCTCATGGACTTTCGCCCAGTGCCAGCAATCCGATGATGCAGACCACCGCCATGAGGGCCGCCACTAGGGCATAGCGGTAGAACGCAGCCTTTTCCTTGCCCTGCAAATAGGTAATCAGGGCCGTCGGAAGAAACTTGTCAAGGCGCATGCTGTGCTCCGTGTCGTGGTGGGCCGCGCGGTGATTTGCACTCCGGTAAATCCACTATAGAAGTCGGCACCTTGATCTACATCAGAAGAACATCCTTTTATTGCAAGGAGGAACTGCTCGTTTTTTTCGTGACAATTGTCATGGTCGAGTCTGGCGCGCGCAGGAGCGCATGCCGCGCCGCTGGTTGGCGATGGGAGGGAGGGAGGGAATGCGCGGCCGTGCAGTGGCCGTGCAGGAGGACAGTGGTGTCAGGCGTCGGGCGGCAATTGGCCCAGCTGGTGCTTGGTGGCGTAGGCGTACAGTTCCAGGCGGTTGTACACGCCCAGCTTGCGGTAGATCGATGTCAGGTGATTGCGCAAGGTGTGTTCGGAGATGAACAGCTGGTCCGCCAGCAGCTTGGCCGGCGTGCCGCTGCCGTGCACCAGCGCGGCGATGATCTTTCTTTCCTTGAGGGTCAGGCTGGCGATGGCGATGGCGTGCGCCGAACCGCCGCCGGGCTGGGTCAACTGCGTCAGCATGCGTCCCAGCATCGCGTGTTCCAGCCACAGCTCGCCCTGGTACACCTTTTCGATGGCCTTCAACACCATCTCCGCCGGCGCGTCCTTGCTGACGATGCCGCGCGCGCCTTTCAGTACCGTCTGGTCGAGGATGGCCTGGTCGTGGCTGGCCGTCAGCACCAGCACGCGCGTGCCGCCGCATTGCGCCAGCGCGGGCAGGATGGCCAGCGAACTGATGCCGCCCAGGTCCAGGTCCAGCACGATCACGTCCGGTTGCAGCGCCTTCGCCTGCTCCAGCGCCTCGGTGCCGTCGGACGCCGTGGCGACCACGCGCATGCCGGAGTGCTCGCCGCCGATCAGGCGCTCCAGGCCCCACAGCATGGTCTTGTGATCGTCGACCAGCATGACGCTGATGACATGGCTGGCCGGTGGCATGTGGCGTACGTCATTCATATGGGGATCTCGATCTGGACGGAGGTGTTGCCCAGCATGCCATGCGTGACGCGGGCCGTGCCGCCGAGGGCGGCGGCGCGCTCGGCCAGCGAGTCGGGCAGGAAATCGGGGACGTGCGCGGCGGCGCATTCGTTGTCGATGCTGATGTGCAGCGCGCCCTGCACGCAGGTCAGCTTGACGGCGCCGTGGCGCGCCGACGTATGCTTGCGGATATTGCTCATGCCTTCGTTGACGATCTGGAACACCTCGGCCGCCAGGCGGTCGTTGATGTGCAGGTCGCCTTCGATATGCAGGGCGATGTCGATGCCATAGAATTCGCGGATCTGCGTGGCCTGGCGGCGCAGCGCGACCAGCAGTTCCGGCTCGCTTTGCACCTGGCCATTCTTGAACGTGCGCGCGTAGCTGCGCAGGTCGGTGATCACCTGGCCCGACATGATGATCAGCTTTTCCAGTTCCGGCAGCAGCGGGTTGCCCGGCGTGGCTTCGTTGCGCAGGGCGGCCAGGCCGTGGCGCAAGCCGATATACGGCTGCACGGCCGTGTCATGCAGGTCGCGCGCGATCTTTTCGCGTTCGCGCGAGGCCGCCTGCGACGCCAGGCGGTCGAGCAGGTTGATGTTTTCAATGACGGGAAACGCCTGCGCGCCGATATGGCTGAGAAACAGGGCGTCCGTCTTGCTCATGCTGGTGGCGGACACGATAAAGATCCGGCCTTTGCCATTGCGCAGGGGCAGCGGCGCGCTGATGAAGGCGTGCGCTTCGAGCAGTTCGGCCAGGCGGGCGCCCGCCGCGTCGTCATGCCGCAGCCAGCGTCCGCTGTTTGGCTCGAGCATGCGCGCGCCGCCTATCCATGGCAGCCAGGGGCCGGCGGGCTGGTTGTACAGCGCGATTTTATCGTGCGGGAAAGCGAGCAGGGGGCTGGCCGCGTCGTCGCTGAGGAGCGAGCTGGTATGCACGACGCCCGTGCCCGTGTGAATCACGCTGCGCAGGGACCAGACCCGCGTGCCCTTGTCCTGCATGATCAGCAGGCAACTGCGGCCGTTGAAATAACTGCGGGTTTTTTCCAGCACCGAGGTGATGGTCTGGTCGACGCCGAAGCGCGGATTGGACAGCTGGCTGACATCGCGCAGCAGCGCCAGGTGGCTGCGCTGGGTGATGGCCGAACCACCCCAGTAGGCGATCATGTAGCCGAGCGCCAGCAGGAAGGTGGTGCGCAGCAGCAGGCGCGACAGTTCTGCATCCGTTTCGCCGAACAGGGCGGTGGCGGCGAACAGGCCGGCAGAGGCCAGGGTGACGCGCGCGCCTTCCTCGAAGCCCCGCTGGAACGACGATGTCAGGATGGCAAAGAAAAAAAACAGGAAGAATAAATTGTTGTGGCTGCTGGTGGAAAACACGATCAGCGCATACCAGGCCACGTCGAGCCAGTACAGCAAGATGTCCTGGGGCAGGCTGAGGCCCAGTAGGGCCAGCACGTAGAGCAGCAGGCTGTGCATGGTGTACGCGGAAAAGATCAGCCAGGTGATCTTGGTCAGCTTGCCGGCGCTTTCGGGGTCGATGAACAGGGTCAGCAGGGTGGCGCTCGACAGCAGCAGGCGCATGCCGTTCACCATGGTCGTATCCATGCCGGCACCCGGCAAGCCTGATCTGAGGGGAGGATCGAGATTCACAAGCGCTCCTGGCCATGTCCCGCATGGTGGGGCCATGCGCAGGGATAGATACCACAGATAAATTCTTGTTATTGTTGCTGCAAGCAATGACGAGTCTACGCACACGCCGTAAAGATGTCTACTGGAATCCTTTCTCCGATGTTGCTTTTTTTACAGCGGCTGCACCATCACGCGGTTGCGTCCGGCGCGCTTGGCTAGGTACAGGGCGCGGTCGGCCGCACCGATCAGGGCGGAGATGGCCAGTGGCTGCTGCGGCTGCTGCGTGGCGATGCCGATACTCACTGTGATGTGCTTGACGTCATTGCCCGTCTTGGCATGCGGAATGCGCAGCTCGGCCGCGTGCTGGCGGATCGCCTCGGCCATGCGCAGCGCCTGCGCCGCGTCCGTGTCGGGCAGGATGGCGGCAAACTCTTCGCCGCCGTAGCGGGCCAGCAGGTCGGTGGGGCGCTGCAGCATGGCGGCCAGTTCGGCTGCCACGCGGATCAGGCAATCGTCGCCCTGCTGGTGGCCGTAATGGTCGTTGTAATCCTTGAAATGGTCGATATCGATCATCAGCAGCGACAGCGGGCTGCTGGTGCGCATGGCGCGCCGCATTTCCTTCTCGATCGCCACGTCGAAATGGCGGCGGTTGGCGATGCCCGTCAAGCCGTCGGAAAAGGTTTGCGAGCGCAAGACCATGGTCTGTTCGCGCAGCAGCTTTTCGCGCCCCACGGCGATGGTGACATCATTGATCTGGATCAGGCAATGGCGTGGCGAGCCGGGCAGGTTGATCGGCGTGACGGCGATGGCTTGCTGCATGCGCTCCTCGCCGTCGCTGCCGCCCGTGGCCGCGCCATGCGTGTACAGCGCAAACGGCGCCTTGTGCAGGGTTTGCGACAGCAGCGACTGGAAATTGTCGCGCAGTGCCTGGGTGATGGCCGAATCCATGCGCTTGTGCCGCAGTTCCGGAAAGACGGCGAAGAAATCCTGGCCCAGCACGGCGTCGGCCTGGCAGGCCGAGTGGCGCGCCATCCACTTATTCCACAGCACGATGCGATGCTGCTCATCGAGCACGATGGCGCCCAGGTTGACGGCGCCGAGTATGCTCTCGAGCAGGGCGAGTCGATGCAAGACATCCGGCATGATCGTCACGCCTGTCCCAGCACCTTGGCCAGGTAGCGGCTGACTTGCTGTTTCAGGTCGTGCAAGGCGGACAGGTCGAGCACGAATGCCACATAACCGTGGATCTGGTGCTTGGACAGCACGAAGTCGATATGCAGCATCAGCACGACGGCTTCGTCATCCTGGCCGCCGAACGAGGAGAGGATTTCCGCGCTGGTGCCCACGTGGTACAGGGGCAGCGAGCCATGCAGTTCGCTGTCGAACAGGTTGGCCAACGTCCCGACGCAGGAATTGAGGATGATGTTGCCGATCTCGCTCATCGCTTCCTGTTCCATCTCCGTCAGTTCCTGCAGCGGCATGGCGTCGCCCACCATCAGGCGCACGATTTCCAGGCTCTTGTCCTCGGGAAACATCAGAATGGCTTCGGTGGCGAAAGCGCCATCGTAATGCTGGCTGACGCCGCAGATGCGTTCGCCATCCTTCTTGCTGCCGAGCAAGGCTGCCGCGTCGGCACGGTTCAGGAAGGTGATCGACGGCACCGACATGGTGACTTCTTCATTCACGATCTCGCTCATGGCCGCCGCCGCATGGCCCACCCCGATGTTGAATATCTCTACCAGGGCGTCGTTCTCGAGTTCGGAAAGATTGACCATGCTCACAGCCCCAGTGATTCGATCAACTGGTGGATGCGCGTTTCCGTGATCGGTTTTTCCATGAAGCCCACGCCCAGTTCGCTGGCGCGGTTGCGGGTGGCGTTCTGCACATTGGCCGTGACGAGAATGATGTGCGTCTGCGGGCACAGCACGCGCAATTGTTCTGCCGCCGCCATGCCGCCCATGCCGGGCATGTTGACATCCAGTAGTATCAGCACAGGGTTGACGGTCTTGACTTTTTCCAGGGCTTCCTCACCCGTCGCCGCCTCAATCACTTGCCAGTCGGCATGTTTGCTGAGGATGAATTGATGCGACATCAAACGTGAAACCCGGCTGTCATCGACAACAAGTACCTGTTTACTGTGATTCATGTGCTATTCCTGAAACGTCATATCGGACTATCGTGCCATTTTCGCATATTTTAGAGGGCATAGAGTGTATTTGGGTGCGCGATTGCCCTAGGGCAAAGTTTTCCCGCTTGCCTGTTGTATTGAGTCGCATCGCCGGGCATGCTGGCCGGCTGGCCAGGCTGGCAATCCGTTAAAATAGCGCCATTCCTCACTTTAGCCTGAATGCCATGACCCAAGACGAATTGAAGCAAGCCGTAGCCCGCGCCGCCATCGACTACGTAGTAAAAGGTGAAATCATCGGCGTCGGCACCGGTTCCACCGCCAATTTTTTCATCGATGAACTGGCCAAGATCAAGGACAGCATCAAGGGCACGGTCGCCTCGTCCGAAGCGACGGCCGCGCGCCTGGCTGGCCATGGCATTCCCGTCTTCGACCTGAACGATGTCGAGTCGATCGCCGTCTACATCGACGGCGCCGATGAAATCACGGCCAGCGGCGCCATGATCAAGGGTGGCGGCGCGGCATTGACGCGTGAAAAGATCGTTGCTTCCGTCGCGAAACAGTTCGTCTGCATCGCCGACGGCTCCAAGCTGGTGGAAACCCTGGGTGCCTTCCCGCTGCCGGTGGAAGTGGTGCCGATGGCCCGCGCTGCCGTATCGCGCCAGCTGGCTGCGCTGGGCGGCACGCCCCGCTTGCGCCTGAAGGCCGGCAGCACGGAAGCGTTCATTACCGACAATGGCGGCGAAATCATCGACGTGCTGGGCTTGAAAATTGCCGACCCGGTGGCGCTGGAACAGCAGATCAACCAGATCGTCGGCGTCATCGCCGTCGGCCTGTTCGCCGTGCGCGGCGCGAATGTCTGCCTGCTGGGCATGCCGGAAGGCGTGCGTACCCTGGCGTACTAAGATGATAGCCGGCGTTCGCCGGCATAGATGTTTTACACGGCGGCCCCTTGCGGGCCGCTTGTCATTTGCGCCTCGCGATACACGGCCACGGTGCGCAGCAAGCCGCCGAGGAAGATGCCGCTGAAGCAGCCATAGGCGAGGCAGACGGGTACGATGAAGCCGGTCGCATGAGCATAGGCCGGGGCGATGGCCAGGGTCACGGCGACCGCATATTTCATGCAGAAAATGCTCATCATCAAGATCATGGGCACCCAGCTGCCGGGACGCTGCACGCTGCCGCGCGCGGGAATGGCGGCTATCTTGCGCGCATCGGCCAGCCTCCACGCCAGCGCCGCGCCGGCCAGCGCGCCGGCGCCCCAGGCGAACGGCGCCACGCCGGCCAAGCCGAAACTGCCATGCACGCCGCTCAGGGACAGGGCCAGCATGACCAGGGGAATGATGCACAGCTTGCGCAAGCTCACTTCGCGTGCCCGGCTGGCCAGCACGCCGCGGTAGACGAGAAAGCCCAGGATGGCCCAGACGTAGAGGGGAGTGTGGCTGAAGATTTGCTGCAACATGGTGTCCGCCTTGGAATGAGGTTGTCGATGGACGTACTGTGCCAGCTGGCGGCGGGGGCGGCGAGCGGTGTGCGACGAAACGGGGAAGGGCAGCCGTGAAACAGCGTCAGGCGGCGTGAAAGGGGGAGGGGAGAATCAAGGGGAAACTACCCGCGGCGCGGTGGCCACGGGCGGGAATACGGAAAAACTTACTCGGTCGGCGGAACGTAGCCCATGGCCGCATCGGCGCCATCGCCGAAGAAATGTTTTTCCATCTGCGTGGCCAGGTATTTGCGGGCGCGCGCGTCGGCCAGGTTCAGCCGGTTTTCATTGACCAGCATGGTCTGGTGCTTGAGCCAGGCAGCCCAGGCTTCTTTCGACACGGATTCGTAAATTTTCTTGCCCAGTTCGCCCGGGTACGGCGGGAAATCCAGTCCTTCGGCTTCCTTGTTGAGTTTGATGCAGTGGATCGTGCGGGCCATCTGTGCTCCTGAATCAGTGTAGAGATAAAGCGTGATTATAAGGCACTTTGCGCCAGCCCTCGCGGGGCCGTCGCGGCCTGGCGACACGCCGTTTGCCGCGCCCTTGCGCTGGATCAAATTTGATCTGCGCCGCCCTAGCTAGTAAGATGCCTTATCGCGCCAGCCGCTGGCTGCGCCCCTTCCAACCAAGTAGTAGTAATTAACCAAGATGGAATCCCTATGACCTCAGTGAAAGTCCATGGCATCGATGTCAGCAATACCGGCAGCTTCGCGCTGTTTGGCGGCATCAACGTGCTCGAATCGCGCGATCTCGCCATGCGCGCCTGCGAAGAATATGTGCGCGTGACGCAAAAACTGGGTATTCCATATGTGTTCAAGGCCAGCTTCGACAAGGCCAACCGCTCGTCGATCCATTCCTACCGCGGCCCGGGCCTGGAAGAGGGCATGCGCATCTTCCAGGACGTCAAGGCGGCGTTCGGCGTGCCCGTGATTACCGACGTGCATGAGCCATGGCAGGCGCAGCAGGTGGCCGAAGTGGTCGATGTGCTGCAATTGCCTGCTTTCCTCGCGCGCCAGACGGATCTCGTCGTGGCCCTGGCGAAAACGGGCAAAGTCATCAACATCAAGAAGCCGCAGTTCCTCAGCCCTGGCCAGATGGCCAATATCGTCGAGAAATTCAAGGAAGCGGGCAACGATCAACTGATCCTGTGCGACCGCGGCACCTGCCTCGGCTACGACAACCTGGTGGTCGACATGCTGGGCTTTGGCGTGATGAAGAAAACCTGCGACGACTTGCCGATCATCTTCGACGTCACGCATGCGCTGCAGCAGCGCGATCCCGGTGGCGCCGCTTCGGGCGGCCGCCGCCAGCAAGTGGCGGACCTGGCCCGCGCCGGCCTGGCCGTCGGCATCGCCGGCCTGTTCCTGGAAGCCCACCCCGATCCCGACAATGCCCGCTGCGACGGCCCCAGCGCCTTGCCGCTGGACCAGCTGGAACCGTTCCTGGCGCAATTGAAGGCGCTCGACGACCTGGTCAAATCGTTTGCGCCGCTGAATATCAAGTAATGGTATCTAAGTAAAGAAAAAGCCCGGCATGCCGGGCTTTTTCAGTTTTACAGTGTCTTGATGAGCACTTGGGACTTGCGTTGCCAGTTATACATATGCTGGCGATCCTTCGGCAAATCGTCGACGGTGGCCGGCACGAAGCCGCGTTTCTTGAACCAGTGCGAGGTGCGCGTGGTCAGCACGAACAACTTGTTCAGGCCGGCGGCGCGCGCGCGGTTTTCCATGTGTTTCAGGATGCGTTCGCCGTCGCCCTGGGCTTGCACTTCCGGGTTGACCGTCAAACATGCCATTTCCGCCATTTTTTGTGCGGGGAACGGGTACAGGGCAGCGCAGCCGAAGATCACGCCATCATGCTCGATGACGGAGAAATAATCGATCTCGCGCTCGATCAGCTCGCGGCCCCGCTTGACCAAGGTGCCGTCCGCTTCCAGCGGTTCGATCAGCTTGATGATGCCGCCCACGTCTTCGATGGTGGCCTGGCGCAGGCTTTCCAGGTTTTCATGGCTGATCATGGTGCCCACGCCATCGTGGGTAAACAATTCCAGCAGGGCAGAACCATCCATCGAGAACGGCACGATGTGCGAGCGTTCGACGCCGTTATGGCATGCCTTGACACAATGTTTCAGGTAAAACGCCGTCGCGTCCGGCAGGAAGCCCGCCATCAGCACGGCTTCGGCCTGGTGCGACGACAGTTCGCGGATTTCCACGCCCGTGGCGTCTTCCATCATCGGTGTTTCCGTGATGAAAATCAGCTTGTCCGCGTGCAGGGCGATGGCGGCGCTGCAGGCCACGTCTTCCATGGTGAGGTTGAATGCTTCGCCCGTCGGCGAGAAGCCCAGCGGCGACAGCAGCACCAGGCCGTCCGAACCGAGGATGGAATGGATGGTTTCAGCGTCGACCTTGCGCGTGATGCCCGTCAGTTCCAGGTCCACGCCATCGATCACGCCCAGCGGGCGCGCCGTGATGAAGTTGCCGGAAATGATACGGATGGCAGCATGCGACATGGGCGTGTTCGGCAAGCCCTGGCTGAACGCGGCCTCGATATCGAGGCGCAGCTCGCCGGCGGCTTCCTTCGCGCATTCCAGCGCGGCGATATCCGTGATGCGCACGCCATTGTGGAAGCGGCCTTCGACGTTACGCAGGGCCAGTTGTTCCGCCACCTGCGGCCGCGAGCCGTAGACGACGGTGACATTGATGTCCAGCGCATGCAGCAGGGACAAATCATGGGCCAGCACCTGCAGCGCCCCGGCGCTGACGAGTTCACCGGGGAAGGCGACCACGAAGGTCTTGCCGCGAAAGGCGTGGATGTAGGGCGCGACTGAGCGCAGCCATTGGACGAATTGGGTAGGGTTTTCCATTAAGCGCATTATAATTCGCTGCGCGATGTGCGCGCTTAAAATACCTGTAAAAAACAATGTCTTCAGCCAGCAATAAGTCTTCCCCTCCTTCCAACGTTGCAAATGTGCCCGCCATCGGGGATGTTTCCGCGCCTGCCGCCACGCCTGCGCAGGGCCGCCAGCGCCCGCCCGTGAGCCAGCAAAGGCAGCAGCCGCCGCGTGCGGAGCAGCAGAAACAGCAACAGCAGCAGCGATCGGGAGAGGGCAAGCCCCAGGCCGCGCGCGCGCCGCGCGAGGGGCAGGAAAGCCGCGAAGCCCGCGATGCGGCCCGCGCCGCGCGCGAGGCGGAAAAGGCTTTCCGCAATCCGCTGCCGCCGATTACGTATCCGGAAGACTTGCCCGTCTCGGGCCGGCGCGCGGAAATCGCCAAGGCCCTGATGGAAAACCAGGTGATCATCGTTTCGGGCGAGACGGGTTCCGGCAAGACGACCCAGTTGCCGAAGATTTGCCTGGAACTGGGACGCGGCCAGAAGGGCATGATCGGCCACACGCAGCCGCGGCGTATCGCCGCTTCCTCGACGGCCAAGCGCATCGCGCAGGAGCTTGGTACGCCGCTGGGCGAAACCGTGGGCTTCAAGGTCCGCTTTACCGATACCCTGAGCCGTGGCGCGTCCGTCAAGCTGATGACGGACGGTATCTTGCTGGCCGAGACGCAGACCGATCCGTTGTTGAAAAATTACGACACCATCATCATCGATGAAGCGCACGAACGCAGCCTGAACATCGATTTCCTGCTCGGTTATCTGAAACAGCTGCTGCCGCGCAGGCCGGACCTGAAAATCATCATCACCTCGGCCACCATCGATGCGGAACGCTTCTCGCGCCATTTCGGCACGCCGGAAAAACCGGCGCCCGTGATCGAAGTGTCGGGCCGTCTGTACCAGGTGGAAGTGCGCTACCGTCCCGTGGAGCGCGAGCAGGTGGCCATGCCTGGTTCGGGCGCGAACGCCGACAAGCCGGGCCAGCGCACGGCCGCCGCGCGCGAAAAGCGCGACTTGATGGATGCCGTCGTCGATGGCGTGGAAGAACTGTGCCGCATCGGCTCGGGCGACGTGCTGGTGTTCTTGCCGGGCGAGCGCGAAATCCGCGACTGCGCCGAAGCGCTGCGCAAGCACCATCCGCCGCACGTGGAAATCCTGCCCCTGTTCGCCCGTTTGTCGGCCGAAGAGCAGGAGCGCGTCTTTAAAACCAGCAATGCGCGTCGTATCGTGCTGGCTACCAACGTGGCGGAAACCTCGCTGACGGTGCCCGGCATCCGCTACGTGGTCGATGCGGGCCTGGCGCGGGTCAAGCGCTATAGCTACCGCAACAAGGTCGAGCAGCTGCAAGTCGAGCCGATCGCCCAGTCGGCCGCCAACCAGCGCGCCGGGCGTTGCGGCCGCGTCGCCGATGGCGTCTGCATCCGCCTGTACGAAGAGCAGGATTATCTGCTGCGGCCCAAATTCACGGAGCCGGAAATCCTGCGTTCCTCGTTGGCGGCCGTCATCCTGCGCATGAAATCCTTGCACCTGACGGACGTGGAAACCTTCCCCTTCATCGAGCCGCCGCTGGCGCGCGCGGTGGCTGATGGCTACCAGTTGCTGCAGGAACTCGGCGCCGTCGATGAAGTCAATAAACTCACGCCCTTGGGCAACAAGCTGGCCAAGCTGCCGCTGGACCCGCGCGTGGGCCGCATGATCCTGGCCGCGCTCGATAACGCGTGTTTGACGGAAGTGCTGATCGTCGCCTCGGCCCTGTCCGTGCAAGACCCGCGCGACCGTCCGATGGAACACCAGCAGGCGGCCGACGAGGCGCACAAGAAATTCGCCGATGAAAAGTCGGAATTCCTGAGCTACCTGAAAATCTGGCGCTGGTTCGAGTCCGCCATCGAGCACAAGAAAACCAACCGCCAGTTGCAGGATAATTGCCGCACGAATTTCCTGTCGCAGATGCGCTTGCGCGAATGGCGCGACGTGCATTCTCAGCTGCTGACCATCGTCAAGGAGCAGGGCTGGCGATTGAATGAGGCACCGGCCACCTATGACAACCTGCATATGGCCTTGCTGACCGGTTTGCTGGGCAATATCGGCTTCAAGGGCGAAGACGAACCGGGCGCCGGCTACCTCGGGGGGCGCGGCATCAAGTTCCACATCTGGCCCGGTTCCTCGCTGTTGAAAAAGCCGGGCAAGTGGATCATGGCGGCCGAACTGGTCGACACGACGCGTTTGTACGCGCGCTGCGTGGCGCAGATCCAGCCCGAATGGCTGGAAAAAGTCGGCGTACACTTGCTGAAGAAATCCTGGGGCGAACCGCGCTGGGAAAAACGCTCGGCGCAGGTCACTGCGTCCGAACGGGCTACGCTTTATGGCCTGGTGGTGTACAGCCAGCGGCGCATCAATTACGGCAATTTCAATTTGCCGGAAGCGCGCGAAATCTTCATCCGCGATGCCCTCGTGGGCGGCGACTTCGACACGCGCGCGCCGTTCTTTGCGCACAACCACAAGCTGATCAAGGATATCGAAAACCTGGAACACAAATCGCGCCGCCTGGACGTGCTGGTCGACGATGAACTGATCGCCGCCTTCTACGACAAGCTGCTGCCGGCAGACGTGTGCAATGGCGCCGGTTTCGAGAAATGGCACAAGGAAGCCACGCGCGAAAACCCGAAGCTGCTGTATTTGAACCGCGAAGAGCTGATGCGCCACGAGGCGGCCGGCGTGACGACGGACCTGTTCCCCAAGACTATGTCCGTGACGGGCCTGGAAATGGGCCTGACGTACCACTTCGAGCCGGGCAGCGTGCGCGATGGCGTGACCTTGAGCGTGCCGCTGTATGCCTTGAACCAGTTGCCGCGCGAGCGCTGCGAATGGCTGGTGCCGGGCATGCTGAAGGAAAAAGTGCATCTGCTGCTCAAATCCCTGCCGCAAAAGCTGCGCCGCCACTGCGTGCCGCTGCCCGATTACGCGGCCAGGTTCTGCGAGCGCGTGCATGAGGCGGGCGTGTTTGGCCGCGGCGACTTGATCGACGCCATCATCGCCGACATCCGCACGCAGATTACGATCAATGTGCTGACGACGGACTTCAAGCCGGAAACCCTGCCTGCCCATCACTTCATGAATTTCAAGGTGATCGACGAGCATGGCCGCCAGCTCGACATGGGCCGCAACCTGGCCACTTTGCAGGCGGAATTCGGCGGCCAGGCGCGCCAGAGTTTTCAAAAATTGGCCGAAGTGTCGGGCGTTTCCGGCACGGGCACGCCCGGTGCCAAGGTGGCGGGCGCGCAAGTGGCATCGCGGCTCCAGGCGCAAGCCCAAGGCGCCGCCGCCAACGCGGCAGCAGGCAAGGGCGGCGCGCCGGCCAAGGGAGTGGCTGCCGCTGCAGCGCCGGCGTCCCCGAATGCCACCGTCTCGCAGCACATGGGCTTGACGGGCTGGACCTTTGGCGAGTTGCCGGAGTTGCTCGAAATCGTGCAGGGCAAGCTGACCCTGATCGGTTTCCCCGCCCTGGTCGACAGGGGTACGCATTGCGACCTGGAAGTGTTCGATGATCCGACCGTAGCCGCCCGCACGCACAAGGTGGGTTTGCGCCGATTGTTCGCGCTGCAAATGAAGGAACAGATCAAGTACGTCGAGAAAAGCATCCCCGGCCTTCAGCAGATGGGCATGCAATTCATGGCCCTCGGTTCGCAGGAAGAGTTGCGCGAGCAAATCATCAACAAGGCGCTCGACATCGCTTGCCTGCAAGATCCGCTGCCGCTGGACGCCGCCTCGTTTGCCAAGCGCCAGGCGGAGGGCAAGTCGCGCCTCGTCTTGCTGGTCAATGAAATCGCCCGTTTGCTGTCGCAAGTGCTGACGGAATTCCACGGCTTGCCCAAGCGCCTGCAGAATATTCCCGCAGCGGCAGCCGCCGATATACAGTCGCAGCTGCAAGGCCTCGTGCATAAGCGTTTCCTGACGGAAAACGAGTACACGCAGCTGGCGCATTTCCCCCGCTATCTGAAGGCGATCAACGTGCGCCTGGAAAAGCTGCGCGCCGACCCCGCGCGCGACACCAAGTTGATGGCCGAATGGCAATCGGCCGCCGCGCCGTATCTGCGCCAGGCCAAGGACCGCCAGGCCGGCAAGAATACGGACCCGAAACTGGTCGACTTCCGCTGGATGCTGGAAGAGCTGCGCGTGTCGCTGTTTGCGCAGGAATTGCGCACGCCGATGCCTGTTTCTGCCAAGCGTTTACAGAAAGTGTGGGAGTCGATGCAGCGGTAGGTCGGATTAGCGGGGCAAAGCCACGCGTAATCCGACAACATCGTTGGCGCGACCGGTGGTGCCGTGTCAACGGTGTTATCGGTGTCGCTGGTGGTGTCGGATTACGCGGCTAGCCGCTAATCCGACCTACCCGACCCATGTTTATCGAACTCATCGTCGCCGAGCGCCGAACGCGAGCCCAGGTCGCCCTGGCTGCTGCCCGTGCCAGCGCGGCTGCCGCTCATGGAGGTGCCGGTCAGGCTGCCTTCGCTGCCCGATTGCAGGCTGGCGCCGCTGCGCAGGTCGCTGCCGGATGGCATGCGGCTGCCTGCCATGGCACCGCTGCCGTAGCGCATGCCGCTGCCATAGAACGCTTCCATCTGCTGGTTCCAGGCATCGCTGCCCATGTCGGGCCAGTTGTTCTTGTCGAAACCGGGAGCCTCTTTCAGCAAGTCTTTGTCCACGTTGAGCAGGAAGCGCTTGTTGACGGTGTCCAGGGTCAGGCGTTCCCAGGGCACGGCAAACAGCTTGTCGCCCATGCCCAGCATGCCGCCGAAGGATAGTACGGCATAGGCGATCTGGCCGGTGCGCATGTCGAGCATGATTTCCTTGATGTCGCCCAGTTCCTCGCCGCTGTGATTGTAGACATCGTCGCCGAGCAGGGTGTCGGCCCCCATCAGGGCCGGCCCCGGGCCGTCGTGGTTGCGGTACATGCCCAGGATGTCGCGGTCCAGATAGCTCATGGTGTTCTCTCCTCGTGAAGTGCTGATCGAACACCCAGATTACGCATGCGCACCAAGTCGCGCTTGATCTGCCTCAATGGTGCCAGCGGCACTTTTATCGGTGTGCAAGCGTACGGTGTGGTCAGCCAATTGCGGTACTCTATGCGTTCTAAAGAGGAGGCCGCACATGCTGACGATGCAACGATGCAGTGGGATGAACTTGCGGTACGCTCCACCACGCCATGCGCGCCGCTTGCCATGGTAAAGCCCGCCACCAAATGGCTGCGCGGGTTATTGCGCGCCGGTAAGGCGCAGCAGCGCACGGCGACCAAGCTGGCCAAGGTGCTGTTCGGGCCCGTGCCGGCCAAGCCCACGCCTAAATCTAAACCTAAGCCCCGCAGCAAGCCCGTGGCCAAGACCAGGCCGACGCCGCGCGCCAGGCCCGCCAGCGGCGCCGTGCCCTCGCTGGCGCCCTTTGCCACGCCCCTGTCGCCCCCGCGCGTGCGCAAGCGAACGCCGCCTCCGCCAGGCAAGTGGCTGGCCGCCCACTATGCGCCATTGCCGGAACTGGGACAGTTGCCGGGCCGGCGCCTGCCCTATTTCCTGTACCTGCCCGAGAAGGCGCCCAGCGCCGCCATGCGCAGCCGTGGCCGGCCGCTGCTGGTGATGCTGCACGGCTGCGAACAGAGCGCCACGCAGTTTGCCGAAGGCACGCGCATGAACCGCCTGGCCGAACGCAAGGGTTATGCCGTGCTGTATCCGCAGCAGTCGCTGCGCTCGCATGCGCGCCGCTGCTGGAAGTGGTACGACAAGCTGACGCAGGAGGGCGGCGGCGACGTGCGCCTGATCGTCGGCGCCATCGAGCAGGTGGCGGCCCGCTATGCGATCGACCGCGCGCGCATCTATATCTGCGGCATTTCCGCCGGCGCCGGCATGGCGCATATCGTGGCCTTGAACCATCCCCATCTGTTCGCCGCGCTGGGCCTGCATTCCGGGCCCGTGTTTGGCGCCGGGCATAACCTGATCGGCGCGCTGGGCGTGATGCAGCATGGCGCTGCCGCCCGTGCCGACGCGGCCATCGATGAAGTGCTGGCGCGCCAGCCCGCGTTTCCCCGCCTGCCGACCATCCTGCTGCAAGGGCTGGCCGACAAGGTGGTGCGGCCCATCAACCAGACGCAGCTGGTCCGTCAGAGCGTGCGCGTGAATCGCTTGCCGTTTGATACCGTGGTGACGGCGCAGCGTCTGCCTGGCGGCGCGGCGGGCGGACGCAATCCGGCCCATGCGTATGGGCTGCACGACTATCAGGTGGGTAAGGATGTGCTGCTGCGCGTGGCGCAGGTCGAGCACCTCGAGCACGCGTGGAGCGGCGGCGATGCCAGCCTGCCGTTCAACGACAAGGCCAAGCCCGACGCCAGCAGGATGCTGCTCGATTTCTTCGCCAGCCACCGCCGCCGGTAAGCCGGCGTGCCTGCGCGCCGCAACGGCGCGCAGGCACTGGTACGCATCGTTCTTGCATTCCCCCTCAGGGCCGCTGCCGCGCGCCGGGGCGCTGGCCGCGCCCATCTCAGCACAGATTCCACATGCCGCAGCACCATCGAGTTTATTTAATTGGTATTGCTGCGGTATTTAAAAATCACAAAAACAGGCGCTAAAAATACGAACTGGTATACAATTGGTACACGTTTTCAGTGTGAAGCGTGTCTGCCGTCCCATGCCCCGACGGCAGATATGCACTGACGGCAGCCACCCACGTTACGGAACGCGCCATGTCCATCAAGTCCAAGCAGTTGCTGTGGTTTTTTGCGTTTTTCCTCGTCTTTGAACTGAATATCTATCTGTCGAACGACATGATCATGCCGGCCATGCTGGGCATCGTCGGCGAGTTCCAGGCGGAGGAAAAATTCGTCCCCCTGTCCCTGAGCCTGTATCTGCTGGGCGGCAGTTCCCTGCAGATTTTCCTGGGGCCTTTGGCCGACACCATCGGCAAGCGCAAGCTGGTGCTGACTGGTAATACCTTATTCCTGCTGGCCACGCTGGCCGTGCCATTTGCCGCGTCGATCGAGCAATTTCTCGCCGCGCGTTTCATCCAGGGCATGGGCTGCTGCTTCATCTTCGTCGGCTATGCCATGATCCATGAACTGTTCGACGACATGGCTGCCGTCAAGCTGAGCAGCATCCTGTCGAGCACCACCATCCTCGCGCCCCTTGCCGGCCCCATCCTCGGCAGCGCCATCATCAGCCGGCTGGACTGGCGCTACGTCTTTTTCCTCTCCGGCTTGCTGGCGCTGCTGTCCTTGCTGGGCCTGTTCAAGACCATGCCGCGCGCGGCCCCCAGGGTCACGCGCCTGGACCTTGCCGCCATCGTGCGCAGCTACGCGGCCATTTTCAGCAACAAGCGCTTCATGTTCGGCATGTTCACGGCCGGGCTGGCCACCGTGCCCCTGACGGCCTGGATCGGCTTTTCGCCCATCTTCGTGCTGCAGGAAATGGGCGCCTCCTACGCCACGTATATCGCCCTGCAATGCGTGATTTTGTCGGGCTTTGTCCTCAGCAGCATCGCCATCCAGCGCCTGCGCCAGGATTTCCCCCTCGTGCATCTGCTGCGCCTGGGCGGGCTGGTCGCGGCCGCCGGCATGCTGGGCGCCGGCGTGGGCCGCCATCACGTTGACGTGTTTGCCGCCTGCATGTTTGTCTATTCCATCGGCTTCGGCCTGTTCAATGGCGCCCTGATACGCAGCGCGATCACGGCCAGCAAGGAATCGGTGACCTTGACGACGGCTGCCATGAGCTTGCTGTACTGCATTTATCTGTCCGCCTGGCTGCAGCTCTATAACGTGCTGTGCCAGCGCTTCGGCTATGCGCTGGAAACGTATGCGCTGCTCAATATCCCCGTCATCGTGGTCATCGCCGCCTGCCTGCTGCTGTTTACGCGGGGCATGGCGGGGCGCCGGGAAAGCGAGGTGCTGCTCGCCCGGCACTGATGGCGCAGCGATGCGCATGTTGTCGACCTTGTTTTACCTCCTGCGAAGTTTATTGACACTCTCCTGCGGAAAATGGTGCGCCCATGAAAATAGATGACCTGGCCTCGAAACACGATCAAGCAAAGATCTTCAACCTGGAATACGAGTTCCGCATCAACCGGCTGAAACTCGACTACATCACCCTGGCCGATGTCCGGCCGGCCGGCAGCGACCTGGAACAGCTGGCCGTGGAGCACCAGGCGGGCATCGCGGCCCTGCGCAGCTTCGTCGCCCTGAATTTCAACCATTTCAATGCAGCAAGCTGCTCGTCGCTGAGCTGCATCCCCACGCGCGCGCTCGGCGACGACGAGCGCTACCTGCACCGCATCTGGATGGGCGGACCGTTGCCGGCCATCGCAGCCGAAGCGATCCAGCAGTGGGGCGCGGCGCTGGAAGCGGTGCGGCACAACGGCGGCGCGCCGTACGTCTCCATCCTGTGGGTGTGGGATGCGCAGCAGCTGCGTAATGACGAGCGCTTCAGCCCCACGGGCGGCGCCGGGCGCTACACGATAGGCCGCTACGCCATCGGCGGCACGACCCTGCATATCAATTCGCTGCGCGCGCTGGCGCTGGATTTCGCGCCGGCCCGCTTCGGCGTACTCGATACCCTGCATATGCAGCGCTACTTCGCCACCTTGTCCGATTATTTCCGCATCCTCATCATGTGCGAATACGGCGGCATGTATATGGATGTCGATACGATCCCGCACAATCCGGCGACGATTTTCCTGATGAAGCCGGAAGTGCCCGATTATTTCCAGCGCAAGGATGGCGACAGCGAAGAGCGCCAGCATGTCAGCTGGATGAATCTGTTTCTCGATGAAACGGGCATGCTGATCGCCAAGAAGAACGATGCCGCGCTGCGTGTGATCCAGCGCAATGTGAACATCGCCTATGCGGGTATCGATGCGCGGATTCCTCGTTCCTGCCCGCAATTCGAGGCGCAGCTGTTTGGCCAGTTCTATGCCGAATGGAAGAAAAACCTGGGCGTGACCCTGCTCAGCCATGCCGAGTTCTACCAGCGCTATTGCGTGCTGTATGACGGTGCGAGGGAAGCGGTGGCGGGCGGCATCCGGGGCATGCGCTTGCTGGACGATATCATTACCGACGTGCACATTCCCCTCAGTGACGAGGAACGGCGCGCGTATGCGCGCTGCGTCGCCAGGCTCGACGAAATCGGCTGGCAGCTTGACGATCCTTTGAGCCTGCCCGACATCGTCGATGTGTTCGATATCGAGGAAGTGCCGCGCATGGCGTATGCGGCCCAGCTGCGGGCGGACATCGACCATTTTCACTATTACTCGGTACTGTCGGACGACCCGCAGCTCGATCGCGTGAATGGCGTCTTTTGCCGCTATCTGCTGGCCCACCGTTCGCGGCATATTGCCGCTGGCGATTTTTGGCGCCCGACCGTGGGCCGCCACGGCAGTCGCATGCCGGCCGCCAGCGATGCCGTCCCGTCCGGCGACGAGACGCAGGCGGGCCTGCTGTCGCATGCGCCGCTCAAGCTGGTGCCGGGTGAACTGCTGGGCGATGAGACGAGGAACCGCATGGCGAAACTGCTGTTTGCCACCAGCTATCTCGAATACTGTTCGTTCGGCAATAAACTCAATCTGCAGTTCGTCGAATTGCAGCGGCGGCAGAATATCGACCCGTATCTGCAGCACATTCACGGCCTGCATGACGAAGACGGGCGTTTCATCGGCTTCTTCACGGCCGCCACGATGGCCGAGTTCCAGGCTTGCGGCGCCGTCTCGTATTACCGGGACGACATGAAGGCGCTCGACGATGCGTATGACGCATTCGTGCTCGCGCATGCGCGCACCGACGACTGTTTCGTCAGCAGCCTGGCCATCGACGAGAAATACCGGGGGCAGGGCCTGTTCCGGCAAATGTTCCATGAAATCCGCGACCTGGCCAGCCGCAAGGGCTGTGCGCGCATCACCTTGACGGTATGGGAAAAAAGCGAAGCGCTGCAAGTGTATCTGCACAAGGGTTTTCGCAGCGTGGGCACGTTCGACTATGCCTACAGCCTGTTCTATGACCGGCTGCATTTCCTCGTGTATGAAGGGAACTGAAGAGGGAAACTGAAGGCAGCAGGGGCGGCCGGCAGCCGCCCCGTGATGAGGCTTACAGGGCCAGGAAGGCTAGGCCCGCCACGGCCGTCGGCAGCAGGGCGCCGGCCAGCAAACCGACGGCGCCGATCGATTCATCCTTGAAGCCGCGGCGCAGCAGGGCCACGCCGGCCGGGTTCGGCGCATTGGCGATGACGGTCAAGCCGCCGCCGGCCACGGCGCCGGCCATCAGCATGTATTTCGCTTCGTCCGTCATGCCGACGATCAGCGAACCGAGGTAAGTGAGGGCCGCATTGTCGGTAATGGCTGTCAAGCCCAGGGCGCCGAAGAACAGGGCCAGCGGTTTCAGGCTCGAAACGATGGGCTGCAGCCACCATTGCTGCATGCCGCCCAGTACCACCAGGCCGCCGAGGAAGAAGCCGACCAATAAACCCTCTTTCAGGATCAGCGGGCTTTGATAGCGCTCATACGCCTGCACGAAGCCGAGGAAGAACAGGAACAGACCGATGAACAGCACGGGATGGTGCGCCAGGGCGACGACGCCGGCCAGCACGATCATGTGCACCAGGCTGACGGCCAGCGGCACTTTCGGCGCTTCCACTTCACCGGCCTTCGGCTTGATGTCGGAGGTGTTGCTGTGCAGATATTTGCGCAGCAAAATGCTCACGCCCGTCGCGTTGACGAGGACGGCTATGGCCGCCTTCCAGCCGAAGTGGGTGGCCATGTAGGCGCTATCCCAGTTCCACGTGGTGGCCACCATCAGCACGGGCGGCGCCGCGTACGAGGTGAGCGTGCCGCCGATGGAAACGTTGACGAAGAGCACGCCCAGCGCGCCGTATTTCAGCCATTCAGGAATGCCCGGGCGGAAGATTTGCGGTGCCAGCATCAGCGCGGCCAGGGTCATGGCGGCCGGTTCCGTGATCAACGAACCCGTCAGGGGCACAAGCGCCAGGCCCAGCCAGACGAGGGCCAGTTCCGTGCGCAGCGGCATCACGCGCGCCACGCCTTTCAACAGGCGCTGCACGGCGTCGAGTACGGGGCGCGAGGCAGCCACGACCATGACGACAAAGACGAACAGCGGCTCCGTGTAATGGCGCGACTCGGCATACTCGATGGCCGCATCGCCGCCCGAGACAAAGGCCATGATGATGATCAAGATGAAGGCCCAGAAGCCGAACACGACTTCCACTTCGCCCAGCAAGTGCAGCAGGCCCGCATGGCGGGGGTGGCGCCGCGACAAGGTTTCAAACGACTTGGCGGCAAAGGTGTGGATGAGCGCAAGCCCGAAGACGATGGCGCTGATGAGTTGGATGGTGGTCAAATGCGTTTCCTTATGGACGGAGGAGGCCGACTGGTACGTTGCCAGACGGTAAGGAGAGTGCTTATGGTACAGCAATCGATGTGAAAAACGGTGTTTTTCGGACGTGGCGGGACGGCCCCCGGGGAGCTGCGGCGCAGATAAGCCTTGCCAAAAGCGGGACTGGATAGTACTGTATATGCATACAGTATTTATCTTCATATTCAATTATGCAACATTCCCAATTGATGGCTTCGCCGGAAGCCTTGCACCCGTCCCTGTGGCGCGCATCGCAGCTGGGGCAGGGCGCCACGCGCTGCCTGGACACGGGCTTTGCCGCCCTGTCCGCGCAGTTGCCGGGCGGCGGCTGGCCCAGCGGCAGCCTCATCGATCTGCTGGTGCAGCAGCCGGGCAGCGGCGAATTGCGGCTGCTGGCGCCCGCGCTGGCGCAGTTGCCGGGCTTGCCCATCGTGCTGCTGCAGCCGCCCCATCCGCCGCAGGCGCTGGCCTTGGCCGCGCAGGGGCTGGCGCCGTCGCAATTGCTGTGGTTAAAAAGCGCCAGCAGCAAGGATGCCTTGTGGGCGGCGGAAAACATCTTGCGCAGCGGCACGTGCGGCGCCTTGCTGTTCTGGCAGCCGCACGTGCGCGCCGACAGCCTGCGCCGGCTGCACCTGGCCGCGCAGTCCGGCAACACCCTGTTTTGCATGCTGCGCCCGCTGCACGGCGCGCAGGATGCATCGCCGGCGCCGCTGCGCCTGTCCGTGCGTCCGGCCGCCGGCGGCATCGAGATCGGCTTCATCAAGCGCCGGGGACCGCAGCGCGACGCGCCCCTGTTCCTGCCCCTGCAACCTCCTTCATTACTGCTACGCCATGCGACTCTGGATCGGCCTGTGCCTGCCCCGGCTCCCGCTCGAAGTGTTTTGCCCGCGCTGGTCGGTTGACAGCCTCGGCGTGGTGCTGGAGCAGGAGCAAGTGATGGCCGTGTCGCCGCTGGCGCGGGCAGCCGGCATCCGGCCGGGCATGCGTCGCGCCGGTGCGCTGATGCTGGCGCCGCAGGCGCGCCTGCACGAACGCTCCCAGGAACTGGAAGCGCAAGCCCTGCAAGCGGTAGCGTTGGCGCTGCTGCAATATTCGCCGCTGGTGGCGCAGGGCGAGGAAGCGACCCTGCTCGTCGATGCGGGCGCCAGCCTGCGCCTGTTCGGCGGCGTGCGCGCCCTGTGCCGGCAAATCGCGGCCAGCTTGCGCGCGCTCGGCTACACGGCCCAGCTGTCCTGCGCCCCCACGGCGCGCGGCGCCTGGCTGCTGGCGCGCGCCGGGACGCGCCGGGGCCGGACATTGAGCATGGCCAGCCTGGTGCGCCGCCTCGACCGCCTGCCGTGCGCCTTGCTGCCGCCGGCGCGCCCCTGGCTGGAATGGCTGGACGGCATCGGCTGCCGCACCCTGGGGCAGCTGCGCCACTTGCCCCGGCCCGGCTTGCAGCGCCGCTGCGGCGGGGCCTTGCTCGACATGCTCGACGATGCGCATGGCCACGGCACGGAACTGTACCTATGGCTCGAAGCGCCGCCCACGTTCCGCGCCAGCCTGGAATTGTTCGACCGCGTGGAGCACGCCGACGCGCTGCTGTTCGGCGCGCGCCGGCTGCTGCAGCAAATGACGGGCTGGCTGTGCGCGCGGCAATTTGCCGTCGAGCGCATTCAATTGTTGCTGGCGCACGAGCGGGGCCGGGTGGCGCGTGCGCCCACCGTCATCGACCTTGCGTTGGGCGAGGCCGTCTGGCGCGACGAGCACCTGGTGCGCCTGCTCAAGGAACGCCTGGCGCAGCTGGTGCTGGACGCACCCGTTATCGGCCTCACGCTGGAAGCGCTGCAGGTGCAGCCGATGGCGCCGCCCAGCGACACTCTGTTTCCTGAGCCGGGCGGCACGCCGCAAGAGCGCCAGCGCTTGATGGAATTGCTGGTGGCGCGCCTGGGCACGGAGAATGTCTTGCAGGCCGCGCCGCGCGCCGATTACCGTCCCGAGGCGGCCAACCAGTGGCTGCCGCTGCCTGCCAAGGCCGGCGGCAGAAACGCGGTGCCGGACTTGCCGCCCGGCTTGCCCGGCATGCCCCGTCCCGGCTGGCTGCTGGCCCAGCCCATCGCCCTCCTGATGCGCGAACACCGGCCATTCTATGGCTCGCCCCTGAAAATGGTGTCTGTCGCCGAGCGCATCGAAGCGGGCTGGTGGGGCCAGTCGCAGGCGCGCGATTACTTCATCGCCGAAGGCCTCGACCACGCCCACTACTGGGTCTACCGTGAACGCATCGCCGGCAGCGGAGAAGATGCCGCGCCGCGCTGGTTTTTGCATGGCTTGTTTGGCTGAATGCGCTGTCCTGCTGAAACTGCCATGCTTGGCTATACTGGCTGCCCGGCGCCGCATCTTTAATTGAAATGAAGGATATCCATGACACAGCTTTCCGACTTCCCCATCACCCAAAAATGGCCTGCCCGGCATCCCGAGCGCCTGCAACTGTACTCGCTGCCGACGCCGAACGGCATCAAGGTCTCCATCCTGCTGGAAGAACTGGGCCTGGCGTACGAGCCGCACCTGGTCAGCTTCGAGCAGAATGACCAGCTGTCGCCCGCCTTCCTGTCCCTCAATCCGAACAACAAGATTCCCGCCATCCTCGACCCGGACGGTCCCGATGGCAAGCCGCTGGCCCTGTTCGAGTCGGGCGCCATCCTGCTGTACCTGGCCGAAAAGACGGGCAAGTTCATCCCCCAGGACGCAGGCCTGCGCTATGAAACGATACAGTGGCTGATGTTCCAGATGGGCGGTATCGGCCCCATGTTTGGCCAGGTGGGCTTCTTCCATAAATTCGCCGGCAAGGATTACGAGGACAAGCGGCCGCTGGAACGCTATATCGGCGAGGCCAAGCGCCTGCTGGGCGTGCTCGAGCAGCGCCTGCAGGGCCGCGACTGGATCATGGGTAGCCAGTACACGATTGCCGACATCGCCATCTTCCCGTGGGTGCGCTGCCTGGTGGGTTTCTATGGTGCGGGCGACCTCGTCGGCTTTGGCAATTTCCCGCATGTGCAGCGCGCGCTGGACGCGTTTCTGGCCAGGCCAGCCGTTGCCAAAGGAGTCAATATTCCCAAGCGGGATTAAAGCAGGAAGTGGCCGGGCGGCGCTACAATGCGCCATCGGCCGCCCTGCGCGGCAGCTTTGATCTGAGACAATGAAATCCACCCGGCAAGATTTTCCCGGCGCGCACGGCCATGTGCTGGCGGCGCGCCTCGATGCGCCCGATGACGCCATCCGCGCGTATGCGCTGTTCGCCCACTGTTTTACCTGCGGCAAGGACGTGCTGGCCGCGCGGCGCATCGCGCAAGGTCTCACGGAACACGGCATCGCCGTGCTGCGCTTCGACTTCACGGGACTGGGCGCCAGCGAGGGCGAGTTTGCCGCCACCAATTTCTCGTCGAACGTCGACGACCTGGTCGCCGCCGCTGATTTCATGCGGGCAAAACATGCCGCGCCGCAATTGCTGATCGGCCATAGCCTGGGCGGCGCGGCCGTGCTGGCCGCTGCCGCGCAAGTGCCGGAAGCGACCGCCATCGCCACCCTGGCCGCACCCAGCACGCCCGCCTACGTGACGCGCATGTTCAGCGACCACCTGGAGCAAATCGCCGCCGAAGGCGAAGCGCTGGTGCAGCTGGAAGGGCGGCCTTTCCGCATCCGCCAGCAATTCGTCGACGACGCGGGCAGCCACAGCCTCAAGACCCACATCACCGGCCTGCGCCGCGCCCTGCTGGTGATGCACGCGCCGAACGACACGACGGTGAGCCTGTCGAACGCGATGGATATCTTCACGGCCGCGAAGCACCCGAAAAGCTTCGTTTCGCTCGACGACGCCGACCATCTGTTGACGGGGCGCGATGACGCGGCCTATGTTGCCAACGTCATCGCTACCTGGAGCACGCGCTATATCAGCTAAGTAAGCAAGCGGTCGCCCATGAAAAACGCCGTACCGGCAAGTCGCGGGTACGGCGCAGATGGGGAGAAAGAGGATCAGTCTTCGTCAAACTCCGCCGAAAGATCCTTCCAGCCCTTGCTGATGGCAAAGGCCGAAAATTCCTCGGGCGCTTCCAGAACGATCAGTTTCTTGTCTTGCAAGCCAAGGTCGCCGTGGCCGAAATCGGGGCCTACGTAGCCGAGGCTGCGCAAGCGGGCCAGGATGTGGCCGACCAGGGTCTTGTCCTTATAGGCGCCCGCTTCGAGCGGGGCGGCGAAATCGACGTAGACGTCGATGATGCCGTAACCTTCGTCGAAGATGCGGATGGCCTTGATGTCGTGGGCACGGCCGGAGCCGTCGGTGGCCTTGAAGGGGCCGCTGAGCTGGATGTCGGTGTCATTGTTCATGCCGCCAGCATACACCAAAAGCCGGTGCCGCATGGGGGACGCCATGCAAAATCCTCTTGGGCTGGCCATGTAAAAATTTCTTACAAATTTGGCGGCGTCTGGGGCGCTTTTCGCCAATTTCAAGGCCTTGAAAGGGGCTGGAGAGGCCGTATATCGGTAACAAGCGGATGCTCATGGTGAGGTCCGCCCCTCTTATCGCTTCATTTGAAAAGGATATTTATCATGCGTACTTTTGACCTTGCTCCCCTGTACCGTTCCGCCATTGGCTTTGACCGCCTGGCACAGCTGCTCAACGAACAGCGCGCCGATGCGCAACCGAGCTATCCGCCGTACAACATCGAACTGGTGTCGGAAGATAAATACCGCATCGTGATGGCATTGGCCGGCTTCTCGCGCGAAGAGATCGACATCATCACCGAACGCGACTCCCTGCACGTCACGGGCCGCAAGCAGAAAGATGGCGTCGAGCGCACCTTCTTGCACCGTGGCATCGCTGCCCGCGATTTCGAACAGCGTTTCCAGCTGGCCAACCACGTGAAGGTCACGGGCGCCACGTTTGAAAACGGCATGCTGACCATCGACCTGGTGCGCGAAGTGCCGGAAGCGCTGAAACCGCGCAAGATCGAGATCGGCACCACCACTGGCGCCACCGTCAGCACTTTGGAACAGCGTCAGGCAGCCTGATCTGATCGTGGCGCCGTCCGGGCGCCCGGGCAGGTTCCTTTCATGCAGTAAAATACTGGCCGGTTGATCCGGCCAGTGTCACGTCCGGAGCCCGTTCGGGCCCTTCATCGCCCGCCATGCGCGGTGCGCGCGGCACGCAAGATTAAACCATGCTTAAAGGCGCAAATGCCTGTTTCCAAATAGAAAAATGTTAAGCACCGCCTAAGACTCGTGGCCCAATATTGCATACATCAAAATCTCATTGAATGAGGAGCAATTCATGGAACAGCAAACGAATACCGCATCCCTGAAAATCAAACGCACCGTAGCCGCGCTGGCCGCGATCGGTGTGCTGGGCGCCGGTGGCGCCATGGTGGTGCATCAGAACAATGCTGGCGCGAATGCCGCCGCTGGCGTACCTGCCGCTCCCGTGGCTGCCGCCGTGGCGCCCGCCGCTGCCGCGCCGCTGGTGGCCTTGCCCGACTTTAGCCAGATCGCCGCGCGCAACAGCCCGGCCGTGGTGAATATCAGCGTCACGGGCAGCACCAAGGTGGCCTATGACCCCTCGGCCCAGGCCGGCAACGACGATTTCGGCAACGACCCCTTCTTCGAGTTCTTCCGCCGCTTCCAGGGTCCGCAAGGCGGGCAGCGCGGTGGCCGCGACGTGCCCACGCATGGCCTCGGTTCCGGCTTCATCGTCAGTCCGGACGGCATCATCATGACGAATGCCCACGTGGTGCGCGATGCGCGCGAAGTGACCGTCAAGCTGAACGACCGCCGCGAATTCCGCGCCAAGGTGCTCGGCACGGATCCGAAGACCGACATCGCCGTGCTGAAGATCGACGCCAACAACCTGCCCATCGTGCCGCTCGGCCATTCCAGCGACTTGAAAGTGGGCGAGTGGGTGCTGGCCATCGGTTCGCCATACGGCTTCGACAGCACGGTGACGGCTGGCGTCGTCAGCGCCAAGGGCCGTTCCCTGCCGGACGACAGCAATGTACCGTTCATCCAGACGGACGTGGCGGTGAACCCCGGCAACTCGGGCGGTCCGCTGTTCAACACGCGCGGCGAAGTGGTCGGCATCAATTCGCAGATTTACAGCCAGACGGGCGGCTTCCAGGGCCTGTCGTTCGCCATCCCCATCGACCTGGCGGGCCGCATCAAGGATCAGATCGTCGCCACCGGCAAGGCCAGCCACGCCAAGCTGGGCGTGACGGTGCAGGAAGTCAACCAGGGCTTTGCCGACTCGTTCAAGCTGGCCACGCCGGAAGGCGCCCTGGTCGCCAACGTGGAGCGGGGCAGCCCGGCCGACAAGGCGGGCCTGAAATCGGGCGACGTGGTGCGCAAGGTGAATGGCCAGCGCATCATCGGCTCGGCCGACTTGCCGGCGCTGGTGGGCACGTCCTTGCCAGGCGACAAGATCAGCATGGATGTCTGGCGTGACGGCAAGATCGTCAGCCTGACGGCGACCCTGGGCAATGCGGCCGACAAGGTGGCCGAAGTGGCGAAGAGCGACAGCGCCGCCGGCAAGGTAAAGCTGGGCCTGGCCCTGCGTCCGTTACAATCGGATGAAAAACGCGAGGCGGGCATCAGTGCCGGCCTGCTGGTGGAAGACGCGGGCGGCGCCGCCGCGAATGCCGGAGTGCAGCCGGGCGACGTGCTATTGTCGGTGAATGGCCGTCCCGTCAACACGGTCGAGCAGGTGCGCGACGTGGTGGAAAAATCCGCCAAGTCGGTGGCCTTGCTGATCCAGCGGGGACCGGACAAGATCTTCATTCCCGTGCGTTTGGGCTGAAAACAAGAGTAACTAGAGAGAGGCAAGCCATGCGCTTATTGCTGGTAGAAGACGATACGATGATCGGCGAGGTGGTGCTCGATTTGCTGCGCGCCGAGCATTACGCGGTGGACTGGGTCAAGGATGGCGACATGGCCGATACGGCCCTGCAGACGCAGACCTATGACCTGGTGCTGCTGGACCTGGGCTTGCCCCGCAAGGATGGCCTCGACGTGCTGCGCTCGATGCGTTTGCGCAAGCTCGACACGCCCGTGCTGGTCGCCACGGCGCGCGACGCCATCGAGCAGCGCATCGCCGGCCTCGACGCGGGCGCCGACGATTACGTGCTCAAGCCGTATGACCTCGACGAATTGTTGGCGCGCATACGCGCCCTGCTGCGGCGCGCCTCGGGGCGGCCGGAACCGATCTTCGAGCACCAGGGCGTGAGTATCAATCCGCTGACGCGCGAAGTGATCGCCGAGGGCCATCCCGTCAACCTGTCGGCGCGCGAATGGGCCGTGCTGGAAGCGCTGATCGCGCGTCCCGGCATCGTGCTGTCGCGCGCGCAGCTGGAAGAAAAGCTGTACAGCTGGAAGGATGAAGTCAACAGCAATGCCGTGGAAGTGTATATCCACGGCTTGCGCAAGAAGCTGGGCAGCGATCTGATCCAGAACGTGCGCGGCCTCGGTTACATGGTGCCCAAGGCATGAGGATGAAGGTCACGGTGACGCACTCGCTGCGCGGCCGCCTGCTGTGGTTTTTGCTGGCGGCCATCATCATGGCGGCCCTGGCGCAGGCGTCGATCGCCTACCGCAGCGCCCTGTACGACGCCGACCAGATCTTCGACTATCACATGCAGCAGATGGCCCTGTCGCTGCGCTCCGGCGCGCCGCTGGCCAACCATGCGCAAGCCTTGCCGGCCGACCCCGTCAACAACGACATGGTGGTGCAGGTATGGACGCCGGACGGCGTGCAGGTGTTCCGCTCGATTACGCGCGCGGAACTGCCGCAGCGCGCCGTGCTGGGCTTTTCGAATGTGAAGGCCAACGGCACGACCTACCGCATCTTCTCCGTGCAAACCAGTTCCCAGACCGTGCAGATCGCTCAGGACATGGCCGTGCGCAAGCGCATGGCCGGCAGCCTGGCGCTGCGCACGGTGGGCCCGATCGCGCTGATGGCGCCGATTCTGATGCTGGTCGTCTGGTGGGTCGTCAGCGGCTCGCTGGCGCCCGTCTCGCGCGTGCGCAAGCAGGTGGCGGCGCGCCAGGCGGACGATCTGTCGCCCGTCTCGGAAGCGGGCTTGCCCGATGAGGTGCGGCCCCTCGTGCATGAACTGAATCTGCTGTTCGGCCGCGTGAAGACGGCGTTCGACGCGCAGCAGCATTTCGTTGCCGACGCCGCGCATGAATTGCGCACGCCGCTGGCGGCCCTGAAGCTGCAGGTATTGAGCCTGGAGCGGGCCGAATCCGAGGAAAAACGCAGCCTGGCGATCAGTCGCGTGAGCGCCGGCATCGAACGGGCCACGCGCCTGGTCGAGCAGCTGCTGGTGCTGGCGCGCCAGGAGGCGAGCGCCGCCAGCGGCGACCAGCTGCAGGCTGTGGACTTGAACGATGTCGTCAAGCGTGCGCTGGGCGACATGGCCGGCATCGCGCAGGCGCGCAAGATCGACCTGGGCCTGCATCACATGGACCCGGCCAAGGTGGCGGGGCAGGCCGATGCCCTCAACATCATGCTGCGCAACCTGGTCGACAACGCCATCAAGTACACGCCGCAGGGCGGCACGGTCGACATCGACCTGCGCGCCAGCCCCGTCGGCGTGACCTTGTCCGTGGAAGACAGCGGCCCGGGCATCCCGTCCGAAGAGCGCGAGCGCGTCTTCAGCCGCTTCTACCGCGTGCCCGGCACGGATGCCAACGGCAGCGGCCTGGGGCTGGCCATCATCAAGGCCATCGCCGAGCGCCACGGCGCGCGCCTGGTGCTGGACAAGTCCGAGCGCCTGGGCGGCCTGTGCGTGCGCGTGGAATTCCCGCAAGCCGTGAAAAAATAACGTTTTGATCATGATCTTTGGCATGTTGCATTGACGCGCGCGCCGCTGGCATATATTGTCTGCGCAATAAGCATTCAAGCAAATGGAGCGCAGCATGCAGAAGATCGGCTTTTCAGGAACCCTCGACCCCATCACCAACGGCCACATGTGGGTGATCGGCGAAGCGCGTTCGCTCGCCGACGAGGTGATCGTGTTCCTGTCGCAAAACCCCGCCAAACGCCCCCAATTTCCCGCCGAAGACCGCAAGCGCATCATCGAGCAGAGCGCGCGCGAGTGCGGCTGGGACAATGTGCAGGTGGTCATCGTCAAGGGCGACTACACGGCGCGCGCGGCGAAAAAGCATGGCTGCGACTACCTGATCCGCGGCATTCGCACGACGGCCGATTTCGACTATGAAAATCTGATCCAGCAAACCAATGTGGACGTGCTGCAGGGCGCCAAGACGATTTTCGTCATGCCGCCGCGCGACCTCGGTTCCGTCAGTTCCAGCTTCGTCAAGGCGCTGGAAGGTCCCGTCGGCTGGAACTGGACCATGAAGAAATTCGTCCCCGGCCCGGCCTACCAGGCGTGGATACTCGACTGCCTGCGCAAGGAGTGGGAAGCGCTGTGGAATTACGCGACAGCCTCGCAAGCGGATATCGCGCTGGCGGATCACTGGTTCGCCCACCTGACGGGGCCGCAGGCGTATGGCGGCGCGGACCGCCACTATCACAACCTCGACCACCTGGTGCACGGCCTGTCCGAGATCCGCGTGTGGGCCGACAATACTTTTGCGCCCAAGCGCGACAGCGCGCTGGTCAAGAAAGCGTTCTGGTTCCACGACGCCGTTTACAGCCACGACGACGATGCCCTGTATTCGAGCGAAGAGGCGAGCGCCCAGCTGTGGCTGGCGAGCGGCCTCGATGCGGGCGACAACCTCGATGTGGCGCAATTGATACGCGTTACCGACCATTTCCAGGGCCCCGGCATCAGCCATCCGCTGAAGGACGCCATGCTCAGCGCCGACCTGGCCATCCTGGGCCAGGATGACGAGGTGTACCAAGCCTATACGCAAGCCATCGGCCGCGAATACGCGCACGTGGACCCCGTGCGCTTCAACGAGCAGCGGGGCCTGGCCCTGCAGCACCTGTGCGGCAAGGCGCAGGCGGGCCAGCTGTTTGGCGATGCGTACTTTGCCGACCAGTACAACGAGCGGGCAATCGAGAACATGCAGAAGGAAATCGCGGCGCTGGCGGGGAGTGGGGTTTAACGGCGGCTGGCTACCGCATGCAGCAGTGCATCCTCGAGCCGATCATTGCCCCAGAATAATTCCCCAGCGCTGACGAAGCTGGGGGCGCCGAACAGGTTCAGCGCTTGTGCCTGCTCGGTCTGGCGGCGCAGCCGCAGCTTGTTGTCCTGTGTCATAGCCAGCGCCAGGACGGTGCGCGCATCGAGGCCCAGCCCCTCCAGGGCCTCGCTGACGGCCTCGATGTGGTCGATGTCGCGGTCTTCGGCAAAATTCATCGCCATCATGCGGCGCGCAAAGGGCGCGATCCAGCCCTGGTCCGCGCCGATCAGCGCCACGCGCATGGGCAGCAGGGCTGTGCGGGGGAAGGAACTCGGTTGCTGCCATGGCAATGCGTACTTTTCGCACTGGCGCGCCATGTCGCGCCACGTGTAGTCGCCCTTGAGTTTTTGCAAGATGAAGGGCGATGTCTTCCAGCCCAGCGCCTTGAAGACGACGCCCAGCAGGAAGGGTTTCCAGATCACATCCACCTTCTTTTCACGCGCCAGCGCGCCGATGCGCATGGCGCTCAGGTAGCTGTAGTTGCTGCCGAAATCGAACCAGAATTCCAGTGTGGCCATGGTCTCTTTTCCATGCGGTCGCGCAGGGTTGATTCCTGCGCCGGGGCGCGAAGGCGCGACTGCCGCGCCGGCCTCCGCTTGTCGTCCTAGCGGGCCGCCGCCTTGGCGCGCGCCGCGTGCAATTTCTTGAAGCTGTCGATCAGGCGCTGGTGCCGGTCGAGGCCTTCCAGTTGCATGCTGGTTGGGGTCAGGCCGAAGAAGCGCACGCTGCCGTCCACCGAGCCCAGCACCGCGTCCATGCGGGCGTCGCCAAACATGCGGCGGAAATTGACGACGTAATCGTCCAGCTCCAGCTCGTCGTCCAGTTCCACTTCCAGCACCACGTTCAAGGCTTGATAGAACAGTTTGCGCTCGAGCGTGTTGTCGTTGTACTGCAGGAAGGTTTCCACCAGCTCCTTCGCTTCCTCGAACTGCTGCAGGACGAGATGAATCAGCAGCTTCAATTCCAGGGTCGTCAGCTGGCCCCAGACGGTATTTTCGTCAAACTCGATGCCGATCAGGGTGGCGATGTCGCCGTACTCGTCGAGCTCGCTGTTTTCCAGGCGGTCAAGCAGGTCTTCCAGGCTGGCATCGTCCAGGCCATGCAGGTTCAGGATGTCGGCGCGGAACAGCAGCGCCTTGTTGGTGTTGTCCCAGATTAAATCCTCGACCGGGTACACCTCGGAATAACCGGGCACGAGGATACGGCAGGCCTTGGCGCCCAGCTGGTCATACTCGGCCGTGTACACTTCCTTGCCCATGCCGGCGAGGATGCCGAACAGGGTCGCCGCTTCCTCGGCATTCGAGTTTTCGCCGTGGCCGGAAAAATCCCACTCGACAAAATCGTAATCGGCCTTGGCGCTGAAGAAGCGCCACGAGACGATGCCGCTGGAATCGATGAAGTGTTCGACGAAGTTGTTCGGCTCGGTGACGGCTTCGCTGGCAAACGTCGGTTGCGGCAAGTCGTTCAAGCCTTCAAAACTGCGGCCCTGCAGCAATTCCGTCAGGCTGCGCTCGAGCGCCACTTCCAGGCTCGGGTGCGCGCCGAACGAGGCAAACACGCCGCCCGTGCGCGGGTTCATCAGGGTGACGCACATCACCGGGTACACGCCGCCCAGCGACGCATCTTTGACCAGCACGGGGAAACCCTGTTCTTCCAGGCCGACGATGCCGGCCAGGATGCCCGGATACTTCGCCAGCACTTCCTGCGGCACGTCGGGCAGGGCGATTTCGCCTTCGAGGATTTCGCGTTTGACGGCCCGCTCAAAAATTTCCGACAGACATTGCACCTGTGCTTCGACGAGGGTATTGCCGGCGCTCATGCCATTGCTGACGTACAGGTTTTCGATCAGGTTGGACGGGAAATACACGACCTCGCCGTCGGACTGGCGCACATACGGCAGCGAGCAGATGCCGCGCTCGGCATTGCCGGAGTTGGTGTCGATCAGGTGCGAGCCGCGCAGCTCGCCATCGGCATCATAGATGTCGCGGCAGTAGGCATCGAGAATCTCCTTCGGCAGCGCATCCTTGCGGCCCGGCTTGAACCAGCGCTCGTTCGGGTAATGGACAAACTCCGCGTTGGCGATGTCGTTACCCCAGAACGATCCCGCGTAGAAATGGTTGTTGCTGAGGCGCTCGATATACTCGCCCAGGGCCGACGCCAGCGCGCTTTCCTTGGTCGCGCCCTTGCCATTGGTGAAACACATGGGCGAATGCGCATCGCGGATATGCAGCGACCACACATTCGGAATGATGTTGCGCCACGAGGCGATTTCAATCTTGATACCCAGGCCCGCCAGCAGGCCCGACATATTGGCGATGGTCTGTTCCAGCGGCAAGTCCTTGCCGACGATATAGGTATTCGCCCCAGGGGCGGGATTCAGGGCCAGCAAGGCCTGGGCGTCGGCGTCCAGGTTCTCTACCTCTTCAATCACGAATTCGGGACCCGTTTGCACCACTTTTTTCACCGTGCAACGGTCGATCGAGCGCAAGATGCCCTGGCGGTCCTTGGCCGAGATATCGGCCGGCAACTCAACCTGGATCTTGAAAATCTGCTGGTAGCGGTTCTCAGGATCGACAATATTGTTTTGCGACAAACGGATATTTTCCGTGGAAATATTGCGCGTATCGCAATACAACTTCACGAAGTAGGCCGCGCACAGTGCCGATGATGCCAAAAAGTAATCGAACGGGCCTGGCGCCGAGCCATCGCCCTTGTAGCGGATGGGCTGGTCGGCGATGACCGTAAAATCGTCGAACTTGGCTTCGAGACGCAGCTTGTCGAGAAAGTTGACTTTAATTTCCATGAGGTAATCCAATACTGTGCTTATGAGTTAGCCGCTATTATCCGTGCTTTCCGCCGCAGGGCAAAGATTGTTCGCGGCGGCCGGGCTGGCGGGGAGCCGCCGGGGGCCGGAAAAGCGAATGTGTGCGAAAAACAGGGGGCTGATGCCTTCTCCGTGCATGCGGGCGATCGTCCATCGGCGGTCACCGGTGTTTTCGTGACAATGCAGGAGTTTTTCGGATTGATAATTGGCTATCCTCCATGGGGGCTGCCTGCAGTCACTACTGGACGGTTGACAGCATCTGAATCTCCTGCCCGTTACACTCCGTCACTTTCGCTTTGCCTAACTTGATGCAAGGATGAGCTGATGCAATTATCCAATCAAGCTCCTGCCATCTGACCATGCATTGATGCCGACATAAAAAAACAGCGGCTGCCCAAGCTGGCGCAGCCGCTGTCTTTATGCGGACACGGTGATCAGAACTTCACCCACAGCCGCCCGAAGTACGAAGCGCCGTTCAGGCCGAACTGCACGCTGTCGTATTTGAAGCCGTTATCCGTTTCGTCCGCGTTCTGCGTGGTGGGCTTGACGTTGAAGATGTTGTTGCCGCCAAAGGTCAGCTTGGTGTTCTTGCTGATGCTGTAGGTAAAGCTCAGGTCGGCGGACGTCTTGGCCTTGTAGCGGGCGTTCGGTACGCCTTCGGCCGTGCCGCTGAAGGTGCCCAGGGTTTGCGGGCCAAAGTAGATGATGCGCAGGTCCGATTCCAGCTTGCCCGTGATGTAGTCGAAGCCCAGGGTGGCTTTCGCGCGCGGGCCGCCCTGTTCGATGAACAGGCGTTCGCGCTCGGACAGCAAGACATCCTCGAAGCCTGTCAGCGAGGCGGGCGTCTTGACTTTCGTCACTTCCGTTTTGCTCAAATTCAAGGCCAGGAAGGTGTTCAGGCGGTTGCCGGCCAGTTCGCCCTTGTCCGAGGCCGTCAAGTCGAGTCCGCGCGTGCGCGTGTCGACGGAGTTGACAAAAAATTGCGCTTCCGTCACACCCAGGAGGGCCAGGCGCGCGGCCAGGTCCGGGTAGTTGTCGGCATTGAAGCGGCCCGACAGCACGATGCGGTCCTTGATCTTGATGTTGTACAAGTCGGCCGTCACGGAAATGGCTTGCGTCGGCGTCCAGGTGGTGCCCAGCGTAAAGCTGGTGGATTTTTCCTCTTTCAACTTGGGAATGCCGGCCGCGTTGGCGACGGCGCCGCCATTCGGCGCCAGCACCACGTCCGTGGCCACGCCGCTGACGAAGTCGGTAAAGGTGGACGAGAAATACACTTGCTGCAGCGATGGCGCGCGGAAACCCGTGCTGGCCGAGCCGCGCAGCAGCACATCCGGTGCCACTTTGTAACTGGCGGCCAGCTTGCCCGTCACGGTGGAACCGAAGTCGCTGAATTTTTCATAGCGCAAAGCCGCCTGGGTTTTCAGGCGTTCCGTCCAGTCCAGTTCCACGTCGCCATACGCGGCGATACTGTGGCGTTTCGCTTTCGTCACGTCGCTGGGCTGGAAGCCGGGAAAGCCCTGGCTGCGTCCATTGCCGCCCGTGCCCACGCCGTCGGCATCGATGTAGGAGCCCGGTTCGCCGGCCATGATCTTGTATTCCTCGCTGCGGTATTCGGCGCCGAAAGCCACGTTCATGCCGCGCATCACCGTATCATAATAGCGGCTGAAATCGGCATTGCTGGTCAGTTGCTGGAACGAGAAACCGCCCGCGTCAAAGCTGCTGGCGCTGACACCCTTGCCGCCGTTCATCAGGTCGAGGTTGGCGATCGATGCGTTCAGCGTGTTGCTGATGTCGTAACGCATCTTGTTGTAGCCATAGGTCTGCGAAAAGTCAGCATGCCATTCGCCGATCTGGCTGCGGTGGCCGATGGTGGCGTACTGGTCGTCGATCTTGCCATTGATGAAAGGCACGAACCCGTCCGGGTACATGGCGGCCGAATTGCGCGCAGGGATGTCGTCGCTGCCGATGCCGCCCCGGCCGAACGCGGCGCTGGACGCGTCGCGCGTCTGCGCGCCGGCCGTGAAGTACAGCTTGCCCGCGCCGCTGGTGGCGTAGTCGCCATTGATATACAGGGTTTTGTTCTTGGACTTGGTGTCGCCGATGATGCGCATGCTGTCGGAGTCGGCGCGGTTCGAGCGGCCCCGGTCCAGGTATTCGCCCGTGATGGCCAGGGTGCCCTTGTCGCCCAGCGCGATGCCGCAGTAGGCGGAGGTCATGTAATTCTTGCCGTCGCCTTCGGAATACTGGCTGTAGCCGGCCACGGCTTCGCAGCCCAGGCTTTTCTTGAGTTCGATGTCGATCACGCCGGCAATGGCGTCCGAGCCGTACTGGGCGGCGGCGCCGTCGCGCAGCACTTGCACGTTCTTGATCGCCAATAAAGGAATCGCATTCATGTCCGTACCCGTGTTGCCGCGGTTGCGCGCACCGAACAGGTTGACGAGGGCCGTCGTGTGGCGCCGCTTGCCATTCACCAGCACGAGGGTCTGGTCGGAACCGAGGCCGCGCAGGGCGGCCGAATCGATCAGGTCGGCCCCGTCGGCGCCTGTCTGGCGCGTGGAGTTGAACGAGGGCGAGATGTATTGCAGCGATTGCGCCAGGTCAAACTGGCCGCCTTGCTCGGCCACCTTGGAAATCGGAATGATATCGACCGGCACCATGGTATCGGTAGCGGAACTGGCGACCCGGCGCGAACCGACCACGCTGACCGTTTGCACGGGACCGTCCGTGGCGGCCGCTTCCGTGCTCTGGGCCATGGCGGCGGGACTGAAGGCGGCCAGGGCGGCGCTGCCGTACAGGCTGATGAGGACTGCTTTACGCAAGGTAGTGAGGGTCGGCACGCAGTATCTCCAAGTGGCTGATGAGCAAGATTCGTGACTTGATTCTAGTGCCATCATTTCAGCATTCACCAGCGATACTTTGTTTTGTTATTACAAATTTGCGGTAACTGTTGTTTCCTGGTTGATTATCTTTTGGCCGCTGCCTGGCTTGCCTTGTGCTGGTGCGGCGCGCCCTATTCAGGTGCTGCGTTGCACCATGCCGCCCACCCAGATGGCCTGCGCGCTGTATTGCACCTCGATCAAACACGGCTGCTGCGTCACGTGGCCCTGGTGCAGACGCAGCGACTGTTGCAGATGCACCGCCAGCGCGCCCGCCGCCACGCCCGTGGCGCTGTCTTCCAGCGCCGGATCGAGGTGGTTGAAGTTGCGCCCCTCATACTCGTGCTCGCCCGTGCGGCAATACGCATAGCAGCCGCTGACCTGATGCAAGGCGCTCCAGTCGGCGATCAGTTCCAGGTTCGGCCGCAGCGCGCGCAGGGTGGTGCGGTCGGCCACTTCCAGCAACAGCTTCGGACTGCCGACGGAGGCGACCACGGGCGGCGACAGCAAGTGCATATGCTGGCCCATCAGCTCGGACGGCACATACTTTTCCACCAGGACGGCAGGCGCCGGCTGCGGCGCCAGGCCGATGAACAATCCCTCCGCACGGCGCACCAGCTGCAAGGCTTGCCCGCGCATGGCGGTGCGTACCGTCAGGGTTGCCGGCGCGCCAGGCGCCGTCAGCAGTACATGCGCGGCCGCCAGGGTGGCGTGCAGGCACAGGGGGCTGCGCGTGTGCGGATAAAAATAGTCGAGCACGATGCTGCCGTCCGCCTGCCGGTCGAGGAAGACGCAGGCGCTCACTTGCCGCTCCTGGGCGAATTGCTGGCGCGCCGTTTCGCTGCCGTGGTCGTTTTCCACGACCAGTGCCGCATTGCCGCCACCGGGTGCGGCGCCGAAACATTTCAAGAGATGGACGATCATGGCGGTCGATGTGGAGGTAAAACACCAGCATAAACGATAAGCCCGATTCCAGATAAGTATAATATACTGTGTTTATGTACAGTATTGAGGTGGATCATGTGGGGCGCAGTCTTACCCGAGTATGCTGAGTTGTACTGCCTGAGCAATTTCAGCTTCCTGCATGGGGCCTCGCATGCGGAAGAGCTGGTGGCGCGCGCCGTCCAGCTCGGTTACAAGGGGCTGGCCATTACCGACGAGTGTTCGCTGGCGGGTGTCGTGCGTGCCCATGCGGTGGCCAAGCGGGCCGATTTTCCCCTGATTATCGGGGCGCATTTTCATTTGACGCAGTCCGACGGCAGTCCGGCCCTGTCCTTGCTGGCGCTGGTGCAAGACATCGACGGTTACGGCAACTTGTCGGAACTGATCACCATGGCGCGTACGCGGGCGGCCAAGGGGCGCTATTTGCTGACGCCCGATGATTTCGCCGCGCCATCGCCCGAGTTTGCCCATTTGCGGGGGCTGCCCGGCTGTCTGATGATCTTGCTGCCCAGCTATCCTGCCCAGCCCGAGGCGCTGCGCGCGCAGGGGGCGTGGATGGCGGCTACCTTTGGCAGCGAGCGCAGCTGGGTGGGCCTGAACCTGCTGCAGCGGGCGCAGGATGACGCGCACCGCAGCGCCGTGCAGGAGGCGGCGCAAGCGCAGGGCTTGTCCGTGGTGGCTGTCGGCCACGTGTGCATGCACGTGCGTTCGCGCAAGCCCTTGCTCGACACGCTGTGCGCGATCCGCGTGGGCAAGCCCGTGAGCGAGTGCGGCTATGCGCTGGCGCAAAACGCGGAGCAGCATCTGCGCGCGCGCTTGCGCCTGGCCAATGTGTATCCGCCGCAGGCGCTGGCGCAAACCCTGCGCATCGCGGAGCTGTGCACATTCTCCCTCGACAGCCTGTGCTATGACTATCCCGACGAGCTGGTGCCGCACGGCCACACACCGGCGACGTATCTGCGCGAAGAAACGTATGCGGGCGCGCGTATCCGCTTTCCGCTGGGCATTCCGGCGAACGTGCAGGAGCAGGTCGAGCAGGAGCTGGAACTGATCGCCGAGCTGTCGTATGAAGCGTACTTTTTGACCGTGTACGACATCGTGCGCTTTGCCCGCTCGCAAAACATCCTGTGCCAGGGCAGGGGCTCGGCCGCCAATTCGGCCGTCTGCTATTGCTTGCACATCACGGAAGTGGACCCGGCGCGCGGCAACTCGCTGGTCGGGCGTTTCATGTCGCGCGAGCGCAACGAGCCGCCCGATATCGACGTCGATTTCGAGCACCAGCGGCGCGAAGAGGTGATTCAGTATATCTATGGCAAATATGGCCGCGAACGGGCCGCGCTGGCGGCCGTGGTGATCAGCTACCGGCCCAAGAGCGCCTTGCGCGACAGCGGCCGGGCGCTGGGGATCGACCTGGCCATCGTGGAAAAGGTGGCCAAGGCGCATCGCTGGTTCGATGGCAAGCGCGATCTGCTGGAGCGCCTGGCCGAATGCGGACTCGACCCGGAAGCGGCATTGTCGCAGCAGTGGGCTGGCCTGGCGCAGCAGTTGCTGGGCTTTCCCCGTCATTTGTCGCAGCATCCGGGCGGCTTTGTCATTGCTCAGGGCAAGTTGTCACGCCTGGTGCCGATTGAAAACGCGGCCATGGCCGAACGCAGCGTCATCGAGTGGGACAAGAATGACCTCGAGGAGCTGGGCTTGATGAAGGTCGACGTGCTGGCGCTGGGCATGCTGTCGGCCCTGCGCCGTGCGCTGGAACTGGTGGGGGCGCGGCGCGGCGAGGAATTCCGCCTGCAGGATATTCCCGCGGAAGACCCCGTCACCTACGACATGATGTGCGAGGCGGACACCATCGGCGTGTTCCAGATCGAGTCGCGCGCCCAGATGAGCATGCTGCCGCGCCTGCGTCCCCGGGAATTCTACGACCTCGTCATCGAGGTGGCGCTGGTGCGCCCCGGCCCCATCCAGGGCGGCATGGTGCATCCGTATCTGCAGCGGCGCCAGAAAAAGGAGCCAATCGATTATCCGAAGGGCCTGGAAAAGGCGTTGGGACGCACCCTGGGCATCCCGATCTTCCAGGAGCAGGTAATGCAGGTGGCCATCATCGCGGCCGATTTCACACCCGGCGAAGCGGACCAGTTGCGGCGCGCCATGGCGGCCTGGAAACGCAAGGGCGGCATGAACAATTACAAGAAACGCATCGTCGAAACGATGGTCAAAAATGATTACGATCGGACGTTTGCGGAAGCCATCTTCAGCCAGATCGAGGGCTTTGGCGAATACGGTTTTCCCGAATCGCACGCGGCCAGTTTCGCGCTGCTGACGTACGCCAGTTCCTGGCTGAAATGCCACGAACCGGCCGCCTTTCTGTGCGCCTTGCTCAACAGCCAGCCCATGGGCTTTTACAGTCCCTCGCAACTGGTGCAGGATGCGCGCCGGCATGGCGTGCAAGTGCTGCCCGTCGACGTGGCCATCAGCGGCTGGGAGGCGGAGCTGGAAGAGCAGGGGGGGCGGGGTGTCGCACCCGCCGTGCGCCTGGGCTTGAACAGCCTGTTCGGCATGCGCGCGGAAGCGGCCCGGCGCATCGAGGATGCGCGCGCCATCGCCGTCTTTCTTGATGTGGCCGACCTGGCCCTCCGTGGCGGCCTGGACCGTCATGATTTGCAGGTGCTCGCCGCCGGCAACGCGCTGCACGCGCTGGCCGGGCACCGGCGCGCGGCGCTATGGCAGGCGGCCGGCGCCGTGCCCGACAGGGATTTGCTGCGCGCCACCTCACAAGAGGAAGACTTGCCCGTGCTGGCCGTGCCGACGGAAGGCGAGAGCATCGTCAGCGACTACCGCGCGCAAGGCCTGACCCTGGGCCGCCACCCGCTGGCGCTGCTGCGCAAGCAATTGCTGGAGCAGCGTTTCCTGCCCGCGTCCACCTTGATGACCTACACGAGCGGACAGCTGGCGCGCGCCTGCGGCATCGTCACCGTGCGCCAGCGGCCGGGCACGGCCAAGGGCGTCATCTTCATGACACTGGAAGACGAGACGGGCACGGTCAACGCCATCGTCTGGCCCGACCTGGTGGAAAGCCAGCGGCGCGAAGTATTGAGTGCGCCGCTGCTGGGCGTGTACGGCGTGTGGCAGCGCGAAGGCATCGTGCGCAACCTGGTGGCCAAGCGCCTGGTCGACATGTCGCATTTGCTGGGACGCTTGCGGACCAGCAGCCGCGATTTCTGTTGAGAGTTGCCGGCGGGGAGGAGGCCATGGCATTATTTGAAGATGACAACCTTGCCCGAACCGACACTGCGTCCCGCCCTGGTCGCCGACGCGCCCGCCATCGTCGCCCTGATCGACGACCTGATGCCCTTTTTGACCCTGCACCCGGATGGCGCGGGGGCGGAAAAATTCATCGAACATTGCCGCCAGCCGGCCATCGAAGGCTATCTGTCGCAGACTCGCTATGCCTACCAGCTCGCGCATATCGACGGTGCACTGGCCGGTGTGGTGGCCATGCGCGACAACACGCATCTGTTCCACATGTTCGTGCCGCGCGCCTGGCACCGGCGCGGCATGGCGCGCCGCCTGTGGCAGGCAGCCCGCGATGCGTCGCTGGCCAAAGGCGATGTGACGGCGTTTACCGTCAATTCCTCCCTGTACGCCTTGCCCCTGTACACAAGCCTGGGCTTTGTCGCCACGGGGCCGAAGGTGGAGGAGGGCGGTATCGCTTTCGTGCCGATGCGCATGGCAGTATAGTTACCAGCGCACGATCTTCCCCGGATTCATGATGTTCTTCGGATCCAGCGCGTGCTTGAGGGCGCGCATGGTGTCGATCGCGCCTGCACCATGTTCTTCCACGAGGAAGGCCATCTTGTGCATGCCCACGCCGTGCTCGCCCGTGCAGGTGCCATCCATGCCGATGGCGCGCGTGACCATGTCGCTGTTGACCTTTTCCGCGCGCGCGATATCGGCCGGGTCGTCCGGGTCGACCAGCATCTGCACGTGGAAATTACCGTCGCCCACGTGGCCGATGATGGCGTAGACGAGCCCCTGCGCTTCGCAATCAGCCTTGGTGGCGAGGATGCATTCGGCCAGGCGCGAAATCGGCACGCAGCAATCGGTGGAAATGGCGCGGCTGCCGGGGCGCAGTTGCAGCAGGGCGAAATACGCATTGTGGCGCGCGGCCCACAGGCGCGAGCGGTCTTCGGGACGGCTGGCCCACTCGAAATCGCTGGCGCCATGCTCCGCCGTGATGGCTTGCACCAGCTGCGCCTGCTCGGCCACGCTGGCCGGCGTGCCGTGAAATTCAAACAGTAATAATGGCTTTTCCGGCAGCGCCATCTTGTCGTAGGCATTGATGGCTTTCACGCCATTTTCATCGAGAAACTCGACCCGCGCCACAGGAATGCCCATCTGGATGGTCTGGATCACGGCGCTGACGGCTTCGCCCGTGCCGGGGAACGAGCAGACGGCAGCCGAGATGGCTTCCGGCAGCGGATACAGTTTCACCGTCACTTCCGTGATGATGCCCAGGGTCCCTTCGCTGCCGACGAACAGGCGCGTCAGGTCGTAGCCGGCCGACGATTTTTTCGCCCTGGTCCCCGTCTTGATGATACGGCCATCGGCCGTCACCACGGTCAGGGCCAGCACGTTTTCGCGCATGGTGCCGTAGCGCACGGCGTTCGTGCCCGAGGCGCGCGTGGCGGCCATGCCGCCCAGCGACGCATTGGCGCCCGGGTCGATGGGGAAGAACAGGCCCGTGTCGCGGATTTCCTCGTTCAGCTGTTTGCGCGTCACCCCTGCCTGCACGGTGGCCGTCAAGTCTTCGCCATGCACCGCCACCATCTGGTGCATTTGCGACAGGTCAATCGTCACGCCGCCATGCAGGGCCAGCACATGGCCTTCGAGCGAAGTGCCGCTGCCGTAGGCGATGATGGGCACGTCGTGCGCGCTGCACAGCTTGACGGCGGCGGCCACTTCCTCGGTGGAATGGGCGAAGATGACGGCGTCCGGCAGCATGGGAGGATAGCTCGACTCGTCGCGGCCATGGTGTTCGCGCATGGCTTGCGTCATGGAAAAGCGGTCGGCAAAGATCAGGGAAAGTACGGCAGCAAGGGATACGGGCAGCGGTTTTTTCAGTACCGCCAACTGGTCAGTTTGATTCACGCGAGTCCTCCGTTTTTTTTATTCTACTCCGCGCCCGGGGATTTCACCGAAGCAGCATATTGGTTTTTGCCAGTAGTAAAAAAATCTGTATGGTTCGCCATGCATTGGTTGTAAATGAGAATCATTTCTATTAAAATGCCCGCCAGTAGTTATTTTGCAATGCGTGCTTAGACCCGAAAGGCCATGCCCATGAAATTCTCCCTGTCCATCGCTGCCGTCCTGCCCGCCTGCGTGCTGGCCCTGAGCGCCTGCAGCAGTGTCGCCCCCGTAACTGGCGCGGCCACCGGCGGCGCCGCGACGTCCGCCGCGCAGGATGTGCGCCAGCTGGGCGAGATCGTCGACTTGCGCAGCGGCCAGCGCGTGACTGCCGAACAACTGCTGGCCCAGCTGGCTGCCGCGCCGAGGATCATCGTGGGCGAACAGCATGACCAGCTCAGCCATCATCAGATCGAGCAATGGCTGCTGCAGCAGTTGCAGGGCCGGCGCCCGCAAGGCAGCGTGCTGCTGGAAATGCTGAACCCGGACCAGCAAGCCAAGGTGGACAAGGTCAAGCCGTGGCTGCAGACGGATCCCGTCGTGCGCCCCGAGCACGTGGCCGAGCTGCTGGCCTGGCAGCCCAGCTGGAAGTGGGAGCAGTATGGCGACCTGGTCATGACCGTGATGCGCGCGCCGTATCCCGTCTGGTCGGCCAACCTGGACCGCAGCGAGATCAAGCAAATGTTTGTCGATAAGCCGGCCGTGCAGGGCAAGTACTCGAACCTGGCCAACGATGGCAAGGTGCATGCCAAGCTGAAAGACATCATACGCGTCATGCATGACAACCAGATCGACGAACCGCGCCTGGCCGCCATGCTGTCGGTGCAGCAGCAGCGCGACCGCCGCATGGCCGAGCGCCTGCTGGCCGCGCCCGCGCCGGCCGTGCTGATCGCCGGCGCCTACCATGCGCACAAGGACCTGGGCGTGCCGCTGCACGTGCAGGACTTGACGGGCGGCCCTGCGCCGCTGGTGCTGGTCCTGGCGCAGACGGGCGCCACTGTGCTGGCGCCGCAGGCGGATTTCGTCTGGTTCACGCCGGTTGCCGCATCCGCTATCGCCAGCGCCAAGTAAGCCGTTTCACCTCCGCCGGGCGGTCAGCCCGGCATTCTCCCCCAGCAAGCTTCCCCGCAGCAGCCAGGTAGTCCGTCCGATTTTTTTGCATGCGCGTGCGCGCCGTTGGCGCAGCCATGCCTGTTACCTGTTGAAGCTCCCATGCGTATCCCCTTGTTCCATATCAAAGCCGCCGCTGGCGGCATGTTTCTTTCCCTGTTCCACGCCACCGCGCAAGCGTCCGCCTTGCCGCATGATATGTCGCCGTTGGGCATGTTTTTCGCCGCCGACCAGGTCGTCAAAAGCGTGCTCATCGGCTTGCTGATTGCCGCGCTGGCCACCTGGGTGGTGTTGCTGGTGAAGGGCGCCAGTTTGCTGCAAGCCCGGCGCGTGGCGGCGCAAGCCGTCGCCATGCTGAAGACGGCCACCTCGCTGCCTGACGCGGCCGCCAAAGTGGAGGGGGCAGGTAGCACTTCGCTGGCGCAGCAGTTGCTCGACGATGTGCAGCAGGAACTGGATCTGTCGCACGCCAGCGCGCCGGCGGCGGCCCTGAAAGAGCGGGCCGGCTTTCGCCAGGAACAGTTCATTGCGCAGCAGGTACGCGCCATGACGCAAGGCATCGGCCTGCTCGCCAGCATCGGCGCCGTGGCGCCGTTCGTCGGCCTGTTCGGCACCGTGTGGGGCATCATGAACAGCTTTATCGGCATTGCCGTCAGCCAGAGCACGAATCTGGCAACCGTCGCGCCCGGCATCGCGGAAGCCTTGCTGGCCACCGCCCTGGGCCTGGTGGCGGCGATTCCCGCCGTCGTCATCTATAACGTGCTCAGCCGTGGCATCAACCAGTACAAGGCGCAGCTGCGGGCCGCTTCCGCGCAAGTGCTGCTGATGCTGAGCCGCGACCTCGACACGCGCAAGCAGGCCTGAGCCATGGCTTCCCTGTTTCCCTCCCCGGACGACGACACGGCCGACATGCCAGAGTTGAGCGAGATCAATGTCACGCCCTTCATCGATGTGATGCTGGTGCTGTTGATCATCTTCATGGTGGTCTCGCCGCTGGCCACGGTCGACCTGAAAATCGACTTGCCGGCCGCCACTGCCAAGCCGGAACCGCGCCCCGGAAAGCCCCTGTTCGTGTCCCTGAAAGCGGACCACAGCCTGTATCTGGGCGAGTCGCCCGTGGCGCGCGAGCAGCTGGGCGGTTTGCTTGACGCCCAGACGGGCGGCGACCGCCAGCGCACCCTGTTTTTCCAGGCCGACAAGCAAGCGGCGTATGAAGACGTGCTGGGCGTGATGGATGCCCTGCGCCAGGCCGGTTATCTGAAAGTGGGCCTGGTCGGCCGGGAGGGTGGGTGAATCCGCGCCCTGTATTGAACTGGGGCATCGCCACGGCGCTGGTGGTAGCGGGCATGCTGGCGTTGCTGCTGTGGACCAGCTGGCATTCCGTTACCGTGGCGCCCGCCAACCCGGCGGCCAGCGTGATGGTGGTATTTGCCGCACAGGCGATGTCGCCGGAAACACAGGTCGCGCATGCTGTGGGCGCACGCCAGTCGGCTGCCTCCAGCTCGGCCCGGCCGCCAAGGAGCGCCATCCGGCAAGAGGCGCTGCCCGTGCTGGCGCGCGCCGCCGTGCCGGAGATCGTCGCGGCGGAAAAAGAGGAAAAGGCGGCTGCCAGCCCATCGACGGAGCCGGGCAAGGATGCCGCCAAGGAAGTTGCCGTGCCCGCGCAGGCCAGCAGCAGCGCCACGCCGGCACCGGCTGCCGTGCGCGGTCCGCAGGCGGCGCCGTTCAATAGCGACACGCCGTCAAGCAGCGCGGCGCCGGCCAGCTGGCAAAGCCGCGTGCTCGTCCATCTGGCCCACTTCAAGCGCTATCCGGGCGATGCGCGCCAGCGCAAGCGGGCTGGCGCCGCCTGGGTGCGCTTCCAAGTGGACCGCGACGGCAAGCTGCTGGCCAGCGAACTGGTCACTTCATCGGGCACGGTGCTGCTCGACCGCGAAGCGCTGCAGGTGCTTGAGCGCGCGCAACCGTTGCCGGCGCCGCCCGATAACGTCCTGCACCAGGGCACGGTGACCGTCACCTTGCCCGTCTCGTTCAAGCTGGAGCCAGGACAGGACAAGGCATGAGGATGCCATCGCTTTTCATTCAAAAAATCTATCCATAACAAATCGAGGGTGTATGCATATCAAGACAATGACGCAGGCCGTGGGCATCTGCATGGCCTTGCTCGCGCAGCAGGCATGGGCACAACAAGTCCAAGACAGTGGCAAGGTGGAATTTCCGCCACTGAATGTATCGGGTGAAACGGTGCCGGCGGAACAGCAGGCGCTGGAAAAACCGGGCGCCGTCAGTGCGCGCGGGCCGGACACGCGCTTGCAGCCCGTGGACCAGATCGTGCGCAGCATGCCAGGCACGTTTACCCAGATCGATCCGGCGCAGGGCGCCGTCAGCGTCAACATCCGCGGCTTGTCGGGCCTGGGGCGCGTCAACATGATGGTCGATGGCGTGAGTCAGAATTACTATGGCAGCGCACCCTCGTCCGTGTCGCACGGCGGCGTGCCCAGCAGTCAGTTCGGCGCCCTGATCGATCCGAATTTCATCATCGGGGTGGATGTGTCGCGTGGCAATGTCGTCGGCGGCGACGGCGTCAATGCGCTGGCCGGCAGCGCCAATTTCCGCACCATCGGCGTCGATGACGTCGTCTTCGCCGGGGAAAAAACGGGGGCGCGCACGAAGATGTCGGCTGGGAATAACGGCGTGGGACGCAGCGCCATGCTGGCCGTGGCCATGAAAAATCCGGCCTTCGATGGCGGCAGCGTGGGCTTCATGGCCGCCACCAGCGCGAGCGTGATCGGCAACAACTACAAGAATGCGAAGGGCGTCAACAGCGAGGAATTCGGTTTTGGCTACAACCGCTATTACAAGCAAAAACCCAAGTCGCAATTGCTCAAGCTGGACCTCAAATTGAGCGACTTCCATGCGCTGGAACTGTCGGCGCGCGATTACCGCAGCACGTTTACGCGCCGCGATATCCACAGCGATGACTACTACGTCAAATATCACTACACGCCGTTTTCCGAGTTGATCGATCTCAATGTGGTGGCCAGCAGCAGCCGCGGCAACCAGAAATACATGCCCGAGGCGCTGACCAATTTCATCAACACGAATGCGGCCAACCGCGCCGACGCCTTCGACATCAACAACACCAGCAGCTTCAGGCTGGCCGGCGGCGATGCGCTGGTGACCATTGGCGGCAAGCTGATGCGTAATAAATACAGCAAGCACGTGGAAAGCCTGGTCGACGATCCGGACAACCCGGATGCGAACCAGCAATCGATTGAAAACAATACGTTCGGTCCCGAGGGCGTGCAAAAGATCAACAGCCTGTATGCGGGCCTGCAATACAACCGCGGCATTGTTCAAGTCAATGCGGGCCTCAACTACACGCATTTTGATTTGACGGGCCACAAGCCCGCCTGCGATTTGCGCGTGCAGTGCTTCCCGCAAGGGGCAAGCAATATTGCGCTCAAGGAGCATGGCATCAATCCCTCGCTGCTCGTTTCCGCGCAGGTGACGCCATGGTTCCAGCCGTTTGCCAGCGCCGAGCGCACCATGCGCGGGCCGAATCCGCAGGAAGTGTTTTTCTCGAATGACGGCGGGGCGTCGATGAACCCCTTCCTGAAGGGCGAGCGGGCCAGCACCTACCAGCTGGGTTTTAATTCCAGCCTGCATGGTTTGCTGAGCAAGAACGACGTGCTGAATTTCAAGGCCCTGTATTTCAAGAGCAAGATCGATGGCTATATCACCAGCCAATCCTTCCTCGTGTGCGATAACGGGCGCAAGTGCAATATATCGGAAGTGATCGCCACGGATTGGGAGACCGTCGATGCGTACGTGACGAATATGTATATCTACATTAACTCGGCCACACCCGTGCATACGCGCGGCTGGGAACTGGAAGCGCAGTACCAGCTGGGGCCGGCCTATGCGCGCCTGTCGTACACGCGCGAAACGACGCGCCAGCCCACGTCGATCGCCAGCGCCTGGTTTGGCGCGGCCGACATCAGCGAGCTGCCCAGCGTGTACTACAACCTCGACGTGGGCACGCGCCTGCTGGACAACAAGCTGGAAGTGGGCGCCATCCTCAAGCACACGGGCTCGAACCGCCGCCTGTCGCCGGATAATGAAGCCGATGAAGCGACGGGCGAAGTGCTCAAGGCCGACAATCCGAAGATCCCAGCCGTGATCGACCTGTATGCGAGTTACCAGGTCAGCAAGAACCTGTTCCTGCGCCTGTCCGTGCAAAACGCCATGAACAAGGATTTCTCGGAAGCGCTGAACCGCTTGAACTCGATGCCATCGCAGTCGCAAGAGAATACGCCGCTGAGCACGGCACGGGGCAGGACGTATGTGGCAGGGCTGGAGTACCGCTTCTAGTTTTTTAGCAAAGCGGCGACGCCTGACAAAACTGTAGCGAGCGGATGTGATTTGTGGCCGAGAAGCGCAGCTGTGCTATAGCACAGTGAGCATCGCCGGCCGCAAAGCGCACCGCGCAGTAAGTTTTGTCAGGTGTTATCAACGCGGCGTGGTGCCGTAGTAGCTGTGGATGGAATTGATCCACGTGGTATCGGCCATGTTCGGCCAGTTATCCGTATCGAAGCCGGGGGCGTTTTCGATGCGTTCCTTGTCGACGTTGAGGGTGAAGCGCTTGTTGACGGTGTCGAGCAGCAGCGCTTCCCACGGCACGGCGAACAGCTTTTCGCCGATGGTGAAGACGCCGCCGTGCGACATGACGGCGTAGGCGATTTTGCCGCTGCGCATGTCGATCATGATTTCCTTGATTTCGCCCAGATGTTCATCCTTGGCGTTGTGCACATGGTCGCCGATCAGGGTGTCTGCACCCATCAGTTCAGGGCCGGGGCCTTTGTGGCCGCGGTTGACATACATGCCGTAGGCGTCGCGTTCTTCGTAGCTCATGATGTACCTCCGTTGAAAAATTCCAGTCTGGACGTCTGCCGTGGCAGGGTCTGTTCGGTCTCCCACACAAAATATGGAATTGGAAATATTTCAATTATTGTTATTGGGTAATTTTGTTGCGCGTAGACAGCAGGAGGGGGAGGGATAGTCGTCATTTGGCGCAAATTTCCGCGCGCGGGGAGCGACGCAGGCGGGCTTTAGTGTATAATTTCAATTTCCCGCACGTGCCGTTCGGCACCATCTGCAATGACCAAATTTGTCTTCGTCACTGGTGGCGTTGTGTCTTCCCTTGGAAAAGGGATTGCCGCCGCCTCCCTCGCCGCGATCCTCGAATCGCGCGGCCTTAAAGTCACCATGCTCAAGCTCGACCCGTATATCAACGTCGATCCTGGCACGATGAGCCCTATGCAGCACGGTGAAGTATTCGTCACCGATGACGGGGCCGAAACCGACCTCGACCTCGGTCACTACGAGCGCTTCATCTCCACCCGCATGAAAAAGGTGAATAACTTCACCACTGGCCAGATCTATGAATCGGTGATCCGCAAGGAACGCCGGGGCGAATATCTGGGCAAGACCGTGCAGGTGATTCCGCATATCACCAATGAAATCCAGGATTACATCCGCCGTGGCGCCGAAGGCTACGACGTGGCCCTGTGCGAAATCGGCGGCACCGTCGGCGATATCGAATCGCTGCCATTCCTGGAAGCGGCGCGTCAGCTGAGCCTGCGCGCCGGCCGCAAGAACACGGCTTTCGTCCACCTGACCCTGGTGCCTTACATCGCCTCGGCCGGTGAACTGAAAACCAAGCCGACCCAGCACTCGGTGCAAAAGCTGCGCGAAATCGGCATCTTGCCAAACGCGCTGCTGTGCCGCGCCGACCGCGCCATCCCGGAAGACGAGCGCGCGAAAATCTCGCTGTTCTCGAACATCGAGGAAGACGCCGTCATTTCCGTATGGGATGTCGACACCATCTACAAAGTGCCGCAAATGCTGCACGACCAGGGCCTCGACAAGATCATCTGCGACGCGCTGGACCTCGATCCGGCGCCGGCCGACCTGTCGATCTGGAGCAAGCTGATCTATACGATGGAGCACCCGAAGGCGGAAATCACCGTCGGCATGGTCGGCAAGTATGTCGAGCTGACCGAGTCGTACAAGTCGCTGATCGAAGCGCTGCGCCACGCCGGCATCCACACGGAAAGCCGCGTCAACATCGAATACATCGATTCGGAAGAAATCGAAACGACCGGTTGCGACAACCTGGGCAAGTACGATGCCATCCTGGTACCGGGCGGCTTCGGCAAGCGCGGCGTGGAAGGCAAGATCAAGGCGGCCCAGTTCGCCCGTGAAAACAAGATCCCTTACCTGGGCATCTGCCTGGGCATGCAAGTGGCCCTGATCGAATACGCGCGCAACAAGGCAGGCATGCCAAACGCGAATTCGACCGAGTTCGACCTTGATACGGATCAACCTGTCGTTGCACTGATCAATGAGTGGCAAAACCACGATGGTAAAGTCGAGTTGCGCGATGAAAACTCGGACCTGGGCGGTACCATGCGCCTGGGCGCGCAGACCTGCGCCGTCAATCCGGGCACCCTCGCCGCCGAGATCTACGGCAGCGTGGTGACCGAGCGTCACCGCCATCGCTACGAAGCCAATAATCACTACCTGGCCCGTGTCGAAGCGGCTGGCCTGATCGTGTCGGCCCGTACGCCGAGCGAAGATTTGTGCGAAATCATGGAATTGCCACGCACGGGTGAGAATGCCCACCCATGGTATATGGGCGTGCAATACCATCCTGAGTTCAAGTCGACGCCACGCACCGGCCATCCGTTGTTTACCTCGTTCATCAAGGCAGCGCTGGCGCACAAGGAAGCCAACGCCGTCGCTGAATAACGCCGGTCGATAGCGACAGTATTACCTGTAAGACAGCTCCCGGCCTGATAGTCTCCGCCGGGAGTTTCTTTGCCCACTTTGTGCAATTGCGCATCAGAACGCAGTGTGCAGCCCCTGTTACGCTTAACTTTGGAGAATGACATGAGTGCTATTGTTGATATTATCGGTCGCGAAATCCTGGACTCGCGCGGTAACCCGACCGTCGAATGCGATGTGTTGCTGGAATCGGGCGTGATGGGCCGTGCGGCCGTGCCGTCGGGTGCCTCGACCGGTTCGCGCGAAGCCGTGGAATTGCGCGATGGCGACGCCAAGCGCTACTTCGGCAAGGGCGTGCTGCAAGCATGCGAAAACATCAATACCGAAATCTCCGAAGCCATCATGGGCCTGGACGCCAATGAACAGGCTTTCCTGGACCGTACCCTGATCGACCTGGACGGCACGGAAAACAAATCGCGCCTGGGCGCCAACGCCATCCTGGCCGTCTCGATGGCTGTCGCCAAGGCTGCCGCTGAAGAAGCGGGCTTGCCGCTGTACCGCTATTTCGGCGGTTCGGGCGCCATGCAGATGCCAGTGCCGATGATGAACGTCATCAACGGCGGCGCGCACGCCGACAACAACCTGGACATCCAGGAATTCATGATCATTCCCGTGGGCGCCCCGTCGTTCAAGGAAGCCGTCCGCTACGGCGCGGAAGTATTCCACACGCTGAAAAAGATCCTGCACAAGAAGGGCCTGAACACCAACGTGGGCGACGAAGGCGGTTTCGCGCCATCGCTGGCCAACCATGAAGAAGCCATCAAGCTGATCATCCAGGCCATCGAAGAAGCGGGCTACGAGCCAGGCACGCAGATCGCCATCGGCCTCGATTGTGCCGCGTCCGAGTTCTACAAGAACGGCAAGTACGAAATGGAAGGCGAAGGCCTGAGCCTGACGGCCACCGAATTCACCAACCTGCTGGCGACCTGGTGCGACAAGTACCCGATCATCTCGATCGAAGACGCGATGCATGAAGGCGACTGGGACGGCTGGGCGATCCTCACAAAGGAACTGGGCAAGAAAGTGCAACTGGTCGGCGACGACCTGTATGTCACCAACACCAAGATCCTGAAAGAAGGCATCTCGAAAGGCATCGCCAACTCGATCCTGATCAAGATCAACCAGATCGGCACCCTGACGGAAACCTTCGCCGCCATCGAAATGGCCAAGCGCGCCGGTTACACGGCCGTCATTTCGCACCGCTCGGGCGAAACGGAAGACTCGACCATCGCCGATATCGCCGTGGCCACCAATGCCCTGCAGATCAAGACCGGCTCGATGTCGCGTTCGGACCGCATGGCCAAGTACAACCAGCTGCTGCGTATCGAGGAAGACCTGGGCGACATCGCCAGCTACCCTGGCCGCGATGCGTTCTATAATCTGAAGTAAGCTGATGTAAAACCCACTGGCCGGCCGGAGATGTTCCGGCCGGTTTTTTAACTGAATGTCCCATGCGCCTGATTACGCTCGCCCTGGCAGCCCTGCTGCTGTTGATACAATTTCCCCTCTGGCTGGGTAAAGGCGGCTGGCTGCGTGTTGCCGACATGGAAGCCCAAGTGGCGGTGGCCAACAAGAAGAACGTGGAATTGAAGGCGCGAAACGCCAAGCTCGAATCCGAAGTGCGCGACCTGAAAGATGGTACGGGCGCCGTCGAGGAGCGTGCCCGCTATGAGCTGGGCATGGTCAAACAGAATGAGATTTTCGTGCAGATCGTGCGCAAGGGCCAGACCCCGCCACTGCTGGAAACACCGGTGGACGCTGCTGCGCCACATTAAGACAGTACTAACTTCCCACTTGCCAGCCTGGACCGATTGCCAGGCTGACATATCACATGACTACCTTGTACTTATTACCTTGTACTGCTGCACACGACTGGCCGCATGGCGCGGCGTGCTGCTACTGCCTTGCTGCTTGCTGATCAGAAACGGGCCTTGCCGGTCGTGATCAGGTAAAAGTGGATGCCGGTGACCACGACGGCCACGGCGATCAATGCGGTTTCGAGAAACATCATAAAAATTCCTTGTTAATATTTAGTGAGCTAAAAAAACGTCCAGGGCCAGGCGCCAAGCCGAAGACAATACGTCAGTACGGCGAGGCGCAGGCAACGCCGCCATGAACGTTTTTTAACCGCGCGACGCCAGGAAGCGCAGTTCTGCGGCCAGATTCGGCATCAGCTTTTCGTAGCGGTTCGCTTCCGAGTTCAGCAGGGCGAAATCGCGCTTGCTTGGGCGCACATAGCGCTGTTCTTCATCGGTGACGCTGCTGGCGATGACTTCCTTCTGCGCCAGTTCGCTGTATGGCTTGGAAGCGAGCAGGGCGCCCAGGAAGGCGCGCGTGGCGCGGCCCAGGTTGCTGAAGTAGTTATTGTTGTCGTTGCTGTAGGTGTTGGTAAAAGTGGACATATGCCCTCCATGAATGGTCTGTTGTTGCATTGCACAATAATGGAGTTTGCGATATGCGTCCAATTTCAAATTCCAATTTCAGAAATTCAAGAAACGCATAATAAGGGCGTAGCCATCGGCCACGCCCTGAAAATGAATTTGTTACGAAATGTTTATCCGACGGCGATGCGTCCCAGACCCGGATCGTCGCTGAAAAAGCCGTCCAGTCCCGTCTCGATATAGCGCCGCATTTCCGCCACGGAACCGGCCTCGTTGCGCGCATTCTCGCCATTGCCGTCGCGGAAGTCGGCCGCCAGGAAACGGTTTTCCGGACGGAAGGTCCACGTGTGCAGCAGCAAGCCCGCCTGGTGCGCATCGTCGACGATGGAAGAGGGCTTGGCCAGGCGCTGGTCGGCGCCCAATGGGATGACGCCCCGCGTGGGCGGCGCCACCACGTCCGCGTAGGCGGCGATGTCGCGCAGGCCGGACGGCGTGATCATTTGCCCGAAGGTCAGCTTGCCGTCCGCCTTGGCCACATCCATCGGGCGCACATCGCCGCCCACCACCAGTTGCATCAGGCGCACGTTGGCGCGCCGTCCCAGCTTTTCGCGCAGGTATTTCAGATTCGCCACTTCGAAGGACTGGATCTCGATCGGCGCGCGGCGCGTGTACTCGTGCGCCAGCATGGTCGACAGGAAACGGTCTTCCAGCGCCAGGCCCGCATCGCGGAAGTAGGTCGAGCTTTTCAGTTCCGGCACGAGGCCGATGATGCGCCCGCTGGCGGCCGATTGCGCTGCAACAAAATCGATGATTTCTTCCCACGTCGGGATCTGGAATTGTCCATCATATAAGGTGTTGCCGGTGCGTACTTTCGGCAGCCGTTCGATGGCGCGCAGGGTTTTCAGCTCGGCCAGGGTGAAGTCGTCGACGAACCAGCCTTCGTGCCATTCGCCGTCGACCAGCTTCTTGCCGCGCCGGCTGGCAAACTCGGGACGGCGCGCCACGTCGGTGGTGTCGATCAGGTTGCTTTCATGGCGCGCCACGAGGATGCCGTCGCGCGTGGCGACCAGGTCCGGCTCGACGTAGTCGGCGCCGTCGAGGATGGCCTTGGCGTACGACGCCAGCGTGTGCTCGGGACGCAGGGCGCTGGCGCCGCGGTGGGCAAACACCAGCGGACGCGCCGGTTTTGTCTCCAGCAGGCCGGCCGCGAAGCCGGGCGCGGCGGCCAGGGCCAGGCCGCCGGCGGCCGCCCGGACAAAGCTGCGGCGCGAAAGGTGACGCCGGGGCAGAGCGGGCGCGCGCATCAGAAATCCGCCGTCAAGGTGAGGAAGCCCTGGCGCGGGGCGATCGGGAAGGTGTTGTACGTCTTGTCGGCCGCGCCCACCACCACGTTCAGCGCGCCTTTGCGGTTGGCCAGGTTGCTGACATTCACTCTCCAGCGCGGATTTTTCAGCCAGCCGGCCATGGCCGGCAGCTTGCCCGACACGCCCAGGCCCATCAGGAAATAGCTGGGGACGGACAGATCGTTGGTGTACGTCGCGTAGCGCTTGCCCACATAGTCTCCCGTCAGTTGCACTTCGATATCGCCAACCGTGGCGGAAGCGACGAACTTGTTCAGCCATTCAGGCGAGCCTGGCACGTTCTTGCCCGCCGTCAGCACCAGCGCGGCGCCATTGTTGTAATTGTCCGCGTACTGCGAGCGGTTGTACGACAGGGCATTGTAGAACGAGAAATTGTTGCCAAAGTGGACGGTGCCCGCGATATCGATGCCGTCCGTGCGCACGCTGCCCACGTTGGCCAGCACGGGGTTGCCGCCGATGATGGAGGAAATCACGGGCGTCGGGCTGATCTGCAGCAAACGGTTGCTGAAATCGACGTGGTAGACGTTGACTTGGCCATCGATGGCCGTGATGGCGCCCAGGTTCAAGGCGTGGCTGCCGCGCACGCCCACTTCATAGGTGAGGGCCGTTTCCGGCTTGGCATCGCGCTTGAACAAATCAAACGCGGCCTGGCTCGACAAGCTCCACGGCGAGGCGCCGCCGCCGCCGTAGGTGACGAACTGGCGCATGTTCTTCTGGATATTGAAGTACAGCTGGTCTTGCGGCGTAAAGTCCCAGCGCGCGCCCACTTGCGGCAAGAACCATTTTTTCGTGTTGATGGTACCGACCGGCAAGGCCGTCGAGCCGCCGGAAATGGCGCCCTTGGCCGGCTGCACGGGGAATTGGCCATCGGCAAACTGCAGGCTGGACTTGAAACCGGCCTGCAGGGCGATATCGGGACGGATGCGCCATTCATCCTGCAAGTGCAGCTGCACCACCTTGTTGTCGATCTCGCTGCCGTATTGCGTGATCAAGGGATTGCTGGGGCGGTCATACGGCGACGTGGGGTTGTTGACGTCCAGCGCATACCAGCGGCGGTAGGCGGACGAGCGATTCTGTTCCAGCCACAAGCCCGCTTCCAGCTGATGCTCGCCGATTTCCTTGCGCAGGGTGGAAATGAAGCCGCCGCGCTTGATGTCGTATTCCGTCGTGCGCACGGCGTAGCCCGAGTTGCCGAAGACTTCCTTCAGGTTCTGTTTCGGGTAGTACACGCTGAACAGGCCCGGCAAGCCGGCCACGCCGATGGGGCCGGCCACCACGCCCGCGCCGTCATCCTTGTGGTAATACACCTGGTTCGACCATGTCATGCCTTCGGACAAATTGGCGTCGAACTTGGCGTAGGCCAGGTAATCGGTGCGCTGCGCATCGCTGTAGTAATTGCGGTAATTGTTGCCGTCCGCGGCAGGCGTCGCGCCCGTCGGCGACAGGTAGTTGAGGGCCGCCTTGAAATCCGGATACAGGAAGGGACGCGTGTACGGCGCGCTCGTTTCGCCGGCGACGTGCACGGTGCTGTCTTCGTTCGGCTCGATCTTGTCCGAGTAATTGAAGAACAGGGTCAGCTTGCCCGCCTCGCTGCGGTTGACGTACTTGGCGTTGAACTGGTCGCCGCCCTGGCGCGCATCGAAGTCCCAGGCGCGCGCTTCGTGGTGCAGGATGGAAAAATAGGCGCTGCTGCCGTCGCCGAAGGCGCCCGTGTCGTAGCGGGCAAACGTGCGCGAGGTACGGTGGCTGCCCACCGTTTGCTGCACGCTGGCGCCCTGTGTGGCCAGCGGGTCGCTGGAATAGGTTTCGATGGTGCCGCCCAGGTTGCTGGTCGAGGCCGTGGCCAGGTCGCCCGCGCCCGAGGACAGCACGACGCTGCGCACGTTTTCGCTGATCACGGCGCGCTGCGGCGACAAGCCGTTGTAGTTGCCGTACTGCTGGTCACCGAGCGGCACGCCATCCATGGTGTAGCCCAGTTGTTGGCCGGAAAAGCCATGCACGAACAGCGACAGGTTCTGCTCGTTGTTGCCCCATGGATCGGCCGTCTGGAAGCTGACGCCGGGCAAGGTTTGCAAGGCTTTCAGGGGATTCGTGCCGGGCAGGATTTTCTGGATTTCACTCTTGCTCAGGGCGACGGAAGAACGCGTCTTGCGCGAGGAAATCTCCACGGTGGTGATCGGGGCATTGTCGTCGGCAGCCGGGGCAGCGGCCATGTCGGTGGCGGCGGACGCCACGGCGGCGGCGACGGCCGTTTGCGCCAGGGCCGGCAGGCTCAAGCCCGCGGCGCAAGCGCCCAGCAACACGTGAAAGGAATGGCGGCGCAGGGCCAGCGTCAAGTGGGTGGTCATCATCAGCCTGTGGAAAGTGGGAAGTAATACAAGCTGCGCAGCGTAACGGCGGCGCGTGACGGGCTGATGACGAACTGATGACGGGAAGATGACAGTAGAAACAATTGCGCCGCCTGAGGGGCGGCGCGGAGATTATTACAATTAGTTAATGCTGGCGGCTGGCGGGATGAGCACTTCGGCCGGCGCATCCGTGATGAACAGTTGCGCGCAATCGACCTTGTCGAACTCGTAGTGCTGGCCGCAGAAATCGCAGTTCACGCCCACCTGGCCCACTTCTTCCAGGGTGCTGTTGACTTCTTCCTCGCCCAGCATCTTGAGCATATTGCCCACTTTTTCGCGCGTGCAAGTGCAATGGAAGCTCGGGTGCAGCGGGTCGAAGACGCGGATCGTTTCTTCCCAGAACAAGCGCTGCATCAGGGTATCGATGTCCGTCGACAGGATTTCCGCCTCTTTCAGGGTCGACGCCAGCATCACGGCGCGGTTCCACGTGTCCAGCGCATCTTCTTCCGACACAGGCGTCGCTTCGGCCTTGCCGCCATGGTGTGGCAGCTTTTGCAGCAGCAGGCCGCGCGAGACGGTGTCGTCCGTGGCCAGCCACAGGCGCGTATCGAGCTGTTCCGAGCGCAACATGTAGTTTTCGATCACGGTGGCCATGTCGTCTCCGTCCAGCGGCACGATGCCCTGGTACGGTTGCTGGCCCGGCACCTTGTCGGCCGGGTCCAGGGTGATGATGAAGCGGCCCTTGCCCGTGGCGTTGAGCAGCTGCGGCACGGTGGCCACGTCGGGAATCGTGGCGTCCGGGTCCAGCTTGGCCGTGGCGCGCAGGCGCAGGTCGGAATCGCACTCGACCACCATCAGGCGCACGGGACCGTCACCGTGGATTTGCATGATGATGGAGCCGTTGAATTTCAGGTTGGCCGACAGCAGGGCGGCGGCGGCCACCATTTCGCCCAGCACTTTTTTCACGGCCGTCGGGTAGGCGTGGCGCGAGACCACTTCCTGCCAGGTGCCGGAAACGTCGATGAACTGGCCGCGCACGGCGGCGTTGTCGAAAATAAATTTTTGCAGGGTATCCTGGCCGGTAAGGGCTGCGCTGACTGCGCCCGTGGTTTCAGTCGTCATTCTTTTATCCAATCTTCTTGAGTTGCGTATTAAATAGCTGGCCGCGTTGCACATAGTTCACGGCGTTGCCTTGTAGCCTGGTGATATCGTCTGCCGTCAGGGCCCGCACGGCTTTCGCCGGTGAGCCGATGATCAGCATATTGTCGGGAAATTCCTTGCCTTCCGTGACCAGCGCGCCCGCGCCGACCAGGCAGTTCTTGCCGATCTTCGCGCCATTCAGGATCACGGCCTGGATGCCGACCAGGGCGCCATCGCCGATCGTGCAGCCATGCAACATTGCCTGGTGGCCGATAGTGACGTTCCGGCCGATGTCGAGCGGATAGCCCGGATCCGTATGCAGCACGGCGCCTTCCTGCACATTGCTGTTGGCGCCCACGGTGATGCGTTCGTTGTCGCCGCGAATCGTGGCGCCGAACCATACGGACGTATTCGCTTCCAGGGTCACCTTGCCGATCACATTGGCCGTGTCGGCAACAAAAGCGGAAGCATCAATCAGCGGCGCATCGGCGCCCAATTGGTAGAGTGTCATCGTTAGCCTGTGGCGGTGGTGGAAGCGCCGGGCACGGCCGGACGCGGAAGTTTTGCGCTATTTTACGCTGTTGCAGGGCAAGTCCGAGCGCCGGGCATTAATCCGGTATAATTATCGAACGGTCGTACTTTTATGCGCGCCCTATCTACAGACACAGCATGTGGCGCCATCTGCGCCACTTTCAAGGCAGGCATCCGATGAAACCCATGAAACTTTCCCGTTCCGAATTCATCAACATCCGCGGCGCCCGCACGCATGTGCGCCACTGGGGCCGCGAAGGCGCGCCCATCCTGTTCATGGTGCATGGCTGGATGGACGTGGCAGCCTCGTTCCAATTCGTCGTCGACGAGTTGCAAGGCGACTGGCATGTGATCGCGCCCGACTGGCGCGGCTTTGGCCTCAGCGACTACACGCAATCGGATACCTACTGGTTCCCCGACTACCTGGCCGACCTGGACGCCATGCTGCTGCACTATTCGCCGGATGCACCCGTCAACCTGCTGGGCCACAGCATGGGCGCCAACGTGGCCGGCCTGTACGCGGGCGTGCGGCCCGAGCGCATCAGCCGCTTCATCAACCTGGAAGGCTTCGGCATGATGGCCACCAAGCCGGAGCAGGCGCCGGGCCGCTACGCCAAGTGGCTCGATGAATTGCGCGAGCCGCCCGCCATGCGCAGCTATCCCACGCAACAGGCCGTGGCCGGGCGCCTGCAAAAGACCAATCCGCGCCTGCCGGACGAACGCGCGGCTTTTCTCGCCGAACACTGGTCGGCGCAGAACGAGGCGGGCGAGTGGGACATCATGGGCGACCCGCAGCACAAGCGCGTCAATCCCATCCTGTACCAGGTGGAAGAGGTGATGGCCTGCTGGCGCCGCATCACGGCGCCCGTGCTGTGGGTGGAGGCCGATGACACGAATATGTGGCAATGGATGGGGCCCAAGGAGCAGGCGCGCATCGAAATCGACCGGCGTTTGGCCTGCATCAAGGATGTGCGCTGCGAGATGATGCTGGACGCGGGCCACATGCTGCATCATGATCAGCCGCAAGCATTGGCACGGCTGGTGGAAGCCTTTTTGGCCTGATGTGTGTCGGGAACGCTGCAGCGCTATTTGACAAGCAGCGTACAATGAAAACTTCTTCCATGCTGAGCCCGTGCAGGGTATTGTTTTCACATGCTTAAAGTCGACCTGCATTGTCATTCGAATATCTCCGACGGCGTGCTGTCCCCCGCCGCCGTGGCCGCGCACGCACGCAAGGCGGGCGTCGACGTGTGGGCGTTGACGGACCACGATGAAGTGTCCGGCATCGCCGCCGCGCGCACGGCCGCGCTGGACCTGGGCATGCGCTTCGTGGCCGGCGTGGAAATTTCCATTACGTGGGCTGGCGAAACCGTGCACATCGTCGGCTTGCAAGTCGATGAAAATAATCCGGGTCTGGTGCAGGGCTTGCACCAGACGCGTTCCGGGCGCGACGCGCGCGGCCGCGAAATCGCCCGCCAGCTTGACCTGGCCGGCATCCCCGATGCCTATGAAGGGGCCTTGAAATTCGTCGGCAACCCAGACCTGATGTCGCGCACGCACTTTGCCCGCTACATCGTGGAAACGGGCAAATGCGCGAACATCCCCGACGTGTTCAAGAAATACCTGTCGGAAGGCAAGCCGGGCTACGTCGAGCACCGCTGGGCCACCCTGGCCGAAGCGGTGGGCTGGATACGCGGCGCGGGCGGCGTGGCCGTCATCGCCCATCCGGGCCGCTACCGCTTCAGCGACATGGCGCAAGGCGTGCTGTTCGATGAATTCAAACAACTCGGCGGCGTGGCCATCGAAGTCGTCACGGGCAGCCACAGTCCGGACCAGTATCCGGAATACGCGCAACTGGCCAACGCTTACGGCTTCCTCGCCTCGCGCGGCACGGATTTCCATGCGCCGGGCGAGTCGCGCGTGGATTTTGCCATGCTGCCGCCTTTGCCAGCCAACGTCACCCCGATCTGGCACGACTGGTTTTAGCTGACAGCCAGGCAAATCTGCTGCGCGGCGCGCTTTGCGGCCGGCGATGCTCACCGTACTCCAGTACGGTTGCGCTTCTCGGCCACAAATCACTGCCGCTCGCGACGATTTTCCTGGCTGCCGATGCGCCGTCGTGTCGCTGCTTGAAATCTGCGTTAGCGTGCATATCTTTTTGTTATTCTTGTTATACATAGTCATCCGGAGCCATCGCCCATGAAACGTATCGTCCTGTTTATCGCAACCAACCTGGCCGTGATGCTGGTGCTGTCGCTCGTGCTCAGTTTGCTGGGCGTGGGCAATCCGGCGCGCGGCAGCACCCTGAACCTGGGCAGCCTGCTGGTGTTTTCGCTGGTGGTGGGCTTCACGGGTTCGATCTTTTCATTGTTGATCAGCAAGCCGATGGCCAAGTGGAGCACGGGCGCGCGCGTCATCGACAACCCGACTTCGTCGACGGAATTGTGGCTGGTCAATACCGTGCGCGCCTTGTCCGAGCGGGCCGGCATCGGCATGCCGGAAGTGGCCGTGTACGAGGGCGACGCGAATGCGTTTGCCACGGGCGCCTTCAAGAATTCCGCGCTGGTGGCCGTCTCCACCGGTTTGCTGCAAAACATGAACCGCGATGAAGTCGAAGCCGTGCTGGGCCACGAGATCGCCCACGTCGCAAACGGCGACATGGTGACCCTGACCCTGATCCAGGGCGTGGTGAATACCTTCGTCGTCTTCATGGCCCGCGTGGTGGGTTTCTTTGTCGATAACGTGCTGTTGAAAAATAACAACCGCGAAGGCGGCGGGCGCGGCATTGGCTATTTTGTCACCGTCATGGTGTGCGAAGTGATCTTCGGCTTGCTCGCTTCCATCATCGTGGCCTGGTTCTCGCGCCAGCGCGAATTCCGCGCCGACGCCGGTTCCGCCAAGCTGCTGGGCAGCCCCACGCCGATGATGCACGCGCTGGCCCGCCTGGGCGGCGTGCCGCCGGGCGAGCTGCCGCAATCGATGCAGGCGCTGGGCATCAGCGGCGGCAATGGCGGCTGGGGCGCGCTGTTCGCCACCCATCCGCCCCTCGAACAACGCATCGCCGCGCTGCGCGGCGTACAATAATGCTAACTTAACAAGCTGGTTCGCCAGAACGCTTACACATGAGTCAATTTTTCCAGATTCACCCTGACAATCCGCAAATGCGCCTGATCAAGCAGGCGGCGCAAATCATCCAGTCCGGCGGCGTCGTGGCCTTGCCCACGGATTCCTGCTACGCGCTGGTGTGCCAGCTCGACGACAAGGGCGCCGTCGAGCGCCTGCGCCGCATCCGGGGCGTGGATGAAAAGCACCATTTAACCTTGCTGTGCCGCGACTTGAGCGAGCTGGGCGTGTATGCCCGCGTGGACAACCGCCAGTTCCGCCTGCTCAAGGCGGCCACGCCGGGCGCCTACACTTTCATCCTGGAAGCGACGAAGGAAGTGCCGCGCCGCCTCAGCCATCCTTCGCGCAAGACCATCGGCCTGCGCGTGCCGCAGCACCGCATCGTGCAATGCCTGCTGGAAGAGCTGGGCCAGCCGCTGCTGGGCGCGACATTGACTCTGCCCGGCGATGAAGACAGCCTGACGGACGCCGACACGATCCGCGAACGGCTGGAAAAGCTGGTCGACCTGATCATCGATGGCGGCGTCTGCGCGCATGGCCCCAGCACCGTGATCGACCTGACGGGAGCGGAGCCGGAAGTGGTGCGCGTGGGACGGGGCGACCCGGCCGTGCTGGGTTTGTAGGCGGCATCGCAGGCCTGTTCTGGCGCCGTTCTTCATCTGTTCTTAATGACAACGTAAGAAAGAGCCTAGTTCGCCTCTGGTAGAATCGCGGTCATGAGCGATTTCAATACGATAGTCCAGACCGTTGCGGTGTACCTGGTGCCGGTGCTGTTTGCCATTTCCCTGCATGAGGCGGCGCATGGCTATGCCGCCCGTTATTTCGGTGATCCCACGGCCTCGAACGAAGGCCGGCTGAGCCTCAATCCCATCCGGCATATCGACCCTTTCGGCACGATCTTGCTGCCCCTGATGCTGTATTTCACGATCCAGGTGCCGTTCGGCTATGCCAAGCCGGTGCCTGTCGATTTCAGCCGCCTGCGCAATCCGAAGAAGCAGATGGCCTGGGTGGCGTTTGCCGGTCCTGGCGCCAATTTCGTCATGGGCCTGGGCTGGATGATCGCCTTTGTCGTGCTCAGCGTGATGCCGCCGACGGAAATGGGCATGTTTTTCCGCAAGATGGCGGGCGCCGGCGTCAGCGTGAATGCGGCCATGTTTGTCTTTAACCTGATTCCCGTGCCGCCCCTCGATGGCGGACGCATCATGACGGGCTTGCTGCCGATGCAGCTGGCGCGTCCTTACGCCAGTATCGAGCGCTACAGCCTGTATGTCTTCGGCGCCCTGGTGCTGCTGATGTACACGGGCGTATTGAACCGCGCCTTGCTGGCGGCGATCGAATTTGTCATTGGCATTTTTGTCACCCTGGTCACGCCCCTGACAGCCCTGTTGACTTGATGCAAGCAACTGGATGGACGCAAATAATTGATGGAAGTACCGATGCAAGTAACTGAACCAATATTAGAAACCGAAGCGATTTCCGGCTGGCTGCGCCGCTGGGCGCCCCTGATCCCCGGCGGCGAAGTGCTGGACCTGGCCTGCGGCGCGGGCCGCCACGCGCGCCACCTGGTAAGCCTGGGCCACCCCGTGATCGCGCTCGACCATGATCCGGAAATGCTGGAAAAGGCGGCTGGCACGGGCATCACCACGTCGCTGGTGGACCTGGAAGGGCAGGGCGCCGTGTGGCCTTTCGCCCCCGGCCGTTTTGCCGGCATCGTCGTCACCAATTACCTGCACCGGCCCCTGCTGGAAGCCATGATTGCCAGCCTGGCGCCCGATGGCGTGCTGCTGTATGAAACGTTTGCTGAAGGCAATGAGCAGTTCGGCAAGCCGTCGAATCCGAAGTTCCTGCTGAAGGAAGGCGAAATGCTGACCTGGGCGGTCCAGCACGGCTTGCGTGTGGTAGCGTATGAGGATGGGCGCGTGGAACAGCCAAAAGCTGCTCTGGTGCAACGAATTTGTGCCGTCCGGCCGGATTTTCCACGGTTGGCAGCCCTGCTGCCGACGTTTTGAGCGGCCATACTATGTCAGAATGCACCACAGGCGCGGGCTATCCGCTACAATCGTTGTTTTATTTATCGGCGCTATAAACTTACTATGATCAAGGGCAGCATTGTAGCAATCGTCACCCCGATGCACGCAGACGGCAGTCTGGACTTTCCAGGCCTGCGCAAGCTGATCGACTGGCATATCGCCGAGGGTACGGACGGCATCGTCATCGTTGGCACGACGGGCGAATCGGCAACAGTCAGCGTGGAAGAACACTGCGAACTGATCCAGTTGACCGTCGAACATGCCAAGGGACGCATTCCTATCATCGCCGGCGCCGGAGGCAACTCCACGGCCGAGGCCATCAAACTGACGCGCTACGCGAAAGAAGCGGGCGCCGATGCTGTCTTGCAAGTGGTGCCGTACTACAACCGTCCTACCCAGGAAGGCATGTACCAGCACTTCAAGGCCATCGCCGAAGCCGTCGACATCCCCGTCATCCTATACAACGTGCCTGGCCGCACGGTTGCCGACATGAGCAACGAAACCATTGTGCGCCTGTCCGCCATCCCGAATATCGTTGGCGTGAAAGATGCGACCGGCAATATCGGCCGCGGCATCGACCTGCTGCGCCTCGTGCCGGCCGACTTCGCAGTGTACTCGGGCGATGATCCGACCGCCATGGCGCTGATGTTCTGCGGCGGCCACGGCAATATCTCCGTGACGGCCAACGTCGCGCCGCGCGCCATGCACGACATGTGCGTCGCGGCCATGGCGGGCGAGCGCGCCACGGCGATTGGCATCAATAACAAAGTTTTTCCTTTGCACCAGAAATTGTTTGTCGAGCCCAACCCGGTGCCCGTCAAATGGGCGCTGGCCGAAATGGGCCTGATGCCAGCCGGCATACGCTTGCCACTGGTGCCGCTGGCTGAGAATTGCCATGCCACCGTGCGCGATGCCTTGCGCGACGCTGGCATCCTGTCTTAAGCCGAACTTCAAGCCCGGACTCGACCAGTCCGGACCTTCCCTGATTCCAGCTGCTACTTAGCTTCTTATCCAGTTACGACATGACTAATTGCAAGAAAACCAAATCGGCGCCTGCCACCATCGCCGTCCGCGGCATCGTCATCGGCGCCGTCGCAGCCAGCCTCGCGGGCTGTGGCATGATCAGTTCGGTAGTCGGTGGCGACAAGGTCGACTACAAGTCGGTCAAGAAAGCCGGCACCCTGGACGTGCCGCCTGACCTGACGCAATTGCAGCAGGACAACCGTTATTCCTTGCCGGATTCGAAAAATGGCGTGGCCACGGCTTCCGGCTACAACGCGCAGCGCAACGCCACGGCCGGTACGCCCGTCGTCGTGGGCGCCGACGGCGTGGTGGGCGTCGTGCCTGTCACGGCAGGCGGCGTGAAGGTCGAGCGCGCGGGCAACCAGCGCTGGCTGGTCGTCAAGCAGTCGCCTGAAGTGCTGTGGCCGCAGCTCAAGCAATTCTGGGAAGATTCTGGCTTTACCATCGCCATCGACCAGCCGACGGCTGGCATCATGGAAACAGAGTGGAACGAAAACCGCGCCAAGATCCCGCAAGATATCATTCGCAGCACGATCGGCAAGGCTTTCGACGGCCTGTATTCGAGCGGCGAAAAAGACAAATACCGTACCCGCGTGGAGCGCCTGGCCGATGGTTCGACCGAGATCTACATCAGCCACCGTGGCGTGGAAGAGGTTGTCACGGGCCGCGACAAGGAAACCACCACCTGGACCGCGCGTCCGAACGATCCGGGCCTGGAAGCGCAATTCCTCGCCAAGTTGATGACGCGCCTGGGCGCGGCCAGCGACGATGCGCAGGCGAAGACGGCTGTCGATGCCGCCATCGTGCAGCCGCAGCACGCCAAGCTGGTGGGCGACGCCGCCACGCCGGCGCGCGCCATCGAAGTCGATGAAAGTTTCGACCGCGCCTGGCGCCGCGTCGGCCTGGCACTGGACCGCGTTGGCTTCACCGTGGAAGACCGCGACCGCACGCAAGGCACGTATTTCGTGCGTTACGTCGATCCGGATGCCGTCAAGAAAGATGGCTTCTTCTCGAAACTGTTCAGCTGGGGCTCGTCGTCCGACAAGGACAAGGGCGCGCAGCGCTACCGCGTTCTGGTCAAGGCCGGCAATGGCTCGACCAGCCTGGTCAGCATTCTCAGCAACGAAGGCCAGCCGGATGTCTCGCCAGTGGCAGAGAAGATTCTGGGTCTGCTGAATGACCAGTTGAAATAAGGTTCGCTGAGTGGCGGCTATCAAAAGCTGTCACACATCATAAAAAAGGCTGACCCGGTAAAAACCGGGTCAGCCTTTTTATTTTGGGTATGCAATAGGTGCTTGCGGCGTCCAGCAAAACCGTGGCGAGCGACAGTGATTGGTGGCCAAGAAGTGTAGCCGTACTTGAGTACGGTGAACATCGCAGGCCGCAAAGCGCGGCGCGGTAGGTTTGCTTGGGCGTTTGCCCAATAAAAAAGCCGGCCCGAAGGCCGGCTTTCTTTAGTGCAGGGTGCTAAATTACTTAGCAGCCGATGCAGCAGCCGAAGCAGCCGAAGCAGCGTCGGTAGCGGCCGAAGCGGCAGCCGAAGCAGCAGCAGCAGCGTCGGTAGCGGCCGAAGCAGCAGCGTCAGCAGCAGCAGCTGGAGCAGCTTCAACTGCTGGTGCTGGTGCTGGGGTTTCAACTACTGGTGCTGGTGCAGGAGCTTCTTCTTTTTTGCTGCAAGCAGCCAGAGCAACAACCATCAGGGAGGCGATCAGCAGGGATTTTTTCATTTGTTTTCCTTAATTATTTCAAAAAATAAATCAATATTGTTGCGATGAATAATTACCGGTAATTATCGCTCGTTAGGTCGTCTTCGAAGGCTTTTCGTACCAGGTGGTGCCTGCCAGACAACGGAAACTTCCTAACCGAATATTATAGCGATTTTTGGTGCGTCGCAATAGGAGCAAGAGGCAAATTCGCAACTATTTTGTGATATCGCAATATTTGCCGAAGCAAATTGCAAGCAAGTGTAAGCGATTTGCGAAAGCGCGACAAAACGATATAAAAATAATATGTTTTATTGCGCTAGCGCAGATGCCGATATTCCCCCTGCTGTAATACCACTTTTACTACGCTGCACCCATTCAAGCCAGTTCGATCCAGCCATCCTGATACCAGGTATATAAGGCATCCATCACGTCATCGGAAGCCTGGGCTACGGCTGTGCCATCGAGGGCGCGTTCGTTGGCCAGGGTTTCCAAGGCCGTTTTATCGGCCTTGCCAATGGCAAACGATTCGCCATTGATGAAGACATTCTTGCCACGATACAGCATCAGCGTCTTGCGCGACAACACGACACCCTTTTTCTGTGCGGCGTCCGCGAAGCGGCCCACCGTTAGCGGCTTGGACAGCGGCGTGAAAAATACATTGTGCTTCGGTTCCGACAGGTGTTCACCGAGGAAAATGGTCACATCTTCTTCCGTGAAGCGCACCTTGTTCATTTCTTCCGTGATGGTGCTGAGCATTTCACGGGGGATTTCCGCCGGCTTGCCCGACGCCTTCAGGTCCGGATCGCTATAGATGCCCGGCAAGTCGATCGAGTCGGCCATGAATTGCAGGAAGGCTTCGCCCAGTTCCTGGAACGATGGCGAGCGGAAGCCGATCGAATACGTCTGGCAGTCGCCGATGGCCACGCCGTCGTGCGCGTAGTGGGGCGGCAGGTACAGCATGTCGCCCGGTTCCAGCGTGAATTCTTCGTCGGGCGTGAAGTTGCTGAGGATTTTCAGCGGCAAGCCGTCGATCAGGCTCAGGTCTTTCTGCGCGCCGATGCGCCAGTGGCGCTTGCCCTGGCCTTGCAGCAGGAACACGTCATACGAATCGAAATGCGGGCCCACGCCGCCGCCATCGGTGGCGAAGCTGACCATCAGGTCGTCCAGGCGCGCGTCCGGCAGGAAACGGAACTGGCGCAGCAGGGCGTCGGCCTTGGCGCTGTGCAAGTTGGCGCCCTGTACCAGCAAGGTCCATTCCTTCTGTTTCAGCGAGGGCAGGCTGGTCAATGGACCTTGCTGCATGTTCCAGTGGCCATCCGCATGGCTGACCAGGCGCGATTCGACGTGGTCCAGGGTAGCCAGCTCGGCCAGGGCCTTGAAATCGAACAGTGCCTTGAAACCAGGCACAGCTTGACGGATCAACAAGGGTTTTTTATGCCAGTAGTCGCGCAGGAATTGCGCCGGCGTGATATCGCCGAGGAGAGTTAATTTTTTCATGCGCCCATTATAACAACCGGAAATGCAGGAATGCGCCTGCCGTTGGCGGCGTGAAGGTATAATTTGCCAGCTTATACAATGAAAGGAAGCATAATGAAGATTGCCAAAAATACGGTCGTGACTGTCAACTACAAACTGTCAGACGCGCAAGACAATCTGATCGAAGACGGCCGTCAGCCTATGGTCTACCTGCACGGTGATTATGAAAACACCCTGCCGAAGATCGAAGAAGAGCTCGACGGCAAGGAAGTTGGCTATTCCAACACGATCCAGATCGAACCGGATGATGCTTTCGGTGAATACGATCCAGCCCTGGTGAAGGTCGAGCCGCGCAATCGCCTGCCTGAGCCGCTGGAAGTGGGCATGCAGTTCGAAGGCATGCCGGAAAGCGATTCGCCGGACGAAGAAGCGATGATCTTCACGGTCACCGATATCGCCGACGACAAGGTCGTGCTGGACGGTAACCATCCACTGGCCGGCATCGCGCTGCGCTTCTCGCTGACCGTCGCTGACGTGCGCGCAGCCACCGACGAAGAAATCGCCCATGGCCACGTGCATGGCGCCCACGGCCATGACCATGGCGATGAAGATGATGAAGGCGAAGAGGGCGACCACTTCCGCACCCACCCTATTCATTAACACCTGACCAAACCTGCTGCGCGCAGCGGGGCGCGGCCGGCGATGCTCACCGTACTCTAGTACGGTTGCGCTTCTCGGCCACGCCGCGCAGCTGCTCGCTACGGTTTTGTCAGGCGTCGTGACGTCTGTTGGGCGTGACGCTGCTTGAATGAAAACAGGCCGGCTACATGCCGGCCTGTTTGCTTATGCGCTAACGGCGCACGGTCGACGCCCTGGCCCTGGCTTGTGCCGATGGCCTGACGGCGCGTTGACGCACCTCAAAGAATGGCGTCTTGCCGGGCCGTACGGCGATGGCGGCCCAGTCGTTGTTGATGCTGACGTGGCCCAGGTTGCCTTTCCAGCTGATCTTCGGCCCGCCTGTTTTGGCTGCGGCTTTTTTGGTTTTCCCCTCCTTGCCATCCGTGTCGCCATCGCGCTGCGTATCGACCAATAACACCTTGCCGCTGAACTTCTTCGCCAGTGTGCGGATCTGCTTGCGCGGTCCGGCAAAGCCGTCCTGTTTCGAACTGAAGCTGGGCAGCAGCGAATTGTCGTCTTCATCGAGCACGCCCGCGTCGCCATCGGAAAACAGCACGATGCCGTCGAGCTGCTTGCGTTGCGCCATGGCGAACAGGCGCTGCAGCCAGGAGCGGTTGGCGACCAGGCGGTCTTCGAATTCGCTGTTGCGTCCCGCTTCTGGCAAGAAATGGTTGTTGTTCGCGGGCAGGTTGACGGTAGCAAACAGCACGCCGCCGTATTCCCAGTGGGCGTTTTCCGCATAGCTGCGGAACTTCGCCGTCGATGACAGCCGCGACAGGGTCAGCCTGCGCTGGCCCAGGCTCTGGTCATCGGCAAAATACACGTCGCGCAGGCGGTTCAGGCGTTCGATCGCGTTGACCCTGCCGCGCGAATTGCGGCAGTTGGCCCAGTCGCTGGCCGACAGCGAAACGATCAGCGGCGGTCCGCTGGCGTCCAGCAAATCCTTGCGCTGGCCATACAGCTTGTCGCTGCACGATTCGCTGGCGGCCTTGATGCCGGTGGCCACGACGAACGAGGCATTGAAGGCGCTGGTGTCGGCGATGGCTTTTTTCAGGGGGCCGTCGTCCGGTCCCGCGTTGAAGGAATGGCCCAGCACGGCAAACTCGAAGCCGGCCTGGTCGCCCGGGGCGGCCAGCGCCGCTTGCCATGGCAGGCTGGCAGCCAGCAAGCCGGCGGCCAGCAGGCGTATCGAGCTGCGCCGGCAGGTCATGCGGCGGCCAGCCGTTTCAGCTGATACAGCTGTTCCAGCGCGTCACGCGGCGTGAGCGCATCGGGATCGAGGTCGGCGATGGCGTCGAGCAAGGCTTGCTGCGCCGCGTTCAGCGCTGCCAGCGGCGCCGCCGCTTCCTCTTCTTCCTCCTGTGCATACGGATCGGCTGCCGGTGCGGCGAACAGGTCGCGCTGCGGCGTGGCGTCGAGCGCCTGCGCTTCCAGGCGCGCCAGGTGCTTGCGCGCCGCCTTGATCACGGGCTGCGGCACGCCAGCCAGTTGCGCCACCTGCAAGCCGTAGCTTTGCGAGGCGGGACCGGCTTGCACGGCGTGCAGGAAGACGATGCTGTCCTTGTGCTCGACGGCGGACAGATGCACGTTGGCGGCGCTCGGGTGGCTGTCCGGCAGTTGCGTCAGCTCAAAGTAATGCGTCGCGAACAGGGTGAAGCTGCGGCTCGTATCGATCAGATGGCGCGCGATGGCCCAGGCCAGAGCCAGGCCGTCGAAGGTCGAGGTGCCGCGGCCCACTTCATCCATCAGCACCAGCGAATGCTCGGTGGCGCCGTTCAAAATCGCCGCCGATTCCGTCATTTCCACCATGAAGGTCGAGCGTCCGCCCGCCAGGTCGTCGGTGGCGCCGATACGCGTGAAGATGCGGTCGATGGGGCCGATGGTGGCGGAAGCGGCCGGCACGTAGCTGCCCACGTAGGCCAGCAGGGTGATCAGGGCCACCTGGCGCATGAAGGTCGATTTACCGCCCATGTTCGGACCGGTAATCAGGAGCAGACGGCGCTCGTTGACGAAGCGGCAATCGTTGGCGATGAAGCGTTCGATCTGCTTTTCCACCACGGGGTGGCGCCCTTCGACGATGTTGATGCACGGTTCCTCGACCAGTTGCGGCGCGGCCCAGTTGTGTTGCTGCGCATGTTCCGTCAGCGCATTCAGGGTGTCGAGCTGGGCCAGGCCTTGCGAGATGGTCTGCAGGGTGCCGATGTGCGGCGCCAGGTCGGCCAGCAGCAGGTCGTACAGCAGCTTTTCGCGCACCAGGGCCTTGTCTTGCGCAGACAGGGCCTTGTCTTCGAACACCTTGAGTTCCGGCGTGATGTAGCGCTCGGCGTTTTTCAGGGTCTGGCGGCGGCGGTAGTCGTCCGGCACCTTGTCCGTCTGGCCGTGCGTGACTTCGATGTAGAAGCCGTGCACCTTGTTGTATTCGACGCGCAGGTTGGCGATGCCCGTGCGTGCCCGTTCGCGCGTTTCCAGGTCGAGCAGGAACTGGCCCGCGTTTTCCGACAGCGCGCGCAATTCATCGAGTTCGGCGTCGAAACCGGTGGCGAAGACGCCGCCGTCGCGCACCATCGCGGCCGGTTCCTGCGCCACGGCGCGCACCAGCAAGTCCAGGCAGGCAACAGGCGTGGCCAGCGCCGTATGGATGGCGGCCAGCAAACCGGTTTCGCCGCCCTGGCCGCATTGTTCACCCCTATAGCAACGGACCACGTCGCCGCGCAGGGCCGGCAGTTGCAGCAAGCCGTCGCGCAGGGCGGCCAAGTCGCGCGGACGCGCCGACAGCAGCGCGATGCGCGTGGTGATGCGTTCGATATCGGGTACTTGCGCCAGGGTGGCAGCGAGCGGACCGGCCGCTTCGCTTTGCGCCAGCGCGGCGATGGCTTCATGGCGCGCGCGGGCCACGTTCTGGTCGCGCCGCGCATGGTGCAGCCAGTGGCGCAGCATGCGCGAACCCATGGCCGTGCGGCAATGATCCAGCAGGGAAAACAGCGTAGGCGATTCCTGGCCGCGGATGGTTTCGGTCAATTCCAGGTTGCGCCGCGTGGCCGCGTCCAGACCGATGAATTCGCTTTCCGTTTCCGTCGTCAGGGAGCGCACGTGCTGCAAGCCGCGTCCCTGCGTCGATTGCGCATAGCGCAGCAGCGCGCCGGCCGCGCCGAACGCGGCGCCGAGGCCATCGGCGCCGAAGCCCGTCAAAGTCGCCACGCCCAACTGGTCGAGCAAGGCCTTGTGGCCGCCCACCACGTCGAAATGCCAGTCCGGCACGCGGTTGATGTGCGTGCCCGCGTAGTCGTCGAACAGGTTGCCATTGTCGCCGCTGAGAATTTCAGCCGGCACGATGCGTTCCAGTTCCTGCTGCAATCGCACGGCCACGGTGCCGCTGTCGCCGGAAAACTCCATCAACTTCAAAGCGCCGCTCGCCAGCGACAGCCAGGCCAGGCCAGTGGTGACCGTCTTGCGCTGCGTGATGCTGCACATGGCCAGCAGCGGGCGCTCGGCCTTCTCTGGCAGCAAGTCCGCATCCGTCAGGGTACCGGGCGTGACGACGCGCATGACCTTGCGTTCGACGGGACCCTTGCTGGTGGCCGGGTCGCCGATCTGCTCGCAAATGGCCACCGACTCGCCCAGCTTGACCAGCTTGGCCAGGTAGCCGTCCAGCGAATGAAACGGCACGCCGCACATTTTAATCGGGTTGCCACTGGCCACGCCACGCGCCGTCAAGGTAATGCCCAGCAGGCGCGAGGCTTTCTCCGCATCCTCGAAAAACAGCTCGTAGAAATCGCCCATGCGGTAGAAGACCAACATCGTCGGGTGGTTTTCCTTGATGCCTAAATATTGCTGCATCATGGGCGTGAGTTTGCTCTTGGCGATGTTTGCCAGTTCGGTATTTGACTGCATATTCATTGTAAGTCTTTGATTTTAAGCGTTGTTCTGTGTGGTGTTCGTGTGCCTGGCGGAGCCTGCGCGCATCGTCGTCGCCCCTCGCCTTGCACGGCGGGGATGTTCATTGAATATACGCGTGATCAAATTTTCCGCAGCAGGCCACACTTTACCATCACCGGGTGGCGAGGGCTGCGACGACTTGTGAGGGGAGGGATGAATTTTTGTCAAAGCGGTACGCTTGACTGCGGGCGCGGGACGCCGCTGTGGTGCCGGCAGGATTTCCCTGGCCGCTAGCCGCAGACATCGGCCCTGTCGCGCACGGATTGCAGGGTGTACCCGCATGGCTGGCCGGAGTCCGTGTCGCTTGCCGCACCTGATCCCGCACGCCATGCCGATGGGCGGGATCAGGTGCGGGGCATTACATCAGGACATTCCCGCCGACTGAACTTTCCGGGTCAAAGGAAAATACGCGCAATTCTGGCGGCGAGTCTTCGCCGCGCATGATGCGTACGGTGATGACGAAAGACAATTCCCAGCGGCCGCTTGCATAGCCCACGTCCAGCGTATGTTTCCATTCCTGGCGGATATGATGCAGCGTTGGCGGTACGGTATCGCCCAGCAGTTGCTGGATTTCGAAGTCCAGTGGCAAGCTATAAGTGGCGCCTACGGCTTGCAGGAAGGGCGATGGCGGTGAGTAGATGGTAGGGACTTTCGGACCGATCTGCGTCAGTTGTGGCACGCTGATGATGCAACAATCGATGATCTGGAACGAGCTGAAGCCGCTCTCCTTGGAGCCGCAGCAAGTCACGTCGAGATAGACATGTTGTCCCTTCTGGAAGTGTACCCCGCCCATATAGGGGCCATGGCGTGGATCGGCCGTGCCGTCGCACGAGGTGAAGCTGTAGTCGAGCTGGTTGGTAATTTGATCTGCATCAAAATGCACGGATAACTTCATCCAAGGGCTTACAGGCGTCATGTTTTACGATCTCTTTTCAGGTTAATAATAAACTGCTGGTAGCGAGCATCTCGTCGCAGGTTCAACAGATCGGGGGCTGACTCGATCAGATTGAGGGGATAGCCAAGCGTGCTGGCTTGTTGCAGCGCAGCCAGCGCTTCTCCGCGCATATCCGTAAGTTCATACGTGAGGGCGGCGCGAAACTGCACGTCAGCCATTTCTGGGGCGAGACTAAGTGCGTGCTGCACGCCCAGTAGCGCGGCTTGCTTTTCTTCCGTGTAGGCCTGGTAAAGCGCCAGGCGCGAAATGACGGTGACATCGTTGGGTTTGCGTTCGACGATGGGCCGTAGCAGGGCGATGGCGCGCGCATAGGATTGTTTGGACGCCTGCATTTGCGCCGGAACCCAGCGTTGTGCATCGGCCAGATTGGCCCACAGCAAGTAGATGCCGGGACTGCCCTTGGTTTCGGATACGGCATTCTCAAACGCCTGCACGGCACCGAGATAGTCGCCCTTGGCAAACAGGGTTGTTCCTAGGTTGGTGTAAAGCTCCCAGTATGGAGCGATCTGTAAGCCTTGCTGCAAGACCTGTAGCGCTTCCACATCGCGATTCAGCCTTAACAGCGTGGCGTTGAGGAAGGCATAGGTGCTGGGGGAGTGGGGCGACATGGAAATACTTTTCCGGAAGCCTTGTTCGGCACGGGGGTAGTCTCCCTGCCTATACTGCATGACGCTAAGCAAGGTTACAAACACATGCTCGCCGGGATAGGCCGTCATGGCCTGGTCCAGTATGGACTTGGCCAGATCGAATTTATTGGTGGCGATCAGCACGCGTGCCTTGCAATACAAGCCGAGGAAACTGTTCGGTTCGAGATTCAGGGCGTTCGACGTCGCATGCAGCGCTTCGTCGCTCTTGCCCTGTATTTCATATACCCATGCTTGCGCGACATGCGCCAGTGCCAGTTGATTGTCTGCTTCCAGAGCCTGCCTGGCATTGATTTCAGCCCGATGTAGCCAGGTATCGTCGCGGCCCTCTCCTATATAGCGCAGGCTCGATGCGAGAGACAGCCCTGCGGCCGCCGCGGCATTATTGGGGTTGTGCTGTAACACAGTCGAGAAATGCGTGACAGCCTGTTTCTGGCTATTGTCCTGGTCAAACGTGCGCATGGCGTCCATGCCAGCCTTCATGGATCCCACTTCGGAGTACGGCAAGGTGCCATGGTGGTCACGCCAGGACATTATCAGCTCGGGGCCTTGCCATGCGGTAAGGCCCAGTACAAGGATGGCGCCAGCCGCCAGCAGGCTGCGCTTGAGCGGTAGTTGTAGGCGGATGGCAATCGAAGTCGGTGGTTTGACCGTTGGCGCATCGGCTACCGGTACTGCCTGTGTTACCGGTCCGTTTTGCCGCGCCTGTATGACGTCGCGCACATCGCGCATGGTGCGTGGCCGTTCCGCCGGGTCGTGCGCCGTCATCGCGCGCACGAGGGCGTTGATGGTGGGCGGGACGGTTTCCGGCAGGTCGGGCCAGGCTTCCGTTGCCTGCATGTGGGCGGCGGCCAGGGCCAGGCCGTTCAGGTGGGCGAAGTGGCGCTGGCCGGCCAGCATTTCGTACAGCATGGCGCCCAGGGCATATACGTCGCCGCGCGTGTCGGGCAGGCGGCCCATCAGGCGCTCGGGCGCCATGTAGGCAATCGTGCCCTGCAAGTCGCACAGGGTGGTCGTTTGCGTTGCTTGCGGGTCGATGTGGCGGGCCAGGCCGAAGTCGAGGATGCGCACCTTGCCGTTTGCCTCCAGCATCAGGTTCGACGGTTTCAGATCGCCGTGCACGAGGTCCATGGCGTGCGCCTCGTCCATGGCGTCGGCGATCTGGTAAGCGATGTCGAGCGCGGCTTGCAGGTCAGCCTTGCCGCTGTGCATGAACTGGCCCAAGGTCTGGCCTTCGACCAGTTCCATGACGATGGACTGGCTCGTGCCCTGGCCTTCGATGGCGAAAATGCGCACGAAGGCGGCATGCTTGAGCGAGGCGGCCAGGCGCGCTTCATTGATGAGTTTTTCCGGATGCAGCACGTCGGCTTGCGGTTTCAGGCGTTTCAGCGCCACGCTGCGGCACAGCTTGGCATCCCAGGCTTCGAATACATGGCCGAAACCGCCTTCGCCCAGCAAGCGGCGCACTTCATAGTGCCCGCTGATCGTGTCGTCTTGCAGTGGGGGCTGACGCAGGGAGTCGAGCAGTTCCATATACCTTGGCTTCAGAGTGCATCAACGTGGGCGTCCAGCATCGAAAAGGGCAATGCGATGTTTGAATGCTCAAGATGATTGATTTTGAGTAACTTCCTGATTTAAAACGATTGTTTAAAATAAGTCAATTAATATTGGCAAGGAGTGAACAAAAGTTGCTGGTCGAGGCCCTTGCGCATTTCTGCCGCGGCTTGCGCGGCTACCCCACGCAAGCATCGATGGCCGCGCCCAGCTTGTCGACGATCTCATCGACGTGGCTGGCGTCGATGATGTAGGGTGGCGCCAGCAGGATGTGGTCGCCATGCAGGCCATCGATGGTGCCGCCCATGGGGTAGCACATCAGTCCGTTGTGCATGGCTTGCGCCTTGATGCGCGCATGCAGGCGGCGGGCAGGGTCGAAAGGCTGCTTGCTGGCGCGCTCCTGCACCAGTTCCAGGCCCAGGAACAGGCCGCGGCCGCGGATGTCGCCCACGTGCGCATGGCCATCGAAACGCGCAAGCAGCCGCTCTTTCAGCAAGTTGCCCATGGCGCGCACGTTGAGCAGCAGACCGCGTTCCTCGATCTGCCGCTGCACGGCCAGGGCGGCGGCGCAGGCCGTGGCGTGGCCGATATACGTGTGGCCATGCTGGAAGAATCCCGTGCCGGCGCGGATGGTGTCGCGGATGTCCTTGGAGACCATCACGGCGCCGATGGGCTGGTAGCCGGCGCCCAGGCCCTTGGCGATGCAGATCAGGTCGGCCGTGATGCCTTCCTGCTCGCAGGCGAACAGGCTGCCCGTGCGCCCCATGCCGCACATGACTTCGTCGAGGATCAGCAGGATGCCATGGCGCTGGCAAATGTCGCGCATGTGCTGGAAGTAGCCGGCGACGGCGGGCAGGGCGCCGGCCGTGGCGCCGACGACGGGTTCGGCGATGAAGGCCATGACCTTGTCCGCGCCCAGCTCGGCGATAGTGTCTTCCAGTTCCTGGCCCAGGCGCGCCACGTAGTCGCCGTCCGTTTCATGGGCTGGCTGGTCGCGCCAGGCGTAGCAGGGAGAGACATGGGTCACGCCAATCAGCAGCGGTTCGAATTGCTGGCGGCGCCAGGCGTTGCCGCCCGTGGCCAGTGCGCCCAGTGTGTTGCCGTGGTAACTCTGGCGGCGCGCAATGACGTGGCGGCGCTGCGGCTGGCCCCGTTCCACGAAATACTGGCGCGCCATCTTGAGCGCGCTTTCCACCGCTTCCGAACCGCCCGAGACGAAATACACGCTGTCGATGCCGGCAGGCGCACGGGCGACGAGGAAATCGGCCAGCTGCTCCATCGGCTCGCTGGTGAAAAACGAGCTGTGCGCGTACGCCATCCTGGCAACCTGCTGCTGCACGGCCGCGATGACGGCCGCATCCGCATGGCCGAGGCAGGAGACGGCCGCGCCGCCGCAGGCGTCCAGGTAGCGCTTGCCGTCGGCGTCGATCAGGTAGGGACCATCGCCGCCCGTGGCGACGGGATAGCTGGCGGTCAAGCTGCGGTGGAAGACATGGCTCATGGCATCGCTTTCTTATCGGCAAGGGGAAGACCGATTATAGAAGGCGTTGCGCCATTTAACAACGTTTGATGTATTTGTTTTTAGTTTACACCATTTGATGTTTTTGCGTAGGCGCCCAGCGCCCGCAGCTGGCTTTCCGCCGCGCCGATGGCGGTGACGGCATCGGGCCCCGCGCGCGCCACCAGCAGTTCCACTAGGCTTTCGACGGCCGCGACGCCGGCCACGATGGAGGGAAAGAACGAGGGGCTGTCGACGGCGATGACGATGCTGGCATCGGCTTGCAGGGCCAGCGGCGACATGGGGCTGTCGCTGATGGCGACCAGCTGGCAACCAGCCCGGCGCGCGGTCTGCGCCACCAGCAGCGCTTCGCTGGAATAGGGCGCGAAGCTGACGACGACGACGGCTTCGTTTGCCTGCAGGGCGCGCAAGTCCATTTCCAGGGTGCCGCCCTGGCCGCTCAGCAGCTGCACGCTGGGGCGCAGCAAGCGGTACAGGTAGTGCAGGGTGTAGGCGATGGGGTGGGCGGCGCGAAAGCCGGCCACATGCACGCGGGGCGCCGCCTGCAGCAGGTTGGCGGCCGCGTCCAGGGCGGCGTGGTTGGCACTTTCCGTGGCGGCCAGGTTGCGCTGCTGCACCGTGAACACTTCGGTGACCAGGTTCCCGTCCTTGCCGGCCAGCGCGTCTGCCTTTGCCGCATAGCCGGCCGGTGCGGTGCGCAGGCGCTCGACGAAGATGGCTTTCAGTTCCGGCCAGCCGGCAAAGCCCAGCTGTTGCGCCAGGCGCACGAGGGCGGCCGACTGCACCTGCGCGCGCGCGGCGATGCTGCGCATCGATGAGACGGCCACTTCGTCCGGATGGTCGGCCAGGTAGCGGGCGCCGGCCTGGAATTGCGGGCTCAGTTCCGCATGGCGCGCCTTGATCAGGTCCATCAGTGCCGCATAGGAGTCGTGGGGTGTCGCTGCCTGCATCGCCGTGCCTCATGTGATCGGTTGCGGCGATGGTACAGGATTCGTCAGCGCGCCGGTAGCGGCAAGCCTTGCGCCAGTGCGGCCGTGCGCGGGCGCAGGCGTGCAAACAGGTGCGGCCCGGCCGGTTTGCGGCGCGGTCCCGTCGTCAGCACGCGCAGGGCGGTGGGCAGCGGCACGTCGTGGCAGTGCAAAAACAGGGCGGCGGCGCCCGTGCCGGCCATTTCCTGCAAGGCCAGCGCATGCTCGACCAGCGCCGCCGTGCGCATGTCGAGCCGCACCGGGATGTCGGGTTGAAATAACTGTGTGTCGACGTGCCGTGCATTGCGCATGCTGTCCCCGCCGGGTTCGCTAGTCAAGCTGCCAGCATAAAAGCCCCCGGCGGCGCCATTTTGCGTTAAATCAATTCCACTGTCGGATAGATTCCGCAAAGCAAAAAAACGCCAACCGTTGCCGGCTGGCGCTGAAACCCTCGCAAGGAAGAAAGAATATGTATTGCAATGACGTTTCGACGCCTGACAAAACCATCGCCGGCCGCAAAGCGCGCCGCGCGGCCGGTTTGGTCAGGTGTTGCTGCCGGTCCTAAAAACGTCCAGGGCTAGGCGCGGCAACAACGCCCTGGGCGTTTTTAGTAGCTCCAGCGGACCGACAATCCGACGACCTTGTCGTAGCGCCGCACATCGCGCACATAGTCCGGCGTGTCGTGGTAGTCGCGGTAGGTCGAGTCGAGCAGGTTGTTCGCGTCCAAAGTCACCGTGGTGTTCGGGTTGAGCTTGTACGAGACCGACGCGTCCAGGGTCTTGGTTGGCGCGACGGTCAGGTGGATGCCCTTGCCGCGGTAGTTGTAGTCGTCGACGTACTTGTCGCGCCAGCTGTAGGCCAGGCGCGCCGACCACGGTCCCTGTTCGTACAGGCCGACGATATTGGCCGACCATTTCGACATGCCCGTGAACGGATGCACGCTGCCATTCAATTCTTCCAGCTCGCCCGTCATGTACGTGGCGTTCGCTTGCAGGCCGAGGCCGCTCATCCAGCCTGGCAGTTTGTCGTAGAATTGCTGGTAAGCCATTTCCACGCCTTGCAGATGGCCCTTCGAGGTGTTGCGCGGACGCGTGATGTCGTACTCGATGCCGCCATACGTTTCCTTGGCCGAACCGGACAGGATGTAATTCTTGAAGTTGTGGCGGAACACGGTGGCCGTGACGGAACCCGTTTGCGCGAAATACCATTCCAGCGCCACGTCGAGGTTCTTGCCTTCCACGGGTTTGAGGTCGGGATTGCCGCCGTTGCCCGTCGGGCGCACCATCTCCAGGCTCTGGCCCAGAGTCACGCCGGGGTTGAAGTCGGCGAAGTTCGGGCGCTGCACGGCCTTGCCTGCCGTCATGCGGGCGATCAGGTCCTGGCGCAGCATGGCTTTCAGGGTCATGCTGGGCAGCACGTCCGTATCCGAAGTCTTCACGCGTACGGGCGTGATGATGCCGTTTTGCGAGGAATTGCCTTGCAAGTCCTGCTTGGTCTGCACCACGCGCACGCCCAGGGTGCCATCGACCGGTACTTGCGCCAGGTCAAAGCCGATGCGCGCCTTGCCGTAGACGGCATTGGTTTTTTCCACATCCTTGAAGTGGGTCATCGGATCGTCCGGGCTGCGCTCGCTGCTGCCCGTAAACAGCTGGCGCAAGGTATCCGTGTTGTTGAGCATGAAGTCGCGGCATGGCGTGAGCCAGCTTTGCAGGCCGAAATTGCCCGTGTTCTTGTGCGAAGTGCAGGCCAGGCCGGGCAGGGCGTCGGCAGTCATGACCGACGTCAGTCCGCCTTGCACGTTCTTTTCGCGTATGGATTCCGCCTTGCGCTTGGCCAGGCGCACGCCGCCCGAGAATTCGCGGAAGAAGCCCGTGCTGTCCATGTCGTAGGTCACGTCGCCGCGCCAGTCGGTCGAGCTGCCTTCATCGTGGCTGTGATTGTCGTAGAAGCCGAGCAGGGTGTAGTTCTTCGGATCCGTCATGTTGTAGCCGGGGTAGCTGATCTGCGCGCCGCCGTTGACGTTGGTGCTGCCGATCACGCTGGTCGGATGGGCGAGGAAGTCGAGGATGGGAAATTCGCGCTCGAAGTTGCTGACCGTGCGCGCCAGTTCCGTGGTGGCGCGCAGCTGCGGCGTGATATCCCAGCGCGCGCCGATGGCGCCTTGCGAACCGATCGAGCGGTCGCGCCGCGCCTGGGTCGAGCCCAGCGTGAACGGCGACCATGGGCCGTCGATCTTGCCCACCGTGGCCGCCTGATTGGTGCCGGGGATCAGCGTGATGTCCGGGTTCTGGCCCCAAGGCAGGGAACCGACGAAGAACTGGCTGTCGAACGCGTGCTTGATCAGGGTCGACATGCCTTCCGCATACACTTCCACCTGCGAGTTCGGGCGCCACTGGAAGGCGGCATTCGCCGCATAGCGCTTGCGGTCGCCCACGGTCGGGATCATGCCGACGGAATCGGGACCCGTAATATTGCCCGCTTCGGGGCGCTTGACGGGTTCGGCATTCCAGATCGTCTCGTCATAGTATTTGCCGCGCTGGTAGGACAGGCCGAGCAGTGCGCCGAACTCGCCGTATGGGGTCTTCCAGCGGTTCGAGACCATGCCGCTGACGTTCGGGTCCGTCGAGCCGGATTTGTCGCGGTGCTCGGCGCGCACGTTGCCCGATGCCGTAAAGCCCTTGAAGTCGAAGGGGCGGTTGGTGCGCACGTCGATCACGCCGGCCGTGCCGCCTTCGACCATGTCGGCGCCCTGCGATTTGTACACGTCCACGCGCTGCAGCATGGCCGTCGGGATGTCGGCCAGGTACAGGCTGCGGCCCACGGAGGTGAACATTTCGCGGCCGTTGAGCAAGGTCACCACGCCGGGCAAGCCGCGGATGATGACGGTACCCGCTTCGCCGCCTTCGCGGCGGATCTGCACGCCCGTCACGCGGCCGAGGATTTCGGCCACGTTCTTGTCGGGGAATTTGCCGATTTCATCGGCGACGATGGAATCGACCACCTGGTCGTTGTTTTTCTTGATCGTCTGTGCGCTTTGCGCCGCGCGACGCACACCGGTGACGGCGACGACGGCGATGCCGGCATTGTCGGCCGCCGGTGCTGCTGCCGGTGCCGTTTCTTCCACTGGCGTGTCCACGGCGGGCACCTGTTGCGCCCAGACGGAAGCGCTGCTCAGCAGGCCTGCGCCGGCCAGGGCGGCCACCGTGGCCTTCAAGGTCAACCGTGTGTTTTGTCGGGACGTGCGGGTGCCCGTTGCCATCAATTGCTTCATCTTGTCTCCACCTGTATTTTAGTTATGTTGAGAACGCTGCGGCAGTCGCCGCCAGAGCTGGAACTTGCTCAGAAACATGGTAGGTGGGAATGACTTTGCCCCACAAATGACTTCTTTTTCGATGTCAATACCAATTCCGGTATCCCTGCTGCATTCATGCGCCCTGGCGGCCGCCGTGCGTTGTCGAACCTGGCGCCTGCGCGTTGCGGGCGCTCCACAGGAAGTGTCAGGCGGCGCAGGACGCGGTGGTTTGCGCCAGCCAGGCCATGAAGTGCGCCTGCGGCATGGGGCGGGCAAAGTAATACCCTTGCAATTCATCGCAGCCGGCATGACGCAGCACGTCGGCATCGGCCGCGCTTTCCACGCCTTCGGCGGTGACCGTCAGACCCAGGGTATGGCCAAGGCCGATGATGGTTTTCGTCACCGCCAGATTCTGCGGCGAACCGTGGATGTCCTGCACGAAGCTCATGTCGATTTTCAGCTTGTCGAGCGGGAAGCGGCACAGATAGTTCAGGCTCGAATAGCCGGTGCCGAAATCGTCGATCGACAGCGCAAACCCCAGTGCCTTGATGGCGTGCAGGGTGGCGATGGTGTCGTCCACGTTGTCCATCAGGATGGACTCGGTCAGCTCGAATTCGATCTGTCCCGGCGTGACGGGAAATTCGCGCAGCACTTCGCGCAAGGTGGCCACCAGGCCGCCGCTCTTCAACTGGATGGCCGACAGGTTGATCGACACGGCGATGTCGCCCGCGCCCGCTTCGCGCCAGGCCACTTGCTGGCGGCACGCCTCGCGGATGACCCACGCGCCGATGGAGACGATCAGGCCCGATTCCTCGGCGGCGGGGATGAAGCTGTCGGGCGCGATCAGGCCGTGCTGCGGATGCTGCCAGCGGATCAGGCTTTCCACGCCATTCAGGCGGCTGCTTTTCGCATCGATGCGCGGCTGGTAGTACAGCACCAGTTCCTGCCGTTCGATGGCGTGACGCAGATCGCTTTCCAGGTGCAACTGCTGCAACTGCTGCTCCTGCATCTGCGGCGTGAACATGCGCGCGTGATCGCGTCCGCCGCTCTTGGCCTGGTACATGGCCGCATCGGCGTGGCGCATCAGGGTATCCATGTCGCCGCCGTGGTCCGGATAGATGGCCACGCCCACGCTGCACGAGACATACAGCTCGTTGCCTTCCACCTGGTGCGGCTGGCGCATGGCCGGTATCAGCCGCGTGTCAAGCAGGGCGGCGATGGATGCGGCGTCGCCGATGCCATTGAGGATGACGACGAATTCATCGCCGCCCAGGCGGCTGACGGTATCGCCTTCGCGCACCAGCTGCAGCAGGCGCGCCGACACCGATTGCAGCAGCGCGTCGCCCACGTGGTGGCCCAGCGCGTCGTTGACGTGCTTGAAGCGGTCCAGGTCGACGAACAGCACGCCCACCTTTTCGCCGCTGCGGCGCGCCTGCGCGATGGCTGCCGCCAGGCGCAGTTTCGACACGTGGCGGTTCGCCAGTCCTGTCAGCGCGTCGTGGTGGGCCATGTGCTCGATCTGCCGCTCGCTGGCCTTGCGTTCGCTGATATCGAGCGAACTGGCGATGAAATGCGTGGTGACGCCATCGAGGTCGCGCACGGCGTTCATCACCAGCCAGGCGGGATAGCTTTCCAGCGACTTGCGCTGCACCCGGATCTCGCCCTGCCAGTAGCCGCGCCGCGCCAGGGTCCGGCGCAGGCTGTCGAGCTGCTCGGGACTGTTGTCGGGTGCGAGCAAAAAGGCCGGGCGCTTGCCGATCAGCTCCACCATGTCGTACAGCGAATGGCGGCGGAAGGCCTGGTTGACGGTGATGATGCGCATGCCGGCGTCCATCACGATCAGGCTTTCGGCGGACGCCTCGAAGACCTTGGCCCACAGTTCCAGGCGCGACTCCATCAGCTTCATCTTGTTGATCGGCGTGAAGGTCGACAGCACGGCGCGCTGGCCCTGGTAGTCGATCAGGCGCGCGGAAATCAGGGCCCACGTTGGCGTGCCGCTGCCGCTCCAGCACACTTCGAATTCATCGACGGCGCCCAGGTCGCTCAAGCGCTGGAAGAAGCGCGAACGGGCTTGCGGACTCATGCCGCCCACCCACGGGTCCAGTTCCAGGCCGCCCTGCCACGCGTGCGCGGCCTGGTTCGCGTGCAGCACCTGGTGATGGGGGATCGAGGTGACCATCAGCGGGATGGGAATGGCGTCGACCAGCTGGCGCTGCGCATCGGCCGCGCTGGCGCTGGCCACCAGTTCCTGCTGCGCCATGCGCTGGAAATCGAGCTGCTGCAGCATGGTATTGAAGGCGCTGACCAGGCGCCCCGTTTCGTCTTCGCTGTCCCACACGGCGCGCAGGCTATGGTCGCCCGTTTCGCGCACTTCCTGCGCCACGCGCGCCAGGCGGCGGATGGGCAGGGCGATCTGGCGCGCGACGAAAAACACCAGGCCCAATATCATTACCAGCAGCAGCACGGCCGTGCCCAGGTGCAGCCACATGCGCGTAAAGAAGCCGTCCACGCGCAGCTGGATCAGGCGGTGCAGTTCGCCTTCCGCTTCGCGCCAGGCATGCAGCAGGGCCGCAGAGGCGGCTGCATCGTGGCGCAGCAGCGCGGCGCCGCCAGCGGCACGGACAGGCGCGCCGGCCAGCGCCTGGGTGCTGGCGCGAAACTGCGCCACGGCTTGCTGCAGTGCCGCGCGCGAGCCGTCCAGGTGCTGGCGCAGCAGCGGCGTGCTGGCCGCGAACGCCTCCGTGTAGTCGCTGCCGATGCCGCCCATGGTGGCGTCCATGCGCCCTTCCAGGATCAGGAACTGGGTTTGCAGGCGCTGGCGCTGCGCGCCTTCGGCCGTCGCCAGTTGCAGGGCCAGGGCGCGCGTGCTGTTGATCACTTCCAGCAGTTCCGGAAAGCGCAGGATCACCAGCGACATGGTGTAGTAGCTGTCCAGGTCCGGGTCGAGGATCAGGTTCGACTGGTTGCCTACGCGCGTGAGCAGTGCGCGTCCGGCAACGAAGGCGGGCGAGGGCGCGATGCCGTCGTCCGGCGCAAAGGTCGTACTGCCGGACTGGCGCAGCAGGGTGGAAAATTCCCTGCTCAATTCCGCGCTGCGCATATCGCTGCCGAACTGGCGCTCGGCCAGTTCGATGCCAGCTGCCGATCCGGCTGCATCGGCTTGCGCGCGTGCCAGGGGCAGCAGCGCATCGCGGATCGCGGCGATATAGTCGTTGCCCGCCATCTCCTTGCGCGAGAAATCGATGGCGATGTATTTTTCGTTGATGAGGATGCCGGAAATGAAGATGACGGCGGACAGGTCGAGCAAATAGATCAGCGCCAGTTTGCGCCCCACCGTCAATTTCCCGATCATGCGCGAGATTCTGCCCACCATGCGTGCCCCACCTTCTTGTCAGCCCATTTATGTTTTCTTATGAGCAATTTCCATGCCTGAATTTACAAGCTTGCAAGGGGGCTTTTGCACCATGCGGGTGCGGGCAGGGAGGCGGCGCGCGCGCATAAAAAAGGGCGGCCCGCAGGCCGCCCTTGTGCGCGATGATACTGCGCTTATGCTTCGGCGACGCGCTTGGCGATGTGCGCCAGCGCTTCTTCCACCTGGTCGATCAGGATCAGGCACAGATCGCCTTCGTTCAAGCGCGCCAGGGCCTTGTCGATGGCGACGAATTCGCCGTTGATTTCATCGATATGGCTGGTGCGCTTGGCGCCGTCCAAACCCTGGCGCAGCAGCGCCACGACTTCGCCGTCTGCGCGGCCGCGCTGGCATTGATCCTGGTACAGCAGCACATCGTCGAAGGCGGCGCCGAGGATTTCCGTCTGCTGGCGGATGTCTTCGTCGCGGCGGTCGCCGGCGCCGCTGATGACCACCGAGCGGCGCTTGGCCGGCATGCTTTCCACGGCTTGCACCAGCGCCAGGATGGCGTCCGGATTGTGGCCGTAGTCGGCGATCAGCGTGGCTCCACGATAATCGAAGACGTTGAAGCGGCCCGGCGCATTGTCGGCTTCATTGGCAAAGGTTTTCAGGCCCAGCGCGATGGTTTTCCAGTCCAGGCCTACGGCCCAGGCGGCGGCCAGCGACGCCATGACGTTGTCGACCTGGAAGCCGATGGCGCCGTTGCGCGTGATCGGCACCTGCGACAGGGCGATTTCGTGGCGTTCCTTGCCCTGCGCCGCGACCAGCTTGCCGTCTTCCACGTACACCACGCGGTTGCCCTGTGCGCGGTGCGTGGCCATCACGGGATGCGTCTTGTCGGCGGCGAAGAAGGTCACCGTGCCGCTGCAATTCTTGGCCATGCGCGCCACGGCGGGGTCGGTGGCGTTCAAGACTGCCACGCCGCTGTCGGCCACGTTCTGCACGATCACGCGCTTCAGGACCGCCAGGTCTTCCACGGTGGTGATGTAGTTCAGGCCCAGGTGGTCGCCGGCGCCGATGTTGGTCACCACGGCGACCTGGCAGCGGTCGAAGGCCAGGCCTTCGCGCAGCATGCCGCCGCGCGCCGTTTCGAACACGGCCGCGTCCACGTCCGGGTGCAGCAGCACGTTGCGCGCGCTGCGCGGGCCGCTGCAGTCGCCGCTGTCGATCTGGCGTCCTTCGATATACACGCCATCCGTGTTGGTCATGCCCGTGCGCAGGCCGGAAGCCGTCAGCAGGTGGGCGATCAGGCGCACGGTGGTGGTCTTGCCGTTGGTGCCCGTGACGGCGACGACGGGGATGCGGCCATCGTCGCCTTCGGCGAACATGGCGGCGATGATGGCTTCGCCCACGGGACGCGGCTTGCCGAACGACGGCGCCAGGTGCATGCGCAGGCCCGGCGCGGCGTTCACTTCCACGATGCCGGCGTTCTGCTCTTCCAGCGGTTTCAAGATGCTTTCGGAGACGACGTCCACGCCGCAGATGTCCAGGCCCACCATGTGCGCGGCCGCGACGGCGCGCGCCGCCACTTCCGGGTGCACGTCGACGGTGACGTCGGTGGCCGAGCCGCCCGTCGACAGGTTGGCGTTATTGCGCAAGATCACGCGCTGGCCCACGGGCGGCACGGATTCGGCCACATAGCCCTGCTTGGCCAGGCTGGCCAGGGCGATGTCGTCGAAGCGGATTTTCGTCAGCGAGGTGGCGTGGCCGCTGCCGCGGCGCGGATCCAGGTTGACCTGGTCGACCAGTTCGCGCACCGTGTGCTGGCCGTCGCCCACCACTTGCGGCGGGTCGCGGCGGGCGGCTGCCACCATCTTGTTGCCGATGACGAGCAAACGGAAATCGTGGCCCGGCAGATAGCGCTCGACGAGGATATCGTCGCGGAATTCCTGCGCCGCGAGGAAGCCGGCCGTCAGTTGTTCGCGCGTGGTGACATTGACGGTCACGCCCTTGCCCTGGTTGCCGTCCTTCGGCTTGACGACGACAGGCAGGCCGATCTCGCATGCGGCGGCCCAGGCATCGTCCGCGTCGACGGCGACGCGCCCGTGCGGCACCGGCACGCCGGCAGAATCCAGCAGTTTTTTCGTCAGTTCCTTGTCCTGCGCGATGGCTTCGGCAATCGCGCTGGTGCCGTCCATTTCGGCGGCCTGGATCTTGCGCTGCTTGCTGCCCCAGCCGAACGTCACCAGGCTGCCTTCGGTCAGGCGGCGGAACGGGATGTTGCGGGCCACGGCGGCGTTGACGATGGCGCCTGTCGATGGGCCCAGGCGCACGTCTTCATCGAGTTCCTGCAACTGGTGCAGCGCGCCGGCCAGGTCGAACGGCGCATCGTCGAGCGCGGCCTGGCACAGCTGCTGCGCCAGTTCCAGCGCCAGGCGGCCGACGGCTTCTTCCGAGTATTCGACGACGACCTGGAAGATGCCCGTTTCCAGGGTCGGCGTAGTGCGGCTGAAGGTGACGGGGCAGCCGGCTTGCGCCTGCAGGCCCAGCGCCGCCAGTTCCAGCACTTGCGCCATCGGCGCGGCGTTGTAATTGCCCAGCGGTTGCAGCGGGCTCAGTTGCGGAAAGCGCGCGCGCAGGCGGGCTTCGAAGCCGGGCAGCTGGGCGATGTCGAGTTCCTGCGTGGTGCAGGAAACAATGGCTTCCACGGCGGTGTCGTGGCTCCAGAGGTTAGGGCCCCGCAAGGCCCGTACGCGAGATACTTCCATAATTAAACCGTAATCCTGTTGTGTTCTTGTGGGCCCGGCCTTCATGGCCGGGCTTGAGTGCTGCTTTGCCTGTGCTGTCAGTTGCCGATGCAGCCGGGGGCCGCGTCGAAGGTGCGCAGTCCGGCGCAAATCAGATCGACGGGCAGGTTCAGGGCCCAGGCGGCCGCCGCGACGGCCAGCACGCTGTCGACATTGCCGGCCGTGGCCGGTTTCAGCAGGTCCAGGCACAGCAAGACCGTTTCGATGCCGCCTTCGGCCAGCACGATGTGGTTGCCGCGCACGAATACGGCGCGCTGGCCGGCGGCCAGTTGCGCCGCGATGGCGGCCAGGCTGCCATCCTGCGCATACAGGGTCACCGTGCCGTCGCACAGCTCGGCCAGTTCCAGCACGTGCGCGTTGGCGGCATTGAGCACGGCCACGCCCGTCGGCACCACCACGTCGACCTGGCTGCGCACGGCCTTGTACAGGCCCGCTTCGTCCAGCACGTCGAAATCCTTGACGCTATCGAGGCTGCCCATGTCCGTGACGACGCCGATCTGGCACTTGTCGTAAGCCAGGCCTTCGGCCAGGATCATGCGCGGATTGCTCTCGAACAGGGCCGTCTGCACGGTGCGGTTGAGCAGCAGGCGCTGGCCCGCATCCCAGTTCACGCAATCGCTGCTGACGACTCTGCGCTGGTCCAGATACATGCCTTCGCTGCAGACGGCGCCCGTGTGCAGGCCCGACAGGTTGAGCAGCTTGCACAGCATGCGCACGATCAGGCTGGCGCTGCGCGTGCCCGTCACGCCGATCAGCGGAATGCGGCCCGTTTCCTCAGGCGCGAACAGATGGTCGACGATGGCCGCGCCGACAGGGCGGGGCTGGCCCACGCCCGGCTTGATGTGCGCCAGCAGGCCAGGGCTGGCATTGACTTCGATGATGGCGCCGCGCTGCTCTTCCAGCGGACGCGTGATGTCGGTGGTGACCAGGTCGATGCCGGCGATATCCAGGCCAACCACGCGCGCGGCCAGCAGGGCCGCATGCACGACGGAGGGATGCACGTCGTCCGTGACGTCGATGGCCACGTTGCCGTTCGGCTGGATCAGCACTTTCTGGCCCGCCTGCGGCACGGACAGGGCGGTCATGCCCTGGCGCTGCAGTTCCAGCACGATTTCGCCCGATTCATGCGGCTTGACGGTACCCAGCGGGAAATCCTCGCCTTCGCCGCGGCGCGGATCGGTATTGATCTGCGTGTTGACCAGTTCCAGCACGGTGGAGACGCCGTCGCCGTCGACCCACAAGGATTCGCCCTTGGCGGCCGCGATCAGCTTGTTGCCGACCACGAGCAGACGGTGTTCATCGCCCGTGATGAAGCTTTCCACCAGCACGGCCGAGCTGTCGCCCTTGCGCGCTGCCAGTTCGTAGGCTGCCTTCACGTCCGCTTCCGTCATCAGGTTCAGGGACACGCCGCGGCCATGGTTGCCGTCATAGGGTTTGACGACGACGGGCACGCCGATGTCCTGCGCTTCTTCCCAGGCCGCTTCGGCGCTGCGTACCAGGCTGCCTTCGGGGACGCGCACGCCGCACGATTTGAGCAGGAATTTGGTGAGATCCTTGTCGCTGGCGATGCCTTCGGCGATCGCGCTGGTGCGGTCCGTTTCGGCCGTCCAGATGCGGCGCTGCGCGGCGCCGTGGCCCAGTTGCACGAGGTTGCCGTCGTTCAGGCGCAGCGAAGGGATGCCGCGTTCGGTGGCCGCATCGACGATGCTGGCCGTGCTCGGGCCCAGGCAGCGCGCGTCGACCATGTCGCGCAGGGGCGCCAGGGCCGCTTCCAGGTCGTAGGTTTCATCGTTGATGGCAGCCATCAGCAGTTCGCGCGCGGCGGCCAGGGCTGCGCGGCCCACGTGCTCTTCGCGCGTGCGGAAGGCCATCTTGTAGACGCCGCGCTGGCTGGTCGAGCGCGTCTGGCCGAAGCCCGTGCGCATGCCTGCCAGGTTTTGCAGTTCCAATACGACGTGTTCGAGGATGTGGGCCGACCACGTGCCTTCGCGCAGGCGCTCGAAAAAGCCGCCCCGTTCGCCCACGCCGCAGCGGTGCTCGATCATGCCGGGCAGCCACGCCACCAGGCGCTCGTACAGGCCGGGCAGGGTATTCGATGGATAGTCTTCCAGTTCGCCGATGTCGACCCAGGCTTCAATCACCGGGCGGTAAGTCCAGATGTTGGGGCCGCGCAAGTGGGTGACGCGGGCAAATTCGATGTTCTTCTTCTTGATCATGTAAGTGGTTTCTTGATAACAAGCCAGGCGTCTGGGCGCCAGATACTTTATGTTGGCTCTACAGAGTCTTTTCAGGCTCGTGCTTGGTTCTTTATCCCGGGTATGCGCAGTGTGCCACTTTTAGCGGCCTCTTGTCGCGTTTGCTTCTCGTATTCTGCTGGTGTTGTCATTCTAATTGTTACTAATTGTTGCCATACTTGTTATAAAGATACCGACTCTGGGCTAAGCTGGAGCATTTGCGCAACAGCGGGCTGTTGTATACTTGCCGCTGGTCGATGGCCGCTCATTTTTTTGCTCCGTTTTGCCATCATTCCTTACCGGCAGGCATCCATTCGATACAATACAGGAAATTGCCACTGGTGCATCTGCCTCGCCATCGCGCAGTACACAAACATTGATCGGGCGTCTGCCCCATCCCCCAAATCCCGCCCTGAAGGGCTTGGCCTCGAGCCGGAGTATGCTTTACGATGACAACTGAACTGAGTGTTCCTGCAACAACTATTCCCTTCACTTCGCTGCCGGAACACTGGCTGGCGGAAGTGGAAAGCAACCTTTCTCCAGGGGAGAACGTTTTAAGTAGCGTTGAGGTTGACCTCGATGCGCGATTACGTTTCACAAAAGGCATAATTGTTGTCACAGAGAAGCGTTTACTGGCCCGCTCCCCGGGCGATACCGTCTGGAAAAGCTGGTCTTTCCGCCCCGGACTGCGCCTGACGCACCATGACCACGCCGGTGTCGGCCACCTGGAACTGTTTGACGACCACGGCCGCCTGGCGTCGTGGCGTTTCACTTTGGGCCAGAACCTGCATGCGATCCGCGTGCTGGAACAGTTCGTCGAGCGCCTCGACAGCCACCTGACGGGCCAGCCCGTGCTGGAAGCGGAGCAGGAAGTGTGCCCCAGCTGCAAGGCGCCCTTGGAACCGGAGCAGGAAGAATGCCCGATCTGCGCCAAGGTACTGCACACGCCGCCATCGACCTGGACCCTGTTCCGCCTGTGGCGCTTCGCCCATCCCTACCGTGGCCAGCTGGCCCTGGGCTTCATGCTGATGCTGCTGAGTACGGCCGCGCACATGATTCCGCCCTACCTGACGGCGCCGCTGATGGACAATGTGCTGATCCCGTATCAGAACGGCAAGCATATCGACCCCTGGCTGGTGGTGTACTACATGAGCGGATTGCTCGGTTCGGCCCTGCTGGCCTGGCTGCTGGGCTGGGGCAAGACCTATGTGCTGGCCCTGGTGTCCGAACGCATGGGCGCCGACTTGCGCTCGGCCACCTATGAACACCTGATGAAGCTGTCGCTGGAATTTTTCGGCGGCAAGCGCACGGGCGACCTGATGGCGCGCATCGGCAGCGGCAGCGACCGCATCTGCGTCTTCCTGTCGCTGCATTTGCTCGATTTTGCTTCCGACGTGCTGATGATCATCATGACAGGCGTGATCCTGTGGTCGATGAATCCGTGGCTGGCCATCATGACCCTGGCGCCGCTGCCCTTCATCGCCTGGATGATCCACCTGGTGCGGGACCGCTTGCGCACGGGCTTTGAAAAGATCGACCGCGTGTGGAGCGAAGTGACCAACGTGCTGGCCGATACCATCCCCGGCATCCGCGTCGTGAAGGCGTTTGCGCAGGAAAAACGCGAAGCGGCCCGCTTCCGCGACGCCAACGCGCACAACCTTGCCGTCAACGACAAGCTGAACAAGGTTTGGTCGCTGTTCTCGCCTACGGTTTCCTTCCTGACGGAGATGGGCTTGCTGGTCATCTGGTGCTTCGGCATCTGGCAATTGTCGCGCGGCGAAATCACCGTCGGCGTGCTGACCGCCTTCATCGCCTACAGCACGCGTTTCTATGGCCGCCTCGATTCCATGAGCCGCATCGTCTCCGTGACGCAGAAATCGGCGTCCGCCGCCAAGCGCATCTTCGACATCCTCGACCACGTGTCGAGCGTGCCGGAACCGGCGCAGCCCGTCAAACTGGACAAGATCGAAGGACGCATCGATTTGCGCGAAGTCGGTTTCCGTTATGGCAACCGGGCCGTCAACCGCGGCATCACCCTGAACATCAAGGCGGGCGAGATGATCGGCCTGGTGGGACACAGCGGTTCGGGCAAGAGCACGCTGGTCAACCTGATTTGCCGTTTTTATGACGTGTCGGAAGGCGCGATCTTGCTCGATGGCGTCGACATCCGCTCGTTCGCCGTGTCCGACTACCGCCGCAACATCGGCCTGGTGCTGCAGGAGCCGTTCCTGTTCTTCGGCACCATCGCGGAAAATATCGCCTATGGCAAGCCGCACGCGACGCGCCAGGAGATCATCGCCGCCGCGCGCGCCGCGCATGCGCACGAATTCATCCTGCGCTTGCCGCAAGGCTACGATTCGATGGTGGGCGAGCGTGGTCAGGGCTTGTCCGGCGGCGAACGCCAGCGCATCTCGATTGCCCGCGCCCTGTTGATCGACCCGCGCATCCTGATCATGGATGAAGCAACATCGTCGGTCGACTCGGAAACAGAGAAGGAAATCCAGAAGGCGCTGGACAACCTGGTGCAGGGCCGCACGACGATCGCCATCGCGCACAGGCTGTCGACCCTGCACCGGGCCGACCGCCTGGTGGTGCTGGACCGCGGCCAGGTCGTCGAAGTGGGCAGTCACGATGAACTGATGGCGAAAGAGGGCGCCTATTTCCGCCTCTACGAAGCACAGGCGCGCAACAACGAACTCGCCCTGGATGACAAGGAATAAGCATGGCCAGTACAACTTTTACATTAAGCCGCGACACCTTCGGCAAGCTGGTGATGACGGACGGGGACGGCCAGGTCTTTGAGGGCGTGGCGCCCGTGCGCGCCTTCCCCATCCAGTCACCCGACGAAGGCATTTCGCTGGTGCTGGGCAATGGCAAGGAAGTGGCGTGGATCGACCGCATCGACGCCTTGCCGGAACCGGCGCGCAGCCTGCTGCAGGAAGAGCTGGAAGGGCGCGAATTCATGCCCGAGATCGCGCGCGTGAAAAGCGTCAGCAGCTTCGCCACGCCATGCACCTGGCATGTCGATACGGACCGGGGCGAGACGCAATTCGTGCTGAAAGGCGAGGAAGACATCCGCCGCATCGGCGCCACTTCGCTGCTGATCGCCGATAACCACGGCATTCACTTTTTGATCCGCGACATGTTCGGTATCGACAAGAACACGCGCAAGATACTCGACCGCTTCCTGTAGGCGCCAGAGCTGTCCGAAAGCCGCTGCCTGCAGCGGCTTTTTTTTCGCCTGCCGGACATGAAAAAAGCCGCATAAGAATGCGGCTTTCGAGGGCAGTACCGGCAGCCCGTTTCAGGCCGCCGGGGATTGCGCTACATTACATGAACTTGTAGCCTGCGCCGATGTAGAAGTAACGGCCACGCACGTTATACAACTGGGCAAAGCCCAGGGTGCCGTACTGGTTGCCTGCGCCCATGATGCTAAACGGCGGCATTTTGTCGAACAGGTTCTTGATGCCGGCCGTGAAGGTCAGGTTTTTCATCGCCACGTACTGGCCCGTCAGATCCACTTCGGTGTGCGAAGGAATCGTGCGGGTGCCAGGCTTGATTTCGTCGCGGCGCAAGTCCGAGTCGATCATGTCGCCTGTCGTGCGGATCACCAGGGAGCCGGACATATTGTCCTTTTCCAGGCTGGCCGTGAACGTGTTGCGGTACTTCGGATTCATGAACGTCTTCAGCGTGCTTTGCACCGGATCGGTTTCCGTATCCTGCGTTTCCATGCGGGTGTAGATGGTGGACGCATTGCGGATCGTGAATTTGCCGAACATCGTTTGCGGCGAGGTGTAGCGCAGGTCCGTATCGAAACCGCGCACTTCGGTGGTGGCCAGGTTCTGGTTGTTCAGCAGGATGCGGGCGTCGCCATTCTTGATTTCGACGTTGCCGCGCTCGATGGCCTTCAGTTCCGACAGAGTGCCGATCTCGTTCTTCTTGTCGATCTTGAAGTAATCGATGCTGACCGTCAGCGAGTTCACTGGCGAGAACACCATGCCCAGGTTGTAGGTCTTGCCCGTTTCCGGTTTCAAGTCCTTGTTGGAGCCGGAGACCTGGTAGTAGGAGAAGTTGGTACAGTTACCCGAGATCGAAGGGAAGGCATTGCAGACTTCCTTGTCGTTCGTCGTGTAGGCGCCCGCATCGACGCCGCCGAACATCTGTTTCAGCGATGGCGCCAGGTAGCTGCCCGCATACGAGCCGCGGAACATCAGGTTGTTCAGCGGTTGGTAGCGCAAGGCCAGTTTCGGGCTGGTCTTGCTGCCGACATTCGAGATGTCGTCATAGCGCACGGCGACCTGTGCTTCGACGTTTTTCAGGAATGGAATCGACAGTTCGCCGAAGATGCCCTTGGAATTGCGGTCCGCCTTGACGGCAGCCTGCTGGATGCTGCCGAAGACCACGCCATCGATCTGGTTCTGGTCGGGCTGGTCGCTCAGCGTTTCCTTGTTGTACGACACGCCGACGGCGTAAGCCATCGCGCCGCCTGCCAGGTCCATGATCGGCGCGGAAGCCTTGGCGTTAAAGAAGGTCAGTTCCGACTTGCCGGCGCGCGTAGGCGTCAGGCGGATCTTGTCGACGGCTGCCTGCGCGTTGTCGGTACGGGTCGGGTCGATCGAGCCATTCTCGATCGCTTCGTTGAACAGATCGTAGTGCGCGTAGTTCGAATCGCGGTTGGTAGCCTTGCTCACGCCCTTGCCGATGGCTACATCCCAGTCGATGCCGCGCGTCGTGCCTTCCAGGCCCGTCGAGAACTGGGTCATTGTGCCCTTGCGGTTGGTCTTGCGCGGACCCATCTGCATGAAGCGGCCGGCAACAGTCTTGCCGTTGACCTGGAAATTGCCAGGTGCGGCCTGGGATTCGAAGTCATCCTTGCTTTCGGAATACGTAAATTCCGCAAACGCGCGGATGCTGTCGCTGATTTTCAGGCTGCCGATCAGCATGCCGCTGGCGCGGTCGGCGCCATTGGTCGAGGTCAGCAACGTCTTGTTGACGTCGAAACGGCAGGAGCCGGCGCTCAGGTCACCCGGTGGGCATGGCACCAGGGTGCCGCCGCCGGCGATATTGCCGCTAGGATGGAAGCCGCTGCGGCCATCGGGACCACCAAAACGGCGGAAGTCGGCCGAACGGGTCAGGTCGCGGTCCTTGCGGTAGATCGGATCGCGCTTGAACACGTCGACCGTGGCCAGCACGTTGAAGCCTTGGGTGTCATAGTCGCCAAAACCGTAGACGAGGTTGGCCGTCTTTTCCTTGGCGTCCGAGCGCGAGCTTTGGCCGTAGCTGGTTTTCGCTTCCAGGCCCTGGTAGTTCTTTTTGGTGATGAAGTTCATCACGCCGGCCACCGCATCGGCGCCATAAATGGCCGAACCGCCGTCTTTCAGGATTTCAATGCGTTCCAGCGCGCTCAGCGGGATGGCGTTGACGTCGACCGCGGCACCCGCGCCCGAACCGTCAGCCAGCGCATTGGTCGGCAAGCGGCGGCCGTTCAACAGGATCAGCACGTTGCGCTCGCTCAAGCCGCGCATCTTGATGTTGGTAGTACCGGAGCCGGAAGGTGAGCTGGCGCTCAGTTCGCCCTGGTCATTGATGTCGATGGAGGCCAGGTTGCGTACCAGCTCGGCGACGCTGGTGGCGCCCGTGCGCTCGATATCTTTCTTGCTGTAAATTTCCACTGGCGCGGCCGTTTCGGCATCCACGCGCTTGATGGCGGAGCCGGTCACGACCACGCGTTGCAGCTTCTCCTCGCCAGCCTTGGCTTCCTGTGCCTGGGCTGCCTGGTGCATGAAACCGGCGCCCATCATCAAGGTGCCTGCGAACATCATGCGCAAGGATTTGCTTAATTTCTTTTCAATCATTGTCTGTCCTCCAACTAGGAAACTTTAGTTTCCTTAGGGTTTTATTTAGCCATTTGAAATTATTTTCAAAATTACCATGTTTACAAATTTGATAGATTAAATTTGCAATTCATCAGACCATTTTTTGATCTTGGCTGTCAAGAACTGCCGAGAATTTGTGCATGTGCATGGCAGCGACCAGAGTGAAAGCGGATGAATTTTATTTGCGAGGAGCAGGAAAGTGTCAAATTTCAATTGTTAATTAAATTAAATTTTCCAATTGGAAAAAATGTCGTTGAAAGTTTGGTGTTTGCGAGGTGCCTGTCTAGACAGCTGTTGTTTTTTTGTGACGATATGGACGCCCGATAACGGTGGTGCAAACGGCGTTGCCGGGGCAGGGCAGCGGGCAAAAAAAAGCCGCCCGGCAAGGGCGGCTGACGTGGCGCATGGCGGGTGTTACTGGAACGCGACCTCGGCAAAACTGCGCAATTTCCGGCTGTGCAACCGGTCCACGCCCTGGCGGCGCAGCAGTTCCACGGCGCGGATGCCGATGCGCAGATGCTGGTCGACCCGCTCGCGGTAGAAGTGATTGGCCATGCCGGGCAGCTTGATTTCGCCGTGCAGCGGCTTGTCGCTCACGCACAGCAGGGTGCCGTAGGGGACGCGGAAGCGGAAGCCGTTGGCGGCGATCGTCGCGCTTTCCATGTCCAGCGCGATGGCGCGGCTCTGGCTGAAACGGCGCTCCGGCGTGCGCTGCGGCAGCAGTTCCCAGTTGCGGTTGTCCGTGCTGGCCACGGTCCCCGTGCGCATGATGTGTTTCAGATCGTGCCCCGTCAGCTGGGTGATTTCAGCCACGGCCGTTTGCAGCGCCTGCTGGATTTCCGCCAGCGGCGGGATCGGCACCCACAGCGGCAAGTCTTCGTCGAGCACATGGTCTTCGCGCACATACGCATGCGCCAGCACATAGTCGCCTAGGCTTTGCGTAGTGCGCAAGCCCGCGCAATGGCCGAGCATCAGCCAGGCGTGCGGGCGCAGCACGGCGATATGGTCGGTGATGGTCTTGGCATTGGCGGGACCGACGCCGATATTGACCATGGTGATGCCGCTGCCGTCCGCGCGCAGCAGGTGGTAGGCGGGCATCTGCGGCAGGCGCGGCGGCGCGGCGCCCAGCGCATCCTCGCTTTCGACCGTCTGGCCGACCCGGCGCGTGACGACGTTGCCCGGTTCGACGAAGGCGATATAGCCATCGTCGTCCGATGGCGCGGCCGCATCGGGTGCGCGGTCCATCATGGCGTGGCCCAGGCGGATGAATTCATCGATGTAGAACTGGTAATTGGTAAACAGGACGAAGTTCTGGAAATGCTGCGGCGACGTGCCGCTGTAGTGGCGCAGGCGCTGCAGCGAGTAATCCACGCGCGGCCCCGTGAACAGCGACAGCGGCTGCGCTTCGCCATGCGCCGGTTCGTGCGTGCCGTTGGCGATGCCGTCGTCCATGGCCGACAGGTCGGGCAGGTCGAACAGGTCGCGCATGGCCAGGCGGCGGCCCGCATCCATATTGCCTTCGATATGGTCATGCTCGGCGAACGAGAAATGCACGGGAATGGGCTGGGCGCTCACGCCCACTTCCAGGTGCACCTTCTGGCCGCTGTTATGGTTTTTCAGCAGCAGGGTGAACTGGTCGAGGTAATAATCGCCGAACAGGTCGGGGCGCGTCAGGGTGGTTTCAAACACGCCGGGGCCGGCGACAAAACCGTAGGCCAGCGGCGAGTCGGCGCGCGCCACGGTGTCCGTCTGGATGCGCACGAAGGGGTAGCAGGCGCGCACTCTTTCGTGCATGTCTTCGCCGGCGACAAAGCGCTGCAGCGCATCGCGCAAGTGTTCGATGCTGCTGCGGTAGATGGCTTGCACTTGTTCCAGCGCCAGGCGTGGATCGTCGAAGCGGGAGGAGGCGATGAAGGGGGGCGTAAGCAAGCGGATTCTCCTTGTGGCGGTTCGTGCATACCATTGTAAGGCAGCGAGGCAACTCTTGTTTGTCCCGTCTTCGCCGAACGGGAGCGCTTGACGGATTCAAATAGAATCTGTATTCTATTTGAATGGTCAGACTAGCCAAATTCAACGAAAACAACTTCATCGACAGCGCGATTGCCGTCGCCGCCCAGTGCGGCGTGGGTGCCGTCTCGATGGCCGCCATCGCCGTCAAGGCCGGTGCGCCCATCGGCTCCGTGTATCACCGCTTCGATTCGCGCAACGCCATCCTGGCGCGCGCCTGGCTGCGCGTGAAGAGCGACTTCCGCGAGGAAGTGGCCAGCCGCTGGCTCGGTGGCGACACCTGGGCCGGCGTGCACGGCTTGCTGGACTGGTGCCGGCGCAAGCCCGTGTATGCGCGCTTCCTGCTGCAATGCGCGGACAGCCCCGATTTCAGCAGTGGCCTCAGCGAGGAGTTGCTGGCCGCCGTCGAAGAAGAGCAGGCCGCGCTCGACGCCTGCTTTGTCCGCTGCGCCGAAGCCATGCCCGCCACCACGGAACTGGATCTCGATCACATGCTGCTCAAATTTGTCCTGATCGACGCGCCCGTGGCCGTCGTCAAGCCTTACCTGACTCAGGAGCGGCCGATACCTGCCAGCGTCGACGCCATGCTGCGCGCCTCGCACGATGCCGTGCGCGGCTGGGCCGCACACACCACACACTAACCAAGAAGAAAACCATGCGCTATTCCACCCAGCTTGAACACGGCAAGAAAATTCCCCTGCATGACGAAGAAGGTTTCATCGGCATGCGCGCGGCCGGCCGCATCGCCGCCGACACGCTCGACTACATCGCGCCTTTCGTCAAGCCTGGCGTGTCGACGGCCAAACTCGACGCCCTGTGCGAAGAGTTCATGCGCGCCGCCGGCGCCATCCCCGGCACCATCGACTACCACGGCTACAAGCACGCCAGCTGCATCTCCGTCAATCACGTGGTCACGCACGGCATCCCGTCCGAAACCAAGATCCTGAAAGTAGGCGACATCCTCAATATCGACGTGACGCCGAAGTTCAACGGCTGGTTCGGCGACACCAGCCGCACCTTCAAGGTGGGCGCCGTCTCCATCCTGGCCAACCGCCTCGTCAACACGGCGTATGAAGCCATGATGGCCGGCATCCACACCGTGCGTCCCGGGGCTACCTTGGGCGACGTGGGCGCCGCCATTGAAGCGGTGGCCAAGGCACAGGGTTTTTCCTCCGTGCGCGACTTCTGCGGCCATGGCGTGGGCCAGGTCTTCCACGACACGCCGCAAGTGCTGCACTATGGCCGCGCCGGCACGGGCATCGTGCTGGAGCCGGGCATGATCTTTACCATTGAACCGATGCTCAACGTGGGCAGCTACCAGGTCAAGGTCTTGCCGGACAAATGGACGACGGTGACGAAAGACCGTTCGCTGTCGGCGCAGTTCGAACACTCGCTGGCCGTGACGGAAACGGGTTTCGAGATTTTCACCCTGACCGGTTCGACCGCGCCGCTGGTGTAAGCATGGATGACGCGCGCCGGCAGCAGCTCACCGATATCGTCGCCGCGAAAGCCGGCGTGGATGTCGCTTGCGCTGCGCGCCACCTGGCGCTGCATGATGGCGACGTGGCGGCCGCCCTGCGCGGCATCGACGTGGAACGCTACACGCTGACGCAGCGTCTGTTGAACAAGTACCGGCGCGATCCGGACGACGCGCTGCAGCACGTGGCGCTGGCCGTGCTGCAGCACGAAGGCATCCGCAGCGACAGCGTGCTGCGTGCCGAACGTATCGCGGCCCTGGCGCCGGAAGTGGCATGCGTGCTCACGCTGGCCGAGTGGCTGGCTTATGTGGACTGGGAAGGCTTCGACAGCGCCCTGTACGCGAATATCGACGCGGTGGCGGCGATCATCGCCGGTGCATTGGGCCTGCCCGAGGTGGCTGCCAACCTGCTGCAAACGCGCGATGAAGCCGTGTTTGAAACGCAGCGCCCCGCGCTGGCTGCCGCGGCCCTGCTGTTTATCGAGCGCCACACTACGCAGTTTCCCTGACGGCTGGCGCTTTGCCGCCGGGCGGCGCGCATCTTACAATGGCGGCAAGCACTGTTGCCCCATTTTGAAGATTTCCGCATGAGCGATTTTCCCGAAGATATCTATACCGAGCCGTCCGCCGACGTGCACACCCTGAACAACCTGGGCCCATTGACCGGCATGGCCGGCATCTGGACAGGCACGCGCGGTCTGGACGTCAAGCCGAAGGCCGACGGCCCGCGCAAGCAGGCTTTCGTCGAGCGCATCGAACTGCAACCGATCGACCCCGTCACCAACGGCCCGCAACTGTTCTACGGCTTGCGCTACTACATCCACATCACCAAGCCGGATCAGGTCAAAACGTATCATGAACAGGTGGGCTACTGGCTGTGGGAGCCGGCCACGGGCGCCGTGATCCAGACCCTGGCCATCCCGCGCGGCCAGATCGCCATGGCGTCCGGCACGACGACGGCGGACGCCACCAGTTTCGAACTGGTGGCCAAGCGCGATTCGACGGCGTACGGCATCTGCTCGAACCCTTTCCTCGAACATGCGTTCACCACCGTCGAATACCGCATCAAGGTCGATATCCACGCCGACGGCACCTGGGGCTACGACGAAGACACGGTCATGCTGATCCGCGGCAAGGATGAACCGTTCCATCATACGGACCGCAACCTGTTGACGAAAGTCGGCGAGCCGACGCCGAACCCGATGGCCTTGCAGGCGCTGGCGGCGGTGTAAAAATCAAAAAGCGGCGACTTTTTCCGCCGCTCTGCTGGAGCGCCTGAAAAATGCTCAGGGCTAGGCGCGTTGCCGCAGGCAGTACGAACGTACGGCCAGGCAACGCAACAACGCCATGGGCTTTTTCTCAGGTGCTCCTTAAGGCTGTCCCTGGGCCACGGCCTTGATCGCGCGCTCCTCTCCCATGGCGGCGGCGATCTTCCAGCGCTGCATGGCGCTGGCGCGGTCGGGGCGTTTCAAGCCCGCGCCTTCCCAGTCCATCAGTCCCAGGTTGTAGATGTCGCCCGCGCTGCCCTTGTCGGCGGCCAGGGTGAACCATTTGCGCGCTTCCTTGTGGTTGACGGGGATCTGGTAGCCGCGCACATGGTACAGCCCCAATAAGTGCATGGCTTGCGCATTGCCCTTGTTCGCGGCCTGTTTCAGCAGGTCGAGCCCGCGCGCCATGTTGCGCGGTTCCTGCCAGCCCTCGGCCAGCATCACGCCTTTCGCCGTCAGCGCATAGCTGTCGTTCTTCACGAGGCCCTTGCCGATCAGGGGCTTGGCGGCCAGCTGGCGCGCTTCGCGCTGCTGCGCCGTGGGCGCCGTGACGGGGGCGGGCTTGCCTTCGCCCATCAGCAGCATCCAGCCATACAGGCCATACGCGCCGGCGTCGCCCTTGCCGACCAGGCTTTCCAGCATGGCCAGCGCCTGCGCCTTGTCGCCATTTTCGTACAGCTTGACGGCTTTGGCGCTACTGGCGTCCGGCGGCACGGCGGCCGGCGCATGGGGCGCGACAGGCACGGACGCCATGGCCGTTTGCGGCGGCGCGGAAACCGGGCGCACGCGCACGGGCAAGCCATAGCTGGCGGCCAGCACGGCCAGGCTGGCGGGAACGAGGATCAGCACTTGCGCCAGCTGGTTGCGGCGGCCCTTGCCGGCGATGCCCATGGCGCGTTCGGCTTGCTGTTCGCCGCCCAGCGCCTCGCTGAGCACGGCCTTCACCTTGCGGTTGAACAGCCAATAGCCGGCGCCCGTAGCGAGCAAGCCGGCCACGGCGGCCGCACCGCGACCGGCGAAGAACCAGGTGACGATGGCGGCGGCCAGGGCGGCCAGCGCGCTTTTCCACCAGAATTGCTTGGCCAGCCGCGTGTAGACCTGGCGCAATGCGCCGAGCACGCAGGTACGCACATTCTGCGCATAGTCGGCGGAGACGACATCGACGTGCGCGTGGTCCGCGTCGCCGCTGAGGACAGACTCGATCACGTCCGCGTTCAGTTCCGAGGCGGCCACGTCGCGCAGCGGCGTCAATAAACCCTGCACGTGGGCCGAGAACAGGCCGTCGTCGGCGCTGCCGGCCAGCGCATCGCTGAGCGCCTTGAGGTCGCCGCGCAGCAGCTTTTCCACGATGTCGTCCAGGGTCAGCCAGCGCAAGTCCGTGCCGTACGCCACCAGGTGGTGCTTTTCTGCGTTGCAAGATGCGTCCAGGCGCACGATGCGCAGTTTGGCCGCATACAGGGCGTCGACTTCCTGCGGCTGGTCTTCATTGTAAATGCTCACTTTCGCCAGGGCCAGGCTGCTGGCGATGGCGGCCAGTGAGTGCACGCTTTCCTTGTCACGGATGCGGCGCGCGTCGTCGGGCGCCTGCTTGGGCAGGCTGACGCTGTAGCCGGGCGCCACGTGCACGTCGACCCAGGCCGCCTTGCCCACCTTGCCGGAGCCGTCGCAGGGGTTGCAGCGCAAGTCGCCCACGCCGCTGCAGGTGCGGCAGGTGACGCTGCCGCTGGCGCGGCAGGTGCCGCAATTGATGTTGCCGGACCCATGGCAGGTGCTGCAACTGACCTTGCCGTAGCTGCAATGGTAGCAAGAGCGGTATTCGGTGCGGTACTGGGGCCGCGTTTCGCTGTGGTAGCTGGTGTGCGAGCTGCCGTTGCTGTAGGTGGTAGTGGGCACTTGCACCGTGATGTAGTCGGTGACCTGCTCGGACACCGTGCCGCTGCCGCTGCAATACGAGCACGATACCTTGCCGCTGCCGTAGCAGCCATAGGCGTCGCAGCTGACGGTGCGCCCGCCGTGGCAGCTCCAGCAGGTTTCCGTCGTCGCGCCGTGGCAGGTGTGGCAGCTGATGCGGCCTTTGCCGGAACAGTTGCTGCAAGTGTCCAGGTGCCAGTACTTGACGGCATGCGGCAGGTAGACGCCCGCTTCGACGCCGTTGTAGGCCTGGCCCGCCTGGCGCAAGGCATTGTCGAGCTTGCCTGCCGCGCGGCGCAGCCGTTCCTTTTCCTGCGCGTGAGCGAGTGCTCCCACCTCGTGGGAGCCACAGTGGCAGTCATTGCCCGCTGGCGCGAAATAGCCATTGATGACGCGCTGCTCGAAGCGCGCTTCCAGTGCGTAATTGGCTTGCAGGGAAAAATCCTGCAGCACGTCTTCTTCGCCCAGCGGCGTGATGTCGTGCGGCTCGAAACGCGTCTTGTCCTGCACCAGGCTGCGCAGCTTGCCCAGGACGGTGGGTATCTCTTCCTTGTCGAGCTTGATGGGCGCTGGCGCCGTTACGGCCGTTGCTGATGCCTGGGGCATGTCCTCGCTGCCTTGGGTATCGGTGGCCGTGTCGGTGCTGGGGTTCATGCGCGTCCTTTTGCTCTCTGGAAAGATGTTTGAATTTTAGCATCCCCATATGACAAAGCCGACAGCCCTGGTCCGCTTTTTCAGCGCAGGCCGCGGCGGAACTGGTCGGGCGTGCCGCCGCTCTGGCGCCGGAACATGGCGATGAAAGCGGAAGCCGTGCTGTAGCCCAGTTCCAGCGCGATCGCTTGCACGGTGTCTCCCTGTTCCAGCAGGGGCAGGGCGGCCAGGAAGCGCTGGCGCTGGCGCCATTCGCCGAACGGCATGCCCAGTTCGCGCTGGCAGCGCCGGGCCAGGGTGCGCTCCGTGACATGCAGTTGCGCGGCCCACTCTGCCAGTGAGCGGTTACTGCCCGGCTCCGCCTGCAGGGCCGCCAGCAGCGCCGCGATGACGGGCTCGTCGCTGCCCGGCAGGTAGTTGCGGCTGCACGGCGCCAGCTGCAACTGGTCGACCAGCACTTGCGCCAGGCGCTGGTCGGCCAGGGTGGCGGGCGTGGTGACGCCGCGTTCGGCAAAGTCGCCGAGTATGGCTTTGAGCAAGGGACTCAATACCAGCGCGCACGGCTGCGCCGGCAGCTGCGCGCACAGGCTGGCATCGATATAGGCCGAGTGAAATACGACATCCTGGCGGATATAGCCGTCGTGCAAGGTCTCGGGCGGTATCCACACGGCGTACTGGGGCGGCGACAGATAGCGCTGGCCCGCCACCATGATTTCCATCACGCCCGTCGAGCAATACGTGAGTTGGCCCCACGGATGGCTCTGGTAATCGAATTGCTGGTGCGCGTGATAGTCGTCGAGACGGAAATACACGGGATAGGGCAGGGCGTCGGAAACGGCGGGGAAATGCTGGTTGCTGGCCATGGTGTCTTTGTCCTGTTCTTCGCATCATTTGTCCGGTATTCATTATATCCATGGAATCAGACCATGCGAAAATGACGCTCGTTGAATAATGGAGTACGCCGCATGCAAGCCAAGCATTACCTGTTTCCCGTGATCGCCGTGCTGATCTGGGCCATCAATACCATCGTCAGCAAGATGGCCGTGGGCGTGATCGATCCGGCCGCCATCTCGTTCTACCGCTGGCTGCTGGCCGGCGTGCTGCTGGCGCTGGTCTTCAGCCGCGCCGTGTGGAAGCAGCGGGCCATCGTAAAACCGTATCTGGGAAAACTGTTTGTGCTGGGCATGTTGGGCATGGTCATGTACCAGTGCCTCGCCTACATCGCCGCGCAAACGACGACGGCGACGAATATGGGCATCCTCGCCTCCCTGATGCCGCTGCTGGCCGTGGGCCTGTCCGTGCTGTTGTTGAAAGAGGCGCCCACCGTGGGCGGCGTGTTTGGCGGCCTCGTGTCGCTGCTGGGACTCGGCTATCTGCTCAGTCATGGCGATCCGGCCGCCCTGATTTCCCATGGCGCGGCCGTGGGCGACGCCCTGATGCTGCTGGCGTGTTTGTCATATGCGGGCTATGGCGTGCTGCTCAAGCGCTGGAGGATTCCCCTGAATAACTGGCACTCGCTGCTGATCCAGGTGTGGTGCGCCGTGCCAGTGCTGTTCGTGTATTACCTGAGCCAGTCCGCGCCGCCCGTGACCGGCGCCGGCTTGCCGCTGGTGCTGTTTGCCGGCATCCCCGCGTCCATCATCGCGCCGTTCTTGTGGATGCATGGCCTGGCCAAGCTGGGACCGAGCCGCGCCACGACGCTGATGAATCTGCTGCCCGTGTTCACGGTGATCATCGCCATGCTGTTCCTCGGTGAAACCTTGCACAGCTACGATGTGATCGGTGGCGGCGTGACCCTGCTGGGCGTGGTGATGGTGCAATATCTGAAGCGCCCCCTGCGCCGTGCCAAAGCCTAGTTTTCTTGCTATGCTGATGTTTTGCACAAGGAGGCGGCATGCACAGCATCGATACCCTCGATACCCTATTAAGCGAACTGGAAGCATTCGGCAACGCCAATGACGCGGCGCATGTGGAGCGGGCCAGCCGCATGCTCAACATCACGCGCGACACGGGTGAATTGCTGGCCGTGTTGGTGCACGCGCGCGGTGCGCGGCGGGTGCTGGAAATCGGCACCTCGAACGGTTATTCCACCCTGTGGCTGGCGCGCGCGGTACAGGCGCTGGGCGGCAGCGTGGTGACGGTGGAAAAGGCGCAGGACAAGTTCGACATGGCGCATGCCAACTTTGTGCGCGCGCAATTGCAGGGCGTGATCGGGCAATTGCTGGCGGACGCGGGCGACGTGCTGCGCGATGCGGCCGACGGCGCCTACGATTTCATCTTCCTCGATTCCGCGCGCCAGCAATATGAGTCCTGGTGGCCGCAGCTGGACCGCGTGCTGGCGGCCGGCGGCGTGCTGGTGGTCGACAACGCCAGTTCGCACTACGCGGACATGGCCGGTTTTATCGAGGCCATCCGCGCCGACAGCCGCTACACGGCGTGCCTGGCGACGGTCGGCAAGGGCGAATTCATCGCCGTCAAGGCGGGCAACTAGTTAATTACTCGGCGACGATAGCCGCTTCCAGCACGCGCACCAGCGATTCGACGCCCTGCGCGTCGACGTCATCGAAGCGGCCGGGCAAGGGGCTGTCGAGGTCGAACACGCCGATGATTTGACCCTGCGCAAATACGGGTACCACCAGTTCAGAACGGGAATTGACGTCGCAGGCGATGTGGCCGGGAAACGCGTGCACATCCTGCACGACGATGGACTTGCCTTCGACCACGGTGGTGCCGCACACGCCGCGGCCCTTCTTGATGCGGATGCAGGCCGGCTTGCCCTGGAACGGTCCCAGCACCAGTTCCTCGCCTTTCAGGAAGTAAAAGCCGGCCCAGTTGAGGCCCGGCATCGTATTGAAGACCAGCGAACTGAAGTTGGCCGTATTGGCGATGAAATCGCTCTCGCCCGACAGCAAGCCTTGCAGCTGGGAGCGCAGGTCCACATACATGGCTTGCTTGGCTGCGGGAGTATCGGTGCCGTAGGCGGCGTCGCTGATGGTAAACGTCATGGTCGTGGTGGCGCTCGAAAATGGGGAAGGCGCCATGGTAGCGCGTCTGGCGCATCCGTGCCCGGCCCTCATTTTTTCAGATGTTCTTGCGCCAGCTGGCGCAGCAGGGGCACGGCCGCATGGCCGTGCTCTTCCCGCCAGGCCAGGCCGATGCCAGCCGCCAATTCCTCGCCTTCCAGCAATGGCCGGTAGACCACGCCGGCCAGGCGCAGCGCGCGGAAGGAATCGGCCAACAGGGCCATGCCCTTGCCGGCCGCCACATCGCCGAGCAGCACATGGTGGTCGGGCGCTTCGCGCAGGAATATCGGCGCGAAACCATGCCGGCGGAAAACTACCTGGCAATGGTCGAAGAAGGCGGGCTGGCGCGCCCGTTCGAACCAGTAAATCGATTCTGCCGCGATGTCGGCCAGGCTGAGCTTGCGCTTTTTCGCCAGCCGGTGCCCGGCGGGCAGGGCCAGCATCATGGGCTGGCGCGCCAGCGGCTGCACGGCCAGCTCGAACGTGGCGCTGGGCAAGGCAAGCAGGGCCGCATCGAGCTGGCCCTTGCGCACGGCCGCGACCAGGCGCGGCGACGGTGCGGCCGTCAGTTCCAGGCGAATATTGCCCAGTTGCCCCTCCAGCGCCGCCAGCAGTGGGCGGAACAGGCCGGCCGCCACGGCACTCGTCAGGCCCAGGCGCAGGCGCGCGGGCGCGCTGTCACGCTGCAGCGATGCTTGCGCCGTCTCCAGCAAATCGAGGATGTGCAGCGCCTGCGGCAGCAGGGTGCGGCCCGCCTGCGTCAAGGCCACGCCCTGCGTGTTGCGCTCGAACAGGCGCGCGCCCAGCCGCTCTTCCAGCCCCTTGATGGCGCGCGACAATGGCGGCTGGGTCATGTGCAACTGTTCCGCCGCCTGGCGGAAGTTCAGGCATCGGGCGACGGCGCAAAACAGGGTCAAGGCATGGGTATCGAGGGCTCTCATACCAGAAAGGTATCACGAAATCGCGCATTCCCCCGCCAGCCGGTGCGGCCTAGACTGGCTGCATTGAGTCAACGAGAGGGAGATCTACATGCAACTGCAACAACGACGGATCGGTCATAGCGGCTTGAGCAGCTCGGCATTGGGCCTGGGCTGCATGGGCATGTCGGAATTCTATGGCGCGACGGACGAGGCGCAATCGCTGGCCACCCTGGAAGCGGCGCTGGCGGCGGGCGTGACCCTGTTCGACACGGCCGACGCCTACGGTTTCGGTCACAACGAGCAATTGCTGGGGCGCTTTTTGGCCAGCCATCGGGGACAGGCCCTGGTCGCCACCAAGTGCGGTCTGGCGCGCGAGGCGGGCAGTTATGCGCGCCGCGTCGACAATTCCCCCGCCTACATCCGCCAGGCATGTGTAGCGTCGCTGGCGCGCCTGGGCGTGGAGAGCATCGACCTGTTCTACCTGCACCGCCTGAACCTCGACACACCGCTGGAAGACTCGATGGGCGCGCTGGCGCAGCTGCTGCAAGAGGGCAAGATCCGCGCCGTGGGCCTGTGCGAAGTAAGTGCCGCCACCCTGTTGCGCGCGGCGGCGCTCTGCCCCGTGGCGGCCGTGCAGAGCGAATATTCGCTGTGGACGCGCGAACCGGAGCAGGGCGTGCTGGCCGCCTGCCGCGAAGTGGGCGCCAGTTTCTTTGCCTACAGCCCGCTGGGGCGCGGTTTCCTGACGGGTGCCATTGCCGATGCGGCCAGTCTCGACGCGGGCGACTTTCGCCAGTTCAATCCACGCTTTGTCGCCGAGAACCTGGCGCGCAACCAGGCCATCGTCGCGCAAGTCAAGGGCATCGCGCGCGCAAAAGGCTGCACGCCGGCCCAGCTGGCGCTGGCCTGGCTGCTGGCGCAAGGCGACGACATCATTCCCATTCCCGGCACCAAGCGCATCGCCTACCTGCACGACAACCTCGGCGCGCTGGCCGTGCATCTGGACGGGGCCGAACTGGCGGCGATGAACGCCGCCTTTCCCTTGGGCATGGCAGCGGGCGCGCGCTACACGGAGGAAGGGATGAAGGGCGTGGATGCCTGAAAAAGATGGCGCAGTGTACGCCAGCGTACCTAACTGATACTTTCCCTGCGGGATAATCGCCAGTGATCTGCTAGCATTTGGCAGTGCTGCATGGTGTGCGTTGCACTGTGTTCAACGGTCTGGTATCCGATGAGGTGGATGTTGTTAGATGACGATATTTTCGATATAGAACTGAAGTTATTGCTTGAGGGAATACTGCTGCGGTATCAGCACGATTTCCGCGACTATTCCGTCGCGTCGCTGCGTCGGCGCATGCGCCAGGCCATGGAGCGCTTCGGCTGCGCCAGCCTGTCGCAATTGCAGGACCGCATCTTGCACGAGCCGGCCATGTTCGCGCAGATGCTGCAGTTTTTCACGGTGCAAGTGAGCGAGATGTTCCGCGATCCCGCGTATTTCCGCGCCTTGCGCGAAAAAGTCGTACCCATCCTGCACACCTATCCCTCCATCAAGATCTGGGTGGCGGGCTGCAGCAGCGGGGAAGAGGTGTGGTCGCTGGCCATCTTGCTGGAAGAAGAGGGCTTGCTTGAGCGCAGCATGATTTACGCGACCGATATCAATGTGGAAGCGCTGGCTGCGGCCGAAGCGGGCATCTATCCGATCGAGCGTATCGCCCAGTTCAGCGAGAATTACCAGCTGGCGGGCGGCAAGCGCTCGCTGTCCGACTATTACACGGCCGCCTACAAGGGCGCCATCTTTGAGCGGCGCTTGCGGCGCCAGTTCGTTTTCGCCGACCACAGCCTGGCGACGGACAGCGTGTTTTCGGAGGTGCACATGGTTTCCTGCCGTAACGTCATGATTTACTTCAATAAAGACTTGCAAGACCGCAGCCTGGGCCTGTTCCACGAAGCGCTGGTGAACCGGGGCTTCCTGGGCCTGGGCATGAAGGAAAGCCTGCACTTCAGCCGCCATGCGGCCAGCTTCAACGAGCTGAGCCCGGCTGAACGCATCTTCCAGCGTGCCTGACATGTTGCCGACCAGCGACGTCGCGCCACCGCCCGCCGGCCTGCGCCTGATCGCCATCGGCGCCTCGGCCGGCGGCGTGGAAGCGCTGGGCATCGTGCTGCGCGCCTTGCCCGTCACCTGCCGCGCAAGCGTGGTGGTGGTGCTGCACTTGGCGCCGGGCCGCTCGAGCCAGTTGCCGCATCTGTATGCGGAACGTTGCCACTTGCCCTTGCGCGAGGCGCAGGACAAGGAACCTCTGGAGACGGGGGTCGTGTATTTCGCCCCACCCGATTACCACCTGCAAGTCGAACCCGATGGCTGTTTTTCCCTGTCGCAGGAAGCGCCCGTGTATTTTTCGCGCCCGTCCATCGATGTTCTGTTGGAAACAGCCGCGTACGCCTACCGGCGCGCCATGCTGGCCATCATCCTGACGGGTGCCTCGGCCGATGGCGCGGCGGGCCTGGCGCGCGTGCGGCAGCTGGGCGGCAGTGCCTGGGTGCAAGACCCGCAGCGGGCCAGCTATGGCATCATGCCGGCCGCCGCGCTCAAGCGGGCCGGCGCCGACCGCGTGCTCGATTTGCCGCAGATGGCCGCCAGCCTGGCTCTGCTGGATAACGGGGAGGACAAGTGAATGGCGGCATGACAGTGCGTGTAATATATATGCAAAGACTGAAACAATATTAATTTCCATATCAAAACATTATGGCATTTTGCCGTGACGATGCCTGAAGACCGATCCGTGACCGCTCCTATCCATATCCTCGTCGTTGATGACATCGCGCAAAACCTGGTCGCCGCCGAAGCCGTGCTGGCACGGCCCGGTATTATCATCCTGAAGGCAAGCTCGGGCGCGCAAGCGCTGGAATTGCTGTTGACGCATGAAGTGGCGCTGGCCCTGATCGACGTGCAAATGCCGCAGATGGATGGTTTCGAGCTGGCCGAGCTGATACGCGGCAGCGAGCGCACGCGCAGCATTCCCCTGATTTTCCTCACGGCCGCGTCGCGCGAACCGAGCTACAGCTTCCGCGGCTACGAGGCGGGCGCCGTCGATTTCCTGTACAAGCCCATCGACGTGAAAGCCTTGCAAAGCAAGGTGGCCGTGCTGGTCCAGTTGTACCAGCAGAAACGCGAGTTGTCGGCCCAGCTCGACGAGCTCAAGCATGCGCTGCACCTCAATGAACTGTTCACGGCCGTGCTGGGCCACGACTTGCGCACGCCCCTGTCGGTGGTGATGAACGGCGCCATGCTGTTGCCGATGATGAGCGACCACCCGAAGGTGGTCGTCACGGCGCAGCGCATCGAAAGCAGCGCCAAGCGCATGGGCCGCATGGTCGACCAGTTGCTGGACCTGGCGCGCATCCGCTCGGGCACGATGGAGTTGCGCAGCAGCACGCACGACTACCTGGCGCTGGCGCGCGCTATCGTCGACGAGTTCGAGACGGCGGGCCAGGCCCCGCTGGTCGAGATCAGCAGCGTGGGCGAGCTGCACGGGCAATGTGATGCGGGCTTGTTGTCGCAAGTCATCTCGAATCTGTTATGCAATGCCATCACGCATGGCGAGGCGGGCACGCCGGTGCAACTGGCCCTGGACGGACGCGATGCCGACAGCATTGAATTGCGCATCGCCAATCGTGGTGTCATCCCGGCCGCCTTGCTGCCAACCCTGTTCGAACCGTTCCAGCAGGCGGGCGAGAAGCGCAAGACGGGGCAGGGCCTGGGGCTGGGCCTGTACACGGTGAATATGTTCGTCAAGGCCCACGGTGGCACGGTCGAGCTCAGTTCGACGGCGACGCAGGGCACGGTGGCGACGGTGCGCATCCCGCGCCAGTGCCAGGTGCGCGTGCAAGCGGGACTGTCCACATGAGCGCGCCAGCCTGGCCGCGCGGCGGCGGCAGCATGGGCGAGCTGCTGCGCCGGCGCGACTGGTCCGCCACCAGCCTGGGCGCCCTCGATGGCTGGCCCGCGAATTTGCGCACCAGCGTCGATATCGTCCTCCATTCGCCGATGGCGATGGTGCTGATGTGGGGGCCGCAGCACGTGATGATTTACAACGACGACTATATCCAGATCGCCGGGGAGCGCCATCCGGCGGCGCTGGGCGGCACGGTGCCGGCCGTCTGGCCCGAGATATGGGACTGGAACGCGCGCATCCTCGAAGCGGGGCTGCGCGGCGAGACGCAGGTGCACCGCGAGTGCTGCCTGCCGCTGTTGCGTGACGGGCAGCGCACGGACGTCTGTTTCGACCTGTATTACACGCCCGTGCATGGCGCCGACGGCCAGGTGGATGGCGTACTGTGCACGGCGCTGGAATTGACGGCGCGCATGGAGGAGGGGCGCCAGCTGAAGCTGGCCACGGCCGAGCTGGGCGAACTCAACACCACCTTGCAGGCCGAGGGCGAGGCCGTGCGCGAGGCCAACCGCCGCCTGGGCGAGGAGCGCGCGCTGCTGCGCGCCCTGTTCCAGCAGGCACCCAGCTTCATGGCCATGCTGCGCGGGCCGCAGCACGTGTTCGAGCTGGCGAACGAACATTATCTGCGCCTGGTGGGGCGCCGCGATTTGCTCGGCAAGACAGTCGAAATGGCCTTGCCCGAAGTCAAGGCGCAAGGTTTCATCGAGCTGCTCGACCAGGTCTACCGCACGGGCGTGCCCTTCGAAGGGCGCCAGGTGAAGGTGGATTTGCAGACGGCGGACGGGCTGACGGGCCAGCGCCATATCGACTTCGTCTACCAGCCCATCAAGGATGACGAGGGCGTGGTCACGGGCATCCTCGTCGAAGGCATCGACGTCACCGAGCGCATGGAAGGCGAGGAGCGGCTGCGCCTGGCCCAGCAGGCGGGCGGCATCGGCACCTTCGAATGGTTCCCCGATACGGGCGCGATGGTGGTGTCGCCTACCTTCCGCCGCCTGTGGGGCATTGCCGACGAGGAAGTGGTGACGGAACGCCTGCTGGTGAGCCTGGTCGATGCGCGCGACCAGCAAAAAGTCGGACCCAGCAAGCTGGATCTGGCGCCCAATCCCCTCGAATACGTGGAGTACCGGATCCGCCGTCCCGCCGATGGCGCGCTGCGCTGGATCGCGCGCCAGGGCGAGGTGGTGGCCGGCCGCGTGCCGGGCCAGCGCCGCTACGTCGGCGTGTCGTTCGACGTGACGGAGCGGCGCCACATCGAAGATGAACTGAACGCCAGCCAGGAGCGCATGGCGGCCATTTTCGGCCAGGCCTCGGTGGGCTTGTCCGAGCTGGGCCTCGATGGCCGCTTCCAGCGCGTCAACGGCGCCCTGTGCCGCATGCTGGGGCGTTCCGCCGAAGAACTGCTGAGCCTGAACATGAACGACATCATGCATCCGGCGGACGTGCCTGGCAACGGCGTGCTGTTCCGGCGCCTGGTGGAAACGGGCGAGTCGTTCTCGCTGGAAAAGCGCTACCTGAAGCCCGATGGCTCGCAAGTGTGGGTGTCGAGCAATGTCAGCCGCCTGGTCGATGAGCAGGGTCATACGCGTTCCCTGATCGCCGTCAAGACGGATATCACGGACCGGCGCCGCGTGGAAAAAGCGCTGCATGAATTGAACGAAACGCTGGAACACCGGGTCGAACAGGAAGTGGGTGAGCGCACCAAGGCCGAAGACGCCTTGCGCCAGGCACAAAAGATGGAAGCCGTGGGCCAGCTGACGGGGGGGATCGCGCACGATTTCAACAATGTGCTGCAAATCATTTCCGGCAATTTGCATTTGCTGCATCACTTGGCGGGCACGGATGGCTTGATGCGCCAGCGCCTGGACACGGCGATTGCCGCCGTCGAGCGGGGCGCCAAGCTGTCGTCGCATTTGCTGGCATTTGCGCGGCGCCAACCCTTGCAACCCGTGGTGGCCGATCTGGCGCGCGTGGTGCGCAACATGGATGCGCTGTTGCGGCGCGCCCTGGGCGAAGCGATCGACATCGTGCTCGTGGGCGGCGGCGGACTGTGGAATACCCTGATCGACCGCAGCCAGATCGAGAACGTCATCCTCAACCTGGCCATCAATGCGCGCGACGCCATGGATGGCGTGGGCAAGCTGACCATCGAGCTTGGCAACGTCGTGCTCGACGAACAGTATGTGCATAACCTGGTCGACGTGCCGGCAGGTCAGTACGTGATGCTGTCGGTGACCGATACGGGCCGCGGCATGAGCGGCCCCGTGCTGCAGCGCGCGTTCGAGCCGTTCTTCACGACCAAGCCGGAAGGCGCGGGCACGGGCCTGGGCCTGTCGATGGCGTATGGTTTTGTCACGCAAAGCCGCGGCCATATCCGCATCTACAGTGAACCTGGCGTGGGCACGGGGGTCAAAATCTATTTGCCCCGCTCGCTGATGGCGGAAGCGGACGAGGAACTGGAGCTGAGCGGCGTCGTCACGGGCGGCACGGAAACGGTGCTGGTGGTGGAAGACGACGTGGGCGTGCGCACCACCGTGGTCGACATGCTCGGGGCGCTCGGCTACAAGGTGCTCAAGGCCGAGGATGGCGAAAGCGCGCTGGCCGTGCTGCACAGCGGCGCGCAGATCGACTTGCTGTTTACGGACGTGATCATGCCCGGTCCCGTCAGCAGCACGGAGATGGCGCGCCAGGCGCGCGAGTTGCAGCCCGATATCGCCGTGCTGTTTACCTCGGGCTACGCGCAGGATGTCATCGTGCACGAAGGGCGTCTCGACGCGGGGGTGGAATTGCTCAGCAAACCGTACCGGCGCGAAGAGCTGGCGCGCAAGCTGCGCCATGTGCTGGCCAACCGCCAGCAGCAAATGCGCGCGCGCCAGTTTGAACGGTCCGGCGCGCCGGTGGCCGGCAGCACCTCGGCCAGCGTGCGGGGAAGCGGCACGCCGGGGCTGGACTTGACGGGCCATGCGCCAACACCGCAGGGTGACATGCCGACATCGATGAAAATACTCGTGGTGGAAGACAATCTCGATTCGCAGCTGATGGTGTGCGAACTGGTGGGTATGCTGGGCCACACGGTCAGCGGCGTGTCCGATGGCGAGGCGGCGTGGGATCTGCTCAACGAGCAAGACTTCGATATCCTGTTTACGGATGTCAGCCTGCCCGGCATGTCCGGCATCGCATTGGCACGCATGGTGCTGCGCGATAAACCGGACATGCGCATCATCTTTTCCACGGGCTATGGCAAGGAATCGATGGATGAGCTGGGCTTTTCCGCCAGCGTCTTGCGCAAGCCTTATGATTTGATGGAGTTGCAAGCGGCACTCGACCAACCCTGACAGGCATGCGCCGGCACGGCTTGCCCGTCTCACCCGCAGAGGTAAAGGATGACCCCTGAATTGACGATGCTGGCCTGTACTTTGGTGCTGGCGCTGCTGCAAATCCTGCTGCCCGCGCTGTTTCGCACGCGCGAAACAGGCACGGCCTATAACGTGAGCGCGCGCGATGGCGACGGGCCGCCCGTGGGCAAGATCACGGGCCGCTTGCGGCGGGCCCAGGCGAACCTGTTCGAAACCCTGCCCCTGTTCGCCGCCGCCGTGCTGATCGCTCACGTGACGGCGCAGGAAAGCGCGCTGACCCTGTACGGCGCCGCTCTGTACCTGGCCGCGCGCGTGCTGTATTTGCCCCTGTACGCGTTTGGCGTGCCTGTCGTGCGCACGCTCGTCTGGTGCGTGTCGATTGCCGGTCTGCTGATGCTGTTCTGGGCCATCCTGTTTGCTTCCTGAATTCCTACGCCGGCTGTGGCGCCCGTCCTATGGCGGTGCGCCAGGCCCGGCCGTAAAGTAGCTGCACCTGGGCGCTGGGGCGCCGGCATCGCAGTGTTACTTTCGGGACGACAATGATGAGCAGTGCAGCGAACCAATCCGGCAAGCCCGGCAAGCGAGGCAAGCATATCCAGCGCCTGCTGCGCTCGGTCTTTGGCGTGGCGCGGCTGCGCACGGGTCAGCAGGAAGTCATCGACAGCGTGCTGGCCGGGCGCGACACCCTGGCCATCATGCCCACCGGCAGCGGCAAGTCCCTGTGCTACCAGCTGCCCGCCGCCCTGTTGCCCGGCGCGACTTTGGTCGTGTCGCCGCTGATTTCGCTGATGAAAGACCAGCTGGAAAAGCTGCAAGAACTGGGCATCACGGCCGTGCAGCTCAACAGCAGCCTGTCGCGCGCGGAAGAGGACGAGGCCATCGCCCGCATCGGCCAGGGCGGCAGGATCATCATCTTTTGCACACCGGAGCGTCTGACCAGTGCCGCCTTCCTGTCCCTGCTGGGAGCCTCGCCGCCCAGCCTGGTCGTCATCGATGAAGCCCATTGCATCTCCCAGTGGGGCCACGACTTCCGTCCCGCCTACCTGGAAATCGCGGCCGCCCTGCGCGCGCTGGGCCGTCCGCCCGTGCTGGCGCTGACGGCCACGGCCACCGGCGAAGTGGTAGACGATATCGACGCGCAACTGGAAGCGCGCAAGCTGCAGGTGATCAATACCGGCATCTACCGCGCCAATTTGCGCTACCGCGTGATCCAGGTCACGAATGCGGGAGAGAAACAGGACGAAGTCTTGCGCCTGCTGCGCGAGACGGCGGGCGTGGGCATCGTGTATGCGGCCACCGTCAAGGCTGTCGAGGACCTGGCGGCGCGGCTGGGGGAGTTGGGCGAGAGCGTCACGTGCTACCACGGCAAGCTGGCGGCGCGCGAGCGCAAGCACAACCAGGACCTGTTCATGAACGGCGAACGCCGCATCATGGTGGCCACCAACGCCTTTGGCATGGGCATCGACAAGCCCGACACGCGCTTCGTCATCCACTTGCAGGTGCCGGCCAACCTGGAAGCGTACTACCAGGAATCGGGCCGGGCGGGACGTGATGGCTTGCCCGCCGACTGTACCTTGCTGTATTTCCAGGAGGACAAGCGGGTGCAGCAGTTTTTTCTGGCAAAACACTATCCCACGGCTGACGAACTGGCGGCCATCGTCGCCGCCGCGCAAGACTTGCCCGCCACCTTTGCTTTCGCTGCACTGGCGTCCAGCCTGCCCGAGTTTTCCGACGGCCATTTGAAGGTGTGCCTGAAACTCTTGAAAGACGGCAAGCTGCTGCGCCAGGACCGCAAGCTGGGCTACAGCTTGAAAGCTCCCTCGGCCGCCACGCCCTCGTTTGCGCAGCTGGCGCAAGTCTATGTCGACAAGCAGGAGCGCGACAAACAGGCGCTCGAGCAGATGGTGGCATATGCGCAAAGTGGCCTGTGCCGCTGGAAACTGCTGCTCGATTACTTTGGCGATGCCGGCGATTTCGAGCGCTGCTGCACTTGCGATAATTGCCAGTCGCCGCCCGCGCTGGCCGCGCCCATCACCCTGGACGAGTTGCCGCCGGCGCCTGTCCAGGTACCTGCGCCGGCACCGGCGCCCCAGATCGCCGTCGGCAGCCGCGTGCGCGTGCCCCGCTATCAGATCGGCACCGTGCTGTCCGTGGCGGGCGACCAGGTCACCATTGCCTTTCCAGAAAACACCACGCGTACCTTCATGGCGGAATTCGTTGTCCCCGCATGAAGCCATGGTGCGCTGCCGAACAGTGATCTGCCGCAAGCGCGCTAGAATCAGCCCATTCCAACGCGCTTTTTTAACGCAGGGAGCAGGGCATGACAGACATGGTGGTGGTGCGCAAGGAAGGCTTGTATTGTGTGCCGGGTCAGTTCTACATCGACCCGTGGCGCCCCGTCGAGCGCGCCATCATCACGCATGCGCACGCCGACCATGCGAGAGTCGGACACCGGCATTACCTGTGCGCCGCTCCCGGCGAGCAGGTGCTGCGCGCGCGCCTGGGCGCCGTTTCCATCCAGGCACTCGCGTATGGCGACACGATAGAACACCACGGCGTGCAAGTGTCACTGCATCCGGCCGGCCACGTGCTGGGCTCGGCCCAGGTGCGCATGCAGCACGGCGGTGAAGTGTGGGTGGCGTCCGGCGACTACAAGCTGCAGCCCGACCCCACCTGCGCACCGTTCGAGCCCGTGCGCTGCGATACATTCATCACGGAATCGACCTTCGGCCTGCCCATCTACCGCTGGCAGGCGCCGCAGGAGGTTTATGACGATATCAACCAGTGGTGGCGCAGGAATGCGGCCGAGGGACGCACCAGCGTGCTGTTCTGCTATGCCTTCGGCAAGGCGCAGCGCATCCTGGCGGGACTGGACGCGACCATCGGTCCCATTATCTGCCATGGCGCGGCGCAGGCATTGACGCAGGTCTACCGCGAGTGCGGCGTGGCCTTGCCCGCCACCGTCATGGTCGATAACGTCACGGACAAGGCGGCCCTGAAGACGGCGCTGGTGATCGCGCCGCCGTCGGCCGCCGGCTCGCCGTGGATGAAGCGTTTCGGCGACTACAGCGATGCGTTTGCCAGCGGCTGGATGCTGCTGCGCGGCGCGCGCCGGCGGCGCGGCGTGGACCGGGGTTTTGTCCTGTCCGACCATGCCGACTGGCCCGGCCTGATGCAAGCCATCCAGGCTACGCAGGCTGAACGCATCATCGTCACGCATGGCTCGATTCCCGTGATGGTGCGCTGGCTGCAGCAGAACGGCTGGCAGGCGGGCGGCTTCGAGACGGAATATGGCGACGACGAGGCCGATGACAATGCGCCCGGTGCGTCCACGGCAGCGGAGGACGTCACCCATGCGTGACTTTGCCCGGCTGTACGCGGAACTCGACGAAACCACCTCGACCAGCCGCAAGCTGGCGGCGCTGCAAGCCTATTTTCGCGGCGCCTCGCCCGACAATGCGGCCTGGGCCGTGTATTTCCTGGCCGGCGGCAAGCCGCGCCAGGCCGTGCCCACCAGGTTGTTGCGCGAGTACGCGACCGAGCGGGCGGGCCTCGATGCCTGGCTGTTCGACGAGGCCTACCACGCCGTGGGCGACCTGGCCGAAACCATCGCCCTGATCCTGCCCGCGCCCGCCAGGCGCAGCGACATCGGCCTGGCCGAGTGGGTCGAGCAGCGCATCGCACCGTTGCGCGGCGCGGCGCCCGACACCATCCGCGCCGACTTGCTGGCCTACTGGGACGAGCTGGAAACGCGCGAACGGTTTTTGTTGCTCAAACTGATAGGCGGCGGCTTTCGCGTGGGCGTGTCAAAATTGCTGGTGACGCGCGCGCTGGCATCCATCGCGGCCGTCGACAGCAAGCTGATCGCCCAGCGCCTGATGGGCTGGACCGATGGCAAGGTCAGCCCCACGGGCGCGGGCTTTCTCAAACTGATCGCCGCGCAGTCGGAGGGCGAGCATGCGCTGCGCGGCGGCCAGCCTTACCCGTTCTTCCTCGCGCACCCCTTGCAGGCGGGGCCGGAGACGCTGGGCGACATCGGCGGCTGGCTGGCCGAATGGAAATACGACGGCATGCGCGCCCAGTTGCTGCGCCGCGAGGGCGTGAACTGGCTGTGGTCGCGCGGCGAGGAATTGATTACGGAGCGCTTTCCCGAACTGGCGCAGCTGGCCTTGCCCGAGGGGACCGTGCTCGATGGCGAAATCCTCATCTGGCAGCCGGGTGACGTGCCTGCGCCATTTGCCGACTTGCAACAACGCATGGGCCGCAAGACTGTGTCGCCCAAGCTGCTGGCCGAGCTGCCCGCCGTGCTGGTGGCCTACGACGTGCTGGAAATCGATGGCGTCGATGTCCGCCAGCTGCCCCAGTTGGAGCGCCGCGCGTTGCTGGAAACCGTGGTGACCGGCGTGAATTCTCCCGCGCTGCGCCTGTCGCCGCGCATCGAGGCGGCAAGCTGGGAGGCGCTGGCGGCCATCCGCAGCGAATCGCGGGCGCGCGGCGTGGAAGGCTTGATGCTCAAGGCTGTGTCGGCCGCATATGGCGTGGGCCGCACGAAGGACGTGGGCACGTGGTGGAAATGGAAGATCGACCCGTATGCCATCGACGCCGTGCTGATCTACGCCCAGGCGGGCCACGGCCGGCGCGCGTCGCTGTACACGGACTACACCTTTGCCGTTTGGGACAGTGACACGGATGAGGAGGGCGGTGAAGAACGCAAGCTGGTGCCGTTCGCCAAGGCGTATTCCGGCCTCACGGATGCGGAGATCGGCCAGGTCGATGCCGCCATCCGCAAGACGACGATAGAAAAATTCGGTCCCGTGCGCAGCGTGCGGCCGACGATGGTGTTCGAGATCGGTTTCGAAGGCATCGCTGCGTCGAGCCGCCACAAGGCGGGCATCGCCGTGCGCTTTCCCCGCATCCTGCGCCGGCGCGAAGACAAGGCCATCGCCGACGCGGACACGCTGGTCACCCTGAAGGCCATGCTGGCCCAGACCACATGAGCAAGCGATGAGTACACCGGCGCAGCGAATCGATGCGTGGTTTGTCACGCGCGGCTGGACGGTGTTTCCGTTCCAGCGCGCCGTCTGGCGTGCTGGCGCGCAGGGCCGCTCCGGCCTGCTGCATGCGAGCACGGGTTCCGGCAAGACGTATGCCGTGTGGTTCGGCGCCTTGCTGCGCACCGAGCGGCTGGCGGGCAAGGGGAGAAAGCAGGGCTTGCGCGTGCTGTGGATCACGCCCATGCGGGCACTGGCCGCCGACACTGTGCGCGCGCTGCAAGGTTCCAGCGCGGAGCTCGCTCCCGGCTGGCGCATCGAGGCGCGCACGGGCGACACGAGCGCCGCGCAGCGGGCGCGGCAGGCGAAGGCCTGGCCCGAGGTGCTCGTCACGACGCCTGAAAGCCTGTCCCTGATGCTGAGCCAGGCGGACGCCCGGGACCGTTTCAGCCTGCTGGAAACCGTGATCGTCGACGAGTGGCACGAATTGATGGGCAGCAAGCGCGGCGTGCAGGTGCAACTGGCCCTGGCCCGCTTGCGTCGCTGGCAGGAAGACCTGATGACGTGGGGCTTGTCGGCTACCCTGGGCAACTTGCAGCAGGCGCAGGACGTCTTGCTGGGCGAGGAAAACGCCGGCGTGCTGGTGGAAGGTAAAATTAAGAAGCGCATCCTTGTCGACAGCCTGATCCCCGTCAACCCCACGCGCTTTCCCTGGGGCGGCCACCTGGGCATCCAGATGTTGCAGCCCCTGATCGCCGAGATCGAGGGCAGCGCCACCACCCTGGTATTTACCAACACGCGTTCGCAGGCCGAGCTGTGGTACCAGCATTTGCTCGATGCGCGGCCCGACTGGGCGGGACTGATCGCCCTGCACCACGGTTCGCTGGACCGCGAAGTGCGCGAGTGGGTCGAACAGCACCTGAAAACGGGCGAACTGAAAGCCGTCGTGTGCACGTCCAGCCTGGACCTGGGCGTCGACTTCCTGCCCGTCGAGCGGGTCTTGCAGGTGGGCAGCGCGAAGGGTATCGCGCGCCTGGTACAGCGGGCCGGGCGCAGCGGCCACGCGCCGGGACGCATCTCGCGCGTCACCTTGGTACCCACCAACAGCCTGGAATTGCTGGAAGCGGCCGCTGCCCGCGCTGCCCTGGCGCAGGGCCACCTGGAAGCGCGCCCGGTGCCGGACAAGCCGCTCGACGTGCTGGTGCAGCACCTGGTGACGATCGCGCTGGGTGGCGGCTTCCAGTCGGCCCAATTGTATGAGGAAGTACGCGCCGCCTGGTCGTATCGCCACCTGACCCTGGACGAGTGGCAATGGGCGCTCGACTTCGTTGCGCGCGGCGGGCAAAGCCTGACCGTGTATCCGGAATACCGGCGAGTGCTGCCGGACGATGAGGGCGTGTACCGCGTGCCGGACGTGGCCCTGGCGCGGCGCCACCGCATGAGCATCGGCACCATCGTGTCGGAGGCGGCCATTCAGGTCAAGTTTCTCGGTGGCGCGCGCATCGGCAGCATCGAGGAATCGTTTATCGCGCGCCTGAAGCAGGGCGACCACTTTTTGTTTGGCGGGCGCATCCTGGAATTCGTGCGCGTGCACGAGATGACGGCCTACGTGCGGCGCGCAACAGGCAGCCGCGGCGCCGTGCCGCGCTGGCAGGGCGGCAAGATGCCGCTGTCGTCGGAACTCGCGCATGCCGTGCTGGACCAGTTGCAGCTGGCGCAAGAAGGGAAGGCCAGCGGGCCGGAAATGCGCGCGCTGGCGCCGCTGCTGGCCATCCAGCAGGCATGGTCGAGCCTGCCCACGCGCGCCAGCCTGTTGCTTGAAACCTTGTCCAGCCGCGAAGGCCATCACCTGTTCGTGTATCCGTTTGCGGGCCGTTCGGTGCACCTGGGCCTGGCGTCGCTACTGGCGTACCGCATCGCGCGCGTGCAGCCGGCGACCTTGTCGATTGCCGTCAACGACTACGGCTTTGAATTGCTGGGCGCGGACGACATCGATTATGCGCCGCTGCTGGCGGGCGCCAGCGGCGCCGATCTTCCCCTGTTCAGCACGGACAATCTGCTGGAAGACGTGCTGGCCAGCCTGAACGCGACGGAATTGTCGCAGCGGCGCTTCCGCGAAATCGCCCGCATCGCCGGCCTCGTGTTCCAGGGCTATCCGGGCCAGCCGAAAAGTGCGCGCCAGCTGCAGGCGTCTTCCTCGCTCTTCTTTGAAGTGTTCCGCAAGCACGACGCGGCCAATTTGCTGCTCACGCAGGCGCAGCGCGAAGTGCTGGAACAGGAACTGGAATTGACGCGCTTGCGCACCACCTTGCGCGAGCTGCATGGCCGGCAGATTTCCCTGCAAGCGCTGGAGCGGGCATCGCCGTTTGCCTTCGGCCTGATGGTCGAGCGCTTCCGCGAACAGTTGACGACGGAAAAGCTGTCGGACCGGGTAGCGCGCCTGGTCAGCGTGCTGGAAAAGGCGGCTGCATGAGCGGCCCGCAGCAAGCGCACTGCGTGGTGGAACTGGCCGGCGAGATCCTGTGGCTGCTGGCGCACAAGGCCGTGTATTGGCCCGCGCGCAGGATGCTGGTCATCGCCGACATCCATTTCGGCAAGGCGGCCGCGTTTCGCGCGCTGGGCGTGCCCGTGCCGCGCGGCACCACCACGCAAAACCTGCTGGCGCTCGACGCCTTGCTGGCCAGTTACGCTTGCGAGGAAATCGTCTTTCTCGGCGATTTTTTGCACGCGCGCGCCGCGCATGGGGCCGCCACCGTGGCCGCCATGCTGGCCTGGCGCGCGCGCCATCCGGACGTGCGATTGACGGTGGTGCGCGGCAACCACGATGCGCATGCGGGCGACCCGGCCGCCGCGCTGGGGATCAGCATGGTCGATGAGCCGCATCAGGTGGGCAATCTGTCGTTCTGCCATCATCCGGACACCGCCGCGCCCGGTTATGTGCTGGCCGGCCACGTGCATCCCGTGTTTCACTTGCGTGCTGAAAGGGGCGGCTTGCGCCTGCCGTGTTTCCTGCTGGGCCAGCATCGCGCCATCCTGCCCTCGTTTGGCGCATTCACGGGCGGCCATGCGGTGCGGCCAGCCGCTGACGAGCGCGTTTACGTGACGGCCGACGCGGCGATTTTCGCACTACCCGCTAACTGCTGAGTGTCTGGTACTTTTGGTAGAAAACTGAAAGTAACTGCGTTACCGTAGGCGGGATACATCCTACATACGCTCTTGCCATCCTCCTATTTCTTGTGCCCCATGTGCGCACTAAGATGACTGTTCCCTTGCCATGCGAGGGGGAAGAATTGCATGGTTTGCACTGTTTCTGATTCCATCGATCAAGGAGATCATCATGGCCACATCGAGCGACAATAAACAGCAAGGTAGTAAAACCAGTAGCAGTAGCAGCGGCGGCAACAAGCAAAGCGATACCAGCAAACGGGGTTTCGCTTCCATGGACCCCGCCCAGCAGCGCGAAATCGCCAGCGAAGGGGGGCGTGCCGCGCATGAAAAAGGCACGGCGCATGAATTCACCTCGGAAGAGGCCCGCCGCGCAGGCAGCCAAAGTCACAAGAACGATGCCAGCCGGCAAAGCGCAGCCAGCTCCAGCGGCTCGCGCGACAATGCCAGCATGAACCAGGAAGGCAACCGCGACAGTGGCAACAAGCAAAGCGGCGGTTCGGGATCGAGCTCGGGCTCGCGCAACAAGCAGTAGTGCAAGTAGTAGTCATGAGCAGTAGCAAGTGATCATGGCCAGCGGCAGGCAGGCACGCCGCTGGCCATGGCCGCATCTGTCCGGCAGCCGCAAAATTTTGATGCAATGCAGCAGGCATGGACTATGATGAATGAGCTGCGCCGGCAATGTGCGATCACCTGGCAATCACCTCGCAGTCAACCGCATCGATGATCAGGGAGAAGATAATGGGCAACTCGAATACGCCGCAACCGGGCAATAGCCAGGGCGGCACGCCATCCACGGCGGGCAGCAAGCAAAGCACGGCCGACTCGGCTGAAAACTTTGTGCTGGTCGATAGCGAGCAAGGCCTCGATATCGGCGACGATCTGTTTTCCATCGGCGAAGTGCGGCGCGCCGACCGCTTGCCCCATCACCAGTCCGGTTCCGCCGGGCAGAGCAGGCAGAGTGCCGACGATGGGCCGGACACCACGGGCAGTACCGGCGTCTGAGCTTCCCATCTTGACTGTCTGGTAATTCCCGCAGGGCCAGCCGTTGGACGTGTTCGCGCACGCCGGCTGGCCATTCCTCCATACGGGGAGTAACGCCGGCTGCTTGCCGGCGCGGGTAACATTGGCGACTCGGCTACAGATCGACCCTGCCGTGTTCGCCCAAGTCCTTCGGCGGCTCGCCCGTAATGGCGGCCTTGGCCATTTCATAGAATTGCATCATCTTGCTGGCGCTGCTATCCCAGTATTCGGCCGACTGGATCGTCACCTTGATCAGCGACAGCTTCGGATCGTCGAGTCCGCCCGGGAACCAGGCTTTGACCAGCGGGTTCCACAATTCCTCCGCCTTGGCGCGGTCCTTCAGCAGCTGCGCGTGGCCGCAGACGGATACATACAGGCTGTCGCCCGTGTCGACAAAGCTGACATTGACTTGTGGATTGTTCAGCAAGTCGCGCGTGTAGGCGGCCTCGTCCGAGACAAAGAACCAGATTTGCCCTTCCTTGTCGACCTGCTGCTGCGTCAGCGGCCGGCTGGTGAGGGTGCGCATGTCGTCGCTGGTGGTCAGCATGCCGAATTTGACATCCTTGATCTTGGCCGCGATGCTGGCCAGTTGTTCGCTGGAATACGCTTGCATGTTGTGCTCCTGTTTGATTGTCCTGAACAACAGCATAGGCGGGCATGGCTCGCGGCTCTGTACGGCAGCTTACGTAGCGGCGCGCATCGCCCTGTCACGCCGTGCATGTTTCAAAGCTGTTACAAAACGCTGGCCCGGCGGGGCGCCCCATGTATTGACTTAATAAATGATAATCATTATCATTTGTTTGAAAATGTCCGCATGAACTTTGATTGAAGGATGGGAATGAAGCACACTGACTTGTCGCGCCACCTGGCCCGCTCCTTGCCGGGAGCGCTTGATGGGTAATGCGGGCGCCGCAGACAAGGCCAAGAACAACGCCAGCCGCGCCGTCTGGCTGAAGAACTTGCATCAATGGCACTGGATCAGCTCAGCGCTTTGCCTGCTGGGCATGTTTTTGTTCGCCATCACCGGCATCACCCTGAACCACGCAGGCCAGATCGAATCCAAGCCGGCGATCACGCGCCAGAAGGCGGCGTTGCCGGCACCCCTCGTCACGGAACTGGCCGCGTATGCCGCCAAGCACGATGGTGCCAATGCGCCCATGCCGGCCGCCGCCGAAGCCTGGCTCAAGCAGCAATGGTCGCTCAATGCGGGCGGCCGTCCCGCCGAATGGTCGATCGACGAAGTGTATTTGCCGCTGCCCAAGGCGGGCGGCGATGCCTGGGTGCGCATCGGACTGGAAGACGGGGCCGCCGAATATGAATTGACGGACCGGGGCTGGGTATCCTGGCTCAACGATGTCCACAAGGGCCGCAACACGGGCGTGGCCTGGAGCTGGTTCATCGACATCTTTGCCGGCGCCTGCATCGTGTTTTGCCTGACGGGGCTATTGATTTTGAAGTTCCACGCGGCCAACCGGCCATTTACCTGGCCGATGGTTGGTCTCGGTATCTTGATACCTTGCGCGATCGCCTTGCTGTTTATTCACTGATCGTTTTTATTTTTCCTTTTTACAGGCACACCATGAAATTACGCTACTCCCTGGCGCTTGGCCTTCCCCTGATCGGCACTTCGGCGATGGCGGCCGACCTGGCCCTCAAGATTGAAATCCCGCAACTGAACGTGGCGGAGTACCACCGTCCCTACGTGGCGGCATGGCTGGAAACGGCCGATCAAAAGGTCGTCGGCAATCTGACGGTGCTGTATGACGTGAAAAAGAAGGACAAGGCCGGCGAAAAATGGCTGAAGGACATGCGTCAATGGTGGCGCAAGAGCGGCCGCGACCTGGCCATGCCCGTTGACGGCGTCAGCGGCGCCACGCGTGCGCCGGGCGAACATACCCTGACTTTCCCCGGTGCCAAGGCCTTGCTCGACAAGCTGCCGGCCGGCGAATACCAGGTGGTGGTGGAAGCGGCGCGCGAAGCGGGTGGACGCGAGCTGGTGCGCGTGCCGTTCCAGTGGCCGCTGAAGTCGGCCCAGTCCGTGCCTGCCAAAGGCAAGGAAGAACTCGGCAATGTCGTCGTCCAACTCAAACCATAAGGCGCACATCATGTTCAATCGATTCAACCAATCCCTGATCGCCCTGGCCCTGGCCGGCCTGGCCATGAACGCCCACGCCCACCGCGGCTGGATGGTGCCATCGAGCACGATGGTGGAAAGCAAGGACGCCTGGGTGACGGTGGACGCAGCCGTGTCCGACGGCCTGTTCGAGATCGACCACCAGCCGCTGCGCCTGGACGCGCTGCAAGTCACCGGTCCGGACGGCGCCAAAGTCACGCCGGCGAACACGGTCACGGGCCGTTTGCGCAGCGTCTTCGATGTGAAAATGGAAAAGCCTGGCACGTATAAAGCGGCCATCGTGTCGCAAAACGTGATGGGCAGCTACAAGCTCAATGGCGAGCAGAAGCGTTTCCGTGGCAACGAGGAAACGTTCAAGAAGGAAGTGCCGGCTGACGCGCAAGAACTGAAAATCACGCGCACGGCAGCGCGCCTGGAAACCTTCTTCAGCAATGGCGAAACCAGCACGGAAGTGTTCAAGCCGACAGGCGTGGGCCTGGAATTCGTGCCGGTGACGCACCCGAACGACTTGCGCGCGGGCGAGAAAGCCACCTGGCGCTTCCTGGTCGACGGCAAGCCGGCGGCGAACCAGGCGTTCAGCCTCGTGCCAGGCGGCGTGCGCTACCGTGGCGTGCTCGGTGAAATCCGTCAGAGCACGGATGCCAAGGGCGAGATCACGTTTACGGTCCCTGCGGCCGGCATGTACTACCTGAGCAGCACCTGGCCAGCGGCCGCACCGGCCGTGGCCGGCCAGCCGCCAGCCATGCCCGAGCGCCGCATGACGTACGCGGCCACCGTGGAAGTGTTGCCGCAGTAAGCGGCGGCATCGTCACGAGAGCGCCGATGCGCCGGGTCCTGCTGCCGCAGCATATTTCCGATCAGGTCGCGCCGCCCGGCGCCGCGCTCCGGGACTTGCGCGGCCTGTCGATGGGCACCAGCTGGTCGGTACGCTTGCTCGAGTCCGCCATGCCGGGACGCGCGGGCAGCGCCGACTTGCAGCAGGGCTTGCAGCAGCAGCTGGACCTGGTGGTTGCGCAAATGAGCCACTGGAGCGACGAGTCCGACCTGGGCCGCTTCAACCGGGCCGAGCCTGGCAGCTGGCACAGCCTGCCCGCCGCGTTTTGCGAGGTGCTGGGCTTTGCCATGCACGTGTCGCAAGCGTCCGGCGGCGCGTACGACCCGTGTGCGGGCGCGCTCGTCAACCTGTGGGGCTTCGGCCCCCGCAACCGTTATGACGAGCCTGGCTTTCTGCCGCCAAAAGACGATACCGTGGCGCTGCTGCTGGCGCAGCGCCAGCGCCGCCGCCTGGAACTCGACTTGCCGGCCCGCCGCGCGCGCCAGCCGGGTGGCTTGCAGCTCGATTTGTCCGCCATCGCCAAGGGCTATGGCGTGGACCGCCTGGCCCGCTACCTGGAAAGCCAGGGCATCCACCATTACCTGGTGGAAGTGGGCGGCGAGCTGCGCGGCGCCGGCAGCAAGCCCGATGGCCAGCCGTGGTGGGTCATGCTGGAACAGGTTGATGGCGCCGATGCTGCACAGCATCCGGCGGAAATGCTGCTGGCGCTGCACGGCTTGTCCGTGGCGACCTCGGGCGACTACCGGCGTTTCTTCCAGGACGGCACGGTGCGTTTCTCGCACACCATTGATCCGCGCAGCGGCATGCCGATCGCCAACCAACTCGCTTCCGTCACCGTCGTGCATGCCGAATGCATGGCGGCCGATGCCTGGTCGACGGCCCTGACCGTGCTGGGGCCAGAAGCCGGCATGGCGCTGGCCGAAGAGCAGGGCCTGGCCGCGCGCTTCCTGCAGCGCGACGGCGAGGGCTACCACGAAACGCTGAGCAGCCACATGCTGGCCATGCTCGACGAATGAACGATTGATTCCATGATTTTTACGCACGATACGACGCGGCTGGCCTTGCTGGCCGCCCTGTCCCTCAGTTATGCGGGCGTGTGCCTGGCGCCCTGGCTGCGCGCGCGCGCCAAGCGCCGCGCGTCCGACGCCGCCAGGGCGGCGCTGGCCAACAGTCCCGCCTGGCTGGTGGCGTACGCGAGCCAGACGGGCAATGCCGAGGAACTGGCCACGCAAACGGCGCAGAGCCTGCGACTGGCCGGCATCCCCGTGCGCCTGTGTGCGCTGGCCGACGTCACGGCCAAGGATCTGCAACAAGCCGAGCGGGCCCTGTTTTTGGTCAGCACCTATGGCGAAGGCGACGCGCCTGACAATGCGGCCGCCTTCATGGGCCGCTTGATGACGGGCGAGCTGGCGCTGCCGCAATTGCATTACGCCGTGCTGGCCCTGGGCGACCGCAGCTATGGCCATTATTGCGGCTTCGGCCGCGCGCTCGATGCCTGGCTGGCGGCGCAGGGCGCGTCGCGCCTGTTCGAGCGCATCGAAGTCGACCGCAGCGCCAGCGCCGCCATCGAGCAATGGTTCCAGCACCTGAGCCACCTGGCCGGCACCAGCGACGCGCCCGACTGGAGCGCCCCCGCTTTTGGCGACTGGCGCTTGACGCAGCGGCGCCACCTCAACCCTGGCAGCGCCGGCGGCGCCATCTACCACGTGGAACTGGCGCCGGTGACGGGCAGCTTGCCAGACTGGCAATCGGGCGATCTGGTGCAGGTGACCGCCCCGGCCGACCCGTCGCAGCCGCGCGAATATTCGATCGCCTCGATTCCGCATGATGGCGGCGTGCATCTGCTGGTGCGCCAGCATGCGCATCCCGATGGCAGCCTGGGCCTGGCCTCGGGCTGGCTCACGGCGCAAGCCAAGGTCGGCGACGTGGTGCAGTTGCGCCTGCGCCAGCACAAACGCTTCCGCCTGGAAGACAATGCCCGGCGGCCATTAATTCTGATCGGCAACGGCAGCGGCATCGCCGGCTTGCGCGGCCACCTGAAGAGCCGCGTGATGGCGGGGCAGCGGCGCAACTGGCTGATCTTTGGCGAGCGCAACCTGGCCCACGATTTCCATTATCGCGAGGAAATTGAGCGCTGGCACGCCAGCGGCGACTTGCCGCGCCTGGACCTGGCGTTTTCGCGCGACCAGGCGGAGCGGACCTACGTGCAGGACCGCTTGCGCGGCAATGCCGACGAGGTGAAACTGTGGCTGGAGCAGGGCGCGGCCATCTACATTTGCGGCAGCCTGGCCGGCATGGCGGGCGGCGTCGACCAGGCCCTGCAGGAGATGCTGGGCCGGCCCGCGCTCGACGCGCTGGCGGCCGAAGGGCGCTACCGGCGCGACGTGTATTGAGTTTTTGACGCCGCCAGCGCGTTCGCGCACACACGGCTATCATGATTGTTTCATCCGAGGAGACACATCATGAGCGACAGCATTTACGACATTCCCTTGCGCCGCATCAATGGCGAACCCACCAGCCTGGACGCTTATCGCGGCAAGGTCGTGCTGGTGGTCAATGTGGCCTCCGCCTGCGGCTTGACGCCGCAGTACGAAGGACTGGAAAAACTCTACGCCGACAAGCAGGCCGAGGGCCTGGTGGTAGCCGGTTTTCCCGCCAATGAATTCGGTGCGCAGGAGCCGGGCACCAATGCCGAGATCGCGGACTTTTGCCGTGGCACGTTTGGCGTGCAATTTCCCATGTTTGAGAAAATCGTCGTCAAGGGTCCGGGCCAGCATCCGCTGTACCAGCGCCTGGTGCAAGAGCAGCCGCGGGCGCAGGAAAAGCCGGGCAGCGATTTCCGCGCCAAGCTGGCCGGCTACGGCATCACGCAGGAGCAGCCCAGCGACGTGCTGTGGAATTTCGAGAAGTTTTTGATCAGCAAGGACGGCAAGGTGGTGGGGCGTTTCGCGCCCGACACCACGGCCGATGATGCGCTCTTGCGCGAAGCGATCGCGCGCGAGTTGCAGGCCTAGGTTTTAGTCGGAGGCGTCCAGTGCGGCTGGCTCCATCTCGCCACTGACTTCCTGCAAGCCGCGCGCCAGGCTGGAAATGCTGGGGTTGTCGATGAAGACGCAGCGCTTGCCCGTGCGCTTGCAATAATCCTTGACGCGCCAGTAGGCGCTGTGGCTGATGCAGCCCGTCTGGCAAATCACCAGGTCGGCCGCCGCCAGGCTCGAATCGAGCAGGTTGGCATTGTCTTCCAGGCCGCCGTCGTGGTGGGCGAATTGCGCGCCGACCCGCTCGATCAGGGCGCGGTAGGTGGCGACATTGCCGCTGCGCCCGCCCACGCACAGCACGCTTTGATCGACCAGGCGGATCGGCATTTTCAGCTTGCCGCCGGTCGGCACTTCCAGCTTCGGCGCCGGCGGCGGCACGGCCGCGCTTGGGCGTGGCTGGGCCTGTTTCAATTCCGCGATTTGCTGGCGCAATTCCTTTTCGCGCTCATCCATTTGCGCCAGGCGTTCGACCAGGCGCGTGCGCGATTCCAGCGCCGGGATGGCGGCCTGCAATTGCGCCAGTTCCGCGCGCAAGCCATCGATCACGCTATCCTTGCCGATGGCCTCGGCACGCGTGCGCAGCAGCACGGCTTCCTGACGCTCCAGCTCGCCCGTTTTTTCCATCAGTGCGGCCTGGCTGCGCTGTTGCAGCTTGGCCAGTTCGTGCGCCAGGCGCGCGTTTTCTTCCTGCAAGGCCGTAAATTTGCCCATGTCGGCGCGCACGCAGGCGCCGGCCTGGTGCTGGATCATGTGCAAGTCTCTGCACATCTGCTCTTCCAGCTCGGCATCGCAGCGCGGGTGCGTCAGGCCAGCCCAGAAGGCGCCCGACACGTCGCCGTTGGCGACGGCCGTGCGCCACAGTTGCGCTACCTGCTCCGTGGTCTTGGCGCCGCGAAAGCGCAGGATCACGGGAGCGTAGCGGCGTTCGAGTTCCTTTTGCAGCGCTTCGGACAGACGGTTGCGCGCGCCGCATTCCGTCACGGCGCCCACGTGCACTTCGTAGTCGTCTGCCAGCACGCGCCCGCCCGTCATCTTGCCCACCAGTTTGCGCAGGTAGCCCAATGGCAAGCCCACGCCGACCAGCGGACAATGGCAGGTATGCGACAGTTCCCACAGCCGGCGGCGGCGCGAAGCGAGCGCGGCCGTTTCGGCTCCGTCGCTGGAACAATTGCTGATGACGGGCAGGGACTGGTCTTTGTCACACATGGCGGTATCCTGTTGGGCGGTGGCAGTGTTGAAGAGAAATTATTGCGGCAGGGGCGAGGCAGGGCGCTTGGCGCTCAGCATGCGTGCCAGGCGCTCGAGCAATGTGGTCTTCGGCGGCGCGGGCCGGTGCAGCGCCACCAGGGCAGCCCACTGCTGCGACAGCTGCTGGCACGTCGCTTGCAGCACGGGGCCCAGGCCGGGCGAATTTGACAGCACTTGCAGATGGCGTTCGATGACACCGGCCAGTTTCTCGCAGGGACTGCCCGCATGGTAGTGCGACATCAGATGCAGCACGGCCGACAGCAGCAATTCAGGCTGTTGGCCTTGCGGGGAGGGAAACATCGTGGAAGGTCGGTCGTTCGCCATCAAACACTCCTGTGCGGTGGTTTGGCTGGCTGCGCGCACGGAGCGCGACTGGCTGGCGAGTGTGGTGACTGGCTGCCGTGCTGCTTCAGGCAGTCAGGATCAGCTTGTTCAACTGGGTGACGCGCAGGCGATAGATCTTGCCGCTGTGCTCAATCTCCACTTCGCGGCCTTGCTGCAGCAGCGCTTCGCTGGTGATGCGGCGCGCCGGCTGGGCCATGCTGACGGGAGGACGGACGTGGGCGGTAGCGGCATCCTGGATCAAGGCTGGTTTTGAGCTTTGCATGTTGGGCTTTCTTTATCTCAGTTGAGAATGATTCGTATTTGCATTATTGTTGAATGTGGCCCGAAAAGCAAGGCTTATTTGTGTGGAATCCGCGCTTTTTTGCGGCGAGATGGCAGCGTGGAAGATGCTGCTGCGCAAAGGTGGCCGCTGGCGCGGCGCGGAAGGGGAGTGGCCGCAAAAAAGACCCGGCAAGGCGTTGTGCGCCTTGGCCGGGCCAAGCCTGTGCCAAGCTTGAAGAAATCGGGATGGCGCTAAATGGTGGCCAGCAATTGCGCCGAGGCGGTGGCGGCCGCGGTGGTATCGGCCTTGAGTTTGGCGGCGGCCAGCTGTTTGGCGCGCGAGCGTGACGGCGGCAGGCGGCGCAGGGTTTTCAGGGCATCCGGATCCTTGATGCCGATGGTGCGCTGGTCAACCGTGATGAGGCCAATTTCATTGAATGCGGACAAGGTGCGGCTGACCGTTTCCAGGGTCAGGCCCAGGTAGCTGCCGATTTCATGGCGCGTCATGCGCAGGTTGAACAGTTTGCTCGAATAGCCCATCTGCGCGAAGCGGTCGGCCAGCGATACGAGGAAGCGCGCCACGCGGGCTTCGGCGCTGAGGGCGCCCAGCATGCCGATCATGGCTTGCTCGCGCACGAGTTCGCGGCTCATCACGCCATACATGACGTTTTCCAGTTCCAGGTGCACCCTGCCCAGCGCCGTCAGCTTCTTGAACGGCAGCAGGATCAGGTCGCAGTCGGACAGGGCCACCGCTTCCGAGGAGTAATGGCGCGAGTGGATGCCGTCGACGCCCAGCATGTCGCCCTTCATGGGGAAGCTGAGTACCTGCTCATTGCCGAATTCATCGATGAGCACGGTTTTCAGGAAGCCCGAATTGACGATGTACAGGGTGTCGAACGGTTGGCCGATGGTGTGCACGCGCTGGCCCGTCTTGAATTGCACGTGCTGGAACAGCAGTTCGTCAGCGGCGATGGTGCAGGCGCTGGAGATATGCAGCAGGTCGCACACCTCCTTCAGGTTCGACCAGAGCCGGCCCTGGCGCTGGCGTCCCGCTTCCATCGGGGAGGAGGGGGCCAGCGACGGTGAGGCAGCGCGGGTGTCGGGCGTTTGCGTGGACAGCATGTTCATCTCCTGGTGACAGGTAGTTCAGAGTTGAATGACGGGGTGCTCGGGGCGGCGGGCGGGCAAGGGTCGGCGGCGCGCGTCCAGGCAGGTAATGCTCAATTCGCTGAAGACTTGCTGTGTGATGAAATAACTTTCCAGCAACTTGATGACTGGTTTCAGTATGCCAACAAGCGTATGCAATTAATATCAGCAGTGGCTGAATATGGCAGTAGGAGCTGCGGTAGGTGAGGTAGGATTGTTCCTACAGTTGGCGCGCGGACGCGCGCCAGGAGGATCACGTCTTGAAGGGCGATAGCAGGCGGTGCGCGACGGCATACTGGACCATTTCCGATAGGGAACTCATGCCCATCTTTTGCATGATGCGCGTCTTGTGCGTGCTCACCGTCTTCACGCTCAGATGCAGGTTGTTGGCAATTTCCGTGATCGACTTGCCGGCCACCAGCAGGGAAAAGACTTCGAATTCGCGGTCCGACAACTGTTTATGCAGCAAGCTTTCATTCGGCATCATGATGTTGAGCACGAGCTGCTCCGCCACCTCGGCGCTGATGTAGGGGCGTCCCGACGCCACCTTGTGGATGGCGCCCACGAGCTGGGTGCCCGCGCTTTCCTTGGTCAGATAGCCTTGCGCGCCGGCGCGGATGGCGCGCACCGCATATTGCTCTTCCTCGTGCATGGTGAGGATCAGGATGGACAGCTTGGGCGCCTCGCTGCGGATTTGCCGGATCAGGTCGACGCCGCTGCGGCCCGGCATCGACAGGTCGAGCAGCAGCAGGTCGAAGCCGCCCTGGCGCACGTGGTTGAGGACTTCAAACCCGTCGATGGCCTCACCCACGATGTCGATATCCGGCGCGCCGTCAAGGATGCGCTTTAATCCTTCACGCATGATGGTGTGGTCGTCGGCAATCACAATACGTATCATAGGCGGGCAATCTGGTGGCGTGTAATCTGCTGTGTCCGTTACCGGACAATCAAATGTTAAGAAACGAGAAATGTTGTCATTTTAACTGAAGTGGCCGCACGTTTGCCTTTTTCTTGCTGTGCCGGCAACGGCGGCCTCCGTGGCCATGTGACCCCTTATTTTGCCGGGGGTTCCTTGATCAGCCTATGCACGAGCACGGGCAATTTCGAGTGCGACAGCACCTTGTTGGTGACGCTGCCCAGCAGCAACTGGCCCCAGCCGCTGCGGCCATGCGAGCCCATGAAGATCAGGTCGCATTGCTGCAATTGCGCCACTTCCACGATTTTCAGGGCCGGGCTGTCGGAAAAGGCCGTCAAGCCCGTCGCCTGCAGGCCCCGCTTGGCAGCCGCGTCGAGGATGGGCTGCCAGTGGTCGGCGCCCGCCTTGCGCATGGCGATGCGGTATTCCTCTTCGCTGGGATAGCTTGGCGGAATGATTTCGATGTACACCGGGTACTGGTACTCGGGTGCCACGTACACGGCAAGGATGTCGGCGTGCATCTGTTCGGCAAAGGCAACGCCGGCGCAGGCCGTCAAGTTGGAGACGGTGGAGCCGTCCGTGGCGATCAGAATTTTCTTATACATGGCAGGTCCTTTGGCGATGACTCAGCGCGCGCAACGCCTCTTATTGTAGACGTGGCGGCAGCATTGTATTCATGTAAAGACTTGATAATTGTCAATACTACTGCACCTTCAGTATAGACAACATTGGCAGAAAGATCGTGTTTAAGGTGCAACGATGTCCCAGCGATATCCATATGGCGCTGTTGCGCAGGCGCCCGCGGGCAGGATTTCTTGTGCGGCGCGTGGTCTTGCACGCACGCCAATGGTAGTATTTCAAAATACAACAGCAGGAACACTTATTTCCTGGCGGAAAAGCTCTTGTGGGCCAGCTTTGCACCGGGAAGCGCGTTTTGAGATTTACCAACAGGGCGGCGCCCTGCTACACTCGCACCATCGCAGCGGTATTGCCTCAAATCATCTTAATCGAGAAATTGTGGGTATCAGTCTGTAAAACGCACAGTTCAGGCGGAATTTTGACAAATTATGGAGAAGCAGGGATATGACCAACGCCGCTGATGATTTCGATGCATTATTCGATGAAGTATCCGCGCAAAGCGCGGCCGCAGCCACGCCGGCGCCTGCCGCCGCGCCCGCTCCCGCCGTGATCGCGGATGACGATTTTGACGCGCTGTTCGACTCCGTGTCGGCCAGCGCCGCCGCACCGGCAGCTGCAGCCGCAGCGGCGCCGGTGGCTGCCGCGCCAGCCGCAGCGGAAGCGGCCCCCGTGGCCGGCGCCGATGCGTCTGGCGAAGCGGCCGATCCGGTCGACCAGTCCGACAAGCCGATGTTCGAGCGCCTGGGCGGCATCGTGCGCCTGCTGCACGACTCGCTGCGCGAACTGGGCTACGACAAGGCATTGACGGAAGCGTCGTCGCAGATCGTCGACGCCCAGGACCGCCTGGAATATGTCGCCACCCTGACGGAGCAGGCCGCCAACAAGGTCCTGAATACGCTCGACGAAGGCATGCCGGCGCAAGACGTGCTGTCGAAGAAAGCCAAGGACATGGACAGCCGCTGGACAGCCTTGTTCGATGGCAAGCTGAGCCTGGAAGAATTCAAGGCCCTGGCCGGCGATTCACGCCAGTTCGCGCAAGCCGTTGCCGAAGCAACGGAAGCGGAAAAAGCACGCTTGCTGGAAATCATGATGGCCCAGGACTTCCAGGACATCACGGGCCAGCTGATCAAAAAAGTGGTCAACATCACCAAGACGGTGGAGCACGAGCTGGCTCAGCTGCTGCGCGACAACGCGCCGGCCGAGGTGCGCGAAAAGCTGGCGCAAAAGCCGGTACCGCTGATGCAGGGCCCGTCCGTGCCGTCGGTGGCGCTGGACCAGGATAATGTAGACGACCTTCTTGCGGATTTGGGATTCTAATGGACGATATGCTCAAGGATTTCGTCGTTGAGGCGATGGATCTTGCGGTTAATGTTGAAGAGCACTTATTGCGCCTCGAGCGTGATCCTGACAACAAGGAAACACTGAATGCCGTGTTTCGTTCTTTCCACACCATCAAGGGCGGTGCCGGCTTCATGGGCTTGCCCGCGCTGGTGGCGGCCTGCCATCTGACGGAAAACCTGTTTGACGCCTTGCGCACGGGCGCCGCGCCGGTAACCCCCATCGCCATCGAGGCGGCGCTGCAAGCGTCCGGTTTCGTGGCCGACCAGCTGACGGAACTGGCGAATGGCGCCGCGCCGGAAAGCTTGCCGGCCATGCCGGAAGAGCTGGAACACATCCTGACGAACGCCATCGAAGGCAAGGGCATGGATGCGCCTGCGCCGGCCGCCGCCGTGGTGGCGGAAGCGGCCGTGGTCGTTGCCGAGGTCGCAGAAGTTGCCGTGGCCGCGCCCGCCTCCGTTTCCACCGCCGGCGCCGATGGCCTGGACTGGGAAGGCATGTATAACGCTGTCGTGCCCGAGGGCAGCCGGGTCGCTGCCGCGCCGGTGTCCGCCGTCGCCGCTGCCCCTGCCGTCGTGGCCGCCGCGCCGGCCGCTGCCGCTGCCGCCAAGCCGGCCGCCAAGAATTGGGATGGCGCCGAACGACGCGAAGAGCGTCCGGAAGTGCGCCATGCCGCGCCCGTCAAGGAAGACAGCATCCGCGTCGACGCCGTCAAGCTCGACGCCCTGCTGGAAGTGGCCGGCGAATCCGTGCAGGCCGCCAACCAGGCTGCCGTGCTGCTCGAGCGCTTGCTGCAATTCAAATTCGAAGGCCAGGCCGCCACCCTGATGGCGACTCTGGCGGAAACCCTGGAACGCGCTTCGCGCTACTCGACGGAACTGCAGCGGGCCACCCTGGCCACGCGCATGCAACCCGTGGGCCGTCTGTTCCAGAAATTCCCGCGCCTGGTGCGCGAGCTGGCGAAGGATCTGGGCAAGGATGTCGAGCTGACCATCGAGGGCGCGGAGACGGAAGTCGATCGCGTGGTGGTCGACAGCTTGTACGATCCGCTCGTGCACATGCTGCGCAACTCGCTCGACCATGGCGTCGAATCGCCGGAAGCACGCCTGGCTGCCGGCAAGCCCGCCAAGTCGTATATTTCACTGAAAGCGTGGCAGGAAGCCAACAGTGTCATGATCGTGCTGCAGGATGACGGCAAGGGCATGGATCCGGCCTTCCTGCGCAGCAAGGCCCAGCAAAAGGGCTTGATCAGCGAAAACGCGCAATTGAGCAACGACGAATGCTTCCAGCTGGTGTTCCTGCCGGGCTTCTCGACCAAGGAAGTCGCGTCCAGCGTCTCCGGCCGTGGCGTGGGCATGGACGTGGTGAAAACGGCCGTGGAGAAAAACCGCGGCGCCATCCATATCGAGTCGGCGCTGGGCAAGGGCACGAAATTTGCCATCCGCCTGCCGATCGAACTGTCGATCGTGCCGACCATGCTGGTGTCGACGTCGGGTGCCGCGCTGGCGCTGCCGATGGCGGTGGTGCAACGCGTCGTCGAATTGCCGGAAACCTTCATGGAAGTGGGCGGCGCGCCCGTGCTGAAAGACCAGGGCCGTCCATTGCCCGTGCGGTCGCTGGCCGGCTCCCTGGGCTACGAATCGTGCAGCGAGCGCGTCGGCATCGTGGTCGCCGCGCCACAGCCGTACATCCTGGCCGTGGAAGCCGTCGATGGCACGGCCGACCTGGTGATCAAGCCGATGACGGCCATCACCGTGGAAGGCATCACGGGTACGGCCCGCTCGGCCGAGGGCGAGCTGGTGCTGGTTGTTGGCCTGTCGTTCCTGATGGATGGGTGCCGGGGGAGCGTCCGGTTGGCAGCTTAAGTCTTGCCTTATTCATTAGAAAGCCCGCCAGGTATGGCGGGCTTTTTTTATGGCGCCAGCGATGTCAGATGTTATCCGGGCGTAAAGTGCCCCCTTCAAGCCAGCGCTGCACGCGCAGCACTTCCTGAGCGCGTTCCACCTCGTCCTTCGGTGGCGGCAGGTAGATATCGGGCATGATGCCACCGAGATCCACCTGCAGCTGCGGCAAGCGGGCCGAGCGCGAGGTGGCGTATTGCAGGTGGCGCTGTCCCGATGGCAGGGCGTGCAGGCGCAGGTTGGAATAGTCGAGTGCACCGTAACTGTTGCGGCCGATCAATTTCACATGAAAACTTTGCCGCGCCGCCAGCAGGAATTCTTCGCAGGAGCTGGCGCAGTCGCGATCGACCAGCACGGCCACGCGCGCCGGCCGGCGCGGTTCCGGCGTGTCCGCGCGCATATAGCTGATGGTGCCGCTACCGTGCTGCGGCGCGTATTGGCCCGGCTTGACGCTGCGCATCTGCGTCACGGCCTGGGCCGCAAAGGCGGCGCAGGCCTGGTCGCCGGGCGCCAGCAGCGCGCAGACGTTTTCCTGGCCTTCGATATTGGCCGGCGTGGACAGCCATTCGGCGCCCATGCGGACGATCTCTCCCGAACTGATCCAGGATAGCAGCGGCGCATACGTGCTGTCGCTGCCGCCGCCGTTGCGGCGCACGTCGAGGATCCAGTTGGGGCGCGCCGCCAGTGCCGCGCGATGCATATCGAGCAGGGCGGCCACGGCGGCGCGGTAGCTGCCGTGAAAGCTGGGCAAGGTCAGCAGTACAGTCGAGTCCGACAATATCCGCAGCACCGGTTCCTTCGATGTTGCCGCCTGTCCCGGCGCGGCGGGCCGTGCCGGCGCCGGTTTGGCGATATCGAGCGCGCTGCCCGGCTTCACATGCAGGTGGCCCTTGCGCCACATGCGCGCATAGTTTTCCAGGACCGCATCGCAGGCCTGGCCATCGGCCGCGCCGGCCGCCGCCGTGGTGGCCGTGGCCAGCGCCAGGTCGAAATACGCCTGTCCTTTTTGCTCCAGGTGCTGGCGCGCGCCCGTGTCATTTTCCAGCAGGAAGGGCGCAATGGCGCGCAAGTCCTGTACGCAGGTGTCTCCCGGCGTGGCGGCCGCCGCATGGGTGCCGGCCAGGGTCAGGGCGGCCAGCGCCAACAAGTTCAGTTTCATCGAAGTCCCCAGTGTGGTGGCGCGCGTGCGCCGGTCATTATTGTCGAAACACAATACACGAAAGATTGAGGAAAAAACATGCCTTTCTGCCGCCGCCGTCAGTCCTTCGGCAAGCCGCGTGCGGATGGGCTTGTGATGGCGCTGATAAGCCGATATCGGCAATTTCCAGCTCATATCGAGCAATGCGGCCAAACTTTGTATCGCCAATCCCACGCTTTTGCCTATTTCGGTTCTGTATTCCCCAATATATGGCATAATCCTTGTGGATCACCGTATGACCTGGTATCACTTGATCACTTAAACAGGCTGTGGCAACGCTGCATAAATCATGATGAAGACGCTTTACGACAAACTTTGGGAATCCCACGTTGTTCGGGCCGAAGATGATGGCACGACAATTCTGTACATCGACCGGCACCTGCTGCACGAAGTCACCAGCCCGCAAGCCTTCGATGGCCTCAGCGTGGCGGGCCGCCAGCCGTGGCGCATTTCCGCCAACCTGGCCGTGGCCGACCATAACGTGCCCACCACCAGCCGCGTCGACGGCATTGCCGACCCGGTCTCGCGCCTGCAGGTGGAAACGCTGGACAAGAACGCCAAGCACTATGGCTTGACCTACTTCAACATGAACGACAAGCGCCAGGGTATCGTGCACGTGATCGGCCCCGAACAGGGCGCGACCCTGCCCGGCATGACGGTCGTCTGCGGCGACTCGCACACGTCCACGCACGGCGCGTTTGGCGCGCTGGCGCACGGCATCGGCACGTCCGAAGTGGAACACGTGCTGGCCACGCAAACCTTGCTGCAAAAGAAATCCAAATCCATGCTGGTGCAAGTCGACGGCGCCTTGCCGGCCGGCGTGACGGCCAAGGATATCGTGCTGGCCATCATCGGCAAGATCGGCACGGCCGGCGGCACGGGCTACTGTATCGAGTTCGGCGGCTCGGCCATCCGCGCGCTGTCGATGGAAGGCCGCATGACGGTGTGCAACATGGCCATCGAGGCGGGCGCACGGGCCGGCATCATCGGCGTGGATGACACCACCATCAATTACGTCAAGGGCCGTCCGTTTTCCCCGGCAGGTCCGCACTGGGAGCGCGCCGTGGCCTATTGGCGCACCCTGCATTCGGATCCTGGCGCCCGCTTCGACCTGGTCGTCACGCTCAACGCGGCAGAAATCGTGCCGCAGGTGACCTGGGGCACCTCGCCCGAGATGGTGATCGGCGTCGATGGCCGCGTACCGGACCCCGACCTGGAAAAAGACAGCGTCAAGCGCGATGCGATGGAAAAGGCGCTGGTTTACATGAACCTCAAGCCCAACACGGCCATCGAAGACATCCGCATCGACAAGGTCTTCATCGGTTCCTGCACCAATTCGCGCATCGAGGATTTGCGTGCGGCGGCCGCCGTGGTGCGCGGCAAGTACCGCGCCTCGAACGTCACCCTGGCGCTGGTGGTGCCAGGTTCCGGCCTCGTCAAGGACCTGGCCGAGCGCGAGGGACTGGACCGCATCTTCAAGGATGCCGGCTTCGAATGGCGCGAGCCGGGCTGCTCCATGTGCCTGGCCATGAATGCGGACCGCCTGGAGCCGGGCGAACGCTGCGCGTCTACGTCGAACCGCAACTTCGAAGGCCGGCAAGGGCAGGGCGGCCGTACCCACCTGGTGTCGCCCGCGATGGCGGCGGCAGCAGGCATCGCCGGCCACTTTGTCGACGTGCGGGGATTGCGATGACGGCAGGGACCGGCGCCGCTGGTTTACACTAGCGTTCCCGGTCCCTTACTTACTATCAAGAAATCATCATGAAAAAACTCTTCGCCCTCCTCATCGCCACCGTCATCCTGTCTGGCTGCAACACCGTCTCCGGCATCGGCCGCGATGTGCAGAAAGTCGGCCAGGTCGTCACTGGCGCCGGCGGAAAATAAACCGCGACGTGCCGGCGCCCCGCGCCGCGCGTCCTACCGAGTAGAAACAGCATGGATAAATTTACGATTTACGAAGGCCTGGTCGCCCCGCTGGACCGCGCCAACGTCGACACCGACGCGATTATCCCGAAGCAATTCCTGAAATCGATCCACCGCAGCGGCTTCGGCCCCAACCTGTTCGATGAATGGCGCTACCTCGACCATGGCGAGCCTGGGCAGGACAACAGCCGCCGTCCGCTGAATCCGGAGTTCGTGCTCAATGAGCCACGCTACCAGGGCGCTTCGATCTTGCTTACGCGCAAGAACTTCGGTTGCGGCTCCTCGCGCGAACACGCGCCGTGGGCACTGGATCAATATGGTTTCCGCGCCATCATCGCGCCATCGTTTGCCGATATCTTCTTCAATAACTGCTACAAGAACGGCTTGCTGCCCATCGTGCTGTCGGAAAGCCAGGTCGAGCACCTGTTCAATGAAGTCAAGGCTTTCCCCGGCTTCAAGCTGGTGGTGGACCTGGAGCAGCAATGCGTGCGCACCAGCAACGGTTCCGTCTCGTATCCGTTCGAGATCGACGCCTTCCGCAAATATTGCCTGATGAATGGCCTCGACGATATCGGCCTGACCCTGCGCCACGCCGACGATATCCGCGCCTTCGAAGAACGCCATCTTTCTGCTCAGCCCTGGCTGGCCAACGTCATTTAAACGATTAGAATATGAAAATTGCAATCTTACCCGGCGACGGCATCGGTCCTGAAATCGTCGCGCAAGCCGTCAAGGTCTTGAATGTGCTGGGCGAATCGTTCGAGCTGGAAACGGCGCCCGTGGGCGGCGCCGGCTATGCGGCCCATGGCCATCCCTTGCCGGAAGGCACCCTGGCCTTGGCGAAAGCGGCCGATGCCGTGCTGTTCGGCGCTGTCGGCGACTACCAGTACGACAATCTGGAACGCCAGTTCCGTCCCGAGCAGGCGATCCTGGGCTTGCGCAAGAACCTGGGCCTGTTCGCCAACCTGCGTCCGGCCATTCTGTATCCGGAACTGGCGGGCGCCTCGACCCTGAAGCCTGAAGTGGTGTCCGGCCTGGACATTTTGATCATCCGTGAACTGACGGGCGACATCTATTTCGGCCAGCCCCGCGGCGTGCGCGAGTGCCCGGATGGTCCGTTCAAGGGCCAGCGCGAAGGTTTTGACACCATGCGCTATGCGGAAGGGGAAATCCGCCGCATCGCCCACGTGGCTTTCCAGGCCGCGCAAAAGCGCGACAAGCGCCTCACCAGCGTGGACAAGGCGAACGTGCTGGAAACCTTCCAGTTCTGGAAAGACATCGTTACCGACGTGCACAAGGAATACCCGGATGTGGCGCTCGATCACATGTATGTCGACAACGCGGCCATGCAGCTGGTGCGGGCGCCGAAGAAATTCGACGTCATGGTGACCGGCAACATGTTCGGCGACATTCTGTCGGATGCGGCCGCCATGCTGACGGGTTCGATCGGCATGTTGCCGTCGGCCTCGCTCGACGCCAACAACAAGGGCCTGTATGAGCCGTCGCACGGCTCGGCGCCCGATATCGCGGGCAAGGGCATCGCCAATCCGCTGGCGACGATCTTGTCGGCGGCCATGATGCTGCGCTATTCGCTCAACCGCGAAGAGCAGGCAAGCCGCATCGAGGCTGCTGTCAAGCAAGTGCTGGCGCAGGGCCTGCGCACGGCCGACATCCATGAAGCGGGCACGACTTTGGTCGGTACCGAGGCGATGGGTGATGCAGTTGTAAAAGCGCTGGGATAAAATAGTCTAATGACGGCAGTCGCCGTCTCATCTTGAGGAATGGTAATGAAATTAGTTGGCTTGGTAGGTTGGCGCGGTATGGTCGGTTCGGTCCTGATGCAGCGCATGCAGGAAGAGGGCGATTTCGCCCATATCGAACCGGTGTTTTTCACCACTTCGAACACGGGCGGCGCGGCGCCGGCCATGGCGAAGAATGAAACCATCCTCAAGGATGCCAACAACATCGCCGAACTGTCCAAGTGCGACATCATCATTTCCTGCCAAGGCGGCGACTACACGAGCGCTGTCTTCCCGCAGCTGCGCGCAGCGGGCTGGAATGGCTACTGGATCGATGCGGCTTCGACCCTGCGCATGGAAAAAGACGCCGTCATCGTGCTCGACCCCGTCAACCTGCACGTCATCAAGGATGCGCTGGGCAAGGGCGTCAAGAATTACATCGGCGGCAACTGCACGGTATCGTGCATGATGATGGGCCTGGGCGGCCTGTTCCAGCACGATTTGATCGACTGGATGACGTCGATGACCTACCAGGCGGCATCGGGCGGCGGCGCGCAGCACATGCGCGAACTGCTGACGCAATTTGGCACCATCAACGGTTCCGTCAAGGCGCTGCTGGACAACCCGGCTTCCGCCATCCTGGAAATCGACCGCCAGGTGCTGGCTACCCAGCACGGCTATTCCCCGGATGAAATCAAGCAATTCGGCGCGCCGCTGGCCGGCAACCTGATCCCGTGGATCGACAAGGACCTGGGCAACGGCCAGTCGAAGGAAGAGTGGAAGGCGGGCGCGGAAACGAATAAGATCCTGGGCCGCGGCATCGACTTTGGCACCAAGGAAATCCCTGTCGACGGCCTGTGCGTGCGCATCGGCGCCATGCGCTGCCATTCGCAAGCCTTGACCATCAAGCTGAAAAAAGACGTGCCGCTTGATGAAATCAACGACATCATCGCCAGCAACAATGAATGGGTGAAATTCGTGCCGAACACGCGCGAAGCGTCCGTGCGCGACCTGTCGCCGGCGGCCGTCACGGGCAGCCTGACGATTCCTGTCGGCCGCGTGCGCAAGATGAGCATGGGCGGCGAATACCTGTCCGCATTCACCGTGGGCGACCAGTTGCTGTGGGGCGCGGCCGAGCCGCTGCGCCGCATGCTGCGCATCCTGCTGGACGCGTAATGGCAATAAATTGCTGATCCAGATCAAGCCGGGGCTGTTTTCCCGGCTTTTTTTTCGTCCTGAGCCCCTCAAGGCTCAACCATGCGGAGCTTGCATAGCTCTGGGCATGATGATATGTTGATACCTCTGGAAAAGTAACAGTTTTCCCATGTCAACTAAGATGCCGCCAACTATGCCTGTACACACTCGTCCCCGGGTCGCCTCCCTTGCCATTAAAACACTCAGCAGTGCTGTCGCCTGTGCGGTGTTATTGTCACCGGCGGCATCCGCAGCCGAGCTGGGCAAGATCACGGTGCTGTCCGCCGCCGGCCAGCCGCTGCGCGCCGAGGTCGAATTATCGGCCGTCAAGCCAGGCGAGGCCGCGAACCTGCTGGCCAAGCTGGCGCCGCCGGACGCCTACCGCCAGGCCAACGTGGAATTCAATCCCGCCCTGAACGCGCTGACGTTTGCCGTAGAAAACCGCAATGGCAAGCCCTTCATCCGCATCAGCTCGGCGCAACCGGTGGCCGAACCCATGGTGGATCTTTTGCTGGAGCTGAGCAGCAAGGGCGGTCGCCAGGTGCGCGAATATGCGTTTGTGCTCGACACGCCCGAAGCGCGCCAGACGCGCGGCGCGCAAGTGACGGCGCCAGTCGAGCCAGGCAAGGCCAAACCGGCTGCCGCCGCGGCCGATGCTGCGCCACCGGCCGCGAAAAAGGCGGCAGGCGAATACAAGGTCAAGACGGGCGATACCCTGAGCCGCATCGCCAGCGAGCTGAAGCCTTCGGGCGTCTCGCTCGACATGATGCTCGTCGCCCTGTACCGCGCCAATCCCGATGCCTTCAAGGGCGAGAACATGAACCGCATGCAGGCCGGACGCATCCTGGCCGTGCCGGGCGCGGACACCGTGCGCGCCACCGGCGCGGCTGAAGCGAAGGGCATCGTGACGGCGCACGCCATCGATTTCGAAGCCTACCGCAACAAGCTGGCGGGCCAGGTGTCGCAAAGCAAGCCGGCCAAGGCGGCGCAAGCGACGCAAAGCACGGCTGGCAAGATCGGCGCGACGAAGGTGCAGGAAAAGCCGACGGCCGTGAGCGAGTCGCAAGACAAGCTGAAACTGTCGAAGGCGGAGCCGGCGGCCAAGTCGGCCGGCAAGAGCGCCGTCGCCAGCGAGGAAGACAAGATCGCCAAGGCGAAGCAGGTCGATGAAGCTGCCGCGCGCGTCAAAGAGCTGGAAAAGAACGTCAGCGACCTGGAAAAGTTGATGGCGGTCAAGAGCAAGGCCATGGCGGACAAGACCGCCCCGGCGCCCGCCAAGCCGGCCGAGACCGCTGCCAGCGCACCGGCCAGCGTTCCTGCCCCGGCCGCCGAAGCGCAGCCGCCCGTGCCGAAGGCGAAGCCGGTGCCTCTGGTGAGAAAGCCGTCGCCGCTGGAACCGACCTTCGCCGACAAGATCAATGACCATATGGGTGCCATCGGCATCGGCCTGGCCGCGCTGCTGGCCGCCGTGGCCGCGCTGGTGATTGCGCGCCGCCGCAAGGAGATGCCGCCGCCCACCGACAATGTTGCCCCCGTGTTCGAGCCGGAAGCGCCGGTGACGCCGCCGGCCGGCCTGGCGCCGGAAGACCAGCAGTCCGAAGCGAGCAACCACCTGTTCGGCACGGGTGCCGCCGCTGCCGGCGTGGCCGCCGCGGCGGGCGCTAGCATGCTCGATGCGAATGAAACGGACCCGGTCGCCGAAGCGGACGTGTATATCGCCTACGGCCGCGATGGCCAGGCGGAAGATATCCTCAAGGAAGCCTTGCGTATCCACCCGGAGCGCCATGCAGCCCGCCTGAAGTTGCTTGAGATTTATTCGGCCCGCAACGACGTGCGCGCATTTGAAGACCAGGCCAGCGAGCTGTACAGCTTGACGCGGGGCCAGGGCGAGGAGTGGCCGCAGGCGGCCGCGCTGGGCCTGGCGCTCGATCCCACCAATCCCCTGTATGGCGATACGGAAGACGACGCTGTCGTCAGCCTGAGCAAGGCTGCGGGCGACGACTTGCATGGCCAGAGCATGGACTTGTCCGACGATCTGTCTGCTCCTGAATCAGCGCCGGCAGCTGACCTGGCGCCCGCCGAGCCCGTGTCCTCCGTGACGGCCCGCGATACGCGCGCGCCCCTCGACTTCGACCTCGACAGCCTCGATTTCGAGCCCGTTTCCACCAGCGACCCGATCGTCATGCCGGGACCGGACAGCAAGCCGGTCTCCGCCGCGCAGGATGCGCAGTATGACGCCAGCATGGATTTCGGACTGGACCTGGAGCCGCCAGCCGGACCCGTGAATGGCGTAGGTGCCGGCTTGACGCCTTTGCCTGATCCGTTGAAGGATGTCGACCTGGCCCATTTCGACCTCGACGAACCGGTGGCGCCAGCTGCCGCGCCGGTCGCGGCGGCCGAGCCTTCCCTCGGCAGCCTGTTCGACGACGCGCAAACACCCGCCACCTTGCCGGAAGCCATACCGCCGGCACAGGAATTCGACCTGTCCGGCATCGACCTGGACCTCAACGATGGCAAGACGGCCAGCGCTGGCGTGGACGACCCGCTGTCGGCCATCCACATGGAAATGGATACCAAGCTGGACCTGGCGATCGCTTACCAGGAAATCGGCGACAAGGAAGGCGCGCGCGAGCTGATCGATGAGGTCATCAAGGGCGGCAGCGCCGAACAGGTCGCGAAAGCGAATACGATGAGAGCTTTGCTCAGTTAAGCACCTGATACGACGTCCATGGCTGCGTTGCACGGTCTCGCCGTACTGGTCGTACTGTCTTCGACCGTGCGCCTTGCCCTGAACGCCGTCTCAGGCGCTTGTGTCGTCGGGAGGCGGGGCCGTCTGCGCGCCGGTATAATGCTTCGATGCAAAATATTACGACAGCAACGCCATTGAAGCGTATCGTCCTCGGCCTGCAGTACGACGGCACGGCCTGGCATGGATACCAGAAACAGGAAGACGGGCAAACGGTGCAGGACCAGCTGGAAAACGCGCTGGAACAGTTTGCCCGCGTGCGCCTGGCCACCACGTGCGCCGGCCGCACGGATACGGGCGTGCATGCGCTCGAGCAAGTCGTGCATTTCGATACGGAATTGAACCGCGACGTGCACTCGTGGGTGCGCGGCGTCAACGCCTTCCTGCCGAAATCCATCGCCGTGCGCTGGGCCAAGGAACTTGAAGGCGATCCGACGGTCAATGACTTCTTCCACGCCCGCTTCAGCGCCCGCGCGCGTACCTATCATTATGTGTTGTACAACAACGCCACCCGTTCGCCGCTGGTGGAAGGGCGCGCCGGCTTCTTTTTCCGTCCGCTGGACGTGGAACTGATGCGGCAAGCCGTGCAACCGCTGCTGGGCTGGCACGATTTCACGGCTTTCCGCGCCGCGCAATGCCAGGCCAAGTCGCCCGTCAAGCTGATGCATGACATCCGCATCGAGCGGCGCGGCGATTGCGTGATTTTCACCATTACGGCTAATGCCTTCCTGCACCACATGGTGCGCAACCTGGTCGGTTCGCTCGTCTACATCGGTACGGGGCGCGAAAAGCCGGACTGGCTGGGGCATTTGCTTGAAAGTAAAGACCGCCACGCGGCGGCGCCCACCTTCATGCCGGACGGCCTGTACCTGGCGCAGATCGATTACGATCCGAAATGGGCATTGCCGCAAGACAGTAGTAGCGCTTTGCCCTGGTTTTGATCTGCATCAAATCAAGTAAAGGATTGCCATGCCTCGCACACGCATCAAGATCTGCGGCCTGACCCGCGCCGAAGACATCCGGGCCGTCGTGGCCGCGGGCGCCGACGCCATCGGCTTCGTGTTTTATCCGAAAAGCCCCCGTTACGTCACGCCGCAGCAGGCCGCCAGCCTGATCGCCGCCATGCCGCCCTACGTGACGACGGTGGGCCTGTTCGTCAATGCCACGCTGGACGAGGTGCGGGCCACCAGGGCCGTGGCGCCCTTGTCCCTGCTGCAATTTCATGGCGACGAGACGCCCGAACACAGCGCCGCGCTGGCGGGCGCCGTGAATACGCCCTTTACGCAAGTGTTCCGCGTCAAACCCGACACCTCCTTTGAAGATTTGCTAGAATACGAACAGCGCTATCGCGCCGCCAGTCCCTTGTTCTCCAGCCTCTTGCTCGATACCTATGTGGATGCCTACGGCGGTGCAGGAAAGGTATTTGATTGGTCCCTCATTCCAAAAGAACTCGCGCCTCGGGTCGTTTTAAGTGGTGGCTTGAGCGTACAAAACGCGACTGACGCAGTGGTGCGCGTGCGCCCTTACGCCGTCGACATCAGCAGTGGTGTCGAAGCGTCCAAGGGCATCAAGGACGCATCCCGAGTCCGCGCGTTTATCGCCGCGGTGCAGGATGCCGATGCCATCATTGCCAGAGGAAACCACCATGAATGACCACACCACCGCGCCCGGCGCAGCCGCCGCATTGTTCCACGCCACCGATTACCCTTTTCCCGACCCGCGCGGCCACTTCGGCCCGTACGGCGGTTCCTTCGTTGCCGAAACGCTCACGCATGCGCTGGCCGAGCTGAAGGAAGCGTATGCACGCTACAGCGTCGATCCGGAATTCCTCGAAGAATTCCGCTACGAGCTCAAGCATTTCGTCGGGCGCCCATCACCGATCTACCACGCCAAGCGCTGGTCCGAGATGGCTGGCGGTGCGCAAATCTATTTCAAGCGCGAAGACTTGAACCACACGGGCGCGCACAAGATCAATAACGTGATTGGCCAGGCCCTGCTGGCCAAGCGCATGGGCAAGCCGCGCATCATCGCCGAGACGGGTGCCGGCCAGCATGGCGTGGCCACGGCCACCATCTGCGCCCGCTTCGGCCTCGAATGCGTGGTCTACATGGGCAGCGAAGATGTCAAGCGCCAGGCGCAGAACGTCTACCGTATGAAACTGCTGGGCGCGACCGTCGTGCCCGTCGAATCCGGCTCCAAGACCCTCAAGGATGCGCTGAACGAAGCCATGCGCGACTGGGTCACGAATATCGAAAACACCTTTTATATCATCGGCACCGTGGCCGGCCCCCATCCGTATCCGATGATGGTGCGCGACTTCCAGTCCGTGATCGGCGAGGAATGCCTGGTGCAGATGCCGGAAATGACGGGCCGCCAGCCCGACTACGTGCTGGCCTGTATCGGCGGCGGCTCGAATGCCATGGGCATCTTTTACCCGTACATCGACCAGAAGGACGTGAAACTGATCGGCGTGGAAGCGGCCGGCGAAGGGCTGGACACGGGCAAGCACTCGGCCTCGCTGACGGCGGGCTTTCCGGGCGTGCTGCACGGCAACCGTACCTACCTGCTGCAGGACGAAAATGGCCAGATCATCGAGACGCACTCCGTCTCGGCCGGCCTCGACTATCCGGGCGTGGGCCCGGAACATGCGTGGCTGAAAGATTCGGGCCGTGCGCAATACGTGTCGATCACCGACGACGAGGCGCTGCAGGCGTTCCACGATTGCTGCCATATCGAAGGCATCATCCCGGCCCTGGAATCGTCGCACGCGCTGGCCTACGCGGCCAAGCTGGCGGCCACCTTGCCGAAAGACAAAATTGTACTGGCCAACCTGTCGGGCCGTGGCGACAAGGACATGCATACCGTGGCGGAGCGCATGGGACTCAATTTCAACTAACAGCGTGTCAACGGGGTCAGACCCGCCGGGGGAGTGCGCGCCAGTGGTGCGCATTCCGATCCCGCAGGGACTGACCCCAGCCTTTGCTTTGGGTTGAAATCATTCCATCTATCCATCATTAAGAAAGCTCATCATGTCCCGTATCTCCGCCACTTTTGCCAACTTAAAATCCAACAACAAGACCGCCCTGGTCACTTTCATTACCGCCGGCGACCCCGGCCCTGACGCCACCGTGCCCCTGATGCACGCGCTCGTTGAGGGCGGCGCCGACGTGCTGGAACTGGGCGTGCCGTTTTCCGACCCCATGGCCGAAGGCCCCGTCATCCAGCGTGCCTGCGAACGGGCCTTGAAATTCAATGTCGGCATCCACGATGTGTTCGGCTATGTGCGCCAGTTCCGCGCAACCAACCAGACGACGCCCGTCGTGCTGATGGGCTATGCGAATCCTATCGAGCGTATCGGCAGCGCCGCGTTTATTGATGCGGCGCAAGCGGCCGGCGCCGATGGTGCCATCGTCGTCGACTATCCGCCGGAAGAGTGCGAGGAATTCGCCGCCGCCATGCGCGAGGCTGGGCTCGACCTGATCTTCCTGCTGGCGCCCACCTCGACCGAAGAGCGCATCGCGCAAGTGGCCAAGGTTGGCGGCGGCTTCAGCTATTATGTGTCGCTGAAAGGCGTCACGGGCGCCGGCAACATTGATACGGAACAGGTGGCGGAGCGCCTCGCGGCCATCCGCCAGCATGTAAAATTACCTATCGGCGTGGGCTTCGGCATCCGCGATGGCGCCACGGCCAAGGCCGTTGCCAAGGTGGCCGATGCCGTCGTGATCGGCAGCCGCATCATCCAGGAGATTGAAAATGCCCCGGAAGGTGGCGCCGTCGACGCCGTGCGCAGCTTTACGGCAAGCATCCGCGCCGCACTGGACGCCTGAGCAAGCTTGCCGTTTACGCAAGATGCGTTGGCGGCAAAGTTCGACAGCCCGGCGATAAACGGCTACACTTCGGCCACTGATTTGCCTGTTATTGTGCAATAGATAAAATTTTTGGTGGCGCCCTGCGGGGCGTCGCCGTTTACCGTCTGCCGGGGGCGTCCACCGACGCTACCCCTACAAGGGCCCAAGGAGAAAATATGAGTTGGTTGGAAAAACTGCTGCCACCGCGCATCCAGCGTTCTGATGCCGCCGCGCGCAAGACCATGCCGGAAGGCCTGTGGGTCAAGTGCCCGTCGTGCGAAGCCGTGCTGTACCGTACGGACCTGGAATCGAATTTGCACGTGTGCCCGAAATGCGACCACCACATGCGCATCCGCGCGCGTGAACGCCTCGACAGCCTGCTCGACGCGGGCGGCCGCTATGAAATCGGCCAGGAAATCCTGCCAGTCGATACCTTGAAATTCAAGGACAGCAAGAAATACCCGGACCGCCTGAAGTCCGCCATGGAAGCGACGGGCGAGACGGATGCGATGGTCGTCATGGGCGGCGCCATCATGAGCCTGCCGGTTGTCGTGGCGTGCTTCGAATTCGAATTCATGGGCGGCTCCATGGGCTCCGTCGTGGGCGAGCGCTTTGTGCGCGGCGCACAGATCGCGCTGGAACAGAAGGTACCGTTCATTTGCATCACCGCCACCGGTGGCGCGCGCATGCAGGAAGGCTTGCTGTCCCTGATGCAGATGGCGAAAACCACGGCCATGCTGACCAAGCTGTCGGAAAAGAAATTGCCATTCATCAGCGTGCTGACCGACCCGACCATGGGTGGCGTGTCCGCTTCGTTCGCCTTCATGGGCGACGTGGTCATTGCTGAACCGAAAGCGCTGATCGGCTTTGCCGGCCCGCGCGTGATTGAAAACACCGTGCGTGAAAAACTGCCGGAAGGCTTCCAGCGCGCTGAGTTCCTCGTCACCAAGGGCGCCGTCGACATGATCGTCGACCGCCGCAAGATGCGCGAAGAAATCGCCCGCCTGCTGGCCTTGTTGCAAAACCAGGCTGTCGAAGTCTTGGCTTAACGCCAAAGTAACAGGCCGGGCGGCGTCCGAAGGACCCGCCCGGTTGCCACGCCACACCGTCTCCGCGCTTCGCGCACTGTCTCCTCATCAAGAAGTCTCCCATGCAAAACTTCCCCACCACCTTGCCGGACTGGCTCGCCATGCTGGAAACCCGCCATTCGGAAACCCAGATCAACATGGGCCTGGACCGCGTGCAAGCCGTCAAGGCGCGCATGCAGCTGGCTTTTACCTGCCCCGTGATCATGGTGGCCGGCACGAATGGCAAGGGTTCCACCTGCGCCATGCTGGAATCCGTGTTGTTGCGTGCCGGCTACAAAGTGGGGCTCTACATCAAGCCGCACTTCCTTGATTTTAACGAGCGCGCCCGCGTGCTGGGCGAGATGGCCAGCGACGAACAGCTCGTTGCCAGCTTCAACTTTGTTGAAGCCGTGCGTGGCGACACGCCGCTGACGTATTTCGAATTCACCACCCTGGCGATCCTGCACCTGCTGTCGCAGGCCAAGCTGGACGTGGCCATCCTCGAAGTGGGCCTGGGCGGGCGCCTCGACGCCGTCAACGTGATCGACGCCGACGTGGCTATCGTCACCAGCGTCGATATCGACCACACGGATTACCTGGGCGACACGCGCGAAGCGATCGGCTTTGAAAAGGCGGGTATCTTCCGTCCGGGCAAGGCGGCCATTTGCAGCGACCCCGTGCCGCCGCAGTCGCTGATCGACCATGCGGAAGCCATCGGCGCGGACCTGTGGCTGATGGGCCGCGATTTCAATTATTCGGGCGACAAGCAGCAGTGGAACTATGGCGGGCGCGAGCAGCGCCGCAATTCGCTCGCTTACCCGAGCTTGCGCGGCGCCAACCAGATCCTCAATGCGACGGCCGTGCTGGCGGCGCTGGAAGTGCTGAAGCTGAAACTGCCCGTGGGCGCGCAGGAAGTACGCACCGGCCTCGTGACGGTGGAACTGCCGGGCCGCTTCCAGGTCTTGCCTGGCCGCCCCAGCGTGATCCTCGACGTGGCGCACAACCCCCATGCAGCCTCGGCGCTGAACCAGAACCTGGGCAATATGGGTTTCCACCCGTACACGTATGCCGTGTTCGGCTCCATGCTGGACAAGGATATCGATGGCGTACTGGCCGCGATGAGCGAGCACGTCGACCACTGGTGCCTGACGGGCCTGCCTTCGCCGCGCGCGGCCACGGCCTCCGAACTGGCCGCCAAGGTGCAGATCATGCTCGAAGACAAGCCCGACAGCAGCGAACATACTGTGTCTATTTTCGATGATCCGGCACAAGCTTTTGCAAATGCAATGAGCCGGGCCGGTGAGAATGATAGAATTGTGGTCTTTGGTTCTTTCCTCACCGTTGCCGGCGTGATGAAGGCCCGAAAATCCTCACTTCACTGAAACGCACTCGACTGAAAATCACGCATGGGCTTGTTCTCGAAACTGTTTAAAAACAAGCAAGAATCCTCTGGCGAAGACAGCGGCTTTTATGTCCCTGGCGAAGCACAGTCGCCGACCCGCAAGCGCGCAGCCAACACCTCCGGTGGCGGCGGATCGCGCCGTGGCGGCAAGGAAGCGCCGGATCCGGTCTTGCCTGAAAAGAAGCGCGCACGCCGCCGCCTGATCGGGGCGATTGCCCTGGCCCTGGGCGTAGCTGTCGGCTTGCCGATGCTGCTCGATTCCGAGCCGAAGGCGCCCTTCAACGATATCGCCATCGACATTCCGTCGAAGGAAAAGGCCGCCGCACCTGCACCGGCGCCCGTGCCGGCCGTTCCGGCCCAGGCCGCAGCGAATGGCCTGGACCAGTCCGAGGAAATCGTCGATGCGCCGCTGCCGCCTGCCGCCAAGCCTACGCCCACACCGGCACCCGTGCTGGCCGCCGTGCAGCCTGCACCGGTCAAGCCAGCCTACGTGGAACCGAAACCTGAGCCCAAGCCTGAGCCCAAGCCTGTCAAGGTGGAGCCGAAACCAGAAGCGAAGCACGAACCCAAGCCTGAGCCGAAACACGAGCCCAAGCCCGAGCCCAAGCATGAAGTAAAACCGGAAGCGAAGCCCGAGACTAAGCCTGCCAAGCCGGCGCAATCGGCCGACGATGCCGCGCGCGCGCTGGCTATCCTGGAAGGCAAGCCGCAAGAGAAAGCACAAGACAAGGCGCACGACGCCGGCAGCGGCAAGTTCGTGGTCCAGGTGGCGGCCTTGGCGACGCAGGACAAGGTCGACGAATTGCAGGACAAGCTGCGCGAAGCGGGCATCAAGTCGTATACGCAGAAAGTCTCCAGCCCGGCGGGCGAGCGCATCCGCGTGCGCGTGGGCCCGTTCGGCAGCCGCGAAGACGCCGAAAAGACCCGCGCCAAGCTGCAAAAGCTGGGCCTGGGCGGCAGCCTGGTACCGGCGTGATGTTGCAAGGCTGAGCGCGCGTGACGATATTCGATTACCTGGTGCTGTTCGTGCTGGTGACGTCCGTGCTGATCAGCATGATGCGCGGCCTGGTCAAGGAAATACTGTCATTGGTCAGCTGGATCGTGGCTTTCGTCATTGCCAACGCCTATGGCGCCACGCTGGCGAAATTCCTGCCGGAAGCCGTGCCGGGCGAAGCTGTCCGTTTGTTGCTGGCTTTCGTGGTGCTGTTCATCGGCGTACGCATTCTGATGGGATTGCTGTCCATGACGGTCGACGCGCTCGTCAAGGTAACGGGCCTGAGCCTGGCCGACCGCACCCTGGGCAGCCTGTTCGGCGTGGCGCGGGGCCTTGTGATCGTGCTGACCGCCGTCATCTTGTGTGGCATGACTTCCATACCGCAGCAGCCATTCTGGAAAAATGCGCAGCTCAGCCCGCTCGCGGAGCAGGGCGCGCGCGCCATCAAGCCTTATCTGCCTGCCGCTTACGCGCAGCATGTGAAATTTTGAATTTTTTTTAAAATCAGTAGCACAGTTTAGGAGCACACCATGTGTGGCATCGTCGGCGTCGTTTCCCATCAACCTGTCAATCAATTGCTCTATGATGCATTGTTGCTCCTGCAACATCGCGGTCAGGACGCGGCAGGGATTGCGACCAATCACAGCAGTATGTTTTCCATGCACAAAGCCAATGGCCTCGTGCGTGACGTCTTCCGTACGCGCAACATGCGTTCGCTGCAAGGCACGACGGGCATCGGCCATTGCCGCTACCCGACCGCCGGTTCGTCGAGCGAAGAGGAAGCACAACCGTTCTATGTGAATGCGCCGTTCGGCATCACCCTGGCGCACAATGGCAACCTGACCAACTGGGAACAGTTGAAACTGGAAATGTTCAAGAATGACCGCCGCCACATCAATACCGATTCCGATTCGGAAGTGCTGCTCAACGTGCTGGCGCATGAAATCCAGGAAGCGACGACGGGCCTGAACCTGGACCCGGAAGCCATCTTCAAGGCTGTTACCGTGCTGAACCGCCGCGTCAAGGGTGGTTACGCCGCCGTGGCGCAGATCGCCGGCGTGGGCTTGCTGGCCTTCCGCGATCCGCACGGCATCCGCCCGCTGTGCCTGGGCATCAATGAAACGGAGCAAGGTCCGGAATACCTGATCGCTTCCGAATCCGTGGCCCTGGAAGGCATGGGCTTCCGCTTCGTGCGCGACATCGGTCCCGGCGAAGCCGTCTTCATCGATGCTGACAAGCAATTGCACAGCGCCCAATGCGCCGATAATGCCAGCCTGAACCCGTGCGTGTTCGAATTCGTCTACCTGGCCCGTCCCGACTCCGTCATCGACGGTGCCTCCGTGTACGCCACGCGCCTGAAAATGGGCGAGTACCTGGCCGAGAAGATCCGCGCCGAATTGCCAGGCGTGCATATCGACGTGGTCATGCCGATTCCCGATTCCTCGCGTCCGGCCGCCATCCAGCTGGCCATGGCGCTGAACATCGAGTACCGCGAAGGCTTCATCAAGAATCGCTACATCGGCCGCACCTTCATCATGCCGGGCCAGGCGGCGCGCAAAAAATCCGTGCGCCAGAAGCTCAACGCAATCCCGTCCGAATTCAAGGACAAGGTCGTGCTGCTGGTCGACGATTCCATCGTGCGCGGCACCACCAGCCGTGAAATCGTGCAGATGGCGCGCGAAGCGGGCGCGACGAAAGTTATCTTCGCCTCGGCTGCGCCGCCGGTGATCTACCCGAACGTGTACGGCATCGACATGCCGACGCGCGACGAACTGATCGCCTATGGCCGCACGACGGAAGAAGTGTGCCGCGAAATCACGGCCGACTACCTCGTGTACCAGGATATCGGCGCGCTCAAGCAGGCCATCGCCGATGTCAACCCGGCCCTGACCAACTTCGAAGCGTCGTGCTTCGATGGCGTGTACGTGACGGGCGACGTGTCGCAGGAATACCTGGACCGCCTGGAATATGCGCGCCACCATCCGAAGGCGGCAGCGCCCGAAGATACGCCGCGTTCCCAGCTGAACCTGAACCTGGCGACAACAGAAGCGTAATTATCTTGCCCGGCTAGCGCCGGGCTTTTTTTGCTCCGCGATCATGAACGATAAAAAAAACTACGGCTTTACCACCACCATCCTGCATAACGACCGCCGCAAGGGCATCGAGCACGGTTCCCTGCACAAGCCCGTGCATACTTCCGTTGCCTTCGGCTACGGCGATGCGCGCCAGCTCGCTTCCGTATTCCAGGGCAAGGAGCCCGGCTTCCGCTACGGCCGCCAGGGCAATCCGACCGTCTCCGCGCTGGAAGACAAGGTCAACAAGATGGAAGACGGCGTCGCCACGCTGTGCTTCGCCACCGGCATGGGCGCCATCGGCGCCGTGGTGCAGGCGCTCTTGCGCGCTGGCGACCATGTCGTGTCGTCGGCCTTTTTGTTTGGCAACACCAACAGCCTGTGGCAAACGGTGACGGGGCAGGGCGTCGCCGTGTCGTTCGTCGACGCCACGGACGTGGCCAACGTGGCCGCCGCCATCACGCCGCAAACGCGCATCGTGTTTGTCGAAACCATCGCCAATCCGCGCACGCAAATCGCCGACCTGGCGAAGATCGGCGCGTTGTGCAAGGAGCGCGGCATTTTGTACATCGTCGACAACACGATGACGACGCCTTACCTGTTCCGCCCGAAAGCCGTGGGCGCGGGCCTGGTGGTCAATGCGCTGACAAAATCCATCGGCGGCCACGGCAATGCCCTGGGCGGCAGTTTGACGGACACGGGCGTGTTCGACTGGACGCAGTATCCGAACATTTTCGACAATTACAAGAAGGCGGCGCCGGCGCAGTGGGGCATCGCGCAAATCCGCGCCAAGGCCTTGCGCGATTTCGGCGCCTCCCTGGGGCCGGAGGCGGCGCACCATATCGCCGTCGGCGCGGAAACCATGGCCTTGCGCATGGACCGCACCTGCTCGAACGCCCTGGCGCTGGCCACCATGCTGGCCGCCGACCCGCGGGTAGCGGCCGTGCATTACCCGGGCTTGGCCGCGCATCCGCAGCACGCGCTGGCGACGGATTTGTTCCGCAGCTATGGCTCGCTGTTCAGCTTTGAGCTGAAGGATGGCATCGATTGCTTCGATTTCCTCAATCGTCTCAATCTTGCCATTCCAGCGAGCAATCTCGGCGACACGCGCACCCTGGTCATTCCCGTCGCCCACACGATCTTTTACGAGATGGGCGCTGAGCGTCGCGCCAGCATGGGCATCGCCGAATCCCTGATCCGCGTGTCCGTCGGTATCGAGGATGAGGCGGACTTGCTCGAGGATTTCCGTAGCGCCCTGGACGCATAAAACGCCTGGGCAATAAAAAAAGGGCCGCAACAGTCATGCTGTTGCGGCCCTTTTTACATGCGGAGGTTCAATGCCAGCTGCGCATCAAGCCTACCGCCAAACCTTCCAGGGCGAATTCATCTTCCGGCGATACGGTGATGACCTTGAAGTCGGGGTTTTCCGGCAGCAATTCGATGACGGAACCCGTTTTCTTGTAGCGCTTGACGGTGACTTCGTCGCCGATGCGGGCGACGACGATCTGGCCATTCTTGGCGCTATCGACCTTCTTGACGGCCAGTAAATCGCCATCCATGATGCCGGCGTCGCGCATGGACCAGCCGCGCACCTTCAGCAGGAAGTCGGGCTTGGCAGAAAACAGGGCGGGGTCCACGTTGTAGCTCGCTTCCAGGTTTTCCTGTGCCAGGATGGGCGAGCCTGCCGCCACCCGGCCGATCAGGGGCAGCGACATCAGCAGCGCTGCCGGCACTTTCGATGGCAGGGCTTCAGCGGCCGCGCCGATCAGGCGGATACCACGCGAGGTGCCGGGAGAAATCTCGATCGCGCCCTTGCGGGCCAGGGCCTGCAAATGCTCTTCGGCCGCGTTGGCCGATTTGAAACCCAGTTCATTGGCGATTTCGGCACGGGTGGGAGGAAAGCCCGTGTTTTCAATCGCATCCTTGATCAGGTTCAGGATTTGTTCTTGTCGTGCTGTCAGCTTGATCATGAGCGGTGGGTGCATACTAAAATGCTGTCTATATGAACAGTCTGTATTTTTGTACAGTATCGCCCACTATGCAAGGGGATTTCCGTGTTTTAGGCGAATTTCGCAATAAATACTTGTCCAGGGGCGGAAAGCACGGTGGCGCGCGGGCTTTTCGGGGGCTGGTGGAAGGAATGATTGAAACGTTTGCAAAAGGCGGTTATAATCTTCGGCTGACCTTCCCACACCCGTCTTGACGCCGGGGTGGGCGATTATCAATCCGACCTGAAGGAGTTTGCATGCGTCATTATGAAATAGTCTTTATCGTCCATCCGGACCAAAGCGAGCAAGTGCCCGCGATGATCGAACGCTACAAAGCCAGCGTAACCACCCGCGGCGGTTCGGTTCACCGCGTGGAAGATTGGGGCCGCCGTCAAATGGCTTACTCGATCCAAAAGCTGCCTAAAGCACACTACATCTGCCTGAACATCGAATGCGACAACGAGACCCTGGTCGAGTTGGAAACAGCATTCAAATTCAATGATGCCGTGTTGCGTCACCTGACCGTTAAAATGAAGAAAGCTGAAACAGCTCCTTCGCCGATGATGAAATCGGTACAACGCGAAGACGCGGCCAAAAGCCACCGCACCGAAGCACCAGCAGCCGCTCCAGCCGCAGCAGCAGCTTAATTCTTGACCAGGATCGTGCGCTGAACCAGCTACAAGTAACCGCCATCATTGCCGAGCGCGAAATATTGCGCTATACCCCGGCAGGGCTGCCGATTGTGAATGCAGTATTGCAACACAGTTCGCAGCAGATGGAAGCAGGGATTGCCCGTTTGACCGAGTTTGATGTTGCCGCGCTAGCCGCTGGCGAAATTTCAGGCAGGTTCAGTCAGGCAAGCTTGGGCGGGGTATATCAGTTCACGGGTTTCCTGGCCAGGAAGAGCCGCAACAGCAAGAGTTTGGTGTTTCACATCATTGATTTTAGTGCAGTCAATTCTGACTAGCGCATTTTAGATACAGGAGCCTGACATGGCATTCGGTAAAAAGTTCGACAAAAATAAGCTCAAGCTTAAAGAAAAACGCAAACAGCAAAACCCGTTGTTCAAACGCAAGAAGTTCTGCCGCTTCACCGCAGCTCACGTTGAGCAAGTCGACTACAAAGACGTCGACACGCTGAAAGACTTCGTCCAAGAAAACGGCAAGATCATGCCAGCACGCCTGACCGGTACCAAAGCGCACTACCAGCGCCAAGTTGACACCGCAATCAAGCGCGCTCGCTTCCTCGCGCTGCTGCCATACACCGATCTGCACCACGCTTAATCGGTCAGATATTCCTGGAGAAGAACTATGCAAATCATTCTGTTAGAAAAAGTTGTTAACGTCGGTAACCTCGGCGAAGTCGTCAAAGTCAAAGACGGTTACGCACGTAACTTCCTGATCCCGCAACGCCTGGCACGTCGTGCTACGGCAACCGCTGTGGCTGAATTCGAAGTCAAGCGCGCCGAACTGGAAAAAGCTGCTGCCGCCAAACTGGCCGCATCGCAAGCCCAGGGCGAAAAACTGAGCGGCCTGACCGTTCAAGTTGCTCAAAAAGCTGGTGTTGATGGCCGTCTGTTCGGTTCCGTCACCAACTTCGACATCGCTGAAGCGCTGACCAAGCAAGGTTTTGCTGTTGAAAAAGCACAAATCCGCATGCCTACCGGCCCGCTGAAGATCGTTGGCGAGCACAACGTTTCGGTTGCTCTGCACACCGACGTGGTCGTGGAAGTTGTTATCGCTGTCGTACCAGACGCGAACGCGTAATCGTCTGCGGGCCTGGCCCGCAAGCGTTGCCGCACTATGAAAAGCCGGGTTCGCCCGGCTTTTTTGTGGCCTTTTTTTCGCTCAATTTCAGCCCTTTATTTTTGCCAGCACGCCGAAGCGGGTATAATTCGCGCCATGAACGCCCCCTCTGATCCGCAACTGGATTCCCTCCGTATTCCGCCGCATTCGATCGAAGCAGAACAATCCGTCATTGGTGGTCTGCTGCGCGACAATGCCGCGTATGACCGCATCGCCGACTTCATGCATGCGGAGGATTTCTATCGCTATGACCATCGCATCATCTTCGAGCAAATCGTCAAGATGGTTAACGCTTCCAAGCCAGCCGATGTCATTACTGTTTTTGAAACCCTGACCCAGCTCGGCAAGGCCGATGATGTGGGCGGACTCGCTTACCTGAATGCCATGGCGCAAAACACGCCATCGGCCGCGAACATCCGGCGCTACGCCGAGATCGTGCGCGACCGCGGCGTGCTGCGCAAGCTCATCACCGTCGCCGACGATATTTCCGGCACGGCCTTCAGCCCGCAAGGCAAGGAAGTCAAGCAGATGCTTGACGAGGCCGAGTCGAAGATTTTCGCCATCGCCGAAGAGGGCGCGCGCGGCGCCCAGGGCTGGACCGCCATCCAGCCCCTGCTGACCCAAGTGGTCGAGCGCATCGACGAACTGTACAGCCGCGACAACCAGAGTGAAATCACGGGCGTGCCCACCGGTTTCATCGACCTCGACCGCATGACCTCCGGTCTGCAGCCGGGCGACCTGGTGATCGTGGCGGGCCGTCCGTCGATGGGCAAGACGGCGTTTTCCGTCAACATCGGCGAAAACGTGGCCATCGACAGCGGCTTGCCCGTGGCCGTGTTCTCGATGGAGATGGGCGGCGCCCAGCTGGCCATGCGTATGCTCGGCTCCGTCGGACAGCTCGACCAGCACCGCCTGCGCACGGGCCGCCTGAACGACGAGGACTGGCCGCGCCTGACGAATGCGATCCAGAAGATGAACGACGCGCAGTTGTACATCGATGAAACGCCGGCGCTCAACTCGATCGAATTGCGCGCCCGCTCGCGCCGCCTGTCGCGTCAATGCGGCAAGCTGGGTCTGATCATCGTCGATTACTTGCAGCTGATGTCGGCCAATACGCCGGGCGACAACCGCGCCACGGAGATTTCCGAGATTTCACGGGGCTTGAAAGGCCTGGCGAAAGAACTCGGTTGCCCCGTGATCGCGCTGTCCCAGCTGAACCGCTCGCTGGAGCAACGCCCGAACAAACGTCCTGTCATGTCCGACTTGCGCGAATCGGGCGCTATTGAGCAGGATGCCGACGTGATCCTGTTCATTTACCGCGACGAGGTGTATAACCCCGACTCGCCAGACAAGGGAACGGCCGAAATCATCATCGGTAAACAACGTAACGGTCCAATCGGCAGCATCCGCCTCACCTTCATGGGGCAGTACACCAAATTTGGCAATTACAGTGGTGGCCTGGCGCTTTACCAAGGCGACTAACACAGCAGCACTGATATTCCATTGGCCGCCCCTTCATCAAAAGGGGCGGCTTTCTGTAGTAAATAACACGACTCAATGCTTAACGGAGAATGACATGTTTGGACGCTTGATGCCCACTGAGGGCAAGTTTTTTGAATTGTTTAACCAGCACGCGGAACTGTGCGTCAAGGGCGCCAAAGAGATGCTCGGCCTGATGACCAATTTCGACGACCTGGAAAACCGCGTGCATGCGATCGAAAGCATCGAGAAACAGGCGGACAAAGTCACCTACGCCACCGTGGAAATGCTGCACAAGACCTTCATCACGCCGATCGACCGCGACGACATCCATCAGCTGATCACGCGCCAGGACGACATCCTCGACCTGCTGGAAGATGCGGCGCAAACCGTTTCGCTGTACGACCTGAAAGCCGTCACGCCGGAAGCCAAGCGCCTGGCCGAACTGGTGCTGGCCTGTACCGAAAAAGTGCGCGACGCCGTCGCCATGCTGCATAACATGGACAACTCGCGCAAGATCGTCGCCATCTGCGAAGAGATCGACCGCCTGGAATCGGATGCCGACCACGTGATGCGCGCTGCCATGTCCAAGCTGTTCCGCGATGAGCCGGACGTGCGCAACCTGATCAAGCTGAAAGCGATCTACGAAATTCTGGAAACCGTGACCGACCGTTGCGAAGATGTGTCCAATATTATCGAAGGCATCATCGTCGAAAACGCGTAAGCGTTGGGCCTGTCCTGAACCAGAATCAGAAAAGAAACTACAATGACCATACAAATCAGCATCTACGTGCTAGGCCTGTTGATCGTCCTCGCGCTGCTGTTTGACTTCATGAACGGCTTCCACGATGCCGCCAACGCGATCGCCACGGTGGTCTCGACGGGCGTATTGAAACCGCAGACCGCGGTTGCCATGGCCGCCACGTTCAACTTCGTCGCCATCTTCGTGTTCCACCAGCTGACCGTGGCCGCCACGGTGGGCAAGGGCACCATTGACCCGGCGGTGATCGACCAGTACGTGATCTTCGGCGCGCTGATGGGCGCCATCTTCTGGAATTTGTTTACCTGGTACTACGGCATTCCTTCGTCGTCCTCGCACGCGCTGATCGGCGGACTGGTGGGCGCCGCTGTCGCCAAGTCCGGCACGGGCGCGCTGGTCGCGGCCGGCCTGTGGAAAACCGTGGCTTTCATCGTCATCGCACCCGTGCTGGGCTTTGTGTTCGGTTCGATCATGATGCTGCTCGTGTCGTGGATATTCGTGCGTTCGACGCCGCGCAAGGTAGACAAGTGGTTCCGCCGTTTGCAGCTGGTATCGGCGGCCGCCTACAGCCTGGGCCACGGCGGCAACGATGCGCAAAAAACCATCGGCATCATCTGGATGCTGCTGATCGCCGCCGGCTACTCGAGCGCGGCCGATGCGATGCCGCCGATGTGGGTCATCATCTCGTGCTACACGGCCATCAGCTTCGGTACGCTGTTCGGCGGCTGGCGCATCGTCAAGACCATGGGCCAGAAGATCACCAAGCTCAAACCGGTGGGCGGCTTCTGCGCCGAAACCGGTGGCGCGATCACCCTGTTTGTCTCGACGGCGCTGGGCATTCCCGTGTCGACCACGCACACGATCACGGGCGCCATCGTCGGCGTCGGCTCGTCGCAAAAAATGTCGGCCGTGCGCTGGGGCGTGGCGGGCAATATCGTCTGGGCCTGGATCTTCACGATTCCTGCCTCCGCATTTGTTGCCGCAGTCGCCTGGTGGATTGGCCACCACATCATGTAAGGCACCTCTGCAAACCTACTGCGCAGCCCCCTATCGAATCTCCGTTGCTCGCTGTACTAAAGTACAGCTCCGCTACTCAATCCGATATTGGGCTTGCTCGCTACGGTTTTCAGAGGGCCTTGGGCCAATTGGGCACATTCAAAAAAAGGAACCGCAAGGTTCCTTTTTTTTATGCGCCGGCCAGTTCTACCGTTAGCCCCTCGTAGGCGAGGAACACCTGCAGGCCGGCCAGGCGGTTCGCATAGCGGCCCATCACGTCGGCAAACACGGCTTCGAGCTGCTCGTCGCTGCGGGTCGGTTCGTGGTGGGTGCAGTACAGGCGCCGCGCGCCGCAGCGCAGGGCCAGGTCGAAGGCGGCGTCGAAGGTGCCGTGGCCCCAGCCCTGCTTGCCCGGGTATTCCTCGCGCGTGTACGAGCAATCCATGATCAGCGCATCGACGCCGGCGACCAGTGCATCGATACCGGCCTGGCGCTGTGCATTGCGCGCCGCGCAGGCCGCATGCTCGGCATGGCCGGGCGGATGCAGGTTGTAGAACGGTTCATGGTCGCCGCTGAAAAACAGCGCGGCGCCGCCGCAGTCGATGCGGTAGCCGAGGTTGACGACGGGGTGGTTCATTTCCGCGCCGCGCACCTGCGCGCCGCCTACCTCGACGGCCTCGCCGGGCGCCAGGGTGCGGTACTCGATGCAGGCCGCCATGGCCGCTTCGCTGACGGGAAAATAGCTGTTTTGCAGCTGCACCGCCATCACGTGCTCGATGCCGCGTCCGGCGACGGCATCGTGGGCGCCGTACAGGCGCATGCGGTTGCCGGCCACAAACAGGGGCGAAAACATGGGCAGGCCGTGGATGTGGTCCCAGTGGCTGTGCGTGATGAAGACGTGCGCGTCGACAGGCTCGCCTGGCGGCAGTTGCTGCGCCAGCGAGAAGATGCCGCTGCCCGCATCGAGAATGATCAGGCCATCGCTGTCGGTGCGTACTTCGATGCACGTGGTGTTGCCGCCATAGCGCGCCGTGCGCGGGCCGGGAGAGGGGATGGAGCCGCGCACGCCCCTGAACGTGAATTTCATTCAGTACCTTGTTACGGTGTAATTATTGTTGATTCTATTCTAATTAATGAGATTGGCGGCAACATTTATGCGTGTTGCGATACGGAAAGTTATTTCATTTTGTTGTAACTAAGTAATGTACAGTGCGCAGGGTGGCCGTTACACTGGCGCTTGCCGACTTCCCTTTTTTGCTTGCCCATTACCTGATTGCCGCCAACATGCCTCAGCTGCACCCTGAGAAAATCGCCCACAGACTGGAGCAATTGACCGAACTCAGTGTCGCGCTCGGCCATGGCCTGGGCGGCGAGGGGCACGATATCGGCGCGCTGTTGCAGCGCATCGTGCTGCTGGCAAAAAGCATGAGCGGCGCCGATGGCGCCACCCTGTACCGGCCCATGGCCGAGGGCCGCCAGCTGGCGTTCGACATCAGCGTCAACGACAGCCTCGGCATCGCGCAGGGGGCGGACATGGGCTTGCCTGGCGTGCCCCTGTTCGACGCTGCCGGCCAGCCCAACCTGGCATCGGTGGCCGCGTATGCGGCGAACCTGCGCCGCAGTGTGAATATCGCCGACGTCTACCGCGACGAGGGCTTCAATTTTTCCGGCATGCGCGAGTTCGACCGCCACCACGGCTACCACACGCAATCGATCCTGACGGTGCCCATGAGCGACCACGAGGGCGACTTGATCGGCGTGCTGCAGCTGGTCAATGCCAAGGATGGGGAAACGGGGCAGGTGCGCGCCTTTTCCTCCACCGACCAGCGCTTCATCGAGGCGCTGGCCGCGCAGGCGGGCGTGGCGCTGACGAATCAACTGCTCATCTCGCAGCTGGAAGAGTTGCTTGAATCGCTGGTTACCCTGATCAATATCGGCATCGATGAAAAGTCGCCGTACACGGGGCGCCACTGCCAGTTCGTGCCCGAGCTGACGATGCTGCTGGCGGATGCCGCGCATGCGACGGACACCGGGCCGCTGGCCGATTTCCGGCTCAGCGACAACGAGCGCAAGCAGCTGTGGCTGGCCGGCCTGCTGCACGATTGCGGCAAGATCACCACCCCCGTGCACGTGGTCGACAAGGCGACCAAGCTGGAAACCATTTTTGACCGCATCGCCCTGATCGATACGCGCTACGAAGTGCTGCTGCGCGACGCCGAGATCGCGGCCCTGCGCCAGCAGGCGGCGCAGCCGCAGCAGAAAGATGCCATTGCCCGCGCGCTGGCGCAGGAGCAGGCCGCGCTGCGCGAAGAGCGCGACTTCATCCGCAGGGTGAACGTCGGCGGCGAGAGCATGGCGCAGGCGGACCAGGAGCGCGTGCGGCAGATCGCCAGGCGCCGCTGGCGCGCGGCCGATGGCGAACTGCGCGATTTTCTGGACGCCGACGAGACGGAAAACCTGACCATCCGCGCCGGCACCCTGACGGCGGCCGAGCGGGCCATCGTCAACAACCATATCAGCGTGTCGATCCGCATGCTCGAAGCGCTGCCGTGGCCCAAGCACCTGCAAAAGGTGCCCGAGTATGCGGGCGGCCACCACGAGCGCATGGATGGCAAGGGCTATCCGCGCGGGCTGACGAAAGAGCAGATGTCGGTGCCGGCGCGGCTGATGGCCATCGCCGATATTTTCGAGGCCCTGACGGCGCGCGACCGGCCCTACAAGAAGGGCAAGTCGCTGTCCGAATCCCTGCGCATCCTCGGCAATTTCAGCCTGAACGGGCATATCGACCCGGAGCTGTTCGACGTCTTCATCCGCAGCAAAGTCTATCTGACCTTCGCTGAAAAGCACATGCATCCAAGCCAGATCGATGCCGTCGACGAGGCAGCCATTCCAGGCTATACCCCTTGAAGCCCTCGCTGGCCTTGCGCAAGCATGGGGCGCGCTGCTTGCTGGGCATACTGCTGACGCTGGCGGCGGCCGTGCTGTGCCTGGCCGGCAACGACAACATCGCGCGCCTGGACGCCATGCTGGGCGACTGGCGCATGCGCGCGGAAAAGCCGCAGCTCGACCGCCGCATCGTCATCGTCGACATCGACGAGCAAAGCCTGGCCCGGGTGGGCCGTTTTCCCTGGAGCCGCGATATCCAGGCGCGTCTGGTACGCCAGCTCACCGGCCATTACGGCGTGTCTGCGCTGGGCTTCGATATCGCGTTTCCCGAAGCGGACACCAGTTCCGGCTACGCCGTGCTGCAAGGCCTGGCGCATGGCGAACTGGCGGGCGTGGCCGGCTTGCCGGCGCAGCTGGAAAAACTGCGCCCCGCCATGGATTACGATGGCCTGTTTGCCGAGGCCATGCGCGGCCAGCCCGTGGTGCTCGGCTACAGCGTCTCTGAGCAGCAAAGGAAGGGCGTGCTGCCCAAGCCGGCCTTCACCGTGGCCGATTTGAACGGGCGCAGCGTCACGGCCTACGTGGCGCGCGGCTACGAAGCCAATATCGCGCCCCTGCAGGCGGCCGCGCAAGGCGCCGGCATCTTCACGGCCCTGACCGACGCCGATGGCGTGGTGCGTTCCTCGACCCTGTTGCAGCGCATCGGCGACGGCTATTATCCTTCGCTGTCGCTGGCCACCGTCGCCGTCTACCTGCAGGCGCGCGCCATCGCCCCCCGCTTCACGGGCACGGCCGACACCCTGTCGGCGCGCGAGCTGGCCAACGGCGGACTCGAACACCTCATGCTGTTCACTCCGCGCGGCGCGATGGCGATCCCCGTGGGCGAAGCCTTGACCACCACGGTGCAGTACCGCGGCACGGGCGGCCCCGATGGCGGCGCCTTCCGCTACGTCTCGGCGTCCGACGTGCTGGCCGGCACGCTGCCGCCCGCGCTGCTGAAGGGCGCCATTGTGCTGGTGGGCACCACGGCGCCCGGCTTGAACGATATCCGCGCCACGCCCGTGAATGCCGAGTATCCGGGGGTGGAGGTGCACGCCAACCTGATCAAGTCCATGCTCGACGGGCGCTTCAAGGCGCGGCCCGACTATGCGCTGGCATTGGAACTGGTGCAGATCGTGATGTTTGGCCTGCTGCTGGCGGGCGCCCTGGCAGTGCTGCCGCCGGCCGGCGTGATGCTGGCCACCGTGGGCGCGCTGGCGGCGGCCATCGGCATCAACCTGTACCTGTACGCCGCGCACGACCTGGTGCTGGGCGGCGCCGTGCTGCTGCTGCTGATCCTTGCGCTGTTCATCGCCAACCTGGCGTGGGGCTATTTTTTCGAGGTGCGCAAGGGACGCGCGCTGGTGGCGCGCTTCGGCGAATATGTGGCGCCCGAGCTGGTGGCCGAGATGGCCGACGATCCGCAGCGCTATACCATGGAGGGCGAGAACCGCGAACTGACGGTGCTGTTTGCCGACGTGCGCGGTTTCACGGCCATTTCCGAGCAGCTGGCGCCGGCCGCGCTGCGCGAATACATCAATGAATACCTGACGGCCATGTCGGAAGATATCCGCGACAGCCATGGCGGCACCCTGGACAAATACATCGGCGACGCCGTGATGGCGTTCTGGGGCGCGCCCGTCGCCTTTGGCGATCACGCCCGCCGGGCCGTGGCCAGCGCCTTGCTGATGCAGGGCAGCGCGGCACGGCTGAACCGGCAGTTTTGTGCGCGCGGCTGGCCGGCGCTGCGCATCGGCATCGGCATCAATACGGGATCCATGCATGTGGGTGACATGGGCTCGCGCATCCGCCGCGCCTATACCGTGATGGGCGACAGCGTCAACCTGGCCGCGCGCCTGGAAGGCGCCAGCAAGCTGTATGGCGTGGGCATCGTGGTGGGCGAGGTCACGCGCGCCGCCGCCCCGGATTTTCTGTACCGCGAGCTCGATCGCATACGCGTGCTGGGCAAGCAGGAAGCGGTGGCCATCTTCGAGCCGCGCGGCCTGCTGGCCGACGCCGGCAAAGCGGAGCTGACGCAGCTGGAACGCTGGCATGCGGTGCTGGCCAGTCTGCGCGCGCGCGACTGGGAGCAGGCTGGCGCGCAGCTGGCCCGCTTGCAGGCGGACTTTCCCGATGACGGCCTGTACCGGCTGTACGCGGCGCGCCTGGAGCAGTACCGCAACGCGCCACCGCCTACCGACTGGGATGGCGTGACAGCATTGCACAGCAAATAGACCGCCATCGCGCCCGAAAAAGCAAGCGATGGCGGCATTTTTCATCCTCGCCGGCGCACGGTTTGTTGCGCTGCGATAAAAATCAGGGAGAAATGTTAGAAATTTCTGACTGGAAACTAAAAGCCGTCTAAAATTTGTCTTCAATCCATTGCCGGACATGCTGGCGCCTGCGGGCCGCGCGCTTGTCCGGTTACACAAGAAATCCTTCACATGACATATCGTTTGGTGCACCTGCTTGCGGGTTCCGCGCTGCTGTTCGCCGTCGGCGCCGCCGGCGCTGCCGTTCCCATGGATGAAGTTGCTCCTGCCACGCAGGAAGACGGCGTGCCGCGCTTCGAGATCCGCCGCTTCGACGTCCAGGGCAATACCCTGCTCACGTCCGCGCAGGTGCAAGCCTTGCTGGCACCTTACACGGGCGCGCAGCGCGATTTTTCCGACATCGCCCGCGCCGTCGAGGCGCTGGAAGCGGCCTACCGCGAGCGCGGTTACAGCGCCGTGCAGGTGCAATTGCCCGAGCAGGAACTGGAACGGGGCGTGGTGCGCCTGAGCGTGCTGCAAACGCCGCTGGGCAAGCTCGCCATCAGCGGCAACGCGCATGTCGACGAGGCCAACGTGCGGCGCGCCCTGCCGTCCCTGCGCGAAGGCGAGACGCCGAACGTGCCGGCCCTGTCGCAAAGCCTGAAGCTGGCCAATGAAAACCCGGCGCGCAAGATCGAAGTGCGCCTGCAAGCGGACGAGCCGGCGGGCGCCATCGACGCCATCGTCACGGTGGCCGATGAAAAGCCCTGGAAAGCCATGCTTAACGTCGACAATACGGGCAATGCGCAAACGGGCAAGACGCATGTGGGCGTGGTGCTGCAGCATGCCAACCTGTTCGGCCGCGATCATGTCGCCAGCCTGCAGTACACGAGCAGCCTGGAAAAGCCGGACAAGGTGGGCGTGTATGGCGCCGGCTACCACCTGCCGCTGTATGCGCTGGGCGACTCGATGGATTTCTTCGCCAGCTATTCGAACGTCGATTCGGGCAGCGTCTCGGCCGGCATCTTCGACCTGGCCGTCAGCGGCCAGGGCAGCATGGCCGGCATCCGCTACAACCAGAACTTTGCCCGCAGCGGCGACTTCGAACCCAAGCTCGTGTACGGCGTCGATTACAAGGCTTACCGCAACAGCGTGCAGCTGTTCGGCATGGAGCTGGGCGCCGACGTCACCGTGCATCCGCTCAGCGTCAGCTACATCGGCAGCTGGACCTTGCCCACGGGCGAGACCAGCGTGGCGGTCACCTTCGCGCACAATATCCCTGGCGGCAAGCATGGCGCGCAAGCCGATTTCGACCGCGTGCGCGCGCATGCCAAGGCGGCCTACAACACCCTGCGCCTGAGCGCCAGCTCGGGGCGCGTGCTGGCCGGCGACTGGCAATGGCGCGCGCTCGTCAACGCGCAAGTCACGCCCGATGCCTTGGTGCCGGGCGAGCAGTTCGGCGCCGGTGGCGCCGCGTCCGTGCGCGGCTTTGCCGAGCGCGAGGTATCGAATGATTCGGGCGTCAACCTGAACCTGGAACTGTATACGCCGAACTGGTGCGGCCAGGCACTCGGCTACCAATGCCGCGCACTGGCGTTCTATGACACGGCCTGGCTGCGCCGCAACCATGGGCTGCCCGGCGAAAGCGCGTCGCAAGGCATCAGCAGCGGCGGCCTTGGCCTGCGTTTACTGCTGAGCCGCTATGCCAATCTGCAACTCGATTACGCCCATGTCGTCAATGGCGGCGACACGGGACAGCGGGGCGCCAACCGCCTGCATTTCCGCCTCGCCTTGGCCTACTAGTATCAGGATGAACACCATGCACAACCATGTCCAGCACGCTTCCGTTTTCATCCTGACGCCATCCTTTTCGTCACCCTTTGCGCTGCCCCTGCGCCGCACGGCGCTGGCGCTGCTGCTGGCCGGCTGTTTCGGCGCGGCGCAGGCCAACCCCGCCTTGCCGCAGGTGGTCAACGGACAGGCGACGTTCAACCAGCAGGGCAACATCTTCTCGATCACGAACACGCCCAACACCATCATCAACTGGCAGAGCTTTTCCATCCATGCGGGCGAAATCACGCGTTTCATCCAGCAGAACGGCAATAGCGCCGTACTCAACCGCATCACGGGACAAGACCCCAGCAAGATCCTGGGCGCGCTCGAATCGAACGGCAAGGTCTTCCTGATCAACCCGAACGGCATCGTCTTTGGCCAGGGCGCGAAAGTGGACGTGAACGGGCTGGTGGCGTCCAGCCTGGGCATGACGAACGAGGATTTCCTGGCCGGCAAGCGCCAGTTCACGGCCGGCGGCGTGGCCGGCGGTGTCAGCAATGCGGGCCTGATCCAGGCGGGCAAGGGCGGGCAAGTGCTGCTGATCGCGCCGAACGTGGAAAACACGGGCATCATCACGGCGCCAAATGGCGAAGTGATCCTGGCGGCCGGACGCAGCGTGCAGCTGGCCGACCCCGGCAATCCGCAATTGCGCGTGCTGGTCTCGGCACCAGCGGACCAGGCCCTGAACCTGGGCCAGATCATCGCCCAGGGCGGCAGCATCGGCATGGCCGGCGCGCTGGTCAGCCAGCGCGGCGTGCTCAACGCCAACAGCGCCGTCGTCGGCGAGAATGGCAGGATCGTGCTCAAGGCCAGCGGCAAGGCGTTGCTGGAGGCGGGCAGCGTTACCAGCGCCACTGGCGCGGTGGGCAAGGGGGGAGACATCCAGGTGCTGGGCGAGCAAGTGGGTTTGCTGGGCAATGCGGCAATCGACGCCAGCGGCGCCACGAGCGGCGGCACGGTCTTGCTGGGCGGCGACTACCAGGGCAAGAACGCGGCCGTGCAGAATGCGCGGCAGGTGCTCGTCGGCAAGGACGCCAGCGTCAATGCCGATGCCGTCCATGGCGGCAACGGCGGCAAGGTCATCGCCTGGGGCAATGAATCGGCCCAGGTACACGGCAGTATTTCCGCGCGCGGCGGCGCGCAGGGCGGCGACGGGGGCTTCGTGGAAACATCCGGCCATTACCTGGCCGTCGATGGCATCCGCGTCAATACCAGTGCGGCGCATGGCAAGCGCGGCAACTGGCTGCTCGATCCTTACGATATCACCGTGGTCGCCGGTTCGGGCGGCCAGTTGAGTTCCTTCGATCAATTCGCCGACTCTCCGGCCACCGGCAACGCCAGCATCGGCGCCGACCTCATTTCCGGCGCCAGCAGCAACGTCACGCTGCAGGCCCTGCACCGCATCAATTTCAACAGCGCCATCAACATCGCGCAGAAAGGCGTGGGCTTGACGGCGCAGGCTGGCGAGATCATCAATGTCAATGCGCCCATCACCACCAATGGCGGCCATATCACGCTGTCGGCCAATGATGCAGCCGCTGGCATGGCCTATGGCGTCGGCTCGAATGTGAATCTGAACGCGGCGCTCGGCAGCGGCAATGGCGACGTACGGTTGTCCGGCGCCGGCGTCACTTTCGGCGTCGGCTCCGTGAATGTCGGCAACGGCAATTTGACCTTGCGCGCGAATGTCGCCGGTGGATCCATCGACCTGACGGGCAGCGGCGATCAGCTGCTGGGCAGTGGCGTCACCGGTCAGACGGTGCTGCTGGAGGCGGACAACATCAGCATCAACGGCGCCATCAATGTTGGCGGCGCCGCCGGCAATGCCGGGGTGACCCTGCAAGCGTTCAGCGCGGCACGGCAGATCGCGCTGGGTGACAAGCCCGGCAGCGGCCTGCGCCTGACAAACGCCGAACTGAACCGCATCGCCGCCGGCAGTGTGCATATCGGCAGCGCTGCAGGCGGCGACCTGACGGTGGAGCAGGCGATCGACCTGGCAACGGTCGCGGCGGACGGCGGCGTGAAAAACCTGGTGCTCGAAAGCGGCGGCAATGTGCTCGTCTCGAACACGCTGGCGCTGCGCCAGGACGGCAGCAGTATCACCGCCACGGCCGGTGGCTTGCTGTCGCTTGCCAGTGACGGCGGCTTGTCCGCCGGCGCGGTCAATCTGGTTGCCGACAATATGAGCCTGGGCGGCGGTGCGCAATCGATAGCGGCCACGGCGGGTGGCACCGTCAGCCTGAACCGCCGTTCCAGCGTGGGCGCCATCACCCTGGGCACGGGCGCGGCGGACAATGCCGGCAGCCTGGGTTTGAGCGAAGCGGAATTGAAGACCATCAGCGCCGGCACCGTGCAGGTGGGTGGCGACAGTTTTACCGGCGTCGTCAATCTCGTGGGCGCGATGGACCTGGCGTCGCAAGGCGAGTTGAACCAGCTTGTGCTGCGCACGGGCGGCAATATCAACCTGAACGGCCCCCTCAGCGTGGCCAAGGGCTTGACCCTGGCTTCCGGCAATAACATCAGCGCGAGCGGCGCCGTCAGCGTGGGCGGCGACTTCGTGCTCGATGGCGGCCGCTGGGTGCAGAACAGCGCCAGCCTGCCCGCGTTTTCCGCGCGCGGTTTCAGCATCGCGCAGGGGAGCTTCCTGCGCGCGGCAGGCGGCGACGGCGGTTCGTCCTCGCCCTATCTGATCGCCGATATCCATGGTTTGCAAGGCATCGGCAGCCTCGGCCTTGGCAACAGCTATCGCCTGGCGGGCAATATCGACGCCAGCGGCACCGCGAACTGGAACGATGGCCAGGGTTTTATGCCGATCGCCGGCAGCGGCAGCGGTTTTTCCGGCATGTTCGATGGCGCCGGATTTACTCTCAGTAACTTGAAAATCGACCGCAGCCTGGCGTCCGGTTCGGCGGCAGGCCTGTTTGGCACCGTCCAGGGCGGCACCTTGCGCAACCTGACCCTGAGCGGTGGCAGCGTCACCGGTACGGCCAACGTGGGCGCGCTGGCGGGCGAGGTCGTCAGCGGCAACATCGATGGCGTGAACAGCAGCATGGCCGTCAGCGGCCAGCGCAATGTTGGCGGCCTGGTGGGCAGCAACGGGGGCGCCATCACGCTGTCCGCCAGCAGCGGCGCCGTCACCGGCATCAATGCCGATGGCGGCGGCGCCATCGGCGGCCTGGCGGGATTGAATGCGTCCGGCGCCAGCATCACGACCTCGTACGCCACCGGCGTGGTGACGGGCGCGCGTGAAATGATCGGCGGCCTGGTTGGCAATAACCAGGGCGCGCTGAGCCAGTCTTATGCCACCGGCAATGTCACTGGCGCGCGCAGCATCGGCGGCCTGGTGGGCCTGAACGGCGGCAGCATCGATGATGCGTATGCCAGCGGTGCCGTGGGCCGGGCCGGCGTTGCCGATCCCATCCTCGCCTGGGAAAACATGGGCGGGCTGGTCGGCGAAAGCACGGGCAGCGTCAGCCATGTCTTCAGCAGTGGCGCCGTGACTGGCAGCGGCTATGCGGCAGTAGGCGCGGTAGCCGGCCGCGTGTCTTCCGGTTCCCCGTTCAGCTATGGTTTTTTTAATTATGAAACATCGCTGGTGCTGATGGATGGCGGTGGTTCCAGCGGACGCAGCACGGCGCAGATGAAGCAGCAGGGCATGTTCAACGACTACAATTTCAGCAGCGTGTGGCGCATCTACGATGGCTACACGACACCGATGCTGAAGGCTTTCCTGAAACCGCTGCAAGTGAACCTTTCTGGCAATGCTGCGGGCAAGGTCTACGATGGCCAGTTGGCTGCCTTCCTCGGTTCAATCGGCTATGTGGGATTGATCGACGGCGACACGGGCGTAAATGGCAGCCTCGGCTACGGCAGCAACGCGCGCAATGTGGGCAGCTATGCCGCGACAGGCCTGTGGTCGACCAAGTACGACATCAGCCTGGGCGGCACGACGACCTTCGCCATCACGCCGCGCGCGCTGACGGTGAGTATCGGCGGTAATGGCAAGATATATGACGGCACCCTGGGTTACGACGGTGCCAATTTTGTGCTGGGCAATGTGGTGGCGAGCGATAATATCAGCATCAGTGGCAGCGCCGCCTTCCTCGACAAGAATGCGGGCAACGGCAAGGCCGTGCATGCCAGCGGCCTGGCCCTGGGCGGCAATGAACTGGGCAACTACAGCCTGGCCGCGACCACGGCGGACGGCACGGCGGACATCAGCGCGCGCGTGCTGAACTATGGCGTCACGGGCGCGCAAAGCCGCGTCTACGACGGTACTTTGCAGGCTGGCCTGAACGGCTACTTCGAAGGCCTGCTGACGGGCGATCAGGTCAGCATGACAGGGTTGCAGGGCAGTTTCCGCGACAAGCATGTGGGCACTGGCAAGGTGGTCGATTATCAGGTGGCGACGGGCCAGCTGACGGGCGCCGATGCGGGCAACTACGTGCTGAATGGAAATGCGGGCAGCACGACGGCCGACATCACGGCGCGCGTGCTGAACTATGGCGTCACGGGCGCGCAAAGCCGCGTCTACGACGGCACCTTGCAAGCTGGCCTGAACGGCTCCTTCGAGGGCCTGGTGACGGGCGATCAGGTCAGCATGACCGGCTTGCAGGGCAGCTTCCGCGACAAGAATGTCGGTACTGGCAAGGTGGTCGATTATCAGGTGGCGACGGGCCAGCTGACGGGCGCCGATGCGGGCAACTACGTGCTGAATGGAAATGCGGGCAGCACCACGGCCGACATCACGGCGCGCGTGCTGAACTATGGCGTCACGGGCGCGCAAAGCCGCGTCTACGACGGCACCTTGCAAGCGGGCCTGAACGGCTACTTCGAAGGCCTGGTGACGGGCGATCAGGTCAGCATGACTGGCTTGCAGGGCAGCTTCCGCGACAAGCATGTCGGTATTGGCAAGGTGGTCGATTACCAGGTGGCGACGGGCCAGCTGACGGGCGCCGACGCGGGCAACTACGTGCTGAATGGAAATGCGGGCAGCACGACGGCCGACATCACGGCGCGCGTGCTGAACTATGGCGTCACGGGCGCGCAAAGCCGCGTCTACGACGGCACCTTGCAAGCTGGCCTGAACGGCTACTTCGAAGGCCTGGTGACGGGCGATCAGGTCAGCATGACCGGCTTGCAGGGCAGCTTCCGCGACAAGCATGTCGGTATTGGCAAGGTGGTCGATTACCAGGTGGCGACGGGCCAGCTGACGGGCGCCGATGCGGGCAACTACGTGCTGAATGGAAATGCGGGCAGCACCACGGCCGACATCACGGCGCGCACCCTGAACGTGAGCTTCAATGGCGTCAACAAGACGTATGACGGCACGACGGGCGCGCAAGTGCACTTTGGCGACGACCGTATCCAGGGCGATACCTTGACGGTGGCTGGCAATGCCGCGTTCGGCAACAAGAATGCGGGTGCGGGCAAGGCCGTCAATGTCACGGATGTGGCCTTGAGCGGCGGCGATGCGGGCAACTATGTGCTGGGCAGCAATGCAGGCAGCACCACGGCCGACATCGCGGCACGCACCCTGAACGTGAGCTTCAATGGCGTCAACAAGACGTATGACGGCACGACGGGCGCGCAAGTGCACTTTGGCGACGACCGTATCCAGGGCGATGCCTTGACGGTGGCTGGCAATGCCGCGTTCGGCAACAAGAATGCGGGTGCGGGCAAGGCCGTCAATGTCACGAACGTGGCGCTGAGCGGCGGCGATGCCGGCAACTATGTGCTGGGCGCAAGCACCGGCAGCACGACGGCCGACATCGCAGCGCGCACCCTGAACGTGAGCTTCAACGGCGTCAACAAGACGTATGACGGCACGACGGGCGCGCAGGTGCACTTTGGCGACGACCGCATCCAGGGCGATGCCTTGAGCGTGAGCGGCAGTGCCGCGTTTGGCAACAGGAATGCGGGGGCCGGCAAGGCCGTCAATGTCACGGATGTGGCCTTGAGTGGCGGCGATGCGGGCAACTATGTGCTGAGCAGCAATGCGGGCAGCACCACGGCCGATATCGCGGCGCGCGCGCTGAACCTGTCCGGCGTGGTGGGCAGCAAGGTCTACGATGGCACGACGGGTGCGCAGCTGAGTTTGGGCGATGACCGTATCGCTGGCGACAGTTTGACGGCCTCGGCGGTAGCCAGCTTTGCGGACAAGAACGTGGGCGCGGCCAAGGCCGTGCAGCTCAGCGGCGCGGCGCTGACGGGCGCCGATGCGGGCAATTACTTTATCGTCTTGCCGACGGGCTTGCTGGCCAGCATTACACCGGCCAGCCTGACCCTGGCAAGCCTGAGCGCCGCCGGCAAGGTGTATGACGGAACGACTTCCGCGGCGGTCAGCGCGTCGGCGAACGGCGTGCTGGGCCAGGATGTGGTCAGCGTGGTGGGCGGCAGCGGCAGCTTTGCCGACAAGAATGCGGGTACGGGCAAGCTGGTGACGGCCAGCGGTTTCCGCCTGGCGGGCGCCGATGCGGGCAACTACACCCTGGAAACGACGGGCGGCACGGCGCAGGCATCAATTGCTCAAAAACAATTGTCCACCTGGGTCGGCAGCGGCAGCGGCTTGTGGAGCGATGCCGCCAACTGGGACGGCGGCGTGGTGCCGGAAGGCGCGAACGTGCTGGCGGTCGACTTCAGCAACAGCAAGGGCATCGTCACCTACAGCGCGGCGGCCGGCAGCACCATCCTGAAAAACCTGAACTCGGCGACGGGCTTGCTGTTGACGGGCGGCAGCCTGACCTTGGGGGAAAGCGCGCTGGACCTCTCCGTGCTGAGCGGCCTGGCCGGCCTGGAAATCAACGGCGGCAGCCTGTTGCTGAACGGCAGCCTGTCGACGGAGCGCTACGCGCAAGGCGGCGGGCTGCTGAGCGGCAACGGCAACTTGCTCGTCGCAAACAGCTTCAGCCAGGCGGCCGGCGCCATCCGGCTCGCGGGCCAGCTGGTCATCACGCAAGCGGCTGGCGACTTGCGTTTCGCCAGCCTGGCGGCGAACGAAGTGAAATTGAGCGCCCTGAACGGCGCCATCGGCCAGGACGGCGCGCTGCTCGCCAGCAGCCTGGCTGCGCAGGCGCGCGATGGCATCGTGCTGGGCAATGCGGGCAACCAGGTGGGTAGTTTTACCGCCAGCAATAGTGCAGGGGGCGGCATTGCGCTGAACAATACCTCGGCGCCGGGTATCTTGACCCTGGGAACGCTCACCACGGGCGCGGGCAATATCGCCATCGACAACACGGGCGGTGTCGCGGCTGGCAATATCAATGCGCATGGCGGCAACGTCAGCGTGACGGCGCACAGCCCCGTCACTGTCAACGGCAAGATCGAGGGCAATGATATCGCCCTCAATGCCAGCACGGACGTGCTGCTGGGCGATGGGGCGCAGTTGGCAGCTGTGCGCCATGTCAGTTTGACGGCGGGTCGCGACATCCATGTCGGCGGCAATGCGCAGATTGTTAGCGGTGGCAATTTTGCCGCCAGCGCGGAAGGCCATGTGCGCTTCGCTGACACGGCAAGCGTCGCTTTGCCGGCAGCGTCCAGCATGAGCGTGCTGGCGAAAACGGGCAGCATCACGGGCGACTCGGGCGTGCGCATCAACCGCCAGCGCAGCGGCGTGATTCTGCTGGCGCCGAATGGCACGGTGAGCATGGCGGACGCCATCTTCCTGCCAGCGACGACCATCGACAAGCCCGTGATCGATGCCGCCACGAGCGCGGCCATCGACGATGCCTTGCGCATCATCAAGCAGGCGGACCGTGCCAACGACACGCTCGCGTCCACGCCGCCAGCCAAGCTGGACGACAAGAAGCCGGATAGCAAGGATGTTGCCGATGCCACAGATAAACCCACAGGATACAAATTCGATGACCCTACTAAAAAAATGTACTGCAATTAAGGCCCTGCTGTGGCTGGCCCTGATGTGCATGGGCGCGCACGCCTGGGCCGGCCAGGTGGCCGGTACCGTCATGCAATTGAGTGGTCCGCTGATGGCCAAGAAGGCGGATGGCAAGGTGAAGATCCTGGCCATCAAGTCCGAAGTCGAGCAGGGGGACACCTTGCTGACGGAAAAGGAGACCTATGCCTTGATCAAGCTGATCGACAATAGCGAAATCACCCTGAAGCCGAATACCAGTTTCGTGATCGAGCAATTCAGCTACACGGCCGAGCAGCCTGACGGCGACCATGCCATCTTCAGCTTGCTCAAGGGCGGCTTGCGTTCCGTCACGGGATTGCTGGGCAAGCGCAACAAGGAGCGCTTCGAGATGAAGACGCCGGCCGCCACCATCGGCATCCGCGGCACGACGTTTGTTGCCAGTTACGTAGCACCGTCGGCACCGGCGCTGCCAACGGTATCGCCGCCAGTCGGGGCGGCGAGGGCGCCGGGCTTGTATGTGCAGGTGCTCGATGGCTTGATTCATGTCACCAATCCTGCCGGGACGCAAAATTTTGCTGCCGGCCAGTTCGGTTTTACGCCCAGCTTCAAGCAGCCGCCCGTGATGCTGCCCGTCAATCCCGGCATCCCGTTCACCCCGCCGCCGGCGTTTTCGACGCCGCTGTCCAGCACGGGCGCCGGCGCCAACAGCGGCAAGCCTGCCGCCATCGACTGCGTGGTGCGTTAAGCATCCGCAAACAAGCCCGCACACTTTGCAAATAGGGCTTGACCTTCCCATCGTTGGATAGCAGATCCTGACCCTATTCGTTAATCTTTCGTACAGGATCTGCCATGAACCAGAGTGCACTCGTCCCCGCCGCTTTCCCTCCCGACGCCGCGCATGCGCAGGCGCTGGCCATCGAAGGGATGAGCTGCGCCTCGTGCGTGGGCCGCGTGGAAAAGGCCCTGGCCGCCGTGCCTGGCGTGAGCCAGGCCAGCGTCAACCTGGCCACCGAAGTGGCAAAAGTCACGTCCAGCACGCCGATTCCCCTGGCCACCTTGCAGGCGGCAGTGGAAAAGGCCGGCTACACGGTGGCGCAGCGCGAGATCGACCTGAACATCGCCGGCATGACGTGCGCCTCTTGCGTGGGCAGGGTGGAAAAAGCCTTGCTGAAAGTGCCAGGCGTGCTGGCCGCCAGCGTCAACCTGGCCACGGAAAGCGCGCGCATCAAGGTGACGGGCGGCCTGGAAGCGGGCACCCTGATCGCCGCCATCGACAAGGCCGGCTATGCCGCCAAGGTGCCCGCCGCCAGCCAGGCCAGCGCGCCCGCTGCCGCACCGAACCGTGATGGCATGAAAGTGGCGTTCGCGGCCGTCCTGGCTTTCCCCTTGATGCTGCCCATGCTGCTCGAGTGGGCCGGCATCCATTTGATGTTGCCAGGCTGGCTGCAATTCGCGCTGGCCACGCCCGTGCAGTTTTACTTTGGCGCGCGCTTCTACAAGGCGGGCTGGAAGGCTGCCCGCGCCGGTAGCGGCAACATGGACTTGCTGGTGGCGCTGGGTACGAGCGCCGCGTATGGCTTGTCCGTCTACCAATGGCTGACGGCGGGCGCGATGCTGCCGCACCTGTATTTCGAAGCGTCGGCCGTCGTCATCACCCTGGTGCTGTTGGGCAAATGGCTGGAAAGCCGCGCCAAGCGCCAGACGGCCTCTGCCATCCGCGCGCTGCAAGTCTTGCGTCCGGAATCGGCGCGCGTGCGCCGCGACGGTGTGGAGCTGGACTTGCCCGTGGAGCAGGTGAAAGTGGGCGACCTGGTGGTCATCCGTCCCGGCGAGCGGGTAGCCGTCGATGGCGTGGTGGTGGAAGGCGCCAGCCAGATCAACGAATCGCTGATCACGGGCGAAAGCTTGCCGGTCGATAAGCATGTGGGCGACAAGGTCACGGGCGGCGCCATCAATGCGGACGGCTTGCTGCTGGTGCGCACGCAAGCCGTGGGCGGCGAGACGACCCTCTCGCGCATCATCCGCCTGGTGGAAGATGCGCAGGCGGCCAAGGCGCCGATCCAGCATCTGGTCGACAAGGTCAGCGCCATCTTTGTGCCCGTGGTGCTGGTGCTGGCGCTGCTGACCATGCTGGGCTGGTGGCTCGCTACCGGCGAGCTGGAGAACGCCATCATCAATGCCGTGGCCGTGCTGGTCATCGCCTGCCCCTGTGCGCTGGGCCTGGCCACGCCGACGGCCATCATGGCCGGCACGGGCGTGGCTGCCCGCTACGGCATCCTGATCAAAGATGCGGAAGCGCTGGAAGTGGCGCACGCCGTCAATACCGTCGTGTTCGACAAGACGGGCACCCTGACGGTGGGAAAACCGGCGCTGGCGGCCCTGCATGCGCATGGCATCGAGGATGCGCGGCTGCTGCAGCTGGCGGCCAGCATCCAGCGTGGCAGCGAACACAGCCTGGCGACGGCCGTGCTGGATGCTGCTGCCGCGCGCCACATCGACCCCTTGCCAGCCACGGCCCTGTCGGCCTTGCCGGGCCGCGGCCTGGCGGCCCACGTCGATGGCCTGGAATTGAAGCTGGGCAGCACCCGGCTGATGCAGGAGTTGAACGTGGACATGACGCCGCTGGCCGCGCAGGCGCAGGAACTGGAAGCCACGGGCAACACGATCTCGTGGCTGGCGTCGGGATCGGAACTGCTGGGCCTGTTTGCCTTCAGCGACCAGGTCAAGCCGAACGCGCAGGCGGCCATTGCCCATTTGCACAGCCTGGGCATCCGCACCGTGATGTTGACGGGAGATAACCAGGGCAGCGCCGACGCCGTCGGCAAGCTGCTGGGCATCGACACGGTGGCGGCGAAAATGCTGCCGGCCGATAAAACCGCTAAAATTGTCGCGCTGAAAGGCGAGGGCGCGAAAGTCGCCATGGTGGGCGACGGCATCAACGATGCGCCCGCGCTGGCGGCCTCCGACGTGGGCATCGCCATGTCGACGGGCACGGATGTGGCCATGCATGCGGCCGGCATCACGCTGATGCGCGGCGATCCGGCCCTGGTGGCGGACGCCATCGATATCTCGCGCCGCACCTACAGCAAGATACGGCAGAATCTGTTCTGGGCCTTCATTTATAACCTGATCGGCATTCCGCTGGCCGCCTTCGGCTTGCTCAACCCCATGGTGGCGGGCGCGGCGATGGCCTTCAGTTCGGTCAGTGTGATCAGCAATGCCCTGTTGCTGCGGCGCTGGAAAGCCCGCAGTCATGCAGCTAGCGCGCATACCAAGGAGTCATAGGATGAATATCGGCCAGGCGGCAAGCGAAACGGGCGTATCGGCAAAAATGATACGCTACTACGAGAGTATTGCATTATTAAAACCCAGCGCGCGCAGCGACGCCGGTTACCGCATCTACACGCCGAACGACTTGCACGCCTTGCGCTTCATCAAGCGCGGGCGGGGTCTTGGCTTTTCGCTGGAACAGATCCGCGAGTTGCTGTCGCTGTGGCAAAACGACCAGCGCGCCAGCGCGGACGTGAAAGGCATCGCCCTGGCCCACGTTGCCGAGCTCAACAAGCGCATCGCCGAACTGACGGAAATGCGCGATACCCTGGCTCACCTGGCGCAATCGTGCCATGGCGACGACAAGCCCGATTGCCCCATCCTGCAAAGCCTGGGGTTGGCTGGTGACACGGACGCGAAAGCATGTTGCCATTGATGTAAATCAACGGAGGGGCTATGGCGTATGAACTGTATTACTGGCCCACGATACAGGGGCGCGGCGAATTCATCCGGCTGGCCTTGGAAGAGGCGGGCGCCGACTACCGCGATATCGCCCGTTTGCCTGAACGCAAGGGGCAAGGCGTTCCCGCCATGCTGGCCTGCCTCGATGGCGACAGCATGCCACAGGCAGCCTACGCACCGCCCGTGCTGCGCGATGGCGACGTGCTGATCGGCCAGACCACGAATATCCTCTTGTACCTGGGCCGGCGCCTGGGCCTGGCGCCGCGTACGGAAAGCGGCCGTTTGTGGCTGAACCAGCTGCAACTGACGATGGCCGACTGGCTGACGGAAGTGCACGACACGCATCATCCGCTGTCGATGAATCAATATTACGAGGAGCAACAGCAGGCGGCCATGCTGCGCAGCGCGGATTTCCGCGAAACACGTTTGCCCAAGTTTCTTTCCTATTTCACGCAAGTGTTGTTGAATAATCGCAGCCGCGGCCAGTACCTGGTGGGTGCCAGACTCACGTATGGCGACCTGTCGCTGTTCCAGATGCTGGCCGGCCTGCGCTATGCGTTTCCGCAAGCCATGGCGCGCCTGGCGCCGCAGTATCCAGCCCTGTTTGCGCTGCACGATGCGGTGGCGGCGCGGCCGAATATTGCCCGCTACCTGAAGTCGAAGCGCAGGATCCCGTTCAATGAAGAAGGCATCTTCCGCCATTACCCCGAACTGGACGGATAAAAAAACAGCCGGCGCAAAGGCCGGCTGTCCTGGTGCTGCTTTGCTGTTATTGTGCGCTGGTGACGGGGTAGCCCGCCTCCACGATGGCGGCGCTGATGGCGCCCAGTTCGGCGGGTGACTCCACCGTGACGCGCTTGCTTGCCAGGTCGATCTGCACCTGTGCCGCAGGATCGATGGTCTGCACCGCTTTCGTGACTGCGCCGACGCAATGGCCGCAACTCATGTTTTCAACTTGTAACTGATACATGACAAGCACTCCTTGAATGATTAAGTGCTTCCACTGTAATCCTTGCCCCGGTGGGAAGGTCAAGCGGAAGCGTTGCGGCGTTTTAATGGAGCAGGAAGTCGACGGCTTGCATGGGCGGCGGCACGTTTTCGTCCTGCACGGATTCGCGCAAGCTGATGTCGATGGCGCGGCACATGGCTGACAGCGGCAGATCGTTGGCATCTTCGCCGAACGGCTCCTCGATCTCGTCGCCCAGCGCATCGAGGCCAAAGAAGGTGTAGGCGACGATGGCGACGACGAAGGGCGTCATGAAACCGAGCGAATCGACGAGGCCGAAGGGCAGCAGGAAACAGTACAGATAGGCCGTGCGGTGCAGCAGCAGCGAGTACGAGAAGGGAATCGGCGTGCTGCGGATGCGCTCGCACGAGGCGCCTGCCGCTACCATGGCCGAGACCGTGTTATCGATCTGCGTGGCCAGGATGCTGTCGATGCGGCCTTGCGCGATGCAATCGGCCAGGTCGTGACCCATCTGCAGCATCAGGTAGTCGGACGGGTTCGCCGCCTTGCAGGCCGCTTCCCATTCGGCCGGGCGCAGCAGCGGCTGCAAGTCGGCCGGTCCGCGCGTGTCGCGCAGCTGGTGGCGCAGTGCATGGCAAAAGGCGATGGTACGGTAAATCATGCGCACGCGCACATCGTCCAGGCCCAGCCTTGCGTGGGCCGGCGTGTCGCTGCGTATCATCGTCTGGCACTGGCGCGAGAAATTACGGCTGCGCAAGACCAGTTCTCCCCACAGCTTGCGCGCTTCCCAGTAGCGGTCATAGGCGGCCGTGTTGCGAAAGCCCAGGAAGATGGCCAGTGGCAAGCCGATCAGGGTAAATGGGATGGTGGTGAGGATGACCTTGTGGTCGAACAAGGTGCCGTGGCACCAGGTGACGAGGGTGGCGATCAGGGTATTGACGATGAGCGTGGTGCGGATGCGCGGCAGGACGGAACCGCGCACCACGAGGAACAGCCGTAGCGCCGAAGGACGCTCGCGCACGATCATGCTGTACTCCCGGCTTGCAGCTGGGCTGGCGGGGAAACGCGCACCTGGTGATCGGTAAGAGGGGAAAGACAGAGTGGCAATTGCCGGGAACAAAAAGCCCGCGATATATGCGGGCTGAGCAGGGTGTGCATGGGAAGCAAAGTAGGGGAGACGGCATGAGTATAGGCCGCAGGCCCGCTTCCAGCCAATTCATAATGGCGATAGACGTTATTCATTTCATGAATGAATATTTCATTTGTAATTAAAATCTCTATAACGACTGAAACTACGGTCTCTTTTTTCGTCTTGGCCAGTCGCAATTGAGCAAGTCGCATGGGTCGCAGGAACAATGGTGGCAGTCCGGCGAAGGAATGTCGCAATCGCAAAAGCCCGCCTGGGCCAGGTGTCTGCCGCTACGCCGCGCCTGCGGGTGCAGTTCCCGATGCTGGCGATGGCGTTCGCCGCAGGCGCGCAAGCGCCGTTGCAGCAAGGGCAAGCCTGCGCGCAAGCCGTGGCGTGCAATCACCTTGTAGCCATAGGCGGAGCAACTGTCGCGCCCGGTCAGCACGCGGTAGGCGCAGGAAAACCCCTTCCAGGGCGACAGGTAGCGCTGATAGGCGCGTATGGTCCACAGGGCCAGGTGCTTGCCACAGGTATCGAGGGTAAAAATGATGCATCCTTTGCGATGGTCGTAAAGCCGTGTTTCGAGCATACGACAGGTGGCCCGAAATGCATAGCGTTGGGCCCGCATGAATTATCAATGTGACAAATGGAGAGAATTGCTCAGGTTGTGTCTGCTAGGCTGAATGAGCTATTTGGAAATATTTCCTAAAGCAAAAAATGTCATCCCGATAGCCGCCGCCAGGGGCATGGCCAAGCTTGTTTATCCTTCCTGTGAAAGTGATCTGCATGTTTACAGTTTCCAGCATCTGCCTCGCCACGTTGATCCTGTTGCAAGCGCCAACCGGCTGGGCTGGCCAGCCGGCGCCCCTGAGCCAGCAGCAAGCGCTGGCCGCGCAAATCGACGCCAGTATCGCTCCCTATTACAAGGCCACGGAACCTGGCGCCGTCGTCATCGTCGTCAAGGATGGACAGCCCCTGTTGCGCAAGGCGTATGGCCTGGCCAGCGTGAAGGATGGCCAGCCGCTGACGCCTGACATGTCGCTGCGCCTGGGGTCCATTTCCAAGCAATTCACGGCCGTCGCCATCCTGCTGCTGGCCGACCAGGGCAAGCTGGCCATCACCGATGACATCACGAAGTTCCTGCCCGACTATCCGACGCATGGCAAGAAAATCACGATCGAACAGCTGCTCGCGCATACGTCCGGCATCCACGACTACACAAGGAAGCCGGAATTTGTGCCCAACAGCACGAAAGACTTGAGCGTGGCGCAGATGATCGATTTCTTCAAGAACGATGCGCCCGACTTTGAGCCGGGCACGCAGTGGAGTTACAGCAGTTCCGGCTATTTCCTGCTGGGCGCCATCATTGAAAAGGCATCGGGCCAGCCGTATGCCACGTTTGTGGAACAGCAGATCTTCGTGCCACTGGGCATGTACGATACTGCCTATGAAGGCCACGAGCGCCGGCCGGCCAAGCGCGCGGCCGGGCATATCCGTTCGGGCGAGACCTATGTGCCGAACTTGCCCCTGAGCATGACGCAGCCGTATGCGGCCGGCGCGCTCGTGTCCACCGTGGATGACCTGGCGCGCTGGGACGCGGCCATCTCCGACGGCAAGCTGCTCAAGGCTTCCACCTGGCAGCAGGCGTTCACGCAGGCCAAGCTGAACGATGGCAAGGCGACCCGTTCCGGCTTGGGCTGGAAGGTGGGCACCTGGCAAAACACGCCCGTCATCCACCATAGCGGCGGCATCAATGGTTTTGCCACGTATGCGATGCGTTTGCCGAAGGAAAAAGTCTATGTGGCCGTGCTGGAAAACTCGGACACGGGCCTGGTCAATCCCGACGTGGTGGCGCGCAAGGCGGCGGCTGTCGCCGTGGGCCGGCCGTATCCCGAGATCAAGGTCATCACGCTCAAGCCCGCCATCCTCGATGCGTACGCGGGCGTGTACGCCATCAACGACAAGGCCGGCTATACGATCCGCAACTTTGAGGGCAACTTGCTGCTGCAGCGCACGGGCCGTCCCGCCCAGCGCATGCTGGCGTACTCGCCAAATGGCTTTCTGATCGAAAATACGCTCACCACTGCCGAATTCGAGCGGGGACCGAAGGGCGAGGCGCAGCTGATCCTCAATGACGGCGGCGAATCGAAGACGGTGCACGAACGCGCCAGCGCCGCCAAGCCGGCGCGTACGGTGGTCGCCATGACGACGGCGCAATTCGATGCCTACGTGGGCAGGTATGCGCTGGCGCCCGAGGTCTACCTGGAAGTGACGCGCGAAGGCGATAAATTCTTCGCCCAGGTGACGGGTTTCCGCAAGCTGGCCATGCTGCCGATGAGCGAGACGGCTTTCTTCTCGAATGAAGTCGATGCGGAAGTGCGTTTCAGCAAGGATGCCGACGGCAAGACGCAACAACTGGTGCTGCGCCAGGAGGGGCAGGATATGCCGGCCAAACGCGTGAACTGATCGCCGCAATACAGCGCATGCCTGCCGGCCAGTCGATACTGCCGGCAGGCATTATTTTTTCGTGTCCAGCCTGACCGATTCGCATTCTCAAGGCACCTGCTAAGTAAGGGAATCATTTCAGCAGTCCATTTGAGAGGCTTTACACCATGTCCGTTCGTCGCAAGCAGCGCTACTATATTTCTACACCGCAAATCCTTCCCATCGCCCGTGCCGTGTCGCTGGCCGTGTGCAGCCTGGCGCTGTACGCCGCCACGCCAGCCCTGGCGCAGGCGCAAGCGGCCAATGCCCAGCAGGCTGGCGCCATGCGCCTGGCCTACGACATTCCTGCCGGTCCGCTGGCCCCCGCGCTGCGCAGCCTGGCCAGTGCGGCGAATGTCTTGCTCAGCTACACGCCAGACCAGGCCAGCGGCAAGAGCACGGCCGGCCTGCAAGGCCAGTACACGCCGCAGGCTGCCCTGGCCGTCTTGCTGGCGGGTACGGGCTTGCAGGCGGTCGAACTGGAGGCGGGCAGCTACGTGCTGCGCGCCGCGCCTGCCGTGGCCAGCACGGCGCCCGACGCCGTCATGCCATTGATTTCCGTCATGGCAGCGGCTGACGCAGGCGAGGGCACGGTGTCGCGCGGCTATGTGCCCATCAGCGTGGCCGCCACCAAGATGGGCACGCCATTGCTCGAGACGCCGCGCGCCATTTCCGTTGTCACGCGTGAACAGATCAAGACGCAGGCCCCGAAAAGCATCGAACAGGCGCTGGCCTATACGGCGGGCGTGCTGACGGACGTGACGGGTGCCGACGTGCGCATGTCGGGCGCCACCATCCGCGGCTTCAGCGATGGCAGCTCGTACTACCAAGATGGCTTGAAGCTGCTGTCGGCGGGCAGTTATGGTTCGTGGAATAGCGAAATGGCAGATCTCGACAGCGTCGAAGTCATCAAGGGGCCCGCGTCCGTCTTCTACGGCCAGGGCCGCCCGGGCGGCATGATCAATGTCACTTCCAAGCTGCCGGATGCAGACCACGTCAATAGCGTGGGGTTTTCCGCGGGACGCTATCACCGCTATCAGATCAATGCCGACCTGGGCGGCGCTGTCGCGGGCAACGATGGCTTGCTGTACCGCGTCACGCTGACGGGCCGCGATGCCGACGATCGTCCCATCGAATCGAAGAACAACCGCGTTTCCATCTCGCCCTCGCTGCGCTGGGACATCTCGGCGCGCACCAGCCTGACCGTACTGGGCACATATTCGCAAGAGCGGGGCACGCCGAAGCCATGGTGGCCCAGCCTGTTTGTCCATCCGCAGATCAAGGACTTGCCCGTCAGCCGCACGGCGGGCGACCCGTCCTTCGACTATTTCGACCGCGATACGCGCGCCCTTGGCTATATGTTCGAGCATGCAACAGGGAATGGATGGAAGCTGACGCAAAATTTGCGCTATGCGACCATCAAGGTTGATTACCAGCATATCTACGCCATGGATTTGCTGCCTGACGGGCGCACGGCCACGCGCGGCAGCCTGGCGGAAAAAGTGGACGGCAAGACCTGGACGGTCGACAGCCGCGCGCAAAAGGACTTTCGCTGGGGCGAGATCGGGCACCGCTTCGTGGCGGGCATCGATTACCTGAAATACAAGGAAAACGATGGCCTGGGCTTTGGCTGGGACGTGCCGAACCTCGATATCCATGCGCCGGTCTACCATCAATCGATCGCCGCGCCGGGACTCGACTATACCGACACTGAACTCAAGCAGACGGGCATCTACACGTTGAACCAGTTCAAGCTGGGCGCATGGGTGGCGAATGCCAGCCTGCGCCACGACCGCGCGCGCAGCACGCAGCTCAATTCGGCGAGCACGCGCATCGACGACAATGCCACCACGGGCAGTGCCGGCCTGCTGTACCTGTTCGACAATGGCGTGGCGCCGTATGCCAGCTATGCCACCTCGTTCGACCCGGCCACGGGCCGCGACTTTGACGGCAAGGCTTTTCAGCCACGCAAGGGCAAGCAGGTGGAGCTGGGTATCAAGTACCAGCCTGCCGGCACATCGACCATGTTGACGGCATCGCTGTTTGATCTGACGCAAACGAATGTCACCACGCCGGATCCGCTGCACCCGCGTTCGTCACTACAGACGGGCGAGGTACGTTCGACGGGCGTGGAACTGGAAGGTACGTTCAAACCCTTGCCCGAGTTGAGCGTGCTGGCCGGCTATACCTATCTGGACCCGCGCACGACGAAGAGCAACCGCGACTACGAAATCGGCCGCCAGACCCTGCAGACGACGCGCCATGCGGCCAGTGTCTGGCTCGACTACCGGCCCATGGCCGTGCCCGGCCTGATGCTCGCTGGCGGCCTGCGCTACCGTGGCAGTTCACCCTACAATGGCGCGGCCAATGCGCTGTACATGAATGATCCGTACACCCTGGCCGATATCGCCGTGGCCTACGAAACGGCGCGTTACCGCCTGGCTATGAATATCGGCAATGTATTTGACAAGAAATACTTTGGCGGCATCTTCCGTGGCGCCGAACGCGAAGCCCTGCTGAGCCTGAAGGTGAATTTCTAGCTGTAGCAGGGTGTAAGCAGCTGGGGCTGTGCGATTACAGTCCCAGCGCGCGCCAGCAATACACGGCCAGTGCCGCCGCCCACGCCAGCAGGATCGCCAGTCCTGGCAGCAACAGCCATTTTGCTGCCGTCTCTTCCCACGTCACATACGGCTTGCCGCCGCGCGCGATGGCCAGCAGCGCCTGTCCCCCGTTCAAGCCGGCAAACGGCAACAGGTTCAAGGCGCACAGTTTCAACGAGAACAGGGCGAACGCCAGCGCAAAGCCGTGTGTGCGGGCAAACGCCTCTCCATTGCCCAGCAATTCCTGCGCCGTTGACAACGGTGCCAGCGCGCCGTGGACGATTTGCCCGAAGGCCGCGACAAAGCTGTCCCAGCCCGAGGCTCCCATGATGCCCAGCGACAATGCCAGCAGCAGCCCCACGCCGCTCAATGGCAGCAGCACCTGCTTCCACAGCGGCTGGAAGTTGTAGGCATCGAGGCAGGGATCGTCGTCATACAGTTCTTCTTCACGCGTATCTTTCAGTACCAAGCTGCCGGCCAGCGGCAGCAGCTTGACGTGGACTTTTCCCCAGGTCAGCACAGTCGGTCCCACGCCATAGCTGATGCTGCGCATCGTGATGCCGGACAGCCTGGCGCAGGCCGCCATGACGGAAATGTGGATGAACATGAAGAGGATGAAGCAGAGCAACAACTGAAAGGCGGGATGCATCGGGCTATGTGTCCAGAAGGAAAGGAGCGGTATTAGAACATGCCGCCATGAAAAGTCGCGCACATGAAAAAAGCCCCGCCTGCATCGCTGCAGCCGGGGCTTCGAATGACTGGGCAGCTCGCGCCGCCCGCTATCACTTACAGTACTTCGCTGGCGTGGTCGGCCAGGCGCGAGCGCTCGCCGCGGGCCAGGGTGACGTGGCCGCTGTGGGTCCAGCCCTTGAAGCGGTCAACCACGTAGGTCAGGCCGCTCGAGCCTTCCGTCAGGTACGGCGTGTCGATCTGCGCGATGTTGCCCAGGCACAGGATCTTCGTGCCGGGACCGGCGCGCGTGACGAGGGTCTTGACTTGCTTCGGCGTCAAGTTTTGCGCTTCATCAATGATGAGGAACTTGTTCACGAACGTGCGGCCGCGCATGAAGTTGAGCGACTTGATCTTGATGCGCGAGCGGATCAGGTCTTGCGTTGCCGCACGGCCCCATTCGCCGCCATCGGAGTCGGACTTGTTCAGCACTTCCAGGTTGTCGTCGAAGGCGCCCATCCATGGCGACATCTTTTCTTCTTCCGTGCCTGGCAGGAAACCGATGTCTTCGCCCACCGGTACCGTGACGCGGGTAACGATGATTTCATTGTAGAGCTTGGTTTCCAGCACTTGCGCCAGGCCGGCGGCCAGGGCCAGCAGGGTCTTGCCGGTACCGGCCTGGCCCAGCAGGGTGACGAAGTCGCATTCCGGATTCATCAGCAGGTTCAGCGCGAAGTTCTGCTCGCGGTTGCGCGCCGTCACGCCCCACACATTGTTCTTCGTATGGCTGAAGTCGCGCAGGGTTTGCAGCACGGCCGTCTTGCCGTTGATCTGTTTCACCTGGCCGTAGAACGGCGTTTCGCCGTTTTTCGGTTCCAGGTAGATGAACTGGTTGACCAGCAGCGACGGGATGAACGGGCCCGTCACTCGGTAGAACGTCGAGCTGTAGCCGTTCTTGCTTTCCTGCCACGATTCCATGTCCTTGCCGTGCTTGTTCCAGAAATCGTCCGGCAATTGCACGATGCCCGAGTACAGCAAGTCCGTGTCTTCCAGCACATGGTCGTTGAAGTAATCTTCGGCCGGCAAGCCCAGGGCGCGCGCCTTGATGCGCATGTTGATGTCTTTCGACACCAGCACGACAGGGCGGCCTTCCTGTTCCGATTCCAGCGAGCGCACGACGGCGAGGATCTGGTTGTCGGCCTTGCCCACTGGCAAGCCAGCCGGCAAGTCGGCGCTTTGCAGGCGCGTCTGGAAGAACAGACGGCCCTTGGCATCCTTGTTGCCCAGCTTGGACAACAGGATGCCGTGTTCGATGGCGTCGTCATCCGTGTTGCTGATCAGGGCGTCGAGCGTGCGCGAGACCTGGCGTGCATTGCGCGCCACTTCCGTCATGCCCTTTTTATGGTTGTCCAGCTCTTCCAGGGTCATCATCGGCAGGTACACATCGTGTTCCTCGAAGCGGAACAGCGAGGATGGATCGTGCATCAGCACGTTCGTGTCGAGCACGAACAGCTTGCTGATGCCGCGCTGGTCGGCGGCGCGGCTGGCGGACGACTTGAGCTGCACTTCGACAGCCTTGTGCTTGGCCGGATGTGGCTGCTCGGCTTGCTTGACGGGCTTGATCGGCGTGACCTTGCCTTTTGCCGCCGGCTTGGCTTTCGCTGCAGGCGCAGCAACGGCGGCAGGCGCGGCCGCGACCGGCGCCGGTGCAGCAACGGCTGGCGCCGGCTTGGCGACCATCAGGGCCGCCACTTGCTTGATCTTCGTGGCCGCATTGCGGACCGGCTTGGCAACTTCGGCGATCGCCGCTTCAATAATCGGTGCAGCCACTTTCTTGGCTGCCGGGGTTTTGGTGGCCGGGCGCGCTGCGCCTGCGGTTGGGTAATCTTGGGTGGCCAGGATGGTGGCTGGCTTGCTCGGTAATTTTGGCAGTGGCATCAGGATCTCAATCAAAAAATTTCTGGAATGAATCGCCCATGGGCAGCCAGCTTCTGGCGGCACTTCTCATGGGGTGGATGCGGGGGAACAACAATGCTACAGGACGAGTAACTGCCGGAAGGCCGGCAGCATGGCCGGTCATGGACGCCATCGACGGGCTGCATGCCCGCCTGGCGGAGTGGATGGAGGCGCTTCGTTGACTCAAAATGGCGATAGGTACCGTGAACTGAACTGCGGTTGAACCAGGCTCGCTGGAAGCCGACAACGCGCATTGGATCAAAAATGGACGATCAATTCAGATGCGCTACGAATTCCAGCACTTCTTCCACGTGAGTTGCGACCTTCACGCCTCTCCATTCTTTCACCAATCGGCCCTGGGCGTCAATCACAAACGTACTGCGCTCGACGCCACGGACCGTCTTGCCGTACATCTGTTTCATCTTCATGACGTTAAACAGCAGACAAACGGCTTCGTCCGGGTCGGAAATGAGCTCGAACGGCAGTTCCAGCTTGGCTTTGAAACTTTCGTGCGAGCGCAGGGAATCGCGGCTGATGCCGTAGATTTCCACGCCGGCTGCGACGAATTGCGAATACGCATCGCGGAAGGCGATGTTTTCCGTGGTGCAGCCAGGGGTGTTGTCCTTCGGATAGAAAAACAGCACCGTGGCCTTGGCCGGGCGGCCCAGCAACTGAAAGGTCTTGCCGCTGGTCATGGCGGCGCTAAAGTCGGGTATGCTAACGAGGGATTGGCTATCAGCCACAGGTTCTCTCCTGAACGGTGATCATCAGCGCTGTTTTTAATCTGGCAACGCATCCAGGTGCAACAATACAGCATTCAGGCCGCTTTGCCCTGCACAATCAGGCGTCCCGAACGGCCTGGCAACTCATCCCAGGTGACGGGACAAACGGGCAAGTCCGTATTTTTTATCTTTTCATAATAATCGCCCATCGCTGCAAACTGGTAGCCCTGGGCTTTCCAGCCAGCCAGCAGTTGTTCGAAAATGGGGGCGAGTTTCTGTCCTTCAAGTTCCGCATGCAAGGTATATACGTGATCGCGGGGATTATCCGCCGTCAGCGACAATATATGCGCGGCAACATTGCTCGTTGTGATCAGTTTGCCGTCGATTTCGCAGCCCAGCAATTCATCCAGGGTGGGCAGGGTGGTAGGCAATTGCACGCATTGCAGGATGGTGTTGCCGTTGCGCACGCGGTGTGGGCCATTGCCAGGATGCACCATGGCGCCGCGTGCGTCGAGCATGGCGCGGCCATCGGAGGCAAAGCGGTAGCTGGCCGTGTCGTGTTCGACAAAGGCGCTGACATTCATTTGCCAGCCGGCCGCGCCGTGCGTGTGCGGCTTGGCGCCAAACACCTGTTCGTAGCGGTTGGCGGCCTTGCGCATCATGTTGATGGTCCAGGCGGCGTTGCGCTTGGCCACGTTGTCTTGCCACAGGGTGTGATCCCAGGTGTGGATGCCGCACTCGAAACCGGCATCGCGCACGGCGCGCAATTGCGCCGCGCACAGCTTGCCGATATCGGGTCCCGGCAGCAAGGTGCCGTACATCAATGTTTTCAAGCCGTAGTGTTCGACCACCGAGGTGCGCGACACCTTGCTGAAAAAGCCGGGCCGCAAGGCGCGCCGCAGGGCCCAGCCCGTGTGGTCGGGGCCCAGCGAGAACAGAAAGGTGGCCTTGGCCTGGTGCGCGGCCAGCATGCGCACCAGATTGCCCATGCCTTCACGGGTACCGCGATAGGTATCGACGTCGATTTTCAGGGTCAGGAACGGCTTGCTCAACATTAATCCATCAGGGCTTTGGCTTGGGCTACCTGGCTGCGGTAGGCGTCGAAAATATTGCGCAGGGAATCGGCCATGGTGGTGGCCGGCGCCCAGCCCAGCTCTTCGCAGGTATTCGTGATTTTCGGCACGCGGTTTTGCACGTCCTGGTAGCCGGCGCCGTAGTAGGCGCCCGAGGTCGTTTCCACGATTTTCACGTGTTTCGCGCCTTCGGCGTATTCCGGGTATTCGGCGGCCAGGGTCAGCATCATGCCGGCCAGGTCGCGGATCGAATAGTTATTGATCGGATTGCCAATGTTGTAGATCTTGCCGCTGGCGATGCCGTTTTTGTTGGCGATGATGCGCATCAGCGCATCGATGCCGTCGTCGATGTAGGTGAACGCGCGTTTTTGCGCGCCGCCGTCGACCAGCGAGATGTTCTCGCCGCGCACGATATGGCCGAAGAATTGCGTCACCACGCGCGAAGAACCTTCTTTTGGCGTGTGGATCGAGTCCAGGCCGGCGCCGATCCAGTTGAATGGACGGAACAGGGTGAAGTTCAAGCCTTCCATGCCGTAGCCCCAGATCACGCGGTCCATCAGCTGCTTGGCGTTCGAATAGATCCAGCGCGGCTTGTTGATCGGGCCGCAGATCAGTTCCGAGTTTTCCGGATCGAATTCCTCGTCATGGCACATGCCATACACTTCCGAGGTCGACGGGAAGACCAGGTGCTTGCCGTACTTGGCGGCCGAGCGGACGATGGGCAGGTTGGCTTCGAAGTCCAGTTCGAAGACGCGCAGCGGCTGCTTGACGTAGGTCGATGGCGTGGCGATGGCCACCAGCGGCAGGATCACGTCGCACTTCTTGACGTGGTACTCGACCCATTCCTTGTTGATCGTGATGTCGCCTTCGAAGAAGTGCATGCGCGACTTGTAGTTGTCATCTTCCAGCAATTCCGTGATGCGGTCCGTGTTCATGTCCATGCCGTAGACATGCCAGTCGGTGGTTTCCAGGATGCGCTTGGACAGGTGGTGGCCGATGAAGCCGTTGACGCCTAAGATGAGGACTTTTTTCATGTGAGATTCTCTTGAGTGATATCAGTGTGTGCTGACGCGGGTGGTCAGACTTGCTTGCAATTGCTGAGCCGAAATCGGCTCCCCGGCAGCCCTCAGCGCGGAAATGGCCAGCATGCGGCCGTCTCCGCAGACGCCAAAGATGCAATTATCCACTACCGCCAAGCCCGGTGGCAAACTTCCTGCGGAATGCTTGCTCAAGCGGGCTTTTTCGATGGTGTAAATGACATCATTGACTTCGGTGAAGGCGCCGGGATAGGGCGGCGCGACGGCCCGGTGCAGGTTGTACACCTGCTGCGCGGGTAACTTCCAGTCGATGCGGCCGTCTTCCGGCTTGCGCCCGCCAAAGTAGCCGCCCTGGCGCAAATCGTTGAGCTGGCGTGGCGCCGTGCCATCCAGCAAGGCCGGCAGCACGTTCCACAGGGTTTGTTCCGCCGCCACGGTGACCTTGCCGAAGACTTCGAAGGCCGTGTCATCGGGCAGGATGGGCACGGCCGTTTGCGCGACGATGGCGCCGGCATCAGGCTTGACCGTCATTTCATGCAGGGTGGCGCCCGTTTGCGGGGCGCCATGCAGCACGGCCCAGTTGACGGGCGCGCGGCCGCGGAACTGCGGCAGCAGCGAGCCGTGCATATTGTAGGCGGGCGCGACTTCCAGGATGCTGGCGGGCAGCATGTGGCGGTAGTAAAAGCTGAACAGCATGTCCGGCGCTGCCGCCTGCACCTGCGCCAGCAGCTCGGGCGCGCGCGGATCGCCGGGCGTGATGTACGGGATGCCTTCGGCCTGGCACAGGCTGGCGACGGACTCGAACCACAGGTTTTCCGTGGCGCTGTCTTCGTGCGTGACGACCAGGGCGATATCGACGCCTCCGGCCAGCAGCACCTTGATGCAGCGCACGCCCACATTGTGGTAGCCGAAGACGACGGCGCGCGGGGCGCCCATCAGCGGCCCACCTGGCGCTTTTCCAGGCGCACGTACGATGGCGCCTCGGCTTCCGCCTGGGCCATGCCGTCCTGCAAGATGGTTTGCACCACGTAGCGGGGACGGGCGCGCACTTGCTGGAAGATGCGTCCCACGTATTCGCCCACGAGGCCGATGCCGAACAGGATCACGCCCATCAGGAAGAAGGCGATGGCGAACAGGGTGAACACGCCCTGCGCCTCGGCGCCGAACAGGAAGCGGCGCGCCAGCAGATAGATCACCAGCAGGGCCGAACTGAGTGACAGCAGCATGCCCAGCATCGAAAAGATTTGCAGGGGAATCAGCGAAAAGCCCGTGACCAGGTCGAAATTGAGGCGGATCAGGCTGTACAGCGAGTATTTCGACTCGCCGGCCGAGCGTTCCTCGTGCTCGACGGTAATTTCCGTGGGCTTGCGGGCAAACGTGTAGGCCAGGGCGGGAACGAAGGTGTTGACTTCGGCGCACTGGTTGACCAGGTCGATCACGTTGCGGCCATACGCGCGCAGCATGTTGCCCTGGTCTGTGATCTTGATGTTGGTGATGCGCTCGCGCAGCCGGTTCATCATCTTCGACGCCAGGGTGCGCCAGGCGGAATCTTGCCGCTTGCGCCGGATCGAGCCCACGTAATCGTAGCCTTCGCGCATCTTTGCCACCAGGTTGCCGATTTCTTCGGGCGGATTCTGCAGGTCGGCATCGAGCGTGACCATGATTTGCCCGCGCGAAGCTTCAAAGCCGGCCAGGATGGCCATGTGCTGGCCATAATTGCCGTTGAACAGGACTACGCGCGTGACGTCGGGGCGCTGGCGGAACTGTTCCGCCAGGATGGCCACCGAATTGTCGCGGCTGCCATCATTGACAAAGATGATCTCGTAGCTCGTCTGCAGGGCATCGAGGGCCGGATACAGGCGGGCGAACAGGCTGGCCAGGCCATCCTGCTCGTTGTAGATTGGAATGATAATGGACAGTTCAGGTTTCATCGGCGCGCTGCTCATTTGATGAGAATGGATTTGACGGTGGCGACGGCGCGTTCCACGTCCTGTGTCGTCATGGCGTAGAACATCGGCAAGGTCACGGTCAGGCGGCCGATCTTTTCCGAGACGGGGAACATGCCTTCGGTAAAGCCGCGTTCGCGGTACATGGTAAACAGGTGGATCGGTGCGTAATGATAGCCCGTTCCCACGTTCTGCTGCGCCATTTGCTGCATGAAGGCGGCACGCGTGCCGGGGCCATTGTCGGGCAGGATGATCTGGAACAAATGCCAGTTGCTGTTTTCAAAGTCCTGCACGGGCAGCTGGGCGCCGCTCTGCGCTTCGAAATCGCTGCCGAATTGCGCGAAATAGTGGCGTGCCAGCGCGCGGCGGTGGGCCGTGATCGCGTCGATATTGGCGAACTGGCCCAGGCCGATGGCGGCCATGATGTCGCTCATGTTGTATTTGCCGCCCAGTACATCGACGTCGATGCCGTCGACGCCGCTGCGCGTGACGCCCTGCAGCCGGTATTTCTCGGCCAGCTTCGCTTCTTCCAGATTGTTGAGGACGAGGCAGCCGCCTTCACCCGTGGTGATGTTCTTGTTGGCCTGGAAGCTGAACGAGACGAAGTCGCCAAACGCGCCGATGCGCTTGCCCTTCCAGGTGGAGCCGAACGCTTGTGCCGCGTCTTCCACGACCCTTAAATTGTACTTTTCTGCGATCGCGTACAGGCGGTCCATGTCGACGGGCAAGCCGGACAGGTAGACGGGGATGATGGCCTTCGTACGGGGGGTGATGGCCGCTTCCAGCTTGTCGAGGTCGATATTCCGCGTGACGGGATCGATGTCCGCAAACACGGGCGTGGCGCCCACTTCGATGATGACGTTGGCCGTCGCTACCCACGACACGGGCGTGGTGATGACTTCATCGCCGGGGCCGATGCCGGCGATGCGCAGCGCGATTTCCATGGTGCACGTGCCCGAATTGAAGGTGCGCACGGGACGCCCGCCGAAATACTCGGACAGCTGGGCTTCGAATGCCTGCACTTTCGGGCCGCTGGTGATCCAGCCCGAGCGCAGCACTTCGCCGACGGCGGCGATGGTCGCTTCATCGATGGTGGGTTTGGAAAATGGCAAAAAGGGCAGGGTAGAGGTCATGGGGCGCAGTTCTTGGATCTGTATTGTGTCAGGGTGTCGGCGTTGCCGAGGCTGCCAGTGCGGTGAATGGCCGCTGGCAGGCATGGCTATTTTATATCGTCAGTACGGCGGCGCAGCCGGTTCAGCGGTGAAAAATCCTGCTGATGCGGGGGCGGGGCAAGCTGGCCGGGGGCGCGATCCATGCTGCCTCGCGCCCCTTTAAACATTTATTTGTTGGCAATGACCATGCGGCGCGCATCCTTGGCAATGACACGCATGGGCACGCCACGTTCCTGCAATTCCTTGTAACGGTACAGGCTGATAATGGCCATGTCGCGCACGCCGGCGTTGGCATCGTTCGTCCATTGCGTGATGAAAGTCTCGATGCTCGGGATGGACAGCTCGGGCTGCTGTTTCAGGCCAAACGTGAACTCATCCCAGTAATCGACGAGGATCACTGGCCGCTGCAGGTAGTACGTCAGCGACTGTTCATAGATGCCGACCGAATAGAGCTTGGTATCGACCGTCAGTTCGGCCTGGATCTGCGGCAGCATGTCGGTGCCCGCGCGGTTCTGGCCATACAGTTCGGAGCCGGCCAGGATGCAGTGCGTGGCCAGGAAGCCGGCGCCAGCGATGGTCAGCACCGTCATGTCGCGGCGCAGCTGGCGCGCATGCAGCAAGGCCAGGGCGCCACCGGCCAGGGCGAAGAAGCCGGCCGCCATCAGCCATGGCTGGTATCCCTTGAGCGCGATCAAGGCTTCCGCGTCGCGCGCGCTGGCCTTGCCAAAGGCGATCGGTCCGCCGATCAGGACGGCCGCGCCCAGCACGCACAGCAGGCCGGCGGCCAGCATGCGCTGGCGGCGCGAGGCCGATTCCAGGTACAGCGCCACCAGCAGGGCCAGCGCCGGGAAGATGGGCACGATGTAGCCAGGCAGCTTCGAGGTCGAATAGCTGAAGAAGAAGAAAATGAAGACGGCCCAGACCAGCAGCATCAAGCGGGGCTGGAAGGCGCCTTCCTGGCGCTGGAAGGCGGCGGCCAGGCTTTGCGGCAGTACGCCTATCCACGGCAGGATGCCGGGAATGAGCAGCACCAGGAAGTAATACCAGGCGCCTTCGCGCTTGTGGCCCTTCATCAGGAAGCGCTGGAAATGCTCATGGATGAAGAAGAAGTGCGGCTGTTCCGGATTGCGCAGGGCGACCAGCACGAACCAAGGCGTGGCGATGGCAAAGAACACCAGCAAGCCCTTGACCAGATGCAAACGCGTCCAGATGCGCCAGTCGCGCGCGCACAGCGAATACAGCACCAGCACGGCGCCCGGCAGCACGATGCCGATCAGGCCCTTGGCCAGCACGGCCAGCGCCATGGCGGCCCAGCAGGCCAGCATCCAGTTGCGCCGTTCAAGCGCCGTGGCGTCGTCGCGCTGGGCGATCAGCAGGCTGCCCATGGTGAGGGTCATCATGCCCGACAGGCCCATGTCCAGCGAATTGATCTGGCCGGAAGCGAGCCAGAACAGGCTCGACGCCAGCACCAGGCCGGCATACAGCCCCACGCGCGGGCCGAACACTTTCTTGCCCGCGTAGGCCGTCATGCACACGCCGATGATGCCGCACAGGCCCGTCCACAAACGGGCTTGCCATTCGCCCAGGCCGAAGGCGGCGAAGGTCAGCGCATTCATCCACGTTTGCAGCGGCGGTTTTTCAAAGTACTTGATGCCGTTCAGGCGAGTGGTGATCCAGTCGCCCGTGACGAACATTTCGCGCGCCATCTCCGCGTAGCGGCCTTCGTCGGGCGGCACCAGGGTGCGCACGCCCAGCGCATACAGGGTGACGACGATGAAGATGCCCAGCAGCGACCACATCAGCACCCGCGACGAGTGCAGCTCGTTGACATTGATTTTCATGCGGCCTTGCCTGCAGCCGGGGCCAGGATCAGTGCCAGGGTGACTTTGCGGCCTTCGCCCATGAGGATATTGTAGGTGCGGCAGGCAGCCTGGCTATCCATGCATTCGACGCCGATGCGGCGCATGGTCAGCGCGGCCGTCAGCTTCGGGTGCACGAAGCGCTGGCGCTCGCCCGTACCGAGGATGACCACGTCGGGCGCATCGGCCAGGATTTGCGCGAAATGCGCCTCGTTCAGCTGTTCGAAACTGTCCACCTCCCACGCCCGCGGGGGCATTTCCGGCATGACGATCAGACTGTAGTTATACGGCTGGGCATTGATCTCGACGCCGTTTTCGTCATAGCCGGTGACAGTCTGGTATTGTTGGGTGCTGCTGGCATGGAGTTTCATGGCGATATCGGGGGCTGGTCGTGTCGGTTGATCGGTGCGCGCGCGGCCAAATTGCGTGCCGCGGCCAAGGGCGTAAGCATGCCATAAATGACAGAAAAGAGCGACTGAAAAGCAACATCCTTTCCAAATTGCAATGTTCGGCGCCACAGTGGCGATGCCTGCTTTCGCCATGGTAATGCTGCAAGATTAAGGGAAGATGAAGATGGCGCCTGCCCGATTGTCGTCCGGAGGCGCCGGCGTGGCAGAATCGGCGTCAAATGCTGGGGTTGGCCATGTTTAATTTGATAAAATGGCCTGTTTTCGGCGAGAATGGTTGTTTTCGCCTTGCAGTCTTTCGCATTGCAGTTTCACGGGTTCATAGTTCTGGCGCGGCTATCATGCTGCAAGTTCTGGTCACCGCGCCGCATCACGACAGGGATTTATTTTGCGACCGATTCAGAAATCGAATAAATTGGCGGACGTCTGCTACGACATCCGCGGCCCGGTCCTGGAAAAATCCAGGCAAATGGAAGAAGAAGGCCACAAGATCACCAAGCTCAATATCGGCAACCTGGCCGTATTCGGCTTCGATCCGCCCGACGAGATCGTGCGCGACATGATGCTCAATCTGCAGAACGCGGCCGGCTATACGGATTCGAAAGGCATGTTCGCGCCGCGCAAGGCCGTCATGCACTACACGCAGGGCAAGAATATCGCCGGCGTCACCATCGATGACATATACCTGGGCAATGGCGCTTCCGAACTGATCGTCATGTCGATGAACGCCCTGCTCAACAGCGGCGATGAAGTGCTGGTGCCGGCGCCCGATTACCCGCTGTGGACAGCCGCCGTCAGCCTGTCGGGCGGCAATCCCGTGCATTATGTGTGTGACGAGCAGAACGAGTGGTATCCCGACATCGAGGACATGCGCCGCAAGATCACGCCGCAAACGAAAGCCATCGTCGTCATCAACCCGAACAATCCCACGGGCGCGCTGTACCCGGTTTCCGTGCTGCTGCAGATCGTCGAACTGGCGCGCCAGCACCAGCTGATCATTTTCGCCGACGAGATCTACGACAAGGTGCTGTACGACGAAGCCGAGCACGTGTCGATCGCCTCGCTGGCCGACGACGTGCTGTTCATCACCATGAACGGCCTGTCGAAAAATTACCGCTCCTGCGGCTACCGTTCCGGCTGGATGGTGGTCTCGGGCGAAAAACGCCACGCAAAAGATTACATCGAAGGCCTCAACATGCTGGCCTCGATGCGGCTATGCGCCAACGCGCCGGGGCAATTTGCCATCCAGACGGCGCTTGGCGGCTACCAGAGCATACAAGACCTGGTGGGGCCCGGCGGGCGCCTGTTGAAACAGCGCGATCTGGCGCACAAGCTGCTGACCGATATTCCGGGCGTCACCTGTGTCAAGCCGAAGGCCGCGCTGTACATGTTCCCGCGCCTGGACCCGGAGATCTACCCGATCGCCGACGACCAGCAGTTTGCCTATGAATTACTGGCCGAAGCCAAGGTCCTGATCGTGCAGGGCACGGGGTTCAACTGGATCGCGCCCGACCATTTTCGTGTCGTCTTCCTGCCCAACTCCGATGACCTGACCGAGGCCATGGGGCGCATTGCGCGCTTCCTCGAAGGTTGCCGCAAGCGTCACGGCCGGGGCTGAATCAGCCAGCAGCAATCTCGATCAACCTGGCGCCGCCCAAGGGGGCGCCACTTATGAGCAGTCAAGCACAACTATGAAATCCATCAAGATCGGCCTGCTGGGCCTGGGCAATGTCGGTTACGGCACGTTCAGCGTCCTGAAACGTAACCAGGAAGAAATCAAGCGCCGCGCGGGCCGCGGCATTGAAGTCGTCGCCGTCGCCGTGCGCGACGTGGCGCGCGCCGAAGCGCTGGTCGCCGGCGGCTGCAAGGTCGTCAATGACCCGATGCTGATCGTCAACGATCCCGAGATCGACATCGTCGTCGAACTGATCGGCGGCTACGACCTGTCGAAAACCCTGGTGATGCAGGCGATTGCCAACGGCAAGCATGTGGTCACTGCCAACAAGGCCCTGCTGGCCGTGCACGGCAACGAAATCTTCGCCGCCGCCCAGGACAAGGGCGTGATGGTGGCCTTCGAAGCGGCCGTCGCCGGCGGCATCCCCATCATCAAGGCGCTGCGCGAAGGCTTGACGGCCAACCGCATCGAATGGATCGCCGGCATCATCAACGGCACCACCAATTTCATCCTGTCCGAGATGCGCGACAAGGGCCTCGATTTCGCCACCGTGCTGAAACAGGCACAGGAACTGGGCTATGCGGAAGCCGATCCCACCTTCGACATCGAAGGCGTGGACGCCGCGCACAAGGCCACCATCATGTCGGCCATCGCCTTCGGCATCCCGGTGCAGTTCGACAAGGCTTACGTGGAAGGCATCAGCAACCTCAATGCCGTCGATATCCGCTACGCCGAGCAACTGGGCTACCGCATCAAGCTGCTGGGCATCACCAAGCGCGCCACCGTCAATGGCGTGGAAGGCATCGAGCTGCGCGTGCATCCGACCCTGATCCCGGCCAAGCGCCTGATCGCCAACGTGGAAGGCGCCATGAATGCGGTGCTGGTGCATGGCGACGCCGTCGGCGCCAGCCTGTACTCGGGCCGCGGCGCGGGCGCCGAGCCGACCGCCTCGTCGGTGATCGCCGACCTGGTCGACATCACCCGCCTGGCCACGGCCGACCCGGAACACCGCGTGCCGCACCTGGCGTTCCAGCCGAACGCGATGACCGATATCGCGATCTTGCCGATGTCGGAAATCACCACCAGCTACTACCTGCGCATGCATGTGGCCGACCAGCCGGGCGTGCTGGCCGACCTGACGCGCATCCTGGCCGAACGCGGCATCTCGATCGATGCCATGCTGCAAAAAGAGCCAGCCGAGGGCGAGACGCACACGGACATCATCATGCTGACGCACCTGACGCAGGAAAAGAACGTCACGGCCGCCATCGAGAAGATGGAAGCGTTGAACAGCGTGGTGGGCACGGTGACCAAGATCCGCCTGGAAAACCTGAGCTGAGCGTTTTCAGCGAGCCATGCAAAACGGCGCCCGCGGGCGCCGTTTTTTCATCCGATGGCGGTCTTAATGCTGCGGCACGTCGGGCGCGCCGACGGGGCCTACATCCATGCCGTCATAGCTGGCCAGCTGATTGTCCTGCGCAAACGCCATCAGTTCGCCATTGCGCGCGTGCAGACTGTCGACGCCATGCACTTCGGCCTTTTCCACGTGCAGCACCCACACGGGCGGTGCTGCCGGATCGTCGAGTTCCGGCTGGTACAGTTCCACCGGGCGGTAGCCCTGCAGCGCCAGCAGGGTGGCGGCCTGCTCCAGCGGTTCGGACGCCGGGTTGGTGAAGTAATAGCCCCACAGCAGCGGCTGGGACAGGTCCCATGGCGCGTTCTCGGCGATATTGGCAAACAGTTCGCTTACATCTTCTTTGGTCATCATGGCGGTGCCTTCCTTAAAATCTCAGGGCGCGATCTTAGCATCCATGCCGCCTGCTTACCATTCACCCATAAAAAAACCGGCTGCATGGCCGGTTTTTTTTATCAGCCGCTAACAACGGCTTGATTCTGATTCGCGCGAGCGTGAATTAGAACTTGTAGCGCAGGCCGATCGACAGCAGGTCGGCTTTCAGTTTCATGCCATCCTGGCTCATCGTTTTGCCGAAGTTTTCATATTCAGCAACGGCCGACAGGTTTTTATTGAAGTTATAAGCAGCACCGATGCCAAACAGGGCAGCGGTTTTGTTTTTCGATTCGCTGGCGCTGAAACCGATCAGGTTCAATTTAGCTTTGGTGTGGTTTTGAGTAACGCCAACTTTTGCAAACAGCGAGAATTCAGCGTTCAGTGGCAAGGTGCCGGTGGCGGCTGCGTAGATTGCGCTGGTTTCCATGCTCAGCGATTCCTTGCCTTCGCTTTCTTTCAGTTTGCCGAAATTGACATAACCGGCTTCCGCGCCGAAGTTAGGCGTGAAGTCGTAACCGGCATAAACTTTAAAACCGGTTTTGTTTTCTTTGCCCGAAGCGACATCGCCCGACAATTTCAATTCCGAACGGCCGGCATTCGCGCCGACATAAATGTTTTCAGCTTGTGCAAACAAAGGGAATGCCAGAGCGGCGCCGACGACTACTGCAAACAATTGCTTTTTCATATTAATCCTAGATAATTAATGCGGAGAGACTGTCTCGCCGCTTAATGGGAGCCGAATTGTATAGGGGAAAATATGTTTATGTAAGGCAATTATTTAAAAAATATTACAAATAAAATACGCGTTGTTTTTTTGTGACACCAATCGCGAAAAAAATAGCCGTACTGGCCATCCGGCGGCGCCATGCACCAGGCAGTGGCGCTGTGTTACGGTTGGCGTATCGTCGCAATCAAGGCGCGCAGCCCGGCCGAGACATGGCGGTGGCCCGGATAGTACAGCGCCAGGCCCGGCATGCCGGGGCACCAGTCGTCGAGTACCCGTTCCAGCCGTCCATCGCGTAACGCATCGAGCGCCAGGTGTTCGGGCACGAAGGCGATGCCGATGCCGTCGATGGCGGCATCGACCATCAGGGGCTGGTCGGTCAGGGTGAGGGGGCCGGTGACATTGATCGTTTCGACAGCGCCCCGATGTTCGAATTCCCAGCGGTAGATCGCCCCGCTGTCGAAGCGAAAGCGGATGCAGTCGTGCCGCAGCAGGTCCTGCGGCACGCCGGGGCGGCCGTGTGCGGCGAAATAGGCGGGCGCGGCCACCGCTGCGAAGCGCACCGTGTCGGTCAGCCGTATCATTACCATGTCCTGCGGCACGGCCTCGACCAGCCGTATCCCCGCGTCGAAGCCGCCGGCGGTGATATCGCTGAGCTTGCCATCGGTGACGATATCGAGATGCACTTGCGGGTAGCTGCGCAGGAAGCGCGCCAGTACCGGCCGCAGGATCATGCGGATCGCGCCCTCGCTGGCATTGATGCGTACCGTGCCGCTGGGCGCCGCGCGCTGCTCATCGACTTCCCCGATCGCCTCGGCGATCGACGACAGGGCGGGCCGCAGCCGGGCCGCCAGCCGTTCGCCCGCATCGGTCAGCGACACGCTGCGGGTGGTCCTGTTGAACAGGCGTATGCCCAGCCGCTGCTCCAGGGTCTTCACCGAATGGCTGATGGCCGATGGCGTGACGTCGAGTTCCACCGCTGCCGCACGGAAGTTGCAATGCCTGGCCGCCGCCAGGAATACATTCAGCGTAAAGAGGTCCGTGCCATTCAATTGATGAGTGTTGCTCATTGGTGTGTAAAGAATTGTGGAGATAGTTTTGCTAATCAGTGTCTCATATACTGAATGAACTGACAACTTTGGAGGAACCCATGTCCACACACGGCAATTATCTGCCCGAGAAGGTGACGTTCAAATCGCACGGCGACGATGTGGTCGGCGTGCTCTACCGCCCCAAGGGCCAGGGGCCATTTCCCGTCGTCGTGATCCTGGGCCCTTATTCGTTTTCCAAGGAGCAGGCGCCGACCCAGTACGCCACCCGCCTGGCCGACGAGGGCTTTGCCGCGTTGGCCTTCGATCCGCGCACAGTGGGCGAGAGCGGCGGCATGCCGCGCCGGCTGGAAAACCCGCAGATGAAAAATGAGGATGTGGTGGCGGCGCTCGACTACCTGCTGGCCCGCGATGATGTGGACCCGGCGCGCGTCTTTCTGCTCGGCGTGTGCCAGGGCGGTCCAGAGATGCTCGACATCGCCTCGTATGAAGACCGCGTCAAGGCGGTTGCCTCGGTCACCGGCTATTACCGCGACCGTGAAACGGACCTGTTCATGATCGCCGCCGGCGTCACCGAGAATCCTTTCGACGTCGCCAGCGCACCGACGACGGCCCAGCTGGAAGCCTTGCTGGCGGCGCGGCTCGAGCGCGCCCGCGCCGCCAGGGCCGACTACGCGGCGAACGGCACGGTCGTATACCAGCCGCTGGTTTCTCCCGATCTGGGCGATCCGGTTGCCGGATCGAATGCCGGCTTGCCGGGGCCTCTCGTGTGGAGCTGGTATGGACCGTGGACGCTCAAAGGGTGGGATAACCGCTACGCCATCATGAGCGATCTCGATCACTTCGCCTATACCACCGTGCCTGGCGTGGCCAGGCTCAAAAAGCCGGCCCTGGTCGTGCATTCCGATACCTGCATGAACCCGGCGTCCGCGCGGCGGCATTTCGAGTCGATTCCGACGGAAGACAAAAAGCTGATCTGGGAAAACGGCACGCATCACTTCCAGTACTACGAGCAGCCCGACGTGGTGGACCGTACCGTTGGCCATGCCGCCGACTGGTTCCGCACGCACGGAGCCTAGCGGCCAGCACCGCCCGGCCGTCCTGGCCGGGCGCCGCCCTTCATGCGGCACCGCTGAAATGCACGCTGACCTTCAGTCCATGTCCGTTCGCCGCCGTCGCCAGTTCCAGCCGGGCGCCGTGCAGGGCCGCGATGTCGCGCACGATGGCCAGGCCCAGCCCGGCGCCGCCAGGATTGCTCTCGAGCGCCGCGCCGACCCGGTAGAACGGCGTCAACACGCGCTCGCGCTCGGCCGGCGGGATGCCCTTGCCGCTGTCTTCCACTTCCAGCACGGCGCCGTGTTCGTGTCCGTTCCCCGCCTGCGCCGCGCGCACGCGCAGGATCACGCTGCCGCCCTGCGGCGTGTAGCGCAGGGCGTTGTCGACCAGGTTGGCCACCAGTTCATGCAGCAGCAGGGCCTGGCCATGCACGGATGCCTCGTCGGGCGCTTCCAGCGACAGGTCGATATGTTTGGCGACTGCGGTCATGGCCATTTCCAGTCCCACCTGCTGCGCCACGTCGCGCAGCGCGACGGTATCCATCGCCAGATTCTCGCCGCCATGCTCGATGCGCGCCAGGGTCAGGAGGCGGTTGGCCAGCAGCACGGTCGAATCGGTGGTGGCGGCGATCGAGCGCACGATGTCGCGCAGGGCGGCGATGTCCGGCGGCGCTCCCGCCTGGCGGTCGCACTCGCGCATGGCCAGTTCGGCCTGGGTTTTCAGCACCGTCAGCGGCATGCGCAACTGGTGCGAGGCGTCGGCGATGAAGCGACGCTGGCTGGCGATCAGCTGCTGCAGGCGCGACATGGAGCCGTTCATGGCACTGACCAGCGGGCGCATTTCCTTGTGTACCAGCGTGGGATCGACGTCGGACAAATCGGACAGGGTGCGCGTCTCGACTTCCGTTTTCAGGCGCATCAGCGGACGCAGCACCAGGCGCACGGCAAACCACACGAGGGCGCCCATCACCAGTATCATCGCCGCCTGCCAGATCAGGGTGTCGAACAGGATCTGGTTCGACAGGCCGCGCCGCGCGTCCAGCGTCTCGGCCACCTGGATCAGGGCGATGCCGCGCATCGAGTCGTCATACACGGGTTGCAGCAGGGCGGCGATGCGGATCGGCTTGCCGTGGTAGTCGGCGTGGTAGAAGCGCACCAGGGCAGGATAGTTCTGCGAGCGTGGCACGTTTTTCGGCACGGGCGGCAAGTCGCCATAGCCTGACACCAGCTCTCCATTGATGCCCGTCACCTTGTAGTAGATGCGGCCCAGGGTGTCGGTCTCGAAGCTGTCGAGCGCCACGTAAGGCACTTCGGCGACGACCTTGCCGCCGACGATGGAGACGCGCTCGGCCAGCGCCCGCGTCGATGCCAGCAAGGAGCGGTCATAGGCCATGTCGGCCGCGTCGAGCGCGTTGCGGTAGACAAAAACGGCATCGAGCAGCACCAGCATCACCAGCGGAATGAGCAGCCAGCGCAGCAGCTGGCTGCGCAGGCTGCCCAGCGGCCGGCTCTGCGCCCAGCGCCGGCGCAGGCGTTCGAGCAGCGGCAGGCGTGGGGAGCGCACGGTCATTTTGGCGCGGCCGGCGCCATCGCGCTGCGCGGCTGCAGCAGGTAGCCGATGCCGCGCAGGGTGGTGATGACGGCGCCGTCGGGCGAGCCGCTTTCCACGCCGTTCTCGAGTTTTTTGCGCACGCGGTGGATATACAGTTCGATGGCGTCCAGGTTGGCGTCGTCGGCCAGCGCAAAGACTTCGTCAAACAGCTTTTCCTTCGACACGGCCCGCCCCGAGCGCGTGATCAGCGCTTCGAGCACCGCGTGTTCGCGCGGCGTCAGGGCCAGCGCCGCGCCGCCATAGCTGAACATGCGCGTGACGGTGTCGAAACTGAGGGCGCCGCAGGTGTGCACGAGTGCCTCGTTGCCCTGGCTGCGGCGCAGCAGGGCTTTCACGCGCGCTTCCAGTTCGGCCAGCTCGAACGGCTTGGCCATGTAATCGTCCGCGCCCAGGTTCAGGCCCTGCACTTTTTCATCGAGGCCGCCGCGCGCAGTGAGTATCATGACGGGAGTCTTGCCGCGCGTGCCGCCGCGCGCGCGCAGGCGGCGCAGCACGTCCAGGCCATCCATCTTCGGCAGGGTCAGGTCGAGCAGCACCAGGGAATATTCCTGCGTATGCAGCAGGGCGTCGGCATCGGCGCCGTTGTGGGCGGTCTCCACCGTCAGGTGCGCGTCGCGCAGGGCCTTTGCCAGCCAGTGCGACAGCTCCAGATGGTCTTCCACTAATAATATGCGCATGGTCTCCGCCATTCGTTTGAATTGGTGCAGTGTAAGCCTGCCGGCGCCGCGCCGACAGGGGCGGCGATGAATATGTTTGCCCGCCTTGTGGCTGGCGGACGACACCTGTCAGTCTGAAAGCGAATTGAAAGGATCGCGCTCATATAGTGTGATCCTGATTCATGAAAATGATCAGGCATATCACTAATAACTATATCTAAGGGAGACACTCTACATGAAGAAAACTGCATTCTCGCTGGCCGCCATGGCGCTACTCGCCGCAGCCGGCAGCGCCCACGCCCAGTCGAACGTCACCCTGTACGGTCGCCTAGACGCCGGCATCAGCAACACCAGCAACGCTGGTCCGAACAAAAGCTCGATGACGCAAGTCAGCTCGGGCGGCATGAACACCTCGCGCTGGGGCATCCTGGGCAGCGAAGACCTGGGCGGCGGCCTGAAGGCCGTCTTCAATCTGGAAGGCGGCATCCTGGTCGACACGGGCGCCGCCGACGGCGCGCTGTTCAAGCGCCAGGCCAACGTGGGCCTGGAAGGCGCGTTTGGCCGCGTCGTGCTGGGACGCTCGTTCACCACCGTGTATGACTTCGTGCTGCCATTCGATCCGATGGCCTATGCGCCGTTCTACTCTTGGGCCACCTCGGCCCACGCGACGGGTCCGAGCAAATACGGCATGACGACGGCCTTCGACAATATGGTCAAGTATTCGGGCAAGACGGGCGACTTCAGCTACGGCGCATCGTACGGCTTCGGCGAACAGTCGACGGGCAATTCGGACAGCGCCAAGCTGTCCACGGCCGTCACCTACAAGACGGGTCCCGTCAGCCTGCTGGCCACGTATGAACAGGTGAACGGCAACACCATCGCCGGCGGCGCGCGCGACAAGACCACCGTCTACCACCTGGGCGCCATGTATGACGACGGCCCGTGGAAAGTGCAGGCGGCGGCGCGCGACTACAAGCTCGATCCGGCTGCCGCCGGCAAGGCCGACGTGCGCGGCACCCTGTACTGGGGCGGCGTCAGCTACAAGACCACGCCGGTCGTCACCCTGACGGGCGTGATCTACTACCAGGACGTGAAGAAGGTGGCCGCCAACCTCGATGCCGATCCGATCATGTACGTGGCGCGCGTGCGCTATGCCCTGTCCAAGCGCACCGACCTGTACGTGGCCGGCGCCTACGCCAAGGCCAAGCACAAGCAGCTGGTCAGCCTGTCGCGTGACGATGCCGGTTTTGGCGACACGCAGCGCGGCCTGATCGCCGGCATCCAGCACCGCTTCTAAGGCATGACCATGCTGCGCACCGCGTTCCTGTCGCTGCTGCTGTTGTCCGCGCTGCTGCCCGCGCTGGCAAATGCCGCCGCGCCTGAAGTCGACTGCGTGGTGCCGTCCAAACCTGGCGGCGCCATGGACCTGACCTGCAAGCTGGCGCAGAAAGGCTTGCTGCAGCCCGATCCCGCGGCGGCGGCACCGTTCGCGTCCTCGGTGCGCATCAGCTATTTGCCAGGCGGCATCGGCGCGGTGGCGTGGCGCTCGATGGGCTCGCAGCGCCGGCGTGCCGAAGCAAACACCCTGGTGGTGTTTTCGGGCGGCTCGCTGCTGAACCTCGCGCAAGGCAAGTTCGGCAACGCCAAGACGGGCGACGTGCGCTGGGTGGCGGCGCTGGGCGCCGACTACGGCATGATCGCCGTGCGCAGCGACTCGCCCTACAAGACCCTGGCTGACCTGATCGCCGCGCTCAAGCGCCACCCCGACAAGGTGCTGATCGGCGTGTCCGGCACCATCGGCAGCCAGGACTGGGTGAAGATGGCGCTGGTGGCGCGCCGGGCCGGCATCGACCCGAAAGTGCTGCGCTTCGTCGCGCTGGAAGGCGGCGGCGAGATCTTCACGGCGATGCAGGCCAATTACGTGCAGGTGATGTCGGGCGACACGTCGGAAGCGACCCTGAACGCGGGCGACAGCCATGCGCGCGTGCTGGCGGTGCTGTCGGAAAAGCGCCTGCCCGGCGTGCTGGCCAGCGTGCCGACGGCGCGCGAACAGGGTATCGACGTGGTGTGGCCCATCATCCGCGGCTTGTGGATGGGGCCGCAGGTGCCGGAGCAGGATTACCAGCGCTGGGTGGCCACGTTCGACCGTGCCATGGCCACGCCGCAGTTTGCCCAGTGGCGCACGCAGGCGGGCATGTATCCGTTCGCGCTGACGGGCGACAAATTGACGCAGTACGTGAACCAGGCAGTCGAACGCTACTCCAGGCAGGCGGCCGAATTGGGCCTGATGCGCTGAATCCAATAGCCAACCATACAACAATCACAGACGGAGACAAACCATGCAAACCAAGACCATTCTCGCCATCGCCCTGGCCGCCGCTTTCGCCGGTACCACCGGCGCCGCTTTCGCCCAGGTACCGGCAGGTTATCCGGTCGACTATCAGAAGATCATCGACGCGGCCAAGAAGGAAGGCAAGGTGGTGATCTACAGCGCCACCGACAGCAAGGCCGCCGCGCCGCTGATCAAGGATTTCAGCGCCCTGTATCCCGGCATCTCGGTCGAATACAACGACATGAATTCCACCGAAGTGTACAACCGCTTCATTTCCGAAGTGGCCGCCGGCGGCAACACGGCCGACGTGATGTGGTCGTCGGCTATGGACTTGCAGATGCGCCTGGCCTCGGACGGCTATGCGCTCAAGTACAAATCCGTGGAAGCGTCCAAGATCCCCGGCTGGGCCATGTGGGACGACCAGGCTTACGGCACCACGTTCGAGCCGGCCGCCATCGTCTACAACAAGCGTTTGCTCGATCCGAAGGAAGTGCCGAAGAACCACGACGACTTCGCCAAGCTGATCGCCACGCCGAAGTTCAAGGACAAGGTCACCACCTACGACATTGAAAAGTCGGGCGTGGGCTTCATGTTCATGTCGCAGGACGCCAAGGAGTATCCGAAATTCCTGGCGCTGCAAAACGCGTTTGGCGTGGCCAAGGTGCGCGTGCAGTCGTCGACGGGCACCATGATGGAGCGCATTTCGTCGGGTGAAAACCTGATCGGCTATAACGTGCTGGGTTCCTACGCCCTGGTGCGCGCCAAGACCGACCCGTCGATCGGCGTGGTGCTGCCCAAGGACTACACCCTGATCCTGTCGCGCGTGCAGTTCATCAACAAGAACGCGAAGAACGTCAACGCCAGCAAGCTGTGGCTCGACTACATCCTGTCGCACCGCGGCCAGACCATCATCGCCAATGGCGCCAAGCTATACGCGATTCGCGCCGACGTCACGGGCGAGACCACCTCGGCGGACCTGATCAAGGAAATCGGCGCGGCCAACGTCAAGCCGATTCCCGTGCATCCGATCATCCTGCAATTTTTGGGACCTGCCAAGCGCATGGCCTTCTTAAAGCAGTGGAAAGAAACAGCCGGCAAAAAATAGGAACATCCGAAAAACCTACTGCGCGTCGCGATTTGCGGCCTCCGATGCTCACTGTGCATTCGCACAGATCCGCTTCTCAGCCACAACTCACTGCCGCTCGCTACGGTTTTATCGGAGTTCCTTGGCCAGCCGCGGGCGTTCGCCGGCGGCTGGATGCCGCACCCTTCATTCATTGGATTCATCATGCAAACTGCTATCTTGCCGCTGCCTGCACGGTCGCGCTCTCCCTTGTCGCGCCTGAACTGGTCGCGCGGCGTGGTCGTGGCGATTACCCTGGTCGCCATCTTCCTGCCGCTGTTCCTGATTTTTTACCAGAGCTTTTTGAACGCGCCCTTCTTCATGCCCGTGCGCGAATTCGGCTTCGACTCCTACCGTTTCATCTTTGATGATCCCGATTTCTCGATGGCCTTCAAGAATGGCCTGATGCTGGCCTGCGGTCTGACCGTGATCGCCGTGCCGCTGGGCGGCATGCTGGCCTTCCTGATGGTGCGCACGGATTTGCCGGGCCGCGGCTGGGTGGCGCCCATGCTGCTGGTGCCGATCTTTGTGTCGCCGATGGTGATGGGCTTTGGCTACGTCGTCTCGATGGGGCCCGTGGGCTTCTATTCGATCTGGGCCAAGGAGCTGTTCGGCTTCGTGCCCTGGAATATCTATTCCTTCACCAGCATCGTCATCATCGCCGGCCTGACGCACGTGCCGCACGTCTACCTGTATGCCTCGTCGGCCCTGAAAAGCCTGGGCTCGGACGTGGAAGAAGCGGCCCGCGTGGCCGGTGCTTCCCCGATCCAGGTGATGCTGAACGTGTCGCTGCCGATGATCATGCCGGCGCTCGCATATGCGGGCGTGCTGGTGTTCTTCCTCGGCTTCGAAGTGTTCGGCCTGGTGCTGGTGCTCGGCGATCCGGAAGGCCACCTGGTGCTGCCAACCTATCTGTACAAGCTGACGAACAAACTGGGCACGCCGTCGTACCATCTGATGGCCGCCGTCGCCGTCTGCCTGGTGATGGTGACCATGCCGCTGGTGATGATACAGCGCTGGCTGCTGAAATCGGCGAACAAGTATGTGTCGATCAAGGGCAAGGGCGCACGCAGCAAGGCCATGCCGCTGGGCCGCTGGAAGTGGCTGGCGTTTGCCTTGCTTGCCGGCTGGCTGATCTTCACCATCATCCTGCCGTTGACAGGCATCGTGCTGCGCTCCTTCGTGCAGTACTGGGGCGAAGGCGTGCACCTGGCCGACGTGCTGACCCTGCAGCATTTCCGCGACATTTTTGACCAGCCATCGCTGGTGCGCGGCATCGTCAACACCATCCTGATCGGCGTCGTCGGCGGCGCGCTGGCCGTGGGCTGCTACAGCTTCATCGCGCTGGCCATGCACCGCAAGCAGGACGGCATCACGCGCCTGCTCGATTACAGCGTGCTGGTGCCGCGCGCCGTGCCGGGTCTGCTGGCCGGCCTGTCGTTCCTGTGGGTGTTCCTGTTCGTGCCGGCCTGGCTCGACGGCATATTGAAAGGCATGGACAACGGCGTGGCCTTGTGGCTGAGCGGCCATGTGATTCCCGTGCTGCGTGAAGTGCGCTCGACGATCTTCGCCCTGTGGCTCGCGTATTCGGTGGTGTGGATGGCTTACGGCATGCGCCTCATTTCCACGGCGCTGCTGCAGGTGGGACCGGAGCTGGAAGAGGCGGCGCGCGCCGTCGGCGCCAACCGCGGCCAGGTGACGCGCGATGTGACCCTGCCGCTGATCAAGTACGGCTTGCTGGGCGCCTGGCTGATGGTGTTCCTGATCTTCGAGCGCGAATATTCGACGGGCGTGTACCTGCTCTCGCCGGGCACGGAAGTGATCGGCGCCATGCTGGTATCGCTGTGGGCAGGCGGCTCGACCGACCTGGTGGCGGCGCTGTCCTTCATCAATATCACCCTGGTGGCCATCGGCCTGGGCATCGCGCTGCGCTTCGGCGTCAAGTTACACAACTGAGTTGCATAACTAAATACAAGAACTGAGACCACATCATGAATGAACTGACCGTCAATGAGCTGTACCTGGACTACGGCACCGGCGCCGCCGCCAACCAGATCCTGAAGGGTGTCTCGATGCACCTGAAAAAAGGCGAAGTGGTCGCCTTGCTGGGGCCTTCGGGCAGCGGCAAGACCACCTTGCTGCGCGCCGTCGCCGGGCTGGAAAGCCCGAAGGCGGGCACCATCCAGATCGGCGAGCGCAATGTCTTCGACGGCGCGCAGCATTTCGAGATGCCGGCCGAGCATCGCAACCTGGGACTGGTGTTCCAGTCGTATGCGCTGTGGCCGCACAAGACCGTATTCGACAACGTCGCCTACGGCCTCAAATTGCGCAAGATGGGCAGCACGGAGATCGCCGCTCGCATCAAGGAAGTGCTGACGCAGCTGGGCCTGGGCCATCTGGGCGAGCGCTATCCGCATCAGCTGTCCGGCGGCCAGCAGCAGCGCGTGGCGATCGCCCGTGCGCTGGTGTACAACCCGCCCGTGATCCTGCTCGATGAACCGCTGTCGAACCTGGACGCCAAGCTGCGCGAGGAAGCGCGCGCCTTCCTGCGCGAACTGATCGTGCGCCTGGGCCTGTCGGCCCTGATGGTGACGCATGACCAGGGCGAGGCGATGGCCATTTCCGACCGCATCCTGCTGCTCAATAACGGCAAGATCGAGCAGCAGGGCACGCCGCAAAGCATGTATGAAACGCCGGACACCCTGTTCACGGCCGAATTCATGGGCAGTAACAACCGCCTGCCCGGCAAGGTGGTGCAGCGCGAAGGCAATCAGGTGCGCCTGCTGGTCGATGGCGCGTCCATGCAGGGCGTGGCGCGCGGCGCCAATGTGGGCACGGAAGTGACCACCATGATCCGCGTCGAGGAAGTCAAGATCAGCGCCACGCAGGTCGACAACGCCATCGAGCTGCCGCTGCTGACGTGCATGTACCTGGGCGACCGCTGGGAATGCCTGTTCGAGCGCGGTGGCGCCGAGAATATCAGCCTGCGCGCGTATTCGCGCCACAAGCTCGAGGCGGGCAAGTACTGGTTGCACATGCCGGCCGATAAGCTCTGGGTGTTTTAACGGTGACGAGGTGGCCATGCTGGCCACCTCATCCGTGCTGCCGCGTCCTTAATTTCCCCGCACGACGATTTCCTGCACCTTCGGTTCGCGCTGGCGCATGAAGCGCACGATGGAGTCGACGGTGACGACATCGATCTGGCGCGTCATGCGGCGTTCGAACGGGTGATCGTCAAAAGCGATATTGGCGCGGAACATGCGCGCGCCCAGGCGCGTGGCGGCGGGTATGCTGAGCGTTTGCGGCGCGTAGCTGGCGCTGCGCAGCCAGCCTTGCGCTTCGGCGCGCGTTTCGATCTTGCCCGGCTCGTTGCTGGCGGCGGCCAGGGTTTCCAGTACCCACTGATTCGAATTCTGGTACTTGGTGGAAAACGGGTAGGCCAGCATATTGTAGTGCGGCTCATGCAGACGCTTGGGCGTGTTCGACGTCAGCAGGCGCACCAGTTGCTGCTGCGTATCCTGGCCGGGAATCAGGATCAGGGTTTCATACATGAACACATCATCCATGAAGAAATTGCCCAAGCCTTCGTTGTACAGCGACGATTGCGCCGTGCCGCATTCATTGAGTTCATGCACCACCAGCCAGCGGCCTTTCGGGTGGTCGCGCCAGGCCAGCGCCATGTGCGAATAGCGCAAATTGTACTTCGACAGGTCTTGCCCGGCGCGCGCCACCAGCGCTACCTGCGCGCCCGAGCCATCGAGCGCCTGCAGGGTCTTTTGCGCCAGGTCCATCGATTTGACGAGGGTGCTCGCATCCGTTTGCTTTTCCTCGCACGAGCGTCCCGCATGGGCGGCGCCGGCCAGGGCCAGGCTGATGACAATCACGGTCAGGCGTTTCATGGGGTTCACGCTTTCGAATGGTAGAGGATGGCCTGGCCGGCGGCGTTCGGCACATAGGCGATGGCCTTGCCCGACAGCACCAGCATGTGGCCCGTCGAGACGGCCACCACGTTGACGACCGTGCCGGCCGCCAGCGACAGGCCTTGCGTGGCCTTCTGGCTCAGTTTGACGGAAGCCGTGGCTGCCTGCGAGGTGCCCCGGGCCGTGCTTTTCAGTACGAGGACGCTGCCGTCGGCCACGTCTTCCACCTTGTCGATGACAATTTCACCGGCGGCGGCCAGCACCGACATGGAGCCGACCAGCACGATGGCCGAGGCCATGCTGGCGTTGTCGGACGCGTTGGTGGTGTCGGAATTGGCGGCCTGGGCCAGCGGCGCCATGGCGGCGCACAGCAGGGCAGTGGCGAGCAGATGTTTCATTGGATGTCCGTTCTTCATTGGTGGTTACACTTTGGAGTGGTGCAGCAGCGCCTTGCCCAGTTCGTTCGGGATGAAGGCGATGGCCTTGCCGGACATGACCAGCATGTGGCCGGTGGACAGCGCCACCACGTTGACCACGGTGCCGGCTGCCAGCGACAGGCCCTTGGCCGCTTGCGCGCTCATCTGGATGGATGCGCCGCCAGCCTCAGAGGCGCCTTTCAGCACGATGACGATGCCTTCGCCTACCGTTTCCACGCTGGCGACGACCACCTGGCCGGAGGCGACCAGCATCGACATGGAACCCGCGACGGCGACGGCGGAACCCTGGCTGAGGTTTTGCGAGCCTTTCGACAGGTTCTCGGAGGCGGCGGCGTGGACCAGGCCGGGAGCGGCCACGGAGAGCGTCAACAGCGACAGGGACAGGCAGAGGGGCAGCAGGCGTTTCATGTGTTTCTCCTTCAAGTGTGCCAAGTGGCAACGCCATCATTGTAGACTGTGGGCAATTGGTCAATGAAAACGCTACTCGTAGCGGGCAGGCATACCGCAGGTAGCGTATTGCGCTACTTTTTTGCCGCTGGAACCGATGCTATTTATATAAAGGAAGTGCATGCCGCAAACCCACGCCTTGATCGAAGCCTTGAAACGCCTGTTGAAAGCGCGTTCCGTCACGTATGCCGAGCTGGCCCAGCGCATCGGCGTATCCGAAGCCAGCGTCAAGCGGATGTTTTCGCAGAAGCAATTTACCCTGCAGCGGCTGGACCAGATCCTGGTGGCCATCGGCAGCGATTTCCAGCAGCTGGCGCTGGCCGTGCAGTCAGCCCAGGCCGCGCCCACCCTGATCACGGGGCTGACGTATGCGCAGGAAAAGGAAATCATCGAGGACACCCGGCTGTTCGTGGTGGCCGTGTCCGCCCTGAACCTGTTACCGCTGGAACAGATCGTCGCCATCTACGACATCAGCGAAGCGCAAGCCGTGAAATACCTGCTGCGCCTCGACAAGATCGGGTTTCTGGAACTGCTGCCGAATAACCGGGTCAAACTGCTGGTGGCGCGCACGTTTGCGTGGATACCGAACGGTCCCATCCATACGTATTTCAAAAAGGAAGCCTATGGCGACTATTTGAATTCGCAATTCGATGGCGAAACGGAATTGCTGCGCCTGGTGAACGTGATGCTGTCGAAAAAGTCCACGGCGGCCTTGCTGGAGCGCCTGAAGCAAGTCGCGGTGGAATTCTCGCAGCAACACCAGGAAGACGCGCGCCTGCCTGGTGAGGAGCGCCTGGCCATCAGCTTCATGCTGGCGGCGCGGCCGTGGATGCCGCAGACGTTCAAGGCGCTGCTGCGGCAATAAGGCAGCGATATCGCGGCCAACCGGCTAATGTTGCTGCTTGTCGGTACTGCCTTGTTCCTCTTTCATCTGCGTCAGCAAACGCCAGGCAAAAAAGCCCAGCACGGACACGCCCAGCAGCAGGGCCGCCCATAGCGCGGCCAGGCGCCATGGCGCACTGGTTCCAGCCGGTGCCGGCGCGGCGTCGCTTGCGCCAGCGCGCGCCGTCAACGCACCCAATGTGGCGATCGGCAGCGCCTGCAGTTCGCCGTCGCGATAGCCTGGTGCCACCTGCGACAGCGGCTGCTCCACCGGTTGCGCGTCGGCTTTGCCGAACACCAGATGATATGGTCCCTTGCCGCCGGCCAGGAACACCAGCGTTTCCGGCGTCCAGCCAAGGCGCAACAGCGGCGCGCTGGTCGGCATCGCCGTACTTTGCGACTCGGGCCGCAGCACCCATTGCGTGGTCTGCACCACGGGCATGGCCAAGTCGCCGGAGACGCGTTCCTTGCCAGCCTCGCTGATGCGGTAAAAGCTGGTAGTCAGCAGCGGCTCAAAATATTCGCCATTTGCCGGTCGCGTTTGTCGGTGCAGGGACAGCCGGCGCTGCGGCACATAATGACTTTGGCGATACACGCCCAGCGTGACGGGCAGCACCACATTGCGCTCCTTGAATTGCAGCGCAATGCTGTCGGCGGGAATGGCGATCGGCGTGGCATACGCCCAATCGCCAGCAAGTTTGCCTGGCGCACCGCGCAGCACGATGCTCGCGCGTGGCGGCGCCGCCTCGGTTTCGCTGACGGCTTGCGCCGCAATCGATGCAAACACCAGCGGCTGGCCTTCCTGCCAGCTCAGGCGCGCGTAGCGGAAAGCGCGTGGCGCAAAAGCGATGCTGTCGTTGGCCAGGGTTTGCGTGTCAATGTTGCTGAGCCAATTCAAGGTGGTGGTGCCGATGGCATCCCATTGCTTCAGGTCGTCGCTCACTTCCAGCAGTACTTGCGCACTGTAATTTTGCGTGCGCTCCGGTGGCGTGAAGCGCAAGGCGGCGATGCGCTGGTCTTGCGTCTGCTTGCCCAGGTCGAGTATCAGCGCTTGCAGCGCCGCCGTGGCCGCTGCCGTGCCAGCGCGGGTGCTGACCGACAGCAAGCGGCCATCGTCCGCCGTGCGGATGTCGATGCCTTGCAAGCCGTCGCCAGTTGCCGGCGCGCCCGTCACGGGGAAAATGCGGACGGGAATGGCTGTCCGCTGCGTCGCCGATTGGGCGGGCGGTGCGCCGATGGCATAGGCCAGGCGCTTGCCGTCGGCATCGAACAGCCGCACGTCGGCCAGGCTGGCCGAGCTGGCGTGCAGGTAGACTTCCCTGGGCAATGCCAACTTGACGATGCCCGCGCCGGCCGGCACGGTCACCGGCATGCTCCAGCCGTAGTCCTGTGGCCTGTCCTGGCCAGGAGCGGCCAGCGCGGCGCCTGCCAGCAGCAGGCTGCAGCAGATCAATGAGTGTTTCATGCTGCTCCTTGTTGCGGTTCGGCTGGCGCTGGCGCGGCAGCCTTGGGGAAAGGCGCCAGGTAGCCGATCAAGACCATCAGCAAGCCGACACCGACAAAGGAGATGATGCGTTCGATGCCGCCCACGTTCGACAGGTCGATCAGGAACAGTTTCAAGACAACCAGTCCCAACAGCACAGCGCCCATGCTCCATTGCTGGCGCCGTTGATGGCGCGCCGCGTGGCGCATCAGCAGCAGGGCCGTGATGCTCCATACCAGCGACAGCATCGCTTGCACGAATTGCGAGGCCAGCATGGCGTCAAAGGTATACGGCACGCCGACATAGTGCGATACCGTGCGCAGCAGCATCAGGTTGAACCACACATACACACAGCAGGCGGCCACGGCAGGCAGACGTGCTTGCCACAGGGCAGGCAGGGGCAACTGCTTCGCCGGCAGCAGGCGGTAGCTGGCAATGGCCAGCAGGATGGCAAAGCCCGTGCTCAAGTCCAGCGGATTGAGCAGCGGCAAGTAGGGCAGCGGGGCCATGGCGCCATCGTCGAAGATATTCCAGGCGGCAATCAGCAGCAGCGACCAGAGTGCGCCCAGCGGTATCAAGGTGCGCTGGTACCACTCTGCAATCGGCGCCACCGGCCAGGCGCCCGCGCGGCAGCGGCGGATCAGCAAGGCCAGCACCAGCATCATGGCCCAGGCTGGCAAGTAGCGGGCCCAGGCCGGGCTGACGCGGTCTTCATGCTGTGCCAGCCAGGCGTTGACATGCATGGCGCCGACCGGCCACAGCATCAGCCATGGCGCGGCAGTGCGCAGCGTATGCAGCAGGCGCTGCGCCCGCAGGCCGAGTTGCCAGCCCGCTTGCGGCCAGGCCAGCAGCAGGTATTCGCCGGCGGCCAGGGCGCTGGCCAGCGCCAGCCAGCTCAAGCCGGTCGGCAGGTAATCGCGCAGGTACAGCGCCAGCAGCATGTTGGCGCTCCACAAGCCCAGACCGAGCCAGGTGGCGACGGTGAACCAGCGCAGCTGCGGCCAATCGAGGCGCCGCGCCAGGATGGCGAACGCGGGCGTCGTGACGCACACGGCGATCAGGTACAGCGCCAGCCACTGCTCGCCCGCGTGCGGCTGCAGCTCCAGGTCGCCGTCGATCAGGCGCAGCAGCCAGCTGACGAGCGGCACGAGGATGGCGGCAAACCACAGTAAGCCGCTCCAGACCAGCAGGGGGCGTGCTGCCAGGGCCAGCAGTTCGTCGCCGCCGCGCGCGCGCAGCGCAAGGAAATGGGCGCTGGCAAAGGCGGCGGCGCCCAGCAGCAGCGCGCTGAGGAAGGAACCGTCGAACAGGCTGGCCGGGTGCTGGTCCCAGGCCCAGTTGGCGCGGCTGAGCATGACCATGCCGGCCAGCACCTGCACGGCCAGCAGCAGCGCGCGCGGCGCATGCCATTGTTCGCGCCGCGCCAGCGCCGCCAGCAAGGCGGCCACAGCCAGCGCGCTGACGGTGAGCAGGTTCAGTTGCGTGGTGGCATCCGTGCGCAGCAGGATTTCGCTCCAGATGCCGCCCAGCAGCCAGGCTGCGGCGGCCGTCAGGAAGAGCACGGACAGGCTGCTCATGAACTCCGGATGCAAATGGCTGGCGTGGCGGCGGAAATTGTAGGCCATCACCAGCGCGGCGGCGGCCAGCAGCGCGCAGCCGAGCCAGATGTTGGCGTGCAGGGCCGCGGCCGTATCGAGTTCCTGCATGGCGATCAGGAAGGCAATCCAGGCGGCCCCCTGCACCAGCAGGCCGAAGGCCCAGGCCAGTGTCTGGCGCTGGCGCAAGCCGACCCAGACGATGCCCGCGCCTTCCAGCGCCCAGGCGGCGGAGGTCCAGCGGCCATCGAGGGCGAACGGGATGGCCAGGGTGCCGAAGACGATGCCCAGCGCGAGGAAGGCTTCGGCCAGCAGTTTGAAACCTGCGCGGCGCCACAGTGCCACGGCCAGTCCCGTGTAGCCCAGGCCGGCAATCAGCGCGGAAAAGGCCAGGCCGAAGTGAAAGTGCTGGACCAGGCCGTATTGCAAGCCCATGGCCGCCAGCGGCGTGCCAAAGACGAGGGTGCCATCCACGTAATGCTTGAGGCGCGGCGCCTGGCGCGCGCAGTAGGCAATGGCGATGCCGACGTAGAACAGCACGAAGAGGATCAAGAACAGCTGCGTCGACAGGTAGTGCTCGGGCGTGTAGCGCAGCAGGCCCCAGGTGGTGGCGACGACGAAGGTAAAGCCAAAGCTCAGCACATTCAGGACGCGCCAGGCGCGTTTCAGGGCGATGGCGAAGACGCCCGCATTGAGCAGCGCGTAATAGCTGAACAGGCCGATATGGTTGCCGCTGCCCGTCGACACGAGCAGGGGCACGGCAAAACCGCCGACGATGCCGAACACGGCCAGCCAGACGGCGTTTTGCAGCACGGCCAGCAGGCAGGTGAACGCCGTCAGCACGAACAGCACGGCAAACGCCAGGCCGGCCGGGATCAGTTCATACAGGCGGAAGGCGCCAAACGTCACCAGCATCAATATCGCCAGCGCCGTGCCCTGCAGCGGCAGGCTGATGCCGGGACGGCTGAGGCGGATGCGCCAGGCCCAGGCCAGCAGGGCGATATCGGCCAGCGCGATGCCGGCCAGGCGCAGTTCGATGGGCAGCGTGACCTGCGCCGACACGTACTTGAGCAGGAAGCTGACGCCGAGAAAGAGGATCAGCAAGCCCAGCTTGGCAACCAGGTTGCCCGTGAATAGCCAGTTCTTTGCCTTGGCAACGAGGCCGTCCGGGTGCGCGATCCAGGAAGGAGTGTCGGGGACGGCAGGAGCGGGCCGGGCTGGAATCGGCGGGGCTGGTTTTGGCGGCACGGGCGCGGCGGGTGCGGGAGCTGCTGCCGGCGCGGCCTGCGCCACTTCGGCCACCTTGAGTGCGGCCGCTTGCGGCACGGGGGCGGGCGTGGGCGGCGGCATGGGTGCCGGCACTGCCACCGGCGCCACGCTAGCGGGTACGGAGGGTGCTACGGCAACGACGGACGTAGCCGCAGGCGCTTCGGCCTGGCCTTCCAGCGCCCGCAGGCGCTGCTGGATACTGTCGACTTCCTTGCGCAAGCGCGCCGTCAGCAACTCCAGATCCGCTACTTTCCTGCGGTGCTGCAGCACCAGCACGAAGGCGGTGACCAGCAAGGCCAGGATGGTCAATGATGTGAATCCAGACATGGAGGCAGCTTTCCGGAAGGGGCGGGCAGGGGCGCCAGCGGTATGCGCACATTACCTTATTATCAAGAAACAAGCGATTTCTGTTGTGTCAGGGTAAGTGCCAGCCAGCGCATGGAGCGGCAAGGCGAGCATGACGTGGCATGCCGTTTTCCATATTGACGCCAAGCAAGATGTCGACATTCACATTGTCGTGCGCAAGATAGTGCTGTATTTTAGCAATTCCTTAATTGCCAGTTCCCCATGCCATGAGTCAAAGCAGCCAGTTTTCCTTATTGTCGCAGCGCCGTTTCGGGCCCTTCTTCTGGACCCAGTTCTTTGGCGCCTTCAACGACAATCTGTTCAAGACGGCCTTGATGGTGATCCTCGCCTACGATGCGCTGAGTTGGACCACGCTCGATCCGTCCACCATCACCAACCTGATTCCCGGCCTGTTCATCCTGCCCTACGTCGTGTTTTCAGCCACGGCGGGCCAGCTGGCCGACAAGTTTGAAAAGGCGGGCCTGGCCCGTTTCGTGAAATGGATGGAACTGGCCATCATGGCCGTGGCCGCCGCCGGCTGGATGACGCATACGCTGTGGCTGCTGGTGGCGGCCGTGGTGGGCATGGGCGTGCATTCGACCCTGTTCGGCCCCGTCAAGTATGCGTACCTGCCGCAGCAGCTCAAACCCGAGGAACTGGTTGGCGGCAATGGCCTGATCGAGATGGGCACCTTTGTCGGCATTTTGCTGGGTGAAATCCTTGGCGCCGTGCTGATCGTGCACAAGCCGCTGGGCGTGGAACTGGTGGCTGGCGCCACCATCGCCGTGGCCGTCTTCGGCCTGGTCGCCAGCTACCGCGTGCCGCGCACGCCGGCGCCGGAGCCGGACTTGAAGGTGAGCCTGAATTTTGTTGCCGAATCGTTCCGCAACCTGAATTTTTCGCGCAAGAACCGTCCCGTCTTCCTGGCCATGCTGGGCAATTCCTGGTTCTGGTTCTATGGCGCCCTGATCCTGGCGCAGTTCCCCGTGTACTCGAAGGATTTCCTGCATGGCGACCACAGCGTCTTCGTGCTGCTGCTGACGGTGTTTTCCGTCGGCATCGGCACGGGTTCCTTGCTGTGCGAACGCCTGTCCGGCCACAAGATCGAGATCGGCCTGGTGCCGTTCGGCTCCATCGGCCTGTCGCTGTTCGGCATCGACCTGTATTTCGCCAGCAATGCGTATGCGAATACGCAAGTGGTCGATGCGCTGGCGTTCGTCAGCCAGGCGGGCGTGCCGCGCATTTTGATCGACATCGTCATGATCGGCGTCTTCGGCGGCTTCTTCATCGTGCCCTTGTTCGCCCTGATCCAGACGCGCTGCGACCCGAAACACATTTCGCGCACGATCGCCGGCATGAATATCCTCAACGCGCTGTTCATGGTGGCGGCGGCCGGCGTGGCCATCGTGCTGCTGGGACAAGGATTTACGATTCCGCAGCTGTTCCTCGTCACGGCCATCCTGAACGCGCTGGTGGCCGCCTACATCTTTTCGCTGGTGCCGGAATTCCTCATGCGTTTCCTCGCGTGGATACTCATCCAGACCGTGCACCGCGTCAAAGTGGTCGATGGCGAACGCATCCCTACGGAAGGAGCGGCCGTGCTGGTATGCAACCACGTCAGCTATGTGGACGCCATCGTCATCATGGCAGCCAGTCCGCGCCCCATCCGTTTCGTCATGGACCACCGCATCTTCAAGATGCCGCTGATGGGCTGGATCTTCCGCACGGCCAAGGCCATCCCCATCGCGCCGGCCAAGGAAGACCCGTTCCTCATGGAAAAGGCTTTCATCGATATCGCGCAAGCGCTGCACGAAGGCGAGCTGGTGTGCATCTTCCCGGAAGGCAAGCTGACGCGCACGGGCCAGATCAGCGAATTCAAGGGCGGCATCGCCAAGATCGTCGAGCGCAGCAAGGTACCCGTGATTCCGCTGGCGCTGCGCGGCTTGTGGGGGCATCTGCTGAGCCATCGCAATGGCCATCTGTTCGAGCGCGCTTTCAAGGCGGGCTTGCGCTCGCGTTTGTCGCTGGCCGTGGGCATGCCCGTGGCGCCCGAGGCCGCCACGCCGGAATTGCTGCAGCAAAGGGTGCAGGAATTGCGCGGCAAGTGGAAATAAACGCTATTTTGTCCGCGTAGCTGTCCCCGTCCGCCGCGCCAGGTGCTGTTCCAGCAGGGCGGCGATGGCGGCGAAGTCCACCGGTTTCGTCAGATGATGGTCGAAACCGGCTTGTTCCGTGCGTGAGCGCGCCTCTCCCCAGCCCGTCAGGGCAATCAGCAGCACCTCGCGTCCCTGCGCACGCTGGCGTATCTGGCGTGCCGCTTCATAGCCATCCATGTCCGGCATGCCCAGGTCCATCACGATCAGTTGTGGCCAGGCCATCTCGACGGCCGCCAGCGCTTGCGCGCCGCTGTACGCGACCTTGGCGGCATAGCCTACGAGCTGGAACAGGCTTTGCAATGAATCGGCCGCATCGAGGTTGTCATCCACCACCAGCACTTGCACGGGCGGGTCCGCGCCGGTGGGCGCCTCGCTGCCGGCCGCCGCCGGGGTGGCCGGGGTGGCTGTCTGGGCGTCGCCGGCGCTGACCGGCAAGGTGACGATGAAGCGGCTGCCGCGGCCGGGGCCGTCGCTGTGCGCGTCGATGCTGCCGCCATGCATCTCGGCAAATTGGCTCGCCAGGCTCAAGCCGATGCCCAGGCCGCTGGCCATCTGGCCTTCCACCGTGCGCCCCTGTTCGAACATGGAAAAGATGCGTGGGATGGCATCCGGCTCGATGCCGATGCCATTGTCTTCGACCGTCACCTGCAGTTGCCCCTGCGCCAGGCGCGCCGTGATGTGGATGCGGCCGCCCTCCGGCGTGAACTTCACGGCATTCAAAACGATATTGGCAAAGATCTGCACCACCCTGGCATAGTCGGCGTGCAGCGTGATGGCAAGCGGCGGCAACGCCTGCGTGATGCTGATGTGCCGGCTGTCGGCAGCGGGCTGGCACAGTTCGATCACATGGTCGAGTACTTGCTGTAATTCAATATTTTCGCGCTGCAGCAGTACCTTGCCGCTGGTGATGCGCGCCACGTTGAGCAAGTCATCCACCAGCCGCGTCAGATGCGTCACCTGGCGCTCGATCACGCCGCTGACCTTGCTGACCTGCTCCGAGGCCGGATACAGGTGCTTGAGCAGGGCCACCGAAGTCTTGATGGGCGCCAGCGGATTGCGCAGTTCATGCCCGAGGCTGGCAAGGAATTCGTCCTTGCGCCGCTGCGTCTCGCGCACCTGGTACTGGCGCTGGCGCGCGCGCAGCATGGCGTGGGCCGAGGTGATCAGGGTCAATATGTGCACGGGACGTTCCAGCAGGGTCAGGTTGCCCAGGGTGGCGACGGCTTGCCGCAAGGGCAAGGAATCGAGTCCCGCATGCGTCAGCAGGATGATGGGCAAATCGGACCAGTCCGGCTGCTGGCGGGTGTAGGCGTCGAGCACGGCGTAGACGCCTGCAGGCAAGGCCTCGTCCACCGTCAGCACGCCGCCGGCGCCCAGCGCAAGCTGCTCGGCCAGCTCGCCGGCGGAGCGGCAGGCGTGGCTGGCGATGGCTACGCTGGCGAGTACCCTGGTGGTCAGGGAGGCGTCCTGGCCGCCAGGCGCGTAGATCAGGATACGCTGCTCCATGGCATTCCTAGGGGAAGGGCGTGCCGCCGACGGTGGGCAAACCGGACAGGATGCCGTGAAAGCCGGCCAGGGCCGGGCCGATGCGGATGCCCTGCGGGCTGATCTCGAAGCGGCGGATGCTGCGCTCGTGCGCGCTGCCGCGCTTCTTGAAGACGGAAATGGCTTGCCGCACCTCGCCTTCCGTTTCGTAATAGCGCAGCATGATGACGCCGTCGGCCAGGTAGCTGGCGTCGGCCGAGGTCGTCATTGCGGTGCCCAGCATGTTTTGCTGCACGCCGACGAGCAGGGTGGCCACGCCGCGCTGGCCCAGGTAATTGAGCAGTTCGTGCAGATAGGTGCTCTGGAAGCGCTCGTCGGGCACCGCGTGCATGTAGCCGTTCAGGCTATCGATGACGATGACCCGGGCGCCCCGTTCTGCCGCGTCGACCACGGCCTGGGCGAACTCTCCTGGGGTCAGTTCGGCCGGATCGATCTGCTGTGCGCTCAGGAGGCCGGAGTCGAGCGCCGCCTGCAGGCGCATGCCCACGTTGTCGGCCCGGTTCAGCAGCTTGCTGCGCGCTTCCTCGAACAGGAACATGGCGCACGGTTCGCCGCGCGCCGTGGCCGCGTGCACGAATTGCGCCGCCAGGGTGGACTTGCCGCTGCCGGCCGGGCCGGAAATGAGCGTGCTCATGCCTTCTTCCAGGCCGCCCCCTATCATGGTGTCGAGTTCCGGCACGCCGCTCGACAGGCGCCGATGGTCGCCATCGCGGCGCGTGTCGGCCGCCACCAGGCGCGGAAAGACGAGCAGGCCGTCATGGGCGATCTTGTAGTCGTGGGTGCCGCTGCGAAACGGCACGCCCCGGTATTTCACCACCCGCACGCGGCGCCGGTCATTGCCATAATCCTGGTTTTGCAGCTCCAGGGAAATGACGCAGTGGGCCACGCTACGCACTTGCAAGCCGTCGTCCACCGCGGAACGGTCATCGATCAGCAGGGTGGTGCAGTGCCGGCTGGCCAGGTATTGTTTCAATGCCACGACCTGGCGCCGGTAGCGCAGGGGGTTTTCCGCCAGTAGTTGCAGTTCGGACAGCGAGTCGAGCACCAGGCGGGCAGGGCGGTGCTTTTCGATGGCGGCGAGGAGGCGCTGGTTGGTCGATGCCAGTTCGATTTCCGACGGGTGGAAGATGGTGTACTGGCGCTCGGGGTCGAGGATGTCGTCGTTGGGCGCCACTTCTTCGATGGCGATGCCGGCCAGGTCCCAGCCATGCGACAGGGCCGCGCCGCGCAGTTCGATCTCGGATTCCGCCAGGGCGATATACAGCACGGGCACGCCGCTGCGCGCGCCTTCGGCCAGAAATTGCAGCGCCAGGGTGGTCTTGCCCGTGCCGGGGACGCCTTCGACCAGGTACAGGCGCTCGGCCAGCAAGCCGCCCGAGAGGATGGCATCGAGGCCTTCGACGCCGGTCGACAGCAGTGGCGGCGTGTCCGGGCCGCTGGCGCCATCCTGCCGCCGTGTTTTTCGCGCCTGTGCTGTCATCGTTGCGCCCCCGCTTTGCCACGCTGTGGAGACTATACTAGCGCGTTCGCCGCGGCATGTCTTTTCGATACCATTGGTAAATATTCATGGCGGCCGACGGCCGCGCGTGGGGCAGTGTTGCGCGCGCGATCAAGGCTTCAGCAAAAAACGCATTACCCTGCTACAGTATTCATTCAATCCAACTTTCCCGCATTGCCGTTTTGCCGCCGTCCGCCAGCTTCCTGTTCCAATTGGCTGACGTGCAGACGCTGTCGCTGTCCTCATTTTATTGCTTCATTGATAATTTAATTCGCTTGATAGTTACTATGTTTCAATTGTAACGATGCTTGACGATTTTAGAATGATCGTTCATTCTTTGATCTGCGTTAATAAATTTAGTCATTTCTAACGACACTAGCCAGCTTCTTTTTCAGAAAGTCCAAGATGCAACCAACTTTTTCCCTGACGTCGCCGCGTACGAGCGGCGCTATTGCCGTTCTGTGCGCCACTGTAATCATGGCCGGCTGCAGTAAAAAACAGGAAGCACCTCACGCGCAGCAAGCGCCACAGGTGGTCGTGTTTACTGTTAATCCGGCCGCGTTGCCGATGAGCGCCGAACTGCCCGGCCGCACGAATGCCTACCAGGTCGCCGATGTGCGCCCGCAAGTCGGTGGTTTGATCCAGAAGCGCCTGTTCGTCGAAGGCAGCGATGTGAAAGCAGGCACGGCCCTGTACCAGATCGATCCGGCCACCTACCAGGCAGCCTACAATTCGGCCAAGGCCGCGCTGTCGAAAGCCAAGGCCAACCTGCTGACGGCCGGTCCGAAAGCATCGCGCTACAAGGAACTGGTCGCCATCGAAGGCGTGAGCCGCCAGGAATACGATGACGCCGTCGCGGCGTTCGAGCAAGCCAAGGCCGACGTCGAGTCCGCCACAGCGGCGCTGGAATCGGCGAATATCAACCTGAAATACAGCACCGTGACGGCGCCGATCAGCGGCCGCACCAGCCGCTCGACCGTGACGGCCGGCGCGCTGGTCACGGCGGGCCAGGCGGAAGCCCTGACCACCGTGCAGCAACTCGATCCGATCTACGTCGACGTGACACAGTCGAGCACGGATCTGCTGCGCCTGAAGCGCCAGATGGCCGACGGTTCGCTGAAAAAAGTGGGCGAAGGCCAGGCCAAGGTCGACCTGATCTTGCCGGATGGCAGCAAGTACAGCGAACCGGGCAAGCTGCAGTTCGCTGGCGTGACGGTCGATCCGACCACCGGCAACGTGGTCTTGCGCGCGCTGTTCCCGAACCCGAAAGGCGAATTGCTGCCAGGCATGTACGTACGTGCCCAGCTGGAAACGGGCGTCGATGAAAAAGCCATCACCGTGCCGCAAGTGGGCGTGACGCGCAACCAGAAGGGCCAGGCAACGGCCCTGATCCTGAACAAGGAAAACAAGGTCGAGCAACGCGTGCTGACCACCAGCGGTACGGTCGGCAACGACTGGCTGGTGACGTCCGGCCTGGCCGCAGGCGATCGCGTGATCGTGGAAGGCTTGCAAAAAGTCAAGCCAGGCGCACCAGCCGTTGCCGTGCCGGCCAAGGCGCCTGCCGCGCCTGCCGCTGCCGCCTCTGCCGCAGCATCGGCTGCCAGCGCCCACTAATTCAGGAGAATATTAATGGCCCGTTTTTTCATTGACCGCCCGATTTTTGCCTGGGTGGTCGCGATCGTCATCATGCTTGCCGGCGTGATTTCGATCCTCAGCCTGCCGATCGCGCAGTACCCGAGTATTGCTCCGCCGTCGATTTCGATCAGCGGCTCCTATCCTGGCGCCTCCGCCAAGACCGTGGAAGACGCCGTCACCCAGGTCATCGAACAAAAGATGAAGGGTATCGACGGCTTGCGCTACATGGCTTCGTCGAGCGACGCCACTGGCGGCATCAGCATTACGCTGACGTTTACCAGCGGCACCAACCCCGACATCGCCCAGGTGCAGGTACAGAACAAGCTGCAGCTGGCCACGCCACTGCTGCCGACGGCTGTCACGCAACAGGGTCTCGTCGTGTCGAAAGCGACGAAGAACTTCCTGATGGTGTTCGGCTTCATTTCCGAAAACGGCAAGATGGACCAGACCGACTTGAGCGACTATGTGGCCGCCAACGTCGTCGATCCGCTGAGCCGTGTTGCCGGCGTGGGCGATGTGACGCTGTTCGGTTCGCAGTACGCCATGCGTATCTGGCTCAATCCGGCCAAGCTGCAAAGTTTCAACCTGACCCCGGCGGACGTGATCACGGCCGTGCAGGCGCAGAATGCGGAAGTGTCGGCCGGTGAACTGGGCGGCACGCCGTCCATCAAGGGCCAGCAGCTGAACGCTACCGTGTCGGCGCAAAGCCGTTTGCAAACGGTGGAGCAGTTCGGTGCCATCTTGCTGAAAACCACGACCGACGGCGCCATGGTGCATCTGAAGGATGTGGCCACCATGGAGCTGGGCCGCGAGAACTACAACACCGTGGCCCGCTACAACGGCCATGCGGCAACCGGCGTGGCGATCAAGCTGGCGACGGGCGCCAACGCGCTCGATACGGCCAATGCGGCGAAAGCCATGCTGGGCAACCTGAGCAAGCAATTCCCTGAAGGCATGAGCTACCAGGTGGCGTTCGACACGACCCCGTTCGTGAAACTGTCCATCGAAGAAGTGGTCAAAACCCTGGTCGAAGCGGTCATCCTGGTATTCCTGGTGATGTATCTGTTCCTGCAGAACTTCCGCGCTACCCTGATCCCGACCATGGCCGTGCCGGTCGTGCTGCTCGGTACCTTCGGCATCTTGAATGCATTCGGTTACTCGATCAATACCCTCACCATGTTCGCCATGGTGCTGGCCATCGGCTTGCTGGTCGACGATGCGATCGTGGTGGTGGAAAACGTCGAGCGCGTGATGAGCGAAGAGGGCTTGTCGCCGCTGGAAGCGACGCGCAAGTCCATGACGCAGATCACGGGCGCGCTGGTCGGTATCGCCATGGTGCTGTCGGCCGTGTTCGTGCCAATGGCCTTCTTTGGCGGTTCGACGGGCGTGATTTACCGCCAGTTCTCGATCACGATCGTCTCGTCGATGGTGCTGTCCGTCGTCGTCGCGCTGGTGTTTACGCCAGCCTTGTGCGCCACCTTGCTGAAACCGGTCGAAAAGGGCCATCACGCGACCAACAAGGGTTTCTTCGGCTGGTTCAACCGCAGCTTCGATAGCAGCAGCAACAAGTACCAGGGCATGGTTGGCGCCATGATCACGCACCGCGCCCGCTCGATGCTGCTGTATGTGCTGTTGCTGGCTGGCCTGGTGTTCATCTTCATGCGCTTGCCAACGTCGTTCCTGCCGGAAGAAGACCAGGGCATCCTGTTTACGCAGATTCAATTGCCGACGGGCGCCACGCAAGAGCGCACCCTGAAAGTGATCGAACAGGTCGAAGACCACTTCATGAACAGCGAGAAAGATAACGTCGCTTCCGTGTTTGCCGTGGCCGGTTTCAGCTTCGGCGGTAACGGCCAGAATACGGGTATCGCCTTCGTGCGCCTGAAAGACTGGTCGCTGCGCAAGGACGTGGCGCAAAAAGCGCCGGCAGTAGCGGGCCGCGCCATGGGCAAGTTGTTGCAGATCAAGGATGCGATGGTGTTTACGTTTGCACCGCCTGCCGTGCTGGAACTGGGTAACGCCACCGGTTTCGACATGCAGCTGCAGGATATCGGCGGTGTCGGCCATGACGCCCTGATGGCGGCGCGTAACCAGTTGCTGGGCATGGCGTCGCAGAATCTGGCCATGGTCGGCGTGCGCCCGAACGGCCAGGAAGATACGCCGCAGTACAAGATCGACATCGACCAGCAGAAGGCAACGGCGCTGGGCTTGCAGATCTCGGAAATCAACCGCGTGCTGAGCGTCGGCTGGGGTAGTTCGTATGTGAACGACTTCCTCGACCGTGGCCGCGTGAAGAAAGTATTCATCCAGGGTGACGCCAGTTCGCGCATGCTGCCGGAAGACTTGAACAAATGGTTCGTGCGCAATACCGCTGGCCAGATGGTGCCGTTCTCGGCCTTCGCCACCGGCAAGTGGATTTACGCGTCGCCACGCCTGGAACGCTACAACGGCTTGCCGTCGGTAGAGATCCTGGGTACGCCGGCGCCGGGCCAAAGCACGGGTGCCGCCATGAACGCGATGGAAGAAATGGTGGCCAAGCTGCCGCCTGGCATCGGCTTCAGCTGGACCGGCGTGTCGCTGGAAGAGCGCGAATCCGGTTCGCAGACGCCGCAGCTGTACGCGCTGTCCCTGCTGATCGTCTTCCTGTGCCTGGCCGCGCTGTATGAGAGCTGGTCGATTCCATTCTCCGTGCTGCTGGTGGTACCGCTGGGCGTGATCGGCGCCGTGCTCGGTACGTGGATGTTCGGCCTGTCGAACGACGTGTACTTCCAGGTGGGCTTGCTCACGGTGGTGGGCCTGTCGGCGAAGAATGCGATTCTGATCGTCGAGTTTGCCAAGGAAATGCAGGAATCGGGCATGTCGCTGCTGGACGCGACCTTGCACGCGGTGCGTCTGCGTCTGCGTCCGATTCTGATGACCTCGATTGCCTTCGGCCTGGGCGTGTTGCCACTGGCCATTTCCAGCGGCGCCGGTTCCGGCAGCCAGAACGCCATCGGTATCGGTGTGCTGGGCGGTATGTTGACGGCCACGTTCCTCGGTATCTTCTTCGTGCCGGTGTTCTTCGTGCTGGTGCGCGGCTTCTTCTCGAAGTCGGACGCGCCAACCACGCCGGCGACGCCTGGTTCGCCAGCCGTCACGCTTTCCAAGGATGCACATTAATATGAAAAAATCGCTACTCTCCATGGCGGCACTGGCCTTGCTGGCCGGTTGCAGCCTGGCCCCCACGTATGAGCGTCCGGCAGCGCCGGCGCCCACAAGCTGGCCGACCGGTCCTTCCTACAAGGCCGACACGGCCGCCGCCGACGCCAAGCCGGTGGCGGACGTCGCCTGGCGCGAGTTCTTTGCCGATGCGCGCCTGCGCCAGGTACTGGAACTGGCGCTGGCCAACAACCGCGACCTGCGCGTCTCGATCCTCAACATCGAGAAGGCGCGCGCCACCTACGGCATCGAACGCGCCGCGCTGATCCCGACCCTGTCGGCGTCCGGCGGCCAGTCGGCCAGCCGCGTGCCGAAGAACGCCAGCGCCAACGGCGAAGCGTCCATCAACCGCCAGTACACGGCCAATCTGGGCGTGTCGGCGTACGAGCTGGACTTCTTCGGCCGCGTGCGCAGCCTGTCCGACAGCGCGCTGGAACAATACCTGGGCACGGAAGAAGCACGCCGTGCACAGCAGATCAGCCTGGTGGCCGAAGTGGCCAGCACCTATCTGAACCTGGTGGCCGACCAGCAGCGCCTGCGCGTGGCGCAAGATACTTTGAAGAGCCAGCAGTCGTCGTATGACCTGGCCGTGCGCCGCTTCAGTGCCGGTGCTACCTCCGGCCTGGACAAGTACGATGCCCAGACCAGCGTCGAGTCGGCCCGTTCCGACGTGGCTGTCTACACGAGCCAGGTAGCGCTGGATCAGAATGCGCTGGTCTTGCTGGTGGGCGGCCCCGTGCCGGCCGATCTGCTGCCGCAAGGCGAGTTCGGCGCCGTCACGGCCCTGGCGGACATTCCGTCCGGCTTGCCGTCGGACGTGCTGCAACGCCGTCCCGACGTGCTGGCGGCCGAGCGCACCTTGCGCGCGGCCAACGCCAACATTGGCGCGGCGCGCGCGGCCTTCTTCCCGCGCATTTCGCTGACGGCCACGGCCGGTTCGCTGAGCGACAACCTGTCGGGCCTGTTCAAGGCGGGCAGCGGCACGTGGAGCTTCATTCCGCAGATCAGCTTGCCGATCTTCGATGGCGGCGTGAACCGCGCCAACCTCGATATCGCCAAGGTGCAGCGTGAAATCTCCGTGGCGCAATACGAAAAGGCGATCCAGGTCGCCTTCCGTGAAGTGTCCGATGCGCTGGCCCAGCGCGGCACCATCGACGAGCGCCTGCAATCGCAGGTCTCGCTGGTCGAGGCGTCGACGAAGAGCTACACCATCCACGACGCGCGCTACAAGCAGGGCGCCGAGTCCTACCTGAACGCCCTGGTGGCCCAGCGCGCGCTGTACACGGCGCAGCAGAGCCTGATCACGGCGCGCCTGGCCAAATCGACCAACCTGGTGACCTTGTACAAGGTGCTGGGCGGCGGTTGGCAGCCTGAGCAGACAGCCGTCGCGGCGGCTGGCGGCGCCCAATAATCACGGGGACGCCGACGCCGGCCTTGCCCGCAAGGGCAGGGCCGGCGCGCTACTGGAAAATCATGAACCAAGTTGAAAAGAAGCATCCGGACCCCGAGCGCGCCAACACGCGGCGCAAGCAGGTGCTCGATGCGGCCGAAAGCTGTTTCAGCCGCCGCGGGTTCCACGGCGCCAGCATGGCCGAGATCTCGAAAGCGGCCGGCATGAGCGCGGGCCACATCTATAACTATTTTGACAGCAAGGATGCGATCATCGCCGCCTTCGTCATGCAGAATACGGAGCGGGTGTCGAACCTGATGCAGGACCTGGCGCAGCGCGAAGACCCGCTGCAGGCCGTGATCGACAATGCGGGCGAGCATGTGCTTGAAGCGCTGGACCCGAAAACGTGGATGATGCCGCTGGAAATTTTTGCGGAAGCCTCGCGCAATCCGGTGATCGCGGAAATGCTGCAATGCTCGGACCAGCGTTCGCGCCAGTTGTTTCTCTCCATCATCCGCGATGCGCGCATCAAGCGCGGCTTGCCGGCCGATGAAGAGATGCTGGAAGGCCGCCTGAATGCCCTCGTCGCCATTTACCAGGGCTTGCCCGTGCGCCTCATTCACAATCCGGACGTGAAAGTCGAGCCGTTGATCGCGGGCTTCCGCATCGTCCTGACGGCGCTGCTGCTGAACGAATAGGCCGCTTGCCAGGGCCATGCAAAAAAGTTTGCGCAGTTCGATATGAATCATGCGCAAAGCATGGCAAAAACCTAAAAGGCTCTGCTATAATTCCCACCTCGTCGGGGCGTAGCGCAGCCTGGTAGCGTACATGCATGGGGTGCATGGGGTCGGAAGTTCGAATCTTCTCGCCCCGACCATTAGATTCAAGGACTTAGGCCACTCTTCGGAGTGGCCTTTTTCTTTGGTGAGAGTTTTTATCCCTGCATTTACCCCTACGAAAACATGGGCTTGTTTGCAATCATTTGGCATGGGTTGAAACAGGTTTTTCCTGCTGACGATTCTTTCCTAGGCCCGAGCATGTTTGTTTGCTGGCCGAATTGACCAGGCCTACTTGACGCCCCTTCATGTCCTCGCGAACGCCGCGACCCTGTCGTAAGCCCCCCATCGAACCCCAACTCTTTTAAGTCCTCGTGGAGCCCAGCCTTTCGGCGCATCCTGGTTCATGTCACCGGCGAGTGAGATTTCGTGTATTTTCCAGCTAGACACTGAGCCCTCCTATGCGGAGCGGCGATCAATTAGCGGATTAGACAAATACTCGGTGCAGCTATCTGGCTGGCTCAAGGCCGAGACGACTAGGCCGCGTAAGCAGCGGCGCAATTTGAAGCAGATCCATGAAGACCTGAAAGAGCTGGGCTACGTAGGGTCATACGACCGCGTGGCAGCGTTTGCCAAGCGGTGGAAGGCGGGTCAAACAGAGTGGGTCAATTCTGCGAGCAAACGAACACTGCGCTCGTCAGTCTTCGTTGGGAATCAGCATCAGCAGGTCGGTGGCGCCGATGTCGATGCTGCTTTGCGACAGCAGGGTGGTGGCCTGGCCCCGGTGATGCGTCTGGTGATTGAAAAAATGCATGATCAGGCTCGAATAGCGTTTGCGCGACACCATGCCTTTCATGTTGGCGTAGCCGAGCGGCTGTTCCAGGTCGTCTGGCGTCAGGTCGGCGGCCCAGCGCTGTATGGTCTGGTCCAGCGTATGGCGCAGCCTGAGCAGGCCCGTCAGGTCTTCGGCCTGCGGCTGGTTCAGCGCCGCCGGAGCGGCCGCCGCGCGGATGGCGTCGAGCGCCGGCTGGCGTGCCGGATGTCCGCAGAAACGCTTGAGCCAGATCGTATCGGCGACGACAAGGTGGTTCATCGTGCCGAAGAGGGAGCCAAAAAAAGCCTTGCGGTCGGCAAAGAGCTCCTCCTGAGATAGTTGCCCAGCTGCACTATACAGTTTCTCATTCATTACTTCATTGTAGGCGGCCATTCGGACGATATGGTCACATGTGCTCATGAGTGCTCTCTCCATGTCAGGGCTGAATTACTGCACGCAAATAGTGTATGGTTTTGCAAGAATTGGCAAGCGTGCTACGTCCGCTCGGGTCGCGCCATCGTGCCATCGTGCCAGCGTCTTGCGCTTGCTCAATTCTTGCCTCCGGCATTTCATTCCCCGCTACAGGCATTCTGTTCCCCCGTTTTCTGATTTGGTCATTGTGATCAGCCTGGCAACAGCCGTTTGGCCTATGATGGCCTGGCACATGCACGTGTGAAGTTTCCCTTCATTCATCAACCATGAGGTGTCCATGATCCGTTATGCCCTGCCTGCCCTGTTGTTTGCCGCCGCCCTGCCGGCGCACGCCCAAGCCCCTGCCAATGACACGCCGCTGATCGAGCGGGCGAAGATTTTTGGCAATCCCAGCAAGTCCGGCGGGCGCATCAGCCCGGATGGCAAGTGGCTGTCGTGGATCGCGCCGCGCGACGGTGTGCTCAATGTGTGGGTGGCGCCGGCCAGCGACCTGGCGCAAGCTCGCCCGCTGACGGAAGAAAAGGTGCGGCCCATCCGCAGCAGCTTCTGGTCGCCCGATTCGAAAACCCTGCTGTTCATCCAGGACAAGGGCGGCGATGAAAACTTCCTGCTGTACGGCGTGAACGTGGCGAGCGGCAAGCAGATCAACTACACGCCGTTCGAGAAGACCCGCGTGCGGATAGTCCAGATCAGCAGCAAGGTGAAGGACCGCATCCTCGTCGGCATCAATAACCGCGATGCGCGCTGGCACGACGTGTACAGCCTGGACCTGGCCAGCGGCAAGCTGACCCTGGTGCAGCAGAATGATGGCTATGGCGGCTATGTCGCCGATGAACTGCTCAACTTGCGCATCGCCAGCAAGGCGCGCGCCGATGGCGGCATGACGTATTTCCGCCTGGCCGATGGCAAGGTCGAGAGCACGCCGCTGGCCGAAGTGGGCCTGGAAGATGCGCAGACCACGTCGCCGCTGGCGTTCACGGTCGATGGCAAGACCCTGTACTGGAACGATTCGCGCGGCCGCAATACCTCGGCGCTGCTGGCGCAGGACGTGGCCAGCGGCAAGAGCACGGTGGTGGCGCAAGACCCGCGCACGGATATTGCCGATGCGCTGTACGACACGCGCACGGGCCGCGTGCAAGCCTACACGGTCAATTTTCTGCAGCAGGAGTATTTGCCGCTGACGAACGACCTGAAAGCCGACCTGGCCTTCCTGAAAAAAAATACCCAGGGCCAGTTCACGGTAACGTCGCGCACGGATGCCGACGATAAATGGCTGGTGGCCGTCGATGCCGTCACGGCGCCGCCATCGAGCTGGCTGTACGAACGCAAGACCCGGAAGCTCACGCTGCTGTACGTGACGCGTCCGGAACTGGAAGGCGCACCGCTGGTGCCCATGTATCCGCAGCAAATCAAGGCGCGCGACGGCCTGAACCTAGTGTCGTATCTGACCCTGCCGCAAGCATCGAAGGCGAGCGCCGGCGGCACGCCATCGCAGGCGGTGCCGATGGTGCTGCTGGTGCACGGCGGCCCGTGGGCGCGCGATACGTATGGCTACAACGGCTATCACCAGTGGCTGGCCAACCGCGGCTACGCCGTGCTGTCGGTGAACTTCCGCGGCTCGACGGGCTTCGGCAAGCAATTCATCTCGGCCGGGGACCTGCAGTGGGGCCGCAAGATGCATGACGATTTGCTCGACGCGGTGCAATGGGCGGTGAAAAGCGGCGTGACCACGGCCGACAAGGTGGCCATCATGGGCGGCTCGTATGGCGGTTATGCCACCCTGGCCGGCATGGCGTTCACGCCGACGACGTTTGCCTGCGGCGTCGACATCGTCGGCCCGTCGAACCTGTTTACCTTGCTGCAAACCATACCGCCGTACTGGGAAGCGGGCAAGCAGCAGTTCTACAAGCGCATGGGCGACCCGACCACGGAAGAGGGCAAGGCGCTGCTGAAGGAACGCTCGCCGCTGAACTTTGCGCAGAATATCCAGCGCCCGCTGCTGATCGGCCAAGGCGCGAACGACCCGCGCGTCAACGTGGCTGAATCGGACCAGATCGTGGCGGCCATGGCGGCCAAGAACATCCCCGTCACGTATGTGCTGTTCCCCGACGAGGGCCATGGCTTTGCCCGGCCCGTGAACAACATCGCCTTCAATGCGGTGACGGAAAACTTCCTGGGGCAATGCCTGGCTGGCCGCGCCGAGCCCATCGGCGCCACCCTGAAGGCGTCCACCGCGCAGGTCAAGCACGGCGCCGGGTTTGCGCCTGGGCTGGAGGAGGCGATGCGGTAGGCGAAGAAACAGTGCGGCAGGCTCTGCACAGGCGGTCGGGACGGATGCCCCTGGCTGCCGCGTGCAGAGGTGAGGACTTTCATGTCAAAAACTGTGTAAAAGCAGCAATGCTTCCATTAGAATAAATCATTGTTTCAATCACACAGCCCATGAAATGGAATGCCTGCAATGATGAATGTATTGACCCTGGAACACTTTGCCGCGCGCGTCAACGACACGTTTATCTCGGTCGGCGACGGGAATGCCGCTTTCATCCTGAAGGAAGCGCGCCCGTTGCCATCGGCCACACTGGAAGGCCTGTTGCGGGCGCCGTTCAGCTTGTTATTCCATAACAGTTCCCCCATCCTCTTCAGCCAGAAAATCTTTCAGCTGCAGCATGATGCGTTTGGCGAGGTGGGTATCTTCCTGGTGCCGGTGGCGCGTGACAACCAAGGCTTCTTGTATCAGGCGGTGTTCAACTGAGAATGCCGCTGAGGCGGGGCAGGCAGGGCCAGGCGGAGCCCGATGGCGCCGCCTGGCCGGAGCGTTCAAGCCTCAATCAAACGCGGGAAACTCGCCCTGCAGGGCGATGCAGAAATTTACCGCCAGCAAGGGCTGGCGATTTTCATGCGCCTGGCCGCCACCCGCGCTGCCGATGGTCAGTGGCGACAAGGTGGTGTTCGGCGTTGTCGCCGGCACGAATGCGTTCGTGCCGGTGATGCTGGTCAGGCCATCGCCATTTTGCGGCACGTTGCGCTGCAGGGTGGCATTGGTCTGGCGGCTCAAGGTCAGTTGATGGGTGTGGTTGGGAATCTGCGTGATATTCAGCTGGACACTATTGCTGCCGAACGTTTCGCCCATCACGCGCTGCGTCAAGCTTGGCCCCTGGCCCTGGCTGCAAGGCGCACGTCCCGTGAAGTTGGGCAACTGGAATGTGTTGACGCCATCACCGCCATATTGCGTGCCGATTAGTGAAAACAGGGCGGTATATTGCCGGATTTGCAGGGTGGCGCCATTGCAGCTGGCCCATCCGTAGGGTGTGAAATTGAAGCCAAAGACTTGTATCTCGCCAAGATATGGTGATGTCACGGTAGGTTCTCCTGATCGATTTTATGGGCTGCGCTTGCGTGCTGGCTGTTATTGTTGGGATGGGTAAATGCCTGCCCATGCGATGCAAAACGAGGCGGTCAGGGTGGGCATGGTGTTGTCATGCGGCAAGCCGCTGCCTGCAGTGCCCGTTGCTGCGGGTGCCATGTCGTAGGTCGTGAGGCCAGCCAGGCTGCTCGTGTACATCTTGTCGTTATTTACCGGTGCCGCCAGCTGTGCGCTGGTGCCTGGCGTGTTGATCGTCGCCAGTGTGCTGATCGCACTGAATACGTGCGTATGCGCAGGCATCTGGGTCGGCAGCAAGGTCACCGTTTCGCTGCCCCCCTTTTGTCCCATGGCCCGGGGTGTCAGGCTAGGGCCGGTGCCCTGATGCAAGGGCACCTGGCCGCGCAGGTCGGGTACACCGAATGTATTGACGCCGTCGCCGCCGTAGGTGGTGCCCAGCAGGGTATATAGCACCTCGTTATTGGCGATAGACTTCAGGCTGCCGTCGCAGGCAAACCAGCCTTGCGGTATGCGGGGAAAGGAAAACAGGCGGATCTCGCCGACATAAGGTGTAGTCATGACTCTGCTCCGTGGGAAGTGGCTGGCATGTTAGTTGCGCGATGGGAAGACGCCGTTCAGGGCGATACTGAAATTGAGTACCTGGAATGGCTGCATATTGCTATGCGGCAGGCTGCCGCCTGTCTGGGCCAGGACCAGATTGTTCAAGGGCACTTGCGGGCCTGCCGTGCCATAGATGGCTTCCGTGCCGCTGCCGCCATACAGGGTGTTGGTGGGATTCTTGGTGGTGCCCGGCGTGGTCAGCGCATTGGCCGCGTGCGTATGCGGTGGAATCTGACTCAGTGTCAAAGTGATAGCTTCCGCACCGTTACGGGCACCGACCTGGTAGGGGGCGGGTTGCCAGGAACCGTCCACTGAACTGCCTGCGCCGACAGGGGTGCTGCCTTGTAAGTTTGGCAAGGCAAAGTTGGTCGTGCCGTTCCCGCCGTAAAAGGTACCCAACAGGGCAAACAGCGCCTGATTCTGCGTAATTGGCAGCAATTGCCCGTTACATGCCGCAAATCCACGCGGCGCAAACCCAAATCCGCTCATCATGATTTGTCCCAAATACACTTCAGCCATCATCGTTCTCCCGCGGTTGGAATGTTATTAAATGCTAAAGGAATAATATTTTCCATTTGCAATCAATATTGTTTTTTGAAAAACCCTTTTTGTTATAGTTACTTTATTGAAATCTCGAGGTAGCATACGTTGTCGTATGGCAAGCGTCAACATCTGTTGGCTCTATGGAAGAGCCCGGAATAGGGATCGCTTGCAGCCTGAATCCATGGTTCTTTTTGTCTAAAAAACTCTGTATTGGAGAAATCATGTTGCGTATTTGCAACGATATCGTCGCCCGCCCGGCACATTTTTTGTTCCTTGCTTTTATCGCAGGAACTCGAAGGCGGGCAGCGGCTCGCCGGGTTGGCCTGGCGCCAGCGTTTGGCCGTTTCCTGCATTGCTGCGTTACGCTGTGCCTGCTGATGCTGGCGCTTGGCGCAGGCCCGGCGCAGGCAGCCAACGGTGATCCGAGCACGAAATGTATTCCCAATCAGAGGAGTTTTACCGTCGCATCAGGCGGTTCGTACGTCGTTGATTTGTCGTCGTGTAGCTTATTTGGCCTGACGGACAATGGCGCGACGGCCTTGCACGGCACGATTACCGGTCTCGTCAACAACGGTACCGGTATTGCGACCTACATCAATAACGGCGACGGGGCGCTGTCCGACAGCTTTGTCCTGTGGGATGAGGACAGCAGGGCGGTGACTTTTACGGTGACCGTGCTGCCCCCTGCGGCTGCCTTCACCGTGACACCGGGCAGCATATCGGCACCCGTGATCGGCGTGCCGTACAGCCAGGCGATGTTGTCGACCGGCGGTGTCGAGCCTTACAACTACGTACTTGTATCTGGCGCTTTGCCTCCTGGCATCACTGTGTCGTCGACCGGCGTCATTTCCGGCACCGTGAAGGCGACCGGCGCCTATGTGTTCGGCATCAAGGTGACCGACTCGACCGCAGGCACGCCTCTGACCGTCACCAAGAATTACTCCGTGTCGATCGCCGTGCCCACCCTGAGCATCACGCCCACCGTGCTGGCGGCAGGCGGGTTGTCGGTGCCCTACAGCCAACCGATGTCTACCGCCAATGGTACCGAGCCATTTGCGTATGTGGTGGAATCGGGCAGCCTGCCGGCGGGCATGACCCTGTCAAGCAGCGGCTTGCTCTCGGGCACGCCCGGTGCCTTGGGCACCTACAACTTTGTGATGAAATCGACGGACAGCACGGGCGGCAATGGACCCTACAACACGTCCAGAAGCTATTCCCTGGTGATCAACGCCCAGCCGCCGCCGACCATCACGGGTGTGTCGCCGGCGCTCGGTCCGCTTGGCGGCGGCACCGCCGTCAACATTACCGGCACCGGCTTTACCGGCGCAACGGCACTCAAATTCGGCAGCAACAATGGCCTCAGCGTTACCGTGGTCGATGCCACGAGCATCACCGCCACGTCGCCACCCGGTACCGGTGTCGTGAACGTATTCGTCACTACGCCAGGCGGCACCAACATCGCCGATGCGGCAAACCGGTTCACCTATGTTCCGGCGCCAGCGATCACGAGTATTTCGCCGACGGCGGGTCCCTTGGGTGGCGGCACCACGGTCAGCATCAATGGCTCGGACCTGACCGGCGCGACAGCGGTGACCTTCGGCGGCGTGGCGGCGACCGGTTACACGGTCAACGGCGCCTCGCAGATCACGGCGACGGCGCCCCCCGGTACGGGCACGGTGGATGTGCGCGTCACAACGGCCGGCGGCACCAGCGCCATCGTCGGGGCGGACAAATTCACGTATGCCGCAGTACCCGTGGTGAGCAGCATTTCGCCGACGGCGGGTCCCCTGGTTGGCGGCACAACGGTCACCATCAATGGCTCGGACTTGACCGGCGCGACAGCGGTGACCTTCGGCGGCGTGGCGGCGACCGGTTACACGGTCAACAACGCCTCGCAGATCACGGCGACGGCGCCAGCCGGTACGGGCACCGTGGATGTGCGCGTGACCACGGCGGGCGGCACCAGTGTCATCGCCGGGGCGGATAAATTCACGTATGCGGCAGTACCCGTGGTGAGCGGCATTTCGCCAAGCTTTGGATCCGTCGCAGGCGGCGCCAGCGTCATCATCACCGGTTTGAATTTCAGCGGCGTCACGGCAGTGAAGTTTGGCGCCAACAATGCCAGCGGCTTTACGTTCAACAACGCCACGCAGATCACGGCGACGGCACCCTCGGGCATTGCAGGCACGGTGGACGTGACGGTCACCACGGCTGGCGGCACTAGCGTCACCAGTTTGGCGGATCAGTTTACTTTTGTGGCCTTACCAATTGCCGGCAATACCAGCGCGACGGTGGCGTATGGCAGCGGCGCCACCGTAATACCCCTGAACTTGAGCGGCGGAGCGCCGACCTCGGTTGCCGTGGCAAGCGTTCCCTCGAACGGCACGGCGACAGCCAACGGCACCAGCATCAGCTATACGCCGACGGCAGGTTTCGGCGGCAACGACAGCTTTACCTATACGGCCAGCAACGGCGTCGGCACCTCGACGGTGGCCACCGTGACGATCACGGTCAGCCCACCGACCGTGACGCTGGCACCGACCAGCGTGGCAGCAGCAACGGTCGGCACGGCATATAGCCAGACCGTGACGGCCTCGGGCGGCAAGGATACCTATACCTATGAGATCCTTGCCGGCGGTACCTTGCCGGCCGGCGTGAGTCTGTCCAGCGGCGGCATTCTGTCGGGTACGCCGACGGCGGCCGGCACCTTCAATTTCACCGTGCGTGCCAAGGATAGCTCGACGGGCAGCGGCCCGTATTATGGCTCGCAAGCCTATACGCTGACGGTGGCGGCGCCGACGATCGTCGTCGCGCCGACAGCCCTGTCGGCGATGGTGGTCGGCGTTGCCTTCAACCAGAGCATCACCGCCACTGGCGGGACGGCCACGTATGGCTTCGTCGCCAGCGGCACCGTACCTGCGGGCTTGACGCTGGCGGCGAACGGCACCCTGTCCGGTACCCCTTCCACGGTAGGCGCATACAATTTCACCGTCACGGCTACCGACAGCAGCACAGGTGCAAGCGCTCCTTTTACAGGTACGCATACATATTCCGGCACGGTGGCACCGGGTGCGCCAGTTGCCGGCAATACCAGCGCGACGGTGGCGTATGGCAGCGGCGCCACCGTAATCCCCCTGAACTTGAGCGGCGGAGCGCCGACCTCGGTTGCCGTGGCAAGCGTTCCCTCGAACGGCACGGCGACAGCCAACGGCACCAGCATCAGCTATACGCCGACGGCAGGTTTCGGCGGCAACGACAGCTTTACCTATACGGCCAGCAACGGCGTCGGCACCTCGACGGCGGCCACCGTGACGATCACGGTCAGCCCACCGACCGTGACGCTGGCACCGACCAGCGTGGCAGCAGCAAAGGTTGGCACGGCATATAGCCAGACTGTGACGGCCTCGGGCGGCAAGGATACCTATACCTATGAGATCCTTGCCGGCGGTACCTTGCCGGCCGGCGTGAGTCTGTCCAGCGGCGGCATTCTGTCGGGTACGCCGACGGCGGCCGGCACCTTCAATTTCACCGTGCGTGCCAAGGATAGCTCGACGGGCAGCGGCCCGTATTATGGCTCGCAAGCCTATACGCTGACGGTGGCGGCGCCGACGATCGTCGTCGCGCCGACAGCCCTGTCGGCGATGGTGGTCGGCGTTGCCTTCAACGAGAGCATCACCGCCACTGGCGGGACGGCCACGTATGGCTTCGTCGCCAGCGGCACCGTACCTGCGGGCTTGACGCTGGCGGCGAACGGCACCCTGTCCGGCACTCCTACCACGGCAGGCGCATACAATTTCACCGTCACGGCTACCGACAGCAGCACCGGGACAGGTACTCCCTTCAATGCCCAGATAAATTATTCGGGCACTGTAGCTGTTGCTGTGCCCATTGCTGGCAACGTCAGTGTCAACGTGCCGTATGGCAGTGGCGCCACCGCGATTCCCCTGAACTTGAGCGGCGGTGCGGCGGCTTCGGTCGCGGTGGCGACCGGCGCGGCGCACGGCACGGCGACAGCCAACGGCACCAGCATCAGCTATACGCCGACGGCAGGTTACGCTGGTCCAGACAGCTTCACCTATACGGCCACGAATACCAGTGGCACGTCAGCGTCGGCTAGCGTGGCGGTGGTGGTGGGCACTCCCATTGTCACCCTGACACCTGCCAGCCTGGCCAATCCGACGGCGGAGGCGGCCTACACTGCAACCTTGACGGCGGCGGGCGGCACGGCGCCGTACACCTTCAGCGTCAGCAGCGGTACCTTGCCCGTGGGCCTGAGCCTGAATGCGGCCACGGGCGTGCTGTCCGGTACGACCAATGTGGCTGGCAGCGTCTCTATCACCATCAAGGTCACCGATAGCAGCACGGGGACGGGGGCGCCGTTCAGCGCCAGCAACAGCTATACCTTGAGCGTCGCCGCGCCCGTAATCTCGGTCACTCCAGGCACCTTGCCAGCGGCGACAGTGGCCACGGCGTACAGCCAGCAACTGTCGGCCGCCGGCGGCGTCGCTCCATATGCCTACACGGTGTCGAGCGGCAATTTGCCTGCCGGTCTCACTTTGAACGGTAGTGGTTTGCTCAGTGGTACACCGACGGCGGCCGGCAATTTCACCGTGAGCGTGCGGGCGGCCGATGCGCACCAGTTCACCGGCACGCAAAGCTATTCCTTGAACGTGTCGTCGGCCAACATTAGTCTGACGCCAGCAGCGCTGCCCAATGCGACGGCGGAAGCAGCCTACACTGCGACCCTGGCGGCGACGGGCGGCACGGCGCCGTATACTTACAGCGTGACCAGCGGCACCTTGCCCGTCGGCCTGAGCCTGAATGCGGCCACCGGCGTGTTGTCCGGTACGACCAATGTGGCCGGCAGCTTCCCTGTCAGCATCAAGGTCGCGGACAGCAGCACCGGCGCGGGGGCACCGTTCAGCGCCAGCAACAGCTATACCTTGATAGTGGTTGCCCCCGTAATCTCGGTGACGCCAGGTTCGCTGGCGGCGCCGAAAGTGGCCACGGCGTATAGCCAGCAATTGACGGCCAGCGGCGGCGTCGCTCCCTATGCCTACACGGTGTCGGCTGGCAGCCTGCCTGCGGGCCTGACGCTGAGCAGCAGTGGTCTGCTCAGCGGTACTCCAACGGCGGGCGGCAGTTTCACCGCGACCGTGCAGGCGGCCGATGCGCACCAGTTCACCGGCACGCAAAGCTATACCCTGGTGGTGTCCTCGGCCACGGTCAGCCTGACGCCGGCCACCTTGCCGAATCCAACGGCGGAAGCGGTCTACACTACGACGCTGACGGCAGCGGGCGGCACGGCGCCGTACACCTTCAGCGTCAGCAGCGGTACCTTGCCCGCTGGCCTGAGCCTGAACGCGGCCACGGGCGTGCTGTCCGGCACGACGAATGTGACCGGCAGCTTTACCTTCAGCCTGCGCGCCAGCGACAGCAGCACGGGCGCGGGCGCGCCGTTCAGCGCCGCCAACAGCTATACCGTGACGGTTTCCGCGCCGACGATCACCGTGACACCTGGCACCTTGCCGGCGGCGACAGTGGCCACGGCGTACAGCCAGCAACTGTCGGCCAGCGGCGGCGTCGGCCCGTATGCCTATACGGTGTCGAGCGGCAGCCTGCCAGCAGGCCTGACCTTGAGCAGCAGTGGTTTGCTCAGCGGCACGCCGACCGCAGGTGGCAGTTTCACCTTGAACATGCAAGCGACCGATGCGCACCTGTTTACGGGTACGCAAAGCTATACCCTGACAGTGGCGTCAGCCACTGTCAGCCTGACGCCGGCCAGCTTGCCCAATCCGACGGCGGAGGCGGCCTACAGTGCGACCCTGACGGCGACGGGCGGCACGGCGCCTTACAGCTATGCCGTGGTGGGCACCTTGCCCGTGGGCCTGAGCCTGAATACGGCGACGGGCGTGCTGTCCGGCACGACGAATGTGGCGGGCAGTTTCCCGTTCAGCATCAAGGCCACCGACAGCAGCACGGGCGTGGGCGCGCCATTCAGCGCCAGCAACAGCTACACGCTGGCGGTAGCGGCGCCCATCCTGACACTGACGCCAGCCAGCCTGGCGGCGATCCGCGCCGGCGATGCCTACAGCCAGTCATTCACGGCCGCCGGCGGTATTGCGCCCTATGCGTACTCGCTCAGCAGCGGCACCTTGCCGACCGGCCTGGTACTCGATGCGGCAAGCGGCATCGTCAGCGGCACGCCGACGGTGGCGGGCAGCTACAACTTCACCTTGCAAGCGAAGGACGCGCACCAGTTCACGGTGCAGCAAGCGTTGACCTTGCAGGTGAACCAGGCGCCGCCACCGGTGGCCAACGAGACCACCACCACCTCGGCCAACCAGGAAGTGAGCCTGACCATCGCTTCCACCGATGGCAGCCCGATTACCGAAGTCACCATCGTTACGCCGCCGCAGCATGGGCGCGTCACGGTGGTGTCGACGGGAGCTTCGGCACGGATGGCACGCGCCGTCGGCGCGAGTTTTAAAGTGACGTATGTGCCGAATGCGAACTACTTCGGTCCTGACGCCTTCAGCTACACGGCGACCGGGCCGGGCGGCACGTCCGCGCCCGCGACGGTCAGTGTGACGGTGGCGCCGCAGCCGGTGCCGGTACCTGTCGCCAAGACGGTCACGGTATTGGCGGGCACGCCGGTGACCCTGCCCGTGACGCAAGGCGCCACGGGCGGCCCGTTCACGGCAGTGGCCATCACGACGCAGCCGGCCAGCGGTACGGCAGTGGTGAATGGCATGGACATCGTCTACACGCCAGGCATCAGCACCAGCGGCGACATCAGCATCGGCTACACCGTGTCGAACGTGTTCGGCACTTCGGCGCCGGTGACGTCGACGATTTCCGTCAATCCGATGCCGCAGGTGGCCAGCCAGAGCGCCACGGTGGTGGCCGGCCTGACGGTCAATGTGGACCTGACGGCGGGCGCCACGGGCGGTCCGTTCACGGCGGCGAATGTGCTGAGCGTGGCGCCGGCGGAGGCGGGCAAGGCGGTGGTGCGCGACGTGGGCACGGCCGGCAAGCCGTCGTACCAGCTGAGCTTTGCGGCGTCGGGCAAGTTTGCCGGCGCAGCGGTGGTCAGCTACACCCTGAGCAATGCCTTTGCCACCTCGAAGCCGGGCGTGGTCAACGTCACCGTGACGGCGCGCCGCGATCCGTCGGTCGATCCGGAAGTGATCGGCTTGCAGGCGGCGCAAGCCGATGCGGCGCGGCGTTTCGCCAGCGCGCAGCTGTCGAACTTCACGCAGCGCCTGGAAAGCCTGCATGGCGACGGCTGGGGACGTTCCAGCTTTGGCCTGAGCCTGACGCCGCCGAACGACAGCGGCAACCCGACGGCGGCGCTGGCGCGCTGGCAGGAGCAGGAAGCGGACCGCGTGTTCGGCACGGCCGTGAAACCGTTCATGCGCAAGGCTTCCCTGCGCCAGCCCGATGCCGGTTTCAGCAGCGAGCGGCAACAGGTGGATGTCAGCGGCGCCACGAACGGCTTGCCGGACATGCCGCAGCGTCCGGACACGCAGAAGCAGGCCCTGGCGCTGTGGCTTGGCGGCGCGGTGGACTTCGGCCAGCACTATGTGAATGGCCGTGACACGGGCTTCCGTTTCCGCACCAACGGCGTGAGCGTGGGTGGCGATTACCGCATCAGCGACCTGGCGACCCTGGGCGTGGGCGCCGGTTTCAGCCATGACCGCAGCGACGTGGGCCAGAACGGCAGCCGCAGCACGGCCGACAGCGCCGTGGCGGCCGTGTATGGCAGCTTGCGTCCGAGCAAGGGCGTCTTCCTTGACGGCGTGCTCGGCTACGGTACCTTGCAATACGATGCGTCGCGCTACCTTACCGATGGCAGCGGTTTCGCCACCGGTGAACGCGACGGCAAGCAAGTGTTCGGCGCGCTGGTGGGCGGCATCGAGATGCGCCAGGAAACGTGGATGTGGTCGCCGTATGGCCGGGTGGAACTGATGTCGGCCAAGCTCGATCCGTACACGGAGAAGGCGGCGGGCATCAACGCGCTGAGCTACTTCAAGCAGACGGTGCGTTCGCGCATCGGCGCGCTGGGCGTGCGGGCCGAGGGCATCTATGTGGGTGGCCTGGGAACGTGGTTCCCGCGGGCGCGGCTCGAGTACCGGCACCAGTTCCAGGGCGCCGATGATGCGCGCCTGGCCTATGCCGACCTGGCGGCCGACGGCCCCGTGTACGTGATCCGCACGGTGCCGCAGCAGACGGGCAACTGGACGGCGGGGCTGGGCGTGAAGCTGCTGCTGTCGAACGGCATGACCATCACGCTGGACTACAACAGCAATCTGAACATGGATAGCGGACGTAGCCAGTCGGTGATGTTCGGCATTGCCATGCCGCTCAAGTAATCAGTTAGCTTTCAGGCCAGCCCTGATCGCCGGCCCGGAGTCCATCCGGTCCGGCGATTTTTTTTGGCTATGTCAGCGTGAGGAGCGGGGACTGTTCCATCGCCGCCACCACCTGCAGCAAGGTGTCGCCAAAGCCGCCGCGTGCCCTGGCATGGCGGCGGGCACTGGTCGTGACGCGCGGCGCGGCGCTCCAGGCGATGTGCGCACCGGATTCTTGCAGGGCCGCCACCATGGCCACGTCTTCGCTGCAAGCCAATGGCGCGAAGCCGCCGGCACGCAGGTAGGCACTGGCGCGTACGCCGAAGTTGGCACCATGGATGTGGCGGTGGCCGTCGGCATCGGTGTAGGTGCGGGCGTAGTGTTCACGCAGCGCATCGGCGTTGGCCCCGTGCGGCGACCAGTCGTCCACGGCCACCGTGCCGCAGACGGCATCGGCGTTCAAGCCCAGCTGGGTACTCAGCCAGGAGGGCGAGACGCGCGTGTCCGCATCCGTAAATGCCAGCCAGCGTGCGCCTTGCTGCAGCAGCAGCTGCGCGCCGGCGGCGCGTGCGGCGCCCACGTTATGGGCATTGACGGCGATGCAGTCGAGGCGCCAGCGCAGATCTGCCTGCATGGCGTGCGCCAGCACGATGCGCTGCGACTGATCGCTGCAGGCGTCGAGCACGATGACGATGCTGACGGCTTCGCCAGACAGCAGCGGGCAGGTGGCGGCAAAGCGCAGCGCCGCCAGGCAGTCGCCCAGGCACGCTTCCTCGTCATGTACGGGAACGACCACGCCTATCATGCGAAGCCCTCGCGTTGCGCCACCGAGCGCGCATCGTTCGACCAGATCTCCAGCAGGAAGTCGGTTTCTTCGTGGCGCAGCACCCGGTGCAGACCGTGCGCGTCCTGGAAGACCGCATGCACGCGCACGGTCGAGATGATGCGCTGCGCAAACGGCGCGCGCCAGTGGCAGGCGACGATGCTGCCGCCCGGCGCCAGGCTGGCGATGCTGTGTTCGACCACGCGCGCCAGTTCTTCCGGCGACAGGTAATAGGCGATCTCGCTGAAGACGATCAGGTCGAATTTCCCGGCACCGGGCGGGATGCGCGGCCAGTCCTGCGGCAGCCGGTGCTGTGCCAGGGTGACATGCGCATCCTGTTCCGCGTCCTGCAGGCGCTGGCGGGCCAGGCGCAACGCTTCGGCCGAGAGATCGGCCGCCAGCAGGCGCTCGCAGCGCCGTGCCAGTTCGACCGTCAATTCGCCGTTGCCGCAGCCCGGTTCATACGCGTGGCGGTAGCGCTGCTGCGGCAGGCTGGCCAGCAGCAGGGCCCGCTTGCGTTCCTCGTACCAGCGCTGGCGCACCAGCCACGGGTCGGCATCCTGGCGGTACAGCTGCTCGAAATAGCTGCCGCGCTGGTCGTCTGGCATGGACGAGGCATTCATAGAAAATACACTTCGCAGGCGTGCAGCAGGCGCTGCAAGGCATCGCCAGCCACGATGGCGGGACGGCCGGTAGACGGATCGGCATCCATCTGGCTGGCGAAGCAGCGCAGGGCGGCGCGCTTGCGCTGCAGGATCGGGTCCGGCAATGGCAGGCGATGCGCGCGGTGCCATGGTACGCGCGCATCGCCGGGCGCGGCCCAGTGCCAGCCCCAGACGGGCATTTCCACCAGGGTGGCGCCGCTGGCCGAGCATGCCGCAGCGCAGGACCAGCCACAGGCTTCATGGTCCGGGTGGCCATCCAGGCGCCAGGTGGTAAACACCGTGTCGCCGGGACGCAGCTGCGCTGCCAGGGTCGTGCTCAGCTGCGGCGTCATGGCTTCTCCACTGCCATCGGGCAGGTGCAGGCGCAGCCACGCGGGCGACGCCAGCCCCAGTACCTGCAGCGCCTGCGCGGATTCCTGCGGACGCACGCGGCGCAGGCGTTCCTGCGGCCAGAGTGGGGAGCCCGGGTGGCTGGCGTCGCCATCGGTGACGGCGACGAACAGCAGTTCGCTGCCCTGCGCCGCCAGCAGCTGCAGCAAGCCGCCGCAGGCGAGGATTTCATCGTCGGGATGGGGCGCGACGATGACGGCGCGCGATCCCGGCGGCACCAGTGTGTGGGCGCCGATGGCGGGGATATCGTGCAGCCCCGGCCAGGATAGCCATACGTCGTCCGGCGTGCCGCGGCCTTCGATGCGGCGCGCATGCGTATCGGGATGGGCGGGCATGTCAGAGCGCCCAGGGATGGTCTTCGGCACCGGCGACGATTCCGCCCAGTACGGCCTGATCGCGTTCCGCATGGCTTTGGCGCAGGAAGACGGGCAAGTCGGCCACCAGGCGGGCGAAGCGGGCATCGCGGCACAGGGGGCCGGCGCCGAGGGCGCGCGTGGCCAGGTGCAGGACCAGGGTGGCGGCATCTTCCACCGCCAGGCGCAGGCGCAGCGCCAGGCCCATGACGTCGCGCTGCGGCTGTGCGTCGATTTCGGCGGCTCCTTCGCGCAGCAGGGCGCCGGCGGCGCGCAGCGCGCAATCGATTTTCCCCAGTTGCGCCAGGCGGACGGGATCGGGGGCGGCGTGCTGCGCGCGCGCATGCAGGTGGCTGGCGACGGCGCATGCCGCGCCATACCAGGCGGCCGCGATGCCGGCGCCGCCATGCCAGAAACCGGGGCGCTGCAGATACGCGCCCGGCGCACCCACGGGAAAGGCGCGCGCGGCGGAAAAGGTCACGTCGACGCTGGCGCAGGCGAGCATGCCAACGGCTTGCCAGCCTTCGTCCGTGACGTGCACACCCGGCTGCGACAGGGCCACGGAGGCCAGGCAAGCCTGGCCGTCCTCATTCCAGCAGCTGATCAAGGCATGGCTGAGGCCATTCGCGCCGGAACACCATGCCTTGCGTCCATCGAGCACATAGCGGCCATCGGCTGCCTGCTGCAAGCGGACGCGCGCGCCCGGCATTTCCGCACACCAGACACCCCAGCTGCTGCCGGCCGGCACGCCGGGGCCATCGATTTCCGCCAGGATGGCGAGCGCATCGGTATGGCCTTCATACAGCTTGAGCAGGGAGAGGTCGATGGCGGCGATGGCGGCCAGCATTTGCCAGCGCTGCAGAGTGGCGCCGTGGCCGGGCAGGGGCAGCTGGTCCAGTCCCGCCTCGCGCAAGCGGCGCAAGCCTTCGACGGGGGAGAAAGTGCTGTCGTGTGGCCGCAGCAAGGCGGTCAGCTCGGCGTGGGATGGCAGCGTAAAGGCGGTGGGCGACATGGCAAGCTCCTGTTTTTCAACAGAATAGCTTTCTATTTTCGCAATGTATGTTCGGTTCTACACATATGTTCGCTAACGGACCCGAGGCGCTGAAGCTGCGGGGCCACGGGCTCCGCAGCAAGTTACGCGCTTATTTTTTTACATACAGCATGTCGGGTTCATAAGCGGTGCCGTTATGCGAGAAGGTGTAGAGGTTGTTGTCGCGCAAGACGATGCCACCTTTGATGGTTTGCGCCGGGCGCATGCCTTCGTCGAGCAGGCAGGTGGAGCCGCCTTCATATTCGATGCACCATTGCTGTTTGCCATCTTTCTTCACGTATTGCACACCAGGCCCCGTGACGTTGAAGGCATAGGCGGGAATGGACAGGTTCAGCTTGTCGATGCGCACGTTGCTCGCGGCACCATTTTCCGTCAGTTTGACCAGAACGTCGACCACGCCATCCGGTGTCGCGCTGATCTTTGCCGTCATGGTTTCCGTCCCCAGCAAGGTGCCGCCGCAGCCGGTCTTGAGATAGATTTCGGTGGTGGAACTGAGTTCCATGGCGCCGCTGCCATCGGCTTTGGCTGCGACGACCATGATCTCGCGCTCGTGTCCATCGCATGGCGCTTGCCAGGTACCGACATAGGGAGCCAGCGCCGATCCAGCATTGGAATTGCCTGCATCGCCGCTGCTGCCGCCACCGCCGCAACCTGCCAGCAGTGCGGTGCTTGATGCCAATAAGACTGCCACTATTTTTTTCATGCCCCATCCTTTTATTCCGGCAAGCATGCGTGCCGTGAGCGCGGCAACAGTATAAAAGGATGGATGGGGGGCAATTCTCACCGAATGTATTCGTGACTTGATTTAAATCAAGAGTAACTCGCTGCCGGCAGGAAAGGCCGGCTTAAAACTCTTCCCAGTCATCGCCTGCCGGCGTCTTGGCTTGCGTTCTTTCCGCTGGCGCCGGCTTGATCGAGGCGAGGCGCTTGCCTGGCGGCGGCGCCTTGACGGCTGGCGGCGTGCGCGGCGCAGCCACTGTCTTCACTGCCGGCACCGCCGCCTGTTGCTGCGCGCCCAGCTTGAACACGCTGACCACCTCGGCCAAATGGCTGGCCTGGTCTTGCAGGCTTTCGGCGGCCGCTGCCGCTTCCTCGACGAGGGCCGCGTTTTGCTGCGTCACGCCATCCATCTGCGCCAGCGCCTGGTTCACTTGCGCGATGCCGTCGCTTTGCTCGGTGGTGGCGACGCTGATGTCGGCCATGATGGCGGTCACCTTGCGTACGCTGTCGACCACCTGTTCCATGGTGGCGCCCGCCTCATCGACAAGCTTGCTGCCGACGGCCACCTTGCCCACGGAATCGTCGATCAGCAGCTTGATTTCCTTCGCTGCCGCCGCGGAGCGCTGCGCCAGGTTGCGCACTTCCGTGGCGACGACGGCGAAACCGCGCCCCTGTTCGCCCGCGCGCGCCGCTTCCACGGCCGCGTTCAGGGCCAGGATATTCGTCTGGAAGGCGATGCCGTCGATGACGCTGATGATGTCGACGATCTTGTTCGACGAATCGTTGATCGAGGTCATCGTTTCGATCACCTTGCCGACCACTGCGCCGCTCTTTTGCGCCACGTCCGACGCCGAGGCGGCCAGCTGGTTCGCCTGGCGCGCATGGTCGGCGTTTTCCTTGACGGTGCCCGTCAGCTCTTCCACCGAGGCGGCCGTCTCTTCCAGCGAACTGGCTTGCTGTTCCGTGCGGGCCGACAGGTCGTTATTGCCTTGCGCAATTTCCGCGCTGGCACGGGCCACGTTGTCGGCGCTGGCTTGCACTTGCAGCAGCACGGCGTGGATCTTTTCCACGAAGGCGTTGAAACCCTTGCCGATGACGGCCAGCTCGTCGGTGCCCTTGACTTCCAGCTTGACGCGCAGGTCGGCGTCGCCGCTCGACAAATCCGTCATGGTGCGGCCCAGGGTGCGCAATGGACGCGTCAGCTGGTTGACGACGAGGATCAAAATACCGGCCGTGGCCGCCGCGCACAGCAGGGCGACGATCAGGGTATAGATCATCAGGTCGCGCGCCGAGGCCGTGGCCACGCTTTTCGGGAAGTTCAGTTCCACGCTCCACGGGGCGATATCGGGGTGGATCTGCAGCGGCTGCAGCAAGTGGATGTAGCCCTTGTCGTCCTCGTATTCATATGGCTGGCCCTGGCGCACCTTCTCCAGGCCGGCGGCCGGCACGTCGTCCGCCTTCTTGCCCAGGCGCTCAGGCACCGGGTGGCTCGCGTACAGCCCGCCATTCGAGATCAGGGCCAGTTTGCCGCCCTCGATCACTTTCAGGTCGGCCAGGATCTTCGCCAGGCGCGTGAGCATGAAGTCGGCGCTGGCCGTGCCCTTGAAGCTGCCGTCGATCATGATGGGCGCCACCAGCGAAGCCATCAGCACATTCTTGCCATCGACGGGGTAGATATACGGTTCCGTAAAGTAGGTCTTGCCGGTGCGCTTGGGCACGTCGTACCAGTCGTTGGCACCCGGTTTCGGGTCGAAGACGATGGGTTCGACTTGCAGCTTGCCGCCGGCGCCGCGCGTCCAGTAGGGCATGAAGCGGCCGCTGGCGTCGTAGTACGGCTTCTGGTTGGCGAAATCCGCATCCTTGCCGTCGAGCGCGTTCGGCTCCCACGTCACGGCCGAGCCCAGCAAGTCTTCCGAACTGGTCAGGGTCGCCTTGGTCAGCTCATTGATCTGCTCGCGCTGCAGGGGCAAGCTGGCGCTTTTGGTGCCGCGCATGGCGCCGGCCAGGCTGGACACGCTGGACAGGTTGCTGGCGATGCGCGCCTGCAGCGCGCCGGCCACTTCGCGCGCCGACGTGCGCGCCAGGTCCAGCGCGGCCGCCTCGGCGCTGGCGCTGCTCTTGTAGCCGATCACGGCCGCCGTGACGCCCAGGCTGAGGACGGCGAGCGCGGTGGCGGCGACGCAGATTTTACTGTTGAGTGAGAGTTGCATGAGGCTGTTCCTTGATGGGGATGGATATCGGTGTCATGGGCGTCGCGGGTAGCGCGCCTAGAAGGTCTTGCTGACGGCCAGCACGACGGTGGCCGCGGCGGGATTCGACGTGTCGAACTGGCCGGACGCATTCGGAATGCCCAGGGTGTAATGGTCGTAGGCATCGGTGGCGCCCCAGGCGCGCGTGATGGCGGCGCTGGCGTTCCAGCCGCCGTCGAAGGCCCTGGTGACGCCGATCTTGGCGTCGCGCCAGTTCCAGATGGCATTGCCCGTGCCCGCCACCCGGCCATTGCCGGCGTGCAGGTTAAAGGTCCAGGTATTGCCCAGGTCGACATTTGCGCCCACGTCGAGATACCCCGTGCCGCGCGCATGCGTGATGCCAAAGAAATCGCGCGTGACGGTATGGTTGTATTTGGCGTACAGCATCTTGTAGCTGAGGCCCAGCGACAGTTCGCCATAGTCGTACTTGACACCCGTGGCGCGGTACACGGCGCCCGGATACTTGTAGTAATACGCGAGCAGGCTGTAGCCCAGTTCTCCCACCGTGCCGCTGTAGCCGCCGTACAGGTCCCATTCGATGGTCGCATCCTCGATATAGCGGTCGCTGACGGTGGAAGCCCAGGTGCCCAGCGACCAGCCGCTCGGGTGCGCGTAGTCGGCACCCGCCTGCAGGGCGGGTTTGCCCCAGGTCTGGCGAAAGCCGCGCGAAATGTATTGCGAAGTGAGGCTGGCATTGGCGCTGAAGGTGGCGGCAGGATTGTCCGTCGTCTGCGCCTGCACGGGCAGGGCGGCCACCAGGAGGAGGCAGCCGAGCAAGGGTGTTGCAGGAAAATGGTGGTGCGATGGCATGGCAGTCAGCTCCGTATTTGCTGGCAGCGGCCGTCCAGGCGCGTTGCCCTGATGGTTGCAATAAAAATGCGGAATGGACTTTTGTGGGGGCAAGGCAGCTTGCGGGCATGCTCGCATGAACATGCACACATTCTCACCAAACGTAACTGAAAGGATAGGGGCTGGGGCTAGTGGAAGTCAACAAAGTTGCGCTGCGGAAAGCGTAAGTTGTTGTTTCCTGGCACTTTTTCATGCTCTTGTCACATTTCCGGCCTGCCCCGGCTGGCGGCCTGTTGCAAGCCGGCCAGCAAGCCTGGCAGGGCCGCATGCAAGGCTGGCATGTCGCCGGCCTGCAGTTCGGCCTGCATTTCCACCCGGCCCGATGGCTGGCCCCAGACAACCTGTGCGCTGAGCCGGGCGCCGGCGTCGAGGCCCGTGACGCTGACCAGCAGCGCGACTTCTTCCGGGGCATCGTCGGGCATGTCCTCGAGCAGGCAGGAAATGCCGAAGTGATAATCCTGGAAAGCGCTGGCCGTACCGCTGGAAAAGGCGAAGACGGAGGCGAGCGCCCGGGGCACGGCGGCCGCGAGTGGCGGCAGGGCGGCGCGGAACAGGGGCAGCAAGTCGTTTTCCAGCTGGAGCACCAGCGGGTGGGTGTGGACGAGGACGGTCATGGCAGGATGGATCAGGTGGCGGCGCGCGATAGTAGCAGTTTTTGCGGCCACTGTGCTCATCTACTGGTCCTACCAGTGGCCTCAATCGTCGTCGCTGGTGACGCGCGTGCGCACGAAATCGATGTGGCTTTGCATGGCCGTGCGCGCTTCCTCGGGCTGGCTGGCGCAGATGGCCTCGCACAGGGTGCGGTGCTGCGACAGCAGGTGCAGCGACGTGGCGTCGTCCTGCTGGCGCAAGCCCGTGCCATTGATGGTGATGTGTTCGCGCAGCATGCCGATGATGCTGGTGTGCAGGTGCAAAAACATGGTGTTGTGCGACGCTTGCGCGATGACTTCATGCAGCCGTGCATCGGCCTGCGCCTCGCCGTGCTTGTCATCGCTGGCGCGCGCCTGTTCCAGCTCGGCCAGCAGCGCCATGATCTGTGCGCGTTCGTCGCCGCTGGCCCGCTGCGCCGCAAAGTAGGCCGTCGCTCCTTCCAGCACGCGGCGAAATTCCAGGATGTCGTCGCGCAGGGCAGGGTGGTCGGCCACCAGCTGGCTCCACGGCGAAGCCATGCCCGTGCGCAATTGATCCGTCACGAACACGCCCGCGCCGCGCCGGCTGCGCACCAGTCCCCGCGCCGCCAGCCGCTGCACCGCTTCGCGCACGGTATTGCGCGAGACCCCATATTGCAGCGCCAGCAGGCGTTCTGCCGGCAACTGTGCGCCCGCTGGCAAGCTGCCGTCCAGCAGGGACGTTTCCAGCCTGCGCATCACCATCTCGACCCTGCCCCGCGTTTGCATGCCTGTCGCCATCGCTGTCTTCCGGTGTTGTTTTAAAGTGGTCCGAGCAATTTGAAGTGGCTTGCGGAAGCTGGAATTATGCGTGAACCGGTCATTCTTAACAACACACAGCGGCGCCGCAGCAACACACAGAGCGCCGGGGAGACACACTCATGCAGCCAGACCCGCGCCAGCCACGCCACGCTCCACGCCACTACCCACATGCGCCGCTCCAGGTGTACCTGTTCGCCACCTGCCTGGTCGACCTGTTCGTGCCGCAGGCGGGGCTCGACGCGGTGCGCCTGCTGGAGCGGGAGGGCTTGCTGGTGCATTATCCGCGCGGCCAGAGCTGCTGCGGCCAGCCCGCCTACAGCAGCGGCAATCCGGAGCAGGCGCGCGCCGTGGCCCGCGCGCAGCTGGACCTGTTTGCGCAGCCATGGCCCGTGATCGTGCCATCCGGCTCCTGCGCCGGCATGATGCGCCACCACTGGCCGCAGCTGTTCCAGGACGACCCGGTGGCCGGTCCCAAGGCTGCCGAACTGGCCGAGCGCGTGTATGAACTGAGCGAATTTCTCGTCTGCGTGCTGCAGCTCGACTTGGCCGGCCTGGCCCTGGCCGCCCCCGGGCAAGCGGAGGAAAACGTGGTGCTGCATACCTCGTGCGGTGCGCGCCGCGAGATGGGCACGCGGGTGCACGGCGTGGCCCTGCTCGACGCCTTGCCCGGCGTGACGCGCATCGAACACCAGCGCGAATCGGAATGCTGCGGCTTTGGCGGCACGTTTTCATTGAAGCACCCGGACATTTCCGGCGCCATGGTCAGCGACAAGATCGCCTCGGCCTGCGCCACGGGCTGCGACCGGCTCGTCTCGGCCGACTGCGGCTGCCTGCTCAACATCGGCCACGCCGCGCAGCATCAGGGCGCGCCGCTGCCCGTCGAACACCTGGCCAGCTTTTTGTGGCGCCGCACGGGAGGCGCGGCATGAGCGCGATCTTGACGGCCCGCGAACGCATGCTGGGACGCCTGCGCGCCGCCGCGCCTTCCGCGCTCGAAGCGGTGGAGGCCATCGATGCCGCCATCGACAGGCACTATTCGGCGCGCCGCGCCGCAGCACCGCTGCCGGCTCGGAACAGGATCGCCGCCATGCAGGCAGCCTTGCGCGCCGCGCATGCGGAAGTCGACTGCGTGAGCAGCGATGCCTGGCCAGCCTTGCTGGCGCAGCGCCTGGGCGCGCAGCAGGTGCGCCGCCTGCTGATGGATGCCGGCAGCGCCGAAGGGCGGGCCTTGCGCGCCGCCTTGCCAGCTGGCGTGGAAGCGCTGTCTTTCGAGCGTCCGCTGGCGCAGTGGAAGGGCGAATTGTTCGATACCGTCGATGCCGGTTTTACCGTCGCCCGTTCCGGCATTGCCGCCACGGGTACCCTGGTCATCGCGCCCGACGCGGCCACGCCGCGCACGGTATCGCTGGCGCCGCCCCTGCATGTCTGCCTCGTGTATGCCAGCACCCTGCACGTGGACTTGCATGCGGCGGCGCGCGCCGAGCGCTGGGCCGACGGTATGCCGGCCAACCTGGTGCTCGTGTCGGGTCCTTCGAAAACGTCCGACATCCAGCAAACCCTCGCCTATGGCGCGCACGGTCCGCGCTGGCTGTGGGTGCTGATCATCGATGACTTGCCCGCCCAGGAAGGAGGCCAGCCATGAACGCCAAGCCACTGCAATTCGTCAAGCCGGCCGACTTCCATGCGCGCGCCCGCGCCGCGCTGGACGACCCGAAGCTGCGCCAGAGCTTTCGCGGCGCCATGGATTTTTTACAGGACAAGCGCAGCGCCCAGTTCCCCGACGGCGACGAACTGGAACGCCTGCGCGACATCGGCGAAGCCGTGCGCCGGCACGCGCTGGCGCGCCTGCCCGACTTGCTGGTGCAGCTGGAAGACAAGCTGACGGCGGCCGGCGTGCAGGTGCACTGGGCCGAGGATGGCGAACAGGCCAATGCCATCATCCACGCCATCGCGGAAAGGAACCGGGCGACGCGCTTCATCAAGGGCAAGTCGATGGCCAGCGAGGAGATCGAGCTCAATCACTACCTGGAAGCGCGCGGCATGACGTGCCTGGAGTCGGACATGGGCGAGTACATCGTGCAGCTGGCCGGCGAAAAGCCGTCGCACATCGTCATGCCGGCGATTCACAAGACGAAAGCCGATATCGCCGGCCTGTTCGCCGAGCATATTCCCGACGCGCCCTACACGGAAGATGTCGACAGCCTGATCCAGACAGGGCGGCGCGCCCTGCGCCAGGCGTTTGTCGAGGCGGACATCGGCCTGTCCGGCGTGAACTTCGCGGCAGCCGACACGGGCACCCTGTGGCTGGTGGAAAACGAGGGCAATGGCCGGCTGACGACGTCCGTGCCGGAGATCCACATCGCCATCATGGGCATGGAAAAAGTGGTGGCCAAGCTCGAACATATCGTCCCGCTGGCCAGCTTGCTGACACGCTCGGCGACGGGCCAGGCCGTCACCACGTATTTCAACCTGATTTCCGGCCCGCGCCGCGCCGGTGAACAGGATGGGCCGCGCGAAGTGCACCTGGTCTTGCTCGATAACGGCCGCAGCCAGGCTTACGCGGACGAGCAACTGCGCGCCACCCTGCAATGCATCCGCTGCGGCGCCTGCATGAACCACTGTCCCGTCTACACGCGCATCGGCGGCCACGCCTACGGCACCACGTATCCGGGGCCGATCGGCAAGATCATCTCGCCCCACTTGCTGGGCCTAGCTGCGACGGCGGACCTGGCCACCGCATCGAGCCTGTGCGGCGCCTGCGGCGAAGTGTGCCCCGTGCGCATCCCGATTCCGCAGTTGCTGGTGCGCCTGCGCACGGAGGCCAATCGCAATCCCGGCGAGCAGGTGGCGCATCCGCTGCGCGGCCAGGGCGCCAAGTTCAGCCGCGGCGAAAGCCTGATCTGGCGCTTCTGGAGCGGCGCCTTTGCGCGCCCCGCCAGCTACCGCCTGTTCCGCTGGGCCGCCACGCGCCTGCGGATGCTGACGCCGCGCGCGCAACTGGGCTGGACGCAGCACCGCAAGCCGTTGACGCCGGCGCCGCGCAGCCTGGCCGACCTGCTCAATGCGCGGGGCCAGGAAGAGTAGCACCGGCTTCCACAGAAAAATACGCCGCAAAAAAATACAGCAAAGCCGTTTTTTCACTTAACCCGCATCCACCGGAGGAGACCCGACATGCAAACCTGGACCCAACTTTATACACCGCTCGGCAGCCTGTGGCTGTCGTCGCTGGCGGCAGCCGTTCCCATCATTTTCTTCTTCATCGCCCTGGCCGCGCTGCGCATCAAGGGACACGTGGCGGCCGCCGTCACCCTGGCGCTGGCGCTGGCCGTGGCGATTTTTGCGTACGGCATGCCCGTGCCGCAGGCGCTGGCGGCGGCCGGCTACGGCTTCGCGTATGGCTTGTGGCCCATCGCCTGGATCATCGTCACGGCCGTCTTCCTGTACAAGATCGTCGTCAAGACGGGGCAGATCGAGATCATCCGCGCCTCCGTGCTGTCGGTGACGGATGACCAGCGCTTGCAGGTGCTGCTGATCGGCTTTGCCTTCGGCGCCTTCCTGGAAGGGGCGGCCGGTTTCGGTGCGCCCGTGGCCATCACCTCGGCGTTGCTGGTGGGCCTGGGCTTCAACCCGCTGTATGCGGCGGGCCTGTGCCTGATCGCCAATACGGCGCCCGTGGCCTTTGGCGCCATGGGCATCCCCATCATCGTGGCAGGCCAGGTGACGGGCATCGACCCGTTCCTGATCGGCGCCATGGCGGGCCGCCAGTTGCCGCTGCTGTCGCTGGCCGTGCCATTCTGGCTGGTGTTCATGATGGATGGCGTGCGCGGCGTGCGCGAGGTGTGGCCGGCCGCCCTGGTGACGGGCGCCAGCTTTGCCGTTACCCAGTATTTCACGTCCAACCATATTGGGCCGGAGCTGCCGGACATCACTTCGGCCCTCGTCAGCCTGGTGTCGCTGACCCTGTTCCTGAAAGTATGGCAGCCGAAGAATGCCAAGGTGGTCAACGCCGTCGGCGGCGGCGCCGCTGCGCTGTCCGGTTTTGGCGGAGCAGGCAGTGCGGACTTGCGCGGCAGCGGCAGCCGCGCTGCCTCGCCCTATACCTTGGCGCAAACGGCGCGCGCCTGGGCGCCGTTCGGCCTGCTGACGGCCATCGTCACCGTCTGGAGCCTGCCCGGCTTCAAGTCCCTGTTCGCCGTCGGCGGCGCGTTATCCAGCCTGGTCGTGAAGATCCACGTGCCTTACCTGGACCAGCTTGTGATCAAGACGATGCCCATCGTCGCCGCGCCGAAAGCGTATGACGCCGTCTTCAAGCTCGACCTGCTGTCGGCCGTGGGCACGGCGATCTTGCTGACGGCCGTGCTGTCGATGTGGATGCTGCGCATGACGCCGCGCGATGGCATCAAGGCCTTCGTGGAAACGCTGGTGGAATTGCGCCGTCCCGTGCTGTCGATCGGCCTGGTGCTGGCGTTTGCCTTCGTTGCCAACTATTCCGGCATGTCGTCCACCCTGGCCCTGCTGCTGGCTGGCAGCGGCGCCGCCTTCCCGTTCTTCTCGCCGTTCCTGGGCTGGCTGGGCGTGTTCCTGACGGGGTCCGATACGTCGTCGAATGCCTTGTTCTGCTCCCTGCAAAACACCACGGCGCACCAGATCGGCGTGTCCGATACCTTGCTGGTGGCGGCCAATACGACGGGCGGCGTGACGGGCAAGATGATTTCGCCCCAGTCGATCGCCGTCGCCTGCGCCGCCACTGGCCTGGTGGGCAAGGAATCGGACCTGTTCCGCTTTACCTTGAAGCACAGCCTGCTGTTTGCCGTGATCATCGGCATCATCACCATGCTGCAGGCGTACGTGTTCACCGGCATGATCCCGCACTGAGCGATCCGTAGAAGTGCGTAGTAAAACTAGATGAAATGATAGTAAAACGTGCAAAGGGTCATGAAAATGACCTGATGCACTGCAACATATCGAGGATGGCCCGGCGCAATGCCGGGTCAGCGGCGATACCCTCCGCATCGAGACCCGACCCCAGCAGGGGCAGGCTGATGCAGGCTTCGTCGATCAGCCGCGCCGACATGGTGCGTACCGTTTCGCGCAAGGCCGCCTGCGCATGCGTGGCGCGCGGCGAGGCGTTCAGCAGCACCAGCGGCTTGTCGATGAACGATTCATTTCCCACCATCCAGTCCAGCCCATTTTTCATGGGGCCGCTCACGCCGTGCGCGTACTCGGGGCTGGCCAGCATCAGCACATCGGCCGCCAGGATGGCGTCGCGCAGGGCCGTCACGGCCGGCAGGCTGTCGGCGTCGAGGTCGGGATTGAACAGGGGTAATTCACCGAGTCCGGGATAGATGCGGATCTCGAATGGCGCTGGGGCAAGCCCTGCGATGGCGTGCAGCAGGGCGGTGTTCAGCGAGGCGGCGCGCAGGCTGCCGGCGATGGCGAGGATGGTAATGGGCGTTTGCATCCCGCCTGTATAGCCCATCCTGTGCTCAAGCGCAAGGCGAGCAGGATGGCGCTATCGTTGTTGCTACAGCCGGTGATGGGCTGCGTGCTGCAGTACTGATTAACGGCTCAGGCCGCTCATCCAGCTTGGCTGCGGGTTGGCACGGGCCAGTTCGCGCATGCGGTATTCCAGGTCGTAGCGGTCGGTCGATTCGGCCAGGTAGGCTTCTTCGTAAGCGCGCTCGCGGCGGTCGCTGCTTTGGTTCAGCCAGGCGCCCACGCGCTTGGCGGCGTGAACGAGGGTGGCGACGATATTGCTGTTTTGCGTGGTGTGGTAAGTAAATGCGGTAGACATGGCAGACTCCTTGTGTGGCGTGCCGCGTTGTGCTGCACTGCAATATAAGTATAGCGATTCCAAGTTATAAGGCTACTTTTGATTTCAAATGTCAGCTATTCATTTTTTAAATAACAGGCGGGAAAGCTGCGCAATACGGGGCTTTAAGGCATAATGCCGGCGCAGTACCGTAGTTTTACTACAAGACGTTTTTGTCCTGGATGTTGTTTTCAGACGCAGCCCGCAGGCGTGCCGCGCCCACAAGACATCGTTCTGACGAGAAACGGTCGGCCGTGCGCCTGCCGCGCGCGAGACGTGCCATGCCTGCCCCTCTATCGTTGATGGCAGTCATGGCCCACGCTGATATCTGCGTGGCGCTTGCGCGTCCTGGCGCTGCCCGGGTGGAAACGCTTCCATGCCTGGCGCGATCAACTTGGAATTGAAAAATGGAGAAGGTATGGAATACGTAAAGCAAGGCCAGGGCGTACCGTCCGCACGGGCCGGCACGCAAAACAATACAGGCGCCCTGATCATTGTCACGGTGCTGTTTTTCATGTGGGGATTGCTGACATCGCTCAATGATGTGCTGATTCCCCATCTGCGCTCGATCTACACCTTGACCTATGTCCAGGCGATGCTGGTACAGTTCTGCTTCTTTGGCGCCTACGCCATCGTCTCGCTGCCGGCCGGCATGCTGATCAAGAAGATCGGCTACCAGCGCGGCGTCGTCGCCGGCTTGCTGATCGCGGCCGCCGGCTGCGCCATGTTCTACCCGGCGTCCACCGGCAGCTATGCGCTGTTCCTCTTGTCCTTCTTCATCCTGGCGGCCGGCATCACCGTGCTGCAGGTGGCGGCCAATCCGTATGTGACGGAACTGGGCGACCCGCAGACGGCGTCGAGCCGCCTGACCCTGACGCAGGCGTTCAACGCGCTGGGCACCACCGTGGCGCCGGCCCTGGGCGGCATGCTGATTTTGTCGGGCACCGTGCTGACGGTGCAGCAGTTCGACCTGCTGCCGGCAGCCGAGCAACTGGCTTACCGCGCCAAGGAAGCGGCCTCCGTGCAAGGCCCGTACCTGGTGCTGGCCGCCACCCTGGTGATACTGGCCGTGCTTTTCGCACTGGCAAAATTGCCGAAGATTTCGCACGCCGATGATGCGGCTGCCGTGGCGCAGGCAGGCAACAAGGCCTCGATCTGGTCGCACCGCCACCTGGTGCTGGGCGCGCTGGCCATCTTCCTGTATGTGGGCGGTGAAGTCAGCATCGGCAGCTTCCTGATCAACTTCCTGGGCGAGAGCCATATCGCTGGCCTCAGCCACGCCGATGCCGCCTATTTCGTCAGCTATTACTGGGGTGGCGCCATGCTGGGCCGTTTCGTCGGCTTTGCCGTGATGCGCTATGTCAGCCCGGGCAAGACCCTGGCCTTCAACGCCGCCGTCGTCATCGCGCTGATCCTCGTCGCCGTGTTCTCCAGCGGTCACACGGCCATGTGGGCACTGATCGCCGTCGGCCTGTTCAACTCCATCATGTTCCCGACCATCTTCAGCATGGCCCTGAACAAGCTGGGCGCGCAAACGGGTCAAGGTTCGGGCATCCTGTGCATGGCCATCGTCGGCGGCGCCATCGTGCCGTTCATCCAGGGTTTCCTGGCCGACCACATCAACCTGCAGCTGTCCTTCCTCGTGCCGGCCCTGTGCTACACCTTCATCCTGTACTTCGGCTGGAAATACGCCAGCATGTACAAGGACGATGCCGCCAAATAAGCAAGGTGGCGTGATTAATCAAAAGGGTGGCCTCGGCCACCCTTTTTTTTGTCAGTGCGCGAATGGCGTGCCCAGCACGTCCTGGCACACCTCGAGCCAGGCGCGCGCCGCGTGCGACAGATAACGTCCGCTCCAGACATGCGCCACCTGCCATGCCACTTCCGGTTCGACGATGCGCACCGCCTCCAGCCGTTCGCCGGCCAGGCGGTGGATGAACGGCTCGGGCAGCAGGGCCACGCCCAGGCCCGCCGAGGCCATCGCCACCAGCCAGTCCCACTGGCCGCTCTGCGCGGCGATGGTCGGCGTGAATCCCGCTTGCGCGAAATGCTGGCGCAGGCTGCGCGTGAGGGCGAAATCATCCTTCAATAACACCAGCGGCAGCTCTGCCAGCGCCTTGAAGGGCAGTGTCGTGCGGTTTTTCTGGAACGTGCCCGGCTCGGCCAGGGCCCAGATCGGGTAGTTGGCCACTTCCACCGCCACGAGGTCGAGTTCCGGGTCGGCCGGCAGCACCGTCATGCCGATTTCCAGCTCGCCCCCCGCCACCTTGCGCTCGATCTGCTGGCCCGTGTCTTCCTGCAGGGTCAGGCTGATGTTCGGATGGCGCGCCCGAAAGGCTTTTAATACGGGCGTAAACAGCACGTTGATCATGGGTGGAATGCCGACCGCCAGGCTGCCGCGCTGCAAGGCCTGGGTGTCGCGCACTTCCAGGGTCAGCTGGCGCATATTGGCCAGCATCTCCTTGCCGTGCTGGTAGACGATGCGGCCCGTGTCCGTCAGGGTCAGCTTGCGCCCGTCGCGCACCAGCAGCTGGGCGCCCACCTCGTCTTCCAGCTGGCGCACCATCTTGCTGATGGTCGACTGGGTCAGGTGCAGCGACTCGGCCGCCTGCGTAAAGCTCGACAGGCGCACGGTTTCGACGAAATAGCGCAGGGAACGGATATCCAAGGGAGTGCTCAGCGTTGGCAGGGCATGAAAATATCGACTGAATGTGACGAAATTAATTCATGCCATGCATGTGGACAGGATTTTATACTGAAACCACTTATGGGGCTGGTGTATGACAGCCATCCAGTTTAAGAATATTAAGAATATCAGGAGCATCACGATGTACGAGGACCGTATCCGCCACCCAGGCTTGCTCAGCAAAATCATGAGCGCCGATGAGGCAGCCAAATTGTTCCACAACGGCATGCGTGTCGGCATGAGCGGCTTTACCCGTGCCGGCGACGCCAAGGCCTTGCCGCGCGCGCTGGCCGAACGCGCCCTGCAAGATCCATTGAGCCTGACCCTGATCACGGGCGCTTCACTGGGCAATGGCAGCGATGGCCTGATGGCCGAGGCGGGCGTGCTGGCGCGCCGCATGCCGTTCCAGGTCGACCCCGTCTTGCGCGGCAAGATCAACAACGGTGAAGTCATGTTCATCGACCAGCACCTGTCGGAAACGGCCGAGCAGCTGCGTTCGGGCAACCTGGCCGCCGTCGACATCGCCGTCATCGAAGCGACGGCCATCACGGCCGCCGGCGCCATCATCCCGACCATGTCGGTGGGCAACTCCGCCGCGTTTGCCCAGCAGGCCACGCAAGTGATCATCGAAATCAACCTGTCCACGCCGCTGGCGCTGGAAGGCTTGCATGACATTTATATACCGCAAACCTTGCCGGGCCGCGAACCGATACCGCTCACGCGCGTCGACCAGCGCCTGGGCAGCACGGCCATCGCCATCGACCCGGCCCGCATCGCCGCCATCGTCATCACGGACAGCCCCGACAGCCCGTCGAACGCCTTGCCGCCCGACGCGGAAACGCAGGCCATCGCCGGCCACGTGATCGCTTTTCTCGAAGGCGAAGTGGCGGCCGGGCGCATGGGCCCGGAACTGCTGCCCCTGCAAGCGGGCATCGGCACCATCGCCAATGCCGTGCTGCATGGCCTGATCGGCTCGCCCTTCCAGAACATGACGATGTATTCCGAAGTGCTGCAGGACAGCGCCATCGAGCTGCTCGATTCGGGCCAGCTGGCGTTCGCGTCGGCCTCGTCGATTACCTTGTCGGCCGCCGTGCACCAGAAGCTGATGGACAATATCGATCATTACCGCTCGAAAATCGTGCTGCGCCCGCAAGAGATCAGCAACCATCCCGAGATCGTGCGCCGCCTGGGCATCATCGCCCTGAACACGGCGCTCGAGTTCGATATCTACGGCAACGTCAATTCCACGCACGTGTGCGGCACGCACATGATGAACGGCATCGGCGGCTCGGGCGACTTTGCGCGCAATGGGCAAGTGTCGATGTTCGTGTCGAAATCGGCGGCCAAGGGCGGGCGCATTTCCAGCGTCGTGCCGATGGTCTCGCATGTCGACCATACGGAGCATGACGTCGACGTGCTGGTGACGGAGTGGGGTTTTGCGGACTTGCGCGGACTGGCGCCGCGCGAACGGGCGCCGCTGATCATCGAGCGCTGCACGCATCCCGATTACCGCGCGCAACTGCGTGCTTATTATGACGCGGCATGCCAGCGCGGCGGCCATACGCCGCACATCCTGGAGCAGGCGCTGTCGTGGCATACGCGCTACCAGGAAACGCAGAGCATGCTGGCAGCGTAGCAGGCTTCGCTAACCTCAGGACAGGCAGGGCGGTGCTGCACCGCGCCTGCCTTTTTGTTTTTCCTCAGTACATATGCAGCGCCTTGGCGCCCAGGCCCAGCAGGGCAAACGTGGTGGTGGCCTGTATCCCCATGAACCACAGGAAGTGGGTGTGCATGTGCTTGCGGATGTCGCCCAGTTCCGTGCGCAAGGCGTGGCAGTCGCCGCGCAAGTCGCCGCGAAACTGCGTCAGGTCGGCGCGCAGCAACTGCGATTCGTCGCGCAACTCCGTACGTAGATTGTCGAGGCCGTCGCCAAGACGCTGTTCCAGGGTCTTGAACCATAGCCGGTCATGTTCCCGGTCCGTTTCCAGTTTTGTCAGGCGCGCTTCCATGCGTACAGCATTGTGCGGGCCTTGCTGTTTGTCAAGCTGGTCCGTGGCATAGGCTTCGTTCATTTCGCCCTCCTTCGCGCGAGCCGCGCTGCACCAGCGCAGGCGGCTTCACTCCACTGTCCGCCTTTTCTGTCGGGACGGTTTGCGCTGGATCAAACGTCAGGAAGCCGGTGCAAAGCGTAAACGGATGCCTGCCGTGACGACGGCCAGCAAATCGTCGATATGCGCGTTCATTTCCGGGTGCGGCGTCCATGGGTCGCCCGCATCCATGACGATGCGCAGCGAGACGAGGCCGTGCAGCGATTGCCAGAAGATTTGCGTCATCGTGTGCAGCGCCGGCTCGTCCTGGCGCACCAGGCCCGCCTGCGCCAGTTCGCCGAACAGGTGCAGCGCATAGGCGTACGGATCCTGCTCGATATTGCCGTGTTCGACTTCGACGGCGTCGAGCTCCGCATGCGGACGCAGCTCCATGAAGATCAGCGAATATTCGTCGGGATGCTGGAAGCCGTACTCGATGTAGGCGCGGCCGACCAGGCGGATGCGTTCCCACGGCTCAGTGCTGGCGGCGCAGGCCGTGCGCATGGCGCGCACCAGTTCCAGCAAGTCCTTGTCCATGGCCTGGGCGATCAGGGTGGCCTTGTCGCGGAACAGGGCGTACACGACGGTGGTGGAAAAGCCGGCCGCCTCGGCCACCTTGCGGATGGAGACGGCGCGCGCGCCTCCTTTCTTGATGAGATCTTTGACGACGTCGATGATGTGCTCGCGCCGCGCCTGAGCCTCGCGTAACTTTCTTTCCTGGATATTAGTTAACTTCTTGTCCACGACTCTTTCCTGGCGACTCTATGAAAGCAAGAATTATAGGGGGGCGATTGGGCGCCAATGTGTCAGCGGCTGTTACAAATCAGTTTTTTGTCCGGTAGATGCAACAGCTGACCGATTTTTCGTGCTTTTGCCCGTCACTTTTCCATCGATGCCCCGGATTGGTGCACAAATCGCCTGGCCAGGCTTTGCGAATGGGCCCAAAGGGCGGAAAATAGCGGGATAGCTTACACTGCGTTTTTAAGTAATCCCCGGGAAATTATTGTGAATTTATAGCGAACAGAAGCGGATGCGATGCAAGGCGCTCGCCGCGACGTAGTGCGAGCACTGCTAGCGGTGGGCAACACAGCAGCGCGCCGATTGTGGAGACTAGAAATCAGAAGAATTTATTGGGGGTTACTTAGCGCGCCGGCGCCAGCCCACGAGGCAACGCCGGAACACTTACATTCGGACGGGATCATTACATGACCATTAAAATCAGCCAGAACTTCGACTCGGGCGCCATCGACGTGGTGAGCGCCACCAGTGCCGGCGCCATCGACCTGAACTTGCGCAAGGATAGCCACGCCGACATCCACCAGTGGTTCCACTTCCGCCTGCAGGGCGCGCGTGGCCAGGCATGCACGATGCGTTTCCTGAACGCGGGCCAGGCCACCTATCCGGCCGGCTACGAAGACTACCAGGCCGTGGCCAGCTACGACAGCGAAAACTGGTTCCGCGTGCCGACCTCGTTCGACGGCCAGGTCATGACGATCTCGCACACGCCGGAACTCGACAGCGTGTATTACGCTTATTTCGAGCCGTATTCGTGGGAGCGCCATCTGCGTCTGCTGGGCGAAGTGGCCGAGCATCCGCTGGCGCGCGTGTCCGACCTGGGCAGCACGGTCGACGGCCGCGACATGAACATGGTGACCATCGGCAACCCGCAGGCGGAAAAGAAGATCTGGGTCATCGCGCGCCAGCATCCGGGCGAATCGATGGCGGAATGGTTCGTCGAAGGCTTGATCGACTCGCTGCTGGACGACGCCAACCCGATCGCGCGCAAACTGCTGCAGCGCGCCGTGTTCCACATCGTGCCGAACATGAACCCGGACGGTTCCATCCGCGGCAACCTGCGCACGAATGCGGCAGGCGCCAACCTGAACCGCGAATGGATGACGCCTTCGCTGGAATCGAGCCCGGAAGTGCTGTGCGTGAAAAACAAGATCCATGAAACGGGCGTCGACATGTTCTTCGACATCCATGGCGATGAAGCGCTGCCGTACAACTTTGTGGCCGGCAATGAAATGCTGGAAAACTTCACGCCGGCGCAAGCGGCGCACCAGAAAGCCTTCATCGAGCGCTACAAGCAGGCCAGCCCCGATTTCCAGGACAAGTTCGGCTATGCGGCCAGCAAGTACAAATCGGACATGCTGACCTTGGCGTCGAAATACATCGGCCACCACTTCGGCTGCCTGGCGCTGACGCTGGAAATGCCATTCAAGGAAAACGCCGACTTGCCGGATCCGGCCGTCGGCTGGAACGGCGCGCGCAGCGCGGCCCTGGGCGCGGCCATGCTGCAGCCTATCCTGCTGTCGCTGGATTGAACGGCGTTGTTCATGGGTATCGAGATCGAGCGTAAATTTTTGCTTGCCGGCGACGCCTGGCGCGGCCTGGGCCAGGCGGTCCTGCTGCGCCAGGGCTATCTGTCGTCCGCGCGCGAGCGCGTGGTGCGCGTGCGCATCGAGGGCGAACAGGCGATGCTGACCATCAAGGGGGCGAACGTGGGCGCGACGCGCGGCGAGTGGGAGTATCCGATTCCGCTGGCCGACGCCGCCGAACTGCTCGACGGCCTGTGCGAACAGCCGCTGATCGAAAAGGTCCGCCACCGCATCGAACATGCGGGCATGGTGTGGGAAGTCGACGAGTTCCTGGGCGCGAATGCGGGCCTGGTGGTGGCCGAGATCGAACTGGCCTCGGAAGACCAGCCGTTCGAGAAGCCCGACTGGATCGGCGCGGAAGTGTCGGGCGACGCGCGCTACTACAACGCGAATCTGATCCGCCACCCGTTTTCGCAGTGGTGATGGTGGATTACTGGACGTTGTAATGAAAAAGGCGGAACCTCGGTTCCGCCTTTTTTTGCATCAGGGGTATTGTCGGATTACGCCGTGCCGGCTAATCCGACCTACGGCCTATGCCAGCAACGTAGGTCGGATTAGCGCGCAGCGCGTAATCCGACAACACCGTTACAGCATCAATGGAAGTGTTCCGTGCCTTGCGGCGTATCTTCCGGCATTTCCGCATGCGCCAGCTCGCCCACGGGATCGGCAAACAGGGGCGCGCCGCAATCGTCGCAGTATTCACCGACAAAACGTTCCGCGTGGCGCTTGATCTGCGTCACGCCGGCGGCGTTCAGGTGCTCGATGATTTCATCGACGGGCGTCTTTTGCTTGTCCAGCGCGGCGATGCCGACCTGGATCAGGCCTTCGATCGGCGTGCCATCCTCGTCTTCCTGGCCATATAAAGGCCAGACGATGCCGTAGATCACGTCCGGCGCCTGGCGCAGGGTGAAGGCGATGCGGTACTCGTCCACCTGGCCATCGGCCGCTTCCTCGCCGAAACCGGCGATGACGGCGCGCAGTTCCGACGGCTCGATGGCCAGCGTGTGCGTCAGGTAGTGCACGGCGGCGCGCACGGAGACGGGGCGTATCAGCTTGTCCGCTTCGCGGCAGGCCACGTAATACGCTTCCGGCAGCAGCAATTCCAGGCCGCAGCCGGGCAGCAGGCGGGCGATCGTCGGCGTGGCCTGCGTGCGCCATTGTTCCAGGGCGGCGCTGCGCTCGGCGATGAAGTCGAGCTGGCTGGCCGGCGTCTGCCAGCGGAACAGCGGTGCGCCAGCAGGGGCCACCACGGCCACCAGCAGGTAGCGTGTGTCGGCCAGGAAGGGCGCCGTTTCCGCCTCTTTGGCCGACGGCTTGACGGCTGTGCCTTTCAGGGCGGCCAGTGCCAGCTTCTGCGTCTTGGCATAGGTCTCGACGTGGCTGCGCGGCAGCTGGTCGATCGAATACAGGGTGGGCGCCATGGCCATCTTCGTACCATCGGCCAGCAGGTGGGCGGCGAAATGCGCCGACAGCACGCCATGCGCGTCGCCGGCCATGGGGCCGGAGGCGATGGAAAAGCGCGTCCACGCGAGGATGGGCACGGCGACCAGCAGGGCGTCGTAGCGCACGTCTTCATGCGTAATGACGGTCGATTCGCTGACGGCTTCAACGCAGTCCATCAGCACGTCGTAGGCGTTCAAGTCTTCCTTGAACAGGCTGCCCAGGGTGTTGTCGATGGTGTCCTGGTGGCCGGTTTTGAGTAATTTCTGGAGCTGCGTATCCAGGCTGTGTTCCCAGGACCGCTCTTCGAGACGGCTGGCTGCCTGTACGATCGCCTGGGCAAAGGTGACCAGGCGCTGGCTGTCGGCAGTCAGTTTATGGGATGAATCTTTGGAAGGACGACGCATGGCGGGATAAGAGTCTCGGAAAGTGAAAAAAATGGATCAGTCAAACAATGATAAACCCTTATAACCGTATTGTAGAGGATTCAGCCGCACGCAATACGTAAGCTATCCTCAGATCATGCCAATAGTCGGAATTTCAAGTCGGAACGGGGCGCAGGGACGAAAAAAAGCGCCGGTCGGAACCGGCGCTTTTATCTTACCTCACAGCTGGGCTGATTACTCGGCCAGCAGTTGACGCAACACGAATGGCAGGATACCGCCATGCTTGTAGTAATCGACTTCGATCGGCGTATCGATGCGCAGCAGCACTTTCACGTCGACGCTGGTGCCGTCGGCGCGGTGGATCACCAGGGTGGCCAGTTGCTGTGGCTTGATTTCGCCTTCGAGGCCTTTCAGGTCGAAGGTTTCATTGCCGGTGATGCCCAGGGTTTGCACGCTGTCGTCGCCGATGAATTGCAGCGGCAACACGCCCATGCCCACCAGGTTCGAGCGGTGAATACGCTCGAACGAACGGGTGATCACGGCTTTCACGCCCAGCAGTTGCGTACCTTTTGCCGCCCAGTCGCGCGACGAGCCCGTACCGTACTCTTCGCCGCCGAAGACCATGGTTGGCGTGCCTTCAGCAACATATTTCATCGCTGCGTCATAGATCGACATCTGTTCGCCGGAAGGCTGGTGAATCGTGATGCCGCCTTCGACCGCCGAACCGTCCGCCTTGGCAGGGATCATGCGGTTCTTGATACGCACGTTGGCGAACGTGCCGCGCATCATGATTTCATGGTTGCCGCGACGCGAGCCGTAGGAGTTGAAGTCCGCTTTCAGGACGCCGTTTTCCTTCAGCCACTTGCCTGCAGGACCGTTTTCCTGGATCGAGCCGGCTGGCGAGATGTGGTCGGTGGTGATGGAATCGCCGAACACGCCCAGTGCGCGCGCGCCTTCGATGCCGGTGGCCACTGCCGCTGGCGTCATCGAGAAGTTGTCGAAGAACGGTGGTTCCGCGATGTAGGTCGATTTCGGCCAGTTGTAGACTTGACCGGACACGGTCGTGACTTTTTCCCACAGCTTGCCTGGTGCGCCCTTGACGTCGGCGTAGTTGTCCTTGAACACCTTGGCGTTCATGGCGAACTTCATCATGGCCGAAACTTCAGCCGAGGTCGGCCAGATGTCGCCCAGGTAGATATCCTTGCCGCCCTTGCCCTTGCCGACAGGTTCCGTCATCAGGTCGCGCGTCATGTTGCCGGCGATGGCGTAAGCGACGACCAGCGGTGGCGAAGCGAGGAAGTTCGAGCGGATGTTCGGGTGAATACGCGCTTCGAAGTTGCGGTTGCCCGACAGTACGGCCGACGCGACGATGTCGTGCGTGGCAATGGCGGCGTTCAGCTCAGGCGTCAGGTCGCCCGCATTGCCGATACAGGTGGTGCAGCCGTAGGCGGTCACGCCGAAGCCCAGTTTTTCCAGGTATGGCAGCAGGCCGGCAGCCGTCAGGTACTCGGTCACGACGCGCGAGCCGGGGGCCAGCGAGGTCTTGATGTGCGGAGCGACTTTCAGGCCGGCTTCCACGGCTTTCTTGGCCAGCAGGCCGGCAGCCAGCATCACGCTCGGGTTCGAGGTGTTGGTGCACGAGGTGATCGCGGCGATCAGCACGTCGCCGTTCGACACTTTCACGCCGTTCGTCGTTTCGTACACGGCAGCCAGGTCGGCCGGGTTCTTGTTGAAGCCGTTTTCCGTGGTTGGCTTGGCGAACAGCTCGGCGAAGTTCGCTTTCACGTTGCCGATTTCGATACGGTCTTGCGGGCGCTTCGGGCCGGCCAGCGACGGAGCGACCGTGGCCAGGTTCAGTTCCACCACGCGGGTGTAGTCGATCTCGCCGGCTTTTGGCACGCCGAACAGGTTTTGCGCTTTGAAGTAGCCTTCGAACGCGGCGATTTCAGCCTTGCTGCGGCCGGTGCCCTTGAAGTAATCGATGGTGGCTTCGTCGACCGGGAAGAAGCCCATGGTCGCGCCGTATTCCGGTGCCATGTTGGCGATCGTCGCGCGGTCGGTCAGGGTCAGCGATTCGGTGCCTTCGCCGAAGAATTCGACGAACTTGCCGACGACTTTTTCTTTGCGCAGCAATTCGGTGATGGTCAGTACCAGGTCGGTGGCGGTGCAGCCTTCGCGCAGCGCGCCCGACAGGTTCACGCCGATGACGTCAGGCGTCAGGAAATAGACCGGCTGGCCCAGCATGCCGGCTTCCGCCTCGATGCCGCCCACGCCCCAGCCGACCACGCCGATGCCGTTGATCATGGTGGTGTGCGAGTCGGTGCCGACCAGGGTGTCAGGGTAGTACACGTCGCCGGCTTTCTTGCCTGCGTGGTGCACGCCGCGCGCCAGGTATTCCAGGTTGACCTGGTGGACGATGCCGAAGCCTGGTGGCACGACGCCGAAGGTGTCGAATGCCTGCATGCCCCATTTCATGAACTGGTAACGCTCGTTGTTACGCGAGAATTCCAGTTTCATGTTCAGGTCCAGCGCTTTCTTTTCGCGGTAGTGATCGATGGTCACCGAGTGGTCGACCACCAGGTCGACTGGTACCAGCGGTTCGATCTTCTTGGCGTTGATGCCCATCTTGGCGGCCACGTTGCGCATGGCTGCCAGGTCGGCCAGCAGCGGTACGCCGGTGAAGTCTTGCAGCACGACGCGCGCCACTACGAACGGGATCTCGTCGGTGCGCTCGGCGGTCGGGCCCCAGCTCGCCAATTGCTTGACGTGTTCTTCGGTGACTTTTTTGCCGTCGCAGTTGCGCAATACCGATTCAAGCACGATGCGAATCGACACTGGCAGGCGGGAGACATTGATGCCCAGGCTTTTTTCCAGTGCAGGCAGGGAGTACAGCTTGCCCTTCTTGCTATCCGAAATATTAAAGTCCTTGAGCGTGTTCAGAGTGTTGCGGGACATGACCTCTCCTTGTTGGGTATCGTCTATTTATTGATTATTCAAATTACAAAACATGACTGAGCCCCCGAAGAGGCCCTTGCTACGCACATCAGCCGCCGGTGGCCGGCAGCACGCCCAGCGATGGCGCGGCTTCCACCACTGCCGCCGGCTTGGCTTGCTCTGCATCCTTGCATTCATTGGCCAGCTGGCGGCCCTGTTTGGAATCGAGCAGCATGCCTTTGGCCGGGATGCCGATCCAGACGAGACCATATAAACGGTTCTCGAAGCGGTTGGCGCCGGTGGTGGTGCCAACGCGGCTCAGGCGGTGCAGGCGCTTCTTCCAGCGCAGGGCGATGTGTTTGTCGTCAGTAGCATTGGTGTAGATGGTAATTTTATTACCAAGTTCACAATTGAAATCGGTGGAGGCCGAACCCGCGGTATCCGGCTCGTCGGACTCTTCCTTGTCGACCATGGACATGGCCAGCGGATGCGCTTCCTTGGCGGCAGCCTTTGCCTTGGTGGCCTTGGCTTTCGGCTTGGCCTTGGCTTTGACCGCCTTGGCGTTTGCCGCTTCCTTGGTATCCGTGGCGGCGAAGCTGGCTGGCGCCAGCGTGAGGGTCATGGCGCCCAGCGCGACGCTGCAGGCAATTGCTAATTTGGAGAGGGACATCGTGTAATTCCTGTCAGTTTTCAGTGGTGCTGGAAGAGGGGGCGTTGAGTAATGCAGCGGCCGCCTCGGGCAGGCCGAGGCCTGCCAGTTTGGCGCGTTGCAAAACGGTCCAATAATATCGGTAGCTGGCGCGGTCGTGCAAGCGGCCATTTTGCGCAATCGGTCCCCAGTTGGCGCGCAGCGCTTCATTCAGGATGTTGCTGGCCTCGTTGACTTCGGACAGGCGCGGCGTGAAGGCCTTGATGATGGGCTTGATCTGGTCCGGGTGGATGCTCCACATGCGCGTGTAGCCGAACTCGGCTGTTGCGCGCTGGGCATCGTTGGCCACCACGGCCGAATCGCGCACGTCCGTCGTCACGTTGTGCGACGGCACCTTGCCGTGCGCATGGCAGGCGGCCGCCACTTCCAGCTTGGCGCGCACCACCAGCGGGTGCGTGAACTGGCCCGGCGTGCGCATGGCGGCGGCGGGAATGGCGCCGTAATGGGCCGAAACGAAATCCATGATGCCGAAGGACAGGCATTCGACCTGGGGCAGGGCGGCGATCGCATAGGCGTCGCGCAGCGCGCCATGCGTCTCGATCAGGATGTGCACGGGCAGGTTGTCGCGGCCGGCGCGGCGCGCGTGCAGGTTGATCAGGTCGATGGCCAGCATGGCATCCTGCACGCCGCCCACCTTGGGCACGGCGATGTAGGCCAGACGCGAGGCGGCGGTGCAGATGATTTCCACGTCGCGCGCGAAAAACGGGCTGTCGACGTCGTGCACGCGCACGCCGATGCGGTTGAACTGGTTCTCGTCGCTGGCCAGCAGGCCCGCGATCATCAGAGCGTGAGATTCTTCATTGCCGGCGCTGGCGCCGTCTTCGCAGTCGAACGTGATGTCGAACAGGGGGCCAAGCTCTTGTTGCAAAGCAATCGATTTACGCATCAGCTTTTCAGAGCCGGCGTAGTGGTCGCAAGCGGCGAGCAACAGCGGCTGGCGTTTGCCTTGGAATAAAACCTCGGAAGGGTGCATGCTTAAGGCATTTCTGCAGGTAAAAACTACTTGATAAAACAGCCGCGCCGCGAATCTCGCAGGGCGGCCTTCTTTGGCGGGCGGCGCATTGCCGCGCCGCCAAAACTGGACTTAGGCCAGCAGGTGTTTCACGCCTTCGCGCTCTTCGGTCAGTTCTTTCAGGGTCAGGTTGATGCGCTCTTGCGAGAATGCATCGATTTCCAGGCCTTGAACGATGGTGTACTCACCATTGTCGGTGGTGACCGGGAAGCCGAACACGGTGCCTTCAGGGATGCCATACGAGCCATCCGAAGGAACGCCCATGGTGGTCCACTTGCCGGCGGTGCCCAGCATCCAGTCATGGATGTGGTCGATGGCGGCGTTCGCTGCCGACGCTGCCGACGACAGGCCGCGCGCTTCGATGATGGCGGCGCCGCGCTTGCCGACGGTTGGCAGGAAGGTGTTGGCGTTCCATTCCTGGTCGTTGATCAGGTCTTTCACAGCCTTGCCGTTCACGGTGGCGAAGCGGTAGTCGGCGTACATCGTTGGCGAGTGGTTGCCCCAGACGGTCAGCTTCTCGATGTCTTTCACGGCGGTGCCGGTCTTGGCAGCGACTTGCGACAGCGCGCGGTTGTGGTCCAGGCGCAGCATGGCGGTGAAGTTTTTCGCTGGCAGCGATGGCGCCGATTTCATGGCGATGTAGGCGTTGGTGTTGGCAGGGTTGCCGACCACCAGCACTTTGACATTGCGCGAAGCGACGGCGTCGAGCGCCTTGCCTTGCACCGTGAAGATCTGGGCGTTCGCTTCCAGCAGGTCCTTGCGTTCCATGCCTGGGCCGCGCGGACGCGCGCCAACCAGTACGGCCACGTCGACATCCTTGAATGCGGTCAGCGGATCGGAGTGGGCGGTCATTTCCGTCAGCAGCGGGAATGCGCAGTCGTCGATTTCCATCATCACGCCCTTGAGCGCCTTCTGGGCTTTTTCGTCCGGGATTTCAAGCAGTTGCAAGATGACAGGCTGGTCTTTGCCGAGCATGTCGCCATTGGCGATGCGGAACAACAGGGCGTAGCCGATCTGGCCGGCGGCGCCGGTCACTGCAACACGCATTGGGGTTTTAGCCATGATGAATCTCCAAAAATGGGAAAGAAAACGGGCTTGAAGCTGGGCTTACGCTTATCCGGAAAAACTATAATGATACCAAAACCGGCCCGCGCCACCGAATTGCTGGTGTACGCTGCCGTCACGCTTGTGCTGCACGAGGCCTGAGTGGCTGGCCGACAACATAAAACGCTGGCTCACAAGTTTTATCGAGGGCAGTTTAGGCCCCTGATCTGCATCTGTCAATCATATCTTATGTCTTATATAAGACAGATAACTACGAGTCTTTTACTGGACGCGGGCAGTGATTTGTGTTGAAATGTCGGACTATGAATTCCGCCTCGTCCAATCTGACCAACAATGCCACTGCTGCAAGCGGGGCGGTCAGTCCGACCGCGGGCACCCCGGCCACGCCCGTTGCCGCAGCGGCCGGCACTGCCGCCACCCCTGTTGCCAGCGTGAATACCACTGCTGCCGTGGCCGCGCCTGCCGCAACTGCATCGCCCACCTTCAGCCCCCTGTACCAGCAGATCAAGGCGCTCATCACGCAAAGCCTGCAATCGGGCGAATGGAAACCGGGCGAACTGATTCCCAGCGAAGTCGAGCTGGCAGGGCGCTTCAAGGTCAGCCAGGGCACGGTGCGCAAGGCCATCGATGAACTGGCCGCCGAGAATCTCGTCATGCGGCGCCAGGGCAAGGGCACCTTCGTTTCCACCCACCATGAGGCGCGCGCGCATTTCCGCTTCCTGCGCCTGGTGCCGGACGAAGGCGTACCGCATTATCCTGAAAGCAAGTTTATCGAAGTCAAGCGCGTGCGCGCGCCAGCCGACGTGGCGCGCCTGATGGATCTGAAGTCCGGCGACGCCGTCATCTTCATCAAGCGCGTGCAGTATTTCGACGGCGTGCCGACCATCGTCGAAGAGCTGTGGCTGCCCGGCCTGATCTTCAAGGGCCTGACGGCCGAACGCCTGGTGGAATACAAGGGCCCCATGTACGGCCTGTTTGAAACGGAATTCGGCACGCGCATGATACGCGCGTCCGAACAGATTCGCGCCGTGTGCGCCGACGCGGGCGCCGCGCAATTGTTAAATATCGACCTCGGCACGCCCCTGCTCAGTTCCGAGCGCGTGTCGTTTACCTACGGCGACAAGCCGGTCGAACTGCGCCGGGGCCTGTACCTGACCAGTCGCCATCATTATCAGAATGAACTCAGCTGAAGCGGCGGGGCGCCCGTGGGCGTCCGAACAAGCAGCAAGGCTGAAGTGCATCGCTTGCAAGATGCCTGCCGCAAGGCGGGCAACGGAGACAACGGAAAGCGCAGCGACAGCATGGCCCGCCCCGGCGGGCCGTGTTTTGCCGGCGATTCTGTAATTAAATTACGTGAACTACGGAAAGTAGCGCGGTATTTTGTAGTAAAAAACCATTTTGGTTATATGTAACAATAGATATTGGTATCGGTTGCGAAAATCGGCGAAAATCGCGGCTTCAATATTTAGTTGAAATTCAAAGGGGAGGTTTTTGTTATGTCTGAAGCCGTAAGAGAAGTACCAAAAAAAGAACGGCCGCAATTCCGTAACATCCATGTTACCGAATTGTCGAACTACCGCATGGCGATCGGCGCCATCGTCTCGATCCTGCATCGTATCAGCGGCATCATCATTTTCGCCCTGCTGCCGTGCATCCTGTACATGCTGGAACTGAGCCTGCGTTCCGAAATGTCCTACGCCTACTTCCAGGGCATCGCCTCGCACTGGTTCGTCAAGCTGATCACGCTGGGTCTGGTCTGGGCCTTCCTGCATCACTTCTGCGCCGGCATCCGCCACTTGCTCATGGACGTGCACGTCGCCGCCGAGAAAGAGCCCGCGCGCAATACCGCCAAGTTCGTTCTGGTGATCAGCCTGGTACTGACCGCTCTGGTCGCTTTGAAACTGTTTGGAGTATTTTAATGGCAAACAATAACATCGGACCGAAACGCCTCGTCGTCGGCGCCCATTACGGCTTGCGCGACTGGCTGGCGCAACGCGTCACCGCCCTCGTCATGGTGGCCTACGTCGCCATCCTGCTGATCGCCTTCCTGACCGGCAGCAACTTCAGCTATGAAGGCTGGGCAGGATTGTTTGCACAGCAATGGTTCAAATTATTCAGCCTGGTGACGTTTGTCGCCCTGTTCTACCACGCATGGGTCGGCGTACGCAATATCTGGATGGACTACGTGAAAAGCGTTGGCCTCCGCATGACCCTGCAAATTGCCACCATGCTGTGGTTGATCGCTTGTGCCGGCTGGACGGTACAGATACTCTGGAGTGTGTAATCGTGGCAGCATATAAATCTGCAATCCCTACCCGCCGCTTTGATGCGGTAATCGTTGGCGCCGGCGGTTCCGGCATGCGCGCGTCGTTGCAGCTGGCTGAAGCCGGTCTGAACGTCGCTGTACTGTCGAAAGTTTTCCCGACCCGCTCGCACACCGTTGCGGCGCAGGGCGGTATCGGCGCGTCGCTCGGTAACATGGCCGAAGACAACTGGTTCTGGCATATGTTCGACACCGTCAAGGGTGGCGACTATCTGGGCGACCAGGATGCCATCGAATTCATGTGCCGCGAAGCACCGAAGGTCGTGTACGAGCTGGAACACTTCGGCATGCCATTCGACCGCAACCCTGACGGCACCATCTATCAGCGTCCTTTCGGCGGCCACACGGCCCACTTCGGCGAAAAGCCGGTGCAGCGCGCTTGCGCGGCAGCCGACCGTACCGGTCACGCCCTGTTGCACACCCTGTACCAGCGCAACGTCCGCGCCCGTACGCACTTCTTCGTCGAATGGATGGCACTCGATCTGATCCGTGACGCCGACGGCGACGTGATCGGTGTTGTTGCGCTGGAAATGGAAACCGGCGAATGCATGATCCTGGAAGCAAAAACGACGGTCATGGCAACGGGCGGCGCAGGCCGTATCTTCGCCGCATCGACCAATGCCTTCATCAACACCGGCGACGGCATGGGCATGGCGGCACGCGCCGGCCTGCCGCTGCAAGACATGGAATTCTGGCAGTTCCACCCGACCGGCGTGGCCGGCGCGGGCGTATTGATCACCGAAGGCGTGCGCGGCGAAGGCGGCATCCTGATCAATAGCGAAGGCGAACGCTTCATGGAGCGCTATGCGCCAACCTTGAAGGATCTGGCGCCGCGCGACTTCGTTTCGCGTTCGATGGACCAGGAAATCAAGGAAGGCCGCGGCTGCGGTCCGAACAAGGACCACGTGATGCTGGACCTGCGCCATATCGGCGCCGACACCATCGCCAAGCGCCTGCCGTCGATCCTGGAAATCGGCCACAAGTTCGCCAACGTCGACGCCACCAAGGAACCGATTCCTGTCGTGCCGACGATTCACTACCAGATGGGCGGCATTCCAACGAACATCCACGGCCAGGTCGTCACCCCGACCGGTCCGGACAATTCGGCCAAGGTTGTCAACGGCCTGTACGCGATCGGCGAATGCGCCTGCGTCTCCGTGCACGGCGCCAACCGCCTGGGCACGAACTCGCTGCTCGACCTGGTGGTCTTCGGCCGCGCGGCCGGCAACCACATCGTCAACAGCGGCCTGAAAGCCAAGGAAAACAAGCCTTTGCCAGCCGACGCTGCCGATTTCGCCATGGGCCGCCTGGCGCGCCTGGAAAATTCGACCGGCACGGAAACCGTGCAGGGCGTGGCGAACGAGATTCGCGCCACCATGCAGAAGTACTGTGGCGTGTTCCGTACCGACGCGATGCTGGACCAGGGCGTGATCGAAATCATGAAGCTCGACGAGCGCCGCAAGCACGTCTCGTTCAAGGACAAATCGATGGTGTTCAACACGGCCCGCGTGGAAGCGCTGGAGCTGGACAACCTGATCGAAACGGCGAAAGCGACCATCGTCTCGGCAGCAGCCCGCAAGGAATCGCGCGGCGCCCACGCCCAGGATGATCACCCGACCCGCGACGACGACAACTGGATGAAGCACACGCTGTGGTACTCGGAAGGCAACCGCCTGGAATACAAGCCAGTCGTGACCAAACCGCTGACGGTCGATACCTTCAAGCCAAAACCACGTACTTTCTAAAGGTCAGAACATGGCACGCACTCTCAAATTCAAAATCTACCGCTACGATCCTGACCAGGATGCCAAGCCTTACATGCAAGACCTGACGGTCGAACTGAAAGACACCGACAAGATGCTGCTCGACGCACTGCAGCGCATCAAGTCGGACGTCGATGACTCGCTGGCCCTGCGCCGCTCGTGCCGCGAAGGCGTGTGCGGTTCGGACGCGATGAACATCAACGGCAAGAACGGCCTGGCATGCACCACCAACCTGAACGAACTGTCGGAGCCTATCGTGCTGCGTCCGTTGCCAGGTTTGCCAGTCATCCGCGACCTGATCGTCGACATGACGCAATTTTTCAAGCAATACGATTCGATCAAGCCTTTCCTGATCAACGACTCGATCCCGCCTGAAAAAGAACGCCTGCAGTCGCCGGAACAGCGCGAAGAACTCGATGGCCTGTACGAGTGCATCCTGTGCGCATGCTGCTCCACGTCGTGCCCGTCGTTCTGGTGGAATCCGGACAAGTTCGTCGGCCCGGCCGGCCTGCTGCAAGCCTACCGCTTCATCGCCGATTCGCGCGACGAAGCCACCGGTGCGCGTCTGGACAACCTGGAAGACCCGTATCGCCTGTTCCGCTGCCATTCGATCATGAACTGCGTCGACGTCTGCCCGAAAGGGTTGAACCCGAACAAGGCGATTGGCAAGATCAAGGAATTGATGGTCCGCCGCGCGATCTGATCCCCTGATCGCGTCCGCCGGGCGCCGTTTGCGGGAAGAGGGTATCCTCTCTTGCCTGCAGGCGGCGCCTGCAAAGCAGCACCGTGCCGCAAGGCACACGTAAAGTGGTAAACCAAATGACAGAATCAATTTTGTCCTCGCATCAGGCCGACCCGGCCAACCGCGCCCGCCTGCGCTGGCGTTCACGCCGTGGCCTGCTGGAAAACGACATTATCCTGACCCGTTTTCTCGATGCGTATGAAACCGAATTGACCGATGAAGAAGTTGACGCGCTGACGCGTTTGCTGGATTTATCGGACAATGCGTTAATGGATCTGGTACTGGCCCGTAAAGAGCCGGAAGGCGAAGTCGATCTGCCGCATGTGCGCGCACTGCTGCAACGACTGCGCATTGCCTAGACGCCTGGGCGATATATTGCAAACGGTGCGAGTGGCGCGCTGTAGCACTGCCGAATTGCGGTGCGAATTGCAGCCAGAATTTTTGATTTTAATTTCGACTCACTCCCGAGAAGGAAGAGCCCATGAATATCTCTGACACAAAAGCTACCCTGTCGTTCTCCGATGGCAGCCCATCGCTTGAATTTCCAATCTACAAAGGCACGGTTGGCCCGGACGTCATCGACATCCGCAAACTGTACGCCGGTAGCGGCAAGTTCACCTACGACCCAGGCTTTATGTCGACGGCCGCCTGCAACTCGTCGATCACCTACATCGACGGCGACAAGGGCGAGCTGCTGTACCGCGGTTACCCGATCGAACAGTTGGCCGTCAACGCCGACTTCATGGAATCGTGCTACCTGCTGCTGAACGGCGAATTGCCGAACGCGGCGCAAAAAGCCAAGTTCGTCGACACCGTCACCAAGCACACGATGGTGCACGAACAGATGCAATTCTTCTTCCGTGGCTTCCGCCGCGACGCGCATCCGATGTCGGTCCTGGTGGGCACCGTCGGCGCGCTGGCATCGTTCTACCATGACTCGCTGGACATCAACGACCCGCGTCACCGCGAAGTGTCGGCCATCCGCCTGATCGCCAAGATGCCAACCCTGGTCGCCATGACCTACAAGTACTCGGTCGGCCAACCGTTCGTGTACCCACGCAACGACCTGTCGTACAGCGCCAACTTCATGCACATGATGTTCGCCAACCCGTGCGAAGAGTACAAGGTCAACGACGTGCTGGTGCGCGCCCTGGACCGCATCCTGATCCTGCACGCGGACCACGAGCAAAACGCATCGACATCGACCGTCCGTCTGGCCGGTTCGTCGGGCGCCAACCCGTTCGCCTGTATCGCTGCCGGTATCGCCTGCCTGTGGGGCCCTGCCCACGGCGGCGCCAACGAAGCGGCACTGAACATGCTGAAGGAAATCGGCACCGTCGAGAACATCCCTGCCTTCATCGAGCAAGTCAAGGACAAGAACTCCGGCGTCAAGCTGATGGGCTTTGGCCACCGCGTGTACAAGAACTTCGATCCACGCGCCAAGCTGATGCGTGAAACCTGCTACGAAGTGCTGCAAGAACTGGGTCTGCAAGACGATCCGCTGTTCAAGCTGGCGATGGAACTGGAAAAGATTGCACTGAACGACGAATACTTCGTGTCGCGCAAACTGTACCCGAACGTCGACTTCTACTCGGGCATCGTGCAATCGGCACTGGGCATCCCTGTGTCGCTGTTCACCGGTATCTTCGCTATGGCCCGTACGATCGGCTGGATCGCCCAGTGGAACGAAATGATCGCCGACCCAGAGCAAAAAATCGGCCGTCCGCGCCAGCTGTTCGTCGGTTCGACCACGCGCGAAGTACTGCCACTGGACAAGCGTTAATCCAGAGCGGTATCAAGCAAACAAAAAACGGGCTTCGGCCCGTTTTTTTATGTGCGTGTTCGATGCAAGCCAGGGCCGCCGGGCTGTTATGCTCGGTTCCTGGTTCAACAGGAAGTGCAACGCGATGAATGAAGAAATATGCGCCCCCAGCGGCGTGGCTCTCGGCGATACGGCATTTGGTTATACCTTGTCGCTGATCGGCGGCAAATACAAGATGCTGATCCTGTATGCGCTGGCGGAAAACACCGTGCTGCGGCATAACGAACTCAAGCGCCATCTCGGTGGCATCGCTTTCAAGACCCTCAGCGTCGTGCTGAAGGAGCTGGAAGCCGATGGGCTGATCGTCCGCAAGGAATATCCGCAAGTGCCGCCCAAGGTGGAATATTCGCTTTCCAGCAAGGGCGCCTCGCTGATCCCCGTGCTGCATGCCTTGTGCGCGTGGGGCGAACGGCACCAGCCAGCCTGAGGCGGATGCGCATGGCCAAACGTCTTTTCACGGCCTTGCAGCTTACTTTTCTTACTGTATGAGTGGTAAATGTGCGTACTTGTGAAAAGTACTCGCCATGGTTATGCTGTTTTTGCCCCTGCCGGCGCGCGGCCACATGCCGCGTGCCACGGGGCAGGGTACCGGCTTGCCTGCTTTCCTGTGCAGGCGGGCTGGTGCATCCATCCATTTTCAGGAAAGCAGCATGATGAAAACCCTCGTTATCGTCTTCCATCCCGCCATCGACACGTCGGTCGCCAACAAGCGCTGGCTGCAGGAACTGGCGCAGTATCCGGACCGCTACACCATCCACGACGTACAGCAGGCTTATCCGGATGGAAACATCGATGTGGCGCGCGAGCAGGCGCTGGTGGAGGCGCACGCCAATGTGGTCCTGCAATTCCCCATGTACTGGTTCAACTGCCCGCCCTTGCTGAAGCGGTGGCTCGACGAGGTGCTGGCATATGGCTGGGCTTACGGCACGGGAGGCGATGCCTTCAGGGGGAGAAAGGTGGCGCTGGCCGTCACGGCCGGCATCCGCGAGGAGGATTTCACGCCGGAAGGCAAGTGGAGCGTCACCCTGGCGCAGCTGCTGGCGCCGTTCGATGTCACCCTGGCGTACATCGGCGCCGACAACCGCCGCTTCTTTGCCTTCTATGGCGCGGAAGACGGGCCGAAGGAGGCGGGCTATGCCGATCGGCTGGCGCGCAGCGCACAAGAATACGAGCGCTTCCTGGGTGCGTTGTAGGGCAGGCCTGCGTCGTGTCAGTTGAAGGCCGCTTCCAGCTGGCGCAGGGCGACGTGCCGGCCTTCCAGTTGCAGGCTGTCGCCCTCATAGGGCTGGGGCATGACGATGCGGTGCGGGGCATTGTGCTTGAGGATGCCGCCCCAGTGGGCGACCCTGGCGCCGGCCTGGCGGCGGATCGCCTCGACCGTGGCGCCGCTGGCGAGGATGCGGGCTTGCGGAAAGGCTTGCTGCAGCACGCCCAGGCCGAAATAGGCTTGCGGTTCGGCCGCACTGATATAGATGGTGGTCAGGCGCTTGCCGCTGGCGGCGATGGTGTGCGCTAACTGCGCTGCATCGCCGCGCAGGAACTGGGTGTTGACGAGGATGGCGTCCGCCATGCCGCTCAGCAGCAGCGAAGTGGACGGTGCGCGGCCCAGCACATCCAGGCGGAAGGTCTCCAGCGTGCGGGAGGGGCGGGCGGCGCGTGCAAACATATTATTCTTTCTGCATTGGATGCTCTTGTCGCATATTATCCTTTCGACCAGGCGCGAGAAATAGGGTAGATTGCAATACTTAGTTGCATGGATCGGACGAATCAAGGGAGTACCGCATGGACCGCATCACCGCCGCACAAGTATTCGTCGCCATCGCCGAGCGTGGCAGCATGGTGGCCGCCAGCGAAGCGCTCGACATGTCGCGCGCCATGGTGACGCGCTACCTGGCCGAAATGGAACAGTGGGCGGGCGCGCGGCTGTTGCATCGCACCACGCGCCGGCTGAGCCTGACGGATGCGGGCGATGCCACCCTGGCGCGCTGCCGGCAGATGCTGGAAGTGGCTGGCGCCATGGCCGTCACTTCGCCCGAGGGCCTCGATACGCCGCACGGCTTGTTGCGCATCACCTGTTCGCAATCCCTTGCGCAGACGGCGCTGGCTGGCGCAGTAACCGCTTACCTGCGGCGCTATCCGCGCGCCGCCGTCGACCTGCAGATGGAGAACCGCGCCGTCAACCTGGTGGAGCAGCGCATCGACCTGGCGATCCGCATCACCAACGCGCTCGAGCCTAACCTGATCGCGCGCCAGCTGGCCAGCTGCGCCTCGGTGGTGTGCGCCGCACCATCGTACCTGGCGGCGCACGGCACGCCGCGCCGGGCGCAAGACCTGGCCCTGCACAACTGCCTGACGTACACGTATTTCGGCAAGAGCCTGTGGCAGTTTACGCATGACGGGGAAGCGCTCACTGTCCCCGTCAGCGGCCGCCTGTCGGCGAATGAATCGCTGGTCCTGCTGGTGGCCACGGTGGCGGGGGCGGGCATCGCCATGCAGCCGCGCTTTTCGGCCACGCCGCTGATCGCCAGCGGGCAGCTGGTGGAGCTCTTGCCCGCGTACCAGCCGCAGGACATGGGCATCTACGGCGTCTACACCTCGCGCCAGCACATGTCGCCCCTGCTGCGCACCATGCTCGACTTCCTGGTGGAGTGGTTTGCCGGTGATCCCGATTGGTTGGCGGCCATCGCGGCGGCGCCGTTGCCGGGCAGACCAGTTGGACGCAAGCGGCACGCCGGCAGGGCCGCCGATGTGTTGTAAGCATAACAGTGACAGGCTTGCAAGCCCGGGAAAATCAACAACACAGCTTACATTTGCTTGCCAAATAAAATTCAACTAGGCGTTGTTGCGTTACAATACCGCGTGCTATTCTAAATGACGGTATGCAGAATGCTGGTGCAATAAAAAAGCCCTTCCCCACAACTTGATGTGCAATCCGCTAACCGGTCAGGCCGTGTCGCGGAAGGTTAGATTAACCCGCTAATTCCTCGCGAAGCGCGAAGAAAGGTGAGCAATATATGCAGCAATTAACGACCAACTCCTACCTGTTCGGTGGGAATGCTCCGTACGTGGAAGACCTGTACGAGGCGTATCTGAACAATCCAGGCTCGGTACCCGATAACTGGCGTTCCTACTTCGACGCAATGCAGCACGTGCCTGCCGTCGATGGCACCAACAAGCCTGACGTGGCGCATGCCTCCGTCGTCGCCTCGTTCGCCGAGCGCGCAAAAGCAGGTCCTATCCGCACAGTGACCGCTTCCTTCGATGCTGAAATGGGCCGCAAGCGCGTCGCCGCCACGCAGCTGATCGCCGCTTACCGCTACCTCGGTTCGCACTGGGCCAACCTGGATCCGCTGCAACGCCAGGAACGTCCGATGATCCCGGAACTGGAGCCGAGCTTCTACGGCTTCACCGACGCGGACATGGACACCGTGTTCAACATCAGCAATACCTATTTTGGCCCCGAGACCGCCACCCTGCGCGATCTGCTGAACTATCTGCGCGATACCTACACGCGTTCGATCGGCGCCGAATTCATGTACATCTCCGACCCGGCCGAAAAGCGCTGGCTGCAAGAGAAACTGGAAGCGATCCGCTCCACCCCTAATTTCACCCCAGAGAAAAAAATCCACATCCTCGACCGCCTGACCGCGGCTGAAGGCCTGGAACGCTATCTGCACACCCGTTACGTGGGCCAGAAGCGCTTCTCCCTGGAAGGCGGCGAAACCTTCATCGCCTCGATGGACGAAACCATCCAGCGCGCCGGCGAAAAAGGCGTGCAGGAAATCGTTATCGGCATGGCCCACCGCGGCCGCCTGAACGTGCTGGTGAACACCCTGGGCAAGGCGCCGCAGGAACTGTTCGAAGAATTCGAAGGCAAGCATGGCGACGACCTGCCTGCTGGCGACGTGAAGTACCATCAAGGCTTCTCGTCGGACATCTCCACCGCGGGCGGCCCGGTCCACCTGTCGCTGGCGTTCAACCCGTCGCACCTGGAAATCGTCAACCCTGTGGTCGAAGGTTCCGTCAAGGCCCGCATGGATCGCCGCGGCGACGCGCAGGGCGCGCAAGTGCTGCCTATCCTGGTGCACGGCGATGCCGCTTTCGCCGGCCAGGGCGTGGTCATGGAAACGCTGAATCTGGCGCAAACCCGTGGCTACCACACGGGCGGCACGGTGCATATCGTGATCAACAACCAGATCGGTTTCACCACCTCGGATCCGCGCGATGCCCGCTCGACCCTGTACTGCTCGGACGTCGTCAAGATGATCGAAGCACCGGTCCTGCACATCAACGCCGATGATCCGGAAGCCGTGGTGCTGGCGACGCAGATCGCGCTCGACTACCGCATGGAATTCAAGAAGGACATCGTCCTCGACATCATCTGCTACCGCAAGCTTGGCCACAATGAGCAGGATACGCCGGCACTGACGCAGCCACTGATGTACAAGAAGATCGGCCAGCATCCAGGCACCCGCAAGCTGTACGCGGACAAGCTGGTAGCGCAAGGCGTGATCCCTGCCGATGGCGGCGACAAGATGGTGGCCGCGTTCCGCGACGCCATGGACGCCGGCAAGCATACCGTCGATCCGGTCATCTCGAACTTCAAGAACAAGTACGCCGTCGACTGGCTGCCGTTCCTGAACAAGAAATGGACCGATTCGGCCGATACCGCCGTGCCGATGACGGAACTGAAACGCCTGGCCACCCGCATCACCACCGTGCCGGAAGACTTCAAGGTCCACTCGCTGGTGGAAAAAGTACTGGGCGACCGTGGCACCATGGGCCGTGGCGAAATGAACCTGGACTGGGGCATGGGCGAACACCTGGCCTACGCATCGCTGGTATCGTCCGGCTATGCCATCCGCCTGACGGGCCAGGATGCCGGCCGCGGCACGTTCGTGCACCGCCACGCCGTCTTGCATGACCAGAACCGCGAGCGTTGGGATGCAGGTACCTACATTCCGCTGCAAAACGTGTCGGACAACCAGGCGCCGTTCACCGTCATCGACTCGGTGCTGTCCGAAGAAGCGGTACTGGCCTTCGAATACGGCTACTCGACCGCTGAACCGAACACCCTGACGATCTGGGAAGCCCAGTTCGGCGACTTCGCCAACGGCGCGCAAGTGGTGATCGACCAATTCATCAGCTCCGGCGAAGTGAAGTGGGGCCGCGCTTCGGGCCTGGTCATGATGCTGCCGCACGGTTACGAAGGCCAGGGTCCTGAGCACTCGTCCGCGCGTCCGGAACGCTTCCTGCAGCTGTGCGCAGACAACAACATGCAAGTGGTGCAGCCGACGACGGCTTCGCAGATCTTCCATTTGCTGCGCCGCCAGATGGTCCGTCAGTTCCGCAAGCCGCTGGTCATCCTGACGCCGAAGTCGCTGTTGCGCAACAAGGATGCCGGTTCGCCGCTGACCGACCTGGCCAAGGGTGGTTTCCAGACCGTCATCGGCGAAGTCGACGACAAAATCGACGCCAAGAAAGTCAAGCGCGTGGTCGCCTGCTCGGGCAAGGTCTACTACGACCTGGTCAACGCACGCAAGACCCGTGGCCAGACCGACACGGCCATCGTGCGCCTGGAACAGCTGTATCCGTTCCCGCACAAGTCGTTCGCTGCTGAACTGAAGAAGTTCCCGAACCTGGTCGAAGTCGTCTGGGCGCAGGACGAGCCGCAAAACCAGGGCGCCTGGTTCCAGATCCAGCACAACATCTTCGAAGGCCTGGAATCGGGTCAGCGTCTGGCCTACGCCGGCCGTCCTGCTTCGGCGTCGCCTGCTGTCGGTTACTATGACAAGCACTACGCCCAGCAAAAAGATCTGCTGGAAACGGCATTCTCGAAGCTGAAGGGTTTTATCCTGACCAAGTAAGTGGCAGGATAGCGGGTGCCATGCGCATGCATGGCGCCTGTTCGCATACATCGTGACGGAGCGCCGCCCTTGCTACGCAGGGGCGGCGCCGCAATAACAAAATAAACGGAGTTTTACATGGCACAAATCGAAGTCAAAGTTCCCCAGTTGTCGGAATCGGTTGCAGAAGCGACCCTGCTGGCATGGCACAAGAAAGTCGGCGAACCAGTTGCGCGCGACGAAAACATGATCGATATCGAAACCGATAAAGTGGTGCTGGAACTGCCGGCGCCTGCCGCTGGCGTGATCGTGCAGATCATCAAGGATAACGGCGCCACCGTCGTCGCCGGCGAAGTCATCGCCATCATCGACACCGACGGCTCGGCCAAGGTCAGCCCGATGGAAGTGTCGGCCGTTGCCGCGCCAGCCCTGGCTGCCGCTGCGCAAGACACCGCTAACGCTACGGCGCCAGCCGCCGCGACCAAAGGCGATGTCGCCATGCCTGCCGCTGCCAAGATCCTGTCCGAAAAAGGCCTGTCCGCTGGCGATGTCGCCGGTTCCGGCAAAGACGGCCGCGTGACCAAGGGCGACGCCCTGGCCGCTTCCGCCAAGCCAGCTGTCGCGCCACTGGCGCCAGCCGCTGCCAAGCCAGCGCTGCAACAAGTTGCCACGCCGTCGGCCGCCAGCCTGGGCGACCGCCCTGAAGAGCGCGTGCCGATGAGCCGCCTGCGCGCACGTATCGCCGAGCGCCTGCTGCAATCGCAATCGACGAACGCCATCCTGACCACGTTCAATGAAGTGAACATGCAGCCGGTCATCGACCTGCGCAACAAGTACAAGGACAAGTTCGAGAAAGAGCACGGCGTCAAGCTGGGCTTCATGTCCTTCTTCGTCAAGGCCGCCGTCGCCGCCCTGAAAAAGTACCCGATCATCAATGCCTCCGTTGACGGCAACGACATCGTCTACCACGGCTACTTCGACATCGGTATCGCTGTCGGTTCGCCACGCGGCCTGGTCGTGCCTATCATCCGCAACGCGGACCAGCTGTCGATCGCCGACATCGAGAAAAAAATCGGTGAATTTGGCGCGAAAGCCAAGGAAGGCAAGCTGACCCTGGACGACCTGACGGGCGGCACGTTCTCGATCTCGAACGGCGGCACCTTCGGCTCCATGCTGTCGACCCCGATCATCAACCCGCCACAATCGGCCATCCTGGGCGTGCATGCGACCAAGGACCGCGCTGTCGTGGAAAACGGCCAGATCGTGGTACGTCCGATGAACTACCTGGCCATGTCCTACGACCACCGCATCATCGACGGCCGCGAAGCCGTCCTGGGCCTGGTGGCGATGAAAGAAGCGCTGGAAGATCCTGCACGCCTGCTGCTGGACCTGTAAGCACCGTAGTCCCCCGGCGTCGCCGCCGGGGCAATGTAGCTGATACCCCTTGCCAGAAGACGCAGCTGGCTGATCTCAATGAAAGAGGATTCCCATGAACGTCTCTGAAGAAATCAAGCGTCTGCACGAGTTGCACCTGGCGGGCGCCCTGAGCGACGCGGAATTCGCGCAAGCGAAAGCCAAGCTCCTGAGCAATATCAACCTGGACAAGCCCGACAGCACGTCCGGCGCCGGCGCCGATGCGGCGGCCGGCCCGGGGAACGACCTGGTGCAGGAATTCAACCGCCTGCGCCGTTCGCGCAACGACCGCTGGCTTGGCGGCGTGTGCGGCGGCCTGGGCCGCGCTTCCGGCATGGAAGCGTGGATCTGGCGCCTCGTCTTCGTCCTGTTTACATTGACCTTCGGCTTCGGCGTGGTGATTTACCTTCTATTGTGGATTTTCGTACCAGACGAAGAGATTGGAATAACAAAACATGAGTACTAAACAATTTGACGTAGTTGTCATCGGTGCGGGCCCTGGCGGCTACATCGCCGCCATCCGCGCAGCGCAGCTGGGCTTTTCCGTCGCCTGCGTCGACGAGTGGTCGAACGCCAAGGGCGGTGCCGCTCCTGGCGGTACCTGCACCAACGTCGGCTGCATCCCGTCGAAAGCGCTGCTGCAATCGTCCGAGCATTTCGAACACGCGGGCCACAGCTTCGCCGAGCACGGCATCGATGTCGCCGGCCTGAAGCTGAACCTGGGCCAGATGCTCAAGCGCAAGGACACCGTCGTCAAGCAAAACAACGACGGCATCTTGTACCTGTTCAAGAAGAACAAGATCGCCTTCTTCCATGGCCGCGCCGCCTTTGCTGCCGCCGCCGCTGGCGCGTACGAGATCAGCGTGACGGGCGAAGCCAACGAAACCCTGACGGCCAAGCACGTGGTCATCGCCACAGGTTCGAATGCGCGCGAACTGCCGGGCGCACCATTCGACGAGAAACTGATCCTGTCGAACACGGGCGCACTGGCCATCGACGCCGTACCAGCCAAGCTGGGCGTCATCGGTGCCGGCGTGATCGGCCTGGAAATGGGCAGCGTCTGGCGCCGCCTGGGTTCCGACGTCACCGTGCTGGAAGGCCTGCCGGTCTTCCTGGGCGCCGTGGACGAGCAGATCGCCAAGGAAGCGTCGAAGCTGTTCACCAAGCAAGGCTTGAAGATCAACCTCGGTTGCAAGATCGGTGCGATCACGCCGGGCAAGAAAGACGTCACCGTGGAATTCGTGGACGCCAAGGGCGAAGCGCAAAAAGCCGTGTTCGACAAACTGATCATCTCGATCGGCCGCACGCCGAACACGAATGGCCTGGGTGCCGACAAGGTCGGCCTGCAGCTGGACGAGCGCGGCTTCATCGCCGTCGACGGCGACTGCAAGACCAACCTGCCGAACGTATGGGCAGTGGGCGACGTCGTGCGCGGCCCGATGCTGGCGCACAAGGCGGAAGAAGAAGGCGTTGCCGTGGCCGAGCGTATCGCCGGCCAGCATGGCCACACCAACTTCAACACGATTCCCTGGGTGATCTACACCTCGCCGGAAATCGCGTGGGTCGGCAAGACCGAGCAAACCCTGAAGGCCGAAGGCATTGCCTACAAGGCCGGCACCTTCCCGTTCATGGCCAACGGCCGTGCGCGCGCGCTGGGCGACACCTCGGGCATGGTGAAATTCCTGGCCGATGCAACCACCGATGAAATCCTCGGCGTGCACATCGTCGGCCCGATGGCGTCCGAACTGATTTCCGAAGCCGTCGTGGCGATGGAATTTAAGGCCTCGGCCGAAGACATCGCGCGCATCTGCCACGCTCACCCATCCCTGTCGGAAGCGACCAAGGAAGCGGCACTGGCGGTTGACAAGCGCACGTTGAACTTTTAATTGTAGTTAGTCCTACAGGGGCGCTCGCGGATTTTTTCCGCCGGCGCCCTTGTGCGTTAAAGCGAATCCCATGAACGTAGAAGAGTTTTACCAGCACGCGCTGCAGAAGCGTGATTTCAAGGCCGATGCCGCCCAGCGGCGCGCGGTCGACCGCCTGCAGCTGTGCTATGACGAGTGGGTGGCCTACAAGGGCCAGCGCTCGAGCACCTTCAAGCGCCTGCTGAACCGTCCTGCCGTGCCGAAAGGCGTGTACATGTGGGGTGGGGTGGGGCGCGGCAAATCGTTCCTGATGGACAGTTTTTACTCGGTCGTGCCCCTGGTGCGCAAGACGCGCCTGCACTTCCACGAATTCATGCGCGGCGTGCACCAGCAGCTCGATGAATTGAAAGGCGTGGCCGACCCGCTCGACGAGGTGGCCAAGCGCATCGCCAAGAAATACCGTTTGATCTGTTTCGATGAATTCCACGTCTCCGACATCGCCGACGCGATGATCCTGTACAACCTGCTGTCGGCCCTGTTCGCCAATGGCGTGTCCTTCATCATGACTTCGAATTACGACCCGGACCTGCTGTATCCGGATGGCTTGCACCGCGACCGCATGCTGCCGACCATCGCGCTGCTCAAGGACAAGCTCGACGTGATGAACGTGGACGCCGGCGTCGATTACCGCGGCCGCGCGCTGGAGCAGGTGGAAAGCTACTACACGCCGCTCGGCGCGGACACCGACAAGGCCCTGCGCGACGCTTACACGCGCATCGCCGAGACAGCCGACGAAGACGCGCGCATCCGCATCGAGAGCCGCGAAATCCATTGCCTGCGCCGCGCCGGCGGCATCATCTGGTTCGATTTCGCCACCCTGTGCGGCGGTCCCCGCTCGCAAAATGATTACCTGGAAATCGCCAGCCGCTTCCATACGGTGATATTGTCCGGCATACCGGCCATGTCGGCGGCGCAGTCGTCCGAAGCGCGCCGCTTTACGTGGCTGATCGATGTGTTTTATGACCAGAAGGTGAAGCTGATCATGTCAGCCGAAGTGCCGCCGGATGAGCTGTACACGAACGGCATGCTGGCCAATGAGTTTCACCGCACCGTTTCGCGTATCATCGAGATGCAATCGCGCGAATACATGGAAAAAGAACAGCGCGGCGCGGCCGACGCGATCGTTTGAGGCAGGGATAAGGAACATGATGGCAAATACACTATACAAGCTGGGCGCGGCGCTGGGCCTTGCCTTGGCGTTGTCCGCCTGCGCGCATCAGGGTAGCGCAGCATTGGATGAGGTCGGCGCGCCGCAGGTGCCCGCCACCTTGTCGGTGGAAGAAGCGGATGCCAAGCTGAAGCAGTCGGCCAGCGAGCGCGAGGCGGCGGAAAATGAGTTTGCCGCGCGCGAACTCGAGTGCTACAACAAGTTTTTCGTGAATAACTGCCTGGACCAGGCCAAGGAAAAGCGCCGCCTGATCCTCGTGCGCCTGCGTGCCGTCGACGCGGAAGCGAATTACTTCAAGCGGGCCGAATCCGTGCGCCTGCGCGATATCGACCTGGCCCGGACGCAGGAAAGTGCGCGCCTGGATGCCGAGCAGCGCGCCGCGGCCGTGCCCAAGCCCGTGAAAGTGGTCGCGCCCGAGCCGGCGCCACCGAAGGCGCAAGGCAAGAGCGTGGCCGAGCGCGAAGCCGAGCACGCGGCGAAGATGGCGAAACAGGCCGCCGCCGATGCCGCCGAAGCGCCGCGCCGCGCGGCCCGTGAAGCGCAGTATGCGAAAAAACAGGCGGATGCCGTGGCGCGTCAGAAACGCGTGGCGCAACGCCTGGCCGAGCGCCAGGCCGAAGCGCAGGCTAAGGCTGCCAAGGCGGCTGCCGCCGCTGCCAGCACGCCGGCCGTGGCTGTGCCTGTGCCGCCTGCCAAATAAGACCTGCCGCGCAGGGGGCATGCCGGAAATGGCGTGCCCTAACGCGCGCGGCAGGTTAAACTACGCACGATGGCTGCCTGTGTACGCTGCGCGCGCCGGTTTCCCATTACTGTTACCAACACTGCCTGGAACGCAACACATGAGCGATGCACAGCAAATAGAGCGGCGCCTGATTGAACTCAACGTGGAACACCGCGACCTCGATGCCGTCATCGAGTTGCTGATACTCGATGGCCACCATGACGAGCTGCAGCTGCGCCGCCTGAAAAAGCGCAAATTGCAATTGAAGGATCACATCACCTTGCTGAAAATGCAGTTGGTGCCCGACGTTCCCGCCTGAGGGGCGCCAGTAGCGTCCAGTCCAGCCTTCACCTAAGTATATTTTGACCGATCACAATTTATTGCCCGCAAGTCCAGATGGCCAGCCTGCCGATCTGCCAGCCGAACCCCAGGCGGCGCCTGGCAAGCATGATGCCGACATCGAGCGCCTGTTTGGCGCCGGCGGCCCGCTCGGTCCGGCGGTGGGCAGCTACAAGCCGCGCCGTTCGCAAACGGAGATGGCGAAAGCCATCGCCAGCGCCATCGACAGCCAGACGACCCTGATCGCCGAGGCCGGCACGGGCACCGGCAAGACCTTTGCCTACCTGGTACCGGCCCTGATGTGGGGCGGCAAGACCATTGTATCCACCGGTACCAAGAACTTGCAGGATCAATTGTTCCTGCGCGATATACCCACCGTGCGCGCCGCGCTGCAGGCGCCCGTTTCCGTCGCCTTGCTGAAAGGCCGCTCGAACTACGTCTGCCATTACCACCTGGAACGCACCCTGCAAAACGGCCGCATGACGTCGCGCGACGACGTGGGCCATCTGCGCGAAATCTCGCGCTTCATCAAGATGACCAGCTCGGGCGACAAGGCGGAACTGACCAAGGTGCCGGAAAACGCCATGATCTGGAACCTGGTGACGTCCACGCGCGACACCTGCATGGGCGCCGAGTGCCAGTATTACCAGGATTGTTTCGTCATGAAGGCCCGCAAGGAAGCCCAGCAGGCCGACGTCGTGGTGGTCAACCACCACCTGTTCTTTGCCGACGTGGCCCTGAAGGACACGGGCGTGGCGGAATTGCTGCCATCGGCCAACACCATCATCTTCGATGAGGCGCACCAGCTGCCCGATACGGCCACTTTATTCTTTGGCAATACGGTATCGACCTCGCAAATCCTGGAACTGTGCCGCGACGTGCTGGCCGAAGGGTTGGCGCATGCGCGCGGCATCGACTGGGCCAAGACGGTCACGGTGGTGGAAAAGGCGGCGCGCGACCTGCGTTTGACCTTCCCGCAGGATATCGTGCGCCTGTCCCTGCCGCAGATCGCCCCGTCGAGCGATTTCTTCCCCGCGCTCGACACACTCAAGGATGAGCTCGACGGCATGGTGGCCGTGCTGGAAACCCAGGCGGAACGGGCGGAAACCCTGGAACAGTGCAGGGTGCGCGGCGTCGAACTGGCGCAGCAGCTGAGCGGCTGGAAGTTCGATCCGAAGGCCAAGGTAGCGGCTGGCGAAGAAGCCGTGTTCTGGGTGGAAGCGTTTTCCAGTTCCTTGCAGTTGCATAAAACGCCATTGTCGATCGCACCGATCTTCAACAACCAGCGCGAAGGCACGCCGCGCAGCTGGATTTTCACGTCCGCCACCCTGGCCGTGAAAAACGATTTCAAGCATTTTTCCGAACAGATGGGTTTGACGGGCGAACCGTCGCATACGTGGCCGAGTCCGTTCGACTATGGCCAGCAAGGCTTGCTGTTCGTGCCGCAAAACCTGCCGCAACCGAACTCGCTGGGCTACACGGATGCCGTCATCGACTGCGCCCTGCCCATCATCGAGGCGGCGGGCGGGCGCACCTTCTTCCTGTGCACCACCTTGCGCGCCGTCAAGCGGGCCGCCGAGCGCCTGGCCGACGAATTCAAGCAGCGCGGTCTGAACTTCCCCCTGTTCGTACAGGGAGAAAAGGGCCGCACGGAATTGCTGGACCAGTTCCGCGCGGCCGGCAATGGCGTGCTGATCGGTAGCCAGAGCTTCTGGGAAGGCGTCGACGTGCGCGGCGATGCCTTATCCCTGGTGATCATCGACAAGCTGCCGTTCGCGCCGCCCGACGATCCCGTGCTGGCCGCGCGCATCGAAGTGATGGAAAAGCAGGGCAAGAATGGATTCATGCACCACTCGCTGCCGGAGGCCATCATCAACCTGAAGCAGGGTGCGGGCCGCCTGATCCGCGACGAGGGCGACCGTGGCGTGCTGATGATCTGCGATCCGCGCCTCATTTCCAAGCCGTACGGCAAGCGCATCTGGCAAAGCCTGCCGCCGTTCAAGCGCACGCGCGACACCGCCGAAGTGGTGGAGTTCTTCCGCAGCCTGCCCGCCAAGGGCGCTTAAGCCCGGCTTGCCGGCGCCGTCCGCGCGCCGGCGTATTTCTCTTTGTTATCAAGCGAGTAGCGTTTTATGCGCGGCGCCGCCTTGCGCGCCTGGCATGCCAGAAATCGGCGCGATCACGCCAGTTTCTGGCTTTTTTCTGCATGTCCAGGACGCCAGACACATCTTTGTGCCAGCGCAAACAGGCTTGTTGCCGAGCGGTCTACAGTGAGCTCATGCCTTGCAGGATCAAGGCGCGGCGATGGCAGGCCGCACGGGGAACAGGGGGATGCCATGGAGATCCGCTACGGCTGTTTCTTGAGCTACGCGCACGGCCAGTATGCGTTCATGAACAAGTTCAAGAATGACCTCATCGAGGCGCTGGCGTGCTATCTGGAGCCGCACCTGGACCGCGAGGAAGTCCTGTTCATCGACAGCGAGCAGCTGGGTGGCGGCGACGATATCGACCTGCGCGTGGCGCGCGCCATGTGCCAGAGCGTCTGCATGATCGTGCTGTACACGCCCAAATATGAAGCGCACGGCTATACGCGGCGCGAATTTGCCGCCATGCAGCTGATCGAACAGGAGCGGCGCGCCTGGTATGAACTGCCCAGCCACTTGATCATCCCCATCATCATGACGCGCCATCCGGACGGCTTGCCGCCGCAAATCACGGAGTCGGGCCTGTATGTCGATTTTTCCGGCTACACCCTGGCCAGCGGCGACCTGAAATCGAATCCGCAATACCTGCCCGATATCGAACGCATCGTGCAGCGCATCGCCACGCATTACCACTTGCTCAAGCGGTCAACACCGCCCGGCCACGATTGCAGCCGTTTCGTGTTGCCCGATATTCCACCGGAATGGCGCGCCATTCCGCCTCCCCACTTTCCGCGTTAATCACGTAAAAGGTCCTGTCATGGAATGCCAACGCCTCTCCCTGCCGCCTTTGAGCGCCCCTGGCGAAGTCGTCACCTTCTATTCCTACAAGGGCGGTACCGGCCGCACCATGGCCCTGTCGAACATCGCCGTCCTGCTGGCGCGCCGTGAAAACGCCAGCGTGCCCGTGCTGATGCTGGACTGGGACATGGAAGCGCCGGGCCTGCACCATTATTTCGAGCAGCACGAGGAGCGGCCGGGCGTGCTCGAGTTCTTCGAAGCGTGCCGCCAGCAGCTTGAGCGCATCAGCCTGGAAACGGCGGGCGGACGCGCCGGCGGGCAGGCCAGGGGGCGCGAAGATGGGGGGGGCGAGGACGCGGCGCTGGCCCAGCGCGTGCTCGACGCCATCGACTGGCAGCAGTACGTGGTGCGCGTCGACCAGGGCAGCCCGCTGTACCTGATGCGCGCGGGACGCTTCGACGCCAGCTACAGCGAGCGCCTGGCGCAGATGCGCTGGGATCAGCTGTTCGACACGTGCCCGGCCCTGTTCCGCTGCTTCGCCGATACCCTGGCCCAGCATTTCCGCTATGTGCTGGTCGATTCGCGCACGGGACGCACGGACAGCGCCGGCATCTGCACCACCTTGCTGCCGAAAAAACTGGTGGTGGTCTTCACGCCGAACCGGCAAAGTCTGGAAGGCGTCGATGCGCTCGTCACGCGGGCCATCGAGTACCGCCGCAGCCATGAAGACGAACAGCGTCCGCTGCTCGTGTACCCCTTGCCCTCGCGCATAGAAATGGGCGATGGCGCGCAGCGCGCCGAGTGGCGCCGCGGCGACGCGCACAAGGGCATCGCCGGCTTCCAGCCCATGTTCGAGCGCCTGCTGCGCGCTTCCTACGGCTTGCCGCAGATCGCCCTCGACAGCTATTTCGACGAAGTCCAGCTGCAGCAGACGAAAACCTTTGCCTACGGCGAGCAGCTGGCCGTGCGCATCGACCAGGGCGGCGACCGTTTTTCCCTCACGCGCACCTTCGAAGCGTTTTTGCACTGGCTGACGGGCGGCTACTTCCCCTGGCAATCGAGCCGTGAAATCGCCTTGCTGGGGGCCATCAGCGAAGCGCGCCAGGCCTTGCTGGCCGAACCGGGCCGCGCCGTGGCCCTGCCGCTGGCGCGCGACCTGGCCCGTCTGGGCGAGCTGTACCGCAAGGATGGACGCAGCGGGCAGGCGCTCGACGCCTTCCGCCAGAGCGTCGAGATCCGCGTGCGCCTGCTGGGCGAGGAGCATCCCGACAGCCTGGCGTGCAAGAGCGGCATGGCGCGCCTGCTGCGCCAGCTGGGCAAGTTCGATGAAGCCCGCTTCCTGGAAGAGGACGTGCTCGACGTGCGCGAGCGCGTGCTGGGCGGCGAGCATCCCGATACTCTGGCTGCCCGCGCCTGCCTGGCGAAAACCCTGTTGCTGCAGGGGGAGCTGGCGGCGGCGCTGTTGCTGCAGGATGCCGTGCTGGCAAGCCATGCGCGCCAGCTGGGCGGCGAGCATCCGCTGACCCTGGAAGCGATGGATGGCCGCGCCGCCACCTTGCTGCGCATGGGCCGGCTGGCGCAGGCGCAGCAAGTGCTGTCCACGGTGGTGGCGGCGCGCGAGCGCCTGTTTGGCGCCGAGCATGGCGATACCTTGCGCAGCAAGCTGGCCCTGGCGCAGGCATTGGGGCGCGAAGGCGACCTGGAAGGGGCGCGGCGCCTGTTCGCTGCCGTGCTGCAGGCGCAGGAGCGGCGCCTGGGCAGCGACCATGCGGCCACCCTGGCCACGCGCGACTTGCTGGCCGATATCGTGGCCGGGCAGGGCGACTGGGCCGGCGCGCGCCAGTTGCATGAAGACCAGGTGGCGGCGCGCGAGCGCACGCGCGGGCTCGACCATCCGGAAACCCTGATGAGCCAGCGCAAGCTGGCCGAGGCGCTGCTGCGGCGCGGTGAACTCGATGCGGCGCGCAGCGTGCAGGAGCAGGTACTGGAAGTGCATGCGCGCCTGCTGGGCGAAGACCACCTCGATACCTTGCACAGCAAGACGCAATTGGCCGGCACCCTGCAGCAGCAGGGCGACAGCGCGGCCGCGCGCCTGCTGGAAGACGCCGTGCTCAGCGGCAGCGACCGGCTCTTGAACGCGCCCGTCACGGGGCATGCGGACAGCGTGCTGGACGGCGCGCGGCATTTGCAGGAAACCATCCTGGCCGGCCGCGCCAACGGGCACGAAGGGGCCGAGCCGGATACCCTGGCCAGCATGATCTCGATGTTGCAAGGCATGATAGAACGCGAACAGTATGCGCAGGCGGGCGAACTGGCCGAACATCTGAAGTCCTGCCTGCTGCGCCCGGGCGTACCGGGCAAGCTGCGCAGGCGCGGCATGGCGCAGCTGAAAAGAATGTACAAATTACAAGGCGACCTGAATGCCTTGCTGGCCTTGCAGGAAGATGAAGTGCAGGCGCTGGAAGGGGCGTTGTCGGAAGCGCGCATCGAGCAGCGCTGATGCGGCGCGCCATGTCCGCGCGGCAGCACAAATAATGCTGTCTATCGGCGTGCGGCATGCGCAGTGTTGGCATCGCTTCGGGTAAAATCCCGTTATGAGAATTCTTATCAGTAACGACGACGGTTACCTGGCGCCAGGCCTGGCGGCCCTGGCCGACGCGCTCGCACCCATTGCCGACATCGTCGTGGTGGCGCCCGACAGCAACCGTTCGGGCGCATCCAATTCGCTGTCCCTGGACCGGCCCTTGTCCGTGCACAAGGCCGCCAACGGCTTTTACTTCGTCAACGGCACGCCCACCGATTGCGTGCACGTGGCGCTGACGGGCATGCTCATCGAGCGCCCCGACCTGGTGGTCTCCGGCATCAACAACGGCCCCAACATGGGCGACGACACCCTGTATTCGGGTACCGTGGCGGCCGCCACGGAAGGCTATCTGTTCGGCATTCCCGCCATCGCCTTTTCCCAGTCGCAGTTCGGCTGGGCCAACCTGGACGCGGCCGCCCGCGTGGCCAGGGAAATCGTCGAGCGCCAGTTTGACGCCCTGCAGAAACCGTATCTGCTGAACGTGAATATCCCGGCCATCCCTTACGAGCAAATGCAAGGCGTGGTGGCCACGCGCCTGGGCAAGCGCCATTCGGCCGAGCCCGTGATACGCGCGCTCGACCCCCGTGGCCGTGAAATCTTCTGGATCGGTCCTGCCGGCGCGGCCAAGGAAGGCGGTCCGGGCACGGACTTCCATGCCGTTGAGCATGGACAAGTATCGATCACGCCGCTGCAGATCGACCTGACCCATACCACCCAACTCGATGCACTGGCAAAAGGCCTGGCATGAGCGCTCACTATGACCGATAAGCCGCGTACCTTCCCCCTGTCCCTCGATTCGCTGGCCGGCAAGCCCGCCAGGCAGGGCGGGGGACAGTCGCTGGCCCAGTCCAGGATCGCCACGCCGCAGACGGCCACGCAGAATGCGGCGCAAAACGCGGCGCGGGGCGTGGCGCAGCCGTACGGCACGCACGCGGCCATCGCGCCGTCGCGCGCCCAGGCCATCGCCAATGAGCGGGCGCAGCCTGCGGTGGTATCGCCGCCGCGACAAAACCCGCTCGTCTCGGAGGCCGTGCGCCGGGCCATGGTAGCCCGCGTGGCGAAGCAGGGCGTCAAGGACCAGGTGGTGCTCGACGCCCTGCAAGCCGTGCCGCGCCACATGTTCATGGACGAGGCGCTGGCGTCGCAGGCGTATATCGACGCCTCCTTGCCCATCGGCCACCACCAGACCATTTCGCAGCCGTACATCGTGGCGCGCATGATCGAAGTGATGCGCCAGGGCGGCAGCCTGCAGCGCGTGCTGGAAATCGGCACGGGCTGCGGCTACCAGGCGGCAGTGCTGTCGTTGGTGGCGAAAGAGGTGTATTCGATCGAGCGCATCCGGCCCCTGCACGAGCTGGCGAAGGCCAATCTGCGTCCGCTGCGCGTGTCAAATCTGCGCTTGCAGTACGGAGATGGTATGCTTGGCCTGCCGCAGGCGGCGCCCTTCGACGGGATCATCCTTGCCGCAGCCGGCCTGGAAGTCCCGCAAGCCCTGCTGGAACAGCTGGCGCCCGGCGGGCGTCTGGTTGCGCCGGTGGGGGCTAAATTGCAACACTTACAACTCATTACCCGGGTGGGGAAAATGGAATGGACTAGCCAAACCCTGGAAGATTGCCATTTCGTACCTTTGCGCCCGGGCACCATATGATCCCCGGATCAGCTAGCAAGCAGGACATACAATTACATGCGAATGATTAAGAAAAGTAACATACTTCTATGTGGCATCACCTTGGCCGCGCTGTTGAGCGGTTGCGGCACCACGGGCGTCCAGGCGCCCGTCGTGGAGCGCCAGCCATCGAGCAGCAGCGCCGCAGCCAGCGATCCGCGCGACCGCGACCCGGCTTATTACACGGTCAAGCGTGGCGACACCCTGTTGCGTATCGCCCTCGAGTACGGGCAGAATTACCGCGACCTGGTGGCCTGGAATGACTTGAGCAACCCGAACGACATCAAGGTCGACCAGGTGCTGCGCGTGTTGCCGCCAAATGGCGACACGGGCGGCGCGCAAACGTCGGCCATCGTCATGCCGCCGGTGACGGAAGTCAAGCCGGCCGCGCCTGTCGTGCCGAAGAAAACGGGCCCGCGCGGCGAGAAGCGCGCGTACTCCGACGCCACCCTGGCCGAATTGCGCGCCGATGGCGGCAGCAGCGACGTCAAGCCTGCGCCGGCCCCGGCGGCAGCCGTCGCCACCGCACCGGCCGCCGCCGCGGCAGCCCCAGCGGCATCGGCGCCCGGCGACGAGAAAATCAGCTGGATGTGGCCTTCCGAAGGCAAGGTCATCGGCACTTTCGACGAAGGCAAGAACAAGGGCGTGGATATCGCCGGCAAGGCGGGCCAGCAGGTGGTGGCCGCCGGCGCGGGAAAAGTCATGTATGCCGGGAGCGGAATCCGTGGTTATGGTAATCTTGTCATCGTGAAGCACAGTAATAGTTTATTGTCGGCGTATGCGCATAACCGCAGCATCCTGGTGAAGGAAGGGCAGAACGTCAACAAAGGCCAGGCCATCGCCGAAATGGGCGATTCCGATGCCGATCGCGTGAAGCTGCACTTTGAAATCCGCCAGCAGGGCAAGCCTGTCGACCCTTCGAAATTCCTGCCTAACCGTTAGGTAAAGCAATGACACACGCGCCGCACGATCAGCTGGACGATGACCCGGACCCCCCGGAAGACGGGGCAGACGAAGTCGTGACGGACGATGTCGGCGAACTCGACGGCATTGACGCCGTCGACGCGGGCGAGGGCGGCGAGGTGGCCAGCGTCAGCGTGCTGGTCGAAAGTGTCGATGAACTGAAAAAAGTGCTGGCGGCCGAGCTGTCGACCGATACCACGCAGCACTATCTGAACCAGATCGGCACGCGGCCTCTGCTGACGGCGGCGCAAGAGGTCCATTACGCCACCCTCGCCAAGCAGGGCAATTTCGAAGCCCGGCAAACCATGATCGAGCACAACCTGCGCCTGGTCGTGTCGATCGCCAAGCATTACATCAACCGCGGCGTGGTGTTGCTCGACATGATCGAGGAGGGCAACATCGGCCTGATGCGGGCCATCGACAAGTTCGAGCCCGAGCGCGGTTTCCGTTTTTCCACCTACGCCACCTGGTGGATACGCCAGAGCATCGAGCGCGCCATCATGAATCAGGCGCGCACGGTGCGCCTGCCCGTGCACATGGTGCGCGAACTGAATCAAATTCTGCGCGGCAAGTACCACCTGGAAGCCCAGCACCACGATGGCAAGGATGCCACGGCGGAAGACATCGCCCACCTGGTGGGCCGACCCGTGGAAGAGGTGCAGGATATCCTGGCCCTGTCCGAGCACGCTACTTCGCTCGATGCGCCGCTCGACAACGACCCGCAATCGTCGCTGATGGACATGTTGCCCGGCGCCAGCGAAGACGGTCCTGACGCGCGCGCGGAGCACCATGAAATGACGGTGCTGGTGCGCGACTGGCTGACCAAGCTGCCCGACAAGCAGCGCGTGGTCATCATGCGCCGTTTCGGCCTCGACAACGACGATCCTGCCACCCTGGAAACCCTGGCCGAGGAAATGGGCGTGACGCGCGAGCGCGTGCGCCAGATTCAGCAAGAGGCCTTGATCAAGCTCAAACGGGCTATGGCCGCGCGCGGCGTCGTGCGCGACTCCTTACTGTAGCAAGTCTGATAAAACGCCCATGGCGGCGTTGCATGGCCTTGCCGTACTGTCGTACTGTCTTCGGCCACGCGCCTTGCCCTGCGCATTTTCTCAGGCTTGCTGCCCGGTGCGGGCTTGAGCGGCTTTTGCCTGTCGCGATCTGCTATCATACGCCCCGCTCGCGGCGCCTGACCTTTCCCCCATTCTTTCAAGTTCCAGCGCGGCCCTGCGTCCCTGGCCCACTCTTACCTATTGATCGCTATGCAAGAAAATATCATCGAAATCAAATCGCTCGACATGGACGCCCGTGGCGTTGGCCATATTGAGAACGAAGACGGCTCGCCGGGCAAGGTTGTGTTTGTCGAAGGCGCGTTGCCGGGCGAGCGCGTCAGCTTTGTGACGTTCAAGAAAAAGAAGAACTGGGAAATGGCCCGCATGACGGCGCTGCACCGCGAATCGTCGATGCGCGTGACGCCCAAGTGCAAGCATTTCGACAATTGCGGCGGCTGCTCGATGCAGCACCTGGAGCCGTCGGCGCAGGTGGCGATCAAGCAGCGCGTGCTGGAAGATAATCTGTGGCATATCGGCAAGGTGCGTCCGCAAAGCATCATGCGCCCCATGTATGGCCCGACCTGGGGCTACCGCTACCGCGCGCGCCTGTCCGTGCGCCACGTCAAGAAGAAGGACGCCGTGCTGGTGGGCTTCCATGAAAAGAAATCGGCTTTCGTTGCCGACATGGATAGCTGCGAGATCTTGCCGCCACACATCTCGGCCATGCTGCTGCCGCTGCGTGGATTGATTGCTTCGCTGTCGATCTTCGACCAGATGCCGCAGATCGAACTGGCCGTGGGCGAAGACGTGACCGCCATGGTCTTGCGCATCATGGCGCCGTTGACGGCGGATGACGAAACGAAATTGAAGGCCTTTGCCGACGAATACGGCGTGCAATGGTGGTTGCAAGTCAAGGGGCCGGAAACGGCCGTGCCGTTCTATCCGCTGGACAAGCAATTGCATTACCTGCTGCCGGAATTCGGCGTCAAGATGCCGTTCAAGCCCGTCGATTTTACGCAGGTGAACCACCACATCAACCGCGTGCTGGTGTCGAAAGCCTTGCGCCTGCTGGAAGTGCAGCCGACAGACCGCGTGGCCGACCTGTTCTGCGGCCTGGGCAATTTCACCTTGCCGCTGGCCACGCAGGGCAGCGAGGTGGTTGGTATCGAAGGCAGCACCACCCTGACGGAGCGGGCGCTGGAAAACGCGCTGGCCAATGGCCTGGCGGAAAAAACCTCGTTCTCGACGCGCAACCTGTTCGAAGTGACGACGGACGACCTGATCGCGCTGGGCAAGTTCGACCGCATCCTCGTCGACCCGCCGCGCGATGGCGCCATGGCCCTGTGCCAGGCGCTGGTCGGCCTGTCGCAAGTGCGTCCGGACCTGCTGCCGAAACGCATCGTCTACGTCTCGTGCAGCCCGTCGACCCTGGCGCGCGACGCCGGCATCCTGGCGCTGGAAGCCGGCTATGTGCTGAGCAAGGCGGGCGTGGTGAACATGTTCCCGCATACGTCGCACGTGGAGTCGATGGCGGTATTTGATTTGCCTCAATAAGTAGTGCCGCGCGGCGGGTGGCCAGGCAGGCACCCGCCGCTGCCGCGTTCAGCGGCGCCGCGAGCTCCCCCAATACCACTTACAGCGTGTTATAAAACTGGTCTGTATTTTCCCGATCCAGCGTCTTTTTACATCCTTCCTCTGCCGTTTTTTCATTGTCCAGTAGGACAACACGCCATTTGCCTCCGCCGCTGCGCTTCTTGCACAAAGTGGTATTGCCCACTTTGAGGCCACTTCAAAACCACTTGACCGCCTATTTTTTCAGCAGCATGCTGTTCTTGCAACTGCAAAAAACAAAATCACAGGGTAGCTCTTCATTGAAGCAAAGTGGTATTTCCGCAAACCTGAACAGGAGACAACGTGGAAAATTTAATACTCAAAAAAACGATCAGGAACATGATGGTATGTCTGGCCAGCGGTGGCGTGCTGGCGGCATGCGGCGGTGGCGGCGGTGACGCCGGCGCGCCGGCTGGGTCGCAATTGCTGGCGACCAGTACGGTGGTCGCTTGCGTGCCGTGGCAAGAAGGCGGCACCTATAACGCGGGCACGGTGGTCACCTACCTGGGCGCCAACTATACGGCCCTGGTGACGCAGACGGATCACGTGGGCTCGGGTTGGAATCCCGTTTCCACGCCGAGCCTGTGGAGTGCCGGCGGCACCTGCGACGGTGGCACCACGCCGACGCCGACTCCCACCCCAACGCCGACTCCAACGCCAACCCCGACCCCGGCGCCTACGCCGAATCCGACGCCCACTCCGACACCCACGCCAACCGGCGGCACCTGCGCGCTGGCGTGGGTGGCCGGCACGGCTTACAGCGCGGGCGCCACCGTCAGCTATGCGGGCACGAATTACCGCGCCAACTACTGGACGCAGGGCGACAATCCGTCGACCAGCAGCGGCGCCGCCGGCACGGGCAAGCCGTGGACCAGCCTGGAGATCTGCAGTACCACGCCGACACCGACACCTACTCCAACCCCGACGCCAACGCCGACGCCAACGCCAACGCCAACGCCTACTCCAACACCTACTCCGACGCCAACGCCGACGCCAACGCCAACGCCAACGGGCCGCGAAGTCGGCTCCTATTTTGCGCAGTGGGGCGTGTATGGCCGCGACTATGAAGTGGCGAACGTGCACACGAGCGGCGTGGCCGACAAGCTGACCTTCATCAACTATGCCTTCGGCAACATCTATCCGAAAAACGGCGGCTATGAATGCGCCATGATCACCAAGACGGAGCCGGGGGCGACGAATCCGAATTCGCCGGACGCGGGCACGGGCGGCGATGCCGAGGCCGACTACATCCGCACGCCGAAGCGCACCGTCGATGGCCAGGCGATTCCTTGGGATGCACCGTTGTCGGGCAACTTCCTGCAGCTGAGAAAACTCAAGGCGGCGCACCCGAACCTGAAATTGTTCATCTCGCTGGGCGGCTGGAGCTGGTCGAAGAACTTCTCCGTCGGTTCGGCCACGGATGCGCTGCGCAAGCAGATGGTACGTTCCTGCATCGATATCTACATCAAGGGCAACCTGCCGGTGCAGGGCGGTCGCGGTGGCGTGGGCGCGGCGGCCAACATCTTTGATGGCATCGACATCGACTGGGAATATCCGGTCGGCGGCGGCCAGCCGTACAACACGGTCAGCCCCAACGACAAGCGCAACTTCACCTTGCTGATGGCGGAATTCCGCAGCCAGCTCGATGCGCTCGGTGCAGCCAACGGCAAGCGCTACCTGTTGACGGCCGCTGTCGGTGCCGGCAAGGACAAGATCGACAACACGGAACCGGCCCTGTACTCGCAGTACATGGATTGGATCAACCTGATGACCTACGACTTCCACGGCGGCTGGGAAAACAGCACCAACTTCAACGCCCAGCTGTTTGCCGATCCTGCCGATCCGTCGACGGGCATGGCACGTGAATACGTGGGTGACAAGGCGGTGCAGTACATGATTGCCGCCGGCGTGCCGCGCGACAAGCTGCTGCTGGGCATACCGTTCTACGGTCGCGGCTGGACGGGCGTGGCGCCGGGGCCGAATGGCGATGGCCTGTACCAGGCGGCCACGGGCACGGCGCCGGGCACGTACGAGTCGGGCATCGAGGACTATAAAATCCTCGTGGCCAAGGCTGGCACGCGCTACTACCATCCCGTGACCAAGCAGCTGTACCTGTACACGGGTGCAGGTGGCCAGTGGTGGAGCTATGATGACCCGACCGTCATCGGCACCAAGGTGAAATATGTGAAGGACCAGGGCTTGCGCGGCGCGTTCTCGTGGGAACTCGATGGCGACGCGAATGGCGTGCTGGCAACCGAGGTGTGGAAGGTGCGGTAATACTGCGCTAGAGTAGGAGGCGGCCGGGCGGCATACGCTGCCCGGCCGCTTGTTCACATAAAAAACAGGAGACGGGCGATGGCGGCGGTATCGACATTCGGAGTCAAGCAGAAAGAACAGCAGCCGGAACAGGAGCTGAGCCGCGAATGGCGCAGCTGGATCGCGGAAAACCTCATGCTGGGCAGCCACCCGTCGGCGCTGATGCCGGTGCTGCAAAAGGCAGGCATTACGGAGCCCCTGGCGCGCCGCGAAGTGGAGCTGGCGCTGCAGAGTCCCTACCTGGCCGGCGCCGTGCGCCTGTCGAACCGGCTGGCCAAGCGCGACTGGGTGATCGACATCCAGCGCAAGCTGAACCAGTTGCGTCCACCCGAGATTCCCCGCCGCGAGAAACTGACGGCGCACGAGTTCCTGACGGAGTTCTATTCCACCAACCAGCCCGTGATCATCACGGGCATGATGGACGATTGGCCCGCCATGGCCAAGTGGAGCCCGGCCTATTTCCGCGAGCATTACGCGCAGCGCGAAGTGGAAGTGCAGTTCGGCCGCGAGGCGGATGCGCAGTACGAAATGAACAGCGTGGCCCACAAGCGCAAGATGGCGTTTGGCGAGTACGCCAGCCTGGTCGAGGGCAGCGGCGCGACCAACGATTTCTACATGACGGCGAATAACAATTCGCAGAACCGGCAGGCGCTGCGCGAGCTGTGGGACGATATCGGCCAGCTGCCCGAATACCTGGAGCAGAGTGGCGGCCCCACGGGTTTTTTATGGTTTGGCCCGGCCGGCACGGTGACGCCATTCCACCACGACCTGACGAACAACTTCATGGCGCAGGTACAAGGGCGCAAGCGGCTGCGCATCATGGCCGCCTGCGAGGTGGCGCGGGTGTACAACCAGCGCCACTGTTTTACGCCCATCGACGGGCGCGATATCGACCTGCAGCGCTATCCGCTGATGGCGGACGTGCAGGTGCGCGAATGCGTGCTGGCGCCGGGCGAGATACTGTTCCTGCCCGTCGGCTGCTGGCATTTCGTCGAAGCGCTCGACATATCGATGACGGTGGCGTTTACCAATTTCAAATGGGATAACGATTTTTACAGCAAGTATCCGCCGAATCACGACTTTTGATCGTGGGCTAAGCTGCCGCGAACAGCCGCCGTACAGGCGGCTTTTTTCATGCTTCAGAGCGTTTCGTGCAAAAAATATTTCCATGAAAAAATTGATTCAAATCATTTCACAGCAAATATTTTGATATGAATGGCCATGATGTTTCATTATCCAGATGGCGATGGCGGGCGGATAATTTTATGGCTGGCGCGGCGCCGGGCCGCGGAGTGGACTCGCCGGCGCGCCAGCACCGACAACCATCTGGAGGCGGCAGGGCATGAACACGCAGCACACGACACAAGCATCTATGCAGTTGCAGCACACATCGAGAATCACGCTGGACACGCGGCTGACGCGCGAGGCGGCCGAGCTGCTGGCGAAGGCCGACATCCATTTGAATGGCCGCGCCGCCTGGGACATGCAGCTGCGCAAACCTGGCGTACCGGAGCGCGCCTTCGCCAGCGGCAACCTTGGTTTGGGCGAAGCGTACATGGATGGCGACTGGGATGCGAACCAGCTTGACGAATTCTTTTGCCATTTGCTGCGCGCCAGGGTGGCCGACGACGTGCGCCCCATGCGCCTGGCCTTCCATGCGCTGACCGCGCGCCTGTTCAACCTGCAGACGGAACGCCGCGCCTGGATGGTGGGCAAGGAGCACTACGACCTGGGCAATGCCTTCTATGCGGCCATGCTCGATCCGCGCATGACGTATACCTGCGGCTACTGGAAGGATGCCGGCAACCTGGCCGAGGCGCAGGAAGCCAAGCTCGATCTGATCTGCCGCAAGCTGCGCCTGGAACCGGGCATGCGCGTGCTCGATATCGGCTGCGGCTGGGGCAGCTTCATGCGCTATGCGGCGGAGAAATACCAGGTGCGGTGCGTGGGCGTGACGATCTCGAAGGAGCAGGCAGAATATGCGCGCGGCATGCCGGGCGGCGAGCACCTGGACTTCCGCCTGCAGGACTACCGCGACACGGATGAAAAATTCGACCGCATCGTCAGCATCGGCATGTTCGAGCACGTGGGGCACAAGAACCACCGCACCTTCATGGAAGTGGCGCACCGCTGCCTGGAAGACGACGGTCTGTTCCTGCTGCACACGATCGGCAAGAACAAGCGCCATTCCACGTGCGATCCGTGGATCGATAAATACATCTTCCCGAATGGCGACTTGCCGTCGCTCGGCCAGATCGGCGACGCCATCGATGATCTGTTCGTGGCCGAGGACTTGCATAACTTCGGCGCCGACTACGACAAGACCCTGATGGCCTGGCATGCGAATTTCGAGCAGGCGTGGCCGCGCTTTGCCGCCCAGCTGGGCGAGCGCTTCCACCGCATGTGGTCCTACTATCTGCTGTCCTGCGCCGGCGCCTTCCGCGCGCGCGACCTGCAGCTGTGGCAATGGGTGCTGGCCAAGCAGGGCGTGCTGGGCGGCTACGAGCGTGTCAGTTGAGATGTGCGGCAACTGATATGATGGATTGATGGATATCAATCAAGCGCGTACCTTCCTGGAAGTGGCGTCCTGCGGCAGTTTCATCATGGCCGCTGAACGCATGCACGTGACGCAGACGGCCGTCAGCGCCCGCATCCGCTCGCTGGAGCAGCAACTGGGGCGCCAGCTGTTCGTGCGCAACAAGGCGGGCGCGCGCCTGACGTCGGCCGGCGAGCGCTTCATGCGCCATGCGGCCACCATGGTGCAGGTGTGGGAGCGGGCGCGCCACCAGGTGGCCTTGCCGCCGGGGCGCGACGACGCCGTCAGCATCGGCTGCGAGCTGAGCCTGTGGCAGCCGCTGCTCGGCGACTGGCTGATACGCATGAGCCGCGACTGTCCCCAGATCGCCTTGCGCGCGGAAGTCGACAGCCCCGCGCGCCTGCTCGACGCCGTGCACGACGGCTCGCTGGACCTGGCCGTGCTGTACAACCCGCCGCAGCGCCCGGGTCTGGCCAGCGAATTGCTGGCCGAGGAAAAGCTGGTGATGGTGACCACGCGCGCTGATGGGCAGATGCATGCCGACACGTATGTGTATGTGGACTGGGGCCCCAGCTTCGCGGCCAATCACCAGGCGGCCTACCCGGAGCTGAGCAGCCCGCCCGTCTCGATTTCGCTGGGGCCGCTGGCCCTCGTCTACCTGCTGGACGTGGGCGGGGCCAGTTACTTCCGCATCGGCTCGGCCCAGCCCTACCTCGATGCGGGGCTCTTGCACCGCGTGCGCGACGCGCCCGAATTCTCGCATTCCGCCTACGCCGTGTATGCGGCCCAGCGCGACAACCCGACCCTGGACCGCGCCCGCGCCTGCCTGCTGGAGGTGGCGGAAAGGGGCAAATAGAGGCGACAGACGTAAAAAAGCCGACCCGAGGGTCGGCTTTTATTTTCGTGCGTTAGCGCTTAGTCGCGGCTGCCGCCAGCGAAGCCCAGCAAAGAGAGCAGGCTGGTGAAGATGTTGTACACGTCCAGGTAGATGCGCAGGGTGGCCGAGATGTAGTTGGTCTCGCCGCCGTTGATGATTTGCTGCACGTCATACAGGATGTAGGCCGAGAAGATGGCGATGGCGACCATGGAGATCACGATCGACAGTGCCGACAGGCCCAGGAAAATGTTCGCTACCGATGCCAGGATCAGCACGATCACGCCGGCGAACAGCCATTTGCCCATGGCCGAGAAGTCGCGCTTCGAGACCGTGGCGATCGTCGCCATCACGGCCAGGATGGTGGCCGTGCCGCCGAATGCCGTCATGATCAGCATGCCGCCATTCGAATAGCCCAGGGTACGCGTCAGGATAGGCGTGAGCATCAGGCCCATGAAGAAGGTAAAGCCGAGCAGGACGGCGACGCCGAGGCCCGAGTTCTTGGTCTTCTCAATCGCGTACATGAAGCCGAAAGCGACGGCCATGAAGATGATGAAACCCATGCCGCCGGTCAGCATCGGCAAATGCATTTGCACGCCGATGAAGGCGCCCAGCACGGTCGGGATCATGGACAGCGCCAGCAGCCAGTAAGTGTTGCGCAAGACCTGATGGCGGACTTGCTGCATGCCCCCCGATAGGTCAAAGGTGCGTTGCATGTTCTGATTCATAGTGCCTCCGTGTTGTCAATTCAAATTACTGCTTTACCCAAGGATAGCATGAGGGCCGGAATTTGCCAAAAAAGCAGCTTAAGATTTCATTAAACGGGGGCAGCGCGGCAAGATGCCCCCTGCCTGTCTGGGTGATATGGGGTGGAGTATGGTAAAATCAAAGGTTGATTGAGTTATCAATTTACCGTTTTAAACCTTACTTTTTATTGGAGTTTTCACACATGGCAATCGAACGCACCCTGTCGATCATCAAACCAGACGCAGTTGCAAAAAACGTAATCGGTCAAATCTACTCCCGTTTTGAAAACGCTGGCCTGAAAATCGTTGCAGCACGCATGACCCAACTGTCGCGCGAACAAGCCGAAGGCTTCTACGCAGCGCACAAAGAACGCGGCTTCTTCAAGGATCTGGTCGACTTCATGGTTTCCGGTCCAGTCATGATCCAAGCCCTGGAAGGCGAAAACGCCGTTCTGGCCCACCGTGACCTGATGGGCGCGACCGATCCGAAGAAAGCAGAAAAAGGCACGATCCGCGCCGATTTCGCCGATTCGATCGACGCTAACGCCGTACACGGTTCCGACGCTGTCGAAGCTGCTAAAGTGGAAATCGCTTACTTCTTCCCAGAACTGAAGGCTTAATTGCCTTAGATAACGTTATTTCCTGGCGTTATCTGTGAAATAACTTATCACCCCCTGTTCCCGCTGCGCTGTGGAGTTTTCGCTCCGGATGCGCGCGGGGACGGATTTTTAGAATAGACAAGATCATGAATACGACGACCCTCACCAACTTGCTGGACCTCGATCCCGCGCAACTCATCGCCTACTGCGCCGAGTTGGGAGAGAAACCGTTTCGTGCGAAACAATTGCAACGTTGGATACACCAGTTCGGCGCTTCCGATTTCGACGCCATGACGGACCTGGCCAAGTCGCTGCGCGACAAGCTGGCCACGCGCGCCGAAGTGCGCGCCCCGGCCATCATCAGCGACCACACGTCGACGGATGGCACGCGCAAGTGGCTGGTCGACGTAGGCAATGGCAATGCCGTGGAAACCGTGTTCATTCCGGAAGAAAACCGCGGCACCCTGTGCATCTCGACCCAGGCCGGCTGCGCCGTGAACTGCCGTTTCTGCTCGACGGGCAAGCAAGGCTTCAACCGCAACCTGTCCGTGGGCGAAATTATCGGCCAGCTGTGGATGGCGGAATTCGAATTGCGCCGTACCAAGGGCATCGAACCGGGCCCGAAAGGCGAGCGCCAGATCACCAACGTGGTGATGATGGGCATGGGCGAGCCCCTGCTGAACTTTGAGCCGACCGTCACTGCCCTGAAATTGATGCTTGACGACAACGCCTACGGCCTGTCGCGCCGCCGCGTGACCCTGTCAACGTCGGGCGTGGTGCCGATGATGGACAAGCTGTCGCAGGAAGTGCCGGTGGCCCTGGCCGTCTCGCTGCACGCCTCGAACGACGCCTTGCGCGACGGGCTGATTCCACTGAACAAGAAATACCCGCTGAAGGAATTGATGGCGGCCTGCAAGCGCTACCTGGAATTTGCCCCGCGCGACTTCATCACCTTCGAGTACTGCATGCTGGACGGCGTCAACGACAGCGACGAGCATGCGCGCGAACTGCTGGCGCTGGTGCAAGACCGCGAGTTCGGCGTGAACTGCAAGTTCAACCTGATCCCGTTCAATCCTTTCCCCGAGTCGGGCCTGTTCCGCTCGAAAAATCCGCGCATCAAGGCATTTGCCCAGGTGCTCATGGATGGCGGCATCATCACCACCGTGCGCAAGACGCGCGGCGACGATATCGATGCGGCCTGCGGCCAGCTGGCCGGTGAAGTCAAGGACCGCACCCGGGTGCAGGAGCGCATGGAAAAGATGACTGAGTATCAACAAAAATTTGGCGCCAATTTCGGCAAGATCGTGGAGATCCGCTCCTGATGCGGGGAAGCATGGCTTATCCTGGCGTACGTGCCGTGGCTGTTGTCAGCCTGGGCGTGCTGCTGGCCGGCTGTGCTTCCACCGCAGACAAGGAGCAGGCTGCATCTGTCGAGCAGCGCGCCGCCTTGCGCTTGCAGTTGGCCAGCGCCTATTATATGCAAGACCAGTTTGTGGTGGCGTTGGCGGAAGCGGAGCAGGCGGTGCAGCTGGTACCGGGCAACGCCCAGGTGCGCGGCATGCGCGCCCTGATTTTTGCTGCTATGCGCCAACCCGTGGCTGCTGAAAAAGATTTTCTTTACGCATTGCGCCTTGCGCCCCACAATCCCGAGTTGAGCAATAATTATGGCCTGTTTCTGTGCCAGACCGGGCGCGCGGCGCAGTCGTTGGCGTATTTTGATGCCGCATTGCAAGATGTCGCCTATGGCACGCCTGAACTGGCGCTGCATAATGCGGCGGCGTGCAGCCTGGTCATGAAAGATTACCCGCGCGCCGCCGGCTACTGGCTCAAGGCGGAGCGCATCGCACCTGGCGCGGCAATTACCTATGCCGGCCTGGTGCGCGTGTATTACCAACAGCAAGACTACCGGCAAGCGGCTCATTACCTTGAGCGGCTCGGTAAAGTAGCGACAATGGAGGGCCAGACGGCCGATGTGCTGTGGCTCGGGATCAAGGTGCAGCATAAGCTCGGGGATGCGGGTGCGGAAGCTGGCCTGGGGGCGCTGTTGCGCAACCACCATTCCGGCTCCCCCGAATATGCTGCTTATCAAAATGGGGCGTTTGATGAGTGAGACAGGGATACCAATGAATTCAGAGTGGGCAGAAACGCCTCAGCAGCAGCCCCAGGGCAATCTTGCGTTGGCAGGCGCACAGTTGAAAGCGCAGCGCGAAGCGCTGGGCTGGCCGGTGGAGCAGGTGGCCGACCAGCTCAAGCTGGCGCCGCGCCAGGTGATCGCGCTGGAAGAGGGCGACATGGCGGCTTTGCCGAATCTGGCCGTGGTGCGCGGTTTCGTGCGCGCCTACGCCAAGGTGGTGCGTCTCGACGCGGCGCCGCTGGTGGCCATGATCGAAGTCCATCCGGCGCCGGCGCAGCAGGACCCGGCCGCGCCCGTGCGGCGTGAAATTTCCGCCACGTTTTCCGAATCGCGCTTCCCGTCGATGACGCAGCGCTCGTCGAACCAGACTCCCCTCTGGATCGCCGGCGCCGTGGCTGTCGTCGTGGCGGCTGCCTTTGGCGCGTATAAACTCGGTTATGTGCCCGCCAGCCTGCTGTCCTCGCAGGCCGGGAAAGAAACGGCGCATGCGGAAGTGGGCCCCGTGGAAACGACCCTGATCAAGCCGGGCCAGGACTTGACGCCCGTGCAGTCGCCGTCCGTGCCCCTGATTTCCGTGCCGCCGCCGCCAGGCAACGATACGCAGACGGGCGCACCGGCCGCCGTCGCTTCGGCGCCGGCCGCTGCCGTAGTGCCGCCAGCCGCCGTGCCCGCGCCCGCTCCAGCGGCGACGGCTGCCGCCACGCCGCCCGCGGCTGCAGCTGCCGTGGGCGCGAATGCGCTGGTGCTGAAGGTCGAGCAGGATTCCTGGGTGGAAATTCGCCGTCCCGGCAGCACGCCGCTGATTTCGCGCATGGTCAAGGCGGGCAGCACGGAAACGTTCGATATTACGGGACCGGCCACCCTGGTGGTAGGCAAGCCGGGTGTCGTGCAGGCAACCTTGCGCGGCGCCAAGCTGGATCTGCCGACCGTTGCCGGCGGCACGATTTCCCGTGTCAGCATCAAATAATTGCAGTAACCGTTCAAGCAAACTCAGAAGATAATATTATGGCTACCTCGAAAACAGCGATCGGCTCCGGTCCATCCGGCCGTCGCGACAGCCGCAAGGTGCTGATCGCGCACGGCCAGCGCCAGATCTGGGTGGGCGGCGACGCCCCCGTGGTGGTGCAGTCGATGACGAACACGGATACGGCCGACGCCATCGGCACGGCGATCCAGATCAAGGAACTGGCGCGTGCCGGTTCGGAGCTGGTGCGCCTGACGGTGGACCGTCCGGAAGCGGCCGCGGCCGTGCCCTACATCCGCGAGCAGCTCGACAAGATGGACATCGACGTGCCGCTGGTGGGCGACTTTCACTATAACGGCCATACCCTGCTCAACGATTACCCCGATTGCGCGCGCGCGCTGTCGAAGTACCGCATCAACCCGGGCAACGTGGGCAAGGGCGCCAAGCGCGATACGCAATTCGCGCAAATGATCGAGGCGGCTTGCCGCTACGACAAGCCGGTGCGCATCGGCGTGAACTGGGGCAGCCTGGACCAGGCCTTGCTGGCGCGCATCATGGATGAAAACGCGGGCCGCGCCGAACCGTGGCCGGCGCAAGCCGTCATGTATGAAGCGCTGGTGACGTCGGCGATTGAAAACGCCGTGCGCGCCGAAGAGCTGGGTCTGGCGCGCGACAAGATCATCCTGTCGTGCAAGGTTTCGGGCGTGCAGGACCTGATCGCCGTGTACCGCGAACTGGCGCAGCGCTGCGACTATCCGCTGCACCTGGGCTTGACGGAAGCGGGCATGGGCAGCAAGGGCATCGTGGCGTCCACCGCGGCCCTGGCCGTGCTGCTGCAGGAAGGCATCGGCGACACCATCCGCATTTCGCTCACGCCCGAACCGGGCGGCGACCGCACGCGCGAAGTCATCGTCGGCCAGGAAATTTTGCAAACCATGGGCTTGCGCAAGTTCGCGCCCATGGTCATCGCTTGCCCAGGCTGCGGCCGCACGACGTCGACCACCTTCCAGGAGCTGGCTGACAACATCCAGACGTATCTGCGCGAGCAGATGCCGGAGTGGAAGAAATCGTATCCGGGCGTGGAAGCGATGAACGTGGCCGTCATGGGTTGCATCGTCAACGGCCCCGGCGAATCGAAGCATGCGAACATCGGCATCAGCCTGCCCGGCACGGGCGAGTCGCCTGCCGCGCCCGTGTTTGTCGACGGCGAAAAAGTCGTCACCCTGCGCGGCGAACGCATCGTCGAGGAATTCCAGGACATCGTCTTGAATTATGTTAAAAGCCATTATGGCAAGACCGCGCCGGTTGCCGCGTAATCGGTCGGGTAGGTCGGATTAGCGGGGCCGCCGAGGCGCGAAGCGCGTCATCCGACAATCAAGTTAAAGCAAAGAAGAACACTATGTCCGAAAATAAAAAAGCAGAAAAAATTACAGGCGTGAAGGGCATGAACGATGTCCTGCCAGCCGATGCCCCGCTGTGGGAATTGTTTGAAAACACGGCGCAATCCGTGCTGCAAAGCTATGGCTTCCAGCAAATCCGCACGCCGATCGTGGAAGAAACGAAGTTGTTCGCGCGCGCCATCGGCGCCGTGACCGATATCGTGGAAAAGGAAATGTATTCGTTCACCGATTCGATGAACGGCGACAACCTGACCCTGCGTCCTGAAGGCACGGCCGGCGTGGTGCGCGCCGTGGTCGAGCACAACCTCGTCTACGAAGGCCCGAAACGTCTGTGGTACAAGGGCCAGATGTTCCGCCACGAGCGTCCGCAAAAGGGCCGCTACCGCCAGTTCCACCAGTTCGGCGTGGAAGCCATCGGTTTCACGGGCCCGGATATCGACGCCGAGATCATCATGCTGTCGCGCCGCCTGTGGGATGACCTGGGCCTGGAAGGCATCCGCCTGGAACTGAACTCGATCGGCGATGCTGCCGAGCGCCTGCGCCACCGCGCCGACCTGATCGCCTACCTGGAAAGCCACAGCGAGCTGCTCGACGAAGAAGCCAAGCGCCGCCTGCACAGCAATCCGCTGCGCATCCTCGACACCAAGAACCCTGCCATGCAGGACCTGGTCAATGGCGCGCCGAAGCTGCTGGACTACCTGGGCGAGGAATCGCTGGCCCACTTCCACGGCGTGCAGAAGATATTGAACCACAACAACATCCCGTTCACCATCAATCCACGCCTGGTGCGCGGCCTCGATTACTACAACCGCACGGTGTTCGAGTGGGTCAGCGACAAGCTGGGCGCGCAAGGCACGGTCTGCGCCGGTGGCCGCTATGACGGCATGGTGGAAATGTTCGGCGGCAAATCGACGCCCGCCGTCGGTTTCGGCATGGGCGTCGAACGCCTGGTATTGCTGATGAAAGACGCGGCCGAGCCCGAGCAGCCGGCCCAGTGCGACGTCTACCTGGTGCACCAGGGCGAGCAGGCAGGCTTGCAAGCCTTCGTGCTGGCCGAGCGGATTCGCGATGCGGGCCTGGACGTTGTGCTACATTGCGCTGCGAGCAACGGCGGCGGCAGCTTCAAGACGCAAATGAAAAAGGCCGACGCCAGCGGCGCGGCGTTTGCCGTGATTATGGGCGACGATGAAATCGCCAATAACGTCGCTACGGTGAAAGCCATGCGCGAAGCCGATGCCGGCGCGCAGCAGAGCACGGTGCCGTTCGACGATGTCGTCGATTACGTGGTGGACCAGATCATCGGCGACCACGATTGCGGCCATGATCACGGCCCTGGCGGCCACGTGCATCACCACCATTGATTTGCAGCAAGACCGTACTACCCTCGATCAACTACTCATTAAAACTGACGACCCATGGCATACGATCACGAAGAACAAGAACAACTGGCAACCCTCAAGGCCTGGTGGCAGCGCAATGGCAATCTGACCTCCTGGGTCCTGATCGTGGCGCTGGCAGGCTACAGCGGCTGGGCTGGCTGGCAGTACTACCAGCGCACGCAGGCTGCGCAAGCGGGCCAGCTGTACGACGAACTGCAAAACGCCATCGCCGCCAAGGACACCGCCAAGGTGATGCGCGCGGCTGGCGACATGCAATCGCGTTTCAGCGGCACGGCGTATGCGCAGATGAGCGCCCTGGCCGCGGCCAAGGTGGCGTTTGACGCGAATGACCTGAAAACGGCCAAGACCCAGCTGCAATGGGTAGGCGAGCACGGCACGGAAGAGTACAAGGCCATCGCCAAGCTGCGCCTGGCCGGCGTCCTGCTGGACGAAAAAGCCTACGATGAAGCGCTGAAAGTGCTGGCGACGGCTTCCGTGGCGCAATTTGCCGGCGCCGTGGCCGACCGCAAGGGCGACATCCTGGTGGCGCAAAACAAGCTGGCCGAGGCACGCACGGCTTACCTGGCCGCGCTGGCAGCGACGGACAAGAACAATCCAGGCCGTCAATTGATCCAGGTCAAACTGGAAGCGATCGGCGGTACGGTACCGGAAGACAAGGCCAAGGCTGACAAGGCTGCCGCCTGACAGGAACACTGACGGCGTGGCCGCGTGGCGCTTTGCACCGCCGGTCTTGCCCTTACAAGTACAAGAAAAAGGTTGGATAACACTTATGCGTGTCACTGAAAAGCTGGTAGCTGCAAGTCTGTTGGCCCTGATGGCCGGTTGCTCGTCCTGGAATCCGTTCGCCTCGAAAGATCCGAAAGTCGAACCGGCCAAGCTGGTCGAGTTAAAATCGAGCATCGCCGTGCGCGACGCCTGGAAGTATTCGATCGGCAAGGCCGGCGTGTACGCCTTCACGCCTGCGCTGGCCGGCAACAGCCTGTACGTGGTCAGCGCCGATGGCGCGCTGGCGCGCCTGGACGCGGCCAGCGGCCGTGAGACGTGGCGCGTCAAGGCCGGCAGCGACATCACGTCCAGCGCCGGCAGCGATGGCACGCTGGTGGCCGTAGGCGCCGCCAAGGGCGCCGTGCTGGCGTTCGATGCCGACGGCAAGCAGCTGTGGAAGGCGCAGGCGTCCAGCGAAGTATTGACGGCGCCCGTCGTAGGGCAGGGCGTGGTGGTGGTGCGCAGCGTGGACAACCGCATCGTCGGTTTCGACGCCAAGACGGGCGAACGCAAGTGGACGGTGCAGCGCGCCACGCCGGCCTTGACCTTGCGCAATGCGCCGGGCATGGTGCTGGGCGGCGCGAACATCTACGTGGCCCAGCCGGGTGGCAAGCTGCTGGCTCTGACGGCGGCCACCGGTGTGGTACGCTGGGAGATCGTCGTCAGCGAACCGCGCGGCGCCACCGAACTGGAACGCGTTTCCGATATCGCCGGCGCACCGGTGGTATTCGAAGGCGAAGTGTGCGCCGTCACGTACCAGGGCAAGGCGGGCTGCTTCGATGCCGCCACGGGCGTGCCGCGCTGGACCAAGCCGATCTCGTCCGATGTGGGCGTGGCCGTCGACCAGCGTTTCGTGTTTGTTGCCGACGCCCAGGGCGCCGTCGTGGCGTTCAGCCGCGAAGGCGGCCAGAGCGCCTGGAAGAATGAGGCGCTGGCGCGCCGCCGCCTGTCGACGCCGGCCTCCTACGGCCGCAGCGTTGCCGTCGGTGACTATCAAGGTTACATCCACTTCCTGTCACGGGAAGATGGCGCATTAATAGGTCGTGTCAGCACCGACGGTAGCCCGATTGTTTCGGCTCCCGTTGTTGCCGGTTCGAATTTGATTTTTCAAACCCAATCAGGGACAGTGACCGCTCTCGCGGTCGAGTAATACAATGAAGCCGGTAATTGCACTAGTAGGTCGACCCAATGTTGGGAAATCGACTTTATTCAATCGTCTGACCCGCTCGCGCGATGCGCTGGTGGCGGATTTGCCTGGGTTGACGCGCGATCGTCACTATGGCGAAGGCCGTGTCGGCGAACGTCCCTTCCTGGTCATCGATACGGGTGGTTTCGAACCCGTCGCCAAGGAAGGCATCATGCACCAGATGGCACTGCAGACCAAGCAGGCCGTGGCCGAGGCCGACGTGGTGGTGTTCATCGTGGACGGCCGTCAGGGCCTGACCCCGCATGACAAGACCATCGTTGACTTCCTGCGCAAGAGCGGCCGCCCGGTCTTGCTGGTGGTCAACAAAAGCGAAGGCATGCGCTACACGGCCGTCGTGTCCGAATTCTATGAGTTGGGCATGGGCGATCCGTATGCGATCTCGTCGGCGCACGGCGACGGCGTCAACGACCTCGTCGAAGTGATGCTGGACCTGGCGTTCGCGCAGCGTCCAGATGAGCCTGAAGAGCTGGAAAAGACCGACCGCGGCATCAAGATCGCCCTCGTCGGCCGTCCGAACGTGGGCAAGTCGACCTTGATCAACACGCTGCTGGGCGAAGAGCGCGTGATCGCCTTCGACATGCCGGGCACGACGCGCGATTCGATCGAAATCCCGTTCGAGCGCGATGGCCAGCAATACACCTTGATCGACACGGCCGGTATCCGCCGCCGCGGCAAGGTGTTTGAAGCGATCGAGAAATTCTCGGTGGTGAAAACGCTGCAGTCGATTTCCGAAGCCAACGTGGTCGTGCTGATGCTCGACGCGCAGCAGGATATCTCGGAACAGGACGCGCATATCGCCGGCTTTATCCTGGAATCGGGCCGCGCGCTGGTGGTGGCCGTGAATAAATGGGATGGCTTGCAATCGCACGAGCGCGATGAAATCAAGATCGATATCGACCGCAAGCTCGATTTCCTGTCGTTCGCGCAGATGCATTTCATTTCGGCGCTGAAGGGCACCAATATCGGTCCGCTGATGAAGTCGCTCAACGCGGCGTATGCGGCCGCCATGTGCGACCTGTCGACACCGAAGCTGACGCGTGCCCTGATCGAGGCCGTGGAGAAGCAGGAGCCACGCCGCAAGGGGTCGATTCGTCCGAAGCTGCGCTATGCTCACCAGGGTGGCATGAACCCGCCTGTGATCGTCATTCACGGCAATGCGCTCGACGCCGTTGGCGATCCTTACAAACGCTATCTGGAAAAACATTTCCGCGATACGTTTGCGTTGGTCGGCACGCCGCTGCGCATCGAACTGCGCACGGGTAAAAACCCGTTTGCACGCACGCCAAGCAAATAATGATTTAAATGCTGAATTAAGTGCATATTAAGGCGCCGCAGAGATAATGCGGCGCCGACAGCCAATTCAATGGCTTTTGCACGAGAATAATAAAGTGTTAATGCGCCATGCGCGACAGCGATCGCGAAAACAGGTTACAGTAGCTATGACGCATCTTTCTTTCTTTGAAAGGTGTGAGAGCACTTGAAATCAAGCGAGTCGCCTCCAATTCTTACACAACAACATAAACAACGGAGCTGTTATGAGCAACAAAGGGCAACTGTTACAAGACCCATTCCTCAATGCATTACGCAAAGAGCATGTTCCTGTCTCGATTTACCTGGTTAATGGCATTAAATTGCAGGGCCATATCGAATCGTTCGATCAATATGTCGTATTGCTGCGCAATACGGTGACACAGATGGTGTACAAGCATGCCATCTCGACAGTGGTGCCGGCCCGTGCCGTCAATCTCAATATTGAATCTGAAGCGGAGTAAAGCGTTGAGCTTGACGGCCCAGCGCCTTTCACCCTCTATCGCCCCCGTCCGCGCCAGCGGCGCTGATGCGTTTGCATCGGCGTCGGCGTCCGCCGCAACTCATCAGATGCCATCATGCGCGCGGCACTAGTCGGCGTTGACTTCGGTCACAGCGACTTCGCCGCCAGCATGGAGGAACTCATGCTGTTGTCGCGTTCGGCTGGCGCGGACCCGATTTCCACCATCACGGCCAAGCGATCCAGTCCCGATTCCGCGTATTTCGTCGGCAGCGGCAAGGCCGATGAAATTGGCGACGTCGTCGTCAACGATGGCCTGGAAATCGTCATTTTCAACCATGCCCTCTCACCCGCCCAGCAGCGCAATCTGGAAAAGCGCCTGAATGTGCGCGTGCTCGACCGTACCAGCCTGATCCTCGACATCTTCGCGCAACGCGCCAAGAGCCACGAGGGCAAGCTGCAGGTCGAGCTGGCCCAGCTGCAGCATCTGGCCACGCGCCTGATCCGCGGCTGGACTCACCTTGAGCGGCAAAAGGGCGGTATCGGCTTGCGCGGTCCAGGCGAGACGCAGCTCGAGACCGACCGCCGGCTGATCGGCGACCGCGTCAAGGCCTTGCGCGCCCGTCTGGAAAAGCTGCACAAGCAGCGCGAAACGCAGCGCCGCGCGCGCGGCCGCAATCACACATTCTCGGTGTCCCTGGTCGGCTATACCAATGCCGGCAAGTCGACCCTGTTCAATGCCGTGACCAAGGCCGGCGTGTACGTCGCCGACCAGTTGTTCGCCACCCTCGACACCACCTCGCGCCGGGTTTACCTGGGCCAGGAAGTGGGTAACGTGGTGATCTCCGACACGGTCGGCTTCGTGCGCGAATTGCCGCACCAGCTGGTGGCGGCATTCCGCGCCACGCTCGAAGAAACCATCCATGCCGATTTGCTGCTGCATGTCGTCGACGCCGCGTCGCCGGTGCGCATGGAGCAGATCGAGCAGGTCAACCTGGTCTTGAAAGAGATCGGCGCCGATCATATTCCGCAAATCCTCGTGTGGAACAAGATCGATGCGGCCGGGCTGGAGCCTTCGGTGGAGCGCGACGAATATGCTACGATCAGTCGCGTGTTCGTCAGTGCGCAGAAGGGCAGCGGGCTCGACCTGCTGCGCGATGCGATAGTCGAGATGGCCAGGAAGGCGCCCGGTTCGGCCCACCTGTACCAGAACGATGAAGCACCGCAGGAAGATCAGTTTGACGGTCAGTACGACCAGCACGATGGCGCCGCCCCGGACCAGGACGAAGAGCCTGGCGAGGACGATAGGATTTCCACCCACTCCCAAGTCGGAACACGATAGTTATGCTTGTCTCCCTACTCAAAAAAACAGGCTTGAAGTTGTCCCTGAACGATCCCCGCTGGGGCAATCGCAAGGACGACGGCAAGAAAGCCCAAGAAGGCAAAAAGCCCGGCGAAGGTCCGCCGGACCTCGATCAGTTGTGGCGTGATTTCAATCAGCGCCTGAACGCCTTTTTCGGACAGAAGAACCGTCCCGACAACGGCGGCAATAACAACGGTGGCGGCGGTGGTCCGCGTCCCGACATGAAGGGCGCCGGCATCACCGCCGGCGTGGTCGGCGTGATCGCCGTCTTCATCTGGCTCGCCAGCGGCGCCTTCATCGTGCAAGAGGGCCAGAACGGCGTCGTGCTCACGTTCGGCAAGTACAGCCACACCACGCCGGCCGGTTTCAACTGGCGCTGGCCGTATCCCTTCCAGACCGACGAAACCGTCAACGTGTCGCAGGTGCGCACGGTGGAAGTGGGTTACCGCCAGTCGCTGCGCAACAAGCAGGCCAGCGAGTCGCTGATGCTGACGGACGATGAAAACATCATCGATATCCAGTTCGCGGTGCAATACACCCTGAAAGATCCCGTGGCGTGGCTGTTCAACACGCGCGACCAGGAAGACACCCTGCGCCAGGTCGCCGAAACGGCGATCCGCGAAGTCGTCGGCCGCAGCAAGATGGACTTCGTGCTGTACGAGGGCCGCGAAAAGGTGGCTTACGATACGCAGCAGCTGATGCAGCAGATTCTCGACCGCTACAAGGTCGGCGCCGTCATCACCAACGTGACGATGCAGGCCGTGCAGCCGCCGGAGCAGGTGCAAGCCGCCTTCGACGATGCCGTCAAGGCAGGCCAGGACCGCGAGCGCCAGAAGAATGAAGGCCAGGCTTACGCCAACGACGTCATTCCAAAAGCCCGCGGCGCCGCATTCCGCCTGATGGAGGAAGCGGCCGCGTACAGCGCGATGGTGACCGAGAACGCCGCCGGTAATGCTTCGCGCTTCAAGCAGGTGCTGGTCGAGTACCAGAAGGCGCCGGTTGTCACGCGCGACCGCATGTACCTCGAAACGATGCAGCAAGTGTTCAGCAGTGCCAGCAAGGTCATGGTTGACGCGAAGACGGGCAGCAATCTGCTGTACCTGCCGCTCGACAAGCTGATCGCCCAGACGGCTGCCACCGATGCCGCCGCTGCCGCCGCCCGTGCTGCCGCGACACCCGCAGCCAACACCGTTTTGCCACAGGAAGCCATGCCGACAGTAGAAGTCAATACGCGCCGCGACAGCCGCTCTTCGCGTGAACGGGAGAGCCGCTAATGAACCGTATCGTAGCCGCCCTGATCGCGGGCTTTATCGCGATCATGCTCTTGTCCTCGACCGTGTTCGTGGTCGACCAGCGTAAGTATGCGGTCGTCTTCGCCCTCGGTGAAGTCAAGGAAGTCATCAGCACGCCGGGCCTGTATTTCAAGCTGCCGCCGCCGTTCCAGAACGTCCTGTACCTGGACAAGCGCATCCTGACCCTGGATACGCCGGAACCGGAACGCTTCATCACGGCCGAAAAGAAGAACATCCTCGTCGACGCGTATGTGAAGTGGCGCATCGCCGACCCGCGCCTGTATTTCCGCAGCTTTGGCGGCGATGAAAAGCCGGCCCGCAACCGCATGTCGCAAATCGTCAAGGCAGCGCTGAACGATGAAATCACCAAGCGCACCGTGCGCGAAGTGATCTCGGGTCAGCGCGGCAAGGTGATGGAAGCGATCCTGGCGAAGGTCTCGGCGGAAGCCAAGGCCATCGGCGTGGAAATCGTCGACGTGCGCCTGAAACGCGTCGACTACGTCGAGCAGATCAACAACTCCGTGTATGAGCGCATGAAGTCCGAGCGCGTGCGCGTGGCCAATGAGCTGCGTTCGACCGGTTCGGCCGACTCCGAGAAAATCCGCGCCGACGCCGACAAGCAGCGCACGGTGATCCTGGCCGAAGCGTATCGCGAAGCCGAGAAGATCCGCGGCGAGGGCGATGCCAAGGCATCGCAGATCTATGCGGAAGCGTTTGGCAGGAATCCGGAGTTCTACAAGTTTTACCGTAGCCTGGAAGCCTACCGCGCCACGTTCAAGGACAAGGGCGACGTGATGGTGGTCGATCCGAGTTCGGAATTCTTCAAGTACTTCAAGGGCGGCGGCGCAGCCGGTTCGGCCAAGAAGTAAGGCAGCATCGAGACTGCGCCCGGCCGCAAGGACGGGTGCGGCAGCAGCGGGGCCGGCATCAATGCCGGCCCCGTTTTTTTTGTGTCCGCCATGCTGTTGCGGGAAGGCGTAAAATGCGGTGTTTTTAGGGCTGTGCGGCAGCGTTTCGGACAACTTATCCCTAAAGGCCCGTGTTTTCGCGTAAAATATCAGGTTCGGCCTCTTGCCTGGCGCGCCTGCCGCTGCCTCGCATGATGCATTTTTTCAACTTTCTTCCGTATCTCGCTCCCTCATGCCGAATTGGCTTTTGCCCGAAAATATTGCCGATGTTCTGCCGTCGGAAGCGCGCAAGATCGAAGAGCTGCGCCGCCTCATGCTGGATAATTTCCGTCTATACGGATATGAACTGGTGATGCCGCCGCTGCTCGAGTATCTGGAATCGCTGATGACTGGCGCTGGCAAGGATACCGACCTGCGCACGTTCAAACTGGTCGACCAGCTGTCGGGCCGCATGCTCGGCCTGCGCGCCGACATGACGACGCAAGTGGCGCGCATCGACGCGCACCTGCTCAACCGTGCCACCGTCACCCGCCTGTGCTACGCCGGCAGCGTGCTGCATACCCGTCCGTCGGGCCTGCACGCCACCCGCGAGCCGCTGCAGATCGGCGCCGAAATCTATGGCCACGCCGGCCTGGAAGCGGATGCCGAGATCCAGGAACTGGCGCTCGCTTCGCTGGCACTGGCCGGATTCGACGCGGTACGCCTGGATTTGTCGCACGTCGGCCTGTTGCGCGCTATCATTGCGCAAGACGCCAATGCCGAGCGCGACGAAGCTGCGCTGTACACCCTGCTGCGCGCGAAAGATGCGCCGGGCCTGCGCGCCCTCACGGCCGGCTATGACGCCGTGACGCGCGATGCGCTGCTGGCCTTGCCGAACCTGTATGGCGACATCGACGTGCTGGCGCGTGCGCGCGAAGTGCTGCCGCCGCTGCCGGGCGTGCTCAAGGCGCTGGCCGAACTGGCCGCGCTGGCAGGATCCGCGCTGGGCCGCGCCGAAGTGGCGATCGACCTGGCCGACCTGCGCGGCTACCAATATGAAAGTGGCGCGATGTTTGCGCTGTATGTACCTGGCTTGCCGAACGCGGTTGCGCGCGGCGGCCGTTATGACCACGTCGGCGAAGCGTTCGGCCGGGCTCGTCCCGCGACCGGCTTCTCGCTCGATTTGCGCGAACTGGCGCGCCTGTTGCCGACCGCGGAACGGAAGCATTCGATCCGCGCGCCGTGGGGCAGCGCGCCAGAATTGAAGGAAAAAATCGCCGAGTTGCGCAAGGCGGGCGAGGTCGTGATCCAGAGTATGCCGGGTCACAGTAATGAACAAGACGAGTTCGAGTGCGATCGCGTGCTGGTACTTGCCGATAATGGTAGTAGCTGGATTCTTAAAAACTTAGGTTGAGTGATGTCAAAGAAAATTATGGCAAAGAACGTTGTTGTCATCGGCACCCAATGGGGCGATGAAGGTAAAGGCAAGATCGTCGATTGGTTGACCGATCACGCCCAAGGTGTGGTGCGCTTCCAGGGCGGCCACAATGCAGGCCACACGCTGGTCATCGGTGGCGTGAAAACCGCGCTGCAGCTGATCCCGTCGGGCATCATGCGTCCAGGCGTCGCCTGCTACATCGGTAACGGCGTGGTCGTTTCCGTGCCGGACGTGCTGCGCGAAATCGACAAGCTGGAAGCCGTCGGCGTCGAAGTCGCCTCGCGCCTGAAAGTGTCGGACGCCGCACCGATCATCCTGCCTTACCACTCGGCACTCGACCTGGCCCGTGAAGCTGCGCGCGGCGCGGCCAAGATCGGCACCACGGGCAAGGGTATCGGCCCGGCCTACGAAGACAAGGTGGCGCGCCGCGCCATCCGCGTCGCCGACCTGCTGAACGAGAGCCGTTTCGCTGAAAAACTGGCGGAAAACCTCGATTACCACAACTTCGTGCTGGAGCACTACCTGAAAGCTCCGCGCATCGATTACCAGAAGACCCTCGACGACGCGCTGGCCTATGTGCCGCGCCTGCGCCCAATGGTCACCGACGTGTCGAGCGCGCTGTACAAGGCGCACAAGGCCGGCGCGAACCTGCTGTTCGAAGGCGCACAGGGTTCCCTGCTCGACGTCGACCACGGCACCTATCCGTTCGTCACCTCGTCGAACTGCGTGGCCGGCAATGCCGCCGCCGGTTCGGGCGTCGGTCCTGGCATGCTGCACTATATCCTGGGCATCACCAAGGCTTACACGACGCGCGTCGGCTCTGGCCCGTTCCCGTCGGAATTGCCAACGGATGCGGGCGTCGGCCACCACCTGGCGCAAGTCGGCCATGAATTCGGCACCGTGACGGGCCGCGCCCGCCGCTGCGGCTGGTTCGACGCTGCCTTGCTGCGCCGCTCCGTGCAGATCAACGGCGTGACGGGCATGTGCTTGACCAAGCTGGACGTACTGGACGGTATCGAAACGCTGAAACTGTGCACCGGCTACACCATCGACGGCGTGGCCACGGACATCTTCCCATCGGGCGCCGAAGAAGCCGCCCGTTGCGTACCTGTGTACGAAGAGATGCCAGGCTGGACGGAAAGCACGGTCGGCGCGAAATCGCTGGCGGCCCTGCCGGCAACGGCGCGCGCTTACATCAAGCGCATCGAAGAACTGGTCGGCGTGCCGGTGGACATGGTTTCGACCGGTCCGGATCGTGAAGAAACGATCGTGCTGCGCCACCCATTCGAGTAAGCTGCTGGACACAATCCGCCGCAAGGCGGATTTTTTTAATCACGCTAATAATAAGATTCCACTATCATGACTACCCCACAATCGAACGATCAACATCTCTGGGTCAACTGGGAAGAATACCACCGCCTGATCGAGCGCCTGGCGCTCAAGGTCTACGAATCGGGTTGGAAATTCGACCAGGTATTGTGCCTGGCGCGCGGCGGCGTGCGTCCCGGCGACGTGTTCTCGCGCATTTTTGATTTGCCGTTGGCCATCCTGTCGACCAGCTCCTACCGCGAAGACGCGGGCACGGTGCGCGGCGACCTCGATATCGCCAAGTACATGACCATGACCAAGGGCCCGCTGGCTGGCCGCATCCTGCTGGTCGACGACCTGGCCGATTCGGGCGTCACCCTGGACAAGGTCACGCGTCACCTGAAGGAAAACTTCCCTGACGTGACCGAAGTCAAATCGGCCGTGATCTGGCTGAAAGGCTGCTCCGTCGTGCGTCCTGACTACTTCCTGGACGAACTGCCGCACAATCCGTGGATCCACCAGCCGTTCGAAGACTACGACGGCCTGCGTCCGCACCAGCTGGCGGCGTGGATCAAGAAGGGCGAAGCAGGCAAGTAATCGCGTGTGCGCTTGCAAAAAAAAGACGATCGTGTATCGTCTTTTTTTTCGTCCAAGGAAATGCGATGACCATACTGACGACGGCGCGCCTGCGCCTGGAACCCATCACCGAGCAGCACTACGAGCGCATGCGCACCCTCAACACGGATCCCGAGGTGATGACCTATCTGAATGCGGGCCAGCCCGAGACGGAAGAAAATACGCGCGCGGCCGTCACGCGCATCACGGGCCGCTGGGCCGAGTGGGGCTATTCGTGGTGGGCGCTGATACGCCTCGATGATGGCGAGATGGTGGGCATGGCTTGCCTGCAGCATCTCGATGGCGACACGACTAAACCGCATGAAATCGGCTGGCGCCTGGCGCGTACAGGCTGGGGCCAGGGCTATGCCAGCGAGGCGGCTGCCGCCATCGTCGCACATGCTTTCGATGTCGTCGGCGCGCCCGCAGTGGTGGCTGTGGCCCATCCCGACAATGCCGCCTCGATCAAGGTCATGACGCGCCTGGGCATGCAATACGTGGGCATGGGGCGCCATTACGACCTCGATTGCGTCGTGTACCGCCTGGCGCGCCCGTGACGGCGATGCGCAAGCCCTTGAAGCTGGGCTGCAGCTACGGCGTGCGGTTTTCACCCGATGGCACGCGCCTGGCCGTGCTGGGGCGCGACCTGGTGCTGTGGGACGTGGCGGCGCGCCAGAAGCTGTGGCGCGGCAAATTCATCGCGCACATGTCGGGCATGGCCTTTTCGCCCGACGGCAGCCGGCTGGCCATCAAGAGCACGACGGGCCAGATTGCCGTGGTGGATGCCGATGCGGGACAATTGCTGTTCAATTTCCAGAACAAGAAGGATGGCGAAGGCTGCGGTCCCGCGTGGTCGCCGTGCGGCCGGTATCTTGCCGACGGCGGCTGGGATGGCCGCCTGCGGGTGCGCGACGCGCAAACGGGCGAGGCGCTCTTCACGCAGGCGCACCCGGGCGAGATGCTGCGCGGCATGTGGGCTATCGATGGCGGACGGCGTTTGCTGCTCCTGCATGGCGTCAAATCGGTGGAAGAGGGGCAAGTGCAGCTGCCCGACTATTGCAGCGTGTGGGACTGGCCGCTGCAGGCGGGCGCCGGCCGCGTGGTGCTGTCGCTGCCGAAGCTGGCGTCGTGCACGCCGTCGCCCGATGGCACGCTCCTGGCCGTGCTGCATTACGCTGAAGGCCAAGAATGTCTGTCCGTGCATGCGCTGGACGATGGCCGCCGGCTGGCCACGGTGGCCGTGGAGGCGGGCGGCGGTACGGGCGACGCCTTGCGCTGGCTGCCCGACGGCAGCGCGCTGGGGCGCATCGGCAAGGGCAAGCTGCTGTTCTACGCCTGGCCGGGACTCGGCGTGCTTGCCGAACACGCCGTTGCCTATCCCTGCGCGCTGGACTTCTTGCCTGGCTCGCCACTGGCCGCCATCGGTTCCTGGGAAGCTGGCATGCTGATGGATCTGAACCTTCACAAGGAAAGCGCATGATCACCTGTTACCTGCGTTACATCATCGACCCGTATAAATTGCGGGAATTCGAAGCCTACGGCAAGCTGTGGATACCGCTGGTCGAACGTTTCGGCGGCCAGCACCACGGCTACTTTTTACCCTCCGAAGGCGCCAGTAACGTGGCGCTGGCCATGTTCTCGTTTCCCAGCCTGGCTTTGTACGAGCAGTACCGCAGCGACTCGATGCAGGACGCCGAATGCCAGGCCGCCTTCCGCTACGCCGAGGAGACGCGCTGCATCGTCAGCTACGAGCGCAGTTTTTTCCGCCCCGTGTTTGCCTGAACAGGGTCAGTCGCGCTGTGGTGCGCCCAGGGGGAAGAGGTGGCGGTATGGGCGCGCCTCTTCCACCGCGCGGGCGAACGATGGGCGGGCCAGCAGGCGCGCGCGGTAGGCGCGCAGCAGGGGCAGCGTTGCGGGAATCGGCTGGGTCCAGTCCGCGTAGAACAGCGCGGGGGCGGCGGCACAGTCGGCCAGGCTGAAGTGGTCGGCGGCGGCCCACGTCCTGCCGGCCAGGTACTCTTCCAGCCAGGCGTAGGCGAGGTCCAGCTTTTCGCCGGCAAACGCGCGGCCTTCCCTTGTCTTCACCGGGTCGCCGGTCAGGGCTGCACCGACGGCATGCTGTACGGGTGTCATGACGTGCAGGTCGAAATAGCGGTCGAGAAAACGCACGTCCAGCGCCTGCATCGGATCGTCCGGCAGCAGGCGCAGCGGGCCGGGATGGGCCAGTTGCAGGTATTCGATGATGATGCTGGTCTCGGCGACGTTGCGCTCGCCGTCCACCAGCAGCGGAAATTTGCGCAGCGGCCAGCGTTCCAGCCATTGCTGCAGGTGCTGCGGCATGTCCGGCGCCAGGCAGCGGAAGGAGAACGGGATGGCGTTCTCGTACAGGGCGATGAGCACCTTCTGCGTGTACGAGGAAAAGGGATGGCCGTAGAGGATCAGCGACACGGTGGGAACTCCTGTCATTGTGAAAGGTTGGCAACACGCGCGTGTGCCAACGATAGTGCAATGACAGGATCAATGCAAGCGGTCCGCGCCGTTCCCGCTTGCCCCCGTGGCGCGCCCGCCTAGCCGAGGTTCGCCAGGTAGCGCAATCCCGTGATGCTGGGGAAGAAGCAATACACGCCGCCACGCGTGATGACGCTGCGCGAGAAATGCTGCAGTTCGGTATTGCCGCTTCCCTTCGCGCCCACGCCGGGCAAGGTGAAGGAACTGACGGCCGGGTCGTTGATGCCCAGGAATACGTCCTGGCCGCTGATGTTGAACGTGGCATCGCCCGCCTCGGGACCGGCCGGGCCGACGGCCGATTTGACGAAGGCATCGTCATTGTTCCATTGCTTCATCAGGAATTCGAACTGATTGCGCAGGCTGGCATTGATGAAATAGCCGACCAGGCCGCGCTGCGCTGCGATGGGCGCTGCCGGATCATATTCGCTGCCGTAGGGCATGGCGCGCCGCACGATGCGGTGGTGGCGAGCGGAGGCGCCCACGACGGCTTCGTCGCGCGGATTATTGCGCCGGATGTGCGCGCCGATCGGGCATTTCAGGCCCAGCGTGTCATCGAGGTCCGGCTGTCCATCGACATAGTGAAAGCGGTTCAGGCTGGCGTCCGGCAGCACGGGCCCGGCCTCGTCCGGCCTGAGCACGAGCGGATTGCCGTTGCGCCAGCGTCCGCACATCTTGGCGGCCACCATTTCGGTCGTGAGTCCGGAACTGGCCGCGCCCTGGCTCAGGATGCTGTCGAACAGGGGCACGTCCTGCTCCAAGATGCGGAAGGCGGCATAACTGCCATTGGTGGATAGCTGCGGCGGCTGCACCTGGTAGGTGCCGCCGTTTTCATTCGGATAGCCGAGCAGGAATTCCCCCGTCTTCACGCTGTTGAGCGGGTCAGGGTCGTGTTCGCGCTTGCGCTGCGGGGCGCCATCGACGTCGGGCTGGGCGATGCTGTCGCGGTAGCCGAAATGCACGCGGTTGTCTGGCAGGGCCACGCCGTCGTGCGCATACAGTTCGCGCCAGCCGGTGGCAAAGGCGCGGCGTAGTGTGGCCGAGGTTGCCTGCAGCACTTCCGTCGATTCGCTGACCCACAGGCTCAGCAGCGCATGCACCTGGCCATGCTGGGTAGCCGGCCCCAGGTTGCCGAGCCAGTGTTCGGGGGCGCTGTCGCCTACGTCGCCCACGGCAGTGACGCTGGCCGGATCGGCCGCGCCCCGTTGAAATGCCTGGTCAAAGGTGGTCAGGTCGGTCGCGGCAACGCCCAGCGCCGACAGGCCGGGAGCGGTAAAGCTGAGATTCAGGAAGCAGGGCGGCTTGGGGTGGATGTGCCGCGCGGTGGTAATGGACGGCAAGCCGTCGCTGCCGTCGAGCAGAGCCGCGATGGTGCGCCGTGCCTGCGCCGCATCCGTGATGCTGAAGATGAAATGGCGCGCCAGGTTGACGCGGTAGCCGCGCAGGATCGTGCCTTGCACGTCGTCGTAATCGATGGTGGAATCGGCCATGCTGTCTCCGGGGGCTGGGGTGGTGGCTGGCAGGGTGGTGGGGCCGCTTGCGCAGCCCCGGCGTGGCTTTCGGCTCAGGTTCGGAATGCGGCGATGATTTTCTGGACGGTCTGCGGATAGGCGCTATACAGGCCGTTATTGGGCACGTGCTGCGCGGCGTCGTTGGCCGTGATGAAGGCTTCAAATGCGGCCACATGGTTGGCAACAGGAATCAGCGCCTTGCCGCCCACGACAAATTGCAGCAGCGCGTCGAATACCTCGCCCAATTGGCCCACGAAATCTTCGATGTAGTCGTTGAAGTTGCCGTCATACTCGGTGATCACGCCGATGATCAGGCTATCGGAAGTGCCCGCCGATTGAATGTTGGGCAGCAGATTGGGCTGGGAGCGATCCAGCAGGGTGAAGCGGGCAAAGTGCACGGTACCGATAGTGGTAAGGGCGGCATTGATCTTCGCCTGGAATTCCACCAATGTTGCGGCGATGGCGGTCGGATTGGTGCCGGGTAGCGCCGGCATCATTAAGCACAGTGGATTTGCCATGGGAGGCTCCTCATTACGTGGTTGTCGGGAGGACCGACACTACGCCGCGGCGCCTACTGCGTCAAAAGCTATATTTTCACATTTGTTGCTAATTACGCACTGTTGCAACATGATAGTCGATATGAAATCCGGTCTCATGTGGATAGTTGCTGAGGCTGGACAGCGCAGGCGGACACTCTGCCGCCGTGCTGTTCCAGCCTGTTTCGGGAAGCGCAAGGGGCGCCGCCGGCAAGCCGGGTTCCGTCGCCATTATTTTTGCAGGATGGGACGCTGACGCTCCCGATTGCCACGCCTCAATCCTCGGCCTGGAATTCGCTGGCCGAGACGAACAGATCCCACGAGGCGATGAACAGGGCCGCCACCACGGGGCCGATGACGAAGCCGTTCAGGCCAAACAGGGCCATGCCGCCCACGGTCGACAGCAGCACCACGTAGTCGGGCATCTTGGTGTCCTTGCCGACCAGGATGGGGCGCAGCACGTTGTCGACCAGGCCGATGACGAAGACGCCGAAGGCGGCCAGGCCTGCGCCTTGCCAGATGGCGCCCGTGGCCAGGAAGTAGACGGCCACGGGCGCCCAGACGAGGGCGGCGCCGACGGCCGGCAGCAGCGACAGGAAGGCCATCAGCACGGCCCACAGCAGGGGCGCGGGCACGTCCAGGAACCAGAACGCCAGGCCGCCGAGGGCGCCCTGGGCGATCGCCACGAGGATGTTGCCTTTCACCGTGGCGCGGATCACCGTGGTGAAATTGGTGAACAGGCGCTGCTTGTATTTTCGGCTCAGCGGCACGGCGCCCTTGATACGGGCTGACAGGGCGGAGCCATCGCGCATGAGGAAAAACAGCAGGTACAGCATGATGCACAGGCTGGTGAGGAATTCAAACGTGTACAGGCCCACATTGATGGCTTTCACGGCCACCACCTGGCTCACCTGCGTGGCGCCCTCGGCCAGCTTGTCCTGCAGGCTGGCCAGGCTGGTCAGGTGGAAGCGCTCGAGCAAGTTGATCAGCCATTGCGGCAGCACTGCCATGATTTTATCGAAGAACATGGCGACCGTGATTTCGCCCGAACGCACCATTTCCACGACGCTGGCCGCCTGGTTCACCAGCGACACGGAAATGAGCGACAGCGGCAGGATCACGATGACGACGATGAGCAGCAAGGTCAGCAGCGACGCCAGGCCGGCACGGCCCCTGGTTTTTCGCAGCAGCCAGCGGTACACGGGCGCGAACAGGATCGCCAGGACGACGCCCCAGAAGATGGCGCCCGCATACGGCGCCAGTATCCAGCCGAAGCCGATGGTGACGATGCTCAGGAGGAGCAAGAACACTTTCTGGTGCAGCGTGAGAGTATGCATGGGTGGTAGCGTAATGATAAGGGTTGAGTTGTCCCATCATAAGCGAGGCGTGGTGCGGCGCGCCATACAATTGTGCCTTGGCAGTCTGTGCGCGAGCGTGCCTGGCGCCGGCGGGCTGGCAACACGGTAGCGGCAAATCCAGTAAGCTGTCGCTCCAGGCGTTCCATCCCGGGCGCCTTTGACTTGGACTTCAGGAACGCGCGTGGCCGACAACATTCACTTTTATGAACCTGCACAGGGCCACGGCCTGCCGCATGATCCCTTCAACGCCATCGTGGGACCGCGGCCCATCGGCTGGATCGCTTCGCGCAGCGGCGAGGGCGTGATCAACCTGGCGCCGTACAGCTTTTTCAACGCCTTCAATTACCACCCGCCGCTGATCGGTTTTTCCAGCATCGGCCGCAAGGATACCTTGCGCAATATCGAGCAGACGGGTGAATTCGTGTGGAACCTGGCAACCCGGCCGCTGGCCGAGGCGATGAATGCCAGCTGCGCGCCGGCGCCGCCCGAGGTCGATGAATTCGCGCTGGCCGGCCTGACGCCGGCCGCCTCGTGCATCGTGAATGTGCCGCGCGTGGCCGAAAGCCCTGTCTCCTTCGAATGCCGGCGCACGCAGATCATCGAGCTGCAGGGCGTCAATGGCGCTGGTGTCGGCAGCTGGCTGGTGCTGGGGGAAGTGGTGGGCGTACATATCGCGCGCCACCTGCTGACCGATGGCGTGTACGACACCGCGGCAGCGGCGCCGATATTGCGCGGCGGCGGTCCGGCCGATTATTTCGAGATCGGACCGGACAGCTTGTTCCACATGCGCCGCCCCAGCTATCCCTGAGCCAGGATCTATTTCTGCATGATGGGATCGCGTCCCAGGGTGCGGGCCAGCGCGCCGCCGTCGCCGCGCCAGAATTCGCGGTCGGCCAGGCGCACGCGTTCGGCCGCATGCTGCATGTGTTCCATGGCCGCCTGGCGCGCCCGCTGCGGGTCGCCGTCGGCAATCGCCTGCACGATCTTTTCATGTTCGCGCCGCACTTCGATGGAAAAGTCCGTGCGCCGCGCTTCATTCGCGCGCGTTACCTTGACGGCCGAGCGGATCGGGTCGGCGAACATGGCAACAAACTTCGGCCAGTAAGGGTTGCCCGTCGCCTCGGCGATGCACAGGTGCAGGCGCACGTCTTCTTCCACGCCATCGACGCCGGCCGCCACGGCTTCCTCAATGCGCCGCAGCGCGTGTTCGATGTCGGCCAGCTGGCCCGGCGTGCGCCGCACGGCTGCCAGCGCGGCGATTTCCGCTTCCAGTCCCTGGCGCACTTCGATCAGGTTCAGCAGCGATTGCACCGATTGCTCCGTCAGCGCATCGCCGCGCTCCCCGGCCTTCGCGCCATCCTGCGCGCACACGAACGTGCCGCTGCCCTTGCGCGTGACGAGGATGCCGTCCGCCTGCAGCAGGGCGATGGCTTCGCGCAGCACCGTGCGGCTGACGCCAAAGTGGCTGGCCATGGCTTGCTCCGACGGCAAACGCGTGCCGCCGGCCAGGCCATCGTGGTGGAGCTGCTGGCGCAGCCGTGCCGCCACGCGCGCACCCAGGGTGCCGGTGGTGAAGCTGCCCGCGGCGGGCTCCGGCGCGGGAAGGGTGAAGCTGAACGTGCGGTCCATCGGGTGCATCCTTGCGCTAACGGTTTTCAAATGGGGATTGCCTGCTTGCCATTATATGGAATATACAGCTTGACACACATAAAACACACACATAATATACATCCATACAAATTTTAGACAAGTTGCCAGCCACCACCGGTGGACCATAAAAACCCGGCACGGTCGATCCCCCAGTGATCAGGAGACAAGCATGGAAGTGTCACAGACAATGCCGGGCCAGCCGGCCGGCGCGGCCGCAAGCCAGAAAACCATCGATGACGCCGTCTACCGCAAGGTGACCTGGCGCATCATTCCCTTCCTCATGCTGTGCTACATCGTCGCTTACCTCGACCGTGTGAACGTGGGCTTCGCCAAGCTGCAAATGCTGGCCGACCTGCAGTTTTCCGAAACCGTGTATGGCCTGGGTGCGGGCGTGTTCTTCCTTGGCTACTTCCTGTTCGAGGTGCCCAGCAATGTGATGCTGCACAAGATCGGCGCGCGCGTGTGGATCGCCCGCATCATGATCACCTGGGCCATCATCTCGGGCGCCTTCATGTTCGTTACCACGCCAACCCAGTTCTACGTCATGCGCTTCCTGCTCGGCATCGCCGAAGCGGGCTTTTTCCCCGGCATCATCCTGTATCTGACCTACTGGTATCCGTCCGAGCGCCGCGCGCGCATGGTGTGCACCTTCATGGCCGCCATTCCCGTGGCGGGCCTGATCGGCGGCCCCCTGTCGGGCTGGATCATGGAAACCTTCGCCGGCTGGCACGGCTATGCGGGCTGGCAGTGGATGTTCGTGCTCGAAGCGATTCCCGCCGCGCTGATGGGCGTGGCCGTGCTGCTGTACCTCGATAACAGCATCCGCGCCGCGAAGTGGCTGACGGAAGATGAAAAAGTCATCCTCGAACAGCGCATCGCCACGGAAGCGCAGGGCAAGGTCTCGCACCCGTCGATCCGCGCCATGTTTGCCGACCCGCGCATCTGGGTCATGGCTCTGATTTATTTCTGCTGCGTGATGGGCCAGTATTCGCTGACCTTCTGGCTGCCCAGCCTGATCAAGGCGGCCGGCGTGACGGGCGTGCTCAATATCGGCCTGTTCACGGCGATCCCGTACTCGGTAGCCGTGGCGTCGATGATACTGCTGGGCCGCAGTTCGGATAAATACCGCGAACGCCGCTGGCACATGGCCATCCCGCTCGTGGTGGGCGCCGCCGCCATCGTCTGCAGCGCGCTGGCCGGCGCCCACAACACGGGCTGGGCCATCTTCTTCCTGACGATCGCCGCCGGCGGCATCCTCGCCGCCTCGCCCATGTTCTGGAGCCTGCCGACGGCCTTCCTCGGTGGCGTCTCGGCCGCTGCCGGCATCGCCGCCATCAACTCGGTGGGCAATCTGGCCGGTTTCGCGGCGCCGTACATGATCGGTTCCATCAAGGACCTGACACAGTCGACCGACATCGCCATCTACCTGCTGGCCGGCATCCTGGTGATTGGCGCCATCATCATCATGCGCGTGCCGGCCAAGCTGGTGAACAAATAAAACTGGAGTAGAAGATGAACGTAGCAATCAAAAAAGTGGGCGTGATCGGCCTGGGCGCTATGGGCATGGGCATCGCGCAATCGTTGCTGCGCGCGGGCTTCGACGTGCATGCCTGCGACGTGCGTCCCGAAACCGTGCAGACGCTGGCCGGCCAGGGTGCCCATGCGGCGCCGTCTCCCGCCGCGCTGGCGGCGCAGGTGCAAGCCTTGCTGATCGTTGTCGTCAATGCGCAGCAGACGGAGGCCGTGCTGTTTGGCGAACACGGCGCGGCGGCCAGCCTGGCGCCGGGCAGCGTGGTGATCGCCTGCGCCACCGTGGCGCCCGAGTTTGCCGAGGCCCTCGGCGCGCGCCTGGCGGCCATGGGACTGCGCTTCATCGACGCGCCCATTTCCGGCGGCGCGGCCAAGGCGGCTGCCGGCGAGATGTCGGTGATGGCGGCCGGCGCGCCCGAGGCGTTCGACGCTTGCGGCGGGATTTTCGACGCCATCTGTGCAAAGCTGTACCGTCTGGGCGAACAGCCGGGGCAGGGTTCGAAAGTCAAGATGATCAACCAGTTGCTGGCCGGCGTGCATATTGCCGCCGCCGCGGAAGCGATGGCGCTGGGCCTGCGCGCCGGCTGCGATCCGAACGCCCTGTACGAAGTGATCTCGAACAGCGCCGGCAGTTCCTGGATGTTCCAGAACCGGGTGCCGCATATTTTGAAAGGCGACTACGCGCCGCTGTCGGCCGTGAATATCTTCGTCAAGGATTTGGGCATCGTGCTCGATTACGCGAAAAAAAGCGTGTTCCCGCTGCCCCTGTCGGCCACGGCGCACCAGATGTTCATGCAGGCGTCGGCGGCAGGCTTTGGCGGCGAGGACGACTCGGCCGTCATCAAGACTTTCCCGGGCATCGATCTGCCGGCGAAAGCGTAACTGAATAAAAAGGAACAATCATGACCGTACTACTGGGATGTATCGCCGACGATTTCACGGGTGGCACCGACCTGGCCGGCATGCTGGTCAAGGCCGGTATGCGCACGGTGCAGCTGATCGGCGTGCCGCAAGGTCCGCCGCCAGCCGATGTCGACGCCGTCGTCATCGCCCTCAAGTCGCGCACGAATGCGCCCGAGGAGGCGGTGGCTGAATCGCTGGCCGCGCTGGCCTGGCTGCAGCAGGCCGGATGCAGGCAGTTCTATTTCAAGTACTGCTCCACGTTCGACTCCACGCCGCGCGGCAATATCGGCCCCGTGGCCGAGGCGCTGATGCGGGCGCTCGACACGGATTTTACGATTGCCTGCCCGGCGTTCCCCGCCAACGGCCGCACCATCTACAAAGGCAACCTGTTCGTCGGCGACGTGCCGCTGGCCGAATCTGGCATGCGCGACCATCCCTTGACGCCGATGACGGATTCGAACCTGGTACGCGTGCTGCAGCAGCAGGTGCAAGCCAAGGTAGGCCTGGCCGATTTCTCCGTGGTGGAGAAGGGCGCCGCCGCCATCGCCCAGCGCTTCACGGACTTGCGTGGCCAGGGCTGCCATTTCGCCGTCGTCGATGCCGTCTCGAACCGCGACCTGGAAGCCATCGGCGCCGCCTGCGCTGACTTGAAACTGATCACGGGCGGCTCCGGCATCGCGCTGGGACTGCCACAGAATTTCCGCCAGCGGGGCCAGTTGGCGCCATCGCCTGCGGGCCAGGCGGGACGTTTGCCGCCACCGACGGGCTTGCGTGCCGTGATCTCGGGCAGCTGCTCCGTTGCCACGCAGCAGCAGGTGGCGCACTTGCGCGAACTGGCGCCATCGTTCCACGTCGACCCTTTGCAGCTGGCGGCCGGTGGCGAGGTGGTCGACGCCGTCGTGGAGCAAGCCCTGGCCTGGGCCGGCACGCACCTGGCGCAAGGCCCGGTGCTGATCTACGCCACGGCCACGCCGGACGCCGTGCGCGCCGTGCAGGCGCAACTGGGCGTGGAGCGGGCCGGCGCCCTGGTCGAGGAAACCCTGGCCGCCATTGCGCAAGGGCTGGTGCGCCTCGGCGTGGGCCAGCTGATCGTCGCTGGCGGCGAAACGTCGGGCGCGGTAGTAAAAGCGCTGGGCGTGGCGGGTTTGCGCATCGGGCCAGAGATCGATCCTGGCGTGCCGTGGACGCAAGCCTTGCCGGCGCTGGGCGAAGATGGCGCGGCGCCGTTGGCGCTGGCCCTCAAGTCCGGCAATTTCGGCACGGTGGATTTCTTCAGCAAGGCCTGGCAGGTGCTGGCATGAGCACCACGGAATCGCGCCAGCGCGAGCTGATCGTCGACTTCGGCAAGTCGCTGTTCGAGCGGGGCTTGACGGCCGGCAGCAGCGGCAACCTGAGCGTGCGCCTGTCCGACGGCTGGCTGCTCACGCCAACGAATGCCAGCCTGGGGCGGCTCGATCCGGCGCAATTGTCAAAGCTGGACTGGGACGGCAACTTGATCAGCGGCGCGCCGCCGTCAAAAGAGGCGTTCCTGCACCGCGCCATGTATGCGGAGCGGGGCAGTGCCGGCGCCATCGTGCATTTGCACTCGACGCATTCGGCGGCCGTGTCGTGCATGTGCGGCTTGAACCATGACGACTGCATTCCACCCCTGACGCCATATTTCGTGATGAAGGTGGGGCGCTTGCCCCTGGTGCCATATCACCGGCCGGGCGACCCGGCGCTGGCGGGCGCGATTGGCGCCATGGCGCGCAAGCATTCGGCCGTGCTGCTGGCCAATCACGGTCCCGTCGTCTCTGGCACGAGCCTGGAAGCGGCCGTGTATGCGGCCGAGGAACTGGAAGAGACGGCCAAGCTGTTCCTGCTGCTGCGCGACGTGCCCACGCGCCCGCTCGACGCGGCGCAGATCGCCGACCTGAAGCACACGTTCAAACTCGAACTATAAGATTCCCAAGGAGATACCGCATGCCCCGCTTTGCCGCCAACCTGACCATGATGTTCAATGAAGTGCCCTTCCCGCAGCGCTTTGCCGCCGCCGCGCAAGCGGGTTTCCAGGGCGTCGAATTTCTGTTCCCTTACGATTACGCGCCGCAGGAAGTCGCGGGCTGGCTGCGCGAGCACGGCTTGCAGAACGTGCTGTTCAACCTGCCGCCGGGCGACTGGGCGGCCGGTGAGCGGGGCATCGCTTCGCTGCCGGGCCGCGAAGCGGAATTCCGCGCTGGCGTGGCGCGCGCCATCGAATACGCGCTGGCGCTGGGCACCCCGCGCGTGCACATGATGGCGGGCTTGCTGCCCGTAGGCGCCGACCTTGCCCTGCACCGCGCCACCTACCTGGCCAATCTGCAGTACGCGGCCAGGGCCGTGGGCGAGCATGGCATCGAGCTCTTGATCGAACCGATCAACGGACGCGACATGCCCGGCTACTTCCTCGTCACGCAGGCGCAGGGCCATGCGCTGCGCCTGGAGTCGGGCGCGTCCAACGTCAAGGTGCAGATGGATTTTTATCACACGCAGATCGTCGAGGGCGATATCGCCATGACGTTCAGGAACAACTTCGATGGCATCGGCCATGTGCAGATCGCCAGCGTCCCGGCCCGCAATGAACCGGACGATGGCGAAGTCAATTACCCGTATTTATTCACGCTGCTGGATGACCTGGGCTACGAGGGCTGGATCGGCTGCGAATACCGTCCGCGCGGGCGCACCGAAGATGGCCTGGGCTGGCTCGCCGCTTACAACAACAAACAAGGAGCATGAAGATGAAAGTACTCATTACCGGCGGCGCCGGTTTCCTGGGACAGCGCCTGGCGCGCCAGTTGCTGGCGCAAGGCCAGCTGACGGACAGCCAGGGCCAGTTGCAAACGATCAGCGAGCTGGTATTGGTCGACGTGGTGGCTGCGCATGACTTCAACGATGCGCGCGTAACAGTCGTCACGGGCGACATCGCCGACGGTGCCCTGATGCGCGCCACCATCGATGCGCAGACAAGCTCGATCTTCCACCTGGCCGCCATCGTCAGCGGCCAGGCGGAAGCCGATTTCGAGCTGGGCATGCGCATCAACCTCGATGCGTCGCGTTTGCTGCTCGATATCTGCCGCGAACTGGGACACAAGCCGAAAGTGGTGTTTACCAGTTCCGTGGCCGTGTATGGCGGCCAGCTGCCGGACGTGGTGCAGGATACGACGGCGTTGAACCCGCAGTCGTCCTACGGCGCGCAAAAGGCCATCGGCGAGCTGCTGCTCAACGATTACAGCCGCCGCGGCTTTGTCGATGGTCGCGTGCTGCGCTTGCCCACCATCAGCGTGCGTCCCGGCAAACCGAACAAGGCGGCGTCGTCGTTCGCCAGCGGCATCATCCGCGAACCCTTGAATGGCGAGGCGGCCGTCTGCCCCGTGTCCACCGACCTGCGTCTGTGGCTGCTGTCGCCGCGCGGCGCCATCGCTTCCCTGATCGCCGGCCATGAATTGGCGGGCGAGGCGTTTGGCGCCAGCCGCACGGTGAACTTGCCGGGCTTGAGCGTGAGCGTGGGCGAAATGATCGCCGCACTCGAAGCCGTGGCCGGCAGCGAAGTGGCGGCCCGCATCAGCTACGCTCCCGATCCTGCCGTCGAGCGCATCGTCAAGAGCTGGCCCGGCGCCTGGGATGCGGCACGGGCCGAAGCGCTGGGTTTGACGGCCGATGCGGATTTCGCCGCCATCATCCGTGCGTATGTCGACGACATGAAAGCGGCCGGCTAGGCGACTGTCGCCAGCTGCGAGCGGCGATAGTCGAGCGGCGTACTGCCCACCAGTTCCGCAAAACTGCGGCTGAAATGGGCCTGGTCAAAAAAGCCCAGTTCATGCGCCAGGCTGGCCAGGTCGGGCGCATCGGGCTGCGCCAGGCGCCAGATCGCTTCCTGCAGGCGGTAGCGCTGGATCACCCATTTCGGCGGCACGCCCACGTAGTTGGCGAACAGGCGCTGCAGCCGGCGTTCGCCGATGGCCATCTTTTCGCACAACTGCGCCACGCTCGCCGGGCCGTTGCGGGCCGCCGCCGCGGCAGTCAGCCTGGCGGCCAGCAGGGCGGCGTCATCGACTTGCGGCAGCCTTGCCTGCAGCAGCGCCTGTGCCTGCGCCACCATGGCCGTATCGCCGGCTTGCCGCAGTACCAGCGCCTCGGCTTGCGCAGCCGGCATGTCCAGCAGGGCATCGGCGGCGATGGTCGTATCGGTGAACGACGATAAGGGCTGAGTGATGAACGGGCGCAGGCCGCCCGGCGCAAAACGCACGCCCAGCACCTTGCCTGCACCAATCAAGGGCCTGTCAAATGCGCCGCGCACCACGCCATGGATGGCGGTGCGCCCAAGCTCGAAAACCAGGTGGGCGTTCGGGTAGGGCAGCACGCGCTGCGTCTGCGGCGCGCAGCCCCGCCTGTCCCATTCCACGACCCAGAAGTACTCGACGAACGGCGCCAGCGCGCCAGCCGGCGGATAGGTCGCCAGCCGTATGCGGCGCGCCGCTGCCTGCGGGTCGACGATGCCTTTCGGCGCCTGGCCGCGCGCGGCGAGCACATTGCGCGTGCTGTCGGTTTTATCCAATATTTGTCTCCTGCGCTGCCTTAATCTGCTTCTCTCGCATCGATTGAAGGGGAATCATGAAATCACACAGCTTGCCGGGCCTGGTGCTGGCCGCATGTTGTCTATCGGTGGCGCCAGCCGGCGCCGCCTCGTTTGCAGAAGGGGATCATCGCATGCATGTGCACGCCACAGGAAGTTTCAGCATCACCATGACGCCATCCGCGGCGCCGCAGCGCTCCGGGCGCACGACCTTGGGCAAGGTACTGCTCGACAAAGTCTATGCCGGCGACCTGGTCGCCACTGCCACGGGCGAGATGCTCAATGCCGTCACCGACACCAAGGGCGCGGCCGCTTATGTCGCCATGGAAGCCATCACGGGCGTCCTGCAGGGCAGGGAAGGCAGCTTCGTGGCGCAGCATGCGGGCACGATGGCCGATGGCAAGCAGCAGCTGTCCATCGTGATCGTGCCGCATTCCGGCACGGGGCAGCTGACGGGCATCAGCGGCACGCTGGCCATCCGCATCGTCAATGGCCAGCATTTCTACGACATCGACTATTCGCTGCCGCAGCCGTAGGCCAGCCAAGGCACGGATAGCCGTTTATTTGCCCAGGATCGACGCCACATTGTCGGTGCCGGGCGCGCCGAACAGCTGCTGCTTGAGGACGTGCAGCTGGTCGCGCACTTGCGCCGCCTTTTCGAACTCCAGGTTCTTGGCGTGGTCGACCATCAGTTTTTCCAGGCGCTTGATTTCCTTGCTGACCTGTTTCTCGCTCATGGCTTCGAACTTGGCCGCTTCCTGCGCCACTTGCAGGGTTTCGCGCGCTTCCTGCGGGCTGTAGACGCCGTCGATCATTTCGCGGATCGATTTCTTGACGCCGATCGGGATGATGTTGTTGGCCGTATTGAAGGCGATCTGCTTGGCGCGGCGGCGTTCCGTCTCGTCGATGGCGCGGCGCATGGAGTCCGTGATGCGGTCGCCGTACAGGATCGCCGTGCCGTTCAGGTTACGCGCGGCGCGGCCGATGGTCTGGATCAGGCTGCGCTCGGAGCGCAAGAATCCTTCCTTGTCCGCGTCGAGGATGGCGACCAGCGACACTTCCGGCAAGTCCAGGCCCTCGCGCAGCAGGTTGATCCCCACCAGCACGTCGAAGGTGCCCAGGCGCAGGTCGCGCAGGATTTCCACGCGCTCCACCGTCTCGATATCGCTGTGCAGGTAGCGCACCTTGATGCCATGGTCGCCCAGGTATTCCGTCAATTGTTCCGACATGCGCTTGGTCAGGGTCGTCACCAGCACGCGTTCGTCCTTCTTGATGCGCTCGACGATTTCCGACATCAGGTCGTCCACCTGGCTGCTGGCGGGGCGCACGATGATCTGCGGGTCGACCAGACCGGTTGGGCGCACGACCTGCTCGACCACCTGGTCGGAATGGCTCTTTTCGTATTCGGCCGGCGTGGCCGAGACGAATACGGTCTGGCGCATCTTCTGTTCGAATTCCTCGAATTTCAAGGGCCGGTTGTCGAGGGCCGACGGCAGGCGGAAGCCGTAGTCGACCAGATTCGTCTTGCGCGAACGGTCGCCGTTGTACATGGCGCTCAGCTGGCCCGTCAACACGTGCGACTCGTCGAGGAACATCAGGGCGTCGGGCGGCAGGTAGTCGACCAGGGTCGGCGGCGGCTCGCCCGGCAGCGCGCCGGACAGGTGGCGCGAGTAGTTCTCGATGCCCTTGGTGAAACCGATTTCCGCCATCATTTCCAGGTCGAAGCGCGTGCGCTGCTCCAGCCGCTGCTCTTCGATCAGTTTATTTTCCTTGCGGAAGAACTCGAGGCGCTCGCGCAGCTCGTCCTTGATGGTCTCGACGGCGCGCAGCACGGTGGAGCGGGGCGTCACGTAGTGCGAGCCCGGGTACACGGTGAAGCGGGGGATTTTCTGGCGCACTCTGCCCGTCAGCGGGTCGAACAGCTGGATCGATTCGATCTCGTCGTCGAACATTTCCAGGCGCACGGCCAGCTCCGCATGCTCGGCGGGGAAGATGTCGATGGTATCGCCGCGCACGCGGAAGGTGCCGCGGCCGAAATCGACCTCATTGCGCGTGTACTGCATCTGAATCAGGCGCGCGATGACGTCGCGCTGCGCGACCCTGTCCTTGACGCGCAAGGTCAGGATCATCTGGTGGTACTCGTTCGGATTGCCGATACCGTAGATGGCCGAGACGGTGGCGACGATGATGACGTCGCGCCGCTCCATCAGCGACTTGGTGCACGACAGGCGCATCTGCTCGATATGTTCGTTGATCGACGAGTCCTTTTCGATGAACAGGTCGCGTTGCGGCACGTAGGCTTCCGGCTGGTAGTAATCGTAGTAGCTGACGAAGTACTCGACGGCGTTCTGCGGGAAAAAGTCGCGGAACTCGCTGTACAGCTGCGCCGCCAGGGTCTTGTTCGGCGCGAAGACGATGGCTGGCCGGCCCATGCGCGCGATGACGTTGGCCATGGTGTAGGTCTTGCCCGAACCGGTCACGCCCAGCAGGGTCTGGAAGGCCAGTCCGTCGGCAATCCCCTCGGATAACTGGTCGATTGCCGTGGGCTGGTCACCGGCCGGAGGGAAGGGCTGGTGCAGCTTGAAGGGGGAGTCCGGGAAAGAGATAATTGCGCTTTCCGCCTCGCTGGCGGTAGATAATTCGGGCATGTGAATCAGACCTTTGTTAGAATAGTGCTCTGCTGGCGGCCCTGGCGTTGTATTTTGGGGCGCTGTCTACAACTCCGCTGTGAACCTGCTTCCAATCGAATCCAATCTTATCATGACGAACCCAACTGTTTCTGCCAGTCTGTTTAGCGCCATCGAGATGGCCCCACGCGACCCGATCCTGGGCATCACCGAAGCATTTAACGCGGACCAGAATCCCGCCAAAATCAATCTGGGCGTTGGCGTCTATTATGACGACAACGGCAAGGTGCCTCTGTTAGCTTGCGTACGCAAGGCAGAAGCCATCCTGATCGAACAGGCGGCGCCACGCACCTATCTGCCGATCGAAGGCCTCGCTGCCTACGACAAGGCGGTGCAAGAACTCGTATTTGGCGCCGATAGCGCCGTAATTCAAGAGCGACGCGCCGTGACCGTGCAAGCCATCGGCGGCACGGGCGCATTGAAGATCGGTGCCGATTTCCTGCAGCGCTTCGCGCCGGGTGCCCAGGTCTACATCAGCGACCCAAGCTGGGAAAACCACCGCGCGCTGTTTGAAAACGCCGGTTTCGTCGTGAATAACTACACGTACTACGATGCCGCCACCCATGGCGTGAACTTCGACGGCATGCTGGCCAGCCTGAACGCCATGCCAGCCGGCTCCATCGTCGTGCTGCACGCCTGCTGCCACAACCCGACCGGCGCCGACCTGAGCGTGCCCCAGTGGGATCAGATCATCAGCGTGGTGACCTCGCGCGGCCTGGTGCCGTTCCTGGACATGGCGTATCAAGGCTTCGCCAACGGCATCGCCGAAGATGGCGCCGTGGTGTGCCGCTTCGCCGACGCGGGCGGCCCGCTGCTGGTGTCGAACTCGTTCTCGAAATCGTTCTCGCTGTACGGCGAGCGCGTGGGTGCCCTGAGCGTCGTCGCCGCCAGCGCCGACGAAGCGGCCCGCCTGCTGTCGCAGCTGAAGCGCGTCGTGCGCACCAACTACTCGAACCCGCCAGTACACGGCGGCAAGGTGGTCGCCACCGTCCTGGCCACGCCGGAACTGCGCCAGCTGTGGGAAGAGGAACTGGCCGGCATGCGCGTGCGCATCCGCGAAATGCGCAATGCCTTCGTGGAAAAGCTGAAAGCCAAGGCGCCGGCCCACGACTTCGAATTCGTGCGTCAGCAAATCGGCATGTTCTCGTACTCGGGTCTCACCAAGGAGCAGGTGGCGTCGCTGCGCGAGCAGTCGATCTACGCCGTCGACACGGGCCGTATTTGCGTGGCAGCATTGAATTCGCGCAATATCGACATCGTTATTGACGCGATCGCCAAAGTGCTTTAAGATCTTGCTTCTTCGGCGCTGCATGCAAGTGCGGCGCTGATGGCGGTAGAAAGTCGGCGATGGCCGTGTTTGTGTAGATGCAGTATCAGTCTTGCAAATATGGAACAAGCGACATATAATATTGCCTCTTTTCCCTGATAGCTCAGTTGGTAGAGCGACGGACTGTTAATCCGCAGGTCCCTGGTTCGAGTCCAGGTCGGGGAGCCAGAATTCGGAAGGCCACGTTGAAAAACGTGGCCTTTTTTGTTATTGCACCGCCGGCATGGGCGCCAGTGCAAGATAAGATTTTCCCTATGGAAATCTGGACAGCGCCAAGTTTGGCCTATATAATACGGCCTCTTTTCCCTGATAGCTCAGTTGGTAGAGCGACGGACTGTTAATCCGCAGGTCCCTGGTTCGAGTCCAGGTCGGGGAGCCAGAACATCAGCAGTATCGAAAAGCCCAGCCTTCACCGGCTGGGCTTTTTGCATTTCAGCGCGCCGCGATTGGCGCAGGCAGGGTCTCGATGATCGCCTGCTGGAATTTTTCCGGTTCATCCTGGTGTATCTGATGTCCCGACTGTTCAAATAAAAACAGCCCCTTCCTTGGCGCCTGCAGTTGCTCAAAATAGTCTTGCGTGATGCGGGTGGAGGTCTGGATATCGTTCTTGCCAACGAAGAAATAGATCGGGCAGTCGACTTTCTTCAGGGTCTTCGGCAAATCGATATGCATCACTTCGCTCCATACGGGCGACCAGGCTTTGGACCATTGCAGAAAGCCGACCTTGAAGCCATCGCTGGTCGCAAAAGCCTTTCCTTCTTTATGGGAAAGCCATTTGCGCAAGTAGAACAGGTCTTCATCCTGTTGGAAGGGGATATGCACCTGCGCCAGTTCCTTGCTGGCGACGGCATCGTCCCGGAAATGCGTCTTCAAATGGGCCAGCAATTCCTTTTCGCTGGCCATCTGGCTGATGACGGGATTGACGGCGAAATACGCATGCAGCAGTTCCGGATGGCGCTCGACGATATGAAAACCCAGCACATTGCCCCAGGAACTGCCCAGCAGGTATATTTTTTCCTGCTTGAGCTCTTTTCGCAGAAACGTGATGACCTGGTACGTGTCCTGCTTCATCTGCGCGACGGACGGCTGGCTTGGCGAGGGATTCAGTTTCAGGGTTTGTCCCGCATCGCGCTGATCCCATTGCACCAGCGTAAATCTATTTTTCAGGATGCTGGTAAAGGCATCCGCATTCTTCATCATCGAACTTCCGGGCCCGCCCGATAAGAAGAGAAGAACAGGCTTGTTGGAATCATCTGTTTTGATTTGCACAAACTGCTTGATTCCGCCGATGTCCGGTGTTAGCAGCGTGTTGATGGCAACTGCTTGTGCTTTGCATGCATACAATGGCAGCAGGGCGATGAATAGTATTGCCAGTAGCTTGTTTTTTGTCATGGGCTGATATGGATGGTTATCTACGGGTATGGGGTGTCCATGGGGGATATTATCCGAATAGCATGTTGCATATAGAAAATATTTGCGGCATGGCGGACCGCTGTCTGTGTGTTTTTCCATTTTGCGCTATCCTGAATGCAACCCCATAGGAGAGCTGCCACCATGACCTGTTCTATCCCGTTGCGCCATATCGTCCTGTGTGATTTTCTTGAGGACATTACACCGGCCAAGCATGCCGAGCTGGTCTATGAGTTTTCCCAGCTTAAACACCGCATCCCCGGTGTGCTGCAATTCGAATGGGGGCCGAACGTCAGCCCGGAAGGTCTCGATGACGGCTTTACCGATTGCTTCAGCTTGAGCTTTGCCGATACCGGCGCGCGCGACTCTTACCTGGCCCATGCCGCGCACCAGGCGTTTGTGGAGCTGCTCAAGCCATGGCTGGGCCGCGTACTGGTATTTGACTATCATCCGCAGGAAAATCCGGGCTGAATGGCGCCATACGTAATTTTTTTAGCGTAAATCTGGACAACTGAAAATTGGCGCTATAGAATGCGGCCTCTTTTCCCTGATAGCTCAGTTGGTAGAGCGACGGACTGTTAATCCGCAGGTCCCTGGTTCGAGTCCAGGTCGGGGAGCCAGAACATCAGCAGTATCGAAAAGCCCAGCCTTGACGGTTGGGCTTTTTGCATTTCCGGGGTTGCTCGCTTGTGCGTGGCACATCATAGAGTCATCCACATCATTTTCAATTTCCTGATCGCCAGAGCCCCGGTGCGAAAACGGCTGAAGCTTGGCGAATTATTTATTATTAACTTAAGAATATTATTGATTTTTTAAGTTTCCAGCCTTAAGCTGATGACTTCAAGAAAAATAAATTTCTTGAATAAAATAAAAGGGATATTGGATTATGCGTAAGTTGACTGCTTTGGCTGGTGTAGCTGCACTGATTCTGGTTGCGCCTATGGCGCACGCTAACTTGTTGAGCAACGGCGGCTTCGAATCGAGCACGTTTAGCGGCCCGTTCGCTCAGATAAACAGCGGCGGGCGTCTGGGTGCCTGGAACGTGGACAGTGGCAGCGTCGACATCGTCAATCAATACTGGAAGCATGCGGAGGGCAATTACAGCCTGGATTTGAACGGCAATTCTGGCGGACGTATTTCGCAGTCTTTCGGCACCGTGATCGGACAGCAGTACAACGTCAGTTTCAGCCTGGCCGGCAATGCCGAAGGCGGAGGCAGCCTCAAGCTGGTGGATGTGGGCGTGACGGGCGTGCACAGCTTCACGTTTGACAGCACGGGCCGGTCTCCTTCCAACATGGGCTGGGTAAACGAAGGGTTCAGTTTTATTGCCACCGCGGCCAACAGCACCTTGTACTTTCAAGGGAATAACAAGAACAGCGTGTGGGGTGCGGCACTCGACAACGTATCGGTCACGGCCGTGCCAGAACCATCGACCTATGCCATGCTGGCTGCCGGCCTGGGTCTGATGGGTTTCATGGCACGCCGCCGTCGCACGCAACGCGGTTAAGGAGCTTTTCCAGGCTGAGGCGCTGCCGCTCAACGCAGTGCAACAGTCGCCACGCAAAAAGCCCGGTCCTTCACCGGGCTTTTTTGCCTTTCACCGCGAGCGCCGATGGCACGCTGATGCAGCTTCAATTTCCTATGCGCAGCGCTTCCAGTGCCTGATAGTCTGCTTGTATCTGCTCCGCCGTGGCCGGCGGACTGCTTGCCGCATGCGGCGCATCGCCCTGGAATACCGTGCCATATTTCGCATGCACGCCGCCGCGTTCGCGCATCGCTTGCAGCTGTCCGGCGGTGGGGGCGATGCGAAAGCGGGGCAGCAAGTCGTCCAGTACCATGCCAGGCAATTGATTGTAGTTAATGAGCTGCAATTGGCCCGCGGCGGCGTGCGGCTGAGCGGCCTTAAACAGGCTGGACAGCACCACGCCCGCATAGCCATCATGGTCGCCCGGGGCTAGCTGGTGTGCGGGTAGCGGCAGCAGGGCCGGGTGCAGCATGCCGGGGATCATCTGCGGCCCCCGCTGGCGCTGGTGCGAGGCAAGCACGGCTTGCGGTTCGCGGTACAGGAACAGGCAGGGCGTATCGGGAAACGCCTGGCGCAGCAAGGCCAGGTTGTGGATGTGCCAGCAATCGAACTTGATGAAGAAATGCGTCTCCTCGCCCGTGCGGCGCTGGCCCAGTGCCAGGATGGCCTGGCGCAGCAGGGCGATGCTGTCGCCGCCCGTCATGCCATCGTGATGCAGGCGCAGCAGCGAGTCGATGACGGTTGGCTCGGACAGCACCACGCATTGCGGCAAGGTCGCCAGCAATTGCGTCAGCAGGGTCGAACCGCAGCGCGAGACGTGGAAGATGAAGGCATCGGGCGCCAGGCAGTCGCCTAGCGTGGCCAGCGCCGCCAGCGGCGTGTGGCAGATGCGGCGCTCATCCCAGGGCTGGCGCGCCAGGGTGTTGACAAAGAATGGTTCGCTGAACGGCTGCTGCCCCAGGTCGCGCCAGCAGAGGGATACCTCGCCCGTCTGCGCGTCGTGCCGCGCAAAGAGTGGATACCAGCGGCGCATGTCCATGCCCGTATGCCAGGGAACAACAGTACCCCTGGCCAGCAAGCCTTCCTGCTGGGTCAGGCCATGTCGGGCGCTCATGCCGCGTTCCCGGCGCCGTCGGCCAATGCCGCCAATTCCCTGGCCAGTGCCAGGCTGGCAGGCGAGGGCGACAATCGCAGCTGGGCGATGACGGCCCGCACATTGCCATCGTGGATGCCGGGGTCGCCATACTTGTGGGCCGCTTTCGGCACGAATCCCGCCGAGGCGAACAGCGCTTCGAGCCAGGCATTGGTGACGCAGTCGAGCACGAGGTGGATGCGCGGCGTCATGCCCCGGTTGTGCACCGCATGCAGGCAGCTGGCGTCCATGTACCAGGCGTGCCCAGCCGTGAAGTGGACAGTTTCGCCATCGATGGTAAACAGCACCTGCGGCGAAGTGTGGATGGGGATGTGGATGCGGATCAGGCCATCGGCCAGCGACGTGCCGGCGTCGCGGTGCGCGCGGATGATGGCGCCCGGCGCCAGCGCCATCAGGCGCGCGGCGCGGATCTCGCATGCGAAGCTGGCGAGCACTTCGCGCAGGCGGGGGCAGCGCGCCAGTTGCGGCGTGCCTGCGTAGGCGGCGCCGTCGACGGGCATGATGTTGTCGGCTGCACCGCCGGGCGAGCGCAGCGGCACGCAGCTCCAGCCCTGGTCGTAGGCGCCCGTATTGAAATGGCTGATCCACTCGTCCGCGGCGAACTGGTCGCTGTCGCCCTGCATGCGCACCACGTCGAAGTGCAGCGGCAGCTGCAGCCAGCTGCTGGGGATATGCTGTGCCGGCACTATGGCGCGCTCCATTCCAATTGCTCCTGCACCTCGTTTTCCCCGCGCCCGCGAAAGCCCAGCCGCTGGTACAGGGCGCGCGCGGCGGCGTTGCTTTTGTTGACGGCAAGGTGGATCTGCCATTGCTCCGCGCCCGCTTGCGCCTGCAGGCCGCGCAGCACGGCGCTGCCGGCGCCCTGGCCTTGCGCGGCGGGCAGGATGGCGATGTCGACCAGGTGCAGCACCTGATCCTGGCGGTCCAGGATCAGGCGGCCGATGGGGGTATCGCCGTGCTGCAGCACCAGGTACACGGCGTGCGGATACGCCTGGCGGTAGCCGTGGCTTTGCATGCGCTGCTGCATGGCGATCAGCTGTTCGATGACGGCGGGCGCGGCCGGCATCTGGCGCAAGTCGCCGCGTGTGGAACTGTACAGCGCGGCGGCAAAGCCATCGTCGTCGTCGCGCTGGACGCGCAACTGGTAGGGGGCGGGCAGGCTGGCGAGGACGAGGGTGAGGTCGGAAAGCGGCAAGGCGTGCATCGATGCTCCGGTAGGTGTTTGCGGCTGGAGATAAATTAACAGGCGTACAGTTATTTGCTATGCTGCCAATTTTTCCGCGTACTTGCAATCATTTCAAGGAAGCCGCCATGCATTCTGTCTTTATCCCGCCTTGCCAGTGGAGTCTCGCATGAATCCGGCACGCGCGGAACTGGCCGCCATCGCGGCTGCGCTGTGCGATCCGCAGCGCTCGCTGGCAAGCCTGGTCGGCGAAACGGTGCAGCTGCGCCAGCTCGTCGAACGCCATTCGCGCCTGCCCATGGACCGGCAGGACGGTTTGCGCGACGGCGAAAGCTTTCTTCCCAGCGGCTGGGCCATCTCGCCCGTGCAGGCGGGCCTGTGTGCGCGCGAGCCGTACCGCAGCGCCGCCTTCATCCAGGGCCTGGCGCTGGCCGTGCGCGAGCGGCTGGGGGTGAGCGGTGGCCGGCCCGTGCGCGTGCTGTATGCGGGCTGCGGCCCGTTCGCCTTGCTGGCCCTGCCGGTGATGGCCGTGCTGGATGCGGACTTGGTGCAGTTTGCCATCCTCGACGTGCATGCCGAGACCCTGGCCTATGCGCGCGAACTGATTGCAAGCCTGGGCCTGGATAGCCATGTCACGGCATACATTTGCGCCGACGCGGCCGCCTACCGCATTGCTGGCGGCGCCATGCCGGATGTGATCGTCAGCGAAACCATGAATACGGCGCTGGGCAAGGAGCCGCAGGTGGCCATCCTGCGCAATCTGCACGCGCAAGCGCCTGCGGCGGCGCTGCTGCCGGCATCCGTCACCGTGCACCTGGGCCTGGACCGGCGCGCGCCTGGCGAGCCGTGCACCGACTGGGGCCGCGTGTTTGCCCTCGATGGTGACGCCTTGTGCGCCTGGCAGGGCAGGCAGGACGAGCAGGGCGATAGCTTGCCGGCCGCCAGCATCCGCCTGCCCGACGTGCTGGAGCAGGCGCCGCGCCTGCTGACGCGCATCCGCGTGCATGGCGACATCGTCCTGGGCGACCATGACTGCAGCCTGAACCTGCCCCTGGCCCTGCCGGGCAAGCCGGCCCTGGCTGGCGGCAGCGTGCTCGACTTCCATTACCGCCTGGGCGGCCAGCCGGGACTGGCGTTTAGCGTGCGCGACACGCCTGAATCCATCCAGGAATTGCACCAGCCAGTATCTCAGTCGTAATACTACATTGGCAGACAATTTACTTCTGTAGGATAATATGGAACCGGTTCCATATATGCGCAAATGCAATGTAGCGCAATCATCGAAGTCAATAAAACAACAAGTCTTGCGGGAGTCTCATGAACCATCCAGGCAGCGAACCATCTGCAACATCCGTTTCATCCCTTCCCCGCATCAGCCGCCGCCACGCCCTGATCGGCCTGGCCGCCTTGCTGGCGCAGGCAGGTTTCTGGAGCAATCCCCTGTCCGCCGCCATGCAGGCGCCGGCCAGCACTCCGGCACCCGGCCTGGTGCCCGTCACCATGCTGTTCTACACCTTGTCGCAAACGATCACGGGCCACCGCGATTTGTCCGCCGACACGGCGGCGCGCATCGAGCAAGCCATGCGCACGAACGTGCCCGGATTCGCCAGCCGCTTGCCGCAGCTGGGCGCGCTGCTCGTCACTGGCCAGGAAGCGAAAGCCCTGCTGGCGGCCGCCAGCGCCGCGGACACCGGCCTGCGCGAACTGGCGCTGGCCATCGTTGCCGCCTGGTACACGGGCACTGTCGCCGGCAACGCGGCGCAGGGCACGAAGTCCATCGTCGTCGCGTATGCGGAAGCGTTGATGTACCGCACGGTGGCCGATGGCCAGGTCGTGCCGACCTATTGCAATTACGGCCCCCTGTGGTGGCTGAAGGCGCCGCCCGCCGTGCGCGTCTCCGCGCCCGTGGCGCCAAAACCCGTACCGGCCCCGGCCACCACCGGCACTCCCGAACCGAAAGGCAAGCAAGCAAAATGAAATCACCCCAATTCAAGAGTAATGGCGACGTCGTCGCCGATGTCGTCATCGTCGGTACTGGCGTCGTCGGCGCCATGATGGCCGACCAGCTGGCCGCGCAGGGCCATTCCGTGATCATGCTGGAAGCGGGCCTGCGCATCGAGCGTGGCCAAGCCGTGGAAAACTGGCGCAACATGCCGTTCGAGAACCGCGTCGGCTCCGACTTCCAGGGGCTGTATCCGCAGGCGGACAACGCGCCCGCGCCGCTGTATTTCCCGAAGAATAACTACGTGGAATTGTCCGGCCCCAGCGGCAGCAGTTTCCAGCAGGGCTATCTGCGCACGGTGGGCGGCACGACCTGGCACTGGGCCGCGTCGTGCTGGCGCCATCTGCCGTCCGACATGCGCATGAAAAGCGATTACGGGGTGGGGCGCGACTGGGCCATTTCCTACGATGAGCTGGAACCGTACTATTGCCGCGCCGAACAGGAAATGGGCGTGGCCGGCCCCAACGATCCCGCCCTGCAATCGCCCAGCGAACGCAGCGCGCCGTACCCGATGGACATGGTGCCCTGGGGCTATGGCGACAAGCGCTTCGCCGAAGTGGTCAACCCGCACGGCTACCGCTCCGTGCCGATCCCGCAAGGCCGTTCGACGCGCCCATGGCAGGGCCGCCCGACGTGCTGCGGCAATAACAATTGCCAGCCGATCTGCCCCATCGGCGCCATGTACAACGGCATCCATCACGTGGAGCGGGCCGAGCTGAAGGGCGCGGGCGTGCTGGCCGAGGCCGTCGTCTACCGCATCGACACGGACCAGAACAACCGCGTGACGGCCGTGCACTGGTATGACGCGAAGAAACAGTCGCATATGGCGACGGGCAAGGCTTTCGTGATTGCCTGCAACGGCATTGAAACACCGCGTTTGCTGCTGCTGGCGGCCAACCAGAACAATCCGAACGGCATCGCCAACAGTTCTGATCAAGTCGGCCGCAACATGATGGACCACTCGGGTTTCCACTGTACTTTCCTCGCCAATGAACCGATCTGGACGGGCCGTGGTCCTGCGCAGAGCAGCTGCCTGGTGGGCCCGCGCGACGGCGCCTTCCGCGCGCAGTATTCGGCCAACAAGATGATCCTGAACAATATCACCCGCGTCGGACCCGCTACCCAGCAGTCGTTGAAGCTGGGCCTGGTGGGCAAGGACCTCGACGATGAAATCCGCCGCCGCGCCGCGTTTGGCGTGGACTTGTCGATCAGCCTGGAACCGCTGCCTGAAGCGCATAACCGTTTGACCCTGAGCAAGACGCGCAAGGACCCGCTGGGCCTGGCCTGTCCCGACATTTACTATGACGTGGGCGATTACGTGCGCGCTGGCGCGAAGGCCGCGCATGCGCAGCTCGAGCACATCGGCAAGCTGTTCGGCGCCGTGGAATTCCATATCACCGACAGCCTGAACGCGAACAACCACATCATGGGCGGCGTCATCATGGGCAGTAACCGTCTTGACTCCGTGGTCGACGGCAATTGCCGCGCGCACGACCATGCCAATTTGTGGTTGCCGGGCGGCGGCGCCATGCCGTCGGCCAGCGTGGTCAACACCACCCTCAGCATGGCCGCGCTCGGCTTGCGCGCGGCCGACGACATCGCCCGCACCCTGGCAAGGGAGGCAGCATGATGCGCCGTTTATTACTGAGCCTGGCGCTGGCGGCCGGCTTGCCGCTGGCCGCCCACGCTGTGCCACCGGCACCGCCTGTCACCCTGACGCCGGACCGCCCGGCCGCGCCTGCCGCCGCCAGTCCCGATGCGCGCCTGGAACGGGGCCGCTACCTGGCCATCGCGGCCGATTGCATGGCTTGCCATACGGCAGCGGGCGGCAAGCCGTATGCGGGTGGCTACGCCATCGATTCGCCGCTGGGCACGATTTACGCGACGAACATCACGCCGTCGAAACAAGGCGGCATCGGCCACTACACGGAAGCCGACTTTGCGCGCGCGCTGCGGGAAGGCGTGCGCGCCGACGGCAGCCATCTGTATCCGGCCATGCCCTACACCAGCTATGCGCAGCTGACGGATGCGGACGTGGGCGACCTGTATTACTACTTCATGCAGGCCGTCAAGCCCGTCGACGAGCCGGCGCGCCAGACGGCCCTGCCATTCCCGTTCAATGTGCGCCTGTCGATGCTGGGCTGGAATACCTTGTTCCTCGACAATAAACGCTTCGTGCCGGACCCGGCGAAGAGCGCGCAGATCAACCGCGGCGCCTACCTGGCCGAAGGCCTGGCGCACTGCAGCGCCTGCCACACGCCGCGCAACGCGCTGATGGCGGAAATCGGCAGCCAGACCCTGGCCGGCGCTTCGCTTGGTTCCTGGCATGCGCCGAACATCACGTCCGACAAGGTCAGCGGCATCGGCGCGTGGACGGATGCTGAACTCACGGCCTACCTGAAGACGGGCCACGTGGAAGGCAAGGGACAGGCGGCGGGCGGCATGGCCGAAGCCATCCAGAACAGCCTGCAATTTTTGCGCGACGACGACGTGGCCGCCATCGTGGCCTGGCTGCGCACGGTGCCGCCCGTGCGCGCGCCGGGGCAAACGAAAGCTGCCTTCAGCCATGGCAGCGCCGCCAGCGAAGAGCCGCTGCTGCGCGGCATGGCCGGGTCCACCGAGCACCATTCGCTCAACAGTGGCGCCGTGCTGTTTTCCGGCTACTGCGCCAGTTGCCATTCGGCCAGCGGCGCCGGCAGCACGGGCCAGGCGTATCCCGCCCTGTTCCACAACACGGCGACGGGCGGCAACACGCCGGCCAATCTGGTCTCGGCCATGTTGTTCGGCGTCGAGCGCAAGATCGAAGGGGAAGAACACGAAGCGTTCATGCCCCGTTTCGACCAGCGTTCCTACGTGCAGCCATTGACGGACGAGCAGATCGCCTCGATCGCCAATTACGTATTGAAACAGTACGGCAACCCGGATGTATCCGTCACGCCGGCCTACGTGGCGCAGGCGCGCAGCGGCGGCGAGAAGCCCGTGCTGGCGCGTGCACAGCCGTTCATGCTACCGGGCGGCATCGTGGGAATCTTGCTGCTGATCGCGCTGTTCGTTTGGCTGCGCCGGCGCCGCCAGCGCAAGGGATAAGGGTAGAAGCGACGCCGCAGCGGCGGCGAATATGAACGTTGGGCGCAACTTGCAGTAAAATGCAGGCTGAAAAATGGTTACGAGCAATCGTAGCCATTTTTTATTCTGGCCTGATCCTGGCGATTGTTTTCGTCTTATTTGAAAATTGACAATGTCCCATTCCCTGCATCACCAATTTTTACGTTTCGCCGCCGTCGGCGCTTCCGGCACGGCTGTGCAATACAGCGTGCTGTGGGGCGGCGTGGAATGGGCCGGCATCAGCGCCGCCGCCGCGTCCGGCATCGGCTACATCCTCGGTTCCGTCGTCAACTACCTCCTCAATTACTTTTTCACGTTTAAAAGCGACAAGGGCCACGGCGAGGCGGCTTCCAAGTATTTCACCCTGCTGGGCATCGGCTGGTGCATCAATACGGGCCTGATGTGGCTGCTGGTACACCAGCTGGGCTGGTATTACTGGCTGGCGCAGGTGCTGGCGACGGGCATCGGGCTGGTCTGGAATTTCGCGGGCAGCCGCTGGTGGGCCTTCAAGCCGGCCGGCGCAGCGGGAAAGTAGTCACTTCGTCATAAAAAGAGGCGCACTGGCCACACGCAGGCGCCCGGTTTTACCAAAACAAGGGGTTAATCATGCAGTTCCTGGAACGCTATTTCAAACTGAAGGACAACGGGACCAATGTGCGCACGGAGCTGCTGGCCGGCCTGACCACGTTCCTGACGATGGCCTACATCATCTTCGTCAACCCGTCCATCCTCGGCGACGCGGGCATGCCGAAAGACTCCGTTTTCGTCGCCACCTGCCTGGCGGCCGCCATCGGCACCCTGATCATGGGCCTGTATGCGAACTACCCGATCGCGCTGGCGCCGGGCATGGGCCTGAATGCGTACTTCTCGTACACGGTGGTCAAGGGCATGGGCATGAGCTGGGAAGTGGCGCTGGGCGCCGTCTTCATTTCCGGCTGCCTGTTTATCCTCGTCAGCCTGTTCAAGGTGCGCGAAATGATCATCAACAGCATCCCGCCCGCGTTGCGCACGGCCATCACTGTCGGTATCGGCCTGTTCCTGGCCATCATTTCCCTGAAAAGCGCGGGCGTGGTGGTGTCGAACCCGGCCACCATCATCGCCCTGGGCGACTTGCACCAGGCGGCGCCCATCCTGGCCATCCTCGGTTTCTTCATCATCGTCGCGCTGGACCGCCTGAAAGTGCCGGGCGCCATCCTGATCGGCATTCTCACCATCACCGTCGCCAGCTTCTTCTTTGGCGGCAACCAGTTCAACGGCATCGTTTCGACGCCGCCCGCCATCGAGCCGACCCTGTTCAAGCTCGACATCATGGGCGCGCTGTCGATCGGCATCGTCAACGTGGTGCTGGTGTTTTTCCTGGTGGAATTGTTTGATGCGACGGGCACCCTGATGGGCGTGGCCAACCGCGCCGGCTTGTTGAAAGACGGCAAGATGGAACGCATGAACAAGGCCTTGCTGGCCGACAGCACGGCGATTGCCGCCGGCGCCTGCCTGGGTACGTCGAGCACGACGGCCTTCGTGGAAAGCGCGGCCGGCGTGCAAGCGGGCGGACGCACGGGCTTGACGGCCGTCGCCGTCGCGCTGCTATTCCTGGGCAGCCTGTTCTTCGCCCCGCTGGCGCACACGGTGCCGCCGTACGCGACGGCGCCCGCGCTGCTGTACGTGGCCTGCCTGATGCTGCGCGAACTGACCTTCATCGACTGGGATGACAGCACGGAAAGCATTCCTGCCGCCATTACGGCGCTGATGATGCCGTTTACCTATTCCGTGGCCAGCGGCGTGGCGTTCGGCTTCATCACCTATGCGGTATTGAAACTGTTGACGGGCAAGGGCAAGCAAGTGTCCGTAGTGGCTTACATCATCGCCGCCATCTTCCTGTTCAAGTTCATCTACCTGGGCGAATAGCGGGGAGGGCAGGGCCGGAGCCGCGCGTCCGGTACTGCTATCGAAAAAGCGGCAATCGCAAAAAGGCCGCCCGTGCATCCGCAGGGGCGGCCTTTTTTGATGACGGGGCCTACATCAGCAGCGCGGCCACCAGGTCTTTCCTGTCGTCGCTGGCGCTGCCGTCGAAGCGCAACGCCGCTTCCACATGCGCCAGGTGCTCGACCATCAGGCGCGCCGCCAGGTCGGCGTCGCCGCTGCGCGCCGCGTCGAGAAAGCGGCCGTGTTCGTCGCACGAGCAGGCCGCGTCGTGGCCGGACTGGTACAGCATGGTGATGAGCGAGCTGCGGCCCACGAGTTCGCGCACGATGTCGCGCAGCACGGCGTTGCCGGCGATATCGGCCAGCAATACGTGGAAGTCGCCCAGCAGTTGCGAGCGCAGCGGCGTGTCCCGTGCCAGCGCCTGGCGTTCCGCTTTCAGGTGCCGCTCCAGCATCCGGTAGTCGGCAGCTTTGGCCCGCGCGACGAATTCGCGCGCCAGGGCCGCCTCGATGATGCGCCGCGCGGCAAAGATGTCGCGTGCCTCCGCCTCCGTTGGCTGGCTGACGAAGGCGCCCTTGTCGGGCACCATGCGTATGAGTTTGTCTTTCGAGAGTATCAGCAGGGCGGCGCGGATCTTGGTGCGGCTGACGCCATACAGCCGGCACAACGCCTCCTCGCGCAGCCGCGTGCCCGGCGGCAATTGGCGCGCCACGATGGCGGCAGCCATATGCTCGGCAATTTCCGCCGAGCTGTCGCCGCTGCCGGGTTGGTCCACCAGGGTTGCGCTTGATTCTGTCATGTCGGATGAGAGCAGTAAGCCAGGGGCAAGGCGAACCTTGCAAGCGCATGTCCGCGTGGCGGCGTGGTTGACGCCCCGCTGCCGGCATGCGGTTGTGCGCCTTGCGTGTCGCTAAGGCCTGGCTATTCTACTATCTTGCGTGGCGCAGCGCAGACGGACCCTGCCATCCGGCGAGGCTGGCTCGCTGGCGGCCTGTTTTGCTGGCCATGCAGATTGAAACTGGACATGGGAAATTTTGACGTATATAATTCGGCCTCCTTTCCCTGATAGCTCAGTTGGTAGAGCGACGGACTGTTAATCCGCAGGTCCCTGGTTCGAGTCCAGGTCGGGGAGCCAGAACAAGCAGCAGCAAAGGGCCACGTGGCAACACGTGGCCCTTTTGTCATGCGCGCACGGTTTCCCGTTCGCGCTGGCCATTGCTTCAGTGCCTTGGCGACGTGCGCGATGCCGGCCCGCTGGTGGCGGGGGCGCGCGCAGTGTTTCCCGGATCAGGGATCCACAAACACGTCGAAACGCACCTTCAGCGGGCTGCCCCACGAGATATCCACCCAGGCCCGGAAACCGCCGTTATACGGTGCGATGTTGTACACGGCCATGCGGGCGGCGCCGATGAAACGGTCCTGGGGCGTCGCGGCATACTCGCTGATATTGAGCAATACGCGCGAATTGGCCTTCACGTTGGCATTGGCGAAGTTGACCGAAGGATGCACGCCATTGGCTGTCCACGTGTAATAGGTGGTGAAGGCGGCGGGGCTCAGGTTCAAGTCTTGTGCTGCCGCGCCTTTTGCACTCTTGCCTTCCTGTTCCATCGGCGCATCGGTTTCTTCCAGTGCCAGGTTGCTGCCGGTGCGGTGTTCTACTTTCATTTCCATGATGTACTCCTGATCGATAGTTTGGACGCCGCGCCTGTCGTCGTGCGGCAAGACGCCTTATCTGTTGCCGTGACGGCCAGTGTCACGTCCTGGCTGATAAGGTAGCCGTCTGCTCCATGCTGTTGGAGTAAGCCATTCTAGGCAAACGCGCGGGCAAAAAGCGCGCGGCGCCGCCGGAAAAACGGCGCTCACTTGTGCTGGCGCAAACACCTTGCAGGCAGGCGGGAATATCTTTTCCAGCAGGCTATTTTTACGGGGCGCCACGCATGCCGTGCAGGACAATGGCACAATAGGCCCAGCCGACCTGCCGATGCGAGCCTAGCCCATGCCGATACTGAACCTGAGCGCCGAAACCGATATCTATTACGAATTGATCGAAGGCGACCCCGCCAAGCCTTGCCTGGTATTCCTGCACGAGGGACTCGGTTGCTGTGCGATGTGGAAAGATTTTCCCGCGCAGCTATGCCAGGCGACGGGGTGCCGCGGCTTGCTGTATGACCGCCATGGCTATGGGCAGTCGTCGCCGCTGGCGGCGCGCCGCCAACTCCATTATTTGCACGACTACGCGCTGTGCGAGCTGCCGCAGGTGCTCGCCGCACTGCTGCCGGGACAGGACCATTTTCTCGTCGGCCACTCCGATGGCGGCAGCATTGCCCTGATCTATGCGGCGCAGCAGCCGCCGCGCTTGCGCGGCATCATCACCGAAGCGGCGCACGTGTTTGTCGAGGGCATCACGCTCGATGGCATACGCGTGGCGGATGCGGCGTTTGGCGCGGGCAAGCTGCGCGCGCTGGCGAAATACCATGGCGACAAGACGGAGACCATCTTCAAGGCCTGGTCGGATACCTGGCTCAGTTATGGTTTCCAGTTCTGGAACATCGAATACCTGCTGCCCTCCGTCGAATGTCCGGCGCTGGTGGTGCAGGGCAGCGAGGACCAGTACGGCAGCGCGGCCCAGGTCGACACGATCGTGGCGCAGGCGCTCAACGCCGTGCCCGCCATTGTCGAGCAGTGCGGCCATACGCCGCATCAGGAGCAGCCGCAGGCACTGCTGGCGCTGATGGAAGGCTTTTTGCAAGGCCGCATGGACGCGGCCACTCACCCGAGAACTGTATGATAGACCACCTGGATCACCTGGTATTGACCACCCGCGACAAGCCCGCCTGCATCGATTTCTATACGCGCGTGCTGGGCATGCAGCTGGAAACGTTTGGCGCCGGCCGCCATGCGTTCAAGTTTGGCGCGCAAAAAATCAACCTGCATGAGGCCGGCAAGGAATTCCTGCCCAAGGCGGACTTGCCCACGCCCGGCTCGCTGGACCTGTGCTTCATCGCCGCCGTGCCGCTGGACGCGTTCATCGCCCACCTGGCGGCGCTGGGGATTGCCATCGAGGAGGGACCGGTTGCCCGCACGGGCGCCAATTGGCCCATCCGCTCCGTGTATCTGCGCGACCCGGACCGCAACCTGATCGAAGTGTCCGAACGCGCCTGAGGTTCGTCAACCGCCGGCAACCCCCATCAATGGCAGGCGGGATCGCTGTCCCAGCGGCCCGAGCAGATGCGCGAGCGGCACAGCATGCCTTCGATCAGGCCCAACTGCTGACAGCGCCGCAACAGTTCCGCCGTTTCCTGTTCCCCCTCCCGCTGGCGCAGAACCACGTCGCGCAAGGGCACCGCCGTGCTTTCTTGCCGGTGCGCATGGGCCACCATCGCCGTCAGCAAGGTCACGTCGCTGTCGCCGGGCGCGGTCACCGGCCTCGGCCCTGGTGGACGGGCCGCCGCCTGGCGCACGGGCGGTAGCGTCTTGTGCGGCGCGCTTGCTGCCGTGGCGGATGCGGCAGGCAAGGGCAGTCCCGCCGTATTGACGATGGTGGCCGCCTGCGCCGCGTGCGGCGGCACCGTTGGCGCCGGCATTGCGGGCGGAGCCTCAGTCACGGCCGTGACGGGCGCCGGCGGCAGGGGCAGGACGTCCGTGTCATACGCGAGCACGGCCGTGATCAGCAGCGCCAGGCACAGCGCGCCAGCAGCCCAGTGCCGCCAGCCGGGGCGCCAGCGCAGTACAGGCCTGGCCACAGGCGCGGCGATACCGTGTTCGAGCTGCGACAGGATGCCCTTGCCTTCGATGCGCGCGCCAGCCGCGCCGGTCTTGCTCAACAGGTCAGGGCTGCGCGCCTGGCCATCCCCGTTTTTCAGTAAAGACAAAATATCACCTCCGCAGTGGAACAAACTCGACTGACCTTGATGTAAACCGCGCTCATGCGGACCGCGGACGCCTACGATCTAGCGATGCCGCCGAGCATGCTGCCCGGCCCCCGCTATTCCCGTCACGGAGCGCCCATGTTCGTCGCCCTGGTCTTGATGTATTTCCTGCTCGCCTGTCTTGCCTGCTGGCTGCTGCTGTTTCCCGGCGGCCGCGCCATCGTGCTGCACACGCTCGTCAACCTGGGCTGGCGCATGCAGCGGCGCGCGCAGCACCTGAAGGGCGGCAGCGGCGCGCAGTGGCAACGCGTGCAGCGGCAAACGGGCTCGGGCATGGCGCGCGCCTGGCAGCTGCTGTGGCTGCATCGTTGGCTGAGTCTGGCGGGCAGCGTGCTGGTCATCGTGCCGCCGCTGCTGGCCTGGCTGTCCAGCGACCGCATCGCCTTGCGCGGCTATGCTGACCAGCAACACGCGATCAATGACCAGGTCAGCGATTTGCTGAAGGGCGAGCAGCTGGTGCCGCCGCCAGCCTTGCCGCCGCTGCTGTTTTCCACGGCGGAAGTAACGCAGCTGCGCCCGCTGCTGGGCGGCGCCAGCCGCAACTGGCAATTGCTCGACCACGATTTCGCGCAGCGCCTGCTGCTGGTCTTCAAGATCATGAAAGACGTGCATGGCTACGACATGGTCTTGCTGGAAGGCTATCGCAGCCCTGCGCGCCAGGACCAATTGGCGGCGGCCGGCCCGAACGTGACGAACGCGAGGGCGTTTCAAAGCTATCACCAGTATGGCCTGGCGGCCGATTGCGCATTCATGCATGAAGGAAAGCTCATTATTTCTGAAAAAAATGCCTGGGCCATGCGCGGCTACCGTTTATATGGCGTGACGGCCGAATCGGTGGGCCTGCGCTGGGGCGGGCGTTGGACCATGATGGATTTTGGCCACACGGAATTGCCGCAACCGCGCGTGCTGGGCAAGTAAGCCGCGCCAGTCATTCTAGCGCCGGGTTTCGGCCTGATTTTCACCGCTGCAAGCTTGCTTGCGCGGCGTCAATGGCAGGCCAGCGCCTGCCGCGCGCTGGCACTTGGTACTTGTCATATGTCAACAAAGGTGCGCCGCATTGCTGTCAGCATGGGCCGAATCCGCCTCGCTGCGCGGCGGCGTTCCTCCTGCTTTGCGACCTCACCCTGGGCTCATCATGCTGCGACGAATCTGGCATTTCCTCACCGACAGCCGCAATCTGACCATCCTCGGCTTCATGGCGCTGGCCGTGTTCCTGTACCTGGGCGCTGAAGTGCTGGAAGTGGCGCTGGTCTGGGCCCTGGCCTTGCTGCTGCTGGCCTTGGTCACGTGGCTGGGCCTGTGGCTGTGGCGCCGGCGCCGCGCGCGGCGCGATGCGCAGGCGCTGGGGCAGGCCATCCTCAACGAAGCCGAGATCGCCGCCGCGCAAGCCGCTTCGGCATCCACTGCCGGCAGCACCCAGCGGGGGGAACTCGACGCCGTGCGCACGGGCATGCTGGCCGCCATCGAGACCATCAAGACGTCCAAGCTGGGCATCAAATCGGGCGCCGCCGCCTTGTACGAATTGCCGTGGTACATGATCATCGGCAATCCGGCCGCCGGCAAGAGCAGCGCCATCCTGCATTCGGGCCTGCAGTTTCCCTTTGCCGACGGCAAGATCGTGCAAGGCGTGGGCGGCACGCGCAACTGCGACTGGTTTTTCACCACGGACGGCATCGTGCTCGACACGGCGGGACGCTATTCCGTCGTCGACGAGCATCGCGGCGAGTGGTTCGGCTTTCTCGACCTGCTGAAAAAATACCGGCGCAAGGCGCCCATCAACGGCATCCTCATCGCCGTCAGCATCGCCGAATTGAAAGGCGACCCTGATGTCGGCATGCAACTGGCGCGCAGCCTGCGCAAGCGGGTGCAGGACGTCATCGAACGCCTGGAAGTGTTCGCGCCCCTGTACATCGTGTTTACCAAGGCGGACCTGATCGCCGGCTTCACGGAGTTTTTCGCGGATGCCGAGCGTAGCGAGCGCGAGCGTGTCTGGGGCGCCACCATGCCCTACCAGCGCAAGTTGCCCACGGCGGATTTGCTGGCGTTTTTCGACCAGGGTTTCGATGAATTGCACGATGGCTTGACGGAACTGAGCCTGGCCAACATGGCGCACCGGCAACGCAAGACGATGGCGCCCGGCGTCTTTACCTTTCCGCTGGAATTTGCCGCCATCAAGCCGGCCTTGCGCGCCTTCATCGCCACCCTGTTCGAGGAAAACCCGTTCCAGTTCCAGCCCGTGTTCCGTGGCTTTTACTTTACCAGCGCGCTGCAGGAAGGCGAGCCCGTCAGTGCCTCCTCGCAGCAGGTGGCGCGCCGCTTCGACCTGGCCTTCGCGCCGGCCCCGGCCGCGGCGCCGTCTGGCGCGCGCCAGCATGGCTATTTCCTGCTGGAGCTGTTCCGCAAGGTGATTTTTGCCGACAAGCACCTGGTGGCCAACTATGCCAACCGCGCCAAGCTGCGCTTCAAATATGCCGTGTTCTTTGCCGCCACGGTGTCGCTGGGCGCCTGCCTGGGCGGCTGGAGCTGGTCCTACCTGGGCAACCGGCAACTGGTGGCCAACGTCGAGGCCGATTTGAATAAAGTGGTGAAGCTGCAGGAGCGGCGCCTGGACTTGCAGTCGCGCCTGGAAGCGCTCGAGATCTTGCAGGACCGCATCGAGCAGCTGGAAGCGTACCGCACGCAACGGCCGTGGTCCCTGCGCCTGGGCCTGTACCAGGGCGAATTGCTCGAACGCAAGCTGCGCGAGGAGTATTTTGCCGGTGCGCGCCAGGTCATGCTCGGCCCCGTGGCGGGCGCGCTGGAAGCCTTGCTGTTTGAAATGAACGCCAGCGCGGACCAGCTGCAGCCCACGGTGCGCACGCCGCAGACGCCGGCCGCCGCGCCGGCAGCGCCCGCGGCACCGCGCAGCGTCCAGTACCAGGCGGCCAGCGCGACGAATGTGGAAGATGCCTACAACGCGCTGAAAACCTATCTGATGCTGGCCGATAAGACGCATGCGGAAAGCAGCCACCTGAATGACCAGCTGACGCGTTTCTGGCGCGCCTGGCTGGAGGGCAACCGGGGCGCCATGCCGCGCGAGCAGATGATACGCAGCGCGGAACGGCTGCTGACGTTTTACCTGGCGCAGATCGGCGATCCGTCCTGGCCGCGCATCGAACAGAAGCTGGCGCTGGTCGACCAGGCGCGCGAAAACCTGCGCCGCGTGGTGCGCGGCATGCCGGCGCGCGAGCGCGTGTATGCCGACGTCAAGGCGCGTGCCTCGACGCGCTTTCCCGGCATGACGGTGGCGCGCATCGTCGGCGAACAGGATCAGGCGCTGCTGGCGGGCAGTTACGCCGTCTCCGGCGCCTTTACGCGCCAGGCTTGGGGAAAGTTCGTAGAGGGCGCGTTTCGCGATGCCGCCAACCGCGAGCTGCAAAGCGCCGACTGGGTGCTGAAAAGCGCTTCCACCGACGACCTGACCCTGGAAGGCAGTCCCGAGCAGATCGAGAAAAACCTGGTGGCCATGTACAAGGCCGACTATGCGCGCGAGTGGCAAAAATTCGTGCAGGGCGTGGCCGTCGCCGACCTGAAAGGCTTCGACGGCGCCGTGCAGGCGATGAACCGCCTGGGCGACCCGCAGTCGTCGCCGATCGCCAGGCTGCTGACGACCATCTATCAGGAAACTTCGTGGGACAACCCGGCGCTGCAGAATGCCCAATTGCGCCAGGCCGAGCGGGGCATCGTCGCCTGGTTCAAGGAAACCGTGCTGCGCCGCGCGCCGTCGCCGCTGACGGCCAGTCCCGCCGCTCTCAATGCGCAGCTCGACCCGGCCCGCCTGGACAAGCCCATGGGACCCGTGGGGCGCGAATTTGCCGGCGTGGGCAAGCTGGTGGCGGCCAGGGACAACAATGCATCCCTGATGCGCGCCTACCTGGAAGCGCTGTCGAAACTGCGCAGCCGTTTGAACCAGCTGAAGAACCAGGGCGACGCGGGGCCGGGCGCGCGCCAGTTCATGCAGCAGACCCTGGAGGGCAGCGGTTCCGAACTGGCCGACGCCCTGAAACTGGTCGACGAGCAGGTGCTCACGGGGATGAGCGACGCGCAAAAGCAGGCGATCCGTCCCATCCTCGTGCGCCCGCTGATGCAGACCTTTGCCGTCATCGTCGCGCCGGCCGAACTCGATATCAACAAGACCTGGGCGGCGCAGGTGTATGAACCGTTCCAGAAATCGCTGGCCAACAAATATCCATTCGCGCCCACGGCGCGCATCGAGGCGAGCAACCTCGAGATCGGCCAGTTCTTCGGCCCGGAAGGCCTGGTGGCGAAATTCGTCACCATGTCCATGGGCCCGCTGGTGGTGCGGCGCGGCGACGTGCTGGCGCCGCGCACCTGGGCCGACATGGGCATCAGCCTGTCGCCGCAGGTGGTGGCGCGTTTCCCCGGCTGGATCGCGCCGCTGGGCGCGGGCGGCATGGCGGCCACGTCGATGGCGGCGCAAACCATCTTCCAGATCCAGCCGTCGCCCGCGCCGGGCACCCTGGAATACACGGTGGAGATCGACGGCCAGCAGCTGCGTTACCGCAATACCCCGGCGCAGTGGACGAACATGGTCCATCCGGGCCCGCAAGGCGCAGCGGGCCAGCAGGGCGCGCGCATCACGGCCGTCACCTTCGACGGGCGCACGGTGGAACTGTTCAACGAGCCGGGGCAATTCGGCTTGAAGCGCATGATCGACGCGGCGGCCAAGAAGCGCAAGGATGGCGGCGTGTTCGAACTGCGCTGGGCGCGCGGCGAGGTGGCCGTGGCGGTCGACCTGAAAATCACCAGCAGCGCCGAGACGGCGGGCACCGGCGCGGGCGGGACTCCGGCGGTGCAGGAGCAGGGCTTTCGCGGCATGCAGCTGCCCGAGACCATTGTCGGCGCGCCCGGTGCTTCTGCCGCGTCCCCCGCGCCTCCCGTGCAGGCCATTGCCGCCGCAGTCATGCCCGGAGTTTCGCCATGATGCGCGCGGCGCAGCAGGTGCGCCTCGGCTACTTTGGCAAGATTCCCGCGCGGGGCGACTTCATCAAGGCTTGCGACAATCACGCGCTGGTGCAGCTGCTCGACGACTGGCTGGCGCAGGTCATGACTGCCCTGACGGTGGAACCGCGCTGGAAGCTCAATTACGACGCCTTGCCGCCGCTGCGCTTTGCCTTCGTCGGCACGCGCAGCCGGCGCGCCATCGCCGGGCGCCTGGAAGCGAGCAATGACCAGTCGTTGCGGCGCTTTCCCTTCATGGCCATGGGCGCGCTGGAAGTCGATGACGCGGAGACCTTTGTCGCTTGCAGCCCGCTGGCGCTGGCGCCGCTGTGGCAGCGGGTGGAGCAGCTGTCGCAAGGCATCGTGGCCAGCGCCGAACCGGGGCCGGCCCTGCTGGCGCTGGCCGGCAACGTGGTCGAAGTCGAACCGGCGGCACCTGATCACGCGGCGCGGCTGGCTGCCTTCTTGCAGACGCAGTCGGTGCACGGCTTGCAGACGTTGCTGGCATCGCCCGCGTTTCCCGTGACGGTGCGCGAACTGCTGCTGGGCCTGGGCATGCTGCTGCAGCCGGTGCGCCAGAGCGGCTTGCCGCGCCTGGAAAAAAGCCTGGTGCTGCCGCTGCCGCAGGACGCGCAGCTGCGCGACCTGGTGGCCAGCTTGTGGCTGCACCTGATCGCGCCTTTTCTGAGCCTGGCCGATTTCGAACTGGCGCTGTTCTTTTCCCACCTCGACGAGGCGCCCGTGCTGGTGATCGGCTTTTGCGGCGCCGACCCGCATGGCTTGCGCGCGCTGATCGATCCGCAGGCCGGCTGCGAACGGCTGATCGTGTTCGATCAGCTGGACTGGGTCGAGGAGCAGCTGGGACGCGATGCGGCGCTGCGCCGTTTTTCCGCCTGCCTGCAGCAGGAACAGCTGTCGCTGCGCTCGGCCTGCGCCATGTTTGCCGATACCTTTGTCTGAAGGATTGCGATGAAATATCCTGTCATTCTTCTGCTGCTTGCTGCAGCCGCTCCCTGCCACGCGCAGGCGCAAGCGCCCCAGACGCCGCTGCCGGGGCAGATCCTTATCACGGGCACCCTGGCCGACGAGGCGGGCAAGGCGGCCGTGCTGGCCCGCCTGCGCGAACTGTATGGCGCCGAGCGCGTGGTCGACCAGATCGCCATCGGCAGCGTGGCCGTGCCGGCCAACTGGAACGCCTACGTGCACAAGCTGATCGCGCCGAACCTGAAGCTGATTTCACGGGGGCAGATCAGTATCGACGGCAATAACGTCAGCGTGCGCGGCGAAGTGGCGAACGAGGCGCAGCGCCAGCAGATCGCCAGTGACATCGCCACCAGCCTCAATCCCACCTACGTCGTCAACAACGGCTTGCGGGTCAAGGCGGCGGAGGCGGAGCAGGGCTTGCTCGATGCGGCGCTGGACAAACGCATCATCGAATTCGACAGCGGCAAGGCGTCCATCACGCCGGCGGGCCTGGCCATCCTCGACGAGATGGCGGCCGCCATGCTCAGGCTGCGGGGCCGCAAGGTGGAGGTGATCGGCCACACGGACGACACGGGCCTGCGCGCCAGCAATGTGGCCTTGAGCCAGGCGCGCGCCGAAGCCGTGCGCGCCTACCTGGCCAGCAAGGGCGTCGCGGCCGATTCGGTGCTGGTGTCGGGCCAGGGACCGGACCGTCCCGTGGCCAGCAACGCCACGGCCGATGGCCGGGCGAGGAACCGGCGCATCGAGTTCCGTATTGCGCAATAGATTGGCTTGACACCTCACAGAACCGTAGCGAGCGGATGAGAGTTGTGGCCGAGAAGCGCAGGTGTGCGAATGCACATTGAGCATCGCAGGCCGCAAATCTCGACGCGCAGTAGGTTCTGTGAGGTGTTCAGGGCAGGGTGATTGTCAGGTGCGCGGGGCGCGGCGCCAGTTTGACCAGGTCCGCATACGCGGCCAGGGTCGTTTGCGTACCGCGCGTCAGATGGGTTTTCAGGCCCAGGTAGGCGCAGATGGCCAGCAGGGCGAAAAAGCTCGACAGCGCCCACAGCGGCACGTCGCTGCCGCGCTTGTTGACCACCTGGTCGGGGCGTTCCGCGCGCGGCGCGAAGCCACGGCTCTTGCCCTTGATGTGGGCGATCTCGTCGCCCAGGCGCGCCGTCAGGTAGCTGAGTTTTTCGCCGCCGTCGATCGCATACTTGCCCTGGAATCCCAGCAATAAACACATGTGGAAGACCTGCAGCGCCTGCACGCGCATGGCGCCCTTGCCGCGCAAGGCGTCGAGGCGGTCGAAAAAGTGTTCGCCGGCCAGCTGGTCGCCAAAGATCAGCAGCTGCAGCGGGCGCCGCTCCCACTGCTTGCGCAGGGCGAAAGGCGAAGCCAGGATGATTTCATCGACAGCCGCGCAAAACGCATACTTGGCTGCCTCGATATCGTCGCCATCGGCGCGGATCTTTTTTGCTTCGCGCTCGAAGTCGTCGAGGAAGGCCGTGATGCGGTCCATGAAGCTTTGCTCGTCGCCGGGCGCCGAACCGTGCTTCAGCATGAACAGCATGTAAAAGCCTTCGTGCATCAGGTCCAGCAGGGCGCTGCCGGCATGCCGGCTGCTGCCGGTTGGGGCGGAACCGCGTTGTCCCAGCAGGGAGGGCGCTGCGCGCCGTTCGATGAGCTGGCTCATGCCGTCACCGCGATCAGTTCCAGCTGCAGGTCGCGTATGCCGGCCGGCACGTACACGGAGATCGACTGCGCCTTGAGCATCTGTTCATATAGCACGCCCCGGTTTTCAATCGCAAAATAATAGGTGTCGGGGCGTACGGGAATGGCGGCCGGCACTTGCGGCGCATGCGACAGTTTCAGGCCGGGCATGGCCGTGAGCACGCATTTTTCCACGTCGTCGGGCGCGCCCACTTTCACGCGCAGCGGCACCACGTCCACCAGTTCGATGGCGGGCATGGCGGCGCGGATCGCCAGGTACAAGGTGGTGTGCTGGTCGATCTTGCCCGAATCGAGCTTGCCCAGGTAGTACGACGGCTGGTCCTCGAGCAGGGCGATGGAAAAATACTTCGACGAGATGACGGTGTCGAGCAGTTCGCGGATGATGCCGTCGATGGCGTCGAAGCAGGCGCCCGGTTGCGCGTGGTCGTAGGCGGGCAGGCTGGCCAGCGTGTAATGCTTGGAGTAGCTGAGCAGGCCACCCGCCAGTCCCAGCAGCGCTTCGTACAGGCGCTCCGGATGCAGGGCCGGATGGCGCACATAGTGCATCAGCGCGGCGGCGGCCGTGCTGACCGTGTGCAGCAGCCAGAACGAGGACACGTCGCCGGAGCGGAACTCGATCACGTTGCGGCTCGGTTCGCGGTGGTGGCCGTGCAGCGCGCTCACCTTCGCCTGCAAGGCGTCGAGCAGGTGTTCCAGCACGCCCTGCAGGCGCGGCGCGCCGGCGATGGCCAGGCTGGGGGCCATGAACGAGGGCACGGGTTCGAAGCCGCCCGATACCGTGCGCCGCAGGGCGATCAGTGGCAGGCAATCGTAGGAACCACGTGCCTCGCTGTCGGGAATCAGCCGCACGGTTTTCTTCAGGTAGGCCACGTCGGCCACGGCGGACTCCGTAAACAGGTCGGGCGTGGCGCGCATGGCGTGCGCAAAGCGCGTGGCCGCCGGCATGCCTGCCGTCGATGCCTGCGCCGTGTAATTCATGCCTTCGCGGTTGAGGATGGGCAGCGCCGCGTAATACGTCACTTCCTGCACCGCCGGCGGCAGCGCTTCCAGGTCCACCGGCGGGGGCAGGGTATCGCTGCCGGGCGCGCCGTCGCCCAGCGACTCGAACACTTCGCCGTCGCGGAAAATCGCCGACAGGGCATGCAGGCGCAAGGTGCCCGTCTTCAGCGCCGCCAGGTCCCACGCCATGTGCGCCACGCCCCACAGGTAGGGATGCAGCGCGCTGGCCGTGTGATGCAGGCGTGCTTCGTGATACTGGTCCTGGCGCTGGAAATGCTGCGGCCGCAGGAACAGGCCCTCTCCCCACAAGATTTTCGCTGCCATGCCCATCTCGTTTCTCCTTGAATGTGTGGCGTGCCGGTGTGCCTTGCTGCCCTGCGCTACTGGCAGCGCAGGGCAGCCAGCGGCGCCATGCCGCTATCCATGCTGGCGACGCTGAGCGCGCAGGCGTGCAGGCCGACGGTGATGCCGCCGCGTTCCGCATCGGCGGCGACAAAGGTGGCGCGCCAGCGCTGTACCGCAGGCGCGCGGAACAGGGCCACCACGCCGATGAAATATGCCTCCTTGCTGATTTTTTCCTGCACTTCGTAGCGCTGGCCCGGCACCAGCAGCACTTCCCTCACTTCCATCAGGTCGGCGCCCAGCGCGGTCTTTTCACGCTGCGCGTCGAGGAAGCTGTCGTAGGGCGCCTGCTCGAAGGCGGCGCGCTGGCGCAGCTTGTAGATGCGTGCCACCAGCGCCAGCGGCCGGCCGTCGGCATCCGTGTTGAGGCGCTGCGCCGCATGCAGGCGGATGCTGACATTGCGCGTCGGCTTTTGCGCGTCGGGCAGTTCCGCTGGCGGCTTGGCTACGCCGGCCACTTGCAGCGCCGCGTTGGCCAGGGTGCCGATGGCGCCGCCCGCACAGCCGGCCAGCAGAAGGGCCGGCAGCAGTGGCGCGGTGGCGCGGGCCAGGCGGCGGAGCGGGGCGTCAAATGGCATGGGTGATCTTTGCAAGGTGAACGGTGGAAATAAAAGTGTTGCAGTCATTTAAGCGCATGCAGGGGCGACCCGCTTGCGTTGGCACAAAGTCCGACTGCGATCAAGATAATTACTGCGCCAGATCAGGATTCATGTCGCTGCGCGCGGCTGTGATGTGGAACTTCTTCTTTGCTGATTAATCTCAATTTGGCAAAAAAATTGGCGATCAATAATGGCCTCCACCAAGGCGCCGCCCATCTTTCCCTGCGGTAGCGTCCTCCACGTGAAGGAATGCCCCGATGAAGCCAGCCACCATGTTGCCCCGTATTGCCTGCCTAGCCAGCGCCCTGCTGCTGGCCGCCTGCGCCACGCCAGAACAGCCGGCGCCCCAAAAACCTGCCGCGCCGACCCTGGCGCAAGTGATGAGCGATGCCGATGCGGCCGCGCGTGCCGGCCAGTACGAGCGCGCCATGACCCTGCTCAAGGCCGGCGGCAGCAGTTACCCGGCCGACAAGGCGCCATGGCTGCAAATGGCGCAAATGAAGTTCGACCGCGGCCAGTATGGCGACGCCATCGGCTATGCGCTCGAAGCGCTGGAACGCGACCCGGACGACAAGGTCGCCAACAGCATCGTCGCCGTCAGCGGCTTGCGTTTGTCCGGCAAGGCGCTGTCCGACCTGTCGCGGCAAAACAATCTGAATGGCTCGCTGCGCTCGGAAGCGCAGGACCTGGCCAAGCTGCTGCGCGCGAGCATCGGCGAAGACGTGCTGGTGCCGCCGGCCAAGCGCCCGCCGGCGGCCGGCAAGCGCGCTGCCATGTCCGGCTCCGGCTCACCGGCGGCGAAGGGCGCGGCAGCGCCGGCAAGCGTGGCCGATCCGTTCAGCGGCTTGAAATAAGCGAGCATCCCCACCATCCCCTTGCAAAGGAAGCGACATGCCCAAGTCCGACAGCGTGCAGAAACGCCTGCAGAAGATACGCGCGCCGCGCGTGCAAATGACCTATGACGTCGAGATCGGCGACGCGATTGAAAACAAGGAGCTGCCCTTCGTGGTCGGCGTGCTGGGCGACTTTGGCGGCAATCCGGACAGCGAGAAAAAGCGCCTGAAGGACCGCAAGTTCGTCGCCCTCGACCGCGACAACTTCGACGAGGTGCTGGCCGGCGTGGCGCCGGTGGCGCGTTTCGCCGTGCCGAACCGCCTCAGCGAGGCGGGCGGCACGTTCGCCGTCGACCTGCATTTCCGCTCGATGGACGACTTCCGCCCCGAATCGGTGGTGCGCCAGGTGGCGCCCCTGCGCAAGCTGCTCGAGGCGCGCACCAAGCTGGCCGACCTGCGCAACAAGCTGGCCGGCAACGACAAGCTGGAAGACTTGCTGACGGAAGTGCTGAACAACACGGACAGCCTGGCCACTCTGAAGCCGCAGTTCCCGGCGCAGGAGGATTGAGATGAGCGCCCAGGCAGAAGCCCCAGAATCCCTCGCTGTATCCGCATCCGATGCGCCGGCCGCCACCGATTTGCTGGACCAGATCGTCGAGCAAAGCCGCGTCGCCAAGTCTGGCGCCGAACATGCGCGCGCGCGCGACCTGATCTCGGAGCTGGTGGCACAGGTGCTCGATGGCACGGTGCTGATGTCCAGCAGCCTGTCGGCCACCCTGGACGGGCGCGTGGCGGAAATCGACCGCCTGATCTCCACCCAGCTCAGCGAAATCATGCATGCGGCGCCGTTCCAGCAGCTTGAGCAGAGCTGGACGGGACTGCGCTACCTGGTCGGTAATTCCGATACGGGCACGCGCCTGCAGATCCGCATGTTCAACGCCACTAAGCGCGAACTGGTGAAGGATTTCCAGGCCGCGCTGGAGTTCGACCAGAGCAGCATGTTCAAGAAGGTGTATGAAGAAGAATTCGGTACCTTCGGCGGCGCGCCGTTTGCCGCGCTGCTGGGCGACTTCGCCATCTCGCGCCAGCCGGAAGACATGTATTTCGTCGAGCAGATGTCGCACATCGCCGCCGCCGCGCATGCGCCTTTCATCGCCTCGGCCGCGCCGGAACTGTTTGGCCTGGAAAGCTACGGCGACCTGGGCAAGCCGCGCGACCTGGCCAAGGTATTCGACACCATCGAATACGCGAAATGGAAAGCCTTCCGCGAATCCGAGGATGCGCGCTATGTCGGCCTGACCTTGCCCCGCTTCCTGGGCCGCCTGCCGTTCAATCCCGTCGATGGCACCACGGTCGAAGGTTTTAACTTTGTCGAGGAAGTCGATGGCAGCGACCATCACAAATACCTGTGGTGTAACGCCGCGTATGCGTTCGGCTGCAAGCTGACGAGCGCCTTTGCCGACTACGGCTGGTGCGCCGCCATCCGCGGCGTGGAGGGCGGCGGCCTGGTGGACGACCTGCCGACCCACACCTTCAAGACGGACGAGGGCGACGTGGCCCTGAAATGCCCGGCCGAAGTGGCGATCACCGACCGCCGCGAAAAGGAATTGTCGGACCTGGGCTTCATCTCGCTGGTGCACTGCAAGAACACGGCGTATGCGGCGTTTTTTGGCGCGCAGTCGGCGCAGAAAAGCCGAAAGTACAACAGCGACGCGGCCAACGCGAATGCGGTGCTGTCATCCCAATTGCAGTACATCTTTGCCGTTTCGCGCATCGCCCACTACATGAAGGCCATGATGCGCGACAAGATCGGCAGCTTTGCCGCCGCCTCCAACGTGGAGGATTTTCTGAACCGCTGGCTGATGCAGTACGTGCTGCTCGACGATAACGCCAGCCAGGAACAGAAGGCGCAGTTCCCGCTGCGCGAGGCCTCGGTGCAGGTGCATGAAGTGCCGGGCCGGCCTGGCGTGTACCGCGCCGTGTCGTTCCTGCGGCCGCACTTCCAGCTCGATGAGTTATCCGTTTCGCTCCGACTGGTCGCGGAGTTGCCGAAGTCGACCAATTCCTGATCCACCCATCTTTCAACCAGAGGAGCACACCATGGCAATCGATGTATATCTGCAGATAGACGGCATCAAGGGCGAGTCCACCGATGACAAGCACAAGGACTGGATCGAATGCAAATCGGTCAGCTGGAGCGTCGCGCAGCCGAAGTCCGCCACCGCATCGACGGGCGGCGGCCACACGGCCGAACGCTGCGAGCACAAGGACATCGTCATCTCCAAGCTGGCCGACCTGGCCTCGCCGGTGCTGCTGCAGACCTGCTCGGCCGGCAAGACCATCCCCAAGGCGCGCTTCGAATTCATGCGCGCCGACGGTCAGGGCGAGCGCGTCAAGTATTTTGAAATCGAAATCGAGAATGTGCTGATCGGCGCCGTGACGCCGAACGTGGAAGAGGGCGATATCCTCGGTGAACACGTCGGCTTCAAGTTCTCGAAAGTGAAGTGGAAATACACGCAGCAAAAAGTGACTGGCGGCGCCGGCGGCAATACCTCGGGCGGCTGGGACCTGGCCGCGAACCGCGTGGCTTGATCCATGGTGCGCGGCGCGCGGCGGCCACCTTCGCCCGCGCGCCGTGCCGACTTTTCAGGAGAGCGCATGGACAGTTATGTACCTGGCCTGTTCGACCGCCTGATGGGCGACGGCGGTGCGGCGGGCGGCGTGGCGGTGCGCCTGTCGCTGGAACAATTGAAGGATGCGGTGGCGCGCGACCTGGAAGAGCTGCTCAACACGCGCGTGGCCCTGCCGCCCGGCGCGCTCGACGCCTATCCGGAATGCGCGGCATCCATCGTCAACTATGGCCTGATCGATTTCGCCGGCATGTGCTTGTCCAGCAGCGATGACCGCGCCCGCATCTGCGCCGCGCTGAAGGCGGCCATCGAACGCCACGAGCCGCGCCTGCGCAATGTGCGCGCCCGCCTGGAGCGCGAAGCGGGCGCCATCAACCGGGTCGGCTTTGTGATCAGCGGCACCCTGGCCGTGAGGTCCGGCGGCGAGATGGTCAATTTCGACGCCGTGCTACAGCCGTCGTCGCTGCGCTATTCGATCAACCGCAAGGGAGTCGCCGTATGAGCAACAACCTGAAAACCCTGATCGCCAAGTTCAATGACACGGCGCGCACGGCCGCCACCCGCGCCGCCGCCATCTGCGTGGGCCTGGGCCAGTACGAAGTCGATATCGAACACCTGTTTTTGGCCTTGCTGGAACAGGAGCGCAGCGATTTCGTCACCATCGCGCGGCGCAGCGAAATCAGCCTGACGGCGCTGGAGGCGGACCTGCGCCGCGAGATCGGCAGCTTCAGGACGGGCAGCGCGCGCACGCCCGTGTTCTCTCCCCATTTGCCGCTGCTGTTCGAACATGCCTGGCTGATTGCCTCGCTGGACACGGCGCAGCCGGGGCCTATCCGCAGCCGCCACCTGTTGCTGGCGCTGCTGACGGAACCGGAGCTGTCGCAGCTCGCGTACCGCGGCTCGAAGCTGTTCGCCCGCTTCAGCGTGGAGCAATTGAAGCACCATCCGGACAAGCTGACGGCCGGCTCCGGCGAGCAGGAAACTGCGGCAGTGCCGCAGCCTTCCGAAACGGCCGTCGACCCGCTGACTGCCCTGGCCAGCAAAACCCCGGCGCTGGACCAGTTCACCACCGACCTGACGCAGCTGGCGCGCGACGGCAAGCTCGATCCCGTGATCGGCCGCGAGGCGGAGATACGCCAGGCCGTCGATATCCTGCTGCGCCGGCGCCAGAACAATCCGATTCTCACGGGCGAGGCGGGGGTGGGCAAGACGGCCGTGGTGGAAGGCCTGGCCTTGCGCATCGCCGCCGGCGACGTGCCCGAGGTGCTGCAGGGCGCGCACATCCACGCGCTCGACATGGGCTTGCTGCAGGCCGGCGCCAGCGTGAAGGGGGAATTCGAAAGCCGTCTGAAGAATGTCATCGACGAGGTGGCGAAAAGCCCGCATCCGGTCATCCTCTTCATCGACGAGGCGCACACCATGATTGGCGCCGGCGGCCAGGCGGGGCAGAACGATGCGGCCAATCTGCTGAAACCGGCGCTGGCGCGCGGCGCCCTGCGCACGATTGCCGCCACCACCTGGAGCGAGTACAAAAAGTATTTTGAAAAGGATGCGGCGCTGGCCCGGCGCTTCCAGGTGGTGAAGGTGGAAGAGCCCAGCGAAGACATCGCTTGCGCCATGCTGCGCGCCATGGCGCCGCTGATGGAGCGCCATTTCGGCATCCGTGTGCGCGACGCCGCCATCGTCGAGGCGGTGCGCCTGTCGCACCGCTACATCAGCGGGCGACAGCTGCCCGACAAGGCCGTCAGCGTGCTCGACACGGCGTGTGCCAAGGTGGCGCTGGGCCAGCGCGCCACGCCGGCGCAGCTGGAAAACGCGCACCGGCGCCAGGAACGCATCGGCGCGGAAATCGCCGCCATGGCCCGCGAGGCGGCCGATGGCGAAGTGTCCGATAAAGCCGGCGCCGCACGTCTGGCGCAGCTGCGGCGCGAACATGACGAGGGGCAGGCGGCGATCGCGGCGCTGGCGCAGCGCTGGGAGCGCGAAAAGGCGCTGGTGGCGCAGATCGGCGAATTGCGCGCGCAGCTGCGCGGCGAGCGGCCGGGCGAGATCGGCGCGGCGCGCCTGCTGGCGCTGAAGGAAGAGCTGGCGGCCCTGCAGGGAGAGGCGCCGCTGTCGCCGCTGGAAGTCGATGCGCAGGTGGTGGCCGGCATCGTCGCCGGCTGGACCGGCATCCCGCTGGGAAAAATGCTCAAGGACGAGATCCGCACGGTGCTGACCCTGGATGGGGCGCTGCGCGAACGGGTGCTGGGACAGGAGCACGTCATCGAGGCGGTGGCGCAGCGCGTGCGCACGGCGCGCGCCAGCCTGGACGACCCGAACAAGCCGCAAGCCGTGTTTTTGTTCACGGGGCCGTCCGGCACGGGCAAGACGGAAACGGCGCTGGCGCTGGCCGACCTGCTGTATGGGGGCGAGCGCAAGCTCATTACCATCAACATGAGCGAATACCAGGAAGCGCACAGCGTGGCCGGCCTGAAAGGCTCGCCGCCCGGCTATGTCGGTTACGGAGAGGGCGGCGTGCTGACGGAAGCCGTGCGGCGCCAGCCCTACAGCGTGGTGCTGCTCGATGAAGCGGAAAAAGCCCATCCCGACGTGCTGGAACTGTTCTTCCAGGTGTTCGACAAGGGCGTGCTCGATGATGCGGAAGGGCGCGAAGTCGACTTTCGCAACACCATCATCATCGCCACCTCGAACCTCGGTTCGGGCGCCATGATGGCCGCCTGCCTGAACCGGGCGGCGCAGGACTTGCCCACGCCGGCCGCGCTGGAAGAACTGGTGCGCCCGCAACTGGTGGCGCACTTCAAGCCGGCCTTGCTGGGGCGCCTGAAGGTGCTGCCGTTCTATCCCCTGAACGACGCGGTGCTGGCCGAGATCATCGTGCTGAAGCTGGCGCGGATAGGCGCGCGCATCGCGCGCAACCACCAGGCGCAGTTCAGCCATGACGCGGGCCTGGTCGACGCCGTGTTGGCGCGCTGTACCGAGGTTGATTCGGGCGCGCGCAATGTCGACCAGATCCTCAATGGCAGCTTGCTGCCGGCGATCGCCGAAGCGGTGCTGGCGCGCATGGCAGGAGGCGAGCCGGTGGCGTCGATACGCGTCAGCGCGAACAAGCAGGGACAGTTCAAGTACACGATCCGATAATCCATCTTCCGGAGAGCGCCATGTTCAATCTGGAGCAATTGCTGCACCCCGTCAGCGCCGTCAGTCCATGCGGCGAAGACCTCACCTTCAGCCAGGAGCTCGACGCCATCGCGCGCGCGCGCCAGCACGATGATCCCACCCTGGACCAGGGCGAGTGGGTGACGGCGCTGAAGGAAGCCGACTGGCCTTTCGTGGCGACGCGCTGCGAACAGCTGATCGCGGCGCGCAGCAAGGATTTGCGCGTGGCGGTGTGGCTGGCCGAGGCGCATGCGAAGACGCGCCACTTCCGTGGCCTGGGCGATGGCTATGCGCTGCTGGCCGGCCTGTGCGAACGTTACTGGGATGGTCTGTACCCGCTGGCGGAAGAGGGCGACCAGGAACAGCGCATCGGCAATGTCTTCTGGCTGCTGTCACGCACGCCGCAGCTGCTGCGCGAGATCCCGCTGACCGAAGGCGCAGATGGCCTGTTTTCATTGCAGGATTTCGATGCGGCGCGCCAGCGCGCGGCCGCCAGCCTGGCGCAGGGCGCAGCGGATCAGGGCTGGGGCGATACGCGGCACGACGAAGGGGCGACCCTGGCGCAGATGGAGGCGGCGCGGCAAAGAAATACGCGCGCCTTTTCCGACGGCTTGCTGGCCGATGCGCAGTACTGCATGCAGTCGCTGCTGGCGTTCGAGCGCAGCGTCGATGCGCGTTTCGGCGCTGATGGCCCGAGTTTTCGCGCCGCGCGCGAAGCGCTGGAAAACGCCATTCACTTCATCGCGCCGCTGTCGCCAGGTGCTGATCTTGCCGGCGCGCCGCCCTCCGCTGGCCAGGGCGCTGGCGGCAGCGGGGGCGCCATCGTGCAGCGCCAGCAAGCGCTGGCCCAGCTGCGCCAGGTCGCCGATTTCTTCCGCCGCACGGAGCCGCATAGCCCCGTCGCCTACCTGGCCGAAAAGGCCGCCAGCTGGGGCGAGCTGCCGTTGCACTTGTGGCTGCGCGCCGTCGTGAAGGATGCCAATACCCTGGCGCAGCTCGACGACATGCTGGGCACGAACAGTGCAAACGGATGATGGCGTTTGCCCCTTCCATGCTACTCTTCGGGCATGTTCAGAATGCTCTTTTTTCCTGCCGCGTTATGCCTGTTCATCGCTGCCAGCGCGCGGGCCGGAGCTGCGGTGCCCCTGGTGATTTATGGCGACGATGATTATCCGCCGTACTCCTATGTTGAACATGGCCAGATGAAAGGCATCTACACGGAGATCGTGCGCGAAGCCGTGCAATCGATGCCGCAGTATGCGGTGCAGCTGCGCCCCGTGCCCTGGAAACGGGGTGTGCTGATGCTGCAGACTGGCGAGGCGTTTGCCCTGTATCCACCGTATTCGTGGCGCAGCGAGCGGCCGTATGTGCGCTATTCCGTGCCGCTGCTGATGGAGCAACTGGTGGTGCTGTGCAACCAGGACGTGCTGGCCAAACGCACGCTGCGGCAGTGGCCCGCCGATTACGGCGGCCTGCACATCGGCGTGAACGCGGGTTTTTTGCTGGGCGATGCGAAGCTGACGGCTGCCGTGCAAGCGGCCAACATCGTGTTCGATACGGCCAAGGGCACGCGCACGAATCTGCTCAAGCTGATGCGCGGGCGCATCGATTGCTATGTCAGCGACCGCCTGTCGGCGCAGTGGGAATTGCAGCGCATCCGGCGCGAGGGGCCGCCGGGCACGCCGATGCAGGCGATACACGAAACCGCGCAGCTGGCCAGCCAGCAGGGCCACCTGGGGTTTACGGAACGCCGGCCTGCCGCCTACCCGTATCGCGATGATTTTATCGAACAATTCAATGCCGCCATCGTGCGCATGCAGAACAATGGCGCGATCCGCCGCATCGTCGACCACGCATTGCAACTCTGACGTTGTTGTCCTGACGTTGCCACCCTGATTCCACCGATGGAGAAGACCATGAAAAGACTGCTGTTCCTATGTGTACTCGTGCTGGCCGGCTGCGTGGGCCGGCCCGAGAATATTCATCCCGTCAACAACTTCGACACGACCCGCTATCTGGGCAAATGGTATGAGATCGCGCGCCTCGATCATTCCTTCGAGCGGGGCCTGAGCCAGGTGACGGCCGACTACAGCCTGCGCCAGGATGGCGGCCTGAAAGTGCTCAACCGCGGCTACAAGGATGCGGACGCTGTCTGGAAGGACGCGGAAGGCAAGGCGTATTTCGTCGACAAGAAAGACGTGGGCTACCTGAAGGTGTCGTTTTTTGGTCCCTTCTATGGTTCCTACATCGTCTTCGACCTCGACCAGCAAAATTACAGCTATTCCATGATTAGCGGCCCCGACAAGTCTTACTTCTGGTTGCTGTCGCGCACGCCAACCATGGACCCGGCCTTGCAGCAGCGCCTGGTAGAGAAAGCCGCTGGCCTGGGTTTCGATACGTCAAAATTGATCTATGTAAAGCAAAACTGACCTTGCTTGCCTGCCGCCCGTTCGTGGCGGCATACCGCCTTCTGGCTGTTGCTTTTCTGCATGTTATTTCTTGCAATACCACTCTGATTCACTCACAATCTGCTCCAAAGTAGTGCGCTGCGGCGCGCTGCCATTCCGGTGGCGAGTGTCCGTTGCGCCACCGCTCGTGATTGCCGCACGGCAGATGCCTGCTATATGATACGTAGCAGTAGGTCGGTTTCGTGGCGTCTGTGCATCGTTTTTCTTCAGATAGGAATCACGCAATGAAAAACCTCAAAATCGGCGTACGTCTCGGTGGCGGTTTTGCCGCCGTCCTGCTCCTGTTGACCAGCCTGACCGTGGTGGGCATCGTGCAGATGCAAAGCGCCAGCAAGGAAACCGATGCGCTCGTCAACGTCAAGGTGCGCAACGAGCGCCTGATCGGTGAATGGACCAAGGTCATCGAGGTCAATGCGGCGCGCACGGCGGCCGCCTGGAAAGTCAGCGATCCCGAACACCAGAAGCAGTTTGAACAGGAAATGGCGGTCTCGTCTGCACGCGCCACGGAAATCCAGAACGATATCGGCAAGAGCGAACTGAGCGCGGACGAGCAGGCGCTGTACCAGGAAGTGCTGAGCACGCGCAAGGCCTACACGGAAGTGCGCAAGAATGTGTTCAAGGCCAAGAATGCGGGCGACCTGGAACTGGGTAAGCGCCTGTACGAAGGCGACATGGCCGTCAAGCGCGACATCTACCTGGCGTCGTTGAAGAAGCTGGAATTGCTGGAAGCCAAATTGCTCGATGAAACGGCCGCGCAAATCCGTTCGCGCTACGAGAATGGCCGCATGCTGTTGATCTCGCTGGGCGTGGTGGCCATCTTGCTCGGCATCGCTTGCGCCTACTGGATCACGCGCTCGATCACGCGCCCCATCACGCGAGCTGTCGAGGTGGCGGAAGCCGTTTCCGCCGGCGACCTGACCAGCCATATTGTCGTGGAAAGCCGCGATGAGACAGGGCAATTGATGCATGCGCTGAAAAACATGAACGATAAGTTGGTCAGTATCGTGGGCCAGGTGCGCGCGGGCACCGAGTCCATCAGTACGGCGTCGAGCGAAATTGCCGCCGGCAACCTGGACTTGTCGTCACGCACGGAAGAGCAGGCCAGTTCGCTGGAAGAGACGGCGTCTTCCATGGAAGAGCTGACGTCCACCGTGAAACTCAATGCGGACAATGCGCGCAGCGCCAACCAGCTGGCCATCGACGCGTCGCAGATCGCCAGCAAGGGCGGCGTGGTGGTGTCGGAAGTGGTCAGCACCATGGGCTCGATCAACGATTCCTCGCGCAAGATTGTCGACATCATCAGCGTCATCGACGCCATCGCCTTCCAGACGAATATCCTGGCCCTGAATGCGGCCGTGGAAGCGGCCAGGGCCGGCGAGCAGGGCCGTGGGTTTGCCGTCGTGGCGTCCGAGGTGCGCAACCTGGCGCAGCGTTCCAGCGCGGCGGCCAAGGAAATCAAGGGCTTGATCGACGATTCCGTGCAAAAGGTCGAGGCCGGTTCGCAGCTGGTGGACAAGGCGGGCCGTACCATGGACGAGATCGTGCAAAGCATCAGCCATGTGACGCAGATCATGAACCAGATCACCGACGCCAGCGATGAGCAGCGCGCCGGCATCGAACAAGTCAACCAGGCCATCGGCCAGATGGACCAGGTGACGCAGCAAAACGCGGCCTTGGTGGAAGAGGCGGCCGCGGCGGCCGAATCCATGCAGGAACAGGCGGCCAAGCTGGCTGACGTGGTGGGCCTGTTCAAGCTCGATGCAACGCAGCACTATGTTTCGGCCAGTGCTGGTCCGTCCATGACAGCGTCTGCGCCAGCAAAATCTGCCACTCGACCTGCACCCGCCATCCAGCCTGCCAGGCACCGCGCGCCGGCGGCAACCGTAGCCGCGCCCGCGCCGGGCAAGGCGGCGCAAGCGGAAGCTGCGCGCGCACGCGTGCCGAAGGCGCCGGTGGCGTCGGGCGCCGACGAATGGGAAGAGTTTTAAGCGCAGATTCCCCTTGGCATGGCGTGGGCGCTACAATCGCGGCTTGAAGACAGCCGCGAACCCGCTCCGCCATGACTACCCGCCGTACCTCCAGCCCGATTTCCAGCGCTATCTCCAGCCCTGCCGCTGCCTCGTCCTCCCTGGCGGAACCCGCCAAACGGGCGCGCTGCCCAGCCTGCCTGCGCGCCGCAAGCAGCTGCATCTGCCGCTGGATCGCCCCCGTTTCCCACGCGGTGGAGGTGCTGATCCTGCAGCATCCGTTGGAAATCCACAATGCCAAGGGCAGCGCCCGCTTGCTGCACCTGAGCCTGCCCAACAGCCGCATGCTGACGGGCGAGCAGTTCGCCCCGGATACGCTCGCTGAATTGCTGGACGGCAAGCACAATGTGCTGCTGTATCCGGATACGCCCGGCGACCGTTCGCTGGGCATCACGCCGCCGCCAGCGCTCGACCCCGCCGTCTTGCTTGATCCGGCCCGATTCTCGGCCCGGTTGCGGCTGGTGGTGCTGGACGCTACCTGGCGCAAGAGCCGCAAGATGCTGTATCTGAATCCCCCGTTGCAACAATTGCCGCGCCTGCCCCTGCGCGATACGCCCGCTTCCCATTACCTGATCCGCAAGGCGCACGCCCCAGACCAGTTATCGACCCTGGAGGCGACGTGCTATGCCCTGATGCAGTTGGAGCAGGACGCGGACCGCTTCGTTCCCCTGATCGCGGCATTTGACGGTTTTGTCGCGCAGCAGTTGAGTTATGTCATGCCGCATGGTGAAAAAGCGTGAAACGGCATTACGCCAGCCCTTGATCTTGTCCGCGTAGCGGCATAGTATACTGTACGTATATACAGTTGATGGGGCCGTTCATGAAAGCAATCATTCCAGAGCACGATGACAGCTTCGCCGGGCAAGCCATGTTGCCGCCGCAATCGCTGAAAGCCCGGAAGGGGCGCGGTGCAGTCTCCAACTTGCAAGGGCGCTACGAGGTGCACGCGCGCGCCGGTTTCGATGACGGCTGGAGCGTGGGAGGCCTGGATGAGGAGGCTGGAGAGGCGGCGGCGCCGGGCTGGAAGACGCAGGTCAGCGACGAGCAGGCGCGCACCATCCTCACGCGCAATGCTTCGCCCGATTTGCCGTTCAATGTCTCGCTGAATCCATACCGGGGCTGCGAACATGGCTGCATCTATTGCTTTGCCCGCCCCACGCACAGTTATCTGGGGCTATCGCCGGGCCTGGACTTCGAAAGCCGCATCTACGCCAAGGTGAACGCCCCCGAACTCTTGCGGCGCGAACTGGCCAAGCCATCCTATGTGACCGAACCGATCGCCGTGGGCGTGAACACCGATGCGTATCAGCCGTGCGAACGCGAACGGCAGCTGACGCGGCGCGTGCTGGAAGTGCTGCACGAATGCGACCACCCCGTGGCGCTGATCACGAAATCGTCGCTGATCGAGCGTGATATCGACATTCTGGCTCCCATGGCGGCCCGGCGCCTGGCCGCCGTGGCCGTCACTGTCACCACGCTCGACCCGGCCATCGCGCGCACCCTGGAACCGCGCGCTGCCGCCCCGGCGCGACGCTTGCGCACGATCCGCACCCTGACGGAGGCGGGCATCCCCGTGGGCGTGAGCATCGCGCCCATCATCCCGTTCGTGACGGAACCGGAAATCGAGCAGTTGCTCGAAGCCGTGCGCGACGCGGGCGCCATCCACGCCCATTATGTGGTGCTGCGTCTGCCGTGGGAAGTGAGCCCCCTGTTCCAGCAATGGCTGGAAGCGCACTTCCCCGAACGGGCCCAGCGCGTGATGAACCGGGTGCGCGAAATGCGTGGTGGCAAGGATTACGACAGCGCGTTCGGCGCGCGCATGCGGGGCGAAGGCGTATGGGCCGACCTCATCCGCCAGCGCTTTGAAAAAGCCGTGCACCGGCTGGGCTTGCATGGCAAGGGCGGCCGCTTCAAGCAGCTCGATTGCACGCAGTTCCGCCGCCCGCTGGTGGTGCCGCCGCTGGGCGCGAAAGTGAAAAATGGCAATGCGGGGCAGCTGGATTTGTTTTAAGTTAAGTCATTCTCGCCGCCGAGAATGCAGTTGCGCGCTCACGAGCTGAAAGGCGGGCGACGCTGACCTGCGGCCGGGGGATTGCCGCAGGTCGCCGGGAGCGGCGCGCCATCGTCCGGGCATCTTGAGGCAGGGTCTTGCCCGGGCACCGCAGGGTGCCGCGGTACTGCCGTGCGGTGCTATGTTGGGGCACTATCCTGCCGCGTTATCCTGTGTCTGTGTCTGTGTCTGTGTCTGCATCTGTGCCAGATGTTGTTCGATGGCAAAGACATGGGGGTCGCTCTTGCCCAGTTCGCGCAGGGCGCTGGCCAGGTGCAGCAGGTATTCGCTGTTCGGGCCGCTGGGGCCGTTTGAACGGGCGATCTGGCGCGCGATGTCCAGTTCCGGGGCGGCACCGAGGAAGGCGGCGTTTTCCTCGTTGGCGATGTACACCAGGCCTTCGACCTTGCTGCCATCGTCGAAGGTGATGTCGGTGGCTAAACGCAGGTAGCCGTTCTTTTCTCGGTGGTCGAGGTGGGCGAAGACTTCGGGCGTGATCAGGTAAGCCATGCCATCGCACACGGCGCCTGCCTGCGGCACGATGGTGGCGACCCGGCCCGGCGCCATCGGCGTGCCCCGGTGGTCGTGCGAACCTTGCCAGAAGCGCCGCGTCCAGCCGGCGATGCTGGCCGGGCGGCGTTCGATGTAAGGGAAATCGGCCTTGTAGATCAGCGAGCCATAGCCGAACAGCCAGACCTGTGCATGGCCGTCGAATTTGTTCATGCGCTGGTTGATGGCGATGGTGGCGGCGTCGATGGACGACAGCTCGTTCAGGGCAGCTTGGGTCATGGTGCGGGCGGTATGGAGTGATGCGCCATTATAAAGGGGCGGCGGCCGAACCGTCCGCAGGCAAGGCCACGCGTGCTGCGCCGCCGTTCGCCCCCACGTTCCATTCGTGCGTCTCGACGAACTGGAACAGGAAGGCCATGAAGCTTTCGGCCGCCGGCGACAGAGAACGGCCCGTCTTCGTGTACACGAAAAAGCGCCGCGTCAGTTCCGGCTCGTGCAGGGCGCGCATGTGCAAATTATATAGTTTGACCATCGGTTCCGCGTACGGCAGGCAGACCGTGATGCCCAGGTTGGAGCTGACCATGGCCAGCGCCGTCGTCATGAACGTCACTTCATTGTAGGGATTGAGCGACAGCTCGCGAAACGCGCCGTGCATGTCGCGCAGCAGGCGTTCCGTAAATTGCCCCTGCAGCGAAATGAACGGGTAGTCGCCCACGTCGGCCCAGGTGACGCGCTCTTTCTGCCGCAGCGGATGCTGCTCGGGGTAGACCAGCACGAAGGGCATTTCGAACAGCACTTGCGCGGCGATTTCCGCCGTCGGATCGCGTTCGGGACCGATGCCGAAATCGACTTCGCCGCTGAAGACGCGCGCCGACACGTTTTCCACGGGGCAGTCGACGAGGCGCAGCTGTACGTCCGGGTGCGCCTGGCGGTAGGCGGCGATCACTTCCGGCAGCAGGGTACACGCCATCATCTGCGGCGCGGCAATGCGCACCAGGCCTGTCTTCAGGGCCTTGCGCTGGGCGATGCCAGCCATGGCGCCATCGAGGTCTTCGATCATCTTTTCAAACAGCGGATACAGTTCGCGGCCGATTTCGGACAGCTGCGTCTTGCGCGTGCTGCGCTCGACCACGCGCACGCCCAGCACGCTTTCCAGTTCCTTGATCAAGCCGCTCAAGGCGGACTGCGTCACGTGCAGGTATTCGGCGGCCAGGGTAAAACTGCCGGTCTTGGCCAGTGCCACGAAGGCGCGCATCTGCCGCAGGCTGGGACTCATAAGATAATCCGATAAATCAATGGTTAAAAATTGTTTGTATGATAGCTGGAACTCGATTCTAATGGTGAAAAGCTGAAAAACAGGCCAGCCATTGCGCCCAGGGCGCCATCCATTGGAGACAAGCACATGAAGATCAAGCAAATCCACCACGTCGCCTACCGCTGCATCGACGCGAAGAAGACCGTCGAGTGGTACGTCAAGCATTTGAACATGAATTTCGTCCTCGCCATCGCCGAAGACCTGGTGCCGTCGACCAAGGCGCCGGATCCGTACATGCACGTCTTCCTCGACGCAGGACAGGGCAATGTGCTGGCCTTCTTCGAGCTGCCGACGCAGCCGCCGATGGACCGCGACCGCAATACTCCGGCCTGGGTGCAGCACCTGGCGCTGGAAGTGGGCAGCATGGACGAACTGCTGGCCGCCAAGGAGCGCCTGGTGGCCGGCGGCATCGAGGTGCTTGGTCCCGTGAATCACGCCATCTTCCAGTCGATCTATTTCTTCGATCCGAACGGCCACCGCCTGGAACTGGCTGCCAACGTGGGCACGCCTGAAATGATGGCCAAACTGGACGCCGTCAAATGGGAAATGCTGGAAGAATGGTCGCAGACGCGCCGCGCGCCGAAACACGCCGCCTGGATGCACGCGCCGGCGGAAGCCTGAGCGCGGTAGATTGAATGCTGCAGACCGACACTCTCTGACATACATCGAACAAGGAACACCATGAAACTCGCAACCCTGAAAAACGGCAGCCGCGACGGCGCCCTGATCCTCGTCAGCCGCGACCTGCGCCAGTACCAGCGGGTGGCCGCCATCGCGCCCACCCTGCAGGCAGCGCTCGACAACTGGGACGCTGTCGCGCCCAAGCTTGAACTTGCCTACGCCGACCTGAATGCAGGCCAGGCGCCGGACGCCCAGCCCTTTGACGCGGTGCTGTGCCACTCGCCGCTGCCGCGCGCCTACCAGTGGGCAGACGGTTCCGCCTATATCAACCACGTGGAGCTGGTGCGCAAGGCGCGCAACGCGGAAGTGCCGGCTTCGTTCTACACGGACCCGCTGATGTACCAGGGCGGCTCCGACAGCTTTATCGGTCCGCGCGACCCGATCTTCGCCCTGTCCGAAGAGTGGGGCATCGACCTGGAAGCGGAAGTGGCGGTGATTACGGGCGACGTGGCCATGGGCGCCAGCGTGGACGACGCGGCGCAGGCGATCCGCCTGGTGATGCTGGTCAACGACGTCTCGCTGCGCAACCTGATTCCGGGCGAACTGGCCAAGGGTTTCGGTTTCTTCCAGTCGAAGGCGGCCAGCGCGTTTTCTCCCGTCGCCGTCACGCCGGACGAACTGGGCGCGGCTTGGGCGGACAGCAAGCTGCACCTGCCGTTGCTGGTTGACCTGAACGACAAACCGTTCGGCAAGCCGAATGCGGGCGAAGACATGACATTTAACTTTGCCCAGCTGGTGGCGCATGCGGCCAAGACGCGCGAACTGGGCGCCGGCAGCATCATCGGTTCCGGCACCGTGTCGAACAAGCAGGGCAACCTGTTTGGCTCCAGCATCGGGAACGGCGGAGTCGGTTATTGCTGCCTGGCGGAGGTGCGCATGTATGAAACCATCGAACACGGCGCGCCGAAGACGGCGTACCTGAAGTTCGGCGACACGGTGCGCATCGAAATGCGCGACGCGGCCGGCGCCAGCATCTTCGGCAGCATCGAGCAGACCGTGGCCCTGTACGACAGCCGCGCCTGAGGGGAGGGCGTCCCATGAAGCTGTACACCTATTTCCGCAGTTCGGCCGCCTATCGGGTGCGCATCGCCCTCAATTTGAAGGGCATCGCCTACGACAGCATCCCCGTGCATCTGCTGCAGGACGGCGGCCAGCAACTGCTGCCCGCCTACCGCGCCGTCAACCCGTCGGCGCTGGTGCCTGCCCTCGATGACGGTGGCGCCATCCTGACGCAGTCGCTGGCGATGCTCGAGTATCTGGACGAGACGCGTCCAGCCGTGCCGCTGCTGCCGGCCGACGCGCTGGGACGCGCCCGCGTGCGCGCGCTGGCGCTGGCGATCGCCTGCGATGCCCATCCGCTGACGAATCTGCGCGTTCTGAAATACCTGAAAAACACCCTGGGGCTGTCGGACGAGGCCAAGCAGGAGTGGTACCGCCACTGGATGGCCGAGGGCCTGGCGGCCGTGGAAGCGCTGCTGGCGCAGGGCGACCCGGCCGGCACGGGCCTGTTCTGCCATGGCGGCAGCCCGACGATGGCCGACTGCTGCCTGGTGCCGCAGGTATTCAATGCACAGCGTTTCGCCATCGACCTGGCGCCGTACCCGCGCGTGGCGCGCATTCACGCGCATTGCACCGGCTTGCCTGCGTTTGCCGCCGCGCATCCGTCGCAGCAGCCTGACGCGGAATAAGTTTGATCCGCGTCAAGCCGCGAACCGCCCCGGCCAGCATGCAGGCCGGGGCTTTTTTTATGCGTGCTTGATTTTGGGCAGTCAGTACCAGCTTGCCGGTAGGCTACAATTTGCGTTTGCCCAAATACTTCACGCCCCATGACCGCAACAATCGTTCCTGCCAGCATCACCGATGCCCTGTCCCTGGCGCATGCTTCCTGGCGTCCCATCCTCCTGCGCGGCCTGCAGGCCGTGATGGAGGCCGATCCCGCCTACCTGCCGGCGCTGGCCGCCGACGATTACCTTCCGACGCAGGGACGGCTGTTTGCCGCCTTTGCCTTGCCGCTGGCACAGGTGCGCTACGTGCTGGTGGGCGAGGGACCGTATCCGCGCGCCGACAGCGCCACGGGCGTGTGCTTCATGGATGGCGCCGTCGGCAGCCTGTGGTCGGCGACGGGCCTGTCGAAGCCCGTCAACCGCGCCACGTCCCTGCGCAACTTCATGAAGATGCTGCTGGTGGCCGATGGCCAGTTGCAGGGTGGCGACACTTCCGGCGTGGCCATGGCGCCCGTGGCGGCCGCCGCGCAGCTGCCGGGCAGCGGCGTGATCCAGACCTTGCCCGACTTGCAGCGCAAGATGACGGAGCGGGGCTTCTTGCTGCTCAACGCGGCGCTGGTGTTCCGTTCCCACGTGCCGCCCGTGCAGGATGCGCGCGGCTGGCTGCCCTTCCTGCAGGTGGTGCTGGAAGCGCTGGCGCAGCAGGGCGGGGCGGCCACGCCGCAACTGGTGCTGTGGGGCAAGATCGCCGAGCTCATCAAACGCCTGCCGGTGGCCGCATCCTTGCCGCAGGTGACGGCGGAACATCCGTATAATCTGTCCTTTATCGGCAATCGTGACATGCAGGCCTTGTTTGGCCCGATGCAACTATTGCGTGCTTGAGCTTGAATCATCGCCTGTCCGGCGGAAGTGCGGGGAATATGCAAATCAGTAACGTGGAAGAATTGAAGGCGTGGATCGCGGCGGGCGGCGTGCCCGACTATCTGTATTTCTGGGGCCACACGCCGGCGCAGCCGCAGGTGGCCGACAAAAGCTGCTTCAGCCAGTGGTTTCCGTCGCCGTTCAGCCTGGCCGGCGTGACGTATGCGACGGCCGAGCACTACATGATGGCGCAAAAGGCGGCCCTGTTTGGCGACACGGCCGTCCAGGCGCGCATCGTGGCGGCCGAGCGGCCGTCGGAAGTGAAAAAGCTGGGACGCGAAGTGGCGAACTTTGATGCCAAAGTATGGGAAGCGGCACGTGCCGGCATCGTCTTCGATGGCAATTTTGCCAAGTTCTCGCAAAAGGCCGCGCTGCGCAAGTTCTTGCTGGGCACGGGCGAGCGCGTCATCGTCGAAGCCAGTCCCGTCGATCGCATCTGGGGCGTGGGCCTGGCGTCGGACAATCCGCGCATCCTGGACCCCGCCAGCTGGGACGGCTTGAACCTGCTGGGGTTTGAACTGATGAAGGTGCGTGCCGCCTTACGGGGCTGAGAGCTGACGCCAAGCACGTCCGCGATTTCCCGACTGTTGTTTTCCTGAAGCCGCCGCGCCTGGCGCGGCCGGCCATGCCCCTTCCAGCCCTGTGGTCATCGAGGGGCGCTCTGACAAACCCCGCCGAATTTGTTATACTTGACTAAATCATTCAACTACTCGGGGTTTGAGGAGTTGAAAAACCGCAATATTTTAAACCAGTTGACCAGAGGATGTATGCGTCTGACTACAAAAGGCCGTTTTGCCGTGACAGCGATGATCGATCTTGCCCTGCGCCAGGGCAAGGGACCGGTCACCTTGTCCGGCATCAGCCAGCGGCAGTCGATTTCCCTGTCCTACCTGGAACAGCTGTTCGGCAAGCTGCGCCGGCATGAGATCGTCGAGTCGATCCGCGGCCCAGGCGGCGGCTACAGCCTGGCGCGCCGTGCAGACAAGGTGACGGTGGCCGACATCATCATCGCCGTCGACGAACCGCTGGACGCCACGCAGTGCGGCGGCAAGGAACATTGCCACGGCGCCGATGCGGCCACGGGTGCGCGCTGCATGACGCATGAATTGTGGTCCACACTCAACGAAAAAATGGTCGATTATCTGGATTCTGTGTCCTTGCAGGACCTGGTCGACCAGCAGAGACAAAAGATTGCCGAACAAAGCGTGATGGTGATGCACCGTAACCACGCCGCCCTCGGTTGATAATGACAAAAATACCAGTTGCTGATTGCAGGAGTTATTGATGAACGCCCCAGAAAAAAACGTAGGCCAAGTGCACTTTGAAACCGCACCGCATTTCCCGATCTACATGGATTACTCGGCCACCACGCCGATCGATCCACGCGTCGCCGACAAGATGATTCCGTACCTGCGCGAGCAGTTCGGCAATCCGGCATCGCGCAGCCACATGTATGGCTGGACGGCGGAAAAAGCCGTGGAAGAGGCGCGCGGCTACGTGGCGGCCCTGGTGAACGCCGATCCGCGAGAAATCATCTGGACCTCCGGCGCGACGGAAAGCAACAACCTGGCCATCAAGGGCGCGGCACAGTTCTACAAGACCAAGGGCAAGCACATCATCACCGTCAAGACCGAGCACAAATCGGTGCTGGACACGGTGCGCGAACTGGAACGCATCGGCTTTGAAGCGACCTACCTGGAACCGCAGGACAACGGCCTGATCACCGTCGAGCAGCTGGCCGCGGCCGTGCGCCCGGACACCATCCTCGTGTCGGTCATGTTGGTGAATAACGAAATCGGCGTGATCCAGCCGATCGACGAGATCGGCATGTTCTGCCGCTCGAAAGGTATCATCTTCCATTGCGACGCCGCACAGGCGACGGGCAAGGTCGTCATCGATCTGCAAAAGACCAAGGTCGACCTGATGACCTTCACGGCACATAAAACCTACGGCCCGAAAGGCGTGGGCGCCCTGTACGTCTGCCGCAAGCCGCGCGTGCGCCTGGAAGCGCAGATGCACGGTGGCGGCCATGAGCGCGGCCTGCGTTCGGGCACCCTGCCTACGCACCAGATCGTCGGCATGGGCGAAGCGTTCCGCATCGCCAAGGAAGAAATGGACAGCGAAATCGGCCGCATCAAGGCCTTGCGCGACCGCCTGGCCAAGGGCTTGCAAGAGATCGAAGAAGTCTACATCAACGGCGACATGGATCACCGCGTGCCGCACAACCTGAACGTGAGCTTCAACTACGTTGAAGGCGAGTCGCTGATCATGGCGATCAAGGATATTGCCGTGTCGTCCGGTTCGGCCTGCACCTCGGCCAGCCTGGAACCATCGTACGTGCTGCGCGCACTGGGCCGCAGCGACGAACTGGCGCACAGCTCGATCCGCTTCACCATCGGCCGCTTCTCGACCGAGGAAGACATCGACTTTGCCGTGAACCTGCTGAAATCGAAAGTACACAAGCTGCGCGACCTGTCGCCGCTGTGGGACATGTTCAAGGATGGCATCGATATCAATTCCATCCAATGGGCTGCCCACTAACCAACACCCTGGCCCCTGTTGACGGGGCCGGCAAGAATATTTAAGGAGCATCAAAATGGCTTACTCGGACAAAGTACTCGATCACTACGAAAACCCGCGCAACGTGGGCGCTTTCGACAAGGGTGATGAAACCATCGGCACCGGCATGGTAGGCGCGCCTGCCTGCGGCGACGTGATGAAACTGCAGATCAAGGTCGGCGCCGATGGCCTGATCGAAGATGCGAAATTCAAGACCTATGGCTGCGGTTCGGCCATCGCGTCGAGCTCGCTGGTGACCGAATGGGTCAAGGGCAAGACCCTGGACCAGGCGCTGGCCATCAAGAACACGCAGATCGCCGAAGAACTGGCCCTGCCGCCAGTGAAGATCCACTGCTCCATCCTGGCGGAAGACGCCATCAAGGCGGCAGTATTGGACTACCAGACCCGTCACCCGGCAGCAGCTTAAACGTTGGTAGCCCGCCCCAGCCGTAAGGCCGGGGCAGTTACGGAGAAATACATGATCACACTGACCGAAAAAGCGGCGAAACACATCAACCGTTATATCGAACGGCGCGGCAAGGGCATGGGCCTGCGCTTTGGCGTGCGGACCACGGGCTGCTCGGGCCTGGCTTACAAGCTTGAGTATGTCGATGAAGTGGCGGCCGAAGACAGCGTCTTCGAGTCGCACGGCGTGAAAGTCTTCGTCGACCCGAAAAGCCTGCCTTACATCGACGGCACGGAACTCGATTTTGCGCGCGAAGGCTTGAACGAAGGCTTCAAGTTCCACAATCCGAACGAAAAAGACGCCTGCGGCTGCGGCGAGTCCTTCAGGATTTAAACAGCTGGCAAGACCCCGGTCGGTGCGCTGTACCCATCGATTGCGGTACAGCGACCACTGACCATTATGCAAAACCACTTCGAATTATTCCAGTTGCCGGCGCAGTTCTCGCTCGACATGAGCGCGCTCGACTCTGCCTACCGCGACGTGCAGGGCAAGGTCCACCCGGACCGTTTCATCAACGCCAGCAGCGCTGAAAAGCGCGTGGCGATGCAATGGGCCACGCGCGCCAATGAAGCCTATCAAACCCTGAAAAGCCCGCAAAAGCGCGCGCAATACCTGTGCGAACTCAATGGCGTCGACCTGCAGACGGAGTCGAACACGGCCATGCCCGTCAGCTTCCTGATGCAGCAGATGGAATGGCGCGAAGAACTGGGCGACGCCCGCGCCGGCAAGGATGCCGACGCGCTCGACGCCCTGGACCGCCAGCTGCGCGGCGAACGCAAGGCCTTGCTGGCCCAGGTGGCGGCCCAGCTGGACTCGGCCGACTACGCGAATGCCGCGCAAAGCGTGCGCGCCCTGATGTTCCTCGACAAATTCGGCGAGGAAGTGCGTTTTGCCTATGAGGCCATCGAGGCTTGACCAGGCGATCGCTTGACCGGCGTGCCAAGCGCCAGTCTGGCCCGCGACTTATAATGCGCGTCAGGCATCAACTGCATCACGCAAAAAATTAATCGAGGCACGAATACAATGGCACTTCTGCAAATTTCCGAACCAGGCATGTCGACCGCGCCGCACCAGCACCGCCTGGCCGTCGGCATCGACCTTGGCACCACCAATTCCCTGGTCGCTACCGTCCGCAACAGCATTCCCGAGGTGCTCAACGACGAAGACGGGCGCTCCTTGCTGCCCTCCGTCGTGCGCTACCTGCCGAACGGCCACGCGAACATCGGCTACAAGGCCCTGGCCGCGCAAACCACCGACCCGAAGAACACCATCGTTTCCGTGAAACGCTTCATGGGCCGCGGCCTGGCAGACATCGCCTACGCGGAAAACCTGCCCTATGACTTCCAGGATACGCCTGGCATGGTGCAGCTGAAAACCGTGGCCGGCGTGAAAAGCCCCGTCGAAGTGTCGGCGCAAATCCTCGCCACCCTGCGCCAGCGCGCGGAAGACTCGCTCGGCGACGACCTGGTGGGCGCTGTGATCACGGTGCCAGCCTACTTTGACGACGCGCAGCGCCAGGCAACCAAGGATGCGGCGCAGCTGGCCGGCATCAACGTGCTGCGCCTGCTGAGCGAGCCGACGGCCGCCGCCATCGCGTATGGCCTCGACAACGCGTCCGAAGGCGTGTACGCCGTGTATGACCTGGGCGGTGGTACCTTCGACATCTCGATCCTGAAACTGAGCAAGGGCGTCTTCGAAGTGCTGTCCACGGGCGGCGACTCGGCCCTGGGCGGCGACGATTTCGACCGCCGCCTGTTCTGCTGGATCAGCGAGCATGCCAAGCTGGCGCCGCTGTCCGACGAAGACACGGCCATCCTGATGGTCAAGGCGCGCGAGATCAAGGAATTGCTGTCGACCAAGTCGGAAACGACGATCGACGCCAAGCTGAACTCGGGCGAAGAAATCCATCTGCGCATCACGGCCGAAGAATTCGCCGCCATGACTTCGCACCTGGTCGTGAAAACCATGAACGCCATCAAGAAAGCCTTGCGCGACGCGAACGTGGATGCGGACGACGTCGACGGCGTGGTGATGGTGGGCGGCGCCACGCGCATGCCGCACGTGCAGCGCGCCGTGAGCGAATTCTTCCACACGACGCCGCACGCGAATATCGACCCGGACAAAGTGGTGGCGCTGGGCGCCGCCATCCAGGCGAACTTGCTGGCAGGCAACCGCGCCGCCGGCGACGACTGGCTGCTGCTGGACGTGATCCCGCTGTCCTTGGGCATCGAGACCATGGGCGGGCTGGTGGAAAAAATCATCCCGCGCAATTCCACGATCCCGTGCGCCAGAGCCCAGGAATTCACGACATTCAAGGATGGCCAGACGGCGCTGGCCGTGCACGTGCTGCAGGGCGAGCGCGAACTGGTGAGCGATTGCCGTTCCTTGGCGCGCTTCGAGCTGCGCGGCATTCCGCCGATGGTGGCGGGCGCCGCGCGCATCCGCATCACCTATCAGGTCGATGCAGACGGCTTGCTGTCCGTCTCGGCGCGCGAACTGCGCTCGGGCGTGGAAGCGTCGATCAGCGTCAAGCCGGCGTATGGCCTGGGCGACGATGACATCGCCCGCATGCTGCAGGATTCGTACACATCGGCCGACGTCGACATGGTGGCGCGCGCGCTGCGCGAAGAGCAGGTGGAAGCGGAACGCATCCTGCTGGCCACGCAGTCGGCGCTCGATGAAGACGGCGGCTTGCTCGATGACGCCGAACGCGTCACCGTGGATGGCTTGATGCACAAGGTGCGCGATGCCATCGTGCAGTCGCAAAGCGGCGCCATCGACCACCAGGCCTTGAAGCTGGCGATCGAGGCGCTCGCCGACGGCACCGAGGATTTCGCCTCGCGCCGCATGGACCGCAGCGTGCGCACGGCCTTGACGGGCAAAACGCTCGACCAGGTCGTATAAAACTAATTGAACAGCGCGCCGCAGGCACTCGCCGCGGCCGCGCTCCGAATGACAGACTGAAAGAAGACACCATGCCACAAATCGTTATCCTGCCGCACGCCAAGCTTTGCCCGGACGGCGCCGTCATCGAAGCACCTGCCGGCAAGTCCATCTGCGACATCCTGCTGGAAAACGACATCGACATCGAGCACGCCTGCGAAAAATCGTGTGCCTGCACCACCTGCCACGTGCTGGTGCGCGAAGGCATCGAATCCTTGAACGAAGCGACGGAACTGGAAGAGGACATGCTGGACAAGGCCTGGGGCCTGGAAGCCGTGTCGCGCCTGTCGTGCCAATCCATCGTGGCCGAGGCCGACCTCGTCGTCGAAATCCCGAAATACACGATCAACCAGGTCAGCGAAGGCAGCCACTAACATGAAATGGTCCGACATTCACGTGATCGCCGAGGCTTTGTTCGACGCGCATCCGGACATCGATCCCCTGACCGTGCGCTTCACCGACCTGCACAACTGGGTGGTGGAGCTGGACGGCTTCGACGATGACCACACGCGCGGCGGCGAAAAAGTGCTCGAAGCGATACAGATGGCGTGGATCGATGAAGCGCGCTAAGGGCGCGGCAGCCGCCGCCACCGTCGCCGCTGTGCCGAAAGACGTCATCACCGCCGCCAGCAACATGCCCGAAATCAAGGATGGCCAGTCGGTCGCCTTGCTGCAGGAATTGCACATCCTGACGCGCGACGGCAAGATGAACCAGGACAGCCGCCGCAAGTTGAAACAGGTATATCACCTGACGCAATTCATCGAGCCGCTGCTGCGCGAAGTGCAGCTCGACCACCCTGGCGTGTCGCTGGTCGACCACGGCGCCGGCAAGTCCTACCTGGGCTTCATCCTGTATGACCTGTTCTTCAAGAACGGCAACGACGGTTCGCACATCTACGGCATCGAGACGCGCGAAGAACTGGTGCAGCGCTCGCAGGAGCTGGCGAAGAAATTCAAGTTCCCCGGCATGTCGTTCTTGCCGCTGTCCGTGGCCGAATCGACGGAATCGACCTTGCTGCCGCAGCAGATCGACATCGTCACGGCCTTGCACGCGTGCAATACGGCCACCGACGACGCCATCCACTTCGCCTTGAAGAAAAAGGCGAAGTTCATGGTGCTGGTGCCATGTTGCCAGGCGGAAGTCGCTTCCGTGTTGAAGAAGAACAAGGGCAAGAGCCTGGGCAAGAATGTCTTGACGGAATTGTGGCGCCACCCGCTGCACACGCGCGAGTTCGGCAGCCAGATCACCAACGTGCTGCGCTGTCTGCAGCTGGAAGCCCATGGCTACCAGGTCAGCGTGACGGAACTGGTGGGCTGGGAGCATTCGATGAAGAATGAGTTGATCATCGCCAGTTGCAAGAACCTGCCGCGCCAGCGCCCGACGGAACGCTTGCAGGAAGTGCTGCAAACGCTGGGCCTGGAAGAGATGGGGCACCGTTTCTTTGCCGAGGAATTGGCCAAGGCCACGGCCTGATTGTTGGATTACGCGGCAAGCCGCTAATCCAACCTGCCTGATGCGCCACGTAGGTCGGATTAGCGCAGCGTAATCCGACAACCACCTGCGCAATCAACAAGAGGGGAGGAGCGGGTCGGTTACAATACCGGCTTTCTCCTCCTCTTGCTTTTTGCGCCTCCCCATGACCACACCTATTGAAATGCCCACCGTCCGCCTGGCCAAGCGCCTGTCTGAAGACGTGCCCTGTTCGCGCCGCGAGGCCGAGCTGTATATCGAGGGCGGCTGGGTGACGGTCGATGGCGTGCTGGTGGAAGAGTCGGGCGCGCGCGTGGCCGATAATCAGACGGTGGTGCTGCTGCCGAATGCGACCCTGGAAGAAATGCCGCCCGTGACGATCTTGCTGCACAAGCCGGCCGGCATCAATGGCGGCGTGGGCGCGGAAGGCAAGCCAGCCTTGAGCTGTTTGCGTCCTGAAGAAATTTTCACACCGGAAAATGTGGCGCCCAGCTCCGTCACGCGCTTCCTCAAGCGCCACCTGATCGGCCTGACCATCACCAATCCGCTCGAGACCATGGCTTCCGGCCTGCTGGTGTTTACGCAGGATTTCCGCGTCGCCCGCAAGCTGGTCGACGAAGCGAAAACGGTGGAGCAGGAATTCATCGTGGAAGTGTCGGGCGCCATCGCCGAGAATGGCCTGGCGCTGCTCAATCACGGCTTGCCCTTCAATGGCAAGCCTTTGCCGCCGATCAAGGTCAGCTGGCAAAATGAAACGCGCTTGCGCTTTGCCCTGAAAAACGTGCAGCCGGGCCAGATCGCCCACATGTGCAAGATGGTGGGCCTGGACGTCGTCGCCATGAAACGCTTGCGCATCGGCCGCATTTCGATGGGCGCCATGCCGTCAGGTCAGTGGCGCTACCTGCAGGGTTACGAGAGGTTCTAAAGCTGCGGCGCCGTGATGGCGTGGTTTTCCGCAAAGCTTTTCCATAGCCGTTCGGCAATATTCAAGGCGATGGTATTGGCCTTCTCTTGCAGGGCCGCATTGCCCATGCTCTCGGTCGTGGCGAAGAACAGGGTCAGCCAGCGGCGGAACATGCAGGGCGTCAAATTTTCCATTTGCGCGTGCTGGGCCAGCGGCTTGCCGTGGTAGCGCATGGTGCCGCGCAGCAAGCCTGACCAGAAATCGATTAATGTTGCCAGATGGGCATCCCAATCCTTGACCTCGGCAGCAAAGATGGGACCCAGCATGGCGTCGTCGCGCGCGGCCGCATAAAAGGTGTGGACGAGATGCTTGACTTCGTCTTCGCTGCAGACTTCCTCGCGGTAGGGGGCGAAGCGTGTGTGGGGGAGGGGGGCGGTATTATTCATGGCATGCCATGATCGCAGAGCCCCCGTGGCGCTTCAATGACCCAGGTCAAGCCGCGCAAAAACTCAGGCGGCGACTTTCTTCGACTTCTTTGCGGGTGCAGGCAATTGGACGATCTGCGTGCCCACCAGCTTGTCGTGCAGGAATTGCCCATTGCCCGTGAACAGGGCCGTGCTGGACCAGGCCAGGATGCCGATGCCGATGGCACCCAGGGCAGTCCAGTGCTGCAGGTCGAAGGCATACGCCGCCACGAGCGCTGGCAGCAGCCACATCCATGACAGGACGTAACGGTACGCGGCCACGCGCAGCGGCACGTGGGCATGGCCCTGCAGTACCAGTTGCAAACGCCACGTCTTCATGGCCAGGGTTTGCCCTTCGCGGCTCCATTGATGGATGAAATACGCGCCCATGACGAGGAAGGCCAGGCATTGGCGCATGTGTTCCGTCAGCGGCGTATGCGCGCCTTGCACGGCCAGTTCAAACAGCAGGAAGGGGAGGAACAGCACGGCCAGGGCCAGCAGCGACTCGTACACCATGGAAATCAGGCGACGCTTGATCGTGGGATGGGAAGTGATGCTGGCGGCAGGCGTGCTATTTGACATTGGTTGGCAGTGGGGCAGGCGTGGTAGGTGGCGTGACTGGCACGGCGGCAGGATCGCTTGCCGGCACTGCCGGCGCTGCGGGAGCGGGCGGCAGGACGGGCACGGCGGCGGCAGGCGCTGCCGGCGTGGCGGGCGCCATGAGCACGGGCGGCTTGCTCGTGTTGGAATTGATCGCGGGCACTTTGCCCAGCGGTTTCTTCGGCACGAGTTCCGTCGCCAGCTTTTTCTTTTGATCTTCCGGCAATTGCTGGTACTGCTCCCATTGCGCGGTTTTTTGACCCGGATCAATCTTCTTCGTGCGCGTATAGTTTTCGCGCACGAGGCGGCGCTGTTCCGGCGTCAGCTTGATCCATTCGCGCATGCGTTCATGCACGCGGGTCTGCTCGTCCGGCGTCATGGAAGCAAAACGGCTGGCGATATCGAGCCATTTCTGCTTGCGCAAGGCTTCCAGCTTGTTCCATTCGCCCGCCAGCGGCTGCAGGGCTTCCTGCTGCGCGCGCGACAGCTTGTTCCAGGATGGGTTATCGCCGGCCTTCGGCGTGCCGCCCTTGCCTGCCGTGCGGGGGGAGCCGGGCTTGACGGCCGGGGCCGGGGGCGCCACCACCACGGGCGCGGCCGCCACGGGAGGGGCGACGGGAGCGGCATGTTGCTGCGCTCCTACCCAGGCGGCGCCGGCGAGGGCGCAGGCACCCAGGCCGATGCCGCCAGCCAGCCAGCCTTTGCGTACGCTCGAGCGTGCCATGTTTATTGCTCGCGTTTCGTCAGGTAGGCGTTGAAGCCATGGTCCATGTAGGCGGAGAGCGGCAGTTCGTCCGACAGCACGGCGGCGTCGATTTCTGCCAGTTCGGCAATATGTTGTTCCTGCTCAAACTGATAGATGCCCACCAGGCCGCCGACCAGCAGCAGCAGGGGGATGATGACGCTCATGCGGCCCAGCCACGACAGCGGTTCGACAAACAGGCCGCTGGCCGCGCCGGCGAACACATTCTGGCGCACGGTGACGGCGGCGGGCGCGTCCGCCTTCTTGCGCGACAGGGCCAGTTTGCGTGCCGCTGCCAGGCGATCGGTGGCCGATGCGGGCAGGTCGTCGAGTTTTTCGTTCAGTGCATGGCGCACTTTGTAAGCGAAATTGAGATCGTCGGTGTTCATAATTTAATTCCCTTGGCTTTCAGCGATTCGGCGAGCGTGTGGGTAGCTCTAGAGCAATGTGTTTTCACGCTACCTTCGGAGCAACCCATCGCTTCCGCTGTTTCAGCCACATCCATGTCCTGCCAATAACGCATGAGGAAGGCTTCGCGTTGACGTGAGGGCAGTTTTTGTACCTCTGCATCAATCAAATCAAGGATTTGCGCGCGTTCGACCTGGTCGGCCGAGGATTCGGCGGCGCTGGAGCCCTGTTCCGATTCATAAGTATCAAGTATATCAAAATCCTCATGCTCGTCGCCCGAGGGCTTCATGCCGGAGAAGAGGCTGACCCAGGTGTTGCGCACTTTTTCGCGACGGAAATAGTCGAGTATGGTGTTTTGCAAGATGCGCTGGAACAACATCGGCAGCTCGGCGGCCGGCTTGTCGCCGTACTTTTCGGCCAGCTTGATCATGGCGTCCTGCACGATGTCGAGTGCCGATTCTTCCTTGCGGACCGCGTAGGCGGCCTGCTTGAAAGCGCGCCGCTCGACATTTTCTAGAAAGTCGGATAATTCTTTGTCTGTTGCCATGCGGTATGGGGCGAGCTAACGGCTGCGTGTGCTGTGGGCGGAGAGGAGGCGGGACTGCTTTTCGTAAACTGAGCGCATGCTAGCAAAAAATGTGCGTTTCCGCATGGTTTTTGCATATCGGGTGAGCAAAAAGGCAGCAGCGCTGACATTTTCCTTGACCATAATGGTGCAACGCGATAACGTATGGGACGCTTTGAACACCCCAAAGCCCTATGGTCAGGTCGCGACCGGCACACAAGGCCATCCGCGGCAAGACGCGCTTTCATTTGTAGGCAGTTTGTTCTAACCCGCGCCACAAGCGCGAGCGGTTCGTACAGGCGCCACAGAAACTCCGGCCAAACGAGTTGCGTTAAGCGTTGTTTTGTAAGGTATCTATGGGTGCCCAAAGAAATGTCGTGACCGCATGAAAAGGGAAGCAGGAGCACTGTCGCGCACGGCGAACTTCGTCAGGAAAGAACATCCGATCAATCTCCAATGGACCTTGAAAGGAATGTTTCATGAATACCGAAGCAGCAGCAGGACCAATTACCGGCGCAGAAATTGTCGTGCGCTGTCTGGCTGAAGAGGGCGTCGAGCACGTCTTTGGATACCCGGGCGGAGCCGTACTCTACATCTACGACGCCATCTTCCAGCAAAACAAATTCCAGCATATCCTGGTACGCCACGAGCAGGCCGCGATCCACGCCGCCGATGCCTATTCGCGCAGCTCGAACAAGGTCGGTGTCGCCATCGTCACGTCCGGTCCGGGCGTCACGAATGCCGTCACGGGCCTGTCCACCGCGTACATGGACTCGATTCCCATGGTCGTGATCTCCGGCCAGGTGCCGAGCCACGCCATCGGACAGGATGCGTTCCAGGAATGCGACACGGTCGGCATCACCCGCCCCGTGGTCAAGCACAACTTCCTCGTCAAGGACGTCAAGGACCTGGCAGCGACGATCAAGAAAGCTTTCTTCATCGCCCGTACCGGCCGTCCGGGACCCGTGCTGGTCGATATCCCCAAGGATATCAGCATGCACAAATGCCATTTCGACTATCCGAAGGAAGTCGAAATGCGTTCCTACCGTCCTGTCGACAAGGGCCACTCGGGCCAGATCCGCAAGGCCGTGCAGCTGCTGCTGCAAGCCGAACGCCCGATGATCTACACGGGCGGCGGCGTGATCCTGGCAAATGCCTCGGCCGAGCTGAACAAGCTGGTCGACCGCCTGGGTTTCCCTTGCACCAACACCTTGATGGGCCTGGGCGGCTACCGCGCCTCGAGCGAGCAGTATGTCGGCATGCCCGGCATGCACGGCACCTATGAAGCGAACATGGCGATGCAGAACTGCGACGTCCTGATCGCCATCGGCGCCCGTTTCGATGACCGCGTGATCGGCAACCCGAAACATTTCGCTTCGCATCCGCGCAAGATCATCCACGTGGACATCGATCCATCGTCGATTTCCAAGCGCGTGAAGGTCGACATTCCCATCGTCGGCAACGTCAAGGATGTGCTGATCGAATTCCTGGCGCAACTGGACGCGGCCGAAGCCAAGCCGAACGTCAATGCATTGAGCAACTGGTGGAAGCAGATCGCCGAATGGCGTGGCCGCGAATGCCTGAAATACCCGACCTCCGACCTGGTCATCAAGCCGCAAGCGGTGGTGGAAAAGGTATTCCAGATCACCAAGGGCGACGCCTTCATCACGTCCGACGTGGGCCAGCACCAGATGTGGGCTGCGCAATATTATGGCTTCGACAAGCCGCGCCGCTGGATCAATTCCGGCGGCCTGGGCACCATGGGTGTCGGCTTGCCGTATGCCATGGGCGTGCAGATGGCCAATCCGGACGCCACCGTTGCCTGCATCACGGGAGAAGGTTCGATCCAGATGTGCATCCAAGAATTGGCGACGTGCAAGCAGTATCATTTGACGCCGAAGATCATCATGCTCAACAACCGTTTCCTCGGCATGGTGCGCCAGTGGCAGGAAATCGATTACGGTTCGCGCTATTCCGAGTCGTACATGGATTCGCTGCCCGACTTCGAGAAGCTGGCTGAAGCCTACGGACACGTGGGCATGAGAATTGAAAAACCGGGCGACGTCGACGGCGCCCTGAAAGAGGCGTTTGGCATGAAAGACAGACTGGTATTCATGAACTTCATTACCGACCAGTCCGAAAACGTGTGGCCCATGGTGAAAGCCGGCAAAGGCCTGTCCGAAATGATGCTCGGCTCGGAGGACCTCTAATCATGCGCCATATTATTTCTGTCTTGCTGGAAAACGAAGCGGGCGCCCTGTCGCGCGTGGTGGGCCTGTTCTCGGCACGCGGCTACAACATCGAAACATTGACGGTGGCGCCGACGGAAGACTCGACCCTGTCGCGCATGACCATCGTCACCAGCGGCTCGGACGACATCATCGAGCAGATCACCAAGCACCTGAACCGCCTGATCGAAGTGGTGAAGGTGGTGGACCTGACCGAAGGCCAGCATATCGAACGCGAGTTGATGCTGATCAAGGTTCGTGCCGTGGGCAAGGAGCGCGAGGAAATGAAGCGCACCGCCGATATCTTCCGTGGCCGCATCATCGATGTCACCGAAAAGACGTACACGATCGAACTGACCGGCAACAAGGTCAAGCTCGACGCGTTCATCGATTCGATCGACCGCGCCGCCATCCTGGAAACCGTCCGCACGGGTGGTTCCGGTATCGGCCGCGGCGAACGCATCCTCAAAGTATAAAAGACAAGCAGCACTACGCGGCCCTGGCGCCGCATTTAAAACAACAACGCATCATCAAATTATAGGAAATACCATGAAAGTTTTTTACGACAAAGACGCTGACCTCTCCTTGATCAAAGGCAAAAACGTTGCCATCATCGGCTACGGTTCGCAAGGCCATGCACACGCACAAAACTTGAACGATTCGGGCGTCAACGTCACCGTCGGCCTGCGCAAGGGCGGCGCTTCGTGGACCAAGGTCGAGCAAGCGGGCCTGAAAGTAGCGGAAGTCAACGACGCTGTGAAAGCAGCCGACGTCATCATGATCCTGTTGCCGGATGAAAACATCGCCCAGGTCTACAACGAGAACATCGCCCCGTTCGCCAAGCAAGGCGCCGTCCTGGCCTTCGCCCACGGCTTCAACGTGCATTACGGCCAAGTCGTGCCACGCGCCGACCTGGACGTGATCATGGTCGCGCCGAAAGCCCCGGGCCACACCGTGCGCGCCACCTACACCCAGGGCGGCGGCGTGCCCCACCTGATCGCCGTGTACCAGGACAAATCGGGCATCGCCCGCGATATCGCCCTGTCGTACGCCTCCGCCAACGGCGGCGGCCGTGCCGGCATCATCGAAACGAACTTCCGCGAAGAAACTGAAACGGACTTGTTCGGCGAACAAGCCGTGCTGTGCGGCGGCGCCGTGGAACTGATCAAGGCTGGCTTCGAAACCCTGACGGAAGCCGGTTACGCGCCTGAAATGGCCTACTTCGAGTGCTTGCACGAACTGAAGCTGATCGTCGACCTGATCTATGAAGGCGGCATCGCCAACATGAATTACTCGATCTCGAACAACGCCGAATACGGCGAATACGTGACCGGTCCTAAGGTCGTGACCTCGGCCACCAAAGATGCGATGCGTCAATGCCTGAAAGACATTCAAACGGGCGAATACGCGAAGAGCTTCATCCTGGAAAACAAGGCGGGCGCACCGACCCTGATCTCGCGCCGCCGCCTGACGTCCGAGCACCAGATCGAAGAAGTGGGCGCGAAACTGCGCGCCATGATGCCTTGGATCGCCAAGAACAAGATGGTTGACCAGTCGAAGAACTAAGCAGTCATAGTTCCTCACAAGAAGCCGGCGCAAGCCGGCTTTTTTTTGTGCGCAGGCGCTTGGCAGGCAACATCCGTTACAATCAGGCCCATTCAACAATACCGTCAGCCTCATGCTTGTTTTTTCTAAAGTTTTTGTCGGGAATCTTCATGTGCTCAAGCGCCCCGTCGCGGTTGCCGTCAGCTGCTGGTTTCTGGTCATCGGCTCGCTGTCAGCGCTGGCGTCGGCTTTCCTCGGCCGCCACGATCCCGCCATGCTGGCCGCAATGGGGGACGGCGTGATTCCCGCCGAGGTGCAATACGCGATTTTGCTCTTCAGCCAGGGCATTACCCTGGTGGCGGCGCTGGCCATGCTGCAACGGCAGCGTGGCGCGCGCACGGTGTATCTGGTGTGGGGCGTGATCGACATTGCGCTCTGCCTGGCGACCTTGCCGGTCAAGATGGACGTCTTGCCTGGCGCGCTGACGTTCGCCGTCATCTGCGCCTTCCTGTACAGTCCGAAATCGAATGCCTGGTTTTCGCCGCGCAAGGCGGCCAATGATGCCTGCATGACACCAGCTTGAGCACTGCCGGTTCAAGCACGGCTGTCTTGGTGCGCACGCTTTTCGCCCGCCTCCTATATAATTCCGCCCTTCCTTTGCAGTTTCCTATGGACTGCATCTGTTTCGGTATCTGCCGACCGCAACGCGCATCACCGCTTTTGTAGCACGCCAGGCGCTAATTGATCAGCCGCTTGCGCAACCTGAAGGACCCCTATGACTGACCGCATTACCGCCACAGTACCCATGCCGGGCGCTGCTGAATCCTCCGTTTCCGAACGGCTTCCCGTCCTGGCCTTGCTGGCCCTGGCCATGACGGCGTTTCTCGCCCTCCTGTCGGAAACCTTGCCGGCCGGCTTGCTGCCGCAGATTGCCCGGGACCTGAATATTTCCGAAGTCATGACGGGCCAATTGGTGACCGTGTACGCCATCGGCTCGATCCTGACGGCGATTCCCCTGACGGCCATGACGAGCGGCTGGCGCCGGCGCAATGTCTTGCTGCTGGCCATCATCGGCTTTTTGATCTTCAATACGGCGACGGCCCTGTCGCCCAACTATATGGTCGCCCTGGCCTCGCGCTTCGTCACCGGCATGGCCGCCGGGCTGGCCTGGGGTTTGATGGCCGGCTACGCGCGCCGCATGGTCAGCGTCGAACAGCAGGGCAGGGCGATGGCCATTGCCATGATCGGCACGCCGCTGGCCCTGTCGCTGGGCGTACCGCTAGGCACCCTGATGGGTGGCGTGCTGGGCTGGCGCAGCATCTTCGGCATCATGTCCGGCATGGCCGTGGTGCTGGTCGCGTGGGTGTTGCTGGCCGTACCCGATTATCCGGGGCAAAAGAATGGCGAACGCCTGTCGATCCGTCAGGTGTTCATGACGCCGGGCGTGCGGCCGATCTTGGCCGTCATCGTCGCCTGGATGCTGGCGCATAACATTCTGTATACCTACATCGCGCCGTTCCTGGCGCCGTCCGGCTTGCGCCCCCGCGTCGACCTGGTGCTGCTCGTGTATGGCGTGGGCTCGCTGGCCGGCATCTGGCTGGTCAGTCAGCTGATCGACCGCTGGCTGCGCCCGCTCGTGCTTGGCTGCATCGCCGCGTTTGCCCTCGTGATGGTGGCGCTGGGCCTGGCGATGGACTCCCCGATCGTCATCTATGTCAGCATGGCCATCTGGGGCATCACCTTTGGCGGCGCCGGCACCTTGCTGCAGACGGCGTCGGCGGACGCGGCTGGCGACGGCATGGATGTGGCGCAGGCCATGGTGGCGACCATCTGGAACGTGGCCATCGCGGGCGGCGGCCTGGCGGGCGGCATGCTGCTCGACGGTTATGGCGCGGCGTCGTTCCCGTGGGCCATGCTGGCCTTGCTGATGGTGGCACTGACCATCGCCTGGCGCGCGCACCGGCATAGTTTCAAGCCAGGCCGGCGCAGCGGCGGTGCGGTGCACGGTCACTAAGAACACTGTTATTTTGAATGTCGCTGTGTTGAAATGTGAGCAGATGTGACTGGCAAGCACATTTTGTGACGATTTGTTAATTTGCGCCACAGGAATGAATGAGGCGTTAGAATCTACACAGTTTGACAAGTTTCTCAGGCGAAAGGGATGGCAAAAGCGTCCCCTTCGCTGGCTGTCAGCCATATTAACTACCTAGGAGTACCCCCATGACCGTGATGAAATCCGTCCTTGTTGCCGCCGCCGCCACCGTTGCCCTGAGCGCACAAGCCCAATCCCTGCCGACCAACGGCACCCTGGTGGTCGTACCCGCGTTTGGCGAAGTCAAGCATGTCAATGACCAGGTGGTCGCTACCCTGGCCGTCGAAGAACAGGACAAGGACAAGGCTGCCGCCGCGTCGAGAGTCAACCAGAAGATGAACAAGGGTATCGCCATCGTCAAGCAGGCCGATCCGTCGGCAGCATTGAAATCGTACGGTTACTACACCTATCCCGTGTATCCGGAAGAGCGTCCATTGCCGGCTGGCGCCGTGGCCAAGCCGCGCCTGCCAACGGCCTGGCGCGTGGGCCAGTACCTGGAAGTGACGACGGCCAACTTGGCGTCCCTGCCAAAAACCGTGTCGGCGGCGCAAGGCGTGCTGACCTTGAACGGCTTGAATTTCGGCCTGAAGCCGGAAACCATCCGCCTGCTGGATGACCAGCGCATCGCCGCCACGTATAAAAACCTGAACGAGCGCGTGGCCGCCATCGCCAAGGCCATGGGCCGCAACGTTTCCGACGCCGTGCTCGATACGGTGGACTTCGAAGGTTCGGGCAACTATGTCACCGAAAACCGTGCTGCCGCCGCGCCGATGATGATGCGCAGCGCCAAGATGGCTGAAGACAGCACCGTTGCCGAACCGAGCTTCGAGCCGGGCGAAACGACGCTCGACATGCGCGTCGTCGGCAAGGTCAAGTTCAAGTAAGCTCAAGTAAGCTGAGTCGCGCGGAAATGCTTCCGCGTTAGCATGTTGTAAAGATCATGGGGCTGCTGGCCCCATGGTCGTTTTTGCCCCATTATTTCCAGGAGAACACTATGACCGTCATGAAAGCTATGCTGGCAGCCGCCGCCGCTACCGTTGCCCTGAGCGCACAAGCCCAGGCCCTGCCCACCTCCGGCACACTCGTGGTGGTGCCCGCCAACGGCGAAGTGGTGCATGCGAACGACCAGGTGACCGTCACCCTGGCCATCGAAGAGCAGGACAAGGACAAGGCTGCTGCCGCCTCGCGCGTGAACCAGAAGATGAACCAGGGCGCGGCCATCGTCAAGAAAGCCGACCCGCAAGCCGTGCTGAAGACCCAGGGCTACTACACGTATGCCGTGTATCCGGAAACGGCGCCCCTGCCGCCGGGCGTCGCCGCCAAGCCGCGCGTGCCGACCGGCTGGCGAGTGGGCCAGTATCTGCAGGTGACGACGACCAACCTGGCCGCCTTGCCGAAAACCGTGTCCGCAGCGCAAGGCGTGCTGACCCTGAACCGCCTGAATTTCGGCCTGGCGCCGGCCACCATCCGCAAGCTCGATGACCAGCGCATCGCGGCCGCGTACAAGAACTTGAACGAGCGCGTGGCCGCCATCGCCGGCGCCATGGGTCGCAATGTCAATGATGCCGTGATCGATACCATCGATTTCGAAGGTTCGGGCAATTACGCGCAGCGCGTCAGCGTGGCCGGCGCGCGCAACATGAGCGCCGATGCCATGGGCTATGGCGGCAACCAGGTGGCCGAACCGAGCTTCGAAGCGGGCGAAACGACCCTGAACATGGGCCTGGTGGCGAAGATTAAGTTCAAATAGGATAGTATCGGCGTCAATATTGCCAGCTTGACGCCGCCGCGCTTTTCTTTGGCGGTGGCTCCTCTATAATGGCAACATCGGCAGGCGCATGCCGCAAGACGAATGCGCCTGCCATCTGGCACCGAATCCCCGCAGTACACAAGATATGGAACAACATGGCAAACTTCCCCCGTCGTAGAGGCAAGAACGGCACCCCCGCAGTATCCAAAGCGTCCCGCTTCAGCAAATTCGTGCGCCAGCCGGTGAGCGATGGCACTGGCAAGAAAACCTTGCGCCGCCGCGGCATCTATCTGTTGCCGAATGCCTTCACGACGGCAGCCCTGTTTTGCGGCTTCTACGCCATCGTCATGGCCATGAACCAGAAATTCGAACACGCGGCCTGGGCCATCTTCATCGCCATGATCCTCGACGGCCTCGACGGCCGCATCGCCCGCCTGACGAATACGCAGAGCGAATTCGGCGCCCAGTACGACAGCCTGTCCGACATGGTGTCGTTCGGCGCCGCGCCGGCGTTGGTGATCTATGAATGGTCGCTGCGCGGCATGGGCAAGCTGGGCTGGCTGGCCGCCTTCGTGTATTGCGCCGGCGCCGCCTTGCGCCTGGCACGCTTCAACACGAATATCGCCGTGGTCGACAAGCGCTTCTTCCAGGGCTTGCCCAGCCCGGCGGCGGCGGCCATGGTGGCCGGTTTCATCCTGCTCATGAACGACCTGGAATTTGCCGGCAACCAGCTGGCATGGGTCTCGTGGACGATCGCCCTGTTCTCCGGCCTGACTATGGTCACCAACGTGCCGTTCTACAGCTTCAAGGATGTGAATTTCCGCAAGTCCGTGCCCTTTATCGTTGTATTCCTGCTGGCATTGTTCTTTGCGCTCATTTCCATCGATCCGCCGAAAGTGCTGTTCCCGATCTTCGTCGCCTATGGTCTGTCCGGCTACGCCGTGTTTTTCTGGCGCATGGCGAAGGGCAAGCCCGTCAGCATCATCCAGACCGACCCCGAGCATTGATGCGCTGAGTCGGTAGCGTCGCCAGTCTTCAGCCAGCCAGGAGCAGCCATGAACACCAGCAACCGACTCATCATTTTTGACACCACCTTGCGCGACGGCGAGCAATCGCCGGGCGCCTCCATGACGCGCGAGGAAAAGCTGCGCATCGCCAAGCAGCTCGAACGCATGAAGGTCGACGTGATCGAAGCGGGCTTCGCCGCTGCCTCGCAGGGCGATTTCGAGTCGATACGGGCGATAGCCGGCGCCGTGCGCGAGTCCACCATCTGTTCGCTGTCGCGCGCCAACGACCGCGACATCGCCCGCGCCGCCGAAGCCCTGCAGCCGGCCGAGCGCAAGCGCATCCACACCTTCATCGCCACGTCGCCCCTGCACATGCAGATGAAGCTGCGCATGACGCCCGAGGAAGTCTTGCTGCAGGCACAGAACGCCGTGCGCTTTGCCCGCCAGTTCACGGACGACATCGAATTCAGCCCCGAAGACGGCAGCCGCTCCGACGAGGATTTCCTGTGCCGTGTGCTGGAAGCCGTGATCGCCGAGGGCGCCACCACCATCAATTTCCCCGACACGGTCGGTTACGCCGTGCCGGAGATCTTCGGCAATACCATCAAGCGCTTGCGCGAACGCATACCGAACTCCGACAAAGCCATCTGGTCCGTGCATTGTCATAACGACCTGGGCCTGGCTGTCGCCAATTCGCTGGCCGGCGTCATGATCGGCGGCGCGCGGCAGATCGAGTGTACCGTCAATGGCCTCGGCGAGCGGGCCGGCAATACGGCGCTGGAAGAAGTGGTGATGGCGCTGCGCACGCGCGCCGCCTATTACAACTTGACGGTGGGCATCGATACGACGCAGATCGTGGCCGCATCCAAGATGGTGTCGCAAATCACGGGCTTTGCCGTGCAGCCGAACAAGGCCGTCGTCGGCGCGAACGCCTTTGCGCACGCGTCCGGCATCCACCAGGATGGCATCTTGAAGGCGCGCGAGACGTATGAAATCATGCGCGCCGAAGACGTGGGCTGGACGGCCAACAAGATCGTCCTCGGCAAGCTGTCGGGCCGCAATGCCTTCAAGCAGCGGCTGCACGAGCTGGGCATCGCGCTGGAATCGGAAGCGGACATCAACGCCGCCTTCATCCGCTTCAAGGAACTGGCGGACCGGAAATCCGAGATCTTCGACGAAGACATCATGGCTCTCGTCAGCGAAGAACAGCAGGCGCAGGAAAGTGAGCACTACCGTTTCATTTCACTGACGCAGCAGTCGACGACGGGCGCCGTGCCGCATGCGCGCGTGGAATTTCTCGTCGGCGGCAAGCAACTGAGTTGCGAAGGGCGGGGCGACGGCCCCGTCGACGCCACCGTCAACGCCATCGAAAGCGCGGCCGCCAGCGGCGCGGAGCTGGTCTTGTTTTCCGTCAATGCCATCAGCACGGGCACGCAGTCGCAGGGTGAAGTCACCATGCGCCTGTCGCGCGACGGGCGCATCGTCAATGGCGTGGGCGCCGACCCGGACATCATCGTCGCCTCGGCCAAGGCGTATCTGTCGGCCTTGAACAAGCTGCATGCAAAGGATGAACGTATCGACCCGCAGCCGTAGGCAGTACGCCTGATCAAACCTACTGCGCGTCGCGCTTTGCAGCCGGTGATGCTCACCGTGCTTCAGCACGGCTGCGCTTCTCGGCCCAAAGGGGGCGCCGAGCCTCACTGCCGCTCGCTACGGTTTTATCAGGCGTCGTTACGCTGGTAATGTTCTACCAGAAAAAGCGCCGCTCTTCCTTGGCCGGATCGGGCCCGTTCATCATCATGCGCACGATGCCGTCGTGGTCGAAGTGCACGTGCATCATGGAATCCCAGACGCCCGATTCCTTGTAGCGGTAGGACCAGACGTGCAGTTTCGGCAGCGACAGGTACGATGTTTCCGTCGGGCGGCCCAGGGTATGCAGCACGTCTTGCTGGGTCGATACGCCCACCTTGATACGGGCAAAGCCCGGCGTGTCGAGCACTTGCTCGTAGGAAATTAGCTTGTCATCGGGGCCGAAGCGGGCCATGTACGTGTACTGGCCGTACGGTCCCGTCGCGTATTCCAGTTCAGGCCCGGTGGGCAATTGATAGATATTCGTCGGCCGGCCCAGGCGCGCTTCCACGGCGGCGCGCGGTTCGCCCGGCTGGGGCGGCGGGGCGTTCCAGCTGGCGCAGCCGGCCAGTGCGGCAAACAGCAGCGGTGTTGCTGATTTGAGCAGTTTTTTCATGTTTGACCTCCTGAAATGCAGGAAAATCCTATCATGCACCGAGAAAAGGCCGCACGGCAGGATACAGGCGGGCTTTTTTCCGATATACTTGCGCGTCTGGTTGGAAGCATAGGCCAGTATTTTAATAATCGTAGTTCACGGTGGATAGGGTTCAGACTCTGTGCACCGCATGTGAAAGGTTTATCATGACAGTAGAAAACATCAACAAAGCCGCTATCATCGCGGACAACGCACGTGGTCAAAACGACACCGGCTCCCCTGAAGTGCAAGTTGCACTGCTGACAGCTCGCATCAACGAACTGAACGGCCACTTCAAAGCCCACTCGAAAGATCACCACTCCCGCCGCGGCCTGATCATGATGGTCAACCGTCGTAAGAGCCTGTTGTCCTACCTGAAGGCTAAAGACGCTACCCGTTATCGCGACCTGATCGCTAAACTTGGTCTGCGCAAGTAATTTTTGCCGTACAAGGTTTATACAGAAATGCCTGCGCCAGTTCGCTGACGCGGGCATTTTGTCATTTGAATTCCGGATTTATATCGAGAAGTACAGTATTCTCTCCCGATATCATGTTTTAAAAGTAAAGTAGCAAAGGTGGCAACAAGTAAAGGCAGCATTTTTACGCCGCCTGTGGTGAGGTGAACGACAGCCCCTGAAAATCTGTCGGCAATTAGAAAAGGGATACCCCATGTTTAACAAAGTTACGAAAACCTTCCAGTACGGTCAACACCAAGTGACCCTGGAAACCGGCGAAATCGCACGTCAGGCATCCGGCGCAGTGCTGGTGTCGATCGAAGATACCGTCGTTCTGGCAACGGTAGTGGCACGCAAAGATGCCAAGCCAGGCCAGGATTTCTTCCCTTTGACGGTTGATTATGTCGAAAAAACCTATGCTGCCGGTAAAATCCCGGGCGGTTTTTTCAAGCGCGAAGGCCGTCCTTCCGAAAAAGAAACACTGACATCCCGTTTGATCGACCGTCCTATCCGTCCGCTGTTCCCGGAAGGCTACCTGAATGAAGTGCAAGTCATCATTCACGTGTTGTCGGTCAACCCTGAAATCGATCCGGACATCGCCGCCATGATCGGCGCCTCGGCCGCCCTGTGCGTATCGGGCGTGCCTTTCAACGGTCCTATCGGCGCAGCGCGCGTCGGTTACGCCAATGGCCAGTACATCCTGAACCCGACCGTCCAGCAGCTGAAAACGTCGGAAATGGACCTGGTTGTCGCCGGTACCGAAACGGCTGTGCTGATGGTCGAATCGGAAGCGAAACAGCTGTCCGAAGAAATCATGCTGGGCGCCGTGGTCTTCGGCCACGACCAGATGAAAGTCGTCATCGACGCGATTCACGACCTGGTGCGTGACGGCGGCAAGCCGGAAGTGGAATGGGCGCCTGCGCCGAAAAACGAAGCACTGATCGCCCGCGTCGCGCATTTTGCCAACGCCAAGATCAATGACGCGTATCAAACCAAGGACAAGCAAGAGCGTACGGCCAAGCTGAAAGCGGCGACGTCGGAAGTGATCGCCGACCTGTCGGCCGAAGCGGCTGCCGCCGGCGGCGCGTCCATCGACAGCGCCGAAGTCAACAACATCCTGTTCGACATCGAAGCGAAAATCGTGCGTACGCAGATCCTGGACGGCGAGCCACGCATCGACGGCCGCGACACGCGCACCGTGCGTCCGATCTCGATCCGCACCAGCGTGCTGCCACGCACCCACGGTTCGGCCCTGTTCACGCGCGGCGAAACGCAAGCGCTGGTCGTGGCGACGTTGGGCACCGCCCGCGACAGCCAGAAGATCGATGCGCTGATGGGCGAGTTCACCGATTCGTTCATGCTGCATTACAACATGCCTCCGTTCGCCACCGGCGAAACGGGCCGCGTCGGTACGCCAAAACGCCGTGAAATCGGCCACGGCCGCCTGGCAAAGCGCGCGCTGATCGCCGCCCTGCCAGCAGCTGAAGAGTTCAGCTACTCGGTGCGCCTGGTGTCGGAAATCACGGAATCGAACGGTTCCTCGTCGATGGCATCGGTGTGCGGCGGCTGCCTGGCACTGATGGACGCCGGCGTGCCGATGAAGGAACACGTGGCCGGTATCGCCATGGGCCTGATCAAGGAAGGCGGCAAGTTTGCCGTGCTGTCCGACATCCTGGGCGACGAAGATCACCTGGGCGACATGGACTTCAAGGTAGCCGGTACCCGCAACGGTATCACGGCGCTGCAGATGGACATCAAGATCATGGGCATCACCAAGGAAATCATGCAAGTGGCACTGGCGCAAGCCAAGGAAGGCCGCGAGCACATCCTGGGCGAAATGCAAAAAGCCATGCCGCACGTCAAAACCGAACTGTCCGATTTCGCACCGCGTCTGATCACCATCAAGATCAACCCGGAAAAAATCCGTGACGTGATCGGCAAGGGCGGCGCCGTGATCCGCGCGCTGACCGAAGAGACGGGCACCCAGATCGACATCAGCGACGAAGGCGTGGTCACCATCGCTTCCGTCGACGCCGCTGCCGGCCAGGAAGCCAAGCGCCGCATCGAAGAACTGACCGCTTCCGTCGAAGTGGGCAAGACCTACGAAGGCACCGTGCTGAAACTGCTGGACTTCGGCGCCATCGTGCAAGTCATGCCAGGCAAAGACGGCTTGCTGCACATCTCGCAGATCGCCAACGAGCGCGTCAACGCCGTGGCCGACTACCTGAAAGAAGGCCAGCTGGTGCGTGTAAAAGTGCTGGAAACGGACGACCGCGGCCGCCTGAAACTGTCGATGAAAGCTGCCGAAGGCAACGAAGCGCCAGCCGCTTGATGTCCTTCAGGTACGCCTGAGTGCGGCTTCAGCCGCATGCTCAAAAACCGCCGGCGCGCAAGCCCTGGCGGTTTTTTTATGCGCTGCGTTTGCGCTGTATCGAAGGCGTGTGCCGCCTTGCCCGCCTGTCTGCACCGGCCTTGATCCAGCGCGTATCGGCCGCCGCCGCGCCTTGTAGATTCGGAGTGGGATCTTCCCCTGAACGAGTCTTCCAAGGAGATGCAGCATGCGCACATACTGCGGGCTGGCCGCCGCCTTTCTGCTTGCCGTCGTGCCCGGTGTCCGGGCACAGCTGGACAATGCACCCACGCCGGTGCCGCTGCCAATTCCCATCGCCGCCGCGTCCGCGGCCATGCCGGCGCAAGACCTCGACGCCTTGCGCGCCGTGCATGCGCGCGAAATCAATGACCTCAGCACCTTCAAGACGGCGGGCTTGCAGCGCGAAGCGATCGATCCCTACCTGGACAGCGCACCGGGCCGGCAATTCCTGCGCGAACTGCGCGCCGCCGATCCAGCCGCCCCGGCCGAGACGATTTACGCGCGCGCTGTCGAGCAGCTCGCTTCCGGCAGTACCTTGCCAGATTTGCAAGCCATGTCGGCCGCGCTGGTAAAAATCGTGCCGCATGGCCAGAATGTGTCGCCGTACTCGCCATACTTCACTACCAGCGCGCAATTGCAGCTGGCGTCGGGCCGTTGCGCCAGCCTGGCCGACTGTTTCGGCTTGCCCTTGAAGAGCGAGGCGCCGCTGTATGATGTGTATCAGATCATGCCCAAGGGCACTGTCAACGTGTTCGTCAGCCAGGTGGCACCGACGCAAGAGCTGGGCGGGCTGGTACGGCGCAAGGGCGGGGCGCAGCAGTATCTATTGCCCAACCGCAGCCTGTGGTCGGCCCCCGTGCTGATCGGCACGATCAAGAATTAAGGAGAGATGATGGATCAACAGCGTTTGCAAGCCCATGCCGCCGAACTGGAGCAATTGCTGGCCCGGCTGGCGCCTAACGATGGGGAGGTGGCCGACCTGCGCAGCGCGCTGGAACCGCTGCTGGCCCTGGCGGGCAGCGGGGCCTTGAGCGCGCCGCTGCCGTGGGGCGATATCCCCGGCGGGCGCTACTTTACGGAAGGCGGCTTGCGCCAGTACCCTGAACTGGAGCAGGCATTTGCCCGGTTCCGCATCGAAGCGACGGGTGGTGAATCGCCGGCCCTGCGCAAGCTGCGCGGCGAGCTGTAATTAATATATGGTATCAATTGTTGTTTATGGGTAATTGACTGTCAGTATTGCTTGACGACAAAATCTTATTCATCGACCATGGCGCATCCCTCCCGATTTTCTCTTTTTTATTGGATGCACCATGTTGTCCTCCCTTAAGGCGCGGCTGATCGCCATCGCCGTTTCCATCGTCGTGCTGGCCATGCTGGCCGTTGCCATCGCCAATTTTTTCACTACGCGCTCAAGCACCCTGGCCGCGCTCGACACGCAGATGCTGCAGTTGTCGCACAGCCATGCCGCGGCCATCGCCGAATGGCTGCGTTCCAAGCAAGCCGTCGTGGGCTCACTCAAGCAGGGCGCCACGGCGGCCGATCCGCTGCCGGCCCTGAAGGCGGCCGAACAGGCGGGCACGTTTGACATGGCGTATATCGGCTTTGCCGACAAGCACGCCGTCTTTTCGCAAGAGCGCAAGCGCGCCGCAGACTATGATCCCACGGCGCGGCCCTGGTACAAGCTGGCGTCCGAAGCGGGCGGCCCCGTCATTACGGCGCCGTATATCGGCGCCAGCACGGGCAAGCTGGTGGTGACGTTTGCCGAGCCGCTGGGCGGCAAGGGCAGCGTCACGGGCGTGCTGGCGGCCGACGTGATGATGGATGCCGTGGTGCAAAACGTCGCATCGATCAAGCCGACGGCATCCAGCTATGCCTTCCTCGTCGATGGCGGCGGCAAGATCATCGCCCACCCGGACGGCAAGCTGACCTTGAAGCCCCTGGCCGAACTCGATCCGGGCCTGAGCGCGCAGGCGCTGGCCGATATTGAAAAGAGCGGCGATGGCGCCGCCATCCGCCTGGGCGAGCGTGACGGCATCTTGCATGTAAGTAAGGTGCCGGGCAGTGACTGGTTGCTTGCCACCGTGCTCGACCGGGCAGAGTCGACGCAAGCATTGACTTCCATGCTGCGCGCCTCGGCCTTGACGGCCTTGCTGGTGCTGGCCCTGGCCGCCACGGTATTGAGCGCGCTGGTGGCGCGCGCCTTGCGCCGCCTGGGCCTGGTGCGCGATGCGATGGAAGCGATCGCCACGGGCGACGGCGACCTGACCAGCCGCCTCGACGCGGAAGGCTCGGATGAGCTGGCGCAGATCGCCAAGGCGTTTAACTTGTTTGTCGAAAAGATCGCCACCGTGCTGGTGCAGATCCGCAGCATCAGCACCCTGGTGCGCAGCGAATCGGCCGATATTGCCGCCGGCAATGCCGACCTGTCCTCGCGCACGGAAGCGCAGGCGGGCGCGCTGGAAGAAACAGCCAGTTCGATGGATGAGCTGACCTCGACCGTCAAGCAGAATGCGGAAAACGCGCATGCGGCCAATGAGCTGGCTGTATCCGCCTCGGAAGTGGCGGCCAAGGGTGGCCGCGTGGTGCAGCAAGTGGTCGGCACCATGGCCGGCATCCAGGAAAGTTCGCGCAAGATCGTCGACATCATCGGCGTCATCGACGGCATCGCCTTCCAGACGAATATCCTGGCCCTGAACGCGGCCGTCGAGGCGGCGCGCGCGGGCGAGCAGGGCAGGGGCTTTGCCGTGGTGGCGTCCGAAGTGCGCAACCTGGCGCAACGCTCCGCTGGCGCGGCCAAGGAAATCAAGGAATTGATCGGCGATTCGGTGGAAAAAGTGGATGCCGGCGGCCGCCTCGTCGATGAAGCAGGCCAGACCATGGATCAGGTGGTGGCGTCGGTGCAGCAATTGACCACCATCATGAGCGAGATCACGGTGGCCAGCCGCGAGCAGAGCGCCGGCATCGGCGAAATCAATACGGCCGTCACGCACATGGATACCATGACGCAGCAAAACGCGGCCCTTGTCGAGCAGGCGGCCGCCGCCGCGGAAAGCCTGCAGGAGCAGGCCGTGGACCTGGCGCAAGCCGTCGGCATGTTCCGCCTGGGCGATGCGCCTGCTGCGGCACTGGCGCCCGTGACGCGCCTCAAGGCCAGGCCTGTTGCCCCCGCGCCGCGCGCGCCGGCCCGCGCGCTGTCGCCGGCCAGGCCCGTTAAGGCAGCCAAGTCCGGCGCTGACGAGTGGGAAGAGTTTTAAGCGCGCAGCAGTAAATCGACGTTTATCCGCGTTTTTGTCAGGCCAGCCTGCCAAAAGCGCAGTTCGTCGCAATCGGCGTGTCTGCCGGGAGCGGTATGGCTATAGTGATCACATACCGCAAGCCCACTGCCAGACACCCGAGGAGAACAACATGAACGTCGCTAAAAACATGGAAGTCATTGCCGTTGCCGCCGCCATCCTGGTCAGCGCCAGCTGCTACGCCATCGCCTCGGCCGCTCCGGCCCTGCAAGTGGCCAGCTCCACCGCCACCCTGGCCGCGCCAGCGGGCAAGACTGCCATGCACGTGGTGGTCGTCAAGGCCAAGCGCCTGAACGCCGCCGAAAAAGCCCGTTTCTCATAATTGATTGTCAGCAATTTTTGCTGCTGCTACAGTGGCAGCCAGTGGTAATGCGCGGGAGCTCCACGAGGGCGCCGCGGCACATAAAAACAAGATACCGAGGATGCATTACATGAAAAAGACACTGCAACTGGCGCTGCTGTTCCTGGCGACTCTGGGCCTGGTGCGCGGCGCGGCCGCCGAGACCCGCTTGCTGGAAATGCGCAACGTCGACGCCCGCGTGGTGCGCGTCAAGCTCGATGGCGTGATGGAAGTGCGCATTCGCCAGGGCAATGTGCCTTCCCTGAGCATCACGGCCGACAAGCGCTATATCGCCGATGTCAGCACGGCGCAAAGCGGCGATACCCTGCACATCGAAACGGAAGTGCGCGGCTTCAAGATCGGCCCTTCCTCGATCCGCGCCGACCTGGTCTTGCCGAATTTGCGCGAACTGAGCTCGGAAGGTTTTGGCAGCACGGACATCACGGGTTTCAAGGGCGAGGAACTGACCCTGTCGCTGGAAGGGGCGGGCAGCATCAAGCTGGTGGGCGATTACCGCAAGCTCAATGCCAGCCTGGGCGGCGTGGGCAGCATGCAGATATGGATAGGTAACAATGAGCGGGCCGAGCTGGACTTGCAGGGCGCCGGCTCGGTGGTACTGGGCGGACGCGGGCGGCTCCTGAAAGCCAGCCTGGGTGGCCTGGGCAGCCTGAATGCGCAGCAGTTTGAAGCGGACGCCGTCAACCTGGAATTGAGCGGCCTCGGCAACGCCACGGTGAATGCCCATACGAATGCCAAGCTGAACTTGAGCGGGCTCGGTTCGGTGGTGGTGTACGGCAAGCCGGTCAACCGCGATGTCAGCGTCGAAGGCCTGGGCAAAGTTAGCTGGAAGTAAAAGCATCCTGCCGCAGGCCTTTTGGCAGGACAAGAATAAGTAGTCAGACCACATCCCATTCCGATGAAAAAACTGATCATTACATTACTCATGCTGTTGACGATACAGCTACCCGCGCGGGCTGGCTTCGCCGAAGGCGCCAGCGCCTACAACAACAAGAATTACGCGCTCGCCTACAAGGAAATATTGCCACTGGCTAAAACCGGTAGCGCCGATGCCCAGCACTTGCTGGGCTTGATGTATTACATGGGACGGGGCTTGCCGCAGGATTACAAGCAAGCCATGTTCTGGCACCGCAAGGCGGCCGAGCAGGGCAAGGCCGACGCCCAGTATGTGGTGGGCGCCATGTATTACACGGGCAACGCCGTGCTGCAAGACCATAAGCAGGCCGTCGGCTGGTTCCGCAAGGCGGCCGAGCAGAACCATGCCGAGGCGCAGCAGGTGCTGGGCCTGATGTACCGCTACCACATGGGCGGCGTGCAGCAGGATAATGTCATCGCCTACATGCTGTGGAACCTGGCGGCCGCGAATGGCAACGCGAATGCGGCCGACCAGCGCGCCGCCGTGGTGCGCAAGATGACGCATGAGCAAGTCGAGGAAGGGCAAGCCCTGTCGGCGAAATGGAAGCCGGGTACGCCATTGCCGCGGCAGTCGAAGACGGGCGGCGCCTAAGGGGGAGCGGTGCCCTGCAAGGGCTGGCGGCTTGGCGTACAATCGCCGTTTTCCTTTGAGAGAGTCCCGCCATGCGTGCAGTTGCCATCAGCCAGCCAGGTCCCGCCGACGTTTTGCAGATCGCCGAACGTCCCATGCCGCAATATAAGGCGGGCGAACTGCTGATCAAGGTGCACGCGGCCGGCATCAACCGTCCCGACGTGCTGCAGCGCCTGGGCAAATACGCGCCGCCAGCCGGCGCGTCGGACTTGCCGGGCCTGGAAGTGGCGGGCGAGGTCGTCGATGGCGATTTCAGCAACACCGCATTCAAGAAGGGCGACCTGGTCTGCGCACTGGTGCAGGGCGGCGGCTATGCCGAATACTGCGCCGCGCCCGCCGGCCAGTGCCTGCCTTTGCCGCAAGGCTTGACGGCGCTAGAAGGCGCGTCCCTGCCCGAGAATTTCTTTACCGTCTGGAGCAATGTCTTCGACCGCTGCGCGCTGGCTGATGGCGAAACGTTATTGGTGCAGGGCGGCACGTCCGGCATCGGCGTGACGGCCATCCAGCTGGCGGCCGCGCTCGGTCACCGCGTGTTTGCCACGGCGGGCAGCGACGAGAAGGCGCGCGCCTGCGAGGCGCTGGGCGCCGAGCGGGGCATCAATTACCGCACGGAAGATTTCGTTACCGTCGTCAAGGAATTGACCGGTGGCAAAGGCGTCGACGTCATCCTCGACATGGTGGGCGGCGACTACCTGCCGCGCGAAATCGATTGCCTGGCCGACGATGGCCGCATCGGCCTGATCGCCGTGCAGGGCGGCACCAAGGCGGAACTGGACCTGGGTAGCTTGCTGCGCCGCCGCCTGACGGTGACGGGTTCCACCCTGCGTCCCCGTTCCGTCGCCTTCAAGGCGGCCATCGCCAACCACCTGCGCGCGACCGTCTGGCCGCTGATCGAGGCAGGCAAGATCAAGCCCGTGATCTATCAAACTTTCCCATTGGAAAAGGCCAACGAGGCGCATGCCTTGATGGAAGCGAGCACGCACGTGGGCAAGATCATGTTGCAAGTTGCCTGAAACGGGGCACTGCCTGTTTGACCGGCATCGGTGCCGGAGTTAGAATGACGGGTTATTAGAATTTAGGCTACTATGCGTCGCAAACTCGTCGTCGGAAATTGGAAAATGAACGGCAGTCGCACCTCGAACGCGGTGTTATTGTCTGAAATAGTTGCTGGCCTGGCTGCCTCTGGCGCCGCCAGCGCCGTCTGTGTGCCTGCGCCGTATCTGGCGCAGTGCCAGGCGCAATTGGCAGGCACGGCTCTTGGCTGGGGCGCGCAGGATGTGTCCGCGCATGCCGGCGGCGCCTACACGGGGGAAATCTCGACCGCCATGCTGCAGGATTTTGGCTGCAGCTATGTGGTGATCGGGCATTCCGAGCGCCGCGCCTACCATGGCGAGAGCGATGCGCAAGTGGCGGCCAAGACGGTTGCCGCGCTGGCGGCAGGCATCACGCCTATCGTCTGCATCGGCGAAACGCTGGCGCAGCGCGAAGCGGGCCAGACCAATGCCGTCGTGGCGCAGCAGCTGGGCGCCGTGCTGGCGGCGATTTCCGCCGACGACGTGGCGAAACTGGTGCTGGCCTATGAGCCAGTCTGGGCCATCGGCACGGGCAAGACCGCCACGCCGCAAATGGCGCAGGACGTGCATCAGGTATTGCGCGCCCAGTTGGTGGCAAAGAATGCGGTAGCGGCCGCCGGCGTGCAAATCCTGTACGGCGGCAGCATGAAGCCGGAGAACGCAAAAGAATTGATGGCGATGCCGGATATCGATGGCGGTCTGATCGGTGGAGCAGCATTGAAGGCGGCGGATTTCCTGGCAATTATTCACGCCGCTGATTGAATTAATTTAAACTAAGAATGGAATTGCAATGAACATGATGTTCAATCTGGTAGTGGTAGTACAGGTTATTTCGGCATTGTCGATTATCGCGCTGGTGTTGCTGCAGCACGGCAAGGGCGCCGACATGGGCGCCGCCTTCGGTTCGGGCGCCTCGGGCAGCCTGTTCGGTGCGACGGGTTCGTCGAACTTCATGTCGAAATCGACGGGTGTTGCCGCCGCGATCTTCTTCGGCGCCACCCTGGCCCTGTCGCTGATGGCCAATCAGCGCGCCACCACGGTCGGCGGCGGCGTGATGGATAAAGTCGTCAAGCCAGTGCCGGTCACCGGCGCGGGCGCGATCCCGACGACGGTGCCAGCAGCCCCTGCGGCACCAGCGGTCAGCGCTCCAGCGGCGGCGGCACCGGTTGCCAGCACTCCAGCCGGCGCGATTCCGAAGTAATTCTGTATTCACTCGATGCCTCATCGAGAGTAATTCTCATTACGGGCAGATTATTGCTCAATGTTTTAGCAGTGCGGCAGGAAAAAATCGTGGCGCGCTGGAAGATGTAAAAATTTATCGTTTTTATCTGTGTTTTGATGCATTTGTGCATTAACTTTAGCGGCAAAGCAGAGTAGAATACGGGCCTTACCGCCGACGTGGTGAAATTGGTAGACACGCTATCTTGAGGGGGTAGTGGCGAAAGCTGTACGAGTTCGAGTCTCGTCGTCGGCACCAGAAATCAGAAGCCAGCAACGGCGCACGAGCCATGGCTCGTACAAAGTTGCTGGCTTTTTTTACGAGGATGTGTCGTTCGATCCTGGTCTTAGCTTTGATTGGGGTCGTGCGTTAGATACGCTGCAAATGATCGCAGCGTCCTCATTTAACCGATCGTTCAATATAAGCTCATCAATCGTGAACCTCGAAAATTACTTCCCCGTCCTGCTGTTTATTATTATCGGCCTTGGTGTCGGTATCGCTCCCCAGCTCCTGGGGCGCCTGTTAGGTCCTAACAAGCCTGACGCAGCAAAACTCTCCCCGTACGAATGTGGCTTTGAAGCATTCGAAGACGCGCGCATGAAATTTGATGTGCGCTACTATCTGGTCGCAATCCTGTTTATTTTGTTCGATCTGGAAACGGCATTCTTTTTCCCATGGGGCGTTGCAATGCGCGACCTGGGCTGGGCCGGTTTCGTCACGATGATGGTGTTCATCGCTGAATTCGTGGTCGGATTTTGGTACATTTGGAAGAAAGGTGCCCTTGACTGGGAATAAGCCATGGCTATTGAAGGCGTATTAAGCGAAGGTTTCATCACCACCTCGGCCGACAAGCTGATCAACTGGGCGCGCACCGGGTCTATGTTCCCGATGACGTTCGGTCTGGCCTGCTGTGCGGTCGAAATGATGCATGTGGGCGCAGCCCGCTACGATATGGACCGTTTCGGCGTCGTGTTTCGTCCGTCGCCGCGTCAGTCCGACGTCATGATCGTTGCCGGCACCCTGTGCAACAAGATGGCGCCGGCCCTGCGCAAGGTCTACGACCAGATGGCAGAGCCACGCTGGGTCATCTCGATGGGTTCCTGCGCCAATGGCGGCGGGTACTACCATTACTCCTATTCCGTGGTGCGCGGTTGCGACCGCATCGTGCCCGTCGACGTGTATGTGCCTGGCTGTCCTCCGACCGCTGAAGCCTTGCTGTACGGCATCATGCAGTTGCAGAACAAGATCAAGCGTACCAGCACGATCGCACGCTAACGGGGCCGCTTCAGATTATGACAACACATTTAGAAGTATTGCAAAACGCCCTCGGCACTGCCCTGGGCGATCGCGTTAGCACGACGGTTGCGCTGGGCGAAGTCACCCTGGTCGTCAAGGCCGAGGACTACCTGGCCGTGATGCAGACCTTGCGCGACGATCCGACCCTGCATTTCGAGCAGCTGCTCGACCTGTGCGGTGTCGACTACTCGACCTATGGCGACGGTAGCTGGGATGGTCTGCGTTTCGCGGCCGTGTCGCACTTGCTGTCGGTCAAGCACAACTGGCGCGTGCGCGTGCGCGTGTTCGCACCGGACGACGACATGCCGCTGCTGCCTTCCGTGGTGGGCATCTGGCGTGCCGTCAACTGGTACGAGCGCGAAGCATTCGACCTGCTGGGCATTCTCTTCGAAGGCCACAACGACTTGCGCCGCCTGCTGACCGACTACGGTTTCATCGGCCATCCGTTCCGCAAGGATTTCCCCGTCTCCGGCTATGTCGAGATGCGCTACGATCCGGAACAAAAGCGCGTGATTTACCAGCCCGTGACGATCGAGCCGCGGGAAAACGTGCCGCGCGTGATCCGCGAAGAACATTACGGGATGAAATAATGGCTGAGATTAAGAACTACACCCTGAACTTTGGGCCGCAGCATCCGGCCGCGCACGGTGTGCTGCGCCTGGTGCTGGAGATGGATGGCGAAGTCATCCAGCGCGCCGACCCGCATATCGGCCTGCTGCACCGCGCCACCGAAAAGCTGGCAGAACAGAAGACCTACCTGCAATCCGTGCCGTACATGGACCGTCTCGACTATGTGTCGATGATGTGCAATGAACATGCGTACGTGATGGCCATCGAAAAGATGCTGGGCCTGGAAGTACCGCTGCGCGCGCAATACATCCGCGTCATGTTCGACGAGATGACGCGCATCCTGAATCACCTGATGTGGCTCGGCACCCACGCGCTGGACGTTGGCGCCATGGGCCCGTTCCTGTATTGCTTCCGCGACCGCGAAGACTTGTTCGACGCCTACGAGGCAGTGTCGGGCGCGCGCATGCACGCAGCCTACTACCGTCCGGGCGGCGTGTACCGCGACCTGCCGGACGCGATGCCGCAGCACAAGGCGTCGATCATCCGCAACGCCAAGGCCATCGGCAAGCTGAATGAAAACCGCCAGGGTTCGCTGCTGGACTTCATCGAAGACTTCGCGCGCCGTTTCCCGAACTCCGTGGACGAGTACGAAACCCTGCTGACCGACAACCGTATCTGGAAACAGCGTACCGTCGGCATCGGCGTGGTCTCGCCGGAAGATGCGCTGGCCATGGGCTTTACGGGCGCCATGCTGCGCGGCTCGGGCGTGCAGTGGGACTTGCGCAAGAAACAGCCGTACGAAGTGTACGACTTGATGGATTTCGACATTCCTATCGGCACCAACGGCGATTGCTACGACCGCTACCTGGTCCGCGTGGAAGAGCTGCGCCAGTCGAACCGCATCATCAAGCAATGCGTGGAGTGGCTGCGCAACAATGAAGGTCCTGTCATGACCAGCAACCGCAAGGTGGCGCCTCCGGGCCGCGTCGACATGAAGACCAACATGGAATCGCTGATTCACCACTTCAAGCTGTTTACGGAAGGTTTCCACGTGCCGCCAGGCGAGGCCTACAGCGCCGTGGAGCATCCGAAGGGCGAGTTCGGCGTGTACCTGGTGTCCGATGGCGCCAACAAGCCGTACCGCATGAAACTGCGCGCGCCAGACTACGCCCACTTGCAGTCGCTCGACGAGATGGCGCGTGGGCACATGCTTGCCGACGCCGTGACCATCATCGGGACGCAAGATATCGTGTTCGGCAGTATTGACCGCTAAGAGGCAAAAAGTATGTTGTTATCAGAGCAATGTTATAAGAAAATTGACCGTGAGTTGGCCAAGTACCCGGCCGACCAGCGTCAATCCGCCGTCATGGCCGCGCTGGCCCATGCCCAGGATGAACTGGGCTGGCTGGCACCGGAAACCATGAAGGAACTGGCCGATTACATCGGCATGCCGGCGATTGCCGTGCAGGAAGTGGCCACGTTCTACAATATGTACAACGTGAAACCCGTGGGCAAGCACAAGATCACCGTGTGCACCAACCTGCCATGCGCCCTGTCGGGCGGCGTGCGCGCTGCAGACTACCTGAAGCAGAAGCTGGGTATCGATTTCCGCGAAACCACCCCTGACGGCCAGTTCACCCTGGTTGAAGGCGAGTGCATGGGTGCGTGCGGCGATGCGCCTGTCTTGCTGGTCAGCAATAAAACCATGTGCAGCTGGATGTCGAACGAGAAGATCGACGCCATGCTGGAGGAACTCAAGAAATGACGTCACTCCACAACCGCCATATCGATCCATTGATCCTGAAGGATCTGGATGGCAAGAACTGGCATTTGCAAGATTATGTGAACCGCGGCGGCTACAGTGCCCTGCGGCGTATCCTGGAAGAGAAAATCACGCCGGAACAGATCATCGCCGACCTCAAGGCTTCGTCCTTGCGCGGCCGTGGCGGCGCGGGTTTCCCTACCGGCTTGAAGTGGAGCTTCATGCCGCGCCAGTTCCCGGGTCAAAAATACCTCGTCTGCAATACAGATGAAGGCGAACCGGGCACTTTCAAGGACCGCGACATCATTCGTTACAATCCCCATGCGCTGATCGAAGGCATGGCCATTGGCGCTTACGCGATGGGCATCACCGTGGGTTACAACTACATCCACGGCGAGATCTTCCAGGAATACCTGCGTTTCGAAGAAGCGCTGGAAGAGGCGCGCGCCGCCGGTTTCCTGGGCGACAAGATCATGGGCAGCGAGTTCTCGTTCCAGTTGCATGCGCACCATGGTTATGGCGCCTACATCTGCGGCGAAGAAACGGCCCTGCTCGAATCGCTGGAAGGCAAGAAAGGCCAGCCGCGCTTCAAGCCGCCTTTCCCTGCCTCGTTTGGCCTGTACGGCAAGCCGACGACGATCAACAACACGGAAACGTTCGCGGCCGTGCCTTTCGTGCTGAACATCGGTCCAGAGAAATACCTGGCGATGGGCAAGCCGAACAACGGCGGTTCGAAGATCTTCTCGATCTCGGGCGACGTGGAAAAACCGGGCAACTACGAAGTGCCGCTCGGCACCCCGTTTGCGACCCTGCTGGAACTGGCAGGCGGCATGCGCGGTGGTAAAAAGATCAAGGCCGTGATCCCTGGCGGTTCGTCCGCTCCGGTGATCCGCGGCGACATCATGATGCAGACCGACCTGGACTACGACTCGATCGCGAAAGCCGGTTCGATGTTGGGTTCGGGCGCCGTCATCGTGATGGACGAAACACGCTGCATGGTAAAGGCGCTGGAACGCCTGTCCTACTTCTACTTTGAAGAATCGTGCGGCCAGTGTACGCCTTGCCGTGAAGGCACAGGCTGGATGTACCGCATGGTGCACCGCATCGAGCAGGGGCAGGGTCGTCCAGACGACCTGGACATGCTCAACTCGATCGCCGACAACATCCAGGGCCGCACCATTTGCGCGCTGGGCGATGCGGCTGCCATGCCGGTACGGGCCTTCATTAAGAATTTCCGTGAAGAATTTGAATATCATATCGAGCACAAGCATTGCTTAGTGCCCGCATATATCTAAGCTGCGTCAGGTAACGATCACCATGGTTGAAATCGAAATAGACGGCAAAAAAGTCGAAGTCCCTGCTGGTAGCATGGTGATGGACGCCGCCAACAAATTGGGAACCTACATTCCGCACTTCTGCTATCACAAGAAATTGTCGATCGCAGCGAACTGCCGCATGTGCCTGGTCGAAGTGGAAAAGGCGCCCAAGCCTTTGCCCGCTTGTGCGACCCCGGTCAGTGCCGGCATGATCGTGCGCTCTGCCAGCGATAAAGCTGTGCAGGCGCAAAAGTCGGTCATGGAATTCTTGCTGATTAACCACCCGCTCGATTGCCCTATCTGCGATCAGGGCGGCGAATGCCAGTTGCAAGACTTGGCAGTGGGTTACGGCAAGAGCGAATCGCGCTACAAGGAAGACAAGCGCGTCGTGCAGCCGAAGGAAGCCGGTCCGCTGGTGTCCATGCAAGAAATGTCGCGCTGCATCCAGTGCACCCGCTGCGTACGCTTTGGCCAGGAAGTGGCTGGCGTGATGGAGCTGGGCATGATCGGCCGCGGCGAACACTCGGAAATCGTGTCCTTCGTCGGCCAGACGGTCGACTCCGAACTGTCGGGCAACATGATCGACCTGTGCCCGGTCGGCGCACTGACCTCGAAGCCGTTCCGCTACAGCGCCCGTACGTGGGAACTGTCGCGCCGCAAATCGGTCAGCCCGCATGACGGCCTGGGCGCGAACCTGATCGTGCAAGTGAAAGCTGGCAAGGTCAAGCGCGTATTGCCGCTGGAAAACGAAGCCGTCAACGAGTGCTGGATCTCGGACAAGGACCGTTTCTCGTACGAAGCGCTGGACAGCGCCGAACGCCTGACGTCCCCGATGCTGAAACAAGGCAACGAGTGGAAAGAAGTCGATTGGCAAACGGCGCTGGAATACGTGGCGCACGGCCTGAAAAACATCAAGCACGAGCATGGCGCTGACGCCATCGCCGCGCTGGCAACGCCGCATTCGACCGTCGAAGAGCTGGTACTGCTGCAAAAAGTGGTCAACGGTCTCGGTTCCGAGAACGTCGACTTCCGCCTGCGCCAGACCGACTTCGCGCTGGACGCCGGCGTCAAGCCATGGCTGGGTATGCCGATCAACGAATTTGGCCAGATCAAGCGCGCCTTCGTCATCGGCTCGTTCCTGCGCAAGGACCACCCATTGCTGGCCACGCGTTTGCGCGCGTCCGTCAAGGGCGGCGCCAAGCTGTCGATCCTGCACGCCTCCGACGATGACCAGCTGATCACCATCGCCAACAAGATGATCGTCGCGCCTAGCGATTGGCTGGCGGCCTTGTCGGAAGTGGTCGTCGCCGTTGCCAAAGCCAAAGAAATCGCCGCGCCAGCCGGTTTTGAAGCGATCGCCGCTTCGGACGTGGCCGTTGCGATTGCCGCCAGCCTGATGGCTGGCGACCACGGCGCCGTACTGCTGGGTAACGCGGCAACGCAACACCCGCAAGCGTCGCAATTGCATGCTGCCGCGCAATGGATCGCCGAACAGACGGGCGCCAAGCTCGGCTACCTGACGGAAGCGGCCAACACGGTTGGCGCGCACCTGGTCGCCAAGCCGCGCGCCAATGTGCAAGCTGCCTTTGCCGCGCCGAAAAAAGCCTACGTGCTGCTGCACGCCGAGCCGGAACTCGACGCTGCCAATCCACAAGCGGCCCGCGCCGCCCTGGATGGCGCCGACATGGTCGTGGCGATGTCGGCCTTCAAGCACGGCATGGATTACGCCGATGTCTTGCTGCCGATCGCTCCGTTCGCTGAAACCTCGGGCACCTTCGTCAACTGCGAAGGCCGCGCGCAAAGCTTCAACGGCACCGTGAAACCCCTGGCGGAAACCCGTCCAGCCTGGAAAGTGCTGCGCGTCCTGGGCAACATCCTGGGCCTGGCCGGTTTCGACTACGACACTTCCGAAGCAATCCGCGACGAAGCGTTTGGCGCCGGCGTGACCGATCTGTCGGCACAGCTGAACAACATCGCCAAGAACGCGCCGGAAGCGGCAAGCTACGCACCGGCTTCGCCTGCGCTGCAACGCATCGCCGACGTGCCGATCTACTTCGCCGACGCGCTCGTGCGCCGCTCCGAACCGCTGCTGCGCACGGTCGATGGCGCCGCACCGCAAGCGCACCTGTCCCTGGCGCTGGCTGACAAGCTGGGCATCAAGGCGGGCGACAAGGTCAAAGTGGCGCAAGGCTCCGGCAGCGCCATCCTGGTGGCGGCACTCCATGCCGGCCTGCCAGCCAATGTGGTGAAAGTGTCGGCGGCGCATGCCTCGACGGCTAGCCTGGGCGGCATGTTCGGTGACATCACAGTTGAAACAGCAGAGGGGAAAATCTGATGGCTCTGCCTGAATTTGTAAACGTCATCAACAGCAGCGGCCAGGATTTGCTGGGCGGCTCGTGGCCGTTCTTCTGGACCCTGATCAAGATCCTGTGCGTGCTGCTGCCGCTGATGGGCCTGGTTGCCTACCTGACCTTGTGGGAACGCAAGCTGATCGGCTGGATCCAGATCCGCGTCGGCCCGAACCGCGTGGGTCCGCTGGGCTTGCTGCAGCCGATCGCCGATGCACTGAAACTCTTGTTCAAAGAGATCATCATCCCGTCCAAGGCCGCCAAGGGCCTGTTCGTGATCGGCCCGATCATGACCATCATGCCGGCCCTGGCCGCCTGGTCGGTCGTGCCGTTCGGCCCGCAAGCCGTGCTGGCCAACGTCAACGCAGGCTTGCTGATGCTGCTGGCGATCACCTCGATGGAAGTCTACGGCATCATCATCGCCGGCTGGGCCTCGAACTCGAAGTACTCGTTCATGGGCGCCATGCGCGCTTCGGCACAGATGATTTCGTATGAAATCCCGATGGGCTTCGTGATGGTCATCGTGCTGATGGTGTCGGGCAGCCTGAACTTCATCGACATCGTCAGCGGCCAGCAAATCGGCTTCTTCGCCGACAAGGGCGTGAACTTCCTGTCGTGGAACTGGCTGCCGCTGCTGCCGATGTTCGTCATCTACCTGGTGTCGGGCCTGGCTGAAGCCAACCGTCACCCGTTCGACGTCGTCGAAGGCGAGTCGGAAATCGTCGCCGGCCACATGGTTGAATATTCGGGCATGGCCTACGCCATGTTCATGCTGGCCGAATACGCCAACATGATCCTGATCGGCGCGCTGGCTTCGATCATGTTCCTCGGTGGCTGGTCCGCACCATTTGCTTTCCTTGAGTTCTGGGGTGGTTTCGGCGGCTTCTTCTGGCTGTTCGCCAAGACCTTCTTCATCGTGTCGGTGTTCATCTGGGTGCGCGGTACTTTCCCACGCTACCGTTATGACCAGATCATGCGCCTCGGCTGGAAAGTGTTTATCCCGTTGACGCTGGTCTACCTGGTCTTCGTCGCTGCCTGGATGCAGACATCCTGGAATATTTGGAAGTAAGAGAGTGCATACGAATGGATAAGGTAAAAGATTTCTTCAGCAGCCTCTTGTTAGGCGAGCTGATCAAGGGCATGGCGTTGACAGGCAAGTACATGTTTTCGCGCAAGATCACGGTGCAATTCCCGGAAGAGAAGACACCGATCTCGCCGCGTTTCCGTGGCTTGCACGCGCTGCGCCGCTACCCGAACGGCGAGGAACGTTGCATCGCCTGCAAACTGTGCGAAGCGGTTTGCCCGGCGATGGCCATCACGATCGAATCGGAACAGCGTGACGACGGTTCGCGCCGCACCACGCGTTACGATATTGACTTGACCAAGTGCATCTTCTGCGGTTTCTGCGAAGAGTCCTGCCCGGTCGATTCGATCGTCGAGACGCAAATCCTGGAATACCACGGCGAGAAACGCGGGGATTTGTATTACACGAAAGAGATGTTGCTGGCCGTGGGCGATCGTTATGAAAATGACATCGCCGCTGCGCGCGCCGCCGACGCACCTTATCGCTGATGGATGCGCCGCAGCTGACCAGCTGCGGCGCGCCCCTCGTTCATCTGTACGTCTATTGGGTTTTTTATGGACTTTAAAACAATTTTGTTTTACGCCTTCGCGCTGATCTTGATTCTGGCAGCGACGCGCGTCATCACGGCCCGTAATCCGGTCCACGCAGTACTGTTCCTGGTACTGTCCTTCTTTTCCGCAGCGGGCATCTGGATGCTGCTGCAAGCTGAATTCCTGGCCATCGTGCTGGTATTGGTGTATGTCGGCGCCGTGATGGTGCTGTTCCTCTTCGTGGTCATGATGCTCGATATCAATATCGACCGCATGCGCGAAGGTTTCTGGGGCTATCTGCCATTGTCCGTGACGGTGGGCGTGATCATCGTGCTGGAAATGGCCGCTGTCCTGTGGCACGGTTTCCGCAACTTTGCGCCTAGCATCGCTCCGGTCAACGTCAACCTGGGCGGCACCAAGGAACTGGGCCTGCTGATCTACACGAAATATGTGTTCGCCTTCGAGATCGCTGCCGTCGTGCTGCTGGTGGCCATCGTTGCCGCGGTCGCACTGACCCTGCGCAAACGCAAGGACACCAAGCACTTTGCTCCGGGCGATGCCGTGCGCGTCAAGCGCAACGACCGCCTGAAGATCATCAAGATGGACGCGGTCGTCGAGCGTCCTGCGGCTGAGCCGGAAGTTAAGGAGGCACCATGACATTATCGCTCACACATTTTCTGGTCCTGGGCGCGATCCTGTTCGCAATCTCGATCGTCGGTATTTTCCTGAACCGCAAGAACATCATCGTATTGCTGATGGCAATCGAATTGATGTTGCTGGCGGTGAATATGAATTTCATCGCGTTCTCCCATTTCATGGGCGACGCGGCCGGTCAGATCTTCGTTTTCTTCATCCTGACGGTTGCCGCCGCTGAGTCGGCTATCGGTCTGGCTATTCTGGTGGTGATGTTCCGTAATCTGGATACCATCAACGTCGAAGACCTGGACAGCCTCAAAGGCTGATGTTTTTCAGACTCGATCTCTCGAATAATAACGATTAAGGTTCATCATGGCGGGGCAACTCCTCAACCCTAACCTCCTTCTTGCCGTACCGCTGGCGCCGCTGGCCGGTGCCGCGATTGCAGGTTTGCTTGGCACCCAGTTCCTGGGTAATTTGGTCGGACGCAAGACGTCGCATACCGCGACGATCCTGGGCGTACTGATTGCGTTCATCCTGTCCGTGCAGACACTGCTGGCAGTGATGGATGGCGCGACATTCAATGGCACGATCTATAACTGGATGACGATCGGCACCCTGAAGATGGAAGTGGGCTTCCAGATCGATTCGCTGTCGGCGATGATGATGTGCGTGGTCACTTTCGTCTCCCTGATGGTGCACATCTACACGATCGGCTACATGAAGGACGACGAAGGCTATAACCGCTTCTTCGCCTACATCTCGCTGTTCACGTTCTCGATGCTGATGCTGGTCATGGCCAACAACTTCCTGCAACTGTTCTTCGGTTGGGAAGCCGTGGGCCTGGTTTCCTACCTGCTGATCGGTTTCTGGTACCAGCGTCCGACGGCCATCGTGGCCAACATGAAGGCTTTCCTTGTCAACCGCGTGGGCGACTTCGGCTTCATCCTGGGCATCGGCCTGCTGCTGGCCTACGCCGGCACCATGAACTACCAGGAAGTATTCGCCAAGAAAGACGAACTGGCGCTGTTGAGCTTGCCAGGTACCGACTGGGCCCTGCTGACCGTTGCCTGCATCTGCCTGTTCATCGGCGCGATGGGCAAGTCGGCGCAGTTCCCGCTGCACGTGTGGCTGCCTGACTCGATGGAAGGTCCTACCCCGATCTCGGCACTGATTCACGCCGCGACGATGGTGACGGCCGGTATCTTCATGGTCTCGCGCATGTCGCCGCTGTTCGAACTGTCCGACACGGCACTGTCCTTCATCCTGGTGATCGGCTCCATCACGGCGCTGTTCATGGGCTTCCTGGGCATCATCCAGAACGACATCAAGCGCGTCGTCGCTTACTCGACGCTGTCGCAGCTCGGTTACATGACCGTGGCGCTGGGTTCGTCCGCGTACTCCGTGGCCGTGTTCCACCTGATGACGCACGCATTCTTCAAGGCACTGCTGTTCCTGGGCGCCGGTTCCGTCATCATCGGCATGCACCACGACCAGGATATCCGCAACATGGGCGGCCTGCGCAAATACATGCCGATCACCTGGATCACTTCCCTGATCGGTTCGCTGGCCCTGATCGGCACGCCGCTGTTCTCCGGTTTCTACTCGAAAGACAGCATCATCGAAGCCGTCGAAGCGACGCACATCTGGGGTGCTGGCTTTGCCCAGTTCGCCGTGCTGGCTGGCGTGTTTGTCACCGCCTTCTACTCGTTCCGCATGTATTTCCTCGTCTTCCATGGCAAGGAACGTTTCGGCCAGGCGCATGCGCACGGTCACGACGACCATCACGCACCGAAAGCGGCCCATGGCGCGCACGGCGATGCACATGACGACCATGGTCATGAAGAAGAGGAAGACGACCACGCGCACCACGGTCTGGAACCTGGCCAGAAGCCGCACGAGTCCCCATTCGTCGTATGGTTCCCGCTGGTGATGCTGGCGATTCCTTCGCTGATCATCGGCTACCTGACGATCGGCCCGATGCTGCATGGCGATTTCTTCAAGGGCGTGATCTTCGTCGGCGAAAACCATCCAGCAATGGAAGAGTTGTCGCATGAATTCCACGGCGCAATGGCGATGGCGATCCACGGCCTGTCGACGGCACCGTTCTGGCTGGCATTGTCCGGCGTGGTGGCAGCCTACTACTGCTACATGGTCAACCCGCGTGTACCGGCCTGGTTCTTTGCCAAGTTCCACGCGATCCACACCCTGCTGGACAACAAGTACTACATGGACAAGTTCAATGAAGTCGTGTTCGCCGGCGGTGCCCGCTTGCTGGGTAATGGCCTGTGGAACTTCGGTGACAAGAAGCTGATCGATGGCCTGCTGGTCAACGGTAGCGCCAAGGTCGTCGCCTGGCTGTCCTCGCTGTCGCGAGTGCTGCAGACCGGCTACATCTATCACTATGCATTCGTGATGATCCTGGGCGTGCTGGGCTTCCTGATCTATTTCCTGCCATTCTGGCCCGCTAAGTAAGCTGACCTGATAAAAGAATACTGAGAACCATGATGCAGTCTACGATTTCTACACTACCTCCTTACCTGAGTCTGTCGATCTGGGTGCCGATCATTTGCGGCGTCCTGATCCTCTCTCTCGGCCGTGACAGCAAAGCGGGCTTTACCCGCTGGCTGTCGCTGGCTGGCGCCGTGCTCAGCATGCTGTGCACCTTGCCGCTGATCCAGCATTTCGACAACGCCGCGCACGGCATGCAATTCGTCGAAAAAGCACCGTGGATTGAGACCTTCAATATCTGGTACTCGCTGGGTATCGACGGCCTGTCGCTGTGGTTCGTGCCACTGACGGCGTTCATCACCGTCATCGTCGTCATTTCCGCTTGGCAAGTGATCGAGAAGCGCATCGCCCAGTACATGGGCTCGTTCCTGATCCTGTCGGGCCTGATGATCGGCGTGTTCTGCGCGCTGGACGGCTTGCTGTTCTACTTCTTCTTTGAAGCAACCCTGATCCCGATGTTCATCATCATCGGTATCTGGGGCGGTTCGAACCGCGTGTACGCGTCGTTCAAGTTCTTCCTGTACACCTTCTTCGGTTCGCTGCTGACCCTGGTTGCCATCATCTACCTGCGCAATGTGTCGGGCACCTTCGACATCCTGGCCTGGCATGCGTTCAAGCTGACGATGAACGAGCAGATCTTCATCTTCCTGGCCTTCCTGATGGCGTTTGCCGTCAAGGTGCCGATGTTCCCCGTCCATACGTGGTTGCCGGACGTCCACGTGGAAGCGCCAACGGGCGGTTCCGCCGTGCTGGCCGCCATCATGCTGAAACTGGGCGCCTACGGCTTCCTGCGTTTCTCGCTGCCGATCACGCCGGACGCCAGCCACTACCTGTCGGGTTTCATGATCGCCTTGTCGCTGATCGCCGTGATCTACATCGGTCTGGTTGCCCTGGTGCAAACAGACATGAAAAAACTGGTCGCCTATTCGTCGATCGCGCACATGGGTTTCGTGACCCTGGGCTTCTTCATGTTCAACGACATCTCGGTGCAGGGCGGTATCGTGCAGATGGTCTCGCACGGCTTCATCTCCGGCGCGATGTTCCTGTGCATCGGCGTGCTGTATGACCGTATGCATACCCGCAACATCGCCGACTACGGCGGCGTCGTGAACCGCATGCCGAAATTTGCCGCCTTCTTCGTGCTGTTCTCGATGGCCAACTGCGGTCTGCCTGCTACTTCCGGCTTCGTCGGCGAGTTCATGGTGATCCTGGGCGCGGTGAAATACAACTTCTGGATCGGTCTGCTGGCTGCAACGGCACTGATCTGGGGCGCGGCGTACTCGCTGTGGATGGCCAAGCGCGTGGTGTTCGGCAAGATCAAGAACAAGCATGTGGCCGAACTGACCGACATCAACAAACGTGAATTCTTCATGCTTGCTGTGCTGGCCATCGCCGTGCTCGTGATGGGTCTGTACCCAGCCCCGTTCACCGACACGATGCAAACTTCGGTTGCTGACCTGCTGCAGCATGTCGCCACCAGCAAGTTGCCTTAAATAGAAGACCGATAACATGACTAATGCACCTAATCTGGTACCGCTGTACGCGGAAATCTTTCTGCTGATCGCCACGTCGGCGCTCTTGCTGATCGATATGTTCTTGCCTGCGGCGAAGCGTTCGATCACCTATGCGCTGTCGCTGCTGACCCTGGCCGGCTGCGCCTTGCTGACCGTGGGCGACTTCAATGCGGGCACCACCGTCTACACGTTCCACAACATGTTCGTGTCGGACCCGATGTCGCAGCTGCTGAAACTGTTCTCGTACGGCGCCGTGGCGCTGACCCTGATCTACTCGCGCGCCTATGCCACCGACCGCAGCATGCTGTCGGGTAACCTGGGCGGCGAGTTCTACGTGCTGGCCCTGTTTGCACTGCTGGGCCAGATGATCATGATCTCGGCCAACAACTTCCTGATCATCTACCTGGGTCTGGAACTGATGTCGCTGTCGCTGTACGCACTGATCGCCTTGCGCCGTGACAATGCCAAGGCCACGGAAGCGGCCATGAAATACTTCATCCTGGGCGCGCTGGCCTCCGGTTTCATGTTGTACGGTATCTCGATGCTGTACGGCGCCTCCGGCACCCTGGACCTGGGCGAACTGCGCGTGGCGCTGGAAAACGGCAAGACCAACGGCACCATCATGGTCTTCGGCCTGGTGTTCCTCGTTGCTGGCCTGGCCTTCAAACTGGGCGTCGTGCCATTCCACATGTGGGTGCCTGACGTGTATCAAGGTTCGCCGACGGCCGTGACCCTGCTGCTGGGCGCGGCGCCGAAACTGGCCGCCTTCGCCATCACCCTGCGCTTGCTGGCCGAAGGCTTGCTGCCGATGGCACATGACTGGCAGCAAATGCTGCTGGTGCTGGCCGTGATGTCGCTGGCGATCGGCAACTTCACCGCGATCGCGCAAACCAACCTGAAGCGCATGTTGGCGTACTCGACCATCGCGCAAATGGGCTTCGTTCTGCTGGGCTTGCTGTCCGGTACTGTGGATGCACCGAACAACACCCTGAACGCGGCTGGCGCAGCCACCGCCTACGGCGCCTCGATGTACTACGTCATCACCTACGTGTTCACCACCCTGGGTACCTTTGGCGTGATCATGTTGTTGGCACGTAATGGTTTCGAAGCAGACGAACTGGCCGACTTCAAGGGCCTGGGCAAACGCAGCCCGATCTTCGCGCTGGTGATGACCCTGTTCATGTTCTCGCTGGCCGGCGTGCCGCCGCTGATGGGCTTCATGGCCAAGTACTCGGTGCTGGCTTCCGTGCTGGCGACGGGCCAGCTGTGGCTGACCATCGCTGCCGTGTTGTTCTCGCTGATCGGCGCCTTCTACTACCTGCGCGTCGTGAAAATGATGTGGTTCGACGAGCCGACGGACGGCAATGTGCTGGTCGTGCATGGCGACATGCGCGTCGTGCTGGCCCTGAACGGCGTGTTCGTCCTGGCGCTGGGTGTGATGCCTAACAGCATCCTGGCTGCCTGCGCGACCGCCATCACCAAGACGCTGGCGTCCTGACCGATGGATGTCACCGCCTCGAGCTGGCTGGTGATCGCCCTGGGCATCCTGGGCGCCAACCTGCCTTTCCTGAACGAGAAACTGTTTGCCGCCGTGCCCCTGAAAAGGGCGGCGCAAGCAGAGCAGGGCTGGCGCAAGCCGCTGGCGCTGCGCCTGCTGGAGATGGTGATTCTGTACTTCATCGTCGGCGCCGTGGCGTTCGCGCTCGAAGCACGCATCGGCAACGGTTTCCCTCAGACGTGGGAGTTCTATGCCATCACGGGATGCCTGTTCCTGGTGCTGGCCTTTCCCGGCTTCGTCACTCGCTACCTGCGCAAGCGGCGCTAGCCCATCGACCGAAAGCGGCGCCTCTGGCGCCGTTTTTTTTTATTGAGCATAATCAAGGTATGGATACTGAACGTATGGATATGAATTTAACTGAGACCAAGGTGGACGGCGAGCTCGTCTATCAGGGCGGCTTCCTGCGCGTGCAGCGCGACCGGGTTGCGCTGCCGGACGGCAAGATCACGGCGCGCGAATTCGTCCTGCATCCGGGCGCCGTCGTCATCCTGCCGCTGCTCGACGACGGCACGGTGCTGATGGAGCGCCAGTACCGCTATCCGCTGGACCGGGTCTTCATTGAATTCCCGGCCGGCAAGATCGACGCGGGAGAGTCGCACCTGGCCTGCGCCCAGCGCGAATTGCTGGAAGAGACGGGCTACACGGCCAGCGACTGGCAATTCGTCTCCACCATCCATAATGCCATTGCCTATTCCGATGAACACCTGGAGCTGTTCCTGGCGCGCGGCCTGGTGGCCGGCGAACGCCAGCTCGACGAGGGCGAATTCCTGGAAACGTTTACGGCCACGGTGCCGCAGCTGCTCGACTGGGTCAAGGATGGCACGATCACGGACGTGAAAACCGTCATCGGTATCTTCTGGCTCGACAAGATCACCAGCGGCGCCTGGCAGCCGGCCTGATTCCGCACATGCGCGCGGCTCTCTTTTTGCTGTTGGCATTTGCCAGCCTGGGCGCGCACGGGGCCGCGCGCACGCCGTTCCAGGTGCGCTGCGAAGACACGATCAGCAAGACGGTGTCCGTGCTGACGGCGCAGCAGAATGGCTACAGCATCGACACGCATCTGCCGTACAAGGCCCTGACCGTGATGAAGGGCACGGCGCGCGCCAATACCTGGGTACTGGGATTGACGAAGACGGATTCGCGCGTGGCCATCGCTCTGGCCGGTCCCATGCTGCAAGACCCGGCCAGCGGCTATGAATGCGTGGCGCCGCAGATTACCGTGTCCCTCACGTATGCGCCCGTGGTGATCTATATCGGCCGCGAGTTTGCCCCCGGCACTTGCGCGTATGATGAGATACTCGCGCACGAGCTGCGGCACATGAAGACCTATATGGAGCATTTGCCGCGCGTGGAAAAGACCGTGCGCGCGGCGCTGGCCAAACGTTTCGAGGCGCGGCCCCTGTATGCGCCCAGCGGCACGGCCAAGGCGGCGCTGGCGCGCGAGATCGACACGGGCTGGTTGCCGTATATCAAGGCTGAAATGCGCAAGGTGGAAACCTTGCAGGCGGCCATCGATTCTCCGCAAGAATATGCGCGCTTGGGCAAGGCGTGCAAGGGCGAAATCCAGAACATCCTGGCGGGCAAGGCAGCGCCCGCCAACTAGACAAGGAATGGCATGACAGCAGCACCGAACACCGTCCGTTATTTTGCGCTGATCCCCGCCGCCGGCGTGGGTGCGCGCATGGAAGCGGGCAGTCCCAAGCAATATTTACCTATCGCCGGCAAACCCATGCTGCGCCACGCGCTCGACGCCTTTCTCGCCAGCCCCCTGATCGCGCACACGTATGTCGTCGTCAGCGCGAAGGATAGCGTGATTGACACGGTCGTGCCGGAGCAGGGCGTCACTGTGCTGCGCTGCGGCGGCGCCACGCGCATGGAGACGATCCTGAATGGCTTGCAGGCCGTGCACGGCAGCATAGCCGCCCACGACCAGGTGCTGGTGCACGACGCGGCGCGCCCTGGCCTGACGCCGGCCCTGATCGAAAAACTCATCAACGAGGTGGGCGACCACCCGGCCGGCGGCCTGCTGGCCTTGCCCGTGGTCGATACCGTCAAGCGGGCGGGGCAGGACGGCCTGTCGGCGCAGACGGTGCCGCGCGACCATCTATGGCTGGCGCAGACGCCGCAGATGTTCAGCTATGCCTTGCTGCACCAAGCCTTATCCGAAGCGCCCGACCCGCAAGCGATCACCGACGACGCCAGCGCCGTCGAAGCGCTGGGCCTGGCGCCCAGGCTGGTTGAAGGCCACCCGCGCAACCTGAAAGTGACCTTGCCGCGCGACATATACACGGCCGAACTGTATTTGGCCAACCCTTGAATTCCAGAGAGACCCGCATGAACACAACGACTCCCGTACTGCCTTTCCGCATCGGCCAGGGCTATGACTGCCACGCGCTGGTGGAAAACCGCGACCTGATCATCGGCGGCGTGAAAATCCCCCATCACCTGGGCTTGCTCGGCCACTCCGACGCGGACGTGCTGCTGCACGCGATCACGGACGCCATCTTCGGCGCCGCCGCGCTGGGCGACATCGGCCGCCATTTCCCCGACACGGATGCGCAGTTCAAGGGCGCCGATTCGCGCACCTTGCTGCGCGAGGCCGTGCGCCGCGTGCAAGCCACCGGTTATATCATCGGCAATATCGACGCCACCATCATCGCCCAGCGCCCGAAGATGGCGCCGCACATCGCCGCCATGTGCGCGAACGTGGCCGAAGACCTGGGCGTGAGTGTGGGCCAGGTCAACATCAAGGCCAAGACGAATGAAAAACTGGGCTACCTGGGCCGTGAAGAAGGCATCGCGGCCGAAGCCGTGGCCTTGCTGCTGCGCGCCTGATACGCCACCGACTATCCACCACTAGGAGAGAGCATGTTCCAGCTACGCCGTACCAGCATCCTGCTTGCATGGGCACTGACCGCCGCGCCAGCGGCCTGGGCCGAACTGCAAGCCACGGGCGAGCCGCCCGCCGCCAAACAGGGCTGGAAGGCCGAGACCGTCGCGCAGGGCGTGCGCCAGCCGTGGGGCATCGCCTGGCTGGGCGAGGGCCGCGCGCTGGTCACCAGCAAGCAGGGAACATTGCATCTGCTGAATGGAAAGACTTTTACCGACGTGGCGCTGGAAGGCATGCCCAAGGTGTTTACGGGCGGGCAGGGCGGCTTGCTCGATATCGTCCTGCACCCGCAGGATGCGGGCAAGGCGCAGCAGCGCGTCTACATGACGGTGTCGACCGGCAACAATGACGCCAACCGCACGACCCTCGTGCGCGGCGTGTTCGACGGCAAGAAGGTGACGGGCATCCAGACCCTGTTCAAGGTCGCTACGGACAAGAGCGGCGGCCAGCATTTCGGTTCGCGCCTGCTGTGGCTGCCGGACGGCACTTTACTGATGAGCGTGGCCGATGGCGGCAACCCGCCGCTGCGCATCGGCGACCGCCTGGCGCGCGAGCAGGCACAGAATCTGGCCACGCACCAGGGTTCCATCCTGCGCCTGACGGAAGACGGCAAGCCGGCACCTGGCAACCCGCTGGCCGCCAAGGGTGCCTTGCCGGAAATCTGGTCGTATGGCCATCGCAACGTGCAGGGACTGGCGCTTGATCCTGTTTCCGGCCGCGTGTGGGCCACGGAACATGGTCCATATGGCGGCGATGAGCTGAACCTGGTGGCGGCGGGCGGCAACTACGGCTGGCCCCTGCAAAGCTATGGCGCCGACTACACGACGCACGAACCGGTCGGCAAGCGTGAAGTGGCCGGCATGCTCAATCCGAGCGTGGCCTGGGTGCCGTCGCCGGCGCCGTCGGGCCTGGCCGTCTACACGGGCGACAAGATTGCCGCCTGGCGCGGCAGCATCTTCAGCGGCGGCCTGGCGGCCAAGGATATCCGCCGCATCGCCGTCGATGCCAGCGGCAAGGTGACGGGGCAGGACCGCCTGGCCATCGGCGCGCGCGTGCGCGACGTGCGCCAGGGGCCGGACGGCTATCTGTATGCGCTGACGGATGAAGACAATGGCCGCCTGCTGCGCATCGTGGCGCAGTAACACGGCAGGCGCCATCTTCGCTTAAGATGGCGCCTTTACTTCATTCAAGGTGGCGGCATGGCCCGTGATACTTATGCATACCGGCACGTCGCCGTCGAATCGCGCGCCATTGATGGCCGTGTGGAAATCCGCCCCGTGCCGGGCCAGGCCTTCTCTCCCGAACTGGCCGTGCAGTGCTCGCGCCGCCTGGTCGACGTGCAGCGCTACCCGCTGGGCAGCCGCTTTCTGCTGTTCGCCAAGCTGACGGACCGCCTGGGCGGCACGCCCTTCCTGTATGCGTATCACGGCGATGCGGACGTCGTGATGACGCCGGCCGAAGTGACGAAATTCCTTGGCGAATTCCGCCGCGGCCGCATTTGATTCCTACGATGTGACGCAGGCCGCGCCAGCCTTGGGGCTGGCCTGCGGCTTGCCAAAGATGGCGATCGTCAAGGCGCAGCCGAGGGCGAACAGGCCGCCGACCACCATCGCGCTCGATACCCCCAGCCGGTCGACGGCCATGCCTCCCAGCAAGGCGCCCGACGCCAGCGACACTTGCACGATGGCGACAAACAGCGCGCTGCTGCCTTCCATCAAGTGTGGCGCCGCCTTGAACATCCACGTCTGCACGGCGATCGGCATGGCGCCGAAACCGAAACCCCATACGGCCACCAGCAGCATGGCGGTAAGCGAATGGCTGCCGAACGCGGCCAGGGCCAGGGTGGACAAGCCCAGCACGGCACCCGTCACCATCAGCGCGGCCCGTTCGTAGCGGCCGGCGGCCCAGCCGCCCGCGAGGTTGCCGATGAAGCCGGAAGCGCCATACACGAGCAGCATGGCGCTGACCGTGCCGGCCGCCAGGTGCGAGATTTGCGTGAGGAACGGCGCGATATACGTGTAGGCGGCGAACTGGCCCGTGAAGATCATGGCTGTGGCGATCAGGCCCAGCCTGGCCTTGCGGATGCCGAAAATCATCGGCAGCTGGCGCAGGCGGATGGCTTGCGTCGGTGGCAGCTTGGGCAGCAGCAACAGTTGGCCGAGGAAGACCAGCACGGCAATGGCGCTGGCCGCGCCGAATGCGACCCGCCAGCCCACCAGCTCGCCCACCAGCGCGCCGGCCGGCACGCCCGCCACCGTGCCCAGCGAGACGCCGGCGAAGATGATGGACATGGCGCGCGACGCATGCTGCGGCGCCACCAGGCGCGGGCCGATGGCGCTGCCGATGGCCCAGAAGCCGCCCACGCCCACGCCCAGCATGGCGCGGCCCAGCAGTATCCACGCATACGACGGCGCCAGCGCCACCAGCAGGTTCGACGCCACCAGCAGGGCCGTGAGAGCCAGCAGCACGATGCGGCGGTCCAGGCGGCCCGAGCCGACGGTGACAAAGATGGCGGCAAACGCGGCAACGATGCCGGGCGTGGTGATCATCAGCCCCGCCTGGCCCTTGCTGATGGCCAGTTCGGCCGCCATGGCGGGCAGCAGGCCGACGGGCAGGAATTCGGAGGTGACGAGGGCGAAGGCGCCGATGCCGACCGATAAGACGGCCAGCCATGGCGCCACGGTGGTATCGTCGCCAGTAGCGTTGGAAGGTGTGTGCATAGGGGTTCCTGAAAAGCCGGGAGGTTTTTAACCGGTCGGTATATAATCAGGGAAGGCAGACAGTGTTGTCAATAATTTTTTACCGAACGGTATGAAACAAGATAAAAATGAGGAAGCGGTCAAGGCGAAAACGGGGCGGCCACGCACGTTTGACGCGGATCAGGCGCTCGATTGCGCCATGAAAGTATTCTGGGAAAAGGGTTATGAGGGCAGCTCCCTGCCGGAATTGACGAAAGCCATGGGCATGAACCGGCCCAGCCTGTATGCCGTCTTCGGCAACAAGGAGCAATTGTTCCACAAGGCGCTCGAACGCTACAGCGACACGCGCATGCGGTTCTTCGACGCGGCGCTGGAGCAGCCGACGGCGCGCCAGGTGGTGGAAGCCTTGCTGACGCAATATGTCGACGCGCAAACCATGCCGGACGGTCCGCACGGCTGCATGGGCGTCAATGCGGCGCTTGCCTGCAGCGACGATGCCTTGCCGATCCGCGATGAATTGTTTGCGCGCCGGCTGCGCGGTGAAATCAAGCTGCGCGACCGCTTGCGGCGCGCCAGGGAAGATGGGGATTTGCCGCCCGATTCCTGCCCGGAGCAGCAGGCGCGTTTTGTCGTGACCCTGTCGCAGGGCATGGCCATCCAGGCGGCGGCCGGCGTATCGCGCGAGCAGTTGCAGCAAATGGTGGGATTGCTGCTGCGCAATTGGCCGCTGTAACTATCCTGTCGGGGCGATGGTCTTGGCCAGGTCGCTGGGCGCCTTGCGCCGCCAGGCGGCCGTCAGGGCGGCGGCCAGCATGTCCAGCTCGGCGTCCGCCAGGCGCACCGTGATGCCGGCCAGGCGTTCTCCCCACCAGAGTTTCTCGCAGCCCGATGGCGTGATGACGGTGGCGATGTGCGCCGCTTCCGCATCGAGCAGCACGTTGATGTGCTCGTCATCGGGCAGGGTGGCAAAGATCTTCCCGCCCACGCGGAACGCCGGACGGTCGTGGTGTTCTTCCTCGGTGGTGTCGGGAAACGACAGTGCCAGATAGCGTAGTTCTTCCAGGTCGACCATTCCTCTTTCCCCCTCATCGGACAGATAGCAGCGTGACTGCATTTTGCCATGCTGTTTCACCCCGTGGTGCAGAGGCATGCGAAAAGAAATGCGCAAGATGCGACACTGACGGACTGGTCTGTGGTGCAGCCGCGACACGTCACGTGCCGCGCATGGTCGCCGCTCCAGAGTGATGGATGGGGTTTTTCTGTCACTGGACAGGTGCTTGCCATAAAAATATCTTTCATGGTTAAAAGAAAAATACTTTTCTTCCAAGGAATTTGAGCTAGAATAGCTTCATCGTCTTACCTGACCCGTCAATTGTCTGGCCTTGTCCCGGGAACCCGAACCCTTTCCAGGACGCTTGCAGTGCCGCCATGGCACGCCGCAAGTCCGCGCTGTTTCGCGGAAGCCATGCCCCCGACCGCTCATTCCTGCAATCCCTAGCGCTACGCCGACACGCCTCAATGCAGCGTGTATTCAGCTCCAGCGCCCCTTGCTGCGCCCACTGAATACTTACTTACTGGATACCATCATGAAAAACTTGCCTAAAATCGCTTTGTCCCTGATCGCTGTCGGTGTGTTTGCCCACGCGAACGCCAGCACCATCACCCTGTCCACCGGCTATTCGGGCGCCGGCGCGCAAAGCTCCGCCGCCGACTACCAGTCCGTTGTGAATGCCGCCGTGGCCACGCCCGGCGCCGGTTATGGCTCGACGACGATTGCCAGCTATGACAACGTCAACAACAGCGGCCTGTTCGGCAGCGGCTCGAACATCGCCTTCAAATCCGTCATCAACTTTGGCGTCGGCGCGGCCGATGCGGGTACCTGGAGCTTCCGCAGCGGCGTCGATTTCGGCAAAGGCGGCGCCCTGTTCCTCGACGGCGTGGCGCTGGATTTCAAGAGCAATGACATGTGGTGGGCAGGCAACTACAACAATGGCAGCCAGTTCCTCAGCGGTTCGAGCACCCTGGCGGCCGGCAACCATACTCTGAGTATCTACGGCCTGGAAGGCTGCTGCGATGGCGGCCAGCAAGCGCAGTTCAAGGCGGGCAACAACAATTTCGTCAGCTTCGGCGCCAATGATGGCTTGATCTCGGCTGTTCCAGAGCCAACCACCTACGCCATGCTGCTGATCGGCCTGGGCTTGCTGGGCTTTACGGCACGCCGCAAGCAGGAATCCAAGTTCTAAGTTTGTATCGCCGACCTCGCCGCGCCTGATGGCGCGCGATAAAAAGCCCGCCGGTCTGTCAGGACACGGCGGGCTTTTTGCATGGCGGCGGCTTAATCGCCGCTGTCTTCGTCTTCGTCGGCACCCTTGGCCGCCTTGCCGCGCTCGGCATCGACGGCGCGCTGCAGGCTGGCCGCATCGCGGAAGAAGGCGTCCGTCGTGTGATCCGGGCTCAGGCGTAAGGCGGGCGGGTAGATCACGGACATGTACGGCTCGTCGGCCAGGCGGCCGCTGCTCTGCAAATTGCTCAGCAGGATCAGGGTCGAGCCAAGGATGGCCAGCACGACGGCAACGAGGCCGAAGCGGCGCGGGTGCTGCGGCTTGATCGTGCACAAATGGTAGTAGATCATGGCGCAGACGATGACGATGAACATGTGCCGTCCGTAGCGCGTCAGCACTTCCAGCGACAACGCATACGCCGCCATGTTGCTGCCCAGTTCCCACGCCTCCATGGCCAGCAAGCCGCAGCCGATGATGAACAGGTGGCGGCCGAAGCGCGCCACATGGCCGAACAGGCGGTTTGCCACGGCCCAGATCGACGCCCACACGAGGCCGCCGGCCAGCGCGTAGGCGATGATCATCAGGTAGGAAATCGGGTCGAAGGCGTCCGCATCGCTGAGCCAGTTGCTGAAGGCGGCCGAGGCGCCGATCATGGCCAGGCCGGCGACGGCGGGGCGCAAGCCTTCCCAGTCATGCCGGGTGGTATCGCCCAGTTCGGGCGCCACGGGATGGTCGCTGGCGCGCACGCGCAGGCGCGTGTGGCCCAGGCGCACGATGCTGTTGCCGGTCATGGCCACTTGCAGTTGCCGCTGTCCCCGGTGGATCACGCCATTCTGGCTGCCCAGGTCGCGCAGCAGCAGGCCGCCTGCGCCGTCGTCTTCGACAATGGCGTGCGCGGCTGCCGTATGCGCATCATCGAGGATGAAGTCGTTGTCGTAGCCGCGGCCGATGCGGATCGGCAGGGATGCCATGCGCTGGCGCTGCCGCACTTCGCCATTCTCGGCGAGGATTTCGATGAAGTATGGTGCTTTCATGGCTTGCGTCCGCTTTCCCGCGACAGCGCTTCGAGGAAGGTGCGCGTGACGCGCATGCCGTTGGCGTAGGACACGCCGCGCGCGTCGATGCGGCTTTGCAGGCTCATCAATGGCTCATCGGTGCTGGCGGCCAGCAGGGCGAAGTCGTACAGTCCCGTAAACTTGCGGTAGGCGCGCACGCACAGGACGGCGCGCAAGGGCAAGGTCTTGTTCTTGACGAACTGTTCGGTGCAATGGGGGGCCGTCAGGTGCGCGCTCTTGTAGCTGCCGAAACTTTCATTCTTGAACGAGGCACTGGCCAGCTCGGAAAAGCGCAGCGGACCCAATTCGCTGCTGCGCAAAAATTCGTGGCGCATCGACACCTGCCCCGTCTGCAGGGCGCCGGAGATGAAGATGGCCGATTCCATGGCGCAGCTGGTGTTGTCGAGCATATAGGGCTTGTCGGACTTGACGTTGGAGCGGCCCCAGCAGCGCATCTGGTTGGATTCGCGCACGGGCACGCGGTACGGGCCCATGGCTTTCAGGCTCAATGGCGTGTCGAGCAGGCGCGCCAGCATGACTTCCTGGTGCGCCAGCAGCTGCGCCGTCACCAGCGGCTTGAAGTCCTTCGGCGGCTTGCCTTGCTGCGCCACCTTGGCCAGCAATTGCTGGGCATAGCGGGCGGGCACGAGAAAACTGACCAGTTCGCCATCGAGGCGTTTCGACACGTTCACGCCGGCCACGTCGCCATTTGCCGTCACGCTGGGACCGCCGCTCATGCCGGAATTGATCGGTCCCGTAAACATCAGCTGGTCGTAGAAGCTGCGCGTGACGACGCCATTATAGGAACCTTCCGAAATGGCGAAGCCCAGGTCCAGCGGATTGCCCATCGAATACAGGTACTGGCCTTGCGTCAGCGGCGCCAGCCCTTCCGGCATCTTGAAGAAGCCCGTGCCATGGCGGTTCACGCGCAATACCGCCAGGTCGTGCAGCACGTCGACGGCCAGCAATTCCACATTGCCCCGCTGGCCGCTCGTGTCGACCCATTCGCCCACATAGGTGTCCGGGTCGAGGGCGAACTGGGAGACCACGTGATAGTTGCTCACCACCAGGTCGCCCGTGCCGATCAAAAAGCCCGAGCCGACGGACGACTGCGTGCGGCCGTTCTTCAGCAGCACGCGCACTTGCAGGATGTCGGCGCGCGCGGCCGTGTACAGCTTTTGTGCGGCCGAGGAGGGCGGCGGCAGGGCCGCATGTTCGGTGGCGGCTGGCGCGGCGGTGGCCGGCGGCGGCTTGATGGGGGGAGTCGAAGCGGTGGGGGCCGCGGCTGGCGCGGCAGGTACAGGCGCCGGGGCCGCGTGGGCGCCTGCGGCAGCGCACAGGCTGGCCAGCAAGAAGGCGAGGTTAGATAATTTCATGCATCCTTTGTGCGTGAGCAGGAGCGCGGCCGGCGCGGCGCGGTATCGAGCACGTACCGGCCCGGGGCACTACAGGGCGCCGTCTTCCAGCGCCGGGGCCGTTTCCGGCGTCATCATGTGACCGAGCTTGCTTTGCTTGGTATTCAGGTAATGCTGGTTGAAGGCGTTGCGGTTGACCAGCAGCGGCACCCGTTCGGCCACCGTGATGCCCAGCGCTTCCATGGCGGCGATCTTGCGCGGGTTGTTCGTCATCAGGCGCAGGCTGTGGATGCCGAACTGCGCAAACATGGGTTTGCACAAGGTGTAGTTGCGCGCGTCGGCCTTGAAGCCCAGCTGTTCATTCGCCTGCACCGTGTCGGCCCCCGCCTCTTGCAGGCGGTAGGCGCGGATCTTGTTGATCAGGCCGATGCCGCGCCCTTCCTGGCGCAGGTACAGCAAGATGCCGCGGCCTTCCTCGGCGATGCGTTTCAGGGCGCCTTCGAGCTGGGCGCCGCAGTCGCAGCGCTGGGAAAACAGCACGTCGCCGGTCAGGCACTCGGAATGCACGCGCGCCAGCACCGGTTCGCCGTTGCCGATATCGCCCAGCACCATGGCCAGGTGTTCCTTGCCCGTGGCGTGCTCGACAAAGGCGTGCAGGGTGAACTGGGCCCACGGCGTCGGCAGTGCGCAGGAAGTCGTGTAATCCAATTCGCCTGTCGCCAGGATGTCTGCGCCGCTTTGCATGGTTGTGCTCATATAAGTAATTATCAAAAATAAAAGGCGCGCGACACCACTCCGGTGCCGGCGCGCCTTGCCATCATACCAAAAAGCAGGGAAACGTTTTCCCTGGCTGCCATTCGGTCGTTGCAATGTCTGGTGATAAGCCTTACTTAGGGACACTTCCTCCTTTTACAAGGTGAACTGCTGGCTTTGCCTGGCGGATGCCGCCGCCAGGCACGGGATATCAACTGCCGATGCGTCCGCCGTCATTCTTGGTGATCACGATGGTGGCCGAGCGGGGACGCTTGCCGGCGCCATAGCCGGCGTTGGCCGGCCACTGGCTCGTGTATTTGGACGGATCGCCGATATTCGCCAGCGAGGTGTTTTCGCCCGGGTGCTGGATGTTGATGAACATGGTCTTGCCATCGGGCGTTTCGCTGATGCCCGTGATTTCCGAGCCGACCGGTCCCACCAGGAAGCGCTTGAGCGTGTCGGCAGAGGGTTTCTTGCCGATGAAGGTGTCGACCGCCAGGTTGCCGCCGGCCGCCGTCGCGTAGTTCAGGGTGGACTTGGCGCCATCGCCGACCTTGCCGGGAATGGCCGCCAGCATCATGCAGTTGGTCACATCCGTGTAGGCGCCATCGTCGGTCTGGATCCAGCAGATACCCGTGTACGGGCTGAAGGCCAGGCCGTCCGGGCTCGAGAAATCCTGATCGGCCGTCAGGTTCGACAGGTTGATCTTGCTGGCGTCGGCGCCGCTTTCGGCGCCAAACAGGTAGACATCCCAGGTAAAGCTGGTGGCCGCGGCCGCGCCCGTGCCTTCCTTGAAGCGGATGATGTGGCCGTTCGGATTGCCGTTCTGCGCGCTGCTGCCCTTCATGTCCGTGTAGGCGCGCGGGTTGGCGCTGTCCGGCGCCAGCTGCGACGAGCCGCTCGGATTGACGGTGCGGTTCGAGTTGTTGGTCAGCGTGTAATAGATCTCGCCATTCGCAGGATTGACCGAGCACCATTCCGGACGGTCCATCTTCGTCGCGCCCACGGCGTCGGCCGCCAGGCGGGCATTGACCAGCACGTCGGCCAGGTCGGCGAACTTGTAGGCGCTGTACGCCTGGATCAGCGCGTTCGACATGGCCAGCTCGATCCACTGGCCCGTGCCGTCGGCGGCCAGCTTGGCCACGTACAGCTTGCCCGAATCGAGGTATTTGTCGCCGGTGGCCATGCGGTCGGCCGGGTTGGCGTCCGCGGCGGCCCAGACGGCGGTCGTGACGAACTTGTAGATGTATTCGTTGCGCGAATCGTCGCCCATGTAGACTGCCAGCTGCTGGCCCACGGCCGGCACGCTGAAGGCGGCGCTTTCATGCGCGTAGCGGCCCAGGGCCGTGCGCTTGCGGATAGCCTTGGTCTTGTCGTACGGGTCCATTTCGACGATGTAGCCCATGCCGTTCAACTCATTGCGGTAGTCGTCGCTGCCGTTGCTTGATGCGCCGATCTTGCTCAGGTTCCAGCGCGCGTACTTGTCGTCGCTGCCGCCCGTTTCCCAGCCGTGGCGCGAGGCGCCGCCCTGGCTGCGGCCATAGCGGTTCAGCGAAGCGACCGACTTGTCGCCGCGTGCCGCATTGTCGGTGGCCGAGCGGGTGAAGTAGCCGGCCCAGTTTTCTTCGCCGGAAAGGTAGCTGCCCCATGGCGATTTGCCCGTACCGCAGTTGTTGATGGTGCCGCGCGTCTTGGTGCCGGTCGGCGAATACTTGGTCACCACGAGGGCGTTGCCGCGCACGGGGCCGGCAATTTCGATGTCCGTCAGCGGCGTGACGCGGCGGTTGAAAGCGGAATCGTTGACGGTGGCCCAGGCGCTGCCCGTCTTCCTGACTTCCACCACGCTCAGGCCGTGGACGGCCACTTCCTTGTCGACTTCGGCGGCGGGACGCGGCAGCGTGGTGGTGCCGCCATTGACGTGCAGGAAGTGCGAGGACAGTTTTTCGTCCGTGGTCGCTTCGTGGTTCATGGCCAGCAAGCCCCGTTCCGCGCCGGACGCCAGCGGCGCGCCAGCGGCGGAGAGGCCGTAGTATTCCATGCCGTCGTGGTGGTCGCCGGCGCGGTTGTCGAAATCGGTATCGCTGCCGTCGTTCTTGTAGGCAGGCGTCGCCGCGCGCAGCGAGTCGCCCAGCGCATACAGGGCGGTGGCCGTGTAGCCGGCCGGCACCGACACGACGTCGGCCAGGCTTTTCGGCACGGCCGTGAAGGCCAGCAGTTTTTCGGGCGTCGGCGTTGGCGTCGGCGTGATGGCGACCGCATCGCTGCCGCCGCCGCAAGCGGACAGACCCATCGAACCCATGACGGCGGTAGCGGCCGTGACGGCGCTGCCGCGCAGCCAGTTGCGGCGGCTCAGGCGGGCGTTCAGGATGCTGTTGAAGTGGTTGTCGTGGGACGCGTTGCTGTCAATGTCGTTCAGATCGGTGGCGCTGATGGCCAGATCGTTGGGCTTGTTCATGGGCTGCGATGTCCTGTGGTTGCGTGATTTAAAGGCAACCGCATGATAGTTGTCGAATGTGACAGCGCCATGTCAGCTGGATGACAAAACGGTGACAGGCTGCCGGCCCGGCGGGCCGCGTCCATGACGGGCCCGTTCGGTCAGGCAGCCTTGGCCTTATTTGGCCTGGCGAAAACCGCGCTCCACCAGCAACAGCATGCCGCCGAAGATGGACAGGTTCTTCAGGAAATTCGTCAACTGGTCCTGGAAGTGGGCCGCGTCGGCGCTCCAGAAGGCGTGGAAGATCAGCGTGGTGGGGATCAGGAACAGCGCCAGGGCCAGCGCCGCCCAGCGCGCCTGCCAGCCCGTGATCAGCAGCAGGCCGCCGCCCACTTCCAGCACGATCACGCCCACCAGCAAAATATTGGCGATCGGCAAGCCCTGGCTGGCCATGTAGCCGGCCACGCCCGCAAAGCCGCCGATTTTCAGCAAGCCCGAGACAAAGAACAGCACGCCAAGGGCGGCACGGCCGAGGGGCAGCAAGATGTTGGTTTTGTTTTCCATGATTTTTCTCTTTTTCTATATTGATCAATTATTTGGGTAAGTCGAAGACGAGGAATTCCGCGTCTTCCGGCTGCGTGATGATGACGCTGGCTTCCTGCGTCAGTTTCAGCGCATCGCCCGCTTTCAATGGCGTGCCGTTGACCACCAGGCTGCCGCGGATCAGGTGCACATAGGCGAGGCGGCCTTCGTCGAGCGCATGTTCGGCCTGTTCGCCTTCCTGCAGGATGCTGGCGTAGATGGCCGCATTCTGGTGGATCAGCACGGAACCCTGGCGGCCGTCGCTCGAGGCGATCAGGCGCAGCTTGCCCCGTTTGCTTTCCGGCGTGAAGTGTTTCTCTTCATAGCTGGGCGGAATGCCCGTCACGTTCGGCTGGATCCAGATCTGCAGGAAGTGCAAGCCATCCGTTGCCGAGTGGTTGAACTCGCTGTGCCGAACGCCGCTGCCGGCGCTCATGCGCTGCACATCGCCGTAGTGCAGGACGGAGCCCGTGCCCATGCTGTCCTTGTGTTCCAGCGCGCCGTCGAGCACATACGAAATGATTTCCATGTCGCGGTGGCCGTGCGTGCCGAAACCCTGGCCTGGCGTGACCCGGTCTTCATTGATCACCAGCAAGGGGCCAAAGCCCATGTGCAGCGGATCGTGGTAGCTGCCGAAGGAAAAGCTGTGGTGGGAATTGAGCCAGCCGTGGTTGGCGGCGCCGCGTTCTTCGCTATGACGAATCTGTAACATGGTGGACTCCGTTTCTATAAGTTAATGTGCGATAATTTCGAAGGACCGTTGCCTGGCGCTGTGCCGTGGCGTCTTTTCTGCCCCTCGCTGTACGATGAACAAAGTATAGGCCCCTCTGCAGAGAAAGAAAAACGGAAAATCTTGCGACCTATGATCGAAAAAATCGAATGTTAAGACTGAGCCTGGAAGCCCTGCAAATCGTTGACGCCATCGACCGCCGTGGATCGTTCTCGTCGGCCGGCAAGGAGCTGCATAAAGTGCCGTCCACCATTTCCTATACCGTGGCCAAGCTGGAAGACGACCTGGGCGTGCAAGTGTTCCAGCGCAATGGCCCGAAAGTCATGCTGACGGCGGCCGGCCAGGAATTGCTGAAGGAGGGCCGTTATCTGTTGAAGGCGGCGCAGGACCTTGAGCACCGCGTGCGCAGGGTGGCATCCGGCTGGGAAACGGAATTGTCCATCGGCATCGACTCCATGTTTTCCGCCTTGGCCCTGGCCGACGACGTGCGCGCCTTCTATGACGTGGCGCAGCAGACGCGGCTGCGCCTGTCGCAGGACACCCTGTCGGGTACGTGGGAAGCGCTGCTGGACCGGCGTGCCGACTTGCTGGTGGGCGCGCCCGGCGACGGGCCGGCCGGCGGCGGCTATATCGCGCAGCCGATCGGCATGCTCGACTTCGTCTTTACCGTGGCGCCCACGCATCCTCTGGCCCAGGTGCGGGAACCCTTGTCGCGCGGCCATCTGCAGCAGCACCGGGCCGTGGTGGTGGCCGATTCGGCGCGCCAGATGGCGCCGCGCACGGTGGGGCTGCTGCTGGGGCAAGATGCCTTGAGCGTGCCGAACATGCAGGTCAAGTTCGACTACCAGGTGCTGGGGCTGGGTTTTGGCTTCCTGCCGGGGCCGTGCGCCCGCGCCGCCATCGCGCGCGGCTTGCTGGTGGAAAAGGCCGTGGAAGAACCGAAACCGTCGGAAACGTTTTACCTGGCCTGGCGAGTGGGAGAGGATGGCGCTGCGCTGCGCTGGTGGATGGCGCGCATGCGCGAACCGGATGTGTTTGCCCGCCTGGCGCAGCATCTGCCGGGCCATTCGGCGTAGGCCTTAAAATGTTGACATACGCCAACACTTTTAAGTTACCATATTCACAGTATTTCCCGCCCGACCTCCACGCCCCATAGTGGGATTTTGATGATTACACACACCGCAGCGCCCCTGATATGTTCCCCTGACCTGGCTCTAGAGTGGGGTTGCCATGCTTGAGGCGAAGGTTGCGCTGTGCCTGCGACTGGCCCAGGATGCCCGTGAACAGGCGGGGCCGCAGCAGGCCGCCACCATGGCGCGGCTGGAGGAAGAACTGGAGCGGCTGCGCGGCGCCAGCCGCCCCGTGGTGCGCGTGGCGCCGGCCGACGCCTTGCTGGAAATCGACCCCGATGGCTTTTTGATCGGCTGGAACCATGGGGCGGAACAGATGTTCGGCTATTCCGAACTGGAAGCGCTGGGCCAGCACATCCTGTTTTTGTATCCGGAAGACGACGCGGAAGCGAGCGTGCTGGAGCTGCATTTCACCCAGGGCGACGTGGCCACCGATGTGCGCCGGCGCAAGAAGTCGGGCATGGTGACGTGGTTGCGCATGCACCGCCACGTGATCCACGACCAGGCCGGCAAGGCGTGCGGCATGGCCGTGCGCCTGTCGGCCATGAGCGAGCCGCTGTCCGACGTGGACAAGGTCAGGTTGCACGCGCGCATCATCGAAGACAGCGAGCAAGCCGTGCTGATCACGGATGCGGAAGAGCGCATCGTCTCGATCAACAGTTCCTTCAGCCGCATCACCGGCTATTCGCCGGCAGAAGCCATCGGCCGCACGCCGGACTTGCTGCGTTCTGGCGTGCACGACCCCGATTTCCGCGCCAAGGTGCGCGCCGCCATGCGCGGGCACGGTTCCTGGCGCGGCGAAATCATCGGCAAGCGCAAGAATGGCGAACTGTTCCCGCAAGACGTCACCATCAGCGTCGTGCGCGACGAATTCGGCGAAATCAGCCACGTGTTTTCCCTGTTTTCCGATATCTCGGTGCACAAGGATGCCGAAGCGCGCATGCAGCGCATGGCCAACTACGACAGCCTGACGGGCTTGCCCAACCGCTGCCTGCTGAACCAATTGGTCGATCAGGGCCTGGCCGAAGCGAAACGGCAGGGCACGCATGGCGCGCTGATGGTCATCGACATCAGCCGCATCGGTTCCATCAGCGACACGCTGGGCCATGAAGTGGGCGACCAGCTGGTGATCGCCATCGGCCAGCTGTTTCGTGGCGCCCTGCGCGACGCGGACATCCTGGCGCGGGTCGACAACAGCAAGTTCGTCGTGGCCCTGCTGCATATCGAAAAGCGCGAACACGCGGCGAATGTGGCGCAAAAGCTGCTCAATTTGCTCGAAGCGCCGATCAATATCGATACGCACGCCCTGCACGTGGGCGCCAGCATCGGCATCACCGTGTATCCGGAAGACGGCCTGGAAGCGCCGGCCCTGTTCCGCTTTGCCGACGTGGCCGTGTCCAAGGCAAGCCAGACCATCGAATCGACCTTCCTGTTTTACCGCGAAGACATGAACCGCAGGGCCAAGGAACATTTGCGGCTGGAAAGTGAAATGCGTTTGGCCTTGGGCGACAAGGAGCTGGAATTGCACTACCAGCCGAAAGTGAGCCTGGCCAGCGGGCGCATCGTCGGCGCGGAAGCCTTGCTGCGCTGGAAGCATCCGATGCGCGGCATGGTCTCGCCCGGCGTCTTCATCCCCGTCGCCGAGGAAACCAGTTTGATCCTGGAGCTGGGCACCTGGGTGCTGGACGAGGCGTGCCGCCAGATCCGCAGCTGGGAAGACCGGGGCCTGCACATGCCGGCCATCGCCGTCAACCTGTCGGCGCGCCAGTTCGATGAACAATTGCCTGCGCGCATAGCGGCCGTGTTGGAACGCTATGGCGTGCGGCCCGACCAGATCATGCTGGAAATCACGGAAAGCCTGCTGATGCGCGGCGCCGACAAGGTGATCGACATCATGAACCAGCTGGTGGCCATGGGCCTGGCGCTGGCGCTGGACGACTTCGGCACCGGCTATTCCAGCCTCGCCTACCTGAAGAAATTCCCCATCAGTACCTTGAAAATCGACCGCTCCTTTGTCATCGGCTTGCCCTTCGAGGAAAACGATTGCGCCATCGCCCGCGCCATCGTCACCATGGCGCAGCAGTTGCGCCAGGAAATCGTCGCCGAAGGGGTGGAAACGGCCGAACAGATGCGCTTCCTGCGCGAACTCGGTTGCGACCAGTTGCAAGGCTATCTGTTCAGCCCGGCCGTGCCGGCGGCCGAGTTCGAGCTGATGTTCGATGAAGGCCGGCAGTTGCGGCTGGAAGAGCTGGCCTGAGCCAGCGATTGTCAGACTTTGAGTCGTCCACGGAAACCCCGGCTCGCATAATACGATTCGGCGCCATTGTGGTAGACGAAGACCTGCTCATAGCGGCGGTCGCAAAACAGGGCGCCGCCCAGCGCCCGGATGCTGTCCGGCGTCGCGATCCAGCTCGAGGTTTTGCGGTCGAACGGTTCCAGTTCCTGCAACTGGCGGTATTGCGCCTGCGTCAGCAACGCGATACCCATCGCTTGCGCCATGGCAACCGCGTTGCCGGCCGGCTTGTTGGCCTTGCGCGCGGCCAAGGCCGCGGCATCGAAACACAGGCTGCGCCGGCCGATGGGACTTTCTGCGGAACAATCGCAAAACGTGACGGCGCCCGTGTCGCCGGCATGCCCGATGACGTCCGGTTCGCCGCCCGTGTCTTCCATTTGCCGCAAGGCGGCCAGGCTGGCGGGAGCGGCATTCAAGCGCGCCAGCACGCTGTCCCACGTCAAGTCCGGATGGCGGTGCATGTGCTGGCTGAAGCGGGTTTGCAAGGTGTGGATCAAGTCATCGTGCATGACGCGGCTCCCTGAAGTTTCAACGATATCAACGATAGGGCCGATTATAGGACGCGCTGCTTGTCGGTGGCGCTCACCCCAGTTTTACTTTTTCCAGCAGATAATCGAGCATCACGCGCACCCTGGCCGGCACTTGCAAGCCCGGCCCCACGAAGACGGCGTGCACGAGTTCCTTGTCGCCCGGATTGTAGTCCTGCAGCACGGGTATCAAATCACCTTGCTCGATATCGCGCAGCACGTGCTGGCGCGAAAAGCGTCCCAGTCCCATGCCTGCCAGCACCAGCTGGCGCATGCTTTCGCCATCGCTGACGCAGGTATTGCCCTGCGGCGCCACCTGCACGGTGTTGCCCGCCTCATCGAGGAAGGGCCAGGTTTCGTTCTGGCAGCGGAAATTGAAGGCCAGCAGATTGTGCGTGGATAAGTCCTGCGGCGAGTGCGGCAGGCCGTGCCGTGCCGCGTAGGCAGGCGACGCCACCACGACCATCGCGTCTTCACCCAGCTTGCGCGCCACCAGGTTCGATTCCTTCAGCTTGCCCGTGCGGATGGCGATGTCCGTGCGGTCTTCCAGCAAGTCGACGATGGCATCGCTGACCACCACGTCAAGCACGATGTCGGGATAGCGCTGCGCGAATTCGGGCAGGATGGGCAGCAGATGGCGCACGCCGAACGGCACGAAGCAGTTGATGCGCAGGCGCCCGCGCGGCGCGGCGCCCTGGGCCGCTTCGCGCTCGGCGCCATCGATATCGTCGAGGATGCGCTTGCACTGCACGAAGAAGGCGTCGCCCTCGGGCGTCGTGTGCAGCTGGCGCGTGCTGCGCTGGAGCAAACGGGCGCCGAGCCGCGCTTCCAGGCGATTGACGAGTTTGCTGACGGCCGATGGCGTCAAGGCCAGGCGGCGCGCGGCGGCGGAAAAGGCGCCCGTTTCCACCACGGCCACGAACACGGCCATCTCGAACGCACGGTTGATGTCTTGCCTGGCCATTATTGAATCCATTTCACAGGTGTTTCCATTATTGGAGTCTATATCAAAAGCGTTTCCATCGATACACTGGCTGGCTTGAACTCTGCCGGAGAAATACCATGACCACCGCAAGCCCTGTTTCCCCTTCAGCCAGCAAGATGCCGCCCGGCGTGCTGGCGCTGGCCGTCGGCGCCTTTGCCATCGGCGTCACCGAATTCATCGTCGTCGGCATCCTGCCGACCATTGCCAAGGATTTGCACATTTCCATCGAGTCGGCCGGCTCGCTGGTCAGCCTGTATGCGCTGGCGCTGGCCATCGGCACGCCGCTGCTGGTGCTGCTGATGTCGCGCCTGCCGCGCAAGGCGGCATTGCTGGGATTGATGAGCGTGTTCCTGGCCGGTAACCTGCTGGCCGCCTTTTCGCATACGTTTGAACTGTTGCTGCTGGGAAGGGTCATCACGGCCGTGGCGCACGGCACCTACTTTGCCATCGGCGCCACCGTGGCCGCCAGCCTGGTGGACAAGGCGCAGGCGGGCAGGGCGATTTCCGTGATGTTTGCGGGCCTGACGTTGGCCATGGTGATCGGCGTGCCGTTCGGCAGCTTCCTCGGCAACCTGATGGGCTGGCGCTTGCCCTTCTTTGCCGTCGCCGTACTGGCTGCGCTGGGTCTGGCGGCAATGGCGCGCTGGCTGCCGGCCGGCTTACAGCAAGGCAAGGGCGGCAAGGCCATGACGCAGCTGGCGGCCCTCGGCAGTGGCCCCATCCTCACCATGATGGCGGTGACGACGTTCGGCTTTGGCAGCAGCTTTGCCGCGTTCACGTTTATTACGCCCATCCTGACGGATGTGACGGGGTTTTCCGCCACCATGGCCAGCGCCTTGCTGATCGTGTTTGGTGTCGCCACCTTTGCCGGCAACCTGGCGGGCGGCTACCTGACCAGCCACCTGGGCTGGCAAAAGGCCTTGCGTGCGCTGCTGCTGTTGCTGGCCGTCACGCAAGCGGGCGTTGCCTTGAGCATCAGCTCGCCATGGATGATGACGGCGATGCTGTTCGTCTGGGGCGTGTTCGCCTTCGGCCTGTCGCCCGCCTTGCAGGCCGGCATGCTGGCCACGGCCGAGCGCTATACGCCGCAAGCCGTCGATTTCGCTTCGGGCCTGAACATTTCCGCGTTCAACCTGGGCATTTCCTTCGGCTCCATGCTGGGGGCGCTGATGGTCTCGCGCCAGTTGATGGCCTCGTCGCCGTGGGCCGGCGTGGCTGCCGCATTGCTCGCCTTGCTGCCGCTGGCGTGGCTGGCGCGCAAGAACCTGGCCGCCCATGTGGCGGGTGCGGCCGCGCACTGAGGTTCAGGTATGCACGGCGGCGGCCGGCGCCCGTTTCTGGCGCTGCGCCATGTAAGAGCTGCCCATCGATGCCGCCATGATCATGGCGATGGCCAGCCATTGCCCGGCACCGAGGCGCTCGTCGAGCAGGATGTACGCCAGCATGGCAGCCACGGCCGGTTCCATGCTGCTCATGATGCCGAACGCTTGCGGCGTCAGCCGCTTCAGGGCCACCATTTCCAGCGAGATCGGGATGGCGCTGGAAATGAGGGCCACGCCCAGCCCCACGGCCAGCACGACAGGCGAGAGCAGGGCGGCGCCGCTGTGCATCACGCCGACGGGCACCACCACCAGGGCCGCCATGGCCAGGCCCAGCGACACGGAGTGGCCCGCATGCAAATGGCTGGCGCGCTTGCCAAAGACGATATACGAGGCCCAGCAGACGGCGGCGCCCAGGGCGAACAGCACGCCAGTAGGATCGAGGTTGCTGACGTCGTGGCCGAGCGGCAGCAGCAGCGCCAGTCCCGCCACGGCCAGGGCCACCCAGACGAAGTCGATGGGGCGGCGCGAGGCGAGCAGGGCCACGGCCAGCGGGCCGGAAAACTCGATCGCCACGGCGATGCCGAACGGAATCGTGCGCAAGGCCATGTAGAAGCACAGGTTCGTCAAGCCCAGCGCCGCGCCGTACAGGGCCACGGTGCGCAGGTCGGCGCGGCTCAGCTGCCAGCGCCACGGGCGCCAGAACAGCAACAGCAGCAAGGCGGAAAAGCCCACGCGCACGGCCGTCGTGCCCTGTGCGCCCACGAGCGGGAACAGGCTGTGCTTGGCCCATGACGTGCCCAGTCCCAGGCAGGTGACGGAGCCGAGGATGGCCAGCAGGGGAATCAACGAGGAATAGCGGCGTAATGGCATGGTGATAAAAGGCTTGATATCGGAATAGCGAAAGTTTATTGTGTCTGCTCCGATATTTGCACTGCATTTTGACCTTCATGACGCAACTTTCGCTCACGCCTTCCCTTGCCCTCGATACCTTCGACCTGGCGATCCTCGATATCTTGCAGCGCGATAACACGACCTCGCAGCGCGAAATCGCCCAGGCTGTGCACCTGTCCGCACCGGCCGTGCAGCGGCGCATCCGCCGCCTGCGCGAGAGCGGCGTGATCCGTCATGAAGTGGCCGTGCTCGACGCGAGCCGCCTGGGCCGCCCCCTGATCCTGACGGTGGAAGTGCATTTGCACGACGAGCACCCGCAGCGCACGGCCGGCATGCGCGCGCGCATCATGGCCGAGCCTGCCATACAGCAGTGCTACGGGATCACGGGCGAGGCCGATTACCTGCTGATCATAAGCGCCAGCAGCATGGCCGAATACGAAGCGCTGACGGAACGCCTGTTCGGCGGCGACGACAATATCCGGCGCTACCGCACCTCGGTGGCCTTGACCTGTCTCAAGATGGGCTTGTACGTGCCGCTGGGATAGAGAAAAGGCCAGGCAGATGAGCCTATCCAAAAGCAAGCAAGCCGCCGTGACGGCAGCCATGCCCGCCAGCCTGTCCGCCGCCGTGGCTGCTTATCAATGGGCGCGCGACAGCGGCGGCGAGTCGGACGCTGCCGTCTACCGCCTGCATGGCAGGGACGGTGTGCCGGACCTTTACCTGAAGCACGGCAGGGGTTGTGCCGCCGCCGACATCGCCGATGAACTGGCGCGCCTGCGCTGGCTGGCGCAATACCTGCCCGTGCCTGCCGTGGTCGAGTTCGCCCGCATGGCAGACCCGGACCAGGCATGGCTGCTGATGACGGCCATCCCAGGCACAACGGCGTCAGCGCTGCTGGAAGCGAACCCTGCGCTGGGCTTCGCCGTGGTCGACGCGCTGGCGGCCTTCCTGCGCCGCCTGCACGCGCTGCCCGTGAGCGATTGCCCGTTCGACGCCGGACATGCTGTCCGGCTGCCCCAGGCGCGCCAGCGCATCGATGCGGGCCTGGTCGATGCGGGCGATTTCGATGCCGGGCGGGCGGGCTGGACAACGGAGCAAGTGTGGCTGGCGCTGCAGGAGTGCCTACCCCTCGCACCCGACCTCGTCGTCACGCATGGCGATTTCTCGCTGGACAATATCCTCCTGCACGAAGGCGCCGTCGTCGGCTGCATCGATGTGGGGCGGGCAGGCGTCGCCGACCGCTATCAGGACCTGGCCATCGCCTGGCGTGGTCTCGGTGAGTTGGACACCTCGCTACAGCAAAGGTTGTTGCGGCAATATGGGATCCTTGATGCCGATCAAGGCAAGCTGCAATATCACTTGCTGCTCGACGAGCTGTTTTGAATGCGATCCGCGGGTAGCAGCCGCCTGCGTTCCGGGATAATCAGCAGGATGAATGTGGGAGCCGAATGATGGGTGAGCAAGAAAATTCGCGTCTGCTTGAGCCTGGTCTTCTTGCTGCCTGGCTGGCTGCACGTTCGATTGCCCGTGGCTTGGCGTTGCCCGTGCCGGATCACGGCGGGTGGCGCGTCGATACGGGCTTGCCCGGTGAAATCCGGCGCCATGTTTTTTCGGGACCTGTGCCAGGTATCAGCGTGCTGGCGGCCTCGATTGACCATCCGCATATTTTCATCAAGATGTGTGGCTCTGGAGAACAATTGCTCCGCCTCTTGCCGGATCGATGGCAATTGCTACCCGGAGGGTTCTTCATGACCCATGAAGGCAGGTTGCAGGCGCCAGCTCTGCCGGCCGGGTACCTGCTTGACGTCACGGCGTCGCAGGCCATCACGACGGCGCGCATTCTGACCGGCGATGGCGCTGTTGTCGCCAGTGGCCATGCCGTGGAATATGCGGGCGTCTTTGTGTTTGACCGCATCGTCACCGAAGCCGGCCACCGGCGTCGGGGGCTGGGGCGGGCACTGATGGCCGCGCTGGCGGCCAGGCAAAGGTCGGGCGGTGCGCGCCGGGTGCTGGTGGCAACGGAAGATGGGTCGAAATTGTATGCGAGCCTGGGCTGGCATACTCAGTCGCCGTATTCGACGGCAACCATCATGTAAGGCCAGGATATTGCACTTGCGTACGTGGATGCTGGCAGGCCATGGCACAGCTCACGGTTCGTCGCGTTCGGCATCGCGTTCCCGGCAGCTCAGTGACGCGTAATGGCCTTTCGGCATCCGGGTCTTGATGGCAACTTCGTTCAGTGCATGGCGGATATCGACAGGGTCGGTCAAGGTGCAGCGCTGGGCGCGGGCGAACGCTTGCAGCTTCTGCGTGTTGCCGCGCACCTTCACCGTTACGCCGGCGCCGGGGCTGACACAGCAGCCGATGTATTGCGTGATGTATTCTTCCTCGATGAGCACCAGTTCATGCCCCATGAAGCTGGCGGGCTTTTTCAACAGGTAGTAATCGGTGTAGTCGGCGCGCTGGTCGGGGTGCTTGCCGATGTAGCCTTCGCGCATGTAGGCCCGGATGGCCTTGCCCGAGGTGCCGACTCTTTCCGTGGTGCCCTTTTTCAGCTGCAGCGCATGGAGCAAGCCGCTTTCAAGGCCTGGATCGGCCGCGGCGTGGGCGCTGGCGCAGCTGGCAGCCAGCAGAAACGAGCCGATCAGGCGGCGGGTGCGGCGCCATTCAAGCATGGGATGGATTGCTGGCATACATTTCACGTGAAGAAGAGAAGAGGCGCAGTGTAGCGCACGCCACGCAGTGCGCATGGCACAATGCGTGATCCGCACGCCACGTGCCACTCACCCCAGGACTTTCATGACCCGCGCCATCCTTGACGAAGCCCAGATCCATCCCGCCGCCCGCCCCTTGATCGGCAGCAAACACAAGGACATCGTGCGCGAGGTGCAGGCGGCCATCGCCGCGCACCAGGTGGTGGTGGTCGGCATGGCGCTCAATCCGTTTCCGCGCAAGGCGCGCAAGATCCTCGACGTGCTGGGCACGCCCTACCAGTACCTGCAATACGGCAGCTATTTGAACCAGTGGCACCGCCGCAATGCCCTCAAGATGTGGACGGGCTGGCCGACGTTTCCCATGGTCTTTGTCAACGGTGTGCTCATCGGTGGCGCCAGCGAGCTGCAAAAGCTGGTGGAAAATGGCGAGTTCAGCGCCATGCTGGCAAAGAAGGTGCGCCAGTTTTAAGGTCTGCCTTATTCCCCAGGCCGCCACGGCGATTTGCGCGTGCGCAAGGGGTCGAGCAAGCCGCGCAAATCGTTGTGGTCGAGCTCGTACATCAGCGCAATCAAGCTGCCCAATTCGCCCGAGGGGAAGCCCTCGCGCGCGAACCAGCCCAGGTAGTGTCCCGGCAAGTCGGCCAGCAAGCGCCCCTGATATTTCCCATATGGCATTTCGCGCGTGACCAGCAGCGCCAGTTTTTCTGAATTCATGGTGGTGATCCCGTGTGGATGCGGCCAGTGTAGCAGACCGCTCTATTGTTGATTTGTGCGCAACTATCTTCTGCCTGATGAGGTATTTTTCGAAACAAAGAAAACCCCGATACTGCATGCCAACATCATTTATCGGAGTTTGCCATGCCCATTGCCTTGCTCGCGCTGACCCTCAGCGCATTTGCCATCGGAACCACCGAGTTTGTCATCGTCGGGCTGTTGCCCACCATCGCCGCGGACTTGGGCGTCAACCTGCCATCGGCCGGCTTGCTGGTCAGCCTGTATGCGCTGGGCGTCGCCGTCGGCGCGCCCGTGCTGACGGCCCTGACGGGCAAGATCCCGCGCAAAACATTGTTATTGTCCCTGATGGTCTTGTTTACTTTGGGTAATTTGCTGGCGTGGAAATCGCCCGGCTACGAAACCCTCGTCATCGCCCGCATCCTGACGGGGCTGGCGCATGGCGTGTTCTTTTCCATCGGCTCGACCATCGCCACGTCCCTGGTGCCGAAGGACAAGGCGGCCAGCGCGATTGCCATCATGTTTACGGGCCTGACCGTGGCCCTGGTGACGGGCGTGCCGCTGGGCACCTTCATTGGCCAGCATTTCGGCTGGCGCGAAACCTTCCTCGCCGTCTCGGCCCTGGGCCTCGTGGCGTTCATCGGCAGCCTGCTGTACGTGCCATCGAATATCGCCCACAGCAAACCGGCGTCCTTGCTGCAGCAAGTGCAGGTATTGGGCCAGCCGCGCCTGCTGTTGGTGTATGCCATGACGGCCGTCGGTTATGGCGGCTCCTTCATCGCCTTTACCTACTTGGCGCCGATTTTGCAGCAAGTATCGGGTTTCAGCGCGGGCGCCGTGGGCGTGGTAATGCTCGTGTATGGCGTGTCCGTGGCGTTCGGCAATATCTGGGGCGGCAAACTGGCCGACAAGAAAGGCCCTGTCAGTGCCCTGAAACTGATCTTTTTACTGCTGGCGGCCGTCTTGCTGCTGCTGACCTTCACGGCGCCGCATCCCGTGCTCGTCGTCATCACCGTGCTGCTGTGGGGCGCCGTGGCCTTCGGTAATGTGGCTGGCCTGCAAGTGTATGTCGTGCAGCAAGCCGAACACTTCACGCCCCGCGCCGTCGACGTGGCTTCGGGCTTGAATATTGCCGCCTTCAACCTGGGCATCGCCGGCGGCGCCTGGGGCGGCGGCTTGATCGTCGAACACCTGGGTCTCGTGCATACGGGCTGGATCGGCGCCCTCGTCGTGCTGGGCGCATTCGGTCTGACGGCCTTGAGTGGCCGCCTGGACCGCCGCTATCCCATCCCCGTGCGTGCTGGCGGTGAAAAGTCGATCCATGCGGTGGGGCATTAAATTTCTGGCGGCCTGGCCTGTACAGTAAGTTTCTGGCAGAAAACATCAAAACGGGCGAGAATAGGGCTTAACTTCCTCTGGCCCATTCTCCCCATGTCCGATACAGCAACGTCACCCCTGCGCTTGCGCGCCGCCATCAATCCGAAACCGCTGGGCGTTGCGCTTGTGCTCATCCTGCTCGGCGCGTGGTACCTGGCGCACACGGTCGGCATCAAGCAGGCCGCGCTGTATGTGGTGGGCGCCTTGCTCGGCATCACCCTGTATCACGCGGCCTTCGGTTTTACGTCCGCCTGGCGCGTCTTCATCGCCGATGGCCGCGGCGACGGCTTGCGCGCGCAAATGCTGATGCTGGCCGTGGGCGTGGCGCTGTTCTTCCCCGCGCTGTCGGCCGGGACCCTGTTCGGCACGCCCGTCGCGGGCCTCGTTTCTCCCGCCGGCACCTCGGTGATCTTTGGCGCCTTCATCTTCGGCATCGGCATGCAGCTGGGCGGCGGTTGCGCGTCCGGCACCCTGTACACGGTGGGGGGCGGCAGCACGCGCATGCTCATTACCCTGGCCGCCTTCATCGTCGGCTCCGTGATCGGCACGGCGCACATGCCGTTCTGGACGGCGCTGCCGCAGCTCCAGCCGATTTCCCTCGTGACGACCCTGGGCCTGGCGCCCGCGCTGGCACTGAACTGGATCGTCTTCGCGCTGATCGCCGGCATCACGGTGCTGGTGGAAAAGCGCCGCCATGGCAAGCTCGTCGCCACGCCCCTGCGCCCGGCACAGGCATCACCCTGGCTGCACGGCCCGTGGCCGCTGGTGGCGGGCGCCGTTGCGCTCGTTGTGCTGAACTTCGCCACCCTGGCGCTGTCGGGCAAGCCGTGGGGCGTGACGTCCGCGTTCGCCCTGTGGGGCGCCAAGGCCGCATCCGTGGTCGGCATCGACACGGCCAGCTGGGCTTACTGGTCGACCAAGGCGAATGCCGCCGCCCTGGCCGCTCCGTTGACGCAAGACAAGACTTCCGTGATGGACATCGGTATCGTGCTGGGCGCCATGCTGGCGGCGGCGCTGGCCGGCCGCTATGCGCCCGTATGGCGCATCCCGCGCCGCTCGATCATCGCCGCCGTCGTCGGCGGCTTGCTGCTCGGCTATGGCGCGCGCCTGGCCTACGGCTGCAATATCGGCGCGTATTTCAGCGGCATCGTCTCGGGCAGCCTGCACGGCTGGCTGTGGCTGGTCTGCGCCTTCCTCGGCAACGTCATCGGCACGCGCTTGCGTCCGTGGTTCGGCCTGGAAGTGGAGAAAGTCAAACCGACCGGCTGCTGACGCCGGCGTAATCAGGGGCTTTGCTGTATATTTCTGCCCCTGTTCCCCTTTGTCGCCAGCGCATCGCCCATGTCCCCCCTCATCCTGTTTGCCGTCGTCCTCGCGTATTTCCTGATCCTGCTGGGCGTGGCGTGGCGCACGTCGCGCCATGCCACCAACGACAGTTTTTTCATCGGCAACAAGGACAGCAACTGGATGCTGGTGGCCTTCGGCATGGTGGGCACGACGCTCACGGGCGTGACCTTTATCAGCGTGCCCGGCGCCGTGGGGAGCAACGGTTTCGGCTATATCCAGCTGATGATCGGCTATGTGCTGGGCTATCTGGCCATCACCTTCATCTTGCTGCCGCTGTACTACCGGCTGCAGCTCACGTCGATTTACCGCTACCTGGAACTGCGCCTGGGGCGGCGTTCCTACCAGAGCGGGGCGGCGTTTTTCATCCTGTCGCGGCTGCTGGGCGCCACGGCGCGGCTGTATCTGGTGGTCAATATCCTGCAAGCGACCATTCTCGATAGCCTGGGCGTGCCATTCTGGCTGACGTCGTGCGTCGTGCTGCTGCTGATCCTGCTGTACACCTATGAAGGGGGCGTCAAGACCATCGTCTGGACGGATACCCTGCAAACGGCGTGCATGCTGGCGGGCCTCGTGATTTGCAGCGTGTTCCTGCTGCGCGAGATGGACCTGTCCCTCATCGACAGCCTTGAGCGCATGCGCGCGCAAGGCCTCACGCGCATCTTCACCGTCGACCCGGACAGTCCCGCCTATGTCTGGAAGCATATCCTTGCCGGCATGTTCATCACCATCGCCATGACCGGCATGGACCAGGAGATGATGCAAAAGAACATTTCCGTGCGGACCTTGCGCGATTCGCAAAAGAACATGCTCAGCCTGACCGTGGTGCTGACCGGCGTGCTGCTGCTGTTCCTCTTCCTCGGCGGCTTGCTGCACCTGTATGCGCCGCTGGCGGGTGTCACCGCGACAGGGGATAAACTGTTTCCCGCCGTGGTACTCGGGCATTTCCCCGCCGTGGTGCAGCTGATCTTCTTCATCGCCCTCATTTCCGCCCTGTTTCCCAGCGTGGATGGGGCGCTGACGGCGCTGACGTCCACCTTCTGCATCGATATCCTCGGCCTGCAGCGCAGGCAGGATTTGAGCCCGGCGGCGCAGATGCGCTGGCGCCGCCGCGTGCACCTGGGGTTTGCCGCACTGTTTTTGATCCTGATCATGGCCTTCAAATGGCTCGATGATCCCAGCATGATAGTCGTGATCCTGAAGCTGGCCAGCTATACCTATGGTCCGCTGCTGGGCTTGTTCGCTTTCGGCCTGCTCAGCCGGCGCGGCGTGCGCGACCGCTGGGTGCCTTTGGTGGCCGTGGCCGGGCCGCTGCTGTGCGCGCTGATCGAAGGGGAGCAGGCGCTGCTGTTCGAGCATTACCGCATCGGCCTGGAATTGCTGATACTGAATGGTTCCCTCGTGCTGGGCGGCCTGTTCCTCATTTCCACGCCGCCAGGGCAGGGCGGCCAAGGCGCGGCACACTTGTCAAAATAAGACGAATCCCAGGGCGATCGCGGCCATTTTCAGCTATATTGATTTCCTTTAGGTACATAACCTCACGGAGCATCAATGTCACTCAACCCCTTCCCGCCGCTGCGCCGCGGCTTTGGCGCATTCTGGCGCGCGCTGGACGCCACCCGCCGCGCGGTCATCAACCTGATTTTCCTGCTGATCGTCATCGCCATCCTGATCGCCATCTTTGGCGGCGGCGCCAAGCCCCTGGCGGAAAAGACCACCCTGGTGCTGGACTTGCAAGGCCCGCTGGTCGAGGAAACCCCGGGCGGCGTGCGCGAGGCCGTGCTGGCCAATGTCAGCGGCGAAGTCAAGAAAAACGTGCAGCTGCGCGACGTGCTGGCGGTGCTCGACACGGCGGCCAAGGACAAGAACATCGGCTCCATGGTGATCCTGCTCGACGAGTTGCAGGGCGGCGGCCTCGCTTCGCTGCGCGAAGTGGCGGCCGGCGTGGAACGCTTCCGCGCCACGGGCAAGAAAGTCACGGCCTGGGGTTCGAGCTACAACCAGCGCCAGTACCTGGTGGCGGCCAAGGCCGACGAGGTATTCCTGCACCCGATGGGCGGCGTCATGCTGGAAGGCTTTGGCCGCTACCGCAATTACTACCGCGACGCGCTCGACAAAGTGGGCGTGACGGTGAACCTGCTGAAAGTGGGCACGTATAAAAGCGCGGCCGAGCCTTTCATCGCCAACGGCCCGTCCGAAGCGGCGGCCGAAGCGGACCGCTACCTGAACAACGGCCTGTGGACCACCTATACGACGGACGTGGAAAAGGCGCGCAAGCTGCCGGCCGGCGCCATCATGCAATCGATCGATGCGCTGCCAGCGCTGATGACGGCCGCCGGCGGCGACCTGGGCAAGCTGTCGCTGGACGCCAAGCTGGTCGACGGCCTGAAAACGCGCGATGAACTGCGCCAGTTCATGATGGCGCGCGGCGCCAAGAACACGGAAGGCACGAATTTCCGCCAGGTGAACTATGCCGATTACCTGGCGCGCCTGCGCCCCGTGCATATCGGCGACGCCGTCGGCGTGGTCATCGCCTCCGGTGAAATCGGCGACGGCATCGCGGCACCGGGTTCCATCGGCGGCCTGTCCACCTCGCGCTTGATCCGCCAGGCACGCGAAGACAAGTCGATCAAGGCCGTCGTGCTGCGCGTCGATTCGCCGGGCGGCAGCGCCTTCGGCTCGGAATTGATCCGCCGCGAACTGGAGCTGACGCGCGCCGCCGGCAAGCCGGTGGTCGTCTCGATGGGCAACGTGGCCGCTTCGGGCGGCTACTGGATCAGCACCTCGTCCGATGAAGTGATCGCCGACGCGGCCACCATCACGGGTTCCATCGGCGTGTTCGCGATTCTGCCGACGGCCGACAAGGTGGTGGAAAAGCTGGGCATCCACACGGCCGGCTCGCCGACCACCTGGCTGGCCGACGCGGGCAACCCGTTGCGTCCGCTGGACCCCCGCTTTGCGCAAGTGATCCAGGGTTCGATCAACCACGTGTATGGCGACTTCCTGAACCTGGCCGCCAAGGCGCGCAAGACGACGCCGGAAAAGATCGATGAAGTGGCGCAGGGCCGCGTCTGGACGGGCTTGCAGGCCAAGGAGCGCAACCTGGTCGACCGCATCGGCAGCTATGGCGATGCGCTGGCCTCGGCGGCCAAGCGCGCCAACCTGGGCGCCGACTACCGCGTGACGTACCTGGAGCAGGAAACGTCGAACGTGGACCGCCTGATCGGCATGTTCGGCTCCAAGGCCATGGCCACACTGGGGCTGGGCGAGCACGTGAAACTGGGCCTGGCCACGACCGGCTTGCCGGCCGATGCGGCGCTGGGCATGGCGCAGGAGCTGAGCTGGCTGTCGGGCATCACGCGCGAGCACAAACCGTTCATGGCCCTCACGCACTGCCTGTGCGAGGTGCCCCTGGGCGGCAAGTAACACCAGCATAGACAAGCTACCCAAGCCGGCTTCGCCCGGCTTGTTTCATATGCAGGACAGCGATGAGGAGCAAGGCATGGCAAGCGACATGAGCGGAGAAATTGACACGGCGATCACCATCCGGCCGTGCGTGAAGGGCGATGAACAGGCGCTGGCGCTGGTGGGGCAGGCCACCTTCCTGGAAGCCTTCGCGGGCATCCTCGATGGCGCCGACGTCATCGCCCATTGCCAGCGCCAGCACGACGCGCAGCTGTACCGCGACTGGCTGGCGCTGCCGGCCATGCGCTTGTGGCTGGCCGAGGCCACACCGGGCGGCGCGCCCGTCGGCTACCTGGTGCTCAGCCCCGCCGGCTTGCCGGTGGCCGACCCGCGGCCGGACGACCTGGAAATCAAGCGCATCTACCTGCTGCACCGCTTCCAGGGCCAGCGCGTGGGCCAGCGCCTGATGCAGGCGGCGCTGAGCCAAGCGCGCGCCAGCGGGGCAGGGCGGGTGCTGCTGGGCGTGTACGCGGAAAACCACGATGCGCTGGCGTTCTATATGCGCTGCGGCTTTGCGCAGGTGGGCCGGCGCACCTTCCGCGTGGGCCGCACCGACTATCAGGATGTCATCCTCGGCATGGCGCTGTAAGCGCAAACGTCCCCGCGCGGCGCCAGGTCAAGCCGGCTGGCGGGAGATTTGTAGCGAGTTTGTATCTGCATGCGAGTCGCCCTCGCCACGCGGTTGCCCGCCTGCGGCGCCCCGCAAGCCTGATTTTTCCACCGTTCCCCCACAGGGGCGGCATGCCTGCCGGCCCGCCTGATCCTCCCATGCCTGCCAGGCTGTGTGTAATTGTTTCAAGTAGAAATGAAACAGTTACATGACTATGCTAGAGTCGTTTCACGCTAGGGAACGATGTTTTTTCAGCTGATTTTCAGCTCTTGATTCCCCCGGCTTTGTACCGAAACAACTCCGAAAAACGGTCGTCCGGCCTGAGTGTGTCCCACCTCGGCCGGCGCCACAGACTCGCCGTGCCAGCGGCCACTACAAGGATAAGCGATGGATTCGCAGACAACACCCAACACCCCGCGGCGCAGCCGCCGTTCGAAAATCGTCGGCACGGTCATCGCGCTGGCCGTGATGGCTGCGCTGGGGGGCGGTGCCGGGTACCTGACCCACTCCGGCACCAGCGCCCAGGGCGGCCCCGGCATGGGCGGTCCTGGCGGTGCTGGCGGGCCCGGCGGCCCGGGCGGGCGCCGCGGCGGCCCTTCGACCACCGTGGGCGTGGCCACGGCCGTCAAGTCCGACCTGCCCGTGGTGCTCGATGCGCTGGGCACCGTGACGGCCGCCTCCACCGTGACGGTGCGCCCGCAAGTGTCGGGCATCCTGAAGGAATTGAAATTCAAGGAAGGCGGCATGGTCAAGGCGGGCCAGGTGGTGGCGCAGATCGACCCGGCCCAGTTCGAGATGGCGCTGATGCAGGCCACGGGCCAGCGCCAGCGCGATGAAGCGCAATTGGAAAACGCGCGCCTGACTCTGAAGCGCTATCAAACCCTGCTGGGCCAGGATTCCATCGCGCGCCAGGACGTCGACACGCAGGCCGCCCTGGTGAAACAGCTGGAAGGCACCGTCATGACGGACCGCGCGGCCGAAGGCACGGCGCGGCTGAACCTGGGCTACACCAAGGTGGTGTCGCCGATCAGCGGGCGCGCGGGCCTGAAGGTGGTCGACATCGGCAACCTGGTGAGCACCGGCGATACGGGTGGCGTGGTGGTGGTGACGCAGCTCTCGCCCATCGACGTGGAATTCTCCGTGCCGCAGGATAAGGTGCAGACCATCCAGGAGCGCCTGAATTCGGGTTCGGCCCTGGCGGCGCTGGCGCTGGACCGCACGCGCACGCATACCCTGGACAAGGGCAGCTTGAGCGCGCTGGACAACCAGGTCGACGTACAGACGGGCACCGTGCGCGCCAAGGCCCGCTACACGAATGACAAGATGGCCCTGTTCCCCAGCCAGTTCGTCAACGTGCGCCTGGAGCTGGGCAATATCACGGGCGCCGTGCTGGTACCCGTGACGGCCCTGCGTCACAGCAATAACGGCGACTTCGTCTACGTGCTGAAAGCGGATAAAACCGTCACCGTGCGCATGGTCACGCGCGGCCAGGCCACCACCGACATGGTGGAAATCCGCGCCGGCCTGGAAGCGGGAGAACAAGTCATCACGGAAGGCGCCGACCGCCTGAAGGAAGGCGCGAAAGTCACCCTGGCGGGCGACAAGCCTGCCATGGGCGGCGCAGGGGGCGCGGGAACCGCCAACGGCGAACGCCGCCACCGCCGCCAGCACGCTGACGGCGCGGCCAGCGCATCGGCCTCGGCATCCGCGCCGGCCAGTGCACCGGCGGCAACCCCCGCGAAGGGCGCAGCGCAATGAGTCCATCGACGCCATTCATCCAGCGCCCCGTCGCCACGGCGCTGCTGATGCTGGCCATCGTGCTGGCGGGGCTGGTCGGCTTCAAGTTCCTGCCGCTGGCCGCCTTGCCGCAGGTGGACTTCCCCACCATCCAGGTGCAGACCTTGTACCCGGGCGCCAGTCCCGAAGTCATGGGGCAGACGGTGACGGCGCCGCTGGAGCGCCAGTTCGGGCAGATGTCGGGCTTGCAGCGCATGAGTTCCACCAGCGCGGCCGGCGTCTCCATCATCACCCTGCAATTCACCCTGGGCCAGACCCTGGACGTGGCGGAGCAGGAAGTGCAGGCGGCCATCAACGCGGGCGGCTCGCTGCTGCCGACGGACTTGCCGGCGCCGCCCGTGTACGCCAAGATCAACCCGGCCGACGCGCCCGTGCTGACCCTGGCCATCACGTCCGACACGATGCCGCTGACGCAGGTACAGAACATCGTCAACACGCGCCTGGCGCTGAAGATCAGCCAGGTCAATGGCGTGGGCCTCGTCTCGCTGTCGGGCGGCCAGCGTCCGGCCGTGCGCATCCAGGGCGACACCAAGTTGCTGGCCTCGTACGGCCTGGGCCTCGACAGCCTGCGCACGGCCATCGCGGCGGCCAACGTCAACAGCGCCAAGGGCAGTTTCGACGGCCCCACGCGCTCGTTTACCATCAACGCCAACGACCAGCTGGTCACGGCGGAAGACTACAAGCGCCTGATCATCACCTATAAAAATGGCGCGCCCGTGCGCCTGTCCGACGTGGCGAATGTCGTCGACAGTGCTGAAAACACGCGCCTGGGCGCCTGGTCCGGCAAGCAGCCGGCCATCATCCTGAACGTGCAGCGCCAGCCCGGCGCCAACGTCATCAAGACGGTCGACGCCATCAAGGCCCTGCTGCCGGACTTGCAGGCCAGCCTGCCGGCGGCCATGAAGCTCGACGTGCTGAGCGACCGCACGACGGGCATCCGCGCTTCCGTCGAACACGTGGAAATGGAACTGCTGCTGTCCGTGCTGCTGGTGGTGCTGGTGATCTTCGCCTTCCTGCACAGCATGCGCGCCACGGTGATCGCCAGCCTGTCCGTGCCGATCTCGCTGATCGGCGCCTGCGGCGTCATGTATCTGCTCGGCTACAGCCTGAACAACCTGTCGCTGATGGCCCTGACGATTGCCACGGGCTTTGTCGTCGATGACGCCATCGTCATGATCGAAAACATCGCCCGCTACATCGAGGAGGGCGAAACGCCGATGGCCGCCGCCCTGAAGGGCGCGTCGCAGATCGGCTTTACCATCATTTCGCTGACGGTCTCGCTGATCGCCGTGCTGATTCCCCTGCTGTTCATGGGCGACGTGGTGGGCCGGCTGTTCCGCGAATTTGCCATGACGCTGGCCATCACGATCTTGATTTCCGCCGTGGTCTCGCTCACGCTGGTGCCGATGATGTCGGCGCGCTGGCTGAAAAGCCGTGCCGATGAAAAGGTCAGCGCCACGGGCCAGCGCATCCAGGCCTTCCTCGACCGCGTCATCGTGCAGTACGACCATGCGCTCGTGTGGGTGCTGAAACGCCAGGGCTTGACCCTGCTGGTGGCTCTGGCCACCTTGCTGCTGACCGTCGTCCTGTATATCACCATCCCGAAAGGACTGTTCCCCACGCAGGACACGGGGCAGCTGAAGGCGCGCATCGAAACTTCGCAAGCCGTCTCGTACGAGCGCATGGCTGCCTTGCAGCAGGCTGCCGCCAGCGCGCTGCTGGAAGATCCCGCTGTCGATACCCTGAGTTCCCTGGTGGGCGTGGATGCGGCCAACAACACCATGCTGCATACGGGCAGCATGCTGATCAACCTGAAGCGTCCGCGCAGCGGCAACCAGGATGACATCATGGAGCGCCTGCGCAACCGCGTGGCCAAGGTGGCCGGCGTGACCCTGTATCTGCAGCCGACGCAGGATCTGACCATCGATGCGGAATCGGGCCCGACGCAGTACCGCGTGTCGCTCGAAGGGGCCGACACGGCCACCGTCACCGAGTGGGCCGGCAAGCTGGCCGCGCGCATGCGCGAAAAATCGCAGCTGCGCAATGTCGTCACGGATGCTGGCGCCACGGGCGCCGCCGTCACCGTGGGGATTGACCGCGACAGCGCCGCGCGCATGTCCGTCACCACGGCTACCGTCGACGACGCGCTGTACAACGCCTTCGGCCAGCGCATCATCTCGACGATTTTCACGGAAACCAACCAGTACCGCGTGATCCTCGAAGCGCAGCCGGGCATCGTCACCACGCCGTCCGACCTGTCGGACCTGCAGGTGCGCACGGGTTCCGGCAAGTCGACGCCGCTGTCCGCCTTTGCCAGCGTCAGCGAAAAACAGGCGCCGCTGCAGATCACGCACGTGGCGCAATACCCGGCCACGACACTCGGCTTCGATACGACGCAGGGCGTGGCGCTGGGCAGTGCCGTCGACGCCATCCGCCAGGCCGCAAAGGATATCGCCTTGCCGCCATCGGTGACCCTGACCTTCCTCGGCGCGGCCGGCGCGTATGAAAACTCGCTGTCGAACCAGCTGTGGCTGATTCTGGCCGCCGTCGTCTGCGTGTACATCGTGCTGGGCGTGCTGTACGAAAGCTACATCCACCCGCTGACGATCCTGTCGACCCTGCCGTCGGCCGGCGTGGGCGCCTTGCTGGCGCTGATGCTCTCCGGGCAAGACCTGGGCGTGATCGGCATCATCGGCATCATCCTCTTGATCGGCATCGTCAAGAAGAACGCCATCATGATGATCGACTTCGCCATCGAGGCCGAGCGCGACGAGGGCAAGAGCCCGCAGGAAGCCATCCACCAGGCGGCGCTGCTGCGCTTCCGCCCCATCCTGATGACGACCCTGGCGGCGCTGTTCGCGGCCGTGCCGCTGATGCTGGGCTGGGGCGAGGGCGCCGAGTTGCGCCGTCCGCTGGGCCTGGCCATCTTCGGCGGCCTGATCGTCAGCCAGGTGCTGACCCTGTTTACCACGCCCGTCATCTACCTGGGCTTCGACCGCCTGGGCCAGCGTTTCGCTTCAAAGACACGTGGCGTGAGCCTGGACAAGCCGGGCGATAACGCGGGGAGCGCCGCGTGAACCTGTCCGAACCGTTCGTCAAGCGCCCCATCGCCACCGTGCTGCTGACCATCGGCATCGCGCTGGCGGGTATCGGCGCCTTCTTCGTGTTGCCCGTCTCGCCGCTGCCGCAGGTCGATTATCCGACCATTTCCGTCAGCGCCAGCCTGCCCGGCGCCAGCCCCGCGACCATGGCCACGTCGGTGGCCACGCCGCTGGAACGGCGCCTGGGCGTGATCTCCGGCGTGAACGAGATGACGTCGTCGTCGGGCACGGGCTCGGCGCGCATCAACCTGCAGTTTGACTTGAACCGCAAGATCGATTCGGCCGCGCGCGAAGTGCAGGCCGCGATTGCCGCCTCGCGCGTGGACTTGCCGGCCACCTTGCGCAGCAACCCGACCTACCGCAAGGCCAATCCGTCCGACGCGCCCGTGATCATCCTGGCGCTGACGTCGAAAACGCGCACGCCGGGCCAGATCTACGATGCCGTGTCGAACCTGGTGCAGCAGAAGGTGGCGCAAGTCAAAGGCGTGGGCGACGTGGAACTGGGCGGCGGCTCGCTGCCGGCCGTGCGCGTGGAACTGCTGCCGTACCAGCTCAATCACTATGCCGTGTCGATGGAAGACGTGCGCGCGGCCATCCAGGCCAGCAACGCCAACCGCCCGAAAGGGGCGATTTCCGGCGACGAGCGCAGCCTGCAGATCTATTCGGGCGCGACGACGGCTTCGGGCGGGCGCAGCGCCGCCGATTACCGCAGCCTGGTGGTGGCCTGGCGCGACGGCGCCGCCATCCGCCTCGACGACGTGGCCGAAGTGGTCGACGGCGTGGAGAACAACAATACCCTGGGCCTGTTCAATGGCGACCCTGCCGTCATCGTGCTGATCACGCGCCAGCCGGGCGCCAACGTCATCGCCACGGTGGACGGCGTGCGCGCGCTGCTGCCGCAACTGCAGGCGCAGCTGCCGGGCGACATCAAGCTGCAGGTGGCGTCCGACAGCACCAACTCCATCCGCTCCTCGCTGCACGAGATCGAGTTCACCCTGATCCTCTCCATCGTGCTGGTCGTGCTGGTGGTCAGCGCCTTTTTGCGCAGCGTGCGCGCCACCATCATCCCGGCCGTGGCCACCATCGTCTCCCTGCTGGGCACCTTCGGCGTGATGTACATACTGGGTTTTTCCCTGAACAACCTGTCCCTGATGGCGCTCACGGTGGCCACGGGCTTTGTTGTCGACGATGCCATCGTGGTGCTGGAAAACACGCAGCGCCACATCGAGGCGGGCATGGACCGCTTCAAGGCAGCCCTGCTGGGCGCGCGCGAAGTGGGCTTTACCGTGCTGTCGATCAGCCTGTCGCTGGTGGCCGTCTTCATCCCGCTGCTGTTCATGGGCGGGCAGGTGGGGCGCCTGTTCCGCGAATTTGCCGTGACCCTGTCGGCCGCCGTGATGATTTCGCTGGTCATTTCGCTGACGACCACGCCGATGATGTGCGCCTGGCTGCTGAAAAGCGGCGAGCAGCACAAGCCACCGGGCCTTGTCGCGCGCTGGTTCGAACGCGGTTTCGAGCGCATGCTGAAAGTGTACGAGCATTGCCTGGACTGGGCCCTGTCCAGCGCCGCGCTCGTGATGACCATCCTCGTGTTCGTCGTCGGCTTGAACGTGTACCTGTTCGCGGCCGCGCCCAAGGGCTTCTTCCCGCAGCAGGATACGGGCCAGATCAATGGCGGCATGCGCGCCGACCAGAGTATCTCGTTCCAGGCCATGCAGAGTAAATTGCGCCAGCTGGTCGACATCATCAAGGACGATCCGGCCGTCGCCACCGTCGTGGGGTTTACGGGTGGCGGCAGGGCAGGGGGCGGCTTCATGTTCATCGACCTGAAACCCGCGTCGCAGCGCACGGACAAGGGCCAGGCCGTGATCGCCCGCCTGCGTCCGCAGCTGGCCAAGGTGACGGGCATCTCGCTGTTCCTCAACCCCGTGCAGGATTTGCGCATGGGCGGGCGTTCCAGCAATTCGACCTACCAGTACACCCTGATCAGCGACAACCAGGCGGACTTGAAGAAATGGGCGGCCAAGCTGGCCGACCAGATGAAGCTGCAGCCAGCCCTGATCGACGTGGACACGGACCAGGCGGAAAACGGCGTGGAAACCTTTGTCAGCATCGACAAGGACCGTGCCACGCAACTGGGCGTGCAAGTCAAGGATATCGACAATGCGCTGTACAACAGCTTCGGCCAGCGCCAGGTGGCGACCATCTACGATGAGCTGAACCAGTACCACGTGATCATGGAAGTGGCGCCCCGCTATGCGCAAAGCCCGGAAGCGCTGCGCTCCGTGTACGTGCCGGCGTCGAATGCGGCCGCCGTCGCCGCCACCGGCACGACGACCGCCAGCGCCGCCACGGCCACCACCAGCGTTGCCGCGACGGCGTCCAACACGACGGCGGCGCGCGACCCGTCCAGCGGCTCGGCCCTGTCCACCACCCTGGCGCGCATGGTGCCGCTGTCGTCGTTCAGCAGCTTTGCCGAAAGCTCGACGGCGACGTCCATCAACCACCAGGGAGGGGAGCTGGCCACCACCGTGTCGTTCAACCTGGCCGACGGCTATCCGCTCAGCGACGGGCAGGCTGCCGTGGCCCAGGCGGAGTCGGAAATCGGCATGCCCGTGAATGTGCGCGGCAGCTTCCAGGGTTCGGCGAAGAGCGCGCAGGACAGCAACAAGGAGCAGCCGCTGCTGATCCTGGCCGCCATCGTGGTGATCTATATCGTGCTGGGCATCCTGTACGAAAGCCTGATCCACCCGATCACCGTGCTGTCTACCTTGCCGTCGGCAGGGGTGGGCGCCGTGCTGGCATTGCTGATGTTCCGCATGGAGTTTTCCATCATCGCCCTGATCGGCGTGTTTTTGTTGATCGGTATCGTCAAGAAAAATGCTATATTGATCATCGACTTCGCGCTGGAGGCCGAGCGTTCGCGCGGGCTGACAGCTGTGGAGGCGGTGCGCGAGGCATGTTTGCTGCGTTTCCGCCCCATTCTGATGACCACCCTGGCGGCGGCGCTTGGCGCCTTGCCGCTGGCGATCGGTTTCGGCGAGGGGTCAGAGCTACGCCAGCCCTTGGGGGTCGCCATCATCGGCGGCCTGATTGCCAGCCAGTTACTCACATTGCTGACTACCCCGGTGGTCTACATCCTGCTCGACAAGCTGCGCACGCGCAGCGCCGACGAGCAGCAATTGAGCCGCATTCCTGGGCCAGATAACCCGAGCACACAATCATGAAGCAAGTAAAACCTATCGTATCGACCGTTCCCGCGCGCCACCTGCTGGCGCTGGCCGCTGCCGTCCTGCTGGCCGGCTGCGCCGTCAGTCCCACGTATGAAACGCCGACGGCCGTCGCGCCGCAGACGTTCAAGGAGGCGGCAGGCTGGCAGCCGGCCGTGCCGGCCGACACGCTGGAACGGGGTCCGTGGTGGACCCTGTTCGGCGATGCGCAGCTGAACCAGCTGGCCGACAGCATTGAAGTATCGAACCAGAACGTGGCGGCCGCCATCGCCTCCTACGAGCAGGCGCGCGCGCTGGTGCGCGAACAGCGCGCCTCGCTGTTCCCCACCGTGAACCTGACGGGCAGCGGCGCCCGTTCCGGCGGCGGGGGCGAGCAGCAGACGAACAACAACTTCAAGGCCGCCATCGGCGCCTCGTGGGAACCGGATATCTGGGGCCGCCTGCGCGCGGGCGTATCGGGGGCGGACGCCAGTGCCGCGGCCAGCGCGGCGGACCTGGCCGCCGCCCGCCTGTCGGCGCAGGGCGAGCTGGCCACCAATTATTTTTCGCTGCGCCAGAGCGATGCGCAGATCGCGCTGCTCAATTCCACGATCGACGGCTACAAGCGCGTGCTCGAGATTACCGGCAACCGCTTCAATTCCGGCATCGCCGCCAAGTCCGACCTGCTGCAGGCGCAGACGCAGCTGGCCAATGCGCAGATCGATCTGTCCAGTCAGACGCGCGCGCGCGCCCAGCTCGAACACGCGATCGCCATCCTTTTGGGCCGCGCACCATCCGACTTCAGCCTGGCCGTGGCGCCGTGGACCCTGACCGTGCCGGACGTGCCGCTGGGCGTGCCATCGACCCTGCTGCAGCGCCGTCCCGACATCGCCGCCGCCGAGCGCAGGGTGGCCGTGGCCAACGAGCAGATCGGCATCGCCCGTTCCGCGTATTACCCGAGCTTGAACCTGACGGGTTCCTACGGTTCCGGCGCCAGCAAGGTGGGCGACCTGTTCAATGCATCGTCGAGCCTGTGGTCGCTGGGTGTGTCGGCCGCGCAAACCCTGTTCAACGCGGGCGCCACGACGGCCAGCGTGGATGCGGCCAAGGCGGGGCATGAAGCGGCCGTGGCGCGCTACCGCCAGACGGTGCTGTCCGCCTTTGGCGCCGTGGAAGACCAGTTGTCGGCCACGCGCGCGCTGGCCGAGCAGCTGGCCTTGCGCCAGCAGGCGTCATCGGCGGCCGACCAGGTCGAGCAGCAGATGCTGAACCGCTACAACGCGGGCCAGGTCGGCTATACGGAGGTGGTGACGGCGCAAGTGACGGCCCTGTCGGCGCGCCGTTCGCTGGTGCAGGCGCAGGCGGACCGCCAGACGACGGCCGTGGCCCTGATCCAGTCGTTGGGCGGCGGCTGGCATGTGCCGCAGGCGCAGTAGAGGGCGGGAGTAAAGGGCAGGCTGGCGCAGGGCAAATCCCTGCGCCAAATTTGCGTTTTGCCGCGCATCTTGAGTGCTAGAATGCAAGATTATCAATTGCTGGCCATGGCAAGGTTTGCCGAGGCTGGTTTCTAGCAGACGATGATAACCCGCAAACGCAGCAAAACCAGTCTGGTCAGGCTGCCTACTGTTCCTGAAGCGCCCACCATTGGTTTTCCCGTGGTGGCCATTGGCGCTTCCGCTGGCGGACTCGACCCTATTGTCGCTTTCCTGACCCATGTGCCGCTGGAAAGCGGCATCGCCTATGTGGTGATCCAGCACCTTGATCCCACGCAAAAAGCCCTGTTGCCGGAACTGCTGCAGCGGGCCACCAGCATACCCGTCACGGAAATCACGCACCAGGCGTCATTGCGGCCCAACCATATCTATGTGATTCCGTCGAATGCCGACCTGGGCCTGTCGAAGGGCCGTTTCCTGCTCAGCGAACCGCTGCAGCTGCGCGGACACCGCTTGCCCATCAATGCTTTCTTTGAGAGTCTGGCGGTCGAGCTGGGCGAACTGGCCGTGGGCGTGATCCTGTCGGGCATGGGCAGCGACGGCACGCGCGGCTTGCAGGCCATCAAGCAGGCCGGTGGCCTGACCCTGGCCCAGCATCCCGATACGGCCAAGTTCGACATGATGCCGCAAAGCGCCATTGCCGCCGACGCCGTGGACCTCGTGGATTTTCCCGACAAGATGCCGGAAAAGATCATCAGTTACCTGTTTCGCAGCAGTTTCCTGGAATTGCCGGGCAAGGAGCCGAGCGGACGCAATTCTTTGCAGGAAATTGTCGCCTTGCTGGCCGAACATACGGGCAACAGTTTCTCGGACTACAAGGTCAATACGGTCCTGCGCCGCATCGAGCGCCGCATGAGCTTGTACCAGATGACATCGATGGAAGAGTACATTCCCTATCTGCGCAACAATCGCGTGGAAATCGACTTGCTGTTCAAGGAGTTGCTGATCGGCGTGACGAATTTTTTCCGCGATCCGAAAGTGTGGGAATACCTGAAAATGGTGGTCTTGCCGCAAATGCTGGCGGCCCACCCGGAAGGGCGCGCCTTCAAGGCCTGGATTCCTGCCTGTTCCACGGGAGAGGAAGCGTATTCGCTGGCCATGGTCTTCCATGAAGTGGTGGCCGGCAGCAACCCGCCATCGAAGTACAGCCTGCAGATTTTTGCCACCGACCTGTCGGCCGACGCCATCGACCGCGCGCGCCAGGGCCGGTTTCCGCCAACGATCAGCAGCGATGTGTCGGCCGAGCGCCTGGAACGGTTTTTCTTGCAGGACAAGACCGATTACCTGGTCAGGAAAGAGATCCGCAACATGATCATCTTTGCCCAGCAAAACATCATTTCCGATCCGCCGTTTACCAAGCTCGATATCCTGTGCTGCCGCAACCTGTTGATCTACCTCAATGCCAAGTTGCAGCAGCGTTTGATTCCCCTGTTTCATTACGCCTTGAACCGCGACGGCGTTTTGCTGTTGGGCAGCGCCGACACGCCCGGACATTTTTCCGAGCTGTTCGCGCCGCTGACGACGTCGACCCGGCTGTACCGCCGGCTCGACAACCTGGCGCGCCAGCGCTTGCTGACGTACTTCCCCACGAAGGTATCGTCGGCCACTCCTCCTACCCCCAGCGACACGAGAGAAGTCAGCATGACTGGAAAAATCCAATCCCATGTCGAGCAATTATTGCTCCAGAAATATTCGCCTGCGGCCGTGCTGCTGAACCAGGATGGGGACATCCTGTATATCAACGGGCGCACGGGCGCCTTCCTGGAGCCGGCGGCAGGCAAGGCCAACTGGAATATCCACGCCATGGCGCGCGATGGCCTGCGTTACGAGCTGGCGGGTCTGATCAAGCAGGCGCTGCAAAGCGACAGCCTGGTACGCCTGAAAGGCTTGCTGCTCAAGGATCACGCAGGGCAGGCGCAGGGCGTGGATTTGACGGCGGAAGCCTTGCGCCAGCCCGAAGCGCTGCGCGGCATGCTCTTCGTGACGTTTGCCAGCGTGCCGCTGGCCGCCACCCCGCGCCGGGGCCGCTCGCTGAATCCCAAGGTGCTGGAACTGGAACAGCAGCTGATCCAGGCACGCAATGAAATCCAGGCCGTACGCGATGAAATGCAGACCTCGCGCGAAGAATTGAAATCGGCCAACGAGGAATTGCAATCGACCAATGAAGAGCTGCAATCGGCGAACGAAGAGCTGACTACCTCGAAGGAAGAAATGCAGTCGTTGAACGAAGAACTGTACACGGTTAATGCGGAGCTGCAATCGAAGGTCGACGATTTGTCGCTGGTCAACAGCGACATGAAAAATCTGCTCAATAGTACCGATATCGCCACCATTTTCCTCGACAGCGAGCTGCGCATCCGCCGCTTCACGGCGCCGGCCACGCAAATCTACAAGCTGATCCAGACGGACTTGCGCCGTCCGCTCAGCGACATCGTCAATGACCTCGCCTACCCGAATCTGGAAGTGGACGCGCTGGAGGTCATCCGCAGCCTGGTGTTTTGCGAGCGGCAGGTGCAGACCAAGAACGGGCGCTGGTACAACGTGCGCATCATGCCGTACCGCACGGTGGAAAATGTCATTGATGGCGTGGTCGTGACCTTTATTAACATTACCGAGTCAAAGGTACTGGAAGCCCAGCTGCGCCAGATCCAGGCCGGCGCCGTGGCAGACGGGAAAGCAGGAGAGAGCGCGTCATGAGCGAACCATTCGACGAGGAGAGCGGGCCGGCCAGATTGCGAGAGCAGGCCGGGCAATTGGCGGCGCAGCAGCGCCAGCCCGTAGCGCCGCCGCAGTCGAATGAAGACGTGATGCGCCAGCTGCATGAGCTGCAGGTCAGCCAGATCGAGCTGGAAATGCAGAGCGCGGCCCTGGCCGAACTGGAGCAGCTGAAGAATGAATTTGAAAGCAGCCGCGACCGTTATGCGCAGCTGTATGAACAAGCGCCCGTCAGCTATTTCTCGCTGGCGCGCGGGGGTGTCATCACACGCGTCAACGTGGCGGCCTGCGGCTTGCTGCAGCGCGACAAGAACCGGCTGTTGGGACGGCGTTTCGAGCAATTCGTTGCGCCGCAGGCGCAAGGGGACTTCCGCCGCTTCCTCGATGCGGTCTTTACCAACGGTGCGCGCCAGGTGCTTGAAGCGCAATTGTTTGAAGGCGAAGCGGGTGGCATGAGCGGCATGGTGCGCATCGAAGCCAATTACGATGCGGACAGCGCCACGGCGCGCATGGTGGTGACGGACCTGGGCGACGAGCACGCGCGCGAATCGGCCTTGCGGCGCGCTTTTGTGATACTCGACAGTATCCGTGAAGGCGTGCTGGTGACGGACAGCGCCAACCGCATCATTTCCGTCAATCCCGCTTTCACCACCATTACCGGCTACCAGGCGGAGGAAGCCATCGGCCGCGATCCGTCCTTCCTCGGCGGCGGCACGCATTTGCCGCATTTCTATGAAGCCATGTGGCGCAGCCTGCACCAGGATGGCAGCTGGTATGGCGAACTGGTGAACCGCCGCAAGAATGGCGAGCGCTTCGTCGAGTCGCTGTCGATCACGCCGATGCGCAGCCCGGATGGCGCGATCAGCCATTTCGTCGGCGTGTTTTCCGACATCACCGAGCGCAAGCTGGCCGAGGCGGACTTGCGCGAGCTGCACCGCGAGCTGGACCAGCGCGTGGTCGACCGCACGGCCGAATTGCTGCGGGCCAACCAGCATCTGCAGCTGGAAGTGCACCAGCGCGAGCGGGCGCAGGAAGCCTTGCGCGATGCGGAGCGCTTCTTTCACGCCACCATCGATTCATTGACGGACCGCGTGCTGGTGCTGGACCGGGCGGGCCGCGTCGCGCATGCCAACCAGGCGTGCCTGGATTTTGTCGGGCAGATGCAAAAACCGCAGAATTACCTGGAGTTTTGCGAGCTGGACCCGCGCTGGCAGCGCAGCGCCGGGCGCGAGCTGGCCGCCGGCATCCGCGCTGTCATTGCCGGCAATGCGGACACGTTTGCGCTCGAGTATGAGTTTGCCACGCGCGCCGGCCCCCGCTGGTCGCAGGCCAGGATCAGCCGCTTTCTCGGCGAAGGGCCGCTGCGGGTGGTGGTGGCGCATACGGATATCACCGAACGCAAGCTGATGGATGGCGCCCTGCGCCAGTCGCATGCGCAGCTGCGCCAGCTGGCGCTGCACCTGGAAACGGCCAAGGAGGACGAGCGCAAGCGCATCTCGCGCGATATCCACGATGAACTGGGACAAAACCTGCTGGCGCTGCGCATCGATATTTCCATGCTCAGCGCGCGCACGGAAGGTTCCCATCCGCGCCTGCACCGCCGCGTCGGTGCCGTGCTCAGCAACGTCGACACCACCATCAAGAGCGTGCGCGGCATCATGAACGAGCTGCGCCCGATGGCGCTGGACCTTGGCTTGCAAGCGGCCATCGAGTGGCAGGTGGGCGACTTCCGCAAGCGAAGCGGCATCGCTTGCCAGCTGCTGATACGCGACGAGGCATTGTTTTCCTCCATCGGCAGCCAGGTCGAGATCGTGCTGTTCCGCATCGTGCAGGAAGCGCTCAGCAACGTCATGCGCCATGCCCAGGCCAGCCAGGTGGAGATCGAACTCAGCTCGGATGCCTGCGCCGTGTATATGGTCATCAGCGACAACGGCATCGGCATCACGCCGCAGCAGCAGCGCAAGAAACAGTGCTTCGGCCTGATCGGCATCGCCGAGCGGGTGACGGCGCTGGGCGGGCAATTCGAGGTCGGCATGCCGGCATCGGGCGCCGGTTGCCGCCTGGCCCTGCAGATTCCCTTGCAGGGGACGGGGCGGCCGGCCGCCTGATACAGAAATTGCAATGGGTTAATTTTTGCCGACTCATGCCGCCTGGACAGGCTATACTTTCGCCTGCTATTTATGGAGGGGCATATCTTGTTCAAAACAATCGTTTTACCAGTCGCCTTGTTGGGCGCGTTCGCCGGCGCACACGCCGACGAAGGGCAGTGGCAACCACACCAATTGCCACAGCTGAAAGCCGAACTGAAACGGGTCGGCATCGAAATTCCTGCAGAAAAACTGGCTGACCTGAGCAAGCACCCGATGAGCGCCATTGTGTCGCTGGGCGGCTGCTCGGCCGCTTTCGTTTCCGACGCCGGCCTGGTGGTGACGAACCACCATTGCGCGTATGGCGCCGTGCAGCGCAATTCCACGCCGGAACACAATTACATCACCAACGGCTTCCTGGCCAAGACGCGCGCCGCAGAGCTGCCGGGCGGTCCGAACAGCCTCGTGTATGTGACGGACAAGGTGGAGAACGTCAGCGACCGCGTGCTGAAAGGCTTGACGGCCGACATGAGCGGCCGCGCGCGCCACGAAGCCGTGGAAAAGCGCGTCAAGGACCTGATCGCCGAATGCGAAACGGACAAGATGTACCGCTGCTCCGTGCCCGCCTTCCACCGCGGCCTCGAGTACTACCGCATCCGCCAGATGATGATACGCGACGTGCGCCTCGTGTACGCGCCATCGGACAAGATCGGCAACTTCGGCGGCGATACCGACAACTACGAATGGCCGCGCCACACGGGCGATTACTCGTTCCTGCGCGCCTACGTGGGCAAGGATGGCCGTCCGGCCGACCCGTCGCCCGACAACGTGCCGTACAAATCGAAGGATTTCCTGGTGGTCTCGGCCGAAGGCTTGAAAGCCGGTGACGGCATCTTGCTGGCGGGCTACCCCGGCCGCACCAGCCGCTACAAGTTGCCGGCGGAAATCCGCTTCGCGCGCGATACGGCCTTCCCCCTGAAAGTGTCGGAACTGCAAGCGGACCTGGCCGTGATGGCTGACGCCACGAATGGCGACGCTGCCGCTGCCGTGCGCTATGCGAGCGTCGTGAAAAGCATCAACAACGTGCTGAAGAAAACCCAGGGCTTGCTCGATGGTTTCGCGCGCAAGGACATCGCCGCCATCAAGGACGTGCAGGATGCCGAGTTCCGCGCCTGGTATGCGAAGCAGCCGAACGTGTCGCCGACCCTGCTGGCCGAACTGGACGCGGCGATCGCCAGCGACATGGCCTTGAGCGAAGAAGAGTTCGCCTGGAGCGTGGCCACCAACAGCGACTTGCTGAAAAGCGCGCGCACCCTCTACCGTTTGTCGCTGGAGCGCCAGAAGGCGGACGCCGAGCGCGAATCGGGCTTCCAGCAGCGCGACCTGGCTTTCATCAAGGCCCGTCTGGCCCGCCTGGAACAGTCGTATGTCAACAAGGTCGACCAGGCGCGTTTTGAGGCGGGCCTGAAGCGCTACGCGCAACTGGCGGCGAAGAGCCATCCGCAAGGCCTGGACGCGCTGCTGCCGGCGCCAGGTGCCGTGGCGGCCCTGTACCAGCAGACGCAACTGGCTGATACGGCCAAGCGCCTGGCCTGGCTGGAAAAGGACCAGGCCGCTGTTGCCCAGTCCGACGATGCCTTCATGGCGCTGGCCATCAAGCTGCAGCCGGTCGAAGCGGCACTGGAAGAGCGCCGCAAGGAAATCGACGGCAACCTGGAACGCGTGATTCCGCAATACATGCAAGCCGTGATTGCATGGAAAAAGTCGCAAGGCAAACCGGTCTATCCTGACGCCAACTCGACCCTGCGCGTGACCTACGGCACCGTGTCGCCCTACTCGCCGCGCGATGGCATCACCAAGGGACCGTTCACGACCGTGGAAGGCATCGTCGAGAAAGTCACGGGCAAGGCCCCGTTCGAAGCGCCGCAAGGCTTGATTGACGCCGTCAAGCAAAAACGCTACGGCCAGTTCCGCGACCCGGCCCTGGGCACGGTGCCCGTCAACTTCCTCACCAGCGCCGACACCACGGGCGGCAATTCCGGCTCGGCAGTGATGAACAAGCGTGGCGAATTGATCGGCCTGAACTTCGATTCGACGTATGAATCGATCACCAAGGACTGGTACTTCGACACGGCCATCACGCGCGCCATCCACCTCGACATCCGCTACATGCTGTGGGTGATGAAGGAAGTGGACCATGCGGATAACTTGCTGCAGGAAATGACCATCAAGTATCCGAAGGCTGCCAAGAAGTAATTTTTCCCAGCTGGGATAAAAGCCGCATCCGCCGCAGGGTCGATGCGGCTTTTTTGCGGCGGCGCCACGTATAATTCCCATTCATCCTTATTCATTTCCGACAGGCCCGCCATGCCCACGACTCCCGCTTTGCCCCTTGATTGGCAGACATTTGAAACTGCCTATGACGTCGAAGAAACCTGCTTCAAGCTGGCCAGCGCGTCGCTGGCCTTGCTGGGCGCGTCCCCATTCAAGGATCAGGCATTTTCCGCCTTTGCCTTCAACGCCGTATCGTTTCCATCCCTTTCGCTGAGCTTTGACACCAATCCCGCCAACCGGGAGCGCGATTACTATTCTCCGGACTGGTCGAACGAGTGCATCGAAGTCGACGTGCCGGAAATCGGCCAGCTGTGGGAGGAGGGGTATGCCAGGATTGAAGGCGCGCTGCTCGATCTGATTGACGCTGCCGATGACGAGCTGCTCGATGCCATCGAGGAGGGCTATTTGCACAGCCTGAGGAAAACCATGGTGCGGCTTGAAACGAGCCAGGCTTTCGAGCAGATCAAGACCTGCCCGCGATTCTGGACCGTGGTCACGCAAATCGACGCGGATACGGAGGAAGAGGAGCGGCTGCTCGATCAGGTGCGCCAGGGCCTGCCGGCGTGAGCCTCCGCCGCCATTGCAAGCCGCGCGCTATAGCAGGGCTTGCCAGCGCCTGACTTCCCCGTCCGTCAGCACCGGCCCCCAGCCGCCGCGCAGCGCCGCATCGTGCTGCACATAGTGCGCAAGCGGTGGCGCCGCCACGCCGTGCCTGGCACAGATATCAAGCACGGCTTCCAGCTGCCTCCGGCTTGCCGGAAGGTCATCGCCATGCCAGGTGCAGGCGCTCGTTTCCAGCACATGCCCGACAAGCTGCTCCAGCGTACCGAGCAGGTGCCCGGGCATGGCCAGGCGGATGTCATCCGGCCAGGGGTCGCCCATGCCGGTCACCGCCAGGGAAGCAAAACCATGCTCCCATGCCGCAAAATCCCCAGGCGCGAGCTGCGCCACCTTCCACACGTGCCCGGTGAACGCGGACAGCGCCGGATGGTGAATGTCAAAGCGCTGGCAAAAGCGTTGCAGGCAGCTTACGGCAATGCATTGCCTGGCGGTCACCGAGAGCGTGTCTATCGATATGTTGCGCATGAAAGTTCCTGACGTTGGCACTCGCCGATCACTGGGTCAATCTGACTTGATTGCGGTTGTCCCGCCTGGCAAGGCAGCCTGCCGCAACGCCTCCACCGGCAACTGGAAAAAGCGCGGCACCATCGCCGGCGACAAATCGTTGCCGCCGTCCGCCATGGCCAGGCGGCCACTGAGCAGCAGCATCACGTAGCCATGGCCCAGCGACCAGCCAGCGCTGGCGGCGGCCTTGTCCCAGCGCGGGTCGAGGCCCGCTTCGCGCACGGCCGCGCCGGCCGTCTGCAGCACGTACTGGAAGCACGCTTGCGCCGCTTCCATCAGGGCGGGGAACTGGCGCACGTCCTGGTGTTCGAACATCAGCCGGTAGTGGGCCGGAGCGGCCAGGGCGAATTCGATGTATTGCTGGCCCAGCAACTGAAAACGCTGTTCGGAGGGCAGGCTGCCCTGCGGCGGCAGTTCTGCCTCCCATTTGGCGATCAGGCTGGCGAAGCCGGCTGCCGCCACGTCGGCCAGCAAGGCTTCCTTGCTGGGGAAGTGGCGGTACACGGCGGCGATCGACACGCCCACCGTGCGCGCCAGTTCGCGCAGCGAGAGGGTGGCGTCGCTTTGCTGTGCCAGTTGAGCGATGGTGGCGGCGACCAGGGTGTCGCGCAGGTTGCCGTGATGGTAAGTACTTGTGCTTGTCATTCTATGTTATCGCTGTTCACATTGTCGTGTATGATGGCCATGTTATCACTGAACACATGGAGAGCACATGCAAGAGATAAGCAACGTGGTACGCGCCGTGGCCTTGCCGCCAGGCGCCAGCATCGCCCCCTTGTACCCGGGCAGCAACCTGGCCGACGCGTATGCCGTCGGCCTGCCCAGCGCTGGTGTACGGCAGATGGATATGCAGGCCCTGGCGCGTGTGGTGCTGTGCAGCCAGCCGCGCTGGGCGCAGTGGCTGCTGGCGGTGCGCGACACGATAGTCTCGCCCTTCGGCATCAAGACGGCAAGACAGCTGGCGGCCAAGCCTGATGGACGCATCGGCATCTTCCGCATCTTTGCCGTCAGCGATGATGAAATCATCGTGGGCGAGGACGATAGCCACCTGGATTTCCGTTTGTCCGTGCTGCGCAACCGGGACGCGGGGCTGCATGGCAGCGTCACCTTTTCCACCGTCGTGCATTGCCATAACTGGATAGGGCGTACCTACATCCTGGTGATCCGGCCATTTCACAAGCTGATCGTGCGGCGTACGCTGGCGCGCGCCGTCAAGGGGGGCTTTGCCTGAGTAGGGAAGGGCTGCGGCGGTGCGGGCAATCTTGCTTATTCATGGCTGGTATTGCATACTGCACCACCAGCCTCATCACGATTCCCATGAACGATACGCTTCTCCTGCTGGGTTTTGCCACCACGCCGCTTGAACTGATTTCCTTTGTCCTGGCATTGACAACCGTTGCGCTGAACATCCGCCAGAATCACTGGGCGTGGCTGTTCGCCATCATTTCCTCGGCCGCCTACGGTTTCGTGTTTTTCGAATCGCGCCTGTATGGCGACATGGCCTTGCAACTGCTGTTTATCAGCGTCTCGTTCTGGGGCTGGTACCAGTGGCTGCACCCGGCCAGCGGCGGCAAGACCTTGCCCGTCACGCGCCTCGATGGACGCGGCTGGATGGCGTGCGCCGGCGGCTGGCTGGTCGGTTTCCTGCTGATCGCCTGGCTGCTGACGACGACGGATACGGACGTGCCGCATGCGGACGGCTTCCTCACGGCAGGCAGCCTGGTGGGGCAATTCCTGCTGTCGCGCAAGAAGCTGGAAAACTGGATCGTCTGGATCGTCGTCGACGTGCTGTACGTGTGGCTGTACTTGCACAAGGACCTGACCCTGACGGCCATCCTGTATGCCGTGTTTGTCGTCATGGCCACGATCGGCTTGCTGGCGTGGAAAAAAGCAGCGCCGGCCGCGCCCGATGCGATGGTCCTCAAGTGATGGAGCGTTGCGTGCGCGTGGCCATCCTGGGCGCGGAATCGTCGGGCAAGTCGACCCTGGCAGCGGCCCTGGCCGAACGCTACGGCACCGTCTGGGTGCCGGAATACTTGCGCGAATTTGTCGAGAAGCAGGGCCGGGTGCCCGTCGCGGCCGACCAGTTTGGCATTGCGCGAACGCAAGTCGAACGCGAAGCGGCTGCCGCCGCGCAGGCGCGCCATTTCCTGTTTTGCGATACGACGCCGTTGATGACGGTGGTCTACAGCCGCCATTATTTCAATGGCGCCGATGCGCCGCTGGCGGCGCTGGCCGATGCCACGCAGTACGATCTGACGTTGGTGACGGCGCCCGACAGCCCGTGGGTGGCCGACGGCTTGCAGCGCGAGTCGGAAGCCGTGCGCCAGCTGATCTACCGCTATCTGCTCGACGAGCTCGATGCGCGCGGCATCGCTTACCACGTGCTGCACGACAGCCTGGAGGCGCGCCTGGAACAGGCGGCGCCCTTGCTGCAGAAGGCGCTCGATGCGGCGCCTGCCTTTACGTCAACTTAATTAAAAGTCGAATTGCGCCGACACCTTCAAGGTGCGGCTTGCACCCGGGAACAGGTAGCCGCCTGCTTCCGGAGTCACATCGCGCCAGTAGAACTTGTCCGTCACGTTGTTGACGGTGGCGCGCAGCACGGCTGGCGTGCCGGCCAGGCGCGTGGCCCAGGCGGCGCCCAGGTTGAACACGCTGTACGAAGGCACGAAGGTGGTGTTGTTGTTTTCAAACGCCTTTTTGCCCGCATATTCCCAGCTGCCATTCACGCTCAAGCCCGCCACCTGCTGCACGGCGTAGTCCGCGTGCACGGCCGCCTTGAAGGCCGGCACGTTGGGCACGCGCTTGCCATCGTAGTCCGCACTGCCCGTGCCTGATTGCTGGCTGTTCAGGGCCGTGATGGACGCGCCCAGGTTCAGGTTGGCCGATGCCTTGCCCTGGGCAGACAATTCCAGGCCACGGTGCTGGGCCTGGCCCGCGCGCACGAAGTTGTAGGTGCTCATGCTGCTGTCGAGGTACTGGTTGAATTCCAGGCCCTTGCGGATCTGGAACAGGGTGGCGGCCACCATGAAGTCCTGCGTCAGGTCCGCCTTCACGCCCAATTCGACCTGCTTCGAGCGGCTCGGCGTCAGTTCCACATTGGCGTTTTCCGCGTAGCGGTCGGCCGTGCCGCCGTGCTCCATGCCCTGCGAATACGATGCATACACGGCGATATTGTCTTGCGGGTTGTACACCAGCGCCACGTTCGGCAACAGGAAGTCGTGCTTGGCGCGGATTTCCGTGTCGGCCTTGAGCACATACTGGTAGCCATCCACATTGATGTGGCGCAGGCCGCCATGCAGCTTCCAGTTGGGCGCCAGGCTGACGATGTCCTGCACGAAGACGGATTTTTCCTTGTCGTTGCGTACCAGGCGTACGGGGCCCGTGACGCCGTCGGATGGCGCGACGATGACGGGGCGATAAATGTTGCTGATGCCCACTTCGTCGTACACGTACTTGCCGGCCCGGTCCTTGCGGTTGAAGTACGACACGCCGGCAGTGAATTCGTGGCGCAGGCTGCCGGTGGCGAACTTGCCCTGGATCATGGCTTGCGCGCTCAGCGGCTTTTTCGTTTCGCCCAGGCTGCGGAAGTCCCATACGGAGAAATCGCCATTGCTGCAGAAGACGGGCGCCCAGCTTTCCGGGCTGCAGCCATACGGATACGCCGTGTAGTCGTCGCGCTTGAACGAGTGCTGGTTGGCGGACAGGGTGGCGTGCCAGTCGTCATTGAAGGCGTACTGGAAGCGCAGGCCGAGGTTGCTGGTGACGGTTTCCACCGGATGCGTCCACGGCTGCTTGTTGAGCATGGTGTCGGCGCTGACGTTGGCCGGCAGGCTGCCGTTGCTCAGCAGCTGGAAGCCGGGCGCCGTGACCTGCGCCTTGTCCTGGTAGTCGGCGTCGAGCTGCAGCAGGGCTTGCGGGGAAATCTGCCAGTCGAAGGCGCCGGAAATGAACCGACGGTTGCCGTCCGCGCCCTTGATGTAGGAACGCAGGCGCTCGGCCGCCACGTTGACGCGGTAACCGAAGCGCGTGTCTTCCAGGCGTCCGCCCAGGTCGACGGTGCCATACAGGGTGCCCCGTTCGCGCGCTTCCACGGTGACGGTGCGCAGCGGTGCGGCGGTGGGGCGCTTGACGATGAAGTCGATCACGCCGCCAGGCGCGGCCACGCCTGCCTGCAAGCCGGCCAGGCCTTTTAATACTTCGATGCGTTCCTTGTTTTCCAGCGGAATTTGCGTGTCGCCAGGAATGGCCACGCCATCCTTGCGGTAGCTGGAGTTCGTGTCGAGCTTGAAGCCGCGGATGGTGAACTGTTCCGCGTAGCCGACGGCGTTGTACGACTCATTGATGCTGGCGTCGAGCTTGACGGCATCGCTGAGATTGCGGATCTGCAAGTCCTGCATGTCTTTTTGCGAAATGACGGTGACGGACGCCGGTGTCTGCAGCAGCGGCGCGTCGGCAAAGCCGCCCACGGAGGCGCGCTTGGCGGCCGGCGCCTTGCTGGCCGTGACGACGACTTCGGCCATGTTTTGGGCCTGCGGATCGGTGGCTTCGGCGGTGTCGTTCGCAGCAAAGGCAGGCGCGGCAAACGCGTGCAGGATCGCCAGGGTCAGTACAGAAACGGATAAATTCGGTGTAGACATAGATTGCTCGTGGTTCAAGCCGTCTCTGTAAAGAGCACGGCAGGCTGCTTGTTCGGCTGGCGCCAACGCAGGAGCTATCAAAGGAGGGAGGTACTTTGCGCTTTCCTTCGCTGGCATTATCCAGATCAGGTACGAAGGGTATCTCTCACCCGGATAACGACTCCAGGACCCCTAGCGAAATGACAGCTTAGCATGAACCACGGCCAGCTGTCCTCCTGGCTGACCGTTTTACAACAGTGTGGCTGGAATTTGCAAACTGCGCTACAGACTCAGTTCCAGCACCTTGCGGCTGACGGCGGGCGTCACTTCGCGCTGCTCGCCCAGCGCCGTCATGCCGTGCGCTTCCAGGGCGGACACGACGGCATCCACGCTGGCGTGGTTCAGGCCGTAGTCGGCCAGGCGCGTCTTGACGCCCATGTGGCGGAAGAAGAATTCCGTGCGCGCGATGGCGGCCTCGATGCGGCCATCCTCGTCGCCGCCGTCGAGTCCCCACACGCGGGCCGCGTATTGCAGCAGCTTGGCGCGCTTGGCCTGCTTGCGCACGCGCAGCATGCTGGGCAGGATGATGGCCAGAGTTTGCGCATGGTCGAGCTCATACAAGGCCGTCAATTCATGGCCGATGGCGTGCGTGGACCAGTCCTGCGGCACGCCCACGCCGATCAGGCCGTTCAAGGCCAGGGTGGCGCTCCACATCACGTTGGCGCGCACGTCGTAGTCGTCCGGGTGCGACAGGGCTTTCGGGCCTTCCTCGATCAGGGTCAATAAAATGCCTTCGGCGAAGCGATCTTGCACGGACGCGTTCACAGGGTAGGTCAAATACTGTTCCATGACATGCGCAAACGCATCGACGACGCCATTGCCCACCTGGCGCAGCGGCAAGGTGAACGTTTTCGACGGGTCCAGCACGGAGAATTTCGGATACACCTTGCGGCTCATGAACGAGCGCTTTTCCTGCGTGGCCTTGCGCGTAATCACGGCCGAGCCATTCATTTCGGAACCCGTGGCCGGTAACGTCAATACCGTGCCGAAGGGAAGGGCGGCCTCGACGATCTTGCCGCCTTTCGCCAGGATGTCCCACGCCTCGCCTTCATGCAGGGCGGCCGCGGCGATGAATTTGGTGCCATCGACCACGGAACCGCCGCCGACGGCCAGCAGGAAATCGATGCGCTCGCTTTTCACCATGGCCACGGCCTGCATCAGTGTTTCATAGCTGGGATTGGGTTCGATGCCGGCAAATTCCAGCAAGGTATGGCCGGCCAGCGCCGCCTTGACTTCATCGTAGACGCCGTTCTGCTTGATGCTGCCGCCGCCATACGTCATGAGCACTCTGGCATGCGGCGGGATCAGCGCCGTGATGGCGGCGATCTGGCCCTGGCCGAAGAGGATTTGCGTCGGATTGTAAAAGTCGAAATTGAACATGGGGCTCCTGCCGCTGGGGTTTAGGCTGTTGCTGAGCCATGATTATGGCCGAACGGGTGGAAACGTGTCGTGGACGCTTGAGCTTTTCGCCCGCGCGGTGGAGAATGCAGCCGATGTCACCACCACGCGAAAAGGAATGCGCATGACCAACGTCCCACTGGAAGAATCCAGCTTGCCGGCCACCGCGCTCGACATGCACCGCGCCATCGGCGCCACCATCGCCGCGCTGCAGGCACTGGACTTGAACAGCCAGCGCTTCGAGGCGTGCACGGACCCGGAACTGCGCCGCGTGCTCGCGCATGCGGGCGACACCAGCCGCAAGGAAGCGGCCATGCTGCTCGAATGGATGCGCCGCCGCGATGCGCGCCTGGACGCGGCCATGAAGGAAGCGCTGTTCAAGGCGGGACCGATTGTTGCTCAGTATCACTATGACGAGAAAATATTGTAACTATTGGTTTGTTGCTGTGGCGTACCATGCGCCACTTTCGCATCGTTTCGCGTAGACTGTGCCCCGGACACGATTTTGGGGGAGTTTGCAACGATGAGATCATTACCATACCGAGAAGGCAGCTGGTTTGCCGTGCCCTTGCCGGGCGGCGGCTATGCCGTCGGCGTGGTGGCGCGCAGGGCGCCTGCCGGGCGCATCATGCTGGCGTATATGTTCGGACCGAAGCGCGACAGCTTGCCGACGCTCGATGAGCTGGAAGGCTTGCGGCCGGAACAGGCCGTACGCCGCCTGCGCACGGGCGACATGGCCCTGCTCAACGAGCGCTGGCCCCTGCTGGGTGACAGCCTCCACTGGGAGCGCGACGCCTGGCCCATGCCGGCCTTTATCCGCCGCAATGAATCCTTGCAGCGCGCCTGGCGCGCCAGCTATGCGGACGCCGACCCTGCCAAGCTGAACCGCGAGGAATCGATCCCCTTCGATACGCCGGGCATGGAGAGCGATTCCCTGTACGGCTACGGGGCGACGGAATTGCTGATGAATAAATTGCTGGCGCAGGAGCAGGCGTCCGCTTGACCGTTGTCGGGCGGCGGAAACGCCGGAGCCGGTAGCGTAGGTCGGATTAGCGCCTGGCGCGTAATCCGACAGGAACAGCCAACAATGTTGTCGGATTATGCGAGGCAAGGCCTCGCTGATCCGACCTACGCCGCTGGCAAGCTGATCTGAAACGCCAGGCCGCCGCCTTCGCGGTTGCGCACTTGCAATTCGGCGCCATGGCGCAGCAGCACGCGGTCGACGATGGCCAGGCCCAGGCCGGCGCCGTTTGCCTGCCCGCGCGCCGTATCGAGGCGGGTGAACGGCTTCATCAGTTGCTCTATCTTTTCTGCCGGCACGCCCGTGCCGTGGTCTTGCACTTCGATGATGACCTTTTTCGCGCCGTGGCTGGTGCGCACCTGGCAGGCGATGTCGATTTCCGTCACGTCGCTGCCCGGCGTCTTGCCATAGCGGCGCGCATTCTCGATCAGGTTGTTCAGCACGCGGCGCAGGTCGGTGGGGTTGCCCATCGCATGCGCGCCGTCGGCGATGCTGGCGTTGATCTTCACATCCGGCAGGCGCATGGCTTCGCGCGTCATGTCGCTGAGCAAACCGCTCAGGTCGACATCCGTAAAGCTCGACGCTTCCGTCGGCTTGGCGTAGTCGAGGAACTGGCCGATGATGGCGTCCATCTGCCCGATATCGGACTGGATGCCTTCGCGCGCCTCGTCCGACAGGTTCGCCATTTCCACTTCCAGCTGCATGCGCGCCAGCGGCGTGCGCAAATCGTGCGAAATGCCGGCCAAAATCACGGCGCGGTCCGATTCCACCTGTTTCAGGTCATCGACCATCTGGTTGAAGCTGCGGTTCGCCTCGATGATTTCGATCGGGCCCTTTTCCGGCAGCGGCGCCGGCTGCTTGCCCTTGGCGATGTCGCGCGCGGCCGCCGTCAAACGCGACAGCGGCAGATTGATCAGGCTGGAAATGATGGCGGCGCCCAGCAGGGACAGCAGCGACACCAGGCTGGCCCAGCCCAGCCACTGGAAGCCCGTCAGGCCGCGCAGGCGCTCCCGGTCCAGCATCAGCCAGTACTCGTCGTCGTCGATCTTGAAGCTGACCCAGAAGCCGGCCACGCCGTTGACGCGCGCGGAAAAGCGCGTGTCCTTGCCCAGCTTGGCCTTCACCAATGCCTCGATGTCTGGCATCAGGTAATTGTCGGGCGGCGGCTCGATGCGGTCGTCCTCTTCCAGCGAGAAGATGCGGATGCCTTCATTGCTGACGAGGTCGAACAGCAGCTCGCGCCGCAGCTCGGGAGCCGAGTGCGTCAGTGCCGCATGCGTGATGGTGACGACGGAAATGATCTGGGCGGAAATCTGCTGCGCCTGCGGCTCGCGCTGGATGAAGGAAATCATGCTGAACCAGGCGATCATGCTGACCGTGGTCAAGGTGCCGAGCAGCAAAAAGGTGCGCCAGAACAAGCCGCTTTTCAGCCGCGCCAGGCTGATATCGGGAAAAAGCTTCATCATGCCTCGCCTGCGATCAGCGCGGCTGTCCGTCCGGGATGAAGACGTAACCTAAGCCCCACACGGTCTGGATGAACAGCGGGCTCGACGGATCAGGTTCGATGAGTTTGCGCAGGCGCGAGATTTGCACGTCCAGGCTGCGGTCGAACACTTCGTATTCGCGGCCGCGCGCCAGTTCCATGAGTTTCTCGCGCGACAGCGGCTGGCGCGCATGGCGGGCAAACACTTTCAGCACCGAAAATTCACCGGTCGTCAGCGGCACTGTTTCGCCATTCTTTTTCAGGGTACGCGTGCCCAGGTCCAGCACGAAGTCGCCGAATTCGAAGGTTTGCGGCGTTTCCGACGGTGCGCCCGGGATTTCATCGGGACCCTTGCGGCGCAGCACGGCGCCGATGCGGGCCACCAGTTCACGGGGATTGAATGGTTTCGGCAGATAATCGTCGGCACCCATTTCCAGGCCCACGATGCGGTCCACGTCCTCGCCCTTGGCCGTCAGCATGATGATCGGCGTCTGGTCGCCCGCGCCGCGCAGGCGGCGGCAGATCGACAGGCCGTCTTCGCCCGGAAGCATCAGGTCGAGTACCAGCAGGTCGTAGCGTTCGCGCAGCCACAGTTTGTTCATGGCCGTCGCGCTCTCTGCCGTGAAGACATTGAAGCCCTGTTCGGTCAGGTAGCGCCGCAGCAGGTCGCGCAGGCGCACATCGTCATCGACTACCATGATTTTTGCCTGGTGGCCGTGGATCGATTGCGTTGTTGTATTGCTGCCGGAAGTGGAGGTTGTGGTCATTTAGGGTGTCGTGTTATCTTATATTAGTTGCTATAGTAACGCCTCGCGCGGCGTCGGCAAGGGGCTGTGGCGACCCATTACAAAGTGTTACAAACTTTACCCAATTACTCTTACTGCACCGTGTAAAGCATCATACACTGGGGCCACAGTGGAAATCAGCTTTAGTTTATACGGCATCGCGGAAGAGGAACTCAATGAATATCTTTACTAAAAAAATTCACGCCGCTCCCAGCGCAGCTATTGCTGCACGTACGACCGTGCTGTCCGCATTTGCCGTTTGTTCCGTGTTTGCCGCCAGTCTGGCGGCAGCGCAAAACCAGCCGCCGCCACGCCGTGACGACCAGCAGCAAATGCAGGCCCAGCGGTATGAACAGGTACAGCGCAGCAACAGCAATGATACGCGACTGCGCGAACAGCGTGACGCACGCAGTTTCGACACGCGCGCAGAAGAGCAGCGCCGCGCCAACGAAGGCGCCGACGCCTCGCGCCGCACGGGCCGCATGACGCCCGACGAACGGCGCGACCTGCGCCGCCAGATCAACGAAGTGGGGCAGGACATTTACTCGAATCCCCCGCGCCGCTAGGCAGCCATTCCCCCTCCGACAGGGCCATCTCGCAAGACATGGCCCTGTTTGCATCTGGCCGCCCGCATTGTTGCTCAGTCAGGCACACGGCCCCGCCCCGTGATATTGTTCTAGTGCACGGAGGCAATTCTTTGAAATGGCTGCTGGGGGAGGCAAGGCGTGAGCGACGACGACACACCCGTTCCGGATGCGGTCCCCGCAGGCGGCTTGCCGCACGGCCTGGTCCAGCGCGACGAGGGCGTGTTCCTTGACCTGTCGCTGGCGCCGGCGCAGCTGCGCACCGCCGTCGAGCAGCTGTTCCAGTCGGGCCAGCTGCTGGCCGGCCTCGATTACGGTTTGTTCCTGCTGACCCTGTTCCATGCCCCCGCTCCCCGCGCCGCGCCCAAAGGCGATGCCCTGCTGCGCATCGCCGTGCGCGTGGGGCCATTCCCGCCCGCGCGCCGTGCGCTGTACAAACAAATCAAGATCCGTGGCGACAGCGCCGAATTTTACTTTGAAGCCTTGCCTGCGGACGCGGACGGCCAGGTGCCGGCGCGCCGCGAATTCGACGAGCTGGTGGCCGACCTGTGGTGCAAGGGCGTGCACTACGGCATCGATAGCGCGGCCGTGCGCGCCATGCTCGCCAGCGGCAAGGCCGAGCGCATCACGGTGGCGCGGGTGCTGCCGCCGCAGCCGGGGCGCGACGCCCAGCTGGTCGAAGTATCGCAAGGCATCCACCGCGACGATGCGCCGCGCGAACGCTCCGATGGCCGCCTGGATTTGCTCAGCTTCAAGAACCGCTTTCCGCAAGTAAAAAAACACGCGCGCCTGCTGCGTCTGCTGCCGGGGACTCCCGGCTTGCCTGGCTACGACCTGGCCGGCAAGGCGCTGCCACCGCCCGCGCCGCTGGAACTGGACCTGGCCACCGTGGCGGGGCCAGGCACGGCGGTCGAGCATTTCAGCGACGGTGATTTCGTCGTGGCCACGCAAGATGGCTATGTGAATGTCGATGAGCACGGCAAGATGTCCATCGAAAACAAGATCGTCAGCCGCGAAGGCGTCAGCAGCCGTACGACGGGCAATCTGAAGCTGAGCGCCGCCTACGAGGAGTATGGCGAAGTGCAGGAGCAGCGCCAGCTCGACGGCAGCGACATCACCATCCATGGCGACGTCTACGGCCACTTGCACTCGCATGGCGGATTAATATGGCTACATCGCAACCTGGTGGGCGGCACGGCCTTCAACGAGCATGGCGACGTGCGCGTCGAGGGCGTCGCTTCCGGCTCCGTGCTGCAGGCGCTGAGCGGCGAAGTGCATGTGAAGCGGGCGGAAAGCTGCGTCATTGCCGGCACGCGCGTGGTGATCGACAGCGCCAGCAATTGCGAGATCATCGCCGACGAGGTCGTCATCGAACTGGCCGAAGGCTGCGCCGTGGCGGCGCGCACCATCCGCATCGGCAGCGCCGGTCCCCGCAAGCAGGTGGAGATGCTGCTGTTCCCGCTCGTGCCCGACTTGAGTGCGCTGGAACAAAAGATCGCCGAGAGCCTGGCGAAGGCGGCGCAATTCCTGCAGGTGCAGCACAAGCGCCAGCAGGAAATCGATGCCATCGCGCAATTGCCCGAGGTACGCAATTACCTGACCCTGGCGGGTCAGCTGCGGCGCGGCGAATTGCAACTGCAAGCAACGCAGCAGGTACAGTACGACAAGCTGGCCGCGCGCATCGCTCCCGTCCTGAAAGAGGTGGCGCGGCTGCGCGTGGAGGTAAAACAGTCGGAAATCCTGCACGCGCAGATGCTGGCGCTGGTGGAACAATTGCGCCAGGAGCGGCAGGCAACGGCGGGCCAGTCGCGCTGCACCCTGAGCCTGATTGATGGCGAGACGACGGTACGCGCCCTGGTCGTGCCGCCCGGACCGGCCAAGGTCTACGACCGGCCGCCGAAGGAAATCAAGGCCTTGCTGCGCAGCGCCACGCCGGCCACGCAGCCCGTGTTTGCGGATAGCACGGGCAGCCTGGACTGGACCTACCAGCCGCCACTCTGATCAGTCGATAACCTTGCCGCGAGATTGTTTGAGGACGCTGTGCGTGCTCTTGCTGTCGAGACGGCGCCGCTGCGAGCTGCGCGTGGGCTTGGTGGCGCGGCGCACGGCGGGCAGGAAGGTCACGCTGTCGATGATTTCCTGCAAGCGCCGCAAGGCCTCTTCCTTGTTCTGTTCCTGGCTGCGCGACTGCTGCGCCTTGAGCACCAGCACGCCATCCTTGCTGATGCGGCTGTCGCGCAGGGCCAGCAGCCGTTCCTTGTACGCTTCCGGCAGCGACGAGGCGGCGATGGGGAAGCGCAGATGGATGGCGCTGGACACCTTGTTGACGTTCTGCCCGCCCGGGCCCTGGGCGCGGATGGCGGAAAATTCAACTTCAGCGGGGTTGACGAGGTGTTGCATGGCCTGCCTGTTGGGGAATGATGGGGGTATTGTAAGGGAAGATGGCTGCGCCGGCGCAAGGCCCGGCGCCGAGGCCAGGCTACCTTCCGGGAAAGTTGATGTTTCTCAACGCCGCCTGCGGCGATGCTGGTTAGCATGGGGCCAACGTTGCGCCACTGCGCATCCTGGCAGCGCCTACCGGATGAAAGGAACACCATGCAGCCCACGACCACGCTTGGCGCCGCAACGACCCAATCCCTGACGCAGTACTTGAGCTTCCGGCTGGGCGGCCTGGAATACGGCCTCGATTACCGTTGCGTGCGGGAACTGCGTCCTCTGAAGGAACTCGACCGTTTTTCCTCGGAAGGGGAAGTGCTGCACAGCGTGGCCGTTTCGCGCGGCGTAATCATCCCCATCGTCGACATGCGCGCCGCGTTTGGCAGCGCCCACGGCGCGCCCGACCCGGCCACCGACGTGATCATTTTGCAGCTGAGCAATGGCGTGATGGGCATGGTGGTCGATGGCGTCACCGATATCGTCAGCCTGGCCGCCAACGACATCGCCGCCGTGCCCGGCCTGGGCGAGGCGGAAGCCGATTATCTGCTGGGCCTGGGCACGGTGGCGGGGCGCCGATTGATCCTCGTCGACATCGACCGCCTGATGGCGATCCGCAGCCCCAGTCCCATGCAGGTAGCATAAAAAAAGACGACCCGGGAGTCGTCTTTGTGTTTTGTGTTAGCCCAGTTTCTCTAACTGATCCTGCAAGTCCAGCCATTCCGCTTCCAGCTGCGCCAGGTCCTTGGTGAAGAAGGTCTGGTCGGCCAGCAATTGCTTGAGCTTGGCCTTGTTGGCCGCGTCGTAGATGGTCGGCTCGCCCAGCTTGGCGTCGGTTTCCGCCTTTTGCGCATTGCGCTTGGCGATCTGCTCTTCCTGGCGCTTGATCTTGTTTTCGATCGGTTTGCGCAGGGCGGCCGTTTTCTGGCGCTCTTCCGCTTCCTTGCGCTTGTCGCGCACGGGCGCGGCAGGGGCGGCGGCTACCGGCGAAGGTACGGAAGACGTCACGGGGAAGTCGGTCTTGTTGGCCTTGCCGGCGGCCGGCAGCACGTCCGTGCCTTTGCCCAGCTTGGTCTTGAACAGCCAATCCTTGTAGTCGTCCAGGTCGCCGTCGAACGGTTGCAGCTTGCCGTCGGCAACGATGATGAATTCGTCCGTGGTGGCGCGCAGCAAGTGGCGATCATGGGACACGACGACCAGGGTGCCTTCGAACTGGGCCAGCGCTTCCGTCAGTGCTTCGCGCGTTTCCAGATCCAGGTGGTTGGTCGGTTCATCGAGCAGCAGCAGGTTAGGACGCTGCCAGACGATCAGGGCCAGCGCCAGGCGGGCTTTTTCGCCGCCCGAGAACGGTGCGATGGACGCAGTGACCATGTTGCCGGGGAAGTTGAAGCCGCCGAGGAAGTTGCGCAGTTCCTGCTCGCGCACTGTCGGGGCGATCTTCGCCAGATGCCACAGCGGCGATTCGTCGTGGCGCAGCATTTCCACCTGGTGCTGGGCGAAGTAGCCGATGTTGAGGCCCTTGCCCATGGTGGCGTCGCCCGTCAGCGGCATCAGTTCGCCGGCGATGGTCTTGATCAGGGTCGACTTGCCGGCGCCGTTCTGGCCCAGCAGGCCGATACGCTGGCCGATCTGCAGCGAAAACTTGATGCCGTTGACGATGGTTTTATGCGTGATTTCACCCGTCGCTTCGTTCTCGATCTTGTAGCCCGCATCGACGTCTTCCATCACCAGCAGCGGATTTGGTGCCGACAGCGGCTCGCGGAATTCGAACGAGAATTCGGCGGCGGCGCGCAATGGCGCCAGCTCTTCCATCTTCGCCAGCGCCTTCATGCGGCTTTGCGCCTGGCGGGCCTTCGAGGCTTGCGCCTTGAAGCGGTTCACGAACGATTCCAGATGGGCACGCTTGCGCTGCTGCTTTTCCAGCGCGCCGGCGGCCAGGATCATCTGCGCCGCGCGTTGGCGCTCGAAGCTCGAGTAGTTGCCCGAATAGCGCTTCAGCTTGCGTTCGTCGATATGCACGACCACGTTGACGACTTCATCGAGGAAGTCGCGGTCATGGGAAATGATCAGCAGGGTGCCGGCGTAGCGCTTGAGCCAGTCTTCCAGCCAGATGATGGCGTCCAGATCCAAGTGGTTGGTCGGTTCATCGAGCAGCAGCAGGTCGGATGGGCACATCAGCGCTTGCGCCAGGTTCAAACGCATGCGCCAGCCGCCGGAGAAACTGGCCACCGGTTGCTGCATCTGGTCCAGGGTGAAGCCCAGGCCCAGCAGCAATTGCTCGCCGCGCGATTGCACGGTATACGCGTCGGCATCGGCCATGGCGCTGTAGATTTCGCCGATGGCGATACCGTTTTCCGACGTGGCAGGTTCCGCTTCCAGACGCGCCAGTTCCGCTTCCAGTTTGCGCAGGGTGACGTCGCCGTCGATCGCATAGTCAAGCGCGGCACGGTCCAGCGGCGGTGTTTCCTGCGCCACGTAAGCCACGCGCCATTTGGCCGGGAAATCGATCTCGCCCTGGTCAGGGTGCAATTCGCCACGCATCATGGCGAACAGGCTCGATTTGCCCGCGCCATTGGCGCCGATCAGGCCGATCTTGTCGCCCGGATTGAGGGTGACATCGACTTGTTCGAGCAACGGTTTGATGCCGCGCATCAGGCTTACTTGTAGGAAACGTATCATTTTTTTCTTTGTAAAGGCTGGGCTTTGACCCCCGCCGTAAAAACATCGTGTAGGTCGGATTAGTCCGAAGGACGTAATCCGACGGGTGCCGCGCAGGCATGTCGGATTACGCTACGCTAATCCGACCTACCAATTCCATTAAACCAGCTTCAACTGCTCGGCCGTCAGCAGGAAGACCATGTCGTCGCCGGCGCTCGTCGTCAGCCAGGTCAGGCCCAGCTCGCCGAAGGCCGCTTCCGCGTAGGCGCGTTCGTTGCCGATTTCAATCATCAGGATGCCGTCGTCCGTCAGGCGTTCAGCCGCGCCGGCAATGATCTTGCGCACCAGGTCCATGCCGTCGCTGCCGCCGTCGAGGGCGATTTGCGGTTCAGCCAGGTATTCCTGGGGCAGGGCGCCCATCGAGGCGGAATTCACGTATGGCGGATTGCTGATGATCAAATCATATTTCTTGGCCGGCACGTTGGCGTACAGGTCCGATTCGATCAGGGTGACGCGGTCCTGCAGCTTGTACGTGTCGACGTTGCGCTTGGCCACGGCCAGCGCGTCGGCGGAAATGTCCACGGCGTCCACTGCGGAGTTCGGGAAGGCATCGGCCATCATGATAGCCAGGCAGCCCGAGCCGGTGCACAGTTCCAGGATGTTTTCCACGGCTTCCGGTTCCGCCACCCATGGCGAGAAGTATTCAGGGATCAGTTCGGCGATGAAGGAGCGGGGCACGATCACGCGCTCGTCGACGTAGAAGTTATACGTGCCCAGCCAGCCTTCCTTGGTGATGTAGGCAGCCGGCACGCGGTCGATGCTGCGGCGGTCGATGACGCTCATCACGCTGGCCACTTCCGACGGCAGCAGCTTGGCGTCGAGGAAGGGTTCGAGCTTGTCGAGCGGCAACTTCAAGGTGTGCAGGATCAGATAGGCCGCTTCGTCGAACGCTTCGGCGCTGCCGTGGCCGAAAAACAGCTTGGCGGTATTGAAACGGGTAACGGCGTAGCGCAGCAGGTCGCGTGGCGTGGAAAACGGGTTCGGGGTCATGGCATTCTCGAAAAGACGGTGTTCTGGCCCGCCGTGACGGGCCTCGGTATTCTGGTTCAGACGGGCAGCAAATGCTCCAGCGTGCGCCGGTAAATATTCTTCAGAGGATCGATGTGGCGCAGTTCGATGTGCTCGTCGATCTTGTGAATACTGGCATTGGGCGGCCCGAATTCTATCACTTGGGGGCAGATTTGCGCGATAAACCGGCCATCCGAGGTGCCGCCCGTGGTCGACAGCTCCGTCGTGATGCCCGTTTCCGCGTGGATCGCGGACGACAGCGCATCGGAGAGGGTGCCGCGCGGCGTGAGGAAGGGCAGGCCGCTCAGGGTCCACTGCAAATCGTATTGCAAATCATGCTTGTCGAGGATGGCGTGGACCCGTTCCTGCAGGTTTTCCGCCGTGCTGGCCGTGGAAAAGCGGAAATTGAAATCGATCACCATGTCGCCGGGAATCACGTTATTGGCGCCCGTGCCCGCGTTGATGTTGGACATTTGCCACGAGGTCGGCAAATAGTACTCGTTGCCGGCATCCCATTTTTCCTCGACCAGGTCGGCCAGCGCCTGCGCCGCTTCGTGAATCGGGTTTTTTGCCAGGTGCGGGTAGGCGATATGGCCTTGCACGCCCTTGATCGTCAGCCGGCCCGACAGCGAACCGCGGCGGCCGTTCTTGATCATGTCGCCCAGCTGCGCGCTCGAGGTCGGCTCGCCCACCAGGCAATAGTCGATCTGCTCGCCGCGCGCCTTCAGCTGCTCGCAGACGATGACGGTGCCGTCCGTGGCCGGGCCTTCCTCGTCGCTCGTGATCAGAAAGGCGATCGAGCCCGTGTGCCCGGGCGTGGCGGCGATGAATTCCTCGCAAGCAACTACCATGGCGGCGATCGAGGTCTTCATGTCGGCCGCGCCACGGCCGTACAGCTTGCCGTCGCGGTGCGTGGGAATGAAGGGCAGCGAGCGCCATTGCTCGACGGGACCGGTCGGCACCACGTCCGTATGCCCGGCAAAGACGAAGACGGGCGATGCCGTGCCACGGCGCGCCCACAGATTGGTGACGTCGTTCGACTGTATCGTTTCGCAGACAAAGCCCAGCGGCGTGAGGAGGTCGATCAGGTGCTGCTGGCAGCCCTTGTCGTCGGGCGTGACCGAGGACAGGGCGATCAGTTTTTCGGTCAGGGCGAGGGTTTTGGAGGTGGTCATGGGTAAGGTCGTGCCGGCAACATCGTTCCGGTGGTCAACTAAGTATGGTTACAGCGAGAAAAGGGTCTTGTACTGCGCATCGGAAAACGCCACGCTGAACTGGCCATCCTTGTCCAGCACGGGGCGCTTGATGATGGACGGGTTTTCCAGCATCAGGTCCAGGGCACTGGCCGCATCGACGGTGGACGCCCTGCGCTCGTCGGACAGGGCGCGCCAGGTCGTGCCTTTCTTGTTGACCAGCACATCCCACGGCAATTGCTGCAGCCACGCCTCGACGGTGGCGCGTTCCAGACCCTGCTTCTTGAAGTCGTGGAAGGTGAAATCGAGTTGTTGCGCGGCCAGCCAGGTGCGGGCCTTTTTGACGGTATCGCAGTTGGGGATACCGTAGAGTGTAATGGTCGTCATGGGTAGGGCTAAGGGGAATGAATGCGGTTCGCTTGACCGTGGCGCTTGCGCCAGGGAAAAATGCGATGGTAGCCGCCATTATACAGTCGATGCGCAGTCGATGCGGCAGTGCAACACGCCCCAGTGATTTGCCCTACACAGGCCGTGGCGCCGCCTTGCCCGATTCGGCTGGACCGAAATGCAGGCCAAGTCGCAAGGCCAGGGCGCGCAGGGCGCCGCTTTCCTGCAGGTGCAGGGCCAGCGCGATGTGGCCGTCGGGGCGCACGAGATAGGCCGCGTCGCGGCCCAGGCCGGCCAGTTTGGCGGCCACGTTATAGGTATAGCAATGCACGGGCAGTTTCAGCACGCGCGCTTCGTCGAGCAGCTCGGGCGCTGCTTCGCCATAGATGTGCAATTGCCAATCCATGCTGCGCAAGGCCGTGAAATTGTCTTGCGTGCCGTCCGAGAACCACGGCAGGCGGTCGCCGCCGCGCAGGTATTCCGCATGGCCGGCGGAAAGGGCGCTGTCTTCATAGCTGATCTGGATTTGCGACACGGTCCGGAACAGCAGCCGGCGCGCGCGCGCGAAGCCGGAGAGGAAGGGCAGCGCGTGCGGCACCAGCCAGCGGCGCAGGAATTGCCCGGCCATGCCTTGCGCGACGATGGCCTGGAAGGCCCGGTCGGTGGTGGCGACGAGCTTGCGGGCAAACACGATGCGCTCGCTTTCATAGGTGTCGAGCAGGGCGTCGTTGCTTTGTCCCCGCAGTTTTTGCGCCAGTTTCCAGGCCAGGTTGACGGCGTCGCCCAGGCCCGTGTTCATGCCCTGGCCGCCCACGGGGCTGTGCAGGTGGGCCGCGTCGCCGAGGATGAAGCAGCGCCGTTCGCGGAATTGTCCGGCCACCCGGTGGTGCACCTTATACGTGGAAAACCAGTTCACGTGTTCGACCTCGATGCCAAGCAAGGCTTGCACCTGCTCCCGCACGTCGTCGAAGACGGGCGCCGGCGCGCCATCGGGGCGGTCGGGCAGGATGCCGATCAGGCGCTGCATACCGCTGGTGCGCACGGGCAGCATCAGTGCAAACGAGTTCGCGCCCAGGTGGGCGTGCAAGTCCGTATTCTTGCCCGCCACTTGCGCGTCGGCCACGTAATACAGGTGGTCGTAGGTGCCGCCGGAGAACGTAAAGCCGGCGATCTCGCGCACCTTGCTGCGGGCGCCGTCGCAGCCGCAAATATAGTTAAACGTGCAATATTGGCGTTCGCCATTGTTCAGCAGGATGGCTTGCACTTCGCTATCGTCCTGCGTCCACAGGTCCAGCGCCACGTTCCATTCCACGTGCACGCCGGCCGCCGCCAGTTTGCTGATCAGGAAGCGTTCATGCTCGTCCTGGGGCAGGCTCAGCACGAAAGGGTAGGGGCTCAGCCCTTCGCCGATCTCGCCCAGCGCCAGTTTCACCAGCTCCTCGCCGCCTTCGTGGATGTGCATGGCATTGATCTTGATACCGAGGCTGACCAGCTCGTCGGCAAAGCCCAGCTGCTGGTAAAACTCCAGCGTGCGCGCATGCACGGCCATGGCCCGCGACGCCTGGCCCGGACCGCTATTCCTGTCGATGATGCGGCAATCGACGCCATGGCGCGCCAGGCGCAAGGCAAGCATGAGGCCGGTAGGACCGGCGCCGACGATCAAGACGGGAGGAGTATTCATGCCATCCAGTATAGGACAGGATGGGGGATGGCTGCAGGACGATTGAGTTTGTTTTCTGGAAACGAAAATGTCCCGCCGGGGCGGGACATTCAGGGGGCTACGTGCGCCTTGCGGCGCAGTCATCAGATACCGCGCAGCAACTCGTTGATGCCGGTCTTGGCGCGCGTTTTCGCATCCACGCGCTTGACGATCACGGCGCAGTACAGCGAGTACTTGCCGTCTTCCGAAGGCAGGTTGCCCGAGACCACGACGGAGCCGGCTGGCACGCGGCCGTACGTCACTTCGCCCGTGGCGCGGTCGTAGATCTTGGTCGACTGGCCGATGTAGACGCCCATCGAGATGACGGAGTTTTCCTCGACGATCACGCCTTCGACGATTTCCGAACGGGCGCCGATGAAGCAGTTGTCTTCGATGATGGTCGGGTTCGCTTGCATAGGCTCCAGCACGCCGCCGATGCCGACGCCGCCGGACAGGTGGACGTTCTTGCCGATCTGCGCGCAGGAACCGACGGTGGCCCAGGTGTCGACCATGGCGCCTTCATCGACGTAGGCGCCGATGTTGACGTAGGACGGCATCAGCACGACGTTCTTGGCGATGAAGCTGCCGCGGCGGGCGACGGCGGGCGGCACCACGCGGAAACCGCCCTTGGCGAAGTCTTCTTGCGTGTAGTTGGCGAACTTGGTCGGGACCTTGTCGTAGAACTGCATCGTGCCATCGGATGGCAGGACGACGTTGTCTTCCAGGCGGAACGACAGCAGCACGGCTTTCTTGACCCACTGGTTGACGACCCAGTCGCCCGAGGTTTTTTCCGCCACGCGGATGCTGCCGTTGTCCAGGCCATTGATGACGTGGGAGACGGCGTCGCGCAGTTCGGCCGTGCCGTTGCCCGGATTGATCTCGGCGCGGTTTTCCCAGGCCTGGTCGATGATGTTTTGTAGTTGTTGGCTCATGATGATGTCTTGTTTATGTAGGGGTTGATGCGGATGCGGAAAGCTGCTGGCAGAATTTTACTATGCGCAACGCTGCTTCCAGCCCTTCGGCCGTTTCGGCCACGAGGGCCATGCGGATGCGGTTGCGGCCCGGATTGATGCCGTGCGCGTCGCGCGCCAGGTAGCTGCCAGGCAATACCGTGACATTATATTCGGCGTACAGGCGTTGCGCGAATTGCGTGTCGGACAGTCCCGTGCGGCTGACGTCGGCCCACAGGTAGAAGCCGGCGTCCGGCAATTGCACGTCCATCACCGATTGCAACAGCGGCGTGATGGCGTCGAACTTGGCGCGGTACTTGGCGCGATTTTCCTCGACATGGGTTTCGTCGTTCCAGGCCGCGACGGAGGCCGCCTGCACGGCAGGGCTCATGGCGCCGCCGTGGTAGGTTCGGTAGAGCAGGAATTTTTTCAGGACTTCCGCGTCGCCGGCGACAAAGCCCGAGCGCATGCCCGGCACGTTCGAACGCTTCGACAGGCTGGAAAACACCACCAGGCGCGCATACGGGCGCTCGATGGTGGACAGGCCCAGCATGTGCGCCGCCTGCAGCGCGCCCAGCGGGGGCGTGTCGCCGTGGTAGATCTCGGAATAGCACTCGTCGGCGGCGATGACGAAATCGTAGCGCTCGGACAGGGCGAACAGGTGTTCCCAGTCCGTCAGGGTCAAGACGGCGCCCGTCGGGTTGCCGGGCGAACACAGGAACAGCAGTTTGACCTTTTCCCACACGCTGGCCGGCACGCTGTCGTAGTCGCAGCCGAAATTGCGCGCCGGGTCGGAATTGACGAAATACGGTTCGGCACCGGCCAGGTAGGCCGCGCCTTCATAGATCTGGTAAAACGGATTCGGGCTGATCACGAGCGAGCCGGCCGACGGATCGATCACCGTTTGCGCCAGCGCAAACAGCGCTTCGCGCGAACCGTTCACGGGCAGGATTTGCGTGGCAGGATTGAGCTTGGGGATGCCGTAGCGGCGTTCCAGCCAACCAGCGATGGCCGTGCGCAAGGCTTCCGAGCCGATGGTGGTCGGATAGCTGGCCAGGCCATGGATATTGTCGGTCAATGCCTGTTCGATGAACGCCGGCGTCGGGTGCTTGGGTTCGCCCATGCCCAGGCTGATGGGCGCATACTCGGGGTTGACCGTCACGCCGGCAAACAGCTGGCGCAGCTTTTCAAATGGATATGGTTGCAGTTTAGCAAGAAGTGGATTCACGGAACGGACCAGGGCAAGAGTGGAAAGACGATGTTGCTAAGCGACTAACTGGCGCGGCAGACTTGATGCCGGTCAAATAATAAGCTGCGTCTTTCATTATAGCCGTCCTCGCGGGCCCGCTGTGCAAGCCGCGTCGGGCCGCGCCGGCCTGATCGTTGCCCGGCTTGCCACGGCATGCGGCAGCGGGGAGTGCCGCGCCATGGCGCGGCAAGGTAAAATACGCTATGTCTACCTTACTTCCCACCCTGCTTGCTATTGAAACTTCGTCCGAACTCGCCTCCTGCGCCTTGCTGCGCGGCGATGTCGTCCTGTCCCGCGCGTCGTCGGGCGTGCGCACCCATTCCCAGTCCATCTTGCCGATGGTGCAGGAATTGCTGGCCGAAGCGGGCGTGACCCTGGCCGACGTCGATGCCATCGCCTATGGCTCCGGTCCCGGCTCGTTTACGGGCGTGCGCACGGCGTGCGGCATCGCGCAAGGCCTGGCCTATGGCGCCAGCCTGCCCGTCGTGCCCGTTGTCACGCTCGACGCCATGGCCCTCGCTTGCCACCAGCAGCATGGGGCGCAACGCATCGTGACCGTGCTTGACGCCCGCATGGGCGAAGTGTACTGGGCGCAATATGATTACCAGGATGGCTTGCAGCTCGTTTCGCCACCGGCACTGAGCGCGCCCGCCGGCGTGGCGCCGCAAGGCGATGTTGCCGGCTGTGGCAACGGTTTCAGTGCCTATGCCGAAGCACTGGCCGCGCAGCCATGCGCTGCGACTGCTGACGCGGCCATCATGCCGCATGCCGAGCAGGTGGCGCAACTGGCGCGCATCGCCTTTGCCGCCGGACATTTCGTGACGGCTGCCGAGGCGCAGCCTTTGTACTTGCGCAACAAGATCGCCTACACGAGCGCGGAGCGGCACGAGATGCAACAGGCCAAGGCCGCTGCGGAGCCGGCACAATGATGGAGGCGGGCAAGGACGCAGTGACGCAGGATGGCAGCGCGGCAGGCTGGGACTTGCTGCGCCTCGACTATCAGCCGATGCAGGAAGCGGACCTGCTTGAGGTGCTGGCGCTGGAGCAGCGCGTGTATCCGCATCCCTGGACGCATGGCAATTTCGTCGATTCCCTCAAGAGCGGCTACCCGGCATGGGTGCTGCGCGACGTGGATGGCACCTTGCTCGGCTACTTCCTGTTGATGCTGGTTGTCGACGAGGCGCACTTGCTGAACGTGGCCGTCGAAGGCGCCATCCAGGGCCAGGGACTGGGCCGCTTCCTGTTGAATCAGTCCTGCGCCTGCGCCCGCCAGCTGGGCATGGAATCGATGCTGCTGGAAGTGCGCCCGTCGAACGTGCGCGCGCTCGATATTTACCAGCGCTATGGATTTGAACAGATCGGCCGGCGCAAGGGATACTATCCGGCCAGCAACTCGCAACGTGAGGACGCCATCGTGATGCGTTATACCTTATGAGCCGCAGCGCCGTTTTCCTCGATGAAATGGGCGTCGGTCCCCTGTGGCGCTTGCGCCAGGGCGCCGCACCCGAAGCCGCTGATGTCGTCGAAGCTCCCGTGGAGATGGAAGTCGCCGTGGCGGCTCCCATGGCCGAAGCCGCTCAAGCCGTGACTGAGGTGGTTGCCGAGGTGGCCGCTGCTGTCGTCGCCGAAGTGGTCGCCGAGGTGAAGGCTGAGGTACCCGTCACCGTTGCCGCCACGCCAGTGCCCGCCGCCGAGCCGGACGACACGGCCTGGTTCGACGATGCGCCGCCACCACCGCCGGCCAAACAGCTGAGCGATACGGATATCGCCGCCCTCGACTGGGAAGGCTTGACGGCCGCCGTCGCCAAGTGCGCGCGCTGCGACTTGTGCAAGACGCGCAAGGGCGTCGTCATGGGCCGTGGCGACCGCCAGGGCGCTTGGCTGATGCTGGCCAGCAGTCCCTCGCGCACGGAAGAGCGGGAAGGGCGCGCCTTGCCGGGCGAGCAGGGCAAGTTGCTCGACAATATGCTGAAAGCCATCGAAGTCGATGCGGGGCGCGACGTGTACATCACGCATTTGCTGAAATGCCGTCCGCTCGACGAGGCGGGCCAGGAGCGCTTGCCGACTGAATCCGAGTCCGCCGCCTGCCGTCCGTACTTTGACCGCGAACTGGCCCTGCTGCAGCCGCGCACCATCGTGACACTGGGGTCGATGGCCGCCGCCGGCATCAATCCGGGCGAAAAACCCGTGCGTGGCAAGGTGCGCCAATTGGGCAATGCCTCGGTCGTGGCTACCTTCCATCCGGAAATGTTGTTGCAGGATGAGACGGGCAAGGCCAAGGCGCGCGCCTGGGCCGACCTGTGCCTGGCGAAAAGCACGCACGGCGATTCGCACGGTGAGTGATGCGGCCGGCGGCACGTTTCAGGTCCGCTTCGAGCAGCGCTGGGGGCATCTGACGCAGCCCCGCGTGCGTGCGCTGGCCTGGCTGCTGGACTCGCCCGACTTGCTGGACCCGGCCAGCCCCCACTGGGGTGGGCGCATCGCGAGCCTTGCGCCCGTCACGCCAACTGTGGCGGCCTGGCTGGGGGCGCTGCAGGATGATCCGTCGCCGCTCGATGCGGCGCTGGGGCCGAAATTCTATTCCCGCCTGGGCCTGTATGCTGAAAAGCTGCTGGCCTTTTATTTTGAGCAGCATGGAGTATTGCAAGCGCATGGCTTGCAAGTGCAGGTCAACCGCAACGACACGGTGGGCGAGTTTGATTTTTTGCTGCGTGATGGTAACGACTTGCTGCATTGGGAATTTGCCACCAAGTTCTACCTGCTGGAAGGCGCGCCCGATCCCGGTATTTTCAACCACTTGATCGGCCCCAACCTGGCCGACACTTTGGGCTTGAAGATGCGCAAGATTCTCGACAAGCAATTGGCCTTGTCCCGTCATCCGGCCGCGCAAAGCCTGCTGGCGCAACCTGTGCGCGCTGCGCAGGCACTGGTCAAGGGCTGGCTGTTCTATCCATCAGGCGCCACGCCCGCCATGGACGGCATTTCCCAGGAACATGGACACGGCTTCTGGTGCACGCCGGCGCAATTGCCGGCGCGGCGCTATGTCGTGCTGCCGCGATTGCAATGGCTGGCGCCATTCAAGGGGCGCGACGTGGAAGTGCTGGACGTGGCTGCCTTGCGCGCACAGTTGTTTGATCTGGCGCAACCCGTAATGGTGGCAACGGTGGATACTATCGAAGGCTGGGAAGTGGAGTGCACGCGCGGTTTTGTCGTGCCGCATGACTGGGTGGAGCAGGCTGCCGCGCGGCGGCTGACAGGCACGTTACCTGCGTAACCATGTACCGTGAGCCTAATGCCGAAGTCATGTAGGTCGGATTAGCGCGTAGCGCGTAATCCGACGCCACATTGCTTAATGTTTCTGCTCGCCAATCAAGGACAGATTGTCATGCTCTGCCTGGTTCAGCTTGTGCTTGCGCATGATCATGTACATGGTGCCGGCGACGAACAGGCCGAACAGGGTGATGATGATATTGAGCGGCAGGTGCAGGCGGATCATGATCGAATACACGGCCAGCATGGTCAGAATCGACAGGTTTTCATTGAAGTTCTGCACGGCGATGGAATGGCCGGCGCTCATCAGCACGTGGCCGCGGTGTTGCAGCAGGGCATTCATGGGCACGACGAAGAAGCCGGACAGGGCGCCGATCAGTATCAGCAGCGGGTAGGCGATCCACACGGAGTGTACTTGCGTCATCATCATGACGATCACGCCCATGGCGATGCCCAGCGGAATGACGGTCAGCGATTTGCGCAGTGGAATGAAACGTGCCGACAGCACGGCGCCGGCGGCCACGCCGATGGCGACCACGCCCACCAGGCTGGTCGCCTTGTCGAAGGGCATGTTCAGCGATTGCTTGGCCCATTCCAGCACGATCAGTTGCAAGGTGGCGCCAGCGCCCCAGAACAGGGTCGTCACGGCCAGGGTGATCTGGCCCAGCTTGTCTTTCCACAGGATGGAATAGCAATTGGCAAAATCGGTAATCAGTTTGATAGGATTGCGTTCCTGGTGCGGATACACGCAGCCCGTGTCGGGGATCTTCAGGTTGGCCAGGGTTGCCAGCACATAGATGCCGACCACCACGCACAGGGCCGCTTCCGTCTTGTTGGTGATGCCCGTGTCGATCAGGGGGAAGTCGAAGGAGAGCAGCATGTCGGACACGTGGCCGCTGACGAGCGCGCCGCCCATGACGGTGCCGAGGATGATGGAGGTGACGGTCAAGCCTTCGATCCAGCCATTCGCCGCCACCAGCTTTTCCGGTGGCAGCAGTTCCGTCAGGATGCCGTACTTGGCGGGCGAGTACACGGCCGCGCCAAAACCGACGACGGCGTAGGCCAGCAGCGGGTGTACGTGGAAGAAGACGAGGGCGCAGCCGAAGATCTTGACCATGTTGGCAATGAACATGACCTTGCCTTTCGGCAGAGCATCCGCGAAGGCGCCGACAAAAGCGGCCAACAGCACGTAAAACAGGACGAATGACAGTTTGAGCAGCGGCGTGATCCACGCCGGTGATTTCATGGACACCAATAAATCGACGGCGACAAAAAAGAGGGCGTTATCTGCCAGCGAGGAAAAGAACTGCGCCGCCATGATGGTATAAAAACCACGATTCATTCTGGAATGCCTGAAATCATATCTGGCTTGCTTTATACCACGAAAAAACGGCAAACCCCAAGTTTGGAAGGGGCTGCTTTGCATAGTCTTGTCTAAGCGAAGCTTAATTTTTCTGCCGTAGAAAAATACACATACATGTGAGCATTTTGTACATGCTGTCCTGGGCGACCATCGCAGGCATTCCCTTGCCGGCTTGCCGACCCGCATCCAGCCCATCCGGTAAAATACGGCTTTCCCACCCGCCATGAACGACGCATATGCCCAGGCCCCTTATCGCCACCATCCATCTCGATGCCATGCAACACAATCTGGCGCGCGCCCGTGCCGGCGCCCGCGGCGCCAAGGTGTGGGCCGTCGTCAAGGCGAACGCCTATGGCCACGGCCTGGAACGGGCCATGCGGGGCTTTTCTGACGCCGATGGCCTCGCGCTGGTCGAGGTCGATTATGCCGTGCGCTTGCGCGAACTGGGGTGGACCAAGCCCATCTTGCTGCTGGAAGGGTTTTTTGATGCCAGCGATTTGCCGGTCATGGCGCAATATGGATTGAACGGCAGCGTGCATTGCGAAGAGCAGATCGCCATGCTGGCAGCGGCGCACTTGCCGCACAGCATTGATGTACACCTGAAAATGAATACGGGCATGAACCGCCTGGGTTTCACGCCGGGCGCCGTGGCGGGTGCGTATGCGCGCCTGCGCGCCATCCCGCATATCGGTACGATCACCTTGATGACGCACTTCGCCAATGCGGACGAGGCGGCGCCCACGCGCTTGCCTTTGGCCCAGCAGATGCTGCGTTTTGAAGCGGGCGCGGCCAGCATAGGCACGCCGCTGCCGCGCAGCCTGTGCAATTCGGCCGGAGTGCTGCTGCACCACCTGGACAGCGACTGGGTGCGTCCCGGCATCATGCTGTACGGCGGCACGCCCAGCGGCGCTCCCGGCGGCACGTCGGCGCAAGCATTCGGCTTGCTGCCCACCATGACCTTGCGCAGCCGCATTATCGGTATCCAGGATATCGCCGCCGGCGAAGTGGTGGGCTATGGCAGCCGCTACGAAGCGGCCGGCAATATCAAGGTGGGCGTGGTGGCCTGCGGCTATGCGGATGGCTACCCGCGCCACGCACCCGAAGGCACGCCCGTGCTGGTCGACGGCGTGCGCACGGGCCTCATCGGCAGGGTGTCGATGGACATGCTGATGGTCGATCTGACGCACGTGCCGGGCGCAAAAGTTGGCAGTGCCGTGACATTGTGGGGCCAGGGCATGCCGATCGACGAGGTGGCCCTGGCTGCCGGCACCATCGGCTACGAGCTGATGTGCGCACTGGCGCCGCGTGTGCCCGTGGTCGAAGCGACACAGTGACGGCGGCCCGCTGTTTGTATATACTGTATATATAGACAGCAGTTTCACCTTACCCGGGCAAAGTACACCATGGCAAAAGTCAAGACCATCTACACCTGCAGCGATTGCGGCGCCATCAGCAACAAATGGATGGGGCAATGCACCTCGTGCAACCAGTGGAACACCATGGTGGAAACCCTGCCCGAGACGGGCGGCAACAACCGCTATTCGAATCCGCAGCACATGTCGCTGGCGCAGACGGCGCCCGTGCTGTCGCTCGATGATATCGACGCCATCGACGTGCCCCGCTTCGGCACGGGCATCGAGGAATTCGACCGCGTGCTGGGCGGCGGCATGGTGGCGGGCGGCGTCGTGCTGATCGGCGGCGACCCCGGCATCGGCAAGTCGACCCTGCTGCTGCAGGCGCTGGCCAACATGTCGCACCACAAGCGCGTGCTGTACGTCAGTGGCGAGGAATCGGGCGCGCAGATCGCCCTGCGCGCCAAGCGCCTCGTCATCGACGCCAAGGAACTCAAACTGCAGGCGGAGATCCAGCTGGAAAAGATCCTGGCCACCTTGAACGACCTGAAGCCGGAAGTGGTGGTCATCGATTCGATCCAGACCGTGTATTCGGACGCGCTCAGCTCGGCGCCCGGTTCCGTGGCGCAAGTGCGCGAATGCGCGGCCCAGCTGACGCGCGCGGCCAAGCAGACGGGCGTGACCATCATTCTGGTCGGCCACGTGACGAAAGAGGGCGCGCTGGCCGGTCCCCGCGTGCTCGAGCACATCGTCGACACGGTGCTGTATTTCGAGGGTGACGCGCACTCCAGCTTCCGCCTCGTGCGCGCCATCAAGAACCGTTTCGGCGCCGTCAATGAGCTGGGCGTGTTCGCCATGACGGAAAAGGGCCTGAAAGGAGTATCGAATCCGTCCGCCCTGTTCCTGTCGCAGCACGACAACCAGGTGCCCGGTTCATGTGTGATGGTGACGCAGGAGGGCACGCGTCCGCTGCTGGTGGAAATCCAGGCCCTCGTCGACACGAGTCACTTGCCCAACGCGCGCCGCCTGTCCGTCGGCCTGGAGCAGAACCGCCTGGCCATGCTGCTGGCCGTGGCGCACCGCCACGCGGGCATCGCCGCCTTCGACCAGGATGTGTTCATCAACGCAGTCGGCGGTGTCAAAATTACAGAACCGGCGGCCGACCTGGCCGTGTTGCTGGCCATTAACTCGTCGATGCGCAACAAGCCCTTGCCACGGGGACTCGTGGTGTTTGGCGAAGTGGGGCTGGCCGGTGAGATCCGCCCCGCGCCACGGGGCCAGGAGCGCTTGCGCGAAGCGGCCAAGCTGGGCTTTACCCTGGCCGTGGTGCCCAAGTCGAACTTGCCCAAGCAAGTCATTGAGGGCCTCAAGGTCATCGGCGTCGAGCGTATCGACGAAGCGTTTAACAAGTTGCGCGACCTGGAGTAATAGTTGGTATGGTTTAAATGCCAAGCTTGAGACAAGTCAAACAGAATTTCCGTTTAGAACTATAATATTTGTCCGATGGATTCTCCCCATGAATCCGCATCGACAATGAATTGATAGAGAAGCGGAATACAGTGTCAGTTGAGCAAAGGCAGGGCGCACGCAAGATATTGCGTGCCAAGGCGATGTTGGTAATGGATGGCGCGGGCCCTGTGGCGGCGCGCACCCTCGATGTGGGGCCGGGCGGGATGGCGGCCGTCATCGCGGAACCGGTGCCGACAGGCAAGAAGGGCAAGGTGCTGTTCGAATTGTTTTACGATGGCGCGGCGCACATCATCGAGGCGCGCGTGTCCGTCTCGCACTGCATTTTCAGCAGCGCAGGTTTCAAGGTAGGACTCACTTTCCTGCAGTTGGACATGGCCGTCAGCAGCGCCATCTCGAAATTCATGCGCTGAGGCAAGCCGGGAGGGTGCTGCAGGTGAACTGCGCTAAAATGGTGCATATGGGTTTGCAGTCAGGAAAAACCTGTTCTGTTCGCTGTTTTGATATTCCAGTAATACTGCATAATTATCAACCAGAAGAGGGGCCTTGCCGCGTCACGCGCGCCTGCCGTCCGTCTTTCGCGCAGCACGGTCACGACCTGAACCGTGCGACATGACCTTACATCCGACGGGAACGCCTACCATGTTTAATTCGACCATCAACAGCAGGGCCTACACCAACAATACGCAGCAGACGACGCAGGGTAATATCTCGGCCGATGTGTATGCGAAGGTGGAGCGCCAGATGCAGTCGCAAAACACGGGCGTCGTCAAGCTCAACGCCAGCCTGGCGCGCGACCAGGCCAAGTTCTCGGGCCTGGGCCAGCTGCAATCGGCGCTGGCGAAATTTCAGACCGTGGCCAAGAACATGGCCGGCAGCGGCCTGGCCACGTCGGCCACGTCCAGCAGCAAGGATGTGCTGAGCGCCACCACCACCGACAAGGCCGCCAGCGGCAGCCACGAACTGAACGTCAAGCAACTGGCGCAGGGACAGACTTTGCTCAGCGGCGCGCAGAAATCCTCGAGCGCGGCGATCGGCACGGGCGCGCCGGCGCTGGTGAAGATCGAAGTGGGCTCGGCCGACGGCAAGCAATTTACGCCAGGCAGCGGCAAGATCATTTCGCTGACGATTGACAGCAGCAACAATAGTCTCGACGGCATCGCCGCCGCGCTCAAGCAGCAGGGTATCGACGCCAGCGTGGTCAAGGGCCCCGATGGCTACTCGCTGGCCTTGAACGGCAAGAGCGGCGCCGACAGCAGCATGCGCATCAGCGTGGCTGGCGACGCGGCCGTCAGTAATTTGCTCAGCTATGCGCCCGGCGCCGGCAAGGGCATGCAGCAGACGGCCGCCGCGCAGGACGCGCTGCTGACCGTTGACGGCAAGGAAATCAAGAGCGCCACGAATACCCTGACGACGGCCGTCGAGGGCGCCACCATCGAATTGAAGAAAAAAGGCACGACGGACCTCGTCATCGCCAAGGATAGCAGCCAGATCGCCAGCAACGTGGCCAGCTTCGTCACGGCCTACAATGAACTCAACAGCAAGCTGCAGAGTCTGCAGCAGGGCGATTTGAAGTCCGACACGGCCCTGGGCCAGGTGCGTTCGCAGATGGAGCAGGTGCTGCGCACGGCCAGCACGGGCGTGCCATCGTCGGTGCTGGGCAGCGCCGGCGTGACCCTGGGCAAGAGCGGCGAGCTGGTGCTCGATGATAAAAAGCTCAAGGCGGCCATCGCGGCCGATCCGGACGCCGTCAGCAAGATGTTCACCAATAACGGCAAGGGCGTGGCGGACCAGTTCGCCAGCAAGATCGGCGAGCTGACGGGCGAAACGAGCATCATCCGCAAGGAAGTGCAGACGGTCGGCAAGGACATCACGACGCTCACCAACAAGAAAGCCGTGCTGGCCAAGGCGCTGACGGCCCAGGCGCAGGCGCTGGTGAAAGCATATTCGGCCCAGGAACAGATGGGAACGAACTCGGCCTTGCCGGGTTATACCGGCAAGAATTCCTTGTTCGACTTCATGGCTTAAGAGCACACCGCTTAAGCGCCCAGGGCGGCGTTGCATCGCCTTGCCGTACCAGCGTACTGCCTGCGGCGCTGCGCATTGCCCTGAGCGCTGTATCGGCGCGCTTTCCAGTTGGCTAGATTCTGTCGCCCTGGGCAAAGAAGGCTGACGGCGAGCTGCCGAAGGTCTTCTTGAACATGGCGGAAAAGGCCGACTGGCTGGCATAGCCCAGTTCTTCGGCCACTTGCGACAGCGGCACGCCGCGCGCGATCAGGGGCGCCGCGTGCGCCAGGCGCACTTGCTGGCGCCACTGGCCAAAACTCATGCCCAATTCCCGTTCGAACAGCCGCGCCAGGGTACGCTCCGAGGCGCCGACTTGCTGCGCCCAGTGTTCCAGGGTCTGGTGCGAACCCGGTTTCTCGATCAGGCTGTCGCACAGGGTTTTCAGGCGCTTGTCGCTGGGCAAGGGCACGCGGATGGGACGCGTGGCCGAGCGTTTCAACTCATCAAGGATCAGTTCGGCCAGCAGCGCCTCGCGCGCCGGTTCCTGGCCTGGATCCAGCTGTTCCAGCGCCATGATCAGCTGGCGCAGCAGGTTCGACACTTCCAGCACCTTGCAGTCGCGGCCCGCGAATGGCGCGCGCGCGGCATGGATGCACAGGGGGCGCAAGCGGGTTTTTTCCAGTATCGTGACGGCATGCTCCACGTTGGGCGCGATCCAGATGGCGCGCATGGGCGGCAGCACCCAGCTGCTGTTGTTGGCGGTGATGCGCAGCACGCCTTCGAGCGCCATGGTCACCTGACCCCATGGATGGCTGTGCGGCAAGAGAAATTCATCGGTTTGCAGGTCGCGCGCGACCATCGTCACGGGGATGGTCGCGCTGGGCGCTTCCCGTGGCGGACACATGCGGGTATGGTGGAGGATAGGTACACCCATCAGCTTGGCCTTAATTCGATAAATTATGTCGTTCTGTCGGAAAACAGACGATGGTATTTTGCATACACTTGAGCTTCACCAGTATAAGACAGGGTATGACATGATAACAACTAACTCGGCAATGGACTTGCCACCGCACTCACCGCCAACTCTGCGCAACGATGCGCGCGTCATCGCCCTGGTGGGGCTGGCGCATGGCGTGTCGCACTTCTATCATCTGATCCTCGCGGCCCTGTTCGTCTGGCTGAAACCGGCATTCGACCTGTCGTATGCGGAACTGGGCCTGCTGATGACGGTGTTCTTCATCATCTCGGGCGTGGGGCAGGCGCTGGCCGGCTTTGTCGTCGACCGTTTTGGCGCCCGCGCCGTGTTGTTTTCTGGCATCTTCTTGCTGGGCGTGTCGGCGCTGGCCCTGTCGACCGCGCACAGCTATGCGGCGCTGATGCTGGGCGCCATGCTGGCCGGTATGGGCAACAGCGTGTTTCATCCAGCCGACTACACGATCCTCAACCAGCGCGTTTCGGCGGCCCGCGTGGCCTACGGCTTTTCCGTGCATGGCATCAGCGGCAACATCGGCTGGGCCTTGGCGCCCCTGTTCATGACGTATGTTGCCACCCATTATGACTGGCGGATCGCGCTGCAATGCGCGGCCGTGCTGCCGTTTGGCGTGCTGCTGATCCTGTTCCTGAACCGCCACGCCATCCGCCCCGAGCCCGTGAAAATGGCTGCGCCAGGCCAGGCGGCCGGCGGCGAAGGCACGCTGGACTTTCTGCGTTTGCCAGCCGTGTGGATGTGCTTTGCCTTCTTCTTCATTACGGCCATCGCCCTGGGCGGCATCCAGAGCTTTGCCAGCGTGGCCCTGGTCAAGCTGTACGGCATGAGCCTGGCGCTGGCCACCAGCGCCTACACGGCCTATATGCTGGCCTCGGCCGTGGGCATGCTGGCCGGCGGCGTGGTGGGCGCGCGCAGCAAGCAGCCGGACCGTAACGTCGCCATCGCCTTTTCCGCCGCCGCGCTGCTGGCCGTGCTGCTGGCCATGGCCGTCGTGCCGGCGTGGGGCGCGGTGGTGCTGATGGGCGCCATCGGCTTGATGTCGGGCGTGGCGGGGCCGTCGCGCGACCTGATGATACGCGCGGCAGCGCCGAAGAATGCCACCGGGCGCGTGTATGGCGTCGTGTATTCGGGCCTCGACAGCGGCCTGGCCGTCGGTCCCCTGTTCTTTGGCGCGCTGATGGATGGCAACCATCCGGCCCTGCTGTTTGTCTTCATCGGCGTGTTCCAGGCGCTGGCGATTGCCACGGCCGTGGGCGTGGGCGGCAAAACCCGCGCGGCGGCGCTGCAAAAGGCATAGAATCGTTGCCATCTGCCACTCAAGGAACTCCCATGACCTTTGCCACCACCGACCTGTGCGACGACTATGCAGCCATGCTGGATGATGGCACCCTGGCCGTGCTGCCGCCCGTGTACCGCGCCTTTGGCCAGCGCGTGCGTTTCAGCGGCCCCGCCACCACCTTGCACGTGTTCGAAGATAACGCGCTCGTGCGCAGCACCCTGGAAACGCCGGGCCACGGCCATGTGCTGGTGATCGATGGCGGCGGCAGCCTGCGCCGCGCGCTGGTGGGCGGCCAGCTGGGCGTGCTGGCCGAAAGCAATGGCTGGGCCGGCATCGTCGTCGATGGCTGCATCCGCGACAGCGAGGAAATCAATGTCTGCCAGATCGGCGTGCGCGCCCTGGCCACGCACCCGCGCAAGAGCAACAAGACGGGCGCCGGCCAGCGCGACGTGCGCGTGCAGATCAGTGGCGTGGCCGTGCATCCGGGCGACTGGATCTACGCCGATGCGGACGGCATCCTGGTGGCGCGCCAGGAACTTGATTGAGGCATTCCTCTCCGGAAGATACGTTGCAAATTGTCTACATTAAATATATTTTTGCAAAGTTCTTTGATTTTTATCATGGCTGGGATATGATTTCACTTAAGGTAACTTTAATGTCAATAAAGTAAGGAAATCAGATCATGAAAATCGCCACCATCGCCGCAGTTGCCGCCCTGTTCGTCGCCGGCAGCGCCAGCGCCAGCCCCGTCAACCTGATCGCGAATGGCAATTTTGAAACGGTCGCTTCCGGTTACACCTTCGACAGCGGCTTTAAAGTCGTCAACAGCGGTTCATCGGCCATCACGGGCTGGACCGTGGGTGCCAGTTCCGTCGACCTGATCCGCAATGCGTATAACGCCATCGACGGCTACAGCATCGATTTGCTGGGCACGCCAGGTCCGGGTTTCCTGTCGCAAAATTTCAGTGTCGTTGCCGGCCAGACATATAACCTGAGCTTTGACATGGCGCGCAATTCCGGCGGCCCGGCAGGCCAGGGCGTGAGCGTCAATTTCGGCGGCGTGGCCGGGGATTTCTACTCGACGGCTGCCGCTTCGAACACCTTGTACAGCAACACGCTGAGCTTCACGGCCGCTGCCACCGGCATGGCGACCCTGTCGTTTGCCAGCGCCGCCAAGGCCGGTACGCCGTTCGACAATTACTCGGGCGCCGTGATCGATAATGTTTCCGTGATGGCCGCCGTGCCGGAACCGGAAACCTACGCCATGCTGCTGGCTGGCCTGGGCCTGATGGGTTTCCTGCGCCGCCGCAAGGCCGCCAGGTAATCCCGGCTCCGCCCCACGTCAGACCGCCTGCTGCATTGCACAGGCGGTTTTTTGTTTTTCAGGGGGCTGGTGCTGCCTCGGCATCTCCCCGCAACGGACAGGCGGCCGCCTGCGGCTCCATCCGCCGCGCCAGTTCGCCGCGCAGCTGCGTCAAGCCGGCGATGCGCGCATCGATGTCGGCCAACTTGCGCGCCAGCGCCGCGCGCAGCAGGTCCGCCATGGCCGGATCGCCTGCGCCGGCCAGCAGCGGCATGTCGGCCTCGATTTCCGCCAGGGTAAAACCCAGCTGCTGCGCCGTGCGCAGGTAACGCAGCCAGTCCGCCGCCTCGGGCGGATAGTCGCGGTAGCCATTCGCGCCGCGCCGCGCGCGCAGCAAGCCCCGCTTTTCATAGAAGCGCAGGGTATCGCGGCTCAAGCCCGTCGCCTGTGCCATCTCGCCGATCTGCATGGTAGTGCTCTTTCATAAAATGCTTGACCATGGAGTGTACTCCAGCCTTGAGAATGGGCGCTTTCCATACACAGGAGTTCCCATGTTATCTATTGTTGCTTTCCGCCGCCTGGTGCGCGCCAGCGCCATTTACGATGTCCTCATGACGGCCGCGTTTGTCACGCCGTGGACGTTCCTGCTCATGCGCGAGCACTTGAACGCCCTCAACCTGGCCCTGGGCGGCGCGCCACTGCCAGTGTTCGAACCCTTGCATTTGCTCATCAGCAGCATGATGGGCAGCGTGGTGATGGTCTGGTCGGTGCTGCGCATGCTGGATCCGCAGCCGCGCTTCGGCCGCTACGACGCGGTGGCCCGCTACCTGTTTTCCACCTGGATGGCGTGGGCCTTGCTGGTGACGGGCCAGCCCCTGCTGTGGCTGTTCCTCGTGCCGGAACTGGCCTGGGGCCTCGCGCAAAGCTTGCCATTGCGCCGCAGCGAAGGTGGGCGGGAAGGGCATCCACGCGAATCGCTGTTGAGATGACGATAACGAAATGCAATAATGGCCGTGCTCGCAGTGCAACAATGACTGCAATGAACGACTCTAAGGGAATGAATATGCAGCAGGATGCCGCTGGAAAAAACATGGCGTTGCTCGATCCGGTGGTGGCGCCGCGCATCGCGGTGACGCGCCTGGTGACGGGCCTGCTGCAAGGCTTGCTGCTGTACTGGCTGTACGGCACGGCCCAGGACAAGGTGTGGCCCGCCACGGAAGCCTATCTGCTGGGGCCGTTGATGCTGATCAGCTTGCTGCTACCGATCCTGCTGGTATCCAGCCTGGGCCATATGTCGGCGAAGCGCATCGTGCTGTGGATGGCGGGCGCTGCCGTCGTATTGGCCGTGCTGGCCTGGCATGACGTGGCGCGCGGCGCCGAGCACGTAATCTGGGGCAACTACAAGCCGGGCGCGCCCCTGCGCGTCATTTCCGCCCAGCTGTTCGGTTTTTGCGTGGTGGGCTTTTATATCGCCCACGCGCTGGTGCTGGCCAGCGCCCAGGATGGCCAGCGCATCGCCCGCTATCCCACCTACTTTGAAATCGCCTGGAAGCTCGGCATCCAGTTGCTGTTTTCCCTGCTGTTCGTGCTGGGCCTGTGGCTGGTGCTGTGGCTGGGTGGGCAGCTGTTCCTGCTCATCAAGCTGAGTTTCCTGAAAAAACTGCTGGGCCAGGCCTGGTTCGTGATTCCCGTCATCTGCTTCGCGTTTTCGTTTGCCATCCATATCACGGACGTGCGCCCATCCATCGTGCGCGGCATCCGCACCTTGCTGCTGGTGCTGCTGTCGTGGCTGATGCCGATCGCCGCCGTGCTGGTCTCCGGCTTCCTGCTGACCTTGCCATTCATCGGCTTCGAGCGCCTGTGGGCCACGCGCCATGCGGCTTCCGTACTGCTGGGCATGGCCGGCGTGCTGGTGGTGCTGATTAATGCCGCCTTCCAGAATGGCGAAGTGGGCCATGGCGTGGCACGCGGCATCCGCCTGGGCACGCGCCTGGCTTGCCTGCTGCTGCCGTGGGTGGTGGGCATCGCCATCTATGCGCTGACCCTGCGCGTGATGTCGCACGGCTGGACATCCGACCGCCTGATCGCCGCCGCCTGCCTGCTGGTCGCCACCTGCTACGCCGCCGGCTATGCCTGGGCGGCCAGCAAGTATGGCGACTGGCTGCACCTGATCGCCAACGTCAACGTGGCCACCGCCGGCGTCACCCTGCTGGTGCTGTTTGCCCTGTTCTCGCCGCTGGCGGACCCGGCGCGCATTTCCGTGGCCAGCCAGATGGCGCGCCTGAACAGCGGCAAGGTTGGCGTGGACAAGTTCGATTTCGAATACCTGCGCTTCCAGGGCGCCCGTTATGGCCAGGCGGCCTTGCAGGAATTGAGCAAACGCACGACGGGGCCTGACGCGGCCATCGTGCGGGCTCGCGCCGACGCCATGCTCAAGCGCCAGAACCGCCTCGACGAGACGGGCGCGCTGAGCGACGTGTCGATCAACCTGACCCTGCGCCCGGCCACGGCGAAGTTGCCGGAGAGTTTCCTGCGCCAGGACTGGACGCAAGTGAGCCCGGCCTGGCGCCTGCCCGCCTGCTTGAAGCGGGCAGGGCCGCAGTGCGACGCGTATCTGCTCGATTTCGATGGCGATGGCAAGCAGGACGTACTGCTGATCAGCAATGACCCGCGCGCCTCGTCGGTGTTGCTCGCGGAAAAGGAAGACGGCAGCTGGTCGGCGCGCGGGCAAATCCCCACGGACGCCCTGCGCTGCAAGCCCCTGCGCGAGAAGCTGCAGGCGGGCGAATTCCAGCTGGTGCCGCCGAAAGTGCGCGAACTGGAAGTCGACGGCCAGCGCGTGCCGATGACTTTATATACGCCAGAGGACGAGGTCAGCTGCCCCGATGAGACGGCGCCGACTCCGTAAATGGCAGTGAGAGGACTTGGCGTCCGGGACCAAGCCTCTTGCTGCTTCCGAAGGCAGCAACTTCGTGCACTGAATCACTCAGACTGCCCGGTATCGGCTGCGGATTCAATCGCTCAACGCAACACACTGTTCAAATCGTTGAGCCGGTGTCTGGTAGTGTAGCGTCTTCCTGTGGCAGTTCGACTTGAACTCTGAAAGCGATGACGAGAGAAGCGAACAGCATCACAACGCCAGCAATAATGAAAACGCCTGTGACGCCACCAAACCCGAACATCATGCCACCCAATGCCGCGCCGGCAGCTATTGAGGATTGCACCGCAGCGACGACCATGCCGCCAGCCGTCTCCGCTTGATCTGGAACGGCACGAGCTACCCAGTTGGACCAGGCGACAGGTACGCCGCCGAACGCCAAGCCCCAGAGGGCCACCAAAAGCATCAGGCCGGTTCCCTGGACTGGCAGTAAAATCATGCCGAATGCCGCCAAGCCCACCAGCGCAGGCATGCCCACTAAAGTAGCATGCAGGCTACGCTCCATTAGCCAGCCGGCCAGCAGCGTGCCAATGAAGTTGGCGACACCAAAACCCAGGAGCATCAGAGACAAACTGTTTACATCAATATGGGCAACGCTTTCAAGCGCGGGGCGAATATAGGTGAACAATGCGTATTGCCCCGTATGGGCAAGTACACAGCCCAACATCCCGATCCCGATCCCCGGGCGACGCAGCAGTGCCAGTACAGACGGGGTGCGCATCATCGTGCGCGGTGCCATACGGGGCAGTGTGAACAATTGAAACAACAGTGTTAGCCCTCCGACAGCTGCGGCTGCTATAAATGCACTGCGCCAGCCATATATCCCCCCCAAGTAGCTGCCCAACGGTACGGAAACAACCGTCCCGATGGCGATACCGCTGAAGATTATGGATAGCGCTCGCGGCACTGACTTTGCCGGCACCAGTCGCATAGCCACGGCTGCGGCCATACTCCAAAAGCCTCCCAAGGCGACACCCAGCAGAATGCGCATCACCAACAAAACTGTCAGGCTTGACGATAACGCCACCAGCAAGTTCGACGCGATCATCAGCACTGTGAAAGCTAACAAGACGACACGTCGGTCAAAACTGCGCGTCAGGCGCGGCACTGAAAGCCCGGCGACCATGGCCACGACGGCCGTCACCGTCACTGCCTGACCAGCCAGCGCCTCCGACACACCAAGATCGAAGGCCATCGGGGTCAATAGGCTGGCTGGCAGGTACTCCGCCGTCAGGAGGCCGAAAACTCCCATTGCCAGTGAAAACACTGCCATCCATGCTGCTGCCGCTGGCTCTGCAACAGACGCATCGCTCGCGTTGGGCGTTTGCCCGTTACCCAAAACATCATTGTTCATCTCTAACATTCCTAAAACGATCAGAGTCGAAAGTCTAGAGCGAAAGCCCAGGATGATCTATGATGACAAGTCTTGATGTTTTGATCGAAACACCTAAAATGACCAAGAAGAATCAAGTTTTCCTGTCCTCTGGTCTCGTCAGTGAACTGTTGATGGGGATGCGCCTGCGTGGCGTCCAGTACCGCCGCATTCAGACCGGTCCAGCTTTCGGCATAGGCTTTGAAGACAAGCCAGGCCACGCCTACTTCCACTTCGTGGCTGTTGGCACTGCCTATCTATGTACCGATGATGGTGAGTTGCATGAGCTGTCCGCCGGTAGCGCGGTGTTCATGCCGCACGGCAGGAGGCACCAGCTGCTATCGGATGCGGGCGTTGCATTTCAGGACATCGACAAGTTCGATGTCGCGCCCCTTGGTGAAGCCGTTAGCGGAGTCGACACATGTCCCAGTACGGCCTCCGTGCCCAGTGCAATTATTTTTTACGGCTGCATGGAATTCGATCTCGGCGGGATGCAGGGGGTCGGTAAGTTGATGCCAACCGTCATGGTGGCCGACACGCAAGCGCAAGGTTATCCTGGCTTACTGCCTGTGCTGGATTCAATGAAGCGTGAAATCTGCGCCGGTCGTATTGGCTTTGCAGGCATTCTGGCTCGACTCGCAGAGGTTGCGGCAGCAATGATCGTGCGCGGCTGGATTGAATGCGGTTGTGAAAGCGCCTCCGGTCTCCTCGCCGCATTGCGTGATCCGCGCCTCGCTCTTGCCATATTGGCGCTGCACCGCCAGCCAGGACGGGAATGGACAGTTGCACAGTTGGCTGCGGAGTCGCATGTCTCTCGTTCTGTCTTCGCACGACGATTTCAAACCACCATCGGGGTGCCGCCTCTGCGGTATGCCACGGAACTGCGGATGCGTCTTGCTAAACAATTGCTCACTCATGAAAGAGTGTCCATCGACGCCGTTGCCCAACGCCTTGGCTATACATCTCAAGCCGCGTTCAGTCGTGCTTTTAAGCGCGTCATCGGCAGGCCACCGGGTCGCGATCGGGAAGTGCTGTGAGGAGAATAGCTTTCGGGGAGCAAATATGGATTTGGTGCGCCACTTTTCAAACCTCGCCACTAGAAGGTTTATTTTTGATATGTTATTGAAAAGACCGTTTGTAACGTTTACACCGACGCAGGAAGACGACGCGGATGAACTTGTCGCACTTCGCATTGAGGCGATGCGCGATAGCCTGATGCAGGTGGGGAGATTCGATCCGGTTCGAGCGAGAGAGAGGTTTCTGTCAGGCTTCTTGCCGGAGCACACACGCCATATTGAAACAGAAGGCAAACGGGTTGGCTTTGTTGTTCTCAAACAGCAACCAAAGGCCATGCTGCTCGACCACCTCTATATTCATCCAAACAACCAGGGCAATGGTATCGGGGCCGTTGTTCTCGCTCGTATTATCGAAGAGGCAAACGCTCTTGGTTTGCCGGTTCGAGTGGGAGCCCTGCGCGGTAGCGACTCAAACCGTTTCTATGTGCGTCACGGATTTACATTGATCGAGGAAGGAGACTTTGACAATTATTACATTCGTCCATGCGAAATGGACACCAGGCGCCCGGAGCAAATGTAGAGCGCCATTTATAATAAAGATGAGCCTCCGTTTTGTGGCGGAAACTGCCAATGAGCCCAATTGGCAATCCGCCAGTTGCGTTGCGCGCCTGCGGTGGAGTTTGTCCGGGCAGGGCTGCCTGTATCGCCGCTGTAGCAGTCGTCCGACTGATACAGCATGTGCTTGTACGCGTCGCCTTGTGCCTTGTCCCTGCCGTGCCGCGCTTCTAGACTGGGGCCTTCTCCACGCTGCGACTGCCTGCCATGACCGAACTGCTGCCCCTGATGAGCTATTGCTTCGTGATGTCCGCCACGCCGGGGCCGAACAATGTCATGCTGGCCACCACCGGCGCCAATTTCGGCTATCGCGGTGCGCTGCCGGTGATCCTCGGCATCCAGGCCGGCATCTTCGTGCAGACCGTGCTCATGTGCGTGGGGCTGGGCAGCGTGTTCGTCGCGTATCCGATGGCGCAGCAGGTGCTGCGGATCGCGGGCGCGCTGTACCTGATATTCCTGGCCTGGAAGCTGGCTGGCGCCTCGGTGGCCGGAAGCAGCGCGCCGAAGGCCGTGTCGTTTGCGCAGGCGGCCCTGTTTCAGGCGCTGAATCCCAAGAGCTGGCTCAAGGCGGTCACCATGGCGTCGGTCTTCATGCCTGCGCAGGGCAATATGCTGGCCAGCGCGCTGCTGGTGTCCGTGACCGGCACCGTGGTGGGCACGCCGTGCAACGCCATGTGGGCGCTGTTCGGCGTCTCGATCCGCAGCGTGCTGAAAGCGCCCCGCAACCAGCGCCTATTCAATCTGGCGATGGGGGCCATCCTGCTGCTCCTCGCCCTGATGTTTTTACGCTAGACTTCCACCCATGTTCGCCATCGACCGCTCCTCGCCCATCGCCCTGTTCAAGCAGATCGAGGCCGCATTGCGCCTGCAGATCGCGCAACGCGTCCTGCCTGGCGGGACCAGGCTGCCGTCGATCCGCCAGCTTGCCACGCAGCTCGCGGTCAGCACCAACACCGTGGTGGTGGCGTATGACAGGCTGGTGGCCGCAGGCGTCATCGATACGCACGGCACGACAGGCTTCTTCGTCTGCGCACCAAGCGATGCCAGCCGCGCCATTCCCGACGAGGTGGCGCTGGAAGCGGGCCAGGAGCAGGAGCCGGTTTGGCTGAGCCAGCAAGTGAACGACCAGCGGCCGGGCGTGCTGCTGGCCAGCAGCGGCGCCTTGCCGCCCACCTGGCTGCAGGACGCGCTGCCGGCGGCTGCCGTGCAACGCGGTCTGGCGCGCAGCGCGGCCGGCATGGCCTCGCGCTGTCCGCCGCAAGGGCTGGCCGAACTGCGCGAGCAGATCGCGCTGCTGTTGCGCGGCATCGGCATCGCTGCGGATGCCAGCCACATCCTCACCACTTTCGGCGGCACCCATGCAATCGATCTGATCTGCCGCACGTTTCTGCAGCCCGGCGATACGGTGCTGGTGGAAGACCCCGGATACTTCCTGATGTTCGGCAGGCTGCGCCAGGACGGCGTGCGCCTGGTACCCATCAAGCGCCGCCCCGATGGCCTCGACCTGGACGAACTGGAAGCGGCCTGCCGCGCGCACCGTCCGCGCCTGCTGTTCGTGCAGACGGCTTTGCACAATCCCACCGGGTGGAGCAGCAGCGCCGCCAACCTGCACAAGGTGCTGATCATGGCGCAGCAGCATGGCTTCCTGATCGCCGAAGACGACGTGCACGGGCATTTTCAGCAGGGCCACAGCACGCGGCTGGCATCGCTTTCCGGACTGGACGGCGTGATCTATTACTCGAGCCTGTGCAAGGCGCTGAGCCCGGCCCTGCGCATGGGCTACCTGGCCGCGGCGCCCGCCCTGCTCAAGCTGCTGATGCGCACCAAGATCCACGCCATCATGACTCTGCCTGCGCTGAACGAATACGTTTTGCTGGAAGTGCTCAAGGCCGGCAACCTGCGCAAGCACCTGGAGCGGCTGCAACGCAAGATCATGGTGGCGCGCAACGCCAGCACGCGGCAACTGAGCGCGGCCGGCGTGCTGTTCGAGCAGCCCGGCGACGCCGGCATTTTCCTGTGGGGCAGCATGCCCGAAGGGCTGGACGTGGACTTGCTGGTGCAGGACGCCTACCGCAACAAGATCCTGCTGATGCGCGGCGCCGCGTTCTCGGCCAACGACACGCCCGACCAGCACATCCGCTTCAACGTCGCCTTCAGCCAGCATCCCCGCGTGAGCGCCTACCTGGAAGAACGCCTGCGGGCGGTGGCTGGCGCGCGCTCAAGCCTGGCCCGCGCCAGCCGCGCCGCCAGCATCGGCGGCAAGTCCTGAGCATGGTCTGCGCCTTTTCTTGTCATTTGTTGATATTCTGGAGGGGCTCTTTTTTCGCCAGCGTGTCAATTTGGTGTGCCGCCACCCTTCACCGGGACGGCGCACCGCTTGCCCATTCCACTTTTATCAGGGAAGCGCCATGAACAAACAGATCATCCTGAACCTGCCCGTGAAGGACCTGGAGAAATCCAGGGCCTTCTTTTCCGCTCTGGGCTTTGCCTTCGATCCCCGCTTCAGCGGCGAGAACGCGGCGTTCATGAATATCGTCGACGGCAGCATCCAGGCCATGCTGACGACCGAAGCCTTTTTCCAGTCACTGATCGGCAAGCCGGTGGCGAATGCGAAGGAAGCCAATGAAGTCGTCATTTGCCTCAGCTGCGAAAGCCGGGAAGAGGTGGACAGCCTGATCGCCAGGGCCAAGGCCGCAGGTGGTCGCATACCGCATCCGCCCGAGGACCATGGTTTCATGTATGACCAGGGCTTCGAGGATATCGATGGCCACCTGTGGAACCTGGTCTGGACGGCGCCGGAAGCCTGACGCGCCGAGCAAGCGGAACAGGCCGTATCAGTTCTTCGTGCGCACCTGGCGCACGTGGTTTTCCAGTTCGCTGAACGAGGGGCGTTCCGTGGCGGAAATGACCTTGCGGCCGAATTCCACGGCCAGCGCCGGAGCGTAGCCGTTCAGGCTGGCCAGCAAGGTGACTTTCACGCACTGGTACATCTTTGCCGTTTCATGGTGCTTGCGGCGCAGCAAGCTGGCCAGCGGCGCGATGAAGCCGTAGGCCAGCAGGATGCCGATGAAGGTGCCCACCAGCGCCTGCGCGATCAGCACGCCCAACTCGGCCGGCGGCAAGCCGACGGAGGCCATCGTGTGCACCACGCCCATCACGGCGGCCACGATGCCGAAGGCGGGCATGGCGTCGGCCAGCTGCGAAATCGTCTGGATCGGCATTTCCGCATCTTCATGGTGCGTCTCGATCTCGTTATCCATCAGGTTTTCGATCTGGTAAGCATCCATATTGCCCGACACCATCAGGCGCAGGTAGTCGGTGATGAATTCCAGGATGTGTTCGTCACCAAGCGTGTACGGGTATTTCACGAAGATGGGGCTGCGGTAAGGGTCGTCGATATCGTCTTCGACCGACATCAAGCCTTCCTTGCGGATCTTGCTGAGGATTTCATACATCAGCCCCATCAGTTCCATATAGCGCGCCTTCGTGTATTGCGAGCCGTGGAACAGGGTGGGCAGGGCGGCGAACGTGGCGCGGATGGCCTTGGCGTCATTGCCGACAAAGAAGGTGCCCAGCGCGGCGCCGCCGATCATCAGCAGTTCCAGCGGCTGGAACAGGGCGCCCAGGTGGCCCCCCTGCATGGCGAAGCCGCCAAAGACGGAAAACAGCACGACGAGAAATCCGAGTATGACTAGCAAAACCTACTCCTTCATAATATTGCCATATCGCAATATTGTAGTTTAACCTGATTTGGCCGCCGTGGCCGCTTCCGGCTGCAACTGCTGGATGAGAAAATTGATAAAAGCGCGCACTTTGGCGGGCAACTGGTGGCGGCTCGGATAATAGGCGTACAGGTCGGCCGGCGCCAGCGCGTAGTCGGCCAGCACCACGCGCAGGCGGCCGCTGTCGAGGTAGCGGGCCAGGTCCCATTCCGAGCGCAGCAGGATGCCGTGCCCGTCCAGCGCCCAGCCCAGCACCACGTCGCCATCATTGCTGGCCACCGTGCCGCGCACCTTCACCGTGTGCGTGGCGCGGCCACGGCTCAGGCGCCAGATGCCGTAGGCGTCGTCGTTTTGCCGGTGCACGATGCAGCGGTGCTGCGCCAGCTCGTCCGGGGTGTGCGGCGTGCCGTGCGCCTGCAGGTAGGCGGGCGAGGCGCACAGGAAACGCCGGTTCGACATGATGCGCCGCGCCGACAGGCGCGTGTCGGGCAAGTCGCCGAAACGGATGCCCAGGTCGTACGCCTGCTCGACCAGGTTGATGGGGCTGTCCGTCAGTTGCAGCTGCACTTCCAGCTGCGGGTGGCGCAGGGCAAATTGCGACAGCAGGGGGGCGATCACCGTGCGGCCGAAACCCAGCGTGGCATTCACGCGCAGCAAGCCTTTCGGCTCCGCGCTGCCGCTGGCCAAGGACTCTTCCATGGCGCGGATATCGTCGAGGATTTGCCGTGCCTGCTGCAGATAGCTTTCGCCGTCGCCCGTCAGGCTGATGCGCCGCGTGCTGCGGTTCAGCAAACGCACCCCCAGGCGCTGCTCCATCAGCACCAATCGCTTGCTGACGGCGGGCGGCGTGATGCCCAGCTCGCGCGCCGTGGCCGACAGGCTGCCCAGCTTGGCCAGCAGCACAAAGAAAGCCATTTCCGTCGTGGCGTCGCTTTTCATTATTAACTTCAAGTGAAGAATGGTTTAAATTACTATCGATTATACGGTTTCATATCGCGGTTAAGCTGGCGTCATTGTTTTCACTACAGGAGACCCGCATGAAAATCGTTGAAATCCGCGAAAAGACCATCCCCATCTCTTCCCCCATCCGCAATGCCTACATCGATTTCAGCAAGATGACGTTAAGCCTGGTGGCCGTCGTCACGGATGTGATGCGCGACGGCAAGCCCGTCGTCGGCTACGGCTTCAATTCGAATGGCCGCTACGGCCAGGGCATGCTGATGCGCGAGCGCTTCATCCCGCGCATCCTCGACGCCGATCCCGCTTCGCTCGTCACGGCGGATGGCAGCAACCTCGACCCGCACAAGGTGTGGGACTGCATGTACACGAATGAAAAGCCGGGCGGCCACGGCGAACGTTCGGTGGCCATCGGCACCATCGACATGGCCATCTGGGACGCCGTGGCGAAGATCGACAACAAGCCGCTGTTCCAGCTGCTGGCCGAGCGCCACGGCACGGGCGTGCCGGACAAAAAAGTCTTCGTGTATGCGGCCGGCGGCTATTACTATCCGGGCCAGAGCCTGTCTGCCTTGCAGGATGAGATGCGCAGCTATATCGACCGCGGCTACACGGTGGTCAAGAAAAAGATCGGCGGCGCCTCGCTGGACGAGGATCTGCGTCGCATCGACGCCATCATGGAGGTGCTGCAGGACGGCCAGAAGCTGTGCGTAGATGCCAACGGCCGCTTCGACCTCGACACCTCGATCGCCTACGCCAAGGCGCTGCGCCAGTACGACCTGTTCTGGTATGAAGAGGCGGGCGACCCGCTCGACTTCGAGCTGCAATCGACCTTGCGCAGCTATTACGATAAGCCCATGGCGACGGGCGAAAACCTGTTTTCCATGCAGGATGCGCGCAATCTGATCCGCTACGGCGGCATGCGCGCCGACCGCGACTGGCTGCAGTTCGATTGCGCCCTCAGCTACGGCCTGGTGGAATATTTACGCACGCTGGACATGCTGCACCAGCACGGCTGGTCGCGCAGCCGCTGCATTCCGCACGGCGGCCACCAGATGTCCTTGAATATCGCGGCCGGCCTGGGCCTGGGCGGCAATGAATCGTACCCGGACCTGTTCCAGCCGTTCGGCGGTTTTCCCGATGGCGTGCGCGTGGAAAACAGCCATATCACCATGCCGGATCTGGTCGGCATCGGTTTCGAGGGCAAGGCCAACCTGTATGCGGAAATGCGCGCCCTGAGCGGACAGTAAGCGCTATGGCGTTCTTTGCCAGAAGCGCAGCCGGTTGCCGAACGGGTCCGCCACTTCCAGGATGCGGCCCCAGTCCTCGTCGCGGATGCCGGGCCGCGCATACGGGTAATCCTTCGCCTGCAGCTCCGCGTGCAGGGCGGCGATGTCGTTGACGGGGATCAAGAGCGCAGCACCTGGCGTGGCGTCGCCGTAGTGCTCGGACAGATGCAGCACGAGATCACCGCGCGTCACCTGCAGGTACAGCGGCGCGGTGGGCGCGAAGCGGTGTTCCCAGTCCAGGGTAAAACCGAGAAAACCGAGGTAGAACTCGCGCGTTTTTTCTTCGGAAAAGCTGCGCAGGATGGGGATGGCAGGGGACAGCTGCATGGCGGCCCTTTCAACAAAGGTGGAAAGATCCCTATTCTAGCGTCAGGCCAGCGCCTGCCGTTTCATGCGCGCGGCGGGGCTGGCCTTCTCCCAGCGGAACAGCCACATGATGATCAATTTGGTCGTGGCGCTGACGCAGGCCAGCAGCAGCAAGGGCCAGCCTGTTTTCAGTCCCATGACGCAGGAAAAGAAGATGGTGCTGACATCCATCGCGAGGATGAACTGGCTCATTTTCAGGGACACGGCACCCGTCCTGCCCGAGCGCCAGATCAAGCGGATCTGGTGCGCATAGCCCTGCGCCAGCAGCACGGTGACGGCAACGATCAGGCTTTGCGAGATCACGCGTTTTTCATCCGTGAAGGTGGGGCCGAACAGCAATCCCGCCACGCCCGCACCCAGCAGCAGCGCGCACGCCAGCAGCGCGTTGCGCGATGCCCGGCTGCGGCGGTCGCGGTCGATTTCATACAGTATGCCCAGCGCGATCAGCGAGGCGATCAGGCGCGGCCAGACGATGTAGTGGTTGAACGGCGTGATCGAATAGCCGTAGACGAAGAAGGCGCAGTAGGCGAGGAAGCTGACGGTGAACTGGTTGAGCGACAGGATGTCCGTCGCCTGGCCTGCGCCCAGGCTGGCGTCGTGCTTGCGCCGCCAGATTTTTTGCAGCTGCGACCATAAACCAAGCAGGCTGACGACGATGAAGAGGGAGTTGAGGCTGCCGGCGATGGCGTACAGTGAACTGGATTGCAAGGTGTCTCCCTGGAGGACAAGGCAGCCCTGCGAGATGGGACGCCTTGTCTATACATTTTGCAACATATTCTCATGAGGTAAATTGCCATGCAAGCAATATTTCATGTCTGGCTGGCTTTGCCAATACTTGCCCGAACTCACCTCTCGCCGTACTTGCCCCTATAATCATGGCATGACTTTCTTATCACTGCGTGCCCGCTCCGTGCTGGGCAGTATCGGCAAAATGGCCGTTTCCCTGATTCTCCTGTTGACCGCACTGTGGGGCGCACTGGCGCTGTGGTACCAGCTGTCCGGCGGCACGGCGGCGCAAGCCATCGGCGCGCTGCTGTGGGGTGCGCTGGGCGTGGCCAGCATCGCGCTGTGGTGGACGCGCGGCGATGCGCGCGTGCTGCTGCCGTATGCGGCCGGTTTTATCCTGCTGCTCGTGTGGTGGAGCCTGATCACGCCGAAACAGCAGCGCGTGTGGGCCGACGACGTGGCGCGCAATGTGACGGGCACGCTCAAGGGCAATCTCGTGACCCTGGACAATGTGCGCAATTTCGACTGGCGCAGCGACGACGACTACACGGTCAAGTGGGAACAGCGCAGCTACGACCTCGACGAACTGCGCACGGTGGACACGGCGCTGTCATACTGGACGGGACCCTATATCGCACATACCCTGATCTCGTTCGGCTTTGCCGACGGGCGCTTTTTGACGTTTTCCATCGAAATCCGCAAGGAGAAGGGCGAGAGCTTTTCCGCCATCGGCGGCTTCTTCAAGCATTTCGAGATGAGCCTGATCGCCGCCGACGAGCGCGACATCCTGCGCGTGCGCACGAATGCGCGGGGCGAGGACATGCATCTGTACCGCGTGATGATGCCGAAAGCGGCCATGCGCTCGCTGTTCCTCGCCTACCTGGACGAGGCGCAGGCGCTGAAGAACCAGCCGCAGTTCTACAACACCCTGACGGCCAACTGCACCACCATCGTCTTCGAGATGGTGCGCCGCATCGTGCCGGGCCTGCCGCTCGACTACCGGCTGATGGCTTCGGGCTACCTGGACCGCTACCTGTTCGACGTCAAGGGCCTGGTGCCCGGCTTGACCTTCCAGCAGCTGCGCACAGGGGGCCACATCACGGCGCGCGCGCGCGCCGCCAACGACGATGCGGATTTTTCGCACACGATCCGGCGCGGCATGCCGGGCTATGACGAAGCGGGCTTCCCGAAGCTGCAAATGCCCAGGCAGTAAGCGCCTGCTTTATACTGTCGCTATTCCGACCGGCCGCACATTGCGGCCGGTCTCACTTCATGACTAAATAATAAGAAGGCCCGCTATGCCATTTTCCTCACTGGGTCTGATTCCCTCCCTGGTCCGCGCCGTCGACAAGGCCGGCTATGCCGCGCCGACGGCCATCCAGGCGGCCGCCATTCCCGCCATCCTGCGCGGCAGCGACGTGCTGGGCGCGGCGCAGACGGGTTCCGGCAAGACGGCCGCCTACGCGCTGCCGCTGCTGCAGGCGCTGATGGCGCCGGCCTCCGGTCCGCGCCAGGTGCGCGCGCTGATCCTCGTGCCCACGCGCGAGCTGGCGGCGCAGGTGGGGCAGACGGTGCACGCGCTGGCCAAGCCGCTGCCCGTCAAACTGAAGATTTCCGTGCTGTTCGGCGGCGTGTCGATCAATCCGCAGATGATGGACTTGCGCGGCGGCGCCGATATCGTCGTCGCCACGCCGGGCCGCCTGCTGGACCTGGTGCGCCAGAATGCCGTCAAATTGGGCGGCGTGTCGCTGTTCGTCCTGGATGAAGCCGACCGTTTGCTCGACATGGGCTTCAGCGAGGAAATCAACGCCATCCTGGCGCTGCTGCCCAAGCAGCGGCAAAACCTGTTCTTCTCCGCCACCTTCCCCGACAGCGTGCAGGCGCTGGCCGACAGCCTGCTCAAGGAGCCCGTGCGCATCGAAGTGGCGTCCGAACCGCAGGACAAGCCCGACATCGTGCAGCGGGCCATCACGGTCGACGTGCCGCGCCGCACGCAGCTGCTGCGCTACCTGATCCTGCAGCAGCAGTGGGAGCGCGTGCTGGTGTTTGTCGCCACCAAGTACGCGGCCGAACACGTGGCCGACAAGCTGCAGCGCGCGGGCCTGCACGTGGGCGCCTTTCACGGCGAATTCAGCCAGGGCACGCGCAGCCAGCTGCTGGCCGACTTCAAGGCGTGCCGCTTGCAGGTGCTGGTGGCCACCGACGTGGCCGCGCGCGGCATCGACATCGCCGGCCTGCCTGCCGTCGTCAATTACGACTTGCCCCGCTCGGCCGTCGACTACACGCACCGCATCGGCCGCACGGGCCGCGCCGGCGAAAGCGGCACGGCCATCAGCTTCGTGACGGCCGACACGGAAGCGCATTTCCGCCTGATCGAAAACCGCAACGACTTGCGCATCGTGCGCGAAGTGGTGGCCGGTTTCGAACCGACGGAACTGCCCGCGCCCGTGAGCACCGTGACGGACACGGTGAACGGCGGCGTGAAGGGGGCGCGCAAGAGCAAGAAGGATAAATTGCGCGAAGCGGCAGCCCTGGCAGCGAAGGCGGCCGAGGGCAATTAAATCGCCCTTATGTGCGCTAGCCGCTTGAACGGCTGGCCGTCCCGCTTTAAGATGATGTTTCTATAAAGCAAGGGGACTGTTGATGCACATGACATTCATCACGCGCGCGGGCGCTCTGGCTTGCGCGCTGGCGCTGGCAGGCTGTGCCGGCATGGGCGGCAAAAGTGATGGCAGCGGCATGCAGATGCCGGGCAAGGCGCCTGCCGATGCCGCCGTGGCCGCCACCTGGTACAACCCGCCCAGCGAATTTCCCGGCATTTGCCTGACCCAGTTCAAGGATGGCAGCCTGCGTTTCGATGGCGGCTTCGCCTTCTATAATCCGGGCCGCTGGGCGTATGACAGCGCCACGTCCGAGCTGCGTTTGCAACTGGCGCCGACGCCATCGCTGGAACTGTCGCACGCGCAAATCGTGCAACACATGAACCTGCTGCGTATCGAGGCGGACAAGAGCACGCTGGTGTATGGGGTGAAAGCCGATACCAAGGCCATCGGCCTGGGCGGTTTTGTGTTTTACCGCGATACGCCTTGCCCGGCACGGCGCGGATAGGTAGCTGATAAATGCCATACAGGAATATTTAGTCGTATAATTTCAACGCAAGCTGGCTGCCGCGCAAGACTCGCAAGACTGTCCCGCGTAGCAGATTCCCCCCTCCAGGCAAGCTCCGATATCGCCATGGCGATGAGAGGATGGTCCGATGGATGTGCACGACGAACAGGGTATGCCAGGGATTGTGGCGGCGGACGCCGTGGCGCCACCGCGCACCTTGCTGCTGGTCGATGACGAGCCGAATATCCTCGCTTCCCTCAAGCGCCTGCTGCGGCGCGATGGCTACCATATCCTGACGGCGGGCAGCGGCCAGGAAGGGCTGGAGGTGCTGGCCAGCCATGCCGTCGACGTGATCGTGTCGGACCAGCGCATGCCCGGCATGCTGGGCGCCGACTTCCTGCGCAAGGCCAAGCTGCTGTGTCCGCAAACCATCCGCATCATGCTGTCGGGCTATACCGAGTTGCAGGCCGTCACGGATGCCGTCAACGAGGGCGCCATCTTCAAGTTCCTCACCAAACCATGGGAAGACCATCAGCTGCGCGAGCATATCGCCGAAGCCTTTCGCCTGAAGGGCATCGATGACGACAATGTGCGCCTCAATGCGCAGTTGCGCGAGGTCAACCTGGCCCTGGCGGCAGCCAATGCCGCCATGCAGGCGCTGGTGAGCCAGCAGCAGCACCAGATCAGTCGCGACGAAGTCAGCCTGGGCATCGCGCGCGAATTGCTGCAATTTCTGCCGCTGCCCGTGATCGGGCTCGATGAGGACGGCATGATCGCCTTCATCAACGCGGCGGCGGCCAATCTGTTCGAACGGGGTGCGGCCCTGCTGGGCAACGAGGCGGCGATCGTCTTGCCGCAGCTGTTCGGCGGGCAGGGCGCACCTTGCCTGGCCGCCATCGATGGCCAGCCGTATGCCGTGGCGATCCATCCGATGGGCATGCATTCGCGTTCGCGCGGCAGCCTGGTCACCCTGAGCCGTCATGGAGCGGGTACATGAGTATAAGCGTGAGTACAAGCGTGAGTGACAGCGGCCGCGAGATTTCCATGGAGCAGGCGCAGGAAGGCATGGTGCTGGCGCAGGCGCTGAGCGACGCCAGCGGCGCGGTGCTGCTGGCCCAGGGCGCCACCCTGACGGCGGCGAACCTGACGGCCTTGCGCAGGCGCAATGTGGAGCGCTGCCATGTTGTCATGGACGAGGCGATTGACCCCGCCGCGCAGGCGCATGCCGAGCAGGAACGGGCGCGCCGCCTGGAACGGCTGGCCGTGCTGTTCCGCGCCACGCCGCCCGATTCCGCAGGGGCGGAACTGCTGGCGCTGCTGCAGCGCTACCGGCAAGGGGGCGCGGCATGACACGGCTCAGTTTTGAACACATCATCCGCCAGATACAGGAACTGCCTTCGCTGCCGGTGGTGGTGCTGGAACTGCTGTCGAGCATGGACCAGGACGACACGGACGTGCATGTGCTGGCGCAAAAGATCGAGCTGGACCAGGCCCTGGCGGCCAAGACCTTGCGCATCGCCAACTCCTCGTTCTACGGCATGCAATCGAAGGTCACCAGTATTCCGCAAGCCGTTTCCGTGCTGGGTTTTCACAGCATCCGCACCGTCGTCACGGCCTGCGCGCTGACGGGCAGTTTCGCGCCCGTCAGCGGCGGCTTCGATTTCCAGGCGTTCTGGCGCCATTCGCTGGCCACGGCCATCGCCGCGCGCCTGCTGGCGCCGCACTTGCGCGTCAATCCCGAAACGGCGTTCACGGCGGGACTGCTGCACGACCTGGGCACCCTGGTGCTGGTGACGCGCTTCCCGGCCGAGCACGCGCTTGTGCGCAGCCACCGCCAGGCGCATGACTGCCAGATGGCCGATGCGGAACTGGCCGTCATCGGCATCGACCACGCGCAGGTGGGCAGTGCCCTCGCCGCCTACTGGAAGTTTCCCGAGGCGATACAGCAGGCGGTGGCCGACCACCACGCCATCGACCGGCTGGAGGCGGGCGGCTTGCCGCTGGCCGTGCATCTGGCCAATGCCGTCGCCCTGGCGCTCGACCTGGCCGGCGTCGATGATGCGCTGGTGCCGCCCCTGTCGCCCGCAGGCTGGCGCAGCGTCGCGCTGGATGAGCAGGCCTGGCTGGCGCTGCTGCGGCAAACGGAACACACCTTCGATGAAATGTCGCGGATCATGCTGGCATGAACAGGATACAGGCCATGGAAACAGACGCAGGGCAGGCACTGTCCGCCACGCCGGAACGCCGCCAGGGCGATTCGATCGCGCTGTCGGCGTTTTTCGATGGCCATCCCGTGGCCACTTTCGCCATCGACACGGACCACGTGATCACGCACTGGAACAGCGCCTGCGAACAGTTGACGGGCTTTACGGCCGCCGAGATGGTCGGCACGCGCGACCACTGGAAGGCGTTTTATCCGCAGCCGCGCGCCTGCCTGGCCGACCTGCTGGTGGCCGACGATATCGCGCTCGGCGAAAATGACCTCTACCTCGGCAAGCTGAAGCGCTCTCCCGTGATCCCGGGCGCCTTTGAGGCCGAGGATTTCTTTGCCGATATCGGCCCCGAAGGCCACTGGCTGCATTTCACGGCGGCGCCCCTGCGCGACCGCCAGGGACGCCTGGTGGGCGCCATCGAAACCCTGCGCGACGTGAGCGAGCGGCGCCTTGCGGAACTGGCGCTGCGCAAGGCGCACGACAACCTGGAACACCTGGTGGCCAAGCGCACGGCCCAGCTGGCCGACATGAACGAGCGCCTGGCCGACGATATCCGCCAGCGCCAGATTGCCGATCTCGAATTGCGCGAGCGTAACCTGGCCCTGACGGAATTGAACAGCAAGCTGTCGCTGGCCCAGCAAAAACTGCTGCAGTCGGAAAAATTGGCCTCGATCGGCCAGCTGGCCGCCGGCGTGGCGCACGAGATCAACAATCCCATCGGCTATGTGTTTTCCAATGTCGGCACGCTGGAAGGGTATCTGGACGACCTGTTCAGCATGCTCGACGCCTATGAGGAAGCGGAACCGGCCGTCGCCGACCCCGTGGTGGCGGCGCGCCTGCGGGCGCTGCGCGAACAGGTCGACCTGGACTTCCTGCGCACCGACATTCCGCTGCTGATGGGCGAGTCGAAGGAAGGCATTGCGCGCGTACGCCGCATCGTGCAGGACCTGAAGGATTTTTCGCGCACGGATGCGCACCAGGAGTGGGTCTGGGCCGACCTGCGCCAGGGCATCGACACCACGCTCAATATCGTGAACAACGAGGTCAAGTACAAGGCCGACGTGGTGCGCGAGTACGCCGACATTCCCGATATCGAATGCCAGCCTTCCGAACTGAATCAGGTGATCATGAACCTGGTCGTCAACGCGGCCCACGCCATGGGCGAGGCGCGCGGATGCATCACCCTGCGCACGGGCAGCGACAACGCGACGGAAGTGTGGATCGAGGTCGAGGACACGGGCGGCGGCATCGCGCCCGAACACCTGTCGCGCATCTTCGACCCGTTCTTCACCACCAAGGCCGTCGGCAAGGGCACGGGGCTGGGCCTGTCGCTGGCCTACACCACGGTGCAGAAACATCACGGCCGCATCGACGTGCGCAGCATCATCGGCCGCGGCACCACCTTCCGCATCACCTTGCCCGTGCGCCAGGCGCAGGCCGTCGCACCATGACCGAACAGGACAGCATGAGCACCAGCGCCAGCACCGCGGCCGCGCCGCCCACCATCCTGTGCGTCGATGACGAACCGAATATCCTCTCGTCGCTGCGCCGGCTGTTCCGCCCGCACGGCTACCGCGTGCTGACGGCCGATGGCGGCGCGGCCGGCCTGGCCCTGCTCGAGAGCGAGACGGTGGACCTGGTCATTTCCGACATGCGCATGCCGCACATGGATGGCGCGCAGTTCCTGGCCCAGGTGCGCCAGCGCTGGCCCGGCACCATACGCTTGCTGCTGACCGGCTATGCCGACATCCAGTCCATCCTCGACGCCATCAACCAAGGCGAGATCTACCGCTACGTGACCAAGCCGTGGGACGAGAACGATATCGTGCTGGTGGTGCGCCATGCGCTGGAACGGCGCGCGCTGGAGCAGGAAAAACTGCGCCTGGAAGCGCTGACGGCCAGCCAGAACGTGGAGCTGCAGGCGCTCAACGCCAGCCTGGAAGCGAAGGTGGCCACGCGCACGCAGCAGCTGAAGCAGTCGCACGACGAAGTGCAGGCGGCCAACGAGCGCCTGAAGGCCACGTTCGTGACGACGATCAAGGTGTTTTCCAACCTGATCGAGATGCGCGGCGGCAAGCTGGCCGGCCATGCGCGGCGGGTGGCCGAGCTGTCGCGCAAGCTGGCGCAGGCGCTGGGCCTGGAAGGGCAGGAGGCGCGCGACGTGTTCATCGCGGCCCTGCTCAAGGATATCGGCAAGCTCAGCTTGAGCGACGATGTGCTGGAGTTGCCGGCCAGCGCCTGGACGGGCGAGCAGCTGGCCGCGTTCCGCAAGCATCCGCTGCGCGCCGAACAATTATTGATGGCGCTCGAGGAGCTGCGCGCCGTTTCCGTGATCCTGCGCTCGCAGCTCGAGCGCTTCGACGGCGGCGGCTTTCCCGATGGCCTGGTGGGCCTGGCCATTCCGATGGGCGCACGCATCCTCGCGCTGGCGTCGGACTACGACGGCTTGCAGATCGGCGCCATGGTGCAGCGCAGCCTGCGCGCCGAGGAGGCCCGCACCCTGATCTACGACAGCGTCGGCAAGCGCTACGACCCGGCCGTGGTGGCCGCTTTCCGCAGCATCATGGAAGAGACGGAACCGCCGGCGCGCGACCTGACCGTGCTGTCGGGCCAGCTGGAACCGGGCATGGTGCTGTCGCGCGACCTGATCAGCCGCGATGGCTTGATGCTGCTGGCGGCCGAGCACGTGCTGACGGCCCGCGTGATCGCCCAGCTGCTCGACTTCGAAAGCAAGAATGGCGGCCGCCTCAGCATTCGCGTGTATGCGCCCGTCAAGCAGGGCTAGGACGCGGCCCTGGCCGCCGGCGGCGAGACGGGCAGGTGCACGGTAAAGCGCGTGCCCTGGCCCACTTCCGAAGTCACCTCGATGCGGCCGCCGTGCTTGTTGACGATGCCGTATGACAGCGACAGGCCCAGGCCCGTGCCGCTGCCGACGGCCTTGGTGGTGAAGAACGGTTCGAAGATGCGGTTCAGGTGCTCGGGCGCGATGCCGGCGCCCGTGTCGCCGATCTCCACCCAGACCCAGTCGTCCGCATGGCCGGTGCGGATGCTGATCACGCCGTCGCTGCCGATGGCCTGGCCCGCGTTGACGAGCAGGTTCATGAAGACCTGGTTCAGCTGCGAGGCGAGGCACAGTATCGGCGGCAGTTCGCCATACTGCTTCTCGATGCGCGCCTTGTATTTCAATTCGTTGGCGACGATATTCAGGGTGCTGTCCAGGCCCGCATGCAGGCTGGCCACTTGCCAGTCCGTCTCGCCCACGTGGGAAAAATCCTTCAGCGCCTGCACGATGTCGCGCACGCGTTTGAGGCCATCCATCGATTCGCGCACCAGGTCGCCGATGTCGTCCTGCAGGAAGGCCAGGTCGGCCTGTGCGCGCACCTGGACCACGTGCGCGGCCAGGGCCGGGCCGTCGAACGGCTCGCGCATCGCCGCCTCATACTGGGCGATGACGTCGAACAGGGTGCCGACATAGCCTTGCAGCGAGCTCATGTTCGAATTGACGAAGCCGATCGGGTTATTGATTTCATGCGCGATGCCGGCCGCCAGCTGGCCGATGGACGCCATCTTTTCCGATTGCAGCAACTGGTCGTGCGCTTCCTGCAGCTTGCTGATCAGTAGTTGCTGCTCTTCGCCGCGCGCCTGCAGCATCGCTTCCATGCCCTTGCGTTCCGTGATGTCCGTCAGCGAGCCGATCACTTCGAACGGCACGCCATGCTCGTCGCGCACGAGGCGCAGGCTGTCGTGCATCCACAGATAGCTGCCGTCGCGCACGCGGAAGCGGTATTCATAGGCGCGCGCGCCTTCGACGAAGATCTGCGCCAGGCTGGAAAAAATCCCGGGCGCATCGTCGGGGTGGATATGGTCGAACCAGAAATTGGGGTCGGCCACCATCTCCTCGGGCTGGTAGCCCAGCACATTCAGGGCATTGTTGCTGACAAACGTCATCTTGAAGTCGCCGCTGGGCACGGTGCAATAGATGATGGAGGGAGTATTGTCGAGCAGGTATTGCAGGCGCACGGCCGTGGAGGCCGGTGCATCATCGCCAGGCGCCGCCCCGGCATGCCGGCCGGTATCGGGAGTGGAAAGGTCGAAATCCTCGAACTGCATCGTCACACCTCGCTGCCTGCACGGCATAGCTGTCATCCTGCTTCGATTATGCCTGATTCCGCCTGCCTTGGGCCGGCATCGGCGCGCTCAGGGGGCCAGCGGCTGCTCGACGATTGCCATGCGCCGCGCGATGCGCTGCGCCGCCTGCGTGTCGCCCGCCTGTTCGGCGCGCAGGCGCTGCACGCCCAGCCACGCCAGCAGCGGCCGGCGCCAGCCCTGGTCCGAGGCGGTGGCCACGGCCGTATCGAGCAGTTCCGGCGTGGCGCGGCTCGAGCGCAGCAGCACGCCGGCCGCCACCAGTTGCGACAGCGGGTCCTTGATGGCCGCCACGGCGCTGGCGGCGGCCGTGTCGGAGCTGGCGCTGGCTGCCGCCCGCTGCGCTTCCGGCAGCAGGGCGACGTCGGCCGCCTGCGCCTTGCCTGCCAGCCAGGCCGCATACGCGCGGTCGGCGGCTGTCGCATCGGCTTGCAGGGCGTCAAAGCCGCTGCAGTCTTCGAACGCCAGGCTGGCCACGCGCGTGGCGCAGCGCAGCAGTTCGATGCGCGCCACGAGTTCAAGCTTGCCCGTACCGGCCACCTGGCTGCGGGCACGCCGGAATTCCGTCTGCTCGACGAGGGCGTTGCCGCCCAGGTAGGCCGCCTGGAAGCGCTCGACGGAACTTTGCGCATTCATTTTCCAGTCCGGCACGGGCGGGCCGCTGGAGCAGGCGGCAAGCAAGGTGCACAGCAGGGCGGCGATGGCGGGGCGGGATATTTTCATGGCAGTTTGATCTCCGGATTGCGCTTGAACGGCCATTTGCGGTTGATTTCATTGACCAGCTGCTCGACCTTGCGCAGATTGCTTTCCACGTCGGCGCGCAGCGGACCCAGGTCGGCTGTCGCCGCCTTGGCATTGGCGCCCACGGCTTGCGCCTCGACCAGCACGGCGTCGACTTTTTTCAGGCTGTTGCGGGTGTCGGCCAGCAGGGCGTTCAGCTGCACGATGGTCGCCTGCGCATCCGTCATTACGCCCTTGTCGCCGAAGACGCGCGTATCGGCATTCGCCACCAGGCCGTCCGTGCGGCGGGCCAGCTGGTCCGCCGTGATCAGCAGGGCATTGGCCCGCTCGACCAGCAGGCGCGACTGCTTGTCGTCGCCGGTCAGCAAGCCCATGGCGCCGCCCGGGCCGCTCAGCTTGCCGGTGACGGCCTGCACATTGCGCAAGGTGCCGTCGAGCGCGGAATCGGTGCCCGTCAGGCTGGCCACGTTGTTCAGCAAGTCCTTGGCGGCGGCCAGCAGGCGGGGGATTTCCGCCGCCATGTCGCCCACCAGCAGGTCGCGCGTGGCGTCGTCTGGCAGCGGCGGGTCCGTCAGGATGCCGCTGTAGGCGCGCAGCTTGGCGCCGCCCACGATGCCACGTTCCAGGGTGAAGATGGAGCTGGTGCGCAGCCAGTGCGCGTCTTTTCTCGGCACGTCGATGATGACGCGCGCGCGGCCGTCCGGCGCCAGCTCGATGCGTTGCACGCGGCCGATGGGAAAGCCGGAAAAGGTCAGGTCGGCGCCCACGCCGACGCCGTCGGAATCGTCGGCCGTCAGCACCAGCGTCTGCGTCGCTTCGAAGGCGCCGCGCGCATACATCAGGTAGACGACGGAGCCGACCACCAGCACGAACATGAAGACGAGCAGGATGGCCGCCTTCAGTTCGGCGTGGCGCACGGGCGGCGGGGCGGGCAGCACGGAATCTTGCGTGAGACCGGCGGGCGCCGTGACGTCGACCTGGTCGGGATTCGGGGGTTGGCTCTGGCTCATGGCTTCTGGCTCTCGTATGGGTGGTTCGGGATCGCTGGCGGTGGCGGGCGGGGCATCAGTAGTAATTGCCCATCAGCGAAGCCACTTCGACCAGCAGGATGACGGAAAACAGGCGCAGCATTTCGGACAGGCCGTGCGCGGCCCACAGGCGGTTGCGCCGGCCGTGCGGCTCCTCCGGATAGTAGGAAGAGGCCAGCGGGATCAGGGCCACGGCAAAGCTGAAGAAGATGACCTTGAGCATCAGGATCAGGGCCACGGCCGGATTGAATATCTGCCCCACGACGCGCGTGTAGCCCTGCAGCGCCCACGGCGTAAAACCGTAGATGGTGACATAGGCGAGGATGAGCGAGGTGACGCAGCTGACGATAGCCAGCATCCACACGGCGAAGATGCCTGACATGACACGCGGAAAGTATTCGCGGCGCAGCAGGTCGACGCCCTGGCGCTGCATTTTCTCGAGCATGCCGGACGAGCGCATTTGCGCGAACGCAATGCCGTCGGGCAAGGTCAGGCGCAGCGCCACGAACAGGGCGGCCGTCAGCGGTATCAGTTCCAGCACCAGCACGCGCACCACCATTTCCAGCGCATAGCGCGACAGGCCGTAGCTTTGCGCGCTGACGACGACGATGCGTATCAGCACCAGGCTGACCAGCGCGCAGGCGACGCTGAACCACACGAGGTTCGGCGCCGTATTCGTCACCAGGCGGTGCGCGAGGATGGGGCGGTTGTCGCGGTTATAGCTCGATGGCGACAGGGCCAGCGAAAACACGAGGATGGCGAAATGCAGCATGCGCCACCAGCTGACCAGCCAGGCCATGGTGGCCCGGTGCAGGCGGCGCAGGCTGATGATGAGGGAGACGGATAGGGTCATCATGGCATCTTAACATTGGATGCGTTCGATACAAGCGATTGTCCAGCAGTGCACGGCAGGCCCGCTATTGGCCGGCCACGCTGGCGACGCTGTGGATAATCGCGTCGGCCGCCGCCCGTACCCGGGCAGAACGGTTCAGGTCGGCATGCATGACCAGCCACACGTCGTAGCTTTCCGCCCGCTCGGGCCAGATGCGCACGAGCTGCGGGTCGATGTCGCCCAGGTGCGTGGCCAGCTCGGCCACGCCCAGGCCCGCGCGCGTGGCGTCCTGCAGCATCGCCGCCGAGTTTACTTCCATGGCGACCCGGGCGTTGGCGACGGGTTCGCCGGCGATTTTCTCCGCATGGCGGGGCGTCACGGAATGGTGGTAGATGACGATGTCGTGGCCGGCCAGCGCCGTGCCGCGCACGGGTTCGCCCCGTTCGGCCAGGTAGCTTTTCGACGCGTACAGGCCCAGGCTGCGCTTGACGAGGTGGCGCGAGATCAGGTCCGGATCGGTGGGGCGCACGCCGCGCACGGCCAGGTCCGCTTCGCGCCGCGTCAGGCTGGCCAGCGCGGGCGCCACGTTGAGCACGATGCGGATGTCCGGATGGGCCGCATGCAGCTGCTGCATGGCGCGGATGACGAAATGGCTGGCCATGGTGTCGGTGGTGGCCACGCGCACCAGGCCGCTTAAACGATTGTCGACGCCCTGCATCTCGCGCTGCAGCTTGTCGGCCGCCCGTTCCATGGCTTCGGCCGCCGTGAGCGCCAGTTCGCCGGCCGGCGTGGGCACGTAGCCGGACGGCGTGCGCAGGAACAGGGTGGCGCCCAGCGAGCTTTCCAGCGCGGCCAGGCGGCGCCCGCACGTGGCCTGGTCGATGTGCAGCAGGGCCGCCGCGCCGCGCAGGGTGCCGGCCCGGCCGATGGCCAGAAAGATGCGCGCGTTATCCCAGTCCATAAGCCCAGTCCATGACTTGTTTCCCTGTCGTTAACTTGATGCATTTTTGCATCATGGTGCTGATTTTATGCCTGTTTACTGCATCATGCAACGCTCGCATAATGGCTGCCCCGCTGTCCCTGCAAGGAAATACCATGTCCGCCCCCACACCACTCCTGCTGACCCTGGCGTTCGGCTTCGTCATGGCGATGATTGACGTCACGGCCGTCAACGTGGCCCTGTCCGATATCGCGCTGGACCTGGCCATACCGCTGACGGGCCTTGTCTGGGTGGTCGACGGCTACACCCTGACGTTTGCCGCGCTGCTGCTGGCGGGCGGCGCGCTGGCCGACCGCTACGGCCCGAAAGCCGTGTACCAGGGCGGCCTGGGCGTCTTCCTCCTCGGCTCGATCCTGTGCGGCGCCGCGCCCGACGGGCATTTCCTCACCGCCGCGCGCTTGCTGCAGGGGGCGGGCGCGGCCCTGTTCATGCCCAGTTCCCTGAGCTTGCTCACGCACAGCTTTGACGACGAGCGCGAGCGCACGCGCATGCTGGGCGCCTGGTCGGCCCTGGTGGGCGTGGCCGGCGCGTCCGGCCCCTTGATCGGCGGCATACTTGTGCACCAGTTCGGCTGGCGCAGCGTGTTCTGGGTGAATGTGCCGCTCGGTGTGCTGGCCATCGTCATGGCGCAAGTGCTGCTGGCCGCGCCGGCGCGCCAGCCGCGCGATCTGTCGCTGCTCAGCCATGCCCTGGGCGTGGCGGCGCTGGCGGGCCTCAGTTTCGTGCTGATCGAAGGTCCCGTGCTGGGCTGGCTGTCGCCGGGCGTGCTGGCGGCCGGGGCCTTGACGGTGCTGTCCGCCGGGCAATTGCTGCGGCGCGAGCGCAGCGGCAGCCATCCGCTGTTGCCGCGCGCACTGTTCCACAGCAGCAGCTTTGGCGCGGCCAATGGCGTGGGTTTCCTGATCAATTTTTGCGTGTTCGGCCAGCTGTTCTTATTGAGCCTGTTCCTGCAGCAGTCGGGCGGCGCCGATGCCTTGCAGTCGGGCTTGCGCCTGCTGCCCATGATGGCGGCCTATACGGTGGGAAACTTTATGGCGGGAAGTATTGCGGCGCGTTATGGCACGCGCTTGCCCATGCTGCTAGGCTTGCTGGTGGGCGCTGGCATGGCCTTGCTGCTGATGGCCTTGCGTCCGGGCACGCCATATTTTCTGCTGGCGCTGGGCACGGCAGTCATGAACGTGGCCATCGGCATCGCCATTCCCGCCATGACGGCCACCGTGATGCGGGTGGCCGGCAAGCTGCATGCGAACAGCGCGGCGGCAGCCCTGAATGCGAACCGCCAGATCGGCGCCCTGGTGGGGGTGGCCCTGATCGGCAGCATCCTGCACATGGTGCCGGACTGGTCGCTGCGCTTGCCGCTGGCCTACGCGACGATTGCCGTCGCGTATGGCCTGGCGGCGTGCCTTGTGTACAAGCATGTACATTTGCCCAAGGCCGTGGCCGCCTTAAGCTAGCTTACTGTTCGCGCGTGCTGCGCCACTCCACCAGTTCCTCGATGGTGAGGATCGGCATGCCGTGCAATTCGGCGAAGCGTTCGATATCGTCGCCGCGCATCATGGTGCCGTCCGGGTTCATCAGCTCGCACAGCACGGCGGCCGGGTTCAGGCCCGCCATGCGCGACAGGTCGACGGAGCCTTCCGTGTGGCCACGGCGCTCGAGCACGCCACCGGGCGCGGCGCGCAGGGGAAATACGTGGCCAGGGCGCACCAGGTCGGATGGCTTGGCGTTCGGCGCGATGGCGGCGCGGATGGTGGTCACGCGGTCGGCGGCCGACACGCCCGTCGTGACGCCGTCGCGCGCCTCGATGGAGATCGTGAACGGCGTGCCGTAGCGGCTGCCATTGTCGGACGACATGGGCGGCAATTCCAGCGCGCTGACGACGTCCGTCGGCAGGCACAGGCAGACGATGCCGCTGCATTCGCGGATCAGCAGGGCCATGGTTTCGTTCGTCAATTTTTCGGCCGACAGGATCAAATCGGCTTCGTTTTCACGGTCGAAATCGTCGAGCAGGATGACGGGAATGCCGGCGCGCATGGCGGCCAGGGCGGATTGGATGCGACCTTCCAGGTCGTTGGAAAGCAGGGTGTAGCTGTTGACTAACATGGTGAAACGCTCCTCGCATAGGCGAAAAACGCTGCAGGGCAAGCGAATAGACGCAGCCGGCCGCATCGACAGGTCGATCGGACATCGCGTTTACTGCACATCTTCTTTCATCCGGACTATACCGTCGGCTCTGGAATCACACCAGATCTGCTGACCTTATCAGGCGAAGCCTGACAAGCGCTCGCGGGCTTGACCGTTGCCGGTCTTACCGCCGGTGGGGAATCGCACCCCGCCCCGAAGACGTATTGTTGTGCCGGTCCACATGACCGGCGGCAATACTTTAGCACAATTGAAAGAAGCTGGCAGGGCACTGTTGAGTTTCTCATTCGGCAAAGTTGCCTGGGGAAAGCAGTTTTTCCTAAGCTGTTTTTAATGGCGGAAAGACGATTTCAGTGTAAGGTACGCTTACTGAATCTTACCGTTGAGAATACATGAAGCTGAGTAAATTACGCCTGATCTCGGGCGCCGTCTTGCTGGCGTGCGCCTGCATGGCCCAGGCGGAAGTCCGTTTGAGCGATCCCCTGCCGCTGGCACCAGAAGTTACCGTCGGAAAACTGCCGAACGGCTTGACCTATTACATCAAGAAAAATGCCCGTCCCGCGCAAAAAGTGGAATTGCGCCTGGTGGTGAAAGCCGGTTCCATCCTGGAAGATGACGACCAGCAAGGCCTGGCCCATTTCACGGAACACATGGCCTTCAATGGCTCCACGCATTTCAAGCGCAATGAGCTGATTTCCTATCTGCAATCGATCGGCGTGAAGTTCGGCGCCGACCTGAATGCCTACACGAGCTTTGATGAAACCGTGTACGTGCTGCCGATTCCGACGAACAAGAAGGAAAACCTGGAAAAGGGTTTTCTCGTGCTGGAAGACTGGGCGCATGGCTTGAAATTCAATCCGGCCGATATCAACAGCGAGCGCGGCATCGTGCTGGAAGAGGCGCGCCTGGGCAAGGGCGCCAGCGACCGCATGAACAAGATCCTGTATCCGAAGCTGCTGAACGGTTCGCGCTATGCGGAACGCATGCCGATCGGCAAGGAATCCGTCTTGAAAACGTTCAAGCCGGAAGCCATCAAGCGTTTCTACAAGGATTGGTACCGTCCCGACCTGATGGCCGTGATGGTGGTCGGTGATGTGGAACCGAAACAGGCTGAAAAGCTGATCCAGCAGCATTTCGGCAAACTGAAAAATCCCGTGAAACCGCGTCCGCGCCTGTATGCGGAAGTGCCGCAGCGCTCGCAAACGGAAGCGCTGGTGATCACGGACAAGGAAGCGCCGGACGACACCGTCTTCATCCGCTACCCGATCCGCGCCGCGCAGGAGCCCGTCACCATTGCCGACTACCGCCGCCAGATGATCGAAAACCTGTATGGGCAAATGCTCAGCGCGCGTATGCAGGAATTGACGCAGCAAGCCAATCCCCCGTTCATCCAGGGCGGCAGCAGCATGGGCAAGCTGGTGCGCGGCTATGAATCGTTCAGCGCGTATGCCTTGTTGGGCAAGGGCGGCGTGCAGCCGGCCGTCGATGCGCTGGTGCAGGAAGATGAGCGGGCGCGCCGCTTCGGTTTCAGCCAGGACGAGCTGGACCGCGCGCGCAAGAACATGCTGCGCAATTACGAGCGCGCGTACAGCGAGCGCGACAAGTCCGATTCGGCCGGTTTCGTGGCCGAGTATTCGCGTAACTTCCTGGAGCAGGAAGCCATCCCCGGCATCGCCAATGAATTGCTGTACGCGCAGGAACTCTTGCCGCAAGTAACTCTGCAGGAAATCAACGAGACGGTGGCCAAGGTGATTCCCGACCAGCAGAAGAAACTGGTGGTCTTCATGGGCGCCGAGCCGAAAGCGGGCGCCAGCGTGCCGACGCAGCAGCAATTGCTCGACGCGGTGGCGAAGGCCGAGCAGCAAACCATCGAGCCGCGCACGGAAAAAGTCCTGGCCAGCAAGCTGATGGACGGCCCGCCGGCCGGCGGCAGCATCGCCTCGGAAAAGTTGAATAGCGCCATCGGCGTGACGGAACTGACCCTGGGCAATGGCGTGCGCGTGCTGCTCAAACCCACGGACTTCAAGAATGACCAGGTGCTGATGGGCTCGACGCGTTTCGGCGGCCAGTCGCTGTTTGGCGATGCCGACATCTACAACGCCCGCTACGCGAGCGCCGTGGTCGGCAGCATGGGCCTGAAAGACCTGGCGCCGCTGGACTTGCAGAAAGTGCTGGCCGGCAAGACGGTCAACGTGGGCGCTTCGCTGGGCGAACTGAGCGAAGGCTTTGGCGGCTCGGCCAGCAGCGCCGACGTGGAAGCCATGCTGCAACTTGTGTACCTGTATTTCAACGACGTGCGCAAGGATGCGGGCCTGTACCAGTCCTTCATCGGCAAGCAGCAGGACCTGGCGAAAAACAGCATGGCGCAGCCGGAGGCCGTGTTTTACGATGCCATCCAGCACGCCATGTTTGGCGACAACCCGCGCGTCGATGGCGTGCCGCGCGTGGCCGACTTCGACAAGGTGGGCCTGGACCGTTCGCTGGAAATCTTCCGCCAGCGTTTTTCCAGCGCGCGCGGCATGACCTTCATCTTCACGGGCAGCTTCGAGCTCGACAAGATCAAGCCCCTGATCGCCAGCTACCTGGGCACCTTGCCCGTGGCCGACGTGCCGCACGCCTACCGCGACGTGGGCATGCGCCCGGTGACCGGGATCGTCAAGAAGGATATCTACATGGGCAGCGAGCCCAAAAGCACGATTTCCATCACCTTCAATGGCGACGTGGCGTATTCGGACGAGCAAAAGCTGACCCTGCAGGCGCTGGGCGAGGTGCTGAACCTGAAAGTCATCGAAGTGCTGCGCGAAAAGATGAGCATGATCTATGGCGGCGGCTTTGAAACCTCGATGGGCCAGCATCCGTACGGCCATTACTCGGTGGCCTTGAACTTGCCCACCGGACCGGAAAACGTGGACAAGGTGATCGCCGCGGCGTTTGCCGAAATCAACAAGATGAAGACGGATGGGCCATCCGCGGCGGACCTGGAAAAGGTCAAGCTGAACTGGATCACGCGCCAGCAGAAATCCTTGCGGGAAAACAACTACTGGATGAACCAATTGATGGGTTCGGTAACGCAGGGGCGCGATCCTGCGCACATCCTGCGCTACGAGCAGCGCGTGCGCGCCATCACGCCGCAAGCCGTGAAACTGGCGGCGCAGCGCTACCTGGACATGCACAATTATGTGCAGGTAGTGCTGTATCCGGAACGTAAAAACGTTGCAGCCAAGTAAGCTTCATTGTTGAACTGCAGGGGCGGCAGTGTGGCGAAGCTGTTAAACTGCTGCTTATTGATGTGATCGCAATTTAACAAGCAAGGAAATACGATGGCTAAGAAAGAAGAACTCGATCCGGAGACCCTGGAGTTGATCAACTGGTGTATCGAGGTCGAAGGCTTCCTCGTGGCGGGCGGCGCCACCGTGGCGCAGGCGCAGGACCACATCGAAGAACAGGTCGAGTGGTTTACCGACCAGTTCTACGACGGCTTGACGCCGGAAGAGGCAGCCAAGGAAGCCTTGGCCTGACCTTTCAGTCAGACTTCAGCAAGACATATGCGGGCGGTGCCTGCCGGGCATCAGCCTGGTAGCGCCGCCCGCTTTGCTTTTCTGAAAAGATTTCCGCATGGAAATTGTTTATAATTCCACATTTTATTCTTTACCCAGGCACCCATGACACTCCGTTCGCGCATTCTCCTCCTGTGTTTCAGCACCTTGCTGGGCATCGTCCTCATCGCCTCGTTTTCCCTGTATTCCTTGCGCCAGACCATGATGGCGGAAAGGGTGGAGCAGCTGACGGTGCTGGTGGAATTGGCCAATGCCTCGGTGGAAAAGGCGTATGCGCTGGAACAGTCTGGCAAGCTCACGCGTGAACAGGCGCAGCAGCAGGCCAAGCTGGCCATCGGCAGCTTCGTCAAGGACGAGATGTATTATTTTGTGCGCGATTTCAGCACGGACTTGCTGTACGTGCACCCGAATGCGTCGCGCATCGGCGTGCCGCAAAAGAACATGAAGCAGTCGGGCGACCGCTACCGCGCGGCGCTGGCCAACAGCCGCATCGGCCTGGTGCAGGCGGACGGCACGCGTCCGGGCGTGAAGGACCCGGTGGCGAAGATGTATGCCGTGGTGAAATTTGCGCCGTGGGATTGGCTGATCGGCACAGGCACGTATATCGATGACATCAACCACAAGTTCTGGGCCCAGGCGGGCGTGCTGCTGGCCATCGGCGGCGCGCTGATGCTGGTGGTGGGCGCCCTGGCGGCCTTGATGCTGCGCCGCATCCTGGGCCAGCTCGGTGGCGAACCCGACTATGCAGCGGCCATCGTGGCGCAAATCGCCCAGGGCGACCTGACGACGCAGATCGATACGCGTCCCGGCGATACGTCCAGTCTGTTGATGGCGATCAAGGCCATGCGCGACAACCTGGCCCATCTGGTGAGCCAGGTGCGCACCGATGCGGAATCCATTTCCACGGCGTCGGGCGAGATCGCTTCCGGTAACCACGACCTGTCGGCGCGCACGGAACAGCAGGCGGGATCGCTGGAAGAGACGGCCTCGACCATGGAAGAAATGACCTCGACCGTGCGTCAGAATGCGGACAATGCACGCCAGGCGAACCAGCTGGCTATTTCTGCCTCGCAAGTGGCGAGCCAGGCGGGCGGTGTCGTGAGCCAGGTGGTCGACACCATGGGCGCCATCAATGCCTCGTCGAAGAAGATCGGCGACATCATCGCCGTCATCGACGGCATCGCCTTCCAGACGAATATCCTGGCCTTGAACGCGGCCGTGGAAGCGGCGCGCGCGGGCGAGCAGGGCCGTGGCTTCGCCGTCGTCGCCAGCGAGGTGCGCAACCTGGCGCAGCGTTCGGCTGCGGCCGCCAAGGAGATCAAGCAATTGATCGACAGTTCCGCCGAGCAAGTGGGCGCCGGTGAAAAACTGGTGGCGCTGGCGGGCGAGACGATGGAAAAAGTCGTCTCCAGCGTGCAGCATGTGACCGATATCGTGGCCGAAATTTCCTCGGCCAGCGCCGAGCAAAGCGCTGGCATCGAGCAGATCAACCAGGCCATCGTCGAGATGGACAACATGACGCAGCAAAACTCGGCCCTCGTCGAGCAGGCGTCGGCGGCGGCGCAAGCCATGAACGAGCAGGCGGCGGGGCTGGCGCAGATCGTCAGCGTGTTCAAGGTGGGTGCAGTGGCGCCGGCAGCGGCAGCACTACAGCGCAGCGTGCCTGCGGCGCGGCGCCTGACGCGCTAAGCGCTTTTTTCTGTCACTGGGGAACTTAACCCCGGCTCACCTGTCCAAACTTTTTCGTCCGCACTGGACGCACAGAAGAGGTGAGCATGACAGACGGTTTTTCCTATCACGCGGCGTTCGCCCGCAACCTGGGCTGGGTCACGCAGGCGGAGCAGGATAGCTTGCGCGGCAAGCGCGTGGCCATTGCCGGCATGGGCGGCGTCGGTGGCGTACACCTGCTGACCCTGGCGCGGCTCGGCATCGGCGCCTTCCACATCGCCGATTTCGACACCTTCGATATCGCCAACTTCAACCGCCAGGCTGGCGCCATGGTCTCCACCCTGGGGCAGCCCAAGGTGGCCGTGCTGGCGCAGATGGCGCGTGACATCAATCCCGAACTTGAGATTAAACAATTTCCAGACGGTATACACGACAGCAACTTGGCCGAGTTTTTTGCCGGTGTCGATCTGTATGTGGATGGCCTGGATTTCTTCGCCTTTCCCGCGCGCCAGGCTACCTTCGCCACATGCGCCCGCTTGGGTATCCCCGCCATCACGGCCGCGCCGCTGGGCATGGGCACGGCCGTGCTCAGTTTCATGCCGGGTGGCATGACGTTCGAAGAGTATTTTGGCTGGGGCGACTTGCCAGAAGAAGAGAAAGCCTTGCGCTTCCTGGTCGGATTGGCGCCGGCCGGCTTGCACGGCCCCTATCTGGTCGACCCGTCCGCCATCAACCTGAAGGAGCGGCGCGGGCCGTCGACCATCATGGGCTGCCAGTTGTGCGCGGGCGCGGCCGCGACGGAAGCCTTGAAGATATTGTTAAAGCGGGGCAAGGTGATGGCGGCGCCGCACGGCATGCATTTCGACGCCTACCGCAACAAGCTCGTGCATACCTGGCGTCCGGGCGGCAACCGTCATCCGCTGCAGCGCCTGACGATGGCCATCATCAAGCGGCGCCGCGCGGCGCAGGGGGCATAAATGGCGCAAGCACCGCAGATCGATCCCGTACTGGAAAACATCCTCGAGCAGGCGCGCTGGGCGCCCAGCGGCGACAACACGCAGCCGTGGCGCTTTGAAGTCGTGGACCCGCGGCACGTGATCGTGCATGGCTTCGATACGCGCAGCCATTGCGTGTATGACCTCGACGGCCATCCCAGCCAGCTATCGCTCGGTGCCTTGCTCGAAAGCATGGCACTGGCGGCCAGCAGCCATGGCTTGCGCATGGAAGCGCGCCGGCGTCTGTCCATGCCCGACACGCTACCCACCTTCGATGTGCGCCTGGTCGACAGTCCCGGCATGCAGCCCGACCCGCTGGCGGCCTTCTTGCCGCAGCGCAGTGTGCAGCGGCGCCGGCTCAGCACTCGCAGCTTGCGCGCCAGCGAAAAGGCGGCGCTGGCGGCCAGCTTGCCGCCCGGGTACGGCGTGCAGTGGTTCGAAGGCGGGCGTGCGCGCCTGGCCTGCGCGCGCCTGATGTTCGACAATGCGAAGCTGCGCCTGACCATGCCCGAGGCGCACAAGGTGCACCGCGACGTCATCGAATGGGGCGCGCGCTTCAGCAGCGACCGCATCCCGGAGCAGGCGCTCGGCGTCGACCCGATGACGGCGCGCCTGATGCGCTGGGTCATGCACAGCTGGCGCCGCGTGGATTTTTTCAATACCTGGCTGGCCGGCACCGTCGCGCCGCGCCTGCAGATGGACTTGCTGCCGGGCCTGTATTGCGCCGCGCATTTCATGCTGCTGGCCGATGCGCCGCCGCGCCACATCGACGATTACGTGGCGGCCGGCCGCGCCATGCAGCGCTTCTGGCTGACGGCCACGCAGCTGGGCCTGCAATTGCAGCCGGAACTGACGCCGCTGATCTTTGCTCGCTATGTGCGCGAACGGCGCACTTTTTCGCGCACCGATGGCATGCAGGAGCTGGCGCAGGAGCTGGCCGCGCAATGCCAGGCCGTGCTGGGCGCCACGGCGGTTGAGCGGGCCGTGTTTCTCGGGCGCATAGGCGCCGGGCCGGCGGCCAGTGCGCGCTCGCTGCGCCGTCCGCTGCAAGACTTGCTGGTGGCGCCAACGGCGGGGCAGTGAGGCGCGCGTGACGCCATGCATGCGCCTCAGCCTTGTCGGCGCCGTGGCGCCAGGCTGGCCAGCGCTGCCAGGCCAGCCGCCATTAGCGGCAAGGTTCCCGGCAGCGCCACTGGCGTGACGCCTGGCACGTAGACCAGTTCGGAACTGTTCAGCATGTTCAACACCAGCGTGTAGTTGCCCGCCACCAGGTGATCCGTGACGGCGCTGTACTGCCCGCCGCACGTCGTGCCGATGCCGGTGCCTGTGGGTGCGCCGCAGCCGCTGGGGTCGTAGGTGAACATGCTGCCGCTGGTGAGCGGCGTTTGCGCGTAGCCGGTATTGAGGTTGGCGGCATCGGCCAGTTCGGTGCCCCCCAGGATGCCGGAACCGAGGTTGCCGTCGGGCGCCCAGCTGAAGACGATCTGGCCATGTTCATCGATGATGCTAAACGTCATCGCCATATTCGTGGTGGCCGCCGAGCCTGTGCCGGCCAAGGCGTCCAGGTACAGCTGCATGAAGGGCAGGGCCTGGAAGTCGAAGGCCATGGTTGCGCCCGGTTGGCCGACGACAAAATTGACGGTCATCGCGGTGCTGGAACCATTGCGTCCCGAGGCGTCGGCGCTGCCGCCGCCCGCCAGGAAGGTTTCTGCCGCGTTTACGGTGTGTGTGCTGGTCGAGCCCGGTGGAAAGGGGGGGATTTGCGAGGTGACGATTTGCGCCTCGCCGCGCGCATACGAGGCATTGCCCATGCCTTGCCGGGTGAAATCATTCTCTCCCTTGGTGACGGCGCCGCGTGTCGCTTGCGGCGCGTCGATCTCATTGCTGCCGCCCTTGATGATGCTGCTGCCGTTGAGCGTGGCGGTGGTGCGCGACAGGTCGATGTTGCTGAGCAGGGAGACGGAGCCGGAGGGATTGCTGATGACCAGGCCAAAGACACTGGTGTACGAATAGCCGTAGGCGGCGGCGCTGGCGGTGCCGCTGCTGGCCAGCAGCAGAAAGGCTAACAAGACCATTGGCAGTCGGGTGCAAGAAAATGTAGTCATGAAAAATCCTCATCTCCTGATCGGCCGCGTTGTAAGGAAAACCGACAGGCTTGCCACATAAAAAAGGCGAGGAGAGCCTCCTCGCCTGTGAATCCCCCTGTTGCCTGGTTCAGGCGGCAACCTTGCGACGACGGGCATAGCCCAGGCCAGCCAGACCCAGGCCCAGCAGAGCCAGGGTGCCGGGCTCAGGCGCGGCCTGTTTCACCAGATCCACGCTTTCCACCGCATTCAGGGTCAAGGTGTAGTTGCCGGCTGTCAAAGCATTGCTGACGGAGCTGAAGTTGCTGCCGCACGCGGTGCCGACACCGGTGCCCGTGGGCGTGCCGCAGCCGGATGGGTCGTAGGTGAACAGATTGCCGCGCGTGAGGAAATTGGTCGCCAGGCTGGTGTTCAGGTTGGCGCCATCGGCGTTTTCCGTGCCGCCCGAGATGCCCGAGCCGATCACGCCATCGGGCGTCCAGTTGAACACGGTTGCGCCGGTCGCATCCGTGATGGTGAAGGTGACGACCAGGTTGGCCGTGGCGGTGGATAGCTGCCCGACCGTGCTTTGCAGGAAGACCTGCATGAAGGGCGAGGCCAGGAAGTCAAAGCTCAGCGTTGCCGTGGGCGAACCGACGATGAAATCGACGGAGAAGCCCGTGGTCGAGCCATTGCGCCCGGACGCATCGGCCGTGCCGGCGGGGCCGTCCAGGTGGGCTTCGGCCACGTTCACCACCTGGGTGGAGGTGGAGCCGGGCGGGAACGAAGGGAACTGCGTGCTGACGATCTGCGCATCGCCGCGCGAATAGGTGTTGATGGGGCCTTGCTGCGTGAAGTTGTTCTCGCCTTTGGTGACGGCGCCGACGTTGGCGCGGAGGGCATCGAGCGAGCCGGCGCCGCCATTGATGACGCTTACGCCATTCAGGGTGGCCGTGCTGCGCGAGATGGTGGTGCTGTTGGCCACCGTGATCTGGCCCGTTGGCACGCCGATCACAAGGCCGAAGATGTTGTTGTAGGAATAGCCGTAGGCGCCCGCCTGTGCGCTACCTGCGGCGCACAGCATGGCCAGTGCCGCAGCGGCCGGGAGCAGTTTCAGTTTCGAGAGTTTCATTGTATTCACCTCGTGGTTGAGTGAGTCTGGAAGTCTTGCTGAGTCCTGTCGGCAGGTGCTCATGGCCAGTACCTAGCGACTTCCATGCCAACGCATGAGGCCCTTTTGAAATCAATGACTTGGCGTGTTTTTGTTGATGCGGTGCAGGCTTTGCCGGACTCGCTGTAAGAAAAACCGACGCTACCCGTCAAGGCTGGCTGCCTTGCGGCAACGAGCCCAGCAGGGCGTGCACATGGGGTAGCAAGCGTTGCCCTGGCACATAGTCGCGCATGGCGGTGGCCAGCTGGCGCGCCGCCAGCTTGGCCCGGCCATCGTCGAGCATGCGCGTGGCGGCATGGCGCAGGGCGGTTTCCTGGAAGCGGTCGGCGCGCAGCAGCAGGCCGGCCCCGGCCTCCGTGATGCCGTGCATGTTGAGGAATTGATCGAGGTTGCCGGCGATACCGATGACGGGTACGCCCGCCGTCAGCGCCTGCTGGCTGGTGGGGCTGCCGCCGTTGCAGATCACCAGGCTGGCACGCCGCGCGGCCGCGTCGCCCGGCAGAAAGGGCGCGACATAGGCGTTCGGCGGCACGGCGTCGACGCGGATGGTGCCGGCCGTGGCTGCCAATACGGTGACAGGCAGGGGCGCCAGCGCGCGCAGCACGCGCGGCAGCAATTGCCCTTGGCCGGAACTGCCCAGGGTGACATAGATGATGGGCCGTCCGCTGCTCAGTTCCGGACGCTGCCACCAGTCCGGCAAGTCGAGCGGCGGCGCCCAGATGATGGCGCCCAGATAGTCGTGCGTGGACGGCATGGCGTGCGGCGGGAACAGTTGCGGAATATCCGCATACAAGGTGCGGTCGGCATCCGTATAGATGCGCCGCAAGTCGCTGCCCAAGGATGGCAGGCCGTGATTGCGGCGCACGCGGTTCAGGGGCACGGCATGCGAGGCGAAGGCCAGCGGGCGGATCAGGCGGAACAGGGGGGCGGCCAGCCAGATGGGCAGCAGGCTTGTCAGGGGCAGGCTGGGCACCGTGTAGTGCTGGCGCACGTACGGACTCCAATAGGCATTGCTGAGCGTAATGTAGGGAATGCGCTGCAGGCGCGCGCTGACCGACAGCGACAGGCGGAAGTCGCCGATCACGAGGTCAGGCCGGACGGCATTGAGCAGTCGCAGATCGTCTTCCACATACGCGTGCAGGGTGCTTTCTGTATAGACGGGTTTGCCGTCGGCCAGCGCCTGCAGGAATTGCAGCGATGAAATACTGTCGATGCGCCAGCGCCGGAAGGTGGCTTGCTTGAAGCAGAAGTCGTAGCCATCGGCGCAGGCAAAATGCACCTCATATTCTTCCTCGTCCAGACCCTGGGCCAGGCTCAGAGGGCGGCCGACATGGGCCAGGGTCACTGCCTCGGCCATAAAGAGGATTTTCTTGCGCGCCATGGGGATCGCTTGCACTCGCAGGAGGAGATACCTGCCAGGTTGGAGTGGCGCCACGCTGTTTAGTTCCCCTTGGCGTGCCACTGGCGGGCGCCAGGATTTGGCCGCATCGGCTACAGTGGGGCAAAGGAGGCCACCATGCAGCCACAATTCCGTCTTGCCCCGCTGCGTGCGCACAGCACGCCCGAACCCGATATGCCGCCGCCGCCGGAAGGCGATCCCGTCACGCCGCCGCCGGAAACGCCGCCCCACATCGATCCCGTGCCCGTCGAGGAGCCGACGCCGCCGCCACCGCCCGTGAAAATGCAGTGACGGGGCGCGGTGCGCCGCGTTTATTTCCGATCGGAAATGGACTGCGGGGCCGTCGCCGGCGCCACGCCATTTAAACAACAAAAACGTCAATAAATGTTGCCGAGTGGATACAAATCAAACTCTAACTGTCGAGTGTCATGCGGCCGTCACGATTCTGTTCTTATAATGAGACATCATAAAAATTCTTGTACAGGAGACCATCATGGGCAATTCCTTGCATAACAAAATCTACCTGGGCCGGCGGCCTGTGATGACCAGCAAAAACCTCGTGGCGCTGGCCCTGGCCGGCGCCGTGGCGGGTTGTGGCCTGGCCTGGCTGCTGCTGCGCAACTATAAATAAGGGCTGTCCTGCCCGTCTTTCAGTCAGCCGTCCGCCGCGCGGGCGGTGACTGATTCACGTTGCCTGTTGCCGATGCGCAGCGGGGCGCGTACCATGGGGGCCGAACACCTGGCCTTTTATGGAAAAGTAATGAAGAACGAGAAATTAACAACCGATGAATATGACGCGCTGGAGCAAGTTGCACGCGGCATCAAGACCGAGCGCCCCAGCGCTTGCGTTGCCCGCAATGCCAAGCGCCTGTCCGGCCTGAAGCTGCTCAGCTATGCACGCGATGGCCGTCTGTCCATCACAGAGAAAGCACAGCAACTGCTGTTCCTGCGCCGCTGCATCATGGGGCTGCGCGCCGTCGCCACCGATCCCCTGACCAAGCTGGAATCGGATGTGGCTTACTTCCTGGGCAAGAAAGCCCACATCGTGGCGCGCGCCGAAGGCGAAGGCTACGACATTTCCGACAAGGGCCGCGAGTCGCTGGCCGATATCGACACCCTGGGCCTGTAAGGCTCACAACCGGCCCTCGTGGCCGGTTTTCACATCTCCCCTCACTTTTAATTTCCCCCTTTGGAGAATACTTTGGACAGCGCGATGAACTGGTCGGCCCACGAACTGACGATGACGGTCTTGATGACGCCCGATATGGCCAATTTTTCCGGCAATGTGCACGGCGGCACCATCCTGAAATACCTCGACAGCGTCGCCTATGCTTGCGCCAGCCGCTATTCGGGCAGCTATGTGGTGACCCTGTCGGTGGATCAGGTGATGTTCCTGCAGCCTATCCACGTGGGCGAACTGGTGACGTTCCTCGCGTCGATCAATTACACGGGCACGACGTCGATGGAAGTGGGTATTCGCGTGGTGACGGAAAACATCCAGCAGCGCCTGGTGCGCCACGCCAACAGCTGCTATTTCACGATGGTGGCCGTGGATGCCAACCGCAAACCGGTGGCCGTGCCGCCGCTGGTACTGGAAACGCCGGAACAGCACGCGCGCTTCGAGCAGGCCAAGCTGCGCAAGCTTTCGCGCCAGAAGGTGTCGAAGAAATAAGTCGTTGCGGACATAAAAAAACGGCCACCAGAGTGATCTGGTGGCCGTTTTTTATTGCTTGCCGCCCGTGGGCGGCATGGCGCCGTGATTAACGGTCGCCGTAGCTGCGGCGTGCGCCGTCGGTGCTGCGCGGGTTGGAACCCTTGTAGCCGCCGCCGGTGCTCGGTGCGCCGTCTTTGCGTGGTGCGCCTGGCTTGCTGAACGTGCGTTGACCTGGCTTCGCGCCGCCACGGTTGTCGCCTGGTTTCCAGCCGCCTGGACGGGCGCTCGAACGTGGTGCCGATGCCGTTTTCTTAGGCTCGAAACCTTCGATGACATTGACCGGGATCAATTGCTTGGTGAAGCGTTCGATACGCTTGACGTTCATGCCTTCAGCGTGGTTCACCAGCGAGATGGCCAGGCCATTGCGGCCAGCGCGGCCGGTACGGCCGATGCGGTGGACGTAGTCTTCCGGGAACTTCGGCAGATCGTAGTTGAACACGTGGGTGATCGTTGGCACGTCGATACCGCGGGCGGCAACGTCGGTGGCAACCAGCACCTTGACCTGGCCGCGGCGCATGCCGTCCAGGGTGCGGTTACGCGCGCCCTGATGCATGTCGCCGTGCAAGGCGGCAGCCGAGAAGCCGGCGATGTTCAGACGGTCGGCGATGGTGTCGGCGTCACGCTTGGTGGCGGTAAACACAACAGCCTGGTCCAGCGATTCGTCGCGCAGCAGGTGGTCCAGCAGGCGATTCTTGTGCGACAGGTCGTCGACGAAGTGGACGCGCTGGGTGATGTTTTCATGCTTGTTGCTCGAGCTTGCCACTTGGATGACCAGCGGGTTCTTCGTGATGCGGCGAGCCATGTTGCCGACGACGCCATCCAGCGTTGCCGAGAACAGCATGGTTTGACGGCCTTCCGGCGTCGCTTCCACGATCTTTTCGATGTCGTCGATGAAACCCATGTCCAGCATGCGGTCGGCTTCGTCCAGCACCAGGATTTCCAGTTGCGAGAAGTCGATCTTGCCCGAGTCCATGTGGTCGATCAGACGGCCAGGGGTAGCGACCAGGATCTCAGGATTCTTGGCCAGCAATTGCATCTGTTTAGGGTAAGGCATGCCGCCCAGGATCGACACAGCCTTGATGCGGCGGATGCCGGTGCTGTACTTGTCGGTATTGGTGGTCACTTGCAGGGCCAGTTCGCGCGTTGGCGTCAGCACCAGCATTTTTGGCTGGGCAGCCTTGAAACGTGGACGCTCGCCGCGGGCGCGCGATGCTTGCATTTCCTGGTTTGGCGTCTTGCCGGCGGCGCTTTGTTCGGCGCTGGCCAGTTTGTGCAGCGATGGCAGCATGAAAGCTGCCGTCTTGCCCGAACCGGTCTGCGACGAGACCAGCAGGTCACGGCCTTCGATCGCGGCTGGAATCGCTTGCGACTGTACCGCGGTTGGCGCGGTGTAGCCCGATTCGGTCAGAGCGGCGATGATGGACGGATGCAGGCCTAAGGATTCAAATGTCATTCTTTATCTTTCGTGAAAATCAGCGTTCTTGCAAAAAGCAGAACGCAAAATAGCAACGCCAACCAAAACGAAATGACTCAACTAGAAAGAAATTTCGGCACAAAAGCTTTGCGCCGGGACGGTGTCAGGTGCGACACACAAGGCGGGAGGGCTTTATAAGCGGCATCCTGTGGATGCGCTAAGGCTTGCGAAGCTGCTAAGTTTGTAGTGCATGTAACTGCGGTGTTGCCATCGCTTCAAGGAAACATATTGCAGCGCACAACGACACTATACCGTATTTGCAGCCGTTTTGCACGGCTTAAATGGGAATAAACGACAGTCCTACCACGTTTTGATCATGTTTCCTATGTGAAATCAGTAAGAATACGTAGTTTTCTTCCGTTTAATGGAGCATGGCCACGATGTCGGCGGGCAGCGGCGGCGCCTGTCGCGTTTCCCTGGCCAGGTTGATTTGCCGGGCCGCTTGCGCCACGTCGACCAGGCTGCGTTCCAGCTGGTAAGTTCCCTTGGCCTGCAGCCAAGCCAGCACGTCGGCCAGGTGCCAGATGGTGGCGCTGCCCTCATGTACGGGCGCGGGGAAGTTGTGGCGGTGTTTGTTCATCAGCTTGTGCAGGTTTTGGCGAGACAAGCCCAGCACTTGCGCCACGTCCGTCAGTCCCACGAAGTCGGGGGCGGCCTCGACCAGCACGGCCCCGGGCACGATGGCTTTCACATCGGCCATGGCGCTCAGCAGTGCTTCGCTGGCATTGCTGGCCTCGCGCGTGAATTCCAGCGCCAGGCGTCCCGCTTGCCCGATGCCGGCCAGGGCATCGTCGCAACCGCCGCCGCCCAGGCGCTCGGCCAGCGCATCGAGGTCGGTTTCGTTATCGGGCAGGCGGTATTTGAGAGTAAAGATGTAATCCATGATGGCTATCCCCTGGATTTGCGTTGCATGCAGTCGTGCATCAGCTTATTGAAAGTGCAATTGTCGACCACCCGCCGTATCGCCCGCGCATGGTTGCCGGGATTTTTCGGTGTGCTCCAGATGCAGGCGATGCAGAATTCGCCGCAACGGCAGCCGGCATCGTTGTACGGGCAGTAGATATTGCTCCAGGCATGGCTGCCACCCACTTCCACGCGCCAGCCCTGGCTTTCCGCGTGGCGCAGCGCCGCTTCGATGTCCTTCTTCGGGTGCGGGGAGCGCGCCATGCGCTGCCTCCAATGTGGGTCGATATTCTGCGGTTGTCAAGTGACAACCACAAAATATCGACCATCACCGCCTCACTCTACTTCGGGATTCACGGCCATCACTTGCGAAAAGCCGCCGTCGACGTAGGTAATCTCGCCCGTGATGCCGGAAGCCAGGTCGGACAGCAGGAAGGCGGCCGTGTTGCCGACCTCTTCGATGGTGACGTTGCGGCGCAGCGGGGCATGTTCGGCCACAAAGCCCAGGAGTTTGCTGAAATCCTTGATGCCGGACGCGGCCAGGGTCTTAATGGGGCCGGCTGAAATCCCGTTGGCGCGGATGCCGCGCGGGCCCAGCGATTCGGCCAGGTAGCGCACGGATGCTTCCAGCGAGGCCTTGGCCAGGCCCATGGTGTTGTAGTAGGGCACGGCGCGCACGGCGCCCAGGTAGGTCAGGGTCAGCACCGAAGCGCCCGGATGCAGCAGGGGCAGGGCGGCCTTGGCCATGGCGGGAAAGCTGTAGGCGGAAATGTCGTGCGCGACACGGAAGCTGTCGCGCGACAGGCCATCGAGGAAGTCGCCGGCGATCGCTTCGCGCGGCGCAAAACCGATGGCGTGCACCAGGCCATCGAGATGTTCCCAGTGGCGCGCCAGGTCGCTGAAGACGGCGCTGATCTGTTCATCGCTGGAAACGTCGCAGTCGAATACCAGTTCGCTGCCGAATTCCGCCGCAAATTCCGTGATGCGCTCCTTGAAGCGTTCGCCCACATACGTGAAGGCGAGGGTGGCGCCTTCGCGGTGGCAAGCCTTGGCGATGCCGTAGGCGATGGAACGGTTCGACAGCAAGCCCGTGATGAGGATTTTTTTGCCTTGCAAGAAAGCCATGACGACTCCTGTCTGGGTAGGTGGGCGGGGTGGGCGGATGTACAACCGGCCGCGACAGCAAAGCTGTGGCGGCCGGTGAGGTAGGTCAATACAGCTCAGGCGATCAGTGACGGGCCTTGGCGCGACTGTTGCCACCGCCGCGCTGGATGCGCGGTTTCACCAGGGAAATTGGCGCGGCTTGCACCTTGCCACCCTTGGCGGCGCGGCGCAGTGCCTTGGCGGCCCGTTCCGGACGGTCCGCTTCCAGCAGCATGGTGGCGCTGTCGGCGATTTCCTGGGTGATGTCCTTGTTCATCGTGGCCGAAGTTTTCGGCACGAGGATGGTGGAGCCGGCGCGCAGGCTGGTGCGCTGGGGAATATTGTTGGCCTGGCGCAGCACGTCGGCCGTGGTGCCGAATTTCGACGCCAGGGTTTCGATGCGTTCGCGCGCATTGGTGATCTTGTGCGTCGTCCAGCTGGACAAGGCATGGCCCCATTGCGCCAGGTTGGTGGTGAACTTGGCGGCGTTTTCCTGTGGCAACAGAATCTTGGTCTTTTCGCCGCCGATGATGACGGGGCGGTTAAATTGCGGATTCAAGGCCTTGAATTCATCCATTGACAGCTCGGCCAGCTGGGCGGCAACGGTGATGTCGATGTCGCTGGTCTTGTCGATGGCCGTGAAATACGGCTGGTTGTCGACCACGGGCAGGGTCAGGCCGAACTGGGCCGGATTGGCGATGATGTTTTTCACCGCTTGCAGTTTCGGCACGTAGTTGCGCGTTTCGGCCGGCATCAGGTCGGCCAGGCTTTCGAAGTCGGTCGGCTTGCCCAGCGCCTGGTTTTTCTTGATGGCCCGCTGCACGGAGCCTTCGCCCCAGTTGTAGGCTGCCAGGGCCAGTTGCCAGTCGCCAAACATGTCATACAGGCGCTGCAGGTAGGTCAGGGCCGCATCGGTCGAGGCAAGCACGCCGCGGCGCTCGTCCTTGAACATGTTTTGCTTGAGGTTGAAATCACGCCCGGTGGCGGGCACGAATTGCCACATGCCGGCCGCATTGGCGCTGGAGAATGCTTGCGGGTTGAAGGCGGACTCGATGAACGGCAGCAAGGCCAGTTCCGTCGGCATGCCGCGCTTTTCCAGTTCCTGCACCACATGGAAGATGTAGCGCGACGCGCGTGCCGTGGTGCGGGCGATGTAGTCGGGGCGGGTGGCGTACCAGTTGACGTGGTTCGCCACCAGCTGGTTGTTGATGTCGGGAATCGCATAGCCGCTGCGGATGCGGCCCCAGACGTCGGCTTCGCGCAGCGGATCGGAATTGTCGCTGAGGTTTTTCAGCAGACGGTCGGTCTTTTGCAGGCGGTTGTCGAGGGTGGGGAGTTTCGCCGTGACCTGGGCGGTCATCGGGATCAGGGCGGGTGCGGCGGCGGCGACTGGCGCGTTATCGCTCTCAACACCGGCTTCGTACGCCTGGCTGAGGGCGGGCGCAAGCGCCAGGGCCAACGCCGCCAGGACGGTAGATTTAAAGGAGTTTTCGTGCATAGTGTTCCATTGTTGTCGTCGGAGAAACATCGGACAGACCCATGATCAAGCAGCGAGTGTACGTATATCCACATGCCGGAGTCAAGAATTATGTCAGCATGATGACAGGAAATAAGCGGCAATAAGTGGGTAACGGCTGAGTTTCCATTCGCAAATGCTGTCATTATTGCAAATTTAATTTGCCCGATGCGTGATTCGGCCGCTGTTATAGCATACATGGCGAGGAGGCTGGCGCAAGCCTGGATGGCGCCCGGTATGAGGCTGCGCAAAAGTGCGTACAATTTGGCTTTGGCCGGCCATTCAGCCGCCGGCCGCCTTATTAATAGAGAGTCAAGTATATGAACACCCCGCCGCGCCACGACGACGACAACGCCGTCATCATCGCCAATACCGTTGCCTGGCTGGAAAAGGCCGTGATCGGCCTGAACCTGTGCCCGTTCGCCAAGGCCGTGCACGTCAAGAAGCAGATCCGTTATGTGGTGTGCGAATCGGGCAATCCGGAAGATCTGCTGGCGATGCTGATGGACGAGCTGCAAACCCTGGCCGACACGGATCCCGAACAGATCGACACGACCCTGCTGATCCATCCGTACACCTTGAACGATTTCCTCGACTACAACGAGTTTCTCGACGTGGCCGACGCGGCCGTGGAAGACATGCACCTGGCCGGCGAACTGCAAGTGGCCAGTTTCCATCCGAATTACCAGTTTGCCGAAACGTTCGAGGACGACATCAGCAACTACACCAACCGCTCGCCGTACCCGACCCTGCACCTGCTGCGCGAAGACAGCATCGAGCGCGCCGTCGAGGCGTTCCCGGAAGCGTCGGAGATCTTTGACAAGAATATTGCCACGCTGGAAGCGTTGGGTACCGAAGGCTGGGAAAAGCTCGGCTTGCCGAAGGTGTCCTGATGGCGGACAAGGAATTGCCGCCGCGTCCAGACACGCCCTGCGTGGCCGTGTGCTCGACAACCTTTGATGAAATCTGCCGCGGCTGCGGCCGCAGCGTAGTGGAAGTGGCCCACTGGGTGTCGATGACGGATGAAGAAAAGGAAGTGGTATGGGTGAGGATTCTGGCGCAGGGGTATCCGCGCCGGAATACCTGATTTAACCCAGCTGCAACTGTCGGGGTCAGACCAGACGGGGGAATGCTTCCCAATGGGAAGCATTCCGATTCCGAAGGAACTGACCCCGGTACTTTTGGCGCTAGTGATTAATAGCTGCCAATAAAATCTTTCTTGCCCACTTCAATGCCATTGTGGCGCAGGATGTCGTACGCCGTCGTCGCGTGGAAGAAGAAGTGCGGCAGCGCGTAGTGGAACAGATAGGTCTGGCCCGTGAAGTGCTTGGTCTTTTCGCCGCTGCCGGTGGTGATGGCGCGCGTTTCGCTGCCGTCGATGTCCGCTTGCGGCAGGCTTTCCAGGAAGGCGATGGTTTTCACGATGCGCGCTTTCAGTTCCGCAAAGCTCTGTTCGCTGTCTTCATACGGTGGCACGGCCACGCCGGCCAGGCGCGCGCCGCAGCCCTTGGCGAAGTCGGTGGCGATCTGGATCTGGCGCACGAACGGCAGCATGTCCGGGAACAGGCGGAATTGCAGCAGGGCGTTCGGGTCGATTTTCTTGTCTTGCGCGTGCGTTTCCGCCTTGTCCAGGATGGCGGCCAGGCTGCCCAGGATCTGTTTGAAGACGGGGATCGAAGCGGAGTAGATGGAGAAGGTCATGGTGGTTCCTCTAGGTAAAGTGGCGCGATGATAGCAAGCTGCGCGCTTTTCTGCTGGCGCCGGCCGGGCGCGCCGGGCGGCGTGTGGTTTTTCAACCCTGTTTATATGACATGAGGTGGCCGTTGGCGTGTGTTTATTGGTGACTTCCCCCGCTTTTTCCATGCATAATTGCTCCTGATAAAGTTTCTTCCCGCCTCACCACCCGATTCCCCTGTAAAGTCAATGATCGCCCGCCTGATCCCTGTTGCCCTGTTGCCGCATGTTTAATTCACCTTACCAGCGCCTGCGCGCCAGCCTGCGTGTGCTGTACGGCTCGTCTATCTATGGCGCCTTGCTGCTGGTGGTATTTGGCGGCCTCGTCGTTCCCGCCATCTTCGGCAGCTATGTGCTGGTCGGCGTGCATGAGCGCCAGTCGGCGCGCACCAGCCTGAACGAAGCCTTGCAGCGCAATGCCGATATCCTGGCGCTGGGCATGCAGGAGTCGCTGTGGAACATGAACGCGGAATCGGCCCATTCGCTGGTCGAGTCGGTGATGCGCGACCGTTCCGTGCTGCTGGTGAAGGTGCTGGGGCAGGGCGACACGGAATTCATCAGCCTGCAGGCGCCGCAGCGGCCCGTGGGCAATCTGTACCGCGCCGAGCGCGACATCCTCGTGCGCGGCGAACGCATCGGCCACGTCGTCGTCGAGATGGACGATGCGCGCAGCCAGCAGGAGCTGCGCGAAAAGCAGATATCCTATATTTTCGTGCTGGGCGCGCAGCTGGCCGTGTCGATGGCGCTGATCGTGCTGTTCCTGAACCGCCGCCTGCTCAAACCCCTGCGCCGCCTGACGCGCTTTTCCGACCGCCTGTCGCACGGCGATTTCGACACGCCCCTGACCTCGCACAGCACTGACGAGCTGGGTCGCCTGACGGCCCAGCTTGAGCAAATGCGCGCGGCCATCGGCCAGCTGTTCGAGGATGTGGGCCAGCGGGAAGAGCGTTTCCGCACCATCGTCACGCAGGTGCCGGGCGCCGTCTTCCGCTACCGGCCCGACGGCCCCATCGATTTTGTCAGCGATGCCATCGAAGAGATTTCCGGCTATTCGGCGCGCCAGTTCATGCGCGGCACCACGCATGCCTGGGCCGACCTGATCTGTCCGGAAGACCGCCGCGAGCACCGCCGCGCCGTCCGCCAGGCGGTGGCCGAGGTACGTCCATATGCGCTCGAATACCGCATCATCGACGCTTTCGGCATCGAGCGCTGGGTGGCCGAGAATGGCCAGCCGCAGGCGGGCGAGCAGGGCGTCATCTGGGTCGACGGCATCATTGCCGACATCAGCCAGCGCAAGCACCACGAGATGCGCATCGAAGCGCTGCTGACGGAGCAGAGCGCGATTCTCGACAACGTGATGTTCGGCGTGATGTTCGTGCGCCACCGCCGCATCATTTCCGTCAACCGCCGCTGCGAGGAACTGTTCGGCTACGAGCATGCCGAGATGACGGGTAATTCGACGGCCATGGTGTTCATGAGTTCGTATGACTTCGAGGAGGCGGGCGAGCGCCAGTATCCGGCGCTGGCCATGGGCGGCGATTTCAGCGAGGAGCGCCAGTACAAGCGCCGTGACGGCAGCCTGTTCTGGGCGTTGGTCAGCGGCTGCGCGCTCGATCCGCTGCGCCCCAATGAAGGCAGCATCTGGGTGTATGCCGACATCACGGCGCGCAAGGAAGCCGAGGAAAAACTGCGCCTGTCGGCCACCGTGCTCGAACATATCGCCGACGGCGTGATGGTGGTCGATGCCAGCGGCATCATCGTCACCGTCAATCCCGCCTTCACGCAGATCACCGGCTATGCCGAAGCGGAGGCGGTGGGCCAGCACTCTTCGCTGACCCGCTCGGCGCGCCACGACTCTGCGTTCTACGAAGCCATGTGGAACGAGCTGAAGGGCAGCGGCTTCTGGCGCGGCGAAATCTGGCATCAGCGCAAGAATGGCGAGCTGTATCTTGAGTGGCTGACCATCAGCGCCGTGCGCGACGCGCGCGCCGGCACCACGCATTACGTGGGCGTGTTCAGCGATATCACCCTGATCAAGGAGTCGCAGGAAAAGCTCGACCACATGGCCCACCACGATCCGCTGACGGCCCTGCCGAACCGTTTGCTGTTCCACGACCGCCTGCAGCACGCCTTGCTGCGCGCCGCTCGCGACCAGGAGCAGCTGGCCGTGCTGTTCATCGACCTGGACCGCTTCAAGAACGTCAACGACACCCTGGGCCATCATGTGGGCGACGAACTGCTGCAAAAGGTGGCCGGCCAGCTGGCGGCCCGCCTGCGCGAAGGCGATACCCTGGCGCGCCTGGGCGGCGACGAGTTCATCGTGCTGCTCGAACGCGTCGACGGCGAGTACGGTGCGACGCAGGTGGCGGAAAAGCTGATGACCATGTTCGACCAGCCGTTCACGGTGGCCGACCATGAACTGTTCGTCACCTGCAGCGTGGGCATCAGCCTGTATCCGGACGATGCGCTGGACTTGAACATGTTGATCCGCAATGCCGACGTGGCCATGTACCAGGCCAAGGCACGCGGGCGCAATGGCTACCGCTTCTATGCGCCGTCGATGACGGGCGAAGGCGTCGAGCGGCTACGCCTGGAAACCTTTTTGCGCCGTTCGCTGGAAAAGAACGAGATGTTCCTCAATTACCAGCCGCAGGTGGAAATCGACACGGGCCGCCTGGTCGGCGTCGAGGCGCTGGTGCGCTGGAACCACCCGGAACTGGGCCTGGTGCCGCCCGCGCGCTTCATCCCGCTGGCCGAAGACAGCGGCTTCATCAACCAGCTGGGCAAATGGGTGCTCGACGAGGCATGCCGCCAGATGATGCGCTGGCAGGCGCAGGGCTTGCACGTGCCGAAGATGGCCGTGAATCTGTCGGTCAAGCAGTTCGAGCGGGGCAGCATCGCCGGCATGGTGGCCGACATTCTGAAGGAAACGGGTCTCGAGCCGCAGCGCCTGCAGCTGGAAGTGACGGAGTCCGTCATCATGAACACGGGCGACGCGCTTGGTTTCATCAACGACTTGCACGCCATCGGCGTGGGCCTGGCCATCGACGATTTCGGCACCGGCTATTCCTCGCTCGCGTATCTGAAGCAGCTGCCCGTGCAAACCCTGAAGATCGACCGCTCCTTTATCAAGGATATCTCGACGGACGTCAATGACGAAGCGATTGCGATTGCCATCATCCAGCTGGGCAAGAGCATGCAATTGTCCGTGATCGCCGAAGGTGTGGAGACGGAAGAGCAGGCGGCTTTCCTGCTGCGCCATGGCTGCAAGCTGGCGCAAGGTTATTTTTATAGCCGCCCGGTGCTGGCACAGGATATGCTGGAGCGCTGGATCGACCCGCTGGATCAACCACTAACCAATTAAAGGGTATCCCATGGCCGGAGAAAAAAATACGTCGCGCCGCCGTTTCCTGCTCCGCGGCCTGGGTCTCGGCGTGGCCGGCGTGGGTGCCCTGGTGCTGGGCTGGGGCGTGCTGCCGCCGCGCCAGCGCCTGCATGGCAGCGTGCCGCTGCCGCTGCAAGATGGCGCCGTGGCGCTGAACGGCTGGCTGGCCATCGGCACCGACGGCGCGGTGACCCTGGCCATGCCGCGCAGCGAGATGGGGCAGGGCGTGCACACGGCCTTGCCGATGCTGGTCGCAGAGGAGCTCGACGTGCCGCTGTCCAGCGTGAAGCTGATCCAGGCGCCCATGGACAAGATCTTCGGCAATGTCGCCATGCTCCAGGACGGCTTGCCTTTCCACCCGGACGACCAGGGCCGCGTAAAAGCGCTGGCCCAGTGGACGGTGGCCAAGGCGGCGCGCGAGCTGGGCGTGATCGTCACGGGCGGCTCGTCGAGCGTGAAGGATGGCTGGGGTCCCATGCGCGAAGCGGGCGCGTCGGCGCGCGCCATGCTGGTGGGGGCCGCCGCCGCGTTGTGGCAGGTGCCGGCTGCGCAGTGCCGCACGGAAAATGGCGCAGTGCTGCACCCGGATGGCCGGCGCGCCAGCTACGCCAGCCTGGCGCAGCGCGCCGCCGCAATCGACCCGGGCACGCCCGTGCTGAAGCTGCCCAAGGATTTCAAATTGATCGGCCAGCCGGCGCCGCGCCGCGACACGCCATCCAAAGTCAATGGCAGCGCGCGCTTCGGCATCGATGCGCGCCCGCCCGGCATGCTGTATGCGGCCCTGCATCTGCCGCCGCGCCTGGGCGATATCCTGTCCGCGTTCGACGCGGCGCCCGTGCTGGCCATGCCCGGGGTGAAAAAGGTGCTGGACCTGACGCCGTACCTGGCTCAGCGCAGCGTCTCGTGTGCCGCCGTGGTGGCCGACACCTGGTGGCGCGCCAAGCAGGCGGCGGCCGCCTTGCCGACGCAGTGGAAGGCTGGCCCGCAGGCGAATTTGTCCAGCGCCGGCGTGTATGCGGGGTTTGCCCGCCTGCTCGATAGCGAAGCGGGCTATGCCTATCACGCCAGCGGCCAGGTGGAAAGCAAGGCCGTGCAGGGCATGCGGCAGGTTACCGCCGAGTACCGCGCGCCATTCCTCGCGCACGCCGCCATGGAACCCGTCAACTGCACCGCGCAAGTCAAGGATGGCAAGGTGATGCTGTGGGTCTCGACGCAGGCGCCCGGCATCGCCGTCGACGTGGCGGCGAAAGTGGCCGGCGTCGCTGCGAAGGACGTCGTCATCGAGGTGCTGCTGCTCGGTGGCGGTTTCGGCCGCCGCCTGGAAGTGGACATGATCGCCCAGGCCGTGGCCATCGCACTGCAGTGCGGCGGCGCGCCCGTGCAGCTGGTGTGGACGCGCGAACAGGATACGCAGCACGATATGTACCGTCCCGCCGCGCTGGCCCGCTTTGCGGCCCGCCTCGATGAACACGGCCGCATCGCTTCCTGGGACAACAAATCCGTCAGCGGCTCCATCACGCACCAGTTTTTGCAGCGTAATTTCGGCTTGCCCGGTGCGGGGCCGGACAAGACCACGGCCGAAGGCGAATTCGACATGCCGTATGAAATTGCCAGCCAGCGCATCGCCCACGTGATCGCCGACAGTCCCGTGCCTATCGGTTACTGGCGCTCGGTGGGGCACTCGCACAACGCTTTTTTCAAGGAAAGCTTTATCGACGAACTGGCCCACGCGGCGGGGCAGGATGGCATCGCTTTCCGCCGTGCCATGCTGGTGCGGCACCCGCGCCACCTGGCCGTGCTCGATGCGGCAGTTGCCAAGGCGGGAACGCCTCCGCCCGGCCATGCGCATGGCGTGGCCTTGCACCAGTCGTTCGGCAGCATCGTGGCGCAAGTGGCGCAGGTGTCCGTGGAAAACGGAGAAATCCGCGTGCAGCGCGTGGTGTGCGCCATCGATTGCGGCATCGCCGTCAATCCGAACATCATCGCCCAGCAGATGGAGTCGGCCGTGCTGTTTGGCCTGTCGGCGGCGCTGGGCGGCGAGATCACCTTCAAGGAGGGGAAAGTCGAGCAGGCTAACTTCCACGACTATCCCGTGCTGCGCATGGGGCAAACCCCCGAGGTGGAAACCGTCATCATCGCCAGCGCCGAGCATCCGGAAGGCGTGGGCGAGCCCGGTACGCCGCCGATTGCGCCGGCCGTGGCCAACGCCGTGTTCATCCTGACGGGAAAACGGCTGCGCAGCCTGCCGCTGCGCCTGGGTTAATTTACATCAAGCCAGGGTGGCGGCGAGGAGGTTGCGCAGATTGCAGTCGCGCTGCCAGTCGCGCCGCTCCTGCGTGCTGGTGGCCAGCGCCGCCAGTTCAGCCCCGCTGAGCGCCTGCTGCGCCTGCACCATGCGGTGCGCCAGGCCGCCGTCGGGCAGCACAGTGCCGAAGAAGGCCACGTTGTCCTCGTGCTGGATCAGCAGGGTGGGGAAGTTGTCGATGTCGAGGTCGCCCACCACGTCGGCCTGGTCTTCGATGTCGACCCAGACGAAGACGGTGTCAGGATGGCGCGCGGCCAGTTCCTCGAATGTGGCGCGGTAGCTGCCGCAAGTGCCGCACCACAGCGCGCACAGGCAGGCCACCGTCCAGCGCGGGCCGGCCAGGGCTGCCGCGACGTCGGCGCGGTTATCGGTCGTGAGGGTCAGGCTGTGCATGGTCGTATCTGGTTAATAGGGCGATGGGCGCCGGGCGCCCGATGCGCGTATTCTACCGCGCCCGGCCACCGCAGTCCCGGGAATGCATGGGCTTGTTTATCCGTGTTTTTTGATGCAATACACCTTTCTGGTGGATAATGCTGGTAATTGCGCGCTGATTACGCTGGTCCATGCTGTTTCCTGGCCCCGCAGCCTGACCCCTCCAGTCTGTTTTCATGCCCTGCCCGGTGTCAGCGCTCCCGCCTTTATTTATTTTTATTATGGAATTAGCCAGCTTATGTTGAGTTACCGCCACGCCTTTCACGCGGGTAATCACGCCGATGTGTTGAAACATTATGTGCAGATTCAGTTGTTGCAATATCTGAATCAAAAAGATACCGCCTATAGTTATATCGATACCCACTCCGGCGCGGGCGTGTATGCGCTCGACGGCGGCTATGCCTCGAAAAATGCCGAGTACGAAACGGGCATCGCGCCCCTGTGGGACCGTACGGACTTGCCGGCCTCGCTGGCCGAGTACATGAAGCTGATCAAGGAAATGAATCCGAGCGGCAAGATGCGCTATTACCCGGGGTCGCCGTACTGCGCGGACAAGGTCAGCCGCGAGCAAGACCGTCTGCGCCTGTTCGAGCTGCATCCTGCGGACGCAAAGATTCTGGCCGACAACTTCCGCAAGGTCGAGGCGCATGCGCTGGCGCAGGGCGAGCGTCCAACCGTGCGCGGCAAGCGCGTGCTGATCACCAAGGCTGACGGTTTCCAGAGCCTGAAAGCCCTGCTGCCGCCGCCATCGCGCCGCGCGCTGGTGCTGATCGACCCGCCATATGAAGACAAGATGGATTACCGCAAGGTCAAGGACACCCTGGCCGACGCCCTCGTGCGCTTCCCTTCGGGCATGTATGCCGTCTGGTACCCCGTGCTGCAGCGCATGGAATCGCGCCAGTTTGCCGACAAGCTCAAGCAATTGCCCAGCTCGGACTGGCTGCACGTGACCCTGACGGTCAACACTCCGTCGCCGGACGGTTTTGGCTTGCACAGCAGCGGCATGTTCATTTTGAACCCGCCGTACACGCTGGAGCCGATGTTGCGCGAAGTCATGCCGTACCTGGTGAAGGTGCTGGGCCGCGACGATGGCGCGAAGTTCGTATTGGAAACGGGCAAGGGCGGACAGAAAAATACCGGTACCCGTCGCGTGTAGTGACTGTCGTAGCGGGGTAATGCAAACGCCACGGTGCATTTGACCGTGGCGTTTTTTTTATGGGCGGGGGATTACTGTCCCAGCAGCAAGAACACGGTCGGTTTCTTGTGGAAGTCAGGTGCCTTGCCGGCGGCCAATTGTTTCTTCCACTGGCCGCCATTCCACGTTTGCACGCTTTCCGTGTCCAGGCTCAGGTCGGTGGCAACGCAGATCAGGGTCGAGGGCGCGCATTGCGCCACCAGCGCTTCGAGCATGGCCGCATTGCGGTACGGCGTTTCGATGAACAGCTGGGTCTGCTTTTCATTGCGCGAACGCACTTCCAGTTCCTTGATGCGCTTGGCGCGCAGGGCCGCGTCCGTGGGCAGGTAGCCGTTGAAGGCGAAACTCTGGCCGTTCAAGCCGCTGGCCATCACGGCCAGCAGGATCGACGACGGCCCCACCAGCGGGCGCACCTTGATGCCGTGCTGATGCGCCAGGCGCACCAGGTCTGCACCGGGGTCGGCCACGGCGGGCACGCCTGCTTCCGACACGAGGCCCGCATCGCGTCCCGCCAGCAGGGGCGCCAGCAAGCCGGCCAGCGCTTGCGCCGGGGTATTTACGTTAAGTTCGGAAATCGTGATTTCCTGCAGCGGCTTGGCCAGCGGATGCTGGTTGCCGATCAGTTTCAGGAAGGCGCGCGCCGTCTTGGCGTTTTCTGCCACGAAATAATCGAGCTGCGACGTGATCTGCCGTACTTGCTCTGGAATGATGTGGGCCAGCGGGTCGGCCGGGCTGTCGGACAGGCCGAGGTGGTTGGGAATCAGGTACAGGGTGCCGGTCATATTCTTATTGTCGGTATATTGAATGAATTAAAGGGTGAAGAACGCGACGCCCGCCTTGCGCAGCATGCCGGTGAGGGCGATCAGCGGCAAACCGGTCAGGGCGGTCGGGTCGGTGCTGTCAATGCGCTCGAGCAGGGCGATGCCCAGGCCCTCGTTCTTGGCGCTGCCGGCGCAATCGTACGGCTGCTCGATGCGCAGGTAGGCATCCAGTTCGGCATCGGACAAGTCGCGCACGTTGACGAGGGTCTGGATATCTTCCACTTGCGCCACAGGCGGACTCTGGCGACCGTCGAGCAGGCAGAGGGCCGTGTGGAACACGGTCTGGCGTCCGCGCATGGTTTGCAGCTGCAGCAGGGCGTTCGCATGGTTGCCCGGCTTGCCGATCTGCGCACCGTCCAAGGTGGCGACCTGGTCGGAGCCGATGACGAGGCTGCCAGGGTAGCGGTCGAGTACGGCCTGCGCCTTTGCCTGGGCCAGGCGCAGGGCCGTGGCGCTGGGGCTTTCGCCTGGCAGCGGGCTTTCGTCGAGATCGGGAACGGCGACCTCGAAAGGCAGGCGCAGGCGTTCCAGCAATTCCTTGCGGTAGGTCGAACTCGATGCAAGAATCAAGCGCAATGGGACGGAAGTTGGTATCATTCGGTAGTGGATGGCGGCCGGCATGGCCGCGCTGGTCGATGTCAGTGGAATTTCACGCAAATTCCAGGGCGCAGAGCCCACAACTGAGGCTCCATGCGGCATGACGGTGTTGATGAAGTTGTCATGTTTATGGCAATGATTGCGTCAAAAAAGATGCTTAGCCTTTGACTCCGTGCTAAAAACCCTGTTATTATCGCAGGTTTTCCGGGGAAATTTTCTACCAATGAATGCTTTTGTGATCGACGCCTTTGATTTTTGTCGTATCAGCGGGAGCCGCGAGGGTGTAACTCCTGTCGCTGAAATGACCCGGTTGACCAAGGATTGTGCAGATAGTTCCGGCGAGATCGCCTGGAAGATCGTCGGCGGCACCAGCAAGCTGGGCTACCCACAACTGACCTTGTCGGTCAACGGCACCGTTCAGCTGGTTTGCCAGCGCTGCCTGACTCCGTATGCTTACGCAATTGATTCGACGACCACTCTGATGCTGGGCAAGGATGACGAGCACGCGGACGAGATCGAAGAAATCATCAACGATGAATCGATCGACGTGATCGTCGGCAGCCGCAGCATGGATGCCGCGGCCCTGATCGAAGATGAAGCCTTGCTGGCCCTGCCGCAGGTACCCAAACACGACGTCTGCCCCGATACGGCGCAGCTCGATGCTCTCAAGACTGAAAAGAAGTCGCCGTTTGCGGCCCTGAAAGACTTGAAGCCAGAATAAGTTAAGAGAATAAGTAGTAGTGGTAGTTTGTAGGGGGCCTCAAAAACCGTAGCGAGCGGCCCAATATCGTCTTGAGTAGCGCAAGCATACGGAAGTACGCTGAGCAACGCCGAGGCGATAGTGGGACGCGCAGTGGGTTTGTGAGGCTCCGCTTAGAGAACGTGTCAAACGCGTGTAGTAATCGAGTATGGCAAGTGTAGTGAAATGTAATTGTAATAAACGATGTCGGTCCGGGCTATTTTCGGGTAGTCTTTGCCGCTGGGATACTCGATTCGCATGTATTTGCTAATCGATTGTGCTAAAATTTTAGAACTTATGTATTAGGAGTCATCATGGCAGTTCAACAGAACAAGAAAACCCCTTCCAAGCGCGGCATGCACCGTTCGCACGACTTCCTGGTCGCGCCGCAATTGAGCGTCGAGCCAGTTACCGGCGAAACACACATGCGTCACCATATCAGCCCTAACGGCTTCTATCGTGGCCGTAAAGTGTTGAAGACCAAAAACGACGAGTAATCGACGTTTTTGTTGGGTAAGATGAAAGCGGTGTTGCGTGGTTATTCGGCGTGGCGCCGCTTCTTCTTTTTTATCGGCTGCAATTCATCTTGCGCACCCGTCATTTTGAATCAAGCTTGCTCAGGCGGTGCATGACATGCTGCGCCCTGCATATGCTCCAGTCCGATTCACATCTTGCCGCACGCCCGCAGCGGTATTGAATCAACACAAATGACAATCAAAATTTCTATCGACTGCATGGGCGGAGATCACGGTCCCTCAGTCACTATCCCCGCAGCAATTTCCTTCGTAAAACATGAGCCTGAAGCTGAACTGATCCTGGTTGGATTGGAAGACGTGATCCGTGCCGAACTGAAAAAACATAAAGCCGACACGCACCCGCGCCTGTCGGTATTGCATGCCTCCGAACAAGTTACCATGGACGATCCCCTGGAAGTGGCCCTGCGCCGCAAGAAGGATTCCTCCATGCGCGTGGCCATCGAACAGGTCAAGAACGGCGTGGCGCAAGCCTCCGTTTCCGCCGGTAATACGGCAGCCCTGATGGCCGTGTCGCGCTATGTATTGAAAACCATGTCCGGCGTCGACCGCCCGGCCATCTGCAGCATCTTGCCGAATCAAAAGAACGGCCCCACCTACATGCTGGACCTGGGCGCCAACGTCGATTGCGAACCGCATCACTTGCACCAGTTCGCCATCATGGGTTCCGTGCTGGTGTCCGCCATGGAAGGCATCGCACGCCCGACGATCGGCTTGCTGAACGTGGGCACGGAAGATATCAAGGGCAATGAAGTGGTCAAGCTCACCTCGAAGCTGCTGCAGGCCGACCACGAGCGTGGCGCGCTGAACTTCTACGGCAACGTGGAAGGCAACGATATCTTCAAGGGTACGACCGATATCGTCGTCTGCGACGGTTTTGTCGGCAATGTCACCCTGAAAGCCATCGAAGGTCTGGCGCGCTTCATGAAAGACGTGCTCACTTCCGAATTCAAGCGCAATCCGATCACCATGCTGGGCGCGCTGATCGCCCGCGGGGCCCTGAAAGCCATCGGCAACCGTTTGAATCCATCGCGTTACAACGGCGCCAGCCTGCTGGGCTTGCGTGGCCTCGTCTTCAAGAGCCATGGCAGCGCCGATGCCTATTCGTTCGAATGGGCCTTGCGCCGCGCCTTTGATGCGGCAAAAAATGACGTGCAAGCGCACCTGGCCAGCCTGATCGCCGAGCTGATGCCGCGCACGCCAGTACCGGACGAACCTACATCAACAAGCTCTACCATTTAGTGGACGGGTATTTGCATGACTGTTTTTAGCAAAACTTACAGCAAAATTATCGGTACCGGCAGCTACTTGCCGGAGAAGCGCGTCACCAACCAGGATTTGACCGAACAGCTCGCCGCCAAGGGCATCGAGACGTCGGATGAATGGATCGTGTCGCGCAGCGGCATTTCGGCGCGCCATTACGCGGCGCCGTCGCAAAACTCCTCGGACCTGGGCGTGGAAGCGGCCAAAAAAGCCCTGGAAATGGCTGGCCTGAACGGCAATGACCTGGACCTGATCATCGTCGCCAGCTCGACTCCCGATTTCTTCGGCAGCTTCCCCAGCACGGCCTGCATCGTGCAAAACAAGCTGGGCATCACGAACAACTGCGCTGCCGTCGACGTGCAAGCCGTCTGCAGCGGTTTCGTGTATGCGGTCGCCACGGCCGACAGCTTCATCCAGTCGGGCATGCACAAGAATGTGCTGGTGATCGGCGCCGAAGTGTTTTCGCGCATCCTCAATTTCGACGACCGCGGCACCTGCGTGCTGTTCGGCGACGGCGCCGGCGCCATCGTCATGACGGCCTCCAATGAGCCGGGCATCCTGGCCACCAAGCTGCACGCGGACGGCCGCCACTCGAACATCCTCAGCGTGCCGGGCAGCCTGGCTGGCGGCGCGCTGGACGGCAGCGCCTTCCTCTACATGGATGGCCCGGCCGTATTCAAGCTGGCCGTGTCCGTGCTGGAAAAGGTCGCGCACGAAGCGCTGGAACACGCCAACATGACGTCGGACCAGATCGACTGGCTGATCCCGCACCAGGCGAATATCCGCATCATGAACAGCACGGCCAAGAAACTTGGCTTGCCGCTGGAGAAGATGGTTGTCACCGTCGACCAGCATGGCAACACCTCGGCCGCCTCGATCCCGCTGGCGCTCGACATCGCCGTGCGCGATGGCCGCGTCAAGAAGGGCGACAACGTCATGATGGAAGGCGTGGGCGGCGGCTTTACCTGGGGCGCCGTGCTGGCGCGCATGTAATCCCGCAACACTATTAAAAAAACGGAGTCGACATGACACAATTTGCATTTGTTTTCCCAGGTCAAGGCTCGCAAGCGATTGCGATGCTCGACGGTTTCGCCGGCAACCACGTGGTTGCGCAGACCTTTGCCGAGGCGTCGGACGCCCTGCAATTCGACCTGAGCAAGCTGATCGCCGAAGGTCCGAAGGAAGAACTCGATCTCACCACCAATACGCAGCCGGTGATGCTGACGGCGGCCGTGGCTTTCTACCGCGCCTGGCTGGCGGCCGGCGGCCCCGTGCCGACGGTCGTGGCCGGTCACAGCCTCGGTGAATACTCGGCGCTGGTCGCCGCCGGCGTCATCTCGTTCAAGGATGCCGTGCCGCTCGTGCGTTTCCGCGCGCAAGCCATGCAGGAAGCCGTGCCCGTCGGGCAGGGCACGATGGCTGTCGTGCTGGGCCTGTCGGATGACGACGTGCGCGCCGCCTGTGCGGAAGCGGCGGCGGAAAACCCGGCCCTGGTGGTCGAGCCCGTCAATTTCAACGCGCCAGCACAAGTCGTCATCGCCGGCCATACGGCGGCCGTCGAGCGCGCCTGCGAACTGGCCAAGGCCAAGGGCGCCAAGCGCGCCATGAAGCTGCCCGTCTCCGCGCCATTCCACTCGTCGCTGCTGAAGCCCGCATCGGACCGTTTGCGCGAATACATGGCCGGCTTGACGTTCTCGGCGCCGCAGATCGCCCTGATCAACAACGTCGACGTGGCCATCGTCAACGATGTGGCCGGCATCAAGGATGCACTGGTGCGCCAGGCAGCCAGCCCCGTGCGCTGGGTGGAAACCATGCAAAAAGTGGCGGCCGACGGCATCACGCAAGTGATCGAGTGCGGTCCGGGCAAGGTCCTGATGGGCCTGGCCAAGCGCATCGATCCGGTGCTGGTGGGTGACGCCATCGTCGACCAGGCTTCGCTGGAACGCATTTTGACGCAGCTCAAATAAACATCAGACCGCGGCAGCCTGCCTGCCGCGGTTGCTCTTAAGGATACTCATGAATTTAGCAAATCAAGTCGTGCTGGTCACGGGCGCCTCGCGCGGCATCGGCCGCGCCATCGCCACCGAACTGGGCAAGCAGGGTGCCACCGTGGTCGGCACCGCCACCTCGGAAAGCGGCGCGCAAGCCATCACCGATTACCTGGCCGCCGAAGGCGTGACGGGCAAGGGCCTGGTCCTGAACGTGACCGATGCGGCGCGCTGCGCTGCCGTCGTCGATGAGGTGCAGAAAACCTACGGCAGCCTGTCGATCCTTGTCAACAATGCAGGCATCACGCAAGACCAGCTGGCCATGCGCATGAAGGATGAAGAGTGGGACAGCGTCATTTCCACCAACCTGTCGGCCGTCGGCCGCCTGTCGCGTGCCGTGTTGCGCGGCATGATGAAAGCCAAAACTGGGCGTATCATCAATATCACGTCGGTGGTGGCTTCGTCGGGTAATCCTGGGCAAATGAATTACGCGGCGGCCAAGGCTGGCGTGGAAGGCATGAGCCGCGCCCTGGCGCGCGAAATCGGCAGCCGCAACATTACCGTGAACTGCATCGCCCCGGGCTTCATCGATACCGACATGACCAAGGCGCTGAGCGAAGAGCAGCACGCGGCCCTGTTGACGCAAATTCCCCTGTCCCGCCTGGGCAAGCCGGAAGACGTGGCAGCGGCGGTGGCCTTTTTGGCTTCGCCGCAAGCGGCGTATATCACGGGCACGACCCTGCACGTGAACGGTGGAATGTACATGAATTGATGTGAAAGCTAGACGGGGCGGGCGTTTGTGGCATGATTCAACGGCCGTTTTTGTCTATAATCGCATCTTTTAGCAGCAGCTTCGGTCGAATTAGCAGCAGACACCGAAATTAGTATTCGGACGCGCAAACCTGATAAAATGCGCGCACTTTCCGTAACACACACTTTGGAGCCATAACATGTCGGATATCGAACAACGCGTTAAGAAAATCGTCGCTGAGCAACTGGGCGTTGCAGAAGCAGACATCAAAATCGAATCCTCCTTCGTCGACGATCTCGGCGCCGATTCCCTGGACACCGTGGAACTGGTCATGGCCCTGGAAGACGAATTCGAAATGGAAATCCCTGACGAACAAGCTGAAAAAATCACCACCGTGCAACAGGCGATCGACTACGCCACTGCACACGTCAAGGCCTAAGCCTGTCTGACCGACTTCAGGAGAATCGCTTGAGCCGTTCTAAAAACCGTCGTGTTGTTGTCACCGGCCTGGGTTGCGTTTCACCAGTCGGCAATACTATTGCCGAGGCGTGGGGCGCAATCATTGAAGGTAAATCCGGCATTGCCACGATTACCAAGTTCGATGCACTGCCATTCACCACGCATTTTGCTGGTGAAGTCAAAGGCTTCAATATCGAAGAGTACATCTCCGGTAAGGAAGCCCGCCACATGGATACCTTTATCCATTACGGCATGGCTGCAGGCATCCAGGCGATGCAGGACTCCGGTCTGGAAGTCACCGAAGAAAACGCCGAGCGTATCGGCGTGATCATCGGTTCCGGTATCGGTGGCTTGCCGCTGATCGAAGAGACCAAGTCCGAGTACGAAAAGCGCGGTCCGCGCCGTATCTCGCCATTTTTCGTGCCTGCCTCGATCATTAACATGATCTCTGGCAACCTTTCGATCAAATATGGTCTGAAGGGCCCGAACCTGGCGATCGTTACAGCGTGTACCACCGGTTTGCACAGCATCGGTGCCGCAGCGCGCATGATCGAGTACGGCGATGCCGACGTCATGATCGCCGGCGGTGCTGAATCGACCGTGTCGCCACTGGGCCTGGGCGGTTTCGCTTCGGCGCGTGCCTTGTCGACCCGCAACGACGATCCGGCAACGGCATCGCGTCCGTGGGATACCGACCGCGACGGCTTCGTGCTGGGCGAGGGCGCTGGCGTCATGGTGCTGGAAGAGTACGAGCACGCGGTGGCCCGTGGTGCCAAGATCTATGCCGAAGTGCATGGTTTCGGGATGAGCGCAGATGCTTATCACATGACCTCGCCGCTGGAAGATGGTAGCGGCGGCAGCAAATCGGTGATCGCGGCCCTCAACAACGCTGGCTTGAACGCGGATCAGATTCAGTACCTGAACGCGCACGGCACGTCGACCCCGCAAGGCGACGTGGCGGAAGTGATGGGCATCAAGCGCACCTTCGGCGAGCACGCCAAGAATCTGGTCGTCAACTCGACCAAGTCGATGACGGGCCATTTGCTGGGCGGCGCGGGCGGTCTGGAAGCGGTGTTTACGGTCCTGGCATTGCACCATCAGGTGTCGCCACCGACCATCAACATCTTCAACCAGGATCCGGCTTGCGATCTCGATTTCTGTGCCAACACGGCGCGTGATATGAAGATCGATTATGCAGTGAAGAATTCGTTCGGCTTCGGCGGAACGAATGGCACGCTGATTTTCGGTAAAGCGAAATAAGCAGGAACTTTCAAGCGCTCGCTACGGTCAAACTGTAGTGAGCGCTGATTCGGCGCCAACGTTCGTTGGCGCCTGAATTTGCCCGGCATGGTGCCGGCGCGCCTTTTTTTCCCATGAAGTATGTCGATCGCAGTAGCGGCTGTCATTCGCACGCCTGTCTGTTTGCGCCTGTTGCAAGCGGTGCTGGGGCTGTGCGCGGTGCTGGCCGCCTGGCCCTTGAGCGGTGCGTGGCGCGTTGCTGCCGTGTCCGGGACTGCTTCCGGCCCTGGCCAGCTGGTGGGCGGCTACGCGCTGGGCTGGAGTGCTGCGCTGCTGAGCGCGGCTGGCGGCGTGTTTTTGCTGGCTTTGCTGCGCCGGCGCAGAAAGCCGCAGGCGCTTGATATTTCGCCGGTTGGCCAGTTGCGGCTGGCGGTATATCTGGAGCATGGCGAGGTGCCAGGGGCTATTGCTGACGGGGGAGCGGAGACGGCCGGGCCGGGGCTTGCGGGGGTGCAGGGGCTGCGCCTGTTGCCGGGCTCGACCTTGTGGCCGTCGCTGCTCGTGCTGTGCCTGGCCGATGCGGCCGGGCGGCGCACGGATGTGCTGGTGCAGCGCGGCGGCAGTTGCGCCGCCTTCCGTCCGCTGGCCGTGGCTTGCCGGGCGATCGCGGCGCGGAACAGGGAAGAATAAAAGTGCGGCGAACACTGAACTTCTTGCAGCGGGCCAACTCTATATCCATACAGGCGCCCACGCTGCATGACTACAGGGACATCGGGCGTGAGGACAGAGCGCGAGTATGATCAGTTGCTGGTCGAGCGGGTACAGGCTGGCGACAAACGGGCATTTGATGTGCTGGTATCGAAATATCAGCGCCGCTTGATGCGCTTGGTGTCGCGCCTCGTGCATGACCCGGCGGAGGCCGAAGATGTGGTGCAGGAAACCTTTATCAAGGCCTACCGGGCGCTGCGCCATTTCCGCGGCGAGGCTGCCTTTTATACGTGGTTGTACCGCATCGGCATCAATACGGCCAAGAATTATCTCGTCACGCAGGGGCGGCGCGCCGCCACGTCCAGCGATACCGACGCCGAGCAGGCGGAGTCTTTCGATGACGGTAATAAATTGCGCGATAACAATACACCCGAATCGGTGCTGGCCAGCAAGCAGATTGCCGCCACCGTCAATGCGGCCATGGATGTGCTGCCCATCGAGTTGCGCACGGCCATCGTGCTGCGCGAGATCGAGGGCCTGAGCTATGAGGAAATATCGGAGATCATGGCGTGCCCCATCGGCACCGTGCGCAGCCGGATTTTTCGCGCGCGCGAAGTGATTGCGGAGAAATTGAAGCCATTGCTGGACATGCCGATTGACAAGCGCTGGTAATCTGGGGAGTATGAGGTTGGCATGGCTGCGTCCGTTTTCCGCACCGACCCTCTTGAAATGGCAGGATCCATCATGGATACGCACACACGATTGCACGAGACTATTTCCGCGCTGGCCGATGGCGAGCTGGCGGCGAACGAACTCGAACTGGCTTTTGCCGCCCTCGATACGCCATCGGGACGGCAAGCCTGGGATGCCTATCGCCATATCGGTGACGTGCTGCGCTCGGAGCAGTGCGGCCATGCCTTGAGCGCCCAGTTCGATGCGCGCCTGGCCAGCCGCCTGGCCGCCGAGCCGGCGCCCGATGAGCCGGCTGCCCATGCGGAACCGCTGCCACCCCGTGCCGCCGGCATCGTGCCGCCGGGCGCGGTCGAACCGCTGGAGGCGGGGCCGCTGGCGCAGCGCTAGCTGTCGCGTTTTCCATCTTATGCCAGGCTTAACGTTCCTGTCGCCCTCTTGACACTGGCCTTCGGTACGATTGACACTGTGCACAGGCAATATCTTGCTTTTGCGATATATTGTTGCTGCCATGCGCGCTGTCAGGTGAGTTTGCCCCTGGTTTTCCGTCATGAAGGCGCAATCATGCGCGCAGGCAATTGCCTGATCCGCGTTTTGATCCGTTTACCGTTTATATATACTCGAAAAGATCCTTTCCATGAAAAAAAACATGTGTGCCGCCAGCAAGTCGTTTTCAGTGAAGACGCTTTCCGCCTTATTGTTCGGTACGGCTGGCGTCTTCCTTGCTCCCACCATGCTGGGCCTGGCGCCACAGGCGCAGGCCGCCGTGCCGTCCGTGAAACTGCCTGATTTTTCTGATCTGGTCGATGCCGTCGGCCCGGCCGTGGTGAATATCCGCACCACCGAACGCCTGAAAATGGGCGCCGCCGGGGCTGGCGTGGGCGGCCAGGATGAGCAGGAAATGCAGGAATTCCTGCGCCGCTTCTTTGGCGGCGCCATGCCCACGCCGCGCCAGCAGGCGCCACGCGGCGGCCGCCGCGCCGTGCCGCAGGAGCAGGAAGTGCAGCGCGGCGTCGGTTCCGGCTTCATCATCTCGGCCGATGGCTATGTGCTGAGCAATGCCCACGTGGTCGATGGCGCCGACGAGGTGTACGTGACCTTGACGGACAAGCGCGAATTCAAGGCCAAGGTGATTGGCGCCGATGCGCGTACCGACGTTGCTCTGCTGAAAATCGAGGGCGGCAACCTGCCGCGCCTGACCATCGGCGACTCGGACAAGATCCGCGTGGGCGAGTGGGTCATCGCCATCGGCTCGCCGTTCAACCTGGAAAATACGGTGACGGCCGGCATCATTTCCGCCAAGTCGCGCGACACGGGCGACTACTTGCCGCTGATCCAGAGCGACGTGGCCGTCAACCCTGGCAACTCGGGCGGTCCGCTGATCAATATGCGCGGCGAAGTGATCGGCATCAATTCGCAGATCGCCACCTTGTCCGGCGCCTACAATGGCATTTCGTTTGCCGTGCCCATCGATGAAGCCATGCGCGTGGGCGAGCAGCTGAAAAAGACGGGTAAGGTTGTGCGCGGGCGCATCGGCGTGCAGATCGGCGAAGTGAGCAAGGACGTGGCGGAATCGCTGGGCTTGCCGAATGCCAAGGGCGCGCAAGTATCGATGGTGGAGCCGGGCGGTCCGGCCGACAAGGCGGGCATCAAGCCGGGCGACATCATCCTGAAATTCAACGGTGCTCAGATCGAGCGTTCGTCCGATCTGCCGCGCCTGGTAGGCGGTGCCGCCGTCAACGGCAAATCCACGATAACGGTCTGGCGCAAGGGCGCGCAGCAGGATATTCCCGTCACCGTCGTCGAGCTGGAAAGCGAGAAGACGGCGAAGAAGGGCGCCAAGGAGCCGGAAGCGCAAGCCGTCAACGCACTGGGACTGAAGGTCAGCGACGTGCCGGCCGCGAAGAAGCTGGAATTGAAGATCGATGCGGGCGTGCTGGTCGACGAGGCGGATGGCGTGGCGGCCTTGGCTGGCCTGCAGCCTGGCGACGTGATTTTGCAATTGAATAACGTTGCCGTGAAAGATGCCAAGCAATTCAACGCCCTGGTCGCCAAGCTCGATCCGAAAAAGACATCGGCCGTGCTGGTGCGCCGTGGCGACGTGGCGCAATTCGTTTCGCTGCGTCCATCGGCGAAGTAACTATGTGATCATCCCGCATTCCGGCCGCAGCCGGGATGCGGTATTCTTCCCGCTATGCACTTCACCCTCTATTCCCGCAGTTATTGCCATTTATGCCAGGATATGCTCGATGCCTTGCTCCTGCTGCAGCCGCCTGAAACACCGTTTACCGTGGACGTGATCGATATCGATGCCTCGCCCGATGCCTCGCTGCTGGCCCGTTTCGATGAACTGGTGCCGGTGCTGTTTGGCGACCTGGCGCAGCCGGAGCTATGTCACTATTTCCTCGACGAAGAGGCTGTGCGGCGCTGCCTGGTGTAGCTTAACTGTCAATATTGACACTGCAATGCACCATTCTGGTGCCGAAAACAGCCGAAAATGTCGGCTTGCCCCGGTGCCGGCCTCATAAGACGGGCTTTCTACTCTGAAATCCGGTAAAATGGGGAGGTCGAAAAAGCTACTGTCCGAGGCAGCAGCTTCTGTCGCTTCAAAAGCGCTCGCCTGGGCATGCAGATGTCCTGCTCGGAGCGCTTTTTTTCATCATGAGTGGGGCGCCCGGTTTTGGCCCTGTTTGGCCCGAGCATGATCCCCATGATTCCTGTTAAAGCAGTGTCGTCAACTTCGCACTTATATTAGTTAATGAACAACATACGCAATTTCTCCATCATCGCCCATATTGACCACGGTAAATCGACCCTGGCTGACCGCATCATTCAATTGTGCGGCGGCTTGTCCGACCGCGAGATGGAGGCGCAGGTGCTCGATTCGATGGATCTGGAGCGCGAGCGCGGCATTACCATCAAGGCGCAAACGGCGGCCTTGCACTACAAGGCGCGCGATGGCCAGATCTACAATCTGAACCTGATCGATACGCCAGGCCACGTCGACTTCAGCTATGAAGTGTCGCGCTCGCTGTCGGCGTGCGAAGGCGCGCTGCTGGTTGTTGACGCGTCGCAAGGCGTGGAAGCGCAAACGGTCGCCAACTGCTACACGGCGCTGGACCTGGGCGTGGAAGTGGTGCCCGTCCTGAACAAGATCGACTTGCCGAACGCGGATCCTCCGAGCGCCATTGCCGAGATCGAAGACGTGATCGGCATCGACGCGGGCGACGCCGTGCATTGTTCGGCCAAGACGGGCTTCGGCGTGCTGGACGTGCTTGAACAATTGATCGTCAAGGTGCCGCCACCGAAGGGTGACCCCGATGCGCCGCTGCAGGCGCTGATCGTCGACTCCTGGTATGACGCCTATGTGGGCGTGGTCATGCTGGTGCGCGTCATCAACGGCACCCTGAAACCAAAAGACAAGATCCGCCTGATGGCCACCGATTCGGTGCAGCTGGTGGAAGACATCGGCGTGTTCTCGCCCCGTTCGCAATCCTTGCCGCAATTGTCGGCAGGCCAGGTGGGCTTCATCATCGCCGGCATCAAGGAATTGAAGGCGGCGAAAGTGGGCGATACCGTCACCCTGGCCAACCGTCCTGCCGCCGCGCCATTGCCCGGCTTCAAGGAAGTACAGCCGCAAGTGTTCGCCGGCCTGTTCCCTGTGGAAGCGAACCAGTATGACGCGCTGCGCGACTCGCTGGAAAAGCTGAAACTGAATGACGCGGCCCTGATGTACGAGCCGGAAGTGTCGCAGGCGCTGGGCTTCGGCTTCCGCTGCGGTTTCCTGGGTTTGCTGCACATGGAAATCGTGCAGGAACGCCTCGAGCGCGAATTCGACATGGATCTGATCACGACGGCGCCAACCGTGGTGTACGAAGTGATCCAGCGCGACGGCACCATGATCAACGTCGACAATCCGTCGAAGATGCCCGATCCGTCGCGCATCGAGGAAGTGCGCGAGCCTATCGTCACGGTCAATCTGTACATGCCGCAGGAATACGTGGGCTCCGTGATCACCCTGTGTATCGGCAAGCGCGGCATCCAGATGGACATGAGCTATCACGGCCGCCAGGTCAAGCTCGTGTATGAAATGCCGATGGCCGAAATCGTGCTGGACTTCTTCGACCGCCTGAAATCGACGTCGCGCGGCTATGCCTCGATGGATTACGAGTTCAAGGAATACCGCGCGGCCGACGTGGTCAAGGTCGACATGCTGATCAACAGCGAAAAAGTCGATGCGCTGGCGATTATCGTCCACCGTTCGAACAGCCAGTACCGTGGCCGCCAGGTGGCTGCCAAGATGCGTGAACTGATTCCGCGCCAGATGTTTGACGTGGCCATTCAAGCCACCATCGGCGCCAACATCATTTCGCGCGAGAACGTGAAAGCCTTGCGCAAGAACGTGCTGGCCAAGTGCTATGGCGGCGATATCAGCCGCAAGAAAAAATTGCTGGAAAAACAAAAGGCGGGTAAGAAACGCATGAAGCAAGTGGGTTCCGTGGAGATCCCGCAAGAGGCATTCCTGGCAATTTTACAAGTGGATGGTTAATCAATGAACCTGCAAGTGATTTTAGGAAATTTCGCTTTAATCCTGTTCGTGCTGATGGTGTTGACGGGCCTGGTCTGGTGCCTGGATGTGTTTTATCTGTCCAAGCAGCGCCGCAAGGCGGCCGACCGCGCCCTGGCTGAATTCGACGCACGCCAGTCCAAGCTGGCCGCCGAGGGCATCAAGTCCGATGCGGGCGGCAGCCGCGCCAGCATCGAGGCGGCCCTGTTGCGCCAGCCGACCTGGGTCGAGTATTCGGGCAGCTTTTTCCCCGTCATCGCGCTCGTGTTCTGCCTGCGCTCGTTCCTGTACGAACCATTCAAGATCCCGTCGAGCTCGATGGTGCCGACCTTGCTGGTGGGCGACCTGATCCTGGTGAACAAGTTCACTTATGGTATCCGTTTGCCGATCGTCAACAAGCGCATCATTGAAGTCAACGATCCGCAGCGCGGCGATGTGATGGTGTTCAAGTATCCGAAAGATATGTCGCAAGACTATATCAAGCGCGTGATCGGTGTGCCCGGTGATAAAATCACCTATGAAAACAAGCGCTTGACGGTCAACGGCAAGGAAGTGGCTTACACGCCGCTGGACGACTACCTCGATGACGAAAGCACGGTTTACCACAAGCAGCTGGAAGAAAACCTGACGGGCGTGAGCCACCGCATCCTCAACGACGAGCCTGCTCCAACGTTGAACTTGCGCGAAGTGAAGGATTTCCCGCACAAGGATGCGTGCAACTACAACGAAGACGGTTTTACGTGTGTAGTGCCACAAGGCAATTACTTCATGATGGGCGACAACCGCGACAATAGTGCGGACAGCCGCTACTGGGGCTTCGTGCCGAACGAGAACATCGTCGGCAAGGCTTTCCTGGTGTGGATGAACTTCAGCAATCCGAAACGCGTGGGCGGCATACACTAAGCCGGTCTGGTCTGTAAAGGACCAGCCATGGCTGCCGCGCCGATTCCCCGCGTGGCGGCCAGCCGAATTACTCAGATGACACAGAAACAACAATGAATCTTCAGCTATTGCAAACCCGTTTAGGCTATACGTTCCAGGATGCTGGCCTGTTGCAGCAAGCCTTGACGCATCGTAGCCACAGCAGTTTGCATAACGAGCGGCTGGAATTCCTCGGCGACTCCATCCTCAACTGCGTGGTCGCTTCCATCTTGTACGAGCGCTTCAAGTCCATCGACGAGGGCGACCTGTCGCGCCTGCGCGCCAATCTGGTGAAGCAGCAGTCGCTGTATGAAATCGCGCAAAAGCTGGAACTGTCGCAATTCCTGCGCCTGGGCGAAGGCGAACTCAAATCGGGCGGCTTCCGCCGTCCATCCATCCTCGCCGACACCCTGGAAGCCTTGCTGGGCGCGATTTTCCTCGACACGGGCTTCGATGCCGCCAGCACGGTGATCCGCGCCTTCTACATCCCCATCCTCGATTCGGTCGATCCGCAAACCCTGGGCAAGGATGCCAAGACCCTGCTGCAGGAGTTTTTGCAAAGCAAGAAAATTTCGCTGCCACAGTACAACGTGGTGGCCACCCACGGCGCCGCCCACAGCCAGGAATTCGAGATCGAATGCCTGGTGCCGAAATTGAACATCCAGGTCTACGGCCGTGGCGGAAGCCGCCGCGCCGGTGAGCAAGCCGCCGCCAAACTGGCGCTGGACGTGGCCGAGCAGGCACTGTTGAAGTCGCCAGCCGCCAGCCGCAAGCCCAAACCGCGCGCCGCCCAGCTCAAGCTGGCCGGCATTGCCACCATCCAGAGCGACGACGCGGCAGCCCCAGCTGCCCCGGCGATCGCCGCTCACACTAAACAGAATCGACACTAGCATGACAGCCACCAAAATGCCCGACAACTTCCGCTGTGGCTATATCGCCATCGTGGGCCGCCCCAACGTGGGCAAATCGACCCTGATGAACGTGCTGATCGGCGCGAAGGTCAGCATCACTTCGCGCAAGGCGCAAACGACGCGCCACCGCATCACGGGCATCCAGACGGTGCCGGATGCGCAGTTCATCTACGTCGACACGCCAGGCTTCCAGACGCGCCACTCGAACGCGCTGAACAAGACGCTGAACAAGACCGTCACGAACACCCTGATTTCCTCGGACGTCATCCTGTACGTGATCGAGGCGGGCACGTTCGGCCCGGCCGACCAGCAAGTGATGGACCTGTTGCCGAAGGAAGTGCCATGCATCCTCGTCATCAATAAATCCGACCGCGTGAAGGACAAGGCCGTACTGCTGCCGTTCGCGCAAAAGATCGCCGCCATGCGCGACTTCGCCGCCATCGTGCCTGTTTCCGCCAAGCTGCACTTCCAGCTGGAAGGCTTGCAGAATGAAATCAAGCGCTTCTTGCCGGAAAACCAGCCGATCTTTGGACCGGACGACATCACGGACCGCAGCGAGAAATTCCTCGCCTCGGAAATCGTGCGTGAAAAACTCTTCCGCTTTGTCGGCGACGAACTGCCGTACACGAGCACCGTGCTGATCGAGAAATTCGAGCAGGAAGGCGATCTGCGCCGCGTGTTTGCCGCCATCCTGGTCGAGCGCGATACGCACAAGTCCATGATTATCGGCAACAAGGGCGCGCGCCTGAAGGAAGTTTCCACCCAGGCCCGCCTGGACATGGAAAAGCTGTTCGGCGGCCCCGTGTACCTGGAAATCTGGGTCAAGGTCAAGTCGGGCTGGGCCGACAACGAGGCGGGCTTGCGCGCCTACGGCTACGAGTAATCCGCAACCCGGGGGCGACGCCACACGCATGAGCACCACCACGCCAGCGCTGCAGCATCCTGCGCCAGCTTCACCTGCTGTTTCCGCACCTGTCCCCGCACCGGTGGCCATCGCGCCGCCGGCCGTACCTCCCACAGCACCCCGGCGCAGCCGTCCGCCCACGCGCGACGGCCGCATCACGGGCCAGCCAGCCTTCGTGCTGCACAGCTACCCGCATAAAGAAACCAGCCTCATCGTCGACGTGTTTACGCGCGAGTACGGCCGCATCGCGCTCGTTGCCAAGGGCGCCAAGCGGCCCCATTCGCAGTTGCGCGGCGTGCTGCAGACCTTCCAGCCGCTGCAAGCGGGCTGGACGGGCAAGTCCGAGCTGCGCATCCTCACCGGTGCGGAATGGGTGGGTGGCATGTTGCCGCTGGAAAAGACTGCCTTGCTGTGCGGCTTTTATTTGAACGAATTGCTGGTCAAATTGCTCGCGCGCGACGACCCGCATCCCGTCCTGTTCGACCACTACGTTGCTACCTTGAATCAACTGGCGCACAATGAGCCCCCGCCCATCGTGCTGCGCAAGTTCGAGCGCGCCCTGCTCAAGGAAACGGGCGTGGCGGCCGACCTGACGCGCTGCACGGGCACGCGCCAGGCCGTCGAGGCGGGGCAGGTGTACGTGGTCGACCCGGAGCGGGGGCCGCGCCCGGCGCGCGCCGCCGACGCCTGGCCCAGGATCACGGGCAAGACCCTGCTCGACATGGAGCGCGAAGATTATCTTGACGTGGCCACGCAGGCGCAAAGCAAGCTGCTGATGCGCTTTTTGCTGGCCCATCAACTGGGCGGCGCCACCTTGAATACGCGCCAGATACTGATTGATTTAATGCAGCTGTAGCTGAGGTTTGCAGCAGGACAGCACTTTACGGATACCATTTATATGAGCTTTTTGCAGCCTTCCGGCCCCGTCATCGACCTGGGCGTCAACATCGACCACGTGGCCACCTTGCGCAATGCGCGCGGCACCGCGTATCCGGACCCTATCCGCGCGGCCCTGCTGGCCGAACAGGCCGGCGCCGACGCCATCACCCTGCATTTGCGCGAAGACCGCCGCCACATCAAGGATGCGGACGTGATCGCCATCGCGCCGCAATTACTGACGCGCATGAACCTGGAAGCGGCCGTCACGGCCGAGATGATCGATTTCGCCTGCCGCATCAAGCCGGCGGACGTCTGCCTGGTGCCGGAAAAGCGCACGGAAGTGACGACCGAAGGGGGCCTGGACGTGGTGCGCTACTTCAAGGAAGTGCAGGCGGCGGTGCAACAATTGCAAGGCGAGGGCATCCGCGTGAGCCTGTTCATCGATGCGGACGAGCAGCAGATCGCTGCCGCCGCCGAGCTCGGCGCGCCCGTGATCGAGCTGCACACGGGGCGCTATGCCGATACGCAAGGCGCCGAGCAGCTGGCGGAACTGGAGCGCATCAAGGCGGGCGTGCTGTTTGGCGTGGGCCGTGGCTTGAAAGTCAACGCGGGTCACGGCTTGCATTACACCAATGTGCAGGCCATCGCCGCCATTCCCGATATTGCTGAGCTGAACATCGGTCATGCCATCGTCGCGCACGCCGTGTTTGTCGGCTGGGAAAATGCCGTGCGCGAAATGAAGGCCATCATGGTGGCCACGCGCCTCGGTCACAGGGCCTGACAGGGGAGTAGGGCATGATCTACGGCATCGGTACCGATATCTGCAAGATACCCCGCATCGAGGCGGCCCTGGCGCGGCACGGCGAGCGTTTCGCGAAAAAGATATTGGGGCCGCAGGAGCTGGAAAAATTCCGCGCCCGCAGCGCCAAGAATGCCGCGCGCGGCGTGCGCTTCCTTGCCACGCGCTTCGCGGCAAAGGAAGCGTTTTCCAAGGCCATCGGCCTGGGCTTGCGCATGCCGATGACCTGGCCCGCCGCGCAGATGCTGAACCACCCCAGCGGCAAGCCGATGATCGTCTGCAGTGGCGTGCTGGCGCAGTTCATGGAGAAAAATCGCCTGAGCGCGCAAGTGACCATCAGCGATGAAGAAGAATATGCGGTCGCGTTCGTGATCGTGGAACAGGCAGTGTAACTATAAGTGCGCAATGAGCCAGCAATGACCGAAGCAAGCCCAGAACCTTCCTTGGTGGAAACGCCACCCGATCCCCGCGCGCAAGTGCTGGCGACCGTCGCCAAGCTGCCGAATTTGCCCGGCGTGTACCGCTATTTCGACGCCGCCGACAAGGTGCTGTATGTCGGCAAGGCGCGCGACCTGAAAAAACGCGTCTCCAGCTACTTCCAGAAGAACCTGGCCAGTCCCCGCATCGCCATGATGGTCGAGCGCATCGCGCGCCTGGAAACGACGGTCACGCACAGCGAAGCGGAAGCATTGATCCTGGAAAACAACCTGATCAAGGCGCTGCAGCCGCGCTACAACATCCTGTTCCGCGACGACAAGTCGTATCCGTATCTGAAGATCACGAATGGCGATGCGCCGCGCATGGTGTATTACCGGGGCGCGGTGGACAAGAAAAACCAGTATTTCGGGCCGTTCCCCAGCTCTTGGGCCGTCAAGGAATCGATGCAGATCCTGCAAAAGGTGTTCCTGATCCGTACCTGCGAGGACAGCGTGTATGCGAACCGCACGCGTCCCTGCCTGCTGCACCAGATCGGCCGCTGCAGTGCGCCCTGCGTGGACCTGATCAGCAAGGAAGACTACAAGAACGACGTGGAAAACGCGGCGCGCTTCCTGCGCGGGCGCCAGAGCGAAGTGCTGGCCGACCTGGAAAAGAAGATGCACGCGTTTGCCGCTGAATTAAAATTCGAGCAGGCCGTGGTGGTGCGCAACCAGATCGCCTCGCTGTCGCGCGTGCTGCACCAGCAAAGCATGGAGACGACGGGTGACGCCGATGTGGACATCCTCGCCGTGCTGGTGCAGGGCGGGCGCGCCTGCGTCAACCTGGCCATGGTACGCGGCGGACGCCATCTGGGCGACCGCGCTTATTTCCCCAGCCAGCTCAGCGATGCGGCGGCGATTGCCGAGGAGCCGATCGAGGTGGAAGTGCTGGCCGCCTTCCTGGCCCAGCACTACACGGAAAAATTCATTCCCGGCACCCTGATCCTGAATATCGAATTCGACCAGCCAGCCCTGATGGTGGCGCTGATGGAGCAGTGTGGCCACCGCATCAACCTGATCTTCCAGCCGCAGGGGCAGCGCCGCCAGTGGCTGGAAATGGCGCAGAAGGGCGCCGAGATTTCGCTGGCGCGCTTGTTGTCCGAACAGGGGTCGCAGCAGTCGCGCACGCGCGCGCTGGCCGAGGCGCTGCGCCTGGAAACGGAAGACCTCGACAGCCTGCGCGTGGAGTGTTTCGACATCAGCCACACGCAGGGCGAGGCGACGCAGGCGTCGTGCGTCGTGTTCCACCATCACGCCATGCAGAATGGCGAATACCGGCGCTACAACATCAATGACATCACGCCCGGCGACGATTACGCGGCCATGCGCCAGGTCCTCATGCGCCGTTACGAGAAAGTCGCGAATGGCGATGGCGTGATGCCCGACGTGGTCTTGATCGACGGCGGCAAGGGACAGATCGAAATGGCGCGCCAGGTGTTCGCCGAGCTGGGACTCGATATCAGCTTGATTGTCGGCGTAGCCAAGGGGGAGGGGCGCAAGGTTGGCCTGGAAACCCTGCTGTTCGTCGATGGCCGCGCGGCGCAGGAACTGGGCAAGGAATCGGCGGCCCTGATGCTGATCGCGCAGATCCGCGACGAGGCGCACCGCTTCGCCATCACCGGCATGCGCGCCAAGCGGGCCAAGACGCGCCAGACGTCCCGCCTTGAAGAGATCGAGGGTATCGGCGCCAAGCGCCGCCAGAAATTGCTGTCGCGCTTTGGCGGCTTGCGCGGCGTGGTCGACGCCAGCATCGAGGATCTGATGTCGGTGGAGGGGATTTCCACGCAGCTGGCAGAAGAAATATACAAGCAGCTGCATTGATGGATAGATGGCCTGGTCCGGTGCTGCGGCAACCGGACTAGGCTAATACCCCTGGGCCATGTAGACTAGTGGCGCTTTCTTCATACTTTCTTCATATTCAATTTACCTGTCGGCCGATTGCTTCCTTATGCCTTTTAATATCCCCATCCTTTTGACGTGGCTGCGCGTGGCCCTGATACCACTCGTCGTCGGCGTGTTTTATCTGCCGCCGTCGATGCTGCTGCATGGCGACCAGAACCTGGTTGCCACCCTGGTCTTCATTGTTGCGGCCGTCACCGACTGGTTCGACGGTTTCCTCGCGCGGCGCTGGAACCAGACCTCGGCCTTTGGCGCCTTCCTCGACCCGGTCGCCGACAAGCTGATGGTGGCGGGCGCCTTGCTGGTGCTGGTGCAGCTGGACCGTGTGAATGCCGTGCTGGCCTTCATCATCATCGGCCGCGAAATCACGATTTCCGCGTTGCGCGAATGGATGGCGCAGATCGGTGCATCGAAATCGGTGGCCGTCAGCTCGATCGGCAAGATCAAGACGGCCGCGCAAATGACGGCCATTCCCCTGCTGCTGTACCACGAAGTGATCTTTGGCGCGATCGATACCCACGTGTGGGGCGAGAAGCTGCTGTGGATCGCCTGCGTGCTGACGGTGTGGTCGATGTTTTACTATTTGCGCCTGGCATGGCCGCTGATTAAAGAAAAAGCGGGAAATTTGCACTAAGAATAGGCAGGCGGCTGCTTTGTGCGGAATATTTTGCAAAAGACCAGATATTGCCCGTTGACAGCCCCTGTAATCCCTCTATAATGCTGGCCTGTTGTTGATGACGCGGGAGTAGCTCAGTTGGTAGAGCGCAACCTTGCCAAGGTTGAGGTCGAGAGTTCGAGACTCTTCTCCCGCTCCAGTTTTCTGGATCGTGTCATAGGTAAAAACAGCGAATGCAGTAAAAAGTAGTACTGGCGATGTAGTAGAGCTTCTGATACAATGTTGTCCACTGCGGGAGTAGCTCAGTTGGTAGAGCGCAACCTTGCCAAGGTTGAGGTCGAGAGTTCGAGACTCTTCTCCCGCTCCAGTGAATGCTGGATCAGCAGTAAAGCAGCACTGGTAAACGGTAGCAAAAAGCAGTAAAATAGCGGTTCGTATGCGGGAGTAGCTCAGTTGGTAGAGCGCAACCTTGCCAAGGTTGAGGTCGAGAGTTCGAGACTCTTCTCCCGCTCCAGCGAAAGCTGAAGCAGTACAGCAAGAATGGCAGTAGCAGAAAATAGAAGCTCCAATGCGGGAGTAGCTCAGTTGGTAGAGCGCAACCTTGCCAAGGTTGAGGTCGAGAGTTCGAGACTCTTCTCCCGCTCCAGAATTCTAAAGGGAAGCTAAGCTGGCTTCCTTTTTTTATCCACCGCGGTACGCGGCGAGATTAAGCAGTAACCAAGCTCCAATGCGGGAGTAGCTCAGTTGGTAGAGCGCAACCTTGCCAAGGTTGAGGTCGAGAGTTCGAGACTCTTCTCCCGCTCCAGTTTTCAAGGTGTGCCGCAAGGCCCATCCAAGCAGTTCCTCTGGCGAGGTAGCAAAGAGGTTATGCAGCGGCCTGCAAAGCCGTTTAGACGGGTTCGATTCCCGTCCTCGCCTCCAGATGAAAAAAATAGCCCACTTTCGAGTGGGCTATTTTTTTGTCCGCGCATTTGCCTGACTTTTGCCGGCTGCGCATCTTGTATAATGCCGGCAAGCTCAGCCGCGCCGCCTGGCGCCTTGATGAAACTTCCCCTTTCCGCCATACCGATGTAGTCACTGACGACTTTCCTGCTCCGTTCGACCTCAGCGCAGCTTTTTTGTGACGCCCGCTGGCATGGCTGCGCCTGATGATTGTCCATCAGGCCGGCATTTTCCTGTTCCGACTTTGGATACGACTCAATGATCAACGCAACTTTTCGGGATGAGTGGTTCTCGAACATACAAAAAAACGTCCTGGCGGGCCTGACCACCTCATTTGCCCTGGTGCCTGAATGCATCGCCTTTGCCCTGGTGGCGCAACTGAACCCCCTGATGGGCCTGTATGGCGCCTTCATCATTTGCGCATTCACGGCCATCTTTGGCGGACGCCCCGGCATGATTTCCGGCGCCGCCGGCTCCATGGCCGTCGTCATCGTGGCACTGGTGGCTCAGCATGGCGTGCAGTACCTGCTGGCCACCGTGGTGCTGAGCGGCATCCTGATGGCCTTGTTCGGCATCTTGCGCCTAGGTAAGTTGATCCGCATGGTGCCCTATCCGGTGATGCTGGGCTTTGTGAATGGCCTGGCCATCGTCATCGCCATGGCCCAGCTGGAACACTTTCGCCAAGCCACGCCGCAGGGCGAAACCTGGCTGCAAGGCATGCCCTTGTATGTGATGGGCGCGCTGGTGGCGCTGACCATGGCCATCGTCTACGTGCTGCCGCGCTTCACGAAGGCCGTGCCTCCGGCGCTGGTGGCCATCCTCGGCGTGGGCGTGCTCAGCCATTTCTTGCACCTGCCCACGCGCACCCTGGGCGACCTCGCGCATATCGCCGGCGGCCTGCCGGCCCTGCATTGGCCCACCGTGCCGCTGGACATGGCGACCTTGCATATCATTTTCCCATATGCAGCCCTGATGGCCATGGTGGGCTTGCTGGAAACTTTGCTCACTTTTAATCTCACCGATGAGATGACTGAAACGCGGGGCCATCCGAACCGCGAATGCATCGCCCTCGGCGCATCGAATGTCGTTTCCGGCCTGTTTGGCGGCATGGGCGGTTGCGCCATGATCGGGCAGACCATGATCAACCTGAGCTCGGGCGGCCGTTCGCGCCTGTCGGGCGTGACGGCCGGCGTGATGATTTTGCTGTTCATCCTGGTCCTGTCGCCGCTGATTGAGCGCATCCCGCTGGCCGCCCTGGTGGGCGTGATGTTCGTCGTGGCGCAGCAGACGTTTGCCTGGGGTTCCTTGCGCGTACTGGGCAAGGTGCCGTTGCAGGATGCGCTGGTGATCGTTGCCGTGACGGTCATTACCGTATTCACGGACCTGGCGATGGCCGTGCTGTGCGGCATCGTCATCGCCGCCTTGAATTTTGCCTGGCAGCATGCGCGTGAAATGCGTGCCGATATCGATGACAGCAGCGCCGGAGTGCGCGTGTACCTGCCGCATGGCACGCTGTTTTTTGCTTCCACCACGCATTTCCAGGAACTGTTCCAGCCAGCGTCGGACCCGGCCCGCGTCATCCTCGACTGCCGGCACCTGCACATGGCCGATCACTCGGCCATTGCCGCCATCGAATCCTTGTATGAACGCTATGACAAGGCGGGCAAGCATCTGCAGGTGACGCATCTGTCCACCCGCAACCAGGCCTTGCTGCAGCGGGCCGGGGTGGATGTCGGCGTGGCGTAAAATAGGGGATTGTTGAATGTCTGTGGAGTGTGAATGCTGTCGAACGAACAAGAACAATTGTTGCAACAAAGCCAGGCGGGCTTTGACGCCTACTATGACGCGCTGGGCGCCTCGCTGGTGAATTTCGTCGAGCGCCTGGGTATCCAGCCGGCGCACGAAGTGCTGACCAACGCGGCCGAATACTTGCCGTATATCGACGCGGCTATGCGCACCATCGTCATCCGCGACGAGAGCTGGCAGTGGGTAAAAACCATGCTCGGCTATTTTATCGGCGAATACTTCGTGCAAGGCCATGCGGGCTGCTGGTATGTGGAAACGCGGGCGGAATCGCCGCATTTTTGCCGCACCATGGTGGGCGGCTTCGAGCATGGCTTGCCAGCGGACGCCGCCATCGATCCGGAGGCGCTCGCGCTGGAATTTCTGGGGCAATCCGTGCCGCGCGAGCTGGCGGTACTGATCGCCAAAGCGCAAGCCCGTGCGGCTTGATGCCGCACGGCTTGCTTAAGCAGATTTAAAACTCTTCCCACTCGCCTTCGGCCGGCGCAGTTGCCTTGCTGCCGGCGCGCGTCGCGGGCAGGCGCAGGGCAGGGGCCGAAGCCTTGCGGGCTGGTGCGGCAGCAGTTGGCGTTGCGCTGCGCTGTGCCGCTTTTACGCTGAAACGGTCGGTCGCTACTGCATTGGCATCGAGGCGGAAGACGCTGACCACCTGCGCCAGTTCGCTCGCCTGTTCCTGCATCGCTTCGGCCGCTGCCGAGGCTTCTTCCACCAGGGCCGCATTTTGCTGGGTCACCTGGTCCATTTCGGAAATGGCCTGGTTGACTTGCTCGATGCCCGCGCTCTGCTCTTCGCTGGCGTTGCTGATCTCGCTCATGATGGACGTGACAAAGCCGATGCTTTGCACGATTTCTTCCATCGTCTTGCCGGCCTTGTCGACCAGGTCCGTGCCCACATCGACCTTTTGCACGGAGTCGTCGATCAAGCCCTTGATCTCTTTTGCCGCCGCTGCGGAGCGCTGCGCCAGGTTGCGCACTTCCGTGGCCACCACGGCAAAGCCGCGGCCCTGTTCGCCAGCGCGCGCCGCTTCCACTGCCGCGTTCAATGCCAGGATATTGGTCTGGAAGGCGATGCCGTCGATGACGGAAATGATGTCGACGATTTTCTTCGACGAGGTATTGATTTCGCCCATGGTGGCGACCACTTCGGCCACCACGGCGCCGCCGCGGCTGGCGATGCCGGCCGCGTCGCCGGCCAGTTTATTCGCCTGGCGCGCGTTGTCGGCGTTCTGTTTGACGGTCGAGGTCAGTTCTTCCATCGACGAGGCCGTTTCTTCCAGCGAACTGGCTTGCTGTTCCGTGCGCGACGACAGGTCCTGGTTGCCGGCGGCGATTTCCGCGGAGGCCGTGGCGATGGTGTCGGTGCCGCTGCGCACCTGGCCCACGATGCCCACCAGGCTGTCGTTCATGGTTTTCAGGGCATGCATCAGCTGGCCCGTTTCATCGCGGCCCTGGGCCGTGATGGTGCTGGTGAGGTCGCCAGCTGCCACGGTTTCCGCCACTTTCACGGCGGCGCGGATGGGGCCGGTGATCGAGCGCGTGATCCACCACGCGAAACCGATGCCCATCAGCACCGCCAGCACGCCCATGGTGATCAGGAAGATGCGGGTGCCGCTGTAGGCTTCGATGATGCTGGCGCCGACGCCGTCGGCGGCCTTGATCTGCATGTTGGCAAAGCGTTTGACTTCGGCCAGGTAGGCCACGGTGATCGGCGCCACTTCCTTGTCGAACACGACCTTGGCGCCTGCCACGTCGCCGTCGGCCTTCATCTTGAAGGCGCGCGCGCGCGTCGTCACGTAGTCGGTGCGGACCTTGCGCACGACCTTGAATTGCTCGATCACGGCAGGATTGAGCAAGGACGCGATGATGTCATCCTGCAGCTTGCTGGAACGCTCCGCATCGACTTTCAAGTCTTCCTCGATCTTGGCGCGCACGACAGGATCGGTGATCTCGAACGAGGCGACGCCGCGCACGCTGTTGAGTTCAATGATCTTCGACCATTCGGCCACCATGCGCTGGTTCTTGATGCTGGTATTGATGAGACGGTAAGTCAGGTCGCTGGCCGTCTGCATGCGCACGAGGGCGGTGATGGTCAAGGCGGCAAGCAACAGCAATACGACAGCAAAGCCGACGCCAAGGCGGCTGCCGATGTTCAGGTTTTTCATGTAATTCCTAACAGTTTAATAGTCATGATCGCCGCCGCCAGCAGGGGCGGACAGGCGCCGCAAGGCGCAGGGGATCGGGGTCTTCGGGTGCCGCGTGATGGCTGTGCGGCGCGCCACGCTGAGCGTGGCGATGGAGGTGAAGCAAGGGGCATGTCGGTCAGGCTGACCGCTGCCCAGCAAGCCGCAAGTATAGCATTGACGCAGAGAAATAGTTTTTCAAAGCAATTTTAATTGTTTTTTGATATTGATTTCCTGTTGTGTTTTTACATCAAGTACCTGCGCTATAAGTACTATCACTTACATAAGTGCTGACTAATCGCATGGCCGCCTGATAAAATACTAATGATAATCATTCGTATTAAAACATTGACCAGGGAATTGTATGCAGCGCAAGCCAGGATTCAAACCGATCACCATCGCCGTACTGGGCGCCTTGACCTTTGGCGCCACGCCATTGGCTACTTGGGCACAGGAAAGCTTGCCCGCCGTCACCGTGACGGCGGCTAAGGACAAGGATGGCTATGTTGCCGCCACCTCCGCCAGCGGCACCAAGACGGAAATGGCTTTGCGCGACGTGCCGCAGACGATCAACGTGGTGCCGGCCGCCGTCATCCGCGACCAGAACGCCATGTCGATCCAGGACATCATGAAGAACATCCCCGGCGTGGGCTTGTCCACGGGCGACGGCCAGCGCGACCAGGTGTTCATCCGCGGCTTCACGGCCATCGGCGACCAGTTCGTCGACGGCTTCCGCGATGACGCGCTGTATTTCCGCGACCTGTCGAATGTGGAGCGCCTGGAAGTGATCAAGGGGCCGGCTGCCGTGCTGTACGGCCGCGGCTCCTCGGGTGGCCTGGTCAATCGCATCACCAAAAAACCGGGCGTGGATATCACGGACGTGGCTCTGAGCCTGACGAACACAAAAGGGCGCCGCGGCGAAGTCGACGTGGGCCGTGTCGGCGAGACGGTGGACTGGCGTGTCACGGGTGGGCGCGAATTGTCGGACAGCTACCGTGACCAGCAATTCATCAACCGCACGGCGCTGGCGCCGTCCGTGGCCATTCGCTTGTCGAGCGCGACGAAACTGCTGCTGCAGGGCGATTACCTGGAAGACCGCCGCCTGACGGACTTCGGCATTCCATCCAACCAGGGCCGTCCCGTCGCCGTCGATGCGGGCACCTATTATGGCGCCGCCAACGCCCGCGACGCGGACTTCAGCCAGTCGCGCGTGGTGTCCACGGCCGCGACACTGACGCACAAGTTCAGCGATACGCTATCGCTGCGCAATGCCTTCCGTTACTACGATTACCACCTGGACCGCAACAACACGAATATTTCCGGCAACGTCAACGAAGTCAAGGGCACGATGAGCCTGGGTCACGCCAAGCTCAACCGCGACGAGAGCGGCTGGTTTAACCAGACGGAACTGATGCAAAAGCTGGTCACGGGCACCTTGCGCCATGAAGTGCTGTACGGCGCCGAGTTCGGCAAGCAAAACAAGGATGCCAACAGTTGGGCCGCCATCGCTGTAACGACACCTGCGAAGCCCGTGTCGATTTTCAATCCTGTTCTGCCCGTCGTCGATCGCAGCAAGCTGGGCGTGCGCAGCGATACTTTCGGCACCTATGACACGGCCGCCGCCTACGTGCAGGACGCCATCAGTTTCAGCGACGAGTGGAAGGCGCTGGCCGGCTTGCGCTACGACCGCTACAAGCAGCAGTCGCGCCTGGCCAATGCGCTTGGCGTGACGACGGCGGATCTGTCGCGCACGGATTCGGCCTACAGCCCCCGCGCCGGCCTCGTCTGGCAACCGAGCGCCGTGCAATCGTATTACGCGTCGTGGAGCCGTTCGTTCCAGCCGAGCGGCGAGAACTTCGCCCTGGCCGCCAACAATGCCGACCTGGCGCCGGAAACCACGCGCAACACGGAAGTGGGCGCCAAGTACGACCTGTGGGGTGGCCGCGCCAACGCCACCGTGTCGCTGTTCCGCCTGGAGCGCGACAATATCAAGACCAGCGACCCGATCACGAACCGCATCGTGCCCGTCGGCACGCAGCGCACGGATGGCCTGGAGCTGACCTTCAACGCGGACTTGCACGATGGCTGGAAGATGATGGCCGGCTACGCTTACCTGGACGCCACCATCACCGATTCCATCGCCGTCGACCGCAGCGTGAATGCGCCGGGCACGACGACGGCCAGTTCCGTCGCCATCAAGGGCAAGCGCGCCACTTTGACGGCGCGCAACACGGCCAATCTGTGGCTGACGAAAGACCTTGGCCACGGCTTCACCGTGGGCGGCGGCGCGAATGCCGTCGGCAGCCGCTTCGCCAACCCTGGCAACACCGTCGTGCTGCCAGGCTACGTGACGGCCGACGCCATGGCCGCTTACCGCACGGGCCGCTATGAAGTGCAGCTGAACGTCAACAATATCGGCGACACGCGCTACATCGTCTCGGGCCACGGTTCCAGCCCGAACCTGAGCTTGCCGGGCGCGCCGCGCAACGTGGCGCTGACCTTGCGCTACAGCTTGTAATTTGTCATTTTTCTGACGCATCCCAAACCCGCTCGCGAGCGGGTTTTTTCATGGTGGGTAGCGATGTGCAAGCGTGCCAGGCAGGCTGGCATTGTTTAGAGGGAATATTCGGTATCGTCAAATTAATGTTGACTAAAGGAAATTTTTTCCAGCGGACTAAGCCTTGTCGGAGTTTGAGGGGTAAAATACTGTCATACGGCACAGGCATGGTGCTTATATCTTGGTGATATGACACGACCACGACGCCGTATGACTTTTTATTTACTCACATCATAGAGGCCTGAATATGGTTCAGATGTCCAGGCGCCAGTTCCTTCGGGTAACTGGCGCGACCATTGCTGGTTCCAGCCTCGCCCTGCTCGGTTTCGCACCGGGCCAGGCGATGGCGGAAGTGCGGCAATACAAGCTGTCTCGCACGACCGAGACACGCAATACCTGTCCCTACTGTTCGGTAGGATGCGGCGTCCTGCTGTATGGGCTGGGCGACGGCGCGAAAAATGCCGTTTCCAGCATCATCCACGTGGAAGGCGATGCCGATCACCCGGTGAACCGCGGCACGCTGTGCCCGAAAGGCGCCAGCCTGGTCGACTTCATCCACAGTCCGAACCGCCTGAAAGTGCCCGAATACCGCGCACCGGGCGGCACGGAATGGCAACCGATCTCCTGGGATGTGGCGCTCGACAAGATCGCGCGCCTGATGAAGGATGACCGCGACGCCAACCTGATCGAAAAGAATGCCGACGGCAAGACCGTCAACCGCTGGCTCTCCACCGGCATGCTTGCCGCGTCCGCCGGCAGCAACGAGGTGGGGTATCTGACCCACAAGACAGTGCGCAGCATGGGGATGCTGACCTTTGATAATCAGGCGCGTGTATGACACGGACCGACGGTGGCAGGTCTTGCCCCGACGTTTGGCCGTGGCGCGATGACGAATCATTGGGTCGATATCAAGAATGCCGATGTGATCCTGGTCATGGGCGGCAATGCAGCAGAAGCACATCCTTGCGGATTCAAATGGGTCACGGAAGCGAAGGCGCATAACAAGGCCAAGCTGATCGTTGTCGATCCGCGCTTTACCCGTACCGCATCCGTGGCAGATTACTACTGCGCCACGCGTACCGGCACGGACATCGTCTTCCTCGGCGCGATCATCAATTATCTGCTGACGAACGACAAGATCCAGCATGAGTACGTGCGCAACTACACGGACATGCCCTTCATCGTGCGCGAAGACTATGCGTTCGAGGATGGCCTGTTCTCTGGTTTCGACAAGGAAAAAGGCAAGTACACGGACAAGGCCACCTGGGATTACGAGATCGGCGACGACGGCTATGCCAAGGTCGACCCGACCCTGGAACACCCGCGCTGCGTCTACCAGATGATGAAGAAGCACTACGCGCGCTACACGACCGAGATGGTCGAACGCACGTGCGGCGTGTCGGCCGACAAGTTCCACAAGGTGGCGGAGGCATTGGCTTCGACCGCCGTGCCGGGACGCGCCGGTACCATCCTGTACGCGCTGGGCTGGACGCACCACTCGACGGGCGCGCAAACCATTCGCACGGGCGCCATGGTGCAGCTGTTGCTGGGCAATATGGGCATCGCCGGCGGCGGCATGAACGCCTTGCGCGGCCACTCGAACATCCAGGGCTTGACCGATCTGGGCCTGATGTCGAACCTGTTGCCAGGTTACATGACCCTGCCCAACGAGGGCGAGCAGGATTTCGACGCCTACATCGCCGCGCGCGCCACCAAGCCGCTGCGGCCGAACCAGCTCAGCTACTGGAGTAATTACCGCAAATTCCACGTCAGTTTCATGAAGACGTGGTGGGGTGATTTCGCCACGGCGGAAAATAACTACGCCTTCGACTACCTGCCGAAACTCGACAAGCCGTATGACTTGATGCAAGCCATCGAGAACATGCACCAAGGCAAGATGACGGGCTATATCTGCCAGGGCTTCAATGTGCTGGCGTCCGCGCCGAACAAGCAGAAGGTCACGGAAGCGCTGTCGAAGCTGAAGTTCCTCGTCATCATGGATCCGCTGGCCGTGGAAACGGGCGAATTCTGGAAGGCGCACGGGCAGTATCACGAAGTCGATCCCACCAAGATCATGACGGAAGTGTTCCGCCTGCCGACCAGCTGCTTCGCCGAAGAGCGCGGTTCGCTGGTGAGCTCCTCGCGCGTGCTGCAGTGGCACTGGCAGGCGGCCGAACCGCCGGGCCAGGCGCGCAGCGACCTGGAGATCATGTCGGGCCTGTTCCTGCGCATGCGCAACATGTACAAGAAAGAGGGCGGCAAGTTCCCTGATCCTATCGTCAACCTGACGTGGAATTATGCGCAGCCGCATAACCCGCAGCCGGAAGAAATCGCCCGCGAATTCAACGGCAAGGCGCTGGCCGACCTGTACGATCCGAAGGACGCGACCAAGCTGCTGGTGAAAAAGGGCGAGCAGCTGGCCTCGTTCGCGCAATTGCGCGACGACGGCACGACCACCAGCGGTTGCTGGATCTTCGCCGGCAGCTGGACGCAGGCGGGCAACCAGATGGGACGGCGCGACAATAGCGACCCGACCGGTATCGGCCAGACGTTGGGCTGGGCCTGGGCCTGGCCGGCGAACCGCCGCGTGCTGTACAACCGCGCCTCGTGCGACTTGAAGGGCAAGCCTTTCGATCCGACCCGCAAGCTCATCGAGTGGAATGGCACGAACTGGAGCGGGGCCGACATTCCCGACTTCAAGGTCGACGAACCGCCGGAAAACGGCATGGGTCCGTTCATCATGCTGGGCGAGGGCGTGGCGCGCTTCTTTGCGCGTGGCGCCATGGCCGAAGGGCCGTTCCCCGAGCATTACGAGCCGTTTGAAAATCCGCTGGGCTACAACCCCATGCATCCGAAAAACCCGCAGGCGACCAGCAATCCGGCCGCGCGCGTGTTCGCCGATGACCGGAAAATGTTCGGCACGCACGAGGAATATCCGCATGTGGCCACCAGCTACCGCCTGACCGAGCATTTCCATTACTGGACCAAGCATGCACGCCTGAATGCCATCATCCAGCCGCAGCAATTCGTTGAAATCGGCGAAGAGCTGGCCAAGAGCATCGGCGTCGTTGCCGGCGGTGAAGTGCGTGTCAGTTCCAAGCGGGGACACATCATCGCCAAGGCCGTCGTCACCAAGCGCATCAAGGCGTTGATGATCGAGGGCAAGCCGGTGCATACCGTGGGCCTGCCGCTGCACTGGGGCTTCACGGGCGTGGCCAAGCCGGGGTATCTGATCAATACCCTGACACCGGGCGTGGGGGATGCGAATTCACAAACGCCGGAATTCAAGTCCTTCCTCGTGAAGGTGGAAAAAGCATGATGGGAGCTCAATAATGGCACTGCAATCCTTAGATATCCGGCGCCTGTCGGCTACCACGGTGACCCCGCCGCAAGCGCGCAGCCCGGTGACGGGCACCGTGGCCAAGCTGATCGATGTGTCGAAATGCATCGGCTGCAAGGCTTGCCAGACGGCGTGCATGGAATGGAACGACTTGCGTGATGAAGTCGGCGAAAACCATGGCACCTATGACAATCCGACCGACCTGACGCCGCAATCGTGGACGGTGATGCGCTTTGCCGAACACGAAAACAATGACGGCAACCTCGAGTGGCTGATCCGCAAGGATGGCTGCATGCACTGCGAGGACCCGGGCTGTCTGAAAGCCTGTCCGGCGCCGGGCGCCATCGTGCAGTACACGAACGGCATCGTCGATTTCCACCAGGAAAACTGCATCGGCTGCGGCTACTGCGTGGCCGGCTGTCCTTTCGACGTGCCCCGCATTTCGAAGAAGGACGACCGCGCCTACAAGTGCACGCTCTGCTCGGACCGGGTGGCCGTGGGCCAGGAACCGGCTTGCGTGAAAACCTGCCCGACGGGCGCCATCGTTTTCGGCACCAAGGAAGACATGAAGGTGCATGCGGAAGCGCGCATCGTCGATCTGAAGTCGCGCGGTTTCGAGAACGCGGGCCTGTACGACCCGCTGGGCGTGGGCGGCACGCACGTGATGTACGTGCTGCACCATGCCGACAAGCCGAAGCTGTATTCGAACTTGCCGGAACGTCCACGCATCAGCCCGATGGTGGGCTTCTGGAAGGGCTGGTCCAAGCCGCTGGCGGTGGCCGGCATGGCCGCCACGGCCCTGGCAGGCTTCTTCCATTACACGCGTGTCGGTCCGAACGAAGTGAGCAAGGACGAAGAGCACGAGGCGCTGGAAGAGGCCAAACGCATCCGGGAGGAAGACCATGAGCCACAGTGATCTGCATGATGGAAAGCTGCGTGACAAGGATGGCAACCCGCTGATCCAGCGCTACGACCCGAACGAGCGCACGAATCACTGGGTGACCGCCATCACCTTCGTCATGCTGGCGCTGTCCGGCCTGGCCATGTTCCATCCCTCGATGGCGTGGCTGGCGAACCTGTTCGGCGGCGGGCAATGGACGCGCATCCTGCATCCGTTTGCCGGCCTGGTGATGTTCGTCTCGTTCGCGATCCTCGTGGTGCGCTTCTGGCACCACAACAAGTTCGAGGACGGCGACAAGCAGTGGCTGAAACAGATGGACGACGTGCTCAACAACCGCGAAGAAAAGCTTCCGAAGATCGGCAAATACAATGCCGGCCAGAAGATCCTGTTCTTCGTGCTGCTCGCTTGCATGGTGGGCTTGCTGCTGTCGGGCATCGTGATCTGGCGCGCGTACTTTGCGTTCTATTTCCCGATTCCCGTCATCCGCGCGGCCGCCTTGCTGCATGCCGTGTGCGCGTTCGGCATCATCTGCTCCATCATCGTGCACATCTATGCGGCCCTGTGGGTCAAGGGTTCGATCGGTGCCATGGTGCGCGGCACCGTCACCTACGGCTGGGCACGCAAGCACCATCCGAAGTGGTTTGAGGCTGTCATTCGCAATACAAAAGACTAAGTTCTTGATATTGATGACACCGGCATTACCCGGGGTCAGTCCCAGGACTGACCCCTTTCTTTTTATCGATTAGAATACTTTACAGCCCCTTTTTTGATGGGAAACTCCATTGGTACAACGCATTCTTCAGCCAGGCGAAATCGAAGGCCTGGACCACAACGCGATTCCGCGCCTGCTGCTGCCGCAGCCTGACAGCCTGTTCAAGGCGCGCGCCTTGCGCTTGCGCGAACTGGCGCAAGGAAACATCAAGGGCATTCCCGTCGATGCGGGCATGCAGGGCTACCTGGTGCTGATGGCCGCGCTGGCCGATGCGCAGGCCGCCGTGGTGGGAAAACTGGCGCCCGGCGCCGTGCCTGCCGCCGACCCGGACGCGCTGCGCCGCGCCATCCAGCACCGCATGCCCGTGCTGCCCGTCAGCGGCGCCCGTCCGCCCGTCTGGCGCGACATCTTTGCCAGCCTGCTCGATGAACTGGCCGCCACGGCGAGAAGCCAGCCGGCATTGTCCGGCGGCCTGACGCAAGTGCTGGCCCAGCTGCGCGCGCTCGATGCGCCAGCGCTGGACGCCTGCGCCGATGCCGTGCTCGATGAAAACGGCGACAACCTCAATCCCATGCATGCGCCGTTCGTCGCGGCCGCCCTGCAAATTTTATGGTCGGTGTCGGCCAGCGAATTGCGCGCCGCGCGCGTGCCGGACCTGGAAACGGGCACACTGTGCCCCGTCTGCGGTTCGCACCCCGTCGCCAGCGTGATCCGCATCGGCGGCGGGTCGCAGGGCTACCGCTACCTGCACTGCGGCATTTGCGAAAGCGAATGGCATATGGTGCGCGTGAAGTGCTCGACCTGCGAACAGAATGGCAAGATCGCCTACCAGGGCCTGGACGCGGCCGACGCCGCGCCGTTCGACCCCGTGGCGGCGAAGGACGACAAATTGCCCAACAAGGCGAACGATCCGAAGAAGGTGGCGCGCGCGGAAACCTGCGACGACTGCCACACCTACCGCAAGGTCTTCAACCAGGAACACGATTACAACGTCGAACCGCTGGCCGACGACCTGGCCAGCCTGATGCTCGACCTGCTGGTGGGCGAAGCGGGCTACCAGCGCGCCAGCGGCAATCCGCTGCTGTGGCTGGGGAAGAGCGACAGCAGCGAGGGCCAGCAGTCATGACGACGGGGCAAACCGTGCGCCTGCCATCGGTAGACCGTATCCTGGGCGACACGGCTTGCCTGGCCCTGATTGCGCACCATGGCCGCGTGCAAACGCTGGCCTGTGCGCGCGCCGTGCTGGCCGAATTGCGTACGGCCATGCTGGCGGGTGCCGTGTGCGAAGAGGGCGCGTCGATTGCCGCCATCGCCGCGCAAATCGGCGAACGGCTGCAATCGCAATCGCGTTCGCAACTGCGCGCCGTCTTCAACCTGACGGGCACCGTGCTGCACACGAACCTGGGCCGCGCGCTGCTGCCCGACGCCGCCGTGCAAGCCGTGGTGGAAGCGCTGCAGTGGCCGATGAACCTGGAATTCGACCTGGAAACGGGCAAGCGCGGCGACCGCGACGACCTCGTCGAGGAACTGTTGCGCGAACTGACGGGGGCCGAAGCGGCCACCGTCGTCAACAACAATGCGGCCGCCGTGCTGCTGATGCTGAACACCCTGGCGCAGAACAGGGAAGTCATCGTCTCGCGCGGCGAACTCGTGGAAATCGGCGGCGCCTTCCGCATCCCCGACGTCATGACGCGCGCCGGCGCCGTGCTGCGCGAAGTGGGCAGCACCAACCGCACGCACCTGGCCGACTATGCAAATGGCGTGAGTGAAGACACGGCCCTATTGATGAAGGTCCATTGCAGCAATTACGCGATCACCGGCTTTACCAAGAGCGTGGAGCTCGACGAACTGGTGCCGCTGGCGGCAAAACACCATGTGCCGACCGCCGTGGACCTGGGCAGCGGGAGCCTGGTCGACCTGGCGCAATACGGCCTGCCGCATGAAACGACGGTGCGCGAAACCATAGCAGCGGGGGCCGATCTGGTCACCTTCAGCGGCGACAAGCTGCTCGGTGGCCCGCAATGCGGTGTGATCGTCGGTCGCGCCGACCTGATCGCAAAGATCAAGCGCAACCCCTTGAAACGCGCGCTGCGGGTCGGCAAGCTGACGCTGGCCGCCTTGGAACCCGTATTGCAGCTGTACCGCGCGCCGGACTTGCTGGCCGAACGCCTGACCACCTTGCGCCTCTTGACGCGTCCCGCCGCCGCCATGCGCGCGCAGGCGCAAACCCTGCTGCCGCTGTTGCAAAGCGTGCTCGGCGCCACCTATATGATTACCGCCGAAGCCATGAAAAGCCAGATCGGCAGCGGCGCCTTGCCCGTCGACCAGCTGCCCAGCTTTGGCCTGGCCATCCGCAGCGCGCCCGGTTCGCGCCTGAGCAATCCATTGGGCGTGCTGGAGCAGCGTTTGCGCGCCTTGCCGTGCCCCGTGATCGGGCGCATCGGGCAAGATACGCTATGGCTCGACTTGCGCTGCCTGGAAGCGGCGCACGAGACGACCTTCATCGCGCAGCTTGCCGGGTTGTCCGCATGATCGTCGGCACTGCAGGCCATATCGACCATGGCAAGACGACGCTGACGCGCGCGCTGACGGGCGTGCATACGGACCGCCTGAAGGAAGAGCAGGCGCGCGGCATTTCGATAGAACTCGGTTATGCCTATCTGCCGCTGGCGGACGGCACGGTGCTGGGCGTGATCGACGTGCCCGGCCACGAAAAATTCATCCGCACCATGGCCTCCGGCGTGACGGGCATCGACTTCGCCCTGCTGGTGGTGGCGGCCGACGACGGCATCATGCCGCAGACGCACGAGCACCTGGCCATCTTGCAGCTGCTGGGCGTGACGCAGGGCGCCGTGGCGCTGACGAAGATCGACCGCGCCGATGGCGCCCGCGTGGCGCAGGTGGAAGCGGATATCGAAGTGTTGCTGGCCGGCACGCCGCTGGCCGGCAGCCCGATTTTCCCCACGGCCGCCAATCGCGACAACGATGCCGGCGTGGCCGCTTTGCTGGCGCACCTGACGCAAGCGGCGCGCAGCCTGCCGCAGCGTGACGAGCGGCGCTTGTTCCGCCTCGGCGTGGACCGGGTGTTCACCTTGTCGGGGCAGGGCACCATCGTCACCGGCACGGCGCTGGCGGGACGGGTGCAAGTGGGCGACATGCTGCAACTGGCGCCCGGTGGCGCGCAAGCGCGGGTGCGCAGCATCCATGCGCAGAACCGCGCAGCCGGGACGGGCATGGCGGGCCAGAGATTGGCGCTGAACCTGGCAGGCATCGACCGCGAGCGCATCGAGCGGGGCAACTGGATCGCCGCGCCCGAGCTGGCGCAGTGTGCCGAGCGCCTCGACGTGGAACTGACCCTGCTGCCCGACGCCGGAGTGCACCTGAAAGCCTGGTCGCCGCTGCACGTGCACCTGGGCGCGGCGCACCAGCTGGCGCGCGCCGTCATGCTCGATGGCGAAACCCTGTCGCCGGGACAGACGGGCAGGGTACAACTGGTATTCGAGTCTCCCATGCACGGCGTGCCGGGCGACCGTTTCGTCGTGCGCAACGCGCAGGCGACGCAAACGGTGGGCGGTGGCATGGTGCTCGATCCGTTCGGGCCCGCGCGCAAGCGGCGCAGCCCGGCCAGGCTGGCTTGGCTCGATGCGCTGGCCGCGTTTGTCGCGCACGGCGACTATGCGGCCCTGCTGGCGCAAGGCCCGCTGGGCTTGCGCGAGTCCTTGCTGGTGCGCCTGTCCTTGTTGCCGGCGGACGCCCTGGCGCTGCCGCCCGACACGCGGCGTATCGCCCTGCGCGGTGGCGACGCCCTGCTGGTGGCGCCGCCGGCGTTGCTGGCGCTGGAAGGGCGGGTGCTGGCAGCATTGGAAACCTTCCACGCACGCGCCCCCGACGAGGCGGGGCCGGAACTGTGGCGTTTGAAACGCATCGTCGACGCGGAGATGGAAGACGCCTTGTGGAGCCACCTGGTCGAAGCCTTGCTGGCGCGCGGCGAGGTGCTGGCGCGCGGCGCCAGCCTGCACTTGCCGGCGCACAGCGTGGAACTGACGCCGCAGGAGCAGGCGGTGGCCGAGCCCTTGCTGGCCGCCCTGGAGCAGGGACGATCCGATCCTCCATGGACGCGCGACCTGGCGCGCGGCTTCAGCCTGGCCGAGGATGAAACGCGCCGGCTGTTGCGCAAACTTGCCAAGGCAGGGCAGATCAGCCAGGTCGTGCACGACCTGTTTTATCACCAGGCGGCGCTGGCCGAGCTGGCGCAGCTGGTGCGGGAACTGGCGCACAAGGCGGAAGGGGATGCAGGCTTGCCGGCCGGTAATGGCGCCGTGGGCGCCGCCACCTTCCGCGACGCCAGCGGCCTGGGCCGCAAGCGGGCGATCCAGGTTTTGGAATTTTTTGACCGCGTCGGTTATACTCGCCGTGTTGGCAATGGGCATCTATTACGCCCGCAAGCGTTGTGGTCCTACACCGCAGCCTTGCCCAAGAGCTAGCTCAGGTACCGCGGAAAGCACACTCATCCGGTGATGTGGCCGGGCTTCAAACCCGGTGGAGGGCGTCAGACGTTCTCCCGTAGGTTCGACTCCTACTGTTTTCCGCCAATCATTTCTCTCTCCTCCTCCCTTGCATCATCATCCGCTGGCGTTGGCCTGTTGCCACGTTGTGGAAAGTATGTCCCGAAATTGACAATATCCGGCAATGCCAGGGTGAGCCGATGGTAACATCGGCTTGTATCCCTGTGGCAGATGAAAGCAAGCATGAAACAAGCAAGCATGGCACGGCTGCTGGCAGTGGCGCTGCTGATGCCGGCGCTGGCCGCGGCGGCGGACGTGCGCATCGTCGGCGAGCATTTGCCGCCGTCGAGCATGATGGAAGGCAATGTCGTCGTGGGACGTGAAACGCTCAAGGTGCGCGACATTATGGCGCGCGCCGGCCTTTCCTACAGCATCGAGCTGCTGCCGTGGAAGCGCGCGTATGCGCAGGCGCTGCGCGAGCGTGATACCTGCATTTTTTCCACCAGCCGCACGCAGGAGCGCGAAGCGCAATTTCGCTGGATCGGTCCCCTCAACGAAGCGGAATGGATACTCTACGGCCTGGCCGAACGGCACCTGGCGTTGCGCACGCTGGCCGATGCGCGCGGCCTGGTAATCGGCACGGTGCTGGGCGACGCGCGCGACGATTACCTGCGCCAGCGCGGCTTGAGCGTGGCGCCCGTGACGCAGGAGTGGCTCAATCCGCAAAAGCTGCTGCTCGGACGCATCGACTTGTGGGCCGTCGGCATGGCGGTGGGCAGCAAGCCGTTTGCCGGCAAGGAGTGGGAGGGCAAGGTGGTGCCGCTGCTGACCTTCAACCGGGTGCAGACTTACCTCGCCTGCAACAAGCAATTGCCCGAGACGCAGGCCTTGGCCATGCAGCGGGCGGCGGCGGCCATGCGCCGCGACGGCAGCATGGCGCGCGAACATATCCGCTAAGGGCCGCTTCAGCTTTCCAGCCACTGGCGCACGCAATTGCGTCCTTCGCGCTTGGCCTGGTACAGGGCCTGGTCCGCGTGGCTGTAGGCCGTTTCAAATGCCGTGCCGGCGCGGTTCCAGCTCAGGCCCACGCTGACGGTGATGGCACGCGTGATGGGCGCGGCATGGCGCTGGCGGCCGACAGTCTCGCAGATGCGTTGCGCCACTTGCGCCGCGTCGTCGCGCGAGGAGGTGGGCCAGACCACGGAAAACTCTTCGCCGCCGACCCGGCCGATGGCCGTCTCCTGTCCCAGCAATCCTTTCAGGCAGTCGACCACCGCCTGGATCACGCCGTCGCCGGCAGGGTGGCCGAAATCGTCGTTGACCTGCTTGAACAGGTCGATGTCGAGCACGATCAGCGCCATGTCGCCCTGCGCCAGGCAGCGCGAGGCGTGGTCGATCACGGCGCCGCGATTCAGGGCGCCCGTCAGCGGGTCGTGCGTGGCGCGGTATTCGAGCTGGCCGGCCAGGGTTTGCAATTGCCGGTTCAGCAGATGCATGTCGCGCTCGGCGCGGTCGCTGCGGCCGATCAGGCGCCGCGTCTCGCGCATCAGCCGCTCGTAGTGATTGATCAGTTCACCGAGCACGCGCCGCTGTTCCGCGCTCGACGCGCTGGCGTCGGCATGCATGCGGCGCGCGGCAGCCAGCGCCGCCGCTTCCACGGTGAACAGGTCGGGCTCCAGTCCGGACTCGGAGATGGCGGCGTGCATGTCCTAGCTGCCCTGCACGGGATGGTCGCGGAAGTCCAGCGCAGTGAAGTCCTGCTGCAGCTCCTGGCCGAATTCCAGGATGGTGTCGTCGTCCTCGTCGTGATACCAGTTCAGGCGCACCTGGTTGCCGTCCACGGCCGCCTGGTTCAGGGTGTCGAACAGGGTAAACAGCATCTTCGTGCTGGAGCTGTTGAAGTAGGCCAGCGAGACGTTGACGGTGATGGCTGCTTCGCGGCAGCCTTCCAGGTAGGCGCGCACGGCGGCGATCAGCGGGCCATAGAAGGCGGCCGCGTTTTCCGGGTACGACTCGCCCTTGATCGACAGGGTGTGCTGCTCGAAACGGAAGTCGATTTCGGGCGAACTCGGGGTCGCGGCGATGAACAGTGGTGACGGTAATTGCATATGCTTTCCTGAGTCGGCTCTTTCAAATGATGGCTTTGATGCAGAAGATGGTGTGGCCCGGTTCCTGGGGATCCTGGACGAATTCGAATTCCAGCGGCTCGCTGGCGTCGCGCGCCATGGTGAGGAAACCCAGGCCCGCGCCCTTGCTGTCGGCGGGCGCTTCCTCGCGCAGGGCCTTTTTATACGCCAGGCGGATTTCCTCCATCGTCATCGTATGCAGCGGTTCCAGCCGGGCGCGGATCTGCGCCACGTTGTCCGTCGAGACGGGGTTGGCGCACAGCAGGAAAAAGCTGTCGCCGCGCGTGCCGATGCAGAACGAGCCGCGCCGCATCTGCTGGTCCAGCTGCGCATCGGGCGTCAGGCTGTCGGCGGAATAATGCATGATGTTTTGCGACATCTCGATGAACGAGGAAAAGATGCGCCGCCGCGTGGGCCCGGCCGCGCCGGCCGTATCGAGGCGCGCCTTGATGGTTTCGGAAATGGCATTCACCACGTGCTGCGAGAAATAGCCCACGTAAAAAAAGATGATGTTGCGCTTGCGCGCCACATCCCAAAACTCGTTGAATTCTTCGTACAGCACGTCCGTGCTCCTGGCTAGCCGGTGACCCGGTTTCTTGTTGATAAGGTGGCTCGATGGCGCCAAAACTACAGGCGGAAACAGAAAAAGGTCAGGTCGTCGCGGCGCGGCTGCTTGCCTTGCCATGCGGCGCTGTCCTGCAGCAGCGCCGCCGCCACGTCGCCGGCGCAAGCGTCGCGCCGCGCCAGCAATTGCTCGCGCATGCGCCGCTTGCCGTAGGCGATGTCGCGCGCGCCGCCGATCTGGTCGAGCAAGCCGTCGGTGGTGAGGAACAGCAGGCTGCCGGCGGGAATGGCCAGCGTCTCGTTGTGCCAGCAGTAGCCGGCTGGCGTGTCGACATAGCCCACGCCCATGCGCGCGCCGTCGATGGCGCGCACGCTCTCCTCGCCCGGCGCGACCACATGCAGCGCCAGTTTCGCGCCCGCGAAACGCAGGCTGGCGCTGGCCGTGTCGTAGCACAGGAAGGCGCAATCCATGCCGTCGTTCGAGCCGGCGTGGCCGGTGGCTTCACCGCTGCCGGCGCCGTCCTGGCCCAGCAAGGTCTTGATGGCGCGGCTGACGGCGCCGATCAGGGCGGCCGGATCGTGCGGCCCCAGCTCGCGCAAGGCCTGGCTCAGGGCCGACGAGGCGATCAGGGTCATGAAGGCGCCCGGCACGCCGTGGCCGGTGCAGTCGGCGATGGCGGCGAACCAGCCGCCCGCGTGGCGCTCGAAGAAGTAGAAATCGCCGCCGACGACGTCGCGCGGCTGCCATTCCAGGTGGGCGTCGGGCAGGGTGGCGCGTAATTCCGCATCGGAGGTGCGCAGCAGGGCGCGCTGGATCACGCTGGCGTAATCGATGCTGTGCATGATTTGCCGGTTCTTTTCCGCCTGCATGGTGGCCACCACGTTCATCAGCTGCAAGCCGAAGCCCACGCCGGCCAGTGCGCCATCGGCAGTGATGATGAAGCCGTCGGCCAGCGCCTTTTCGCCCGCTTCCACGGCGCGGAAGGTGAGGTCTTCGATGCTCATGGCGCCATCGACGATCAGCGGTTCCTTGTCCATGAAGGCGATGCAGCTCTTCTTGCCGTACACCTCGTGATAGAAAGGCTTGGACATCTGCGACATGAAGATGTTGCGGCTGATCAGGCCGATGGGCTTCTGCTGCTCGGTGACGGGCAGGCTCATCATGTCGCGCCGTTCCGTGAACAATTCCAGCACGGCGAAGTTGCTGGCGTCGGCCTGCACGGATTCCGTGGGGATGCACAGGTCGGACGCCACGGACGTGCGATAACGGGGAAGATGCAATCGAGAAGCGTTGAACTCCACAGCGGCTACCTTTACATGACGATCGGACCCTTGTTGTCGCGACGGCAAGGCGACTGACAAACAGGCAATATCATCATGGTAGCCTTGGAATATGACGGCTTGATTACCAGCTTGTCAAAACCGTATGCAAGATGGCTGCATGGCAAGCAACTTACAGGCGCCGGGCCAGCACCTGTGCCTGCGCCAGCCAGCGCGCACGCTGCGGCTCGGTGGAGTGCAGGATGGGGCCGAAGCTGGCCACCCTGACGGGTTTGATGCCGCAAAATTCCAGCGTCGTCTTGCGCAGCTGGTGGATGCCGGGCATGCGGTAGACCCAGCGGAAATACCAGGGCGGCGTATCCATCGTCACCAGCAGCTGGGCCGTGCGGCCTTTCAGCAGTTGCGCCGGGAAAGCCTTGCCGGGCCGGTACTTGAAAGCGTAGCCGGGCAGGAAGACGCGGTCGACAAAGCCTTTCAGCAGGGCCGGCGCGCCGCCCCACCAGATCGGGTAGGCGAACACCAGGTGCTCGGCCCAGCTGATGGCTTCCTGCGCCGCCAGCAAGTCCGCTTCCAGCGGCTGCACCTGGCGGTAGCCTTCGTGCAGGATGGGGTCGAAGTCCAGCTGGCCTAGGCGCAGTTCGCGCACGCAGTGGCCTGCGCTGCGGGCCGTGGCGGCATAGGCATCGGCCAGGGCGGCGCAAAAGCTGTCGCCCGACGGATGGCCTAGGAGTATCAAAATGCGCTTGGGTGTCGTCTTGGTCATGATGCAGGCTGTCCGTTAAAGAAGAGCTTGCATGCTAAAGCCTACCCCTGAGGGCAGAGTCAAGCGGCCTCTTGCAGACGCTGCTGCGCCAGGCAGTCGCGGATTTCCGTGTCGATGTCGGCCAGTTGCGCATCGAGCTGGCGCAGGCGGGCGATATCCTGCCGCACCTGTGCGCGCTTGGCGGCGATGTGCTGCGACAGGGCGGCCCAGTCGGTATCGTCGCCGGCCAGGATGGGCAGTAGTTCGGCCAGGCGGAAGCCCAGGGCCTGCGCCTGGCGTATCAGCCTCACTTGCGCCAGGTCTTGCTGCGTGTAGACGCGGTAGGCGCCCGAGCGGCGCACGTCGCCCAGCAAGCCCAGCGCTTCATAGTGGCGCAAGGCCTTGGGCGAGGTGCCCGCCAGGCGGGCGATTTCTCCGATGTACATGCTGGTCCTTTGTTGAGCTGAGCTGCGGCGCACGCAGTGTAGCGCAGGTGGCTTGCCAGGCGCTGCGCTGCGCGCTGCCTCAGGACGCTTTGCGCGGCGGGACTTTCTTCGCCGTGCACTCGGCGCAGGTGCCGTACAGCGACAGCGCGTGCTCGTGCAGCACGAAGCCCCGCTCGGCGGCGATCTCGTTCTGGCGCAGTTCAATGCCTTCGTCGACGAATTCATCGACCTTGCCGCAGCCTGTGCAGACCAGGTGGTCGTGGTGCTGGCCTTCGTTCAGTTCGAACACGGCGTGGCCGGATTCGAAGTGCCGGCGAAACAAAATGCCCGCTTCGGCAAACTGCATCAGCACGCGGTAGATGGTGGCCAGGCCCACGTCGATTTTTTCGGCCAGCAAGAGTTTGTAGACATCGTCCGCACTCAGGTGCTTGATCGTGCCTTCTTGAAACAGCTGCAGAATCCGCAAGCGGGGGATGGTTACTTTCAAGCCCGATTCACGCAGTTCCCTCAATATATCCATGTCTCCCATTCCTTTTTGTAGTCGCTTGAGCGAGGTAGTGCATTATATCGCAAATGATAATCATTACTATTCTCATTTGTATTGTGCGGAGTGGAAATATTATGCTGGCTAGCCGACCGGCAGACCAGTGACATCGGCGCAAGCGTCGATTGCGTTGCACGCATCTTGCGTTGCAATTGCAAAACCAACGGTGATATCGCTACACTGTGCAGCAAGGAATAACAATGGGGCAGGAAGATGGACCGATTTGATGCGATGCGCATTTTTACCCGCATCGTCGAACTGCGCAGTTTCACCCAGGCGGCGCATGACCTCGGCTACCCGAAGGCGACCGTCACGCATGCGATCAAGCAGCTTGAAGCGCGGCTGCGCGTGCGCCTGCTGCAGCGGACCACGCGGCAAGTGACGCCCACGCCCGATGGCGAGGCATATTACCAGCGCTGCGCGCGCCTGCTGGCGGACCTGGAAGAAACGGAAGCCGTGTTCAGTTCGGCGGCCCAGCAGCCGGCCGGCAAGCTGCGCATCGACCTGCACGCGACCCTGGCCATGCATTTCGTCATGCCCGTGCTGGACCAGTTCTGCGCCCGCTATCCGCTGATCGAACTGGAAATCGGCATGGGCGACCGCCTCGTCGACCTGGTGCGCGAAGGCGTCGATTGTGTGCTGCGTGTGGGCGAGCTGGGCGATTCGTCCATGGTGGCGCGCCGTGTGGCGTTGCTGGAGCAGGTGACGTGCGCCAGCCCCGCCTACCTGGCCGCGCACGGCACGCCGGAGACTCTGGCGCAACTGGATGGCCACCGCGCCGTCAATTTCTTTTCCACCCAGACGGGCAAGGTCTGGCCCTTCGATTTCAAGGCGGACGGCCAGCGGCACAGCGTGGCCTTGCCGGGCACCGTGTCCGTCAACAGTGCGGACGCATACCACGCCTGTTGCCGCGCCGGCATGGGCTTGATCCAGGCGCCCCGCTACCATCTGCAGCGGGCGCTGGCGGCCGGCGACCTGGTGGAAGTGCTGCGGGACTTGCGGCCCGACCCGTTGCCCGTGTCCGTGCTGTATCCCCACCACCGGCAATTGTCGCCCCGTGTGCGCGTGTTTGCCGACTGGGTCGCCAGCCTGTTTGACGGCGTACATTGATACGTATGCGTGCGCTGCGCTGCCGCATTTTCTTGACCTGGGCAAAGGAAAAAATCCCTCTGATGATGCCATCTAGCACTATTTGATGTGGATCAAAGTTTTTGTTGCACTGCACTCTTAGACTTCGCAGCGTTACTTAACGACATTAACGACAGAGGGAAATAAAATGAAAAAGTCCGCAACTGCAGCAGCAATCGTCCTGGCCGCCATCGGCGCATTCGCCGGCAACGCAATGGCACAGGAAAGCCCATGGCTGGTCCGTGCGCGCGCCGTGCATATCGATCCGGCCAACAAATCTGCTCCTGTTGGTGGCGTCGGCGCATCCGACCTGATTCACGTCAGCAGCAAGACGATTCCTGAAATCGATATTTCCTACTTCTTCACGCCAAATATCGCTGCCGAGCTGATCCTGACTTATCCGCAAAAGCATGACGTCACCTTGTCCGGCACGAAGATCGGCAGCTTCAAGCATTTGCCGCCGACCCTGTCGCTGCAATACCACTTCATGCCTGAAAAACAGTTCAGCCCATACGTGGGTGCGGGCGTGAACTACACGAATATCTCGGACGTGAAATTGCTGAACGGCGCCGGCCGCCTGGAACATGACAGCTGGGGCTTCTCGCTGCAAGCCGGTGTCGATTACAAACTGGACAAAAACTGGTCCTTGAACTTCGACATCAAGAAAGTGCAGATCCGCAGCGACGTATTGGCCGGTGGCGCCAAGATCAGCGAAGTCAAGGTGGATCCACTCCTGATCGGCGTCGGTGTGGGTTACCGTTTCTAAGCATGGCATGACGGCGTCCACGCGGCGCGGGCAATAAAAAAACGGCCAGGTGTGAACCTGGCCGTTTTTTTTGCGTGCAGCGCTTTGCTTTATTTTTTCAGCGTCTTTTCCAGCGCCAGCTGGTAGTCCGTCTTTTCGTAGCCGGCCAGGTATTTGTTGGTCGCGTCGAGGAAGGCGCGCGAGCGGTAGGCCGCTTCCAGGTCCTTGACCCATGGCTTGGCCTTGTCGGCCGTGCGGATGGCGACCAGGTTGATGTAGCTGTCCGAGATCTTTTCCACGGCGAGGGCCGACGTCAGCTTCATGCCGGCGGCCAGGGCGAAGTTACCGTTGACAAAAGCGTAGTCGGCGTCGGCCAGCGAACGTGGCAGCTGCGCCGCTTCCAGCGGCACCAGTTTCAGCTTCTTCGGATTTTCCAGCACGTCGCGCTCGGAAGCGCGCAGCGGATCGACGTTCGGTTTGAGCTTGATCCAGCCCATCTTGGCCAGCATCACCAGCGCGCGCGCCTGGTTGGTCGGATCGTTCGGCATGGTGATGGTGGCGCCGTTCTTCACGTCGGCCAAGGACTTTTGCTTGCCGCCGTACAGGCCGATCGGCATGGTCGGCACGGTGATCAATGAGCTCAGTGGCAGCTTGTTATCGGTGGCGAACTTGGTCAGATACACGATGTGCTGGAATACGTTGGCGTCCAGCGAACCTTCGGCCAGCGCGTAGTTCGGCTGCACGTAGTCGTTGAATTCCACGATCTTGACCTTGTAGCCCTGTTTTTCCAGGATAGGCTTGATGCCCAGCTTCAGCTGGTCCGAATACGGGCCGGAGCTGGTGCCGATGACGAGTTCTTTCGGGTCCTTGGCGTGGGCGGCGCTGGCGAAGGCCAGGCTGGCGGCGGCCAGGAGCAGGTTGCGGCGAATGTGGTTCATGCTTTTCCTTGTACTGAAATACTGAATATGAATTAACGTTTGTCGAGGCGCTTGGCGATGCGCGTGCCGGCGAACTGGATGGTTTGCACCAGCACGATCAGGATGGCCACGGTGGCGACCATGATGTCCGTCTCAAAGCGGTAGTAGCCGTAGCGGATGGCCAGGTCGCCGATACCGCCGCCGCCCACCACGCCGGCCACGGCCGAATACGACAGGAAGCTGATCGACAGCACGGTCAGGGCCAGCACGAGGCCGGAGCGCGCTTCCACCAGCAGCACGCGGAAGATGATCTGCATTTCCGACGCGCCCATGGCATGCGCCGCCTCGATCACGCCGCGCGGCACTTCGCGCAGGTTTTGTTCCACCAGGCGCGCCAGGTAGGGAATGGCGGCGAAGGACAGCGGCACGCTGGCTGCCAGCGGACCGATCGAGGTGCCGGCGATGACGCGCGTAAACGGCGTCAGGGCGACCAGCAGGATGATGAACGGGAAGCTGCGCACGGTATTCACCAGCCAGCCGAGGATCGTCGACAGCGGACGGTTTTCCAGCGACTGGCCTTCCGAGACGAGGAACAGCAGGATGCCCAGCGGGCCGCCGATCAGGATGGCGGCGGTCAGGCCGATGCCCAGCATCGTCATGGTCTGGCCCAGCGCCACCCAGATTTCCGGCAGCAGGTTGATGACGTTATTGATCGATTCTTCAAACATGTGTTGCATCCTTCCATGCGGTGGCTTCAAACGCCTCGGTGCCGTAATAAGCCAGCTCGCGTCCCAGCGCCGTCTTGCGCGGGGTGGCCGTGTCGCTCAAATCGAATTGTTCGGCGATGGCGCCGTTTTCCACGACAGCCACGCGGTTGCAGATGGCGCCCAGCACCGACAGCTCATGGCTGACGATGACGATGGTCACCCCCAGGCGTGCATTGATGTCGCGCAGGGTGTCGAGCAGGGCGCGCGTGGTTTCCGCATCCAGCGCGGATGTCGGCTCGTCGCACAGCAGCACGTCCGGGTGGCTGGCCAGGGCGCGGGCAATGGCCACGCGCTGCTTCTGCCCGCCGGACAATTGCGCCGGATAGCTGTGCAGCTTGTCGGACAGGCCCACCAGCGCCAGACATTCCTCGACGCGGGCGGCGATCTGCTCGCCCTTGGTCGTGCCATGGATTTTCAGCGGGAAGGCGACGTTGTCGAAGACGCTGGCGTTTTGCAGCAGGTTGAATTGCTGGAAAATCATGCCGATGTTCTGGCGCGCGTCGCGCAATTCGCTCTTGCCCAGGCGTGTCAATTCGCGCCCGGCCACGGTAATGGTGCCGCTGTCGGGGCGTTCGAGCAGGTTAATCAGGCGCAGCAAGGTCGATTTGCCGGCGCCGCTCTTGCCGATCAGGCCGAAAATATCACCGGGATAGACTTCCAGCGTGACCGATTTGACCGCGTGGAATTGTTCGCCTTTGGGTAGCGCGAAGGTCTTGTTTGCGCCATCGATGCGAATCACCGGCGTACGGTGTGGTGTGGTCATGCAGTGTTTCCTTTTTTATTGGACCGTGACAGGCTTGCTTGCAGGGGCCAAATCGCCCAGCCTGCCACGTCGGTTGCGTAGTATACCTCCGATCGTGTTATTACTCCTACGACAGAATCTTGCTTTGAATATGCAAATAATGTCTATATGGGTGTTTGGCGAGAGTAAAAGCGGTTTTTGTGCGATCAGCCAATGGAAAATTCGACGGGAATCGATAATTCCAGCGGGTCCGGCCGTTCCTTGGGGATGCGCGGCAGTGGCGCGGCCCGTTGCAAAGTATCGAGCGCGGCCTGATCCAGCGCTGCGGAACCGGAGCTGCGCTCGATGGCGGCGGCCAGCACCTGGCCGTCGCGGTCGATGCGGCAGCGCAGATACACCACGCCCTGTTCCTGCTTGGCGCGCGACGCCGTCGGGTAGCGGCGGAAGCGCTCCATGCGCGCCAAAACCTTGCCTTCCCAGCTCGATACGCCGCTGCGCAGCTCCTGCGGCGCGGGCGGCAGGGCGGGCGAGGGCGGCGCCGCCGCGAGGGACGGCGCCGCCGCCGGTGCCGGTGTCACGGGCGTATGCCGCACCTCGGCAACGGCCGCGATGCTCTCGGCTTGCGGCGGCATGGGTGCGGCATCCGGCTGCGGCAGTACCAATTGTTGGATTGCCGGCACTGCCTTTTTGGCAATGGCGGCGGATGGCGCGGCGGCGGCGCTGACCCGTTCAGCAAGATTCTGCTCCAAAGGGCGGGGCGGGGCGGCGGCCGGCAGGAACAGCAGCATGGCCGGCTGCGCGGCGTCGGGCACGATGGCCAGCACGGGCGCTGCCGGCGCGCGGTGGTACAGCGCCCATCCCAGCAGGGCGCCATGCATGGCGAAGACGGCGGCTATCGTCAGCGGACGGCGCCAGTCGGTCGGCAGCGTCTTGTCGGCGGCCACCGTCGGCGCCGGCCCTTCCGGGCGGCGCAGCAGATAGATAAGAACGGCGATTTCCATCGCGCCCACCATGGCGATCACCCACCAGGGCGGATGGCCGAGGCACATGGCGACAAAGCCGATGGCCATGCCCAGGCAGGCCATGGCCTTGCCGCGCCGCGACACGGCGCGGTGTTCGCGCCACTGCCGCAAGGGCGCGCCAAAGCGGGGGTGATGCAGCAGCCAGTGCTCCAGGCGCGGCGAGGCGCGGCTGAAGCAGGCCAGCGCCAGGATCAGGAAGATCGTCGTCGGCATGACGGGCAGCATGGCGCCGATCACGCCCAGCGCCACCATCAGCATGCCGGCGGCCGTCCACGCCCAGCGGCGCAGGCGTGCCGTGTGCGCTTCCGCGCCGGCCTGGATGACTGGCTCTTCCATCAGGCGCAGGCCTCCACGTGGCCGTGCATGCGCAGGAAAGCGGCGCGCGCGCCGTCGATCATGCGCGCTTCACCCGCCTCATCGAGGATGGCCGTATCGAGCACGGAGGTAAATTCGCGCCAGTGCCGCGCGCGTCCGTCAGGATGGCCGGCCAGGTGACGCGCGCCGTGATGCTCGTCAAGGCCGATCTTGCCGGCCAGTTTATACAGGATGGCCGCGCCCAGCTTCGAGCCTTCGCTCACATACAGCCAGCCCAGCGCCGTGGCCAGGTCCAGCTGCGCGTCGAACGGCGGCGTGGCCGCATCGGACGGCAGCGCGGTGTCCAGGTCGCGCAGGTCGGCGGCGATGCTGGCGTAGCGGCGGCGCTGTTCCAGGTCCGGCAGCAGGGCCGCCAGTTGCGTGTTGTCGTACAGCGCGTCGACGTCGCGCAGGAACGCGTACTGCGCCTGCAAAAAGCGCGCATAGTTCTCGCGGCTGGAAAACGGTGCGCTGGCCATGATGCGCTGGTCCAGCAATTCGTGGGTGGCCATGGTGTCGGCTTTCAGGCGCTGGCTGCGGGTTGGGGCCGCGTTAATCGGAACGGCGTTCAAGGTGCTGCTGGTGTCGCTTGCTGCATGCATGGAATATCTGCTCTCTATTATAAGGATGAATCAAATCAGAAACGAAGGCCAAGCGTGACGCGCGCCGTGCGGCCCGGTCCCGGCATCAGGCTCAGGGTCAGCGGATCGAGGTAGTAGCGGTCCGTCAGGTTGTCCACCGCCACGTCCAGGGTGGCGTTGGGCGTGATCTTGTAGCTGGCAAACAGGTCAGCCAGGGTGTAGGCCTGCGTCAGCACTTGCGGCGAGGTGCCTGTCCACGACTGCCAGACGGCCTTGTCGTCCTGGCGCGCGAGCGGATGGCCGACATGGGTCAGGCGCGTACCCACGGTGAGCTTTTCCTGCAGCCAGCGCGTGCCCAGGGTCAGGTTGGCGCTCAGCTTGGGCTGGATATGGTTGCTGACATATGAGCTGGAAAAACCGATGGGCGAGCAGTCTGGCGTGTTCCAGATATCCGATTGCCACTTGCTGGCCTTGCGCAAATACGCTGCCGTGGCCGCGTCGCAGATCAGGGTCTTGCGGTTCCAGGTGCCGGAAAAATCGGCAAACACGCTACCCCGGTCATATGACGATTGCAGTTCGATCCCCGAGACGCTGTATTTGTCCGTGTTCGCCATCGAGAAATTCTGCGCGTAGGCCGGCAGGTCGGGTATCGGGCGGCGCGTGATGTAGCCATGCGTGACGTTGTCGAAATACGCGACGCGCAGGCGCAGCTTGTCGGCGGCGCTCCATACGCCGTCCTTGACCAGGCTGACGCCAACTTCGCGGTTATGGCTGCGCTCCGGCTTGAGCGGCGACGAATATGTGGCGGAAAAGCCCATCGTCGATTCGTACAGGCTGGGCATGCGCAAGCCGCGCGCGTCGCGCAGGAACAGGCTGACGCTGTCGGACAGGCGCGCCGTCAGGGCGAAGGTGGGCGAGAAACCGTGGTCCTTGCGGCGGATCGGCGTGCTGTACTTGAACAGGCCGGGGATGGCGTCGCGGAAGACATAATCGTTGCCGCTCCACTGGTCCACCTGCGAGATGTCCAGCGGCGCCGGTTCCTCGCCATAGCGTTCCACCATGCCGCCCACCAGCGCGGGATTGGTGGCCGCCGTGAACTGGCCCTGCGCATCCTGGTACCATTTCGCGGCGCCGAGCTGATCGCCGTCCTTGTCCCACATGGTGACCCATTGCCAGCCCTGCGGCTGGTACTGCTGTTCCGCGCGGCGGTTGCGGTCGCGGGAATCGAAGCGCTGGAAGCGTCCGCCCGCGTCAACGGTCAGCCAGTCGCGCGCCTGCCACTGCAGCGAGGCGAATACGCTTTGCTCGTGGCGCTTGCCGTTGCGCAGGGTGTGATTGGCGTTCAAGTCTTCATCGAGGATGCGCACGCTGTCGGCCGGACCGATATCCTCGTTCTGCAGGGACAAGCCGTAATCGAGCTTGAGCGCGCCCATGTCGGTGGCGAAGCGCGAGGTGTTCGTCAGGTCGGCGCCAACGCGGCGCGCCTGGTTCTTCGCCAGGTACAGCACTTCCACGCACTCCTTGCATTCATGGTCGCCCGGATTGGCCTTGCCTTCCAGCGGATTGCTGAAGATGTCGCCGTTGCGCGACTTGCTCTGCATGTCCGTCAGCCACAGGTTGGCCTTCAGGTCGATGAAGTTCTGGCCTTCCGGCTTCCACTCGTAGCGCGCCGTCAGCGCGTTGGTGCGCACCTGGCTGGGGTCCCACTGGGGGATGCTGCCGGTGCTGTTGCGGTAGATTTGCGAGGGCATGATTTCGCCATAGCTACTGTCGAAATAGCGGTAGCCCAGCTCCAGCTTCTGTTCGTGCGGCAGGCGCAGGTTGGCCTTCAGCAGGGCCGAGGTGGTGCGGTTGGCCGTGTTCAGCACCTCATCGCCGCGCTTGAAGAACTGCGTCACGCCATTGTCGTCGCCCCATTCGTTGAGCAGCTGATAGCGTTCGAAACCGCGCGTGCCGGAAAAATAATTGCCGATGCTGCGGTGGCTGATGGCCGCCACCAGGTCGTAGTCGTCCTGGCGCGTCGCCACGGCGATGCTGCCAAAGCCGCTGCGCGGGTCGCCCAGCTTGTTGCGGTGCGTGCGCGGCGCGCTGCCGAAATCGCCGGGTGCCGTGACGCTGTTGTCCTGGATGCCGCCGCGCAGGCGTACGCCCGTGCGCTGGCCTGGCAGCAGAATGTCTTCCGGGCGCAGGGTCTGCATGCTGACCATGCCGCCGATGGCGCCCGCGCCCTGCGCCGACAGGTTCGGGCCCTTGTCGATGCGGATGGCGCTGATCAGGTCCGGGTCGATGTAGCTGCGGTCGGCGATGCCCGCGTAGCCGCGGTAGACGGTCGACGATTGCAGGCTGCCGTCGATCAGCACGGGCACGCGGCCCTGGCCCTGCATGCCGCGCACGTTGACGTCGACGGCCCCGCTGTTGCGGCTGTCGCCCACCTGCACGCCGGCCACGCCCTTGAATATATCGGCCGGCGAGGTGCCGCGGAAGCGCTCGATCTGTTCGCGCCCGATGTACACGGAGGCGGCCGGCGTCAGGTAGGGCAGGTCGGCCGGATCCGTGTCGTCCGCCTCGAACGTGCCGCTGCCGCCCTGGCCATTCACGCGCAGGGTGCCGATCTGCACCGCGCCGGCGGCGACAGGCGCGGGTGCGCTGATGATGATGGTCGTGCCGCCCTGCAGCTGTGCTTGCAGGCCGCTGCCGGCCAGCAACTGGCGCAGCGCCTCGGGCAGCGAATGCCGGCCTTGCAGTGGGGCGCTGTGCCGGCCTTCGGTCAGGCGCGCATCGGCCAGCAGCACCATGCCTGCCTGGCGCGCCAGTTCGTTCAGCGCGCGGTTCAACGGTTGCGCGGGGATCTGCCATTCCACCTGCGCCACCGGCGCGGTGGCGGCATGCGTGGCGGGTGTGGCGAAGGCCAGGCCGATGGCCAGGAACAGGGGAGACAGGCGGGCGTGCAAGGGATGGCGCGGTGGAGTCATGTGCATGTTTTTCCTATGGTGATGTGGTGATCATTCATAGTTAAAACGAATGAGTATCATTTACCCTGACGTGCGGATTGATTTTATTTCGCTGCATGTTCCGGCAATCAGCGGGCGACGATATGCAGCTTGCCGTCTTGGCGCAGCAGGCGCACGGGCAAGGCCAGCGGCAGGGCGGCGGCAAATTGCGCCGGCAGCTTCGCGTCGAAGCTGCCGTTCAGGCGCAGGCCGGCCAGGGCCGGATCGCCGAGCACGAGGTTTGTGTCGCCATAGCGCTCGAATTCGGCCAGCGCTTCGGCCAGGGTGGCGTCCTCGAAATCGAGGCGCCCGGCACGCCAGTTGCCCACCGCTTGCGCGCTGACCCTGGCCAGCGTTTTCACGCCCTGCGGCGTGACGGTGACAGCGTCGCCCGCCTGCAGCACTTCAGCGCGCGCGTCGCCTTCCCCTTCCACGCGCACCGTGCCTTGCGCCACGCTGATTTGCGTGGCGGCCCCTACATGGCGCACGGAAAAATGCGTGCCCAGCACCGTGGCCGTGGCCGGCCCCGCCAGCACCTGGAATGGACGCTCCGGGTCCGCCTGCACATGGAACATGGCCTGGCCGCGCAGCAGGCGCACGGTGCGCCTGTCGCGGTGCAGGGCCACGTCGACGGCGCTGCCGCTATCGAGTTCGATGCGGCTGCCATCGGGCAGGACTTGCGTGGCAAACTGGCCGCGCAGCGTGCTGTAATCGTGCTGGAAGCCGGGCTGCTGCAGATGGCTGGCCAGCGGCCAGGCCAGCAGGCCGCACAGCAGCAGGCAGCCGCCGGCCAGCGCGCCGCGCGGCAACCGGCTTGCCGCCAGCGGTAAATGCGCCAATCGCCGTAGCAGCGAAACAGGTGCTGCGGCGGATGAGGGCAGGGCGGGCTGGCTGAAGGCGGCCACGCGCTGGGCGGGCAGGCTGGCCAGCAGCGCGTCGGTGCGCGCCAGCGCATCCCAGGCATGCTGGTGGCGCGCGTCCGCTTCCAGCCATTGCCGCAGCGCCGCCAGTTCAGGCGCGGCCAGGCCGGCGTCGTGGCGCAGCAGCCACTGTGCGGCCTGGAAATCGATGTCGTCTGCCGGAGTCGGGTTGGGTGTCATGCGCGGTCTTTTCCAGTATCGCGTTCGGGCATGCCTTTTTTACAGGCGAGCATGCCATTGATGATATGTTTTTCCACCATGTTGACGGAGATGTCCATCTGGGCGGCGATCTCGATCTGGCTCATACCTTCGAATTTGTACAGCGCGAAAGCCTGTCGGCAGCGCGGCGGCAAGGCTTCGATGATGGCCAGCAGGCGCTCCATGGTTTGCCGGTCGTGCAGCCGTTGCTCGGGTTCGTCGGCGCGTGGCGCGCGCAGCTGGAAATGCGGTGTGTCGATGTCGTCGTGGGGGCGGCGCTGGCGCAAGCGCTGTTCGTCGATGGCGATGTTCTTTGCCGTCACGTACAGCAGTGCGCGCTGGCCGCTATCGGGCGCCATGCTCCCTTGCAGGGGAGCTGCGCCGCCGAGCGGCTTGCGCGCCAGGATGCGGGCGTAGGCTTCCTGCACCACGTCCTGCGCTTTGTCGCGGCAGCCGGTGGAGCGCAAAATCAAGCGCAGCAATTCCTGGTAATAGCGTTCAAGCACCGCGCGTTTCCTCGTTATCAAAGCCGGCAATGATAGCAAGCCCATCAAATAATAACAAGAATCATTCTCATCTGTATTGCTGGATAACGCTGGATATTTTTGGCAATGCAGACAATAATCGGCAACAGAAGGCGCTGTGGCGGACCTTATTGGCGGGTATTATCGATTTTATCGATGCTAACTAGGTATATTTTCCGTTTTACATCGATCTTCATGCCATGCATAATCTGTTGCAACTGAAGCCAGACAATCAGCGGCATGCGCCATTCGCCTGCAGCTGCTTGCGGTTTTGACATCCTCCACTTTCTATCAGGAACCTACAATGAAAAAACTGCTCGCTTTTATCGCCGCCGCCGGCTTCTCGCTGTCCGCGTTTGCCGCACCTGAAGTCTATGTCATCGATGGCAGCCACACCTTCCCTCGTTTCGAGTACACCCACATGGGCTTCTCGACGCAGCAAAGCCGTTTCAATAACACCACCGGCAAGGTCACCCTGGACCGCGCCGCCAAGACGGGCGCCGTCGAAGTGCTGATCGACACCAAGTCCGTCGATACGGGTTCGACCCTGTTCAACTCGCACATCCAGGGCGAAGATTTCCTCGACACGGCCAAGTTCCCGGTCGCCACCTACAAATCGACCAAGTTCAATTTTGACGGCGACAAGCTGGCGTCCGTCGACGGCAACCTGACCCTGAAAGGCGTGACCAAGCCAGTTACCCTGACCGTCACCTCGTTCACCTGCGCACCGCACCCGATGCTGAAAAAAGACGCTTGCGGCGCCAACGCCACGGCCAAGATCAAGCGCTCGGAATTCAACGCCGGCAAATATGCGCCAGCCGTCAGCGATGACGTGACCCTGACGTTTGCCATCGAAGCCATCAAGCAGTAATTGTTGGCTGCATGATGCAAAATGGCGGCGGACTTCGGTCCGTCGCCATTTTTTTTTCATTGTAGGTCGGGTTGCTGGTTACGATCACGCCAGGTGATGCACCTCCTGCTGCCCATACACGGGGGTGGTCAAGCCTTCCATGCGCGCCTTCAGCTGCAGCGACAGGTATTGCGAATAGTGGCGCGACTGGTGCAGGTTACCGCCGTGGAACCACAGCGCCTGTTGTTGCGTGGGTTTCCACATATTGCGCTGTTCGCCCTCCCACGGCCCCGGGTCCTTCGTCGTGGCGGAACCGAGGCCCCACACCTTGCCCACTTTATTCGCCACCTCGGGCGAGATCAGGTCGGCCGCCCAGCCATTCATGGAACCGTAGCCGGTGGCGTACACCACCAGGTCGGCCGGCAGTTCCGTGCCGTCGGACAGCACGATGGAACGGGCTTTCAATTCCTGCACGCCGACGCCGCTTTTCAGCTTGATCTTGCCCTCGGCGACCAGCTCGGAAGCGCCCACGTCGATGTAGTAGCCGGAGCCGCGGCGCAGGTATTTCATGAACAGGCCGGAATCGTCGTCGCCGAAATCGAGCATGAAGCCCCGTTCTTCCAGGCGCGCATAAAAGTCCGCGTCGCGCTCGCGGATGGCCTTGAAGACGGGCTTCTGGAAGTCGGCCAGTATCTTGTACGGGATCGAGGCGAACGTCAGGTCGGCCTTGGCCGTCGTCATGCCGGCGGCCAGCGCCCGTTCCGAGTACAGGTCGCCCAGCGCCAGGTCCATCAGCGAGTCCGACTTGACGATGTGCGTCGACGAGCGCTGCACCATGGTCACGTCCACGCCCGCCTCCCACAGGGCGGCGCAGATATCGTGCGCGGAATTGTTCGCGCCGATGACCACCACTTTCTTGCCGGCATACGCATCCGGCCCCGGATGCTGCGACGAGTGCTGCTGCTCGCCCTGGAATATGTCCATGCCCTTGAACTTCGGCATGTTCGCCTTGCCCGACATGCCCGTGGCCAGCACCAGCTGTTTTGGCTTGAGGGTGACGGGCTGGCCGTCGCGCAGCACCTGCACCGTCCACTCGCCGGCGGCTTCGTCGAAGCTGGCCGATTCGCATGAAGTCGAACCCCAGTAATTGAGCTCCATTACCTTGGTGTACATCTCCAGCCAGTCGCCGACCTTGTCCTTGGGCGTGAAGACGGGCCAGTTGTCGGGGAAGGGGATGTACGGCATGTGGTCGTACCAGACGGGGTCGTGCAGGCACAGCGATTTGTAGCGCTTGCGCCAGCTGTCGCCGGGGCGCGCATTTTTCTCGATGATGATGGTGGGGGCGTTCAGCTGGCGCAGCCGCGCGCCGAGCGCGATGCCCCCCTGGCCGCCGCCGATGATGACGCAGTAGGGCTGGCGCGCGTAGCCCAGTTCCGCCGCTTCCTGCTCGCGGTGCTCCAGCCAGCTGCTGCGGTTCGTGCGTGCGCCGTGTTCCGCGCCCATGGGCCGCCGGCCGCCCTTGGCTTCCTCAAAACCCTTCAATTCGCTCATGGTGGTAAGCAGGGTCCAGATCTTGCCGTCGCGGATGCGGATGAAGCCTACGCCGCGCGCCACGTTCGTTTCCACCGTGATCCAGCTTTGCAGCACGCCACCGGCTTCCACCGCATGTTCGCCATCGGCGATGCGGATGGAAACGGGCTGCACGGCGCCCAGCTGGGTGGCCAGCATGGCGGCGATCTGCTCGCGGCCCTCCAGGGTTTTCAGGTTCCAGGTAAACAGCACCAGGTCGCGCCAGTAGCCGTCCTGTTCGAACAGTTGCGCGGCGCCCGTGCTGTCGCTGGCGCGAAGAAAGCCTTCGAGCTGCTCCAGGATGCCGGCCACGGCCAGGTCGTGCGGGTTGATTTCGGTTTGCATCGTGTCTCCTCCAAGTCTGCTGACTTTATGATGGGATGCGGCTGTCTTGCCGCTGACGATGTTGTAACACTGGCGTTCTGGCGCCGCATCCCGCAGCGCAGCATGGCGGCGATTGAGACGGAAATCTCAGCTTTTCGATCGGTTACTGGCGGTGCGGCGGCACGATGTGCAGCTGCTTGAGGCGCCGGTACAGGGTGGCGCGCGAGATGCCCAGCATGGCGGCCGCCTGCAGCGGACGCCATTTGGCGGCGTTCATGGCGTGGGCGATGCGCGTGCGCTCGGCCAGCTCCGGCGGCGTGTAGGCCAGCACGCCCTCCGTCACAGGGGCCGTGTTTTTGTCGCGTGTTCGCGCGCTGGCCTGGCGCAGCGGCGCGCGCACGCGGGCGTGCAGCCAGGTGCTGCCGCCGGCCAGGCGCAGGGACAGCAGATTGTGTCCCGCGCGCGCATCGACCAGCCGCTCGGCGCGCACTTCGAGCACCTCGTTGACGGGACGCGGCAGGACGTCCAGGCCCCCGATGACATCGCGCGCGCAGCGGTTGGCGGCGACGATGTCGCCATGCTCGTCGATGGCGAGCAGCATCTCCGGCTGCACTTCCACGAAGTGGCGGTTGCGGTGCGCCAGCAGGATGCAGCAATGGCCGTAGGACTTGAGAAAAAATCCGTCCTCGATCAGCGTCGCGCCTTGCCGCACCAGTTGTTTCACCAGGCGCTGGCTGTCGCGCGCGTCGGGCGAACTCAGGGCCGACGCATCGAGCACGCCGATCAAGTCGCCGTGCGGCGAAAAAATCGGCGCGGCGCTGCAGGTCAGGCCCGTGAACGCGGCGCGGAAATGGTCGGTCTTGTGCACGGTGATGGCTTCGTGGTCGAGCAGCACGGAGGCGATGCCGCACGTGCCTTCCTCTTCTTCCGACCAGCACGAACCGGGATACAGGCCCGCCTTCTTGAAATCCTTGCGCTGGTCCGTGTCGACCACGTAGTCGATGGTCACGCCGCGCGCATTGGCGAGGATGACGCAGTAGCCCGCTTCGCGCACCATGGCGTGCAGGCGCGGCAGGCACTGGCCCGTGGAGCGCAGAAAATTTTCCTCGGACTGCTGGATGGCGCGCAGTTCGGCGCTTGTCAGGATGCGCGGCCCTGTCGTCGAGGCGGGGTCGAGCCGGTAGTCGTCCAGCGAGCGCCGGTACGACGAGGCCAGCCTGGCCGTATCGGCTCCCGGATTGACGATACGGCCGGCGATCAGGTCGCGCACGCGGTCGATATGGCTGGTCTGGCGGACGTAGGGCATGGCGCTCTCCAGTGTCTCGTGTCTGGTTTTTATGGTGTTTTGCTTGTTGTCTCCGTTTTTAGCACGAAGCGCCGGGCCGCGCATCCTGCGCTGCAGCATGGGGTGCGCGTGAGACGTTTGTCTCAGCGCGTGGTCCGTACAATAGGATGCCGCAGGACAAGATAAAAAGTTTCTCTGTTAGCATGTATCGCATGAAGCGAGCGCCGTTGCCGGCGCCAGCCATGACAGGAGAATATGCATGAAGACACTGCCACTAACCCGCCGCCTGGCTCTTGCCGCCGCTTGCCTTGCGCTGGCCGCCGGCGCCCACGCGGCAGAGACGGCGGCAGCGCCGCTGTCGGCCGCCGCCAGCGACCCGGCTACACTGCAATGGATGGTGGGCGCGCCGCCGCCGGCCGATAAGATCATCCGCTTCGACGATGGCAGCTATTTCAATTTCCCCCAGCTGCGCTGGAGCGTGTCGCACTTCCGCCAGCTGATGCCGACGGTGGGAGTGGCGCGCGGCCTGAAAGCGCCCGTGCCTTTGCCGCGCGCGCTGCGCAGCGATATCGACAGCCTGCGCTTCACGCCCCTGGGCGCGAAGGACGCGATGACCTGGGAGCAGTCGCTGGGCGCCAACTACACGGATGGCATCGTCGTGCTGCACCGGGGCCGCATCGTGTATGAACGCTATTTCGGCGTATTGAAGGAGAGCGGCCAGCACGGCGCCATGTCCGTGACGAAGTCCGTCATGGGCACCATCGGCGCGGCCCTGGTAGCCGAAGGCAAGCTCGATCCAGGCAAGAAAGTGGCCGAGTATGTGCCGGAACTGGCGAAGTCCGCGTTTGGCGACGCCACCGTGCGCCAGGTGCTCGACATGACCACGGGCCTGAAATTCAGCGAAGATTATGCGGACCCGAAAGCGGAAGTATGGCAGCACGCGGCGGCCGGCAGCCCGCTGCCCAAGCCGAAGGATTACACGGGGCCGCGCAGTTATTTCGAGTACCTGCAGACGGTGCGGCACGAGGGCAGGCATGGCGAGGGCTTCGGCTACCGTACGGTCAACTCCGACGTGCTGGGCTGGATCATCGCCCGCGTCACGGGGCAGAACGTCAACGAATACCTGTCCGAGCATATCTGGCAAAAGCTGGGGGCCGAGCAGGATGCCTACATGACGGTCGATTCGACCGGCACGCCGTTTGCCGGCGGCGGCTTGAATGCGGGCTTGCGCGACCTGGCCCGCTTCGGCGAGATGCTGCGCAACGATGGCCGCTACAACGGCCAGCAGATTTTGCCCAAGGCGGCCGTCGAGGATATCCGCCGCGGCGGCGACAAACAGCTGTTCGCCAAGGGCGGCTATGACTTGCTCAAGGGCTGGAGCTACCGCGACATGTGGTGGGTCACGCATAACGACCATGGCGCCTACATGGCGCGCGGCGTGTACGGCCAGCGCATCTACATTGACCCGAAGGCGGAAATGGTGATCGTGCGTTTCGCCTCCACGCCGACGGCGGCCAATGCGGCCAACGACCCGACCACCACGCCGGCCTTCGAGGCGCTGGGCAAGCTGCTGCTGGCCAAGCCGAAGTAATCTGCGGACGGGCCCGTGCCAGCCGTGCGGCGGAACGGGCGCAACTGCAATACACTATCCTTTCGTCATTATTTGTTGCTTGAATGGTATTCATGCAGCGCACGCAAGGGGAAGCACCGTGGAAACCAGCCAGCAGGATCAACCGCGCCCGCCGCTCTGGCGGCGCCTGCTGTGGCCGGTCGCCCAGCTGGGCTCGGCCTTCAAGCTGACGGGCACGCACCTGCTGCACCACGTGATCGGCGCCAGCCTGATCGCCGCGCTGATGCTGGCGCTGGAAGGTTTTCACGTGCTCGAATGGCTCGATGCGGCCATGCTGCGCGCCAGCGCGGAACAGGGGCAACTGCTAAACCGGGGCAAGGACCCGGGCGCCGCCTACCGGCCCGGCATCATCGAAATCGACCAGCCCGCGTTCGAGCAGGTCTTCGACGAGCGCGAACCACTGGAACGCTCGCGCCTGGAACAATTGATCGCCAGCGCCGCAGCGCGCGGCAGCAAGGTACTGGCCATCGACCTGGACCTGGCGCCAGCCGTGTACGAGCAGCACAAGGCGGGCGAGCGGCCGCTGGACCGCCTGCTCGACCGGCTGGCCGCCGATGGCCGGCAACTGGTGCTGATCCTGCCCGAGCAATCGGACCGCAATGCGAACCTGCCGTGGATACGCGCGCGCTGCGCCGCCGGCATCCACTTTGCCAGCCCGCGGATCCGCGAACGCATGGGCGCCGTCACGCGCATCGAGCTGAAAAGCCCCGTGCTGGCGGCCGTGGCCTTCGAGCTGGCGCATGGCGCCGACGAGCAGGAGCAGAAGCAACCCATGCCGGCCGCCCTGTCCGAGCAAAAGGAAGTGGTGGCGCTGGCTGGCCGCGTGTGCCAACTGGCGCGGCGTACGGGCAGCGAAAAGGAGTTGGCGCGCTGGGCGTTCGAGCCCGTCATCCACGGCGACGCCAAGGCGGCGGCCGAACAGAACGCCGTCACCGCACCGTTTCACCCGGCCGCCGTGGCGCCGGCATTCCTGAATCCCACGCGCACGCGCGTCAAACTGATCGATGGCCAGGCCGGCGTGGAGGCCGTGGCATTGCGCAAGAACGTCGTGTATATCGGCAGCACGTATGACGTGCGCGACCGTTACACGACGGCCGAAGGCGAGCAGGCCAGCCTGCACCTGCATGCGGCCGCCCACACGTCGCTGGGCATTGGCACGGCCGACGTCAATAAATATGCGGTGTTCGTGGCCGACATCGTCATCGGCGTGCTGCTGGGCTGCCTGTTCGGCGGCCTGTGGACCTTGTATGGCCGCGCCGAGCTGGCCATCGACCGGCGCATGGAAGACCACGATTTCAGCCGCCTGCACCGCATGGGCACGCTGGCGGAATTCTATGGCATCCGCCTGATGCTGGTGCTGGTGTGGGCCTCGCCGTTTGCCATCGGCGCACTGGCCATCTACCTGTCGCGCGGCTTGCTCGAACAGGGCTGGTGGGTCAACCCCGGCCCCCTGATCGCCGGCATGTTCCTGCACGCGATGTCGCTGCGCGACGAAGCCCACCATCCGCACGAGGAAGTGCCGGGCCTGTCCGTGTGGGCCCAGCTGCGCCGCACGCATCCGGGTATCGTGCTGGTGCAGGCGCCGCTGGCGGTGCTGTTGCTGGTGGTGGCGCTGGTGTAGCGAGATGGCAGTTGATTAATTGATCAGCTTCAACCCCGGCGGCAGCGCCTCGCCCAGCATGCGTTTCGTGTTCGCTTCGTCCAGCTGCGTCACTTCGCTGACCATGGCCTGCCACAGGGGTGGGGCGCCCACGGCTTTCAGGCGGGCCAGGATGGTGGTCCGCAGCTCGTCGCCGATGTCGCGCGAGCGGTCGCCCGTCATGCGTGCCAGGTGGGTGGCGGCGAAGGCGGCCGGTTCCACTTTTTTCCAGTCCAGCGCCAGCAGCACGTGCAGCCAGTCGGCCACGCTGGCGCTGTCGACCACTTCGTGCGCGCTGCCGTGGAAGGGCTGGCGCGCGCCGACCCTGGCCAGCGCCCACAGGGTATTCGTATCGGCCGCTTCACCCTTCTTGCTGGCTTTCTCCAGCCGCTTGATCAGCCAGACGCCCACTTCGGCCTTGTAGGCGCCGGGGATGCGCTCGAGCGAGGCGCCCAGGCGCAGCATGTCGTCGTCGCTGCCGTTGACCAGGGTGACGGGGCGGCTGCCGCGCTGGGCCGCATCGGCTTGCAGGTTGAAGGCGAAGTCGTCGAGCAGGCGCAGTTGCTGCTCGGGGTTCAAGCCGCCAGCCACCCGGCGCCACAGGGTCCACCATTCGGCGCACACCTGGTTGTCCTTGTGGTGCTGTGCGCCCACGTCGAACAGGGCCCACAGCTGCTCGATGCGCCATGTGTCCAGCGCGTCGCCATAGCCGGGCCGCAAACAGTAGCCGGCCAGGTTCAGCCAGACACGTTCATGCTCGGCGGAGCGGCGCCGGCCACGGGCGCGCAGCAGCAGGGCGTCGAACAGCTGGCGCAGCAGGGGAGTCTCCCAGCTTTCGCGTCCGCCCAGCCCCCGTTCCAGGTGCTGGCGCAGCTGCCGCACTTCCTTGGCTTCGACCTTTTGCGCCTTGCCGCCAAAGATGCGCTCGATCTTCTCGACCGCTTCTTTCACGCGCGGCGAAACGGCTTGAGCCTCGCCATCTCCTTGCTCTTCCTTATCAGCGCGCAACTGGAATTCCAGCAGCCAGCGCTGGCCGGCATCCGCTGCGGCCACGCAATGCACTTCCAAAGTCCCTACCTCGGTCATGACTGTCGCCAGCTGCACGGTGATTTCGCGCTTGTCACTGGCATCCTGTTTGTCGTGCAGCACGCTGGCCAGCGGCGGCAGGCGCAAGTATTCTCCGGCGTCCAGGTCGACGATTTCGCCCAGTTGCGGCGGCGTGCCCGCCTCAAAGAGGGACGTGGCCAGGTGGAAGCGCACGGGCCTGCCCAGGCGCAGCGCGAACAGCCGTTCGGTCAGGCGGATTTCCTCGCCGCTGGCGCTGCCACGGGGCAGGATGCAGACGGCGCGCTTGTCCTTGCCCGCTTCGCCCAGCACGAGGAAATAGCTGCGTGGCGAGCCGCCGCCGATGCGCGGCGCCTGGCCGCGCCGGGCCAGCGCGTAGGCGACGGCGCCACGGGCCACGGCCACGTCTGGATTGTCATTGTGCAGGATGGTCAAGGGCTGACCACGCCAGTGCGCCAGGGTCTCGGCCAGGCGGCGCGCCAGCGCGTCGGCGCGGAACACCCCGCCATTGAGCAGCAGGGTATCGGGCAGTGCGCCCTGATGTTGTTGTAAAAAGCCGGCCAGGTGACGCGTGATGGCCGCGTCCTGCGCATACGGCAGGCCGAATTCCACGATGCCGGCGCGGCCCTTTCTCGCCACCTCGCTCAGTTCCACCTTCGGGAAGAAGCCATCGACCACCATGGCCGCCACTTCCTCGCGCGTGACGTCGGCGGAACGGCTGCCGCCGATCAGACGAGATCCTGCGCCCAGCAGGGTGACGGTGGCGCTTTCCGGCGCATCGTTCGACAGCAGCAATTCCTTGGCGGCGCGGCAGCGTTCCATCAGCTGCGACAAGCGCGCGGCCGATAGCTTCATGCCGCCTTCGCTGCCTGCCGACATGCGCGTTTCCACCAGGTGGGCCAGCGCCAGGTCCATATTGTCGCCGCCGAGGATCAAATGATTGCCCACGCTGCTGCGCGTGAGCTGCGGTTCGCCGTCGTCATCGAAGGCCACGTCGATCAGGCTGAAATCCGTGGTGCCGCCGCCCACGTCGCAGACTAAAATGCGACGCGTATCGGCCAGGTCCTCCCGCAGGGTGGCGTGCTGGCGCTGCAGGAAGTCATAAAAGGCCGCCTGCGGTTCTTCTACCAATCGTAGCGTAGGCAAGCCCGCCATGCGGGCCGCTTCCAGGGTGAGTGCGCGCGCACCCTCGTCGAACGAGGCGGGGATGGTCAGCACCAGTTCCTGTTCTTCCAGCGGAGAATCCGGGAAGCGGTGATTCCACGCGGCGCGTACATACGCGAGATAGCTGGCGCTGGCCGCGACAGGCGACACCTTAGCCACGTCGGCCTCGGCGCCCCACGGCAGGATGGGCGCCTGGCGGTCCACGTTCGCGTGCGACAGCCAGCTCTTCGCGCTGGAAACGAGGCGGCCCGGCACCTGAGCGCCGAGCTGGCGCGCCAGAGCGCCCAGCACGGCATGCTCCAGGTCCTGCTGCGGCCAGGGCAGCTGCAAGTCGCCCGCCGCCAGTTCGCCGGCGGCAGGGTGGTAGCGCAAGGACGGCAGCAGGGGGCGTGCGCCCACTTCGCCGGGAGCGACCAGCTGCTCGATGGCGAACAGCTGGATGCCCGCCTGCATATCGGCTGCATTGGCGGCATTGGCATAGGCGACCACCGTGTTGGTGGTGCCCAGGTCGATGCCGACCAGGAAGGCCGGCTTGCCCACAGCGCTGCGCATGCCTATTGCTGCGGCGTGCCGCGCACGTCGAATTCCACTTTCCAGCGCTCGGCGCCATCAGGGGAGACGGCCAGCAGCTCCAGCGTGCCCGCTTCCGTCACGCGCGCGTGCAGTTTGACTTGCACCACGTCGCCGGCCTGACGGCCTTCGGCGGACAAGGTCGCCTGGATTTCGCTCAGCTCCTGTAATTCATCGGGGCCCCAGAAATCGAGCAAGTCGCCGATCTGGTCGTTGCGCCGCGTGGACGAGGCGAAGAAGCGGAAGTGCACGGGTTCGCCCACCACCAGGCCGAATTGCTGGCCTGGCAGTTCCAGTTCGCTGCCTTCTTCCATGCCGAACGGCGCCACGCACAGGGCCTGGATAGGCGGTTCCATGCCGGGGATGGCCGGCATGGCCGATTCGATGGCGACATAAAAGGCGCTGGCCGTGCCGCCGCGGATGCGCACGCCATGGCCGCGCCGCACGTAGCTGTAGTAGGCCGCGCCGCGCGCCACGGCCAGGTCCAGGTCGGCCCCGGCCAGCATGCGCGCCGGTTCCGCGCCTTCCATGTACAGCCAGTCGTTGACGGTGGCCATGATGCGCTGCACCAGCAGGTCCGACTTGAAGACGCCGCCGTTGAACAGCACGGCCGTCGGGTGCAGGAAGCTGGCGCCGTCCACCTGGCGGCCGGCAAAGCCTTCCAGCTCGCTGGTGGCCGCCACCTGGCGGCCCAGGAACGCGGCCAGGTGGCGCGTGATGGCCGCATCCTGCGCATACGGCAAGCCCAGTTGCGTCAGGCCGGCGCGCGTGCGCACGGCAGGACGGCTCGATGCTTCCACTTGCGGGAAGAAGCCGTCGAGGATGAAGGTGGACACTTCCGCGCGCGTCAGTTCCGTGCGGATGGAGCCGCCGATCAGTTTCGAACCGCGGCTCGGCACGACGATGGGCGCCACATCGAGGCCGCTGTCGGCCAGCAGGCTTTCCTTGGCGCTGCGGCAGCCATAGGTCAGCGCGCGCATCTGCCAGGCGTCCAGCTGGGTGCCGTTGGCGGCCAGCTTGCGGGCCACCAGGTGGGCCAGCGCCAGGTCCATATTGTCGCCACCCAGCAGGATGTGTTCGCCGACGGCCACGCGGTGCGGTTCCAGCACGCCGTCGCGCTCGAGCACGGCGATCAGCGAAAAGTCGCTGGTGCCGCCGCCCACGTCGACCACCAGGATGATGTCGCCCGGCTTGACTTCCTTGCGCCAGCGGCCTTCGCTGGTCTGGATCCAGCTGTACAGGGCCGCTTGCGGCTCTTCCAGCAGGGTCAGCGAGGTGTAGCCGGCCGCCTGCGCCGCTTCCATCGTCAGCTCGCGCGCTGCCGGGTCGAACGAGGCGGGAATGGTGACGGTGATTTCCTGCTCGGCGAACGGTGCTTGCGGGTGGGCGTTGTCCCAGGCCTGGCGCAAGTGCGTCAGGTAGCGCGTGGCGGCCGTGATGGGCGAAATGCGCGCGACTTCGGCTGGCGCGTCGTTCGGCAAGATCGCCGCGCGGCGGTCCACGCCCGGGTGGCACAGCCAGCTTTTCGCGCTCGACACCAAACGGATCGGCGTGGTGGCGCCGCGGCTGCGGGCCATTTCGCCAACGACGAACGGCGCTTCGGCTTCCTCGGTGACCCAGGGCAGGGCCAGGTCGCCCGCCGCCACTTCATCGGCGTGCGGCAGGTAGACGAACGATGGCAGCAGCGACAGCTCTTCGACGGTGCCCGGCGCCGACAGTTGCGGCACTTTCAGCACGCCATGGCTGGACTTTTCGCCGTCGCTCTCGACCAGGTTGACATATGACAGGGCGCTGTGGGTGGTGCCCAGATCGATGCCGATGGCGTAGCGCGGGGTAGGGTTGATCGTGTCGCTCACAGTTCCACCTCGGCCGGTGCCAGGATGGCGGCGTCGTGCTGCTCGCTCAGTTTCGGCAGGCGCACGCTGGAGGCGCGCCAGCCGCGGTGGCTGAGGGTACCCGTGAACGGCGCGGAGCCGACCACGTTGCCCGTCAGGCGTACCTGGGCGGAGTCAAAACCTTCCTGCAGGACGATGCGGCTGCCTTCGGCTTCCTGGCGCACGGCCTCGATGGTGAAATACTCGCGCATGACCTTGGCGCAGCCTTCATGCACCACGCGGGCGGCCGCGCCGATATCGGCATCGGCATGGCTGCCCAGGTTTTCCTGGGTGAAATCGATCAATCGCGCTTCGCGTTGCAGCAGGGCCAGCAATTGCAGGGCCGCGTCCGGCGTCGCTTCCTTCAAAATGACGGGCGCGGCGGCTGGCGCCGGGGCAGGGGCCACTGGCGCGACGGGAGCGGCGGGCACCGCCTCGGGCAAGGCCAGCTTTTCCACGCGGGCCGCATAGGCGGCGTCCGACAGGGTGCTGAAGAAGGCGCCGAAAGCCAGCGGGACACGGCGCCAGAACGATGGGTGCGACGATGATGTGCTCATAGGGAACTCGTTTCTCTGATCTGTAGGGAGGCGTCGGCGGCGCGCCGGAGGGCAGGTCCGCTTCGCAGGGTAGTGCATGTGCCGCGCCAATATGGCCGGCTGCGTTTGCCCGCATGATACCAGCTACCGGGCCACCGCCAAAGTCGCCGCCCCCCGCGCAGTAAGGCTGAGGCGTGGTTTTTCTTTGTTCCTGCGCAAGGAAACGCTCGATTTCGTGCCGTTTCGACTAGAATCGCGCATTATCTTTTTGCATGACCTTGACGCCATGTCTACCGACTTTTCCCCGTATCTAGCCAGCAGCACTTACATCGACAGCGACCATCCTGCCGTGCGCGCCAAGGCGGCTGCACTGGCGGCAGGCGCGGTGGGCGACGCCGCCATCGCGGCCCGCTGCTTTGCCTTCGTGCGCGACGAGATCGCCCATAGCTGGGACTACCAGCGCAATCCCGTCACCTGCCGCGCTTCCGATGTCTTGCAGCATGGCACGGGCTACTGCTATGCGAAGAGCCATCTGCTGGCGGCGCTGCTGCGCGCCAACGGCATTCCTGCCGGCCTGTGCTATCAACGCCTGGCCGTGGGCGAGGTGGGGCCGCCGTTCTGCCTGCATGGCTTGAACGCCGTGTATCTGCAGGAGTTCGGCTGGTACCGCATCGATGCGCGCGGCAACAAGCCCGGCGTCGCTGCCGCCTTCACGCCACCACGGGAACAGCTGGCCTTTCCCGTGCTGGCGCCCGAAGAGCGCGACTTGCCGGAAATCTGGCCGGAACCGTTGTCGCAGGTGGTGGCATCCTTGACCTGCCATCCGACCGTGCAGGATGTGGCGGCGCACTTGCCCGATATCGAATTGTTGCCGCTGCAAAAATAATCCAAAGAAAGAAGTCATGAAAAAAATATCCATATGCCTGTTTGGACTGTTGCTGCTGGCCGGCTGCGGCAGCAAGGGCGAGAGCGGCGGGCAGTCGAGCGCCGCGCGTCTCGAAGGCAAGGAAAAGGGCAGCGAGTTCCTTGCCTATGAACATAATGTCAGCGTCGATACGCGCGAGGCGCAAGTGCGGCCCCTGTATGAAAAAGTGGTCGCCGCCTGCAAGGCCGATACGGAAAACGGCTGCCTGCTGCTCGATTCCAGCGTCGATAGCGGCCGCTACGTGCATGCGCGCATCAGTATGCGCGCCAAGCCGGCCGGCATCAAGAAGCTCGTCGCGCTGGTCGCGGCCGAAGGCGACGTCACCAGCCAGGGCACCAAGGTGGAAGACCTGGGCCGTCCCGTGCTCGACAGCAAGAAACGCCTGGAAATGCTCAAGCAATACCAGGCGCAATTGCAAGACCTGGAAAAACGCTCGGGCACCAACGTCGATGCCCTCATCAAGGTGACCAAGGAACTGGCCACCGTGCAAGTGGAACTGGAGCAGGCGACGGCCGCCAATGCGCTGTTGATGCAGCGTATCGATACGGACTTGTTGAACGTGGCCATCAGCGCCGAAGGCAGGCAATCGTTCTGGCGGCCCGTCAAGCGCGCGCTGGGCAATTTCACGGAAAACCTGTCGGAAGGCGTGGCCAACGCCATCACGGCCATGGCCTACATCCTGCCGTGGCTGATCGCCTTCGTGCTGCTGTTCCCGCTGGGCCGCAAGTGCTGGCGCCGCCTGCGTGGAGCTCCGCGCAAGGATTGATGCCGGGATTGCTGCGTCCTGCGCACCGTTTTACGGCAATTTGAAACCTGGCTGCACAGTCCTTGTGCAGCCAGGTTTTTTTTCGTGCGGCGAGCGCCGCTTGCACCAAGGCGGACGCCTGCCGGTGCTGGCATGCATTCTGCTTTAACAACATGGCAGACCCAGCTCGACCCCCACGAACCCATCACAGGAGTCCCCATGTCACGACGCATCATCCTGAAAGCGGCCGCCGCCGGCGCACTGGCCCTGGCCATGTCCACCACCATGCAGGCAGCCTTGGCCGCCGACACGATCAAGGTGGGCATCTTGCACTCCCTGTCGGGCACCATGGCCATTTCCGAAACGTCGCTCAAGGATGTGGCGCTGATGACGATCGCCGAGATCAATGCCAAGGGCGGCGTGCTGGGCAAGAAGCTGGAAGCCGTCGTCGTCGATCCCGCGTCGAACTGGCCCTTGTTCGCGGAAAAAGCGCGCCAGCTGGTGGCGCAGGATAAAGTGGCTGTCGTGTTTGGCTGCTGGACATCCGTGTCACGCAAATCCGTCTTGCCGGTGTTCAAGGAACTCAACAGCCTGCTGTTTTACCCGGTGCAATACGAGGGCGAGGAGCTGGAAAAGAATGTGTTTTATACGGGCGCCGCACCGAACCAGCAGGCGATTCCTGCCGTGGAATACCTGATGAGCAAGGATGGCGGCGGCGCCAAACGCTTCGTGCTGCTGGGCACGGATTACGTGTATCCGCGCACCACCAACAAGATCCTGCGCGCCTTCCTGAAAAGCAAAGGCGTCAAGGATAGCGATATCAGCGAGGTTTACACGCCGTTCGGCCATGCCGATTATCAAACCATCGTCGCCAACATCAAGAAGTTTTCCACGGGCGGCAAGACGGCCGTCATTTCCACCATCAATGGCGATTCCAACGTGCCGTTCTACAAGGAACTGGGCAATGCGGGCTTGAAAGCCACGGACGTGCCCGTCGTCGCGTTTTCCGTGGGCGAGGAAGAGCTGCGCGGCATCGATACCAAGCCCCTGCTGGGGCACTTGGCGGCGTGGAATTACTTTGAATCCGTCAAGAACCCTGTCAATACGGCCTTCATCAAGCAGTGGAAAGCGTATGCCGTGGCGCAAAAGCTGCCGAACGCGGGTTCGGTGGTGACGAACGACCCGATGGAAGCGACCTATGTGGGCATCCACATGTGGGCGCAAGCCGTGGAAAAAGCGAAATCGACGGACACGGACAAGGTGATCGCCGCCATGGCCGGCCAGAGCGTCAAGTCGCCGTCCGGTTTTACCCTGACCATGGATCCGACCAATCACCACTTGCACAAGCCCGTGATGATCGGCGAGATCAAGGCTGATGGGCAATTCAATGTCGTGTGGAAAACCAAGGAACCGATACGCGCCCAGCCGTGGAGCCCGTTTATCAAGGGCAATGAGGGCAAGCAGAAGTTGTAGGCGCTATCACCCACCAGCAAATGCCGGGGTCGGACCCTGAGGGACTAGGCGTCCCCATCCGACCCCAGTCCTCGCCTTTGGGGTAAGTGCTCGCCCCGTGCAGTTTTTCCATGGAACTTACAATGAGGTTCGTCCCCAAACTGCTGGTCCTCGCCTGCCTGTTGCTATCCTCGCTGGCGCAGGCCGCCATTCCTCCCGATCTGCTCAAAGCGCTATCCGGCGACGATCCCGACATCAGGATCGCGGCCGTCGCCCAGATCGCCGCCCTGGCCACGCCCGAGGCCGCCCGTGTGCTGCAAGCCTTGCAGGACGATCAGTTATATGCGGCCCCCGACGGCAAGGTGTATATCGTCGACGGTGAACAGGCATATGAGCCGGCAAGCGGCCAGAGCGTGCCGCTGCCCGATGGCATCGATGGCGTGATGGTCAACAACCGCTTGCGCGCGGCCGTGGCGGGCGCCTTGTCGGGGTTGAAACTGCTGGCGCCCGAGCGGGCCACGCGCCTGGCCGCCGCGCAGGCGCTGCAGCAATCCGTCGATCCCGCACAGGTCCCCCTGATACGCACTGCGCTGGCGCAGGAAAACGATGCTGACATCAAACAGATATTGCAGGTGCTGATCGCCAGCGCCAACCTGCACGCGCCCGACGCCGCCACGCGCAAGGCCGCCGTGCAGGCGCTGGCGGGCAGCAGCGATGCGCGCCTGTTGCCCGTGTTGCAAGCCATGCTGGAGAAAGGACCAGATGGCAAGGCCGGCGAGCTCGACGAATCCGTGCAGCTGGCCGCTATCGAGACCATGCGCCAGATCAAGGGACGGGTGGCGCGCATGGAGTTCGCCGGCAATGTGTTCTACGGCATTTCGCTGGGCAGCGTGCTGCTGCTGGCCGCGCTGGGGCTGGCCATCACGTTTGGCTTGATGGGCATCATCAACATGGCACATGGCGAATTGCTGATGATAGGCGCGTACACGACCTACCTGTGCCAGCTGTTCTTCCGCAGCTATCTGCCTGGCTTGCAGGATGCGTATCTGCTGGCCGCCTTGCCGGCCGCCTTTTTTGTCGCGGGACTGGTGGGCGTGATGCTGGAGCGCACGGTGATCCGCTGGCTGTATGGCCGGCCGCTGGAAACCCTGCTGGCCACCTGGGGCATCAGCCTGATCCTCATGCAGGCCGTGCGCACGGTCTTCGGCGCGCAAAACGTGGAAGTGGCCAATCCCGCCTGGATGTCGGGCGGCGTCACCGTGCTGGGCGGCCTCGTGCTGCCGTACAACCGCCTGGCCATCATCGCCTTTGCCATCGTCGTCGTCGTGGCCGTATGGCTGATCTTGAACAAGACGCGGCTGGGACTGTTCGTGCGGGCCGTCACGCAGAACCGCCGCATGGCCGATTGCGTGGGCGTGGCCACGGGCAAGGTCGACATGCTGACCTTCGGTCTCGGTTCCGGCATCGCGGGGCTCGGTGGCGTGGCCCTGTCGCAGCTGGGCAATGTGGGGCCGGATCTGGGCCAAAGCTACATCGTCGATTCCTTCATGGTGGTGGTGCTTGGCGGCGTGGGCCAGCTGGCCGGCACCGTGATCGCCGCGCTGGGGCTGGGTGAAGTCAACAAATTCCTCGAACCGGTGGCGGGCGCCGTGCTGGCGAAGATCGCCATTCTGGTGTTCATCATCATTTTCATCCAGCGCCGGCCGCAGGGCCTGTTTGCCATGAAGGGACGCAGCGTCGAATGACTACCTCCTATCAAATCAAGCCTGGCCTGTTCACGCGGCCCGTCTGGCTGGCCATCGCCGGATGCACTGTGCTGGCGGCGTTGTTGCCGGTATTTAACCTGGCGTTTGCCGAAGGGCATGCGCTGCATGTGTCCGCCTATACGGTGGCGCTGGTGGGCAAGTTCATGTGCTACGCGCTGGCCGCGCTGGCGCTGGACCTCGTCTGGGGCTACACGGGCATATTGTCCCTGGGCCACGGCGTGTTCTTTGCCCTGGGGGCGTATGCGCACGGCATGTATCTGATGCGCGCCATCGGCGACCAGGGCCAGTACCACAGCAGCCTGCCCGACTTCATGGTCTTTCTCGACTGGAAAACCTACCCCTGGTACTGGGCGTTTACGGAACATTTCTGGTACTGCATGGCGCTCGTCGTGCTGGTGCCGGGCGTGCTCGCCTTTGTGTTTGGCTACTTTGCCTTTCGCTCGCGCATCAAGGGCGTGTATTTTTCCATCATCACCCAGGCGATGACATATGCCTTCATGCTGCTGTTCTTCCGCAATGACACTGGCTTTGGCGGCAACAACGGTTTCACGGATTTCAAGACTATCCTCGGCCATAGCATCACGGCGCCCGCCACCCGGGCCGTGCTGTTCCTGCTGACTTTGGCCTTCCTGCTGGCGGCCTTGATCGGCGCGCGCGTCATCGTCCGCTCGAAACTGGGCCGGGTGCTGCAGGGCGTGCGCGACAGCGAGGCGCGCTTGATGTTCCTCGGCTACAACCCGCTGTGGTTCAAGCTGTTTGTATGGACCTTGTCGGCCGTGCTGTGCGGTATCGCCGGCGCCCTGTACGTGCCGCAGGTGGGCATCATCAACCCGTCCGAAATGTCGCCGGCGAACTCCATCGAGATGGTCGTGTGGGTGGCCGTGGGCGGACGTGGCACCTTGATCGGTCCCATCCTGGGCGCCTTCACCGTCAACGGCTTGAAAAGCTGGTTCACGGCTGCCTTGCCGGAACTGTGGCTGTTCGCGCTGGGCCTGTTGTTCATCGTCGTGACGCTGTTCATGCAGCAGGGCATGCTGGGCGTGCTGAACAAGCTCAAACGTAAAAAACTCGCCGCCATGGCAGAGGAGGCCGCATGAGTATCCGCATGTTGCCCGGCATGGCCAGCGCGGAAGCGGGGCCGACGTACTCGCGCGTGAAAGGTGAGGGCGTCGATACGACGCACGGCGCCATTTTGTACCTGGAAGACATCAGCGTGTCCTTCGACGGCTTCAAGGCCATCAACAAGCTCAGCCTCGATATTTCCGTGGGCGAATTGCGCTGCATCATCGGCCCGAACGGGGCGGGCAAGACGACGATGATGGATGTGATCACGGGCAAGACGCGTCCCACGTCCGGCACGGCCTGGTTTGGCCAGACCATGAACCTGGCCACCATGACGGAAGCGCAGATCGCCCACGCGGGTATCGGCCGCAAGTTCCAGCGCCCCACCGTGTTCGAGCAGCACACGGTGTTCGACAACCTGGAACTGGCGATGAAGATGGACAAGCGCGTGGCGCCCACCCTGTTTGCGCGCCTCACGTCCGAGCAGGAAGGCAAGATCGAAGCGATATTGCGCCTGATCCGCCTCAACGGCCAGGAGGCGCGGCCGGCGGGTTTGCTGTCGCACGGGCAAAAGCAGTGGCTGGAAATCGGCATGCTGCTGATGCAGGAGCCGCAGCTGATTCTGCTGGACGAACCCGTGGCCGGCATGTCGGATGCGGAAACGGCGCGCACGGCCGAGTTGCTCAATGAATTGCGCGGCAAGCATTCGATCATGGTGGTCGAACACGACATGGGTTTTGTGACGGAGATTGCCCGGCAAGGCATCGTTACCGTGCTGCATGAAGGCGCCGTGCTGGCGCAGGGCCGCATGGACGAGGTGCAAGCGGACGAGCGGGTCATCGAAGTCTATCTGGGAAGGTAAGCATGCTGGAAGTCGAACAATTGAATCAATACTATGGCTCCTCGCACACCTTGCGCGGCATCAACCTGTCGGCGCGCAAGGGCGAATGCCTGGCCTTGCTGGGCAGGAATGGCGTGGGCAAGACAACCTTGCTGAAATGCCTGATGGGCGTGCTGCCCGTGGCGCAGGGCAAGGTGGTGTTCCACGGGCGCGACATCACCAGGCTGGCGCCCCATGCGCGGGCAAAGCTGGGCATGGCTTACGTGCCGCAGGGCCGCGACATCTTTGCGCGCCTGACGGTCGAGGAAAACTTGCTGATGGGTATGGCGAGCAAGGGTGGCCGGCAAGCTGCGCGCATCGATCCCCACGTGTATGAGCTGTTTCCGGTGCTCAAGGAGATGCTGCAGCGGCGCGGCGGAGATTTATCGGGCGGGCAACAGCAGCAACTGGCCATCGCCCGCGCCCTGCTGGCCGAGCCGCAGCTGATCATCTTCGACGAGCCGACGGAAGGCATCCAGCCCTCCGTCATCAAGGATATCGGCCGCGTGATCAGCGTGTTGAAACAGCGGGGCGACATGGCCATCGTGCTGTGCGAACAGTATTTTGATTTTGCCCGCGAACTGGCCGACGAATTCATCGTCCTGTCGCGCGGCAGTGTCGTCGCCAGCGGCAAGGCGGAACAGATGGATGGCGAGGACGTGAAGCGGCACCTGGCCGTGTAAGGTCAGACGAGCTGGAACCAGCCCAGCACGGCGCCTGCCGCCAGCAGCCACAATAAATGGATCTTCGTGCGCCAGATGATCAGGCCAGCCACGATGGACAGGCTCCACAGGGGCCAGTCCGTACGGATGTCATGGTTGGCGCGGCCCAGTATCATGCCCGTGGAAATCAGCAGGGCGACGACGATGGGCGCCATGCCTTGCTTGAAAGCGCGCACGGGGCGCAGGTCGCGGTTGCGGTAGCCCCACTGGGCCGCCACGTAGGTGAGGGTGGTGCTGGGCAGCATGATGCCCACCATGGTCACCAGCACGCCGAGGTAGGCCGCCGCGTAGCTGCCCGCGTTCATGCCCACGTTCCAGCCCATCAGGGCGACGAACAGCACGTTGGGGCCGGGCGCGGCCTGGGCGATGGCGATCGATTCGTTGAATTGCGCCTGTGTCAGCCAGCCATGCTGTTCGACGAGGAAGCGGTGCATTTCGGACGTGGTGGAAATGGCGCCGCCGATCGACATCAGCGACAGCATCAGGTAGTGGCCGAACAGGTTCAGCCAGTCGCCCGCGCTCAACACCAGTTGCAGGGGCGGATTCATGCGGACAGCTTTCGGTAGGTCAGCAGGCAGCCGATGCCGCCCAGGCCCAGCAGGATGTACAGCAGGGGCCAGCGGAAGATCGCCACCATCAGCACGCCGAGCACGGTGATGGACAAGGTCAGCCACAAGGGAAGCGGATGCTTGCCCAGCGCGGCAGCCAGTTTCACGCCCGTGGCGGCGATCATGCCGGCCGAGACGGCCGCCATGCCGCGCAAGGCGCCCGCCATCTGCGCATTGTCGCCAAAGCGCGTGTACAGCACGCCCAGCACGAGCACGATGAGGAGGGGCACGGCCAGCATGCCGGCCAGCGCCGTCAGCGCGCCTTTCAAACCGAAATAGCGCCCGCCCACCATCAGCGACAGGTTGACGACATTTGGCCCGGGCATGATTTGCGCCACGGCCCAGTCTTCCAGAAATTCTTCCTGCGTCAGCCAGCGCTTGCGCTCGACCATCTCGCGCTGGATCACGGCCAGCACGCCGCCGAATCCCTGCAGGGCCAGCCAGGTGAACGAGAAGAACAGGTCGGCAAGCGAGGCGGGTTGCGGGCGGGGCAGGTCGGGCTGGATGGAGGAGGGGGAGGGCATGGCTGATTATCGCCGTGGCCGATCGCGCTTGTCCATCGCTTTCGGCTGCGCTTGTGCCTGCAAGAAAAAAACCGTGGCTCATGTTTCCCTGCCATTGACATCGAGAGTTTATCGGCAATACTTTTATCGGCAACATGACCGCTGTCCCTGTTCGGGCTGTCGCGGGTCGCACCGCTACGCCGTCTCCTCCCTCCGTCCCCTTCGCAGGAGTTGTTCATCATGCCTCATTCCACAGAAACGCTGCATATGCCCGTCAAAACCGTGGTGCTGCATGCCCGGGTCGACCAGAAGATGTGCGATATCGTCAATCTGGGCATCGCCGTGCAGGCGGCCTTCAGTACCTTGTGCGCACTGGAATACCTGAAGTCATACAATGTCGCCCCGGAACTGATCGAGCGCGTGCTGCTGCATCCTGAGCAGCGCCGCCAGACCGTGCATTGAGTATCCCCACGGCAACTGTGTTGCCGGAGGCCGCGATCCGCTGTTGTCGGATTGATCATTACGGCTCAGTTATGCACAAATGATGAGTTAACGAAATTGGCGAAATAATTTTCTTGTGATTATGTGTGAGTTTCTAAGTGCTTGATTTTAATGTGTTTTATTTTTGCTGTTTGATTGAGCAGTTTATTGAAAGCCGCACGGGCTGTGGCTTTGAGGCCTGTCAATAGGCCCTTATCCACAAAGATATCCACAGTCCGTGTGGATATCTGAAAAAGCGCTTAACAATCCGCCACTTAGGAAATGGGAGCCGCCCAACCCATGCAATCGGCGGGCAAGATGGGCCAAAACGGGGCATTCCACAAGCCTGTATGCCTATCCAGTGCTCTTGTTTTTATGACTGAAAGTAGCGGCCGATGGTCAGGGCGTGCCGCTGGCCGGCGCCGCCGGCGTGTCGCCGCACTGGGCCAGGGCGGCAGCGAGTTCGGTAACCTGCTGCTGCGCTTCGCGCAAGGTGGCATAGGTGCGCAGCGAGGCGATCACGGTGGTAAACAACTTGCGCGTGGTGAGGTCGGTCTTGCACCAGAAATCGTTGATGTCGTAATCGATGATGATGCGGTGTTCCAGGGCCTGGCCGGGCTGGCCCGTGCGCAGGATGATGCGCACGGCGCTGTTGTGCAGTTCTTCGCGGACCTGGCGCGCCACTTGCAGCCCGGCATCCTGGGTTTCCATGATGACATCGAGCAGCACCACGGCGATATCAGGCGTGCTGCGCAGCAAGGCCAGCGCCTCGGCGCCCGAATACGCGTGCAAAAAGCTCAGCCTGCGTCCCTGGAAGCTGGCCTGGCTGAGGGCGAACTTGGTCACCACATGCACGTCGACATCGTCATCGACAATCAGCACGCGCCAAGGCGCCGCAGTGGACGGTTCTGCCGCCGCGTCTGTCCGTCCCAGCGGTTCGTCGACCAGCCAGTCGGGTTCGTCCGCCTCCTTGGCGGCACTATCGCTATCTATATTCATGCGTTTATCCACCGTTGATCGTACTCGCTACTCCACACTATGCCAGTCTGCGGGGTTTGTCAAAACAATGCTGTTCAAGCAAGACGGCCTCGCGCCACATCGGCTTATGCACAGCAAAAATATATTTTCATGGTGGCAGATTAAGTTTGCGCCAGCGCAAATTCATGATTGCAAGTCATTGATTTCATTGGGGTAAAAAATTGCCTGTGAAATCAGCAAATTATTGAAACCCGCATCAATACTGGCGTTGCGGCTTGTCAAGAGGGGCTTATCAACAACTTTATCCACAGTTGCTGTGGATATCTAAAAAAGCCGTGAAAAAACCGGGGCTTAGCGCCGATTCGTACGGCGGGGTGGAAGCATTCATGCGGCCAGCCCAAGCCCGCCCAGTTGGGCAAAGGCATGCAGGAAGCGCTGCTTGGCTTCGGCCGGACCCATGGCCTCGATTATACCGGGCAAGGGGGCGATGCCGTCAAGGTAAGCCCAGCGTTCGGCCGAGTGCGGCATCAGGTCGCGCTTTTCCGTGGCCAGCGCGATCAGGTCGGCCCGCTTGATGGGCGCGTAATCGGAAAAATCCAGTCCATACGTGGCGGCGATGATGGCGCTGACCTTGTCTTCCAGTACGGCAAATTCCGGCAGCAACACTTTCAAGGGTTTCACCATGTCGCCCAGGTAGGCTTCGGCCGCGTCGTGCAGCAGGGCGGCCAGGCGCAAATGGGGTGGCACCAGTTCGGCGACGATCAGGCTGTGCTGGGCGACCGAGTAAAACACTTGCGTCTGCCCATTGAAGCGGCACTGGTAGGCGAGGCCGTGGGCGATGTCCTCGATGGCGACCTTGTCGATATGCGGGCGCAAGGGATAAAAACGGTTGCCTGAATAGGTGGAAACGTAGTCGGTGGTAATCATTGCCATGGCATGGTGCTCGGAATGCTCAAGATGCTTCATCGTACACCCGATGGCATGGGCTTGCCCCGGCTGCCGTGCGCAAGCGGCTTTCTGCCGGGATCGCCTCCAAGCCTATGCATCTTGGCAAATCCTTTAATTTATTTCATATCATTCATTGATATTTCTCAAATACACTGTAGAAATCTTGTTTGACTGAAACTTAAAGGGGACAGGGCAATGACGGCGACACCTTCGGCAAGACCTTCGTATATCTATCAGGGCGGTTCGGTGATGATGCACTCGCCGCTGCAATTGAAACAGTCGGAAATGTACGGTTATTTCGTCAGGGGCGAGCTGGCGAAACTGCAAGCGACCGTGAATACCACCCTGAACCAGGTGGCGGGCAGCAAGATGACCCTGAAAGCCCTGTCGCCGTATGTCATGCTGACGTTTACACGCGTCAACCATGCGGACTCCGCCAACCCCGTCGACCAGGCCAAGGGCTGGATCACGGAAGTCGACATCGTCACCTGGATCATGGTCGGCCAGATGGATGCCCAGGGCAAGCTTGCGCATATCTACTGGTACCCGTGTCACATTTTCGTCGATGACGCGATGGCCCTGATCAACGGGCGCGAGCTGTTCGGCTATCCGAAATACCTGTGCGACTACGAGATTCCCGCCGCCGGCAGCGAGCCGCTGCGCTGTTCCGTGGCTGCCAAGGGCTTCCAGCATTTTTCGCCGGAAACGAAACTGGCCCTGCATCCGTTGCTGGAAGTCAACGCCACCGTGCAGACAGGGCAGCACAAGAGCGTCAACAGTTTCCTGGAACTCATCGAGCAGGCGTTCCAGATTTTCCTCTCCATCCCCGATTTCTTCGACATGGACCAGGCCGGCTGGGCCGATATTTTGTCCTTGCTGCGCAACCCCCGCATCGACCAGATATTCCTCAAGCAATTCCCCGACAGCGCCGGCGTGAAAGCCGTGTACCAGGCCCTGGTGGCCGCGCCCGCCGAGATCAACCGCCTGCACAGCGCGCGCCTGCTCGGCTACGAGTATGAATGCACGCTGCACGCGTTCGACAGCTTCCCGCTGGACCAGACCCTGGGTCTCAAACTGGGGCCGCAGGCGGCGATATTGCCGTTCCAGGTGAATTTCGACTTCACGGCCATGCCGGGCGAGGAGCTGGTCGACAATTCCCGCATCGCGCCGGAAAAGATCGCCATCCTCGGTGGCGGCGTGGCGGCCATGACCACGGCATATTATCTGACCAACCAGCCGGGCTGGCAAAACCTGCATGCCATCACCGTCTACCAGCTGGGCTGGCGCCTGGGCGGCAAGGGGGCCAGCGGGCGCAATGCACAGGTGGGCCAGCGCATCGAGGAACACGGCCTGCACATCTGGTTCGGCTTCTACGCGAACGCCTTCAAGATGATCAAGGAAGCGTATGCCAGCCTGGAGCGTCCGCCCGGCGCGCCGCTGGCCACCTGGCGCGACGCTTTCAAGCAGCACGATTACGTGGCCCTGTCGGAAGACGTCAAGGGCAAGTGGCGCAACTGGTCCATCGTCTTTCCCACCTTGCCGGGCGAACCGGGCGAGGGCGGTGAAGACATCACCCTGTGGCAGATGGCCATCGCCATGGTGGGCTGGATCGAGCAGTGGATCCGCCAGATCCGGCAAGTGGCGGACGCCGACGCGCGCATCGTGCGCGCCAGCGCGTCGCAAGGCGAAGGCGTGTGGCCGGGCTGGCTGCGCCGGCTGGCCGACGAAGTGGTGGGGCAGGCCGATGAACTGGGCCTGGACGTGGGCCTTTCCGTGGGCGCGCTGGTGGCGCTGGTGGCCGACCTGGCGCCCGATTCCACGCGCCACGACCAGGCGCGCCACCAGCTGCTGGCCAGTACCCTGAACGGTATCCGCGCGTGGCTGCGCCTGCGCTACCGCGCCCTGATCGATGGCGACGATGAATTGCGCCGCCTGTTCATTTGCCTGGACCTGGGCATCACGGTCATGAAGGGCATGTTCGAGGATGGCGTGTTCAAGAACGGCTTCGACGTCATCAACGATATCGACTTCCGCGCCTGGCTGAAAAAACATGGCGGCGACGAGCAGTTCAGCGTCAATTCGGCGCCTGTGCGCGGCTTCTATGACCTGGTGTTCGCCTACGAGGGCGGCGATTTTGCCAAGCCGAACATCGAGGCGGGAACCCTCTTGCGGGCGATGGCGCGCATCGGCCTGGCCTACAAGGGCGGCATCATGTTCAAGATGCAGGCCGGCATGGGCGACACGATTTTCACGCCGCTGTACGAAGTGCTGCGCAAGCGCGGCGTGGAATTCAAATTCTTCCAGCGCGTGGAAGAGCTGGTGCCGGGCGCGGGCGACATCGACAGCATCCGCATCACGCAGCAGGTGCAATTGAAGGACCCCGCTGCCGGCTACGCGCCGCTGGTGGACGTCAAGGGACTGGCTTGCTGGCCCAGCGCGCCCGATTATGCGCAGCTTGATCCAGCGCAAGCGGCCCTGCTGCAAGCGCAGGAAGTCAACCTGGAGTCGTACTGGAGCGACTGGCCGCAGCAGTACCAGCAGGCGTTCGGCCGGCAGCTGCCCGCCACGGTATTGAAGAAGGGCGTCGACTTCGACAAGGTGGTGTTCGGCATTTCCATCGGTTCGCTGCAGGCCCTGTGCCCGCAACTGCTGGCGCAAAGCCCGGCCCTGCAACTGGCGGCCAACAAGGTACAAACCGTGGCCACGCAGGCCTATCAGGTATGGCTCAACAAGAATCTGGGGCAGATGGGCTGGACCACTCAGCCGAAAGGCCAGCAGCCGGTGCTGTCGGCCTTCACGGAGCCGTACGACACGTGGGCGCCGATGGACCAGCTATTGGCGCACGAGGACTGGCCGGCGGGGCAGGAGCCGAAAAACGTCTCGTACTTTTGCAGCGCCTTCCCCGTCGACAGCTACCCGCCCGTCACCGACACGGATTTCCCCGCCCGCTGCGCGGCCAGGGCGAAGCAGGGCGCGCTGCACCAGCTGGAGCGCGAGATCGGCGCGCTGTGGCCCGAGGCGGGCGGGCCGGGCGCGTTTCCGTGGCAATGGCTGGTCGATGCGAAGGAGGGGGCGGGGCCGGCGCGCTTCGACAGCCAGTACTGGCGCGCGAATGTCGACCCGTCCGAGCGCTACGTGATGTCGGTGGTGGGCAGCACGCAGTACCGGCTGGCCACCGACCAGTCGGGCTTCAGCAACCTGTTCCTCACGGGCGACTGGATCAAGACGGGCATCAATGCGGGCTGCGTGGAGGCGGCCGTGATGGCCGGCATGCAGACCTCGCGTGCCATGACGGGCTATCCGGCCGTGATCCAGGGGGAGACGGATTTTTAGCGATGTGGTTATCATGGCGTTTCATCGAATCCTGCGCGAGCGAGCCATGCAACGCCTGATGCTGTTGAGTCTTGTCCTTGTCCACCTGCACGCGGGCGCCGCGCCGGCCGGCGCGATTGTGCTGTGGCCCGGCGCGCCGCCCGGCGGCGCGGCGCCGGGCCCGCAGCGCGACAGCGCCAAAGGCTCGATTACGCAGGTCGATCAGCCCTACCTGATCGCCCACCGCCCGGCGCAGCCGAACGGCATGGCCATCCTGCTGGTCAGCGGCGGCGGCTATGCGCATATCGAGGCGGGCAAGGAGAGCGGCCCGGCCGCCAACTGGCTGCAGGCGCAGGGCATCACGGCGTTTGAGCTTGTGTACCGCTTGCCACGCGAAGGCGGCGGGGTGGCCGCGCCATTCCAGGATGGCCAGCGCGCCATGCGCGTGATCCGCGCGCGGGCGGCCGAGTGGGGCATCGATCCGGCGCGCATCGGCATGCTCGGTTTTTCCGCCGGCGGGCACCTGGCCGGCATGACGGCCGTGCAGCCTGACGCTTCCCGCTACGCGCCCGTCGACGCCATGGATGGCGTCTCCGCGCGGCCCGACTTTGCCGTGCTGCTGTACTCCGTGCTGACCATGCAAGCGCCATTCGACACGACGCACGCGAAGAAGCAGTTGCTGGGCGCCCATCCCACGCAGGCGGCGCGCGACGCCTTGTCGGTGGAGCTGCAGGTCGATGCGCGCACGCCGCCCGCTTTCATCGCGCAGGCGCTGGACGATCCCATTTCCCCACCCGAGAACAGCCGGCTGATGGCAGCAGCCCTGCGCCGCGCAGGCGTGCCCGTCGAGCTGCATTTGTTCCAGCACGGCGGCCATGGCTGGGGCCTGGGCAAGCCGGGCAGCGAGCCGGCCGCCTGGCCGCAGCTGCTGCTGGCATGGCTGCGGGCGCATGGCTGGATGGCTCAGCCGGCAGGCTGAGCTTCCAGGTCGCGCCGCGCCGCATCCAGCGCCGCCTGGAGCTGCGGCAGGAACTGCTCCACGTTATCGAGCTGGCCGTTCGATGCCAGGGTTTCCATCTGGTGGCACAGGCCGTGCAGGGTAGGGCGGCTCAGGTAGCCGGCGCTGCCCTTCAAGGCGTGGAAGGCGGCAGCGGCAGCGCTGGCGTTGCCGTCACGCACGGCGTGGCAGGCCAGGTCCAGGCGCCGCGGCGCCTCTGTCAGGAACGCTTGCGCGATGCGCTGCAAGTGCTGCGGCGACAGGCCAGCCAGCGGCAAAATATGCACGGGCGCCGTCATGGGATCGGCAGGCGCGGGTGGCTCGTCGGCGGCGCCTTCCAGACCGAACTGGCGCGCCAGGGCGTCGTCTTCTGTGGGCGTGGCAGGCGGCAGCGCGTGGCCGCGCGCCAGCAGCAGGTCGATGATGGCGTCGATTTTCTCGAACAGCAGCGCTTCGTCGACCGGCTTGCTGAGGAAGTCGTCCATGCCGGCGGCCAGGTAGCGTTGCCGGTCATGTTCGCTGGCGTTGGCCGTCAGCGCGAGGATGGGGATGTGCGCGTCGGGAATGGGGAATTGGGCGTTGCCGCCGTCGCGGATCAGGCGCGCGGCCTGTTCGCCATCCATCAGCGGCATGCGGCCATCCATCAGCACGCAATCGTAGGCGCCGGATCCCAGCGCGCGCAGTGCCTGCTCGCCGTTTTCCACGATGGTCACGTCATGCCCCATGCCTTCCAGAAGGGTGCCGATGATGATCTGGTTGGTGCGCACGTCTTCGGCGCACAGGATGCGCAGGCGGCAGGCGTGGCGCGCGTGGCGTGCGGGCCGGCGCGCGTCGGCCGCCGGCGCGCTGCCGTCTTGCAGCGGCAAGGTGAAATGGAAGCGCGAGCCGATGCCGACGCGGCTCTCCACGCCGATCATGCCATCCATCAGTTCGACCAGTTCCTTGCAGATGGCCAGGCCCAGGCCCGTGCCGCCGTAGCGGCGCGTGGTGGAATGGTCGGCCTGTTCGAATTTCTGGAACAAGCGCGGCAAGGTGTCCGCGTCGATGCCGGGGCCCGTATCGCTGATGATGAATTCGATGGCGCTGCGGCCATCGTGGCGCGGCGGCGTGCGGGCGCGCCGCACTTCCAGCAGCACTTCGCCATTGGCCGTGAATTTCAGCGCGTTCCCCAGCAGGTTGATGAGGATTTGCCGCAGGCGCGTGGGGTCCGCGCGCACGTAGCGCGGCAAGTCCAGCGCCAGTTCGCGCCGCAGCAGCAGGCTTTTCGCATCGGCCTGGCCCTGCACGATGCCGGCCGCGTCGCCGATCAGCGCCAGCAGGTCGAAGTCCACGGTTTCCAGGGTCAGCTTGCCCGCGTCGATCTTCGAGAAATCGAGGATGTCGTTGAGGATGGTCAAGAGCGACACGCCATTGTGCAGGCCGATGCGCAGGTATTCCTGAGTACGGCCACGTACAGACTGGTCGCGCAGGGCGAATTTCAGCATGCCGATGACCCCGGCCAGCGGCGTGCGGATGTCGTGGCTCATGGCGGACAGAAAATCGATGCGGTGGCGGCTGACCACTTCCGCGTGTTCCTTGGCCTTCAGCAGGGCGTCGTTACTGAGGGTGAGCGCCAAAGTCCGTTCCTGCACGCGCTGTTCCAGGTTGTTGCGCAGCAGGCGGATCTGGTCGGCCAGGGCAAACGCCAGCAGCAAGCCGTCGAAGGTGCCGCCGAGTAGGGTCACCAGTTGGGCGTTGGCCACCATGGCCGGCATCAGGCCCAGGTTGGCCGGCAGGATCAGAAAGCCGGGCAGCATCAGGGCGACGAAGGCCAGCACGAAGAAGCGCGCCGGCTGGTAGCCGCGGCACCAGACGACGACGCCGCAGATGAGCGCCAGCAGCATCCAGATGCTGATGACGATGGTGGCCAGGGTGTGGGCATACGACAGGGCGAAGAAGCAGCTGGGCAGGAGCAGCAAGGGCAGCACCAGATTGACCTTGCTGATGCGGTACAGCCGGGGCGAGTAGTCGCGCAAGCGCAGGAAGTGCGTGTAGAACAGGGTGCTGAAGACGGGCAGCAGGAAAAACGGCACGTAATGCAGCTGCAGCATGTGCCAGTCGAACAGGTCGGCAAAGACGTGGAAGGTCATGGCCCAGGCCAGGCCATAGGTCAGCACGTACAGCGCGTAATAGGCCGAGGCTTTTTCCAGGGTGATGGAAAAGATGAAGAAATTGAACAGGCCCAGCGCCAGCAGGGCGCCGATGGATGCCACCATCAGGAAGTTTTCCTTGCCCACCAGCTTGCGGTAATCCTGCTGCGTCTTCACGCCGAACATGGGCGCGCGCGCATAGTAGGGGCTGGAAAAGCGGATCAGGATGTCATATGTGGCGCCCGGCGCCAGCTGCACGTTCCTGCCGTAGTGCAATAGATACTCGTGCGGACGCTGGTAGCCCGTCAGCAGGGTCTGCGGCGCCGTCTGTGGCCCGGGGCCATACACGTGCAGATCGACCAGGTCGATCAGGGTATCGTTTGGGTCGATGACCCAGGCCGCTACGCTGCTGTCGTTGCGCACTTGCGCATGCAGCCAGTAGGCGCCGCCGAACAGGTCGACCTGTTCGGCCGGGCGCTGGCGCGCCAGCCAGGCGGGCAGGGCGGCCGCATCGGCAGGTGCGGCCTCACTTCCGGCGAGAAACAGTTGCCCACCGTTGCCCAGGTGCTGTATGCCTTGTTTGTTCAGGGGCAAGGGTGTCGCCTGCGCCGCACCCGCCAGGCCCAGCAGGCTGATCAGCAAGCTGAACAGAAGCGGCCAGCCGCATAGCCAGGCGCTGACGCGGGAGCTGGAAGCGCGGTGGCTGGATGGGGGCGGGTGGGCTGGCATCGATGGGTTTGGTGATGGTCGGGCGGGAAATGGCGGCAACGCCGTTTGCTGTGGAGTACCCATTTTAATCGACTCTCGGTGGCACACGGGCAATTTCATGTCCTGCCGGCATGGCGAGCGCTCCGGTATCATGGCGCCTTTTGCTTGCGAGATATTCATGCTCAGTCCTGACCAGTTCCTGGCCTTCCTGGCCGCCGCCGTCGTCATTACCGCCAGTCCCGGCCCCGACAACCTGATGGTGCTGGGCGTGGGCATGTCGCGCGGGCGCCGCCAGGGCATGGCGTTCGGCCTCGGTTGCGCCCTCGGCTGCCTTACGCACACCGTGCTGGCGACCATCGGCGTGTCGGCCTTGCTGGCGGCCTCGCCCACCGCATTTACCCTGCTGAAAGTGGCTGGCGGCCTGTACCTGGTGTGGCTGGGCATCGGCGCCTTGCGCAGCCGTGGCGGCGCAAAGGTCGATGGCGCGGCGGCCTTGCCCGACGAGTCCTTGCTGCGCCTGTTCGGCAAGGGCTTGTTTGCCAACAGTATCAATCCGAAAGTCGTGCTGTTTTTCCTCTCGTTCCTGCCGCAGTTCATCGTTGCTGGCCAGGGCAATGCCAGCTGGCAGACGGCGCAGCTGGGCCTGGTCTTCACGGCGCAGGCTTGCGTGCTGTTCGGCCTGCTCGGCTATTTTTCCGGCGCCGTCGGCAAGTGGCTGAACCGCCGCCCGCGCGCCGGCCTGTGGCTGGACCGCGTGGCCGGCACCATCTTCATCGGCCTGGGCTTGCGCCTGATCCTGGCGCGCTGATTTCCTGCCGGGCGGTGATGCGAAACGCCAGTTCCATCTGGTCCTGTACGGCCATGGCGCCGCCCAGGACGGTGAAGGGCACGATGCCGAAGTCGCTCTGTTTCAGCAGCAGGCTGCCGCTGGCCTGCAGGCGGCGTCCATCGGCCGCTTGTTCGATCCGTACCGGCAGCTGCACCGTGCGCGTCACGCCATGCAGGGTGATGTCGGCCTCGAGCACTTCCTTGTTGCCCGTGCGCCGGGCGTCGATGCGCACCCACGGATAGCGTTCCGCCTCGAGCACGCGCACCAGCATGTTGTGGCGCGTGCCGGCGATGGCGTCGGCCGACGGCGTCGTCGTCAAGCCGGCCGCCTGGCGCAGGCTTTCTTCATCCACACTCATCTCGTCTAGCCGGAACTGAAAGGCGGCGCGGCCCGGCGCGGGCGCCACCACGCCCTGCAGGCTGCGGCTGGCGATCACGTGGTCATGTCCGAGCCGCGCCAGCGCGCCGCCGCGGCGCACGGTGATGGTCAGCAGGGATTCTTGCGGGACGATGTGCAGCACCTGCACGCCCCGCTGTTGCCACGCTGGCGCTTGCATGGCTGGTGCCGGAACTGGCGCGGCTGGCAGCGAGGCGGCGGGCGGCGGCGCGAACGGGGTGCAGGCCGCGAGCAAGGCGCAGGCGCAGGCCAGCAGCGTGCGGCGGTGGGCGTGTGGCGTCAATGAGGACTCCTGGCAGTGGATTGCAACGGTATGGCGCAGGGCGCAATGGGGCGATAGTAAGCGATCCGGGCATCGGCGGGATAGTCGGTTCGCAAGCGCGTCCGTTTTTGCAAGACCAATTCGGCCTGCCGGATGTCCTGTTTCGCAGGGCGGCATGCGTGAATAAAATGAAATTGGTATTAACGCAGGTGTTTGAGAATGAATGGGAGTCAGTGCAGGATCGAATTATGGGCGCTTGGCCGCGGAAGAAAAATACGTATTGAAATAATTGGTGATATTTGGCATTAATAATTTCTTTTGAAAAACAAACTATGCATTTGATAGTTTCGCATGATTATGTAAATGATAATTTAAATATTATGTCGAGCTAATCAGTATGCGGCAGAAAATACAATCCCAGTATCACTACATGATTAATTTGATGATTGTGTTGTGAAATATCAACGAGATAATTTAATTTCTTTGTTGGAAACAAAAAAGTCACTGTTGTCGTACGCTTGAACTGTTACTTGTTCATATAATCATGACAATTAAATGTCATTTTTATATGTATCTGTGCTTGCCGCAGTACACTTCTTAGCGAACAACATGATCAAAACACCACAGGAAACGGCAGGCCGTTCCGGCCGCCATGCAGCTTTTTCGTCCTCCGGGCGCTACACGGGGATGCTGGCCGCGATAGTCCGCCGCACCCGCTTGCCCCAGTTTTCCAAGTGTCATGTCGTTCCGCTGGCCCTGGCTTCCCTGCTGCTGGGCGCCGCCGCGCCCGCCAGTGCGCAAGTGCTGTGGGAGGATTACCGGGGCGTCGAGCGGGTGCCGGCCAATCCGCTCGCGCCCAATTACAACAATGGCTTCAACGCGGGCAGCGCTGGCCGGCTCGCCAGTTTGGCGGCGCTGGCCACCAATCCTCCCGCCAACGCGGCGCGCATGGGTACCTCGCCGCAGCTGGACTGGGCCAATGGCACGGCCGGCAATCCTGCGCAATTATGCAACCTCGACACACAGCAAACGTCGGCTGCCTGCCGGGCCTGGATCATGGGCCGGGTGATGTACACGCTGGTGGTCTTTCCACAGGCGGGAAATTACAAATTCAGCGTTGCGCATGATGATGACGTGAAAGTCGATTTCTCGACCCAGTATTCGACGAATTACCGCAATACCGTGTACAACGTGCCCGTGGGCAGCGTGGCCGAATATTCGAATAATGAAACGGATTTTCAGAATCTGGCCGGCAATTTCAATAGCGCCACGCCGGGCGGCTGTTATCTGGCCCGCGTCCTGTGGAATAACGTGGGCGGCATCAATTATTTGCACATGCGTTGGACGCGTCCTGACAATGTGACGGAAATTATTCCCGCAGCGCAATTGCGCGATCCCAGCCTGGCCAGTTCCTATGCCAATTGCACCAATAGCAAGACCGACCTGGCCGTCGGCAAGGCGGGCCCGGCGCAGTTCTCTGTCGGCAAGCCCTTGAGCTATACCGTGAAAATCTGGAACCGCGGCCCGGCCCTCAGCACGGGCGCTGCCTTCAACGATATATTGCCAGCCAGCTTGAGCAATGTCAGCTGGACTTGCGCCGCCAGCGGCAGCGCTTCCTGCGGCACGAAAACCTCGGGTTCGGGCAGCAACAGCGTCGGTATTACCTTGGGTAATTTGCCCGTGAATGCGGCCGTCAGCGACCCCACCACGGGTTCTTATCTGACCGTGACGATCACGGCCACGCCGGGCGACGCCGCCAGCATCGTGAATACGGCCAATGTGATCGTCTCGCCCAATGAAACGGATAGCGATCTCAGCAACAACAGCAGCAGTACCACGGCCACGGTCAGGACGAATACCTTGACGGTGCTCAAGGTGCTGGCGCCCGCCAGCGACAGCGGCCTGTTCATCATGAATGCCAACGGCACGGCTGGCGCGCAGGGCGGCAACGGCGCCACGGCCAGCGCCGTAGTGCGAATTGGCAACCTCGCGACGTTCGCGGAAAGCGCGGGCACGGCCACCATCCTGGCCCAGTACCAGAGCAGCTACAGCTGCGCGCGCACGGATACGGCCGCCGTCATTTCCAGCGGCGCGGCCAACGCGGGCAACCTCACCATGCCGGAAGCCCCCGTCACGTGTACCATCAGCAATCGCCGCCTGCAGGCGGACATGCAGGCGGTCACCACCGTGCCGCCCGGCCCCTACAATGCGGGCAGCGCCATCACCGTCACGGGCGTGTGCACGAATAACGGCCCCGACAACGCGGCCGCGCCCACCTGCGTGATGAGCGGCTTGCCGGCCGGCGCCACGCCCAGCTGCAGCGCGCCCGTGTCGCCCTTCATTCCCGGCTCGCGCATCAATTGCAGTTCGACCTTCAACCTGCCCGCCAGCGGCAGCCTGACGATCACCACGACGGCCGGCTCGACTACGCTGGACCCGATCCCAGCGAATAACCTCGACAGCGAGCCGCTGGGCGTCGTCAGCCCGCTCGCGCGCGTGCAGAAAACCGTCGACAAGGCGACCGCCACGGTGGGCGACACCGTGCAGTGGACCTTGAGCGCCGCTAACACGGGCACGGGCGCCACCACGGCGGCCCTGACCCTCGCCGATACCCTGCCGGCCAACCTGGCCAGCATCGTCGTCACGCCCACGGCGCCCACCACCTGCGCGGCGCTGGCCGGCAACACGCTCACCTGCACGGTGCCGTCCGGCCTGGCGCCGGGCGCCAGCGCCCAGGTGATCGTCAGCGCCAGCCCCACGGCGGCAGGCAATTTCATCAACAGCGTGCTGCCGTCGGGAGGCAACGGCGCCAGCTGCGTCACGCCGGCCGCCTGCCAGACGACGACCGTCGTCAGCAAGCCGCTGGTCGACGTGACCACGACACTGAACGGTTTCCCCGGCACGTCGAACGCGGGCGATGTCATCGCTGGCGTCGTGACCTATGCCAATCTGGGACCGGGCGCGGCCGAAGGCGTGACGTACAGCCTGCAACTGGCCGCAGGGCTGGCCGGCGTGTCGGTCACTGGCGTGAGCGGCGCGTATGACGCGGGCACCGGCCTGATCACGTTCACGGGCTTGCCCGCGACCCTGGCGCCGGGACAGAGCGTCAGTTTCAACCTGTCGTACACCCAGCCGGGCAGCAATATTTCCTCGGTAACCAGCATCATCGCCACCACTTCCACCGAGGTGGCGAACGATTATCCGAACACGGCCACGGTGACGGTGCCGGGACCGAACGTGCGCGTCACCAAGACGGCCGACAAGGCCACGGCCAACGTGGGTGAGAATATCGTCTGGACGATCACGGCCAGCAATACGGGCAATGTCGCCAACCAGGGCGTCGTCAGCCTCGCCGATTTGCTGCCGCCGAACCTGGTGGTGACCAGCGTGGTGGCCGCACCGGGCGTGACGTGCCCGCCGCTGGCCAGCTGGGTGGCGTCGAGCACGCAGACGTGTACGGTCGCTGCCGGCCAACTGGCCGCCCTGAATGGCAGCCGCACGGTGATCATCACCGCACACGCCACGGCCGCTGGCAGCCTGTCGAACCGCATCATGCCCAGCGGTCCGGACAACCCGGCTTGCAGCTCGGCCAGCGTATGCCAGACGACGAGCACCATCACCAGTCCGAAAGTAGCGGTGAAGAAAACCGTCGACCATGCCAGCGTGAATATCGGCGCGTCCCTGAGCTGGAGCGTCGTGGCGACGAACAGCGGCGATGGGGTGAGTACCGCGCCCATCACCCTGACCGATACCTTGCCGGCCAATCTGGCGAGCCTGAACGTGGCGCTGGTTGGCAGCGCCACCTGCGCCGTGCCAGCGGGGAATATACTCACCTGCACGGTGCCAGCCGGCCTGGCCGCGAACGGCGGCATTGGCGGCTTTACCGTCACGGCCCAGCCCACGGCTGCCGGCACCTATGCCAATAGCGTCGTGCCGTCCGGTCCCGACAACCCGACGTGCGCCACGGCCGGCGATTGCGCCACCACCAGCACGGTGACCAGCCCCAGCGTGGCCGTGACGAAAAGCGTCGACAGGACCACCGTCAACCTGGGCGACACCATCACCTGGACCTTGAAAGCGCGCAATAACGGCAGCGGTCCGACGAACGCGGTCATTACATTGACGGACAGCTTGCCCGCCAATGTGGGCGCGCTACAAATATTGCCCGTTGCGCCAGCATCATGCGGCGTGCCGGTCGGCACCACGCTCACGTGCAGCGTGCCGGCTGGCCTGGCCGCCAACACGGAAGCGAGCATCGTCGTGAAAGCCGTGGCCAATGCGCCGGGCACGGTGGCCAACAGCCTCGTGCCTTCCGGCCCCGACAGTCCTGCCTGCGCCACGCCGGGCGTGTGCCAGACAACGACGACCGTCACCAGCCCGAACGTGAGCGTGAAGAAAACCGTCGACAAGGCCACGGTCAACGTGGGCGAGACGATCACCTGGACCTTGACTGTCAGCAATAGCGGCACGGGCGCCAGCACGGGCGCGGTGACCTTGAACGATACCTTGCCGGCCGGCTTGACGAATGTCGTCGTCAGCCCGCAGTCGCCCGCCACCTGCACCCCGCTGGCCGGCGCTACCCTGACGTGCAGCGTGCCGGCCGGCCTGGCCGCGGGCGCTTCCGCCAGGGTGTTCGTGAGCGCCACGGCCACCCTGGCCGGCGCCGCCGTCAACAGCGTGGTGCCGGGCGGTCCCGATAACCCGGCCTGCGTGCAGCCCGGCGATTGCGGCACCACCACCACGGTGGTCAAGCTGCTGGTCGACGTCACCACCACCCTGAATAATTTCCCGCCGAATACGCTGGCGGGCGACACGATTTCCGGCACCGTCACCTATGCCAACGTGGGACCGGGACCGGCCGAAGGCGTGACGTACACCCTGCAACTGACGCCGGGCCTGGCCAACGTCACCTTGACGGGCGCAGTGGGCAGCTACAATCCCGCCACGGGCGTCGTGACCCTCAGCGGCTTGCCTGCGACCCTGGCGAATGGCCAGAGCACGAGCTTCAATGTCGGCTATACGCAGCCGGCCGACAACCTGTCGACGGTGACGTCGACGATCGCCACCACCTCGGTGGAAGTGGCGAACGACTTGCCGAACACGGCCATGGCGACCGTGCCCGGTCCCATCATCCGCGTGACGAAACTGGCCGACAAGACGACGGCCAACGTGGGCGAGACGGTGACGTGGACCATCACGGCGACGAACACGGGCAGCCTGGGCAACCTGGGCGTGGTGACCCTGACGGATATCCTGCCGGCCAACGTGACGGTACTGGCCGTGACGCCGGGCGCTGGCGTGACGTGTCCGCCGCTGGCCAGCTGGCTGGCCAACAGCGCGCAAGCGTGCACCATCGCCCCCGGCCAATTGGCCGCCGTGAATGGCAGCCGCAGCATCACCATCAGCGCCACGGGAACGGCAGGCGGCAGCCTGGGCAATAAAGTGCTGCCGAGCGGACCGGACAATCCCGCCTGCGCGCAGGCTGCCTCGTGCCAGACCACGACTACCATCCTCAGTCCGCAGGTGGCCGTGCGCAAGACCGTCGACAAGAGCAGCATCAATGTCGGCGACGCGCTGACGTGGACCATTGCCGTGGCGAACACGGGTACGGGTGCGACGCGCGGCGTCATCACCCTGACCGATACCTTGCCCGCCAACCTGACCTTATGGCAAGTCCTGCCATCGGCGCCGGCCACCTGCGCCGTGCCGAATGGCAACCAGCTGGTGTGCGCGATTCCCGCCGGCATGGCCGCAGGTTCCACCTTGAATATCATCGTCAAGGGCCTGGCCACGGCGGCTGGGGCCTTCGTCAATACGGTGGTGCCGAGCGGTCCGGACAACCCGGCCTGTCTGCAGCCCGGCGATTGCAGCACCACCAGCACGGCCGTGAAACTGCTGGTCGACGTGACCACCACCCTGAACGGCTTCCCCGGCAGCACGCATGCCGGCGACACGATTGCCGGCACGGTGACCTTCAGCAATATCGGTCCCGGCGCGGCCGAAGGCGTGAGCTACAGCCTGCAGCTGGCGCCCGGCCTTGCCGGTGTCACCTTGAATGGCGTGACGGGCAACTATAATGCAGGGTCGGGCCTGGTGACGCTCACCGGCGTACCCGCGACCCTGGCGCTGGGGCAGGGCTTCAGCTTCCAGCTTGGCTACACCCAGCCGGCCAGCAATCTGTCGACCGTGGTCAGCCGCATCGCCACGACGTCGACGGAAGTGGCGAACGACCAGCCGAACGTGGCGACCGTCACCATGCCTGGTTCCATCATTCGCGTCAGCAAGACGGCCAACAAGGCCGTGGCAAACGTGAACGAGGAAATCATCTGGACGATTACGGCCAGCAACACGGGCAGCCTGGCCAACCAGGGCGCCGTGGTACTGACGGACTTGCTGCCGCCAAATATTGTCATCACGGCAGTGACGCCTGACAGCGGCGTGACGTGTCCGCCGCTGGCCAGCTGGGTCGCCAACAGCAGCCAGAGCTGCAGCGTGGCTATCGGCCAGCTGGCGGCAGGCAATGGCCAACGCCAGATCGTGCTGACCGGCAAGGCCAGCGCGGGCGGCAGCCTGGCGAACCAGTTGATGCCGAGCGGTCCGGACAATCCGGCCTGCTTCCAGGCCAGCAGTTGCCAGACCAATACCACCATCACCAGCCCGGCTCTGGCGCTGAAAAAGACCGTCGACAAGATTGCGCTGAATATCGGCGATAGCCTGAGCTGGAGCATCACCTTGGCCAACACGGGCACGGGTGCCAGCACGGCCGTTGCCACCGTAACGGACACCTTGCCGGCCAGCCTGGCGGATATCGTCGTCACGCCCGCCGCGCCCGTCACCTGCGCGCCGCTGGCCGGCAATATCCTGACGTGCAGCGTGCCGGCCGGCCTGGCCGCAGGCAGTGCCGCCACGCTGCAAGTGACGGCGCGCGCCGTCGCCGCCGGCAGTCTGGCCAATAGCGTCAGCGTCAGCGGTCCGGATACCCCCGTTTGCCTGCAGGCGGGCGATTGCGGCACCACCAGCACGGTCAGTTCGCCCCTGTTGACGGCGAGCAAAACCGTCGACAAGACCGTGGCCAACGTGGGCGACACCCTGATATGGAGCCTGAGCTTGCGCAATACCGGCACGGGGCCCAGCACGGCCATCGCTACCCTCAGCGATACCTTGCCTGCAGGCCTGGCGAACGTGCTGGTCACGCCGGTGGCGCCCGTCACTTGCGCCGTACCGGTGGGCAATGTCGTCACGTGCAGCGTGCCGGCCGGCCTGGCCGCAGGCAGCGCCGCCAGCGTCAAGCTGAGCGCCACGGCCACCGCATCGGGCAGCCTTGTCAACGTGCTGGTACCCGGCGGGCCGGACAATCCCGCCTGCGCCGTTCCCGGCGATTGCCAGACCACCACGGTGGTGTCGAAACTGCTGGTCGACGTGACCACGACCTTGAACGGCTTCCCCGCCAGCAGCAATGCGGGCGACGCCATCCGTGGCGTGGTGACGTTTGCCAATACGGGGCCGGGCGTGGCGGAAAATGTCACTTACAGCCTGCAGCTGGAAACGGGCCTGGCCGGCGTATCGCTCAGCGCCATCAGCGGCGCGCCCGGCATCAGCGGCGCCTACAACAGCAGCACGGGCCTGTTCGTGCTGAGCGGCTTGCCGGCCACCCTGATCGCGGGGCAGAGCGCCAGTTTCAACCTGTTCTACACCCAGCCGGCCAGCAACAGTTCGCGCATCAGCAGCGTGGTGGGCACCAGTTCCACGGAAATCGTCAATGACTTGCCGAACACGGCGACGACGAATTTGCCAGGCCCCGTAATCCGCGCCAGCAAGACGGTCGACAAAGCGAACGCGGCCGTGGGCGATATCCTGACCTGGACCATCACGGCGGTCAACACGGGCAACTTGCCGAATCAAAACCCGGTCGTCGTCAGCGACGTGCTGCCCGCCAACATCGTCATCGTCAGCGTGACGCCCGATGCGGGCGTCACGTGTCCGCCGGCGGCCAGCTGGACGCCAGGCAGCGTGCAGGCGTGCACGGTGGCGGCAGGTCAATTGGCCGCCAGCAATGGCAGCCGCAAGATCGTCGTCACGGGCCGGGGCTCAGTGGGCGGCAACCTGTCGAACCGCGTCGTGCCCTCCGGCGGCGACAATCCCGCCTGCGACACTGCCAGCGCCTGCCAAGCCACGAGCACCCTGGTGGCGCCGCAAGTCGCGGTGCGCAAGAGCGTCGACAAGAGCAGCGCCAACGTGGGCGACTTGCTGACCTGGACCATTACCGCCAGCAATGGCGGCACGGGCGCGACCAAGTCCGCCATCGTGCTGACCGACAACTTGCCAGCCGGCGTCAGCGGCGTACAGGTGTTGTCGACGCAACTGGCCACCTGCGCGCCAGTGGCCGGCAATATCGTCACCTGCAGCGTGACGGCTGGGCTGGCGCCAGGCGGACAGGCGCAAGTCGTGCTGCGCGCCACAATAAGCGCCGCCGGCGTGCTGCAAAACACGGTGTTGCCTGCCGGTCCCGACAACCCCGTGTGTATCCAGGCGGCCGATTGCACTACCAGCACCACAGCCATCAAACTGCTGGTCGACGTGACGACCACCTTGAACGGTTTCCCCGGCACCACCAATGCGGGCGACCAGATCAACGGTATCGTGACCTTCAGCAATGCGGGCCCTGGCACCGCCGAGAACGTGACGTACAACCTGAAACTGGCGCAGGGCCTGATGGGGGTGACCTTGAGCGGCGCCGTGGGCAACTATGACGCCGTCAGCGGCATGCTGACGGTACAGGGTTTGCCGTCCAGCCTGGCGCTGAACGACGTGCACAGCTTTGGCCTGTCCTATATCCAGCCGGCCAGCAATGTGTCGACCATCGTCAGCATCATCGCCACCAGTTCCACGGAAGTGGCGAACGACTTGCCGAATACGGCAACGGTGACCATGCCGGGTCCCGTGATCCGCGTCACGAAGAGCACCAGCACGGTCAACGCCAACGTGGGCGACAGCATCGTCTGGACCATCACGGCCGTCAACAGCGGCGGCGTGGCCAACGCGGGCATCGTGACCCTGGCCGATATCCTGCCGGCGAATATCTCCGTGCTGGCCGTCAATGCCGACGCCGGTGTGACGTGTCCGCCGCTGGCCAGCTGGGTCGCGAACAGCGTGCAAAGCTGCCGCATTGCGGCAGGTCAATTGGCAGCCGTGAATGGCGCGCGCAGCGTGCGCGTGACGGCCACCGGCACCCTGGAAGGCAATCTGTCGAACCGTGTCATGCCGAGCGGTCCGGACAATCCGGCCTGCGCGCAGGCCAGCAGCTGCGAATCGAGCGTGGTGCTGACGGGGCCGAAAGTGGCCGTCAAGAAAATCGCCAACCGCGCGGCCGCCAACGTGGGCGAGACCGTGGTGTGGACGATCAGCGCCACCAACTCGGGCAGTGGTCCCACGCGCGCCGCCATGATCCTGGTCGATACCTTGCCGGCCGGCTTGACGAATGTGGTGGTGACGCCGCTGCGCGCCACCTGCGCGCCCGTGGCCGGCAATGTGCTCACCTGCAGCGTGCCTGCCGGCCTGATCGGCAATGGCGGCGAAGCCAGCGTGGAAGTGTCGGCCACCGTCACCCAGGCAGGCAGCGCGCGCAACAGCGTCGTGCCATCGGGTCCCGATGCGCCGCTGTGCCTGACCCCAGGCGATTGCCAGACCAGCACCAATGTCACCAGCCCCAGCGTGATGGTGAAGAAAGTGGCGGACAAGGCCAACGCCAGCATCGGCGACACCGTCAGCTGGACGATCACGGCCGCCAACGGTGGCAGCGGCGCCACCACGGCGGCCATCGTCCTGACGGATGACCTGGCTACCAGCCTGACGGACATCGCCGTCACGCCAGCCGCCCCCACCGTGTGCGCACCGCTGGCGGCAAATAAACTGGTCTGCACGGTGCCGGCCGGCCTGGCGCCCAATGCCGTGGCCGCCGTCACCGTCAGCGCGAAAGTGGCCGCCAGCGGCAGCTTGAGCAATACCATCGTGCCGACCGGCACGGACTTGCCGCGTTGCGCGCAAGCATCCGATTGCACGGCCGTCACGGAAGTGGCGAATCCGGCCATCGGCGCGGCGCTGGGCGTGGGCAAGGTGACCCAGCTGTCGGCCAAGGTCTTCAACGTGCCGTACACGGTGGTCGTCAAGAATGTGGGCAAGGGCACGGCATCGAACGTGCAGGCGCTCGACAGCCTGCGCGCCGCCTTCCCCGAGCCGGTGGCGTGCCGCATCGTCACGCCGCCTGCCGCTCCGGCCATCGGCGGCAGCAGGCAGCTGGCCGTCAACCCGGGCTTCACGGGCGGCTGCGGCGGCAGCGATCTGCGTTTGCTCAGCGGTGATGCGGCCCTGGCCGAAGGCGAACTGAGCGTCATTACTTTCACCGTGGAAATCACCGTGCAAGACAGCAGCGCGCCGCAGTACAACAACAGCGTGTTTGCCAGCGCCCTGGGCGGCAACATCGCCAACGGTGGCGGCAGCATCAGCGTGCCGCCGGCGCCGGCGGCGGGCGCCATCGCCGCCAATCCGGCCTACACGCCGCCGGCGGGCAGCCTGGTGTTTGACGCTTCCAACAATGGCGGCGGCCATGCGGGCGCCGTGGCCACGGCCGCCGACGTGGCCGCACTGGCGGAAAAGGTCGACCCGAACCGCAACGGCAATGCGTCGGAAACCGTGGGCGGCGTGCCGTTCACGGGTGAAGACACGCCCACGCCCGTGGTCTTGCTGCGCCAGGTGGTCGATGTCATCAAGGCGGTTTCGGCCCAGCAGCAAGTCGATGCCAGCAAGTTCGAGATCAACTACACGGTGCAGGCGGCCAACCGCTATCCTGCCGGTTACCCGACCTCGACCATGGTGCAGGTGGCGGAAAACCTGAGGGCCGTCTTCCCCACGGCCACCAGCGTCACCCTCAAGCCGGGCAGCCTGGCCGTTACGGCGCGGCCCGCCAGCGCCACGGCCTGCGTCGCCAATCCCGACTTCAACGGTGCCACCGTGTTTGGCTTGTTGAATGGCAAGGGTGACTTGCAGCCGCAGGAAAGCTGCAGCATCGGCTTCACCGTGCTGGTCGACTTCGGCAGCGTGGCGGCGATTCCCACGGTGCCGCAATTGAACCAGGTATATGCGAGCACCATGTTCGGCACGGATGGCGGTGGCATGAACATCGGCCACAGCTACAGCGGCACGGGTACGTCGACGACGCCGGTGGCCCCGGCCAGCGTGCTGGCCCTGGCCAGTTCGGCCGATACCTTGCTGCTGCCGGCCACGCCCGGCGCGACGCCGCCGAGCTTTACGCCCGTGGTGTTCAACACGACGGACAAGCCGATGTTGTTGATCAGCAAGAGCGTCAACAAGACGCAAGCCGAGATCGGCGACAGCCTGCAATACACGATCGAGGTGAAGAACACGGGCGTGGCGACGGCATTCGGAGTCAGCGTGCTCGATAAACTGCCGGCCGGTTTCCGCTACATCGATGGCACCACCACGCGCAACAATGTGGTGCAGCCGGATCCGTCCGGCAAGCCGGGGCCGCAGCTGAGCTTCAAGCTGGAATCCCTGGCGCCGAACGCCAGCGCCAGCTTCCGCTACCGCCTGCGCGTGGGCGTCGGTTCGCTGCAGGGCGACGGCGTCAACCGCGCCCAGGCAACGACCACCAACGGCCCGCCGTCGAACGAAGCGCGCGCGAAAGTGAAAGTCACGGGCGGCGTGTTCACCACGGATGCCTGCCTCGCCGGCAAGGTGTTTGTCGACTGCAACAACAACCACGTGCAGGACGGCGAGGAGCTGGGCATTCCGGGCGTGCGCCTGTACATGGAAGATGGCACGAACTTCACCACGGACGTGGAAGGCAAGTACAGCTATTGCGGCATCACGCCAAACAGCCATGTGATCAAGGTCGATGGAGCGACCCTGCCACGTCTGAGCCGCATGATGGAAGCGTCGAACCGCAACCTCGGCGACCCGCACAGCCTGTTCCTCGATACCAAGAACGGCGAACTGCTGCGCGCCGACTTCATCGAGGGCTCATGCTCGAATCCCGTGCTCGAGCAAGTCAAGGCGCGCCGTGCCCAGGGCGAAGTGCGCAGCGTGGAAAGGGAGGGCAGGGGACCGGGACTGAGTTTCAGCAGCCAGCCGGCCGCCGCACCGGCCCAGGCGACGGACAGCGCCAACCAGCCTGTCGTCGCGCCCCGCCTGGTCACGCCAGCCGATGGAGGCAGCCATGCGCAATAAGCCTCTTGCACCTTACTTGCCGCTTGCCAATGCCGCCAAAGAGAAACAATCCATGAAGAGAACGCTCCCCGCGCCCCGGCGCATGGCCGCCGCACTGGCCCTGCTGGCATTCCCGGCCGCCAGCCTGGCGCAACTGCCCTTGCCGGAGCATGCGGCAGGCTCCATCGTGGCGGCGCCGTCCTTCCTCGCCGGCAAGGTCGGCGGCACCGATTACGCCATCAACCGGGGCGTGGCGCGCATCGCCGTCGAGACGGATCACGGCGAGGCACCGGCCGATGGCCAGAGCCCCGTCAAGGTGACGGTCAGGCTGTATGACGCGCAGGGCAAGCCCCTGGCGGGCACGGCCTTGCTGACCATCGAGGCCAGCGGCGGGCGTATCCTGCTGCCCGGCGCGCGGACTGATGAACTGGGCCCGGAACGGCGCGACGCCGACAGGGTCACGCCCGGCACCCAATTGACGGTGGAGGATGGTGTAGCGAGCTTCAGCCTGCTGGCTCCGGCCACGCCGCAGGACGTGCTGCTGCGCGTGTCGGCCGGTGCCGTGGCGGCGCAGGGCACGATCAGTTTCTTGCCGGAACTGCGCGACATGCTGGCCGTGGGCTTGATCGACGGCATCATCAGCAAGCGCAGCCTGTCGAGTAGCGACATTTCGCCGTCGCGCTTCAATGATGGTTTCGAACGCGACATCGTGCGCTGGAGCCGCGCCTTCAACAACGGCAAGGCCAACGTGGCGGGCCGCGCCGCGATGTTTTTAAAAGGGACGATCCGTGGCGACGCCTTGCTGACGGCCGCCTACGACTCGGACAAGGATACGCGCGCGCGTCTCATGCGCGACGTCAATCCGGAAGAGTTTTATCCCGTCTACGGCGACAGTTCCGTGCGCAATTTCGACGCCCGCTCCAGCGACCGCCTGTACGTGCGCATCGACCAGCAGAAAAGCTATGTGCTGTACGGCGACTTTGCCACCGGCGACGGCTTCAGCCAGATGACGGGCGGCGGCGCCGTGGCCAACTTGCAGCAGAGAAAACTGGGCCAGTACAACCGCACGGCCACGGGCGGGCGCGGCCATTACGAGCGGGATGGCATCGTCGCGAATGCCTTCGCCATCAACGATAGCCTCAAGCAGGTCGTCGAGGAATACCGGGCGAACGGCACGTCGGGGCCGTTTGCCGTGCGCAACAACAACGCCATCGAAAACTCGGAAAAGATCGAGATCGTGGTGCGCGACAAGAATCAGAACGGCAATATCGTGCAAGTGACGCAGTTGCGCCGTTTCGAGGATTACAGCTTCGAGCCGTTCAGCGGACGCATCCTGTTCAAGCAGGCGATCCCCGCGCTGACGCCGAATGGCGACCCGCAATCGATCCGCATCAGCTACGAGGTGGACCAGGGCGGCGAAAAATTCTGGACCCTGGGCGTGGATGGGCATGTGCAACTGGGCAAGATGGTGTCGCTCGGCGGCTCGGCCGTGGAAGATAAAAACCCCTTGTCGCCGTATAAATTGCACAGCGTCAATGCGGGCTTGCGCTTCGGTGAGCACAGCCTGCTGGTGCTCGAAGTGGCGCGCACCACGTCCACCAGCTACAGCGCTGGCGGCAGTATCTACACGACGCCGTCCGGCCAGGCGGGCGAGCTGCGCGATGAAGTCAGCGGCAATGCGGCCCGGGTCGAGTTGCAGCACAAGGATGACAAGCTGGAAGCGAAAGCCTACTGGAACCGTTCCGACAGGGATTTCAACAATACGGCGGCCGGCATCACGGGCGGACGGGGCGAGGCGGGCGTGAAGGCGGGCTACAAGCTCAGTCCCGCCGTCACCGTGTATGGCGAGGCCATCCGCAGCGATGAGCGCAGCACGGATGCGCGCCGCGATGCGCAGCGCCTGGGCGTGGCGTGGAACGCCAGCGAACGCTGGCTGCTCGACGTGTCCGTCCAGCACATGAAGGAGAGTGGCGGCATGCCGTCGACGGCCGGCATCGCGCCGAATACCTCGCCGCTGGGCACGGGCCTCAATCCCACGGGCGGCTTCTTCGGCAACGGCACGGCCAATACGGCCATCGACCCCGTCACGGGCGGCAGCATCACCACGTTTGCGCCGATCAATCCCGGCGCTGGCACGGGCACGACGGCGCCGCTGGACGCCACCACCGTGCGCCTGGGGGCGCAATACAAGGCCACGGAGCGCTGGACGCTGAATGGCGACGTGGAAAAAAGCGTCTCCGATGCGGACCAGCACCGCTACGGCCTGGGCGCGCAATACCAGCTGGCCGAACGCAGCCGCCTGTACGCGCGCTATGAAAACCAGACGGGGCTGGCATCCGCCTACTCGCTCAATCCGGCCGACCGCAGCACCAGTTTCATCGCCGGCGCGGATACGGGCTACATGCCGGGCGGCACCGTGTTTGGCGAGTACCGCATGCGCGACGCCATGGATTACAGCCTGAGCAACCAGCGCGACCTGCAACTGGCGTCCGGCTTGCGCAACACGTGGAACCTGGGCGAGGGGCTGGCGGCGAACACGAATATCGAATACCTGAAAGTCATGAACGGCCAGCAACAGCAAGCCGTGGCCGTGGCGGCGGGATTCGACTATGCCGTCAATCCCCTGTGGCGCGGCTCCGTCAAGCTCGAGTACCGGCGATTGTTCGACAGCGAGATCGCGCCGGGCAACCAGCGCCAGGATCAATGGCTCAATACCATCGCCTGGGCGCGCAAGCTGAGCCGCGATTGGACTTTGCTTGCGCGTAATTACCTGCTGTACACGCGCAACAACGACGACGCCAGCGGCGCGCCTGTCGGCAACGTGCTGCAGGATAGGGCGCAGCTGGGCTTTGCCTGGCGCCCCGTGGACGACAACCGTTTCAACGGCCTGGCCCGCTACGAGTACAAGACCGTGCGCGACCAGTCGCAGATCGATGGCGACAATTACCGCGCGCATATTGTTTCCACGCACCTCGATTACCACCCCAGCCGTCCGTGGTGGTTCACGGGCAGGGTCGCCGCCAAGCACAACAACGACAAGAACCTGCCTGCCGGGCAAGAGAAATACACGGCATGGCTGTTTTCAGGGCGCACCGTGTACGACATCAGCAAGCACTGGGATATCGGCGTGCTGGCGGCCGTGATGGGCAGCCCGCAAGGGGGCAGCCGCCAGTGGGCCAATGGCGTCGAAGTGGGCTATCTGCTGGCGCAAAACCTGTGGCTGTCGGCCGGACACAACTGGTCGGGCTTTTCCGACCGCGACCTGACGGGCGCCGACTACACGGCGCGCGGCCCCTATCTGCGCCTGCGCTTCAAGTTCGATGAAAACCTGTTCAAAGGCAAAGACGCCACCATCAACCGTACCCTGGCCCGGCCATGAAAACTACCATGACTCCGAAAATGACACCGACGATGACACCGACGAAGATACCAATGAACGCACTGATACCGCTCGCCAGCCTGCTGGCCATGGGACTGGCCCAGGCGGCCACGCCCACCCTGCCGACGGCGCCGCTGGCCATGCCCCAGCTGCGCATCAGCGACCAGGCCGTCTCCGCGGACCAGCAGGCTTACCGCCTGCTGCAGGAGCGCATCAAGAAGCTCAACGACGGCGGCGTGCGCGTGGGCGATTATTACCTGTCCAAGGCGCAATGCTGGCTCGACGTGTCCTTCCACGAGTACACGCGCAACGACCGCTCGGCCTTTCCCCTGCAAGCCTTGCAGGAATCGGCAAAGATCGTCGCCGCGCTGGAAGACGGCAGCACGTCCAATCCCGGCGACGCCACGCCGCTGCTGAACGATGCCACGCGCCTGCGCGACGATCTGTGGTCCGGCTTTGGAGCGTTGCGCGAGTCGCCCGGCTTCGCCTGCGCGGCGCAGAAAGTGGCGTGCGGCGAAGTGGAGCTGGTGCATGCGGGCAATGAGTACAAGCAGCAGGGCTGGCGCCACGCGAATCCCTACGTGCAGCTGGCCGAGGATGCGCAGGCCGCCGCCCAGTCCGCCGCTTCGGCTTGTCCGGCCGACAAGCCGAAGCCGCCGGAAATCCTGCCGCCGCGCATCGAGCATGAGCGCATCACGCTGGACATGGATGCCTTGTTCCGCTTCGACAAGGCGGGTGCGGCCGACGTGCTGCCGCAGGGCGTCGAGAAAATCCGGGAACTGGCGGCGCGCCTGAAGCAGGGCTATGTGCAGATCGATACGCTTTCCGTAACGGGCCACACGGACCGCCTGGGTTCGGACAGCTACAACCAGGCCCTGTCCGAACGGCGCGCGCTGACGGTGAAACAGTTGCTGCGCGAGCAAGGCATCGCCAATGTCATCAGCGCGTACGGCAAGGGCAAGGCGGAACCCGTCGCCGCCTGCGACAAGGTGGCGCCGCGCGCCGCCCTGATCGTCTGTCTGCAGCCGAACCGCCGCGTGGAAATAGAGTTGACGGGTATCAAAAGTTCCGCGAAGGAGGGCGGCGCACCATAGCGCTACGTCATAAGGTGGTCATATGGCGCTGTTATGATGCTTTTGTTGGCACACAGCATGCAATGCGCAAATCACTACGCTCCGGGAGCGATAGGATGCAGGCATGACTCAACAGCTTAGCCGGTGAGCTCAACCATCGGCACCAGATATGTAAAACTTGTTTTATAGTAATGATTGCAGGGTGGGACAGGGGAAATGCGGGGATCGGGCGGGGATTTAATGAAGTCCTAAGCCTGTTTCCGGCAAGGGCTGGCATAGTGGATACATGGCGCACGGAAACCCCGGGCGCAAGGTTGCCGGACACCTCAATGACCGGCACGATTTCCACTTTTTCATGTGTTTTCCTGCTTTATCCCTGCGCTCTGAAACAGCGTTTCAACCGGCTACCGCACCTTGCGAAGCCGGTTTTTTTTGCCTGGATTTTCGTACAGGGATGGAAAATGCCCGGCGCCGCCGTACTGCGGCGCCGGGCGCGGGCGCTTAGCCCGTTTGCTTGGCCAGCCACGCATCGACGGCGGGCAGGCGCTCGGCACGCACCTTGATGCGGTATTTGATGCCGGCCACGGAACTGTCGGCGTCGCCGCGCGCGCTGGCCGGCAGGTTGGCCTGCGCATACGCTTCCAGCTTGGCGATCATTTCCGGCTGCGCCGAACCGGCCGCCAGGCGCGGGAAGTAGCGGCTGCGCGAACTGGCGTCGATGCGCGCATTGACTTGCTCCAGGTGCGCCAGCGCGAAGTCGAAGGCCAGTTCAGGATGCCTGCGCGAAACGCGCGAGATCATGGCCGGGCTGTTGGTCACGCCAGGTTCATCCGTCAGCGCCAGCGCCAGCGCCCGCTGCGCCAGGGCCGCATCGTCGGTCGAGGCCAGCAAGTCGTACAGCTGGTTCTTGACCAGCGGCGTCTTTTCCTGCTGCGCCTTGGCGTGCAGCTGCTCCCAGGTGGCGGCGTCCGCATGCTGCGCCACCACGCCCAGGATGGTGCGGCGCAGCGGCGCAGGCATGGCGGCCGGATCCTGTTCGCTGGCCGCGTAGCGGCGGCGCGCTTCGGCGATCACCCCTGGCTCGCCCATGTCGCCGAGGATGGAAATCAGGCGTCCGCGCAGGGTCGCCACGCTCGACGCTTCGCCGGCGCGCGCTTCCCAGCCCGTCTGCGCCATCATCGGCGCCAGGCGCGCCATGGCGAAGCGGCCGAAAGCCTGCTGGCGCGCCTTGCTTTCCGCGCTATCGCCCGCATACTGCTCATACAGGCCGTTCAGCGACCCGGCCACCCGGCCCAGCACTTGCGGATCGGCCGACAGCGGCGTGGCCTTCACCAGTTCCAGGAAAGCCGCCGGGTCTTGCAAGCCCGCCATGCCCAGCGACTGGCTGTCCGCCAGCAAGCCCAGCTGGTCGATCGGCGCCAGGCGCGCGAAGCTGCCCGCCAGCGCGTGCGTGCCGGCTGGCGCGTACAGGGTGCGGTAGTAGCCGCTTTGGCCCGCGTTCACCAGCAGGGCGCCGCAACCGGGCACGTTCAGGGTCGCCTTGCCATTCTTGATCACTACCTTGGCCAGCTTGCCGTTGCCGACCGTCGAAGCGATCACCGGTACTTTCCACGACAGCGGCTTCTTGTCCGGCTGATCCTTGGAAAATTCCGTCTGCGTCAAGGTCACGCGCGTACTGCCCTTCCTGCACACGGCTGCGCCGACGGTGATCATCGGCACGCCCGGCTGCAGGGTGAAGTCATGGGCGATGGCGCTGACGGGCTTGCCCGCGGCCGCATCGACTTCGCGCCACAGGTCGTCCGACACCGTATTGCCATACGCATGCTTGCGCATGTAGCTGCGCACGGCCGTGCGCCACGTGTCGGCGCCCACGTACGCTTCGAGCATGCGGATCACCGCTTCGCCCTTCTGGTAGGTGATGCCGTCGAAGGCCTGGCTGGCCTGTTCCACGGTGGCGATGCGCTGCACCACCGGGTGCGTGGTGCGCAGCGCATCCTGGCTCATCGCCGATTCGCGTCCGCCCACGTTGGACAGGGCCGTGTTCCATTCCGGGTGCAGACGCTCCGTGGTGCGGCTTTCCATCCACGACGCAAAACCTTCGTTGAGCCACAGGTCGTCCCACCAGCGCATGGTGACCAGGTCGCCGAACCACTGGTGCGCCATTTCATGCGACAGGGTGGTGTAGATGTTTTCCTTGTCGGTCTGCGTCGAGATGGTCGGGTCGAGCAGCAGGCCGTATTCGAAGGTGAAGACGGCGCCCCAGTTTTCCATGGCGCCGAAGAACTGGCTGCGGCCCGGCGCGGCGATGTTGTCGAGCTTGGGCAGCGGATAGCGCACGCCGAAATAATCGTTGTATTCGCGCAGCAGGGCGGCCGATTCGTCGAGCGCGAAGCGGCTTTGCGCCAGCGCGCCCTTCTTCGTGATGACGCCTATTTCCGTGCCGTCGCTCATGGCCGTGGCGCGCTCGAAGTCGCCCAGGCCGAAGAACAGCAGATAGGTCGACATGCGCGGCGTGGTGGCGAAATACACGTGCTTCTTGCCATTGCCCAGCTCTTCGCTGCGGGCGATCGGCATGTTGCCGACGGCCATCTGCTTGCTCGGCACGACCACGTCCAGCGCGAAGGTGGCCTTGTAGTCCGGTTCATCCCACGATGGCAGCATGCTGCGCGCATCCGAATTCTCGAACTGCGTGTACAGGGCGCGCTGGCGTCCTTGCGGCGTATCGTAGTCGAGCGAGAACAGGCCCGTCGCCTGCGTGCCGATCTTGCCGGTGTAGTCGATGCGCAACAGGTACTCGCCCTTGGCCAGCGGCTCGGCAAAATGCACGGTGGCCGTCTGCTTGTCCGCATCGATATCGATCTTGCGCGTCACCTGCTTGCTGCCGCCCGCGCCTTCGATGGCGGCGGCGGCAAACGCCAGGTTCAAGGCATTGAAGGTGATGCTGGCCGTTGGCGTGTCGACGGCCACCTTGATGGCGGCTTCGCCCTTGAAGGTCGAGGCGGCGGCATCCGGCGTGATCGACAGGATGTAGTGCAAAGGCGTGACGCCGCGCGGCAGCTGCGTGGTGGTGCCAAGGGCGTGGCTGGCCGACGCGTATTTGGCGGCGGGCGCGGCGTGGCCCGGGGTGAAGCCGGTGACGGCGGTCAGCGCCAGGACGGCGGCGGCCAGATGGCTGCGGCGGAAACGCGGAGTCGGTGTGCGATGCATGGTATGCCCTTCGTTCATGGGTAAAACGCCCGCCGGCCGGGTAGGCTGCGAGCGTTGATGGCGGTTGGGGGACATCGCTGGAACTGGAAGCCAGCGTTCCCGTACAGCAATCTAAGTGGAAATGGGGGCAAAGTCAACGCGCCAGGAGCGCCGCACCACGACGGTGCGCTGGTATGATGGGCGCCTGACTGCATTGCCACAGGCTGGTGCCGCACCTGATTGTCAACCACCATCCACCATTACAACGAGACGAGACCTGCACATGAAACTGACTATCAGCCCCCGCACGCCCAATCCACGCCGCGTCACCATGTTCATCGCCGAGAAGGGCATCACCGGCATCGAGGAAGTGGCGCTCGACCTGATGGCGGGGCAGCACCGCGATCCCGCCTTCCTGGCGAAAAACCCGCTGGGCCGCGTGCCCGTGCTGGAATTGGCGGACGGGCGTGTGCTGACCGAGACGCGCGCCATCTGCACCTACCTGGAAGGCTTGCAGCCGCAGCCGAACCTGATGGGCGAAGGCTTCGAGGAACGCGCCTTCATCGAAATGGCCGACCGCCGCGTGGAACTGCATTTGTTCAGTGCCACCGCCAACTGGGTGCGCCACGGCCATCCGGCCCTGGTGGCGCTGGAAAACCCGCAGTTTCCCGATTTCGCCGCGGCGCAGGCGGGCAAGCTGCGCGAAACGGCGCAATGGCTGGACCAGGTGCTGGGCAGCCAGCCGTACATCGCCGGCGAACGGTTCACGATTGCCGACATCACGGCCTTCTGCGCGCTGGAATTTGCGCGTGGCCTGATGAAGTACCGCCCCGGCGCGGAAGGCTTGTCGAACCTGCAGGCTTACCGCGACCGCATCGCCGAACGCCCCAGCGCGCAGGCGAAGTAGGCAATCCTGCAGCCGGGCAGGCCGGGCAGGTCGGATTAGCGGGACGCGTAGTCCGACACCACCCCCTTACTTCAGCTGCTCCAGCAGGAAGGTGTAGGTCAGCGCCCACATCAGCGCCTGCTGGTCGTTGTTGGCGGCACCCGCATGGCCGCCTTCCGTGTTTTCCCAGTACAGCACGTCGTGGCCTTGCTCTTCCATCTTCGCCACCATCTTGCGCGCATGGCCAGGGTGGACCCGGTCGTCGCGCGTCGAAGTGGTAAACAGCACGCGCGGATATTTCTTGTCCTTGAAGACGTTCTGGTAAGGCGAGTACTTGCTGATGTAAGCCCATTGTTCCGGCACGTCCGGATCGCCGTACTCTCCCATCCACGAGGCACCCGCCAGCATCTTGTTATAGCGGCGCATGTCGAGCAGCGGCACCTGGCTGACGACGGCGTTGAACAGGTCGGGACGCTGCACCAGCACGGCGCCCGTCAGCAGGCCGCCATTGCTGCCGCCCATGATGCCCAGGTGGCGCGGGCTGGTGACCTTGCGCTTGATCAGATCCTGCGCCACCGAGATGAAGTCGTCATACGCGCGCTGGCGGTTTTCCTTCAATGCCGCCTGATGCCAGCGGGGACCGAATTCGCCGCCGCCGCGGATATTCGCCAGTACGTACACGCCGCCCTTTTCCAGCCACGCCACGCCCGTGGTGCCGCTGTAGCTGGGTTTCAGCGACACTTCGAAGCCGCCATAGCCGTACAGCACGGTGGGGTTGCTGCCGTCGAACTTCGTCTTCTTGGCCATGATGGCGAAATACGGCACCCTGGTGCCATCCTTCGACGTCGATTCGAACTGCTCCACCTTGTATGGCGCCGCGTCGTAGTAGGCGGGCAGCGACTTGATTTTCGTGCGCTTGTCGCTCTGCGCCGTGGCCAGGTACAGGGTGGTCGGATTGAGGAAGTCGGTCACCGTCAGGAAGTATTGGTCCGAATCGACGGGATCGAGCGCGCTGACGGCCAGGGTGCCCAGTTTCGGCGCATCGACGGCGCGGCGCTGCCACTTGCCGTTCACGTGGCGCAGTTCCGTCAGGCGGTTCTTGACCTTGTCCAGGGTCGTCACGAGGATGGCCGATTTCGTCGCCGTGACATTGTCCAGCGAAGACGTGGCCGTCGGCGCGTACAGCACTTCCAGTTCCTGCTTGCCCTGCATGAAAGACTTGAAGTCCGTCGCCAGCAGCGAACCTTGCGCATAGGTCTTGCCGTTGACTTTCCAGTCCGAGCGCAGGGTGATGACCAGCTGGTCGCGCACGGTGAATGCCGTGGAGTCGTCCGGTTTCGGTACTTTCTTCAACTCGGCGCCGTCGCGCAGGAACATTTCGCCGCTGTAGAAATCGATTTGCCGCTCGATGAACTGGTGTTCGTGGCCGGGCGTGAAATCCTTGTAGGCGCCCGCGCTCAGGTCGTCGGCTTTGGCTTCATATAGCGTTTGCGCCTGCGCCAGCGGCGTGCCGCGCTGCCACTGCTTGATGATGCGCGGGTAGCCGGAGCTGGTCATCGAGCCGGGGCCGAAATCCGTGGAAACGAACAGGGTATCCTGGTCGATCCAGCTGGCGCTGCCCTTCGCTTCGGGCAGGGTAAAGCCGCCGTCGACAAAGGCGCGCCTGGCCACGTCGTATTCGCGCACCACCTTGGCGTCGCCGCCGCCGCGCGACAGTGAAATGAGGCAGCGTTCGCCCTTCGGATACAGGCAGGTGGCGCCGCCCCAGACCCAGTTTTCACTCTCGCCGGCGGCCAGCTGGTCGAGGTCGATCACGGTTTCCCAATTTGGCTCGGCCAGCTGGTATTGCGCCAGGGTGGTGCGGCGCCAGATGCCGCGCACGTGCTGGGCGTCGCGCCAGAAGTTGTAGTAATACTCGCCTTCCTTGCTGACGTAGGGAATGCGTTCCTTGGAATTGAGGATGGTTTTCAGGCGCGCCTGCAGGGCGGCGAAACCGGGCTGGCTTTCCAGTTCCTTGGTGCTCACGGCATTGTGCTGCCTGACCCAGGCCAGCGGCTTGTCGCCGAGGACTTCTTCCAGCCAAAGGTGGGGATCGGTAGGGGGGGAGGCGGGCGCCGGGGCTTGGGCATGGGCGATGCCCGCTGTGGCCAGGCCCAGCAGCATGCTGCCGGCAAACTTGCGATAAAAAGACATGGACAGGGTTCCTTGACGATGGTCGGTTGTGCCGTGTTGCTGTCAAAACGGCGCACCCATGGTGCCATGGATTGCTGCGGGGAACCAGTGTCTATAAACGACTATTTAAGAATTAACATGCTTTTCCAATATTGTTTGCTGGAACGGAAGCAGGCCGCAGAATCTGCGGCGTGATGCGTCCTTCAGGGGGCGCCAGGCCCGATCAGGGAGGTCACGGTGAGCCGTGTCTTGTCGACATCGCCGCCGTCGGGGTGATAAATCCACAATGCCTCGTTGTCGCGGCTGTCGATGAACAGGACGCGCGTATTTTCCTCGCCGATGGCCAGGCAAGCCGCCAGCTCGGCAGGACTGAACGGTGCAGCCTGCTTCGAGCCTGCTCCCGCCGCTTGCGCCAGGGCCTGGGCAAAGCCTGCCAGTTGCCTGACTGCCAGATAGCTTGTTCCATCCACATCGACCTCTTTGCACAGCTCGTCCAGGCTGTACAGCGTGAAGGGATCTTCATCGCTGCAAATCGCCACCTCGCGACGCGACTTTCCGCTGTGGAGGTGATCGAGATAGGCCGGGGGCAGGGCCACTTTTTCCCTGGCCAGCAATTTGTCCAGCTGCTTGCCGCTTTTCTTCGCTACCCTGGCAGCCTTGGGCGCGGCGGCTTCGCAAGCCTGCGCTGTCCAGGCGACCGGATTGAACTGGAACATCCTTGTACATGCGGGGCAGTGCAGGAACATGAACGTCATCTTTTTGGCGACGGCCGTCGTTAAGAACGCGCCATCCGGGGCATCCATTGCGCTGGGGGCGAATGAGTGCCCGCAGTCGCCATCGTAGGGGCAAGTGATCGCTGTCATGGTTCAGATTGGTGTCGCATTGAAGTAGTGTTCCATACGCAAAGCGATCTCCTCTTTTTCTTGCGGATAAGATGCCTTGGGGTTTCTTTCCCAGTAGGCAATGCCTTCGTGCAAGGCCCACAAGGCTTTTTCCTGCTTGCCGGCCATCAGATAAAAATCGCAGGCTCTGGCATGCGAGCCTTGCGCTTCGACCAAGGCCAGGGCCGCATTTTCCCAGTTGGACCGCTGGTCGAGCCAGGGAATGGCCAACTCCAGCAGATTGTCCCGCAGGCAGGCCATGACTGTTGTTCGATGGGACGGATCGACGAGCTGGTGTTCCTTGCCCTCCTTGCCATCGATGACAGGGAATTGCCAGTTTCTGATATTCCAGTCGGCCACATCGCCAACGATATTGTTGGCAGGTTCGTGAGCGTAACGCGCCTTGTGCCACGATGTATAGAATCTGGACGAAACCTGATACTGGCTCCAGAATGCCACGCAGAGATGCTCTTCGTTATGGCGGTTGGCCTGGAAATGGATGGCCTGGACGAATTCGTTCTGCGTGCGCTTGAACGTCAGCTGGCTTGGCGAGAACTTGAAGCCTGCTGCGCTCAGCGGCTCCAGCAAGAACGCTTCGATATGGGCGATGATCAGCGCTTTTGGCTTCATTGGGTTTCCTGGCATGGGTTGCTTGCGCCGCCTTGCTGTCAACATGCTGTCCAAACGGCGCTGCCATGTTGCCACAGATCAGTGCCAGCGCACCTTGCGGCGGGCAATCGTGCGAGGGATAACCTGCCGCTATTTTTCCTGCACGCTTCCAGGGTCTGCGTGGTGGCCAGGCAGCCTGGCCACCACCTTGATCTCGAACTGGAAACCATACAGCCACGTCACGCCCACGGCCGTCACCGTAGGGTGCGGCGCCTGGCCCCAGTACCCGGCCTGCACGATATCCCAGATGCGCTGGAAGTTGGCCTGCGGGTCGACGATAAAGATGGTCACGTCCTGCACATCGTCGAAGGTACAGCCGGCCGCTTGCAAGATGGCGTTCAGATTGTCGAACGCACGCCGGACCTGGGCGTCGAGCCCGGGTTCGGGCGTGCCGTCTTCGCGGCTGCCGACCTGGCCGGAGACGAACAGCAGGCCGTTGGCGCGCACGGCCGGGGAATAGCGGTTCTGTTCATACAGGGCTTGGCGGCCCGGAGGGAATACGACGTCGCGTTTCATCAGCTTTCCTTTGTTGATGCAGCGAAGTTGCTGCCTGGAGAACACTTTATCTGCTGCCAGCCAGCTGATAAAGCGGGCAGAATCGCCTGCACTGTTTGTATAATCCAAACAATCGAATGGCGGAGGTGTAGATGGACAGGTTTGATGCGATGAAGGCTTTCGTGCGGGTGGTCGAGACGGGCAGTTTTACGCGGGCGGCCGCGACCTTGCACATGAGCCGCACCACGGTGACGCAGCTGGTGCAGCAGCTCGAGGCGCGGCTGCGCCTGAAGCTGCTGAACCGCACCACGCGCAAGGTCAATGTAACGGCCGATGGCGCCGCCTATTACGAGCGCATCGTGCAGGTGCTCGACACCCTGGAAGAAATCGAAACGAGCTTGCCGCACGCCGCCGCCTTGCCGCGGGGCCAGTTGCGCGTGGACGTGCCCAGTCCGCTCGCCGCTTTGCTGCTGGTGCCGGCGCTGCCCGGGTTCCATGCGCGGTATCCCGATATCGTGCTCGACATGGGCGCCAGCGACCGCATGGTCGACGTGATCGGCGAGAATGTCGATTGCGTGATACGCGGCGGTGACATCACCGACCAGTCGCTGATGGCGCGCAAGCTCGCCGACTTGCCTCTGGGCGTGTATGCGGCGCCCGCCTATCTGCAGCGGGTGGGCACGCCCTTGCATCCGCTGGACTTGCAGGACAGCGCGCACCGCATCGTGCGCTTTCGCTGGGCCAGCAGCGGCAACGGTTTTCCGTACGTGATGCACCGCGAGGGCCAGAGCGTGAAGATCCATGGCCAGTACGTGCTGTCGATCGACGACGGCAACGCCTACCTGGCGGCCGGGGTGGCGGGGCTGGGCGTGCTGTGGCTGCCAGACTACATGGCGCGGCCGCACGTGGCCAGGGGCGAGCTGCTGCCGCTGTTCCCCGCATGGACGGTCGATGCCATGCCGCTCTATCTTGCCTATCCGCCGAACCGCCATGTCAGCAAGAAACTGCGCGTCTTTATCGACTGGGTGGCCGAGCTGATGGCCCGGCATTCCACCCCCGCTGTCACTGTCGCCGTCACGGCAGCTGATTGACCCACACGGGCGCCGACCAGACGATATTGCCATCGTCCTGCGCCAGCCGCGCGTAATAAAAATGGGGGCCGGGCGCGGGCGTGAGGGTGAGCTCGGCCTGGTCCGATACCTGTGTGACGGAGCCATTGCTTCCCGGCACGCCGTGGAAGATGGCGACGGCGGCCGCTTGCCGCCCCGCGCTGTTGCTGAAATGGGAGGCCAGGTGCAAAGGGCCATGGTTGTCGAAACGCTCGCCCATCAGCTTGCCGTTGGCCGTGAACAGCATCTGCGCATGCTTGTCCATGGTGGCAAACACGCGGCGCGCGCGCAGCGCTTCGAGGAAGCTGTCGCGTGAAACAGGCGTGCCGGCGGCCGTGCTGGTCACCAGCACGGCCGTGCGGTTGCCATACGACGCGCCCCAGTTGGCGCAGTGGTTGTCCTGGTTGCTGCTGAAGGCCAGGTGGTAGCCGGCCGACAGGGCACGGTTGCAGGCGGCCTCGTAATTGCTGCGCCGCGTCTCCGTTTCCTGGTCGTTGGTGGAAAACGCGGACGTGTTCATGACTTCGCACAGCACCATGGCCGCGTCGCCATCCGGCGTGTAGCCCAGCGGCTGGCCATTGACGAGAAACTGGCCCGTTTGGGCCGGGTGGTTGAACTGGCCGACCCAGCCCCGTTCGCGCATCAGCGCGTACAGGCCCGCGTAATCGCCCTTCGGCGTTTCCACGTCGGCCAGCAGCTCGCCCAGGGCATTCCGTTCCCAGCCCAGCAGCTGCTCGCTATTGAGGATATTCACATGGCCGCCCTTGTTGATGACGCCCCATTCCATGCCGTACAGGGCCAGGAAACCGGGGTGGGCGGCGGTATACGCGGCCGCTTCGGCCAGCCCCGTCTGGTACAGGGCTGTCGCTTCGGCGGCGGTGGCGGCTGGGTTGGTGCCATCGGAACCGTCATACATATGGTTGTGCTCGGATGTCAGCAGGGCGTCGAGCCCATGTTGCTGCGCATACTTGTAGGCATCGATGGGGCCGAAGGGCGCCGTTTGCGGATCCTGCGCGCCATGGCAGGCATCGAGCGCCGCGCCGCCGTCGCTGTGGCGCGTCTGGCTGTGCAGGTTGGCGTAGACGATGCGGTAGCCGGGCTGGCCTTCCAGGCTGGGCAGTTGTTGCAAGCCGGCCTGGAAGGCGGGCACCGTGGGCGCCGTGCCGCTGCGCCGCCGCACCTGGATCGGCCATTGCTGCTCCACCTGCGTTTCCTGCGGCGTGCCCGCATCGGCCACGGCAAGCAGGCGCAACTGGTACAAGCCGTCTGGCGCCAGCCCCCGCCGTTTGGGCGCATCGGCGCCGGCGCGGCCATCCCAGGGCAAGGTGACACTCTTGCCGCCGGCCCCTACCTGTTGCGTGCCCGACCAGCGCCGCAGCACGGCGCCTTGCGGCCCCGGGCCGGACAAGGTCAATGTCCAGCGCACCGCATGGGTACGGCCTTCGCCCGGATAGGCGAGGTGCACGACAAATGCACGCGCCTGCGTTGCCCGCTCGCCGCGCGCGGCGTGGAAGGGCGCGGCGACGGTGGCATCGAGTTCGCTGTGTTCCTTCGGCTCTTGCGCGGCGGCAGTGTTACTCCACGTAATGAGCAGCATCCCCGTACACACGCCAGCCAGCCATGGCGGCCGTAGCCAACGCAGTGTCTTGACCATCGTGGCCTCCCGTACTGCTTCAGATGGCAGTTAGACAAGATATGCCACGTGCTGGTTCCCGCATGCACCAGCAAGTGGCATGCTTGCACCGTGATTGGCCATGATCTGGCGCAAAGCCGGTGTGAATGATGCTGCGTGCCCGTCAGGCAAGCTGGCACGGCACTTGCTAAACAGAAGGTACGGATCAACGGCGATCCCCTGAATAAACGCACAACGGTCCAACGACGGACCACATGGACAACGGCGTCCGCCCAGGCTGATTTTTCTCATCGGCGGGGGCGGGCGCCGTTTTGTTTTATCAACGGGATATTTCGGGAACCTATCATGGCCAGCCAAAAAGCAACGAGCATCGCGCTCTTCTCCCTCGCCACGCCACCCATGCGCGCATTCCACCTGACGTGGATGGCATTTTTCGTGTGTTTCTTCGCCTGGTTCGCCTGCGCCCCCTTGATGCCGGTCATCAAGGGCGAGTTCGGCCTTTCCCTGGCACAAGTGGCGAACATCAATATCGCGGCCGTCGCCATCACCATCCTCGTGCGCCTGATCGTGGGACCATTGTGCGACCGCTACGGCCCACGCAAGACCTACACGGGCTTGCTGCTGCTGGGCGCCATTCCCGTGCTGGGCGTGGCCGCTTCGCAAAGCTATGAAAGCTTTCTGTTCTTCCGCCTGGGCATCGGCGCCGTCGGCGCCAGCTTTGTCATCACGCAATATCACACCTCCGTGATGTTCGCGCCCCGCGTAGTGGGGACGGCGAATGCGGCGGCAGCCGGCTGGGGCAATGCGGGCGGCGGCGCGGCGCAGGCGCTGATGCCCTTGCTGCTCGGTGCCGTGCTGATGCTGGGCGTGTCCGAATCGATGGGCTGGCGCGTGGCCCTGCTGGTGCCGGGCGTGCTGATGCTGGTGATGGCCGCCCTCTACTGGCGCTATACGCAGGATTGCCCGGAAGGTAATTACTCGGACTTGCGTGCCGCCGGCGTGCCTATCGAGGGTGGCAAGAAGGGGGGCTGGGACAGCTTCAAGGCCGCCAGCAGCAATTATCGCGTGTGGCTGCTGTTCGTCACCTACGGCGCCTGCTTCGGCATCGAAATCTTCATCCACAACATCGCCGCCGTGTACTACGTCGACCATTTCGGCCTGTCGCTGAAATCGGCGGGCCTGGCCGCCGGCAGCTTCGGCTTGCTGGCCCTGTTTGCCCGCGCCTTGGGCGGCTGGATGTCGGATAAATTGGCCCTGCGCGGCAACCTGAACAGCCGCGTCACCCTGCTGTTCATGCTGATGATCGGCGAAGGCGTGGGCCTGCTGTGGTTTGCCAAGGTCGACAGCGTCACGTACGCCGTCATCGCCATGCTGGTCTTCGGCCTGTTCACCCACATGGCGTGCGGCGCGACCTACGCGCTGGTGCCCTTCATCGACAGCCGTGCCCTGGGCGGCGTGGCCGGCATCATCGGCGCCGGCGGCAACGTGGGCGCCGTGGCGGCCGGCTTCCTGATGAAGGGCACGGGCGACATCCGCCAGACCCTGATCATCCTCAGCGCGCTGGTGGTGATCTCGGCCCTGTGCGCCATCGCCGTGCGCTTTACCCGCGAAGCGGCTGAACCAAACATGGCCGCGGCCTGAGGAGAGAACAATGAACCACCCCTTGAACATCGTCGTCCTTGGCCATGGCATGGTCGGACACAAATTCCTCGAACGCCTGGCGCTGGAGAACAACACGCGCCTGTCCGTGACGGTCTTGTGCGAAGAGCCGCGTCCCGCCTACGACAGGGTGCACCTGTCCGAATTTTTCAGCGGAAAATCGGCCGAGGACCTGTCGCTGGTGGCGCCCGGCTTCTTCGACAAGGGCAACGTCGTCCTGAAGCTCAATGCGCGCGCCGTGTCCATCGACCGCGCGGCGAAAACCGTCACCGCCAGCACGGGTGAAGTGCTGGGCTACGACAAGCTGGTGTTCGCCACCGGCTCCACGCCGTTCGTGCCGCCGCTGCCGGGCAAGGAGCGCGATGGCTGCTTCGTCTACCGCACCATCGAAGACCTGGAAGCCATGCTGGCCTGGGGCGGAAAGTCAAAAACGGGCGTGGTGATCGGCGGGGGATTGCTGGGTCTCGAATGCGCGAAGGCCTTGAGGGATTTGAAGCTGGACACCCACGTGGTGGAATTCGCGCCGCGCCTGATGGCCGTGCAGGTCGACGAAGGCGGTGCGCGCGTCCTGCGCCGCAAGATCGAGGAACTGGGCGTGACCGTGCACACGCAAAAGAATACCCTGGCCATCGTCGATGGTGAAGCGGCCACGCACCGCATGCAGTTTGCCGACGGCAGCCACCTGGAAGCGGACATGATCGTCTTCTCGGCCGGCATCCGCCCGCGCGACGAACTGGCGCGCGCCTGCGGCCTGGACGTGGGACCACGCGGCGGCATCGCCATCGACGACAGCTGCGTCACGTCCGACCCGGACATCTACGCGATCGGCGAATGCGCGCTGTGGGGCGGCCTGGTGTTTGGCCTGGTGGCGCCCGGCTATGAAATGGCGCGCATCGCGGCGCGCCACGTGCTGCAGGAAGAGGGCGAAGCCTCGTTCAAGGGCGCCGACATGAGCACCAAGCTCAAACTGATGGGCGTGGACGTGGCCAGCCTGGGCGACCCGCACGGCAATGCGCCGGGCAGCCGCTCCTACCAGTTCATGGATGAACGCAAGCAGATCTACAAGAAGATCGTCGTTTCCGATTGCGGCAAATACCTGCTGGGCGGCGTGATGGTGGGCGACGCCAGCGAGTACGGCACCTTGCTGCAGATGATGCTCAATAAAATCGAGCTGCCGGCATCGCCCGAGTTCCTGATCCTGCCCCAGGCCGACGGCCAGCAAAAGGCGGGCCTGGGCGTGGATGCCTTGCCCGAGTCGGCGCAAATCTGCTCGTGCAATGACGTGTCCAAAGGCGCGCTGTGCGCGGCCGTCGCCGATGGCGCCACCACCATCGGCGCATTAAAGTCCTGCACGAAAGCCGGCACCGCGTGCGGCGGCTGCGTGCCGCTGGTGACGCAGATCATGAAGGCGGAAATGCAGAAGCAGGGCCTGGCCGTCAACAACCACGTGTGCGAACACTTTGCGTACTCGCGCCAGGAATTGCACCATCTGGTCCGCGTGGGCAAGATCCGCAGCTTCGGCGCGCTCTTGGGCGCGCATGGCCAGGGTCTGGGTTGCGACGTGTGCAAGCCCGTGGCGGCGAACATCCTGGCATCGTGCTGGAACGATTTCGTCCTGTCTCCCGTGCACGCCAGCCTGCAGGACAGCAACGATTATTTTCTCGGCAATATCCAGAAGGATGGCACGTATTCCGTCGTGCCGCGCATGCCGGGCGGCGAAGTGACGGCCGACGGCCTGATCGCCGTGGGCATGGTGGCGAAAAAATACGGTCTCTACACGAAAATCACGGGCGGCCAGCGGGTCGACCTGTTCGGCGCGCGCGTCGACCAGTTGCCGGCCATCTGGGAAGAACTGATCGCGGCCGGCTTCGAGTCGGGCCACGCCTACGGCAGGTCGCTGCGCACGGTGAAATCGTGCGTCGGCTCCACCTGGTGCCGCTATGGCGTGGCCGACAGCGTGGGGTTTGCGATCCAGCTGGAAAACCGCTACAAGGGCCTGCGCACGCCGCACAAGATCAAGTTCGGCGTCTCCGGCTGCACGCGCGAATGCGCCGAGGCGCAGGGCAAGGACATCGGCCTGATCGCCACGGAAAAGGGCTGGAACCTGTACGTGTGCGGCAATGGCGGCATGAAGCCGCGCCATGCGGAGTTGCTGGCGTCCGACCTCGATGAAGCCACCCTGGTGCGCTATGTCGACCGCTTCCTGATGTTTTACGTGCGCACGGCCGACCGCCTGCAGCGCACCAGCGTGTGGCGCGACAATCTCGAAGGGGGCCTCGATTACCTGAAAGCCGTCGTCGTGGCCGACCGCCTGGGCATCGCCCACGAGCTGGAAGCGGACATGCAGCACGTGGTCGACACGTATGCCTGCGAGTGGAAGGAAGCCGTTTCCAACCCCGCCGTGCGCCAGCGCTTCCGCCATTTCGTCAACAGCGACAAAGGCGATGAAAACGTGGTGTTCGTCGAAGAGCGGGGCCAGATCCGCCCCGCCACCGAGATGGAACGCCGCAGCACCGTGATCCCCATCCTTGCCGTGGAGGCTTGAGCCATGAATGCGATGAATGAACTTTCCGGCGCCACCGCCGATAACTGGGTAGCCATCTGTCCCTTGACCGACATCGTGCCCGACACGGGCGTGTGCGCGCTGCTCGGTGGCCGCCACGTGGCCGTGTTCCGCGTCGGCGATGCCGCGCCGCGCGTGTACGCCATCGACAATGTCGACCCGAATGCGGGCGCTTCCGTGCTGTCGCGGGGCCTCGTGGGCAGCATCGGCGAGCGCGTCGTCGTCGCCTCGCCCATCTACAAGCAGCACTTCGACCTGGCCAGCGGCGAGTGCATCGAAGCGCCCGAGCATTCGGTGGCCACCTGGCCCGCGCGCGTGTTCGCGGACATGGTGTGGGTGGCCCTGTGAACCCGCCCCGGCGTCCCGCGCTCGTGGTGGTCGGCAACGGCATGGCCGGCATGCGCACGGTCGAGGAGCTGTTGAAACTCGCGCCGGACCTGTACGACATCACCGTGTTCGGCGCCGAGCCGCACGGCAATTACAACCGCATCCTGCTCTCTCCCGTGCTGGCCGGCGAAAAGTCGGTGGATGACATCATGCTGCATACGCGCGACTGGTATGCGCACAACGGCATCACCCTGCACGCGGGCGACCCCGTCGTGCGCATCGACCGCAAGGCGCGCACCGTGCAGTCGCTGTCCGGCATCACGGTTGCCTATGACCGCCTGCTGCTGGCCACCGGTTCCACGCCCTTCATCGTGCCCGTGCCGGGCCATGCGCTGCCGGGCGTGATCGGCTTTCGCGACATCAGCGACGTCGACACCATGCTGCAGGCGTCGCGCACGCACCGCCACGCGGTGGTCATCGGCGGCGGCTTGCTGGGGCTGGAAGCGGCCAACGGCTTGCAGCGCCAGGGCATGGACGTCACGGTCGTGCACATGAGCGGCGCCCTGATGAACCAGCAGCTCGATGCGCCCGCATCGATGCTGCTGAAATCGGCGCTGGAAGCGCGCGGCCTGCGTTTTCTGATGCACGCGCAAACGTCCGCCATCATGGGCAGCGCCCGCGTGGAAGGCGTGCAGTTTGCGGACGGCAGCAGCATCCCCGCCGACCTGGTGGTGATGACGGCCGGCGTGCGCCCCAACATCGCCCTGGCGCAAGCGGCCGGCCTGCACTGCGAACGGGCCATCGTCGTCGACGACTGCCTGCAAAGCTACGACCCGCGCGTGTACGCCGTGGGCGAATGCGTGCAGCACCGGCGCGCCACCTTCGGCCTGGTCGCGCCCATCTGGGAACAGGCGCGCGTGTGCGGCGCGCACCTGGCCGGCGCGGGACACCGCCGCTACGTGCAGCAGGCCAGCGCCACCAAACTGAAAGTGACGGGCATCGACCTGTACTCGGCCGGCGACATCATCGGCGGCGAGGGCAGCGAAGACCTGGTGCTGCGCGACCCGCGCCGCGGCGTCTACAAGCGGCTGGTGGTGCAGGGCAGCCGCCTGGCCGGCGCCGTGCTGTATGGCGACGTGCAGGACGGTCCCTGGTATTTCGACCTGATCCAGCAGCGCCGCGACATCAGCAAACTGCGCACCCATTTATTGTTTGGCCAGGCGCTGTGCGCCCAGGCCGCCTGACAGCGACCAACAGGATACTTTCATGACTAGCTGCATGCCCGTGAAAACCACTTGCCCGTATTGCGGCGTCGGCTGCGGCGTGGAAGCGACACGCCTTCCCGACGGCGCCATCCGCATCGCCGGCGATAGCGGCCACCCGGCCAACCTGGGCAAGCTGTGCGTGAAAGGCTCGGCCCTGGGCGACACCCTGGACCTCGACAAGCGCCTGCTGTATCCGCAGGTGCGTGTCGATGGCGTGCTGCAGCGCGCTTCCTGGGATGCCGCGCTGGACCAGGTGGCCGGCGGCTTGCGCGCCATCATCGCCGAGCACGGCCCGGACGCCGTCGCCCTGTATGTCTCGGGCCAGTTGCTGACGGAAGACTATTACATCGCCAATAAATTCATGAAGGGCTATGTGGGCAGCGCGAATATCGACACCAATTCGCGCCTGTGCATGTCGTCGGCCGTGGCGGGCCACAAGCGCGCGTTCGGCGAGGATATCGTGCCGGGCTGCTATGAAGACCTGGAACTGGCCGACATGGTGGTGCTGGTGGGCTCGAACACGGCCTGGTGCCACCCGATCCTGTTCCAGCGCATCACACGTATCAAGGAAAGCCGGCCGCACATGAAACTGGTGGTGATCGACCCGCGCCGCACGGCCACCTGCGAGCTGGCCGACCTGCATCTGCCCGTGAAACCGGGCACCGACGTGTGGCTGTTCAACGGCTTGCTGTGTTATCTGGCGAAGGAAGGCGCGATCGATGACGCTTTCGTCACGCGGCACAGTGCGGGACTGGACGACGCGCTGGCGGCCGCCCACGTGGATTGCGGCGACCCCTTGCAGGTGGCGGCCATCTGCAAGGTCGACCCGCACGCCTTGCTGGCGTTTTACCAGGCGTTTGCCGCCACGCGCAAGGTCGTCACGGCGTTTTCGCAGGGCGTGAACCAGTCGTCCTCCGGCACGGACAAGGTCAACAGCATCATCAACTGCCATCTGGCGACGGGGCGCATCGGTCAGCCCGGCATGGGGCCGTTCTCCCTCACGGGCCAGCCGAACGCCATGGGCGGGCGCGAAGTGGGCGGCCTGGCCAACATGCTGGCAGCGCACCTGGAGCTGGACAAGCCGCTGCACCGCGAAGCCGTGCAAACCTTCTGGGGCTCTCCGCGCATGGCAAGCAAGCCTGGCCTGAAGGCGGTGGATTTGTTCCAGGCCATCGAGGCGGGCAAGGTCAAGGCCGTGTGGGTCATCGCCACCAATCCGCTGGTCAGCATGCCGGACGCCGACCAGGTGCGCCGCGCACTGGCCAAATGCGAACTGGTGGTGGTGTCGGACATCAGCGCCGGGTCGGACACGAATGCCCATGCCGACGTGCTGCTGCCGGCCCTGGGCTGGGGAGAGAAGGATGGCACGGTGACCAATTCCGAGCGCCGCATCTCGCGCCAGCGGGCGTTTTTGCCGGCGCCCGGCGAGGCGCGCGCCGACTGGGACGTGCTGTGCGATGTGGCACGGCGCATGGGCCATGCCGGCTTCGATTTCACGTCGCCGCAGGCCATCTTCGACGAACACGCGCGCCTGTCCGCCTTCCGCAACGCGGGAGACACGGCGCGCCTGTTCAACCTGGGCCACCTGGCTGGCCTGGATGCGGCGCGCTATGACGCCCTGGCGCCGCAGCAGTGGCCGCAGGGCCAGGCGAGGTTGTTCGGCGACGGCCGTTTCGCGCATGCGGACGGGCGCGCGCGCTTCATTCCCACGGCGCCGCGCGTGCCGCGCAACATGCCCGACGAGGACTATCCGCTGATCCTCAACACGGGCCGGGTGCGCGACCAGTGGCACACGATGACGCGCACGGGCAAGGCGGCGAAACTGTCAGGCCACATCGCCGAAGCCTTCATCGACATCCACCCGCAGGATGCGCTGCTGTACAGCGTGCGCGAAGGCGAGCTGGCGCGCATTTCCAGCGCCTGGGGCGCGATGGTGGCGCGCGTCGTGCATGGCGGCGGCATCGCGCGCGGCCAGGTCTTCGTGCCGATACACTGGAGCGACGCCAATGCGTCCGATGCGCGCGTGGGCGCCGTCGTCAACCCCGTTGTCGACCCTGTCTCGGGCGAGCCGGAATTCAAGCACACGCCCGTGCGCATCGAGCAGTTCCGCGTGCACTGGCATGCGTTTGTCCTGAGCCGCACGCCCTTGAACCTCGACGGCGTGGCGCACTGGACGCGCATCCAGGGCGAGCAGTTCCTGCGCTACGAGCTGGCCGGCCGCCAGCGCATCGAGGACCTGGGCGCCTGGGCGCGCGCGCTGCTGGGCGTCACGGACGACAATGCCGACTGGCTCGATTATGCGGACGCCAGTGCCGGCGTGTACCGCGCCGTGCACCTGGACGAGGGGCGCATCGCGCAATGCGTGTATGTCTCGCCGCGTCCCGACCTGCCGTCGCGCAGCTGGCTGGCGGGCCTGTTTGCGCACGCGCAAATGGATGCGGCCGACCGCGCCGGCGTGCTGCTGGGGCAGCCCATCGGCAAGGGCGTGGACGCGGGGCCCACCGTGTGTTCGTGCTTTGGCGTGGGACGCAACACCATTTGCGCGGCCATCGTGGAACAGCGGTTGACGACGACGGCGCAGGTGACGGCCTGCGTCAAGGCGGGCGGCAATTGCGGCTCCTGCGTGCCGGAGATACGACAATTGCTGCTTGAGGCGCGCAGCGCTGCCTGATAATCTGTCCTTTCCTGCGCGGCTTTGTTATATTGCCAGCTCTACAAGGGGAGAGGCAGTGTGATGACAGCAGGACAACACGACACGGTCTGGCTGACGGGCTTGAGCGGCGCCGGCAAGTCCAGCATCGCCGATGCGCTGGCGCGCCGGCTCAAGGCGCAGGGCCGCGCCGTGGCGCTGCTCGACGGCGACCAGCTGCGCCATGGCTTGAACCGCGACCTGGGTTTTACGCCCGAAGACCGGCATGAAAACATCCGCCGCACGGCCGAAGTGGCGCGCCTGATGAACGGGGCGGGCCTGACCGTCATCGCCGCCCTCATTTCGCCGTATCGCGCCGACCGGGCCATGGCCGCCGCCATCATCGGCACGGCGCATTTCATCGAAGTCCACGTCAGCACGCCGCTGGCCGTGTGCGAAGCGCGCGATCCGAAAGGCCTGTATGAAAAGGCGCGCGCGGGGCAGCTGGCGCAATTCACGGGCATTTCCGCCCCTTACGAAGCGCCGCTGGCGGCCGCGCTGACCCTGGACACGGGCACCCTGGCGCTGGACGAGTCGGTCGAGCGCCTGTACCGGTATTTGCAGCGGCGGACGTGACGGCATGACGGCGACAAGAGGGACATTGCGTCAGTGGCTGCGCCGGCGCCTGCCCGCCAGCCTGAAGGCGCGCATGAGCGTGGTCGTTTTCCTGCTCGTGCTGGGCGCGGTCGCTTCGCTGGCGCTGGCCACCCTGGCCGTGGCCGAACGGGGCATGCGCGACGTGACGGGACGCCAGCAATACGTATCGCTGGCCAGCGCCGCCGTCTTCATCGATGAGGAACTCGACGCGAAGCGCAATGTGCTGCGCGCGATGGCGGACAGCCTGGCGGCCAGCGGCGCGCAAGACGGCGCCAGCCTGCAGCGCTTCCTGGCCGCGCAAACGGTGCTGGGCAAGGAGTTTTATTCGGCCGGCGTGGTCGGCATCGACGGCGACGTCCTGGCCAGCGTGAGTCCCTTCAAGCCGCAGGCGGGGCTGAACGTGAAGGGCCGTCCTTACTTTGAACAGACGCTGGCGACCCGGCGCTCGGTGATTTCCGCGCCGCTCAACGGCAGCATCTCCGGCATGCCCATCGTGGTGGTGACGCAGCCCGTGTTCGACGCGCAGGGCGGCGTGCGCTATGTGCTGGCGGCCAGCGTGAACCTGCGCCAGCCCGATTTCCTGGGCCGTCTGGGCGCCCTCAAGCCGGGGCAGGGCGGCTATCTGTACATCATGACCAGCGAAGGCGTCATCGTCGAGCATCCCGACAAGTCGCGCATCATGCAGCATATCGAAGCCCATGGCCCCGTGAGCGTGCCCACGCGGCGCGCCATGCAGGGCTACGAGGGCTGGCTGACCGGCACCACCACGCAAGGCGTCGATGCCCTGTTCGCCTACCACCGCATCGCCTCGACGGGCTGGATACTGGCGTCCGTGTATCCCATGAGCGAAGCCTTCGCGCCGCTGCACGCCATCCGCAGCAAGATCCTGCTGGCCGCCGTGCTGCTGGCGGCGCTGGCGGGCCTGGCCGGCTGGCGCGTGGTGCTGCGCCTGTTGCTGCCGCTTGAACGCTTGCGCCGCCAGGTGCACCAGATCCGCCGCCAGCGCCTGGGCATCGAGGCGCTGCAAATCGAGCGGCGCGACGAGATCGGCGACTTGAGCCGCGACTTTTACTCGCTGGTGGCCGAGCGCGAAATCGCCGAGGCGCAGACGCGCGACAGCGAGCGGCGCTTGAAACTGCTGACGGACCACGTGCCCGTGGTGATCGTCTATATCGACCGCGAGCACCGCTACCAGTTCATCAACGCCACGTTTGAAAAGTGGTTCGGCAGGTCGCAGCAGGAAAGCCTGATGCAGTCGATCCGCGAGGTGCTGGGCGAGGAAGCGTACCAGCTGCGCGAGCAATACCTGCGGCGCGCCTTCGCGGGCGAGGAGGTCGAATATGAATTCACCATCGGCGGCGAGGGGGACGCCGGCCGGCGCGCCTTCCAGACCAGCTACGTGCCTGACGTGGGCGAGAGCGGCACGGTGGAAGGCGTGTATGGCCTGATTCATGAAATCACCAAGACCAAGGCGATGCACACGGCGCTGCAGTTTGCCGCCGCCACCGACACCCTGACGGGCATCGCCAACCGCCGCCGCTTCGACGAACAGCTGGCGCAAAGCATGCAGCGCACGCGGGCTGCGCGCGCGCCGATGGCGCTGGCCTATCTCGATATCGACCGTTTCAAGGCCATCAACGACAGCCTGGGCCACAAGGCGGGCGACGAGGTGCTGAAGGAATTCGCTTCGCGCCTGGTGCGCAGCGTGCGCGCCAGCGACCTGGTGGCGCGCCTGGCCGGCGATGAATTCGTGATCATTCTCGAAGGCGTGAACGGCGCGGCCGAAGTGCGCCACGTGGGCGCCAAGATTATCGACGCCATCCGCCAGCCCTTTGAACTGGCCAGCGGCCCGCTGCCGGTGACGACCAGCATCGGCATCGCCATCTTCCGCGAAGGCGCGCTGACGGCGGCGCAGTTGCTGGACCTGGCCGACCAGGCCCTGTATGCCGCCAAGGGGCAGGGCCGCGATGGCGTGGCGCTGCTCGAGGCGGCGCCCTGAGTATTACAGGGTGGCAGTCCAGTGGTCGAGCTGCTGCGTGGTGGCCGTCACGCCGCCGCACACGATGACCAGCACATTGCGGTAGGGCGCCAGTTCCGGCGCCTTGCCGTAGACGGTCGCCAGCGCCGCGCCGCAGGCCGGCTCCACCACCAGGCGCTGGTCGGTGATGAAGTGCTGGCAGGCGTCGACGGCGGCCTGGTCCGACACCACCACGCTGTGCAGCAGGCGCGTCTGGCTGATGGCGAATGCCTGCGCGCAGACCTGGCGCGCGGCCAGCGACGTGGCGATGCTCGTCACGGCCGGCAGGGTCACGTGTTCGCGCGCGGCCACGGCCGCCGCCAGCGAGGCCGCGCCTTGCGTTTCCACGGCCACCAGGGCCACGTCATCCCAGCCGTTGCGTTGCAAGCCTTCGGCCACGCCGGCCAGCAGGCCGCCGCCGCCCACCGACAGCACCACCGCGTCCGGCTTCAGGCCCGCGCGCGCCACTTCATCGATCATGCCGGCGTGGCCCTGCCACAGCAGCGGGTCGTCGAACGGATGCAAGAAGGCGTCCTGCGGCGTGAGCATCGACTGCGCCAGCGCGTTCGCTTCCTGCCACGCGGCGCCGTGCACGATGACTTCGGCGCCTTCCTGCGCGATCAGGGCCCTGGCCCGTTGGCTGGTCGTTTCCGGCACGACGACGATGACGGGAATGCCCAGCTGGCGTCCCGCATAGGCGACGGCGATGCCGGCATTGCCGCCGGAAGAGGAGATGAAACGGCTGGCGCCGCGCCGCGCGTATTCTTCGCAGGCGAGGCCGATGCCGCGGATCTTGAAGGAGCCTGGCGGTTGCAGGGCTTCGAGCTTGAGCCAGATGGCGCGTTCGCTGTGCAGGCTCAGGGCGCGTGAGTTGAGCAAGGGTGTTTCGATGTGCAGGGCCATGCGTGTTCCTGGTAGACAGTCAGGCCAGCATCATAGCCGAAGCGCCCGCGCCACCGTGTCACCCTTGCAGGGAGTGTTACTGCTGTTAATTCAGCGGGGCGCTCTTGAGCTGATGCGTGCGCGCCACTTCCTTCATCGCTTCGAGCAGGTCGTCGCGCAGCTGGCGCGGCAGCTTGCCGAAGAATTCCTCGTCGTTCTGGTCGGCCATTTCGGCCAGCACGGGCACCAGCGCCTCGCCTTCCGTGGTCAGTTCGATCGAGTGCTGGCGGCGGTCGGCCAGCAGGATGGACTTGCTGACCATGCCCTTGCTTTCCAGGCGGTCGATCAGTTTCGATACGGCGCCTTTGCTCATGCCGGACACTTGCGCCAGCACCGTGGGCGAGGTGCAGCCCAGGCGGAACATTTCGCGCAGCACCACCCATTCGGAGACTGTCACGCCATTGGCTTCGGCTTTTTTCTGGAAGCTGTGGGAAACGTGGTTGGAAACGAAACGCAGCCAGTAACCGAGGTGGGCTTCCAGCTCGCTGACGGGGACGCTGTTGGGATGGGCGGATTGCGGCATGGCGGCCGCTTCAAAATTATGGCTCATTTCTTTTCCTTCACTGGGCGGCGTTGCCGGCATGGTTAAGGCCTTCACGCTTGCTGTCGAGTGGTTTGTTTGGGAACAATCATCGTGCTTGAGATAGTTTTAACACTGTTTTCACAGGAAATCACTTACCGGCAAAGAGTTTTTCCTTTTTTCTTGCTCTGGAGGGATAAAAAAACAATATCAAGCAAATAATCGTATTGCCAGAGAGGAAGATTAAAAAAATAACTCATGTTGCATCAATGGTAACAGCATTTTTGCCGAATTGATAAATATTTCATATCATTCGGTGCGCTTGCCCACACACGGCGTATTGCCCACGCGACAGTGCGGGGTTTTCTTGCAGAAATGCGGCCCGCTCAGGCCAGCACCACCTTCACGCTCGCGTCGCGCAATACTTCGGCAAAGCGGGGCGGTGGCGGCGCATCTGTAAACAAGATGTCGATTTGCGCCAGGTCGGCCAGGCGCACCAGCGCCTTGCGGCCGAATTTATGCTGGTCGGCCACCAGCCACACTTCGCGCGACTGCTCGATGATGGCTTGCGCCACCTTCACTTCGCGCGCGTCGAAGTCGCGCAGGCTGCCGTCTTCGTCGATGCTGGAAATGCCGATGATGCCGATGTCGACCTTGAACTGGCGGATGAAGTCGATGGTGGCTTCGCCGACGATGCCGCGGTCGCGCCCGCGCACCACGCCGCCGGCCACGATGACTTCGCAAGCGGCGTTGTCGGCCAGGATGGCGGCCACGTTCAGGTTGTTCGTCACCACGTGCAAGCCCGTGTGCCGGCCCAGCGCGCGCGCCACTTCCTCGGTGGTCGTGCCGATATTGATCAGCAGCGAACAGCCGTGCGGCACCTGCGTGGCGACGGCGGCGGCGATGCGCCGCTTGGCGTCGCTGTTGAACACCTGCCGCTGGCTGTAATCGATATTTTCCACGGACGAGGGCAAGCCGACGCCGCCGTGGTAGCGGGCCAGCAGGCGCGCTTCTTCCATCTGCTTGACGTCGCGGCGCACGGTTTGCGGCGTCACGCCCAGCTGCTGGGCCAGCTCTTCGACGGACATGGTGACCTTCTGGCGCACCACTTCGAGCAGGCGGCGCTGGCGGGGATTCAAAATCATGGATTTGTCTCTTTAAAAATCATAAACGAACAGAAACGAACAAATAGTGATGAAAATATGTTGCTATGGGTTCGCATTCTGGCGTATCTTATTCATATTGCATGCGTATTACCAGATGGTGATCTTAACGACAGTCGCCGGCGATGCCTAGTCTTTCCTCGCCAGCGTGTCCCCGACATACACGGAGTCCCGATGACCGCAGCACAGCAAGGTGTGGAGACAGCGATGGCATGCGACGTGCTGGTGGTGGGCGGCGGCATCAATGGCGCCGGCATCGCGCGCGATGCGGCCGGGCGGGGCTTGTCCGTAGTGCTGTGCGAAAAGGACGACCTGGCCGCGCACACCTCATCCGCATCGACCAAGCTGATACACGGCGGCCTGCGCTACCTCGAATACTATGAATTCGGCCTCGTGCGCAAGGCGCTGATCGAGCGTGAAGTGCTGCTGCGCTCGGCGCCGCACATCATGTGGCCGCTGCGCTTCGTCATGCCGCATGCGCAGGGCCAGCGTCCCGCCTGGCTGATACGCGCCGGCCTGTTCCTCTACGACATGCTGGCGAAGCGGGAAATCCTGCCGGGCTCCAGCGGCATCGACCTGATGCGCCACGCGGCCGGCAAACCGTTAAAACCCGAGTTCAAGCGCGGCTTCGTGTATTCCGACGGCTGGGTCGACGATGCGCGCCTGGTGGTGCTGAACGCCATCGATGCGGCGGACAACGGTGCACATGTGCTGACGCAGACGCGCTGCACGGCCCTGTGGCGCGACGGCGCGGGTGCGGACGCTTCCTGGCAGGCGACTCTGCTGCGGGGCGACGGGCGTGAGCTGTCCGTGCGCGCGCGCAGCGTCGTCAATGCGGCCGGGCCGTGGACGGCCGAATTCCTGCAGCAGGCGGCGCCCGGCGGACAGGGCCGGCATTTGCGCCTGATCAAGGGCAGCCATATCGTCGTCAAGCGCCTGTTCGAGCATGATCACGCGTATATCTTCCAGCATCCGGACGGGCGCATCGTGTTTGCCATTCCGTATGAACACGATTTCACCCTGATCGGCACCACCGACCTCGACTATCACGGCGACAGCGGCAAGGTGGAAATCGACGACGAGGAAATTCGTTACTTGTGCGAGCTTTCCAGTTACTATTTCAGCAAGCCCATTGTGCCTGCCGATGTGGTGTGGACGTATGCGGGCGTGCGCCCGCTGGTGGAAGACGCGGCGGCCGATGCCAAGGCCGTCACGCGCGATTACCGCTTCGAACTGGACCAGGAAGGTGCGCCGCTGCTCAGTGTTTTCGGCGGCAAGATCACCACCTTCCGCAAGCTGGCCGAGGAAGCGCTCGATGTGCTGGAGCCGTTGCTGGTGCCAGAGCAGAGCAAGCGGCGGCGGGCCTGGACGGAGCAGGCTTGCCTGCCCGGCGGCGATGTGTATGGCGCCGTGCCGCAGAATAGGGCCGTGCGCGAGTTCGGCCAGTTCGTGCAAGGCTTGCAGCGCGAGTATGCGTGGCTGCCGGCGGCGCTGGTGGCGCGCTATGCGCGCGCCTACGGCACGCGCATCCACGTGCTGCTCGATGGCAGGGCGGACGTGGCGGCCATGGGCGAAGAAATCGCCGCCGGCCTGTACGCGGCGGAAGTCGACTATTTGCGGCGCCATGAATGGGCCGTCAGCGCGGCCGACATCCTGTGGCGGCGCTCCAAGCTGGGTCTGCACCTGCCGCGCGAGACGGCGGATAGGCTCGATGCCTGGCTGTTGCAGCACCCTTTGCCGTAAGCACAACACGTTGGCGACCGCGCTCCACAGAGGGTGCGGCGAAGAATAAGAAACCATCACTGGAGGAGAAGCGCGTGCAACTGGTACTGGACAAGATCAGCAGGAAGCAGGGGGCTGACGACTTTTTATATCCGATGTCGCTGGCCTTGGTGCCGGGCGCCATCAACGTCTTGCTGGGCACCACGCGTGCCGGCAAGACGACCCTGATGCGCGTGATGGCGGGCTTGGACAAGCCCAGCGGGGGCACCGTGACGGCCGATGGTGTCGATGTGACGGGCGTGCCCGTCAGCCGTCGCAACCTGGCCATGGTGTACCAGCAATTCATCAACTATCCGGCCTTCACCGTCTACGACAATATCGCCTCGCCCTTGCGCTTGCGCAAGGTGCCCGAGGAACAGATACGGGCGAAAGTGCTGGCGCTGGCCGAGCGCCTGCATATCACGCCGTACCTGCAGCGCACGCCCGGGGAACTGTCGGGCGGGCAGCAGCAGCGCACGGCGCTGGGGCGCGCGCTGATCAAGGATGCATCGTTGCTGCTGCTCGACGAGCCATTGGTGAACCTCGACTACAAGCTGCGCGAGGAATTGCGCCGCGAATTGACGGAACTGTTTTCCAGCGGTAGCACGACGGTCGTGTACGCGACCACGGAGCCGCTGGAAGCGCTGCAGCTGGGCGGCCACGTGGCCGTGCTGCACGAGGGACGCCTGCTGCAGCAGGGGCCGACCCTGGACGTTTTCAATGCCCCCAATTCCATCGATGTGGCGCGCACCTTCAGCGACCCGCCCATCAACCTGATCCCCGCGCGCGTGGATGCGCACGGCGTGGCGCAGGCGGCGGACGGCCTGTCGATACACCTGAGCGGCGAACAGCGCGCCCGCCTGGGCGACAGTACGGAGGTGATCCTCGGCGTGCGCGCGCACAGCCTGCATCTGTCTCCCCAGTCCGATGGCGACGTGCCCATCGCGGCGCAGGTGGACCTGGCGGAAATCAGCGGCTCGGAAACCTATGTGCATGCGCGCCGCGGCGACCTGGCCCTTGTGGCGCAGCTGGGCGGCGTGCACAACCTGGAGATCGGCAGCGCCTGCACCGTGTATTGCCAGCCGCATGCCTTGCTGATCTTCGCGCAAGACGGCGGGCTGCTGTTTGCACCGGGAGGAGCTTGACATGGCGCGCATCGAACTGGTCGACCTGGCCCACGCCTACAAACCGAACCCGACGGCGCCAAGCGACTACGCGCTGCGGCCCATGAGCATGGAGTGGCATGACGGCGGCGCGTACGCCTTGCTGGGACCGTCCGGCTGCGGCAAGACGACCTTGCTCAATATCATTTCCGGCCTGGTGAAACCGTCGCATGGCAAGGTGCTGTTCGACGGCAAGGACGTGACGCAGCTGCCGACCGAGGCGCGGAATATCGCGCAAGTGTTCCAGTTTCCCGTCATCTACGACACCATGACCGTGCACGACAATCTGGCGTTTCCGTTGCGCAATCGCGGCTGGAAAGAGATCGAGGTGAAAAAGCGCGTGCAGCAAGTGGCGCAGATGCTGGAATTGACGGGCGACCTGAAATTGCGCGCCAGCGGCTTGTCCGTGGATGCCAAGCAAAAGATTTCGCTGGGACGCGGTCTCGTGCGCCCCGACGTGGCGGCCGTGCTGTTCGACGAACCGCTGACGGTGATCGACCCGCATTTGAAATGGCTGTTGCGCAGAAAATTGAAGGAAATCCACCACGAACTGAAATTGTCGTTGATCTACGTCACGCACGACCAGGTGGAAGCGCTGACCTTTGCCGACCAGGTGGTCGTCATGACGCAGGGCGAGGTGGTGCAGACGGGCAGCGCGCAAGCCCTGTTCGAGGAACCCGAGCACACCTTTGTCGGCTATTTCATCGGCAATCCGGGCATGAACTTGCTCGATTGCACCTTGGACGATGGCGGCGTGCGCGTGGCGGGGCAGCTACTCGCCGTGTCCGCCGCCGCGCGTGCGGCGCTGTCCGGTGCGCAAGGAAAAATCACGGTGGGCGTGCGGCCCGAATTCGTCGAGTGCGTCAAGGCGTACCCGGGAGACGGGGGTGGCGGCCATTGCCTGGACGCCACGGTCACGGCCGTGCGCAACATGGGTACGCATTACCTGGCGGAATTCCAGCTGGGTGGCGCGACGGTGGCGGCCAAGCTGCGCGCCATCGATGCCGTCGCGGGAGATGCCGTGCGGCTGCGCTTTCCGCCGCAACGCACCTTGTTCTATGTCAACGATAAGCGGGTGGCCTGATGATACATAACGGTAAAACCGATAACAACCGCCGCGCCTGGCTATTGATCCTGCCCGTGCTGCTGTGCGTGGCCTTTTCCGCCATCCTGCCGCTGATGACGGTGGTGAACTATTCCGTGCAGGATATTCTGAGCCCCACGCAAAAGGTCTTCGTGGGCACGGAGTGGTTCCGCATGGTCATGCTGGACGGCGACCTGCACAGCGCCTTGCTGCGCCAGCTGCTGTTTTCCGGCTCCGTGCTGGCGATCCAGATTCCGCTGGGCATTCTGATCGCCCTGTGCATGCCGGCCGATGGCTGGAAGGCGTCGCTGGCGCTGGTGCTGATCGCGCTGCCCTTGCTGATTCCCTGGAATGTGGTGGGCACCATCTGGCAAATCTTTGGCCGCGGCGATATCGGGCTGATGGGCTATACCCTGAACCAGCTGGGCTTAGCCTACAATTACAACGGCAATTCGCTCGACGCCTGGCTGACGGTGATGGTGATGGATATCTGGCACTGGACGCCCCTGGTCGTGCTGCTGTGCTATGCGGGCTTGCGCGCCATTCCCGACGCGTATTACCAGGCCGCGCGCATCGACGGCGCCTCGCGCCTGGCCGTGTTCCGCTACATCCAGCTGCCGAAACTGCGCAATGTGCTGATGATCGCCGTGTTGCTGCGCTTCATGGACAGTTTCATGATCTATACGGAACCGTTCGTGCTGACGGGCGGCGGGCCGGGCAATGCGACCACGTTCCTGTCGCAATACCTGACGCAAAAGGCCGTGGGCCAGTTCGACCTGGGGCCGGCGTCCGCTTTTTCCCTGATCTATTTCCTCATCATCCTGCTGTTCTGCTTTGTGCTGTACACGTGGATGCAGCGCGTCGGCACGGGAGACCAGAAATGATGCACAAGAAAATGAGCAGTGCCATCCTCGCCGTCTTTTTGCTGGCGTCATTGTTGCCCATCTACTGGATGCTCAACATGTCGCTCAAGACCAACGAGGAAATCGTCGGCGTGCTGAGCCTGTGGCCCCAGCAACTGACGTTCGCCAACTACCACACGATTTTTACCGACCGGTCGTGGTACAGCGGCTACATCAATTCCATGATTTACGTGGCCTTGAACATGGTGATGTCCGTCACGGTCGCCTTGCCGGCCGCGTATGCCTTTTCGCGTTATAACTTCGTGGGTGACAAGCATTTGTTCTTCTGGCTGCTGACCAACCGCATGACGCCGCCCGCCGTCTTCCTCGTGCCATTCTTCCAGCTGTATTCGACGGTGGGCCTGATGGATACGCACCTGGCAGTGGCCTTGGCGCACATGGTCTTCAACGTGCCGCTGGCCGTGTGGATACTGGAAGGCTTCATGTCCGGCGTGCCGAAGGAAATCGACGAGACGGCGTATATCGACGGCTACAGCTTTCCCCGCTTCTTCATCCGCATTTTCTTGCCAATGATCAAATCGGGCGTGGGCGTGACGGCCTTCTTCTGCTTCATGTTCAGCTGGGTGGAACTGTTATTGGCCCGCACCTTGACGTCCGTCAATGCCAAGCCGATTGCCGCCACCATGACGCGCACCGTGTCGGCGGCCGGCATGGACTGGGGCGTGCTGGCGGCGGCGGGCGTGCTGACCATCGTGCCCGGCGCGCTGGTGATCTGGTTCGTGCGGCATTACATTGCCAAGGGTTTTGCGATGGGGAGGGTGTGACATGGAAAATACCGATAGCACAGCCAGCCTGTTCGGCTGGATGGCGTGGACGCCGGAAGTGGCCATCTTCTTCATTTGCATCGGCTTGATGCTGGCGGGCATGACGGTGTGGCAAATCCGTTCGCCCAGCATCGAACGAAAAGGTTTCCTGCCCATGCCGACCACGCGCGGCGACCGTTTGTTCATCGGGCTGTTGACGGCGGCCTACGTGAATCTGGCGTGGGCGGGGTTCACGGAAATGCAGCAGGCCATCGGGGCTGCAATCAGTTTTTTGTTGTTGCTCGTAGTAATGCGTTGGGGATGACCGGCTTGCCGGTGTTGATGGATGCCGTACCGCCAGCAGGCGGCCGGTAAAAACTATAAAAGGAGATTCACGATGAAATTGAAGTTCACGGTCTTCGCGGCTGCGGCCATGCTCGTGTCGAATGCGGCCCTGGCGGACGCCAAGCAGGCGCAAACCTGGATCGACAAGGAATTCCAGCCATCCAGCCTGAGCAAGCAGCAACAGCTTGCTGAAATGAAATGGTTCATCGATGCGGCGGCCAAGCTGAAAGCCAAGGGCATCAAGGAAATTTCCGTGGTCTCGGAAACCATCGATACCCACGTCTACGAATCGAAGACCCTGGCCAAGGCCTTCGAGGAAATCACGGGCATCAAGGTGCGCCACGACATCATCCAGGAAGGCGACGTGGTGGAAAAGCTGCAGACCTCCATGCAGTCCGGCAAGAGCATCTATGACGGCTGGATTTCCGATTCCGACCTGATCGGCACGCACTACCGCTACGGCGCCGTCGAGCCGCTGTCCGACTACATGGCCGCCAAGGGCAAGGAATTTACGAATCCGGGCCTGGACCTGAAGGATTTCATCGGCATCAGTTTTACGACGGCGCCCGATGGCAAGGTGTACCAGTTGCCCGACCAGCAATTCGCCAACCTGTACTGGTTCCGCGCCGACTGGTTCGCGCGCAAGGATTTGCAAGCCAAGTTCAAGGCCAAGTATGGCTACGAGCTGGGCGTGCCGCAGAACTGGTCCGCGTATGAAGACATCGCCGACTTCTTCACGAATGACGTGAAGGAACTGGACGGCAAAAAAGTCTATGGCCACATGGATTACGGCAAGAAAGACCCATCCCTGGGCTGGCGCTTCACGGATGCGTGGCTGTCGATGGCTGGCGCGGCCGACAAGGGCATTCCGAACGGCATGCCTGTCGACGAGTGGGGCATCAAGGTGGCGGCCGACAAGTGCACGCCCGTGGGTGCATCGATGTCGCGCGGCGGCGCCACCAATTCGCCGGCGGCCGTCTTTGCGCTGACGAAATACATCGACTGGATGAAGAAATACGCGCCGCCGCAGGCGAACGGCATGAATTTCTCGGAATCGGGCCCCGTGCCGGCGCAGGGCGAAATCGCCCAGCAAATCTTCTGGTACACGGCGTTTACGGCCGGCATGACGAAACCGGGCTTGCCGGTGGTGAACAAGGACGGCACGCCGAAATGGCGCATGGCGCCGTCGCCGCACGGCCCGTACTGGAAAGAGGGCATGCAGAACGGCTACCAGGACGTCGGTTCCTGGTTCCTGTTCAAGTCCACGCCGGACGACCGCAAGGCCGCCGCCTGGCTGTACGCGCAATTCGTCACGTCGAAAACCGTGTCGCTGAAGAAATCCATCGTCGGCCTGACCTTCATCCGCGATTCCGACATCCGCCACGATTATTTTACGAAGCACGCGAACGAGTACGGCGGCTTGATCGAGTTCTACCGCAGCCCCGCCCGCGTGGCGTGGACGCCGACAGGCAACAACGTGCCCGACTATCCGAAGCTGGCCCAGCTGTGGTGGAAGAACGTGGCCACGGCCATTACGGCGGAAAAAACGCCGCAAGCCGCCATGGATAACCTGGCCGAGGAAATGGACCAGGTCATGGCGCGATTGCAACGGGCCGGCATGAAGGCGTGCGCACCGAAGCTCAATCCCAAGGTCGATCCGAACCAGTATCTGTCGGACCAGCACGCCCCATGGAAAAAGCTGGCGAATGAAAAGCCGAAGGGTGAAACGATTGCCTACGACAAGCTGCTGCAAGCCTGGAAAGAAGGCAAGGTAAGGTAAACTGCCTGCGCTGTCCTGAGGGCACGGAGTGAACACCCTCCGTGCCTGTTTTTACCCGCTTTTCGCACTACCAGACAATGACCAAATACATACTTGCTTTAGATCAGGGCACCACCAGTTCGCGCGCCATCCTGTTCGACCATGCGGGACGGCCGCACGCCAGCGCGCAGCGCGAGTTTCGCCAGATTTTCCCCCAGCCGGGCTGGGTCGAGCATGATGCGAACGAAATCTGGGCGTCGCAAGAGGGCGTGCTGCAGCAGGTCTTGCGCGACAGCGGCGTGGCCGCTTCCGACGTGGCCGCCATCGGCGTGACCAACCAGCGCGAAACGACGGTGCTGTGGGAGCGCACCACGGGCGAACCCGTCGCCAATGCCATCGTCTGGCAAGACCGCAGAAATGCGGCTTACTGCGAGCAACTGGTCGAGCAGGGCAAGGCGGACTTGATCCAGCAAAAAACGGGTCTCGTGCTGGACGCCTATTTTTCCGCCACCAAACTCAAATGGCTGCTCGACAACGTTCCCGGCGCCCGCGCGCGCGCCGAGCGGGGAGAGCTGGCCTTCGGCACCGTCGACAGCTGGCTGATTTACAAAATGAGCGGCGCCCATTTGACGGACACGAGCAACGCGGCGCGCACCATGCTGTTCAATATCCACACCCTGCAGTGGGACACGGATCTGCTGGCGCTGCTGGACATTCCCGCCTCCTTGCTGCCCGATGTCGTGCCCTCGAGCGGCGTGGCGGCGCACACCTATACCGACTTGCTGGGCGTCTCCGTGCCGATCGCCGGCATCGCGGGCGACCAGCAGGCGGCCACGTTCGGCCAGGCCTGTCTGAAGCCGGGCATGGCGAAGAATACCTACGGCACGGGCTGCTTCATGCTGATGAACGTGGGCAAGCGCCCCTTGCCATCGAAAAACCGGCTGCTGACGACGGTGGGCTGGAGCCTGGGCGCGGGCAGCGACAAGACAGATTATTTGCTGGAAGGCAGCGCCTTCATCGCCGGTGCGGCCGTGCAATGGATGCGCGACGGCATCGGCATCATCCGCGACTCGTCCGAAGTGGAAGCCTTGGCCACCAGCGTACCCGATTCGGGCGGCCTCGTCTTCGTGCCCGCGTTCGCGGGCCTCGGTGCACCGTACTGGGACCCGTATGCGCGCGGCACCCTGATCGGCATCACGCGCGGCACGGGCAAGGCGCATATCGCGCGCGCGGCGCTCGAGGGCGTGGCTTACCAGAACGTGGACGTGCTGTCGGCCATGCAGGATGACGCGGGCATCGCCTTGAGCGAGCTGCGCGTCGACGGCGGCGCGGCCCGCAACGATATGCTGATGCAGTTTCAGGCCGACATCCTGAATGTGCCCGTGGTGCGTCCCGTGGTGACGGAAACGACGGCCCTGGGCGCCGCCTACCTGGCGGGCCTGGCCGTGGGTTTCTGGGAATCGCAGGAAGAAATCGCCGCCCAGTGGCAGGTGGGACGCCGTTTTGAACCGGCCATGGCGGCCGACGAACGCCTGACGCGGCTGCACAAATGGCAGCGGGCGGTGGAGCGCTCGCGCGACTGGAGCGAGTGACTGCTTACTGGCCTGGCCTTGCCATCAGCCTTGCCACCCGCTTCAGCAGGCCCGGCAGTAACAGGGCCGCGCTGGCGGCGCACAGGGCGCTGGCGGCATAGGCTAGGCCCGCCGTGATCGATTGCGTTGCAAATGCCAGCGTGAAACTGCCATATAGCACCGCGCCGCATAGCGCGCCCGCGCAGGCCGACAGCCAGTGGCCATGCGCCACGTCCACACGCCGCGCCAGCGCGCCAAAGGCGGCGATGCACAGCCCCATCATCAGCACGCCAAACAGAGACAGGCTTGCAGCAGCGCCTATCGGCTCCGCATCGGCGGCGGCCATCGACGGCACTGCGCATGCGGCCACCAGGCCAAAACCGGCGGCAAAGGCAAGTATCTTCATGTTCAGGATTTCACGTAATACACAAGGTAGCCCACGGTTTCCCTGGGAACGGAATACAGGTCGCGCAGCTCGAAATAGGGCGCGTGCACGTTGCCGCTGACGGCGATGCCGCTGCGCTCCAGCGCCAGCCGGAAGCGGGGCACGTGAAAATATTGCGTGGCAACCATGGCCGTGCGCCAGCCATGCTGGCGCATCAGGGCCGCCGCATTGCGGGCCGTGGCGTCCGTGGTCCAGCCTTGATTATCCTCAAGGATGGCGTTGGCCGGCACCCCGCGCGACTGCAGGTAGCGGGCCATGGAAGCGGCCTCGTCAAAACCTTCCTTGCCCGTGGCCCCGCTGACGAGGATGCGCGGTGCCCGGTGTTCCTGGAATTGCTTGAGCGCCACGTCAAGCCGTGCCTGCAGGCGGGGGCTGGGCGTGCCGTCGGGCGCAATCGTATTGCCCGGCACGACGATCACGTCGGCGGGCACCAGCTTGTCGTTGAGTCCCGCCAGCACCAGGGCAACGGTGGCCAGCAGGAACAGACCGGCAACGCTTGAACCGAGCAGTATTATTTTTCGCATTGCGCATCATCAAGTAAGGAATGGACGCATGATACCCGTCCATTCCCGCCGGCGTCAGTTCGCCTGCGCCTTGCGCGCGCGCTGGTTCGACAAGTAGATATTGTCCTTTTCCAGCGGCTTGCCCTCGCGCACGGCAGCGAGCCAGTCCTGCGTGCTGGCGACGGCGGCGAAATTCGAGTGGAACACGGCGCTGAAGACGCGGTGGATTTCCTCGGCGCTGGCCGTGCCGCCCGCGTTGGCATAGGGCAGGGTGCCGGTGGCGTCCTGCAGGAATTCGACTTGCAAGCCGTCGTGCGCGGCGTGGTAGATGGTGGCCGCGTCGCAATTGTGCGTCATGTAGCCGATCACCGTCAGGGTGTCGATGCCGTGGCCCTCCAGCCAGGCGCGCAGGTCCGTGCCCGCAAAGGCGCTGCCCATGACCTTGTTGATGCGGTGGTCGGCGGCAAACGCGGCCACTTGCGGATGCAGCTGCCAGCCGTCGCTGCCCTTGGCGAAGATGGGCGAGGCTTCCGGCGCATCGTGCTGGACGACGATGACGGGCACGCCGGCGGCGCGGGCGGCGGCCATGGCAGTGACGATGTTCGGCAGGGAAATATCGACGGACGGATATTCGATGGGCATGTCGCCCGTGAAGTATTCATTTTGTACATCGATGACGAGCAGGGCGCGGCGCGGGGTGGTGGATGTTGCGGCAGACATGGATAACTCCTGGCATGGTTGAACGGGGAAGGCTTCCCCGATACCGTCATTGTCTGCCTGTATGCTGTCAATAAAAAGTGGCCCGAAGGCATATCTGCGATAAAATCGGGCCATGACTCCTATTCCCGCTTCTGCCTCTCCCTTGCGCGTGGCCGTGATCGCCTTTGACGGCATGACGCCGTTTCACCTGTCCGTGCCTTGCCTCGTGTTTGGCGCCCAGACGGACGAGGCCGATCTGCCGCCTTTCCACGTGCGCGTGTGCGCCGCCGATCCCGCACCCTTGCGCACGGCGGCCGGCTTCGGCATCACGCCCGAGTTCGGCCTGGAAGGACTGGAGGGGGCCGATATCGTCATCATGCCCGCCTGGCACGACGATTGCCGCGATGCGGCGGCACCCCTGGTTGCGGCGCTGCAGGCGGCCAGCCGGCGCGGGGCGCGCATGGTGGGCCTGTGCCTGGGCGCATTTCCCCTGGCACAGGCAGGCTTGTTGGATGGCAAGAGCGCAGCCACGCACTGGGGCATGGCGAACCGGCTGGCGGCCCGTTATCCCAAGGTCAGGGTGGACCGGGAAGTGCTGTACGTGGATGATGGCGGCGTGCTGACGTCGGCCGGCGTGGCGGCCGGCCTCGATTGCTGCCTGTACCTGCTGCGCCAGCTGGCGGGCGCCGAGGTGGCCAACCGGGTGGCGCGCCGGCTGCTGGTGGCGCCGCACCGCCAGGGCGGGCAGGCGCAATTCATCGCGCGTCCGCTGCCCGTGTCCGGCAGCGAAGGGCGTTTTGCCGAGGTATTGGCCAGCGTCACAGCCGATTTGGGGAAGGCGCACAGCATCGATGCGCTGGCCGACCAGGCCGCCATGAGCCGGCGCAACTTTACGCGTCACTTCCGCCAGGCCATGGGCACCTCGTTCAAGCAGTGGCTGCTGAACCAGCGCCTGGCGCATGCGCAAGGCTTGCTGGAGAAAAGCGCGGCATCGATCGATGTCGTGGCGCAAGAGGCCGGCTTCGGCACGGCCCTGTCGCTGCGCCAGCATTTCCGGGCCAGCTTGCAGACGTCGCCATCGGCGTATCGCAAGCTGTTCCGGCAGCAGCTAATTCCTGCCGGACGACCATAGCGCCGCCGGGTCGCGGCTGCCCTGCGGCAGCTTCGCGCTGACGGCGATTTGCCGCGCAAGGAAGGCGGCAGGCTCGAAGGCGTAGCGCTCCTGGAAGGAGACGGTTTCCGCGCTCATCAGTTCGGCGTAGGTCTGCATCAGGGGCGAGGCGGAAACATGGTTGCCTTGCTCCAGGTAGGTGGCGATGGCGGCCAGCAGCACGGGGTAATCGGCATTTTCCTTGCTGCCGCCAAAGTTGAACGACAGCTGCCCGCAGGCGCGCCAGATGGGGTCAAGTTCCCCCTCCGGCACCGCCTGCGTGCGCAGCCATTGCAAGGCCTTGAATGGCGGGCCGCCAAATGACGGCGGCGAAATGATCGCCTGGATGGCCACCTTGACGGCTTCACCAATTCTTCCTGCGCGCACATACTGGCCATGCAGCAGCACCAGCGCATCCGTGTATTCGGGCACGATGGCGAGCGCCGCTTCCAGCAGCGCGATGGCCGCGTCCGGGTTGCGCTGCGCAATCAATTCCTTGGCCTCCAGATAGGCGGCGCGCGGCGAAGCTGGGTCGTCGGCCAGCGATGGCGCGCCGACATATTCGTCCTCCGCTGCCGCGCAGGCTTGCAAGAACGTCGTCAGGCTGGAAAAGTGCGGCTGGATGCGCCACTCGTCGTGCCACGTCTCGACGACGATAGGTTCGGATGCTTCGCGGCCGATGGGCCAGTACAGGCCGAAGGTGTCGCCATTGCCCAGTGCGCCTTCGGAAAAGGGGGTGAAGCCGAGGGGTGGATACGCTGTCGTGTGTTGCCAATCTTGTTGCGCCGAAATGTGGGCGAGGTTTGCGGGTCGTTGCATGGAAGTAGGGAAGGATAAAACGCCAGTGTAGGGCAAGCGGGCGGCGTCGGGCGCGCGTATCGCAGCGCCGGCAAGCCATGCGCGAACTGATAAAATGGGGGATTCTTCGCCCAGGCGGCCTCGCCATGTCCAGCACACCCCACTCTGCCATCGATCTCAGCTTCCGCAGCTATGCGGAAATCGGCGCGCCGAACCGGCATGATTTCGTGCAACTGGTGTTGCCCGTGCACGGCCAGTTGTTGCTGGAAATCGACGGCAGGGAGGGGAAAGTCGATACGCAGCAGGGCGTGGTGATCCCGGCGCACACGTGGCATGCCCAGCATAGCAAGGTGGCCAACCATTCCATCATCGTCGACGTGGATGCGGCCGCCGTGGCCAGCGGCAGCTGGCAGCGCCTGCTGGAGCGTCCGTATACGGCGATCGGGCTGGGCGCCCGCAAGCTGATTGACTACCTGGGCGTCATGGCGCAGCAGCAGGCGCTGACGCCGGCCATCGTCACGGGCTGGACGCCGCTGCTGCTCGATACCCTGCTGCTGGGCGAGCCGCAAGCGCGTTCGCGCCTGGGTGCGTTGATTGCCCGTGTACAAGCCGAGCCGGGCTTGCCGTGGTCGACGGCATCGATGGCGCGCTTTGCCAGCCTGAGTGTCAGTCGTCTGCACGCACTGTTCCGCGAGGAAATGGATACCAGCCCGCATGCCTGGCTGTTGCAGCAGCGCATAGGGCGCGCTTGCGACTTGCTTGCCGCCAGCGATGCCAGCCTTGCCGAAATCGCGCTGGCAGCCGGCTTTTCCGAGCAGAGCGCATGGACGCGCGCCATGCGCGACAGCATGGATATTACGCCAGCGGCCTACCGGCGCGCATGTCGCGAGAAACGGTCAACAAGGCAGTAGCTGGCGCCAAGAATGGACGCGGCAGACTTGCCACAATCTCCGTTTCAGGAGATTGATCATGCATCAAGAAAACAAGAGCCGGCTGGGCATGCTGGCTGGCATCGCCGCGGGAGCACTGTGGGGGCTGGTGTTCCTGGCGCCGGCGCTGATCCCTGCCTTCCAGCCGCTGGAACTGTCCGTGGGCCGCTACCTCGCATATGGCCTGATCGCGGCCGTGCTGGTCGCGCCGTCGTGGCGGCGCCTGCTGCGCAGCCTGAGCTGGCGCGAATGGCGCGGCTTGATCTGGCTCAGCCTGACAGGCAATATCGTGTATTACGTGCTGCTGGCCAGCGCCGTGCAGACGGGCGGCGTGGCCATGACGTCGATGGTGATTGGCCTGCTGCCGCTGGTCGTCACGCTCGTGGGCAGCCGCGACCGGCATGCCGTGTCCCTGCGGCGCCTGATTCCTTCGCTGGTGCTGAGCGCGGGCGGGCTGGCCTGCATCAGCTGGCAGTCGCTGGCGCATCCGGGCCACTCGTCCCTGCTGGGATTGTTATGTGCGCTGGCGGCGCTGCTGTCGTGGACGGTGTATGCGGTTGGCAACAGCCGCTGGCTGGGGCGGCTGCGCTCGGTCTCGGCGCAGGAGTGGAATTTGCTGACGGGCGTGGTCACGGGCGCCGCCGCGCTGCTGCTGGCCATTCCCGTCGCGCTTGCCGCACCGGCGCAGCATGGGGCCACGGCCTGGCTGCAGTTTGCCGGCGTCGTCACGGGTGTCGCGCTGCTGTGTTCCGTCGTCGGCAATGGCTTGTGGAACCATGCCAGCCGCGTCCTGCCGCTGACCTTGATGGGACAGATGATCGTCTTTGAATTCCTGTTTGCCATGCTGTACGGCTACTGCTGGGAGCAGCGCTGGCCTACGCTGGCCGAGGCGGCGGCCACCATGCTGCTGCTGGCAGGCGTGGCGGCGTGCGCCGCGGCGCACCGGCCGCCGCGGGCAGCCAATGCGGCGCCTGCCTGACCGGCATTGCGCATGCTGCGGGCAATGCCTTTCAGTCGCGTTCCGGCACCGGCACGTTGAAGCCGTTCAGCGTCGTCGAGACCAGCGCGTACAGGCCCACCAGGTAGATCAGCTCGTTGGTGCCGTGCTGGCCGAAGGTGGCCAGCGCCAGCCGGTAAAGCGGTTCCGGCAGCGTGCCGCCGCCGCTGAGCGCGTAGGCCAGGTCGTAGGCCACGCTTTCGTGCTTGTCCAGGTCGACCGGCTTGACGTCGGCCACCAGCGTGGCCAGGCGCTCGGGCGGCATGCCTTCGTGCTCGGCGACGGCGATGTGGGCATAGATTTCATAGGCGGCGTTGTAGCGCGCGCCGACCACCAGGATGGCAATCTGGCGCACGTTGTCGGGCAAGGTGGCATTGGCCGTCATGGCCAGGGTCAGGTTCCAGATGGCCTTGCCGATGGCCGGTTCGTGCAGCCAGGGATTCCACGGCCCCATCAGGGCGCCGTCTTCGCGCACGGCGATGAAATCGTTGAAATTGCTGCTGATGCCTTTGCGCATATCGTCATACAGCGGCTTTTGTTCGGGCGTCAGGTCTTTCGGAGCGATCAGGGGCAGGCGCATGCAAACTCCTTGCAGGGGTGATGGGCGGCGGGAGCCAGCAACCAGTATAGCCATCTGGCTGGCGGCGGCCGTTCGCTGGCGCACGCTGGCGCGGCCTGCGCCTACCTGCGCGGTTCGTGGATGCGGAATTTCTTGACGATGCCCGCCTGGTCGAACATGACGGCCACCTCGCGCGTGCCTTTTTCGCCCAGGAGGGGGATCAGGCGCGTCATCTTGGGTGCTTGCAACTGGTTCTTGTAGACCCAGACTTCATAGCCGGGATCGAAGCTGACGACGGTGGCGTTTCCCAGGGCAGCGTCGAGGTCGAGGCGGGTGGTCTTGCCCACCTTGATGTTTTGATAGATGGCGCCATTGTCCGGCGCGCGGTTGACCTTGTATTCACTGGCGGTGCACATGGCCACGGCCAGGCCCGCGAGGCAGGAAGCTGCCAGTTTTATCAATGTGTTCATACGGACTCCCAGTGTGCATCACTGCTTCCAATCTCAGAGGGGACGGGCGTGATGTCAGGACAGGAGTGTGCTTGCGTGGCCGCGAATGTGCTACAAGATTATACAAAGGCGCAAAATTTGATGCTGTCGGTACCGGCAGGCGGTACCTTCACCGATTTTGCAGAACGTCGGTCGACAGCGCCAAGGTTTCCTTGATTTCTTCCATCACCACATAGCTTTTCGATTGCGCGGCGCCGGGCAGCTGCAGCAGCATGTCGCCCAGCAGCTTGCGGTACTCGGCCATTTCATGGATGCGCGCCTTGATCAGGTAATCGAAGTCGCCCGACACCAGATGGCATTCCTGTACCTCGGGAATCTGCAGCACTTCGCGGCGGAATTGCTCGAAGGCGGACGCGGATTTTTGATTCAGCGTAATCTCCACAAAGACGAGCAGCTTGGCGCCCAGCGCGGCCGGGTTCACCTTGGCATGGTAGCCCGTGATGACGCCGTCGCGCTCCATGCGCTTGACCCGCTCGATGCAGGGCGTGATGGACAGTCCCACCTGTTCGCCCAGGTCTTTCATCGAGATACGGCCATCCTGTTGCAGGATGCGCAGGATGTGGCGATCCAGCTTGTCGAGGCCACGTGCCGATTCTTTAAGGATTCTCATGATTTATTGCTGAATATCTCGATTTATACGTGAACAAATACTGGCTCTTTCCCAATATGATAGCGGTTAATCTGGCGTCAGCCTAAAAAATATAATGAGGAAACTATGCGTATCGTGATTCTGGGTAGCGGCGTCATCGGCGTCACCAGTGCTTACTATCTGGCCAAGGCAGGACATGAGGTGACCGTCATCGACCGCCAGCCGGGCCCGGCACTGGAAACCAGCTTCGCGAATGCGGGGCAAATCTCGCCCGGCTACGCTTCGCCATGGGCTGCGCCCGGCATTCCCCTGAAAGCCGTGAAGTGGATGATGCAGCGCCACGCACCGCTGGCCATCTCGCTCGACGGCAGCGCCGCCCAGCTCAAGTGGATGTGGCAGATGTTGCGTAATTGCACACCGGAAGCGTATGCGGTGAACAAGGAACGCATGGTGCGCCTGGCCGAATACAGCCGCGATTGCTTCAAGGTGCTGCGCGCCGAGGCCGGCATCATGTATGAAGGCCGCCAGCAAGGCACGATGCAATTGTTCCGCACCGAAAAGCAATACAACGACGCCGCCAAGGATATCGAAGTGTTGAAAGACGCGGGCGTGCCGTATGAAGTGCTGCAGCGCAACGAGCTGTCGCGCGCCGAACCGGCCCTGGAAGCGGTCAAGGATAAACTGTTTGGCGGCTTGCGCCTGCCCAACGATGAAACGGGCGATTGCCAGCTGTTTACCACGCGCTTGTCCGAAATGGCCGTGGCACTGGGCGTGAAGTTCCGCTATGGCGTCGCCATCGATGCATTGCTGACGCAGGGCGATGAAATCGCTGGCGTGCAATGTGGCGCGGAAATCGTCAAGGCCGACTCCTACGTCGTGGCGCTCGGTTCCTACTCGACGGGCTTCATGAAGCCGCTGCTCGACATCCCCGTGTATCCGCTGAAGGGCTATTCGATCACCGTGCCTATCGTCAACGCGGCCAAGGCGCCCGTGTCGACCATCCTTGATGAAACCTACAAGATCGCCGTGACGCGTTTCGACGACCGTATCCGCGTGGGCGGCATGGCGGAAATCGCCGGCTACAACCTGAACCTGAACCCGCGCCGCCGCGAAACCCTGGAAATGGTCGTCAACGACCTGTTCCCCGGCGGCGGCAACACGGCCGAAGCCACGTTCTGGACGGGCTTGCGTCCGATGACGCCGGACGGCACGCCGATCGTCGGCCGCACGCCGCTGCGCAACCTGTTCCTCAATACGGGCCACGGCACCTTGGGCTGGACCATGTCCTGCGGTTCGGCGCAATTGCTGGCCGACCTGATGTCGTCGAAAAAGCCGGCCATCCTGGCCGACGACCTGTCCGTCAGCCGCTACAGCGGCGCACAGGGCCAGGGCAAACTGCAACACGCGGTGGCTTGAGATGGGGGCCAGCATGCCTCCGAAAGAGCGTAGCGGCGCCATCCTGACGGTGGACCTCGACGCCGTGCGCGCCAACTACCGCTTGTTGCGCGACAAGGCGCATCCTGCCGCCTGCTCGGCCGTCGTGAAGTCCGACGCGTATGGCCTGGGCGCCGCGCAAGTGGGCGCGGCCCTGTATGAAGAAGGTTGCCGCCATTTCTTCGTGGCCCACCTGGAAGAGGGGATCAGCCTGCGCCCGCATGTGGCGCCGGATGCGGACATCTTCGTGCTGCACGGCCCGCCCGTCGGCACGGAGGGCGAATTCACGGCCCACGGCTTGACGCCCGTGCTCAACAGCGCGCCCCAGGTGGCCGGCTGGCGCGCGCATGCGAAGGCGCTGGGCACCACACTGGACGCCATCGTGCAGGTCGACACGGGTATGTCGCGCATGGGCCTGTCGCCGCAGGAAATCGACGCCTGGCTGCTGGACCCGCATTTTCTCGACGGCATCAAGGTGCGCTACATCATGAGCCACCTGGCTTGCGCCGACGAGCGCAGCAACCCCATGAATGGCGAGCAGTTGGCCCGTTTCACCGCCATCCGTGCCCTTCTGCCGCAGTACCGCGCCAGCCTGGCCAATTCCTCGGGCATCTTTTTATCACCCGATTTCCACTTTGATCTGGTGCGTCCCGGTGCGGCCCTGTATGGCATCGGGCCGCAGGGCGGCGAACCGAATCCCCTGCGCTCCGTGGTGCGCCTGCAAGGCAAGGTCATGCAGACGCGCACGATTGCCGCCGGCGACCACGTGGGCTACAGCCGCCGCTACACGGCCAGCGAACCGCGCCAGGTGGCCACTGTTTCCGTCGGCTACGCCGATGGCTGGCTGCGCAGCATGAGCAACCAGGGCCTGGCCATCGTCGATGGCGTGAAAGTGCCGCAGATCGGCGCCATCTCGATGGATTCCATCACGCTCGACGTGAGCGCCATCGCCGGCGACCGCGTCGCGCCGGGCAGCCTGGTCGACCTGATCTGCGCCGAACATCCGGTCGACGCGGTGGCGGCCATGGCCAATACCATCGGCTATGAGGTGCTGACCAACCTGGGCGGACGCTATTACCGCGAGTATCGAGGCTTGGCTGGCGGCGCACGCTAAGCAGCGCAAAACCGATGATTGTGTGGCAAGATAGCCCCGGTGTGAACTCCACTCCGGGGCTTCTTTTTAATCATCATCGGGGATTTATATGAGTCAATATAACGTTGCTATCATCGTCGGCAGCCTGCGCAAGGATTCCTTCAACCGCAAACTGGCGGATGCGCTCGTCAAGCTGGCGCCGCCCGAGTTTTCCTTCAAACACATCGAAATTGGCGACTTGCCGCTGTACAACCAGGATGACGATGGCGCGCAGTCCGAGCAGGTGCTGCGCCTGAAATCGGATATTTCTGCATCGCAAGCCTTGCTCTTCCTCACCCCCGAATACAACCGCTCGATCCCCGGCGTGCTGAAAAACGCCCTCGACCACGGCTCGCGTCCGTATGGTCAGAGCGTGTGGGGCGGCAAGCCGGGCGCAGTGCTCGGCGTTTCCGTGGGCGCCACGGGCACGGCGCTGGCGCAGCAGCATTTGCGCAATGTGCTCGCTTACCTGGACGTGCCGCTGCTGGGACAACCGGAAATGTTCATCCAGGCCAAGGAAGGCCTGTTCGACGAGCATGGCGGCATCGGCCCGGCCAGCCTCGGTTTCTTCCAGGGCTGGATGCAGCGCTACACGGACTGGGTCCGCAAGCACGCCATCCACGCTTGACGCATATCAAGGCGGCAGCGCTCTGCGTTGCCGCTTGTACACATTCTTTGACCATGGATGCCAACATTTCAATATTGGCACGGGTGTCTCGGTATAATGCGCCCTTTCTTTAGCGCAATACTTTCCGATTTTTTGCCGACCCATGTGGACTAAACCTGTTCTGCGCATGAATTTGCGCCGTTTGATCGTGCTCGTGGCCTTCGCCAGCGCCCTGGTGTCCCTGGCCAATACCTTCTATGCCAGCTACAGCGTGCAGCGCCAGTTGCTGATCGATACCACGCTGGAAGCGAACCACGCCTACGCGAGCAAACTGGCCAGCACGGCCGAGGATTTCCTGCAGTCGGCGCGCCAGCAACTGGCCTACAGCGCCGGCAGCCTGCCATCGCGCATGGGTGACGAGCACTGGCTGACGGACGAGGCGCAGCGCCTGCGCCTGCAAACGAACAGCTTCAATTCCGTGCTCATCGTCGATGCCCAGGGCAAGGTGCTGGGCGTGTCGCCGGAAACCCTGGCCTTGAAGAACCGCACGCTCGATTCGGCCGGTGCCGTGCAGGCGCTGCGCGAACGGCGCCCGCTGGTGACGCAGCCGTACGTGTCCTCGGCCGGCAACCTGGTGGTCTTCATTTCGCATCCCATCCTGGGCAAGGATGGCCGCTACCTGGGCTATGTGGGCGGCAGCATCTACCTGAAACAGAAAAACATCCTGTACACCATGCTGGGGCAGCATTACTACCGCGACGGTTCCTACCTGTACGTGGTCGACCAGAGCCGGCGCCTGCTGTACCACCCGGACCCCGAGCGCCTGGGCGACGTGGCCGGCAGCAATGAAGTCATCGATGCCATCATCGCGCAGCAGGGCGGCGGCAACCGGCGCATGCACAACAGCCTGGGCGTGGACATGCTGGCCGGCTACGCCATCATGCCGTCGACGGGCTGGGGCATCGTGGCGCAGCGCCCCACGGCCATGACCCTGGCCCCGCTGAACCAGCTGATGGCCAACACGGTATGGCATTCCCTGCCGATTGCCTTGCTGAGCCTGCCATTCATCTGGTGGCTGGCCAGCCTGATTTCGCGGCCCCTGGTGCAGCTGGCCGAGGGCGCGCGGCGCATGGATGCGCCCGGCACTGCCGAGCACATCGCCGCCATCCGCTCCTGGTACGTGGAGGCGGCGCAGATCAAGAAAGCCCTGCTGAAGGGCCTGGCGCTGTTGCAGAACAAGATCGGCAAGTTGAAGACCGACGTGCAGACGGACCCGCTGACGGGGCTGTCGAACCGGCGCGGCATGGCGGCGGCGCTGGATGCGTGGCAGGCACAGGCGCGGCCGTTTTCCGTCATCGCCATCGATATCGACCATTTCAAGCAAGTCAACGACCAGTGGGGCCATGCCGTGGGCGACGAAGTCATCCTGCGCCTGGCGCAGCTGATGCGCGCCTGTTCGCGCGATGCCGACGTACTGTGCCGTAATGGCGGCGATGAATTCATCATGCTGCTGCCCGATGCCGACCTCGACGTGGCCATGCAGGTGGCCGAGCGCTTGCGCGCCAAGGTGGCCGCCGCCGTGATTCCCGGCGCGGGCTTTGTTACGGTATCGCTGGGCGTCGTATCGTCGGAACAGGAGGCGAGCAATACGGACGCCGTGCTGCGCGCCGCCGATGCGGCCCTGTACGTGGCCAAGGAAAATGGGCGCAATTGCGTGGGCATCACGGAGCCCGCCTGACAGGCGGGCCGTGCGGCATGAACTGATACGCTGTTTTCTGTTGCATCTGAGCCTGTTCCGTTTTCCTGCCAGCGCTTACCATATAGCCCTGATGAGGTACAACGAGGATAACGGACATGGCAGGGTTGGATGTTGATGACGTTTGAGCAAGAACTTGGTATCCGCTGCGACGTCAATGGGCGGCCACACCCGCTGGCCTTCCTCGGATGCCGCGGACTTAACTATGGCCAGCACAGCGTGCTGCCGCTGCACCCATTTCGCCTGAGCGTGCCGGAAACGGCGCTGGCGGGCCTGCTTGACGAGCCGTTCAACAGTTTTATCCAGACTTGCCGCGAAGACGACCTGCTGGACGAGGAAAGCGACTTGCCCGAGCTGATGCAGGCCGGCTATCCCGACATCACGGCCATGCTGGCGGGCCACCGGCCGCTGCTGGCCGAAATGTTGTACGACTTCATGATCAGCGATTTGATGGACGCGATCGGGCGCGCCAGCGGCTACCGGCCCCTGCGCGCACGCTACTGGGGTGATGTCGAGGCGGCAGATGCCCGCGCGTATTTCACCGTCAATGAAGTGCAAAAAGTGTCTTTTGCCGATGGCCAGGCCATCTTCGAAGGGCAGGGCTACTACGGCATCTATGTCATCTGGCTGACGCACGGCTACCGGCGCAAATAGGGGCTTGACCTTCCTCATGTGGGAAGGTTTATAGTGGCGCCATGAACCGTGCCTTTTTCCGCTTTCTCGCCCGCTCGCTGCTCTGGCTGCTGGCCGTCACGCTGCCCATGCAGGGCTTTGCGTCGGCCATGCGCAGCTGCTGCGTGGACGAGCTGGCGGTCGCCGTCACGGTCGCCGTCGAGGCCATGCAGGCACCCCAGTGCCATGACATGGGCGACATGGCCGGCATGCACATGCAGGACCAGCCGATGACAATGGCCATGGACGATGGCGGCGCCACACACCACGGCCACGATTGCAGCAACCATGGCGCGTGTACGGTGGGCGCCACGGCGCCGCCCGGCATGCCCGCCTTGCACGCCTTGACCCTGCGCGCGCCGCCTCCCGCGCTGGCGCCCGATTCCCTGTTCGCCGGGCATATCCCGCCTGGTCCCGAACGTCCCCCGAGAAGCACGCGCTCCGCCTGACCGCCCGTTGAACCTGGCGGTGCCGCCGTCGCACGTCCCAGCATCTTGAGCCTTGCACCGGCCGCGCCAGCGTTCCAGTCGCGCGCCCGCCGCGCCACACCCTGTCATTCAAGGAATACCATGAAACACCTGTTCAGCCTCGCGCTGGCTGTACTGCCGCTGGCCGCCGCAGCGCAATCCCCGTCCGCCCCGCAAGAGGCGCAGGCATCCGTGCCGGCCACCACTTACCGCTCCGCCTTCCTCGGCTACCGTCCCGCCGCCGAGGACGAGGCCACACCCGACCAGGCCTGGCGCGCCGTCAACGAGAAAGTCGGCAAGGCCGGCGGCCACATGGGCATGATGAAGATGGACGGCCACAAGATGGATGGCCACAAGATGGAGGGGCACAAGATGCCGATGGATAAGCCGGGTCCCAAGCCGGATGCCCAGCCCGCCCCGCAACACCAGCATGAAGGACACTGACATGGCCCGCTTCACAAAATCAACTTGCCTGACGCCGCTGGCGCTGGCGGCAATCTTGCTGCTGAGCGGCTGCGCCAGCTTCAGCCAGGATGGCGGCATGCAGGCGGTGTCCGCGCTGGCCGACGCCCGCACGGGCGCTCCCGCGGCGCTGGCCGACAAGGGCGGCGAGGAAAAATTGGCTGCCCTGCTGGCCCAGCCTCTGGATGCCGACAGCGCCGTGCGCATCGCCCTGATGAACAACCACGGCATGAAGGTGGCGCTGGCCGAACTGGGCGCGTCCGAAGCGGACCTGGTGCAGGCGGGGCGCTTGCGCAATCCCGGCCTGTCGTTCGGCCGCTCGCATGGCAGTCACGGCAATGAAATCGACCGCGGCGTCAGCTTCGACCTGGCCGGCCTGCTGACCATGCCGATGCGCGTCAACATCGAGCGGGGCCGTTTCGAGCAATCCAAGCTGCAGGCCGCCAATAGCGCCGTGCAACTGGCGTCGGACACGCGCCGCGCCTACTTCAATGCCGTGGCCGCCGTGCAGACGGAAGCTTTCATGCAGCGGGCGCTGCTGTCGGCCGAGGCGGGCGCCGAACTGGCCACGCGCTTGCAGCAGGCGGGCAACTGGAGCCGCCTCGACCAGGCGCGCCAGCAAGTGTTTTATGCGGACGCCGTCGGCGACCTGGCCCGCGCGCGCCACCAGGCCACGGCCACGCGCGAGCACCTGACGCGCTTGCTGGGCCTGTGGGGCAAGCAAACGGCCTTCACCTTGCCGTCGCGCTTGCCCGATTTGCCGGCCAAGCCAGCCGAGGCGGGCAATATCGAGGCGCAGGCGATGGAGCAGCGCCTCGACGTGCAGATGAGCAAACTCGACGCGCATGCCACGGCCGACGCGCTGGGTCTGGCCAAGGTGACAGGATTCGTCAACGTGCTCGACGTGGGCTATAGCAACAAGAGCAGCAGCGAGGCGCCGCGCGAAAATGGCTATGAAGTCTCGCTGGAATTGCCCCTGTTCGACTGGGGCTCGGCGCGCAATGCCAAGGCGCAAGCGTTGTATGAGCAGTCGCTGCAGCGCACGGCGGGCACGGCCGTACGGGCCCGCTCGGAAGTGCGCGAGGCTTATTCGAGCTACCGCACGGCCTATGACCTGGCGCGCCACTACCGCGATGAAGTTGTGCCGCTGCGCAAGACGATCTCGCATGAAGTATTGCTGCGTTACAACGGCATGCTGGCCAGCGTGTTCGAACTGCTGGCCGATGCGCGCGAACAGGTTGCCAGCGTCAACAGTGCCATCGAGACCCAGCGCGATTTCTGGATTGCGCAAACCGAACTGCAAGGCGCCATCAATGGCAGCGGCCCAGCCAACAAGGAATAATGATGATTACACGTAGAAACTTTTTCATGAACGCGGGCGCTGTCGCCCTGAGTGCCGCCGCAGTCAGCAGAGTCGGTGCGGCATCGTTGCCGGAAGCCGTCAGCATGGCTGGCGCCAACACCAAGGCGCCGCCACCGCCGCCGAACGGGCGTCCATACAACCCCGTCGTCACCCTGAATGGCTGGTCCTTGCCCTGGCGCATGAACAACAATGTCAAGGAATTCCATCTGGTGGCCGAACCCGTCGTGCGCGAACTGGCGCCCGGCATGATGGCCAACCTGTGGGGCTACAACGGCCAGTCGCCAGGGCCCACCATCGAAGTGGTGGAGGGCGACCGCGTGCGTATCTTTGTCACCAATAAATTGCCGGAGCACACCAGTGTGCACTGGCATGGCCAGCGCTTGCCCAACGGCATGGATGGCGTCACGGGCCTGACCCAGCCAGGCATCGCCCCGGGCAAGACCTTCGTTTATGAATTCGTCGCCAAGCGGCCCGGCACCTTCATGTACCACCCGCATGCCGATGAAATGACGCAGATGGCCATGGGCATGATGGGTTTTTGGGTGACGCACCCGAAAGACCCGAATTTCATGAAGGTGGACCGCGATTTCGTCTTCTTGCTCAGCAACTACGACATCGATCCTGGCAGCTACACGCCGAAGATCATGACCATGACGGATTTCAACCTGTTCACGTTCAACAGCCGCGTCTTCCCCGGCATCGACCCCATGGTCGTGCGCCAGGGCGACAAGGTGCGCGTGCGCGTGGGCAATCTGACCATGACGAACCACCCGATCCACATGCATGGCCATGAATTCGAGGTGACGGGCACGGATGGCGGCTGGACGCGCCCCGAATCGCGCTGGCCCGAAGTGACGACGGACGTGGCCGTGGGCCAGATGCGCGCCGTGGAATTCACGGCCACGGACCTGGGCGACTGGGCTTTCCACTGCCACAAGTCGCACCACACGATGAATGCCATGGGGCATGACGTGCCCACCATGATCGGCGTCGACCACCAGGGCGTGGCCGCAAAGATCAACCAGCTCGTGCCCGGCTACATGGTGATGGGCGAGCGGGGCATGGCCGACATGGGCGAGATGCAGATGCCGATCCCCGACAATACCTTGCCGATGATGGCGGGCGACGGCCCCTTCGGCGCCATCGGCATGGGCGGCATGTTTACCACAGTCAAGGTGCGCAAGGACCAGAAACCGGGCGACTACCGCGACCCGGGCTGGTACAAGCACCCGGCCGGCAGCGTGGCCTATGAGTGGACTGGCGCCTTGCCGGAACCCGTGCGCGGCCAGGGTGCGGGCAAGCAAGTGGTGAAAGGCGGCGTCGAGATGACGGTGCGTAAACCTGGCACCCACTCGGGCCATTAACGCGGGCAATCAGGTACCGTCCTGAACGGCTTGCCTAGCATGGCAAGCCGTTTCGTGTGTTGCTATAAATCAATGAATTGTTGTTTGGTGACAATCCGAGCATTTTTTTCCGTGTTTTTTCTTTATATTCAAGCCAGTACGCTCCAGTTACATCGAGTATCGGCCAGTCTTATGGGAGAAATCATGTTGAACCGGATGAAGGTGGGAACGCGTTTGCTGACGGCTTTTTTTTGCGTTGCGCTAATGGGGGCCATCGTGGCCGGCATCGGTATCTTCAACATGGGCAAGATCGATACCATGGCGGGGCAGATGTACAACCATGAATTGCTGGGCTTGTCGTACATCAAGGAAGCCAATATCGCCTTGATCAAGGTGGGCCGCGCGCGCAGCAATTTCTTGCTGGCGACGACCGCCGAGGAACGCGCCACGCGCCAGGCCGATATCGCCAAATTTCTCGATTCAAACAGGGCCTATCTTGCCAAGGCCCAGCCGCTATTCGTCACGCCGGCCGCCAAGGAACTGTTTGCCCGCTTTGCCGCCGTCGAAGCCGAGTACGTCGTCACCATGCAGCAGGCGCTCACGCTGGCCGCGGCCGAACCGCTGGCCCAGCGCAGCGTGCAGCTGATCGAATTGCTCAACAAGACGCGCCTGCATGCCGATGAGCTCGACGGTGTGCTCGACAAATTATCATTGCAGAAAGAAGAGCGCGCCAAGGCCGCTTCCGAGCAAGCCTCGGGCGTGTACCAGGCCAGCCGCAGTTTCATGATCGCGCTGGTGCTGGGCAGCGTGGCCGCCGGCCTGGCGCTGGGTGCGCTGATCACGCGCGGACTGACGCGCCAGCTGGGCGGCGAACCGGCGTATGCCGTCAAGATCGCCGGCGCCATCGCCGAGGGCGACCTCACCGTGGATATCCGCACGGCCAGCCACGACAGCGCCAGCCTGTTGTTTGCCATGAAAACCATGCGCGACAAGCTGGTGGGCATCGTCAGCCAGGTGCGCTCGGGAACGGACACCATCAACACGGCCTCGGGCGAAATCGCCCAGGGCAACCTCGACCTGTCGTCGCGCACGGAAGAGCAGGCCAGTTCGCTGGAAGAAACGGCATCGTCGATGGAACAACTGACGTCGGCCGTGCGGCAGAACGCGGACAATGCGCGCCAGGCGAATGCTCTGGCCGGTGCCGCCTCGGAGGTGGCCGGCAAGGGCGGCGCCGTGGTGGGGCAGGTGGTGCAGACGATGGAATCGATCAATGCGTCCTCGCGCAAGATCGTCGACATCATCAGCGTCATCGACAGCATCGCCTTCCAGACGAATATCCTGGCCTTGAACGCGGCCGTGGAAGCGGCCAGGGCGGGCGAGGAGGGGCGCGGATTTGCCGTCGTGGCATCCGAAGTGCGCAACCTGGCGCAGCGCTCGGCCAGTGCCGCCAAGGAAATCAAGACCCTGATCGGCGACTCCGTCGAGCAGGTGGAGATCGGTTCCAAACTCGTGCATGACGCGGGCAAGACGATGGATGAAGTGGTCGCCAGCGTGCGCCAGGTGGCCGACATCATGCAGGAAATCACGGCCGCCAGCGCCGAGCAAAGCGCCGGCATCGAGCAAGTCAACGAGGCCGTGCTGCAGATGGACCAGGTGACGCAGCAAAACGCGGCCCTGGTGGAGGAGGCGGCGGCCGCCGCCGAATCGCTGCAAGACCAGGCGCACTCCCTGACGGAACTGGTGGGCGTCTTCCGCCTGCATGCCCAGGCCGAGCACATCGCCGTGGCGCCGGCCAGCAACGTCACGCCGCTGCGCCGGCCGGCGCCACCCGCCAGGCAGGGCGTGCGGCGCCTGGCCTGACAACGGCGGGCTGGGCGCAATCGGCGCGGTGGTGGTAGGCTGTCGCTATTGCTCGTTTGCCACTTCCGGGTCTTTCATGCCGTCTTCCTGCTTGCTGTGCTTACCTCTGCTGTTGCTGTCCCTGGCGCCCCTGGCGCAGGCGCAGGACAGCGATCCCGTCCTGCCTTACCGTCCTTCGGTGGCCAGTCCCGCCCAGCTGCCCGTGCCGGGCCAGCTGGAATTCGAGGCCGGCGGCCTGCTGTCGAAAACGGACGACACGCGCCGCGCCAGCCTGCCGTACACGTTCAAACTGGCGTTTACGCCCGAATGGGGCGTGCTGCTGGAAGGCGAGGGCTTCGTGCGCGCGCGCGACGCAACGGGCCGGCGCGAAACGGGCGTGGGCGACACGACGGTCGTGCTCAAGCGGGCCTTTTTGCTCGACAGCGCCACGGCCCTGGGCCTGGAACTGGGCTGGAAGTTGCCGACAGCCAAGGACAGCATCGGCAGCGGCAAGAGCGACGTGTCGCTGAACGGCATTCTCAGCCGCGACCTGGGCGCCGTGCACGTGGATGCCAACCTGAACGCCACGCGCCTGGGGGCATCCGACCCTGGCGCGGGCAGGGTGCAAACGGGCTGGGCGACCTCCTTTTCCACGCCCGTCAGCGACCGCTGGGGCGCCACGGCAGAAGTGTCGGGCACGCGCTTGCGCGGCGCGCCGGCCACGGCCCAGCTCTTGTTGGCCGCCACCTACAGTCCCACGCCGTGGCTGGCCATCGATATCGGCCTGGCGCGCGGTGTGACGGCGGCGTCGCCGGACTGGTCGCTGTTCAGCGGCCTGGTCGTGCCTTTGGGTAAGCTGTGGTGAGATTGCCACGGCTTTCCTTATGTGTCCTTGCGAACAAACAGTTGGTTGTACAAGGTCTACAATTGCGGCATAACTGATAAAAGGAGTGTCCCATGAAAACCCTCATTCTCGCCGCCGTCTTGCTGTCGGCCGCTACCGCTGCCGTCGCCCAGGTTGGCGTCTCCGTCACCGTCGGCCAGCCGGGCTTTTACGGACGCATCGACATAGGCGACTATCCAGCGCCGCAATTGATCTATGCCCAGCCCATCATCGTGCAGCGCCCGCAATACTATTCGGCGCGCCCCATTTATCTGCGCGTGCCGCCCGGCCATGCGAAAAACTGGTCGAAGCACTGCCGCAAGTATAATGCCTGTAACCAAGAGGTATATTTCGTCCAGGATAGTTGGTATAACAACCAATATGTGCCCCGTTACCGCCAGCAGCATGGCGACCATGGCCGTCCCGATTACGGTGACCGCGGCCGTCATGACAACAAGCATGACAAGCACTTTGACAAGCGTGATGACAAGCGCGACAAGCATGACAACAAGCATGACAACAAACCGGGCAAGGGCCATGGCAATGGTCACGGCAATGGCAACGGGCACAGGGATTAACACGCAGGAGGATCTTTGCACAGTAAAATCGTTATCGTAGGGGGAGGAGCAGGCGGCCTGGAGCTGGCCTGCAAACTCAGCCGCAAGCTCGGCGCCGGCCAGGTCACGCTGGTCGACAGCCGGCTGTACCATATCTGGAAGCCTTCGCTGCATGAAGTGGCGGCCGGTACCCTGGACATTCATCAAGAGGGCCTGTCGTACCAGATGCTGGCGCATGACAATGGTTTTACCTATGTCTATGGTCCTTTGATCGGGCTCGACGCCGCGTCGAACAGCCTCACCGTGGGCGCCATCGCCACCGACAAGGATGAGCAGCTCTTGCCGCAGCGCACTGTCAGCTACGACCAGCTGGTGCTGGCCGTGGGCAGCACCTCGAATTATTTCGGCGTGCCTGGCGCCCAGGAAAACACGATTTCCCTGAATGCCACGGAAGATGCCGAACGTTTCCGGTTGACCCTGCTGAAACTGCTGGCCATGGCCGAGCAGCGCCAGGGCGACGCGGGCCACCCCGGTGTCGACATCGTCATCATCGGCGGCGGCGCCACGGGCGTGGAACTGGCGGCCGAATTGCGCGAAGCGAGCGGCGTGTATGCGGCGTATGGCTTCCAGAATCTCAATGCCATCAAGGATGTGCGCATCACCCTGCTCGAAGGGGCGCCACGCATCCTGGCGCCGCTGCCCGAGCGCGTGTCCATCGCCGCCTCGAAACTGCTGCATAAACATGGCATCACGGTGGTGACCGACACGCGCGTCACCACGATCGAAGCCGACAAGGTGACGGTGGCCAGCGGCACCAGCTATGCGGCCGACATCTGCGTGTGGGCCGCCGGCATCCGCGCGCCGGAATTCCTGTCCACGCTGGGGCTGCCGACCAACCGCGCCGGCCAGCTGGAAGTGACGGGCATGCTCAATGTGCAGGGCCACGCGAATATTTTCGCGCTCGGCGACTGTGCCGCCTGCACGGGACCGGATGGCAAGCTGGTGCCCCCGCGCGCCCAGGCGGCCCACCAGCAAGCCGATTACCTGCTGAAAACGTTCCTGCTGCAAGCCAAGGGCAAACCGCCGCAAACGAAGCCGTATGAATATCTGGACTACGGTTCGCTCGTATCGTTTGGCCGCACCACCTCGGTCGGCACCCTGATGGGTTCCCTGAAGGGCCTGAGCTGGTTCGTCGAGGGGTTTGTCGCGCGCATGATGTATGTCAGCCTGCACCTGATGCACCACAATGCCGTGCTGGGCAGCGTGCGCACGGCCGTCATGGCCATGGGCCGTTTCCTGATCAAGCGCAGCACGCCGCAGGTCAAGCTGCACTAAGCCGTTGCTATCCCATCAAAAAGGGGCCTTGCGGCCCCTTTTTATTTGCCGCGCGCGATGGGCGCCGCTTCGCAGCGTCCCCGCGTCATGGGGAAATCGATGGTGGTGAGCTTGCCCTTCAAGGTGCCGGTGATGCTGGCATGCAGGATGCGCTCGCTGTCGTGGCGGTAGATGATGCGGCTCGGGAAGTCATTGTCCAGGTTGGCGAAGATGAATTCATTCGGCTTGTCCTGGCGCAGCAGATTGAAGATCACGGGCGGCTGGCCCGACGGCTGCACGATGTAGGCCAGCTGGCCCGGCTCCGTGAGGCGGATCTGCACGAATTCAAAGGCTGTCGTCTTGCCGCCCTTGACGGTGCGGCTGGTGCCGAGGATGGTGCCGCCGGCGGCCGTGCTCCATTGTTCGCCAGAGCCGGGCTCGGCGCCATCGACGTTCCAGCAGCCGGCCAGCCAGGCCAGCTTGTCCACGGTTTCCGGCGGCGGCACGGTGTTGTCGGCGGCCTGGGCGGCGCCCATGGCCAGCAGCGCTGCCAGCAAGGTCGTTGCGAGTCGTTGCATGCCATCTCCTGTTGTTGCGATGTTAGCGGTCACTAGGGCACGCCGGCGGCGCGCCTGACCAGTGTAGCCGATGCTGGGCTGCACACGGCAAACACTTTATACTCGGGAAAGATGCCGACCGTCACCACCATCACGCCAAGGACAATCATGCACGATACTTCCACGCAGCCGCGCGGCGCCGCCAGGCCGGTCCAGTTCGACGACCGCTACATCAGCCTGAAAAGCCTGGGCCTGGACCCGGAGCAGCTCGATTTTTACCAGCTGCTGCTGGCCTGCAGGGCGAAGGGGGAAGCCGGGGAAAGCCTGCGGCAGGTCGCGCGTTTCCGCACGGATGGCTATGGCAAGTCCCGCTTCATCAGCAGCTTGGATGCGTTGCCGGCGCCGTTGGCCACGTTTCCCCTGTGGCGCGCCGAGCTTGACGGCTGGCCCGGCGAACTGGCGCGCGAGGACTTGCTGGCGCGGGCCTGTGTAGTGCTGGAGCAGCCGGTCGGCGTCTTCCTCGCCTCGACCGGCTGGCGCACGGCACTGCCCGACGTTTGGCAAACCCTGCTGGCGCTGGGATGGCGGCAGGCGGGTTCTCCGGCCGATGCCGCCCTGGCGGCGCAATTGACGGATGTGTTGCGTGTTGGACATTTCTTGCAGGTGCTGGAAGGCGATCGCGCCAGCCTGGCCGGGCATGGCGCGCGCCGCGATGTGCTGGGGGCGCAACTGCTGTTGCCGGAAGAGGGGATGCCGCTACCCCGTTGAGGCGGGCAGGGCGCCCGCTGCGGGAAATTATTCTTTTGGCGTAACGCGCGGCAAGACGACGGTCAGGGCCGTCCCGCCTTGCGGATTGGCCGTCAGGCTCAGGCTGCCGCCCAGGTAATGCACGCGCTCGCGCACGGAGCGCAGGCCGTGCTTGCTCATTTCGACGGGCTCGCTCTTCGGCAGCCCCACGCCGTCATCCTTGACGGTCATCATCAGCGCGTCCTCATTGTCGTCGATGATGATATCCACTTGCGTGGCGTGGGCGTGCGCGGCGATGTTGCCGAGCGCTTCTTCCAGGGTGCGCAGCAGGGCCACACCCACGTTGCGCGGGCAAATCAGTTCATCTTCGGGCAGGCTGCAGCGCACGGTGATCTTGTGCTGTTCGGCAAATTGGGCGGCCAGCTCACCCAGCGCGACATTTACGCCGAGAAACTCGAGCTTATCGTTCCACAGCTTCATCTGCATCTGGCGGTTGGTCTCGATCACATTCAGCAGCAATTGCTTCATGGTCGCCGCGCGGTCGAGCAAGGCGGCTTCCTGCGGCATCTTTTGCGTCAGCAGCGACAGGTGCATGGTCAGCGCCGTCAGCGAGGAGCCGAGGCTGTCGTGCAACTGGCGCGACAGGGCGCGCCGTTCATTGTCCCAGCTGGTGTTGACATGACCCAGCAACTCGCTGAGGTCGGCGGCGCGTTCCGCATCGGCCTGGGCCGCTTCCTTGTTCGGATCTGTTTGTGCGGACATAGCGCCCCGTGAATGGTGAAAGGTGAGGACCAAATTCAAGTTGTGGATCATACATGAGGATTTCATCGCGGGGCGCATGGATGGAAAATTTCTGTCTTTTCGGCAATTTTGATCTCCTTCCATCATTTTTATATGATAGGCAATATTATCGCTTTCGCCAGCGGGCAAAGTTCCCGTCGTTACGTACGGCTGCGCACATACCGGGACGCTGCGCGCTGCCATAGTGGGGGCTGTGCATCCCCATGCAGCATAGCCGCCCCGCGGCGCAGGGCGCGATACAGGCCCGCTTACCGAAACGAAAGGACATGCCATGAATATCGATACCATCGTCGACAAGGAATACCTCGACAAAAGCTTCCGCGACATCGTCAATGCGCCCATCAGCGCCCTGCGCGGCGTCAGCGCGAAGGATGCCAAGGCCTTGCAGCAAGCGTTTGGCGTGAACACCGTGCGCGAACTGTCCAACCTCAATTTCGTCAAATGGGCCAGCGCGCTGGCCATCCTGGCCGATGAAGAGGGCATGAGCGGCGAAGAGCGGGCCAAGGAAGAATTGCTCGATGATGCCGTGGAAATGACGTTCCCTGCCAGCGACCCGATTTCCGTCGATGCCGGCATCACGCGCATCGAAGTGCCGCCGGAAACCGTCAATGCGCAAACGGATCACCAGCATGCGGGCCAGCATGAAGTGAGCGCTGGCAAGAAATAAAGCGTCCAAAGCAAAAAAACCGGCTGGCCGTGAGGCTTGCCGGTTTTTTTACGTGCCGCTGAGTAAAGAACTTCAGGCGATCGACGGGATGCTGCTTTTCTGCATGTTGACCTGCGAGGCGATCACTTCGTGCGGCGTGCAGCAAAAGCGGTTCTTGCCGGCGCGCTTGGCTTCATACAGGGCCGTGTCGGCCGCGCCCAGCAGGGATTCGACGGTGCTGGCGTCGTCCGGGTAGATGGCGATGCCGATGCTGGTCGACAGGCGCAGGGTCAAGTCGTTGATGAAATACGGCTCGGAAATGACTTCGATCAGCTTGGCGGCCGGTTCGCGCGCGTCGCCCTTGCCGGCCAGGTTGCCCAGCACGATGACGAATTCATCGCCGCCGATGCGCGCCACCGTGTCTTCCTTGCGCGATGCGCCCACCAGGCGGCCCGCCACCATTTTCAGGATATCGTCGCCATAGCCGTGGCCGTAGCTGTCGTTGATGGCCTTGAAGCCGTCCAGGTCCAGGTACAGGATGGCGGACTTGCCGCGGTTGCGGGCCGATTGCTGCAAGGTATGCTCGATGCGGTCTTCCAGCAGGCGTCGGTTCGGCAAGCCCGTCAGCGGATCGTGCAGCGCCAGTTCCTGCTGCTGCTTGCTGTATTGCGCCAGTTCCTTGTACAGCAGGCGCACTTCCAGCATGTTGTGGATGCGTTTGTGCACTTCCATCAGGTCGAAGGGCTTGCTGATGAAGTCGCGCGCGCCCGCTTCCAGGGCGGCGATCTTGAAACTCGGCTGCGCCGTCAGGGCCAGCACGGGCAGGTAGCCGCCATGCTCAATTTCCTTCAAGCCTTTCATGACCTGGAAACCATTGAGTTCCGGCATTTGCAGATCCAGCAAGATCAGGTCGTAGCAATGCTCCTGGTGCAGGGGGCAGACCTGCGCCGGACGCATGGTGGCCGTGACATTGGTGTAGCCGGCATCGCGCAGGATTTCCAGCATCAGGTCGACATTGTCGGGTGAATCGTCAACGACCAAAATTTTGGCTTTCAAAATCTCATCTTGGCTGGGCATGTAGGGTCTCGGTTATACGGTCTATGCAACACTGGCTTCTACCGCAGCGAATAGGCTGGCGGCGCGGCTGACGGCGGTCGGATGATAGTAGCGCCTTGCAACAAGATAGGGCGCACAACAGCGCTTGAACTCGCTTCTGCCAATGACGGCAGCCAAGGTCGACGGTCTCCAGCCTGCCATGCAGGTGTGCTTCTGCATTTCAGTGTAGCAAACTTCAGCTTAGTTGCTTGTAGGACAGTGCCGCGTCTGAAAGTAGGAAGGCTAAACCACAAAATAGTTATTTTGTTCTGCACTATGTATTTCTTTGCATCATCTTTTTGCCGACTATCTTGCCGCCCTGGCGGCGCTGTTCAAGGCGGCGAGCCGGTCACGCGCGCGGCGGCCAGTTGCGCCACTGCCGCCACCAGTTCGGCCGGGTCGAGCGGTTTCGACACCCAGTCCTGGAAGCCGCTGGCCAGCGCCCGCTGGCGATCCTGCGGTTGCGCAAACGCCGTCAGGGCCAGCGCGGGCAGCCGGGCCGCCTCAGGGGAGGCGTGCGCGCGGACTTGCGCCAGCAAGTCGAAACCGTCGGCATCGGGCATGCCGATGTCGCTGACCAGCACATCCGGGCGCACCTGGTCCAGCAGTTGCAGCGCTTGCGCCACGCTGCCGGCGCTATGCACTTCGGCGTTGTTGTCGCGCAAGATACGCTCCGTCAGCTCGCGCGCATCGGCTTCGTCATCGACCAGCAGCACCGTGACGCCGCGCAAGTCATGGCTGGCGGACGGGGCGCTGCCCGCCTGGCGCGCGGCAACGGCCGGCGTCCCCAGGGGCAGGCGCACGGTAAAGCTGGCGCCCTGCATGTCGCCGGCGCTGCTGACGGTGACCGTGCCGCCGTGCTGCTCCACCAGGTGCTTGACGATGGCCAGCCCCAGCCCCAGGCCGCCATGCCGGCGCGTGGTCGAGGCGTCGGCCTGGCGGAAGCGGTCGAATACGTGGGGCAGGAAATCTTTCTTGATGCCGACGCCGTTGTCGGCCACCGTGATGGCCAGGCGGGTCGCTTCGCGATGCACGCCGATATCGACCCGCCCTCCTTGTGGCGTGAACTTCAAGGCATTCGACAGCAGGTTCCAGATCACTTGCTGGATGCGGCTGGGGTCACCCGTGATGCGGCCCGCATCGCTGGCGATATTGCTGTGGATGGCGATGTGCTTGGCGTCGGCCGCCGGGCGCAGGGTTTCGATGGCCGAGGCGATGATGCTGGCGGGCACGATGGTTTGCAGGTCGAGCAGCACCTTGTCGGAGGTGATGCGGCTCATGTCGAGCAAGTCTTCGATCAACTGCGCCTGTGCGCGCGCATTGCGTTCGATGCTTTGCAAGCCGCGGTGCAGGTCGGCCTCGTCGCGCGTGCCGCGCCGCAGCACCTGGGCCCAGCCCAGGATGGCCGACAAGGGCGTGCGCAGTTCATGCGACAGGGTGGTGAGAAAATCGTCTTTCAGCTGGTTCGTGCGCTCGGCCTCGGCGCGCGCCTCGCGTTCGCTGTCGAGCAGCACCTTGCGCTCTTCGGCGGCGCGCGTGGCGGCCGCGTACAAGCGCGTATTGTCGAGCGCGACGGCGGCCTGGGCCGCGATGGCCGAAACGATGCGTTCGCTGCGCGCACTGAACATGCCCGCCTGCGGATGACCGAGCAGCAAGCGCCCCAGCAACAGGCCCGAGCGCGAGCTGACGGGCAGGCTCAGGCAGCTGCGCAGCGGCGGGGCGCCGCCGGCGCTGGCGTCGGGCGCGGCCAGCAAGTCGTTCTGGCGCATGGCTGGTCCCTGGCGCAGTTCCGTGGCAATGGCATCGGCCTCGCACAGGCTGATGCCGTTGACGGCGCGCGCCGCGGGCAGCGGGGCGGCGCTGTCGTGGAGCTCGCCTGCATCGTCATAATACAAGGCGCCGAAGTGCGCGCCGCTGATGCGCGTGGCCGCATCGACGGTTTCCTGCAGCAGGGCCGGCAAGTCCAGGGTGCCGGCCAGGGCCGCGCCCGTATTGTTGAGCAACTCCAGCACGCGCGTTTCATCGCGCAGGGCTTCCTGCGCGCGCTTGACCTGGTCGACATCGGTGCTCGTGCCAAACCAGCGCAGCAGCTGGCCGCCCCGGTCGCGCACGGGATTGGCGCGCGTCAGGAACCAGCGGAACTGGCCGTCGGCGCCGCGGATGGGGAACTCCATTTCGAAGGGCGTGCCATCGCGCAAGGCGGCCTTCCAGGCATGCAGCATGGGCGGCAGATGCTGCGCGTGATAGGCGATGCTCCAGCCATCGCCCGCCATCTGTTCGGCGCTGGTGCCCGTGTAGTCGTGCCAGCGCTGGTTGTACCACGCAATGGTGCCGTCGAAGCCGGCGATCCAGGCCAGTTGCGGGATGGAATTGGCCAGCGCGCGCAAGTCTTCCTCGCTGTGGCGCAAGCTTTCTTCGCTGGCCTTGCGCTGGCTGATGTCCTGGATATACGTGGTCAAGCCATCGCTGGAAGGGAAGATGCGCACTTCCAGCCAGCGCCCCAGCGGCGGATACAGCAATTCGAAGCTGCCGCCGTGCTGTTGCGCCATGGCGCGCCGATACTGCGTTTCCAGTTCCGTGCCCAGCAGTTCCGGGCAGGCTTGCCACAGGCTGCTGCCGGCCAGGCTGGCGCCAGGCGGACGCTGCGGCGCGAGCATGTCGGTGCCGCGCGTATTGATATAGCGTATGCGCCAGTCGCGGTCGAGCAGGCAAAAGCCATCGGTGATGCCCTCCAGCAGCTTGGCCAGACGCTCGTCGGATAGGCTCAGCGGCGCTGATGGGGGAAGCAGATCTTGCTCGCGGTCATGCTTGGCCATCGGAAATCCTGCAACAGTGAGTCTGCCGCACGGGCGCTTGCCCCGCCGGTCCGCCGCCGCTAAGCTCAGTTAAATGGAGCATGATGGAATTACCCGCCGTCATGAATTAGGGGAGGCACAAGCGCCCCTGTCTGACTGGTATTGTAGCCCCAAGCGCCGCGCCGCCACCGCACGCTTGCGCGCCGCCTGCAGATAGCACTGGACAGGCTGGAAAGCAGTCCCTATAATCCCGCTTCTTTCGAGACAGCAACTTCTCGATTCGCTGGACGCTCCTGTGAAAGCAGAAGTGTCCATCGATAAAAAAGCGTGAGCTTTTTGGCAGTGAAAAGGTAGTCGATCATGCGGGGCGGTATTCTGCAAAATCAGCTAAGCGATTGAAAAATCGAACTTTTCAAAGCGAAATGAATACGCTATAATGTTTGCCTGCGCGGCTGTAGCTCAGCTGGATAGAGTACTTGGCTACGAACCAAGGGGTCGTGGGTTCAATTCCTGCCAGCCGCACCAGAATACTGAAAATCAGACTTTGCCTGGTTTTGTTGTAACAAGTTTCACCTCCATGCTGTCGATGGAATGTTGTAGAAGTTTTGCGGCTGTAGCTCAGCTGGATAGAGTACTTGGCTACGAACCAAGGGGTCGTGGGTTCAATTCCTGCCAGCCGCACCAGTATTGCCAAGATGAAGTTCGCTTCATGTTGATGAAAGTTTCAAGCTTCGCGCCGTCCGGCGAAGTGTGTCAGAGTTTGCGGCTGTAGCTCAGCTGGATAGAGTACTTGGCTACGAACCAAGGGGTCGTGGGTTCAATTCCTGCCAGCCGCACCAGTATTTGCAGTAGTGAAAAAACCCGGAAAGTTCGCTTTCCGGGTTTTTTTTCGTCCTGACGGGACGCGGGCAGGGTGCATGTTGGCGGCCTGGGCAATTGTGAAATATCCGCACGGCGCCCTTTGCCATTCTGCAAAGCCCTGCTATAATCTTGTCTTAGGCGGCTGTAGCTCAGCTGGATAGAGTACTTGGCTACGAACCAAGGGGTCGTGGGTTCAATTCCTGCCAGCCGCACCAGAATATTGGGGGTCAGATTGTAAAATCTGATCCCCTTTTTCGTTTCTGAATGGATTTACGCTGCGCCAGTGGCGCCACGCCGGTATTGCAGGCGAAACGCGCGCGGCGTGACTTGCCTGGCGGCGCGGAACTGGCGGTTGAAATGCGCGAGGTTGCGGTAGCCAGCCTCTTGCGCGATGACGGCGATGGCGAGATTGCTTTCGATCAGCTGTTGGCAGGCGCGGCCGATACGCAGCCGCGCCAGGTATTCGCCGGGCGTGCAATGCGCTTGGCGCTTAAAACAGCGGTGAAAGGCGCCCAGCGACAGGGCCGCCCGCTGCGCCAGCGTTTGCAGTGCGATCTCTTCCCGGAAATGCGCGTGCATGAAGTCAAACACGATTTCCATGCGCTTTTGCTGCCCATCGGGCATCGGCGCCTGCGCCGTTGACGCCAGCGGCTGCGCACTGCCATCGCCCGCCAGATCCAGCAGCACGTCGAGCAGCAGCGGCAAGCGCTGCGGTACGGGCAGCGCATTTAATTGCAGCAATCTGGATGCGTTGCGCGCGCTCGTTGCCGGCGAAAAATGCAGGGCAGGGCCGGCGCGGCGCGCCAGTTGCCGGACGCTGTGCAATTCCGGAAAACAGGCCGCCAGCTGCTCCACCCATTCGAGGGAAAACCACGCGACGACGGCCAGCATGGGCTGCGTGCCGTCGATGCGCTCGCTGGCCGACCACGTGTGCGGTAAATTCGGCCCCAGCAGCACCAGGTCGCCCGGCTCGAAATTGCCCAGGTGGTCGCCGATGTAGCGTTGCCCCCGCGCATTGACCGTCAAGGTCAGCTCGAACTGCGGGTGGTAGTGCCAGATGAAGGGAATGGCATCGAGTTCGCGCCACAGCAAGCCCCAGGAGTGGCCCGTCGGGATCGTGACTTGTTCGAATAAAGGCGTCATCGTGACGTTTTGAGGTAGTCGATAGTCAGGATAGTATCAGTATTGGTCGTTCCGCACGTATTTCCCCTTGATCTTCCATCGCACAATCTGTCCACACCAACACAGGAGACAGCGATGCAAGAAGACCGATATCAATACGGCGAAGACCGTCCGGGCAACCCGTCCGTGGCCTACACGGAACAAACCCAGTTGCGCGATATACAAAAACAGCTGCCGCTGCGCGTGCTGTCCGACAGCGATTTTTTGCACTGGCAAACCTACGGTTACGTCATCGTCAAGGATGCCGTGCCGCCGGAACAGGTGCGCCGCACAACCGATTTCCTGTGGGAATTCCAGGGACTGGACCAGCATGACCCCGCCACTTGGAACCAGGACCAGCTGCGCGACCACGCCATGAAAGAGCTCAACGGTTCCGGCATGGTCGAGGCCTACCACAACCAGACCCTGTGGGATAACCGCCAGACCCAGCGCGTGTACGACGCCTTTGTCGACATCTGGGACCGTCAGGATTTGTGGGTGACCATCGACCGCGCCAACCTGAACACGCCGAACAATGGCAAGCGCAAGTTTGGCGGCTTCATCCACTGGGATGCCGACACCACGCTCGACCCGCTGCCCGTCAACGTGCAAGGCGTGCTGGCCCTGTCTGACACCTCGCCCGAGAGCGGCGGTTTCCAGTGTTATCCAGAATTGTTCAACAACTTGCTGGCGTGGCGCAAGACGGTGCCGCTCGATCGCAACCCGTGGCAGCCAGACCTGGCGACGGTACCGTACCCGATGGAATTCATCGCCATGAAGAAAGGGGAGCTGCTGATCTTCAACAGCCTGCTGGCGCATGGCATCCGCCCGAACACGTCGGCGGACCAGGTGCGCCTGGCGCAATATATTTCCTTCACGCCAGCGCAGGAAGACAATCAAGCCTTGCGCGACTGGCGCGTGCAAAGCTGGCGCGAGCGTAGCGCGCCGCAGGGCTATGCGTTTCCCGGCGACCCCGAGGAAAAGGAAAAGCTGCGCTATCCGCAGGCGCGGTTGAGCGAACTGGGTGAGAAAATCCTCGGCGCGCGCGACTGGTAAGTGTGGCGCGGGGTCCGGTGGCATTGCCTGCCGGATAGACAATTGCAGGCAAATGCACGATCATGGTTCGACTTGCCATCGACCGAGGAAACGCATGAGTATCATCACCTGCATCGAAGACTTGCGCGTGCTGGCCCAGAAACGGGTGCCGCGCATGTTTTACGACTACGCCGATTCCGGCTCCTGGACGGAATCGACGTACCGCGCCAACAACAGCGATTTCGCGAAGATCAAATTCCGCCAGCGCGTGGCCGTCAACCTGGAAAACCGCAGCCTGGCTTCGACCATGGTGGGGCAGCACGTATCGATGCCGGTGGCCCTGTCGCCTACGGGCTTGACGGGCATGCAGCATGCGGATGGCGAAATCCTCGCGGCCCAGGCGGCCGAGCGTTTCGGCGTGCCGTTCACGCTGTCGACCATGAGCATCTGCTCGATCGAGGACGTGGCGGCGAACACGACGAAACCGTTCTGGTTCCAGCTGTATGTGATGAAGGACCGCGAATTCATCAACCGCCTGATCGACCGCGCCAAGGCGGCGAAATGCGGCGCGCTGGTATTGACGCTCGATTTGCAGGTACTGGGGCAGCGCCACAAGGACTTGCGCAACGGCCTGTCGGCGCCACCGAAATTGACGATTCCCAACATCATCAACATGGCCACCAAGCCGCGCTGGGTGGCGGGCATGCTGGGCACGAAGCGGCGCGGCTTCGGCAACATCGTCGGCCATGCCACATCCGTGTCGGACATGTCGTCCCTGTCGGCCTGGACGCAGCAGCAGTTCGACCTGAGCCTGTCGTGGGCGGACGTGGAATGGATCAAGCAGCGCTGGGGCGGGAAATTGATCATCAAGGGCATCATGGACCCGGATGACGCGCGCCTGGCCGTGGAAAGCGGCGCCGACGCGCTGATCGTCTCGAACCACGGCGGGCGCCAGCTCGATGGCGCGCAATCGTCGATCGAAGCCTTGCCCGCCATCGTCGACGCCGTCGGCAGCCAGATCGAAGTGCACATGGACGGCGGCATCCGCTCGGGCCAGGACGTGATCAAGGCCGTGGCCCTGGGCGCGAAAGGCGTGTACATCGGCCGCCCCTTCCTGTATGGGCTGGGCGCCATGGGCGGTCCTGGCGTCACCAAATGCCTGGACATCATCCGCAACGAACTCGACTTGACGATGGCCTTTTGCGGCTTGCGCGACCTGCAGCACGTGGATAAAAAGATCCTGCTGCCGGGCACGTTTTAAGCGGCAATTCGCACAATATCAAAGCCTTCCGACGCCTGGGGCGGCACGAAGTGGCGCGTGATGGCGTCAAAATCAGCGTCGCTGGTGGAGAACGGGTGCAGCCCGCTGGCATTGCGCTGGCGCAAGCGCGCCTTGCATTCTTCGTCCGGCACGTCCAGGTAATGCAGCACGTGCGGCGTGCCCGCCTGCTGGAACAGTTCGCGCATCCAGGCGCGGCTGGCGGGCGTATTCGCGGGGAAATCGAGCACGACGGACACGCCCGCCTGCAGCATCTGCAGGGCCAAAGGGGCGATGGCCGCGCGCAGCCGCGCAGCGCAAGCCGCGTAGTCGGCCAGGCTGGCGATCTGGCCCGGATACAGCTGCGCCAGCAAGCTGTCTTCGCTGATGCGCACGGTGTGTGGCGCGCTGGCCAGCCGGGCGGTCAGGGTGGATTTGCCCGAGGCAATTTTGCCGCACACGAGGTGCAGGGTGGGGGTAACGCTGGTGCTGGAGGTAGGGGACATGGTCGCTCGCTAGAAAGAAATAATGCCTGCGAGACGTCTTGATCTATTGCTGCAAATCAAAGCCGCCTCTCAGGCGGCTTTGGCAATCTCAGTCCTGCCAAGCCACCATCGGTCGAATGGCGGCAATAATCGATGGCAGGGGAGGAAATGGCGATTGCATGGCGCAACGATGCCATGGAATGTCTGGCGCTGTCAATTGCCGATGCGCGTCCATGGCTCGCGGAACGTGGCCGCATCGAGCGGCCGCGCATGCGGGTCGTCGGGCTGGAACAGGCCGCCGATCAGCATATCCTGGATGGCGCCCGTGAAACCGCCGTACGCGGCGCGGCCCCACTGGCGTTGCGTGCAGGCGAAGAGGACGGCGTCTTGCTGCGCCGCCAGCTGCGTCAAGGAGTGCCGCAAGGTGGCGCTCGCTTCCGGCCCCATGTCCGTGGCGATGGCGCACACCAGGCGCTGGCCAAATTGCAAGGGCTTGCCTGCTCGTCCCAGCAGCGACTCATTGGCCAGGGCGAGGAACACATCGGGCGCCTGGTCGTCCTTTTCGCAAATGGTCCAGATGGGCGCCCACGCTTCCAGGCTCATGAAGCGGGCGTCGCGTGTTTCCGGCGTATGCGTCCACTTGGCGTGCGATTTGTCGTCCCAGCCCAGGCGGCCATAGGGAATCGACTTGCCCTTGGGATTGTATTGATGGCTGCGCACGCCGGGCTTGCCCCTCGCGCTTGCCTGCGCCATGAGTCCATCGAGGCTGGCGGCAAACGGCATCCATTGCGCCGCATCCCACAGCGGCGGCGCAGCGGGCGCGGCCAGCAGCAGGAATACTTCGTAATTACGTGAAAAAAACGCCATGCAGCTTCCTCGGCAAGTGGATGGAAAATTGTGTCGCAATATTATAGTTGCGCTTGCGACAGGGCGGCGCGCTGGCTGGGACGCAGCAGGTAGACGCCGTACAGGCACAGGGGCAGCACGGCCAGCAGGGCGATATATGGCAGGATCGATGCGCCGTCTTCGGCCGGGTGCGGCAAGGTGGCCGTCACCAGCGCGTAGTCCCACAGTCCATGCACGAGCACCATGGGCCATATGGAGCGGGTGCGCAGGCGGATGGCCGCATAGCCGACGCCTTGCAGGGTAGCGGCGACGGCTTGCCACAAGGCGCCGCTGACGTCGCCCGTGGCCAGGCCGTTGGCCGTGTGCGCCAGACCGAACAGCGCCGATGACATCAGGACGGCCGGCCAGACGGCATACCGTTCCAGCATGCCCTCCAGCAAGATGGCGCGGAACATCAGCTCTTCCGAGATGGCCACCAGCGCCGCATTGCAAGCGACGATCAGCAGCACGCGCGGCTGCGGCCAGCCGCCGGCCCAGGCCAGCAACAGCATCAGCAGCGCATACAGTAGGGGCGGCCAGACCAGCCACAGCGTTTTGAATGGCTGCGGCGCGCACAGGCTCGCCGCGCGGCGCCGGCTTGAGGCCAGCAGCAGCGCCAGCGCGAACAGGGCGGCCAGCGCCCACGACAGGCCGATACGGCCGGTGACGGCGGCGCCCGGCAAGGCGTAGCCGGCCGCTTCCAGCCAGCGGCCGCCCAGGCTCAAGCCCAGCCAGATGGCCAGTGCGATGAGGGTGACGGGCATGGTGAGGGCGATTCTAGGGAAGGGCATGGTTGGCTTCGGTGTTGGCCGCGTCGGTTACTGCGTACATGGGCGAATCATGAAGTTGCATCAATGATATGGTGAAAAATATTGCCATAGTACATTAAAAGCATCGTCACAAAATTGCCACATCGTTATAGTTGCATGGAATAATAAGCATTCGTCCGTTTGCCGCCAGACTGGAGCGCCATGACCTACAGCAAGACCATCACCACTGAACGATTGATCCTGCGCAAGCCGCAACCATCGGATGAGGCGGCGCAATTCGCCATGCATTCCGACCCCGAAGTGATGCGCTATTTCAGCGAACCACCATGGACCGATGCCAGCCGCGCCGCGCGCCAGATTGCCGAGGACATCGCCGCTTTCGAGAAAGAGGAATTCTTCCGCTTCGCCGTCGAGCTGAAGGCGACGGGCGAATACCTGGGCAGCTGCAGCCTGTTTTCCGAGCACCGCCAGAACCGCCGCGCCGAGATCGGCTACGCGCTGGGCCGTCCGTACTGGGGCAACGGTTATATGCACGAAGCGCTGTCGGCGCTGATCGAGTATGCGTTTGTCGAGCGCGACCTGAACCGCCTGGAAGCCGACATCGACCCGCACAACGCCGGTTCGGCCAGCGCCCTGGAACGCCAGGGTTTCAACAAGGAAGGGTTTTTGCCCGAACGCTGGATCGTGGCCGGCCAGGTCAGCGATTCGGCCCTGTACGGCTTGCTGCGCCGCGAGTGGGAAGCGCGGCGCAAGGGCGCCGCATGAGCGGGCAAGCTATCGACGCGTTCCAGCGCTGGCTGGGCCACGCCTTGCCGGCGCACTACCTGCGCTTTCTGCAGGACGGGCAAGAAGGCTTGCGCGGCGGGCAGGTATTGCTGTACGGCGTGGAAAGCTTGCGAGAACGCAACGAAACTTATGACACGCAGCAATCCTGTCCTGGCTACATGACCATCGGCGATGACAGCGGCGGACGCGCCGTCATGCTGGCGCTCGATGACGCTGAGCGCGCCGTCTACCTGGTGGGGCATGGCTCGATGCAGCGCGATGATTTCGAGCTGGCCGCCGATGATTTCGTATCCTGGCTGGCCGCCGATTGCCCGCTTGACTAAAAAGGATACAAGGCGATGAAAGCTGCTGATTTACCCGCTTCAGACCATCCGCTGGTGACCTTGCGCCCGCTGGAATGCAGCGACGCGCCCGCCTGGTATGCCTACCTGGCCGACCCTGCCGTCGTGGAGCACACGAGCTGGAACTTGCATTGCGTCGACGATCTGCAGGCCAATTTCGATGACTACGCATCGGCAGAGGCGTCTTCGTCCATACGGCTGGCTGTCGTGCTGCGCGAGGGTGGCCAGCTGGTGGGCACGATCGGCTTCAACGCCATTTCTCCGCAGCACCGCACGGCGGAGATCGCCTACGACCTGGCCCCAGCTGTATGGGGGCAGGGCGTGGCCACGTCCGTCGTGAACGCTGTCGTGGATTGGGGTTTTCAGCGCTTTGGCTTTCTGCGCATCCAGGCCACTGTGCTGGAAAGCAATGAACGTTCGGTCCGCGTGCTCGAACGCTGCGCTTTCGAGCGCGAGGGCTATCTGCGCTGTTACCGGCAAGTTCGCGGAAGATCCGGCAATTTCTGGCTGTATGCGCGCATTGCCGGCGTGCGATGAACAAGCTACCCTTGAGTATCCTGCTGGTGGAAGACCACCTGGCCATCGCGCGCCAGGTGCTCGACTTTCTCGACGGCTTGCGCTGGCAGACGGACCATGCGGGCACGGGCGCGCTGGCCGTGCAATTGGCCACGTGCAACAGCTATGACGTGGTGCTGCTGGACCTGAACTTGCCCGACATGGATGGCTTGCAAGTGTGCCGCGCCATCAAGGCAGCCGCTCCCAGCAATGTGCCGATTTTGATGCTGACGGCGCGGGACGCGTATGAAGACAAGGCGCGCGGTTTTCGCGACGGCGCCGACGATTACCTGACCAAGCCGTTCGACCTGCGCGAGGTGGCTTTGCGCTGCGAAGCGCTGGCGCGCCGGCAGCAGTTGCACATGCATCAGGAGATGCGCGTGGGGCCATTCACCTTGCAGACGCGCGCAGGGCGCGCCCTGTATGGCGACGCACCGCTGCCGCTGACGCAGACGGGTTTCAAGATATTGCTGCTGCTGTGCCGCGAACATCCGCATGCCGTCTCGCGCTCGGCGCTGCTGCAACACTTGTGGGGCAGCCAGCCGCCCGACAGCGACGCCCTCAAATCGCACATCTATGCGCTGCGCAAGCAGCTGGAGTTGCTTGGCGGGGCGGGTGCGGCGGGCATGCTGGTGACCATACCGCAGCTGGGCTACCGCCTGGCCTTCGATGCTGCGGCGTCTGCATGAGCAAGTCGATCCGGCAGCGCCTGTTCGCCGCCCTGGCCGGCTTCACCGTCTTGCTGTGCCTGTGCTACACGGGCCTGGCGCTGGTGATCGCCTACGTGACGGAAGACATGCTGGTGCAGCGCCTGCTCGAGCGCGAAGCGGCGGCCGTCAGCATGCGCTGGCAGCAGCACGACAAGCTTACGCCTTCCGGCAGCGACCTCATCACGGTTTATGGCGGCTACCTTGACTTGCCTCAAGCGGTGCGCGCGCAAGTGCCGCAGTCTGCCCCGCGCGGGGAAGTGTTTACGAAGACGGGCCAGCATTATCACGTGCTGGCGCTCGATGTCGTTGCCGGCGGCAAGCCGGCCCGCTGCTATCTGCTGGCCGACGTGGCGCCCGTGCTGGTGGTGTCGCGCCTGGCGCGGGAAGTAGGCGGCGTCGTGCTGGGCGTGGCGCTGGCGCTGATCGCCCTGGCCTTGCTGCTGGCATACTGGCTTGCGCGGCGCCTCGTGCTGCCCTTGCAGCGCCTGGCCCACGAAGCGCGCCAGCTGGCGCCCGGCAGCACCGTCCATTTCAGCGAGCGCGACCGCCCCGACGAGATCGGTTTCCTGGCGCGCCGCCTGGAAACCACTTTTGCCGAACTGCAGTCGGTCTTGCGGCGCGAACAGGCATTCACCCGCGACGTCAGCCATGAATTGCGCACGCCGCTCACCCTGATGCATAACACCCTGGCGCTGGCGAATGCGCAGCCCTTAAGCGGGCAGGAGCAGGCGCAGCTGCGGCAATCCACGGACGAGATGCGCGCCACCATCGACGTGCTGTTTGCGCTGGCGCGGGCGGAACAGCTATCGGGTGTAGTGGTGGAGTTGCGCGCCTGCATCGAGCAATGCCTGCTGCGCCTGCTCGACGAACATCGCTGGGATGCCAGCCTGCTGACCCTGGACTTGCCCGAGCGGCTGGAGGTGCTTGGCAACCCGCAACTGCTCATGTTGCTCATCAATAATTGCCTGGCGAATGCCCTGTTCCATGGCGGCCCCGACTGCCGCATCGGCATTGTGTTTGCGCAAGGCCGCCTGAACATCGTCAATACCGTGCAGGCAGGGCATCCACGGCGCATCCACGGTTTCGCGCATGGCCAGAACCTGCTGCTGCGCCTGGCAAAAGCCATGCAATGGGACATTGTTTTCCACCCCGGCGCGACGCAGTACCGTGTCGCCATCCTTCCCGTCCAGGCGCAATAAAAGAAGTCGCCGGATTTCACCGCGATTTCACCTCGTCTTGCTTATGCTGGCTGCTCTTTTATTTGAAGGGAAGCCCATGAAAATCACCATCAGCCTGTTCGTCCTGTCCTGTCTGTGTACGCCAGTGCTGGCGCAGGTGCAATCGCTGCAGCACAAGGAAGACAAGCGCCGCTACATCGTCTATACGCCCGCCGCCTACGACAGTGCGCCGCAGCAAGCCTTTCCCGTCGTCTTCAATTTCCATGGCGGCGGCATGAGCATGGCCGAGCAGATGCTGTACACGCAGATGAACAAGACGGCCGAACGGCACCAGTTCATCGTTGTGTACCCGCAAGGTATCAAGCAGGACTGGAACGTGGGATTCGGCATGGATTACCTGGCGGGCACGGATGATGTCGGCTTTACGCAAGCCATGCTGGCCAAGCTCAAGCAGACTCACCGCATCGATGACAAGCGCGTGTATGCCACGGGCTTGTCGCGTGGCGGTTTCTTTGCCCTGCGCCTGGCGGCCGAGCTGCCGCAGCAGTTCGCCGCCGTCGCCTCGGTGGGGGCGCCGATGCCGGAACCGGTGCTGCAGCATCATAAAAAGATGGACAAGGTCGGCATGCTGTTGATACAGGGGACGGCCGACAAGGTCGTGCTGCATGAAGGCAAGGCTGCCAGCTACCTGTCGGCAGCAGGCACGTTCGATTACTGGCGCAGGCACAACGGCATCGTAGGCGCCACGCCACCGGCGCGCCTGCTACCCACCGTGGCAGGTGACGATACGCAAGTGACGCATGTGGTGCAGGGCAATGGCGCGCAGCAGGTGGCTTTGCTCACCATCAAGGACGGCGGCCACACCTGGCCTGGCGCCGATGCCTTCAATATCGGCCTGCCCATCGGCAAGACCACGCGCGCCATCGATGCGAATGAAGTCATGTGGGACTTTTTCAGCCGCCATCGCCGCTGACGCCATGCTAGGATGGCGGCCATCGCTGCAGTGCTATGCGGCAACTTGAGGGGAGTATGGTGGCAATGTCAGAAGCAGGTATCGCGGCCATGGCCGAGGCGATCTTCGCCAAGCCCGGCGCGGCCGTGGCGCAGGCGTATTCGGAGGCGGAACAGGAAACGCTGCACTTTCATTCGCCTGCCGAACTGTGCGCGTATGCGGCCAGGCTGGAGGCCGAAGGCGCCAGCGAGGTGTTCCTGGCCGTGCATTACCCGGACATGGGCGGGCAGTTTGCCCCGCGCCGTATCGCGCTCGACCCGGCCAAGTGCGATGGCCTCACCTACCGTTACGTGTGCGAAGGCTGGGGCCTCATCCGCGTGTACCTGCGCCTGTCCAGCGGCAAGGGACTGGCGTCGCATGTGGGCGCCAATTCGCAGAAGCGGGCGGAAAAATGGCAGCCGCATTACCCGGAATTCGGTCCGACCGACGCCTGGCACTGGGATGCCGTGGGCCGCCATGAACGCCGGCTGATCCGCGTGCTGAAGAAGGTCGCCGAGCAGGAAGGCTTGGCATGAGGGACGCGACGCATATCCACCCCGCCGCCATCTTTTGCCGCTCGCTGGCGCAGCTCTCCGCCATGCTCGACAAGACCGGCACCGCGCCGCATATGCTGGCGGCGCGTTTGCACCCGGACATGCTGCCGTTCGCCCAGCAAGTGCGCGCGGCCGTGAGCTTTTCCCTGCGCGGCTGCTGTCCGCTGGCGGGGCTGGAGGTGGCCGATTTCAGCGCCGCCGCCAGTCTGCAGGAGCAGATCGCGCAGACCATGCGCTACCTCAAGACCATCCCCCCGGAACGCTTTGACGGGCCGCCCGGGCGCATCTGCCGCGACCGCGCCGGCTTTGCCGATATCGCCTTGCCCGCCGATGAGTATTTGAATTTGTACATCCTGCCGAATTTCTATTTTCACTTCAGCATGGCGTATGCGATCGCGCGCAGCGGCGGCGCGGCCATCGGCAAGGGCGATTTCGACGGTTATCACGCGTATGCGCCGGGCTTTTCCTTTGAGCGGCCTGCCGCGCCGTAGTTCCTACAAGCCCGCTTCTTTCCATGAGGATAAACCGAGCCGCTGCAACAGCCGGCCCGACAGCCCGCAGCTCCAGCAACTGATCTGGATTTGCCGGTGCCGGGCCGGCCCCTGCGCATGCCAGGCTTGCTCGGCGTAATCGAGCAGCGCTTCGCTGAGCGCAGAGGCGTCGGCCACGGGCGGCAGGCGCGCCATCAGCTCGAACACGCCGTGGGTGGTTTCCTTGATCTGCAGCAAACCTGCCAGCAGGGCGCGCAGCACGGCGGCGTCGATGCTGGTGCTCGCTTGCGTGCAGCGCTGCTGCCAGGATAGCGGGCGCGCCTGCCACAGGGCCAGCAGTGCAGGCACGTCGGCGGGCTGCAGTTGCCCGATCAGCTCAGCCGCCTCCTGAAACAGGTCGAGGCGGTCATACTCGCCGCTGTCCAGGACTAGCAGCTCATCGAGTTCGTGCAATACGCTCATGCCACCACGTTCGTGGGCGCGCCGCGCTCGAACGCTTCCACGTTGCCGATCAAGATGTCGGCCAGCTTCTGCATGGCTTCCCCGCTGGCCCAGGCCGTGTGCGGCGTGAGGATGAAGTTGGGCAGGCGCACATTGAGCAGCGGGTTGTCGGGCAGCGGTGGCTCCTTGGATAACACGTCGAAACCGGCGCCGGCGATCACGCCACGGGTCAACGCTTCGGCCAGTGCCGCCTCGTCGACGAGGCCGCCCCGCGCCGTGTTGATCAGGAGGGATGTGGGCTGCATGTGCGCCAGCTCTGCCGCGCCGATGATGTTGCGCGTCTTGTCCGTCAACGGCAGGTGCAGGCTCAGCACATCGGAGGTGGCCAGCAATTCGTCGAACGTCACTTGCGTCACGCCGTCCTCATCGATAGGGGAGCGGTTGTGTACCTGCACCTGCATGCCAAAGGCGCGTCCCAGCTGCGCCACGGACTTGCCCAGCGCACCGTAGCCGAGCAAACCCAGGCGGCTGCCGGCCAGGTCGCGGATCGGGTGGCCGAACAGGCAGAAGCGGTCGGACGCTTGCCACAGACCCGCTTCCACGTCGGCGCGGTAGGCGACCAGCTGGCGGCGCAGGGCCAGCATCAGGGCCAGGGTATGCTCGGGCACGGTGGCGCGCGCATAGTCGCGGATATTCGCCACGACGATGCCCCGTTCGCGGCAGGCGGCCAGGTCGAGGATGTCCGTGCCAGTGGCGGCCACGGCGATCATTTGGAGGTCCGGCAGCTGCGCCAGCTCGGCCGCGCGCAGCGGCACCTTGTTCGTGATGGCGATGCTGGCGCCTTGCAGGCGAGACACCGTCTGTTCGCTGCCCTTGGTGTGCGGATACTCTTCCCAGCCGTGCGCAAAGGCGGGCGGGCGCACGGTGGCGATCAGGCTGTCGCGGTCGAGAAAGACGATGCGGTGCGGCTGCGGCGATGTGCTTGCTGTTGTCATGGCTGGACCTCGGTCAGGTTGGCGCGCGCGCTCGCGGGACTGCTCTTGCCCTTGAGCTGCGTGGCCGGGTGGTTGGTAAACATGTCGGCGACCCATTCGACAAACACGCGCACCTTGGCGGACAGATGGCGGTTGGGCGGATAGATCACGTGGATGGGCAACGGGTCGGATTCCCATTCGCCGAGCAATTCCACCATTTTGCCCTGTTCTATCAGGGGCGCAAGCATGAAGTGCGTCATTTGCACGATGCCGAGGCCCGCCAGGCCGGCGGCTGTGTAGGCGTTCGAATCGTTCAGGGCGATATGGCTGGGCATGGCGATCTGGATGCGTTCGCCGGCGCGCGTGAAATCCCAATCAAACGTTTTGCCTGTCTTGGCGGAGAAAAAATTCACGCCCCTGTGCTGTGCCAGGTCGTCCGGATGCAGCGGCGTGCCGTGCTGCGCCAGGTAGCCGGGCGAGGCGCACGTCATGAAGTGCAGCACGCCGACCCGGCGCGCGATCAGGTTCAGGTCGCCCAATTCGCCGCCGCGCACGGCGCAATCGACTCCTTCCTCGATCAGGTCGACGGGACGGTCGCTGCAGCCCAGCTCCAGCGAGATGTCCGGGTAGCGGGCAAAGAAGTCGGGCAGGGCGGGAATGATCAGTTCGCTGGCCAGCGCCGTGGGCGCATCCACGCGCAGGCGTCCGCTGGGACTCAGGCGCGTGCGCGACAGCGATTCCTCGGCCTCGCGCACGTCCGACAGGATGCGCACGCAGCGTTCGTAATAGGCGGCGCCGTCGGACGTGATGCTGACATGACGCGTAGTACGGTTGAGCAACTTAACCGACAGGCTTGCTTCCAGCGACTGGATCAGGGTCGACACGGTGGCTTTCGGCAGCTGCATGTTTTCCGCCGCGCGCGTAAAGCCGCCCGCATCGACGACTTGGATGAAAACTTCCATGGCTTGCAGCTTGTTCACTTGAATTCCTATCACTTTATGCGTGATTATTCAGAATCCTGAACAATCAATTCGTCATTGCACTCTTTATCAGATTGTAGATCAAGTCTATAGTTGTTGTACTGCAGCATAAATGTGATTGCCGCAGGAAGTTCACAGGAGAAAAATCATGGGTCATCGGAATGGAATCTTTGCAGTGCTCGCTCTTGCTATGAGCTCGCTCGCTCTGGCCGCGATGGTATCGACGGATGCATACTCGATGGCGGCGCAAAGCGAAGCCAGCGGTTATAGCGCCCTGACCCATGAAGTGGGCGGCGTCGCCCTGTTGTGCCTGAACGACACGGTGCTCGATGTCGCGGTGCAGCCGGTGGTGGCGCAATGAGCTTTGCCGACACCGCGGCCGAACTGGCACCTGGCCAGGCGCTGAAGATACGCGATATCCAGGTGCAGGGCGCGCAGGATGCGCTCGGCGCGCGCGTCTACACGGCCGGCGTGCCGGGCGCCAGGCAGCCGAACCTGATGGTTTTCTTCCATGGCGGCGGCTTTGTCGACGGCGACCTGGAGGATGCGGACGACTTCCTGCGCTGCCTCGTGCTGAGCAACCCCGACCACGTGGTGCTGGCCGCGAACTACACCCTGGCCCGTGTGCGGCCATTCCCCGCCGCCGTGGAAGACGCGCATGCCGTGCTGCTGTGGGCAAAAAAGAACAAGTCCAAGCTGGGCTGGACGGGCAAGCAGATGGTGGTCTCGGGCATCGAAGCGGGCGCCAACCTGGCTGCCGTATGCGCCATGATGTCGCGCGACCGGGGCGGACCGCCTCTCGCGGGTCAGGTGCTGATCATGCCCATGCTCGATCCCGGCCTGTCGACCTGCTCGATGCGCAACTTGCCGACCTGTCCTGACCTGGCGGAAGTGGCCGATCAATGCGCCGCCGCCTACCGCGGCTATCTGCCGAATGCCGCTGACCGTACCCATCCGTATGCGTCGCCATTGCAGTCGAGCCGTCTGAAGAACCTGCCGCCAGCGCTCATCCTGTCCAGCGAAGACGACCCATTGCGCGATGAGGCTGAACAATACGGCAGCAAACTGATCGCCTGCGGCATCAAGACCACCGTGCGGCGCATGGCCGCCGCGCCGCTGCAGGACGCTACCGCCCGCAATGAGTGCGCTTGCAAGGTGCAGGTATTGAGCGAAATTAGCAGTTTCGTCGCCGGACTGGGGCAGGAGCCCGAGTCATGACGCCGCCATCCGCGGCACCGCAAAAAAACTTACACTAATCAGTTTACTTTTTGAGTTTTGGTTGCTACACTACGTAGTGTAGTTCCCTTCATGCCTGAGTTGTGCGTTCGCACAGCCAGCTTCGTCGTCCCCGTCCGCTTTTAAGCAGCTGGCGGCCTGTTTACCTTTGATCGAGCGCCGTCGGGCGCCATGGCACCACCATTCACTTTTTCAGTTGGGTTGCTTCCTGCCGCCCATACCATTAGAAATTTTCATAAAACAGGGAAATAAAATGAAAAACGTTCAACAATTTTCCACTCTGCTCAAGCCCCTGGCTGCCTCGCTCGCGCTGGCAGGACTGGTGGCCGTGAGCCTGGCTGGCTGCGATTCGGCCAATAGCAAGGTGCCCGACGCGCCAGCGGCCGGCGGCCCGCCCATCTCGGCCGCCGCCGTCGTTGAAAAACAGATCACGGAAACACAGGAATTCTCGGGCCGCCTGGAAGCGATCGAGCGCGTGGAAATCCGCTCGCGAGTCGGCGGCTTCATCACCGCCGTCAATTTCAAGCCGGGCAGCGAAGTGAAAAAGGGCGACGTGCTGTTCGTCATCGATCCGCGCCCATTCCAGGCTGAAGTCTCGCGTGCCGAAGGCACGGCTGCCTCGGCCCGCGCCAAGGCGGAACTGGCCAAGCTGGAACTGTCGCGCGCTGAAAAGCTGCTGGCCGAAAAAGCCATCGCCCAGCGCGAATTCGATGAAAAAGCGTCGGGCTTGAAAGAGCTGGACGCGAACGCCCGCTCGGCGCAAGCCGCGTATGAAGCGGCCAAGTTGAACCTGTCGTACACGCAGGTGCAGGCACCGATCAGCGGCCGCGTCAGCAAGGCGGAAATCACCGTCGGCAACCTGATCGACGCTTCCGCCATCCTCACCTCCGTGGTGTCGACGGACCGCATCTACGCCAGCTTCGACGGCGATGAAGATACCTATCTGCGCGTGGCCGGCACGGCGCAAAAGGGCACGCCCGTCACCGTCAAGGTGGGCCTGGCCAATGAAACGGGCTTCCCGCACGAAGGCAAGCTGGAATTCGTCGACAACCAGCTCGACCCGGCCACGGGCAGCGTGCGCATGCGCGCCACCTTCGCCAACGCCGAGCGCCAGCTGGTGCCGGGCCTGTTCGCGCGCATCCAGCTCGACGGCGGCAACGGCCCGCAGGCGCAAAGCACGGCGCTGTTGATCTCCGACCGCGCCGTCGGCACGGACCAGAGCCGCAAATACGTGTACGTGGTGGGCGCCGACAACAAGGCCGAGTACCGCGCCGTCAAGCTGGGCCCGGCCTCGGATGGCTTGCGCGTGGTGCGCGAAGGCTTGAAGGCGGGCGAAAAGATCGTCGTCAACGGCTTGCAGCGCGTGCGCCCCGGCGCCCCGGTGACGCCGCAGATGGTGGCGATGGATTTCGATCCGACCGCGCCTGTCGCTCCCGCAAAACCTGAAGTAAAAGACGCCAAGATCGCCGCGAAAGCAGCATCGACCTCCAAGGAATAAACATGAATTTTTCCCGCTTTTTCATCGACAAGCCGATTTTCGCGGCGGTGCTGTCGATCGTCATATTCGTGGCCGGGCTGCTGTCGATTTTCGGCCTGCCCATCTCCGAATATCCCGACGTCGTGCCGCCATCCGTGGTGGTGCGCGCGCAATACCCGGGCGCCAACCCGAAAGTGATCGCCGAAACCGTGGCCGCGCCGCTCGAAGAGCAGATCAACGGCGTCGAGAACATGCTCTACATGTCCTCGCAAAACACGTCCGATGGCGCGATGATGCTGACCGTGACCTTCAAGATCGGCACCAACGTCGAGCAGGCCGAGACGCAGGTGCAGAACCGCGTGCAGCGCGCCTTGCCGCGCCTGCCCGAGGAAGTGCGCCAGATCGGCGTGACGACCGTCAAATCGTCGCCCAACCTGACCATGGTGGTGCATCTGGTCTCGCCGAACAAGCGCTATGACGACATGTATCTGCGTAACTACGCGGTGCTGAACGTCAAGGACCAACTGGCACGTCTGCCCGGCATGGGCGACATCCAGATCTTCGGCGCCGGCGACTACGCCATGCGCATCTGGCTCGACCCGCAAAAGGTAGCGGCGCGCGGCATGACGGCCAATGACGTCGTCGACGCCATCCGCGAGCAGAACGTGCAGGTGGCTGCAGGTGTCATCGGCGCTTCGCCGGCGAAGAACTCGGACTTCCAGCTGACCGTCAATACCCAGGGCCGTCTGCAGACACCCGAGGAATTCGGCGCCATCATCGTGCGCACCAATGCCGACGGCGCCGTCACGCACCTGAAGGACGTGGCGCGCGTGGAAATGGGCGCCAACAGCTACTCGCTGCGTTCGCTGCTGAACAATAATCCGGCCGTCGGCATGGGTATTTTCGAAGCGCCGAATGCCAACGCGCTGCAGCTGTCTTCCGACGTGCGCGCCAAGATGGACGAACTGAAAAAAGACTTCCCGCAAGGCGTGGAATACCGTATCGAGTACGACCCGACGCAGTTCGTGCGTTCGTCCATCGAAGCCGTGATCCATACCCTGCTGGAAGCCATTGCCCTGGTGGTGCTGGTGGTGATCATCTTCCTGCAAACCTGGCGCGCATCGATCATTCCGCTGCTGGCCGTACCCGTCTCCATCGTCGGCACCTTTGCCGTGATGCTGGGCTTTGGCTTCTCGATCAACACGCTGTCGCTGTTCGGCCTCGTGCTGGCCATCGGTATCGTCGTCGATGATGCCATCGTGGTGGTGGAAAACGTCGAGCGCAACATCGAGGAAGGCTTGTCGCCGCGCGACGCCACCATCCAGGCCATGAAAGAGGTGAGCGGTCCTATCGTCGCCATCGCCCTGGTGCTGTGCGCCGTGTTCGTGCCGATCGCCTTCGTGCCTGGCCTGTCGGGTGAGTTCTACCGCCAGTTCGCGCTGACGATCGCCATTTCGACCGTGATCTCCGCTTTCAGCTCGCTGACCCTGGCGCCAGCCCTGTCGGCCGCGCTGCTGAAACCGCACGATGCGCCGAAAGATGCGCTGACGCGCGGCATGGACATGGTCTTCGGCCGCTTCTTCGCCTGGTTCAACCGCTTCTTCGGCCGCGCTTCGCACCGCTATGAAGCGGGCGTGAAAGGCGTGTTGGGCCGCAAGAGCGCGTCGCTGGGCGTGTATGCGCTGCTGGTCGTTGCCGCCATCTTCACCTTCAAGTCCGTGCCGGCCGGCTTCGTGCCAGCGCAGGACAAGCAATACCTGGTGGGCTTTGCACAATTGCCTGACGCCGCTTCGCTGGACCGCACGGAAGATGTCGTGCGCCGCATGTCCGACGTCATCAAGTCGGTGCCTGGCGTCGAATCGACCATCGCCTTCCCCGGCCTGTCGATCAACGACTTCACCAATGCGCCGAACGCCGGTATCGTCTTCGCCACCCTGAAACCGTTCGACGAACGCAGCAGCAAGGAATTGTCGGGCGGCGCCATCGCGGCCGAGATCAACAAGCGCCTGGGCGGCATCCAGGACGCTTTCATCATGGTCTTCCCGCCACCGCCGGTCAACGGCCTTGGCACCATCGGCGGCTTCAAGATGATGATCGAAGACCGCGGCAATCTTGGTTACGACGCGCTGTACAACGCCACCCAGGCACTGGCCGCGAAAGCGTACCAGACGCCGGAACTGGCGGGCGTGTTCTCGGGCTACCAGATCAACGTGCCGCAGCTGTTTGCCGACGTCGACCGCGTGAAAGCCAAGCAGATGGGCGTGCAGCTGCAAACGATTTACCAGACCTTGCAGATCAACCTCGGTTCGCTGTATGTGAACGACTTCAACCAGTTTGGCCGCACCTACCAGGTGCGCGTGCAGGCCGATGCGGCGTTCCGTTCGCATGCGCAGGATATCGCGCAGCTGAAGGTACGCAATGACAAGGGCGAAATGATCCCGCTGTCGTCGTTGATGCGCGTGAAGGACAGCTATGGTCCGGACCGCGTGCAGCGCTACAACGCGTATGCCGCAGCCGACTTCAATGGCGGCGCAGCCCCTGGCGTATCGAGCGGCCAGGCGCAAGCCGCGCTGGAACGCATCGCCAAGGAAGTGCTGCCGCAGGGGATCGCGTATGAATGGACGGAGCTGACCTACCAGGACATCTTGTCCGGCAATACGATGATCTATGTCTTCCCGCTGTGCGTGCTGCTGGTATTCCTGGTGCTGGCCGCCCAGTATGAAAGCTGGACCTTGCCGCTGGCCGTGATCCTGATCGTGCCGATGTCGATCCTGTGTGCCTTGCTGGGCGTCAAACTGACCGGCGGCGACAACAATGTGTTCACCCAGATCGCGCTGTTCGTGCTGGTGGGGCTGGCGTCGAAGAATGCGATTCTGATCGTGGAATTTGCCCGCGAACTGGAAGAGCATGGCCGCACCGTCGTGCAAGCGGCGCTGGAAGCGTGCCGTCTGCGTCTGCGTCCGATCCTGATGACGTCGATCGCCTTCATCATGGGCGTGGTGCCCCTGGTGTTCTCGCACGGCGCCGGTTCGGAAATGCGCCATGCGATGGGCGTGGCGGTCTTCGCCGGCATGCTGGGCGTGACCTTCTTTGGCCTGTTCCTGACGCCCGTGTTCTATGTACTGCTGCGCACCCTGGCGCAGCGTTTTGAGAAAAAACCAGCCGATGTTGCCGCCAAGCCTGCCGCCGCGCCAGCATTGAACCTGGAAGGAGATATATATTGAAAACCAAGGAAATCATCTGGCGCGTCAAGCCCGTGCTGACCGCCATGGCCGCAGCCGTGCTGCTGGCCGCCTGCGCGGCGCCGGAGTTCAAGCAGCCGCAGATCGAGACGCCGACGGCGTTCAAGGAAGCGCAAGCCTTGCCTGCCGTGCAGACGGCAGCGGACGGCACGCGCTGGAAGCAGGGCGTGCCCGCCGAGCGCCAGGCGCGCGGCGAATGGTGGCTGGCCTTCAATGATCCGGCCCTCACAAGCCTGATCAACGAAGCCACGCAGGCCAATGCCAACCTGGCCGTCGCCGCCGCCCGCGTCAAGCAGGCGAGGGCGATTGCCGGCATCGCCGAAGCGGACCGCATCCCGCAAGTGGGCGTGAACGTGGGCGGCCAGCGCAACCGCGCTTCCGCCGTGTCGCTCGGCTTGCCGAACGGCGCGCCGGTGGCTGCCACGAATGTCTACCAGGCGAATCTGACGGCCAGCTACGAAGTCGATCTGTTCGGCAGGGTCGCATCGAACGTCAGCGCCTCGCGCAGCGATGCGCTGGCCGTGGAAGCGACATACCGTTCCGTGCTGCTGTCCTTGCAGGCCGACGTGGCGCAGACCTATTTCCAGTTGCGTGCCACGGATGCCGAACTGGCGACCCTGGAACAGACGGTGCGCCTGCGCGAGGAAAGCGTGCATGTGAACCAGCGCCGCTATGACCTGGGCGACATCGGCGAATTCGACCTGTCCCGTGCCCGCACGGAGCTGTCGACGACGCGCGCCGAAGCCATCGGCCTGCAGCGCCAGCGCGCCACCAGCGAACATGCGCTGGCCGTCCTGCTGGGTAAACCTGCCGCCAGTTTCACGGCGACCGTCAACCCGCTGCAGGACAGCGGCTTCCTGCCCGTGATCCCGGCCGGCATGCCGTCGTCCCTGCTGGAGCGCCGTCCCGACATCGCGTCGGCGCAGCGCACCATGGAAGCGTCGAATGCGCGCATCGGCGTGGCGAAATCGGCCATGTTCCCGGCCTTGACCTTGAACGCCTCCGGCGGCGGCGCGTCCGATACCTTCTCGGACATCTTCAAGTGGAGCAGCCGCTCCTGGCTGCTGGGCGCTTTGATGTCGATGCCGATCATCGACGGCGGACGCAATAAAGCTGCCGTGAGCCGCAGCGAAGCGCAGCTGGAAGAGTCGGTGGCGACGTATCGCCAGAGCGTGCTGGTGGCCTTCGCCGAGGTGGAAGACAACCTGGCCGGCTTGCGCATCCTGTCGGGCCAGACGCAGCAGATCGACGAAGCCGTCGTTTCTGCACGCCGCTCGGCCGACCTGGCGCAAAAACTGTACGACGCGGGCCGTTCCAGCTACCTCGATCTGCTGGACGCGCAGCGCAACCTGGCCACCATCGAGCGCAATGCCGTGCAACTGCGCGGCAACCGCGCCGTCACCACGGTGGCGCTGATCCGCGCCCTGGGCGGCGGCTGGGGCGAAACGGAGCCGCAGGTCGCGGCCAACTAGTTTCCCGGCACCGCGGGCTGGATCAATCCGGCCCGCGACGCGGGAGCCTGCCAAGAACGGCGTCGTGCACTGCACGGCGCCGTTTTTCTGTTTTCAGCGAGTTGAATCCGTTTGCGGAACGGCGGCGTAAGTACTCCTGCAATCACGCAAACGCAGTCATCCAGGAGATATCATCATGCGCACCTTCGTTCCCGCAGCATTGTTCATTACGTCCATGCTGGCCGCCAGCGCCCCGTTTGCCGCCGACATGACGACCATGGTGGGTGGCCAGAGCATGTATCCGTCCAAGGACATCGTCGATAACGCCGTCAATTCGGCCGACCACACGACCCTGGTCGCTGCCGTCAAGGCGGCCGGCCTGGTCGACACACTGAAAGGCAAGGGTCCATTTACCGTGTTCGCGCCGACGAATGCGGCCTTCGGCAAGCTGCCCGCAGGCACCGTCGAGACCCTGGTGAAACCGGAAAACAAGGCGACCCTGACGAAGATCCTCACCTACCACGTGGTGCCCGGCAAATACGACTTCAAGGCGCTGGCGAAGGAAATCAAGATGCACGACGGTAAAGCCACCTTGCCCACGGCCAGCGGCGGCAAGCTGATGTTCGCCATGAACGGCATGCACAACATCGTCGTGATGGACGAGGGGGGCAACAGCGCCAATATCAGCACCTATGACGTGTACCAGTCGAATGGCGTGATCAATGTGATCGACACGGTGCTGATGCCGAAATAAGCGCACAAAAAAGCGGACGAAAAAAAAGACAGGGAAAACCCCCTGTCTTTTTTGATGGTGCCGCCGCGATTACTTGGCTGGCGCTGCTGGCGTTGCCGGTACTGCTGGTTCCGCAGGCGCTGCCTTGTCGGCTGGCGCGGCTTTCTTTGCCTTGTGATGCTTGGCTTTCTTGTGCGCCGCTGGTTTGACGGCGGCTGCCGGCGCTTCGGCCTTGACGACAGGAGCGACGACAGGAATCGGTGCCACTGGAGCGACTGGCGCGACGGCTGGCGTCTGGGCGAAAGCGGCGGTGGCGAACAGGCTGGCGATCAGGGTGGCGATAACTTTTTTCATTTTAGGATCCTTGGTATGCGTGGTCAGTAAAGTGTGTCGGAATTACTTGGCTGGAGCCGCTTCGGCGGTAGCCGATGCCAGCTTTTCGTCAGCCTTGGCCTTGGTTTTCTTGGCTTTGTGGTGTGCCTTGGCTTTGGTGGTGGCCGCTTCCGCTTTGGCGCTGGCGACGTCCGTTTTTGCGGCGACGACGGCTTTCGCTTCCTTGGCATCCGCCTTCACGACGGCTTGCGCTTCCTTGGCGTCCGCTTTCACTACGGCCTTGGTGTGGGCCGCTTCCACTTTGGCGGGCGCTGCCGGAGCGGCCGCAGGTGCTGCCGGGGTTTGGGCGAAGGCTGCAGTTGCGAACAGGCCGGCGATCAGGGTAGCAATTACTTTTTTCATGGTGCAGTCCTCAGTGGTGGTTTGTCTGGTATGTCTGTTGGTGTCGGGATGATTCCCGTGTCACTGAGCATAAAACGCGCCCCCGGACGCTTGCGTTGACGGTCATTACAAACGCTTACATCTGCGTTGCATCCGCTTTCAGGATGGCCTTCAGGATGTCTTCCGAACGGCGCTGCCCATACCCCTTGCCATACGCGCTCGATGCGATGCTGACCACCATGCGACGGGCGGGTATCACATAGATCTTGTTGCCGCCATTGCCCGAGGCGAAATGCACGGCAATCTTCTGTCCTCCGACGTCCTGCGTCTTCGCGTACCAGAAATAGCCGTAGCTGTCGGCGTAGCGGTCCACGGCGCCGATGGCCACGCGCGGCGCCAGCGCCGCTTGCAGCCAGGCGGCATCGATTACCCTCTTGCCGTCAAATACGCCTTCGTCGAGCACCATCTGGCCGATCCTTGCCGTGTCGCGCGCGCGCAGCGACAGATTGCCCTGGCCTTTCGGGTGGCGTGCCACGTCGCGGCCCCAGCTCCAGCGGGTGATGCCCAGTGGCACGAACAGCACCCTGGCGGCGTAGTCTTCCAGGTCGGCGCCGCTGGCGTTTTCCACCACTCTGCCCGCGACATATGATCCCAGCGAGTTGTAGCGATAGGTGCTGCCCGGCGCCGTTGCAGCCGGTATCGCACGCACGAAGGCGGCCGGGTCGGGCGCCGCATCGAGCTTGTCTTCATTGCCAGGCGACTGTTCGTCTTCATCGAAGGCGGCCAGGCCCGAACGCATGGTCAGCAAGTCGTCGAGGATGACCTTGCCTGCCGCGCTGCCGGCGACATCGGGCCAGTAGTCGCCCACCGTTTTTGTTGTCGCCAGCTGGCCGCGCGCCACGGCCGCGCCCACCAGCAGGGCGGTGATGCTCTTGCCGGCCGAGCGGATGTCGTGCAGGGTATCGGCCGTCTCGCCGTTGTAATAGCGTTCGGCCACGACGGCGCCATCGCGCAGCACGACGACGGCCCGCAAATCGCCATGGCTGTCGCGGTCCTGGGCTTGCAGGACTTGCTCCAGGGTGGCAGGGATATCTTGCGCATTGGCGGCGCAAGGTAGATACAGGGCGGTAGTCAGGATGAGGGGCAGGTGGCGCATGGGATAGGCTTCGCGGCGATGGTGGAAGTGCCAGTGTCCTCCATGTGCACCGCTTTGTCGCGCGCAAGCTGGCCGGTTCGATGAAGTTTGCATGAAGGCGCGCAGGAAGCCATGTCATTTGGCGCCGCGCCATGCAAAAAGGACAGCCGAAGCTGTCCCTGGTAATCGGCGTGGTCACGCAAGCGCAGACCCGGCGGACGCGCTCCCGTGACGTCGTTCGCGCTTACTTCGCTGGCGCTGCCGGCACTGCGGGAACGGTTTCCGCCGCTTTGGCCGCATCCGCTTTCACTTTGGCTTTGCTGGCCTTGTGATGGGCCTTGGCCTTGGTGGCTTTGGCGTCGGCCTTGGCGCTGGCCACATCGGCTTTCGCATCGGCGGCAACGACCGCTTCCTTGGCATCGGCTTTCACGACGGCCTTGGTTTCCTTGGCTTCAGCCTTGGCCACGGCTTTCGTGTGGGCCGCTTCCGCCTTGGCGGGAACCGATGCTGCGGGAGCGGCAGGGGTTTGGGCGAAGGCTGCGGTAGCGAACAGGCCGGCGATCAGGGTAACAATTGCTTTTTTCATGGTGCAATCCTCGGTGGTGGTTTGTCTGGTGTGCCGGGATGATTCCCGTGTCACTGAGCAGAAAACGCGGCCCGGAAGGTAATGGTTGACCTGGTTTACACTTTCTTACAATCAGGTGATTTGAGCGACGTTAATTGAAGAAGAAAGTGTGAAAATGCAAAAAGACAGCCGAAGCTGTCTTTTTGCATGGTGCCTCCCGCCATGGCGGGATGGCGATTACTTCGCTGCTGCGGTCGCTTCAGCCTTGTCTTCGGCGGCTTTTGCCTTGGCCTTGGTGGCTTTGTGATGGGCTTTGGCCTTGGTGGCTTTGGCGTCGGCCTTGGCGCTGGCCACATCGGCTTTCGCATCGGCGGCGACGGCGGCTTCTTTCGCATCGGCTTTCACGACGGCCTTGGTTTCCTTGGCTTCCACTTTTGCCACTTCCTTGGTGTGCTTGGCTTCGGCCTTGGCAGGCACGGCTGGCGTTTGAGCAAAGGCTGCGGTAGCGAACAAGCCGGCGATCAGAGTAGCGATTACTTTTTTCATGGTGCAGTTCCTCGAGAAGTGGGGTTGTAGTTCAGGAGATGCATTTCCCCTGTCACTGAGGCAAAAACGCGCCGTATGGCAATAGCGTTGACAGCGATTCGGGCTAATTACAAACACTTACATTTGCCGGGGCAGGTACTCTGTTAGCTGGCGTACCGCGCCAGGGACGGCAGCGGCCTAGACTCGATGCCATCGTCACCGCATGGGTTCGCCATGAAAGCCGCCTTGAAAACCTATCAAGCCAAGCGCAATTTCGCCGCTACGCCCGAGCCTGCGGATGGCGGCGAGGAAGCGGGCGAGGCGCTCACCTTCGTCATCCAGAAGCACTGGGCCAGTCGTTTGCACTATGACTTTCGCCTGGAACTGGACGGCACGATGAAAAGCTGGGCCGTGCCGAAAGGGCCCAGCTACGACCCGCGCGACAAGCGCATGGCGGTGCAGGTGGAAGACCATCCGATTGCGTATGCCGGTTTTGAAGGCACGATCCCCGAAAAGCAGTATGGCGCGGGCAAGGTCATCATCTGGGACAAGGGGACGTGGCAAGCCCAGCCGACCACGCCTGATGCACGCAAGGCGCTGGCGGCCGGCGAACTGAAATTGACCCTGCATGGCCACAAGATGCATGGCAACTGGGTGCTGGTGCGCATGAAAGGCAAGGGCGATAAACGCAGCGCAAAGCAGCCTGCCTGGCTGCTGATCAAGGAAAAGGACGACTATGCCCGGCCGGCATTGGAATTTTCTGTCGTGGACGAGTTTCCCGACAGCGTCAAGAACAAGGCCATGCCCAAGCGCAAGAAGAGCGCGGACGGCTCCGCAGCGCCGGATGCCGATTTGCCCGCCACCCTGTCGCCGCAGCTGGCTACCCTCGTCGATGCGCCGCCGCCAGACGCGCAGCAGTGGCTTTTCGAAGTGAAATTCGACGGTTACCGCATCCTCGCGCGTTGCGATGGCGAACGGATCAATTTGATCACGCGCAATGGCAATGACTGGACGGAAAAACTGCCGAAGCTGCGGCAGGCGCTGGAACAGTTGAGTTTGCCGCCAGGCTGGTATGACGGTGAAATCGTCGTCAACGACGCCAGCGGCCACCCGGATTTTGGCGCCTTGCAGCGCGCGTTCGATGCGGAAACGACCAGCGAGATCGTGTATTACCTGTTCGACGTGGCGTTTTTCGATGGCCACGATCTGCGGGGCCAGCCTGTCGAGGCGCGCAGGGCGTTGCTGGAGCAGCTGCTGCAGAGCTTGCCAGCGTCGCCCCTGGTGCGCTTCAGCGCCACGCTCGACGCGACGCCGCAGCAGATATTGGCCCACGCCTGCCGGCTGGGGCTGGAAGGCGTGATCGGCAAGCGGCGCGGTTCGCCCTACGTCACGCGGCGCTCGGGCGACTGGATCAAGCTCAAATGCGGGCTGCGCCAGGAATTCGTCATCGGCGGCTATACGGCGCCGCAGGGCGCGCGCGAAGGCATCGGTTCTCTGTTGCTGGGCGTGCATGATGACCAGGGTCGGCTGCTCTATGCGGGCAATGTGGGCAGCGGCTTCGACGATGCCAGCCTGCGCGAATTGCGGCGCCGGCTTGACACTCTGGCAGCCGGCAGGAGTCCGTTCGCGGGCAAGGCGGGCGGCGCGCGCCAGCCCATCTGGGTCAAGCCGCAACTGGTGGCCGAAGTGAGCTTTGCGCAATGGACCAGCGGTGGCGCCGTGCGCCATGCCGTGTTTCACGGCTTGCGCGAGGATAAACAGCCAGCCGCCATCGTGCGCGAGCGGGCGCAGCGAATCGACAGGGAGAAGACGATGCAGAGCAAATCCACGCCGGACGGCATCTTGCCGGCCAGTTTCAAGGTCAGCCATGCGGACAGGGTGATCGACCGGGACAGTGGCGCGACGAAGATCGACCTGGTGCGCTACTACGCGCTGGTGGGCAAGCTGATGCTCGTGCACTTGCGCGGGCGGCCCGTGTCGCTGGTGCGCGCGCCAGCCGGCGTGGGCGGCGAGCTGTTTTTCCAGAAGCATGCGGACACGTCCAGCATGCCCGGCGTCAAACAGCTCGATCCCGGCCTCGACCCGGAGCATGCCGCCATGCTGGAAGTTGCCAGCGCACAGGGCTTGTTGTCTGCGGCGCAGTGGAATGTGGTGGAGTTTCACACGCAAAATGCGCTGGCCAGCGCCTACGACACGCCGAACCGCCTGGTGTTCGACCTGGACCCGGGCAAGGGCGTGGCCTGGCCCGCCATCCGCGAGGCGGCCGTATTGCTGCGTGCCTTCCTGACGGAGCTGGGGCTGCCCGCCTGGCTGAAAACCAGCGGCGGCAAGGGCTTGCATGTGGTCGTGCCGATCCGCCCGAAACACGATTGGGATACGGTCAAAGCGTTTTCGCAAGCCATCGTGGCGCACATGGCGCAGCTCATTCCGCAGCGCTTCGTCCTGAAAAGCGGCCCCGCCAACCGCGTCGGCAAGATTTTCATCGATTATTTGCGCAATGGCCGGGGCGCCACCACCGTATGCGCGTGGTCTGCCCGCACGCGGTCGGGGCTGGGCATTTCCGTGCCGCTGGCCTGGGATGAGCTCGACAAACTGAAGGCGGGCGATCAGTGGAACGTGGGCAATGTCCACAGCCGCCTCGACGTGGGTAACGCGCCATGGGACGGCTACGCGCGCAGCGCGAAGGGCATCGATGCGGCGATGAAAAAGCTGGCCTTTATTCCGCCGGCTTGATCGGCAGGACGGCGCGCGCCAGTTGCAGCGCTTCCTCGATGGCCGCGTTGAGCTGAGGAATTTCGACGGGCTTGGTCAGGTAGCGGAAAAAGCCCGCGGCCAGGCCATGCCGGATATCGCCCTTCATGGCGTTGGCCGTCAAGGCGATGACGGGGATGTGCGCCGTGCGCGTATCGTTGCGCAGGATGCGCTGCGCCTGGTTACCATTCATGCCGGGCAAATTGATATCCATCAGGATGACATCGGGGCGGCGTTCCAGCGCCAGCGCGATACCCTGGCGGGCGTCGGTGGCCGAGATCATGCGCAGATGGGGCAGGAAGCTGACGATATCTTCCACCAGCCGCAGGCTGGCCGGATTGTCTTCCACGTACAGCAGCAGGGCCTGGCCGCCGGCATCGTCCCGGACGTCGCAGGCGGGCTCGGGCAGGTATTCCGGCTGCCGGTTGGCGGGCGGGGCGGTCATGGTGTCGAGTTCGATCCAGAACACGCTGCCCACGCCGACGCAGCTGTGCACGCCCATGCTGCCGCCCATCAGCTCAACCAGGCGCTTGGTGACGACCAGGCCGATGCCGGTGCCTTCCTCGCTGCCTGCCTCCTGTCCCAGGCGGTTGAACGGCTGGAACAGCTCGGCCATCTGTGCGTCGTCCAGTCCCTTGCCCGTGTCGCGGATGGCGATGCGCACGCGCTGCGCCCCGGGCTGCGACACTTCCAGCTCCACCTTGCCGGCCGGGCGGTTGTACTTGATGGCGTTTGACAGCAGGTTCAGCAGCACTTGCTTGAGGCGCGTATGGTCGGCCCTGAGCGTCAGCGCCTCGCAGGCTGGAAACACCAGGTGAATCTGGCGCTGCTGCGCCTGTTCTTCCACCATGACGCGCACTTCCTCGAGCAGCACGGGCAGCGCCACCGGCTCGATCGACAGGCTCAGGCTGCCTGATTCGATCTTCGCCAGGTCGAGGATTTCATTGATCAGGGTGAGCAGGTGGCGGCCCGAGGTGACGATGTTGTGCACGAAGGCGCGCTTTTGCAGCACAGTCGCGGGCAGGGCTTCATTGGCCAGCAGCTGGGCGAAGCCGAGGATGGCGTTCAGCGGCGTGCGCAATTCATGCGACATGCTGGTGAGAAAGCGGTCCTTCGCCTGGCTGGCCCGTTCCAGTTCGATTTTCTGTTCGTTCAGCGTGCGCTCGATGCGCTTGCGCTCCGTGATGTCGCGGATGGCTGACGAGACCAGCACGCCTTCCTCCGTTTCCAGCGGCGACAGGCTGATTTCGACGGGAAATTCGGTGCCATCGCGGCGCAAGCCATACAGTTCCAGGCCGGCGCCCATGGAGCGGGCGCGCGGCGCCGCGGAAAAGGACTGGCGGTGATGCGGATGATCGTGTGCATAGCGGGCCGGGATCAGCACTTCCACATTGCGCCCGAGCAACTCCGCGCGCGAGTAACCGAACAGCCGTTCCGTTTGCGAGTTGACGAGCACGATCTCGCCATCGCCGTTGACGATGACGATGGCGTCCGGCGCCGATTCGAGCAGGCCGCGGAACTTTTGCTCGGCCCGGCGGCGGTCGCTGACGTCGCGGATGGCGCTGATGACGAAGGTGCCGATTTCCGTCTGGATCGGCGACAGGCTGATTTCCACAGGGAATTCAACGTTGTCCTTGCGCAAGCCCAGCAATTCCAGGTCGGCGCCCATGGTGCGCGTACGCGGCTGGTCGAAATAGCGCGCGCGGTGCCCCACGTGCGCATGGCGCAGGCGTTGCGGCAGCAGGCTATCGATTTGCCTGCCGCTCAATTCGCCTTCCGCATAGCCGAACAGTCGCTGTGCCTGCTGGTTGGCCAGCACGATGGCGCCCGTGGCATTGACCATGATGACGCTGTCCGGCGTCGATTCGAACAGCACGCGGTAGCGCACGTCAACGAACTGGGCGTCGCGCGCCGCCTTCAGCAAGGTCGTGTCCTTCATGGTGGAAATCAGGTAGCGGTGGCCATCCGGCGCCGCGTGGGCGGTCTGGCATGCCACGTCGACGTAGATGAGTTCACCATCCTTGCGCCGCCGCAGCGATTCGCGGTCGTAGCTGCCGTGCAGGGCCAGCTGCTCGGCGATCAGCGGGCCAGCTTCGGCCTGTCCCGGCAAGGAGATCAGTTCCCACAGCGTGCGGCCCAGCGCTTCGTCGCTGGCATAGCCGAAAATGCGCTGCGCCCCCGCTGTCCAGCGCACGACGACATGCTCTTCGTTCGTGATGACAACGCCGCCAGGGGCGTTGCTGAGGATAAGCTGATCGAACTCGGCGTCCATTTTTTCCGCACGCATGACAGGGCTTGCCGGGTGGCAGGCCTGTGCATAACGTAGCGAGAAGCCGGATCAAAGTCAATGCATTTATATGATGGCAGAGTCTCGCTAAGCGGGTAGGGTGGTTCAGGCCGCCTTGCGCCTGGCGGACGGCGGCTTGCGGGCGGCGGACGAGGCCGCGCGCTTGCGGGCCGGCGCGGCGGACGCTTTCTTGCCCAGGCTTTGCTGCAGCAGGGCGACCAGGTCGATCACGTTGTTGCCGTGCTCTTCTGCTGGCTCGGGCGTGGGCGGCGTGATGGTCTTGGTCTGCTTGGCCTTGACTTTCTTCTTGACCAGCGCCAGCACGTCTTCGCGGTAGCTGTCGTGGTATTGCCCGGGTTCCCACGCTTCGCTCATGCCTTCCACCAGCGACAGGGCCATCTTGAGTTCCTTGTCGGAAATGCCGGCCGATTTCAGGGTGCTGCCGGGCAAGTCCAGGTCGTCTGTGGGGCGGATTTCATCGGCGTAGCGCAGGGTGTTGAGCACGATGGCGTCGCCCACGCACACGAGCGCGCACAAATGCTGCTTGGTACGCATGACCACGCTGGCGATACCCACTTTGTTCGCCTTGCGCAAGGTTTCGCGCAACAGCGCATAGACTTTTTCGCCGCCCTTGGCGGGCAGCAAATAATACGGGTGCTCGTAAAAGGTCAGCGGCACCTCAAGTGCATCGACAAAGGTCAGTATGTCGATGGTTTGCGTGGCCTTCACATTGGCTTGCCTTAAATCTTCCTCGGACAGCACCACGTACTCATCCGTCTTGTATTCATAGCCCTTGATGATGTCGTCCCACTCGACTTCCTTGCCCGTCTTCTTGTTGTAGCGCTTGTAGCCGATGGGTGAAAAGTCGCGCCGGTCCAGCATGGACAAGTCCAGTTCATGGTCGAGGCTGGCTGAAATCAGCTCGACGGGGATGTGCACAAGGCCAAAGCTGATGGCGCCTTTCCACAGTGCGCGCGCCATCGCCTAGTCCCCCACGCTGCCGGTGATGGGCAGGACGATGCCGCTGATATAGCTGGAACAGGCGGGCGAGGCCAGGAAGACGTAGGCGGGCGACAGCTCTTCCGGCTGGGCCAGGCGGCGCATGTCCGTGTCCTGGCCGAATTTCTGGATGTCCTCTGGCGACTTGTCGGCTGGGTTGAGGGGCGTCCAGACCGGCCCGGGCGCGATGGCGTTCACGCGTATGCCCTTGTCCAGCAAGTTGCCGGCCAGCGCCATCGTAAACGCATGGATGGCACCCTTGGTGGTGGAATAGTCGAGCAAGTGCTTCGAGCCTTGCAAACCCGTCACGGAGCCCGTGTTGATGATGGACGCGCCGCGCTGCAAGTGGGGCAGGACGGCCTTGGCCATATGAAAGTAGCCGTAGACATTGGTTTTCATGGTGAGGTCGAAGCGTTCCTCGCTCAGATCCAGCAAGGATTCCGCATGTTCCTGGAAGGCTGCGTTGTTGACCAGCACGTCGATGTGCGTGAACTTGTCCAGCACCTGGCTGACGGCTTGCTGGCAAAATCCCTGGTCGCGCACGTCGCCGGCAATCAGGAGGCAGCTCTGTCCTTCCGCTTCCACATAGCGCTTGGTTTCGTGGGCGTCCGCGTGTTCGTTCAGGTAAATGATGGCGACATCCGCCCCTTCGCGCGCGTACAGCACGGCCACGGCGCGGCCGATGCCCGAATCGCCGCCCGTGATGATGGCGACCATGCCGGTCAGCTTGCCGCTGCCGCAGTAGTCGGGCGCCAGGAAGCGGGGTTTCAATGCCATCTGTGCTTCAAGGCCGGGCTTGTCCAGGTGCTGGGCGGGCAGGGGAGGCGTCGGCTGGTTGCGGTGGCCCGTCTGCACAGGCGGCTTGCTTGCCTTGCCTTGCTTGGCGGCATCGCGCTGCTTGTCTTCCTGATCCTGCTCCTGCTGTATGCTGCGCTGCAAGTTACCGGCGGACTGGTCCTTGTTCTCGTTCATGCTGGCCTCCCTGGAAACGAAGATCCAGTATCGGCGCGGCAACCGCATCAAACGGTGCGCTTGCTAACAGAGTGGCGCAAACAGGCGTAAAGTTATATGATGATTGACATAAATGTGGGAGGGCAGCATGAAGGTAAGCAGGGAACAGGCGGCGCTGAACCGCGAGCGCATCGTGGAGGTGGCGGCCAAGTTGTTCCGCGAAAAGGGCTATGACGGCATCGGCGTGGCCGATTTGATGAAGAACGCGGGCCTGACGCATGGCGGTTTCTATGGCCATTTCGCGTCCAAGGAAGACTTGATGATCGAGGCGTGCCAGCATGCCCTGGAGAAATCGCTGGCAGGCTGGCAGGCAAAGGTCGCCAGCGACCCGCAGCGGGCGTTGCCGGCCATTATCGACAATTATTTGACCACCCGGCACCGCGACCAGCCCGGCGGTGGTTGCCCTGCGGCGGCCATGGGCGTCGACGTGGCGCGCATGTCGCCCGGCGCGCGTCCCGCGTTTACGGCGGCCACGCAGCAGCAGTTCGCCTTGCTGCAGGGATTGCTGCCCGACGGCGTCCCGGAAGAGCGGCGCCAGCAGGCGATAGCCACGTTTGCCGCCATGGTGGGGGCCATGGTGCTGGCCCGTTCCGTCGATGACGAAGCCCTGTCGGTGGAAATCCTCGATGCCGTGAAGGCGCAATTGCTGCAAGAGTGAACGCGTTCCCCCTGTCAGCCGGCCTCGTCGCATGATAGGCTTCGGTTTTCAGATTTCGGGATCATCCATGCTGCTCTGGCTCAGGCAATACCGGCGTCCTCTGTTGGCCGGAGACATCACTGCCGGTATCGTTGTCGCCATGATGATGGTGCCGCAAGGCATGGCTTATGCGCTGGTGGCCGGCTTGCCGCCCGTGGTGGGCATCTATGCCAGCATTTTGCCGCCCGTGCTGTACGCCCTGTTCGGCAGCAGCATGACGCAATCGGTGGGCCCCATGGCCATCGTATCCCTGATGACGGCCGCCGCCCTGGCGCCGCTGGCCGACCCCGGCTCCTCCTTGTATATCGTCCTGGCCGCCCAGCTGGCCTTCATCAGCGGCCTAGTCCTGTTGCTGTGCGGCGTGCTGCGCCTGGGCTTCATGGCCAGTTTCCTGTCGCGCCCCGTGATCAGCGGTTTCAGCAATGGCGCCGCGATCCTGATCATCTGGGGCCAGATCACGCCCTTGCTGGGTGCCACCTGGCCCCATTGGCATACGCCCAGCCTCGTGCTTGGACTGTCCGGCCTGTTGTTCCTGTGGCTGGCCAAGCGTTATCTGTCGCGCCTGCTGCAGCGTTGCGGCCTGAACACGGTGGCGGCCGACGTGGGCGCGCGCCTGGCGCCGATGGCGCTGGTGCTGGCCGGCATCGCGCTGGTCGCCTATGGCGGCCTGGAAGCGATGGGCGTGCAGACGACCGGTCACGTGCCCAGCGGCTTGCCGGGCCTGAACCTGGCCACCTCGAGCGCCCATTGGCGCACCCTGCTGTCGCCGGCGCTCCTGATCGCCTTCATCATCTTTTTGATGAGCATGTCCGCCGCCCAGACCCTGGCGCAAAAACGCGGTGAAAAGCTGCAGACGAACCGCGAACTGCTGGGGCTGGGCGCGGCCAACGTGGCCAGCGCGCTGTCGGGCGGCTTCCCCGTCACGGGCTCGATTTCCCGCTCGGCCGTTAATTTCCAGGCGGGCGCCAACACGCCCCTGGCCAGCATTATCACGGCCGGCCTGCTGGCGCTGGCGCTGGTGGCGCCCACGGGCTGGCTGGCCCTGCTGCCGCTGCCCGTTCTGGCGGCCACCATCATCTTTGCCGTCAGCAGCCTGCTGGATTGGGACACCTTGAAACTGTCGTGGCGCTATGACCGCAGCGATGCGCTGGCCCTGCTGGCGACGACGGCCGGCGTGCTGGTACTGGGCGTGGAAGCGGGCGTGGTGATCGGCGTGCTGTTGTCGATGGGCACCCTGATCTGGCGCGCCAGCCGTCCGCACATCGCCGTGCTGGGCCGCATCCCGAATAGCGAGCACTTCCGCAACGTGGAGCGCTATGAAGCGCAAACCTTGCCGGACGTCTTGCTGTTGCGCATCGATGCGGGTCTGTTCTTCGGCAACGTCGAAGCCGTGACGGAGCGCGTGGAAGACGAGTTGCGCGGCCACCCGACGGCCCGCCACCTGGTGCTGGTGCTGTCGGCCGTCAACCAGATCGACAGCACGGCCTTGCTGGGCTTGATCGAACTCAACAGCGCGCTGATCAAGCGCGGCATCAGCCTGAACCTGGCCGAAGTGAAAGGGCCCGTGATGGACCGCCTGCGCCAGAGCAGTCTATTGAAAGACCTGAGCGGCAAGCTGTACCTGAGCACGGCCCTGGCGACGGCCGATCTAAGTGGGGAAAAAGCATGACGATGGAATTGAATCTGCACGGCGAGCCGCGCGTGGTTGATGGAATTCTTGCGCTGGAGCAAGCGCTGCATGAGGCGCGCGCGCTGGCGCAGTGCGAGCTGTGGCTGACCTTGGCCACGGACGCCGAGCAGGGTCCGGCCCTGTGCATGTTGCGCAATGGCGGCAATGCCTGGCTGATGTATCTGTCGGGGCAGGACGACCTGAGTTTTCACTCGCTGGGCGACGAGGAGGCAGACGGTGCCTGCAGCTATCTGCTGACCAATGGCCAGGTGGACGAGTATCCCGAGGCATGGTGCGTGGACGTGGAACAATGCCAGCGGGCCTTTGCCGAGTTTTTCAGGACGGGCGGCGCGCGGCCGGCCGCCATCGCGTGGGAGGCGGATTGAGATGACGCAAACCATCATCGCCGATATTGACCGGGACTTGCTGGCCGCGCTGGACGCCAGGGCAGGTTTGCTCACGCTGCGCGCCATCCTGCTGTGTTACAAGGCCAGCGGCGTGACGGCCGCGCAAGTGGCGGCCTTGCTGCAGGAACTGCGCCCGTCTATGGAGGACGGCGCGCAGGAAGGGCCGCTGGAAGACGTGATACTGGACGCCCTCGACATGGTGACTGGCTGGTGCACGCCGCAGCTGCGGGTATGGGACGGGGCAGGAGACGAGCATGCATCCTGACAAGTTCAAGCAGGTGGCGGGGTTGCCGTCCGCCGAGCGCCATGCCTACTTTGTGCGCAAGGCAGCCGATACGCAAGAGGTGTGGGGCTTGTACCGCGATGGCTGGGCCACTGCGCAAGTCGACGGCAAGGTTGCCATCCCGTTCTGGCCGGAAGCCGCGTTTGCGCAAGCGTGCGCCAGCGGCGACTGGGAATATTTTCAGCCGCGCGCCATCGCGCTCGGCGATTTCCTGGCCAAGTGGCTGCCCGGTATGAACCAGAATGGCCAGCTGGCTTTCGTTTTCCCTGTGCCGCAAGGCAGCGCCAGCATCGCGGCGCCGGCTGATTTACTGAGGGATTTGCAACATGAATCAGAGCAATATGAATGAGGGCAAGGAACGCCTGGACGCCTGGTACGACGGCTCGGCCATCTGCCTGATCGCCGTCGGCGCACAAGGCGACCCGCTGGACCTGGGCGGCGACGAAGTACGCGCCCTGATCGCGACGCTGCAGCACTGCCTGGCCGAGTCAGAGGCGGGCGCGGTGCCCGACTGACGGCTCAGGCGGCCGCCAACGCCTTTTCCATCGCCACGCTGGCCAGGCTGATGCCGCTCGGGTGCGCATATGCTTGCTCGCGCAAGGGAATAAACCCTGCGGCCCGGTAAAACGGCACGGCATTGAGCGATGCGGACAGGCGCAGACGCGTAATGCCGCGCCCGCGCGCCAGTTGCTCCAGCGCCGCCAGCAGGCGCTTGCCGATGCCGAATCCCGCATGCGCGGGATCGACAAAAATGGCGTCCACTTCCTGCTTGTCCGCATCGAGCATGGTGTAACCGGCAATGATCTCGCCCTGCATCGCCACGATGCCGCCACCCGCAGCCAGCATGGCGGCATACGTGTCCGGCACGGGCGAGGCCGTCCACACAGTAATTTGCTCCGCTGCATAGTGCGTAGCGCAACTGACGCGCACGGCCACCGTGCGCAGGGCCCACAGGGCGTTGATGTCGTCGGGCAGGGCGGGGCGCAGGGTAATGGGCATGGAAGCCTTCCGGGCAAAAGGCCATGCTAGCGCAATGGCTTGCATCACGCCAGCAAGAGTGCTTGCCACGTTTGTCCAGCCATCACTGCGCCGGCTTGTCCGGATCGATGTAGTACGAACCCGGCGGCGCACCCGGCACCTTCACCCGGAACTTCAGGCCGGACAGCAGCTTGTCCCACAAGGCGATGGCTTCCTCGTCGCTCAGCGATGCGGTGTCGGCAGCGCCGACCATATTGTGGGCGACTTTGGTGTACATCTTGACTTCCAGTACGGACGGATTTGCGATGTCTTTCGGTTTGCCTACCAATGCCCATTCAAAATCATGGACACCATCGGTACGCCGTATCAGTGACTCTTCGCCTTTCCAGTGTTGAACGGTACGTTTGCCTTCGCGTAGCAAGGTGCGCTTGGGATAGTTATTGCGTTGAATTTCTTTTGCATCTTGTATGCGACTGAGTAGTGATAGTTTTCCACGCAACCTTGATTCAAATTCTGTCGAAGGTTAGTCGCCATATGCATCTTTATTTGAACTGATGGAGATAGTAACATCTGGCAAGCTGGGTAAATAAATGCCTACGTCGTCTATTTCTTGATATTTATACTGATTTTCACTCAGGAATCCATGCTCTACGCAAAGTCCTGGCGTGACCGGAATTTCTTCCGTATCACGTAAACGCAGACTTTTTGCTTGAAGGAGTTGTCTTTCCGCTGTTGTTCTTTCGGTGTCGCCATTGCCGACAGCATCACCTATTGCAAATATGAAATCCCCTTTATTTATCAAGGTTCGATAAATTATAAAATTATCTTCTTTGGCTGAGCTGCTACTGTAGTATCGAAGTTGCCAACTGTTTTCTATTGGGCCATTGCCATTGTAAATAATTTCAGGGGAAATATTAAGCGATTTTATTTTTCTTAAATCAATTTCTGCTTGGTGTTTCAAATTATTTGGACCTCCTTTAAATAAATCCACTGCCGAGTTACCGATTATTAATTCTGCTTCGTTGGGTAGATTTAATAGATATCTACCAAAGCATAGTTTTTTTGTGTTCTGGAACAGGGTTTCTATTTTCCTTTTTTGAATGGTGGTTTCGTTCATTTTTTTTGCCCTATGTATTTTTGGTGGGTTATTCTCATTTGCAGCTGTTTGGATTGACATTATTGAAATTATGAATATAAGTGCTTTTTTATGATTTTTCATAATTATTCCAATTTTGCTGTTTTTGCAATTTGCACAATTGAATAAAGCATAGATGCTAGGACATGTGGATGAGTATAGCTATTTTGATGTTCATATCCAGTTCCAGCTTTTTCCCCATGGAGAAATTTTTTTCCAGGTATGTGTTTCGCTGAGCGATCCGATGGGACGGTTTCATCGCCAGCAGAATTTGCTGGTTGTAATTTTAGTTTTAATACACGTGTTCCCGCTTGTATAGTGAGATTGCCTTTCGCATCATCACTCAGCAGCCTCCATTTATTTGGCGGGGGCGTCGAATTTTCTGGATGGTTTGTTTTTTTTATTTCTAATCCCTCAATAACTTTGAACGTAATTTCTCCATAGCTTAGGAACTCTTTTGATGCGCAATAACTTGCGTATGTGTTCGGATGAAATATTTTATCTATTTCCCTTAATAAGGCAGAGGCATCTTTCAATCGTTGCATGACATTGCTTATGCCTCCTCCTTTGTTAAACGGAATATTTGCAGGGTTCACCCACGAAGGATTTATGAGCCTCCACCAAGCATTCGCAGGTTGCAGGTAAATACTCTCCAGTGCACTTTCCTTGTCGCGTGGCCAACTCCAAAGTAATTTATCACTTGCATCAACAACTTTGAGCCATTCTTGACCATATGCCGTGCCGGGCATCATCTCTAGAGGTGCTTGCGTATTTGCGAGAATCGCGGTGGCGTGTTCGCCGTCGATGCCAAGAACTTGGGCTGCGAGTGTATTTAATGGGCCGCTCTTTTCCTGAAAGCCGAAACGCATGCGTTTGTATGCACTGGCGGCTCCTAATGTAGGCATCACGTTATGATATATTCCAAGTATTTTTACAATTTCATCATTAAGCATATTTCCATATTTTGGATGCATTAAAGCCCTGGCGAGCAAACCTCCCATGCTGTGCGTGATGAGAATGACTTCACTGCATTTAAAGCCACATTTCTGATAACCTATTACTATGCCGCGTATGCGTTCGGCAATAACGGCGGCAGAAATGGCATTGCTCTGTAGGAAATTGTATCCCAGCGCATGAACCGGATACCAGCATGGAGAAATCTTTAACATATCAGAATTGTTAATTGCTGTTCCGGAGGAGGCGCCAAATTCTTTTGGATCTTTTATTATAAGCTTGGCAATGGATGGGTGGGATTGTTGGCCATATGAATATCTGCCCGTTGTTTGATCGGAAGGATCAATTTTCCAATGAGATAAAATTTGCCCATTTTTTACTATATTATTCATGAAGAATTCTGTCTTTTGAAGCATTTCTCCATATGCTCCGGCGAAAAGAACTTCGCTCCATCCTCGCCATCGTGCAATATGTGCTGGCGTTTCACGTATCTCACGGGGGATAAATCTTCCTGTTACTCCAGGTTTCTGAATGGAATCTACTTGTGCATTTTTTTTGGAGCTAACAGAAATCAATGGTGGAACTCCAGGAAAATCGTCAGGAACATTGTTGTGGCGTACGTCGGATCCTTTGGTGATATCTCCACCTGGAAAGAAACGTTCATTTTCAATTGAATATTGATAGTACTCAACTTCAGTTTCGTTCGGGTCAAAAGCCAATTGTCGATCTCTTGGGGATGCACTCCTGAACCAACCACCTAGACCGCTACCAGTTGCAACCGCCAAATTTCCGGATTTGTCTACCATGTCATCAGGCCTCCATGATCTGTTATCTGGTCGCTTCAGATCATCTTGACGTTTTTTTGTTATTCTTAAGTTGCTACCCATAACACCCGGTAGAAATATGATAGGAATTATTTTCTTAGGTGGAATAGTTACGTCATGACGAATCGTATCTTTTATTTCAGTCATATTAACTGTGTATTCAGCCCATCCGCCAACACTCTGCCTAAACTCGCCTTGATGATTGCCGTGTTCATTCAGATCCATATCGTCACTCATGGAAGTTCTCCCTTGTAGCGTATTGTGTAGCTATCCATGCCGTCCCCTTTCTGTACTGGGGTGTGTCCACCACTGCTACTCTTTTCGCTGATTCTGTGACCATCTTCACGTATTAACTCAAAGGCTATATCGGGGGCGGGTGTGCCGTCGACTTGCAGCAGTCGGACAGCCTGATCAAAACTGCTATGCGGCCTCTCATTGAATTCCTGCGACACGCTTTTCGGCGCCAATGTTTCCAGGTTGCCGTTAAAAAGCACGGGAGAAGATGTGAAGAACTGCACCTTGTCGCTGATTTCCAGCATGTGGTTGGCGCCGTGCAGGCGTACGCCTTTTTTGCCCTTGATGTTGACCCAGTCCGCTTCGCTGATCAGAGACAAGACTTTCTGGGCGAGGATTTCCACCTCGTCGCTGTGGGCCTGGATGGACACTTTGCCGCTGGCGGCGATCAGTTTCATGCCGGCCTTGTGCACGAACAGGCTGAAGGTACTGGCAATGCTGGCAAACATGCTGTCGCCGCTGGCGAGTGAAATATGCTTGCTGCTGGTGAGCGCCACATGCTCGCTGGCGGCGAGGTGGATGGACTGGGCCGTGCTCAACTCGATGCCGGCCGGGCTGGCCAGCAGCAAATGCGGTTCGGACAGTTCCGGGAAATCGCCGCCGGCGCCCTTGATTGCGGCGTTTTGCCGCTGGATGGACTCGGCGACGGCGCCTTGTTGTGCTGCGCTGTCTTGCGCGCCCGCGTCGACAGCCATGCCGGCCAAGCCTTGCTGCAGTTGACGTGCTTGCGCCAGACGGGCCTGTGTTTCGTCGAGTTGTTTGACGGAGCCGCCGCCTGCCGGTGTTTCGGTGGTGATCAGCATGCCTTTGGCCGCGCGCAGGGCGCCCCAGGCGCTGCTGGCCAGTTCAAAGCCCACGCCGCGCGCTTCCTTGCGGCCGGCATTGTCGTCGATGCGGGTGATGTTGCCCAGTGAAAGCCGGCTGTCCTGGTGTTCGCTGCGCAGCTGCGCCTGGATCGCACCCTTGGTATCGTCGAGCACGAGATGGTTGGCGCTGCGGGCGCCCAGTTCACGGCTGCGCAAGCCGGACAGGGCACGCTGCTGCGGCAGTTGCCACGGCGGCGGATTGGCGCTGTTGTAGACCACGCCGATGACGATAGGGTGGTCGATATTGCCGTCTTGAAATTGCACAACGACTTCCTGGCCCACGCGCGGCAAGGCGATGTGTCCCATTTGCGCACCCGCCATCGGCATCATGACGCGTATCCATGGCGAGCTGCGCTCATCGAATTCACCCAGACGATCCCAGTGAAACTGCAGGCGGATGCGTCCCAGTGCATCGGTATGGATTTCCTCTCCGGCCGGCCCGACCACCAGCGCCGTCTGCACACCGGCAACCACGCACGGTGTGCTGTTGTAGCCACGACCCGGCCGCCAGCGGATGTCCCGCCGCACGCACACCAACTTGTTGACATAGTGGGAAGGTGTGCCAGGGCCAAGCTGATAATTATTGCTGGCGCTATGCACGACTGACAGGATCAGGTACTCGCGTTCGGCGATATTGTCCGGGCGCTCCTGGCCAGGCTGGCAGCGTTTTTCCTCGGCGCTGAAATGTCCATCGAGCCGGAAGCAAAGGCCAGGCTGTGCGCCACGGTGATTGCCGGCCGCCTCGAAATACTGGCACAAATGGTCGCTTTCTTCCATGCGGCGTTGCGCCAGGGATTCTCCCTCGCCGATATTCTTATAGCCATATGCGCCCGTGTTTTCATATAGCTCGTGGGCAAATACATCACCCTGGCGATTCAGGGAGTAGCCGCTGGCAAGGCGCGGCTGGGGATTTTTATAGTCGAAACTGGCCAAGGTCAGCTGCCCGGAGCCGATCCGGCGCACGGCTTGCCACTGTTGCAGGCCATCGTCTTCCATGGCACCCGATTCGGCGTGAAAGCGCATGGCACCGTCTCCGGACGCCGTGGCGACCATGTCCGCCAGGATGCTGTTGTCCGCGAGCCACAGCGTATGGCCATCGGCGCGGTGTTCGTACCAGTAATGCCAGCCCAGCGCCTCCCAGCGCCGGTGCAGGTGGTTGTAGTCGGTCTCATTGTGCTGGTTGGCGCAGGTGATCTGCGGATCGTCCCCATGGATGCTGGTTTTCCAGTCGCGCTGCTCGTAGTGTGCGAACGTTGTTTCGGTCAGCTGCATCACGCTTTGGCCATGAAAGGACACATTGTCCTGGCGCAACCGGGCGAAGGCCAGCCATGGTTGCAGCACCATGCGGTACCACGCAAAGCCGCCATCGGCGCGCAGCAGGCAAAACTCGCCCACATAGCCATTGAAGTGGCGCAGCGTGCCATCGTCGCGCACCATGGAAATGCTCACCATGCGGCCCATCATGGCCTTGAGCGCAATATGCGCGTCATCGGACAGCAGTTCGGCCTCGAAACGGAAGTCGCGCGACACCTCCTCCCTGGCAGTCAGTGAATTGACCAGCAGGATGGCGCCGGCTGGCCCATCTTCATGGGGGAAATCGATCTTCAGCAGGCGCCGTTCTTGCGCGGCGAGGTCGAAGGCCGACAGTGCCGCCTGGATGCTTGCATGCATGGCCTGCCTCCGTTAAAGCGATGTGATCAGGTGGGCGCCGCAGGCGGTGGCATCGCCGTCATAGGCGTACGGCTTGCCCATGTGTTTTGCGCCGGCGCCATCCGGCGTGATCGGAAAACTGCCCTTGCACTTGGGGCAGAACGTTGTGTCGTCGGCCAGCGCCGCAGTCTTCCCCATCACGGTGCTGCCGGACGATGCGCTGGTGACCTTGCCGCCGTGATCGGTTGCGTCTCCGAGCCGGATGACGCCGCGTCCCGCATGTTTCATGCTTGCCTCGCTTTCCATGAGTGAAGTACTCAAGCCAGTTGCAGCAAATAACGCACTTCGGCGCCGCGTACCTTGCCTTGTGCTGTCTGCAAGAACGTCGTCCAGCCCAAGCGCCGTCTTTCTGAAGGGTTGGAGTTCAGGAGCAGGGGAGTAATGCATGGCGGACTCAATATCAGCCGCACTTCATATTGCAAGTCTGGTACGCCGAACAGCGCCAGCATCTTTGCCAAAGCCGCCGCGCCTGTGCTGCGCGGCAGGAAGCGTTGCAGGCCAGCAGCATCCAGCGGACCGATATGCAGGCATACGCGCATATCCTGGCGCCACAGCCGCAGGCCAAGCGTTGCGCCGCGCGCCAGGGTAAAGTTGACACTGCCCAGCAGGCTGCGCCTATCTTTTTCAAGATAGTCCCAGCCGCCGACAAATTGTTGCAGGGTGACGGGTACGGCGCAGTACTCGGCCAGCACGGGGCCGATTGCTTGCGCGGAGACGGGGCGGCAGCGCAGCAGACCCGCGTACCAGGCCGCGACATCCTGCGTCACAGCATCAGTTTCTCCGTTCGACGGCAGTACAGTGCGCTGCACGCCGGCCAGTGCCATCAGCAAAGGTAGTTGCGCATCCGTTGCCTGGGTCTGGAGCGTGGATTCCAGTCGATACTTTTCCCACGCCTGGTAATACAGCGTGAGCATGCGGTGCGAAAAGATATCGAGGAAGGCCGGAACGCAGGCGTCTTTGCTCGACAAGCGGTGGCCGGCGATACGTTCCGAATGGTGCAAAGGCAAGGTACCGCCGATGCCCAGAAAGCGCATGAACGTCGGTATCAAGGTCAGCTGTTCATTGTCGTCGAGTGAAAGCTGTTCGATTTCACTGGCGGGAAAACTCAATGACAAGCTGTTCTTGAAACGCAACACCTGGCCAAAGGCTTGCGCATGGGACACGTTCTGCTGACGTAGCCAGCACAGCAGAATACGCATTGCCTGCACGAATTGGTAGCGGTACGGCTCGGCCAGCAAGTGGTGCATTACACCAGATTCTGCAGTCCGCTTCTTGGTTTGCATCGGATCAGCTCCTCTCCGCTTTGCAGTGACAGCACCACCAGTTCGATGAAACTGTTGATTTGCACATATAGCCCAAGGAAGTGATCGATCACCTGCACAAACAGGTGCATGCTGCTGCCGACGAACGCCCCCTCGTCAAGCGTGATGCGCACCTCCACGCCATGCGCCAGCGAGGTGCCGCGCTTGTGCCGCAGCCAGGTCGTGGTCGGCGAGTGCGTCAGTGCGACGATGCCGTCGATCTGGCGTTGCGAGCTTGCCGATTGGGACAGGTCATACAGTGTCAGCATTTCGCGCAGCGCCGGCAAGCCCTCCTGGACCAGCGCGTGATGATTCAGCGTCAGGTGCGAAATCAGGCGCCAGTGCAGGCCCGCGCCCGGTGAAAAGCGTCGCGGCTGGCTGGGGCGTCGCAGCATGTGCAATGCGGGTCCGCCGCCGCACGGTTGCAAGTCTCCTTGCGGTTGGCCATATTTGAGCGACAGCGGAAGATCGCGGTTACTGCATGTCAGCGACAGCGACAAGCTGGCCTTTTCATGGATCAAGGGATTGAAGTCGCCATCGACCAGCGTGATTTTCTTTTCATGGCCAGGACTTTTGATGGCCAAAGCCATGTCGTGGCGAACGATCCAGTAATGGCCTTGTTGCGCCGCGCTTTCGCCATGGCGCAGGCTGTACAGCGGGCGAAATTCGGTCAGCGTGCTTTCCCCTCCCCGCTGGCGCAACAAACGCACCGTATCGACAGTGACGACTTCGTAACCATGGGCATGGGTAGCATGGGCCAGCACGGAGTAGTCGGCTTTCTGCCGGGTGATGGCGATCGGCACGCCTTCCTGGCGGAAAATATTGACCGCCGGACTGCAGCCCAGCCTTAAGTTTTCGCTGGAAATGCTGGACAACATGCGTGCCGCAGCGCAATCGGGTCGCAAACCTGCCATGCACAGATGCAGGGTAAAGCGCTGGCACCCAGGCGGCAGGGCCGTACTCAGCGTCGCGATATCGATGTCGAAGAAATTGAATTTTTCCGGATACGCAAAATACTCGCTCAGGATGCGGTAGGCCGGCTGGGAACGGGCACCGAAAGGTATCAAGGCATCCGCATCGGCGAAGCCGACGGGCGTCAAGGGCACGGCGGGTAAAGCAAACCATTGCACTGCGTCGATGGACACAAAAGCGCAGACTGCATGCATGAACAAGGCATCGCGCAATGCGGCGGAAAAAGAAGCTTCGCCATCGATGAAAACGCGCAGTGATGCAGGCGCTGCGTCGAGATGCCGGATGCAAATGTTCAGCGAGGAACTGGCTTGTGCCGGCAGGCGTACGCCTGGCGGCGCCTTGATCATCGTATCGAAAAACGTGCTTTCCAGTACCGATGCTCCTGTCGTCATGCCGTAGGCAGTCTTGAAGCGGCAGCGCACGCCGCGCACAGGCGTTGCGTCCATTTCACTGCCCGCCGGCAAGTGCAATACGCCCGCTCCAGCGGCCGGGGCGGACTGGTGAACGATGGTGCACGATGGAAAGGGGCGCAGATAATGGGGGAACAGGGCTTCGAACAAGGCTTCGGTAAATTGCGGATAGTCGTCATCGAGCCGTTTCGAGATGCGTGCCGCCAGCATGGCCACCGATTCGATCAAGTGTTCGACGTGGGGATCTTCGCAAGACTCGCCGGACATGTGCAGTTTGCCGGCGATTCGCGGATAGCGTTCGGAGAACTCACGGCAATGTCGCCGCAGCATCACCAGCTCGCGTTCGAAATACGGCAGCAAGTCCTCCATCTCTGTTTCCTGTGTCTTTGCGGCGGAATGGCCAGTATCCGAGCGTTTGCTCAAAGGTAAATTGCGTTTGCGCAAATAATTGAATAGGGTTACTGCGCAACATCAAAGACGTCAACGCTGGCAACATCAGACTGGCAAGGCAGCATGATTCCAACGGTCAACATGGAGAACGCGATGACATTGCCATCCAAATTACTTTGGTCCGAAGGACTGGCCATCGGTCCCCAGCAGTTCCAGCAACTGGACCGCTACCATGAAGCGCGCCTGCAACGTCTGGCCTCACTCATTAATCCACATTTATGGGGCGTGCACAGCGTCAGCTGGAATGCGGATGCACTGGCCAACAACAGTCTGCGGGCGGACGCCATGTCGCTCGTCTTTCAGGATGGAGAGCTCTTTGACGCGCCGCTTGGCGATGTATTGCCCAGTGCGGTTGACCTGTCCAAGCTACCTTCCAGCGAACATAGTTTTACGTTCTATGCCGCGCTGCCCGCGCTGCGGGCACATGGCGGCAATTCGAGTTCTGCCGGCGCGCGCTATGTTCAGGTGGATATCGAAACTCCGGATCTGTATAGCGAAGCAGTCAGCATTGACGTGGCTTACCTGAAGAAACGCGTGTATCTTCTGTCGCAACTGGAGCCCCTGAACGATTACCTTGCCATTCCGCTGATCCGTTTGTACCGCGCTGGCAATGGCGGCTTTGAAGTCGATACGTCCTTCATTCCACCTGGCCTGACCATCAGCGCCGAGTCTTCTCTGCAAAAAATGCTCGAGTCGCTGATCGACCGCATGGGTGCGAAAGTTGAGGCGCTGTACAGCCGCCACCGTCAGCCCGGTAAAAATACGGTTGAATTTCATGGCGGGGATGTTTCCTCATTCTGGATGCTCAATACATTGAGTACGGCCAGCGCCACGCTCAGCCATTGCGCCAGTTATCGGCGCCACCATCCCGTATATTTGTTTGAAAAATTGATGGCATTGGCCGGTGGCTTGATGACGTTTTCGAAAAAATACACACTGAGCGACTTGCCGGCGTATTGTCACGATGACGCGGCTCCCGGTTTCGGCAAGCTCGATGGCATCATTCGCGACCTGATCGATACTGTGCTGCTGTCGCGCTATTTCCCGATTGCGCTGTCCAACGACATGCAACAAAACACCCACTATCACGGCTTGCTCGATGCCAAGCGGATTGACCGGCAGACCGAACTCTGTCTTGCGGTAAACGCCGATATGCCGGCGCTGGAACTGGTCGCCACGGTGCCATTGCAGTTCAAAGTTTCCTCTCCGGACACTATCGAACTATTACTGGGGCGGGCGCTTCCGGGTGCCGAGTTGCGCCATATGGCCCAGGTTCCTGCCGAAGTGCCAGTGCGGCCCAATACGTATTACTTTTCGATCGATAACAAGGGCAGTATTTATGACAGCATGATCAAGGCCCAGGCGATTGCGATTTATGTGCCGTCTGGCATAAAAGGGTTAAAGCTGGAATTGTTCGGTATCAGCGGCACCGCCGCGTAACGATGGTGGGCGCTGCAAGCGGATGTCTTGTCAAAAGATTGCCCTAAGGAATAGACTTGCCCCTGCAGTTGACGTTATCATGTTTTTGTAAGTGTCGGTGGCTGAGCAGTCAGCGCATAGTTGAAACATGGTGACAGGCGGGAGTGAGCATGGGCATGGCGAATGATGCGTGATGTGCCGGGCGGCTGGCGGCCTGGCGGCGGGATGGGCAGGGCAGCGGTGCGTCGCTGTGGCCGCGCATTGCTGCTGGCGTTCTGTGTCGCCGCAGCCCCGGCCGCCGTGCCGGCTGCGACGCCGGACGCTGCGCCCCCGCACCAGGGCCAGCGCGTGCTGTTTCTCAACGCCTACGATTACGGCCGCGCCGGCGTGGAGTCGTACACGCGGACCTATGTGGCCGCCATGGCCGCCGCGGGCCTGGCCAGCGAAGACATCATGGTCGAGCACCTGAACCTGAATACCCAGGGCGACCCGGCGCTGCGCAACGAGATGCGTGATTTGTTGCTTTTAAGATACACCCAGATGATGGGCCGCAAGGCCGACCTGATCATCGCCATGCAGCAGCCGGCGCTCGATTTTTTATTGTCCGACCTGGCGCCGCTGGCGCGCGGCGTGCCCGTGCTGGCGATTAACACCTCGGGCAAGGCTTTGCCGGCCGGCAGCCCGGCATCCATCTGGCAGCAAAAGGCGAATGTCGATTTCCCCGGCACCCTGGCGCAAGCCATGGCGCTGTTCCCGGAGACCAAAACCATCGTCATGGCCGTCGGCGCCAGCGAGGCTGACCAGGCCTTGAAGCGCAACATGCAGCAGGCGGCGCAGGCGTGGCAGGGCAAGGTGGCCATGCGCTACCTCGATGACCTGACCCTGGAGCAGATGCGCGCGGCCGTGGCGCACCTGCCCGCCGATACCTTGCTGGTGGCGGGCAACGTCAACCGCGATGTGGACGGCGCCATCGCCACGCCCGTGCAGTTTGCTGGTGAACTGGCGCGGCTGGCGAACGTGCCCGCGTTCGGCATGTACAACACGAACGTGGGCAAGGGGATTCTCGGCGGCTCCATCCTGCACATCGAAGGGGCCGCGCAGCAGGTGGCGCAGATGTCGCTGGCCGTGTTGGCCGGCAAGGCGCCTGCCGCGCCGGGCGCCTTGCTGCCGCCGGTCAGCCCGGTGCCCATGTATGACTGGGAACAGCTGCAGCGCTGGGATGCGGACTTCAGCCGGCTGCCGCCGCACACCCTGTTCTTCAACCGCCCGCCGCAACTGTGGCACGAACACCGCGTCGCCGTGCTGTCGGCCGGCGCCGTGTTTCTCGCCATGGCATGCATGCTGAGCGCCTTGCTGCTGCAGCGCCGCCGCCTGCGCCGCGCCGAGAGCGATGCACGCGAAAGCGAGCAGCGCTTCCGCATCCTCGTCGAGCATGCGCCCGAAGCCATCGTCGTGTATGACCTGGACCTGGACCGCTTCATCGACGCCAACAGCAGCGCGCAGCGCATGCTGGGGATGTCGCGCGAAGCGCTGCTGGCGCGTGGGCCGTTCGACCTGTATACCGGCGAGCAGCCCGATGGCCTGCCGCTGGGACTGATGATGGAAGAGCATCTGCGCCGCGCCATGCTCGGTGAACCCATCCTGGTTGAACGCAATGTGCGGCGCGCCGACGGCAGCATCTTTCCCTGCGAAGTGCGGCTGGTGCGCTTGCCGATGGAAGGGCGGCGCCTGGTGCGCAGCGGCATCGTCGACATTTCCGAGCGCAAGCAAAGCGAGCAGGAGCTGCTCGGCTACCGCGACCATCTGGAAGAATTGGTGCAGCAGCGCACGGCGGCCCTGTCGGTGGCCGTCACCGAGGCCGAATCGGCGAACCGCGCGAAAAGCGTCTTCCTGGCCAACATGAGCCACGAATTGCGCACGCCCTTGAATTCCGTGATCGGTTTTTCGCAGATGATGGCCGATTCGAGCAGCATGTTCGAGGAAGAAAAGCATAACCTGGCCATCATCAACCGCGCCGGCCATCATTTGCTGACCTTGATCAACGATATCCTGGAATTGTCGAAGATCGAGGCGGGCCGCATGCAGCTGCAAGCGGGGCCCGTGGACTTGAATGGCTTGCTCGACGAGGTGCTCGAGATGGTGCGCATGCGCTCCGGCGACCAGGGCATCGCGCTGCGGCTCGAACGTGCCGGCGTGCCGCCGCTGGTGCGTCTCGATGGCGCCAAGCTGCGCCAGGTGCTGTTGAATTTGCTGTCGAACGCGCTCAAGTTCATCGAGCAGGGCAGCGTGACTCTGTCGCTGGCCTGCCAGGCGGACGGCGATGGACAGGTGGCGCTGGCGTTTGCCGTGCGCGATACGGGCAGCGGCATCGCGGAAGAGGATCTGGAGCGCATCTTTGAACCGTTCGTGCAGGCCGACAGCGCCGTGGCGCAGGCCGGCACGGGACTGGGGCTGACCATTTCGCGCGAATTCGTGCGTCTGATGGGCGGCGAGCTGCGCGTCGAATCGACCCTGGGGGCCGGGTCCCGCTTCAGTTTCGAGCTGCGCGCGCCGGTGCTGCAGCAGCCGGCCATCGCGTCGCTGGCGCCGGGCCGCGTGGCGCGCCTGCCGCCAGCCCAACGCGGGCGCATGGTGCTGCTGGTCGACGATGACGATAACTGCCGCAAGCTGCTGGCCGGCTTGCTGGCGCCGCTGGGCTTCCAGCTGCAGGAGGCGGCGGGCGGCGTGCAGGCGCAAGCCATGCTGGCGGCGCAGCGCTACGACATCGTGCTCAGCGACTGGCGCATGCCGGACATGGATGGCCTGGCGCTGACGCGCTGGCTGCGCGCGCAGCCGGCGCTGGTGCAGCCGCGCCTGGTGATCATGACCGCCTCCGCCTTCGAGGAAGAAAAGCAGGAAGCGCTGGCGGCCGGCGCCGACGGTTTCCTGCGCAAGCCGATCGAGCAGGAACACCTGTTCGCCATGCTGGAGCAGCAGCTGGGCGTGCGCTTCCAGCGTACTGCCGCCGCGCCGCCGCGCGTGCCGGTGGCTGTCTTTGACTTGCAGCAGGCGCTGGGCCAGCTGGGCGCTGCCGAGCGGCAGGCGCTGCTCGAATCCGTGCAAGCCCTCGATCTGCGCCGCAGCGCCATCGTGCTGGCCGGCGTGGCGACCAGCCTGCCGCAGCTGGCCGCGCATATCGCCGCCATGCTGGAACAGCATCAGTACCAGCCGCTGTGCGCCTTGCTGGCGCAGCTGGCGAGCGAGCCGCAGGGCGAGGACGCATGACTTTTCACTTGCCCAAAGACGCGCGCCTGGGCGGCGTCTCCATCGTGCTGGCCGTCAGCGTGGCGCTGACCTTTGTCGTCACCGCGCTGCTGCTGGTGTTTGCCGTGCTGTTTTACCAGTCCGAACGCGAGCAGCGCTGGCAGCAGCTGCATCGCAGCCTGGCCGTGAGCGCGGACCAGCTGGCCGTGGCCATCGAACTGCCATTGTGGAATCTCGATGAAAAGCAGATGCAGGCCATCATGCGCAGCATGCTGGGCAAGCGCGACCTGGTGGCCAGTTCCCTGACGCCGGGCATCGGCAAGGAGGCGCTGGTCTTGCGCCGCACTGCAAGCGGCGCCATCGACAGCTTTTCCTCGTTGTCCGCGGAGCCCGACTGGCTGGTGCAGCGGCGCCCCGTGACCATGGGCGGACAGGTCATCGGCAGCGTGGCCGTGTATGCGACGCCGGCGCTGCTGCACGCGCAGCTGCAGCAGCGCGCGCTGGGCATCGGCGCCATGATCGTGGCGCTCGACGTGATCCTGGTGGCCAGCGTCTGGCTGCTCATGTGGTGTCTGATGCTCAAGCCCCTAAAGGCGATCGGCCAGTATGCGGCCGGCATCAAGGCGGGGCAGGGCGAAGCATTCGGCACGCCGCCGAAAGCCTGGTTCCTGGGCGAACTGCGCACGCTGTACCGCTCCATCCGCGACATGGTGGCACTGCTCGATAGCCGCTACCGCGCCCTGCAGCGCAGCGAGGAGCGCGTGCAGATGGCCACCGGCGCGGCCAGCATCGGTATCTGGGACTGGAACGTCATCAACGATGCCTTGCAGTGGGATGAGCAGATGTACGCGCAGTTCAAGGCCGATGCGGACAGCAGGATGGCACCCGCGGCGATCTGGCGCGCGGCGCTGATGCCCGACGACGTGCCGGCCGCCAAGGAAGCCCTGCGCGCCGCGCTCGGAGCCGGCCAGGCGTTCACGCACGAGTACCGCATCCTGTGGCCCGATGGCGCCATCCGCTACATCAAGGCCGATGCCGTGATCTTCCGCGACGGGCAGGGCCAGCCCATGCGCCTGGTGGGCTCGAACTACGACATCACGGCGCACCGCGAGGCCGAACTGGAACTGCTGCGCCACCGCCATCACCTGGAAGAACTGGTGGCCGAGCGCACGAGCGCCCTGTCGGTGGCCGTCAGCCAGGCGCAGGCGGCGAACCGCGCCAAGAGCACCTTCCTGGCGAACATGAGCCATGAACTGCGCACGCCCTTGAATTCCGTGATCGGCTTTTCGCGCCTGATGGCCGCCTCGCCCAACATGCAGGACGATGAAAAGCGCAACCTGGCCATCATCCACCGCTCCGGCAATCATCTGCTTACCCTGATCAATGAAATCCTCGAACTGTCGAAGGGCGAGGCGGGACGCCTGCACGCGCAGACGGCCGTGGCGGCGCTGGCGCCCCTGCTGCAGGAAGTGATGGACATGCTGGGCATGCGCGCCGAGCAGCAGGGCCTGGCCCTGCGCCTCGATTGCGCGAACCTGCCGGTGGCCGTGGTGCTTGACGCGACGCGCTTGCGCCAGGTGCTGCTGAACCTGATGTCGAACGCCGTCAAATTTGCCGGCGGCGGTGAAGTCACCTTGCGCGTGCGCGCTGAGCGGCGCGATGGCGATCAATGGATGCTGTCGTTTGCCGTCAGCGACACGGGCATCGGCATCGCCCCGGAGGACCAGCAGCGCATTTTTGAACCCTTCGTGCAGGCCGACAGCGCGGGACCGAAGGATGGCACGGGCCTGGGCCTGGCCATTTCGCGCGAATTCGTGCAATTGATGAAAGGCGAATTGACAGTGGAATCGATGCCTGGGCAGGGCGCCACCTTCCGTTTCAGCATACCCGCGCAGGCGGCGGAAGCGCCCGTGCAGGTGCCAGTGCCGCTGCCGGCGGCGCCGGTGCCCGAGGCGCCGCCGGCGCTGCGGGCGCGAGACTTGCTGCTGCTGGCAGGTGAAGAGCGCGCGGCCTTGCTGGTGGCGCTGCGCGAATTGAACCTGGCCAGGGTGGCGCTGCTGCTGGGTGACTTGCCGCCGGCGGCTGCGCCCGTGCTGGCGCCGCTGCAAGCCATGCTCGACCAGCATCAGTACCGCCAGCTGTGCGACTTGCTGGAGAGTGAGGGCGCGCCGGCGCACGCTTGAAAAGTGTGGGCTGACAACATCGGATTCGATGAAAAGACGGGCTAAGTGCCACCGATGGATGGTGCTAAATTGCAATAAAGATTATGATGATAGTACGTAGTTCATCGCAAAGAAATGTCTTGTCCAGCGCGGCAACGGATCGCCGCGCCTCATCCAAAGCTGAGAGAACTGCTACATGCACCGCGATTTTTCGGAAGTGAACTCGAAGGGCGAAGTACTGATCGTTGAAGATACGCCGGCTTCGCTGAAGCTGTTGAGCGATTTGCTGGGCGGCGCCGGCTATGCGGTGCGCCAGGCGCCGAACGGCGAACTGGCCCTGTGGACGGCCCAGGCGCGCCCGCCCGAGCTGATCCTGCTCGACGTGCGCATGCCCGGCCTCGACGGCTTTGAAGTGTGCCGCCGCCTGAAGGAAATACCGTCCCTGCGCCAGGTGCCGGTGATCTTCCTGTCGGCCCAGTACGATACGGACGACAAGGTGCGCGGCTTCGCGCTGGGCGCCGTCGATTTCATCGCCAAGCCCTTCCAGGCCGAGGAAATCCTGGCCCGCACCGATGCCCACGTGCGCCTGGCGCGGGCGCAGCTGCAGCTGGCGCAGGAGCGCGCCAACCTGGAGCGGCGCGTGGCCGAACGCACGGCCGAACTGGAACAGGTGGCCAGCACTCTGGCGCGCGAAGTGCAGATCCGCCGCGCCAATGAAGAATTGCTGCGCCTGTCGGGCCAGGTCTTTGAAGCGACGCAGGACGCCATCCTGATCACGGATCCTGCCGGCGTCATCGTCACGGCCAATCCCGCCTTTACGCGCATCACCGGCTACGCGGCGCAGGAAGTGGTGGGCACGGACATCCTGCGCCTGCACGCCGAATACACGGGCGAGGCGGTGCTGCTGGCCCTGCGCCAGGGCTTGCGCAGCAGCGGCTGCTGGTCGGGCGAGGTGCAGACGCGGCGCAGGAGCGGTGACACCTATCCCTGCCTGCTCAGCGTCTCCACCGTGCACGGGCCCGATGGCGCCGTCGTCAACTACATCGGCGTCTTCCTCGACATCAGCGAGCGCAAGGCCGAGCAGCATCTGATCGATTTCCTTTCCTACCACGACGCGCTGACGGGCTTGCCGAACCGCGTGCTGCTGCGCGAGCGCTTCGAACAGGCGCGCGCGAACGCCCTGCGCGACAGCCAGCAAGTGGTGCTGATGTGCCTGGACCTGGACCGCTTCAAGAACATCAACGATTCGCACGGCCAGGCCGTGGGCGACAAGGCCCTGCAAGTGGTGGCGCGTTTCCTGTCCGGCTGCGTGCGCGAGGGCGACACGGTGGTGCGCCAGGGCGGCGACGAATTCCAGATCCTGCTGCAGGACGATGCCCTGCTGGGGCGCACCCTGGGGCTGGCGCAAACCATCCTGGCCGGCTTGCGTGAAGAACTCAGCGTCGATGGCGAGCGCCTGGCGCTGACCACCAGCATCGGCATCGCCATGTGCCCGGCCGACGGCGACAGCCTCGACGACGTGCTGCGCCACGCCGATACGGCCCTGGTGCGCGCCAAGGAAATGGGACGCGACCATTACGCCTTCTTCACGGAGCGCATGGGCAGCGATATCCGCGCCCGCCTGGCGATGCAGCAGCAGCTGCGCGGCGCCATCGGCCGCGATGAATTCGAAGTGCACTACCAGCCGCAGATGTGCTTGCGCACGGGCGCCTTGCTGGGCGCGGAAGCCTTGCTGCGCTGGGATAATCCGGTGCTGGGCAAGGTGCCGCCCGGCCTGTTCATCGCGCTGGCAGAGGAATATGGCTCGATCACGGCCATCGGCGAATGGGTGCTCGAAAGCGTGTGCGCGCAGATCCGCGCCTGGCACGACGCGGGCCTGGGCAGCATCAAGGTGGCCGTCAACCTGTCCGGCAAGCAGTTCGCGCAAGACCGCACGGTGCCGTTCGTCGAGGCGGCCTTGCGCAAATACGGCATCGCGCCCGCCTGCCTCGGCATCGAGATCACGGAAAGCACCGTCATGGGCGATCCGGACAAGGCCGTGGCGGCCCTCACGCGCCTGAAGGATATCGGCGTGGGCATTTCGCTCGACGACTTCGGCACCGGCTATTCTAGCCTGGGCTACCTGAAACGCTTTCCCATCGACGTGCTGAAGATCGACAAATCCTTCGTCGACGATGTCACCACCAGCAGCAGCGACGCGGCCATCGCCCGTTCCGTCATCTCGCTGGCGCACAACCTGGACATGCGCGTCATCGCCGAAGGCGTGGAAACGCGCGAACAGGTCGACTTCCTGACGGAACACGGCTGCGACGAAATGCAGGGCTATTACTTCAGCCGCCCCCTGGCCGCGGAAGCCTTCACGGCCTTGCTGCGCGAACGGCGCACCCTGGCCGTGGCGGCGGCCTAAGCGCCGCGGTGCGGCCGATGCACCATGCCGGTGCGTTCGCTGCAGTGCGGTGCACGATTCTCACTTTTATTTCCCCAGACGCTGGCACATATCCTGCTTAGGTAATCGCTTATTTACGCGATTGCCCCGCATGCCAGACAGTACCCCTCCAGCCATGCTTTTGCAGGCCAGCGCTCACGGCGCCTGGCAGGCGCATTTGCGCCTGGGCTTTGCGCTGCACGATGGCGTCAGCCGCCTCGTCGAGCGTACGCACAGCGGCCCCCTGCGCGTGCAAAAGCCCCTGTATCCGGAGGGCGATCGCGTCTGCCACGCCATCATCATCCATCCGCCCGGCGGCGTGGTGGGCGGCGACCAGCTGGCCGTCGACGCCACGGTGGGCGAGGGTGCGCACGCCTTGCTCACGTCCCCGGGCGCCGCCAAATGGTACCGCGCCAACGGCCATGTCTCGGGCCAGCACATCATGCTGCGCGCCGCCAGCGGCGCGGCCATCGAGTGGCTGCCGCAGGAGAGCATTTTCTTCGACCAGGCTTGCGTGCGCCTGCGCCATGAAGTGGAACTGGCGGTCGACGCCAGCTACATCGGCTGCGACATCGTCTGCCTGGGCCGCAGCGCCTCGGGCGAAATGTTCAATACGGGCAGCATCAGCCAGCAGGTGCAGATCCGCCGTGGCGGCAAGCTGCTGTGGTGGGAGCAGGGCGTGCTGGCCGCCGGCGGCGCGCTGATGGCCAGCCCGCTGGGCCTGGGAGGCCACACCGTGTGCGCCACCCTGATCGCCATCGGCACGCCCGTTTCTCCCGCCGTGCTGGCGGCCGTGCGCGAGATCGCCGTGCCGGACGGCGCCGCGTTTGGCGCCACGCACATGAAATCGCTGGTGGCGGTGCGCCTGCTGTGCGGCGACAGCGAGGCGGCGCGCCGCATCATGCTGGCCGCCTGGCAGCTGCTGCGTCCCGCCATGCTGGGGCGCGGCGCCGTCGTGCCCCGCATCTGGAACACTTAATCAGGAAAGACAAGGAAAGACATGGACCTGACTCCCCGCGAAAAAGACAAGCTGCTCATTTTTACGGCCGCGCTGCTGGCCGAACGGCGCCTGGCGCGCGGCTTGAAGTTGAATTATCCGGAAGCGGTGGCCCTGATCAGCGCGGCCATCATGGAAGGGGCGCGCGATGGCAAGTCGGTGGCGCAGCTGATGTCGGACGGTACGAAGATACTCTCGCGCGCCGACGTCATGGACGGCATCGCCGAGATGATCCCCGATATCCAGGTGGAGGCGACCTTCCCCGACGGCAGCAAGCTGGTCACCGTGCACCACCCGATACCTTAACCATACAAGCGACATTACAGGAGCCGGTCATGACCCCAGGCGAATACAAATTGGAAGAAGGCGAAATCAGCTTGAATGTCGGACGCGCCACGGCCACCGTGGTAGTGGCCAACCGGGGCGACCGGCCGATCCAGGTGGGCTCGCATTTCCACTTTTTCGAAGTCAACCCTGCGCTGTCCTTCGAGCGCTGGCGCGCCTACGGCATGCGCCTCAATATCACGGCCGGTACGGCCGTGCGCTTCGAGCCGGGCCAGCAGCGCACGGTGGAACTGGTGGCGCTGGCGGGCGAGCGCAAGGTCTACGGCTTCAATGGCGCAGTGATGGGCGAACTGCAAGATACTCCACCGGGAAAGGATTGAGATGGCCAGCATTCCCCGCAGCGCGTATGCCGAAATGTTCGGCCCCACCAAGGGTGACCGCATCCGCCTGGCCGATACGGAACTGTTCATCGAGATCGAGCATGACTACGCGATCTACGGCGAAGAAGTGAAATTCGGCGGCGGCAAGGTGATTCGCGACGGCATGGGCCAGTCGCAGCGCAGCGCTGCCGAGGTGATGGATACCGTCATCACGAATGCCGTCATCCTCGACCACTGGGGCATCGTGAAGGCGGACATCGGCCTGAAAAACGGGCTGATCTTCGGCATCGGCAAGGCGGGCAATCCAGACATCCAGTCCGGCGTGACCCTGGCTATTGGCGGCGCCACCGAGATCATCGCCGGCGAAGGCATGATCGTCACGGCCGGCGGCGTCGATACCCACATCCACTTCATCTGCCCGCAGCAGATCGAGGAAGCGCTGATGAGCGGCGTGACCACCATGCTGGGCGGCGGCACGGGACCGGCCGTGGGCACGGCCGCCACCACTTGCACACCGGGGCCGTGGCACCTGCACGCCATGCTGGCGGCGGCCGACGCCTTCCCGATGAACCTGGGCTTCATGGGTAAAGGTAACGTCAGCCTGCCGCTGCCGCTGGAAGAGCAGGTGCGCGCGGGCGCCATCGGCTTGAAACTGCACGAAGACTGGGGCAGCACGCCGGCCGCCATCGACAACTGCCTTTCCGTCGCGGACCGCATGGATATTCAGGTGGCGCTGCACAGCGATACCCTCAACGAAGGCGGTTTTCTCGAGCACACCTTGGCCGCCTTCAAGGACCGCACCATCCACACCTTCCACACGGAAGGCGCGGGCGGCGGCCATGCGCCCGACATCATCGCCGCCGTGGGCCAGTCCAACGTGCTGCCTTCGTCGACCAATCCCACGCGGCCCTTCACCGTCAACACGCTCGACGAGCACCTGGACATGCTGATGGTGTGCCACCACCTGGACCCGGCGATCGCCGAAGACGTGGCCTTTGCCGAGTCGCGCATCCGCCGCGAAACCATCGCCGCGGAAGACATCCTGCACGACATCGGCGCCATCTCGATGATGTCGTCCGACTCGCAAGCCATGGGGCGAGTCGGTGAAGTGATCATGCGCACCTGGCAGACGGCGCACAAGATGAAGGTGCAGCGGGGGCCGCTTGCGCCCGATACGGCGCGCAGCGACAATTTCCGCGCCAAGCGCTACGTCGCCAAGTACACGATCAACCCGGCCATCACGCATGGGATATCGCATGTGGTGGGCTCCATCGAGGCGGGCAAGATCGCCGACCTCGTGCTGTGGAAGCCGGCCTTCTTCGGCGTCAAGCCCTCGATGATTCTAAAAGGCGGCATGATCGCCGCCGCGCAGATGGGCGACCCGAACGCCTCGATCCCCACGCCGCAGCCCGTGCACTATCGCATGATGTTCGGCGCCTTCGGCGGCGGCCTGAAAAAGTCGTTTACCTTCGTCTCGCAGGCGGCCTACGACCTCGATATCGGCCACCAGCTGAAACTGAATAAATCTATCATCGCCGTGAAGAACATGCGCGGCTTGCGCAAGCACGACATGATCCACAACAGCGCCACGCCGCACATGGAAGTGGACCCGGAAACCTATGCCGTACGCGCCGACGGCCAGCTGCTCGTGTGCGAGGCGGCCGCCGTGCTGCCGATGGCGCAGCGCTATTTTCTATTTTAAGCAGGAGACAATCATGCTCACATTGCATACCAAGCTGGCACCTGGCGATGAACGCGCGCCGTTTGCGCAACTGGTGCTGCCCTACGACCAGCGCGAAAAATGCCGGCTGCGCGCCGTGCTGTCGACTGGCGACGACGTGGCCGTGTTTACCGTGCGCGGCACGGTGCTGCGCGACGGCGAGCGCATGACGGGGCCGGATGGCCAGGTGGTGCAGATCGTCGCCGCGCGCGAGCCGACCTACCTGGTGCGCTGCGCGGATGCGCATACCCTGCTGCGCTGCGCTTTTCACCTGGGGAACCGCCACACGCAGGCGCAGGTGGGCGACGGCTTTTTGCGCATCCGCAAGGACGTGGTGCTGAAGGAGATGCTGGAAGGCTTGCAGGCGACTGTGACGGAAGAAAGCGCGCCGTTCGAGCCGGAAGCGGGCGCGTATGGCGGCGGCCATGGCCACCACGACGGCCATGGCCAGCATTTGCTGGCGCCCGTGCCGCTGCGGCAGAAAATCCACCGCCCCGGTGACATTGCATGATGCAGGCGTCCGCCCTGCTGCATTTGCTGCAGTTTGCCAGTCCGGCCTTGCCGATTGGCGCCTACAGCTATTCGCAGGGGCTGGAGGCGGCGCTCGAATCCGGCCTGGTAGTGGATGCGGCCACGGCGCGCGAGTGGATCGCCCAGCATCTGACGCACGTAGTGGCGCGTTGGGAAGCCCCGCTGTGCTGGCGCTTGATGCAAGCGTTCGAAGCGCAGGATTTGTGCGCCGTGCAGCGCTGGAGCGAGCGTTTCATCGCTTCGCGCGACACGGCGGAATTTCGCGCCGAGACCATCCAGATGGGCTATTCGCTGACCAAGTTGCTGGCCGAGCTGGGCGTGGCCGACGGCGTGCTGATCGACATGCTGCAGGGCCAGCCGGAGGTGGCCTTGCCCACGGCCTATGCCTGCGCCGTGGCGGCGTTGGCGATTCCGCGCGAGCAAGCGCTGCTGGCCATGCTGTTTGCGTGGGTGGAAAATCAGGTGCTCGTCTGCGTGAAATCCGTGCCGCTGGGACAGGTGGCGGGCCAGCGATTGCTGCTGTCGCTGCGCCCGGAGCTGGAAGCGGCGGCCCTCACGGCGCAGACGTTAGCAGACGACGAGATGGGCAACTGGGCGCCCGGCCTGTCGCTGCTGTCGATGCGGCACGAAGTGCAGTACAGCCGGCTGTACCGTTCCTGAAAATTTTATGAGAGAGCAAAAAATGACATCGATCACCTCCAATCCCCTGCGCGTGGGCATCGGCGGCCCCGTCGGATCGGGCAAGACTGCCCTGTGCGAAATGCTGTGCAAGGGCATGCGCGAGCGCTACGACATGGCCGTCATCACGAATGACATCTATACCAAGGAAGACATGGAAATCCTGCTGCGCGCGGATGCCTTGCCGGCCGAGCGCCTGATGGGCGTGGAGACGGGTGGCTGCCCGCACACGGCCATCCGCGAAGACGCGTCCATCAACCTTGAAGCGATCGCGCGCATGCAGGCAGATTTTCCGAATCTCGATTTGATCCTGGTCGAATCGGGCGGGGACAATCTGGCCGCCACCTTCAGCCCGGAATTGTCGGACCTCACCATTTATGTGATCGACGTGGCCGGCGGCGAAAAAATTCCGCGCAAGGGCGGGCCCGGCATCACGCGTTCCGATTTGCTCATTATTAACAAGACGGACCTGGCGCCGTATGTGGGGGCCAATCTGGACATCATGGCGCAGGATGCCAAGCGCATGCGCGGCGAGCGCCCCTTCGTGTTTACCAACCTGCGCAGCGGCGACGGCGTGCAGGTCGTCATTGATTTTATCCGCGAGCAAGGTTTGCTCGATCAACCAGGCAAGGAGCTGCAATGAGTGCAAGACTGATGAAAAATACGGCCGCCGTGGCGGCGCTGTGCCTGCTGGCCTTGCCCGCAATGGCCCACCCCGGCCATGGCGAGAGCGCCGGTTTCCTGGCCGGTTTCGCCCATCCGTTCACGGGCATCGACCATTTGCTGGCCATGCTGGGCGTGGGCATCTGGGGCGGCCAGCAGCGCCGCGGCTTGGCCCAGCCCGCCACTTTCCTCGGCATGATGCTGCTCGGCGCGCTGGCAGGCATGGCGGGCGTGGCGGTACCCGGGCTGGAGACGGGTATCGCCGCCACGGTGGCGCTGGTGGGACTGGCCATCGCGCTGGCGCTGGCCTTGCCGAACTGGCTGGGCATGGGATTGGTGGGCCTGTTTGCGCTGGCGCATGGCAATGCGCATGGCCAGGAATTGCCGGCCGCCTCGGCCGCGTGCGGCTTCCTGCTGGCTTCGGCCATCTTGCTGGGGGCGGGACGTTTCATCGGCCAGGTACTGGCCGAGCGCATGCTGCGCCTGGCCGGCGTGGCCATGACGGCCGCCGGCGTGGTGCTGATGGGAATGAATTAAGCGCCGGGGCGCTTCTCGGACAGCACGATGGGCGCCGCCTTTTCTGGATGCAAGCCCTGATGGCCCGCATACACGGCGGCGATGGCGGCCATGTCGGCGTCCTTGTCGCCCGTCAGATAGATATGGTCGACGACGCCCAGCACTTTGTTCGGGTAGTCGATATACACCAGCAACAGCGGCACCTTGGCGGCCAGGGCCAGGTGATAAAAGCCGCTCTTCCAGTTCGGGCGGTAGCTGCGCGTCGCTTCCGGCGTGATGGCCAGCCAGTACCAGTCGGCGGCCAGCATGCGCTCGGCCTGGCGCTGGATCGTGCCGCTGGTGGTACTGCGGTCGACGGGTTCGCCGCCGAGGTAGCGCAGCACCTTGCCCATCGGGCCGCGGAACAGGGAATCCTTGGCCAGCCAGCGGAACGGCAGGGACAGCGCCCATTTGCCGAACAGGCCCACCATGAAATCCCAGTTGGACGTGTGCGGGTAGACGACGGCGATGCCGCGCGGTCCCGGCAGGGGACGGAAGCGCATGCGCCAGCCAAACAGGTGCAGCACGCGCAGCGCGCAGCGCTGGTGCCAGGTCGGCAAGTCGCCCGCTTGTACAAATAAATCGTCCATTGATACCCTTCAGTGACACTGTTCTTAATGGGATGGCGCTGGTGGCCATTTTCCTTGAAGCAAAAATTCTGCGCAGGCATTCTATACGGGGCTGGCGATGGCGACAAGCAGCCGAGGCCGCTATTCATGCGGTGTCGAGGCGGTTGCTGCCGCTATTTTAACGATGCTTGGTCACTGTGTCGGGCACTAAATGCGCACAATGTGGTCAAAACTTGACGCAGCGTTGATCCACCCGACATGGAGCCATGGCATGAAAAACAACATCGACGATGTAAACGGGGAGCATGTGCGAACGGACAAAGCGATGGCCGAGCTCGTCGAGCGGGGCGTCGCTTTTCATCACACCCTGGGACGGACGGTGGCGACAGCCTATTTGCGCGAACACGCGGTACCGGTCGAGGTGATACGCCGGGTCTTCAGCAGCGTGCAGGCGCGTCGTCCGGCCCGGCCGGCACGGCGCCGATGGCGCTGACGATGGGGAGCGGCAGTGTCATTAAAAAAAAGCGGCGAAAACGGCGGGCGCCGCGATCGTCACGCAGTGAGTTGCGTTGGTATCGTTGCGTCCGCCGCCAGTGGGGGAGGAGCGGGGATGAGCAGCTTAGTGCCGCTCAGGGAGCTCTCAGGGTATTCTCAAAGAGCCGTTCAGGCGTGTGCCGCCAGTGCCGGGTAGTCCGTGTAGCCGGCAGCGTCCGCTGCGTACAGGGTATCCGGATTCAGGGGATTCAATGGCGCGTCGCTGTGCAGGCGGATGGGCAGGTCGGGGTTGGCGATGAACCACAGGCCAAAGGCCACGGCATCGGCTTCACCGTTGGCCAGCAGGGCTTCGGCCGCCGCCTTGTCCATTTTCTCGTTGGCAATGTACACGCCGCCAAATTCCTGCTTCAGGTACGGGCCCAGGCGGTCGTCGCCCAGCGCTTCGCGGGCGCAGATGAAGGCGATGCCGCGCTTGCCCAGCTCGCGTGCCACATAGCCGAAGGTGGCGCGCGGGTCGGAATCTCCCATGTCGTGCGCATCGCGGCGCGGTGCCAGATGCATGCCGACCCGGTCGGCGCCCCACACGTCGATGCACGCGTCCGTCACTTCCAGCATCAAACGGGCGCGGTTTTCAACGGAGCCGCCATAGTTGTCGGTACGCAAGTTGGTGCTGTCTTGCAGGAACTGGTCGAGCAAATAACCATTGGCGCCATGGATTTCCACGCCGTCGAAACCGGCTTTTTTCGCATTTTCGGCGCCCAGGCGGTAGGCTGCCACGATGCCGGGGATCTCTTCCGTGTCCAGCGCGCGCGGCGTGACGAATTCCTGTTTCGGGCGCAGCAGGCTGACGTGGCCGGCCGGCTTGACGGCGCTGGGCGCCACGGGCAAGTCGCCATCGAGGAAGACGGGGGCGGAAATGCGGCCCACATGCCACAGTTGCAATACGATCAAGCCGCCTGCGTCATGCACGGCCTGGGTGATGTGTTTCCAGCCTTCCACCTGTTCCTCGGACCAGATGCCCGGCGTGTCGGCATAGCCCACGCCTTGGGGCGTGACGGCCGTCGCTTCCGAGATGATCATGCCGGCCGAAGCGCGCTGCGTGTAGTACTCCGTCATCAGGGCGTTGGGCACGCGGCCCGGGTTGCCGGCGCGCGAACGCGTCAGCGGCGCCATGATGATGCGGTTTTTTAGTTGCAAACTGCCAATGGTGATGGGGTCGAATAAAGTTGCCATGATTGTCCTTGTGGGTGCCGTTCAGGCGGTGTTGAGACGGGGTTGTCAAGATGAACTATGTGCTTACAAACCTTGCTGCATGTGTTCGAGAAAGGCTTCGATGGTGGCTTCATTGCGGCTGAAGAAACTCCATTGGCCCACCTTGGTGGCCGAAATCAGGCCTGCCTTCTGCAAGCTGGCCAGGTGCGCCGAGACCGTCGATTGCGACAGGTTCAGGCGGCGGTCGATCAGGCCGGCACACACGCCCAGGTGCAGCGGGTGATCCTGCTCCTGGAAATACAGCTGCGGCTCTTTCAGCCATTGCAAAATCTGCCGGCGCACCGGATTGGCCAGCGCCTTGTGGATGGCGTCGATATCCATATTGTTTCTCCTTAACATACAATTCGCTTTTCAGCGATGTATATATCGTAGTTGTTCAATTTTAATATCGCTGTTTTACGATATATCTATCTTACGATATAAATGAAAAGCGTGCTGGCGGCGCGCGTTTTTGAATGGATTCAGGCGGGTAGGGGATTGCGCTGCAGCACGGCCGGGCCCGTCAGCACGATGCGCACCAGATCCACCTGGCGCTGGGCGCCGGCCTTGGCGGTGGCGCTCTTGATCTGCGTGCGCGCCGTGTGGATGGAAATGCGCTGGCGTTCGGCGTATTCCTGCAAGGAATAGCCGTTGACGAGCGCTTCCGTCAGGCGCGCCTCGGCCACCGTCATGCCATAGAAATTGCGCAGGGTGGCGGCCAGGGAGGTGATCAGGTCGCTGCTGTCGCTGAGGAAAACGGCGATGGCGCTGGCCGAGCCGAACGGGCTGTGCCAGGAAGGCAGGGGCGTGACGCGCAGGCGCAGCTGTTCGCCCGTCAATCCATTCAGATTGAGCACGCCGCCGGGACCGCCTGCCGCCGTCGTGCCCGTTTGGGCCGCCTCGTGCAGTATGCGCCGCAGCGCGCCGTTGTCCGCTTCGCGCGGGCAATACAGGGGTGCGCCTTCGCGCAGATGCAGCAGCCGCGTCGCGGCCGTCATGGCCAGTGCCCGCTCGTTGGCATACAGCAGTTGCGAGGTGGCGTCGAGCAGCAGCACGCCAAACGGCAGCAATTCCAGCACCTGCGTGGAACTCTGGGACAGCACTTCCAGCCGGCGCAGCTTGCGCTGCAGGGCAAAGGCCGTTTGCAAATGCGGCATCAGGCTGCGGACCAGCGCCAGTTCGCCCGCGTCATAGGCGCCCGCCTGTTCGCGGCGCACCACGGTGACATTGGTGGAGCGCTCGGCGCGCAATTCGACGATGGCCGCCGCCGTATAAAAGATGTCTTGCGGGCGCAGCCAGTCGTTCCAGTATTCGGTTTTCTTCAGGCAATGGTCGGGAAACAGCATGGAGCCGGTGACGACGGCTCCCTCGCGGTGCAGGGTGGCGTCTTCCAGCCAGACATTGCGCGCGCCGTAATAGCTGGCAAAGCTGGCCATGGCATCCGACTCGAAGCCATACGTGGCGGACAGGCCGCTGCCGGGCAGCTGGACGTCGACCGAGCGGTTGCTGAAATCATTGGCCCAGATCAAACCCGCGTGCGATTTCAGTTGTTGCGCAAAGGCGGCGAGGAATTGCGACCAGGCGCCATGCCGCGTGGCCGCTTCGTAGATCAGGGCAATCAGTGCCTGGCTGGCGACGGCGAGCGATGGCGTCATTGGCGATCCTCATGGCGGCAAGCGGTGGACAAGACACATCTGGGGGCGGCCCTTGCTACGGCCGCCCGGCTTCCCTAGCGCGATTCCAGCCAGCTTTTGCCGCCGGATGTGCACGTGCTGAGGCTGGCATACTGGCTGACATAGTTATAGCCGCTGCCGCAGCCGCCTTCGCCCGATTTGACGGGGCCGTAGCAAGCGCCTTCATAGCTGAGCTTACCACTGACAGTGGTGCTCTTGACACAGAAATTGTAGTTGCTTGCCGTCGTGTTGTTGGGCAAGGTGGGGCCATTGTTTTGCCCGCAGCCGAGCTCCTTGCTCACAGAGCGCGCGTAGTCGACCATTTTCTGGTACGTGCCGTTGTAATAGGTATCGGCAACGGTTTTCTGCCCCTGTTTGCAGGCGGCGACCACGCTGTCGTATCCCGAGTCCGCCTGGGCGTAGTTGCCCGATACCTGGACGCCGCAGGCGCTGGCCTGCTTGCGCTCCGTATCGCTGATCAGGTTGCTGTACTGGCAGTTTGCCGAGGTGCCGCTGGTGCCGCCGGCGCTGGTGGAACCGCTGCCGGAGCCGGAGCCGCTGCCGTCGCCGCCGCCACCACCGCAGGCGGACAGCATGAGGCAGCCGAGCAATGTGACGGCAAAGGTGGTTGGATGTGCTTGCATGATTTCCCCTGTGGACTGTGACTTGCCACCATGTGTCTGGTGGTATTTTTGCTACAAGGAATTGTATCGGGCATGTTTTTTGGAAACATCACCCATTTGGGGTATGCGCAGGCAGTGCGGAGCGGAGCGGGCCAGGGCGGCCGGCTGGCCGCCCTGGCAGGTATCAGGCGAAGTGGAACAGCAGCAAGGCGATGACGGCCGGCACGGTTTGCAGGTAGAGGATGCGCGTCATGACGGTGGCTGCGCCCCACACGCCGGCCACGGCGATGCAGGCCAGGCCGAACACGGTAAACGCATAGGCGATGGCCGCGTCCGGGTGAAAAAAGCCCAGCGTCAGGGCGGCGACGAGAAAACCGTTGTAGCAACCCTGATTCGACATGGCGGGACGCACGATCTCCGCTTTTTCCTTGGACAGGCCAAACACCTTGCGTCCGCGCGCATCGAACAGCACGGTTTCCAGCAGCACGATGTAGGCGTGCAGCAGCAGGATGAGGGCGGTAAGGATTTGGGCCAGAAGTAGCATCATTGTTCCCGAAAGTGAATGGATGCGGCAATTATGCTGCCATCAGCATGTTTTTTGGCAACTTTCGATTGGAGCGGACGCACTAGAAAAAATGTGCTGGCGGCAAGAGTTTTCACCCAATGGTATACTTTTCCCTTTGCTCCAGTGGGGACGACCCTGCTCGATGACGGGGCTGTATGGCGGGGACGACCCTGCCGCCTCGGGAGAAAAGTATGGCGTGGATCATTCTGGTATTGGCGGGCTTGCTGGAAATCGGCTGGGCCATCGGCCTCAAATACAGTGCCGGCTTTACCGGCCTCGTGCCATCCGTATTGACCGCCATTTCCATGCTGGGCAGCGTAGTGATGCTGGGCCTGGCCTTGCGCACCTTGCCGCTGGGCACGGCCTACGCCATCTGGACGGGCATCGGTACCGTCGGCACGGCCATCTTCGGCATCATGGTGCTGGGCGAGCCGGCCAGCGCCGCGCGCATCGCCTGCATCGCCCTGATCGTTTCGGGCATCCTGGGCTTGAAACTGCTCAGCCCACAATAAAGGATGCCAGCATGAGTCTCGCCATGACATATTTCTACCTCGCCATCGCCATCATCGCCGAAGTGATCGCCACCAGCGCCTTGAAGGCGTCCGAGGGCTTCAGTCGCTTATGGCCCAGCATCATTACCGTGGTTGGCTACAGCATCGCCTTCTGGTGTTTGTCTCTGACCTTGAAGGTCATTCCTACCGGCATCGTCTACGCCATCTGGTCCGGCGTGGGCATCGTGCTCATTTCCGCCGTCGGCTGGTTCTGGTTCAAGCAAAGCCTCGATACGCCGGCCTTGATTGGCCTGGGGCTGATCATTGCCGGCGTGCTGGTCATTAACTTGTTTTCAAAGTCCGTCGGCCACTAATCAAAAGTTGCTGGCCACCCGCGCCAGGTAATACCACTCGGCATTCGCCGCCGCATTGACGTCCGGGAAGAGGATGTAGGCGTCGAATTCGGCCGTTACGGGCGTGCCGTCCGCGCGCACGCCGATCTGCTCGCCTTGTTTCACCTTGTCAAAGCTGGACCAGGTCTTGATGAAGCGGTCATCCGCGTGCAGCTTGTCGTGCACGACGACCATGTTCAGCGCTTCCATGTCGGCGTCGGCGATCGCTTCCGGCTGCGGCGCGTCGATGAAGCCGAGGAAGGCGAGGGTGTTCATGATGGCGCGGTAAGCGACATCTGGCGCGGCCGGGTCCGCATGCTGGCCGCATTCCAGGGTCAAGGCGTAGCCGCCCGTCGAGCGCATGTATTCCGTCGTGCCCACGCCGTAGCGCAAGACCAGGCCCACCTGGTCGCTATTGCCCAGGCGGCGCTGCACGCCCTGGCCGTAAGCGTGCAGCCAGCCATCGACGAAGCGGCGCACGCCCAGGCGGCGTGCCAGTGCGCGCTCCTTGTCCTCGTGCTTGAACGGTTGCAGCGGGCCATCGTTGTTGCGTGGTCCGACCATGACGAAGGGCTGGCTATCGGCATTGAACGAGTGCAAGTCCAGCAGCACGTCATGCTGGCCCAACAGCGGGCACAGCCAATTGGCGATGCGGTCTTCGAAATCCTGCGGATTGTCGTTCGGGAACAGATTACGGTTCAGGTTGCGGTCGCCGCTGCGCACGCCCTTGGCATAGGCCAGCGGATTGGTGATGGGCACGAAGGTGACGCTGCCGGCCACGATGGAGAGGGCGCCGCTGTCGAGTTCAGCCATCACGCGGTGAATGCCCTTGGTGCCGCAGGTTTCATTGCCGTGCACGGCGCCCGTGACGATCAGGCGCGGGCCGCTGCCCTGGCCCGTGTAGTTGATGGATTTGAAGTGGAGTGCGCTGCTCATGCTGGACATATCCTATGCTGTTGCGGGAAGGGAAAGCGGGGTCGGCATATTTTAGCGGGATTCGCCATGGACGCCTGTAAAAAGTTGGCCATGGCGGCGTGCGGCGTGGCATGATCGGCGCCACCGTTGTTTTCCCTTGCCGATTCCATGTCCAGTACGTCCCATCCTTCCCGCCTGTACGGCCTCGATACCTTGCGCGCGCTGGCCATCGTGCTTGTCTTCATGAACCATTATTTGCTGTTCGTCAGCGAGGGTGGGGCGTTTGGTTTCTGGGGCGAAATCGGCTGGGTGGGCGTGGACCTGTTCTTTGCCCTCAGCGGTTATCTGATCGGCAACCAGATTTTTGCGGCCTTGCGCAGCGAACATGGATTTTCCTTGTCGCGTTTCTATGCGCGGCGCTTCCTGCGCACCTTGCCCAGTTTCTATGCCGTGCTGGCCCTGTATTATTTGTGGCCCGCGTTCCGCGGCGATAGCGCGCTGCTGCCCCTGTGGAAATTCCTGACCTTTACGCAAAACATCAATCTGACGCCGGGTACGGCGTTTTCGCATGCGTGGTCCTTGTGCGTGGAAGAACAGTTCTATGTGCTGCTGCCGGCCGTGGCCCTGGTGATCGCCGCCTGCCGCAAGTCGCTGCTGTGGGCCTGGCTGGCCGTGGCCGCCAGCTTTATCGTCGGCATGCTGGTGCGCGCCTATTTGTGGGATGAATACGTGCAAGTGCCGCGCGGCGGCCTCGGGTATTACAAGTATATTTATTACGCGTCGTGGTGCCGCTTCGACGAGCTGGTGGCGGGCGTGGCGCTGGCGCTGCTGAAGAGCTACCACCCTGGCGCCTGGTCGCGCCTGACCTCTTACGGCAACCGCAGCTTGCTGGCGGGAATCGCGGGCACGGCGCTGATGTTTTATGTGTTTCTCACCGATCACTATGGCTATTGGGTGGCGGTGTTCGGCTATCCGGCCCTGGCGGCCAGTTTTACCCTGCTGCTGATCGCGGCGCTCAGTCCCGCCAGCGCACTCTATACACTGCGCGTGCCGGGCGCCGCCAGCCTGGCCTTGTGGTCGTATGCGATCTATCTGCTGCACAAGCAGCTGTGCATTTTGCTGCGCCCCTTGTTGCAAGACTTTGGCTACGGGCCGGATGGCCTCACGGCGATACTGGTCAGTATCGCTGTGAGCATCGTCACGGGCTGGCTCTTATATAGATTGGTGGAAACGCCGTTCATGCGCTTGCGGGCGCGCTACGTTCCCGCGAATCATGCGTGACGACTACATGTCGATGACATCGAGTCCCCGTGGCGTGCCCACCAGCAATTCCAGGATGGCATGCACGCGCAGATTCGTGTCTTCGTGCTCCGTGTTGCAGATCAGGGCGCGCAGGCCGGGCACGGCTTCCGTGACGTGGTCGCTGGCGTAGGCATTGATCAATAACAAGACCAGGTCCGTGGCGCCCGCGCCGGGCTGGCGCCGCAGCCGGTCGTGGATCACGTTCAGCAGCGCGCGCTGCATGCGCGGCGTGGGATTGGTGATGTAGGCGAAGACGCTCGGCGTGTTGGCAATGGCCGCGCAAATGCGCCGTTCGATCTCGTCAGGTTTTACGTCGGAGGCGATATCGAAATACGCGGCTTCCCAGCGCGTGCGTGCATACGGGTGGCCGGGCGGGAAGGAGTCGGCCGTTTCAAAACCGCAGATGCGGCTCAGGGTTTTCAGCCAGGCTAATATGGTGGAGTTCATGCCGCGATTCTAGCGGCATTCCGCGTGCGCCGGGCCTACTCTATATAAAGGGGGCTGACGCCCCGGGAAATGATTAAAGTTTCCTGTAAAACAGCCCTTGTCATTCTGGGAAAGCCTCTCTATAATGCTGGTCTTCGGGGCGGTTAGTTCAGCTGGTTAGAATACTTGGTCGACATCCAAGGGGTCGGGGATTCGAATTCCTCACCGCCCACCAGAATTTGGCAGTAGATGGTTTTTAAGCTGGCGCAAGCCGCAAGCGGTCATTTGAAATACAATGATCAACAAAAGTTTTACGGGCGGTTAGTTCAGCTGGTTAGAATACTTGGTCGACATCCAAGGGGTCGGGGATTCGAATTCCTCACCGCCCACCAGAATGCAGTTAGAGAGAAAGGTAAAGCCGGTTATGACACCGCGAACTACTACCAAGCTTTGGGAGTGACGCTAGTCGAACGGGTTTCCTTTGTCTCAAGAAAGTGAAAAACGCGGCTAGTCCGCGTTTTTTTGCGTCTGCGTTTTCCTTTCAGTATTTTACCCATCACATTGCAGTTTTACCTGGCGCCAGCGCCGATATGGAGATCAATATGCTTACAATCCGACTTCCCGATGGTTCCGCCCGTCAATTCGACGGCCCGGTCACCGTGGCCCAGGTTGCGGCCAATATTGGTACCGGTCTGGCCAAGGCTGCGCTGGCCGGCAAGGTCGACGGCAAACTGGTCGATACTTCCTATCTGATCGAGCAGGATGCGGAACTGGCGATTGTCACGGACAAGGACGCCGATGGCCTGGAAGTGATCCGCCACTCGACGGCCCACTTGCTGGCGTATGCCGTCAAGGAGTTGTTCCCTGACGCGCAAGTAACCATCGGTCCCGTGATCGACAACGGTTTCTACTATGACTTCGCCTACAAGCGTCCGTTCACGCCCGAAGATTTGACGGCGATCGAAAAGAAAATGGCGGAACTGGCCAAGAAGGATGAGCAAGTCACGCGCAAGGTTGTCGCGCGCGACGAAGCCATCGAATACTTCAAGGGTATCGGCGAGGCGTACAAGGCGGAGCTGATCGGCTCGATTCCCGCCGACCAGGAAGTGTCGCTGTATTCCGAGGGCAAGTTCACGGACTTGTGCCGCGGCCCCCACGTGCCATCGACGGGCAAGCTGAAAGTCTTCAAGCTGATGAAGCTGGCCGGCGCCTACTGGCGCGGCGACTCGAAAAACGAGATGCTGCAGCGTATCTATGGCACGGCCTGGGCCAAGAAGGAAGACCAGGAACTGTACCTGCACAATCTGGAAGAGGCGGAAAAGCGCGACCACCGCAAGCTGGGCAAGCAGCTCGATTTCTTCCATTTCCAGGAGGAAGCGCCAGGCCTGATCTTCTGGCATCCGAAAGGCTGGTCGATCTGGCAGCAAGTCGAGCAATACATGCGCAATGTGTATCAGGTCAATGGCTATCAGGAAGTCAAGGCGCCGCAAATTCTGGACCGTGGCCTGTGGGAAAAAACCGGTCACTGGGACAATTACCGTGAAAACATGTTCATCACGGAATCGGAAAACCGCGCCTATGCGCTGAAGCCGATGAATTGCCCTGGCCATATCCAGATTTTCAACAATGGCATGCGCAGCTACCGCGACTTGCCATTGCGCTACGGCGAATTCGGTCAATGCCACCGCAATGAGCCGTCGGGCGCCTTGCACGGCATGATGCGCGTGCGCGGCTTTACGCAGGACGATGGTCACATTTTCTGCCTGGAAGAGCAGATCGCCGGCGAAGTGACGGCGTTCCACCAGCAGGCAATGGATGTGTACACGGCTTTCGGCTTCACGAATATCGATGTGAAACTGGCTTTGCGCCCGGATAACCGCATCGGTACGGAAGAGTCGTGGGATTTCGCCGAGGAATCGCTGCGTTCGGCCTTGCGCGCCTGCGGCGTGGAATGGACGGAATTGCCGGGCGAGGGCGCGTTCTATGGTCCGAAGATCGAATACCACCTGAAGGACAGTCTGGGCCGCGCATGGCAAGTGGGCACCGTGCAGATCGATCCGTCGATGCCGGGCCGCCTGGGTGCGGAATACGTGGCCGTGGACAATACGCGCCAGGTGCCCATCATGCTGCACCGCGCGATCGTCGGTTCGCTGGAACGTTTCATCGGCATCCTGATCGAACACTATGCGGGCGCCATGCCGCTGTGGTTGTCGCCAGTGCAAGTGTCGGTGTTGAATATTTCCGACGCTCAAGCCGACTATGTACAGGAAGTTACAACAAAACTGCGCAAAGCGGGGCTGCGCGTACAGGCTGATTTGCGTAACGAGAAGATTACCTATAAAATACGTGAACATTCCGTACAAAAATTGCCTTACATCTTAGTGATTGGCGACAAAGAGCGGGATGCGAATACAGTGGCCGTGCGGGCGCGGGGCAATGTCGATCTGGGCGTCATGTCCGTCGATGCCCTGATTGAGCGACTCAAACATGAAGTCGACACCAAGGCCTGACGAGGAAACTCGCTGCACGACCGTCTTACAAGATTTTTAAAGGAAATTACAATAGCTACTGACAAGTCACATCGCATCAATGGCGAAATCACTGCCCCTGAAATGCGTTTAAGCGGGGTCGATAACGAGCCACTCGGTATCGTAAGTTTGGCTGAAGCCTTCCGCCTGGCGGAAGAGGCAAACGTCGACCTGGTGGAAATTGCGCCTACCGCGCAGCCACCGGTGTGCCGTTTGATGGACTACGGCAAATTTAAGTATTCGGAGCAAAAGAAAGCTCACGAAGCCAAATTGAAGCAAAAGATCATCCTCGTGAAGGAAGTTAAATTCCGTCCGGGGACTGATGATGGTGACTACAATATCAAGTTGCGTAATCTCATCAAGTTCCTCGAAGATGGCGATAAAACCAAGATCACCTTGCGTTTCCGCGGTCGTGAGATGGCGCATCAGGATATTGGCTTCCGCATGCTGGAACGTCTGAAAGCCGACCTGGAGCCGTACGGCCAGGTCGAGCAGTTCCCGAAGATGGAAGGCCGCCAAATGATCATGGTTCTTTCGCCTAAGAAGAAGAAGTAAGCTACAATAGCGTTTTACTGTGGATCGACGTGGTTTGTGCCTGCATGGGCGCGACACCAGATTCCAGGCAGAATTTGCGCGGCCCGGTCAGCAATGCCCGGGCCGCGTGAACTGTAGCGGACTCGCATCCGCTGCACAACATGTGAAAGCAGGCATCTAAGCGCAGCGTCGTGTTGCCACCTGCAATCCTGTTATAAATGGAGCTGTCCGTAAGAGGACAGATTGCTATGCCTAAAATGAAGACCAAAAGCTCCGCGAAAAAACGTTTTCGCGTGCGTCCAGGTGGAACAGTCAAGTCGGGTCACGCGTTCAAACGCCACATCCTGACCAAGAAAACCACCAAAAACAAACGTCAGTTGCGCGGTACCCGTAACATCAACGCATCGGATGTCACATCCGTCATGCGCATGATGCCGACTGCTTAATCTCACACTCAATTTAAGGAGTTACTATGCCTAGAGTAAAACGTGGGGTTACAGCTCGTGCCCGTCATAAAAAGATTCTTGTTCAAGCTAAAGGCTACCGTGGTCGCCGCAGCCGTGTATACCGTGTTGCCAAGCAAGCAGTTATGCGCGCTGGCCAATACGCTTACCGCGATCGCCGCAACAAGAAACGCGTTTTCCGCCGCCTGTGGATCGCCCGTATCAACGCCGCTTCCCGTGAGCATGGCGTAACGTACAGCGTATTCATGAACGGCTTGAAAAAAGCAAATATCGAACTGGACCGTAAAGTCCTGGCCGATATGGCTGTGATGGACAAGCCAGCATTCGCTGCGATTGTCAACGCAGTTAAAGCAAAAATCGCTGCGTAAGCATCGGTCATTGCACAACGTCATCCGTAGGGTGACGTTAGAACGGCGACCGACAAAATCGTCGCGAGCGGAAGGGAGTTGCGGTCGAGAAGCGCAACCGTACGAAAGTACGGTGAGCATCGCAAACCGTAGATCACGACGCGCAGCAGATTAGGTCGGTTGTCATAAAGAGCGGGGCAGGGGTGTGAACCTTATGCCCCGTTTCCGTTTTTGATTGTTGGACTTTAGATAAGCGAGTCCAGAATTGATGTCCAAAACAGGAAATGCCGCATGAACTCCCTAGAAGAACTCGTCGTCTCGGCCCAGGCTGACTTTATCGCCGCCGCAGACGCTGCCGCACTTGAAAACGCCAAAGCCCGCTACCTGGGCAAGACTGGCCAGATTACTGAAATGATGAAGGGCCTGGGCAAGCTGGACCCGGACGCGCGCAAGGCGCAAGGCGCCCTGATCAACGCCGTCAAAGTGCAGATCGAGGACGCGCTGACGGCGCGCCGTGATGCGCTGGCCGATGCCCAGATGCAAGGTCGTCTGAACGCCGAAGCGATCGACGTGACCCTGCCAGGCCGTGGCCGCATGCCCGGTGGCATCCATCCCGTGATGCGCACGTGGGAACGGGTCGAGGAAATCTTCCGCTCGATCGGCTTTGACGTGGCCGACGGCCCCGAAATCGAGAACGACTGGACCAACTTCACGGCGCTGAACAGCCCGGAAAACCACCCGGCCCGTTCCATGCAAGACACGTTCTACATCGACGGCAACGATACCGATGGCAAGCCCTTGCTGCTGCGCACGCACACGAGCCCGATGCAGGTGCGCTACGCGCGCACGCACACGCCGCCGATCAAGGTCATCGCGCCAGGCCGCACCTACCGCGTCGACAGCGACGCCACCCATTCGCCCATGTTCCACCAGGTCGAAGGCCTGTGGATCGCCGAAGACATCAGCTTTGCCGACCTGAAGGGTGTGTACCTGAATTTCGTCAAGGCCTTCTTCGAGACGGACGATTTGCAAGTGCGCTTCCGTCCATCGTACTTCCCGTTCACGGAACCGTCGGCCGAGATCGACATCGCCTTTGGCTCCGGTCCATTGAAAGGCCGTTGGCTGGAAGTGTCGGGCGCCGGCCAGGTGCATCCGACCGTGGTGAAGAACTTTGGCCTCGATCCCGAGAAATTCATCGGTTTTGCTTTCGGCTCCGGCCTGGAACGCTTGACGATGCTGCGTTACGGCATCAACGACCTGCGCCTGTTCTATGAAGGCGATTTAAGGTTCCTGAAGCAATTCAACTAAGCGTTGTTCCGTTTGATTCATGGCGCTTGAGCGCCTGTGCGCTCGCGCTGTGAGCTTTGACCCTTTGAAGGCTTGATTATGCAATTTTCCGAAAACTGGCTCCGTACCATGGTCGATCCGAAGATGACTTCGGACGAACTGGCCCATCTGCTGACCATGTCCGGTCTCGAAGTCGAGGACGTCGATCCTGTCGCCCCGCCGTTCTCGAACGTGGTGGTGGGCCTGGTCCTGGAGATGGAAAAACATCCGAATGCGGACCGCCTGAATGTGTGCCAGGTTGATGTCGGCACGGGCACCATGCTCAACATCGTCTGCGGCGCGCCGAACGTGCGCCCGGGCTTGAAAGTCGTGTGCGCGATGGCGGGCGCCGTGCTGCCGCCTGGCGCCGATGGCAAGCCATTTGAAATCAAGGTGGGCCAGCTGCGCGGCGTCGAGTCGCAAGGCATGCTGTGCTCCGCGCGCGAATTGAAATTGTCGGAAGAAAACGCCGGCTTGATGGAATTGCCGGACGACGCGCCGATCGGCCAGAATTTCCGCGATTACTTTGCGCTCAACGACTTGAAATTCACCATCAAGTTGACGCCGAACAAGGCGGACTGCCTGTCCGTGCTGGGCGTGGCGCGCGAAGTGTCGGCATTGACGGGCGTGCCCCTGAATGCGCCGCAGTTCCGCACCGTGCCGGTTTCCAGCGACGAAATCCTGCCCGTGAAAGTCAGCGCGCCGGACCTGTGCGGCCGTTTCACGGGCCGCGTCATCCGCGGCTTGAACGCCAAGGCAGCCACGCCGGACTGGATGAAGCAGCGCCTCGAGCGCAGCGGCCAGCGTCCGCTGTCGGCCCTGGTCGACATTTCCAACTATGTCATGCTGGAACTGGGCCGTCCCAGCCACGTGTTTGACCTGGCAAAGATCCACGGCAGCCTCGACGTGCGTTGGGGCAAGAAGGGCGAATCCGTCAAGCTGTTGAATGGCAACACCATCGCCGTCGACGAGTGGATCGGCGTCATTGCCGATGAGCAGGAAATCGAATCGCTGGCCGGCATCATGGGCGGCGACGCCAGCTCGGTTTCGGACGATACGGACAGCATCTACCTGGAAGCGGCATTCTGGTGGCCGAACGCCATTCAAGGCCGCGCGCGCCGCTTGAATTTCTCGACCGATGCAGCGCACCGCTTCGAGCGCGGCGTCGATTTCGCCACCACCGTCGAGCACATCGAGCGCATCACGGCCCTGATCGTGGAAATCTGCGGCACGCCGGCCACGACCGTCGGTCCTGTCGACGACCACGTTGTGAACCTGCCGCAGCGCCAGCCCGTGTCGATGCGGACGGCGCGCGCGCAAAAAGTCATCGGCGTGCCGCTCAACGATGAGCTGATCGCCGATATCTTCACGCGCCTGGCCCTGCCATACACCCTGGCGGACGGCGTGTTTTCCGTGACGTCGCCCAGCTACCGTTTCGACATCGAGATCGAGGAAGACCTGATCGAGGAAGTGGCGCGCGTGTACGGCTTTGAAAACATCCCGACCTTGCCGCCCGTGGCCGCGAACGTGATGCAGATTGCACCGGAAAATACCCGCTCGCTGTTTGCGGTACGTCATGAGCTGGCCGACCTGGGCTTCCAGGAAGTGGTTAACATGAGCTTTGTCGATACGGCATGGGAGCGCGATTTCTCGGGCAATACGAACCCGATCAAATTGCAGAACCCGATCGCCAGCCAGATGAGCGTGATGCGTTCCTCGCTGATCGGCAGCCTGATCGCCAATGTGCGCTATAACCTGAACCGCAAGACGAACCGCGTGCGCATCTTCGAAGTGGGCGCCATCTACCAGCGCGACGACAGCGTGGAAAACGGCCCCTTGTCGGTGGCTGGCTACGCCCAGCCGAAGCGCGTGGCGGCCATGGCCTATGGCGCGGTTGCCGACGAGCAGTGGGGCCAGGCTGCACGCACGGTCGACTTCTTCGACGTGAAGGCGGACTTGGAAGCGCTGTTTGCACCGCTGGTCCTGCGTTTCACCAAGGCGGAGCATCCTGCCCTGCATCCGGGCCGTTCGGCCAATGTGGAGCTCGATGGCAAGGTCATCGGTTTCATCGGCGAATTGCACCCGCGCTGGATGCAAAAGTACGACTTGCCGCTGGCGCCCGTGCTGTTCGAAGTCGACGCCGCTGCCTTGACGCAACGAGTCGTGCCGTCGTACCAGGAAATCTCGAAATTCCCTGGCGCCAGCCGCGACTTGGCCGTGGTCGTCAAGCAATCGGTGGCCGTGCAGGATCTGCTCGACAGCTTCCATGCCGCCGCCAAGTCGAGCCCGGCAGCGCGTATCGTGCAAGCCATTGTTTTATTTGATGAATATCGTGGAAAAGGGCTGGAAGTGGATGAAAAAAGCCTTGCTTTCCGGATTAGCTTGCAAGATACTCAAAACACCCTGCAAGACGATGTCGTCGACGGCCTGATGGCTGTCCTGATCGATGCGGCCAAGCAGGGCCACGACGCGAAACTGCGTTCGTAATTACCGGACGGCCGTCGCCTTGCGTGACGGCCTTTCCGTCGTCAACCGTAGACGAGCTTGCCATGTGGCAGGCTCGGGCGCACAGAAAAGGCAGGGCAGGAAAATTAATAACAGCGACGTTGATTCCGCCGTACTGCAATCCGCACTGGCCGCCGATTTGCATCGGGCCATGCTGGTTGCCAAAGTGCGCCAGGAAGCGGAAAAAGATTTACCCACCTTGACCAAAGCGGAACTGGCCGAACTGTTGTTCGAGCAAGTGGGCCTGAACAAGCGCGAAGCGAAGGATATGGTCGAGACCTTTTTCGACGAGATCCGCAATGCGCTCGAGCGTGGCGAGGCCGTCAAGCTGTCCGGTTTCGGCAATTTCCAGTTGCGCGACAAGCCGCAGCGGCCCGGCCGCAATCCGAAGACGGGCGAAGAGATTCCCATCACGGCACGCCGTGTCGTGACCTTTCATGCGAGCCAGAAGCTGAAAAGCATGGTCGAAGAGACCAGTCCGCTGGCACGTGCTGCCTGAGTGAGTGGCGATGAACGAGCGCATCAGTAAAACCGAGTTGATCGCCTTGCCGCCCATTCCGGCGAAACGCTATTTCACGATCGGCGAAGTGAGCGAATTGTGCGGCGTCAAACCGCACGTGTTGCGCTACTGGGAGCAGGAGTTTTCCCAGCTCAAGCCGGTCAAACGACGTGGCAACCGTCGTTATTATCAGCACCATGAGGTGCTGCTGATACGCCGTATCCGCGAATTGCTGTACGAGCAGGGCTTTACCATCAGCGGCGCGCGAAACAAGCTCGACAGCCGTGGCGCATCGCATGCCATCCTTGACGAGTTGCCAGTGCTGCCGGCCATGCCCGTTGTGCCGCAGGAAGCGCCGCTGGACCGCGTGTGGATACGCAATGAATTAATTGCGATTTTAAACTTGCTAAAATAAGATTTGTACCAATATAGGTGGGGTTGTCCGGTAGCAGTTGACTAAGTTGACTATACTGCATGGGCGCTCCGTCTTGGCGTTGACGCTACCGTACGGCGCGCCATATTTTGAATATAATGTTAATGTTGCGTTTTTGTTAGTGACGCTAAGCCGGAGCAGCGTTCAGGTTCCGGTAGTCTTTCCCAGGCCAGGAAAATTTAAGGGGAAACAATGATACGCGTTGCCATTTGTGATGATCACCAAATAGTACGAGCTGGATTCAAACAGATTTTTTCGTCGTCAAGCGATTTCAGTGTGGTGGCGGAAGCCGGTACGGGGCGTGAAGCCCTCGATATCGCCCGCCGCGAAATTTGCGATGTATTGTTGCTCGATATAGCCATGCCCGATCAGAGCGGCATCGATACCTTGCGCACGATCCGCCAGGGCCAGCCGGAATTGCCCGTGCTGATCCTCAGCGGCTATCCCGCGCAGCAATACGCGCTGAACCTGTTCAAGATGGGCGCGAATGGCTATCTGAACAAGGAATGCGAAGCCGACGAGCTGATGACGGCCGTGCGCACCGTTTTCCAGGGACGCCGCTACGTCAGCTCCACCGTCGGTGAATTGCTGGCGCAGTCGTTCGACCGCGACACGAATGCCGCCCTGCATACGGAATTGTCGGACCGCGAGTTCCAGGTCTTCCTGCGCCTGGCGCGCGGCGCCACCGTGTCCGATATCGGTGTGGCCTTGTCGCTGAGCATCAAGACGGTGAGTACCTACCGCACGCGCATCATGGAAAAAATGGGCTTGCAATCCAACAGCGACTTGACCTATTACGCAATGAAAAACAATTTGCTTGACTAGCGCTGCGGTGCGATCATGGAAACATGATCGCTCAGCCAGCTGGCCAGCACGACTTGTGCAGTGCAGCAGTTTGTGGCGAGGACTATAATTGGCCGGCGCCGGCGCTCTCTCCCGCGCCGAACCTTGCTAAGGATGCACATCAGGATGTATTTCACCGCTGAACCGGCCCCGAATCACCGCCTGCCCCTGTACAAGACGATCCTGTGCGTGACGTGCGCCTTGTTGCTTGTACTTAATGGTTTCAGTCTCTTTCATAACCTGCAGTCGCTGAAGGGCACGAATGCCTTGCTCAGCCAGAGCGCCCGCGTGGCGGACCGCCTGCAGTATTTGAACGTGCTCGTGCTCGACGCGGAAAGCAGCTTGCGCGGCTATTTCATTTCCGGCTCCGAAACCTATCTGGGGCCGTCGAAGACGGCTACCACCGAAATTGAAAACGAATTCAACGAGCTGCAGACTTTGCTCGCGGGCAGTCCCACCCAGCTGAAAAACCTGGGCCAGCTGAAAAGCTTGATCCGCCGCAAGATGTCGATGCTGCAAGAGTCAATCGAGGTCTACAGGCAGGGCGGGTTGGCCGAGATCGTCAACATTTCCCGCGTGACCGATGACCGCGCCACCATGGACGAGATCCGCCTGCAGGTGGTGATCATGACGCGCGAGCAGAATGAAGCGCTGTCGTCCGGCAGCGCCGCGTTTTATCATGAGTACCAGAAAGCCGTGCTGCTCGGCATCGGCATCAATGCCCTGGCCATCCTCGTGCTGATCATGTTTTACCAGCTGGTGCGGCGCAGCTTCCAGAACCGCGCGGCCGTCGAGTATGCATTGCAAAATGCCAACGACAATCTGGAATCGACGGTCAGCAAGCGCACGGAGCAGCTATCCGTGCTGTCGCGCCATTTGATCAGCGTCAACGAAGTGGAAAAGGCGCGCCTGGCGCGCGAATTGCATGATGAGCTGGGCGCCAACTTGACCTCGATCAGCATGGACCTGGGCGCCGTCACGCAGCAGCTGGCGCACGCGCAGCCGGAACTGGCCGCGCAATTACGGCGCGCCAAGGCAACCTTGCTGGAAACGGTGGAGCTGAAGCGCCGCATCGTCGAGGATTTGCGCCCGAGCCTGCTGGACAATCTGGGCCTGTGCGCCGCCATCGAAAGCTATTGCGAGGATTTTACGCGCATGAGTTCCGTGCGCTGCGAAACGGACGTGGCCATCAATATCGACAACCGCGAAGCCACCCTGACGATTGCCCTGTTCCGCATCGTGCAGGAATCGCTGACGAACATTCTGAAATATGCGCGCGCCGGCATGGTCAGCGTGACATTGAAACGCAACGAGCACGGCCTGGTGCTGCGCGTCATCGACGACGGCATCGGCATCACGGAAGATGCCTTGCAAAAACCCATGTCGCATGGCTTGCTGGGCATGCGCGAACGGGCTTTGTTGCTGGGCGGCACTCTCACCGTGCGCCAGGGTCCGGAAGGCAAGGGGACCTGTGTGGAAGCCGTGATTCCCCTGCCGCTGACGCCGGAGCCGGAAGACATCGATGCGGATGCCGAAGCCTAGTTGAGGTTGCGGCAAAAAAAATGGCCGGGCATGCAGCCCGGCCATTTTTTATCTTGCCTGATCAGCAGCGCGATACGTCGCGCAGCAAACGGTCGTATTCCGTCTTGGCTACTTTGTAGCACTCGCCCGCATAGCATTCCAGGCCGGCGCGGTCCAGCACCGTGATATTGCCGCGGCGATAGTGGATCAAGCCTTCTTCCTGCAGCTTGCCGGCGGCTGCCGTGATGCTTTCGCGGCGCACGCCCAGCATGATGGAGATCAGCTCTTGCGTGACTTTCAATTCATTCGATGGCGAACGGTCCAGGCGGTCCAGCAGCCAGCGGCACAGCTTTTGCTCGATCGAGCTGTGGCGGCCGCCGACGGCGTTCTGCGCCATTTGCGCAAACAGGGCGTTGGTGTAGCGCATCAGCAACTGGGGCAGGGCGCCGCCTTGATTGAAGGCATCGCGCAAGCTTTGCGTTTTCAGGCGGTAGCCGTAGCCGGCGCTTTGCACGACAGCCGTGCACATGGCGCGCTCGCCTGCCAGCAGCGAGGCACCGGCCACGCCTTCATGGCCGACAACGGCGATTTCCGTCGTGGCGCCGTCCTCCATTACATACAGCAAGGAAATGATGGCGGTGGTAGGGAAGTAGCTGTATTCCAGGTTGTTACCGTAGGCATACAGTTCCTTGCCGAAAGGCAGTTCGACCAGTTCCAGGTCTTCGAACAGCGATTCGAGCGCGGCGCGCGGCAGGGCGGCCAGCAATTCATTCTGTTGTGCACTGCTGAGGCTAACCCGCGACGCAAGCTTGATTTCCCGACCGGCCGCCGGCATGGCGCGCGGCAGCAACTGGTTCTTCTGGACCGGGGCGATAAGTTGAGTATGGCTCATAGTATTCCTCACAGGCTTTTTACATCGGAGTGCGACTGCCGCGTTGCTGGTCAAAAAAAACTGCCGTACTCATGTGGTAACGGCGTTTTTGTCGACCGCGCGGTGCAGATCGCGATGTAGCTACTTTAAAAGCTTATGTAAGTGGCGAACATAAGATTAGCAGTCGCCACTTTGTAGTCTCCATTGAGGCGAAATTGTAGTCCTTGTCCTACGCGCACACTTTTGACTAGCTAGCCTTGCGCCGTTCCGCGCGATTTTGTGATATGACGCGCGGCTTGTTGGCGCTCCACAGGCCGGCCGGACGCACGCTGGGCAAGCCGTCGCGCACGGTTGCGGCAGGGGTCTGGCGCACGTTTGGCGCCTCGTGTTCCCCCAGGCGGAAGCGGCTGACGGCTTGCGTCAGCGCTTCGCCTTCCTGGTGCAGGCGCTGCGAACCGGCGCGTGCCTCGTCGACCAGGCCTGCGTTCTGGCGCGTCATGTCGTCGATTTGCGCCAGCGCGCCGTTGATGCGGGCGATTTCGCCATTCTGCTCGGCGCCGGCGCTGCTGATGCGCCCGATGACGACAGACACCTGCTGCACGGCATCGACGACCTGGCGCATGGTGCTGCCGGCCGCATTGACCAGGTCGCCGCCCGCATCCACGGTGGCGACGGAATCGCCGATCAGGCGCTTGATCTGCTGCGCCGCCTCGCTGGAGCGCTGCGCCAGGCTGCGCACCTCGGACGCGACGACGGCAAAGCCGCGTCCCTGCTCGCCCGCGCGGGCCGCTTCCACTGCCGCGTTCAGGGCCAGGATATTCGTCTGGAAGGCGATGCCGTTGATGACGCCGATGATGTCGACGATCTTGTGCGAGCTGGCCTTGATCGAGGCCATGGTCTCGACCACGGCGCTGACGGTCTCGCCGCCGCGCAGGGCCACTTCGGCGGCCGAGGCCACCAGGGTGCGCCCCTGTCCTACGTGGGCTTCGTTGCGGCCCACGGTGGCCGTCAGCTCGCGCATCGAGTCCACGGTGGCGCCCAGCGCATCCGCTTGCGTGGCCGTATGGCCGGACAGGGCCGCGTTGCCCTGCGCGATATCGGCGCCGGCCGCGGCGATGACGGCCGCGCCGCCGCGGATTTCCTGCACCAGGGTGGCCAGGCCGTGCGTCATGGCGCCGAAGTCGCGCACCAGGTCGCCGATCTCATCGTGCGCCTGCGAGGTAATGCGCTGCGACAGGTCGCCCGCCGCCGCCGCGCCAACGGCCACGCGCAATTGCGTCACGTCGCGCACGAAGGCGGCATAGAAGCCTGCGCACAGGTAGGCGGCGGCCAGCAGCACCAGCAGCATGGCCGCCAGGATCAGGCCGCGGCGCGCCTCGTCGCGGGCGATGCGCTGCGCCAGCAAGCCGTCCAGGGCGGCGGCCGAGGCGCCGGACAGCGCCTGCAGGGCATCGATCGCCTGCATGCCGGCCGCATGGAATTGCGCGCCCGAGGTCTGATCGTAGGAATTCGTCACTTCATTCTTCGTGCGTTCGAGGAAGGCCAGCGCGGCCGGCACGGCTTTCAGGGCTGGCTGCAGGCTGGCGCCCAGTTCCGGCTTGGCAGTGATGATTTCGTCGAAGCGGGCCGGCAGGCGTTCCAGTTCGTGGCGCGCGATCAGGGCGTTGGCGTTGACGAGCTGATCTTCATTCGCCTCGAACAGGCCCGTGTCGATATAGGCGGCGCCGCGCCCGGCGATGTCCGACAGGCTTTCGGCCAGGTCGGGCAGGGTGGCGGTGAAAACGGCGCTCAGGTGGTTGGCGCCCGCGTCCGGATCCAGGCTCAGGTGCGAACGGTCGGCTACCAGCTGGCCCAGTTTGGCCGCCTGGCGCAGCAGCGCCGTGTGCGCCGCGTAGCTGTCGCGCGCCGCAAGGCCTGCCTGGCGGCCCAGCAGGGCTTGCCACTGCTTCGTCAGTTCGGCCGCCTGGGGCAGGCCTGCGCCAGCCGGCAAGCGCGCCAGGGCGGCCAGCGTGGCCGTGATGCGCGCATTCAGGGCCGTGTTGTCCATCCCCGCCTTGCCGCTCAGGCGCAAATGTTCGAGGCCGCGCCGCTGCTGCAGCAGCCGCGTGCCTTCCTGCAACTGGCGCACATAGGCCACGCCCCGCTGCGCATCCTGCGCCTGGGCCAGCGATTTGCCCAGCTCCGAGATCAGCAGGGTGGTCGCCAGCGCCAGCGGCAGCAGGAAGACCAGGCAGACAAGCATGAATTTGGGCAGCAGGCGCAAGCGCTGCATGAGTCGGATGGCGGGGGTGAGGAGCATTTTCATCGGGTTTCCAGGAAAGAGTGGCAACATTTCTGCAGTGCAATGTTGCCTGCGGATTGTGACCCCTTGATGAAGTGGGCGATTTTGCCGTTCGCCAGAGTGAAGCAGTTCACACGGAAGGCCGATCCTTCTGTAAAATCGAGGGTTTTTTGCGAGGGCCATATTATGGTCACCAATATGGCCAACGAGAACGACATCAACACTCCCGATTCCAGCGACAATGCGGACATCGCCGCAGCGCCAGCGAGCAGCAAGGCGCCGGCCGTGATCGCGCGCGAAGTGCAGCGCCGCCGCACCTTCGGCATCATTTCCCACCCGGATGCGGGTAAAACCACGCTGACGGAAAAACTGCTGCTGTTCTCGGGCGCGATCCAGATGGCCGGTACCGTCAAGGCCCGCAAATCGGGCCGCCACGCGACGTCGGACTGGATGGAGATCGAGAAGCAGCGCGGCATTTCCGTCGCTTCCTCGGTGATGCAGTTCGAATTCCGCGACCACGTCGTCAACCTGCTCGACACCCCGGGCCACCAGGACTTCTCGGAAGATACCTACCGCGTGCTGACGGCCGTCGACTCGGCGCTGATGGTGATCGATGCGGCCAAGGGCGTGGAAGCGCAGACGATCAAGCTGCTGGCAGTCTGCCGCATGCGCAATACGCCGATCGTCACCTTCATGAACAAGATGGACCGCGAGACGCGCGATCCGCTGGACCTGCTCGACGAACTCGAGTCGGTGCTGAAGATCCAGTGCGCGCCCGTCACCTGGCCTATCGGCATGGGCAAGAACTTCCGCGGCGTGTACCACCTGCTGAACGACGAGATCATGCTGTTCAAGGCCGGTGAAGAAAAGGCCGATGGCGCCTTTGAAATCATCAAGGGCATCGACAACCCGCGCCTGCAGGAGATGTTCCCGCTGGAGATGGACCAGTTGCGCATGGAAGTGGAACTGGTGCACGGCGCGTCGAATCCGTTCAACCTGGAGGAATTCCTCTCCGGCGTGCAGACCCCCGTGTTCTTCGGTTCGGCAATCAACAACTTCGGCGTGCGCGAGATTCTCTCCGCGCTGGTCGACTGGGCGCCGGCGCCGCGCGAGCGCGACGCGACCGTGCGTTCGGTGGCCCCGTCCGAGCAGCCGTTTACCGGTTTCGTCTTCAAGATCCAGGCGAACATGGACCCTGCCCACCGCGACCGCATCGCCTTTTTGCGCGTGTGCTCGGGACGTTTCGAACGCGGCATGAAGGTCAAGCATTTGCGCCTGGGGCGCGAGATCAAGGTGTCGAACGTGGTGACCTTCATGGCTTCCTCGCGCGAACAGGTGGAAGAAGCGTACGCGGGCGACATCATCGGCTTGCCGAACCATGGCAACATGCAGATCGGCGACAGTTTTTCCGAAGGCGAGATGCTGACCTTTACGGGCATCCCGTACTTCGCGCCGGACTTCTTCCGCTCCGTGCGCATCCGTAATCCGCTGAAGATCAAGCAGCTGCACAAGGGCTTGCAGCAGCTGGGCGAAGAGGGCGCGGTGCAGGTCTTCAAGCCGGTGCAGGGCGGCGAACTGGTACTGGGCGCCGTCGGCGTGCTGCAGTTCGAAGTGGTGGCCAGCCGTTTGCTCAACGAGTATGGCGTCGACGCCGTGTTTGAAGGCACCAGCATCAGCAGCGCGCGCTGGGTCAGCTGCGACGACAAGCGCATCCTGCAGGATTTCGAAAACGCGCTGGGCCATAACGTGGCCTACGATGCGGCCGGCAACATGGCCTATCTGGCGACATCCGGCGTGAACCTGCGCCTGACGGAAGAGCGCTGGCCGAAATTGACATTCCACGCCACGCGCGAGCATTCGGCCAAGCTGGCCTGATGTAGCGCTGGTGGTGTCGGATTACGCGCTTTGCGCTAATCCGACCTACGTCTTGTAGCGCCGGATGACGCGCCATGCGCTAACCCGGCCTACCCGTTTATGGCGTAGGTCGGATTAGCGCGGCCACGCCGTGCGTAATCCGACACCCTTGTTGGCAGCAATTCAAGCCGGCATGATCGTGCGCGTACTCCAGTCGCGCCGTTCCAGCAGCAGCGCCGTCAACTGCGCCGCCGTCATCGGACGCGCGAAGAAGAAGCCCTGCACGTTGTCGCAGCCGGCTTTTCTCAAAAACTCCACCTGCCGCAAGGTTTCCACCCCTTCTGCCACCACTTTCAGGTGCAGGCTGTGCGCCATGGCGATGATGGCCGTGACGATGGCTTCTCCCTCGCCGGGCAGGTCGTGCACGAAGCTGCGGTCGATCTTCAGCTGGTCGATGGGCAGGCGCTTCAGGTACGACATCGACGAATAGCCGGTGCCGAAATCGTCGATCGACAGGTGGATGCCCGTTTCCTGCAGGCGCCGCATCAGTTCCACGTTGGCGTGGACATTGTCCATCAGGACGCCTTCCGTGATTTCCAGCTCCAGCAAGCCATGCGGTAGCTGCGTTTCATCCAGGATGGCGCGGATATCGTCCATCAGGCCCGGGTCGCGCGCCTGGCAGGCCGACAGGTTGACGGCCACGTGCTCGAGCGAATCGAGCAGGCCTGCCTTGCACCACAGGGCCGCCTGGCGGCAGGCGCTTTGCAGCACCCAGCGTCCCAGGTCGACGATGATGCCGCTTTCCTCGGCCACGGGGATGAATTCGGCGGGGCTCAGCTGGCCCATGTCGCGGCAGTTCCAGCGTATCAGCGCTTCCACGCCGACGATGCGCCCGCTGCGCAAGTCGATCTGCGGCTGGTAGTGCAGATACAGTTCCTCGTTCTGCAGAGCCTTGCGCAGGTTCGCTTCCATGCGCAGGCGGCGCTGGGCACGCAATTCCATTTCGGCCTTGAACACGGCGTAGCGGTTCTTGCCCTGGTGCTTGGCGTGGTACATGGCGGTATCGGCATTGCGCGTCAGGGTGGCCACGTCCTGCGCGTCGAACGGATACAGGCTCACGCCGATGCTGGCGCTGACATATAGCTGGTGGCCTTCGAGGTCGAACGGCGCGGCCAGCACGGCCAGGATCTTGCGCGCCACGCTGGCCATTTCCGAGGCGTCGTCGGCCGGTTCGACGATGACGACGAATTCATCGCCGCCGATGCGGCAGATGATGTCGGTGCCGCGCAGGATGGCCACCAGGCGCTCGGACACGAGCTTGAGCAGCTGGTCGCCGCAGTGGTGGCCCAGCGTATCGTTGACGATCTTGAAGTTGTCCAGGTCCAGCAGCAGCAGGCCCACGCTGCTGTCCTGGCGGTCGGCGCGCGCCAGCGCGTAGGCCAGGGCATCGTTGAATTCATGGCGGTTCGGCAGTTGCGTGACAGGGTCGACATGGGCCAGGTAGTGCAAATGGTTTTCCGCATGCTGGGCGGCCGTGCGCGTGCGGCGCACCATCAGGAACGTCAGGCCGAACGCGCACAGGCAGACGAGCAGGGTGAAGGCGGCAAATTGCGCCAGGCTGGCGTACAGCGGCGCCAGGCTGGCGCGCAGGTACAGCGCGCCGCCGCCGGGCAAGGTTTTCAGGATGGCGGCGCTGCCGTCCAGGTAATCGATGTGCAGGCCGTTGCGCGGCGCTGCGGGCGCGGCATCGCTGGCGCTGCGCGCGTAGCTGGCAAACGGCGCGCCATAGGGGCTGTAGAGCAGTGCTTGCCGGACATGCGGGGCGGCGGCGAGGGAGGCGAGGAGTTGTTGCGCTGCAAGTCGATTGTCCTGGCGCAGGGCCTGGGTGGCGGCAGGCGCCAGCATGTCGGCCTGGATGCGCAGCGTGCGCTGGAAGGATGTTTGGAGGGAAAACAACTGGAAGAGGATCAGCAGCAGGCTGGCCATCGCCAGCATGGCCGCTGCGGCCAGCAAGTTCAAGCGGGCAATCCGGTCGCCGCGCAATTGCGCCGACGGCAGCATCAATGGCGCCATCATGACGCGCCCTCCTGCCGGCCCCGCTTGCCGCCGCCCCGTGTGATCCCGCCTCGCCCTGCCATACTTTACGTTCCAGTCTGATGAAAACCGAAGTGAGCCGGAACTCTCAACGTGTTGTTAAGGCCGACATATTGTCATTTTGCAGCGTGAAAGTACAGGGCGCGCGGCAATTTAGTGTCCATACCGCAGGCCGGTGGCAGCAGGCTAAGTAGGTCGTAATAAATTATTGTGATTTCTGACTTCCATAACCGGCGCTCTGCGGCGTTACCCGCTGCTAGCAGTGCCTGCACTGCGTCGCAACGGGCGCCTTGCAGCGCATCCGGTTCTGTTCGTCATAACTTCACAATAATTTCCCACGACCTACTTAGGCGACAAGTCAGGCGGAAAAGGCAGGGCGTGTCTTTCTAATAATAATTCCAGATGAATTTTAATCCTTTTTTTGCCCGCCGGTTTTTTTCTTTAAAAACATGCTGATAGTAAACAAAATACCATCAAGAATAACTTCAATACCTGCGACCATCCCGGCATGGATTAATTTCTTGTCCGTATGGACGATTGCAAGTCATTGATTTTAATAAATTTTAATGAAGAATGCGCGAACGCTATGGCCTTGCTCCGCGACTTCGTCCATAATCCGCTGATGATGGACGTTCTGATGCTGTTTGTTTTGTCTGCCGCGGCCAAGCAAGCTGCCGCCAGTAAAACCGGACGTCGCCCTAATGATCAATAGTGAGGATATCTTGGAAAAAAAACCAAAAATTATTTTGTCGTCACAAGACCTGGAACGACTGGAAGCGTTGTTGTATGCCTTGGGTAATAATCTGTCGCCGGACAAGGCCGCCTTGCTCGATGAGCTGGGCCGCGCCGAGGTGCTCGAGCCGCAAGAGATTCCGCCGACCGTCGTGACGATGAATTCCACCGTGCGCTTCACGGTGGAAAACAAGGAGGAATTCTGCCTGACGCTCGTGTATCCGAAGGATGTGGAAGGCCAGGCCGACCGCATTTCCGTGCTGGCGCCCGTCGGCAGCGCGCTGCTGGGCCTGTCCGTCGGCGACAGCATCGCCTGGCCCATGCCGGGCGGCGTGGTGAAGGTCAAGATCGAGGAAATCGTCTATCAGCCTGAACGGGCTGGCGAATACCACCGTTAAGCGCAGCAAGCAGTAATGGCGGACGGCGCCTGCCGTTCGCCTGCCAGGCCGTGCCGGGACGGGAATTAACTGTTTCGCTGCACGCGCACCACCAGCCATCCCGCCACGACCGTAAACGTGACGATGATGGCAACGATGATCCAGAAGCCCTGCGGGTGCTGGGCCAGCGGAATTCCCCCCACGTTCATGCCCAGCATGCCGGCGATGATATTGATCGGCAAGGCCAGCACGGTGACAATGGTCAGCACGAACAGGCTGCGGCTGTTTTCCTCGTTGACGCTGGCGGCGATCTCTTCCTGCAGCAGCTTGATGCGTTCCTGTAGCGAGGACATATCGCTGAGCACCACGGAAAATTCCTCCGTCGACTGGCGCAGTTCCAGGCTGTCCAGCTCCGATACCCACGCGGGTGGGCGTTGCAGCAGGCGGAACAGGGCGGCCGGTTCCGGCGCCAGCAGGCGCTGCAGCCGCACCAGCACGCGCCGCATGGCGCCCAGGTCTTCGCGTTTCGGCACCAGGCGCCCGGCCAGCAAGTGATCCTCGATATCGTCGACCCGCGCCACGGCGTCGCGCACGATGTTGACCAGCACGTCCGCCTGGTCGCGCAGCAAATGAATCAGCAGCTCCACCGACGAGCGGATCGGCTCGTGGTTCTTGATGACGGCCTGGCGCAGGCGCTCGATCGACTGCAGCGGCGCGCGGCGCGCCGTGATGACGAGGTTTTGCGCCACGCTGGCCCACATGGTGGAAATATCGGATGCCTCGAACGAGAAATTGTGCACCACATCGTTGACCACGGCGATCAGGGTGTTTTCCGCCTGTTCGATGCGCGTCGAGCGCGACCCCTGGTGCAGGGTTTCATAGAATTCGTCGGCCAGCTGCGTATGCGTCATCAGCCATTTTTCGCTGGCCGCATGCGACAAATTGAAATGCAGCCAGACGAATTCCTGCGCCGGACGCGCCGCGCCATCGGCCAGCCAGGCCAGTGCCGCCGTCGAGTCGAGCGCCAGCGGTGGCCCGTCGCGGCCAAACAGGAAGCCCCAGACCAGGCCCGAGGTGTCCGAGCCGTAGGTAAAACCGGCAGTTTCCATCGCCATCGTGAATCTTTCTCGCGCAGTGTGATTGATCGTCGCGCGATTCTAATACACGGATATGTCGGGAAAGTGACAAGGCCACCGCGAACGGTGGCCTTGGTGCTAATTACAGCCGCATATCAGCTGCGGTTCGGGTTATCCGGACGCCGGTCGTCGCGGTTCGGCACGCCGTCATGGTCGCGGTCATGGCGATTGCCATTGTCGCGGTCATAGCGGTTGGGGATGCCGTCGCGGTCGCGGTCACCGTTCGGGCCGCGTGGCGACCAGCGGCCTTGCTCCATCTGCCAGCGGCCATCGCGCTGGTTCCAGGCGGGCGGCGCATACACGTAGCCGGGGCGTTCGGCGATCCATACGCCTGGCGTCCAGGCGTAGCGCTGGCCGCGCCATTCCCAGTGGCCCGGCGCCCAGGTGTAGCCGTGGCGCGCGCGCGGGATGGCTTCGCGGCGCGGCGGCGGCGGGGCGATGCGGATGTCGTCATAGCGCACGGGCTGCACTTGCGCGGAGACCCAGCCGCCACGGTCCAGGCGCCAGCGGTTGTTCTCTTGTATCCAGGCGGCGCGACGGTACTGGTTGCCGCTGCGTTCGCGCAGCCATTCACCGTTGTTCCAGACATGGCGCTGGCCATCCCAGTTCCAGTAGCCGGGCGCCCAGACATAGCCGGCGCGCGGCGCGGGTGCGCTTTCAAACCGTGGCGGAGGCGGGGCGTTGCCGACGACAATGCTGACGCCGAGCTGATTCTGTGCCATGGCCTGCACGGGCAAGAACGCCGCGGTGCTGATGGCAAGCATGGCTGCTGCGTAGAGTGTGATGGGTTTCATGGTGTACTCCATTTCGGTGATTGCGTGAAATGGACTATAGGCGCTTGCTGGCGGTTTTTCGCCTTTGATTCAACTTATTACAATTGACACAATGCTGTGTGTCCGTGTATCCGTGGCGGATACATTTGCGATGCAAATGGCGGCCTGGCGCGGCGGTATTCAAGCGGGCGCCAGGCGGCGTGGTGTCAGCATCGGTGGCTCACAGGGTGCTGGCAGTGGCGTTGCCCAGCAAGGCTTGCCTTTCCTCGATCAGAGAGATTTTCTTTTCCTGTTCCGTCATGCGCTTGGCGCTGACCGTCACGACGGGGATGGCGCTCGCTTGCGCCACATCGGCAGCCTTGGCGGCCGATGGCTGCATGAAGCTGGCATAGCTGGCACCGCAGGCGATGGCGACGGCGACGGTGAAGATGGCTTCCATGTTTTTCAAGGCTTTCATGATGTTTCCTTTCGGGTGGCGGGTGGGTATGCATGCACTGTAGCCATGCGCGCTCCTCTGCGCCATGCGGATGCGACCAGCCGTGGTTTTGGCGGGATGGCCTGCAAAAAAACGGCGCTGAAATGCCTGCGCGCGGGGCTGGCAAGCCGACCGCTTGAATTGAGGCCTAAATTGCCCTGTATCCGGGCATATGAATGTAATTGCCGCGTGGCATTATTTGACGCTGCACACTGCCGCGCGCGGCAAGTGCAGGGCCAGCTGTCCTGCTAGAATCGGCATGGCGGCCCCGTCGCATGGATAAAAATATCATCAGGAGTCACATATGTTCCAATTGTTTGGTTTTGGCGGCGCCCGCTGCCCGCGCTGCGAGCACAAGAACGGCGCTGCCGCCGGCTATTGCGCGCAATGCGGCTTGTCGCTGGGAGCACCCGACAGCGACGCGGTGCTGCATGCCAATCAATGGCATCTTGCTGATGGGCAACTGGCACTGTTCTTTGGCGTGCGCGAACTGTCTTCGCTGTTCGGCAGCGCCGCGCGCCGCCTGCAGGTGCCGGCCGAGTCGCGCGCCTGGATCGTGCAATCGGACGCTTTCACCTTGATACCTGCCGGCGACTACGACAGCGCCGCCTTCTTTGCGCGCCTGCCCGCGCTGCTGCCGGCGCGTCCGGCCGAAGTGCTGATCGCACGCGCCGACGCCGTCAGCCTGGAATTCGACTTGCCCGGCATGGCCAGCACGGAGCGGCTGAACGTCGCCGCGTCCCTGCGCGTGGATATCGCCCTGGGCCAGCCCGATGCGTTCGCGCGCCAGTTCATGCGCGCACCGGGCGCCGTCACGCGCGCCCACCTGCACGCCCTGTTGCTGCCATCCGTGTGCCAGATCGCGCTGGAATTCATCGGCAGCCGCGCGCTGCGCGAGATGGAGGCGAATGCCGACCTGCGGCCGGAATTGAATGAACGCCTGCAATCGGCGCTGACGCAGCGCCTGGCGTCCAGCGGCCTGGCCGTGGCGCGCGTGGAAACCCTGGCGCTACGCCACGACAAGCGCGAAGGCGACGCCGGCGCCAGCATCGGCACCCTGTGGCTGGGCGGCTTGCCGGCGCAGGAACTGGAGCAGCACAGCCTGGAACGCATGAAGCAGCTCGACCAGCTGTATGACGAGGAAGAGTGGCAGCGTATCCGCCGCGAGGAACTGGCGGCGCGCCATGCGCACCGCCGCGCCGAGCTGCAGCAGGATGCGACGGTGGAAAAGGCGGAACTGAACCACCAGGAAGCGGAGCGCCTGCAGGCGCTGCGCGGACGCCAGATCGACCTGTATGGCCGCATCCTGGAAGCGAAATCGCGGCGCCAGGCGCTCGACCATGGCGCCGCGCTGGCGCTGGGCGAACTGGAACAGGAACTGGCGCAGAAGGGCGCGCAGCGCGCCGATGAAGCGGCCAACTGGGAACACGTGCGGGCACTGGCCGCCATCAAGATGCGCAGCGAGCTGGAACTGTCGCAGCTGCACGGGCGCGAACAGATCCAGCTGGCGCAGCAGCGTTTTACGCATCAAGTCCACTTGCAGTCGATCGCGCAGCAAGTGGAAAGCGCGCTGCTGATCGACGACGAGACGGGCCGCCGCACCCAGCTGGCGCGCCTGCGCCAGGCGGAAGCGGATGCGGCCCAGCGCGAGGCGCAGCTGGAGGCGGAACAGCACCAGGCCGCCTGGCAGGGCCTGATGCTGGCGAACGCGGCGCGCAAGCGCGAGGCGGAGCGGGTGCAGGAGTGGGAAGACCAGATGCAGCTGGCGCGCCAGCGCGAGCTGCTGCGCGCCGAGGCGCACAAGGATGAGGCGGCCCAGGTGCAGGCGGCGGAAATCGCGGAAAAGGTGGCGGCGCTGCGGCGCGGCGGCGCCCGCGAAGACGCCATCGCGCAGCAGGAAAAGCTGCTGCGCACCATCGAGGCCGATGGCGTGCACGCACGCCAGCTGCAGCAGCAAACGCAACTGGCGCAGCTCGACGCGCTGGCCATCGAGGAACAGCGCCAGCAGCTGCGCCAGCTGGAGCAGGAAGCGCAATGGCAGCGCGATCTGCTGGCCATGGCGCAGCAGCGCGAAAGCGATTACGCGCGCTGGAAGGGCGAGTACGAAGCCCTGCTGGCGCAGCAGGCGCATGCGGCCGAACTGGCGCGCATCGATATCGACCGCATCGAGAAAATCGGCTCGCTGAGCGACACGGGCAAGGTGGCCATGGCCGCCGGGCAGAACGCGGCCGCGCTGGCGCAAGTGCTGAAAGTGCAGCTGCAGGCGGGCATGAGCGCCGAGCAGATCCACGCGCTGGCGGCGCTGGCGGCGGCCGAGAACAGCGTCGCGCCGCTCGACGCCATGCGCATGGCGCAGGACAGCGCGGCGCAGGAGCGCAGCTACCTGGAAGGCCAGGCGGAACGCGAACGGCGCCAGCAGCTGGACCTGGTCAACCTGCAAAATGCGGCGCATGCGCATGGCCTGTCGGCGCAGGCGCAGCTGGGCGTGGCCGTGGCGCAGGCGCTGCAGCCAAGTGTCGGGCTGGGCGCCGCTGCGTCGCTGCGCTGCAAGAACGGCCATGCGCAGCGCGCGGGCCATCCGGAAGATAAATTCTGCGCCGCCTGCGGCGTTGCCTTGCAGCCTTGATGGAAGCGTTTCACCCCAGATGATGCAAAAAGCACGAGACAAACTGCGGGAACTGCGCGCCCTCCACGATGACGGGCTGCTCAGCGAGCAGGAATTTGAAAGCCGCAAGAACGCCATCCTCGACGCCGAGTACGCGCCGCCCGGCGCCGCACCTGCGCCCGCGCCGCTGCCCGTGCGCCAGGGCACGGAGCTGGGCTTCATGACGGGCCAGGAAATCGGCCCGCAAAACCGCCGCTACCGGCTCGAACGGCTGATCGGCACGGGAGGCATGGGGCAGGTGTGGCAAGCCACCGACCTGGCCACGCACGCGGAGCTGGGCAGCAGCGAAATGGTGGCGCTGAAGATCTTGCCGCCGCAGCTGACGCAAAGCGCCACGCATGCAAAACTGCTGATCGAGGAAGCCACGCAGGCGCGCAAACTCGCGCATGAAAACATCGTGCGCGTCTACGAGTGGGCGCAGGACCCGGCCACGGCCAGCTATTTCATCATCATGGAATGCCTCGATGGCGAAGACCTCGAGCACTATCTGGCGCGCGAGGGCGCGCTGCCGCTGTCGACGGTGCAGCAATTGCTGCAGCCGGTGGCCGACGCCCTGTCGTATGCGTGGGAAAAGCACAAGCTGGTGCACCGCGATCTCAAGCCGGGCAACGTCTTCCTGACGGCGAAGGGCGACGTCAAGCTGCTCGATTACGGCATCGCCTCGCGCGTGCGCAATGCGGACAGCAGCCTGGCGCTGGACATGCCGAACGCGGGCACGCACGGCTACCGGGCGCCCGAGGCAGGCGCCAACCAGCGCCAGCCCAGCCCGCGCCTGGACGTATATGCGGTGGCGGTGATGATTTACCAGATGCTGGAAGGGCGCATGCCGTTCGACGACGCGCGCAGCGCCAGCCACTTGCCGTCGGCGCCGCAAGCGCTCAACGCGCAGCAGTGGCAAGTCTTGCAGAACGGTTTTTCCTTGACGGCGGAATTGCGGCCGCAATCCGTGCAAGCCTTGCTGGAAGGGCTGGAGCGCGCGGCCGGGCCGTCGCCCGAAGAACTGGCGGAACAGGCGCGCCAGCAGCAGGCGCGTGCGGCGCAGCAGGCGCAGCAACAACGGCAGGCGGCGCTGGCCGCCGAACAGGCCCGCGAGGAAGAGATCAAGCGGGCCCGGATACGCCAGGAAGAACTGGATCAGCGCCGCAAGGCGGAAATCCAGGCGGCCGCGCTGGAAAAGCAGCGCCAGGACAAACTGCGCCGCGAGCAGGAGGCGCAGCGCCATTTCGAAGCGGAAGAGGCGCGCAAGCTGCGCAAGGAAGCGCTACGCGGCCAGCTGCGCGCGCGCCGCGAAGCCGATGCCGCCACCGCCTTGCAGGAACACCAGGAATTGCAGCGCAAGGCCATCGTCGCCAAGGCGGAGGCGGCCTACCGCGCCGAGCAGGAGCGCGCGCGCCGCGAAGAGGCCAGCCGCGCCGCGGCGCAGCAACAAGCGCCGGCCGCCGCCGCAGTGAGCGAGCCGGCACCGGCGCCCGCACACGCTGAACCGGTGGCCAATGCCGAAGGCATCTTGCGCGATGATTTCCTCGATGGCGCGGGACAGGGGCCGGAACTGGTGCTCATTCCCAGCGGCCGCTTCCAGATGGGCGCGCACGAGACGGAGCACAAAGCCGCTATCCAGGCCGGTTCGCAGCAGTCATGGCTGGACCGCGAAACGCCGCAGCACTGGGTCGGCATCGAGCGCCCGTTCGCGCTGGCGCGCCACCCCGTCAGCGTGGGCGAATGGCGCGCCTTCGTCAAGGCGACCGATTGGGCGGGCGGTTCGGAAACGGACTGGGACAATCCCGGCTTCGTGCAGAACGAGCAGCACCCGGTGGTCGGCGTCAGCTGGAATGACGCGCAGCTGTACCTGGCGTGGATGAGCGAGCGCACGGGCCGCCAGTACCGTTTGCCCAGCGAAGCGGAATGGGAATACGCGTGCCGCGCCGGCACGCGCACGGCCTTCAACGTGGGCGACACGATCAGTACCGAGCAAGCCAACTACGACGGCCTGTATGTATACAACGGCGGCCCGCGCGGCGTGTACCGCGGCGGCACGACGCCGCTGGGCACATTCGCGCCGAATTCCTGGGGCCTGTTCGACATGCATGGCAATGTGTGGGAATGGGTGCAGGACGTGGTGCACGATAATTACGAAGGCGCGCCCGTCGACGGCAGCGCGTGGGAAGAGGGCAGCGACAGCAGCCGGCGCATCCTGCGCGGCGGCTCGTGGCTGTACCACCCGCGCTATCTGCGCTCGGCCTTGCGCAACGGCTTTTCCACCGTGCTGTCGAACGACATCGTGGGCTTTCGGGTGGCGCGCACGCTCGATTAGGGTGAGGACAATGAGGTTGTCATATCGGCCATCTTGGCGGATACTTCATGCACCTTAACCGTGCCGGAGTGTCCGTGTTCAAACGCCGCCTGCTGTCCATCGTGTTTGCCTGCCTGCCCCTCGCCACCCTGGCCGGCGATCTGCCCTCCTATCCCTTCATCCACGCGACGGGCACAGCGTACAGTTTCGTCACGCCGGACCTGGGCGAGATCGATTTCGACGTCAGTGTCTTCGACCCGGCGCCGGACGTGGCCACCGCGCAGGTAGCGGCGCGCATCGCGGAAATCAAAGCGCTGCTGGTGGAGCAGGGTTTGCCCGAGGCGGCGGCCGGCATCGAGGTGCGCGACGTGCGCAAGGAGATCCGCAAGGGCGCCGAGCAGGACCCGGCCAACCCGCAGTACCAGATCAAGGCGAGCGTGCATATCAACGTGGCGGATTTATCGAAATGGCCCGCCGTCATGCGCCCGCTGCTGGCCATGCCCAACCTCGATGCGTTTGCCGTCACCTTCGGCGCCACGGAGCGCATCCGCCTGGAAGAGGAACTGATGGGCGAAGCCGTCAAGGATGCGCAGCGCAAGGCCGAGTCCATGGCACGCGGCTTCGGCAAGCGCGCGGGCGCCGTGGCCGGCATCTCGTCGGACCAGCTGAAAAACCTGGGCAATGCGGTAGGCCTGGTGCCGTCCGACCGCTACAACCGCGCGAATAGCCGCCAGCGCCAGAACCCCGAAGACATGCTGATGGTCACCAGCCTCAAAATGGCGCAGACGGTCGACGCCGTGTTCCGTATCAAATGACCAGGTAGCAGGGCAGCAGGCTGCGCAAAGCGGGCAAACGGTGTAAATTGTGGCTTTCCAAACGCACCAAGGAACGCCATGACCATCAAAGCCATCCGCGATCAGTCGCAACCCATGCGCCACATCGTGCACGTGCGCGATCACATCATTTCCGCCGACGCCTCGGTGGCCGAAGGGGGCGGCGATGCCGGCCCCTCGCCGCACGATCTGTACGACGCGGCCCTGTCGGCCTGCAAGGCGCTTACCGTCGTCTGGTACGCCAAGCACAAGGGCATCCCCCTGGAACACGTGGAAGTGTCGACCGAGCGCGATGCCAGCGAAGAGCGCAAGGGCGTGTACCGCCTGGCTGCCACCCTGCACCTGACGGGCGAGCTGACGGATGCGCAGCGCGAGGAATTGCTGGCCGCGGCAGGCAAATGCCCGCTGCATAAATTGATGACGGCCGTGACGACCGAAGTGACGACGGTGCTGGCATGAGCGCGGCCATCCTGAAAAGCCACGAAAAGGACCTCGGCGGCGGCTTCGTCGTGCGGCGCCTGCTGCCCTCCGCAGTAAAACAGGCCGTCGGTCCCTTCATCTTCTTCGACCATTTCGGCCCCATCGACGTGGCGCCCGGCGCCAACCATGACGTGCGCCCCCATCCGCACATCGGCCTGGCCACCGTCACCTATCTGTTCGAGGGCGCGATCGACCACCGCGACAGCATCGGTTCCTGCCAGCGCATCGAACCGGGCGCCATCAACTGGATGACGGCCGGGCGCGGCATCGTGCATTCGGAGCGCACGCCGCCCGACCTGGCCGGCCAGCCGCACCGCACGCACGGCTTGCAGCTATGGGCCGCGTTGCCCAAGGCGCATGAAGAGGACGAACCGAGTTTCACGCACACGCCGCAAGCCGACATTCCCGTCGTGCCGCTCGATGGCGCCGTGGTGAAAGTGTTGATCGGCACGGCCTTTGGCCAGACCTCGCCCGTGCGCACCTACATGCAGACGCTGTACCTGGATGTGGCGCTGCAGGCGGGGCGCGAGTTGCGGCTGGAAGGCTTGCCGGCGGAAGCGGCGATTTATCCGATCAGCGGGGAAGTGCTGGTCGATGGCGTGGCGCTGGTGCCGCACACCATGGCCTTGCTGGAAGCGGGAGCCGCGCCCGTGGTGACGGCAGGCGGCGGCCCGGTGCAGTTCGTCGTCATCGGCGGCGAGCCGCTGGATGGCCACCGCTTCCTGTTCTGGAATTTCGTTTCGTCGAGCAAGGAGCGCCTGTCGCAGGCGGCCGATGACTGGAGCGCCCAGCGCATGGGGAGCGTGCCGGGCGAGACGGAATTCATCCCGCTGCCGAAAGCGCCGCTGCGCCCGGCAAGCTAGGCTTCGTTCAGAACCGCGCGCGCAAGGTCAGTTGCGCCTTGCGCGGCTCGCCATAGAAATTGCCCCACGCAGGCGCGCCCACCGTCTGGTAGTAGCGCTTGTCGAGCAGATTCGTCACGGACAGCGACGCCGTCCAGTTACGGTCGATCTGGTAGGCGGCGCGCGCGCTCCATAACGCATACGCGCCTTGCGCCACCGTGATGTTCTGCGTGACGCGCGAGCTCTCCGTCTGGAAGTTCACGCCGCCGCCCACGCTCCATTTCTGCAAGGCGCCGGGCAGGCGGTAGTCGCTCCACGCGCGCAGCATGTGGCGCGGTGAGTAGGTGCTGGCGAACATCACGCCCGCATTCGACGTCTGGTCCAGGTACTTGAAGTTGTTCAGGGTATAGCCGGCGAACAGCTGCCAGCCCGGCGCCACTTCGCCGCTGATTTCCGCATCGAGGCCTTCGCTGCGTACCTTGCCGGCCGAGAAATAGCACTCCGTGCCGCTGGAGCAGGTGTTGACGAGGTCGAGCTCCGCGCGGTTGCGCTGTTCGATGCGGAACAGCGCCAGCGAGGTATTCACCTTGCCGTCGAACAGTTCACCTTTCACGCCCACTTCCAGGTTGCGGCCTTTCAGCGGGTCGAGCAGGGCGCCGTCGGCCGTGCGCTGGTTCTGCGGCTGGAAGATGTCGGAAACGCTGGCATAGCCGGACCAGCGCGGGTCGAATGCGTAAATGACGCCGCCATACGGCGTGACGACGCCATTTTCGCGGTACGGGTCGATATACACCTCGCCCGTGTCGCGGTACACGCTGCTCCATTTGTAGTTCGACACGCGCGCGCCGGCCACCACCGTGAGCGGATCGCTGACGCTGAAGCGGGCCACGCCGTAGGCACCCGTCTGCGTCATTTTTGTTACGCTGGGATCGCCCCGGTAGCTGTTTTCACGGAACCAGGCATCGCTCGGTTCGGCCACGCCGTGATTGGGCCGCAGCGGATTGTTCGCTTGCTGCAGCAGGGCCAGGCTGAAATCGCTGTCGCTTTCCAGCCGGTTCGTGTTGATGCCGGCGCTGAAGCCATGACGGCGGCCGAAGGCGTTGAATTTGCCATCGAGCGACAGGTCGATGCCCTTGTTGGTGCTGCCGTAGTCGAACACGCCGCCATACATCATCATGCCGGCCAGTGTGTCGGGATTGAGCGCGCCCTGGCTGAACATGTATTTCACGTCATGCCGCTCGCGCGTGTAGTTGGCGCTGGCCTTGAGCGACCAGTCGGCGTCGAAGCGGTGCTCGAATTCGGCGAAGACGGCCGTCTGCCTGCTATTCCAGCGGTTCCAGTCGGCGCCCAGGAAGGTTGCGCGGGGCAGTTTCGGGTCGCTGCCATCGCGGTAGCGGGGCATGCCGGAAAAGAAGGGCGTCGAGTGCAGCTTCTCGTAGCTGGCGCCCGTCGTCAGCTTGCTGCCCGGCGCCAGGTCGAATTCCAGCACGCCGTACAGCACGTCGGTGCGGCTGTCGGCCACGTCATAGAAATAATCGCGCTGCTCCATGGAGGCCACGGCGCGGCCGCGGATGCTGCCTGATTCGTTCAAGGGGCCGGTGACGTCGATTTCGCCGCGCACGTCGTTCCAGCGGCCCGCGCCGAGCGCCAGCTGCACCTGCTTTTCCGCCAGCGGGCGCATGCGCACCATGTTGATGGCGGCGCCCGGCGAGCCCGTACCCTGCAGCAGTCCCGTCGCGCCGCGCACGATTTCCACGCGATCGAGCATGGCCGTATTGCTGGTAAAGCTGTTCGCCTGCGGGTAGTACATGGCGCGGTTGACGCCATCGAACTGGTACGTTTCGACCATGAAGCCGCGCGAATACACATAGCGTCCGCCCATGGGACTGTCATACATGGTGATGCCGGTGGTGTTGGCCAGCACGGCGTCGATGGTGTTGAGGTTCTGGTCATCCATCTTCTGGCGCGTGACGACGCTGACGGATTGCGGAATTTCGCGCAGGGTCTGCACGCCCTTGCCGACAGTGACGGCGCGCGCCGCATACGAGTTGCTGTGCTCACTGACAGGGTCGCGCTCCATGCTGGCGCTGACCGTCACGGGCGCCATGGTCTTTTCCACGCCGGCCGCCGACGCGGAGGAGGGAGGGGCCTGGCGCAGCACGTAGGCGCCGTTCGGCAGCTGCACGGCTTCCAGGCCGCTGCCGGCCAGCACCTGTGCGAAACCCTGCGCCACATTATGGCTGCCGCGCACGCCGGGCGAGCGCAGGCCCCGCGTCTGCGCGGGATCGGTCGACAGGCTGACGCCGGCGGCGACGGCAAAGTCGTTGAGGGCGGTGGCCAGCGGCCCGGCTGGCACGGCATAGGCTTGCGGCGCTGCGGTGGCGGGGACCTGGCCTTGCGCCAGCGCGGGCGCGGCGACAAAGGCGGCGGGGGCGGCGCAAGCCATGGCGATGACGGCCAGGCGGATGGCGCGCGCGGCGGGATGGAGGACGGGGGTGGTCAGCTGCATGCTCGGTCTTTCTGCTCAGAGGGATAAGAAAATGGCGTATGAATCGGCTTCTTACTTGTCAAGCCGAAGCAGCGCATCGAAACACCAACCCCTGGCGCAAAAAAACTGAAAATAATTATGCAGGCCGTGCCGACACCGTGGCCCAGTAGCGCGTGAAGTACGTCACTTGCAGCCCGTGCGAGGCGCACAGGCTTTCCAGTACGGCGTCGATATCGTCGAGGCGGTAAGTGCCTGTGACGGGGCGCCGCGCTACGCCGGCGTCGCACGCCAGGCGTCCGCGCCGGTAGCGCGCCAGTTCCGTGACCAGCTGTTGCAGCGGCCAGTCGACGGCCACCAGCATGCCGCGCAGCCAGCTGTCCTGGTGGGCCGGCATGGCCTGCACGTCATCCGCGCCGGTGTCGCCAAAGCGCAGTTGCTGTCCCGCTTCCAGACGGCGCACGGCATCCGGGCGCGCCGCGCAGCGTACTTCCACGGCGTGCTCGAAGACGCTGACGGTGCTGCCATCGTCGTCGCAGCGTATGCCGAAGCGCGTGCCCAGCGCGCGGATCACGCCATGCGGCGTGTCGACCAGGAAGGGGCGCGGGTCGGGCGCCGTCGTGATCATGATTTCGCCATGGTGCAGGCGGATGCGGCGGTGCGTGGCGCCGTAAGCGACATCCAGGGCGCTATCCGTATTCACCTCCATGCCTCCGCCATCGGCCAAGGTCACGTGGCGGCGCTGGCCCGGCGCCGTGCGCAAGGACGCCGTCAGGGCTTGCCATGGGGCGGATTGCAGGCCCGCCTGGCCCAGCGCGATGCCGCCGCCGGCCGCCACCAGCAGGGCGAGTATCCTGGCGGCCGCGCGCCGGCGCTGCTGCGCCGCCTCCAGGGCGGGCATCGCCAGCGCTGCCGGTATTGCGCCCAGCTGGCCGTGCATGCGCCGCAGCAGATTCCAGGCCCGTTCATGTTCGGCGCTGGCGTCGCGCCATGCCTGCACGTCGGCCGGGTCGGCGCTGCCGCATTGGAGTTCCACATGCCAGTGGGCGGCGGCGGCCAGCACCTTGCGGGCAATGGGTGCGGAAGGCGAGATCGCGGGGCCGAACATCAGCCGGCCGCCAGCATCAGGCATTCCGTGTAGGCGCGCACCAGGTGCTTTTTCACGGTGGGCAGGGAGACGCCGAGGCGCCGGCTGATGTCCACATAACTGAGCTCCTCGATCTGCGCCAGCAGGAAGATGGCCCGCGTGCGCGGGCCCAGGCGGTCGAGCAGGCGGTCGATGGCGAGCAGGGTTTCGATGATGATGGCATGCGTTTCGGCCGACATCGCTGTTGGCTCGGCTTGCTGCGCCAGCGTTTCCAGGTAGGCCTGCTCCAGCGCCTGGCGCCGGTAGCGGTCGATCAGCAAGCCGCGCGCAATGGTCGCCAGGTAGCCGCGCGGTTCGCGCAGGGGCGTCAGCGCTGTCACCTCGCGCTTGCCCAGCAGGCGCACGAACGTATCCTGCGCCAGGTCGGCCGCCTCGGCGCGGTTGCCCAGCTTGCCGCGCAGCCAGCCATACAGCCAGCCGTGGTGCTCGCTGTACAGAGTGCTCAGGTGGCTGGTATGGACGGGACTGACGGTGCTCACTGCGTTCTCCAGGCAAGGGAAGGGCTGGGCTGACGGAACGCGCGGTGCCGGCTGGCTGGGCTGTTTGAGAATGATACTCATTATCACATTGCCACGCAGCCGGCGTCAATTGGCGTCGTCGCCCAGGCGCCAGCGCAGCTGCCATTGTTGCAGATTCGCCCAGGCCTGCTGCAGGGCGCCTGCGGACCAGTGCAGCAGGCTGTCAAACGCCAGCAGGGTGCGCCGCAGGTGGATGCCGTCAAAAAACACATGGTCGGCCACGACGGTGGCGGCCAGCCAGGCGGCGATGATGACGATGATGTCGTGGCGGCCGCTTTTCCACCAGCGCAGCGAGTGGCGGCGGAAGATCCACGGCACGCCCAGCGGATTGGGCCAGTCGGCCAGCAAATGCATGATGCCGCCGGCGGCAAAGCCGAACAGGGGCGGCGCCCACAGGTGGTGCGGCAATTGCATGTACGTGTAGACGAGCAGGGCGATCCAGGCCAAGCCCCAGTGCGTCCACGTGCGGTGCGTGATCCACAGCCGGTGCGTGCGCGCCCACCAGGCCACTTCCAGCCAGTCCGGCGCCGTGCCGCCCAGCGCACCCATGACAAAGGCGAGCATGCTCAGCACTTGATACGGGCCACCGGCGCCAGCGTGCGCGACCAGGGCCGCGGCGATCACGCCAGCAGCCCAACCGGTCGCATGATGCGCTTTGTTGGAAGCCATAGGAAATGTAAAACGCCATGCGGGCGCTGTGTGAAATACAGGGGAATATTAACTGGATGAATATACAGTATGCAAGGGCGTGGAGGGGGCTATTTGCGGAATATCTGCCGATAATTTGTTAAATTATGTGTCGGCATGGCTTGGCCAGCGGACTCGGCAAGTCATGCCGGGCGGTCAAGTGTATTGCGTGGCTGATAATGCAATTGGCGCAGGGCGCGCTATGCTGAAGGCAGTCCTGTGTTTTGAAGAGGTGTCGCCATGAAAATCCCGCGCGAATTGCAGATTCCCGCCATCGTGTTTACGCTGGAAGCGGTGTTTATATTCGGTTTGTCAATGATTTTTCTCGTACTAGTACCCCGCTAGTGCCTTGCGGATAACTGCAGATTTACAACACTGAACAAAACCGTAGCGAGCGGAAGGGAGAGGTGGTCGAGAAGCGCAACCGTACTCGGTACGGGGGCGCCGAGCCGGTGAGCATCGCAGGCCGCCTATACCGACGCGCAGTAGGTTTGGTTCAGTGTCCCTATGCAGTTTGCATGGCGCTGTCGCACAGGGCTGCACCTTCGGTGCGGATGATCCAGCATTCCGGATACGGTTCGCTGGCGAAGCGGTTGTGCCGCGCGAAGCCGCTGAGCTTGTCGAGCGCGGTAGCGGGGGCCAGCGCCGTTTCCTTGCCGCTGGCCGTGTCCAGGTGCCAGAAGCCGCCATTGCGGTGGAAGAGTACGGGCAGGCAGCTGGCTTGCGGCGTGGCAAGGTGGCTTGCCGGCGTGGGCTGGGTGTCGGGCAGCAAGAGGTAAAAACATTCGGCGCGGGCGCCGTGGTCGATACGGTGCAGTATCACGCCGTGCGCGAGCAGGGCCGTGACGCTGAGCACGACGATGCCCTTGATGCTGGCAGTCAATTCGATGCGCATGCCCAGGCGCAGGGGCACGGGCTTGTGCTTGCCGGGCCACACGCCGTCGAGCAGCACGCCGTAGCGCGAGACATCCTCGATTTCAAAGCCTTGCTGGCTGCGTCGGATGATGGCGTGGCGGCCCGACAGGCGGCGCGTCAAGCCATTGTTGTCCTGGCCGTCGGGGCTGAAATGGCTGAGCAGCACATCGGCTTCCGGGTCCACCAGTTCGAAGCGGCCCAGCATGCATTCTTCCAGCGCGAACAGGCGGATCTGGCGCTGTTCGCCCGCTTCCGGCGCCGCATTGACGAGGCAGGCGGCCTGGCTCGGGTGCGGATGGCAGTGGCTGGCGGCGGGCAGGTCGACTTCGATCAACTCCTCGTCCCAGGCGATGGTGGTAAAACCCATGTCGATCTTGCCTTGCGGCGCGGATAAATCCACGTGGGCGATGCCGGCATTGCGCGCCGTCACGTCGAGGTTGCAGCCGTCGCCCCCCGTCACGCGGGCGATCGAGGCGTCATCGGCCATCACGCGCACGTTCTTGTGCGTGCTGAGGAAGATCTGGTGGATTTCCGTCAGGGTGGCGTCGCGGCGCGGCACGAGGATGACGAAGGTGCACACCCATTTCTGCGCCACGGCGCCATCGACGTGGCTGTGCACTTCCACTTCGATCTGGTATTGCCCGTGTTCCTTGTTGCGCGAGGAAAACTCGACAAACACGGGACGCCAGTCACCGCGCGTGGTGCGCACGAAATCATGCTGCACGTGCCCGCGGGGGATCAGGTCCGAGCGCAGTCGCAAGGTCAGCTGCGGCGCGCAGGCGGCGCTCATGCCGCGCAATTCCATTTTCAGGGTTTGCCGTCCGCCTGCCGCGCGCGGATCGAAGCCGCTGATGTGCAGGTGGGCTTGCACCGGCTGGTGGGCCTGCGGGCCCGATGGCGGCGCAACCGGCGTTGGCGTGAATGCCGGAGGCGCGGCGGAAGCCGGCACGGGGCTCGTCAGCGTTTGCATAGCAGCATCGCGAATAACAGCATCACGGGCAGGGGCGTGCGAAAGCGCCGTTGCCGATGGCTCGGAACGGGCGCTGCGCAGTGCGGTCAACAGGTCGTAGCTGCTGGGGGCAGTCGTCGTTTGCGGGTGGTTGCCCGCGCAGACTGTTTCCCCAGGCAAGACCCAGAACGTACAGTGCGGGTGCTCCGGGTTGCTGCATTTTTTCATGACATTCTGACTCGAATCGAGCGGGGACATTTTGCCCTCTGTTATACATGAGAGCTTACGCGCTTTTGCGCCTGCTTGGCAACTTTCACGGCGCCGGAATGCGCTCTTTTTGCCCAAATTCATGTCCCTGGTCACATCTTGCCATACAAGCCATGGAAACTATTGCTCAAAAACACATTTAATGTCTTTGTTGGCATGTTATTTTGATATGCCTTATCATTGCGTTGTTTGTTGGCGGTCACTTCCAGATACTCGCCGCAGCGCCAGCGAGAGGATGCCGGCAGAGTTCATGCGTTCGAGTAAGGCGGGCAGTTCGCGCACCGGAGCCATGGTGTATTTTCATGCGGGCTATTTGATCCCATGGCATCCATGGCGGCGTTTTGCATTATGCTGGCGTAACCGTTATCCCCCACACGCTGCCTGACGCCGAAAGATGACCATGCCTGTCCAACGTCCGCTCCAGCTTGCCATTGCCTATGGCGCCACCTTGTGCGTATTCCTGGCCATCGATGCCCTGTGGCTGGCCGTGCTGATGAAACCGATGTACGCCGCGGCGCTGGGGCCGTTGCTGGCGGACACGCCCCGCTGGGCGCCAGCCACGCTGTTTTACCTGCTGTACGTGGCGGGACTGCTGGTCTTTGCCATTTTGCCCGGCTTGCGCTTGCGCCGCGGGCGCACTGCGGCAGCGCTGGGCGCGTTGCTCGGGCTGCTTGCCTACGGCACCTATGATTTGAGCAACTACGCGACATTGCGCGACTGGCCGCTGGCCTTGACGGCGATCGACATGGCCTGGGGCGCCGTGCTGTCGGCCGTGTCGGCGACGGCCGGCTACCTGGCCGCTAGCCGTCTGGGGCGGTGAACTCCGCATCGAAGCGCAGCGCCAGCATGGTAATGTTGTCGCTATGCAAGCCTGTTGGCGGGTGGGAGAGGAAGTCGTCGAACAGGGCGTTGACGGCCTGTGCCGCAGTCTTGCCGGCACACAAGGCGGGCCAGCGGGCCATGAAGGCCAGCGGATCGTCGCAGGCCCAGAAACCGTCGCTGGCCAGCAGATAGTGGGCGCCGGGGCGCACGCGCAGCACGCGGCGGTCGCCCAGGTGCGCGAGGAAGGGCGGCAGGGTGGCCGCATCGAGGCCGCGCAGGGGCTTGTCGAGCTGCAAGCTGTCGCTGATGGCATTGCCTAAAATGAATGCCTGCGAGATTTGCGGATGATGCTCGCCGTGCACGGCGGCACGCCAGCGCGTCTCGTCGAGCGCGCCGCGCATGGCGTACACGGTGGCCGGCACGTGGTCCACGGTGAGGATGCTGGCTGCCCCGTCGGCGATTTCATACAGGCGCGAATCGCCCACGTGATACAGCAGCGGCGCTTCGCCGGGCGGCACTTCCAGCAAGGTCAGGGTGGTGCCAGGCGGACGCGCCTGGGCTGGCGCGGCCCTGGCGAAACTGTGCTGCAGCCGCGTGTGCAATTCGTCCAGCCGGGCGGCCAGGCTGGCCGTGTCGAGGCAGGCGGGCATGGCCAGCAAGCCTTGCACGGCCGCTTCCGCCGCTTCTCGCCCCTGGCCGTGACCGCCCATGCCGTCGAGCACGGCGGCGCGTACATGGCCGCGCGGCCAGCCCGGCACCTGGCAGTGGAACGGCGCTTGCTGCGACAGGCAGACGGCGTGGCCGCTGGCATCGATCAGCAGGAAGTTGTCCTGGTTCTCGCGGCGCGGCAGGGGGCCGGCGCCCACGCTGGTGCCGGCGGCGGCATCGAGCCAGGGGCCGAAGTCAAGTCCGTCTTTGATTAAATGCATCGGTTGGTGCGGTCCAGGCGGCCAGCAATGTTGATCATAGGACACAGCTTAGCCGATATTGTGCAGGGGCGATACCTTGCCTGTCGCGCAAAAAAACCTGCGGCAGCAGGCTGGCGCAGGTTTTTCATGGTGCAGGTGCAGGGCGGTGCTTAACGGCGATGGCCCCAGCCGTGGCCGTGACCGTGGCCACGGTCATAATAGTCGCGGCGGCCATGGTCGCGGTAGTAGCCGCGGCCCGGTTGCACGTAGACGACAGCCGGCGGGCCGTAGTAGCGCGGTGGCGGCGCGTAATACACCGGCTGCGGGGCAGGGGCGTAGTACACCGGCTGCGGCGCAGGCGCGTAATAGGTTTCGCGGTAACCGCCGCGATAGCCGCCACGGTCATAATAACGGTCATTCGTGCTGATGCTGTTGCCGACGGCGGCGCCAAGCACGCCACCGACGATCGCGCCATTGCGCCCGCCGGTGCTGTTGCCAATGGCCGCTCCGACAACGGCGCCTGCAACGGTATTGAAGTCGCGGTCACCGGCGACTGCGGCCGAAGACACAGCCACTGCCGCTACCATTACCGCACCCAGGAGTTTCTTGTTCAACATGGCATTTCCTTCCATTCCGGCGAGATCACAATGATCTGCATGGAGTGGACTATATCCGCTGCCGCAAGCTTGTTCCACGTCTAATACAACTTATTACAATCAGGGCGGCGTGGTAACAGTTTCAGCCTGACACGATAGGCGCAAACGCTTGCCATTCCGGACGCAGCAGGCTATACATTTTCACGTCGCGCATGACGCCATTGATGAAAAAGGCCTGGCGCTTCACGCCTTCCTCGGTAAAGCCGCACCTTTGCGCGATCCGTTCGGAAGCCGTATTTTGTGGGTCCATCAGCAATTCCAGACGGTGGTAGGGATAGGCATTGAACAGGTAGTCGACAACCAGGCGCGTCGCTTCGCCGCCATAGCCGCGTCCGCCCCACTTGGGGTCGAACAGGCGGTAGCCGATTTCGCGGCAAGCCGGGGTGCGGCCCTTGAAGTGCGTGATAGAGCCGATGATGTGCTGGTGATGGTCTTCAATCAGGAACAGTTCACTATCCTCCGTGACCAGGCCCGTCTGCATGAATTCGCGCCGGATCGCTTCGGGCGACTTGAATTGCATGGAAAAGAACTCGCTGCGCGCGGGCAGGTCGTTGATCAGCGCGATATAGGTATTGAGGTCGGCGGCGGTCAAATGCCGGACGATACAGAGTCTTCCCTTGAGCATGGCGGTATCCGGTAGCGATCACGATCTGCATGGTAATCGACTCTGGGGGAAAGAGGCAATCGATCCCGTAAAAGTTGCTGCAATGACAGAATAAATGCGCTATCGTAGAAAAATTCGCGCCTTGCCCATGGCCACGGCGTACCCGCTTCGACCTTGTTGACTGGAACTGAACACATGCATAGTATCCTGACTGGCGCGCCACTGCGCCGTTCCGCCGTATCCCTTGCCCTTGGCTGCATCGTCAGCGCCGGCGCCTTTGCCGCCGCGCCAGGCAACACGCCGCAAGCGCTGGCGCAGGTGCGCGACACCGCGCTGCAAAGCGACTGGGCCTACGCCCGCCTGGCCGACATGACGGATCTGATCGGCCCGCGCCTGTCCGGCTCCGCCGGCGCCGCCGCCGCCGTGCAGCAGGTGGCCGACACCATGCGCCAGCTGGGCGCCAAGGTCACCTTGCAGCCCGTGAAAGTGCCGCACTGGGTGCGCGGCGTGGAAACGGCGGAAATCGTCGACTATGCTGGCCGTCCGCAGGGCGTGTCGCAGCGCGTGGTGCTCACCGCCCTGGGCGGCTCCGGCGCCACTGCGGCCGCCGGCCTGACGGCGCCCGTGATCATCGTCAAGAGCCTGGAAGAACTCAAGGCGCGCGCGGCGGAAGTGAAGGGCGCCATCGTGCTGATCGACACGCCGTTCGACCAGGAGATGGCCGAGCGGGGGCTGGCCGGCGTCACCTACGGCCAGGGTTCGCGCTCGCGCTTCCTCGGACCGAAGGCGGCGGCCGACCTGGGCGCGGCGGCCGCGCTGGTGCGCTCGGTGGGCGGCGCCGATTTCCGCATCCCGCATGCGGGCGCCACGGGCCTGGACGACAATAAACGCATTCCCGCCGCCGCCGTCACCGTGGAAGACGCCCTGCTGATCGGCCGCCTGGCCGCGCGCGGCCCGATGAAAATGCACCTGACCCTGACGCCGCAAAACCTGCCGGAAGCCGATAGCTACAACGTCATCGCCGACTGGCCGGGCACGGACAAGGCCGACGAAGTGGTGGTGGTCTCGGGCCACCTCGACTCCTGGGACCTGGCGACGGGCGCGCACGACGACGGCGCCGGCGTGGTGGCGGCCATGGGCGTGGTGGAAACCCTGAAAAAGCTCGACTACCGTCCGCGCCGCACCATCCGCGTGATCGCCTGGATGAACGAGGAAAACGGCGGCCGCGGCGGCCAGGCTTACTTCGAGGCCCACAAGCAGGCGCTCGGCAAGCAATATGCGGCCATCGAGATGGATAGCGGCGCCGGCCGCCCGTTCGGCATCAAGGCCAGCGTGGGACCGAAGGCGGAAAAACTGTTCACGCCTTTGCTGGCCGCCCTGCAGCCGATGGGCGCACACGCGTTCACGCGCCGCGATGCGCTGGGCACGGGCGATTTGCACCGTCTGGAAACGGGAGGCGTGCCCAGCTTCGAGCCGCTGGTCGACAGCCACAGTTACTTCCACTACCACCATACGCCGGCCGACACCCTGGACAAGGTCGACCCGAATAACCTGAAACGCAACGTGGCGCTGATGTCGTCGCTGGCCTGGTTCCTGGCCAATATCGATGGCGAGATCGGCCGCGCGCCGGAGCAGGGCGAGTAAGCGGCATGGCGCCGGGACAGCGCCAGCTGTGGCGCCTTGACAGGCCCCGCGCCTGGGCAAGGGGAGCCTGCCCCCGGCCCTCAGTTTTTCAGATACCAGCCCTCCGGAAAGACAATTTGCCTGGCCAGCGCGGCAACCATAAGATATGCAGCTGTAAATAATTCTCATTTAGTTGGGAATCCATTCTACGCAGCACACTTGCCCGGCCCATGGCGGCCGGGGTTTGCCTCTCTTCTGATCGTCAGGAACGCTGGTGCCCCGTCTTCGCTTGCTTTTTCCCCTACTCCTTGCCGGCTGGCTGGCGTGTGCCGGCGCCAGCGCCAGTACGCAGCAGCCGTCGCCGGCGCCGCGCATCGAGCGCTGTACCATTGCCGATGAACAGGGCGACTTCGGCTTGCCGACTCCCTACACCCATGCCAGCGGCGGCATGGGCTATACGCTGACGAGCCTGATTTTCGACACCCTCGTGTGGCGCGATGCCAGCGGCAAGCTGGTGCCGGGGCTGGCCAGCGCGTGGCGGGAAAGCGCCGACCACCGCACCATCGATTTCACCTTGCGCTCCGATGCGCGTTGGCATGACGGCAAGAGCGTCACGGCGGCGGACGTGGTGTTTACTTTTGCGTATTTGCGCCAGCACCCGCATCCCCTGTTCGACCTGGGGGCCATCGACGGCGTGGACGACCTGGGCAAGGGGCGCGTGCGCGTGCGCCTGAAGCGCGTGTATGCGCCGTTCGTGGCGCAGCTGGCCGGTTCGGTGCCCATCCTGCCACAGCATGTGTATGCGCGCCTGGACGACCCCCAGCACGTGAAACAGGCCGACATCGTCGGCAGCGGCCCCTATCGCCTGGGGGCGTATGACAAGGCGGCGGGCCGCTATCTTTTCACCGCGAACGAAGCGTACTACCTGGGCCCGCCCAGGGTGCGCAGCCTGCTGTTCCTGCGCATGCAGCCTTCGCTTGCCGTGGGCGCGCTCAAGCGGGGCCAGGTGGACATGATCCGCAGCCTGCCGGCGCCCCTGGCTGCCGAAGTGACGCGTTTTGCCACCGTGGTCAGCGCGCCTTCCGGCCATCCGGTGCGGCTGCGCTTCAATCATGCGCGCCCGCCGTTTGACGACAAGCGCCTGCGCCAGGCCATCGCGCGCGGCATCGACCGGCAGGAACTGCTGCGCGTGGTCGAGAATGGGCAGGGCGAGGTGTCCGCCGGACGCTTCGTGCGGGGCAGCATCTGGCAGAGCGGGGCGCCGTTCGATGCGTATGCCTACGATCCGGCGGCAGCGCGCCGCATGCTGGCGGAGCTGGGCTACCGCGCCGCGCCGGACGGTCGCCTGCGCGACAGCGGCGGCAAGCCGTGGGTGCTCGAACTGGCGGCGACGCGCAGCCTGGCGCGGCCCGCCAGCCAGCTGGCTGGCCAGCTGGAAAAGCTGGGCATGGAAGTCAATGTGCGCATCATGGACGGCGGTATCCTGGGCGCGCGCATGGTCGCTGCCGATTTCGACCTGGCGCTCGTCAGCCAGGGCAGCAATGGGGACCCGGAAAGCATGCTGCGGCAAACGGCGGGCAACGGCGCCTTCAGCGATGCCTTCCGCCGCGCCGATCTGCTCGAGCTGCTGCAGCAGCAGGTCGGCACCGTCGACGTGGCCAAACGGCGCGCGCTGCTCGACCGTGCCCAGGCCATCTATGCCGAGGAGCTGCCGGCGTTTTTCCTGTATTCGCCGCAGTGGATCACGGCGGCCAATGCGCGCCTGCGGCCGTGGTTCACGCCGGGCGGCATCGCCGTCGGCATCTCGCTGCCGCTGAACAAACTGATGTTCGTGCAGTAGACGGGAGCCGACGCTGAGCGCTTCTACGTTCCCGGGCCGGCGCGCCGCGGGCTATGCGCTGGCCTTGCTGGCGCTCGTCAGCCTCGATTTCGCGCTGCCGCTGCTCATGCCCGGCGACCCCGTCACGGCCATCCTGGGGCAGGATGCGCTGATCGAACTCGATGCGGCCGAACGCGGCGCCCTGCTGGCGCGCCATGGCCTGGGCGGCGGGCAGCCGCTGTGGCAGCTGTACCTCGGGCACCTGGCGCAGCTGCTGCGCCTCGATTTCGGCTATTCCATCCGCCACGGCATGCCGGTAAAGGACTTATTGGCGCAGCACCTGCCTTGGACCATGCTGCTGGTGGCGTGCGCGCTGGCACTGGCCCTGCTGCTGGGCGTGGTGCTGGGCATCGAGGCCGCGTTCGCGCAGGGCAGGGCGCCGGACCGCGTGCTGACGGCCATCACCCTGGCACTCGACAGCATCCCGCCTTTCGCCCTGGCGATGGGCCTGGTCATGCTGTTCGCCTATGGTTTGCAATGGTTTCCCAGCAATGGCGCCATGGCGCCGTTTTCCATCCAGACGGGTGCGGCCGCATGGCTGGAGCGCGCACAGCACCTGGTGCTGCCCGTGTGCGCCATGGCGCTGCCAGCGGCCGCCGGCGTATTCCTCAGCGCGCGCGCCACGGCCGTCAGCGTACGGCAGCGCACCTTCATGGACCTGGCCCGCGCGCAGGGCGTGGGGCCGTTCGCCTTGCGCTACCGCCACCTGGCGCCCAACGTGCTTGCCGTCGTGCTGTCGCGCCTGGGCGGCGTGGCCGCGCGCCTGGTGTCGGGCGCCGTGTACGCGGAAACCGTCTTTGCCTATCCCGGCATCAACCTGGTGCTGACGGACGCCATCGTCAAGCACGACTACCCGCTGGTGCGTGGCGCCCTGCTGGCGACGGGGCTGCTGCTGTTCGCCATGAACTTGCTGGCCGATGCACTGGCCGCCCGCCTGGCACGGCGCGCGCAGCGCGCGCCATGAACGCGTCCGTGCGCGCGGGGACCGGGCTGCTGCTGGTGCTGGCCCTGATGCTGGCCGGCGCCAGCTGGCTGCAGCCGGCGTCCGGCGGCGCCATGGATGCCGTGCTGGCGCCGCCCGGCGCCCTGCACTGGCTGGGCACCGATGACCTGGGCCGCGACGTGCTGCGCCGCCTGGCCGTCGCCGCGCTGCCGACCCTGGGCATCGGCGTGGCCGTGAGCGCCACCAGCATCGTGCTGGCCGTGCTGCTGGCGCTGTGCGGGCTGGCCTGGCCGGCGGCCGATACGCTGGTGCTGCGGCTGGCCGACCTGTTCAGCGCCTTGCCATCGACTCTGGTTTTCATCGTCATCGCCTCGGCCATGCAGCCGGGCGTGGCGGCCCTGGTGGCGATGCTGGCGGCATTCGGCTGGGATGTCGAATTTCGCGCGTTGCGCCTGCGCCTGCGCCAGGTGTGGCGCCAGGAGAGCCTGGACGCGGCACGCCTGGCGTCGGCGTCGGGCATCTACCTGCTGCGCCGCCATGTGTGGCCGGCCATGGCGGGATTGCTGGCCGTGCAAGCCGTGGCCCTGGTGCGCCGCGCCGTGTTTCACTACGCGGGCCTGGCCTTCCTCGGGCTGGCCGATCCGCGTACCCCGACCTGGGGCGGCATGCTCAATGAAACCATGCCCTATCTTGCCCACCCGGACGCGCGCGCCTGGATCCTGGCGGCCTGGCTGTGCCTGGCCATGCTGCTGATTGCGCTGGCGCTGCTGGGCCAGGGCCTCGACGAGCGCGCGCGATGCTAGCGGCGGCCGCTTTCTGCATCGAGGCGGATGGCCGCCAGCTGCTGCGCCAGCTGCATTTTCAGGCGCGCCCCGGCGTGCCGCTGGTGATCATCGGCGAATCGGGCGCCGGCAAGAGCACGCTGGCGCGGGCCTTGCTCGGCATGGCGCCGGGGCGCGGCAGCGGCAGCTTGCGCGCCGGCGCCATGCAACTGGTGGATGCGGACGAAGCGGTGCTGCGGCGCTGGCGCGGCCGCCAGGCCGGCCTGGTGCCGCAAGATATGCACGACGCCCTCAATCCCCAGCACACCTTGCTGGCGCAGGTGGCGGCGCCTTTGCGGCGGCATCTGGGCATGCGGCGCGGGCCAGCCGAACTGGCGGCCGGTGCCCTGCTGGTTTCGCTGGGCCTGGCCGAAAACCTGCACCGGCGCTATCCGGCCCAATGCAGCGGCGGCCAGCTGCAGCGCGTCCTGCTGGCGGCGGCGCTGGCGCCTGACCCGGCACTGCTGGTGCTGGACGAGCCGACGTCCGCGCTCGATCCCGCCACCAGCGCGCTGGTGCTCGGGCGCCTGCGCGCCGAAGCGGCCCAGCGCCAGCTGGTGGTGGTGACGCACGACCTGGAGCTGGCGCGCGCGCTCGATGGCGACGTGCTGGTGCTGTACGGCGGCAGCGCCGTGGAAACGGGGCCGGCCGCAGCGGTGCTGGCGGCGCCGCGCCATCCCTACACGCGCGGCCTGCTGCGCGCCTGGCCGCGCGAGAACGGCAAGGATTTACAGGGCATCGCCGGCACCCATGAAGAGGGCGCGCGCGGCTGCGCCTTCGCCAGCCGCTGCAGCCAGCGCATCGCCCGCTGCGGCGAGGAGGCGCCGGCGCTCGATGCCACGGGCGTAGCCTGCCTGCGCGGCGGCATCGTCACCGTGCTGTCCGCGCGCGGCGTGCACAAGCGCCTGGGCGGACAAGCCGTACTGGCGGGCGTCGACCTGGACGTGCAGTCGGGCGAAACGGTGGTCATCGTGGGCGCGTCCGGCGCGGGCAAGTCGACTTTGGCGCGCATCCTCGTCGGCCTGCAGCAGGCCGATACGGGCACAGTGACCACGCCGGAGCGGGAAGAGGGGGGCGCGGCGGCGGGCATCGCCTACGTGCCGCAGCATGCGGGCGCCTCGGTGGCCAGCCACTTCAGCGTGTTCGAGGCGGTGGCCGAGCCGCTCGCCATCGCGGATCGCGTCAGCGTGGACGCGATCCGCGCGGCGGCGCTGCGGGCGCTGGCCGACGTGCGCCTGCCGGCCACAGAGGCCTTCCTGGCGCGCCAGGCGCGCAGCTTGAGCGGCGGGGAATTGCAGCGCCTGGCCATCGCGCGGGCGCTGATCGCCGATCCGGCCGTGCTGGTGGCCGATGAACCGACCGCCGCGCTGGATGCCTCGGTGCAGGCGAAGGTGCTGCGGCTGCTGCTCGACGTGCAGGAGGCGCGCGGCCTGGCCCTGCTGCTCATCACGCACAATCTGCCTGTCGCCCGCCACGTGGCGGACCGCATCGTGCGGCTGGAAGATGGCCGCTGCACGGCGTTGCCCGGGCCGCAGGACGGCACGGAGGGCGCCGCGCCGGCGGCCTGGATGCGCCTGGCCTAGCCGAGGAAATCGCCTACATACACCAGGTGTTCGAACGGCGGCTTTTCGTTCTCCGTGCGGGCCAGCACCGTGCCCAGCGTGGCGCGCAGCACGGCCTGTTTCGCGTCGGCCCCCGCGTGGGCGACGATGGCGAGCGGCGTGCTGCCAGGCAGGTGGCGCGCCAGGCGTTCGACCAGCGAGGGCAGGTCGGCGCGCATGGTAAAGAAGACCAGGGTGGAACCCGTGGCGGCCAGCTTGTCCAGGGTGTCGCTGCCCGTGTAGTCGTCGCGCGTGTCGGCCGAGGCGGCGAGGATCACGGAACGGCTGTGCTTGCCGCCGGTGACATCGCGGGCCAGCGCCGCATTGGCCGCATTGAAGCAGGAGATGCCAGGGATGACGACGGGATTCAGTTCGCTGAACTCGCTCAGGTAGCCCGATTGCGGCCCGAAGATCATGGCGTCGCCATAGTCGAGCACCGCGACGGTCTTGCCGGCCGCCGCCGCCGCGTGGATGATGTCGCGCGTCTGTTTTTCCATGGCGTCGACTTCCTCTTCCGGCGTGTCGCGCCGCGCCAGGGGGCTGAACAGGCCGTGGCCCGCCTTGTGCACTTCCTTGCCGTCAAGCAGGTCGGCAAACGCTTCCAGCAGGCGCGGGATGCCGAACACGATATCGACGCCGCGCAGGGTTTTCTGCGCCTTCACGGTGATGCTGTCAGGGTCGCCGATGCCGGCGCTGACGAGGTACAGGCCGCAGCGCGCGCCCGCTTGGGTGGTATAGGTCATGGTTCTCTTCTCTTTACGGATGGGTGATTGGGATGGTGGAATCGCTTAAAAGTGGTAACTGGCGCTCACGCGCACGTCGCGTCCCGGCTCCGGCAGGATATTGCCGACGCCGCCGTCGAGCGAACTGTGGCTCGTGTAGCGCTTGTCGCCCAGGTTGCGCACGGCCAGCGCCAGGCTCAGCGCGCGCAGCGCGGCCGGCTGCCATTGCAGCTGGACGTCGTGCAGCACGTAGCCGGCCCGCTGTACCGCCGCTTTCGGCACGTCGTCCAGGCGCCGCACGGCGTTCAGGGTATAGCCGGCCGTGAGGCCGGGCAGCATCTGCCAGTGGCTGTCCCACGTGAGCCGGTCGCCCAGCGCCGTGCCCACGCGGCGCGCCGGGTTCAAGGGCTTGTCGCCCACCGTGGTATCGGCCAGCACCACGCCGACGGACGAGCCGTAGCCGCCACGCTGCCAGCGCGCCTTCCATTCCCAGCCCTTCGAGCGCAGGGTCTCGGGCATGTTGCGGATATACGCGGGATACACGACGCCCTGGCCGGCCCATTCGATCAGGTTGGCAATGCGGGTGTCGAAGTAGCCGAGGCGTACGGTCAGGCTGTCGCCGTCCAGCAGCGCATTGGCGCCCTCGTACTTCAGGCCCGCTTCGCGCGTGGTCGAGGTTTCCGGCTTGAAGGGCTTGCCGTTGTTGAAATTGCTCTTTTTGTCCAGGCTGGTGAGGAAACCGATGGGGATGATGCCGCTGGCGCGCACGGCTTCGCCATAGCTGGCAAAGGCGCCCACGCCGCGGCCCAGCTCCAGCTCGGCGCCCGCGTTTGGCGATGTCTTGCCACCCTTGAAGGTACGCGGTCCGAAGGCGGTATCGTAGCGGTCGTGGCGCAAGCCCAGCGACAGCTGCAGGGCTTGCCAGCGCATGCGCTCCTGCACGAAGATGCCCAGATTGCGCGCCTGCGTGGATTTGCGGCCCGGCCCCAGGATGGCGGCGCCCAGCACGCCGTTGGTGATGCCTTCCTCGTCCATGAAGTCGGCGCCGGCCGTCAGGCGGTGCTGCGTGCCGGCCAAGGCCAGGTTTGCCGTATTGCGCACGCTGCCGCCCCGTTCCGTCGTCCTCGCGCTGCGCGCCTGGCTGACGTCTTCCAGCTCGTTCTCGTTCAGGTACAGATTGAATTTCCAGTCCAGCAGCGCATTGCCGGCCGGCTGGTAGCGGTGTTCCAGGGTATAGGTATGGCGTTCGCTGCGCTGGTAGGTGGGCACGGCGTTCGCGGGCGCATAGCCGTTGTCGCTGCCGACCCGGCTGAACAGGTAGAGCCCCGCATTGCGGTTGCGCGCCGCGCCCAGGCGCAGGCTATGCCCGGCCAGGTCCAGCAAGCTCAATTTGAGCAGGTAGTCGCGGTCATGCCCGGCCGAATTGGGCACGTCGCCACCGCCGCCGATGCGGTAGTTGTCGCGGTTGACGGCGCTGACATGGGCCAGCAAGCCCAGCTTATTGTCCAAGGTCTCGCCCAGCATGCCGTACACGCTGACGGCGCCGCGCCGCGCTTCGTCGGCGCTGGCGTACGCCGCGCGCACGCTGGCGCCGGCGCGTTTGCCAGGCGCCAGCAATTCCTGCGCATCGACGGTGTCAAAGCGGATGCTGCCGCCCAGCGCGCCCGGTCCCGCGTCGGCGCTGGGGCCGGGCTGGATATCGACCTGTTTCAGCAGGTCGGGATCGATGCCGCCCAGGTCGCCCCGGTGCTGGTGCAGGCTGCGGCCCTGGCGCGCGCCGTCGATGCTGATGTTCAGGTTGGCGCCGTCGACGCCGCGCAGGTAGATGCGCTGCGCATTGCTGGCGCCGCCGCCCACGCTGACGGCGGGTTCGCTGGCGAAGACGTCGGCCATGTCCATGGCTTGCTGGCGCTGCAGGGTCTCGCGGGAAATGCGCGTGATGCCCGGCAGGGGCGCGTCCGGCGCGGACTGCTCGATCAGCTTGACTTCGGGCAGGGTCGCCAGCGGCGCGGCCTGTTCGGCGCGCGTGTCGGACATTTGCTGGGCGAAAGAGAAGGGGGCGATGGGCAGCGCGCTGGCGCCAAGCAGGAAAAGGGGAACGGCATGTCGCATGGGAAGGTCGTCTTTGTCAGAAGGGAAGCTACGGGAAGGGAGGGCGCAGGTGCTGGCCTGCGCAGCGTCAGTCGAATCTGCTACAGCAGCGCTGTCCCGGGACTGGAAGCGGCGCGCCGCACCGCTTCCGGTCCCTGAAATACCCGGTTGGCTTCATCTCGTCAGCCGCCATTCTGAAAGACGGGGGCAACGTTGGCTATTTGTATTTCTTGAGCGGCGCCATCAGGAAAACTGAGGGCTGCCGCTCACAGCTCTGCGCGCTTGGCGACCAGGGTCAGGATGTCGTAGCTGGCCACCAGTTCATCGTTCTGGTTGGTGACCTGCACGTCCCACGACACCACGCCCTGGCCGACACCCTTGTCGTCGCGCCGCTGGCGGTCGACCTTGCGCTTGCACGTCAGGCGCGCGCGGATGGTGTCGCCGATGCCGACCGGCGCGACGAAGCGCAGGTCGTCGAGCCCGTAGTTGGCCAGCACGGGACCCGGCGCCGGGGACACGAACAGGCCGGCGGCGGCGGCCAGCACGAAATAGCCGTGCGCGATGCGCCGGCCGAACTGCGAATCGCGCGCGGCGATCTCGTCGAAATGCATGTAGAAATAATCGCCCGAGATGCCGCCGAAGGCCACGATATCCGCTTCGCAGACGGTGCGCCGGTGCGTCAGCAGCGATTCGCCCACTTCCAGCTCGTCGAAATGCTTGCGGAACGGATGCTGCACGCTTTCGCGCACGGCGGCGCCGCGCACGTATTCGCCCGTCACGGCCGTCAGCATGGTGGGCGAGCCTTGCAGCGCCGAGCGTTGCAGGTATTGCGAGATGGCGCGCAGGCCGCCCAGCTGCTCGCCGCAGCCGGCGCGGCCGGGGCCGCCGTATTTCAGGTGCGCCGACGCCAGCACGTCCGTCCCCGCCGCCGCCACTTCGCGTTCCAGCACCAGCACGCGCCCGTGCGAGGCGGCCAGGCGCGGCACCGCATACGCGGCCAGTTTCGGATCGCGCGTGGCCAGGGTGCTGGCCAGGCTGCCCCTGCCGCGTGCGGCCAGCGCCAGCGCTTCCTCCACGTCCGCATACGGCATCAGGGCGCAGACGGGGCCGAAGGCCTCGATTTCATGCACGGCGTCGCTGCGCGCGCCGCCGCGGCACAGCAGCAGTGTGGGTGCGGCAAAGGCGCCATCGCGCACGCCTGCGCCGGAAGGCGCGTAGCCGTCCGCCTGGCCGCAGACGATGTCGCTTTCCTCGGCCAGGGCGCGCACGCGGGCGCCCAGTTCGCTGCGCTGCTCCTGCGATGCCAGCGGTCCCATTTGCACGCCTGCCTGGGCCGGGTCGCCGATCACCACCGCCGCCAGGCGTTCGCGCAGGCGCGCCGTCAGCGCTTCGATCTGCCCGTGCGGCACCATCACGCGGCGGATGGCGGCGCCGTCCTGGCCCGCCTTGACCGTCATCGAACGCACGATGGCGTCGACCAGCAGCTCGAATTCCGGCTCGCCGCTGCGCACGTCCGGTCCCAGGATGGCGCAATTGAGCGACGCCGCGCCCAGGCTGACCTGGACCGAACGCGCCAGCAGGTTGGGGTGGTTGCGCAAGGTCGTGGCGGTGGCGTCCGAACCGGTGAAGCTGACGGCATCGTTGTCCTGCAGGCGGGCCAGCAAGGCATCGGCCGGGCCGATGGCCAGCTGCAGCGCGCCTTTCGGCAGCACGCCGGACGCGTCGATCAGGCGCACCAGCGCTTCGGCCAGGTAGCTGGTGCAGGTGGCGGGCTTGACGATGCAGGGCATGGCGGCCAGGAAGCTGGCGGCGAATTTTTCCAGCAGCGACCAGACGGGCAGGTTGAACGGGTTGATGTGCAGGGCCACGCCGCCGCGCGGCACCATGATGTGCGTGCCGGCCGCGCCGCCGCGCCGGCACAGCGACATGGCGGGCGCTTCGTGCAGCACATTGCCCGAAGGCAGGCCGCTGGCGGCGATGCCGGCGTAGGAATTGAGCACGCCGATGCCGGCGCAGATATCCTGCTTGCTGTCGGCGCGCGTGGCGCCGCTCAGGTAGGCGATCGTGTACAGCTCCTCGCGATGCTGCTGGATGTGCGTTGCCAGCGCCCGCAGGCAGGCCGCCCGCTGCTGGAAGTCGAGGGCCATCAGCGCCGGCACGCCGGTGCGGCGCGCATAGTCGAGCGCCTGCTGCGCGTCGACCGACTCGGCATGCGTGTGATAGATCAGCGAATTGTCGATGGCGCTGTGCAGCGACAGGCCCGCTTCGCTGCCCATCCAGCGTCCGCCTATCCAGCTTTGCAGTGTGCTTACCTTGCTCATGATTGTTCCTCGTTCGTGTGCGTGAGCGATGCCGCCGTTTCCAGCGCATCGATGAACATGCCTGCCACGTCGAAACCCGTCTGCTGCATGATTTCGCGGAAGCAGGTGGGACTGGTGACATTGACTTCGGTGAGATGCGCGCCGATCACGTCCAGCCCGACCAGCAGCAGGCCGCGCGCCGCCAGCACCGGCGCCAGGGTATCGGCGATCTCGCGGTCGCGCGCCGTCAGCACGCGCGCTTCGCCGCGCCCGCCGGCAGCCAGGTTGCCGCGCACCTCGCCCGCCTGCGGTATGCGCGCCAGCGCATGCGGCACCGGCTTGCCGCCGATGAGCAAGATGCGCTTGTCGCCCTCGCTGATGGCGGGAATGTAGCGTTGCGCCATGATGGTGACGGCGCCGTCGCGCGTCAGCATTTCCACAGTGGCGCCCAGGTTCATGCCGTCCTCGCGCACACGGAAGATGCCGGCGCCGCCCATGCCGTCGAGCGGCTTGAAGATCACGTCGCCGTGCTCGGCGTGGAAGGCGCGCAGGCGCGACGGCTCGCGGCTGACCAGGGTCGGCGCGCAAAACGGCGCAAATTCCAGGATCGCCAGTTTCTCGTTGTGGTTGCGCACGGCCGATGGCCGGTTGAAGACGCGCGCTCCCTGGCGCTGCGCCATTTCCAGCAGGTAGGTGCTGTACAGGTATTCCATGTCGAAAGGCGGATCCTTGCGTACCAGGACGGCGTCGAACTGCGCCAGCGGCAGCGTCGCCGCCGCCTCCCGGTGGAACCACGTGCCGGCGTCGTCGACCAGCTGCACGCGCGCGGCATGGGCGCTGACCACGCCGCCCTCGCAGTGCAGATGCTGCTGTTCGAACACGTGCAGTGCGTGGCCGCGCGCGGCCGCTTCCTGCATCATCGCGTAGGTCGAATCTTTCTTGATGTTCAACAGCTCGAGGCGGTCAGCCAGGATCGCGATTTTCATCGATGCGCCTTTCATTCAATAGGGTGGGGTAGAGGAAACCGGTGGGCCGCGCCAGTGCGCGCGGCAGCCGTGGCGCCATGCGCCGGGTCCTTGTTGCTGGAATATTTCTGCAGCGATGGTAGCGCAACGGGCGCCATTCGGCTCCTCAGATATTTGGACGTCCGCCCTCAGATATTGCGTCTTGTGAGGTACCCGCTATCGGTCTTAGCATCATTGGCGAAATGTCACTACCCAAGCCGGCCTGACCGGATATAACCGCCACATGAGGACACAATGATGCGCCGCTCTTTCAAGACCAATCTCGACATCCGTTACCGCGACACCGACTCGATGGGCCACGTCAGCAGCCCCGTGTACTACGAGTACATGCAGACGGCCTACCTCGAATACATGCACCGCATCCTGGAAATTCCGAAGAGCGAAAAGCTGCCGCACATCATGGTGAAAACCGCGTGCGAATACATCGCCCAGGCCAAGTACGGCGACAAGGTGCTGGTGCTCAGCCATGTCTCCAAGTTCGGCGGTAAGAGCTTTGAAATGGAGCACATCATGCACATCGGCGACGAGCAGGGTGTGGTGATGGCCAAGGCCATTTCCGTGCACGTCATGTACGACTATGAAAAGCAGGCCACGCAGCCCGTGCCCGAGTCGTTCAAGCAGACCGTGCTGGCCTACCAGGGCAGCCTCTAAGATGGCGCGCCTGGCATTCCTGCAAGCGCTTGGCGCGCTGGGCCTGCTAGCGGGCGCTGCGGCGCCGCTGGCCGCCAGCGCCGGTGAACCGGTGCGGCGCGTGCTGACGCCGATCGACTGGCCCGCGGCCAGCTTGGCGCGTGCCGGCGCGGCGCAGGCCGACGCGGTGCTGCGGCCGCTGCGCGCCACGGCGCCCGCCGGGCTGGCGCAGGTCAACATCCCGGTACTGCTGCTGCCGGCCGAAGGCGACTGGGGCGCGCCGCGTTTCCATGGCCAGGGCACGGCCTATGCGGCCCTGTATGCGCCGGCGGGCGCGAAGCTGGGGCTGTTCGGCAGCGCCACGCACCTCGTCGCACCAGGTGACCTGAAGCTCGAACATGCGGGCGGCGCCTTCGAATCGATAGGCGACGGCGCCGACTACAGCTTCACGCGCTTCGGCGCCGCCTACACGCTGCGCATGAGCTGCGACGAGCCGCTCAAGGACAAGCGCTGCACCGATCCGCAATATCTGACCGACACGGCGCGTGCGCTGCTGCTCGTGGCGGGAGAAAAACCATGATGAAGACTTTGCTACTGGCTGGCGTGCTCGGTGCGCTGGCGCTGCCGGCACTGGCCGGCAATGATGACCGTTTCCTGCCGCCCGGAGCACTGCTGCCCGGCAGCGGCAGCGGCGTGGCCAGCGCCGCCGTGCTGTACCCGGACATGCGCTTTCCCATCGAGAAGGGCGCGGCCTACGCCAGTTCGCATTTCTACGGCGTGGGCGGCCAGCGCGGCAAGGCAGGCGATTCCTGCGACGACGCCAACTATGCCTATCCGTGGCGCGACAATTTTTGCGAGCTGCGCAAGGACAATCTGCCGTTCTGCCTGTCCGGCGGACACCAGGGGCAAGACTTGCGCCCGGCCACCTGCCGCGCCAACTTTCACTGGGCCGTAGCGGCCGACGATGGCGTCATCGTGCAGATCGCGCGTTTCAGCGTCACCCTGCAGACGGCCGCCGGCACCTTGTACCGCTATGTGCACCTCAATACCAGCGACCTGGCCGTGCGCGAACTGCAGCCGGTGGCGCGCGGCGCGCGCATCGGCAGGATTTCGAACAACTGGATCGACAAGCTGCCGATCCACCTGCATTTCGACGTCAAGGACACCATCAAGGTGGGCCAGCAGACCCTGGTGACCTTCGTGCCGCCGTATGCCAGCCTGGTCGAGTCCTACATCCAGCGCAACAAGATACAAGGAGAGCAGCATGAGTGAAACGATGCAAGGCCGGCGCGGGCGCAAGCGGCCGATCCTGGCGATATTGCGCCAGGAGGCGTCGACGCCGGGCCGCGCCGGCAAGCTGCTGCGCGACAAGGGCTTTGAACTCGATATCCGCCGTCCCGTGTGCGGCGACCCGCTGCCCGACACCCTCGATGGCCACGCGGGCGTGATCTCGTTCGGCGGTCCGATGAGCGCGAACGACAGCGATGCCCACATCCGCCGCGAGATCGAGTGGCTGTCCGTGCCGCTGGCGGAAAACCGGCCGTATCTGGGCATCTGCCTGGGCGCGCAGATGCTGGCCAAGAATCTCGGCTGCAAGGTGACGGCGGCCGAGGGCGACGTCACGGAGATCGGCTGGTATCCGCTGAAGCCGACGGCCGAAGGCCAGCGCATCATGCCCAAGTGGCCGGACATGGTGTACCACTTCCACATGGAGGGTTTCGAGCTGCCCAAGGGCGCCATCCTGCTGGCCGAGGGCGACGCCTACCGCAACCAGGCCTTCCGCTACGGCGAGAAAGCCTGGGGCATCCAGTACCATCCCGAGCTGACCCTGGCCATGCAGCGCCGCTGGGCGGTGAAGGGCGCGCACCGCTTCCACTTGCCGAACGCGCAGCAGGGCGAACAGCACCTGCAGGGACGCGTGCTGCACGACAAGGCGCTGCGGGCTTGGTTCAACGGCTTCCTGAACCGCGTGTTTACCGAAGCATGAGCCGCCAGCTCGCTACCCTGCAGGACGGCCTGGCGCTGACCCTGGACCAGCTGCTGGCGCGCCAGAGTTTCAAGTGGCGCCAGTACCAGCCCGGCGTGCTTGCCGCCTGCGTGGCCGACATGGACCTGGGCACCGCGCCCGCCGTGCAGGCGGCGCTGGCGCAGGTGCTGCAGCGCGTCGATTTCACTTATCCCCTGCGCGACGGACGCAAGGCCGACCGCGCCGTGGCACACGCGTTCGCCGCGCGCATGCGCCGCCTGTACGGCTGGCAGGCCGAGGCCGACCAGGTGCTGGTCCTGCCCGACCTGGTGCAGGCGACGTTTGCCGCGGTGATGGCGTTTTCCGACCCGGGCGACGGCGTGATCGTGCAGGTGCCGCACTATGCGCCCTTCCGCGAAGCGGTCGAGGGCACGGGCCGGCGCCTGGTCGCGCTGGAAATGCGCACGGGTGCCGACGGCTTCCAGCTCGACCTGGAGAGCCTGGAGCAAGCCGTCGATGCCCGCACGCGCGTGCTGATCCTGTGCAATCCGCACAATCCGACGGGGCGCGTGCTGAGCCGCGCGGAGCTGGACGGCGTGCTGGCCTTTGCCGAGCGCCATGCATTGATCGTGGTGTCCGACGAAATCCATGCCGACCTGGTCTACCCGGGCGCGCGCCATCTGCCATTCGCTTCCCTGTCGCAGGCGGCGGCCGCGCGCACCGTCACCCTGAACTCGGCCACGAAGAGCTTCAATATCGCCGGACTGCGCTGCGCCGTCGCCCATTTCGGCACGCCGCAGCTGCAGCAGCGCTTCCATGCGCGCCTGCCGGCGCGCCTGACGGGCGCCGTCAACAACCTGGGCATCGACGCCACCGTGGCGGCCTGGAACGACGGGCAGCCCTGGCTCGACGCCGTGCTGGAGCACCTGCTGGCCATGCGCGACTACGCGGCGCAGATCCTGCGCCGCGAGTTGCCGGGCATCCGCTTCCACGTGCCGCAGGGGACGTATCTGCTGTGGCTCGATTGCGGCGCGCTGGAGCTGGACCAGCCGGCGGCGGATTTCTTCCTCCAGCATGCGCGCGTGGCGCTCAGCCCGGGCGAAGTCTTCGACGCGCGCGCCGCGCACTGCGCGCGCCTCAATTTCGCCACCTCGCAGCCGCTGCTGGCCGAGATCCTCGACCGCATGGTCATGGCGGTGCGCGCGCACCAGCGCCGCCGTCCGCCTGCACCCCATTAACCCGGCACAGCCGTGCCATCACCTGGACACAACACCATGGAAACGCCCATCAACAAACACAAGCCGCGCATCCTCATCGGCGTCACGGGATCGCTCGATTCGACCCTGCTGCCGAACTACCTGCGCATCATCAAGGACCACCTCGATTGCGAGCTGAGCGTGCTGATGACGCCGAATGCCACCAACTTCCTCAAGCCGGAATCGATCGCGCTGTACGTCGACCGCGTCATCAGCGGCGAGCGGCCGCAGGATTGGCCGACCGACAAGCCGGGCCGCCTGGCCGCCGAGCACGACCTGCTGCTGGTACTGCCCGCCACCGCGAATACGCTGGCGGCCGTGGCAAACGGCTTTTCCGGCAACCGCCTGACCACCGTGATCCTGGCCGCCACCTTTCCCGTGCTGCTGTTCCCCGTGATGGGCGGGCCGATGCTGGCCAAGCCGGCCGTGCAGCGTAACCTGGCGCAGCTGCGCGAGGACGGCTACATCATCATCGACCCCGTCTGGCGCGACCATTTCGATCCGCTGCTCGAGCGCATGCACGGCCACCACTCGCTGCCGAGTCCCGAGCAGGTGCTGGCGCTGCTGCGCGAACGCTTCCCCGCCAGCGGCGTGCAGCGCCTGGCGCTGACCGGCGCCGCGGCCTGACCTTCACAACCAGAGAGAACCGCATGTCCATCATCCTGTACAGCCTGTGCGCCGCCGACCGGCGCCGTCATTATTCGCCCCATGTATGGAAGATCATCATGGCACTCAAGCACAAGGAACTGCAGGCCGAGGTGCGGCCCGTCTCCTTCGCGGAAATCGCCGGCATCGAGGACGGCAGCTATAAAAGCGTGCCGGTGCTGAACGACAACGGCCACATCGAGGGCGACAGCTTCGAAATCGCCGTGCACCTGGAGCGCGCCTATCCGGACCGGCCCAGCCTGTTTGGCGGCCCGGGCGGCCAGGCCATGGCCCGTTTCGTCGAAAGCTTCAGCCAGACGGTCATCCATCCGCCCGTCTCGGCCATCGCCGCCATGGACATGCATGCGCTGATGTCGCCGGCGGACCAGGCGTATTTCCGCGCGGCGCGCGAGAAACGCTTCGGCAAGACCCTGGAAGAGGCCTCGGCCACCCGCCACATCGAGCTGGCGGCCCTGCCGGAAAAATTCGCGCCGCTGCGCAGCGTGCTGGCCAAGCAGCCCTGGCTGGGCGGCGCGCAGCCCCTGTTTGCCGACTACATCCTGTTCGGCGTGCTGCAATGGGCGCGCATCACCGTGCCGTATCCCTTGCTGCAGGCCGACGATCCCGTCAGTACCTGGTTCGAGCGCTGCCTCGACCTGCACGGCGCCATCGGGCGCTCCGTCGTCCTGTCGGACTGACGGCCGGCGTACCTGCCAGGGCCGCCCGCGCGGCCCTTTTTCTTTCATTGACCAACAAGGCTAACCATGATGTTTACACCGCAACAGGGCGAGATACGCCAGCGCTATGCCGGCATCGGCAGCGACATTGCCGCCGGCGCCGCCGCGCGCGCCGAAGGTTTCGATTTTGACGGCTGGCAGCGCCTGCGCGATGCCGGTCTGTGGCGCATGATCGTGCCCGGCAGCGATCACGCGACGGGCGACTGGTGGAGTTTTACCGCCGCCCTCGACGGCCTGTCGTCCACCATCGGCGCGCCGGAGCTGCTGCTGTCGGTCATCGCCCAGGCCGGCATGGTGCGGGGCCTGGAGCGGCACGGCACGGAAGGGCAGCGCGACCGCTATTTCGGCGCCATCCTGCGCGGCGACGTCAGCGCCACCGGTATCGCCGAGCCGGGCACGGGCACGGACGTGCGCAGCATCCAGAGCACCTTGCGCGCCACGGCCGACGGCTACGTGCTCAATGGCGGCAAGTACAATATCGCCCACGCGCCCATCATGGATTTCGCCCTGATCGTCTGCCGCCTGGCGGACAAGGACGAGCACAATATCGCGCTGGCGCTGGTCGACCGCGGCACGCCCGGCCTGCGCGCCGGCCTGCTGGACGACAAGCTGGGCAACCGCAACCTGCCCACCGGCGCCCTGCATTTCGAGGATGTGGCCGTGCGCCCGTCGCAACTGCTGGGCGCACCCGGTCGCGGTCTGGCCACGCTGATCGACACCATTTCGCTGGGACGCCTGTATTACGGCCTGGCGGCGGCCAACCTGATCGCGCCCTACCTGGACGAGGCGATGCGCTACGCGGCCAGCCGCAGCAGCTTCAATAGCAGCATCGACAACCACCAGTACGTGCAGCGGCGCCTGGTCGATATCCGCATCGGCATGGAACGTTCGCGATGGCTGGCGTTTGGCGCGCTGTCGCAGTTGCTGGCAGGCCAGCGGGAAGGGTTGATGAGCTGTTCCATCGCCAAGCTGGTGGGATCCGAAGACCTGATCAACAGCGCTACCAGCCTCGTCAAGCTGTACGGCAGTCTTGGCTATCACAACGGCCGCGTGGCCGAGCTCATGAAAAACGCCCTGGCTTTCGCCAGCGTGGGCGGCACCGAAGAAATGCACCGCAAAAATATCTTCAATCAGATGCAGCGCCTGGTTAAGTAACCCCCAATAAATTATTGTGATTTCTGACTTCCATAACCGGCGCTCTGCAGCGTTGCTCGCTGCTAGCAGTGCTCGCACTGCGTCGCAGTGAGCGCCTTGCATAGCATCCGGTTCTGTTCGTCATAAATTCACACTAATTTCCCGAGGATTACTTAGCTAGGTTTCCCGGGCTGGCTGTGGCACTCGCACGGTATATTGGCGGTTCAGGCCGCCAATATGCCCGATTCGCTCAGCGCATCATTGATCGCCTCGAACATCGGCTCTCTGGCGCGCGAGGCCAGGTGCGCGAACAGATTGCGCACGGACGACTGTGCCACGCACAGGATGTCGATTTCACCGAGGCGCTGCGCTTCCAGCGCCGTGTCGCCATGCAGCAGGCCGACGCCGAGGCGCTCGGCCAGCATCGAGCGGGTGACGCTTTCGCGGTCGATGCTGATGATGCGGCGCGGACGGAAATTGCGCGTCTTGAACAGGTGCTCGGCGGCCCCGCCGCAGCACAGGCTCGATGGCGCGAAGATCCACGGCAGCTCTGCCAGCGCGTTCCAGTCGAGTGGCTGGGTGGTGTCGAGCATGCCGGCAGGCGCCGCCACGTAGACGGGGAAGCACGCCACTTCGATCGTCATCAGGTCATCGTCGGGCGAGCGCGCCTCGTTGTAGAAACCCGCGTCGAGCGTGCCGCTGCGGATGCCGTTCAGGGTGCCGGTGGAACTGCCGTGCTCCAGCGAGACCTCGACTTCCGGATGGTGCTCGGAAAAGCGCCGCACCAGCCGGCCAATGGCTTCGTTGTTGGACTGGCCGCCGACGCCGATGCGCAGCTTGCCGGCCAGGCGGCCCTTGATGTGGTTGGCTTCGTCGAGCAGTTCGCGATGGATGTTGAGCGTGCGTTCGGCCTTGGCCAGGATGCGCTGGCCGCTGCTGGTCAGGCTCATGCCGCGCGCCGTGCGTTCAAACAGGGTCAGGCCGAGATAATCCTCCATCGCCTTGACATGGGCACTGACTGCGGGCTGGCTCAGGAAGAGCCGTTCGGATGCGCGCGTAATGCTGCCCTCGCGCGCCACCGTGGCGAAGGTTTTCAGGTGATGGATTTCCATGAGGGGCGGGTCCACTAAGTTAAAATATGGGTGAAATTTCAGATATTCTTATTTGTTTTTCAACTATGCATTATATGTGATTTCATTAAGAAAACCGCATTAACAATGCCTGCAAGATGGGTAATTATTTGTGACTTTTCCCTTCTCCCTGTCACTGGCGCGACGCGCGTCAGCCCTTGAAATGGCGTAAATTGTTACTTTTCGTGAGAAAGTTCTTGCCCGCGGGCCAGCGCTACAGCAGGCCGACCACGTGCCACCATACGAAGTCCAGCGGCGTGAGTATCAGCAGGCTGAGGATGAACAGGCTCAGGCACAGGCGGGTGACGGCCGCCACCGGCAGGCTGGCCGCCTGCATGGCGAAAATCAGGGGCGGCGCCTGGTAGGGCAGGCAGACATTGGAAAATGCCAGCACTTGGGTCATCAGCACCGTCATCAGCGGCAGGCCCGTGACGGCCGCCAGGTCCTGCGCCAGCGGCGTCATCGTCGCCGGCACGCCCGCCAGGTTGGTCACCAGCGACACCACCGTCGAGATCACCGTCAGCACGGCGGCGTTCCACAGCGGCGTGTCGGTGGCAAAGCGTGCATGCCGGCTCAGGCCGTGCACCACGGCTTCGCCCAGGCCGCTTTCCGAAATCACCGCGCCCAGGCCCATCACGCCGGCCACGAACAGCAGCGAGCCGTAGTTGATTTCCTGGTTCAGGCATTTTTTCGACGTCAGGTCGGCGGCCGGCCACAGGCAGACCAGGGCGGCGGCCAGGCCGACCCAGGCCGGCGACACATGATGCAGACCGTCCGTCATCCACAGGGCCAGGCAGCCTCCCAGCACCACGGCCAGTCCCGTCTCCTGCGCCGACATGGGACCTTGCCGCTGCGCCGGCGCGGCCGCGCGCACGGGATCGGCGGCGGGAAACATCCACAGGATCAGCAGCACCAGCAGGACGGATTTGAGGATGCCCAGCACGGGAAAATGCAGCAGCAGGTAGTCGACATACGCGATCTGCACGCCATATAGATTGTCCGCCATGCCGGACAGGATCATGTTCGGCGCGTTCGACGGCAGGATGGCGAAGGTCGGCAGGAAGCTGGAAAAGCTGGCCGCCATCAGCATGCCCGTGCGGCCGTTATGGCCCGCGCCATAGCCGATATGCTCGGCCACGGCCATGGTGATGGGAATGAGCAGGACCACGCGGCCCATGCCTGAAGGCATGACGAAGGCCAGCGCCACGCTGAACAGCACGATGCCGGCGATGACGCCCGCGTAGCGCCGCCCCAGCATGCGCGACAGGATGGCCGCCGCGCGCTTGCCCAGGCCCGTGTGGCCGATCGCCGCCCCCATCACGGCGCCGCTGAACAGCAGCCAGAAGGTGGTCGACTGCAGGCCGGAGAACACGGTTTGCGCGGGCGCCATATTGCACAGCATCGCCACCAGGAAGAAGGCCAGGGCCGGCCAGTATTCGGGCACCAGGGCCGTGGCCCACATGCTGATGCAAAAGACCAGCAGCGCCACCACGCCGGCCATGGAGGCCGGCAGGTAGAGCGCGGCCGCCAGGCCGCTGGCAAGCGTCAGCGCGGCGATGGCGGCCAGCGCGCGCAGGCGCGCAACGGGCAGGGGAAGGGCGAGGGACAAGGACTTCAAGGCTGGGCTCCTGGGCGCGCCGGCGCGGCAAGGCGCCGCGCCGTGTGGTGGTCAATGAAAAGCATGTTTACTGGTAGCGCCGGATGGCGATGGTGCGGAAAGGCTGCTGGGCGTGTGGCGCGGCTGGGGCAGCGGCAGCGGCCGGCTGTTCCAGCCTGGCCAGCAGCGCCTGCGCGCGCAGTTCGGCGGCATCGATGCTGGCCAGTTTTACGTGGCCGTAGCCGCGGATGGCCTGCGGCAGTTCGGCCAGCGCCACGATGGAAGCGAGGTTCCCGGCGCTCAGGCGCGGCAGCAGGGCGTCGAGGCGTGCCGTGTAGTCGGTGATCAGCTGGCGCTCGCGGCGCCGTTCGGCGCTGTAGCCAAACACGTCGAACCGCGTGCCGCGCAGCCCCCTGGCCCTGGCCAGCAGCGCCAGCAGTCTGCCCATCCAGGGGCCGAAGGCGCGCTTGCGCTTGCCCAGCAGCGGCGGCGCCATGTGGAAGGTGAGCGTCACGTCGCCCTCGAACTGCTGCTGCAGCTCGCGCTGGAACTGGCCGTCCGAGAACAGCCGCGCCACCTCGTATTCATCCTTGTAGGCCAGCAGCTTGCTGTAGCCGCGCGCCACGGCCAGGGTCAGCACGGGCGGCGCATCGGCGCCGAAGACGGCGCTTTCGTGCTCGCGCACGCGCGCGACAAACGCCTGGAAGCGTTCCGCCAGCGCCGCGTTCTGGTAGCGCGCCAGCATGGCGCTGCGCTGCTCCACCAGCGCGCCCAGGCTGGCGTCTTCCGCCACCGGACCCGCGGCCACGCCTTGCAGCAGGGGCGCGCCGCAGGCGGCCAGGCGGCCGGCGGCAAAGGCCGCCTTGTTGGCGTCGACGGCCACGCCATTCAATTCGATGGCCCGTTCCAGCGCCGCCAGGCCGACGGGGATCAGGCCGCGCTGCCACGCAAAGCCCATCAGCAGTATATTGGCCATGATGGTGTCGCCCATCAGCTGGCGCGCCAGCACCTGGCCGTTGCACTCGGCGATGTGTTCCACGCTGACGGCGTGGCGCAGCTTGTCCATCAGGGCGCCCGCGTGCTGCGGCGCATCCGGATCGCGCACCATGGCGGCGGTGGGGAACTGGTGCGTGTTGGCGACCACGCGCGTGTGGCCGTGGCGCAGGGTCTGCAGCGCGTCGGCGCTGGCGCCGACCACCATGTCGCAGGCCAGCATGGCATCGGTCTGGCCGATGTCGATGCGCGCCTGGTGCAGATCCTGGCCGGCCAGGGCCAGGCGCACGAAGGACAGCACGGCGCCGCCCTTTTGCGCAAAGCCCATGAAGTCGAGCACCGAGGCTTGCTTGCCCTCCAGGTGCGCGGCCATGGAAACGAGCGCACCCACCGTCACCACGCCCGTGCCGCCCACCCCCGTCACCAGCAGGTTGAACGGGCCGTGCCAGGCATGCGGCGCGGGCAGGGGCAGGGCTGCCGCGGCGCGGCGCAGGGCTTGCGGATCGATGGCGGCGTCGGCTGCCTTGCGCAAGGCGCCGCCGCGCACGGAGACGAAGCTGGGGCAAAAGCCGTTGGCGCAGGAATAATCCTTGTTGCAGGACGACTGGTCGATGGCGCGCTTGCGGCCGTAGCCCGTTTCCAGGGGCACGATGGACAGGCAGTTCGACTGGACACCGCAATCGCCGCATCCCTCGCACACGGCGCTGTTGATGACCATGCGGCGCGGCGGATCGGGCAATTCCTTTTTCTTGCGGCGCCGGCGCAGCTCGGCCGCGCAAGTCTGGTCGTAAATCAGCACGGTGACGCCCCTCACCTCGCGCAGGCGGCGCTGCACCTGGTCGAGCTCTTCGCGTCCGTGGAAGGTGGCGGGCGGCGGGAAGCGGCCGTGCAGGCCCGCGTATTTTTCCGGCGCGTCGCTGACCACGGCAATCGCCTTGGCGCCCTCGGCATGCACTTGCCAGGCGATGGCGTCGACCGTCAGGCTGCCGTCGATGGGCTGGCCGCCCGTCATGGCCACGGCGTCGTTGTATAAAATCTTGTAGGTGATATTGGCGCGCCCGGCGATGGCCTGGCGGATGGCCAGGAAGCCCGAGTGGAAATACGTGCCGTCGCCCAGGTTCTGGAACACGTGCGGGGTGGTGCTGAACATCGAGTGCGCCACCCAGTCGACGCCTTCGCCGCCCATCTGTATCAGCCCGGTGGTGTCGCGCTCCATCCACGAGGCCATGAAATGGCAGCCGATGCCGGCTTGCGCGCGCGAACCCTGCGGCACCTTGGTCGAGCTGTTGTGCGGGCAGCCGGAACAAAAATAAGGCTGGCGCCGCACGCCGTCGGCCGCATTGGCCAGCAGCGCGGGGGGCGCGAAGCCGGGCAGCAGGGCGCGGCGGTCGAGCGCCGGCTTGTGCCGCGCCAGCCAGGCCGCCAGCACGCCGGCGATGCGCGACGGGCGCAGTTCGCCCTGCGCCGGCAGCAGCGGCGCGCCGCCGGCATCGAGCTTGCCCAGCACCAGCGGGCGGGCGCTGTCCGGCAAGTTGTAGAACAGGGTGCGGATCTGCTGCTCCACCAGCGGCCCCTTTTCCTCGATGACGAGGATTTCCCGCAAGCCCGCCTTGAACTGCGCCAGGCGGTCGGCTTCCAGCGGAAAACTCAGGCCCACCTTGTACAGGCGCACGCCGGCGCGTTCCAGCACATCGAGACTGAGGCCCAGGCGCCGCAGCACTTCGAGCACGTCGAGATGCGCCTTGCCGCAGGTGACGATGCCGATATCGGCTTGCGGGCTGGGACACAGCAGGCGATCGATGCTGTTGGCGCGCGCGAACGCGTGCACGGCGGCCAGCTTGTGCGCGTGGCGCGTCTCGATGGGCAGGCCGGGCAGGTCGGGCCAGCGGTAATGCAGGCCGCTGGCAGGCACCGTGTAGTCGGCCGGCTGCTCGAAGCGCGTGCACAGGCCGTCCAGGTCGACCGTGGCGCCGCTTTCCACCGTTTCGGAAATGGCCTTGAAGCCCACCCACATGCCGGAAAAGCGCGACAGCGCCCAGCCGTACAGGCCAAATTCCAGGTATTCGGCGATGCTGGCCGGATTGACGATGGGCATGCTCCACGCCTGCATGGCGAAATCGCTCTGGTGCGGCATCGATGACGAGACGCAGCCGTGGTCGTCGCCGGCCACCACCAGCACGCCGCCGTGCGGCGAGGAACCGTACACATTGCCATGCTTGAGCGCATCGCCGGCCCGGTCGACGCCCGGTCCCTTGCCGTACCAGAGGGCGAACACGCCATGTGCCGTGCGCTGGGGATCGGTCTCGACCTGCTGGCTGCCCAGCACGGCGGTGGCTGCAAGCTCTTCGTTAATGGCGGGCAGGAAACGGATCTGCTGCGCTTCCAGCACGCCGCGCGCGCGCCACAGCGCCTGGTCGTAGCCGCCCAGCGGCGAGCCCCGGTAGCCGCTGATGAAGCCGGCCGTGTTCAGGCCGCGCTCGCGGTCGAGCCAGCGCTGCATCAGCGGCAGGCGCACCAGTGCCTGGGTGCCGGTCAGGAAGACGCTGCCGCCGCGTGCCAGCAAGTTGTCCTCCAGCGCATAAGTGCTCAGGCGTACAACGCCCGGGTCGTCCGCGACCATCTTGTCCATCACTTCCACCTGTGTTCTCCCATCGCCTTGTCGGCTTCCTTGTTGGCTTGCATGCCGCATGCACGCATGCATGTGTCTTGAGCACGCTGCCGTGTCGGCGCGCCGGATACGGAAGAGGGGCGCGCCGGCGCTGCGATGCCGGCGCAACCAAACTTTTCCGTCTATTGATATTCGTTTATCAAGATAAGGGGCCGCGCGGGACGGCGCAATTCGCAAATGCTGAGTGCAGCACTCAATAACACTGATGCGAACGCCGGTGCCGGGCGCAGGCCTCGGAAATCCGGGTGCCTGGCCCCTGGCATCAGTGTTTCTGATCCCCGCACTCAGGATTTGCGAGTTGTGTGGTGCGGGGCTTGGGGCTTATCGTCGGCGTCGAGATGGAAAGCCGAACGATGTTTTTTTGTAAAGGCAGCACAGCTATGAGTTCATTATTGACGCGCCGCATGGCGCTGCTGGCAGGCGCGGACGGACATGCGCTGCTGGCCCAGGGATTGCGCGGCATCGAGCGCGAAGCGCTGCGCGTGGACGGCCGCGGCCACCTGGCCGCCACGGCGCATCCGCTGGCGCTGGGCGCGGCCCTGACCCATCCCACCATCACGACCGACTATGCGGAGGCGCTGATCGAGCTGATCACGCCGCCCGAGCAGGATACGGCCGCCATGCTGGACGGCTACGACGCCTTGCACCGTTTCGTCTTCAGCGGACTGGGCGACGAAATGCTGTGGAGCCACTCGATGCCGTGCCGTCTGCCCGCCGACCCCGACATTCCGATCGCCTGGTACGGCAATTCGCACATCGGCATGCTCAAGCATGTCTACCGGCGCGGCCTGGCGCTGCGCTATGGCAAAAGCATGCAGTGCATCGCCGGCATCCACTACAACTACTCGCTGCCGCCCGCATTGTGGGAGCGCCTGCGCGCGGACGAGGGCGATGGCCGCACGGCGATGCAGTTTCAGTCGGAAAGCTATGTCGGGCTGATCCGCAACTTCCGCCGCTATGGCTGGCTGCTGATGTATCTGTTCGGCGCCGCGCCAGCCCTGTCGGCGCATTTCCCTGGGCGCGGCGACTTCCCGCTGGAGCAGCTGTCGGCCGATACCCTGTACCTGCCGTACGCCACCAGCCTGCGCATGAGCGACATGGGCTATCAGAACGATGCCCAGGCCGGTCTGACCCCCGACTACAACACGCTCGACAGCTATATCACCAGCCTGGCGGCGGCGATGAACCATCCGTACCTGCCGTATGTCGAGCTGGGCACGCGGCGCGAGGGGCAGTGGGTGCAGATCAATACCAACCGCCTGCAGATCGAGAACGAGTACTACTCGGCGATCCGCCCCAAGCGCGTGGCGCACAGCGGCGAGCGCCCCTTGCATGCGCTGGCCCAGCGCGGCGTGCAATACGTGGAGGTGCGCTGCCTCGATGTCGACCCGTTCGAGCCGCTGGGCATCGGCGCGCCAGCCTGCCATTTCCTCGACGCCTTTCTGCTGTTTTGCGCGCTGCAGGACAGCCCGCTCACCGGCCATGCGGAAAGCCGCGAGAACACCGAGAATTTCGCCCGCACCGTCAAGGAAGGGCGCCGTCCGGGACTGCTGCTGGAGCGCCACGGCGAACAGCTCAGCCTGCAGGCGTGGGCTGGCGAGCTGCTCGATCGCATTGCCCCCATGGCCGCGCTGCTGGACCAGGCGCGCGGCGGCGACGATTGCGCCACGGCGCTGGCGGCGCAGCGCGCCAAGCTGGCGGACGTGACGCTGACGCCTTCGGCGCGCGTGCTGGCGGCGATCCGCGAAGAGCAAGGCAGTTTCGACGCCTTCGCCCTGCGCCAGAGCGCGGCGCACGCGGCGTATTTTCGCGGCCGACCCCTGGCGCCTGCGGCGCTGGCGCGCTTCACGGCGCAGGCCGATGCCTCGCTGGCCGAGCAGGAGCGCGTGGAACGCGCCGACAGCGGCGATTTCGGCCAGTTCGTCCAGCGCTACCAGGCGGGCGCCCGCTACCTGCCGGTGCCGGACGAACCGGCCATGGAAACCGTCTTGCCACAGCAGCGCGTAGCCTGAAGTCCTTGTCCCAACCTGATCCGAGCCATCACACCATGCGCATACTTCATTGCATGCTGCGCGTCGCCGACCTCGACGCCGCGCTGCATTTCTACCGCGACGCCCTGGGCATGACCCTGCAGCGGCGCCACGACTATCCGGATGCGCGCTTTACGCGCGCCATTGTCGCCTATGGCGAAGCGCCGGTGCACGCCGCCATCGAACTGACGCATAACTGGGACCGGCAAGCGTATACCCATGGCGACGCCTACGGCTACCTGGCCCTGGCGGTCGACGATGCGGCCAGCGTCTGCGCCAGGGTGCGCGCGCATGGCGGCACGGTCACGCGCGAGGCGGGGCCGATGAAACACGGCAGCAATGTCATCGCCTTCGTGCAGGACCCCGACGGCTACCGCATCGAGCTGATCGAAGCGAGCGCGCACTATGACTGATACATCGACTTAACAACGACTGACACGGCATGGCAGGCGCGCCGCTGGCGGCGCCTGCCGGCATTTTTGAAAAGGAAGCCACCGCATGGTGCAAGTATCAACGACAGGCAAGGCCGCCACGCCGCCAGCGCCAGTGCCGCAGCCGCAGAACCGGCAGGCGCTGGTACAGGCGGCCGTGGCCGCGGCCTGCGCCCTGGCCGTGGCGCTCCCCGCGCCGGCGCAGGCGCCGGAAAAAAAGGCCGCCGCCAAGAGCGAAATCTGCTATGGCGTGGCCAAGGCCGGCCAGAATGAATGCGCCAATACCACCTGCTTCCATTTGTGTTCGGGCATGGCGACCGTCGACCGCGATCCTGGCGAATGGATGACCGTCCCGGCCGGCACCTGCACGGCGCTGGGCGGCAAGGTGGAAGCGGCGCCGCTGGCCTGCCCGGGCGCGGCGCCCGCCAGGACCGGCCCACCGGCCGATGTGGCGGCGGGCGATGCGCTGTACCACGAGGGTGACGCGGCGCGCGCGCTGCCGGCGTGCGCCGCCTGCCATGGCCCCAAGGGCAATGCCGCCGTCGCCGATTATCCGAAGCTGGCCGGGCAGAACCTGGCCTACCTGGATGGCCAGCTGCGCGCCTTCCGCTCGCATGCGCGCGTCAGCCCCCTGATGAACACGGCTGTCGCGCCCCTGACGGATGGCGATATCGCCAACCTGTCCGCCTATTTGTCCAGGCAAAAGCCGGACGCCATCGACCCCAGCCTGACCACTCCCGTGGCCGCCGGCAAGTCGTTCCGCGATTGCGACGGCGCGTGCCCGGAGATGGTGCCGCTGCCGGCCGGGCGCTTCCTCATGGGATCGCCGCCTGGCGAGAGCGGGCGCTTCGGCAATGAAGGCCAGCACCCGGTCGAGATCCTGCAGCCGTTTGCCATCGGCCGCTTCAGCCTGACGTTCGAGCAGTTCGATGCCTGCATCCAGGATGGCGGCTGCGACGGCTACCGGCCGTCAGACGAAGGCTGGGGACGCGGCACGCGCCCGGCCGTCAACGTCAGCTGGAACGATGCGCAAAGCTATCTGCGCTGGCTGTCGAAAAAGAGCGGGGCGCGCTACCGCCTGCCCACCGAGGCCGAGTGGGAGTATGCGGCGCGCGCAGGCACCGTCACGGCGCGCTGGTGGGGCGAGGACATCACGCGCGGCGACGCCAAGTACGGCCCCGACGACTGCCCGCAGCAGAAGCATTGCGGCGGCGTCGTCTCCGGTTCGGGCAACTGGCCCACCACGGCGCCCGTGGGCAGCTACGCGCCCAATCCGGCAGGGCTGTACGACGTGCTGGGCAATGTGTGGCAGTGGACGGCCGATTGCTGGCACAGCGACTACGAAGGCGCGCCGAAAGATGGCCGCGTGTGGGATGAAGCGGCTTGCAAGAAGCGCGTGGCGCGCGGCGCCTCCTGGACCGACACGCCGAACTTCGTGCGCGCGGCCACCCGCCTGGGCCTGGGCGCGGAAGGGCGGCGCGGCTGGATCGGCCTGCGCGTGGTGCGCGAGATGGACGCGGCGCCCGGCACGGCGGCCAAGGGCGGCGCGGCGCCGGCGGGCACGCGCGGCTTGCCCTGATGCGCGACGTGGCGCAGGCCGCGCCCCTGGTGGGCATTGGCCTGCGCGGCGCGCATTACCGCGACATGCTGGCGCGGCGCCAGCCCGTGGACTGGCTCGAGGTCCACAGCGAGAACTACCTGGCCGAAGGCGGCTGGGACCTGCACGTGCTCGAGACGCTGCGCGCCGATTATCCCGTTTCGTTGCATGGCGTCGGCATGGGTCTCGGCTCGGTGCACGGCTTTTCGCGCGCGCACGTGGAGCGCATCGAGCGCCTGGCCGCGCGCATCGAGCCGATGCTGGTGTCCGAGCACCTGTGCTGGGGCGCCACCGGCGAGGCGATGCTCAACGACTTGCTGCCGCTGCCGCTGAACGGTGCCAGCCTGGAACTGGTTTGCCGGCGCGTCGACCTGGTGCAGGAGGTACTTGGCCGTCGCATCCTGCTGGAGAACGTCTCGACCTATCTGCGCTTTCCCGGCGACAGCTGGGGCGAGACGGAGTTCCTCGCCCGTGTGGCGCGCCGTACCGGCTGCGGCGTGCTGCTGGACATCAATAACCTGTATGTCAATCAATGCAACCACGGCGAGGATGCCCTGGCCGCGATGGCGGCGCTGGCGCCGGGCCTGGTCGGCGAATTGCATCTGGCCGGCCACTGCGAAGACGGCGGCCTGCTGGTCGACCACCACGGCGCGCCCGTGGCCGCTGCCGTGTGGGAACTGTACCGCGCCGCCTTGCGCCGCTACGGTCCGCTGCCCACCCTGGTCGAATGGGATACCAACTTGCCGCCCTTTGCCACCTTGCTCGACGAAGTGGCCCGCGCGCGGGCGCTTGCCGGCGAGGTGCTCGCGCCGGCGGGCCTGGCGGCGTGCGATGACGCTTGAGGAGCTGGCGCGCCTGCAGGCCGCGTTCGGCGCGCAGATCAGCGCGCAGACGCCGGATGCCTGCGCGCTGGCGTCGTGGCTGGACACCGATGCGCGCAGCGCCAGCGCCCTGGCGCGCTATGGCCAGGCGCTGCGCCAGCATCACGCGCGCTCGCTGGAGCTCGTATATCCGGTGCTGCACGCGCTGGGCGGCGCCTCCTGGTTCCTGGCCATGGCGCATGCCTACGGCGATGCGCATCCGTCACGCAGCGCCGACCTGGCCCGTTTCGGCGCCAGCCTGCCGGTGTTTCTTGCCGCCTGGCCGCCGGCCGCCGCGCATGGCTATTTTGCCGACGTGGCGCGCCTGGAGTGGCTGCTGCATGAAGCCCATGGCGCGCCCGATGCCGCTGCGCTGACGTTGCGCGACGTGCAGGCGGCCGGGGCGGGCCAGGTCGATGCCTGGCAGCTGGCGCTGCATCCGGCGGCCGTGCCGTACCGTTCGCCCTGGCGCGCGGCGGCGATCTGGCTGGCGCACGACGCCGCGGCGCGGCATGCCATGCCGCCTGATGCACGGGGCGAGACGCTGGCACTCGTGTACCGCCACGGCTGGACGGCGCAGGTGCGCGAGATCGACGCGGTGGAAGCGGCGGCGCTGGACGTGCTGGCTGGCGGGTCCACCCTGGGCGCTGCGCTGGCGGCGGCGCAGCAGGCGCACCTGAAGGGCAACGGCTGCACGCCGTTCGCGCCTGCGCCCTTGCTGCTGCGCTGGCTGGCCGATGGCTTGCTGGTGCAGGTGAGTGATGGCGGGCGCGCGTGCTGACCCAAAGGCGTGCCTACAATGGCCAGCCGCAGGTGCCCCAGCCGGTGGCGTCCAGAGGATAGGCATCGGCCGGCGCGGCCGCAGCCTTGCCTTCGCTGCCGTCTTGCTCCTGCTCCTGGAGCGGCGCTTCGCTGGCCGGCGCAAGGAAGCGCGCGGCCCAGGACAGCAGGCGGCTCACCGGGTGCTCCCCGGCATCGATGCCACTGCGTGGTAAATGGTGCGGAAGGCTGGGGCGGATGAAGGAGCAAGAATGGCTGGCATGTCGTTGTCGATCAAAGTGGCGATGCAGCCATCGTAGCGCCGCGCCGGGCGCGCCGGAAGGCGTGTGGCGCGCAATGTATCCATGCGTCTGGCGCCATGGCGCCGGCAAATCATGCTAAGGTAAGAAACTATGTCGATACCCGATCTGAACCTGTTAATCACCCTCGATGTCCTGCTTGCCGAAGGCAGCGTCACGCGCGCCGCGCGGCGCTTGCGCCTGAGTCCATCGGCCATGAGCCGCGCCCTGGCGCGCCTGCGCGAGACGACCGGCGATCCGCTGCTGGTGCGCGCCGGGCGTGAACTGGTGCCCACGCCGCGCGCGCTGGAGCTGCGCGAACGGGTGGGCCAGCTGGTGGGCGAGGCGCTGGCCGTGCTGGGACCGGCGCAGCGGCTCGATCCGCGCCAGCTGGAGCAGACCTTCACGCTGCGTTCGAGCGACGGTTTCGTGGAAAATTTCGGTCCTGCGCTGCTTGCGCATATCGGCGCGCAGGCGCCCGGCGTGCGCCTGCGTTTCGTGCAAAAGGTCGACCGTGAAAGCGTGCAGCTGCGCGAGGGCAGCATCGACCTGGAGACGGGCGTGATAGGAAATTTCACCAGCCCGGAAGTGCGCACGCGCAGGCTGTTCGGCGACCGTTTCGTGGGCGTGGTGCGCAGCGGCCATGCGCTGGCCCAGGGCGAGATCAGCGCCGAGCGCTATGCGGCCGGCCAGCATGTGCTGGTGGCGCGGCGCGACCAGGATACGGGACCGATGGACGACGCGCTGGCGGCGCTGGGACTGCAGCGCACGATCGCCAGCATCGTCGGAGGCTTCACGGCGGCGCTGGCGCTGGCCGCCGGTTCCGACCTGATCGCCACCGTGCCGGAACGGCATACGGGCAATCTGCGCGCCGGCATGTTCAGCTTTGCGCTGCCGCTGCGCATGCCGGATCTGACCGTCTCCCTGATGTGGCATCCACGCATGGACGCCGACCCCGCCCACCGCTGGCTGCGCGGCTGCGTGGTCGACGCCTGCGCCGGCCAGTCAGGCGCCGCCTGACGCCGCCGGCAGCGTCATCCTAGCGCGTCACAGGCCCGTCGAAGCCGCCCGCCATGGCCGTGTAGCCACGGGCCGTGGCAATGGCCACGTCGCGGTGGGCCGTCACCAGCTGCTCCTGCGTGGCCAGCGCAATACGTTCCGCTTCGAGCACGCCGAGCAGGCTTTCCGCGCCTTCCTGGTAGCGCACCCTTGCCAGGCGGGCGCTCTCCTGTGCCAGCTGGTGCGCCTCGCGCAGTTCCGCGTGGCGGCTGCGCAGCTGTACCCATTGCGCGATGGCGCTGTCGGTTTCCTCCAGTGCCAGCGCCAGCGCCTTGTCGAAGCCGGCCTGCGCGGCCAGCACTTCGGCGCCGGCTGCGCGCGCGCGGGCGCGGCGCGTGCCGCCATCGAACAGCGGCAGGGAAAAGGCGGCGCCCGCATGCCAGCGCGCCGCATCGCCGCCATTCCAGTCGCCGGCCACGCCGGAGGCGCCGAACAGCGCGCCCAGGCTGATGCGCGGGAAGCGCTCGGCGATGGCGGCGCCTTCGCGGGCGCTGGCCGCCGCCAGCGCCCGTTCGGCCGCGCGCACGTCGGGCCGGCGCAGCAGCAAATGGGCCGGTTCGTCCGTCAGCAAGGATTGCGGCAGCGCCAGCGGCATCGGCTGGTCGAGCGCCGCCAGTTCCGGCGCATCGAGGCGCTGTCCCGTGAGGGTGGCCAGCCGGTTGCGCGCCACGCGCTCATCAAAGTTCAGGCTGGGCAGGCGGGCACTGGCCAGGCGCATCTGCGCCTCGGCGCGCATGCGTTCGGCCGGCGCGGCGCGGCCCGCGTTCTCCCGCTCGCGCACCAGCCGCAAGGTGCCGGACTGGTTCGATAATTGCTCCTGCAGGCTGGCGCGCATCTGCTGCGCGCCGCGCAGCACCAGGTAGGCATCGACCACCTGCGCCAGGATCAGGCGCCGCACGTCGTCGCGCACGGCGGCGCGCTCGTCCGCCGAAGCCTCGGCCGCGGCGATGCTGTGGCGCACGCGGCCGAACAGGTCGAGCTCCCAGCTGAAGACGGCGTTCCACTGCACCGGCGAGGCGATGTGCGGCTGGCCATCGCTGCTCTCGATCGTCGCCAGGCGCGCGCGCCCGGCCTGGGCATCAAGATCTACCGCCGGCAGGCGGGCGCCGCGCGCCGCTTGCGCGAACTCGCTGGCGCTGGCCAGGCGCGCGGTGGCGATGCGCACGTCGTAATTGTCTTGCCAGGCGCGCTTGACCAGCTGCTCCAGCCTGGCATCGCCCAGCTCTTGCCACCACAGCGCGGGCGGCGCGCCGGCCTGCAGCTCCGGCGCGCCGGCGGCCGAGGGCAGGACCGGCAGCTGCGCCGTGTCGAGCGCCCGCGTGGCCGTGGCCGTGGGCGTGCCGACGCTGCAGCCTGCCAGGGCCAGCATGGCGGCCGCCAGCAGCGGCGCGGCGTGGCGCGTGTTCAAGTGAGTCATGCGGCTCATGCGGCTCATGCGGCTTCTCCCAGCGCGACCGTGCGCGTGGCAGGCGCCGTGCGGCGTCTGCTCAGCAAAGTGAAAAACAAGGGTGTAAACAACAGGCCCGACAAGGTCACGCCCAGCATGCCGGCGAAGACGGCCGTGCCCATCGACTGGCGCATTTCCGCGCCCGCACCGGAAGACAGCATCAGCGGTATCGCGCCCAGCAAGAAAGCCAGTGAGGTCATCAGGATGGGCCGCAGACGCGTGCGGGCGGCAGCGATGGCCGCTTCACGCGCATCGGCGCCGGCCGCCATCGCCTGGCGCGCGAATTCGACGATCAGGATGGCATTCTTGGCAGCCAGACCGATCAGCACCACGATGCTGATCTGCGTCAGCACGTTGTTGTCCAGGCCGCGCCACGATACCCCGATCAGCGTGGCCAGCACGCAGCTGGGTACGATCAGCACGACGGACAGGGGCAGCAGCCAGCTTTCAAACAGGGCCGCCAGCAGCAGGTACACCAGCAGCACGGCCAGGCCCAGCACCATGCCGGTGCTGCCGCCCGCGTGTTTTTCCTGCAGCGCCAGTTCCGTCCACTCGTAGTCGAAGCCGGCCGGCAGGCGCGCCTTGAGCAGCTCTTCCATCGCGGCGATGGTTTGCCCCGTCGAGTAGCCAGGCTTGGTGCTGCCCTGGATTTCGGCGGCGGGATACAGGTTGTAGCGCGGCACGCGGAACGGCGCCGTGCCTTCGCTGAAGGTGGCCACGCTGCCCAGCGGCACCATGTCGCCGTTGGCGGCGCGTGTCTTCAGCGCGGCCAGGTCGGCCACACTGCGCCGGTAGGGCGCGTCCGCCTGCGCGGTCACCCGCCAGACCCGGCCCATCAGATTCATGTCGTTGACGAACACGGGCGCCATGTAGCTTTGCAGGGTCTCGTTGACGCGCAGCAGCGGCACGCCCAGGTACTCGGCCTTGGTGCGGTCCAGTTCAACCTTGATCTGCGGGCTCATGGCGTTGAACGGCGTGAAGGCGCCCATCACCGAGGGCAGTTTCCCCGCTTCCTCGGCGATGCCGCGCGCGGCCGCCTGCAACGCTTGCGGTCCCAGGCCGCCCGTGTCTCGCAGCATCAGCTTGAAGCCGCCGCCGGTGCCGATGCCGGGCACGGAAGGCGGGGGTATCACCATCACGCGCGCCGCGCTGATGGGCGCCAGCCTGGCGCGCATGGCGCCCAGCATGGCCGGGCCGTCCAGGCCATCGCTGGCGCGCGCGCCGAAGTCCTTGAACATGGTGAAGATGACGGCCGTGTTGGGCGCCGAGGTAAACGTGGCGCCGTCGGTGCCGACGAAGGCGGCCGTGTGGGCCACGCCGGGGTGGCTCATCAGGCGGGCCGTGGCGTCCTGCACCACTTCGCTGGTGCGCGCCAGGGTCGAGCCGGCCGGCAGCTGGATCGAGACGATGGCATAGCCGCGGTCCAGCTGCGGCACGAAGCCGCGCGGCGTCACGTCCAGGCGCCACAGGGTCAGGCCCGCCAGCACCAGATACACGGGCAGCATCAGCCAGCGCCGCGAGAGTATGCGCCCGGTCAGTTGCACATAGCCGCCTGTCAGGCGGGAAAAACCGCGGTTGAAGATGGTCATCCAGCGCGCGCCCAGGCTGTTGGCATCGTGCTGCGGCTTGAGCAGCAGCGCGGCCAGGGCCGGCGACAGCGTCAGCGAAACCAGCGCCGAGATCACGGTGGAGGCGGCGATGGTGACGGCGAACTGGCGGTAGAACATGCCGGAGATGCCATCGATGAAGGCCGTCGGCACGAACACCGCCACCAGCACCAGCGCGATGGCGACCAGGGCGAAGCCCACCTCGTTCATGCTGCGCTGCGCCGCGGCGACGGGGCTCATGCCTTCCTCCATGTGGCGCTCGACGTTTTCCACCACCACGATGGCGTCATCGACGACGATGCCGATCGCCAGCACCAGGCCGAACAGCGACAGGGTATTCAGGGTATAGCCCATCGCGGCAAGCACCGTGAAGGTGCCGACCAGGGACACGGGAATGGCCAGGATGGGAATGATGGCGGCGCGCCACGAGCCGAGAAACAGCAGCATGGCCAGGCACACCAGCAGTGCCGCCTCGAAGATGGTGTCGCGCACCTTGTCGATCGAGGAGCGGATGAATTCGGTCGGGTTGTAGTAGGCGTGGTAGGCGACGTCCTGCGGGAAATCGGCTTCCATCTTCGCCAGCTGGGCCAGCACGCGGTCGCCCGTGGCCAGCGCGTTCGAGCCGGGTAGCAGGCTGATGCCCAGCGCGATGGCCGTGCGGTTGTCGACAAAGCCGCTTTCCGTGTAATCCTGCGCGCCCATCTCGACGCGCGCCACGTCGCGCAGGCGCACCACGCCGCCATCGGCATGCGCGGCCACGACGATCGCTTCGAATTCGGCCACGTCGCGCAAGCGGCTTTGCGCCTGCACCTGCACCTGGTAGGCACCGTCGCTGCCGCCCGGCGGCTGGTTCAATACCCCGGCGGCGACCTGCGAGTTGGCTTGCCGCACGGCGGCGATCACTTCCGGCGCCGTCAGGCCCAGCGAGGCCACGCGCGCCGGATCGAGCCAGATGCGCATCGAGAAGTCGCGCGCGCCGCGCGTGTAGATGTCGCCGACGCCTTCAACGCGGGCCAGCTTGTCCTTGATGGCGGTGCCGATGAAGTTGGAGATGTACTGCTGGTCGCGCGTGCCTTTCGGCGAATCGAACAGCACCACCATCAGCAGGTCGGGCGAGGCCTTCTTGACGGCCAGCCCCAGCCGGCGCACGGCTTCGGGCAGGCGCGCTTCGGCTACCGCCACGCGGTTCTGCACCAGCGACTGGGCCTGCTCGACGTTGGTGCCCGGCTTGAACACCACGCTTATGGTCAGCTTGCCGTCGCCCACCGATTGCGAGGACATGTAGAGCATGCCGTCGACGCCATTGATTTCCTGTTCGATCGGCGCGGCGACGGTATCGGCGATTTCCTGCGCCGAGGCGCCCGGGTAGTTGGCCTTCACCGTGACCGTGGGCGGCACGATCTCGGGAAACTCCGAGATCGGCAGGCGCATGGCCGACACCGCGCCCACCAGCGTGATCAGGATAGACAGCACGATGGCAAACACGGGACGGCGGATGAAAAATTGGGAAAAACGCATGGTCTCTCCTTATGCGCCGTTGGCGCGGGGAGTCGCCACCAGCACCTGGTCGCCCGGCCGCACCTTGGCCGCGCCGGAGACGATGACCCTGTCCTGCGGCGTGAGGCCGGAGAGCACGATCTGCTTGTCGCCCTGCAGGCCGCCCAGTTCCAGCTTGCGCGGCGCCACCTTACCCGCCGCGTCCACGACGAACACCATCTTTTTGTTCTGGTCGCTGAGGATGGCGGCGTCGGGCACCAGCAGGCGCTCTTGCGCCGCGCCGACGGGAATGCGCACGCGCGCAAAGCTGCCCGGCATGACGGCGCGGTCGGCGTTGGCCAGGCTGGCGCGCAGGCGCACCGTGCCCGAGCGGGCGCTGATCTCGTTGTCGACAAAGTCGACGGTGGCATCCTGGGCGGGGCCGCCGCCATCGAGCGCCAGCTGCACCTTGCCCGGCAGCTTGCTTTGCTGGCGCAGGCGCTGGAAATCCGCTTCCGACAGGTCGACCATGGCGCGCACGGGGCTGTGCGCAACGATGGTGGTCAGCACGCCGCTCTGCGCCGCGCCGCCGGCCACGTAGTTGCCGACATCGACGCGGCGGTCCGACACCGTGCCGGCGATGGGAGCGCGCATGGTGGTGAAGGACAGCTCCAGTTCGGCGCTGCGCAATTCCGCCTTGCTCAGCATGACGGCCGCCTGCGCGCCTTCCAGCTCGCCGCGCGCCCGTTCCAGTTCCTCGGTGCTGGCCGCGCCCGTTTGCTGCAGCCGGCTGCTGCGCTCGAACTGGGCCGTTGCCAGCTTGCTGCGCGCATTGGCCTGGGCCAGGCTGGCCTGGGCGCGGTCGCGCGCCGCCGCGAAGGGACGCGGGTCGATGACGAACAGCGCATCGCCGGCCTTGACCTGCTGGCCATCGCGAAAGGCGATCTGTTGCAGATAGCCCGACACGCGCGAGCGAACTTCCACGCGCTGCGACGGCTCGATGCGGCCCGTGTAGTCGAGGGTCGCCTGCACCATCGACGTTTCCGGCAGGGCCACGGAAACGGTGGGCTTGGGCGGCGGGCCGCCAGGCGCGGCCTGGGAACGGCCGCAGCCGGACAAGGTGGCGCTGCAGGCCAGGGCCAGCAGCAGTAACAGCGGGACGGGCAGGGACGGGATCGGACGGGGGCGCATCATGCGGGGTCTCCAGAAGGCGTAGGGGGCTTGGCCAGGGCGCGGCCGAGCGCGAAAATGGCCAGCGCGGCGAGTATCAGCGCGCTGGCGACGGCAAAGGTGGCGTGCATGCCACGGATCATGGCGGCTGGCTGGGCGCTGGCGATATCGCTGGCGCTGGCAAAAAAAGCGAAGATGGCGCCCATCACGGAGGCGCCCGTGACGAGGCCCAGATTGCGCGACAGATTGAGCATGCCGGAGATGAGGCCGCGCTGGTCGGGAACGATGTCGCCCATCACGGCGGTATTGTTGGCTGCCTGGAATAGCGCGTAGCTGGCCGTGAGCAGCATGATCGGCGCGACGTAGCCGGGGATGCCCAGGCTGGCGGGCAGCAGGGACAGCGCCAGGCAGGCAGCGGTCGCGCCGCACAGGCCCGCGCCGCCCATGCGCTGCGCGCCGTAGCGGTCCACCAGCCAGCCGGACGGCACGCCGCAGAACGCCGCCACCAGCGGTCCGGCCGCCAGCACCATGCCGGTGACGGCCGTGCCAAGGCCCAGGCCGCGCGCCAGGTAGAAGGGGCCGACCACCAGGGTGGACATCATGACCGTCGACACCAGCATGCTGGTCGCCAGGCCGGCGCTGAGCACGGGCGCGCGCAGCATGGCCAGGCGTATCAGCGGCGCCGGCGCCTTCAGTTCCACATACACGAACAGGGCGCCGCCCACGCAGGCTGCCAGCAGCAGCGCCACGTTGCGCATGCCGAAATGGCCGCGGCCCAGGGTCATGGCCAGCGCATAGGCGGCCAGGGTCAACGCCAGCAGCAGCGTGCCGCGGTGGTCGAAGACGGGACGCCTGGCGTGCGCGCCGCGCTGGTCGGCCGGCAGGAAGCGCCATGCCATCAGCAGCGCCACGCCGGCCAGCGGCACGTTGACGAGGAAAATGGCTTGCCAGCCGAACTGCGCGATCAGCAGGCCGCCCAGTGCGGGACCGAGCGTGGTGCCGACGGCCGACATGGTGCCGAGCAGGCCCATGGCGCTGCCCGTCTGCGCCTTGGGCACGGTGCTGCCGACAAAGGCCATGGTCAGGGCCATCATGACGGAAGCGCCGAGGCCCTGCAGGGCGCGCGCGGCGACCAGCAGCCACAGGGTGGGTGCCAGGGCGCACAGGATGGAGGCGACGGCAAACAGCGCGATGCCTGCCAGCAGCAGGCGGCGCCGGCCGATCATGTCGCCGAGGCGGCCCACGCTGACGATCAGCGCGGTGATGGCCAGCAGGTAGGCCAGCACGATCCATTGCACATCCTGGAACGGCGCATGCAGGGCCTTGGCCATGTCGGGCAGGCCCACGTTGGCGATGCTGGTGCCCAGCGCGGGCAGCAGCATCGACAGGGACAGGCTGGCAAGCGCGCCGCGCACGGGCATCGTGGCGGTAGCGGCCGGGGCGGCCTGCTGGCTGGGTGAGGGTGGTACGGGTTTTGACGGCGAATTCATAAGGTGGTTGATCCATCCATTAACGGTCATTACATGGTACTGAGGGATTTGGTATGGCGGAAGACGCACAATTTGCACTTTGTTATTGCGTTTGACGCCATGTCTGGTGCGCCGGGCAGCGCTACAGCATCTGGTCCATCTCGAAGGCCGGCAGGCTGTCGGCCTGGTGGTAGCGGACGATGCGCCCGGGAATGCCTGCCACGGTGCAATGCGCGGGCACGTCGCGCAGGACCACGCTGCCGGCGGCCACCTTGCTCATGGCGCCGATCTCGATGTTGCCGAGGATTTTGGCGCCCGCACCCAGCATCACGCCCGAACGGATCTTCGGGTGGCGGTCGCCATGCTCCTTGCCGGTGCCGCCGAGGGTGACGTTCTGCAGGATGGAGACGTTGTCGTCGACCACGGCCGTTTCGCCGATGACGATGCCGCTGCCGTGATCGAGCATGATGCCCGCGCCGATGCGCGCGGCCGGATGGATGTCGATGCCGAAGACGCTGGCCGCGTGGCTGGACAGGGCAAAGGCGGCCTCGCTGCGGCCCGCCGTCCACAGATGGTGCGCCATGCGGTAGGTCTGCAGCGCATGAAAGCCCTTCAGGTTCAGCAGCGCGTGCAGGCCGTCGGGACAGGCCGGATCGCGCTGCGCGATGGCCGCCAGGTCGGCCGTGATGCTGGCCAGGATGCGCGGCTGCGTGCTTAAAATGTCCTCGAACAGGGGGCGCAGCACGGCCGGGCGCATGTCGCGCGCGCCCAGGCGGTGCGCGAGGACGGCGGCGAGCAGTCCGGCGGGGCTGTCGTGCGGCAGAATCAGCTCGTCGAGCATGGGCCGCAGCAAGGGTTCGCGCGCGGCGAGCCGCAGCGCCAGTTCGCGTACCTGCTCCCAGGTGCAGTCCACGCTGGCGGGCTGGCAGGCTGCGGCGGCGTCAATGCGGCGCAGGGGCGGCGCGGGCGGCAGGGGGCTGGCGTATGTCAAGTAAGTCATCGTGGCGCCTGTCCAGGCAAAGGAAGGAAAAGTGGAGCGCCTGGCAACAACGCCGGCGCCGGCTGGCAAGTGCCCAGGGCCCCGGAAGGCCGGGCTGCGCGGATTGCGGGTACACGATAAGCCGCCGCAGGGGGCGAAGCAAATCGTAAATACTGAGCGCGCGGCTCACGATTCCTGATGCTTGGGGAGGGTGTGGCAGGGGCGCATGCCGCGCCGGCGCTCGGGCAGGCGGCGCCAGGGGGCGGTGCGATGCGGCGGGAAGGAGGGGGCGCAGCGTGGCCCCGCGAAATTACAGCGCGTTGAGTGGAATCTTCAGGTAGCGCACGCCGTTGTCTTCCGGCTCGGGCAGCTTGCCCGCATTGATGTTGACCTGGATGGCGGGCAGGATCAGTGTCGGCATGTCGAGGGTGGCGTCGCGGCTGGTGCGCATGGCCACGAACTGCTCTTCCGTGATGCCGTCGCGCAAGTGGATGTTGCCGGCGCGCTGCTCGGCCACCGTCACTTCCCAGCGCGCCTCGCGGCCGTTGGGCGGGTAGTCGTGGCACATGAACAGTCGCGTCTGCGGCGGCAGCGCCAGCAATCGCTGCGCGGAACGGTACAGCAGGGCAGCGGAACCGCCGGGAAAGTCGCAGCGGGCCGAGCCCACGTCCGGCATGAACAGGGTGTCGCCGACAAACACGGCGTCGCCGATCTGGTACGCCAGGTCGGCCGGCGTATGGCCGGGCACGTGCAGGGCGCGTACTTCCAGCTTGCCGATATGAAAGACCTGGTCGGGCGCGAACAGCTGGTCGAACTGCGAGCCGTCGGCCCTGGCGTCATCCTGGTGGTAGACGGCCGCGAACGCCTGCTGCACCGTCTGGATGGCGGCGCCGATGGCCACGTCGCCGCCCAGCTGCTGCTGCAGATAGGGCGCGGCGGAAAGATGATCGGCGTGCGCGTGGGTTTCCAGCAGCCAGCGGCATTGCAAACCGTGTTCGTGCACGAAGGCGATCACCTTGTCGGCCGAGGAGGTGGACGTGCGCCCCGCCTTGGGGTCGTAGTCGAGCACGGAATCGATGATGGCGCAGTCCCGGCCATCGGCCTCGTACACAACATAGGTGACGGTGGCGGTGGCGGGGTCGAAGAAAGCTTGGATTTGTGGAGTCATCACGGCGGCAAGGGGCGGGCAAGGGAGGGACAGGGAATGGCATTATATCGCCAGAGTTCGCCCAAAAAATGTTGAAAATCGACATTTAACATGCGAAAAACAGATAAGCGGGCGCGCATGCGCCTGGCACAGTCGTGCGCACCCTGGCGCTTGCAGCATGGTAACCTCATTCTTACAAGGAGGAATTCATGAACGATATCACTGCACGCAGCGAACAATACCGCGGTTTTACGATTTCGGTGACCCCGCAAAAGGATAACGACGATTTATGGGATTTCACCTACCGCCTGCAGCGCGAAGGCGAACCCGAGGCGCAGGCGATCACGCGCAGCCGCACCCTGGGCGGCTACGCGGCCCCGGAAACGGCTTGCACGGCTGGCCTGGAAGTGGCCAGGACGGAAGTGGATAATCTGCTGCGCCCTTGAGCCGGCGTAAATCGTTTAGCCCGAAAGTGAGCCTGACTACGGCTGGCGCGTGAAACACATCGCTGCCAGTCGCGCTTCATGCTACGATTTCCACTATTGAGTCAGTCACGAAGGAGGCACCCCATGGATAGCAGTTCTAAAATTCACTATAAAGGCTGGGAAATCGTTCCCCTGGCCGTGCCCACCACCGACGGCAAATGGTCGGCCAGTTGCGATATCGAGCGCGCCACCGCGGAAGGCCTGGAAGTGTTTGAAGGCTCGACCATGCAATTCGTGCGCGACGACGAGGAGGGCGCCATTGCCGCCGCCTGCGAAGAAGCCGTGCGCCAGATCGACAACATCATCGCCAACCCGCTGGTGCGGCTGGCCTAGTTTGCCTTCGCACTATCTGTCGCAGTCCCTGTATTACTCAGCCGGCGCCCGCCGGCTGTTTTTATTGCGCGTCTTGCCTGCCTTGGCCTTCATCCCCGCTGTTCTCCTGTTTGTTGCATGTTTCATGATATGTTTCAAAATGGATAGTATGAAACATATTTGAAACATCCTTGACGCCAAACGTGACATCGCTGCTCCGCTGTGTAACAGCGCACGATGCGCGGCCCATGGCCGTCTTGCCCGCATTTTCACTCTGCCGCAGATGGTGTCTCCCCTGGCCGGCAGGTCCTGGCACGGCATTTGCAATACTGATGCTCATAGCCACTCCGTGAAACATTCGGGACCATCCGAAACCCATAAGGTGAACACATGACTCAATACTCCGCAGGTGCCGCATTCCGCAAGGCCGTCCAGGAAGAATCCCCGTTGCAAGTCGTCGGCGCCATCAACGCCAACCACGCCTTGCTGGCCAAGCGCGCCGGTTACAAGGCCATTTACCTGTCTGGCGGCGGTGTCGCGGCCGGCTCGCTGGGCTTGCCCGACCTGGGCATTTCCAGCCTGGATGACGTGCTGACCGATATCCGCCGCATCACCGACGTGTGCGACCTGCCGCTGCTGGTCGACGCCGACACGGGTTTCGGTTCGTCCGCCTTCAACGTGGCGCGCACCGTGAAATCGATGATCAAGTTTGGCGCGGCGGGCCTGCACATCGAAGACCAGGTGGGCGCCAAGCGCTGCGGCCACCGTCCGGGCAAGGAAATCGTCAGCAAGGAAGAAATGGTCGACCGCATCAAGGCGGCCGTCGATGCGCGCACGGACCCGAATTTCGTCATCATGGCGCGCACCGATGCGCTGGCCGTCGATGGCCTGGAAGCGGCGCTCGAGCGCGCTGTCGCCTGCGTCGAAGCGGGCGCCGACATGATCTTCCCGGAAGCCATCACGGACCTGGACATGTACGCCACGTTCGCCAAGGCCGTCAACGTACCGATCCTGGCCAACATCACGGAATTCGGATCCACGCCGCTGTTCACGCTGGACGAATTGCGCAGCGCCCACGTGGGCCTGGCCCTGTATCCGCTGTCGGCCTTCCGCGCCATGAACAAGGCGGCGGAAAACGTCTACCAGGCGCTGCGCCGCGATGGCACGCAAAAGAACGTGGTCGACACCATGCAGACGCGCATGGAACTGTATGAATCGATCAATTACCATGATTTCGAGCAAAAGCTCGACGCGCTGTTCGCCGCGCAAAAGAAATAAACAGAAGCAGGGGCCGCATGCCGGCCCCGCAGTGACGCAACCGAGACTAGTCAATTTTTGGAGAAATCAATGAACGCACCGCAAGCCGCCACTTTCAAGCCTAAAAAATCCGTCGCCCTGTCCGGCGTCACCGCCGGCAACACGGCGCTGTGCTCGGTCGGCAAGACCGGCAACGATTTGCACTACCGCGGCTATGACATCCTGGACGTGGCCGACAGCTGCGAGTTCGAGGAAATCGCCTACCTGCTGGTGCACGGCAAGCTGCCCACCAGCGCCGAACTGAAAGGCTACAAGGCCAAACTGAAATCCTTGCGCGGCCTGCCGTCCGCCGTCAAAGCCGCGCTGGAAGCCTTGCCCGCCGCCGCCCACCCGATGGACGTGATGCGCACGGGCGTGTCCGTGCTGGGCTGCACCTTGCCGGAAAAAGACGACCATAACGCGCCAGGCGCGCGCGACATCGCCGACCGCCTGATGGCGTCGTTCGGCTCCATGCTGCTGTACTGGTACCACTATAGCCATAACGGCAAGCGCATCGAAGTGGAAACGGACGACGACTCGATCGGCGGCCACTTCCTGCACCTGCTGCATGGCGAAAAACCGTCGGCGTCGTGGGAAAAAGCCATGCATACGTCGCTGATCCTGTACGCGGAACACGAATTCAACGCTTCGACCTTTACCAGCCGCGTGATCGCCGGCACGGGTTCGGACATCCACTCGGCCATCACGGGCGCCATCGGCGCGCTGCGCGGCCCGAAACACGGCGGCGCGAACGAAGTGGCGCTGGAGATCCAGAAACGCTACGACAACGCCGACGAAGCGGAAGCGGATATCCGCGAGCGCGTGGCCAACAAGGAAGTGGTGATCGGCTTCGGCCACCCCGTCTACACGATCTCCGACCCGCGCAACGTCGTCATCAAGGAAGTGGCGCGCAATCTGTCGCTGGAAGCCGGTTCCACGAAAATGTTCGACATCGCCGAGCGCCTGGAATCGGTCATGTGGGAAATCAAGAACATGTTCCCCAACCTGGACTGGTTCTCGGCCGTGTCGTACCACATGATGGGCGTGCCGACGGCGATGTTTACGCCGCTGTTCGTCATCTCGCGCACCTCGGGCTGGGCCGCGCACATCATCGAGCAGCGCATCGACAACAAGATCATCCGCCCGAGCGCCAACTACGTGGGCCCGGAAGACCTGGAATTCGTGCCGATCAAGGACCGCAAATAATGAGCATCAAGATGAATACCTTGCACCGCAAATCCTTGCCGGGCACCCAGCTAGACTACTTCGATACGCGCGCCGCCGTCGATGCGATCCAGCCAGGCGCCTACGCAACCTTGCCCTATACCTCGCGCGTACTGGCCGAAAACCTCGTGCGCCGCTGCGACCCGGCCACCCTGGACGCTTCGCTGAGCCAGTTCATCGAACGCCGCCGCGACCTCGATTTCCCCTGGTTCCCGGCCCGCGTCGTCTGCCATGACATCCTGGGCCAGACGGCCCTGGTCGACCTGGCCGGCTTGCGCGACGCCATCGCGGCCCAGGGCGGCGACCCGGCGCTGGTCAATCCGGTGGTCCCCACGCAGCTGGTGGTCGACCATTCACTGGCCGTCGAATGCGGCGGTTTCGACCCGGACGCCTTCGCCAAGAACCGCGCCATCGAAGACCGCCGCAACGAAGACCGTTTCGACTTCATCGACTGGACGAAAAAAGCGTTCAAGAACGTCGACGTGATCCCTCCGGGCAACGGCATCCTGCACCAGATTAACCTCGAGCGCATGTCGCCCGTGATCCAGGTGCAGGACGGCGTGGCCTATCCCGACACCCTGGTGGGCACGGATTCGCACACGCCCATGGTCGATGCGCTGGGCGTGATCGCCATCGGCGTGGGCGGCCTGGAAGCGGAAAGCGTGATGCTGGGCCGCGCCTCGTGGATGCGCCTGCCCGACATCATCGGCGTCAAGCTGACGGGCAAGCCGCAGCCGGGCATCACGGCCACGGACACGGTGCTGGCGCTGACGGAATTCCTGCGCAAGCAGAAGGTCGTCTCGTCCTACCTGGAATTCTTTGGCGAAGGCGCTTCGCACCTGACCCTGGGCGACCGCGCCACGATTTCCAACATGGCGCCGGAATTCGGCGCCACGGCCGCCATGTTCTACATCGACGCGCAAACCATCAAATATCTGAAACTGACGGGCCGCGACGACGAACTGGTGAAGCTGGTGGAACTGTATGCCAAAGAGACGGGCCTGTGGGCCGACAGCCTGGTGGACGCGCAGTATGAGCGCGTGTTGACGTTCGACCTGTCGTCCGTCGTGCGCAATATCGCCGGTCCGTCGAATCCGCACAACCGCGTGCCGACGTCGGAACTGGCCGCGCGCGGGATTTCCGGCGTGGTGGAAGACGAACCGGGCAAGATGCCGGACGGCGCCGTCATCATCGCCGCGATTACCAGCTGCACCAACACGAACAATCCGCGCAACATGATCGCGGCCGGTCTGATCGCGCGCAATGCGAACCGCCTCGGCTTGACGCGCAAGCCGTGGGTGAAATCGTCGCTGGCGCCCGGCTCGAAAACCGTGGAACTGTACCTGCAGGAAGCGGGCCTGATGCCGGAACTCGAAACAATGGGCTTCGGTGTGGTGGCTTTCGCCTGCACCTCGTGCAACGGCATGTCGGGCGCGCTCGACCCCGTGATCCAGGATGAAGTGGTGTCGCGCGACCTGTACGCCACGGCCGTCTTGTCGGGCAACCGCAACTTCGACGGCCGCATCCACCCATATGCGAAGCAGGCTTTCCTCGCTTCGCCGCCGCTGGTGGTGGCCTACGCAATCGCCGGCACCATCCGCTTCGATATCGAAAAGGATGTGCTGGGCCATGATGCGGACGGCAAGGCTATCCTGCTGAAGGATATCTGGCCGTCCGACGAGGAAATCGACGCCATCGTCGCTTCCAGCGTCAAGCCGGAGCAGTTCCGCAAGGTGTATATCCCCATGTTCGCCAAGCAGGCGGACGACGGCATCAAGGTCAGCCCCCTGTACGACTGGCGTCCGCAGACGACGTATATCCGCCGTCCGCCATACTGGGAAGGCGCGCTGGCTGGCGCTCGCCCATTGAAAGGCATGCGTCCCCTGGCCGTTTTGGGCGACAACATCACGACCGACCACTTGTCGCCATCGAACGCCATCATGCTCGATAGCGCGGCCGGCGAGTACCTGGCGAAGATGGGCTTGCCGGAGGAAGACTTCAATTCCTACGCCACGCACCGGGGCGACCATCTGACGGCGCAGCGCGCCACGTTTGCCAACCCGACCCTGAAGAACGAAATGGTCATCGAGGACGGTAAAGTCAAGGCGGGTTCGCTCACGCGCATCGAGCCGGAAGGCACGATTTCACGCATGTGGGAAGCCATCGAGGTGTACATGGAGCGCAAGCAGCCATTGATCATCATTGCCGGCGCCGACTACGGCCAGGGTTCTTCGCGCGACTGGGCCGCCAAGGGCGTGCGCCTGGCCGGCGTGGAAGCCATCGTGGCTGAAGGCTTCGAGCGCATCCACCGCACCAACCTGGTGGGCATGGGCGTGCTGCCGCTGGAATTCCTCCCTGGCGTGAACCGCAAGACCCTGGGCCTGGACGGCAGTGAAACCTACGACGTCGCCGGCGAGCGCACGCCGCGCTCCACCTTGACCTTGTTGATCCATCGCAAGAACGGCGAAACGGTGGAAGTGCCCGTCACCTGCCGCCTCGACACGGCGGAAGAGGTGTCGATCTACGAGGCCGGCGGCGTCTTGCAGCGCTTTGCGCAGGACTTTTTGGAGTCCTCAAAAGCCGCGTAAACGGGTAGGTCGGATTAGCGAAGCGTAATCCGACAATATTTGTGAAAAACCCGCCAACAATGTGTCGGATTACGCGTGGCGATGCCACGCTAATCCGGCCTACTTTCGGACAGACCATGACTCACATCCCCCAAATCAAGATTCCCGCCACCTACATGCGCGGCGGCACCAGCAAGGGCGTGTTCTTCCGCCTGCAGGATCTGCCCGCCAGCGCGCAAGTGCCGGGCGCGGCGCGCGATGCGCTGCTGCTGCGCGTCATCGGCAGTCCCGACCCGTACGGCAAGCAGATCGACGGCATGGGCGGCGCCACGTCGAGTACCAGCAAGACGGTGATCCTGGCAAAAAGTAGCAAGCCGGAGCACGACGTCGACTACCTGTTCGGCCAGGTCTCCATCGACAAGCCTTTTGTCGACTGGAGCGGCAATTGCGGTAACCTGTCGGCCGCCGTCGGCTCGTTCGCCATCGCCAGCGGACTGGTGGACGCCGCCCGCGTGCCGCAAGACGGCATGGCCACGGTGCGCATCTGGCAAGCCAATATCGGCAAGACCATCATCGCCCATGTCCCCATGACACATGGCGAAGTACAGGAAACGGGCGACTTCGAACTCGATGGCGTGACTTTTCCGGCCGCCGAAGTAAAACTGGAATTCCTCGATCCGGCCGCGGAGGAAGAGGGGGGCGGTGGCGCCATGTTCCCTACTGGCAACCTCGTCGATGACCTCGACGTGCCCGGCATCGGCAGCCTGAAAGTCACGATGATCAACGCCGGCATCCCGACGATCTTTGTCGACGCGGACGCCATCGGCTACACGGGCACGGAACTGCAGGACGCCATCAATGGCGACCCTGCCGCGCTGGCCCGTTTCGAGACCATCCGCGCGCATGGGGCGCTGCGCATGGGCCTTATCGCGCATCTCGACGAGGCGGCGAAACGCCAGCACACGCCGAAGGTGGCGTTTGTCGCCAAGCCGGCCGGCTATGTCTCGTCCAGCGGCAAGCAGGTGGACGCGGGCGATATCGACCTGCTGGTGCGCGCCATGTCCATGGGCAAGCTGCACCACGCCATGATGGGCACGGCCGCTGTCGCCATCGGCACGGCGGCAGCCATCCCCGGTACCCTGGTCAACCTGGCGGCGGGAGGCGGCGAAAAAACCAGCGTGCGCTTCGGCCATCCGTCCGGCACCCTGATGGTGGGCGCGGAAGCGGCGCTGGCCGATGGCGCATGGAGCGTCACCAAGGCCATCATGAGCCGCAGTGCGCGCGTGCTGATGGAAGGGTTCGTGCGCATTCCCGGCGACGCGTTTTAAGGCCAAGCAGGCAGATGCGCATGCAGATCAGTTGATATTTCTGCTAGCAAAGAAACCGAGCGACAAGGAAAATGGGGGAGCGCCGGCCGCGATGCGCATGCGGTGATGACCTCCCATTCTTCCCGACGGGTGAACCGATGCTATTCAACTCTTACGTCTTCCTGTTTGCGTATCTGCCCATCACGGTGGCCGGATTTTTCATCCTGGGACGGCGCAGCCAGTTGTGGGCTGCGGCCTGGCTGGCGGCGGCGTCCCTGTTTTTCTACGCGTACTGGGATTACCGCTATCTGCCATTGCTGGTCGGCTCCGTCGTCTTCAACTATGGCTGTGCGGCCTGGCTGGGCGCCAGCGCGGGAGCGCGCCGCAAGTGGATACTGGCCGCCGCGATCGCCGCCAACCTGGGCCTGCTCGCCTACTACAAGTATGCGGGCTTCTTCGTGTCCAGCCTGGCGCAATTGCTGGCGCAGCCGCTGCCCGCCCTGCACGTGGTGCTGCCTATCGGGATCTCGTTCTTTACGTTTACCCAGATCGCCTTCCTGGTCGATACCTACCAGGGCAAGGCGCAGGAAAGCCGCTTTGTCCATTATCTGCTGTTCGTTACCTATTTCCCCCATCTGATTGCCGGTCCCGTATTGCATCACAAGGAAATGATGCCGCAGTTCGCAGACAAGCGCACCTTCCGGCTCTCGGCCAGCAATATCGCCATCGGCAGCACGATTTTTTTCATCGGCCTGGCCAAGAAGGTGCTGATTGCCGATAATATCGGCCCGTATGCGGCGCCGCTGTTCGACAGCCCTGCGGCGCCATCCCTGCTGATCGCCTGGGGCGGGGTGCTGGCGTATGCGTTCCAGCTGTATTTTGATTTCTCCGGCTATTCCGACATGGCCATCGGCTTGTCGCGCCTGTTCGGCGTACGCCTGCCGCTCAATTTCGCTTCGCCCTACAAGGCGCGCAATATTGCGCAATTCTGGCGCCGCTGGCATATGACCCTGTCGCGCTTCCTGCGTGATTACCTGTATATCCCCCTTGGCGGCAATCGCTGCGGCCCGCTGCGGCGCCATCTCAATCTGATGGTCACCATGGTGCTGGGCGGCCTGTGGCATGGCGCTGGCTGGAACTTCATCGCATGGGGTGCTCTGCATGGCGCCTACCTGGCTATCCACAAGGGCTGGAGCACATTTGCGCGTCAATTCCACCTGCCGTCCGATACGCGGGTTGGGAATGTCCTGACGACGATCCTCACTTTCATCGCCGTCTGCGTTGCATGGGTCTTCTTTCGCGCGCCGGACATGCCGGTGGCCTTGACGATATTAAAAGGCATGGCGGGCGGCTTTGGCCTGGCCTTGCCCGATGCGCTGGCGTCCCATTGGCAGTCCTTGCAGCCCGCGCTGGCAGCCATGGGCATGGACTTTTACCTGGGCGGCGGCACGCTCTTCATCGAAACATGGACGTGGATAGCGGTTGCGGCGCTGATTACCTTCGCCATGCCGAATACGCAGCAGATCATGCGTCGTTTCGAGCCCGCGCTGGACTTCCAGGCAAGTGGGCGGCACCTGCTCACCTGGCGCGCCTCGCCCGCGTGGGCGGCGGCCATCGCGCTGCTGGCGCTGGCGAGCATGCTGGCCCTGAACCGTCCCGCCGAATTTCTGTATTTTCAATTCTAGGGGGAGCGAACCATGACGGCATCCCCATTCAAATCCTATCTGGCCATCCTGGCGCTGGCGCTGACGGGTGGCGCCCTGCTGCTTGTCGCCTTCGTGATCATTGTCGATCCCTACGGCCTGTATGGCGTCGTCCGGCGCGACAATTTCAATGCCGTCAAGCCGGGCTTGAGCCGCTACCAGAGCCAGATCAAGCAGGAACATGCGCTGCGCAGGCGGCCGCAATTCATCATCCTGGGTAACTCGCGCGCGGAGATCGGCTTCGATCCGCGCGCCAGTGCCTTGTCCGCGCTGGGCACAGGCTATAACCTGGCGATTCCCGGCACTGGCCTGGCCACGTCCGCCAGCCAGTTCGCGCAATTGCGCCAGGCTGGCATCCGGCCGCGCACGGTCATCGCGGGCATGGAATTCATCGATTTTCTCAATCCGGCCGTCGCATCCGCCGCGCGCCCGGCGGCGGCTACTGCGCCACCCGCGCATGGCCGCATATTTTGGCGCTTTGATGCGCTCTTTTCGCTGGCTTCCGTCAAGGATGCCGTGCATACGCTGCGCATCCAGCATGATGGCGAGGCGGCCACCTTGTCGGCAGACGGTTTCAATCCCTTGCTGGAGTATGGCGCCCATGTGCGCCGCGATGGCTACCACAAGATGTTTACCCAGCGGGCGCGGGAAAGTGCCGCCAGTTTGCGCCGGAAATCGACGCACGGCTTTGCCACCGAAGACTTTCTAGTCCTGCGTGCCTTTTTGCTGGCGATGGCGGCCACGCAAGCCGACATCAAGCTGGTGATCTATCCCTATCACGCGCAACTGCTGGCCATGTTTGAAGCTGCCGGTTTGTGGCCCCTCTTCGATGAATGGAAAGACCAGCTGGTGCTGGCAATTGGCGAGGTCAGGGCGCGGTACCCGGACGCACGTATTTCCCTGACTGATTTCAGCGGCTATGGCGCATACAACTGCGAGCCGATTCCCGCCGCGAATGAAAGGGAGAGGGCCACGCGCTGGTACTGGGAAGCGGGGCATTTCAAGAAGGCGCTGGGCGACATCGTGCTGCAGCGCCTGATGTCGCCACGGGAAAATGCGCCTGGCGAGGGACAGTTTGGCATGCCGCTCGATGGTGCCCGCCTGGAGGAAAACCGCGCGCGGATCGCGCAAGAGCGCAGCAGTTGCGCGGCGGCGCAACCGGCATTGTTTTCAAGTCAGCTGTTCGCTATGCAGGGCAGTCATTTTGGAGGACGCACACAAACACAAACAAGCGCAACATATACGAACAAATAACACCACAGATTGCACGCCTACCGGAGGAGACATGGATTTCGCAGCATTTTATCAACGCTCGATCGACACACCTGACGCTTTTTGGCGCGAGGAAGCGGACAAGATCGACTGGAACACCCCGTTTTCGCAAGTGCTCGATTATTCCCGCCCGCCATTTGCCAAGTGGTTCGTCGGCGGTACCACGAATTTGTGCCACAACGCCGTTGACCGCTGGGTGGAAAGCCAGGGCGATGCCGCCGCGCTGATCGCCATTTCCACCGAGACCAATACCGAGCGCAGCTACAGCTTTCGCGAGCTGCAGCGCGAAGTGGAGCGCTGCGCCGCCATCCTGCTGGCGCTGGGCGTGGGCAAGGGCGACCGCGTATTGATCTACATGCCGATGATCGCCGAGGCGGCGTTCGCCATGCTCGCTTGCGCGCGTATCGGCGCCGTGCATTCCGTGGTGTTCGGCGGCTTTGCCGCCAACAGCCTGGCCAGCCGCATCGACGATGCGCGGCCCAAGCTGGTGTTCTCCGCCGACGCCGGCTCGCGCAATGGCAAGGCGATAGCCTACAAGCCGCTGCTCGACGAAGCCATCCGTATCGCCGCGCACAAGCCGCGGCAGGTGCTGCTGGTCGACCGCCATCTCGTGCCGATGGAACTGACGCCCGGCCGCGACGTCGATTACGCGGCTCTGTGTGAGCAGCACCTGGACGCGCAGGTGCCCGTCACCTGGCTCGAATCGAACGAGCCGTCGTATGTGCTGTATACCTCGGGCACGACGGGCAAACCGAAGGGGGTGCAGCGCGACGTGGGCGGCTACGCGGTGGCGCTGGCATCGTCGATGCAGTACAACTTCTGCGGCAAGCCCGGCGAAACCTTCTTTGCCACCTCGGATATCGGCTGGGTGGTTGGCCATTCCTACATCGTGTATGGTCCGCTGATCGCCGGCATGGCCACCATCCTGTACGAGGGCTTGCCCATCTGTCCCGATGCCGGCATCTGGTGGAGCATCGTTGAAAAATACAGGGTCACGCGCATGTTCTCGGCGCCGACGGCCATCCGCGTGCTGCGCAAGCACCCGGTGGAACTGATGCGCAAATACGATCTGTCTTCCCTGAAGGCGCTGTACCTGGCGGGCGAGCCGCTCGATGAAACCACCTCGCAGTGGATCGCCGATGAACTGAAAGTGGACATCATCGACAACTACTGGCAGACGGAGACGGGCTGGCCGATTCTCTCGGTGGCGAAAGGCGTGGCCGATACCCCGACGCGCCTGGGCAGCCCCGGCCTGGCCATGTACGGCTACCAGATCAAGCTGCTCAACGAAGCGACGGGCGAGGAGTGCGCCGCCAACGAGAAGGGCGTGCTGGTACTGGAAGGCCCGCTGCCGCCGGGCTGCATGCAAACGGTGTACGGTGATGACGCGCGTTTCGTCGACACCTACTGGTCCACCTTCAGCGGCCGGCAAGTGTATTCCACCTTCGACTGGGGCCTGCGCGATGCGGATGGCTATTATTTTATTCTGGGCCGCACTGATGACGTGATCAACGTGGCCGGCCATCGCCTGGGCACGCGTGAAATCGAGGAAAGCATCACCAGTCACCCGAACGTGTCGGAAGTGGCGGTGGTGGGCGTGGAAGACAAGCTCAAAGGCCAGGTGGCGATGGCTTTCGTGATCCTGAAGGACCCGCGCGGTTTCGACAGCGTCGAAGCGAAAGCGGTGCTGGAGCGCGAAGTGATGGCCGTCGTTGACCGCCAGCTGGGCGCCGTGGCGCGGCCTGCGCGCGTGCTGTTCGTGTCGCAGCTGCCGAAGACGCGCTCGGGCAAGCTGCTGCGCCGTTCGATCCAGGCCATCTGTGAAGGGCGCAGCCCAGGCGATCTGACGTCGATGGACGACCCGGCATCGCTGCAGCAGATCCAGGCGGCGCTGGCGTAAGCGCCAGGAAGCAAGCGAAGTTTATCAATCGATAAACTTCGCATTCAAATCCGGTCGCTTTCTTTGCGCACGACCCTGCCGACGATCAGGCATTCATTGCCGCGGCACAGCTTGCGATGGTATTTGCGCTGGTCGGGGTTGTCCGACGTCAGCCACCATTCGCCGATATCGCGCGCCATGCGCTTGACCACCGGCTCGCCTTCATAATTGATGGCGAACACAATGCCGTCGGCTGGCCGGTTGTCGGCCGTGTTGATGATCACCACGTCGTCCTCGTACAGGGCCGGCTCCATGCTCTCGCCCTTGACCTTGATCGCCACCAGTTTTTCAGGATGGTAGCCATTGCGCTCGACCCAGCTGCGCGGCACGCTGATGGTGCTGCCGTCGTGCGTTTCCGGTTCGATGGCGAAGCCCGTGATGCCTGCCGACAGGCGCAGTTTCACCTTGCGGATCGGGTAGAAGCGTTCATCCTCGCCATCTTCCACCACCACGGCCTGCACGCCTGCCAGCGCGCGCGCGGCCATGGTCACCTGGTCCGGCGCCGCACCCTGGTCGAAGTACATGCTGTCCAACTGCAGGTCCGCTTCCAGCTTGCGCGCGATCTTTTCGCTGAAGGCGCGGCCCTCGCGGTAGGTGGGCGAGAGGATTTGCGAGATGCGCGCCTCGCTCCAGCCGCTGACGTCGGAAATTTTCTTGCGCGTGTTGTCGTAGTGCTCGCGGATCAGGGCCAGCAGGCGGTCGCGTCTGTATTGATACATATTCATCTCCACATTAAACCTGAAATTTACCGTTTGATAAATTACCAAATGCTTGACTTTAACATTAGCGATTGATAAAGTCCACTCGTTGCCTGTCGCAAACGCACTACAGCGTCTGCCGGTTGGCGACACCACGGGAGGTCAGGCAGATGTTGAACAGCAGTCAGTTGGTTGAAAGCAGGGCGGCGGCGCGGCAGGGGCGCCAGTTACAGGGACGCAGCAAGAAGTCGCAGCTGCATATCGCCCGCATCGCGCAGTACATTCGCGAGCAGGGCCAGGCCAGCGCGGCGCAATTGTCCGCCTTGCTGGGACTCGATGCGGGCACCATGAGCCGCTATTTGCGCCACATGTGCGGCATGGGACAGATCCACCTGGCGCAGCGCCATTGCACGGAACCGGGACGCCAGCGGCCCGCCCTGTACGCGCTGGGCGAGCAGGATGACGAGGTCGATGGCTGGGCCGAACTGCCGCCGCAAGTGCGCCGTACGGCCAGTTGGGCACGCGGCACGGCGCACCGCGATCCGCTGGTGGCGGCGCTGTTTGGCCCGGCACAGAATAACGATTAGTATCAACGAGGAGAAATCATGGGGTTTGCAGAAAAATTCATCGCATCGCTGTCGTCGCAGAACTTGCGCGACGATGCTGTCCACCACGACCTGGATGTTATCGCGGCGGCCGCGCTGGCCGGCGACATGGGTGCCTTGCTGTGCCGCGTCAAGTATGCGGACGGCACCGTCAGCCGCCTGTTCGAAGGCAATGCGGGCAACCTGGCGCAGTTGCTGCGCGCCTGGACGGCTGCCGTGACGCAGAAGGGCCGTGCGCGGCGCTGGGTCAAGGCGCAGACGGCCTGGGATGCGCAGGCGGCCAATACCTTGTACCGCCGCGTTGCCGAAGCGTCGCTCGCGCATTGGCTCGACAGCAAATGCAAGGTCTGCCACGGCACGGGCGTCGTCGCTGCCATGCAGGCCGGCGCGCCTGTCGTCTGCAAGGCTTGCCACGGCGCCGGCGAGGCGGCCATCAGCTGCTCCGGCGGCTTCGAGCTCGAACGCATCAAGGATATGGTCAGCGAACTGGAAGGCATCTTCCAGTCGCACGGCGCCCGCGCCATGCGCCGCCTCGGCCACTGACAAATTTTCTGCAATATGCCTGGCACTGAAAAAAACGCCCCTACAATAGAGTCTCGATCACGCAGCAACAGCAACACCGGCAGCACCGCAGTACACCACATGCTTCTCCACTCGTAATAGACGCGCCCAAGGCGCGACACCGATAGGGGAACTCAGCGCAGCGAACGGCCTTCATGGCCCCTTCGCTCACCTTCCGTCCTGCATGGCCCCGCGCCATCCGGACGCCAGCCCGCCGCCTCACCGCGTGCGGGCTTTTTCGTTTCCTGATTATCGGCAGTTCCCCCCTCAAGACCGCAGATGCGGTCTTTTTTTTCATCCCACGAAAGGTATTACTTATGGCATCGACAGCAAACGGCATCGACAGCTTGATCGTTATCAGCAAACAAAGCGCCGAAGGCAGCAAGGCCGCCGCCGGCGGCGGCCAGATTTATCCCCGCGTCACAGCCACTTTCGACACGGAAGCGGACAAATACGCGAGCGCCGAAATCGACGCCAGCCAGCAGCAGGGCGATACCCGCCTGGGCAATTTCCGCACCACGGGCGCCATCAAGGCCGAAGCGGCGTGCGGCACGTATGCACCGCTGATGGCGGCGCTGCTGCGCCGCGACTTCACGGCAGGCGGCGTGGCTGCCGCACAAACCACCATCGCCGCGGCAGCCTCCGGCCTGACGCGCAGTGCCGGTTCCTGGCTGAGCGAAGGCTTCCGCGCCGGCAGCGTGGTGCGCATCACCGGCATGACGGCGCCGGCCGCCGCCAACAACGCGAAGAATTTCTTCGTCACGTCGGTGACGGCCACCAACCTGAATGGCCAGTTCATGGACGGCTCGGCGATGATCGTCAAGGCGGCCGGCGACTCGGTCGGCGTGGCGGCCGTGGGCAAGCGCAGCTTCACCCCGTTGACGGGCCATACCACCGACTGGTTCACGGCCGAAGTGCAGGACCCGAAGATCGGCGTGCACCGCAGCTTCATCGACCAGCTGGTCAGCAAGATGGATATCGCAGTGCAGCCGAACGGCATCACCAGCCTGGACTTCACTCTGATGGGCAAGGCGGAAGGCCCGACCACGGCCGTGCCGTACTTCCCCGCGCCGCTGGCCGCACCTGGCAGCGGCAAGTTTTCGGGCGCCACGGCGATGCTGTCGGTGAACGGCATCCCGTCGCAGATCTGCACCGGCATGTCCGTTTCGCTGGACGGCCAGGTCAAGGTCGACCCGGTGATCGGCTCGAAGTACGCCACGGCCGCCTCGCGCGGCAAGGTGATGGGCTCGGGCCAGTTCACGGTGCTGTTGCAGGACGCCACCTACCTCGACTACTTCAAGTCCGAGACGGAAATCCCGCTGGCCTACGCCATGGCATCGGGCACCGCGCCGGCCGCCGACGTGCTGGCGCTGGCCATGGGCCGCATCAAGATCACCTCGGCCAAGATCGACGACGGCGAGAAAAACAAGATCGTCACCTGCGCCTTCGACGTCCTGCGCTACAAGGGCACGGACGCGCAGCACGAAGCGACCACCTTGACCATCCAGGACAGTGCGCTGTAAGCGGCTGACGCTTGACCCGGGGTCGCCTGATGGCGGCCTTTTTACATTTTTTCACATCATCCAGAAAGCAGCACACATGAACAACGCGCAAAAAATCCAGGCAGGTTTCGACATCGGCAATATCCATGCGGCCGCCACTCCAGTCACGTTCGACGTGCCCGTCATCTTCGACGCGGATGGCGAAGCGGTGGCCGGCCTGACCATCGTCGGCAAGAACAGCGAGCAATACCGCCTGGCCAACAACGCCGTGCGCGCCGAAGGCTACAAGAAATCGGCGCGCCGCAAGACGGCCATCGACGCCTCCACCGACGAAGGCGCGGAACTGCTGGTGCAAGCCATCGACGGTAACCAGAAACGCCTGGCGCTGGCCGTGGTCACGGGCTGGTACGGCTTCACCAGCAACGGCGCGCCAGTGCCGCTCGATGCCGAGCTGCTGGAAGCGGCCTTTGAAAAATACCCGACCTGGCAGGAAAAGGTCACCACGGCGCTGGAAAACGAGTCGAATTTTTTGAAACTCTGACGGCCAGCCTGCTGCGCTACGCCGGGCACCAGTTCGAGCGCGGCGCGCGGGCGGCCGATGGCCATGCCAAGGGCGAGCATATCGATGCGGCCCGGCGCCATCCGCTGTACCGCGCGCCGCCCGAGGAGGCGACGCCCCCAATGCCGTTCGAGCTGGCCCACGTGTGGGAATGGTTCGCGCAATTGAACCGCAAGCGGCAGAACGGCATGGCCGTCAATCCCATCGCCAGCACGGAAATCCTCGCCTGGCAGGCGCGCCACGCCATCGCCATCGAGCCGTTCGAGCATCAGTTGCTGGACCAGCTCGATGCGCTGTTCCTGTCGCACCAGCATGCGGCGGGCTGACCCGCATTTTCCAACCCGGCCGCCATGCGCGGCTTTTTTTATGGGCCAACCATGCCAGATATAACGGAAATATTAATTGTTGTGAATACGGCGGAAGTGAGGGCAGGTACGCAGGCGATAAGCGACCTGGCCGCCGCCAGCGGCGAGGCTGGACATCAAGTCCAGGATGCGAACATCAGGATGCGCGATTCTGAGCAAGTCATGCGTGCGCAGGCCGAAGCTGTACGGGCGGCGGCAGACGCGTCCAGAGTACTTGGTGACGAAAGCAGCGACGCTTCGGATGCCTTGTTCAAGGGTATGACCGCCGTTGAAGGCTTTGCCAGGGCATCGTTGAAGATCGGCGAAGGAGGCATGAACGCCGACGTCGGGAAAATCAAGGATGGCCTGGGAGAGCTGGCGAATGTATCCGGCCTGACGGAAGTGGCAGTCACGCGCCTGGGCGCGGGGCCGGTGCTGGCGCTGCAAATGCTTGGGGAAGCTGCCGCATTTGCAGCGAATGCCTATGTGAAGGGACAACAGGAGTCGGATAATTTTGCCAGGGCGATGCAACTGACAGGCAACGCTGCAGGCATCACGGAAGGGCAGTTCAATACCATGGTCAAGTCGGTTGCCGATCTTGAAAATGCCGGCATGGGCGAGGCGCGCGTAGCCTTGCAAACGCTGCTGGAAACGGGAGAATTTACGGGCGAGGCCTTGTTGTCGGTTGGCGCCGCCGCGGTGGCCACGGCACAGATTACAAACAAGCCGGCAGGGGAGGTGGCCGCGAATTTTGCCACGATGGCTGGCGGTGTTGTCAACTGGGTCGATACCCATGCCGAGGTGTATCGAACGCTGGATGCCAGCCAGTACCAGCATATCAAGACGCTCGAGGAGGAAGGCAAGACCCAGGAGGCGATGATCGCGACGGCGAGAAGTTACAACGAGGAACTGAAAAAACGTGGCGAAAACCTGAGCATTGTTGGTACGGCGATGCGGGCTATTAAGACCCTCTGGTCGAATGGCGAAGATAGTGTCAATGGCATGGGCCGCACAACCATAGTGGAAGACCAGATCAAGCAACTGGATCTGGAGGTCAATTCAGCCAAAGTTACCGGCCATGCCAGCATGGGTACGCATGAAGGCATGGGCATGAGCGGCAAGGAACTGCAGCGATATCTTGAGCAGAGGGCAAAGGAACGGCAGGTACTGGTGACTAAGCTAGCCCAGGAGAACAGTGTTGCCGATGCACAGCGCGGGGTTCAAGAAAAAAATCATGCTGAAAAACAGGCACAGAATGGTATCGACGCGATTAAGGCGCGTTATGCCAGGAGAATTAACGAGGAGGCTGCAGCAATTGATCAATACAACAAAAACGTTGCCTCGCTAAATGGAACGCCACTGGCGGTTCCCCTTGCTGAGCAGGAAAAGATGCGTGCCAATATTCGCGCTGCATACAAGGTTGCGCCGCCTCCGCCCGCATTTGGTTCCGATGATAGCGATGCGCGGCGTGCGGGGCAGTTGCAAGCCATTCGAGATGAGTTGCGCTTGAAAACGGAGGGCTTTGAGCAGAGCGCCAAGCTCGATGAATTGTATCGCAAGGGGGGCGCACTGAGCGACGAGCAATACTTTGAGCGTCGTCAAAACGCCATTCGCGAGCGGGGCAAGGCGGAAGCGGATGCCTACCAGAAGCAGATCGATGTGTTGAGCGCCTTTAAGGCGAAAACGCCGCAAGCTGTTCAGGAAAACAAGAACAAGATCGCCGAAACTGGCGCCGCCAAAGCGAGGGTGGAGCCGAAGATGCAGGCCGAGCTGGCGCAGGTGGAAGAAATCGCCCGCCAGCAGGCAGCAGATACGCGGAAAAAGAAGGAAGACGACGCGAAGGCAAAAACGGCCAAGGACCGCGCCGATGCCAAGGCAGCCGACGAGCAGCAATGGAAAGAGGCTGCCGATGGCGCCAAAGCCTTGGGCGATGCGCTGGAAAAGGCCTTCGGCAAGGTGGGCGGCACGATAGGCAAGGTTACCGCAGCGCTGGTTGATCACAAGAAGGCTCAGCAGGATATTCAACGGACCCTGGCGAATGCGAAGGAGGATGCCGAGGCGGACGAACCAGCGAAAATCGCCGCGAAATCGAAAGCGCAGCTTGATTCCACGCAAGCACAGATGAAAGGTTACAGCGACATGGCCGGTGCCGCGGCCGGCTTCTTTGACGAGCAAAGTGCCGGCTACAAGGCCTTGACCACGGTTTCCCAGGTATTTCATGCTGCGGAAGTGGCCATGACTCTGGCCGAACTGGTGCCCAAGGGAATCAGCGCAGTACTGAGCCAGGGATCGGGTGATCCCTATACGGCGTTTGGCCGCATGGCGGCCATGGCGGCGATCGTGGCTGGCCTGGGCGTGGCGATTGGCGGTGGAGGTGGCGGCAATGTCGATGTTGCCAAGGAGCGTCAGAAAGCAAACGGCACCGGCACGGTGCTGGGTGACTCATCCGCCAAAAGCGATTCGATCGCGCGCAGCCTGGTCATCATGGAAAAAAATTCCGGACTGGGCCTGGCGCATACCATTTCAATGGACAACTCACTGCGCAAGCTCGCTGCCGGTATCGGCAACCTGGCCAACCTGCTGGCACGCGAATCGGTGGCGACGGGAGCGGGCGGAGCTGCTGCGGGTGTGCAGACAGGAACCAAGGTCTTGGGAGGCACGATGGGCTTTCTGGCGGGTACTTCAGCTGGTGGCTTGGGTGGCGCCATGCTGGGTACCTATCTGGGCATGGGCATGGCGGCGATTGGCGGCCCCCTCGGATTGGTACTCGGCAGTGTAGTGGGCGCCGTGTTAGGCAGTGCTGTTTCCAAACTGTTCAATACCTCCAAGACGGTGGTCGATCAGGGGATTACCGGCAAGGCCATGAGTCTGGGGCAGATCGAGGATATCGGTTTTACCGCCCAATCGTATGCCGATGTCAATACCAAGAAGAAAGCATTGGGCTTTACTTATAGCAATAAGAACAAGACCGAGACGGCAGCAATGTCCGATGACGTCAATCAGCAGTTCACGATGATTATCGTCAGCATGGGCAACGCTATTCGTGGCGCAGCCAACGTCATGGGTGTGGCTGGTGGCGATTTCAATGCACGGATGGACAGTTTCAAGGTCGATCTGGGCAAGATCAGTTTGAAGGGACTGTCGGCCGAGGATCAGCAGAAAGCGCTGGAAACGGCATTTTCTGCGCTGGGCGACAAGATGGCTGATGCTGGCGTCGCCGGCTTGCGCGATTTCGCCAAGATAGGCGAAGGCGCGTTTGAAACACTGAACCGCATCGCCAATGATTTCCAGCAGGTCAGCGATGTCCTGTTTGTATTGGGAAAATCTTTCGGCGTCACGGGGATGGCAGCGGTAAAGCTGAGCGAAGACTTGATCGATACTGCCGGTGGCCTGGAAAAGCTGACCAGCGGCACCTCGTATTTTTACGAAAACTTCCTGACTGAAGCCGAAAGAATGGCGCCGATCACCAAGTCGGTGAATGACGCCATGGGCAAGTTGAGCTTGGGTGGCGTGACGACGATGGACGGCTTCAAGGCTGCCGTACTGTCCGCTGCTGATGGCGTGGCCATCGGAAAAGAAGGGTCGGCTGAATTGTATGTGGCCCTGCTGTCCTTGGCCGAGCCGTTCAAGAAGGCGGCCGACTATGCCGCCGACCTGTCCGCTGCCACTGGCGAGCTGGCTGCTGTCACCAGGACAGCCAGCGACATCGCCAGCGAACGGCGGGACTTACAACAGCAGTTGAATCAGTTGACGCAAAGCGAAGCGCAGTTGCTGGCTGCTCAACGCAGCAGCGTCGCCGAAGTCAATCGGGGGCTGTTCGACCAGATCCAGGCCGTCAAGGCGGTGACCAGCGCGAAGGATGCGCTGGCCAAGGCCTACGAGACGGAATCGGCGGCGGCCAAATCGGCGCTGGAGAAGTCGAAATCGTGGGTGACGACCTTGAACGGGCTCAATGCAAGCATGGCTTTGGGTGCCCAGTCGACGCTGACGCCGGAACAGAAATATGCCGAGGCGCGCGCCCAGTTCGAGAAAACCCTGGCTGCCGCGAATGCGGGGGACACGACGGCGCAATCGGGTCTGTCTGCCGCCGAACAGGCGTTTTTGACGGCATCGCAAGTGGTCAACGCGTCCGACGCCCGCTATGCGGCGGACTATGCCCGCGTGGTGGAGGCGAACAAGGAAGCGTTGAAGTGGGCGGCCGCGCAGGTCGACGTGCAGCAGGCCAGCCTGGATGCGCTCAATGCCCAGGTGTCGGGCTTGATCACGATTAACGACAGTGTGCTGACGGTGGCGCAGGCCATTGCCGGTCTGCGGGCGGCGATGGGTGGTGCGGCGGACCTCGGTGTGCAGTTCAGTAATCCTCCCGTGGTCGCTGCATTGGCGGCGATGACTTCGCCCGTTACAGCGGCCGTCTTCGACCCCGTGCGCTACTCGTCGGCGGCGAACGTCGGCTCCGATGTACTGGTAGCCGAAATCCGCGGCCTGCGCGAAGACAACCAGGCCATGCGCGTGGAGCTGGAAGGTTTGCGCGCCGACCAGCGGGCGCAGACGGGCGCCACCATCCAGGCCACCTTTGAATCGAATGCCAGCGCCGCCAGGACGGTGGTCGATGGCGTGGATAAATCGTCCCGGGCATCCGCCTGGGCCAATGCAGTGAAAGGAGAGTACGCATGACCGATGCGCAATTTCAGGATTGGCTGCAAAGCCCGTCGGCCATCCGCATGGTGCTGATCGAGGCGCAAGTGAACGTGGCCGGCAGCGAGGTGACGCGGTATATCGCTTCGCGGCCCTACATCACCGGGCCGCGCGAAGTGCCGGCGAATACCGCCTACCAGCCGCTAGCCAAGGGCGGCCTGGCTTTCACGGAACAGGTCAGCCTGTCCGGCGAGGCGGGGCTGTCGGGCGGCGATATCGAACTCGATAACGCCGATGGCGCGCTTGATGGCTGGCTGGATGATGTCTGGATGAACCGGCCGATCAAGGCCTGGGCCGGCGATCCGTCCTGGCCGCGCGCCGACTTCCAGCTGGTCTTTGACGGCATCATCGCCGACGTGGCCAGTGCGGGGCGCGAGTCGGTCAACCTGGTACTGCGCGACAAGCTGCAGCGCCTGAATACGCCGATCTCCGAGGCGAAGCTGGGTGGCACGACGCCGAACAAGGACGCCATCCTGCCGATACCGTTTGGCGAGTGCCACAACGTGACGCCCTTGCTGACCAATCCCGCCACGCTGGAATACGGTTTTCTCGGCGCGGTCGAATCGACGTTTGAAGTGCGCACCAACGGCAAGCCGATTGCCGTGGCCTTGAATGACCAGGCGGGCCGCTTCAACCTGACTACCGATCCGTTTTCCACCACGATCACGGCCAGCGTACAGGGCGACAAAGGCGGCGGCTATGCGCCGCGCATCGCGCCGCTGGTGCAACGTATCGCCACGGCCTACGGCAAGGCGGCCGACCGTTTTGTCCTGGCGGACCTGGACCTGGACAACCTGGCCGCCTTCGACGCGTCCCACCCGCAGCCGGTGGGGCTGTATGTTGCGGACCGCACGAACCAGGCGCAGGCCATCCAGCAACTGGCGGCCAGCGTGGGCGCCCAGGCGATCATGTCGCGCACGGGCCAGCTGCGCCTGGTGCAGATCGCGCTGCCGGCCGCCGGCGTGCCGGTGGCGATCGGTCCGGAGCAGATGCGCGAACGCTCGCTGCGTCCCGCGCAGCGCCTGCCGGTGACGGCCGCCGTGAAGATCGGTTTTGACCGGAACTGGACGCCGCAGGCTGGCCTGACGACCAGCATACCGCCCGCGCATGCGGATTTGTATGCCACCGAATGGCTGACGGAGACGGTGGTCGACGCGGCGGTGCGCACGCGTTACCGCTTGAGCGACGACCCGGTGCAGATCGATACGTGCCTGAAGACGCGGGCCGATGCCCGCGCGGAAGCGCAGCGGCGCCTGGCCTTGAGCAAGGTACCGCGCACCATTTACGAATTCGATGGAGAACCCGAGATGATGATGCTGGAACTGGGACAGCCCGTACAACTGCGCGCTGAACGCTTTGGCTTGCAGGACGGCGTGCCGGGCGTGGTGGTACTGCTGTCGCGCTTCTGGCTGACCGGCCGAGTGACGGTGGGGGTGCTGGCATGAGCGCCATAGTGGGGGAACGCGATACGCTGCTGCAGGCGACGGCGGAGCGCTTCAGCACGACGGCCGATGGCAAGGCGCTCCTGATGTCTGCCAGTACGCCCGTCTTTCGCGTGAACAGCGCCGGCGCCGGCGCGCCAGGCTCGATCGCCATCACCGCCAAGTCCGTCAATGTGGTGGGCGATATCGTCTTTTCCGTATCCGCCGGCACGGCGTTGCGGGTCAACGGCAACGTGGCCACCGTCGATTTTTCCAGCATGACTACGGATACGGCGCTGGTGCAGGCACGCATCCGTGAATTTGGCGTCGATTACATCGCCAACTACATGGTCAGCAAGGTCTTCGACGGCGTCAATGGCGATACCGGCCTGGCCGGATTGAACACGGGCCAGGCCTTCGCCTACAAGCGCGCCGCTGCGGCACCCGTTGACTCTCCGGGCGACGTTATCTTTACCTTCGCCACGGCGGCCATCACGACGCCGGCCGGCAATGATCTGGCCAATGGCTGGTCGAAGAACATCCCTGCCGGCACGGCGCCGCTGTACGTGCGCGTGGCAGCAGCCAGTTCGCGCAATGCCACGGACAATATCGCCGCCAATGAGTGGTCGGCGGCGGTGCAGCTGGCCAAGGACGGCACCGACGGTTTGAACGTGGCACCCGTGCGCATCTACCAGCGCGGCGCCACCAACATCGCGCCGGCACTACCGAGTGCGGCATGCACGTTCACGTTTGCCACCGGTGCGCTCACTGGCCTGAACAATGGCTGGTCAGCCCAGGTGCCGGCGGCGGGCGGCGCCTATCTGTTCACATCGGGCGCCACGGCCGCGTCGCGCACGGCGACCGACGACATCGCGCCAGGCGAATGGGCCGCCGCAGCGCGCCTGGCCGCCGATGGTGCTACTGGCCAGCGCGGCACCGTGACGGTGACGGCGCCCGGGTACTCGGCCTGGTCGGATGCCTCGGCAGTGTATGAACTGGGGCGTGCAGGCTATGGCGCACCGGTCAACCGCGACGTGGTGACCTTGTATGACGCGACGCATGCGGTGACGAAGTATTTTGACAGCGGCGCCTGGCTGGTACTTGGCACGGTGCTGAATGGTAATCTGCTGGTCAACGGATCGGTGGCCACCCAGGCGCTGGCGGCAGACTCCGTTACCGCCGAAAAGATCGATGCGCGCGGCCTGAGTATCAAGGATTCCACTGGCAAGATTATTCTCAGCGCTGGCACGCCCTTGACGTCCAACTATATCAATACAGGGATAGGCGCAGGCAATCTGATCAGCAATTCCGGCCCCTACCCTGGCACTGTGGGGGGCTTCGGCGTGGAGTATTCCTTCGCACCGGCGCTAACGGCAGTGATCGAGAGTCCAGAGCTCTACCGGCCGACCGGCGCCGGTGGCGTCTACATGCGGTGTCCGGGCACCGTTCCAGTAGACGCCGTGGCTATTATGACCCCGAGGCAGGCTGGTGCATTCCGAAAATTTCCGGTGATTTCTGGCGTACGCTACGAGTTCAGCATCTACATGACTACCCACCGCTGCAAGGGCGCGGTAAACATCGCATTTTTCGATGGCACAGGAGCATATATAACGGAGATGGCTGGCAATGTTGTGGATAGCGTGTCGTCCACAGGCCCTCTGAGCGCGTGGCCAAGATCCGTGGTATTTGCTGCGGCGCCGGCAGGGGCAGCTTACGCGTCTGTGCGTGGCGTGCTTGTTGGCAAGGGAGAAGTCGATGCCTACCTTTTTACTTCATCGTGGTATCTCGGCGTGGCGCTGGCCGCGCAGACGGTGCCATCGGCTTGGGCGGACGGCCCAGGGGCCGGTTTCGGCGACAATCTTTACGGCCAGATCACGCCGACCAATTCGCCGACCTACATCGCCAACGCTGCCATTGTGAATGCGCAGATTGGCGGCGATATTTATAGCAGCAATTGGAATGGGAGTGGCAGCACGACGGGATGGTGTTTGGATCGAAATGGGAATTTACACGCGAATAGTGGCACTTTTCGCGGTACCTTGTCTGGGGTAACGGGCTCGTTTCAGCTGATACGCAGTCCAGGCCGTATTCCTAGAGGGGACGGGGCAGGTTACGACATGACCAGTAGCGGACTGTATTTTTACGATGGCATTCATTCGCTGCCCTGTATTGAGCTTGGGGAATACATCACATGAGTACCGGTCTGAAAATCCGCCGCGGCGATGTGGTGGTCTTCGATTCGCAAATTGCTGCCGGCGGCATTTGTCTCGACATCATTGAAATATCGGGTGCCGAGATCGTGCGTTCCTATCCCCTTATGCCCAGAGGCCGTACCCCAATGGTGGTCTACAGCGATGGTGCGACACACAGTAACTGGAGCTACGACGAACTATCGGGCGTTCCGCGTTTCAGTTTTCCGGCAACGGGAACAGCATCCTCTCAAAACCGCACATTTGCAGGGATCTATCTCAAATGAAGACTGCACTCAGGATTAGTAATTTAAAGCAGGAATTGGTAGTGCACAACGAATCGCGTGGCACAGAATGCATCGGCAAGGCGACGCTGTCGCGCGTGGTACAGCCATCGACTTCTGGAGGCGTTCGTACTGCAGGTTACTCCACGCACACATTTACATCCACCAGGCCTGTTTTATGGGCTATCGATCTGCCTATGGGGAGACGAGTCGGTATTGTTGGCACCGGTCACAAAAACGGTGTTTACACTATCGGTGCGTATTGTGGAGGCAACCCCGATTTTTCTGGATTTGATCAGCAGTATGCGGTTGATATATGGGCATTTTCAACGATTTCCGCTGCCAGTTCACAGTTTGGTTTGCTACTGAGAAATAGCGATGGTGCCATTGCCCATGACTTTGCCGCACCCAATATCACGTTTCCTGTAGCTGCGGGCAATCTGTCTTCCGCTGCGTACTTGCCTCCCACTGTCCGTCCAGTTGCTATCGGTAACAGCCCTTTCTACGACGTCAACTATATCGACCGTGAGTCAGGCTTTATAAAGATGGATAGTCGGCAATTTTTGCTGCGTGAAAGTAATAGCGTCGCGTATTCGACAGGTGTGATGTTCATGTCGGGCCTCATGAGCGGAAATATGCCGGAAGGGTCAACGGTCAGCGATCCATCTCCTTTTTTCGTGATCGACGGGCAGTTTTTGCCATAAAGCTTATTGCTGGAATTTATATGAAAAATCTTCGCATCATCTATGACAATGCCGCCGACCGTGCTGTGTTGACGGCATCGAGCCAGGCGGGGGCGCTGGGGCCGGCCAATTTGCAGCGGGAAGGAAAATCTTCGGTGCTGCGTTCAATCGGTGCTGCGCTGAGCATCACGGCAACGTGGCCGTCACCGGAAATTGTCGGTGGCGTGGCCCTGCCGTTTTGCAACCTGACCCCAGGGGCAACCATCCGCGTGCGCGGCTACATCGAGCCCGGCAACATTGCGCCTGCATTCGATACGGGCGTCATGCCAGCATGTGAGTATGCGCGGCTGGGCATGTGGGATTGGGGCGCGTTGCCGCTGGGCTTGAATGCCTATAGTTACGGAGGCGGTACCTACGCCCGTTGCTGGTTCCAGATGCGCAGCATCAGGAAGCTGGTGATCGACCTGGCCGACCCCGGCAATCCTGCCGGCTACATCGAGGCCGCGCGCCTGGTCGCAGGGGCATATTGGAGTCCCGAGCAGAACGCCTCGTATGGCGCTGGTATTACACCGGTCGACACCAGCACCCAATACCGTAACGGCGCTGGGGAACAGAAGGTGGAACGGGGTGTGATGTACCGCAAACTGTCGCTGGCGCTCGATCACATGACGCCGCTGGACCGTGCAGAACTATGGCGCATCGTGCGCGGCAACGGTCTGTCGCGCCCGCTTTTCGCCAGCATGTATCCGGATAGCAACGATGTCGAACTGGAGCAAGCGCATCAGGTGTATGGCCGTCTGGCCAACCTGGCCGCCATCACGACGCCATCTTTCCAGGCTTATGCCACCAACATTGAAATAGAGGAGTTGTAATGAGCGATTTTTTTTATTATGGACAGAAGGACACCATCCAGCGCTTGAACGAGCTGGCTGGACGGGGCGCCGTGGTGGCGTCGTATGCGCCAGCTGTGGGGCGGTCGCCGCTTGGTGGGCCGAATGGTTATATGAATCCGGCATGGATTGATCCGGCTATTCCGATCCGGTCAGATAAGCCGCTCGGTGCTGGAGGTACGGCCAAGTATGGGTATGATTACCTGCAGAACGGCGGAGGAGCGCGTTGCCTTCTTGTAGCGCAGATTCTTGTGGGAACCTACGCTTCTTTGCGAATTAGTGGGGTACAGACATTCTTTTCCGGCGGCGTATGGCACAGTACCGAAGTAAACATTGTGATTCATGGGCAGGACGGCCTGAAAGTTGAATGGCATGCCAATGGCCGGCGCTCCGAGCAAACTAGCTTTTTAGTTACTCTTCTTGGTGATGGCGCATACAACGTATATGCATATTTAGGGCCAGGGGCATACTGCCGGTGCTCGTTTGACCTGCTAGGAAGTGGTGCTACAACGTTCTCATCCCCTGTGGAAACTTCTGCTGTGACGGGAACCCTGGTGTTTAACACTGCGCAAACAGTGGGAGCAGCCGGGTATGTGGCCCCACGTTGGTATGATTTTCCAAGTCCTGGCGCTGGTACACTATTTAACAAAGCCGTCGGGGCTGGTGACGGGGGTATTACGACAACATTCCTTTCGGCAGGAGCTTTACAAAATGAGCTTGCTCCGGGAGCATCGAAAGAGATATTAAGACTCGGTGTTGGTGGGATAGATAGTCTTGCTCATCCAGGGTGCTTTGGATTTCTTGCCTCTGCTGGTACTGGATCGCTACAAAAAGAAGGATTCCGATTAGCCGTGAAAGCGTACGATACAGGGTCTAATGTATGGTCAGCTGACCTGTTGAGTATTAAGGGCGATGGTGCTGTGTACATGCCGCTACTTAAAGCTGGCAGCAGCGACGCATCTACCTTGCGTCACAATATTAGTCGCGGCACCGCACAAGGCAATGAAATTTTACATGTTGGCAGAGGTGGCGCGACAAATCCTTGCGTTGCTGTTCTCGTATCTGATGGCCTTGGAGGGTGGAACGCAGCCAGTAGCGTATTGTATGCAGGTAAGAATTCTGCGACCGGACGCAGCGTTTCTGTCCCAGGAACAGTAAATACGATGGGCAACGATTATGCCGAGTACATTTTCAAATGCCCGACCTGCGGCATTGTCGCTCCCGGTCAAATAGTAGGCATCACTGCTGACAATAAAGTCACCGACCAGTGGGCTGACGCCGTTATGTTTTCGATTAAATCGACCGCTCCCTCGTTCGTTGGTGGCGACTCCTGGGCAAGCGACATAGGGGCGCGCCCGTCGCCCCAGGCAGGGCCAGCGCCCACCCAGTCCCTGCGTCGAGCCGATGTGGTAACGCAGCAGCCAGTTCCAGGCATCAACCCACCGGAATACGAGGACGTGGTCACCGAGCTTGGAGACACCGACGACGAGTGGGTAGAAAAACAGGCAGCGTTCGCCGCTGCATTCGCCGCCCACGAACTTGCCGTGCAGCAGGACGCCGAGACCATGGCCACCTTCGACGCGGCGCTGGAAGTTGCGCGCCAAAAGGTCGACCGCATCGCCATCGCCGGCCGCGTGCCGGTGAACGTGCTGGGTGCCCAGCCGGGCGACTACATCGTGCCGGTCCAGGACGGCGCCGGCATCATGGGTATTCCCGTCTGCAAGGCAGACCTCACGCATTCGCAGTACCTCGATGCCGTCGGCCGCGTGATATCGATTGAACCCGAGGGCCGGGCCTATGTGATGGTCAAGGTCGTGTAGCAAAACAGCAGTCTCCACAAACCCGCTTCGGCGGGTTTTTTCATTTCCACCACCTGAAAGGCAACCATGGCCGTCGAAACTAGCGCCGGCGGCGCGTTGAGTTTCCGCTCGCATCTTGTGTAGCAAATGGGGCCGTCATGACGATCCCGCCGCCGATCCGGCCTGTCGTGATGGCCTGCCCAACCTCCGATCCGTCATACGATCCCAGCGGCGGCACCAATCGCTGACGCGCCGAATTCTATCGGAGCATGCGGCGCCGCACGTCCGGTGCCGAGATAGTCGAGGGGATGGTGACGAGGCAGCGCTGTTGATATACCGCCACCGAGCCTATGGGCGTTACCACTGGGTTGATTTTACCAACCACTTACCTCATCCTGGAAGGGGCAATGCTGCCATGAGAAATCTTCGCATCATCCACGACAATGCCGCTGACCGCGCGGTGTTGACTGCATTAAGCCAAACCGGCGAACTGGGCCCGGCCAACCTACAGCGCGACAGCAAGAATGCCGTGCTGCGCGCCGTCGGTACGGCGCAGACCATCTCAGCTATATGGCCGACACAGGAGTCCATCGCCTGCGTGGCGCTGATCTCCACCAACATGACCAGTAGCGCGCGCATGCGCGTGCGCGGTTATGCCCGGCCGGGCGACGCCGTGCCGGTATTCGACACAGGCAGCATCTTCCCGTGTCCGGCTGCTGTGCATGGATCCTATCCTTGGGGTGTGCTGCCGCTCGGCTGGAACGCCTACCAGTGGGGCGGTGTGAACACCTGGCCGCGCGGCGGCGGCTCTGACGGCGTGACATGGTTCGCGCCGGTGCGCGTGCGCCAGATAGTGATCGACGTGTCTGCGCCACAAAGCCCGGAAGGCTACCTGGAAATCTCGCGTCTGGTGGTGGGCAACTACTGGTCACCGCAATATAACGCCGATTACGGCGCCCAGTTGCAGACGCAGGATAGCAGTGAAAATTACCGAACGGGTGCAGGTAACCTGAAAACCGCGCTGGGCACGACTAGCGACAAGCTGAGCATCAATCTGACGCACCTGACACCGATGGACCGAGCCCGCTTCATGCGCATCCTGCGTGAGAACGGCAAGGGCAAGCCGATGCTGTTCAGCTTGTTCCCGGAGAATCCGGATCCGTTGGTAGAACAGGACTACATGCTGTATGGCAAGGTCAGCAATATCGATGCTGTGGCTACGCCGTACTTTGACACTTATTCTGCAGCACTACAAATTGAAGGAATTTAAATGGCTGATAAATTTTATGACGGTATGCCTAACGTCAACGAGAAATTGAATGAAATGGATCGGGCGTTTGCGGCGGGACCGTACAATGCGCTGCCACTGACGGGCGGCAATTTATCTGGGCCGATCGTCAGCTTCAGCAGTCTTGCATTTGTGACTCCTGGCGCTCCGGCCCCCGGGGACGCGCCCACGATGCTGCGTGGTGCGGCGCATCAGGGAGGCACATCGCCATCGCTGGTGGCGGCGCTAGGGGTCGGGGGGACAAATGGTTTATCGTATCAGGGGCAGTTCAGGTGGTACACGTCATCTGGTCGGCCCACATCTAATGGCACGTACACCTGCTTGTCATACGACCTGCGCCTGCGTGCAATTGATGTCAAGAGCAACTTGGAAAGTGCTGATCTGATGGTCATCAGCGGGGCAGGAGATTTAGCAGTTCGGGGCACCCTGTCTTCATCGGCACGCATCGTCTCTAGTGCGATACAAGTCGGCCCCATTCCAGCAATGGAGAGCGAAAGTATCATAGGAGGGATTGACCAGTCGCAGGGGAAGACTAACCTCCGAATCCCAAACAGCACGACGTTTTATGTATCGGCAGGGGCAATGGGGTCCGCTTCTGCGTGTAGTGTGTCTGTAAATGCAAGCACTAACACGGGACGTAGCATTAACGTCAGCGGGACGATCAACGCAGGCGGCGCCGACTATGCCGAATACATTTTCAAGTCCCCTGCATGCGGCATCGTAGCCGCAGGACAGGTGATCGGCATCGGCGCGGATGGCCAGCTTACCGACCGCTGGGTTGATGCCATTTCGTTTGCCGTGAAGTCCACTGATCCGTGCATGGTGGGTGGCGACAAGTGGTCGCAGCAGCTTGGTCCGCGTCCTGCATCTGTGACGCGTACACTCGACAGCGTCGAATCGCAGCTTGTCAGCGAGGCGCAAGCTGCTATCGAAGCCGTCTACGACGGCCTGACCCTGCTCACTCCAGCTGTCCCGGCTAAGGCTGCCGTATACCGCGAGGTCCCGCTGGCAGGCGATACGGATGAAGAGTGGGCTGCTCGTCAGGCACCAGGACTCGTCTTCGATGCCGCACTCGAAGCGTTGCGCAAGAAGGTTGACCGCATCGCCTTTGCCGGCCAGGTGCCATGCAACGTCGTGGGTGCCGTGCCCGGCCAGTTCATCGTCCCGGTGCAGCAAGGCGAGGGCATTACGGGCATCCCCGTCAACGAAGACGAGCTGACGCTCAAGCAGTATATGCGTGCCATCGGCAAGGTCATCGCCACCGAAGACGATGGGCGCGCACGTGTAATCGTGAAGGTGGCATAAAGATTGTGCTTGCAACATCCAAACCCGCTTCGGCGGGTTTTTTTATTTCCACCACCTGAAAGGCAACCATGGCCCTCGAAACCACCGCCGCCGGCGGCGCATTGATCAAACTGTTTGGCGTGCCCGTGCTGGCCGGCGCCGCTGCCACGTCGCTGGGCTTCATGTTCATGTGGCCCCAATCCACCAAGGAGGCATTTATCCGTTTTTGTTCCAGCATCATCATTTCCACTTTTCTCGGTCCCGTGCTCGTGGCCGCCGTGCTGTCGTGGTGGCCCAGCCTGTTCGACAGCGCGAAGACCGTGGCGGGCTTGTATGGCGGCGATCCGGCCACGGGTTTTTTATTCATCGCCGCGCCGCTGATGGTGGCGGCCGGCTTGCCCGCCTGGTGGGTACTGGGCGCCTGCGTGCGCTGGTTCGACAAGCGGCGCGGCAAGGATATCGGCGAACTGGCGGCTGATGCGGCCGCTGCCGTCAAGGATGTGCGGGGCATGCTGTGACAGGCGCCCAATTGATGCAGATCATGCCATTGGCCGGCCGCCGCGCTACGCTGTTCCTGGCACCTCTGAATGCGGCGATGGCCGAGTTCAGCATTGATACGCCGCAGCGCCGGGCGTCGTTCCTGGCGCAGGTGGGCCATGAATCGGGCCAGTTGCGCTATGTGCGCGAACTGGCCAGCGGCGCGGCCTATGAAGGGCGGGCGGACTTGGGCAATGTGATTGCTGGCGATGGCGTGCGCTTCAAGGGACGCGGCTTGCTGCAGGTAACGGGGCGCGCCAACTATGCCGCGTGCGGCGTGGCGCTGGGCCTGGACTTGCTGGCCGCGCCGCAGTTGCTGGAGCAAACGACTGCCGCTTGCCGCTCGGCGGGCTGGTTCTGGCAATCGCGCGGCTTGAACCGGCTGGCCGACGCGGGCGACCAGGAGCGCGTTACGCGCCGCATCAACGGTGGCGTGAACGGCCTGGCCGAGCGCCTGGCTTTGTATGCAGCAGCACGCAAGGTGCTGGCATGAAGCCGCCCTTGCTTGTGCTGGCCATGCTGCTGTTGCTGGGGGCCGCCGTGTTTTGCGCCCAGCGCTGGGGGCATGAGGCTGGCCGTGCCGCATGCGCGGCACAGGTGCTGGAGGTGCAAGCTGTGCTGCGGCGCCAGACCCAGGCCCTGAATGCGATGCGGGAGGAGGGAGTACGGCGGTCGACACGGGCCCGGCAGGCGTTGGACAATGCGCAGGCTGGGCAAGCAGACGCCCAGGCGGCAGCGGCGCGCATTCTGGCGCTGCAGCCGGATGATGACGCTTGCCAGGCGGCCGAGGTGCTGATCGCCAGTGAAATGGCTGGAAGACCCGCTGGCGGGACGCCATGAGGGCGGCAATGACGAGTGCGCCAGCGCTGCTGCGTGTCCGGGGCTACTTGCAGGCTTGTTTATGGGCTGGCGCACGGGCTTGCTCATCAGCCTGCTCACTGACCTGCTCACTATCCCATTCACTGACCTGTTCATGGGCCTGTGTATTGGTCTGCGTGCTTGCTGGGCTGCTGGGCGGCTGCGCGGCAGGTGGGGCAAAGCTTGAAGCCGCAGCGGAAAGGCTGCCCATCGGCGTGCCCTGTATCGCCGTTCGTCCTGCGGCACCCGTCTTGCCAACCGTGCCGCAGCATGGCATTTTTGAACAAGTGCAAGCCTTGCTGGCGCGTGAACACTTGCGCGCGGCCTATGTGCGGCAGCTGGAAGCGCTGATGGATGGCTGTGCTGGCAGCTAGCGTCGATTGTTGCGCAACGACGTCGGCGGCTGCTCTACGGCTGGCCTGCGGCTGTTTGCAGTCGGCTTGCAGCTTGCTTGCGCCGCGCGTGATTCCCTGAGGTCGTCGCCTGGCGCCACTCGCCATGCCAGAGTCCCAGAGTCCCAGACCTTGATACCGCTTCGTCGTACCAGGTCTGGACGCCGCTTCCGATGCTGCCTTCTGGTGCGGCCGCGTGCCGGCGCGCCAGAAAACAGTGCACGGCAGCGCGTCCAGCATCCGATTTTTACAGCCGCGATGCTATTTCGGCACAATTACTGTATACAATTTACCTGGCACGATGCATGCATGGTATTCCTTGGTCGTCCCATCCAAGGAGCTTCGCATGCATCATCCGCAGCCAGTGCGTTCCTGTCGTCCCGTTTCTCTCTTGCTTTTCCCTTTCATCTGCGCCCATCCGGGCCGCGGTAACCCAGGAAATGGAGCGTAAATGGCCACTCCCCGTCTGAAATCCATCCACCGCAGCGTGCCGGGCGCCACGCCTGCCATGCCATCGCCCGTCGATGAAGTCCTGCCAGCCGGCAAACTGTTCACGCTGGGCTTACAGCATGTGCTCGTCATGTATGCGGGCGCCATCGCCGTGCCTCTGATCGTCGGCCGTGCCCTCAAGCTGCCGCCCGAGCAGGTGGCGGCGCTGATCAGTGCCGATCTTTTCTGCTGCGGCCTCGTCACTCTGATCCAGTCCCTGGGGATAGGCAAGTACTTCGGCATCCGCCTGCCCGTGATGATGGGTGTGACCTTTGCCGCCGTCAGTCCCATGCTGGCCATGGCGAACAATCCGGCCCTGGGAATCACCGGCATCTTTGGCGCCGTGATCGGCGCCGGCGTCGTGTCCATGCTGATCGCTCCCTTCATCAGCCGCCTGCTGGCCCTGTTTCCGCCCGTGGTCACGGGCAGCATCATTGCCGTGATCGGCGTGTCGCTGATGCGCGTGGGCGTGAACTGGGCCATGGGCGGGCCGCCGGCCATGGCCCAGATTGCCGATCCTGCCTTCGTCAAGATGGCCGCTGCCGCCACGGCGGCCGGCTTGCCCGCGCCAGCCGGTCCCGTGCCCATGATTGCCAACCCCGGCTATGGCGCGCTCGATAACATGGGCATTGCCTTCTTCGTGCTGGCTGTCATCTTGTTGGTGGCCAAGTATGGCCGTGGTTTCCTGTCGAATATTGCGGTATTGATCGGCATCATCGCCGGTACCGCCCTGTCGTTGGCCCTGGGCAAGGCCGATTTCGCCAAGGTGGCCAGCGCCAAGGCCTTTGCCATCGTCACGCCATTCCAGTTCGGCATGCCGACCTTCGACGTGGTTGCCATCGTCACGATGAGCCTGGTGATGATCGTCGTCATGATCGAGTCGCTGGGCATGTTTCTGGCGCTGGGAGAAATGACGGACAAGCGCATCACGCAGGCCGATATCAGCCGTGGCTTGCGCGTCGATGGCCTGGGCACCTTGATCGGAGGCATCTTCAATACCTTCCCGTACACCTCGTTCTCGCAAAATGTGGGCCTGGTGGGTGTAACGGGCGTGCGCAGCCGCTGGGTCTGCGTCGCGGCCGGCATCATCCTGCTCGTCATGGGCGTGATTCCAAAGATCGCGCAGACGGCCGAAGCCGTGCCGGCGTTCGTGCTGGGCGGGGCAGGGCTGGTGATGTTCGGCATGGTCGCCGCCACCGGAATCCGCATCCTGGCTGGCGTCGACTACAAGAGCAACCGCAACAACCTGTTCATCGTGGCCCTGTCGATCGGTTTCGGCATGCTGCCGCTGGTGGCCGAGCAATACGCGCAGCACATGCCCAAGGCCCTGTCGCCGCTGCTGCACAGCGGCATCTTGCTCGCTGCCATCGTCGCCGTGCTGCTCAATCTGTTCTTTAATGGAGTGGCGTCGCAGGAAAAGGCGCAGGAGCAGGCGCGCGCGAACAGTCATGGCAGCGATTGAGGAGCCGCCCCGTACCGCGAATGCAGGTCAGCCAGGCGGCAGAATCCGCTGCACCACGCAATTGCGTCCCGCATCCTTGGCCTGGTACAGCGCGGCATCGGCCAGGCGCAGCAGGGCGTCCGGATCGGCGGCGCCCGGCGCCAGCTGGATCGCGATGCCGACGCTGATCGTCACCTGTTGCGTCTGCGTACTCGCGTGGACGATGCCCAGATCTTCGATGGCGCGCCGCAGCGCTTCGCCGATCTGCTGCGCTTCGTCCGTACCGGTATTTGGCAGCACGATTGAAAACTCTTCGCCGCCGTAGCGCGCCGTCAGGTCGCCCGCGCGCCGCATGCCGGCCGCCAGCGCCTGCGCGACCCGGATCAGGCAGGTATCGCCAGCCTGGTGGCCGTGACGGTCGTTGAATAGCTTGAAGTAGTCGACATCGAGCATGATGACGGCGAGGGGCTGGCCGACGCGCGTGGCACGCGCACATTCGGTGCGCAGCACGTCGTCGAAATGGCGCCGGTTCGACAGGCCCGTCAGGCCATCGGTGATGGACAGGGTCGCCAGTTTGCGGTTGGCGTCTTCCAGCTGTTCCGTGCGGTCGGCAACGCGCCGCTCCAGGCTGTCATGCAGCCTGGCGCTGGAGATCGAGATCATCGCCTGTGCGCCGAGCATGCGCAGGAATGCGACGCGTTCTTCCGTAAACGAGGCGTCTGCCAGCCGGTTCTCGAAGTACAGGATGCCGTCGATCTGGCCGCCGTGCCGTATCGGCAGGCACATGACGGCGCGCGGCCGCTGCAACTGCACGTACGGGTCGGCGGCAAAGCGCGAGGCGCCCGTGATGCAATCCTCGATCACCTCGGCGCCTGTGCGGATGACGTAGCGCAGCAACGACAGCGGAAATTGCGGATCGCTGGCGGCGTTCAGGTCGATCAGCCGGGATTGCAGGACGGTGGTGGCGTCGCCATCGAGATTGGCCTCCAGCCGGTAGCTGCCTTCGGATAGCAGCAGCAGGCGCGCTACCTGGCCGCCTGCGTTCTCGCACACGATGGAGATCAGGCGTGTCAGTACGTTGCGCAGGCCGACTTCGTTCGACAGGATTTGTGCCGCCTTCAGCAGCGATACCAGGTCGAGCGCTGAACTGCCGTGCGTGTGGGAGATGGAATGCCGCTGCGTGCTGCGGCCGTCCATCCTTGACAGCAGCGCGGCGTGGCGCCGCTGCAGCTGCGCCACTTTGCCCTCCGCGCCCCACTGGCCGTAATGCGCGATGGCGTCGCGGATGAATACGGCGGCCACGCGCGCCTGTCCCTGGTCGTGCCAGCATTCGCCGCATAGTTCGTTGCCCAGCGCTTGCATGTTGACGTAGCCTGCCAGGCTGGCGGCGTCGATCGCCTGCTGATAAAGGCGCGTAGCCAGCGGCAGATCTTCGCGGTAGCGTGCCATCTCGGCCATCACCAGCAGATGTTTGGCGTCGCTATTGTCCGAGCCTTGCCTGGCCCACTCGGTGAGACTCGCCTGCAGCGTGCCGATCACTGTCAGCATATCGCCCGTGTCGGCGCGCGCAGGAGCGCGCCGCAACGCGCGGATCAGGATCAGCGCGGCGTAGAAGCTGCATTCGGCAACCTTGGCCTGGCCGCGCATGATCTGCGTGACGATGCCGAGCTGGTCGGCCAGCAGTTCGGCGTCGGCGCCGTCGAACAGGTAGGCGTTGCGGATCTTCCCTTGCAGGAAGTAGGCGCGGTACAGGTGCGACTCGCCATATTGTGCGAGGAAGCGCGCCTCGCTGAAGGCCGCATCGTCGTAACTGTCATGGCGGGGCAGGAGGCCCATCAGGCACTTGATCGGCTGGACCGCGGCGGCGACGCAGCAGTCGGCCATCGCCTGCTGGCCATTGGCGCGCATCAGCGCCAGGTCGTGCTCGATGTCGTGCATCAGGTGCGGCAGGTAGTCGCCGAGGATGATCCGGTCGGTGGCGCGCACGGCCGCCACCACGCCGACCTGCACGAAATCGGCGATTTCCAGCGCCCAGCCAAACGCTTCTTCGTACAGGGCGTCCGAGCCGCGCAGCGGCTGCGTCCAGTGGTTACTGAGCGCGCCGAACATCAGGCCCGTGAGGGTGCGCGTCTGCAGATTGGCACGGCGTCTGGCCAGCGCCATCGCCATCGCGCCGAAGTCATAGCCGCGCGCGACGTCGCCGCTGTACAGCGCCAGCATCATCGCGTAGCCGACATACGCGACAGCGCTGAAATCGCTGTTCCCCCGCTGCATGGACAGGCGCGTCATCGACACCACCATCAGCGCGCTGAGATCCTGCTGGCCGGCATAGTAGCTGGCCATCCACAGGCCCTGCATCATTTGCATCGCGGCCACCGCGTCCGGCTCGCACATGTCGTCGGCCTCCAGCAAGGTCGCGGGCGCATGCGCGCCGGGTTGCCGCCCGATGTCGGCGAGGATATCGTTGAAGCGTGTCTTCATATGCGCCACATCGTGCGGAATGTCGATGTGCAGCAGCGACAGGCCGTCGCGCTGCACGGCGATGGCGTCGAGCAGGCGGCCCTGCAATTGATACTGGTGCGCCTGGATGGCAATGCAGCGTACCTGCAGCAAGGAGCCCAAGACACGGGAGCGCACCAGTGGATAGATCGCCTCGGCGACATCAAACTGGCCACACAGGTAGGCCGCTTCGGCCGCGCCCAGCTGCAGTTCGAGCCAGAGGCCGGCGTGGACGTTCCATGCGTCCGCCGGCAGAAGGTTGAGACCGATGCGCATGTGCTCCAGGGTGGACTGGAACGCGGCAGAACGCCGTGCCTTGACGCCGGCCTGGAGATTGAGCGTCGCCAGCTGCGCGCGCTCGCCCGCATCGCCGATCAGCGCACGCCCCGCGTTGAGCTGCTCGACGATGTCAAACAGTGTCTCGTCCTGGCGCTCGGGTGCCGTATGTCGCAGGAGCAGACGACCGATGAGAAGATGGTTGGCCACCCGCGTAGCGGCATCGGCGACCAGGTAGGCTGCTTGCTGCACCCGGTCATGCAGGAAGCGGTAACTGACGCCGCTGTTGCCCGCAGCGGTGTCGCCGTTGACGTATTTATAGCGTTCGTCGAGCGGCTGGATCAATCCCGCCCTGAGTGCCGGCCACAAGTCTTGCTGTGTTTGCCGGGGAGCGCGCTCCACTGCCAGCGCAAGCGTGTCGAGCGTGAAGCGGTTGCCGCTGGAGGCGGCCAGTTGCAGCAGGTGCTGCGTTACGCTGGGCAGGCGGCGGATTTTTTCCAGCAGCACCTCGACCACGTTATCTGTGTATTTGGCCTGTTCAATCGCGGGCAAGTCCCAGTCCCAGCAATCGTCGGCGGCCCGGTAGCGCAGATGCCCTGTCTCATTGAGCGCAGCGAGGAACTGGTTGAGGAAAAAGGGATTGCCGGCCGTCTTGCGGTAGCAAATGCTGGTCAGTGGCGCGCAATCGGGGGCCGCCACGCGCACGGTGGCCGACACCATTTGCGCCACCTGCGGCTCGGTCAGTGCGCTCAGCAATAGCGTCGACAGGCGTACGTCACGGGCGAGCAGCTTGTCGCGCAGGGCGATGAGCGGGTGCGCGGCGCCTACTTCGTTGTCGCGGTAGGCGCCGATGACCAGCATGCAGCTCCTGTCGCAGGAGACCATGAGCCGTTCGATCATCCGCAGCGTGGCCGCATCGGCCCATTGCAGGTCGTCGAGGAACAGCACCAGAGGATGCCCGGCGCAGGCGAAGACTTCGACGAAGCGGGGGAACAGCCGGTCCAGGCGCAGCTGGGCTTGTGCCGGCGCCGACGCGGGCATCGCGTCGGTGGGGCCGACGATCAAGGCCAGTTGGGGAATCAGCTCGACGATCACCCCCACGCCGCTGCCCAGGGCCTGGTGCAGTTTTGCGGACCACTGCCGCAGCGTTTCCTCGGGCTGGCCGAGCAACTGGCGCACCAGCCCCTGGAAGGCCTGGATCAGCGAGGCATACGGTACGTCGCGCTGGAGCTGGTCAAATTTGCCGGACAGAAAGCGGCCGCGCCGGGCGATGATGGGTTTTTGCACCTCGTTGACGACCGCCGACTTGCCGATACCCGAATGGCCGGCCACCAGCAGCATCTCGCACGTGCCTGCGGCACTGCGCTCAAACGCCGCCAGCAGCACGGCGATGGCATCCTCGCGCCCGTGCAGCGTTTGTGGCACAAGGAAGCGGCCGTCGTGGTCGGACAGCTTGAGCGCTTGCGCCGGCTTTTTCGCGCGGCAGGCTTCGAGGTCGCTGCGCAAGCCTTGCAGGCTCTGGTAGCGTTGATCGGCATTTTTTTCCAGCAGCCGCTGGATGATCGGCAGCAGCGGGCCAGGCAAGCTTGCCAGCGCAGGGTGCGACCAGTCCGGGCTGCGCGCAATATGGCAATGCACGAGTTCCATCTCGTCGCCCGTCTCGAATGGCGCCTGGCCGGCCAGCAGTTCGTAGAAGGTGGCGCCGAGCGCATAGAAATCGGCGCGCCAATCGACCCGCCGGTTCATGCGCCCCGTCTGCTCCGGCGCCATGTAACGCAGCGTGCCTTCCAGTGTCTGGAGATTGACGATGCCATGGCTTTCAGAGGGCAGTTCACAGGCGATGCCGAAATCGATCAGCTGCAGCAGACGCCGCTCGGCATTCCACACCAGATTGGAGGGATTGATGTCCTTGTGGATCACGCCCTGACGATGGACCTCGTCCAGCACCGCGCACAGTTGCAGCGCGATGTCGAAAAAATCGTCCAGCGCCAATGCGGGCTGCGACGGCGTCCTGCGCGCCGCCACCTGCGCGCGCAACACCTGGTCGAGCGCCAGGCCGCCGGTATCTTCCTGGATCATCGTCCAGCGCCCGCCGTGCAGCTGCAGCGCCAGCGGATGCGCCACGCCAGGATGGCGGCAGCGGCGCGCGATCGCATACTCGCGCTTGAATTGTGCCAGTTGCTGAAATGAGGGGAACTGCTGATTCGGCATCTTGACGATCAGCGTCGTGCCATCGGCGGCCCGGGCGCGGTAAACCCGAGAGCGGGCACCGCTGTGCAGCTGTTTGATGATCTCGTAGTCGAAAAGGGAGCGCATGGGCTGGGCTTGGCGTTACACAGACAGTTGCGGGAGCCCTGAGGCGCACATTTCGGAATATTAGTTGATTGTTAGTATTATATCAGTAGGGAGTCATGGGGGACGGAGCGGGGCGATGGGCTGTGTTGTAAAAACGCCAGCGGGGGCGCTGGCGAGTACGGGGTGTGGGAATTGATCGAGATGATGGTGCGGCCCTGCGGCGCACCCCGGCATCGGGTTGACTATGCGCCGCAGCCTTATCAATTCAGGCTCACTTTTGAGTTATGAGCGTCCCAGGGACGGGTCGCTCACGGAGTCCTTGCCATTCTCGATTCGCCCGGCGACGCGGCGCCGGAAAGTTTTCTGGGTACTGCAGGTAACCGAGAAGTCATACCAGTTGCCGCTGTTGGCCAGGGACCAGTGAAATGATCCCACCTCACCGGCGGCTACCTCGATTGTCCAGGGGCCATCGCTTCGATATGCCTCTGCCGATATTGTGAATAAGCAACGGGCGCTGCTTTTGTTGTGCAGTTTGAGAGCGAGTTCAGTGGGGCTGCACGTCATATAGCAGACCTGAATTTCCGGACCTCTAGTATCCGCCTGTTCCTTGAGGTCGCCAACAAAGTGGCGATGAAATCCGTTGGGGCCGAGCACCCACAGGCGGTACGAACCGCCATCGGACGCAACTTCCCAACTGCCCTCCAGCGTCTTGCCGGCCTCTACGACGTAGCGCCGCGGGATCCTATCCAGATGCAACTCGTCGTACACGTGAAACACCGCGCCAGCCTGGTTGCTGCTGTCGTTGGCAAATACCAGCGTTACTTTTTTTGCGCCGGAGTCGGCGCGAGCGGTCACATGTAAAACATAAGGCAGGGCACGCGATGGACGGGTGCCACCAGCCTGCACCGGCAATATGGCGGTTGTAGAAGCCAACGGTCTCGCCAGCGTGCGGGCTCTGCTCTGGCTTAGCGCCAGCGCATCCACATCTGCTTTGCTGCCATGCCCGGTGAGCGTAGGCAACGCCCCCGCATTCGGGCTGATAAAATTAAAGCAAGAGGTGAGGTCGCCACAGACAGCACGCCGATAGGCGCTGATCTGCGGCTCGAGGACACCGAATCGCTTCTCGAGAAATTGCAGTACCGAAGTATGGTCGAAGACCTGCGAGTTGACCCAGCCGCCACGACTCCACGGTGAAACTATCCACATCGGCACACGCAGTCCTGGTCCGTACGGTCGGCCATCAATGCCTGGTTGAATGCTGGTCGCCGGTTTATGGTTGTGGTATTCGACCGCGATGTCGGCCTTGCTGAGCGTGGTGGCGCCTGCGACGCTGCCGTCAGAATTGACCGATGGCGCGCACGGTGGCGGCAAGTGGTCGAAGAAACCGTCGTTCTCGTCAAAGTTGATCAGTAGCACTGTCTTGCTCCACACCTCAGGATTCGCCGTGAGTGCATCGAGAACCTGCTGGATATACCAGCCGCCCTGGGCAGGGCTGGAGCATTCAGGATGCTCGCTGTAGGCCGAGGGTGCAATGATCCAAGATACCGCTGGCAGCTTGCCGTTGTTGATGTCTTCGCGGAAAGTTTCCAGGAAGCCATGGGGCATGGTGTTGTGGAATCCCTTGGCCAACGGGCTGAGGGTGTCGTCAATGCTGGATTGATAGAATGGTCCGGCGCGGGTGACATCCTGGGTGATATCGGTGGCGGGAACATGGAGTGGACGGCGACTGGCGGGAAGTTTTTCAATTTCAGCGCGCCAGTGGCGAAAACTCATCATCTCATTGCAACCAAAGTTGTCGATCAGACTCTGGTACACCTTCCAACGCACCCCCGCCTTTTCCAGGCGGTCTGCATATGTCGTCCAGGTCCATCCTTCACTCGAAGGCCCGATGTCATTACCGCCGTTGTACTGGTTGTTGAGTACAGCTATCTCCACTCTTTTGCCATCGATGGGACTGCGGCCGTTAGGGCCATTTGTGCCAGTAAAATAGAACAGCCGGTTCGCAATTGTCCCCGTGTGCATGCCACAGTGATAGTGGTCACAGACGGTAAAGGCATCGGCCAGCGCACGTTGAAACGGAACTTCCGCAGTATCGAAATATCCCATGGAAAGGGCACCCTTGGAGTCCGGCCAACGATTCATCCGGCCGTGGTCCCACGCCGCCTGTGAGTCGCCCCATGTGTGCGGTGTGCTGCCGGCGCGTTGCGCATTGCCCTTTGCTTCATCAAGGTGGAATGGAATATACGTTCCGGCAGGCTTTGTCTGGGTCTGGTACATGATGTTGGACCCGTTCGGCGATGGCGCAACGAATCGATCCCCATATCCCCGAACGCCCTTGAAGGTTCCGAAGTGGCTATCGAATGAGCGGTTTTCCAACATGATCATGACGACATGTTGAACATCATTGATCGTCCCCGTGACGTTGTTGGCTTCGATCGCCAGGGCGCGCCGGATCGACGGCGGGAATGCGGACAAGGCGGCAATGGACGCCATCGTGCCGAACGAATTGCGCAGGAACTGGCGTTTGGAATTGTTTGTGGACATGGTGGGGGCTGCAGGTAGCGATGTTTGGTGGATGGGTGGTCAGGTGGTGCTGCTTGCTTGGCGAAATGCAGGCCGGTCGGCACGTCCGTCCTGGATGTCAAATAGACGCCTGGCGTTCACCATGTCAGGGAGAGGGTGCGCATTGCGACTTCTCACACGTCGACGGAGGCGGGCTGGGGCTTAGAACCGGAGCCGGAGCCGAGGCCGAAGTTCCGCCACCACAGGCTGCCAGTGCGCATAGCCATGACAATGACAATACGAGCCGGAGGCGGTCACGCGACAGACGCAAGGTTTGGGAAGTTGTTTTCATTTTGGTATGCAAAAAGGTTGACTGCAAACGCAATGACCTGTCTGAATGTGCTGCGTGATCATCCAGTCTTGGACACTGTAGAGGTTTGTTCATGGGTATTTGCATTGCACTGCAATACCCTGAACCAGGGAAGTGCGGATCAACTCTCTTTCTTAGAGAGTTTGACGTCTCAAATGATCGAACGGCGAGCCGACCAAGCGCATTTCCTGTCTGGCGGTGCCGGGCAACTTGTCCCAAGGGGGCTCGTTGTCGATCATGGACATGAAGCGGCCGCCTCGGATCAGTTTTTTCTTTGCGGGGGATTCCAAGTCTGAAAAGCTCTTTTGCATGATCGATGGCGGCTTATGAGAGTAGTTATATTGTCTCAGATCACCGCACCGCAGGGAATGGCGGCCGATGAATTAATTGTGCTTCTTGAAGAAACCGAATGAAGTCTCTAAATCTTCTCCAGGAAGATGAATGGCTGGACCAGTAGAAAAAAAGCCTGGCATATGGTAGTACGAAAAACGGTTGTAGCGATGCGCAAAAAACTGAGTAGAGGCATTCACTCTTCGAGCATGTCATTGCTGCGTCATGTATCGAAGTTTATTCGTACTGCAATCAATGATGTTGATTAAAAGCAGCTCTTCAGCATAGGAAGCATCTTATCGACTTCCGCCATTTGACTAAGGTGACATGCCTGTAGCGGATGAGAAAATTAACCAGATTTTTCACCACACCGAGGCATTCAAATTGTCATGGCAAAGTCATAGATAACCGCTATACGCATCGCAGAAAATCAAATGTTTCAATACCTTTCGCTTTCCCCAACGAAACGAAGTACGCCATCAAGATTGCGTTTTTGGTTTCATGAAGATCGGACAAAACATGGGGCCATCTTGAATTTTTCCGGCTTTGCCATTGCCGGGTTTTTTGGTGAGTCTGATCAAGACGAGTACCTGGACGTAAAAAAGCCACTAACCCATTGATTATATTGGGTTTAGTGGCTTTTTCGATGTTTCCAAATTCTGTGCGCTGGTGCCCGGAGCCGGAATCGAACCGGCACGCCCTTACAGGCGGGAGATTTTAAGTCTCCAGTGTCTACCAGTTTCACCATCCGGGCAGCGCGGCAAGATTCTAGCACAAGTGATATAGATAACGCCATGCTGCGCCGCATTTGCGTCAGTCCGGTTGATCGAGTTACTTCTCCAGATTGGTGGGTGCTTACTGGACAACGTTACGCTCGTCGGCATTGATCTCGGCAAATACAGTCTTCATGTCCACGGACAGGAGCGTGGTGGAAAATATTGCCGCGCAAGGGGGGCAGAAGTAAATAACTGATCGAGTTTTTCGCCAAATTCTACCCATACACCATTGTCATGGCGGCTTGTGCGGAAGCGAACTTCATTGATGCCGAAGCCATTTGCGCGGCGGCTAGCCGCTCCGCCATGCGTTTCGTCGCGCCCACAATGGAGGCTCAACAAACACTCCCGGCGCCGCAACGTGCGTGCCATTCTTGTAGCACGCTTATCTTGCGGCTCTTTTAAGCGGCGACAGGCGCGACCCTCATCGTAGCGAGAAGAATCATCTCCCGCCAGACGTCGGACAGATTGAAGCGAGCCTGCTTGCATCATTCACAATCAGCTTGCAAAGGGAGGGTAACCATAGGATAGATAACCATAGATTTTTATGGCCGCAAGGTCAACGTAAGGAGGGGGCAAAAATCAGCACCTCCATCTCATGCGAGGCTGCGATCATTGCAAGCCCGGCCAAGGTGCGCGAGCAAAGCGGCCATATCCTTGCCATCACTGCCCCCAAGGCTTGAATCACGCGTCCCGCACGCCGGGACGCTTCCTCAATTTCTTGTTTGAAAGTTGTCATGCAAAAAAAAATCGCTAGTACCGAACCGCACACTACTACTGCTTCAGAGGAGGGCCGTGAATTGAATGCGATCCCGCTGAGCCTTGATATCAATGTGCCGAAAGGATTGACATGGCTCGACGATACTCTGAGCGGCATTGATCTGTACGATAAAGGGTTTATTCGCCGGCCTTCCCTGTTTTTCGATCCCAGCGCCACATCCAGCCTTGGACTGGGAACGTTGAAACATCCGTATTTCACGCAGGCCCAGTTAATGCTGGTAATTAATGGAAATATGTCCGGGCAGGTACTGGGCATGAAGCGGGGAACGACCTTGCGCGTGACGGGCCCAATGGGCCTGCAACTGGACGTGTACGGTTCGCCTGGCAAGCCATTCACCATTTGCCCGTATGGCGATGCCGAAGCATTACCCATCATTACGAGTGGCGCGGTCGTCCTGAACTGGACGCTGGTGGACGGCGCAGCGAATATCTGGTCCTATCCCATGGGCGCCATTGAGCATGACTGCTGGCAAAATGAAGTGCGTCTGTGGAAGAAGACATTTGCTGGCAGCGCCGCAGCAAGCCTGATCACGGAAGGCAGCAGTGCGTACGTTAACGGCATCTTGTACGTGCGCCCCTACGGCGGTGAGGATCCACGTCTGGGACAAATGGAGGTTTCGAGTAGCCAGCATGGCATCATGATCAACTACTCGAACGTGCCGCACACCGGGCACATCCATGTCTGCGGCCTTGATGTGCGCAAGGCACGCAATGTCTCCATTTCGGTGACGCCTCCGACGTCTGGAGTGGTCGATGCCATCGTCAGTGTCACCGATATCAGCCTGGTCGGTTGCCGCGCTACCCAGGCTGGCGCCGATGGTCCTGTGCTTGCCTCGGACGGTATCGCTATCATTGGACTGTCAGACGCGATACGCCTGAAAGGGGGCTACGTGGCAGGGAACCGCATCGACGATGTGCTTAACAACGCGATTGAATACAGCTGCACTTCGGGACTTATCGTTGAAAAGAATAACAGCAGCAATTGCGGCGGCAATTCAATCGTGGAGCTCTGGTCATCCAACGATAACAGCATCATCCGCTACAACTATGGCTATTACAGCACGACGCGCGACCGGCGCCATCTTGCTTATGCTTCCGGTGGTATTTGGTTCGCCAACAACTATCACAGTGCTGGCAGCCTGGCCAACAACGATACCACGAACACCAGGAATTTCGATAACGTTGCGCATCACAATATGATTGTCTTGCCAGGACTTCGCGGAGTGCGCATATCGGGAGGGAAGGGATTGAGTGTCTATCAAAACACGATCTATTACGATGAGGCGCTAACCGATCCCGCAGGCAAGCAGCAGTGTACGGCACTTTATGTCGACGGGACTGCAGCCGATGGCTTCGTCAATTTCAGCAACAACCTTGTATATTTCAAGCGCGATCCGCTTGTGGCGCGTTTCCCCCGCATGGTCAATCTGAACCCTGGAGCCGGCCGTCCGACGGGCGACCGGAATATTTATTTCACGGAAGGAAGCGGTATGAGCGGCGACGGTTTTTACACAGGAGCTGATGGCACGACAAACAATATCGTGACCTACAAGGCGCGTATGGCCGGCAGCAGTTTTGATCAAAATAGTATCTTTGGTCCGCATTTCATAGGTAGTAACGCGACCGTGGCCAATATGGGGATGCATGACGAGAGCATGCGCATCGTGTCAGCCGGACATGTCGGGAAGGTGGTGGCGAATATCGGCAGGCGTTACTTTGACGGACAGCCTTACGCGCCCGACAATGCCACAATAGGCGCATTATCGGGACGCTGAAGCGGGGTTGCCAGCGGACGGGCATGAAAAATGCCGTTCAGCTGGCGCCGAGGGCATTCCTGTGCGCGGTGCTTCCGGCGGCTATCAGAACGTCGCCTTGAACTGCACCCCATATGTGCGCGGTTCGTTGACGATGCCCGTCAGGTTGTCGAAATCGATGGCGCCCAGCGACTGGATCTGATTGGTGATGTTGCGCCCGTACGCGGACAGTTCATAGCGGTCCCATTTGTAGCCGACGCGCAAGCCGCCTTCCAGCAATTCCTTGGCCTTGTATTCCTTCGCTTCATACAGGAAGAAGTTGTAGCTGGTGCGGTAGGCCCAGTCCGTGTAGGCGTAGAACTCGCCATTGGCGAGGGGAATGCTGTATTTCAGGGTGAAGTTGGTTTGCCATTCCGGCGCGCGCGGCAGCGGGTTGCCGTCGATGTAGGCCGTGCCTTTGAACGGGCCCAGCGGGTCGGTGACGGTACAGCCGCTGGCCGGGTTGTTTTGCGCGTTGCCGCAGCTTTGCACGAATAGCTTCTTGTCCTGGATTTCTGTGTGGTTATAGCTGCCGCCCAGGGTCATGCTGAGCGAGTCGCTGAGGTTCGCCTGGAAATCGAGTTCCACGCCACTGCCCGTGGCCTTGTCGGCGTTGATCAGCTGGTTCATGTTGACGGCGCCACTGCCAGCCGTCAGCTGCTTGTCTTTTACACGGTACTGGAACACGGCCAGGCTCAGGCGCGCGCGCTTGTCGAACAGATCCTGCTTGATGCCGGCCTCGACGGACAGCGCTTTCTCGGCGCCGGCAAACGAGGGGCGGTCGGCCAGGCCGTTCAGGCGTCCCTGCATCGACGGCGCGCGGTAGCCGGTGGCGATGCGCGCGTAGGCATTGGTTTCCGGCGTCAGCACATAGGTGCCGCTCACGTCCCAGCTGATGTTGTGCGAGGTGTCGTTCAGGTTGAAGGGGCCGGCCGTGGTCGCTTCCACCCGCTTGGCGGAAAAATCCTTCTTGTCGGTCGTGTAGCGCAGGCCGGCACGCAGTTTCAGGGCGTCCGAGACCGTGTAGTTGAGCGAGCCGAAGGCCGCGTACGACTTCGAACTCTGGTTTTGCGTGGCGTAGGCGCTGTTTTGCGGATTGCCGGGCGCCAGGCTGTCAAAGCTGATGCTGTCGATCTGGATATCTTCCTTGAAGTAGAACAAGCCGGCTATCCATTGCAGCGGGCCGCGGGCAGACGATTCGGCGCGGAATTCCTGCGAAATCTGCTTGTGGTTGGGGATCACGTCGGCCGTTTCCACGACGAAGGGGATGAAGCCCGGGCCCATCGGCGGGGCATACACGGCGCCATAGCCGCCGTCGACGTCGGCGCGGCTGAAGAAATCGAGTTTTTCGTAGCCGGTGATCGAATGCAGGGTGACCCCGGGCAAGTCCCATTTCAGGCGCATGCTGCCGCCCTTGGTTTTCAGGTGCTGGCGGTTGATGCCGTCGGTCGGGTAGTTATCGTAATCAAAGCCGTCGACCAGGTCGTTGGTGCCTTGCTTGAGGATATTGGCGCGGAACAGCGTGGCCGTGCCGTCGAGGTTGCGCGCGTGCACGTTGAACAGGGCGCTGAAGTCGCGCGTGGGCTTGACCAGCACCTGCAGGCGGCCTGCGCTGTCTTCATAGCCTTCGAAGTCGCGCGTGCCGGTCGGGCGCGGGTTGTGCACGCGGTCGTCGCGGCGCTGCGTCTGGCCGGAAAAGCGCAGGGCTACCGTGTCGCTGACCGGCACGTTGAAGGCGCCTTCCAGGTTCTTCATGCCATCCTTGCCGAAGCCGCCGCTCAGGTAGCCCTCTGTCTTGAAGACGGGCTTGGCGGAATCGAACTTGATCACACCGGCCGGCGAGTTGCGGCCGAACAAGGTGCCTTGCGGGCCGCGCAATACTTCGACCTGGTCGACGTCAAACACGGGAAAACCTTTCAGCATGGCGTTTTCCTGCACCACGTCATCCATCACCAGGCCCACGGGCTGCGAGGCATTCAGGTCGAAGTCGGTATTGCCCAGGCCGCGAATGTAGAAGCGGGGAAAGGTGCGGCCGTAATCCGATTCGACGGACACGCTGGGCGATCGGCTGTTGAGGAAGCGGATGTCGGCGCCGCCGGCCGTCAGGGTGTCGAGCTTATCGCCTTTCAGGGTGGCGATGGACATGGGCACGTCCTTGATGTTTTCCGCGCGCCGCTGCGCCGTCACGATCACCGTTTCCAGCTGGCCAGGGCCGGCCTGTGCCGCCGGAGCCGCAGGCGCGTCGGCGGCTGGCGCCGGGATGCTGTCCTGTGCCTGCGCCATCGCCTGCAGGGGGAAGGCGGCAGTGATTGCCAGGGCAATCAGGGTGTGGCGTATTGTGCTGGCGCGTGTGCTGGCATGCGGTGTCATCATGAAACGGCTCCTGTCGGTGAAGGTTGTTGGGGCACTGCTAGCTGGCGCTGGCCAGCTGGACGAAAAATCATGCTAGCACGGAAAGTTTTGGTATTCATGCCATTTTCCAGCGACGGCTATTCATATCCGTTTCGACTGAATACACGAATAAAATCGTATTTGTCGTCAATATCTGGCGGGTGCATAGTGGAGTGCCGCCAGGCTTGCGCGAGCGCAAAAGTGGCCTGGCATGGGGATGGAGTTTCCTGCGGGAGCGCAAAAAGAGGGATGGCTTTTGCCGTGCTGCCCATGTCCGGACAGTGGAAATACAACAACTGCCGCGGATTTTTTCGGCAGGGGCGTGTTGTTGCTGCGCGACAGGGGACGGTGCCGGTGGCGGCTATCTCCTGCGCGCGTCACGGGGGCATGCGTGGCGGCATGCCCATATCGGTTTAACGCTTAAAACTCTTCCCAATCGCCGGCCGTCACGGTCTCCGCTTGCGCCGCACGGTGTTTTGCCGGCGCTGCCTGGCGCTTGACGGTGCTGCTGGCCGGGGCCGGTACCAGGCGCAGCGGCTTGCGGCTGGCGCGCGCTGATGCTGGCGTGGGCGCCGCCACATGGCCGTCGTGCGTCTTGAAGATGCTCACCGTCTGCACCAGGTGGCTGGCCTGGTCGCGCAGGGATTCGGCCGCCGCCGCCGCTTCTTCCACCAGCGACGCGTTTTGTTGCGTGACGCTATCCATCTGGGCCACCGCCTGATTGATCTGCTCGATGCCGGTGGTCTGTTCCTGGCTGGCCATCGTGATGTCAGCGATGATGTTGCTGACGCGGGCGACACTGGCGACCACCTCGGACATCGTCGTACCCGCTTGCGCCGCCAGCCTGGCGCCCGCATCGACGCGGCTCACGGAATCGTCGATCAGCGTCTTGATTTCCTTGGCCGCGCTGGCGCTGCGCTGGGCCAGGCCGCGCACTTCGGTGGCCACGACGGCGAAGCCGCGGCCCTGTTCACCGGCACGCGCCGCTTCCACGGCGGCATTCAGGGCCAGGATATTGGTCTGGAAGGCGATGCCGTCAATGACGCTGATGATGTCGACAATCTTGCGCGACGATTCGCTGATCAGGTCCATGGTGCCCATCACTTGTCCCACCACGGCGCCGCCCTTGCTGGCGACGTCCGAGGCGGTCGTGGCCAGCACATTGGCTTCGCGGGCATTTTCCGCATTCTTGCGCACGGTGCTGGTGAGTTCTTCCATCGAGGAAGCGGTTTCTTCCAGTGAGCTGGCCTGCTGTTCCGTGCGCAGCGACAGGTCGCTATTGCCGGTGGAAATTTCCGTGGCGGCAAGGGCTACCGTGTCGGAATCCTGGCGGACGGAGGACACAACCGAAGTCAGCGATACCTGCATGCGCTGCAGCGCGGACAGCACGCTGACGCTATCGTTCGGAGCGACGCTGAGTTTTCCTGTCAGGTCGCCCGCGGCAAGCAGGCTGACGGCGTCGCACAGCTGTTTCGGTTCGGCGCCCAGCGCCTTGAGCAGGTGACGCGTGATGAGCCAACCCGCCAGGGCCGCCAGCACGATGGACAGCAAGCTGGCGCCGATCAGGATATTCCTGTTGAGAATGTAGCGTTCGTTGTCTTCCTGCAGGATGAGAGCGGAGCGCTGGTCCGTCAGGGCGAAATATTCATTGCTGGCGGCGACGAGGGCGGCCAGCAGCGGGCGGCATTCCTCGTTCATCTTGACGATGGCTTGTTCGGTTTTCTTTTGCAGCGCCAGGTCCACGATGCCTAGCGCCACGGGAGCATAGCGTTTTTCGATACTGTCGATCTTGCTGATGATGGCGCGCACCTCGTCCGATACCTCCGGCTGCTGTGCCAGCTGCAGCAGCTGCTGCATGTTCCTGACGACATCGGCGTGCGCCTGCAAGACCTGCCTGCGTTCGATTTCCAGGTCTTCCGGCTTGGTGACGAGTACCAGGTTCCTGGCCGCCACGGCACGCATATCGATCGCGTCACGCACGCGGTGCGCCGTATTGGCGCGGGCCGTGATGCCGTTGACATACTGGTCAAAGCCGGTGTTGAAGGTGGAAAAACTGCGCACGGACAAGACCGAGATGCCGATGAGGAAAAAGACCAGCAGGCCGAAAGCCAGAGTGAGCTGGGTGCGTACGGTGAATTTATCCATGATGTCTCTCCCAAAAATACGTGGTGACGATTAGAAAGGGGGCTTGCGCGGGACGAGGGCAGGCGATTGCCTGGCAACGAATCGTGGCCTGCGCAGTGCTTCTCTATCCAGAACACGGATTCGTGGTGTGAGGATCGCGTTACTTGAAAACTGATTTAAATAATTAATTTGTTTTATTTATTAAAATCATTTTTACATAAAAAATTCAGTAAATCAATGAGATTTTACAGATCAAAAAACAACTTTTCGACATGTGCAGCTTGTTCCCGCGCCTGTGGAGCGGGCGTGGGAAAAGCGTCCGAGGGGCGGAGAATCAGCCGGGAATCGGCGTGCCCTGGTGAAAGGCCATTTGCCAGCGGCCATCGCGCCACTTCCACAGCGAACTGCGCAAGCTGGCGCTGGCGGGCAGGGCGCTGCTGGCGTGCCGCTGCGAGCGGTAGGTAACGAAGGCAACATCCTCGGCCAGCAAGCGGGCCTGGAAATCGCTGATGCTGCGCAGGCAAAAATCTTCTGCCGGCAGATCGGCCAAGGTCGCCGCGCGCGTCCAGAGATTGCCCGAGCTGCCGAATTCGAAGAACTCGTCGGCCAGCAGAGCTGCCAGCCTGGCGCTGTCAGCGCGCACCGCCTGGCTTTGCAGCGCCGCTTCCAGCGCCTGCAACTGCGCCGCCAGGTGTGCGTTGCCTTGCGTACTGTCCCGCGTGCGGTCCATTGCCAAGGTCTTCAGATGGGAAACGCGCCGGCGCCCGATACATTCAGGCAGGCGACCTTGTCGCTGGAAAAGTACTTGATTTGTCCCAGGCCGATGGCGTAGCAGCCGTCACTGAGCGGGGAAATGGGGCCGGTGAGTTTCTCACCGCTGGTCAGGGTCACCACCCACGGCGTGGTGGCCGGTTTGCCCGCGTGGGTCAGGGCGTGTTGTACCAGGTCTGACATGTTGCCTCCGTTGGAAATCAAAACCCGATGATAGCAGTGTCGCACCGCCGCTGGTTTGCCGCTACGCTGGCCTGGTGCCTTACGCGTCGGCCAGCAGGTTTTTCGGCAGGGCCACCGACACCAGCTTCCAGTGCCACAGGCCGTCGCGCGCCAGGGTCAGCTCGCCGATATGGCTTTTGCTGTGCGCGCGCTGCACCACGACGCTATCCCAGGAGGTGTAGCGCAGTTTGTAGTCGGGTTTGGTAGTACGCTTGCGCCCGCTGATATCGCTGACCTTGGCGATCGGTTTTTCATAGCGGTCATTGAGCTTCATCAAGGCGACGATGCCCTCGGGCATCAGCATGGTATCGAGCAAAGGGTCGATGACGTCGGGGCTGATGTCGTCGGCCACTTCCGGCGCCGAGAACAGGGCATGCAGTTGCTGCCCCAGGCTGCCGCGCAGCTGGGGCAGGTCGATATGCGCGGCCAGGGCCTGGGTATCCTCGTCCATCGTGGCCGCGCGTATCTTGTTCATGGTGAAATACGGGCTGCCATAGAAGACGCCGGCCAGCGCGACCAGTGCCACTACAGCAAGAAGCATCATTCTTTTCATTGTGCAATCTTTTGGATGCCTGGCGACCCGGTGCGCCTGAAGTGTTGGCATTCTACATAATATTTCCCAAAATCAATATGGCAGTTTAGGTAAGTGTTGTTTTAGATCAAGTTTCTTTAAAGTAATTCCGGCGGCAAGGTGATGTCCGTCAGTTTCCAGTCCCAGATGCCATGGCGGCGCAGCAAAAATTGGCTGGCGGCGGGGCCAGCGCCGCTGCGCCGCAGCACCACTTCGTTCCACGAGCGGTATGCCATGCCAAAGTCGTGGCGCTTGCCGTCCGCCCCCTGCTTGCCGTGCAGGATCAATACCGTAATGCCGGGCGGCGAGACGATGGTGTCGAGCATTTCCTTGAAATCCTCCTCGTTGGCCGTTTCGCCGGCCGCCCGCAACTGGCGCGCCACGCTGGCGCGCACGGCGGGCAGGTCGGCCTGCTGTGCCAGGGTTTCCAGGCGCACGGATTTCGCCGCGATGCTGATGCGGTACATGGCGATGTAGGGGCTGACCCAGGTGAAGCCGATGGCGGCAACGGTAAAAATGATCGCGGTGGCGTACTTTCTTTTCATACTATATCTGCTTGGATCGCAGCTTGCCCGTGAGAGTCAATAGCCGCCAAGGATCTGGTATTCCAGGCCCTGATTTCCTGCGCTGCGTACCTGGATCCTGACTTTCCTGAAGGTGATTTCTGCAGGAAAACTGGTGATCTCAAACGATAAGTCTTGCGAAAACGAAGGCCGTGCCAGGTTGCCCGCATACTCCCGGTAGGCAATGCGCAAGGTTTGATTGCTGTAGCCCTGGTATAGCAATTGCGAATTGATGGACCTGTCGATAGGTGCTGTTTCCACTCCCGGGCCGAATTTGATGCCGGGGCTGACATCTTCATGCCACCACGCCAGATCGCTTGCGATCATTACTTGGTCCAGCAGGCCATCATTGTTGCGGTCGGCAAAACAGGCATTCTTGGTCATTCCGGGTAGCAACATGTTGAATACCTGCCGTTCAGTGCAGTAAGCAGGTTTCCCCTCGACATCGGCGCGGTACAGGAAGTCGCCCTCGATGACGGCGACACGTCCGCCGCCGATTGACACGGCGCGCCCGTCGTAAATCTGATACCCCGTTTTGCTTGTGTACTGGAAGGTGGACAATAGTGCTTCACCAGCAGTGACCTTTGAAACGATGTTCAGTTGCGGATCATGGCCGATGCGCTCCATCGTGCGGGTCGTCTCGCGGACCTCCATGGTGGCGCACCCGCTGAGTACCAGGGCAGCGATGGCGACGCGGTATAACTTTTTCATTGATTTCCTTGTTTGTCTTCGGAGCGCTCATGCGCAAGCAGGCGCGAGTAAGGGGAATGGTAGCTAAATATTGCCAAATGATAAGTTCAGTTGCCTATGAAAGAAAGGGAAAATGCGCTTTTTGCCATTGTGACGGACGATGGCGGACCTCGATCAGCTGGATGGGTGGCGGATGGTGTAGCATTCGTGCCGGCGCGGACCATCGCGCCGCAATATTGAGGACAACCATGAATATCACTATCAATCAGGTGCTGCAGTCGTATATCGATCCGCTCACCGCCAGCGAATACGCGGCGCTCGAACGCAGCCTGCTGGCCGAAGGCTGCCGCGACGCGCTGGTGCTGTGGAACGACGTGCTGATCGACGGGCATAACCGCTACGCCATCTGCCGCCAGCACGGCATCGAATTCAAGACCATCCAGAACACCAGCTTTACCTCGCTCGACGATGTCATGCTGTGGATGATCGACAATCACCTGGCGCGCCGCAGCGTGTCGGACTTCCAGCGCGGCGTGCTGGCCCTGCGCAAGAAGGAAATCGTCGCCGCGCGCAGCCCGGCGCCCGTCAGCGCCCAGGATGCGCCGGACGGCGAAAACGCGCCCAAGCCGGCCATGAGCACGCGCGAAGAGGTGGCCAAGGCGGCGAGATTGAGCAGCAACCAGATCAGCCAGATCGAGAAGATCCAGAAGGCCGCTTCGCCGGAACTGGTGGAAGCCGTCCGCTCGGGCACGATTTCCATCAATGCGGCGGCCACCGTGGCGTCCCTGCCGCCGGAAGAGCAGGTGGCGGCCGTCGCCGGCGGCAAGAAATTATTACGCCAGGCGGCCAAGGAAATCCGCGAACAGCGCGCCGCCACGCGCACGCCGCGCGAGCCGAAGGTGCATGTATCGCAGGACACGCCGGAAACGGGCAACGAGCCGTGGGCGGAGAACGCGGCGCAGGCGCCGTCCGAAGCGGAACGCCTGCGCGGCGAGATCGCCAGCCTGAAACAGAAGGTGGCGCAGCTGCAGGCGGAAAATACCGAATTGAACCAGCGCATCGCCGCGCTGATCGATGCATCCTGATTGCCGACTTGATTCTGGAGTAGTGCATGCTGCATAGCCGTACCCTGTTCGCCGCCATCGCCTGCGGCATCGTTGCCGTTCCTCCCGTGCTGGCGGCATCCAGTCCCGACATGGCCCGCTGGCAGGCGCAAGCCGCCAATGTCAGCATCGCGCGCGATACATGGGGCGTGCCCCATGTGACGGGCAAGAGCGATGCGGATGCCGTCTTTGGCCTGATGTATGCGCAGGCCGAAGACGATTTCCCCCGCGTGGAACTCAATTACATCAACGCCATGGGCCGCCTGGCGGAAGTGGAGGGCGAGCGGGAGCTGTACCGCGACCTGCGCATGAAGCTCTTCATCGATCCGGCCGACTTGCAGGCGCAGTACCGCGCCAGCCCGGCGTGGCTGCGCAAGCTGATGGACGCCTTTGCCGATGGCCTGAATTTTTACCTGGCCACGCATCCGCAGGTGAAACCGCGGCTGATCGCGCATTTCGAGCCGTGGATGGCCTTGAGCTTCAGCGAGGGCAGCATCGGCGGCGATATCGAATCGGTCAACCTGGCGCAGCTCGAAGCGTTCTATGGCCAGCAAGCCAGGCCTGCCGCCGTGGCGCTGGCCAGCGTGGAGACGGGCTTGGATCCGGAGCCGAGCGGCTCGAACGGTTTCGCCATCGCACCCGCCATCACGAAAAACGGCCATGCGCTGCTGATGATCAATCCGCACACCTCGTTCTACTTCCGTCCCGAAGTGCAAGTCACCAGCGGCGAAGGCTTGAACGCGTATGGCGCCGTCACCTGGGGCCAGTTCTTTGTCTACCAGGGTTTTAACGACCGTCTCGGCTGGATGCATACCTCGGGCGGCGGCGATGTCATCGACGAATACCTGGAAAGCATCGTCGACCGGGATGGCGCATGGTTCTACCGTTATGACGGCGGGCTGCGTCCCTTGAAAGCCGTGCCCATCACCTTGCCATATAGACTGGCTGATGGCGGCATGGGCTCGAAAACCATCACCGTCTACTACAGCCACCACGGCCCCATCGTGCGCGCGCTGGACGGTAAATGGGTGGCCGTGCGCCTGATGAACGAGCCGTTGAAGGCGCTCATGCAGTCGTACACGCGCACCAAGGCGCGCGATTATGCGGCGTTCTACAAGACGATGGAGCTGCGCACGAATTCGTCGAACAATACGGTGTACGCGGATGCGGATGGCAATATCGCCTATTTTCACGGCAATTTCATCCCCGTGCGCGACCCGCGTTTCAACTGGAAGCAGCCCGTCGATGGCAGCGACCCGGCCACGGAATGGCAAGGGCTGCACACGGTGGCGCAAACCATCACCCTGTTCAATCCGAAGAATGGCTGGATCCAGAACACGAACAACTGGCCGTATTCGGCGGCCGGCGCCAACAGCCCGCGCCAGCACGACTATCCCGCCTACATGTCCGTGTATGGCGAAAATGCGCGCGGCCTGCATGCCGTCAAGGTTTTCCAGAACAGGACGGGTTTTACCCTGGACAGCCTGATCGCCGCCTCCTACGACAGCGAACTGACGGCGTTCGAATCTTTGCTGCCGCCGTTGTTCGCGGCGTACGATGCGCTACCGGAGAATTCGCCGCAAAAGCTGGCGCTGGCCGACAAGGTGGCTTTGCTGCGTGCCTGGGACTGGCGCTATTCGCTGACGTCCACTGCCACCTCGCTGGCCGTGTTCTGGGGCCAGGAGCTGGCCGAACTGGCAGGCAAGCAGGCGCGCGAGCAGGGCGTGCCCGTGGTCGATTTTCTGGCGACGGACAGGGTCCCGGCCGACCAGCGGCTGGCGGCACTGGCCAGTGCGGCCGATAAGCTGCAGCGCGATTTCGGCAACTGGCAAACGCCGTGGGGCGAGATCAACCGCTACCAGCGCCTGACAGGCGACGTGGTGCAGCCGTTCGATGATGCGCAAGCCAGCCTGCCCGTGCCTTACGCGTCGGGTAACTGGGGCGCGCTGGCCGCATATGGGCAGAGCAGCAAGAGTACGACGCGACGCATCTACGGCGAGCGCGGCAACAGCTTTGTGGCGGCCGTGGAATTCGGCCCCCGCATCAAGGCGAAAAGCATCCTCGCCGGCGGCCAGAGCGGCGACCCGAAGTCGCCGCACTTCCAGGACCAGGCGGCCATGTATGCGCGCGGCGAATTCAAGGAGGTGCTGTTTTATCCCGAAGACGTGGCCCGGCACCTGGAGCGCAGGTACCGGCCGGGGGAGTAAGCGTTGCTGTTCATGGCAACAATGTGTCGGATTACGCTTCGCTAATCCGACCTACGGTACTGGTCCTGGGTTGATCTGAAATATCAAATCGCGTCGAGCGCCGTGCGCAAGTCATGCCGCAGGTCTTCGATGTCTTCGATGCCCACCGACAGGCGGATCAAGCCGTCGCCTATGCCCAGTTTTGCCCGCTGTTCGGGCGGGATGCTGGCATGCGTCATCAGGGCGGGGTGTTCGATCAGGCTTTCCACGCCGCCCAGGCTTTCGGCCAGGGCAAACACTTCGCAGCGTTCGAGGAAGCGTCGCGCGCCGGCCAGATCCGTGTCCAGGTCGATGGAGATGATGCCGCCGAAACCATCCATCTGGCGCCGCGCCAGCGCATGCTGCGGATGCGATTCCAGCCCCGGATAAAACACCTTGCGCACTTCCTTTTGCTGCTCCAGCCACTGCGCCAGCGCCAGGGCGCTTTCGCAATGGCGCTGCATGCGGATGGCCAGGGTTTTCACGCCACGCAGGGCGAGGAAGCTGTCGAACGGTCCGGCAATCGCGCCCACCGAGTTTTGCAAAAAGCCCAGCTGCTCGCGCCACTCCGCCTGGCGCTCTTCCGCGCCGACGATGGCGATGCCGCCGATGATGTCCGAGTGGCCGTTCAAATACTTGGTGGTCGAGTGCACGACGATGTCGAAGCCGTGTTCCAGCGGGCGCTGCACCAGCGGGCTGGCGAAGGTGTTATCCGCCACGGCGATGATGCCCCGTGCGCGGCAGATGTCGGCAATCGCCCGCAAATCCGCCAGTTTCAGCATCGGGTTGGTGGGCGTCTCCACCCACACCATCTTCGTTTCCGGGCGCAGCGCGGCCAGCAGGTTTTCCGGATTCGTCAAATCGACATACGTGAACTCATGGCCGGCCGAGCGGCGGCGCACCCGCTCGAACAATCGATATGTGCCGCCGTACATATCGTCGCCGGCGACGATATGGCTGCCCGCGTCCAGCAATTCCAGCACGGACGAGATGGCTGCCAGGCCCGAGGCAAACGCGAAGGCCGCGCTGCCGCCTTCCAGGTCGGCCACGCAGCGCTCGAGCGCCCAGCGCGTGGGATTGTGCGAGCGGCCGTAGTCGAGGCCTTTGTGCACGCCGGGGCTGTCCTGCACGAAGGTGGAGGTGGCGTAAATGGGCGGCATGATGGCGCCCGTCGACGGGTCGGGCGACTGGCCGGCGTGGATGACGCGCGTGGCGAGGCGGCTCTTGCGGGGAATGTGCTGGCTCAAGATAGTGTCCTGCGTAAGTGGTTGAGAAGGTCGAAGCGGGTGATCAGGCCATAGAAGGCAGTATCGTCGGCGACGACGGCCGTCAAGCCCCGGTCCAGGGTGGCGCGCAGGGCGGGCAAGCCGCTGGACGGCGCCAGGGTTTCGATCTGCGTCGTCATGGTGGCGCCCACCAGACCCGCGAAATGGGCGGCGTCGCCCGAGACATGCAGCAGCAAGTCCGATTCGTCGATAATGCCGACCAGCTGGCCGCCATCGATGACGGGCAGCTGGGCCAGGTCGCTGGCACGCATGCGGTTGAAGGCCGTCAGCAGGGTGTCGCCCGGCGCCACGCTGACGACATCGCCCTCGTCGTAGCGGCGCCCGATCAGGTCGCGCAAGTCGCCCGACACGGCCCGTTGCAACAAGCCCTGGTCGCGCATCCAGCCATCGTTATAGACTTTGGATAGATAGCGCGTTCCCGTGTCGCAGACAAAGGTGACGACGCGCTTCGGCGTGGTCTGTTCGCGGCAGTATTTGAGGGCGGCGGCCAGCAGCGTGCCCGTGGACGAGCCGCCGAGGATGCCTTCGGCGCGCAAGAGGGCGCGCGCGGAATCAAAACTTTCCTGGTCGCTGATGGTGTAGGCCTTGGTGACACTGTCCATGTCGGCGATCGAGGGGATGAAGTCTTCGCCGATGCCTTCGACGGCCCACGAGCCGCTCGTGTCCGATACCTTGCCCGTGTCGATGTATTCGGTGAGGATGGAGCCTTGCGGGTCGGCCAGCACGAATTCCAGCTTCGGCTGCGCCTTGCGGAAGTAGCGCGTCAGGCCCGTCAGGGTGCCGGACGAACCGACGCCGACGACGATGGCGTCCACGTCATGGCCGCTTTGCTCCCAGATTTCGGGCGCCGTCGTCGTTTCGTGGGCCAGCGGATTGGCGGGATTGTTGAACTGGTCGGCAAAGAAGGCGCCCGGCAGTTCGCGCGCCAGGCGCGCCGCGTAATCCTGGTAGTACTCGGGATGGCCCTTGCCCACGTCCGAGCGCGTGGTGTGCACTTCCGCGCCCAGGGCTTTCAGGTGCAGCACTTTTTCCGTCGACATCTTGTCGGGCACGACGAGAATCACGCGATAGCCCTTGATGCGGCCGACCAGCGCCAGGCCGATGCCCGTGTTGCCGGCCGTTGCCTCGACGATGGTGCCGCCCGGCTGCAAGCGGCCGTCGGCTTCGGCCGCTTCGATGATGGACAGGCCGATGCGGTCCTTGATGGAACCGCCGGGATTTTGCGATTCCAGTTTCAGGAACAGCTGGCACAGGCCCGTGTCGAGCCTGGTCACTTCGACCAGCGGGGTATTGCCGATCAGCTTGTATAGCGCTGGCGGCTGGGGTGGGGATGGCATTCGATCATTCATGGTGGCTCCTGTCAGAGAAACAGCCGCCCGGGATTGTGTCCCGAGCCGCCTTCCGTGCCGCGCAGTGTAGGCGGGTGGACGAGTGCGGCGAACGAATGTTTGCATGCTTGCATATGCACTTTGCGCATATCGGCTGCAGCGCGGCTACAGCGTGCGCGCTTCGAGTATGCGCCGTTTTTTTCTCGCTTGCCGCACCAATGACACGACTATTAAGCTGCCGCAAGCCCGCCATTGCGATTTATAATCACGCCTCGAAAAGGAACTAAACAGTATCCTGAAAACCAGACAAACAGGGCAGGCGGCAGTGGCAAAACTTTATTTCCGGTATTCCGCAATGAACGCGGGCAAGTCGACGGCCTTGTTGCAAGTCGCGCACAACTATGAAGAGCAGGGCCAGCAGGTACGCCTGTACACGGCCGCCATCGACAGCCGCTACGGCGTGGGCAGAGTGACGTCGCGCCTGGGCCCGCAGCGTCAGGTCGATATTTTCCATGCCGACACGAATTTCCTCAACGATATCCCCCAGGTCGCCTGTTTGCTGGTGGATGAGGCGCAATTTCTCAGCACGGCCCAGGTGCAGCAGCTGCACCAGCTGGCGCAAGTGAAGGGCGTGCCTGTCATCTGCTACGGCTTGCGCACGGATTTCAAGGGCGAACCGTTCCCCGGCTCGGCCTATCTGCTGGCGCTGGCCGACGATATCGAGGAATTGAAGAATATCTGTACGTGCGGCAAGAAGGCCACGATGAACATCCGCGTGGATGAGCAGGGCCGCCGCATCAAGGAAGGCGAACAGATCAGCATTGGCGGCAACGAGAGTTACCGCCAGGCATGCGGGCGCTGTTTCTATGCCTGATTTACAACGCCTAGCAAAACCGTAGCGAGCGGAAGGAAGTTGTGGTTGAGAAGCGCAACTGTACGAAGGTACAGTGAGCATCGCAGACCGCAAATTACGACGCGCAGTAGGTTTTGACAGGTGTTCTTATTCGGCGACGGGCGCGCCTACATCGGCATCGTCCGCCAGCGCCAGATCGCCCCGCTCGAAGGCGGCGAGGATGTCATTGGCGCGCGCCACGTCGTGTTCGCGCACCAGCACGCGGGCGCCGCCGATGGCGGCTGCCAGCAGCATGTCGGCCTGCATGTGCTGGTCGTCCGTCAGCAGCACGTCGATGCCGGCCGCTGCCAGGCAGCCGCGGATGACGTGCGCATCCGTGGGGATCATCAGCCGGGCAATTAAAACGTAGTCGTCGTGCATGGTCTCTCCTGGCGCGGTGGTATGCGCCATCTTAGCACCGGACCCGCTTTTACAGCTTGAACACGCCTACCACCTGGTTCAGCTCCTGCGCCTGCTCCTGCAAGGCGTCGGCGGCCGCGGCCGCTTCTTCCACCAGGGCCGCATTCTGCTGGGTTACCTGGTCCATCTGGGCGATGGCCTGGTTGACTTGCTCGATTCCGCTGCGCTGCTCTTCGCTTGCCTGGGCGATTTCGGCCATGATGGTGCTCACTTGCTGCACGCTGGCCACCACGGTGTCCATGGTGGCGCTGGCCTGGCTCACTTGCGCATGGCCCAGGTCCACCGTGCTGGCGGATGCCTGGATCAGGTCCTTGATGTCTTTCGCCGCTGCCGTCGAGCGCTGCGCCAGGGTGCGCACCTCGGTGGCGACGACGGCAAAGCCGCGTCCCTGCTCACCGGCGCGCGCCGCTTCCACGGCCGCGTTCAAGGCCAGGATATTCGTCTGGAAGGCGATGCCGTCGATGACGCCGATGATGTCGGCGATCTTGCCCGAGGAGCTGCGGATGGCATCCATGGTGCTGGCCACCTGCGCCACGGCGGCGCCGCCTTCTGCTGCGAGGCTGGAGGAGTCGTGCGCGAGCCGGCTTGCCTGCTGTGCATGGTCGACGTTCTGGCGCACGGTGGAACTGAGTTCTTCCATGGAGGCGGCCGTTTCTTCCAGCGAACTGGCTTGCTGTTCCGTGCGGCTCGACAAGTCCAGGTTGCCGCTGGCGATTTCACCGGATGCCGTGGCGATCTGCCCGGCGCTGCCGCGCACATTGCTGACCACTTGCGACAAGTTGTCGCTGATGCGGTTCATGGCGAGCAGCAGGCGGCCGATTTCGTCCAGGCTGCTGGTATCGAGGTGCACCGTCAGGTCGCCGGCGGCAATCTGCGCGGCGGCCGTTTCGGCGGCGGCCAGCGGGCGCGACACGAGCGTGCGCACCAGCCAGTACAGCAGCAGGGCGAAGACGAGCAGGGCGATGAAGCCGGAAATGGCCAGCTGGTTGCGCAGCTGGCGCGCTTCCAGGGTGATCTCGTCCGTGAACGTGCCGCCCGCGATGATCCATTGCCAATCCTTGAATTGACGGTAAAACAGCTGCTTTTCGCGCGCGAGGGCCGCCGTTTCGCCGGGCGCCGTCCACGTGTAGCGCATGGCGCCGTCCTTTTGCGCCAGCATTTCCTGGATGAACAGGCGGCCGTCGCTGGCCTTGAACTCGAGCGCGCTCTTGCCTTCGCTGTTCGGGTGCAGCACCAGGTGGCCGTAATTGGCGCCAGGGGCCGTGTCGACGATATAGATGTAGCCCGTCTGGCCGATCTTGACCTGGCGAATCTTCTCTTTCAGCATGGCCAGATTCTTGCTGATGTCCAGGCCGATGAACAGCACGCCGACTACCTTGCCAGCAGCATCGCGCACGGGATCATATTGCGTGATGTATTGCTTGCCAAATAAGGTGGCCATGCCAACGAAGCGCTGGCCGGCGCGCAGCGGTGCATAGCTGGGGTGGTTGTGGTCGAGCTGCGTGCCGATGGCCCGTTCGCCATCCTGCTTTTTCAGCGAGGTGCTGATGCGCACGAATTCATCGCCATTGGCGGCAAAAATGGTGGCGATCACGCCCGTCTGCGCCGTGTAGCGGTCGACCACGGCCGTGTCGAGGTTGAGCACCTTGCCGCCGTTGGCCAGGGCGGGTGTGGCTTTGCCGGCCACGGCCACCATCGCACCCGTGTCGACCGTGAACGGGCCGGGAAATTCGGCAGCGAACAGGCGCGCGAAGCTGGCCGCTTCGTTGACCATGGCCGTGTGAAACACTTCCGTGGTTGTCATGACGCTATTGAGTTCGCTGGTGACGGCCGCTTCGGCGCGCTGTTCCAGCGCAGCCGAGGTGCGGATGCTGATCAAGGTCGTCAGGCTGGCGAGGATCAGGCTGACCAGGGCAAAGGTAAAAATGGTGATCTTGCCGCCGACACTCCAGTGGCGGGGGGAGAATGATTTTGTAGGCATAGTGTGAGTCTGGCAAAGGGTAATCAGCTCGGCCATTCCTGGTCATGACATGACACGCGGGGAGGGGATCTGGTGGGGAATACTGTTGAAACTGAGGCGCGCCGGCGTTGGGAGCCGCGCGCAGGCAAGCTGGATTTCAGGGCGCGATGATAGCATGTTGCTTGCGTTTTGTTACTAAGTGTTTCCCGCAGGAATCAATTTTTCGCGTAAAAACATCATCCGTATCAAGGATTATAAAAACGGCCTATTGACTTTTTCGATTTCAATGGCGCGTTTGATCTTTGGCGCCGAGGGGCGATGTAATTTTTCTCACGAATGTTTCACTTTGTAATGAATGAGACGCCACCTTTAATTCGCGTTTAAGCTTCCAGGAAGAAACTGATATTCCATGGGAGACTGCCAGGCCGTATCCTGTAGAATAATATGCAGACCAGTCGTGTATTCCCCTTACTGTCTTGCTGGCTGGCGCATGCATGGCTGCGCCGCCTGGAATTGATTCAACTAATTTTCGGAGAAGCCGATGAAGAAGCAAATGATGCTGGTCACCCTGGTGCTTGCCCTGTCAGCCCACGCTGGCGCAGCCCAGACGGACAAGAGCGCCGCTCCTCCGCTACCCATGAAGCCGCTGGCCCAGCAAACGCAGGCCGCCTTGTGGGCATCGCGCGTATTGACGCGCGTCCATTACAAGGCCATGCCGCTCGACGACGCCATGTCGGAGAAGATCTTCGACCGCTATTTCAAGTCCCTGGACGCGGAAAAGCTGTTTTTCGTGCAGGCCGACATCGACCGTTTCGCGCCCTTGCGCACCAAGCTCGATGACGCCATCATCAATGAAGACCTGACGGCGCCGTTTGCCATCTATAACCTGTACCAGCAGCGTTTCGACGAGCGCATGGCGTATGCGCGTGAATTGCTGAAAACCAAGTTCGACTTTACGGCCGATGAGAGCTACCAGCTCGACCGCGAAAAGGCCGCCTGGCCGAAGAACGACGAGGAAGTGCGGGACCTGTGGCGCAAGCGCGTCAAGAACGACTGGCTGCGCCTGAAACTGGCGGGCAAGGAAGACAAGGCCATCCGCGAGACGCTGGACAAGCGCTATGAGAGCTACACGACCCGTGCGCGCAAGCTCAACAGCGAAGACGTGTTCCAGATCTTTATGAACTCCTACGCCATGTCGATCGAACCGCATACCAATTACCTGGGTCCGCGCGCTTCGGACAACTTCGACATCGCCATGCGGCTGTCGCTCGAAGGCATCGGCGCCGTGCTGCAGACGCGCGACGAATACACGGTGGTGCGCGAAGTCGTGCCGGGCAGCCCGGCCGGCTTGTCGGGCAAGCTGAAAGTGGGCGACCGCATCGTCGGCGTGGGGCAGGGCGAAAGCGGCCCCATCACCGAAGTGCTGGGCATGCGCATCGACGACGTGGTGCAGCTGATCCGCGGCGCCAAGGATTCCGTGGTGCGCCTCGACATCCTGCCGGCCGACGCCGGCCCGGACGCCAAGCACGTGGTCTTGCCGCTGGTGCGCAAGAAAATCAGCATGGAAGAGCAGGCGGCGAAGAAATCGATCATCGAAGTGCGCGAGAACGGCGTCAAGCGCCGCATCGGCGTCATTTCCCTGCCGACGTTCTACCAGGACTTCGAAGCGCGCCGCCGCGGCGACAAGGACTTCAAAAGCGCCACGCGCGACGTCAGCCGCTTGCTGGCCGAGTTGAAGAAGGACAAGGTCGACAACGTCCTGATCGACTTGCGCAACAATGGCGGCGGATCGCTGAATGAAGCCGTCGAACTGACGGGCCTGTTCATCGACAAGGGCCCTGTCGTGATGCAGCGCAATGCCGAAGGCAAGGTCGAAGTGGAAAGCGATACCAGCGCCGGCCTGGCCTGGGATGGCCCGATGGGCGTGCTGATCAACCGCGGCTCGGCATCCGCTTCCGAGATTTTCGCCGCCGCCGTGCAGGACTATGGCCGTGGCGTGATCATCGGCGAAGGCAGCTTTGGCAAGGGCACGGTGCAGACCTTGTTCAACCTCGACCGTTTCGGCGGCAGCGAGAAAGCCCGTTTCGGCGAGCTGAAAATGACCATCGCCCAGTTCTTCCGCATCAATGGCGGCACCACGCAGTTGCGCGGCGTCACGCCTGACATCAAGCTGCCAGCCATGTCGGACGCGGAAAACTTCGGCGAATCGAGCTATGACAATGCCCTGCCATGGGTCGCGATCAAGCCGGCGCCCTACATGCCGACGGGCGACCTGAAGGACATCGTGCCGCTGCTGGACAAGAAGCATGATGCGCGCGTGGCCAAGGACAAGGATTTCCAGTATTTGCTCGATGACATCGCCCTCGTCGTCAAGCAGCGCAAGGAAAATCAGATTTCGCTCAATGAAACCGTGCGCCGCAAGGAGCGCGATGCCCAGGAAGCGCGCGCCAAGGCCCGTGAAAAACGCCTGATCGCGCAGATTTCGAACCCTGCCGACGACCTGGTGGTCATTCCCGATCCGAAAGATGTGCTGAAGGGCGCGAAAGCGGCCAACAAGACGGCCAAGCAGATTGCCGCCGTGAAGGGCGCCTTGCGCACCGACGACGGCTTGCAGGGTGACGAGCGGGCCCTGAGTGCCGAACTGGACGCTGAAACGGCCGCGAAGAGCGCCAAGGACGTGCTGCTCAACGAAGCGGCGCGCATCCTGGCAGACGAAGTGGCGCTGATCAAGGCCGATACCCGCCTGGCGTCCAAGGTCTTGCCGTATGGCGCGGACACCAAGGCAACACCGGTGACGGCGGCGAAGTAAGGTTTTTCACGCAGTAAAAAACCGGTTCCTTGCGGAGCCGGTTTTTTTTTCGCCATCAGTTATCTGTCTGGTGTATTTCTATCATTCCAACAATCAATTGGATTGATATGCCGCGATGCAGCATAATTCACTTGTCTCCTCTATTCTCCTCCAAGAAAATAGATTCAGCCCGCTCTTTGTAGCGGGCTTTTTTTTGCCTCAGGTTTTGTGCGTGGGCAGTTGCACGTCGGGCTGGGCAGCCAGCAGGGCCGTGATCCAGCCGGCAAACGCCTGCAGCTTGGGCGTGGCCAATCGGCCTTGCGGCGTCAACAGGGACATGGGCATCGGCGTCGGCGAACAGCCGGGCAGCACGGCCACCAGGGCGCCGCTGTCGAGGTGCGCGCGCACCTGGTACACGGCCGCCTGCGCCAGGCCCAACCCTTGCAGCGCGCAATCGACGCTGGCGTCCGCGTCGTTGACGGCGATGGGGCCGGCCATCTGTACGCGCACGACCTCCTTGCCTTGAAGAAAATCCCAATCGAAGGCGCGTCCCGTACGGCCCGAGTAATGCATGATGCCCCGGTGCGCGGCCAGGTCGGCCAGGGTGTGCGGCGTGCCGTGGCGCGCCAGGTAAGCAGGGGACGCGCAGGTGACGAAGTGCATCAGGCCGACCTGCTTGCCGATGAAGGCGGAATCTTGCAAGGTGCCCACGCGCAAGGCGCAATCGATGCCTTCCTGCGTCAGGTCGACCAGGCGGTCTGTCAGACTCAGCTGCAATTGCACGTCTGGCCAGGCGGCGTGGAATTGCGCGATATGGGGAATGATCAGGCGCCGGCCCACCGTATTGGGCAGGTTGATGCGCAGCAAACCGCGGGGTTTTTTCGCGTCAGGGCCACGGAAGGCCAGTTCCGCCGTGTCAACGGCTTTCAGGATATCGAGGCAATGGCGAAAGTACTCGGCACCTTCCGGCGTCAGGGACAGGCGGCGCGTGGTGCGCTGCAGCAGTTGCGTGCCCAGGTAGGCTTCCAGCTTTTGCAGGGTGGCTGTCAGCGCGGCGCGCGGCAAATTCAGTGTCTCGGCTGCCTTGGAAAAGCTGTTGGCTTCGACGATGCGCACGAAGGTCTGCATGGCCTTGATCTTGTCCATGGGATAGCTTTCATTGTTCATATTATGTGAAAAGTGTAGGGTGATTATGCCCTAATTATCTTTGCCCCGGCTTTGCCTAGAATAGCGACATCCCTATCGAACCGAGGAAACAACATGAACAAGGCCTCACCTTCTGCTCCCCACGACATTGCGCCCGCCATGGTGCTGCTGCTGGCCATCGCTTCCGGCCTGATCGTCGCCAATCTGTATTACGCACAAACCCTCGTCGGGCCGATCAGCGCCTCGACGGGCCTGTCGGCCAAGGCGGCCGGGCTGATCGTCACCCTGACGCAAGTGGGCTATACCCTGGGCCTGCTGTTTGTCGTGCCCCTGGGCGACTTGCTGGAAAACCGCCGCCTGATCATCACGGCCCTGCTGGTGACGGCCACGGCCCTCGTCGTGGCGGCCCTTTCCACGGGCGCCATCGTGTTTCTCGCTGCCGCGCTGGCCATCGGCCTCGGTTCTGTGGCGGCGCAAGTGATCGTGCCGTTTGCCGCCCACCTGTCGCAGGAAGCGACGCGGGGCCAGACCGTGGGCAAGGTGGTCAGTGGCTTGTTGCTGGGCATTATGCTGGCCCGTCCCGTGGCCTCGCTGGTGGCGGCCCATGCGAGCTGGCACGTGGTGTTTGGCGGCGCCGCCGTGCTGATGGTGCTGCTGGCGCTGGTGCTGCGCCGCGCCTTGCCCGTGCGCCAGCCCGTGTCGAACATGCGCTATCCGGCCTTGATGGCGTCCTTGTGGCATTTGCTGCTGGGCACGCCCGTGCTGCGCCGCCGCGCCGCCTATCACGCTGGCCTGTTTGGCGCCTTCAGCCTGTTCTGGACCGTCACGCCACTGGTGCTGTCCAGCCCCGCGTTCGGCCTGTCGCAAACGGGTATCGCCATCTTTGCCCTGGTGGGCATGGCAGGCGCCGTTGCCTCGCCCATCGCCGGCCGTCTGGCCGATGCGGGCCACACCTTGCCGGCCACGGCAGCTGCGCTGGCGCTGGGCATCGTCGCCTTTGCCTTGCCGATGCTGGCGCCAGAGTCGAAACACGTGGCGCTGGGGCTGCTGGTGGTCGCCTCCATCGTGCTCGACATGGGCGTGGCGGCCAACCTGGTGCTGGGACAGCGCGCCATCTTCAGCCTGGGCGCGGAAGTGCGGGGTCGCCTGAACGGCCTGTATTTCGCCCTGTTCTTTGCCGGCGGCGCGGCCGGCTCGGCCATCGGTGCCTGGGTGTACGCCAGTTATGGCTGGCAAGCGACCTTGCTGACCGGCATGGCGTTTCCGGGCCTGGCCCTGCTGGTGTGGCTGGGAGAATTTCTGCCGCAAGCCACACGCCGCACGGCGTGAAACCCTGATGGCGCCTCGTTATCACTAATGGATATTTCTATCATCATGAAGATAAAGTGGCGTGATATGCCGCGATGCCGCAAGATGCACTTGTCTCCTCTATCTCCTCCAAGGAAATAGATTCAGCCCGCTCCCGCAGCGGGCTTTTTTTTTGCCTGTTCAGATTAAATCACCACCAGATCGAGCGCGCGCATGAAGTTGGCCGCCTGCGCATGCGTGATGACGGCGCCCTTCAGCAGCGCCGCGTCGCTCAATTTGAAACCGTCGATATCGGCGCCGCGCAAGTCCGCGCCCTGGAACTTTGCCAGCTTGATCGTGGCGTTGCGCAGGCTGCCGCCTTCGAAGACGGCGTCGCGGAAATCGCAGCCGGCCAGGTAGGCGTCGGAAAAATCCAGCTGTTTGAGTATCGCCTTGCGGAACGAAAAGCCGCGCAAATCGGCGCCCACCAGCAGGCTGTCCTCGAAGGTGAGGCCCAGGTGGGCCACTTCCTCGAACGAGGCGCCCGTCAGCTTGCAGCCGCGGTAGGTGGCCGAAGCGAGCTTGGCGCGCCGCCATTTTGTGTTGTTCAGGTCGCAGCCTTCGAAGCTGGCGTCGACGGCGTCGACGGATTCGAAATCGGCGCTGCCCGCGCGGCAGCGGCGCCACGTGCTGCGCGCCAGCTTGCTGGCGAATAAGTTGGTGTCGGCAAAGGTGCAGCGCTCGAAGGTGCAGCCTTGCAAATCGAGGCGCGACAAGTCTTCGCCGTCGAACGCGCAATCGATGAAGTGGCGCACGGGCAGGGCCAGCTGCTGCTCGATGCCGGTCCGGTCCAGGGTCATGCCAGTTACTGCGGTGTCGTGTGTTGCCATCCGTCTCATTCCTAAAATAGAAAGCAGGGGAGGGATGGCGCGGCGGAAAGATGCACGAACCAGAACACCTCCCCGGCTGGTGTAACAGCCAAGGGTCAGCGCCGTGGGTCCGCGTGGGCGGGAGCATGCCGGACGGTGCCGGGCACTTACCGGGTTACCAACCGGTGCGCTCATTTTCGATCAGCGCGTATTGTAGCTTGTCCGAATCGGCCTTGCCAGTTCTTGCGAAGCCGGGTTAGTATCGTTGCAGGCGCAGCCACTGCGCCAACGTCGCTCGGACGGATCCGGGCGCTTACGTACAGAGATAACCATGACCGACAGCCAAGCTCCGCGCAGCTTTTCGCGCATCAATCGCCTTCCCCCCTACGTTTTCAATATCACCGCCGAACTCAAGATGGCCGCGCGCCGCCGTGGCGAGGACATCATCGACATGTCGATGGGCAATCCCGATGGCGCCACGCCGGCCCACATCGTGGACAAGCTGGTCGAGACGGTGAAACGCCCCGACACGCACGGCTATTCCGCATCAAAAGGTATTCCCCGTTTGCGCCGCGCCATTGCACACTGGTACAAGAAGCGCTACGAGGTCGACATCGACCCGGACAGCGAAGCCATCGTCACCATCGGCTCGAAAGAGGGCCTGGCGCACCTGATGCTGGCGACGCTCGACCGTGGCGACACGGTGCTGGTGCCCAATCCCAGCTATCCGATCCACATCTGGGGCGCCGTGATCGCGGGCGCCGACATCCGCTCCGTGCGCATGGGGCCGGGCGTGGATTTTTTTGCCGAGCTGGAACGGGCGATCCGCGAAAGCTACCCGAAGCCGAAGATGATGGTGCTGGGCTTCCCATCCAACCCGACCGCGCAATGCGTGGAGCTGGAATTCTTTGAACGGGTCGTCGCGCTGGCGAAACAGCACAATATTCTGGTGGTGCATGACCTGGCGTATGCCGACATCACGTTCGATGGCTGGAAGGCGCCATCCATCATGCAGGTGCCCGGCGCGCGCGACGTGGCCGTGGAATTTTTCACCATGTCGAAAAGCTACAACATGGCGGGTTGGCGCATCGGTTTCATGGTGGGCAATGCGGAACTGGTGGCGGCCCTGGCGCGCATCAAGAGCTACCACGACTATGGCAGTTTCACGCCCGTGCAGGTGGCGGCCATCGCCGCGCTGGAAGGCGACCAGAGCTGCGTGACGGAAATCTGCGCCCAATACCAGCGCCGCCGCGACGTGCTGGTGAAAGGCTTGCATGAAGCGGGCTGGATGGTGGAAAAACCGAAGGCCTCCATGTATATCTGGGCGCATATCCCGCAAGCGTACCGCCACCTGGGATCGCTGGAGTTCGCCAAGCTGCTGCTGCAAAAAGCCAAGGTCAGCGTGTCGCCCGGCATCGGCTTCGGCGAATACGGCGACGAATACGTGCGCTTCGCCCTGATCGAAAACGAGGCGAGGGTACGGCAAGCGTTGCGAGGCATCAAGAATATGTTGCGTTCTGGCGACGGGAAAACGGAAGCGGCAGCATAAAAGTTGCCGCATGGAATTCTTCGTTGCCCTTAATATCACCGTTGCGTATTTCTGACATCACGAATATAAAGTGGTTTTATATGCTGCAACGCGGCATCATTCATGTGTCTCCTCTATCTTCCTCCAAGGAAATAGATTCAGCCCGCTCCAGCAGCGGGCTTTTTTTTGCCTGTTATATTGGCTATCCCTCCCCATTTCCCGCAAACCGCCGCACCGCCACCTCCCATTGCTGCATCAGGCTGCCCGCCTGGTCGCGGCCGATGGTGGGTAAAAACGTCCTGTCGGCGCGCCAGTGCGACGCCAGCTCTTCCACGCCACGGTACTGGCCGATGGCCAGGCCCGCCAGATAGGCCGCGCCCAGGGCGGTCGTTTCAATCACTTGCGGGCGTACCACGGGGATGCCCAGCAGGTCGGCCTGGAATTGCAGCAGCAGGTTGTTGGCGCAGGCGCCGCCGTCCACGCGCAGCTCGGTGATGGGCGCTTGCGCGTCGCGAGTCATGGCATCCAGCAGGGCGGCGCTCTGGAAGGCGATCGCTTCGAGCGCCGCGCGGGCGATGTGGCCCACCGTGCTGCCCCGGCTCAGGCCCAGGATGGCGCCCTTGGCCGATGGCACCCAGTACGGCGCACCCAGGCCTGTAAACGAGGGCACGAAGACCACGCCGCCCGAATCGGGCACGGAGGCGGCCAGGCCTTCCGCTTCGCCCGCGTGGCCGATGGCGCCCAGGCCGTCGCGCAGCCACTGCACCACGGCGCCGCCGATGAAGACGCTGCCTTCGAGCGCATACGCGGGCAGCGTGCCCACCTGGCAGGCGGCCGTGCTGATCAAGCCATGCTGCGATTGCGCGCACTGCTCGCCCGTGTTGAGCAGCAAGAAGCAGCCCGTGCCATAGGTATTCTTGGCCATGCCCGGCGTGAAACAGGTCTGGCCGAACAGGGCCGCCTGCTGGTCGCCCGCGATGCCGCCGATGATCACGGGGCTGCCCAGCACTTCCGTATCCGTTTCGCCGTACACGTGGCTCGATGGATGGACGGACGGCAGCAGGCTGGCGGGAATGTCCAGCCAGTCGAGCAGCTGGGCATCCCAGCAGCCTTCATGCAGGTTCCACAGCATGGTGCGCGAAGCGTTGGTGACGTCGCTCACGTGCAGGCGGCCGCCCGTCATCTGCCACGCCAGCCACGTGTCGATGGTGCCGAAAGCCAGTTCGCCGCGCATGGCCCGCGCGCGGGCACCGGGCACGGCGTCGAGTATCCAGCGCAGCTTGGTGCCGGAAAAATACGGGTCGAGCACCAGGCCCGTTTTCGCGTGGATGGCGCCGGCCAGGCCCCGCGCGCGCAAGTCCTCGCACAGCGCTTCCGTGCGGCGGTCTTGCCAGACGATGGCGTTGTAGACGGGTTCGCCCGTGGCGCGGTCCCACACCACCGTCGTCTCGCGCTGGTTGGTGATGCCCAGCGCGCCGAGGGCATCTGCCTTCAGGCCTGTCTTGGCCAGTACTTCGCGGCAGGTCGCCAACTGGCTGTGCCAGATTTCCATCGGGTCGTGTTCGATCCAGCCCGGTTGCGGGAAGAGCTGGCGAAACTCGCGCTGCGCCACGGCGACGATGGCGCCCGTTTCATCGAACACCATGCTGCGCGAACTGGACGTGCCCTGGTCGAGGGCCAGCAAATACGTCATGCCGCCACCTCTTGCGCCAGATGGACCGTCAGCCACTGCTGCAGGCGCGCCACGTCGGCCGGCGCGCAGCGCAAACCCAGTTTACTGCGCCGCCACAGGATGTCGTCGCTGCTTCTGGCCCATTCCACTTCGATCAGATAGCACGCCTCGGCCTCGTACAGGCCGGGCGCCAGCTGCTCGCCCAGGTCGGCCATCGAAGCGGCGCCCGTCAGCAGGCGCGTGGCGCGGCTGCCGTACGCGCGCGCATAGCGGCGCGCCAGCGCGGGCGGCAGCCAGGCGTGATCGCGCTGGAAGCGGGCGAGGAAAGCGTCGAAATCATGGCTGTCCACCAGTCGATTCTCCTGCTGCAGGTCGCCGCCGGGCAGGGGCGCTTGCGCCGTCCAGGCCGGGGCGCCATTCTCCAGCAGGGGCGCCAGCAAGCCCAATGCTTCCTCGGCCAGCTTGCGGTAGGTGGTGATCTTGCCGCCCCAGATATTGAGCAGGGGCGCTCCCGTCGCCGCGTCGCCGCGCGCCACTTCCAGCAGGTAGTCGCGCGTGACAGCCGACGCGTTCTGCGCGCTGTCGTCGAGCAGGGGGCGCACGCCCGAATACGTCCACACGACGTCGGCGGGGCCGATCTCGCGCTTGAAGTAGCGGTTCGCCGCCTGGCACAGGTAATCGATCTCCGCCTGGCTGATCTTCACCTGGCTCACTTCCCCCTTGTATTCCTCGTCCGTGGTGCCGATCAGGGTAAAGTCGTCCTGGTAGGGAATGGCGAAGATGATGCGCTGGTCCGGGTTCTGGAAGATATAGGCGTTCGGATGCTCGAACAGGCGCGGCACGATGATGTGGCTGCCCTTGATCAGGCGCAGTCCCTGCGTCTTGCCGCCGCCGGCCGCACCGGCAAATTGCGCCGTCCACGGTCCCGCCGCGTTGACGATGGCGCGTGCACGCAGTGTCTTGCGCTGGCCATCCTCGGCTTGCAGGGTGGCGTGCCAGGCACCGCCATCGCGGCGCGCATCGATGCAGGCCGTGCGCGTGAGGATGTGCGCGCCGTGCTCCTGCGCGTCGAGCGCGTTGAGCACCACCAGGCGCGCATCGTCGACCCAGCCGTCGGAATACACGAAGCCCTTGCGGTAGCCGGCCTTCAGCGGCGCGCCCGCCGCGTGTTTGTCCAGCGCGATGCCTTGCGAGGCGGGCAGGAAGGCCCGTTTGGCCAGGTGGTCGTACAGGAACAGGCCCGCGCGTATCATCCAGGCGGGGCGCTGGGCGGCGTCGTGCGGCATGACGAAGCGCATCGGCCACATGATGTGGGGCGCGGCGCGCAGCAGCACTTCGCGTTCCTGCAGCGCCTTGCGCACCAGTTTGAATTCATAGTATTCGAGGTAGCGCAGGCCGCCGTGTATCAGCTTGGTGGAGGCGGACGAGGTGTGCTGCGCCAGGTCGTGCTGTTCGCACAGCACCACGCGCAAGCCGCGGCCGGCCGCGTCGCGCGCGATGCCGGCGCCATTGATGCCGCCGCCGACGACCAGCAGGTCGCAGTCGGAGGGCAGGGAGGAAAAGCGGGAAGCGGACATGGAAGGTTCGTCTTGTAAAAGTAAAAGGAAAAAAGGCGCCGCCTCAGGCAAGCAGCGACAGCACGGGCGGCAGCACCAGGGCCAGGCCGGCGACCAGCAGCAGCACGAAGACGGCGCGGCGCACGTGCTCGATGGGCAGGCGCGAAGGGTGGCGGCGCGCCAGCCAGGTCAGCCCCGTCACCAGCGGCAAGGCTTCGAGGGTCAGCCACAGGGCCGTCATGCTGAACTGGCCATGCGCCAGCACGAGGGCCAGGCGCAGCACGGCATTCGCGGCGAACAGCACGATCAGCGAATGGCGGATCATGTCGGCCGGCCATGGCTGGCGGTACAGGTGGTACACCATGGGCGGGCCGGCGCTGGCGAACAGGCCGCCCATCACGCCGGACACGCCGCCGAAGAACAGGAAGGCGGGCAGGCCGGATTGCCGCGCACGCGCGCTGGCACGCAGCACCAGCATGCACGCGCAGACGACGATGGCGCAACCGAGCAGGAAGCGCAGCAGGGTCACTTGCTGCGCGCTGAACCAGCCCAGCAGGGCCACGCCCGCGCCCACGCCCAGCTGGCTGACGGCCAGTGCAGGGCCGAATACGGGCCAGGCCAGCTGCGGGCGCGTGCGGCCAAACGTGATGGCGGCATTCACCAGCACCAGCACGCTGACCACGTTGGCGACGTCGCCCAGGCTGGCCAGGTGCAGCACGGCCGTCAGGCCCAGCAGGATCAGGCCGAAGGCAAAGCCCGTCAAGTTCTGCGCGTAACTGGCCAGCGCCACGCAGGCCAGGAACAGCAGATGCGACGCCACGCTCATGCCAGGCTCATTTTGCCAGCGACAGGAAAAAGTCCTGCTGCGCGCAGCCGCGCCGCACGAACACGGGCGGCTGGCCCAACGGCGCATCGACTTCCACGCGCTGGCCGCCTTCGAAGGCGGCGCCGCTCCACAGGTGGATCCAGGCGTCGCCCTGCGGCAGGTAGGCGCTCCAGCGCGCAGCACCCGCCGCATGCACGGGCGCCACCAGCAGGTCGGGGCCGAACAGATACTGGTCCTGGATGGCGTAGGTGGCGCGGTCGTGCTCATAGTGCAGGAACAGGGGGCGTTGCAGCGGCAGGCCGCGCGCCACGGCATCCTCGGCCAGGGCGCGGATGGTCGGCGCCAGCGCCACGTGCAGCCGCGTCATGCGGGCGAAGTGGCGGAATACCTGTTCATCCTGGTAGAACTGGAAGTTTTCGTCGGGACGGTTGCCTTCGTGCGTGCGCATCATCGACGTGAATACGGCCATCTCCGTCCAGCGCTGGAACAGTTCGGCCGTGCGCAGGTTGCCGAACAAGCTCGTGTAGCCGCCGATATCGCTGTGGTGGTAGGCGTTGCCCAGGAGGCCGGACGACAGCGCGCCGCAAATCACCGTCTGCAAGCCATCGTGGCGGCTGAAGTCGACCGACTGGTCGCCCGCCCACAGCAGCGGACAGTGCGCCTGCACGCCCGTGTAGCCGGCGCGCATGAAGAAGGTGGCGTCGCCCGTCTTGCCGGCTGCTTCGATGGCGCGCGCATTGACTTCGGCCCACAGGGTCGGCCAGGCGTTGTGCATCAGGCGCGCATCGACGCCATTGTGCAGGCGCAGGTCGATCGGCAGGTATTCGCCGAAATCTGCCATCCAGCCGGACAGGCCGAAGTCGAGCATTTCCTGGCGCAGGATGCGTTCCTCGAACCACAGCGCGGCGGCCGGGTTGGTGAAGTCGACGACGCCGCAATCGAATTCGCCGAAGTCCACCAGGTAGGCGCCGCCATCGATGGCCGTGGCCAGAAAGCCCTGCCGCAGCGCTTCCTGGTACAGGGTGCCGTCGTTGCACAAATACGGATTGACGTAGCCGAGGAAGCGGATGTCCTGCCTGGCCAGGTCGGCGATCCAGTTTTTCAGGTCCGGATAGCGCTGCGGCTGCCAGCGCCAGTCCCAGAACAGGCGCTTGCCGAACGAGGTCTGGCGCAAGCCCACCCAGTCTTCGCACCACAGGGCGCTGACGGGCAAGCCGTGCTCCTGCGCCTGCGCGAGGATGGCGCGCGCGTGATCTTCGCCGCCTTTCAGGCCCAGCATGGCGCCATTTTGCAGCCAGGCGGGCAGCTGTGGCTGGCGGCCGAAGCGCTGCGACACCACGCCGACCAGGTCGACGAAGGTCTCGGCCAGCATGAATTCCAGGCGCTCGGGCATGGCCCAGAATTGCAGCTCGTGGAAATCCGGCTGGCGGAAATCGAAGTCCGCATACGCCGTCGTCTCCGCATGCAGGCAGTAGCGCTGCGAGGAGATGAAGCTCGGCTGCGGATAATTCGTGTGATAGTAGTCGCCGCCCGACTTGGATGTGACGTCCGCCTGCCACGTCAGGTGCGTCGACTTGTCGCGGCCCACGCCCGGCTCCGACGTCCACAGGGGGAAATGGCGGCCGCGCAGGTCGAAGTACGACATCTGCTCGCCGCAGCCCCAGACATGCTCGTCCTGTTCCGCGGGCAGGCGCAGCCACAGGCGGTTCCAGCCCGGCGCCGCGTAGCGCACCACCAGGTGCACGCCATGCGGCTGTGATTGGATGGCCAGCACCAGTTGCGGAGAATCGCCCGCATGGCGCGCAAAGCTCAGGGTGGCGCCGTCGCCGTCCTGCGTGACGGCCAGCGCGCGCAGGGCGCTGCGCTCCTCGACGTAATCTTCGATGGCGAAGTTACCGCGGTACATTTCCATGCTTTCGCGGCCCTGGCCGACGAACACGCATGGGGTATCGGCGCCGTGGCGCAGCAGCAAGCGGCCGGCGCAGCGCAGGGCGACGCTGTCATTTTCCTGGTGTAGTGTGTACTGCATGACGATCAACTCCTGTGAAAACCGGCCGCCCGCATGGTGGCGTGGGGCGGGCCGGCGGTGCATCAACAAATAAGCACTAAATTAAAAGACGAGGAACATGCCGGCGGTCAGCTCGACGGGGCTGTAGCCGAAGTAGTTATTGTCCCCCCGGAACTGCAATACGCCCAGCTTGGCATGGCTGTTGTTGGCGATGCGCGTGGCATACGCGTAGAACGACAGGGTCGGCTGGAAGTTGTACAGGTAGCCCAGCGAGTAGGCTGTCGACGTGGGCTTGCCCACGCCATCGCCCGTGTTCGTGCCGAACGCGCCTTTGGCGTTGGCGCCGTCATAGCTGATGTGCGCCAGGCTGCCCTCGATGCGGTGCTTGCCGAGGTCATACGCGCCCGAGACGCCGAAGGCGTCGGCCGCATAGCCGCCCGCGTTCGACACGCGGTAGGAGGTGTAGGAGCCACCCAAGGTAAAATCGTGCCACTTGTAGCGCGCGCCGACGATGTCCGTGACCTGGTTGCGCTTGAGGAAGTTCGGCGTGCCCCCCGTGCTGATGTCGTTGCTCTGCTGGTAATCCATATGCGCATAGCCGAGGAACAGGTCGCCCTTCTTGTACAGCACGTTGGCGGCCCAGCTGCGGCCATCGTTTTCCAGGTCGGTGGCGGAAGACGCCTGCTGGCCGGCCGAATACGACACTTCCGCCGAGATGTTGTTCCAGGTGGGGCTGCGGTAGCGCAGCGCATTGCCGTAGAACAAGGCCGTGCCCGAGTTGTTGCCGGCCAAACTCGTCGTCTTGCTGGCGTTGCCCGTGACGGGATCCTTCAGGTAGCGGCCCAGGGATTCGGGACGCGTGAGCGAGAACAGGGCGCTGAAGTCGTTGGCGCCGTAATTGTGCGCCGAGGCCAGGTCGGCGCCCAGCGAGACCCAGAACGGCGCCATGTACATGGTGCCGCCTTCGATCGAACCCCAGGTGGTCGAGGCAAAGCCGACAGTGGAACCGCGGTTGAACAGCACGGACGAGGTGGTGTTGTTTTGCGTGCCGCCGCCCGCATTGCCGTTGAACAGGTTCAAGCCCGTCTCGACGCCGAAGATGGCCTTGTATTCATCGCTGAAGACCCAGGCGCCCGTGAGGCCCAGGCGGCTGGCCATCTCGCCCTGGTTCAGGCGGTGGTTGGTCAGCTGGCGCCCGCTGGCATCCTTGCCGCGCGAAACCGTATAGCCGATGTCGCCACGGCCGTACAGTTTCCAGTTGAAGCCGGTGACCGGTTTCACGGGCGCCGCTGCCGGTGCGGCAGCCATCGCTGCTGCTGGCGCTGGCTGGGCCGCTTTCGCTTCCATCTGCGCCACCCGGTCCTGCAACTGGGCCAGCATGGCTTTCATGTCGCTCAGTTCGTCGGCGCGCGCGTTAGCGCTAACAAATGGTGCCGAGAGAAGCACGCCGGTGATGGCCGCAGCCAATGTGGTTTTGCGTAAAGTCGTTTGCATGATCTTGTCTCCTGTGTTTTTTATGAGTATGGTTGCTGATCCCTGCCTTGCCTACCTTGAAATAATCAAATCCCTCCCATGCACAAATATTTGATATCGAGGAAGTCGTCCATGCCGTAATGCGAGCCTTCGCGGCCCATGCCCGAATGCTTGACGCCGCCGAACGGCGCCATTTCATTGGCGATCATGCCCGTGTTGATGCCGACCATGCCCACTTCCAGTTCTTCCGCCACGCGCCAGACTCTGCCCAGGTCGCGGCTGTAGAAATAGCCGGCCAGGCCGAACTGCGTGGCGTTGGCCATGGCGACGACTTCCTCTTCGCTGCCGAAGCGGAACAGGGGCGCCAGCGGGGCGAAGGTTTCCTCGGTGGCCACCAGCATGTCGCTGTTCGCTTCCAGCACCACGCTGGGCTCGAAGAAGCTGCCGCCCAGCGCGTGGCGCTTGCCGCCGATGGCCAACTTGCCGCCCTTGGCCAGCGCGTCGGCGATATGCTGTTCGATCTTGCGCACGGCGTTTTCATCGATCAGCGGGCCTTGCGTGACGCCTGCTTCGGTGCCGGCCCCCAGTTTCAGCTCGGCCACCTTGGCCACCAGGCGGGCGGCGAAGTCGTCGTAGATGCTGTCCTGCACGTAGATGCGGTTGGCGCAGACGCAGGTCTGGCCGCTGTTGCGGTATTTCGACATCAGCACGCCTTCGACGGCCGCGTCGATATCGGCATCCTCGAAAACGATGAAGGGCGCATTGCCGCCCAGTTCCAGCGACAGCTTCTTGATCGTGCCGGCCGCCTCGCGTGACAGCCAGGCGCCCACTTCCGTCGATCCCGTAAACGTGATCTTGCGCACCAGGTCGTTATGGCACAGTTCCGTGCCGATCGCTTGCGCCGCGCCCGTCACCACATTGAACACGCCGGGCGGCACGCCGGCGCGCAGCGCCAGTTCGGCCAGGGCCAGGGCCGACAGCGGCGTTTGCGACGCCGGTTTCAGGACCATGCTGCAGCCGGCCGCCAGGGCGGGGCCGGCCTTGCGCGTGATCATGCCGTTCGGGAAATTCCACGGCGTGATGGCCGCGCACACGCCGATCGGCTGCTTGATGACGACGATGCGCTTGTCGTTCGACGGCGGCGCGATCACGTCGCCATACGCGCGCTTGCCTTCCTCGGCAAACCATTCCAGGTAGGCCGCGTTCGAGACGATCTCGCCCTTGGCTTCCGCCAGCGACTTGCCTTGCTCGCTGGTGAGTATCAGCGCCAGGTCGTCCGCGTGCTGCAGGATTAGCGCATGCCAGGCGCGCAGCACCGTGGCGCGCGCCTTGACGGTCTGCTTGCGCCACAGCCGGAAGGCCGCATGCGAGGCGGCGATGGCGCGCCGCGTCTCGGCGGCGCCCATGCGCGGCACGGTGGCGATCACGGCGCCGGTAGCCGGGTTGGTGACATCGATGGTGGCGCCGTCGTCGGCGTCGCACCAGGCGCCGTCGATCAGGCATTGCTGTTTCAACAGGCTTGCGTCTTGCAGGTTCAACATGAGGGTTCTCCTTGAATGGGGGCTTAGCCAGCTACAGATACTTGCGCGAGGCCGGCATCGACGATGATGTTCTGGCCCGTGATGCCGTCCGAATCGTCGGCCGCCAGGAACAGGGCCGTGCGCGCCACGTGGCCCGCGTCGAGCCGGTATTTCAGGCATTGCAGTTCGATGAAGCGGCGGTCTTCTTCCGGGTCGCGCCACAGCGCGGCCTGGCGGTCCGTGGCGATGGCGCCCGGCGCGATGGCGTTGACGCGGATATTCTGCTCGCCCAGCTCGCGCGCCAGGGTGCGCGACAGGCCCGCGATGCCCGCCTTGGACGTGGTGTAGCCGACCAGGTTGGGGCGCCCGCGCATCCACGAAATCGAGCCCAGGTTGATGATGGAACCGCCGCCGGCGGCCGCCATGCCGGGCGCCACCTGCTGGATGGCGAACACGTGGTGTTTCAAGTTCAGCGCCAGGCAGTTGTCCCAGTATTCGGGCGTCAGTTCCGCCAGCGAATGACGGTCGTCGCGGCCCGCGTTGTTGAGCAGCACGCGGATGGCGCCGAAGCGCGCCTCGACGTCGGCCAGGCTGGCCTGGTAGGCGGCGATGTCGCGGATGTCGCTGTAGATAAAATAGGGCGCGTGCCGGCACAAGGGCGCCAGGCGCGCGGCCAGGGCGTCGCTGGCGTCGCGGTCGATGTCGCAAAAAGCCACTTGCGCGCCTTGCAGGGCGAAGTGTTCGACCAGCGCGGCGCCGATGCCGGAGCCGCCGCCGGAAACGAAGACCACGCGGTCCTGCAGGCTGGGGTAGAGAGTGATGTTGGCGTTCATGCTGTCCTCAGGGTGAAGATCCGGATATCAATCCCGGTATAGGGGTTCGGGGCGGCCGGCCACGTCCAGGCGCACGGCAAAGAGGCCGCCGGCCTGTGGCTGGCGCGCCAGTTCGTCGTCGCTTGCGCCTTCGCGCGCGCTGGTGATGTACAGAGTGCGCAGGTCGGCGCCGCCAAAGGCGATCATGGTGGGGCGCGTGACGGGCACGCGCACGATGCCGATGATCTCTCCCTGCGGCGAAAAGCGCAGCACCCGGCCGCCTTCGTATTGCGCGCTCCAGTAGCAGCCTTCCGCATCGAGCGCCGCGCCATCGGGGCGGCCACCGTACACGGCGTCCTCTCCCTTGACGGGCAGGCGGGCAAACACCTTGCGTTCGTCCACCTGGCCGCTGGCCGCGTCAAAGGCGAAACGGTAGATCACGTGGTTCGGCGTGTCGGACTGGAACAGCGACTGGCCATCGGCCGCGAAGGCGAGGCCATTGCTGACTTTCACGCCAAGATCCTGTTGCGGCCCCCAGCCCAGGCGCGTGGCGCCCCGTTCCAGGCAAAACATGGCAGCCAGTTCCGCCGTGCGCGGCTCGTACATGGCGCCGGCCCAGAAACGCCCGGCGCTGTCGCAGCGGCCGTCGTTGAAACGCATGTCGCGGCTGTCGTAGGGGGCGTCGGCCAGCTTGTCGAGCAAGCCTTCCTGCGGATAGAAGCGGTAGAAACCGTCGCGCAGGGCCGCCACCAGGCCGCCCTTTTCAGCCAGCGCGATGCAGCCCGGCTCGCACGGCACCCACCAGACGCGGTCGAGGCTTGTGGCCGGATCGTAGCGGTGCAGGCGGCGCCCGGCGATATCGATCCAGTACAAACACTGCTCGGCCACGCTCCACAGCGGGCATTCACCCAGCTGGGCGCGCGCATCGAGCACGAGTTCAGCTTGCCATTCACGCATGCTGGCTCTCCTCGATGGCCAGGCGCATGGCGATGTGCAGACTCTCGCCGGGCGCCAGCAAGCGCATGCCCGTGTCACGCGCGCCGCGCGCGGCCAGCGCAAACGCGTTATTCGCGTGCGTGACGGGTTCGATGGCGATGAAGCTGCGCTCGTCGTTGGGCGCGAAGCACACGAGATGGCGGCAATTCTCGCTGGCCGACAGCTGCACACTGTAGTCGCCGTAATCGAGGCTGGCGCGGCCCGTCCAGCCGCTGTAGCAATGGTCGCTGCGCCAGCCGGCCACGGGCTGTGGCGTGGCGAATGGCGACGCTTGCGCCACGGGCGCCAGGCCGGCCGGCAAGTGGTCATCGCCCATGCTCCACACGCCATCCCATTGCGCCTGCAGGCGCAGGCCGGGCGCCAGCGGAAAGTAGGGGTGAAACCCCAGGCCGGCGGGCATGGCGCGCGTATCGTCATTGCGCACGGATAAGGTCAGGCGCAGGCCGGCAGCGTCGAGCAGCACGGTTTGCCGCGCTTCGCAGGCGAACGGCCAGTCGGCGTCGCCGCCGTGCACCAGCAGCAGTTCGGCGCTGTCGTCCGCACGCGCCGCAACGTGCCAGGCGCGCTGCCAGCCGAAGCCGTGGATGCTGTGCGGCTCGGGCGGGAAGTTGGCGCGCAGCGCATGCGCCTGTTCCTGCGCTTGCAGCACGGCGTTGCCGATGCGGTTCGAATACGGCACCAAAGGGTAGCAGGCCATCTGCCGCACGTCGGCAGCGGCTGGCGCGGCGCGCAGGATGTCGCGCCCGCGCCAGCGGAAAGCCGCCAGCGCGCCACCCGTGGCCGGGTGGACGTCGGCGCGGCAGTCGCCGTGCGCCAGGGTGAAGGGAGACTGGTGGTCCATTTTCAGCCCTTCAAGCCGCCCGAGGTCAGGCCGCTGACGACCTTTTCCTGGAAGATCACGATCAGCACGACGATGGGCACGATGGCCACCACCAGTGCCGCCGAAATGATCGGCCACGGGAAGGCGAACTCGCCCTGGTACAGCTGGATGCCGACGGGCAGGGTGCGGTAAGCCACGGCCGAATTCATCGACAGCGCCAGCAGGAACTCGTCCCAGGAATTCACAAACGCGAGGATGGCGGCCGTCGCCACGCCAGGGGCGGCCAGCGGCAGCACGATGCGCCACAGGGCGCTCAACCGGGTGCAGCCGTCGAGCATGGCCGCGTTCTCGATGTCGCGCGGGATATCCTGGAAAAAGCTCACCATCATCAGGGTGCAGATGGGCAGGTTCAGCACCGTGTACGGCAGCACCAGCGCCCAGTAGGAATTGAGCAAGCCCAGGCTGCGCATGATTTCGAACAATGGCACCATCAGCGTCACCAGCGGGAACATCGACACGCCGATGATGGCAGTGAGGATCAGGCCGCGGAAGCGCAGGCGCAAGCGGGCAATCGCATACGCGGCCAGCGCGCTGATGAACAGGCTGAGCAGGGTCGACAGGCCGGCCACGATCAGGCTGTTGGTCAGGAACGTCAGCAGCGGCTGGTCCTGGAAGGCGGAGATGAAATTGCCGATGGTCGGTTCGTGCGGCCAGTAGGTGATCGGCTTTTGCGTCAGTTCGCTCTCGGTTTTCAGTGAGGTAAACAGGATCCACAGGGCGGGGAAGACGCCGTTGAGGATGACGATCGCTGCGGCGAACCAGCGCAGGCGCTTCGATGAAAACAGGCCGCTCATTCTTTGTCTCCTCTTACATATTTCAGATACACAAACGTGGTGGCCATCGACAGCAGGAACATGAAGACCGCCAGGGTCGAGCCGTAGCCCACGTCGAGGTAGTCGACGGTATTGGACTGGATATACATGGCCAGGGTCTTGGTTTCGTCGCCAGGGCCGGGCATGTTGTACGGAATATCGAAGGACTGGATGGCCGTCAGGGTGCGGAAGATCAGCGCCACCAGCATCGATGGCACCAGCAGCGGCAGGGTCACTTCCGTGAATTGCTTCCATTTGCTGGCGCCGTCCACTTCGGCCGCTTCATACAGCGAGGCGGGGATGGTCTGCAGGCCGGCCAGCAAAATGAGCGCCATGAACGACGAGGTTTTCCAGATGGTCGTGATGCAGATGGCAGCCATGGTCAGCGCGGGCGAGTTGAACCAGATCTGCGGTTCCCAGCCCAGGCCGGGGATCAAGAGGTCGATGCGGCGGATGATGTCGTTCACCAGGCCGTATTCGCTGTGGAAGAACCAGGCGAAGATCAGGCCGACGAAGGCCAGCGGCAAGGCCCACGGCAGCAGCAGCGCCAGGCGCACGGGCCAGCGGTATTTGAACGGCATGTTGGCCAGCATGGCCAGGCCCAGGCCCGCCACCAGCGCGCCCGGCACGGTGACGACGGTGATGATGACGGTGTTTTTCAAGGACTTCCAGAACAGGCTGTCTTCCAGCGCCATCTTGTAGTTGTCCAGGCCCACGAAACTGGGCAGGCTGCCGCCGGACAGGCGGATGTCGAAAAAGCTGTTGTAGATCAGTTTGCTGACCGGGTAGGCCACGATCAGCAGTAAAAAGAGAATCGCCGGCGTCAGCAGGACCCAGGCCAGCGTTGTTTCGCTGGGGTCCGTGATGCGGCTTTTCAGGGTGCGTTGCCTCATGATTTCCTCGTCTGTTGCGGTGTGCGTATGCGTGTGCCGCCCGCGCCGCCGTCGTGGCGGCACGGGTTCGGTCTCCTTAGCGCAGGATGCGCTTGACCCGGTTTTCGATCTCGGCCACGCCCGCCGCCGGCGTTTTCACGCCCGCCATCACGGCATTCGTGTTGACGCGCACGGCTTCGGACACTTCGCTGTAGCGCGGCGTGACGGGGCGCGAACGGGCGCTTTGCACCACCGGCAAGGCATCGGCGAACCAGCCATTGACGGCCAGTACTTCCTTGTCCTGGTAGACGGACGGGTAGACGGGCAGGTTGGATGCCTTGATGGCCAGCTGCTTCGACACTTCCGGGCTCGACAGCCAACGCACCAGCTTGGCCGATGCTTCCTTATTTTTCGAGAACGAAGACACGGCCCACTGCCAGCCGCCGATGCACGAGGCAGGTTTGCCGCCCGCCATGGCCGGCAGGCTGACGACGCCGACTTTATCTTTCACGCTGCTGTCGGCGCCATCCTGGAAATGATTCCAGGCATAGCCCCAGTTGACGGCAAACAACACGTTGCCGGCCTGGAATTCCTTGCGCGTATCGTCGGTGGCCACTTCGGCGATATTCTTTTTCGCCACGCCCTGGTCGACCAGCTTGCGCCACATGGCCAGGCCCGCTTCCGCCTTGGGCTTGTCCAGGGTCAGCTTGCCATTGGTGACCAGTTCGCCGCCCTGGCTCCAGTACGGCAACAGGAAGGTGCAGACGGCGCCTTCGATGGCCTTGCCCTGGAAGCTGATGCCTTGCAGTTCCGGATTCTTTTCGCCGGCCTGGATGGTGCGCGCCACGCTGGCCAGCTCATCCCAGGTTTTTGGCGCCGCCAGCTTGTACTTGGCCAGCAAGTCCTTGCGGTAGTAGAGGAACATGGCGTCGGCAAAGGCGGGCAGGGCCACGACCTTGTTGTCGACCATATTGGCTTGCTTGTAGGCGGGCAAGTACTGGCCCATGATCTTGTCGCGGTCGGCGCCCAGGTATTTGTCCAGGCTTTCGATCCAGCCGGCCGACGCGTACTGGGCCGGGCGGATGATGTCGATCAGGAACACGTCCAGGGTGGTGTCACCGGCCGACAGCACCGTGTTCAGGTATTTCTGCTGCAGTTCGGACGTGGCGCCGCCCGTTTCCAGGTCGATCTTGACGCCGGGATTGGCGGCCATGAACTTGGCGAACAGTTCGCGCATGACTTCGGGGCGCTCCTGGCCGCCGACGAACACCTTGACGGTTTGCGCGTGCGCGCCGGTAGCGAGGACGAAGGTGGCGCCGAGCGCCAGGACGAGGGATTTGATACGCATGATGTTGTCTCCTGTTTTTGGAATGGGTATGCCGGTCGTTCGCGGCTTATCGGGAGGGCAGTACCGCGCCCCCTTGCGGATCGAACAGATGGAATTTCTCCATGTCCAGCTGTACCGAGACTTGCTGTCCCGGCGCCAGGGCAAACGTGGGCGGCAGGCGCGCCGTCAATTCGCCCCCTTCGCACTGGAAGATGACCAGGGTTTCCGCGCCCAGCGGCTCGACCACCACAACCGTCGCGGCCAGGGCGGCGCTGGCGGGACTGGCCGCTTCCAGCGTGATGTCTTCCGGGCGGATGCCGAATTCCACTGCGCGGCCGTCGAGCTTGCCGCATGCGGCCTGGCGCTCGAGCGGCAGGGCCAGGCGGGACGCGCCCAGGACGATCTCGGCCTGGCCGGCGCCGTTGCGCGCCACCTTGGCGCCGAGAAAGTTCATCGGCGGCGAGCCCGTGAAACCGGCGACGAATTTCGATACGGGCTCGTTGTAGATCTGGTCCGGCGTGCCGACCTGCATGATGTTGCCGCCAGACAGTACGACGATGCGCTCGGCCAGGGTCATCGCCTCGACTTGGTCATGCGTGACGTAAATGGTGGTGGCGCCGATGCGCTGGTGCAGTTTCTTGATTTCTGTACGCATTTCCGAGCGCAGCAGGGCGTCCAGGTTCGACAGCGGCTCATCGAACAGGAACAGCTTGGCCTGGCGCACGATGGCGCGGCCCATGGCCACGCGCTGGCGCTGGCCGCCGGACAGGGCGCGCGGCTTGCGGTCGAGCAAGTGGTCGATTTTCAGGATGGTGGCGGCGGCGCGCACGCGCTGTTCGATTTCCGCCTTGGGGAACTTGCGCAGCTTCAAGCCAAAGCCCAGGTTGTCGAACACGGACTTGTGCGGATACAGCGCATAGTCCTGGAACACCATGGCGATGTCGCGCTCGCGCGGCGGCAAGTCGTTGACGACCTGTCCCTCGATGGAGATGGTGCCGCCCGTGATCGATTCCAGGCCCGCCACCATGCGCATCAGTGTTGATTTTCCGCAACCCGAAGGGCCCACGAAGACGACGAACTCGCCTTGCTTGATTTCCAGGTCGATGCCATGAATGACTTCGACGCCGTTGTCGTACTTCTTGACGACCTTTTCCAGTTTTACACCTGACATGCTTGTCTCCAAAAGATGCGAATGACGCGTCTGAGCGCGCTACGTGCGTTGCAACAGTGTGTCGCAACAGAATAATTAGTAGGCTCCCGTGTCGAGGGCTTTCGCCAGCGACGGTTTCAGGGCCGTGATAAAGGCATTGGCCTGGCGCATCATCATGCCCATGTCCGAAGCGATGGCCACGTAGTCATAGCCGTAACTGATGAAAGTGTGCACCATTTCCGGCGAGGGGCCGACAATGCCGATCGGTTTGCCGATGGCGCGCGCGCGGCGGGCCGCGTCGGCAATGGCCGCCTGCACGTCCGGGTGGCCAATATTGCCGATGTGGCCCATGGCGGCCGACAGGTCGCCCGGTCCCACGAACAGGGCGTCGACGCCATCGACGGCGGCGATTTCTTCCAGCTGCGCCAGGGCGGCCGGGGTTTCCAGCTGGATAATCGAGAAGACGGCGCCGTTGGCGCGCGTGGCGTAGTCGGGCACGGTGCCATAGCGGCTGGCGCGGTGCATGGCGGCAAAACCGCGCGTGCCGGGAATGGCCTGGCCCGGCTGCGGATAGCGGGTGGCGGCCACGGCGCTGCGCGCCTCGCCGGCATTTTCCACGAACGGGAACATCAGGGTTTGCGCGCCGATGTCGAGCGCGCGCTTGATTTGCACCAGGTCGTTCCAGGCCAGGCGCACGACAGGGCAGGCCGGCGTGCCGCCGACTGCCTGCAGGATCTGGTAGGCGTCCTGGTAGTCGATGGGCACGTGTTCCATGTCCAGCACCAGCCAGTCGAAGCCGGCGCAGCCCATGGCTTCGGCCGTCACGGGCGTGCCGGCCATCAGCCAGCTGCCCAGCGGTACTGCTTTGTCCGCCAGCAAGGCGCGGAAACGGTTGTCCAGGATATCCATAGTTGTGCTCTCTAATATAGGTAGGGAAGGCGGCGGCGTCAGAAAATCGGCGGCTCCGGCGTGGCGGCGTTGCCCAGCAAGAAGTCCAGGTCGCAGCCCTGGTCCGCCTGCGTCACGTGCTCCATGTACAGCTTGGTGTAGCCGCGCGCATATTTTTGCGCCGGCGCCTGCCACTCGGTGCGGCGGCGCGCCAGTTCCTCGTCCGTTACCTCCATGTTCAGGGTGCGCGCGGCGATGTCGAGCACTATCATGTCGCCGTTGCGTACCAACGCCAGCGGACCGCCGACGGCCGCTTCGGGCGTCACGTGCAGTACGCAGGTGCCGTAGTGGGTGCCGCTCATGCGCGCGTCGGAGATGCGCACCATGTCGCGGATGCCCTGCTGCAGCAGCTTTTTCGGCACCGGCAGATTGCCCCATTCCGGCATGCCTGGCGCGCCGATGGGTCCGCCATTGCGCAGGATTAAGACCGTGTTTTCATCGATATCGAGGTCGGGCGCATGGATTTGCGCCAGCATTTCCGCGTTCGAGTCGAACACGAGGGCGCGTCCGCGGTGTTTGGTGAACTTCGGATTGGCGGCCGATGGTTTGATGACGGCGCCGCCAGGACACAGGTTGCCGCGCAGCACGGCCAGCGCCGCGCCGTCGGCCACCGGCTGCGACACCTTGCGGATAACGCTGTCGTCCAGGCAGACGGCGTCGGCGATATTCTCGCCCAAGGTACGGCCCGTCACCGTCAAGGCCGTCAAGTCCAGCTGCGGCATGATTTCCTTGAGCAGGGCCGGCATGCCGCCCGCATAGAAGAAATCTTCCATCAGCTTGTCGCCGGACGGGAACAGGTTGGCGATGACCGGTACTTTTTGCGCCATCGCATCCATTTCATCGAGCGACAGGGCCAGGCCGGCGCGCCCGGCGATGGCCACCAGGTGGATGGCCGCGTTGGTCGAGCCGCCGAGCGCCATGTAGGCCGCCACGCCGTTCGACAGCGCGGCGCGGGTGAAGAAGCGCGACGGCTTCAAGTCTTCCCACACCATGCCGACGATGCGCTCGCCGCATTGCGAGGCCATGCGCACGTGGTTGGCATCCATGGCGGGGATGCTGGTGGCGCCCGGCAAGGTAAAGCCCATCGCTTCGACGATGGACGTCATGGTGGACGCCGTGCCCATGGTGTTGCAGGTGCCGGGCGAGCGCGTCATCTTCGCTTCCAGCTTGATCCACTCGGGCTTGGCGATGTCGCCGGCCACGTAGTCGTCCCAGAATTTCTTGGTATGCGTGCCCGCGCCCACGCTCTGGCCGCGGTAGCGGTCGTTGAGCATGGGGCCGGCAGGACAGAAGATGGCGGGGATGTCCATGCTGATGGCGCCCATCAGCATGCCTGGCGTCGTCTTGTCGCAGCCGCCGAGCAGCACGGCGCCGTCGATGGGCAGCGAGCGCAGCAGCTCCTCCGTTTCCATGGCGAGGAAGTTGCGGTAGATCATGGTGGTGGGCTTGACCATCACTTCGCCCAGCGACAGGGCCGGCAGCTCGACGGGGAAACCGCCGGCCAGCAGGATGCCCCGTTTGACGGCTTCGGCCCGCTCACGCAGGTGCGAGTGGCACGGCGACAGGTCGCTCCAGGTATTGATGATGGCGATGACGGGGCGGTCGAGGAATTCCTCGCGGCGCAAGCCCATCTGCTGCAAGCGCTGGCGGTGGGCGAACGAGCGCATGTCGTCTGGGGCCAGCCAGCGCTGGCTGCGCAGGGATTCCAGCGTGCGGCGGGAGGTAGCGGAGCTCAATGTGTGTCCTTTTTGGTTGCCTGGCGCGCTGCGTATGGCGTTCCAGTGCGGCTGTCTCGGGTCTTGCTGTCAGTCTTTGTTAGCGCTAACATTGCAAGTACAGCGAAATATAATTTGAATCGCCGGGGGCTGTCAACAGATTTAATGCAGGGGGAATGCGCGCAGCCATTACACTATCGGCATGATTTCATTGGCGCCAATTTCCAGGGTGGAATTTCTGCGGCCCGGCCTGCCAGTATCGCGGCACGCCGTGGCGCACCGGCGCCACTCTGGCATCCCCTGTGCAGCCGGCCATGGCATGATGCATGGTGATCACCGATTTTTGAGAAGGCAGTACCCATGAACGACCCAGTACGCAAGCGGCGCGGCCTCGGCCGCAGCACCGTGTTCGATGTGGCCAAATTGGCACAGACCTCGGCCATTTCCGTGTCGCGCTATTTCAAGGAGCCGGACCGCGTGTCACAGGAAACGCGCGAGCGCATCAAGAGCGCCATCGACCAGCTCGGCTATATCCGCAACGAGGCGGCCGGCGGCCTCGCGTCGACCCAGGGCCGCATCGTGGGCGCCATCGTGCCCAGCGTGTCGAATTCCATCTTTGCGGAAACCATCCAGGGCTTGTCGACTACCTTGTCGCAGCATAATTACCAGTTGCTGCTGGCCACCCACGATTACTCGATCGAGACGGAAGAAAAGGTGGTGCGCGCCTTTCTCGGCTGGTCGCCGCGCGCGCTGGTGCTGACGGGCGCCGACCACAGCGCCGCCACGGAAACCTTGCTGGCGGGCTTGCAGATTCCCGTCATCGAAACGTGGGATATTCGCCCCGAGCGGCCGTATCCGCAAATCGGCTTTTCGCATATCGCCACGGGGCGCGACATGACCTTGTACCTGCACGCGCAAGGCTACCGGCGCATCGTGTATGTGGACAGCGGCATCGGCAGCGATTTCCGCGCGCGCAAGCGGGCCCAGGGGTATGAGGAAACCATGCGGCAGCTGGGTTTGCGTCCTGAAATCGTGCAAGCTTTGGTGACGGCGCCGCTCGACGCGGGCGGGCAAGTGTTCAGCGAGCAAATGGCGCGCGCCGAGCGTCCCGACGCCCTGTTTTTTGCCAACGACAACATGGCGGCAGGTGCCATCTACGAAGCGGCGCGCCTGGGCATCCGCATTCCCGAGCAATGCGCGGTGGCGGGCTTTGGCGACTTCCCGTTCTCGGAAAAACTCATGCCCGCGCTGACGACGATCCGCGTACCGCGCTATGACATCGGCCGCCTGGCTGCACAGGCGATCCTGCAGCGCCTGGGCGAAGTGGACGAGGGCGCCGCGCCGCCAGCCTTGGCGCCGCTGGCCTACCAGCTGATCGCGCGGGCCAGCGCCTGACGGGCACGGTTGACGGCAGATATTGATGAATCATATTTCCATCATCACAACATGCAATTGGATAGCTATGCTGCGATGCGGCATCATGCACTTGTCTCCTCTACTTCCTCACAGGAATTAGATTCAGCCCGCTCCCGCAGCGGGCTTTTTTTTGCCTGCGCCCCGCCGCCTTCGAGCCTGGGCTCACATGAATATTAATAATGGATGCATGAAGTTTTACCATTATTTTTCATGGATGAAAGCCTCTATGATGTCTCCATACTTTACCAGGAGGCACTACCGCCATGACCGTCACGACACATAATCTGGGCTACCCGCGCATCGGCGCCAAACGCGAACTGAAATTCGCACTGGAAGACTACTGGAAAGGCAACAGCACGCTGGCCGCGCTGGAAGGCCGGGGCGCCGAACTGCGCCAGCGCCACTGGCAAGACCAGGACGGGCTGGACCTGGCGCCCGTGGGCGACTTTTCCTTCTATGACCAGGTGCTGGACCTGAGCTTTACCCTGGGTAATTTGCCGCAGCGCGTGCGCCACCTGACTGGCGCAGCGCTCGACAACTATTTCCGCGTGGCCCGTGGCCGCTCGGCCAGCGACAGCGATTGCAGCTGTATCCACGCCGGCGAAATGACGAAATGGTTCGACACCAATTATCACTACATCGTGCCGGAATTTGCGGCCGACACGCAGTTCAAGCTCGACAGCAGCCGCCTGTTGCAGCAACTGGCGCAGGCGCGCCAGCTGAATGTAAAGGCCAAGCCCGTGCTGATCGGCCCTGTCACCTATTTGTGGCTGGGCAAGGCCAAGGACGATTCCGACAAGCTGGCGCTGCTGCAAGGCTTGCTGCCCGTCTATGTGCAACTGTTGCAGGAACTGGCCGCGCAGGGCGTGGAGTGGGTGCAGATCGATGAACCGGTACTCGTCACGGAACTGGACAGCGCCTGGCAGCAGGCGCTGGTCGCCGCCTACGATGCCTTGAGCAAGGTCAACAACGTCAAACTGCTGCTGGCCACGTATTTCGGCAAGCTGCAAGATAACCTGGCACTGGCGTGCAAGCTGCCCGTGCAAGGCTTGCACCTGGATGCCGTCAACGCCCGCGAGGAAGTGGCGCAAGTGATCGCGCAATTGCCAAGTTCCAGCGTCTTGTCGCTGGGCGTGGTGAATGGCCGCAATATCTGGAAGACGGATTTGACGCAAGTGCTGGCGTGGCTGGAACCCGTGCACGCCAGCCTGCAGTCGCGCCTGTGGATCGCGCCGTCGTGCTCCCTGCTGCACGTGCCCGTCGACCTGGACAGCGAGCAAAAGCTGGATACGGATATCCGGTCGTGGCTGGCCTTTGCCCGTCAAAAGCTCGATGAAGTGCGCACCCTGGCCGGCGCGTTGAATAATGGACGCGCCTCCGTGCAAGCGGCGCTGGACGCGAATTTCGCCGCCGTGCAAGCGCGCCGCCAGTCGCCGCGCGTGCACAATCCCGCAGTGAAGGCGGCCGTGGCCCGCATCGACGCAAGCCTGGGCCAGCGCGCCGGCAGCTATGCCGAGCGGGCCGCCAAGCAAGCCGCGCTGCTGCAACTGCCGCTGTACCCGACGACGACCATCGGCTCATTTCCGCAGACGGCGCAAATCCGCCAGGCCCGCAGCCAGTTTCGCAGCGGCCAGCTGGATGCGGCCAGCTACAAGAAACTGATGCAGGCGGAAATCGCGCATTGCGTCAAGGAACAGGAAACCCTGGGCCTGGACGTCTTCGTGCACGGCGAAGCGGAACGCAACGACATGGTGGAGTATTTCGGCGAACAGCTCGACGGCTACACCTTCAGCCAGTTCGGCTGGGTGCAATCGTACGGTTCGCGCTGCGTCAAGCCGCCCATCCTGTTCGGCGACATCAGCCGCCCGCGCGCCATGACGGTCGAGTGGAGCACCTACGCCCAGTCGCTCACGGACAAGCCGATGAAGGGCATGCTGACGGGCCCCGTCACCATCCTGAACTGGTCTTTCGTGCGCGACGACCAGCCCCGTTCCGTGTCGTGCCACCAGCTGGCGCTGGCGATGCGCGCCGAGGTGCAGGACCTGGAACAGGCCGGCATCCGCGTGATCCAGATCGACGAAGCGGCCTTGCGCGAAGGTTTGCCACTGCGTAAAGCCCAGTGGGCCGAGTACCTGCGCTGGGCCGTGGAATCGTTCCGTATCACGGCCAATGGCGTGGCCGACGAGACGCAGATCCACACGCACATGTGCTATTCGGAATTCAACGACATCATCGCGCAGATCGCCGACATGGATGCGGACGTCATCACCATTGAAACGTCGCGCTCCGACATGGAATTGCTGGATGCCTTCGATGACTTTAACTATCCGAACGCAATCGGCCCTGGCGTCTACGACATCCACTCGCCGAATATTCCTGGCCAGGAACAGATGGTCAAACTGATGCGCAAGGCGGCCGAGCGCATTCCCGCCCAGCGCCTGTGGGTCAACCCCGATTGCGGCCTGAAGACGCGCGGCTGGAAAGAAGTCATTCCCGCGCTGGCCAATATGGTGGCGGCGGCGAAAACCTTGCGCGGCGACAACGTGGCATAAGGATCGCAGGGGCAGGGGAGGCCGCTATGGCTGAGATATAGAACAATCGTATTTCTGTCATCACAACATGCAATTGGATAATGATGCTGCGATGCGGCATCATGCATCTGTCTCCTCTACTTCCTCACAGGAATTAGATTCAGCCCGCTTCCATAGCGGGCTTTTTTTTGCCCTTGCGCATTATCATGCAGGCCTCCACCGCTTCATCGCTTAAGATACCGTTGCCTGACCATACCCAAGGAGACAAGTTGATGATGCCTTTGTTTCGCGCCGCCGGCATGCTGGCGCTGATAGCGCTCGGTGCCTGTTCGGACGAAAAGCACCCGCTTGAGCGCCACCTGGCCCAATTGCGACCGGTCACGGTCGCAGCGTTGCCTGATATGGGCTGGCCAGCCGGCACGATGCTGTGCCCGATGGGTGTTTATGAGAGCGGGATCAGCGACTCGGCGCCTCATGCGGATCGCGTTAACGCATTTCTGAAGCACAAGCAATTCCTGGGCGATGAGGGCCTTTGGTCGCTCATCGTTCTCAAACCGATGCCAGAAGGGGACGCCGGAATCGAGCAGTTGCTTTTCAAGCGCGCAGACTATGACGTGATCAATGACCCGCAACGCATCGAGCGCGATGCGGAGATAGTGCCAGCGGGGTTTGCGCCGCACGCTTGCGTAAGCGTCGAGCAAGCCCGCGTGCTGGTGACGCGCGAACAACGGTCGCATCGAAAGCTCGTCATTTTTGGAACGGCCCGGACGTGATATTGATAAAACATATTTCTATCATCACAACATGCAATTGGATAGCTATGCTGCGATGCGGCATCATGCATCTGTCTCCTCTACTTCCTCACAGGAATTAGATTCAGCCCGCTTCCATAGCGGGCTTTTTTTTGCCCGCGTCATGCATCATGCGTGATGGGCTACAGCACATTCGCCGCCACGGCGGAACTGTAGTTGCGCGCCAGCGCCGCGATGATGGCGGCCATCGCCTGCGGGTTGTCCGTGGCGCCGAAATGCGCGGCATACAGGCGCTTGGCCGCTTCGACTTGCGCATTCGTCAGTTTCACGGCGTAGGCCATGCGCACGGTTTCAGAATTGTTCAGCGTCATTTTTCACCTTGAAGGCAGGAACTCCGGTTGGCTCTCGTGTCCCTTGCTCGCGCAAAGGATTGCAACTACAATAATTGCATTTGCAATCGTATAGGCAATGTCTGCCTTGCGCAAGCGATACGGAAACAGGAGCCGCCATGCAGTCACCCCATTTATTTCCCCATTCTCCACTGCCAGGCGGCGAAACGGGCGGTGCCGCCCATGCCTGCATGACCGCGCTGGCGCCAGCGTCGGGCTTGCCACTGGTACATGCTTCGCCGCGCCGCGCGCTGGGCGCCATGGCGGGCAGCCTGAAGCAGGGCGGCGCCGTGGTGGCGCGGATGCGCAAGGTGGGCACGCACGCGCCGCCGTTCTCGGACGGCGACGCCTGGGAAGTGGGAGCGTCCGCGGGTGCTTGGACTGTGCGCTACCGGCATGGCGCGACGCAGGCGGAAAAGCCGCTGCTCTACCTGTGCAGCCCCGCTTCGCTGCCGGCCTTGCGCGCGGTGCTGGCCGAGTCGGGTGAGCGTGGCATCGTCTGTAATGATGCGGAAACGCAAGCCTCGCACTGGCCGAAAGGCGTGCCCCCCGCGCTGCCCGCCTGGCTGGCCGCGCAGCACAATTGCATGCCGTTCGACCCGGCGACGGGCGAGGAAGTGCGCGCCATCCTGCGCTCGGCACTGGCAACGCTGTACCTGGAACAGCAGCCTGGCTATTACTACCTGGCCACACATGATGAAGATGAGGATGCGGTGGCGGCGCCATTGTCGGCCGCCGATGCGGCAGCGGCCAGCCTGGGCATGTACCGCGTGTCGCCGCCGGGCCCTGCACCAGGCCGGGTGCGCCTGTGCGGGGCAGGGAAGATGCTGGCCGTCGTTGCCGATGCCGCCCGCCTGCTGAAGGAGGACTGGGATATTGCCACGCAAGTGTGGAGTTGTCCCAGCTATACGCGCCTGGCGCGCGATGCGCAGGCGGCGGAACAGTGGAACCTGCTCCACCCGCGCGCCACGCCAAGGTTGGCCCATGTGCGGCGTTGCCTCGATGACAGTGCCGCGCCCGTCATCGCCGTCACCGGCTATGGGCAGCATATCGCGGGCCAGATTGGCGGCTGCGTGCGCGGGCGTTTTATCGCCGTCGGTGCCGATACCCGGATGGAAACGAGTGCGCCATGGCTAGCCGTCACCGCGCTGAAAGCCCTGGCCGACGATGGCGCGCTGCCGGTGCAGTTCGTCGATTACGCGCTGCGGCGCTACGCCTTGCTCTGAACCTTGCTCTGGCCTGCGCCGCGGGCCGCCTCGGCGGCGCGCGCGAGGGCGGCGCTGAAGTCCTGCTGCTCGCCGCTGTCAAATTGCGCCAGGAACAGGTCGGCCACCGTGGCCTGGTACACGGCCCACATTTGCTTGCGCAGGATTTTGCCGTCTTCCGTGATGGAGACAAAGGCGGCGCGCCCGTCTTCCATCGAGCGCGTGCGCGTCACCAGCCCGTCCGTTTCCAGCTTGTCCACCAGGCGCGTGAGGTTGTAGCGCTCGATGGCCAGCGCGTCGGCCAGTTCGTGCATGCGGCGCGACCCGTCCGGACCGCTTTCGAGTCCCCACAGCACGTCATACCACGCATACACGGGCAGCTTGGCCGCCGCCAGACGGCGTTCGATCTCGCGGATCATCAAACGGTGCGTGCGCACGAATGAAAACCACAGGTCGGGCGCGGTTGCGGACTTGCTTGCAGGCTCAGTTGCAGACATCGGTATTCCTCCAGATCGATCACAGTTGCAAATGCAATTATAGCGCGATACAATGGCCCGCATAACGATTGCAAATGCAATGATTGCAATGGCAATCGATAATGACGATGAATGCCCACCCCCAGGAGACTGCCATGACCCCATCCCTCGCTGTACCCGATATCGATCCGCAGGAAACCAAAGAATGGCTGGAGGCGATGCAAGCCGTCGTCGCCGTGGAAGGGCGTCCGCGCGCCCACTACCTGCTCGACCAGCTCGTCGATCATGACGCCGCGCAGCACGGCGGCATGCCCGGCCGCGTCACCACCGCCTACACCAACAGCATCGCCACGGCGCGCCAGCCCGCGTATCCGGGCGACCTGGCCATCGAGCGCCGCCTGAATGCCTACATCCGCTGGAACGCCATGGTGATGGTGCTGCGCGCTGCCAGGCACTCGAACGTGGGCGGCCACATCGCCACCTACCAGTCGGCGGCCGTGCTGTACGACGTCGGCTTCAGCCATTTCTTCCGCGGCCATACGGACCAGTTTGCCGGTGATCTGGTCTACATCCAGGGCCATTCCGCGCCCGGCATCTATGGCCGCGCCTATCTGGAAGGCCGCATCACGGAAGCGCAGCTGGACAATTACCGCCGCGAAGCGGGCCGCGAGGGCTTGTCGTCGTATCCGCATCCCCGTTTGATGCCGGATTTCTGGCAATTCCCCACGGTATCGATGGGACTGGGGCCGCTGACGGCCGCCTACCAGGCCCGTTTCATGCGGTACCTCGAGTACCGCGGCTTGAAGGAGCACCAGGGGCGCAAGGTGTGGGCTTTCCTCGGCGATGGCGAGATGGACCAGCCAGAGTCCCTGGCGGCCATTTCCCTGGGTGGCCGCGAGCGCCTGGATAACCTGATCTTTGTTGTCAACTGCAACTTGCAGCGCCTGGATGGCCCCGTGCGCGGCAACAGCAAGGTCATCCAGGAACTGGAAGGCACCTTCCGCGCGGCGGGCTGGCATGTCATCAAGGTCATCTGGGGCAGCGGCTGGGATGCTTTATTGCAGAGCGACACGAGCGGCTTGTTACGTCAGCGCATGATGGAATGCGTGGACGGCGATTACCAGACCTTCAAATCGCAGAACGGCGCGTATGTGCGCGAGCATTTCTTTGGCAAGTATCCGGAACTGCTGGCGCTGGTGGCGCACATGACGGATGACGAAATCTGGCAGCTGACGCGCGGCGGACACGATCCCGAAAAAGTCCACGCGGCCTACGCGGAAGCCATGCGCACGACTGGCCGGCCCACCGTGATCCTGGCCAAGACCGTCAAGGGCTTCGGCATGGGCGAGGCGGGCGAAGGACAGAATATCAACCATCAGCTGAAAAAGATGAGCGCCGACGCCGTGCGCGCGTTCCGCGACCGCTTCGCCTTGCCCGTCAGCGATGCGCAGCTGGAAGACATGCCCTATCTGAAACCGGCGCCGGACAGCGAGGAAGCGCGCTACTTTGCCGCGCGCCGGGCACAGCTGGGCGGCTACATCCCGGCCCGCATCAGCAAGGTGGCGCCCCTGCCCATCCCGCCGCTGTCCGCGTTCGCCACCCAGCTCAAGGATAGCGGCGAGCGGGGCGCGTCCACCACCATGGCCTTCGTGCGCATCCTCGGCACCCTGCTGAAAGACCCTGCCCTGGGCAAGATCATCGTGCCCATCGTGCCCGACGAATCGCGCACCTTCGGCATGGAAGGCCTGTTCCGCCAGATCGGCATCCATTCCTACCTGGGCCAGCTGTACACGCCGCAGGATGCGGGCCAGCTCAGCTATTACAAGGAAGCCAAGGATGGGCAGATATTGCAGGAAGGTATCAACGAATCGGGTGCCATTTCCTCCTGGATCGCCGCCGGCACGTCCTACAGCAACCATGGCCTGGCCACCATCCCGTTCTACATCTTCTATTCGATGTTCGGCTTGCAGCGCGTGGGCGACCTGGCCTGGGCGGCGGCCGATGCCCGCACGCGCGGCTTCTTGCTGGGCGCCACGTCGGGACGCACGACACTGATGGGGGAGGGACTCCAGCACGACGATGGACACAGCCACGTGCTGTCGTCCGTGATTCCCAACTGCATCTCCTACGATCCCACCTATGCCTACGAGCTGGCCGTGATCATCCACGACGGCATGCGCCGCATGTTTGCTGAGCAAGAAGATATTTTCTATTACATCACCTTGCTCAACGAAAACTATCCGCACCCGGCCATGCCGGAAGGAGCCGAGGCGGGCATCCTGCAGGGGCTGTATCTGCTGCAGGAAAGCCCGGCAGCACCCACGGCAACCACGCCGCGCGTGCAGCTGATGGGCAGCGGTTCCATCCTGCGCGAGGTGCTGGCCGCCAGTGTGTTGCTGCAGCAGGATTTTGGCGTGGCGGCCGACGTGTGGAGCGCCACCAGCCTGACGCAAGTGCGGCGCGACGGCCTGGCCGTGCAGCGCTGGAACATGCTGCACCCGGACAGCGCACCCCGCGTTCCATATATCGCGCAATGCCTGGCCGGCCGGCAAGGCCCGCTGGTGATCGCCACCGATTACATGAAGATCGTGGCGGACCAGGTGCGCCCCTTCGTGCACGACCGGCGCTTCGTTGCCCTGGGCACGGATGGCTTCGGCCGTTCCGATACGCGCGAATCCTTGCGCACCTTCTTTGAAGTGGACCGCCATTTCATCGTGCTGGCCGCCCTGACGGCGCTGGCTGACGGGGGCCAGCTGCCGCGCAACAAGATTGGCGTAGCCATCGCCAAATACGGCATCGACGTGGAAAAACTTGATCCCGCGTCCGTGTAACTTTTCGAGGAGTAATCATGAAACTGTATTACGCAACGGGCACATGTTCCCTGTCGCCGCACATCGTGGCCATCGAGGCGGGCATCGCGCTGGAACTGGAAAGAGTCGATATTCGCAAGATTCCACGCGTCACGGAAACGGGCGCCGACTACGCGCAAGTGAATGCGAACCTGTATGTGCCGGCGCTGGTGCTGGACGATGGCACCGTCTTGCTGGAGGGCACGGCCATCGTGCAATATCTGGCCGATCTGTCGCCGGACAGCGGCCTGGCGCCGCCGCCGGGTTCCCTGGCACGCGTGCAGCTGCAATCGTGGCTGGGGTTTATTGCCACCGAGCTGCACAAGGTGTTCAGCCCCTGGCTGTTCCACCCGGAATACGGCACGCAGGCGCAGGACGTGGCCCGCTCGCGCCTGGCCGCACGCCTCGATTATGTCGAGCGGCAACTGGCGGCCGGCGGGCCGTATCTGCTGGGCGAGCGCTATTCCATCGCGGATGCCTATCTGTACACCATCCTCGGCTGGTCGGCGCATACGCAGGTGGATCTGTCGGCCTTCCCGCACGTGAGGCGCTTGATCGAGCGCGTCGGCGAGCGTCCCGCCGTGCACCAGGCGCTGCGCGAGGAGGCGAGCAGATATTGATAAATCATATTTCCATCATCACAACATGCAATTGGAATGATATGCTGCGATGCGGCATCATTCACCTGTCTCCTCTACTTCCTCACAGGAATTAGATTCAGCCCGCTTCCATAGCGGGCTTTTTTTTGCCCGTTTTTCAGGTACAAACCTGCGCACGCTTGCTTGTCATCATCGCCATCGTGTTGCTTTTGTGCATGCTAAACTGGGCCTTCCCCAGACCAAGGTTGCCTGATGCTTCAATTATTTCGCCACACGCTGGAGTCCACGCCCATTCTCGCCCTGTTTCTCGTCATCGGCGCCGGTTATGCGCTGGGGCGCATCAGCGTGTTCGGCTTTTCTCTGGGCGTGGGCGGCGTGCTGTTCGCGGGGCTGGCGCTGGGCGCGTTTGCTCCCGGCTCCGTGCCGCCGCCGATGGTCGGCTCCATCGGCCTGCTGCTGTTTCTATATGGCATAGGCGTGCAGTACGGCGTGCAGTTTTTCGCCGGCTTGCGCGGTGCGGGGCAGAAACACAATGTGATCGCTTTTATTGCCGTCATGGGCGGCCTGGCCGTGTCTGTCTGGGGCGGGCAGTGGATTGACATTTCTCTGCGCATGGCCAGCGGCGTGTTTGCCGGCGCCATGACCAGCACGGCTGCCTTGCAGGCGGCGCTGGAGGCGTCGCACGGCAATGGCGACGCGGCCGTCGGCTATGCCGTCGCGTATCCGTTCGGCGTCGTCGGCCCCATGCTGGGCCTGTACCTGGCCGGGCGCATCTTGAAACCCGTGCTGACGCCGCCGCCGGCACCCATCGTCGTGTCCGAAATTACCATCGATGCAGCAACATTGGCGGGCGCGGCCCTGTCCGAACTGGCCGACGGCCCCCTGGCTGGCGTGCAAGTGATCGGCGTGCGCCAGGGGCACCAGAACCGCTTGCCCGACCCTGGCCTCGTACTCGGCGTCGGGGACGCGCTGATGGTGTCGGGCACGGTGGCGGGGGTGGATGCGGCGCGCACGGCGCTGGGCCACCTGGACCCGGGCCGGCTGATGAAGGACCGCAGCGCGTTCGATGGCACGGAAGTGTTCGTGTCGGACGCGGAAATCGTCGGCGTGCCTCTGGGCGAGCTGAACCTGTCCAAGGATTTCCCCCTGCAGATCGCGTTCATCCGCCGCGGCGACGCCATGATCCTGCCGCATCCGTTCCTGACCCTGGAATTCGGCGACAGGGTGATGGCCATTGCGCCTGCGAAACATGCGGCCGATGTGCGCAAGCTGTTCGGCAATTCCATCACGGCCACGGCCGAGTTCAGCTATGTCTCGCTGGGCATGGGCATGGTGCTGGGCGTTCTGCTGGGCCTGGTACCGATCCCTTTGCCGTGGATCGGTTCGTTCAGCCTGGGCCTGGCCGGCGGGCCGCTGGTGATGGCACTGATCCTGGGCCGCCTGGGCAGGGTGGGCCGGATCAGCTGGCGCCTGCCGCTGTCGGCCAACCTGGTGATGCGCAACTATGGCTTGACGATTTTCCTCGCTTCCGTCGGCATGGCGTCCGGCTTGCCCTTCGTGCAGCAGGTGGGCGCCGACGGCTTGCCCATGCTGGCGCTGGGCGCCGTGACGGTGCTGGTGGTGGTGGCCCTTGTCGTGATCCTGGGCAAGGTCTTCCTGCGCCTGCCGTTTCCTGAATTGCTGGGCATCGCGGCCGGCGCCACGGGCAACCCGGCCGTGCTGGTGTTCGCCAACCGCCTGGCCAAGTCGGATCGCCCGAACCTCGGTTACGCGATGATTTTCCCCAGCATGACCATCGTCAAGATCGTTGCCGTGCAGGTGCTGCTGCATCTGTACGGCTGATTGCGGCCACAGTCAGTCTCTTGCAGGGCCAGGCTGCTTGTCGGCGTCAACCAAGCGGATGCCAAAAGACAGCAGCAAGGCGGCAGCGGCGCATCCTGCGGCAAGCCACAGGTTGGCCGAGAGGCCCAGCTTGTCCACGGCCTGGCCGCCGGTCCACGCCCCGAGCGCAATGCCGATATTGAAGACACCGACATACAGCGCGGCGACGATCTCCACGGCCCCGGGCGCCGCCTTCATCATCAAGGTCATCAAGCCGACCGATACGCCACCGTAGGCCAGTCCCCAGGCCAGCAGCACCACGCCGCCGCCGATGCCGGAGTCGCCGACAGCCAGGAACAGCAGCGGCGTGAGCAGCAGGCCGCCCGAGATGGCGACGATGGTAGTCACCGCGCGCCGCGCCGCCACGACACCGGCCAGGAAGTTTCCAATGATGCCCGCGCAGCCATAGGCAAACAGCAGCGCGCCCAGCCATTGCGTATCAAACCCCGACATGGACAGCAGTAGCGGGCGCACGAAGGTAAAGGCCATGAAATGGCTGGTCACCAGCAACAGGGTCAGAAGCAGCCCCGCTTGCAACTGCCTGTTGCGCAGCTGTTTGCCGAATTGGCGCAAGGTCGCCGCACCGGCAGCGGGCAGTGCGGGAATGACGGCCAGATGCAGCGCCAGTACCAGGCTGCTGAACAGCGCCATGACGCCGAAGGCCCAGCGCCATCCCGCAACGTCGCCGATTTGTGCGCCTAGCGGCACGCCCAGCACGGAAGCGGCCGCCACGCCACCGAAGATGATCGACGTTGCCAGGCCGGTCGAGCGCGCAGGAACCAGGCGGGAAGCGAGGCCGCCGGCGATGGCCCAGATGCCGCCCATGCAAAACCCGACGAGAACACGGGCAGCCAGCATCCACGCCATGTTCTGCGCCAGGGCCGAGGCAATGTTCGCGATCACCAATAGTGTCAGCAAACCACAGAGAATCTTGCGCCTGTCCAGGCTGCCCGATGCGACCACGACCAGCGGCGCAAACATGGCCGCCAGCAATGCCGGCAGCGAGATCATCAGGCCGGCGGTTCCCGTGGAGGTGCCCAGGGTGTCAGCAATCGGCGTCAACAGGCCGACCGGGAGCATTTCCGTCGTCACGACCGAAAAGGTGGCCATGCCGACGGCGCAGACCGCCAGCCACGGGTGGCGGACACGGGGTTGTGCGGCAGCGCAGGCAGACGTACTCATGGTTCATATCCTTCATGTGATCATTCGATAAACGGCGCATGCCTTGCTTGCAATGGAGATACGTCGCAGTGATAATACATACATCGCGTATGAATAGTATATATTCATACGCACTGTATGTAAACAATCATGCGCTACGTATGCAAGGAGGAAGCAATGGTTCGCCGCACCCGTGTGGAAATGGAAGAAACCCGAGCATCGTTGCTGGCCACGGCCCGCAAAGTGTTCAGCGAGCGCGGTTATGCCGACACGTCAATGGACGACCTTACCGCGCAGGCCGGCCTGACGCGTGGGGCCCTGTATCATCACTTCGGCGACAAGAAGGGCTTGCTGCTGGCGGTAGTGGAGCAGATCGACGCGGAAATGGATGGCCGCCTGCAAGCCATCTCCGACGGCGCCGAAGACTTGTGGGAAGGCTTTCGCAGCCGCTGCCGTGCCTATCTGGAGATGGCCCTGGAACCGGAGATTCAGCGCATCGTCTTACGCGATGCGAGGGCGGTCCTCGGTGGCGCTTCACCGGACTCGCAGCGCCATTGCCTCGAGTCGATGCAAAAGCTTATCCAGCAGCTGATTCACCGAGGCATCGTGGCCGACGCTTGCCCAGAAGCACTGGCTTCGCTGATCTACGGCAGTCTGGCAGAAGCGGCGTTCTGGATCGCAGAAGGTGAGGAAGGCAATGCGCGCCTGATAAATGGAGTGGCGGCATTGGAATTGCTGTTACGGGGGATGTTGCTTGACAGGTAATCGCGTCAAGTGGCCATCACGCCAGAAGCGGACACGTCTGGAGACGTGGAGGGCGATATTGAGCAGGGTTGGACTTATATAGACATGGAGGAAAAATATGCAAGTCAAGCGTATCGTTGCAAATTTCCCGGCGTCGGATCCGGGCCTGGCGCGGACGTTTTACCAGGACGTGCTGGGTCTGAGCCTGTTGATGGACCACGGCTGGATCATGACGTATGGTTCGCAAAGCGAGATGAGCGTGCAAGTGAGCTTCGCGACGGAAGGCGGCTCGAATACCGCTGTGCCCGACCTTTCCATTGAAGTCGATGACGTGGATGCCGCATTGGCACGCATGCGTGGAGCAGGGTTTCCCATTGAATATGGTCCTGCCGATGAACCTTGGGGTGTCAGGCGGTTTTTCGTGCGCGACCCTTTCGGCAAGCTCATTAATATCCTGTCGCACACCTAGACGCGGTCCCAAGGCCAGCAGTCAGCCAATTCCACCCGCTTCCCTTGCGCGCCAGCCTGTGTAAAAGGCCTGGCGCGCCTCCCAATCTGTTGTACAATCCTTGAGAACGGTCGTGCTTTTTTGTGCGCTGAGCTTCCTTGCGTGCAGTCATCACGGCAACCGATAAGAACAAGGAGACAGACATGGACCTGCATTACACGGCCGAGGAGAGCGCCTTCCGCGACACGGTGCGCGCCTTCCTCGACACCCATTTGCCGGCGGACTTGCAGCGCAAGGTGCGCCAGCATCTGCGCCTGAACCGCGACGATTACGTGCGCTGGCACAAGATTGTCGCGCAACAAGGCTGGGCCGCGCCGGCCTGGCCCGTCGAACATGGCGGCACGGGTTGGACGTCCGTGCAGCGCCACATCTGGGAAGACGAGTGCGCGCGCGCCGCCACGCCGCCGATCTTGCCATTTGGCATCAACATGGTGGCGCCCGTCATCATGGCCTTCGCCAACGCCGAGCAAAAAGCATACTATCTGCCGCGCATCCTGAACTGCGACGACTGGTGGTGCCAGGGTTATTCGGAACCGGGCGCCGGGTCCGACCTCGCTTCCCTGAAAACCACGGCCCAGCGCGACGGCGACCACTACATCGTGAATGGCCAGAAAACCTGGACGACGCTGGGCCAGCACGCGGACATGATCTTTTGTCTGGTGCGCACGGATAGCACGGTGCGCAAGCAGGAAGGCATCAGTTTCTTGCTGATCGACATGAAAACGCCGGGCATCACCGTGCGCCCCATCATCATGCTCGATGAAGAACATGAAGTGAACGAAGTCTTCTTCGACAACGTGCGCGTGCCCGTCAGCAACCTGGTCGGCCAGGAAAACAAGGGCTGGACCTACGCCAAGTATCTGCTGGGGCACGAGCGCACGGGCATCGCCGCCGTGGGCCGCTCCAAGCGCGAGCTGACTTTCCTCAAGCAACTGGCCATGCAGCAGAGCAAGCGCGGCGCGCCACTGCTGCACGATCCCGCCTTTGCGGCCAAGGTGGCCCACCTGGAAATCGAATTGATGGCGCTGGAAATGACGGTCTTGCGCGTCATCAGCGAAGAAGGCAAGGGACCGGGACCGCAGGCATCGATGCTGAAGGTGCGCGGTTCGGAACTGCAGCAACAACTGACGGAACTGATGGTCGAAGCCATCGGCCCGCAAGCCTTGCCGTTCGACCCGGCATTCCTTGACGGCAGCGCGCCGCACGGCGCTGGCGGCGACGACCTGGCCGCGCCGCTGGCCGCGTACTACTTCAATTACCGCAAGACATCGATCTATGGCGGCTCGAATGAAATCCAGAAAAACATCATCACGCAGATGATCCTGGGCCTGTAAGCCAGAAGGAGACGACATGGACTTCCATTTTAATCAGGAACAGCAGCAATTTGCCGACGCGCTCAGGCGCTGGGTCGACAAGGATTACCCGTTTGAGACGCGGCAAAAGATCATCCATTCCGCCACCGGCACGTCCGATGCCGCCTGGGCCACCCTGTCCGAGCTGGGCATGACGGCCTTGCCGCTGCCGGCCGGCGCTGGCGGCTTCGACGGCACGGCCGTCGACATGCTGCTGGTGATGCAGGAACTGGGCCGCGGCCTGGTGGTCGAGCCCTACCTGGCCACCGTGCTGGGTGCGCGCTTTTTGACCCTGGCCGGTGGCCACGATGCTGTGCTGGCGCAGGTTGCCAGCGGCAGCCTGAAACTGGCTTGCGCGCTGGGCGAACGGCAGTCGCGCCACGATATGCATGATATCGCCACCACGGCAACCGCCAGCGGCGACGGCTTCGTGCTCGACGGCGAGAAAAGCGTCGTCATCCATGGTGCACAGGCCGGCGCGCTGATCGTCTCGGCGCGCAGCAGTGGCAGCCAGATGGACACGGATGGCATTTCGCTGTTCCTCGTGCCCGCCGACGCGCCGGGCGTTTCCGTGCGCGATTACCGCACCATCGACGGCCAGCGGGCCGCCACCGTCACCCTCGTACAAGTGGTGCTGGGTCACGCGGCCCTGATCGGCCAGGCGGGGCAGGGCTGGGCCGTGCTGGACGCGGCGCTCGACTATGGCGCCGCCCTGTTGTGCGCGGAAGCCGTGGGCGCCATGGACGCCATCTTCGCCGCCACTCTGGACTACCTGAAGACGCGCCAGCAGTTCGGCGCGCCGATCGGCAAGTTCCAGGCCTTGCAGCACCGCATGGCCGACATGTTCATCCATCTGGAGCAGGCCCGTTCGATGGCCATGCTGGCCGCCGCCAAGGTCGACAGCGAGGATGCGTCTGAGCGGCGACGCACGGTCTCGGCCGCCAAGGCGCGGATAGGGCTGGCCGCCACCTTTGTCGGCCAGCAAGCCGTGCATTTGCATGGCGGCATGGGCGTCACGGACGAATTGCCCGCCGCCCACCATTTCAAGCGCCTCTCCATGATCGCCCTGACCCTGGGCGACGTGGAGCACCATATCGAGCGCTTTATCGCCCAGCCGGGCTTCTTGCCGACGGAGACCGCATGACCGCATCGACTGCTATCGCACCGAAACACTGGTATTTCGAAGACTTTACGCAAGGCCTGGAAATCGACCTGGGCCAGCGCCATGTGACGGAAAAGGAAATCATCGCCTTCGCCACGGATTTCGATCCGCAGCCGTTTCACGTCGACCATGCGGCCGCCGAAAAGACCATCTTCAAGGGCGTCATTGCCAGCGGCTGGCACACCTGCGGCATGATGATGCGCCTGGTGGTGGATAACCTGCTCAAGCATTCGTCCAGCATGGGTTCGCCCGGCCTGGACAGCATCCGCTGGCTCAAACCCGTGCGTGCGGGCGACACCCTGCAGCTGACCTACCAGGTCAAGGAAGTGCGTCCATCCACGTCAAAGCCGGACCGCGGCATCGTCATTTCCGTGTGGAGCGTGCGCAACCAGCATGGCGAAGTGGTGACCACCGTCGAAGGCATGGGCATGTTCGGCCGCCGTCCCGCAGGAGAAAATCATGCGTGATATCGCCGGCATCGCCGGTTTTCATGCCTTGGCGGGGCAGCACGTGGCCGTTTCCGACTGGCTCACCATCACCCAGCAGCGCATCGACACCTTTGCCGACGCCACGGACGACCACCAGTGGATCCACGTCGATGTGGAGCGCTGCGCGCGCGAGTCGCCGTACGGCTGCACCGTGGCGCACGGCTTCCTGACCTTATCCCTGCTGCCCGCCATGTTGCAGGGCGCCTTGCACATGGCCGGCATCCGCATGGCCATCAACTATGGCCTGAATAAAGTGCGCTTTCCCGCCCCCGTGCCTGTCGGCAGCCGTTTGCGCGCGCGGCTCGACATCCTCTCCGTCGACGACTTGCCGGAAGGGGCGCAAGTAAACTGGGCCGTCACCATGGAGCGGGAAGGCGACACGAAACCCGTGTGCGTGGCGGAGTTTTTGATGCGCTGCTATCCCTGATCACTCCCCCTCCGACGCGCAATACCTGTCCCGCCCCGTATGCTTGGCGCGGTACAGCAGGGCGTCGGCGGCGCGGATCAGGGCGCTGGGGTCCATGCCTTCCGTGGGCATGACGCTGGCCATGCCCAGGCTGACGGTGACGTGCGGGCCGACGCCTGATCTGGCGTGGGGGATTTGCAGCGCGCGCACCTCGTCGAGGATGCGCTGTGCCACCACTTCGGCCCCGTCGCGCGTTTCCTGCGGTAGCAGGATGATGAATTCCTCGCCGCCGTAGCGCGCCAGCAGGTCGGGCGGGCGCACGGCGCAGCGGCGCAGGGCGGCGCTCACCTGCTGCAGGCACAGGTCGCCCGCCTGGTGGCCATACGTATCGTTGTAATCCTTGAAGTGGTCGATATCGGCCATGATGATGGCCATCGGCACGCCGTCGCGCGCGCAGCGCCGCCATTCGCTGTCCATCGTGTCGTTGAAGCTGCGCCGGTTGGCCACGCCTGTCAGCGAGTCCGTCAGCGACAGTTCGCGCATGGCGTCGGCCTGCCGCTTGATGGTCAGCTGGCTGCGCACGCGGGCACGCACGACGGCCGCGTTGAACGGTTTCGTGATGAAATCGACGGCGCCCGCTTCCAGCGCCCGCGTCTCGTCTTCGGGCTGGTTCAGGGCCGTGACGAAGATGACGGGAATGGCGCTCAGGAGCGCCGATTCGCGCAGCGCGCTGCAGACGGCATAACCATCCATGCCGGGCATGACGGCGTCGAGCAGGATCAGATCCGGCTGTTGATTATGCGCAATTTCCAGCGCCTTTTCACCGCTCAGGGCGAACAGCACGTCGTGTTCCTCGCGCAGCAGCTGGTGCAGGATCTGGATGTTTTCCATGGCGTCATCGACGATGAGGATGCGCCCGTTCATGGCAAGGTTGGTCCAGCTCACTTGTTTTCCTCTCGTTTCAGCTGATCGAGCACGAGTTTTTCCGCCTCGGCAAAATTCAGCGTTTCAATCGCATGTGCCATCGCCAGTGCCGCTTCCCGGTCTGACTGTTGTATGGCGGGGTGCAGGGCGTGGAATTGCGCCAGCGCTTTCAGGTTGTTGTTGCGGATCAAGACCAGCAGCTCGGACAGGCCGGCGTGCAGGTCGAGCGGCCCGCTGCCGGGCGCGGCCGCTGCCGGCTGGCTGCGCCGCAGGGGCGAGGGCAGGGTGCGCGCCGCTTCGATGACTTCGGCCATCGCCTGTTCCAGGCGGCCCAGCAAGGCTGCCGTGGCGTGCGATCGCCCCGTTTTCAGCGTTTTTTCCGTCTCGGCGGCCAGGCTGGCGATCTGCGTGGCGCCCAGGTTGGCCGCCACGCCGCAGACGCGGTGCAGCAGTTGCGCCGCCTGCGGCGCCTGGCCGGCGGCCAGCAGGCGCCGGGTTTCCTCGACGGCGTCGCCTTGCGAATTTTCAAAGCGCTTGAGCAGGGCCAGGAAGGCGCCGTAGTCGCCGCCGAAGCGGTGCAAGGCCGCTGCCAGGTCGATGCCGGGCACCGCGGCCGGCAGGTCCAGCGTCTGCGTGGCGGCATTGCCTGCCTGGGCAGCGCCGTCGCCGCTGCTCAGGGGCGCGCGCACCAGCCGGGTCAGGGTCTGGATCATTTCGTCGACATCGATGGGCTTGGCCACATGCGCATTCATGCCGCTGGCGATGGCGCGCAGACGGTCTTCGTCCATGGCATTGGCCGTCATGGCGATGATGGGCAAGTCCGGCAAGCCCAGGGCGCGGATGGCCAGGGTGGCGTCGTAGCCATTCATGACGGGCATCTGCAAATCCATCAGCACCACGTCCCAGGCGTCCGGCGTGCTGGTGAGCAAGTCGACGGCCAGCCGGCCGTTGGCGGCCACGGCCACGCGCGCGCCCGAGTGCAGCAAAATGTACTGCGCCACTTCCTGGTTGATTTCATTGTCTTCCACCAGCAGCACGCGCATGCCTGTGAGCAAACCCGACAAGGGCGTGGACACGGGCAGCGCGGAAGGCGAGCTGCGGCCTTCGCGCACGGCCGTCACGGCCGCCAGCAGGCGCGCCGGGGTGGCCGGTTTCGAGACGATGCCGGCCAGCATCAGGCTGTCGGCCAGGCGTTCGAGGTTTTCGCTATCCTGGTCGGCCACCAGCATGATCACGGGCGGCAGCGCCACGAGTGCATCGGCGCGCGCCTCGGTGAGCATGGAAATGCCATCCATGCCGGGCATGGCCGCGTCGAGCAACACAAGATCGTGCGCCGGCCCGCCGCTGGCGTGGGCGCGCAGCAGCGCCAGGCCGGCCGCGCCGCTGTCGGCGCTGCGGCTGTGCCAGCCCTGCGCCGCGCACCAGTCTTCCAGCATGGCGCGCACGCTGGCGTTGTCGTCGATGATCAGCAGCGACAGGGCCTTGGGCATGCCCTTGCCGGGCGGCTCGGGCGGCGGCGCCACCTTGTCGAAGCGGCAGCTGAAGCGGAAGTCGGAGCCCTTGCCCAGCGCGCTTGTCACGCTGAGGGTGCCTCCCATCAATTCCACCATGCGCCGGCAGATGGCGAGCCCCAGTCCCGTGCCGCCGTATTTGCGGCTGGTGCCGCTGTCGCCCTGAGAAAACGCGTCGAAGATGCGTTCCTGTTCGGCCGCGCCGATGCCGATGCCTGTGTCGCGCACGGAAAACTCGAGGATGGCGCTGGCAGCATCCTCGGCCACCTTGCCGATGGCCAGCACCACTTCGCCATGCGAGGTGAACTTGACGGCGTTGCCCACCAGGTTGATGAGGATCTGTTCCACGCGCAGGGCGTCGCCGATCAGTTCGTCCGGCACGCCGGGGGCGAGCACGAAGACGGGTTCCACGCCGCGCGCCCAGGCGCTGCTGGCCAGCAAGACGCCTACGCTGTCGAGCATGCGTTCGAGCTGGAAACGGCGCTGTTCCAGCACCATCTGCCCCGCCTCGATCTTGGAAAAATCGAGCACGTCGTTGACGATATTGAGCAGCGATTGCGTGGCCATCTGGATCTTGCCGACATAGCTGCGCTCGCGCCGTTCCAGCGGCGACTCTTCCAGAAGCCGCGCCAGGCCGATGATGGCGTTCATCGGCGTGCGGATTTCATGGCTCATGTTGGCGACGAATTCGCTCTTCGCGATGCTGGCCGCCTCGGCCTTGTCGCGCGCGCGCACCATCTGTTCATTGAGTTCGTGCAGGCGCAATTCCGTGCGCTTGAGTTCGGAGACGTCCGAGGCCAGCACGAAGAAGCCCCGCACGCGGCCGCTGTCGTCGAAATCGGGGATGTAATTGGTCCACGTGTGGCATACCTGGCCGCCGGGATCGAGCAAGTCGCGCTCGAAGCTTTGCGGCCGGCCCGCCAGCACGCCCTCGACGTGGGGCGCATACACGTCGAACAGTTCCTGACCCAGCAATTCGCTCATGTGGATGCCGGCCAGCTCGGCGCTGCTGCGGCCAAACCATTCGTTGTAGAATTTATTTGCAAATAGGCAACGCAAATCGGCGCCCCAGTACGACACCATGCCGGGCAGGTTGTCGGTGACGGTGCGGATGAAGCGCTCATTCTGTTCCAGGCGCCAGGTGGCGGCGTGCAGCACTTCGGTGGCGCGCTTGCGTTCCGTGATATCGATCGACACCCCCAGCACATGGCTGGCGCGCCCGGCATCGTCGCGCAAGACCACCTTGCGCGTGGTGAAGTGGCGCGTCGTGCCATCGGCCGTATTGATCGCTTCCTGTTCGATTTCCACCATCTGCCCCGTGGCCAGCAGCTTGCGGTCGGCGCTGACGAAGGCGGACGCCTGCTGCGGCGGGAAGAAATCGTGGTCCGTCTTGCCCAGCAATTGCTCGCGCGAGCGTCCCAGCGTCAGCTCCGCGTGGCGGTTGATCATTTCAAAGCTCAGCTTGTCGGCGCGCTTGACGAAGACCATGGCCGGGATGTTTTCGATGATGGTGCCAAACAGGTGTTTTGAACGGCGAAATTCCGCTTCGCTGCGCTTGCGCTCGGTAATGTCCAGCCACAGGCCCGATACGCCCAGCAACTGCTGTTCCGGGCCGAAAATCGGGTGATACGAGACGATCCAGTGACTCAGCTGTTCGCGCTGCTGGCCGCTATGGCCTTTCAATTCGATGTCGACAATGGGCTGTCCCGTCTCCAGCACCTGGCGCACGCAACGTTCCACCTCCGCGCGCACGGCGTCGTCGAACAGCATGGCGCCCACGGGACGGCCCAGGTGCTGAGCCACGCTGGCGCCGTTGATGGCGGCCAGGTAGTGGTTGATCATGACGATGCGCAAGTCCAGGTCCACGAACAGCATGCCGATCGGCGCCGTCGCGTACACGGTTTCCAGCAGCCGCGTGGATTTTTCCAGGGCCAGCGTGCGTTCGGCCACCAGGCTTTCCAGTTGCGTGCGGTGGCGCCGCAGGTCGCGCTCCAGCGTGCCCAGGGCGCTGGCCATGTCGGCCGATTCGCGGTCCGTGTGCTTGTTCGAAAGCAAGGGTTTGCCTTGCGCCAGCGCGTGGATCTGCTGCGTCAGTTCCTGCAGGGTGCGGGCCAGGCGGCCGCCCACGCGCCAGGCCAGGGCAAAGCCGGCGGCCAGCAGCAGCGCCAGGATGACGGATCCCGTGACTACCGAGCGCAGCAGCGCTTCTGCCACCGTGCTGGTGCGCATGGTGACGGCCACCGTCCAGGCGGCGTCGGGGGCGCGGCGAAAGCCCGTATACACATCGATGCCTTCCAGGGTGGCATGGCGCAGCACGCCTTCGCGCGCCTGGCTTATCTGTTCCAGCAGGGGCGCAGCAGTGCGCTGGCCCACATAGCGCTGCGGCGCCAGGGTGCGCGCCACGTTGATGCCATCGGCATTGATGATGGCCGCGCCCAGGTAGGCTGGCAGGTGCAGCTCGCGCAGCAGCACGGACAGGTAGTCGGGCGGGTACAGGGCTGTCAGCACGTAGGCGCTTCCCTGCTTGCGCGGCAGCGGCAGATTCAGGGCCAGCTGCGGTATGCTGTCGGGCGTCTTGGCCAGGCTGGTCAGCCGCGGCTTGCCGTAGTCGCGCGTGCGCTCCATGCTGGCGGCCCATTTTTGCGGCAAGGGCGGCGGCGCCTGGCTGGCGGGCAGGGCCGTATTGATCAGCTGGCGGCCCTTGGCGTCGGAGACGATGAAGCCGCTGACGGCCATGCCCGGCTGCAGCAGGCTGGCGGCCATGGCCCGCAGGGCGTCGATGTCGCCGGCTTGCAGGGCGGGCGAATCGGCCAGGATGCGCGCGGCCATCTGGGCGCCGTTCAGGTCGCGTTCGACGGCTGCCGCGACAGCCCGCGCCGCCTGCGCCGTTTCGCTGACGACATGGTCGCGTTCACGCGTGTAGCTTTGCGCCACGAGCAGCAGAAATACCAGCGCCGTCGGAATGACCCAGGCGAGCACCAGCCATGAAATTCTTGAGCGTATCGAAGGCAAATCTTGCACCCGGAAAGCTCCCAGAATGGATGAATCGACAGGCAGGCTCACGCTGGCGCTGGCTGACGTTGAATGAAAAGATGCTAGACGAAATTGATTGTTCTGACAAGCCTAGTTTCCGGCATGGAAAAAAGGTTGCGCAAGGCATACAGAAGAGGGGGAATACCCATCCCGCCGTGGCGGCGGGATGGCAAGGCGGCTTACTGGACCAGGGTCAGCACGTCGACATCGATTTCCGGGCTTTCCATGAAGTCTTTTTCCACTTCACCGCGGATTTCCACCCGGGTCTTGGCATCGATCTTGCGGTTCATGAAGACCTTGTCGTCGATGTCCACGCGGATTTCCGCCGTACCATCGGAGAAGGTGTATTTCTCGTTGCCCACTTTGCGCAGCAAATGGCCGCGCAGCACGACGGCCTGGTCGTCGACGGGATTTTTCAGGATGGCCGCCACATTGCCGGGCGCGGCCGGGCCGGTCGTCGGTCCCACGTATTGGGCTTGCGCGCCACCGGCCAGCAAGGCGCAGGCGGCGGCCAGGGAAACGATGAGTTTGCGGTGCAGTGGCATGGTATTCCTTTGATAGTGACTGGAGGCTCAGAAAAAGACGGCGGTGCGGGGAATGATAGCACCGGCATTACCGTAGGGCATGTTCGCCCGGACGCTGCCCGTGCTGGCCACGCCATCGTCGAGTTTGCTGTCGATCTGCTCCGCGTAGCTCTCCGGCAGGTTGTCGAAGCGGATGCCGTTGCCGGCGCGGCCGCCCACTTCATCGTTGTACAGGTAGACGGCGCCGCCCTGGGCGCTGGTCATGAATTGCGAAGTGCCGTTGAACGAGCCGGTAATGAAGCCGCCCAGCGCCAGGTGCTGCGGCGCGAGGGTGAATTCGCGCGGCTGGCCATCGCCGATCTGGCCGTCGCCATTGCCATTGCCGGCCGAATTGGGCACGTGCACGGTGCCCTGGATATCGTCGCCGGGCAGGGCGCGGAACTTGTCCTGGTAGGCGTTGACGGCGGCCGTCAGCGCATTCGATTGCTGGATGATGTTTTTCACCTTGGCGCTGTCGATCAAGCCTTGCCCCTTGAGCACGCCACCGAGCAGCAAGCCGATGATGACCAGGACGATGGCGATTTCTACGAGCGTAAAGCCGTGCTGGCGGCGTGGGGGCATGGGGTTTCCTTGAAAAAAAAGTACGACAGCTTGAGATGGCAGTTTACTGCAATTGATGCCGGATGCGCATGGCCTTTCGGACAGCGGCTCATGGCGCCGCCCTTGCTTTCTTCTTGGCAAGCTCGTCGAGCCGGCGCGCGAGGAACGCCAGTTCGTGCGGGTCGCTGATCTGGCCGCTGGCGATCAGGCCGCCGATCACCAGGCGGGCGCCGTCGAGCTGGTCCATGTCTTCCAGGATGAACGCTTCCATTTCGCGCACCCACGCTGGCACATGCGGCCCCGTCGCCTGCTGGCGCAGCGCACGCGCATAGCCGAGCGCCAGCGGCAAATCGTGCAACTGGTGTTTTGCCACCAGCACCGCCTGCGCCATGGCGGGCCAGCGGCGCTGCGGGTCGGCCGCAAAGCTGGCGGCGACAAAATTGAGCATGCGCCGCGCGCGCTGCGGGTCGGCTACGCCGGCATACACTTCGCTGGCGGCCACCAGCGCATACCGGCTGCGCGGATCGAGCGTTTGCGCCGTCTCCAGCCAGCCGGCCAGGCGGTCATAGTCGAGTTCGCGCCACGGCAGGCTGACGCCGGCCTGGTCTTCGAACGACTGCAGGTACAGCAGCATGGCCTTAGCCATGGCCAGCGGTTCGCCCAGGCTGGCCAGGCGCGCCACGCCAGCCGGCGGCGCGGCGGGCAGCGGACGCGCCTGGGCGGGAGCATGCTGCTGCGCCAGGCGCCAGCCCAGCTGCAGCAGCATGCATGCCGCCAGCAGCCAGCACAGGGGGCGCGGCACCTTGGACCATGGACGCTGGGTGGTCGCCGCCATCAGATGTTCCTGCGGTAAAAGTCGCACAGTGCGCAGCTGGCCAGCAAGGCCACATAAATGCAGGTTTGCGCCGCTACATTGACCAGGGCTTGCCAGTCGCCCGTCGCGTACAGCAGCCACTCCGTGCGTGTAAAGGCGTCGAGGCGGGGCAGCAACAGGGACAGCACGTCGATGGCGCCGGTCATGGCGCGCTGCGGCCAGGAGTCGGCCGCTTGCGGGCCGTGGGCCAGCAGTTGCAAGCTGCCCAGCATGCGCGCCAGCAGATAGAAGCCGCCGGTGGCGGCCAGCGCATGCAGGGCCTGCTGCAGGCTGGCCGCGCACAGCAGGCTGAAGGCGGCGACGATCCACAGTTCGCCCAGCAGCGACAGCGCCCACAGCGCGCATTGCGCGGGCGCGGCGAACAGCGCCATCAACAGGCCGAAGAGTATGGCGGGTACGGCCGCCAGCGCTCCGTAGCCCAGCAGCTTGCCCAGCAGGTAGGCGGCGCGCGGCATGGGTAGCGCGAGCAGCAATTCCAGGCCCCGGTCGGCCGCTTCGCGCGCCATGCTGGTAATAATGAAAGTGGCCAGCAGGAAAATGCTGGCAAGGCGCAGGGTGGCCGCCAGCAGGGCCGCCTGCACGGCGCCGCTTTCCGTCAGCGCCAGTTGCTGCAGGAAGCCGGCCAGGGCGGCGGCGCCGCAGGCGGCCAGCAGGAACAGCCACGGCAGGCGGCTGCGCAGCGCTTCGAGCAGCGTGTAGCGGGCGATGGTGAGGGCGGGCAAGAGCATCGGCATCAGCGGGGCAGCCTTTGCGCCGCCACCATGCGGTTGAACAGGATGTTCGGCGACACCCAGGCGACGAGATCGTCGAACTCGCCGCCCGGCTGCTGCGGGCCGCTGGCGGCGCGGCTGATGAAGGTGGTGGCGTTCGATGCATTGTTGCGCTCGTCGACATTGTTGCCGAAAGGCACAGCCTGGCGCTGGCCCTGCACGCCCGTGGCGCCAAAACCGTTCTTGCCATGCGACATGATCATGGCGGGGATGTCGTTCAAGGCCGTCGCCTGCAGCAGGGCGCCGCCATTGCGCGTGACGATGCTGATGTCGCGCGGTGTGGTCAGGTTGAAAAGCTGGCCGCTGTCGCTGAAGGCCGGCGTCACGCTGTAGCGGAACAGATGGTTCCAGCTGTCGCCCTGGCGCAGCCCCAGGGTGGCCCATGGCAGGAACCCGGCGCGTTTTTCGCCCGTGCAGCGCGTGCCGCGCCGGTCTTCCAGGCCACTCATGGCGGAGGCGGCGGGGCACGGCAGGTAGCCGTAGCGCAGCGCGTAGCCCGTCAGCGCTTCCTTCGCCTCATTCAGTGCCAGTTGCGTCTCGGCCACCTTGCGCTGCTCCAGCTGCACCGTCAATGGCGTGACCAGACCGCCTATCATCAGGCCGACGATGACGAGTACGATGGCGATCTCGATCAGGGAGAAGCCGCTTTGGCGGCGCGCATGGAGGACGCTCATGGCAGGTTGCGCGCGGCGCGCATGCGTTGGTACAGGGCGGGCAAGGTAATCCAGGTCAGCATGTCGTCGAAGGCGCCGCCGGGCAGCGCGGCATTGCCGGTGGCGGGGCGGGCAATGAAACTGCGGCTGTCGCCGTCGTTGGCCGCTTCGTCGATATTGCCGCGCGCCGTATTGATCTGCGTCACGCCGCTGGCGGACGTGCCGTGATGCTCCTTGCCTTGCGAGAACAGTACGACGGGCAGGCATTGGGCGCTGACGTTGCATTGTGCCTGGCCCGCCACGAAGGCGAATTCGCCGCGCGCGCCGCGTTCGAGCACGACCCTGTTGGCGACAGCGGAAAACGAGACGATGGGCGCGCGCGCCATTTCCGGCGTGACGCTGTAGCGCAGCAGCTTGCCCCAGGCATCAACACCGTCCACGCCCAGCGCGACCCACGGCAAAAAGCCGCTGCATGCGGCATCGTCGGCACAGTCGGCTGCCCGTTCGCGCCCGTCGAGGGCGGAGGCGGCCGGACGTGGCAGCCGGCCTTGCGTGGCGGCAAAACCCAGCAAGGCTTCGCGCGCTTGCGCCAGGGTGGCCAGGGTGCGCTGCTGGCGTTCGGCCTCGCCCGTGCCGCGGCCGAAGGCGCTGATCAGCAGGCTGGCCGCGCCCAGGCCAAGCACGGCCACCAGCAGCAACAGGGCGGCGCCCCGCTGGCGACGAGGGTGGCGATGAGCTTGGCGTGGCGTCATGGCGGCGTCTCCTGCACCTCGGTGACAGTGCCGCTGGCCGGATCGTAGCGCTGGCCGGGTTTGAGCAGCACCACCTGGCCGTTCGACAGGCGCAGGGTCAATGTGCCGGGCTTGCCGAGGGCAAGGCGATTGTGCGGTTCGTTCTGCACTTCCTGGTTCAGCCAGACGGTGGAGTGGCCGCTGCTGCGCTGCACCACGCCATTCAATTCCACGGGCGGGGCGGGCGGTGGCGGCGGCGGTGGTGGCGCCGCCGCAGCCAGGGCGGGATCGGCTGGCGGCGGCCCGTAGCGCTGCGCGTCGAGCTGGGTGCGCTGCTCGGGCGACAGAAACAGACGCCCCAGCTGCTGTGCCTGTGCATCGACAGAGAGCGCGGCGCCGGCCAGCAGCGCGCCAAGGATCAGGGTGCGCTTCATGGCCGCTCCTGCACGGGCACGCTGTTGACGGTCAGCCATAGCAGCTCGCATTCGGCGCCCAGGGCGGGCGCTGCCTGGCTGCCGGCCGCTCCGTGGCGCTTGAGCGTGCAATCCTGTACGGCGAAATAGCCGGCCTGGCGCAAATCGTCAAACAGGTTCAGCAAATCCATCTCATGCAGCAAATCCATCTGCAGGCGCATGCGGCTGCCGTGCAAATGATATTGCCCCATCTCCATGGGTAGCGGCACCTTCAGCGCTTGCTGCGGACTGATGTCATAGCTGATCGGCAGCAGCTTGCGCTGTTCCTGGCTGCGCCGGATGGCGTCGATCCAGGCCAGGCGGTTTTCTTCGCCGATCAGGCCGCGCTGGCGCAGGGCCAGGAATTGCGGTTCGTAGGCGCGGATTTCCTGCTTTTCCGCTTCCACGTGGTTGAACAGGGTCGCCGCCGCCGCGCGCGTGTGCTGGGCCAGGTACAGCCGTTGCGCTTCGCGCGTGCGGTAGGCGGCGCTCAGACTGAGCAGCACTACGCTGGCCAGCAAGGTCAGGGCAAAGCACAGCAGGGCGCGGCGCACCAGGCGCAGTTCGCCCAGCCACGCGGGCAGGGTGCGCGTGGGCGTGGCAGCGCGCTGCATGCCGGGCAGGGGCGGTTGCTTGACGGGGCCGCTCATGGCTGCCACTCCAGCAAGAGGGTAAACCGGGCCTGGCTGTCCGGCGCCGGCGCGGCGCTCTTGCCGGACAGGGCCGCGCTGGGACGCAGGTCGAGCGGCGTTTCCTCGATCGTCACCTGCATGCGCGGCTGGCGCGCCAGGGTTTGCGCGAAGGCCGTGATGGCAGCCAGCGCGGCGCGGTAGTCATTGTTCGGCATGGCCACGTCCGCTTCCAGGCGCAGCGCCTGCGGCGGCGCGACGGGAATGCCGGCCATCGCGCTGCCGGGCGGCGAACTCGCAGCCTGCTGCTGCGGTGGCTGGCCGCCGGCCGCGCGCGCGGGCGCCCCGCCCGCATGCCAGTGCAGCTGGCCGAGCGCAACCTGCGGCGCCTGGTCCAGCGCGGCGCTCAGCATGCCCAGCAGGCGGCCCGGTTCCGGCGCCTGGCTGGCGATCATCTGGCCCAGGGTCACGGCCACTTTCATGTTCTGCGTCTTGGCCGGCGCCGGCGGCTGCGTCGACATGACGCTGCGGTAGCGTTCCTGGTAGGACGCCGTTTCCTGCGCCAGGCGCTGCGTGCCGGCCCCGTCGGCTATGCCCCCAAGCAGATTGATCACGCACCACAGGGCTGCTGACGCGCCGATCAGCGCGCTGGCGCCATACAGCGTCTTGCGCGCGCGCTGGAAGTGGTAGTAGCGGGCCAGCGCGCCGGGTGGATAGTGGCTGGATGGCGGATGCTTGCCCAGCAAGGTCAGCAGCAATTCGTCGGCCAGCGTCGGCGTCTGGCGCAAGCCGACCCGCCCGGCGGCCAGTTGCAGGTCGATGAAGTGGTAAGCCACTTCCACGCCGTTGTCGCACAATAATTCGAGCTTGGCGATCTGCGCGGCCGGCGCCAGGATGACGGTATTCAAGACGTCGCCGCGCGCCAGCATGCGTGTGCTGGTGAGAAATTGCCGCGTTTTTTCCGTTTCCAGCGCGATATTCACGGCCACGCCGTCGAGCGCGATGGTGGCCGTCTGGCGCGAAAAGCGCAGCTGGCCTTTTTCATAATAACTTTGCCGCAAGCCGCCCGACTGCTGCGTCACCAGCAGCAGGTGTTCGTGCGCGATCGACAGCTTTTTTACCAGCGCGATACTGAGCAGGCTGGTCGAATAGATGCCGGCCACGGGCACGCGCAAGTGCTCGAGCGCCTCCGTCCACGGCTGCAGCAAGCTTGGGTTGGTCAGGGCGAAAAACAGTACCTGGTCATCGTGGCGGCCCGTGCTTTCGCGGCCCAGCAGGGTGCTGCCCCGGTAGGGCGTGTCACGGTGCAATTGCTGCTTGCGCCGCTCGAGCAGGGCACGGCCCGCCTTGCCACGCACGTGGGGCAGCAGATGGCGCTGGAAATCTTCCTCGATCAAGTCCGTCAGCAGGTAGGCGGGCACGTCTTGCCGCTGTGCCTGCGGATCTTCCAGCCACGCGGCGAAACCGTCCAGCCCGGCCGCGCTGGCGGGAAAGGCCTGGCCCGGGCCCAGCACGCCGTGGTTCCAGTCGTAGGCGTACAGGGTGTCGCTGGTGATGTAAAGTAATTGTTTGCGGAACACGGCGGCCTCAGGTCTCGAATCTCAAGTTTTGATCGTGCTGATGGTGTCGTAGATCGGCCCCAGTACCGACAGCATGATCCAGCCCAGCAGCAAGCCCAGGATGACCGTCATGGCCGGCTCGATCATGGCTTGCACTTTTTCAATCAATTCCTTCACTTCGCGGTTGTAAAAGTAGCTGACATTGCGCAAGGCCGTGTCCAGCGAACCCGTTGCCTCGCCCACCTTCAGCATGCGGATCACCAGCGGCGGGAAGATCCCCGTGTGCTGGAAGGCGGCGGTCACGCCGTAACCCTCGCCGATCAGCTGCGCGGCGCGGCGCAGGCCGGCCGCCACCACCTGGTTGCCGGCGATGCCTTCGGACAGGCGGATGCATTCGAGTATCGTGATGCCGGAGGCATACATCAGGGCAAAAAACGTGGCGAAGCGGGCCAGGATGATCTTGTGCAGCACGGGGCCGACCAGCCACAGCCGTAGCTTCAAGCCATCCCACGCATAACGGGCCGCCTCGCTGCGGCGGATGAGCGCGCGCAGGCCGAAAAACAGCAGCACGGGCAAGGCCAGCAGCAGATACCAGTAATCGATGAACACATTCGAGACAAAGATCAGCACGCGCGTATGCAGCGGCAGCTCGCCGCCCATGTTGCGGATGAACGCCGTCAGCTGGGGCACCAGATAGATCATCAGGAAAAACGTCACGGCCGCCACGACGATGGCCACGATGACGGGGTACATGACGATCTTGCGCGTCTGCGAGGCCAGCTCATCCTGCCATTTCAAACTTTCCGACAGGTTCTTGAAGACGTCGGCGATCCTGCCGCTCTGTTCGCCCGCCAGGATCAGGCTGGTGAATGTGGCGTCGAAGATGTCGCCATGCTGGGCCAGTGCGCCCGACAGGGGCAAGCCGCCCTCGATGCTTTCGATCAGATCCGTGACGACTTCGCGCAGGCGCGGGTGGTCCGTGCTTTCGCGCAAGTCGTTCAAGCCTTCCAGGATGGGCACGCCCGCGCCCGTCAATTGCTCCATGTGGAAGCAGAAATTGATCAGGTCGCGGCGGTGGATGATCCGCTTGCCCAGCAACACCAGGTACTGGCCCGTGATCTTGCAGTCGATCAAGTCGAGCTGCATGCGGTGCAGGCGCGCTTCCAGGTCCTGCACGTTGGCCGCCTCCATGCTGCCGGGAATCAATGCGCCGCTGGCATCCATGGCGCGGTAGACATATTGCGCCATCAGGCCAGCCTTTCCGTCAGGTCGACCACGCGGCCCACTTCTTCCAGTGTGGTGACGCCTTCGAGCACGCGGCGCATGCCGTCGTCGACGATGCCCTTGAAGCCGGCCGCGCGCGCCGCGTTCTTCAGTTCGCGGCTGCTGGCGCGGCGCGCCGTCAACTCATCGAGTTCGGCCGTCATCTTGAGGATTTCCATGATCGCCAGGCGGCCCTTGTAGCCCTGATGCGCGCAGCGCTCGCAGCCCACGGCGCGGCAGATGGAGACGGGCGCCTCATCCGTGGCCAGGCCCAGCAGGCGGCGCTCGACGTCGTCGGCAATGACGGTTTCCTTGCAATGCGGACACAAACGCCGCACCAGGCGCTGCGCCACGATGCCGATGATGTTGCCGGCCATGATGTCGGGCAGGATGCCGATGTCGAGCAGGCGCGCGACGGAACCGATGGCCGAGCTCGTATGAAGGGTGGAATACACCTGGTGGCCCGTCATGGCGGCTGCAAAGGCCATTTCCGCCGTTTCGCGGTCGCGGATCTCGCCCACCAGGATGATGTCCGGGTCTTGCCGCATCATCGAGCGGATGCCGTCGGCAAAGCCCAGCTTGACGGATTCGTTGACGGAGGTCTGGCGTATCATGTTCATCGGATACTCGACCGGGTCCTCCAGGGTCATGATGTTGACGCTTTCCGTATTGATATGGTTGAGTATCGAATACAGGGTGGTGGTCTTGCCGCTGCCCGTCGGGCCTGTCACGAGGATCACGCCGTCGGGGCGTGCAATCATCAGTTTCAACAAGTTCAGTTCCGCGTCGGCCAGGCCCAGGGCGTCCAGCGGGACGATGCCTTTTTGCCGGTCCAGCACCCGCAGCACGACGTTTTCGCCATGCGTGGTGGGCTGCGCCGAGGCGCGGAAGTCGATTTGCCGCCCGGAAAACTTGATGCTGATGCGGCCATCCTGCGGCGCGCGCGCCTCGGCGATATTCATGTTCGACATCACCTTCAGGCGCACGGCCATGGCCGGCCAGTACGATTTGTGCAGGCTGCGGATCTGACGCAGGATGCCGTCGATGCGGTAGCGGATGCGCAGGAACGACTGTTCCGGCTCGAAATGGATGTCCGAGGCGCCGTTCTGCACGGCATCGGCCAGCAGCGCATCGATCAGGCGCACCATGGGCTGGCTGTACTCGTCCGATGGCGAGGCCATGCTTTGATAGCTGACTTCGCCCGTTTCGATTTCGTGCAGGATGCCGTCGATCGACAGCTCGAAACCATAGTACTGGTCGATGGCGCGCGAAATGTCCGATTCGTTGACGAGCACGGTGGAAATCGTGATGCCCTTGACCAGCATGGCGCTGATCTGGTCGAGCGCCACGATGTTGCTCGTGTCGGCCATGGCCAGGATCAGGTTGTCCGCCTGCCGTTCATACACGATGGGAAACACGCGGTAGCGCTTGGCCACGTCCTTCGGGATCAGTTTCAGGGCAATGGCGTCGACCACCAGGCTGGACAGATCCGCGCTGACCTGTTTCAGGTTTTCGCTGAGGGCCTCGCGCACGGTGGCTTCCGTCACAAAACCCAGGGTGATCAGCAGCTTGCCCAGCGGTTCGCTGCTGCGCCGCTGCTCGATCAGGGCGATGCGAAGCTGGTCTTCGCTGATCACGCCTTTCTGGATCAGCAGCTTGCCGAGGGGAAGTTTTGCCTGTTCTGCCATGTGATGCTTATTCCTGACGGGGTGTGATGATGGCCGGCTCGGCCGCTGCCGCGGGGGACGCCAGTTCACGCAAACGCGTTTGCACGACGGCCTGGTCGAAGGCGGCGGGCGTCGTTTGCGCCAGTGTCAGGGCGCGCTGGTAATACGTGGCGGCCAGCCGGGGCTGGTTCAGCCGGTCCAGGCCCACGGCCAGGTTGAACGCATAGTCGGGATTGCCGGGCGCGGCGCCGTAGGCGCGGAAAAATTGCTGTTGCGCTTCGTTCCAGCGGCGCTGCTTGGCGTACACATTGCCCAATGCAAACAGCACGGGGGCGCTGTCGGGGCTGCGCGCCAGGATGGCTTTCAATTTTGCCTCGCTGAGCGCCACGTCGCCCTGGCGCAGCCCGATCAGGCCGGCCAGCGCCTCTCCATCGTCGGGATTGATTTCCAGCAAACGCACGTACAGCGCCGCCGCCTGCGCGCCCTGGTGCTCGCGCAAGGCCACGGCAGCCAGGCCCAGCAGCGCGTCGCGGTTGGTGGCATCCTGCCGCAACACGGTTTCATATTGCTGACGAGCAGAACCCAGCTGGCCCCCGTTGAAGGCTTGGTAGGCTTGCTGCACGCCGGGGTTGATTTGCGGCGCGGCGACACTGCGCTGCACCTGGATCTGGCTATTGTCGGGCGCCGCCACGGGCGGCAGGCTGGGCGGTGCGGGCGGCGCCATCTGCGCCAGCTGCGCCGCCACGGCGGCCTGGGCCGCCGCCTGTATCATCGCCTGCTGTTCCGCAGCACCTGTTTGCTGGCGCGTGTCGCGCGGATAGTCGGGCGGCAGTGCGGTGGGCGTCATGGCGTCGGGCGGCGCGGCACCCGTTGCCGGCACCACCAGCACGGGGCCGGCAACGCCGGTTGTGCCCGGAGCGTCCGTCAGCGGCATGGGCACGCCGGGCAGGCTGGCGCCCGCGCCGGGGCTGGTGCTGGCGCGCCAGTACCAATATCCCATGGAACCTGCCACCACCAGCAATATCGCCAGCAGCACGGCCAGGCGCACGGTGGCCGGATCGACGCTGATGGGCCCCGTGGGGCCTTTCGGCGGCGGATTGCTGCGGCTGGCGCGTGGCCGGGCGGGCGGCGGTTCGGGGCGCGCGCGCGGCGGCTCGGGAGGCGGGCCAGGCTGCGCGCCCTGCTGTGAGCCGGGCTGCGGATCTGGCTGGGCCGCATTCTGCGCCGGCTGCGGCGCGGGCGCGTCCGCCAGCGGTTCCAGGCGCAAGGTGCTTGGCGGCTGCACGGTCGCTGGCGCTGGCGCTGGCGCGGGACGGGGCGGCAGGGCGTCGGCCGGCGCCAGTTCCAGTACCTGGTCGTAGGCTTCGGACGGCTTTTCCAGCTCCTCGTCGGAAAGGCTGTTCTGTTTGGCGCGCTCGGCTTTCTTGAGCGCCTGCATCAGCAAGCTCATGGGAAGTCTCCCTGCAGGCGCGCCTGCGGCCGGACGGCCGGCGCCGGCGGGCCATCCGTGTATGGCTGGCTGTTGAGCGGCGCCTGGCCGGGCAGCAAGTAGCGGTAGTCGCGGTAATCGCCCTCGACGCTGGCATCCTTGACCACGACGGGGCGCATGAAGATCACCAGCTCCGTCTTGCTGCTTGCCTCATTGCGGTAGGTAAACAGATTGCCCACGACTGGCAGGCTGGACAGGCCAGGCACGCCATCCTTGGCGTTGTCGACGGAATCCTGCATCAGGCCGCCCATCACGGCGATCTGGCCATTGCCCACTTTCATGATCGATTCCAGCTCGCGCGCCTGGATCACGGGCACGCGGCTGATCACGCTGGCGAGGGCCGGATTCGGGTCTTGCACATAGCCCACGATGCGCGTGATGGTGGGACGCACGTTCAGGGTGACTTCATCGCTGTCGGAAATCTGCGGCGTGACGCTCATGACGAAGCCGACGGGCACCGTTTCCAGTTTCGACTCATAGGTGGCCGGCGTGGTGATGGTGCCTGTCGAGCTGATCACGGCAGGCGTCACCTTGATGGTAAAGAAGACATTGTTGTCGACCACTTTCAGCATGGCCGTTTGATTGTTCAGCACACTGATCTTCGGACTGGACAGTACTTTCACCTTGCCGAACGATTCGAGCAGCTGGATGGTGGTGGAAAAACTGTCTTTCAGATAATTGAGCAGGAAGATGCCGGGCGTGGCGTTCGGCGTGACGCCGCTGGACAGGGCCGCCGTGCCCACTTGTCCCTGGCGCAGCTGCAGGCTGCCCGTCAGGCGCGCCCAGTTGATGCCTTGCTGGTATTCATTGCTCAGGCGCACTTCAATGATGGTTGCCTCGATCAGCACTTGCCGCTTGGCGCTGTGCAACACGGCGTCGAGGAATTCCGCGATCTTTTCATGCTGGCGCCCCGTGGCCCGCACGGCGATCAAGCCGCCTTCCACATTCACGACGACGGACGAGGGGCTGCCCTTATTGGCCAGTTTTAACAGCGGCATGCCGTTTGCGTCCAGCGGCTGGCCAGGCGTGGCGTTCTGGCTGGCCCCCTGCTGGCCCGGCGCAGATTGACCTCCATTCGGATTGCCATTCTGGTTGCCATACTGCATCGGCGGCTGGGCGCCGTACTGGCCAGTCGCACCGACGGCAGGGACGTTGCCGGCCTGGTTCTGCTGCTGTCCTTGCTGCCCTTGCTGGCCGGGCATGGTCGTCAATTGCTGGTTCAGCTGCGCCAGCGGGTCCACCTGCACGTCGTTGAGCGTGGTTTCGCGCAGCAGGTCGCGGATATTCTTTTCCAGGCTGTACCAGAAATTATTTTCCGAACGATTCACGACCAGGGTGGTCGAATTGTTATTGCCGTTGCCGCCACTGCCCTGCGTGTTGCCAACGGGGTTGCTGGCATTGTTCGACCCGCCGCCTGCCGTGGAAATTTGCGTGGCGATATTCACGCTGCTGTTGGTGCTGCGCGCCATGTTGACGTAATCGACCTTGTAATTGCGCCATACGGGCGCGTCGGGCAACACCGTCAGGTTCTTGCCATCGATTTCGTAGCGCATGTCGACTTGCTTGCCGATGCGCGCCAGCAGTTGCGGCAGGGTCTGGTTCAGCGCATTCAGGGTGACGCTGCCTTCGATCTGCGGGTGGATATCGATATTCATGCCCGCGTCGCGCGCCAGGGCAAACAGCAGCGATTGCACGGGCACCTTGTGCACGGTGACGCTGTAGGTTTCCATTTTGGGCGCCGGCAGGGGCGCGGCCAGTGCGCTGCTTTGCTGCACAGGTTCGGGAATGACGCCGGCCGGGAGGGGCGCGGCATTGATGTGGGCAGGCGACAGCGGCGTTTGATGCGTGGCGCAGCCGGACAGCATGGTGCTGCAGGCGAGGGCGACCCAGGAGGCCAGCACAGGAATAGGGTGTTGATTCATGAAAAGTTCGCCCTTGAAGTCGTGTTGTGCTTTTGTAATTTTACCCAGCATGATCGCCTAAAAGCAATCGCTGTGCGTGCCCGGGAGGCAATATACCGAAATAAAGTCAGGGGGCGCCACGCCTTGTTTGTGGCGGCGCTGCGGCTTTCATTTCCGTGCGGATACTATCTATGTCGCTCAGCAATATTTTCTGCGGCGACGTGGGCGCCAGCCTGGCCCACACGGCTTCGGCGCTGGCCCGGTCGGCGAAGCTGCCGTAGACGATGACCAGGCGCGCGGCGGCATTTGAGGGGGCTGCGCCAGACAAGCGAAATACGTGGAGGTCGTGCAGGCCGATGGCTTGCTGCGCCTGCTGCAGGAAGCTTTCCGCCGCGGCCTTTTCGGTGGCGGGCAGGCTGGCAATTTGCAGCACCAGTTGCTGCGGCCTTTGCTTTGCCAGCCAGTCGCGCGATTCGGCCAGCTTGCTGTCGAGCAGCGTGGGCTGCAATGGCGGCGGCGTGCGCGCAACGGTTGCCTGGAGCGCGCTTGCGGCTGCGTCGGCGGGCGCGGCGCGGCGCATCTGACCCTGGTTGCTCGTCAGCCATTGCCACAGCAGAGCAAAGGCCAGCAGCAGCATCAGCGCGCTCAAGACGCCCGCAAGCAGCTTGCCCGCGTGCCAGGGCGGACGGTGGAAGGGGCTGTCGGCAATGGCCAGGCGCACGTGGCGCGCGCTGATGTCCTGCGCATCGTCCGCAAACGCGGCCAGCAAGGACTTGTCGGCCAGGATATTGACCCTGCGCACGATGCCCTGCGCGGCGCGCGCCAGCTGGCGCAGCGCGGCTGGCGTGAAGAGCAGCGGCGCCGTGCGGCCGGCGGCGGCCAGGCGGCATGCCAGATAGTCGTCCAGCAAGGACTTCGGCAGGCGCGGCACGGTGAAACTGTGGGTGATGCGTTCCTTCAATTGGCGGTACTGGGGCAAGTCCAGCGTCTGCTGCAATTCCGGCTGGCCAAACAGGACGATCTGCAGCAGCTTGTGGCTGGCCGTTTCCAAATTCGTCAGCAGGCGCAGCGCTTCCAGGGTGGCGCCCGGCATGGCTTGCGCCTCCTCTGCCAGCAGCACCACCTGGCGTCCCGCCGCATGCCGGGCGATCAGCTCGCCGTGCAGGGCGTGCAGCACGGCATCGGCGCGGCATCCGTCCAGCGCCAGGCCCAGTTCGGCGGCGATGGCGTGCAGGACGTCATCCGGTTCCAGGCGGGGATTGAGCAAATACAGCACGTCGACCTGGGGCGGCAGGCGTTCGGCCAGCATGCGGCACAGCATGGTCTTGCCGCTGCCCACTTCGCCCGTCAGCTTGATGATGCCTTCGCCTTGCGTGACGGCATACAGCAGCGCATCGAGCAGTTCGCCCCGGGTATTGCCCGCATAAAAGAAGGCCGGGTCCGGCGTGATGCCGAACGGCGCCGTGCGCAAGCCGAAATGGCGCAGATACATGCCGTGCGGGGAGGGGGCGTAAGGCCGTCCGGGCGGCGCAGAGAGCGGGGCGTTCATGCCGCGATGCAATTGAGGAAAGCCTGTTCCAGGCTGGCGTCGGTCGCGCCGCCATGGCGCGCGCGGCATTCGGCTGGCGTGCCCGTAAATACGATGCGGCCCGCATGCAGGATGGCCATGCGGTCGCACAATTCTTCCACGTCGGCCAGCGCATGCGAGGTGAGCAGCGCGCCGCGGCCCTGCGCGCGCGCTTGCCGCAGCACTTGCTTGAACTGTGCGCGCGCCTTCGGATCGAGTCCGCTCATCGGTTCGTCCAGCACCAGTTGCGGCTTGCCCGACAGCAAGCAGGCGGCCAGCCCCAGTTTCTGCATCATGCCTTTCGAATAGTCGCGCGCGGGGCGCAGCAAGGCGTCCGGCGCCAGGTCCAGCGCGTCCAGGGCTTGCTGTTCGGCGTGCGCATCGGGGCGCACATGGTGCAGGCGCGCCAGGTAGCGCAGGAAGTCGCCACCCGTCAGGTAATACGGCGCCTGGAAACGTTCCGGCAGAAAACACAGGGGCTGGCGCGCCGCGCCGTGGCGGTGCGTCTGGCCGAAAATGGCGATCTCGCCCCGCTCCGGCATGCAAAAGTCGAGCAGGCATTTCAGCAGGGAAGTCTTGCCCGCGCCATTCACGCCGACCAGGCCGAACAGTTCCCCCGCGCGCACCTGCAGATCGACGCCGCGCAGCACGGCGCTGCCCGCCAGCTGCAGATGCACGTTGTGGAATTCGATGGCGCAGGCGTTCATAGGGGTAATAGTCGGCAGCAAGACGGGGAATGACCCCCATTATTGCCATGGGCGCAGGTGGGCGGCAAGTGTTTCCTTGCGGAGTGTTGAAATGCGCAAAAATCAAACGATGGAATATATTTTCTTTAAGAAACAACAGGTTCTGGAATAAAATACTCCCGCGCGCCGCTGGCGTGCAGCGTCTGAAGAATTTGTCGAGGAGCAAGCATGGCAAGGCCAGAGAAAGTCCGGCTCGGTGAAATTTTGGTGCAGCAGAAATTGCTGACGGAAGAACAGTTGGGCCAAGCCTTGACGGAACAGAAGCGTTCGGGACGCAAGCTGGGCCGCGTTTTTGTCGAGCACGGCTTCGTCACGGAAGAGCAGATTTCGGGTGCGCTGGCGCGCCAGCTCGACATTCCCTACATCAATCTGAAGTTTTTCAACATCAATCCCGAACTGGTGCGGCTGCTGCCGGAAACCCAGGCGAGGCGCTTCCGCGCGCTGGTGCTGGAAGACCGCCGCGAGGGCTTGCTGGTCGGCATGTCCGATCCGACCGACCTGTTTGCGTACGATGAAATCTCGCGCCTGGTCAAGCGCCATATCGAGCTCGCTGTCGTCAATGAAACGGAAGTGCTGGCCGCCATCGACCGCATCTACCGCCGTACGGAGGATATCTCCACCCTGACGCGCGAGCTGGAGCAGGACCTGGGCGACGTTTCCGTCGACTTCGGCGCACTGGCCGCCAATCCGGGCCTGGAAGAGGCGCCCATCGTCAAGCTGCTGCAATCCGTGTTCGAGGATGCCACGCAGGTGCGCGCCTCGGACATCCACATCGAGCCGCAGGAAGGCCGGCTGCAGATCCGCTTCCGCATCGACGGCGTGCTGCACCTGCAGACGGAAGCGGACAGCAAGATCGCCAGTTCGCTGGCGCTGCGCCTGAAGCTGATGTCGGACCTCGACATTTCCGAAAAACGCCTGCCGCAGGATGGCCGCTTCGCCATCCGCGTGAAAAACCAGCGCATCGACGTGCGTATTTCCACCATGCCGACGCAGTACGGCGAATCGGTGGTGATGCGCTTGCTGAACCAGGGCGGCACGACCTTGCGCCTGGACGCCATCGGCATGCCGCCTGCGCTGGTGGCGCAATTTCGCGCCATCGTCAGCCGTCCGAACGGCCTCGTGCTGGTGACGGGGCCGACCGGCAGCGGCAAGACGACGACTTTGTACTGCGCCTTGTCCGAGCTCAATTCCGTGGAAAAAAAGCTCATCACGGTGGAAGACCCCGTCGAGTACCGCTTGCCCGGCATTAACCAGGTGCAAGTCAATGACAAGATCGAGCTGAACTTCGCACGCGTGCTGCGCTCGGCCTTGCGGCAGGATCCCGACATCGTGCTCGTCGGCGAGATGCGCGACCAGGAGACGGCGCAAATCGGCCTGCGCGCCGCCATGACGGGCCACTTGGTGCTGTCGACCCTGCATACGAACGACGCCATCAGCACGCCGCTGCGCCTGATGGACATGGGCGTGCCCCGCTACATGGTGGGCAGCTCGCTGCAAGCCGTGCTGGCGCAGCGCCTGGTGCGCGTGATCTGCGAAAGCTGCAGTACGCCGTACGCGCCCACGCCGAACGAATACGAATGGCTGCGCCTGGAACTGGGCGAGCTGGTCGAGCGCAACCAGTATTTCCACGGCAAGGGCTGCTCGCATTGCAACGGCATGGGTTACCGGGGCCGCACGGGCGTGTACGAATTGCTGGAAATCACGCGCGCCGTGGCTGACGCCGCCAACCATGCCGATCCTTCCCACTTCATGAAGGTGGCGACGGCGCAGATGGCGGGCGAAACCCTGCGCCGCCACGCCGTGCAGCTGGTGGTGCAAGGCCGTACGACGGTGATGGAAGCGATGCGCATCAGCAACCAGAGCGAGGATTGAGGTGCCGTTTTTCTCCTACAAGGCGCGCAGCGCCAGTGGCGAACTGCTGACCGGTGTGATGGAAGGCGCCGACAGCGGCGCCGTGGCCGACCAGTTGATGGCGGGCGGCAGCACGCCCGTCGACATCAGCGCCACCAGGCAGACAGTGACGAAGGCCGGCGCCAACCAGCTGGGCTGGTGGGCCAGGCTGACCGAGAAAAAAGTCACGCCCATGGATGTGCAGCTGTTCAGCCGCCAGCTGTACACCCTGCTCAAGGCGGGTGTGCCCATCATGCGTGGCCTGGCCGGCTTGCAGGAGTCCGCCATCAGTCCCGCGTTCGGGCGCATCATCAAGGATGTGCGCGAGTCGCTCGACGCGGGCCGCGAACTGTCGGCCGCCATGGCGCGCCATCCCGCCATCTTCACGCCGTTTTATCTGTCGATGGTACGCGTGGGTGAAATGACGGGGCGCCTCGACGAAGTATTCCTGCGCCTGTTCGACCACCTGGAATTCGACCGCGACATGCGCGCGCGCGTGAAAACGGCGACGCGCTACCCGACCTTCGTCGTCTTCGCCATGCTCGCTGCCATGGTGGTGGTGAATATCTTCGTCATTCCCCAGTTCGAGAAGGTGTTTGCCAGTTTCCATGCGGAACTGCCCTTGATGACGCGCATCCTGATCGGCACCTCGCGCTTTACGGTGACGTACTGGCCCATCTTGCTGATGCTGGGCGTGGGCGGCTTTTTCGGCTGGCGCGCCTGGCTGCGCACGAAAGAGGGTCTGTATAAATGGGACCGCGCCAAGCTGCGCCTGCCGATCGCCGGCAAGATCATCCTGAAGGGCACGATGGCCCGCTTCGCGCGCAGTTTTGCCCTGTCGAGCACTAGCGGCGTGCCTATCGTGCAGGCCCTGACGGTGGTGTCGCAAACGGTCGACAACACGTATCTGAGCGCGCGCGTGGAGCAGATGCGCGACGGCGTCGAGCGGGGCGAAAGCATCCTGCGCACCTCGGTGGCGGCCGGCGTGTTTACGCCCGTGGTGCTGCAGATGATCGCCGTGGGCGAGGAATCCGGTTCGCTCGACGACCTGATGGACGAGATCGCCGACATGTACGAGCGCGAGGTCGATTACGAGCTGAAGACCCTGTCGGCGCAGATCGAGCCGATACTGATCGTCTTCCTCGGCGCCATGGTGCTGGTGCTGGCGCTGGGCATCTTCCTGCCGATCTGGGACCTGGGCCGGGCGGCCCTGCACTGATGAGAAAACCGCTCCGCCAGCGCGGTTTTACGCTGTTCGAGCTGGCGGTGGTGGCGGGCGTGTTCGCCATCCTGATGGCGGTATTCCTGAACCGGGTCAGCTATTACCAGCAACAGGCGCAGCAGGTGGCCGTGGCGCAGATGCTCGGCGTCTTGCGAACCAGTTTGCGGGTGCAGGTGCTGCATTTATATCTGGCGGACCGGCGCGACAGGATGCCGGCGCTGGCGCGGCAAAACCCGTTCGACTGGCTGGCCGACAAGCCGGCCAACTACCTGGGCGAGTTCGCGCAGGCGGACCTTGAAAAATTGCCGACAGGGAATTGGTTATACGACAAAAAAGAACAAAAAATCATCTATTTGTTTAGTAAAGGCAATATTTTTCCCACTACAGGGGTTGATGCAGTGAAATTTAAGGTAACCTTGCCGGGTGCAGACGCCGATCTTGACAAGCTCGCCCAGGAGCCCGATATCGTGGTGTGGAAAGCGCCGGAATCGGCAGCAAACTGACGCGCTTCCTGGTCCGGTGCAGCGACAGTTTCATGGCGTTGGTTTTGAAGTTTTTTTATTTGATTTTGGAGAAAGCAAGAATGAACAAGTCTTTACGTAGTATGAAAAGCGGCGCCCAGGCAGGTTTTACCCTGATCGAATTGATCGTCGTCATCGTCATCCTCGGCATCCTGGCCGCCACGGCGATTCCTAAATTTATCGACATGTCGACCGATGCGCGCGTGGCCAAGATGCACGCTGCCGCTGGCGCCATCAAGGCGGGAGCTGCGCTGTACCATGCGCAGTGGCTGGTCAATGCTGACCCGACCAAGACTGTCACGATGGAAGGCCAGTCGGTTACCGGGGCCAATGGTTATCCTACGGCCGATGCCGCCGGGATTGGCTTGGCCGCAGGCATCGCCAAACCGGACTATGAAATTTCCGCTACCGGTTTCGTCGTGACCCCTGATGCAGTGGCATCGCGCTCGGGATGCTCGGTTACCTATACTGCGGCTACCGCTACTGCTCCGGCAGGCACCGTCGATCTGGCATCGCCCACCACGTGTAAGTAATTTTTGGATATTCTGCAAGGAAAGCCCGGCCACGTCCGGCCTTCCTTGCGCACCACCAGCCCAACCCCAGGCGCCAGCCCGTTGGGCTTTTTTACGGGCCATCCATTGCAGCAGCCACCGACAGTCTTTCCGCATCCGCATCGTCACGCATGGCCGCCAGGCTCCCTGCGGCGTACGGCTGCGCGCGGCTTTACCTTGATCGAGCTGGTGGCCGTGCTGGTGCTGGCGGGCTTGCTGGCGACCGTTGCCGTCAACCGATTTTTCCAGCGAGACACTTTTGACGCGCGCAGTTTTGCCGACCAGGTGACGAATATCGTGCGCTACGGACAAAAGCTGGCGGTGGCGCAAAACCGCGCCGTGTTTGTGAGCATCGATGCCGACAGCGTGGCCCTGTGCTTCGATGCGGTTTGCGGCGATGTGCAGAAGGTGGTGCCGCCCACGGGCAGTAACAGCGGCAGCAAGGATACCTTGAAGTATTGCAAGACAAGCAACTGGCTGTGCGAAGGCCGTCCGGCCAGCGTCGGCATTTCTACCGATCCCGTCAATACGGCGGGTTTTTATTTCGACGCGCTGGGTAAGCCATATGCGCGCGGCGATGTGTTTCCTGCCGCATCGACCTTCCCGGCGCAGCTGAAAATCAGCATCCAGGGCGAGGGCACGCCGCGCAACGTCACGGTCGAAGGGGAGACGGGCTATGTCCATTAGCCAGCGGCGCCAGCGCGAACGCGGCGTGACCCTGATCGAACTGGTGCTGTTCATCGTCATCGTCGGCCTGGCCTCGGCCGCCATCCTGGGCGTGATGAGCATGACGACGCAACGCAGCGCCGACCCGCAGCTGCGCAAGCAGGCGCTGGCGATTGCCGAAGGCATGCTGGAAGAAATCCAGCTGGCACGTTTTACCTATTGCGATCCGCTGGACCCGGCCGCGCAAACGGCCACCAGTCCGGCCGGCTGCGCCATCCCGGAAGTGCCCGGACAGGAGACGGGCGGCACGCCGCGTCCCTTTGACAATGTCAACGATTACGTGACCGCGTATGGCACGGCCACGAATTACACGACGGATGCGCAGGGCGCCGTATGGGCTGCCGGCTCCCCCCAGGCATACGTTGCCTCCGTGGTGATCACCCAGGCAGCCCTGAACGGTTTGCCCGCCACGGAAGGCCTGCGTATCCAGGTGACCGTGCCGTATGCCGACCAGAAGATCGTGCTCGACGGCTATCGCGTGCGCTATGCGCCGAACAGTATCCCATGAAAAATTTTCTTGACGCCAGGCGCCATCCGCGCGGCTTTACCCTCGTCGAGATGGTCATCGTGATCGTCATCACGGGCATCATCGGCACCATGGTCGCCGTCTTCATCCGCGTGCCCGTGCAGGGCTATATAGATGTTGCGGCGCGCGCGGCATTGGCCGACACGGCCGATACGGCGGCGCGGCGCCTGACGCGCGACGTGCGCCTGGCCCTGCCCAACAGCGTGCGCGTGTCCAACAACGGCCTGTTCCTGGAATTGCTGCTGACCAAGACGGGCGGACGCTACCTGAGCGACAGCGACCCGGCCGGCCTGGGCAATGTGCTGAGCTTCGAGACCCCTCCCGCCCCTGGCGTTCCGGGCAGCTTTAGCGTCGTCGGCGCCATGCCCGCCAATGCGCTGGGCGCGCGCCAGGCGATCAGCGTGGGCGACCAGATCGTCGTCTACAACCTGGGGGGAGCTTACACGCCGAACGACGCCTATTCCTGCAGCGCGGCGACCGGCTGCAACCGCGCGGCAGTGACGGGCGTGGCCGGCAATGTCGTCACGCTTGGCAGCTATCCTTTCGCGACGGCGCCGGCGCCGCTGCCGTCGCCGTCGAACCGTTTCCAGGTGGTGTCGACGCCCGTGACCTATGCGTGCGATCTGGCGACCGGCACCTTGACCCGTTACGCGGGCTATGCCATCCAGGCCACCCAGCCGGTGGTGGAAAACAGCGCGCCGCTGGCGGCGGCGAATGGCGCATTGCTGGCGCGCCAGGTAACGGGGTGCGCCTTCAGCTACACCGTGCTGGCCAATGTGCAGCGGGGCCTGGTGAATATCAGCCTGAGCCTGGGCGCGGCGAACAGCAATACGGGCGTGCTGCGCCTGGTGCAACAGGTGCAGGCGAGGAACACGCCATGACGCACTTGCTGCGCCACCGCACGGGCCGCATGCGCGGTTTCAGCCTCGTCACGGCCATTTTCCTGCTGGTGGTACTGGCCGCGCTGGCGGCCGTGATGGTGAATATCTCCACCTTCCAGCAGACGGAGTCGGCCATGGACGTGCAGGGCGTGCGCGCCGAACAGGCCGCCCGCGCCGGTCTCGAATGGGGTTTGCAGAAACAGATCAGCGCGGGCCTGACCACTGGCGCGGCATGTCTCGGCGCCAGCACGTTCAGCTTGCCGGCCGGCACGACGCTGTCGGCCTTCAGCGTCACCGTGCAATGCAGCACGGCCACGGGGCCCGGCACCTTGACCAGCTGGACCATCACGGCCACGGCTTGCAACCAGCCAGGAGCCGCCGGCTGTCCGAATGCGGGCAATAACGCTGATTATGTCCAGCGCCGCCTGCAAGCCGTGTTGTCGCAGTAAGGTCAACTAGGTGAAAAAAAGATCGCTAATTTATTGTTTTTACACAATAAAGTTGGCTTCATGAATTAAAATTGGCTGGATGCATTATCTGCGCGACAAGATCGGGCAGGCACTTACACTGGATAGTTCGCATGGGTTTATTCGCAAGAGCAAAGAAGTACGATGGCTGGCTGGCCACGGCGTTTGGCCGCGAAGGCGTCAGCGCTGTCGTTGTCGAACGTCCCGCCGGCGGCATGCCGCGCGTGCGGGGCGCCAGTTACCAGGCGGCCGCGCGGCCTGCGCCAGCCGAGGTGCTGGAAAAACTGGGCAAGGAGCTGCAGGCGGCAGCGCGCCACTGCACCAGCGTGCTGGCTGGCGGCGAGTACCAGCTGCTGTCGCTGGAAGCGCCGGCCGTGCCGCGCGAAGAGCTGAAGACGGCCGTGGGCTGGCGTTTGAAAGACATGCTGGACTTTCCCCTGGCCGAGGCCACCATCGACGTGTTCGACATCCCCGGCGACCCGAACGGTACCCAGCGGGGCAGCAGCGTGTTTGCCGTCGCCGCGCGCAACAGCGCCGTGTCGCGCCGCCAGGCGCTATACGCGGAATGCAAGATCGGCCTGTCCGTGATCGATATCCCCGAGATGGCGCAGCGTAATATCGCCACCTTGCTGGAAACGCCGGGACGCGGCATCGCCGTGCTGTCTTTCGATGGCGACGGCGGCTTGCTGACCATGAGTTTCAATGGCGAACTGTACCAGGCGCGCCGCATCGACGTGACTGTGACGCAATTGCAGTCGCCCGACGCCAGCCAGTACTACGACCGCGTCACCCTGGAACTGCAGCGCTCCTTCGACCACTTCGACCGCCAGTTCCATTTCATTTCGCTGTCCCGATTGATGCTTATGACGGGCGCGGCCGATGGCTTGCACGCATATCTTGCCGACAATCTCTACATGCCCGTCGAGCAGCTGGACCTGGCCACGGTGCTGGACTTGTCGCAGGCCCCCGAGCTGCGCGACCCTGCCATGCAGGCGCGCTATTTCCTGGCCATCGGCGCAGGCTTGCGCGAGGTTGGCCTGCACCCGGGCAGGCACGAAGGGAAGGGCGCATGAGCCAGCAGATCAATCTGTTCAATCCCCAGTTTGAACTGAAAAAACACCATATGTCGGCGCGCACGGCCAGCCTGGGCCTGGGCGGCCTGGCGCTGGCGCTGCTGGCCGTGGGCGTGCTGGCCCAGCAAGCTTTGACCGGCCTGGCGCAGCGCGAAGCGGGCGTCAAGGCGGCGCTGGCGCAAGGCGAGGCGAAGCGCGACCAGATTCTGCGCGATTATCCTCCACGCAAGAAAGACCCGGCCCTGGCGCAGGAACTGGCGGCCGTCGAGGCGCAGCGCCAGTTGCTGCAGGATGCGTCAAACGTGCTGGAAAGCGGCAAGCTGGGCAATACCCGCGGCTATGCCGGCTATTTCCGCGCGCTGGCGCAGGCCAGGGTCGAGGGCGTATGGCTGACGGGTGTGGATATCGCCGGCGCCGGCAATGATTTCGGCTTGCAGGGCCGCGCCTTGCATGCGTCGCTGCTGCCCGCCTACATCACGCGCCTGGGCCAGCAGGAGGTACTGAAAGGCAAGACCTTCGCCAGCCTCGACATCGGCCAGCCCGAGCAGCCGGCCGTGGCCGAGGGCAAGACGCCTGGTCTGCCTTATATCGCGTTCAGCCTGCAATCTGCGGATCGTGCCGCCACGCCGGCAAAACCTGTTGCTGGAGGAACACGCTGATGCTGCCCTTGCTGAAGAAATGGGCCACCGCCTTCGATGCCCTCAGCCTGCGCGAGCGGCTGATGGTGTTTGGCGCCGCTGCGGCCGCCGTCCTGTTCGTGTTTTATTTCATGAGCTTCAACCCCCTGTTGGCGAAACGCGCCGCGCTGGAAGCGAGCATTGCACAAAAACAAAGCCTGTTGACCGCGACGAACAAGGAAATCGAGCTGACCATGCTCGCCCACGCCACCGATCCCGACCAGGAAGCGCGCACGCGCCTGGTGGCTTTGCAGGCGGAAACGGCGTCGCTGGCGCAGGCGCTGCGCGAGCAGCAGCATGGCCTGGTGGCGCCCGAGCGCATGGTCACCTTGCTCGAGCACTTGCTGCGCCGGCATGCCGGATTGCGCGTGGTGTCGCTGAAAACCTTGCCCGCCAGCGCCGTGGGCGTGCGCCAGGCCGATGCCGCGAACGGCGATGCCGCTGCCAAGGCACCGAGCCCGGCACCCTTGCTGCACCAGCATGGCGTGGAAGTGGTGCTGCAAGGCAGCTATGCCGACATGGTGCAATACATGCAGGCGCTGCAAGCGATGCCGACACGCGTCTTCTGGGGCGCCGCCCACCTCGATTCTGCCAGCTACCCGGGCGCCACCCTGACCCTGACCTTACATACCCTCAGCATGGACGATACATGGATCGCACTTTGACCTTCGGTCCCGCGCTGCTGGCGCCTTTCCTGGCACTGAGCCTGGCATGGCCGGGCGCGCAGGCACAGGCGCTGGACGACCCCACGCGCCCGCCGGCGGCCCTGTGGGCGCCGGCCAGTGCCGCGCCCGTCGTCGCGGCCCGGCCGCAGCTGCAATCGGTGCTCATCTCCACCCAGCCGGGCGGACGCCGCCTGGCCGTCATCGATGGCCAGACAGTCAAGGTCGGCGGCAAGGTGGGCGATGCCGTGGTGACGGAAATCCACGACACGGCCGTCGTGTTGCGGCGTGGAAAATCACTGGAAACCTTCAAGCTGTATCCGAGCAGCAAGACCGACAATAAGACCGGTCGCAAGACCGACCGCAAGCAGGAGTAGAAGAAGTGGCCAAGCAACTCAATCAACACAAGGCGAGCATGTTCAAGATCAGTACGATGGCGGCTGTCATCAGCGTCAGCCTGGGCCTGGGCGGCTGCAATGTCGCGCCCGTCAAGCGCGACACCTACAATGCGATCACCGATGCCGTCAAGGGCGCGGCGGCCACCACGGCGCCAGCGGCCCAGCCGGACGCCGTGGAAGCGGCGCTGCTGCCGCCCGTGGCGGCCCTGGCCCAGCAATTGCCGAAGGCCCGCGCGGCGCTCGACGAGCGCTTCAACGTGGCGTTCAACAATGTGCCGGCGCGCCAGTTCTTCACCTCCATCGTGGCCGGCACGCGCTACAACATGCTGGTCCATCCCGACATCGGCGGCACGATTTCCGCCAATCTGAAGGACGTGACCCTGTTCCAGGCGCTCGACGCCGTGCGCGAACTGTATGGCTACGATTACAAGGTCGAGGGCACGCAGATCTACATCAAGCCCCTGACCATGCAGACGCGTTTGTTCCACGTCAATTACCTGACGGGCGCGCGCCGCGGCAGTTCCAACCTGCGCGTCTCGTCGACGTCGGTGGGTTCGGTCGGTTCGACCAATTCCGGCGGTTCGGGCAACAGCGGAAATAGCGGCAATAACAATCAGGGCAACAACAACGAGCAGAACCAGCAAACGAATGGCGGCCAGGGCGGCCGTACCCTGGACAGCAGCAACCTGACGACTTCGTCCACGGCAGATTTCTGGCCGGAGTTGAAGGCGGCGCTGGAAGCCATCGTCGGCAGCGCCGAAGGCGGGCGGCAAGTGGTGCTCAGCCCGCAGTCGGGCGTGATCGTCATCCGCGCTATGCCGGAAGAGCTGCGCAATGTCGACATGTATTTGAAGGCCACGCAGCTGTCCGTCGACCGCCAGGTGATCCTGGAAGCGAAAATCCTCGAAGTCGAACTCAACGACAACACGCAGACGGGCATCAACTGGGCCTCGTTTGCCTCGATCAAGAGCGGCCACACGAACCGCATTTCGACGGGCTTCATCCAGCCGGGCGGCACCCTGGCGCCGCTGCCGTTCAATGGCGGCCAGCCGCCCAACATGACGAATGGCAGCGGCTTGACGGCCAGCAGCGGCTTTGGCCTCAGTTCGGCGGCGAATTCGGCCGGTTCCATGTTTGGCCTGGCTTTCCAGACGGCCAATTTTGCGGCCATGATTTCCTTCCTGGAATCGCAAGGCTCCGTGCACGTGCTGTCGAGCCCGCGCATCGCCACCATGAATAACCAGAAGGCCGTGCTGAAGATCGGTACGGACGAGTTTTACGTGACGGGCGTGTCGACCACCACGAATACGACGGCCAGCGGCGCGACGACCAGCCCCAATGTGACCTTGCAACCGTTCTTTTCCGGCGTGGTGCTGGACGTGACGCCGCAGATCGATGCGGATGGCAACATCCTCCTGCACGTGCACCCATCCGTCAGCCAGGTGTCGACCATCAGCAAGGAAATCGACTTGGGCAGCGCCGGTTCGCTGAAACTGCCGCTGGCCGCATCGAGCACGTCCGAGATGGACAGCATGGTGCGCAGCCAGGATGGCCGCATCGTCGCCATCGGCGGCCTGATGCGCCAGGCCACCACGGCGGACCGCTCGCAAGTGCCGGGCGCGGGCGATATTCCCGTGCTGGGCGCGCTGTTCCGCAACACGGGACAGGTGATCCAGAAGCGCGAACTGGTGGTGCTGATCAAGCCGACCATCGTCGATGGCGCCAATAGCTGGAACGAGGACTTGCTCGATTCGGGCAAGCGCATCGAGGCGCTCGACCCGCGCCGTCCGTCGGAGCGGCGCTAAATGTACCAGGCCCATTTCGGCTTGCGCGAGGCGCCGTTCGGCCTCACGCCCGATACCAGTTTCTTTTTCAACGGCCCGCAGTCGCAAAAGGCGCTCAACACCCTGCTGGTGGCGGCGCGCAATGGCGAGGGCTTCATCAAGATCACTGGCGAAGTGGGGACTGGTAAAACCTTTTTGTGTCGCAAGTTCATGCAATCGCTGGGGCCGGACTTCGTCACGGCCTACATCCCGAATCCGAACTTGCCGCCCCGTTCGCTGATCCTGGCGCTGGCCGACGACCTCGATGTATTGCTGGAGAAAGATGCTGATCAGCATCAATTGCTCAAATCCCTCAACTTGCGCTTGCTCAACCTGGCGGCGCAAGGCAAGCGCGTGCTGCTGTGCCTGGACGAAGCGCAGGCGATACCCGTCGACAGCCTCGAAGCGCTGCGATTGCTGACGAATTTGGAAACGGAAAAGCGCAAGCTGCTGCAGATCGTGCTGTTCGGCCAGCCGGAACTGGACGTCAAGCTGGCCCTGCCGGAAATCCGCCAGCTGGCGCAGCGCATCACCTTTCACTACCACTTGGGTCCGCTGTCGCGCGACGATGTGGATTTCTATGTGGCGCACCGCCTGCGCGTGGCCGGTTTCGATGGCGCGCGCCTGTTCAGCCGTGGCGGCGTGGGCAAGCTGTACCAGGCGTCCGGCGGTATCCCGCGCCTGATCAACATCATGGCGCACAAGGCGCTGATGGTGGCGTATGGCGAAGGGCGGCAGCAGGTGAGCGGCCGCCACGTGGCGCTGGCCGCCAGCGATACCCTGGCCAGCAAGCCGCGCCGCTTTTGGCGGAAGCCGTGGCCATGGCTGGCCGGCGCCGGCGTGCTGGCCGCCGCCTGCGGCGTGAGCTGGACTTTATTGAACCGATGACGAAGATGAGCCTGTAGATGAGCCTGATTAACAAGATGTTGCAAGACCTCGATGCCCGCGGCACTCCCGATGGACGCGGCGACGCGGCCGGCATCCGCTCCGTGCCCGAACGCGAGCGGGGCGTTTCGCGCGCGCTGGTCTTCGGCGGCGCTGCCGGCCTGACGGCCGCCGCCATCGCCCTGGGCTGGGTTTACCTGAAGCGTCCGGCCGTGCCGCCCGTGCTGGTCAGCGTGGCCAGCACGCCTGTTTTGGCTCCTGTGTCGGCTCCCGTGTCGGCCCCGGCGCCTGCCGCCGTTGCTCCCGCGCCCGCGCCCGTGCCCGTCGCGGCGGCGGAACCCGAGCCCGTGTTCCTGGCCGAGGAGGCCGCCCCCGCACCGAGCAAGGCGCGGCCCGCCGAATTGCGCCGCGTCATGGAAAAAGCCGCCAAGCCCGCCGCCGCGCCGATGGTAAGGACAGCATTGCCCGCTGCCAGCGAACGCATCATCGACGGCAAGCAAGTCACCGCGCAGCAGCGCGTGGAGAATGAATACCGGCGCGCGCTGGCCCAGTTGCAGGATGGCCGCGTCTCCGACGCCATGCTGGCCTTGCAGCAGACCCTGCAGATGGACCCGCGCCACCAGGGCGCGCGCGAAACCCTGGTGCGCCTGCTGCTCGAAGCGCAGCGCCCGGACGAGGCAGCCCGCCAGCTGCAGCTGAGCCTGGCGCTGGACCCGAAACAGCCGGCGCAAGCCATGATGCTGGCCCGTTTGCAGCTGGACAAGACCAGCGGCGGTGCGGCGGCCCTCGATACCTTGACGCGCAGCCTGCCGTACGCCAGCGACAGCGGCGAATACCATGCCTTCCTGGCCGGCGTGCTGCAGCGCGAACAGCGCTACCGTGAAGCGTCCGAGCACTACCAGCAGGCCCTGCAGACGGCGCCCGACAACAGCGTCTGGTGGATGGGCCTCGGCATCGCCCTGCAAGCCGATAACCACCCGGCCCAGGCGCGCCAGGCGTTCGAGCGCGCCAAGGGCTTGCAAACTTTATCTCCCCAGTTGCAGGCGTTTGTCGAGCGCAAGCTGGTGCAGCTGACGGCGGCGACGGCGAAGTAACTTTTACCTCAAAGAAAGAAACTAGATTGAAGCCTCTCCATCTGCTCATCGTCCTTTGCTGCCTTGCCAACAGCGCCGTGGCCGCGCCCGCCAGCCCGCCTGCCAGCTACGTTCTGGACAATACGGAAGTGCGCGATATCCGTGCGCAAGCCCTGAAACGCGATTATCAGCTGTATGTCGCCTTGCCCGACTCCTATCGGCAGGGGAATAAACGCTATCCGGTGCTGTTTGTCGTCGATGCCAATTATTCGTTTGCCATCGTGCGCAATATCGCGCAGCGCCTGAACAAGCATGCGGGGATGGAAGAAGTCATCGTGGTCGGCTTGTCGTACGCCAACGGTGATGGCGGGGTGTACAGCCGCCGCCGCGATTACACGCCCACCACGCCACGCAAGCATGATTACCGCTCGGACATGCCGGGGCGGCAACCGGCGTTCGGCGAAGCGAAGGCGTATGGCCAGTTCATCTCGGGCGAAGTGTTTCCCTTCATCGCCAGCAACTATCGCGTCAACATGCAGCGCAAGGTGTTTATCGGCCATTCCTACGGCAGCCTGCTGGGCCTGCAATTCCTGCTGACGGAACCGCGCACCTTCGAGCACTACATTCTCGGCAGTCCGTCGCTGTGGTACGACGCCGGCGTCATGTTCGACCGCGAACAGGCGTATGCCGCCAGCCACAAGGACTTGCCCGCGTCCGTATTCTTTGGCATCGGCGGCCTGGAAAAGCTGGCGGCGGGCAAGAAGCGTTCGCGTTCGGAAGAGGACGCTGACATGGTGGCCGACTTGCGCGAGTTCGACGGGAAGTTGACATCGCACAAGTATCCCGGCCTGAAGACGCGCTTGCGCGTCTTCGCGGATGAAGATCACGCGAGCGTGTTTCCTTTCGTGCTCACGCATGGATTGCGGGCGTATTTGACGTCCGCAAAATGAAGGGTGCAGGGCGCCGCCCGCCAGACAGTGCCAGCGTCGCCATGCATACTCCGACCGCCGGAAGCGGTCATCGATAAGGTCAGCTGACATGCGTACATTGAATGAATTATTGGATAGTGAAGACCCGGCGTTTCCGCTGATCAGGCAATGGGCCAGCGAGGCCGACATCCCGGTGGAATTGCTGCCGCCCTCGGCCGGCAGGGAGGATGTGCTGCTGAGCCTGCAAGTCACCACGCGTTCACCCCTCGGCGCGATCGCCTATGAAACCGGCGGCATCCTGGTGGATGACGGCTGGCTACGGATATTGGGGTCCGGCCATGACAAGCTGGGCCGGAACATTGTTACGTGGAACGAAGGAAAGGCCGAGGGCTTTCTGTTGGTGGCCGATGACGTGCTCGGCGGTTTTTTTGCCATCAACGGCGGCGCACTCGGGGCAGACCAGGGCAAGCTGTATTACCTCGCCCCCGAGACCCTGGCGTGGGAAGCGCTGGAGATCGGCTACACGGCGTTCATCGAATGGGCTTTTACTCGCCAGTTGCGGCAGTTTTACGGCCGGCAGCCCGGCGATGCGCAGGATTTTGACGAATTGCCCTTGCCCGGCGAACTCTGCCTGAATTTTTATCCGTTTCTGTGGACGCAAGAAGGTTCCCTCAAGACCAGCTCGCGGCGCGCCATTCCGGTGGAAGAGCAGTGGGCGCTCAACCTCGACCTGAAACAGAAGATGCTGGATGCGCCTGCGGGCGCGAACTGAGGCATGGCTTGCGGGCGTATCTGAAGGCATCGCCATGCGCATCCCGGGCCGGCGAAATGGCGTTTCAACCCCCGATTCAAGCGCTTTGTCGCAATGGCCGGCGCGAGAAAAGGGCAAGGGGATAGCATACAGTGGGCTTTCTCGCGATGCGCCGCCCGCCAGCGAGTGTCCGATATTGCCGCGGCAGGCAACGGATGCTTCTCAATGACCTCGATCAGGATGAATACGCATGAAATTGACCCTTCCACATGTCCTCTCCACTTGTTTGCTGGGCGCCTTGGGCGTGATCGGCAGCGCGCACGCGGCTCCCGCCGATGCCGAACTGGTCGCCTTGGTACAGCGCCATGCGCAGGCGCAGAGTAACTTTGATCAAGTGGCCTTGAACGCCATCACGGCGGAGAATTATGTGGAAATATCGCCGGTAGGCGAGGTGGACGGGCGTGAAAAAATGCTCGCCTTCTATGCGCCGGAGCAGAAGCGGCCGAGTCCCCAGCTCCAGGTCGATGAACCGGTGGTGCGCCTGTTTGGCGATACGGCACTCATCTCGGCGCGCCTGTCCTACCGTCTCAACCAGGATGGGGCCGCCCGCAGCTTCGCCCTGCGCGCCGGTTATGTCGCTCGGCTTGTCGACAAGCAATGGCTGCTGGTCAGCGCACAGTACACGGGCATCCGCCCGCCGAAACCGTGAAGTGCCCCGTGCCTGGCGCCCGGCGTTGCCCGGCCAGCCTACAACCTCGCCTCGTCCCCCCACACATGCCGCATGCTGAAATGCAGGCCGGCATCGTCCTCGTGCAGTGATGACACGATGGCGTAGCGGCTGTCGGCCGTGTCGCGGGGAGACAGTTGTGCCAGCTCGGCGGGGGCCAGCGGCGCGCCCAGCGGGTCGCTGAGCGGATGCACGTGGCCGGCGCCCCGTTGCGTCACCACTCCCAGCTCGCCGCTGCGCAGCCGCACCAGGGTGCCGGGCGGATATTTGCCCAGCAAGTTGACGAACTGTTCGCCCAGCAGCGCGTCGATGGGCACGCCCTGGTCGAGGAAGATATGCTGCAGTGCCTGGTCGGGCACGATGGAGCGGCGGTAGTTGCGCGCCGAGACGCGGGCGCAATAGCGGTCGGCCAGGCCGATCAGCTTGGCATTTTGCAGGATTTCGTCGGCCGTGCGCCCCTGCGGGTAGCCGCTGCCATCGTCGTTTTCATGGTGCAGGAGCACGCAGCTCAGCCATTCCTCGTCATCGACGCCCGCGCAGCGCAGCAATTCCGCGCTTTCCTGCGGGTGCTGGCGCACGATGCGCATTTCGTCGTCATTCAGGGGGCCGCGCCGGTCCTGGAAACTGTCGTGGTGGCGCAGCATGCCCACGTTCATCGTCAGCGCGGCCGCGCCGATCAACAGCAGTTCATCGTGGGACTTGTGCATGCTGCGGCCCACCAGCATGGCCAGCAAGGCCGTTTCGATGCAGTGGCGCACGGCGTAGCTGCCGGCGATCTGATTGAGCAGGATGCTGGCCAGGGCGATATCGGCATCGTGCTCCAGCGCGCGCAGCAGTTCGCGGGCGATGTCGCGCACGTCGCGCTCGGCATTGTTTTCGCTGCGCAAGGCCAACAGCAAGCGTTCCAGGCGCTGCGCCGCCTCGTTGAGCAGGCGCAAGACGGACGGCTGATCCGGCGTGCCCACATACAGACCCAGCTGCATTAGCCGCCCCAGTTGCGCGCCATCCGTGATGATCTGTCCCTTGCGCAGTTGCGGGCCGGCGCTATGGTCGGCCAGAAACAGATCCCAGGGCAGGGGTTCGCCGGGAACCAGGTCGGCCGGGCCGATGCGACGCTGTACCATGTTGTTGTTCCTCAGTCATTCTCTGCGCCGCAGCGCAGCAGTGCCGTATTTACATTAAATGCTGCGCAGGCGCTCCAGCGCCAGGCGCAAGGTCTCGTCTTTCTTGGCAAAGCAGAAGCGCACGATGCCCGATTCCTTGCCCTGCGCATAAAACGCGGACACGGGAATGGCGGCCACCTTGATTTCCGCCGTCAGCCATTCGGCGAACTGCGCTTCGGTCTCTTGCGAAATGGCATCGTAGCGCACGCACTGGAAATACGTGCCGTCGGCCGGCAGCAGGGTAAAGCGGCTGCCCGCCAGGCCGTCGCGGAACAGGTCGCGCTTGTGCTGGTAAAACGCGGGCAAGTCCAGGTAGGGTTGCGGGTCCGCCATGTAGGCGGCCAAGCCGTGCTGCATCGGCGTGTTGACGGTAAAGACGTTGTACTGGTGCACCTTGCGAAACTCCGCCGTCAAGGCGGCCGGGGCCGCCACATAGCCGACCTTCCAGCCCGTCACGTGATACGTCTTGCCAAAGCTGGAAACGATGAAGCTGCGCGCCGCCAGTTCCGGGTTGCGCGAGAGCGACGCATGCGGCACGCCGTCGTACACCATGTGTTCATACACTTCGTCGGACAGGATCAAAATTTGCGTGCCGCGCACGATGTCGGCCAGCGCGGCCACATCGGCAGGGCGCAAAATCGTGCCCGTCGGATTGTGCGGCGTATTGATGATGATCAAACGCGTCTTGGGGCTGACGGCGGCGGCCAGCTTGTCCCACGGCACGCAGTAGCCCTCTTCGCCCACCTGCATCGACACCAGCACGGGCACGCCGCCGGCCAGCGCGATGGCGGGCAGATAGCTGTCGTAGGCCGGTTCGATGACGATGACTTCGTCGCCCGGGTGCACGCAGCACAGGATGGCCGTGGTGAGCGCCTGCGTGGCGCCGGCCGTGACGGTGATTTCCGTGCCTGCGTCATAGTTGTGGCCGTACAAGCTGGCGATCTTCGCGGCAATGGCTTCGCGCAGGGGGGCGGCGCCCGTCATCATCGGATACTGGTTATGGCCGGCGCGCATGGCGTCGTTGACGAGGTCGACCAGTTCTGGGGCGCAATCGAAATCGGGAAAGCCCTGGCCCAGGTTGACGGCGCCGTGCTGGGCCGCCAGGCTGGACATGCGGGTAAACACGGTGGTACCCACGAGAGGCAGGCGGGTGGTCAGGGCGGGAGTCGGGTAGGGCAGGGACGGGCTGTTCATGAACGGTAGGGTCGCGGTGCGGAAAGTGGAATCGTTCCCCATTCTAGCGCAGCGCGCCCCGTTGCGTGTGGGGCTTTGGCGCCTCAGCCTGGCAATGCCCAGCCTTCCGGCACCATGATCTTGAACATGCCGGCCTTGGCCGTCTTGCGGGCCAGTTTCAGCAGGGCCTTGTCTTTGGTGATGAGGATGTCGGCGTTGGCGTCGCGCGCCAGTTCGAGGAATTTCTGGTCATCCTTGTCCGTGCAGACGGGCAGGCGCACGCCGGAGACGGGCGGCGCCACCACGCTGATATGCGCGTCGAAGCGGGCGGCGGCGACGGCGCGGCTGGCTTCATCGAGCGGCAGATGCTTGTAGTGCAACACGACCAGATATTCCGCGCGGCAATCTTCGCGCGTGATGGCGTGCACGGCGCCGCTTTCCATGGCCGCCAGCAGGGGCGCCCAGCGCGGGTCGTTGAAGACGAACAGGTCGAGGCAAACGTTGGTGTCGAGGACGAGTTTTTGTGGAGCAGGTATCATGTCGGCAATTCTATTCTGTAGTGATAATTTATGTTGATCGTGCTTTCGCCCGCCAAGAGTCTCGACCTGGAGACGCCGCCAACAACCTCGTTGCACAGCACCCCCGATTTTCTCGACCATTCCGCCCAGCTGATCGAGCGCATGCGCCAGTTCTCGCCTGCCGAAGTGGGCAGCCTGATGGGCATTTCCGACGCCTTGTCCGCCTTGAACGTGGCCCGCTACGCTTCCTGGACGCCCAAGCTGGCGGAAGCGCGCCAGGCCATCATGGCTTTCAATGGCGACGTGTATGCCGGTTTCGAGGCCCGCAGCCTGCAGCCGGCCCAGCTCGATTATGCCCAGTCGCGCGTGCGCATCCTGTCGGGCCTGTACGGCTTGCTGCGCCCGCTGGACCTGATCCACCCGCACCGCCTGGAAATGGGCACGCGCCTGTCGACCGCGCGCGGCAAGGATCTGTACGCGTTCTGGGGCGACACCATCACCAATGGACTGAACCGCACGGCCAGGGAGCAGGGGGCGAAAGTGCTGGTCAATCTTGCTTCCGAAGAATATTTTAAATCCGTCAAGCCGCGCCAGCTGGACGTGCCCGTCATCGCGCCCGTGTTCGAGGACTGGAAGAACGGCAAGTATAAAATCATCTCGTTCTACGCCAAGCGCGCGCGCGGCATGCTGGCCCGCTATGCGGCAGTCAACCAGATCCGCGACCCGCAGCAACTGAAGCAATTCGATGTCGATGGCTATGGTTTCGTGCCGGAAGCGTCGAACGATACGAGCTGGGTGTTCCGGCGCAAGGTTGGCGAATAAGTAAAAAAACCGGGCTAGCCCGGTTTTTTATTGCAACTTACTGCCAGAATTTCCACCACTTGCGTTCCTTGTTCACCCCTTCCGGGCTGAGGAATGCCGTGTTCGGGTAGTTCTTGGTCAGCACGCGCAAGGCATCGTCGCGCAAGTCGGTCAAGCCCAGCTTGTCATACGAGCGGTACATGATGAACAGCGCTTCTTCGATGGCCGGCGAGGCACGGAAGTCGCTGACCGTCGTTTGCGCGCGGTTGGCGGCCGCCAGGTAGGCGCCGCGGCGGAAGTAATAGCGCGCCACGTGCACTTCGTATTTCGCCATGGCATCGATCAAATAGTTCATGCGGGCCAGCGAATCGGGCGCGTATTTGCTATTTGGGAACTTGTCGACCAGTTGCTTGAAGGCCGCAAACGCTTCGCGCGTGGCTTTCGGATCGCGCTCGGTGGGGTCTTGCTCGTACAGGAAGTTCAGGAAGCTGATCTGGTCGTTAAAGCTGATCAGGCCCCGCAAGTAGTACATATAGTCTACATTGGCGTGGTTCGGATGCAACTTGATGAAGCGTTCGACGGCAGCCAGTGCCTGCGCCTGGTCTCCCGACTTATAATACGCGTAAGCGATCTCCATCTGCGCTTGCAGAGCATAGTTGCCGAAAGGATAGTTAGCCTCCAGCTTCTGGAACAGGCCGATTGCAGCTTCATAGTGCTGCCCGGCCATTTCTTCACGCGCCTCCGAGTATAATTTCGTAACGGACCAGTTTTTGGTCTCATCCACTTTTTCAGGCAACAAGCTGCAAGCGGACATGCCGAGCAGAACGACTGAAGCGACTACCAACGATAATTTTTTTTGCATGACGTTTTGCAAGAAGGTTTTAACCAAGATTTTACAATAGGCTGATTATAGCCGATGGGAATGCTGTGATATTAACTCCGAAGCCTAATTTGGCTGACCCCGCGTTTGACTCCCTTTCTGACCATGCTGCCGAAGAGGCGTTTGACGGCGATTTTGCCGCCGACGACGTCTTCGAGGAAATGGCCCCGATTACATTGGAACTGACGCCGGACGCCTGCGGCCACCGCCTCGATAAAGTCATCGCCCAGCTGGTGCCGCAATACTCGCGCAGCCGCTTGCAATTGTGGCTGGAAGCCGGTTTCGTGACCGTCGATGGAAAAGTTGCCAAACGCAACATGACCGCCTATGGCGACGAGAAGATCGTCATTCTGCCGCAAAGCGCGCCGGAAGACGAGGCTTTTAAGCCGGAAGCGATGGAATTGAACATCGTGCACGAAGATGAGCATATCATCGTCATCAACAAACCGGCCGGACTGGTCGTTCATCCGGGGCCCGGCAACTGGTCGGGCACCTTGCTCAACGGCCTGCTGCACCACTGCCCGCAGCTGGCTGGCGTGCCGCGCGCCGGCATCGTGCACCGTCTGGACAAGGATACGAGCGGCCTGATGGTCGTCGGCAAGACGCTCGCTTCGCAAACGGACCTGGTGCGCCAGTTGCAGGCGCGTACCGTCAAGCGCGAGTATTTCGCGCTCGTGTGGGGCACGCCGAAAATGGCGGGCACCATCGATGCCTCCATCGCGCGCCACCCGCGTGACCGCGTCAAGATGGCTGTCTCGGAGAATTTCACCGCCAAGCCTGCCATCACGCACTATGAATTGATCGGCAGCGGCGAACTCGATCGCCGTCCCGTGAGCCTGATGCAATGCCGCCTGGAAACAGGCCGCACGCACCAGATCCGCGTGCACATGCAGCACCTGGGCTTTGCGCTGGTTGGTGACTACGTGTACGGCAAGCAGCACCTGGTGTCCGTCTTCTCGCGCCAGGCACTGCAGGCGCGCCGCCTGGGCCTCGTGCATCCGGGTACCCTGGAAGCGTGCGAGTGGATTGTGCCGCTGGCCGATGATTTCGCTCAGCTGATCGCCACCGCCGGCATTCCCGAGCCGGAACAGGTCTGATGACGGCTGCCTTGCCTTATATCACTCCCCATTGGCCAGGCTTGCCCGCGAACGTGGGCGCGCTGGCGACCGTGCGCGCGGGCGGCGTCAGCCAGGGTCCGTATGGTGACGGGCAGGGCGGCGGCGGCTTGAACCTGGGCACGCACGTGGGCGATGATCCTGCGCACGTGCTGGCCAACCGCGCGCGTCTGGCGACCGTCTTGCCAGCGCAGCCGGCCTGGCTGTCGCAGGTGCATGGCGTGGCTGTGGCCGATGCCGGGAAGCTGGACGGTTGCGTGCCCGATGCCGACGCCAGCATCGCCACGCAGGCGGGCGCCGTGTGCGTCGTGATGACGGCCGATTGCCTGCCGGTGCTGTTCTGCTCGACGGATGGTATGGTCGTCGGTGCGGCCCATGCGGGCTGGCGCGGCCTGGCCAACGGCGTCTTGCAGCGCACGGTGGACAGCATGCGCGCGCAGGGTGCGACGGATATCCTTGCCTGGCTGGGGCCGGCGATTGGTCCGCAGCAATTCGAGGTGGGACACGACGTGCTGCAAGCGTTTCGCGACGGCGCGCGAGATGATGCTGAGCGGCAAGTGTTGTCCAGCGCCTTTGCCGCCATCGCTGGCAAGCCGGGCAAGTATCTGGCGGACATCTATGCGCTGGCGCGCACCATGCTGCTGCGCGATGGCGTGGCGCAAGTGGCGGGCGGGGAATATTGCACCGTCAGCGATGCGGCGCAGTTTTACTCGTACCGGCGCGATGGCGTCACGGGACGACAGGCCAGCTTGATCTGGCGCAAATAATCTGCACGGCAGACACTTATGTGTCTGCCGTTTTTGTTTTATCGTCTGCTGAGGCCAGCGCGCGGGCCTGCAGTTCCGCGATGCGCGCCGCCTTGCGTTTGCGTCTCCTTGAGCCCGTCAGATAGAATAGGATGGACAGCGGGATGACGCAGTACAGCACGAAGGTCATCACCCCGGCAACGATGGACGGTTCCGTCAGCGCCATGAGGCCGACGACATAGATCCAGGCAACAGCGGTCATGAGCATCATTGGTATTGGCAGTCAGTAAGAGTTTGCATGCAGGTGGCCCGGAAGTAATTATTTATCAATTCTTGAATGGATTTATATAGCTATGAACATGCCCGATCCTCAAATGATGACCAAGGAATGGATGGCGCAGATCAGCAATCCTGAACAGTGGAAGACGTGGTTCAACATGGTACCGCAGCCCCAGGGCAATCCGATTGCCGGCATTTTGCAGGATGCGGGCGCCAGCATCAAGCCGGAAGCGATCGAGCAACTGAAAAATGCCTACGTGGCCAAGCTGACGGGCTTGTGGGCCGACTTTATGGCCGGCAAGGCGCCGGAGCTGAAAGACCGCCGTTTCTCCGCACCCGCCTGGCACGCCAGCCCCCTGTCGGCCTTCAATGCGGCCGCCTATTTGCTGAACGCCGAGTTTCTCAGTGCCATGGCCGACGCCGTGGAAGCGACGCCGCACCAGAAGCAAAAGATTGCGTTTGCCGTGCAGCAAATCGTCGACGCCATGTCGCCCGCCAACTTTCTCGCTACCAATCCCGACGCCCAGCAAACCCTGATCGAGACCAAGGGCGAAAGCCTGGCCAAGGGCTTGAGCAACATGCTGGCCGATATGGGCAAGGGCCGCATTTCGCAGTCCGACGAATCGGCCTTCGAAGTGGGCCGCAACGTGGCCACCACGCCGGGCACGGTGGTGTTTGAAAATGCCTTGTTCCAGCTGATCCAGTACACGCCAAGCACCCCCACGGTACACCAGCGGCCGCTGCTGATGGTGCCGCCATGTATCAATAAATTCTATATCCTTGACTTGCAGCCGGAAAACTCGCTCGTGCGCTATGCGGTGGAGCAGGGCAATACCGTGTTCCTCATGTCCTGGCGCAATCCGGACCTGAGCATGCAGCACCTGACGTGGGACGATTACGTGGAGCAAGGCGTGATCGAAGCCATCCAGGTTACGCAGGAAATCAGCGGCCAGGACAAGCTCAATATGTTTGGCTTTTGCGTGGGCGGCACCATTGTCTCGACGGCGCTGGCCGTGCTCAAGGCGCGGGGCGAGAATCCGGCCGCCAGCCTGACCCTGTTGACCACCTTCCTCGATTTCTGCGACACGGGCGCGCTCGACGTCTTTATCGATGAGCCGCAAGTGGCGCTGCGCGAGCAAACCCTGGCCAAGGGTGGCCTGATGTCGGGCCGCGACCTGGGCAGCACTTTCTCCAGCCTGCGACCGAACGACCTCGTGTGGAACTACGTGCAGTCGAATTATCTGAAGGGCAAGGAGCCGCCCGCGTTTGACTTGCTGTACTGGAATGGCGATGGCACCGGCTTGCCTGGCCCCATGTTCTGCTGGTATCTGCGCAACACTTACCTGGAAAACAGCCTGAAAGTGCCGGGCAAGCTGACGGTGGCCGGGGAAAAGGTCGACCTGAGCAGCATCGACGCGCCCGCTTTCATCTACGGTTCGCGCGAAGACCATATCGTGCCGTGGGGCGCGGCTTACGCCAGCACGGCCTTGCTGAACCCGAAAAAACCGAAAACCAACCGTTTTATCCTTGGCGCTTCGGGCCATATCGCCGGCGTGATCAACCCGGCGTCGAAGAAAAAACGCAGTTACTGGAGCAATGACCAGCCACGCACGGCGAAAGCCAAGCCCTTGAGCGCCGAGCAGTGGATGGAAGGCGCGACCGAGCACGTGGGCAGCTGGTGGCCCGAATGGGCGGCCTTCCTGGCCGAACACGGCGGCACGCAGGTCAAGGCGCCGGGCAAGCCGGGCAACAAACGCCACGCGGCAATCGAGCCGGCGCCGGGGCGGTATGTTAAAGTCAGGGCGGACTAGTTTACAAAAGCTTCTGGCCTGACAAGACCGGCGTAATCTCCGGTCTTGTCAAGAATCTACTCTTAGTTGCGTTGCAATAAATGCGGGAATCTACTACCCTGATGTGCAATGGAGCCGTTTTCCACTCTATAATGGAAAAAGTAGGCAGGTGCGAAAGCGGACCCACGTTCGCTTTTTTTTCGGATTAACTCAGTATGCGCTGCGGCGCAATAAGTGGAACTTGTGATGAGTAGTGCAAAAAAAAGTATAGACCGCCTGATTAAAAAATATCCCAACCGCCGTCTGTATGACACGCAAACCAGTTCTTACATCACCTTGACGGACGTCAAGCAGCTGGTGTTGGACAATGAGGTGTTTACCGTCGTCGATGCCAAATCCAATGAAGATTTGACGCGCAGCATCTTGCTGCAAATCATTTTGGAAGAGGAAGCAAACGGCGCGCCCATGTTCTCGAGCAGCGTGCTGTCGCAGATCATCCGCTACTATGGCCACGCCATGCAGGGCATGATGGGATCCTACCTGGAAAAGAACGTGCAAGCGTTCACCGATATCCAGCACAAATTCACGGGTACGTCGGCCGGCAGTTTCGAAGGAAAGCCATTCAGCCCGGAAATGTGGACCCAGTTCATGAATGTCCAGGGCCCGATGATGCAAGGCATGATGAACAATTACATCGACCAGAGCAAGAGCCTGTTCGTGCAGATGCAGGAACAGATGCAGAGCCAGAGCAAGAATCTGTTCGGCACCTTCCCGTTTGTGCCGCCAGTGCCGCCGACGGACAAAAAGTAAGCCGCAGCCAATACGGGCCACACAACGGCACAGGAATTCCTGTGCCGTTGTGCTTTGCGGATGGCATGCCGGCGGCTGCCGATGCTGCATGCTATTGCTTCAGTTGTTGCAGCGTGGAGAGCAGGTCCTGGTTTGAATGCTCGAGCTTCCATGTTTTGGCATTGTCCATGGAACTGTAAATGCTGACGCGACCCTTGAAATCTTCCTGGATATTGAGCGCAAGGCCGGAAGGGAAAATCATTGGCGTCTGACGCAATGTATATGGTGCATACGGCCCCCAGGTTCGACCATCGTCGCTGCTGACCAGCAGTGCGCCCTCGTTATACATGCCCGCTTCCATCAGCAATCTGCCGTCATTGAGCGGCGCCACGGGCGACATCAGGACTTTGAATGGCGAAACGATCGTCTTCCAGTTCTGGCCGCGATCCCGTGAAATATAGGCGTCGGGAAATCTTCCCGCCAAGCCAGCCGCTACCAGAACGCTTTCCGTCCCATTCGGTTGATGGGTAAATTGCGTCAGGTTTTTCTTGTGCGGACTAAAGCGTTCGGTCAACTTGCCCGTGCTGTAATCGAGTTCGCCGATCAAGCCGCTTTCCAGCGCATAGCCGATGCGGCCCGCATCTTGCCACGTCCAGAGCAAGCCCGGGCCATGCAGCCAGGATCCGGGCAAGGTGGCGTGGTACACGGATCGCCAGTCGCCAGCGTCCAGCTGGCTCGCATGGAAAATGTTCAACTCGTCTCCCTTGCGATGCATCAGGTACCAGCCATCCCTGGGGTTGCCCCCGATGCGCAGCAGATTGCCGGGCGGTAGGTTGCCTGTATCGACAGGCGACAGCTGCTCACTGTCACGCGCCTTGCGGAGCAGGGAACCGGATTCGCCTACCGCAATCAATTCGGCATTGGGCAGGTCGACAGGAAACACGCAGGACAGCGACTCCACCGATGGCGCATTGAGGATGCTCCATAGCCCTTGCGTCGAGCGCATCAGGACGGCACCCATGCGGCTGGCGGCAGCCACCCGGCCATCGGGCATTTCGGTGGTGCACTCGGCCCCAGCCGGGTGGGCGCGGGCAAATTGCTCGACATCGTCCTGGGCGTGGCGTGGCGTGCTCCAGCCAGGAGCGGCAGCAGCGCCGAACATGGCGTTGTAGTCAGGGGCAAAGCGCCGGATCAATTCCGCATTCGATGCCACCTGGGCGCTACGGCCGTATTGCACGCCGAAATTGCCGCGTGTCACGATCAGCCGGCCCAGATCCGTCGATTTGCCCGCTTCGATCTTGAAGCTTCCCACGATGGTCGAGTACACATGCAATAGCTTGTTGGCACGGGTATCGATCAATTCGACAAACTCATACTCGCCAGGCGGCAGGGCGCCAAGGAACAGGGATGTATCGCCTGCCATCGCGCTTTCGACCTTTTTCATCACCAGGTTTTCGGAAACCAGCTTGAAATCACTGCGCTGCTCCCCCGCCACGACACGGCGTAACTTGATCATATTGAAACCGTAAATATCTTTGGTATTCGATGTGATGCTGACCGCCACCGGGGTTTCTCCCGATTGTGCTTGCATTTTCAGTGGATCAACCACCGAGGTGTTGACGGCGCAGCCGTTCAGCAGCAATGCGCTCAAACCGTAAGCCGCGACAGCCAGGCGCCGCGCTTTCAGATTGGAAATGGAAAAAGACATGGGACTCATTTAGTTTTTTAAAAAACAATTATATGCCAGTCATTAGTTTCTTTGTGGCATTATTTTTTAATTTCTTGATACCGGTGATGCGTGGCGGAACCTGCTTCAAGCACTCACCCGATGACAGTGGCCGGAACATAGTTGCGGTGGAAGCGTTGCAGATGCGGCAGCAAAAGGAGTCCGCGCTGACAGCAAGGGGCGGCTCGGGGTACAATAGCCGATTCGCCTCACCATTTTCTAGCTGCCAACTATGTCTGAAATTCACCGTATTCCCGTTCCTTCCGCCCAGCCCGAGGCCATGCTGGCCATGCCAGGTGCGGCGCCGAAAGTGGGCTTTGTCTCGCTCGGCTGCCCGAAAGCGCTGGTCGACTCCGAACAAATCCTGACCCAACTGCGCGCCGAAGGCTACGAAACGGCGAAATCCTACGCTGGCGCCGATCTGGTGATCGTCAACACCTGCGGTTTTATCGATGCTGCCGTGCAAGAGTCGCTCGACGCCATCGGCGAAGCGCTGGCTGAAAACGGCAAAGTGATCGTGACCGGTTGCCTGGGCGCCAAGAAAGATGCTGCCGGCGACGACATCATCATGAAGGTGCACCCGAAAGTGCTGTCCGTCACGGGCCCGCACGCGCTGGCCGAAGTGATGGATTCCGTCCACTTTCACCTGCCGAAACCGCATGCGCCATTCCTCGACCTGGTGCCGCCGCAAGGCGTCAAGCTGACGCCGAAGCACTATGCTTACCTGAAAATTTCCGAAGGCTGCAACCACCGTTGCAGCTTCTGCATCATCCCGTCGATGCGCGGCGACCTCGTCTCGCGTCCGATCGGCGAACTGATGATCGAGGCGGAAAACCTGTTCAAGGCCGGCGTCAAGGAATTGCTGGTCATTTCGCAAGACACCTCCGCGTATGGCGTGGACGTGAAATTCCGTTCCGGCTTCTGGAACGGCCGTCCCGTGAAAACCCACATGACGCAGCTGACGGAAGCGCTGGGCGAACTGGCCAAGACCTACGGCGCCTGGGTGCGCCTGCACTATGTGTATCCATACCCGCACGTGGACCAGATCATCCCGATGATGAGCGGCGGCCACATCCTGCCTTACCTCGACATTCCGATGCAGCATGCGCATCCTGACGTGTTGAAACGCATGAAGCGTCCGGCCAGCGGCGAGAAAAACCTCGACCGCATCCAGGCCTGGCGCGCGATCAATCCGGACCTGACGATACGCTCGACCTTCATCGCCGGTTTCCCAGGCGAAACGGAAGCGGAATTCGAGTACTTGCTGGACTTCCTCAAGGAAGCGCAGATCGACCGCCTCGGCTGCTTCGCGTATTCGCCTGTCGAAGGCGCGACCGCCAACGCCATCGCCAACCCCGTGCCGGAAGAGCTGCGCGAAGAGCGCCGCGGCCGCGTGATGCTGCTGCAGGAAGAAATTTCCAAGAAACGCTTGCAAGCCAAGGTCGGCAAGACCGTGCGCGTGCTGATCGATGAAGTCACCCGCTCCGGCGGCGTGGGCCGCTCGTCCGCCGACGCGCCGGAAATCGATGGCGTCGTGTATGTCAAGCCGCCATTCGAGCCGCACCGCAAGCTGGCGGTCGGCCAATTCGTTGATGTGACGATTACATCAGCCGATGCGCATGACTTGTGGGGCGCGGCCGAGTAAAAAACGTCCATGCCTGCGTTGCGCTACCTTGCCGTACAGTAAAGTACTGTCCTCGGCAGCGCGCCTTGGCCTGAACGTTTTTTCGCAGGTGTAACACTCTGTCAGACGTACGGCAGGCAAGGGCATAAGCCCTTACAATCAAGGCGGAACAGCAATTGCTGATCCGCCTTTTTTTATTTGCCGACGCCATGACCACACCCAAATCTCCGCAAACCGCGCTGATCCACAGCGATTACCAGGCGCCGCAAGGCTTTGCCGCGTTTCCCAACGCCATACATCACGCATCGACCGTGCTGTTCAAGGATGTGGCGGCCATGCGCTCGGGCGACTGGAAAGAGAAGAATGCCTATACCTACGGCTTGCACGGCACGCCCACCACCTTCACGCTGGAAGCGCGGCTGGCCGAGATCGAAGGGGGCAAATATTGCCTGCTGGCGCCGTCGGGCCTGGCGGCCATCGCCATGGCGGACTTTGCCCTGCTGAAAACGGGCGACGACGTCTTGTTGCCGGAAAATATCTACAACCCGAACCGCGAACTGGGACGCTGGCTGTCGCAGGACTTCGGCATCACGGCCCGCTATTACGATCCGCTCATCGGCGCCGGCATCGCCGCCTTGATCCAGGAGAATACCAAGCTCATCTGGACGGAAGCGCCCGGTTCCGTGACGATGGAAGTGCCGGACTTGCCCGCCATCTGCGCGGCCGCCCACGCGCGCGGCGTGCTGGTCGCGTTGGACAACACCTGGTCGGCCGGCCTGGCCCTGCGCGGCTTTGAGCTGGGCGTGGACATCATCATGCAGGCGCTGACGAAATACCAGTCGGGCGGCTCGGATGTGCTCATGGGCGCGCTCATTACGCGCGAGCGGGCGCTGCACGACCGCCTGGCGCAGGCGCACATGCGTCTGGGCATGGGCGTGGGGGCGGACGACGCCTACCTGCTGCTGCGCGGCTTGCCCACCATGAAACTGCGCTTTGACGCCCACGATGCGGGCGCGCGCACGGTGGCCGCCTGGCTCAAGGGACGCAGCGAAATTGCCACGGTGCTGCATCCGGCTTTCGAGGATTGCCCCGGCCACGCCATCTGGCAGCGCGATTTCACGGGCGCGGGCGGCCTGTTTTCCGTGCTGTTCGATGCCCGCTACACGGAAGCGCAGACGGACCGCTTCGTCGATGCCCTGCAGTTGTTCAAGATTGGCTACAGCTGGGGTGGCGCAAACAGCCTGGTGATGCCGTACCGCATCGCGGCCATGCGCAAGGGCTGGAAGTTGCCGGGCCAGCTGGTGCGCCTGAACGTGGGACTGGAAGATCCGCAGGATCTAATCGCCGATATCGAACGGGCGTTCGCGGCGATGTAGGCAGCGGCAAGCCGTTGGCTTGCCGCGAAGCACCTTTTACATGGGCACGGGCTTGTTGTTGTTCAGGTCGAGGAAGCCGCGCAGCAAGCGGTAGGCTTTCCATAGCCAGGCCACGCCCCACACGATGAGTGCCAGCGGAATGCCGATCAGCGTGATCCACAGGATGGCGCCGACGACAATCCAGGCCGCATACCACCAGAAGGAACGGATCATCCAGCTGTGATGGCTGTGCACGAAGGTCCCGGCCGCCTCGTCCCGCTTCACATAATTGATGATGAGCGGAATGAAGGAAAATGCGCCCAGCGAAAACACAAAGCTGGCGCCATGTATCAGGTACAACCACCAGGCCAGGTTCTTGGTCTGCTGGAGTTGGGTATCCAAAATAATATCTTGTGACATGAAAGCTCCCGTCGTTGCTCAATTTTTAATTGTAACAAGCAAAGCGGCACGGGAGCGCAGTCCATGCAAAAAGGCAGAATACATTGTTGAAACGAGATCGCTATCCCACCCTGGCCGCGCGCGCCAGATCATGGCTGCGCCAGGCCTTGCCGGCCTTGCTGCTGTGCGCCAGCGTGGCCCACGCCGCCGGCCCCCTGGAAGCGGAGTTTGCCGCCGGCTTGAAGGAAGAGGGCCTGGCGGGCGCTGTCTGGAGTGAAGTCTTGCCCGACGGAACAGTCAAAGTTGGCGCGTCCGGCTTGCGCGATGCTGCCAAGCAAATACCCATGCAGGCGGACACGCGCATGCAGGTGGGCTCCGTGGGCAAGGTGGCGCTGGCGCTGGGTATCTTGCGCCTGGTCAGCGAAGACCGGCTCACGCTCGACACGCCCCTGCAGCAGGTGCTGCCGGAACTGGCGCTGAAAAACCCTTGGCAAGCCAGCGATCCCGTGCGCATCCGCCACCTGCTGGCGCACACGTCCGGCCTCGATAACGTGCGCTTCTGGCAGGCGTTCAGCCTGAACCCGGCGCCGGACATGGCGCTGGCCGAGGCGTTTGACGGCGGCCGCAATCTGCTGCGCGTGCGCGCGCGGCCCGGCAGCCGCTACGCGTATTCGAACATGGGCTATGGCTTGCTGGGCATGGTGATCGAGAAAGTCACGGGCCAGCCGTACGAGCGTTACCTCGACGCGCAGCTGCTGCAGCCGCTGGGCATGGCGGACAGCACGTTTGCCTTCGTCACGCAAATGAGCACGCAGGCGGGAGCGCATGCCGACCCGCGCCTGGCCATGGGCCACTTCGAGCATGGCGTGGCGCAGCCGGCCGTGCCCCAATACCTGCGTCCGGCCGCGCAATTTACCACCACGGCGGCCGACATGGGCAAGCTGGCGCAATTCCTCATGGGCGACGGCAAGCTGCAGGACAAGCAATTCATCGACATGGCGCTGATGGGCGCCTTGTCCGAACCGGCCGGCACGGACGCGGCGCAGGCGGGCCTGGCAACGGGCCACGGCCTGGCGCTTGCCGTGCGCGACCGCCACAATGTGGTGGGGGCCTGCCATCCTGGCACGGCCGTGGGTTTCCGCGCCATGCTGTGCATCTATCCGGAGCAGGACAGCGCCTTCTTCGTGGCCTTCAATACGGATGCGGAGCAGGCCGACTATGAACGCTTCAACCGCCTGCTGTTGCGCGACTTGGAGCTGCCGCTGCGCGCGCCGGCCCCGCGCGGCACGCCCGCGCCCACGGTGGAAAACTGGCAGGGCGTGTACGTGCCGTCGCCCAGCCCCATGGCCAGCATGGCCTGGGTCGATGCCGTCTTTGGCTTTACGCGCCTGAAATGGGATGGCGAGTCGCTGTTCCTGATCCCGTTCCAGGGCGAGCCTAAGGAACTGGAACCGGTGGGCGGCTTGCTGTTCCGCGCCAGCGACCGCAGCACGCCGTCGCACGTGCTGATGCAAGAGGATGGCAAGCATGTGCTCAGCGACGGCTTGCGCAGCTATGAGCGCGCATCGATGCTGCGCATGCTGGTGCTGTGGGGCAGCCTGGCCCTGGGTGCTGCCGGCTTGCTGTATGTGCTGGTGGTGGGCGTGTGGCGCGCTGCGCGGCGCAGCCTGGGACGGGGCGACCATCTGTTCGCGCCCTTGCTGTCGCTGCTGGCGCTGCTCTTGCCGCTGCCGTTTTTCTATTTCCAGTCCTACCTGCGCCTGGGCGACGTCACCATCGCCAGCGTGCTGCTGGCACTGGCGACAGGCGCGCTGCCGCTGGCGACGGCGTTCGGCCTGGCGCGCTGCTGGCGCAGCCGCGGCACGGCGGCTGAGGCAGGCTCGTGGGCGAAATGGGATTGGGTGGCCTTGCTGGCGGCCTTGCAGCTGCTGCTGGTGCTGGCCTGGTGGGGGCTGCTGCCGCTGCGGCTGTGGCACTTGTAGGCCGTCAGGTCCAGGCAGCCAGCAGCCGGCGCCACCAGCGCTGCGCCGGCCTGGGCTGGCCGCCCTGTTCGGCGCGTCCGGCCCGCTTGGCACGATAGCTGGCCGCCGCCATCTGCAGGCCGATGTGGTCCATCGATGCCATGGCATCGACTTCCTGTGGCGACAAGCCCTGCAGCAAGGCTTGCGCACGGGGCTCGCGCAGGAAGGCTGCACGCAGGGCGTCGTCCGTGTACAGCCTTGCCAGGTAGGTTTCCAGTGCGGGGGAACTCATGCGTTTCGCCCCGCGCGCAAGGCCGCGCGCGCCAGTTCCAGCTGGTCCAGCACATGCTCGAACGATGGGTAATTGCCGTCGCGTTCGACGATCACCGTCAGGGGCTGGGGCGCCTGGCGCGCCAGCACGGTCAACAGGGCGAAGACGGCGGGCGGCACGTCGTGCAGATGGTCGTCCAGCAGGCGCTGGCCGCCGCCCGGCGCGTCGATCCAGTGGCCGCCGCTCAGGTGCACGGCGCCGACCCTGTCCAGCGGCAAGCGCAGCAGCAGTTCCTCCGGCGACTCGCCAAAATTGACGGCATTCGCATACAGGTTGTGCAGGTCGAGCAGCAGCGGCACTTGCGCGCCGTGGATGATCTGCGCCAGCCATGCCGCTTCGTCCAGGGTGCTGGCGGGCGGCTGCACCAGGGTGGCGATATTTTCCATCAGCGGCGCGCTGCCGACGATGCGCGTGGCCAGCGCGATATTGGCGATGGCGCCGGCGGCGCTGTGCGGCGTGCGCGGCGGCGCCGCCAGGTGGCCGATTTCCACGCCGCCGGCGCGCACAAAACTCAGGTGCTCGGACCACGACTCGGCTTGCACCTCGTGCATCAGGCGCGCCATCGCATGCAGGCGGCGCGGGTCGGCCGGAATCGTCGACGCCAGCCCCATTCCCACGCCGTGCAGGCTGACCGGCACCTGGCGCGCCAGGCTGCGCAAGGCGGCGATGCCGGCGCGCGAGGCGCGGTAATAGTCGTCGGCGATCACTTCCAGCACGTCGATGTGCGCCAGGTTGGACAGGATGCCGGAAGCCAGTTCGCCGCGCCAGCCCAGGCCGACGCGGTCGCGTGCCGGCCCCTTGTCAGCTGCCACAGCCGCCACCACCGCCGCAGCCGCCGCAGCCACCGGAAGAGCCGCCACCGTCGCCGCCCCCGTCGCCACCGCCCGATGAAGAGTCGCCCGAGCTGCTGGACGAGGAGTCGCCGCCCGTGTTTTTCCGGGGTACCGGGTACAGCTCGGCGACATAGGCGTACACGGACAAGGGCAGGGCGCCGAGGCCGAAGATGGCGGCCAGCAGTGCCATGTCGGCGCTGCTGCTGCCTGGGTTCAGGCGCGACGAGCGCATGTTCAGGCGGCCAAACAGCATGCGCAAGTCGGTCAGCAGCCGCTGTGCGCTCCAGCTGGTCGCCTGGGTGCGCAAGCCGCGCAGCATGAGCAGGAATATCACCAGCAGCAGGGCCAGGAACAGCAGGTTGTAGTGCTGGCGGCTGATGGCGATGACGGCCTTGACGGCGGCCACCGTCAGCAGCAGGTAGCGCGCGGCCCCGGTGATGCGTTCGCGCCGGCGCAGCAGCCGCGGGCCGACCAGCAATTCCTGCCATTTCAAGGAGTCCAGGTAGGCGCGGCACGATGGCAGCATGTCTGCCTGCTCGGCCAGTTCCCTGCTGTGGCCCTGGCGGCCCAGATACAGCCGCAGCACGTCGCGTTCGATGTCGTGATTGGCGAAGCGCAGGCTGTCGGCGCTGGCCGTTTCCAGCAGCGGGCCATCGGCGCGCAGCAAGCCGCGGTCGACCAGCACGATGGCGGCAATTTTCACGGCTTCGAGGGCGCCGCCGCGCAAGAAGGCGATGCGGTAGGGATCATCGGCCAGCGACAGCTTGGCATGCGGATTGCGCAGCTCCTGGCGTATCAGCAGCTCGCGCGCGAGATAGTACACGAGCACGCCGAAGATCAGGTAGGCCAGCAGGAACCATGGCCCGCTCCAGTCAAAGGGATTGAAGCCGTTCACCGCATGTGCTCCGCGTGTTCGCGCAAGTGTCCGGTAATCGTCATCAAGCCTGTAAAGGCGGGCAGGGCTTGCCCCGGTACCAGGCGCGCCGTTTCGCGCGCCGCCGACATGGCTTGCAAGGCGGAGTGCAGGGCAGGGTCGCCCAGCTGGTCGACAAACGCTTCGAGCGCCTGCTTGCCGGACAGCGCGGACTTGCCCTCCAGCTGCGCCAGCGAGGCCGCCGCCGCACGCAGCGGACCGGCTGCGTCGGCGATGGCGCCGGCCAGCTGTTCCTCATTCAGGCTCAATAGCATATACCGTTCGCGCATGCGCACCTGCTGGTTGAGCAGCACTTGCCGCAGCCGGCGCAGCACGGCGTCTCGGCTGGTGTGCAGGCTGGCGAAAGGGTCTAGGCCGTGCAGCACCTTGTGGCGCGCGATGATATCGGCGAACTTGACGGCGAAGGCGTCGGCGGCCTGCGTCAATTCGCCCTCGAGCAGGAACATCACCTGCAAATCGATGGCGGCGTGCGCCAGGCGCAAGGGCCCGCGCAATGTATCGGCCGCCTGCGGCGTAAAACGCTTGAGCAGCAACAGCAGGTTGACGTCGGAGGTGGCGCGCACCTGGCCATCGGCGGCCGAGCCAAACAGCACGGCGGCGGCAAGGTCGTCACCAAACGCGCTGTGCGCGGCGGCGACAAACACATCCAGGTGGCGTTGTATCTCTTCTGGCAGCGGTGGCGGCATGCGGTGTACTTTCACGATCGGGTGGCGGGATGAATATAAGTTTTCAATATAGCAAACTTATGCCATCGTGCGCGCACCGTCCGCCAGATACGCCAACTCAGGTCAATACGTTGAGCAAGCCATCGAGTCCCACGAAGTTCAGCGCCACGTCGGCCTGCGAGCGCACCACGGGCTTGGCGCGGAAGGCCACGGACAGGCCGGCGATGCCCATCATTTTCAAGTCGTTGGCGCCGTCGCCCATGACGATGGCTTCAGACGGCGAAATACCCATCTCCTTGCACACGCGCTCCACCGTGCGCTGCTTTTCTTCCGCGTCGACGATACCGCCGAGGACTTTGCCCGTCAGCTTGCCGTCGACGATTTCCAGTTCGTTCGCGTGCGTGTAGTCGAGGCCGAGGCGCTCTTTCAGGCGTTCGGTGAAGAAGGTGAAGCCGCCCGACACCAGCAGGGTTTTCAGGCCGGCCTTCTGCACGGCCGCCAGCATGGCTTGCGCGCCCGGCGACAGTTTCAGGCGCTCGTCGTAGACGCGCTGCAGGGCCGATGCGTCGAGGCCTTCGAGCAGGGCCACGCGCTGCTTCAGGCTGGCGCTAAAATCGAGTTCGCCGCGCATGGCCGCTTCCGTGATGGCCGCCACTTGCGGTTTCAGGCCCTGCATGTCGGCGATTTCATCGATGCACTCGATGGTGATCAGGGTCGAATCCATGTCCATTGCCACCAGCTTGAATTCACTCAGTTCGCGCTGGCCCATCATGTAGGTGGCGTCCAGCTGCGCCGCCTGGGCCGCCACTTCGATGGTGGGGCGCAGCGCCGGCGAATAGGCGATCTGCTCGCAGCGCACGGCGTTCGGGCCCAGGCGCGTGATGGACGTGGGCGCGGCCAGCGCGGCGATGCGCTCGAGGCGGGCGCTATCGCCGTCCAGGCCCTGCAGGATCAGATTCATGGTGATGGTCTTGGTATTGGTCATAGGGCAGTCCTGCATAGATTGTCGAAATGGTCTACACCGTCAATTGCTTGATGGTGGTCTTGATCTGCGTCACGCGCGCGGCCAGGTCCGGCATGGCGGCCGTGATTTTCAGCTTGTCCTGGCCATGCAGCTTGATATGGCGGTTCTTCTGGATCAGGTCGATGATGCGCATCGGGTCGATGGGCGGCTTGGCCATGAATTGCAGGGTGGCCGCCTCGCCATGCACGTCGATCTTGACGATGCCCACGGTTTTCGCCGCGATGCGCAAGCGGTGCGTCTCGACCAGGGCCTTGACGGCGTCGGGCAGCTTGCCGAAGCGGTCGATCAGCTCTTCCTGGATATCGTCGATCTTGTCCTGCGTGGCGCAGTTGGCCAGGCGCTTGTAGATCGACAGGCGCTCGTGCACGTCGCCGCAGAAGTCGGCCGGCAGCAGGGCCGGCACGTGCAGGTTGATCTCGGTGGTGGACGCCAGTGGCGCCGCCAGGTCCGGCTCCTTGCCCGCTTTCAGCGAGCGCACGGCTTCGTTGAGCATGTCCGAATACAGCTGGAAGCCGATTTCCGTCATCTCGCCCGACTGGCTCTCGCCCAGCACCTCGCCGGCGCCGCGGATTTCCAGGTCGTGCATGGCCAGGTAAAAGCCGCTGCCCAGTTCTTCCATCTGCTGGATGGCGTCCAGGCGGCGCTGCGCCAGTTTGGTCAGGCCCTGCACGTCGTGCACCAGCAGGTAGGCGTAGGCCTGGTGATGCGAGCGTCCCACCCGGCCGCGCAGCTGGTGCAGCTGCGCCAGGCCGAACTTGTCGGCGCGGTGCATGATGATGGTGTTCGCCGTCGGCACGTCGATGCCGGTTTCAATGATGGTCGTGCACAGCAAGATGTTGAAACGCTGGGCGACGAAGTCGCGCATGACCTTTTCCAGGTCGCGTTCATGCATCTGGCCGTGCGCCACGGCGATGCGCGCCTCGGGCAGCAATTCCGTCAGCATGGCCAGGCGGTTCTGGATGGTTTCCACCTCGTTGTGCAGGAAGTAGATCTGGCCGCCCCGTTTGAGCTCGCGCAAGCACGCTTCGCGGATGATGGCTTCGCCCTCGCTGCGGACAAAAGTCTTGATGGCCAGGCGCTTTTGCGGCGCCGTGGCGATGATGGAAAAGTCGCGCAAGCCTTCCAGCGCCATGCCCAGGGTGCGGGGAATCGGCGTGGCCGTCAGGGTCAGCACGTCCACTTCCGCGCGCAGGGCCTTCAAGGCTTCCTTCTGGCGCACGCCGAATCGATGCTCCTCGTCGATGATGACCAGGCCCAGGCGCGTAAACTTCACGTCGTCGGACAGCAGCTTGTGCGTGCCGATGACGATGTCGATGGTGCCGTCGGCCATGCCCTTGAACGCCTGCGTGATCTCCTTGCCGCTGCGGAAGCGCGACAATTCCGCGATGCGCACGGGCCAGTCGGCAAAGCGGTCGGCGAAGGTTTGCGCATGCTGTTCCGCCAGCAGGGTGGTGGGCGCCAGGATGGCCACCTGCTTGCCGCCCATGACGGCGATGAAGGCGGCGCGCAGCGCCACTTCCGTCTTGCCGAAGCCGACATCGCCGCACACGAGGCGGTCCATCGGTTTGCCGGAAGTCATGTCCTTGATGACGTTGTGGATGGCCTCGGCCTGGTCCGGCGTTTCGTCGAAGCCGAAGCTGTCGGCGAAGCGCTGGTAGTCGTGCGACGAGAATTCGAACGAGTGGCCCTGGCGCAGCGCGCGGCGGGCATACAGGTTGAGCAGCTCGGCGGCCGTGTCGCGCACCTGTTCGGCGGCGCGCTTTTTCGCCTTTTCCCACTGTCCCGAGCCGAGCGAATGCAGCGGCGCGTCTTCCGGCGAAGCGCCCGAATAGCGGGAAATGACGTGCAGCTGCGACACGGGCACGTACAGCTTGGTGTCCTTGGCGTACTCCAGATGCAAAAATTCCGTCTCGCCTTCGCCCAGGTCCATGCTGGTCAGGCCCATGTAGCGCCCGATGCCGTGGTTGATGTGCACGACGGGGTCGCCGATCTTCAGCTCCGACAGGTCGCGCACCATCGATTCGACCTGCGTCACGCCTTCCTGCTTCTTGGTGCCGACCCTGCGGCCGGAACCGGCATACAGCTCCGTCTCGGTGATGAAGGATAAATTTCCTTCCGGCGTAAACAGCTCGAAGCCCGCATGCAGCGGCGCCACGCCCAGCATCAGCTTGGCGCTTGATTGCAAAAAGCCGTCGCTGCCTTCCACGGGCGTCAGGTGCAGGTCGTATTCGGTGAAGTACTGCTGCAGGGTTTCTCGGCGGCCGTTCGATTCGGCGCAGATCATCACGCGGCGGCCCGCTTGCAGCAAATAGCTGCGCAGGTTGGCCAGCGGATCGTCGGCGCGGCGGTTGACGGCGATGTTCGGCACGGGGGCCGACAGTTCGGAGGCCAGCGCATCGTTCGATTTGGCGATCGCCAGGCGCGGATACGGCTTGGCCAGGCCGAAGAACTGCTCGTCGGACAGGAACAGCGATTCGGGCGGCAGGATCGGGCGTTCGCGGTCCGCCTTCAAAAAGCGGTAGCGCGACTGGGTATCGGTCCAGAAGCGGCCAATGGCCGCGTCGATCTCGCCCACGAGGGCCAGCGAGGCGTCTTGCGGCAGGTAGTCGAACAGGGTGGCCGTCTGCTCGAAGAACAGGGGCAGATAATATTCGATGCCGGCCGAGGCGATGCCGCTGCTGATGTCCTTGTAGACGACCGAGCGCGATGGGTCGCCCTCGAACTGCTCGCGCCAGCGGTTGCGGAAGGTGGTGCGCGCCGCTTCATCCATGGGGAATTCGCGCCCCGGCAGCAGCCGCACTTCATGCACGGGATACAGCGAGCGCTGGGTGTCGGCGTCAAACGTGCGGATGGTCTCGATGGTGTCGCCGAACAGGTCGAGCCGGTAGGGCAAGGCCGAACCCATGGGGAACAGGTCGAGCAGGCCGCCGCGCACCGAGTATTCGCCGGGCGACATCACTTGCGAGACATGGCTGTAGCCGGCCAGGGTCAGCTGCGACTTCAGGCGCGCTTCGTCGAGCTTTTCGCCCTTCTTGAAGAAGAAGGTGTAGGCGGCCAAAAAGGACGGCGGCGCCAGGCGCACGAGGGCCGTGGTGGCCGGCACGATCAGCACGTCGCACTGGCGCGTCTGGATTTCATGCAGGGTGGCCAGGCGCTCGGAGACCAGGTCCTGGTGCGGCGAAAACGCGTCGTAGGGCAGGGTTTCCCAATCCGGCAGCAAATGGCAGCGCAGGTCCTTGCCGCCAAACCACGGGATTTCATCGAGCAGGCGCTGGCCATCGCTGGCCTGCGCCACCACCACGGCCAGCATCTGGCCCCGCGCTTTCAATTCCAGCGCGGCCAGCGCCAGGGCATAGGCGTCGGATGAACCATACAGGGCGGGCAGCGCATAGCGGTTGCCGGGCTTGGGGAGGGCTTTTGTTAAGTCTAAGGACATGCAGGCGATGACACTAGTGGCAGAGGCAGTTGAATGGGACAGCTGTGGTGCGCGCAGCGCCGCCAGTGACGGCGCCGACAGGCGAGATTATAGACCATCACTTATATCTCCGCGCTTGAGAAAACCGTCGTGAGCGGCAGTGATTTGTGGCTAAGAAGCGCAACCGTACTTTAGTACGGTGAGCATCGCAGGCCGCAAAACACGACGCGCAGCAGGTTTTATCCTGCGCGGACATTCGCAATGCCGAACGGGACATGCACCATCGGGATGGTGCCGCCCGCCGATTTGAGGTGGCTCAACTGGTCATCGAAGAAGATATGCGGCTTGAACACGGCCAGCACGCGGGACTTGTCCATGCCGCCGAGGAAAAACGTTTCGTCGGCCGCCACGCCCCAGCTTTTCAGGGTCGTCACGACCCGCTCGTGCGAGGGGGCGTTGCGCGCCGTGATGATGGCGATGCGCAGGATCTTTTTATAGCCGGGATCGCGCCGCTGGGCCCTTTCTTCCAGGCGCTGCATGGTGGCCAGCTTCTGGAACAGGCCGGCCAGCGGGCCGGGGCGGTGCGGCGTGCCCACGTTCAGGGTTTCATGGGCGTGGAATTCATCGACGTCGTTATTGCGCTTGAATACGGTTTCCGCTTCGTCGTCAGCGATCACGCCGTCGAAATCGAAGGCCACGCGCAGTTCCTCGTCGTTTTCGTCGTCTTCCGTGCGCGACGGCAGCACCAGGCCGGCCGGATAGTCGCAGGCCAGGGCGCTGCGCACGTCGTCTTCATTCGCGCTGAGGAACAGCGACGCGTTGAAGGCGGGCAGGTAGGGATACGGCGACTTGCCCGTCATGAAGGCGGCGCGCGAAATGTCCAGGCCGTAGTGAGCGATGCTGTGCATGACGCGCAAGCCCGTTTCCGGCGAATTGCGCGAAAACAGCACCACTTCCACGGGCGACTGGCGCGGATAGTGCTTGTTGATGTTCAGGAAGCGGCGAATGAAGGGAAAGGCCACGCCGCGCGGCAAGACCGTGTCGATATGCGTTTCCTGGTATTTGCGGTACTCCTCCGGGCCGTTGTCGAGGTAGACCTGGTGCGATTCGGCCAGGTCGAACAGGGCGCTGGAAGCGACCCCGATCACCAGTTTGTGTTCGATAGGATAAGCCATGGTCTGCCTGTTGTTTGCTTGTTGCTCATCTTATACGACTATCAACTGCGTAGCCAATAGCGACGCGCGCGGATTTTTTGCACCAAAGCAGGGCATTGGACGGCTTTTCGATGCCACTGTGCAAGGCGCACCACAGTAAGGAAAGAAATATTGATTTGTATCAAGTATGTAGCTGTCAGCGCGTCCGTTTTCCACTATGCTTCCACTTATAAAATCTCGCCAATTGTAACGAAGCGTACGCCCCATCCCCGCCGCCTTTATACAAGTGTCAGCTGTTTTACTCGAACATGCCAGCCCCGACTTCGCCAGCAGTCTTCGTGACTTTATAAAGGACCTCGCCATGTTTAAGAATTTACTGATCAAATGGAAGTTGGCGACGCTTGTCGCCGTGATGATGGTGGCCTTGCTGGTGGTGGGCATCAGCGGCTACACGGGCATCGCCACCGTGGGCCGCGCCGTCAATGAAATCGGCGTGGTGCGCCTGCCGTCGATCCAGGGCTTGATGATGATCAGCGAAGGCCAGACGGCCGTTGCCGCCGCCACCCTGACGGCCGCCATCTATGAAAACAATTACCAGGCACAGGACAAGTTCGCGGAAGCGCTGCAGCTGCGCACCAAGGCCTGGAACAATATCGAGGCGGGCCGCAAGCTGTACGAACCGCTGCCGCAGACCACCGAGGAAGCCGCGCTGTGGCAGCGCTTCCAGGGCGAGTGGACGGCCTGGAAGGCGGACGACGACAAGGTGCGCGCCATCTTGCGCCAACTGGCCGACAACCGCGACGAGCCGCGGCAGAAAGAGTTGTTCGTGGCGTTCTACAAGCAGTACCAGGATTCGCGCGCGCTGTTCGGCAAGGCCGAAGGCACGCTCAACGACATCATCAAGCTCAATAACGGCGTGGCCGATGCCAGCGTCAAGGACGGCAGCGCGGCCGTCATCCGCTCGGAAAGCCTGATGGTCATCCTCGGCTTGCTGGCCTCCGCGCTGGGCATCGGCTGCGCCGCCTACATCACGCGCGCCATCGCGCAGCCGATCAACTCGGCCGTGAAAGTGGCGCAGACGGTGGCCTCGGGCGACCTGACCAGCCACATCGAGGTACACACGACGGAAGAAACGGGCCAGCTGCTGCAGGCGCTCAAGGACATGAATTCCAGCCTGGTCAGCATTGTCGGCCAGGTGCGCAGCGGCACGGAGACCATCGCCACGGCCTCGTCGGAAATTGCCAGCGGCAACCTGGACCTGTCCTCGCGCACGGAAGAGCAAGCCAGTTCGCTGGAAGAGACGGCGTCGTCGATGGAAGAGCTGACGTCCACCGTGCGGCAGAACGCCGACAATGCCCAGCAGGCCAACCAGCTGGCGCTGAGCGCCTCGGGCGTGGCCGTGAAAGGCGGTGAAGTGGTAGGCAAGGTGGTGCAGACCATGGACGCCATCAACGACTCGTCGCGCAAGATCGTCGACATCATTTCCGTCATCGACGGCATCGCTTTCCAGACGAATATCCTGGCCTTGAATGCCGCCGTGGAAGCGGCGCGCGCGGGCGAGCAGGGACGCGGTTTCGCCGTCGTGGCGACGGAAGTGCGTAATCTTGCCCAAAGATCCGCTGGCGCAGCGAAAGAGATCAAGACCCTGATCGGCGACTCCGTGGTGGCGGTCGACGCGGGCAGCAAGCTGGTGGCCGAGGCGGGCAGCACGATGGCCGAAATCGTCTCCAGCGTGCAGCGCGTGACGGACATCATGGCGGAAATCAGCCTGGCCACGCAGGAGCAAAGCTCGGGCATCGACCAGATCAACCAGGCCATCGGCCAGATGGACCAGGTGACGCAGCAGAACGCGGCCCTGGTGGAAGAGGCGGCCGCCGCGGCCGAATCCCTGCAGGAGCAATCGGGCCAGCTGGCCGACGTGGTCAGCGTGTTCAAGCTCGATGGCGCCCAGGCGCCTGCCGCGCGCGCAAACGCGAACGCAAGGCCGGCCGCGCCGCGCGCCGCGCTGGCCAGCGCCGCGCCGAAGCGTCCGGCAGCGGGTCCTGCATCGCGTCCCGCATCACGCCCCACCGCAGGCCGCCCGGCCTTGCACGCCGTGCCATCCCAGCGCCAGAGCGCGCCGCGCGACGACGAGTGGGAAGTGTTCTGACGAATTGACGGCGCCAGCATGCGCTTCCGGACGGCCGCCTTGCGCGGCCGTTTCCACATGCGCGTACAAGCTTGTACTGCGGTTACTACTTATTAAAAAAACAGCGTTATAAGAATAGCTGTTTTGCCATCTAAGCAAATCTTTTCAAAACTTAACGCGACATTGCTTGTGAGATAACTCACACTGCCTGCCGTACCACCCTTGTTCCCGCCTCGGCCACATCCCGGCTGACCCCTCCGCCTGCTGCGTCCAGCCATTCGTGGCAGGCGGCAGCCATTGCCGTCAGCCTTGCATGCGAGCCCGGCGCGATGACCGATGCACCACACTGAAGGATGCGAATAAAGATGGCAAATATGAAAATCGGCACGCGCCTGCGCTGCTCCTTTGCGTTGTTGACCTTGCTGCTGCTGGCGACCGCCGTGCTGGGCATGCTGCGCCTGTCCAGCCTGGAACTGCGCATGCGCGACGTGATCGATGACAAATATCCGAAAACCGTGCTGGCCAACGACATCATCAAGAATGTCAACATCATCGCGCGCTCCTCGCGCAACCTGCTGCTGATGACGGAGCCGCAGCAGCTGGCGCAGGAACGCGCCACCATCGCCAGGGCGGGCGGCGAAACGGAAAAGGGCTTGGCGCAGCTGGACAAGGTGGTGCTGTCGCCGCAGGGCCGCCAGCAGATGGTGGCCGTGGCGCAGGCGCGGGCCACGTTCAACGGCGGGCGCGACAAGGTACTGGCCCTGCTGGAAGAAGGGGCGCGCGACGAAGCGACCAGTTTGCTGCTCGGTACCGTGCGCGGCGACCAGCTGCGCTACATGGCGGCGCTGGAAAGCCTCATCGCGCACCAGCATGACCTGATGGAGGAGGCGGGCGCCCAGGTGCGCCACGAATACGCCACGGCGCGCAACATGATGCTGGCACTGAGCGCGCTGGCCGTGCTTTTTTCGCTCGTCACGGCCTGGCTGGTCACGCGCAGCATCGTCAATCCGCTGCGCCATGCCCTGACCGTGGCGCAGACCGTGGCCGCCGGCGACCTGACATCGACCTTCGGCCGCCACGGCGGCGATGAAACGGGCAAGCTGCTCGACGCGCTGTGCATCATGAACGGCAACCTGCTCGATATCGTGCAGCAGGTGCGCAGCGGCACCGACACCATCGCCACGGCGTCGTCGCAGATCGCGGCCGGCAATATCGACCTGTCGTCGCGCACCGAGGAGCAGGCCAGCTCGCTCGAACAGACGGCGTCGGCCATGGAGGAACTCAGCTCCACCGTGCAGCAGAACGCGGACAATGCCCGCCACGCCAGCGTGCTGGCCGTCGAGGCGGCGAATATCGCCGGCGCTGGCGGGCAAGCCGTGGGGCAGGTGATCCATACCATGGACGCCATCAGCGCTTCTTCGGCGCAGATCGCCGACATCATCGGCGTGATCGACATGCTGGCCTTCCAGACGAATATCCTGGCCCTGAACGCGGCCGTGGAAGCGGCGCGCGCGGGCGAGCAGGGGCGCGGCTTTGCCGTCGTGGCGACGGAAGTGCGCAACCTGGCGCAGCGCAGCGCGGCGGCGGCGCGCGATATCCGCGCCCTGATCGCCACCTCCACGCAGCAGGTGGACGCGGGCGCGGCCCTCGTGGCGAAGGCGGGCGCCACGATGCAGGAAGTGGTGGCGGCCGTGGGGCGCGTGAGCCAGATGGTGGCCGACATCACGGCCGCCAGCGCCGAGCAAAGCACGGGTATCGGCCAGGTCAGCCAGGCCGTCGTGCAGATGGATGAAGTGACGCAGCAGAACGCCGCCCTGGTGGAGGAGGCAGCGGCCGCGTCGCAGTCGCTGGAGAGCGAGGCGGCGCAGCTGCTGCAGGTGGTCAGCGTGTTTCGCCTGCGCCAAGGGCCGGGGCCCGCGCACAGCTTGCCGCGCCGCAGTGTGCCGGCCGCGCCGCGCCTGCTGGCCTAGTGGCGCGCCTGGCAAGGTTCTGGCTCGGCTGCGTCGCGCTGTGGCGGGCGCGGCGCCAGGCGCGGGTTGGGTCGGCAGGCACACCGGTGGCGTCGGCGCGCAGCCGGGAGTTGCAGGCGCGCCTGGACAGCGCCATCGTCGATGGCGAGTTCCGCTTTCACTACCAGGGCAAGTTCGATACGGCGCAACTGCGCCTGGTCGGCCTGGAAGCACTGCTGCGCTGGGAGCATCCGCGCCATGGCCTGGTCTACCCGAACGAATTCATCGGCCTGGCCGAGCAGACGCAGGCCATCGCCGCGCTGGGCAACTGGGGCATCGATGCGGCTTGCCGCCAGCTGGCGCAGTGGCGCGCGGCTGGCCTGCCTTTGGTGCCGGTCGCGGTGAATGTCTCGGCGCGCCAGCTGTGCCAGCCGCACTTGCCTGACTTCGTGCTGGGCTGTCTGCAGCGCCACGCCATTCCTCCCGGCCTGCTGGAGCTGGAAGTGACGGAAAGCTGCTGCATCGACGACATGGCGCAGGCGGCGCAGGGATTGCGCCAGCTGCGCGCGCTGGGCCTGAGCATTTCGCTTGACGATTACGGCACCGGCCATTCGGGCTTGAGCCATGTCAGGATGCTGCCGATTCACACCATCAAGATCGACCGCTCCTTTATCCGCGACCTGGATGGCAGCGCAGGCAGTGACGCCGTGATCGTCGCCTCGACCATTGCTCTGGCGCATGGCCTGGGCTTGCAGGCGCTGGCCGAGGGCGTGGAAAACGGGGAACAGCTGGCGCAGCTGCGGTGGCTGGGCTGCCCGCAGGTGCAGGGTTTTTATCTGCACCGCCCGGCGCCTGCGGCCGAGGTGGCCGCGCTGCTGTCCGCTGGCGCGCCGGCCGGCCTTGTAACAGTGCCGAAACATGGCGCCATGCGGCATTGCGCGGATGCTCAGTAGAATATGGCCACTGCAAGCCGCGTGCTTTAACACCTTCTCCTCCACGCAAGAATGATAAACAGTCCTGTCCCGGCCTATGTCTTTGGCCCGTTTCGCCTTTTGCCGCTAGAACGCCTGCTGTTCGAGGGCGATCGCGCGCTGCGCCTGGGCAGCAGGGCCATGGACTTGCTGCTGGCCCTGCTGGAGCGCGCCGGCGACATCGTCGACAAGCATGAACTGGTGGCCATCGTCTGGCCCAATGCCGTGGTCGACGACGCGACCTTGCGCGTGCACCTGGCGGCGCTGCGCAAGGCGCTCGGCGATGGCCGCGATGGCCAGCGCTACATTACCACCATCCCCGGGCGCGGCTACGGCTTCCTGGCGCCGCTGGCGCACACGGGCGGGCCGGCGTCCGGTGCGGCGGGCGCCGAACCGCGGCATAACCTGCCCGTCATGCTGACGCGCATGCTGGGCCGCGCCGAGGTGCTGCAAACGATGGCCAACCAGCTGCTGCAATTGCGCCTGCTGTGCATTGCCGGTCCGGGCGGCATCGGCAAGACCACCCTGGCAGTCGTCCTGGCCACGCGCGTGCTGCGCCGCTATGCCGACGGCGTATGTTTCGTCGACCTGTCGCCGCTGGACGAGGGCCGCCTGGTGCCGCTGGCGCTGGCCACGGCGCTCGGGGTGGCGGTGCCGGCCGGCGACGCCATGCCGGTCCTGCTGGCCTATTTGCGCCCGCGCCACATGCTGCTCGTGCTCGATAACTGCGAACACGTGATCGGCGCGGCCGCCACGCTGGCCGACGCCTTGCTCAAGGGCGCGCCGCTGCTGCACGTGCTGGCCACCAGCCGCGAGCCGCTGCGCCTCACCAGCGAACAGCTGCAGCGCCTGCCCGCGCTGGAACTGCCGCCGGCCGATGCCGTGCCCGATGCGGCGGCGGCCCGGCACTTCGCTGCGGTGCAGCTGTTTTGCGAACGCTGCGCGGCCGTCGACGATACTTTCGTGCTGGCCGACGCCGACGTGCCCGTGGTGGTGGATATCTGCCGGCGCCTCGATGGCATTCCGCTGGCGCTGGAGCTGGCGGCCGGGCGCATCGGCCATTTCGGCTTGCACGAATTGCGCCGCCAGCTCGACGACCGCTTTCGCCTGCTCACGCGCGGCGCGCGCAACATGCCCTTGCGCCACCAGACCTTGCGCGCCACCCTGGACTGGAGCTACGGCCTGCTCGACGCGCAAGAGCGCCAGGTGCTGCAGGCGCTGAGCGTGTTCAGGAGCCGCTTCCGGCTGGAGTCGGCCAGCGCCGTGGCGGGATGCGACGTGTTCGACACGCTGGCCGACCTGGCCGCCAAGTCCCTCGTCAGCATCGAGTTTTGCTGCCAGCATGTGTATTACCGGCTGCTCGACACCACGCGCGCCTATGCTGGCGCGCAGCTGTCGGCGGGCGGGGGCGAGGGCGCCGTGCTGCTGCGCCATGCGCGTCATTGCCTGGGACTGGCCGGGCGCATCGCCGCCGACTGGGCAAGCATGCCGCCGGCCCGCTGGAGCGCGTGCTATGGCCGCCATGTCGATGACCTGCGCGCCGCCATCGACTGGGCTTTCGGCGAGGAGGGCGACGTGGCGCTGGGCGTGGCGCTGACCTTGGCCGCGCAAACCCTGTTCTATCAGCTGTCGCTGATGGATGAATACCGCGTGCGCGTCGAGCGGGCGCTCGAGCGCATGGCCGCGCATGCGGTGGACGATCCCGACAGCGAGATGCAGCTGCATGCCTCGCAGGCGCACCTGCTGCTGCATACGCAGGGCATCACCGGTACCATGCTGCGTTCGTTCCAGCGCGGCTATGCGCTGGCCATGCGCACGGACGATGGCAGCCGCCGCGCCGAAGCCATTTGCGGCATGTGGATATGCAGCCTGAAGCTGGCCGATTTCCAGCGCGCCGACAACTACGTCACCGAGCTGGCCGTCCTGTGCGCAACGCGCGACGACACGGCGATGCGCCTGGTGCTGGCGCGCATGCGCTCCGTGGGCGAATATGTGCAGGGACGCTACGCGCAGTCGGCTGCGCTGGCGCGCATGGTGCTGGCGCATCCCGAGGGCGCGGCGCAGCTCGGTTTCAACAATGCCTTGCTGGCCGATCACCAGGTGTGCCTGCGCGGCACGCTGGCGCGCTGCCTGTGGATGCAGGGCCGCCCCGACGATGCCCTGGTCCTGGCGCGCGAGGCGGTGGCGGTGGGCTTCGAGCACAATGGCGTCACGCTGTGCGTGGCGCTGGCCATCAATGCCATTCCCGTCGCCCTGTGGTGCGGGCAGCGGGAACTGGCGCATGCGTGGATTTGCCTGCTCTGCGAACACGCGGCCCGTTATGGCTTGCTGTATTGGAGCGCCTGGGGCGCCGCCTACCAGCGCCTGCTCGACGGGGGCGAGGCGATGTCGCCATTCCCCTGGCCGTCGGTGCGCAGCTGGCCGATACAGGTCGATTTGATGGCCACCCTGCACGACGCGGCCGCCGATAGCCAGGCGCTGCGGCGCGCGCGCATGGGCCTGGCGCCATGGAGCGCACCGGAGGTACTGCGCCGCGACGCCCACCACCGCTGGCGGGCGCTGGCGCAAGACGATGCGGCCGGCCTGGAAGCGGTGCGGGCGCAGCTGGAAGAAGCGCTGCTGCTGGCCAGGGGCCAGCAGGCGCCGGGCTGGGAACTGCGCTGCGCCACCAGCCTGGCGGCCGTGCTGCAGGCGCAAGGCCGCGGCGCCGCCGCGCATGCCGTGCTGGCCCCTGTCCATGCGGGCTACCGGCAGGGGCGCGAGAGCACGGACGTGATGGCGGCGGCAGCCTTGCTGGCGCAGCTGGCCTGATGGCTATTCGTAGGCGCCCAGCCGGCGCTGTTCCTCCGGCGAGAAACTGGCGTCGCGCAGCCGCTGCAGGGCTGCCGCATCCTGCGCGCCGCCGGGCAGGCCGGCCTGTTGTGCCTTGGCCGCCTGGTACGCGATGATGCGCTGCTGCCACTGCGATTCCTCGCGGTCCAGTTCCGCCAGGCGCGCCGCCGCCGCCGGCGTGAACGTGCTGGCGCGCAGGCGGTAGACTTCATTGTCGCCGCCGCCCTGTGCCCGCAAGGTCTTGACGGAGGCGTCCAGCTGCGCCACCTGCAGCGGCGCGTCGCGCGCGGCGCGCTGGGCCGGCGACATTTTCTGGTCCAGCGCGGCCAGTTGCGCCTGGCGCTGTGCTTCGTCGAGCGAGGCGTCGCCGAGTATGGCCATGCGCGCCACGGCGTCGTCGTCATACGCGTCGCTGGCGCCGAACAGGCCCGCGCTTTCCTCGGCTGTAAAGTAGTTGCCGCGCAAGGCGCGCATGGCTTGCAGGCGCGCGCGCGCCGCCAGGACCGCATCGGCTTGCGCCGGCAAGGCCTGTTCCGCGCCAGCCAGCGCCTGCTTGTAGGCCAGGTACGCGCCCAGCAGGCGCTTGGCTTCGCGGGCGGGGACGGGCGCCAGGCGGCGGTCCAGTTCCGCCTCGATCTGGCTGCGGATGGCGGTCAGCGGCTTTTCGCCGAGGCCCGCCAGGTAGTAGTCGAACAGGTGGCCCAGTTCCGCGTCAACCACCAGCTTGTCGCCGGGTGCCACCGTCACGTTGCCGTCGGGCCGCGTGCCTTCCATCGAGCGCACGAACGCGAACAGGTCCGGTTCCGCCTTTTCCGGCGGCGGGGCGGGCGGCTCCCCGGGGCGCAGCACCAGGTACAGGGCCAGGGCCGCCAGGCTGCCGCCGATGATCCATTTCGCGTTCGTGCGCATCGTAGGCTCCTTACAGTCCCAGGCCTTGCAGGCGGTTGGCTTGCTGGCGGAAGACCGTGACGGGGTTCGTCTCGAACAGGTTGACGATGCCGACGAACTGGTTGACTTCATCGAGATGGTTCATGGCGTAGTCGTCGCGGATCACCTTGCCCAGGTGGCTGGAGCAGCTGCTGACCAGGCCATCGTTCTTGACGCCGCCGAAGGCCAGGCTGATGGCGGCCAGCAGCGGGTCGCCCACGTCGAGCACATTCGTGTACGGTTGCGCGCCGCTCCACGAAAAGTAGTGCACGCCTTGTACCTGGTAGGCGCCTTCGCCGCAGGCGGAGGTGGGCACGCCTTGCGGGTGGCGGCTGTTGAAAGCCAGCGAGCCGGCCGTCGACAGCGACGCCAGCGAGGCGCCCGCGTTTTGCGGCAAACCCTTGTTGCCCGACAAAATGCCGATCAGGGAGGCGAGCGCGTTGCCCAGCGCGCCGCTGGTGTTGGGTATGGCGCCGCTGAGGATGTCTGCCACCTTGGAGCCCTTGTTGACGCCGGCCACGCTGGTGACGGACGCCACCAGGTCGGGGCGCACGGAGGCGACATAGCGGGCCGTGGGGCCGCCGTGGCTATGGCCGATCAAATTGACTTTGCTTGCCCCCGTGGCGGCGAGGATTTGCCGCACCTGCGACAGCAGCTGTTCGCCGCGCACTTCCGTGCTGTTGGCGGCCGACACGGTGGTCACATACACTTGCGCGCCGCCGCTGCGCAGGGCGGCGGGGACGCCATAAAAATATTCGACGGGACCGAGCTTGTCGAAGCCGAACAGGCCGTGCACCAGCACGATCGGGTACTTCGTTTGCGTGTAGCCGGCGGCGCTGGCGCTGCCGGGCAGGATGGCGAGGGAAAGCAGAAGGGTGGATAGCAGTTGCCAAAAGCGAGTCTTCATTTTGTCTCCGTTATGTATTATTAATAGTGGAAATGAGTGGAAATGTCGATGCTGTAGCGATGAACCGTGCGCTCCTGTACATTCTCGATGTATTAAAAATAGCGAGCGCTCGGTTTTTTGAATGTAGCACTGCTGGATTTAAATTGCATTTGAATTGCATGATGCAGCGCAATAACTGTGGGAATTTGACGTTGCTTATATGCCCATTGCATAGTTGAAAAGTCAAATAGTTGTTTTCCTGAGCTATAATCGGCCCGGCATCAGCCGTCCCGCCGTCTTGCCATGCCGCGTCCAGGCATGGCATGGATATCGCTCCTACACCGTTACTTGGGAATGCACTTGTCGACCCATTTTAATTTTGAACAGTTTCAGCAGATGACGCCTTTGAATGGCGAAAACATCTGGGAATATATTCTTGACCGCCACGCGGAACGTATCGGCGTCAAGCGCCGCAAGCCGGCGCTGGAAAATCTTGAACGCATCTTCGTCGCCACCTTCCGCCTGGCCAATGACGTGGGTTTCCGCGCCATGAGCTTGCGTGACCTGTGCCGCGAGACGGGGCTGTCGATGGGCGGCCTGTATGGCTACATCACCAGCAAGGACCAACTGGCTGAAATGATCGAGGACGTGGTGCGCCACGCCACGCAAGCGTTGCCCTTGCTGTTCGCCGACGTGAAGTCGCCGCTGGACCGCCTGGAGGCGATGATACGCTCGTCGATCTACCTGTCCGAAGTGCTGCAGCCGTGGTTTTATTTTGTCTTCATGGATTCGCGCGTGCTGCAGGTGGAGCAGCGCAGCATGGCGAAGAATTCGGAACTGTATGTGCAGACCCTGATCGCCGCCACCATCGGGGAAATCGAGCCGAAGCCGCAGGGCGATCCCACCTTGCTGGCCGCGCACTGCCTGGCACTGTTCCAGGACTGGTACGTGAAACGCTGGAAATACCGCGCGGCGAAGGTCAATGTCGACGATTTCGCCGATAGCGTCGTCAGTACGGTGCGCGGGTATTTGAACATGACCGGTAGGTCGGATTAGCGGGGCCGCCGAGGCGTAGCGTAATCCGACACGCGCGGACGACGGCTCATGTCGGGTTACGCCGTTCCGGCTAACCCGACCTACGCGAACTGCCCTTTACCATCAGTTCGTGGTTTCTGGCGGCACCGTCTCCGGCACTGCCGCCGGATCCGTTGGTGTCTCCACATCCATATCCAGCGTTTTCACGCCGTTCATGTCGATGAATTCGTCGTACAGCCATTCGCCATCGACCTGGCTCAGGCCCGCCGGCACGGCGCGCGTGATTTGCGGGCGCGTCGACAGGGCCGTGCGCATGTAGTCGATCCAGATCGGCATGGCCAGGGTCGAACCGAATTCGCGTCCGCCCAGGGACTTGGGCTCGTCATAGCCCATCCACGCCACGGCCACGATGCCGCCGCCATAGCCGGCGAACCAGCCGTCGACGGCGTCGCTGGTGGTGCCCGTCTTGCCGGCGATGTCGCTGCGCCCCAGTTTTTTCGTCGCCGCCGCGCCCGTGCCGGTGCGCGCCACTTCGCGCAGCATGCTGTCCATCACGAAGGCGTTGCGCGGGTCCAGCGCCAGGGTCTTCTCGTCGTTCGGCGCGGGCGGCTTGGTCTGCATCAGCACCGTGCCCTTGGCGTCGACGATGCGGTCGATCAAATACGGTTCCACCTGGTGGCCGCCATTGGCGAACAGGGCGTAGGCGCCCGCCATCTGCACGGGCGTGACGGAACCCGTGCCAAGCGCCATGGTCAGATTGCTTGGCTGGCGGGCCGGGTCGAAGCCGAATTTTTCCATGAAGTCGTGCGTGTACGACACGCCCAGCGCGCGCAGGATGCGTACCGAGGCCACGTTCTTCGACTGCGCCAGCGCGTAGCGCATGGTGATGGGGCCGTCGAACTTGAAGTCGTCATTCTGCGGCGCCCAGACCTTGCCGCCCGCCTGCATTTCCAGCGGCGCGTCGTTGATCAGGGTGGCCGGCGAAAAGCCTTTTTCCAGCGCCGCCGAATACACGAACGGTTTCATGGCCGAACCGGGCTGGCGCCACGCCTGCGTCACGTGGTTGAACTTTTGCAGGTTGTAGTCGAAACCGCCCACCATGGCGTGGTAGGCGCCCGTCTCCGCGTCCAGCGAGACGAAGGCGGCGGCCACCAGCGGCACTTGCGTGATGGCCCAGTTGCCCTTGGCGTCCTGGGTGATGCGGATCACGGCGCCCGGGCGCAGCTTGATGCCGGCGCTCGCCTTGGCCGATAGCGCCGGGGCGGCAAAGCGCAAGCCGTCGCCCGTGATGGCCTTGGCGTCGCCATCGCCCGTGTCGGCGATCACTTTGCCGCTCACCACTTCCGTGACGACGGCGGCGATCAGGCCATCGCTGTCCGGGCGTTTTTGCAGCACCGCATCGATGGCGTCGTCGCGCTGCTCGGCCTCAAGCGGCATGTCGATGAAGGTTTCCGGGCCGCGGTAGCCGTGGCGCTGGTCGTAGGCGATGACGTTGCGGCGCGTCGAGGCGTAGGCCGCGTCCTGGTCGGCTTTCAAAATCGTCGTGTAGACGCTGATGCCCTTGGTGTAGCTGTCTTCCTTGAACTGCGCAAACACGGCCTGGCGCGCCAGTTCGGCCACGTATTCGGCGTGCGTGTCAAAACCCTGCTTGCCGCGGGTATTGATATGCAGCGGCTGGGCCAGCGCCTGCCGGTACTGGCCTTCGCTGATGTAATCGAGTTCGCGCATGCGTTTCAATACCAGCTGCTGGCGCGCGTGCGCCTTTTTCGGATTGCTGATCGGGTTGTGGCGCGAGGGGTTTTGCGGCAAGCCGGCCAGCATGGCCATTTCCGCGATCGACAGTTCGGACAGGGGCTTGCCGAAATACGTCTGCGCCGCGCTGCCGAAGCCGAACGAGCGCTGGCCCAGGTACATCTGGTTCATGTACAGCTCGAGAATCTGGTCTTTCGACAGGGCAGCCTCGATTTTCAGGGCCAGCATGATTTCATTGAGCTTGCGCGAGGCGACTTTTTCACGCGTCAGGAAGAAGTTGCGCGCCACCTGCATGGTGATGGTGGAGCCGCCGCCGTGGCCGAAGCCGTGGCGCAGGTTCGACAGCACGGCGCCGCCGGCGCGCACGAAGTCGATGCCGTGGTGTTCGTAGAAGCGGCCATCTTCGATGGCCAGCAAGGCTTTCTTCATCATTTCCGGCACTTGCGCGATTGGCACGAAGTCGCGGTGCTCCTCGCCGAATTCGCCGATCAGCACATTGTCGGCCGTGTACACGCGCAGCGGTATCTTCGGCTGGTAGTCCGTGATGACGTCCAGTTCGGGCAGGCGGGGGCGCACGTACAGGAACAGCCAGGCGGCCAGCAGCACGGCTGCGGCCAGCGCGGCGCAGCCGGCGATGATGAAGCCGCGCACGGCGGCGGGGCGGGAAGGCCAGGGGAATCCGGTTCGTTTGGCAGTCAAGGCAGTCTCACGTGAGCGTGCAAGGCACGGTGGCAGCGATTATAGACCAATGCGCCAGCGCTTCCTGTGCGGGCGTGGCGGCGGGGCCGGCCGCAAAAAACCTTTTCATCGAAACGCGGCTGTGCGATAGTCTCGGCTTCAAGAAAATAGCCCGGACGTCGATCCGGGCTGTTTATTTTTAAAAATTAAGGAAATATCCATGGCAAAAGATGCAACACCGAGCGTCGTGAAGCCCTACATCCCGGCCGATGCGAAGCTGCCCGAGATGACCTTCCGAGCGCTGTTCATGGGCGTCATCCTGGGGATGGTCTTTGGCGCCTCCTCGCTGTACCTGGTGCTGAAAGTGGGCCTGACCGTCAGCGCCTCGATTCCCGTCGCCGTGATCGCCATCACCCTGTTCGGCCTGGCCAAGAAGGTGGGCGGCAAGGATTCGTCGATCCTGGAAAACAGCATCACGCAAACGGCCGGTTCGGCCGGCGAATCGCTGGCCTTCGGCCTGGGCGTGACCATGCCCGCCATCCTGATCCTCGGCTTCGACCTGGAAATCTCTAGAGTGATGCTGGTCGGCGTCCTCGGCGGCCTGCTGGGCATCCTGATGATGATCCCCATGCGCCGCACCATGATCGTCGACCAGCACAAGGAACTCAAATTCCCCGAAGGCACGGCATGCGCCGAAGTGCTGAAGGCGGCCGCCACGGAAGAATCGCGCATCGCCGCCGGCGAAAGCATCGAGAAGGATTCGGCTGCCGCGCTGGACGCCAAGCGCCGCGCCAAGATCATCTTCGGCGGTTTTGCCGTCGGCTTGCTGTACAAGGTGTTCAATATCTCGTTCAAGGGCTGGAAGGATACGCCGGGCGTGGAATTTGCCGCGCCGCTGAAGGGCGGCTCCATCGGCGCCGAGATTTCGCCCGAGTTGCTGGGCGTGGGCTACATCATCGGCCCGCGCATCGCCGCCACCATGGCGGCCGGCGGCGTGCTGTCGTACCTGCTCCTGATCCCGATGATCAAGTTCTTCGGCGACAGCCTGACCACCGTGCTTTCGCCAGGCACCAAGTTGATCAGCGAAATGGGCGCCGACGACGTGCGCAGCGCCTATGTGCTGTACATCGGCGCGGGCGCCGTGGCCGCCGGCGGCCTGATTTCGCTGGTGCGCGCCATGCCCATGATCTGGCGCAGCCTGTCGGCCGGCCTGAAGGGCATCGGCAAGGGCGTCAAGACCAATTCCACCTTGCGCACGGACCAGGATATCCCCCTGAAATGGGTCATCATCGGCTGCCTGTCCATCATCGCCGTGATCACTTTCGCCACGCCGCTGCACATGAATTTCCTCGGCGCGCTGCTGATCCTCGTCTTCGGCTTCCTGTTCGCCACCGTGTCGTCGCGCCTGACGGGCGAAATCGGTTCGTCGTCGAACCCGATCTCCGGCATGGCCGTGGCCACCTTGCTGTTCACCTGCCTGATCTTCCTGATCATGGGCTGGACGGGCGGGCGTTACTATGTGACGGCCCTGTCGGTGGGCGCCATCGTCTGCATCGCCGCCAGCAATGCGGGCACCACGTCGCAGGACTTGAAAACCGGCTACCTGGTGGGCGCCACGCCGCGCCTGCAGCAGTACGCGATTCTGGCGGGCGCGCTGTCGTCGGCCCTGATCCTCGGACCGATTTTGCTGAAACTGAACGAAGCGAGCACCGTCTACGTGCCGGCCGCGCAAGTGGCGCCTGGCCTGACGGTCGATGCGTCGAAGCTGACGGTGACGGGCGAACTGCATGGCCCGCAAGCCGAGACGGACCACAACACGTATAAAGTCTGGCAAAAGACGGACACCGTGGGCGGCCCGGCCGGCAAGTATTTCGTCAAGGAAGACGGCCAGCTGGCTTACCTGGTCGATCCGGGCATCAATGGCCATTACAGCAAGCGTCCTGACGGTTCGGAAGTGAAGAAATACGATGCGCCTAAGGCCGTGCTGATGTCCTACATCATCAAGGGCATCCTCGACCAGCAACTGCCGTGGACCCTGGTGCTGTTCGGCGTGATGATCGCCGTGGTGCTGGAAATGGCCGGCATCCCGTCGCTGGCGTTTTCCGTGGGCGTGTACCTGCCGCTGTCGTCCACCCTGCCGATCTTCGTCGGTGGCCTGGTGCGCTGGCTGGCGGACCGCCGCAACAACAAGCTGGAACACAACGCGAAACTGAACGAGGAAGAGCGCCAGCTGGCGGGCGACCGCAGTTCGGGCGTGCTGCTCGCTTCCGGCTACATCGCCGGCGGCGCGCTGGCTGGCATCATCATCGCGATCACGGCCGGCGTGCTGACGCACTTCGACCAGATGATGGCCGACTGGGCCGAGCACGGCAACCCGTTCTACGCGGGCCTGCACTCGGACGCGCTGTCCCTGCTGCCGTATGCGGCCATCATCGTGCTGCTGTATATCGTGGCGCGCGAGAAGAAAGCGGGCAGTTCGCAGGCTTGATGTTGTAGCCAACCCAAGGAAAACCGCCCGGCGTCATGACGATCCGGGCGTTTTTTTTATGCGCGCCCGATGGGCCGCGCCGCCAGTTGCGCCGCGCTCGCGTAGATCGTCACGTGCCCAATGGCCAGCCGGTGCAGGTGGTCATAGAACGCCTGCGCCGGAATGCACCACGACGCCGCATCGCCCACTTGCCCGTTGACGCGCAGGCCGGCGGCGTCAAATTCCCGGTGAAAGTAATCGCGCAGGTCGCCGCGGCCGGGCTGGTCGATGCGGCGCTGCGCGACTGCCGGCTCGAAAGGGCGCACGGGCACTTCCCAGCGACGGCCCGCGTGGTCCAGGCAAACCAGCAGCTTTGTATCGTCTTCCCATACGGGCACGGGAAAGGCGTCGCCCATGGCGTCTTCCAGCGCGTGATAGAACGTCACCGGTCCCATGGAAATGCCGAGGCCCAGCACCTTCGCGTGGTCGCAGCCGATGAAACGCTGCCAGGGCGAGTCGATGCCGAAGATCGAGGGCGCGCGGTGATGCGCCTCGGTGAGCTCGGCGGCATGGCGGCCCCACGCGGACACGGAGTGGGTCGGGTGGATGCTGCGATGGATCGCATCGCTGGCCAGGAAGGCTTCCGGCAGGCGCCCCATGTGCGTGCCATGGCGGCGCGGGTCGAACACATAGCCTGGCATGGCGCAGGCGGCGCGCAGCGTGCCGCCCGGCAGATAGTAGGTGGGCAGCAGCAGGGTGCCTTGCGGGCCGACGGCGTCCTGCAGGGCGCCTATCACGGCCAGCGCGCCGCCTTCCACGTAGCCGAGGCTTTTCAGCGATGAATGCACGAACAGCGTATCGCCTGGCGCCACGCCGAGCCGCGCCAGGCCGGCGGCCAACCCCGGGCGCGTCACATGGGGCGCGCTGTGGCGCATGTGCCGGGCGCTGGCGGCACGGCGCCATGCGTCCAGCGCGGCGTGGATGGCGTTTCTTGCATGTTCAAGCATCGCCGATGTCCATTTCCAGCAGGTTGGCATCGATGCAGAATTTGGCGGCCCAGTTCAGGTAAGCCCAGGTGCCGTAGTCGCCATCGACGGGAAACGAGCCCTTGACGCCGCCGCGCGCGTGCGCGGGACCGTCGATGCTGACCGAACGCCGCACGAAACTATTCAGGCGGCGCGCCGCATCGAGGTAGCGCCGTTCGCCCGTGATCTGGTACAGCAGGAACAGACAATGCGCGTTTTGCGCGGAACCCGTGAGGCAGGCGTAGCCGGCCCCTGGCTGAAAGTCGGGACCGAGGCGGCCGGCCAGGTGGCCGTCGGCCGCCACGGCCCTGGCGATGCTCGTTCCGGTGCGCGCGGCGGCGTCCAGCAGGTCGGCGCGCGCCGAAAAACGGTGCGCTTCGAGCAGGCCGCGCAAGGCGTAGCCGATGGTATGGGTCAGGGGCAGCAGCGGGTTGTCCAGGCAATTCGAGGCGAACCAGCCGTTGGGACGCTGTTTGGTCAGCGCCCAGTCGACCTGGCGCAGGCCGGCCGCGCCATAGCCGTGGCCCGGCGCGACGCGGTCCGCTTCGAACAGTCCCCACGCCACGTGCGTTTCATAGGCCTTGTCGCCGGCGCTGGCGAACGGGGTCGGATGCCGGCGCCAGCAGCCATCGGCATCCAGGCTGTCGCGCAGCCACCTTGCCGCGCGGTGCATGGCGTCCTGGTATGCCGCGCCGTACGCCTGCACGCCGGCGGCCAGGCCAAGCAGGATCTGGCCCGTGTTGAAGGTGACGGGCACGCGCGGCGTGGAATCGATCTTCCCGCCCTGGTAACCGCCTTCCGGGAACTGGATGGCCACGCACCAATCGAGCATGCGCCGCGCGCGCCCGTGCAGCGCATCATCCCCACCCTCGTCGCCCGTGCGCTGCGCCAGGGCGATGAGGGTAGGGATGATGTAGCCGGTGGTCTCCGGGTAGGAGGTCGACCAGCCTGTCTGCAGGCTGTAGTCGCGCGCGACGCCGCCGTCGTTTGATCTGGAATTGTCCTGCGCCGCGCATAGCCAGGCCGTGCAGGCCTTGACGACGGCTTGCGGGCCGGGGTCGAAGGCAGGCAAGCCGCGCCGGTCCGACAGGCGCTCCATGCGCGCCGCTGCCGGCAGGCTCGCCTGCGGCGCCAGTGTATTCCGGATCTTCGTGAGCAAGGTGCGCATGGCAGCGATGGCGTGGTGGTTGGCTCCGGCTACTGTAGCGCCGGCAGCTGCTATGCCGATTGACTTGCCGCAAGGTTTTGTCGTCGCATCGCTGCCGCCGGAATTGACGCATAATGGATGCCTCACCACCGTTGACGAGGCCCGCCATGAACAATGTCACGCTTGAGTACTCGGTCGTCACCAATCCCGACTCCTTTGTCGGCTTCAAGTACTACGTCAAGGCGGGACAGGCATTCGATGCCGACGATTTCGCCTATTCCTACAAGCTGAAACGCTCCGACCTGGACCCGGACAGCGTGCTGGCCACGCGCGAGGCGGCGGCGAATCTGCAGCCGGGCGAGTGGCTGACGGTGTCGCATTCGATTGCGGCGTAGCCGGCAGCCCTACGCTGGCGCAAACCAGGCACGCAATTCATCCTCGGCGCGCTGCGCCGTCTCCCGCGTCAAGGTCAGCACGATGATCTTTTCCTGCGCCGGGCGGTGCCCATCGCTGCCGACCAGCTCGATGGCTTGCTCGAAGCTCGTGTAGCCGTGGCCGCATTCATGCGGGCATTGCTGCACGATGCGCGCCGCCTTGCCGGCGTTCTTGTCCGCCAGGTTGACGATGGGATTGCCGTCATAAAACGGCTGGCCATTGGCAAACGCGGTGCGCAGATAAGCCGTGCACTGCCCGTCGAGGAAGGCCAGGCGAGCCTGCCAGTAGGCCTCTGCCGCCGCATAGGCGGCCTGGTCCTCGAGAAAATCGGCAAACAGGAAGTCGTTCATATGGTTTCCTTGGCTAGATGCCGAACACTTTCAATATGGCGTCCGTAAAACCCTCGAACCAGCTGCCCACCTTGCCCGGCTGCTTGCCGTGGCGCGGGGTTTCTTCGTACAGGTAGACGCCGTTGTCGCCGTCGAAGCGGTCGTTGAGCAACGCCTGCTGGCCGCGCAAATAGGGGATGAAGGTTTCGCTGCGCAGGGTCGAATACAGCACGTCGGTGGTAAAGCCCAGGGTGGCGGACTGGCTGATGGAGCGGCCCTGGCCGGCCCGTTCCAGGCGCACGCCGCGGCAGCCGCGCACGATCAGGGTGACGGGGCCGCGAAAGACGATGAAGCGCAGCTGCAGGGTGAGCCAGGCGTGCAGGCTGCCCAGGCGCCAGTGGCTGCTGATCGCCAAAGGCTGGCCCGCATCGGTGATTAAACCGACCAGTCCCCGTGGCTGGAACACGAGAGCGCTGCCGGCCGGCAGGTGGACGACGGCCACTTCCAGCAGCGGGTCGTCGCTGGCGGAAATCGTCACGGATGCCGTCGTTTCGCTTTCCAGCCGCGTCAGCGCCACCATGCCGGCGGCCAGGCTGGTGAATGGGAAGCGCCAGTCCAGCAGCCACTGCGTGCGCTTGGTGCTGCTGACGGGCGACGATTGCAGGTATTCGGGATGGATCAGCATCTGCTGCCCAGGTTTTAGCTGTAATGCCTGCGACACGGCGGAGATGCGCGATTCGCCATGCGGCGGCAGGGGCAGGGAGCTGCCATTCAGCTGCAGTTCGCGCGCGATCGACAGCGGCGGCAAACGGGAAGCGACAGGCGCCAGCACGAAGTAAAAGAAAGCCTTGATGGCGACGGGCAGCAGGATGGCCGACAGCACCAGCAGGGCGGCCGTGGGCGCCACGTCCATGACGGGGGCGCGCCAGCGGGCGATCCAGTTGCGCGCCAGTTGTCCTTCGCCCGCCGCGATGGCCTTTTGCACGGGCGCCAGCGCGCCGGCCAGCGCTGGCTCGTCGATGGCAAATGGGGCGGGGCGGGCGGCGGTCGTGGCGTTGCCGGTGCGCGCGCGCTGCGCTGCCCAGGCCTGGTAGGCTTGCAGATTGATCTCGCGCAGGCGCTGGCCTTGCGCTTCAAGCAGCGACAGCTGCGCGTAAGCGTCGCTGCCGGGCAGGCGGGCCGCCACGGGGTGCCGCGCTTCCAGTTCCCGGCGCTGGCGCAGGTTGTGCTGCAGCGCCGCATACGCGCTCACGTGTTCCGCGTGCAGGCGCGCCAGCGTCTGCCGCGCATCCTCGCCGCTCAGCGCCGCTTGCAGGGCGGTCAGATAACGGGCTTCCTGCGCCAGCACTTCGATCTCCACGCGGCGCGCGGCTTCCTCCTGCGCGTGCAGGGCCAGGGTGTCCGTATCGGGCAGGGGCAGGGTAAACAGCGATGGCTGCTGCCGCGCGCGCAAGGCCGCCAATTGCGCCTGGACTTGCGCCAGGCGGGCCGTGATGGCCGTTTGTGAGGTTTTTTGCAGGGCGTTGACGCGGGCCGTGGCCGCGGCGGCCAGGCCAGCGCCATGCTTGTCGGCGCCGTCGGCGGCCAGCCTGAGCGCGGCGATGGTCTCGCTGCTGGCGCTGTAGGCGCGCCATTCGGCCAGCAGCAAGCGTCCGGCCAGCAGGATGACGATGAACAGGGCGAACTGCAGCGCGTGGCGCAGCAGGAAGCGCAGGATGGCCGTCAGCAGCTGGCGCAAGCTGGCGTCGCCTTAGCCTTGGCTGGCCGCGCTATCGGCGTCGGCGCAGCATTTCTTGTACTTTTTGCCGCTGCCGCAGTGGCACGGGTCGTTGCGGCCCGTCTTCGGCACTTCGCGCAGGACGGTGGCGCCGGGCTGGCTGTGAGCCTGGCTTTTCAGGTGGCGCTGGCGCGCCCAGGCCGCGTTGATGGCGATCACGGAAGGAATCACGCCATCCATGGCCGTTTCGGCCGCATCGTCATCGAGTTCGCCGGCCGTGGCCAGGTGCTGGAACGGCGCCAGGTATTGCGGGTGGCTGACGGCCAGGGCCGCCCACTGCGGTTTGTCCAGGCTGGTGCCAAGGACAAAACCGGCGCACCAGGCGGGCACGCTCCATTCGGGGCCGCATACGTAGATGGGCTCGAAACTGTCCGGGTCTTTCGCCAGCCATTCGACCATATAGGCATGGTGGCGCTGCGCCAGGCTGGCCGCCCGTTCGCTGGCCTCGTCCTGTGCCGGCAAGGCGCTGCCGGCAGCCTTGTCCCAGACCCAGGGCAGCCATTGTTCCGGCGCGATCTGTTTCGGGCTCAGGGCGACGGCCGTGAGAAAACCTTCCAGCATCGACACGTCCATGGCACGGCTGGCCAGGGCGGGCGCGGCCAGCAGGGTGTCGAGTTCGGCGTATTCGTCGTCGGAGAGGGGCGAGGTGGTGGAGATGCTGGACATGGGATTTTTCAGTAATGTGGGTGGATGGCCGCTGGCCCTGGCGGTATTGTACCGCCAGGCAATGGGAAAAACGGCGCCGGAATGAAAAACGGCGGCCCGCAGGCCGCCGTTGTCAGCTATGGCAGAAAACTTACTTCACGCCGTGCATCAGTTTGTTGATCAACGGTGCGATCAGGAACAGCACGACGCCGGCGCCCAGCAGGGACCAGAAGCCGAAGGTGTAGCCGGACAGGGCCGATTGCACCGACATGCCGCTTTCGCCGCTGACGTGGCTGGCGAAGATGCCCGACAGGTTGTTGCCGATACCGGTCGACAAGAACCAGCCGCCCATGCCCAGGCCGACCAGGCGTACTGGCGCCAGCTTGGTGACCATCGACAGGCCGATAGGCGACAGGCACAGCTCGCCGATCGATTGCAGCACGTACACGGTGGCCAGGGTCCAGAACGGGATCTTGTTATCGGCGCCAACCAGGCTCGACAGAGCGAAGATCAGCAGGCCGAAGGCCAGGGCATTGCCCAGCAAGCCCAGGCCGAATTTGCGCGGGATCGAAGGATTGACGTTGTGGCGCGCCAGGAAGACCCAGACGGCGGCGATGATCGGCGCGAAGACGATGATGGCGACCGAGTTGACGGTCTGGAAGTAGGCGGTCGGGAAGATCCAGAAGCCCAGGTCGCGGTTGACGATCTTGTCAGCCAGGAAGGTAAACGAGCTGCCTGCCTGTTCGAAGAACATCCAGAACAGGATGTTGAAGACAAAGATCAGCAGCATGGCGATGACGCGGTCACGCGCAACTTTACCGTTGCGTATGCCTTCGATCATCAGCATTACGGCCAGGCCGATGAACAGCGCGGTCAGGACGATTTGCAGCTTTTCAGCGCCGACGGTCAGCAGGAAATACACGAGCGGGATCACGCACAGGGAGCCGACGGCCACCCAGATGACGCGCATCGGGCTGCCTGCGCCGGCTTCCGGAGCGCCGATGCCCTTCAGGGCGCGGCGGCCGATGGCGAACCATACCAGGCTGATCAGCATGCCGAAACCGGACGCCATGAAGACCATCTTGTACGAAGGCATGGCGCTGGTGCCGAAGATCGACTCGGCCAGCCACTGGGTGAAGACAGGGGCAACCATGGCGCCCATGTTGATACCCATGTAGAAGATCGTGAAGCCACTGTCGCGGCGCGGATCGGCTGTCGTGTACAGCTTGCCGACCATGGTCGAGATGTTCGGCTTGAACATGCCGTTACCGACGATCATGGTGGCCAGGCCCAGGTTGAAGATGTCCTGGTTCGGTACCGAGATGCAGAACAGGCCGGCAGCCATGAAGACGGCGCCCAGCAGGATGGAGCGCTGGTAACCGATGACCCGGTCGGCGATGTAGCCGCCGAACAGGGCGCCGGCGTACACCAGCGCGAGGAAGGAACCATAGGTAAGGTTGGCCGCAGCCTGTCCCGAACCGTCGCCGCCGTGGAACTGGGCAACGATGTACAGTACCAGCGCCCAGCGAACTCCGTAGAACGCGAAGCGTTCCCAGAATTCAGTCATGAACAACATCCACAATGGGCTTGGATGGCCCATAATCTGCTTGAACTCGGGAATAACGGCTTCCTTGTTGGGCGTAGTCGCACCGCTCATGCGGTTCCTCCTGAAAAATTATTATAGTCAATCGATACAACGAACTTATGGAAGCCTGCGGGCGGCGGGGACTCTCATGAAGAACCTCACGCACGGGAATTCCAATAGGCTGGCATTCTAATCTACAAATTGCGCTGAGCGAAGATTTCGATTCGCATTAGCAAGAATGACTGTTTCATATTAGTCAAACCGGTTTGCAGGCAAGGGCGGCTCCGGCGATTTTGCGGCGGCACAGCACAACTTGCCTGACTTGTCGTATATTAAGGCTGCAAGACCTTCGAGCATCGATTTTTAAAGGGATTTTTCGCATTATGGAACACGACGTTATCGATACTCTGGTTTCACCGGAAGGCCGCCTGGACGTGCTCTCCAAGACTGAAGTCAACAAACTGCTCGACACCAGCCAGGGCGGCCTGTACAACACTTTCCGCCGCTGCGCGCTGGCAGTGCTCAATTGCGGCAGCACCATCGACGATGGCCGGGCCCTGCTGGAGCGCTACCAGTCGTTTGAAATCTCCATCATCCAGCGCGAGCGCGGCATCAAGCTCGACATCAAGGGCGCGCCGGCCATCGCCTTTGTCGACGGCAAGATGATCAAGGGCATCCACGAGCACCTGTTTGCCGTGCTGCGCGACATCATCTTCGTCAGCGATGAAGTGACGGGCAACCCGAAATTCGACTTGCAGAGCACGGAAGGCGTGACGGACGCCGTCTTCCACATCCTGCGCAACGCCAACGTGCTGCAAACCCAGCTCAACCCGAACCTGGTCGTGTGCTGGGGCGGCCACTCGATCAACCGCGCCGAATACAATTATTCGAAGGAAGTGGGCTACCAGCTGGGCTTGCGCGGCCTCGATATCTGCACCGGTTGCGGCCCCGGCGCCATGAAGGGCCCCATGAAGGGCGCCACCATCGGCCACGCCAAGCAGCGCCTGCACAATGGCCGTTACCTTGGCATCACCGAGCCGGGCATCATCGCGGCCGAATCGCCGAACCCCATCGTCAACGACCTCGTCATCATGCCGGACATCGAGAAGCGCCTGGAAGCGTTCGTGCGCGCGGGCCACGGCATCGTCGTGTTCCCCGGCGGCGCCGGCACGGCCGAAGAGATTTTGTATATCCTCGGCATCCTGCTGCACCCGGACAACGCCGAGATTCCTTTCCCGCTGATCTTCACGGGCCCGGAAACCTCGCGCGAGTACTTCGTGCAGATCAACCAGTTCATCAGCGACACCCTGGGCCCGGAAGCGCAGCAGCGCTACAAGATCATCATCGACGACCCGGAACTGGTGGCGCGCGAAATGCTCGAAGGCATACGCCAGGTGCGCGAATTCCGCAAGGCGCACAGCGACGCGTATTACTTCAATTGGCTGCTGAAGATCGACCACGAATTCCAGAAGCCGTTCCAGCCCACGCATGAAAACATGCGCAACCTGAGCCTGCACAAGAACCAGCCCACGCACTTGCTGGCGGCCCAGCTGCGACGCGCGTTCTCGGGCGTGGTGGCGGGCAACGTCAAGGATGACGGCATCCGCTCGATCGAAGAGCACGGCAACTTCGAGATCCACGGCGACAAATCCATCGCCGGCCCGATGGATGCGCTGCTCGCTTCCTTTGTGGCGCAGCACCGCATGAAATTGGCGGGCACGGCATACGTGCCTTGCTATACCGTGGTCCAGTAAGTCGTTTTTCAAGCAGCGCCGCCCTCCCCCTGCGTGTGCAAGGGGAGGGAGGCGCCTTTCATCCGTGTTCCCAGCCATGCCCCCATCGTGTTCCTTCGCCGCCACAGGCAATCAAATTGCTTGCGTCATCGATTCGTGGGTGCTATCTTTGGAACCGGTTCCAAAATAAAAATATGCATATCAACAGGTAGTGGAGAGCAGCCTTGGATTCAGTACGCGGCAGCAAAAAAACAGTCTCCGGCGAGCCGGCCCGACCCGTGACCATCGCCCAGGTGGCGCGCGAGGCGGGCGTGTCGAAGACGAGCGTGTCGCGCTTTCTCGGCGGCGAACTCGATGCCCTGTCCGAGAACATCCGCCAGCAGATCACCAGCACCATCGCGCGCCTCGGCTACCAGCCGAACCAGATGGCGCGCGGCCTCAAGCGTGGACGCACGCGCCTGATCGGCATGGTCGTGGCGGACATGCTCAATCCCTACACGGTGGCCGTGCTGCAAGGCGTGGAGGCGGCTTGCCAGCAGCATGGCTATACCTTGATTCTGTGTAATACCGGCAATGACGAACTGCGCGAGCGCCAGTCGCTTGCCGCGCTGCGCTCGTATAGCGTGGAAGGGCTAATCGTCAACACGCAGGGGCGCAATATCGAGTCGTCCGACTTGCAGCAGGCGGGCATGCCCATTGTGCTGGTCGACCGCCGCATCGAAGGCGTCGATTTCGACCTGGTGGGCCTGGACAATGTGCAGGCTGGCCGGCTGGCCACGGCGCATCTGATCGGGCAGGGTTTCGACGCCATCGCCTTTGTCGCGCCGCCCTTGACCGGGGTCAGTTCGCGCCTGATGCGCGCCGACGGTTTCCAGTCCGTGATGGCCGAGCATCCGGGCTGCGTGGGCGAAGTGCTGGCGGTGGACCTGGACGACCGGCCTTCCATCGACGCGCAGGTGCGGCAATGCCTGGCGCGGTGGCGCGGCCGCCGCGTGGCGCTGCTGGCATCGAACGGCATGGTCGCGCTGGAACTGGCGCTGATGCTGCAACGCCTTGCATTGCGCATGCCGCAAGACGTGGGCTTGCTGGGCTTTGACGAATTGCCATGGTCGCCGCTGGCTGGCCTGAGCACGATCGAGCAGCAGACCTATGAAATCGGCTTTTCGGCGATGACGTGCATGCTGTCGCGCCTGCAGGGCGATCAGTGCCCGCCGCGCGAGGTGCTGTTGCCAGGCAAGCTGATTGTGCGCAATTCTACCCAGGGTAGCGAAGTGCGCAAGGACGGCGATTGACGGGAAGAGGGCGTTTGCCCTTTTTTTTGGGTAAGCAATGGAACCGGTTTCATAAAAGGTGTTTTCACTGGAAAGGGGCATGAATCGGCAAGGCAGGGCAATGGCAGGAGGTTGGTACAACACGGCAAGAGACGATCTGAATCGTCCATTTGACAATATTCCCGGAAGCGCCTCGACGAGGCCGGTACCGGGATCACAGGAGACGGAAACATGAAGATGACCACACTGTTCTATTCGAAAATACTGGCTTGCGCACTGGCAGCCACGTGCGCCCTGGGCGCGGCCGCCGACGCCGGCGCCCAGACGCTTGGCGACCTGATCAAGAAAGGCAAGCTGACCATCGGCGTGGTCAGCGGCACGCCGCCGTTTGGCAGCATCGACGCCAAGGGCGTGCCCGTCGGCTATGACGTCGACGTCGCCAACCTGATCGGCAAATACCTGAACCTGCCCGTGGAAGTGGTGCCCCTGACGGCGCCGTCGCGCGTGCCGTCGCTGGAATCGGGCAAGGTCGATTTTCTCGTGGCGACCCTGGCGCCCACGCCGGAACGGGCCAAGACCCTGATGTTTACCATGCCCTACAGCGCATTTGAGTTGGCCATCGTCGCGCCGGTCGGCGGCAAACTCAAGGCCCTGGCCGACCTGAAAGGCAAGAAGGTGGGCGTGACGCGCGGCACCACGAATGACACGGCGCTGAGCCGCATGGCGCCGGCCGGCACCAGCATCGTGCGTTTCGAGGATGACGCCACCGTCACCCAGGCCTTGCTCAGCAAGCAGGTCGATGCCGTTTCGATCCCCAGCACGATGGCGCTCGACATCATCAAGACGCGCGGTGCGGGCAAGATCGAGGTCCGCTTCGCGTACTCGCTGCAACCGAACTCGATGGCGGTGCGCCGCGGCGACTTCGAACTGCACCAGTGGCTCAACAACTTCATCTACTACGTCAAGCTGAACGGCGAACTCGACGCCATCGCGCGCAAGTGGAGCGGCGCGCCGCTGCCAGCGCTGCCGACCTTCTGATACCGCCACCCGCACAGGGAGAGTGTTTGTCCGCACGGCGCGCCGCCATGGTGGCGTCGCCGGGGATGCGCACGTAGAAAAGGAGTTGAGTATGCCGTATGAATTTCATTTCGAACTCGTCATGCAATCGCTGGACCGCCTGTTGTGGGGTGCGGCGCTGACGATACGCCTGAGCGCCTTGGCTATGGTGCTGGGGCTGGCGGTGGGCGTCTGCGCCGCCGTCATCCTGAAGAACGGTCCCGCCTATGCCCGCGCGGTGGTGCGCGCCTATGTCGAGATCATCCGCAGCACGCCGTTCTTGGTGCAGCTGTTCATCATTTATTTCGGCTTGCCGTCGCTGGGCCTGCAGCTCGACGCGAACGGCGCCGCGCTGGTCGCCATGACGGTCAACCTGGGCGCCTATGCGGCGGAAATCGTGCGCGCCGGTATCGGCGCCGTGCATCCGTCGCAGCTGGAGGCGGCGCAGGCGCTGGGCATGACGCGCTGGCAGGTGATGCGCCACGTGGTGCTGCTGCCGGCGCTGGAAAAAGTGTATCCGGCGCTGGCCAGCCAGTTCACGCTGATGATGCTCGCCTCGAGCGTCGTGTCGGCCATTTCCGCCGAAGAGCTGACCGCCACTGCCCACCTGCTCGACGCGGAAACCTTCCGCAGCTTCGAGATCTACATCGTCGTGATGGTGCTGTACATCCTGCTGGCCCTGCTGTTCCGCTTCGGCTTCTGGGTGCTGGGCCAGATCGTCTTCAAACGCCGCCGCCGTCTGGGCGCGGTGCGCATGGGAGCATGACATGATCAGTGATTTTTCCTGGGATAACCTGCAATTCCTGCTCGAGGCCACGCGCTGGACCATCGGCCTGTCGCTGATCGTCTTCATCACGGGCGGCATCGCCGGCTTTGCCGTGGCGCTGCTGCGCACGGCGCGCAGTCCCGTCCTGCGTTGCATCAGCGCCCTGTACATCCAGCTGATCCAGGGCACGCCCGTGCTGATCGTGCTGTTTCTCACCTATTACGGCCTGGCCCTGTTCGGCTACAAGCTGTCGCCAATCATCGCGGCGGGGGCGGCGATGACGCTCTTTGCCAGCGCCTACCTGGGCGAGATCTGGCGCGGCTGCATCGAAGGCGTGCAGCGGCAGCAGTGGGAAGCATCGGCCGCGCTGGCGCTGAACCGCTACCAGCAGCTGCGCTACGTCATCCTGTCGCAGGCGTTGCGCCATTCGCTGCCGCCGACGGTGGGTTTCATGGTGCAGATCATCAAGAACACTTCGATCACCTCGATCATCGGCGTGGTGGAACTGACGCGGGCAGGGCAACTGGTCAGCAACGCGACCTTCCTGCCTTTCATCGTCTTCCCCGTCGTCGCCCTGATCTACTTCGCGCTGTGCTATCCGCTGTCGCGCTACAGCCATTCACTGGAAAGGAAATTCCATGCCCATCGTTGAAATCGACCATATCAGCAAGAGCTTCGGCGCCAACCATGTGCTCAAGGGCGTGTCGTTCGCCGTCGAGCGGGGCCAGGTGATCGCCGTGATCGGCCGCAGCGGCTCCGGCAAGAGCACCATGCTGCGCTGTATCAACGGCCTGGAAACCATCGATAGCGGCAGCATCGTCGTGGCCGGCCATACGCTGACGGCGCGCCAGGAGCATCTGCTCGACTTGCGCAAGGATGTCGGCATGGTCTTCCAGAGCTACAACCTGTTCCCCCACCTGACCGTGGAAGAAAACGTCATGCTGGCGCCGCGCATCGTCAAGAAAGTGCCCGATGTCCAGGGCCGCGCCACGGCGCTGCGCGTGCTCAAGCAGGTGGGCCTGGACCACAAGCGCGAAGCCTATCCCGAGCAGCTGTCGGGCGGCCAGCAGCAGCGCGTGGCGATCGCCCGTTCGCTGGCGATGGAGCCGCAAGTGATGCTGTTCGACGAAGTGACGTCGGCGCTCGACCCCGAGCTGACGCAGGAAGTGCTGAAGGTGATGGAAGAGCTGGCGCAGGCCGGCATGACGATGCTGCTGGTGACGCACGAGATGGAGTTCGCGCGGCGCATGGCCGACGTCACCGTCTTCATGCACCAGGGGACGGTGTGGGAGAGCGGGCCTTCGGAGGCCTTTTTCAGCAACCCGCAAACGCCCGAAGCGCGCCAGTTCGTCGGCGCGGGAGCGATCAAGTGAGCCCCGTTCTGGTGGCGGCGTCGGCCTATGGCGCAAGCAGGGTACGGCAATTGGGGCAAAGCCATTTCATCGACGTGGTGGCCGATGCGGGGGGCGCCGGCATCGAGATCCGCCGCGAACTGTTTACTTCCGACTTGCCGGACCTGGCGCGCATGGGCGCGGCGGTGGCCGCGCGGGGCCTGTACTGCGTGTATTCCACGCCCGTCGAATTGTGGGGCGCGGACGGATTGCTGCAGCACGCGCTGCTGCAGCAGATGCTGGACGAGGCGGCGCGCCTGGGCGCGCGCTACCTGAAGGTGTCGCTCGGCCATTACCCGGCCGCGCCGGAGCTGCAGGCCTTGAACGCTTTGTTGGCGGCCGCGCCCGTGGCGCTGCTGGTGGAAAACGACCAGACGGCCCATGGCGGCAGGCTGGCGACGATGGCGCGCTTCCTGGCGGCGGCGCGCGAAGGCGGGCTGCCGGTGGGGCTGACCTTCGACATCGGCAACTGGCGCTGGGTGGGCGAGGATGCGCAGCAGGCGGCGCGCCTGCTGGCGCCGTACGTGCGCTATGTGCACTGCAAGGCTGTCATCGATGACGGGGGGCGGTTGTCCGCCTGCGCCGTTTCCGAGGCCGATCCGGCCTGGCGCGCCGTCTTCGCGCATTTCGCGCCGGGCGTGCAGCGGGCCATCGAATTCCCGCTCGAGGGCGCCGACCTGGTGGCCGAGACGGGCCGCTACATTCAAATCCTGGAGGCCGCATGATCAAACACGAAATGCTGCAAGGGGAGCACGCGCTCGATGTCGTCACCTACGGCGAGGCGATGGCGATGTTCGTTGCCGAGGAAACGGGCGACCTGGCGGCCGTGGCGCATTTCACGCGCCGCCTGGCCGGCGCCGAGACGAATGTCGCCATCGGCCTGGCGCGCCTGGGCTTGCGCGTCGGCTGGCTGAGCCGGGTGGGCGACGACTCGTTCGGCCGCTTCATCCGCGCCAGCGTGCAGGCCGAAGGCGTCGATTGCAGCCGGGTCGTCACCGTCGCCGGCCAGTCCAGCGCCTTCCTGCTCAAGGAGAAGGCCGAGAACGGCGCCGATCCGCTGGTCGAATACTTCCGCAAGGGTTCCGCCGCCAGCCGGCTGGCGCCCGAGCATTTCGACCCCGCCTATTTCCTGTCCGCGCGCCACCTGCACGCCACGGGCGTGGCCGCGGCGCTGTCCGAGACCAGCCTGGCGTTCGCCGGCCAGGCCCTCGACTTCATGCGCGCCAACGGCCGGAGCGTATCGTTCGACCCGAACCTGCGGCCCTCGCTGTGGCCGTCGCAAGCCGTGATGGTCGAACAGATCAACCGCCTCGCCGCCAAGGCGGACTGGGTGCTGCCCGGCCTGGGGGAGGGGAAAATCCTCACCGGCCACGACCTGCCGCACGACGTCGCCGGCTTTTATCTGCAGCAGGGCGCGCGGCTGGTGGTCATCAAGCTGGGCGCCGAGGGTGCCTATTACCGCACGGCCGATGGCGACAGCGGCATGGTGCCGGGCGAGCGCGTGGCCAACGTGGTCGACACGGTGGGCGCCGGCGACGGCTTCGCGGCCGGCCTGGTCAGCGCCTTGCTGGAAGGCTTGCCGCTGGCGCAGGCGGTAGGGCGCGGCAACCGGGTCGGCGCCTTCGCCATCCAGGTGGCCGGCGACATGGAAGGCTTGCCGACCCGCGCCCAGCTCGACGCGCTGGTCCCATCTTGAACCGAACAGGGGAAAATTCGTGAAAAAACATGTGGTTGTGTATAAAAAGCTGGCCGAGCCGCTGCTGGCGCGCCTGCGTGCCGAATGCGAGGTGACGTATTTTGAGGCGATCGATGCGGGCAACCGCGCCGCATTCGCGGCCGCCATCCGCGGCGCGCACGGCTTGCTGGGCGCCAGCGTGCGCCTGGACCGCGAACTTCTGGACCCGGCGGAAGAGCTGCGCATCATTTCCACCATTTCCGTGGGCGTCGACCAGTTCGACGTGGATTACCTGCGCGAACGGGGCATCTTGCTGGCCAATACGCCCGACGTGCTGACGGAAACGACGGCGGACACGATCTTCGCGCTGATCCTCGCCAGCGCGCGGCGCGTCGTCGAACTGGCCGAATTCGTCAAGGCCGGACGCTGGACGCGCAGCGTGGGCGAAAGCCAGTACGGCGTCAATGTGCATGGCAAGACCATCGGCATGCTGGGCATGGGCCGCATCGGCCGCGCCGTCGCCCGCCGCGCCGCGCTGGGCTTCGGCATGCAGGTGCTGTACGTGAATGGCGAAGCGGTGCCCGAGGTGGAGGCGGCGCTGGGCGCGCGCCAGGTGGCGCTCGACGACTTGCTCGCCGGGTCGGACTTCGTCTGCGTGGTGCTGCCGCTGACGGCGCAGACGGAACGCATGATGGGCCGGCGCGAGTTCGCGCTGATGCGCCCCGGCGCCATCTTCATCAACGGTTCGCGCGGGCGCATCGTCGACGAGGCGGCGCTGATCGAGGCGCTGCAGCAGGGCGCCATCCACGGCGCCGGTCTTGACGTGTTCGAGCGCGAACCGCTGGCGCCGGACAATCCGCTGCCGGGCATGGCCAACGTGGTGGCGCTGCCGCACATCGGCTCGGCCACGCACGAAACGCGCTACGCCATGGCGCAGCAGGCAGTGGACAACCTGCTGGCCGGCCTGCGCGGCGAGCGTCCGCGCCATCTGGTGAGCTAAGCGCAGTATCCACAGACAGGGAAAGAGATGAAGAAGAAGGTAGTAGGGGCAATGATCATTGGCGCCGGCAGCGGCCTGTGTTGCGCGCAGTCGAACGTGGCCGTGTACGGCATCATGGACATGGGGGTGGTGTCCGAGAGCGGCGGCCCCGGGGGCAGGGTGCTCAAGCTGACCAGCGGCATCGCCAACGGCTCGCGGCTCGGTTTCAAGGGCAGCGAAGACCTGGGCGGCGGCTTGACGGCGCTGTTCACGATGGATGCGGGCATCCTGGCCGACACGGGCGCTTCGGCCCAGGGCGGCCTGCTGTTCGGGCGCCAGGCCTTCGTCGGCCTGGGCGGCGCGGCGGGCACGCTGCGGCTGGGCCGCCAGTACACGTTCATCGACAGCAGCCTGGGGGCGCTGGACCCGTTTTACCTGGGTTTTGCAGGCAGGATGAGCAACGTCTTCACGGCCGGCTACATCAGCCGGGTCGACAACAGCATCACCTACAGCTCGCCCGTGCGCGGCGGCCTTTCCGGTGAACTGGCGTACGGTTTCGGCGAAGTGCCCGGCGACGCTTCGGCTAAGCGCTACACGGGCGCGGCGGCCACCTATGCCAGCGGGCCGCTGTACGTGCGCATGGCGCACCAGGATGCCAACACCATATCCAGCGCGCTGGTGGCGGGCAGGGCGCGCAACACGGTGCTGGGCGCCACCTGGGACTTTGGCGTGGTCAAGGCGCATGGCGCCGTGGCCGTCAGCAAGAGCACGGCGGGCGCGGCCACCACGGTCGACAGCGCGGACCTGATGCTGGGCGCCACCTTGCCGGTGGGCCCGCACCGCGTCCTGTTCTCGTACGTGCGGCGCGACGACCGGCGCGCCGCCAACGGCGACGCTTCCCAGGTCGGCATCGGCTACACCTATGCGCTGTCGAAGCGCAGCACCTTGTATGCCGCCTACGCGCATATCGACAACCGCAACGGCGCCGCCTATGTGGTGGGCAATGCCACCGACAACGGCACCGGCAACCAGGCCTGGAACCTCGGCCTGCGCCACACTTTTTAACGGGAGAATCGAATGAAGAAGATCGGATGGATTTTGGTGGGCGCCAGCACCGTGGCACGCGAATGGATGGTTGACGCGATCCGCCAGCAGGGCGATGCCGAAGTGCTGGCCGTGGTCAGCAGGGACGCCGCGCGCGGCGCCGCCTTTGCCGCGCAATTCGGCATCGGCGCCAGCTACACGGACCTGGATGCGGCGCTGGCCCATCCGGGCGCGGACGCCGTGTACATCAGCACCACCAACGAGTTGCACATGGCGCAAACCTTGCAAGCAGCGCGCGCCGGCAAGCACGTGCTGTGCGAGAAGCCGCTGGCGCTGAACCTGGACGACGCCCGCCGCATGGTGGACGGCTGCGTTGAAGCGGGCGTGGTGCTGGGGATTAACCACCACCTGCGCAACGCCGCCAGCCACGGCAAGGTGCGCGAGCTGATACGCGCGGGCGAGATCGGCCAGCCCCTGTATTGCCGCGTGCTGCACGCGAACAACCTGCCGCAGCACCTGCGCGGCTGGCGCCTGGACGCGCCGGAGTCGGGCGGCGTCACGCTCGACATGTTCGTGCACGACGTCGACACCCTGCGCTTCCTGCTGGACTCGGAGCCGCGCCACGTGACGGCCTGCGCCACCAGCGGCGGCATGACGGTGGCCGGGCTGGAAGAGGGCCTGATGGCCGTCATCGAGTTCGACAACGGCACCCTGGTGCAGGTGCACGACGCGTTCAACGCGCCGCATTCGCTGTCCGGCGTGGAAATCATCGGCAGCAAGGGCACCATCTTCGCCACCGGCGTGATGACGCAGCGCCCCGTCGGCAGCATTTGCCTGACGCGCGACGGTGGCAGCGTCGACATCCCCGTCGAGCATGAAAACCTGTACGTGCGCTCGGTGCGCGCCTTCCAGCGCGCCATGCGCGGCGAAGGGCAGCCTGCCGCCACCGGCGACGACGGCATGCGCGCGCTGGCCACGGCATTGGCGGCGCAGCAGGCCAGCCGCAGCCACCAGCGCGTGACCCTGGCCGACTGACGGCCGGCCGCAGACGTAAAAAAGCCGCCTGATCGCAAGACCAGGCGGCTTTTTATCGGCTTGCGTCCGTGATTACTCTTCGCGGCGTAAATGCGGGAACAGCAGGACGTCGCGGATGTTCGGCGAATCCGTGATGATCATCATCAGGCGGTCGATACCGATGCCGCAGCCGCCGGCTGGCGGCATGCCGTATTCCAGCGCGCGGATGTAGTCGGCGTCGTAGAACATCGCCTCTTCATCGCCGGCGTCCTTGGCGGCCACTTGCGCCAGGAAGCGGGCCGACTGGTCTTCCGCATCGTTCAATTCGGAGAAGCCGTTGGCGATTTCGCGGCCCACCATGAACAGCTCGAAGCGCTCGGTGATGCCGGCCACCGTGTCGGAAGCGCGCGCCAGTGGCGACACTTCGACCGGGTAGTCGATGATGTAGGTTGGTTCCCACAGCTGCGCTTCAGCCGTTTCTTCGAACAGCGCCAGTTGCAGCGCGCCCAGGCCGGCCGTGGCGAACGGCTTGACGCCGAACTTCTTCAGCTCTTCCTTGATGAATTCCGCATCGTTCAACTGCTCCGGCGTGTAGCCCGGCGCATACTTGTTGATCGCTTCGACGATGGTCAGGCGGTGGAACGGTTTTGCCAGGTCCAGCTCGCGGCCGCCGTAGGTCAGGGTGGCGGTGCCGTGCGCGTCGATGGCGGCCTGGCGGATGACGGCTTCCGTGAAGTCCATCAGCCATTTGTAGTCGGTGTAGGCCGCGTAGAATTCCATCATCGTGAATTCAGGGTTGTGACGGATCGACACGCCTTCGTTGCGGAAGTTGCGGTTGATCTCGAACACGCGGTCGAAGCCGCCCACGACCAGGCGCTTCAGGTACAGCTCGGGCGCGATGCGCAGGAACATCTGCATGTCCAGCGCATTGTGGTGCGTGATGAACGGCTTTGCCGCCGCGCCGCCCGGGATCGTGTGCAGCATCGGCGTTTCCACTTCCATGAACTCGTTCTTTTCCATGAAGCGGCGGATCGACGAGATGGCGGCGGTACGCGCCTTGAAGGTGCGGCGCGTCTCTTCGTTCATGATCAGGTCGACGTAGCGCTGGCGGTACTTCGTTTCCTGGTCGGCCAGGCCGTGGAATTTGTCCGGCAGCGGGCGCAGCGACTTGGTGATCAAACGCAGTTCCGTGACCTTGATGGTCAGTTCGTCCGTCTTGGTCTTGAACAGCGTGCCCGTCACGCCCAGGATATCGCCCAGGTCATAGTGGTGCAGGGCGGCCATGGCTGCTTCGCCGGTGAGATCCAGCGTGGCGTAGATCTGGATGCGGCCGTCGGCTTTCGGGCCGGAAGCGTCCTGCAGGGTGGCGAAAGCGGCTTTCTTGCCCGCTTCGCGCTTGAGCATCATGCGGCCGGCCAGCACCACGGTGACAGGTTCGGCTTCCAGCTCTTCGCGCGTCTTGCTGCCGTATTGCGCATGCAGATCGGCCGCCTTGTGCTCGGGGCGGAAATCGTTCGGGAAGGCGACGCCTTGTTCGCGCAGTGCTGCCAGCTTGACGCGGCGCTCGGCGATGATCTTGTTTTCATCGGGGGCGGCGGCTTGTTCTTGGATATCCGTAGTCATGGTGTTCTTCGTTGGTGATTATTGATGATGTGGTGCCAGCGCTGGCGCCACGCTGGCAAACAGTGCGTCGACGTCGAGCGAGGAGAAATCCGGCACGATGGCAATGACGTTGTCGAAGGCGGCAAACGCTTCGGCCGGCAGGGTGGTGGTGAGTACCACGACCCGCATGCCGGCACGGCGCGCCGCTTCCACGCCCAGGGGCGCGTCTTCGAAGACGATGCAGTCTTGCGGCAGCGCGCCGGCCAGCAGCGCGCCTTTCAGGAAAACGTCCGGGTGCGGCTTGCCCCGTTCCACGTCGGCGGCGCCGACGATGGCGTCGAAGCGGTGGCGCAGGTCCAAGCCATCGAGCGTGAACTCGATATTCTCGTCCGGCGCGGCCGTGCCCACCACCAGTCCCACGCCAGCCTGGCGCGCGCTGGCGATCAGCCGGTCGAAGCCAAGCACCGTGGCCAGGTGCGGGCCATACAGTTCGCGGTAGACGACTTCCTTTTCAGCCAGCAGGGTAACGTGGTCGGCTTCCTCGCCCAGGTACTTGGCGATGATTTCGTGTCCCTGCCGTCCTGCCGTGTCGCGGAAAAAGGCGTCCGCGTCCAGCGCATGGCCGTGGCGTTCAAAGAACGCCAGCCACGATGTCGTGTGGAAGGCCATGTTGTCGACAATCGTGCCATCCATGTCGAACAGGAAGGCGCGCTGCGCCGGAGCGGATGCGTTCATCCTTATACGCCTTGCTTGAGCGAGGCGGAAATGAAGTCGTCGATGTCGCCATCGAGCACGCCCTTGGTATTGCCCGTCTCGAAACCGGTGCGCAAGTCCTTGATGCGGGACTGGTCCAGCACGTAGGAGCGGATCTGGTGACCCCAGCCCACGTCCGTCTTCGAGTCTTCCAGCTTTTGCTGCTCGCTCATGCGCTTGCGCAGTTCATGCTCGTACAGTTTCGCTTTCAGCATTTCCATCGCTTCGGCGCGGTTGCGGTGCTGCGAACGGTCGTTCTGGCACTGCACCACGATGCCGGTCGGCGCATGGGTCATGCGGACGGCGGAGTCGGTCTTGTTGATGTGCTGACCGCCGGCGCCCGACGCGCGGTAGGTGTCGACGCGGATATCGGCCGGGTTGACGTCGATCTCGATCGAATCGTCGACTTCCGGATACACGAACAGCGACGTAAACGAGGTGTGGCGGCCGTTGGCCGAGTCGAATGGCGACTTGCGCACCAGGCGGTGCACGCCCGTTTCCGTGCGCAGGAAGCCGTAGGCGTGATCGCCCTCGACCTTCAGGGTGGCCGTCTTGATGCCCGCAACCTCGCCGTCCGACTGCTCCAGGATTTCGACCTTGAAGCCCTTGCGTTCGCAATAGCGCAGGTACTGGCGCAGCAGCATCGAAGCCCAGTCCTGGGCTTCCGTGCCGCCGGCGCCGGCCTGGATGTCGATGAAGCAGTTGTTCGGGTCCATCGGATTGTTGAACATCCGGCGGAATTCCATGCTTTCGATGACCTTGCGGATTTCCTGCACGTCCTGCTCGATCGCTTCGAGCGTGTCGTCGTCGCCTTCTTCGCGGGCCATGTCGAACAGGTCGCGGGTGTCGCGCAGGTCGGCATCGGCCTTGGCCAGGGTGAAGACGATGGCTTCCAGCGCCTTCTTCTCTTTACCGAGGTCCTGGGCGCGCTTGGGATCGTTCCAGACGGTTGGATCTTCCAGCTCTTCGTTGACTTGCTCTAGTTTCTCCGACTTGACAGTGAAGTCAAAGATACCTCCGAAGTTCGGCTTCGCGGACCGTCAGGTCGTTGAGCAGGGCGGAGATGATATTGATGCGTTCGGCTTCCATAATGTTCTGGTCTTCTATGGTGAAATCAAACCCTGAATTATACGCGAGCGCGGCCGGTTTCTGATGCCGGCGGCGCCGAATCGATGCGGCACGGGGCAATAAAATGAGGATTTTGCTGTATTTGCGACAATATTTTTGCCTTGATGATGGCTACCGTGCTGCGTATGATGCTGGCGATATTGTCTTTCCACAGGAATACATCATGCATCAATTTCCCCGTCTCGCCCTGTTACCGCTGCTGCTGGCCGGCTGCGGCGCCTTGCCGCCCGCCGCCCATGTTCCCGCCCAGCCGCCGGCCGCCGCGCCTGCGGGCAGCAGCGCCACCCTGGCCCTGCTGGAGACGACGGACTTGCACGCGAATGTGCTCAGTTATGACTATTACAAGCTGCAGGCGGAACCGTCGATCGGCCTGGAACGCACGGCGGCGCTGATCGCCCAGGCGCGCGCGCAGTTCCCGAACAATCTTCTGCTCGACAACGGCGACACCATCCAGGGCACGGCCCTGGCCGACTACCAGGCGCTCGTGAAACCGCTGGCCTGCGACCAGACCCTGGCCATCTACAAGGCCATGAATTTGCTGAAGGTCGATGGCGGCGGCATCGGCAACCACGAATTCAACTACGGCCTGGCGTTCCTGAGCCAGGTGACGGGCAACCAATTCGACGTCGACAGCGTCGACGCCGGCAAGCCGCGCTGCGCCGGTCCTGCGTTCCCGCAAGTGCTGGCCAACGTCTACAGCGTCAAGACGGGCAAGCCCCTGTTTGCGCCGTACCACATCATCGCCAAGCAGATCACGGCCACCGGCCCCGATGGGCAGCCAATCACGAGCAGCGTGAAGGTCGGCATCATCAGCTTTGCGCCGCCCACCATCATGGCCTGGGACAAGCGCTGGCTCGAAGGCCGCGTCTATACGCAGGGCGTGCGCGAGACGGCGGAAAAATTCATTCCCGAGATGCGCGCCAAGGGCGCCGAGCTGGTGGTGGCCATCTCGCACGGCGGCCTCGATGACAGCCCGTATTCTCCCACCATGGAAAACGGCAATTACTACCTGTCGCAAGTGCCGGGCGTGGACGCCATGCTGATCGGCCACTCGCACCAGCTGTTCCCGAACGCGGCCAGCACGGTGCCGCAGTTCAATCTGCCCGGCGTCGACAAGGTCAAGGGCCTGGTCAATGGGGTGCCCACCGTGATGGCCAATTTGTGGGGCAAGCACCTGGGCGTGATCGGTTTGCGCCTGCGCCACGACGGCAAGCAGTGGGCCGTCGACAAGAGCGCCACCACGGTGGAAGCGCGCGGCATCCAGAACGCGGACAAGAGCTACGTCCAGCCTGACCCGGCCATCGCCAGGCTGGTGGCGGAAGAACACGCAGCGACGATTGCCTACGTGCAGACGCCCGTCGGCGCCACGGACTTCCGCATGTCGACGTATTTTGCCGACGTGGGCGACGTGAGCGCTATCGAAGTGGTGAACCAGGCGCAGGCGGGCTATCTGGCCGCCTACGTCAAGGCGAACTTGCCGCAATTCGCGCACTTGCCGGTGCTGTCGATGTCGTCCCCGTTCAAGAGCGGCTCGGCCGGCGTGTCCGACTACACGGACGTCAAGGCGGGCAATGTGGCGCTGAACAATGCGGCCGACCTGTATTTGTATCCGAACGCGCTGTACGGCGTGAAGATGAATGGCGCGGAGCTGAAAGCCTGGCTGGAACAGTCGGCGCAGCGCTTCAACACCATCGATCCGAACAAGCTGGAAGCGCAGGAACTGGTCAACACGGCCCATCCGAGCTACAACTTCGACGCCATCACCAGCGCTGACGTACGCTACCAGATCGACGTCACGCAGCCGCCGGGCCGTCGCATCCAGGGCCTGACGTACCAGGGCAAGCCGGCGGAAGCCAGCCAGGAATTTTTGATTGCGACGAATAACTACCGCGCCAGCGGCGGCGGCAATTTCCCTGGCCTCGATGGCAGCAAGACGGTGGTGGCCTCGCCCGACAACAACCGCGAACTGTTGATCGCCTACGTCACGCAGCAGAAAAACCTGACGCGCGCGAAAAACGGCTCGGCGCGCAGCTGGCGCTTTGCCAAGGTTGCCACGCAAGGCCCGGTGGTCTTCCATTCGGCGCCGAACGTGATCGAGCTGGCGAAAGCGGCGGGCATCGATAACGTCACGCAGCTGAAGCCTGATGATGGTGCGGGCAAGGGCTTTGCGCTGTACCAGCTCGATTTGTCGAAATGATGCTGGCAAATTTGCTGCTGGCCGCCGCGCTGGCGTCCCCCGTGGCAGCCGCAGCGCCCGATGCCACGGCACAGGCCAAGGTCTTGATGCGCGCGGGCGAGGCGACCCAGCCGCAGGCGCGCGCCCTGTTCGAGCACGCGGCGGGGCAGGGCAGCGGGCCTGCCGCATACTACCTGGGCTTGATGCACAAGAACGGCATGGGCGGCCCGCAGGACGGCGCCGCCGCGCTGCGCTGGCTGGAACTGGCCGCGCAACGCGGCGTGGCGCCGGCCATGTTCATCGTGGCGAACCTGCTGCAGGACAGCGACGAAGCTACGGCGCGCTACTGGCTCGACGCTGCCTGCGACCTCGAATACCCGGAAGCGCTGCAGCAGAAGTCCGTCGCCCTGGCGGAGGGCCGCATGGGGTATGCGCACAATGAGGAGCAGTCCTTCCTGTACCTGAAGATGGCCACGCACGCGATGGGGCACCGCGCGCCCGAGCCCTGAGAGCATCGCTGGCTACCCGGGGTGGTGAATGTATTGAAGGAATTATTTGTTTTTGATCAGAAACATTAATTCTTTGTGATAATTGCTATTCCTTATATTTTCTTTCAATAGTTTGTCATTTGACGGTACTTATTGGTTTTTTTGAAAAATTGTATGGCAATATTTGTCATATGGTTTTTTTATTAACTTGGTAGTTCCGGGAGCCCGTGTGCACAGTCAAATGATACGCCAACAGAAAACAATGTTTAAGCACCGCCGAAGCGGTGTGCCGTTCTTGCCCAGGAAAATGGCGCATGCCATGCTGGGCGCCTTTTGCCTGCTTGCCACTTCCGCGATGGCGCAATTGCCCGCTCCCATTAAGCAGGGCCATCCACGCTTATTCCTTAATCAGGCCAGCTTCGATGCGCTGAAACCGCAATTGCCGAATCTGCCAGCCGCATTTCCCGCGGCAGGCGGCAGCATCAGCCTGGAGCTGTTCGCCAGGCGCAAGGATACTCTCGATAGCGTCAACCAGCCGATTTTTGGCGAATTCAATTCGAGCCGCAATGGCTTCTTTATCCGTCACGTTGATTCCTACGATAGCCCGGCCGGTGCGGTGGGGGAAAGCATCGGTTTCCAGGTCGGTTTCCAGGCCAATGGACTGGCCCAGTACCTGTCTGTCGCCAGGATCGATTTAAAACCCGATGTCTGGTCGAGCATCCAATTGTCATGGAATAGCCAGACCCATAAAATTGACCTGAGAGTCAATGGCGTTGTCGTACCCACGGGCTGGCGAACGGTCGACGGCACCGGCGCCACGCCACCGATGGAATGGCAGGCGGATGGACAGATAAGCAGGATAGGCATGCGGCGCAACGAAACCATGCGCAATTTCCGCTTGCTCGATGGCGGCGGTCAGGAATTGTGGCAGGCACCGGCGATGGATGCCTCGCTCAACAAGGCCTGGTACAGCTTCATGGAGCGTGTCAATGGACGGGTGGCCACGATTCAGGCTTGCCCGCTGCTTCCCCCTGCCGGCGGCGTGCCTGACCTGTGCAACGTGGCCACCGGCAGCCGCGGCACGATTTATGAAAGTGCGCAGATGCTGGCCATGGCATACCGCCTGACGGGCAATGCGAAGTATCTGGATGGCGCCCTGAATTATCTCGACAAGCTGCTGGTGACGGCGCCCGTTGCCGGCGGCGAGTGGTCGATGGGCGGACGGGTAGGGGCCATGGGCATTCTGTACGACTGGCTGTTTGCCGAAACGGGCGCCCGCGCCGTTCCCGATGCCGTGGGCTTCGGCACCTACCGCGACCTGACGGCGCAGAGAATCAAGGAAACGATAGCCGCGGATACGGGCAAGGGGTACGAGAATCTGTTTGTCTCGATGTGCGGCTATCAGCAGTTGTATATCACCAGCACCAGTTTTGATTGCAAGAAAAAGCCCGTGTATGAACAGTGGGACCGCAGCGAATCAAAGCCTTCCATCGCCAATTTCTATATCAGCGGCCACCCGTTCAGCGCCGTCAACAATGTCACTGTTGGCTTGCTGGCCATCGTTGACGAGCATCCGGAAGTGTTGCCGATGATCGAAACGTCATATGCGCACTATGAAAAGGGCTTTCTTGCGGCACGCGCCCTGATTTCAGTCGATGGCGGCCACCATATGGGCTTTGCCTATGGCGTATCGAGCATCCCCGAGCGCCTGCTCATGTGGCGCAGCGCGCTGGAAAGCACGGGGACGGCGCCCCTGTTGCAGGCCGACTGGCAAGCCAGGCTGATTTATCCGTACATCTACGGCTTGCGCCATGACGGAAGCTTTCCCGCCAGCGGCGATAATTTCACGACGCCGCTCGGCAGCACACTGATAGGACAGCTGGCGCTGGGCGCGGTCACGGATACGGCCGATGGCGTGGCCGGGAAGTTTTATCGCGAGCATGTCGTGGCATCGCGCAGCTCGCACGATGCCTTGATACTGGAACGGCTGTTGTGGCCCGTTCCACTGCCTGCAGCGCCCCTGGAATCGCTGGAATTGTCGCGCCATTTCAGGACGTCGGGCCAGGTGCTGATGCGCGATACCTGGGACTATGCGAATGCCACGTTACTGGAATTCAAATCGACGTCCTTTATTGCGGAAAATCACCAGCACTTCGACCAGAACAGTTTCTCGCTCAATTACAAGGCTCCGCTGCTGCTCGACACCGGTTTGTATGAAGAATATGGCAGCAGCCACTGGTGGAATTACTACACGCGCAGCATTGCCCATAATACGCTGCTGATATTCGACAAGAACGAGCGTTTTACGCGCGCCGATAGAGAATTCAGCAATGACGGCGGTCAATGGTTCTATGCGCCGAGACAGGGCTATCCGACGATCGAGGAAATCAGCCCTGCGGGCCCCAATGCGCTCGACGGCATCATCCGCTACGAAAATACGCCGCAGTACACTTACACCAGCGGCAACGCAAGCAAGGCCTATGCTTCCAGCAAGCTTGATATGGCCAACGGTTTTGTGCGCAATGTGCTGTTCTTGCGCTCGCCATCGTTCTGGGGCAAGCCGGTCACTGTCGTCTTCGATAGCGTGCGCAGCAAGCAGGCCTTGCCGGCCACCTTCCTGCTGCATACGGCAAATGATCCCGTATCCGCTGCACCGGGCCTGACGGCGCTGGGCAATGGCCAGTACCAGCTGGGCTACAGCGCAGGCCAGGAGCGCATCGTTACCATTCGCAATGGCGGCGGCATGCTGACGGCGCAGACGATCCTGCCGCTCGATGCCAGCGTGCGCAAGGTGGGTGGCGCGCAGGAAGGGGGAAATGGTTGCGCGCAGACCAATCTCGATACTGGCGAGGTTGCCGGCAACGGCGCCGATTGCCGTTTCACCGTGCGCCGGCGCCAGGCTGATGGCAGTTACCTGTGGCGCAATCAGACGCCGCTGGTCAGCAAGCAGCAATCGTTGACCAGCGATGTCGGCGCCTGGCGTCTGGAAGTGGCGGCTCCTGCGGCGCCTGCCCTGAACGCGCCCGAGTACTTCCTGCATGTGCTGGCCGTTGCCGACAATGATGGCGGCACGGGGCCGGGCGCTGCGCCGAGCGCGACGCGCCTGCCCGCGGCGGTCAACACGGAGGCCCTGCTGCTGGGCGGACAGTTGCACGCCTTGTTCAACCGCGAAGTGGCTCCCGCGGCCCGCCTGGACTGGGTCTCCCCGCTGGCCGGCGGCGCCATCCTGGCGACAGGACTGAAGCCGGGCGTGCATTACGCGTTGACGTCTGCGCCGGCAGCCGGCGGCTACGCCTGGAGCCTGGCCGAAGCGGCAGATGGCGCAGCCACGCATCTGAGTTCGGACCAGGGTGTGCTCAGCGTCGATTAGGCGCGGCACTGGCCGGCGGACTCAGGCAGTCTGTCCGGCCGTTTCTTCCTTCTTCGGCCTGGCCCGCAGACTGGCCGCCGCCTCGCCGATGGCGAACGGGTCGCGCGACAGGATGGCTGCGCCCAGGTCGACCAGCCTGGCCGCGGCGACTATGGCGGCCTTTACGTCGGCGATGCGCTTGAGCTGTGACTTGCCCTTGGCGATGGCACCCTCGATATCGCCGCGCGCCTGCTCCGCGCCTTCGGCCGTCAGATAAATGCCATACGCGCGAAACAAGGCCACCATCTGGTCCAGGTGGTTTTCATATTGTTCCAGCAGCGTCCGCTCGTCCGGCGCCAGTGCCTCGCGTTCGCGGATGCGCAATTCCAGTACCAGGCTTGACGCTTGCGCCAGGCTGTCGGCGATGGCGTAGCTTTGGTCTTTCGTCAGTTCGGTCAGTTGGGTCATGGGATACTCCTGTGTGCGCGCCGCTTACCAGCGGGCGGGGGCATAGAACGCCGCTTGCCGCTGCAGCGCTTCGACGTCGCGTGAAAACTGCGCCAGCTGCCGCTCCAGTTCGGGCGCCTGCAGGCTGTCGAGATTGGCCCGCAGCGCGGCCACGCTGGCTTGCAGCGCGTCGACGGCGGCGACATACGCGGCGACGATCTTTTCCCGTTCCTGCAATTGCCGGCCTTCCAGATGCAAGCGCGTGCGGATGTAGTTGGCGGCCAGCGGTTCGCGCGGCGCGGCGTTATCGACGGCGCCGCGCAGCAGGGTCAGGTCGCGCAATTCATCCTGCAAGCTTGCGCGGTAGCTGCGCTGGGCATATTCCTTGAGCGCATTGCTGACGATATCGACGGCCTCCTGCTCGTCGAGCAATTCGCGCAAGGCCGATTTCTGCAGGCGCTGCGTGGCCAGGCGGCTCAGGTGCTGGCTCAATTTGACGACTTTCGACAGCTTTTCCGCATCGAGCAGGGCTGCACCGCCGCCCGGCTGCTCCAGGCCGCCCAGCGCATCGCCGAGTCCGCCAAGCTCTTCCCGGTAGACGGGCAGCTTGTCATCGGCCAGCGCCGCCAGGGTGTGGGCATAGCGCAGCAGGAGGTCGTTCAGGCTGGCGATCGACGCTGTGGCTTGTGCGATGGCGGCGCAATCGGCGCGCGCCGCCTGTTCGCTGGCTTGCGCATCGAAACGTTCTGCCAGGATCAGGCGCTTGCGCATGGCCTTGTCCATGCAGCTGTGGACGCCGCCCGCCAGCATGGGTTCGAAGTGCAGCGACATCTTTTGCGTCTGTTCGGCGAAGGTGCGCACGGGCGCCAGGTCGGTGGCGCAGCCGCCCAGCAGCAGGCTGGCGATGATGCCAAGTAGCAGAGGGGAAATGGACGAGTTCGACGGGCGCGGCATATTGCCTCCATGCGGTAGCAGTGGCTGAGTGGACCGGCGCGCACGCGCTGGCATGGCCGACGTTAGCATTCTGAGGCGTAGCAGTATTGCGCCAGATCAGCGGCCAGAGGAATCGCCGGGCTCGTCTGCTTGCCTGTCGCGTTTTGCCACAGGACTGTTGCCCGATGGCGCAAGGTGCGCCAATTTGCGTCATATTTTCCTTACAAAAGACTGACAACAGGCCTGCAATTGCGGCTTTTCCGCATGTTGCGACGCGTCATATGTAGTTGTTGCTGGTGCATGTTTACTCACCTACAATGATTTATCGATGGGGCGGTTATCCAGCGTACGACTATAAAAATAAGTGGCATTAAAAACGTTGTATCAGAGGAGATGACAATGAATTTGAAACAGAAATTGCTCGTGGCAAGTTTGGTTTTGGGTTTCTCGCAGGCGGCAGTCGCAGCCGACCCCATCAAGATCGGTGTGTCCGGTCCGTTTACGGGCGGTTCCGCGCCGATGGGCGTGTCGATGCGCGACGGCGTCAAGCTGGCTGTTGCCGAAATCAATGCCAAGGGCGGTGTACTGGGCCGTTCCCTGCTGCTGATCGAGCGCGATGACGAAGCGAAGAACGAACGCGGCGTGCAGATCGCGCAGGAGCTCATCAACAAGGAAAAGGTCGCCGCCACCGTCGGCTACATCAACACGGGCGTGGCCCTGGCTTCGCAGCGCTTCTACCAGGAAGCGAAAATTCCCGTCATGAACAATGTGGCGACGGGCTCCATCGTCACCAAACAGTTCGCCGACCAGCCGGAAAACTACATTTTCCGCAATGCGGCCAATGACACCATCCAGTCCGGCATGATCGTGCATGAGGCGGTCGAGAACCGCAAGTTCAAGAAAGTGGCGATCCTGGCCGACTCCACCAATTATGGCCAGCTGGGCCGCGAAGACCTGGAAAAGGCACTCGACAAGAAGGGTATCAAGCCCGTCGTTGTGGAAAAATACAACATCAAGGACGTCGACATGACGGCCCAGCTGCTGAAAGCCAAGCAGGCGGGCGCGGAAGTCGTGCTGACCTACGGCATCGGTCCGGAACTGGCGCAGATCGCCAATGGCATGGAAAAACTGGGCTGGAAAGTGCCGCTGATCGGCAGCTGGACCCTGGCCATGGGTAACTTCATCGACAACGCGGGCAAGAACGGCAATGGCACGCGCATGCCGCAAACCTTCATCCAGGATGCCAGCACGCCGAAGCGCAAGGCCTTCATCGACGCTTACGTGGCCGCCTACAAGCCATCGGGCGGACGCATGCCGTCGGCTGTCTCGGCCGCGCAAGGCTACGATTCCATCTACCTGCTGGCCGCGGCCTTCAAGCAGGCAGGCGGCACGGATGGTCCGAAAGTACGCGCCGCGCTGGAAAACCTGAATGAAAAAGTGGAAGGCGCCGTCACCACCTACAACAAGCCGTTCAGCAAAACCAACCATGAGGCGATCACGGCCGACCTGACAGTCTTCGGTGAAGTCAAGGACGGCAAAGTCGTCCTCGCGAAATAAGCCTGGCAGACATTCGCCGCGCAGTGGCCAGCCTTGAGGAATCAGGACTGGCCATTTTTTCATCTTTCGTCTTCCGGGGAATACCATGGAAATCTTCCTGCAGCTCGTCTTCAGCGGCATCGCGCTGGGCATGATCTATGCCGTCATCGCCTTCGGCTACCAGCTGACCTTTGCCACTTCCGGCACCCTCAATTTCGGCCAGGGCGAATCCCTGATGCTGGGCGCGCTCGTGGGCCTCTCCCTGGTGGGCACGATCCACGGCGGCCCTTACATGAGCTATCTGTTGATGATCCCCATCGTCATCGTCTTCGGCGCCTTGCAGGGCGTGTTTGTCGAATGGATAGGCGTGCGGCCCGCCATCAAGATCAAGTCCGAATTCGGCTGGATCATGTCGACCATCGCGCTGGCCATCATCTTCAAGAACGTGGCGGAAAATATCTGGGGCAAGGATGACCTGATGTTCCCGTCGCCGCTGTCGGCCGCGCCGTTCCAGGTGTTTGGCGCCAACGTGCAGCAGATGCAGGTGGCCGTCATCGTCGGCGCGCTGGCGATCATGCTGGCCGTCGAAGTGTTCAACCGCAAATCGATCTACGGCAAGGCCGTCGTGGCGACGGCCAACGACCGCGACGCGGCCGGCCTGATGGGCATCAACACGGGCATGGTCATCACGTTTTCCTACGCGCTGTCGTCGGCCACGGCCGCCTTTGCCGGCGTGCTGGTGGCGCCGCTGACACTGACGGGGGCAACCATGGGCGCGTCGCTGGGCTTGAAAGCCTTTGCCGTGGCCATCATCGGCGGCTTGACGTCGGGCGTGGGCGCCATCGTCGGCGGGCTGATACTGGGCATCGCCGAGACCACCACCGGCTATTACATCTCCACCGGCTACAAGGAAGTGCCCGGCCTGCTGCTCCTGCTGCTGGTACTGGCCATCAAGCCGTCCGGCCTGTTCGGCAAAGCCGCGATCAAGAAAGTCTGAGGACGACATGAACAAGAAAATCACCATGCTGGCATTGAGCGCGGCGGGCCTGGCCGTGCTCGCGCTATTCCCCATCGTCATCCCGAATCCCTACTATATTCACCTGGCCGAGACCATCCTGATCTACGCCATCCTGCTGTTCGGCCTCGATATCGTCGTTGGCTACACGGGGCAGGTGTCGCTGGGCCATGCGGGCCTGTTCGGCATCGGTTCGTACGTCACGGGCGTGCTGGTGTTCAAACTGGGCGTGTCGTTCTGGCTGGCCATCCCCGCCAGCATCCTTGGCGCGGCCGTGTTTGGCGCCATCCTGGCCTTGCCGGCCCTGCGCGTGACGGGACCCTACCTGGCCATGGTGACCCTGGCCTTCGGCACCATCGTGCAAATCCTGATCAATGAAATGAGCTTCCTGACGGAAGGGCCGATGGGCATCAAGATCCACAAGCCCGTCCTGTTCGGCCACAAACTGACGGAAGTGGAGTACTACTACATGGTCGCCGCGCTGCTGGTGATCTCGCTGGTGGTGGTGCACCGCATCCTGAAATCAAACCTGGGCCGCGCGTTCGAAGCCTTGCGCGACAGTCCCATCGCCTCGGACTGCATGGGCGTCTCCGTGTACCGCTACAAGGTATATGCCTTCGTCATCAGCGCCGGTTTCGCGGGCCTGGCCGGCAGCCTGTACGCGTATTCGGAAGAATACATCTCGCCCAATACCTACAACTTCGAGCTGACGATATTGTTCCTGCTGGCCGTCATCATGGGCGGGCGCAAGACGCGTTCGGGCGCGCTGATCGGCGCCCTGATCGTCGTCATGCTGCCCAGCCTGCTGTCGGACATCGAACTGTTCCGCAAGATCGCCGTGGCCGCCGCCGTGCTGGGCGTGATCGGTTCCGCCTTCATGCTGGCGAAAAAGCGTTCCACCGTGCGCGGCGTGCTCGTACCCCTGGTGGCCACCATCGGCCTGGCTGCGTATTCGTACAAGCTGGAAAACATGGTCGACTGGCGTTTGACCATCTTCGGCCTGATGACCTTATTTGTCGTGTACTACCTGCAGGACGGCATCGTCGGCTTCCTGATGAGCTTTATCGGCAAGGGCCGGCGCCATGTGCAAGCCGTCGCTTCGCACGGCGTGGCGCCGTTTGACCACGCCCAGGGCGGCCAACAGGGCGCGACCCTGCTGCGCGTGGACCAGGCCCTGATGCAGTTCGGCGGCCTGAAAGCGCTGAACCAGGTGGACTTGAACGTCACGCAGGGTTCCGTGCACGGCTTGATCGGGCCGAACGGCTCGGGCAAGAGCACGATGATGAACGTGCTGACGGGGATCTACAAGCCGACGGCGGGCAGGGTGGAATTTGCCGGCGCCGTGATCTCCGGCCGCACGCCGTCCGAGATCGCGCTGGGCGGCGTGGCGCGCACCTTCCAGAACGTGCAGCTGTTTGGCGAGATGACGGCCACCGAGAACGTGCTGGTGGGCTTGCACAACACGTTCAAATCGAACGTGCTGGACGTGATGCTGCATACGCCCCGCTACAAGCGCGAAGAGACGGCGGCGCGCGAGCGGGCCGCCAGCATCCTCGAGTTCGTGGGCCTGGCGGACCTGGCCAACGAAGAGGCGCGCAATCTGCCGTATGGCAAGCAGCGGCTGCTGGAAATCGGCCGCGCGCTGGGCCTCAACCCGCGTCTGCTGCTGCTCGACGAGCCGGCGGCGGGCCTGACGGCGCCCGACATCAAGGAGCTGATGGCCATCATCCGCAAGATCCGCGAGCACGGCATCACCATCATCCTGATCGAGCACCACATGGACGTGGTGATGGCCCTGTCGGACGTGGTGACGGTGCTGGACTTCGGCCAGAAGATCGCCGAAGGCGCGCCCGCGCTTGTCCAGAGCGATCCGAAAGTGATCGAAGCCTATTTGGGCGGCAGCGCCGAAACCCTGGCGCCAGCGGCGCACTGAGAGGAAGACCATGCTGACCATTAACAATCTGCACGCCGCCTACGGCAAAGTCGAAGTCCTGCACGGCATTTCGCTCGACGTCCCGAAGGGCAAGCTGGTGACCCTGATCGGCTCGAACGGTGCCGGCAAGACCACCACCATGCGCGCCATTTCCGGCATGCTCAAACCCAAATCCGGCACTGTCACCCTGGGCGGCAAGGATGTCACGGGCCTCGATTCTCACCGCATCGCCCGTGCCGGACTGGCCCATTCGCCGGAAGGCAGGAGGGTGTTCGCTTCCATGTCGGTGACGGACAACCTGCTGCTGGGCGCCTTCCCCCGCTTTACGCGCTCGCGCCCGAAAGGCGACATCAAGGGCGACCTGGACAAGGCGCTGGAACTGTTCCCCCGCCTGAAGGAGCGGCGCGACCAGCTGGCCGGCACCTTGTCGGGCGGCGAACAGCAGATGCTGGCCATGGCCCGCGCCGTGATGCTGAACCCGGAAGTGATCCTGCTGGACGAGCCGTCGATGGGCCTGGCGCCGATTCTGGTGGAAGAAGTCTTCCGCATCATCACGCGCCTGAAGGCGGAAGGCGTGACCATGCTGCTGGTCGAGCAATTCGCCGCCGCCGCCCTGAACGTGGCCGATTACGGCTACGTGCTGGAAAACGGCAGCATTTCCGTGCATGGGCCGGCCGAAAGTCTCAAAACCGATCCGAAGGTGATCGCGGCGTATCTGGGAGGAGGGCACTGAGGCAAGTTGAGAGTGAGCTGACAATGCGCTTGCTGCGCATTGTCACATCCTCCGCATTACGCAGTGAGCAGGCGACGGCGTATCAATGCTTCCAGGTCACGGCTGGTATGGGCAATCATATGAATATAAACGATATCGTTATGTCCATACTCGATGATGATGCGATTCTGGCCGGCCAACAGTTGGCGGTGAGTCGTCAAATGAAGGTCTTCAAGTTCAGGAACAAAGGTACCTTTCATGTTCCAGTCTTTGCGAGAATTGACTTCAGCCAGAATCTCCTGCGTCACCTTCCTGGTAAAAGCAAGGGATTCGTTCTGCTTCAGATAGGAGCGAATATCTTGCAAATCGTTCAAGGCGTACTGCGTCCAAATGATTTTCATTTGTGTAATCAGTTGTCGTCGTCTTCAGCTTCCAGAAGGGCCACAACGTCATCATGGTCAATGATTTTACTTTCCTCAATCTGCTTGCGGCCGAGAGCAAGGATGCGGAGCATGGCAAGCTGATCTTGAGTCTTTTGATAGCTGACAGGGTCTTGAACAATGGCCTGAACTCTGCCGTTCACCGTGATGGCTACCGGGTCATGCGTCTCAAGCACCTGTTTGACCACGTCGCTGGTGTTCGTCTTCAAGTAGCTAATTGGTTGAATATTGATAAAGTTCATGCCGCCCTCCATAAGTAGGCAGACCGATGATAGCATCGGATGACTAAATTAAGTGCCAAATTTAGTTGACTGCACATTTTCCTTACGTCGAGCGCAGCGTGCAAGCGTCAATGTCTGGTGGGCTTTTCCTGCTGCACCAGAATGAAGGGGCTGACGACAACGGCCCACAGCGCGGCGTCGGCCGCCTGCCAGTCCAGCGCCTGCTGGTCCGACACCTTGGCGACCTTGCCATCGGCCATCCATTGCGTGATGGTGGCCTTGTCGTCGTGCGAGATGCGCACGGCCACTTCGACCAGATCCAGCTCATTGGCGACCCAGACGACATTGCCCTGGGCGAAATGCTTTTCCAGCTCGCTCCAGGCCAGGCGGGCCGTTTCGCTGTTCACTTTGAGGCGCAGTTCGGTGTCTTTTTCAGGATTGGTTTGCATGCGAAATATCAGGTTGCGGTGAGTCGGGTGCCGTTGCGCGTTTGCGTTGCCTTACAAGGCTTCCACCTGCGGCGTCGGCGTACCCCGCCATGTTAACCGATAGGCGGCGCCTTTGCGAACATTGCCCACGAGGGCGGGGCGGAAGCAGGCCAGGTTGGTGCCGCCCGCCAGCCGGGTGCTGGGGAAGATGACGCCCATGGAACCGGCTTCGAGCAGGATGGCGGCCAGGTCTTGCGAAGCGATGTAGCTGGCCGGATCGAGGCAGGCCGCATAGCGCTCCTGGCCGCGCAAGTCGTGGAAGCTGGCGGAAAAATCGGCCAGCAGCGACTGGTAATTGACGCTGTCGTCGAAATAGTCGATTTCCTGGTATTCCACGGTCTTGTGGAAAATGATCTCGGCCAGCGCCGTTTTCATGTCGAAGGCGCAATACCATGCACCCCGTTCGCCATCGTTGAAACGCGCCCCTTCCGGCCGGGCATAGGTGTAGGCGGCGTTGATGATGCGAAAGTGCGGCACGCCAAAAACCAGCTCGTCCACGCCAATTCCTGGCGCGCCGCCGTACTCGGCCACCAGGCGCGCATTCGTCGCGTTATCGAGTTCGAACAGCTCGCGCAGGTGCTCGTCGTCCTCGGCCAGGGGCGCCAGCACGGAGTCTTCCATGTCGGCGAAGCGCGAGGGGATCAAACGGCAAGTGTCGATCTGGCGCAAGGCAGCCAGCGGCGGCAGCTGTGTATGCGGGACTGTCGCCACCATTACAACCCTCCGCGGCGCGCGTCGAGCAGCTTGCGCACCGTCTGCATGGCCAGCAAGCCGCCGGCCAGCATTTGCGACAGGGGCGTGCGGCCGCCAAACACGGGATTCTTGTTGGGCAAACTCACCCATTCGTCGGCCAGCTTGTCGCCATACAGGATGTGCAAGGCCTTGTAGATGCCCAGCAAGTAGGAAATGCGCGTGATGCGGTCCACTTCCAGCACGCGGTCCGGGTGCTTCTTCCACTCGTAATAGGCGCTGCTGGACAGGCCGCCCAGCAATTCGCGCGCATCCTCGTCGCGCAGTTTCCAGGCGGCGGCCAGCTTGAAAAACCCTTTCAATGCCGCCTGCGACAAGCGCTCGCGCTCGGCTTTGGCATTCAGGTCGACGAGCACGGCCGGTTCGAAGCGGCTCTTGGGGTAGGCGTAGGCGAGATTCATGGCATGTCCTTCGTTAAAACTCTGTATGTGGACTATTTATACTCCTTTTCCGGATTTTCCGCAACGGCCGCGCGCATGCAAAGCGGGGCGCAGCAGGACGTGTATCCCGCTGCGCCCCGCTGGCACGCTGGCCGCGCCAGTTTATCTGGCCGTGACGGTGATGGGCACGCTGAGCTGTGCCGTCAAGCCGTTACTGTCCAGCGCCACGACTTTCAGCGTATAGCTGCCCGTCACCGGCAGGGGCCAGCGGGCCGTGATGGTCATGCCGCTCATGGAAAACTGCATGCCCAGTGGCGCACCGAGGATGGAGATCCACAGGGCGTTCGCGCCCGGCGCCGTCAGCACGATGCTGCCGCTCATGGCCTTGCCGGCCACGCCCGTCATGGCGGCGGCGCTGATCGTGGGACCGGCGGCGGCGATTTTCACCGCGGCCACGGCCTGGCCCGTCAAGCCCGTCCTGGTATCTTTGGCGATGATGGTCACGCTGTAGCTGCCCAGCACGGGGCTGGCCCAGCTGACGACGCCGGCGGCGCTGACGGCCATGCCGGATGGCGCGCCCGACAGGCTGTAGGTGACGGGGTTGGGCGCCACCGTCGTGGCGGCGAACGACAGGGCCACGCCCGGCTTGCCGCTCACGCTGGACACGGTCACGACGGGGGGCAGCGGGGCGGCGATGGCCACCGTATAGATGCCTTTGCCGCTCAGGCCAGTCTTGCTGTCCGTGGCGGTCACGGTGACGGCGTAGGTACCGGCCACGGGCGCGGCCCAGCTCACCAGTCCGGCGCTGCTGATGGTCATGCCGGCCGGCGCGCCGCCCAGCGTGTAGCTGACGGGATTGGGGGCGGAGACGCTGACATTGAACGCCAGGGCCGTGCCAACCTTACCCGTGATGGCGCCGGCGCCCACGACGGGCGGCGCGACGGGGGTAATGACGATGGCGTACACGCCCTGGCCACTGAGGCCGCTGACGGTATCCTTGGCCACCATGGTCACGGCATACGTGCCCGCGACGGGGGCGGCCCAGCTGACCACGCCCGTGGCGGCGATACTCATGCCGGCCGGTGCGCCCAGCATGGTGTAGCTGAGTGGATTCGAAGCGCTGGCCGAGACGGTGAACGACAGCGGCTTGCCGGCCGCGCCGCTGATGCTGGCCGGCGCCACCACGGGCGCGGCCGGTGCGGTCTGCATGCCCGACAGGCCGGCCAGCAGGCTTTTCACGTTCGGCGTGCCCAGGCCGCCCAGCGGGTCATAGCCGACCCTGGCCGTGCACACGCTGCACGTGCCGTTGCTGCCGCGCGTGATGTCGGCAAAGCTGCTGGCGAAAGTGCCGGGTACGCTGGCGATCTGGCCGTACAAGATGCTGTGCGGCAAGCCGAGCGCCGTCTTCGCCTGCAGCGCGCGGCTGGCGTTGGCGATGGCGACCAGGCCGGCCCATTGCGGCGTGGACAGGCTGGTGCCGCCGATGCTGAGCCAGCTGGCGGTGCTGCTGCCGGGTGTCATCACGGCCGTGTACTGGCCCGTGGCGGGGTCGGCATTGAAGGCCACGTCGGCCACGTTGCGGCGCAGCAAGTTGGTCAGGCCGGGCACGCTGGCCGTCTGGTAGGTGGGCAGTGCCGTATAGGCGCTGATGCCGCCGCCCGTGCCGGACCAGGCCGTTTCGCTGCGCACGCCGCTGCCGCTGTAGCTGAGCGTGGTGCCGCCCACGGCCAGCACGTTGGACGATACGGACGGCCAGGACACGCCGCTGCCCGAATCGCCCGTGGCGGCCAGGTAGCTCATGTTCTTGCCCGTGAAGGCGCTGTCGACGGAAGCTGTCCAGTTGCCTTCGGCGGCGCCAAAGCTCATCGACACGACGCCAGGCCCCATCAGGTTGGCCAGGCGCACGGCGCCCAGCAGACTGTTGATGGAAGCGTCGGGCGCCTCGATCAGCACGATGCGCGCCAGCGGCGCCGTGGCATGCGCCCACTGCACGTCGAGCGCGATTTCCATGGCCCAGCCCGAGTTATAGGCGGGCGCCGTGGCCGTCATGGTGCTCGATGGCGTGTTGTAGACAACAGAAAATTCACAGCCGCTGGCCGGGGCGGGCGGCAGGGGCAGGGTGGCATTCGTGGCGATAGTCTTGGTGGTGCAGCCGGGCAAGCCGAATTTCTGGTTGAAGATGGCCAGTTCGGCCGCCGCGTTCGGGTTGTGCATGGCGTCGACGATGTAGATCGTCTGCCCCGCGCCCAGCTGGGCCGCCTGGGCTGGCGTCAGCGCCGTGCCGGCCGCCGGCAGGGCGGGCAAGTCGTAGGCGGCGCGGATTTGTGCGGGAGAATATGTCGCCACCACGCTGCTGCCGGTCATGGGCGCGGCGATGTCGCTCGCGCCGCCGCCGTCCAGCAAGGGGGCGATATCCTGTGCCGCCTGTTCCGAGGCGGCGATTTTTTGCGCCGTCAGGCGGCGCGTGGTCATTTCCCGCATGGCGCCGGGCACGTTTTGCAAGTGCGGCCGCCAGTGGGCGGAGCCGCTGCTGTTGGCGCTGTCGCGCCCGTCAGGAGCATCGAGCAGGGCCGGGGCCGCATGGAACATCGGTTGCACCACCAGCGCGCCGACGGCGGGAGGGATGACGGGCACCTCGACAGTGAATTGTGTCGCGGCCGTGGCGATGGCGGCAGGCGGTGTCGATGTTTCCTGGCCGGGACCGCAAGCGGCCAGCAGGAGGGCGGCTGTGGCGCCCAGCAGCAGGCGCCCGTGACGGTGATGCGGGGGAATGTTTTTTTTCATGGCGAAACTCTCCGAGTTGGGCGAGGGCCACATCTCGACAATGCTTCCAGGCTGGCGCCGCGCGCTGGCGGTCCCGGCCCTGCATTGGCAGCCCCGCTGCCGTGGCGCTTGCGCGCGGTAGGCCGGTGGCTTTGCGTCCCCGCCTTTCGACGGGTTTGCCCTCAAAACTGATCATGCATCATTGGGAATTTCCTGATGCGTCATCGATTTTAGTGAATTTGCCAAATAAATGTTAACTATTTTCAATCAATATTTTTATTTATGCAATAAAATGTGGCAAATTTGCCTATGGGTGAATGGAATCTTGTCAGCCTGATTAAGTCTTAAAAGCAAGATTATCAGTGGTGTATCGAGGCGTGACAGTGTTTTTTCATAGCAACGGTGCTTGCATTTTTTGTTTTGTAATGAATTTAATGAATTTACTGAATATGTGATCTTGCTGGTCTCAATCCTCGAACACCATGCCCTGATACGGCGCTGCGTGGCAGGCCGCCAGCCGCTGCGCAAGGCTGCCAGCATGGGCTTCCAGCCGGTGGCCGTCCGGGTCGAGAAAATACAGGGAATCGCCGGCGCTGCGGTTTTGCTGCCATTCGGGCACGCCGGCGGCGCGCAGGCGGGCGGTAAACGGAGCGAAGTCGGTGGGCTCGATGGAAAACGCATAGTGCGTATAGGCCGGGCTGGCCAGCGCGGCCGTGTCCTGACCATCCAGCGACAGGCACAGCCACAAATCCCCGGCCGACAGATACGCGCCCCTGTCCCAGCGCGCATGCAGGCGCAGACCCAAGGTGTTGCGGTAAAAGGCCACGCTGCGCGCCAGGTCGCGCACGGACAGGGTGAGGTGGTTCAGGCCGGTCAACATGGGGCTGGATAGCTTTCCGATGGGGGAGGCATGTGTCGGTTATCGCCGTGATTTGATATCACTTTGTTCCACAGAAGTTTGAGATACAGCAATAAGGCCACAAACCTCACGGCACCTGACCAAACCGTAGCGAACGGCAGTGAGGCTCGGCGCCCCCTTGTGGCCAAGAAGCGCAACCGTACTTCCAGTACGGTGAGCATCGCAGGCGACCTATGCCGACGCGCAGCAGGTTGTGTCAGGTGTCACTACACAGGCTCGGCGTGCTCCACCATAAGTTGTACTTTGGTCGTGCCATTGTATTCATTCGCATCGAGCCTGAACGCGACCCGCGTGCGTTCGCCCAGTGCGTCCGTATGCCCGAACCAGATGGCATCAAAACGCACGCCGTTCTTTTCCAGCAGCAGTTTCAAATGGCGTTCTTTCAAGATGCGCTGGCTGACGACGCGGAATTCATCGCAAAAGACGGGTGGGGCGAAGCCCTGGCCCCACACCTGGCCATCCATCAGCTCGATGAAGGCCGTCGTGTAGTAGGCGTCTTCCAGCGGGCCGTCCGTTTCCACGACCCGCTCCAGCTGTTGCTGGCTGAGCCAAGCCTGGCCGACGGCTTCGAAGGCCTGGGAAAAGGCGTCGAAGGCGTCGGCGCGGATGGTGAGTCCAGCCGCCATGGCGTGGCCGCCGAACTTGTCGATCAGGCTGGGCGCCCGTTTCGACACGAGGTCGAGCGCGTCGCGCAAGTGGAAGCCGGGGATCGAGCGGCCCGAACCCTTTATCCAGCCGTCCGCACCGGGCGCAAACGTGATGGTCGGGCGATAGAATTTTTCCTTCAGGCGCGAGGCGACGATGCCGATCACGCCCTGGTGCCAGGATTCGTCGAAGACGCTGATGGTGCTGCTGTTGGCCGGTTCGAAAGCATCGAGGTGCAGCAGGGCCGTATCCTGCATTTCCGCCTCGATTTCACGGCGTTTCAGGTTGATGTCGTTGAGTTGCTGGGCCAGCGCCCAGGCGCGGCCTTCGTCGTCCGTGACCAGGCATTCGATGCCCAGGGACATGTCCTGCAGGCGGCCGGCCGCATTCAGGCGCGGTCCCAGGGCAAAACCGAGGTCGAACGGCGTGGCGCTGCGCGCTTCGCGGCCCGCCACGCGAAAGAGCGCCGCCACGCCCGCGTGCATATTGCCTTTGCGCATGCGCTTGAGGCCTTGCGCGACGAGGATGCGGTTGTTGGTATCGAGGCGCACCACATCGGCCACCGTGCCCAGCGCCACCAGATCGAGCAGGTTGTCGAGCTTGGGTTGCGTTTGCGCATCGAAGATGCCGCGCCGGCGCATTTCGGCGCGCAGGGCCAGCAGCACGTAGAACACGACGCCCACGCCCGCCAGGTGTTTCGACGGAAAACCGCAGGCGGGCTGGTTCGGGTTGACGATGACGGCCGCGTCGGGCAGGGTATCGGCCGGCAAATGGTGGTCGGTGACGACCACCTGGATGCCGCGCCGGTTGGCCTCGGCCACGCCGTCGATGCTGGCGATGCCGTTATCGACGGTGATGATAATGTCGGGCGACTTTTCGCGGGCGGTGAGCTCGACGATTTCCGGCGTCAGGCCATAGCCGTATTCAAAACGGTTGGGCACGATGAAATCGACGTCGGCGCCCATGGCGCGCAAGCCGCGGATGGCCACGGCGCAGGCGGTGGCGCCGTCGCAATCGTAGTCGGCCACGATGACCATGCGTTTCTTGGCAGCAATTGCGTCGGCCAGGAAGACGCCGGCCGCGCCGATGTGCAGCAAGCCGGACGGCGGTATCAAGTCCTTTGCCTCAATCGAGAGCTCTTTCGCGTCGGACAGGCCGCGCGACGCGTACAAGCGGGCCAGCACGGGGTGGATGCCGCCCTGGCGCAGCAGTTCGGATTCGCGGTAGGGGCAGGGACGGGTGGCGATGCGGGTACGGGTCATGATGCTTTCAACTTGTTCAGGGTAATCGCGCGCCAGAATTTGCGCTGCGCATGCTTGCTGGTGGTACAGGCTAGCCAGGCGTCGCGGTGGCTCAGCACCAGGCGCAGCTGGCCCAGGCGGCCATCCTTGAGGGCCGCCAGCAGCGGGGCGAACCAGTCCGCTTCCAGCGCTTGCAACTGCTGCAGCCACATGCCCCATTCCTGCGCCTGCGCCGCTTCGGTCAATCCGCCCAGCACGACAATCGCGTCCTGTTGGCTTGCCAGCACACTGTTTGGACTGGCATCGCGCTGCGCCGGTTCCGCCAGCGCGGCCAGCCAGCCGGGCGCGTCCTTCGTATGCAGGCTGGCCGCGCAGCGCGCAGGTGCAGGTGCAGCCAGGCTGCCGCCCCAGATCCAGAACGAGTTGATGGCTTTCAAGCCCCGTTCTTCTCGTGCCGCGTTGACGGGATGTTCATGCCACAGCATCTGCACTTCGTTCTGCAGGCGGCGCGCGGCGCGCGCATGCTCGCCTTCCGGCATCCACACGGACAGGTCTTGCGTGGTGGCGGCATCCGGCGTGGCGCACTGCAAATCGTTCCAGCCATCGGCGCGCATGAACCAGGTGCCCGCGTCGCCATATGACAGGGGTTGGCCGATTTCGTCGAAATACGGACGCGCCGTATCGAACAAGGTGCGGCCATCGGCCTCGCTCAGCTTGAGCTGGCGCAAGTCTTCCAGGCTGATATGGCTGCGGGCGATGGCCAGGTGGGCCGGATGCAGCAGGAAGTAGCGCGCGCCCGGTTCCGGCACGAGGCCGTAGCCGCGCATGGCCTGGGCCGCAAAGGCCGCTTGCGCCGCTTCGCCATTGGGCGCGGGCGACAGGGCCAAGGCATGCGCCAGCCACGCTTCGTGCGGCAGCAGGCGGTTGGCATTGTCAAAGGTTTCTAAATTGCAATCGGAGGTGCGCGACAGCAGCGCCGCCAGCGCGGGCGCCTGCAAGACCTTGAGCAGGTCGGCAGCCAGTTCGGCATTGGGCAAGGCGAAGGGCAAGACGAGGGTAAGTTGATTCATCCCGAGATTGTAGGCGATTGTGGTGCGGGCCGAGAAGGCGTATGTATTTTCAGGCCCGCGACGGCAGCAGCGGCGGCGCTGGAAATGCACAAAAATTATAAAAATTTTATTAGCGCTGATGGAAATTAATTTGCTTTTGAAAATATATTGGATATAATTGCGACAACTTAAATATCAGAAATACAATCACCCCCTGCTGCGTGGTTGCGTCGTCTGGCTCCTGTGTCCCTCGAAACTGTATACAAGATCTGCCGGCTTCATTTTTTAAACAAGTTCTTTCTTGGAAGCCCACCTATGTATACATTCGCCGCTTTGCGCGGCCAGGCTGATTGCGCCCTGGCCCCCCGTATTTCCGCTCCTGCCGCCGCCGTGGCATGCCGTCAGGAGGCCGCATGACTACGTACAACCTGTCGACCACGGTCCACGTCTGCGAAGACATCAACAAGAATTTCGATATCCGCGACCTGCTGATCCAGGCCGGCTACTCGGTGCAAGGCGAACTGAATATCAAGAATTTTACGGTTTTGTTGCCGGACGATACGGAATCGACGGAGAACACGCCGCTGTTCGGCATGCTCGACGCGGACACCGTGTACGTGCGTCCCGGCGACTGGGCCGCCAACTACAACGGCAGCTTCTCGACCATCCAGGTAACGATCGACAAGGGCAATGGCGACATCGTCCAGCTGAGCCTGCAAGTCATCATCGATCCCGTCAATGACGCGCCCGATGCGGCCGACAAGACCTTCACCCTGGTCGACGGCGCCAGCGTCGTGCTGAGCGAAAGCGATTTCGGCTTCCACGACGACGTCGAGAACAACGGTTTCAAGTCCGTCGTCATCACCAATACCACCACGGCGGGCCAGGTCTTGCTGAACGGCGTGGCCGTCGCGGTGGGCACGGAAATTTCCATCGATGATATCCGCGCGGGCCACCTGGTCTTCGTGCCGAGCCAGACCGTCGCCGGCGACTTCGACCTCGGTTTCAAGGTGCGCGATGATGGCGGCACGGAAGGTTGCAATGCGCAAGACCTGAGCCTGGCGCCCCATTACCTGACCTTCAAGGTGCCGATGGCCCACCTGGGCGATTTCGTGTGGGAAGACAAGAATGCCAACGGCGTGCAGGACGCGGGCGAGGCGGGCATCGCCAATGTAGTCGTGCAACTCAAGGATACGGCCGGCAATGTGGTGGCCTCCACCACGACGGACGCGACCGGCGGCTACCACTTCGACGTTAATCCGGGCACCTATTCGGTGACCGTGGTGGCGCCCGCCGGCTATGTACCGACGGCAGCGAACCAGGGTGGCGATACGGGCAAGGACAGCAATATCGATGCCAGCGGCAAGATGGCGCCCGTCACCCTGGCGCCGGGCGAGACCAACCTGACCCTCGATGCGGGCCTGTACCGCACGGCCGAGCTGGGCGACCGGGTCTGGTTCGATACCAACAAGAATGGCGTGCAGGATGCGGGTGAAGCGGGCGCCGCAGGTGTGAAAGTAACCTTGCTCGATGCGTCGGGCAACGCCGTCGGCAGCCCGCTCGTCACGGATGCGAATGGCAACTATTTGTTCACGAATCTGAAGCCGGGCGCCTACAGCGTGCAGTTCGACAAAACCACCTTGCCAGCCGGCTACGCTTTTACGGGCCAGGACCAGGGCGGCGACGACCAGCGCGATTCCGATGCCAGCGCCATCGATGGCAAGACGGCGCAAGTGTTGCTTGCTTCCGGTGACAGCAACCATAGCCTGGATGCGGGCATCGTTGCGCTGCCGGCCTCCCTGGGCGACCGCGTCTGGCATGATGCCAACTTGAACGGCGTGCAGGACGCGGGCGAAGCCGGCATCGGCGGCGTCACGGTGCAGCTGAAAAACGCGGCCGGCAGCGTGATCGGCTCGACCTTGACGGACGCCACCGGCTATTACAACTTCAATGTCGATCCGGGTACGTATTCGATCGCCGTCGTCGCGCCGCCAGGCTATTTGACCACGGTCAAGGATGCGGGCGGCAATGATGCGCTCGACAGCGACATCAATGCCGCAGGCCAGAGCGGCCTGGTGACGGTTGCCGCCGGCCAGAATTACAAGGACCTGGATGCGGGCTTGTACAAAACGGCTGCCATTGGCGACCGCGTGTGGTTTGACGCCAACGGCAACGGCACGCAGGATGCGGGCGAAGCGGGTGTCGGCGGCGTGAAAGTCAATCTGTACAACGCCTCGGGTGCCGTGGTGGCCAGCGCCACCACGGATGCCAGCGGCAACTACCTGTTCAGCAACCTGGTCCCCGGCAATTACTATCTGGGCTTCGTGCCACCGGCCGGCTATACCTTCACCAAGGCGGATGTGGGAGGCTACGCCACCGATTCGGATGTCAATCCGGCCACCGGCCTCACCACTACCTGGATCGCGCTGAAATCGGGCGACGTCCAGCTGGACTGGGATGCCGGCCTGGTCAAATGCGCGCCTGTCACCGGCAGCATCGGCGACCGCGTGTGGGAAGACAATAACTACAACGGCGTGCAGGATGCGGGCGAACTGGGCGTGGCGGGCGTGAAGGTCAACCTGCTCAATGCCAGTAACCAGATCATCGCCACGACAACGACGAATGCCAGTGGCAATTATCTGTTCGACAAGCTGGTCGCCGGCGGCTACAAGGTGGAAGTCGTCCGTCCATCGGGTTTCTATTACACCAAGGCCAATGTGGGCAGCGACACGGCCGATTCCGACGTCGATACGAGCACGGGGCGTTCCGGCCTGATCAACCTGGCCGCCGGCCAGAACGACATGAGCTGGGATGCGGGCATCTACCGCAAGGCCAGCCTGGGCGACAAGGTATGGCGCGACGCCGACCATGATGGCGTGCAGGACTACAACGAGGCAGGCATCGCCAACATCAAGGTGCAGTTGTACTCCGGCAGCGGCGCTTTGCTGGCTACCACCTACACGAATGCCAGCGGCAACTATCTGTTCAGCAACCTCGATCCGGGCAGCTATTCGCTCAAATTCGACAAGAGCAATGTGATGCATGCCGGTTACGCCATGAACAGCTGGCGCTGGGGCGCCAAGAACGTGGGCAGCAATGACAACATCGATTCGGACGTCAACAGCAACGGCACGACGGCCAACGTGGTCTACACGGATATCCTGAAGCTGGCGTCGGGCCAGAACGACATGAGCTGGGATGCGGCCATCACGCCCATCGTGATCGACCTCAACGGTGACGGCGTGCACACGATCGCCCGCGCCGACTTCCACGGCAGCTTCGACTTGCTGGGCACGGGCAGCGCCATCCAGACGGGCTGGGTCTCGGCCCAGGACGGCTTGCTGGCCATCGACAGCAATGGCAATGGCAAGATCGACAATATCTCGGAACTGTTCGGCGGCAACGAGAAGGGCACGGGCTTTGCCAAGCTGTCCAGCTATGACTCGAACGGCGACGGCGTGGTCGATGCGCACGATGACAAGTTTGCCGAATTGCGCATCTGGCGCGACGCCAACAGCAATGGCGTGACGGACGATGGCGAGCTGATGTCGCTGCACGACGCCGGCGTGGCCAGCCTGGCGGTGAGCTACACGGAACTGCCGTTCCTCGACGCCAACAGTAATCTGCACCTCGAGCGCAGCAGCGCCACCCTGGCCGACGGCAAGACGGTCGACATGACGGACGTGTATTTCAACGTCGATGCCAAGGATGCGGCCAAGGCCGGCATCACCTTGCCAAGCATGGCCGACCTGCTGCGCGACGACAGCACGCTCGACGTGGTGCTGGGCCAGGACGGCACGGTCAACACGGTCGCTGCCGCCCCGGCGGCTCCGGCCGCCGAAGCCCAGGCCCAGTGCGAGATGGCCGAAGCCTTGCGCCGCGCCATGGCCCATGTGAATGCCCAGCCCCAGGAAATGGCTGCCTGATGTCCCTTGCCGGGCCGTAATCCTGCCCGGCAATGCCGCACCGGCGCACCCGTCACGGGGCGCCGGCGCTTTCCACACTTACATCTTACATAACAGAAATAGGGAAACCACCATGAAACAATCCATGCACCTGCTCGTTCGCGGCGCCATCGCCGCAGCCACGTTCGCCCTTGCCAGCGGCAGCGCCCTGGCCGCCTCCAACCTGCAAGTCGTCGATTCGCACAGCGTCAGCCTGTTTACGGCTGCCGGCGGCGCCTTCGGCTCGGGTAACGCCATCTCGCCGACCTTGTGGGAAGTCAAATACGACAGCAACACTTTCCTGGCGTTTTGCCTCGATCCCCATGTCGCAGTGAGCAATAGTTCGAACAGCTACAGCAGCGGCGCCTTTGCCGCCAGCGATTCCGTCAAGCGCCTGTATGAAGGGTATTACGCCTCGTCCATCGCGAATGTGTCGACCAGCGCCAACAGCGCCGCCGCCTTCCAGCTGGCCCTGTGGGAATTGAATAACGACAACACAAACCTGCTGACGGGCGACCTGCGCTTCAAAAACCTGAGCAATGCAGTCGTCAGCCAGGCCAACGCCATGCTGGGCGTTGCCACGGGCAATGGCGCCATCCAGAACCTGTACAGCTACACGAGCTTGACGAGCGTCAACCCGGCTTCGCAAACCTTGCTCAGCGTGTCGCCGGTGCCGGAAGCGCAAACCTGGGCCATGCTGGTCGCAGGCCTGGGCCTGCTGGGCTTCATGGCGCGCCGTCGCAAGGCTGGCGCAGTATAAATCGGCAGCAGTGGTATTGACTTGGTAGTTTCTGCTGCGGTGCGTCCGTCAAGACGCACCGCAGTTTTTATTTTTTCACAACATCATTCTGAATAGCTGTTATTACTATGGCACAATGTTTCTGCAAACCACCACTGCGCGACCTTGACAATAGTTCCTCACTGTTCATTGCAACTGTCTGAGATCGGATTTGAGCTCATCATGACGCCACCTTCTGCCGCGCACGCCGCCGTCGACGCTTCCCCATCCACCGCCTGCGCTGACACGCTTGCCGACGCCATCGTCTTCCTGGCCCGCCTTCTTGGCACCGGCGTGCAAGCTGAGCGCCTGCGCGCCAGCGTGACCGCGCATGGCGACCCGGCCGCCGCCGATTTTCTCGACCAGGCGCTCAGCCATGCCAGCCTGGCCGGCACCGCGCTGCCGATGGACAAGCCACGCCGTCCGACGGAAATGCCGGCCTTGCTGCTCAATGGGGAAGGGCGGGCGCTGGTGGTGCTGAGCATTGCCGATGGTAAATATGAATGCCACGTGCCCGGCATCGCCGGCACCTCCTGGCTCGATGCGGCCGCGCTGGCCCGGGAAGTGCCCGCCGGGCGCTGGGTGGCCGTGCGGCCCGTGATGTTTTTCGACCAGCGCAGCTTGCTCTACAGCATGCCCATGGCGGGACGCTGGTTCTGGGATGTCTTCAACCGCAACCGCTGGGTATTTCGCTGGGCCCTGCTGGGCACGCTGGTGCTGAACGTCATCGGCGCGCTGGTGCCATTCTATGCGATGGCCGTGTATGACCGCGTGATCCCGAACAATGCCACGTCCAGCCTGTGGGTGCTGACCATTGCCGTGGTGGTGCTGACGGGGTTCGAACTGGCTCTGCGCCTGCTGCGCGGCGAACTGGTGGAAACGGCGTCGCGCCGCATGGACGTGGCGCTGTCGTCGAACATCTTCGCCCAGTGTCTGCGCCTGCGCGCTGCCAGCCGTCCCGCTTCCGGGGGGACTTTGGCCAATACCGTGCGCGATTTCGAATCCGTGCGCGAATTCTTTGCCTCGACCACCCTGACGACCCTGGGCGACTTGCCGTTCCTGCTGCTGTTCCTGCTGGTCATCGCCTTTGTCGGCGGCTGGCTGGTGCTCGTGCCGCTGGCCGTCATTCCGATCCTGCTGCTGGTGGCCTTTGGCTCGCGCGCCGCTCTGGCGCGCCACGTGGCCGCCTCGATGCAGGAGAGCGCGCAGCGCACGGCACACCTGTTTGAAACCATGAATGGCCTCGACACCATCAAGGCGCTGGGCGCCGAAGCGTGGAGCCGGCGCAAATGGGAAAGCCTGACGGTGGCCATCGCCGCCAACAGCGTCGAGACGCGCGAAATCGTCAGTCGCGTCAACTACATCAACACGGCCGTGCTGGCGCTGTCCGGCGTGGCCGTGGTGGCCACGGGCGCCTTGCTGATGGGCGAACACCTGCTGACCCTGGGCCAGATCATCGCCGTGAGCATGCTGACGGGACGCGCCCTGGCGCCCGTGAGCCAGATCGCGGGCCTGATCATCCGCTGGGAACAGACCAAGCTGTCCTACCACGCGCTGAACAAGATCATGGAAGCGCCGACCGATGACGACGTGGCCAGCCTGCAGGCGCCCCCGCTGTCGGGGCGCATCGAGTTCCGCGACGTGGGCTTTGCCTACCCGAATTCGCCGCCGCTGCTGGATAAACTGAACCTGCACATCCGTCCCGGCGAACGGGTCGGCGTGATCGGCAAGCTCGGTTCCGGCAAGAGCACCCTGCTGCGCTTGCTGCTGAACCAGTATGGTCCGCAAAGCGGCAGCGTACTGTTCGACGACCTGTCCAGCACCCAGCTGGAGCCTTTGAGCCTGCGCCGCCAGATCGGCTACGTGCCGCAGGACGTGACCCTGTTCCACGGCACCCTGCGCGAAAACATCGAACTGGGACGCAGCCAGCCCGACGATGCGGCCCTGCTCGATGCCATCCGCCTGGCCTGCCTCGATGACATCATCACCCAGCTGCCCAACGGCGTGGCGACGGAAGTGGGCGAACGGGGCGAACGCCTGTCCGGCGGCCAGCGCCAAGCCGTGGCCATGGCCCGCGCCTTGCTCGTGAAACCGCCCATGCTGCTGCTCGATGAGCCGAGCAGCATGTTCGACCCGGCCACCGAGCAGCGCCTGATCGCCCGCCTGCGTACCTTAAAGGATACGACCATCGTGCTCGTCACGCACCGCATGGCCATGCTGGCGCTGGTGGACCGCCTGATCGTCTTCGACAAGGGGCGCATCGTGGCCGACGGCCCGCGCGATGAGGTCATGCGCGTGCTCAATAGCCAGGCAGCCAAGCCTGCGGTGGAACAGGGAGCCACGACATGAGCGCCCTGAACGCCCGTCCGCTGCCGGCGGCCCACCCGGACCCGGAACGCGAACCGCAGCGCATCGTCCTGCGCATGCTGGCGCTGATCGCCGTATTGCTGGTACTGGTGCTGGCTTGGGCCACCTTCGCCCAGCTCGACGTGTCCGTGAATGGACGCGGCGCCATCACGCCGCCGTCGCACCTGCAGGAAGTGCAAAGCCTGGAGGGGGGCATCGTGCGCGAGATGCTGGTGAAGCCGGGCCAGCGCGTGCGCCGCGGCGACTTGCTGCTGCGCCTGGACACGGCCCAGTACGAGGCCAATCTGGGCGCCAGCGTGCAGAATCGCCTGGCCGCGCTGGCGGGCAGGGCGCGCCTCGATGCGCTGCTGTCCGGTGGTACTCCCCGGTTTGCGCCGGAATGGCAGAAAGAGGCGCCCGAGCTGATCGCCAAGGAAACGCAGTTGTGGCGCGATGGCCAGCGCGAGTTCGCGTCGGCCACGGCGGCCGCGCGCGAAGGCGTGACGCGGCGGCGCGGCGAGCTGGCCGAGGCGCACAGCCGCATCGCGCAACTCGATACGGGCCTGAAGATCGCGCTGGAAAGCCTGTCGATCGAGGAGCGCCTGTTCAAGGAGGGCGCCGGTTCGCGCGGCGACTACCTGAATGCGCAGCAGCGCGTGCAGCAGCAGCGCACGGAGCTCGACAGCCTGCGCGCTTCCGTGCCGCGCCTGGCGGCCACCCTGGCCGAGGCGCAGGCGCAGGCCGGCGAAGTGGAAGCGCGCATGCGCGGCCAGTGGGGCGCCCAGCGCAGTGAATATGAAACCAAGGCGGGAGCCCTGGCCAGCACCGTGAAAGGCCAGCAGGACCAGGTGAGCCGGCGCGATGTGACGGCGCCCGTCGACGGCGTCGTCAACCGCGTGCTGGTGGCGACGGTCGGCGGCGTGGCGCAGCCGGGCAAACCTATCCTGGAAATCGTGCCCGCCGATTCGGAAATGCTGATTTCCGTGCGCGTGAAACCGTCGGACATCGGTTTTATCCACGTGGGGCAGCGCGCTTCGGCCAATGTGCTGGCGTATGACGCCACCACCTATGGACGCATGCAGGCGCAGGTGGTGCGCGTGGGCGCCGATGCGATTCCCGATGAACGCAACGAGCCGTATTTCGAGGTGCAGCTGAGTACCGACCGCAGCCAGTTGACGGCGCACGGCAAGGTGCTGCCGATTACGCCTGGCATGCCCGTCGACGTGGGCATCCTGACGGGGCGCCGCTCGGTGCTGCAATATGTGTTCAAGCCCGTGCTGCGCGGCTTGCAGTCTTCCCTGCAGGAGCGGTGATGCGTGCTTTTTTACTTTGCATGGCATTCGCCTGCGCAAACGCGGTAGCCCAACCGGCACCGCCGGCCACTTTCCAGGCGCAGTCCACGCGCGGCTTGCCCGCCTTGCTGGCGCGCGCCGTGCCGCGCGACCCGCAGGTGATCGCGGCGCAGGCGGCGCTGGCCACCACCGAAGCGCGCTACAAGCAGGCCCGCTCGCGGCTGTTCCCGACTGCGGCGCTGCAGGCGACGCGGGGGCGCAGCAATGACCTCGATGGCGCGCTGGACGTGGAACGGCGCACGCACCAGGTGGAAGCGAGCGTGCGCTGGAATGTGTACAACGGCGGCGCCGACCGCGCCGAACTCGATGCGGCCGAGCGCGAAATGGCGGGCGCCGCCTTCGACGTGGAGCGGGCACGCGCGGAAAGCGCGGAAAAACTGGCCGAAGCGTATTTCGACATGCAGCGCCTGGAACGCAGCCTGATGCAGTCGCAGGAACGCCTGCGCGACGTGACGCAACTGGTGCGGCAGGTGACGCGCCAGGCGGAACTGGGCAAATCGTCGGAAGTGGACCGCGAACTGGCGCAAAGTTCGCAGCTGGACGCGGAACTGGTGCACGACGGCTTGCTGACGGACCAGCAGGCGGCGCGCATCAAGCTCGAGGCGCTGGCCTTCGAGCCGGTGGCGCAGTTTGCCGATTTCGCCTTTGCGCCGCTGCCGGCGCAGGCCCTGGAAAACGCCGATACGCAGCAGGCGCAGTTGCGCGCCGCGCGCGAGCGGGCGGCGGCGGCCCAGCTGCGCGTGCGCGGTGTGGCGGCCACCCTGGCGCCGAAAGTGGATCTGAACGTCAGCCATCTGCTCAATAACAAGACCACGCCGCCGCCCTCGACCATCCAGCAGCGGGGCTGGTCGGTGGGCGTGAGCTGGGAATTCCCGCTCGGCGGCGGCAGCCTGGCGCAGCGCGACGAGAGCATCAGCCGCGCCCAGGCGGCCGATGCGGACGTGGCGCGCGCCGAGCAGGGCACGCGCGCCGACCTGGCCAGCATGCTGCCGCGCATCGCCAATGCGCAGCGCACCCTGTCCCTGCTCGACGAGCAGGAAAGGAAGTTGGCCTTCGTCGTGCGCGGCGGGACCATCCAGTACGAGGCGGGGCGGCGCAACCTGCAGCAGGTCATCCAGACGCGCGACAGCTATTTCACGGTGCAGCAGCGGCGCATCGATCAGCTGCACCGTCTGACCCTGGCGCAGATGCGCCAATATGCGCTGGCGGGGCAGCTGCTGGCCGTGTTCGGCCTGGCGCAGGAGGAAAAATAGGGCCGGCGTGCGCTGTTTCACGCAGACTTGATGCATGAAATGCCCATTGTGTGGCACACTGCGCGCTCGCATATCATCGTTGTCGCGGGAGCGCATGAGCATCATCAAACAATTTCCCTTCGAGTGGCAGGTCGGCGTGCGCTATACGCGCGCCGGGAAACGCAGTGGCCGCAACAGCTTCATTTCCTTCATCTCCCTCATTTCCGTGGCCGGCATCGGCCTGGGCGTGGCCGCCCTGATCGTCGTCCTGTCCGTCATGAACGGCTTCCAGAAGGAAGTCACGGACCGCCTGATGTCGGTGCTGGCCCATGTCGAGGTGTTCGATACCAGCGGCTCCATGCCGAACTGGCAGGCGCAGGAGCGCGCCGCCTACGCCAACCCGCAAGTGAAAGCCGTGTCGCCGTTCGTGGAAACCCAGGGCATGCTGCTGAACGACGAAACCATGCGCCCGTCCGTCGTGCGCGGCGTGCTGCCGCAGCAGGAAGCCACCGTCTCCAGCGTGGCCTCCCAGATGAAGCAGGGGAGTTTCAAGGATCTCACGCCAGGTTCCTATAACATCGTGCTGGGCATCGACCTGGCCAAGGCGCTCGATGTGAAAGTGGGGCAGAACGTCACCCTGATGCTGGAACGCGAGCCGAGGGCGGGCGACCCGGCCAATGGCATCGTCATGCCGCGCATGCGCGCGCTCAAAGTCGCCGGCATCTTCGAGGCCGGTCACAATGAACTCGATGGCAGCCTGGCCTTCGTGAACATGCAGGACGCCGAGCAGCTGCTGCAGCTCGACGGCCCGTCCGGCCTGCGCTTGCGCCTGCACGACATGAACCAGGCGCCGCAGGTGGCGCGCGAACTGAAAGCCTCGATGCCGGGCCAGCTGTGGATGCGCGACTGGTCGCGCGCCAGCGCCAGCTGGTATGCGCTGGTGCAAAGCCAGAAGAACATGATGTTCATCATTCTCAGCATGATCATCGCCGTGGCCGCGTTCAACCTCGTCTCGACCCTGGTGATGTCGGTCACCGACAAGCAGGCCGACATCGCCATTCTGCGCACCCTGGGCGCCTCGCCATTCTCCATCATGAAGATCTTCATGATCCAGGGCGCGCTGGTGGGCTTGCTGGGCAGCGCGCTGGGCGTGATCGGCGGCGTCGTGCTGGCGCTGAACGTGGGCGTCATCGTGCCCTTCATCGAAGGCATCTTCGGCCTGCATTTCATCTCGAAGGAAATCTACCAGATCAGCGCCGTGCCGTCGGACGTGCATTGGCTGGACGTGGCGCAGATCGGCCTGATCGCCTTTGGCCTGGCGCTGGTGGCGACCATCTACCCGAGCTGGCGCGCCGCGCGCGTCAAGCCGGCCGAGGCATTGCGCTACGAATAACACATCAAGAAACGATAAAGACCGCCTGAACAATGAGTATTTTCAAGAATCTGCCCTTCGAATGGCTGGTTGGCTTGCGCTACACGCGGGCCGGCAAGCGCAGTGGCCGCAACAGTTTTATCTCCTTCATCTCCCTCATTTCCATGGCCGGCATCGGCCTGGGCGTGGCGGCGCTGATCGTCGTGCTGTCCGTGATGAACGGCTTCCAGAAGGAAGTGACGGACCGCATGCTGTCCGTGCTGGCCCACGTGGAAGTGTTCGACAACAGCGGCAGCATGCCGGACTGGCGCGCCGAAGCGGCGCAAGCTTTTAAAAACCCGGCCGTGAAGGGCGCCGCGCCGTTCGTGGAAACGCAGGGCATGCTGCTGCGCGACGATGCGCTGCGTCCCGCCATCGTGCGCGGCGTGCTGCCCGAGGAAGAGCCGAACGTTTCCGACGTGGCCGGCCAGACGCGCATGGGCAGCTTCAAGGCCCTGCAGCCTGGCACCTTCAATATCGTGCTGGGCATCGAGCTGGCGCGCGCCCTGCGCGTCAACCTCGGCGAAAAAGTGACGTTGATGCTGGCGCAAGGCCAGGTCACGCCGGCCGGCGTGCTGCCGCGCATGCGCAGCTTTACCGTCAGCGGCATCTTCCAGGCGGGCCACAATGAATTCGACGCGGGTCTGGCCTTCATCAATATCGAAGACGGCCAGCGCCTGCTGCGTCTCGATGGCCCGTCCGGCCTGCGTTTGCGCCTGGCCGACATGAACCAGGCGCCGCAAGTGGCGGCGGAACTGAAAAAAACCATGCCGGGCGACCTGTGGCTGCGCGACTGGTCCAAGCTCAATGCCAACTGGTTCGCTGCCGTGCAGACGGAAAAGCGCATGATGTTCATCATCCTGACCCTGATCATCGCGGTGGCCGCCTTCAACCTGGTCTCGACCCTGGTGATGACGGTGACGGACAAGCAGGCCGATATCGCGATTCTGCGCACCCTGGGCGCGTCGCCCCGCTCCATCATGAAGATCTTCATGATCCAGGGCGCGCTGGTGGGCATCCTGGGCACGGTTCTGGGCGTGGGCGGCGGCGTGCTGGTGGCCATGAACATCGATGTCATCGTGCCCTTCATCGAGCATTTGCTGGGGGTGCAGTTCCTCTCCAAGGACATCTATTTCATCAGCACCGTGCCGTCCGACCTGCGCTGGCCCGACGTCACCAAGATCGGCGTGCTGGCCGTGATCCTCGCCTTTTTGGCGACCCTGTACCCAAGCTGGTGGGCTGCCCGCGTCAAACCTGCGGAAGCCCTGCGCTATGAATAAACCACTGACTACGACCATGACCGATCTGAACAAACCTGCCTCCAATGGCGCTTCCGCCGATTCTGCCGTGCTTTCCTGCCGCGGCCTGGGCAAGACTTTTACGCAGGGCAGCTACAAGGTGCAGGTGCTGGCCGGCATCGACATCGACGTCCACCGCGGCGAGCGGGTCGCCATCGTCGGCGCCTCCGGCTCCGGCAAATCGACCCTGCTGCACCTGCTGGGCGGCCTCGACACGCCCACCAGCGGCAAGGTCACCCTGCTGGGCAAGGACTTCGCCAATCTCAGCGAAAAGGCGCGCGGCGACTTGCGCAACGCCTCGCTGGGTTTCGTCTACCAGTTCCACCACCTGCTGCCCGAGTTTTCCGCGCTGGACAACGTCGCCATGCCTTTGATGATACGGCGCATGAAGCGCGCGCCGGCCACCGAGCTGGCGCAGCAGATCCTCACGCGCGTGAACCTGGCCAAGCGCGTCACGCACACGCCGGGCGAGTTGTCGGGAGGCGAGCGCCAGCGCGTGGCCCTGGCCCGCGCCCTCGTCACGCAGCCGGCCTGCGTGCTGGCCGATGAACCGACGGGCAACCTCGATCACGCCACGGCCGAACAGATTTTCGACCTGATGCTGGAATTGTCGCGCACCTTGGGCACGGCCTTCGTCATTGTCACGCACGATATCGAGCTGGCCAAGCGCTGCGACCGCGTGCTGCGCCTGACGGACGAAGGGCTGCAGCCGTACCAATATTAAGGAGCTGCCATGCTGTGGATCGACACGCACTGCCACCTCGACGCGCATGAATTCGGCAGCGAATCGCTGCAGGTGGCGGCGCGAGCGCAGCAGCAGGACGTGGCGATGATCGTCATTCCCGCCGTCGAACGGGCCAATTTCGCCATCGTGCGCGACCTGGCGGCTGCGGCGCCCAACGCCTGCTATGCGCTGGGCATCCACCCGATCTACGTGCCGCACGCCACGGAAGACGATTTGATCGCCCTGCGCGAGGCCGTGGCCCTGGCGATGAACGACCCGCGCTTTGTCGCCATCGGCGAAATCGGCCTCGATTTCTTCATCCCCATGCTGTGCGAGCCGGCCATGCGCGCCAAGCAGGAGCATTTCCTGCGCGAGCAGCTGAGAATCGCCCGCGACTTCGATTTGCCCGTGCTGGCCCACGTGCGCCGCTCGCAGGACATCGTCCTCAAACACGCGCGCCAGATCCGCCCGAACGGCGGCATCGCGCACGCGTTCAACGGCAGCTTCCAGCAGGCGCAGGGCTATATCGACCTCGGTTTCAAGCTCGGTTTCGGCGGTGCCATGACGTTTACCCGCGCGCTGCAGATACGCCGCATGGCCGCCGACCTGCCTTTGGATGCCATCGTGCTGGAGACGGATGCACCCGACATTTCCCCCAGCTGGATCCACCCGGGCCGCAACAGCCCCGAAGAATTGCCGCGCATTGGCGCCGTGCTGGCCGAGCTGCGTGGCCTGGATATCGCGCAAGTGGCGCTTGCCACCAGTGCCAACGCGCGCGCCGTGATGCCCCGACTACCCCTGATGGAATGAGACCATGAACAAGAAAATGCTTGCGGGCGCCCTGGCAGCCTGTATGTCCACCGTGTTTGCGCCCGCCATGGCGGCGACGGCCAGCGCCCAGTGCGACGGTATGCCGCGCCTCGACGTCACCACGCCGGCCGGCTTTTGCGTGGCCGTGCTGGCCGACGGCCTGAAATTCCCCCGTGGCGTGCTGCCGCTGACGAATGGCGACATCCTCGTCACGGATATGACGGGATGGGTGCCGAAGCAGGGTAAATTGTGGCTGTTGCAGCCCAAGGCGGCCGGTGGCGGCTACGAGCGCAAGCTGCTGCTCGACAAGCTCGATCGGCCGAACGGCATCGTGCAGGGGCCGGACGGCATGGTCTACGTGGGCGAGGTGGGGCGCATCTTCCGCTTCGACCTGCGCGACACCACGCGCACCCTCACCGACGTGATCGGCGGCAAGGCCAAGACGCCGCGCCTGCCGGGCCTCGGTTTACACCTGCTGACGAACATGCGCTTCAGCCCCAAGGGCGACCTGTATGTGAACGTGGGTTCCAGCACCGACCATTGCGAGAATGATGGCAAGGCGCCCGATCCGGCCAAGGCTTGTCCTTCGGCGGAAGGCCTGGAAGCGCTGGGCGCCATCCGCGAATACACGATGGCCTGGCCGGCCGGTACGGTGACGAGCTGGCGCACGCATGCGCGCGGCTTGCGCAATTCGATGGCGCTGGCTTTTCACCCTGCGACGGGCGAGCTGTGGCAGGCGGAAAACTCGCGCGACGCCATCCAGGCCGCCATGCCGCAACTGAAAAGCGACGAGAACCTGCCGCACGAAGAACTGAATTTGATCAAGGCAGACCGGCACTACGGCTGGCCGTACTGCTACGACGACAATGTGGCCAGTCCCGAATATCCGAAGACGGCTTGCGACGCCCAATATGCGGCGCCGGAGCGTTTGCTGCCCGGCCATGCCGCCCCGCTGGGCATGACTTTTTACACGGCCAGCCGCTTCCCTGCGTTGTACAGGAATAGCCTGATCATCGGCTACCACGGCTACCGCAGCAACGGCCACCGCCTGGTGGCCCTGCTGCCAGACAAGGCCGGTGCGCCTATGGGCAAGTCCGTCGACTTGATCAGCAACTGGGAACGCAAGGGCAAACAGGGCAGGGGCGCGCCCGTCGACGTGAAGCAGGGCCAGGATGGCGATATCTATATGGCCGACGACCATAATGGGCTGGTGCTGAAACTGCATTACGAGGTGGCCAAGCCGTAATGCAGATCGCTTGACTTCGCTCAGTGCGGGGCTGCAGCATCCTCCTACAATCTGCCTGATGTTCCCTGGCGACCAGGGGCAACGGGAGGTCGGCGTGAAACCTGCATTCATCAATCTGCGTGAAAATTACTCGAGCGTGGCGGCCGTCGACCAGGCAGCCCTGTTCCGAGAAATCGGCTGGGAAGACTTGATCGGCAAGGACAGCTTTGCCAACACCTGCGCCATCCGCGTCAGCCTGGCCCTGATCAAGGCTGGCGTCCAGGTCAGAGGCCGCATGGCCATCCGCAAGGGACCGTTCAGGGGCGCGCTGATCGAGCCGGGACAGGCCAAGCTGGCGCACATGCTGGCCAGCCCCTCGATGTTCGGCGCGCCCGAAAAATTCAGCCGGGATGCCGCCATGGCCGGCATCGGCCAGCGCCAGGGCTTGGTCGCCTTCTTCCGCATTCCCGGCTACCTGGGCGGCGCGGGCGGCCATATCGACATCCTGCTGCCGTCCATCGGCGTGAAGGTGTGCGGCACCGAATGCTACTGGGATTGTGGCGAGGTCTGGTTCTGGCAGCTCGGTTGAGGCTTATTTGAACTTCTTCGACCGTCCGCGCGAAGCCGCATTGTGCGCGCGCAGGATGGAGTCGACCCGTTCCGACGCATCGCGCGACAGGTTTTGCGCGACGGCGATATCGGGGAAGAACTCGGGCAGGCGGTAGCTGAGCCAGGCATACGCGGAATAGTAGCGGCAGGTGTCTTCCACCTGCTGCAGATTCTGCGTGCCGCCGCCGTACGCGTGCTGGCGCAAGGTGCTCGTTTTTCCCTGCGACAGATTCTTCGCCCAGTGCTCCCACGCCGTTTGCAAGGACGGCACCTTGCTCGATATCGGCACCAGCGACAGGGTGAACTTGTCGGCCACGGACAGGGGCAAGGTGTCGAGCCAGACGGCGCGCTCCTTCTGGTCTTCCGTGATGCGGGGGAAGAAAAAGCCGTCCGGCACGTCGATATTGTGGATGAAGCGGCGCAGCAGTTTTGACAGCGACAGTTCGCCCGTCACTGACGAAATGCGGTGCAGATGTTCGAGCGAGGGCGCCACGGCAAAACCGCTGGTGTTCAGCGGATGCAGCTTTTCCTTCAGCAGGGCGCGCATCACTTCATGCGTTTCGTTGTCGTAGCCGGCCACCAGGCCCTCTTCATGCACGCCGTAGCGGCCCGCGCGTCCGGCGATCTGGCGCGCCAGCGCGGCTGAAATCTCTTCCTCTTCGCGGCCATTGTATTTGACGCAGGTGGTCATGACGATGCGCGCGATCGGCATGTTCAAGCCCATCGCCAGCGCGTCCGTACCGACGACGATATCGGCCGTGCCGTCGCGGAAGCGCTGCGCCTGCGCGCGCCGCACTTCCGGCGACAGGTTGCCGTACACAGTCGCCACTGACAGCCCCGTTTCCGTGATCATGTCGCGCCACATCAGCACTTCGCGGCGGGAAAAGGCGATGACGGCGTCGCCGCGGCGCAGGTTGCGCACCTTGCGCACGGCGTTCGGCTCCATCGACAGGGGCGCCATGCGTTTCAAGACATGTACTTCCAGCGGGCAGTCCAGGCGCTCGGCCAGCGCCTCGATGGCGCGCCGCGCTTCGGGTGCCCCCACCAGGTAGACCGTGTGGGCGGGCGCGCCGCAGACGGCGGCCGTCCACGCGGCGCCCCGGTCCGGGTCGGCCAGCATCTGGATTTCATCGATGACGGCCACTTCCACGACGGTTTTCGTGTCCAGCATTTCCACCGTGCTGGCCACGTGCGTGGCGCCGTCGACGACCCTGCGCTCCTCGCCCGTGATCAGGCTCACGGCCAGCGGCTTGCCATGCGGCGCGGCTTCCTGCAGGCGTTCGTAGTTTTCCAGCGCCAGCAGGCGCAATGGCGCCAGATAGATGCCGCTCTTTGCCTTCACCAGCGCTTCCATGGCGCGGTGCGTCTTGCCGGAATTCGTGGGGCCCAGCAGGGCGATGAAGCGGCGCGGCAGGCGGCGCGCCATCTCGAACGAGGCCGGATACTCGGCCAGGTTGATGCTCTGGCGCGTGCGCGCCGCGTGCTGTTCTTCCTGCTGGCGCTCGATGGCGTGATTGAAACGCTGGCGGATGCGGTCGAACACCATGCCGGCCGGCTCCGACGTCTGCATGTCGGCCAGGGTATGCAGGAAAACCATCGGGTCCGTGTCGACGTCTTCGCTCAGTCCCGCGATATCGGCGACGAAATCGATCACATGCTGGCGCAGTTCTTCGAAGACGGCCGCGCTGGCCCGTTCGCGCACCAGTGCCAGCTTGGTTTCGCGGTCCATCTTGCGCCACTTGGCCGGCCGCGCCAGCACGCCCTGGCTTGGTACCAGCGCATACGGCACCACCAGATGGCCCGCCTTGACCACGCCGGAAAAGCGCACGAAGACGCGGCCTTCCATCTTTACGAGGCGGATATGCTCGGCCAGTTCCCCCAGTTCCGCGACCAGGGTGGCATCGTTATTGTCTTCGCTGCTGTCGGAAATGTCGGTGGAAGTATCGGGAGGAAGTGCGGAGGAAGTCATGTCGTGCCTGGGTGTTGAAGTAAGCGAGGCCGATTATACCGTGTGCAGGACAAAGACTTTGCCCCGTGCGCGGTGCGGCTGTTGCGGAGGGCGTTGATCTTGAAAGCGATGATTCCCTGGGCCGGATGAGCAACTGGCAGGCATTGAGAGCGGCGCTTCCATTCTGGCGAATCACCTTGCTAGAACGTGGAATGGGAATGCGTTATCTGGTGCTTTCCGCTTATCATATTTTTCCCTGTTCTATTTTATTTATCTGGAAATTTTAAGCATATATTTTTATTAAGTTTTTTGATTTGTTGAAATTGATTGTGAAAATTTGATTGCCGCAGCATCGATAATAACAAAGAGTAAGTTTCTATTGGTATCCACGATGATGATATTCGCATCATGTGCAGATTGTTTTTCTGGATGCGAGGTCGAACGTATTTTCTTGCGCGCATCCGGCAACGGGTAATTATCGCCACGCTCCCATGGCGCCGGCAGCATCCGGCACGACCGAATGCGCCTTTCCACGCTGTGGAGTTGAAATTAAGCACGGCGGGACCGTTTCCGTATTGCGCCTGTATTTTTCATTGCACGAGAAATTATCCGCTGGTGCGGAATGAATTGAATTATCTTGACAATTAATAATGGTGAGCTGATTATGGCCTCAGATCTCGCGAGAGGATTTTTGGCATGTTTTCACAATAGCTGAAATTGGCGGCGAGGTACGGCATTATTCTGGCTGCCGGCCTGGCTATCGCCTGGAGCGCGTCGCGTTTATATGAACGGCTATGATTTGACGGCACTCCAGGATCCGCTGGTGGCCGCAGGACTTTTTACTTCGCGCTGGCGCATAGCCAGCTTGCGATGACACCCGACATACCTGTGTATGTGGCCCTGCGCCGGTGGATGGCGCGCGCAGGGATTCATCAGCCATCCGACTTAAGGAGAGCACTATGAATAAAAAGCTTGCTGCATTTCTTTTCGCGACAGGTCTCGGTTTGGCTGTGACTGCGACGCCAGCCTTCGCAAGCTGTTATCACTACTGCGCTGTCGAATGGAAGGCTTGCATTGCTGGCGGTACCGCTCAAGCCGAGTGCAACGCCGAGCGGTCCGCTTGCCAGCAAGCCTGCAATTGACCGGAGAAGCACCGCGCGCTGCGGCAGCCACTATCGTAGCCTGTTGCCGCTGACGCTGACGCTGACGCTGGCAAGCCATGGCATCGATGGCAGTTCAGGCTGCCCGTGCGCGCACGGCGCGCAGCCCCCAGCCGGTGGCGATCAATCCGTCATCGGCTTGCAGCGGCGCTACGGCATCCAGGAACGCCTCGCGCAGGCGCTGCCTGGCGCCCTCGTCCAGGCGGTCGATATCGTAGGTGTCCAGCAGGGCCGTCCACAGTTCGCCCGGCGTGGGCGTCCATGGGACGTCGATGTCGTCGACTTCAACGTCTGCGAAACCGGCATCGAGCAGTTCCCGCCAGCCGGCTTCGGAGCCCGTGCGGCGATCGCCGAAGCGCAGCGGCGGCAGCCCGGTGCTGGCGACCGGCTTGAACACGCGCATGAAAACGTCGTTCACTTCGCCCAGCAAGAACGTCCGGCCGACGATGGCCGCGAACTGGCCGCCGGGGTGCAGCACGCGACGGATTTCACGCATGACTTGTTCGATGTCGTCCATCAGCATCAGCGCCATGTGCGAGACGAGATAATCGACGCTGGCCGATGGCAGGTCCAGCGCCTGGCCCCGGCCTTGCAGCAGATGCACGGACGGGGGCAGGGCGGCGCGCGCGGCGGCCAGTTCAGTCTGGCTCATGTCGACGCCGAGCAGTTGCAGCCGGGGCTGCCGCCTGGCTGCCAGCAAGCCCAGCAGATGGCCGTCGCCGCAGGCCAGGTCGAGCACGCTCAATGGCGTGTCCACGGCCGGTACCAGGCTGGTCAGCACGTCGTAGGACGAGGCCCAGCTGCCGGCCGGGGAACTGGCCGGCAGGTGGCCAAACGCGGTGCTGGTCACGCCGACTTGCCTTTGATGAAAGTCCTGTAAATAGGTTTCTGCCGCTGTCAGTAGGGTCATGCAAGATCCGCAAAGTCGTGGCGCCTTTGCGCCGGATGGCCATCTTAGCATGCAGAAAGTTTCGCCAGCGGTGGTGCCGGATGGCGTGACTGAACCTTCTTATTCAGGGCACCATTGCGCCAGATCAGACGGTAAAGAGTAGAAAGGGGGCACAGTTGCTGAGCCTTTTTTGCAGCGAGCTCCCATGCGCACCCTGATACTCGGCTTTGCCGCTGGCGCCGCCTGGTTGCAGACGCAGGCAAGCTTGCCGCCGTACGGGGGCGTGCTGCTGTGGGCGACCGCTGGCGTGTCGCTGCTGGCGGCACTGCTGCTGTGCCGCCATGCGCGCTGGCATTCCTGCTTGCATTCCACTGTTGCGCTTGTCGCTGGCGTGGGACTGGGCTTTTACTGTGCCGCCTGGCTGGCCCAGGCCGCCATGGCGCCGCAACTGGCGCTGGCTGATGAAGGCCAGGACATTGTTGTCACGGGTACGGTAGCCAGCCTGCCGTACCGCTTCGAGCAGGGCGTGCGCTTCAATTTTGCCGTGGAGAAGGCTGTTGGGGCGAAGGTGCCGCCCCTGATCGCCCTGTCCTGGTACGCAGGTTTTCGTGATGAAGTGACGAACGAGGTGGGCGACGTGCAGCCGGGCGAACGCTGGCGCCTGACGGTGCGCTTGCAGCGTCCGCACGGCAATGCGAACCCGATGGGTTTTGACTACGAGGCGTGGCTGCTGGAGCAGGGCGTGCGCGCCACGGGCTATGTGCGGCCGCAGCCGCGCGCCGATACGCCGAACGTGCGCCTGGCCGCCTTCGTGCCCGGCTTCGGCAACGTGGTGGAGGCCAGCCGCGCGGCATTGCGCGCGCGCATCGTGCGCAGCCTGGACGGAAAACAGTATGCGGGCGTGATCGTGGCGCTGGTGGTGGGCGACCAGCGGGCGATTCCCCAGTCGGACTGGCAAGTGTTCAACCGCACTGGCGTGAGCCATTTGATTTCGATATCCGGTCTGCACATTACCATGATCGCGGGACTCTTTGCGCTTGGTGCCGGCACGCTGTGGCGGCGCTCGTTTTTTACCGGCTGGCAGTTGCCACTGCGGCTGCCGGCGCAAAAGGTGGCGGCGCTGGCCGGCGCGCTGGCGGCATTTTTGTATGTGCTGCTGGCCGGCTTTGGCGTGCCCGCGCAGCGCACCTTGTATATGTTGCTGGTGGTGGCGCTGGCCCTGTGGCTGGGACGCATCACCAGCATCGTCCATATCCTGTGCCTGGCGCTGGGCGTGGTGGTGCTACTCGACCCGTGGGCCGTGCTGTGGCCCGGTTTCTGGCTGTCGTTCGGCGCCGTCGCCACCATGCTGTACGCAACGGCAGGGCGCACCACGGCGTCCATGCCGCCGCAGGCCGGACGCTGGCGCCGTTTGCGTGCTGCCGTGGCGCTGGGCGCCCACACGCAGTATGTGGTGACGGTGGGGCTGGTGCCGTTGACGATGCTGCTGTTTTCGCAAGTATCGCTGGTGTCTCCCGTCGCCAATGCGCTGGCCATCCCCGTCATCAGCCTGGTCGTCACGCCCCTGTCGCTGGCGGGCAGCCTGCTGCCGGCGCCGCTGTCCGACGGAATGCTGTTGCTGGCGCACGCCATCGTGCAGATGCTGGCGCAGGTGCTCGAATGGCTGGGCGCGCGCCGCTTTGCCGTGTGGACGGCGCCCGCGCCGCCAATGTGGAGTTTTTGCTGGGCATTGTTTGGCACGGCCTGGCTGCTGGCGCCACGCGGCTGGCCGCACCGCTGGGCGGGCATGCTGGGCTGGCTGCCGCTGCTGACGGCCTTGCCGTCCAGTCCGCCACCGGGTGGCATGTGGGTGACCGCCTTTGACGTGGGGCAGGGCATGGCCGTGCTGGTGGAAACGCATGGCCACCGCTTGCTGTACGACACGGGGCCTGCCTACAGCCTCGATTCCGATGGCGCCAGCCGGGTCATCGTGCCTTATCTGCGCGCACGCGGCATAGCCAAGCTGGACGGCGTGATCATTTCCCACAGCGACCTCGATCACGCAGGCGGCGCCATGTCTCTGTTGGATAACGTGCAGGTGGGCTGGCTGGCCTCGTCGCTGTTCGATGGCCATCCCGCCGTCGAGGCGCGGCGGGCGTTGCACAAACCCTATCTGCACTGCATGGCGGGCCAGAGCTGGACGTGGGACAACCGCGAATGAGTGCTATGGACGTGCAACCCTTCATTGCGACAGTATGGACATTTCAAGTGCGCACCGAACCCTGCGATGACCTGATGAGGGAACAGTACTAATTATCTAGAGGGGTATCTCCAATACCGTCGTCCGTTCTCTTCTTATTTTGACTCTCATAGCTTGACTTGAGCGTTTTGGGAGAGAATCTTAGGCTTCTAAGACGAGCAGCCTCTGACAACCCTACCGAAAGTCTCCAACGACCTGGTTCCACAGGAATACTCGATACCAACTGCTATTTAGCCAGGACCCGTTGCGAGTCGAAGCCCCGCGCTGCATTACTACCAGTGTTTTTTATCATAGCAAAATATATGTAACTGTTTGATTTAAAAGGTTTTTTTGGAAAATTTTCCATTGACATCAATGTCATCGCCAAGTATTGTGACGCGGAGGAGGAAGCATGACCAACGAGGGAATACGAACAGTTCTGGCAGATGAGCATGAACCTGATGCTCGATTAAGCCTGCAGCACTTGGCCGCAAAGTGCTCCAGGCTGATGCCGTTAAAGGTCGACCATGAGATGCTCAAAGGCAGCAGTGAAGCCCAGCTTTCGTACCCGACACGAACATCAGAGAAGTCATCGCTTTTGCCGACGACTAACGTTGTGCCGGCGAATATGCAAGCGGTGGACCTTGCCGAGATTGGTAAAGTACTATCTAACACCACTCCATTGGCAGTTCGAGGTTCAACTTCATTGCCGGTGTCTTGTTATCCGATTCGAGTCCGGCTTCTATGGAGACCGGAGCGACTAAGGACTCACACAACTACACGGCACTCGTCGCGACGTGGGTCTATCTACAACCTTTCGGAAAGCACGACAGTTGTTCGAGGACGTGGGAGCCATCGTGCTAAAAGCAACGATGTCTCCATGTCTTTGGATATCCAGGTATTCCAGTGGGAATATAAACATGACCGGAGTACCAAGCTTGCACCTCCGCATTCCTTAACTGGCAGCGAGTGTCGCGATAGGCACGGCAACGCTTCGCCTCAGGTGCCGGCCGCAATGTTCAGTGACGGATGGATAAGGCTTTGGACCTAGAATATTCGCCAGTCGTATGCCGATTTCACAACCGATTTCATGCTATAGAAGCTTATTACCAAAGTTGATGTTGTCATGGCCAATCTTGAGTATATCCATTACTCGCCAATGCGTGAGGTTGTCGAGGATGGTTCAATTAGATGGGAACGTGATGTGATGTCGTGCCCAATAGAAAAACTCCCGCAAATATTTTGGGATAACGGCGAAGATTGGACCGAGGCTAATCACTGGGCAAAAACAAAAGCTAAAGGGGTGCTAGGCGGGCACATCGATACGATTACCATTCTCATGAAGCACTTGCACGCCTATGCAAGCTGGCTCGAAGTGAGCCAAGTCGACTGGCGTCATTTCCCAGACCGTTTCGCTGACCGAGTGCTAGTTCGATATCGAAAGGTGATAATCGACCAGCGTGACCGTGGGTCAATCGCACCCAGTACCGCCACAGCTCGCATGGCCGCATTAATCCAGTTCTATCGGCACGCGAAAAAAAATGCTTTCGTTAGCAGAAACTCACCCCTCTGGCATGATGAAATGGTTGTGATTCGTTATTTTGACACGGTAGGGTTCGAGCGAGCATTAACAAGGGCTAAGTCAGAATTGTCCATTCCGAACAGGCGTCGTCCAGGGCTGACCCTGGAAGACGGCCTAACTCCCTTAGCAGGTGGACATCCAGAAGCACTGCTAGGGTTCACAGCATCGGAAAAGCTCGACGAGCTTCACTTAATACTATCAACTGGGTTTTTGACGGGTGCACGGATTGGGTCGATTTCGACTCTTGCCGTACACAACATTGACGCAGCGATGCCGGACCCAGCCATGCCAGGCTTCCATCGCATGGCCGTCGGCCCCGGAACTGGTATCAAAACAAAATTTGACGTTACGGGCGACCTTTTGGTACCCAGTTTCCTGCTGAATGCACTCAAGGGCTACGCCTACTCCATGGTCAGATTAAAGAGGCAAGCTAGAGCGAAGCCTGAACATCGGAGTCGATTATTTCTAACATCGAGGGGCAATCCATATCGACCATCTTCATTTAGTCGATTAATGACAGACCTGCGTCGAAGGGCTGTCGCAGTAGGCCTAACTTTCATGCAAAATTTCAAATTTCACCAGACTCGGTGCACTTATGGAACTTGGGTGATGGAACTCGCTTTGCGAGTTACGGGCGAAGCAGCCGCGCTAGCCTTTGTCCGAGATGTAATGTTACATAAAGATGAGGTGACGACGTTACGCTATATTCGTTTTAGGGAGCGTGGCCACGTCAAAGCATTGGTGTCCGATGAGTTTTCTGCAGCATTTTCCGGCTTAGTTAAGCGCGACTGGAGCCGATTTGGAGCCTGATATAGACCTTATTCCTGAACTGATTTTAGACATTGCGCATAGCGAAAAATCAGCGCCTTTTGACCTGAAAAGACTTTTATATAAAGGGGGCGCCGGAACTCGTTTGGATTTAGTGCATTCTCATATTCACAGCGGGGCGCTTGGTCGCCCATTGCGTCAACGCCTTAAACTGGTAACACGTGCTTATGAGGTAATCGCAGACAAGCTCGCCGGAGGCGGCAGTCAGGCAACGGCGGTTACACGGTTCCAGCAGCTTTGCGCATTCTTTGCATGGGCGGAGTGCGCTGACAGTTCATTGGACCTTACCTCAGTTCAAACCACCTATATACATTGGACGGACCACCTTATCCACCGGCAGAACGTCGAAAGGAGCCTAAATCAGTACACTGCTTACCATAACGGGATAGTCGTCGGCGGAATACTAGATGAGGTCCTTGAACGACAGACACCAGTCATAACGTTGACTCGGCTAAAAAAAATTATTCGCCGGAATTCTGCGCAGAGTGTTGAAGCCGAGAGACAAAGCTTAACATCGACGTTCGCATTCGGGAGCCTGCTGCAGGATATCTGTGATGGCGTGCCCCTGAGCGCAGTCTGGGGCCCTAGGCCGTTTCGAATCCCCTTGAGGAATGGTGGGCAACTAGTTTACCTAAGCCGATTATCCCCGGAGAAGTCGCATTCTGTAGAGCGTACAGCAGCGAAAGAGCTCAAGAATTTAAAGCAAAAAGCGAGCCGCGACGCGGCCTACATGAGCAGTTGTTCGCCAGTTTCGCGGCGAGACGTCGTTAATTTGCGAATCATGTCTGAGATGTTGATTTTTATAGCGCAAACTGGAATGAATCTAGCTCAGGCAAATACGCTCCAGTTAAGAAAATTTAGTTACGCCGCCGACATTGATGGCTATAAAGTCAAGGAATATAAACCTAGACGTGGTGGTGAGGTGCTATTCGAAATTTTTAAGGAATATCGGAGTCACTTTGAGCGATACTTAGAATGGCGTAGGGCGCTATTCCCAAACGATACTAAGGTGTTTCCGGTGATACGGAATAGAAATACTCTTGAGAATACGCGCCCGAGTTTTGATTTAATTAAAAAAGCTTGCAAGCAAGCTTGCATTACATGGCTTCCTCCTATAGTTCTTCGGTGCACTAGAGTAAATTGGTTGCTTCGGAGGTCTGGTGACCCGGACTTGACGGCCGAGATGGCTCAGCACTCCAAACAAACGTTATTGCGCACCTATGCAAAACCCTCAATGCAACGTTCAATCTCTGAGGTCCCGAACTTCTGGCTGAAGACGGACCCTACATTGTCGAAGCTACAACCACTAATCGCGGTCGCGCCGGGTGCATGTACCGGAACGCCTTTGGCAGTTCCATCTATACCTAAGTTCGCGACTTCACCGGATTGTGTTCGTCCATCAGGATGCTTATGGTGCGAACACCACCGCGAGATTGACTCATTAGATTATGTTTGGGCCTTAGCGTCTTTCAGGCACCTCAAGACCGTGGAGCTGAGTAAGTATTACCCGCCCGCGGGCATGAGCCACACCGACCACCCAAGTCACTTTGCGGTCCTCCGGATGAGCGAAAAATTAACTTGGTTTCGCAACTCTAACGCGACCCGACACTGTTGGGTTGAGGAGGCCTTGGCGCGCGTTAACGAAGGACGCTATCACCCTGAGTGGCAGTTCCTGATTGAATCTATCGAGTGAGAAAAAGTATGACTATTTCCGTAACCGAGCTCGGCTTGGGTTTGCAAAATGATTGGGTAACCCCGACAAGTGTAGTTTTTAGACCAATGACTTGGCCGCCACATCCGGAGTGGCCAGTCAGCATTGACCGAAATGGTGCGGTAATTTCTCGCTGGAGTGACCCGTTATGGGACTTAACTCCTTTGGCCGGAACGCCCTTCAAATTGAATTTTGGGGATGGACCAGACGGTCTGGCAGGGCGTCTTGATTCAGCCAACGCGGACATTCTCCGGTTGATGGTCACTTGGCGCATCTGGGGACCACGGCCCACTAGGACTGCAGCAGCGCTTCAAAAAATTTTCACGATGTTTCGTGCGGTCATTTCATTGTGCAGCCGGAAAGGCATTTTAGCGACCGATTTGATGCGTTTTCCAAGAGTTTTTGAGCAACTTCCCGAAACGATTGCGCCAAGCCGATATGACTCAACCATTCTTGAGCTTTACCGGATTTATGATTCAAGGGACCAGCTTGGATTTATCATCCTTGACCAAGATGGCCTGAAACGCTTAGCCGGCTCGAAGCCCGACCATGACAGTGTGCAAACCCCCTATATCCCCCCACGTATTTGGCTTTATCAGGTAAATCGTTTGCGAGAATGTTTGGAAGACTTCATCCGTAACCAGGCGCAGATAGAGGCATGCTTTCGGTTTTGTCTTGAAGCGTACGTTAAGAATTACGGAACGTTGGAAGCTGCATTAGCCGAGGACAGGAATAAAAAGAAAGGACCTTTTACGAAAAACTCTGTTACTTACCCTGACTGTAACTACTACGGCTCATTTGAAGACACCGCGGCGCGATACAACCTGACGCCATCACTTGCAAAGTGGCTCAGCGGCCGGAGTGAAGGACTGAATTCCTTACAGGCATTTTCTGCATACCTTGACCTCGTTATCATAGCCGCATTGGCATACATCGCAAACTTCACGCTGCAACGGCGCGACGAAGTCGGCTCTCTGCGAGTCAGCTGTTTGATATGGGAGGAGGATGAAAAATTGGGTCGAGTCCCAATCATATGCGGTGAAACCACAAAAACTGACCCTGATTCAGATGCTCGCTGGGTTGCAAGCCCTAGTGTCGAGCTCGCCGTTACGGCACTCAGTTCAATTGCGCTGTTGCGGATGCAATGCGACCGCGCCAACTCTAATGTGGAACCCACAGAACTTGATATAGGAGACCCCTATTTGTACAGTGCCCCTAGCGAACCATGGGGGGGAGGAAAGACCAGGAAATATTACATTCGACGTAGAGTCAGAAGCCTAGGCTCAATCGTTGCCGCCTACCCATGTCTGTTTGACCCAGTCCAGATGACCATCACACCGGATGACCTGAAGGTCGCGAAGCAGCTAACCCCCAACCTTCCTGAAGACAGGTTTGCGGTAGGTCAAATCTGGCCGCTTGCATGGCACCAGTATCGCAGGACGAGCGCCGTCAACATGTTTGCATCGGGATTAATTTCTGATAGTACTATGCAGCACCAGTTGAAGCACAGTTCTCGATTAATGCCCCTGTACTATGGTCGCGGATACACCCGTCTACACTTAAATGAGAATGTGTCATCTACCGTCGTGGCTGCCATGTACGAGGCTATGGCAACTCAACTTCGAACCGCCATGAGTGACCGGTTCGTATCCCCTTACTCTGACGAGCATAAGCAAATCTTATTGGTTAACATCATAAGTGAGAAGGATACGAAGAAGCTGACATCTTGGGCTAAAGAGGGCAAAGTCAGCTACCGCGAACATCGTCTCGGAGGTTGTATGAAAGCTGGGGCTTGCGATTATGGCGGGGTCGAGTCAGTGGCCCGGTGCGCTGGGTCGGATAATGGCAAGCCGTGTTCGGATGTCCTTTTCGACAGGACTAAGGAGCCGCAGATAAGGACCGAATTGGCCTGCGTTGCGAAAGAAATGGCTAGGCTGCCAGTAGATAGCCCGAGACACCGAGCTTTGCTCCTAGAGCACCGTGCTATGGAGTTTTACCTCAATGCCATATGACACCCAAGTGCCTCTCAGCGCTGAACAGCGATTTCGACATGCCTTCGAGCGTCTCAAGGCCAATACTCCAAGAGTGCTACACCGTGGCACTCCAGTCACTCAAAATAACGTCGCTCGGGAGGCTGGGTGTGACCCGTCAGCATTACGGAAACGCCGCTTCCCGATGCTTGTTCGCGAAATTCAAGCCTACTTGGAACTCAATCAGGATGCGATGGAGTCCGGCCGCCATATCAGGCTTAAAAACCGCCAAGCTAATCGTACGAAAGCTGAGAAATTGAAAGACGTCATCAGGCAACGCGACGCAGCTCAGTCAACGCTGACCAGCGCGAACGAACGCATCGTCGAGTTGAGTGCAAAGGTTCGTTCCCTTGAGATGCGCCTCGACGAGGCGACCCGCAACTCACCTCGAAATAACCGCTATTGACTGCAGGTGTCATTAAATTGGTGTCTCAGAAAGCCGGGCTAGAAATGCTCATTCGAATCAGGGGCGGAGCTTACAGTTCTTCCACGCAGCGAGGAATGCAGTGGAGTTCTCCCCTGGTCGACATCTCTAGGGTTAATTTCACGAACACTCGTCCCGGCACCGGAGTCTAAACGGGTTTTGAACTCTTAACACGGCTCCCCTTTGGCTGCGGCCGCTGCTTCGCTTAACTGCTGCGCGCGAGCCGATGGTATAGCGGCGACCACAAAAGACTGTGACTATGGCCGCATGGATGGACTGGACGCGGCAACGTACCAACGGCTGCAGGCCGGTGGCTTCAGGCGTAATAGGTGGGCAGACACATCCGTGTCGGCAAATCCTAACGGGGCGTCGGCTGACAATAGCGCTCGTTGCCCCTAATGCGATGAGGACTTTGTATCACTTTCCTAAAGTCCCCAGAGAGTCTGTGCCGCGAACGCTTTGATGCATCTTGATAGGCAGCTGCTCCAGGTCCTAAAATCTAAAATTAACTGCGGGCTGGAGTGGGGATATGCGTTGCTTCAATCAACGACACGATATCTTGCTATAGCCCGCCGAGTGAGGAGCTACACGTAAGGTACTTTTAGATATCGGAGTATTGAGGAGGCATTTGCTGTGAAATGCTAGTGATGTAACAAATCGAGGATATCAACCTTCAATACATCGGCCAATTTCTCAATATTGTCGAGAGACACGGTCTCGAGAGCTCCCTCGAGGCGAGAAAGAAACACGCGGGACAGACCCGAATGCTCCGCCAGAACATCCTGGCTCATACCTCTTTTTACACGCCAATCCTTTAGATTACGAGCGAGTCGTTCTCGGGCGGTTTTGACTGTGTAAGGGCTTCTCATGACAGCCATAGCATGAGTTATATACTTTGCTCAGTCTATAAAGTATACGATACAATATTTCACAATGCGGCAAACCGCACTTGCCGCGAGCTTCCGCGTCATTTTTATCTTCTGTTTTTTGCTGTCATCAATACTGGTAAGGCAGGTTTGCTCCTATTCGTTTACTAGCAGAACGCATCCACATGATGCTTTGACCATAGCGACTTTTAATTACTAAATGACTTCAGCCCAATTCCTTTCTTCCTACTGCATTTTTTCAGCTGCCGTGGGTGCATTCCGCGGAGGGCTTCTGCCCCCAGAACGAACCGATGCCGATAGCAAGGCGGTGGCGAAAGCGTTCAGAGAAGCCACCAAGGGGCTGGCACAGCCAGATTTGGCGCGCGTTACCGAGTATTTGCATTGGATATCCGCACAGCCAGATTGCGTCGAAAGTAATCGAACCCAGGCATACGCCACAGAATTCCGTCTCGACCGGGCCATGGCGAGAAGTGGACGTGAGTTAATCGACGATGGAACCTTAATTACCGCAACTGAGCTGTGCCTTCGTACCGGTGCCGCTGAAGGTCACTTACTCCAGTTGGTACGTGAACGAAAAATCTTCACGATGCCGCACTGGGTTGAGGGTGTCTTTGGCGAGGACTATTACCCTGCCTTTTTCGCTGAATCGCACTACGATTGGGCTTCTCTTACCGCTGTCTCAGAAGCGTTGCTTGGCATTGATGGAATTCGTAAATTTCGCTTTTTTACGACCGAACACCCGGATTTGGACAACCAGACACCGTTAAAAATACTAGCGGCTACAGAGCGACACGGTGGCGCCGTAACGCGCGAACAGGTGCTTGAGCGTGTGCTATTGGCTGTAAAAGAATTTCGAAGGCGGGCACCTAAACTGAGGTTGAAGCTATGACACTGCGTGACGAAGCTCAATCTAATTACACGTTCGTTAAGCGAGCCTGGCGGCATCTGCTCCTGCTAGTTGCCACCCTTATGCCGCCGGTCAGTCATGCCTACACCGCCATTGCGCAGGTCGAGGGGACACCACACGGTACGCTTTACGCGGCGTGGGGTTACCAAACTCAAAAAGCAGCTGACTTGGCCGCTGTAAAAGGATGTAGAACCGCAGCAAAACAACTCGGCCTCACTAAAAAGGTCACAACGTGCGCCGTAATGCATAGGCAAAAAGGGTTCGGGGGCGGAGCGATAGTATGCGGCGCGGCGGGCTGTAATCTCAGCACAGGCCTCGATACGCAACAAGATGCCGTGGACCGGGCATTTCGCCAATGCGAGCAACAAAAAATGGGGAATTGTCAGACTACGGACATCATTAGTTGGTGGGACGAGGCTGGATATAGCCAGCGCAATGAGGCGAAACGAGAGCCGAAGCCGCAGTGCCGTCCGCCACCAGGGCGAACAGTTCGGTCTACCTACCAGTGCAATAACGGCGACTGCGTACGTACGTTTGAAAATGGCTGCACGCAGCGGTTTCAGGCACCGTATTGCCATGACCCAAGCAGTGGCAGATGGGACTGGAAACCGGAGGGATGCTAGCCCTGTGTGCGCAGCAGGCGCCCCGTTCGAACCAGGCTTTCACCTGTGAATCCAGATACAAAAATTTATACCTGCCCGCAAGGGGCTTCGCTCGTCCACACTTAGGGAAAGAATGAAAACTCTACAAAAAATTTCAGCAACAGCCGCTATGCTTATTATTGGCGGATGCGGCGGTGGAGGTTCCAATAGCAATGCGGGCCCGTCCACGCCACCGGCAACGGTGACGCCCCCAGTAACGGCGACGCCTACGACCATAACCAATATTTTGACCGGCACCGCTGCGCCGGGCGTCGCCACCCAGACTATTCGCGGGACGGCATACGTAGGCGCCTTCGTGACCGCCTATAGCGTGCAGGCGGATGGCAGCTCCGGTGCGGCCTTGGGTGCCCCGGCCACTGCGGACATCAACGGCCAGTTCGTCATCACAGCAACTGCTGCACCGTTGGGTCCGGTGCGTCTTGTCGCGGTTGGCGGAACAATAGCTCGCGCTGCAGACAACACTATTCAGCCCGGTGGTTCGCTGGAGCTGATAACGCCGTTCGTGACAACTGAGTACAACAACTTCAAAATTAGTCCGCTAACCGATATCGCGGCTAACGCGATGGCATCAAGCGCACGGAGCGGCGCGACATTGGCCAACGCATTCGTCGAGGGCATGCAGCGCCTGCTCGAACTAGATGTTGCAAACGTCGTTTTCCTGCAGGACAAGTCGGTATACCTGAATGTGTTGAAAGGGGCCGTCAAGAGCGACACGACATATTACGGTGCCCAATCATTGCAAGGCCAAGAACTGTTGAATGGGCTGGAGTACCTCGGCGTGATGCTGGACCTGCCCGCCCAAGCGGTGGTCAAGGCTGTCGGCGCCGCGGCTCAGGGCAGCTACGCGTTGGCCAATGTGGATGGCACGGGCGTGCCCATCAGTGTCGGGACATGGGCGAACGGCACGTTTAACCCCAGCGCGACAATGACCCTAAAGGCACTACGGGACGCGAAAACGCCTGAGGCCCAAAAAGTAGCGGGGACTGTTGCCGGCACTAAAGTCGCCCCTCGTCTTAACGAGTACGTGAGTCGCTACCTGGTTATGGACTTCACTATGGATACTGCGTGCCGTAGCAATGCATCGCTGTATTTCACTAGCCGCTATCCCTTCTACCAGGTTGATGCTCAAGGCAAAATGTTCGCGGCTGATTGCAGCGCGGCAGCGCAGCGCATTGCTGAACTCAAGGCGCGGGTCGCAACGAACAATAGCACTCGAATGAAGTAATTGGTCAGGCACGATGCGGCTGCCATCCCGGCGGAGCGATATTTAGAAGCGGCTCTGTCGCCGACGCACAGTAAAAACCGAATCAAAGGAGAGCTGTGAAGCCATTGGTATTTCTCGATTTTGACGATGTCATTGCTATCCACCCTGACTACACGTCAGGAGTGGTCGTGGCAGCGCTCAGGTCCGGCAAACCGCATCTGGCCACAGAACTATGGGCAAACGTATTTCATCAGGAGCTGAGGGCTAACCTAGCGCGGCTGCACCACGAGTTCGAACCCAGTTACGTAATCAGTTCATCATGGTCGACCTATATGTCACGCGACGAAATTCAGGACGCACTCATTCGAGGTGGGCTAGGTTTCGTTGCTGCGTCGTTACATTCACGCTGGCGGAGCACAACCGAGGTGGGCTCATTTCGTGTTACAGATATCGTGGCTTGGTTGAGGGCAAACGGCGCCCCGAGACTGTTCGCGTACGTCATCCTTGACGATTCATCGAGCGGCCGCACTCTAGTCGACTCGGTCCTGGAGCCGCACACCGTGTTCTGCGATGAATGGGTTGGGTTTGCAGGAATCCAATTGGAGCGCGCCAGAGCAATTCTTCTAGCACAACGGACGTCGTTACCGATAGAGGTTTAGGCTAGATTTTGACTGCAAATCCTCCCTACATCTGCGTGCGCCCTGGACGCCAGAGCGTCCTTACTGTGTCATCAATGCCCACACATTTGGCGGTCATGAACCCTGTACTCTATCTCGATTTTGACGGCATTTTGCATCCAGCAGATGTCCGCGTTACGCCTGAAGAACCTCTGCACCCGAGGGTGTATGTGCGTGGCAAGCCAACCGATGAACCTCTTTTTCGGTACGTTTCGCTGCTCGAGCTCCTTTTGTACCCATACCCTGATTTACGGATTGTGTTAGCGACATCTTGGGTACGCGCGTTCGGGTATGAAAGGGCGTTAAAGCAGTTATCGCCCTCGCTTCAAGAGCGCGTCATTGGTGCAGCGACGTTTCCAGCGCCAACTCAGTTTGGCACCATATCTATCGACGCGGAGGAACGAGGACTCAATCGCTGGATAGCATTAGATGACGACCAGCGCGGATGGCCAGAAGACCGCCGGCACCAATTGGTTGCGCCAACCAACCCATACCTGGCGCTCGTTGAACCTGGTGTCACCGCAACGCTGGCGATAATGCTCGAGACCCTTTGTGCCGGAGTTCCCCTTGACGAGGTAACAAACGTCGCGAGGCCGACTTCGACGGTAGAACGTCTTTTTGCTCTGCCCAACGTCACAGAGGCGGAGGTTATCCGCGCACTTGAGGAGGACGCCAAAGTCGAGGAGATACTCCGACAGGCTCGAGCGCGGCGTGACGACGTTGTCTAGCCGTCCGGTAGCGCGGCTCTGTATTCCTGCCGCAGCAGTTCGAGCGTCACGCCCTTGCGCCTCAGTTCGCTGTGTACGGTCGGCTAAGCCGATGCCAACTGTTTCACGGATGACTGCTCGCCGGGGACAATAGCACCAGCTCCAAGTGAATTCCGAAAAATGCAGTCCGCGTTTATGAATTGAAAGCGAGAAATCAAATGACAACTTTGGAACAGAAGAGCAAGCTGTTGTCGCGCTGGCTTCGGCACCGGCCAGACGCTATCGGCTTGGAAATCGATAAAAGGGGATGGGTTGACGTTGCTGAGTTGCTCTTGAAATCAGCGGGTGCGGGCGTTGCACTCACTCAAGACGAACTAATGCAAATAGTGGCTGACAACGATAAGCAGCGGTTTTCGTTGAGTGAAGACCGGGCGCGTATCCGCGCGGCACAGGGGCACTCTGTCGATGTCGACCTGAAGCTTCCGGTCAAAAAACCGCCTCCGGTACTTTTTCACGGTACAGTGCAAAAGTCTATCGCATCTATTCGCCGGCAAGGTCTGCTGCCAGGAACGCGACGAGACGTACACCTGTCTGCGACGAAACAAACTGCAGAAGAGGTAGGTGCCCGACGGGGTACCGCTGTTGTACTCACTGTCGAGACATACCCATTGCTCCACGACGGCTATCAATTCAGATGTGCTGAGAACGGCGTGTGGTTGATTCCGAACGTCCCTCCTAAGTACATTAGGTTTCCCGATAAATGAATGCACTGGCGACGCTCAAAGCCTCTGTCACGGCATGACGCTGTTGCACACCGACGGCCCCCAGTTTCACCCACTAAACGCATGACTTGTTCTCGCCTGATGCAGTGCGATACATCAACAGGCGACGGGAGACGGGCGCGAGAAAATATGAGGAGCACGCTGGTAGCACGCCCCTCATCAAATTATGAAATATCTTTCAACATGATTTCATCGGTGTCTAAATGAGTTCGCGGCGCATCGATAGTCGCGGATTCTCGTGCTTCTTGGAGCGCGTAAAAACTCTTCTTTACAGCTGTATGGGCGTCTTTATACGCGGCGTCAGCATGCCGGTACGACGCATGGGCCTTCCGCTGCATATCCATGAGCATACGGTGGACAGGGGAATATGCCCCTTCACCTTCATGAAACCGATTCTTCTCCAGTGCTCCCTGCAAATTGATTGCGTGCTCACAGACCTCTAATGTTGCGCGATGCTGGAAGTCCGCTGAGTTTGCCGCTTCTCTCGCGGCGCTGCGGCTTTCGACGGCCGCATTGTATTCAGTCTCGAGCTTAACAAGGTTCGATACGTCGGAGGTTGTCAGCATAATTTTGTCCTTTGGGAAATTATTTTCGGGGCGCAGGAAGCGCCTACCTTTGGTATAGGCACACGGGAGCGAATCTTGTTATATTCGTTGAAAATATTTTTCCCGCCCGGTGAAATGGCAAATCAAGGCGGCTATACGCTGCAGCAGGCCTTGGCACGCGCAGATGTGACGGAGAATCGCAATTTAAAGGCAGACGACCACGAGGGCTCATTGAAGTGATGGTGCACTACGGAAACGAACCAAGGCAGGCAAGATGGGTACGCGGCCTTAGCCCTCGGTGAGATACTCCGCAGTGTATGCGGCGAGAGTGACCTGTAAAAGCCGGTACTCCCTCAACATTGCTCGCTCGGTTGTTTCCTTTATCTGTTCGTCGGTCCAACCGGCAGCACGAGCGGCGCGACTGAAACCGGCGAGAAGGGAAAGTGCATTGTCGTTTGTGACCTTAAAATCAACTGGGGCGCGGGAGGCGGTAGGGTTCATGTTTATGATTTCCATGGTGAAGTAATGGGTGCTCGAATTGGGACTTGAATCTTCTAGTTGCTATCTGCCGCTTGTCGCGTTTACGCGAGACTCGACGTGGCTTGCGAGCCAGGCATCAACGTCGACCCGGCGCCATCGCAGGAGCCGCGTTCCGGGGATATGCAGGCGAGGAGGAACGGCCAGACGGTTGCGGCGGATGTCTTTTTTAATCGTTTCCGGGCTACGGCCGACCAAGTCGGCCAAGTCGGCCAAATCCAAAATTGAATTTTTCATATATTCTCCAAAAAATTATGTGAAGTACCCGAGGCGCCAAAAGAATGAGCTGGGCGCCGACAGATGCCGGTATGCGTCATTGAGTGACGGCACGTGTAGTGGATGGTTTTATATGCGGAGGTAGGTTTGGCGAGGACTGTTACATGGCACCATCTTGACGACGAGTTGCTCTTCGCGTGCGCGTCAACCGTACCGGACGCGGAAGAGCGATTGGAGGAAAGACTAGCGATGGTGACCACGATGGCACCAAAGTCGCAGCTGCCTCGTCACCGGAGGCGACCTCGGGTATTGTTGGTACGATAATCATCACGACCGATTGATGCTTTGCCGAGCTGATTGAAACGGTTGAGTGAGCGGATGGAAGTTGGACTGCCCAACCGAACGAGCGCTTGATTGCAGCCGTCAAATACTTCTTTCCCTGATTACGACCTTGAGGTAGAATTTTCGTCAGGAGAGAGGTGCATGCGTGCGCTTCTCGAAGGGTAGTTCCTTGGTTCTGGCCGACCAGTACACTATTCATACTCAATTTGGTACTGAATTTCCTCGTTAACTACGTTCGATTTCTTAAACGGCCAGGTCATCTAATCGGACGAAGAAAGGTTGACGATGCAATTCACACATCAAACACTCACCAGCACATCCAAGCGGTTCAGCGATTCCCTCAAAGAGATGGGTCTTGAACTGCCCTTTAGCGCGACTCAAAATACATGGGCTCAAATTGTCGTGGGGAAGAATTTCTCTGCCGCGGTAGCTTGCGCAAATGGACAGGGTCACATCTGCGCGGTGCCTATCACGGAGGAAAGTATCCAGGCGAAGCTTGGTGCGCGGAGTCGGGAGGTTGACAGCCAGGCCGCGGCCGACCTATTTGCGAGGGCAATTCGCGAGGACCTGCCAAAGCTTTCAATCAGCATGGCCAAACTTATAACGTTTATTGGAGGTCGCGAACAGACCTGCCTCATTAGCGCCTGCTCGGACCAAACGGGGCTAGGAATTATGGACGCAAAAAATGCAGGCTATCTGCCGGTTAGCAATATGCGTTTCATCGGCGCCGAGGAGCACGAAGTAGCTTGGCTCCGTTCAAGCGCTGACTTGGTCGCCATTACTGTCAACACTTTGGCGGGAGTGGATACGCACCAGAGCCTTGAAATATTCGCCGCTAATTCTCGAGCGGGCAATAAGAAAGAGGACGAAGTCTTTGCTCGGCATTTCGGTGCCCTAATTGAACCTTGCAGCCAAGCTATTGTCGAGCAGATTCTGAAGTCCTTTGACCCTTTGTCGGCGAAAGAATGGGCGGTGGACTTTGACGATGTTCGGGACATCGTCTTTGATGTTTTTGAGCGTGAGCGAGGCGACGATGGGCACAATTGGTTGAAGCCAGAATGCGCGCTCGGGGAGGCAATGATTGACCATCTTGCGGCACGGCTCCGTGAAACCTTGAAGTGGCTGAGAGACCAGGCGAACGATGGGGCGGAAAGCGATTCTCCGTTAGAGTCGTTAATGCAAACAGCGAAACTGTCGATGCGGAAAATTCTCAGCGTCCAGGTTAATTAACATCGACTCGTTCTCTTAGGCTATTCCACGGTGAATAAGTAAGCTGGCTCGTCATCTTGCCGTGGAATGGCTTTGTCGAAAAAATGCCCGATGCGCGCCTGAATCGCGACCAGGCAACCGTCCGGTTGCTCGACCTTGTACTCCTGCCAGAGCCCAGAGTCACGCCTTTGCGGCGCAGTTCGTTGTGCCTCGTCGGCCAGGCAGGCGCCGGCCGTTGCACGGACGACAGCTAGCAGGGCGGGAACAGCAGCCGTTTCAGGGCCGCGTCATCGAAATTGGGTGGCAAGGGTGAACCCAATCCTGCCAGCTTAGCGCGAAAAAACGCATTCACGAGCGACTCTCCATGCCTCCTGGGCGTCGTGACGCTCTTGCACGCCGACGGGCTAGCGGCTTTCGTCTCCTGACGCTGTAGGGCTTCGAAGCCGTAACGCCGGAACTGTCTATGCTATGTGAGCCAACGATTTCTTATGTCGAGCTTGACCTTCCTGACGCACTTTCCATACCCTACAATCTGTAGAAGGAATAGCCTATGGTTGGCCACGCCTTGTGTTTGCTCACAGGATGAATTGACGGCGGTTCCGGCACCAAAGTCAAAGGATTTGACGCACGAGTTAGACGTGCCGGACCAGATTTATCTGACCTATCGCGTAAGCCGAGAACCTACAAGCGATTGAAACAATTGCAATATATCGACTTTGGTCCTCCCACTGCTAATGGCCGAGAGGAAGTCGTCAAATCGCATCGACACGCTCTCGCCCCTTCGCGGATTTAATAGCAAAAAATCGCGCCATTGCTCGCCGCGTCCCTCAATGTCCGCCGCATAGCTTAGGAGCCAATATATGGCAACCTGTCGGTAGTCCGACGCCGAAAAGCGTTTGGCTGTGCACTTGACTTCGATTAGAGTGAGTCCGAGAGCAAAGTCGCCATTTCCGTTCGAAATCCACTCTAGTCCTGGAATTCCGGGACGCAATGTGATTGGCATACTGGCGGCGATGCTTTCTGCTTGGAGTGCATTTGACAGATTTCGGCCGACTATCTCGGCCAACTGTTGGTCCGCTGCTTCGAATTGTGCGGGAAGCTTCGCATCAAAGTATACCGTCTGCCTCCGGAGGGCCGTCGCGGTACATTCTGGCCAGTCGAGTACGGCTCCAGTTAGAAGTTGCTCTGCAACCGCGTATCCTAGCTCGAACAGCATAGCTTTCTGTAGCTTTGACTGGCAAAGCAAGGCGGAAGGTAATGGCTGTACCTCGAATTGAGTGGCGTTGGAGTTGAAGTGTGCGACTATCCCGGGCGTAAGCTGCGGAAAAACCTCATCAAAAATTCCAGGGATGTCGCGCGCGACGGTACGAGGGTCAACCTGCACTTTTCACCTCCGACGCCCAAGCTTCATATACGGCAGCAAATCGTGGCTCACCTCCCCGAGGATGTTTTTTGAGTTTCTCCTTATCTTTCTTCTCGTCCAATGGCACCTCAACTCCCAACGCCCATGCTTGCGAAATCGCGTGGCGGAACTGGCGCCGAGCTGCCTCACCTTCGTCGCCAAATTTATACGTGGCAAGCCAGAAGAGGCGTTGCCCCTCAGCTGTCATCTGTTGCCAGCGATTGCGCAGCTGATTGAAAGCAGCTCTATCCCCCCAGTTTCGCCAGCAGTCTAGACATGCGCGTCGAACGGTGTCGTGTTGGGTGGTATCGTATAGATTCCGAATGTACCGAACACGTTGCGCGGTGCTGCGAAATCGCAGGCAGCGCAAGTAATGTAGTAGGCTGGTGTCAACAATAAGGAGATGTGCCGAATGCTCTGGCACGGCATCAAGCACGGAATCGATGCTGTCGTGGATGGTGACAAACCGAACGTCGGCGCGTAAGTTCGCGATACCGCGCATGATTGTGGAGAATGACGAACGAAATGCGTGAAGATTCTGGCCCTTCAACAAAGTAGATGCGATGTCCAGTGCTATTTCTGGTTCATGTAAACGCATCGTTCGACCAATCTGAGCAACTAGGAAGGTGTCAGGAAGGGCCTTCTCGAGTTCTCGATTGAGCAAACGGCGAACCTCAAGTGTTTCTACCGTCTCCTTGAGCGATTCATAGTCCTCCGACGGCGTGTCGGAGTACGGGTCAAACTTTAAGTCGATTGTCCGAAGTTTGCCCGCCTCATCATCGCCGGCTCCAAGTTGCGAACGAACGTAATCTCGATAGTGCTTCGATGAGAGCAAAATGGTTTTCGATTTGTTCAAGCTCAAACCATAGTCCATTAAACACTGCGCCAGCACTCCCAGCACGCGGTAACCATCAGCGGTGTCGGTGGCAATCAAAACATAATCATCGACGTAACGATTCCAATTTATGCCGGCTGCAGAGAGCGCGCAATCGACCTGATTGAGAAATAATTCAGCGAGAATACGAGCACCTTGTCCTCCAACAGGAAGCCCGAATGACCTTCCGGCGGAAATTTTTGCAAGTAACCCATTAACCTGCTTGGACACCCGCTCACAATCTCCCCCGAGGTCGTTAATAAAGTTCTCAATGTAATGATGAGATACATGTTCGTAGAAGCTAGAGATATCTGTCTGGACAATGACTGCGTTCGGGCCGGCATCGTCAGCGGCGGAGACCGTACTCTCCTTGAATGCCCGCCACGAACGGGTCGGGTCAAAAAGTTGCTCATCCCCATCAGGCAGATATCTGTACGAGTGGGCATTGGGTTCACGTCGAGGCTCTATTGCCTCCGCTATCGCGATGGACAAGCCGTTCAAATAAATATTCCAAAAGGTTTGAATTTTGGTAACTACTCGAAAACCCGCTGGTCCTGACGGTGCGATGAGCCGTTCGCTAAGGACGTGCATTGCAGCGATTCGCTCTTGATTCTCTTTCGCTGGCCCGTCCCGCAACTCTTGGTAAAAGCCGAACGCAATGGAGCCAAGGGCTGCGGCCTGGTCGCCGCAGAACCTAACGTCTAAATCGAATGGCAGCGTGTCGTTGTCGCCGTGTGCAGCCATCTCACGCGCAGCACGCTCAAAGTGGTTTTGGAGTGGTTTTAGCAATGAAGTGCCCCATCATTTCATTAAACTCGAACCACGGTGCAGCTAAGCCTACGTGCATTTGCCACGTTCTGGATTATCTGGTGGTCTTTAACGAGGATAACAGATTGCAGATAGAAAAAGTCGACCTTAAAATGATAATAGGTTTCATGAAGATGAAGACCTATATAATCCTTTCCATCACAGACTAATTGCCATAACAGGGTGCGGCCCAAGCGGTAAGCCAAACCGCTGACGTAGCATATGAACTTGCCCACCAGACTGCACGGAAGAGTTTCTACGCGCTCCAAGATGCAAGAAAATCCGCTACGCGGGGTGCGCCGGAAGATGGGCCGAGGAGGCAAGGAACTGAGATTGAATGATATTTAAGCAATTAATTCGATGAGGGATATACAGGTAGTATGCCCCTCATGTTTTGACACCGATTGCTATTCCCTCCAGTCACGCGCGGTTGACGCATCCAGCATCCGCCCCATCTAGGCGCCGCGCTCATCATTGTGGGCAGTAATTTCAACTTCACCTCGGGCCGGATATTCCCGTGGCCATTCGCGTCTCCTTGTAATCTATTGATTCCTCCACTGCATAGCAGATTTCCTCACGAAAGGCGATTTCCAAACATGCCACAATCCCGCTCACTACATCAATCAGCTACTCAAACTAACCCTTTGGCTCTAATTGTGACCTGGGGGGCAGGTGAAGAGACGCTCGACATTCAGACTATCGAAGCTGCACTAGCTGTCCTCAAACCAGGTACCGACGTGACAATAGAGACTACAGAGTTCCGCACCGAAGAGGCGCGTGATGTTGTCTACGAGCCCAAGCTGGCTCGGATGCCGGATGGATTTACCCTGACTTACACAAATGAGGGCCACTGGGTCGATGACATCGGTGAACTGCGGTCAGCTGATGGAGACTTGGGTACGGCCCACTACCGAAAATTCAATGTGGCCGGCAAATCTAAATGGGTTTGTCAGTGGGTCGGAGATAACAATCCACAGATGCAAATTGAAATAGTATGCAAACTTTCGGATGAGGTTCGAGACCGAAAAGAGGTCAAGGCACTCGTACGGGACGCACGGTTCAGAAATCTAATTCTTGGAGATAATCCGCACTGCCTCGTGACTGGTGAAACCGATAGACGAGTACTCGAAGCTGCACATATTTGTGACGTAAAAAATGAAGGCAGTGATAGTTTTGAGAACGGCATCGTTCTCCGGGCCGACCTGCACAGGCTCTTTGACAGGGATATTTTGACCATCAGCAATGATGGTAGATTTTCAATGAGTCCGGTCTTGGAATCGTACAATTACCTTTTTGACGAAGCCGGAAAATCTTGGAGGCGTGAAACGCTAATAATGCATGAAGACTTGAATCGATATGTCCAAAACATCGATAGGCGCAATGCTAAGCGCGTGAAGTGAGCTGCTACGCAGGTGTATAGTATTGGCCCCGTCGACAGCTTGGCCACGCGGCGAACCAACCACCGGATATGCTTGCACGACCCGTGGAAATCAACCTAAACTAGACCGGTTGTCAATTTAAGCGAATATGCACGCTGTGACAGAGTGTGAACATTTCTCCGTGGCAAGATGATATCTTCGGCAGGAGCTTACCTAGTGGAAGCGAAAATTTCGGCCTAGGCTAAAAGATTAGTAATAATGATTTAGGTACCGGGAGTATGTGGCGCTTCACCGGTGCCTATAAAGTAAAAATTCAGGGAATGAAATGGCTAACGGCACGAAATTACAATATCTGCTTGACACAAATGTTCTCCTTAGAAAGCCGATGCTCCTCGCGCGCAGTGACGCTGCTGAGCTATTTTTAATTCCAACCGTCGCTATTAACCAACTCTCGAATCGCGGCCACGGAATGAGTGCCGGACCACTGCATCGTGTCCTTTTTGCAGCCTCTAACTCTGGCGTGGAAGTAATTGAGTCATCTCACACGTCGCCGCTGTATTTACCTACATCAGATAACTTTCGCCTTGACGAGTGCGACGTAGCAATTCTAGAGGTACTTCTAGAGTTGCAATCTGACACATCGCGTACAGTATGTCTCGTCACAGAAGATAGACTTCTGCGCAAGGCTGCGATTCAGCTTGGACTAAAGGCAATTTCGCTGGGTGAGTTACAGGAAGCTCTTGATAAGCCGACAATGAAAGGCGCCCAGGCCCCGGATACCGCCACTAATTTCGAGGTCGAAGAGCAGGTTAAGAAGTATGAAAAGTTTGAACTCTCCAATATTAAACGAGTGATTGCGATTGGCGGTTTAGCTATAGGAATCGCGGTTGTTGTTTGGTACAAGTATCAGCAAATCTTTTCCCTATTTGCGGCGATACCGCATGTCTTTCTTGCTTTGGCAGCTCTGGCAAGCGGTACGCTGTTGTACTGGTTTCGTCAAAAATATCGGCCATCGTACGGGATGGTCGAGACCGTGATTGGAGTTTGGATTTCGGTCAACGCGTTTCCTTTGCAGCTTGGAATTGACGTGGTTGCCTCTGGTCTTCAGGTTCTAGGTGGGCTCTATGTCGTAGTCCGCGGACTGGACAACGTCGGCAATGGTCTAAAGGGAACTCGCTACGCACCAATATGGCAGAAATTCTTTGGGTAGTCCTCGATTTGCAAACACGCGGGCTTCTCAAAAGGTAAATTCTATAAACCTCACTTTTCATGCGCGCGAGAGTCATTGATTCGTATCTTGCCAGTTTAAGAAAAGAGAGCTCACCAGGAGCGCCCTAAATAGCTTACCTGCAGCCAATAGTGACTCGGGTTTGCCGTTGTAAGGTGGCGACTGGCTTGGGTTTAAGGTGCGTCGCCGACGGACTATGATGGGGTGGCGGAGATGATAGCATTGTTAAATAATTATTCAGGGCCGGTGGGTGGTGTGGCCCAAAAAGCGACTGTGTACCGGTCGCATTCTTTGCCACGTTGGCTGAGGCTATCCTTGACCGTCTGGTTCACGCCACCCACCAAATCAATTTAAAAGCGGATTTGCTGCGGAAAAGGCGGGTCAATTTGACAAGCTTGTCCCGTCTGGAGTAAAACCAAATCCCATGCCGTTGCGCCCAGAGTGTCCCATTTGGTCTGGAACGATTTTCCAGTTTGCGGTGGAACAGGTTTCTAGATTATCTGGAATACGCATCGTCGTCACAGTTGGCACCAAGTAGTCGGCCCAATTCGAGGCGACTCCTGGTATCGTACGCAACTCGCCCTAGGATTAGCCCAAGTATTCCAGATAAAACATTGAGTCTTTCTGGAATACTTTCCACAGCCGGTCCAGCCGTTTCTACCATGCCGTACGCGCGATTTCCAACCTGGCGATGATTGGTGCGAGGGTTTCGATGGCGCGGTTAGCCTTAGCTGGCAAGGTCGACTAATACGCAAATTGACGATGAATTTAAGTATTAAGAGATTTCGTGCACCCGCATTCAGCATAGTTGCTGGTTTGCAGATGCTTTAGCCAGCAAGCCATGGCTGACCGGGCTGCAACTAAAGATTATTGAGGAGGCGTCTAAGGTCTTGGTTAGAGCCGAACTCAGATAATGCTTCGGTGACGAGACTCCGAATGGTAATGGCGGGCCCACCACCACCTTGGTTTAATAGTCGCAGAGCAGAATGCCAAGCCGCGCAGCCATTACTGCCAAGTTTTAAGGTAGCAACGTTACCACCTGCCCGAGACCAGATTTCCTGGTCCAAAGGTCCCTGAGGATATAGCGAAGCTAACAGCTCTTCTAGTTCACGAGGATTTGTCGAGATGGTTGGCGGTGGTTCTGCCACTTGGTTTTCCGCAGACTTGAGAAAACCTCCTTTGCGCAATGACACAGGAAAATTATCCTGCGTGCGCGTGGTCAGTATGGGGTTCTGCTTAGAGTAGGCAGCAGGAACAGTCTCTGACAAATAATGGAATAGGTCCAAGACTCGAATTAGCCCATCAGAACGGTCGTCCACGGCTCCTTGAAGACCTTTAAGAAGAACTTCCGTAAAAAGGCTGTTGCGATGATTTGGAAGGATAACGGAGCTTTCCTCAGATGCGCTTGCTGAAATGATGACTCTACCTTTACCTTGCGCCAGCGCTTCAAGCTTCGGGCCACCGAACGCCCATTTGGTGAGGTTTTCGGTGTTTCCCTTGAGCGAGGCGGCGGCCCCCGAGTGGCAGGCATCAACGAGAACCAGTAGCCGTCCTGCGGGAATTTGGTTAAGCTGCTCGGAAAGCTCCTCAGCTTCTATGCCGGTCTCGCGTGGTAGAGAAGTGTCGAACTCAGGAGGACACAGATACGTTCCAGGGTCTCCCCCAGTGGTCCATTGCGCGCCGTGACCGGAGAAGTAGACAACTACCGTATCACCAACCTGCGAATTCGCCGCCAGTTGTTTGAGGCCATCCAAGATGGCCGTGCGAGATACTTCGGCGTTGCGAAGAACTTGTACGTTATCGACCGGATAGCCGCAATGGGCGGGACTGGTGAGAAGTTTCGCGACATCGTCCGCGTCTGATATTGGGGCGGAACCGAGCGAAGAAAGTAAGTCATATTTGCCGACTCCAATAACGAGGGCTCTACCATTTTGAAATGTTTTGTTCATGATTTTATTCTAGCACGTGACTATCTCGCAGCATCTTCAGAACAAGGTTTCCGCTGAAGTCCCGCAGGGCGATGCGCAGGAGGTCAGATGCTGACGGACCGAGACCTGCACGCACTTGCTTAATGCAGCGATGCCACTGTGCGAGTCCATTACCTTCTGCGATTAGCTGATTATCTTTGCCTCCGCTGCGACTCCAAAATTCTTGGTCGGTGGGGCCATGTGGGTAAAGCTCTGACAAAGACTCTTCAAACATTTTCCAGGCATCGTCTGTGGAAATTTGACCCGGCCTGCCGGTTCGAAAACTCACCGCCCAACTATCCCAGACACCCATGACACCCACGCACTCTTTAGCGATTACTAAGAAGTCGTCGCGGAAGGAGCTATGGCTAGCCGCCCGCGATGCCGCCGACGTCCATTTCCGGGACTGAATCAGCTTTCCTATGGCAGCAGCAGGAGCTGGTGGAAATCGATAAGCGGGTGTATGCGCTAGTGAATCTAGAAGATTGGCGCATTCGTCGTCATTTACAGGGTAAAGCGTATCGATGATTTTAATGAAATTCAAATGCGCATTTTTCGCCAGAGACGCCATTAAAGGCCCTGCCTTAAGAGCGGACCTGACTTCGCTGCGTAGTGGCTCCTCGATGGCCGCTGCACTGACTTGGCTGTCCAATACGGCTGCAAGCCAAGCCTTGGCGGTTTGCCCGACGATTTTTGCAACCAGCGAGTCGGGTATGAGCGTCCAGGCATGCTCTCTGTTTGGAACAAGCAGCAGGTCCGCGAGTTCAGCTCTAGCTAATGCCCCCCAGATTCGTTCCGACCGTTCGCCACGCTGGATAATGGTTTGAAGCCCTTGAATTCTGTTTTCTATCTCGTTCCCTACTTTCGAGCCACTCATAATTACTTTGTCCAAGATGTCAAACCACACTGACGAACTCCAAATGAAGTTACGCAGAAGTCTTGGTTCATTTTTGACGACATCCGCTGCGAGAACCGTAACCTCTTCAATATCCTCGCGGACTGCAATTTCTATGAGCTCACTGGGCGCAGCCCTTGAAAGGGCGGACTCTACAGCGGTATGCCGAGCTGTCTTGGGTGGGCAATATTTCAATACATCGAGCAGAGCCCGAGAAGCGCCGTAGCGGGTGGCTAACGCAATTCCGCATAGCTGCCACGCTCCGCGCTTCGCGCTCTCTTCAGCGACCGCGTCGATTGTGGCGGTGGATAGTCCTAAGAAAACAGTATTCGTCAATCCATCGAGATGACCTTTGGCATCAAAGAGATTTAGTACTGGTAAAAGGCTCTCTGGATGCTTGTCGATAGTCTCCCATGCCAGACAGCCGATGCCTAAGCTATCGGGTTTAATCGTGTCGGTATAGCCGGCAAGTACGTCGGTATTCCACCAAACTTGTTGCGCTGCTCCGCGGACCGCTTGGTCAAAAAGCTGGCAATCGTCATCGGTCACATTTAATTCGTCAACGCGATTACGAATCCAATCTTTCAACGTATTGCTCAGCCTATTTGCATCAAAACGCTCTAACTGTAAGTTGCGCATTGAGAGAACGTCGGTCGGCCTCCACTTGAAAGACGTCTTCACGAGCCTGTCTAACGCAGACTGGCGCACTTCGCTGGCTTGTTGCGAATCGCCCGACTTGGCAGCTAATAGACGAACCAGCCCTATCGCGTCACTGACACCGTCCGGATTTTTCCAGAGACGGAAGGCTTGCTCCAACAAAATAAGGGAGGATGCAGACCGCAAATCGAAGGCAACCGCTTCACCGAAGTCCAACAATGGTCGGCCTTCGGGCATATTTAAAAGCGCAGCAACACCGGTGCTTAGAGGGTTATCTGAAGCTGAAAGCAACTGCTTTTGGGGATATCGTGAGGCCAACTCGGTCGGAATGGCGACTGCGGCACAGGGTACCGAGTCTTCCACGGTGAAGCTCAAACTGAAAAGGATTTCGCGTCGCATCGGACGAGGAACAACCTGTAGCAAGCTGAGCATGATGTCGTCGAACCCCGACTGCCCGACATGGATGGCTGGCAGTGGCCTACCGGAGATTAGTGCACCCGCCAATTCTAGCAACAGCGGTTTCTTTATGTTCACTGGCGGCTCGTAAGCTTCGGCAGTTGCTTCAAAGGGCGTACGTTCGACAGAATCCTGGGATTCACGCAGATTGTTAGCCAACGCGGCAAAGTCCGGCACAAGCGGCAGCTCGCTTAAAGGGATAAATGCAGCGACCGAATCGACCATCCCGGCTCTTGTAGTGTCGCGGCTGCTCCTGGTATAAATAAGGACGAAGTAACCCTCACTGATGGCTGTGCGAAAGTAAGGCTGCCATTGCAAACCTGTCGGAGCATTTCCAGGGAGGTCTGTGAGCCAAGCTGCTTGTCGAAAGACGGTTTGCAGACTAGGCTCCGTTGAGGACAGGAGTGAGTGTCCGCCTTTGGGGCCATACCACGCTTTATGAATACGCATTAGTCGTATACAGCTTTTGCAAGTTCGGCAATAGGCATAGTGAGGTCTGTCGTTTGTGTTCCATCAGCACAAATCGCCCACCCCATATGTTCCGCACCTTTGAAGATGAAGTCTTTGTTTGGAGATTCTTTCGTAAGAGAGACTCCCGTTGCGGAGAGGCCGAGGATTAGAATGTCGCTTTTGTCCCAATTGTTTTCCAAAAAACTTGCAAGGAGCGGTAGTTTTTCGCGCAGCACCTCTGCAGGCTTTGTTCCTTTTGGGAGTTTTAGCTCATCCCAGCACGTCAGAAGCACCGCAAGTGCTGGTTTCTCTTTGCCTGTCCGTGAACGGCGTGCGTAAAGCAGCATTTGCAGCAGTTCGACAAGACGTGCTTGCGCAGAGCGTTCAATCGGAAATCCTTCTGGACGAGAGGATTTCAGGTCTCCAAGCGGTCTCGAGAATATGTCATCTGCCAACGGCGCACTCTTGGGTCGAACCAGCAATACCCATCCATCCGCAGACTCGACTCGCTGATGCCATGAGGCTGGAACAAGCCGTTCGTCCAAGAGTGAGCTTACCTGCTCGCCTGCATAGTCTGGCCAGCTCAAATCAATCGCCACATGGGCTTCGGTTACTACAGGCAGAATGGTCTCAGTGTAGCTTCCTGCCGCTGTATGCGCTCCTGGAACTCCTCCGCTGAGTGACTGAACAACGTCATCAAACGCTGCCAAATCAAGCGCTGCACCGCGCATCCGCAACATCCCTGTTTCGGCATTCAAACGACCTATAAGTTGTGCGCCGTAGTGGCTCTTGCCAACATTGGATTCGCCAAAAACAGCAATGTTAAGAGGGTTATCAGGCATAGACTCCTCCCAGTTGACGTAACATGTCCCGTTCGGGCTGTGTGCCGGACGCGGTTGGAAAGGGCGCCTCCGGTACTGTCAGCACCCATTCTAAAAGTTCAACCAATCCCTGCCCGTTGTTGTAGGGGCCCTGTCCAGGGGCGGAATGCATGCTTACCTTGAATGTCTGATAGCTACCGAGAACCAAGTCCGCCGCTTGAATCACTGCCTTCTGCATTTCTGGTTCGACGTCTACGTCTGCCTTTGTCCATACTAAAGCGACAGGTCGACCGCACCGCTCAGCAGCTACACGCCGAAGTAGCGAAACCAAGTTAGACCTTGCCACGCCTAATTTGGGTCCGGCCAGCGCCTGGGAATCCGCCACAACAATAAGGATATCTGACGCGTTGGAAAGCCAAAGTGCGCCAGTTGCATCATCCGCATCGCGTCGCACTGCCCAACGGCTGAACCATTCGCCAGGAGTGTCAGCGAAGAGGATATCGCGTCGGACTCCATGAATGTTCAAATCCAGATGTAGGAGACCTGGATGCCGGCCCGCTCCACTAGATGTATGCGCTGGAAACGCAGGGCCGTGCGCTGAGTTCCAACGAAGGCTCCCTGCAATATTCTCCCAACCCTCCAAGGTTAGTGAGCCGGCGAACGAGATGCCATCAGGGCAGATGCCACGCCCGACTAGCAGATACCAAGCGCCAAGCAGGGAAGTTTTACCGCTGTCAGAGGCACCAAGTATACCTACAAGCCGCGTTCTGGCTCTACCTGCCAGGAACGCGGTGTCCATAGAGCCTAAAGCATTGCCGGTCCACGGCAACTTTGCACCATCCTCTACCGCACCGGATGCTTCGCGCACTTCTGCGTCACCTTTCTTCTGCCAGTGCTTGCAAAGGTGAGGCGCGGATTCTCCTTCGAGACATCCAACCTCGTTGGGAGCGATGCAGGCTAATTGAGCACAGAGCCCGTTCACGCTTCCTCCGTGGTTTCAGTAATCTCATCTGGTCTAGCCAAAGCATCCAATACTTTGACTTCCCGTAAGAGCCAGATTGACCATTCAGCGAGTGTCATGCTCATTTCCGGTGCGACGCTCATCTGGGATAGCTCTGCTCTCCCAGATAGAGATGAGTTCGCTAGCGCCTGAATAAACAGACTTCTAGTGCCCGAATCCATGCGCTGCTCTTGGAGCCATTCATTACCGAGAACTTCCGGAAACTTCATTAGAGCCTCTAGCAAGTCCTTGGTACTGATATGCTCTTCGTTTTTGCTACCTGCGACTGCGAGCACTGCTTCGGTTACTAGGGATTCGACTGCCGGCGGATAGACCTCCGGCAGCAGGTCCGCAACGTCAAATGCCGTGTGAAGTGCCACAAGCGGCAACTTCAATTGGCGATACGGGGTAGCTGCGGTCTTGGAGTACAGGGCTTGCCGCCACCATAGCAGGTTGTTTGAAATGTTCAGTTGATTGCTGCGCGCCTGTTCGGAGCGGACGAACTCGTTTAGTTTCGCTACGACTGATTCACCGAGTGCCTTAAATGCTTGAGCACTTGCCTTCAGCGCAGCGTTAGCGGCCTTGTCATGGACGTCCGCAAGAATTGGAGCCATACGGTCCGCGAAATCATACGACCAATTCTGCTGCTGATTAGACCAGTGGGGATTAGGGTTTGGAAGAGAGTTGCCGTCTCTCTGGTTTGGCCCCGCTGAAGCGGCCACCTCTTTGTACCAGGCGGTAGGTTCCGTAGCTTTTAGAACAGGGATTGTCGGTGCCTTCAGGGCTGGGCTGGGTGCAGAGGGCGAATTAGTTGGCCACAGGCGCGCTACGCGTTCCGATTTGATTTTACCCGCTTGGTCCAAAATCTTCGACAAAATCTTCTCTTCCAGACCAACATTCAAGTGCGGTAACACGTTGGTGCCAATTAAGTCCACAGCAACCGCCAATGTACCTTGCTGCTCCATGGCTCCCATAACCGCTTCGAGAATAATGGCGCGGTACAGAGTTAGTGGCTCGTCTTGGAAGGCCGCGCGAAAAGTAGGCCAGTGTTTTTGCAATAGCTCACCGATATCAAGAAGGGATTGATGTGGGGCTGCAACGGGGTCCCACGCGGCGAGGAGTGATGCTACGGCGGCTTTAGGATTTCGTGCATACTGTTGAGCCAGTTCATTGGCTGCGTCAAACAATTTTTCAAGGCGAGAGTCTTCTGCTCCGATATTCAATAATCGTAGGGTCAGAAAGTCCTGCAGTACGCTTGTTTGCATTTTTCGCTCCGGGCTATTAGCTGGCAATTTCATTGGTTTAGTATCATACAGGCAACCTCCATTTCTGTACGAGTTTTCACAGCTACTACTGGCACAGCTTGGAAGAAATTAGGGGCTGAGGACCGCGGGTGGGTCTACGGCGCCACGAGAAAATCAACACTAATTGGCAGACGGGTTTTTCAAGCCTAACCGTAAAGATAGTCTAGTCCATGCCTGCCAAATGAGGCCGTGCCATGGCGGCACCGTACTTGGTGGCGGCAACTCTTCCAGTAAAAGACTGGGTGCTACCCAGTACTTGACGCTCCACCAACCATTTGACGATAGTTCGTCGGACCGCATGACGCTCCGTTCCACGCGTGCGCCTTGTCCAAGAAAGTTTGAAGAAAGCGCAAGCATGACCGAACGGCTAATTGACTTCACTACTTTGCGTGCCGACCCGTTACCTTGTTCCAGAGTCCAGAGGTGTTGAGCGCGAGCAGGCGCTACGGCCCTTATTTGGGGCCGCCACCGACTATTTTGACCTCGACACGAATTCGATTTGAATGACCAAAATTCCGCCAAAACTTGAGCCTTGTTTGACGCACGGCGCCGGTTCAAGCTGAGCGACGCGGAAATTCAAATGGCTCGTGAGCTGGGATTGAACCCAAAGAAATTCGGTTCCTTGGCAACCGAGAAGCAACAACCATGGAAGCTCCCTCTTAGAGTCTTTATCGCCGAATGCTATGTCAAACGCTTTAAGCGCGAGCTACCGGAGCTCGTGCGGGCCCTCGAGCAGGTAATCGACACAGAAGATGATTTGCGACAACCATCAAATGGGCTAACGGGTACTTGGTCTTAAACCCTTTGCTAGAAGTCACAGTCGCGGCTAGGCATGCAGGGTCTTCTCGGCCACGCCGGCCTTGCAATCGAATTAACCCGTGATGCGGAACAGTTCCTTATCCTTGCCATCAAGCCAGCGCGGCGCACGCCCACGGCCAGTCCATGTCTCTCCCGTTTCCGGGTTCTTAAATTGCGCTGCGACTGTACCCTTGGCTTTTGCCGGCTTCGCACGACTTCCGGCGGCGAGGTCCTCCACGGTAATTCCATGCAAGTGCATCAGTTCCTTGATTTTCTGAATCGCGCCACTGATTTCATCTTTTCGAGCCGCCTCGGCCAGGGATTGCAATTTCGCGATTTGTTCAACATACTCTGCGTACGACGTCATACTGTCTCCAATGGGATAGGTGATTCAAACGGTTGAATATACGCGAAATATAGCATAAGCATTGGGGAAACGGTAAGCTCGAAACTTCTATAATTGGTAGAGCTGAAGGTAGATATAATGCGGGCCGTATGTATTTTCTGATGAGTATTGCCTTTCTTCTCGGTCGCTACCGCTAGAAATCGACCAGAAGTTCTCATAGAATTTTTGTTACAGTAATAGTGAAAATAAGGTGAATATTTGACCTTTAAATGAAAATGAGGTATGGATATGGAAATACTGCACGTTCGAAGTGAAAGAAGTGATATAGATTTGGGTTTTTCAAAAAAAATCAATGGAAATAGGATAACGCTTTTAACGGGTCCGAATGGGTGTGGAAAAACGGAAATATTGACGGTTCTTGCAAGCGCTTTCAGAGAAAAAAAATTGTTACCAAAGGAGCATTACGTTTGTTGGCGTCGCGCGGAAAAAATTTTTGATACATATGCCCGCCACGATGGAGCTCAAGAGTATCCAGAACGAATAATTGCTCAAACATTCAGCCCATTTTCGCGTTTTCCGGCAACCCTCAAAGAAAAAACAACGCTAACCGATGTATATTCTTTGGGGAGAAGTAACGAAAATAGATATGTCACTATCGGGTTACATAGGTCATCGAGGTTTTGGGGGGCTAATCTTGGGCGTCAGACGTTAAAGGAAGCTATATATCGTCTTAGTGAGTCAGTGGGTCAGGTCGGTGTTATATCTAAAGTGCTTTTAAAACTAGGCTATCTAGATGAGATAAATTTTCACTTCAAATTGCTGCCTCAGCTGATAAAAATAAAAATAAAAGAAAAAGATGACCGTCTGAGTGCCGCCGTTGAATTGCTTGAGGATGCCGTGAATAATGCTAGAAGTCTAAAATTTAAAGCGCCGTTAGTTTCGGAGTTGAGACGACATGGTATATATGGTGTTGCTGAACTTATTTTGGAAGCCGTGGAAATAATATCAGAATTTGAGAAAAGCGATTCCTCGTATCAGTACAATGTGAAATTTACATCGGAACGTCGCATTAAAGATTTCTCTATTATTCAATCTTTCGCGCTTCTTGAGCGTCTAAATTTGCTACGTTTAGAATCTTGTCTTTTGACTAGAACTAATGGTGGCACGATGGACGTAGCGAACGCTAGTTCGGGGCAGCAACAGATGCTTTGCTCAATTATTGGCCTGGCCACAGCAATTCGAGATGATTCATTGGTACTCATAGATGAGCCGGAATTAAGTCTCCATCCTCAATGGCAACAGCTCTTTTTGGAATATTTGCAGGCAGTACTTCTTCCTTTTAGAGATTGCCACATTTTCGTCGCGACGCATTCACCACTTATTGTCCAGGGCGCTAGGACATTAGGTATTGATGTAGTTGCTCTTGGGAATCGAGAGCTTGCCGAACCAAAAGGGCCGGCAGACAACTCGGTGGAAGAAACACTAATGGACGTGTTTGAGACACCAGTACCGTTTAGTTCGCATTTAGCTAATAAAGTTTTCAGTATTGTTTCCCTGGTAGAGGAAGAGGCGCTCGAAAAACCAAATTCGAAAACTCAAAAAATGGAGGCAGAGGCTGAGCTCAAGGCATTACAACGATTGTACAGTTCTGCGATGGTTCGTGACGATAAATCATTAGCTTTATTAAATGATGCATTGGAATTGGTGCAAATGGACCCCTACAGTAATGAGGTAAAAAGCGACACTTCAAACGATGAATAAAATACGCCAGCGCGTGGCAATTTTACCCACGCTGAAGAAAATTACTCCGGCAGAACATCAAGCATTGAAAGTTCAGGGGGCATTAAATAAGAAGTTTTGGAATATAAATACTCCTCCATTCGGGAAAAGTATAACTGATTTTCGTGAAGAAACAAAAAACCATTACTATTTTGCTCAGTTGCGTGCTTGTTGCTATTGCAGTATTGAACTTGTATCGCACCAGGGTACTTTTGATGCGGAACATATCATTGATAAAAATATGTTTCCACAGTTTATGTTTGATTTTTCAAATCTCGCAGTTTCGTGTAAAACTTGTAATGGCGCAAAAAGTAATGCATCCGTGCTTGCTTCCCTTGTCGCACCCTTGAGTGTTCCATTAGCTTCAGACGACTATATAATAGTTCATCCTCACATAGATGAATGGGATTATTATTTTTTTTATGATAGCATTGGTAGAATAGTGGCAAAAATAAAAAATGGAAAAGCAGAAAATACTATAAGAATATGTGGAATAAATTACCGTAACGCAGCACGTCTTGCTGACCACTTCTATCCAGCTGGTAATGAAGTGGCGGAGCGGGCATTGAATGGATTTTTTCGTGTGACAAGCAAAACTTGGAAGCGAAAATACGTCGCCATGCTGCGGCAAATGGCCAACGGTTTTAAGCTTTCAAGTGCATTGGCCATAGTAAATATGTTAGAAAAAGAGATATAAATTTATTGAATGATATGACCTCCTTCGGGGGTCCTGTCGATTAAGTGTGGCGGCAAGCATATTATCTCGATGAGAGCGGACATGTCTGGATTATTAGTTCATACGGAGCGGCTGGATGAGGGGCAGTATTTGGGCTTGCTGATTTCTGTGTGGCAGGCGCTCACAGAGTAGCATGCTCGAACGACGTATTAGTGTAGGAAGGTTCAGCGCTGTAAAAAGATAACTCTCGGTGATGTAGGATTGGAAAGTGAGTTTTGCGAGCTGGTTCGTCTCAATAAGCTCGCAACAGAAAGTCATTACAGTAGAATACGGCACCATCACTTGCGGCCAATTAGTCGACGGCGTAGATGCGCACGACCGCATAACCCGCACCCCTTTTTGCTGGCAACTGGAATACACGCGGCGCCTCAGGCATGAACTTGGGTCTACCATCCTCAATCAGCCCTAAGCCGTCTGGGTTCCGCGCGCTCGGCACCACAAGGCAATCTAGCAAGGGCTTTTATCCGCTGTAGGCGTTATCCCAGTCCAAACTTCCAGCGCAATATCGCTCTATCTCCAGTGCACTCCTGGCAATCGGTGCCGCAGGCACCTTGCCGCCAATCGCCGCCAACACACTGGCGCGCCTGCCGTTGCGCAATTTTTTGTAGGCATGGAAATGCATGCCTTTGATGGCATTGCTTGAGGGCGGGGCTGCGAGCAGGTGGCGCTCGTAAATGAGTTCGCTTGGGGTGTGAGATGACCAATGCTAGGGAGGCATACGGCGTGAGGTACCCTGACTTTTTCGGACACTCTAGTTTGGTAAACTTCACCAACTGGAGAACTCATGACACGCTCAACAACATACACACCGGAGCTTCGGGAAGAAGCGGTAAAACTGGTCCTGACACAAGGCCTGACGCTGGAAGACGCCGCGTTGCGTCTCACCATTCCCAAGGGCACGCTAGCCAACTGGGTCAGTGCGGCAAGGCGCGGCACGTCGCCCAAAGTGGCCCCTGGTAGCCGCTCCGTGCCGGAGCTTGAGGCTGAGGTAACCAAGCTGCGCTAAGAGCTTGCCGAGGCACGCATGGAGCGCGATATCGTAAAAAAAGCGGCAGCGTACTTTGCGCGGGAGTCGCTGCCAAGTACGCGGTCATGAAGACCTTGCGACTCGAATTTCCTTTCACCGTCATGTGCCGCGTCTTTGGCGTCTCGCGCAGCGGTTTCTACGCTTGGGCGAACGGCAAACCGTCACAGCGGGCGCAGGACGACGCGCGCCTGAAGGTCGCCATCGAGGCCGTGCACGCGCAGAGCCGGCAGACTTATGGCCCGTTGCGCATGCAGCCGGAACTGACGGCGCAAGGCTTTCCGGCCGGCCGTGACCGTATCGTCCGGCTGCGTCGCGAGCTCGCCCTGCGCTGCAAGCAAAAGCGCAAGTTCAAGGCCACCACGAACTCGAATCATGACTTGCCGGTGGCCGACAACCTGCTCAATCAGACCTTTGCACCGACCCGTCCGAACGAAGCCTGCGTGACCGACATCACCTATGTGGCCACCGGCGAGGGCTGGCTTTACCTGGCCGGTATCAAGGACGTGTTCACCTGCGAGCTGGTGGGCTACGCGATGGACGAGCGTATGACGCAAACGCTGACGGCAACGGCGCTGTGGAAGGCCGTGCGCAACAAACGCCCCGCGCCGGGCCTGATTCACCACTCCGACCGTGGCAGCCAGTACTGCGCCCATGACTATCAAAAACTGGTGACCCAGTTCGGCATGAAGCCGTCCATGTCGCGCCGGGGGAACTGCTATGACAACGCGCCCATGGAAAGCTTCTGGGGCAGCTTGAAAAACGAGCTGGTGCACCATCAACGTTATGCCACCCGGGCCGACGCGAAAGCCGCAATACAGGAATATATCGAAAGCTTTTACAACCGCCAGCGACGCCATTCGCGCCTCGGCAATGTTCCGCCCGCGTTGTTCGCTGAAAAATTCAGCAAACAGCCACGGGTGGCTTGAAACAAGAGTGTCCGCTATTGACAGTACACCTCACGCTCGCGCATGCGGCATCGTCACCGTCCGTCAGCGACCAGGTACGGCGAAGGGCGTGGTATTTATCACCCTAGAAGATGAACACGGGACCGTCAACGTCATTTGTTGGCCTAGCCTCGTCGAGGAATACCGCCGGGAGGTTATGAGCGCTGAACTGTTGGGCGTCTACGGCATATGGCAATCTGAAAGCGGTGTGAGGCACTTGGTCGCGAAGCGCCTAGTAGACCTTAGTCATCTGCTCGGTGAAATTCCGACAAAATCGCGGGATTTCCAGTAGGCCTGTCGAACGGCCGCTTTCGCCCAGAGCGGACATCTCGGTAAAGAAGATTCAACGCCTTTTAACCGGATATTGTTGTAGCTTTGGACATCCCCATGCGATATATTTCTGGCACTGTCGTATGAAACAATAGGCCATCCACCCGCGCACAAGAGGACATTTAACAATGGCGGTTCCCACTGACCCAACCGAACAAAAACGACATTTGCTCGTCCCCCCGTACTCAGCTAACGATTTCGTCAATGGGGAATTCGTTTATCTACCAGACACATCGATAGAGGAATCACGGTTCGGAACAATCGTAGAGCGGAACGGGAAGTGGTTCGTCGTCTTCCCGCCAACAGAGCTCGCAAAACCATGCGACGAATTTCCTCTCGACGCGTACCCCGAACGCCTTGGCCGTGCCATCCTTATTCAATTCGACAAAACGAGAGTGTCACCTGGAGCCGCTGTCGTTGATAGCGCATCCTGGCTCGATATCAAAGAGGCAATTCTATCGGCTCTGCGTGCTGCACCTTTGTACCGGCTACGTATAGACGAGATAAGAGAAAAGCTTGATGACAACAAGCAAATCGACCACGATTTGGTCGAAGACGTCCTTCGGATGTGTGCCAGCACAGGTGTCACGACAGTGACTAAGGACAAAGGCGGAACTTGGTACAACCAGTCTGAACTGCTTAATAAATACACCGAGCGGCGCCGGTATTTGGCTACCTTTTCCGAAGAGCTTTTGGTCAAAAGCCGCCGTATCGACCACCTAATTCAACATACTGGGACCGTCGGAAGCTATCGAGAGGGCCTTCTGCGTTCCTTGCTACGCCAAGTCGTCCCACAACAATATGAGGTCAGCACCGGTTTTTTGGAAAACTGTCCCCGCCAGCTAGATATCATCATTTGGGACGCACATCGCTACGGTGCTTTATTCCGAGACGGCGACATCGTTGTCGTCCCTTCAGCAGCGGTAAGGGCTGTCATAGAAGTTAAGACCACACTCGGAACTCAGCCGCTTGACGAAGCCCTCGAGATTCTTGACGAAGTTATGCGCATTGCCCCACCGCGTGTGCCAATATTTAAAGGAATTTTTGCGTTCGAATCGGAGTATGAAAAATCGAAGACAATAGCCCAACGTGTAAAAAATTTTCAGAACAGCCAAATGCCTAACGGGCTTTTCACACGAGAACATCAATATCTCTTTCAGGGAGTTCAGGCGATATGCGTTCCAAAACGTCATCTTGTTCGGAACGTATGCAAGAGAGCGATAGACACAGCAATTGCGTATCCGCAGCCAGCCATGGAGTGGTATGAGACCATCGAAGCTGAAGATATGACGACCGCGGCGTTCATCTACGACATCCTCATGTTTCTCGACATCGAGCCGACCGCAAAACGCACTCAGCTTGAGTTGTTCTGGCCCCTCCTGCATGACCTAAGTGCTGCAGAGTCTGTGCAATTATTCGCTGACACTTGGCAACCACGCCACGTACATAATGACCTCATCTGGACTGGAACCCCAATAGGTTCCGACAGATTCGTCGATAAGTTTCACGGGTACCGTAGCGGCCAAATCAGTGCTGAAGAACTCGTCACTGATTCATAGAGGGCACCGGTTGCAGAGCGGCCCGCACGACATGCGGCGCCGCTCGGTGCTGCTTTGCGAAGATGCGCTGGCGACGTGCGCAAGTGACCGAATTCGGCCGTTGGCCAAGAGCATACCACCTCGCTCTGCTGAAAAATGCGCTAAAGCTCACAAGCCCGAGCCGACGCGCTGTACGAGAACGAGTGGGAGCGTTCAACGCGATAGGATGACGGTGGCCGGTTCGAATCGGTGGTAACTTTGGGAATGGATAGCGGCGGCGATTAGAACACTCTGTTTCCGCAGCAGCCTGAGTGGTTTCCTTCCAAGCTGGCAGCAGCCCCTTTATGTTAGCCTTAGCGCATGCAGATGAGTACTCACCAGGGAGCTTAGACATGTGCGTCAACTACATCACGGTGTCTCGCCAAATTTCGTTCGACTGGTTCAAGACCCCCCTGGAAGTCAACGACGAATGGCGCGATGAAGTCTATAAAGACCGCTTCGCGCCGTTTATCGTCCACGATGACCAGGGAAACCGAAAAGGCTTGGTTGGTTCATATGGCTTCGTGCCACAGCGACATCGCCCATTCAAGAAGCTGACGCCGGAAGAAAAAGCTAAATTCGACACGAAGGTAGCAAAGGCTCTGGCTCAAGGGAAGCCGACACCGGAGCCTCCACGCATTCGGATGGACACGATGAACGCGCGCGCGGAAGAAGTTGGGAGCAAGCTCAACTATAAGCGGTTTTGGCTGCAGCAGCAGTTGTGCATCGTGCCCGCGCTAAGGGTATTCGAACCGAACTGGGAAACGGGCTTGCACGAGCGCTGGGCAATCGAGCTCGCCGGCGCCGAGCCTATTGGGCTGCCTGGGATGTGGCGAACTTGGGAAGAGAAAGATGGCACCATCACTCACAGCTTTACTCACTTCACATTGAATGCCGACGACCATCCATTACTCAAGCGATTCCATCGGCCAGGGGAAGAGAAACGAGGCGTAGCAATTCTTCGACCAGAATATTACGATGATTGGCTAAGCTCGACAAATCCAGAGTTTGCGCGAGTCCTCATTGAGCTGCGTTCAGCGACAGAGCTGCACGCGTTTGCGGCACCGAAGGTAGCTTTGGACGACGACGTAGAGGATGCTCAGGGTCCTGCTCTGACAACTCAAGTTGCGCTGCAGGCATGTCTATTTTAAGTCGGCCACAAAGCGAAACTGACAAGTTTCGTGTTGGGCTGGCAGGCTAAATTACGTCGTTGCTGGCTGTGAAGCTAGTAGCAAGTACGAACTGTCATCCGATTCTCGAGCTGGCCGTACGCCAAGCTTTTTAGCGCCCAAGCTAAGCATACTTCTTGTTATGTCCTTTCGTAACCCAGTGGATAAATACCAACACGTACTGCGCATCGACAGTTCGCCGACCGGTTTTGGGTAAATAGCGTGTCGGTAATTAGGTCCGGGCTGGAAATCTATGGAATCGCGACTCCGTAACTGACGCAGGCAGATGCTTGAAGGAGCATGACGCGATACCAGCACCGTCTGCGACATACTACTTACTGATGCCGGTAATTTGATGCATGAAAATCGCACTGGTCTCCTACAGGACAATTACTACACAGGTCGTTCCCGAGCTTGAAGCTGGACAGTGAAAGCGCACCTGAGTGGCCGAAAACTAATACAATTTTTTCGGTACATAACTACTAGGTCGAATCAGGTGATAGCATGGAAACAAGCCCCACTGTGGCCGTCAGGAGCTGCAAGTACGCAAACCCTAGTTCCAATTACAATCAGAATAAGGACTCTCTATGAAATGGCTTAGCGCTCTAGGGCTTGAACAATGGGCCGAAAAACTGAATGCAAAGTCAGACTTTCCTGGTGTCGTACTCGACTTAGTCAGAGCATCTGCAGAGAATTTATCGTCTTACCGTTTCCCGCAAGGAGACAAGGGCCAAGTTAGAGGCTACGACGGACTTGTAGAGTGCGAACGCGGTGACGCATTCGTGCCGGCTGGCCGCTCTATCTGGGAAATCGGACTCGATAAGGACTACGAGCGCAAGGCGAATGGCGAATACAAAAAGCGTACCGCAGCATTGACGCAGGAAGAACGAAGTGAGCTGACGTTTGTATTTGCCACCCCACGCAGTTGGAACAAAACGCCACAGCAGCGAGAGAACTGGGTCGCTAAAAAGAAGGCGCTAAAAGAGTGGCGCGACGTGCGGTATATCGATGGCGTACAGTTTGAACATTGGCTTGATGAGCATCCAGCAGTGGCGGCACGATACGCTAAAGAGTTCGGTTTCGTACCTCAAACGGGTGCATCAAGCGCAGACGAGTTTTGGGAAGAGTATTCGCAACGATTTAGTCCTCCGCTAGTAGAAGAAGTGCTACTTGCTGGACGAGAAGCTCAAGCAGAAGCATTGCTGAGAAAACTCTGTGAAAAAGGAAGCAAACTAGCCTACGTCGCCGATACGCCTGATGAAGTCATCGCGTTTGCGATTGCAGTAGTTCGCAAGGCTCCACAAGAGATACAAAAATATTTGAATTCGCGCATGATGGTTGTTGATAGTGAACAAGCCGCACGATTTCTTAAAACCAGAAACGGATTAATTTACCTTCCGCGAGGGCAGGCGCGCAAGCTGGCAGGAACGCTGGAATCAGCCGGCACAACCATTATTAATGCGGGAGTAGCGGAGCCGCGTGCATCGCATCATGTTGTGCTGGCCCGTCCGAACAGCACGCAACTAGGCGCAGCTCTTGAGGTGATGGGATTCAGGTCTGAAGGTTACGACAGAGCCCGACGTTGCGGGCGCAGCTTAGCCGTCCTTGCCCGCCAGATTCCTAGTGCCACCGCCGAATTACCCGAGTGGGTTGCTCATGCTGAAACGCTGATGCCTGCTATGCTAGCAGGCGCATGGCAAGCTTCCGAACCAGACAAAAGCATTCTCGTCGCTCTAGCGGGCAAAGATAAGTATGAGACTGTAGAGGCACCACTTCGCAAACTATCTTGGCTCAATGACCCACCGGTCGACCAAGTTGGTGATGTGTGGGCCATGCGCTCATCTGTCGATGCATTTTTACACCTAGCTCGGTATATCGGACAGGAACATCTTGAACATTTCGAAAAGCAAACCAAACTTCTATTTTCTGAGGAAGTGCAAAGGCCCCGTCCCGAAGATTTATTCAAACTAAATTCAGAAAAAAAGGAGGCCTACAGCAGCTGGCTGAAGGAAGGCGTCATGACGACACTACTGCACATGAGCGTCTTGCATGAAGAAGCGAACTTCTCCGTTAGAGGGTCGACACCGAAAGCTTTCGTGAACAGCTTGGTGGGCTCTTTGCCAGGGCTACTGGACTATAAATTCTTTGCAAGCTTTAAAGAAAACATGCCTCTCTTGGCTGAGGCTGCCCCAGACCCTTTTCTGGAGGCCCTCGAGCAGATGCTCGAGGGTGACGGCGCTAGCATCAAACCAATTTTCGAGGAAACAAAATCCTTTTTCACCCCCGAAAGCCACCATACAGGGCTGCTATTTTCCTTGGAGGTACTCGCATGGGACTTCAAGTATCTGCTTCGTGTAGCAATCTGCCTTGCAAAGTTGGCGATAATTGACCCAGGTGGCTCATTGTCTAATCGGCCAATCAACAGCCTGCGAGAAATTTTCTTAGCCTGGAATCCAAACACCAATGCGACAGCAGCCCAGCGAAACGGAATTTTAGACGCGCTTATTAGAACTGTTCCCGATATCGCCTGGCCCTTACTTGAGAAGCTTCTCCCAAATCATCGAGCCATTTCCTGCAACACGGCAAGACCAAAATTCGGTGAGGCAGAACCTGGTGGAGGTGAAGAGCTTAATTACGCTCTCGTCTGGTCAAGTGAACTATTGGTGGTCCAACGTGCGGTTGAGTATGTGGGTACCGATGAATCACGGTGGATTGCCTTGATTGACAGGTTGAGAGAGTTGCAGCCCGATGCTTTTGAGGTCGTTATGAAGGCTATGGAGCCAGTGCTGAATCGTGAATCGTTAGCCGGCAACTCAGCCATATGGGATGTTCTAAGAAAAGAAACAAACCGTAACCGTGCTTTCGCTGATGCAGATTGGGCACTGAATACGGAGAACATTGCTAGGCTTGAAGATTTGGTCGAAAAATATTCCCCACAGGACCAGGTTACCGTCGCCAAATGGTTATTCGACGAATGGATACCTTCCGTACCTGGACTCGTGGAAGATACACACGACCCCATGAAAGCGATTGAGGACGCGAGATTTTCCGCGCTGTCAGGCGTCTTCAGAGAACGTGGTATCGCCGGCTTGATTAGGTTGGCAAACGTCTCAACACTACCACTTCAAATGCAAGAGGCGTTGTCCAGACTAGACCTTGCCGTCGAAGATATCGAGGAAGCTCTTTACCTATTGATTGTAGAGCGTGGAAATGCCTTTGCTCTTGCAGCATTCTTCGTAGCACACGGTATTCGGAAATTCAGTTATGATTTTTTATTTAATGTTCAATCACTCTGCATATCAGTCGACTTGAGCCCGAAGGAATTTGCGTCACTCTTGGTCGGCCTGAACGAAACTCGCATTACTTGGGAATTCATCTCCGCGTTAGGAAAAGAAATCGAAGACGAATACTGGAAGCAAAAATTTTCACCCGTATTCACGGGCTCTATTGAAGATTTGGCATTTCTGCTGGAAACGTACGTGGGGCACGGCCGTGCACTCGGTGCGCTGGAAGTTGCGGTGCGTAGAGTAAAGGATGTACCCACCTCAACCCTCTTACGATTGCTGGACCTTTCCTTAAAAGAAGTCAACGCAGCCGAGCATAATATTGGGCCGATTTTCGGCCACTACGTGGGTAAAGTTCTCGATTCATTGTCCACCCGAGATGATGTCAATGAAAACGATTTGGCCAGCAGAGAATTTGCCCTCTTGCCTGTGTTACGAAAGAGCAAACGGCCCTTGGCGTTACATAGTTTGATTAAAAAAAGCCCTTCACTTTTTATCGATGCCGTATGTGCTGTCTACAAACCAGATAACGCGGATGCCGTTCAACCTTCCCCCGACTCATCGGCGCTGGCACTAGCACGCGCAGCGGGAGAATTACTGCGCAACCTATCAACAATACCCGGGCAGGTAGGGCAAGATGTCGATTTTGATGCGTTAAGTTCATGGTGTAATGAAGTACGTCAACAGGCGCTTAGCCATCATCGCGCCACGGTTACGGACTTAAGCATAGGCCGCTGGTTAGCCCACTCTCCTCCAAGTGTCGAAGATGGTGCTTGGCCACACCAATCGGTTAGACGCGTTCTTGAGGAGAGCGCCGCCAATAATATCGAGCGTGGCATCCAAACTGAGCGCATCAATATGCGAGGAGCCTTCTCTAGAAAACTGGGAGAGGGTGGCGAACAAGAACGTGGCCTAGCTGAACAATATCGTAGTTGGGCCTCGGCCATGTCTCAGTACCCACGGACCGCAGCAATGCTAGCAGCAATTGCTGAAAGCTGGGTTCGTCAGGGCAAAGAAGCAGATTTGCGAGCAGCGCAGCAGGAACTGCGAGGATGACCCGTCAATCCGAAGCTGCCTGTCCGCTTTGCGGCGGCAGCAATCTGGCGCCCGATGCCATATCAAGGTGGGTCCTCCCTCGCATTCAATGGAAATTCCGAGATTTGGTGTCCAGCTCCCCAAGCAAGTGGCTCAGGTCCACAAGCCTCTTTGCAACCAGGTGCCGTACGTTGCGCTCGCACTGCCACACTACGTAGACGTCAAGTAGCTTGGCACCCATCAGCTCCCTGCGCTGCTGCTCGACAAGGTTGGGCCAGCAAATGACCTTCACGGTGCCGGATTCATCTTCAATGGTCACGAATATCACACCGTTGGCAGTCTCCGGTCGCTGGCGAACGGTGACGATGCCGCAGCTGCAGGCCAATCGCCCATTGTCGAATTGGTTCAAGATTTCTGCCGGGAGGAACCTCATGGCGGCGAATCTCTTGCGCAAGAGCGCGAGCGGATGCCGTCCCAGCATTAAGCCCAGGTGCTGGTAGTCGGCCACGATATTTTCGGCTTCACTCGGCGCGTCCATTTTTGACAGGCTCTTCAATCACCGTAGCGGACCGTAGGAGCCCTTTGCCAAGCACGCTGGCAACTGCCCTCCCTCAGTGCCTGGCGGCGATTGCCTGACAGCGATTCCGGGGCGCTGGCGCTCGCCAGTGCGTTAAGGTAGCATGCATTCAGATTCGCCCGTGATGCTAGGTCGGCCGTGGTTTCGAACTGCTGGATGGCGCGCGCCTACTCAGTGCGCCAGGCAGTCTCTTGCTCAAGGCCTTTAATGTTGTTGAGGCCCAGACGAACGGCCGGCTGCGAACCTTTTGCAAGGAATTCAAGCTGTGCATCTCAATTGCTAACGGACATATCGACAGGGCGCACCACGACGCCGTGGCGGCAGGCATCTTGCACGAGGAAGGAACACCAGTAGAAACCCCTCGACTGACTGTTCAACAGCGCGGTCAGGAAAGCTGCGGGCTCATGGCACTTCAGCCAACTTGAGGTATACGCCAGGAGCGTAAAAGAAGCGGAATGAGACGCGGGAAAACCGTACTCCCCCCTAATTTGGCGGATGATTGATGTCGCGAACTCGGTGCTAGAGTAATCGTGCTGCAAGAAGAAGGCCGGACCTGGAGCGACCCAAAAACCGGAAGAAGGGTTGATTTCAAAGGGCTTCTGGCAATTTTGAGCGAGATAGCCTTACGGCTGGAGTCTCGAGACCGGAGCCGCTACCTTCGAGTCATCGGAATCGACACCACGAAGCCGGAGAACTTCCGTGTCGCTGCGCAGAAATCTCCCGCGAAGTCGGAGAAGCCGAAGCCTTCTAGGGAGACCATGGCTCCATTAAAGCGCGTCCTTGCGGCAAAGAAGGCCGTGACCAGGGAGTCAAAGGACGCGGTGGATGCTGTGGTAATGCAGGGAATCGACGAAAAATGATGGTTTGCCGCCGGCGAGGTAACCGCTTTGAAGTACTCTGATGTACACGACTCGTTTGGAATCAACCGGGTTGTGCCGACCGAAATGCTACTCCGCGGTAGTTAGGACCAGTTGGGTTGTTGAAGCCCCAGCGCATTACAACAGCGGGCGCACCCGCGCCCACCTCCGACATCGCAGAGTCTTCCGCCCGGCCTGACTCGGATATTGAACGCCGAGTCAGTAAGGATAGCGAGGCCAGAGTACGCATGCACGAATCCCCTAGCTGTCATAGGGATTCTCCGGCTGATTTTGTCGTCAAATAATGCCAGACTTTCGAACAAAAAGCCCCTTGCAGCGGCTCTCAAATCGAAGGCGCCCCTGCCAAGCAATTGGGGTTACAATTCTGCGTCATGACTTTATTAATAATATTGCATTTATGGAAATTGCACTGTTCAAAAACCGGCTGGTCCCTGTTGGAGTTTTCCAGCGCCAGAAGACGGCGCCAAGTGAACAAGCGACCTGTCCGGCTTGCGGCGAGAATTTATTTATCTCTGCAGCAAACAGTATGGTTAAGACCGCGAGCTTTAACCACTATGCCCATCCTGACGAAGACTCTCGTTGTTCTCTGTCGTATCAATATCATCCAACGTATAGCTGGCTGAAGAACGTTCCGCAGGAACTGTCCGCAGAGCGTGCCGCGTTGCTGAAACACGAATTTTTTCAGGCTGAAAATCTGCGGCGCGCCTTCACCTTCCTAACCTCGCTGACGGGGAAAGGCGCAGTCACCAGCCCTGTCTTTTCACTACTTCTCCGGAAGGCAGACGAGTTCGGAATTTGGAGATATTCGGGCCTCCCTGTATGGGCGGTCCCTTATATCCTCCTCACCTTTATTGACTTCGTGGTGCGGCCTACGGCTAAGCCCGTCTTCGTGCTCCGCTTTATTGTGGAAAAGCCCCCGCGCTCCAAGCTAACCACAACGTGGCTGCAGCCGGGGCAGTGCAAGCTAGCAAAGTACTTCGTGAACAAGGGTAAAGCTAACAAGTTGTTCGGTGCGGCCGGCGCCGGGAAGGCCCCACTGGTCCCTGCGCGTAATCCCAATCCCCTTACGTTCTCTGAGGAAGAGTTCAAGCGAATAACGGCCGATACCTCATGGATAGGTGACGGACTCAACCATCTCCTTGAAGAGATGCAGATGGAACCGGAGCAGGGGGGAGCCAACGGCAACGCCGATGAGCCAACTACGGCAGTCCTTTCGCACGCAGTTAAACCCGCCTCTACCCATAAAGACACCACAAGGCAAAAACCTGGACACTCGCCAACTGCAGCCACAGCAGTCACCAGTCCAACGCATTCTGTAGGGCCTGACTCGGGCGCAATTCGACAGAATTCCGACGCTGGGGTTGCAGTGAGGGCGCTGCGGCCGGCGTATCAGAAACCAACAACTCCGGAAATATCGAGGCCGAAGGTTCGACCGATACCGCCTTCTATTTCGTCTACATCGCCACCATTACCGCTATCGCCACCGGTACTGCCACTCAAACCGCTTCTCCCGCCGCAATCGTTGCCGACCGAGCCTTCATCAGTCGCGAACGTGCCAGCACAGGCAGCTAAGACTTTGGTTCCACCCAAACCAGTCCAGCCTAGAAGTTCAGTTTTTCCACCGCAGAGTGCGCCAGTACCCAAGCAGATTCCAGCACAAGAGGGGCTTAGGTCCGTTTTAGTCAAGTTGGCGAAGTGGTTTTTTAGTTAGGTCGGCCAAGCCTAGGGCTGTGTAAGCGGCGCACTGAGATTGCTTGTTCCTCAAGCGGGAGCCACGAAAACCGCATGTTTACTAGCGAACGAAAACCGTATTCACCACGGCAAACCAGGCATGGAAGTACAACAGCGGCTTGCGGCCGCCCGAACGGTGGCGCCAAACCGAGATGGCCGCGTTCTAGTAATTGGCGACTCCATGAATGTCAATGGTCGCCATCACCTCACCAGGCAGACGCCGGGAGCCACCTCCGTCGAGGCGGTCGACTTGAAAGACCTGTTGACCTTCGCGCGTCAGTTCGACTTAGCGAGTCCCAACGCGCTTCGGCCGCTGGCCGAGTTCGCCACTTCGTTGATGACCGAGGTGGGGACTGCGAACTTGCTCGCGCGGGTAGAAACAATACGAGGAGGCCGAGCTCGCACGCCCGCTACGCCTGCAGAAGCCGCAGCAGTGACGTTCGTGAAGACTCCCAACCACACGACCTCGATTGACCTCTTCCAGTCGCTTGCAGACCAACGCGGTGCGCGTGTCTACCGCCCGCAAGTACTGCACTGCTGTATCTCAGCGCTGAGAGCAGCTGGGGAGAAGGCGGGTTTACTGGCGCGGCGATGCAGATGCGCGAGCGCAACCACCATCTGGGTCGGCCGCTGGGCCGGCGCGCCGTTGGAAGCACACTTTTACTGAAAGGGCTGGAGGCCGATGTTGCGGTCATTCTTGAGCCCGAGCGCATGACTGCGCAACACCTCTACGTGGCCCTCACGCGAGGCGCTAGGCAAGTCGTGGCTTGCTCGTTGACGCCTTTGCTAACTCCCGCCCCGGGCCGCTAGCGAAAGCTCATTCAACAACTGATTCATCCGGTGATGGTCGGGCCTCAACGAGCTGGACGAAAGCCGCCTGAGTGCGGCTTTCGTTAACCAGCGGCGGATGGGGGAGCCTGCCATCCGACCAGTTCGGCGGTTCGGCGCATTACCCACTTGGCCTCTGGCTCGGACACCCAGCCCGTTGCAATCAGCCGCGGCAAATATTGGTCGAGAATCTCAGTCTCTGACATGTGCGAGCGTTTCCCAGCCTTGGAGTCAAGGGACGATACGGCGAGTTGTTGCGCAAGGTCTTCGCAGTTGTTCCAGCGCTCGAGTAGCTCCGGCGGCGAGCAGCCAGGGCTGTAAAAACGGCCTTGGTACCGATTCATGGAAAATTTAGGCTGAGCGCCTGAAACGGCCCCTGAGTTGCTTGGACGTGGGAAATCTAATGGCAGCGCGGCAAAGAGCGCCGCTTCCGATTCGTCTTGCGGCTCATCGCCGAGTTCAATATTCATAGTGCCTTTTGCATCGATATTAGCCTCTCGCCATCATACTCCAGCGTCGAGTTCTCGGCCTAGAAGGCGGCGATGAATATCCTCGAATGGTCATGCTGGGTTGCGGATTCAATCGGTCGTCGCAACACACTGTTCAAATCGTTGAGCCGGTGTTTGGTAGTGTAGCGTCTTCCTGGGGCGCTCTCGTTTAGTGGTTTAGTTCTTCTCGTGGTTGACCAAGCAACGCTGGTGGCACACTTCACTTGGGCATTAAAACCGTAGGCTGGCTCACAGCGATAGAAAATGATTATCTGGAAAAAGTCGGAGGTATATCGGCCATTCGTTCGGCATTACCGATGGACTGGTTTGGCCTATTCAACTATGGGACTGGACTTGTCATCGAAGGCTGCGCCCAACCCGACGCCGCGCCTGCTGACTCGCCGATGCCCGCGCGGTTGGCAGTAGCGGTGGGGCTCTTCCCATGACCTACCTAGTTGCCCGGCAAACCGCCAGCAATGTCTCCAATGATTGCCACGCCGAGAAATAGCAACTGAACCTGCCCGTTACGCCAATTTGGCGAGAGCGTTCCGCTCAAAAAAGTTCACGTTGCTTGACAACAGGTGTCTTCGGTGCCGGCTCTCCACACATCAGGTCGGCCGGATACGGCTGAAGATATGTCCTCGCGCGTTCTGGGTCTTTGCAACCAAGCCACTCGTCGTAATCGCTAGTTGGGACAATGACTAACGAACGCTTTTCCTCGCCGGGTCGATGGAAGCGGCTCATGAAGGGATGGTCGTCGGCGTTAATGGTTAGCTGGGTGAACGAAAATGCTCTCTTCCCATCCTCCTCGACCCATTCCCGGTAGAGGCCAGCGACGGCAAATGGTTCTCCGTTGGCCATTCCAATAGACCATCGCACATGCGTTGGTTGTTCCCAGTTTGGCTCGAAGAAGCGGGCCATTGGAACGAGGCAAAGTTGAGACTTGGCCCAAGCGGACTTGTACGTCCTCAACTGGCCAACGGTTTCGGCACGGGCGTTCATCGTCGTGAGGCGCTGGCCGGGTGGCATGTGCCGCTTCGGGATGAACCCGTATGTGCCAGTTAGACCTTCGCGATTGCCGGTTTCGTCATGAACGATGATTGGACCAACGTAGTCCTGATAGAGCTCATCACGCCAATGGTCGCTTTCCTCCATTGACGTGCGGAAGAAGTCGAAGGCCAGTTGCCGTGAGACAGTCACGTAGTTGACGCACATGGCGTTCTCCGATTTGAATGCATATATTCGATTTTATCTGGCAATTGGGTCGGAGTGATACCTTTCGTTTACGCTTGCCTACTCACATTTCCTGCCGGAAAATATTAAGTATGATAGTGATAGGATAACGTACAATCGGCCAGTAGCAGACGTCGGAACTGACCATTGTTAGTAGCGTCCACGTATTACACTACGCCGTCCGAGGGAGAAATAGGACTATGCTTGAGAAGGTCATCTGCATCGACAATGTCGGTGTCATTAAGAAGGGTGTGCCCAAATCCGTAGACCTGCAAAAGGTTGTGCTCATCTACGCAGACAACGCCCGCGGCAAATCGACACTATCGTCATTACTCCTTGCCTGCTCGGATGCGAACGTTAACGACGTTGTAACCCGCAAAACGGTTGGCTCGACCACGGCACAGAAAGTCATACTACGCTTTAATCCACCAAGCGGAGCCTTCAACGCAGAGTTCGACGGCACTTTATGGAAGGGCCCAAAGCCTAATCTACACGTTTTCAACCAAGCCTTTGTCGAACGCAACGTCTTTGCAAGCACGGGAGTGTTACCCGAGCAGCGTGAAGCGCTTTTGACATTAGCGCTGGGTGATGCCGCTGTAGCTGAGCGAGCAACGTTTGAACAGCAAGCGGCCTTGCAGAAAGACTGCGCTGGCAAAGTAACTGCGGCAGAAGGTGCGCTTGTTGGATTCCGTGGAAATCATACGGTCGACCAGTTTATAGCCCTCGCACCTCTTGACGATGTTGACCAACAGCTCGCGAATATTGATAAACAAATTGGAGAATCCCGTGCGGCCGACCAGATTGCAAATCGCCCAGAGTTCAAAACAGTAGTAGTCCCCGCTTTCAACTTTGATGGGCTCCCTGAAGTCGTTGCAAGTTCTTTTGAGAGTCTGGCCGTCAAAGCTGAGGAATTGGCTAAAGCGCAATTCGCGAAGCATAACGGCTCAAGCACCGAGCGTTGGGTCTCTGAGGGATTGGAGCACAAGCCAGACAATGAGTGTCCTTTTTGTGGCCAAGAAACGAGTCAGTTGGAGCTGCTGAAGGCTTATAGGGCGTACTTCGACGGCTCCTACTCAGACCATCTTCAGCGAATTTCGTTCCTCCGAGAGGGCGTGAACAGTCGCCTCACGGATAGGCAATTGGTCTCCTGGAAAGCTACTCCCGAATTCAATGAGGGTCTGTTCAGCGTGTGGGCAGAGGGCCTCGGAATCCAGAAGGTGCCGCCCCTCAACTTTGACAATGCGCTAGTGGCCTTAAAAAGGATAAATGCGGAGTTGCTAATGCTAGTTGAGGCAAAGGAACGCAATCCGCTGGACGCGCTGGACCCAGCGCCTTTTGCTAATGCCATGATTGAACTTGATGCTCTTTCTGCCATGGCGGCGCGATACAATGTTGAAATCACCGCGCTTAATGAGATGGTTGCTAACTATAAGGCGAAGTTCGCTAAGCCCGATTTGGACGCCTTGACCATCAAGCGTGGTCAATTGGTGATTCGCAAAAATCGCTATGACGATAAGTCAATTCTCCTAATCGATGCGGTCAAGATTACGCGTGCTGACTACAAAGCGGCGGAGATGGCAAAGGATGCCGCTCGTGCTGAGCTGGACAAGCTTATGGCTGAAACACTGACAAAGTTTCAGCGGTCTATAAATGATTGGTTGCTCAGGTTTGCGACACCCTTTCAGATTGAGCAACTAGCACCGACCTATAAAGGCGGCGGATTGCGCTCCGAGTATGTCCTGAAAGTTCGCGGGGCGCGGGTAAATGTTGGCCCTGGCGCAGGAGGTGAGCTCCTTTTCCATTCGGCTTTGAGCGAGGGGGATAAGCGAACCCTTGCATTCGCTTTCTTTCTTGCTAAGCTTTTCGCGGCTCCCAATAGAGCCGGGGCGACCGTGGTCTTAGATGATGTATTCACTAGTCTGGACAAGCACCGGAGGCACAATACTATCGAGGGTGTACTTAAAATGGTGGCGGAGTGTGCTCAAGTCATCGCTCTAGGGCATGACGCTCACTTTCTTCGCGAGTTGAAGAAGAGGGTTAGTAGGAAAAAATTAGGCGAAGCTGTTGAACTGGCGTTGCATCGCGACGCCGAGGACTACAGCTACCTAGACAACTTCGATTTGGACGACTACTGTTCTTCGGAGTATTACAAGCACTATGTCTTAGTCGAGCGGTTTGTCAATGCCGAACCGTCAACTGCCCTGTTTGAGGTCGCCAAATCATTGCGCCTTCTCGTTGAAGGACACTTACACCGATGTTTCCCGAAGAAATTCAAGGAGGGGCAAACGGTTGGAGAAATGTTAGACCTCGTTAAGAACGCAACCGTACCGAACTCTTTGGTAAGGCTGCAGTCCCTTCTTCCCGAACTTATGAGTTTTAACGAGTTTGCCGCTGCGTTTCACCATGACACGTCTGGCGGGTTCCCGAGAACCGAAGTTAACGAAGCCGAATTACTTCCGTTCGCGAAAGGCGCCCTTGGCTTTATACAGATTCGCAGCTTTAAGTCGCTTTGATTTTCTGTTCTAAAAGGTAGCTTCGAGGAGCATGACCAAAAAGTATAAAAATCAAGCTACATAATATCCGCTGTGAGGCGGCATCGGTCATGCGTCAGTCGACGCTCCAGGGAGAAGTTATGTCATGGAACATAGTGCTTTGCCAGCTCGATAGTGCCGGAGTCGTCGAGTTTGGTATTCATCAGATGAACGAAAAAGCTGGTACTCCAAAGTGGCGCAGACACAATGGTGGTCCAAGGTCACGCTTTCGGAGCCTACGTTCTGCGCTTTTTTCACCCGACAAAGGCGCACGGGCTGCTTGTCTTTGTAAATCAACCTATGCCCAAAAACGGTATTCCGCAGGACCGACATCCGTGGTGCCTTACGTTGCCGTGTGGCTGAAAGGCGAAGCCCTTGGATTTCTTGTTCGAGCCGGCGCTGCTGACCCGGAGGTGACTTTGGTGCCTGTCCATGAGATGGACGCCATTGATAGCGGCGAACACGCGGTACTATTGGCGTCCCTTGCGCAGCTCTTCGGGTTGGGTGCTAAATCGTATGGAGTTCGCCATCTCGTGAGTGGAGCCGTCGAATAGAAGTGGATACCTGTAAGAGAACAGCAGTGTCTATTGAAATCGTGGCGATTCAAACGAAGAAAGATTCTATGAAGCTCATTTCAACCAATACGGCGCTCAGGTCCAACTTGATTCGGCTCATCAAGAAGTATCAGAACATCAGCTTTGGCACCGCATGGGCATCAGCGGGAACCGACGTCTTCGCCTCCCTAACGGAAGCCAGGACGAGAATCCGTGGCGCAGTCATCGGCACGCACTTTTACCAGACCGACCCCGACGTGCTGAACGAGTTCATTGACTCCACCACCGTCAAGTTTGTGTTGCAGCCTCATGGAGTCTTTCACCCCAAAGTATTCGCATTCTGGGACGATACTAAATGGGAAGTGCTCATAGGAAGCGCCAATCTCACCGCTGGAGCCATCACTAATAACAGTGAGCTGTCCATCCTCATTACCCATGCAGATGGCCCGCCAGAACTGTTGAGTGAGGTCCTACATGTCATCAAGGGCTACGCGTCCGATGCTAGGACCATAGGCCCGGAGGATGCCGATGCTTACCGCAGGATGTGGAAGCTCAAAACTCAAGTTAGAGAGAAGCTTGACGGCACCTTTGGAGGCATGCCCGCCACAAAGCCCGAAATTGACTCTCCCGTGATGTCCATGGATTGGAAGACCTTCTACACACGGATTCAGGAAGACAAGACCCACGGCTTCGATGAACGCCTTACCTTGCTGGACACCGTGGCCCGCGAATTCGCAAGCTACCAGCACTTCAATGACATCCCGTTCCAAGAGCGGCTCGGAATCGCGGGCCTGCGAAGCAAGGTTATCATGAATTCCGAGTGGTTCGGCAGCATGGTCGGAGCTGGCAAGTTCTACAAGCAGATGAACGCGAGTGAACCAGCCTTCTCCATCGCACTAGATTCCATCCCTTCTAAAGGGGCAGTAACCAAGGTTGAGTACGATACTTTTATCACCGAGTACCTCAAAGCCTTCCCCAACGGTAGAGACGGTCTCGGGACAGCCACCCGCTTACTATCCATGAAACGGCCAGATACTTTCTTGTGCGTGGACGGGGCCAACCTTAAGAAGCTGGCAAAAGATGTCGGCATGAAGCGAGCGGATAAGCTGGATTATGAGAGGTACTGGACTGAAGTTGTGAAGAGGCTTCAAGGGTCGCCATGGTGGAACTCGGTCATGCCCAGCAACGAGAAGGAAGCCAAGGCTTGGAATAGCAGAGCCGCGATGCTGGACGCATTGTTCTACGAAGAAATCAAGTAAGTTCCGACATTTTTTTAGTGGAGCAGCGGTAGTTATGAGCGTCCGTTTAGGGGCGTTTTCTGCCTTTAGCGATGCCGATGGTAGTGGCAAAAGTGGATAGAAATACGTGCTTTTCGCTCTACATTAATGTTGTCTAAAAAATTAACGAGGTCAATGTGCCATGAGCAAGGAGATTTTTCACTCCGACTACGATAACCACCCTGAAACTGTCGCTTCTGAAAAGGAGTTAAACGAATATCTTTCAGGAATTGCGGAAGAGATAGGTTGGATTGTCATGTGTTTTAACTCATTGGAAGACTTAATCGGTAGCTTCTCAAGAGAGATGATTCTTCGCGACCCTGACCAAGACGAACGGCTCGATGTGTTCCTAGCTGAAATGGGATACACAGCCAAAGCCCGCGCTTTGGTTCATCTGTACGGCCAAGCGATTGCGCATGGTGCAGCACGATTGCCCGACGGTGAGGTTGTTGAGCTGGAAAAGGACCTCAACTTAGCCGCGACAATTCGCAATGGATATGCACACGCGGATTGGTTCGGGCTGCGTGCCGACGCGTACATCAAAGTGAAAACGAGGTCCAGCAGGAACGGAATCATCCATCGATATAAGCGCATTGATTTAGAGATAGCAAGGGCTGACGTTCGCTACATCGTTTCGGTACGTAACAGGCTGGAAGCAGTGCATGAACTGGTCCTGGACACTATCTACGACAGGATTCCTGCAGATGACGTGACAAAACGTACACTTCCTTTGATTGAGTATCCGCCGTCTGCTCATCAAAAGCCTTCCACGGGAAGGGCCTACGATGAAACCCGCGAAGACATCCTGCATGCTCTGTTAGCTTTAGGGTACGAGAAAGAAGAAGCTTCGACTGCGTTGAAGAGCATTCCATTCGGCGTAACTGTGGCTGATGGAATCAAACTTGCACTTACCAAACTGTAAGTGTGGGCGACGATGTTCCTAGAGGGCGCCCAGCGCCGCCTATCTGCCTGCGAGTGTGTGAGCTGACACAGCGAATTCCGCTGACTTACGCAATGACCGATGACCATCTATGTCTGCTTTGGGGCGGTAACAGCCGCTGCTCGAAGGTCCTTAAGTACCTGGACCTCGCCATTACCCGTCGCATTCAATGAAAATTCCGCGACTTGGTGTCCAACTCCCCGAGCATATGGCTCAGGTCCACAAGCCTCTTTGCAACCAGGTGTCGTACGTTGCGCTCGCACTGCCACACGCCATAAACTCCCAGTAGCTTGGCGCCCATCAATTCCTTGCGCTGCTGCTCCACCAGGTTGGGCCAGCAAATGACGTTCACCGTACCGGATTCATCTTCAATGGTCACGAATATCACACCCTTGGCGGTCTCCGGCCGCTGGCGAACCGTGACGATGCCGCAACCTCGGGCGAGCCTGCCATTGTCAAACTGGTTCAAGATTTCCGCAGGTAGGAACTTCATTGCAGCGAGTCGCGGGCGCAGGAGTGCAAGCGGGTGGCGTCCCAGTGTCAGTCCCAGATGCCTGTAGTCGGCCACGATATTTTCGGCTTCACTCGGCGCGTCCATTTTGACAGGCTCTTCAATCACCGTAGCGGACCGTAGGAGCCCTTTGTCAGGCACGCTGGCAACTGCCTCCCACAGTGCCTGGCGGCGATTGCCTGACAGCGATTCCAGGGCATTGGCGCTCGCCAGTGCGTTAAGGTGGCCTGCACTCAGATTCGCCCGTGATGCCAGGTCGGCCGTGGTTTCGAACTGCTGGATGGCGCGCGCCTCCTCAATGCGCCAGGCCGCCTCTTGCTCGAGGCCTTTGATGTTGTTGAGGCCCAGACGAACGGCCGGCTGCGAACCTTTTGCAATGAATTCAAGCTGTGCATCCCAGTTGCTAACGGACACATCGACAGGGCGCACCTCCACGCCGTGGCGGCAAGCATCCTGTACGAGGGAGGAACGCGAGTAGAACCCCATCGGCTGACTGTTCAGCAGCGCGGTCAGGAACGCTGCTGGCTCATGGCACTTCAGCCAGCTCGATGCATACGCCAAGAGCGCAAAAGAGGCGGCATGAGACTCGGGGAAACCGTACTCGGCGAATCCTCTGATTTGGCCGATGATTGATGTCGCAAACTCGGTGGTATACCCACGTTCCGCCATGCCGTGCATGAGTTTGTCTTCAAACTGCTCGAGACCGCCTTTGCGCTTCCATGCCGCCATAGCTCTGCGCAAGGCGTCAGCTTCACCAGGTGAAAATCCTGCCGCAACCATGGCGATTTGCATGACCTGTTCCTGGAAAATCGGAATGCCCAAGGTGCGCTCAAGGACCGACTCGATTTCAGGACTCGGATACGACACCGGGTCGATACCCTGACGGCGGCGCAAAAATGGATGAATCATGCCGCCTTGAATTGGCCCAGGACGAATGATGGCAACCTCAATAACGAGGTCGTAAAACGTCCGGGGCTGAAGGCGCGGCAGCATCGACATCTGCGCGCGCGACTCGATTTGGAATACGCCCACCGTGTCGGCCTGGCAAATCATCTCGTATGTCGCGGGGTCCTCAGCCGGAACGTCACCTAGTTCGAACCGCGCTCCACGCTGCTCAGACACTAAGTCAAGTGCGCGCCGAATGCACGACAGCATCCCGAGTGCGAGCACGTCGACCTTGAGGAGACCGACGGCATCGATGTCGTCCTTGTCCCACTGGATAATGCTACGTTCCGCCATCGCAGCGTTTTCGATAGGCACCAGCCTGGACAACTTGGTGTGCGAGATGACGAACCCTCCTGGATGCTGTGAAAGGTGGCGTGGGAATCGCATCAACCTGTCGGCCAGCTCCGCCCACTTCTCAGCGATGGGTGAGTTTGGGTCGAAGCCGCATGAGACCAGGCGCTCTTGAAGGTCCGATTTCCCACCCCAACCGTGTGAGGCCTTCGCGACCTTATCGACGACCGAGAGGTCAACGCCCAAGGCCTTTCCGACATCGCGTAGCACGCTGCGCGGTCGATACGAAATGACTACGGCGGTAAGGGCGGCCCGCATCCGACCGTATTTCTTGTAAATGTACTGAATGACCTCTTCACGCCGCTGGTGCTCGAAATCAATGTCGATGTCCGGCGGCTCGTTTCTCTCCTTTGAGATGAACCGTTCGAACAATAGCGTGCCGCGCGACGGGTCCACTTCCGTGACGCCCAGGCAATAGCATACAGCCGAGTTTGCGGCCGAGCCACGGCCCTGGCAGAGAATGTGCTGCGACCTGGCAAACCGCACGATATCGAATACCGTTAGAAAATACGATTCGTACTGGAGTTCGGCGATGATGCCTAGTTCGCGCTCCAATAGCGCCTGAACGTTCTCAGGGACGCCTGCCGGAAAACGCCAGTGCGCGCCAATGTATGCCTCTTTGCGCAGGTACGACGTCGCCGTCTCGCCGTCGGGAACCAATTCTTGCGGATACTCATATCGCAGCTCATCGAGTGAGAATTCACAAAGCTGCGCGACCCGGACCGATTCATCAAGCGCTTCCCGCGAGTAGAGGTTACCCAGGCGTACTCGGGAACGCAGATGTTGCTCGGCGTTTGGGGCCAGCCGGTACCCGCATTGCGCGACCGGAACGCCATGGCGGATGGCGGTCATCGTGTCCTGAAGCGGCTTGTATGAACGAACGTGCATGCAGACGTCACCGGTTGCTACGACGGGCATCCCGAATTCCTCGGATATACCGAACACCAGTTGCCGATGCTTTTCGTCCTGGGCGCGGTGGTGCAAGGTGAGCGCGATGCGGGCGCGACCGGGAACGCACTGGATTAACCACGCGGCCTGCCGTTCGATTTCTTCGTAGCTTGCGTTATATTTTGGAGCAAGAATGAACTGGCAATCCGGCAGACATCGAAGATGAACCAGGTCGCCAACCGGCATGGCAATGTCGCGGGGCAGGACTAGGTAGGAACCTTTTTCAGTACGGGTCCGCGCGACGGTAATCAGTTCGCTGAGATTCCCGTATCCATTTTTATTCGTCGCCAAGATGATGAGAACGAAGGGCGGACTGCCATCCTCCGGTGTCACAGTCATCTGGCTGCCGATGACAAGGTGGATTCCGAGCTCCTTGGCGGCGATGTGGGCCTTAACGACGCCGGCCAATGTGCATTCGTCTGTAATCGCAACGGCGGCGTACCCGAGCTTTGCGGCGCGCGCGACCAGCTGCTCGGGAGCCGACGCTCCCCGCAGGAACGTGTAGTGGCTGAAAACCTGAAGCTCGGCATAGTCTGGCAGTACTGGACCCGGCGATGGGACGTAGGATGCGCTCATGGCTCAGGCGTACAGGCCGTGCAGATACCAGCGGGCTTCTTTCGTCCGTTCGAGATAGACCCAGTAGCAGGACGCGTCGGTGCCCTGCGCAATGAAATAGTCGCGTGCCGCCGTTTGGTCGTTCCACCATCCGGCCTCGAGACGTTCCGGACCTTGAATAATTTTCAACGGGCTCCCGTAGAACGGCCGCTCGCCCCGCATCAACAGTGGAATCGGTTTTGGCAGGAGCCAAAACGGGCGTCCTTCCAGGACTTCATCGCCATCCAATTTGCGATACTTTTCCGTAAGTGGCACCCATTCGTTGCAGACCTCGGGCCGGTAATCCTGCATTGCCGCCGGGGTCAGCACGTTCTCGGCCCCGAGGCGTGCCGTAAGCAGCTCCAGCAGCCGATGGAAGTCCTGTGGCGACCCACCTGGCTCTGGGAACAGGGACTCGTTAGGAGGAAGCATTGGTTCGATTTTTTTGGCGTCGAGCCGCAATGCGATAACCGGCGCGATGAGCTCAACCTTGCTAAGGCGCTCCTTGAGTAATCGCACCAAGTGGGCCTCGTGCCAAGCTGGCTCCGCAAGCGCGATTTCCAGTTCAGTCGGAGGCATTGCCGCACGTCCGCGCTCATGCTCCAAAACGACGGTGAAAACACGAACCGCCTGTTGGAGTGACGTCAGCCAACCCACGAGTTGGAGGATAAGTCGCGTCGCGCCATGCAGCAGTGCATCAGCATGTTCGATACGGTCGAAGGTCTCAACTCGTTCTGAGAACGTCAACGGGACTTTAATCCACTCGAACATCTCCGGCGCCTGGCCATAGGCGCGGTCGAGGTCCGCAAGCAGGTCCTTGCTAGTGCGTCGAAGTAGACCTGTGCGTGGCAGACGTTGCAATGCGCCGAGGTTCTTGGCTCCGATGCCGGCCAGCCATTCGTCGTATGCCGCGGCGGCGGGTAGCAATCCGCACGGCAGTCTGTCGAGCAAGCGTTCCAACGATTTCATAGTCAGCGCGCGCCGGCGGAACACGGTACCTTTGCGGCGAAAACTCCGCGCAAGCAGCCACGCCCCTTGCGCGGTAGGCGCCGCCCCAAGGCGCGCGGTGAAACCCAGCGCAGCAATACTGCGGGCTATGGCCCCGCAGATGGCATGTGACCCTTTGAACAAACGCAGGCTGGCGCTCACATCCATCAGGATAGAGAAGTCGTCTTGAAGCGTCACCTCGGGGGTGTACTGCAACAGAGCCATGGCGATGGCGTCCAGCGCCAAGGCCTCCTTCTCAAGACTGCGCTCAAGTGTCACCGTATCAGGTGCGATGGCCGACACGCCCCCAATGCGCATCCCCAAGCGTACGCCGCTGTCCGCGGCACCGGGTGATATCGCCGTGACCTGCTCCTGATGCATTACTGCATACGGACCTGGCTCAGACCAAGATGGCCGCAGCGTTTCTAATGGCAGTAGTGGAAGGTACACGCTTAACAGTAATTTCATGGTCTACATCCAGATGCTGACGACCAGCGGGCATGTCCGCAAGCGGTATAAAAAAGGGGTTGTCACAATGAGGCCCCCGACGTTTGATAATGTCCACCGACACACCGCCTAGAGCCGGCCGAAGCCCGATTCGAAGCGGTGATGGCGACGAGTCGACACTGCTGGAAAGCGGCCGCATCAGCCACAGCCAGGTGTCTGTGCTTTGGGCTGCCAGGTTCAACCGCCTTAAGGACTCTGCGCGGACGTTCGACTGCCAAAGCACGACGGCCCCGCACGAGCCGTTTTTCAAAATTTGTTCCGCTGACCAGAGCGCATCGGCCGACCTGCTCGGCCGAAGCCAAAGCAGATTGCGGTCAACAAGCCCCCAGGATTTGCATGTCATGGCATGCGGTAGATATGGCGGCTGAATCAATGCGATGCGTTGCGTAGTTGCCAACTTGGCGAGAGCAGGTTTGAGCAACTGCATCTCGCCGATACCCGCCTGTTGAAGCAGTACCTCCACCAAAGCGGACCTAGGCCATCCACCGTTTGGCAGCTCCGCATCCAAAACCGCATGGCCGGTCGTGCAGGTCGTAGACCTAGACAATGCAAGTTCGCTCGCACGCCAAACATCCTGCAGGGGCAGTTGTAGAAGAGCGCGAGTTGACTCGCTTTGGATGAGGGGTGGGCACAGCATTGAATTTGGTCACGTGGTTAGGGTTGGCAGAGTTTTTGCAAAAATACTGTACATGCATACAGTATAATTCAGGAGATGAAAAAAAACACTCTTGATTTTATTGTATAAAAAGCAACATTATCTAGGTGGAATTGTCTTGTGGTGATGAAGCGCCATTTTCCAGTACGGACTGGCTCATTGGAATCGGCAGGTTTGTTGAGTTTGGAGTGGCCGAAGCTACGTGGTCTACAACTATAGAAATTCGAATTAACAGTACAATATAGTGATTTAAGGCAACTATATTCCCGTTATGATTGATGTGTTGCATCCCGTCGAAGATAGGATGCCCTACGACAATTCCGCTCCAAAAAAGTAAAGCGGGTTGGTATTAGTACTGAGTACTTGCAAGAGAGCCTCGGCCACTGACGCCGAAATGATGAAGTGCTATTTTGGCGTGATGTGCAGCGGAGTTGAACACTGCGCGACCGTTCTGGACTCGGTTTGCGGTAAGGAGAATTGTCTGATTTATTGTCAAAAATGGATGTCAAGTAAGCAGCATTTGAAGGTATTTAAGGGAGTTTACAATTGCGGATTTTTTCTGACGTTGATACTGCACCTTTTAATATTTGTTGGCCCCTGGTTATGGTTGTCCAGGACTCATAATTACTCCCCCAACATTTTAGGTACCGGTTCAGTTATCTCGGCTGCGCTCGCCTTTTTTGTGTTTGCGGCAACAATTCAATATTTCCCCGTGCCAGGTGGTGGTATTTGGATAGCTGTAGACGTCAAGACGGATGTGTTAGCCCTGCACATGTGGAAGAGATTTCCCAGCAGGACGGAGCTCTGTGAGGTCTCTGCTAAGGCAGTGCAACTCGGTCTGGAACTCCGTTGCAAGACCATACGCATCGAATCTCCGTTATTGGTTCGCGATGGAAGATTGCAGATGTGGGGTGACGAGCTAAGGACTCGCCTGGCCAGTTTTGGTCCGCAGGTAGTTATTCAGATTACGCATCCGAAAGACATGTTTTTTCTACATGCCGGACTATTTTCGTTAACTCGAAAACTCCTGAGGTATGACCTTAAAAAGAAGCATTTGCCAGCTTCACAAGGATTTTTTAAGGGCCAGACCGCGGGGTTCATAATACAACTTCCTTGATAATTTACCGCTCGCTCCTAGGGGATTCGTCCTTTGACCTCCCCTCGAGCCGCTCCTCAATCTCTTAACGCCTCTCTGAAATCGCCAATTGCTTGCTCAGCTAGCCATTCGACGAATTGCCCGCCACCAGGGCTCGCCGCAATCAACGCCCAGAATCTGCATTCACCGTGCGCTCATCCCCGCCCATAACGGCATCCCGCTCGCCGGGATTGCCATTTAAAGTTGCTCCACCGAGCGACTGGTCACCTACGTCACACTTGACCACTACTAAAAAAGCGCCAAGCACCTTTCGCACGGCGGTGTTGAGGTCATTCTCGAGCCTTGTACTGTCCTTTAGATTTTTCCGGTCACGCGGCATCGTTGCCATGTCTTTACACGCGCCGTCGATAATTGCGTTAAGTTCTCCAAGCGGTTTTCAGCTAATCTCGGCTTGCGATTGCCAGTAAGCTGCCAAGACTAAACAAAACAGGCAAAGTTCCAGTTTCTAACCATGGACATATCCTGAGATTATTCAAGTATTTTTAACCGATGGCCATGGACACTCCAAGATGAGCTAAGCCCCTTGTATTTAAAGGGAAAACTGCTGTGTCCATGCCCTGTCTATTCGCGGTTGTTGGAAAGGTGTGCACTTCGCCATGCTGCACCCGCTGCCGGCCAGCCATACGGACATCGGCTTGACGCCGAACGCCCGCAGCTGCACCGTGAAAATCACGGCAGGCAATCACTCGATCCTGCTGGCCGGCGACATCGAGGCGGCGCAAGAGGTGCAATTGCTGGCGCGCTCGGCGGAGGGCGACCTGGCCGCCGACGTATTGCTGGCGCCCCATCACGGCAGCGGCACCTCGTCGACACAGGCGTTCTTGAACGCCGTCCATCCGACCCTGGCGATTTTCCAGGTGGGACACAGGAACCGTTATAAGCATCCGAAGGCGCAAGTGTATGCGCGCTATGGGGACATGGGGATTGCGCGGCTGCGCACGGATGTGGAAGGAGCGGTGGTGCTGGCGTTTGGCGATGGTATCGGCGTGACCTTGTATCGGGCCAGCCGGCCGCGTTACTGGCATGGGCGCTAGCGCTTTCATGCTACGCTCCCGCAACATCGTCCCAGGAGTCCAGATTGCGCCATTCCAGCCACCCTTATCTTGTCAGCACGGCCCAGGCCGCCGACATCGACTCCATCACAGTCTTGCTGCAAGCCAATTCCCCCTCGCAGGGCGGCAGTCTGACGGGCGAGTTTTCACGCGACAAGGTGGCCAGCATGGCGGATGGCGCGTCGCCCGTCATCGTGGCGCGGCGCGTAGCGGACGGACCTGTCGTTGGCGTGTTGTTCAGCGCGGCGCCAGCCGCTGCGCAGGCGCCCGTGGTATTGGCCATGCTGGCCGCGTATGCGGGCAGTGGCAACGCCTATGTGTACGGCCCCGTCTGCATTGCGGATTCGGAGCGGGGGCAGGGTTTGCTGGCGCTGCTGTACTCTGCCATGCGCGAGCAGCATGGGGGCGCCGAGGCGGTGCTGTTCATCCGGCGCGACAATCCAGGTTCGCTGCGCGCGCATGAACGGCTGGGCATGTATGAGGTGGCCGCTTTTGACTTCGATGGCGCGCAGTTTGCCGTGTATAGCGATGCTATCGTCGGGAAATAGTCCTTAAATTACACGTTCATCCGGTATTTCCAGCCCCCGCTGCCGCACATACTCCAGAAACAGCCGCGCCCCCTTGGCCATGCGCGAGGTGCCATACACGGCGTGGATGCTGGGGTCCAGCTCCTTCGACGACGTGAGACGGTAGGCCGTGCAGACGCGGCGCAGTGCGCCGGAGGCCACGGCCGGTTCCGCCAGCCAGCTGGCCAGACGCACGATGCCGGCACCTTCCAGTGCGGCCTGGAAGGTGGCGATGCCGGAGGTGAAGCGGAAACGCGGTTGCACCTGGTAGCGCACGTTGCGCTCGCTGGAAACGAAATGCCAGTCGCGCAGGATGCGGGGGGCCGAGTGCATGATGATGTCGTGGCCGGCCAGCTCTTCGGGTTCCCCGGGCGCGCCCATGCGCTCGATATAGTCGGGCGAGGCATACATGTAGCGGCGGTAATTCCACAGGGGATAGCCGATCAGCTCGCTCGACTGGGGAAACGCGCCGCGGATGGCGAAGTCCAGCTTTTCCTGGATGGGGTCGATCGATTTGTCCGAGAAGTGGATGTCCACCGACACGTTCGGGTAGTCGCGCGAAAATTGCGCCACCACTTTCGGCAAGAATCCCAGCGACAGGATTTCCGGTGCCGAGAGGCGTACCCAGCCTTGCGGCGAATTGCTCAATTCCGCTAATTGGTCTTCCGCCTCGGCTTGCGTTTCCAGCAAGTGCTTGGCCGACGCGTAATACGTTTCGCCGGCCGTCGTCAGGGTGAACTGCTTTTGCGTGCGCAGGATCAGCTCGGCGCCGATGGCGTCTTCGAGGAACTGGATGGCGCGCGTGACGGCCGACGGCGAGCGTCCCAGCATGCGCGCCGCGTGGATGAAGCTGCGCTTTTCGACCACGGTGCAGAAGGCGCGGATCTCCCACATCAGTTTCATCGACATCGTGCGGCTCCCGGCAAAAGAGGCCAGTAGACCGTATGGGGCGCATTCCGTCAAGCGTTACACCTGATTGCGTTTTCCGCAATATGAAGTTGCATCCGGAAAAATTCACGGCGCCTATACTGCCGCTGTCGCCCATTCCTTACTGCCTATCATGCTGACCATCTCGCTGCTGTGTTTATTTGCCTTCTTTGCCGGCCTGATCGATGCCGCCGTGGGCGGGGGCGGGCTGATACAGCTGCCGGCCCTGTTCAACCTGATGCCGAACATGGCCTCGACCTCCTTGCTGGGCACGAACAAGCTGGCGTCCGCCTGCGGCACCACGTTTGCCGCCCGCTCGTTTGTCGGCAAGGTGCACATTCCCTGGCTGCTGGTGCTGCCGGCCGTGGCCAGCGCCTTCGTCATGTCCTTCATCGGCGCGGCCGCCGTGTCCTACGTGCCGCAACAGGTGGTGCGCCCCATGGTGCTGGTATTGATCATCATCATGGCCATCTACACCTTCATCAAGAAGGATTTCGGCACGACGCGCGAGGCGCGCCCCATCGGGCCGCGCGAACGTATTCTCGCCATCGTCATCGGCGGCGCCATCGGCTTTTATGACGGCCTGTTCGGGCCGGGCACGGGCAGCTTCCTGATTTTCCTGTTCATCCGCGTCTTCGGCTTCGATTTCATCCTCGCTTCGGCCTGCTCGAAACTGGTGAATATCGCCACCAACGTGGCCGCGCTGGCCTTCTTCATTCCTGCCGGCCACGTGGTGTACGCCGTGGCCGCACCGATGGCTGTGTGCAATATCCTGGGCGCGCTGACAGGCACCTGGATCGCCGTGCGCCGCGGCGCCGCCTTCGTGCGCATCCTCTTCCTCGTGTTGCTGGTGCTGCTGATCGTCAAGTTGTCCTACGACATCTTCTTCAAGTAAGTTTTTGAACGACAACAAGCCATGAAAACCATCCAGGGCGTGCTGTGGGATAACGATGGCGTGCTGGTCAACACCGAGCAGCTGTTTTACGAAAGCAACCGCGACTTGCTCTTGCCCTACGGCATAGACCTGACGCCGAAGCAATTCTTTGACTGGTTCCTGGACAATAATTACGGCGCCTGGCATGTGCTGCTGGGGCAGGGCCACGCCATCGAGCTGGTCGAGCGCCTGCGGGCCGAGCGCACCGTGCTGTTCGCGCAGCGCCTGCGCCAGGCGCGCCAGCTGGCCATGCCCGGCATCGGGCCAGTGCTGGCGTCGCTGCGCCCGCATGTGGCGATGGGCGTCGTCACCAGCGCGTATGCGCAGCACTTTGACATCAGCCATGCTGCCACGGGCTTGCTTGGCCACTTCGACTTCGTGCTGACGCGGGAAATGTATGGCGAAAGCAAACCGGCGCCCGACGGCTACCAGCTGGGCTTGCAGCGCCTGGGGCTGGCCGCCGCCGACTGCGTGGCCGTGGAAGACTCGCCGCGCGGCTTGCGCGCCGCCAACGCGGCCGGGCTGGAATGCATCGTCGTGCGCAATCCCATGAACCGGCACCATGCGTTTGACGACGCTTTTTGTGTGGTGGATTCAAATGCCGAGCTGGGCGAAGTGCTGGCGGCGTTCGTGCCCGGCATGGCCCATGCGCCCCGGCAATTAGAGTCCTTCCTCTGATACGTCTTGCCGGCATGCCATTACAATTGTTTATCGCATTCACCGGCACCGTCCCACGATGACTCTCCCGCAACTGCACTTTGCCCACGCCAACAGTTATCCTGCCGGCACCTACCGCAAGCTGTTCGGCTTGCTGGGCCAGCACTACACCGTGCAGGCGCTCGACATGCATGCGCACGACCCCGCTTACCCCGTCAGCACGGGCTGGCCCGAGCTGGTGCGCGAGTATATCGATGAGCTGGAACGGCGCTACAGCGCGCCCGTGATTCTCGTCGGCCATTCGCTCGGCGGCATGCTCAGCGTGATGGTGGCCAAGCAGCGGCCCGACCTGGTGCGCTGCGTGGTCTTGCTCGATTCGCCCGTGGTGGCGGGCTGGCGCGCCTTGCTGGTGCGGCTGGCGCGCAACACGGCGCTGGGCGAGCGCTTCTCGCCGTCACGTTTTTCCGCCCGGCGGCGCAAGCTGTGGCCGGACGCGCAAGCCGCGTATGAACACTTCGCGGCCAAGGACATGTTCGCCATCTGGGCGCCGCATGTGTTGCGCGACTACATCGACAGCGGCCTGGTTCCCCATCCGGAAGGGGTGCAGCTGCGCTTTACGCGCGAAGTGGAAACGCAGGTCTACCGCAGCCTGCCGCACCACATCGGCGGTCTCGTCAAGGACGGTTTTCCTGTTCCCATCGGTTTTATTGGCGGCACGGAATCGGTGGAATGCCGGCAAGCGGGCTTGAAGGCCACGCGCAAGCTGGTCGGCAAGTTTTTCCGCCAGGTGCCGGGCGGGCATCTGTTTCCCATGGAAAACCCGGAACTGACGGCGCAAGTGGTGCGCGAGATGATCACGGCATTGCTGGCGAAGCAATAGAATATCGCCAAGGATTTTCAGGGGATGGGGGCCAACAACGGCGGATTTTCGCGTAAAATCCTGCCATCCGGGCCGCGCCTGCAGCAAGCGTGCGGCCCCAGCCATTCCGATATTCTAGAAAGATACCCCTGCGATGACGATTAAAAGCGATAAATGGATACGCCGCATGGCGGAAACAACGGGCATGATCGAGCCGTTCGAACCGGGCCAGGTCAAGGAACGCGACGGCAACCGCATCGTCTCTTATGGCACGTCCAGCTATGGCTATGACATCCGCTGCGCCGACGAGTTCAAGTTATTTACCAACATCAACACGACCATCGTCGACCCCAAGGATTTCGACGCAAATAACTTCGTCGACGTGTCGGGCAAGGGCTATTGCATCATTCCGCCGAATTCGTTCGCGCTGGCCCGTACGGTCGAGTATTTCCGCATCCCCCGCAATGTGCTGACGATTTGCCTGGGCAAGAGCACCTATGCGCGCTGCGGCATCATCGTCAACGTCACCCCGTTCGAACCGGAATGGGAAGGCTATGTGACGCTGGAGTTTTCCAACACGACACCATTGCCGGCGAAAATCTACGCCAACGAAGGCGTGGCGCAAGTGCTGTTCTTCGAGTCCGATGAAGTGTGCGAAACGTCGTACAAGGACCGCGGCGGCAAGTACCAGGGCCAGGTTGGCGTGACATTGCCGAAGACCTGATCGCCGTGAAGGGCAGGGCGCCAGCCGTCTTTACCTGCCTTTACACCTGCCGCCCTACATCCGCCCTCCATGCTTGCCGTTAACCTTGGTATTGAAACACTGAGGAGGCAGTATGGTAGCGGCAATCGGTTCAGGCGGCGCGGTCAGCGCGGTCAGCGCGGCCAGTAGCGCCAGTGCGGGCAGCGGTTCGCAGATCGCGGCGCTGCAAAAGCAGATCACGGCGGCGCAAAAGCAGTTGACGGAGTCGCAGAAGGGCGAGCAGACGGAGGCGTCGCAAAAGCTGCAGCAGCAGCTGGCGCAGCAAATCCAGGCCTTGCAGGCGCAAATTGCCCAGTTACAGGCGGCGGCCGCGCAGAAGGCGGCGCAGCAAGATGCTCAACCGGCCAGCAGCGCCGATACGGCGACGAGCCCGGCCAAATCGACTTCATCCACCCTGGGCAGCATCATCGATACGCAGGCGTAACAGCATTCTCCGCGCGTAAAAGACGCCAGGCTCGCCGACAGGTCAGCCTGGCGTTTTAACGGGCAACAACATTTCCACGCACAGTCCGCCACCGCTGCGCAAGCTGGCCCCGATGCTGCCGCCATGGGCGTTGACGACGTGCCGGGCGATCGCCAGGCCCAGGCCGTGGCCATCCGTGCTGTGCTGGGTATTGCTGGCGCGGAAGAACGGTTCAAAAATGCGGGCCAGGTCGGCGCTGGCCACGCCGGGGCCACGATCCAGCACGGCGATGCGCAGCCACTCCTGCTTGCCGTCATGCAGGCGCGACAGCTCCACGTGCACCGTGCCGCCATCGGGGCTATGCTTGACGGCATTGCGCACCACGTTTTCCACGGCGCGCGCCAGCAGTTCCGGCTGGCCCGTGACGCTGGCGTCGGCCATGGCCGCGTCGACCGCCAGGTCGATGCCCATCAGGCGCGCCCTGGCTTCATAGCGGGCGTCGTCCACGATATCGTGCACGAGGTCGGCGATGCCGACGTCTTCGCTGTGCGCGTGCCCGGCGCCCGCTTGCACGGCGCCCGCTTCCAGCCGTGACAGGGTCAGCAGTTCACCGATCAGTTTATCCATGCGTTCGCTTTCGCGTTCGATGCGCTGCATCGAGGCGGCCATCTTTTCCGGCTGCTGGTGCGCCAGGCCGATGGCGGCCTGCAAGCGCGCCAGCGGCGAGCGCAACTCGTGCGAGACGTCATGCAGCAAACGCGTCTGGCTATCCATGAGGCTGCGCAAACGGCCCGTCATGCGGTCGAAATCGCGTCCCAGGTCCGTCAATTCATCGCCGCGCTTGCCGCTGGCGTGAAAGCGCGGCGCCAGGTTGCCGTGCGAAGCAGCTTCGAACGCTTGCCGCAAGTCGCGGATGGGGCGCGCAAAATACCAGGCCAGCAAAAAGGCGAACAGCAGGCTGGCGGCGATGGCGGCGGCCAGGGGAATGAAGGTGCGGTAGGGGCTGTCCATGCGCGGCGGCATGCCGCGGCCGAATTCGCCGCGTGGCGGCGGGGCGCCCGCTTCGTTGGGCCGCGGGCCCGGTCCCATGGCGCGCGGGCCGCTCATGGCGACGGCGATGAGCGTGTCGCGCGCGGCGCCCGCCTCGGCATTGCGGAAACGTTCGGACGAGGGCAGGAACAGCAGGTAGCGCTGGCCGTCGCTGCCGGCCGCTTCGCGCACGACGGGATGGGCCTGGCCCTGTTTCAGCATGGCGCGCGCCTTGGCCAGCATGGCGGGATGCACGGCGCGGCCCATCAATTCTTGCCCTTTGGCATCGACGGCGAACACGCGCATGCGTTCGAGCTTGCCCAGGAATTGCCGTAATGCCTGGCTGCCGCCCGCTTCCAGGGTGGCGCTGGCGGCCTCGATGATCATTTGCGCGGGCGGGCTGGTATCGATGTCGAGGGCCCGCTCCTGCTGCGCGGCCCGGTTTTTCAGCCAGAAGGTGCCGCCGATGCCGATGGTGGCCGTCACTTGCGCCAGCATGATGCACAGAAAAAACTTCCAGAACAGGCGGCCCACGCTTACTCCTTGATCAGCTGATAGCCGAGACGGTACACGGTTTGCAGGCAGGAGCGGCCGTCGGCCAGGCTGCCGAGCTTGCGGCGCAGGCTGCTCAAGTGCACGTCGATATTGCGGTCGAAGCGGGCCATGGGCCGGCCCAGGCCCAGTTCGGACAATTGATTCTTGCTGACGGGCTTGCCCGCATGGCGCACCAGCACTTCCAGCAGGTTGAATTCCGTGCTCGTCAGCTCCAGGTGCATGCCGGCCCAGGCGGCGCGGCGCTGTTCGGGCCACATCGTCAACTGGCCCACGGTCAGCGGCGCCAGGCCCGACGTATCGGGCGGCGCCGCTTGCGCACGGCGCAGGATGGCACGGATGCGCGCCGTCAGCTCGCGCGGCGTGCACGGTTTGGTCACGTAATCGTCGGCGCCCAGCTCCAGCCCCACGATGCGGTCCGTATCGTCGCCGCGCGCCGTCAGCATCAGGATGGGCAGGTTGCTGCCGGCGCGGATGCGGCGCAGGGTTTCCAGGCCATTCATGCGCGGCATCATGACGTCGAGGATGGCGATGGCGTACAGGCCCGTCAGCGCTTCGGCCGCACCGCTTTCGCCGTCATGCACGGCGCGGGCGTCAAAACCTTCCTGCGTCAGGTATTCCTGGAACATGCCGACCAGTTCCACGTCGTCATCGATTAACAAAACCTTGCTCATGCCTGTGCTTTTTCGGGTGAATATCGCCCGATGATAGCAGTCAAAGGGGGCTGTTCACGGTGGTTTTACCCGCTTTTACATACGTCTGCTTACATTCCGCTCCTTTCCTTTACACGCTTTTACGCGGCCCTAACGTTGCTTTACACGCCAGGCGCCGACAATCAGGGCTGACCGCCACGAAAGGAAAGCCCGATGAAATACCTGAGTATTGCCGTATCCCTGTTGCTGCTGTCCGCTTGCAGCATGCCGCTGCTGGCACTGGCCCAGCAAGAATCCGCACCGGACGGCCCGCCAGCGCGCACCGTGGAAGGATCGCCGCCCGGTTTTGGCCATGGCCCGGGCACGCCAGGCTTGCCGCCGTTCCTGCACGGCATCGATTTGAGCGAAGCGCAGCAGGACAAGGTCTTCGCCGCCACCTATGCCCAGGCGCCCTTGCTGCGGGAACAGGAAAAGATCGCCTTCAAGGCCCATGCGCAGCTGCGCGCGCTGGCCGGATCCAGCGCCTACGACGATGCCAAGGCCAGCGCGCTGGCGAATACGGCAGCGCAAGCCATGGCAAAGATCAGTTTGCAGCAGGCGCGGCTGGAGCAGCAATTGCTGGCCGTGCTGACGCCGGAACAGCGCCAGCAGGCTCAGCAGTGGCACGACAGCCGCCAAGTTCCGCGCGGCCCCCGGCGCCTCCCGTAAAACGCACGCGCGATCACAGGGAGAGTCAGCATGCGCATCCATGCCTTGCGTCCGGGCAGCAGCTTGCAGGCGCTCTCGCGACATGCGACACAGGCGCTGTTCCTGTGCGCCAGCCTGAGCCCCGCCTTGGCGGGCTTGCCTCACTTGATGGAGTATGTATGGAATTACATGATCACGGTCTGGCATCCGACCTCGAAATGATGCGGCAACAGGCAGCTGAGCGGCGGCAAGTGTTGCGCTGGCTGCTGGCCGGCGCCGCCACCTTGCCTTTGATGAGCTGCGGCGGCGGGTCGGACGCCAGCAGCACGGGAAGCAGCAGCGCTGCGACTGGCAGCGCCGGCACCGTCACGATACCGACCACGGGCGCCTGCACGGTGATTCCAGAAGAAACGGGCGGGCCGTATCCGGCCGACGGCACGAACACGAATGGCGGCAGCATCATCAACGTGCTGAACCAGTCGGGCGTTGTGCGCAGCGATATCCGCGCCAGTTTCAATGGCGCCACGGGCATGGCGGCGGGCGTGCCATTGACCATCAATTTGCAGTTGCTTAACGCCAGCGGCAATTGCGCCAGTCTGGCCGGCTACGCCGTCTATCTGTGGCATTCCGACCGCGAAGGTTTGTATTCGCTGTATTCGAGCGGCGTGACGGCGCAGAATTACTTGCGCGGCGTGCAGGAAACGGACAGCGCCGGCAACCTCAGCTTCACGACCATCTTTCCCGGCTGCTACGCGGGACGCATGCCGCACGTGCATTTCGAGGTCTATCCCAGCCTGGCCAAGGCAGCCTCTGCCGCGAACCGCATCAAGACGTCGCAGTTTACTTTTCCGATGGCAACGTTGAGCGAGGCCTACACGGCCAGTGGCTACACGGCCAGCGTGCGCAACCTGTCGCAGATCAGCTATGCCACCGACAATGTCTTCAGCGACGGCACCAGCTTGCAGATGGCCACGGTGACGGGCAATGCCACGCAGGGCTATGTCGTCACCCTGATTGTCGCCGTGAACGGTTAAATTGCTGTCATGAAACCCAGGTCGCGCCGGCTGAAGTTGCCGATGTTCGGGAAGACCCCGGCCAGCTGGCTGTCGGCCACGCCGAACCACTTGGCCAGGGTGGCGCCGTACTGGTCGACGGAGGTGGTCGGCAGCAGGGCGCCGGAACCGACGTCCAGCTCATGGCCCAGGCCCGTGACGGGGAAGGCTCCGTAGATGTCGCGGCCCTTCACGGCGCCGCCCACGACAAAGTGGTGCGCGCCCCAGCCGTGATCCGTGCCGTCGCCGTTGCTGCTGAAGGTGCGGCCGAAGTCCGACGCAGTAAACGTCGTCACCTGGCGCCGCAGGTCCGCGCCCTGCAGGGCCGCCAGGGTCGTGTCGAAGTACGCCAGCGCATGGGCCAGGCGCGCCATCAGGTCGCCATGCAGCTCCTTCTGCCGGTCATGCGTGTCGAAGCTGCCCAGGGTTACATAAAACACTTGCCGTTTCGCCCCCAGGGCGCCGCGCCCGCCGATGATGCGCGCCACCGTCTGCAATTGCACGGCCAGCGGATTGACGCTGGAAGCGCCCGTGTTCGGATTGATGTAGGGCGGGGGATTGGGCACGCCGGCCGCGCCGGCTGCCAGTATGGCGCCACTGAGGATGCTCTGGCTGGAAATGGCGCGCTGCACGACGGCCACGTGTTCCTGTTCGATCAGGTCGCTTCCCGCATCGTTGATGATGGCTTGCAGCGCGCCCGCCCCGCCCGTGCTGCCAAACGGGTTACCGCTCAAGCCGCGGATGGGCACGGCGCCCGCCTGGCCCACCTGGAACTGGCGCACCTGGCGTCCACTGAGAAAAACGGTGTTGCCGGCCGCCGAGATGGCCGTGAAGGTGGCGTTGCTGTTGCCCGCGCCCGCCACGTCACCGATGCGTCCGCCCCAGCCCGTGCTGGCCCCTTCCGGCGCCCCGGATTGCCATGTCGACTGCTGGTCGCTGTGCGAAAACAGCTTGGCTGGCAAGGCGACGCTGCCTGCCTTGTACTGCGCCAGGGTGGTGGGCTGGATCAGCGTGCCCACATTGGCCACGATGGCGGCGCGGCCATTGTCGAACAAATTTTTCAATGGCCCCAGCTGGGGGTGCAGGGCGAAGGCGCGGCCCGTTTGCGCGGTGGCGGGCACGACAGGCAGCACGCCGCCCGTCTCGCCCACGCCGGGCAGATGGATGGAATCGCCGCCGCCCGTGTTGCGCAGGCGCAGGTATTCATTCCATGAGGTGTTGTCCGTGGCCAGCACCGTATTGAAGGTGTCGTTGCCGCCTGCCATGAACAGGCACACCATGGCTTTGTAGTCGCCGGCCGATTGCGCGGCGGCATTGCCCATGGCGGCCAGGTTCAGGGCGAACGGCGCGGCGGTGGTGCCGGCCAGGCTCAGCATGGAACCGAGGAAACGGCGGCGGGAAAATGGGAGATTTTGCATGTGATCGATCTTATTTTTGCACCAGATAGGCAGGCGAGGCCATGGTCAGGAAAATGGCCAGTTTGACGCGGTTGGCCTGGGCGGCGGCAACTTGCGTGGCATTGCTGGCCGTGGCCGTGGGGATGGTGATGGTGTTGAGTGCCGAGATAATCTGGCCCCGCAGCTTGGCGGGCATGCTGCCATGCATCAAGAGCAAGTCTATGCGGTCGAGCAGGGCGGCTGTGTCGGCGCCGAGCGCCAGTTCGCGCGGGTAGCTGGCCTGGACGTCGCGGCCTTCGCCGACACCGGCAATAATGGCGTCCTGAATATAGTTCAGGTAACCCGTCACCGACGGTTCGGACGTGATCTGCAGCTCTGGGGCCACAAGCCCTGCGCTTGCGAGGGCGGAATTGGGGGGCACATACCCTGGCCGGAAGAAGCTGAAGACGGAGGCGGGGTTGAGGGGATTCTGGCCCAAGCCGCTCAGTGGATCGTCCAGATAATAGATGCGATAGCGCCCACTGGCCGCTTTTGCGTCGAAAGCACGCATCCAGCCGGCCAGGCGCAGCAATGGTTCGCGCAACTTGCCAGTGCGCATGGCCGTGGTGGCCGGCGCCAACGCTTCCGGATCGAGCAGCACGGCGCGGATGACGGCCTGCATGTCGCCGCGCACGCCGCTGCCATTGTTGGCAAAGGCGGCAGCGACCCTGCCCACATAGGCGGCGCTGGGATTGCTGCTGACGAGGCGCTGGATCAGCTGGCGGCCAAAGAAGGGGCCTGCGTTGGGGTGGTTGAACAGGGTATCGAGCGCGACTTTCAAGTCCGCTTCGCCGCTGGTGGCGCCGGATATGGTTTGGCCAAGGAAGCGCTTTTCACCGCTGGAATGGAAGAGCGGATAGTTTTGCATGGGTTTCCAGTCGCGGTCGGGATCCGGTGTGCCGCTGTGGAATCGTGTAGTGCTCAGGTCGGGGCCCGCCCAGCTCCAGCCCGTAAACACTTTCGCCAGGCCCGCCACATCGTCGTGCGTGTAAGTCTCGATGGGTTTGCCTCCGGCCAGTTTCAGGCTGCCATCGGGATTCAGCTGGTACAGACCGATGGTGAAAAGTTGCATCAATTCGCGGGCGAAATTCTCATCGGGTGTGCGCGTGGCCGTTTCTTTCTGGTTACGCATGTGGGACAGGTACAGCCCCATCATCGGATGCAGGGCCACGCCCTCCAGCAGGTCGCGGAAATTGCCAAAGGCCCGCTGGCCCAGCATGTCGTAGTAACTGGCTACGCCGCGTGCTTGCGCATGCACGGATTCGTTTTGCATGGAAATGACGAAAATCTCTGACAGGGCAAAGGCCATCCGTTGGCGCAATTGATCTTCGCCCTGGATAGCCTGCTTCCAGAATGTCTCGTATACGGTGACGAAGTTAACCCGGTCTCCGCCGGCAGCCTGCGCCGCCAGCATGCTGTCGATATATTTGCGGTGCAGGGTTTGCGGCTTGGAAAACTGCGCGCGGAACCAGGCGTCGCTGTCGCTGGCGGCCAGCGCATCGATGGCTGCCATGTTGGGGCCGAACGTGGCGCGGCCCAGGAAGCGCGACGCTTCCTGGCGCGTGAAGGTGGTGGCTCCCTGGCCGGCCGGAGGCGTGGTCAGCGGCGGCGGAGGAATGGTATCGCCTGGCGTGGTGCCGGGGGCTGCCGGATCGCCGGGGGCGGTGGTCCCTGGAGGAACCACCGAGATGTCCGGGTTCTGGATGGCGCCGGTCTTGCTGTCGCCGCCACCGCCGCAGGCGGCAAGCAGGCTGAGCAATGTGATGGCCAGCAAACGGCGCAAAGTTGGGTCTGTCATTTAGTTTCTCTCGGGCAATCAAATTTTAGCCCATTAATTGTAGGCCCTAGCTACCACAATCCTGTTTTCAATTAACTATTTACGTGTTGGCCACGTTTTCATTTGCCGGACGTTGGCATGGTGTTGATGCTGTTTTCGGCGCTGTAGGGCGAACTTTATTCTTTGAAAATGAAAAATATTTTTTGCCGATTACGCGCACTGTGGCGGATAGGCGACGTAATCATTCCCGCCAATTAAGCTTGTTTGAAAGCTCATCTTGGCAACGAAACTCGCTTCGCCGGAAACCATGGTTTTTACGTCATCGGCGAAATGCCGTTCGCCACCCGCTCCGTTTTTTCCTCGCGTCCTTTCCCTGCGCATGGCTGGCATGGCCCTTGCGTCAGGGAGGCATGGGCCACCCGCCCGCCTTTCACCGGAGCCTGCCATGACCAGCCGTCTGCTCGCCTATCGTCCCGAAATGGAATTGCCTGAAGCGCCGGGCCTGCTGCCCCTGCAGCAGGAAGACGAGCTGGCACTGGCGGCGCAGTTGCTGGAACTACAGGCGCCGGCCCAGTTCGACGCTTTCCTGGCGCGCCAATTGGGCGCCACTGCGGCGGGCCGGCAAGTGCGCGGTACGCCGCTGGAAGGACCGCTGCACCAGCTGCTGGACAAGGTGGTGGCGCCCCTGTTGCCGTTGCATGGTGGTTCGCCGCAGGCGCTCAAGCGGCGCGCTGCCGGCATCTTCGGCATGGAACTGGAAGGTTTGAGCCCGGAAGACAAGGAATTCGAATTGGCGCGCCAGGTCGTGCATCTGATCGATGCCGTCAATACGGAGCTGGCGCAGGACGGCGCCACCGGCGCGCGCGCTCCCAGGGCGCGGGTGGAAACGGCCCTGCTGCAAGTGGCACGCAGCGTGGCGCCAGGCTTGCTCAGGCAGGCGGCGCAAACGCCAGGACGGGACGCTGGTCGCTGGCGCCGCGAGGGCGGGCACATCGTCGTGCTCGATTGTTAGCCGGACGGCCAGTCTGTCCGGCAAGGTAGTCCCAACCGAGGTTATAACTTTGAGGAGCTCATCATGCATGACTTGGATCGTACGACCCTGGAATACGGACAGGAGATGTCCGGTTTTGAAGCGGAGCAGTTCGAGTTTGGCCAGGGCGAGTGGAGCGGCGAGGGCGGCGCGAACGCCATGTTTTCCGAGACCGAGGAGATGGAACTGGCGAATGAATTGTTGTCGGTCAGCAATGAAGCCGAACTCGAGCAGTTTCTCGGCAATTTCCTGCGCAAGGCTGCTTCCGTCGCGGGCGGCATCATCAAGTCGCCCGTGGGGCAAGCCATCGGCGGCGTGCTCAAGGGCGTGGCGAAGAAGGCCATTCCCCTGGCCGGCGGCGCCATCGGCGGCTATTTCGGCGGTCCGCTGGGGGCCAAGATAGGCAGCGGCCTGGCCTCGGCCGCTGGCGGCGCACTGGGGCTGGAAGCGGAAGCGTCGTCGAACGAGGACCGCGAATTCGAGGGCGCCAAGCAGTTCGTGCGCCTGGCCGCCGATACCGTCAACCGCGCCGCGCAAGCGCGCGGTGCGGGCGATCCGCGCGCCATCGCCCAGTCGGCGGTCAGCGCGGCGGCGCGCCAGTTCGCGCCAGGCTTGCTGGGCCGCCCCGGCAGCCAGGTCTCCACGCAGAACGGCGGCGGCGCTGGTGCGGGTGGCAGCATGGCGCAGGGCGGTGCGCGCAGCGGCGCCGGCATGCGTCCGTCCAGTGGCCGCTGGGCGCGCCAGGGGCACAAAATCGTCCTGTACGGGGTCTGACATCATGGCCATCGGCGCTTATGCTACCTGGATGCTGGAGCAGGAGGCGCGCTCGCTGCTGACGCGGCTGGCGCGGCTGGAGCCGTTCGCGCTGATCGAGCCGACGGTGCTGGCGGCGGCCCTGATGCCCAGCGCCCAGTCGGCCATCGAAAGCCAGCTGGTACAGGGCCGGCGCGCATTGCGGCGCATGGTGGCCCAGTTCCAGTGGTGGCTGCGGCGCGAGCACGCCGATGGCGCCAGCGTGGCCACGGCCGCCGAGGCGCAGCGCCGTTTTACCTTCCTGCGCCTGAAGTTCAATGCCGCGCTGACCCAGTTCGATCTGTTCAACGAAGTCATCACCCAGCGCAGCGAGCACAAGACGGGCGTGTGGCTGGCCGGCCTGGACATCGTTGCCGCCGACGCGCTGGCGCTGCCCGGCAATGTGTACCAGGCGCCGCCCGTGATCTGTTACCTGGACCGGGGGCCGGGCGCGGCCATCCGCCGTGCGCGCACGCGCCTGCCCGGCGGCGGCGACAATCCCGTCGCCATCATCCGCCTGCCGCGCGAACGCATGATCGGCAGCAGCATCGCCTCGTCGCTGGTGCACGAAATAGGCCACCAGGGGGCTGCGCTACTGGACCTGGTGGCGTGCTTGCGGCCCGTGCTGCAAGCGATGCAGCATGGCGGCAGCGGCTTTGTTCACGTGTGGCAATTGTGGGAGCGGTGGATTTCCGAGATCGTGGCCGATTTCTGGTCGCTGGCGCGGGTCGGCGTGGCCGCCACCCTGGGTCTGATCGGCGTGGTCAGCCTGCCGCGCGTGTTTGTCTTCCGCCTCAATATCGACGATCCCCATCCAGTGCCATGGCTGCGGGTGCGCCTGAGCTGCGCCATGGGACGGGCCTTGTATCCGCATCCGCAGTGGGACCGGCTGGAGCAGCTGTGGCTGTCGTACTACCCGCTGGCCGGCCTGCCGCCGGCCCGGCAGCGGCTGCTGGAACAGTTGCAGGCCAGCATGGCTGCCCTGGTGGGCTTGCTGGTGCAGCACCGGCCGCCGGCCTTGCGCGGCGGCTCGCTGGCCGAAGCCATGGCCGTGCACACGCGCCAGCCGGCCATGCTGGCGCAGCTGTTTCGCAGCTGGAGCCTGGCGCCGGGGCAGATGTACCGGGCGACGCCGACCCTGGTGTTCGCCGTGCTGGGCCAGGCGCGCGCCAGCGGTGCCTTGAGCCCGGAAGACGAAAGCGAGCTGCTGGGGCGTTTGCTGACCCACTGGGCCCTGCGCAGCACCCTGGACACGTCGGAGCTGTGCGCGGATGTCGTGCGGCATGGCCGCCAGCCCGGCAGGCCGCTGCCGCTCCTGGCATCGCGTTTGATTATCCATTGAGGAGAATGACATGAGCAGCAAGATGAGCAGCAATATGGGTGGCAAGATGAGCCGCAGGAGCGGGGCGGCGGGCCAGGCGGGGCCGAAACACCACGGCGGCAGCATCGCTGTCACCGTGCACGAGCAGGACAGCGGGGCCATGGTCGTCAATGCCGCCATCAGCCTGTACCGGGGAGCCGAGGCGGATTGCCATGATTTCAATGCCGCCACCTGGGTAGCCGATCCCGCCATGCTGGTGGGCGTGCGCTGGACGGATGGTCATGGCAGTACCGTGTTTGCCGACCTGGCCACGGGCAGCTACGTGGGGGTGTATGGCAATTTCCCCGCCACGGCGCCGCAGTGCGTGATGGTGCAGTCCGGCTGCAGCGCCGTGCTGTGTTTCAAGCCGCAGCTCAATCCGCAGGTGGGGCTGGTTTTTGAAACGGCGGACTGCCATCCCAGCGACTGCAATTTTGGCAGGGTGGGTGACCGTGCCGTGGCCACCGTCTCGTTTGACGGCGATCAAAGCGCCGACGGACGCGACCAGGTGCAGGTGCTGGCCGCCGCCCCGTGGGTACCCATGCGTGGTGCGCCGAATGCCTTTTCCACCCCCGTGCGGCGCGCCGGCATGCACCGTTTCACGGGGCAGATGATGCTGTCGCAGCGTCCCGAGCTGCGCAATGCCTTGCCCGTGCCGGAAGGGTTGAGCCCGAACGCCATGCTGGCCGTGGACGCGGAATACGAGGCGGAGGAGCGCCAGCCTCAGCCCATCTCGGGCAATGTGGGCGTGTCGCTGACACGCACGGAAACGGAGCCGACGGAAGACTTGCCGCTGTGGACCCTGATACGCAACAGCACTGAAGCGATGTCGTTTACGAATTACCTGCATTTCATGGACAGCCTGTTTTGTGGCGACCTGGCCAATGTGCGCGGCTTCGAGCAGGAGCGCTTCGTCAAAAAGGCCGACATGTTCCAGCAGCTCAAGCAGCGCCGCGCGCTGCCGTTCTCGGATGCCGATTCCTACCGCGTGCTGAAAGTGGCGACGGAGGCGTTCGTGATGGTCAATTGCGGCGTGCTGAACCAGCCGCTGGCCTTCAATCCCGCAGAAGACAATGCCTACCTGGACCGGCGCGACATCCCCCAGGGGCGCGACCTGGAAACCGTGCTGCGCAACGATTACCTGGAAAACATCGATGGTTTCCAGACCTTGCCCTACCTGGCCGTGATCCGCCGCAAGCTGCCCGACATCCCCATCAGCATCCCGCGCGGCCAAGAAGGCGAAGTGGACCTGTGCTTTGGCATCATCCAGGAAAAACTGGCCAATCCCTGTCTGCTTGAACTGATCTGGTCGTACTGGCACGAAGAGGGCATGCTGGTACAAACCATGAATGCCATCGCGCAACGCTTCCAGAATCTGCGCGCGCCGGGCAAGCAACTCGATCCCCTGTCGAACACGGAAATCGACATGCTGCGTCCGTTGAATAATTTACTCTGGGGATACACGCAGGATGAGCAGCATCGGCTGACCGTGATGCGCCGGAACTATGAGTATGACCATCACTACGGTGTGCGCCTGGATGGCAAGGCAGTGCAGCACTTCCGGCCAGCCGATAGCCGCTCCAAATTCCTGGAAGCGTTCCACCACTTGCTGCGCCTGCTCACTTCATTCTACAAGCAGGATGACGACACCACCGTGAAGGCGGACGCCTTCCCCGTGCTCAACGCGCTCAAGGAAATTCATTTGATCCTGTCGCAGGGCGCGCACAACCAGTTTGGCGATTTGCCGTCGACGGCGCGCATCGAAATGCTGATGCAGCAATGGATGCTGGCGCGCCCCGAATTCCGTGAATTTTTGCCTACGCGCGTGATGGTGGCGTATCCGGAACCGTGGATGGACAGGGTCGATGCCATGAAGAAATTGCAGGGCTGGACGGATACGAGCGTGATGCACTTCCGTAACCTCGCCATCTTCGGCGAGCAATTGCTGCTGTCCGTGCGCTATGGCAACTGGAGCGACATCTATGAACCGACGCAGGCATTCAACTGGGCGCGCTTCTGGCGCCCGCAAGTGCAAGGCTACATCCACGGCTACCGCGCCGCCACCGGGGTCGACCTGTCCGTCGACAGCAGCGACCCGGCGATCGAATCGACGATGCCCTCGGTGTTGCTGCGCCAGCGCCTGAGCCAGCAGCTGCGCAGTGTCTAGGGCGGGGGCGGGGCGGGTGCATGCTCGACTTTACCAGCGCCCTCTACCTGGGCATGCGCCATCCGGCGCCCGCGCTGGCGCCATGGAGCAGCTTGAGCCTGGGCCAGCCGGCCGCGCTGCAGGAGCCGCCCGGCGCGCAGGCCCTGGCAGCAAGCCTGGCTGCGCTGCAAGGCTGCGAGGCGGCCTGCGTGCTGCCGTCGACCTTGCACCTGTTCTGGGACCTGTTCGGCATGTTGGCTGGCGAGCGCCTGGTGATCCTCGTCGATGGCGGCAGCTACGCCATCGCGCGCTGGGGCGCCGAGCGGGCGCAGGCGCTGGGTTTGCCCTTGCGCTTGTTTCCCAGCGGCGAGATGGCGGCGTTGCGGCAACTGGCGGCGGCCTGGGGCAGGCAAGGGCGGCGCCCCCTGATCCTGGCCGATGGCTATGTGCCGGGCAGCGAACAGGTCTTGCCGCTGGCCGGCTATGCGGCCCTCGCATGCCAGGGAGGCGGTTACCTGCTGCTGGACGATACGCAGGTGCTGGGCGTGGCGGGTACGGCCGGTGGCGGCTCGGTGCGGCTGCATGGCTTGCCGGGCGGCTACGACAAGGGCGGCGGCCACGTGATCGTCGGCGCCTCGCTGGCCAAGGGATTTGGCGTGCCGCTGGCCGTGCTGGCCGGCAGCCGCAAGCTGCTGCGGCGCTTCGCGGCGCATAGCCAGACGCGCGTGCATGCCAGTCCGCCTTCGGCAGCCGTGCTGGCGGCGGCGCGGCGCGCGCTGGCGCTCAATGCCCGCCATGGCGACGCCCTGCGCGCCAGGCTGGCGGACAGGGTGGCGCAATGGCGGACGGGGATGGCGGCGGCCGGCATTGCCTGCTGCGGTGGCAGCTTTCCCGTGCAGCGTTTGCCCGGCCGTGCCCATTTGCGGCAAGCCTTGCGCGCAGCGGGCGTGCTGGCGCTGGCGCAAGCGGGAGACGGTCCCGGCGCGCTGACTTTTTTGCTGCGGGCCGACCAGACGCCGCGGCAACTGGAGCAGGCGATGGGCTTGCTTGAACATCACATCAGGAGGCGATATGAACGAAGCGTTTGAAATACTGCCTTTTGCGGGGCAGCCAGGGGCGGCCGGCGAACAGGAATGGTCGCAAGAGTGGTCGCAGGAGTGGCAAGGGGAGGAAGAGGGGGAATGGGAGGAAGAGCGCATGCGTCCTGGCGGCGGGCGAGGCGGCCTGCGTGCAAGGCCGCCGCTGCGAGGCGCGCGCCGTCCCGCGCCGCCGCGCTACCAGGGGCAGGGCCGCCGTCTGCCCCGCTTTGCTCCCCAGCCCATGCCCTACCTGCCGCCGCGCTACCGGGGCTGGGGCAGCTATGCGCCCATCTACCCGACCATTTATCCTGCGGCTTATCCTGTGGCGGAGCCGGCCTTTGGCGACCAACAGGGGCCGGACCAGGGAATGGATACGGACCAGGGCCAGGATCAGGGGCAGGACGATGACCAGCAGCAAGGCGAAGTCCCGCCAACCCTGGCCGGCACCATGGGCCGGGTGCCGGAAGCGGCTGCCCTGCGCTACCAGGCGCTGGGGACGCTCGCCGACGCCTTGCGCGACGCGAATGGCCGGGGCCCGGGCCTGTACGTCATCGAGTTCGATGCGGGCGGAAGGCGCCGTGCCTACAGCGGCCAGACGGACGATCTGCACCGGCGTTTGCTGCAGCACCGGCTGTGCGGCCAGATGTTGGCCGTCGACGTGAGCGCGCACCAGGTGTATGTGGCGCCCCTGTCCTCGGCGGCGCAGCGGCGCCGGATCGAACAGCGCATCCACGACGACATGTTTGCCAACCAGCGCGGCGTGCTGACGAACCAGCGGCGCGAACTGGAACTGGCCGTGCTGGGTGAAATGTGGGGCTGACGACAGCGCTTTGACGACTGCGAAGGAGAACATCATGCACCAACTCGAATGTGAATGCGCGCAATGCCGGCAGCGGGCCGGCGCTGCGTTTGAAGTGCTGGAGTTCGGCCAGGACTGGTCCGGCAAGGGCCGCGCGCCGGCGATCTTCAGCGAAGAGGAAGAACTGCAGCTGGCCATGGAATTGCTGGAAGTGTCCAGCGAAGCGGAGCTGGAACAGTTTCTCGGCAATGTCTTCAAGAGCGTGTGGAAGGGAGTCAAGAAGGTGGGCTCGACCATTGCCAAGGTGGCCAAGCCCTTGGGGGGCGCCTTGAAGGCGGTGGCCAAGACGGCCTTGCCCTTTGTCGGCGGCGCGCTGGGCTCGATGATCCCGATACCGGGCGTGGGCACGGCGCTCGGCTCGGCCCTGGGGCGCGCCGCCAGCAATGCGCTGGAACTGGAAATGGAAGCCGAGGCGCCGGCTGACCGCGAACTGGAGCTGGCGCGCCGCTTCGTGCGCATCGCGGGGCAGGCGGCACGCCTGGCTGCCGACGGCGACGGCAGCGCGCGCGCCGTGGAAAGCGCGCTGACGCGGGCCCTGCATCAGCAACTGCCGCATTTTCGTTCGGCCGCGCCGCAGAGCGAGGAGGAGAGCGGGCGCTGGCGCCGGCGCGGCAACCGCATCGTCGTCATGGGCGACTGGCAATAGCGCGACAAGATGATCATCGATTGCCACTGCCATGCGGGACCGGGCGACGGCTTGAGCGGGCCGTGGGACAGCGATGCGCCGCTGCAAGCCTACCTGCGCCGCGCGCAGGCGGCCGGCATCGCCCGCAGCGTGCTGTTCGCCACCTTCCATTCCGATTACGCCATCGCCAACCATGGCGTGGCGCGCCTGGTGTCGTCCGATCCGCAGCGTTTCTACGGCTTTGCCTTCGTGCATGCGCGGCGCGACCGGGGCCGCATCATGGACCTGGTGCGCACGGCCGTCGAGCGGTACGGCTTTGTCGGCGTCAAGGCGCACCGGTTGGATGCGCGCATCAGCGGCGAAGTGTGCGAGGCGGCCCGTTTCTTCGGCTTGCCCGTGCTGTACGACCCGGCCGGCGAGGTGGCCGTGGCCGAGCTGCTGGCGCAGCAGTATCCCGACGTCGATTTCATCCTGCCGCACCTGGGCAGCTTCGGCGACGACTGGGCCGCGCAGCTGGCGCTGATCGACCATCTGGTGCGCCACCGCAACATCCATACGGATAGCTCGGGCGTGCGGCGTTTCGACTTGCTGCAGCAGGCCGTGCGCCGCGCGGGACCGCACAAGGTCTTGTTCGGTTCAGATGGTCCCTGGCTGCATCCGGGGCTGGAATTGCACAAGATCGAGCTCTTGGGCTTGCCGCCGCTGGATATGGCGCTGATCACGGGCGGCAATTTTTTGCGGCTGGCGCGGCTGGCGTGACGTGGCTTACCGCAAGGCTGGCGTGACCGGGGCTGCCGCGACAGTGGTGGCGGCGGCCGCTTGTGCAGCGCAAGCGGCCGCCTTGCGGCGTAGCTGCAGGGCGCGGTCGGTCACCCCAAGGCGGGCGGCGGCGCGCTGGTTGTTGCCGCGCTCATCGGCCAGCACGAGGCGGATGGCCGTGTCGGTGGCGCAGCGCGTGATGTGCGACAGCGTGCAGCCCTGGGCCAGGGCCCGCCGCACGGCCGCTTCAAAGTGCTGGTCGGGCCAGTGCGCCGCCAGCAGCCGCTCTTCCGGGGGCAGGGCGCCGATGGTGATGGGGCCGGGGCCGCAATGGCGGTGCCAGATGTGCGTGACGGTCTGGCGCAGTTCGCGCACATTGCCCGGATAGTCGCGCAGCAGCAGGTATTCGCGCACGGCGGCGTCCAGCGGGGGCGGCGGCTGCTGGGCCAGTTCAGCGAGGAAATGGCGGGCCAGCGGCAGGATGTCGTCCTGGCGTTCGCGCAAGGGCGGTATCTGGCAGCGCCAGCCGGCGATGCGGTAATACAGGTCGGCACGGAAGGCGCCGCGCGCCACCTCGCCTTCCAGTTCGCGGTTGGTGGCGCAGACGAGCCTGAATTGCGTCGGCTGCCAGGTATTGCCGCCCACGCGCTTGTATTTGCGCTCCTGGATGGCGCGCAGCAGCTGCGCCTGCAGGAGCAGCGGCAGTTCGCCCACCTCATCGAGGAAGAGCACGCCGCCGTCGGCCAGGGCAAAAGCGCCGTCGCGCGCGGCCGCCGCGCCCGTAAACGCGCCCCGTTCATGGCCGAACAGTTCGCTGCCGGCCAGTTCCGGCGACAGGGTGGTGCAGTCGAGGATGGTGAAGTCGCCTCTGCAGTTGCCGAGGCGGTGGACCAGTTGCGCCAGTAAATCCTTGCCCGTGCCCGTCTCGCCCGTGATCAGCATCGACGCCTGGCTGAAGGCGGCCATTTCCACTACCTGGTGCAGCAAGGCGGTCCAGGCTGCGCTGTCGCCCACCAGATGCTGGCGCACGGCGCTGGACGCCAGCATCTGCGCCACGGCCTGCCAGCGCTGCAGGCGCGCCAGCACCTGGCCCGCATCGACGGCGCCGCCAGGCCACAGCAGCACATCGAGCGCGCCTGCCGCCATCAGGGCCCGCTGTTGCGCGCAGCTGGGGGGGCGGCCGCAGGCGGCAATGGCCAGCACGCGGGCATGGCCGCACAGCGCCGGCAGCGCTTGCAGCAGCGCCTTGTCGGTCTCGGCAAACAGCACGATGCCCGCGCCGTCTTCCTCGCCATCGTGCCGCCGGGCTACAGTTACCTGAGCCTGCTTCAAGGCCGTCATCAGCAAGGCGCCACTGCCAGCCGCCGCCTGCTGCATGATTTCCAGCCACACCTTGAGCGTCATATGCCTGCCATCACGAGGGCACGAGTCGCCCATCTTAGGAGCCCGATACCCGAGCCGTTTGATCTGGCGCAAGCGTGCGCGGTGGCCCACAATGAAAAACGCCGCCTGATCTGCATCAGGCGGCGCTGTTTAATGAAGTTCAACGAACGTCACGAGAATGGCTAAAAACGTTCAGGGCAATGCAACGCCGCCATGGATGATTTTTAGGCGTTCTCATCCAATTTGACACAGTCCACAAAATAGCCGCGTTTGCCATCGACTTCGCGTTTCACGAGGCCATGCACATCCGTCTCGAAGCCGGGGAAGCGCTCGTTGAAGTCGCGTGCGAAGCGCAGGTAGTCGACGATGGTCTTGTTGAAGCGCTCGCCCGGGATCAGCAGCGGGATGCCCGGCGGGTACGGCGTCAGCAGGATGGACGTGATGCGGCCTTCCAGTTCGTCGATGGCCACGCGCTCGATTTCGCGGTGCGCCATCTTGGCAAACGCGTCCGACGGCTTCATGGCCGGGATCATGTCCGACAGATACATTTCCGTCGTCAAACGGGCCACGTCGTAAGCCTTGTAGAAATCATGGATCTGCTGGCACAGGTCGCGCAAGCCCATTTTTTCGTAGCGTGGGTTGGCTGCCGCAAATTCCGGCAGGATGCGCCACATCGGCTGGTTCTTGTCGTAGTCGTCCTTGAACTGCTGCAAGGCGGTCAGCAGGGTATTCCAGCGGCCCTTGGTAATGCCGATGGTAAACATGATGAAGAACGAGTACAGGCCACATTTTTCAATGATGACGCCGTGCTCGGCCAGGTATTTGGTGACGATGGACGCGGGGATGCCCGTGTCGCCGAACTGGCCGTCCAGCGACAGGCCCGGGTTGACGATGGTCGCCTTGATCGGGTCGAGCATGTTGAAGCCGGGAGCGAGGTCGCCGAAGCCGTGCCAGTCATCCTCGGCGCGTATCATCCAGTCTTCCTGCTGGCCCATGCCTTCGTCGTTGAAGGTGGCCGGACCCCACACCTGGAACCACCAGTCCTGGCCCCATTCCTGGTCGATCTTCTTCATGGCGCGGCGGAAATCGAGCGCTTCCATGATCGATTCTTCCACCAGGGCCGTGCCGCCCGGCGCTTCCATCATGGCGGCTGCCACGTCGCACGAAGCGATGATGGAATACTGCGGCGACGTCGAGGTGTGCATCAGGTAAGCCTCGTTGAAGGCATCCTGGTCCAGCTTGACCGTGTCCGATTCGCGCACGAGGATTTGCGAGGCCTGCGACAGGCCGGCCAGCAATTTGTGCGTGGACTGGGTCGAGAAGATCATCGATTCCTTGGCGCGCGGACGGTCCTTGCCGATGGCGTGCATATTCTTGTAGAAATCGTGGAAGGTGGCGTGCGGCAGCCACGCTTCATCGAAGTGCAGGGTGTCGATCTTGCCGTCCAGCATTTCGCGCAGGGTTTCCACGTTGTAGATCACGCCATCGTAGGTCGATTGCGTGATTGTCAGGATGCGCGGTTTCTTGTTCTTCGCTTCGCGCGCGAACGGATTGGCCTCGATCTTGCGGGCAATGCTTTCCGGCGTGAACTCATGCAGCGGGATAGGGCCGATGATGCCCAGGTGGTTGCGTGTCGGCATCAGGAACACGGGAATCGCGCCGCACATAATGATCGAGTGCAAGATCGACTTGTGGCAGTTGCGGTCGACGACGACGATGTCGCCCGGCGCCACGGTCGAGTGCCACACCATCTTGTTCGAGGTCGAGGTGCCGTTCGTGACGAAATAGCAATGGTCGGCATTGAAGATGCGCGCGGCATTGCGTTCGGACGCGGCGACAGGGCCCGTATGGTCGAGCAGCTGGCCCAGTTCCTCGACGGCGTTACAGACGTCGGCGCGCAGCATGTTTTCACCGAAGAACTGGTGGAACATCTGGCCGATCGGCGACTTCAGGAACGCCACGCCGCCCGAGTGGCCGGGGCAGTGCCATGAGTAGGAGCCGTCGTTGGCGTAGTGCACCAGTGCGCGGAAGAATGGCGGCGACAGGCCGTCCAGGTAGGATTTCGCTTCGCGGATGATGTGGCGCGCGACGAATTCCGGCGTATCTTCGAACATGTGGATGAAACCATGCAGTTCGCGCAGGATATCGTTGGGGATATGGCGCGAGGTGCGCGTTTCGCCGTACAGATAAATAGGGATATCGGCGTTCTTGTAGCGGATTTCCTCGACGAAGGCGCGCAGCGATTTCAAGGCGTGATCGGTTTCCTCGATGGAACCGGCGCCGAATTCTTCATCGTCGATCGACAGCACGAAGGCTGACGCGCGCGATTGCTGCTGGGCAAATTGCGACAAATCGCCGTAGCTGGTCACGCCCAGCACTTCCATGCCTTCTTTTTCCATTGCGGCGGCAAGGGCGCGAATGCCCAGGCCGGACGTATTTTCAGAACGGAAATCCTCGTCAATGATGACGATAGGGAAACGAAATTTCATGCATGTCTCCAAAAAAGCAAGCCGCCCCTGACATATGTGAAGGGGCGGACTAGGGCGCGACGGTCAGGCGGTAGTGCAACCCGGCAGCCGCAGAAAAAAAATAAGAACGGGATTCTCGCAGAAATGCGGCGTCTGCGGGAAAAAAATATCGCACCAAAGCGTCACAAGCGTGCGCTAGCGTGACGCATGGGTGTGACAGGGGTATTACAGCAACATTCTGCTAGTCAATATAACCTTATCAGGCTTTGCGTTGCAGCGTGACAAAGGCGTAAGGCAGGCCGGATTTCTCCGAAACATGCGCTTCGCGCGCGGTTTCTTGCCATACTGCATGGTCAACGGCGGGGAAAAAGGCATCGCAGTCAAACGTCTGGCCGATTTCCGTGATGATCAAACGCTGCGCCAGTGCCAGCGACTGCTGGTAGATTTCCGCGCCGCCGATGATATAGCCTTCGGCGCCGTCCAGCAGCGCGATGGCCGCTTCCAGCGACGACACCGCTTCCACGCCCTCATGGCGCCAGTCCGGATTGCGCGTGATGACGATGTTGCGGCGGTTCGGCAGCGGACGGCCGATGGAGTCGAAGGTCTTGCGGCCCATGAGGATGGGATGGCCCGTCGTCAGACGCTTGAAATGCGCGAGGTCTTCCGGCAGTTTCCACGGCAGGGTGTTGTCGATGCCGATGCCGCCTTGCTGGTCGGTGGCGACGATGATGGTCAGTAAGCTCATTGGTTCCGTGAAAAAGGTGGGGGCGAGGCCCGATGCCCGCCATTATCGTTGAAATTGCCAGCGGTCTCCAGATGCGCACGCATGGCGTCGGCCAGCGCGCCTGGTGCTTCCAGCGGAATCATGTGACCGGTGTTGTCTTTCAGCAGGTGCAGGGTGGCTTGCGGCAGGCGGGCCGCCATGGCGCGCAGATCGTCGGGGTCGATGAGCTTGTCCTCTTCGGCGCCCACGATCAGCACGGGAAAACCGAGTTCCGGCAAGCGCGCCATCAGGTCCGGGCGGGCGATGGTGGTGATGAATTGCGCCAGCAGCACGTCCTTGCCCAGGTCCAGCCCCATCTGCCGGATCAGGCCCGTGATGCCGGTGTCTTCCAAGTGCGACGGGTGCAGCAGTTCGCGCAGGCGCTGGCGCGTGATGCCCGCATAGGCATTGCGCTCGAGCATGGCGACGATGCGCTGGCGCGCTTCAATTTCCGCCGGCAGCAAACCTTTGGCCGAATTGGCGATCAAAGTGAGGGACTGGACGCGCTGCGGGTGCGCCAGCGCGTGTTCGAGCGCCAGGTAGGCGCCCAGCGAAAAGCCCACCAGATGGGCTTGAGCAGCGCTGTGGCTGGCGATCATCTGCTGCATCTGCGGGCGCGTGCGCGCCTGGTGCAGGGGCACGTGCTGCAGATCAAAGGCGTCGCCCAGGGCAGGCGCCAGGCGCGACCACAGGCGCTCGTCGCACAGGGTGCCGGGAATACAGTCGAGTCGTATCTTGGTATTGTTCAAGGACAAGCCTGGGGTCAGGATGGTAAAAATTTTTGTCGAGCGGCATTATCCGTCATTTTGCGCATTGGGGCAGCGGCACGGTCTTTTCCGCATGGCATTATTTTCAATAGTGCGCGGCTGGCAAGCAGTAACTTTATGGTAGGCTCATGGCTCATCAAGCCGGTACGCTGGCGACGTGACCTGAAACACCGAATGCAACCCCCACATTAAAGAGGAATTACCATGGCGATCAGTTTGCAAAAAGGCGGCAATGTCAACCTGAGCAAGGAAGCTCCTGGCTTGAAGAAAATCGTGATTGGCTTGGGCTGGGACCCGCGCGCCACCGATGGCGCCGCATTTGACCTGGACGGCAGCGCCTTCCTGCTGAAAACGGATGGCAAGGCCCGCTCCGATGCCGATTTCATTTTCTACAACAACCTGAAGTCGGCTGACGGCTCCATCGTCCACGCGGGCGACAACACCACGGGCGGCGGCGATGGCGATGACGAGAAGGTTGCCGTCGACCTGGCCAACGTGCCTGCCGATATCGACAAGATCGCCGTGGCCGTCACCATCCACGACGCGGAAAACCGCAAGCAGAACTTCGGCATGGTCGGCAAGGCCTACATCCGCTGCCTGAATGGCGACAACGGCGCGGAAATCGCCCGCTACGACCTGTCGGAAGACGGCTCGACGGAAGCGGCCATGATCTTCGGCGAAATCTACCGCGCCGGCAGCGAATGGAAATTCAAGGCCATCGGCCAGGGTTTCAAAGGCGGCCTGGGCCCACTGGCACGTTCCTTCGGCATTAACGCCTAAGAGCTCCGGAAAACGGCCCATGGCCGCGTTGCGTCACCTCGCCGTACTATTCGTACTGTCTTCGGTGACGCGTCTTGCCCTGAACCGTTGTCCCAAGCTCTTTTAGCTTTGTATAGAACCCAGAACGTCAGTCCATGGCGGCGTTGCTCCGCCATGGACTGACTGTACATTCGTACTGTCTTCGGACGACGGGCCTTGCCTTGAGCCCTTGTCCGAAGCTCCCACACCTGAATAAATAATCGCATGGAAAACCTGATCAAGGGGCAGCGCCTGGCGCTGTCCGGCCTCGTCACGGGCAATGTCGTGCAACTGGGCCTCGCCAGCGCCGGCGTGGCGCTGGACTTTGCCTGTTTCGGCCTCGATGCCAACGGCAAGCTGTCCGACGACCGCTACATGACTTTCTTCAACCAGCCGCGCACGCCGTGCGGTGGCGTGGAAACCGTGGCGCCGTCCGGCGATGCGGCCGGTTTCAGCTACCAGCTGGACCGCTTGCCGTCCTCCATCGAGCGCCTGGTCGTCACTGCCGCCATCGATGGCGCTGCCACCATGGCGCAGCTGGGCAGCGGCTACCTGCGCCTGCTCGATGGCGGACGCGAACTGGCCCGCTACACCTATGCGGGCGCTGATTTTGCGCAGGAAAAAGCCGTCATGCTGGGCGAGTTCTACCGCAAGGACGGCGGCTGGCGTTTCATGGCCGTGGGCCAGGGTTTCAATGGCGGGCTGGACGCGCTGGTCGCGCATTTCGGCGGTGAAGTGGCGCAGGCGGCAGCGGAAACGGCGCCATCACCCAAGATTTCCCTGTCGAAAATCTCGCTGACCAAGGCAGGCCAGACGCACAAGGTGTCGCTGGAAAAGGGCGCCGGCGCGCCGGGCAAACTCACCGTCAAGGCTACCTGGGTCGATAACGGCGATGGCGATGACGACAACGACGACCTTGATTTGCGGGTCGGCATCCTCTTGCCGAATGGCCAGATGCGCTTCATCCAGGCGCCCGATACGCCCGGCAACTTTGGCGCCATGCCCTTCGTGCGCCACCTGGGTGATGTGGCGGGCGCATCGGGCAAGGAGCCCGCCACGGAAACCGTGGAAGTCAATCCCGCCCTGGCGCAGCATTACGGCGGCACGGTGGGGCTTGTCTTCAGCGTGTATTCGGCGCTGGCCAATGGCGCCGTCTCCGTCGCTTCCATGCGGCCGAAGATGGTCATGCAATATGGCGAGCAGATCGTCGAGTGCGCGTTCGATTTCCGCCTGTCCAAGGCGGCCGACGATGATTCCGTCTACACCTATGTGATCGGCATGGCGCGCATCACGCCCGACAGCATCATTCTGGAACCGTCGGGCAAGACGTCGGAACCGGGCAGCGAAGCGACGCCGTGGCTGAGCTGGCAGGGCGAGAACCTGCAGCTGGCCTTCAATGGTCCCGTCGTCTTCAAGGGCGAGGACAAGGAAGACGAAGATGATTTCAATGCGGACAATCCGCGCCGCTATATCGCCTAGGAGGCACTGATGGAAACCTTGTCCAAGGGACAGCGCTTGCCGCTGGCCAATCTCGTTCCCGATGGCGTGCTGCAGGTGGGCGTGGCCGCACAGGGACTGGCGCTCGACGTGGCCTGTTTCGGCCTCGATGCCAACGGCAAACTGTCCGACGAGCGCTACATGACCTTTTTCAACCAGCCGCGCACGCCATGCGGCGGCGTGGAAGCGCGTTCGGGCAGCGCTGGCGACATGACCGAGTTTGCCATGCAACTGGCGCGCTTGCCGGCCAGCATAGACCGTCTCGTCGTGACGGCATCCATCGATGGCGGCGGCGTGATGTCGCAGCTGCAATCTGGCCACGTACGCCTGCTGGCGGACGGACGCGAACTGGCCCGCTTCGCCTTCGCGGGCGGTGATTTCGCGCAAGAAAAAGCCGTCATGCTGGCCGAACTGTACCGCAAGGATGGCGGCTGGCGCTGCATGGCCGTGGGACAAGGTTTCAATGGAGGGCTCGACTCCCTGGTGCGCCACTTCGGCGGCGAAGTCGACCAGGCCGCGCCAACTGCTCCTTCCACCCCTGCGGCGTCTGCCGTCATGCAGGCGAAGATCAACCTGGAAAAGCGCGTCGAACGCGAAGCGCCGCAGCTGGTCAGCCTGGTCAAGCAGGCGGGCGTGTCGCTGCAAAAAGTGGGCTTGCTTGACCACCGCGCCAAGGTCTGCCTGTGCCTGGATATTTCCGGTTCCATGGGCCGGCTGTATATAGAGGGGCTGGTGCAGCGCTTTGCCGAACGCATCCTGGCCCTGGGCTGCAAGTTCGACGACGATGGCGAGATCGATGTTTTCCTGTTCGGCAAGAACGTCCATCATCCGGCACCCATGGACTTGAGCAACTGCAACACCTATGTGGGGCGGGCGATCATCCGCCACCCGCTGGAAGGCGACACGCGCTATGGCGCCGCCATGCAGGCGATCCGCGCGTTTTACTTCCCTGACGCGGCCGGCGGCGAGCGCACGCGCCCCGTTGCGGCCGAATTGCCCGTGTACGTCATGTTCGTCACCGATGGAGGCACCAGCGATCAGGCGACGACGGAGAAACAATTGCGCTGGGCCAGCAATGAACCGATCTTCTGGCAATTCATGGGCATCGGCAAAGGGCGCAAATCGAAAAGCAAGTTCCTCGCCGCCTTTGCCGATTCCGACTTCCCCTTCCTGGAAAAGCTCGACGAATTGCAGGGACGCCTGGTCGACAATGCCAATTACTTTTCCGTCAGCTCGCCCGACGAGCACAGCGATGAGGAACTGTATGACTTGCTGATGACGGAGTATCCGGGCTGGCTGAAACTGGCACGTAGCAATGGCTTGCTGACCTAGCTGCTCCCCAAGGTGTGAGGCTGTAATGCCACAAGCGCAAGAGATTTGTAAATTGAAGTAAATTGCAATTGTTTGCCTATGCGTTGGCCCCTAGAATCATGGCATTCGATTCCCGGTTGCCACGCGTTTGCGTTGCGCCTCACAGTTCCTGGGCTATTTATTTCATGCATAAAATTGTTCTCTGCTGCCTGGCTGGCGGCAGCCTGCTGTCTGCCAATGTTTCCGCTCAGGCACAGGCCGCGGCCACCGGCGACGCCATCGTCAAGCCGGCGCCGGCCAAGGCGCCCGCCATTGATGCACCGCCTTCCGTCAGCGTGACGGCCGAGCGTCCCACGGGCCGCATCGACCGGCAAGTCTACGACGTCAAGTCCGACGTGGGCAGCAGCAACGGCACGGCGGCCGATGCCTTGAACAATGTGCCGTCGGTGGCCGTCGACCCCGATGGCAGCGTTTCCCTGCGCGGCAGCAGCAATGTGCAGATATTGATTGATGGCAAGCCGTCAGCCATGTTGCAGGGCGATTCGCGCGGCGCCACCCTGAATGCCATGGCGGCCGACGATATCGAGTCCGTGGAAGTGATCAACAATCCCGGTGCCCAGTTCGGCAACGAAGCCGGTGGCGGCCCGATTTTGAACCTGGTGATGCGGCGCAACCGCAAGCCGGGCGGCTTTGCCACCGTCAACGCAAATGCGGGCATCGCGGGGCGCTATAACAGTGCCGTGTCCGGCACGTACAACGAAGGGCCGTGGGGCTACCAGGGCGGCATCAATGTGCGCCACGACGGCCGCAATTCCGTGGGCGAGGTCAGCCGCGAGCGCCTGGAACGCGACACGGGGGCATTCGCCCCCAGCAGCCAGCAGTCCAGCAACAATGGCTTGAATGATTCGCTGGGCTTGCACGGCACGGTGAATTACAACCTGAACGCCAACGATACCCTGGCCGCCAGCGTGTCGTATAACGGCCGCAGCAACGACCAGCGTTCGCTCGACCGCTACATCAATGGCGACAGCACGGGCAGCACCATCGGCGACTATGTGCGCAGCACCGTGCGCAACGGCGACAGCCGCAACTACAGCTGGGGCGCGCGCTACGACCACAAGGGAGAGCTGCCGGGAGAATCGCTGAAGATCGACTTGCGCGTTTCGTCGTCGACCAACGAGAGCGACAGCGATTACGCCAATACCTACGCGGTGACGCCCGTGAATGCCTTCGACAGCCGCGCGCGCCAGCACAGCGAGACGGGCAACCGCATCGTCGACTTCAGCGGCGACTACGAGCGTCCGCTGGCGGGCGGCACGGCCAAGCTGGGCTACAAGGTAGCCGACAACAAGAGCAGTTTCGATACCTTATATACGGACATCAACCCGGGCAGCCTGCTGGAGACCGTCAATCCCATGCGCAGCAACCGTTTCGAGCTGGACGAGCGCACCATCGCGCTGTACGGCTCCTACCAGATGCGCCTGACCGAGCGCTGGGGCGCGCTGGCAGGCTTGCGCGCCGAATACACGGACTTGAACGTGCGCCAGATCACCAGCGGCATCGAGGCCAGCAACAACTACGTCAACTATATTCCCAGCCTGTTCGCTACCTATAAGGTCAGCGACGAGAGCAACCTGCGCTTCAGCTATGCGCACCGCATCCGCCGTCCGAATGCGGGCGACCTGAATCCTTACGTGGTCTACCGCGACGAGTTCAATGTGTCGGCCGGCAATCCCAAGCTGAAACCCACGCAGACGGACTCGTTCGAGATCGGCTATGAAACGAAGATCGCGGGCCTGGAAAGCAGCTTGCGCGCCTACCACCGGCGCGATACGGACGCCATCGTCGATTACCGCTACTTTATCAGCGACAATGTGCTCTTGACGACGCGCGAAAACGGCGAAGGCAGCCATTCGAGCGGCCTGGAATTCAGCGTCAGCGGCAAGCTGACGCCATCGCTGACCCTGAACACGAGCGGCAACCTGGCGCGCAGCCAGCAGACGAGTTCGGATGACCTGGGCAACCGCAGCACGCGCACGGCGAATGCCCTGAGCGGCCGCGCGCGCCTCAATTACCAGGTCAATCCCGCCAACCAGCTGCAGCTGGCCCTGCAAATGCAAGGCAAGATGCTGTCGGGGCAGGGCTACCGCTCGCCGAACAACACCTTGAATATGAGCTGGCGCCATACGGTGACGCCGCAGCTGAGCCTGGTCATGAATGTGACCGATGTGTTCAGCAGCAACAAGATGGAAACCGTCATCAACAGCGCTTCCCTGCGCGAGACGAGCACGCGGCGCTTCGATGGACGCATGATTTATGTGGGGCTGTCGTACCGCCTGGGCGGCGCCACGTCGGCGGCGAAAGAGGGCGAGCGCGAACCGCGCTTCGGCCCGCCGGGCGGACGCGGGCCAGGCGGCCCCGGTCCCGGCGGTCCGGGAGGCGAGGCAGGCTAGGCCGCTGTCGCGATCTCGTTCAGGAAGTCGATGAAACTGTCCGCGTGGCGCTCGAAGCGCCATGTGCCCAGGCCATGTTCGGCGCGATACACGGGGGCATCGCCATCGGCGACGGCGCCCAGGTCCAGGCAATATGGATCGGCACCCGCATCGGCGATCACCAGATACTGCTCCGGCCAGCCGGCGATGGCTTCACCGCTGACGGGATTCCAGGCGTAACCGTGCTGGGCCTTGATGAGCCCGGCCGCGCCATACAGGCTCAAACCCTGGAAATACTGCCGGCTGTCGATAAACACGCGCAGCGGCGAATGGCAAGCCAGGAAGCGCCGGTAGTGCTCCGGCAAGGCCCAGCGCTGCGCGATGCCGGCCATGTCGGCGGCGCTGGCGATGGTCAGCCAGTTCGATGGCTGCGCCAGGTCCTGCTCCTTCTTGCGACTGGCGGCCAGCTTTTTCTCCAGCCTGGCCGCGGCTTTTTCCAGCGGCGTGCGCGGATCCTCGAGCGACGCGTGGGTGGCGGGCACGGCATAGCCTGCGCCATCCGGATAAGCGTCGCGCTGCCATGCCAGCACGTCGGCCAGCCGTAGCTGTTCTGCCTTCCAGTGGCCGGGATCGTAAGGCAAACCCGCATCGAAAGGCTGGCGGCTGAACACGGCCAGGCTTTTGACGGCCTTGGCGCGCACGCTCAGCTTGGCATTTTCCGCAGTGGCCAGGGCCACGAGCGGAGCATACGCCGCCTTGCCCATGCTTTTGAACATGCCATCCACGCCCCAGTAGGCGAGGCCGTCGATATCGAGGCTCCAGCTGAAAAAATCGCCGTATTCTCCCGGCTCGGCCAGGGCGACGATATCCGTCATCAGGAAGGCGCGCCAGTGGAGCAGCTGGCCGTCCCTGGCGTAGGCGCTCAGGATGGCGAGCACGGCTTGCCGTTCGTCGGCAGCATGCTTTTTCAGCAGCCTGTCCTTCAGGCGGGCGAACTTGTTTCCGTCGGTTTCATCAAACAGCTTGCGGTGCAGGGCTGCCAGCGGTGCGACCGCCATCAGACGGCCATCGCGGCCTTGATGGGCGCGTGGTGTTCATAGCCTTCCAGCGAGAAATCGGACGGCTCGATTTTTTCCAGCCATTCCGGCTCGTACTTGCCGGTTTTGGCAAAGTCGGGCACGCGGTCGGAAATGACGAAACGCGGCGCCGGGAACGGTGTGCGCTTGAGCTGTTCTTCCACCATGTCGAGGTGGTTTTCATAGATGTGCGCGTCGCCGATGAAATACGTGAACCAGCGCGGCGTGTAGCCCGTCAGGCGCGCCACCAGGTGCAGCAGGGCCGCGCCTTCGGCGATGTTGAACGGCGTGCCCAGGCCGATGTCGTTGCTGCGCACATATAAGCACAGCGAGATTTCGCGCGTGCTGGCGTTCGGGATGAACTGGTACAGCAAATGGCAGGCGGGCAGGGCGACGGCGTCCAGCACGGCCGGGTTCCAGCCGTGGAACAGGATGCGGCGGCTGCCGGGGTTGTGCATGATGGTGTCCAGGCATTCGCGCAACTGGTCGACGGCCTTGTACAGCAGCACTTTCTGCACGCCGTTTTCGGCGATGGGGGCGATCAGGGTGAAACCGTTCGCTTGCGCATCGGCGATCTGTGCCGGCTGGTCGGCGTCCAGCAGTTTATACGCGGGCCATTGGCGCCATTGCACGCCGTACACGGGACCCAGGTCATCCTCGCCTTCGCGGTAGGGGTTGGCCAGCCATTGCGCATTTTCATTGGCGTTTTGGTCCCAGACTTTACAGCCCAGTGCGCGGAACTCGGCCGCGTTGCGCGAGGCGCGCAGGAAGGCGCACAATTCGCCGATCACGGATTTGAAAGCCAGTTTCTTGGTCGTCACGGCAGGGAAATTGCCGTTGGCCAAGTCGAAACGCATCATGGCGCCCGGCACGCTCAGGGTGCGGATGCCTGTGCGGTTGTCTTGCCAGCTGCCCGTTTCGAGCACGGTCTTGATCAAATCTTGATATTGCTGCATGTATTTCTCCAACGGTAAGGATGGTGATTGTAACGCAGGCGCGACAGGCGGGCTGCGGCCCACACACATAATTACGCTGCTGTCTTACCTGCAAACATGACTCTGTGGTAATTTGTGTGTCCTTGAAGAAATACACAGAAACGGCAGATGCTGCACCATGTTCTTGCGACAATTTGTAAATAATAATAACGCCGCCGTGGTGGAGATGAGCAGGGCCGATTTTCTCAAGGCCAACCTGCGCCTGATCCTGGCCTGGCCCTTGCTGGGGCTGATCCTGTGTGCCGTGCTGTGGACGGCCACCTTGCTGCAGCTGGAGGCGGAAAAGAAGGTGGCGCAGCAGCAGGCGCTCGACAGCGTGTCTTCCTTGTCGAAAGCGTATGGCCAGTATCTGCTGCGCACCCTGGAACAGATGGACCAGCTGACCTTGCAGCTCAAATACGAGTGGGAGAATTCGCGCGGCCAGCTGCGTCTCGACCAATTGAAGACGCAGGGAATGTATGCCTTGCCGCAATTTGCCATCGTCGCCATCCTCGACCGCAAGGGCCACGCCGTGACGGCCACGGCGCCGTTGCAGCGCCTGCGGGTCAACGAGCGCAGCGATTTTCTGCTGCGCCACTGGCGCAGCAATTCCAGTGCGCTGCGCATCGCGCTGGGGAGGGCCAATGCGGCAAGCGAGGCCGCGGTGGCGGGCGCCGATGAAAGCCTCGTGCATTTCACGCGCCGGCTGGAAGACGAGGATGGCAATTTTGACGGCGTGCTGCTGATCTCCATCCATTCCAGCTATTTTTCCGAATTCTACAACAGCGTCAGTTTTGGCAAGTTCGGCATGTCGGCCATGGTGGGCGAGGAGGGTGAGCTGTTCAGCACGCGCCTTGGCTCGCGCGTGTTGCCGACCCCGAGCGGCGAGGACACGCCGTTTCTCGACACCAGCCTCCTGGAAACGGAGAGCGGCGCCCTGCATTCGGGCGGCAGGATCGCTTTTTCCGACAAGCAAAGCCGCTACGTGGGCTGGCAGGCGCTGAAAGCCTATCCGTTTACGGCCGTGGTCGGACTGTCGGACGGCGAGATGCTGCATCCCTACGAGGAAACGCGCACGATATATATCGGCATCGCCTTTGCCGTCACCTTGCTGCTGCTGGCCTTTGCCGCCGTCGCCACCGTGCTGTCGCTGCGCCTGGCGTGGCGCCACCACCAGTCCGAAGGCGTGCGCAATGCCTACCGCATGGCCACCGAAGGCACGAGCGACGGCTTCTACATCATTGCCGCCCTGCGCGGCACGGATGGCAGCATCCTCGATTTCGAGATCGTCGATTGCAACGAGCCGGGCGCCGGCTACTTTGGCGTGCGCCGCGAACAGTTGCTGGGCATGCGCCTGCAATCGCGCGCCCACGAGCCGTATTTCCGCGACCTGATCCATAATTACCGGGCCGCCATGGTATCCGGCTTTTCCGAGGAAGAGATCGAGCTGCCGGAAGGCAACCCCTTCAAGCTGCGCTGGATACGCCGGCGCCTGGTGCGCAGCGGCGACCGCCTGGCCGTCACGCTGCAAGACATCAGCACGGCCAAGGAGCACGAGCGCGACCTGCGCCGCCTGGCCAATGAAGATGGCTTGACGGGCTTGCCCAACCGCTACTGGCTGCAGCAATTCCTGCCCGGGGCCCTGGGCCGCGCCGCCATCGCGCGGCACATGCTGGCGCTGCTGTTCATCGACCTGGACGGCTTCAAGGATATCAACGACACGCAGGGCCACGCCGAGGGCGACAAGGTGCTGCGCGCCGCCTCGCTGCGCCTGAAGGCCGTGCTGCGGCCCGGCGATCACGTGGTGCGCCTGGGGGGCGACGAATTCGTCGTCGTGCTCGACCCGGTGGAGGACGACAGCCGCGCCGAGCAGGTGGCGCAGCGCATCGCCATCGCCTTCGATGAACCGTTTTACCTGGGCAGCGAGCGCCACAAGATGGGTGCGTCGATCGGCATCAGCCTGTATCCGCGCGATGGCGCCGAGACGGAAGTGCTGCTGAAGAACGCCGATATCGCCATGTATGCCGTCAAGGTGGCGGGCAAGGGCCATCACCGTTTCTTCCAGCCGGAACTGTTTGAAACCATCCGCAACCGCCGCGAACTGGAGCAAAGCCTGGTGGCGGCGCTGGAGCAGGACCAGTTCCTCGTCGTCTACCAGCCGCGGGTCGATGCCATGAGCGGGCAGCTGTGCAGCATGGAGGCGCTGGTGCGCTGGCACCATCCGCAGCATGGCATGGTGCCGCCGCTGGAATTCATCCCCGTGGCCGAGAGCAGCGGCCTCATTTCGCAGCTGGGCGAAGTCGTCATCGAAAAGGTGTGCCTGCAGATGGCGCGCTGGCAAGCCAGCGGGCTGGAACTGGTGCCCGTGTCCATCAACGTCTCGGCGCGCCAGTTCGGCCGTGGCGACGTGCACCAGGTGCTGGCCTCGGCCCTGACGCGCCACCGCATCGATGCGCGGCTGATCGAGGTGGAAATCACGGAATCGGCCATGATGGATGAACAGAACCGCGCCGTGGAGCAGCTGTCCGCCATCCGCGCGCTGGGCGTGCGCCTGCTGGTCGACGATTTCGGCACGGGATATTCCTCGCTGTCGCAGCTGCAGAAGTTCGCCATGGATGGCTTGAAGATCGACCGCGCCTTCACCATGGAGCTGGGCCGCTCGGAGCAGGGCGAAGTGTTCGTGCGCGCCATCCTGTCGATGGCGCATGCGCTGGGCATGAGCGTGGTGGCCGAAGGGGTGGAGACGCGCGAGCAGCTCGACATCCTGCGCGCGCTGCAATGCAACGAGGTGCAGGGCTATTTCATCTCGCGTCCCGTGCCGGCGGAACAGATGCTGTCGCTGATGCATCAGCGCTTTCTGATCCCGCTTCCAGCCCCTGCGCTGGCACTGTAGAAGGTCGTATGCGCAGGAAAAACAACGCCGTTTCATAAAAAGAGCGAACGTTCGCTTTTTTCTAAAAAATATTATATGCTTCGCTCATGCCGTCAGTGAATTGGAGTTCACGGCGGCAAGAAAAGTGCAAGACGGGGCAGCTGGATATGCCCGCGATAGTGTGCCGAAGACAATTTCATATAATAAAGAGAGACTAACTTGAAACATAAATATCTGCCCCTCCTGATCGTTGCCGCATTCGCCGGCATTTCCTCCACCGCACAAGCATCGGGCTACCGTTTCGGTTCGCAAAGCGTTTCCGCCCAGGGCACGGCCGATGCCAGCGGCGCCGAAGCGGCCGATGCATCGACCATTTTCTACAACCCGGCCGGTTTGTCGCGCCTGGAAGGCACGCAGTTCATGGGCGGCGGCACCCTGGTGGTACCGCATTCGACCTATGAAGACACGGGTTCGAGGACGTTTACCGGCCGCACGCCGGGCGGCACGACCAAGGACTATGCGCCGGACGCCGTCTTTGCGCCAGCCCTGTATGCCAGCAAGAAGGTCAATGATCAATGGACGGTCGGCATGGGCCTGTTCGTGCCATACGGCGCCAAGCTCGATTACGGCAATGACTGGAGCGGCCGCTATGCGATCACCAACATCAAGCTCGAAGCCATCGCCCTGAATCCTTCCGTTTCCTTCAAGGTCAATGAACACCACTCCTTCGGTTTCGGCGTCACCGCTGAACACATGAAGGCGGAACTGGGCCAGGCCGTCGACGTGCCGGGTTCCGTGGCCTTCCTGGCCCAGCACGCGCCAGCCGCGTCGACAGCCTTCCTTACCAATATCGCCAAGACGCAGGGCCAGGCCGCCGCGCAGGCAGCCGGCGCCGCACTGAAGGGCGCCAAGGATGGCCATGCCTCGATGGATGGCGATGACTGGGGCTTCGGCTTCAACCTGGGCTATCTGTACCAGATGAATGAAGGCACGCGCTTCGGCATTTCCTACCGTTCGTCGATTTCGCACAAGCTGAAAGGCGACACGATCTGGGACTTCTCGCAAGTGTCGAACAATGCCGCCGTGAATGGCTTCATCAGCGCCGCATCGGGCAAGGTCAATTCCAAGGCGCTGGTCGAAGTGCGCACGCCGGAAACCCTGTCGGTCAACGCCTTCCATCAGATGGATGATCGTTGGGCCTTGATGGGCGACGTTACCTGGACGCGCACTTCGCGCCTGCAGAACCTGGACATCCAGTTCCCGCCGACGGCCGAAGGCCCGGAGCGCATCCGCCAGCAGTGGAAGAACACCTACCGCGTGTCGCTGGGCACCAACTACAAGTACAGCGAAAACCTGCTGCTGCGCGCCGGTATCGCGCATGACCAGGCGCCAGTGCGCAGCGCCGAGCTGCGTCATCCAGCGCTGCCGGACAGCGACCGCATGCAGTACTCGATCGGCGCGAACTGGAAGCTGAACGCCAATTCCTCGCTCGACCTGGCTTACAGCTTCATCGACTTCAAGGATGCCACTGTCAACTACAAGAATGACTGCTCGCCGGTGACCCCTGGCTGCACCGGCAACGGTGAAACCACCAAGGGCCTGTTCAAGACCCGCATGCAGCTGATCGGTCTCGCTTACAACTACAAGTTCTAAGCAGGTAGTGGCGGCCAACCCGGCCGCCATGAAATGAAAAAAGCGCCTTCGGGCGCTTTTTTTTGGGTGTCACGATTGTCAATTAATCCCTGGCGTGCATGGCCTCGTCCAGCAGGGTCAGGGCCAGCCGCACGGTGTCGTCCGGCAGTTCCAGCAACTGATCTCCCACATACCATTCCACCACGCTGTGCCCGGGAAGCGCTGCGTGGCTGGCGCGGCCGAACAGCCAGATGCCGTGGTCTTCGGCCAGCTGATTGCGGATGGTGGTGGCCCGCTCGCGCGAGACGGGCAGGTGCAGGTGCAGCATGTTGGCTTGCGGCTGGGCGGGATTGACGGCAATCGACGGGAAGTCGCGCAGCAGCGCGTACAGCCACTGTGTGCGTGCAAAATACTGCGGCATGGCGGCCAGGCGCGCGTCGAACTGCATGGCGGCGGCCACCACGTACGGCGTGCGGTGCACGATATTGCCGCCCTGGCGGCGGAACCACTCGCGCGCCCGCTCGACGAACGGGCGGCTGCCGGCCAGCACGGCGCCACCGAGGCCACCGATGCCCTTGTACAGCGACACGTACACGGAATCAAAGCCATCGCAGATGGCGGGCAGGGATTGGCCGAAACCGGCTTGTGTTTCCCACAGGCGCGCGCCATCCATGTGCAAATGGATGTTGTGCTCGCGGCAGTGCCGCTTGATGTCATTCAATTCATCCCACGATGGGCACTGGCCGCCGATTTCCCGCATCGGCAGCTCGACCTGCGCGGCGCCCAGCGCATCGGGCACGGCGCGCAAGTCGTCCACCGTCCACGGGCGGTGCGGGTCGCCGAGCATCAAGCCCTTGAAGTGCTCGAGCAATTCATGGTTGCCCCGCTCGTGGCGCAGGATGTGTGAGGTTGGGTGCAGCGCCACCAGGGGCGAACCTCGGTCCTGGCAGGCCAGGCGCAGGGCCGTCACTTGCGTCATGGTGCCCGTGATGCAGAACACGGCCGCCTCGAAACCGAGCAGGCTGGCGATCTTGTTCTCGAACTGTTCGATCAGCGCGCCTTCGCCATAGGTGTCGTGCGCAACATGGTTGGCGTCGCACCAGGCGGCCATGGCGGCGAAGGTGGCGCTTGGGGCGGGCTGGCGGTGGCCCGGCAGGACGGTGTGGCAGCGCTGGCGCAGTTCGAGTTCGGTCACGGCGGTTCTTCCTTACAGGGTGGCCGTGGCCAGTTTCGCGCCGAAGCCGATGAACATGGCGCCCACGCCGCCGCCCATGCCGGCCGAGAGGCGGCGACGGCGGCGGAAGGTCTCGGCCAGGCGCGCGCCGACAAAGATGATGGCCGTCAAGTAGGTAAAGCTGATCACCTGGCAGATCAGGCCCAGGCCGATGAAGGACAGCACGGGGTTCGGGAAGGCAGGATCGACGAACTGGATGAAGAAGGAGATGAAGAACAGGATCGCCTTCGGGTTCATCAGGCTGATGATCAGGGCCTTGCGGAATGGATCGCTTTCCTTGACGGGGGCAGGGACGGCCGCCGCTTCACCGTCGGCTGGCGCAGGCGCGCGCAGCTTGCGCCAGCATTGGACCAGCATCTGCAGGCCGATCCAGCCCAGGTAGGCCGCGCCGATGTATTTCACCACGTAGAACAGGGCCGGGCTGGCTTTCAGCAGCGAGGCCACGCCGCAGGCCGACAGCACCATCAATATCAGATCGCCGGCGAAGATGCCGAAGGCGCCCTGATAGGCAGGCCGCACGCCGCGCTGGGCGGCGACCGACAGCACATACATGGAATTGGGACCGGGCAGGATGACGATGAAGATCGTGCCCAATAAAAAGGTCCAGAAATCGGTGATGCCCAGGTTGGCGTGGAAAAGTGCGTTCATGATGGTTCTGTTTAATTGATTTGTGCGTGATGAAATTGCAGTGCCGCGAGGTTGGCATAGATGCCGCCTAGGGCCACCAGCGACGCGTGCGTGCCCGTCTCGACGATCTTGCCGTCTTCCATGACGATGATGCGGTCGGCCCGCTGCACGGTCGCCAGTCGGTGCGCGATGATGACCGTGGTGCGGCCCACCATGGCCGCTTCCAGCGCCTTTTGCACCAGGCGTTCCGATTCCGCGTCCAGCGCGCTGGTCGCTTCGTCGAGCAGCAGCAGCGGCGGGTTTTTCAGCAGGGCGCGGGCGATGGCGATGCGCTGGCGCTGGCCGCCGGACAGGCGCACGCCCCGTTCGCCGAGGAAGGATTTGTAGCCGTTCGGCAGGCGTTCGATGAATTCGTGGGCGGCAGCCATCTTCGCGGCGGCAATGACTTCCTCGTCGCTGGCGCCGGCGCGGCCATAGCGGATGTTTTCCATGGCGTCGGCCGAGAAGATCACCGTATCTTGCGGCACGATGCCAATGGCGTCGCGCAAGGTGTGCAGGTCCAGCTGCTTGATGTCCACGCCATCGAGGCGGATGCTGCCGCTTTGCGGGTCATAAAAACGTAAGAAAAGCTGGAACAGGGTGGTCTTGCCGGCGCCCGACGGACCGACGACGGCCACCGTTTCGCCGGCGCGGATGTCGAGGCTGACGTGGTCCAGCGCGTGGGTGTCCGGACGCGACGGGTACGAGAACATGACATCGTCCAGCGACAGGGCGGCGCCAGTCGCGGCGCGCGCGGGCAGTGGCAGCGGCGTGGCCGGCGATGCGATTTCCGATTTCACGGCCATCAGTTCCAGCAGGCGCTCGGTGGCGCCGGCGGCGCGCTGCGCTTCGCCCATCACCTCGGACAGGGCGCCGATGGCGCCGGCCACGATGGACGCGTACAGGATGAACTGGCCCAGGTCTCCGCCCGTCATCGAGCCTTCCAGCACGGCGCGCGCGCCCAGCCACAAGACAAACACGATGGTGCCGAAGACTAGCAAAATCGCGATCATGGTCAGCAAGGCACGGGCGCGGATGCGGCGCATGGCCGTCATGAAGGCGCCTTCGACGGAGTCGCCAAAGCGTTTCGATTCGATCTTCTCGTGCGTGAACGCTTGCACGGTGGGCATGGCGTTGAGGATTTCGCCAGCCATGGCCGACGCGTCGGCGATGCGGTCCTGCGAATCGCGCGACAGCTTGCGCACGCGGCGGCCAAACACGATGATGGGCACGACGACAAGGATCAAGAGGCCGATGATGATGCCCGCCAGCTTGGCGCTGGTGACGAACAGCATCACCAGGCCGCCCAGGAACAGCAGCACATTGCGCAGCGCCATGGAAATGCTGGTGCCGACCACGGCCTGGATCAGGGTCGTGTCGGTGGTGATGCGCGACAGGACTTCGCCCGTCTGCGTGGTTTCAAAGAATGCGGGGCTTTGCGTGACGACGTGGCGGTACACGGCGCTGCGGATGTCGGCCGTGACGCGCTCGCCCAGCCATGACACCGTATAGAAGCGCGCCGCCGTGGCCAGCGCCAGGATGGACGCCACGCCGAACAGGGCGAGGAACACCAGGTCGACGTGCTGGATGCTCTTCGAGCCGGCCGCGCCGCCGAAGCCGAGGTCGATCATCTGCTTGAACGCGGCGGGAATGGCGAGGGTCGAGGCGGCGGCCACCACCAGCGCGATACCGGCCAGGAAGAACTGCTTGCGGTACGGCGTCAGAAAGGGCATCAAGCCCTTGAAGGCGGCCAGGCTGCCTTTTTTCAGTTCGCGGCTGGTGCCGGTGTCGGGAGTCGGTGCGGTGCTTGCGGCGGTTGCTGTACTCGTACTGCCTGTTTCTGTGCTGGTTGTCATTGTTTTTCGCTTAGTATTTACTGTATTTTGTACTGCTTATAACTTCATCGGCTGCACGTAGCCCGTCATTTCCAGGTAGGCGCGGCCCACCGGCTGGCCGCCGCGCTCCACTGTCACGGCGCCTTCCCAGTACACGGCCCCCGTCGAGCGGCGCGAATCGAGTTCCTGGTCTGCCTGCAGCGGCTTGATCTGCCAGCGCGTAGCACCCGTGCGGATCTCGGTGGCGACCGGATATTCGGCTTGCGTGCGCGGCGACCGCCACAGCTGCGTGGGCGTGAAATCGACGTCGCCGGGCGCGAACTGCGTCATCTTACCGGACGCGTCGCGCCATGTCGCGTGTGCCCATAGTTTAGCACCTGTCTTGCTGCGTATCTGGAAGGCCATCAGGGCGCCGCCATCATCGAGGTTGGCGCCTATCCAGTTCCAGCCGCTGGCATCCGCGTCAAGCACCTGGCTGGACCACTCGTGATCGAGCCAGGTGGTGCCCGTCACGGCTTCCTGCTTGCCGCCCGCGCGCGCGATCGTGCCACGGGTAGCCAGCTGCGGTTCGCTGTAGTAGTAGCTCGATTGCGCGGGCCGGGCGCCCTTGCGCGAGTAGCCGCCTTCTCCCTGCAGCAGCACGGGTTGGGTGGGGGCCAGGGTCAGCTGCAAGTTGAATTCGCGCGCCGCCAGGCTGACCCGGTAGCTGCCGTCCGCTTGCCGCTGCATGCGCCAGTCGTCGAGCTTGACGTCCGTGTCGCCCACCTTGGCATAGGCCAGGCCGAAACCTTCGCGCGCGCTTTTCTCGTCGTGCAGCAGCTTGCCTACTTTCGGGTCGGACAGGGCCGCGTGGCCGATGATCAGCTGTTTCGGCGCAAATGCGCTGGGGTTGTCCGCATCGGTGGCCGTGGCGCTGCGAAAGAAGGTCACCTGGTAGCCCAGTTGTTCGCCGCCGCTGGTTTTTACCCAGCCCGTGGCATACCACCATTCCGTCTTGTACGCGGGATGGGCGCCGAAGTCGTGCGGCAGGCGCAGGGTCTGGCCGGCCGGCAGCGGCGTGACGGGGGCGAAGGCGGGCGGCGCGGCGGTGGCGGCGGCGCTGCAGAACGCGAGTAAAAGAGTCAAACGGCGCATTACCAGTCCTCCCTGACGGCGCGTATGGGTCCTGCGGACAGCGCCTGACGACCCGCGATCAGCGCCGTCGCAGCGGCTGCCGTCAGCAGGGCGCCGGCCACGGTGGCGATCAGGGGCCACGGCAGGTGCAGTTGCATGGTCCAGTGGAACGATTGCGGATTGACGATGAAGACCAGCACAAAGCTGATCAACAGGCCAAGGATGAAACCGGTGGCGATGCCCAGCGCCGTCAGCGCGCCGCCTTCCAGCGCCAGGATGGACAAGATTTGCCCGCGCGTCACGCCCACGTGGCGCAGCATGCCGAATTCGCGCGCGCGCGCCAGGGTCTGCGCGGAAAACGTGGCGGCCACGCCAAACAGGCCGATGACGATGGCGATGGCTTCTAGCAGATACGTGACGGCGAAGCTGCGGTCGAAGATCTGCAGGCTCAGGGCGCGGATGGCCGAAGGATTCGACACTTCCAGGCTGGCGCCAAAGGGCAGGTTTTTCAGGCGCTGTTGCAGCGCGTCGCCCGTGGCGTCCTTGGCCAGCCACAGGGCTGCGTCGCTGACATCGAGGTCGCCCGTCAGCGCGCGGTAATCGTCCAGCGGCATCTGGATGGCGCCGGAAGAGCGCGCATAGTCGCGCCAGATGCCGGCAACAAAGAAGGTGTGCAAGCCGCCCGCCAGCGGCAGGGCTATGGGTTGGCCAGGTTTGACGTTATACAGGTCGGCCGCCGCCTCGGACAGCCACACGGGCCGGCTGCCTGCCGGCACGGGCAGTGTATCGCCCACCAGCACCATGCTCTTGCCCGGATCGGCCAGATTGACGGGACGCGCCAGCAGCGCCACATTCGGGCGGTCGGCTGCCAGCGACAGCGAGCGCACGCGCTGGAAGTCCACCCTTGCCACCTCGGGCAGGGCGGTGATGCTCGCCTGTTCGCGCGGATTCAAGCCGGCCGTCCCGCCGCTGGCGGCCGTGCGCGCATACACGTCGGCCGGCAAGATCTGCAGCAGCCAGTCGTCGACGGAAACGCGGAAACTCGACACCATGATGGCCATCGCCACCATCAGGCTAAAGCTCGACAGCACGCCGCCGAGGGCGATGCCAGCCTGGCCCGAGGCGTTCGCCAGGCGGGCCAGGGTCAGGCTGCGCACGGGCGCATGCAGGCTGGTCTCCGTGCGCAGCCAGGCGCGCTGCAGGAAGCGGAAGACGACGGCGGCCAGCTGCGGCATCAGGGCGATGGCGCCGATCAGCAGCAGCGCGATGGACAGATAACCGAACAGGGGCAGCTCGAACACGGGCGGCAAGAACGTCAAGGCGCCGGCCAGCAACAGGCATGCCAGCGCGGGCCAGGTTTTCGCCAGGCGCGTCGTCACGACTTCCTCGCTGCCCGATTTCAGGGCGATGGCGGGGGCCGCGCGCGCCGCTTCCAGCGCGGGCGCAGCGCAGCCCAGCAAGGCGACACCGAGGCCCAGGGCGAAGTAGACGAAGGCGGCGACGGGCGTGAACTGCACCTGCGGCTGCACGCCCGCGAAATAGCCGGCGCCCAGGTCGCCGCCGAAGAAGCGCAGTGCCACGGCCGCCATGGCATAGCCGCCGGCGATGCCCAGCGCAGCACCGACGATACCGAGGCTGGCGCCCTCCAGCAGCACCTGGCGCAGCAGCTGGCCCCGTTCCATGCCCAGCACGCGCAGCAGCGCGAACTGGCCGCGGCGGCGGATGACGGACAGGGCCTGCGTGGAAAACACGAGGAAGGCGCCCGTAAACAGGGCGACGAGGGCCAGCACCGTCAGGTTGACCCGGTAGGCGCGGCTGAGGTTATTGTTGCGGCTATTCTGGTTTTCGTCATTGGGCTGGCCTACCTGGAAACGCCCCGGGTATTGCGCTTCCAGCGCGCGGGAAAGAGCCGCCTGGAAGGCGTCGCGGTTCACGCCCTGGCGCAGTTTCAAATCGATGCGCGACAGCTTGCCAGTTTTTTCGAAGCGCCACTGCGCCGCGCCGATATCCATTACGGCAATGCGCTGGCCGGCGCGCGCCCGCTGCAGCGAACCGGCCACGCGCAGGGATACCGTGCCCGTGCCCGATTGCAGGGCGACCTGGCCGCCTTCGGCCACATTGAGCCAGCGCAGGGCGGCCGGCGATAAGAACAGGGCGTCGTCGGCCAGGGTGTCGAAAGGCTGGCCTTCGGCTGGCGCGCCGATCAGGTCGGGCGAGATGAAGCCGGCGCGGAAGACGTCGAGCGCCAGGATGTGCAGCGGGCCGCCTTCCTTCTTGCCGGCCACCGTAGCCTGCAGCTCCAGCACGGGCGAAGCCACGGCCACGCCGTCGCGCTGCGCCAGCCACGGGTAGATGGATTCGTCGAACAGCGCTTCGCGCCCCGCCACCTGCACATCGGCCTGGCCGGACAGGCTTTTGACGGCCGTGGAAAATTCATTGAAGGCGGCCGCGTTGATCAGATGGATGGCAAAGCCCAGCGACACGCCGATGGCGATGGCGAGGATGGCGACGAGGGCGCGCACGGGATGCGCGCGCCATTCGCCCAGCAGCAGCCAGCGCGACAGCAGGCGCGTCGTCGCCGGGCTGGCCAGCGGCGCAATCAATTCAGGCATTCGACGGCCAGGCGTTCGCCGGCGCGCCGCGCTTTCAGTTGCGCCGCATCGCGGTTCTTGTCGCCGGCGCCGATGGCATCCTGCGCCGCCCATTTCTGCTCCAGCCGCAGCTGAGCGCAATGCTTCTCGTGCATATCCTTCTGTTTGGCGGCCCGTTCACGGGCCTGGTCTTCGAGCTTCTCGCGCTGCTTGCGCGCCGCTTCCATCTGGCTGGCCACCCGTTCCTGGCGCGTGGCCGCGCCCTTGTCGATGGCGGGCGGCGGCGCGGGGACTTCGAGGATCTGCAACTGGCCGGCCGTGCACGGCGTGGCGCTGTAGCTGGTCTGGCCATCCTGCACGCATTTGTAGACGTCCTGCGCACTGGCGGAACCGGCCAGCAAGGCTATCAGCAGGATGCGCGACGGCTTCACAATATCTTCCCGGGGTTCATGATGTTCTGCGGGTCCAGCGCCTGCTTCACGGCGCGCATCAGCTGCAGTTCCAGCGGCGACTTGTAACGGGCCAGGTCGTCCTTTTTCAGGGCGCCGATGCCGTGTTCGGCCGAAATCGAGCCGCCAAAGCCGTGGACCTGGTCGTGCACGATGCGGTTGATGGCATCCTGGTTGGACAGGAAATCCTGGTCCGTCATGCCTGCTGGCGGCGCCACGTTGTAATGCAGGTTGCCGTCACCCAGGTGGCCGAAGCACACGAGCTGGCAGCCGGGGAAGGCCGATTCAAGGGCCGCATCCGTGACGGCGATGAAATCGGCGATGCAGGAAATGGGCAGCGAGATATCGTGCTTGATGTTCTTGCCCGCCTGCGCCTGCGCCAGCGGGATGTGTTCGCGCAGCTGCCACAGTCCCTCGGACTGCGCCACGGAACTGGCGACGACGGCATCTTCGATCAACTCGTCTTCCAGGGCCGCGCCGATGCTCGCTTCCAGCAATTCCACCGCGTGCGCCTCGGACTGGCTGCTGGACAGTTCGAGCAGCACGTATTGACCGTGGGCCTCGGCGAAGGGCCGCGGCAGCTGCGGGAACTGCTCCGCCACCAGCTGCAAACAATACTGCGACATCAATTCAAAACCCGTCAGGCTGGCGCCGCAATGGTCCTGCATCAGCGAGAGCAGGCGCAGCGCGTGGGCGGGCGAGGGCATGGCGGCCAGCGCCGTGATGCAGGCTTTCGGCTGCGGATACAACTTCATGACCGCGCCGGTGATCACGCCCAAAGTACCCTCGGCGCCGATGTACAGGTCGCGCAAATCGTAGCCGGTATTGTCCTTGCGCAAACCGCGCAAGCCGCTCCAGACTTCGCCCTGCGGCGTGACCACTTCCAGGCCCAGGCACAGCTCGCGCGTATTGCCGTAGCGCAGCACGGCCGTGCCGCCCGCATTCGTCGCCAGATTGCCGCCGATGGTGCAACTACCCTCGGCCGCCAGCGACAGGGGGAACAGGCAGCCGGCGGCGCTGGCCGCTTCCTGGATGGTTTGCAAAATGCAGCCCGCGTCCACCGTGATGGTGCGGTTGACGGGATCGAGCGCGCGGATGCTGTTCAGGCGCGCCAGCGACAGCACGACGGCCGTGCCGGCCGCATCGGGTATGCTGCCCAGCACCAGGCCCGTGTTGCCGCCTTGCGGCACGACGGGAACCTGCCATTGCGCGCAGGCGCGCAGCACGCCGGCCACTTGCTCCACCGTGGCGGGGCGCAGCACGGCCAGGGCCTTGCCGGTAAACCTGTCGCGCCAGTCGGTGAGGAAGGGCGCCGTGTCGGCGTCCTGGGTGAGGACGTAGGTGTCGCCCAGCAGGTCGCGGCAGGCGGCGAGGAAGTCGGCTTGGTCAGTCACAGGCTTGTCGCTCATTTCTTGATGCTCACTTTATTCACTTTTTCCAGCAGTTCCCTGGCCATGCGCTTGGCCGCCTTTTTATACGGGCGCAGATACAGCACGGCGCAGACAAAATAGATGCAGACGATGGCCGCCTCGCCCCAGGCCATCAAGGCCGAGGTGGCGTTCGTGTCGCTGTAGCCGCGCACCACGCCTTCCGTGAAGTACAGCAGGATCACCATTGACGACCATTGCAGTGTGTAGACGTCGCGCTTGATCACGCCGTACAGGGGGATGAGCAGGGGCGCCGCCTTCAGGACGACCCAGGAGCCGCCCGGCTGCAGCGGCGCGATCACGGTTTCCCACAGCACGCACCAGACGATCAGGGTGACGAGGCTGGCGATGGCGCCCCAGTGGAAATACTTGTGAAGTACGCCGTGCATCATGCGCCTGCCAGTTTCGCGGCATTTTCCGCCAGGCGCCGGCCCAGGGCGATGGCCAGGCGTTTCTCATCTTCGCTCAAGGCCTTGTCGCCGTCTATGCCAGACCAGTGTGTGGCGCCGTAGGGCGAGCCGCCGGTGGACGTCGTCATCAGTTCAGGATGCGTGTAGGGCAAGCCCATGACCAGCATGCCATGGTGGAAGAGGGGGATCATCATCGACAGCAGGGTCGATTCCTGGCCGCCGTGCAGGCTGCCCGTGGACGTGAACACGCAGGCGGGCTTGCCGGACAGGCTGCCGGCCAGCCAGTCGCTGGCCGTGCCATCCCAGAAATACTTCATGGCGGCGGCCATGTTGCCGAAGCGCGTGGGCGACCCCAGGGCCAGGCCCGCGCATTCCTGCAAGTCTTCCAGTTCCACGTAGGGAGCGCCGTCCAGCGGCACTTCCGGCGCCGTCGCTTCGGCCACCGTGGAGACGGCGGGCACGGTGCGCAGGCGCGCATCGCAGCCAGGCACGCTTTCCACTCCCTGGGCTATCAACTCGGCCAGCTGGCGCGTGGCGCCATGGCGTGAATAAAACAATACGAGAATAATCAGATTGGTTGGCTTCATCATTGGTATTATAGGGCGCTTTACAGCCTGATACGACTGCTGTCATGGCGCCGTTCTGATTTAGCACATGTTTTCAAAATATATATTCCCCATCTTCCAATACCTGTGGCGCACCTTGAGCATGGGGCTCGCCGTCGTGCGCGGCCTGACGTGGTCCGAAACGCGCGACCTGCTGCAGTTCGCGCGCCGCCGCGTGCGCGAAGAAAGCCTGCCGCAAGTGGCCGGCAGCCTGACGTTTGCCACCGTGTTCGCGCTGGTGCCGCTGCTCACCCTGGCCCTGGCGATCTTCACCACTTTCCCCCTGTTCAATACCTTCCGCCACGCGCTGGAAGATTATTTCGTGCAAAGCGTGATGCCCAAGGGCATATCGAACACCATCCTCGGCTACCTGACGACGTTCGCCTCGAAGGCCACGCGCCTGTCGGCCATCGGCGCCGGTGCCCTGATCGTCACCTCCGTGGGCATGATGGGCTTGATCGAGCGCGTCTTCAACCGCATCTGGCGCGTGCGCCAGGAGCGCCGCTGGACCAAGCGCCTGCTGGTCTACTGGGCCATCGTCACCCTGGGGCCGCTGCTGGTGGGCGTGTCGCTGACGGTGACCTCGCGCGTCTTCATCGCCACCAGCGGCGTGGTGGGCGCCGTGCCGTTCCTCGGTACCGTGTTTTATACCCTGGTGTCGATCGGCCTGACCATGCTGGCGTTTACCCTGCTCTACATCGCCGTGCCGAACCGCGACGTGGACTGGCGCGACGCGGCCTGGGGCGGCCTGCTGGCGGCGCTGGCGTTCGAGGTGGCCAAGCGGGGCTTCGGCGAATTCATCCAGGAATTCCCCACCTATTCGCGCATCTACGGCGCACTGGCCGCCTTGCCGCTGTTCCTCGTGTGGATATACCTGAGCTGGATGATCACCCTCGTGGGTGCCTTGCTGGTGGCTGCCTTGCCCGTCGTGAAATATGAACGCTGGTGGTACGAAGCGGTGCCGGGCAGCGAATTCGTCGATGCTGTCGCCATCTTGAAAGTGCTGCACCAGGCTTGCCACTGCGCCGATTCGGCCCTGGTGGGCGCGGCCGACATCCGCCGCAGCACGCGCCTGGGTTTCGAAGAGATGGAAACCCTGCTCGACAAGATGGTGCAGCAGGGCTGGGTGGGACGTGTGAACGTGGAAGGCGCCGTGCGGGTGCAGTGGGGCAAGCGCGTGGCCGACAGTTCCGACCACTGGGTCTTGCTGGGCAACGTCAACCGCATCAGCCTGGCCGATGTCTACCGGCTGTTCGTCTTTGGCGGCATGCGCGTGAACTCCGGCTATCCGGCCGGTTCCACCAATGAACGCGATATCCAGGCGGCCATCGATGCGGCCGCCCTGGCGGCGCAGGTGGAAAACGCCGTGGAGCAGGGGCTGGGCCTGACCCTGGCGCAGCATTTCGGCGCCGTCAAATGCAACTGAGCGGTCTTAACTGAGCGGTCTTAGTACACCACGGGCCGCAAGGCCGCCTGCAGCGCCACCTTGCTGAACGCGGCCGCATCCTGCTCCCGCACCACGCCCAGGTAATACGTGTCCTCGCCGCCTTGCACGTTCACCAGGCGCAGCTGATGCGGCGCCAGGTGGGCGGCGATGGCGGCCAGGCCCTCGGCCATCGCATCGCCATCTTCGCGTTCCGCCCAGCGGAAGTCCTGCAGCGCCGGCAAATCGATATGCTGGCCGATGCGCGGCACTTCATCGACGGCTTTCCAGTCCAGGGTGGTGCCGTGGCCCAGCGCATCGGCGGCCGTGGACCAGAGCAGGAAGAAGCACGCCGCTTCGGGCGTATCGCCTTCGTATGCTTCTTCCGGGTCGTCCTCCGCCAGCTCTTCCAGCGTGATCTCCACGCAGCGCGCGGCCAGATCCGCATCGCCCAGCAAGAGCAGGGCGGCCATGGCGCGCAACTGCTCGCGGTCGGCCTTGGCCAGGATCTGCGCGGGCGTAAAGCTGCGGCGCCTGACTGGCTTTTTCTTGCTGAGGCCCAGGGCCGCGCTCAGCTGGGCCGTGACGGCCGCCTTGAAGTTTTCCACGGTGTCGAACTGTTCCAGCAGCTGGCCCGTGAAATCCATGCTCCAGGCCATGCCATCCTTGACGACATATAAAAAATCGCTTTGCACGGCCACGCCGCGCAGATGGTGGGCCGGTGGATACAGGGGCGTGAAAACCTGTTTTCCATCCAGTGTCAGCATGCAGGCGAGCCCCTGCGCATCGATGGCGAAGATCAGATTCTTGCGCAGCTTGGGCGGCGACGAGGTGGTGGCGCAGTCGATGGCTTCGTACTGGCAGGGCGCCAGCAGCTCGCCCTGGCTATTGACGAGGCCAAACAGGAAGCGCCCGGCGATGCGCTGGCTGACGACGGCGATTTTTTTCTTTGTGCCGAAATCCTGCACGGAGCTGTAGACGGGCGGCACCACGACCTTGCCTGTCTTGTCGAGCACGCCGCAGACATTGCGCTTCTCGTCATCGTCTGCCTGGTCCGTCTGGCGTTCGATGTCGATCAAGCCGTCTTCGCGCTGGCATATGTTGTCCACCCTGTCGATGAGCAGCGCGCCATCTGGCAGGCGCAGCAGGCGGCTGGCGCCGTCCGCATCGATCTGCTGCAACAGATGGGGGGTAATCACATACAGGGCGCCGGGGGCGGGCGGCAGCACCACCGTACCGTTGAGGTCCAGCACGCCGTGCGCATCGGGGGCATCCGCCGTGGCAAAGGTGATCCAGCCATCGTCCGCGTAGTAAACGCCCAGGTCGACATAGCGCTGCGACAGCGGCACGATCCAGCGGCCATACGGCGTGACCAGGCCGGTGACGTCCGGTTCGCCGGCGGCGTTCACTTCATGGCACAGCACGTCTTCCTCCCATCCCACCACTTCCAGGCCTTGCAGGAAAGGCAGTTCGTCCGCGGCGAGTTCCTCGACATCGGCCAGCTGCGCGATGGCCGTGGCCGACCAGTAGCCGGTGGCGGACGATGCGGCGCCGGCGGCCAGCAGGGGCGCCAGCGCTGCCCGCTCGCCACGCTGCAAGGCAAGGTGCAGGGCTTGCGCCTCGGCGCACAGGCCCTCGAGCGCGGCCGCGTACTCCGGCGTGCCGATATCGTGCGGGATCAGCTGCACGCAATCGAGGATCAGCCACGGCTGGCCGCCCGCCAGCAGGGTGCTGATGGCGCTGCGCGCGACGATGGCGGCCGCGTCGCGCGGCCTGTCCATCAGGGAGGACAAGGCTTGCCAGCTGGCTTGCGCCTGGACCATTGGCGCGGCCAGCACGCAGGGGCAGTCCTCGCCATCGCCGTAGATGGGCCAGGCGGTGGCTTGCGCACCGGCGCCGACGAGCAGCTTGAACAGCATCGGTATGTCCAGCCGCCATTCGGCCAGGCCCGTGATCGTATCGGTGTCGAAGCCGGCCTGGCCGGGCAAAAAGGCGGTGCTGAACAGGGCTGCGGTATTGATCATGTCTCTTCGTTCAAAATGTTGGATGGTCAGGGCGCCGGCGGCATGACCCAGTGCGCCAGCGCGCCGCGATCGAGAACCAGCTGCTTGGCCGCGGCGGCGGCCTCGAAGGCCCACAGGCCGTAATAGCCGCCCAGGCCCTGCGCGCGCAAATGGCCGTTGAACCAGTCTTCGCGCACCAGCGCGCCATGCCAGGTAGCCAGGTAATGCCGCAGGTGCTCGAGCTGCTGCGCGGGATCGTCCGCGTCCAGGCACTCGTACAGGGCCGAATAGGGCTCGGCGAAATACCATTCGTCGACGGCGGGACGCTGCGGATCGATGGCGGACAACAGCGCTTCGTACACGCCATCTTCGCCATCGAAGGCCGTTTGCAGGACGGTCAGGCGCGCGGCCAGGTCGTGGCGGCCGAACAGCAGGGTCGCGCCCAGCAGCTGCAGGGTGCGCGCATAGTCCGTCAATTGTTCGAAATCAAAGGCGGGCAAGGCGTCGTCATCGTAGGCCTCGGCCAGGGCCGTGCGCGCCGTTTCGCAGGCGGCAACGGCCGCTTCCAGCGCCGTTTCCACGTCAGGCAAGGGCAAGCCTGCCGTGTAGCGCAGCGAGAAGACCTGGTAAGCCGTGCTGGCGGCCGCGCACGCCCAGTAGGCCGCGTCGCCACCGTCATTTTCCGCCTGCGCCTGCGCGCGGACATAGGCGGCCAGCAGGGCGTCGAGGTAAGCCAGGTTGCGGCTAAAGTCGAACGGGGAGGGCGGCACCTGGCGCGGCGTGTGGGGCCAGGGCGTGGACGACGCCGGGCAGGTGGTGGCGCAATCGCGCTGGATGGCCCAGTCGGCGAAGATTTGCTGCATATACTGCGCCGTTTCGTCGTCGTGGATGATGGCGCCGACGCCCACCATGGTCGTGCCCAGCAGGGTGTAGCCAGGGAAGCGGCTGCTCTCGTAGGCGATGGTCGTCACGCTCTGGATGGTCCTGCCGTCGCTCAGGTCGCGCACGCGGAAGTACACGTCGTCCCAGCCGGCCAGCGGTGGCGTTGGCGGTTCATTCGGCAGGGTGTTCCAGCTGCCGTCCGCCTGCTCTTCATAGGCGTCGAGCAGCTCGTCGAGGCCACCGGGGCGGTCGATGCGGTTGTTGGCGTCGTATTGCAGGCCCAGTTCGGCCGCGAAGGCTGCCGCGTGGCGGCCCTCGAAGACCAGGTACTGGGAGCTCGTGGTGCCGACCAGCAGATCCGTGTGCTGGCCCGCCACGACGAGCGCCTGCGGCAGCCGGCACCATTGGTAGTAAGGAATGCCGGCCATGGGGCCGCCTTCGTCCGCCAGCGGGTTGGTGAAGCGCAGCTGTTCCAGCCATTTATAGCGTTCGTAGCGTTCATCTTCCGTGCCGCTGCCGCGGCCAGTCAATTCGTCAAACAGGGTATTCAGCAACATCGTCCATCTATCCTAAAAAAACATGCGCTCACGCTGCCTGCGCAAACGCAAACAGCGCGTCGAGCACGGCGTCGGGCTGCTCGGCCATCAATTCGTGCCCGCTGTCGACCTGGACCACCGTGCCATGCGCGATTGCCGCTGTCAGCAGCCGGGTCGATTTGGGCGGCGTCATCATGTCGCGCGCGCCGAAAATGAATAAAGTCGGGCAGTGTACCGAAGCGGCGGCGATTTCGCCGTTCGCATAGGCATTGCAGGCAAAAAAATCCGTGTGAAACACGTGATCGGGATTGAGGGCGGCGATGCGCTGTTTCAAGCGCCGCGCGCCGCCCATGGCATAGAAGCCGGGGCCGGGAAACGACGGCTTTTGCGCGATCGACGAATGCGACCAGATATTGACCATGTCGATGGCCGCCTGTTCATCCTTGAGCGACGTTTCCAGCAGCGCCGGCGACACCTTCATCGGGTAGGTGGAGCCCAGCATGGCCAGGTGGCTGACCCGCTCCGGCGCCAGGTGCGCAGCTTCCAGCGCGATCAGGGACCCCATGCTGTGCCCGATCAGCATGGCCTTGGCCGCGCCGGCAGCGTCCAGCAACGCCAGTATCCAGCGCGCCAATTCTGCGACATTATCCTTTGCCGTACCCAGGCTGCGCCCGTGGCCGGGCAAGTCGACGGCCAGCACGTTCCAGCCGTGGTGGGCAAAATAGCGCGTTTGCAGGGCCCACACGGAATGGTCGTTTTGCGCGCCGTGGATGAAGACGGCCGTCGGCTGGCCCGGGTTGTATGGTTTGCCGCCCGTGTAGCAGTAGGCGACGGTATGGTCGATGGTGAACAGCATCTCAGGCGCCTTTCTGCGACAGTTTCAGGCCACGGGCCAGGTCTTCGATCAAATCATCGGCGTCTTCCAGGCCTACCGATAAACGCATGGTGCCCTGCGTGATGCCTGCCTGTTCCAGTTGATCGTCGGGAACGCGGAAATGCGTGGTGGAGGCGGGGTGGATGACGAGCGACTTGGCGTCGCCCACATTGGCCAGGTGCGAGAAGATCTTCAGGCTGTCGACAAAGCGCTGGCCCGCCGCGCGGTCGCCGCGCAGGCGGAATGTGAACACGCCGCCCGCGCCTTTCGGCAGCAGGGTTTTCGCCAGTTCGTAGTCGGGATGCGACGGCAGTTCGGGATAGGACACGGATTCCACTGCCGGATTGGCCAGCAGGAAGTCAATCACCTTGCGCGTGTTGGCCACGTGGCGGTCCATGCGCAAGCCCAGGGTTTCGATGCCCTGCAGGATGGCGAAGGCGTTGTGCGGGCTCATGACGGCGCCGAAATCGCGCAAGCCTTCGCGCCGCGCGCGCAGGGCAAACGGCGCCACCGTCGATTCCTCGGCAAAGACCATGCCGTGGAAGCCTTCATACGGTTCGCACAGTTCGGCGAAACGGCCCGTCCTGTCGTACGCCGCCTGCCAGTCGAAGGTGCCGCCATCGACGAGCAGGCCGCCGATGGCCGTGCCGTGGCCGCATAAAAACTTGGTGGCCGAGTGGAACACCAGGTCGGCGCCATGCTCGAAGGGGCGCAGCAAATACGGCGTGGTAAACGTCGAATCTAGCATCAGCGGCAGCTGGTGTTCATGCGCGATGGCGGAAATCGTCGGGATGTCCAGCACGTCAAGGCCGGGATTGCCCAGGGTTTCCGCAAACAGCACTTTTGTATCTGGGCGGATGGCGGCGCGCCAGGCGTCCACGTCGCGCGGATCGACAAAGGTGGTGGCTATGCCGAAGCGTTTCAGGGTATAGGCCAGCAGGTTGTGCGATCCGCCGTACAGGGCGCGCGAAGCGACGATGTGCGATCCCGCGCCCGCGATAGTGGACAGACCCAGATGCATGGCGGCCTGGCCGCTGGCCGTGGCGATGCCGGCCACGCCCCCTTCAAGGGCGGCGATGCGCTCTTCCAGTACGGCGTTGGTGGGATTCGAGATGCGCGAATACACGTGGCCGGCCCGCTCCATATTGAACAGCGAGGCCGCATGCTCCGAGCTCTTGAAGGCAAACGAGGACGTGAAATGGATGGGCGTGGCGCGCGCGCCCGTGGCCGGGTCGGGCGCGGCGCCCGCGTGCAGGGATAAAGTATCGAAACCGGGGTATTTCGGGCCGCTCATGGTGTCTCCGCCAAGTTTTATAGTGGCAAGATCGTAACCTGATTTGCAGCCGAGCAAAAGGGCTCCTGTGCAGGGCGCATGGCGCCGTGCTGGCGGGCTGCGCGTGTAACCTGAAGTGTAAAAAAAGTGACCGGCGCGGCACGGCGGTGGTAGGATACCGGATCAGCGATATTCGGGCTGTTTTACCTGCGCGCGTGCGCCGCGCCGCAGGAGAGGCTGCTGCGTGCAAGCGAAATCCTGGGCTTCAGGCGAACTCTCATCGCATGTCCACCAGGAAAGATTTTATGCCCGCAATATCGTTCGACGGCTCCCTTGCCGTTCCCGGACCATCTATCGTCGACGGCCTGTGCCACGCGGGCTGGCTCATGCAAGAGCATTTCATCTCCCCCGAACTGAGCCGCCAGCTGGCCGCCGAATGCGTGCAATCCATGCTCAGCGGCAAGATGAAGGGCGCCGGCGTGGGCAGCGGCCATGCGCCGCTGCTGCAGCCGGACATCCGCGGCGACCATATCGAATGGCTGGAAACGGGCCGCTCAGCCGCTTGCGACCGCTACCTGGAACAGATGGAAGCGCTGCGTTGCATGCTCAACCGTGAGCTGTTCCTGGGACTGGAAGAGTACGAAAGCCATTTTGCCCTGTACGCGCCGGGCGCCTTCTACCGGGCGCATCTGGACCGTTTCCGCGACGACGACAAGCGTACCGTGTCCGTCGTGCTGTACCTGAACGATGACTGGCTGCCGGAGCACGGTGGCGCGCTGCGCCTGCACCCGCAGGGCGGGCCTGTGGTGGACGTCTTGCCGCAAGCGGGTCGCATGGCGATGTTCATGTCGGGCGAGATGCTGCACGAAGTATTGCCGACGGCGCGCGAGCGCCTGTCCATCGCCGGGTGGTTCCGCCGCAGAGCGTGAGAAAAACTACTGCGCGTCGCGGGGCACGGCCGGCGATGCTCACGGTACTCGCGTACCGCTGCGCTTCTCGGCCGCGCCGCGCATCCGCTCGCTACGTTTTTCTTGCCCGACAATCCCCCTCGATTTGATTGCGCGCAAGGCTGGATTTTTCCGCAGGCATAGGCTACAGTCGCAGTAAGGGCTAGAATAACTAAAATACCAATCACGCGGACAGGACGGCCAATATGAAAGTATCTGAAATTCTCCAAGTCAAGGGCAATATCCTCTACACGGTCACGCCTGACCAGCCCCTGCTTGACGCGGCCAATACCATGGCTGAAAAGGACATCGGTTCTCTGGTGGTCATGGAATTTGGCGACCTGGTCGGCATGCTGACCTTCCGCGAAGTGCTCAACGCGCTGCATGAAAACGCGGGCCAGATCGGCGGCGGCACCGTGCGCAAGCACATGGATGACCACCCGATCACCGTGACCCCGGATACGGAAGTCAATGAAGTGCGCCGCATCATGCTGGAAAAACACGCGCGCTACCTGCCCGTCATGAATGCCAAGACCTTGCTGGGCGTCATTTCCTTCTACGATGTGGCGCGCGCCGTGCTGGAAGCGCAAAGCTTTGAAAACCAGATGCTCAAGGCGTATATCCGCGACTGGCCGGCTGAAACCACCGACTAAGTTTTGCTCATGCAGTAAAAATAACGCCGGCAACTGCCGGCGTTTTGCATTGGCTAGCCAAGGTGGCGCCTATGCGGCGCCCTGCAGCGCTTCGTTGTTCAGCCAGGTGCCCAGCGCCGTGGCCGTCATCGGGCGGGCGAACAGGAAGCCTTGCGCCATCGGGCAGCCCAGCGCCTGCAGGATCTGCGCCTGGCGCTCGTCTTCCACGCCTTCGGCGATCACGGCCAGGCCCAGGTTGCGGCCCAGCTGGATGACCATTTCGGCGATGCTGCTGCCGCGCGCCGATCCCGTGATCTCGGTGACGAAGGCGCGGTCGATCTTCAGGCGGTCGACTTGCAGGCGCTGCAGGTAGGACAGGGACGAGAAGCCCGTGCCGAAGTCGTCGATGGCGATGCTCACGCCCGTCTGCTTGATCTGCCACAGCATCTTGATCAGCAGGTCCGGCTCTTCCATGGCCATCGATTCCGTGATTTCCAGCTCGATGAATTCGGGCGGCGCCTGTGTCTCTTCCAGCGCCGCGCGCAGCATTTCCAGGAACAGCGGGTGGCGGAACTGCACTTGCGACACGTTGACGGACATGACGAAATTGCGGTGGCCCTGCTCGCGCAGCAGCACCAGTTCGCGGCAAGCCGTGCGCAGCACCCATTCGCCGAGGTCGATGATGATGCCCGAATACTCGGCAATCGGGATGAAACGGTCGGGCGAGATGAACTTGCCGTCCGGCGTCTGCCAGCGCAGCAGCGCTTCGGCGCCCACGGGACGGCGCGTGGTCAGGTCGATCTGCGGTTGATACACGACAAACAGCTGGTCCTGGCTGAAGGCCGTGCGTAGCGCATGCATCATGCGCACCCGTTCGCGGATTTCGATGCCCATGCTGCGCGAGAAATAGAAGTGCCCGGCGCGTTGCTGGCTTTTCGCCCGTTTCAAGGCGATATCGGCATCCTTCAGCGCGTCGGCGCCCGTGCCCGCATGCTCGCCCAGCCGTACCAGGCCTAGGGTGGCGGACAGCTGCACGTCCTGGCCATCGATGCAGAACGGTGCCTGGAACAGGGCCAGGATCTTGCTTGGGTTGACTTGCGAAGAGTCGCCCAGCACGCAAAAGATGTCGCCGCCCAGGCGCGCCACCGTCAGGTGGGGCCCCAGCTGGGTTTGCAGGCGTCCGGCCACGGCCACCAGCAGCATGTCGCCGAACTGGTGTCCCAGCGCGTCGTTGGTCTCGGCAAAATGATCGAGGTCGACCAGCGACAGGGTGGCGTCGTCGCGTGCGGGGCCGGCCAGGGTGGCGTCGAGGATCTCCACCAGGCGCGTGCGGTTGGGCAGCTTCGACAACTGGTCGTAGAAGGCGGCATTGTGCAGGTGCGACACCAGCTCGACGTTGTCGAGGCCCACGGCGACGTTGCTGCAGAAGACTTCCAGCAGGCTTTCATCGATGGCCGAGAGGGGGCGCGGCAGCACCAGGTAGGCGGTCGCGTCGCGGCTGGCCTTGCCCGCGAAGTACAGGGTGGCGTAGTCATGCGCGTACACATTGCGCCGTTGCGCCAGCGTGTGTTCGATGGCGGCCATCACGCGGGGATTTTGCAGGCCGCACAGGGCGCTGTGCGGCAAGCTGGAAAAGCTGCCCGTGCAGGCCGAGACGAGCAGCTCCCTGGCGCCGCTGTCCTGCAGGTCCTGCACGCACAGCACGCCGTCGGCGCGGATGCCCAGCAGGTCGGCGATCTGCGCCAGCACGCCGGCCGAGAAATTCTGCACGCCATGCAGCGCCATCAGCTGCGTGCTGGCGTGGACGATACGGTCCAGGCCGCGCCGGCTGCTGCTGATCGAACGGATCTGCTCGTACGAGCGGATGGCGGCCGTCACCGTGGTAAACAGCTTGATGCGCGTCAATTCGGACTTGGTCTTGTAGTCGTTGATGTCGAAATCGCGGATGGCGTCGATTTCCGGCGCGTAGCCGGGCTGGCCCGTACGCAGGATGATGCGCACGTCCGTCATCTTGAGGGTTTCGCGGATGTAGCGCACCAGGTGCAGGCCCGCGTCATCCTGTTCCATCACCACGTCGAGCAGGATGACGGCGATGTCGTCTTCATGCTTGAGCAGTTCGCGCGCCTGGCCGGCCGAATACGCATGCACGAATTCCAGCGGGCGGTGCTGCATTTCCAGGTTGCCCAGGGCGAAAGTGGTGGTGGAGTGGACGTCTTCATCGTCGTCGATGATCATCACCCGCCAGACGCTGCGCGGTGCGACGGCCAGCGGCGGCGCTGGTTGCTCATCGAGGAATACCAGGTCGTCGTGATCGTCCTTGTTGGCGTCAAGGGGGATGATCGGTGCGGGCATGTATAGCTTCTCCAGGATGACTCAGTACGGGATGTGAGTACATCAGAAATGTCCATGGCGTTGTTGCACCGCCTCGCCGTACTCGCGTACTGTCTTCGGCGGCGCGCCTAGCCCTGGCCATTTCTGATGCACTCAGGGCACATCGAAAAAGCAGCACTCAAGTGTTGCCGAGACTCGCCCATTTTCTGATCGCCCATCATCCAAGTATATAGCTATTTAATAAGCAAAATGTTTTTTTAAGTATCCTGTGGAGTGCAATATTTCTTGTATTGCATGATTGCAACTCTTATTTGGTATTTTTTATATGAAAAAATACGCGGGATTTTAAAATGGCGAGATCGGTGGGGATTATCCGGCCTTGCTGCGGCATTAGCGGCATGTCATGTCCCGCAGGCTGGTAGAATTGAGTTTTCCAGTCCTTACACTTCCTACTATGTCCGGCAATTCTTTTGGCAAGCTGTTTACTGTTACCACTTTCGGCGAATCGCATGGTCCGGCCATCGGCTGCGTGATCGATGGCTGTCCGCCGGGATTGATCCTGTCGGAAGCCGATATCCAGCCTGAACTGGACCGCCGCAAGCCTGGCACCTCGCGCCACGTGACGCAGCGCCAGGAATCCGATACGGTGGAAATCCTCTCCGGCGTGTACCAGGGCGTGACGACGGGCACGCCCATCGCGCTGCTGATCCGCAATGAAGACCAGCGCAGCAAGGATTACGGCAATATCGCGGAAAGCTTCCGCCCCGGCCACGCCGACTACACCTACTGGCATAAATACGGCGTGCGCGATCCGCGCGGCGGCGGGCGCTCCTCGGCGCGCCTGACGGCGCCCGTCGTGGGTGCGGCGGCCATCGCCAAGAAATGGCTGCTGCAGCAATACGGCACCACCTTCAAGGGCTGCATGAGTCAGCTGGGCGACATTCCCGTGCCGTTCCAGTCCTGGGAGCACGTGCATGCGAATCCGTTCTTTGCCGCCAGCGGCGACGCGGACCTGATCGCGCGCATGGAAGCGGCGATGGACCAGTTGCGCCGCGATGGCGATTCCATCGGTGCGCGCATCGACGTGATCGCGCAAAACGTGCCTGTCGGCCTGGGCCAGCCCATCTATGACAAGCTCGATGCCGACATCGCCTACGCCATGATGGGCATCAATGCCGTCAAGGGCGTGGAAATCGGCGCCGGTTTCGATTCGGTGGCGCAAAAGGGTTCCGAGCACGGCGACGAACTGACGCCGGAAGGTTTTATCGGTAATAACGCCGGCGGCGTACTGGGCGGCATTTCGACGGGGCAGGATATCAGCGTCTCGATCGCCATCAAGCCGACTTCGTCGATCCGCACGCCGCGCCGCTCGATCGATAAAGAAGGCAATCCCGTGATGGTGGAAACGTTCGGCCGCCACGACCCGTGCGTGGGCATCCGCGCCACGCCGATCGCCGAAGCCATGCTGGCGCTGGTCCTGATCGACCACGCCCTGATGCACCGCGCGCAATGCGGCGATGTGTCGGTTTCGACGCCGAAGTTGAAATAAGCTGAATGTTGTCGGATTACGGGCCTGCGGCCCTAATCCGACCTACGCCCCATGCCATGTAGGTCGGATTAGCGCTTGCGCGTAATCCGACGCCATTGTCGGCGCTTCCTGTCACGCCACCTTATTTGCCACCAGCTCCAGCTGGTGCCGCATCTCCACCGACTGCACCAATAACGCCCGGATATCGTTGATCAGGTTGAATTCCGTCTGGTTCAGCTGGATCGGCGGGAAGCTGTCGTCCCAGTCGCCGTACAGGAATCCCGTGGGGTGGCCGTTGGCCGACAGGGGCAGCACGACGAAGCTGCGTGCTTCCGACAGCGTGGCTTTCCACCATTGCGGCAGCTTGGCGGCAAATTTCGGGTCGCGCGCATTGTCGATGAAGATCACGCGGTCGCTGTTGAGGGCCGCGTGGAAGACGTTCGGTTCATACGCGTCGCCAAACACCATCAGGTCCTGCAGGTCGGCCATGCCTTCGCCCATGCTGATGCGCGCCGAATACAGATGATCCCTGTGGTTGCGCACGAATGCCACCGAGCGTGAAAAATCGAAGCCCTGGTGCAGCGTTTCGAGCGCCATCGAGACCATCTGTCCCGGACTGGCGCTGCCGATGGCGCCGCGCAGGTCGGCCAGGCCGCCTATTAATACGCGGTTGCCTTCGGCGCGCATGCGCGTCGATGCCAGCTGGCGCGCGCGCCGCTCGGCCGGTTTCGACAGGGGCGCAATCGACAGGTCGGCCGCCGCCATCGCCTTGGCCTTGTCCACGGCGGCCACCAGATCGGTCGATGTGATGCCCAGGGTACCCGCATAATCGTCGATCAGTGCGTGCACCTGCGCCGCACCGGCCGCATCGTCATGCCACAGCGAGTCGGCGCAGCGCGCCGCCATCGTCGACAGTCCCGCCATCCAGTCGGCACCGCTGACGGGGGAGTTGTCCGGCGACGGATCCATCGGACGCATGCCGTTGATCAGGTGCTGCGGCAAGCCCCAGTGGGCGGCCGTGGCATAGCCCACTTCCGGCAGCGACAGGCCGAGGATTTCGCGCGCGGCGGCCGCCTCGTTGCCGGGACCCGCATGCGCCTGCATGCGCGCCCAGAAGTCCGTCATGTAGAACGTCACCATCATGCGGCCCAGGGTGTGCAGCATCGAGCAGACGACAGCCTGTTCCGCCTGCAGGCTGCCGGCGCTGGTGGCCACCTGCTGCGCCACCATCCCGGCCAGCACGGCCTTTTCCATTTCCACGTGGGCGCTGACGGAGTCGGGCGACGCCTGTGACAGCTCCTCGATCAGTTTCAGGCCCAGCGCCAGGTGGCCGATGGCGTCGATGCCCAGCACCAGCACGGCCTTCGAGACCGTATTGACGCGCTGGCCGAAGGCCGAATACATGCCGCTGTTGGCCAGACGCAGCACCTTGTGCGTGAGGACAGGGTCGGACAGCACCGTTTGCGTGATGTCGAATTCGTGGTCATCCTCGCCGCGCATGGCGCCCAGGATGGCGCTGATGGCTTTCGCGAAGCCGGGCATGTCGCCCTGCTGGCGCGTGCGCGCCCACAGCAGGTCCAGGGTATTTTTGCCGAGCTGTGTCGGCGCCGGGAAATGACCTGGATTCATTGCACCCCTCCGCGCGGTTCATTGGCAGACGGCGCAGGCACCAGCGCCGCATAGGTTTTGTCGCTCAAGGCCGATAGCGCGGCGTGGGCCGGCATCGGCTTGCCCGTCAGGTAGCCCTGCACATACTGGCAGCCGCGCGACTCCATGAAATGCATCTGTTCCTCGGTTTCCACGCCCTCGGCCACCACGGACAGGTTCAAGTGCTTGGCCAGGTCGAGAATGGTGTTGCAGATGGCCGCATCCTTGCTCGATTCGGGCAAGTCCTTGATGAAGGTGCGGTCGATCTTCAGCACGGAAATGGGGAAGCGCTTCAGATACGCGAGCGAGGAATAGCCGGTGCCGAAATCGTCGATGGCGATGCGCGCGCGGCGCTCCGTCATCTTGACGAGGATGGTTTCCGCATGCACGGGGTCGATCATCAGGGTGCCTTCCGTAATTTCCAGCACCAGGTGTTCGCCCGAGAGTCCCGAAAACGCGATGGCGTCATCGAGCACGTCTAGGAATTTGTCGTTGCGGAACTGGCGCGGGCTGATGTTGACGGAGATGTACAGCGGCCGCCTGGCCACTTCCTGGAACTGCTTGAGCTGCACGCAGGCCGCTTTCAGCGCCCAGGCGCCCAGCAGGTTGATCAGGCCATTGGCTTCGGCAATCGGGATGAAGCGCACGGGCGGCACCAGGCCCAGGGTCGGGTGCTTCCAGCGCATCAGGGTTTCGAAACCCTGGATTTGCCGCGTGTGCGCGTCGACGATGGGCTGGTAAAAGAGCAGGAATTCGCCTTCGCGCACGGCGTGGAACATCGCCGCTTCCAGCGAAATATCGTGTTCCGACGGGCCATTCAGGCGCGGGCTGTAGACCAGGCAGCGGGCCTTGCCCGTTTCCTTGGCGCGCGACATGGCCGCATCGGCCAGCGCCACCAGGCGCACTTCATCTTCCGCGTGCAGCGGATAGATCGAGACGCCGACGGAGGCGCCCACGTAGATCGTGTGGCCGTCCACTTCGAACGGCGCCTGCAGGGTGGCCAGCAGACGGCCCGTCACCAGCTTGATCTGCGCGTCCGTGGCGCTGCCGGGCAGCACGGCGACGAATTCATCGCCGCCCACGCGCGCCAGGGTGTCGCTGTCGCGCAGCGTCTTGCGCAATCGCGCGGCGGCCAGGCGCAGCACGGCGTCGCCGACGGGGTGGCCCAGGCCATCGTTGACCTTTTTAAAGCCATCGAGGCCGATGGTGGCGACGGAAAAGCCCTGGCCCGAACGGGCGGCCTGGGCGATCACCATGCGGATGCGGTCCGACAACAGCAATCGGTTCGGCAAGCCCGTGAGCGCGTCGTGCGTGGCCATGTGGCGCAGCCGTTCTTCCGTATTGTGCTGGGCCGACGTGTCGCGCCCGACCACCAGCAGTTCGGCCACGCCGGCCGCATTCATATAAGAGGACAGGCGCAGCTCGAACCAGATTTCCTGGTCCGGCGTTTGCAGGCGCACTTCCAGGCGGCCCGGTTCGGCCAGGGCGTCTTCCAGCGCCGCTTGCAGCGCAGCGCGCGACGCTTCGGCGGCCAGCGGCAGCAGCAAGTGGCCGGACAGGCCCGATGGCGCGCCAAACAGGGTGGCCGCACGCTTGCTGGCAAACAGGATCAGGCCGTCCGTATCGAGCCGGAACACGACGTCGCCTGCCTCTTCCATGAGGTTGTCCAACTCGTGGCGAGCCTCGCGGTGGGCGGCGGATGGGGTACTGGAAAACATCGTGCTGGCTTTTACCTTTTTATTATCAGTGCCGGCGCTCGCTGCAGGGCAGGGCGCCAACGGAAAGAGTGCATCGTGCGTGAGGCGTGCCATAGGGGCCGAAAGGGCGGCTATCGGAACGCGATCCACACGAAATGTATCATTGAAAAGCACCCGATTACATGAAATAGAGCAACATTGCTTCAGGTTTTGTAAATATTCCTGCCTTCCATGAAAAAAATCATGCCGCGCGACATCCGCAGGCATTTTCATTCCACATGGAAACATTTATCTGCGCCTGCCTTCACTGGCGCGCTTGCCCCGCCATGCGCTTTGCGCTAGTCTGGCTGGCAGACGGTGTTGACGGTGCGCCAGCGACGGCAAGGGCGCCATGATAACAAATCGCGGGAGACTCCCATGAATGCCTTTGACACGCATGAAGTTTTCAACCAGGCCACGCCTTTTGAAAATGTCAATCTGTTCGCCTGCGATCCGGCGCTGATCGAAGCGCTGCTGCGCGAGGGCGGCGGCGCGGCGTTGCAGGAGATCGATGCGCTCGGCGAAAAGCTGGGCCGCGCCGAGACCTATGCGCTGGCGCGCCAGGCGAATATCCACACGCCCGAGTTGCAGCAGTTCGACCGCGCCGGGCGCCGCGTCGACGAGGTGCTGTTCCATCCGGCCTGGCATGAACTCATGGCCATCCTCGTGGGCGCTGGCGCGCACGCTTCGCCGTGGGTCTCGCCCGGCCCAGGCGCCCAGGTGGCGCGCGCGGCGGCCTATCTATTAGTGGGGCAGGTGGAAAACGGCACGCAGTGTCCCGTGACGATGACGTATGCCTCGGTGCCGGCCTTGCGCCAGGCGCTGGACCTGCCGCACATCGCGCAGCGCTGGCTGCCGAAAATCCTCTCGCGCGAATACGATCCCCGCTCCCTGCCCGTGGAGCAGAAACGCGGCGCCCTGGTGGGCATGGGCATGACGGAAAAGCAGGGCGGCTCCGATGTGCGCAGCAACACCACGCGCGCCGTGCCCGTGCCGCCGGCCGAGGCGCAAGCCCTGTTCGGCAGCGAGGCCGGCGGCGCCTGGCGCATCGTCGGCCACAAGTGGTTTTTCTCGGCGCCGCAATGCGACGCGCATCTGATCCTGGCGCAGGCGGAAGAGGGCGGATTGTCCTGTTTCTTTTTGCCCCGCTACCTGCCCGACGGCAGCCGCAACGCCATCCGCGTGCAGCGCCTGAAGGATAAGCTGGGCAACCGCTCGAACGCCTCTTCCGAAGTGGAATTTACCAATGCCTACGGCTGGCTGGTGGGCCAGCCGGGGCGGGGCATACCCACCATCCTGGAAATGGCCAGCCACACGCGCCTCGATTGCGTGCTGGGCAGCACCGGCATCATGCGCGCCGCCTTGAGCCAGGCGCTGCACCATGCGCGCCAGCGGGCCGTGTTCGGCAAGCCGCTGGCCGAGCAGCCCCTGATGCAGAACGTGCTGGCCGACCTGGCGCTGGAATCGGAAGCCGCCACGGCCTTTGCGCTGCGCCTGGCCCGATGTTTCGATGAAAAGGATGATCCGCAGCAAGCGATGCTGGCGCGCGTGCTCACGCCGGCGGGCAAGTACTGGATCTGCAAGCGCGGTCCCGGTTTCGGCTTTGAGGCGATGGAAGTGCTGGGCGGCACCGGCTATGTGGAAGATGCGCCGCTGGCGCGCCTGTACCGCGAACTGCCCGTCAATTCGATCTGGGAAGGTTCGGGCAACGTCATGTGCCTCGACGTTTTGCGCGCCTTCGGCAAGTCGCCGGCCGCGCGCGACGCTCTGGCGGCCGAGCTGGCGCTGGCCGGCGATGACAATGCCATTTTGCTTGACTACCGCGCGCGCCTGCTGGCCGACCTGGACGGGCCGCAGACGGACGAATTTGGCGCGAGGCAATTATCCGAGCGTATCGTGCTGGCCGTGCAGGGGGCCTTGCTGCTGCGCCATGCGCCACCGTTCGTGGCGCAAGCGTTCCTGCAATCGCGGCTGGCGCAGGCGCCGGGTGGGGCGTATGGACGCTTGCCGGCCGGCACCGATTGCGCGGCCATCCTGGCGCGCGCGCTGCGCGAGTACTGAGTTTGCCTCGGCCCGGATACGCAATTATTTCGAAAATTCCGGCCACAGGCGGGCTGGGGGCTGGGATAATGCTGCAATCCATCATTTTATCGATACACAGCGCGCCTGCGGCCCAGGCTTGCCGCCGCGCCAGATAGCAGAGAAAGAAAAATAACATGAAACAAGATCCACGCTTCCCGAATTTGTTCATTACCGATCACCCTTTGATCCAGCACAAGCTGAGCCACATGCGCGAGCACGATACGTCGACGCGCACCTTCCGCGAATTGCTCAAGGAAATCACCTTGCTGATGGGCTATGAAATCACGCGCGACCTGCCGCTGACCACGCGCGAAATCAAGACCCCGCTGGTCACCATCGACGCGCCCGTCATCGCTGGCAAGAAACTGGCCATCGTGCCGATCCTGCGCGCCGGCATCGGCATGAGCGATGGCTTGCTGAACCTGGTGCCATCGGCGCGCGTTGGCCACATCGGCGTGTACCGCGATCCTGCTACCCACATGCCGGTGGAATACCTGGTGCGCCTGCCTGACTTGAACGAGCGCACCTTTATCTTGTGCGACCCGATGGTCGCGACCGGCAATTCGGCCGTGTATGCTGTCGACGTGCTGAAGAAGCGCGGCGTCACGGACGAACAGATCATCTTCCTGGCCCTGGTGGCCGCACCGGAAGGCGTGACCGTGTTCCAGAACGCGCATCCGAACGTCAAGATGTTCTGCGCCTCGCTCGATTCGCACCTGGATGACCACGCCTATATCGTGCCAGGCCTGGGCGATGCCGGCGACCGCATCTTCGGCACCAAGTAAGCCAACTCAGGCAAGTATTGCGATGGCAACCTTGATCGATCCGGATTTCCGTGCGCGTTTGCGTGTCCTGAATGAAAAATATGCGGCTGGCGTGCCGGCCCTGTTGCAGGCGATCACGCAGGCAAGCGGCCGCTGCGACAGCGAAGGCCCCAGCCTGGAACCCTTGACGGAGCTGCACCGCGCGCTGCACGCGGTGGCCGGCTCTGCCGCTACCTTTGGCTTTGCCGCGCTGGGCCAGGAATGCCGGCGCATCGAGCAGTTGGTGCGTGCCATGCTCAATGCCCCCGCGCAAGCGGTGGCGGAATGGCCCGCCGTGCGGGCGCAAGTGGTGGCGCTATTGGACTGGGCAGGGCGCGATGCGGCTGCCACTCACTTCACCGCGTGAGTGACCGCGCCATAGTAATGTGGTTGCAATGATTCATTTGATGCAACGCAAAGCACCCGCGTCGCAGATTAGGATATAGTGTGTCCATGCCGCTAGTACAGGGCGCCGCAAGACGGGGATTTGGCTATTAAAGTAGTGTTCGCAAGTTTATTTTGCGAAAGAATGGTTTTTCTCAGTTTTGTTGGTATAATTGGGCATCGTTGGATTCGAGGTAGTAGTGCAGTTTGTCTGTCATTTCTTTCTTGCTTCAAACGATATAACGGGCGCAAGCCCAACTTAACTGAAATAGGAAATTGTAATGGCAACTGGCATCGTAAAATGGTTCAATGATTCGAAGGGTTTCGGCTTTATTACCCCTGACGAAGGCGGCGAAGATCTGTTCGCTCACTTCTCGGCTATCCAGTCGAACGGCTTCAAGTCCCTGCAAGAGAACCAACGCGTTTCTTTTGAAGTGACCGCTGGCCCTAAAGGCAAGCAAGCTTCGAACATTCAGCCAATCTAATACGCTGGATCAAACGAAATAAAGAAATCCTCGGTCTCCGAGGATTTTTTTTCGCCTGAATTTCCGTGAGGCACCGGTTTTGCGTGGGCTGCGTGTTCTTTTTGGCGTGTTTGCGTCGCCGCGTAGGTCGGCTTGGTGCTTGCGCGTAGGCCGACAATGGGGATGTGTCGGCTTACGCTACGCTAAGCCGACCTACGCCAACTAATGCTGATCCGGGTGCCAAGGTTGTTTCCACATACGTCACGACGCCGGACAAAACCGTCACGAGCGGAAGGAAGAGGTGGCCGAGAAGTGCAACCGGGGGCGCCGAGCCGGTGAGCATCGCAGGCCGCCTATGCCGACGCGCAGCAGGTTTGGTCCCGCGTCTTCAAATAGCCCGTTCGCGCCAGTAGTCTGGCTGGGCATATGAATGCCTTAAAAAATCCACGAACGCCCGTATGCGCAGCGGCAAGTGGCGCCGCTGGGCGAACACGGCGTAGATGTCATTGCCCGGCGCGGCGAACTGATCGAGTACCGTCACCAGTTGCCCCGAGGCGATTTCCGCGCCCACTTCCCACATCGAGCGCCAGGCCAGGCCCTTGCCGGCCAGTGCCCAGTCGTGCAGCACTTCGCCATCGTTGCAGACCATATTGCCCACCACCTTCAGAATCACGTTCTTGCCGTTTTCGCGGAAGGTCCAGCCCCGCTGGCTGCCTTCGCTGCTGATCGCCAGGCAATTGTGTTTCGCCAGATCGGCGGGGATGCGCGGCGTGCCCGCCCGTTTCAAATAGGCGGGCGAGCCGACCAGCACGCGCTGGTTGTCGGCCAGCTTGGTGCTCACCAGCGAAGAATCGGACAGGCTGGCGATGCGGATGGCCACATCGATACCTTCGCCGATCAGGTCGACGAGGCGGTCGTTCAGGTTCAGCGACACCGTCACGTCGCGGTGCTCGGCGACAAACGAGGGGATCAGGGGCGCCACGTGCTGGCGGCCGAAGCCGGCCGGTGCCGAAATGAGCAAATGGCCGCTGGCCTTCACGCTGCGCTCGGCCACGGCCGCTTCCGCCTCTTCCAGTTCGCCCAGGATGCGCTGGCAATCCTCCAGGAAGGCGGCGCCTTCATTCGTCAAGGCCAGCTTGCGCGTCGTACGCTGCAGCAATTTGACTCCCAGGCGCTGCTCCAGCGCATCGAGGCGCCGGCCTATCATGGCCGGGGCGATCCCTTCCGCACGGGCGGCAGCCGACAGGCTGCCTTTGGCGACCACCTCCACGAACGTTGATATTTGTCTGAACTGGCCCATGTTGTGCTCCTGCAATGCCATCACTTGTGATAAAAACGCATAGATGAAGTGATTTTTAATCTCGTTTCCATGCCTTATAGTGCAATACTATAGAACAAACGCGCCGCCCTGCAGAGTGTTTTTGCGGCTCTGTCCAGCTTGTCCGCGCAGTCGTTCAGCATATACTTGGATCACCAGATTACCTTTGCCTATATTTATTAAAAACCGGAGAACTTCATGACGCAGAATACGATCGCACTTCCAGAAGGCATGCAAATCACGGGGGAAATCGCCCCCGGCTATGAACAGATTTTGACGCCGGCGGCGCTGGCGCTGGTGGCCAAGCTGACGCGCGAATTCGAACCGCGCCGCCAGGAATTGCTGGCCGTGCGCGTGGAACGGGCCAAGCGCCTCGATGCGGGCGAGCGCCCTGATTTCTTGCCAGAAACCGCGCACATCCGCGACGGCGACTGGAAGATCGCACCGATCCCGAAGGCGCTCGAATGCCGCCGCGTGGAAATCACGGGCCCCGTCGAACGCAAGATGGTCATCAACGCCTTCAATTCCGGCGCCGACAGCTACATGACGGACTTCGAGGATTCGAACACGCCGAACTGGGATAACCAGCTGACGGGCCAGATCAATATGTTCGACGCCGTGCGCAAGACGATTTCGCTGGAGCAAAATGGCAAGTCCTACAAGCTGAACGACAAGATCGCGACCCTCGTCGTGCGTCCGCGCGGCTGGCACCTCGATGAAAAGCATGTGCTGGTCGATGGCAAGCGCATTTCCGGCGGCATTTTCGATTTCGCCCTGTTCATGCTCCATAACGCCAAGGAACAACTGGCGCGCGGCGCCGGTCCGTATTTCTACCTGCCGAAGATGGAATCGCACCTGGAAGCGCGCCTGTGGAACGATATTTTCGTCATGACGCAAAATGAATTGGGCTTGCCACAAGGCACGATCAAGGCGACTGTGCTGATCGAAACCATTTTGGCGGCGTTCGAGATGGATGAAATCCTGTACGAGCTGAAAGAACACAGCTCGGGCCTGAACGCGGGCCGCTGGGATTACATCTTCTCGTGCATCAAGAAATTCAAGCTGGACAAGGATTTCTGCCTGGCCGACCGCGCCAAGGTCACCATGACGGCGCCCTTCATGCGCGCCTACGCCTTGCTGCTGCTGAAAACCTGCCACAAACGGGGCGCGCCAGCCATTGGCGGCATGGCAGCCCTGATCCCGATCAAGAACGATCCGGAAAAGAACGACATCGCCATGGGTGGCGTGCGCAACGACAAGGCGCGCGATGCCACCGACGGCTACGACGGCGGCTGGGTTGCTCATCCGGGCCTGGTGGAACTGGCCATGGGCGAGTTCACGAAGGTGCTGGGCGACAAGCCGAACCAGATCGAGAAACAGCGTCCCGACATCGATGTGAAAGCGTCTGATCTGCTGAACTTCCAGCCGGAAGCGCCGATCACGGAAGCGGGCTTGCGCTACAACATCAACGTGGGCATCCATTACCTGGGTAGCTGGCTGGCCGGCAATGGTTGCGTGCCTATCCACAACCTGATGGAAGACGCGGCCACGGCCGAGATCAGCCGCTCGCAAGTGTGGCAGTGGATCCGTTCCAGCAAAGGCGTGCTGGAAGATGGCCGCAAGGTCACGGCCGAGATGGTGCGCGCCATGATTCCGGAAGAGCTGGCCAAGGTGCAGCGCGATGCGCCGGGCGGCAACGGCCCGACCTATGTGCGCGCCGGCCAGATTTTCGAGGAAATGTCGACGTCGGAATCGTTCGCCGAATTCCTGACCTTGCCGCTGTACGAGGAAATCTGATCCTGATCAAATAGATCTATAAAAAAATCCCGGCGATGCCATAAAGCATCTGCCGGGATTTTTTATTGCAGAGGGATCCGCTTAAAAATTATTCTTCCACATCCGCAAGGCCGCGAATGCTTCCACGGGCGAAGCGTCGGTGGCCAGCTTGCCTTCCACCTTCAGGCTGGTCAAGATCGCCGGTTCACGGTAGCGCAGGAAGGGATTCGTGGCCTTCTCGAGGGCGATGGTCGATGGCACGGTCGATAAACCTTGCTGGCGCTTTTCCGTGTCGATGGCGATGCGTTCCTGCAAGGCCACATTGCCCGGCTCGACGGCGTTGGCGAAGCGCAGATTGGACAAGGTGTACTCATGCGCGCAAAATACCTCGGTATCGTCGGGCAGGGCGGCCAGCTTGCCCAGCGAGTCGGCCATCTGGCCCGGCGTGCCTTCGAACAGGCGGCCGCAGCCGCCGGCAAACAGGGTGTCGCCGGAAAACAGCCACGGCGCGCCACTGCGCTCGTCGCGCTGGCGCACGTAGGCGATATGCCCCTTGGTGTGGCCGGGCACGTCGATGACGGTCATCTGCAAACCCAGCTCGGGCACATAGGCGACATCGCCTTCGGCAAGCGGTTCCGTGATGGCTGTGATAGCCTCATTGCGCGGGCCGAAGACGGGGACGGCGAAATGCTGCAACAATTCAGGCACGCCACCCGTGTGGTCGGCGTGGTGATGCGTGAGTAAAATGGCGGTCAAGGTCAACTGATGGGCTTGCAGCGCATCGAGAATGGCCATCGCGTCGCCAGGGTCGACGACGGCGGCATGGCGGCCGTCATGGATCAGCCACAGGTAATTGTCGGCAAAGGCGGGCACGGCAAGTACCGATAAAGCGTGTTCAGGGGAATTGGTCATGAGCAAAAGAGAAAACTGAATGGACAGTGTGGCATCCGAAAAATCCATTATAGCGCTTGACGGCTGGCTGCAGACGCCGGCCGGTCTGTACGTGCGCGCCTGGGAGCAGCAATGTCTCGACAGCCTGACTGTCGATATCTTCGGTTTTAATGCCGTGCAGATCGGCTTGCCCCAGCTCGACGCGCTGGCGGCCAACCGCATGCCCAACAAATGGCTGCTCGATGCGCGCCTGCCTTCGCTTCCGCCGCAGGAGCGCCGCCTGACGCTGGTGTCGGCATTCGATGAGCTGCCGTTCGATTCGCAAAGCCTGGACCTGGTGGTCTTGCCGCACGTACTCGAATTTGCTGCCGAGCCGCACCAGGTCTTGCGCGAAGTCGAACGCGTGCTGATACCGGAGGGGAGAGTGATCGTCTGCGGCTTCAATCCGGCCAGCCTGTGGGGCGCGCGCCAGGGGCTGGGGCGGGTCACGGGACGCCACTACCTGCCGCAGGCGGGCGAGCTGATCTCTATGCCGCGCATGAAAGACTGGTTAAAATTGCTGAACATGGGCGTCAGCCAAAGCCACTTCGGCTGCTACGCACCTGCTTGCAGGACAGAAAAATGGCTGCGCCGCAACGCCTTCATGGACAAGGCCGGTGCGCGCTGGTGGCCATATCTGGGCGCAGTGTATATAGTGCAGGCGATCAAGCGCGTCAAAGGGATGCGTTTGATCGGTCCGGCGTGGACCAAGAAACCGGCGACGGCGCCCGCAGGCGCACCGGTCACGAATAAAAGGCGGGAACAGCAAGATGGATAAGGTTGAGATTTATGCCGATGGCGCATGCAAGGGCAATCCGGGCACGGGCGGCTGGGGCGCACTCATGGTTGCCGATGGCGCCAAGAAAGAAATCTACGGCGGGGAATTGAATACGACGAATAACCGCATGGAGTTGAAGGCCGTGATCGAAGCCTTGACGGCGCTCAAACGTCCCTGCCAGGTAGTGCTGTATACCGATAGCCAGTACGTGCAGAAGGGCATCAGCGAATGGATCCACGGCTGGAAGGCGCGCGGCTGGAAAACGGCGGCCAAGGCGCCCGTGAAGAACGTCGACCTGTGGCAGGCGCTCGATACGGCCCAGGCCGTGCATGAAGTTGAATGGCGTTGGGTGCGCGGCCACAATGGCCATCCCGGCAATGAGCGGGCCGATCAGCTGGCCAATCTGGGCGTGGAGACCGTGCGCGCCTGAGAACTAAATTTCTGCGCTGAAGCAGCGGGCAGGCCGTAACCGGAGGGCACAGGTTTGCTATACTGTGCCCTTCGCTTTTTGCTTTTACGACTGAATCTGCCATGCGTCAAATTGTTCTCGATACTGAAACCACCGGCCTGAACCCGCGCACGGGCGACCGCATCCTGGAGATCGGCGGGGTCGAACTGAACAACCGTATGTTGACGGGGAATAATTTCCATCAATACATCAATCCCGAGCGCGATTCGGAAGAGGGGGCGCTGGCCGTCCACGGATTGACGACGGAGTTCCTCAGCGACAAGCCAAAATTCGCGGAAATCGCGGAAGAGTTCCGCGCGTTTATCGCCGGCGCCGAACTGATCATCCACAACGCTCCGTTCGATATCGGCTTCCTGAATGCGGAATTCAAGCGCCTGAACCTGCCGCCAGTCCACGAGCAAGTGCATGGCGTGATCGACACCCTGGTGCAGGCGAAGGAAATGCATCCGGGCAAGCGCAACTCGCTCGATGCCCTATGCGACCGCTACGGCGTCTCGAACGCCCACCGCAAGCTGCACGGCGCACTGCTCGACTCCGAATTGCTGGCCGACGTCTACCTGGCCATGACGCGCGGCCAGAACAGTCTCAGCATGGAAGAGGAGGTAGAAGTGGCCGCCGACGGCGCCGCCCTGGAAATCGTACCGCTGGCCGAAGTCATCTTCCAGAGCGCCACGGCCGACGAGCTCGCCGCCCACGAAGCAACCATCGCCGGCCTCGACAAGGCCGCCAAAGGCCAGTGCATCTGGACCGCCGTCACGGCGCCGCCAGCGGCTGCCTGAGAAAGAAGCGGGGCACGATAAATTTCCTCTCGCCAGCCCTTGCAGATGCCGCAACACCTATGCGATAATTCGCCTCGCTTCGGGAGGTTAGCTCAGGGGTAGAGCACTGCATTCACACTGCAGGGGTCGCAAGTTCGAAACTTGCACTTCCCACCAAAATTTTCGTTTGTATTCAATGGCTTAGGATTTTTCATCCTGCCAAAATACGAACTTGGGGCAAACTTGGGCAATGGGATTTTTATTCCACCGCCTAGCCTCAACGATACGGCCGCTTTCTGCGGCCGTTTTCACATCACGCTGGCGTAGGCCGCGCCTGACATTTTTCTCATTTGCTTTCTCAGCAACGGCCTCGTACACTGCGCTATTCTGATTGTCCTCTATCGGCCTATTGTGTTGAAAAACTCTTGGCCAAGACCCGTCACAATGCAATAAATGTACAGGAAAATTGTACGCAGTGGCGGTGCTGGGCTCGCTTAGCTCATCACTAGTGTCACCTTCTGTTTTTGCGGAAGCAGTTTTTTCGCCATTCTCCGCAGATTTTGTGCCGTCGCCGCCAGCAGAAACTCATCGTGGGCACCGCTGGGGCCGCGCAAGCGCAATTGGCCAAGTTTCAGGATGCGTTTGAGGTGGGCAAATAGCATCTCGACCTTTTTCCGATCTCTACGCGATTGTCGATAAGCATCCGTCTTGCCAATGGCTCGTGCCACGTCGCGTGCAGGTTCATGCGGGCTACGGTCGATTTTGCGGATGTCCATATTGGGACAGCATTTCAATTTGAGCTGGCAGGCCTGGCAGTCATACAGGCTGGCCCGATAGCGAAATGGGTTTTTCTGCTGGCTACGCTGAGCAGGTTTCAAGTACTTGCCAGCGGGGCAAACATAACGATTGTTTTCTCTATCGAAGATGAAATCGGTACGGCTGAAAGTGCCGTCGTGATGCTCGGATTTATCCCAGACAGGAACGTGCGGGGCGATCTTCTTTTCATCGACCAGCCATCCCAGCATTGCAGCCACACCGTAATTCGTATCGCCCACCAATCGCTGTGGCTTGATAGCGAATTTCTCCTCAACCCGGTTGATCATCGTTTTGGTCGCTTCGACCT
>NZ_CP088968.1:3949684-3970206 GCF_021165895.1 Janthinobacterium sp. PLB04 | reverse complement strand
TATTCGCAAGAGCAACTCGATGCGGTAGCCAGAAGACTCAACGAGCGCCCTAGGAAGACGCTACACTACCAAACACCGGCTCAACGATTTGAACAGTGTGTTGCGTTGACCGATTGAATCCGCAGGCAGAAGCGGGCGGTGCCAATGAGTCGCCACGTGAACCGCCACCAGTAGCTTAGACTTTCCTGATCCATAGTTTTTGAAAGATGAAAAACCGATGCCTCGTGTTGGAGGCTCGGTATTCTGCCAGGCTCCTGGTGTGCGATTTCGGAGCTCTCTGATCGAACGACGAGATCGGGTCTGGCCTGCCTATCCCCTGCCCTGCAGAGACTCATGCCGGGTTGAGGCAAAAGCAGGCTGTAGTGCATTTTCCAGCGTCTACCGGTGCGTTAATCTGCAGATTAAGCAAAGTGAGTAAGGATACATTCATATATTTCGTTCTCGCCGGCAACGGGCCGGAACGGGGCATATAGCCAGTTTTCTCACTGGCCAAGCAGATCGCCTGACCTTCTCATTGACGATGCCAGCTCGTGCCTGGCACCGGTACTGCTGTGAACGATATTCCTTAGTGTCTATCAACTTCCACGCCACCATGTCGGGCCTTTTTACTTGCCCTCAGTACAACGATGCCATTCGAAGCCGCGATCCATGCTAGACACATCAAGGCGGTCGTGATCACAGCCTCAGAGGCGTCAGGTTTCCATATCGCCGTCACCAGACCCATTACGGCGCTGATCACCAGCACTCCGACACCTGATTGTGCAGCGACTGCACCCGCCCCGGCTTTATACCAGGCTTCGCGCTCACGGATGAACTGGGGATCCATTTGAGTCATTTTCAGCCCCAAGTCCTTTTACGATCAACCCGACGATAGCAATTGCGCTTTCCACCAACCACTTCCATTCTTTAGTGCAGAACGTTGCACAGGATCGTATCAGACGTGCCGACCAATGCGCCGGCTGATAAGGTTCACCTAAGTAGGCATAAAATCAGGCGGGCTTTTCATCTCCCCACCATTTTTTGGAAACTGTTCATGCTTTTCCGTGATCAAGGTTGGGGAACATTCTGGATTTCCAACCAAACGTCTTGGCCGGTACGCCGCGACCACATAGTTCCGTCATCGCACAGTGCGAAAACCTGCACATCGACCGATTCCACCCGATACACCTGATCGATAATGGGGCGTTGAACAGGTGCTATTTGAATGACCTTGCGCGTCTTCTTAGTACGGTACTTCTCGTCAGGGATATCGCCTTGCATTATTTCTCTCGTTGTTCGGCTTCCGGCCGGGGCGGGCGCAGGGACGGCGCTAGTTTGATTTACTTTAATTGGGGATTGGATCGTTCGGCAACCACATCAGAGCACCATCACGCCGATCGCTAGCGATGGTAGTCCAGCTTTTGCCCTCCTCATCGACTGCGATGCAGCCTGATTGCCAATACTCAGGGTTGCGGAGCTGATTCGCCCAGCTTTGAACTTTCCCATCGAATAGCACGATGACGCCGCCCCGGCCGAAATAGCTCTACTGTTCACGCCAGCGCCGCGCTGCGGCCATGTTGTTGATCATCGCTGTCACAGATCTTTTTCTAGAGCTTGAGAGCTTGGTGTACGCCTGCAAGTGCCTGCTGCACCTCCGCAGGGATTTGTAGGTCATTACCAGACTGTTTCACAAAGCCAGCAGCAATAAAATTAGCTGCGGCCCCGACGACCTCCTGTGGGCATGGGTGTCCCATTCGTGAGAAATTAAAAATTGTCTGCAACAACCGATACTGCCCCTCAGTCAGTTTTACGGATATAAACCCATCGGTCATGAACCTGGCCACTTCATTGCGGCAAAGTGGGCAATACCCTTCTTCCATTTCTTGCCCACCAGGAACACCCATTGGACGTTCAATGACGACCAACTCAGTTTTGCAGTTGTCGCATTCAGTTTCGTAGCTCATGTTATGTTTCCCGTGTGGTTTTACAAAAGATCGAAGACCACTGCGCCACCACCGTGCGCTGCTATTGCTTTGAGGTCAGTAACAGTCAGTCCGCTCACGTTGTTTAAATATATCCGAGAACCTTTGCCTTTGGCGTGTGCCGCGATCGCTTTCAAATCCGTCACAGTGAACTTCTTTGCATCAAGAACCATGCCTCCGCTATGCGCTGCGATTGCTTTTAGATCTGTAACGTTGAATGCCATTTTTTGCCTTTAAGGTTCGCTGGCGGCCGGCCAGTAGCGGGCGCTCATAGGCGCAGTTTCCTTTGCATATATTCCCTTGTTGGCCCGCACCACGCTGGCCTTCTCATCGGGGGCAAGCCCGTCGAGCGGGCATGGGGTGCCGCTGGGCGTTTTCCCTACTCATTTGCCGCATAGTTGGCCTTGCCTTGCCAGGCAGCTACAGCACTACTGTCACTTGTGCCGGTTGCCTCGATGCGACGCCCACGAAAGTCCGCGTACGCGCGATAAGTTACTTTGCCGGTCTTGACGACCCATACATCGATCGACAAAGCATCGACTGTGACTGAGATCTGTTTAACTCCACTCATTGGCCATTTCCCTTCACCGGCGTTTGCCATTTTCAAACGAACCAGGAAGCATTGGCGAGCCTTTACTCACTGTCTTACCACGGTGTTTCGCAATGATGTTTTTGTAAAGCGCATACCGATATTCTGGCTCCACCGCCAGCAGCTTCCCTGCCAAACCTCTAAGTTTCTTCTTCTGCGGCTTTACCATGCGGCTTCCTTGATCACTTCAACGGCTCATAAGGCTTTGGCGCGCCGTGAAGGCAATACTGAATCAGTTCAAAAACGAGGTCACTGCTACTGACCGCGCTCCGAAAATTCTTATCAAAATAAATTTCATTTATGATCTGTTTCCGCAATTCTAATGGGAGTTCCTTAAAATTCGCCATCGCCAGAGCATTCTCCGGCGGAAGACCTGCATTCCGAGCGGTGATTGCATTATTGTAGGTGTGAGCGAGGAAAATGCACCATTTATCTTTCGACATCTCTTGAGCATCATCTGCCGACCACGCAGAAGTCGCCACACTGGCGAACAATACAAACGCGATTTGTACGAGGCTTTTTCTCACGTGAACTCTCCTAGAGCCAGGCTTCTCAAAACAATCTCTTCCACTTGCTTAACCAATCTTGAGGTTTCGCGTTGTCCAAGCATAGATACTGTGGATACTGACGCCAAGCCGTTCACCGACCTCGGCCGCTGGGTGCCCGCGATCACACACCTGCTTGAATGCAGCGACCTTAAATTCTTCCGTGTAACGCTTACCACTCATGATTTCTCCTTTGCCTAAATTATGGCTCAGGAGTGTCTACGATAGTCGTGGCGATTCAGACAGCGTTATCGCTGTCAAAAATATCGAAGAATCTCTGAAAGAGCGCGTTATTTACTCGCTGAAAATCATCTTCACTTTCCCCTGCCTCTCGAGTGATAGTACCGATGGTTACGTATGGGCGCCCCAATCTATCTTTTACAACTTTGGAACTACTATCAAGTTCCTTACATAGACGTAATGCTACCGCCACTAGGCGCTGTAGATCAGCACACACTTGAATAGGGCCCATATCTTCGCTTGCGGTTGCCGTCATAACGGTCCAATGGGGTTCTCCCCCGAGGATTCTTAGAAAACTGACACCATTACGTGCAACGACGTAACTCTCCTCACTTTCTAAGCCCACTTTGTTCGATCTAACAATCTGATAGGGATGTGTCATAGGTATTCCTGTGTGTTTCTTGCCATTAATATATGCAAACTATGCCTCTAGCAATGCAATCTGAGATTTAATCTAAGTGGACGCCCTTGTTGTATTGTCATCCACCATGCTTGCGTATCTGAAAAGTCGGTACAGATTAAATTTGCTCCCATGTGGCGTACAGCATTCTTTCAATCTCAAGCATTGTCACCGTGTGAGCATTGAGCATCGCTGCAAGGTCCGTTTGATCGAGCAGTTTGACCCCGTTCAGGGCAGCATTTTCAATCGCGTGAGAGTTGAAGAATTGATTCGTTATACAAACTTTCTGAAATTGCACCTCAAAGTGCCTGCGTTTGTAGAAAGCTTCACCGGCCACCACCTCTTTCACTGCGTCCCAGCCTAGTCTCGCTCCATCGGTACCACAGGTTTTTGCCTGAACTAAGATGCCTGCACTTCCTTCAATTGCGACGATATCAACCCCATAGTCCTTCGCACTAGGCGTTTTATAGCAGGCGTAACCGAGCTTAGTCCAGAGCACGCCTGTAAGATACTCAAAGTGTTGACCGTTCATGCGTAGCGCAATGTCAAGGTTAATACGCTCATCGATATCGCTTGCATCAGCACTAGATACAACATCGGCTAGCCTGAAATCTCCAGGGCCAATGTCTCCGGCACCGTTTAGCATGTCTTCGGCCAGTTTTCGCTTGTATGTCAACAGCTGATCCAGTTTTACATCGAAGGTGGTGAAATCCTGGGCGCTCACAACTGGGTAATACACGTAAACTGGCTTTTCCTGACCAATTCGGTAGGCTCTGTCTGTAGCCTGATCTTCCTTTGCTGGATTCCAGGTACGGGTGTAGTGAATGACGTGATTGGCTTTCTGAATGTTAACGCCGAATCCAACAGCAACTGGCGAAAGAATGATGACACCAAAGCCAGCTCTATCCTGAAAGGACTTGATGCGTTTCTGTCGGCTTTGTGTATGGCTTGCCGATGCACTTACGTCGCCGTTGATGATGTCGGGACGTAAGCCAAACTCCATTTCGATGTAGTACTGCAACAGGCGCTGAATTTCGCGGAACTCACAAAAGACAATCGCTTTTTCCCCCTTTTCTTTGATGGCCGTCAGTGTCAGAAGAAGCCAATTGAGTTTCGGGGCTTTAACGCGATATTCTGCAACCGCCTCCGGCTTGAACACACTGAGCCCATAAGGCCGTGGATCGGTACACACGAGTCGAAGGTAGTGCAAGAGACCAAGGTGGTTTTTGAAGGGGGACTGGCTCGCCTCGTCATTGCGTTTTTTGAAGCTATCTATGGCTTTAGCGTATAGATTCCGTTGTGTCGTTGATAGTGCTAAAGCTCTGCAGTCTTCAACGATGATCTTTGGCGGTAGCTCCTTGGCAACCACAGACTTCATGCGCCGCAGTACTTGCGGCGCAATTCGTGCACGGAGCTCGGCGACGCGCTCCTTCTCTTCATCGGTATTTGCCTCAATTGGTCGCCGATAGCGCGTTCCAAAGTCATTCAACGCACCAAGCAAACCTGGTTGAACAAAGTCAAACAAGCACCATAAATCTGCTAACGTGTTTTCAACGGGCGTACCAGTGCAAGCAATTTTGAAATCGACGTTCTGCTTCTTTGCCGCGCGCGTAACCATTGCAGCTGGATTCTTTATTTTTTGCGCCTCATCACAAACCATCAGCGACCATTTTTGGGCGGCAAAGGAGAACTCCAAGTCGCGTAGTGTCTCGTAAGTGGTCAGCACAATTTTGGCTGAGCCGACCCAGTTCGGGATTAGAAATTTTATTAATCTATCATCAGTTTGTAGTCGCTGCTCAATTTGGCTCCTGGGCACCTTGAGGCCGTCCAGTCCCGATCCGTATGCTGTGAGTAGTGGTAGCGAACCTGGTATGAAAAATTTTCCAGCTTCTTCAATCCAGTTTTCGAGCAGAGAAACCGGCGCGACTACCAGCATCGGTGCTATCGATGCATCGCGCTCAATCAGGCCAGCCATCAATGCGAGTAATTGGAAGGTCTTCCCTAGCCCCATGTCATCGGCGAGAATTGCTCCACGTACTTGGTATTCAGTCTGGAGGCTATACAAGTGCTGCATCCAAGCCAGTCCTTCGACTTGGTGCGGTAACAATGCCGCAGTCGCTCGAATCGCTCGCGGTATCAAGGGGATGTGAGGTACAGCCTCCAATGCCTCGCGGCGAAGTTCTTCGTATTCAACCTTCTGTATGTTCGCCCGTAAGATCAATTGCGTCGGCGCCTCACCTTGAAGATTCTTCGTTTTTCCTTCACTTGGTGATATAGAAGACCCGCCTGCGTCGATCTCTTGGAAAATACTTTTGAATGTTTCGACAATGCTGGTTGCTTCGGTGACAGCGATGGCTTCAGGCAGCCAAGACACGCTTACCGAGGACTTTCCGGCATGCCGTGCGGATTCAATCTCGCGCTCGAGCGATTCGATGGCTAGCTTTGTAGTGGGTATAGCAATTGGTTCCCCACCATCCTCGGGCCTGTAGACTACTAAGGGAACGACATTGTCAGGGAACCAACCATCGCCTGCAGTCTTCTTCGCAATGTATGGGGAATAGTAGGGCTTTTCGACTCCAATTCCTTCGATACGCGCAGAATAGCCACTGAGGTCGTGAACTTGAGCATAAGAGACCAGTGTTAACGCTCCTTGCCAGCGCTCGTGCGCAGCCTTCAACTCGTCCACATAGCGTTGTGTTTCACCTTGTAGCTCCAGGTCAAACCCCCTCCATGCTACTAGTTGATGTCCTACTCGCAGAGCTTTTTCTACTGTGCCAATGAACGCTGGAAGTGTCGCCTTATCGAACCACTCGGATTCTGAGGAGGCTAGACCGTTGACATCGGCGGTCTCAATTAATAGCCCCACTCGTACAGGAAAACCGAGCGCATCATGTTCGACTATGGCTGAAAACCTCTCATAGGTCAGGCCGGCCTCGGCACGCGCATTCTCGAACTGTGCCTCGTCAATGACATCTACTGCGTCCGGGCCAAGGGCGGAGTAAGGATTCAGGATGAACGCTTGAGCACGTGAGCCTGCGATACGGCGATGATCGAGGCGCTTCACCTCCTGTAATACAGTTCGTACCTTTGGCTCAATCAGTACTTGGACGATGCCCTCATCGGTGACGATGTCGTAACGGTCCCTCACGTCCTTGCTGCTATCGAAAGTCTCTAACCAACCCTTGGGAGCGTCGGTGAACATGGGCATGATTTCGACAACGCGATCTCCCACAACAACATCAGATTTTCGCATCTCTAACTGTAAAGAGTGCGGAGTTAATACTGTTGAGCGGATGAGAAAATCGTCGAGTATGGCATTGGCCTGTATAGCAAGCGTCCTGATGCGGCCCCATGCCTGTCTATGGAAGAGATCGTCACGTTGTTCGGGGGGGCGCCGGGAAAAAGCAACCACTGACTGAAAAAGATGCCACTGCGCCGGCAGCATGAGGTGCTCTTGCTCGCCCTCCTGTAAGACTGGCCCAATTAGCTTGACCTGCATCCTTGATCCATCGGAGCGATGCCAAGCGCCTATTACAATCGAGAAATCCTGATCCGCTAATGAACCAGTGCTGCGCAATGCAATCCTGGCGTCACAGAAGCTGGGCATGTCGAGCGACTGCAGCAAGCCGTCGAAGTTAGATTGTGCGACTGCAGTATAGAAATCATCCCAACGAATTGCTATGCCATCAGGTACCTCATTGGCTAGGCCCTCATCGAGAAGTTGAGAAGCGTAGCCATGAAAAACACTGCCCTCGACTTTGCGGCCGATCTCCTGACGCTCCGAGGATACCAAGATGCCAGATGCTGTAATGGCCCTGAAAATCTGAGGCAACTCGATAGTAAGTTTTTCTTTTTTGAAGAATCTGAACATCTATTTCCACCACCCTTTACCTGGTTTGTGACTAAATCCCCAGCTCGTCAGTGTCTGTGTCACATCCTCGTTTGCCATATCTGTACGTGCCCACAGACTTCCGCCGAGAGCAGAGTTATCCTGTATTTCAAACCCATTGTACTTGCCCAATGCTTTCAATCCATCGAGCGAGTAATGCCGTTTCACCGTTGGAGGCATCGGCTTACTTGCTTCCGTGATCGGTGTTGTGAGGGGGGACCTACGGACTTTCTTTGCAGGGGCAGGAATAGCTTGCTGAGGTTCTATTCCGAAGTGTCGACGCAGAATTGTTTCGAAGTTATTCTCCCATTTCGACCAGGTTCCGACACCATCCTTGTGAGACTCCCAGAGAACACTGCGTGCTTTCTGTTTAAGGGAATTGTCTGCATCTGTGAGGAGTCGAAGAACCTTTTTAGAGTCGAAAGGCAATCCTTTGCGTACGTCGTATCCGTAGAGGGCGTTTCCCATACCGCTGAACTCAACGACAACAAGGTTTCCCATCTTCATGATAAATGCGTTATTTGCACCAGAAGTGTCTAGATGGCACGTTAATCCGTGCATTTTTTTACGTAGAGCCACGAAGTCGGGCTCGGCGGAATTGCGTGCCGTGGAGCCAAGCGCAAACTCCATGCTATCGATTGAGTTGACATATCTCTTCCAGAACTGCATGCGGCGTGGGTCAGCAGAGCCATCCTCTGCCAGCTTGGTAAAGAATGTCTCGATAATTGCTGCCTTGAGCCAATTCGATACCATTGTTCGGGCATCTGAAGTGACACCGCCCCACCGGGTTTCATTCGATGGCAGCCATGGATTTCCCCACCAGTTGACTGATACGTCTTGCAATTGTGCATGCAGGGGTAAAGCTGGGATATCGACATAGCGATTCAGCAGCCGGATAAGGCCTGCGTCTCGGAGGACCTCATTATCAGCAAGGACATTGAGTAACCTGGGCAGGATGCTTAAGTAATTTTCATCTTCCATCTGGGTAGCCCGCTTCACTTGAGCCATGACCAAACGCTTCAGGAACCAAGAGGCCTTCCCAATGTGAAGCCGTTCGCATAGCTCTTCGAGAATCGAAGAATCCCCCCAAAGTAATGCATCAACATAAGGGGCATACGGCTCGCTGGTGAAAAGATGCTTGTTATCGATAGCAGTGCGTACCCAGTCAGGAACGACTACCTGCTTGCCAATACTGTCGTTCCGCTCGAAAAGATAGTCACGCAGGTAGCGCCAGTTGCTGTAACGGACCTCCATTTCTTCTGCGATAACCGGAGCGTAGCTGAAATAACTCCGGACCAGTCCCTGATAGCAACGGCGGTATGCTGTTGGCTTCTTCATCCAGTCATCTGCGCCGGCTAAGACACGTTCGAGCCGCGGTCGATTATCGAGGACACAATCGCCATCTGGACGATGGGGAAGACACAGGCCCCACGATAAGAGATACGTATCCCGGAAACTCGAGATTTGTTGTGTCTGCCAGAAACGGCGTACTGCTTCCAGTTGGTGGTCATCCGATATACGCGGACGCGTACCAGTACTCGCCCGAGACCGAAGTTCTGCCAGGACGACATCAATGCGAGGGCTCGCGGCCATCGGTCTGGTACCCTCCTGGGTCCCAGCTGCTAGGAGGTTCGCAAGGTGGGCAAGCGCATTCATGTAAGCGCACATTCGCCAAAATTGCCTAGTTGTTGAGGAACCTCCTGCCTGTGTTCATCTACGCCGAGGAATTCCAGGCGCATTTCGACGCGGCGGCTTTCTTCATCCTTATCTTTTGCTGCATTAAAGGAGTAGCCCCCTACCAAAAAAAGGCTTCTCACTTGCTCTTTCTCAGCGTCTGATAGTAGGGAGGTACCTCTGACAGCGAACATTGAGCAGAGCACACGCTGGCTACGTTGCAAGCTTAGGTTCAGATTGCTGAGGTAGGTTCCCTTTTTATCGGTGTACCCTTCGACCACTAACCTCTTGAGCACCCGTTTTCCCAGGTCGTCGTTGGATAGTTGGAGGATTTCTGGCACGAACCTGCGCAACACCTCCTCTTGGTTCTTTTCGAGGCTTGACCTACCGAAGGCGAAGAGTGCACGTTGCCCGAAATCGATAACCTGGCGTTGTCGATCGATTTTGATGCCATCATCTTCGTGTTTTTTTGCCGCCGCCTCAAAGCGGTCAAGAATAATTTCAATTTCCTTGCGATGTTGGGCTTCTTTTTTTTCTCTTTCTGTCACGTTCTTGGTGACGGCCAGGAGGGCTACACCCATCACCACTAAAAACAACACCATCAATGCAGTCATCAGATCGGCGAACGAAATCCAAAAAGGCTTTTCAGCTTCGTCTTTGCTTCCACGTTTTAAGTATATTTTGGTGCCGGTCATGCGATTTTCCTGGCCGGAGTCATGGTGCCCATTGAGGCGAGTGTGACCTCAAGCTCGCCAACTGCCGATGACAATAGGGCGACCGCCGATCCTAGCTTTGTGTGAAACTCGGTATTTGCCTTGTCTAGGGTTCGCTTTACCTCAGTAGCAAACGCGGTGTGGGCCGTACCCAGCACCTCGCTGACGCCGGCTAAGTACTCGTCTGCCTGCCTTTGAGCGGTTCCGAGTTTTTGTGCGGACTCTTCGATGCGTGCAAGGATGTCGCTGGTCAGACTAGCCTCTCTGCGTGCCAAGTCCACAGTCGTACGCAATTCGGTGACTAAGTTGGAAACGGCTGTGCGCTGCATGCCGTAGTCCCGGAGTAGTTCCTGAATTGCCGTTGCCCCGCTTGTTAGTGCCCCCGAGGTCTCTGAAAACTTGGCCGATACCGTCGCCGCCTGCCCCATGATTCCGGAGACACGCTCGCCTGCCGAAGCAAAGTCTCTTGACGCTGCGCCTAACTTTTCTGCTCCTGCGTACATTTTGTCGACAGAGGTTGATGTTACTTGGGTAAGGGACGATACGCTTCTCGCAATTTCACTGATAGCTGAGTTGAGTTCCCCAATCACAGACTCCACCGATGCAGACATTGCGCTAACGACTTGGCTAGAACGGTCCGACATCGCCTGTTCCCGCGCCTGATTGCTATCGAATACTTGTTTTTGCGTATCGTTGAGTTTGCCAAGCATGGTCTCAACTTGAGTGCCCATGTTATCCAGTGTCGACTGCAGCTTATTGCTGGTTTCAGTCTGGGATGTCGCTACAAGCTGACGAATCTGGTCAATGAACTCAGTAGAAGTGGCGTTGATAGATTCTTGGCGAAGTTCCATTTTTTCGATGGCTTCGGCCATCCGTGTTGCCATGGTGTCAGTTGAGCGCTGGCTAGAATCCTCTATGTTAGAAACAAGTGTCTGAAGGGTCGTGACCGCATCCTCCATGCTACGTGCAGTCTGCTGGTTAAGATCGCTAAGGCCGGAGATTTGTCCGCCAAATAAGTCATTCAGGCGCTGACTGAAGCTTGTCATCACATCTTGGAGCATACGGGAAGCAGTTGAGCTCTGGTCCCCACTGGCTGCCTTGACTGTTTCCGCAATATCCTTCATTGGACCTTCCAAGCTGAGTTTTATGCTTTCAGCGATGGTTGCACCAAGTGCCTGATTATCTTGTCTGGAAAGCTCGGCTTGCTCCTTGGCTGTGCTTGTCAAACGACTGGCGAGTGCATCTTGTTGCTCCTTGGCAGCTGCAATTTGCGATGCGGTTAACTCGCGCAGCAGCTGGCTCATATCCTTTACAAGCGCATCCTTTAGAATTTTCGCTTGGCTTGCTGACTCTTCAGATGCCTTCACTAACCGTGAGAGATACTCTTCGCCTGCGCCGGATTCAAAATAGGAGTCGATTGCGCGAACGATGTCCTCAGTCTGCTCATACAGAGCAGCCAACAACAGTTTCTCGAGGAGCGTGACCAGCATGGCGGCAAAAATTGCTGTAGCCGAAATGAGAAATGCCTCGCCGACAGAATGCATTAATGACTCTAGTCCCGCGCGGACGATGGCAGCATTTTCGCTTACCTTGAATGCCTCTAGCCCTGTAATCAGTCCACTAAACGTCCCGATGATGCCGATGCCCGTGAAGAGCCCTGGAACGTGTTTGAAAAATTCTGTCCGCAATCTGCCGTCAACAACTGCCTGGGTGCTGAAATACACTTCAGCTGGCACCGTTGCGCGTGAAGCGACAACCATCATCTGGCCATCGCGCTCTTCTTCTTGGTCATGCAGTGATTCACGGAACTCAGTCCATAAATGCAGCAGGCGCTTGTCCACTGAAAATGCCGCGGAAAATAGTCCGACAGCGTCGTTTTTCCCAAAGCCTGCAATCAGTTTTTTTATATTGCGTAACCGAATGAAATGCAACACACCTGGTATCAAAAATACGGTGAGAAACGCGATGCTCAGGATCACAATTAGTGCCCCGGTTATCAAAACGGATGTGGGAGTACTGACAAAAAATTCCTGAATGCTCACGTTTAGGTCTTTAACAAGATCCGAAGCGATATCGAACGTGCCTTGTGGAGCTAAGCGCGATATCCCTTCTGAAGGGATTGCCCTGGTCGGGGAAGGGAGGACCATAGGTTGAAAATGGCCGAGAGCAGTCTTAAACCGCAGAGGTCGCTTAATGTAACCAAGATACCTTTATTGCATAAGTGCAGCAAGTCAGATAGTCTGATATTTATGTTTTTTGGACACCAAATCGGTAAATTGTGGATTTTCGACATGGTGTTGTTGCGAAAAAACCTAATCTTCCTTCCAGTGACGCGCAGGGAGGATGTCAACGTTATCTAGCCGACGCCGCCTCCGTATAACGCATGCATCTTGCGCTATAGTCATACTTAGGACTGAAAAGTGCTGGCTTGTGAATTTGCTTCAGAAATGAGTTTATTGGGCACCACCATCGGAGTTGACTGTTCGTACAGGAGCATCAGATGTCAAATTGGAGTGAACACGCAGCTGCGAACATGATAAAACTATCTCAAGGCAATTCCCTGCGTGAGGCCATGCGTGAGTGGGGAACAACTGGGGGATATGAAGACACACATTCTGTTGGTGAAGTGTGTGAGTTATGTGAGCATGAGGGACTGCGCTATCAGTACGAGATAGAGAACCGCCTGACTCGTCATGCTCTTTGGGTCGGGTCTACCTGCATCACCAAATTTGTTCCTCTTTATGAAAACGGCTTTGAGGTGGTTGGTGAGGAAGAGAAATCCAAATTTTTACGGCGTACTCAGGCAGCGCATGAAGCGAGATCTCGTGAGGAACGAGCATTCGGTGTCCTGGAGGCGCTCGCGACCGCTCAACCCGATCAATTTGAACAGTCTAGTTGGCGAGAAAAGTGGAAAATGGGTTACAGTGCCCGCCAGCTCATCCTGATCTCGGCCGTTTGCAACGCACACAAAATTGCATTTAATGCCGCAGATTTTCGTATCAATACACGGCGTGATAATGTCGTCTCTCAAGTGAGAACACTCCAACCGTGGCAATATCGTAGATTGCGCGCGGCACTTCCAAAAACGCGCATTGCGGAGTTTGATGCATTCTTCGGGCTGAATCGCCGTAAGTAGATGCGGTGTTCTTGATTCATTTTTCTTGGCGAATGCGAACCCAACGGATCGTGTTAAGCCTGGAGCACACTGCCCGGCCATAGGTGGGTGCTGTGTCGTCGATTGATTCCACGATGCGATCGCGCATGCCTAGCCCCTCACCCTGTCCTGCTGATAGAGACTTTTCCGCGCTCAAGCAAGAGAATTGTGCGAATGTACTTAGACGCGCCTTAGATATTTGCTAACTGAAAACCCATTTTTAGCAGCGGCTAAACTGTCTATTGCCGTATCTATCTCTGTGGTCAGAGGAGCGCTCAAAGACCAGTTGGGAAATTTCGTAAGCCTGCTTACCTCATAATCGCCACGGACGTGGACTACTATTGATTTGGGTAGCTGAGTATTGACGACATCTACCCCATCCATTCGAGCTATCCGCTCGATATCTGCGCTGGGCTTGGCACCAATCCCGTTATATCTAAAAAGAAGTACATACATATCATCACCTCACAGATGGGATGCCGTGTCCGACATGGTCGCTGCTAAAGCCGGCCCGGTTACAGCCAGTATATAGCATCTCCTCTAAGTTCTTGAGGCGCTCTGACGTGCGGGCGCCGAGCTTACTCAAGTTACGTGACAATAAAGTTGCGGCCAGGGCTGTAACGGCAGGGGCGGCCATAGACGTCCCAGACTCAGCCAAGTATCCGTCGTCCAGTACAGTGCTGACAATGCCCACACCAGGCGCTGAGCATTGGATCATTCCTGGTGCCAAGTTTGAGAATGCAGCAACGAAATATTCACCTTGTGCATCTTTTGCAAGCTGAAGCTGCGCTGTTGAGCCAAATGGGTAAGCATCGATCCGGCCGAGCGCGCTCACGGCAACTACCCGGGGCATATTTGCCGGGAAATTTACTTTACACGAGCTGTTGTTTCCTGATGCAGCGACAACTAAGACGCCGATGTCATGTGCGAAGTTGATTGAATCGACAATTCCATCGTCCGACAGATCGAATCCCAGGCTGAGATTGATAATGTCAGCTCCAGCATCGACGGCATGTGCAATTGCGACAGAAAGGTCGATCGTTTTCATATTGCGTGTTCCTGGAGGGCAAACGCGGTAGCTAAAGATTTCAGCGCTCGGTGCATGGCCCAACACGGCGTGATTAGAACAGCCAATGATACCAGCCACATGGGTGCCATGATCAATCCCATCAGGCAGTGTATCTTCGAGCACAGCTCCCTGCGAAACAACCAAGCGCTTGGTCACGTTTGGAAGATCACGATGTTTCGCAACGCCGGTGTCAATGATGGCAACTTTTACCCCTTTGCCATCCTCGAGTTTGGGCTCACCCAATAAGTCAATGTAGCGTTCATGCTTTTTCAAATCAATACGTGTCAATGTTATCGTCTCTACCGTTTCAGATGATTTACGGCCACGCAATTCGGCGGGCCAATACCCCTGTGCTGGTCGGATCTGAATTAATGGCACAATCGCGACGGCCAATTTGATTAATGCGATTCCATTCGAATCGCTATAAACCGGTGACGCTACTCGTTTTCCGAACCTTGCCGTAAGGGCAACGGATGGTATAGGAGCACCATCTTCGTCTTCGACTACAAACTTAAACTCATAAGCTCCGTCAATTTCTTCGACTGCATCTGCCGTCGAACTTAAATCGAGCGGGTAGATATCCGAAATCTCGTATAGTCTGTTTTCGTACAGTTTTATGCCCGTAATTTCTTCCAATGTTTCCTTCTGATCCAGTGATGCTCTAAGAAGCATGACGCCATCGATGTTTCCTCGATTGACGATATCGGCTCCAAGTTGGAGTGCCAAATCGGCATCGAGGCCGCCGTGAGACATAGCGTCACAAACGCGCCCTTGGGTCGAAGAGATGGCCGGCACGAAGGACGGAAGAGTGAAATATTCGATTGGATTGCGGTCGGGCATACGTTCGAAACGGTAGGGAATAGTTAATAGATCGGTAATTTCCGTAAGGATACAGTTCAATCTCCGACCTGTCCATGGTTCGTGCCGTCTACTACTGAGGATCGTGTCTACCACTTCGCAATTCCTCATGGTTAATTCCTTCTCTGGTCGGATGGCACTCCCTATCATCTTGAGGATACAAGTGGAGCTTTGGTTGGTCAGCTTGGTTAGTCCCGATGTGAACAGTTCGGGGCGGTGATGAGACTGAGAAGAAAGAGGGTTCTACCGAACTGGGGACGCAGTCGCTGTCTCGGGTAAGCTGCGCTATTGAATCGCCACCAGTCGCTTAGACGTTTCTGAACCATGGTTCTTGGAAGGTGTGCGATCTCGTAGCTGCCTGATCCACCGACGAGATCGGGACTGGCCTGTCTATCTCCCCTGCCCTGCATAGACTCCTACCGCGCTCAAGTAAAAGCTGCTTGAGCTTCGGTGAAGTTCTCCATGCACGCTTCCGTGGCCAAACCTTTTGCAACGTTAATCCCGGGGTTCGCGGTGCGCGGCGCAGTCGATTCGAGTTATCTCTCGCATAATTTCCACTCTGCAACGATGCATTTAAGTTAAAGTGTTGCGTTGACCGATTGAGTACGCAGCCAGCAGCAGACATTTAGATTTATTAGGGCTGTGGTCTCTGCGCAATACTGCAAGGGAGTTTATGGACCAAATTCAGTTGTTACGAGATAAAGTGGCGCGCTGTGACGCAGTTCTCATGACCGTGATCGATAAAGGGCAACAGCAATATATCGGCAAAGTTGAGAAAGTATATTCTCGTCGGTTTGAGGGACCTGACAGCTATGACTCCGCTCAAATGTCATTTGTCGGGTCAACGGGAGCCTGGGGAAATCAAGCACTTGTGAGCGGTCAGCGAGCTTTGGTATTCATGAGCTACCTTTCGAGCTCTGAGCGATATTATCAGGACCATTGGCATGGGCACTTCACGGTTGTTTCAATTCACGGAGAGCAGCACGCCGTGGCAAACTGGCACTTGCTTCAACCCGGAGAGCGATCTTGGGGACCTACATATTTGAGAGATTCAGCTTTCCTGCCTAATAATGAGAAGCCTTGGCAAGTAGCGATGCCATATGCACTGTTAGAGAGACACCTAGTCGAAGAGCTGAATCGATGAACGGTATTGCTGACCGCTATCGGCCTATTGTGTTGAAAATGTCGAGTGGCAACCATTTCGGGATGTCTCAAATCTCCAAGCAGTCGGTGATCGTTCAATAGCGGCGGTTTTGGCCAGTCCAGGCTTGTAGGAATTCTATCTACAGGTCAACGTACCCGCGTTTTTCAACACAATAGGGCGGAAGCGGACGGTGCCATTGAATCGCCGCCAGTCGCTTAGGCTTTCCTGATCCGTGGTTCTTGAAAGATGAAAACCCGATGGATCGTGTTAGGGCCGGGGTGTCCTGCCAAGCACCTGGTGCACGTTCTCGTAGCTGCCTGATTGAACGACGAGATCAGGGCTGACCTGTCTAGCCGCCCTGCCCTGCAGAGACTCATGCCGCGCGCAAGAAAAAGTTGACCGCCCCTACCTATCACTGCCGGCAAAGGATGGTTTATCCGATCGAGGCAGCTGTAGAGCGCCTGCTTTTGCTCGCGATAGCTGCACAGTTGGCTACGATAAGCTAACCCGTCATCTGCTTCGTGCGCTCGGCTAGATCGGGGACTTTGCGCGCTGGCGGTAGAGTTGCGATCACGGCCGGCACGACATGGCACCTGACGGTATCACGCCAAAACAGAAGCTTGCCATGGCCGCTTAACCTCTACTTTTCGCGCAATCTAAAAATGGGGGGATTACCGAGCCGCACAACGCCTAACGCGCGTAGGGCACGACGAATCGTTGCTGCGCACACGCGCAGAGCGCAGCGGTGATGCAGCTCGTCGGCAATTTCCTGCAAGCGGGCCTGGGCGCGCTTCAGCACGATTTCGTGCAAAACTGCGATATGCTCAGGTTTCAACGCTGGTGGTCTGCCGCCGGCACTGCTTGACGGCGCGGTGCTGCCGAGTGAATGTCTGGTTGCCATGGCATGCTCCCTTCACATCGAGATAGCATGCTACAACTTCGTTGTTGATTTTGTCTACACCCTCTAAGGCGCGCGTGAACTTCAACGGATGCTGGCGGTAGTAGCCGCGTGCATTGGTAGAGATGATCGGTTGAAAATTTGTATCCATAATCGAAAGTTGTGGGCACAAATATTGTGCCGGAATTCGATCATGGGTAAAGACAGCCAGGCAGTCTAGACGTCGCTGGAAAGACGCTTGCGGTTGATGGTGGTCCCAAGCTAGACTAACTCAATCGAATACATTGATCAACGGCGATACTGGTCACAATATGCGATATGTCTCGTTTTTTCTGGTATGCTAAATTTGATTAGAACTGATAATTCTGGAGCTTGAAATGACTCGCGATTTTGAATCACTACCTGCTAATAACACTGAAAATCAGCATTTCATTGCTCAAGCAATACAGTCACTCAATGCCACTCCCTCGGAGGATGGCGAAATAAGTCATATCGCCGCTTATAGAAAGGTCGGGGGAAATTTAATTTCGCCTGTGCCTAGGGTCCTGCGGCCGATTAGAAGCAATCTAGCAGTGATAGACCTGTACACTTTCGATGTCGAAAATCGGTTGCGCCGAAATTACGAAAAACTGTTCCATGACTTTGAATCTAAGGTACCCGAACATACACTGTCAGTTATAGAAAAAGTACGTGCAGGAAACCTCGACATACAGATGGAAGTAAAGGCAATTCTGCGCGCAAAATTTATGGACTTCGTGCGAAACCCGTACAACATTCGCACTTGCTTACAAATCTTTCCACAGCTTGCTACGAGTTCGCCTACCGATTCCAGAGCAGCAGAAATTCAGCAGAAAGTTTTGAATGGGTATAACCCGCGGCAAGACCGCATTTGCAAAATTCTCAAAATCACAGCTCAAGAATATCGAAACTGGTTATCAACAATGTTCATATTGCTCTATCCCATCCCAGGGATTGACATACCACTGCTAGACCAAATTCTTGAGTCACTGACCGGCGATAACACGAGCGTCTCTGGTTCATTTATTATGGTTTACGATAAGCCGGTTGTGCTGTTGTCCGATCGAGCTGCAAATGTAGCCTTGCCGTCGCAAAATAATTTCACTCTAGAGTTCCACGCCAGTGCTCACATGCTAATAACTCTGTACGTTTTGCCTTTAGCGCATGTATCGGAAACGATGAAACTGGCCCCGCCAGCCTGGTCTGAGGAAGCACTAAACGAGATTATTAAAAAATTTCCTGAGCTACGGAGTTTAATCCCGCCTGGGGGAGTCGGACCTGAAATGTGGAACGTGCTTTTCAAAAAAATTCTCCCATCGCACGAGAGTGGATTTCAAATTAAAGCAGTGCAAAATGATCTGCTTTTTGCGGAAGCGTATAACCAGAGAACTGTTGAACAATGCAAAGAGCTTGTCTATGGACGGGCATCAACTTTTCCTGGGGTGATCATATCCAACATCTGATCTGCTGGAATCTACCTGCGGCGATATGTGGAGCGATGCAAAATCGGAATTAAGTATCGCGCGGCAGTTTCTATCCACACTGCTGCGCAAATTGGATCTTCAGATGATGCTATTCATCCATGAGCTTAGAGCAGGATCATAACAAGTGGTGCAGTATCTTTTGTGAATACTGCGTTGCAGCTGCCATTCCGTCATACCATACAGCGAAGCGGACTTGCGGGTCGGTAGACATTTCCAGTTCTTTGCGCGCTTTCAAATCGGCGATGTCCGCAGCCGCTGTGTGGCCAGGCGCGCTCATCTTGTGGGTATTAATTTGGAGTGTCCTCAGCATGTTATAAGACCAGTCATCCATGCGGAATGGTAAAGGATCCTGCAGGTTGTTTGCGTAGTCCACTAGAACGGTTGGAAGCTGACGGTTACGCACTTCAGAAAAGAGTGCATTCATGTGCAGGTCACCAAACCCATAGCCCAAAAATAACAAACTATCTGCCTCATGCACAAGCCTATTTGCTTGCGCATAAAATGTGCGAAATGGTTGACGCATCATTTGCTGCGTCTTACCGTAGCCGGCGATGATGGTTGAGGTCGGAAAATCAGTTCCCTCCATTGAGCTCTGCGTATTGCGCCCGTTTGAACTGGTTACGTGACTTGTCGCCGGTGTTCTAGTCCAGCTGATTGCATGCATGTCGCTAGAACTTCCCTGCATTTCGAAATGCATCGAGCCGTGCATGTGGTAGATGAATTCCCACTGTGTGCGGGTCATCACGCCATGAGCATCGAAACTCCCAGTCTTTCTGTCGAAGCCGGTATAGAGGTTCGGCCTAGCTTGCGTAAAGATGTTATCGTAGTTGAGCGTCAAAATGCCGATATCAAAGCTATTGCTTAAATCATCTAGAAATTTCGTCAGAGCCGCGATTTCAGCGGACTTCTGAGTCGTAGCCTGTTTGCATTTGTCAATGAATTCGTTAACGATCGTATCGATCGCTGTGCTGGAGATGCTGCGCAATAAGCCTGCATCTACTTGCGTTGAACGACCAAAATGATCTACGTCCGGAAGTGGCACTGGCTTCAGCAGTGCGTTCGAGCCGTGGCTGAAATTCTTGTCGGTGTGGTATGCGGCTATCAAATTTAGCTGATAAAGCACTTCTTCGAAATTGACCGACTTCCTCAATCCAGATTTTGGATTTTGGACATAGTACTGAGCGATGGCATCGCGACAGTAGCGATATAGATTCGATGATGGATCGTTCGTGAGGGGAAAATTTTTATTTGCGTGGCTATCGATGAGTCGATCCACATCCGAAACTGATGGCATGCCAAAATCGATCGAGGCACCCGCACCAACCGTAATCAATAGTTTCTTTTTCATACATGAAATCCACTTAGTTGCTGTCATCTAATTGTCTACGATTTTTGACGACAGAGCAGAAATTTTTTTTGTCGATTCTTTTCGCCCAGCGAGTTAGTTTTATATTAACGAAAAATCTATATCTCGTTGACGGTTCTATCGCGAGCATTGGCCTTGGCTGAACGTGATGAACACGACTTGGATAAGTTTCCTTAGTGATAATTGGTGGCATGGAAAAGGAGAGAGTGGAGTAAAGTCATGACTTTCCGGCTGAGACAGAATCAATGGTTTACGCAGGAATTGACAGCATGCTCAAGAACGGTTGGCCATCCTGGCAGAGGAATGAGCGACCTCGTTAGTGTAAGAACCAATGGCCGGGGGGGGGGGGGGGGGGGGGATATCCTCAGGAAGAGGGGAGATACAAAGAAAAAACTTCCAACAATTTTTGTAATTTTCTCACCCAATTTCTGGTAGAAATATCCCCAAAGGGCGAATTTTTCCCCCCAACCTTCGTTTTTCAAATAGGGAATGGGCGCATATTTTAGAACCCCCGTGCCAC
>NZ_CP088968.1:3939166-3949674 GCF_021165895.1 Janthinobacterium sp. PLB04 | reverse complement strand
GTGTAGAGAAGAGTGTTGGTTGACTAGAGGAAGATTAGCATGGATGAGTAGAGTGAGTGGGGCAGGAGGCAGAGGGCGCGCAGGAGTGTGGGGGAGCGTGGAGTGATGAGTGGGGGGGGTGGTGGATGGGGGGGTGTGGAGTGAGGTGTGTAGGTAAGTTGTGGGGGTGGGGAATTCTCAGGAACAGGTGCAGTACTATGAAAACAGTCTCACCAACTTCTGATAATTGTCTCACCAACTTCTGGATGAATATACGCCAAATGGCCGAATTGTCTCACCAACTTCTGATTGTTCACAGTGGAATCGGCGCTGAATTTCTAAGCACCTTGCGCCACATCAAAGCCACCTGCTCATGCTGGTGGCTTTTTTTTGCCTGTTCGTATCGTGTCCACCTCATGCGGCTGAGCGTTCTATACTGGCATGCTGAAAAAGCATGGTTGACGAATGAGCTATGAGGTGAGGCATGGACGTACGCATCGACGCATCGTGGAAAGCGCGGCTGGAGGGGGAGTTTGCCCAGCCCTACTGGGAACGCCTGGCCGCCTTCGTGAAGGAAGAGTACGCGGCGGGGCAGTGTTTTCCGCCGGGCAAATATATTTTTCGGGCGTTCGACCTGACGCCGTTCGAGCAGGTCAAGGTGGTGATCCTGGGGCAAGACCCGTATCACATGCCCGGCGCGGCCATGGGGCTGTGCTTTTCGATTCCCGAAGGCACACCGCCTCAGCCCAGCCTGCAAATATCTTCAAGGAATTACATAGTGACGCGGGCGTGGCGCGCACGCGCACGGATTTGTCCGACTGGGCCGAGCAAGGCGTGTTTTTGCTCAACAGCGTGCTGACGGTGCGCGCGGGCACGGCCGGTTCGCACGCGGGCAAGGGATGGGAAAAGCTGACGGACAGTGCCATTCGCCACCTATCCGCCGAGCGGAATCATCTCGTGTTCATCCTGTGGGGCGGCTATGCACAAGCCAAGCGCACCCTGATCGATCCCGGCAAGCACCTGGTGCTGGCGGCGCCGCATCCATCTCCCTTGTCGGCCAGCAAAGGTTTTTTTGGCAGCAAACCGTTCAGCCAGGCCAATGCCTACCTGCAAGCGCATGGACAGGAGGCCATCGTCTGGGCATAAGTACGGCAACCGACAGCGGCAGGCGTTGCTCCCTACCGCTGTCTTCGCGCGTAACTCTTAGAACACCTATTAAAACCTACTGCGCGTCGCGATTTGCGGTTTCCGATGCTCACTGTGCATTCGCACAGTTCCGCGTCTCAACCACAACTCACATCCGCTCGCTACGGTTTTGTTAGGTGTTGTTAGAGGGTGTAGACAAAATCAACAACGAAGTTGTGGCATGCTATCTCGATGTGAAGGGAGCATGCTATGGTAACCAGGCATTCACTCGGCAGCACTGCGTCGTCAAGCATCGCCGGCGGCAGACCACCAGCGTTGAAGCCTGAGCATATCGCCGTTTTGCACGAAATCGTGCTGGAGCGCGCCCAGGCCAGCTTGCAGGAAATTGCCGACGAGCTGCATCACCGCTGCGCTCTGCGCGTGTGCGCAGCAACGATTCGTCGTGCCCTACGCGCGTTAGGCGTTGTGCGGCTCAAGCCACTGCGCCGTAAGGTCGCGGTGCGAGCCGAGGGCGCCAAACGGTATGGCTATACGGCAGCTCACCGGCGCGAGGCCATCTCGCCATACAGCACGAACCTGACAGATGCCGAATGGGAGCTGGTTGCTGATTTGTTCGAGCGTACACCGGGACAGCGAGGCACGCCCGTGCATTACAGCCGCCGCGACCTCGTCAATGCGTGCTCTTACGTGCTGCGTACAGGCTGCGCATGGCGGCTGCTACCCGAGACGTTTCCACCCTGGCAAGCGGTCTACAAGGCGTTTTCGCGCTGGGTCGGCGCAGGTGTATTCGAACAGATGCAAGACCGGCTGCGCGAACAATGGCGGGTACGCATGGGACGCGCAAGTACGCCAAGCGCGGCAATCATTGATGCACAGTCCACCCGTATCTCGCCGCAAGGTGGCGAAAGCGGATTTGATGCAGGCAAGAAGGTTAAAGGGCGCAAGCGTCATCTCGTGGTCGATACCATGGGGCTGATCATCGCCGTGTCCGTCACTGCCGCGAGCGTGCAAGACCGGGATGCGGCAGCAACCGTGGTGACGCAAGCGTGCAGTAAGAGCCCTCGCCTCGAAAGGCTCTATACCGACGGCGCCTATGGCGGGAAATGTGCGCAGGCCATCGAGCAGGCGCAGCATATTCGGGTTGAAGTGGTTCGTCATCCAGCCAATGGCACGACCGGCACGCTGCACGATCCCAAGACGCCCCCTGAAGATGCTGCGGCTGTATATGCCGGGTTCAGGGTCCTGCCGATGCGCTGGGTTGTCGAACGGACACACGCGTGGATGGAACGCTGGCGCCGCACGGTGATGCATCACGACCGCAAACTCACTGTTTCGGCAGCCTGGGTGTGGTTGGCTGAAGCACGTATGCTACTCAACAGACTCGCTTTTAAGCGTTGATTTCGTCTACACCCTGTAAGAGCGCCTAACAAAACGTCGTCCAGGGAAACAAAGGGCACCGATGCTGGTCAAACCTACCTGACATCATTTTCGAGGGCCACGCCGTGGCCAAAGCACTTCTTCCTGACGACCTGCGGGCGCTGATTCAGCCATCGCTACCAGCATATCGTCCTTCCCCCAAAGGCGGGCGTCCTCGCATTGACGACCGAGCCGCCTTGACCGGTATCCTGTTCGTCCTCAAGACCGGCTTGCCTTGGGAATATCTTCCCCGTGAAGTCGGTTGCGGCAGCGGCATGAGCTGCTGGCGGCGCCTGCATGCATAGCAACAGGCAGGTGTGTGGCAACGTATCCATGACGCCATGCTGCAGCACTTGCGGGAATACGACCAGATTCAGTGGGAACGCGCCAGTGTCGACTCGGCCAGCGTGCCATCCCCCCCTCGGCGGACAGCATACTGGCCCCAATCCCACCGACCGCGGCAAGCTCGGTTGCAAGCACCATCTGCTCGTCGATCAACGCGGTCTGCCTCTGGTGGCGAGCATCTCAGGGGCTCAGGTACATGATTCCCGCATGCTCATTCCCCTGCTCGAGGCCGTCCCTTCAGTAGCAGGGCTTGCCGGCCGTCCACGCAAGCGTCCGGCCAAACTGCATGCCGACAAGGCCTATGCTTCACGAGCCCATCGGGCTTGGTTGCGCAGCCGTGGCATCGCTCCACGCATAGCCCGCTATGGCATCGAGTCGCGCGATCGGCTGGGTAAATGGCGCTGGGTGGTCGAACGCACGCTGGGCTGGCTGCACCGCTTCCGCCGATTACGTATCCGCTACGAACGCCGTGCCCATATCCACCAGGCATTCCTCTCGCTTGCCTGCATACTCATCTGCTGGAGATACATTCAGCGGTTTTGTTAGGCGTTCTAAATCTGGGCCAAACAGCACAAAAACGGCTGTAAGAGCCACGACGGCCCATCCACGTAACCATCAGTTACGCGGAGACAAACCGCCGTTGTCCGGACCTCAGCCCTCCAGTTTTTCAGTGAAAAAATGGCCGATGCCACTGAGAATTTGGTCGATGTAGACCAAGCTCTCATTAATAAGAGCATCGGTCATGTAGCAGACCCATGGTGCGTCGCCACTTCGTGCCCAGCTGAACCATTCTTCAGGCCACTCCCGTTTTGTGCGTTTATGGAACTTGTTCCTCGCATCCAATGGCCACTCGAACCCGTTATGCAGCATGTTATTACGGTAACCAAATAACGCTTTGAGTATCGGGCGCAGCTCGGTAGGTAGGTATGAATTCAGGCCCGTGACGCATGAGAGTTCAAGAATCCCCTGCGTCACATCGTTTTCCATGGCACCTTTGGTTTTGCTGTAATACCACCGACAATTCCAACGCTTCGCTTCCTCGGCCGTCCATCTTGAATGATCTGGTGCCGGAAGCACCTTGCCTTCGTACTTTTGCTTTATTGATTCAAATACCTGGCTAAAAACCGTTTCGATAAACGGCGCAAGCATTCCTATCGCGGCCATGCTATGTGCTGCATCCTCATAGACCGATTCGTGGCATAAATCGGTGCGGTCATGTTCTGCATTTATGCGATCTATACCACGCCGTTTGGGGATTTCTTTCTCAATCTCGGCAATTTTCAAACTGCGAGTGCGAGCTATTTTCTGATGCACATTCAGCAATTCTCTTATTGCTCGCAACTGCGAGTCGTAGTCGACGTTTTTGAGCACAAGACACGCGAAATCACGCGGCTCCAAGCCAGAATCGAACATGTGCGGCACCATAATGACCTCGATAACTTTAGCGTGGCTTGTTCATGATAGGCGCTATCTGAAGCCGCGGCGCCGGAGGCTGAGGAAGATGAACCTGCGGCCGCTGATTGACGAACGGTGGTGGAACCAAGTTTCTCTTTCTCCCAGACTGAATAAGGTAGCGGCTAGGAGGGTGAAAAAAGTGCCGGGAGGCGGTCGATGAACGGGCGCCGTACCTACACTATACATGTGGAACGATATGGATAAAATCAGTATCTACGGGTCCACGTACCAATGGCACATTGATTATGCCTATGCCACTCGCGCTGGCGACCCCTGCCATTACCTATTCCTACGTTTTATGGAAACTTCCAAGCCAGGAGCGACGCGACAACGAACGACAGTGAGAGGAATGTGAAAACTGCGGACCGGAAGACCCAGTTCGACTTTCGCTGTATCACTTGAGATATTGAATGATGTTGTTCCAAGGCTTCGTAGACAAATGCCTCGGTATCCAAGCGCCTAAATTCTCTCACCATATCTTTCAACCCATTCTTGCCATATTTTTTAGAAATATATCCATAGAAGCTTAAAGGCTTGTATTCAGCTGTCCAAGGGCTTTTTTTCCCGACCAGAACAGATAAATTTTCCCTAGGCGCAATAACAAGCATGGCCGACAGCAGTGCGATGAGCGACGACAGTGTGGCGGAGAGACCGAAATATAGTGCTGCTCCGGGCCACTGCGCGATTTTCAAGCTTCCCCATAAAAATGCCAGAATGCCGGCGTTCATTGCCGAGAAGAATGTGCCTTTTGAATCCATGACGGACGTCCACTTGCGGCCGATCTCGGCATAGCTTGCGTATAGCTTCAGGCGGTCATCATCCTTCATTGCCGATGGTGAGGTCTCTTTTTCGTCCATTTTGCACTCCAGAAATTGTTTTGACATCTTACAATTAAAACGCATATTTCGAAACGAGTAGCGCTACTGTCGACTAAGTAACTGAAGGACAGGGCTCCAGTATGCCGCCAGACCAGCAAAGTTGTGAAATGGAAATTTTATTAATTGATTTTCATAAAAAATAATTTCCTCATGTTCTTGATTCAGCGGATTTCGGCCCAACGTGCATAATTATCGACGTGTCTAGACGATCGGTATTTTTGATAAATATCAAAGCTGGGAGGAGTATGGTGAAGCGGACGTGGGATGAGGACCGTGCGAAGAAACGCATTGAGACGCGCATTGACGAAGTCGAGACTGTTACCATTAAGGAATACGTACGAACCACGGACCTCACTGGTCTGGCTAATGGCGTCGCGTACCGAGTCGACGGCGTCCACCTTTATATCGATATATTGAACATCGATGAAATGCTGAACGTAACCGTCACCGAAGGGGAGCGCTCGCACCAGCGGACGTTGCGCTTCCTGAATCTACACTACCGTGCCGTTCGCAATATTCTGCTGGACGTAGACGCAATCGAAGTTGATTTCCATAATCAACGCCTGCATGCCGTATTTGCTAAGCCGTATGGTGACGAAAAGGCCCGTGTGATGAAGGCGGTCGCAACGGCGCAGCTAATCCGTGACGTGCTGGCAAAAACGAGGGAGGACAGTGACGATCCGCTTCCTGCGGCGAAGACGCGTATCGGCATTGATTCGGGCAAGGCGCTGGCGGTCAACAACGGCCGACGCTCCAGCCGGGAGCCACTGTTCCTGGGGAATCCCGCTAATCAGGCGGCTAAACGTGCTGCTGGAAGTGTGGGAGGCATCTACATGACGAATAACGTCAGAGTTGCGGCAGACTGGGATAAAGTTCTGGAAGTGGACGTCACTGCCGTAACTTCTGCACAAATCGCCGAAGCGCAAGAACATGCGGCCCTTACGGTCACTGTCGATCAGGTGGTCAAAAAGTGGAAAGAGGAGTTGGAGAACAGCCCGATCGGCAGTTTCATTTTCTATCGCCACACACCGCCCTTCCAATCATTGAAACTTGAAGATTTGACGCCGGCCAATTCCCGTCGCCAAGAGAGCGTTTCGCTGTATGCAGACATCGACAATTTCACACGCTACGTTGCCGACCGTGTGGACGATGACGAGAAGGCTAAGGACGTGGTCAGGACGCTGCACGTGCTGCGGGGCGAACTGGACAGCGTTTTGCATGAAGACTTTGCCGGGAAGAAGATCCGATTTATTGGCGATTGTGTCCATGGGATTTTGGTTGAGGGCACCGCGCAAAACACCGACGACGGGGAAACAGCAAAGAACGGGATTCTTTGCGCTGCCGCGATGCGAAGCAGCTTTAATCTGGCCCTGGTGGAATTAAAAAATTCGAATATTGATGCCGCCGACCTAGGTTTGCAGATCGGCCTGGAACACGGGATCACGTCGGTTACTCGCCTCGGCATTAAGGGAGAGCGGGTGCGGTGTTGCATTAGCCGGTCCGTACTGAAATCTGAGGCGGAGCAAAAGCGATGCGCCGGACGTCAAACCGCGATCGGACAAACGCTCTACGATAATGCGCCGGAGGCCTTCCAGAACCTATTCGGCTCGTTGCGGCGCCGTACTGACTTCGACTACGCTGCGGCCATGGATGCACTGGAACCTAACGACGATTCGAAGAAAAATTCCGCCTCTATCGGCGCTAGTCTCTCCAAGCCGGCGTTGTCTGCGGCGGCCAATGCAGGCTTCACGTTTAACGCCAGCGCTGCGCAGCCTTCCAGGAGCCAACGGGGGTTTTCCTGATGTGGTTTACGCGTCCGGATGGTATGCTACAGCAGGAGCAACGCGTCTTAGCCGACCTAGTCGCTGAGGGCTGGCTAAAAAATGTCGAGTGGGATATCGACGACGAAGCAAAGACCGCAGCGGTTGACGTCGATATGTTTGCTGGCGATCGATGGTGGGAGACCCGAATCGTCTATCCTTTCATTTATCCGTACGCGCCGCCACAAGTGATGCCGCGAGCGAAGGAGCGTTGGTCCCTGCATCAGTGGGGCCACGGTGAACTATGTTTGGAGATACGTGCGGACAACTGGTATCCAGGTTTGAATGCCGCAGACATGATGCGTAGCGCGCGCAAGTTGCTTGGGACCGAATCGACGCTTGACGAGGCCGGCTTGCCACTTGCGGTATTGAATGATCACCGCTTTACAGAGGGCCAGCGCATGGCGTGGGAGCCGATGAGGCTCCTACTTACTGACGATCTTGTCGCTGAAGTCCGGCGTCGTGGAGAGGTCGTCAGCATTCTCGAATTGTCGCGAGTTCAGTACGATTTGGCGTGGGTTTTCACTGGAATCTTACTGCTGGGTAATCGGCATTTTGACAAGTGGATTGATAACGGGCTGCCGAGCCAATTTCGCACGGCTAGCCTCCCCTTTGCGCGCATTGCCAATCTGGAAGAAGGTAGCGCCGCCCATATAGCATTGACCGATGATAGCTGTGCGCCAGATGAACTATGGCGGCATTTCTCCGATATCCCATTCGATGATCCAAAAATCGTCATAGGGATATTGCCCACTAAGATCCTTGCCAAATATCTCGGGCCAACTGAAGTTATTAATATGGCTATCATTCCGATGGATAACCAGCAACGTGCCCCCGCTCGCAACGATGCGCTCAATGGCAAACGCATTGCCATAGTTGGATGCGGCTCGATGGGAAGCAAAGTAGCTGCTAGCCTGGCGCGATGCGGTGTGTCTGATTTTCTTCTTTTTGACGGTGATGTGTTAAAGCCGGGCAATTTGGTACGCAACGAGCTTGATTGGTTTGAGGTCGGAGCGCATAAAGTCGATGGCGTGATGAGTCGGCTCCAAGCTATCAATCCAAAAGTTCAGGTCGACAGTTGGAAGGGACGTCTAGACGGTCAGCACTCCATGGCGACGATAGTTGCGGCCCTCGAAAAGCTGGGTAAATGTGATCTGATTGTCGAAACATCTGCTAGCGGGCAAGGGTTTGCCGCATCAGCCGCAGTGGCGTCACAAGCGAAGATCCCGATGGTATGGGGGCGGGTGTTTGGCGGTGGTTATGGCGGCTACGTAGTACGCTCCAGACCTGGCATCGAATCCCCACCGCTTGAAGTCCGACATCAGGTCTACACAGCCATGACAGATCCTTCCTTGCCTAAGCCGCCTGACGATAGCGACATCGACTATGGCAGTGAAAATGACGAGCATCAGGCGATGATTGCCGATGATGGAGATGTTTCTATCCTGTCTGGATATCTAACCCGACTGATTATCGATACACTACGTCCCGCGGCAGAATCTGATTATCAAGAATCCGCTTATCTGATCGGCTTGCGAAAAGAGTGGATTTTTGAGACGCCATTCGAGACGCGGCCGATTAGCTTGCCGCGCGTTGATTAATAAGCGCCCCATGATTGAAGTAACTTTAAGTGCGAAGTGCGCCCGCAAACTGAAAAAAGAGCTACACGCTGCCGGGCGAAACGAGATTGGAGGGGTGCTCGCGGCCGAACAGATAGCAGATGGCAAATTTTTGGTGCGAGCGCTGTCCGTTCAAAGAGATGGAACGCCTACTTCGTTCACTAGGGACCCATCGCAGCACCGAAAGTTTATTCGCCGCTTCCATCTGTTAACAGGATTCCAGCCACAGCGTTTTAACTATATGGGAGAGTGGCACTCACATCCAAGCTTTTTGGCACTGCCTAGTCGACCTGATATTCTTCAAATGCACGCCGAAATAAATGAACCCGAACAAACGGCCTCGTTCCTGGTGCTGATGATCGTTAAGCTGGGACACGATGCCTCACTTGTCGGCTCGACGCACGCATTCCGTAGGGGACACAATGCTGTTCGTGTTTCTCTGAAGGCCGAACCGGGCACAACGATTCGTGAAGAAGGAGTGATTTCGGCTCCAGGACCAATCCGAGTGCTACGCCGTTTCAGCGGTTGATGGGTTGCAAGCCGCGTGTAGGAACAAGGCTAGATTCAAAGACCGGTGTTAAGCCGATTTTGAATGTAGCCATAGGAGTCCACGCGGGCTGTCGCCATGCCAGTGCTAACCTATTCGCGGTTGAGTGTCCATCTTTGACTACGTCGAGATGTTCTACAATCCGAAACGCCATCACTGATTTAATGACAAGCTTTCGCCTGTAGAGTTTGATCGAAGGCATTTTTGAACGGCTCGCGAGTGCCCAGCGAACTCGTGGCGATTCATAAATCAATAAGCCGGCGTTTAAAATTAAAAACTTATTGCATCAAAAATCTTCGACACGGATTGCAGGAAGCGCACTTCCTTCCGTTGTTGTATAACTTCAAAAGGCTCAACGTGGCACAAAAGACTTATGCATTGCTCGATTTGGTTGGTATTAAAGACGCGATTAAAAATCACAAAGCGGCAGCAGTTCTTGAACGTTTCTGGAATGCCGCCGATAGCTGGACGACTTCTTTTCAAGCGCCTGTGGTGTCGATTCCCAATACCGGATATCGGATGTCACCGGAAGTTTATGTAACTACCTTTTCTGACACAGCGCTGCTTTACACTGATAACGAGCTTCACATCGATGATTTTGTAGGCATTGTCTTAGAGTTTAAGGCATGTATCGAACGCCAGACGGGTCTGGGGTCGTATGTGATCATCTCGCGCAACGACGAAATTCAACAGCCCGAATTGCCTGCCCTTGGCGGCAATCTGATCGGCTCAGGCGGTAGGCCCCGCTATGTCAAGTTGGCCGGATCGGGAACCGCGTGGATCAATCTGCACGCTGCCGACCGAGCTGTCACCGGACAGAAAGCTTGGCACGGGAAGTATTCTGTCTACGCGGTTGGGGAAAAATCGCTGCCCAGATCGGGCCTTTATAAAGATAGTATAGAGTGCGAAAGATTGATCGATGCGGATCATATTTTTGCGTTGGAATAAAGCGCTCTACGACAACTTGGAGCAACTTCCCGAGGTCCTTGAATGCCGGCGCCAGAGAGAGAAGCTCTTATGACAGAGATAATGGAGGAGGTTGAGGATGAGTATTCCGGCTTCGCTCGTCATTCAAACTTCACTGAGCGGATGGCGGTGCGATGCCGAGAGCTCACAACTAAGAACGCCTAACAAAACGTCGTCCAGAGAAACAAACCGCCCCAAAGCTGGTCAAACTGTAGTGGTTTAATGTACCCGGACACTGATTTAGGCGAGAATGCTCGCCATGGAGAGGTGTTTGATGAGCAAGCAAAGACGTACGTTTTCCCCTGAGTTCAAACAGCAGGCAGCATGCTTGGTGCTG
>NZ_CP088968.1:3751573-3939155 GCF_021165895.1 Janthinobacterium sp. PLB04 | reverse complement strand
CTTCCGCAAAAACAGAAGGTGACACTAGTGATGAGCTAAGCGAGCCCAGCACCGCCACTGCGTACAATTTTCCTGTACATTTATTGCATTGTGACGGGTCTTGGCCAAGAGTTTTTCAACACAATAGCCCCAAAACAGACACTCCCGAACTATTCGTAATCTACCCAGAGACACTCAGTCGGTTTGACCCTGACGGCTTTAAAGGCGCAACTGGTGACCCACTGAACGACTCGCTCAGCGGCAACCTTAACGGGCGTGCCTTCGCGCACCCGAGCGATGCTCGGCCGCAATCGCAGCAGAGCATCGGTTGGCCATCTCGATGGCCGAGCTAAAACGGCTACATCTCCAATGCAGAGAATGGGACCCAGATGAATGCTCCCGTCCCCAACATAGGCCGTTCCGTCTATTCGCATAACGATATTAAAATCTGAATCTTCACTTGCGATTCTAAGAACATCGACCACCTGAGGGAGCATTAGTGCACGGGTCAAAGCAGGATACGCGGCTGTCTCGCGGACCAACATCCAGCGGTATCGATGCCCCATTACTGTAAAAGTACCGCACATTATTGCTCCATATTATCTGCCCAACTTTTGCACGGCAAATTCTCTGCGCCGGTTCCCCCTGCTTCAGGGGGGCAGGAAACGTAACGCAGCTCTTGGCCGATTGTTACCGCCCCATAATGGATCTTTCCCACAAACTTACGCGCGTCCAAACTTTTCTAGAGAGCCAGCGAGTTTGTATTCGGTAAGTCCATATAGTTTCTTTAGTAATGCATCGATCGCTTGAAATAGCATGTTAGCGTCAGCTGATCCCATCCCCAAAGGAACGTCCCATCCGACCTGTTATAGGTGCCAACGACCTGAATCGACGCGCTCGCGACTATACTGTTTTTAAAATGCAATGTGATCGTACCGTCATCCAGGTCAGCAGACCAACGGTCCTCCTCCCCTAAGTGTCAGGTAGTTGCATGAGCAGAAGTCTGCTGCATCAAGCCATGTTTCGCGGCCTCAATGAATTCCATCGCTGTGCGATCCGTTGCTGCTGCAGGTGTCTTTAGTGCAGACATGCCGAAAGCGGCGAGTATTTTCTGAAACATTAGTGCATCGCTTTAGGTAAAAGGGGCAAAACGCTACCATCAAGCTCCAGGTAGCGACAAAATATTTTTGCTGAGGAGAATTTCCGTTTTTGGCCGGTTGCCGTCGTTGGCAGGTTCCGCCCCCAACCGGACATAATCCTCAGTGGGCCGAAGTAACGGCTATGAGTCTCTGCAGGGGAGATGGACAGGCCAGACCTGATCTCGTCGTTGGATCAGGCTGCTAGGCAAGTCAGGCCACCGTCAAGGCTGATCAATATGCGCACGACTAAGGTAGCGTGCTTATTGTGAAATTCCAGCAACTGAACAATCAGCAGCCTCAAGTTGCTTCCACTTGGCATAGTTGCTGTCATCTTTCGCCTGCAGATACGCTGCCGAAACCATGCTTGCTTGTACGCACACATCCATCGGCGCTCCTGACGCCTTGGCAATGTTGTACTGCTTTACAGCATCGGTGGCGACTTGGGCCTCGATACTGCTCATGTTCTTGGCAGCCTGTTTTTCTAGTCCGCCACCGAAGTAATACCAGACGATGCCAACGGCAAACACAGCCCCGAGCGCCTGCGAAAGCATATTTGCTTTATTCTTAGGGGTAACTCCGCATTTTGGACAGGTCTTTGCCTCGCTACTGACCTGCGCGCCACATTCATGGCAAGCTTGTAGGGCCATATACTTCCTCATTCTAGAGGCATCTTTGCGTGCCTTATCGCGCAGGAATTATAGGGAAATCGATCTTGCTAAATCTATCCAATTATCACTTTGCGTAATTCTCAAACCAGTCTTAAGAATCTTCATAGTGAATCGCCACGAGTTCGCTAGACGTTCTTCAGACGCTCAAAATACTGCCTTTCGCAATTGGACGGGCTGGGAGGCTCACGATGACCAGTCCACCGCCAGAGCGTGGCCGAGCGCACGAAGCAGATGACGGGCTAGTTTATCGTAGCCAACTGTGCCGCTATCGCGCGCAAGGGCAGGCGCTCTGTTGTTGCCTCGATCGGATAAACCATCCTTCGCCGGCAGTTATGGCTAGGGAAGGCCTACTTTTGCTGGAGCGCGGCATGAATCTCTGCAGGGCAGAGGAGATAGACAGGCCAGACCTAATCTCGTCGTTGAATCAGGCAATTACCTCTGCGGTCTTGTGTGCCGGCAAACCACACGGCTGGTGGCTTAGTTTAACCGGTCGTCAGGCCGTTGCTTGATTGCTGAACACCATTTGTGTCAGCAGTCATTGGCATTCGGCGCGGGAAGGTTGTCCAGTGCGTCACCAGAAGCGTCCGTACTATGCTTGAGGACGACAATCGTCTTTACTTTAGCCCTCCGAAGGCGGTTGGGACAGGGGCGCTGAGTTCCTCGGGCGCGGCGATATGAGCCGCCAAACCAGTCTGAGTTGGTGCGATGTAGTCGGCCAACACGTGCTGGTCTGGATAGTCGCCACTGCTCTGTTGACGGAAAGCAATCGGTACGTCCTCGAACAGTCGCTTCACTCGGATGCGCCAGGCCATAGTTGCTTCAGCAATGCCGTTGCCATCGATTCGAGCAGTCTCATATACCGCGAATGTGGGTAGCACCTGCATACCGGGAAAGAACAAAGTGCCGTGTGTGATGGGAAAGAGCAGCTGCTCCAACGGCCCATTGATGCCACGGGAAGAATAGTCGTCCGCCGGTCCACCAACTGATACCGCCAGCAGTGCGCGCTTTCCGGCAAAGCCACCCTCACCGTAGCGATAGGCATTGCCAGCCCCTTTGTAGCCGTAGGCCAAACCAAAGGCCCACACGCGATCTATCCACCCCTTCATGATTGCGGGCATGCTGAACCACCATAGTGGGAACAGCAGGATCACCGCATCCGCCGCCAGGATCTTTCGCTGCTCTTCTTCGACGTCGGGAGTCTGGCAACCGTTGGAAAAGGCGTATCCAGATTCGTCAATGAAAGACAGGCGCTTCTGGTTAACTCGCTTGGGAAAGTCCTGGCCGTCAAATACCGCCTTCCATCCCATGGCGTACAGGTCCGATTGCATTACCTCGTGGCCTTGAGCCTTCAGTACCTCGGCAGCCATCTCGGTAAGTTGACACGTTACGGATGTCTGTTCGGGATGAGCATGGACGATAAGAATTTTTCTATTGGTTGACTGCATGGCGTGGCTTTCACAGAGTATTGAGAGTGGAGACAGTTTGCATTGCCTCAAGGTATCTGTGAAATCAAAAAAATTTTCTGCTATTATTCATCTCATGGATAGCAAAAAGCGTTTGGACCTCAATCTCCTAGTCACACTGGAAACCCTTTTGGTGGAACAAAACGTGACCCGCGCGGCTGAGCGCCTGTACCTTAGCCAGCCAGCAGTTAGCGCACAATTGAGCCGCCTGCGCGAACTGTTCGATGACCCTTTGCTGATACCAGTGCAACGTGGCATGCTGCCAACTGCCAAGGCTCTCGAACTGCTTGATCCGCTTCGCCACGCGTTAGATCAGGTGCGCGCCACATTGACTGGACACCGCCACTTCGATCCGATAAAGGCCCGACTTACCGTTACCATCGCCTGTACAGACTACCTGCAGAAGACGGTGATCCAGCCATTGGTAGTTGCGCTACGAAAGCGTGGTCCCGGTGTGCGATTTGCTTTGCGCCATCTTGATCCGCTACAGTTGGAAGCGCAGATGGCTAGCGGCGAAGTGGACCTGGCGCTGATGACACCCGAGCATGCTCCGGTCAGTTTACGCAGCCGGCATCTGTTTGACGAGCACTATGTGCTTATCGGCAGACATAGGCATCCCGGACTGCGACGAGGACTTTCTGTTGAACAGTTCGCACGACTGGACCACGTTATCGTCTCGCTGCGTGGAGGCGACTTCACGACGCCTGTGGACGAAGGACTCGCAGCGCTAGGCTATCAGCGTAATGTTGTGCTTTCAGCGGCGTCGTTCCTGCTCGTACCTGAAATTGTCGCGCACTCTGACTTTGTCGCCCTGGTGCCGGAACGGCTGGTGCGTAATTGCGGCGAAGTGCTCAAGGTGGTCGGATGTCCTTTCCCTGTGCAGGGCTTCGCCGTGAGCATGCTGTGGCATGAGCGCAACCATGACCACAGCGGACAACGCTGGGTACGCGAAGCTGTCATTGATCTGGTAGGCAAACTGTAACCTAAAAAGGGTTATAGTTTTTCAGATGATTTTTCGCCCTCGCGTGGATCGCAGTTCACACGATATTTGAATCACTACGAGTTTGCCAGACGCTCTTCAGACGCTCAAAATACTGCTTTTCGCAATTGGGCGGGCTGGGAGGCTCACGATGACCAGTCCACCATCAGAGCGTGACCGAGCGCACGAAGCAGATGACGGGCTAGTTTATCTTAGCCAACTGTGCCGCTATCGCGCGCGAAAGCAGGCGCTCTGCTGTTGCACCCGTCAGCTATGCCATCCTTCGCCGGCAGTTATGGCTAGGGACGGCCGGCTTTTGCTAGCGCGCGGGAGGAGTCTGTGCAGGGTAGGGGCGATAGACAGGCCAGCCCCGATCTTGTCGTTTGAGCAGCCAGCTACTAGATCGCACACCAGGTGCTTCAGAGGACACCCAGGCTCCTAACACAATCCATCGGTTCTTCATCTTCAAGAACTATGGATTAGAAGAGTCTAAGCGACTGGTGGCAATTCAGTGGCGATTCAAAAGCACTGCACTACCGATCCAAACAAATAGTAAAATTTCCATAATTTCCTTTCGGCAAAACATCATGATGCTACATCAGACGCGATGCGAAGAAAATAACTCACCTAGTGACCAGTGCAGACGTCTGCACTGGCCGTTTGCTGCAAAGTAGATTATTAGAATAAGCCTGCAGGACATGCTGCATATGTATGCGGACAAAAAGCAGGCAACATGGGGGCGATGGGTGAACAGTTGGCGACCATCCTAAGCTTACCTAGTCAGATCTGAGCAGGTTAGATATCACTGCGGGCCGATAATATTATAAAATATGTACTCACTTTGATAGCAAAGAATAACCTATGACCAAGCTTCGCATCACCCTAACAATTGCAGCCTTATTAATTTTTTCAAGTGCTCAGGCCGAAATTTTTCAAGGTATAAACCATGGTTACTCTCTTGCAAAAATCAAAGATCTTTTCCCATTGGCTGAAATAAAACCAGTTGCTGCAGCTTGGGTGACAAAGGACGATGGCTTTTATAAGCTGTCTGGGAACGGATTTCCGGGAGTTCTCTATATGGCGTTCAGCGACTCTCGTCCCACATTTAAAAAGCTCCAAACAGAGGCAGAGGCCGAAGAGGCTACCAACGCATCGCCCGCCAACGACAATCCCAGGTCGAAAACTTGGAAGTTCCTTGCTGAGCAAGACACGGACAATGCTCTCGCTATCAGTTGGATACGCTGGCTACCAGATTCCCCAATTCCACTGCAGCGCTACATAAGTAAATATGGCAAACCTGAGAAGACTGGATTTGGAGACAGTGATATGCGGCCATATGCCTCTTGGCCCAAGAAAAATATTCATGCAAACTTATCTGATGACGAAAAATTTGTCAATAACGTTGAATTTGGATTTACAAAACAGGAAAAAATTGCTGCCTGTCATGAGCGAACGGCCAAGAAATTTTGGCCAACTAGTTGCAATTATAGCGACTGAATGAACGATAAAAATTTCGATTCATATGTCTAAGAACGCTTAACAAAACCGCTGAATGTATCTCCAGCAGATGAGTATGCAGGCAAGCGAGAGAAACGCCTGGTGGATATTGGCACGGCGTTCGTAGCGGATGCGTAATCGGCGGAAGCGGTGCAGCCAGCCCAGCGTGCGCTTAACCACCCATCACCATTTTTCCAGGCGTTCGCGCGACTCGACGTGATTGCACAACAACGCTTTACCCGCGCCCCGCCTCACACTCGTACGCGATAGCAAACGATTCGTATGGCTGCAGGCTGAGGTGGTCGGTCCAGCTGTCACGCTGGGCATAGTTGCTGATCAAGCCTTGCCCGACTATGCCGTGCAGCATTGCCGGCAGATCCAGTTCGACGTGTTCGCCGGAGAAGTTGTTGACGACAACCAGCTGCTGGCTACCCAGGCTGCGCCGGTAGGCGAATACCTGCGGGTGCTGCTCCAGCAACGGCAGGTATTTTCCGTAAACCACGACGTCCCAGTGCTTGCGCAGTTCGATCAGCTTCTGGTAGTGGAAGAAGACCGAATCGGGTTGTTCCAGCGCGGCCGCGACGTTGATCTCGGGGTAGTTTGGATTCAGCTTTAGCCATGGCGTGCCAGTACTGAAGCCGGCGTTGTGTGTGCTGTTCCACTGCATGGGGGTGCGTGCATTGTCCCGCCCGTTGGCGTGGATGCCGGCCATTATCGTCTCCGGCGACACGCCGGCGGCCGTGCGTTCGTGGTAGAGGTTGAGCGATTCGATGTCGCGATAGTCGTCGATGGAATCGAAACGTACATTGGTCATGCCTATTTCCTCGCCTTGATAGACATAGGGCGTACCCTTGAGAAAATGTAGCGCGGTGGCCAGCATCTTGGCCGACTCGACCCGGTAACGGCCTGGGTCGCCGTATTTGGATACGGCGCGCGGCAGGTCGTGGTTATTCCAGAACAGCGAGTTCCAGCCGGTATCGGCCAGCTCGGTCTGCCACTTGCTGATGATTTGCTTGAATTCGATCAGATTGAACGGCCGCGGCTTCCATTTCCCCTCCTTGGTATCGTGGGTCATTGTGATGTGCTCAAACTGGAAGACCATCGACAGCTCCTGGCGCGCCGGGTCGGAATACAGCTTGGCGGTCTCCGGGGTGGCGCTCCACGTCTCGCCCACCGACAATACATCGCGTGCGGCCAGGGTCGCTTGGTGCATTTGCTGCAGCAGCGGGTGCAGTCGTGCGCCGTTGGCGATAATCTGTTGGTCGACCTGTTTGCCGATGAGATCGATCACATCCATGCGGAAGCCGCCGATGCCCTTGTCCAACCACCAGTTCATCATGCGATGCACCTCTTCCTGCACCTGAGGATTTTCCCAGTTCAGGTCTGGCTGTCGTTTCGAGAACAGATGGAAGTAATATTCACCGCTGGCGGCATCGTATTCCCATGCACTCCCGCCAAAATACGAACGTTGCTGGTCGGGCGGGGAGCCGTCGGCGCCTGCATTGCGCCAGATGTAGTAGTCACGGTAGGGGCTATCCTTGGATTTCTTCGCCTCGACGAACCAAGCATGCTCGTCAGAGGTGTGGTTGACCACAAGATCCATCAAAATACGGATGTCGCGCTTGGCCGCCTCTGCGATCAACAGCTCCATCTCGGCCAATGTGCCGAATTCAGCGGCGATATCCTGATAGTCGGAGATGTCATAGCCGTTATCGTCCATCGGCGACCGGTACACTGGCGACAGCCAGATCAGGTTGATTCCCAGATGTTGCAGGTAGTCCAGTCTGCTGATGATGCCGGCCAGATCACCGACCCCATCGTGATTGCTGTCTTGAAAACTACGTGGGTAGATCTGATACACGACGGCGTTATGCCACCATTTCTTATCCAACATGATTATCTTTCTCGCTTATTGATTGGCGGGGTAATTCCCCATTTTTAGAGCACTCTAAAAGTAGGGGGTAAGCGGCCATGGCAAGCTTCTGTTTTGGCGCGATACCGCCAGGTGCCATGTCGCGTCAGTCGTGATGGCAACTCCAACGCCAGCATGCAAAATCGTCGATCCCATTTCGCGCCTCAAGTTGAGGGGTAGGCTGTCGAAGCCAACTGTGTCGTTATACCGCTCAGTAGCAGGCATTCTGCCGTGGTTGCTCGATCGAAAATAATACCATTTACCATCCGTTATGCCGGGGAAGGTCCAAGTCTACCTTTTACATCGGCATCAAAGTCCCAATTCGCATTTAGAACAAAGAAAAGTTCATTGCGCTCCGATCCAACCGCATTATTATTCATTTTGAATCGTGCTTAGCTGACGTATCTGAAAAATATGCTATAAATGCAACTTATTGCGTTGTAGCACCCATTCAGGAGCATCATTTGAGCAGACCTTTCATTGTCATGGGCGACAAGACCAGTCATGGCGGCACGGTCATCAGCGCCGATTTCACCTGTGACATCAATGGCAAGAATATAGCGCGCGTCGGCGACATGACGGTATGCCCCAAATGCAAGGGCACGTTCCCCATCACCTCTGGACCGTCCGACGTCGTGGACAGCAGTGGCAATGGTTATGCGCGTCACATGGATTCGACCGCTTGCGGTGCAAAACTGATTTCCGGCCAAATCACGACGATCTGGTTGGACCAGTCTAGCGTGGGCGACCCGGCTGATGTCGACGACAATGACGTGATGGAAACCGCCGGCAACATCGCCGCAAATACCGACTCCGGCATTTGCCTCGAATGCTTGCTTTCTGCTGCCGCCGCTGGCGCGACCGCCGTTATCAGGGAGTGACAATATTGATTGACGTCCTGGAACGCCTGAAGCAACTTCAGCAACATCACTCGGCGCTGTGCTTATACGCACTGGTCGACGGTGTTCAATATGAGACACACCGCCAAACGCGCATGACGCAGGATGGGACGCGCTACCCGCTATTTACCGGCACACCCGACGCTGCGCTCGCGCATGCAGGCCCCTGGTTGGTCGACGTGGCGGGAGCAGCGCCTTCGTTTCTTGAAGACGTGGCCGCACTGGAGCAAGAAACACCTTCCGTTACCTGGCTATTCGCCGTGCACGACCTTGGTGGCCTGGCGCAGTTGCTGCAACTACACTTGGAAACACGGCTACCGGATGGTCGCGCAGCGCTGCTGCGCTTTTGGGATCCACGCGTGTTGGTGAAGCTGGCACAAATACTTGAGCCGGCACAGCGGGAGGCGATGTTTGGCCACATTCATGAATGGCACTTGCTGCTCGACGGCAAGCGGGCAATCATAGGGAGGCACGATGCTGACGTTCAGTGAGGAGCAATGGCGTGCAGTGCAAACCGGCGACATGAGCGATTTCGTCATCGCAGTGGCGGACCAATTTTTGGCCAAGCGTGCCGACATGGCAATCCAGCCAGGCCGGGCGGCCGTGATCGAGCGCATGCTGGCGGCGTACACCTACGCCATTCGAATCGGTTTCAGGTCCACGCCGCATATCGTACATCTGATGTATCTGGCGGCCGACGCGCCTGGGATTCATGACGACCCGCTGGTTGATGCCTACCTGCGCAAGCCTGGCGCCACGCCGGAACAGAGGTTCGACGAACTGATCGCGGTGATGGATAAAAAACTGGAAGGAGAGCACTAATGGGTGCGCTACCGATATTGGTAATACCAGCAGTCGTGGAAAAAATTTTGTTAGCCTTGGGTATCGCTGCGGGAGCAGTGCTCACGGACGAAGCCTTGCGCAAACGAAAAAAAGAGGCAGAAGACGCAAAAGACGCCCGCGTCACCCCCCTCGCGCGTGCCGAGACGCGAAGCGATACCAAAGAAAGATGCCGGTGCCCGCCAGACAAGGGTACGCTTATGGCTGTTCCACACAGCATGTCGCCAGCAGCACGCGATTACCAAGCCCGGATTACTGGCTTCCTGATTGGGATGGAATGGGTGTTTGAAGGAAAGGACTTTGACGGCTTCCAATCCCGCCTGTGCTTGTTGCAGGAAGCAAAAGCGGATTATGATCAATTTTTTAAGGCAAACGGCGAATTCAGGTACGATTTTCAAGAAAATATTTTCGTGAGGATGGAGTTAAAGCAGGCCACGGACCAGTCAAAGATTGTCATGCGTAACCCGCCGGCCTCGCTGAAATGGTACTTCCAAACCCCACTTGCTTACGAATATATGGAGCCCAAATTAGCTGCGTTGGGGATTACCACCTACTACGTTCCATAAAAATATGACAATAATCAATGCTTCTTATAAGCGCGATGGAACACGCACCTCCCTCGCTTTCCGACCCAACGTCCAGGAGATCGCGACCACTATCCAGTTTTTGAATAAAACTGCGGCATTTGGGAAAAACTGGTTTCTATCGCAAGATACCAAAGAGAAGTCGTTTCTGTATCCGGTCTTCGATGCATCGGGGGAACTCACCACTGCGGCCGAAGCCGTACTTGAGGCCGAGTTCAAGGGTGAGACATCCCGATTTCTAAGCGCCTGGAATGGCGAGCTCGGAGACGGTGAGGGCGCGACTATGGCGCTTGGGTTCAGCGACAGTGACTGGCCCGCCCGGACTTTCAGGATCAGCGATAAAGGTCAAGGTGTGAAACGGCTTGGTATTGATGGAGTGAAAGAGCTACTGTCCCTTATCGCGGGGTCCCTTCGGCCAGTCTTTATCACGGTTGCACGTAATCAGTATTTTAAAAAACAAGTCTTCAAAGATCGTCCAGGTGTTGGATGGATGTTGTATCTGCCGCGTGTACTGACGACCCAGCAAGTGCCAGAAGCCCGTGCCTTGGTACCCGTCATGGCGACGGGCGAGCAAGGTAAAGACAAGCAGATCGGCACCATCATCGTCAGCGTCACCGACGAGCCTTTCAATGATGAGAATCCTGAGCACGTCAAGATCGCCAATGCCATTGAAATTCGTCTGGTCGATCAGGACTTGCTGCCTCGCTATGTCGATATTTGACGAAGGATAACTCACTTCGATGGTACGAAAATATCCTGCCATGCAGGGGATAATCACTGTTCGACAACAAGGTCAAGTCAAGTGGCCTTTGGTACATCGTCCTAATCTGCAGTAACTGCACGCTGACCGGATTTGATACGGCCTTAGTAAGAGACGGGCACGCCGCCTACTTCGACGCTTCGACCGTCCCCTCTCTGGAACTATGGGTGCGACCAGCTTTACGCTGGTCACTCCCCGCCGACCGATCACATCGTCACGCATTAACACGGGTACGCCGAGGCGCCCTTGCTCGTAAAGACGGCGTCAGCTGAACACCTGGTTGGCATTGAAGCCGTGTTCGCGGGCGGTGCGAGCTACCGAGGCGCACGGTAGCAGCGGCAGCGCCACCAATGCGCGTTTGAACTCCAAGGGATGCTGGCGATAGTGGGCGATGCCACCGGTTCAACTTCGCTGGTACTTCATGCAATCTAAAAGTTATCGGTTTTTCTCAAAAGCACTCATGACCATGCGGCTTCCAATCGAAACGGTATTCAATCCATGAAACGTCCCTACGAATTTACCACCATATTCCGTCATGCCAGCGCGCTCGAGATCAAGACGATGCTGGATGAACTGCATGGGCTCGTGCCTGAGCTTCTTGCTTGTTCACCGATATTGGATGGATGGCTTCTCAAAGGCAACACAAAAGCAGAAGCGCTACTTTATAAAGTCTTTGGGCCTGCTGGCCCGACCACAGCAGCAATTGCAGTGCTGACTGAGTCCTTGAAGCACGATGTGGACCCGCGTATCGTCAGCATGTGGAATGGCCGCGACGGCAGCGAAGGTGCATCTGTTCAGTACGTTGGCCGACCGATACCGGAAACAAGTATGGTGGTACTGCGTGCAAAGCCTGGCGCCTTCGCAAAAGATTGGCGACTCGTCACAAGCCTAATTCACAAGTCCATAGTACTCTGGCATCCCACCCTCGTGACGATTGAATCGGCCGGCTACTTTGACAAAAAGGTTTTCAAAGACCGCCCAGGAATCGGCTGGATGTTGTACCTGCCTCGGGTACTCACTGTTCAGCAAGTACCCGAGGCTCGCGCGCTAGTGCCGGTTCTGGGAGCCGACAAGAAGCAGATTGGCACGATCATCGTCAGTGTCACCGACGCGCCATTCTCGGACGAAAATCCCGAGCACGTCAAGATCGCCAACTCCATCGAAATCCGCTTAGTCGATCAAGACTTGCTGCCTCGATACGCGGACTTTTGAACGACATCAACCTTCTTGCGGTATCGCGGAAGGTTCTAATGGAATGGACGCCCTCTTTCAAACAGGCATCTAGGTGCCAAAATAGGGGGGCTATCTCCCTAACCGAAAGGAGCGTTCACCATGAAGATGACTACTGCAGGCATTGATGTGGCAAAGAACGTTTTTCAGGTTCATGGCGTAGATGCTCAGGGTAAAGCCGTGCTGCGCAAAATTTGGATCGATAGGAGATGACGGAATACTTTGTCGATCTACCGCCAACCATTAAGTCAAAGTTGGCGCCCCGCAAAACCTCAGCTATAACGTTGCAAGGTGTTTAGCCATGGAAGAGATCCTACCGGAGCCCGCCACAGCCGGATTGGCTTTTGCTAGCGCGCGGTAGGAGTCTCTGCGGGGCAGGGGAGATAGACCCAACCCCGATCACATCGGTGGATCAGGTAGCCACGCGATTGCACACCAGGAATCTGGCAGAACACCCAGGACCTAACACGATCCATCGGTTTCTCATCTTTCAAGGACTATGGGGCAGGAGAGTCTAAGCTACTGGTGGCAATTAAGCGCGACGGCGTGATGCCGTCGGACAACCCGATGCGCAACTGGCCGTGGACGCCATTTGCCGCCGCTTTCACGCTATCGCGTGCCTGCTGCAAGGCGGCGAAGACGCGCGGTACATGATCGAGGAACAGTTTGCCCGCGCGAGTCAGCCGTGTACTACGCGTGGTGCGGGCGAGCAGCACAACACGCAGTTCTTCTCCCAGTTCCTGTATGGCGCGCGACAGCGGCGATTGCTCGATGTGCAGCCGCTTGGCGGCGCGGGCGAAGTGTCGTTCTTCAGCGACGGCCAGGAAGTAACGTAAATGTCTTAATTCCTTGCGATCAGTCATGCCGTCTTACCCTGCCCAACAGCAGGAGCACCAGGATCGCCGTCGCTGCCGCAGCGCCCGCCAAGACAAGAAGCTGAAAACGGAATGCGTCTTCGTATACCTGCAACAGCAGCGACCGTCCGGCCGTCGGCAAATGCACCAGCGCATTCGGTAGATCGCTCATCGCCAACCGGCTCGATGCTTCGACCAGGTCGGCATTCGCCACTTGCCCTGATGTGCCATTCGGCACTGAAGCCACCAGTCCAGAGAAAATGTTGGCGGACATCAGGGCCCCCACGGCGGCGATGGCCATCCCGTCGCCGGCCAGGCGTACCGCATTGAAGATTCCGGCCGCCATGCCCGCCCGTTCCTTGGGAACAACGCTCACGGCCAAACCATCCATCAACCCCCAAGGCAGGCCGATGCCGATGCCAATCACCAGCATCGCCAGCAAACGCGCGCTTTGCGCATCGCCGGATAGCGTCAAGCCCAACCAGGCAAGTCCGGCTGCCGCAATGGCGAGGCCAATGCCAGAGAGCACGCCAACGTTGATCCAGCGCGCCAGCAGACCGGCAATGAAGGGCACCACTAGCAGCGGCGCGGACAATGCGATCATCATCTGCCCGGCTGCCAGTGCGCTGTATCCTTCGACCCCGATGAATCGGGCTGGCAGCATGACCAGCAGCACGATGTACGCATAGGCCGGCGCAATCGCCAGCACCTGCACTCCGACGAACCGGGCATTGACGAACAGAGACAGGTCGAGCATGGGCTTGGTCTGCCGGCGTTCGATGACGACAAAGGCGGCCAGCAACATGAGGGCGCTCGCCAGGCAAGCCAGGACCCAGGCATGGCTCCAACCTCGCTCGGGGGCAAGAATGATGCCGTAGGTCAGCAGGGCCAGACCGGAGGTAAAGCTGATGGCGCCGGGCCAGTCCAGTCCCGTGGCGTCGGGGGCGCGCGTCTCGCGGGCAAATGGTGCAATGAGTGCGGATGCCAGCATGGCGACGAGCGCTGGCAGAAAGAACACCCATTGCCATCCCAGGGTGTCGATCAGCAGTCCAGCCATAAATGGGCCGAATGCCGCTCCAGCACCGAAAGTCGTACCGATCAGGCTGAATACGCGCGTGCGGGCGTGTCCATCGAACTCTTGTGTCAGCGCAGCCATCGCGCCCGCAAAGGCTGCAGCCGCGCCCAGGCCTTGGATGAGTCGCAGGATGTCGATCCAGAACACGGACGGCATGAAGGGAATCGCCGCCGTTATCAAGGCGAACAACAGCATCCCAGACAGCCAGACCCGCTTGCGCCCATAGGTGTCGGCCAGGCTGCCTGCGGCCAGTGTCGCACTGCCGTAGGTCAGGATGTAGGCGTTGATGATCCAGTTTAGCTCGACCGCGCTGCCGCCAAGCGCCTGGTTGATCGAGGGAACGACCACAGCGGGGCCGGCAATGCTCAACGGAATGACCGCAGCGGTCAGGCAGCCGGTCACGATCAGCGGGGTCTTATGAACCCTCGCGTCCGACGCAGATGCGATGGTGGTGGTACTCATCGGGTATTCCTTAAAGATGGCGAGTCACTCCTGGCTTCCTCCGAGAGTGACTCACGCTCTCGGATTCATGGCTGTGGCGGCAATGCCGCGACGGCCACACTGTATAACTGAGGATACAATGGAACTATTAATGGAAAAATAGTGCAGATATCATGATTAACATGACTGATTGGTCATCAATTGGAAGGTGGAATGGATAGCCACAGCGGCATGACGATCTTTGTGCAGGTCGCCGAATTGCGCAGCTTCGCGGCAGCGGGACAGCGGTTGGGTATCTCCGCGTCGGCGGTCAGCAAGGGAGTAGCACGGCTGGAGCAGAAGTTTGGCGTGCGCCTGTTCCAGCGCAGTACTCGCAGCGTGAGCCTCACAGCGGAAGGCGCGCTGTTCCTCGACCGTTGCCGGCGTATCCTTTCCGAGATCGCGGCGGCCGAGAATGAACTGGCCAGCACGACGACAAGCCCGCAAGGCCGACTGCGGGTGAGCCTGCCGCTGGTCAGCGGATTGATGTGGCCAGTGTTGTCGGCCTTTGCCAGCCACTATCCGCAGATCGAACTCGACCTGGATTTCAGCGACCGGCTGGTGGACGTCGTGGACGAAGGTTTCGATGCGGTAGTGCGCACTGGAGACTTGAGCGATTCCCGCCTGATGAGCAAGCGCCTGGGGATCAGCTGCTTTGTCTGCGTGGGCGCGCCACGCTATTTTGAGCGGTACGGTACGCCCGAACGGCCCGAGGACATCGCCCGGCACGCTTGCCTGCTGCATCGCATCCCAAGCACCGGCCTGCTGGAAAAATGGCGCCTGCGGCGCGGCGACGAGGACGTCGACATGCGCCCCGCGGCAAGCATGACGAGCAATCACCTCGAGACCCTGCGGCATATGGCCATCCAGGGCCACGGCATTGCCTACCTGCCGGATTTCGCGGTCAGGCCGGCCCTGGATCGCGGAGAGCTGGTGACGGTGCTGGACGAATGGTCCGGTTCGTCCAGTACCTTTTGGCTATTGTGGCCGTCTAATCGGCAAGTGTTGCCCAGAGTCCGGGCGTTCGTTGATTTCATGGCTGAACATCTGTTTCCGGTGGGATCTTCAGATGATTGAAAGAGCGCCTTGCCGCCCGGTCTCCCACGACAGGCCACCGCCGCGCATCGTCGCGGCGATCTTGCGCTTCTTTAAGGCTGCTGCATGAAGAAGATCCTTCATGCAACAGTAGAGCGCCTTGCATGCGCTACTGGTGGCGATTCAAAGGCCGGCTTTTGCTAAGACGCGGCAGGAGTCTCAGCAGGGCAGGGGAGATATTCAGAGACGGTACAGACTGCCGGAGCCAACGCTGTCCACCGGCGTGCCATCCGTGCAGCCGGCCATCGGCAAACCCTGCGCCCATCCTGCTGCCAAGGCATGCACGTCACGCAAGGGATCGGACGCCTTGGCGCGCTCATTGCGAATGCGGCAGGTTTCAGGATCAGTGGCAAACAGACCGCGCGCGAAAACGCGACCCTGCTCGGCCAGCTTCGCGGTCTTCGGCCCGCGGATCTCCGCGAAGCGCAGCAAGGCTGCATCGAGGCAGCCGTCCGCCCCAACCAGACACCGCGCCAGATGCCAGGCGTCTTCCAGCGCCTGACAGGCGCCCTGGCCAGATGTCGGCAACGGCGCGTGCGCCGCATCCCCCACGAGCAGCACATTGGCCCGGCTCCACGTGTGCAGCGGCTCCAAGTCGTGCACGGCAATCAGTCGGATGGCATGCGCCGGTGTCGCCTGGATGATGCGGGTGACAGGCTCCGGCCATCCCGCGAACAGATCCTCAATCTCCTTACGCATATCCGCTGCGGGCGTCGCTCCCGGCAATGGCCGTGCCTGCGCCGCTGCCCAGTAGACCAAATCCGGCCGGACCGCCACGCAACCGAAGCGATCACCCGAACCCCAATAATCCTGAATCGCGATATCGTCCACCAAGGCACTCTTTCCCTGCGCCACACCCACCCAGTTCACGAAGCCCTGATAAACTGGCGTGTTGTCCCCCGCGACGAACCGGCGTGCCACCGAGTCCATGCGGCCATCGGCGCCGATCAGCAGATCCGGACGAATGCTTACCCCGTTTTCGAACCGCGCTACGGCTTTGCCGCTAGCATCGAGGTCGATCGCCACCGCCCGATGCCCGAATTTTACCGGGATCCCGGCCTGTGCCGCATGATCCAGCAGTACCGCCTGCAAGTCCCGGCGCAAAATCGTATGGGTCGGATGTCCCATAATCTGGTCTAGCAGCGCAATATCGATGCCCCCCAAAGAATTGCCCGCGGCATCCTGGCGGTGCATGGCCACTGGCCGGCCTCCCACTGCAGCGATGTCTTGCAGCAGCCCCAGTTCCTCCAGCACAAAGCCGGCGTTGGGCCAGAGCGTAACGCCAGCCCCCATCGTCGCAGGCCCCGCCCGGCGCTCATATACGCGGGGACTGTACCCCAGCTTGCTCAAGGCAAGCGCCACGCTCAACCCTGCAATGCCGCCGCCAAGTATTCCGATTTCCATGCTGAAGCTCTCCTATTCAACCCGTCCCGACGCGCCGCCGACGGCGATACATCGGACGAGACGGCATCTTAAATTCCGCCACTGTGGAGTACTAGTATGTGAAAATGGGCGGCTTTCATACCTTAATCGGGATAATCATGCGCAATGCCCTCGACCTGAATACCGTCCGTGTCTACGTGGCGGTCGTCGATGAACAAAGCTTTGCCGGCGCGGCACGCCTGCTGACCCTGCCATCTTCTAACGTCAGCCGCCACGTCGCCTCGCTGGAAGGCATGCTGGGCGTCCGCCTGCTGGAACGCAGCACCCGCCATCTGCGCATGACGGAAGCTGGCAGGCTACTCTACGAACGCGCAAAACCCTTGCTCGACGCCTTACTCTCCACCGAGGAAGAGCTTGGCGCAGTGCAGCGTGAACTGCGCGGCACCCTAAGGATGTGCATGCCAGGCGAAGCGCCAAGGCTGCTAGCTCCTATCCTGGCCGAATTCTGCAGCCTCCATCCCGGCGTCGAGCTGGAATGCGATACGCGCCTGACCGGTCTCGAAGCTCTCAGGGAAGACATGGACCTGTCCATCGTCTTCCATCGTGGGCGCCAGGACGACAGTACCTTCATCACCCGCGAACTCGCTACGCTGCCCAGCATCGTGGTCGCGGCGCCCGCCCTGCTAGCCAAAACTGGGATACCGCGCCACGTGCGTGAACTTAGGTCATTGCCTTGCATTACCACCTTGAGTGCGTTAAAGGGCCAGCCCTGGCAGTTTCTCGACGCCACAGGCGAAATCGTGAAGGTATCCGTGCGTAGCCGCTATCGCGTTAACAGCGGAGAACTGGCATTGGCGGGCGCGCGGCAAGGCATCGGCTTTGCGATAGTGGCGGCCTATCCATGCCAGGAAGATCTTGCCGCGGGCCGATTGCAGGAAGTGCCGCTGGACCTGTGCCCTGCGCCGCTGCAATTGCTTGGCGTGTACAGCCATCGTCATTCCGTGACTGCGCGGGTTCGGGCTTTACTGGAATTGATACAGGTGCGGTTGGAAGGAGTCGGGAGCGGCTCAAAATGAAAATCGCATTGAAGAACGCGGCCGCATAGCCGAATGTCTGCTCCGCAACTGCAGATTCAATCGATCAACGCAACACGTTAACTTAAATGCATCGTTGCAGAGTGGAATTGATGCGAAAGAAGATGTCGAGCTGTCCAAGCATATGCGAGCAATCCATTAGTCGCTTGGCAATCAGGTTGCGCACGCCACTCTTCGATTGCCAAATACCGTACACCCCCAGGAGTGAGGCATTCATCAGCCCGGCCCGCTGCTTTTCCACCAGCGTGGGCCAGACAATGATGTTGATGGTGCCGAATTCATCTTCCAGGGTGAGGAATATCACCCCCTTGGCTGTCTCCGGCCGCTGTCTTGCCGTGACTATGCCGCAGCCCCTGGCCAGCTGGCCATCGCTGAAGGTGTTCAGGATATCCGACGGCACAAAGCGCATTTTATTGAGGCGCTCGCGCAAGAGAGCAAGCGGATGCCGGCCCAGTGTCAGGCCGACATGCCGGTAGTCCGCCACGATGTCATCGGCTTCCGTGGGCGGCGCCAGCTCCAGCACGGGTTCGGCAATGGTCGTCGCGCGCATCCAATCCCGCTCCGGCACGCTCGCCGCGGCATCCCACATGGCCATGCGCCGGTTGCCCGTCAGCGTTACCAGGGCATTGGCCGACGCCAGGGCCTTCATGTCCCCCGCATCGCGCGTGTTTTTGAAGGAGGCTGCAGCGCGGGCTTCCTCGATGCGCCAGGCCGCCTCTTTCACCATCCCGTTGATATTATTCAAACCAAGGCGTACCGCCAGTCTGCCGTCCGCCATCGGCTCCAGGCATGCTTCCCATCCGCTCGTACAGACATCGACGGACCTTATCTCGACGTCATGCCGGCGCGCCATCTTGCACCAGAGAGTAGCGGCTATGAAAAACCATGGGCTGGCTGTTGAGCAGGGCAGCCAGGAACTCGGCGGGATGATGGCGTATGGGAAAAGATGACTGTTCAGGGGGCGGCCTGCATCGTCAGGATGCGCCTCCCGGCATCAATTCACACTGCTGCAATTTCTTGCGTATGCTAAGTAGGGCGTAATAAATTATTGTCATTTCTGACTTCCATAACCGGCGCTCTGCGGTGTTGCCCGCTGCTAGCAGTGCTTGCACTGCGTCGCAGCGGGCGCCTTGCAGAGCATCCGGTTCTGTTCGTCATAACTTCACAATAATTTCCCACGACCTACTTAGTTCCCCACCGCCCGATCCGGGATGATCCATTGGAAATCCGTGAGGGTGAACGGTGCCAGGCAGGAGCTCCTGGGGTTGAGCGAGGCGCGCAGGTTCGGGCATTGTGGATTTTGATAGCTGGCCACGCCCGGTGTCATGGCTTTAAAGCTGCTGGGCCAGCCCGCGTTGGCGTGGCAGGTGTAGCAGCTGGTGCCGACGGGGTGCGTCACCAGTTCGATGTACGGGTTGGTGGCGACGGGGAGCAGTGCCGGATTGCCTTTTTCCGGAATGCCGTAGGCTTCCGTCAGCAGATAGTGTTTCCATGGCCCCGTAGCCTGGATGTCGGCCGGGCGGTTGGCGGCGTATGGCATGCTGTCGGGGCGGTCCGACCACCACACGCTTTGCAGGCCCCAGCTGGGAATTTCCTTGGTATTGATGTGCATGGCGACGGTGACCAGGTAGTCTCCTGCGTCGAATGGCTGGCCGTTCAGCCAGTAGCTGGCGGCGTTGATGATGGCCTTGTCGGCATCGTCGAAACTGGCCCAGTCGGCGTCGCTTACCTTGTGGTGGTAGAAGTCCTGCAAGCCGTACACCTTGGCCAGTTTGGTGATGCTTGGCCATGGCGTGGTGCCGCCGTGCTTGTACACGCCATGCAGGTAGCTGACCTTCGCCATCTGGCCGACCTGCTTGCCGTCCGGGTCGATGGCAACGGCGGTATGCCACTGTTCGTAGCCCGCATAACCGGTATATTTGGCGCTGAAGTCGTCGTGCCACACGGGCAAGGCGGTCAGACCCTTGGCTTTCACTGGCCAATACATGTGTTTGGTCACGACATAGCTGGCTGGCGCATTCAGGTTATGCACGCGCTTGGCAGGGTCGTCCTTGCTGTACAGTGCGTCCAGGGTGCTTTTCTTGTAGACGGGCTGTTTGGGATCGCGGATGAAATCGAGCGCCTCTTTGCTCAGCGATTCCGTCGCGATCATGATATCGCCGTTGAACGCGAAGTGAATGCCATCGAGGATGCCGCTGACTTTGCCATCCTTTGCGTACGTGATGGCGCGCGGATAGGCCTTGATGACCTGTTCCGGAATCGGGTAGCTTGGCGTGTTTTTCAGGTTGACGGGAGTCAAGGTGCTTGCGCCCAGGCGGCCCATGTGGCGCTTGGATGGCTTCGCGCCCGCCGTGTCGGTTGCCGCAGTGGCGGTCAATGCCGCGGTGTCGGCAAACGCGTCAGTGCCGTTGGGCCAGGTGTACCAGACTGGCCAGTCCAGGCCAGCGGCCGGTTGCATGATGCCCGCCCACAAACGCCAGCCGTGCGCGCGCACGACGGCGTTGTCGCCAGTCTTTACGGCCGTCTGCAGCGCGCGGGTTTCCGCCGGTTCCAGATAGCCATAGCCCTTGGGGAAGGGCTGGTAGGCTGGCGTGCCGGCGGCTGCGGTGGCGCAGAACAACACGGCGAGGCTGGCGGACACTAACTTGGGAACGGACATGAATGCACCTGTTTGAGTTTAGTTATTGAAAGACATAGTATCCGCAAATAATTGATGGAATCTCAACAATTGTCACCGCGGATTGCCCTCGCGAACGACACCGGGCGTTTGATTGCATCATCTGAATGACATGAACATGAAAAATACCAACAAGGCCACCCTGACCGGGTTGGGCGCCATTCTGCTGTGGAGCTCGATTATCGGGCTGATCCGCAGCGTCACCGACCTGCTGGGACCCACGGGCGGGGCGGCGATGATGTACAGCGTGGCCTCGGTGTTTCTGCTGCTGTCCGTGGGCTATACGCGGCCGGGCGAATTTCCACGCCGCTATCTGGTCTGGGGCAGCCTGCTGTTCGTCACCTATGAACTGTGCCTGGCGCTGTCGATAGGTTATGCCGGCACGGCGCGCCAGGCCATCGAGGTGGGCATGGTGAACTATTTGTGGCCAACCTTCACCATCGTCGCGGCCATCCTGTTCAATGGACAGAAGAGCAATTTCCTCATCGTGCCGGGTTTCCTGCTGTCCGTCGCCGGCATCTGCTGGGTACTGGGCGGCGAACAGGGCTTCGACCTGGCCGGCACCGTGGCCAACGTGCGCGGCAACCCGCTCAGCTATGGCCTGGCCTTTGCCGGCGCGCTGATCTGGGCCGCATATTGCACCGTGACGGCGCGCATCGCGCAGGGCAAGAATGGCGTGACCCTGTTCTTTATCCTCGTTTCCATCAGCTTGTGGATCAAATACCTGCTGCAAGGTGGCGGCCCCATGGCGTTTACTTCCGAGGCCGTCATCTACCTGCTGCTGGCCGCCGGCGCCATGGGCTTTGGCTACGGCGCCTGGAACGTGGGCATTTTGCACGGCAACGTCACGATCCTGGCCGGCGCCTCGTATTTCATCCCCGTGCTGTCCGCCGCGCTGTCGTCGCTCCTGCTGCGCACGCCGCTGTCACTGGCCTTCTGGCAAGGCTCGGCGATGGTATGCGGCGGCGCCATCTTGTGCTGGCTGGCGACGCGGGCACGACGCATCAGTCCAGTCAGCAACTAAAACGGCGCAATACACGCGGCCAGTTTGCCCGCCAGGCAGGGCAGGCTCAGGCATCGTCGTCAGAAAGTCCTGCAGCCCGGACCGGGAGCGAGTCCCCACGACTTGCCGAAGCTGCCCCGCCTGCATGCTTCAATCGTGAAATTGGGCCTGGATTTGCCGCTGCATTGCCGCGCGGACCAGCAAGGGGCGTGGCCTACCTGGTCCGCGGCGGCATCCTTCTCTGCCTTGGCGGTGGCTGGGCCGGCCGCCGCATTTTCCTTGGGTGTTTCCTTGTCCTGCTTGGCGGCACCCGCCATCGATACGGCCGAAATCAAGGCGACAAGGCAAAACAGACGTTGCAGTTTCATATGAACCTCCTGGTTGGATGAGAAATGTCAAACACACTGTTGTACTGCTGGGAAAGAAAGGCGATTCAATTTTTCATGGCTTCCGGCGGGCTCGCCTTGTCCGGTGGGGGAATGTTGGTCCGGTCCTGATTCCGGTAGGCGATCGGCCTGATCTGTGTCCCATCCGAGCGCGTCACCACCAGGTCGGTCAGCAATTGCCATTGCCATACACGCGCTGTTTCCTTGAAGATCAGCTGTTCCGAGTATTCGACGCTGGTCTCTTCCGTGCGGCCGCTCAGTTGCGTCAATGAAAACGTGTTGGTCATGGAGAGGGATGCCGAGGCGCTGGGACCTTCGAACACGGCACCGACCTCGACATTCGTGGTGATCGACGTCGACCGCTCGAAGGTCGTGGATTCTTCTTTCGTCACGCCCACGCGGTAGCTTGTCGTCGTGGTGCCGCCCCCGGTCGGCGATAAAACGTTGTAGCAAAAATAGTAAGGCTGGGCGGCGATGAAGTAGAAGGGCGACGTGTAAGGCTGGTCGGGTACGTTGCTGGCGTCACCGGGGATGGCGGTAAACGGCACGATCACGACAGGGCTCAAGCCGGCCTTCAGCTTGTGGTTGACCACAATTGCCGGGTCCAGCTCCGGCTTTTGCGGGGCGGGAAAATCAAATGGTTCCACGTCGAGGCAGGCCATGGGCAGGCGCAGGTAAAATGCCGGTAAGCTGCCATAGGTATACGCCAGCGGCGACAACAGGACGTATCCATCCTGAACATCCTTCCATTTGTCCTGCCGTGCCTTCGGCGCTTCCACGCTGCCGCTGCCTTGCCATCCGTGTTCTTGCCACACCCGGATCTTGTCGACGGAAATACACAGGTCTTTTCTTACGCACCAATACTTGCTTATGTCCGGCTCCCTGGGGTTAAAGCAGATGCCCAGCGCGTAATAGCCATCCGGCGCAATGGGTTGCCAGTAGCAGATGTCCCTGGGGTTTTTGGAGCCTCTGTCATTGACCAGAAAACGGAATCCCGTCGGATGCGCCAATGCGGGACCGAGGGCGGAAGGCGTTGCTTCCGGGCACGGTGACAGGTAAAACATGGGAGACGCCCGGGGCGGCTGATACGGCGGAGCCAGTCTGGTGGACACTGCGATATCGCCGACAGGGAGGCAATTCGCATCGCGCTGCCCGCTGCCCGTGAACTGGTAAAGGCCTATCCACGGCATGTTATTCAGATCGGGGGGGAACTTGCTCAGGTCCAGCTGGCTCCAGACTTCGGTGAACTCCTCCGGCTTGCCTAAAGTCAAGCAAATTTCACCGTAGCGCACCGCCGTCCTTGTCCAGTCACTGGCGCGTACCGCCTTGACGATGGCGGCGTTCGCCTTTTCATTGTATGGCGCCAGAGCGAGGGTGGCGTCGCTGGCATCGTTGTTGTCGTTAAGCATGGGCGCTGAACTCCGTCGAGAGTAGGAACCGGCCCCGCAACTGTCGCGGGCGTGTAGGGAGCTTGATTCTCCCTCCCTGGTTCACGCCGACTTGACACCCTGTTTCACTTTTTTAAAATATTATTTTGAGGAAATATCATTCCGAACTGTTCACGGTAGTCGCGCGGCGACATGCCATACGCGCGGCTGAATGCGCGTGAGAAATCGGAGGCGCTGTTGAATCCCAGTCCCAGTCCGATCTGCGTCACGGCAAGATGACGCATGCTGGTCAGTTCATGTGCCGCGTCGCGCAGGCGGCAATGGCGGATGTAGGCGGCCAGGCCCCCCTGGGATTCAAACAGGCGGTAGATGGTCGAGCGGGCGACGGGGAATGCCCGCATCACGCCGTCCGGCGTCAGGTGTTCCTCGTGCAGGTTCGTCTGGATATAGTGTTCGATCTGTCCCTGCAGCGCGGCGCGGGCGGCAGCGCGCCCATGCTCTTCCAGGCGCTGCTGCTTGGCAAATGCGGCAATGATCAGGCGGGCGCAGGTGCGTATCGTCTGCTCTTGCTCGTCTGCCGGCAGCGCTGGCAGGCGCTGGCACAGGATCTTCAGGTAACCCGGCAGCATGCGCGTCAGCGGCGTGGTGTAGCCGACGATGCGGCCGTGGATGGCTTCGGCATCGGGCAGGTGCGCGCTGACCGCGGCACGGGGCAGGAAGAAGGCCAGTACATGCGCGCGCGTCGGCCGCGCCATGCTCATGGGCTGGTTCATGTCCAGGGCCAGTATGCCTGGCGTGTATTGCTGCGCCTTAGCGCTGGGGCGTGCCGTGCTGGTCTCGATAATGCCCTGCACGGCGATGTGAAAGACGAAATCGCGCATGCTGTCGGTAGAGATGCGCTGATTGCTGCGTAGCTGGGTCACCGCATCCGTGCGGCTATCCAGATACGCCATGTCCGGCAGCAGGTAAGTGTCGAGTTCTGCGTGAAATCCATGGTCCAACTGCTGGCGCCGTACCTGCAAGTCAAGAAACCGACCCAGATAATCGCGCCAGGCCAGCAACTGCAGTTCCTTGTGCTCGCTGGCGACGCTGAAATGCTGCCGCGTCAGCCCGCTGACGGGGGGCGTGCGGGCATGCCTGATGTCACGCGCGGCAAGCAGGTCGCGCATCGCCGTGGAATATTCCTGGCCCAATGGTGGTCGCTCCAGTCCTAGAGGATAGCTGTTGCCGGCAGCTTGTCCGCCAGCGGCATGATCTTGCCGGGATTGGGCGTGGCCGTCAAGACAGGTTGCCGTCCGCTCAGGAACAAAACGATGACGCAGCAGCATCCCGCGATGGAAACAAGGCGTTACGCATCGGGGCTGGACTGAAGGGCGGTTGGCAATGCCAGCCGCCCTTCAGCCGCTAATGCGACAATACCGAATCGCGCGACCTGTGCCCGAGGTAGGGCAGCAAGCTGATGAGGCCAAGCACGGCCAGCGCGACACCGACCCACAGGGGGGAGCGCAAGCCGTAGCCGGCGGCGATGCCGAGGCCGCCGAGCCAGGAACCGGCGCCCAGGCCGATGTTGATGACGGACGTGTGCACCGTGTTGACCAGCGGCCCCGGATGGGCCGTTTTCATCACGCGGGCGATGATGGCGGGATTCATCGACATGCCGACCAGGCCCGTGACCACCAGCAAGGCGACACTGATGGTCTTGTCGTGCGCAAAGACGGCGAACAGCGCCAGGCTGATGCTCAGGATGACCATGCCCCACACCATGATGACGGTGGTGTAGCGGTCCGCATAACGGCCGACCACGCCATTGCCCACCACGTTGGCGACGCCGTAGATGCCCAGCAGCCAGGGGATTGAAGATGCTGGAAAACCGGTAATTTCCGTCAGGATGGTCGCGAAATAGCTGAACGCCGCGAAAATCGCGCCGATGATGAGGCCGCTGCTGGCGTACGCTGCCCACAGGTGGCGGTTGCGGAACTCTCCCAGTTCATTGCCGAGGCTGACGACTTCGGATGGCTTGGCGCGCGGCACCAGCATGGTGATGAGCACCAGGCACAATAGCGCCAGCAGCACCACCAGCCAGAAGCTGGCGCGCCACCCCAGGTGCTGGTCGATGAGCGTGGCGACCGGCACGCCCACCACCGAAGCGAGCATGAGGCCGCCGATCACGACGGCGGCGGCGCGTCCGCGCGCGTTGGGAGCGACGATTTCGGCACAGATCGCCAGGGACAGGCCAAAGCAGGTGGCGGCGGCCACGCCCGTGACCACCCGCGCGATGGCCAGGATGTCATAGCTGGTGGCGGACGCGGCAACGGATTGGGCAAGGACATAAAAGCCCAGCAGCCACAGCAGTCCTTTCTTGTTCGGTACGCGCAGCTTGAGCAGGACAATGGTGCTCAGCGGTCCGCCGATGACCATGCCCATGGCGTAGAGCGAGATCAGATAGCCGATCCGTGTCACCGGTTCGTCCATGGCCAGGGCCAGCGACGGCATCATGCCCGCCACCATGAATTCGGATGTCGTTAACGAAAAGATCGTCAACCCCAAAATGTAAACAACCAGCGGCATATCAATATCCTTCGAGAGTAATAACAAAAACACTTGCCAGGCGTGGCGCGCGCTCCGGCCGCATGCGGCCCTCGCGCACGCCACGGCCTGGTCAGGTGTTGCAAGACGTAAAGACGCTGTCCGGAATGTCGCCGACAAACAGGTTGGGAAAGTCGCGTACCGACTGGTGCTGCGGGTCGTTGCCGGTGACCATGCGCAGCAGGCGGTTGCCACCGGCCTCCAGGTAAAAGACTGATGGAGACTTGCCCGCCCGCTCGACTACCCAGGCGTCCGCCTCCCGGCCCAGCACGGTGTGGCGGCCATCGTGACGGGCACCGCCGTCCAGCAGCACCGCCTGCGGCAGGAACAGCTCATGGAACGGGGTCACCTCATCGGCCAGCGCCGTGCCCTGCAGCTGCTCGCCAGCCGCCTCCGCTTGCCTTGCGTAGGCCACTTTCTGCTTGCGGCTTTGCTCGCGCCTGGCGTCGCCGATTTCCGACATCCACAGCAGGTGTCCATGTTCCTTTTCCGACCAGGGGTTGAACAGGCCGTCGATGCGGCAGATATTGCGCGCATAGTCGAACCAGCAATAGCCGGACGTGACCTGGTCATCCGCCTGCATCGGCGTCCAGTAGGAGACATAGGCGCTGCTCCATTGCATCGGCAGCAGCGGCGGGGAGACGTGTGTCGGCATGGTATCTCCCTTAGCGGCCCAGCGCGTAGCCAAGACTGGCCATCAGCGCTTCTTGTAGCGACGGCAAGTCCTTGCGGCGGGCGTCGAAGCTGGCGGTCAGCTCTTCATTGCTCAGTTCGATACGTTCGCCCACGCTTTCAAACCACAGGCGGCTGCTGTTGGCGTGCTCCTTGAACAATTGCACCAGGGGCACGGCACGGGCATTGAAGCTGTTCAGTGCGGCGGCCTTGCCGTCTTCGGTATTGAGGATTTTGACCAGCAGCAAGGCGACCACCACCGCCATGGTGGTGCCATGGCCGATGGAAAAATGCCCCGATTGCAGCGCATCGCCGAGCAGGACGAACTTGCCGTCGCAGGCCTGGTCGTGGCTGAGGGTCATGAAGTTGCGCCAGCCCTGGCCCGGTTGGCTCTGCAGTCCATGCTCGCCGAGTTCGGCCTTGAACGTTTTGGCGATGTACGCGGCGGCATCGCGCTCGGACAGCGCCTCCAGCCCGGCCTTGGCGTACGTCTCTTCGCTGCATTCGACGATAAAGGTGCTCATCGTGTCCGAGTATTTGTAGGCATGGCCGATGAATATGCCGTGCTCATTGCTGCGGAACACCAGGTTCATCTGGTCGAACAGCTGGGTGGTGCCGTACCAGATGTATTTGTTGCGGCCGAAATCGATGTGCGGCGCCAGTGCTGGCGGCAATTCCAGCGATTTGTAATTGACGCCATTCGATACCACAACCAGGTCGTACTCGGCTTCCAGCTGCGCCTTGTCCGCCGGCGGCGTTTCGTAACGGATGGCGATGCCGGCCGCCACGCACTTGGCGCGCAGTGCCTGCACCAGGGCCTGGCGTCCGACGCCGCACAGGGTAACGCCGGTGCTCATCAGGTTGGGCTGGTCGTGATGCACGAGCTTGAATTCTTCCAGGAACTGCGGATTGAGCCGTTCCGGCTGCTCCAGGTAGGAGAGGGGATTGGCGGGGTGGCGCGGTGGCCGCCCCGGCAGCACCACGCCCCAGCCCAGCACTTCTTCCGGGGTGTTTTTTTCCGTAATGCTGATATCCCAGCCGGGCTGGGCCTGTTTCATTTGACTGGCAAAGAGCAGTCCTGCTGGGCCTGCGCCGATGACGAGAATTTTCATTAATTTACCCTTCCAAGTTTGTACCAAACGTTTTGTTTCTTCTGGATTTGCTGCAATTCATCGTAAGGAACCGATGTGAAGTACAGTTTCTCCGCCATGTCTGGCGGATAAACACGGGGGAATTTCTTGTGCATGTAGCGCGTGTAGCGCGTCTGCAGGAAGAAAATCAGATTCGGATTGCTCAGCGCCTCATAGTTGGCGATCGCCATGTCCTGCATGGCGTCCGCCTGCACCTTGCGCTGCTGCGTGAATTCGGACAGGGCAGGGCCCAGGGCATTGCCGTGCTTTTCCAACAGGGAAACGAAGACGTGGACGTCTTCCAGCGCCATGTTCATGCCTTGTCCGAGGAACGGGGCGGTGGCATGCGCCGCATCGCCGATCAGCAGGATATTGGCCTTGTAGTGGAAGGTGCTGGAACGGACATTGATGAGGTCGTTGCTGGGCAGCGCCATGAACTGGTCCAGCATCTCCTTGCGACGGTCCGGCGGCAGGGTGCCGAAGTAGCGGCTGAAGAAATCGGCCATGGCTTCGCGGTTGAGCGTGCCCAGGCTGGGTGTGCCGGTGTAGGGCAGGCACAGGGCAAAGCTGATGCTGCCGTCCGGGATGGTGGCCGCGCGGCCGGCAAACAGGCCCTTGGAATCCATGCCGAAGAAGTACAGCAAATCCTTCCTGAAACCCAGATCCGCCGCGTTCGGCAACACCAGCGTCTTGTAGCCGTGGCGGAAGTAACTCTGCCTGAACTCGAAACGGCGCATGCCGCTTTGCATGGCGCGCCGCACGGCAGAGTGGGCGCCGTCGGCGCCAATGACCAGGTCGCCATGCAGCTTCTGCAAGGCACCGTCCGGGCCCTGGATCAGCACAATCTTTCTTTCCAGGTCGACATCCAGGCATTTATGCTCAAAGTAATACTTCACCTCGTGCAGGGCGGCATGCCGGTTCAGCAGGCGCTGGAAGGCGGTGCGGTCCAGCGACAGGGGGAACAGGCCTTCGAGCGGGGTCAGCTCGCGTATCCGGTGCCGGCCGCCCACGCTGAATGCCATGCCGACGATGGGTTCGCCGCACTGGTCGAGCTCCTGCTTGCTGATGCCGGCGGCCAGGACGGCCTTGATGCCGCGTACCGTCATGCTCACGCCGATGGCGCGCGAGTTGACGGGGTCGGCGTTGGCGGCATTCTCCAGCAGCGGATCGCCGCGCTTTTCGACAACGTGGACATCGTGCCCCCGTTGCGCCAGATAAATGGCGCTGAGGCTGCCTGCCAGGCCTCCGCCGACGATAATGATTTTATGCATTTCAAGCCTCTCTTGACATCTTTCCCCGAGATAAATCGGTAAGTTGCTGATTAAAAAACTCCAACATTTCTATCGGCGCCATGCCGATGGCATCGCTCTCCAGGCTGCGCGCGTACTGCGCCAGCGCCAGGCATTTCTGCGCCAGCATGTCGCAGCCCAGGCTGTAGTCGCCGCTGACCCGGCTGCTGACTGGCTCGGGCACGGGCGGTCCCGCATGGCGGCCAGGCAGGCCGGACGGCATGTTCATCAGGGCCGCCGACAGGGGGCGCAACAGGCCGGTCATGATGTCGATGGAGGCGTTCATCAGGCGCGAGCGGCGCAGGCTGCCCAGCGGCTGCTGCGCAAAATGGTGCGCCATCATCAGGAAGGTCAGTTCATAGCAGCCCTGATACAGCTGCATCAGCGCGCGCGCCTTCTGATCGGTCACCACGCTGCAGTCCGCGCGCGCTTCCAGCACGGGATTCTTCAGCGCCGGCAGCGCCGGTTCGAACGGCTTGTCGCAGGCCGAAAACCTGCCGGCGATGGTGCGCAGCCGCTGGAAGTGCGAGGAGGCGAAATGCGGCGAATCGACGGCCACGCCTTCGCCCTGTTCCGTGACGAAATCGATGGCGAACAGCGCGCTGTCGCGGTCGGATACTTCCAGCTGGTAGCCGGGATAGGCGCGGTTGGTCAGTTCTTTCAGGAAAAGGTGGTGCTCGCCGCCGCGCTTGCCGCCGCCGCTTCCGAACAGGCCGGGCAGATCGGCCAGGGCCTGACGGATCGCGATATAGAACGTAGCGATGGATTTGCCCGGCGTGGGAATGTAGTCGGGCCATTCGAAACGCACGAAGCGGGCCAGCACGTGTTCGGAAAATGGTTCGAACGCAAATTCCGTGTCTAGGCCGAAACGCTGGCGCGCCTGCTGGCCCAGCAGCGGGGTACCGCTGTAAAACGGTTCGCCAAGCGCCATCAATACATTGTTCACCAATAAGTAGTGAATCATTTCTTCATGGGCGATTTCCAGCAGCGCGCCGCGCGTGCCGCTGTTGCGGCGCCGGTCTTCGGCGCCGCAGGCCAGCTCCAGCTCGGCCGGCAGCCAGCTGCCGGACTGCACCAGCGCCGCCCCCTGCGCATAATTGGGAATCGAATACGCGGCATACAGGTATTGCAGCATCAGCGACAGTTCCAGATCGATGGCTTTTTTCAGCTCGTCGATCAGTTCCGCCTTGCAGCCGATGGCATGCGGCGCGGCCGGTTCCGGTGCCGCCGCCTTGGCCGCGGCTGCCGCCTCGACCTGCGTCAGGTATTTCAGGAACAGGCGCGACTTTGGCAGCGACAGTTCGCGGGTGCTGGGCATGTAGTAGCTCTTCTCGCGGTTCTGCGGATCGCACATCTGCCACATCAGGCGCGAATACGTTTCGCACTTGCACTGGTCCGCCAGGCTGAAGACCTTGTCCGACATGAAGGGATACACGAGCTCGTAGTAGCTCATCACATGCCGGTAGAGGAAGGCGTAGTCGACCTGTTCGGCCGGCACGTCGTCGAGGTCCCAGTCGTCGGGCAGCACGCGCACGCCGAGGTATTGCTTGGCCTTGCCTGTGCCCAGCATGATGCGGGTCGCGCCCGGCTTGCGCCCCGTCAGCGTCAGCGCCGTGTAGCCGTGCCCGAGCGGCGACGGTTGCTGCTCCACTGCCAGCAGCGCGCCGTCTTCCGCCTCCGCCAAGGACGGAGGCGCCGCCAGCTCGCCGCGGAAGCGGCTTTGTACGGTGATGGTCTGCGGAAATTGCTCGTGCTTGTTCCGGTTCGGCGCTTCCAGGTACAGCTGGTTGCTGTCCGATTGCAGCACCCAGTCGGCTTCGTCCCACTGCGCCTGCGCGCTGCCCAGGCTGAGCGAGCCTGGCGCCGCGCCAGCGTGCTGCAGCGGCACGTCGAAGACGCCGTGATGGCGCCAGTAGTCGCGGTACAGCTGCTCGGGAATCCGCGCCAGAACGGTGCCGGCGCCGTCATGCAGCAGCAGGTCGCCCAGCGCTTGCTTGCCGCCCAGGGCATGCGTGGGATGCTGTTCCGAGACGGCGCCTATGTCGCGCGTGGTGAAGGGAATGGCGGTCGGCATGTTGAACGAGACGCGGTCCGCATGCACTTTCACCATTACCGGCCCCAGGCTGCCCTGGCGCGGCTGCAGCAAGCGGCCGGCCGGATAGGTGGCCAGCTCATCGCGCCGCCACAGGCCGATGCTGCCGGCCAGGTCGTAGAACACGGGCGAATCGGGTTTTTGCGGCGTCGACATATTGAACAGACAGTACTGCACCGTCAGGCCCAGCACCTCGTCGTCGGCCAGGGCTTGCTGCAAGGCATGCATACTGGCCGGCAGCGGCAGGTCCGGATTGAACAGGAAATGCGGGTCCTGCTTGGCCACGGAAAACTGGAACAGCCTGGCGCGGCCGAATTCCTCGTCCAGGAAATGCCCGCTGCGTTCCGTGATGTGGCCGCTGCCGAGCCAGCGCACCGAGTGCGCCTGCGCGATGTCGGCCGTGAACAGCGTGGGCGTATTGGGCGTGGCCAGCTTGTCGCTCAAGGTGAACTGGCCCGCGTAGATCAGCGTGGTGTCGGGCTGCGCCGGGTTATTGTCGATCCACCTGGCGCGGTTGAACGTCGTGCGCAGGTACTCGTTGTAGTGGCCCCACAGGCCCAGCTTGGCACCCACCAGCGCGTCCTGGGTATCGACCTCGCCATCGCGCAGCTGGACGCCCGTGATCCGCGCGTTTTCCCACGAGAAATGGTTGTTTCCGCAAAAATTATAGCCTGCCGCCTGGCTGAAGATGCCGTCCGGATCGGGCTTGCCCTGTGCGTTGAAGCGGGGGGCGAGCTGTTTCAGGTGCGTATGGAATTCGGCTGGCGGCCGGCTCAGGTCGACAGCCTCGCCCGCCATCGATACCGCATTCGTGGCGATATCGATGTTGCCGTGCGTATTACGATTCCCCGTCGGCACATTGGCGCGGGCAAAACCCCGAAAATGCAGGCGGGGGAAGTCAAGTAGGCTCATGCGCGCTCGGTCGAGGAAGTGATGAAGGTATCGTTGGCAGCTTCTTCTTCCGTCCGTTGATCGAGCCGCTGCAGCAACAGGCCGCTGGCGTGCTGGGCGCTGATCAGGCTGCCTTCCATCCAGCCGCAATGCGCGGTATAGGCATCCGAGCAGGAAATGATGCCGTCCCGGTGCAGCAGGATGGCCGGGTGGTCGGCTTCCGGCTCCACGCAAAATTCGACGCCATGCGGCCAGAACTTGTGGAAGTGGGCCTTGATCTGCGGCAGCGGCTGGCCATCGAGCGGCAGGACTTCTTCCAGGTGGCTGCGGACACGCTCCAGGTATACGTCTTCACCAAGCTCCAGGCTGTCCCGCCAGTAGGTGGCGCTTTTGCTGTCGGTGTAGAACAGCACGTATTTGTCGCTCTTGAAGTAGATCTTGCGCAGTGGATTTGCTGCCATCAGCACCTTGTCGGTCAGCCCCAGCGCATCCCACCAGGCTGTGTCGAACGTGAAGAATCCCTTGAACAGGGGCAGCGAGTCGTACTGGAACGGACTCCAGGCGTTCGGGAAATCCAGGTTCAGGCGCGGCATGGCGGACGGCGGAATGGCCATCACCAGATGGCGCGTGCGGTGCATCTGCGTGTCGCCATGGTGGCTGAAGGCGAGCACATGGTCGGCGCCCGATTTTTCAACGGACAGCAAGCGGTGTTCGAGCCTGAATTCCACCCCGGCGACCTGGGCCTGGTGCTGCAACTGGCACAGCAATTCGTGGTAGCCGTCGGTGGCATAGTGCCACTGGTTGGCGGCGTTTTCCGTAAAGTGCTGCGTTTCCGGGTGCTTCTTGATGATGTCGTAGGCCATGGCCGCCGACACCATCGGCAGCAGCAGGGCGTCATAGCCGGTCGCCTTGATGATGTGGCTGGCCTTGGCGGCGCCCAGGTAATGGCTGACGAACTCGAGGAAGGAGTCGTTCGGATGCCTTTTCAGCATCGGGCTCAGCTCATCCAGCGTTGCCTTCAGCTCTTCCAGCACGCTATCGTGGGAGATGACCTCGGTGAACGGGTAGACCGCATGCGGCAAGCCGCTGCCCTGCATGAGTTGCTGGAAATGCGGATGCAGCTGCGGCGAGTAGCGTGCGGCGCCGAGTTCGGCGATTTCCTCGCCATCTATTTTCCGCGACTGGATGCGGCCGCCTACGGTGGCATTCAGGTCGAATACGCGGATGCGCAGGTTCCTGCTGGCGGCGGCGTCGATCAGGTTGTTGGCGCAAGTCAAGCCTCCTATGCCGGCGCCAACGATGCAAATGTCAGAATACGTGCTCATACGAAATTCCTTTTTAACGTTCATTAATCAAAAAGCCGCAAAATCGCTAGCAAAAGTTTCCCCAGCACGTGTAGGCAAGGGAGGGGGAACGCAGGGTGTTACCGCACTTGGCGAGCGTTATCGGCTGGGGAGTGAAAAGCCTGGCGAGAACTGGCGTTGTGTCTGGTACGGTCGATTCTTGGCAGCAGAGTTTCTGTTTCAAATCAAAGATGGCACCGACAGTAGCCCAGGCATCGGGCACTCAATTTGATAAATATCAATGTAGTTGTCGTTCGGTGTTGCGATTGTGTTCACGCAGCGCTGCATGCGCGATGGCGGCGGCCGTGTGCCGGGCGGTGGCAGGGCGGACTGGAATGCGGTGCGGTGCGGGTGCTCCGGCCGCTGCCCTGATCCGTTAGATCGCAGTCGTGCCGGGAGTTCCGCCGTTTGCCGATGGCGGCAGGACCAGCAATGGGTCCTGCCGCCATCGGCGGTGGGTTGGTCTACTTTTTGCTGTTTTGTTTCTTACTTTGCTGCCGGTCGCGTCAAAAATCCACGGCAGCCGACAGTTGCACGGTACGGGGCGCCGATTGCGAAACGGTGCCATACGAGGCCACGCCGGCCCAGTAATGGCGGTCAAACGCGTTCATCAGGCCGCCGCGCAAGGTCGTCGCCTTGCCGGCGATGGCCGTGCGGTAGCGCAAGCCCAGGTCTACCTTGGTCCATGACGGCACCGACTGCAGATTCGTCTGGTCGACAAACTGCTTGCCCGTGTAGCTGACGGCGCCCGTGGCAGTCAAGCCGGGCCAGTACGGCACATCCCATTCGCCGCCCAGGTTGGCCATGGACATGGGTACGCCGACGGGGCGCTTGCCCATGGTGGCGGCGCTGTTGGTTTTCACCAGGCGCCCGTCGAGCAAGGTGATGCCGGCGAGCAAGCGCACGGCCTTGCTGGCGGCGCCGGACAGGTTCAGTTCCAGACCCCGGTTGCGCTGCTCGCTGTCCATGCGGTACACCTGGCCATACAACTGGCCGCTGGGTTTGCTTACCTGGAACACGGCCAGGGTCGCCAGCACCGCGCCGAAATCGGCCTTCGTGCCCACCTCGTACTGCTTGCTCTTGTAGGGAGCGAAGACCTGGCCCGCGTTGTCGGCGATGTTCGGCGCGATATCGCCCTTGCTCAAGCCCTCGATGTAGTTCGCGTACAGCGACACGTGGCGCAATGGCTTGACGACGATGCCGGCCAGCGGCGTCAGGGCGCCCTGCTTGTACTGCGTGGTCAGCGCGCCCGTCGTCGCATGGTAGTTTTTCGATTCGACCAGCTGGCGGCGCACGCCCAGCGTCAGCTGCACGCGCTGGTCCAGCATGTCCAGGGTGTCGGCCACGGCCAGGCTGGACAGGGTGGAGGCGGACAGCTTCGGCGCGCGTGCCGGCGCGGGAATGCCGGGGTCGGGCACGGCCACGGGATGGTAGATGTTCGAAGTGATGAGCTTGCCGGAATTGCTCACGCTGCCAAATTCGTCGCGGTAGACATTGCCCATCACGACCAGCGCATGTTCGATGCCGCCCGTGCGAAAGCGCGTGCGCACACCCGTGTCGCCGCTGGCGCGCCGCACGCGGAATTTCCAGTTCATGGGCGTGACCGTCATGTCGCCGGCCGTGCTGGTGATGGTCGGCGTCTGGTCCGAATAGCGCGATACATCGGAGCGCGTGCCGCCCACATCGGCAAAGACGGTGACCTTGTCGTTCAGGTCGTATTCGAGCTTGCCCAGGGTGGCCAGGTCGTTGGACTTCCACCAGCCCCAGGACTGGGCGATATTGCGGCGGCCATCGGGCGCTTCCGGCACGGGCAGGCGCGCGGCCACGAGGAAGGGGCGCGTGGGCGCGTCGATCCACTGGTATTGCTCGATCAGGTCAAGCGAGGCGCGCAGCCGTTGTCCCTGGTAATCGAGGGCGACAGCGGCCACTTCCGCGCGCGACGTCTGGTGGTCGAGCGGCGTGTGGCCCTGGCGGTGCAAGCCATTGAATCGGATGCCGAAACGCCGCTCCTCGCCGAAGCGGCGGCTGACGTCGATGGCCGCGCCAGCCTGCGAACCCGAGCCGTAATCGACGGTCAGGCGCGTCAGGTCGCGCGGCAGCGAGCGTTTCGGCACGGCATTGACGACGCCGCCCACGCCGCCGTTTGGCGACATGCCGTACAGTAGGGCGGCCGGTCCCTTGAGCACTTCCACGCTCTGCAGGTATTCCGTAAACAGGTGGTAATTGGGCGACACGCCATACACGCCGTCAAACGCCACTTCGCTCAGATTACCCTCGTTGAGGGGAAAGCCGCGGATGAAGAAGGAATCCGTGACGCCGCCGATCTGGCCCGTGAAGCGGGTGGACGGGTCGCCGCCCAGCACCTCTGCCAGGGTCAGCGCCTGCTGGTCGAGCATGCGCTGGCTGGTGTAGCTGTTGACGCTGAACGGCGTATCGAGCAAGTCTTTTTCTCCCAGCAGGCCGGCGCGCGCGCTTTTGGCGATCTGTCCGCCGGCATCCGCTTCGGCCTGGCCATTCACCAGCACGGTGGCGAGCGGGGCGGATGCATCGGCCGCCGCCTGGGCGATCGCCTGCGGCGTCACGCTGGCAACGAGCAGGCCGGCGAGGATCAGCCGGGTGGTGAGGTGGGGATAGGTGGGTGGGGGCTGTGGAATGGGCATCGAGGGCAAGTGTATGAAGTTAGTAGGGAGGAATTGCATGCACGACATTATAAATGAGAATCATTACGATTTATAATGATTAGAATAGTCATTGCTGCCACGCTCATGACCATGCCGCGCGCGTGCCTGGAGGGCATTTCCGCACGGAAAATGGCCATCCTGGGCCTTCAGATCCGGATATTTGCTGTCTTATATAAGATTCGTCGCCATCGGATACACAAACAGCGGCAGGACAGTCTAAAATACGTGGTGGGCAAGCACGGCGTCACCGCCGGCACACTAGCCGTCCAAAGCAAGGCTAACCGTCCTGTGTTTGGAATGAAGAAAGTTAACCACCAGGCATCACCGCATACAAGGGAATGAACATGGCAACACAAAAATCCAAAATCATCTACACGCTGACTGACGAGGCGCCGCTGCTCGCGACGTATTCCCTGCTGCCAATTATCAAAAAATTCACCGCGCCGGCTGGCGTGGACGTCGTTTCCAGCGATATTTCGGTGGCGGCACGTGTACTGGCTGAATTTCCAGAATTCCTGACGGACGCGCAAAAAGTCCCGAACACCCTGGCTGAACTGGGCAAATTGACCCAGAATCCGGACACCAACATCATCAAACTGCCGAACATCAGCGCCTCGCAAGGCCAGCTGATCGCCTGCGTGCGCGAATTGCAAGGCCGCGGCTACAAGCTGCCGGACTATCCGGAAGATGCGAAGACGGACGAAGACAAGGCCCTGAAAGCCCGCTACGGCAAGTGCATCGGCAGCTCGGTCAACCCGGTCCTGCGCGAAGGCAATTCCGACCGCCGCGCACCGAAGGCCGTCAAAGAGTATGCGCGCAAGCACCCGCATTCGATGGGCGAGTGGAGCCAATCGTCGCAAACGCACGTTTCGCACATGCACCATGGCGATTTCTACCATGGCGAAAAATCGCTGACCCTGGAAAAGGCCCGCGATGTCAAGATGGAACTGGTCACGGCCTCGGGCAAGACCATCGTGCTGAAACCGAAGGTTTCCCTGCAAGCAGGCGAAATCATCGACAGCATGTTCATGAGCAAGAAAGCGCTGCTGGAGTTCTACGAGAAAGAAATCGACGACGCCTTCAAGACGGGTGTGATGTTCTCGCTGCACGTCAAGGCCACCATGATGAAGGTCTCGCACCCGATCGTTTTCGGCCACTGCGTGCGCATCTTCTACAAGGACGCGTTCGCCAAGCACGCCGCCCTGTTCGACAAGCTGGGCGTGAATGTCAACAATGGCATGAGCAACCTGTACGACAAGATCGAAACCCTGCCAGCGTCGCAAAAAGATGAAGTGCTGAAAGATTTGCACGCCTGCCACGCCAACCGTCCGGAACTGGCCATGGTCGATTCGGCCAAGGGCATCACCAACTTCCATTCGCCGAACGACATCATCGTCGACGCGTCGATGCCAGCCATGATCCGTATCGGCGGCAAGATGTGGGGTGCCGATGGCCGTCCGAAAGACGTCAAGGCAGTCATGCCGGAATCGACTTTCGCGCGCATCTACCAGGAAATGATCGGCTTCTGCAAATGGCATGGCAACTTCGATCCGAAGACCATGGGCACCGTGCCGAACGTGGGCCTGATGGCGCAGCAAGCGGAAGAATACGGTTCGCACGACAAGACCTTTGAAGTGCCGGAAGGCGGCATCGCCAACATCACCGACCTGGAAACGGGCGAAGTGCTGCTGACGCAAACGGTGGAAGAGGGCGATATCTGGCGCATGTGCCAGGTCAAGGACGCGCCGATCCGCGACTGGGTCAAGCTGGCTGTCACGCGCGCGCGCAACTCGGGCATGCCTGCCGTGTTCTGGCTCGATTCCTACCGTCCGCACGAGAACGAAGTCATCAAGAAGGTACAGGTTTACCTGAAGGATCACGACACCAAGGGCCTGGACATCCAGATCATGTCGCAGACGCGCGCCATGCGCTACACGCTGGAACGCGCCTTCCGCGGCCTGGACACCATCTCGGTGACCGGCAACATCCTGCGCGACTACCTGACCGACCTGTTCCCGATCCTGGAACTGGGCACCTCCGCCAAAATGCTGTCGATCGTGCCGCTGATGGCCGGTGGCGGCATGTACGAAACGGGCGCCGGCGGTTCGGCACCGAAACACGTCAAGCAACTGGTGGAAGAAAACCATCTGCGTTGGGATTCGCTGGGCGAGTTCCTAGCCCTGGCCGTGTCGCTGGAAGACATGGGCATCAAGACGGGCAATGCGAAGGCCAAAATCCTCGCGAAAACCCTGGACGAAGCCACCGGCAAGCTGCTGGACAACAACAAGTCGCCATCGCCACGTACCGGCGAGCTGGACAACCGCGGCAGCCATTTCTACCTGGCCATGTACTGGGCGCAAGCCCTGGCAGCGCAGAAGGACGATGCGGAACTGGCAGCGCATTTTGCGCCGGTAGCCAAAGCCCTGGCGGACAACGAAGAAAAGATCGTTGCCGAGCTGAAAGCAGTACAAGGCAAGGAAACGGATATCGGCGGCTACTACCTGCCAGATCCGGCGAAGACGGAAGCGGTCATGCGCCCTAGCGCCAGCCTGAATGCCGTGCTGGACAGCATCTGATGCAATCATGAAGGCAGTCAGTTCTTGACTACTGCCTGATAAAAAACGCCGCCGGAAGCGATTCCGGCGGCGTTTTTCATTCCCCCTCAGGGTTATTGGTAGTGCTTGTAGACCTCGGTGTTGCCATTGCTCTTGACCAGCAAGACATCATACGCATCCTTGCGCGGTCCTTCCATGCCTGGCGAACCCATCGGCATTGCCGGCACGGCCAGGCCTTTCGCCTTGGGTTTCTCGCGCAGCAACTGCTTGATCTCGCTGGCCGGCACATGGCCTTCGATGGCGTAGCCGTTGACGAGGCCCGTGTGGCAGGAACCGAGCGCGTCGGGAATGCCGGCCAGCTTGCGGTATTGCGCCGGCATCTCGACATTCTTCGCGCGTACCGTAAAACCGTTCGCTTCCAGGTGCTTGATCCATGCGGAACAGCAGCCGCAGGAGGCGCTCTTGTAGACTTCAATGACGGGCAGGGCTGCCAGGGCGAACGTGGGCAGACCCAGCATGGCGGCGAAGGCGCCGCGCACCAAGAAATGTTTGATCATGTGTTGCTTTCAGACGTAATAGGGCTATCGTGGCCACCTTGGTGGCCTGCTTGGGACGAGCTTGGAATTTATGCGGAAAGCGGTCGCGGCGGTCGGCGCGGGCCGTCGGGAATGAAGCCCGCCAGCAAGGTGGCCGTGGCGATGGTGACTTGTTGCGCGCCGCTGCAGGCGGCGGCAGGCAGGGCGAGGGAAGGCGGCATCAGCGCGCCCAGGCAAAAGCCGGCGCAGGCGCCGCACGCGGGGTGCTGGGCAGGGGTCTCGTTGTCTTCCGGGGTGCTGGCGCTGTCCGGCATGGCGGATGACTGCACAGCATGATGCTGGCAGGCCGCTGTCATCGCGGTGGCAGGCTCGTCAGCGAGCGGCGCACATAGCAGCATGGCGCCCGCGGCGGCCGCTTGCAGCGGCACCGTCGTGATCAGCAGCAGGATCAGCCATGTTTTGAAGAGTCTTAGCATCGCCGAAAAGTATAGCATAGGGGCACTATCGCCAGGAGCTGGCGGCCGCTAGCGCGAGGCGGCCGCCAGCACCTTCGAGGCATACATGGCCCGGTCCGCGTGGCGCAGCAGCAGTTGCATGGTATCGCCATCTTCCGGATAGTGGGCCACGCCGATGCTGACGGCGATCTGCAATTGCTGTCCGTTGCCCAAGTGCAGCGGCGTGGCCAGGGCCGCATGGATCTTTTGCTCGATCAGGCTGACATCCACCGGCGCGGTATTGCTTTCCAGAAGCACGACGAATTCATCGCCGCCCATCCTGGCCAGGGTGTCGGTTTCGCGCATGCAATCGCGCAGGCGGCTCGCCACCGTTTGCAGCAGCAGGTCGCCACAGGCATGGCCGTGGTCGTCATTGACGCGCTTGAAGTTGTCGAGGTCCAGGAACAGCAGCGACAGCCGGCCTTCCTGGCGGTGCGCGCGCGCGAACGCCGTGTGCAGGCGGTCGTGGAACAGGCGGCGGTTCGGCAGGCGGGTCAGCTCGTCGTGCATGGCCATGAACTGCATTTGCGTCTGCAACTGCCGGCGCTCGATGGCGGTGGCAAGTTGCTTGGCGACAAATTGCAGCAAATCCTGGTCTTGCTCCGTGCCGATGACGGCATCCTGGCCGCCCTGCAAGGCTAGCGCCCCGATGCTGCCCATGGAGGAATATAGCGGCACGGCAAGCCAGCATGAGGACAGGGCGCAGGCTGCCGTTTGCAGCGCCGCCGGCAGGCCAGCCAGTTGTCCCGCCTGCAGACGCAGGGGACGGCCGCTGCGCAGGACTTCGTCGCACAGCAGGCTGGCCAGGGACGACGTTGGCTGGGGCGCGCTGTCCTCGGCATGGGAAGTCATGGGAGGCTGTATGCCGTGTTCGTCATGCAGCAGCAAGGTCAGGCTGCGCGCGGGCAAGTGTTCGCCGATGATGAGCTGGATGCGGTGCAGCAGGGCGGGCAAGTCTTGCGTCGCGTGCATGGCTTCGGAGATGGCGTACAGCGCCGCCTGCTTTGCCTGGGCCTGTTTCAGCAAGGTGATGTCGCGCGCCACCGCCACGCGCAACTGGTCGGCGGCGGACCAGCGGGCGGACCACATGATGTGCGCCAGGCTGCCATCCTTGCGCAGGTAGCGGTTTTCAAAGTGCGTCTGCGCATGGCCATCCATGATGGCTTGCGCGGCGGCGAGGGTGCGGGCGCGGTCGGCGGGAGCGACCATGTCGAGCATGCGCTTGCCGATCATTTCCTGCTGTGTGTAGCCGAAGATGCGTTCGCAGGCTGTGCTGACGAAGACAAAGCGCCCCTCCACGTCGACCATGCACACGGCATCGAGCAACAAGTCGGTAAAGCTGGCCAGCGGCGCGCGCAGAATCTTGTGTTCCATAGTGGCATTTTAATGGACATTCCCTGCTGTGATTGAACTTGTTGGGAGCCAACGAGGCCAGCGGCATGAAAATGTTTCATTTCCCCGACGCTCATGCTTTGCCGTTTCTTGCCGTTAATGCAGTATTGCCATGCAGTACTTGCCATCATGCTAGAAACGTGACGCAAGGTTTGCCTGGCGTCAGGAAATTGCAAAAAAACTAAACATATCGATATATTATGATGCCTCTTCTCGCTACTAGTAAGGTTACAGCCCCATGACCTCCATTTCTCCACTGTCAAGCTGGAACAGCGCCCCGTCACGGGCTTCCGCCGCCACGCCAAACCGCACGGAGGCGCCGGCGCCGTCCGCCTCCACGCCGTCTTCCATCGTCGCCCTCAGCCCGGAGAGCGTGAACGGAAGCAATCCTGCGGCGTTGGTGAAACCGCCGATGGTGTGGGAAAGCGCGACGCGCGACAAGGTGAGCGACGCGATGACGAAGAGTTTCTCGTCGTATGCGTTTGGCGGCCGTTTCAGCGGCCTGGGCGCGGCCATGCTGGGACAGGCCAAGCTGGGCAACTATAATTTTTCGCAGGCGATGCGGCAGCCGCCGCCGAGTACGACGCCCAATGTCTATGGGGCATCGGCCATCGCGCCGGGCGACCTGCATGGCAATGGCGAAGACCGGGTTGCCCTCAGCATCACCACCAAAAGCGGCGTGGAAGTCAAGCTGTCGCTCGACAGCCAGGGCGACGGTTTGGCCGTGAACATGACGGCGAGCGGCGAGCTCAGCGACGCTGAAGCGAGCGCGCTGGGCGAACTGGCGAAAGGTTTCCAGGAGGCCATCGACGGCATGGGAGAGGGCACGCCGAAACTCAAGCTGGCAGGCCTGATGCAATTCGACCAGCAAGTGCTCGAATCGGTGAAGCTGCATGCGGAAGTCAAGGTGCGGGGCGAGCCGGAAAGTGCGCAGACCCTGGATTTCCAGGCCGATGGCGCGCAGCGCAAAGTCAGCTTCAGCGGCGTGGCCGGCAGCCTGGACCTGAAGGTCGACGCCAGTCAGCTCAATACTCTGGGCAGCCGCGAACGGCAAGCCAAGGCGGTGGACAGTTATATGAAGCAGTTCGACCAGGCGGCGTCGCGCGGCCATGGCGACGCGGGCCTGGTGGCCATGCTCAAGGATGGCTTTACGGCCCTGCACGGCAATACCTCCGCGCCGCAAGCGGCCACGGACACGCCCGAAACGGGCAAGTGGCGCCTGGCGGCCGAGGACAAGTCCATCCTGACGGGGCTGGCGGATTTCAGCGCCTCCGTGTCGCAAGCCGTGAATTTCAGCAATCCCATGCGCAGCATGGAAAAGGATGGCTTCAACTATGAAGTATCGCAAAAGACGCTGCAGGCCGGCGCCAGCCAGGACGAACGCTCTGTCAGGCAGCAGCAGCAATCGAAGCTGAGCGCCAGCTTCCATCAGTCGCTGGTGCCCGGCGTGCCGCTGCGGCTGACGACCAGCACGGAATCGCAGAACTATACCTACCACCAGATCGAGGATACGGCCAGCAGCGACGCGCAGGTGGCTTACAAGGACGGCAAGATGGTGAAGGCGAGCTTGCGGCAGGAGGGTAGCCAGTCCGAGCGCGTCATGAAGTATTTCCTGGGCAAGCTGGAATCGGACAAGACCACGCCGGGTAATTATTCCGTGCTGCGCGACTTGCTGCCCGTGCTGGGGCCGTACAGGTCGGGCGAGAAGGAGATGACGCCCGAGGCGCGCCTGGAGCAGCGCAAGCAGGCGTTGCTGACCTTGAGCGATGACGTGCTGTTGCAATCGTATGCGGGCCGTACCATCAGCCTGTGGCAAGCCGATGTGCTGCCCGCGGAGGCCGACAAGACTGCGGGCGCGGTCTAGGGAGCAAACCGGCATCATTGCTCGGGGAAACTTGCGCGGGCACGCGCATATGGCTACAATTAATAATGATTCTCATTTATTATTGATGCTCTCCTGAAAGTGCCCGCATGATTGCCGCGCCTGTTTCTGCCGACCCCCATGGCTCGACCATCACGGTGCTGTATAGCGAACACCATGGCTGGCTCAGGACATGGCTGCAGCGCAAGCTCGGCTGTTCCTTCGATGCGGCCGACCTGGCGCACGATACGTTTGTGCGCATCGTCACCGGCTACCGCACCGGCAAGCAGGGCGCGGCAGTGCCCATGCGCGAACCGCGTGCTTACTTGCGCACGGTCGCCAATGGACTGATGATCGACCTGTTTCGCCGCCGCTCGCTGGAGCAAGCCTGGCTGGCTGCGCTGGCCGGTCAGCCCGATGCCGTCGCCATTTCCCCCGAAGAGCGCCTGCTGGTGCTGGAAGCCTTGCAACGGCTCGATGCCATGCTCGATGCCATGCCGGCCAAGGTGCGCAGCGTGTTCTTGCTGTCGCAGCTGGAAGGCTTGACCTATCCGCAGATCGTCGAGCGGTTGGGTATTCCCTTGCGCTCGGTGAAGCGGTATATGCAGCAAGGCTTCGCACAGTGCCTGAGCCTGATGCTGTGAGTACGGTGCCCGTCGATCGTCGCATCGTGCACGATGCCGCCGCCTGGCTGGTCAAGCTGCATGGCGACGAGATGACGGCGCGCGAGCATGTCCGGCTGGCACAATGGTGCGCGCAGAGTCCGGAGCACGAGCGCGCGTGGCAGGCGGCCAATGAACTGGCGCGCACCTTCGGCGCCGTGCCGACCGATATCGGGCAAGCCACTCTGGGGCGGCAGCGCGACCGGCGCGCGGCCTTGAAGGCATTGGCCGCCGTGGCACTGGTTTCACCGCTGGCATGGCACTACAGCCAGCGTGCCGCTTATCGCACCGCAACGGGCGAGCAAGCCAGTTTTATCCTGGACGATGGCAGCGTGCTGACGCTCAATACGGCGTCGGCAGCCGATGTCGTGTTTGACGGGCAGCAGCGGCTGGTGATCTTGCGTGAAGGCGAGATGCTGATCGAGACGGCGAGCGATGCCCGCGCGCGGCCGTTCCGGGTGCGCACGGCGCAAGGCAGCCTGCGTACGCTGGGAACGCGTTTCGCCGTGCGCCAGTACGCGGGACGCACGGAACTCGCCGTGCTGGCCCATGCGGTGGAAGTACGCGCCAGTGCCGTGGCGCGGCCCGTGGTCGTGCCGGCCGGCTTTCATGCCAGTTTTAGCGCACAGGCCATCGGGGCGGCACAACGCTCGGGGGCGGCGCAAACGGCCTGGCAGCGTGGCCTGCTGCTGGCAGACAAAATGCGCCTCGATGATTTTTTGCCGGAACTGGCCCGCTATCGCCGAGGCATCCTGCGCTGCGATCCAGCCGTGGCCGGCTTGCGCATTTCGGGCATCTTTCGAACCGACAATATCGACCAGGCACTCGATGTACTGCAGCAAACCTTGCCCGTCGCTATCCTGTCGCGCACGCCGTACTGGCTCACCGTGGTGGCGGCGCCGCCCAGCTGATGCCATTGTTGTAGCAGGAATTCAAAAAAAACTGGCCCCTTTTTACATCCCGTCCGGCAAGTCAGAGAGAGCAGCTTTTCGACTGACTTTATCCAAGGGATTGTTATGCAGCAAACAGTAATCGAGTTTCACCCTCCACGCACCCCCAGCCAGCCAGCGCACCGCTTCCGGCTCCATCTGCTGGCCGCCGCCCTGCGCGGTGCGCTGTTGTCGGCAGGTCTTGCCGGCGTGGGCATGGCTGGCGCACAGGCGGCCGAAGCGGCCAAGGCGGCCGACGCCAAGCACAGCTACGCCATTGCCGCCGGGCCCCTGAACCAGGCGCTGTACCAGTTCGCCAGCGAGGCCGGCATCACCCTGTCGTTCGCGCCGGCCCTGGCGGAAGGCCTCCTATCGCCTGGCTTGCAGGGCAGGTATGCGCTCCAGGATGGCCTGGCCGCCTTGCTGGCCGGGTCGGGCCTGCACGCCATTCCCGGCGCCACCGGTGGCTATCTGCTGAGGAAAGCGGGTGCCGAAGCTGGCGCGGCACCGCAGGTCTTGCCTGCCGTCAAGGTCATGGAGCGGCGCGCACACGATGGCACCACGGAAGGTAGCGGCTCCTATACCAGCCGCGTGACGAGCATCGCCTCGAAGAGCGACCAGTCGTTCCGCGAAATTCCCCAGTCCGTTTCGGTGGTAACGCGCCAGCAAATGGATGACCAGCGCCTGGTGGATATCAGCGATACCCTGAAGCTCACGCCGGGCATCGTTGCCAACCGCGCCAGCTTCAATGCCTACAATTTCTATTCGCGCGGCTTCCAGATCACCAGCATGCAGATCGATGGCGGTTCGCCGCTGGCGCTGGGCGCGTTTTCCTACGATGCGCAGCAAGACATGGCCTTCTATGACCGCATGGAAGTGATGCGCGGCGCATCGGGATTGTTGGGCGGCATAGGCGATCCGGGCGGCATCATCAATCTGGCGCGCAAGAAGCCCCTGGCCGAGCGCCAGATCATTACCGAAGCATCGCTGGGCCGCTGGAATAACCGCCGCGCCACCGTGGACATGACGGGTCCGCTGGCCGCCGAGGGGCGATTGCGGGGCCGCGCCGTGGCCGTATATGAGCAGCGCGACTATCACCTCGATGACCGCAGCGTGGAAAAGCCGCAGCTCTACGGCGTACTGGAAGCGGATCTGGGGCGCAGCAGCCTGCTGACCGTGGGCGCCAGCTATGGACGGCAAAATGACAATGGCTACGGCAGCGGCTTGCCGCGCTATAGCGACGGCCGCAATATCGGCTTGCCGCGCAGTGCCAGCTTGACCCAGCCGTGGGCTTTCAATGACCGCACGGCCAGCGAGGTGTTCGGACAGTTCGAACACCAGTTCGGCAACCGCTGGAAACTCAAGGTCAATTTGACCCACAGCAATATGGATATTATCTCGGATACGGCGTTTGCCAACGGCGCCGTCGATCCGAAGACTGGTCAGGGCCCCTTGTGGGGAGGCGGGCGCTACGAGGTGAAGAACCGGCAGGACGTGGCCGATATCAGCCTCAGTGGCACATTTGCCGTGCTGGGCCGCACCCATGAATTCCTGGCTGGTGTCGACTGGCAGCGGGTGAAGGCGCGCTGGGGCACGGGCAAGCCCGTGGATAACTGGGCCGTGCCAGCCGATGTGTTCCACCGCAATGCCTGGAATCCTGACCTGGACGTACCGCTCAGCTATGTGTTCGAGCCATGGACGCAGGAACAGAAGGCCGTGTACGGCATGCTGCGCTTGCATCCCACTGACCGCTTGCATCTGATCGCCGGCGCGCGGGCCAGCCGCTACAGCTTTGGCCAGGTGACGTATCTGGCCGATGAACAAGGGGTATTGCAACTCGATACGGACACGCCCTTCAGCGAACCGACCAAGCTCACGCCGTATGGCGGCGCGATTGTCGATGTGAGCGACAAGTGGTCTGCCTACCTCAGCTATTCCTCCATCTTCAAACCGCAAGCCTTGCTGAAAGCGGCGCCTCTGCCTGGCACTTCCCTGCCGCCGATCCGCGGCAAGAGCATCGAGGCTGGCCTCAAGGGCGAATTGATGGATGGCCTGCTGAACGCGACCCTCAGTGTCTTCGACGTGCAGCGCAAGGGCACCGGGGTGCAGGACATGCGCTACCCGTACACCGAGTATCCGTTCGCGGGCAACTGCTGCTACCTGGCGCAAGGCAAAGTCACCAGCCGGGGCGTCGACATGGAGCTGGGCGGCGAGCTCGGCACGGGCTGGCAAGGCACGGCTGGCTACACCTACAACCAGACGAAGGACGAGAGCACGCACACCGATTACAGCAGCATCACGCCCAGGCATATGTTGAAGGTCACTAGCGCCTATGCCTTGCCGGGCGCGCTGTCGCAATGGAAGGTGGGCGGCAATGCCATCATCCAGAGCAGTACCTACGTGGCGGGCAAGGTCGACGGCAAGGCCTACGATTTCACGCAGGGCGGCTATGCCGTCGTTGGCCTCATGGCGCAATACCGGATCGATCCGCGCTGGACCTTGAGCTTGAATGTCAACAATCTGTTCGACCGCGTGTATTACGAGCGCGTCGGCTCAGTGACGAATGCCAACTACTATGGCACGCCGCGCAACTGGCAACTGACCCTGCGCGGCCAGTTTTAAACCCAAGCTGAAGCAAAAAGCCCGTCTTCCTGCGAAGACGGGCTTTTTTGCTTCAGCTTGATACGGCGCAAGCAGCCTATGCCTTGGCCTTGCTTTGCTTGATCCAGTAACCGACGCCCAGCGCGGCGAGCCACACGGGTATCAGGTAGACGGAGATGCGCAGGCCCGGCGTCAGATACATGATCACCAGGATGCCGGCCAGGAAGACCAAGCACAGGTAGTTGGTGAACGGGTAGCCCAGGCTCTGGAACAAGGTCGTCTTGCCTTCGATTTTTTTCTGCGCGCGGAAGCGCAGATGGATCCAGCTGATCATGGCCCAATTGATGATCAGCGCCGACACCACGAGTCCCATCAGCACTTCAAACGCTTCGCCCGGCATGAAGTAATTCACCACCACGCAGGCGCCCGTCGCCAGGGCCGATACGCCCAGCGCGACGAGCGGCACGCCGCGGCGGTTCAGGTGCAGCAGCGCGCGCGGCGCATTGCCTTGCTTGGCCAGGCCGAACAGCATGCGCGTGTTGCAGTACACGCCGCTGTTATACACGGACAGGGCGGCCGTCAGCACCACCACGTTCAGGGCCGTGGCCACCAGGTTGCTGTCGAGCGCATGGAAGATCAGCACGAACGGGCTGCCGCCGGTGACGACGTTTTGCCACGGGTACAGCGACAGCAAAATGCCCAGCGCGCCGATGTAGAAAATCAGGATGCGGTAGATGGCCTGGTTGGTGGCGCGTGGAATCGTCGTGCTCGGATCGTCCGCCTCGGCCGCCGTGATGCCCACCAGTTCCAGGCCGCCGAACGAAAACATGATGACGGCCATGGCCATCACCAGGCCTTGCCAGCCATTCGGGAAGAAGCCGCCGTGCTGCCACAGGTTGGCCACCGACGCCTGCGGGCCCGCATCGCCGGAGGCGAGCAGGTACGCGCCGAAGACGATCATGCCGATGATGGCGACCACCTTGACGAGGGCGAACCAGAATTCCATCTCGCCAAACGCCTTGACGTTCAACAGACTGATGGCGTTGATGACGCAAAAGAAGACGAGCGCCGAGACCCAGGTGGGCACGCCCGGCCACCAGTACTGCACGTAGATGCCGACGGCCGTCAGTTCGGCCATGCTGACGAGCACATACAGCACCCAGTAATTCCAGCCCGACAAAAAGCCGGGCAGGTGGCCGCAGTATTTGTCGGCAAAATAGCTGAAGGAGCCGGCGACGGGTTCGTCGACCACCATCTCGCCCAGCTGGCGCATGATCAGGAAGGCGATGACGCCGGCGATGCCATAACCCAGCAACACTGAAGGGCCGGCCATCTTGATGGTTTGCGCGATGCCCAGAAACAGGCCGGTGCCGATGGCGCCGCCCAGAGCGATGAGCTGGATGTGGCGGCTTTTCAGGCCGCGCTTGAGCTCTTGTGGTTCGGTAATCCCGACTGCCGTCATATGTTTTATCCTGTTTTTACGGGGCTGAGGTCGCTGATTCTAAAGCATGAACGGGCAAATCAGGAGCGAAATGCATGTTGCACTGCGGAGGCGCAAGAAAAGCCCCGCATCTTCGCTGAACGGCGCGCAAAACGGCGCTCCAGGCGTCCGCGTTCATGCGCCGGCCGCGACGATGGCCGGTTCGTACGTGGCCAGGAACTCGGGCGGCAGGCGGCGCGCGCGGCCGCTGCTCAATTCGATGCAGATCAATTCCCAGCGTCCGCGCACGACGGTGGCGCCGTCGCTGTCGCGGATCAGCTGGAAGCGCCGTTCCATGCTGGAGCGGCCATCGCTGGCGCACAGCCAGGTAGCCAGCGTCAGTGCTTCGCCGGCCCGCGTCGGCAGCAGGTAGTCATATTCGCCGCGGCGTATCGCCATGGCCCGGTCCAGGCGCCGGTAATCGTCCAGGTCCAGTCCCAGGGTGGCCGAGTGGTGCCAGGCGATATGCTCGCACCAGCGCACGTAGACGGCGTTATTCGTGTGCTGCAAACCGTCGATGTCACCCGGTTCGGGCGTGACGGGCAGGGTATGGGCGTGCGGATAATCCCAGTTCAAGTGCATTCCTTTCGATACGGTGGCGGCTGATTGTACGGTCTGGCGGCGCTTCCTGTCTCTGGCGCACGCATGGAAAAACACTGTTTTTCACATTGATGTATGATGCATCATAATTTTTCAAAGATCAAAAAACGCATGAACCATCCATTGGACAGTCTGGTGCACGTCAACCTGGGCAAGTCCGTGTACGCCATGCTGCGCGAAGCGCTGGCGGCCGGGCGCTTCCAGCCGAATGACCGGCTGCGCATCCGGGAGCTGGCGCTGCAGCTGGGCACCAGCGTCACGCCCGTGCGCGACGCCATGCTGCAGCTGGTGCAGGAAGAGGCGCTGGTGCTGCGCTCGCCGCGCGACTTCCGCGTGCCCGTGCTGAGCGTGGCGCGCTACCTGGAAATCCGCGCGCTGCGCCTGGAACTGGAAGGCTTGGGCGCGGCCGAGGCGGCGCAGCGTATCGACGACGCCACCCTGGCCGACCTGGAACGCCTGCTGCAGGCGAATGAAGAGGCCATTGCGCGGCACGACCTGGCGGCGGCCCTGCAATGCAACCAGGCGTTTCACCTGGGCCTGGCGCAGGCGGCCGGCATGCCGACCTTAAAACGCTTCGTCGACCACCTGTGGATGCAGACGGCGCCCCTGATCGCCGCCGGCTACGCCAGTTTTTCGCCCGACATGCGGGTGGGCCACCACCACGCCATCATCAGCGCGCTGCGCCAGCGCGACAGCGCGGCCGCGCGGCGCGCCATCGAACAGGACATTCTCGACGGCGGGACGCAGATGCTGGCCTATGTCATGCGCCAGGAACGCATCCACGCCGGCGCAACCGGACAAGAACAGGACGAGGAAGAGCATGACGAACATCCAGCACACGATTGAACAGAAAATGGAACAGAAAACCGCCATCGTCACGGGCGCCAGCCGCGGCATCGGCCACGCCGTCGCGGAGCGCTTCCGCAGCCTGGGGTGGAGGGTCATCACCGTCTCGCGCAGCCCGATTCCCGGCGGCTGCCCGCGCAGCCAGGAGCACAACACGCATGTGTGCATGGATTTGTCGGATCTGAGCCAAATCGGGCAGATGGTCGAGACGCTGCGCCCCATGCTGGGCGACGCCAAATTGCACGCGCTGGTCAACAATGCGGGCGTGTCGCCGAAGGGGCCGGGCGGCTCGCGCGTCAATTCGCTGACCACCGACATGCAGACGTGGCAGGAAATGTACAACACGAATTTCTTTGCGCCGCTGGCCCTGACGCGCGGCTTCGCGCAGGAATTATCGAATGCGCATGGCGCCGTCGTGAACCTGTGCTCGATCGCCGGCTACCGCGTACACCCGTTTGCCGGCTCGGCCTATGCCAGTTCGAAGGCGGCGCTGGCGTCGCTGACGCGCGAAATGGCCAACGACATGGCGCCGCTGAACGTGCGCGTCAATGCCATCGCGCCCGGCGAGATCGATACGGCCATCCTGTCGCCCGGCACCTCGCACATCGTCGACACGCAGATTCCCCTGCGTCGCCTGGGCACGACGGCCGAAGTGGCCGACCTGGTGGAGTTCCTGTGCAGCGAGCGCGCCTCATACATCACGGGTGCGGAAATTCCCATCGACGGCGGCCAGCGTATTTAATTGAAAAGGAAGATCGCATGACACAGCATATCGGCATCGTCGGCTGCTCGGCCGAAGGCGCAGCCTTGTGCTACCGCACGATTTGCGAAGAGGGCGCGCATGCGCTGGGGGCATATGAACACCCGGAAGTATCGATGCACACGCCGTCGCTGGCGCGTTACGTGGATTGCCTGAACGGGGGCGACCTGGCAGGCGTGGCTGAACTGATGCTGGCATCGGCGCGCAAGCTGGCCGCCGCCGGCGCCGATTTCCTGATCTGCCCCGACAACACCATCCACCAGGCATTCGAGCTGATGGCGCCCCGTTCGCCGCTGCCATGGCTGCATATCGCGGACGTCGTGGCCAGCGAAGCGGCGGCGCGCGGTGTCCGGCGGGTGGGCCTGACGGGAACGCGCTGGCTGGTCGACAGCGCCGTGTATCCGGACAGGCTGGCCGCGCGCGGCATCGCCTGCGTGCGGCCCGGCGAGGACGAGCGCAGCGAGATCAACCGCATCATCATGGAAGAACTGGTGCCGGGCGTGGTCAAGGGGGACAGCGTGGCGCGCTTCCAGGCCGTCATTGCCAGCTTGCGGGAGCAGGGCTGCGACGCCGTCATCCTCGGCTGCACGGAAATCCCGCTGATCATCAGCGACGCCAATTCGCCGCTGCCGACGCTCGATTCCACGCGCTTGCTGGCGCGCGCCGCCTTGCGCCGGGCGCTGGAAACCTAGCGTTCCAGCTGCGCCTGCAGCGCGGCCACCACCAGCGCGTGGTCGTCGGCTTGCGCCAGGCCGGAAACGGTCACCGTGCCCACCAGACCCACGCCGCGTATCAGCAGGGGGAAGGCGCCGCCGTGGCCCGCGTACTCGATGTCATCGAGGTATTTCACGTCTTCGAAGGTGCTGCCGCGGCTTTTATACGAGATGCCCATGTAGTAGGAGCTGCGGCAAAAGCGCTGTACCGTATTGTTCTTGCGGCGTATCCAGTCCGCCTGGTCCGCCGTGGCGCCCGTCATGGCGTGGTGGAACAGGATTTGACCGTTGCGCATGATGTTGACGGTGACGGCCTTGCCCCGCTTGCGCACTTCCTCGACGATCCACAGGCCCACGGCCAGCGCGGCGTCGTTGTCGAAGCGTTCGAATTGCAGGGATTCTTCCTGTTGCGCCAGGGTTTGCAGCAAATCGGCGTAATGATCCATCGTGGAGGCGGGTAGTAGTGGCTGGAAGCGCTACTGTAGCGCACCACGGGGCAGCCGCGCGCGCTTTTTCCGTGGCGCGGCTAAAATAGGCCGCATGAACCTGTCCCTGTTTGCCGATGAAGACCAGGCCCCGGCCGGGCCGGCGCCGCTGGTGCCTGGCTCTTCCGCCTCGGTGCTGCTGCGCGGTTTTGCGCTGCCGTATCTGGACGAGGTGCTGCCGGCGCTGGACGCCATCGTGCTGGCGGCGCCCCCGCGCCACATGGCCACGCCGGGCGGCTTGCGCATGTCCGTTGCCATGAGCAATTGCGGCCCTCTCGGCTGGGTCACGGATGGACGCGGCTACCGGTATGCGCGGCTCGATCCGGCCAGCGGCCTGCCTTGGCCGCCGATGCCGCCCGTGTTCCTGCGCCTGGCGCGGCAGGCGGCGCTGGCGGCCGGCTATCCTGGCTTTGCTCCCGACGCCTGCCTGGTCAACCGTTATGCGCCCGGTGCGCGCATGGCCCTGCACCAAGACCGCGATGAATGCGATTTCACCGCGCCCATCGTCTCCGTCTCACTGGGCTTGCCCGCCACCTTCCTGTTCGGCGGGGCGGAGCGGGCCGACAAGGCTGCGCGCATCGGCTTGCTGCATGGCGACGTGGTGGTGTGGGGCGGCACCGACCGCCTGCGCTTCCACGGCGTGGCGCCCCTGAAGGAGGGCGAACACGCGGTACTGGGTCCGCAGCGCATCAATTTGACGTTTCGCAAGGCTAGCTGATCTGCCCATTTGCCCTATTAATGCAAGTTGCTTGCAAATGTGATTGTTTTTCTCCATGATATGCAACTTGTTTGCATATGGAGCCACCAACATGAAGCGCGATCCGATTTCCTCGCCCCTGCCCGACGTGGCGGCCGGCCTCCATCTGGGCAGTCCCTTGCCGCTGGAGTGGGTCGGCATGCAGGGCATCGCCTTGCCGCTGTGGCTGGAGGAGGGCGGGCAGGCGCAGCAAGTGCATGCCTGGGCCGACGTGCACGTGGATTTACCCGACCCGCGCGTGAAGGGTATCCACATGTCGCGCCTGTACCTGCTGCTCGATGCGTTTGCCGCAGCGCAGCCGCTCGATGCCGGGGGCCTGGCCGCCGTGCTGCGGCGCATGGTGGACAGTCACGCCGATTGCGGCAGCACGCAGGCGCGCATGGCACTGGCCTTTCCCTTGCTACGGCGCCAGCCGGCGCTGCTGACGGCGGGACTGTCAGGCTGGAAATCGTATCCCGTGCGCCTGCAGGCCAGCTGCTCGCCACAGGGCTTTGCGCTATCCCTGACGGTGGAGATCGGCTACTCGTCGACCTGTCCGTGTTCGGCGGCGCTGTCGCGGCAATTGCTGGCCGACGCCTTTGCGGCGCAGTTCGGCGCGGGCGGCATCGACGGCGCGGCCGCCCGCGCCTGGCTGCAGGAGCACGCCAGCCTGGCCACGCCGCACAGCCAGCGCAGCACGGCAACAGTCACCGTGCCATTGACGCAGCAGGCGGAGCTGGACCTGTTCCCCCTGATCGACCTGGTGGAAGCGGCGCTGGCGACGCCGCTGCAGACAGCCGTGAAACGGGCGGACGAACAGGCGTTCGCGCGCCTGAATGGTGCTAATCTGATGTATGTGGAAGACGCGGCCCGCCGCGTGCAGGCGGCGCTGGCGCTCAGGTATGCTCAGGCCAGCGTTAGCGTGCGGCATATGGAAAGCCTGCATCCGCACGATGCCGTGGCGCAGGCTGGCAGCATCGCCTGAGTTTTTTTAGTCAAGCACCCTGAAGGAGGACAGCATGCCGGAGAAAATCGAGCGGGAAGTCAACGATGACAGCCTGGAGCACGAGTTGGAACGCGAGCGGCGCGAGCATGCGCTGATCGACGAGGAAAAGCTGGGGATGGACGAGCTGGAGGAAGAACATCTGAAGCGGGAGCGCCCGCCGGGCGGGCTGGCAGGGAGCTAGAATCAAGGCGACGTCATCATCGCTGGCATCGCGCCGCGCTGCCCGGTACAATTTCGCTTTGTCCTTCTCCCCCAACCCCGGAGGCTCATGAAATATCGCGCATTGTTCCCGTTCATCCTCGGCCTGGCAGGCGCCATTCCGGCCGCCTCGCAAGCCCAGGCCGCCACCATTTGCACCGCCATGGCCGACGCCAAGACGGGCGCCGTCCTGCTGCAAGAGGGTAATTGCCTCGACCGCGTCACCCCCGCATCCACGTTCAAGATCGCGCTCAGCCTGATGGGCTATGACGCCGGCTTCCTCAAGGACGAGCACAAGCCCAGCTTGCCGTACCGCCAGGGCTACGTGGACTGGGGCGGAGAAGCCTGGCGCCAGGATACGGACCCGTCGCGCTGGATGCAGTATTCCGTCGTCTGGTATTCGCAGCAGATCACGCAGGCGCTGGGCGCCGAACGCTTCCAGAAATACGCCAAGGCTTTGCGCTATGGCAACGCAGACGTCTCGGGCGACCCGGGCAAGGACAACAGCCTGGAACGTTCGTGGATCAGCTCTTCGCTGAAAATCTCTCCGCTGGAACAGCTGGGTTTCTTGCGCAAGCTGGTCAATTATCAACTGCCCGTGACGAAGCAGGCGATGGAAGCAACCCAGCGCCTGACCCGCCTGGCAGACGTGGACGGCTGGCAAGTGCATGGCAAGACGGGCGCCGCTTTCCCGCGCAAGGTAGACGGCAGCTTCGACGAAGCACATGGCTACGGCTGGTTCGTGGGCTGGGCCAGCAAGGGCGAGCGCAGCATCGTCTTTGCGCGCCTGGTGCAGGACGAGCAGAAAGGCCAGCAGTCTGCGGGCTTGCGCACGCGCGAAGCCATGCTGAAAGAATTGCCGGCCCTGCTGGAGCAGGCGCAGAAGTGACGGCCAGCATCGTCGCCGCCACCTTCATCGCGACCGAGGGCGAGTACCTGGAAGCCGTCATCGAGGTGGGCGGCCAGCGCCTGCACGTGATGGACGAGTTCGGTGGCGGGCAGATGGCCGCCGGCGCGCACGTCCAGCTCGAACTGTGGCCCATGCCCGGCGAGATGGATGACTGGGACGCCATCTTCCGCGCCAACCCGGGTGAAGAAAAACGCCTGCAGCGCCTCGATGGCTGGCGCTACCTGGCGTTGGGCGTCGTGACCCAGGTCGATCCCGTCATCTGCGACTGCGGCCTGTTGCAGCTGGAAAACCCGTTTACGACGCATGACGCGCGCTGCATTGGCGCCTATGTCGGCATCACCCTGGCCCGCCTGGATGCTTGCCTGCCGTAAATTCCGGCCCGCTTTGTTGCCCGCCCTATATACTTGCTGAAACGGATTTTCCGGCATCAGACAAGGTACAGGCATGGCATCAGGCATGGAGCAGTTTCAGGAAAAAGCACGGCAGGCATTCATATGGGCGCGCGCGCAGGCATGGCGCGTGGCGCGTGCGGGGTGGGCAAGGGCGGTGGCGCTGTACCGGCGCGGCCGCGCGCATTTGATGACCTTGCCGCCCGTGCGGCGCGCGCTGGTGCTGGCCTTATGGTCTTTCCTGGCCGTGCTGGCGCTGCTGACTGCATACATGCTGCTGCTGATTCCCCTGACACCGAGCATCCACGACTTGCGCCAGGCGCGCGCGGCCGCGCCGAGCACCATGGTCAGCGCGGATGGGCAGGAATTGGCCCGCTTCGACCAGGGCTTGCAGGAACGCGTCACCTTGAAACAGATTTCGCCGAACGTGATCAGCGCGCTGATCTCGACGGAAGATCACCGTTTCTACGACCACCACGGCATCGACTTCACGCGCACGGCGGGCGCCATCCTGCATACAGCGGGAGGCAATCCCCAGGGCGGTTCCACCATCACGCAGCAGCTGGCGCGCAATATGTTCCCCGAGGAAATCGGCCGCTCGCGCAACCTGAACCGCAAGCTGAAGGAACTGATCACGGCCCTCAAGATCGAGGCCACCTACAGCAAGACGGAAATCCTGGAAGCGTACCTGAACACCGTACCCTTCCTGTACAACACCTACGGCATCGAGATGGCGGCCCGCACCTACTTCGACAAGCCCGCCTCGCGCCTTGATATCCTGGAAAGCGCCACCCTGGTCGGCATGCTCAAGGGGACGAATTACTACAATCCGGTCGGCAATCCCGAACGCTCGCTGCAACGCCGCAACGTGGTGCTGGGGCAGATGCGCAAGCATGACGTCATCGACGAGGCGCGCTACAAACAGTTGATCAAACGCCCGCTGCGCCTGCATTTCGAGCGCCAGAGCGAACGGGCGCAATCGGATAGCCATTTCACGGCCTATGTGCGCAAGTGGCTGATCCAGTGGGCCGACGAGAACGACTACAACCTGGAACTCGATGCCCTCGTGGTGCACACCACGCTCGACTACGACTTGCAGCAGGCGGCCGAGCGCGCCGTCGAACGCCAGGCGAATGCCTTGCAGGCGATTGCCGACGTGGAATGGAGCCGCCCGGGCGTGCCGTCGTCCACCTCGACAGGCATGTACGCGGGCATGCAGGGCGGCAGCGTGCCGTTCGATTATTTCTGGAAATCGCATCCGGCCCTGCTGGACGCCTTCGTGCGCGAGTCGGGCGACTACCGCAAGCTGACGGCCGCCGGCGGCACGCCGGACGACGCGCTGGCGCAACTGAAAGGCGACCGCGCCTTCATGGCGGCCCTGCGCAAGTCGAAGACGCGCCTGGAAGCGGGCTTTACGGCCATGGATCCGGCCACGGGCGCCGTGCGTGCCTGGGTGGGCAGCCGCGACTTTGCGCGCGAACAGTTCGACCATGTGTCGCAGGCGGCGCGCCAGCCCGGCTCCACCTTCAAGCTCATCGTGTATGGCGCCGCGCTGGAAAAGGGCTTGAGTCCCGAGCACGTCTACCGCGACGCCGTGATGGATATCAAGGCGGCCGACGGCACGATATGGCGCCCGACGGACATGAGCGGCACCACGGGGCGCGACATGACCATGCGCGACGGCCTCGTCTACTCGAAAAACACCATCACGGCGCAGGTGATGCAGGACGTTGGCTTGCCGCCCATCATCAAATTGGCGCGCGCGCTCGGTATCCGCGACAGCAAGCTGGAAAAAGTGCCGTCGCTGGCGCTGGGCACCAGTCCCGTCACCTTGCTGGAAATGGTCAACGCCTACGCCAGCATCGCGGCCCAGGGCGAAGCCCGCCTGCCGTTTGTCGTCACGCACATCACCGACCGCGAAGGCAAGGTCATCGCCCGCTTCGGCGAAGACAAGCCCAAGCGCGCCATGCAGGCAGCATCGGCGTCTATCCTGACGGACATGATGCGCGGCGTCATCGACCGTGGCACGGGCACGGCCATCCGCAGCCGCTTCGGTATCCGCTCCGACGTGGCCGGCAAGAGCGGCACCACGCAAAACAATGCGGATGGCTGGTTTATCCTGATGCACCCGGAACTGGTGGGCGGTGCCTGGGTCGGTTTCAATGACGCGCGGGTCACCATGCGCAGCAATTACTGGGGCCAGGGCGGCCACAACGCCGTGCTGGTGGTGGGCGACTTCTTCAAGACGGCGCTCGACACGGGCAAGCTGTCGCGCGACGCCATCTTCCCCGGCGGCAAGCCGCCACCGCCGCTGCGCCATGTGGAGCCGCTCGAGGAGCCCGAGGATGAACCGGTGGAAGAACCCGGCGATTTGCTGCAAGAGGGCGCACCGCCGGCGCCGCTGGCCATGCCGGCCGAAGGCGACGGCGGACAGGAATCGCATGGCAAGGCGGTGCAGGAGCCGGCGCCAGCCCCGGCACCGCAGCCCGCTCCAGTGCCGGCGCCGCAAGGATAGTCGCCGAGTCCATGGCGAATGCAACCATTAAAAGATAACCATGACCTCAGCGAAGCCCACACTGCGCCTGATACTCGGTGACCAGCTCAATGCGCAGCATCGCTGGTTCACCGAAGTCGATGGCGCCACCATCTATGTCTTGATGGAAGTGCGGCAAGAAACCGATTATGTGCTGCATCATGCGCAGAAAATCCTGGCGATCTTCGCCGCCATGCGTGACATGGCGCGCCAGCTGCGCCAGCTCGGCCACACCGTGCATTACATCGCCATCGACGACATGGAAAGCACGCGGTCGATACCGGAGAATATCGAGGCGCTGATTCGTCACTATGACGCTTGCGCCTTCGAATACCAGGCACCCGACGAGTGGCGCCTCGACCAGCAGCTGTACCAGTCAGGACGCCGCTCGGGCATTCCATGGCTGATGGTCGACAGCGACCATTTCTATACGGCCCGCCATGAGGCTGCCGATATTTTCGCCGGACGCAAGCAATGGCTGATGGAGTTTTTCTACCGCCAGATGCGCAGTAAGCATCAGGTGCTGATGGAAGACGCGAAAAAGCCCGTCGGCGGCCAGTGGAACTTCGACCACGATAACCGTAAACCCTGGCGCGGCACGCCCGCCGAGCCGCAGGATGCGCGCACCGTACATGACCATTCACGGCTATGGCAAAGCATCGTCGCCGCAGGCGTGAAGAGCTTCGGTGCGCCGCATGCCGACCGGCTGGCGTGGGCGCTGAACCGGGGTGAGGCGCTGCAGCAGCTCGATGCCTTCATCGAGCGGGCCTTGCCGCACTTTGGCGACTTCCAGGATGCGATGAGCGTCAAGGCATGGCGCTTGTTTCATTCCCTGCTGTCGTTCGCGCTGAACGTGAAAATGCTCAATCCGCGCGAAGTCGTCGCCAGGGCGCAAGCGGCTTATCAGGCGGGCCATGCGCCGTTGGCCGCAGTCGAGGGTTTTATCCGCCAGATACTGGGTTGGCGCGAATATGTGCGCGGCGTCTACTGGGCCCATATGCCCGGGTATGCCGAGAAGAATTTCTTCGGCCATGCGCGCCCGCTGCCGTCCTGGTTCTGGGATGGCAAGACAAAGATGCATTGCCTGTCGCAGGCGATTACCCAGTCGCTGGAACAGGCCCATGCGCATCATATCCAGCGCCTGATGGTGATCGGCAATTTCGCGCTGTTGGCCGGCCTCGATCCGGCCAGGGTGCATGGCTGGTACCTGGGAATTTATATCGATGCCTTCGAGTGGGTGGAACTGCCCAACACCGTCGGCATGAGCCAATTCGCCGATGGCGGGTTGCTGGCCACCAAGCCGTATGTCTCCAGCGCCGCGTATATCGACCGCATGGGTGATTATTGCAAAGGCTGCCATTACGATAAAAAGGCGCGCATCGGCGAGCGCGCCTGCCCATTCAATGCCCTGTACTGGGATTTTTTCCATCGCAACGCGGATACATTGGAACGCAATCCCCGCATCGGCATGGCGTATCGCCAGCTGGAGAAGATGGATGAGGCGACGGTCGCCGCTTTCCGGCAGCAGGCCGCCACGATGCTGGCCAGGCTCGATTCCCTATAGCGCCGGGCAAGTTGGTCCGGGACACCCTTAGACGGTATTGCGCCTCAAGCCCGCTTCCCGCACGAACACTTGCAGCGCCGGCATGGTTTGCCGGTGCAGCGCTTCCAGTTCCGCTTGCAGCGCGGGCCGAATGGCGAGGCTGCCGTCGGCCTGGCGGTGCACGGGCAGGCCCAGTGCCTGCGCCATTTCCACCGGGTAATTCGTGAAGTCTCCGTACGGGCGCTTGCCGTCGACGGACGGGGTGGGCCAGTAGCCTTCGCCCAGGTAATCTTCCGCCGCCATGCCCAGCATTTCCAGCGACATCCACGACTGCTGGCGCAGCAGTTGCAGGTGCCGGGTGGTAAACGTGAACGGCGCCTTGCCGTTGGCATAGCTGCCCGGCTTCAGCCTGGCCATCTGCACGAAGTGGGGCAGCAGCAGTGCCGCTTCCATCAGGCGCTGCGCGGCCAGCGCCGCATCCTTGCTGGCGATGGCTTGCATGGCCAGTTCCAGGGTGTCTCCTTTGCCCAGTGGGTAGGCCGGGTTGAGCATGGGCGCGCCGCTTTCCACGGGCGACCAGCCGATGTTGAAACGCCGTATCAACGCCAGGTGGTGCACATTGAGCACCTTGGGCAGCGGAGCGTCGAGGGTGGCCAGGATGCGCTGGCGCACGGCGCGGGGCAGGCCGCCGCCGTCGGCTGCGCGCGCGAGCATGGGCGAACATAGCAGGGCGCCGGCGAGGCGCAGCAGCTGGCGCCGCAGGGGCTGGATCAGGCGCGACATCACGGCGCCGTCAAGTCCTGGCGCTGGAATTCGATGCGGTTTTCCTGGTAGTCCCACTTGGTGTAGGGGCCGAACACGCGCCGGTTTTCCTTGCTGTCGGCATTTGACAGCTCGCGTTTCATGCGCCGTACCAAAGCGGGATCCGTGAGGGGCGCCGTGGTGGCGGCGAAGACGTCATGCCGCACGCTTTGCTTGGCATCGGCGCCGCGCGAAATGATGGTGAGCTTGCGCGAGGCCGGGTCGAAGTACAGGCGCATGGCGAAGGTATTCATGTCTTGCAGGTACAGGCCGTCGTCGCGCTGCTGGGCATAAAAATAGTCGCCGCAGACGGCCTTCGGCTCGCGTTTCCATTCGCAGGACAGGGCGATCAGCAGATGCCGGTCATCGAGTTGCTTGACCGAAATGCGTCCTTTGGAATAGCCCCAGGTGCTGGCCGGCACGGTCGCCGACGAGGCAAGATTGTATTCGCCCACCAGCTTGGCCAGGGGGAGGGGAGATTGCGCCGATGCGCTGATGCAGAGCGTCAAGGCGGCTGCCGCTGCGGCGCCGCGTATCTTGGTAAATGGTGTCATGATGGCCATAAAGAAAAGTTGCCATATTATAGATGGCAACTTTTCAATCTGGCCACGCGCTAGCGCAGCGCGCCGGCCTTACTTCAGCTTGCTCAATTCCGCCACGTCGATCTTGACGGCCTTGCCCTCGGTGGCGGCCACCAGGGTCAGGAAGTGGGGTGTCGCATAGTGCGCCGTCAGGGCCGCCTTGTCGGCCCATTCTTCCAGCATGATGAAGCGCGTGGGAATCTTGTTGTCGAGGTGCAGTTCGTAGCGCAGGCAGCCGCTTTCCGCGCGGCTGGGCGGCACGACGGCTTCCAGGGCGGCGCGCACGGCGTCGATATGGTCGGCTTGGGCATCGATGGTGGCGACGACGATCAGGGTCATGGTGGTCCTTGTGGTTGGGGTTCCAGCAGCTTAGCGCATCTGGCGCCTCCTTGCCGGCCGGCCACCATGGAGCTGCGCCGCAACGGCTTGCGGTGCAGCTGGCACTCCTTAGGCCGCTTGCAGTGCGCCGATCTGCTCGAAGGCGCCCGTCAATGCCTGCGCCCTGGCCGCGTCGCTGACCTTGACGCCTTCGGCGCGCACGATCTCGATCTGCGTGACGCCGAGGAAGCCGAGGAAGGCGCGCAGATGGCTTTCCTGGTGTTCCAGGGCCGCCATCGGCGTGTCGGCGCCGTAATAGCCGCCGCGCGTCGAGGCGATGATCACGCGCTTGCTGCCCAACAAACCTTCGGGGCCGTTGGCGCCATATTGGAACGTCTTGCCGGGCACGGCCAGCGCATCGAGCCACGACTTGAGCTGGCTGGGGATGGCAAAGTTGTACATGGGCGCGCCGATGACGATGACGTCGGCGGCCAGCACTTGCTCCAGCGCGCCGGCCAGCACTGCGCCGTCGGCGGCGCTGGGGGCTGCCGTAAATTGCGGCAACGGTTGCGCGGCCAGGTCGCGGTACTGGGCGGTGGCGCCAGGCGCGGCCGCTTGCAGGCGGGCGACGATGGCGGCGGACAATTGGCGGCTGATGGAATGCTCGCCGAGGATGCTCGAATCGATATGCAGGATGTTCATGTGAGCCTTCTTGGGTGGTATGATCGGGTGGTATGTTTTTGTAACCGAGTTAAATATAGTGACTATCAAATGAACGCACAAGAAGGCACTTTTTCCACACTGGGGCACACGGATGTGACTATTGGCGACGCCGCCGCGCAAGGGGCGGAGCTGGAACGGCGCATGCGCGACGAAGGCGGCCATGCGGGCGTGGCTGCTTCCTGCCGCCCGATCACGGACATCCTCACGCGCGTGGGCGACAAATGGAGCGTGATGGTGGTGATATTGCTCGGCAATGGCACCAAGCGCTTCAACGAGATGCGCCGCCTGATCGGCGGCATCTCCCAGCGCATGCTGACGCTGACCCTGCGCGGGCTCGAGCGCGACGGCCTGGTGACGCGCACCGTGTTCCCCACCGTGCCGCCGCGCGTCGACTACGCCTTGACGGACCTGGGCCGCTCGCTGCTGATCCCCATCAGCGCACTGGGTGCCTGGGCCCATGGCCACCGCGACGCCATCGATGCGGCGCGGCTGGCGTTTGATGCCAAGGCAGCGAAGCAGTTGCCAGCCGACGATTAAGCCAGCTCGATGATTTACCTGGCTGCCATCGCTTCTGTTGCGGCCTGCGGTGCCTGCCAGCCGCCGCCCAGCGCCCGGTAAGTGGCGACAGCAGCGCGCGCCGATGCCGTTTGCGCCTGCGCGCGCGCGTCCGCTGCGCGCAGCAGCCTCGTGTCGGCTTGCAACACATCGAGCCGGCTGACCACGCCTTTTTCGTAGGCTGCCAGCGCGGCGGCGCGGGCGCGCTCAAACGCTTGCACGCTTTGCGCCAGCAGTGCGGCCTGTTCTTCGTGGCGCAGCAGTGCCGAGCAGGCGTTTTCCACGTCTTCGGCGGCATGCAGCGCAGCGAGCCGGTAGGCCGCCAGCAGCTCGGCTTCCCGGCCACGGGAAGCCTCGATCTGCGCATCGATGCGGCCGAAATCGAACAGGCGCCAGCGCAGGCCCAGCATGGCTGCGGCCTGACCGGAGCCGCTGCCGAACAGGGCGCCGCCGGACGTGGCGCTGCCAAACAGGGCACCCAGGCTCAGTTTCGGGTAATACTCGGCGACGGCCGCGCCGGTGCGTGCGCTGGCCGCGACCAGTCGCCGTTCGGCGGCGATCAGGTCGGGCCGGCGCCGCAGCAGTTCGCCCGGCACACCATCGGCCGTGATACGCGGCGCGCGCGCCGTTACCCCTGCCGCGGCCATTTCATCGCCGTAGGTGCCGGGTGCGGCGCCCAGAATCACATCGAGCGCATGCAGCGCCACCTCGCGCGCCGTGTCCAGGCCGGGCACGACGGCGCGCGCTTGCGCCAGCGACGCTTCGGCTTGCCGCAGCGCCGGCTCGTTTACCAATCCCTTGTCATATAGCAGCGTGGCGAGCTCCAGCAGCGCCGCCTCCGTGTCGACCTGCCGGCGCGCCAGGTCGAGCCGCGCCTGCAATCCCTGGATGGACAGGTACAGGTCGGCCGTTTGCGCCGCCACGGCCAGCCGCGTGGCAGCCCATCCCGCCTCGCTGGCTTCGTAATCGGCGCGCGCCGCTTCGCGTTCGCGGCGCAGGCCGCCGAACAGGTCGAGCTCCCACGACGCCTGCAGGTTCAATTCGCGCGCGCTACCGGCGCGATCATGGCCTGGCGTCGCATCCAGGACCTGGCCCAGCGGCGTCTGCACCGATTGGTAGGCGCGCGCCGCCTGGCCGCCAAGGCTGGCCGACGGCAGCAGCGCTGCGTCGGCCGCACCGGTGGCGGCGCGCGCTTGCCTGACCCTGGCCTGCGCTTGCGCCAGGTCGAGGTTTTGTGCCAGCGCCACCGTCACCAGATGGGTCAGGCGCGGATCGCCGAAGGCCGTCCACCACTGCCGCAATTCGGCAGCGTTGGCAGTGTCGGCACCCGCGCGCGCGCCGAGCGCCGCCCGGTTCAGATACTGCGCCGCTTGCGGTAGCTCGGGCCGGCGGTAATCGGCACCGGCGGTGCAGCCAGCGGCCAGGCTGGCGGCGAACAGCAGAGAGGGGAGGCGCAGGCGCGGCAATGACATGGGGTCTTCCAGTTCAAAAGAGAATAATGTGTGACTATAATACAAATTGGTCACTTATTGTGCATTCTGGCGCGGCGCGTTAAGCTGTCGCCATGAATTCCACTACACCCGATACACCAAGCCCTGCGCGCGGCCCCGCCGGCCACGACGTGCGCGACCAGATCGTTGCCGCCGCCACTGACTACTTCAGCCGCTACGGCTATGAAAAGACGACTGTCTCCGACCTGGCCAGGGCGATCGGCTTTTCCAAGGCCTATATCTATAAGTTTTTCGAATCCAAGCAGGCCATCGGCGAGCATATCTGCGCCAGCTGCCTGCGCCAGATCGAAACCGAGGTAAGAAGCGCGGTCGCGGCGGCCGAGCGGCCGCCAGAGCAGCTGCGGCGCATGTTCAGGGCCAGCGTCGAGGCCAGCTTGCGGCTGTTTTTCCAGGACCGCAAGCTGTACGATATCGCCGCCTCGGCCGCCACCGAGCGCTGGCCAGCCGTGCAGGCCTACGAGCTGGCGATGGGCGCCTTGCTGCAGGATATCTTGCAGCAAGGGCGCCAGACCGGCGACTTCGAGCGCAAGACGCCGCTCGACGAGACGGCCAGCGCGATCTATCTGGTGATGCGCCCCTACGTCAATCCCTTGCTGTTGCAACACAGCGTCGACAGCAGCGAAACGGCGGTGGTGCAACTGTCCAGTCTGGTATTGCGCAGCCTGTCGCCATAACCTTCCAGTCATATTGTGACCATTGACTTATTTGGTCACTGGTACCAGAATGAGAACCCTCATCACTCGTTCATGGGATTCTTATGCGCTGGCGCCGCCTCGCTTCATCTGTAGTCATCTCCACCTTGCCCCTGGCTTTGAGCGCCTGTGCCGACAAGGCGCAGGCCGATCCGCGCACCGCCACGCCGCTGGTGCGCGCTGTCGCGGTGCAGGGCGCCGAACCGGGCGCGCGCAGCTTTACGGGCGTGGTCGCGCCGCGCGTGCAGAGCGATCTCGGTTTTCGCGTTTCCGGCAAGGTGCGCGAACGGCTGGTCGACGCCGGCCAGTCCGTGCGCCGCGGCCAGCCGTTGATGCGCCTCGACGCCGACGACTTGCAGCTGCTGGCGCAGGCGCGGCAGGAGTCCGTGACGGCCGACCGCGCCCGCGCGCGCCAGGCGGCGGACGAAGAAGCGCGCTATCGCGACTTGCGCGGTACCGGCGCCATTTCGGCATCCAACTACGACCAGGTGAGGGCGGCGGCTGACGCGGCCGGCGCCCAGCTCAAGGCGTCCGAAGCCCAGGCCGGGGTGGCGCGCAATGCGCTGCATTATGCGGTGCTGCTGGCCGACGCCGACGGCGTCGTGATGGATACCCTGGCCGAACCGGGCCAGGTGGTGGCGGCCGGGCAGGTGGTGGTGCGCCTGGCCCATGACGGCCGGCGCGAAGCGGCGATCCAACTGCCGGAAACCGTGCGCCCCGCGCTCGGCTCCACCGGCCAGGCTACCTTGTTCGGCCGGCCGGGCGCCAGCGTGCCGGCCACCTTGCGCCAGCTGTCGCAGACGGCGGACCGGCAAACGCGGACCTTCGAGGCGCGCTATGTGCTCGACGCGGCGCTGTCAAGCGCGCCGCTGGGCGCCACCGTCACCTTGCGCCTGCCCGGTGCGCAAACGGCCGGCGGCACCGTGCAAGTGCCGCTGGCGGCCCTGTACGATGGGGGCAAGGGGCAGGGCGTGTGGGTCATCGGCGGTGTGCCGGCCCAAGTCACCTGGCGGCCCGTGAAGGTGCAGGGGCTGCACGATGACGGCGCCGACGTCAGTGGCCTGAAGGCGGGCGAGCGCATCGTCGCGCTGGGCGCCCATCTGCTGCATCAGGGCGAACGGGTCAGGGTCGAGCAGGCGCCAATGGCCGCTGGCGCCGGAGCGCGTCCATGAGCGCGGCCGGCTTCAACCTGTCGTCGCTGGCCGTGCGCGAGCGTTCCGTCACCCTGTTCCTGATTTGCCTCATTTCGCTGGCCGGCCTGCTGTCGTTCTTCAAGCTGGGGCGCGCGGAAGATCCGGCCTTCACGGTCAAGGTGATGACCATCGTCACGGCCTGGCCAGGTGCCAGCGCGCGCGAAATGCAGGACCAGGTGGCCGACAAGATCGAAAAGCGCCTGCAGGAGCTGCGCTGGTATGACCGGGCGGAGACCTACACCACGCCAGGCCTGGCCTTCACGACACTGACCCTGCTCGACGGCACGCCGCCCGAGCAGGTGCAGGCCGAGTTTTACCAGGCGCGCAAGAAGGCCGGCGACGAGGCTTCCAATTTGCCGGCCGGCGTGATCGGTCCCATGATCAATGACGAATACGCCGACGTCACCTTTGCCCTGTATGCACTGAAAGCCAAAGGCGAGCCGCAGCGCCTGCTGGTGCGCGAGGCGGAAACCTTGCGCCAGCGGCTGCTGCATGTGCCTGGCGTCAAAAAGGTCAATATCATCGGCGAACAGGCCGAACGCATCTACGTGGAGTTTTCTCAGGAGCGCCTGGCCACCCTGGGCGTGCGGGCACAAGACGTGTTCGCCGCGCTGAACGGCCAGAATGCCTTGAGCCCGGCCGGCTCGGTGGAAACGCGCGGGCCGCAGGTATTCATCCGCCTCGAGGGCGCGCTCGATGCGCTGCAAAAGATCCGCGATACGCCCGTGGTGGCGCAGGGGCGCACCTTGACCCTGTCCGATATCGCCACCGTGCGCCGTGGCCAGGAAGAGCCGGCCAGCTTCATGGTGCGCAATGGCGGCGAGCCGGCGCTGCTGCTGGGCGTGGTCATGCGCGACGGCTGGAACGGGCTGGACCTGGGCAAGGCGCTGGAAGGGGAAGTGACGGCCATCGGCGCCGCCATGCCGCTGGGCATGAGCCTGGCCAAGGTCACCGACCAGGCCGTCAATATCGGCGCGGCGGTCGACGAATTCATGCTCAAGTTCCTCGCCGCGCTGCTGGTGGTGATGCTGGTGTGCTTTATCAGCATGGGCTGGCGGGTCGGCATCGTGGTGGCCGCCGCCGTGCCGCTGACCCTGGCGGTGGTATTCATCGTGATGGCGGCGACCGGCAAGAACTTTGACCGCATCACCCTCGGTTCCCTGATCCTGGGCCTCGGCCTGCTGGTGGACGACGCCATCATCGCCATCGAAATGATGGTCGTGAAAATGGAGGAGGGCTACAGCCGCATTGCCGCCTCCGCCTACGCCTGGAGCCACACGGCCGCGCCCATGCTGGCGGGCACCCTGGTCACGGCCGTGGGCTTCATGCCCAATGGCTTTGCCCGCTCCAGCGCCGGTGAATACACCAGCAATATGTTCTGGATCGTCGGCATCGCCCTGATCGCCTCGTGGGTGGTGGCGGTGGTGTTCACGCCCTACCTGGGCGTGAAGCTGCTGCCCGAGCTCAAACAGGTCGCCGGCGGCCACGAAGGCCTGTATGACACGCCGCGCTACCACCGCTTTCGCCGGCTGCTGGGGCGCGTGATCGCCCGGAAATGGCTGGTGTTCGGCACAGTGATCGGGCTGTTCGTGCTGGCCGTGCTGGGCATGGCCATCGTCAAGAAGCAGTTTTTTCCGATCTCGGACCGTCCTGAAGTACTGATCGAAGTACAACTGCCGTACGGCAGCGCGATCGGGCAGACCAGCGGCGCGGCGGCCAGGGTCGAAGCGTGGCTGGCGGGCCAGCCCGAGGCGAAGATCGTCACGGCCTATGTCGGCCAGGGCGCGCCGCGCTTTTACCTGGCGATGGGCCCGGAATTGCCCGACCCGTCGTTTGCCAAGATCGTCGTGCGCACAGACAGCCAGCACGCGCGCGACGCCCTGAAGCAGCGCCTGCGCGTGGCCGTGGCCGCCGGGCTGGCACCCGAGGCCAGGGTACGCGTCACGCAACTGGTGTTCGGCCCGTATTCGCCATTTCCCGTCGCCTATCGGGTCAGCGGCCCCGATCCTGCGGTGTTGCGCGGCATTGCCGGCGAGGTGCAGCGCGTGATGCAGGCCAGTCCCATGATGCGCACCGTCAATACCGACTGGGGCACGCGCACGCCGACCCTGTATTTCAGCCTGCAGCAGGAGCGCTTGCAGGCGATGGGCCTGACGTCCGGCGCCGTGGCACAGCAACTGCAGTTCTTGCTCAGCGGCATGCCAGTCACCGCCGTGCGCGAAGATATCCGCACGGTGCAGGTGGTGGCGCGCGCGGCCGGCGACGTGCGGCTGGATCCGGCGCGCATCGCCGACCTGACCCTGGCCGGCGCGAATGGCGAACGCATCGCGCTGTCGCAGGTGGGGACAGTGGAGGTGCGCTCGGAAGAACCCGTGATGCGCCGGCGCGACCGCCAGCCGACCATCACCGTGCGCGGCGACATCGCCGACGGCCTGCAGCCGCCGGACGTTTCGGGCGCCATTTCGACCCGGCTGCAAGCCGTCATCGACAAGTTGCCAGCTGGCTACCGCATCGAGCAGGCTGGCTCCATCGAGGAATCGGCCAAGGCAATGCAAGCCATGCTGCCGCTGTTTCCCATCATGCTGGCGCTGACCCTGCTGATGATTATCTTGCAGGTGCGTTCGATCTCGGCGATGGTCATGGTGCTCCTCACCAGTCCCCTGGGCCTGATCGGCGTGGTGCCCACCTTGCTGCTGTTCCAGCAGCCGTTCGGCATCAATGCGCTGGTCGGCCTGATCGCGCTGTCGGGCATTTTGATGCGCAATACCCTGATCCTGATCGGCCAGATCCACCAGAACGAGGCGGCCGGCCTGGCGCCGTTCGATGCCGTGGTTGAAGCGACCGTGCAGCGCGCGCGTCCCGTGATCCTCACGGCACTGGCGGCCATCCTGGCGTTTATCCCGCTGACCCATTCGGTTTTCTGGGGCACCTTGGCCTACACCCTGATCGGCGGTACGTTTGCCGGCACGGTATTGACCCTGGTGTTCCTGCCCGCCATGTATGCGATCTGGTTCCGGATACGGCCGCAGGTAAAGGTGGGGGCGCAGCCAGCTTGAAACAGCGGGCCGGAGACGCGGGCCTGAGAAAATGCCGATGGCGGCGTTGCAGCTTCCTTGCCGTACATGCGTACTGTCTGCGTCGCTGCGCCTTGCCCTCGACATTTTTCAGGCCCGCTTGGCCCGGGGAGCCTGTCTCCCTGACTTGGGCCGTTTCGTGGTTTGCAGGTTTTCTTGTTTCTTATTTCTTATTTCTTATTTCTTGTTTCTTGTTGCTTGCCACTTGTCTCTTTCTCTAGGCTCCGGCGGCATCCTGCCGGTAGCGCGCCGGCGGCAATTCGAACTGGTTCTTGAAGAAGCGGGTAAACGCGCTTTGCGAGGAAAAGCCCAGGCGCTCGCCGATTTCCACCACGCTCAGGCTTGTTTCGCGCAGCAGCCGGCGCGATTCGCGGCTCTTGGCGCGCAGTTCCAGCGCGCGGAACGACGTCTGCTCCTGCTGCAGCTGGCGCTGCAAGGTCCAGCGGTTCATCGCCAGGCCGTCGCACAGGGCCGGCAGCAGCGAGGCGCCGTCGGCATCGCCTGCGCCTTGCCGGCCCAGCAACTCGATGATGGCCTGTTCCACGCGGGCCGAAAACAGCTGCGCGCCATGCAGCTGCTGCAATTGCCCCTGCGCGTGCCGCAGCGCGTGCGGCGCCAGCATGGCGTTGAACTGGGCGAAAGGCCGGTCCAGCGCCGGCGCGTCAAACGTCAACGTGTTGCGTGCCTGGCCGAAGGTGGCGGTGGCGCCGAAGCACTCGGAAATGGCCGGCGCGAACCACGGCGCCTTGCCCTGGAAGCCGGCATGGAAGGCGGTGGGCGCGCCATCGTCGTAGGCGCGCGCCACCAGCGACAGCATGCGGAAATTGGCCAGCGCCTGCATGGCGCCGCCTGCCGGGCAGAACTCGGACAGGTATTCGATCTCGATGCGCGTGCCATTCTCGCTCATCAGCATGAAGTCGAACTCGCCGATCAGGCCCCGCAAGTGCAGCAGCTCGTGCAGCGCGCTGCGCAGGGTGGGGCGGTTGAAGCAGACGTGGGCGATGCCGGAGTAATGCGCGAACCAGTGCGTCACGTCGAGGTCGAGAAGGGCCCGGTGCTGCGGCAGTTGCTGGGCGTAGGCCGTCATGCGGCGGTGCCGCTCGGCGTTGATGCGCCCGCCAGGTTCCGTAAGCTGCGCCGGCGTGATGCCCGTTTGCTGAAAAAAGTCGGCGGGATCGTGTCCATCGGCCTGCATGGCGCGCGCGCATTGCTGCGCGATCCGGTTCGAAACCGTGCGCGTATCGGGTTTGTGCAAGGGTGTCTCCTGCTTGTTGTAGTAATTTTTCACAAATATTAGCACTTTGTAGGAGATTGTTGGTTGTCGTGCCGTCTAACCAAAAATTGTTCTCGCGGGTATAAAACGCGTGCTGCGCGGTCAAGAAACTCACGCATTCTCACGCTATATTGTTTTCGGCCGGCCTTGCTGCCGCGCCTTGATACCTACAAAAACAGTCTTGGAGATAATGATGAATTGCACTTTGAAACCGATGGCCCGCATGGTCGCCGGCTGCGTCGCCACGCTTGCCCTGGCCGCCTGCGGCAACGACACCGTCAGCGAGGAATACAAGCAGCCCGTGTTCGGCGCCACCACCTATGCCCAGCTCAAGGTCGATGGCTATGCCTTCAAGGACATGAACCGCAACGGCAAGATCGACCCATACGAAGACTGGCGCCTGTCGGCCGAGGCGCGCGCCGACGACCTGCTGTCGCGCATGAGCCTTGATGAAAAAGCGGGCCTGATGATGCACGGCACCGCGCCCACCGTGGCCGACCCCACCGGCATCGGCCAGGGCGGCGCGTACGACTTGACGGCCCTGCAAGACCTGATCGTCAAGCAGTACGTCAACACCTTCATCACGCGCATGGCGGGCGACGCGGCCAACATGGCGACCCAGTACAACAAGGTGCAGGCCCTGAGCGAAACGTCGCGCCACGGCATTCCCGTCTCCATCAGCACGGATCCGCGCCACCATTTCCAGTACACGGTGGGCGCCAGCGCCGGCACCAAGGGGTTCTCGCAGTGGCCGGAAACCCTGGGCCTGGCCGCCATCGGCGACGATGCGCTGGTGCGCCGCTTCGGCGATATCGCGCGCCAGGAATACCTGGCCGTTGGCATCACGCAGGCGCTGTCGCCGCAGGCCGACCTGGCCACCGAGCCGCGCTGGTCGCGCATCAACGGCACCTTTGGCGAAGACGCGGACCTGGCCAAGCGCATGGTGCAGCACTATATCGAGGGCTTCCAGGATGGGAACACGGGCTTGCACGATGGCAGCGTGGTGGCCGTCGTCAAGCACTGGGTCGGCTACGGCGCCACGAAAGAGGGCTTCGACGGCCACAATTACTATGGCCGCTACATGACCTACCCGGGCAACAACTTCGCCTACCACGTGAAACCTTTCGAGGGCGCCTTCACGGCCAAGGCGGCCTCCGTCATGCCGACCTACGCTCTGCCTGATGGGAACATCACCATCGACGGCATCACCCTGGAACAGGTGGCGGCCGGTTTCAGCAAGACCATGCTGACGGATCTGCTGCGCGGCAAATACGGTTTTGAAGGCGTGATCCTGTCCGACTGGGGCATCACGTCCGACTGCGACGCCAATTGCCGCAACGGCACGGTGCCTGGCGTGGCGCCGTCCTTCATCGGCTTCGGCACGCCGTGGGGCATGGAGGACGCCACCAAGGCCGAGCGCTATGTCAAGGCCGTGACGGCGGGGATGGACCAGTTTGGCGGCGTGACGGAAGCGCCGTACCTGACGCAAGCCGTGCAGCGGGGCCAGTTGACGGAAGCGCGCATCAACGCTTCGGCGCGCCGCATCCTGGTGCAGAAATTCAAACAGGGCCTGTTCGAGCATCCGTTCGTCGATGCGGCTGCGGCGGCCACCACCGTGGGCAAGGCGGACTTCATCGAGGCGGGCCTGGATGCCCAGCGCCGCTCGCTGGTCCTGCTGGAAAACAAGGACAAGGTCTTGCCGCTGGCGGCCAGCGTCAAGAAGGTCTACCTGTACGGCATCGATGCGGCCGTGGCGAAGCAGTATGGCTACACGGTGGTCGCCACGCCCCAGGAAGCGGACGTGGCCCTGCTGCGCGTGGCCGCGCCATTCGAGATACTGCACCCGAACTACATCTTCGGCAGCATGCAGCACGAGGGGCGCCTGAACTACGCCGATGGCGATGCCGACTACGAGGCGATCAAGAACGCGGCGAAGTACGCGCCGAAGACGGTGGTCACCGTGTATCTGGACCGCCCGGCCATCCTCGGCAACGTGCAGGACAAGGCCAGCGCCATCCTCGCCAACTTTGGCGTCAGCGACGGCGCGCTGTTCGACGTCCTGACGGGCAAGGCTAAGCCGCAAGGCAAGCTGCCGTTCGAACTGCCATCGTCGATGGCCGAAGTGCAGGTGCAGAAATCGGACGTGCCGTATGACACGGCCCATCCGCTGTACAAGTTCGGTTACGGCCTGGCGTACTGATCACGCTCCTGCTGTCAGCGCAGCGTGATCCAGCTGCGCTCCTGCACGGAGCGCAGCGCCGCGTCGATCAGCCGGTCCACCTCGTAGCCGTCGCGGAAGGTGGGCCAGACCGGCTGGCCGCCGGCGATCGCCTGCAGAAAATCGCGCGCTTCAATGACGATCTGCTCGTTGTAACCGGTGCCGTGCCCGGCGCCCTGGCTGAACGCCAGGTAGTCGGGGTGGGCCGGTCCCATCAGCAGGCGCTGGAAACCCTGGCGCTGCGCGGGGCGGCTGGCGTCGTACAGCCATAGTTCATTCTGGTTTTCCTGGTCGAAGGCGATCGCGCCTTTCGTCCCCGTGATGCGGTAGGTGTAACCCATCTTGCGCCCGGCCGCCACGCGGCTGAAGGTCAGGGCGCCCAGCGCGCCGCTGGCAAAGCGCAGCATCACATTCCCCTGGTCGTCATTTTCCACCGCCTCCATGCCATCCGGCCCTTGCCGTTGCGCGTGCACGGTGTTCATGTCCGCCACCAGCGAGTCGACGGGGCCGCCCAGGCGCAGGGCCAGGTTGAGTAGGTGCGAGCCCACGTCGGCCAGCGCGCCGGCCCTGGTCGCCGTAGCTTCGCGCGTGCGCCACGAGGCGGGGGCGCGCGGATCATGCAGGTAGTCTTCCACGTGTTCGGCGGCGACATGGATGATCTCGCCGATTTCGCCCGACTCGATGATCTGCCGCGCCAGCTGGCTGGCCGGTGTGCGGATGTAGTTATAGCCGACCATGTTGGCCACGCCCGCTGCTTCCGCCGCCTGCGCCAGTAACAGGGATTCGGCGGCCGTCATGCCCAGCGGCTTTTCGCAAAATACGGGTTTGCCCAGGGCCAGCGCCGCCAGCACGATCTCCTTGTGCGTGGCCGGCGGCGTGGCGACGACGATGGCGTCGATGGCGGGATCGGCCACCAGCGCGCGCCAGTCGCCCGTGGAACGCTGCCAGCCCAGTTCCTGTGCGCTGCGGGCAGCGCCTGCTTCGCTGCTGGTGCTGATGCAGGCGCACACGGGGTTCAGTGACGTGTGAAAAATGCTGCGCACGGCTTTATAGGCGATGGTGTGGGCCTTGCCCATGTAGCCGGCGCCGATCAGGCCGATGTTGAGGTCTTGCATATGAGCTTGCTCCTGAGGTGACGGGGGATGGGATCAGGCTTGCTGGCGCCAGGCATGGCTGTCCAGGGCATCGAGGAAGCGGGCAGCGGGCCAGTGTTGTGCCAGCGCTTCGTGCATGAGCTGCTGCTGCGTGGGCGGCGCCATGCCGCCGATGGGCTGGTCGCGGTCCAGGTTGCTGGGGAAGGCATAGCCCTCGGCGCAGGCGGCGATCGCGTGGCTGGCGCCAAGCTCATCCAGGGCACCCTGCGCGCGCAGCGCCTGCAGTGCCGGATATAGCGCTGCGCTCATGGCGCGGCGGTCCAGCGCTTCCATGGCGCGCCCGAATGGCGACGATACCTGCAGCAGGTTGGCCATGCGCCGGATATCGGACGAGCGGTTGTGGCCTGCCGCATGGAACAGGGCGGGGTTGAAGAAGACGGCGTCGCCTTGCGACAGCGGCAACTGCACGCAATGCTGTGCGAAGTAATCGCGGAAAGGCTGCTGCTGCCAGGCGAGAAAGCCGGCCGGGTAGCGCTGCGAATAGGGCAGGTACAGGGTGGGCCCCGATTCGAGCGGCATGTCGCAGTGGGCGACGGCGCCCTGCAAGGTCAAGAGGGCCGACATCTGGTGCACGGGCGCGGGATAGGCGGCGCAGCTGGCCGCGCTCTGGAAGCCCAGGTGGTAGTCGCGGTGCGGCGCCTGGGCCGCTCCGCCGGGATTGACGACATTCACTTGCGCCGTCATCTGGTAGGCGGGCCCCAGCCAGGCATCGGATATCCAGGCGAAAACGGGATTGGCGTAGTAGCGCGCGAACGCCTCGGGCGCGCGCAGACACAGTTTTTGCTGGGCGTTCCAGATGCGGTCATTCGCGCCCGGTTTGGCGAAGTGGTCGCCGCCCGCCTGGCCACTGGCATGCTGTTCGGCGATCAGCGCGCGAAACACGCCGCTGACCTGTTCCAGAGTCGCCGTGTCGTCGACGGCGCGTTGGAGCACGATGACGCCGGGACCATCCATCAGCGCCTTGCCCCATTCTGCCTGCAGCGCGCGCAGCGCCGCCGCACTGGCGGCCAGCGCACGCACGGCGTCGCAGTCGTAGACGAGGATATTCGCATCGACCGAAGCGGCGTGGGGATAGTCGGCCAGCGCCGTGCGTTGGCTGACGGTACGGATGAAATCATCGAGCCGGCAGTCTTGCTGCGACAGCCAGAAGGGACTGGGCGGTGCTGCGCCGGCGTTTGTGGTGGGCATGCGGTGTCTCCTGATGTTGTATGTTGTAGTATCAGTATAGGGATGAAAATCCGCATTTTTCATCAAGAAATCCATCAAAAAACCATCAATTAGATCGGACATGGCATGACGCATCCGTTTCCCGTCAAGGTCGTGGCACTGCAGGCCGGCGTCAGCGTGGCCACGGTCGACCGCGTGATCAAGCAGCGCGGCGGCGTGCACGCCAATACCGTGCGCCGCGTGATGCAGGCGCTCGATGAGCTGGCGCGGCAAAGCACGCAGGTGGGGCTGGCAGGCAGAAAATTCATGCTCGACGTGCTGATGGTGGCGCCGCAGCGCTTTACGCACGCCGTGCGCGTGGCGCTGGAAGCGGAACTGCCGTCCTTGCATCCGGCCGTGCTGCGCTCCCGCTTTCATCTGCATGAAACGCTGGACGTGGATAGCATCGTCGAACTGCTGGAACGCATCCGCAAGAACGGCAGCCACGGCGTACTGCTGAAAGCGCCGGACTTGCCGCCGGTGGCCGAGGCGGTGAGCCGGCTGGCGGCGGCCGGCATTCCCGTGGTGACCCTGGTGACGGACTTGCCAGCTTCCGCGCGCCGCAGCTATGTGGGCATGGATAACCGCGCGGCGGGCGAAACGGCCGCCTGCCTGATCGGCCAGTGGCTGGGCGCGGGCAAGCGGCAGCGGCAAGTGCTGGTGACCCTGAGCAGCAACCGCTTTCATGGCGAGGAAGAGCGCGAGATCGGCTTTCGCCGCGCGCTGCGCGAACGGCACCGCCATTTGAGCATCGTCGAAGTGAGCGAAGGCCATGGCATCGATGGCGCCACGGGCGCGCTGGTGCGGCAAGCCCTGGCAGATCATCCGGATATCGCCGCCGTGTATTCCATCGGCGGCGGCAATGCCGCCATCGTGCAGGCATTCGCGCAGGCGGACCGGCCTTGCCAGGTCTTCATCGGTCATGACCTGGACGCGGACAACGTGGCGCTGCTCAAGTCGGGCGCCATCCAGGCCGTGCTGCACCATGACCTGGGCCAGGACATGCGCCGCGCCTGCCAGGAAATCCTGCGGGCGCAAGGCGCGCTGCCGGCATTGGCGCAGGCGCCGCCATTGTCCGCGATCCAGATCGTCACGCCGTGGAACCTGCCCGCGCTGAACGGCCTGAATTGACAGGCATGCGAGGCTGGCCGATACTCGCCGCTTCGCTCATCGCTCACCTCAGGAAGGAATCCCCCGATGTCCGTCACTCCGCAATTGACCACGACCGTGCTGGTAGCCGCACTTTCCGTCTCGTTTGCCATGCCCGCCATGGCCGCCGCCCCTGCAACTGCCAGCGCTTCATCGGCCTGGGTGGAAGCGAGCAACCGCAACGCGGCCATCGTGCTGGCGGCCCAGGCGCAGTTCTCGCCCGAAGACGCCTCCGACACGGGCCTGGCCCAGTACGACGGCCTGGCCGCCGACCTGGGGCCGAACATCACCGAGCGCCATGTGGCGGCCATGCAGAAGGCACGCGCGCAATTGCAGCAAAAGCTGGAACTGGAACGCGACGAGCGCATCCGCCAGGATCTGGAAATCTTGATCGGCGCTGTCGACCAGGAAATCACGGACACCCAGCTGGAAGCCAAGTACACATTGCCGTGGGTCGATGTGCCGCAAATGGTCTTTGGCAGCATGCAAAGCCTGCTGCAGGAACAGCGCCCGGCCGCGCGCCGCGCCAAGGCGCTCGAACGCCTGCAGCGCTATGTGGGCCAGTTCCCGGGCAGCACGCCGATTACGCAGCAGGCCAAGGCGCGCTTCACGGAGCAAATCGGCCAGCCTGGCCTGGCGGGACCCGTGCGGCTGCAGGTGGAGCAGTCGCTGGAAAACGTACCGACGTATATCGCCGGCATCCGCAAGCTGTTCGCCGACATGAAAATCACTGGCGCCGGGCCTGCGCTGGCGGCCATGGAACTGCAGTTGAACGAGTATGCGGCGTGGGAAAAGCAAGTGGTGCTGCCCCTGTCGCGCACGGATTTCCGCATGGCGCCCGAGCTGTACGCATTCCGCCTGAAGCAGGTGGGCATCGATATCGAACCGCGCGCGCTGGTCGAACGGGCGCAGGTGGCTTACCTGGAAACGCGCGCCGCCATGCAGGCGCTGGCGCCCGTGGTGGCGGCCAAGCTGGCCTTGAAGGGCGTCGACGGCAGTGATTACCGCCAGGTGCTGCGCGCGCTGAAGGCCGATTCCATCCCCAACGAGCAGCTCGAGGCGCACTACAAGGGCGTCAATACGCAGCTGGAGCAGCGCATCGCCCGGCAGCGCGTGGTCGATATTCCTGCGCGCGCCATGACCATGCGCCTGGCATCCGCCGCCGAATCGGCGGCCCAGCCGGCGCCGCATATGCGTCCGCCTCCGTTGATCGGCAATATGGGCGAGCACGGCCAGTTCGTCCTCCCCGTCAGCAATCCGGCTGCCAGCGGCAAGGGCGAAGCCTATGACGATTTCAATTTCGCCGGCGCCGCCTGGACCCTGAGCGCGCACGAAGGCCGGCCAGGCCACGAGCTGCAGTTCAGCGCCATGGTGGAGCGGGGCGTGTCGCAGGCGCGCAGCCTGTACGCGTTCAACAGCGTCAACGTGGAAGGCTGGGCCCTGTACGCGGAAGCGGAGATGATTCCCTACGAACCGGCCGAAGGCCAGTTCATCGCGCTGCAGTTCCGCATGCTGCGCGCGGCGCGCGCCATGCTCGACCCGATGCTGAACCTGGGGCAAGTCACGCGCGAAGAGGCGGGCCGTATCCTGACGGAAGAAGTGATGCTGTCGAAACCGATGGCGCGCCAGGAACTGGACCGCTACACCTTCAATGCGCCGGGCCAGGCGGGCAGCTATTTCTATGGCTACACGCGCATCCTGCAGCTGCGCGCGGAAACGGAGCTGGCGCTGGGAGACAGATTCGACCGCCTGGCATTCAATAATTTCCTGCTGGGGCAGGGCTTGCTGCCGCCGGACTTGCTGGCCCAGGCCGTGCGCGAACACTTCATCCCGGAGCAGAGAAAAGCCAGGGGCTGACGCGATGGCAGGGGATGGCGCGCCGCATGCCAGCGGCGAACGGCGCGCGCCATCCGGAGCGGCATGGAGGGGGAATTTTGCCGCTATTGTCCCCGGGCGAGTCGTATAATGACGGTCATTGTGCTGGCCACCCAGGAGTTCCACTTGCAGCTACCGATCCGTTATCCGAACATGCCGCAACTGCTGCTGAAGGCCCGCGACAGCCTGCTGCAGCATTTCCGCCCCATCCTCAATCACTTCGGCGTGACGGAGCAGCAGTGGCGCATCATGCGCGCGCTGAATGAAAGCCCGACCCTGGAACCGCGCGAGCTGTGCGAGATCTGCCAGATTTCCAGTCCCAGCATGAGCGGCATCCTGGCGCGGATGGAAGAAATCGGCCTGATCGGACGCAGCAAGTTCGAAGGCGACCAGCGCCGCCGCAAGGTGCACCTGTCGGAAGCGGGCGCCAGTTTGCTGATGCAGATGGGTAAACTCATCGACCTGCAATATGCCCACCTGGAAGCGGCCTATGGCAAGCAGGTGTTCGAAGACATGCGCCGCACCCTGGAAGCCTTCATTGCCCTCGAAACCCTGCCGGTGGCGCCCGCCATCCTGCGCTGACCTTCCCGGTTCCCCCGTTTTCCTGCCCGCCTGACTATCCACCGGGCGCGTGTTTTCCGACACGCGCCGCCGCTGCTTTCCCCATATCTGTTCCCCGCATTTCCGCACGTTGCGGGGCATGCGGCCGTACTCCTGCCGATTTTGCTATAAGACACAAGAAAGTTTTGCTATAAGACTATGCCTTACAGTCAATCACTTACATGTGAGTAAATAAGCGTATAATTTGCCTCACTTGATCCAAATCAAGAAGAACAGCGGACGCCCGTATCGATGGATGGGGCGGCAACGGGCGCCACGCCCGTATTTCGCCAGATAAAACAGGAAAGTCAGGAAAAAAATGAACAAAACATGCATGCGCGCTGCGGCGCTGGCCGTCTCCACGCTCATCGGCGCAAACGTTTGCGCCCAAAGCAATGTCACCATTTATGGCGTGGTCGACGCGGCCACCGCATACGCGAGCAACCAGGGCGGCAATTCGAATACCTACATGCGCAGTGGCAGCTTGTCTGCCAGCAAAATCGGTTTCCAGGGCGTGGAAGACCTGGGCGGCGACCTGAAGGCGCTGTTCCTGCTGGAAAACGGCTTTGAAAGCGACACGGGCGCGCAAAGTTCGTCCAGCTCCCTGTTCAACCGCCAGGCTTACGTGGGCTTGCAATCGACCGCCTACGGCACCGTGACGGCCGGGCGCCAGTACACGCCGTACTACCTGCTGGTGGGTTCCCTGGCGTCGAGCAATGTCTTGACGGGCGCGACCGGCGCCCACCCGGGCGATATCGACGGCCTCGATACGACCGTGCGCATCAGCAATTCCGTCACCTACATCATGCCCGCATGGCGCGGCCTGCAGGCCAGCGCGCAATACGGCTTTGGCGAGGCGGCCGACGGCAATGCCGCGGGCAGCAGCTTCAGCGCCGCCGTCAAGTACAGCGCGTCGCCAGCCGAATTCGCGCTCGGCTACCTGAAACTGAAAAATGGACAGAATGGCGCCGGCTGGAGCGACAACGCATCGGGCAGCTTCGGCATCTCCGCCATCAACCAGGGCTACGCCTCGGCGGAAAGCATAGCGTTCATCGCCGCCAGCGCGCGCTACACCATGGGCAAGTGGATGGTGGGCGCCAATGCCAGCAACGTGCAGTACCAGGCGGGCAGCCGCTCGGCCTTCCGCGACACGGCCATCTTCAACACGGCCGGCCTGATCTCCAGCTACCAGCTGACGCCGCAGTGGTTCCTGTCCGCCGGCTACAGCGACACCTTCGCCAGCCACGCCAACGGCGTGTCGGACCGCGCACGCTACCGCCAGCTGTCGTTCGAACAGAATTACGCGCTGTCCAAGCGCACGGCGATCTACCTGATCGAAGCGCGCCAGCTGGCGCGCGGCCAGACCCTGGGCCAGGACGGCAGCATTGTCAACGCCGTCGCCTCGGTCGGCGATTCGCAAAACGGCACGCCGTCGTCGAACGGCGGCCAGACGGTGGTGATGGTCGGTCTCAAGCATTCTTTCTGAACGGTTGCTGAACTCACGGGAGCTTCAATTGGACGCTACACACAATAAGGAGGGCCGCGGCCCTCTGAATCCCGGCCGCCGCATGGTGCTGGCCGGTTTGCTGTCGGCTTCGGCCGCGGCGCTGATCCCCTGGGCGCTGGCCGAACCGGTCGCCAGTGCGGAGCAGGGCGCATTCCTGGGCGTGTCGGCCATGCTGGTGGGGCGCCAGGTGCTCGATCCCGTGCTGGCCAGTCGCCTGTATGACGCGCTGGTGGCGCAGGACGCGGCCTTCCCCGTGAATGTGCGCGCGCTGCTGGCCCTGATCAATGCGCAGGGTCTGCAGGCGGCCGGCCTGCAGGAAGCGCTCGACGGGCTCGACCCGGCCCAGTCGCCGCTGGCGGCCTTGCCGCGCCAGATCGCCAGCGCCTGGTACCTGGGCATCGTCGGCACGGGCGAGGCGGCCGTCTGCGTCGCCTACGAGCAGGCATTGAACGCGGCCGTCGTGGCCGATGTGCTCAAGCCTCCCACGTATTCCTACGGCGCCTACGGCAGCTGGGCCAGAAAACCAATTTAAGGAGCCATCATGGCTGAAGAACTCTCCGCCGATTACCTCGTGATCGGCTCCGGCATCATCGGCTCGCTGGCCGCGCGCAAGCTGGCGCTGGCGGGCGCCTCGGTGCTGATCCTGGAAGCGGGGCCACGCGTGTCGCGCGGCGAAATCGTCGCCCGCTTCCGCAATACGACACGCCGCAGCGACTGGATGTCGCCGTATCCATCGGTGGCCACGGCGCCGCACCCGATCTACCAGCCGACCGATAACGGCTACCTGGTGCAGGCCGGCCCGTATCCGTACCCGGCCGAATACATCCGCCAGTTTGGCGGCACCTCGTGGCACTGGGCCGCGCAGGCGTGGCGCAATGTGCCGAACGACTTCCGCATCCATACCCTGTACGGCGTGGGCGTCGACTGGCCCATCAGCTACGCAGACCTGGAGCCGTTCTACCAGGAAGCGGAAGACATCATGGGCGTTTCCGGTGCGGACAATACGGGTTCGCCGCGCAAGCAGGCCTTCCCGATGGACCCCGTGACGGAGCCGTACGCCATGCGCCGCATCCGCGAACGCCTCGATCCGTCGTTCAAGGTGGTCGGCAACACGGTGGCGCGCAACAGCGTCAGCTACGATGGCCGTCCGGCCTGCTGCGGCAACAACAGCTGCCAGCCGATCTGCCCCATCGACGCGCAATACCACGGCGGCATCGCCGCGCAGCAGGCCGAAGACGCGGGCGTGAAGATCGTCTGCAACGCCAACGTCTACAAGCTGGAACACGACGCGCAGGGCCGCATCACGGCCGCCCTGTACTACGACGTCGACAAGAAGAGCCACCGCGTCACGGCCAGGACCTTCATCCTGGCGGCCAACGGCATCGAAAGCCCCCGTTTGCTGCTCGTTTCCGCCTCGGACAAATACCCGAACGGCCTGGCCAACAGCAGCGACATGGTGGGCCGCAACCTGATGGATCACCCGAGCACCTCGATCACCTTCGACGCCGATGAAGACCTGTGGCTGGGCCGGGGCCCGCAAAGCCCCAATTCCATCAACACCATGCGCGATGGCGACTTCCGCAGCCAGCATTCGCCGTACCGCCTGGATTTCACGAACATCTCGCGCGTCGACGGGGCCACCAAGGAACTGATCGGCAAGGGCGTGTTTGGCGAGGAATTCGAGCAGCAACTGCGTTTCCGCTCGGCGCGTGAAATGAGTTTGAAAAACGTGCTGGAAGTGCTGCCGAACCCGGAAAACCGCATCGCCCTCAGCAGCGAAAAGGATGCCATGGGCATTCCCAAGCCGCAGGCGCACTATGCGATCGACGAGTACACCAAGCGGGGCCACGAGCGCTCGAAGCAGGATTTCGAGCAGATCGCCAAACTGATGGGTGGCACCAATCTGCGTCACAGCAAGGAAGGCGTGTTCGCCAACAACCAGCACATCTGCGGTACCCTGTCGATGGGTTCCGACCCTGCCAAGGCCGTGTGCGACCAGTGGGGCCGCACCTTCGATCACGCCAACCTGTTCCTGTGCAGCACCGGCGTGCTGCCCACGTCCGGCACCTGCAATTCGACGGAAAACGGCCTGGCCGTGTCACTGCGCACCGTCAAGCACATCCTCGATGAACAACAGGGAGGCACAGCATGATGGCGGCCTTCCGACTGGCGGCGTGCGCCGCCTTGCTGTCCCTCGCGGCCATGCCGGTGCTGGCGGCGCAAGCCCCCGGCGCGGACGTGCAGGCGATCGAACGTGGCCGCTACCTGGCCACGGCCGGCGACTGCATCGCCTGCCACAGCGTGCCTGGTGGCAAGCCGATGGCGGGCGGCCTGGCGCTGGCGACGCCGCTGGGCGCCATCGTTGCCACCAACATCACGCCGTCGACAACGCATGGCATCGGCAACTACACGCTGGCGCAGTTCTCCGCCGCCGTGCGCCATGGCGTGCGGGCCGACGGTGCGCGCCTGTACCCGGCCATGCCCTACACGGCCTATGCCAAGGTGACGGATGACGACACGGCCGCCCTGTACGCCTACTTCATGCATGGCGTGACGGCGGTGGACACGGCGCCGGCGCAAAAGACGGACTTGCCATTCCCGTTCAATATCCGCCTGTCGATGGCGGGCTGGAATCTGTTCTTCCTCGACAAGAAACCGTTTGTGGCAGATACATCGAAAAGCATGGAGTGGAACCGCGGCGCCTACCTGGCGCAGGGGCTGGCCCACTGCAGCACTTGCCACACGCCGCGCAATGCGCTGATGGCGGAACAGCTGTCGAAGGAACTGGGCGGCGCTGACCTGGGCACCTGGCATGCGCCGAACATCACGTCGGACGTCAACAGCGGTGTCGGCGGCTGGAGCCAGCAGGAACTGGCCGGCTACCTGCGCACGGGCCGCGCGGCCAACAAGGCGCAGGCGGCCGGACCGATGGCCGAAGCCATTGACCATAGCCTGAAGCATCTGAGCGACGCGGACTTGAACGCCATCGCGCATTACATCAAGAGCGTACCCGCCATCCGCGACAAGGCGGACGTGAAACCGGTGACGCAATGGGGCCAGGCGGGCGACGAGCTGAACGCCATCCGTGGCGTGCCGCTGCCGCAAAACCTGAACCAGATGTCGGGCGCGCAGCTGTACGATGCGCAGTGCGCCAGCTGCCACCAGGCCAGGGGCGAGGGCAGTTTCGACGGCAGCTTGCCGCCGCTGTTCCATAACTCGGTGACGGGCCGCAGCAACAGCAACAACCTGGTGATGGCGATACTCGATGGCGTGGAGCGGCAGGATGGCAGGGGTGCCCATGCCGGTCATTTGATGCCCGCCTTCCGCCAGACCCTGTCGGACGAACAGATCGTCACCCTCGGCAATTACGTGCAGAAGATGTACGGCAATCCCGCCATCAAGGTGACGGCGGAACAGGTGACGACCTTGCGCAATGGCGGCGCGCCGTCAAACCTGATCGGCCTGGCCCGCGCGGGCATCATCGTCGGCGTGCTGGTGCTGCTGGCCTTGCTGGTATGGTGGCGGGGACGGCGGCGCAAGCCGGTGTAAGCGTGAATTGATCGCATAAGCTGGGGCCAGGCCGCAAAGTCTGGCCCTTTTTTTATGTCGCAAAAATCGCAACTCAATTGCATCTGCGCAGATTATGTACTATCATTAGTTACATGAGACGCGACAGCAAACTATCATCGATCCTCCATGTGCTGCTGCACATGACCCATGCGGGACGCCCGATGACGTCCGAGGAACTCTCCGGCTACCTGGACACCAACCCCGTGCTGGTGCGGCGCGTGATGGCAGGCTTGCGCGAGCGCGGCTACGTGGCGTCGGGCAAGGGCCATGGCGGCGGCTGGCGCATCGTCTGCGACCTGCACCGCGTGACCCTGCAAGACATCTACGTGGCCGTGGGTTCGCCCACCATCTTCGCCATGGGAAACCGCGTCGACCAGCCGGGCTGCCTGGTCGAGCAAGTGGTCAACCAGTCGCTGGCCGGCGCCTTTGACGAAGCCCAGGCGCTGCTGATCCAGCGCTTTGGCGCCGTCACCCTGGCCGACCTGGCCGACCGTTTCAGCCAACAATACGCCAACCACAGAGGAGCACCGCATGCACATTCCTGAACTCCAAGGCGCGGGCAGCGCCACGCCTGCCGCCCCGTTCGACGCCATCATCGTCGGCGGCAGCTACGCCGGCCTGTCCGCCGCCACGCAACTGACGCGTGCCCGCCGCCGCGTGCTGGTGATCGACGGCGGCCAGCGCCGCAATCGCTACGCCAGCCATTCCCATGGTTTCCTGACCCAGGACGGCAGCGGGACGGCCGCCATCGCGGCCGAAGGCAAGGCGCAGCTGCTGGCGTATGCCACCGTCACCTGGCTGGACGGGGTGGCCGTGCAGGCAGCCGCCAGCAGCGATGGCGATGGCTTCGGCGTGACCCTGGCGGACGGCAGTGTCGTTCACGGCCGCCGCCTGGTGCTGGCCACCGGCGTGATCGATGAACTGCCGCCCGTCGATGGACTGGCCGAACGCTGGGGCGGCAGCGTCTTTCACTGCCCGTATTGCCACGGCTATGAACTGGAGCAGGGCGCCATCGGCGTGCTGGCCACCGGCCCCCTGTCCATGCACCATGCCCTGATGCTGCCCGACTGGGGCACGGTCACTTTTTTCCTGAATGGCGCATTCGAGCCCGATGCGGCGCAACTGGCGCAATTGGCCGCGCGGGGCGTGGCGGTGGTGCGCGCGCCCGTGGCGCGGATCGACGGCGTGGCCGACGTGGTCATGGCGGACGGCAGCCGCCACGTCATGGCCGGCCTGTTCGTGGCGACCCGCACCCGCCTGGCCAGTTCCCTGGCCGGCGAATTGGGCTGCTTGCTGGAAGACGGTGCCATGGGACCGTTCGTGCGCACCGACGAGCAAAAGGCCAGCAGCGTGCCCGGCGTCTTTTGCTGCGGCGACGCGGGTCGCATGGCTGGCAGCGTGGCGTTCGCGGTGGCCGATGGCGCCATGGCAGGCGTGGCAACACACCGCTCGCTGATGTTCGGACTGGATCAGGCGGCAAAACCGCCATCGATCTTCAGCCCGGCACCCGTGACGAACGCCGCTTCCGGGCTGGCCAGGTAAGCCACCATGCCGGCGATTTCATCGGCCGTGCCGTGGCGGAGCAGGGCCATCAGGCCGTGCATCAGGTCGGCGAAGTCGCCCGTGGGCGGATTCATGTCCGTGGCGACGGGGCCCGGTTCCACATTGTTGATGGTGATGCCGCGCGGGCCCAGGTCGCGCGACAGGCCTTGCGTCAGGCCGCTCAGCGCCGATTTGCTCATGGCGTAGGCAGCCGCGCCGCCGAACGGCATGCGGTGTGCATTCGTGCTGCCGATATTGATGATGCGCCCGCCCGTCTGCATGTGTGCCACGGCTGCCTTGATGGCGACGAAGACGGCGCGCACGTTGACGTTCAAGGTCTTGTCGAAGTCTTCCAGCGAAAAATCATCGATGGCGCCGGGCAGGAACACGCCTGCGTTGTTGACGAGGATGTCGATGCCGCCAAACTGCGCCGCCACCTTGTCGATGGCCGCCGTCAGGGCCGTGGCATCGGCCGCGTCGGCTTGCACGCCCAGGGCCTTGCCGCCTGCGGCCTCCACCTTGCCGGCCAGCGCCTGCGCTTCGGCGGCGGAGCTTTGATAGGTGAAGACGACGTTGGCGCCCTGGCTGGCCAGGCGGCGCACGATGGCGGCGCCGATGCCGCGCGAGCCGCCCGTGACAAACGCGATCTTGTCCTGCAGTGGCAAAGAGGTGCTGGTGGTGGTTTGGGTTTGCATGATGAGCTTTCTAAGTGAGGAGTCGAGGAGTTCAGTATCTGCCTTTCATTCCTGCCGCGCTAGCCATGAATCGCTACAATTACTTTCAACCATTACTATCAGATGAGCGGGTAGAATAGGCGCATGGACGCTCTCAATCACTTGCAATCCTTCGTGCTGTCTGCCGAACTGGGCAGCTTTTCCGCCGCCGCGCGCCGCCTGGGGCTGACGCCGGCCGCCGTCAGCAAGAACGTGGCGCGGCTGGAAGCGAGCCTGGGATTGCGGCTGTTCCAGCGCAGCACGCGCCGCCTGACCCTGACGGAAGGGGGCGAACGCTTCCTGCAGCAGATCGGCGGCGCCCTGTCCACCTTGCGCGAGGCGATCGCCGGCGTGGCCGAAGAGGGCGGCCAGCCGGCCGGCATACTGAAAATCAGCATGGCGCCGTCGTTCGGACGCAGCTACGTGGTGCCCCTGCTGGGCGACTTCATCGCGCGCTACCCTGGCGTCATTCCCGACTGCCATTTCGACAACCGGCAAGTGGACCTGATCGGCGAAGGGTTTGACGTGGCCATCGGCGGCGGCATCGAGCTGACGCCCGGCGTGGTGGCGCGCGAACTGGGCCACGCCCACATCGTCGCCACGGCGTCGCCCGCCTTCATGCAGGGGAAAATCCTGCCCGTGCACCCATCGGACCTGGCGCACTTCGACGGCGTGGCGCGCCGCTCGGCCGGCAGCGGCAGATTGCGCAGCTGGATACTGCGTGATGGTTCCGGCGGCGAAGGCGTGGCCGAATGCCGGCCGCGCGCCATCTTCGACGACCCGGAAGCGATGGCGCAGGCGGCCATCCTGGGCGTCGGTGTGGCGCTGCTGCCCATGCCGCACGCGCTGGCCCACTTGCGCAGCGGCGCCCTGGTGCGGCTGCTGCCTGGCTGGCATGCCGATTCCGGCCCCCTGTCCGTGTACTATCCCAGCAAGAAGCTCTTGCCCGCGAAGACGCGCGTGTTCGTCGATTTCCTGCTGGAGCAGTTCCGCCAGCGCGATTTCGCCGCGCAGATACGGCCCGATTAAACGATGAACAATTCCCATGCATAGTAACTACAGCCTGTTTTACACCTTTGACGGCGATCAGCCGGCCCGCTTCCGGGAAGCGCGCGTATTCGGCACGAGCGTCTGGACGGCCGCCGGCGCGGCCATGACTTGGGGCGCGGAGACGCGCAACGACTACGCCAGCGAGGCGCAGGCGCACGCCGCCTACCTGTGCCACTGCCATGCAGCGCTGGCCGACGGCTATGCCCTGGCGCGCGCCATGCTGATCGACCCGGCCGTCTTCGATTTCGCGCTGCTGCAAACCCTGGTGGCGCACGCCGCGCGCCAGGCTGTCGAAGCCGTGCGCCGTGCGCATCCGGACCAGCACATCGACGCCTTCGCGCTGGTGAGCGACGACAGCGCCATGACCATCGGCCCGATGGCGAATAGCCGCGAAGCGCTGGCAGCCTCGGAATACGGCGACGAGATGCTGTGGAACCCGGCCGAATGGGCGTTCGACGAAGGTGGCGCGTACTTCGACAGCGCCTACCGCTTGCTGCTGCAGGCGCACCGCGGGCTGCCGTTCGACGTGGATTTCGCCACCTTTCGCACTGGGGTGTTCGACGCCTGCATCGCGGCGCTGGCGCAGCTTGACGCCGAAGGGATATTCGGTGCGGGCGCCCGGCGCGACGAAAGTGTGCTGCTGTTCGAGGTCAGCGACAGCGAAGCGGTGGACGGCGCCATGGCGCGCCTGAATCCGTCGGCGGTGGTGGCGCGTTTCGAGGCGTGGATGGCCAGCTGGGCGGAGTGAGTCTTACTCCGCCACCAGCCTGAGTAGCGTAATCTCCGCCGGCGCGCCGATGCGTTTCGGCGGACCCCAGTAGCCGGTGCCCCGGCTGACATAAATCCACAGCCGGCCTTGCCGGTGCAAGCCCGCCACGTAGGGCTGCTGCAGCGGCACGAACAGGTTCCATGGCCAGAATTGGCCGCCATGCGTGTGGCCCGACAATTGAAGGTCGTAGCCGCCCGCTTCGGCCTCGGGCGCGCTGCGCGGCTGGTGCGCCAGCAGGATGCGGGGGATATCGGCCGGTGCCCCGGCGATGGCGGCCTGCGGGTCGCTTTTCTGGGTAGGGTCGAAGGCGGCGGCATTGAAATCAGTCACGCCGGCCAGCGCCAGGCGCGCGCCGTCGTGCTCGAGCACCGCATGTTCGTTCATCAGCACGCGCAAGCCCAGGCGGCGAAATTCCGCCACCCACGGCGCGGCGCCCGAATAGTATTCATGGTTGCCCGTGACGAGGAAGACGCCATGGCGCGCGCGCAGCTCGCCCAACGGCGCCGTATGGCTGCCCAGTTGCGCCACCGTGCCGTCGACGACGTCGCCCGTGATGGCGATGATGTCGGGCTGCAGGCCATTGGCGCGCGCGACGATGGCCTGCACGTAGGCGCGCTTGATGGTGGCGCCCACGTGGATGTCGCTCAGCTGCACGATGGTCAAGCCCTGCAAGGCGGCCGGCAGGCCGGCGATGGGCACTGTCACTTCGCGCACGCGCGCCACCCGGCGGGCGTTGATGAAGCCGACGACGGTGGCCAGCAGGGCCAGGAGCAGCACGGCCACGGCGGATGTCTGCGCGTGCTGGCGGGCGGCGGGAATCAGCAAGGTGAGTTCGCGCAGCACGGCGAGCACGAACAGCGAGGAAAAAAAGCCCATGCACAGCGAGCCGGCCCAGCTCAAACGGTCGGCCAGGCGCGCATCGTTGGTGACGGCGCGGGCGAAGATCGTCATCGGCATGAGCATGGTCGACGCCAGCAAGACCAGGCCGCCCAGCAGCCAGCCGGCCAGGTCGACGGGCAGCGAAGGCAACAGCAGCCAGCCCAGCAGGGCGTGCAGGGCGCCTAGTATCATGGTGATGCGCAGCAGCGGCGTGCGGGTGGTCATGTCATGGTTCCAGAGGTGAGGCGGCCGCCGATTATAGCCGACGCCCTGGCCGCAGGCAGCCGCCACCCTGCTCAGGGGGCGATATGCAATCCCAGCATGGCCAGCTTGCCGAAATCGACAGGCTTGGCGAAGTGCTCGTTGAAGCCGGCCTGCAGGGCCGCCTGGCGGTCGTGTTCCTGGCCGTAGCCGGTCAGCGCGACGAGCAGGAATTGCTGCGGTATCGGCAACTGGCGCAGTTTGACGGCCACGTCGTAGCCGCTCATGTCGGGCAGGCCGATATCGAGAAAGACGATGTCGGGCTTGAATTCCAGGGTGCGCTCGGTGGCTTGTATCCCCGTGTAGGCCGTGCGCACCGTGTGGCCGTACATTTCCAGCAATTCGGCCAGGGTGTCGGCCGCATCGCAGTTGTCGTCGACGACGAGGATGCGCTGGCTGCCGCCGGTGGCCGTCTCCGGTACTGGCGCGGCCGGCAGCGGCACGTTGGCGTCGAGCGGAAGGATGACTTCGAAGGTGCTGCCCAGTCCCACGCCGGGGCTGTGCACGCTGACCTGGCCGCCGTGCAAGGTCACCAGATTGCGCACCAGCGACAGGCCGATGCCCAGGCCATCCTGCACCCGGTCGGGCGAATGGCCGCTCTGCTCGAACAGGCCGAAGATGCTGTCGATGTTGGCGGCGGCGATGCCGATGCCGTTGTCGCTCAGGCGGATGCGCACGTTGTCGCCTTCACGCCCGGCGCTAATGGCGATGCGCCCGCCCGGCGCCGTGAACTTGGCCGCGTTGAGCAGCAGGTTGGCGACGATCTGCGACAGGCGCACGGCGTCGCCGCAGACCCACAGTTCTTCCTGGGGCAGGTTCACGTCCAGCGCGTGGCCGCGCGCCTCGACGCTGTGCGAACTCGTTTCCAGCGCGCTGCGGATGACGCTGGCCAGGCTTACGCTTTCCCATTGCAGCGAGATTTTGCCCTGCGAAATGCGCGACACGTCGAGCAGGTCGTCGACCAGGCGCACCAGGTGGTCCGTGTGGCGGCCAATGGTGCGGCGCGCATTGTCCTGGATGGCCGGCACGACGGGATCGAGCTTGCACAGCAGGGCCAGCGCCGTGCGGATGGGACCCAGCGGGTTGCGCAATTCATGCGCGAGCGTGGACAGGAATTCATCCTTGCGGCGGTCCACGTCGCGCAGCGCGCGCTCGACGCGTCCCAGGCGCAGCAGCGCCTTGACGTTGGCGATCAGTTCATCGGCCTCGATGGGCTCGACCAGGTAATTGTCGGCGCCGCCGTCGAGGGCGCGGATCTTGTCGGCCGAGCCGATGCAGGAAGCGGACGTCTGCAGCACCAGGATGGTGTTCGTCTCGGTGCCACCCTTCAATTGGCGGCACACTTCCAGGCCGTTGATGTCGGGCAGCTTGACGTCGAGGAGGATCAGGTTGGGGTGGTCCTGGCGGGCGCGCAGCAGCGCGTCTCCCCCGTTCGAGGCTTCGATGACCTTGAAGCCGGCGCGTTTGAGGATGCGCGACTTGGCGTAGCGTGCGCCGTCGCTGTCATCGACGTTCAGGATCAGAGCATCGCTGTTGTTATCCGGTAGCATGCGCATTGTCCCAGGTGGTTGTGCCTTGCGGCGGAACCGGCTCTTGCCGGTGGTGTTGGTTGCCGATCAGCGCGCGCAGGGTCGCCAGCAATTGCTGGCGCGACAGCGGCTTGACGTAGTAGGCGTCGGCGCCCAGGGCCAGGCCCTTGCGCACGTCGTCGATCTCGGTGGCGACGATGACGGGCACCTGGCGCCGCAGCGGGTCGTTTTTCAGTTCGGCCAGCCAGTGCCAGGCCGTTTCGCCGTGCAGCATGATGTCGAGGATGACGGCGGCCGGGCGCTGCTGCTCCCAGCGCTCCTGCGCTTCGCGCACGCTGCGCGCGGGGACCACGCGAAATTCGCTGCCGGCCAAAAATTTTTCATACAGCAGGCGCACGGGTGGATTGTCTTCCACCACCAGCACGCCGATGCGCTGGTCGTTGCCGTTGTCGTTGGCCGACGCGCTCGGCGGCAGGCTGCCTTCGGGCGCATGGTAGCTGGCGGGCAGGACGACGGAAAACAGCGAGCCCTCGCCCGGCGTGCTTTCCACGCTCACCGTGCCATTGAGCAGGGTGGCCAGGTTGCGGCACAGGGGCAGGCCCAGGCCCGTGCCCTTGACCTTGCGCTGCATGTGGTTTTCCACCTGGCTGAATTCTTCGAAGATCAGCTGCACGTCTTCGGCGGCGATGCCCAGGCCCGTGTCGGAGACGGAAAAGCGGATGGCATCCGGCTCCGGCAAGGGCGTGGCGCTGACGATGATGGCGCCCGCTTCCGTGAACTTCAGGGCGTTGGCGATGAAGTTGCGCAGGATTTGCGACAGCTTGCCTTCATCCGTGTGGATGTGCAGCGCCGGGTCGGGGTCGATGAAGGTCAAGGTCAGCGACTCGGACACCAGCAGCGGGCGCAGCATGCCGCGCAGGGCGCTGAACAGGTCGGCCACCTGGAAGCTGTTGGCATGCACGTCGACCTTGCCCGCCTCGATCTTGGCCAGGTCCAGCAGGTCGTTGACCAGTTCGCTCAGGCTGACGGCGCTTTGCAGGATGAACCGCACCTGCTTTTCCTGTTCCTCGGACAGCTCGCCGTCGATACGGTCGAGCAGCAGCTTGGACAGGGCGCGGATGGAGCTGAGCGGGGTGCGGAATTCATGGCTCATGTTGGACAGGAAGCGCGATTTCATCTGGTCGGCGCGGCGCAGGTGGTCGGCTTTCTCGTCCAGCTCCGCGAATAGCGCCACCACGCCCCGGTTGGTGTCTTCCAGTTCGCGCGTCAGCTGCAGCAGGTCGTCCTGGCGCGTCTTCAGTTCGGCCAGGGTGCTCAGGAGTTCGCGGTTCTGCTGCTGCACTTCGGACAGCGTGATATCCGGCGGCAGCGCCTGCAGGCTGCCGGACAGCACGCCGATCGTGGCGCCGTCGAGCAGGGGCGCGTCACGGGGGAACAGCTTGTGCAGGGTGATCTGCGTGCCGTCGCCCGGCGTGCTGTGGATATGGCAGCGGTCCATCAGGCGCTGGGCGCCCAGGATGCCCAGGCCCATGCCCGTAGGCGAGCGGTAGGTGCCGGCCAGTATCTTGTCGAGCTGCGCGATGCCGGGGCCCTGGTCCTCGATGCGGATGCTGAGCACCTGCGGCGCCGTCTGGCCATCGATGGCGAAATGCACCTTGCCGCTGCCGGCGTAGTTGTAGACGTTGCGCGCGAGTTCCGATACGGCCGTGGCGATGCGCACCTGGTCCTGCACGCCGAAGCCGCACAGGGCGGCGATCTGCCGTGCGCGCTGGCGCGCGCCCACCACATCGAGTTCGCTGCCGATATGGGCTGTCAATATGCGTTGTGTCATGCCGCACCTGTCCCTTCCGCTGTTTCAGCTGTTACAGCCTGGTGTTCCTCATGTTCGCGCAGCACCACCACCGTGACGTCGTCGCGCCCGCGCGCAAAATCCCGGTACAGCACGGCGGCGACGAGGCTGGGGTGGCATTGCGCCAGGCCCGGATAGCGCTCCAGGTCCCAGCGCGTGTGCAAGCCGTCCGAATGCATGATCAGTGTCGTGGCCTGCTGCCATGGAAAGCAAAACTCCTGCACCTTGCGCAGATTGCTGCCGACGATGCCGTTATGCGACAGCAGATGCCGGCGCTGCTGCGCGTCGAAGGCGCAGGCGGCGATATTGCCCACGCCCGCGTAGCGCAATTCGCGGCGTGCACTGTCGATATGCGCCACCGCCAGGGCCGCGCCGCGCGTGGCACGCAGGGCGCCGTGGGCCAGTTCGATGAAGGAGGCGGGCAGGGGCGGCAAGCCGGGAGTGCTGTGTTCCAGCAGGGCGCTGGCGCATTCCGAAGCGCGCGCCGCCAGCGGGCCGTGGCCCAGGCCATCGGCCACCATCAGGCTCAGTTCATGGCCTTCGCAGACGACGTTCCAGGCGTCGCCGCACACCTGTTCCGAGGCCAGCGGCAGGCATACGGCGCCGATCTGCCAGTTCGGACTGGCAGGAATGGCGCTGCTGGCGTGCTGTCCCCATACCACCATCATCAGCACCGTGCCCTTGCCGGGCGCCGTGTACAGGTCGAACTCCTGGCTCAGGCGGCGTATCGCGCCCAGTCCCACGCCGTAGGTGCCCGTGGTGGAATGGCCATCCTGCATGTGCTGGCGCACGTTGGCCATGCCGGGACCGTTGTCGATGGCCAGCACTTCGATGCCGCTGGTGCCGCCGCGCAGCACCTTGCGCAGCAGGATTTCGCCGCGCTGCGCGTGCTTGACGATGTTGGTCGCCGCCTCGCTGATGATGATGGCCAGCTGGCCCGTGCGCACGTCGTCGAAGCCGATGCGGCGCGCCAGTTCGTTGCCGGCGCGGCGGGCCGCGGCGATCTCGCTCGGTTCGCCGATGGGAAAACTGCGTTGCCTGGCAATGTCAGGGGCTTGGTCGAGGTGGTTCAAAACAGCTTCCATTTCGCGATGGTGACAGTGGTGCCCGCGCCGGGCGCCGTGTCGATGTGAAATGCGTCGGCCAGGCGCTTGGCGCCGCCCAGCCCCAGTCCCAGCCCACCGCCGCTGGTATAACCATCGGTCAGCGCCAGGGGAATATCTTCGATGCCCGGTCCCGCATCGACAAAGCGCAGCTCCAGTCCCTGGCGCGCGCCATCGCTGACGCGCGCGATGCGCGCTTCGCCCCCGCCGCCGTAGCGCAGGGTATTGCGCGCCAGCTCGCTCGCCGCCGTGATGATCTTGGTCTGTTCGATCAGGCCAAAACCCATGGCGACCATGCTGTCGCGTACCTGCTTGCGCAGCCGTACGACGTCTTCGTCGTTGTGCAGGGGCAGGATCTGCGCGCTCTCGTGTGCCTGCGCGCCTAGCACGGCGCCCCCGTCATGCGCATGCGCCGCCCCGTTCCAGCAGCTTGATGCCCAGCTCCACGTTGAGCGCCGTGCTCACGCCTTCCAGCGTCAGCCCCAGTTCCACGAGGGTGATGGCGACGGCTGGCTGCATGCCGACGACGACGGTGCGCGCGTCGAGGATTTTCGCCATCGCCGCCGTATTGCTGATCATGCGGCCGATGAAGGAGTCGACGATGTCGAGCGCGGAAATGTCGATCAGCACGCCCGTGGCGCGGTCCGTCACGATGCGGGTGGTCAGGTCGTCCTGCAAGGTCATCGCCAGGCGGTCATGCATGTCCACCTGGATCGTCACCAGCAGCAGCCGGCCCATGCGTAAAATGGGGATTCTTTCCATAGGCGCCTCAGTGTTGTTGCTGCTGGTAGGTGATGCTGGAGCCCGTGCGTTTCAGGGCCACGACGAAGGCGTCGGCCAGCGTGGCCTTGGTCATCACGTCTTCCAGGTTGACGCCCAGGTGCACGATGGTTTGCGCGATCTGCGGGCGGATACCGCTGATGATGCAGTCGGCGCCCATCAGGCGCGCGGCGGCGATGGTTTTCAGCAGATGCTGCGCCACCAGGGTGTCGACGGTAGGCACGCCCGTGATATCGATGATGGCGATCAGGGCGCCCGTGTCGACGATCTTTTGCAGCAGGCTTTCCATCACCACCTGCGTGCGCGCGCTGTCGAGGGTGCCGATCAGGGGCAGGGCCAGCACGTTTTGCCACAGCTGCACCACGGGCGTGGACAGCTCCAGCAATTCCTGCTGCTGTCGCAGAATCACCTGTTCGCGCGCTTTCTGGTAGATGGCGATGGTCAGCAGGCCCAGTTCGTCGAACAGCTTGCTGGTGCTGACGATGGCGTCGCCCAGTTGCTCCGGATGCGCCGTGATTGCCTTGCGCAGGTAGGCGAACAGCGGTTCCTTGAGGGCAAACATGAAGCTGGCCGTGTCGATCGGCGAATAGCCCTGGCGCACGCGCGACTGCGATATCTCCGCCAGCAGCTGGCGCGTATCGTCCCAGGCGCCGCCTTCGATGTCGAACGAGTCGCCGCTTTCCAGCGCGCCCGCCAGCAGCGGCAGGAATTGCGATGCCTGCTGGCGCAGCTCGTTCTCGGCGATCTTGTCGCGCCGCACCAGGCGGGCGATCAGGCCGGCCATCCAGCCGTCCAGCAGGTCCGTGTGGTGCTCGTTGATGATGCCTGCCAGTTGCTGCGCCTGGCCCGTGCCCGTCTTGTTTTTCATGCTCATCCTTGGCTGGAGTGGAGGGTGCGGCACGGCCGCAAACGGGCCTGTGCTGTGATAAATAAATTATAGGCAGACATGGCCGTAGCTTGTGTTCTCTGGCGCACATAGTGGCGCATGTCGTTTCAGATTCCTTCAGGAAACACTTATGCATTTAAAGATGCATGTAATTTGCATGTTTAGGCGAATTCCGCTACACTGGGGACACTCAACAAGAGAAATACGCCATGAATATCGACAAATTCAAACAGCAGCACCTGGACATCCTGGCCGCCATTGACGACTTGCGCCGGCTGGCGCGCGGCGGTGTGGCTGCGCAGGCGCAAGCCATTGCCGAACAGATCATTGCCATGAGCGGCTTGATCAAGCTGCACCTGGCCGTCGAGCAGCGCTACCTGTATCCGGCTGCGCAAGCGTCCGGCGTGGCCAAGGTGGCACAACTGGGACGCCGGTACGAAAACGAAATGCAAGGCATCGCCGGCGCCTACCTGGATTTCGCCGGCCGCTGGAATACGCCCGTGCGCCTGGAAACCGAACCGGAAGCCTTCCGCAGCGAAGCCAATACCGTGCTGCACGCGCTGTTCCAGCGCATGCGGCGCGAAGACCACGAGTTATATCCAGCCGTTGAAACGCTGGCCTGAGACCGCTTACAAATATACACAGGAGTTTTACATGCTGACCCAAGAACAACGCGCCATCATCACGGCCACCGTCCCCATCCTCGAGCAGGGCGGCGAAGCGCTGACGCGCCACTTCTACAAGAATCTGTTCCGCGACCATCCCGAAGTTCTGCCGTACTTTAACCAGGCGCACCAGCATAGCGGCGACCAGCAGCGCGCGCTGGCCAATGGCGTGCTGATATATGCCAAAAATATCGACAAGCTTGCGGCGCTAGGCGACCTGGTGGCCACCATCGTCAACAAGCACGTGGCCCTGCAGATCCGCGCCGAGCACTATCCGCTGGTGGGTGCCAGCCTGCTGCAAGCGATACGCGAAGTGCTGGGCGAAGAGGTCGCCAGCGATGCCGTCATCGACGCCTGGGGCGCGGCGTATGGCCAGCTGGCCGACATCCTGGCCGGCGAAGAAGGGCGCATCTACAAGGCGCAGGCGGCCGCACCGGGCGGCTGGAGCGGCGCGCGCGATTTCTTAGTACACAGCAAGACGGTGGAAAGCGGCGAGATCACCTCCTTCCTGATGGCGCCCGCCGATGGCCAGCCCGTGCTCGACTTTGCGCCAGGTCAATATATCGGCGTGCTGGCCACCGTCGATGGCGTGCCCATGCGCCGCCAGTATTCCTTGTCGGCCGCCAGCAATGGTCAGACGTATCGCATCAGCGTCAAGCGCGAAGAGGGCGGCAAGGTCTCGAATTTCTTCCACGATCACGTGCAGGCGGGCGACACCGTGCAGCTGACGCCGCCCTCGGGCGACTTCGTGCTGACGGATAGCGACAAGCCGCTGGTGCTGATCAGCGGCGGCGTGGGCATCACGCCGACCCTGGCCATGCTGACGGCGGCCCTGCGCGGCAAGCGTCCCGTGCATTTCATCCACGCGGCGCGCAACCACGGCGTGCATGCGTTCCGCGCGCAGATCGACGCGCTGGCCGCGCAGCACCCGCAGCTGCAGCGGTATTACTGCTACGCGGAACATGGCGGCGAACAGGACGCACCGGACGCCGTCGGCTTGCTGAGTAAGGAGCAGCTCGGCCACTGGCTGCCGGTTTCGCGCGACGTCGACGCCTACTTCCTGGGACCGCAGCCATTCATGCGCGCTATCAAGCAATACCTGCGCGAACTGGGCGTGCCGGAACAGCAGACGCACCACGAGTTCTTCGGACCGGCTGCCGCACTGAATTGATTTTTTTCTGCATTGTGTTGTCACCGCGAGAAAAAACGCTGCCGTAAGGGGCGGGTAAGTCTCGGACTGTACTGTGAATCCAAGCTCGAAAACAAAAGAGCAGCTTTTACATAACAGGAGGCAACACAATGCATGACGATCTGGTTCAAAAAATCAAGAGCGACCCCAGCTATCATCAGCTGGTCAAGGTGCGTTCCCGCTTCGGCTGGGCGCTGACGGGCCTGATGATGCTGGTGTACTACGGCTACATCCTGCTCATCGCCTTCAACAAGGAATTTCTGGCCACTAAGACGGGCGCCGGCGTGATGACCTGGGGCATGCCGATCGGCCTGTTCGTCATCGTGTTTACCGTGCTGGTCACCGGCATCTATGTGCGCCGCGCCAACAAGCAATTTGACGACCTGACCAGCGCCATCCAGGCACGGGTGCAAGCATGAGCGCCGCCAAGCATGTGCTGCGCGGCGTGTCTTGCCTGAGTGCCCTGGCGCTGCTGGGCGCCAGCAATGCCGCGTTCGCGGCCGGCGCCGACCTGGGCCAGGCAGTCAAGCAACCGACCAACTGGACGGCGATCATCATGTTCGCCGCCTTCGTTATTTTTACATTGTTCGTCACCAAGTGGGCGGCCAAGAAGACCAAGTCGGCCTCCGATTTCTACACGGCTGGCGGCGGCATCACAGGCTTCCAGAATGGCCTGGCCATTGCGGGCGACTATATGTCGGCCGCCTCCTTCCTCGGCATTTCCGCGGCCGTCTTTTTGAACGGCTATGATGGCCTGATCTACGCCATCGGCTTTCTTGTCGGCTGGCCCATCATCACCTTTTTGATGGCCGAGCGCTTGCGCAACCTGGGACGCTTTACCTTTGCCGACGTGGCCGCCTACCGCTTCAAGCAGGCGCCGATCCGCATCTTTTCGGCTTCCGGCACCCTGGTCGTCGTGGCCTTTTATCTGATCGCGCAGATGGTCGGCGCGGGCCAGCTGATCAAGCTGCTGTTCGGCCTCGAATACTGGATCGCCGTCGTCCTGGTCGGTACATTGATGATGATCTACGTGCTGTTTGGCGGCATGACGGCCACCACCTGGGTGCAGATCATCAAGGCGGTGATGCTGCTGGGCGGCGCCACCTTCATGGCCGTGGCCGTGCTGGCGCAATTCAACTTCAGCCCGGAAGCGCTGTTCGCCAAGTCGGTGGACGTGCACGCGACCAAGGAAGCCATCATGGGCCCGGGTTCCTTCATCAAGGACCCGATCTCGGCCATCTCGTTCGGCATGGCGCTGATGTTCGGTACGGCCGGCTTGCCGCACATCCTGATGCGTTTCTTCACGGTACCGAGCGCCAAGGAAGCGCGCAAATCCGTGTTCTGGGCCACCACCTGGATCGCTTACTTCTATGTGTTGACTTTCATCATAGGCTTTGGCGCGATCGTGCTGGTGAGCACCAATCCCGAGTTCAAGGATGCTGCCGGCAAGCTGCTGGGTGGCAACAACATGGCGGCCGTGCACCTGGCCAAGGCCGTGGGCGGCAACGTCTTCCTCGGCTTCATGTCGGCAGTCGCGTTTGCCACCATCCTGGCCGTCGTGGCGGGCTTGACCCTGTCGGGCGCGTCGGCCGTGTCGCACGATCTGTATGCCACCGTCATCAAGAAGGGCAAGGCCACGGGCGCCAACGAATTGAAAGTGTCGCGCGTGACGACGGTCGTGCTGGGCATCATCGCCGTGGTGCTGGGCATCGCCTTTGAAAAGCAGAACATCGCCTTCATGGTCTCGCTGGCATTCGCCATCGCCGCCTCGGCCAACTTCCCCGTGCTGTTCATGTCGGTGCTGTGGAAGGATTGCACCACGCGGGGAGCCACCATCGGCGGCTTCCTGGGCTTGACCACGGCTGTCGCGCTGACGGTGGTGTCGAAGTCCGTGTGGGTCGACGTGCTCGGCCATGGCGAAGCGCTGTTTCCTTACGCGTCGCCAGCGCTGTTCTCGATGACGGCCGGCTTCGTTGGCATCTGGCTGTTCTCTGTGCTCGACAAGAGCCCCCGCGCGCGCATCGACCGCGCCGGCTACGAAGCGCAGCAAATGCGTTCGGAAACGGGTATCGGCGCGGCAGGGGCCAGCGCGCATTGATGCATTAATTAGTTACTGAAGGAACAATGCCCGGCTTGCCGGGCATTGTTGTTTTTAGCACGCGCTTACTTTGCCACGTGCAGGGGGATGATGCCTGGCGCCAGCGCCGAAGAGTCCTGCGTTCTTGCGAGTATCGATGCGAGGGTCACCGTGTCGAGCACGGCCAGGAAGGCGGCCGTGGCCTGGCCCAGCTTGGCCTTCAGCAGGCAATCAGGCGTCAGCGGGCAAGTGTTGTTTTCCTTGTTAAAACATTCCGCCATGAAAAAATCGCTTTCCGTCTCGCGCACGACGGTGCCGATATTGATCTCGGCTGGGTCGCGCGCCAGGCGCAGGCCGCCATTTCTCCCACGTACCGTTTCCACGATGCCTGACAGGCCCAGCTGGTGCACCACCTTCATCAGGTGATTCTTCGAGATGGAATGCAGGTCGGCGATGTCCTGGATGGTCACGAGGCGGTCGCGGTGCGCGCCCAAGTACATCAGGGTGCGCAGGGTGTAGTCGGTATAGGCAGTCAGTCGCATGGGTATCATTCATAAGATGTGGATTACATCCTTGTTTGAACCGCAGCATACAGGAGAGCGCCGGCCCTGTGTGTTGCGCCGTCACTTTTCAGCCTCGAAAGACAAAAGTTGATTGCCTTTCGCTCAAATGCGTAGTAAATTTTCATATTGTTGCCGTGGCAAACAGCTCGTAAGCCCTTGCTTACCCTTTGGGTGGGATTTTTATTGATGGAAATCAAGAGGATGGTGAAGCAATAAGGTAAATTTACTACAAATTGGACGATGGGCGTTTCTCGGGCCGGGAAGCGCGTACTACGCAATCTGTGCGGTGCCGCCGTGGCCGCCCCAGGAAATGAATACCATGCAAATGAATGAAGTGAAAGACGAGCTGCTGAGCAGCGATATCCGCCAGCTGGGCCGTCTGCTGGGCGACGCCATCCGCAACCACCTGGGCGACCCCGCCTTCGAACGCATCGAACATGTGCGCCAGCTGGCCATCCGTTTCCGCCGCGACAATGATGAAGCGGCGCGCGCGCAGCTGTCGGACGCGCTGCAAGCGCTGTCGCAGGAAGAAACCACGCAGTTGACGCGCGCTTTCAGCTATTTCTCGCTGCTGGCCAATATTGCAGAAGACCAACATCACATCCGCCGCACGCGCGCCCATCTGATCGCCGGCTCGCCGCCGCGCCAGGGTAGCCTCAGCCATGCCGTCGGCAACGTGTTTGACGCCGGCAAGGCTGATGCGCTGGCATCGTTCTTTGAAGATGCGTTTGTCAGCCCTGTCTTCACGGCGCATCCGACGGAAGTGCAGCGCAAGAGTATCCAGAATTGCCAGATGGCCATCGCCCGCCTGTTGAGCGAGCGCGACCGCGTGCAAATGACCCCGGAAGAGGCCGAGCAAAACGAAGAAGCGCTGGGCCGTGGCATCGTCACCCTATGGCAGACGCGTCTGCTGCGCACCAGCAAGCTGTCCGTCATGGATGAAGTGGCCAATGGCCTGTCGTTCTACGACCATACGATCCTGCGTGAACTGCCGAAATTGTATTCCTCGCTGGAAACCATGCTGGCCCAGCGTGATGCCCGCTGGGAAGATGCGGAATTACCCAATTTCATGAAAGTGGGCAGCTGGATCGGCGGCGACCGCGACGGCAACCCGTTTGTCACGGCCGACATCCTGCGCAGTACCCTGCAAACGCAGGCTGACAAGGTACTCGATTTTTACCTCGGTGAATTGCGCAAGCTCGCTTCGCAACTGTCGCTGGCGCAAATACTGAACGCGTGCAGCGAACCGCTGCGCGCGCTGGCCGAGCGCTCGGCCGATGCGTCGCCGCACCGGGTCGACGAACCGTACCGCCGCGCCCTGCACGGCATCCATGCACGCCTGGACGCCACGCGCGTGGTGCTATCCGGCAAGGGCAAGCAGGCAGACGGCGTGCAGCCCTACGCTGCCGCTGTTGAACTGCTGGCTGACCTGGACGTCGTCCAGCATTCGCTGGTCAGCAATGGCTTGCGTGCGCTGGCGCGCGGCCGGCTGCGCCAGCTGCGCCGCGCCGTCAAGGTCTTCGGCTTTTCGCTGGCGCCGCTCGACTTGCGCCAGAATTCCGACGTGCATGAGCGCGTCGTGGGCGAACTGTTCGCGGGTGCTCAGCCGGGCCTCGTCTACCTGGACCTCGATGAAGAGCAGCGCATCAGCTTGCTGCTGGCCGAGCTGGAGTCGCCACGCCTGCTGACCTCGCCGTATGCGCACTACTCGGAAGAAACGACGTCCGAACTCGACATCTTCCGCGCCGTGCGCGAGGCCCATGTCAAATATGGCAAGGAATCGGTACCGAACTGCATCATCTCGAAGGCGGCCAGCGTCTCGGACTTGCTGGAAGTGGCCTTGCTGCTCAAGGAAGTAGGCTTGCTGCGCCAGGATAGCCGCGAAGTCGATGTCAACATCATTCCCCTGTTCGAAACCATCGACGACTTGCGCGCCGGCCCCGCCATCATGGCGCGCGCCTTCGGCTTGCCGTTCTACCGTGGATTGCTCGCGTCGCGCACCGACCAGCAGGAAGTCATGCTTGGTTACTCGGACAGCAACAAGGACGGCGGCTTCTTGACCTCCGGCTGGGAACTCTACAAGGCCGAGATCGAGCTGGTGACGGTGTTCAAGCAATACCAGATCAAGCTGCGATTGTTCCACGGCCGCGGCGGTTCCGTCGGCCGTGGCGGCGGACCCAGCTACGAAGCCATCCTGGCCCAGCCGGCCGGCGCCGTGCAGGGACAGATCCGTTTGACGGAGCAAGGCGAAGTCATCACAGCCAAGTATGCGAACCCGGAAGTGGGGCGCCGCAACCTGGAAGTGCTGGTGGCGGCCACCATCCAGTCGACCCTGCTGCCGCAGGCGCAGCTGCAACCGAAGGCCTCGGCAGGCGCGGGCCACCTGGCCGCGATGGAAGAGCTTTCGGGAACGGCCCTGAACGCCTACCGCGACCTCGTCTACGGCACGGAGGGCTTTGAACAGTATTTCTGGGAATCGACGGTGATCGCGGAGATTGCCGCCCTGAATATCGGCAGCCGTCCCGCCTCGCGCAAGAAATCCACGTCCATCGAGGATTTGCGCGCCATTCCCTGGGTCCTGAGCTGGGCGCAATGCCGTTTGATGCTGCCGGGCTGGTTTGGTTTCGGTTCTGCCGTGCAAGCCTACCTGGCGGCCCATCCTGCCGATGGCGCGGACGTGCTGCGCGGCATGTACACGGACTGGCCATTCTTCACGTCCTTGCTGTCGAACATGGATATGGTCCTGGCCAAGAGCGATATCGCCATCGCCGGCAAGTATGCGGAATTGGTCAAGGACAAGGCATTGCGCGACGCCATCTTTACGCGCATCCGCGCCGAATATGCGGCAACGCTCGACGCCCTGAAGCTGATCACGGGCCAGGAAGAGTTGCAGCAAGCCAATCCGCTGATGCAGCGTTCGATACGCAACCGCTTCCCGTATATCGATCCGCTCAACCACGTGCAGGTGGAGCTGCTGAAACGTTTCCGCGAGGGTAAGCAGGACGCGGCGGCGCGCACGGGCATCCATTTGTCGATCAACGGCATTGCGGCGGGGTTGCGCAACAGCGGTTAGATGGCACCGAACCAAACCTGCTGCGCGTCGTGATTTGCGGCCTGCGATGCTCACTGTGCTCAAGCACAGTTCCGCTTCTCAGCCACAACTCCCTTCCGCTCGCTACGGTTTTGTTCGGCGCTGTACGTATCAGGTGAATCATTTAAATAATATCAAGGAGACAGCATGACCATCAAAGTTGCCATCAATGGCTATGGCCGCATCGGCCGCAATGTCTTGCGCGCGTTTTATGAAGGCGGCAAGCAGCAGGATATCGAAATTGTCGCCATCAATGACTTGGGCGACGCCAAGTCGAATGCACACCTGACGCGCTACGACACGGTACACGGCAAGTTTCCCGGCGTCGTCACCATCGACGGCGAGAACATGATCGTCAATGGCGACCGCATCCGCGTCTTCGCGCAGCGCGACCCGGCCCTGATACCGTGGGGCGAACTCGGCGTGGACGTCGTGCTCGAATGCACGGGCTTCTTCACGACCAAGGAAAAAGCCTCGGCCCACCTGAAGGGCGGGGCGAAAAAGGTCATCATTTCCGCGCCGGGCGGCAAGGACGTGGACGCCACCATCGTGTTCGGCGTTAACCAGCATGTGCTGAAAGCCACGGATACCGTGATTTCCAACGCTTCGTGCACGACGAATTGCCTGGCGCCATTGGTGAAGCCCCTCAACGACGCCATAGGCATCGAATCGGGCCTGATGACCACCGTGCACGCCTACACGAACGACCAGGTATTGAGCGACGTGATGCATGAAGACTTGCGCCGCGCCCGTTCGGCCACGCATTCGATGATCCCCACCAAGACTGGCGCGGCTGCCGCCGTCGGCCTGGTCTTGCCGGAACTGAATGGCAAGCTCGATGGCTTTGCCATCCGCGTGCCGACGATCAACGTCTCGCTGGTCGACCTGTCCTTCATTGCCAAGCGCGATACCAGCGTCGAGGAAGTCAATGCCTTGCTGAAAACGGCGTCGGAAGGCGCCTTGAAAGGCATCTTGACGTACCAGACGGAACCGCTCGTCTCCATCGATTTCAACCATAACCCGGCTTCGTCGAACTTCGATTCGACCCTGACCAAGGTCTCGGGCCGCCTCGTGAAAGTGTCGTCGTGGTACGACAACGAGTGGGGCTTCTCGAACCGCATGCTCGACACGACGGTCGCCCTGATGGCGGCCAAGTAAGAACGTAGTACCGCTGATCCAGCGCACCAGGACGGCCGGCCCACAAGGCCGGCCCTTGTAGCAGCACGAACTTTATAGAAAGCAGCACACCATGACCATGCAAGTACAGCAACGCGCCACCAAGATCGTTTCCACCATCGGCCCCGCTTCCAACGATATCGATACTCTGGTCCGCATGTTCAAGGCCGGCGTCGACGTCGTGCGCCTGAACTTTTCGCATGGCAAGGCGCAAGACCATATCGACCGCGCCCGCATGGTGCGCGAAGCGGCAGCCCTGTGCGGCCGCGAAGTGGCCATCATGGCAGACTTGCAAGGCCCGAAAATTCGCGTCGGCAAGTTTGAAGAAGGCAAGATTTTCCTGGAAAACGGCGCCAAGTTCATCCTCGACGCGAAATGGGGAGAAAACGGCGAATTGGGCAATATCGAGCGCTGCGGCCTCGACTACAAGGAATTGCCGCGCGACTTGCGCACGGCCGACGTGCTGCTGCTGAATGACGGTCTCATCGTGCTGACGGTGGATAAAGTCGTCGGCAGCGAAATCCACACTACCGTCAAGATCGGCGGCGAATTGTCGAACAACAAGGGCATCAACCGCCAGGGCGGCGGCCTGTCCGCTCCGGCCCTGACGGCGAAAGACATGGACGACGTGAAGACGGCGATGAGCTTCCAGGCCGATTACGTGGCCGTGTCCTTCCCGAAAAATGCCACCGACATGGTGATGGCGCGCCAACTGGCCAACATCGCCGGCGAAGCGTGGGACCACAAGCCGATGATGATCGCCAAGATCGAGCGCGCGGAAGCTATTCCTGCGCTGCAAGAAATTCTCGACGCGTCCGACGGCATCATGGTGGCCCGTGGCGACCTGGCCGTGGAAGTGGGCAACGCGGCCGTACCGGCTTTGCAAAAGCGCATGATCAAGATGGCGCGCGCCTCGAACAAGCTGGCCATCACGGCCACGCAGATGATGGAATCGATGATCGTCAACGCCGTGCCGACCCGCGCGGAAGTGTCGGACGTGGCGAATGCCGTGCTCGATGGCACGGATGCCGTCATGACGTCGGCGGAAACGGCCTCGGGCCGTTACCCGATCGAAACGGTGGAAGCGATGGCCGCCATCTGCCTGGACGCGGAGAAATGGGATACCTGCAAGCTGGACGCCGATTTCCTCAACGCCACGTTCTCGCGCATCGACCAGTCGATCGCGTATGGCGCGCTGTTTACGGCCCATCACCTGCGCGTGAAGGCGATTGCCACCCTGACGGAATCGGGTTCCACTGCACTGTGGATGAGCCGTTGTAATATCGACATCCCGATCGTGGCCCTGACCCCGAGCGTGGGCACGCGCCGCAAGCTGGCCCTGTACCGCAACGTCAGCACCCTGGAACTGACGTCCGGCACGGACCGCGACAAGGTCTTGCAGCAGGCCGAAGATTTGCTGGTGGAACATAAGGTCGTGGCCAAGGGCGACACCGTCGTGCTGACCTGGGGCGAGCCGATGGGCAAGGTCGGCGGCACGAACGCGCTGAAAATCATGAAGATCGGCCAGCACTGACCGTGTATTATTGACCACATCGCTGGCCGGCAGCCGTCTGCAGTCTTAAGAATGGCTGAAATAGGGGCGCTTGGCCGCCCACTGCAATGGCAGATGCCCAATCAGCCATTGCCTTGGCCACATTTCCGTGTCAGCATGGTTTTCCTGCCTTCCAAGGCGCATCCGGAGTTCATGATGACTGCATACTTGCCTGCCTTGATCTGGTCTTTGTCGGCCTTTGCCTGCATGTGCATTGCCAAGCGCCGCCAGATCAGGACAACGGCCGTCCGGGCCGTCCTGGTGACCTTTTTTGGGCCGTTTGCCATCCCCTTCGTGCTGGCCGCAAAGCCCGGGAAACCCTATCCGGCGTAAATCCGCGCGGCCGTCATGTACGGTTAAGCGTGTGGCCTGCGGGCATTTCTCTTTGCTATATTCAAGTTTTTAGCCGAAAGAGCATGCCCATGAAGCGCCGCGCGACCTTGTTTCTGATGACCATCCTTCCCCTGTGCGCGGTCACGTTCGCCTCGGCGGGCGAGCCGGTGCAGCGCTTGCAGCGCGCCACGGGGCTGTGGAAGGTGACGCCCGCCACCTCGCCATTTTCCTGGGAAATCTGCGTCGACCACCCGCGCGACCGCCTGATCGACGACGATCTGTGGTCCGGTTTCGAGCAGGAATGCAAGATCGAGTCGCAAAGCCGCCAGGGCGACAGTTATCAATTCGAGGCCGGCTGCCCGGACGCCAGGCTGGCTGGTGCCTTCAAGGGCGACCTGGCCAAGGCATATACCTTGAGCGCCGACACCACCGTGCAAGTCAATGGCAAGAACGAAGTGCAGCACACGGAACTGGCAGCCGTGTTCCAGGGTGCTTGTCCGGCAGGGCTGGCGCCGGGCGCGAAGAAAATGCGCGGCGGCATGGTGATGAAGAGCCTGTACATCAAGCGCTAGAGGATTGCGGCCGCGTTGAAACAACAGTTTCCACGGATAGGCAGGCGCCGGCATTGACGGCGGAGGCAATGATTTGTGATAATGAGAATTATTATCAATTGGCCGCGCCTTGCCTTGTGCGCATCGGAGTCCCTAGTGAACATTGCGCAGTCCAGCGAGTCGATAGCCGGCATCTACAGCCACCACCACGGCTGGCTGATGCGCTGGCTGCGCGCCAAGCTGCAGTGCGCCGACCATGCGGCCGACCTTGCGCAGGATACCTTCGTGCGCCTGCTGACGGCGCCGCCTGAGGGCCGGCAAACCTTGCACGAGCCGCGCGCCTACCTGACAACCGTGGCGCAGCGCCTGCTGATCGACCATTACCGGCGCCTGTCGCTGGAACAAGCCTGGCTGGAAACCCTGGCGCAGCAGCCCGATCTGCTGATGCAGTCGCCGGAAGAGCGTTTGCTGGTGCGCGAAGCCCTGCAGCGCATCGATGCCATGCTCGACGGCTTGCCGCCGCCGGTGCGCAGCGCCTTCCTGCTGGCGCATGTCGATGGTCTCGCGTATGGGGAAATCGCGCGGCGTCTAGCCGTGAGCGAGCGCAGCATCAAGCGCTACATGGTGCAGGCGTTTGAGCGCTGCATCCTGCTGATCCTGTGAGCGCCAACACGGCTGCCATCGATCCCCGCGCCGCGCGGGCGGCGGCGCAATGGCTGGTGCGCCTGCACGGGGGCGCCTTGACTCCAGGCGAGCAGCAAGCGTTCCAGGCCTGGCGCGCCAGCGATCCCGCGCACGAAGCGGCCTGGCAGCGTGCCGAACTCGTGTGCAGCACCCTGGCCAGCGTGCCGCCCGCGCTGCGCCAGACGGCGGACGCGGCGCCTCAGTCGCCGCACCGGCGTGCCGTGCTCTACGGCCTGGCCGGGCTGATCGCGGCCGGGCCGGCGCTGTGGCTGGCCAGCCAGTCGGCGCCGTGGCAGGCGTGGCGCGCCGCCATCCGCACGGCGAGGGGGGAAATCCGCCACATGACCTTACCTGACGGCACGCGACTGGTGCTTAACACGGACACGGCCATCGATGTGCATTTTGACGGCGCGGCGCGGCTGCTCGTGCTGCATGCAGGGGAAATCCATGTCGGCACGGCGCATGACGGGGCCGTGCCGGCGCGCCCCTTCCTCGTGCGCAGCAGCAATGGCGCCGTGCGCGCGCTGGGCACGCATTTCAGCGTGCGCCACGCTGGCAGCGCGCTGGCGCCGCGCACCGAGGTGAGCGTCAGCGAAGGCGCCGTCGAGATACAGCCAAGGGACGCTCCCGACGCCTTGCGCAGGATCGATGCGGGCCGGCAGGGCAGTTTCGACGACCGCGCCGTTTCTGCCTTGACGCCGCTGGCGCCGCGCGCTGCCGGCTGGCTGCAGGGCGTGCTGATCGCCGAGCGCATGCCGCTGGGCGAGGTGCTCGAACAGGTGGCGCGCTACCGCTATGGCGTGCTGCGCTGCGATCCCGCGCTGGCGGCCATGCCCGTGGACGGTATCTTCCAGTTGAACGACCCGGACAACATCCTGCTCTTGCTGCAGCGCTCCTTGCCGATCCGTCTGGCGCGCCGCACGCGCTACTGGATCAGTATCGAAGCGGCTTGAGATTGTCGGGTATGGTAAGTCGGCTTAGCCCGCAGGGCGTAAGCCGACATGCCCCAATTTACTTTTTGCCTGTCCCTTTTTCCGGATTGCTTCGTCATACAAGGTAGAGAACGAACAATCCGAACCATCGAAAGGGTCCACATGGCTTTGCAGCACCGCATTACCGCAGCACGAATGACGCTCCATCCCACCACCGGCGCCGTGCGCGCCGCGCTGGTCCTGCTCCTCGCCGTGGGCGCCGCCGGCACCGGTTTGCCGCAAGCGGCGCTGGCCGCCGAGTCCGGCCCGGCCGCCAGCGTGCGCGACTACAGCATTCCCGCCGGCAGCCTGCGCAGCGCGCTGGCATCGTTTGCCATCGCCGCCGGCGTCAATCTGTCCACCCAGGGCGTGGCGCTCGACGGCCTGGTGACGCCGGGCTTGCAAGGGCGCCATGGCATCTCTGCCGGCCTGCAAAAACTGCTGCAAGGCAGCGGCCTCGAAGTGACGGACGGTGGCAATGGCAATTACCTCTTGCGTAAAATCAATACCGGCACGGCCGATGGCGGCCTGGCCAGCATGCCCGCCGTGGTCGTCAGCGCCGAGGCAGACCGCGCCACGGAAGGCACGGGCTTATATACGGCGCGCAATATGTCGACGGCCACGGGCCTGAACCTGTCGCAGCGCCACACGCCGCAAACGGTCAGCGTCATTTCGCGCCAGCAAATGGAAGATTTTGATTTGACCACCTTGCAGGACGTGGCGCGCGCCACGCCCGGCCTGTATGGCAAGACGCAGGGCGTGTCCGACCAGGAAACCACGTATTTCGCCCGGGGCTTTGCCTTGAGCCACGTCAACGTGGATGGCTTGCCGCTCGATGTGACGGGTTTCAATGAGCGCAACGTTTCCGCCGACATGCTGATGTACGACAGGGTGGAAGTGGTGCGCGGCGCCACGGGCCTGATGGAAGGGGCGGGCGCACCGTCGGGCAGCATCAACATGGTGCGCAAGCGCCCCACGGCCACACCCTTGCTGAACGCCTCGGCCCACCTGGGAAGCTGGAAGGACCGGCAATTGACGGTGGACGCCAGCAATGCCCTGAACGCTGCGGGCAGCGTGCGGGGGCGTGTCGCGGCCAGCTGGCGCGACAGCGACAGTTTTGTTGACGTCGTCAACAATACCAACGGCACCGTGTATGCGATCGTCGAGGCGGACCTGACGCCGTCGACCACGGCCGGCATCGGGTTTTCGCGCCAGCACAGCCGCACCGACGGCGTGTTCGTCGGCTTGCCGACCTTGCCCGATGGCCGTCACATGGACTTGCCCCGCTCGACCTTTCTGAATAATGCCGATTCCTTCCAGAAGCGCGACAACAATGTCCTTTTCGCCGACCTGGAAACGAAGCTGGACAAGGGCTGGCGCAGCCGCTTCGCCATCACGCGCATCGATGCCTCGTCGAGCACGCGCAACACCACCAACAGCCGCGTCGATGGCGAAACGTATCTGCTGGAACAGTCGGAAACGGGCTGGAAGTACAACACGGAACAAGTGGTGGCCGACTGGCGCTTGAGCGGCCCCGTCACCTGGTTCGGTCGCCAGCATGACCTGATCGTGGGCGCCAGCTACCGCCATGACGATTCGGACGCGGGCCAGAGCTGGGAAGGCGCCGGGAAGCGCGTGATCGATATCCGCCACTGGAATCCGCGCGCCTACCGCATGAACGGCGCGCCGTTCGAGCCATATAACTGGGGCCGCAAGACGGACGAGAAGGGCCTGTATGCGGCCGGTAACTTTAGCCTGGCCGATCCGCTGCGCCTGGTGCTGGGCGGGCGCTTCGGCTGGTATGCGCAGGATGTCACGGGCTGGTATGCCACCAACCCGGCCTGGCGCCGCAGCCTGACGGAAAACGCGAAATTCACGCCATACGCGGGCCTCGTCTACGACCTGGACCAGCACCATTCCGTGTATGCGAGCGGCACGCAGATATTCCAGCCGCAAAGCGAGCTCGATGTGCGCGGCAATACTTTGCCGCCGTTGAGCGGCACCAACCTGGAAGCGGGCGTCAAGGGAGAATATTTTGGCGGCAGGCTCAATGCCAGCGGCGCCTTGTTCCGCATCAGGCAAAACAACCGCGCCATGGCCGACGAGGTCAATTGCCCCACGGGCGGCGCCATCTATTGCGCCCGCGCGGCCGGGCAGGTGCAGAGCGAAGGCATCGACTTGCAATTGTCGGGCTCGCCATTGCCGGGCTGGCAGATCGCGGGTGGCTACACCTATGTACTGGCCAAGTACACCAAGGACAGCGTAGCGGCCAACATCGGCCAGCGCATCGCCACGGATGAGCCGAAGCAATTGTTCAAGCTGTACACGAATGTGCAGCTGAGCGGCAGCCTGGCGAAATGGAACCTGGGCGCCTCCGTGTATGCGCAGGACAAGATCTACCGCCGCGAAACGGGCTTCGATACGCGGCAGGGCGCTTACGCCATCGTCGGGCTGACGGCCGGCTACCGGATCAGCGAGCAGCTGCAGCTGCGCGTGAATGTCGACAACGTGCTCGACCGCCGCTACTACCAGGGGCTCGGCTATTCGTGGTCGGGCGGGCTGGAACGCTACGGCGCACCGCGCAGCGTGCTGCTGTCCTTGAACTACAAGATGTAGCCGTTGCGCCAGCAGAGCGCGTCCCGGGCGGGCGCCTCTGCTACACTGCCGCCGTCCCCATTTTTGACTGTTCCCATGTCCGCCATACCTGTCCTCACGCCCCTGAAAAGCGCTTTCCAGCAATCGCGCGCCGAGAATAATATCGAGCTGATCCTGCCCCAACTGCTGACCGCGCAATTGCACGTCGTCATCGGCGGACAAAGCGAACAGATCGACCTGTTCCTCGTGCCATCGCCCAATCCCGAGCGCCAGTGTGTGACGGTGGCGGAAGACCTGGCCTTCCTGGCTGGCATCAACTTTCCCAAGATTCCCGTGACGGGCGCGCAGCTGATCGCCTCGATTCCGCCCGAGATCGAGATCGTCCTCCTGCATGGCGATGGCGCCAATTACCTGACGCGCGAGCAGCTGGCGTGGTTCCGCGGCATGCTGGCACCGACCGCTTGAGCGGGGAGCTGAGACCCACGCTGAAGCCGGCGCGCGCCGAATGGATCCGTTTTTCGCCGGCTGACGATGCAAGCTCGCATGCGGCGATGATGGCCAATCTGCGTCCCGTGCTGTGGCGCAGCGTGCTGCTGGGCGGCTGCGCGCTGATTCTCGCCTTTGTCCTGCAAGCCGTCTGGCGCGACGTGCCGTACGCGGGCGAGGCAGTGTTGTTCTGTCCGCTGGCGCTGGCCGCCTGGATCGCGGGCCTGGTGCTGTTTCCGGGACGCAGTCTGCTCTTTCATGTGGAACTTGACGATGCGGGCCTGTTGCTGCGGCGCCATGCGCGGCGCCTGCCCGGCCGGGATAAAAGCGTGCAGCTGGACTTGTCGCAGCTGCAGCGGCTGGACGTGGTCACATATGGGGGTGCATTGCAGGTCTATCGGACCCCGGCACCGCTGGCGCGCGTGGAGCTGCTGCTCTACACGACTCTCGCGGACTATCCGCTGATCCGCGTGGTGGGCCTGAACTTGCCCGTGCCGCAGCGCTGGACGCTGTGCCAGATCAAGGAGGAACTGAGCCGCCGCTGTAGACTGGCCGGTATCCCTGTCAGCGAGACGACTGGACCGATCAGCCAGGAATCCGCGGCCATCCGCGCGCGCTGGCCGCAGGCGTAGGCGCAGACGGGCCAGTGTCGCATCGCCGCCGCAATAACTATCATTTTTGATAACTATATTGCTGAAGTCCTATGAATATGTTCGCAAAGCAACTATACTCATGGCTCTTTAAAAAATCATCGTCACGCTGGCGGCCAGCCATCCGCGCCAGAGTTCGTACGCATTCCGCTTTTTCACTCTGTAAAAAGCACCTTTCCCCCGCGCGGCAGGCGCGGGCGTGATGACCGAGCCTTGCCCTGGTCGACTGCTACCGTTGTCATTTCCGCTGTGTTGCCGCTTTAGTAAAAAGCGTGGTGCCAGCGCGCGCGGTGGGCCGTCATGTTTTGCGACGTCACGTTTCACTCACCTTATGCCACGACAGTATGTTTAGTTCCATCTTTGCCGTATCGAGCGATACCATGCAGTACATCTACGGCACGCACAATGCGTGGCTGGTGCTGTTTTCCGTCGGTATCGCCATCTTTGCCTCGTTCATGGCCTTGCAGATCGCCGGTATGGCGCGCAGCAGCGAGCGCGGCTTCCAGCGCCAGACGGCCATCATCACGGGCGCCATCGCGCTCGGCGGCGGCATCTGGTCGATGCACTTCATCGGCATGCTGGCCTTCGACATCTGCACACGCGTATCCTTCGACCCCAGCCTGACCCTGCTGTCGATGCTGCCCGGCGTGGCTGCTTCATGGGTGGCGCTGCACCTGCTGGCGCGCCCGAGCATCAACTGGCGCCAGCTGGTGGTGGGCGGCGTGCTCGTCGGCGTGGGCATCGGTTCCATGCATTACAGCGGCATGGCCGCCATGCAGACTTCGCTGACCCTGCATTACCAGCCCTGGCTGTTCGCCCTGTCGCTGGTGGTGGCTGTCGTCATGGCCATGCTGGCGCTGTGGATACGTTTCGGCCTGAGCGCCATGCGTTTGCGCCTCACTCCCCTGGCGTCGTTGCTGGTCAGCAGTGTTGTCATGGGGCTAGCCATTTCCGGCATGCATTACACGGGCATGCTGGCGGCGCGCTTTTCCGGCACGCCCACGGCGGGCGAGAACACGATTACGGTACAGGCCTCGTTCGTGGCCCTGGCCGTGGCCCTGATCACCGTCACCCTGACCGTCTTCGTGGCCGCCGCGAACGGCTTGCTGCGCTACCGCCAGCTGCTGCGCCACGCCAGCGCCAGCGAATCGCGCCTGCGCGCCATCGTCGATACGGCGGCCGACGGCCTGATCACCATCGATGGCCAGGGCAAGGTGCGCTCCTTCAATCCCGCCGCGGAAAGCCTGTTCGGCTGGCGCGAAGCGGAGATCGTGGGGCGCGACGCCAGCGTGCTGCTGCAGCCGTCCGACGCGGCCGAATACGAAGGCTATCTGCGCGACTACCTGGAAACGGGCGCCTCGCGCATCCTCGACAGCGGACGCGAACTCGATGGCTGCCACAAGGATGGTGCCGTGCTGCCCATGCGCGTGGCGATCGGCAAGATCGACACGCCGGGCCAGCCCCTGTTCGTGGCGTTTGTCACGGACATGCGCTCGTCGCGCAGCATGGAGCAGGCGCTGAAGGACAGCGAGCGCCAGTACCGCACCCTGATCCGCAACATCCCCGGCGTGTCCTTCCACTGCAGCTTCGCGCCCGAATGGAGGATGATCTTCATCAGCGATGCCGTCTTCAACCTGACGGGCTGGATGCCGCAGGACTTCGCCGAAGGGCGGATCAGGCTATTCGACCTCGTGCACCCGGACGACCGCCAGCGCGTCAACGACACCTGCGTGCAGGCGGCCGGAGAAAAGCGCGACTTCGAGAACGTCTACCGCATGATCCACCGCGACGGGCGCGAGCGCTGGGTGCGCGAAAGCAGCGGCCCCGTGCTCGATAACGACGGCGTGGTGCGCTGGATCGATGGCGTCATCCTCGACATCACGGAAAGCGAATTGCGCAACGCCGAATACGAAGGCAAGGTGACGGCCATCTCGCGCGCGACTGCCGTCGCGGAGTTCGACCTGCAGGGGCGCATCCTGGCGGCCAACGAGAACTTCCTCAACCTGGTCGGCTACCAGCTCGACGATGTGCTGGGCCTGCACCACAGCATCTTCTGCGAACCGGGTTATGTGACCTCGCCAGACTACATCGCGTTCTGGCAGCAGCTGGCCAGTGGCCAGTTCAATACGGGCGAGTACAAGCGCATCGGCAAGGATGGCAAGGAAGTGTGGATACAGGCTTCGTACAATCCGATCTTCAACACGGACGGCAAACCGTTCAAGGTGGTCAAGCTGGCCACCGACGTCAGCGAGCGGCGCGCCATGCAGGAAAACCTGCGCGCGGCAAAAGACCGCGCCGAGCTGGCCGCCGAATCGAAGACCAGCTTCCTGGCCAACATGAGCCATGAAATCCGCACGCCGATGAACGCCATCATCGGCTTTACGGAAGTGCTGCTGGGGACCGCCCTGGACAGCCTGCAGCGCCGCCATCTGGGCACGGTGCGCCAGTCCGCCCGTTCCCTGCTCGAGCTGCTCAACGACATCCTCGATATGGCCAAGCTGGAAAAAGGCGCCACCGAACTGGAACTGGTGGACTTTTCGCTGCCCGACCTGGTCGACCATGTGGCCGCGTCGCTGCGCATCACGGCGCATGCGCGCGATCTGGTGCTGCATGTCGATGTCGATCCGGGCATGGGCCAGTTCTTTCTGGGCGACGCGCGCCGGGTGCAGCAGGTGCTGACGAATCTGATCGGCAACGCCGTCAAGTTCACGGAAGTGGGCCATGTGCGCGTGGCCGTCGGCATGCAGGGCGAGCAGGTGCATATCGCCGTGCACGACACGGGCATCGGCATCCCCGCCGACCGCCTGGACAAGATATTCGCTCCCTTTACGCAAGCCGATTCCTCGATGAGCCGCCGCTTTGGCGGCACGGGCCTGGGCACGACGATTTCGCTGCAATTGGTCGAACTGATGAAAGGCACCATCACGGTGGAGAGTACCCTGGGCGTGGGCAGCGTGTTCCACGTGCTGCTGCCGCTGGCGCCGGGCAAGGCCGTGGCGCGCCGCAGCGAGCAGCCTGTGGTGGCCTTGCCGCCGCTGCGCATCCTGGCGGCCGACGACGTGCCGCAGAACGTGGAGCTGCTCCTGATCAGCCTGGGCGCGGCCGGCCACCAGGTGATCGCCGCCAGCGATGGCGAGAGCGCCGTGCGCGAGTTCAGCAAGGGCAGCTTCGACATCGTCCTGATGGACGTGCAGATGCCGCGCATGGACGGCCTGGAAGCGACGCGCCTGATCCGCGTGCACGAGCGCGAGCAGGGTTTGAAGGCGACGCCCATTATCGCCCTGACGGCCAGCGTGCTGGAACAGGACCGGCGCGCCGCGCAGACGGCCGGCATGAACGGCTTTGCTTCGAAGCCGCTGGAAATGCACAAGCTGACGGCGGAAATCGCCCGCCTGCTCGATATCGCCGTGGCCATGCCGCCGCCGGCGGCCGGCGCGGCGGCGCGTGCCGCCGCCGGCCAGGTCGACTGGCAGCGCGGCATCGCCCTGTGGGGCGGACGCGCGGCCTTGCAGCGCGCCATTGCGCGCTTCGTGCAAGCCAATGGCGACTGCGCCGCGATGCTGGCGGCGGAACTGGAACGCGGCGGCAGCAGCGTGGCGGGCCACCTGCTGCACCGGATCAAGGGCGCGGCGGGCAACCTGTGCCTGGTGCAGGTCGAAAGCCTGCTGGGACGCATCGAGCAAGCCATCGCGCGCCAGTTGCCGGTGACCGAATTGCTGGTGCAGCTGGCGGCCGCCTTCATGGCGCTGGCCGGCGAGCTGGAAGAGGTGGATATGCCGGCCGTCGCCATGGAAGCGCCGGCCGGCAGCGCGCCCCTCGATGCAGCCGCCGCTGGCGCCTTGCTGCGGCAAGCCATCGCCAGCCTGGAAGGCGGGCAGCTGGACGACGCCCTGATGGCGCAGATCGCCGCCATGCTGGCGCCGCACGGCCAGCAGCCGCGCCTGCAGGCACTGGCCAGCGCCATCGACGACTTTGAATTTGCGCGCGCCGCGGGCGTGCTGCGCCAGCTGCTGGCATGGCTGGAAGCGCCAACGCATGCCGACTTTTCCTGATATTGGGCCAACGATGACCTTACACGAAGACAAACCGACCCTGCTGCTGGTCGACGATGAAGCGACGAATCTGCAGGTGCTGCGCCAGATATTGCAGGACGATTACCGCCTGCTGTATGCCAAGGATGGCGAGAAGGCGCTGGAACTGGCGCAACACAATCCCGTCGAACTGATCCTGCTCGACATCATGATGCCCGCCATGACGGGCTATGAAGTGTGCCGCCAGCTGAAAGCCATGCCGGCCACCGCGTCCATCCCCGTCATCTTCGTCACCGCCCTGTGCGACGTGAAGGACGAGGCGGATGGCTTTGACGCGGGCGCCGTCGACTACATCACGAAACCCGTCAGCCCGCCCATCGTGCGCGCCCGCGTGCGCACCCATCTGTCTCTGGTCGACGCCGAAGAGTTGCGCCGTTCGCGCCTGCAGGTGATCCAGACCCTCGGCCAGGCGGCCGAATACAAGGATAACGAGACGGGCATGCACGTCATCCGCATGAGCTATTACGCGCGCCAGCTGGCGCTGGCGGCCGGCTACAGCGCGGCCAGGGCGGAAGACCTGCTCAACGCGGCGCCCATGCACGACGTGGGCAAGATCGGCATCCCCGACGCCATCCTGCAAAAGCCGGGCAAGCTCGATGCGGATGAATGGCAAGTCATGCGCAGCCACGCGGAAATCGGCGCCGCCATCATCGGCGAGCATGCGGGCGGCCTGCTGAAAATGGCGCGCACCATCGCCCTGACGCACCACGAAAAATGGGACGGCAGCGGCTATCCGCAAGGCTTGAAAGGCGAGGAAATCCCCCACGAAGGCCGCATCGTCGCCATCGCCGACGTCTTCGACGCGCTTACCAGCGAACGCCCGTACAAGCGCGCCTGGACGGTCGACGAAGCCATCGCCACCATGCAGCGCGACAGCGGCACGCACTTCGACCCGGACCTGCTGGCGCTGTTCATCGAACAGCTGCCGGCCATGCTGGAAATCAAGGACCAGTGGCGCGAGCCGGCGTGAACGAGCTACCCGCCGGTTTGTCTCTTATAGTAGCGTCCTGACCTTCATCCCAGGATTGCCCATGGATTACCGGAACCGCATTGCCGACCATCTCCGGCAATGGTCATTGCAAGCCGATGGCATGCCCGTGCACACGCATGGCGCATGCCTGTTGCCGGTGCTGCAAGGTGGCCAGCCGGCCATGCTGAAGCTGTCGACCGGCGACGATGAGCGGCGCGCTGGCGCCGTGCTGCGCTGGTGGGATGGCGACGGCGCCGTACGCGTGCTGTCCGCCTCGACGGACGATGATGTCCTGCTGCTTGAGCGGGCGATGGGTTCCCGTTCGCTGGCCGCGCTGGCGCGCGCGGGGGAGGCGGGCGATGCGGCCGCCACCGGTATCCTGTGCGCCGTGGCGGCACGCCTGCATGCGCCGCGGCCATCCGCTCCACTTTTGCCTCCCTTGTCCGGCTGCTTTGCCGCGCTGGCCGCTGCCTCGGCTTACGGCGGCGTGTTGTCGGCATGCCATGCCGTGGCGCAGGATTTGCTGGCGGCGCCGCAGGACAGCGTGGTGCTGCATGGCGACCTGCATCACGCGAACGTGCTCGATGGCGGCGCGCGCGGCTGGCTGGCCATCGATCCGAAAGGCTATGTGGGCGAGCGGGGTTTTGATTTCGCCAATATCCTGTGCAACCCGGATGCCGCGCTGGCCACTTTTCCGGGCCGGCTGGAGCGGCAGGTGGCGCTGATCGCCGATGCGGCGCGCCTCGATCCGGCGCGGCTGCTGGCATGGGGCGCCGCGTGGGCGGGCCTGTCGGCGGCCTGGCACCTGGAAGACGGCACGCCGCCGGAGACGGCGCTGGCCGTGGCCGCCACCGCGCTGGGGGCCTTGCGGGAGTGATGGCGCCTTAGAGCTTATCCCAGCAGAAGACGCTCACTACTGGGATAGGCTCTAAGGCAGGCTGTCGGGCATGCGCAAGATGCGCCGTATCTCCAGGATCGCCTGCGGGCTTTCCTGTACGCTGTGCCAGGACGGGATGACTTTTTCCGACAGGGCGCCATCGAGGTGGGCGCTGGCGTAGGGGACCACGCCGTCGCTCGATTCGGCCAATGGCAGGTCCGGCGTGTCGTTGCCCATGATGGAGTAGTAGCGCACTTTCGGGCTGATGGGCAGGTCTGCCACCAGGCGCACGAACGGGTCCTTGTCGCTGAGGTTATCGATGCTGTTGGGGATGCGCAGCGGTTCGCTGCTGCCCGTGTCGAGCTGCGCCAGGCTGCCGGCCGCGTCGGACAACTGGTCGAGCATGTTGATGGGCAATGTGATCAGGTTGGCGATCCAGCGCGCCACCTTGTGGTTGGCGAACGAGGTGCCGCGGTGCGGCGCCGCGATGAAGATGGCGCGGTTCACCTGCGGCATGGCCGTGAAATTCAGGTAGGGCGCCAGGCCGGCGCGCACTTTTTCCGCCTTCTTGCCCTTCAAATTGTATTCTTCCGTGATGGCGTCGAGCAGGGTATTGCTGGCATCGGAGACCATCAGGCGCGCCAGCACGCCGCCCATGCTGTGGCCGATCAAGACCATGTCGTTCGCGGCATCGGCCTTGGCCGAAGGGTCGAACTGCGCCAGCGTCGCGTTCAGCGCCTGGCGGATGGCGGCGTTGTTGGCCGCCAGCGGCGCATTGCTCGGGTAGTACACTTGCCAGATCTGATAGCGGCGGCGCAGCTGTTCGTCGCCCATCAGTTCATTCGCCACGTTGATCCACGCTTCCGGACTGCTGGCCAGGCCGTGCAGCATGACGATGGTGCGCTTGTTCGGGTCGTAGGGCTGCATCAGGTGCACCTGCGGGCGCGAAATGCCGTCGGCACGGCCGAACAGGGTGCGCAGCGCCTGCACGCCGAAGCCGGAGCGGGCCAGCCACAAACCATAGCCGGCCGTGAAATTGGCTGCCACGGGCAGTTCCTGTCCCGCCATGCGCGTCGATTCGCTGCGCGTCGGGTCGACCAGCATCACCAGCAGCTGTTGCGTGGCCAGGACTTCCTGCAGGCTGTTGCCGTCGAAGCGGATCAGCGCCGTGACGACGGGGAAGCGGGTTTCCTGATAAGGCACATACTCGCCTTTCGACGCCCGGGGCTTGGGCATGACGGCCACCAGGTCGGCACCGAAGCCGTCGCGCCGGTACACATTGCGCAGGCCGGAAAACGACAGCGAGGTGGCCGGCAGCAGTTCATCGGGCAGGGTGCCGTCTTCAGGCAGGCGCAGGGCCGACAATTCGCTGTCGATTTCCCAGCCGGCGACGCGGATCACATGGCCGTCGGGGCGGTATTCGCCGCGGTGGCGGAACAGGTTGCCGACGGCCTTTTGCACGGCATAATTATAGTAGTCGCGGATTTGCGTCTGGCGCTCCTCGAAGGCGCGCTGGCCCGGCGTGCGCGTCGTGTAGAACAGGTAGGCATACGCATAGCGGGCCGATTCGAGCCAGGCGGCCAGCCGCTCGGCACTCGGGTGGCCGCCCTGTTTTTCTTCCGCCAGGGCGCTTTCCAGCCACAGTTCGGACAGGGTGGCCAGGCGCTGCTCGTCGCTGAGCAGCTCGGAGCGGGCCAGATCGGCGCGGCAGCTGCCCGTATTGGCTTCGCAGGCGGCGATGTCGCTGCCGATGATGCGCAGCACTTCGCTGGCCGAGGCACTGAGTTTTCCCGTGGTGAGGATGTCGCCGCGCCGCTGCTGCAGGTAGTCGGCCGGCGAGATCGCGCTGACGGTGACGGCGGCGCAGCCGCTCAACAGCGCCGCGGCGCACAGGAGGGCGCATACGCGCAGACGTCGCATCAGCATGGCCGGTCCGCGTCTAGAACGAGTAGACCAGCGTCAGCGAGGTTTGCGTATCCGTGTTCTTCTTGTCGTCCGGCACGCGCGTGTCGTTGCGGGCGCTGAAGGCGGCCTTCATCTGCATGGTGCCGTTGATCTTGGTGCTGAGGGCTGTTTCGGCGATCGAGTGGGTGTTCGAGGTACCCCGCTCCACGCTGACCGTTTGCGTAAACATGGCCGACTGGCTGATTTTCCACTTCATGGCGGCCGCGCCGCGCACCGTCAGGCCGTGTTCCGACTCGCCCGCATCATTGGTGCCGCTGAAATAGCCTGGACCGACTTCCACGTCGATGCTCTTGTCGCTGGACTGGTACCAGCGCGAGCCATGACCGATGGCCAGGGTCGAGTACTTGGTGTAGGCGCCGAACTTGTCGTTCACGTGCGAGGCCAGCACGAACAGTTTTTCATGGTCGGCCATCAGCTTGTAGGCGGCCTTGGCGGAGGCGGAAAAGCGCTCGGCCGAGCGTTCGCGCACTTTCTCGCCGTCGTCGTTCGTCGTTTCGTCTTCCTTGAAGTAGCCGCTGAAGATGTACTGGTTGCTCCAGTCATCGAGTTCCTGGCGCGCGTCGATCTTGCCCGTGACGGAGGTGCCGACCGTATTTCCGGAGGTGGTGATGGCGCCCAGTTCGGCGGACGTGCTCCAGCTGCCGATGGGGATTTCATCAAACAACAGGCTTTGCTTGGTGTCTTTGGCGGCGGCGCTGCCGCAGGTGATGGCCATGGCCAGCGCCAGTGCGAGAGAGTGGGTCGATTTCATGGCTGTATTGGTCTGTGGCGCGCGCCTGGCGCGCCTGATATTCGTTAATGGCAGTGGTGGCTATGCAGGCCGCGGCAAGCCGTGAGGCGCCGATAAAACCTGCGCACATGCGCGCGCGGGCGCGGCCAAAAATTGTCGAGGCTGTATTGTACCCGACCCTGTCATCGCGCGCCGCACGCCGGCGGGGCTGGCAAGTGGCGCGCGCCTGGCGTATGCTGCGCCTATCTGCTGCCCTGATTTTTACAAGGAACTCCCGTGCGCTGCCTGGTCATCGAAGACGAAGCTGAAACTTCCCGCTATATCTGTGCCGGCCTGCGCGAGGCGGGCCACGACGTCACCGCCTGCGACAATGGCATCGATGGCATGCGCCTGGCCTGCGGCGAAGACTGGGATGCGCTGGTGCTCGACCGCCTGCTGCCTGGCGAGATCGATGGCCTGGCCATCGTCGCGCGCCTGCGCGGCATGGGCCGCAACACGCCCGTGCTGGTCCTGTCGGCCCTGTCCAGCGTCGACGAACGCGTGCGCGGCCTGCGCAGCGGCGGCGACGATTATTTGTCGAAACCGTTCGCCATCGCCGAACTGCTGGCGCGCATCGAAGCGCTGCTGCGCCGCGCCGCGCCCGTACCCGAATCGACGCAGCTGCAGGTGGCCGACCTGATACTCGACATGCGCACCATGCGCGTGACGCGCGCCAACCGGCAGATCGCCTTGCAGCCGCGCGAATTTCGCCTGCTGGAATACCTGATGCGCCACCAGGGCCAGTCCGTCACGCGCGCCATGCTGCTCGAAGCCGTGTGGGACTACCATTTCGACCCGCAGACGAACGTCATCGACGTGCAGGTGAGCCGTTTGCGCACCAAGGTGGACAAGGAATTTTCGCCGCCGCTGATCCACACGGTGCGCGGCGTCGGCTACACCCTGGGCGTGATCGACAGTGCGTAACTGGCACCGCTCGATCGCGGCCCGCCTGGCGCTCGGCTATGGCGTGCTGGTGGTCGTGTCGATCAGCATCGTCTGCGCCGTGTTCTATTTCGGCACCATCGGCGTGCTCGATCGCAGCGTGGACCGCAAGCTGACCCTGCTCTCGGAGCGCCTCGCCGCCCTGTACCAGCAGGACGATGCCAGCCGCACGACGGCGGAAATCGCCCATTTGCTGACCGACCGCACCGACAGCGACACGGAGATTTTTTTGCTGGTGGGCGCCGATGGCCGCCGCGTGGCGGGCAATCTGTCGTCCTGGCCCGACGTGGGCAGCCCCGTGGGGCGCTTGCTGCACCGCGACGTCACGCGCGAAGGGCGCAGGGTGCCCGCGCGCATGCTGATCCGTGAACTGGAGGGCGGCGCGCGCCTGTTCGTCGGGCGCGACATGGAAGAGGGCAAGTCGATCCGTTCGCTGGTGCTGCGCTCGCTGGCCTACGGCGGCGGGGTCGCCATCCTGCTGGTGGTGGCGGGCGCCTGGCTGTTCCGCCGCCAGCTCGAGGCGCGCATCGGGCAGATCCGCCGCACGGCGGGGGAAATCGAGGCGGGAGACCTGAGCCGTCGCATTCCCGTCTCCAGCGAAGACGAATTCGGCTTGCTGAGCCGCGACATCAACCGCATGCTCGACCGCATCGAGCACCTGATGGAAGGCGTGCGCCACGTGTCGAACGCCATCGCGCACGACTTGCGCACGCCGCTGGGCCGCATCCGCAACAAGCTCGACGGCGCCCTGCGCCAGCAGCAGGGCGTGGCCGGCTACGAGAGCGCGGCGCAGGCGGCCATCGACGACATCGACGACCTGACGCGCGTGTTCGACAAGCTGCTGCAGATCGCGGCAGCCGAATCGGGCATGCGTCCCGAGAATTTCAACGACATCGACCTGCAGCAGATCGGCGCCGACATCGTGGAAATGTACGAGGCCACGGCCGACGAGCAGGGCGTGCTGCTGGTGCAGATGTATGGCGAAGGCGTGCCGGCGCGCGGCGACCGCAACCTGCTGGGCAGCGCGCTGGCCAGCCTGGTCGACAACGCCATCAAGTATGCGGGGCGGGGCGCCACGGTGGAAGTATCGGCCGGCAGCGATGAGCAGGGCAGCTGGCTGGCCGTGCGCGACAACGGCCCCGGCGTACCAACGGAGGAACTGCCGAAGCTGACGCAGCGTTTTTACCGGCTCGACAAGAGCCGCCACTTGCCCGGCAACGGCCTGGGCTTGTCCATCGTCGCAGCCATCGCCGCCCTGCATGGCGGCAGCCTGGAGATCGAGGATGCGGCGCCGGGCTTGCGCCTGCGTTTCAGGCTGGCCGATTTTATTGTCCGCTAAGCCCAGCCTTGCTGGTCGCCGTGTGTTTTTTGCTATAAGTGTTGCCATATTTGCTTTTTAATAAAGCATCATGATACAATTTTGACACTTTTGTGGCGTCGTCATTGGACGGTGCATCCTGCCCGTCGTCGTGCGGCCGCATCGAGTGATCGCCATATCTGCCTGGTTTTCTTTGCTGGCGCGGTGCGCCAGTTCAACAGGTGGATATCGGGAGTAAGCATGATTGGTGCCGGCATGAAGAGTGGCCATTTCAGCGGCCGCATCGTTTCTCTCGATGGCTTGCGTGGCCTGGCCGCGATGCTGGTCGCCGTGTATCACCTGCCAGTCATATTCGGCTTCAAGATCACGCACGCCTACCTGGCGGTCGACTTCTTTTTCATCCTGTCCGGCTGGGTCATGGCACACAGCTATGAAGAGCGCATCCGCCTTGGCATGCCGTTCAGTGACTTTCTGTATAACCGCTTTGCCAGGCTGTATCCGCTGTACGCCGTCGCGCTACTGGCGGCCCTTGCCGTGACCCTGGTCAAGATCCGCATCGGCGCCACGTCAGCGAACATCGCATGCTTTGTGCCCAATGCGCTGATGCTGCCCTGCCTGCAGGATGACGGGCCTACCTTCCCCTTGAACGGACCCAGCTGGTCAATTTTCGTCGAGGTGTCCATCAATTTGATCTGGTTCTTTGTCGTCCGCATGGGCATGCATGGTTTGCGTTGGAAGCTCGCGCTGCACCTGTGCTCGGCGCTGCTGCTATGGGGGTTCGCCGTCTGGATGAACCGCTACCTGACTGGCTATGAGTCGGATGATGTACACGAAGGCTTGCTGCGTGGCCTGCTGGGCTTTACCGGTGGCTTGCTGTTGTTCCAGTGCCGCATGCATACCTGGATACTGGCTTATTTTGCGGCGCTGGCGCTAGGCGTGTTTACCGCTTTTTATGCGGCAGGCGATGCCGGCGATGTCATACCGCTGGGCCTCGTCGTGATGGGCGTCCTGCCCGCGACGGTGTGGCTTGCCGCCAGGCTGCGGCCGGCGATACTCGAGGGCCAGGCAGCCGCATTCCTGGGCGACTGCTCGTATGCCATCTACTTGCTGCATGTGCCGCTGGCCATGCTGCTGCAAAAGCCGCTACGCCTGATGTTGCCTGGCACGGGCATAGCGGACTACATGATGAAGGCGGTGATCTTCACCGCCATCCTGCTCGTTGTCAGCGGCATCAGCTACCGCTTGCTGGAAGTGCCGGCGCGGCGTTGGCTGCTGCTGCGGCTCAAGCGCGACCTTAGGGAACCTGCCGTCGGCTCCCTGCCGTAATGTGCTTGTGCGCCATACGCCAAGTCGACATTACCAACTTGTAACCCCCTTCATTTTCGCCTCCCCCTATCATCCGTTCTACCCGGCGTAGAGCGGCTGCGTGCGCGCAGCCGCCTGTTCCGGGCTGCCCGCGGCCTGCCGCGGCTTGCCAGTCCCGACCCGTCGCAGAGCCGTTTTCATGCATACTTTTACCGCCACCGGCGACAACGCCGCGCCGCAACAGGCGCCACTGCGCCAGCATGGCCACCGTATCAAGGCCGCGCTGGGCGCCATCGTCTTTCCCCTGCAGCGCGCGCGCTGGCAAGCGTTCATCGCCGGCACGCCTGGCCTGGCGGCGCTGGCACAAGCCCATCCCAGCCTGCTGTACAAGATTTATCGTCCCTACGCCAGCCGCCAGTTGTGCTGCGCGGCGAGGGTGGCGCTGCTGTGCGGGCATTACCGCTTCCTGTGGCAGGCGGGCGCGCGGCCGCTGGTGGAATACGCGGCGCGCCGCGCGCTGGTGCTGGCCGCCATCGAGGGCAAGGATGGCGTCAGCTACCGCTTGCAGCTGACGGCCATCCACGACAGCCACCGCGAAGGGGAGCTGTGCCTGCGCCTGACGCGCGATGGTGTTCCGCTGTACCTGGCCAGTTTCCTGTTCCGGCCCCAGCCTGGCGGCGCCGTTATCCAGCTGGGCGCCTTGCAGGGCTTGCGCTCGCCCGCCGGCGCGCAGGCGGTAAAAGAGGCCACGCGGGCGCTGCACGGCTGCCGGCCGAAAAATCTGATGGTGGCCGCCTTGCGCGACCTGGGCGACTTTTTCGGCTGCGCCCACCTGGACCTGGTCAGCAACGCCAACCGCATCGCGCTGAACTGGCGCCGGCGCCGCCATATCTCGTGCGACTACGACCAGGCGTGGCGGGAACTGCACGCGCTGCCCACCGGCGATGGCAATTACCGCCTGCCATGCGGCCCTTGTCGGATGCCGGAGCTGGAGCTGGTGCCGTCGAAAAAACGCGCGGACGCGCGCCGCCGCGGCGCCATGCTGGTGCAGCTGGCGGCCGACATGCGCTGGCAAGTGGCGGCCCTGCTGCACGCGCAATGACGGCGCAGGGTGGGGTTTCTTGACCTGCGCGGCTTTTTTGCCGGGCAGCCCGGCGCAATCGGCGTGATCGGCGTATACTAATCGGCGTTGTTAACCTGAAGCCAGTCACCCCATGCCAGCACAATTCCCCACTTCGCGCATGCGCCGCTTGCGCGCGACCCCGCAACTGCGCGAGCTGTTCCGCGAAACCGAGATCAATCCGCGCGACCTGGTCCTGCCGATCTTCGTCGACGAAGGCAGCAGCGATTTCATCGACATCAAGTCCATGCCCGGCGTGCGCCGCATTCCTGAAGCGAAGCTGGCGCAGGAAGTGGAGCGCTACGCGCGCGCCGGCCTGCGCTCGGTCATGACCTTCGGCATTTCGCACCACAAGGATAGCCACGGCACGGACACGCTGAATCCGGACGGCCTGGTGGCCCGCATGTCGCGCATCATCAAGGACGCCGTGCCGGAAATGGTGGTCATGTCCGACACCTGCTTCTGCGAATACACGGACCATGGCCATTGCGGCATCCTGCATGGCGACACGGTCGACAATGACAGCACGGTACTGAATTTGGGCAAGCAGGCCGTCATCGCGGCCCAGGCGGGCGCCGACATCATCGCCCCATCGGCCGCCATGGATGGCCAGGTGGCGGCGATCCGCAGCGCGCTTGACGCGGCCGGTTTCCACGACACGCCCGTGATGGCATATTCGACCAAGTTCGCCTCCGGCCTGTACGGCCCGTTCCGCGATGCGGCCGGCAGCACCCTCAAGGGCGACCGCAAGACGTACCAGATGGACCCGATGAACCGCCGCGAAGCGGTGCGCGAGTCCTTGATCGACGAAGCCGAAGGCGCCGACGCGCTGATGGTGAAACCGGCCGGGGCGTATCTGGACATCATCCGCGACTTGCGCGAAGTGACGCGTTTGCCGATCGGCGCCTATCAGGTCAGCGGCGAGTACGCGATGATCAAGTTCGCCGCCGAGGCGGGCGCCATCGACGAGCGCCGCGTGGTGCAGGAAACCCTGGGCGCCATCAAGCGCGCGGGCGCGGACATGATCTTTACGTATTTCGCGATGGATGTGCTGAATAATCCGTATTAAACATTTCCCATCAAGTTAGTGCTTGTTTTCACCCCCAAAGCAAGAGCTGGGGTCAGACCCGGCGGGTCTGACCCCGGAATTTGCCGTTGGGTTTATTTAGCTTATCCATGCCCCTGAAAATCTCCCGCATCCTGCACGCCGGCTATGTCTTCGAGTGCGAAGGCACGGCCATCGCCTTCGACCCCATCGTCGAAAACCCGTTCAGCCGCAACTGCCACGCGTTTCCGCCCGTGCGCTTCGACCTTGACGCCGTGCGCCGGCTGCGCTGGGATGCCGTCTTCATCTCGCACTTCCACGACGACCACTGTTCGCTCGACAGCCTCGATGTGCTGGACCGCGCCACGCCCATCTACCTGTACTGCGTCTTCGATGAACTGTTCGCGATGCTGCGCGCGCTGGGTTTTACCCACGTGCAGCGGCTGCACGTCGACGTGCCGGTGCGGGTGGGCACGATCGAGGTGATCCCGCGCCGCGCGCTGGATGACGATGTCGATTCGCTGTTCCAGGTGCGCGCGGCCGGGCTGAATGTGCTCAATGTCGTCGATTCCTGGATCGGCCCGGAGACGCTGGCGCAGCTGGCCGCCTTTGCGCCCTGGGACATGGTGCTGTGGCCATTCCAGACCATGCGCGAGATCGCCGTCATCGCGCCGTCGCAGGCGCAGCCTGGCCCGGTCGACCTGCCCGACGACTGGGTGCCGCAGCTGCGCGCGCTGGCGCCCCGTTACATCGTGCCCAGCTCCTGCCAGTTCGTGCAGGAAGACTGGTCCTGGTACAACCACGCGATGTTCCCGATTACCTACCGCCAGTTTGCGCAGGAAATCGGCGCCGCGCTGCCCCAGGCGCATATCTTCCGCCTCGACCCGTCGACGGCCGTGCTGCTCGACGCGCACGGCATGGCGCCGGCCGCGCCGCTGCCCTGGGTCATTCCCGTGGGCCCGCAAGACGTGGATTTCGACTACCGCCCCGAGGCGCTTGCGCCAGCCACGGCGGACATCGCGCGCCACTTCGCGCCCTTGACCGATGCCGATGCGGTGCTGGTGCTCGATTTTTGCCGGAACGGCTTGCTTGAGCGCTACCGCGACATGGAGCTGCCCGAAGACAGCTATTTCCAGGCCCCGCGTGTGTGGCGGCTGTCGCTGTACGGCCATGACGGCGCGGCCACGGTCCTGCATTACCGCACGCACGGCGATTTGATCGATCTCGTGCCGGACACGGGCGAGGCGCCGGGCTGGACGACGGAAGTGCCGCTGGTGAAATGCCATGCGGCGCTGGTGCTGGGCGAATCGCTGACGTCGATGTACATGCGCATCAACGACGGGCCATTCGATGCGTCCACGCGGGAAGAACTGATGGAAGCGGACATCGTCGACGACCCCTTGATCCGCTGCCTGTTCAACGACGCCATCGGCGCCTACCAGGCTGCGCAGCTCAAGCGCTTGCTGGCCCGCTGAAGAAAGTCGCGCGACAGAGTAAGATAGCTGCTTCTGACTAGAACGGGAAAGACACCATGGCACAAGACAATGAAACCGCGATCCTGGCCGGCGGCTGCTTCTGGGGCGTACAAGACTTGCTGCGTCGTTATCCGGGCGTGATCGCCACGCGCGTGGGCTACAGCGGCGGCGACGTGGCCAACGCCACCTACCGTAACCACGGCACGCATGCCGAAGCCATCGAGATCATTTTCGACCCGAACACCATCAGCTACCGCAAGATCCTGGAATTCTTCTTCCAGATCCACGATCCCAGCACGGAAAACCGCCAGGGCAATGACCGCGGCACGAGCTACCGTTCGGCCATCTTCTACACGAACGACGAGCAAAAGCGCGTGGCCGAAGACACCATCCGCGACGTCGACGCCTCCGGCCTGTGGCCCGGCAAAGTGGTGACGGAAGTGGCGCCGGCCGGCCCGTTCTGGGAAGCGGAAGCGGAGCACCAGGATTATCTGCAGCGCTTGCCGCACGGCTATACCTGCCATTACATCCGGCCGGACTGGGTCTTGCCGCAGCGGCAGCAATAAGCCCGGCGGGCAGGGGAGACGGCCATGCGCTATTGGCAGGTGGAGCGGCGGCAGGCGGAGGGACAGCTGGATCTGGGGCGCGCCCTCGACCTGGTGGCGGCCATCGGCCATGCCGACGTCAATGCCATGGCGGGCGCCATCCTGAAAACCGCCGGCGCAGCCGCTTCCATCGCCCAGTGCACGATCTTTGCTTATGAGTTCGGCAACCGGCCCCGCACGGTGGCCGTGGCCGACCGGCGCGGCGGACGCTTTTTGCAGGATATCGCCGACAGCTACGCCCGCCATTACTATGCGCTCGACGGCAACCAGAGCGTCATCGCGCCCGCGCGCCAGCCGAAGCTCGATCCCGCCATCGTGCTGCACCAGCAAGCCAGCGCTGAAATCCGCCATCCTGGCTACCGCGCCGCGTGTTACCAGAAGCCAAATGTGTCGGACCGTTTGTCGCTGCTGGTGCAGCCGGCCAGCGATATCTGGCTGTCCGTCAATTTCTACCGCGACAGCAGCCAGGGGCAGTTCCAGCCCGGCGAAATCGCCGCCATCGAAACCCTGTCGCCGCTGTTCGCCTATGCGGCCAGACACCACTACAGCCTGAGCGGCCAGCCCGCGCAAGGCGTCTCGCCCATGATGCTGGCCCGGCTGCGCCAGCATGGCCCGCAATTGAGCAAGCGCGAACTCGACGCGCTGCGCGGCGTGCTCGAAGGCTTGACGGCCGCGGAGATCGCCGACACCATGGGCGTGCAGCCATCGAGCGTGATCACGTATCAAAAGCGCGCCTATAAGCGCCTGGGCATTGCCAGCCAGCGCCAATTGTTTGCGCTATGCCTAGGGGCATAGGCTGGATAAATGCTAGCGCTAGGCGCATGCCAGGGGCTGCATAAAATTGCCGAAATTCAAGGCAATAATGTGAGCATATTGCTACGAAAATACTGGCTATGCTATCTGCAGAGTGCTGATGCGCCGAAGCATAACGGCCATCGGCAAGGCTGATAGCCAGTGCCTGTCGCGCCCGCGATCTCCGGTATTCATGGCTCAGGAATCATTCCCCGAAGGAGTCCATTGTGTCCTCAACTGAATTGAATGCGGTAGAACACGTCTATCTGATCGCCGGCAATCTGGGCCTGCCTGGCGCCCCCATCCTGAATCTGGCCCTGTTTTACAATCCCGACGACGGCACCGTCAGCGGCGAAGCCCTGATCACGCAATCGGTTACGCCACCGCATGGCCGCGTGGTGATCCGCCCCGTCAGCGGCCCCGTGCATGGCCTGGGCCTGGGCAACGCCACGCGCGTCTTCAGCCTGAGCGGCGAATATGTCGTGTCCGTGCCGCCACCGGCCATCGGCAGCTACCTGGCCAAATTCGAAGCCACCTTCGTTACCGACAACAACTGGAGCGGCCACGGCTCCTTCAGCTATGACCAGCAGAAGGTCAAGAACGTGCCCATCAAGAAACGCGGCTAGTCCTTTTGGCCGATGGTTGTCCCCAAAATGGGGACAACCATCGGCGTAGTCGTCTGCATACTGTGTCGCACGCCGGAGCCTCCGGCCGCTCTCACCCAATAACAATAGCAAGGGGAGGGCGACACCTTATGGAGACCAGCATGACCATCGCCCACGCGGCCACCCCCGCCACCCCGGCGCCCGTCCTCGACGCGGCCACCGTTCAACTGGAACAGCAAGTGATGCGCAAGGTGTCGCGCCACCTGCTGGGATTCCTGTTCCTGCTGTTCGTGTTTTCCTTTCTTGACCGCATCAATATCGGCTTCGCCGGCCTGACCATGATGCAAGACCTGGGCCTGTCCGGCACCCAGTTCGGCTTTGCCACCACCCTGTTCTACATCGCCTACATCGCGTGCAGCATTCCCAGCAACATCGTGCTGGCGCGCATCGGCGCCCGTAAATGGATAGGCAGCATGATGATCGCCTGGGGCCTGGCCTCGACGGCGACCCTGTTTGCCAGCGGCCCGGCCAGCCTGTACGCGCTGCGCTTTCTCGTCGGCGTGACGGAAGCGGGCTTCCTGCCCGGCATGCTGCTGTATCTGACCTATTGGTTTCCCAGCGCCTACCGCGCGCGCGCCAATGCCTTGTTCATGATCGCCATGCCCGTCACGGCCGCCATCGGCTCGGCCCTGTCGGGTCTGATCCTGGGGCTGGACGGGCACTGGGGCTTGAAGGGCTGGCAATGGCTGTTCCTGCTGGAGGGCATGCCATCCGTGCTGCTGGGCCTGGCCGTGTACGGCTACCTGGACGACTCGCCCAGCAAGGCAAACTGGCTGGGCAAGCTGGAACAGCAGGTGCTGGCGCGCATGCTGGCGGCCGAGCACAAGCCGGTGGCAGCGAAGGAAAAAGGCTCGGTACTGGCGGAAATGTGCTCGCCTACGGTATTGAAATTCGGCATCGCCTATTTTTGCCTGGTGAATACTTTGGCCATGGTGGCCGTGTGGACGCCGCTGATCGTGAAAAGTTTCAGCGGCGACGCCAGCAACACGCAGATCGGTCTGCTGGCGGCCATCCCGCAGGTGTGCACCGTGATCGGCATGATTGCCTGGGGCCGCCGCTCGGACCGCCTGCAGGAGCGCCGCTGGCACATCGTCTGGCCCATGCTGCTGTCGGCCTTTGGCTGGCTCTTCACCGCGTATTCAGCCAATCCCATCGTGCAATTGCTGGGCGTGTGCATGGCCTCGACGGGCGCCTACACGGCCATGTCCGTCTTCTGGACGACGCCGGACCGGGCCCTGAGCCTGGGGGCGCGCGCCATCGGCATCGCCGTCATCAATGCCACGGGCAATATCGGCTCGGCCCTGAACCCTGTCGTCGTGGGCTGGCTGAAGGATCTGACGCACAGCTTTGCCACGGGCTTGCTGTACGCCAGCGTGCTGCTGGTGGCGGGCGCGGCCATCGTGCTGACCCTGCCGATTGCGCGCGGCGGCAAAGACCATACTTGATCGAAGAGGACCCATCATGAGCGACACGTTTCACCCTTACCCCCATGTGCCGAAGGTGTATCCACCCGGAAAACCGGCCGGCGCCGCCACGCAGCATGTCCCGGTGCTGATCGTCGGCGGCGGTCCCGTGGGCCTGGCCACGGCCCTGGGCCTGGCCCGCCACGGCGTGCGCTCGGTGCTGATCGAAGCGGACGATGGCGTGTGCACGGGCAGCCGCGCCATCTGCATCTCGCGGCGCAGCCTGGAGATCATCGAACGTCTGGGCGCGCTTGACGGATTTCTGGTCAAGGGCTTGCCGTGGGCGGGCGGACGCAGCTTTTACCGCGACGAGGAAGTGCTGCACTTCACGATGCCGCAAGACGCGAACCAGAAGCTGCCGCCCATGGTCAACCTGGCGCAATACCATATCGAGCAATTCCTGCTCGATGCGGCCGAGCGCCAGCCGGAGCTGATCGATATCCGTTGGCAAACGCGGGTCACTGGCGTGGACCAGCGCGCCGACGGTGCCACCGTCACCGTGGCCACGCCCGATGCAAGCTACCAGATCGAGGCGGACTGGCTGGTGGCGGCCGACGGCGGGCGCAGCGCCGTGCGCGAGGCGCTGGGCTTGAAACTGCAGGGCACCAGCTATGAAGGGCGCTATGTGATCGTCGATATCCACTTGAAAAGCGAGCGTCCGACGGAGCGCCTCGCGTATTTCGACCCGCCGTCGAATCCCGGCTCGACCGTGCTGGTGCACAAGCAGCCCGACGATATCTGGCGCATCGATTACCAGTTGCGCGACGACGAGGATGCGCGGGACTCCGTGCTGCTGGAAAACGTGGCACCGCGCGTGGACAGCCTGCTGGCCATGATGGGAGAAACGGCGCCGTGGCATCCCGTGTGGATCACCATCTATAAGGCCAACGCCCTGACCCTGGAAAAATACCGGCACGGTCCCGTGCTGTTCGCGGGCGATGCGGCCCACCTCGTGCCCATCTTCGGCGTGCGCGGAGCCAATTCCGGCATCGACGACGCGGACAACCTGGCCTGGAAGCTCGCGTATGTCGTCAAGGGGCAGGCGCCGCATGCCCTGCTGGACAGCTATTCGGACGAGCGCGTGTACGCCGCCCGTGAAAACCTGCGCCACGGCACGAAAAGCACGGAATTCATGGCGCCGCCCACGTTTGCCTTCGACCTCATGCGCACGGCCGTGCTGGGCCTGGCGGGCAAGCATGCGCATGTACGCTCCCTGATCAATCCGCGCCAGACCAGCGCCATCGCGTATGCGCAGTCGGCCCTGAATGCGCCGGAATCGGAGGTGTTTTTCGCTGGCCCCGCGCCGGGCACGGTCTTGCCCGAGTGCCCGCTGGCGCTGCAGCAAGACGGCGCGCAGCAAGCGGGGTATATTACCGATTTGCTCAACCGCAAAGATGGCCATTTCACGGGACTGTACTTCAGCGAGGACGGATCTGTACCATCCGCACTGGCGGCGCTGGGCGACACCATGCCGCTGACGATCGTGGCGATTTCCCGCAGCGGGGAGCAAGGGTGCGCCTGGGACCACACGGCGCAGGTATTCTCGCTGTTTGACGCGCAGCCTGGCAGTTTTTACCTCGTGCGCCCGGATGGCCACGTGCTGGGACGCTGGCGGCAGGTGCAGGCGGGGCAGGTGGCGGCTGCGCTGGCGAAGGCCGGCATCGCCCAATCAAAGTAACAAGGAGATAACATGACCGACATCGAACTGGATAATCTTTACACCGAGTTGTGCCACACCATGGGTGGCCTGGGCGAACAGCGTTCGCCCTTGTTCCTCGCCCGCTTCGCCTTGCTGGCCATGGGCGCCATCGGCAAGGCCGACGTGGTGCAAGGCTTGCTGCGCGACGCGGCTGACGGACTGGGGGAGCGCGCATGATAGGCGCCGGCTACCAAAGCGGCTTCGGCAACGAGTTTGCCACGGAAGCCGTGCCTGGCGCCTTGCCGCACGGGCAGAATTCGCCGCAGCAGGCGCCCCTGGGCCTATATGCGGAACAACTTTCGGGCACGGCCTTCACGGCGCCGCGCGCGCAGAACCGCCGTTCCTGGCTGTACCGCATCCGTCCCGCCAGCCAGCATCCGCCATTCACCCTGGCTGAAAATACCCGCATCGTCAGCGATTTCCTCGCCATGCCGCCTACGCCGCCAAACCAGCTGCGCTGGGACCCGCTGCCGCTGCCAGACAGCGGCACGGCGGTGGACTTCATCGATGGCTGGCAGACCATGGCCGGCAACGGCAGCGCCGAAGCGATGAGCGGCTGCGCCATCCACGTGTACGCGGCCAACCGGTCCATGCAGCGCTTCTTTTATTCGGCCGATGGCGAACTGCTGGTCGTGCCGCAGGAAGGCCGGCTGGCGATTGCCACGGAGCTGGGCTTGATCGAGCTGGAGCCGCAGGAAATCGCCGTGATTCCCCGCGGCGTGCGCTTCCGCGTGACCCTGCCGGACGGCAAGGCGCGCGGTTATGTGTGCGAAAACTTCGGCACGGCATTCCGTTTGCCCGACATGGGCCCCATCGGCTCGAACGGCCTGGCCAACAGCCGCGATTTCCTCACGCCGCACGCGGCGTATGAAGATATCGACGGCGACTGCGAATTGCTGGCCAAGTTCGGCGGCCACCTGTGGCGCACGACCCTCGACCATTCGCCGCTGGACGTGGTGGCCTGGCATGGCAATTACGCGCCGTACAAATATGACCTGCGCCGCTTTAACACCATCGGTTCGATCAGCTACGACCATCCGGACCCGTCGATCTTCCTCGTGCTGCAGGCGCCCAGCGAAAACCCGTTATTCGGTGCCATCGACTTCGCCATCTTCCCGCCGCGCTGGCTGGCGGCCGAGCACACCTTCCGGCCGCCGTGGTTCCACCGCAACGTGGCCAGCGAATTCATGGGGCTGATCCACGGCGTGTACGACGCCAAGGCGGCCGGTTTCGTGCCGGGCGGCGCCAGCCTGCACAACTGCATGTCCGGCCACGGCCCCGATGCGCAGACGTTCGAACGCGCCTCGCACAGCGACACGTCCGCGCCCGTGAAGGTGGCCGACACCATGGCCTTCATGTTCGAGACGCGCACCATCCTCAAGCCCACGCCGTTCGCGCTGGACGGCGGCCTGCTGCAAAACGACTATTACGCTTGCTGGCAAGGCTTGCGCAAGTATTTTGATCCGGATCAGGCTTAGTCACAGCGCAGTCAGGCGGCCCGCGCCCGTGCCACCGTATGCGGGTTGGCGGGCCGCGCCAGTCCCAAGTGCCCGCGCAGGGTGCTGGCCGCGTATTCCGTGCGGAACAGGCCGCGCCGCTGCAGTTCCGGCACCACCAGGCGTGTAAAATCCTCGAAGCCTTGCGGCAGCAGCGGCGGCACGACGTTGAAACCGTCCGCGCCCCGTTCCATGAACCACTGCTCCATCAAGTCGGCCACCGTCTTGACGGAGCCGATGGCTTGCAGGTGACCGCGCGCGACCCTGAAGCGCAGCACCAGCTGGCGCAGGGTCAGGTTCTCGCGGCGGGCCAGCTCCAGCTGCTGCTGGAAACGCCCCTTGCCGTTCTCGCCCGCCTGGTAGGGCAGGTCGGGCAGGGGGCCGTCGAGCGGATAGCCGGACAAGTCAAAACCGCCAAACTCCAGGTTGCTGAAGTCGACCAGGTCCTGTAGTTCGCCAAATTGATCCTGCGCCTGCTGGTCCGATTCGGCCACCACCACGGACAGCCCGGGCGTGACCTTCAACTGGTCTTGCGCGCGGCCGTATGTCGCCATGCGGCCCTTCACGTCCGCGTAATACGCCTGCGCCACGGGCAGCGACGTGGCGGAGCAGTACACCATTTCGGCCAGGCGCGCGGCAAATTCGCGCCCTGTCTCGGAATTGCCCGCCTGGACCAGCACAGGGTGGCCCTGCACGGGACGGGGCAAGTCCAGCAAGCCTTGCGAGGCAAAATATTCGCCGTTGAAGTCCAGCGCATGGCCCGCTGCCGGCTGGTAGAACTGGCCGCCGGCGCGGTCTGGCCGGTCGAAGGCGTCGTCATCCCAGCTATCCCACAGGGCCCTGGACAGGGCGACGAATTCGTCGGCCCGCGCATAGCGCTCCGCATGGCTGCGCGGTGCATCGATGCCGAAATTGCGCGCCGTATGCTCGCCAAACGATGACACGACGTTCCAGCCCGCGCGCCCGCCGCTCAGGTGGTCGAGCGAACTGAATTTGCGCGCCACGTGGTACGGGTGCTCGTAATTGGTGTTGACCGTGGCGATCAGGCCGATATGGCTGGTGACGGCGGCAATGGCCGACAGCAGGGTAAACGGCTCGAAGGGCAGGCCGATGGCGGCGCGGCCAGTCTCGGGCGTGACGTCGCCGGCGCGGCCGATGAAGTCGGCGATGAAGAAGCTGTCGAACTTGGCCGCCTCGGCCAGCCTGGCGGCGCGCAGCCACCAGGCCAGGTCGGGCCGGCCGCTGGCGCTGGCGGCTGGATGGCGCCAGGCGGCCGGATGGTGGCCGTGGCGTTGTAAAAAAACATTCAGGACAAGCTGGCGTGCTGGCATGGGGAAGTGCTCCGTGGTGCGCAGGCGACATTGCCTGCTCCCCAGCCTGAGCAAACTCCGGGCCAGCATGGGAGCAGTGCCTGCATATGCAAAATCCGGATAAGCAAGCGCGGCACCATTCGTTCCCGCCTGGAGATGGAGCGCGGTATAGTCGGCCCATGGAACTCTTAGCCCACAACTTCAGCAGCGATTTCGCGCGCAGCGCCCACCTTGCCCGTGGCGCCGGCGCTGACGGCGACAGCGAGGCGCTGGTCGCCTTCCGCGACCCGCAGCAAATGAGCTTGCTGGTGCGCGCCACGGCCTTTGTCTTTGCCGACCCCCGCTCGCGCCAGTTGCACGAGCTGATCGAACGCATCGCCCCCAGCGAGGCGACGGTGCTGATCACGGGCGAGACGGGGACGGGAAAAGAACTCATTGCACGCCACGTGCATGGCTTGAGCGGGCGCGCCGAACAGACCTTTGTGGCGATCAATTGCGGCGCGTTTTCCGAAACCCTCGTCGAGAGCGAGCTGTTTGGCTATGAAAAAGGCGCGTTTACTGGCGCCCAGCAGGGCAAGCCCGGCTGGTTCGAGACGGCCAGCGGCGGCACCCTGTTCCTCGATGAAATCGGCGACTTGCCGCTGGCGATGCAGGTCAAGCTGCTGCGCGTGCTGCAGGAGCGGGAAGTGGTGCGCCTGGGCGCGCGGCGCGCCATTCCCATCGACGTGCGCCTGATCGCCGCCACCAACGTGGACCTGGCCGAAGCCGTGCGGGCCGGGCGCTTCCGCGAAGACCTGTATTACCGCTTGCAGGTGATTGGCCTGCCGCTACGCCCCTTGCGCGAGCGCCCGGGCGACATCATGCCGCTGACGCGCCATTTCATGGCCATCTATGCGCAGCGATTGCACCTGGGCGAGGTGGAGCTGGGCCCCGACGCGCAGCAAGCCTTGCTCGCTTATCCATGGCCCGGCAATATCCGCGAACTGGAAAACGTCATCCACCGCGCGCTGCTCGTGTGCCGCAGCGGCGTCGTGCGCGCCGAGGACTTGAGTTTGTCAGGCTGGCACCGGGCGCCTGCTGCAGCACCGGTCGCTATACCTGTTCCAGACGCCTGGGCCGGCGGTGCCGATATCGCCTATGCGGCCCACGGCGCGTCCGGCCAGGACGATTTATTGGCGGCCGAGCGCTTCGCCCGCGCCTGGCAAGCCTTGCTCGACTCGGGCGAGGCAGTGGAATTCGAAGCCATGCAGCAGGAACTGGTGCGCGCCGCGTGGGAGCGCAATGAGCGCAACCAGGTGCGCACGGCCAGGCACCTGAACCTGAGCCGCAATATCCTGCGCACCTTTTTGAAAAAGGCGGGCGCCATCGACTAGGCGCATGATGCCCTTCCTGGAGCCGGAGCCGCAGCGATGCGGCTCCGGCTTTTTTCATGGCTGCTGCGCGCGCAGCATGCTGCTGCCCTGGCTGCAGCCGGTTGCTGCCAAATCAACAGCGAATGGGGCTGGCCGGCGTATGCGGCATGGCATGTTTTCTGCGAGGAGGGAAGGGCAGGCCGCTGCGCGCAGGTATCCAAAGCGCATAGCGGTGTTTTCTTCGACCCACGACAGGAGTCCATGCATGACCATAGAATTCATCTGGCAATTGCCCACCAGCGGCGATGGCCGTTACGCGGCACCCGGCATCACGCGCAGGGGCGAACGGGCCGCTGGCGCGCCCAGTCCCCTGCAGGCGGGCGTGAGCGACCCGCGCGGCGCGCGTCCGCCCTTCAATTATTTCGATTACCTGCACCAGATCGCCCGTGCGGCCGATCTTTCCGGCTTCGATGGCATCCAGATACGCCACGATACGCAGGGCGATGAAAGCTGGATCGTCGCGGGCTACCTGGCCCGCAGCACGCGCCATTTGAAACTGATCGCCGAATTCGACGCGGCCTGGGGTTCGGCCGTGTATGCGGCAAAGAACGCTGTCAGCTTCCAGCGCTTCACGGGCGGACGCTTCGCCTGGCAGATCGGCCATGGCGGCGATGCGGCAGCGCGCCGGCGCCAGGGCGATGCGGCGCCGGACGCCGACATCCTGCCGCGCATCGATGAATTCATCACGGTGGCGCGCGGCGTGCAGAATACGTCGCCGTTCAGCTTCAAGGGCAAGTTCTTCGAAGTGCAGGACGGCGGCTTCAAGGGGCCGCTGGCGAACCACCCCGTCAACGGCATCTATCTGACCGGCGAGTCGCCCGAAGCGCTGGCCCTGTCGGCACGCCAGGCCGACGTGCACGTGTTCGATGCGGCGCCGCAGGCGGATTTGCAGCCTGCCATCGACAGCCTGCAAGCGCAGGCGCGCCAGCTGGGCCGCGCCGTGACGGCGGGCTTGCGCATCGACGTGCTGGCGCGCGAAACCTTCGACGAAGCCTTGCGCGACGCGCGCCGCTACCGCAGCGGTGCGGGGCTGCCCGACGATGCGCCATTCGACGGCAGTGCCGCAGCCTTCTGGCCCGGCTTTGCGCAAGCGCAAACGGGCGCCCACGGCGCCCTGGTCGGCAGTTATGCACAGGTCAGCGCCGCGCTGGAGGCGTATGCGCAGGCCGGCGTGTCCAGCTTCGTGCTGGCGGCCATTCCCCATTTCGAGGAAGCCTACCGCATCGGTGAGCACGTGCTGCCCCGCGTGCGGGCAGCGTTGCGCGCACAGCTGCAAGCGGCTTGAGTTCCTGTATCCAACCTACTGAAGGAGTACCTGCATGGCTATCGATTTTTTCTGGCGCATCCCCACGCATGGCGAACCGAGTTCGCATCGCGCCCGTACGCCGTTTCGCGGCGACTGGTTTCCCGGCAATGACAACCTGCGCCAGTCCGGCCTCGGTGGCGACGGCGCCGACGGTTTTACGTATATTGACTACCTGGCCGAGATCGCCCGCGCCGCTGAAATATCGGGCTTCCAGGGTGGCCTGATCCCGTCCTTCCCCATGACGGACGAACCGTGGGCGATTTCTGCGCTGCTGGCGCGCGAAACGAGCACCTTCCGCTTCATGATCCCGTTCCAGCCCGGCTTCTTGAACCCCGTGGTGGCCGCGCGCATGACGGCCAGCCTGCAGCGGGCCACGGGCGGGCGCGCCCTGTACAACGTGATCACGGGCGGCGGCGGTCCGGCGCAGCTGTGGTGGGGCGATTCGGCCGGCCACGACGACCGCTATACGCGCACGACGGAATTTCTCGACGTGGTGCGCGGCGTGTGGCGCGGCGGGCCGTTTTCCTACCAGGGCAAGTTCTACCAGGTGGAAGATGCGGGACTGGCCACGCCGCTGTCGGAGCAGGATTTCCCCGAGATCTATTTTTCCGGCTCGTCCGATGCGGCCCTCGGCTCGGCGTCCAAGCACGCCGACTACTACCTGACGTGGCTGGAGCCGTTCGAGCAGCTGCGCGAGAAATTCGCCCGCGTGCATGAAAAGACGGCGCTGTTGGGCCGCAAGATCAAGTGCGCCGTGCGCGTCGACATCGTGGCCCGCGCCACGGAAGAAGAGGCATGGGACGAGGTGCGCAAGGGCTTTGACGCCGTCGATCCCGCCACCCTGCGCCAGTTCCTCGGCGCCGATGGCGGCGATTCCGTGGGCGCGGCGCGCCAGCGCGGCAACCGCCCGACGACCCTGAACAGCTACAAGGACCTGATCACGGCGCCGAACATCTGGTCCGGCTTCAATCTGCTGCGCGGCGGGCAGACGCAGGGCATTGTCGGCAGCTACCAGCAGGTGGCCGAACGCCTGGACGAACTGGTGCAGCTGGGCGCCGACGCCTTCATCCTGGCCAGCACGCCGCACCTGGAGGAAGCCTATCGCGTGGGCGAAGAAGTGCTGCCCCTCGTGCGCGGGCATACGGCGGCACTCTTGCGCGCCGCCTGAGGCATTCCCCCTGTTGCCGCGACAGCAGCGCCACCGCCTGCTGTCGCGCAGGCAGCACGTGGCAGCGCCACTGCTGCCAAATCAACAGCACTATCATCACGATAGTCTTCCTTTGAAATCAATCACTTGACTCCCATTTTGCTGCGCTGCGGCAGCGGGCATGCCCCTTGCAATACCAGTCATCACCATCTCGCGTTTTGACTTTACTCAAGGATAATCACCCATGCGCCGTTCGACTGCCCCCGCCGCCTTCTCCCCATCTCCTCTTCATTTGACGCCAGTGCGCCGCGCGCTGCGCTCGGCCTTCGCCATCGGCGGGCTGATGCTCGTCCACGGCATGGCGCATGCGGAAACGCCTGGCGCCGATGTCATTGCCGCAGCCGACGCGAACGGTGGGGGCGAGGGCGCTTCCCTGCAATCGGTCACGGTGACGGCGCAAAAGCGCGAGGAATCCGCGCAAAAGGTGCCGAGCGCGATCACTGTATTGGGCGGCAAGGAGCTGCTCGATACGGGCATCGGCCGTTCGGCCAGCGAAATCCTCAACTACGTGCCGAACGCGTCGGCCGGCACGCAGCAGCATGGCCGTCCGCGCTGGTGGATACGCGGCGTCGGTGCTGGCCAGCAGCAAATCGATTTTCCGAACCCCGTCGGCTTTTACCTCGACGACGTCTACATCAGCAATTCCAGCGCCACGGGCTTTCCCCTGTTCGACCTGGACCGGGTGGAAGTGCTGCGCGGGCCGCAAGGCACCCTGTGGGGCAAGAACACGACGGGCGGCGCCATCAACGTGATTTCGCGCAAGCCCTCGTTCAAGTCCAGCGGTTACGCCAAGCTGGACTACAGCAGCTACGACACCAAGCTGGCCGAAGGGGCCATCGGCGGCGCGCTGGTCGACGAAGTGCTGGCGGGGCGCCTGTCCTTCCACACGGAGCAGCAGGACAAGGGGCGCTTCCACAACCAGTTTACGGGCGAGCGCGATGGAAAGCTCAAGGACAGCGCCATCCGCGGCCAGCTCAAGGCCCTGATCGGGCGCGACCTGACGGCGAACCTGAACCTGCATTACCGCGACTACACGACCAAGGGCGCCACCACCACAGTGGCCAGCTATGGCGCGAATGGCGTCTACCGCAACGGCTACATCCCCAGCACCAATCCCGATGACGTGAGCACGAATGCGCCGGCGGACAGCGACGTGACGCAGGGCGGCGCGCAGCTGAACCTGGAATACGCGCTGGGCGAGCTGACCCTGACGTCGATCACGGGCTATGAAAACTTCCGCAACGAAGCGACGGGCGACAGCGACAATACGCCGCTGGAAGTGGGCCGCAGCCGTTCGAAGGCCAGCAGCCGGCAAGTGTCGCAGGAGCTGCGCCTCACATCGCCGCAAAACGGCGCCGTGAGCTGGGTCGCGGGGCTGTTCTACTTCAATGAAAAGATCGATTCCGATTCGGCCGGCGCGCGCCTGCCCAACGGCACCGTGCCGGCGCTGGCGGGCAGCACGCAGCCCGTCGGCTACAACCGCACCATCTATCAGCACAAGGCGCGCAGCGCGGCCATCTTCGGCAGCACGACCGTCAACTTCAGCGAGCAGTTCCTGTCCACGTTTGGCTTGCGCTGGACGACGGAAACCAAGGATCTCGATTTGCGGCGCGTGCAGGCCGCATCGAACACGGTGACGTTTGGCGATGCGGCCAACTGGTGGAACACGGTCAAGGGCGGCAATTACGCGACCGCCTCGGTCGCCAACAACAATTTCACGTCGAATCCGTCGACCACGTGGAATGCGCTGACGTACGACGTGACGCCTGAATACCGCTTCAGCCGCACCCTGCGCGGCTACCTGAAATACGCGCACGGCATCAAGTCCGGCGGCTACAACACGAGCGCCACGGACGTGCGAGCATTGAATACGGTGAAGCCGGAAACCCTGAACTCGTTCGAGGCGGGCATCAAGTCGGAATGGCTGGATGGACGCCTGAATTTCAACGCCAACGTTTTTCACTATGATTACAAGAACGTGCAGGTCAATATCACGGGCGTGTACAACGGCGACCCTACGCAAAGCGTCAATTACCTGCAGAACGTGCGCAAGGCCCACGTGAATGGCGCGGAATTCGAGATCGAGGCGCAGCCGACGGACAACCTGCACATCAACGCCAATATCGGCCTGCTGCGCACGGAATTCGACGATTTCGCCATCCAGAACAATGGCGGCGACCGCTCCGGCAATGAATTCGTGCGCTCGCCCCACGTGACAGCCTTGCTGGCGGCCGATTACCGCTACCCGCTGGGCAATGGCGCGCAGCTGGTCTTCAGCGGCGACGTGCGCTATACGTCCAAGCAGTACTACTATGTCGACCCGCAAAGCGACGCGCGCGGCTTGCTGAACCAGGGCGGCTTCGCGCTGGCCAATGCGCGCCTGTCGTATGTGCTCCCGGGCGGCAAACACCGCATCACGGCGTATGCGAACAACCTGGCCGACAAGGTCTACCGCAACCATACGCTTACCAGCTTCGTGCCGGGCGCCGTCAATGGCGACACCGTCACCATCGGCCAGGGCCGCACGGTGGGCGCGTCTTATACCGTCCAGTTCTGAGCGTGATTGTCTGATGTAGAAAGGCCGGCAAATTCGCCGGCCTTGTGCTATCCGTTTTATGCCGCCACTTGCAGCAGCGCGTCCAGCCGCCGCTGCGCCTCTTCCAACGGCCGGCGGTCGATCCAGCGCTCGATATCCACGTCGCGGTCGAGGAAACCGTGCTGCAGCTGGAAATCCTTCTGCTGGCGGAACAGCGCCACCTTCTCGTCGGACAGGTCGGGCGCCAGGGTCAGGTGAAAGCCGTCGCGGTAGGCTTCGGCCACGGCGTCGGCGCCGGCCCGCGTCTCGCCCTGCAGGATGGCCAGCACGTCGGCCTGGTGACTGCGAGCCCAGTGCGCGGCGCGCAGGGTTTGCGTCAGGAAGCGCACGACCAGTTCGAAATGCTGTTCCAGCATCGTTTCATGCACGGTGATCGGGCGTGGCGTGCCGTTGTTCACGCGGAAGCGCCGGTCGGGCAGGGCGTCGATATCGATGCCCACTTCCAGTCCCGCCGCGCGGGCCGCTTCGGCCGCCGCCGCGCCTTTCACGTAGATGGCGTCGACCTCGCCGCGCAGCAGCGGCGCGATGCCTTGCCACAGTCCCGCACCCAGATTGACCGATGCCTGGGCGTCGGCGCCCACCTCCACCAGTTGCACATCGTCGAGCGTGAGGCCGGCGGACGCCAGCACACCCTTGTAGCCGGCCAGGCTCATGCCGCGCGCGATGCTGCGCCCGCGCCGGTTCTCGCGCAAGTCCTCTGCGCGGAACACGGGCAGCGCCAGGCGTTTGCCCTGCAACTGCGCGGGCTTCGTGATGCCGGAACCGGGGCGCACGAGGATGGCTTGCCATTCATCGATCCACGTCAGGCCGATCAGGCGCGTGGGCGCCCCCTGCGCGCGTGCCGGCAGGGCCAGCAGGTTGCCGCCTTCGCGCACGAGCGTGGACAGGCCGTGGTCGTAATGGTGGCGCGCCAGTTCGCCGCCCACTTCCTGCAGGGTTTTCAGGGCGATGCCGTCGCGGGCGAATTCCTCGTCCAGCCAGCCCAGTTTATAGGCCAGGCCCGTGGCCGTGGGCACAGGGCAGCGGGTGAACCAGACGGTATCGACAGCAGGGGATGGTGCGGTAGTCATGGAATTCCTTGGTGGTGGGTGGAGCCTTGAACCGTGCAGGAAACGTGCCCGCGCCGCTTGCTGGCTTGCCGACAGCGCGTGCGCACGCGGCTGCTGCCAGGCCAGCAGCCGCTGTTGCGCAGGCAGCAGCCTTCCACCATTTGACTGGCCGCGGCGCTGGCACGCGTCTTGCGAAAGTAGAGGCAGGACTGACCCGTATCCCAACCCCAAAGAATGGAGCATGACATGACGGACGTGGCACAAGCGGAAGCACAACAAGTACAGGCGCAGGATTTGACGGCGGCCGAACTGGCCTTCGTGGAACAGGTGCGCCGCGATGCGCAGATCGCCTTCGACGGCTTGCGCGAAACGGGCAGCCTGACGGCCAATGGCACGGTGGGCTTCGTCGAGCGCACGCCCGGCGGCGACAAGGTGGTGGTGGTCAACGATCCGGGCCCGTTCCGCCGTGGCCAGCCCCTGAAGGCGGCCGTGCTGGCGCTCGATGGCACGGTGCTCGTGGGCGACGCGAACAACGGCGGCGCGCGCTACTTAAAACTGTTCCGCGAGCGGCCCGAGGTCACCTCGATTTCGCACGTGCATTCGCCGTCGCTGGGCGCGTGGGCGCAGACGCACCGCACCCTGCCGATCCGCTACGTGCCCGTGCAGCGCTACCAGCTGGTGCGCGAAATTCCCATCTATATCGACCGCCGCCAGCCCGAAGTCGATTTCATCCTCGGCGAAATCGCCCGCAACACGCACGCGACGGCCATCCTGGAAGCGAACGGCGGCGCCACCGTGTGGGGCAAGCAGGGCTTGCTGAAGCTGGCCGAGTTCATCCTGCTGCTGGAAGAGGGCGCGAAGATCCAGATCGCGGCCGAAGCCATCGGCGGTTCGCGCGATTTCGGCCCCGGCGTGCTGCTGCAGCAATGGAAGATGAGCAAGCTGATCGACACGGCGCGCGCCTTGTCGCTGCTGCCCGCCACCGACCTGGTGTAACCCTTTCACGAACAGGCCCGCAATGTCATTGAAATTCTTACGTTTGATCTGGCGCAAAGCATTCGCCGCCGCCGTGGCGGCCAGCCTGCTGGCGCCAGCGATGGCCGCCGCCGCCGAAGCACTGCCGGCCGCCGTGCGCATCGCCGTCGTGGCCCGCACGGCGCCGTCCGGCAAGACCGTGTTTGCCGGTTCGGCCGCCCAGGTGGCATCGACGGGCTGGCTGGCGGCCGAGCTGGGCAAGCTGGGCGTGAAGCTGGAGTGGGTGCCCGTCACCACCAATTCCGTGGCCACGCAAGTCAACGAGGCGTTTGCCAACCATTCGATCGACCTGGCCCAGTATGGCGACTTGCCGTCGATTATCGCCAATGCCTCGGGCTTGCAGACGCGGCTGATCCTGCCCGGCGGCAGCGCCAACAACACCTACCTCGTAGTGCCGAACGGCTCCACGGCCAAGTCGATCAAGGACTTGAAGGGCAAGAAGATCGCCTTGCACCGTGGCCGGCCGTGGGAATATCCGTTTGCCCGCCTGCTGGAAGCGAACGGCATGACCTTGCGCGACGTCAAGATCCTCAACCTGAATCCGCAGGCCGGTGCGGCGGCCGTGGCGACGGGCGGCGCCGACGCTTTCTTTACCCTCAGCGATGCCTTCTTGCTGGAAGATAAAAAAGTGGGCAAGATCATTTGGTCGAGCAAGGCGCCGCCGCAGGATTGGAAGATGCGCGCCGAGCTGTGGGCCGACAGCGGTTTCCTGCAACGCTGGCCGCAACTGGCCCAGCTGGTGGTGACGGCGTATGTGCGCGAGCACCACCGGGCCGCCGGCGCCGGCGGCGAAGACGAATACGTGCGCACGGAGGCGGCGGCGGGCCAGGTGGAAAGCGTCGTGCGGCGCGAACTGGCGGGCGACCATACGCCATGGCAGGCGCGCTGGTCGCCCCTGTTTACGGCCAGCCTGCGCCAGCATTACGTGGGCGAGGCGGCGTATGCGAAGAGCGCGGGCCTGATCGCGCGGCCCCTGCAAGTCGACAGCCTGTTCGCGCCCCAGTTCGTCAACCAGGCACTGGCGCAGCTGAAGCTGCAAACGTACTGGGCGCCATGACTTCCCTCGCGATCGCCTTGCCCCGCGCCCCTGCGCCAGCGCGTGCGGCCTCCATCCCCTGGCTGCGACGCTTCGTGCGCTCGCCGTGGTCCGTGTGGGCCTCGCCGCTCGCCTTGCTGCTGCTGTGGACGGCCGTCACCACGTTCGAGTGGATGCCTGCGCACATCTTGATGTCGCCATGGCAAGTACTGCTGACGGCCCGCGACCTGGCCGAGAGCGGCGAACTGGGCCAGCACCTGGGCATCAGCCTGTTTCGCCTGCTGGCCGGTTTCGGCCTGGGCGCCAGCTGCGGCCTGGCCTTTGGCGTCGTGCTGGGGCTGTCGCCTGGCTTGCGCAGCTACGTCGACCCCACGTTCAATGTCTTGCGCCAGCTGCCGACGGTGGCCCTGATCCCCCTGTTTATCTTGCTGTTCGGCATAGGCGAGAGTTTTAAAGTGTTTATCGTGGCCAAGGCCAGTTTCTTCATCGTCGCGCTGGCCGTGCATGACGCCATCCGCAACTTGTCGCAGCGTTACTTTGAGGTGGCGCAAGTGTATTGCTTCTCGCGCTGGCAGCGTATCCGCCTGATCGTCTTGCCGGCCATCGTGCCGGCCGCGCTGACGGGCATGCGCATCGCCCTGTCGCGTTCGTGGATGGTGCTGGTGGGCGCGGAATTGCTGGCCGCCGACAGCGGCCTGGGGCAGATGATGGAGATGGGCCGCCAAATGTTCCGCCTCGACGTGGTGATGGTCGGCGTGGTGCTGACGGGCGTGATCGGCTTCGGCCTGGACCGGCTATGCCACGCGCTGGAATCGAGACTGATGCGCTGGAAACGTAGCGGCGATGGCAAGGGAGGCGTCGCATGAAGCAGCGTTTGATACTGTTCATAAAAGGCGCGCTGCTGCCGCTGGCCTTGCTGGGCGCCTGGCAATGGGCTTCCGGCCAGGGCGCGGCGGCCGCCTACATCTTTGTGTCCTTGGGCGACCTGGCGCACAGTCTGCGCGACCTGGTCTTGACGGGCGAGCTGTGGGTACACTTGCGCGCCAGCCTGGGTCGCACCCTGGCCGGCTTGTTGCTGGGCGGCAGCGCCGGCATCGTCACGGGCGCGCTGATGGCGCAGTCGCCGCTGGCGGACCGGCTGATCGGGCCGCTGTTTCACAGCATCCGCCAAGTGCCGCTGCTGGGCCTGATACCCTTGCTGGGCCTGTGGGTGGGCAATGGAGACGGCGCCAAGCTGCTGGTGATCGCCATCGCCGCCTTTTACCCGACCGTGCTCAACACGTATGCGGGCATGCGCCAGGTAGAGGGGCGCTTGCGCGAAGTGGGGCAGGTGCTGACCCTGACGCGCTGGCAGACCTTGCGCCAGATCTTGCTGCCGGGCGCCATGCCGGCCATCGTCACCGGTGTCACGCATGCGCTGGCGTTTGCCTGGCTCGCGTGCCTGGGCGGCGAGCTGCTGTTTTCAGCCGGCCCCGGCATGGGTTCATTGCTGCTCAATGGCGAAGTGTCGGGCCGCATGGATGTCGTCTTGCTGGCCGTGCTCGTGATCGCCCTGCTGGCGCAGGCGATGAACGTGGCGTTTGCGCGTCTCGCGCGCCTGCTGGTGAAGGGGCGCAGCAGTGAGTGAATCGTTGCCATTCCAGCCAGACGCGGCCGTCAGCGCCCGCGAAGGCGAGCTGCGCGCCTTCTTGCTGCGCTTTATCGGCTTGACCCTGCTGTCGGGCGTGACCATCGGCATGAACAAGGTGCTGGCCACCTTGCTGGGACTGCACCTGCACGTGAGCAATTTCCAGCTGGCCGCGATCAGCAGCGCGGAAACCCTGGCCATGGCGCTGGGTACCATACCGGCCGGCTACATTCTTTCACGCGGCAACCCGAAGCATCTGTATGCGGGCGTTAGCCTGAGCCTGGCGCTGGCCTTTTGCGTGCTGCCGTGGCTGCCCGGCTGGCAATGGGTGGCCCTGCTGATGTTTCTCGTCGGCCTGTGCATCTCGCTGCGCATCGTGGCCATGAGTACTGTGTTTCTCGTGCGCCTGCCGGAACTGGGGCAGGGCAAGGCTGGCTGGTACAAGGGAACATTAATTCTCGGCATGCAATTCCTCGGCCCCTTGTGCGGCAACTACCTGATCGCGCAACTGGGGCTGAAGGCGGGCTTCTTGATCTCGGCCCTGATGTTCGCCATCCTGGCCGTGCTGGGCTGGCAAGTGTTGCCCAGCAATACGGCGCCGCGCAAGCTGGAAGGCCAAGCCTTGTTGCCCGGCGCGGCCAGCTTGCGCGAACTGCTGCGCCTGCCTATCGTGCGCAGCACCTATCTGTTCGAGATCCTCGCCAGCTTCACGGCGTCCAGCGTGGGCGTGTTTTCCATCCTGCTGGCCATCCGCGTGCTGCACTGGCCTGCGCATCATTCCGTCTGGCTGATGGCCGTGCAGGGACTCAGCTGCGTGCTGGTGCTGCTGTTCCTCGGGCGCTTCGTGCTGGCCAGCCGCTACCGCGAGCAGCTGTATGGTGGCGCCCACCTGGCCATCATGGCCGCCTTGCTGATCCTCGGCTTGTGGCCCAGCAGCATCGCCTACCTGGCCGCCTCCGTGCTGCTGGGCCTGGGCCTGGGCGTGAATAACCTCGTCAATACGGACAATATCGCCCGCGCGCCCGTCGACAAGGCCAGGGTCTCGGCCCATTTGACCCTGTTCGGCATGGTGGGCGGCACGGCTGGCGCGCTGGCGGCGGGCCGCCTGGCCGACCTGACGGGCTTGCGCAATGTATTCCTGATCTGGCTGGCTCCTTGGCTAGCCGCCTGGCTGGTTTTCCACGGCAGCCGCTGGCTGCGCCGGGCGCCGCCCGCCGCCATTCCTTCCCTCGCCCCCACCGCAGAGAGTGCGCCATGAATGATTTCGTTTCCCCTTCGGCCTTGTCGCCGCAACAGCAGCACCTGAGCGGCGGCTTGCAAGTGCAGCACGTGAGCAAGTCGTTTTCGCTGAAAGGCGCGCCGCTGCTGGTGCTCGACGATATTTCGCTGACGATTGCCCCGGGCGAATTCGTTGCCATCGTCGGTGCGTCCGGCTGCGGCAAGTCCACCTTGCTGCGCCTGCTGGCGGGCCTGGACACGGACTACACGGGCTTGCTGCTGCACGATGGCGTGCCCATCCGTGGCACGGACTTGCACCGGGGCCTCGTGTTCCAGGATCACCGCCTGTTTCCCTGGCTGACGGTGCAGCAGAACGTGGCCGTGGCGTTCAGCAATACCCGTGTGCCAATGGCCGAGCGGGCATCGCGCGTGGCGGCGGAAATTGCGCGCGTGGGCCTCGACGGCTATGCGGATGCGTATCCGCATCAATTATCGGGCGGCATGTCGCAGCGGGCCGCGATTGCCCGCGCCCTCGTGGGGCGGCCCGACGTGCTGCTGCTGGACGAGCCGCTGGGCGCACTCGACGCGCTGACCCGCTTGCGCCTGCAGCAGGAACTGCGCCGACTGTGGCAGGACGAGGGCATCACCATGGTCATGGTCACGCACGATATCGATGAAGCCGTGTACCTGGCCGACCGCATCGTCGTGCTCGATGCGCGTCCGGGCAAGGTGCGCCGCGTGCAGGACGTGCCGCTGGCCCACCCGCGCCAGCGCGGTTCGCCCGGTTTTGTCGCCATCCGCGATGGCTTGCATGCGGATTTCAGCGACCTGGACGACACGCATGCGCCCGTGGCGCAGGATGTAGATCCCAGCAGTTCATGGGATGGCAATGAATGGGCGCGCAGGATGGCGCTGTAGTTTCCTTTTTGACCGGTCCACCCACTCTGGAGATACAAGATGAGCAATAACAACGCACTCGACACCCTGTGGTACACGCGCTGCCCCGTCCCCACGGGCCTGGGAATAGCCTTGCAGCAAGGCTGGCTGGAAGATGCCTTGCGCGCCGACGGCACCAGCTTGCGCTCCTTGCGCGAGTCGGACCAGGAAGCCGTGCGCGAATCGCATTTCGACCACACCCTGCGGAACTCCGTGCGTCACGGCGGCAATATCCCGGCCCTGTGGGCGCGCGCGGCGGGACGCGAGACGCGCGTGATCGGCTTGTCGTGGTCGGATGAGACGCAGCTGATACTGACCTTGCCCGGCAGCGGCATCCAGTCGGTGCGCGACTTGAAGGGGCGGCGTTTCGGCTTGCCATTATGGAGCAAGGCGCAGATCGACTTTGCGCGCGCGCAAGCCTTGCGCGGGCTGGAAAACGCGCTGAGCCTGGAAGGGCTGGCCGTGGCGGACGTGGAACTGGTCGATTATGTGGTCAGCACGGGCCAGAGCGAGGCGGCGCCGGAGAAGGGCGCGGCCACAAACCTGTTCAGCGGCGCGCGGCGCGGCGGCCAAAGCCCGGAACTGCTGGGGCTGCTGCGGGGCGAAGTGGACGCCATCTTCCTGAAAGGCGCCTCGGCGGCCCAGCTGGCGCAGCAGTTCGGCCTGCATACGGTGATCGACACGGGCATCCATCCGGAGCCCTTGATCCGCGCCAACAATGGCACGCCGCGCACCCTGAGCGTCGATGCGCACCTGCTGGACAATCATTTCAGCTCTGCCGTGACCCTGGTCGACCAGGTGCTGCGGGCCGAAGCGTGGGCGCGCGGCCATGCGGACGAGACGCGGCGTTTCCTCGCGCGTGAATCGAATGCCAGCGAGCACTGGGTGCAGGTAGCCTACGGCAAGGATGCGCATCTGCGCCTGGACACGGACCTGGCGGAAACGTCGGTCGCGGGCTTGCAGGATTTCAGCGATTTCCTGTTCCGCTGGAACTTCCTGCCCAGCAAGGTCAACGTGCGCGCGTGGATTGATCCCCGTCCCTTCGAAGCGGCGCTGGCGCAGACGCGCCGGGCGGCTTGAGCGGGAAATACGTCAACAGTGGCCATGCATGATGATGAGGAGAATGCGATGCGGCGACGCACGGTGATGGGTGGGCTGGCCTTGCTGCCCCTGGCGGGACAGGCGGTATCTGCGGCGAAGGCGGGGGCGCCGCCGGCGGCCCTGCGCATCGCCTCGACGGGTTTTGCGGAAAACGGCAAGGCGGAACTGGGCGGCATCGCTTACCGGGTGCAGCAGGAAGGCTGGCTGGCGCGCGAACTCAAGCAGAGGGGCGTGCGGCTGGAATGGCTGCCCGTCACGGGCGACACGGGCGCCACCATGAATGAAGCGTTCGCCAGCGAGCGCATCGACATGGCCGCGTATGGCGACTTGCCGTCCGTCATCCTCAACGCGGGCGGCGTGCGCACGCAGGTGATCGTGCCGGCGGGGCGGGGCACGGACCAGTTCCTGCTGGTGCCCACCAGTTCGCGCGCCACGTCATTGGCCGAGCTGAAAGGCAAGCGCATCAGCGTGCACCGGGGCCGGCCGTGGGAACTGGGCTTGCGCCAGCTGATCGCCGACCAGCGCATGTCGCCCACGGATTTCCGCCTGATTAATATGGACCTCAAACCAGGCACGGCCGCGCTGGCCACGGGCGCCGTCGACGCCTTGTTCATGATCAATGGCTATCCGCTGGAAGACAAGGGCATCGGCCGCATCATCTGGTCCAGCAAAGGACTGCCGGAACGCAAGATGCGGGCGGAACTGTGGGCGCGGCGCGACTTTACGCAAGCCCATCCCGATATCGCCGAGCTGGTGGCCACGGCCTGGCTGCGGGCCCAGCACTGGGCGGCTTTGGACGGCAACCGCGAGGCGATCATCAAGGATGGTACGCGCAACGGCACGCCCGACAGCGTGGTGCGGCGCAGCTATGACGATCCAGGCTTGCAGTGGAAGGAGCGCTGGTCGCCGCTGTACGACGACGCCGTGTACCGCCATTACCGCCGGGTGCTGGCGTTTGCGCAGGAACAAAAATTGATCCGCCTACCGTTGACGGCGGAAGAATTGCTGGAACCGCGCTTCGTGGCGGCGGGCCTGAAAAAGCTGGGCCTGGCCAGTTACTGGGAACCGGCCAAGGTGTAGCGTCAGCGCAAGGCGTGGCTCAGTGCGGCAGGCACACGCGCCCGGCCACAACGTTGTCCGTGCCATCGCCCGCATGCGCGCGCAGTTGCAGCAGCATCAGGGCCACGCCCAGCATCAGCGCGGCTGCGCAGAGTTTCTTGTGCATCGTCTTTTCCGTTTTCACTATCTATGAAGGTGTTCAGCGATATTATTGCCCAAATTCAGCGTGCGGGCTGAGCTTGTGCCTAGCGTGCTTTACAATTATGCATCGGGCGCATCCGCGCCATCTGAATTCTATGCATAGTATGTGAAGGGAATGACAAGCCTGTGACTTCCAAGCCGATCAAGATCGCCGCCACCGTTGTCGTGGCACTCGCCGCTGGGGCCGGCATTTATAGCTACACCCGTCCCGCCGCCACCGCCACGCCGGGCGCACCCGCCTCGGGCAGCCCGGCCGCCGCGACCCAATCCACCGTCGATACGGCCGCCGTGGCCGCCCAGTTCCGCGACTTGCTGGGCAATTTTCGCAAGATCATCGTGCTGCTGGCCGACGAGCAAAGCTTGCCGGAAGGCGCGCGCGATGAAGCCCGCAAGGTGGGGCAGGCGCTGTTCCATGAAAACCAGGAGCGCATCGCCAAGCTCGATCTTGTGCTGGATCAATTGACTGCGCCCACCAATCCGGGCCGCTTCGAGGCGCTCGACAGCCTGTTGACGTATATCGAATCCGATCCCGGCCTGTACGACGCGGACCGCCTGGCTTTCCGCGAACTGCTGCAAAGCATGCTGGCCGACGTGGCCAAAGATTCCTCCTTGCCGGCGATCAAGCTGCACAAGCGCATTTCCGAAGACCTCGATGCGCTGGGCGAGATCGAGCGCAATTACGAGAAGGAAATCCGGCAAATCTTCGGCAACCTGGGCCAGCGCGCCATCGAACTCAAGCGCGAACGGTGGGATGATTACGTGGCGCAGCTGAAAAAACTCTACAGCCGCGAACAGATCCTCAAGGAAAATGGCATCGTCGTGCCATATGCAACACCGCCGGCTGGTTCCGTGCCCGAAGCCAAGCCGGTGCCAAAAAAAGATGAGGCGGAAATCTTTGGCCTGGGCTTGCCGAAGAAAACCATCGTGCTGACCTTTGACGACGGCCCGCACCGCCGCTACACGGAAGAAATCAGCGCCATCCTGAAACAGTATGGCGTGCCGGCCGTGTTCTTCAACGTGGGCCGCAACCTGGGCAGCCTGGACGCGGAAGGCCACGCCAAGCTGAACGCGGGCGCGGAAGTGAGCCGCAAACTGATGAAGGAAGGCTATGCCGTGGGCAACCACAGTTTCAGCCACGCACAGTTGTCGAAACAGACGGGCGACAAGCTGAAGGGTGAAATCCTCGGTACCGACACCCTGTTGAAGGCCATCAGCCCGGAGCGGGCCGCGCTGTTCCGCTTTCCGTATGGCGCGCGCAACAGCGAAGGCATGGCCGCGCTGGCCGATGCGCACTTGAAATCCGTGATGTGGAATATCGATTCGCTGGACTGGGCCGACCCCGTGCCCAGCTCGATCACGAACCGGGTGCTGGCCTCCGTCGACAAGGCGGGGCGCGGCATCATTCTGTTCCACGACATCCACGAACGCACGGTGAAAGCCTTGCCGGCCGTGCTGGACAAGCTGATCGCGGAAGGCTATCAATTCGCGGGCTGGGATGGCACAAGCTTCCAGGTGGCGAAAAGTTCGGCGCCTGCGCCGGAAAAAGTGCCCGTGACCACCGGTTATGCCAATTCCTGGGCCGTGGTGATCGGCATCGATGACTACGCGAAATGGCCGAAACTGCAATATGCGGTGCGCGACGCGCAGGGCATCCGCGAAACGCTGATTGAAAAGTTTGCGTTTGCGCCCGAGCGCGTCGTCACCCTGAAGAATGGCGAAGCGACGCGCAACAATATCCTGGCCGCCTTCCACGACAAGCTGGCGCATGGCGGCGTGCAAAAGAATGACCGCATCTTCGTGTTTTTCGCCGGCCACGGCGCCACGCGCAAGCTCAGTTCCGGGCGCGACCTCGGCTACATCGTGCCCGTCGATTCCGATCCGGCGCAGTTCGCCACGGATGCGATCCCGATGACGGAAATCCAGAATATCGCGGAAAGCCTGACCGCCAAGCATGCGTTCTTTGTCATGGACGCCTGCTACAGCGGCCTGGGCCTGACACGCGGCGCCGGTTCCAGCTCCTTCCTGCGCGACAATGCCAAGCGCATCGGCAGGCAAATGCTGACGGCTGGCGGCGGCGACCAGCTGGTGGCCGATGGCGGACCGAACGGCCATTCCGTGTTCACGTGGACCTTGCTGCAAGGCTTGGCGGGCAAGGGCGACCTGAACGGCGACGGTCTCATTACGGCGACGGAACTGGCGGCCTACGTGGCGCCGGCCGTGTCCAGCGTATCGAACCAGACGCCCGCGTTTGGCAGCCTGCCGGGCTCGGAAGGGGGCGATTTCGTGTTTGAATTGCCGGGCGAGACGGAGTTCCTCAGCCCGAACACGACGCAGCTGTCGACGGAAGCCATTGCCCTGAACAGCAAGCTCGACGCCAAGCCGGCGGCTGCCAGCGTGACGGTGAAGGATTTGCAGGGCGGCGAACAGAAGATCGTCACGCCAGGCGCCGTGCCGACGTCGGCGCGCCAGCTGGCGCAGCGGGCCAACGACCGTGGCTTGCAGCTGTACAAGGAGAAACAATATGCGGCGGCGGAAGCGCAATTTACGGAAGCGCTGAAACTGCGGCCCGACTTCGCGCTGGCGGCGAACAACCTGGGCTTTGTCTTCTACAAGCAGGAAAAATACCGCGAAGCGGCCCGCTGGTTTGAAAACACGGTCAAGATGGATCCGTCGCGCGCCATCGCCTATCTGAACCTGGGCGACGCGTATGCCAAGGCCGGCGATGGCGTCAAGGCGAAAGCGGCCTATAAAACCTATCTGGAACTGGCGCCGATGGCTGCGACGGCACCGGCCGTGCGGCAAAAGATGGAGAAGCTGTAAGCTTGTCTTCCACCATGCCGACCGTCCACGTGTTTGCCTGCAATGGGCGCTTTCCCGGCTGGGAAGCGCTGCAGGCCTACCTGGCGCCCACATACACGGAAGACGGCGATGTATTGCCGTCGCCGTTCTTCCTGGAAACGGGACTCACGGGCTATGAGCCGGCCTGTGTTGAAAGCGCGATGCTGGCGGCGCCAGGGCCGCTGGCGCAGTTGCTGGACGGCGTGTCGTATGGCGACAGCTGGCTGGCGCAGGCGTGCGCGGACGCGGAGGCGCAGGGCGTGCTGGCCGACACGAGCGTGTGCGTGTTTGCGCCGAATCAGATGGCGCACCCGCAGCGCAGTTCGCTCCATTACGTGGGCAGCTACCGTTACCGGATGGATTGATCGCCGTCCTGGCGTTCTTCATGCAATAGCTTGTTGACGGCCGCCAGCAGGCTGGTGCCCGACGTGGTGATGAAACGGGCGCCGGCCGCTTCCGCTTCCGTGCCGTAGCTGGCGACCGTATCCTTGCTGCAATACACGATGATGGGCAACGCGGGCTGGGCCTGCCGCACTTCGCGCACCGTGTGCACGCCCGCATCCTTGATGCGCTGGCGGTTCTCCACCCGTGCCATGTCCGTGATGAGCAGCGCATAGTGCTTCTGTTGCAGCATGGCCAGCGCCTGCTGCGTCGAGACCGCCTGGTCTACCTTGATGTTTTCCCGTTCCAGCTGTTCCACCAGCAAGGTATTGTTGCGCGGATGGTCGTCCAGCCACAGCAGCAGGCCTGCCTGCTTTTTCTCCGCCGGCATGCCGGCCAGGGCCGTGACGGCCGCGCCCCCGTCCGGCGGATGGGCCAGCAGCAGCTGCGTCACGACTTCCTGCATGTCTTCGAGCGATTTTTGCTGCAAGCGGCTCAGTTCCGTCACTTCGATTTCCTTGCCGCTCTCCAGGCGCACGGAGTCGTTCTTGACGAGGCTGTCGGCCCGCTTGATCATGATGGACAGGTAAATGCGCGTGAGCAGGTAGCCGATCAAAAAACCATGCACGGAAAAGAACAGCATGATGCCGCCCACCACGGCCATGGCGGTCGGCGTGTCGGTGGCCAGGCTGGGCGCGATGAAGGCGGCCATGCTGCGCGCGCTGCCGGGCAGGCTTTTGAGCTCGATCAAGCCCACGCCGACGATGATTTTCGTCAGCCAGTCCGACACTTCCACCAGGTTCGAATTGACTTCCATGGGCGTGGGCGTGCCCAGGAACAGGGTGTTGCCGGCGTTGCCCGCTGCCGCATCGGCTCCGGCGGCGGGCGGTTCGTCCGTGGGGCGGCCCTTGCCATTGGCCCGCTCCTCGGGCGTCGCCGCGTTGACGGTGCCCGATGGCAGGCTGCGCGGTATGCCGAACAGGAATCCCAGCAGCATGCCGCTGACGCAAAAGCCCAGGCTCCACAGCAGCGCCGGCACGGCATGGTAGTGGGGCGCCAGTACCGCCCCCCCTATCACGGCCAGCAAGCCCGCCAGCAGGATGTATAGCAGGATGAATGGCAGCGCATCTTTCTTGCGCACCGCTGCCGGCGCATTGGCGCTAACGCTGCTGGTATCCGATTTTCCCACGGCCCCCCCCAATGGATGCGGCATCGCACAAGCTGCATATGCTCATCATAGGAAGCAGGGCGGCCGTGGCATTGAGACAGCGCAAAGCGGCGGCATCCTGGCAGTGTCAGTCTTAGTCAGCCACCTCCTTGCGCCAGCGCCGCTTCGCGCGCCACCCGCGTATAGGCATTGGCCAGGTCATGCCATTGCTGTTTCGCCGCATTCAGGTGCAGCCGCTCGAGGAAACTGCCCAGCTTGTCGTTCTGCGCCGCCTTGAGCAGGTCGAGGATGGATTGCATGTCGGTCTGCGAGGTGACGACAGCGCCCAGCAGTGCGGCCAGGCCGGTCTCGGCGCCGCGGCTGCTGCTGTCGAGCTGCTGGAAAGCTGCCGAGATGCTCTGGATCGAGCGTTTGAAGTCGTCGCGGATGGCATTGAACTTTTGCGGCAAGCCATCCTGGCAGTGATGCGACTGGGCCGCCTGTTCAATCTGTCGCAGCGCTTCCTGGGCCGAGCGGTCGGCACCCTCGATGGCCAGGCGGATCTGTTCTCGATAGGCGCTTTGCTGCTGCAGCGACACCGCCAGCGCCTGCGTGCCCGCCTTCAGCTGGGCCGAACTGCGCTCCATGTCGCTGCTCAGCTGTTGCAGCGCCTGCGTCGCCGTTTGCCGCTGCTGGTCGTTGGGTCCGATTCCCTGGCGAATCTGCTCCTGCACCGCCAGCACGCGGTCGGCGTTCGCGTCAAAGGCGCGGCTAAAGGCCGGCAAGCTGTCTATCCACGCCTGGGTGGGAGCATATGCCGCGCCCAGGTTGCCCGCATCGCGTTCGGCGCGGGCCAGCACTTGATCAAGCTGGTTGCGCGTCCATGTGAAATCGACATTCTGCGACCATGTTTCCGTGGTCGTCTTGGTGCACATGCCCAGGCCCCACCACGCATGCTCGCTGCACCAGCTGCACTGCGTGTACAGCGGGTACGGCCCCAGAGGCTGGCGCACGGCATTGCGCATATTCGCCACTTCGCGCTGGAATTGCGCCAGCTGGCGCAGCGCGTTTTCCAGCGCGGCGGTATTGCTGTTTTGCGCCATGGCGGGAGCATGCAGCAGTCCCAGCGCCAGGGTGGCCATGGCCAGCAGATGCAGCAGGCGTGCGGCGGCGCGCTTCATGACTGCCGTCCCGTCGCGTCGGCCGGCGCGGGGAAGTCGACCAGCGCGTTGCTGGCGTAGCGTTGCGCGGCGGTGATGAGCGCCTGCCACAGGGGAAAGGCCATGGCGGTGGCCAGTGTTTGCGCCAGCCAGCTGTCGTTGCCCAGTTCCGCGTCGCTGGCGTCTGCCGCCAGCTGGGTCGTACCGGAGCCGAGAGCGCTCCACGCGGTGCGCAAGCCATCCAGCCAATGGATCAGCTCATCGATAGCCGCTTCCAGCCAGCCGCCGTTGGCCAGCAGCAGGTTGACGCCTTCCAGTTGCAGCCGCAGCTGCTCGGACAGCGCCGTGTCGCGCGTCAGCTGCTCGCGCAAGGTGTGCAACTGCGCCTCCAGTTCCTTTTTCTTGTGCCCGCTGAACAGGCCCAGGTGCGCCAATTGTTCCTCTATCGATGCGATGGATGCCAGCAAGCGCCCCAGCGCTTCTTGCTGTGCCTGCAGATCGGTGCCCGTCTGTGTTGCCAGCCGGGCCAGCGCCGCATTCGCCGGCAAGACGCCATCCTTCCATTTGTTCAAGCCTTGCAGCAGGGGGGCAATGGACGCGCGCGCTTCTTCCACCATCGGTCCCAGCGCATGCAGTACTTCGCGCCTGTCGCTGGCGCCAACACCCGCTTCCAGCAGTGATTGCTGATACGATAGCATGCTGGAAGCGGAATTTTTCAGGCGCAAGACAAACCACACCAGGCACGCGTACAGCATGGCCGGCGGCGTATTCTGCGCCAGGGCGTCAGGCGATGTGGCCAGCAGGGCGCGCAAGCTTTGCGGCGTGCCAAAGCGGGCAGCCTCGTCCGCTACGGCTTGCGCCGCCGCTGCCAGCGGCTGGTCCGGGCCGGGCCGCAGCTTGTCCGCCTGGACCAGGTAGTACGTGAGGTGATCCCAGGCGCTGCCGCCTTCAAACGCCAGATGGGGATTGCCCTCATCAACAGCTTGCCGCAGCGCCGCCTGTTGCACTGCCAGCGGATATCCGAATTGTCTCGACATGGTGTTTGCCTTTCTAGAAGCCAACGATCGGTATGTTTGCCCCCCGGTGCCTGAGCCGGGGGGCAACTGTCATCAAGCGGCGCGCTGGTTTTCCGACAGGTGCTGGCCGAATGCGAGGTTGTCGTAGTCGACCAGCGATTGCACGGTGAACTGCTTGGCGCTGTCATCGATGGCTTGCCAGGAATCGATGGCCAGCTTGGCTTTCGCCTTGACGAGGAAAGGCATGCTGCCCACGTTCGATTCCGTGATGCTGTTGCCCAGCGTGATCATGTCCGTATTCATCTGCACCCACACGCCTTCCACCGTTTGCAGGTTGCCGAGGAATTTGGACATGGCCGGTCCCACGCGCGCCATCTGCGTGTTGAAGTCGCCCAGGTCGCTGCGCAGCCGCTGTTTCTTTTGCAATTCCTGCGTCTGGCTGCTGATCTGCGTGCAATATTCGTTGTAGGCGGCGCGGTTCTGCGCCGCCTTGATGCCCAGCCCGACGCCGGCGGCGATGGCGGCTGCGCCGCCCACCAGCAGCGAGACGCCGCCCGTGAACGGCGCCAGCAGGCCGCCGATCAGCGCGCAGCCGACGGACGCCGTGACGGCGGCGATGGTGAAGTCGCGCCAGGCCTTGTAGGCGGCATCGCGCAGTTTCTCCAGCTCCACGATCTTCGTTTCCAGGCTGCCGATGGTGCGGTTGACATTGGCGATCATCGTCGACGAACTGCTGGTAAATGCCTGCAGCTTGCTGTTGTATTCATTCATTTTCTGTTCGAACAGACCCAGCTTCTTGATCAGTACCGCCACTTCGGCCGACATTTTTTGCGCCAGCGGTATCGGCCCCATGGTCTGGTCGAACAGATAGGCTTTCAGGTTCTCCACCTGTTCCTTGGGAGGCAGGCCCGGCAGTTCATCCAGCACGCTTTGATAGCCGCTCACCAGCTTGGTCGAGGTGTCATGCACGCGCTGGCCCAGCCATACTGTGTGCGTGTAGATTTCTGTCGGCGGCGTCGGCGTGGCCAGCAGGCCGGGATTCTTGATCAGGGCCGCGCGCAGGCTTTTCGGGTTGCCGAATTCGGTGGAGGCGTTTTGCACGCTTTTCATTGCACCGATGCAATCGAGTACCGTCTGCGAGCCATCGACGGCGCCGTACTTGCTTTCGAAATCGCCTTTGGTGATGGGCAATTCGGTGGCCGAGCCCACATAGGCTTGCAATTCGATCCAGCTATCGCTGAACAGGGCAAACTGGCTCTTTTGTCCGGATTGGGGATTGGCCGGCGTGGTCAAGCCTGGCGGCGGGTCGATCGATGGCGTGGCGGCGGTATTAATAGCGGTAACACTCATGGTAGTTCCCTTCAGTGATCAGGTCAGACTGCGTGGAAGTACGGAAAACAGCTACTGAAAACGCTGGCGTCAGGCGGCGAGCCTGGCCGTCAGTTGCTGCTGCCAGTCGGGCTGGTCTGGCGGCAAGCTGGCGCCAAAGCCGATCAGGTTGGCATCGACAAAGGACCCGGTAACAAACGCCTTCAAGGCGTTGTCGAGCGTGCGCCAGCCATCGGCAGCCTTGACCATCTCGGCTTCGCGCAGCCATGGTCCGGTGTGCAGGTTGTCCACGCTCAAATCGCTGGCGCGCGCGCCCAGTTCCCGCGCCGATGCGCTCCAGGCCGCTTGCACGCTGCGCAACTGGCCCAGGATGCCGTTGGATGCCGGCAGCGAGAATTTCATCAGTTCATCGAGGGCGCCCAGGTCGCTGCGGTAGCACACGCGCTTGGCGAGGAAGGCGCTCTGCTCGTGCACTTCCTGTACCAGACCATCGTATTTGCCGCGCGCCACGCCGGCCGCCGCGCCCAGCGCCGCTGCGGAGAGGGCCACGCCGCCGCCCGTGACGGCCGAACCGATGGCAAAGCTGCCGCCGCCCGTGGGCACGGCCAGGATCACCATGATGGCAATGCCGATGATGCCGATGACGGCGGGCACGATGCAGGCGGAAATAGTCAATGCCAGCCATTTCGAATAGGCGGCGTCGCGCGCGCGCTCCAGTTCGCCGATTTTCTGTCCCAGGGCGCCGATTTCCTTGTCGAGTTCAGTGCGCGTCTTGGATGAGCGTTCGGTGAAGGTGCGCATCAGTAACTGGGCGTCGTCCAGCGCTGTTTCGATGTGTTCGAACTCCGCGATCAACTCGCCGATTTTCGCGATGGTGTTCTGCATATTGTCGAGTATCTGGCCATTGTCGAGGAACAGGCTCCTGATGCCGGCCGTGGCGTCGGCCGCCGATTCGTGGCGCGCCATTTCCGGGATGCTGCGCAAGGTCGACGACAGCGTAAAGGCATCGCGGTGCGCCCGCTCCACGGTCCAGACGGTGGCGGAAAAGGCATCGTTTTTCGGGCGCGTGCCGTTGGCCAGGAAATTCGGATCGTGCAGGATCTTTGCCCGCAGGCTGCTGGGACTGCCGTAGCGCTCGGCCGTCTGGCGCAGCTTGCGCATGGCGTCGAAGCATTCCTTCATTTGCGAACCGGACGAAGCGTCGCCGTAGCGCTGTTCGTATTCGCCGATATCCGACGGCAGGGCCAGCACGGCCTGGATGCGCGTCTGCAAGTCGATCCATTGCTGCGAGGCCAGCACGAAGCGCTGGCCATCCGGATTGTCGCCCGGTGTCAGCAGAGTGGAAGAGGGCAGGAACAATGTCATGTAGTTCTCCAGTTCAAAGTGGTCGCCAGGCCGCGCCGTGCAGGCGTGCCGGTGTCTGACAATATGGAAAAAACCAAAGACTTTGCCGCGGCTGCGCCAGCCTGCATGGTCGACATGGCAGGGCGTCGCGTAGACGGCGAAATCACAGCGACAGCCCTGATGCGCGCGGCGGAGCGGCGCGGGCGAAAGAGCGGCAGGCATGGCAGGAGATGCTGGCGGGCCGGTCTTGTGCGCGGATTCTGACAGGTAGTATGCACTTTTTATATGGCGACATTCTCTCTAAAGATAACTCGCCGCGATTTATTTCATTGTTTGAAAACATGTGTTTTGCAGCTTGATTTTGCGCAAATGTTTGAATCCGAACGCCGGTGTTTTGCGTATCTTCAGGGGCGAGCCACCAGCAGTTGTTTTCAGGATGAACGGGAGAAGAGATGCAATCCAGGAAAATCCCTTTGGCGTTGGCCTGGCTGGCCATCCAGGCCAGCGCATGGGCGGCGTCGCCTGCCGCCGCGGTGCCCGATGCCGTTGCCAATGAAGCGCGCACCGTACGCGTGACGGGCCACTACGACAACGCCGTCGGCACGTCGGACGCGGCCAGCCAGGGCGTCATCACCAGCGAACTGATCGTCAACCGGCCCGCCTTGCGCACGGGGGAGCTGCTGGAATTCGTGCCGGGATTGATCGTTACCCAGCACAGCGGCGACGGCAAGGCCAACCAGTATTTCCTGCGCGGTTTTAACCTCGACCACGGCACGGATTTCGCCACCCACGTCGATGGCATGCCCGTCAACATGCGCACGCATGCCCATGGGCAAGGCTATTCCGACCTCAATTTACTCATTCCCGAGCTGGTGCAGCGCATCGACTACAAGAAGGGGCCGTATTTCGCCAGCGAAGGTGATTTTTCCTCGGCAGGCAGCGCGCGCATCCGCCTGGCCAACAAATTGCCGGAGGGCCAGGCCAGCGTGTCCGTCGGCCAGCATGGCTATGTGCGCGGCGTCGTGGCCGATTCCTTTGCAGCAGGACAAGGCACCTTGCTGTACGGCCTGGAAGTCAACCGTAACAACGGCCCCTGGGATGTGCCGGAAAGGGTGCGCAAATATAGCGGCGTGCTGCGCTACAGCCAGGGCACGCCGGACAACGGTTTCAGTGTGACGGCCATGGCGTACAAGAATGGCTGGAACGCCACCGACCAGGTGCCGTTGCGCGCCGTGGCATCGGGCCGGATCGGCCGTTTCGGCTCGCTGGCGCCCAGCGACGGCGGCGACACCTCGCGCACCAGCCTGTCCTACGCCATGCGCCAGCGCACGCAGAACCGCTTGTTCGAGCTGGACGCTTACCTGATCCGTTCACAGCTGGAACTCAACAGCGATTTCACCTACTTCCTCGCCAATCCGGCCGCCGGCGACCAGTTCCAGCAAAGCGAGCGGCGCACGGTGGCCGGCGTGAATGCCGGCGAAAGCTGGACCACGGAGCTGTTCGGTCTTCCCCTGCGCAACAAGGTCGGCGTGCAGGCGCGCTACGACCGGCTGTCGCCCGTGGGCTTGTACAACACGGTGGAACGGGTACGGCAGAGTACGGTGCGCGAGGACCGCGTGCGCGAGGCCAGCCTCGGCCTGTATGGCGAAAACACGGTGCAGTGGCTGCCCTGGCTGCGTTCGGTGGCGGGCTTGCGCTACGACGCCTACCGTTTCAATGTCAACAGCAGCATAGCCGGCAACAGCGGCGCGGCGAACGATCACGTGGTCTCGCCCAAGCTGTCCCTGATCCTTGGCCCATGGAGCAAGACGGAATTCTTCGTGAACTATGGAAAAGGTTTTCATAGCAACGATGCACGCGGCACGACGCAGACGCGCCTGCCCGATGGCGAGGCCGCCATGCCCGTCACCCCTCTGGTACCGAGCAAAGGCATGGAACTGGGCGCGCGCACGGAATGGCTGCCGGGCCTGCAAAGCTCGCTGGCCCTGTGGCGTCTCGATATCGCGTCGGAATTGCTGTTCGTGGGCGATGCGGGCGAAACGGAGCCGAGCCGCGCCAGCCGCCGCCACGGCATCGAGTGGAACAACCATTATATTGCCGCGCCGTGGTTGCTGTTCGACCTGGACCTGGCCGCCTCGCGCTCGCGCTATACGGAAAATGATCCGGCCGGCAATTTCATTCCGGGCTCAATCGACAAGGTGGCCTCGTTTGGCGTGACGGTGACGGACCAGGGCCCGTGGTCGGGCGCCTTCCAGCTGCGCTATTTCGGCCCCCGTCCCTTGATCGAGGACAATAGCGTGCGCTCCGCCTCGACCACCTTGGCGTATGCGCGCGTGGCATACCAGCTCAACCGCAAGACGCGGCTGTCGCTCGACGTCTTCAACCTGTTCAACAAACGCGCCAGCGACATCGATTACTACTATGCGTCGCGCCTGCCCGGCGAGGGGGCGGACGGGGTGAATGACCGGCATTTTCATCCGGTGGAACCCCGTTCCGCGCGCCTGACCTTGTCATATGCGTTCTGATAACGGTAGACTGGGGCATGACAGATCATTTGGTAAATACCAGCAAATTCCTTTCCCTCATACTGCGCCACGCCCCTGAAAAAATCGGCCTCGCGCTCGATCCCCACGGCTGGGCCGATATCGGCCAGCTGCTGGCGCTGGCGGCCCAACATGGCCGCCGGATTTCCCGTGAACAATTGGATGACGTGGTGGCGCACGACAGCAAGACGCGCTACGCCATCAGCGACGACGGCTTGCGCATCCGCGCCAACCAGGGCCACTCGCTGGCGGCCGTCGATATCGCCTTGCCGCCCACCACGCCGCCCGCCATGCTGTATCACGGCACGGCCAGCCGCTTTGTCGAGGCGATCCGCGCCGGCGGCCTGCTGCCGGGATCGCGCAACCATGTGCACCTGTCCAGCAAGCGCGAAACGGCCGTGGCTGTCGGCGGGCGCCATGGCAAGCCCGTCGTGCTGATGGTGGATGCGGCCGCCATGCGGGCGCAGGGCCACGTGTTTTACGTGTCCGACAACGGCGTGTGGCTGACTGACGCCGTGCCGCAGACCTTCATCACTTTTCCCTGAGGGGCGCTTCCACGCCCGAATAGGCCTGCACGGCGTCGGGCAGGCGCGCGCCCCGGATAGCAATGGCCGCGACAGCCTGGTTCAGCTCGGCCACTTCTCCCGACGTCAACCGCACGTGCGCCGCACCGATATTGTCCAGCAGGTGCGCCATCTGTGTGGTGCCGGGAATCGGCACGATCCACGGCCGCTGCGCCATCAGCCAGGCCAGGGCGATCTGCGCCGGTGTCACCTGCTTGCGCGTGGCCCAGCTATTCACCAGGGCCGCCAGCGCCAGGTTGTGCGGCAGGTTTTCTGGTGAAAAACGCGACTCGATCTTGCGGATGTCGCCATCGGCAAAGCGCGTCCTGGCGTCGATGGCACCCGCCAGGAAGCCCACGCCCAGCGGGCTCCACGGCACGAAGCCGATGCCGAGTTCCTGGCACAGGGCCAGCACGCCGTCTTCCGGCCCCCGCCACAGCATCGAGTATTCGCTTTGCACGGCACTGACGGGCAGGGCCGCATGGGCGCGGCGCAAGGTGTTCAAGCCCATTTCCGACAAGCCCCAGTGCAGCACCTTGCCTTCTTTCATGAGGTCCTGCACGGCGCCGGCCACGTCCTCGATCGGCACTTGCGGGTCGACCCGGTGCTGGTACAGCAAGTCGATGCGGTCCGTGCGCAGGCGTTTGAGCATGCCTTCGACCACGAGCTTGATGTGCGCGGGGCGGCTGTTCAGGCCGGGCCGGCGCTCGCCCGTCTGCTGGTCGATATTCCAGCCGAACTTGGTGGCGATGACGATGTCGTTGCGAAACGGTGCCACGCCTTCGCCGAGGATGCGTTCCACCTCGTGCGGACCATACGCCTCGGCCGCGTCATAGAAGGTGACGCCGCGCTCGAATGCCGTGCGGATAATTTTGTGCATCTCTGGACGGCTGGGCACGGTTGTCTGGTAGGTGCGGCTCATGTTTTGCACACCCAGGCCCAGGCTCGATACTTCCAGTGTGCCCAGCTTGCGGCGCCCGTCCACTGTCGCCTGCGCCGCCTGGCCTTGCGCCGAGCTGATCAATGGCGTGACGGTCAGGCTGCCGGCCGCCAGCAGGAAGCCGCGGCGGCCCGTGCTTGTATCTTCTGTTGGCATATGTGCTTTCCCTTAAATATCAAGCGTGCGTTCGGCCATCCACTGGACAATGGCCGGGTCGCGGTGCGAAAAGAAGCTGCTGGTAGCCGTTTCCAGGGTGGCGATGGCGGCCATGTCCGCTTCATCGAGGTCGAAATCGTCGATGGCCAGGTTTTCCGCCATGCGCTCGCGGCGCACGGTCTTGGCCAGCACGGCGATGCCCCGGTGCGTGAGCCAGCGCAGAACGACCTGGCCCACGGACTTGCCATGTTTGCTGGCGATGTCCAGCAGTAACTCGTTATTGAACAGATGGTTGCGGCCCTCGGCAAATGGCGCCCACGCTTGCGGCTGCACGCCGTGCTCGAGCATGAAGGCCACGCTGTCCGCCTGCTGGTGGAAAGGGTTGATCTCGATCTGGTTGACGGCGGGCGCGATGTCGTTGAAGGCGATGATGTCCATCAGACGGTCGGGCTGGAAGTTGCTCACGCCAATGGCGCGCAGCTTGCCGCCGCGATAAGCGTCCTGCATGGCGCGCCAGGAACCGTGCACGTCGCCAAACGGCTGGTGGATCAGGAATAAATCGAGATAATCGAGCCGCAAGCGTTGCAGCGACTGTTCGATGGCGTCGCGCGTACGTTCATAGCCCGTGTCCTGCACCCACAGCTTGCTGGTGACAAACAGTTCCTCGCGCGCCACGCCGCTGTGGGCGATGCCCTTGCCGACGGCCGCCTCGTTCATGTAGGACGCGGCTGTGTCGATCAGGCGGTAGCCGGCGGCGATGGCGTCGATCACGCTGCGTTCGCATTCCGCGGGGTCGGGAATCTGGAAGACGCCGTAGCCGGCGACGGGCATGCTGATGCCGTTATTCAGGGTGACGCGGTTCATGGCTAGCTCCTTCAATCATTGACAGGAGCTACTTTACGGCGTCAGCCACTCGTTGATAAGCCGTTGGAATCGGCATGGTCTTATTAGTCAGGCTAATGAATCGCCCCGCTCATGCGCTGATCAGCTTGATATCGGCAATTCTCTCCACCAGCCACACGCAAGCGACCAGCGCGATGGCCAGCGAGCCGACGGTCAGCACTTGCCGGTACAGCCAGGTCTTGCGCAGCAGCCAGGCAATGGGCAGGAAGGCGGCGACGATGGCCAGCTGGCCCAGTTCCACGCCCACGTTGAAACCCAGCAGGCTGGCCAGCAGCGAGCCTTGCGGCAAGCCCAGGTCGCGCAGCACGCTGGCAAAGCCGAAACCGTGGATCAGGCCAAAGGCGAAGGCGGCCACGGGGCGCTTGCCGTGGAACAGGGGCAGCAGGTTGTTCAGCGCGGCCAGGATCACGGAAGCGGCAATCGCCGATTCCACCCAGCGCGACGGCAGCGAGACGAGCGACAGGCTGGCCAGGCTCAGGGTGATGGAATGGGCCAGCGTAAATGCCGAGACGACTTTAAAAACGTCAATAAACGCTGCGTTCAAACCCAGATGCAAAGTCTGGGGTCGGACCCTCAGGGTCCGACCCCGGCTCTCCGCCATTGGGTTTAAACGGTCCGTGTCATTTGGACTTTTTAGCAGCACGGCCGGCAGCAGCAAGGACAGCAAAAACAGAATATGGTCGTAGCCGATCCAGATATGCCAGATGCCGTGTTTCACATACGCGCCGAACTGCGCCAGGCGGTCGGGCGCGGCCAGGGAAATGCTCTGGCGCGGGTTGTCCGGGTCGAAGATGGCCGTTTGCGTGGCGCCGCCGGCATTGATCTTGAACAGGCCCTTGTGCTGCGGATCGAGGTCGGCAAACAGCGTGTAGCCGATGGCGAGATTGACAGGCGCGGTGCCGGGGCAGCTGGCCTGGAAGCGCAGCACGCTGTAGGCGCCGTCCGTGTGGCTGTCGATCAGCTGTTCGACGGCTTTCAAGGGGCAGACGCCCTGGTCGCTGGCCAGCTGCAGGCGCTGCAAGGCGTAGGCGGCGATGGCGTCGTGGCGCGCGCGGATTTCGTCCCAGGTCAGCTCGCCGTCGCCATTGCCGTCGAGGCCGATGGCGAAATCGAGGTCGCGCAGGGCGATATCCCATTGCCCTTCGATCTGCTGGCCGTGCACGGCCAGGCTCAAATAACTGTCGCTGGGCTTGTGCGCCTGCGCGGGGGCGAGCCAGGCGCACAGCAGCAAAACGAAAAGATATCGTTTCACAGCGCACCTACTTTCTTTGCGGCGCTAAGCTTCTGCCCATCCTGCGGCCCCAGCTGCCTGACGAGGCGCTGCAGGGCCACGTCTTCCACGCCATTGGCCGCCACCCAGGCCAGCACCGGTTGCGCCGCCGCGTAGTTGCGCGCGGCCAGGGCCGCTTCCAGCAGGATGCGCATGTCCGGCACTTCCTTCTGGATGGCCCAGTTTTTCTGCGCCAGTTGCAGGGCTGCCGGCACATCCTGTTGCAAAAACAGGGCGAAGCGGGCCTGTTCGCGCTGGTGCACGGTGTCGCCCCGTTGCATGGCGGCGTTGAAGCGGGCTGCCAGTTCCGCCTTTGCCGCCTGGAAGGCCGTCTGCTGGCCGGGTAGCGACTGCAGCGCCAGCGCGTAACGCAGTAGCAGGGCGTCGATGCGCTGCTGCTCCTTCAATAACCGGGCGACTTCCTGCGGGCGCTGGCGGTCGAGCAGGAAATCCGCGTAGGCGCCCAGCAGATAGCTGTCGCGCGGCTGCTGCGCCAGCGCCCTGGTGTAGCGCGCTTCGGCCAGCGTGGACTCGCCGCGCCGCGTGGCCATTTCCGCCAGCAGGGTCAAGGCCCAGCTATCGAGCTCGGGTGCCGCGCCGGCGCTGCGTTGCAGGGTCAGTTCCAGCAGGCGCTCGCTGCTGGCGGCGCGGCCCGTGACGCTGGCGATATTGGCAAGGCAGGTGACGGTGGCCAGCTGTGTCGTCAATGCCGACAGCCGGGCGCAGCTGGCTGTCGCCTGGGTGTAGTCGCCCTGCACGGTGAGGACGGTGGCGCGCGTCAGCCAGGCCTGGGCGTTTTGCGGCTGCTGCGCGACGACGGCGTCGAGGTCTTGCAGGGCCGGGCCGAACTGGTGGGTGCTTTGCAAAATGGTGGCGCGCAGCAGGCGCACGGGGACGGGCGGCGCCGCCTGCCGCCACCAGGGTGCCAGCGCCGCTTGCGCGTAGCCCAGGTAGCGCGGGTCCGTTTCGCTGCGCGCCAGGGCGATGTAGCGCTGGGCCAGGCTGGTGGCCAGGGCCAGGTCTCGCGGCGTGTCATTCAGTTGCTGGCGCAAGCCGCGCAAGGCCAGCTGCGCGGCATCGGCGCGGCGAGGCAGCTGCTCGATGACGGCGCTGCCGTCTTTCGGCGTGTAGGGTGCGGCCCATGCCAGCATCGGCAGGCAGGCGCACAGCAGGGCAATCGGTGTTTTCATCGTGGACGCCATCGATGGTGGACTGAGGCAGCAAGGGCGGGGCGCCGGAGAACGTGGTCTCCGGCGCGCGCGCTTGCATGCTGCGCGTTACAGCGGTACCGGCTCCGTATTTTCCGGAGAGGTCGCCATGATGGCGTCGATGGCGACACCGTCCTTGTCATCGCTGGTGGTCAGAATGACGTTGCTGACGGCCACATAGAAGGCGTCGAGCAAGACCACGGGCGGAGGGTTGACGCCGCCGTCACCGTTGTCGCCGCCGTGGCTGCTACCGCCGCCACCGCAGCCGGCCAGAATGGCCGTGAGCGCCAAGGCGCTGATTGCATGGAGCTTTTTCATCGCATTCTCCTCGTTACAGCTGCGGCGAACCGGCCACGGGATTTTTCAGGTAGGGGAAACCTGCCGTGAACGCGGTTTCGTCGAGGAAGGCGCCATCCGTGAAGTGCAGGGTGCCAGCCGGGGCATCGGCCGGAGCGCAGCCGATGTTCAGGGTGCACAGCTTGCCCATGGCCACGCGCAGCACCACGTCGACCACGTCGTCGCCGGGGCGGCGGCCGTTCGGAAAGCCCGCGTTATCGCCGCCGATGACGCCGAGGCGGTTTTGCGCGCCGACATTGGTGGCCGCGATCGAGGTGTTCAGGCGCAGCATTTCCGACGCCGTCACGGTGACGGGCTGGTTCACGCCCTTGATGCCCGTTAAAAAGGTGGCCACCAGGTCGTTGCGGGGGAAGTTGGTGGGTGCCTTGGCGCCTGCCGAGCCGAACAGCACTTCCACCAGGGCCGGCGCCGTGGGGTTGGTGACGTAGTCGGCAAACTGCGCATCGCCCGACGGCTTGCTGGCGTTGAAGCGGTCCTTGTCCTTCAGGCCGATGACCAGTTCATTCACCAGTGGCATGCCCAGGCGCGACACTTGCACCCACGCGCCGCCTTCCTTCGACGCCGTCGTGGCCGTGCCCGGCGCCGGGTTCAGCAAACGTCCCTGGCGCAGGCTGGCCGTGGTCCAGCCGCCGATGACGGGGTCGCTGCCGGCCGTCAGGCAGGTGGTCGGTACTTCCATCTCGATGGCCGTGACGTTCTTGCGCGCCAGGTCATCCTTGGCGGCCGACTCCGCATTCGCGGCGAACTCCGTGGCGGGCGCCTTGATGTTGATCAAGTCGAACGTTTCGCCCAAATTCACGACGAACGGGTCCTTGCGCTGGCCGACGAACAGGCGCGCGGGCGTGGCGCAGCCGGGAATGTTGACGGCGTACACATGTTGCGCGGCATACGCGGCGTAGTTGGGGATAGCCTTGTTGCCGATATTGTCGACGGGCTTGTCGAAGGTCGTGCCGCCGCCGCTGGCGTTGGTGACGGCGCTCCTCGTGCCCGTGCGGCGGTCGCCCCGCACCAGCGTCACGCTGTAGGTTTCGCGCACGTTCAGGCCGGCCGGGTTGACGGAATCGATGGCGCCGCCGTTGATGACGAGCGGAATCGAGACTTTCTTGCCGCCCACGGTGAACTGGCCATCCTTGATGGTGTTGGTAAAGCGGAACTGGAAGGTGAGGTCTTCCTTGCCGTCGCCATTGTTGTCGATATGGATTTCGTACAGGGCGGCAGGGTCCATGGCGAAATAGTTCGGGCCGCCGTAGGCGTCTTGCAGGGGGATATAGTCGGCCACCAGCGTGGTGTAGGCCCCGCGGCCCGCCTCATAGCTGCGGAACATATAGAAGTCGGTGGCGTCGACTTTGGGGTTTTGCGTGATGAATGGCGCTTCGCGGTGGCTGGAGGCATAGGCCGCTGGCGCGATCGCCAAGGCCAGCAGGTTGCCCAGGAGTGCGGCGCCCAGTGCGGTTTTCGAGTGTGACAAAGACATTTCGATTCTCCCGATTTTTGTTAGCGTTGACAGACAAGTCCAAGAAACTGCAGGCTGCCTCACTTGTACGCGCGGAAGAAGAAAACGGATTCACTCCTGGGAAAAGGATGTCATTGGCTTACCAGGCCAGCACTTTCGGCCCTATGGCCGCGCCGATGGCGGTCGGCACCAGCATGCCCAGTACATACCAGAAGCCGACGAAGCTGGCCGCCAGCTCCGGGCAGTGCAGGCAATACACGAGCGCGGCCATGCCGCCGGCGGCAAAGCCGGCAGCGGCGCCCGCCAAGCGCAGGCGCGTGGGCGCCAGCTGGCGCATCAGGCGCAGCACGGCGGCCAGGATGGGCAGCGAGAGCAGCGCGATCAGCAAGGGGCAGCTGCGCCAGGTGGCGCCCCAGAACAGCTCGGCGCGTTGTTCGGGCGGGGCTTCCTGCAGGATGATGGCGCCCAGCGCCCACATCAGCAGCAGGGGCATGGCGAGCAGCAAGGGCAGGGTGCGGGTGGCGGCGCCCGGCAGGCACAGGCGGCGGCTGACGTGCCAGGCCGCCAGGCAGAGGCAGATGACGAATCCGACCTTGATCCAGAAATCGGGCAGCTGGGCCAGTTGTTCCAGGTTGGGCCGCACGCCCAGCAGCATGGCCATCAGCGCCACGCTGGCCAGCAGGCCCGCGCCCAAGGTGCCTGCGGCGCGCCAGCGGGCGCCCGGTGGCGGTGCGGCAGCCACGTCGGGGCCGCTGGCCAGCATGGCGATCAAGTCATCGGTTTTCATGATGCAATCCCTTCATTGCCTGTTCTTAAATTGGCCGCCAGTGCCTTCAAGCCGCGATGCACGGCCACTTTGACGCTGGCTTCCGAAATCTGCATGGCCGCCGCCGTGTCGCGCACGGACCAGCCGTCGAGCTTGGTATGCACGATGGCGTCGCGCTGCTGTGCCGGCAAGCTGGCCAGCAGCTTGCCCAGGTCGCGGCTGGCTTCGGCCGCCTCGGCGTCGGCGCTGGAAAACAGTTCCTGCGTGCCATCTTCTTCGTCATACGGCAAGTGCTGCGCCTCGCGCCGCGCATGCCGGCGCAGCCAGTCGATCAATTTGTAGCGCGCGATCGCATGGATCCACGACGTCAGCGGCACGTTTGTGTCGTACGTCAGACGCTGGTTGTGGATAGCCAGCAGACACTCCTGCACCAGGTCTTCCACCTCGTCCGGCCAGCGCTGCAGGCGGCGCCGCAGGAACGCGCGCAAATGGCCGCTGGTGGCTTGCAAGAAACTGCGATAGGCCGCCGCATCGCCATCGAGCCCGCGCAGCATCAAGCCATGCAGCCGCAATTCCGTGCCATGCAGGTGTTCGCTTACAGGTATTCGTTGCATGCAGGCCTTTGGTGACAGGCATTGAAAAAAATAAATCCCGGATTATTTTGCTGGCGGCTGTAACCAATCGGCCTGCGGCGGCGAATTGACTGGCAAGCACGCTTCTTAATTCAATATACCGGTGAAAGACCATGGACATCAAGCACCGCCTTGCAACACTGCTTTTCCCCGTGCTGGGCACGGTCGTGGCATCCCCGGCCATGGCGCAGCTGGCCGCCGCCCAGCGCTGCGCCGTGCAAAGCGGGCCGCAGACGGCCGCGCTGGTGGAGCTGTACAGCAGCGAAGGCTGTTCCAGCTGCCCGCCCGCCGACCAGCGCCTGAGCGCCTTGCGCAAGGAAGCGGGCTCGGCCAGCCTGATCGTGCCGCTGGCCCTGCACGTCACCTACTGGGACCAGATCGGTTGGACGGACCCGCTGGCGCAGGCGCAATTCGATGCGCGCCAGGCCGAGTTGCTGCGCCACCAGCCGCGCCACGTGGCCTACACGCCGCAGTTTTTCGTGGGCGGCACGGAATTGCGCAGTTGGGATACGCAGCTGCCGGCCGCCATCCGCCGCATCAACGCGACCGCCGCGCCCGTCAATATCAGCCTGTCCGCCACGCCGGGGGCGGGTGGAAAATTATTGCTTGAAGCCAATGCCAGCGCGCCGGACGCACAGACGGGCGGCCAGCTGTACGTGGCCATCAGTGAAAGCGCCATCGTCTCGAAAGTGCTGCGCGGCGAAAACCGCGGCGCCACCCTGCATCACGATGCAGCCGTGCGCCTGTGGCTGGGGCCGGTGTCTCTGGCGCAAGGCCGCGCCCAGCTGCGCCGCGCAGTCAACCTGCCCGCCAGCTGGCGTCCGGAGCAGCTGCAAGTGGTCGCCTTCGTGCAGCGGGCCGACAGCAGCGCCATCCTGCAAGCCGTCAGCACGGCATCCTGCGCGAAGGGAGCGATGTGATGAACGGACAAGCGAGCGTGATCCACCCCGCCTGGCTGCGCCTGACGCACTGGCTCAATGCCGTGGCTGTCGTGGTGCTGGCCACCAGCGGCTGGCGCATCTATAACGCGGCGCCATTTTTCCCCTTCGAGCTGCCGCGCGCGCTGACCCTGGGCGGCTGGCTGGGTGGCGCCCTGCAATGGCATTTCGCCGCCATGTGGCTGCTGGTGGCCAATGGCTTGCTGTATCTGGCGATTAACATCGTTTCGGGACGGCTGCGGCGCCAGTTCTTTCCCCTGACGCCGCGCTTGCTGCTGGCCGATTTCATGGCGGCCCTGAAAGGCAAGCTGGCCCATGCGGACCCACGCCACTACAACATGGTGCAGCGCGCCGCCTACCTGTTCGTCATGCTCGACTGCATCGTGCTGGTGCTGTCCGGCCTGGTGCTGTGGAAGTCCGTGCAATTTCCCCTGCTGCGCGAACTGATGGGCGGCTACGAGAGTGCGCGCAGGGTCCACTTCATCGCCATGGCGCTGCTGACGGGCTTTGTCGGCGTGCATTTGCTGATGGTGGCGCTGGTGCCGCGCACCCTGGTCGCCATGCTGCGCGGCCGCTGAAGGAGACGATCATGAAAAAAACCATTCTCGTGCAAGAAGAGGGCCAGGCCATGCTGGACGACGCCTTGCGCCAGATCAAGCAGCCGTCGCGCCGTTTGTTCCTGCAACGCAGCCTGACCCTGGGCGGCCTGTCCTTGTTGACCGGCTGCAATGTCAGCGACCCATCCGGCATCGAGACAGCCCTGACGGCCGTGTCGCGCTTCAACGACAGGGTACAGGGCTGGCTGTTCGACCCGACCAAACTGGCGCCGACCTACCCGGACTCCATGATCACGCGGCCGTTTCCCTTCAACGCGTATTACGGCGAAGATGAAGTGGAAGAAGTCGATGGCGACGCCTGGCGCCTGGAATTGAGCGGCTTGATCGCCGACAGGAAGCCGTGGAGCTTGCCGCAATTGCGCTCCTTGCCGCAGGAAAACCAGATCACGCGCCACATCTGCGTGGAAGGCTGGAGCGCCATCGGCAAGTGGGGCGGCGTGCCGTTTTCCCACTTCCTGAAGCGGGTCGGCGCCGACACGACGGCGAAATACATCGGCTTCAAGTGCGCCGACGATTATTTCACCAGCATCGACATGGACACGGCCCTGCACCCGCAAACCATCATGGCCCTGACCTACGACGGCCAGGAGTTGCCGCCCAAGTACGGCTACCCGATGAAACTGCGCATGCCGACCAAGCTGGGCTACAAGAATCCCAAGCACATCCAGGCCATTTTCGTCACGAATACGTATCCGGGAGGGTATTGGGAGAATCAGGGCTACAACTGGTTCGGCGGCTCTTGAACATTTTTAGCAGCACCCGTAGCAAAGCAACAGTTTTACCACAGGGCACTTGCCCAACTAACCCAGAGACAAGGACATATCATGAAAACCACGATCACCACCTTCACCGCCATCCTCGCTTCCGCCATCCTCATGTCGGGCGCCGCTTTCGCCCAGGATGCCATGAAGAAAGATGCCATGGCCAAGGACGCCTCGGCCGATGCCATGCACAAGGACGCCATGCACAAGGATGCGATGGACAAGGATGGCATGCACAAGCCGATGGCCAAGAAACACATGAAGAAGGACCACATGGCCAAGGATGGCATGGCGAAAGATGCCATGGCAAAAGACGGCATGAAGAAGGATGAAATGAAAAAGGATGGCATGGCCAAGGATGCGATGGCCAAATAAGACAGCAAACCGGCGCCGTCAACGCGACGGCGCCGGGCCTGGCTTGCGCTTTCCCTCCGTTTGCGGGCGAGGCATCTTGCCAAAGTTTTATTCTTGCTGGGCCTCAAGATGCGAAGTGGCCAATTGGTGTAAGCTGGTCGCCTCCTGATTTCTTGCATGCACAGTCATGACCGAACCGTCCGCCACTACGCTGTCCGCCACCTCGTCCCCCTCCGACAAATCGATCCGCCGCCGCTCGCTGTTCGCCGCCTGCAGCGCGCATGCCGTGCATGACGGCTTGACGGATGTCATCTATGTACTGCTGCCCATCTGGCAGGCGCAGTTTGCCATCAGTTACGCCATGGTGGGCCTGTTGCGCGGTTCCTACTCGGGCATGATGGCCGGTTTCCAGTTGCTGGCCAGCCGCATGGCCAGGCGCTGGGGGCGCGAACGACTGCTGGTGGGCGGCACGGCGCTGGCCGGCGTCGCCTACCTGATCGCGGGGCAGGCGGGCGGCCTGGCCGTCTTGCTGATCGCCTTGCTGCTGGGCGGCCTGGGCGCCAGCACCCAGCATCCGCTGGCCTCGTCCATCGTCACCGACACGCACGAGGCGGGCGGGGGCGTGAAGGAAGCGCTGTCGCACTATAACTTTGCCGGCGATATCGGCAAGACCCTGATTCCCGCGCTGGTGGGCTTGCTGTTATTGGTGTGCAGCTGGCAAGCCAGCGTCTCCTTGCTGGGTTTGCTGGGCCTGGCTGCTGCCGGCTTGCTGTGGTGGCTGCTGCCGAAACCGGGCGAGCTGCAGGCTGGTGCGAAGAAGGCGGGCAAGAGCATCGCCGGCAGCGGCTCCAAGGGAAGTTTTCGTGCCTTGCTGGCCACGGGCACCCTGGACAGCGCCGTGCGCATGGGTTTTCTGACCTTTTTGCCATTCCTGCTGAAAAGCAAGGGCGCGGGCACGGCCGGCATTGGCGTGGCCTTATCGCTGCTGTTCGTGGGCGGCGCCTTCGGCAAGCTGCTGTGCGGCTACCTGGGCGCGCGCATCGGCATGATGAAGACCGTATGGCTGACGGAATCGATGACCTCGCTGCTGATCGTGGCGGGCCTGTGGCTGCCGCTGGCCGGTATCATGGCCATGCTGCCTTTGCTGGGGCTGGCGCTCAATGGCACCTCGTCCGTGCTGTACGGCGTGGTGCCGGAACTGGCAGAGCCCGGCAAGCGAGAGCATGCGTTCGCCCTGTTCTACACGGGCAGCATCGGCGGCGGGGCACTGTCCCCCGTGCTGTTCGGCGCGCTGGGCGACCATACCAGCGTGCACACGGCCTTGCTGGCGCTGGCAGCCGTATTGCTGCTGACCTTGCCGCTGGCGTGGAAGGTGCAGCGGGGCCTGGCGCACGGTGGCACCTCATGAAGCGGACCGGCAAGACGTCTCGCACGCCTCTGCCGTTGCCACGCGATAAACACGATACGCGAAACGCGCAAGCCCTCATCGCCTTGAGCTGGGAGGAACTGCGTCCGGCCATGCCGCAGATACTGGAATGGGTGCAAGATGTCAATTGGCCCGTGGCCGGCGTGCTCCTGCCGTACCTGGCCGGCATCGGTGTGCGCCTCGCACCCTATATAAGAACGGTGCTGGCCGGTAATGACGAACAATGGAAGTATTATGTATTGCAGGGCATCGTGCGCCATTCAAGGGAGCTGGCATTCGAATTGGACGGGGAATTGCAACGCTTCGCCCATGCACCGACAATGGGAGAACTGGAAGAAGGCGTGGCCGAGGTGGCCCGGGAAATTCTGCAATGGCAGATAATAACTGTGGTCGGCCAGTAATCAGGGTCATTATTGTAAGAAATCAGTATTGAGAGTGCGTGCGTGTGGCCATTCCTGTAATAGATAGGAGACAATCCGGGCCGAATAAATTTCGACCTCCGGGTTGTAAAACCCTCCCTATCATTTAACAGGAAGATTACATGGGCATTTTTAGTATCCCGCAAACCAATAAAGCACTCGCCGTGTATTTTCATGGCAAGACGGTGCCTATGCTGTTTGCGGTATTTACGGCGATCCTGGCGGCAGTGGCAGGTTTTGTGTTGTACCTGAGCACGACCATACCTCAGAAAACACTGACCGATACGCAGGCCATGACCTTGCGTAATGGCGCCAAGCTGGGCACGCACAGCAATTTGACTATTCTGTATGGCACGGCGGCTTTTCTATTGCTGCTCGCCGTGCTGGTGCTGGTCATGCGCGCGGTAATGCTCAAGCGGCGGAAAAGCCGTTTTGAATTGCATGATGACGGTGTGGTGCATGAATTGAACGGCATTCGCAGCTACGCCGCCTTTGCCGATATCGAAGACCTGTATCTGTTTGCCGGCGGTTCCACCGCCATGACCGGCATGATCAATAACCTGGCCTACCGCACGGGCGCCGACCAGCCCTGGATATGGGCTACCGGAGAACTCAAGCGCTTTGACGAGTTCATGGACGAATTTCGCTCCCGTTACCTGGAATACCGCATGCCCGTCTTGCAGCAAAAGCTGGCGGACGGCGAGCGCGTGACTTTCCGCTATATCAGCAGCGGCGACGTGTACAAGAAGCGCTTGTTCGGTAATTTCCTGAATGTCAAGACACAGGAACTGGCCTTGTCGGCGCAGGGCTTGCATGTGGACGGCGTCACCTGGCCTGGCGCCAGCCTCAAGTGCATGAATCAGAATGACTGGACCGAGAGATTGACGATCAAGGATGCGGCGGGTACGACAGTATTTTCATGCATCGGCACGGGTATCCTGAGTTTCGACCTGTTCGCCAATATGATAGACGACGAGATTAATCAAGCGCAGTAATTCCGGCGGAAATAAGCCTCCTGATACGGGGAGGCTTGCGACCGGCTTATCCCGGTCGGCGGCCGAATTCAGATAAAAAATGAAAACACATTTACTGTCGAATGACGAATATTAAAAAAACATTTCATGCGCCTATGGCATGACTTGCCCGCTAGCACTCCCATCGTCTACACTCGCCGCATGAAAAATTTTGAAAAGCGGCGCGACCGCTATGACTTGTTCCGGGCGTTTGACAATCCCCTCGTCAACATCAATTTCCAGCTCGACGTGCCGGATTTCCGACCCTGGTGCAGGGAACGGAAAATTCCCGTGTTTCACTTTTTCCTGTTTTGCCTGCTCAATACGGTCAGGGACATCGACAACTTCATGTACCGCATCTACCAGGGAGAGGTGATACGGATCGACGATTTCCCCGCTTCCTATACCGTCATCAACGGCGATGAAAACCTCAATTACACGCGCTTCGCGATGACGGACCAGCTCGACCTGTTCATCGTGCGCAGCCTGGAAGCCAAGCGCATTGCCGAAGCCAGTTCCGCGCTGATCAATACGGGCGAGGGCGAAAGCGAGCGCGAGCAGCGCAACAATATCTTCATCACTTGCCTGCCGTGGCTGGAGCTGGCGGCCATCGAACACCCGATCCACCGTCACCGCAACGCCGACATACCGACCTTTACCTGGGGCAAGTTCGGCCCCGCGCAAGAGGACGGCCGCATGCGGGTGCCGTTTTCCGCGCAAGCCCACCATGGTTTTGTCGATGGCTACCATGTGCAGAAACTGGCGCAGGCGTTGGCGCAGCGCATCGCCGCCATCATTTCCTAGGCTAAATAATCGCTGGGTGCCTGGCCCAGCACGCGGCGGAAGGCGGCCGTGAAGGCGCTGGGGCTGGCATAGCCGAGGTCGAGCGCCACGCGGGTGACGGCTTGCCCGTCCGCCAGCCGCGTGATGGCCGCCAGCAGGCACGCTTGCTGGCGCCACTGGGCAAAGGCCAGCCCCGTCTGGGCCCGGAACTGGCGCGTAAAGGTGCGCCGGCTCATGCCGGCTTGCGCCGCCATCGCATCCAGGCTACTGTCCAGGCTCGGTTGCCGCAGCATGTCCATGCACAGCCGCGACAGCCGGGGTTCCTGTGGCAGGGGCGCGCTCAGGGGCAGTGGCCTGGCAGCGGCAATTTCATCGAGCAGCAAGGCCATCAGTCGTCCGGCCCGCGATTGTTCCGCATACAAGCCATTGACCGTCACGGCCTCGGCCAGCAGTTGGCGCAGCAGCGGCGAAGCGTCCAGTACCTGGCAGTGTGACGGCAAGCCCATCCCTGCAATGGCCGGTGCGTCGATAAACACGTTGTGCATGGTCACGGCGCCATGCATGCGCATGCCGTGGGATAGCTGGGCAGGTACCCAGCAAGCGCGTTGCGGCGGCACCAGCCAGTTGCCTTGCGGCGTGTGCACGCTGATGACACCGCGTGCCGCATACGCAAATTGCCCACGCGCATGGCTGTGGCTGGGAAACATTGCGCCAGAAACATAGTCGCGTGCCGTGGCGATCAATGGGCGCGGTACTTCCGTATAAAAATCATCCATGGCCCATACTCTACAGTAGTTGACCTGGCATCGAAAGCGGGCCGCTTGCCGGCCGCTTACCATCACACTCTTTTTCCGGAGTGAACATGCACAATACCTGTCATCGCGTGGGCCATGGTCCCCACGCCGTCATCGTCCTGCACGGCTGGTTTGGCGACGCCAACGCTTTTTCCCCGATAGAAGCGGGTCTCGACGGCGGCGCTTTCAGCTATGTCTTCATGGACAATCGCGGCTATGGCGGCATGCGTGGCGCAGAAGGTGAGTATTCGATGGACGAGGTCGCCCGCGACGCGCTGGCGCTGGCCGATGCGCTCGGCTTTGCCACTTTCAGCGTGGTAGGCCACTCCATGGGGGGCATGGCGCTGGAACGGCTGGCCTTGCTGGCCCCCTTGCGCCTGCGCAAACTGGTGGCCGTGGCGCCCGTGCCCTGCTGCGGCGTGGCCTTCGATGCGGCCGCCCGCGCCACGTTTCTCGCGGCCGCCGATAGCGTGGCGGCGCGGCGCGCCATCATCGACCGCAGCACGGGCGGGCGCTTGCCAGCCACCTGGCTGGACTGGAAGGCACAGTATTCGTGGGAAAGTTCGGATCCAGCCGCGTTTGCCGCGTATTTCCTCGCGTGGAGCGAGACGGATTTCAGTGAAGAAATCAAGGCGGCGCGCGTGGCGCTGCCGTTGCTGGCGCTGGTGGGGGAGCATGATCCCCGTTTCGATGCGGCCCTGATGCGCCGCACGTATCTGGCGTGGTACCCGCAAGCCCGGCTGGAGGTGCTGGGCAATGCGGGACACTATCCGATGAATGAAACACCGCTGGCCCTGGCGGCCAGCATCGAGGCGTTTTTGACGGAAAAGAACTAGTTACGCCGCCTTGGCGCGCAGGCGCAGCAGGCTCAGGCCCAGCAAGACGAAAGCGCCGCCCGTGATGCGGTTGAACAGCTTGGCGCGGCCCGGTGTGGCTAGCTGGGTTTTCAGCAGGCGCGCCAGGTTGGCGTAGAACAGGTGGGCCAGCATGGCGCAGGCGACAAACGAAGTCGTCAGCACGGTGAACTGGATGGCCACCGGTTCGCCCGGCGTGATGAATTGCGGGAACAGTGCCGAGAAGAACAGGATCGCTTTCGGATTGGTCAGCGCGACCGTCAAGCCCTGGCGGAAGAGTTTCCAGAACGAGTTAGGATTCGCCGTGCCGGTCACCACGGGCGCATCGGCCACGACGCTGGTCTTGCTGCGCCATTGCTTGATGCCCAAGTACACCAGATACAGGGCGCCAGCCAGTTTCAGCAGCATGAAGGCCGTGGCCGAGGTGGCCAGCACGACGCCCATGCCAGCCATGGCCACGCCAGAAATGATGAACAAGCCAAAACCATTGCCCATGCTGCTGATCATTGCGCGGCGCGGGCCGACGGCGATGGCGTTCGAGATGGCCAGCAAGACGGCCGGGCCGGGAGAAAACGTGACGAGCAGGGCGACGCTGCAGAAAAGCAGCCAGTTCGAGAGATGCATGGGTGTTCCTGGGTGGGGCCTAAGCCGGATTGAGAGTCAAAACACGTATATTGTACGAAGTTTTCGACTCCCGCGTCAGCGGCCCCGGCTTGTATCAAGCTGCGCCTTAAGCAAACAGGCTGGCGACAACATGGTTAATGGCGGCGCCACCGGCGATGAGCCAGCAGAACAGCAGGCCGGCCAGCAGCAGGGGCTTGATGCCGGCGCGGCGGATGGCCGACATGTGCGTCGTTAAGCCCAGGGCAGCCATGGCCATGGCCAGCAAGACTGTGTCGAGCTCGGTGATGGTGGCGACTGTTCCCGCTGGCAGCAGGCCCAGCGAATTGAATGCCACCACGCCGATAAAGATGAAGGCGAACCAGGGGATGGCCAGCTTGGCCGCCTTGTCGTGGCCGCTGTTGCCACCTTTGGCCTTGCCGCGCGCCAGCACCGCCGACAGGATGACGAGGAAGGGGGCCAGCATCATCACGCGCACCATCTTGGCGATCACGGCCGCATTCGCCGCTTCCTGCCCGATCGACTTGCCGGCCGCTACCACCTGCGCCACTTCATGTACGGTCGAGCCGATGTACACGCCAAAGGCGGATGGTGTTGCCGCCAGCACATGCCAGCCTTGATTCAGCTGGTACAGCAATGGATACAAAAAGATGGCGATGGTGCCGAAGACCACGACGGTCGAGACGGCCACGGTGACATCTTCGCTGCGTCCCTTGACGACGGGCTCGGTCGCCATCACGGCCGCCGCGCCGCAGATCGAGCTGCCCGCGCCGATCAGGATGGCGCTGTTGCGTTCCAGCTTGAATACCTTGGTGCCGAGAAACATGGCCAGGCCAAACGTGGACGCCAGCACCAGCGCGTCGATGGCGATGCCGGCCAGGCCCACCTGCCCGATATCCTGGAAGGTCAAACGAAAGCCATACAGGATGATGCCGAGTCGTAATAATGTCTGTTTGGAAAACGCCACGCCTGCGCCGCACGTGGGCGCCAGGTGGCCATACACGCTATTGCCGAGCACAATGCCCAGCATGATGGCCAGGGTCAGGGCGCTCATGCCGTGGCTTTGCATCCATTCCAGCTTGCCCAGTTGAATGGCGCCCCAGGCGATCACGCCGCTGAGCAGCAGGCCGGGGAGAAGGCGGCCATAGCGGTCGCTGAAATTTGTTGTGTTGCTTGTTGAGAGGGATGACATACCGTACTCCGTGGTTCCTGGTTCGTATGGCATGACTGTACAGTTTGCTGATTAAATGGTAAAACGGATTGTTTTTGTATCTTTAACCGATTGGATAGGTAGATAAAATGGCGTTGACCTTGCGGCAACTGCAGATTTTCCTCGCCGTGGCGGATACGGGCAGCACCAGTGCGGCCGGTGAGTTGATTGCGCTGTCGCAATCGGCCACCAGCGCGGCACTGAATGAACTGGAAGCCTTGTTGGGGGCGCAACTGTTCGACCGTGTGGGCAAGCGTTTGCTGCTCAACGACAATGGCCGCCTGCTGTTGCCGCAGGCGCGGCAGATGCGCGACGGAGCCGCCAGCATCGAGCGCCAGTTCGCGGGTGCGGACCCGTCCGTGCCCGTCAGCCTGCAGATCGGTGCCAGCACCACTATCGGCATCTATTTGCTGCCGCAGATACTGGCGCTGGCGGCGCAGCAATACGGGCGCAGCATTCCGCAAGTGACGATTGCCAATACGGCCGACATCGCCGCCGCCGTGGCGGAGTTCCGTGTCGATATCGGCCTGATCGAAGGGCCGTGCCACGAAGCGGGCTTGCTGGTGGAACCGTGGCTGACGGACCAGATGCTGATCGTGGCCGCGCCCACGCATCCGCTGGCGCAGCTGCGCCATCTGCTCAGTTTTACGGAGCTGAACCAGGCAGGCTGGCTGCTGCGCGAAGCAGGCTCGGGGACGCGCGAAGCCGTGGAGCAGGCGCTGGTGCCGTATCTGCACTATCTGCGTGCCGCGGGCGAGTTCAGCAACTCGGAAGCCATCAAATATGGGGCGGCGGCGGGACTGGGCATCGCCTGCCTGTCGCGCGTCGTCGTGGCCGATTTGCTGGCCAGCGGGCAACTGGTGGAGTTGGAAACCATGCTGCCGCCGCTGGAGCGCAACTTTTATCTGATTCGCCAGTCCAAAAAGATCCTTTCGCCCCGTTTGACGGGTTTCCTGGAATTGTGCCGCCACGCCACACGCATGGCGGGCTAGCGCGCTCAAACAGCTTGACTGTTTTTCATATGAGGGATAAATTCCCATATATGAAAAATTCGGCACTCATAGAGAACGATACGGAACAGCGGCTGGCGGCCCGTTTAAAGCAGTTGCGCGTGGAGCGGGGTTGGTCGCTGGACCAGCTGGCCAGTGCCAGCCAGGTCAGCCGCGCGACATTATCGCGCCTGGAAAATGGCGAGGTCAGCCCGACTACGAGCGTGCTGGGCAAGCTGTGCGCCGCATATGGCTTGGCCATGTCGCGCCTGCTGCGCATGGTGGAAGACGACTTTCCCCCCATGCTGCGGCGGGCCGAGCAAAGCGTGTGGAGCGACCCGGACACGGGCTTTATCCGCCGCTCCGTTTCGCCCCCGTCGCGCGCGCTGGCTGGCGAAGCGCTCGAATGCGAGCTGGGCGCTGGCGTGACGATCGCCTACGCGGCCTCGCCCCGGCCTGGCATGGAACACCATCTGTTGCTGCAGCAAGGCAAGCTGAACGTGACCGTCGACGGCCGCTCCCACGATTTACTGGCCGGCGACTGCCTGCGCTACCAGCTGCATGGCCCCAGCGCGTTCACAACGCTGCCGGACAGCGGCGCCCGCTATTTTCTCTTTCTTGTCTGAGGCCACCATGTCCGTATCGCTACGCCATTTTTCATCCACCGATATACGTGACCGCTTGCGGGAACTGGGGGCCTTGCTGCAAAACTGCGTGCACGACGGCGCCAGCATCGGTTTTATCTTGCCCTTCGACACGGCGGCCAGCCAGGCGTTCTGGACGGATAACGTCTTGCCGGCCGTCACGCGCGGCGTGCGCCTGCTGCTGGTGGCCGAGGTGGAAGGGCAGGTGGCGGGCGCCGTGCAGCTGGACTGGGACACCAATCCCAACCAGGCACACCGGGCCGAAGTGCGCAAGCTGCTGGTCGCGCCCGCTTTCCGCCGGCGCGGCCTTGCGCGCCAGCTGATGCAGGCGCTGGAAGAACAGGCGCGCCTCTTGCCGCGCAGCCTGCTGACCCTGGACACGCGCAGCAGCGACCACGCGGAACCGCTGTACTTGTCGCTCGGCTATGTGGTGGCCGGCAGCATTCCCGGCTATGCGCTGGCGCCGGCCGGCGACAGGCTGGACCCCACCACCATCATGTACAAGCAGCTGTAGCGATTCTATGGCGGCGCTGCGATGACGGGGGAACTCAGGCTTTCAGCCGCGCTCTAATGCTTGTGGCAGACAGGTTTGCCGGCGCGGAAATGGCGTGCGCAGCCTGTCCGGCTACCAGGCTGATGCCGTGCGCGGCCTGGGCTGACACCTGGTCACGGCTCAGCTTGAAGATGCCCACCGTGCCTGACAGTAGCGTGGCGCGCTGCTGCATGCTGGCCGCCGCCGTCGATGCCTGCTCCACCAGGGCCGCATTTTGCTGCGTCACCTGTTCCATCTGCACGATGGCGGCATTGACTTGTTCGATGCCGGACAATTGCTCGCCGCTGGCCATGCTGATCTCGCCCATGATGTCTGTAACGCGGTGCACGCTGGCTACGATCTCGCGCATGGTGGCGCCGGCCGTGTCGACCAGGCGCGCGCCTGCGTCGACCCGCTCGACGGAGTCGCCGATCAGTTGCTTGATTTCTTTTGCCGCGCCGGCAGAACGCTGGGCCAGGGTGCGCACTTCAGCGGCCACGACGGCAAAACCGCGCCCCTGTTCTCCGGCCCGCGCCGCCTCCACGGCGGCATTCAGGGCCAGGATATTCGTCTGGAAGGCGATGGCGTCGATGACCCCGATGATGTCAACGATCTTTTTTGAGGAAGCGTTGATCGAGCTCATGGTATCGACCACTTGCGCCACCACCGTCCCCCCTTTGCCTGCCACGGCGGCGGCCGATTGTGCCAGCTGATTGGCTTGCCGTGCGTTATCGACATTTTGCTTGACGGTGCCCGTCAGTTCTTCCATCGACGCGGCCGTGCGCTCCAGCGAGCTGGCTTGCGCTTGGGTACGCTGCGACAAGTCCAGGTTGCCGGCGGCAATCTCTCCCGAGGCGCCCGCGATCTCGTGCGTGCCGCCGCGCACCTCGCCCACGATCGTGATCAAGCTGGCATTCATGTCTTTCAGGGCCTGCAGCAGTTGCCCCACTTCATCGCGGGAATCGACGCGGATATGTTCGCTCAAGTCGCCGCCAGCCACCTTGCGCGCCACTTTGACGGCATGTCGCAAGGGACGCACGATGCCGCTGCTGATGAACCAGGCCGTCGCCAGGCTCAACACGCCGCCGACCAGGCCCAGCGCAATGATCAGCACGCTGGTATCGTGCGCGCGGGCCATGGCCGCCTCGGCCGCCGTGCGCATCTGCACCGATTGCGTGGCGATCTGCTGGTCGAGTTCGCGCAGGGCAGGCTGTTCCTGCGTGCTGTTGCGCGTGGCCTGCAATTGCGCGATGCGCGCATAGCGCTGGTTCACGCTGCTATCGATTTCCCCGCTTACCGCCGACAGCTGCCATGTGCTGATGACCACCACCGCGGCCAGTAACAGCGAAGTGAGCAAAAAGCCTGTGGTCAGGCGCACACCGATACGTATGTTTGAAATATTCATGTCCCCTCAGCTGTTGTCCCATGGTGGTCAGTTCCCATGCCTGCGGCATGACGCGGCGCTTGCCCCCTGAAGTTGCCGGGGTGAAATGAGTGTAGCAGCGCGGTACTAGGTAATCTACAAATATTTCCATATTGGAATTAGTCACTGCCTGTTTAGCAACAGTGGCATGGCATGTTGCCAGATAAAATCACCCGCCGTATTGCAGACGCATCCTACCTCCATACCCGGCATCGTCCGACTGGCGCATGGCGGTGCCGCGCCTACACTGTTCCTTGCACGGACCCGGCGGCGGGTCTTTCTCTTCTTATATTCACAGGAGGCTGACATGGCGAATATCCAGGCAGGATCGGACGGTGCGGCAAATGAGGAAATGACGGCCAAGCGCCTGAACGTGGTGGACTGGATCTCGATGATCCTGCTGATCGTGGGCGGCTTGAACTGGGCGCTGGTGGGCTTGTTCGATATCGATATCGTGGCCCGCATCCTCGGTGCCATGTCGACGGCGTCGCGCGGCGTGTACGTGCTGGTGGGGCTGGCGGCGCTGTATTCCATCTATCTGTGCGTGCGCAAGCTGCCAGCCAAGCCCTAGAGTCGTCTGCGCGACTATGAGGCGGCGCACAAGAAGCGCAAGGGCTTGATGCCGCCTTGTGCGCGTCCATGTTCCAGCCTGCGTGCAGGTTGGCACTCGGCCAGCTTGGACGCTGACGTTAGCTTATTGCATGCGCTTACTGCGTACGCAGATAGGCCAGCAAGTCGGCTACTTGCTGCGCATTACCGATACCCCAGAAGCGCATGTTATTGCCGGGAATGAAGTCGCTCGGTGCTTTCAGGAAGCCGGCCAGGTTTTGCTCGGTCCAGACGATATTCGTGTTTTTCATGGCCGCCGAGTATTTATAGTCGGTGGTGGAGCCGGCCTTGCGGCCGATCACGCCCGTCAGCTTGGGGCCGAAGCCGCCGCGCGCCGATGGTCCCACCTGGTGGCAAGAGGCGCACTTGCGAAAGGCCGCCTTGCCCGCTTCGGCGTTGCCCGTGAGTGCGGCAGGAGCGGCCGCCTGTGCGGTGACGACTGGCGCCAGCAGCATGGCTGCGGCGGCAAGAGAGGAGAACCAGCGAAAAAGAAATGGATAGGTCATCGGTGAGGCGGAAGTGGACGATATGGCAAGCAATGACGTATTTTACAGGCGGGCATCAAAATCTGTCCGTCAGCGGCGCAGGAATGGCTGCAGGAAGCGCGCAGGAATCAATGCCGGATGGCCTGAATGGCGCTAGCGCTTGCCACCCTGTGCGCCGAGCGCCGCCATGGCCGACGCAAACACGATGCAGGCGATGGCCAGCCACTGGGTCAGGCTCAGCAGTTCTCCCAGCACGGCCATGGCGGCCAGCGCGCTGACGGCGGGTGCCGCGCTGCTGAACATGCCGAACACGCCTTGCGGCAAACGGCGAAGGGCAAAGATTTCCAGCGAATACGGCAGGGCGCTGGACAGCATGGCAATTGCCAGGCCCATCAGCGCAATCGATGGCGCCAGCAAGGCCGTGCCCGAATATGCGACGCCGATAGGCACCGTCACCATGGCCGCCACCGTCATGCCCCAAGCCACAGCCTGGCCGCCTTGCAAGGTGGAGGCGCGCTTGCCGAAGATGATATACAGCGCCCAGCACAACGCCGCTCCCAGCGCATACGCCACGCCGACAGGATCCAGGCTGCCCGGACTGCCTTGCAGGGGCAGCAGCAGATACAAGCCAAACACGGCGCACGCCACCGCCAGCAAATCGCGCGGACGGCGCGATGACAGCATGGCCACCGCCAGCGGCCCCGTCACCTCGATGGCGACGGCGATACCGATCGGTATCAGCGCAAACGCCCGGTAAATCAGCAAGTTCATCAACCCCAGCACGGAACCATAGACCAGCAAGTTCAGCACATCCTTGCGCGTCAGCCGATAGCGCCACGGCCGGAAGATGGCCAGCAGGATCAGCGCAGAAAACCCGACCCGGTACGCCGTAATCCCCTCGACCCCGATGACAGGAAACAGATTCTTCGCAATCGCCGCCCCCAGATTGACGGAAATCTGCCCTCCCAAGACGGCCAAGGAAGGGAGCAGGATGCTGTCTGGGAGGGCGGAGGTCGAGGCGGGGGAGGTCATGGGACGGTATTCTAATATGCCTGAGGCTGGCAGTCGCTGGCAGATTGGTAAGCCGAGGAGATTTAACGAGGTAGTTGCTGACATGACTGGTGCATCGCGGCTTCTTTTTCGATATCATGTTGCAAAATACGCTACAGTTGCGGAATTGTTTACGAATGGTCAGAAGTCGCCGCTCCTAATCGAACAGCCTTTACCATTTTGAGTCTTAACACTTTCGGGAGCTGCCATGCAAATGGTCCGGGTAAATTCCAGCGCCATTGTTGCAATTGGTTACGACGAGCAAACAGCTCGCATGCGTATCCAATTCCAGCAGGGGCATAGTTATGATTTTTGCCGAGTACCTCCAAATGTGCATGCTGCGTTCATGCGTGCCTACTCCAAGGATATTTACTACAATGAGCACATCAAAGACCGATACCAATGCTAATCGGAATTTCGACTAAAAGAGTCGGCAATCGGCCAACAGCGGCCGTTCGTGCCAAATCACGAGATACTCTGTTTTAAAGGATAAAGATGGGCGCAACACCTGAACAAATTCACGAAATGTTCTCCTATTGTATGGGTTTTGCTCGAACGATGCTTGAAAATGGCGGGGATTTTTATCCCTTCGGAGCTACTCTAGCGCCCGACGGCGTTGTCGCCGCAATCGGTGGATACAATGGCGAGGAGAGGCCAAATCCAAGAGAGATATATAAACTCTTGAGCGACGCCTTTGTGGCGGGCGCGCTAAATGGGCAATTTGCAGGAGTGGCGCTTGCAGCCAACGTAAACATTCCTGCTCAATATTCTCCCACTGCTCCAGACGGTCTTCGAGTACAGCTAGAAAGCTCCGGTTATGCTCGTTACGTCTATGTGCCTTATCGGGTGAAGAAGGAAGGCATATTCAAAAAAAAGATTGTCGTTGAATTCGACGAGCCGTTTAGCGTTGACATTGCAGCGAATTTTTTCGTCAGCACATCGTGAAAAGTGTGCAGCGCTTCGGCTGAAGTAGAACTCAGCCGTCCGCTTTGGGGTGCGGATTCAATCGGTGGTCGCAACACTCTAACCTAAACGCCCAGGTTACAGGAGTGTTGAAGATGAAACAGAAACCACGCATTTATTACACCGAGAGGCAGAAGGCCTTGATGTGGGAACGCTGGA
>NZ_CP088968.1:3643398-3751513 GCF_021165895.1 Janthinobacterium sp. PLB04 | reverse complement strand
TATTCGCAAGAGCAACTCGATGCGGTAGCCAGAAGACTCAACGAGCGCCCTAGGAAGACGCTACACTACCAAACACCGGCTCAACGATTTGAACAGTGTGTTGCGTTGACCGATTGAATCCGCAGGCGGAAGCGGACATTACAAGTTTTACCTGTTTTACAGAGTAAACGCCTCTTTCTTGCATTTATTGACACTATTAAAGACGGTAAAGTTTAATGTCATTGCTGTGCGCATTGACAATAGTTGAATGAATATGATGAAGGCAGGGCAATCCTGCATTCCTTGCTGTTTATCGTGCCGTCTATTTACTTGTAACTCAGGAGAAGTATTGAATGACTGTTTTTAGTATCGGCAACACCAATTTTGAAGTGGATGTAGCGAAATCAAACATTAGTCTGGAAGTTCTTGGCGGCGGTATGCTGGAGCTGAATATCGATATCCATGGCGACGATGAGGTGTTTATGCGCTTGACCGAGCCGGAGGATGCGGAATGGTCGTGGGCGCTGTATCCGCCGGTTTTTTTCCTGCATGGCTTGCGCATACCGGAAGGGCAGGGAGGAGCGTTTTCGATCGGGATGCTGGATATGCATCCCGAGGCAGAGGAATCGGGTATCTATATGATGGAATATGGTGACGTGTCGGCTGTCAACATCATTGAATTGTCGGCGGATCGACTAGCCGTGTCGGGCATGGTGGACTTGTGCGGCAAGCGCCTGCCATTTCATATCGATATGCCGCGCAGATAGTATCGGGGCCGGGCTCAGCGGGATTGGAATGCGCCCCATTGAGGCGCATTCCTCCGGCGGGGTCAGCCCCGCCTGATTATTCCAGCTTCAACGCCGTCGCCACATCCCCCCACGCCACATACTTGAAGTTCTGCGGTCCGTCCGGCAAGCGCTTGTAGCCGTCCTGGATCACCAGCATGCCTTGCGCATACGCGCCGCCCAGGTTGGCGGAGGTGACGTCGAGGCCGTCCGTTTCCGAGGTGCCGTCGATGCCGGCGGGCAAGTTGAAACCCACCTTGAAGCGACCGCGCACCTTGTAGGGCGCTTGCGCGTCGAGCACCACGTAGCTGCTGTCGCCCTGGCTGGAGACGATCAGGTAGCCCGTATTGGCCTTGGCGCCAGGCTGGCGGTAGATGGCCATGCCTTCCACGTCGGCCGTCAGGTTCGCGCCCACCGGCAAGACCATGGTGAGGGCGTCCGGCTTGGCGGCGTCGGCCGAGGTGGTCCAGATGCCGCGCGTTTCCTCGCCCAGGAACAAGCGGGCGTTGGCGTCGTCGGCCACGCAGCCTTCCGGTTGCGTGGCGACCTTGAAGCTGCGCAAGAGGGTGGCGCTGAACTTGTTGCCTTCCAGGCCGATGCTGTACTGCTGGAAAGTGCCGTCCTTGTCGTTGATGAACGCTTGCACGCCGCCGCTGGCCGGCTGGTACAAGCACATGCCGTAGATGCTTTTCAGACCGGTAGGGAAACGGCCCGCTTCCGCCACGTCGCCGCTGGCATTGATGGTGAACAACATCATGCTGTTGTCGTCGCGCTGGGTGGCCACGGCCAGGTCGACCTTGCTGCCGCCAAGACTGATGTTCTGCCGCACGTCGACGTTGTTCAGGCGTCCCACTTCCAGCAGCTGCGTCTGTTTGCCTTGCAGGTCGTAGACCAATAAACCCTGTTTCTTGTTGGTGCCGAGGATGCGTGCGTCGGCGGGGTTGCTGGATAGCCAGATGGCCGGATCGTCGGCCGCGTCGCCTTGGCGCGCCATCGGTTCCGTCTGCGCTTGCGGGGCGATGATGGCCACCGCAGGCTGCGTTTCCGCTTGGCCAGCCCATTTCAAGGGCCGCGCCTGCCAACCATTCTTGCCGCGTAACATCAACGAATTTCCATTGAGTGCCAGCTGGCTGTCGCCCTTGCGCACGTTCAAGGCGACGGCTTGCGGCGGCATGGCCGTCCATTGACTCCCCTGATGGGTGTACAGGTGCAGCTTTTCCGCCTTGCCGTCGAGTACTGCCACCCCGCCCGGCAGCACGGCCAGCGCACCGGCGCCGCCGTCCAGCTGGCCGTACGGCTTGCGCAGGGCGACCACTTCGCGCTTGCCCATGCCTTCGGACTCGGCGTCATACGCCCATACGCCCATGTTGGCCTCGCTTACCAGCAGACGCTGGGCGCCATCGTCGGCGCGGCAATGTTTCGCGTGCGGCGGCAAGGCCAGCTTGCGTACTAGCTGACGCTGCTCGCCCTGCATCACCCACTGTTCCGCTTGCCCATCCTTGCCGATCAAGAACAGATGGGCTAGCTGCTGCGCGTCGCGGTACAGGCACGACGCTTCCACGGAAAACGTCGGGATGGGAAACGGCGCCAGCTTGACCAGTTTGCCGGCCTGCACATCGACGGACACGGGCAGGGGGCGCTGCGTGTCCGCTTCCAGGAACACGGCCAGTACCTTGTTGCCATCGATGCGCGTGTCGAGCTGCTTGGCGCGCACGGCGATGCGGTCCTGCTCCTGGCCGGCTGCGTTGAACAGGCGCAAGCCGTGCTTGTCCAGGGTCAGCCAGCCGCCGCCGGGCAGGCGGGCCAGTTCTTCCGCTTCCTGCGTGAAGGAGGGAACAGCTTGGGCAGGCGCGGCCTGTGCCGTGCCCATGATGCAGAAGGCAGCAAGCAAGGCGCTGCAGAGTACGGTTTTTTTCATGTTATTGGAAATCATCATCAGAAGGCGCTGGCTTTCAGGCTCACTTTAAAGGTGCGGCCATATTGTTCGTTCTGCACGTTGTATTGCTTCGTGCCCTGGTAGACATAGTATTTTTCGTTGTTCAGGTTAGCCGCCTCAAACATTAGCTGGAACTGTTTATTGATCTGGTACGACAGCGAGAAATCGAGCTGCTTCTGGCTGGCGACGATATGGTCCTGGCTTTGGTCGAGGATGTCGCCGCCCATTTCCAGCAGATACGGCGACTTGTAGTTGAGGGCCAGGCGGGCGCTGACCGGGCCCGTTTCATAGCCCAGCATCAAGTTCATCACCTGGTTCGACTGGCCCGGCAGGCGGATGTCGCGGTTCATCTGCTTGTTGCTGGCCTTGTCGAAGCGGCCGATTTGCGCGCTCGAGGTGCTCAGGGTGCCGTTGACGCCGACGAGGAACTTGTTGAATGGCGCCGGCAGCATGCGCAGCGGCTGCATGTAGGCCAGTTCGATGCCCTTTACTTTGGCCGCGTCACCGTTCGCATACGAGGTGGCCGTCGTGTAGCCTGCCCACTGGCCCGTGCCGGCCAGATTCGTCGTGTAGGTAAAATTCTTGATGTCCTTGTAGAAGCCGTAGGCCGACATCACGCCGTCGTTGCCCAGCACGCGCTCGATACCGAGGTCCAGGTTGTTTGCCTTCAAGGGCTTCAAGTCCGGGTTGCCGATCACGGCTTCCGTGTTGCTGGCCAGGCTGATGCCGGGCGCCAGCTGGCTGAAATTGGCGCGCACGACGGCTTGCGTCCAGGCGGCCCGCACGCTGGTATGTTGATCCAGGTCATAACGGGTTTGCAGGTTTGGCAGCCAGTTGGTGTACGAGCGTTCGCGCGTCAAGGGCGTGGCGACGCCGGCGCTGTCCACTTGCGAACCGGCCGCCTCGAAACTGGTGCGCTCGGCGCGCACGCCACCGAGGATGTGCCAGGCGTCGAAGTCATAGCTGTTCTGCACATACATGGCGTTGATGTCTTCATGCATGCGGTAGTCGTTGATGATGGACTCGGTGGACAGGCGCGCCTTGGCGCGGTCCAGCCCCGCCACGCGGGCGCGTATCAGGGCCGGGTCCAGCGCCACGCCGATGTTGCCCAGGTCGTAGTCGAGATTATGGCCTTGCACGAAGTTGCTCATCGAAGTCGAGCCGGCGCCCCAGTAATTGCCGCTCGTGGCCTTGCTGCTGTTGTACGCCCATTGATCCGTGTCATTGGATTTTTCGCGGCGGCTGACTTTTGCGCCGAATTTCAGGGTGGCGATGTCGAACTTGCGCGCCAGGTCGATGCGCGCGTGGTGCTCATTGTCCTTCGAGTAGCGCTTTTGCAGGGTGATGGCGTTAAGCGCGTAGCTGGCCGGGTCGTACAGCGAGGCGGGGCCGCTCAATTTCGGTTCCTGCGTGTCCGTGAAGCTGATGCCCGCGAAATTGCTGGTGCCGCGGAAACGGCCATCGTTCAGCGACTCCGGCGTGTCTTCCGTGGCGCGGCTCATGCCGCCTTTCACGTCCAGCGTCCAGTCGCCCGATTTTTGCTGCGTGCCCAGGACTAAGGAGCGCACTTGCTGCGTGTACTTGCGCTGGCGGATGCGGCGCTCGGCGCGCGCGCTGGCCGTCTGGCCTTCGGCCAGGCTGCCGCCTGCGATATTGCTGATGGTCAAGCGGTCGCGCACTTCATCGTCGGAAAATTCGCTGACGAAGGAGCGCAGGAACCAGCTGTTGCCCGCTTCGGGACGGTAATCGAGGTTGACGGCCAGCGCGCCGCGCTTGCGCACGGGCAGGTAGTCGCGCAATTCCAGGCCCGACAACTTACCCTTGCTCCAGGCGCCGCCCGTTTCCACGTCGTCCGAGCCGAACGAGCGCTTTTCCGCGCTCAGGCCGGCGGCTACGCCCAGCTTGCCGTCGAGGAAGCGCTGGGCCCACAGGGCGCCGCCGCTGGGGCTGGTCTTGCCCGTTTTTTCATCGTAGCTGGCGCCCACGTTGGCCGACAGCAGCTTGCCCGGCAAGTCGAAGGCGGACAGTGATTTCACCTCGACGGTGGCGCCCAGCGAGTTGGCGTCCATTTCCGGCAGCAAGGTCTTCGATACCTCCAAGGTGCGGATCAGGCCGGCTGGCAGGATGTCCAGCGCCACGGCGCGGCGGCCCGCTTCCGGCGACGGCACCAGCGCGCCGTTGATGGTGACGGCGTTCAAGTCAGGACCCAGGCCGCGTACCGTGATGTAGCGGCCTTCGCCCTGGTCGCGCTGCACGGACACGCCCGGCAAGCGGGCCAGCGCCTCGGCCGCGTTCTTATCGGGCAAGCCGCCGATATCGTCGCTGCTGATGACGCTGATGATGTTGTCGGCTTTCTCTTGCGCGGCGATGGCGTTGCGCAGGCTGGCGCGCTGGCCGCTGACGACCACGGTGGCGGCCGGCAGGCCGTCCGCATCTTGCGCTTGCGCATGGCTTTGGCCGCTGAAGACGGCCATGATGCCGAGGGCCAGGGCCGTGAGGCGCAGCGGGGAGGGGAACGATGTGTGCATGGTTTTCATGAAGAGCTCGGTTAGGGGGATGGAACCGGGCGGATTCTAGGCAGCAAATATGACGGTTGCGTGACAGGCAAGGGCTTGCCACCCTGAAAACAACGGCATGCGAACGCTTTCCGGCTGGAATGGCGCTGCCATGAGCTGAAATGACCTGCCAGCGCGGGGCGCATGGGATGCGGCTTGCCGGATTTGCATCGGCTGCGCTACTAATGATGAGCCGTTTGCACCTGCCGCACGGGCGCAGGGCATGTCATCGTGCCGTCATGGGCGGGCGCTATCGTGGCGACAGCACCACTTTTAAAGGTTTCCCACATGCTGCCGTTGCACCGTAACAGCCTGATTGCCGCCGCGCTCGCGTTGCCCCTGTTTTTGTTCCTGTACGCCACACTGGGGCACCTTAAACCGTTTGCCATCTGGAAGTGGATGGATATCGTCTGCGAAGGCGGCACGGCCGTCATGGCGGGCATCTGGTTTTTGTTTACCCTCAGCAGCCGACCCCGCGGGCTGGTGACGCGCCTGATCGCGGGCGGCCTGTGCGCCATCATGCTGGGGTCCTGGGCCGATTGCCTCGATGAATTCTTTGCCGTCGATAAGAGCGCCGTGTGGGATAACTGGCTGGAAGCATTGATTCCGTTTGGCATGCTGGTGCTGACGATCGGCATGTATTACTGGCGCCAGGAACAGTTCCGGTTAAATGAACACCTGCAAAAGCGCGAACGCCTGTTCCGCGACCACCGCGCCTTCGACCGTATCACGCAACTGGCCGACGCCAGCTACCTGCGCACGCAGATGCGCCTGGAGCAGGAGCGCCGTCCCGGCCTCGATTGCGCGCTGGTCTTGCTCGATATCGACAGCTTTCACCTGATTAACCGCGAATACGGCCACCGCGAAGGCGACCGCGTGCTGCAAGCCGTGGGCCATATGCTGCTGCTGAACTTGCGTAATGACGATTTGCTGTGCCGCTATGCGGGCGACCGCTTTGCCGTGCTGATGCCGGGCGTGTCGCGCGAAGATGCGGCCGTGAAGGCGCGCCACCTGTGCGCCATGGTGGGGCAGATGCGCCACCACGCCAACGATAACCGCGAAATCCGCCTGAGCCTGCGGCATGCCTGCTCGCTGACCGATGGCGTGCCGGAAGTGGTCTTGGCCGAGCTGAGCCGGGCCGTGGAAACGCCGCGCTCCGGTGCCGGAATCAGTTCCGCCGCGCCTGCCTGATGCCGCTGAACCAGCAAGGCGACCCCAGCATCGCGGCCCATCACCAGCCGGCGCTGGTGCTCGATTACGCGCGCAGCCGGGAGCTGGCCGTGGCGCCGCTGCTCAAGGGCACGGGTCTCGATGGCGGCGCGCTGCCGTCCGAGGAAAGCCAGGTCAGCGCCGCGCAATACCTGCAATTGCTGGCCAACGTGGCGCGCGGCCTGGACAGTGCCGACACCAGCTTCATGCTGGGCCAGCAAATGCTGCCCGGCCATTACGGCGCCGCCAGCCATGCCTTGCTGCAGGCGCAGAATCTGCGCCAGGCGCTGGGCATCCTGTGCGGCTTTCATACCTTGCTGTGTCCGCTGCTGCAGCCGCGCTTGCGCGAAGCGGGCGACATGCATGTGCTGTATTGGGTCGATGCATTCGGCGCGCCGAGCCAGCTGCCTTTTTTGGTGGAAATGCACATGACGGCACTGGCGGCCATGTGCCGCTGGCTGGCCGGGCAGTCCCTGCCGTGGCGCTTCTGCTTCAACCGCGCGCGGCCCCGCCACGTCGAACAGCATGAAGTGCACCTGGGCCAGGCGCTGCGTTTCGATTGCCAGGTCGACGCCATGCTCATCGATTCCAGCTGGCTCGACAAACCCTGGCCACGCGGCAATGCCACGGCGGCGGCGCTGGCCTTGCGGGCGGCCGCCCTGGCGCCCGTGCCGGCAGCGAGCCTGCTCGGCGCGCTGTACGACTACCTGCTGGCCAATATCCGCTGCGCGCCGACCCTGGAACGCACGGCGCAGGAATTCGGCGTCAGTCCCGCCACCCTGAAACGCCACCTGGCGCGCCATGGCACGCATTTCCAGGCCGAGCTGGACCAGGTGCGCGCGCACAAGGCCATCTACCTGTTCCAGGCCCATGGCTACGATAACGATGCCGTGGCCGCCTACCTTGGCTTTCATGATGCCACCAACTTCCGCCGCTCGTTCAAGCGCTGGACGGGGCAAACGCCGCAACTATTGCGTCACGCGCTGGCACTGTTCGTGGCTGGTTGATCGCCGGCGTTGCGCGCCAGCGCCACGGACAGTCGTTCCTGAGGGAACAATTGCCCGTTCTGCTACATCCATAGTACACTCGATCAGAGAGCGAACAGACGCGCTTTGAGGCGCTCCGGCACGGCGTCAAACGACGCCGCAATACCGCCATCTTGATGGCGGGGCCGGCGGCAGACGACCGGTGTGCCGTGCCTTAACCCAGCCTGGAAACTGGCGTCACCCGTGTGGTGTGCCGGAAACCGGGCAACTTGATAATGCTCAATCGTGTATTCACAATCGCAGATCGATCCAGTCGTCAGTTTCCGCAACACCCAGGGTGAGGCGGTGCGTGGCACGATTTTCAACTTGCAGCGCAATTCGCTGGTCATGGAAATCTATAATCCATACTCGATTGTGCAGGTCAGCGAGGTGCTCAATGACGTGACGGTGCGCATGGGGGCGAAAAACGCCTACGTGGGCAAGGCCGTCGTCATCAGCAGCGTCAACACGGGCCTGACCGCCATCGTTTCCGTGACCCTAATCGACGAGTGGCGCGAGCTGAGCGACGTGGTCGTCGTCAAGGGCGCCGTGCTGAAAGAGTCCTGCGCCTTTGTCGCCGGCTGGGGCGAGCGCTTCCGCATCCGCCGCGACTACCAGATCGTCGTCAACGAAATGCGCGCCTTCCTGTCGGAAGTGGCGCGCTGGGTCGAGCAGGTCGACCTGTCCGACTCGCTGCCGAAGGAAAACGGCCGGCTGCGCCCCGATATCTTCGATGAACTGGCCTTGCCGCTGATGGAGCAGACCCAGCTGTACCTGCGCCAGCTTGAGGTGGAAGCCTCGCTCGTCGAGGAAGAGCGGGCGCCGGCGCACCGCGCCTTCGCCCAGGCGGCGCTGCATCCATTGATCCTGCGCGCGCCGTTCGTCTTCCGCACGTTTACCAAACCGCTCGGCTATGCGGGCGATTACCAGATGGTCAACCAGCTGCTGGACGATCCGCGCCAGGGCCCGAGCACCTATTTTCAGATCGTCAATGCGGCCTTCCTGCAGGCGGCTGTCGCCACGGCGCACCGCAACCGCATCGATATTTTGACGGAATTCCTGTCGCAGAAGGCGGCCGCGGCGCGCACTGCCGGGCGCGTCTACAAGGTGCTCAACGTGGGCTGCGGCCCGGCCATCGAAGTACAGCGTTTCCTGGAAACCTGTCCCGATGCGCAATGGCTGGCTTTCGAGCTGGTCGACTTCAGCAGCGAGACCCTGGACTGGACGCGCGCGCGCCTGACCACCATCATGCAGCGCACGGGGCGCGTGGTCGAGATCGACTATGTGCACGATTCCGTGCATAACCTGCTCAAGCGCCGCCATGGCTCGGGCATTACGGGCTTGCCGGGCAGTTTCGACGCCGTGTATTGCGCCGGCCTGTTCGACTACCTGTCCGACAAGGTGTGTGCGCGCCTGCTGATGCACTTCGCCTCGCGCGTGGGGCCGGGCGGACGTTTGCTCGTCACCAATGTGCACGCGAACAATCCGGGCAAGTTCGGCATGGAGCATTTGCTGGAGTGGCATTTGATCTATCGCAATGAGGAAGGCCTGTCGGCCTTGCTGCCCGAACATGCAACGGATCCGCTGATCTATGTCGACGCGACGGGCGTGAATGTGTTCGCGGAAGTGAGCATTCCTTGATGGATACTCCAGGCCTGCACGCCGGCTACACGGCCGTTTTGCGCGACTTCCGCCTGGAATTCAGCCGCGGCGGGGCGTACACGGGCATCGTGCTGATCCTGCTGGGCATGGGCCTCGATTCGGCCCTGTACCCGGACAAGCAATCGGCGTTTACCAGCGCGCGCATCGTCGTGTCCGTGCTGATCTTTTGCGTCGTGCTGGCCATGCGCACGCGCTGGGCGCAAGACCGTATCCAGGGCCTGACGTTTGTCTGGCTGATCCTGCCGCAAATCATGATCGCCTGGATGATCGCCGTCACGGAAGGCGCCACCTCGATCTATTATGTGGGCATGACCTTGGCCATCTATTCGTCGGGCATCGTGCTGGCGTTCGGCCTGTGGCAAAACATGGTCTTCGGCGCCATCTCCTGCCTGCTGTATGTGGCCGCCTGCGCCTGGCATGCGGGCGGCTTCGACTTGCCGGGCACGTTTGTCGTCAACTGCCTGTTCCTCATCATGTCGGCCAGCATCAGCGCCGTATTTACCTATTTTAATGAGCGCGCCCGCTTCATGCTGTTCCAGCTGAAGGCGGAAGTGGCGCAAAAGAACACGCAGCTGGAAGAAACCAACAAGAGCCTGGCCGATATCAAGGGGCAGATGCTGCAGCAGGAGAAAATGGCCGCCATCGGCACCCTGGCCGCCGGCATGCTGCATGAAGTCAATAACCCCGTGAACTTCTGCATGATGGCCATCGAGGTGGCCATCGAAGACCCGGCCGCCCAGCAAAGCGCACTGGTCAGCGAATGCCTGGCCGACGCCAAGCAGGGCATGCTGCGCGTGCAGCACATCGTGTCCGACTTGAAGACCTTTGCCTACCGCAAGAGCGGCAACCAGCTGGAAACGGGGCATTTCCAGTTCCGCAGCGCGCTCGACGCGGCCATCCGCCTGGTAGGGCATGAAACGAAAAATGTCAGCATCAGCCACGACTTGCCCGTCGACACCCTGGTGCGCGGCGACGAGGCGGCCATCGTGGGCGTGCTGATCAACTTGCTGGGCAATGCCGTGCTGTCCATGCGCAAGGGCAATGCGCCGCCGTTCGAGATCCGCATCACGGCCCACTGGGATGAGAACCGCCTGCGCATCAGCGTGCGCGACAACGGCCCCGGCATCGCGCCGGAAAACCTGGCGCGCGTGTTCGAACCGTTCTTTACCACGCGCGAAGTGGGGCAGGGCCTGGGCCTGGGACTGAGCATCAGCTATGGCGTGATCGAGCGCCACGGCGGCACCCTCAGCGCCGAAAGCGAGCTGGGCGTGTGGGCCAGCATGAATTTCGACTTGCAGCGCTCCGATTGGGAGGGCCGCTAGCATGGATAACGATAGCCGCGCCAGCGTGCTGTACGTGGACGATGAAGCGCTCGCCTGCAAGTATTTCGAGCGTGCCGTCGGGCCACGCTACCGCGTGCTGACGGCGCAGAGCGTCGATGCGGCGCTCGCTCTGTTGCAAGACGACGCCGGCCAGATCGACGTGCTCGTCACCGATTACCGCATGCCGGATCGCCTGGGCAGCGAATTGCTGCAGGAAGTGGCGCAGCGCTATCCGCACATCGTCTGCATGCTGGTGACCGCGTATGCGGACAAGGACGTGCTGCTCGAACTGATCAACGGCGGCGCGGTGTTCCGCCTTCTGGAAAAGCCGCTTGACTTGCCCGCCATGCAAACGGCGCTGCAACTGGCCGTGCAGACGGGACGCGAGCGCGCCGCGCGCCGCCAGGGCCTGGTGGCGATGGAGGAATCGCTGGCTTTCCTCGCGCATGAATTGAACACCCCGCTGGCGGCCATCGCCAATTTTGCGCGCGGCATCGCGCGGCGTGCGCAGACGGACGCGGCACCGCAGGCCGAGATCGGCGAAGCAGCCGCCTTGATGCACGACAATGCGCGCTATTGCCTGTCCGTCCTGGCCAGCTTTATCGACACGGTGCGCCTGGCCAGTGCCGGGCCGGGCATGCAGGGCGGACGCCGCGCCGGCAGCGCGCGCCAGCTGCTGGCCGCCTTGCTCGACAGCTATCCCTTGAGCACGGCCCAGCGCGCCGCCATCACGGTCGAAGTGGGTGACGATTTCTCCATTGCCGAGTCGCCCAATTGCGTCGCGCTGATTTTATCGTCCGTGCTGGCGAATGCCTTGCGCTCGGCCGGCGAGCAAGCCCATCCGGCGATCGGCATCCGCATCGACGCCGGCCGCATCATGGTGCGCGACAATGGCGCCGGCATCGCCCCCGAGATCGTCGAACAGCTGTTGATCGACCCCGTCAGTACCGGCGGCGGCGAAGGCAAGGGCTGGGGCATGGTGTTTTGTCACCGCATGATGCAGTCGTTTGGCGGCAACCTCGATATCGCCACCGAGTTTGGCACTTCCACCACGGTAACCCTGAATTTTCCAGTACATATAAGGAACGAGCATGATTGACGCCAATCTGCGTTTACCGGCTCAGCGTGAGCCGGCGCAAGGCTTGCCGACGATACTCTATGTCGATGACGAGGCCAACGCCCTCAAATATTTCCAGCGCGCTATCGCGCCGCTGGCCGTCGTGCTGACGGCCACCTCGGTCGAGGAGGGCAAGCGCATCCTCGACGAGCAGGCCGACCGCATCGCCGTGCTGGTGTCGGATCAGCGCATGCCCGGCGCTTATGGCAACGAGCTGTTGTCGTATGCCTGGGACCGCCATCCGCACATCGTGCGCATTTTGACCACCGCGTATTCCGAGCTGGAGCACACGGTGGAAGCCGTCAACCAGGGGCAGATCCACCGCTACATCCAGAAGCCGTGGGATATCGCGGCCCTGCGCATGGAACTCAAGCAGGCGCTGGAACTGGCGCGCTTGCGCAACGAGCACGCCCAGTTGCTGCGCGAAAAGCTGATGGTGCGCCAGCGGCAAGCCGTCGCCAACCGCATCGGCACCCTCTACGCCCTGTGCGCCAGCCTGGCTGGTCCGGAGCAGCAGTTGCCCGTGGAAGCGTATTTGTCGGCGGCCCTGACGGCCGGCGTCACGCCGCCCGAGCCGGACTGGCTGCTGATGGATTATGCCGACCTGGTCAGTTCGGAAGCCTTCCGCGGCACAGCCTTTGCCGCCGCCGTGCGCCAGCAGCTCGACACGCTCGAACGCGACTATCCGGGGCGCGGCGTGGAACAGACGATCGACATGCTGCTGCCCGTATTCGGCGCGGCGCTGCAAAACCAGGGCGGCACGGCGCTGTTTCTCGATGGCCGGCTGCTGACGGAATTCCTGGAAACGCCGACCACCACGCCCGTCTCGCCCATCCACTCGTTCTGGCTGGCCAGCTTGCTGTGGCTGGCGCGGCGCGGCTGGTCCTTGCAGCTCAGCAAGACGGAGCAAGGCTTGCAAGGCAAGGTGGTGCAGGCTGAACCGGCGCTCACGCCAGACCACCTGGCGGCCTGGATCGAGCAATTCTGAGCTAAGCATGCCCCCCGCAAGGGGCGGCGCCAACTAAAACAGGGCCGCGCGGGCCCTGTGTCTGGTGGCGGTGAGCGGGCTTAGCGTTCCGCCGCCGCCTTCAGGTTGTTCAAGCCTTTTTCAAAATCCTTGCCTATCATGGTATCCATGCTGACGAACACCGTCATGACCTTGCTGACGTAAGGGCTGGGGCCCGTCATGGTCCAGTTCACCTTGGTGCCATCGCCTTCGGGCGCCATGGTAAAGGTGGTGGTGTTATGGCTTTCGAACGGCTTGAGGAAGTCCAGCTTGATGACGGTGCGTTCGGGCTGGGCCGCTTCCGTGATTTCCATGCGGCCGGCGCCCACCTTGTCATTTCCCGTCCACGCATACTGCGCGCCCAGGCCATTGGAAGGACCCGTAAACGTGCGGCGCATGGCCGGATCGAGCTTTTCCCACGGCGACCAGGCGGCCCAGTAGTGGAAGTCCGTGATCAGGGCGGCGATTTTCTCGGGCGGGGCCTTGATGGTGATTTCGCGCTGGACACTGAAGGTGTCGGGCTTGGTGGTGGCATAGCCGAGGATGGCGGCGACGACGACAACGATCAGCAGCAGGGTTTTTTTGATCATATGCTCTCCAAATCTTGAATGGTCGATGCGAACAAATCAAGGCAATCTTAGCAGATATGAATGGCTGTGCGCGGCCTGTTGGCCTTTATTTGCGCCAGCTCTGCGCAGGACCGCCTGTACGCCTGTTTTTCGCCGCGCACGCCAGGTTTGTGCAGCTTGGTGCTGAGGGCCGGCGTCCGCTAGAATGCTGGCCTGCAAGATTTCAGAGGGAAATATGATTCAACGATCGATCGCCAGGCTGACCCTGGCGTGCGGCCTGCTGGCTTCCGCCTTTGCCGCGAACCTGGCGCATGCCGATGCCTGTCCTGCCCATTACGTCGATGGCCGCAAGCCGGAAATCACCAACCCCAAGCTGGACGTGGCCACCAAGGAGCTGTGCTACAACGTGTTTGGCGTGATGCACTCGGGTATCACCCGCACGCCGCTGTGGTCGGCTGAACACTTGACGGCGAACAACCTGGAAGCGGCACAGGATTTGTCGCGCGAAAACTCCTTCCATGCCGAACGCAAGCTGCCCGCGGCCCAGCGCGCGGAACTGGCCGATTATGCGCGCAGCGGCTTCGACCGTGGCCACATGGCGCCCAACGGCGACATGCCGGACCGCCAGAGCCAGCGCGACAGCTTCACCCTCGCCAACATGGTGCCGCAGGATGCGCGCAACAACCGCTATGTGTGGGCCGGCATCGAGGGCGCCGTGCGCAAGATGGCGAAGAAGGAAGGCGACCTGTACGTGATCACGGGCCCGGCTTTTATTGGCGGCAACCTGCGCAAGGTGGGCAGGGTGATCGTGCCCAGCCATCTGTACAAGGCCGTGTATAGCCCGCGCCAGCGCGCCGGCGCCGCCTACTTCATTGAAAACGTCGATACCAAGACGTATGAAGTGTTGAGCATTGCGCAACTGGAAGACAGGATAGGCATCGATCTGTTACCGTCGCTGACGCGGCAGCAAAAGTTGCGCATGCTGAGTTTGCCCAAGGTAAAGAGCAAGTCCAAGAAATAAGACCGTCAAAAAGGAAATCCCATGTGCGCAAAGAAATTCGTCCCGTATGCCAATGAAAGCGATGTGCTGGACATTGGCAACCTGACTATCGAAAACAGGATCGACCGCATCAGCATCAGCGGCGACATCGACCTGACCCTGGACAAGCCGGGCCTGGCCCTGGCGAAACAGCTGCAAAAACTGCTGGGCGACGTGGTGGCGCAGCTGGAAAAGCAGGACTTGCCCGACCAGCTGCCGCCGCCCGAAGTGACGTCGGTAGCCAATCCCTTCGAGTAATGGCAAAAAAAACGCCTCCCGAAGGAGGCGTTTTCTTTTGCAGACAGTTAATTAAAACGTGTAGCGCGCATTGAAGGTGAAGTAACGGCCATAGGCGTTATGCAAGCCTTCGTTGTAGCCGACGGCTGGGTAGTCTGGATCATACGGTGCGGCGCGGTCGAACAGATTCTGGATATTGATGCCCAGGCTCAGGTTCTTGAAGCCGGTGTACGTATAGCCGAGGCCCACCGTGGTCCAGCTGGCCACTTTGCAGTCCGGGAACGCCGCTTCGTAGCCAGGGATCGTGGTATTGCGATCCGGCGCCGCATCGGTGGGCTTCTTCGTGCCATAGGCACAGAAAGGCTGGTCGTAGATCTCGGCGCCATCGCGGTTGCGCTTGAGCGATACGCTGCCAACGAAGTTCAGCGAGGCGTTGACGCTATGGTCGCCACGCGTCCAGTTGGTGGTCAGCGAAGCCTTGACCTTCGGCATATCGGTGCCGGTGGACAATTGCCAGTCATACAAGCCTGGACGCGTGCCGGTCACATTGTTTACGGTGTCGCCTTCGTGCTGCTCCAGCTTGTAGCTGTAGACATACGTGCCGCGCAAGGCGGTGCTGAGCGAACCCCATTCACCGAGCTTGTTACGCAGACGACCTTCGAAATCGACGCCGCGCAGTTCGGTCGAACCCTGGTTGGACCAAGGCGTCTTGACCGACAACAAGGTGCCCGTGCCGGGAATCGGATTGCCGTTCGCGTCCGTGATGAAGTTGGCCGGGTTCTGGTCGCGCAGTACGTTTTCCGGCGAGCGGTCTTCGTTCTTCAGCGCTTCGCTGGCCGTACCCAGCGCCACTTCTTTTTCCTTGCGCACGCGGTATACATCGACGACCACGTCGATATTGGAGGTTGGCGAGTAGATCAGGCCCAGCGAGTAGCTTTTCGACGTTTCCGGCTTCAGGTCAGGATTGGCGCCACCGACGCCAGAGATCGACTTGCTGCAGTCGGCCGTCACGCCGCCGGGACGCGGGGTGCTTTCATCTTCCTGGCAGCGTTTCGGATCCCACACGCCTTGCAGGAAGAATTGCGCGCCGCCTGGCGTCACTTGCGACAGTGCGGGAGCGCGGAAACCTTCGGCATACGTGCCGCGGAAGGCCAGCGTATCCGTGGCGGTCCACTTGGCGCCCACTTTCGGCACGAAGTTGGTTTTGATGCCAGGGTATTTGTCTACCCGGCCGGCAAAGTCCATCTCGAAGCTTTTGGTGAATGGCGTGCGCAGTTCGACGAAGGCCGATTTGACGTTGCGCTGGCCGTCGATGATGGTATTGGACTGTCCGTAGATTTCTCCGTTGGCAACCTTGCTGTCCGGATCGATGCGGATTTTCTCTTGGCGCAGTTCGAAGCCGATAGCCAGTCCCATGGCCCCGCCGCCCAGCTTGCCGAATTCCGTGCTGGCCTTGCCGTCCAGCTGGACGATTTCCGCTACGCCTTCGCTTTTCGGATCGTAGCCGATGGTCGGATCGGCCGCCAGCTGCGCCAGCGAGGTGCCGGTATTGAGTTTGCGCAAGGTTGGCAGGTACAGGCGGCCATATTGCGTTTCATCGCGTTCCGAGCGGTTCCACAGCAGGCCCGTATCCCAGCTCCAGCCGAAGTGATCGCCTTGCAGGCCCGTCAGCAGGCGCATGTTCTGGTTGACCGTTTCAGATCCGCCACGCAGGTTTTCAAAGCGGTAGGCAACCGATGCGCGGGCATTCGTCAGCGGGTTGTCCGGATGGCCTATCGGCAGGATGGCCTGGAATGGATCGGCCAGGCCCGTCGCCATGTAATTGGTTACGGAGGTCGTGCCGAGGGAGATCGGCGCGCCCGTGTACGAGCGTGAGGAGCGCGTGTAAGCCGCTTCCGCGTAGCCGGTGACGCTGCTGCTGAGCTTCAAGGTGCCGCGGCTCAATACGCTGGCATCGCGGCCGTCGCCTTGGCTTTCGAGGAATTGATCGAGGTCATAGTTACAGAAGGTGCGGCCAATGAGGATGCTCGTTGGCAGCAGGCCATCCTTGGTGCCGCCCGTAATGCGTTCCGACGGGTCGCAGCCTAGGTTGAAGGTTACGCGCGCAGGCGCAGTCGCTTGCGTCACGCCGAAGTTGCGCGAGCCTGGCGATGATTCGCGGTACACGGTCGCGTATTTCGAGACGGAACTCGAGTAGTTGGAGCGGAAGCGGCCGTTCAAGTCCTGGTAGGTCGAGTAGGCGACATCCTTGGCGTCGCGGCGGGCCACGCGGTCGCGTTGCGAGAAGTCGGCGGCGATGAAGACGTTGTAGCCATCGGTCTCAAGATCGCCCGTGCCGAAGAAGCCATTGACGTTCTTGCGGCGGAACAGGCCATCGTCGTTGGCGCCCGCATTGCCGGCGATTTGCGCGCCGCGATAGTTCGATTTGGTGATGAAGTTGATGACGCCGCCGATGGCGTCCGAACCGTAGACGGCCGATGCGCCGTCTTTCAGGATTTCGACGCGGTCCAGGGCGGACAGCGGAATGCTGTTCAAGTCATACAGGGTGGAGTTGCCGTTGTTCGGGTCGGCATAGGCCGATGGCGTCATGCGCCGTCCGTTCAACAGGATCAGGGTGGAGCTTGAGCCCAGTCCGCGCAGCGAGGCGGTGGCGACGCCCTTGGCAAAACCGCTGCCGCTGGCCTGGTCCTGGTTGGTGTCGGTGCCCATGGATGGCACCAGTTTCATCAGTTCGGCAACGGTCGATGCGCCGCTGTCCTTGATATCCTTGGCGGTAATGACATCGACGGGGGAGGTACCTTCCTTGTCGGCCCGCTTCAAGTTCGAACCTGTAATGAGAATTTTCTGCAGCGCTGGCTCCTGCGGTGCCAGTTGCGCATAGACCAGCTGAGAAGAAGATAAGGTCAAGGCGACTGCGATCACACTTTGTTTTAAGACTATTTTTTTAAGCAAAATATTCTCCATCGAATTTCAACTGCTGAACACATGGTCTGACATCGTTGTACGATGCGCGACTTTCCCGGTCTAGTGGATCGCTTGAGCGATTTTTGTTGCAAAACCGTATAAACAGTATTGCCTAGACCTTTATCAAAACATTTTCGGAAAAGTTGCGCCATGCTTTTTTTCAATATTGTCACGTTGACACAACAGTTTATCTAGATTATTTTTATGCTTACATATTCGGTAAAAAATTGATGGCAGGCAAAAGATTTTATGCTAGGAAATATCAAAAAATTATAAAATAAACAATTCCATAAATGCACCATTAAATTTGTAAGTTATTGTTTTTTAAAGATTAATTTAAATTATTTCCGCTTAAAAATATTTTTTTGCTGTTTTTAGGATGTCCATTCAAGTTGCAAACTTTTACATTTGTAATATGTTGCAGATGCACCGTTCTGGTGCGGCGACGGATGCTCTATGACGCACCCGGCTAGGCGGGATAATATGAGTAGATAATCGCCAATGGATGCTGCGGTGCGCCATTTTCGTGCATAAAAAAAGCCGCCAGCTTTATGCTGGCGGCCATGACTGCATTTACTTTGTGCGTTATTTTTCTGTCGCGCTTATCTGGCGAACGCCTGCGCCGCCGGCGTGACTGTGACGGCGGCCGGCTTGATGTTTAGCTTCATCGCGCCGATGACCTTGTCTTCATCGAGCAGCGCCTGCGGCTTGTTGCCGTCGTACTTGATGGGAGAGAACGCGTCGCTGACGAGCTTATCCTTCAAGCCGGCCGCATCCTTGGCGACGATCACCACGGACAGGTTCTGCGCCGACAGGTGCTGCTTGATGGCGCGGTTGACGTCCGCCACCGTCAGTTTCGACAAGCCATCACGCATCAGCTTGGTGAACTCCGGCGTGCCATACCATTGCGAATCGAGCGCATAGCCCAGTTGCTGGTCCTGTGTCGACGTCATCACGAAGACGTTCTTCATCAGGTAATCGCGGGTGGTGGCGAAATCGTCCTGCGTCAGGCCGTTGTCGACCAGCTTGCCCAGTTCCGTCAGGGCCACGCGCAGGGCGAAGTGAGCGTTGTCCGGCGCCACGGGGCGGATCCAGATTTCAAACAGCTGCGCCTTGCGGCCCAGGTTCGGGTTCGGGAAGAACTGGTACATGCCGCGCGGGAAGGCTTCAATGTACGCGTAGTCGCCATAGTTCATGCCGCGGATTTCACGGATGCGCTGGTACAGGTAGGAATTCGAGGCGCGGTGCTCGCCCAGCCACGTCTTCGCCAGCCACAGGGCGGGGAAGTCCGGGTGCGTGCGCGTCACCTCTAAAGGCAAGCCGAAGGAAATCGCCGTGGCGCGCGTGTTCTTCTCGATGATTTCCACTTCCAGGCCCTGCGCCTTGCGGCCGACGGGTTTCACGGTGGCTGGCAAGCCGGGGCCGGCCGGCAAGCTTGCCAGCGCCTGCGTCAGCGAGGCCGTCATGGCGTCGGACACGTCGCCGGAAATGCCCACCTTGACGGCGCCTTGCGCATACGCGCTCTTCCAGAACTGTTTCACATCGTCGAGGGTGATGGCGTCGATGCCGGCGACCGTGCCCAGCACCGGGTGGCCATACGGCGTGCCCGCGTAGACATTGGTTTGCAGGCGTTCCTTGGCGAATTCTTCTTCGTTATTATCCTTCAGATCCAGCAGCAGCGCATTCTTTTGCGCATCCTTCAGGCGGCGGAAGTCGTCTTCGCGGAAACCGGGCGAGAGCAGCAGGGGCAGGGCGATGGCGTTGAACTGCGTCCAGTTATCCTTGTGGATGGAGCCCGTAAACGTCGTCATTTCCTTGTCCGTCTGCTGGCTGAAACTGCCGGCCAGCGGGAACAGGGCCTGGTTGACCTCGTCGATCTTGCGCTCGGACGAACCAGCGGACGCCACCATGGCGGCCGTCAGCGCGGCCAGGCCTTCCTTGCCTTGCGGATCTTGCGCGGAACCGGCCGTAAACAGCAGCTTGTAGCGGATTTGCGGCAGCGCGGACTTTTGCACCAGCACGTCGAACTTCGCGTTCGAGACGGCTGGCAGCAGGCTGGCCAGTGTCGGCGTGGTGGCGATGGCGGCCGCCATCGGCTGGTGCGACAGGGTCGTCACTACCAGTCCGTCGTCCGTCAGGTATTTGCGCGCGGCCGCCTGCAGGTCGGCCGGTGTCAGCGTATCGATCAGCCGGTAGTACTGGTTGATGGTGACGTACGAGCGGTCGAAATGCACGAAGGAAGCCAGGGTGCCGGCGATCTGCTCCGTGTTGTCCAGCGAGCGGATCAAGCCGTATTTTTCCGCCGACTTGGCATCCGCCAGGTCTTTTTCGCTCACTGGCGTATCGCGCAGCTGCGCCACGGTAGCCAGGATGGCGTCGCGCACGTAGACGGCATCATCGATGTTTTTCACGCGCGCGCCGAGCACGGCCAGGGTCGGGTCGACCCGCTCCGGCGTCATGTCGAACAATTGATCGACCTTTTGCTCGTTCTGCACCAGGCGCTTGTACAGCGGCGAGGTGCGGCCGAACGACAGCGACAGCAGCGTCGCCAATGCGGCCTGGTCTTTGTCCTTTACGGAAAACGCGGGCGCGTGGAAGCCGACGGCGACCCACGGCAGGGTCGGCGTGGGCCAGGCCACGTGCTTGTAGACGGGGCCGCGCGGGGCCGGTTCCACGGGCACGGCCGCCTGCTGCTTGCCGCGCTGCCAGGCGCTCCAGTACTTTTCCACCAGCGCGATGGCTTGCTGCGGTTCCACGTCGCCGGCGATGATGATGGTGGTGCGCTCGGGACGGTACCAGCGGTCGAAGAAGACCTTCGAGTACGCGTACTGGTTCGGCATGTCTTCGATGTCCTGAATAAAACCCATCGTCGTGTGCTTGTAGGTATGCGTCGTATAGGCGCTGTCGCGCATCACTTCGAACAGTTTCGAGACGGGATTGGCGCTGTTCTTGTTGTATTCGCCCAGCACGGCCCGCGATTCCGTCTTGAACGCGTCTTCCGCATAGTCGAGGTGCTGGAAGCGGTCCGCTTCCACCTTCAGCACGGTTTCCAGGTCTTGCTTGGCAAACGTCGTGTGGTAATTCGTCAGGTCGTCGCTCGTATACGCATTCTGGCGCGCGCCGGCGCGGGTGATGACTTCCTGGTATTTTTCGGGCGGATAAGCCTTGGTGCCGCGGAACATCATGTGTTCGAAGAAGTGGGCAAAGCCGGACTTGCCCGGCTCGACTTCATTGCGCGAACCCGTCTGTACGGGAATCTGCAACGAGACCAGGTTGGGGAAACCGGTCGGCACGATGATGATCTTCAAACCGTTGGCCAGGGTCTTTTCCGTCGCCTTGAACGGCAGCAAATCGGCCTTGCTGGCGGCGGCGCTGTGGGCGGCGGCCGGTTTGACGGGCGCGGCGCCCAGGTTCGACGAAGCCATGGCCGACAGGGCCAGGGCGAAGACGGGTAATAAAACAGGCATGATTCTTGACACGGGGGCTCCTTCTTTTTTTGGAATGTGGAAAGTGCAACGCCGCAGCATAGAATATTCGTGCCGCCGTGCATAGGGGCTAACAGTCGGGCCGCAGGATGCGCGCCGTCAAGTGGGCGAGGAAGTCGCGTTTGGTGGGCAGGAACATGCGGATGTACACGATGTCGTGCGCGCGGTCATGGTGATACACGACGCGGATATCTTCGCACAGGCGTTGTCGCACATCCATGCCGACCTCACGGGCGGCTTCGACGGGCGTGCCGCTGTCGGGAAAGGTCTTGAGATCGGCAAATAATTGCCGGAAAGCCGCGATGAACTGGGCATGGGCGGCCGCCGTGTGGCGCGCCTTGAAGTCGCTGCGCAGTTCATTGAAATCGGCTTGCGCGCTTTTCAGCACGACGATGCGCGCCATGTCAGTCGTGATCGAGGCTGGCCAGGAAGTCTTCTTCGGACACCACGTCGCCGCGCGCGATGTCCTGGTTGCCCATGGCGATCAGTTTCATGAATGCATGCTGCTCCTGCATCTGCCGCGCTTGCCGCTTGCCTTCCTGATACGCGTGCATGGACAGCACGACCATCTTCGCTTCGCCATTTTGCGTGATGATGATGGGCTCGTCCTGGCCTGCGTCAAAGCTGTTGACGATCTCGGTGGTATTGGCCTTGAGGTAGGAAATCGGCTTGATGCGTTCCTTGAAGTCCATGGCGGCTCCGAATGCGAAAAAAATACGATAGGACCAAATATACACCAAATTTGGTCGTGCTTCCTTGTTGCCTAGGTGAGCGTCGTTTCCGGCAGGCTGATGCGGTTGCGGCCCAGGTGCTTGGCGCGGTACAGGGCGCAGTCGGCCGTGTGGATCAATTGCCCCAGTTCCGTGCCGGGGCCGGGCAGGGCCGTGGCGGCGCCGATGCTGACGGTGACGCAGGCACTGGCACCATCGGCGCGCTTGCGCGGCAGTTGCAGCCGCTCCACGCGCTGGCGGATGCGTTCGGCCACGATGGCCGCGCCCTTGAGCGACTGGTTCGGCAGGATGACGGCAAATTCTTCGCCGCCATAGCGGGCCACCAGATCGTTTGTGCGCATTTCGCTGGCCACGGCGCCGGCCACCTTGCGCAGGCACAGGTCGCCGCCCTGGTGGCCGTGGCTGTCGTTGTATTCCTTGAAATTGTCGACATCGACCATCAGCAGCGACAGGGGCTGGCCTTGCCGCTGGGCGCGCTGCCATTCGGCCAGGATGGTGTCGTCGAAGCAGCGCCGGTTGGCCAGGCCCGTCAGGCCGTCGCGCGTGGCCAGGCGTTCCAGCTCCACATGCGCGCGTTTTTCATCCGTCATGTCGCGCAGGGTTTCGACGACGGCGATCAGTTCGCCGTGATTACCATAGATGGGGCTGGCATCGACGGCCAGGTAACGGCGCCGTCCCGTGCGGGGCATGTCGCACCAGTTTTCCGCGCACAGATTGCTGCCCGTGCTGCTGCGGTATTGCTGTTGCGCGTGCAGGGCGCGCATGTCGCCGCCGCGCCCGGCCAGCAGCAGGTCGGCCAGGGTGGGGCGCTCGTCGTTGTAGAAGCAGCGGCCCGGTTCGCGCGTGCGCAGCACTTCGGCCGCCGGCACGCCCGTCAACTGCTCGCAGGCGCGGTTCCAGATCATCACCTGGCCATGCGCGTCGAGGACAAAGGTGGGCACCACCAGCAATTCCATCATCTTGACGGCGAAACCCTGGGCTGCATCGCAGGGCGATGCGCTGGCATGTGCATGGCTATCCGGCATGTAAGCATCCTTCTCGGGGTGAATGGGGCTGGCTCGCTGGCCATGATGCAATGTGGAGAGTCGATGGTGTTGATATTGAGCAATATTTTCACCGATGGAGCGTCGCTTCATCGTGGCAGCCTGGCAGGGGCAGCGACACGCGCAAGGTGGTGCCGGCGCCGCTGTGGCTTTCGATGTGCAGGCTGCCGCCGGCGGCGGCCACGCGCTCATGCATGCCGGACAGGCCGCAACCGAGGCGCGGCGGCGAACCCGACAGCCCGACGCCGTCATCGCTGATGCGGCATGCCAGGGTGGCGCCCGTTTGCTGCAGGCAAAGCTGGACATGCGTGGCGCGCGCATGGCGGGCGATGTTCGCCAGCGCTTCCTGCAGCGCGTGGTAGAGCAGGGCGCCATGCGCGCTGCCGGCGGCGGCGTCGAGCCGGTAATCGCAGCTGCAATCGATGCCCGTGGTGCGCTTGAAGTCCGCCAGCAAGCCGTCGCACGCCGCTTGCAGGCCCGCGTCGAGGGCGGGCGGGCGCAGGTCGTGGATGACGCAGCGCAGCGCCGCGATGCTCAGGTCGACATTGCGCGCCATCATGGCCAGTTGGCGCGCCAGCAAGGGCGCCGCGTCATGCGTGCTGGTCTGCAGCATGGCCAAGTCGATTTTCAGGGTCAGCAGATGCTGGCCCAGGTCGTCGTGGATGTCGCGCCCGATGCGCAGGCGCTCCTGTTCGCGCGCCTTGTTCTGCTCGCCCGCCAGGCGCGCCTGTTCGGCTTCCGCGCGCAGCTGTTCCAGCGCCTGCAGGCGCAGCGCCAGGCGGCGCAGGCGCCACAGCAGCAGCGCCAGCGCACCGAGCAGGACGGCGCAGGCCAGCATCGAAGGGGACGCTGCGCCAGTCTGCAGCATCGGCTCGGCGGCATGGCCGGCGTGCAGGGAAGCGAGTGCAGCGGCCGCCAGGCAGGCCAGAATGCTCAGGCGGTACGGCGGACGTATCCAGCGTTGCAGCATGTCCATGCTCCCCAAAAATGTTTTCCATCAGGCAATGCCCTTACGGAAAATATATTAACTTGGGGCTATTTATATTGTCTAAACGCAAAAGCTACGTCGTTATGCCTGCCTGTGTGGCTTTCTTGCCCCCTGGATGCCGCGGCGGCAGGTGGCAGGCACGGCATTTGCACGGGAAGTGTCGTGGCGGCATATAATAGAGGGTTGTCAATCGGCTTTTGCGGTGACGGCGCAGTGCGCCGGCCTCGATGCGTTCGCCCTGCGCGATGACGCCAGCCAGCTCTTAGGAAATACAGTGACTTATAGCATCAAAGAGATTTTTTACACCCTGCAGGGCGAAGGCGCGCATGCGGGCCGTCCAGCCGTGTTTTGCCGCTTTTCCGGTTGCAATCTGTGGACGGGCCGCGAAAGCGACCGCGCCACGGCCGTGTGCCAGTTCTGCGACACGGATTTCGTCGGCACCGATGGCGAGCTGGGCGGCAAGTTCAAGACGCCGCAGGAACTGGCCGCGCTGATCGACAGCCTGTGGCCGGCCAGCTACGCGCCGAGCAAATACGTGGTGTTTACGGGCGGCGAACCGCTGCTGCAACTGGACACGGCCCTGATCGACGCCATGCATGCGGTGGGCTTTACCATCGCCATCGAAACCAACGGCACCTTGCCCGTGCCGGCCGGCGTGGACTGGATCTGCGTCAGCCCGAAGATGGGCTCCACCCTGGTGGTGCACAAGGGTAATGAAATCAAGGTGGTTATTCCCCAGTTCCAGCAAGACCTGGCCGCCTACGAACAACTGGACTTCGAGAACTTCTTCGTGCAAGCGATGGACGGCCCCCTGGCCGCGCACAACATGAAGCTGGCCATCGAGACGTGCAAAAGCAACCCGAAGTGGAAGCTGAGCCTGCAAACCCATAAACTCCTGCAAATACCTTAATCAAATAATATGCTGACTATCACACGCAAGCTCGAATTCGACGCGGGCCACCGCATTCCCGACCACAAAAGCCAGTGCCGCAACCTGCATGGCCACCGCTACACGGTGGAAATCACCCTGGTCGGCCAGGTCATCGAAGCGGAAGGCAATTCCGACAATGGCATGATCATGGATTTTTCCGACGTGAAAACCCTGGCCAAGCAGCACCTGGTCGATGTCTGGGACCATGCCTTCCTCGTGTATGAAAAAGACACGGCCGTGCGCGACTTCCTGGCCAGCCTGCCCGACCATAAAACCGTCGTCATCGACCGCATCCCCACCGTGGAAAACCTGGCGCGCATCGCCTTCGAGATCCTGAAGGCGGCGTTTACCGACCATTTCGGCACGGGCTTGCACCTGCATAAGCTGGTGCTGCATGAAACGCCGAATTGCTGGGCAGAAGTGACCGATGACTGAAACGCACGCTAGCGCGCAGGATGCGCGCTATATGCGGCTGGCCCTCGAGCAGGCCCAGCGCGCGTGGGACCTGGGCGAAGTGCCCGTCGGCGCCGTCGTCGTCAAGGATGGGGAAGTCATCGCCGTGGGCTACAACCAGCCCATCGGCCGCCACGACCCCACGGCGCATGCGGAAGTGATGGCCCTGCGCGCGGCCGCCGACAAGCTGGGCAACTACCGCTTGCCCGGCTGCGAGCTGTACGTGACCCTGGAGCCGTGCGTGATGTGCTCGGGCGCCATGCTGCATGCGCGCCTGGCGCGCGTCGTGTACGGCGCGGGCGATCCGAAGACGGGCGCCTGCGGTTCCGTGCTGAACCTGTTCGAGCAGCCTGCGTTGAACCACCAGACGGCCATCGAAGGCGGCGTGCTGGCCGACGAGTGCGGCGCTTTCCTCAAGCGCTTCTTTGCCGAGCGCCGCCGCGCGCAGGCGGAAGCGCGCAAGCTGGCCAATCCGCAGGACTGACACCAGTCCTGACAGGGCAGGGCCGCCATGGCCTTGCCCAGCCAGCCCTCCTTGCCAGCCACCGAGGCTGGCATTTTTATAACTGTTGCGAAATAACATCTGTCTAGACCACTTCGCCATTCTCAAATGAGAATGATTCGTGTTACAGTATTGTTTTCGCCAGCAAACTTCCCTTGCGCATCGTTATCGATCCGGGTTCAAGAGCCAGCCTTTACTCTTAGACCGGATCATCATGACTACTGTGCCTCTGCAGCGCTTCGCTGCGCCCGTTGTATCTTCATCTTGCCTGCCGGCCCGCCGCCACAACCTGGTGCTGCGCGCCGCCTTGCTGGGCCTGTTTGCAGCGCCGCTGCTGCCTGCCGTGGCCCAAACGGCCGCCATCAACGCGGGCACGGCCGCCCAGGAACCGGCCAAGCTGCCTGTCTTCCCGGAAATCGTCGTCAATGCCAAACAGGATTACGAGCGCCGCGCCGGCACCAAGACGGTGATCCGCAGCGACGACCTGGAGCGCCGTGGCGTCAGCGACATGGCAGGCATCGTGCGCTACCAGCCACTGATCAGCACGCCAATGGCGGCATCGGGCGCCGGCAGCGTGTGGGATGGTTCGGGCAACACGGGCTACAACATCCGCGGCATGGAAGGCAACCGGGTCAGCCTGGACGTGGATGGCATTTCCCTGCCGGATGCGGCGCCGAAGCCGGACGGCACCACCTTGAACGCCTTCGGCACGGGGCGTGACTATTTCGATCCTGAAACTTTCCGCGAGGTGCGCATCGATTCGGGCACGACGGCCGCCAGCGGCTCCAATCCTGGCCTGGGCGGCAGCGTGGCGTTCATCACCAAGTCGCCCGAGGATTACCTGGGCGCAGGCGTGGACCATTACGTGGCGTATAAATACGGCCGTGCCACGGCCGACCGCAGCAATGCGCACACATTGACGGGTGCCGCCAAGATCGGCGCCAATCTGCAAGGCCTGGCCGTGTACGTGCACCGCGATGGCGAGCAGACGGACAGCCGCGGCAGCGCCCCCGTCAATCCGGACGACTGGCATTCGAACGCCTTGCTGTCCAAGCTGGTGTGGGCCTTGCCGGGCGAACAAAAGCTGGACTTGACGGTTGACATGTTCGAGCGCAAGAACAAGCGCGATCTGCGCAACAAGGTCAGCACGTATTATCCGACGGGCGTGCAGCAGGATTCCACCACCAAGCGCACGCGCGTCAGCCTGGGCCACGATGTGGCACTGAAAGACTTCGCCCTGTTCGACCGCCTGACGTCGAAGGTGTATCTGCAGAATGCGAAAATCGATGACCAGACGCAAGGCCGCTATACCTTCGGCAGCCCGTCCCAGCGGACCATCGATACCAGCTTCAAAAATGACAGCATCGGCCTGACGTCGGAAGCGTTCAAGCAAGTCAATGCCGACAATGCGCTGCTGTACGGCGTGCAGCTGGAGCAAAGCAAATCGCGCCGTCCATGGGTGGAAGACCGCACCATCATCGCCACAGGCGTGCACCAGATCACGCGCAAGAACCGTATGGCCGACATGGACAGCACCAAGCTGGCCCTGTACGTGCGCGACGACCTCAGTTTTAACCTGGGCGGCAAGAAAGCCGTGCTGACGCCGGGCCTGCGCGCCGACTACCGCAAGCTGGAACCGAAAAACCTGCAAAACTATGTGATCGCCGTGCCCAATGCCGCCAAGGAAGTGCGCAAGGAAAGCGATACCTATTTCACGCCGAGCCTGAGCCTGTCCGTGGAAGTGCTGCCGCAGATGAATGCCTATGCCACCGTGACGCGCGGCACACGCTTGCCGACGGCGGCCGAGCGCACGGGCACCTATGATTCCTTCAGCTATACGGGCACGGGCACCGGTTATGCCGTGCTGGGCAATGCGAATCTGCGCAAGGAAACCAGCCAGGCCTACGAGCTGGGCTTGAAGGGCGATATCGTCAAGGGCTTGAGCATGCACGCCTCCGTCTACCAGACGGAATACAAGAACATGATCGAGTATGTGGCGCAGGAAGACGATCCGGTCAATTTCCCCACCATCGTACAGGGTCTGTTCCGTCCGGAAAACATCGGCGATGCCCGCACCTGGGGCGGCGAGCTGAGCTTGCGCGCGGAGCTGGGTGCCTGGTCGCCTGCCATGCAGGGCTACCGCGTCGACCTGGCCACGGGCGTGGCCAAGGGCCGCTCCTTCAATACCCAGACGGGCCAGAGCGGCGGCCTGGCCTCGGTGGCGCCGCCCAAGACGGCGCTGACCTTCGGCTACGACCATGCGAACCAGCTGTTCGGCCTGGAGCTGACGGCCTTGCATGCCGGCGAGAAACAGGCGCCGAACGACTTGCTGATGGGCACGACGGCGCCGCGTTTCAAGGTGCCGTCGTATACCATCTTCGACCTGTCGACCTACTGGAACGTGCACAAGAACGCCAAGATCATCGTCGGCGTGTACAACTTGACGGACCGCAAGTACTGGGATTACGCCGCTGCGCGCAGCCTGTCCGCCGGCACCACGGTGGCCAGCCGCGCGGAGATCGAGCGCTACGCCAAGCCGGGCCGCAACGTCGCCGCCAGCCTCAGCATCAACTATTGATTTTTACCGGGGAGGGGTGCTTGCCCCTCTTTTTTTCCATGTTTGATTGAATGGTCTCTCTATGAAGTTATCCAAACTCGTTCTATCCCTGCTAGGCAGCCTGCTGATCGCAAACGCATATGCGGCCCCAGCCACTTTGGCGGAACGCTGGTCCACCTTGCGCACGGAGCAGCCGAAGCTGCAGATCCGCGACGCGGCGCGCGCGCTGGGCGTGTCCGAAGCGCAATTGCTGGCAACCAATATCGGCAAGGGCGTCACGCGCCTGCAGGCCGACGGCAACCAGCCGCGCGAAATCATGCGCGCCGCGCTGGACCTGGGCATCGTGCAAGCCATCACGCGCAATGAAAATGGCGTGATCGAAACGACGGGCGTTGCCAGCAAATTCAAGCAGGCGGGCGACAAGTCGGAACAGGCCGACGCCAAGCAGGATCCGGAAACGGAAGCACGCCAGCGCAATATTGCCGGCGGCTACCTGGGCGGCCAGATCGACCTGCGTTTCCACTTTGAAAACTGGAAATACGCATTTGCCGTGGAACAGGCCGGCCGCGATGGCAAGCCGACGCGCAGCCTGCAGTTTTTTGACGCCAACGGCACGGCCGTGCACAAGATCTACCTGCGCAACGAGCCGGGCGTGGCTGTCTACGATAAATTGGTGGCGACGTTCCGCCTGCCGCAGCAGAGCGCGGAGCTGAACGTGCTGGCCGTGGCGCCGAAGGCGGCGGAAAAGCCGGATGCCGAGATCGATGTCAAGGAATTCCAGCTGGCCTGGAAAGACATGACGGACGTGCACCAGTTTGCGCAAATCATGCGTGAATTCCACCTGTCGCGCGAACAGGCCCTGCGCCTGGCGCCGGCCGGCGTGGTCGAGCGCGTGACGCCCGAAGCGCTGCGTACCCTGCTGGAAAACGCGGCAAAGGACAAGGTCGCCATCATGGTGTTCCTGGGCAACGAAGGCTTGACGCAGATCTACAGCGGCAAGATCGAGAAAACCATGGCCGCCGGCGGCTTCTTCAACGTGCTGGACCCGGACTTCAACCTGCACATCCGCGACACGGCCCTGCGCAGCGGCTGGGTCGTCAAGCGCGGCGGAGTCACCTCCGTCGAGTTCTTCGACAAGGAAGGCACGCAAGTGGTCTCCTTCTTCGGCGTGCGCGAACGGGGCAAACCGCAGCCGCAAAGCTGGGTCGACCTGGCCGATTCCTTGCCTAAAGCCAAGTAAGCAGCACCGTTGATTCGTCACCGTTGCCGCGCGCCGTACCGGCGCGGCAACACTTCAGCTGAGTGCCGTGTGCCGGTCTCATGTCTGAAGCACAATAGTGGTATGCTGATTACAAGGCCGCAGCGATCGTGCCTGCGTGCTGGTTCCTGGAAGAGAGGCAATCATGGCAACCATCATGGCGAACGGCCTCAACATAGCTTATGAGAGCCACGGCGACCCCAACGATCCGTGCGTGCTGCTGGTCATGGGCCTGGGCATGCAATTGATTGCCTGGCCGGCGGACTTCGTCGAAGGCATCGTCGAGCAAGGGTTTCGCGTCTTGCGTTTCGACAACCGCGACAGCGGCCTGTCTAGCAAGATGGCGCTGGCGGGCAAACCCTATCTGCCGCTGGCCTATGTGAAAAACCTGGTCGGCTGGCCCCTGAAAACTTCCTACACCTTGAATGACATGGCCGAAGACGCGCTGGGCTTGCTGGCGGCCCTGCGCATTGCCCAGGCGCATGTGATCGGCGTGTCGATGGGCGGCATGATCGCGCAAGTGATGGCGGCGCGCGCGCCGCAGCAGGTGCTCAGTTTGACGTCCATCATGTCGAGCAGCGGCCGGCGCGGCTTGCCCGGCCCCACGCGGGCCGCGCGCAACGCTCTATTGCAACGCCCGAAACGCAACGCCAGCCGCGCCGAACTGATGGCGCACATGGCCGCCACCGTGCGCGTCATCGGCAGTCCCGCCTATCCCGTCTCGGAAAAATTGCTGTACCAGCGCATCGAAGCGGCGCTGCAGCGGGGCAGTTGCCCGGAAGGCGTGGCGCGGCAAATGGTGGCCATCGCCGCCTCGGGCGAACGCACGGCCTTGTTGCCGAGCATCAGTTGCCCGGCGCTGGTGATCCATGGCGCGGCCGACCCCCTGATCCCCGTCGCCTGCGGCATCGATACGGCGGCGCTGATCCCGGGCGCCCGGCTGGAAGTCATCGAAGGCATGGGGCACGACATGCCGCCCCAGCTGATCGAGCGCCTGCTCGCCTTGATCGATGTGCATCTGCAAGGTAAGATGGCGCCCCAGATGCGCTCCCAGCCAGCTTGAGCCAGGCGCGCCCACCCCTTGACTAGCCGGGCATATTTTGAAGACACCTGAGATTGGCATCGCCATCGTCGCGCCGGGCGGTTATGCGCCCGACGAGGCGGCCTTGGCACGCGGTATCGCCCGCTTGCAGGCGCAAGGCGCCACCGTCCACAATTACTACGATCACGAACATAGATTCCAGCGCTTCGGCGGCACGGATGCGGGCCGCCTGGCGCAGCTCCATGCCGCCGCGGCCGACCCTGCCGTGCAGGTGGTGATCGCCTTGCGCGGCAGCTACGGCATCAGCCGCATCCTGCCCGACATCGATTTCGGCCTCATGGCGGACAGCGGCAAGCTGTTTGTCGGCTACAGCGATTTTACGGCCTTCCACATGGGCTTGATGGCCAAGACGGGCCGCGCCAGCTTTGCCGGCCCCATGATGTGCGACGATTTCATCCGCGACGAGCCCGAGCAATTTACGCTCGATCAGATGTGGTCGTGCCTGGCCGGCCCCACGCACACGGTCACGGGCACGGCAACGGGCAATCCGCAGGTCGAGCTGAAAGGCAAGCTGTGGGGCGGCAACCTGGCCATGCTCGTGCATCTGCTCGGTACGCCATATTTCCCGGAAATCGACGGCGGCATCCTGTTCCTGGAAGACGTCAACGAACACCCGTACCGGGTCGAACGCATGCTGCTGCAACTGCTGCACGCGGGCGTGATTGGCCGCCAGCAAGCCGTGGTGCTCGGCGATTTTTCCGCGTATAAACTCAGTCCCATGGATAACGGCTACGATTTCGACGCCATGCTGGCCTACGTGCGCCAGCGCCTGCCCGTGCCCGTGCTGACGGGGCTCGAGTTTGGCCACATCCGCCGCCGGGTCACCTTGCCGTTCGGCGGCCAGGCGAGCTTGCAATCGGATGCTTCCGGCTTCAGCCTGCGGGTGACCGATTACCCCACCCTGGCGCGCCCCTGAACTCCATGTCCGCCAGGCCCGGCAGGTTGCTGCAGCTCGATGTGCTGCGCGGCCTTGCCGTGTTCGGCATCTTGCTGGTGAATATATGGGGCTTTGCCTGGGGCACGATTTCCTTGCGCTATGGCACCTTGCCGGCGCAGCCGCCCGTGCTAGACCAGCTCGTCATTTTTTTGGTGGCGGCGCTGGCGCAATTCAAGTTCTATCCCATCTTCGCGTTTCTGTTTGGCGCCGGCTTTGCCTTGCAGACACGTTCCCTGCAACGCCAACTGAGCAGCTGGGAGCAGGCGCGAGCGGCTTATCGACGCCGGCTGCGCTGGCTGCTGGCATTCGGCCTGCTGCACGGTTTCCTCATCTGGAGTGGCGACGTGCTGACCTCGTATGCCATCGCCGGCATGCTGATCCTGCCCCTGGCATCAGCCAGGCTCAGCCGCGTGCGCAACCGCGCCTGGCTGGTGGCGGCCGGTTTTTTGCTGTTCATGTGCCTGCTCATTCCCGTGGGCCAGCAGGGTGGCGCACCGGGCATCGCGCGCGACCTGCACAGTTTTGCTGAGCGTTACGCCATCTACACGCAAGGCGGTGCGTGGGCCGTCGCCAAGCTGCGCGCCAACGATTTCCTCGTTTCCTTGCTGTACGCCGCCGTCATGCTGCCGCATATCATCGTGTTGTTCCTGCTGGGCATCTTGTCCGTGCGTTGTGGCTGGCTGACGCAGCCGCAGCGTCACCAGCGCCTGTGGCGTCGGGTGCGCGCCGTGGGACTGGGCGTGGGCTTGCCGTTCAACCTGCTGGCGGCGGGCGCTGTCGCGTGGCAAGTAGCCGATCCGTATCAAACCGTGTTTGACACGGCCCTGTTCGAAGTGGGCCTGTTTGCAGGCGGCCCCGTGCTGGCGGCCGGCTATGTGGCCGCGCTGATGCTGACCGGTCCTTTCATGCTGCGCTGGCTGGGCGCATGGCTGGCGCCCGTGGGCCGCATGGCGCTGAGCAATTATCTGCTGCAATCCTTGATCGGCACCTGGCTGCTGCAGGGGCCGGGTCTGGGCTGGGGTGCGACACTGCGCCCGGCCGAGATGCTGGGCCTGGCGGTGTTGATCATGGCGGGGCAGGTGCTGCTGAGCCGTTACTGGCTGCGGCATTTTCGCCAGGGGCCGATGGAAGCGCTATGGCGGCGCCTGGCGCGGCTGGATTGAACTATATTGCGCCGAATGGCGGGACAGCGAGGGCGCCCGCGGAAGACGGCAGGCATGGCCTGAATTTATCGGACAACGCGGCAGTCATCCAGCGAAACACCAGGCAATGTCCGCGGCGTAAAGATGCCCTGAACGGTTATCATGTCGCCCTTTGAAATGCGTGCTGCATCGTCCAATGCATCCTTGCTCTGGACGTTACACGCGACAATATGTTGCCAGCCCTGGTCATTGATATCTTTCTGTATGATACCCTCGAGAGTAACTGAGGCGCGGTCATCATGTCCATTGATGCTCTGGACGCGTCCCTTGATCTGCAGGGTTTTGTTGGAATAGGTGCGCAGGAATGCAAATGAATTGGCGATGTATTTTGTCGCTGCATCTTTCGCCGTCATGACCGCAAAAGCTTTCGAGTCAGCTACGGGGCCTTTCGGCCAAAACACATTTTCCAATGCAGAAATAGAATTCTGATTGGCCGTCGCATTTAATTTAAGCAGGATAATCGCGTATTTCGCGTGCCGCAGTGTATTTTCGGTAACCATATCGGCTTGATTCGCGTTGAGCGCAGAAATCGTCAGTAATTGACCGACATCATTTTTTGCTTGCGAAATGGATGCTCCGGCTCCGCGCAGGGAACACGCTGCTACGTTGGCCGCACGTATTTGCGCCAATATCGAGACTTGGTGGAAGTTTTCCGTTTTTTGGGCAATAAGCATCTTGCCATCATCATCCAGCAAATAACGGCATGTGCCGGACGAAGCGCGGCTATCTGCGCCATGTTCATTGGCAATGCTCTGCAATACGTCATCAGACTTCATGTCGCTCGGGCTTTCTGCGCGCTTTGCGGGCGCGGCGCCGGGACCGTCAGCAATTTTCTGTAAAGCCCCCAGGAAATTTGAAATGGGGTTTGAATCGGATTCTATTGCGCTGGCAAATGGAGTGGAGAAAATCAAGGCAAGGCTCAAGGTGCTGATTACGGTATTATTTCTCACAGAATAACCTTTTGATACCAATATTTTGGTGAGGTGATGGGAATTGGCAGTTGCATGGTTGCCAAACATTTCCACATGGTAACTAAAAATAGTTGAATATACAAGGCGGCTGTCTCTCTGAGAACTGGCAGTTATTTTTTTTACGGTAATTAGTAATAAGTAATTAATAAATTGAAGGTGCCCGGCGAAATGAATGTGGCGTCATTCATTGCAGAAAAGGGGCAAGAAGAGGAACGTGATGGCATGCTCATCGCGGGAATCTCCGTCGCTGTCAAGCTTTCAACTGCACGGGGATGCAATGACGTGGCCCGCTTCATGCTTCGCCTTGCTGTTTATCACGTCGGAACACTTGCAAAAAATATGGCGAGCGGATGTGGGCTGTGTTTGAGAAGCGAAACTGTGCGCATGCCCTGGAGCACGGAGGCAGCGCGCATAGGAAAGCGTGAGCCGCGATACGCACCAGTTGTTGATAGCTGGTCTTAATCTTCCGGCGGTCTTGATTCGTAGCCGTTGGTCATTTTCGCAAACGTCGAGGAGCGGATGCTTAATCCGTTCCCCAGTCAAACGCGCTCTGCGCCGCAGCCGGTGGCGGCAGCTTGGGTTTGGCAGACGGCACCAGCGGATTATCGACGGCATGCCATTCGAACAGTTCTACATCCAGCATGCAGGTGCGCGCCAGGTGCAGCACCTGCTCCGGCGTCAGGGCGGGGTCGAGCCAGCGGTGCGCGTCTTCCAGGCTGACGGCGACGGGGCGGCGGTCGTGGATATCGACCATGCCGCCCATGCTGTCGGCCGTCACCAGCACGAAGCCGGCTTCCTCGCGGTTATGCTTGTACGGCCCGAACTGGGCCAGCGCCAGCAGGAACAGGGGAGCGCGGTCCTTGCGGTGGATGTGCCACGGTTGCTTGCTGCCTTTCTCTCCCGTCCATTCATACCAGCCGGAAACGCTGACGATACCGCGTCCCGCGCGCAGCAAGGGCTTCCAGTAGGCGCCAGCGAGTTTTTCCAGGCGGGCATTGATGGCGATGGGGATTTTTTTCTTGCCGGGGGCGGGCACGGCTTGCGCGGCCCAGGCGGGGCGGTAGCCCCAGAAGACGTCATCGACCCTGTGGACGCCATCCTGGATATGCAGCACGGGCCGGTAAGTGCCGGGCGATACGTTCAGGTGCGGCTCGGCCTCGCTGTCGAACACCGCGTCGGTCCAGCCGAAGGATGACGCCAGCACGGGCGCCGTGTCATTTTGATCGAGTCGTCCACACATGCTGAAATCATACCCGATCGCCCGGCGCCGCGAGCCAGGCGCGCGCGTGCTTTCTGTGTGTGGTCAAACGTACAGACTGCGGGCGGCAGGTGGCGCACAGTGGAGACCAGTCAGCTTCCTGACGCTTCTTGCACCGGAGGAACTATGTCGTTTGAAAATCCCACTACCCACAAAGGTTTTATTATCAGCGCCACGGCCAGCCAACGCCGCGATGGCCGCTGGGTCGGCTCGTATGTCAGCCAGAACCAGGCATGCGGCGCGTATGCGGACACCTGCGATTACGACGATTGCAGCAACGAAAAAGAGGCGCAGCAACTGGCGCTGTCCGTCGGCTGGCGCCTGGCCGATGGCGTGCAGGCAGGCTGAGGCAACTTGCCGGTCAGCTCTTCCTCCGCAGGGCCAGCAGCAAGCCGGCCACGGGGAAGAACAGGACGGTACCCAGCCGTACGGCGGTCAGCGAAGCGGTTTCCACGCCCAGCACATGGGGCAAGGCCAGCAGCAGCAATGGTGCAGGCACGGCGATGGCGAAGAAAAACAGGTACCACGAATAGCCATTCTTCTTGGCCAGTAAAGCGATCAGCGCGCAGCCGACCAGGAAGACCAGCGGTAAATTCACAAATTCCATGGTGTTGAGTTTTTGTCCGGGAAAGCGCGTCATTATACGCGTCCCCAGGGTGCCCGGATCGGCTTGCCAGCGTCAATTGCCGACGAAATCCGGCGGCTGCGGCGCCTCTTTTCCTGCGAGCGGCGCATCGGCCGGCAGCAACGCCTTGATGGCGCCGTTATAGATGAGTTCCTGGGCATACGCCGATGCCTCGATCAAGGCCGCATGCACGGACTTGAAACTGCTTGGCGTCTCGATCAGCACGGGCTTGGTGTACACCTGCTGCGTGTCGCCGCGCTTGCTAATCAAAATCATGCCCCGGTAACGCCCATCCTTCTCCAGAGCCCCCGCAACATGAAATTCATAGCCCCTGATCTGGTGTTTTTGTTCCTGATCCATGTCTCCCGCCTCCAGACCTGATTGTCCCGGCTTTGGGCTATCAATTCGATTGGAACAGCTGAGTGTTTGATCTAAGTCAATACGTTCACTGCATAGCTTAACGACCGTATCGACGTTTGTCGCAAGCGTCATCATCCAGCGCGAATGGCGCGGATCTGCTGGGCTGTTTCCTCGATCTCCCGATACGCTTCCTGGATATAGCCATTGATCGGATGCCCATCCATCCACTCGAAATAGGCGCGCTCGTCGTGTTTGATGGCAAAAGGAACGTGGTGGTCGCGTATCGATTCGGCCGTTTCGCGCACCAGCGAGGCAAAAAGCAGCTCAAGAGTTTCCATGATGGTCACCTTGCTAGACAGGAATGCAGAACATTGAATGTAGCACAAAGCGGGGCGCCGGCTGCGCCGCTTGCCGTCAGGCGTCGCGGAGGATGTCGAGCGCATTCTCGGGATAGGCTTGCTCGAACAGGAACTGGTCTTTTTCGTACACGCAAAAGACAGCCGTACGGTTTTCTTCGCCCGTGAAGTAATCGCCATCGACGCACAGTACCGTCATTGCCGGACCGCCACATTTGACGCGTACGGTATCGCCTTCCTTGAATTGCTTAGTCGATTGCATCATCGCTGCTTTCAGGCTGTAGGAGCCAAGTTGATTCCCGTCATCATACGCCAGCAACAGTGCGCGGCGCGCCCGCCAGGCAGGCCGTCCGCGGCTATCGAGAAGGAAGGCGGGGCCGGCGTGCCGGGGCTCAGGCTGCCGGATGGCCGATATGCTCGTACAGGATCACGCAGCCGATGGCGATCAGCACCAGGCCGCCCACCAGTTCGGCGCGCCGGCCCGCTACCGTGCCCAGCACGCGGCCCAGCATCACGCCCAAGGTCACCATGACGAAGGTGGAAAAACCGATGGCGGCGGCCGTCACGACGATGTTGGCACCCAGCAAGGCCAAGCCCGCACCCACCACCATGGCGTCGATGCTGGTGGCCAGGCCGGTGACGGCCAGCACCCAGAACGAGTGCGACTGGGCTGGCGCTTCTTCCTCATCGCTATCGCTGAGGGCATTGGGTATCATCAGCAAGCCGATGATACCCAGCAGGCTGAAGGCGATCCAGTGGTCCCATGCTTCCACGTACGGCGCGGCCACGCTGCCCAGGGCCCAGCCGATGATGGGCGTGATGGCTTCGATGACGCCAAAGATCAGGCCCGTGCGCAGCGCCTCGCGCCATTGCGGCTTGTGCAGGGCGGCGCCTTTGCCCACTGCGGCCGCGAAGGCATCGGTGGACATGGCAAGCGAGAGGGCGGCGGTGGCGGCGAAATTCATCGTTGGCTTTCAGTAAAACTGGCTGGGATGTGTATAGCTGTAAACCCGGCGATTTTACCCTACGTACAACACGACCATGGAGGCGGCCAGGCAATACGCGCCAAAGAAATGCCAGCGGCCCTGTTCCAGCCAGCGCGACAGCCAGCGCAGGGCCAGCAAGCCGGCCAGGAACGACAGCAGCATGCCCAGCAGGCTGGGGCCGAGCAGGTGCAGCAGGCTGTTGCCGTGTTGCAGATGATCGAGGCTGCCATTCGCGACGGCCTGGTAAAAGCGCCAGCCTTCCTTGACCAGCACGGCCGGCGTCAGCACCACGGCCAGGGCAAAGCTGAATTCCTCGGCGCGGCGCTGCGGCACGCCCATGGCGATGCCGGCTGAAATGGTGGCGCCCGAGCGGGAAAAGCCCCGGAAGGGCAGGCACAGGCCTTGCACGGCGCCGATCACCATCGCCTTGCCGATGGACAAGGTGCCATGCTGGCGCGCTTGCAGGCGCGAGGAAACGATGATCAGCACGCCGGCGGCGGCCAGCGCGGCGGCCATCAATTTCGCGTTGCCGAACAGGTGTTCGATTTCAAAGCCGGGCGCATCCTTGCTCATGACGTGCGTAATGCCTTTCAGCAAACCAAAGCCGACGATGCCCGTCAGGGCCGTGGCGGCCGCCAGCAGCAGGACATTGCTGCGGAAAGCGGTGGCCGAACTGAAGTACGTGGCGCGCCAGGATTTCCAGAAATACACGATGACTGCGAACATGGTGCCCGTGTGCAGCATCACCAGCAGCATGGTCAGCTCCGGCGACGTCGGGTCCAGCCCCATCCATTTTTCCGCCATGATGACGTGGGCGGAGCTGGACACGGGCAGCAGCTCGGCGAAGCCCTGGACGATGGAAAGGATCAATAATTGCAAAAAGCTCATGGGTATCTGACTCGGGCGGGAAAAGCAGGGCCGCCGATTTTACCCGCCCGATCCTGCGGGCGAGCCCCTTGCAAGATTACAGTTTGTCCATGTCTTACTGTCTGGCCGCTTCCTGTGGCTTGAAGACGCTGCGGAAAGCCTTCAGGGCTGCCGGGTGATAGATCGTGCCATGTGTTTCTTCCGGCATCTTTTCCAGGTGCCATTGTAAGCCGCGCGGCGCCTGTTTTTGCAGCACGTCGGCCAGGCGCTGCACTTCGATGGCGATGCCCGCTTCGCTGCTGGACGCCATGTACAGGCTGTGCTTGCCTGGCGCACCTTTCGCCAGCAGGGCTGCTGCCTGGCGCGGCAGGGCGCCATGATTCCACCACAGGCTGGGGTCGAAGGCCAGGTAATGGTCGAACAGCTGCGGTTCCAGCAAATATGTTTCCACCACGAACAGGCCCCCCAGCGACTCGCCGACGATGGCCGTTTCGCCCGTTGTGCGGTAGCGGCGCTTGATTTCCGGCATCAGCTCATCGCGGATGAAGGTCCGGTAGGCGGCCGCGCCACCCACCACGGGGGCGATCTTGCGGTCTTCCGCATTCCCGGTTGGGCCCGTCAGGTCGCGCCGGCGCTGCGTATTTTGCATGCCGACCAGCATGAAGGGGCGCATCGTGCCATTCGCTACCGACACTTGCAGCAAGCCGGCCACGTGCAGGAAATCTTCCGCCACGCCGCCGTCCGGCATGTACAGCACGGGCAGCGGTGCGTCGGGCGGCGTATCCCAGGCGCGCGCCATGTAGACATTGATGTGGCGTTTTTCTTTCAGCGCCTGTGAATCGATGCTGAAACTTTCGCCGATGACGAGCGGGGTGGCCGCGCTGGAGGAAGCGGTAGCGGCGGGCGCGGCATTGGCGAGGTGGAAGGGGCTGGACAGCAGCAGGGCGGCGGTGAGGTGTAGTGCAAGGCAAGAGCGGCGCATGTTTTCCTGTAATAAGTAAGTTTGGATCGATGGCATGTACTCGTATAGACATGCCATCAAGCAATTCTATCTTATCTTTGGTGCAGCATTACTTGATCGTCAATAGCTTGCGCTCGCGCACGATTCCCGCCTTGTCGATCGTGTAGGCGACCAGCAGTGCGCCATCCTCGGCGCAGGCGTGGCAGGTGATCAGGGGCGTGGAAAACAGCACGCTCTGGCCGCCATCGCTGGTGGCCGTGCTGCCGACGAAGTCGGCGGGCGCAAACGGCACAGAGTCTGGATGGGCGGCGGCAAACGCGCGCCAGGCCGGTGTGGCGCGGTCTTCCTCGCGCACGGAGTTCTCGTCGACATCGATGGCCGCGCCATCGCTGCCGATCAGCAAAGTGCCTTCATTCGTGTTGGCGCGAAACGGATAGGTGACGGTGGCCAGGGCCGCCTTGCCCTGCGGACGCCAGGCGGAAATGAAGCCGGCATTGTTCGCTTTCACCAGCATCCTGGCGGCGGCGATGGCTTGCGGGCGGGCACCGGAGCGCTGCATGGTGCGCAGCAGGCACACGTCGGGCGCGGTGGTCGATTGTTCGCTGCGGCAAGCCGACAGCGAGCGTTCCTGCCACACGGCGCGCGCGTCGATGGGGCCTGTCGGCTGAGGTTGGGCCTGGGCCGCTTGCATGGCGGCCAAGCCTGAGAAAGCGAGAATAGCGCAGTTCAATACGTGGCGGGAAAATCGTGTGGGCATGGGCGTCTTTCAATAGCGGAAACAAGAGAGCTTCCCATTATAGAAGGGCGCCGGCATGCCAGCGCGCACGGGATGGCCTTGCTGGCGGCCGGCTTGCGCCTCGATTAACGCTTCCTGGCCGCCTGGCGCAAGGCCTTCGCTTCCAGCTTGTTGGGGGTGTGCGGGCGCGTGGCCAGCTCCGTCTTGACGGCGGCGATGGCGGCGCCAAACAGCTGTTCGGCTTGCTCGACGCTGGCGCCAGCATAATCCTGCTGGTTGGATTGCGCGGCACGCAGCCGGCGCAGCAGCGCCAGCAATTGCTTGCCGTGCAGGGCGGGCAAATCCAGCGCCAGCACTTGCGCGCCCAGCGTGACCTCCACATGCTCAGGGGCGAGCAGGTGCAGCAATGCCAGGCCTGCGGGCTGGGCGACTGGTGTCAGTTTGGGCTTATCCATCGGCAGTTTATCAATCCGTGAAGGATTACAGATATTCCCAGATTTCATCGAAGGTTTCACGCGCGAAATCGTTGCGCCAGGCTTCCGAGTTCTTTTCGCGGCTGACGGCAAATACGGCGCGCCACGTCTGTTTCGACGAGCTGGTGTAGGTCGCAGCGATCTTTTGCAAGCCAGCCTTGCATTGCTCGACCTTGCAACCGCTCTTCGCCAGTTGCTGGGCGGCAGGTGCCCATGCCAGCGGTACCTTGACGATCTGGCATTCGAAGCTGACGGCGGCCGTCTGGATGCCGTTTTCCACCGTTACAGGGTCCGCCTTGGTGGCCTGGCAGGCGGCGCCCTTCTTGGCGGCGATGACGTTCGCCGCCAGCAATTCGGCGGCCGGCGTCACGGCCGTGCGCATGGCGGCAGGGAACAGGTCGGCGATCAGCTTGCCCGTTTCCGTTGGGAATTTGGCGTCCGCTTCCTTCATGTCGCTGTACGACGCGTATTCGGCGCTCTGGTGGCCGGCCAGGCGGGTGGGACGCAGGTAGGCGTTGAGCTTGGCGACGCTGGCTTCATCCTGGTTGATGATGGTCTTGATGTACAGGTTGGCCGCATCGAGCGGGGCCAGTTCCACGGCGTCGGCGGCGATGGCGGGCTGGGCCAGCGCCATGGTGGCGGCAAAGGCGGTCGCGAGCATGGCGATGCGCGATGTTTGTTGTGTTTGGTGCATGTATTTTCTCCACGATTCAATGTCAGGTGCCAAAAGATGCCTTGTGGCAATTTCGGCGCCCGCATTATATATGGTGAAAGTCATAACGTTGCGCACGCAACGTTGTCCACCTCAGGCGGCCGTCTTGCTGGCCGCTTCAAGCAAGGCAAGTAGCAGCTCCCTGCGCCGGCCTTGCGCCTTGCGCGCCTGGGCCGCCAGCTTTTCCAGCTTGCCCCAGACGGGATACAGCATGTGCTCCACCAGATAGCCTTCCAGCCCTTGCAGTTGCTGGCAGAACAGCTCCAGTTTCTCCACATCCTCCAGTTCCGCCTGGATTTTTACCTTTGCGTTATCCGTGCACGCGCGCAGGCACGCCGCCAGCACGGGAACGGACTCCGTCGTCACGCCATGTTGTTCGGCGAAGGCTGCCGTGAACTGGTCTTGCACGGACTGGTGTTCCTCGTCGACATTGGCCATGTAGTGCTGCACCAGCGGGAAATAGCGCGAGTCGAGCAGGCCCAGCCCAAACGTGGCGTAACTGCCGGGCATGCAATTCTTTTCGCCTTCCGTGTCGGCATAGAATTCGAATTGCTCGATGGCTGCGCGCGCATACGCTTCCAGCTGCGGCTGCAGGGCGGGCCAGGCGAGGGTATTGGCAAAGAAGCGGTGCGTATCGGATTTCGCCAGTCCCTTGACCGGCAGGTAGGCCTTGACCCTGGATTTGAGCTTGATCTGGTAGCTTTTCGGAAAACCGTTTTGCAGCAAATGCGTGATGAAGGCCAGCGCCTGTCCATACGCGCTTTCCTCTTCCCGGGCGATGGTGATGTTGATCGTGGCAAACACATCGTTGGCGCGGCATTCCAGCAGCGCATTTTTTACGTGGATATCGCCGTCCGGGAAGGTGCCGCTGCCTTCCTTGAGCATGCGCACGGCCCGTTCGCTGCCCAGTTCGCGCGCGCTTTCCAGGAATTCGAGGCCCCTGGATTTGGCGTAGCTCGGTTCGTGGCGCAATATCATCACGGCGCCATACAGCAGCAGATCGATCGCTTGCCGTGCCTGCGCATCGGGCGCCGCGCCCGGCTTCAGGGTGTATTCCGTGCTGCGGTAGGCTGATTGCTGCACATCATAGAACTGCGGCAGGAACTGCTTTTCCGCCCAGGCCGACACGGCCTGGATGATATCGCTGCGATGTTCGGCCAGCGCTTGCGGCCGAGACTTGTTCAGCTGCTCGATGCGCTCGAATTGTGCGATGGTCCAGGCGATATCGGGCTGTGGAAACAGGTGTGGATCGAGCAGGTGGCGCGCCAGGAAGAAAGTTTCCAGCTTTTTCGTCGGCCGGCTGCCGCGCTCGAGTTTTTGCGTAACGTAGCCGTGTATGCGCTCGAGCAAGGCTAGGCGCTTGCCTTCGTTGACGTAGTCGAGCAGGTTCAGGTGCAGCGTGCCCTGTGCTGTCTGGAATTTGCCGCGAAAGCTGAAGCGGTAGTCGATCAGGGGCGTGTCGGCCAGTGTTTCCAGCTTCGCTTGCACCATGGCAACCAGCTGGGGCGCGATGCTGTCGCGCACGACGGCTTCATCGAGGCCCGATCGCGTCCTCGGTGCGAACTCATCGGCATCAGTCAGCTGGAAATCGTCGGCCGTGGTGCGTCCGGGTTTGTAGTCGAGCAATAAATCACTGAAGACACCCATCTGCAAGGTGGTGCGATTCACGGCGCTTTCCAGGTCGGTGCGCTTCAGGCGCTCGACAAACCACGCTTCCACGGACGCCATCATTTCCGCCGTTGCCTGTTCTTCTACAAGTGTGCTCATTGACTTCCTTGTGCGTGACATTGGTGCTTGTTGCCGTCACGATTATGTTTAATATAAAGCACTATTTTAGGTGCTCAGGCCTGCCCGGAACAAGGGGCGCACGGCTATCAGGAGGGAGCGCTGAGAAAGCGCGCGTCGATGTCGTCGGACTGCGGTCCCACGGTGATCGTGGTGTGCCAGCCGGAAGGCTTTTCGTTGCCATCAAATAAGGCAATGCGCGTGTGGACAAACAGCACAGAATAGACGCCGGATTTCATGTCTCGGTTCAAGTCCCAGTGCATCAGTTCGATCGCCTCGCCCATGCGCGGCAGATGGGCGCCCGGCGGCAGCAGGATGTTCTGGTTGATGAATTCCCTGCTCGGGCCCGGTTCCTTGTGACGCGGATCGATGTAGCGGAACGAAACGCTGGTAACGATGTTGTGCATGCTTGACACCTGCTTGATTAAGTACATGCTGACAATAGCACAGTGGAAGGCACGCTGCGTGCGCGGCACGGCGCCGGCCAGGCGCCGGTAAATCTGTACGGTAACAGACAGTGCCTGACAGGTCAGTGCGCTAGGCTTGCTTATTCTTAATCATTGAGATTGCCGGAAACGTCATGATGCATTTATTCCTAGCGAAAAATCGCGCCGAGCTGGAGCGCCGTTGCCGTGAAAAAGTCGCCAGGAGACCATTGCGATTGCCGACCGAGCAACAGTTACAACACGGCATACCCATCTTTCTGGATCAGCTGATCCGCACGCTGCAGGCGGAAGAGGCAGGCCAGATGGCGAAAAGCCTGGCCATTTCGGGTCCCGCTGACGGCAGTGCGGCGGGGACATCGGAACTGGCCGGCAGTGCCACTACGCACGGTGGGCAATTGCTGGCGCTCGGTTACTCCGTCAGCCAGGTGGTGCACGATTATGGCGACCTGTGCCAGGCTGTCAGCGATCTTGCCGTAGCGCTAGATGAGCAATTTGCCGTCGAGGAATTCAGGACGCTGAACCGCTGCCTCGACAACGGCATTGCCGAAGCCGTGTCCGAATTTACCCAGCGGCGCGACGTGCTGATTGCCAATGAACAGGCATTGGCACTGAGTCAGCGTATCGGCTACTTTGCCCATGAACTGCGCAATCACTTGGGCACGGCCAGCCTGGCCGTGGCCGCCCTCAAGCAGGGCGGCATGGGCTTGTCGGGCGCGACTGGCGCCGTACTCGACCGCAGCCTCGTGGGCTTGCGCACCCTGATCGACCGTTCCCTGGCGGAGGTGCGGGTGGAGGCGGGCCTGACCTTGCAGCGTTCGGTTTTCTTCCTGAGCAATTTCATCAGTGAACTGAACTATTCAGCCAGTCTGGAAGCGGAGTTGCTGCGCTGCACCTTGATCGTGGAAGAGGTCGCTCCCTTGCTGCAGCTCCATGCGGACCAGGATCTGCTGCTCTCCGCCGTGGGAAACCTGCTGCAGAATGCCTTCAAGTTTGGCGCGCCAAATGGCACCGTGGTGCTGCGCGCGTATGCGAATGGCGAACGGATCAGGATCGAGGTGGAAGACAACGGCGCTGGCCTGTCGCCCGTGGCCGCGGATGACATGTTCCTGCCATTTACGCAAGCCGGCGCCAACAAGACTGGCCTGGGACTGGGCCTGTCGATTGCCCGGCGCAGCGTGGAAGCGAATGGCGGCAACTTGAGCGTGGAAAGCGTGGTTGGCCATGGCTGCGTCTTCATCATCGACTTGCCACGGCATGTCGATCCTGCCGCCACGTTCGCCACATGAACGGGTGCCACCGGCCTGCGCATTCGGCCCACAGCGGGGAGAGCCGCCATGCCCTATGAAATCCTGCGCGACAGCATCGCGCTCGAGCAGGCGGGTGACGCCATCCGTTTCCATTTGACCGTTTTCGGGGCGGAAAAGACGTGCCGTATCACCATCACGGCATTGCACAGCCTGGACCAGGGGCAGGGCGGCGACTTGCTGGCCATCTTCGACACCCACCGCCTGCGCATCGGCCAGCGTGCCTTCGCCTACCTGAGCCGCGATCTGCTGGTCAGCGGTGTGGTCTTGCGCGCCCTTGATTTTTAGTTACTATTTCCTGTGCTGACGCCAGTGCCCAGGCCGGATATGGTATTTCTGCACAGATCATCAAGTAAATGCAGGTATGGCTGGACGGAAATGTTACATCTGGGTATTCTGCGCATCTGATACTTATTTCTATACGGAAAAAGGTAAGAGGGCGGTTCGTGCCGGCGGCAACGCGGCGCGCGCTGCCACGCAAGGTCAGACATGCAAAGGTGAAGTCGTCCGCTTGCTGAGCGAAACTGTCGTGTTTCGGCTCGCGGTGGACAGGGAACAGTGCTGTCATCTTTAAAATAGTAGGAGAGGTTGCTCATGGATGCAGAAAAGGATGTTGTGTACGGTACAGAAGATTTGTTGATGAGTTTGTGCAACTCGGTGGTTCGGGTGCTCAACGTTGCAACGCAAAGCAAGGTCAATTATTCGGGCATGGTGCAGCGCATCACCAAGACGGGCCTGAAGCCGGACATCGGCTGCTTCGTGATGTTCGATGGCGGTTTCACGGGCTTGGTGGTGCTCAATTTTGCCGCCGATACGGCGATGGAAATCTACGAGCGCTACATGTTGCACATGGGTATGCCGAAGTCGGAGCTGGCCAGTTTCTACACGTCGGACGAAGTGTCGAACATCATGGGCGAGCTGATGAACCAGATCGTGGGCGACTTCACGGGCAAGGTGCGGCGCGAACTGCAAACGAATATCACCCAGAGCCAGCCGAAGATGCTGGTGCTGAACAAGCAGGTGATGCTCAGCGTCGACACGCCGCTGGACCGTCCGGAAATGCGCCGCGTCACTTTCTACACGGAAAAGAACAATATTTTCTACCTGGAACTGGCGATCGACCGTACCGAGTTCATCAAATTGCATGATTTCGATTCGCGCGAAGTCGATGCCGACTCGCTGATGGATGGCGAATTCGCGAACCGCGAACGGGACGCCGCCCCGGCGCCTGCAGCGGAACCGGAAGACGACGACAACGCCGACCTGCTCAAGTCCCTGGGCATGTAAGCAGTTGCCGTTGATCGTGGCTGGCGGCAGGTTTGCCGCCAGCCATTGTCGCATGCGGCTTACAAGGCCTTGCTCATGAACACCCGGCTCGTGCCTTCCGGGCTGCAGGCGATGTCGCCGAAGCGGCGCCAGCCGCGGCGCTCGTAAAACTCGGGTGCCTGGAAACTGATGGTGTACAGCACCGCCGAAGCGCAGCGGCGCCGGCGTCCTTCCTCTTCGAATTGCGCCAGTATCTGGCTGCCCAGACCCAGCCCGCGCAAGGCGGCGGGCAAATAGAACAGATCGAGAAACAGCAGGCCCAGCGAGGTCCGGCCCATGGCGCCGCCCAGCACCCGCTGGCTGTCGCGGTCGCGCACGACCACGCTCAATACCTGCCTGTCCTGGTATCCCGTGATCGCATCGTTATAGGCATTCAAGCCATCGAGGATGGTTTGCTCGACCTCCGCATCGATCGTGGCGCTGATGCAGATAGTGTAGGGTAAGTCCTTGTGCGGGTGTGCAGGCATGCTCAAAGGGGGGGATAGTCAATAACTGTATGAATATACAGTATTTTGGCTATCTGCGGCTGTCTTATTGCGGCAACGTCAATGTTTCCATCCTGCGCTTGCCGACCATGCCGCTTTGCTGGCTGTCATCGAGCGACCAATATTCGAGCGCATACACATAACTGCCATCGGCGATGGTCAGCGATTCCTTCTGGCGCCCGTTGGGCGCCTTGTAATACAGCCGCCGCGCGGGCTTGCCATCCACGGTATGCTGGAACGATTGCGGCGAAATGCTGACGCGCTTGCCCGTCTTGCCCGCCATCGACATCGCCGTGATCGCCACGTAAGCCCTGTCCGGGCAGCGAGCCAGCAGGTGTGCGCCGCTCAGGACGGTGGGCTGCGTTTGATCGAGGGGGAAGCCGAACGGCTGCACGCCGATGATGTCCAGGCAATCCATCTGCTGTGCCAGGCCGTTCAGAACGGCCGGGTCGAGTGCGCTGGTATAGTGTTTTTCAGCGGCCTGCGCCTGGCCCAGTGCCAGGCGGCGCTCCAGTTCGGCCAGCGAGATATCGCTGGGCACGGGCAGCAGGGCGGGGGCATCCGGATCGGCAGCGCTGGACGTTTCCGCCTGCATGCGCGCGGCGACGGAGTGGCTGCGCTCGGCGCCAGCAATCCCATCCGTGGCATGGGCGGATGGCGCGGCGCAGGCGATGGCCATGGTCAGCGCCAAGGCTGTGTGTTTCTGCATGAAGTTTCCTGCAATCTGATGTAAATGACCCGCATTGTGTCTCAGATTGCTGGCGCATGCGCGCGCTGTGCTAATGTGCGGCCATCGCCGAGGCAATCTCGATCGAGCTCAGTTTCCAGCCCCACACGCCATGGCGCAGCAGGACCAGCGCGCCTTCCTGCGCATTGCCATCCTTGGCGCGCACGACGAAAGTGTTCACGCCGGCATAGCCCGCCGTATAGTCGGCCTTCTTCCGTGCACCATCGGCGGGCGCATCCGGATTCGCATTCACCTCTTCTTGCGGGCTGACGGCGCTCTTGTTGACCAGCGCAACCACGCCGGCGGGCGAGACCATGGTGTCGACCATCTTGCCCAGCATGGCGTTCGCGATCGACTGTCCCAGGGCGGCCAGCGGGTTGCCGCTGCCGGCTGTCGCCTCGATGCTGCGGGCCATGCTGGCTTCCAGCTGCGTCTTGACGCTGGCGCGCAGGGCGGGGAAGTCCACGTGTGCGGCCAGCGCGTCGGCGTTGCGCTCGGCCAGCGCGGTCTTGATCTGGTGCAAGGCGTAGTACGGCGAAGCGTAGACGGTGGCGGCGATGGCAATGATGGCCGCAGCGGCGGCAATGGTAGTTTTTTTCAAGTGATGCCTGTGAGTCCGGTAGGGTTGGGATGCGCCCGCACAATCCCAATGTCTGGTGGCGGGCGAGCACGCAGCCTAACTGCTAAAGACGGACAAGGCAATCATGATGTATGGATAATTTTATCTTGAGCGCGCATGCGATGATTGCCAGGCGAGAGCAGGCATCGACGTGGATTACTGTACTCGATGCCGCTACTGCCTCGGGTTCTGTAACTGATCGTGGATGGCTTGCAAGGAGTTGTTCGCCTCGGCGCAATTGCTTGGGCTGGGCACAAACAAGATTTTGAATTTTGCATGCGTATGAAGCTTGTTCAGGCGTGAAAGCCTTGCGAAAAGACGGCCAAACAGGGCGGGACTGATTCTCTCGTTAAAGAGGTAGGCGCAGTTGGGATCGGCTTTTAGCGTTGTTGCGTCGAATTTGTTGGCTTCTAATCCAGTCGCATACAGCACCTTGCTCAAACGCGCAGTCGCATCATATTTTTCCATCTCGGACACGCTTCCCGCTTCCATCGCGAGCACGTCTACCTGCCTGAACAGTTCACGCTCGGTTGCTCTGTGTAACAAGGCTGTAGTGACCTCCGTCATGCTGGAAATGAGACCCGTGTCGGTGTTGCGCTGGCCTAGTTCGGACACGAAACGTTCATAGGTCAACGCGTCCTGGATGCGGCCAACGTCGGCCCCTGCGTTTTTTACCAGGGAAATCGTCACATAGTTCAATTGGGGAGGCTTTTCGCTAGTCGACGGTGCTCCGGTCGGTGTCGGTGTCTCGGTCGTGGTCGCCACACTGGCAGGAGTGGTTCGTGCACTGTCGTTGCGGTCGTCAATGAACAGTTCGCCGGTACTCGGCTTGTAGCAGAGGTCTTTCCATGGCACAGGTATGTTTCGGATGCTTTGGCGCACAAAGACGATATCGCCGGTGCGAAGTGGGGAGGTTGGCATGTTGTCCGGGCCATTCCTGTCGTCCAGCACGAAGGTAATCTGGCCAAAAAGGTCATCCTTGCTTTTGGCGCTTGCCAGGGCGGTTTGGAAGAGCGAGGTGAGGGGCCCCTGAAGATAGGCAGGCACCCCAGCCGATGCCTGAGCTCCCAGGTCGGCGATATTTTTCAGCAGGTTATCGGCGAGCTTGTCGCCGTTGGATTGATCAAACTCGAGGATGGAAAATTTGAGGGCCAATCCACCGCCGGTATAGAGGACGGGACCATATACATTGGTATTCACGTCGGGAATTCGGCGCTGTCGGGTCATATGATTTTCGCTGAAAAAGACCAGGCGCCCGGGGATGCCCGCAGTGCCGGGGGCGATCATCGAACCACCCTTGACGGTAATGTCAGCGAATATGCCGACTTGGACGATTGGCTTCGGAGCCCATTTCCAATTTGTCTCGGGGGCGTAGTCGAAATACGCCCCTTTTAGCTTGATCGTCAGGGTGTCGATGTTGGGAGTAAACAAGCGCTGAGGATAGCTGTTCTTGAAATAATTCCCATCTTCCCAGGCATCAACACCACACCGCTGCTGGTCGGTAAATGGCTTGACATGCCGGTACTCGTTCAGGCCCAAGTATTTTTGTGTCTCCTCGCCAGCGACCCATGGGGAGGAAGTCAACAGGGTTGCAACGACAATCATTGCTAACTTCATGCGACCTCCAGAATCGGTTGTTTTAGAGGGTATCTCGACCAGCAATGCAGCGCGTAGGATGATTCCTACTTATTTTAGTTGGTTGAATATAAACAATTCTAATCAATTGTCACTAATCTGTCGTAATTTTGAGCAGGAGATATGTGGCGGCTGTGTATCCTGGCGGTTGAAATCTTGTGCGGGATGATCGCCGGGCAATGTTGATCAGCTGGCTCACCCGGTTCGCCATGCTAGTCGTTGTTGGTGACTTAACGCCAAGGCCAGTGGTAGATTGCATGTTTGCGCTCACGCTAGCCCATGGCGGTTGGCGGGAACGTTCCCGCGTCATGCATCGTGATCCATGCAATTGCCAGTCATGCTTTTATGGCTGCTATACAGTGGCTCATGGTCGGTGCTGTATAATGGAAGGAAAGTATTTAACTAGCTGTTTTAACTGAATAAAGACCCAATATCACATGCTATCTACAGCAAATATTACAATGCAGTTTGGCGCCAAGCCATTGTTTGAGAATATCTCCGTCAAGTTCGGCGACGGCAACCGCTATGGTTTGATCGGCGCGAACGGCTGCGGCAAGTCGACGTTCATGAAGATCCTGGGCGGCGACCTGGACCCGTCGGGCGGCAACGTCATGCTCGATACCAACGAACGCCTGGGCAAGCTGCGCCAGGACCAGTTTGCCTTTGAAGACATGCGCGTCCTCGACGTCGTCATGATGGGCCACACGGAAATGTGGGCTGCCATCCAGCAGCGCGACGCGATCTACGCGAACCCGGAAGCGACCGACGACGACTACATGCAGGCCGCCGATCTGGAAGGCAAAGTCTCCGAATACGACGGCTACACGGCCGAATCGCGCGCGGGCGAACTGCTGCTGGGCGCCGGTGTTGCCATCGACCTGCATCAAGGTCCGATGAGCAATGTGTCGCCAGGCTGGAAGCTGCGCGTGCTGCTGGCGCAGGCGCTGTTCTCGAACCCGGACATCCTGCTGCTCGACGAGCCGACGAATAACCTGGACATCAACACGATTCGCTGGCTGGAAGACGTGCTCAACGAGCGCAATTCCACCATGATCATCATTTCCCATGATCGCCACTTCCTGAACCAGGTGTGCACCCACGTGGCCGACATGGACTACGGCACGCTGAAGATTTATCCAGGCAACTACGACGAATACATGTTCGCTTCGACCCAGGCGCGCAACCAGCAGCTGGCCAACAACGCGAAAGCGAAAGACAAGGTTGCCGAGCTGCAGGAATTCGTGCGCCGCTTCGCCGCGAACAAATCGAAGGCCCGCCAGGCAACATCGCGCGCCAAGCAGATCGAAAAGATCAAGGTCGACGACATCAAGCCATCGTCGCGCGCCTATCCGTTCGTGCGTTTCGACGGCGAAAAGAAATTGCACCGTCTGGCCGTGGAAGTCGAAAACATCTCGAAAGGTTTCGACCGCCAGCTGTTCAAGAATTTCAGCATCATGGTCGAGGCGGGTGAACGCATCGCCATCATCGGCGCCAACGGTGCCGGCAAGACCACCATGCTGCGTTGCATCGCTGGCGACATTGCCGGCCTGCAGCCTGACCAGGGCCGCGTGAAGTGGGCGGAAAACGCCAACGTCGGCTACATGCCGCAAGACCCGACGGAAGATTTCGCTAAAGACACGAACCTGACCGACTGGATCGGCCAGTGGACGAAAGAGGGCGACGACGACCAGGCCGTGCGTTCCATCCTGGGCCGCTTGCTGTTCGGCGGCGACGATGTGAAAAAGGCCGTCAAGGTACTGTCCGGTGGTGAAAAAGGCCGCATGATGTACGGCAAGCTGATGCTGGGCCGCCACAACGTGCTGATGCTCGATGAGCCGACCAACCACATGGACATGGAATCGATCGAATCGCTGAACATCGCGCTGGAAAAATACGCGGGTACCCTGATCTTCGTGTCGCATGACCGCGAATTCGTCTCTTCGCTGGCCAACCGCATCATCGAGATCAAGGAAGATGAAGTGGTCGATTACCGCGGCAACTATGAGGATTACCTCAAGAGCCAAGGTATTGATTAATTGCTGGAGTAGCGTTGCGTCGGATTACGCGCTGTGCGCTAATCCGACCTACGTCAGGGTGAGTTGCCCGGCTTGGTCGCGTAGGTCGGATTAGCGGGGCCGCCGAGGCGCAGCGTAATCCGACAATGCCGGCCAGTGAGGCCACCCAGCACCACACCGACGCGCCGCGGTCCTTTCGTTCCGGCGCACCTGCTTTATTGCAATCGTGCCGGTCTATCCCGTTTTTGTTTGACACAGCCATGCAAACTTTAGCCATCAAATCCGTCGAGTACGAACATCCACAAGACGGAGCCAGCTGCACTGCCCACGCCTGGGCACGCACGCCAGCGACGCCTTCCCCGGCTGAAAAAGCCGAACTGATCACGCGCATCAAGCGCCTGCTGATCGAGCGCGAAGCCGTGCTCGTTGCCCACTATTACGTTGATGCCGACCTGCAAGACCTGGCGGAAGCCACGGGCGGCTGCGTCTCCGATTCCCTGGAAATGGCCCGCTTCGGGCGCGACCACCCGGCCAAGACCCTCGTCGTGGCCGGTGTGCGTTTCATGGGGGAAACGGCCAAGATCCTCAGTCCCGAAAAAACGGTATTAATGCCCGACCTCGACGCGACCTGTTCGCTCGATCTCGGCTGCCCGGTGGACGAATTCACGGCCTTCTGCGACGCCCATCCGGACCGCACGGTCGTCGTCTACGCCAACACCAGCGCGGCCGTCAAGGCGCGCGCGGACTGGATGGTGACGTCGTCCATCGGCCTCGACATCGTTGCCCACCTGCATGCGCAGGGCAAGAAAATCCTGTGGGCGCCCGACAAGCACCTGGGCTCGTATATCCAGAAGCAAACGGGCGCCGACATGCTGCTGTGGCAGGGGTCATGCCTGGTGCACGACGAATTCAAGGGCATCGAACTCGATTTGCTCAAGGAAGAGTATCCGCAAGCCAAAGTCCTCGTGCATCCGGAGTCGCCCGCGAATGTGGTGGCGCTGGCCGACATGGTGGGTTCCACGTCGCAAATGATTGCGGCAGCGCAAACCATGGACACGGACACGTTTATTGTCGCCACCGACAACGGCATCCTGCACAAGATGCGTGCGGCCGCGCCGGGCAAGCGTTTCATCGAAGCGCCCACGGCCGGCAACAGCGCCACCTGCAAAAGCTGCGCGCATTGCCCGTGGATGGCCATGAATGGCTTGCTGAACCTGGCCGAAACGCTGGAAAACATGCACAACGAAATCCACGTCGATCCTGCCGTCGGCCAGCTGGCCGTGCGCTCGATCAACCGCATGCTCGATTTTGCCGCCGCCAAGAAGGCGGGCCTGAAGCCGGGCGCGGACCTGGCAAAAGAAACCACATTGTTCCAAGGAATCGGTCCAGCATGAGTACCCTCGTTAATTCTTTCGCCCCTTTCGATCCCGCCCTGGCGCGCGCATTCGAAGGCAATTTGCTGGCCGCCTTGCTGGAAGACGTGGGCCAGTGCGACCTGACGGGCGAGCTGGTGCCGCCTGACCACATCGTCACGGCCCGTGTCATCGTGCGCGAAGCAGCCGTGCTGTGCGGCGCGCCTTGGTTCGAAGGCATCATGAAAAGCCTGGACCGCAGCATCGACATCGTTTGGCATTACGCCGAAGGCGACATGATGGCGGCCGACAGCGTCGTCTGCACCATCGAAGCGCCTGCGCGCGCCTTGCTTACGGCCGAGCGCAGCGCCCTCAATTTCCTGCAACTGCTGTCGGCCGTGGCCACGGCCACGCGCCAGTATGTCGACGTGATCGCCGGCACCAAGGCGTCCATTTTAGATACGCGCAAGACCTTGCCCGGCCTGCGCCTGGCGCAAAAGTATGCGGTGCGCGTCGGTGGCGGCAAGAACCAGCGCCTGGCCCTGTACGACGGCATCCTTATCAAGGAAAACCATATCGCGGCCGCGGGCGGCGTCAGCCAGGCCCTGGAAAACGCGCGCAACCTCGACGCGGGCGTGCCCGTGCAGATCGAGGTGGAAACCCTGGCGCAATTGCAGGAAGCGCTGGATGCGGGCGCCGTCTCCGTCTTGCTCGATAACTTCAGCAACGACATGATGCGCGAGGCCGTGGCCATCACCAAAGGCCGCGCCTTGCTGGAAGCGTCCGGCGGCATCAATTTCGATACCGTGCGCGCGATTGCCGAAACGGGCGTGGACCGCATCTCGATCGGCAGCCTGACCAAGGATGTGCGGGCCACCGATTACTCCTTGCGCATCGTCGGCTGATGAGAAGAGCAGGGCGGCGCCTGCTGGCCTTGGCGCTGCTGTGGCCGGCATTCGCCGCGCCGCTGCAGGCGCGCGAGCTGCTGGCCGTGGGCGCGCAGTTCGAGCGCGTGTTCGAGTACCAGGACAGTGGTGAATACGGCGGCCTGGGCGCGGAACTGCTGCGCCTGATGGCGGCGCGCACGGGTAACACCGTGCGTTTTCGCATGGTGCCGTGGGCGCGCGCGCAAGCCATGCTGGTGCAGGGCCAGGCCGATATCCTGATCGGCCCCTACAAGACGCCCGAGCGTATCGCCAGCATGGCGTTTTCCGACAAGCCGTTCTACCAGGACCAGATGGTCTTCTATACGCGCCAGGACGCCAGCTTCGGCTGGGATGGCGACTACGCGGTGCTGAAGAACCGCCGGGTGGTGCTGCTCAATGGCTGGGCCTATGGCGCGGACTGGGAGCGCGTGCGGCCCGGCTTGCAGGTCAGCGTGGCCAACAATGTGGAAAACGGCTTGAAGATGCTGGTGCACAACCACGTCGACGTGTTTGTCAGCAACCGTCGCAACACCGATCCCGTGATTGCGCGCCTCGGCTATGGACGCCAGGTGAAACCATTGCCCAAAGTCATAGAACTGCAAAACGGCTATTTCGCCTTCCCCCGCTCGCCCACTTTCGACAAGCTGCGCCTGCAGTTCGACCAGGAGCTGAATAACCTGATCGAGACGGGCGAGCTGAAAAGACTGGGCAAGCGCTACGACGTCACCGTGCCCTGATGGATACGCATGCCGGCCCCCAGGGCGGCATGCGTGGTGGCACTACAATTGGCGTGCCTCGAACGTATTGCACTGGGAAATCTGGCCGCTTTCGATGCCCTTGGTAAACCAGCGCACGCGCTGCTCCGAGGTGCCATGCGTAAACGAGTCCGGCACGACATGGCCTTGCGACTGGCGCTGCAGCGCATCGTCGCCGATGGCCGTGGCCGCTTTCAGGGCCGCTTCCACGTCGCCCTGTTCCAGGATCTTGCGGTCGGCGTTCGCGTGGTACGCCCACACGCCGGCAAAGCAGTCGGCCTGCAATTCCAGGCGCACGGACATGGCGTTGGCCTGACGTTCCGATTGCGTGCGGCGCGCCTTGTCGACCTTCTCGGACAGGCCCAGCAGGTTTTGCACGTGGTGGCCCACTTCATGGGCGATCACATACGCTTCGGCGAATTCACCCGACACCTTGAAGCGCTGCTGCATCAGATTGAAGAAATCGAGATCCAGGTAGACTTTCTGGTCGCCGGGGCAGTAGAAGGGGCCGCTGGCGCTCTGGCCCGTGCCGCAAGCGGTCGGCGTGCTGCCGGAAAACAGCACCAGCTTGGGTTTCACATAGCTGCCGCCCTCGGCCTTGAACAGGGCGCCCCACGTATCTTCCGTATCGGCCAGCACGGTTTTCACGAAGCGGGCCATCTCGTCCGATTCGGGCGGCTGGCGCGCCGGTGCCTGGCTTTGCTGGGTGCTGACCTGGCCGCCACCGCCGCTGAGCAGATTCAGCAAGGTCAAGGGATTGACGCCCAGCACATACGAGCCGACGAGGGCGATGACGATGGTGCCGATGCCGATCGAGCGCCCGCCAAAACCAAAGCCGCCCCCGCCGCCGCCGCCACCGTCTTCGCCACGGCGATCTTCCACATTGTCGCTTTCGCGATTGCCTTCCCATTTCATGATATCTACTCCTGCTGCGATTTGCGATTGATTGGTGACGCCGCAAGATGTCTCTTGCGGTGAATCTGATAACGAATCTTACAATTATCGCAGCAAACCGCGCCGCGATAGGAGCGACAGTGTTACGCTTTGCAACTTTCCAACCACATCACAACAGGTGCATGCATGGCGCTTGCCAACGATACACTCATTTCGGCCACGGCGGTGGTCCAGGCACAACTGGATGCCTATAACGCACACGACGTGCTGGCCTTGCTGGCCATCTATGCCGATGACGCACAGCAATTCCAGCATCCCGATACCTTGCTGGCTCAGGGCAGCGCGCAGATCGGCCCCCGCTTCACGGCCCGCTTCGCCGCCAGCCGGCCGCGGGCGCAGTTGCTGAACCGCATCGCCTGCGGCAAGCTGGTGATCGACCATGAAATCGTCCATGGCGACACGGATGATGGCGTATCGGCGCAGGAACTGGTGGCGACGTATGAAGTGACGCACGGTCGCATCAGCCGTGCCTGGTTCAGCTTTGGCGCGTTGACGCGCCTGCGCGTGGCGCTGCCGGCCGATGTGCCGCAAATGAATGCGCTGATCGCCCGTTCCGGCGTGGAGCTGAGTGCGGGGTTTTATACGCAGGAACAGGCCGAGTCCGTGACGCGCCACGTGTTCGGCGTCGATACGCAACTCGTTGCCGACCGGACGTATTTCGTGATCGAACGCGATGGCGCCATGCTGGCCTGCGGCGGCTGGAGCCAGCGCGCCACCCTGTATGGCGCCGACCGCGCCAAGAGCGGGCCGGACCCGCTGCTCGATCCGGCCAGCCAGCCGGGCCGCATCCGCGCCTTTTTTGTGGAACCCGCGGCCGCGCGCCAGGGCCTGGGCAGCATGCTGATGCGCCATTGCGAGCGCCAGGCGCTGTCCGCCGGCTTTACCGCCCTGGAACTGGCCGCCACCTTGCCCGGCGTGCCGCTGTACCTGGCCAGCGGCTTTGTAGTCACGGAAGAGTTTCACCTGGACTTGCCCGATGACATCAAGCTGCCGCTGGCGCGCATGCACAAGCGGCTGTGATGCGGCGCTTTACCACGGCAGCGGCGCTTGCTCTCCGTTGGCGTGTTCGCCGTAGTACAGCGACGGCAGGAAACGCGACAGATAGGTAAATTCGCTGTAGCAGTGGCGCAGCAAGTTCAGGCCCAGCACGTCGGGCACGTCGCGCACGGGGTTGAGGCTGTTGCGCCCCAGCAGGAAGCGGCTGCGCAGCACGCAGCCCGTGGGCGTATCGCGTGCCAGGTGCAGCATTTCGCCGTCGAGCGGATCGCCGTACGGGTCAAGCACGACGTAATCGCCAAAGCCGATGCGCGCGCAGACGGCGGCCGACAGGGCGCCGCTGTCCTGTGCGTGGCGCAGTTGCTCCGCATCAAATACGTCTTTCGGATCATGGAACTTCAGCTTGGCTTTCACGGGCGGAATGTCGCCCAGGGATTCCACTGCCTCGATCGAGGCGCCGTAGTAACTCTCTCCCTTTTTCCACGCGCCGTTCCAGCCGTGATGGGCCACGTGATCGTGCGGGTGCCACCACTTGATGTGCTGTGTTGTCTCGAAAAACGTAAACCACCAGTCCAGCATGCGCCCGCTGCAGCCGTGCAGCTCGGTGCGTGCCGCCACCAGCAGGCAACCGTCTTGCAGGCGCGTGATGCCCGTTTCCAGGGGCAGGGGAAACGGGTCGAGCAAGTCGCCCGTGTCGGTGATGTTCCATGGGAATTGAATATGCTGCGTCATGTCATTTTCCGTTGTTTGGGTAAAACAATTATATATTAAAGAAACGTATAGCGTTTCCAAAATTGGATTCAGTGTAAAATCGTCCATCGATCAAGCTTGGAGCGGGCATGCGGGAAGATGAGAGCAAGGCTGTGCGTGGACGGGGCCGTCCGGCGCGCCCGCCGGAGGAAGCGCGCGAGGCGGCCGTGCAGGCCGCCACCTGGCTGCTGCTGCACGAAGGCTATGCGGCCACGACCATGGAAGCGGTGGCGCGCCACGCGGGGATGGCAAAGAAGTCACTGTATCAATATGCGGCCAACCGCGAGGAACTCGTCGCCCTGGTGGTGCGCGGCTGGACGGATGCCTTCCTGCCGGCCATGGCGCAGGATGCGGCCGCGCCTGGCGAAGTGCTGCCTTTATTGAAAGAGATCTTGCAGGCGATGGCGGCGCGCGTGCTGACGGCGGACGCCGTGGGCCTGTTCCGTTTGCTGTGCACGGAGTTTCCCGCCCGCGCCGATCTGCTGGCCGTGTATCAGCGCAACGGCATCGAGCGGGGCACGGCCCTGCTGGCCGAGTGGCTGCAGCGCCAGGCTGCGCGCGGCCATCTGGTGCTGCACGACGGGAAGGAACTGGCCGGCTTGCTGCTGGCCATGGTGATTGCCGAGCCGCTGCGGCAGATGGCGCTGGACTTGCTGGCGCCCGTGCCGTGCTGGGATGCGGCGCCGCGCATCGACGCCGCGCTGCGCCTGCTGGGCGGCTCGGCCTTCAGCGTGGCTGGTGCTTCAGCGCTTCGCGGCGGCTGAGGGGAGAGAGCAACTGGAGGTGCGCGTTGGCAAACGCTGTCACCGCCTCGGGCGCGTGGCGCGCGTAATCGCGCAAGGCCCAGCCGATGGCCTTGCGGATGAAAAACTCGTTTTCGTGGGCCAGCGCCAGCGCCGCGCCGAATAGCCAGACCGCATCCGTGTCGGCGCGCCAGCCCAGCTGGTGCAGCATGGCGATGCGGCGCAGCCAGAAATCGTCATGGCGCAAGGCCGCGTCCATGTGCGCATGGCCATCGCCGCCGCGCAGGTGCTCCGCCTGCAGCACGTCGCCGACAATGCCCGCCATGCCGTCCACGCTGTCCCACCATGCGCGCTGGCGCGCCAGGCCGAGCAGGGCGGGGATGTGCTCGATACCCAGCTGGCGCCAGTGCAGGGCCAGCATGTCGAGCGCCACGTGCTGGTATTCGCGTTCCGGCTGCTGCCACAGCCGTTGCGCGTGTTCCAGCAGTGTTGCGGGATCGATGCCCTTCAAACCTGCCAGCAAGCCCTTGGCGGCCATCCGCCGCTGCGGTGCGGCCACGCCCAGGAAGATGAACTGCTCGCGCATGTAGGCCTGCATGGGTGCCGCACGGCCCGGTTCGGCCGCCGCTTCCAGCGCGGCCTTCAGTTCTGCATGTAAATCCATCGCATCTCGCTTTTTTCAGGCGTAAAAAAAGCGCTCCGTGGAGCGCTTTATACCAGGGCAGAATGCCCGATAAAACCGTAACGAGCGGAAGTGAATTGTGGCCGGGAAGCGCAACCGTACGAAGGTACGGTGAGCATCGCAGGCCGCAAGTCACGACGCGCAGTAGGTTTGATCGGGTATTCTTATTGGATTTTGGCTTTCTTCATCAGTTCATCGCGGTAGGCGGCGAGTTTCTTCTGTTGCAGCGACTCGGCCACTTGACCCTTGACTTCTTCCAGTGCCGGCAACTTCGTCGGACGGGTTTCTTCCAGTTTGATCACGTGGAAGCCGAATTGCGATTGCACTGGCGTTTGCGTGACCTGGCCTGGTTTCAGGGCAACCATGGCGTCGGAGAATGGCTTCACGTACGAAGCTGGGCTAGCCCAGTCCAGGTCGCCGCCATTGGCTGCGGAACCGTCTTTCGATACTTTGGCCAGTTCTTCGAACTTGGCGCCGCCTTTCAGCTTGGCGATGATGTCTTTCGCTTCCGCTTCGGTGGCGACCAGAATGTGGCGTGCATGGTATTCCTTGTCGCCGGCTTGTGCCTTGAACTTGTCGTACTCGGCCTTGATTTCAGCGTCCTTGACGGGGTTTTTCTTGACGTAGTCGGCCAGCAGGGCGTTGATGATGATGCTTTGACGGGCATTGTCGATCTGCGACTTGACTTCCGGACGCGTGCCGTAGCCTTGCTTGTCGGCTTCCTGGATCAGCACTTCGCGGCCGATCAGGTCTTTCTTGATGGCTTCGCGCAATTGCGGCGAATCAGCTTGCTTGCCTTGGGCGACGACTTGTTTGACGACCTGGTCAACGCGCGACGATGGGATGGCCTTGCCATTCACGGTGGCCACGTTTTGCGCGAACGCAGGGATCGCTACAACGGCGACCAGGGCTAAGATCAGGCGGGCTGGCTTCAAAATCATGTTCATTCCTAATAAATTTACAAAAACTGATACAAGAGATCGCGACTGCCGTGCAGTTCGCGTTCAGGCGCAGAATACACGACCGGCGCCGAAAAGGGCGCCGGGGAGGTCAGTTCTTATTGAACTTTCGCTTTTTTGATCATTTCTTCCTGATACGCTTGCAATTTCTTTTGCTGCAGCGCTTCGGCGATCTGTGGCTTGACTTCTTCCAGGGTTGGCAGTTTTGCCGCGCGGGTGTCGTCCAGCTTGATCACGTGGAAGCCGTTAGGCGTTTGCACCGGGGTGTCGGTAACCTGGCCTTTTTGCAGTTTCACGAAGGCGTCGGAGAACACTTTCGGGAAGGACGATGGCGCTGCCCAGTCCAGGTCGCCGCCGTTGTCGGCCGAACCGCTATCTTTCGATTGCTTGGCCAGGTCTTCGAACTTGGCGCCGCCTTTCAGCTTGGCGATGATGTCTTTCGCTTCAGCTTCGGTGCCCACCAGGATGTGGCGCACGTGGTATTCCTTGTCGCCGGTCTGGGCCACGAAGCGGTCGTATTCCGCCTTGATTTCAGCGTCGTTGACAGGATTCTTTTTCAGGTAGTCGCCGACCAGGGCGTTGATGACGATGGCCTGGCGTGCGTTCTCGATTTGCTGCTTGACGGCTGCATCTTTACCGAAACCTTTGTTTTCCGCTTCTTGCATCAGCACTTCACGGCCGATCAAGTCCTTCTTGATCATTTCGCGCAATTGCGGCGAATCCGGTTGCTGGCCTTGGGCGACGACTTGCTTGACGACTGCATCAACGCGCGACGATGGGATAGGCTTGCCATTAACAACGGCAACATTTTGCGCAAAAACAGGTACCGCGACAACGGCGAGTAGTGCGATCAGCAAGCGGGCTGGCTTAAAAGTCATTATTAAATCCTGTTAGGGAAAGTTTCGTAAAAAACGCATGGAAAGAAAACGCGTGCATGGCGCTTGCGGCAAACGGCATACCAAGTTGCCCCGGTACGCCAAAAACGCCATCCTTACACTACTTCGGATGGCGCCAGTGCCACAATCGCCAATGCATGTATCTCATTATGCATCATATCGTGCACGGAATCATACACCAGTCGATGGCGCATGACGAGCCTGAGCCCCTCAAATTGACTAGAAATAATGCGTAGATTGTAATGGCCTCCACCGGAGGCGGCGCCCGCATGGCCCCGGTGGCGTGCCGAGTCGTCTTCCAGCACGCATTCCAGAGGGGAAAGTGCCGTTTCCAGGCGGGTACGAATGCGCTGCATGCGCGTTTCCGGCGCGGTGTTTTCGGTAGTGGAGCTCATCATGCGTCTTCCTTGATATGTTTGGCCAGGAACAGGGTTTGCGCCACGATGAAGGCAAAGAAGATGCCCGTCGCGCCAAACGCCTTGAAGCTGACCCAGGCGGCCATGTCGCCCTTGTACAGCACGAAGGCGACGAACAGGTTCAGTGCGCCGATGGCGCCAAAGAAAATGATCCATGCGGCCAGCAACTGGTTCCAGACGGCATCAGGCAACTGCACTTGCGCTTCCATGGTCTTGCGGATCAGGTTTTTCTTGAAACCCACGTAGGCGATCAGGAGGGCCAGGCCGGACAGCCAGTAGATCAGGGTCGGCTTCCATTTCAGGAAGAAATCGTCATGCAGGTAAATGCTGGCGCCGCCGAACACGACAAAGATGAACAGCGACAGCCACAGCATGCCGTCCACTTTGCGCCCGCGCAGCAGCAGATAGCTGACCTGGCAAGCCGTGGCGACGATGCCGACGAGGGTGGCAAGTATCCACGGCGCCTGGTCGGCCTTGATCAGGCCGCCAGACACGAAGCCGGACAAATATTGCTGCACGAAATCGTGCGTGGCCGCTTCATACATGCCGCCCAGTTTAAAAGCGGCAAAGAAGGCGATCAGGGGGAATAGGTCGAATAGAAATTTCATGGCGAGACTTTACACTGGTCTTATTAGAATCATCTTAGGAATGGCTTAGGAGCAACGCCTAAGCCATTGCCAGATCAAGGCTGCGGATCGAAGCGCAAGGAGGCCGAATTGATGCAATAGCGCAAGCCGGTGGGTGGCGGCCCGTCCGGGAAGACGTGGCCCAGGTGGGCGTCGCAGACGGCGCAGACGATTTCCGTGCGCAGCATGCCGTGGCTGCGGTCGACGATTTCCGTCACATTCGCCGGGTCGAGCGCCTGGAAATAGCTGGGCCAGCCGCAGCCCGAGTCGAATTTCGTATCGGAAGCAAACAAGGGCGTGTTGCAGCAGACGCAGGTGTAGATGCCATGTTCATGGTGGTCCCAGAACTTGCCCGTGAAGGCCCGTTCCGTGGCCGCGTGGCGCGTGACTTCGTATTGCATCGAGTCGAGCATGGCGCGCCATTCGGCGTCGGTTTTTTTGACTTTATTGGTGGTCATAATGACTCCTCAGGATGAGCAACTGACTTCAAGGTGGCTGGCCCAGTCGGGCGGCAGGGCCGCATAGTGCTGGTGTTCGGGCTGTTCGTCAAATGGCTTTTGCAAAACTTCCAGCAATTTCGCCACTTCCGTGTAGTCCTGCTGCTGGGCTTTCTCGATGGCCACTTGCGCCAAGTAGTTGCGCAGCACGTATTTCGGGTTAACCTGGTTCATTGCCGTTTGCCGTTCGGCATCAACGCTGTGCTCCTGCAGCAGGCGCGCGCGGTACGCCGCTGCCCACGTATCGAAGGCGGGGCGGTCGATGAACATGTCGCGCAGCACGGTGTCGTGCTCGGGGGCGGCTATTTCCAGTGTCGCCAGCGCTCGGAAAAAATTGGTGAAATCCACGTGGTTGGCTTGCATCAGGGCAAACATGCCGTCGAACAGTTGCGTATCGTCGTCATGTTGCGTGCGCAAGCCCAGCTTGGCGCGCAGCAAGGCATTCATCTTCTCCGCAAACGCGGGCTGGTAGCTGTCCAGCGCCGCCTGCGCCTCGGCCACTTCACCGATCAGTGGCAGCAGGGCCTGGCCCAGCGCATAGCAGTTCCAGTGGCCCACCTGCGGCTGGTTGGCGTAGGAATAGCGGCCCTGCTGGTCCGTATGGTTGCAGATGTGCTCGGCATCGAACGCTTCCATGAAGCCGAAGGGGCCGTAATCGAGCGTCAAGCCCAGGATCGACATATTGTCCGTGTTCATGACGCCATGCATGAAGCCCACGGCTTGCCATTGCGCAATCATGTGCGCCGTGCGCACGCAGACTTCGGCCAGCAAGGCTTGATATGGATTTGATGCAGCGCGCAAATGGGGATAAAAACCGTCGATGATGTAATCGGCGAGGATTTTCAGTTCTTCCGGCTTCTTGCGGTAAAACCAGTGTTCGAACGAGCCGAAGCGCACAAAACTGGGGGCCATGCGCGTCACGACGGCTGCAGTCTCGACGGTTTCGCGCATGATGCCTTGCTGCGAACCCATGATGGACAGCGCGCGCGAGGTGGGAATGCCCAGCGCCGCCATGGCTTCCGAACACAGGAACTCGCGGATGGACGAGCGCAGCACGGCGCGGCCGTCGCCCATGCGCGAATACGGCGTGGCGCCGGCGCCTTTCAGCTGCAGTTCCATCGGACCGTGTTCGGTGGCGATGTCGCCCAGCAGGATGGCGCGGCCATCGCCCAGCTGGCCAGCCCAGACGCCGAACTGGTGGCCTGAATACACGGCCGACAGGGGAATCGAGCGCTCGGCAACCGTGTTGCCGCTCAGCAGCTCCACGTAATCGGGCCCGGCCAGGCGCGCCGCATCGAGGCCGACCAGGCTGGCGGCCGGCGCGCTGGCGGCCACGAAATATGGGGCGGGCAGGGGCGTGGGCATCAAGCGCGTATAGAACGCGGGCGGCAAGGCCGCAAAGGCATTATCCAGTGGTAAGGTATGAGCGGTGATGGCAATTCCAGTCAGTAAGATGGACCGGCAAGGTGCGCCAGCCTGGAATGCGATTTTACCGCACAGCGCCAGGGCGCGTGGCGGGCGCTGTCGTGGGGAGCAATGCGGCAAAAAACGGAATCAAAAATTCCATGCTGCAATGCAATATCGAAATGCGTTGACGATTTCCGCACGACCGTACGAAACTAAGGAAAATCTTTAACTTCCAACAATAACCGAGTATCCAAACCAGGAGACACGATGTCGGCATTTCCCTTGAGTCCAGTGATGGGCCAGATGATGAATCAGCCCCTGCTGATTTCCAGCATTATCGAGTTTGCAGCGCGTCATTATGGCTGCGGCGAAATCGTGTCGCGCCGGGTGGAAGGCGATCTGCACCGTTATACCTACCGCGATTGCCACCAGCGCACGCGGCGCCTGGCGAATGCCTTGCACGGCCTGGGCATAGGCATGGGCGACCGGGTCGCCACCCTCGCCTGGAATGGCTACCGTCACCTGGAAGCGTACTATGCCGTGTCCGGCTCGGGCGCCGTGCTGCACACCATCAATCCGCGTTTATTTCCCGAGCAGATCGCCTACATCTCGAACCACGCGGAAGACCAGGTGCTGCTGTTCGACCTGACCTTCCTGCCCGTGGTGGAAAAGATCGCCGCCGACTGTACCTTCGTGCGCCATTTCGTGCTGATGTGCGACCGCGACCGCATGCCAGCCAGCAGCAGCATTCCCGACCTGCTGTGCTATGAAGACCTGATCGACACGCATTCCGACGAGTATACCTGGCCCGTGTTCGATGAAAACTCGGCCGCCGCCCTGTGCTATACCTCGGGCACGACGGGCAACCCCAAGGGTGCGCTGTATTCGCACCGCTCGACCGTGCTGCACGCGTATGCTTCGGCCATGCCCAGCGCACTGAACGTGCGCGCCACCGACACGGTCCTGCCAGTCGTGCCCATGTTCCACGTGAACGCCTGGGGCTTGCCGTATTCCGTGCTGCTGTCTGGCGCGCGCATGGTGTTTCCCGGCGCGGCGCTGGACGGCAAGTCGCTGTACGAACTGTTCGAATCGGAAAAAGTGACCTTCTCGGCCGGCGTACCCACGGTCTGGCTGGGCCTGCTGAACTATGCCTTGCAGAATGACCTGAAATTTTCCACCTTCCGCCGCACGGTGATCGGCGGCGCGGCGTGCCCGCCAGCCATGATGGATACCCTGATCGACAAGTTCGACGTGGAAGTCATCCATGGCTGGGGCATGACGGAAATGTCGCCGTTAGGCACCACGGGCGGCTTGCAGACCAAGCACCTGGCCATGGACAAGGAAGCGCAGCGCGATATCCTGCACAAGCAGGGCCATGCCATTTACGGCGTGGACATGAAGATCGTCGATGACGATGGCAAGGAATTGCCGTGGGATGGCGTGGCGTACGGCCATTTGCTGGTGAAAGGGCCATGGATCATTTCCGCGTACTACAAGAACGAGGGCGGCGAGGTGCTGCAGGATGGCTGGTTCCCCACGGGCGACGTGGCCACCATCGATGCGGACGGCTACATGCAGATCACGGACCGCAGCAAGGACGTGATCAAGTCGGGCGGCGAGTGGATTGGCACCATCGACCTGGAAAACCTGGCCATGGCGCACCCGGCCGTGCTGCAGGCGGCCTGCATCGGCGTGTTCCACCCGAAATGGGACGAGCGTCCCGTGCTCGTCGTGGTACTGCGCCCCGGCATGACGGTTACGCGCGAAGCGCTGTTGCAATTTTTTGAAGGCAAGATCGCCAAGTGGTGGACGCCCGACGACGTGCTGTTCATCGACGCCTTGCCCATGGGCGCCACGGGCAAGATCCAGAAGAACAAGCTGCGTGACCAGTTCAAGGGGCACAAGTTGCCGGGCTTGTAAAAAAACTTACGCCGCCTGCGGCAGCGCCGAGCCCAGCTTTTCCAGCAGATGGTCGCACTGGAAGACGGACAGGGTCTGGCGCTGCGCATCCGTGCCGATATCGATCATTTCATCCATTTCGCTGCGCAAGTCGTCATGCTCTCCCGTGCGGATGATTTGCGGCGCCGCAAAGCGCTGGCTGTCGGAGATGGTCATGATGTTGTCGACATGGTCGACGAGAAAGCCGTAGCGCTCGGCACCCCGTTCCACGATCAAAATCTTGCCCGCGCCCGTGTCCGCCAGCGGCGGCATGGCGTACAGCTGGCGCAGGTCGATGATGCTGATCATTTGCTGGCGCAGGTTGAGCATGCCGCGCATGCAGGCCGGCATGCCCGGTGGCGTGGTGATGGCGCCGCTGAAGTCGATGATTTCGCGCACTTGCCCGATTTCCACGGCGAAGCGGGTTTCCACCGTAAACGTGATATAGACGCGGCGCTGCGCCTTGCGCGTGGCGGCGCTGCCCGCTTCCGTGTCGGTCGGGTACAGGCGCGCGTGGCCGTCGCGCATCTCGACGATCTCCGCCTGCGACAAGATGCCCTTGTGGTCGAGGAAAATGATGTCGCCCAGACCCTCTTTCGTGATGCAGCCGGCAAACATGGCGGCGCGTGCTTTGCTCAGCAGGGGAATCGGCAGCACCTCGTCGCCAAAGAAATGCACGATGCTGTCGACGGAGTCGACGAGGAAGCCCACGGTCGTATCATCGAGGCGCACGACGATGATGCGCTGGTCGCTGGTCGCCGCCATGCCGGACCTGGCCGCCTGCAGCAGGGCGCCGAAGTCGACGACGGCCACCTGGCTGCCGCGAAAATGCATGCGCCCGAGGCACAGTTCGCTGTTCAGCAGGGAGCTGTGCAGTTCCGGCACCCGGATGATTTCCTGGATGGCCAGCATTTCGAAGGCAAACGTGGCGCCGGCCGCATGGAAGCTGACGCACTGCCGACGTTCGCTTTGCGCATGGTAGCGGGCCGAACTCAGCTTGGCGCCCGTCGCCTGCAGGGCCAGCACATGGGGTACGTTTTCGATGCGCAGCAGGGCATGCGGATCGAGTACCTGCAGCAGGCGCGCACCGCCATCGAGCAGGATCGTGCCGGCGATGACGGCGTGGCTGTCGCCGGCCGCATATTGCAGGGCGCTGCGGGCGCTGGCGGGCACGCGCAGGATTTCACCCGTATCCTGGAAGACGATACCGACCAGCACTTGCTGGAAGTCGAGGATGGCGATCTTGTCCGTGGCCACGGCGCGCGGCGCATCGGGGCGGAACAAGCGCCCCAGGTTGACCACCGGAATGACGCTGCCGCGCAAGGTGAACATGCCTTCCAGGTAGGCGGGCGACAGGGGCAGGGTCGTGACTTTCGCGGGGTAATTGACGACTTCGCGGATGCAGCTGGCGGGCAGGGCGAATTCATCGTCGCCCAGGTGGAAGGAGCCGAACAGCTCGGCGGCCGTTTCTCCATGGGCCTGCGCTTGCAAGCCTGTCGCTTCATGCATATCCATATGCGCCTTCCTTGCGTGGAATTAATTCGGGTTGCGCCACCACATCGGTGACGGCATAGCTGTGGTTGGCGCAATCGATCAGCAACTGACGCCCGTGGCGTCCGCCCAGCGCGCAAAAACTCACCGACAAGCCGCACTGGTCCAGGTATTTTTGCGCCGCTTCCGCATTTTGCCTGCCCACTTGCAATCTCCCATTGCGCGGGCCAAACATGCTGGCGCCGCCCGCCAGCACCACTTCGATATCGGCGTAATCGGCCTGGCGCACACCCATCATCCGCAGCAGCGAGGGCACGGCCTGGCTCACATAGCGTGCCCCCAGGCTGCTGTCGGTGCCTGGCGCTTCCGGCAGCAGGCAATGGGCCAGGCCGCAGCAGGGGCCATTCTTCCAGATGAAACCGATGCCGATGCAGGAGCCGAGCAAGGCTTGCAGTTGCTCGCCATGCGTGCCCACGCTGAGTTGCCCCATGCCAACATGGTGCAGCGGCAGGCTAGGGTCGATGATGATGTTCATGCGCTACCCGCCTTATAAATCATGGGAAACTCGAATTGATAGCCGGTACCGAGGCGGGCGATGGTTTCCGACTCGCCCAGGATCAGCCGGCCCTCGTCCTTGAGGCTGAGCCGTGCCTGGCGCAGCACGGTTTCCTGGTGCTCGGCATCGAAATAGATCAGCACATTGCGCAGGAACACCAGGTCGAACTGCCGCGCCGGGCGCAATGCTTCCAGCAGATTGTGTTGGGCAAAGCAGACGTGTTGCCGCAATTCCTCGTTGACCCTGACGCCATGCGGCGAGGGCGTGAAATATTTGCGCAGCAAGTCCGGATGCGACAGGCGGATGCGTTCGACGGAGCGGCCGCTGTACTGGCCGGCCCGCGCCGCGCCCAGGATTTGCTGCGAAATGTCGCTGGCCAGGATCTGGTAGCGGAAAGCGGGCGCTTGCAGCCTGAATTGCTCGCACAGCATGGCGATTGAATACAGCTCCTCGCCGCTGGCGGCCGCTGCCGACCAGATGGACAGGCAGCCGTCCGGATGCGCACGGGCCCAGGCGGGCAGGTAGCGGTCGCGGAAGTAATCCCAGATGGACGGCGTGCGGAAGAACAGGGTGTCGTTGGTGGTCACCAGGTCGATGAAATGGGCCACCTCGTCGCGGTCGCTGCTGACGCGCTCCAGGTACGCCTGGTAGCTGTGCAGGGACAGCGCCCGCAGCCGAGGCTGCAAGCGCCGTTCCAGCAAGACGCTCTTGCGCGCCGTCATGGCGATGCCCGTATGCTGGCGCACCAGGGCGATCAGGGTCGTCAGCACCTCGGGCGTCAAGGTGGCCGCATGGCTCATGGCTTACACCACGAAGCCGGATACAGTCTGGTTCAGGCTGCCAGCGCGCTCGTTCAACCCATCCGTCGAGCGGGCGATGCTGTCGCAGTTGGCGGCCGACTTTTCCGTTTCCTCGGCGATGTACTGGATGGCCGTGGATACTTCGCGCGCCGTCAGCAGCTGTTCATTGGCCGCCTTCGAGATATCGGAAATGGCCAGGGTGGTCTTCGCCACGCCCGAGACGATCTTGTCGAAGGCGTCGCTGGCCTGGCGCGAGATTTCGCTGCCCGTCGAGACGCGCTTGACGGATTCGTTGATCAGCTTGGAAATCTCTTTTGTTGCCTGCGAGGAGCGCTCGGCCAGCTTGCGCACCTCGTCGGCAACGACGGAAAAGCCCAGGCCGTGCTCGCCCGCGCGGGCCGCTTCGATGGCCGCGTTGAAGGCCAGCATGTTTGTCTGGTTGGCGATTTCGCTGATCACCTTGACGATTTCGCCGATGTCTTCCGAGGAGCGGTTGATCAAGTCCATCGCCTCGATCGACTTGGCGACGGCGCGCGCGCCCGCTTCCGCTTCCTGCTGCGTGGCTTTCGCCAGGTAATCGGCGTTCGAGGTGTTTTCCGCGATGGAATTGATGGAGAACGTCAAACCGTCGATGGACGCGTTCATTTCTTCCACCGTGGCGCCAAGCGCCTGCGTGCCCACGGCCACGCCCGTGGCCCGTTCGGCGATCGCGTGCGAGGCGTCGGCAAAGCCGTTCGCGGCCGATACCACGTTGCCGATCACGCCGCGCAAGTCGACGATCATCTTGCTGATGCCGCCGGCCAGCAGGTCGATCGGCTCGTCGCCCTCGGGCACGATATTGCAGGTCAGGTCGCCTTGCGCCGCGCGCGCCACCGATTCAAGCAGGGCATTGACCTTGCGGCTGTCGTTGGCGGCCTTGGACTGGATGCTGTTTTCCAGGTTCACCTGTTCCGTGATGTCGATGGCGAACTTGACCACTTTATACGGCTTGCCGTTCAGGTCCAGGATGGGGTTGTAGGTGGCCTGTATCCACACTACCTTGCCATGGTTGCCCAGGCGCTTGTAGCGGCCCGCGTCGAATTCGCCGCGGTTGAGCTTTTGCCAGAATTTCTTGTACTCGGGGCTGCTCGCGTACTCGGGCTCGCAAAACATGCGATGGTGTTCGCCCTGGATATCGCTCAAGTCGTAGTCCATGACGGCGAGGAAATTGTCGTTTGCGTCCAGCACATTGCCGTGCATGTCGAATTCGATCACGGCCTGCGCCTTGCCGATGGCGCTGACCTTGCCTTCGTATTCGGCATTGCGCATTTTCAGGGCCGTGATGTCGCTGGCGAACTTGACTACCTTGAAGGGCCGTCCTTCCGCATCGAAAATGGGGTTGTACGAGGCATTGAGCCAGATTTCGCGGCCGTCCTTGGTGACGCGTTTGTATTCGCCCGAGTCGAACTGGCCTTGCCCCAGCTTCTGCCAGAACTGCGCATAGTCGTCGCTCCTGGCGTAGTCGGGCAGGCAAAACATGCGGTGGTGCTTGCCCTTGATCTCATCGAGCGTGTAGCCGACGGACTTGAGGAAATTGTCGTTGGCGTCGAGGATGGTGCCGTCGAGCCGGAACTCGATCACAGCCTGGGCCTTGCTGATGGCGTCGATCTTGCCTTCATAATCGGCGTTGCGGCGCTTGCTGGCCGTGATGTCGGTAGCAAACTTGATGACTTTATACGGCTTGCCGTCCGCATCGAGGATGGGATTGTAGGACGCATTGATCCACACTTCGCGCCCATCCTTGGCGCGGCGCTTGTATTCGCCATGGTCGAACTCGCCACGTCCCAGTTTGGCCCAGAAGGTGGCGTATTCGGCCGTTTTCACATAGTCGGGGTCGCAGAAGATGGCATGGTGCTTGCCTTGCACTTCGTCCAGGGTATAGCCGAGGACGCGCAGGAAATTGTCATTCGCATGCAGGATGGTGCCGTCGAGTTCGAATTCGATGACGGCCTGGACACGGTTCAATGCAGTATTTATCGCTTGTAAGTCCAGATCCTGGGAGTGGCTGACATGGCTGGCTGCGTCCATAGTATTTCCTTCGGGGTGAGAAGAGGAATGGGAACGATAAGGCTGCTGTTATTATTTTTTCTGCTATCCATATAAGGCAGCGATGTTATTGCATGGATCGACATCTGGTGATAATCGGTGAGAATGTGCGCGATCAACGGCCGCCAGTGTTTGCCCTGCGGTTTGCCTTATAGTGGATAAATTGTAGAGTATTGATTTGAATCAACAATTTGATTATTCCCCAGCATCTGGCGAAAAACAAGGGGCGGAAATAAATAATGTCAAAACTGTCGTAATTGACCCATGCCCGCATATAACAATCCCTTTATTTTGCATAATAAAACGTCGTTATTATTATTGTGCTTTTATTATTTAAATGAATATCCAAGTGATAGCTTCTACGGGAGCTTGCTGCTTGCAGCAGAATCTTTCCGCAAACGATGTTGTACCATGGCGTACCATGCTGGCGCCGGGCACGCCACGACAAAAATAATACGAGCGTTCTTTTATGCGGTATAGTGAAGCTTCATCCCTTGCAACCACCTCATCGCTGAGCAAAATCAATAAGGAAGAGACATGAGTGCTGAATATCAAGTGAACGGCGCCGTTGCCGTCATTACCCTCGCCAATCCGCCCGTCAATGGACTGGGCCTGGCCACGCGCACGGCCGCCGTGGCCGGCATCCGCCAGGCGCTGGCGGACGAGTCCGTCAAAGCCATCGTCATCACGGGCGCAGGCAAGGCCTTTTCGGGCGGTGCCGATATCAAGGAATTCAATTCGCCCAAGGCGCTCACGGAACCGACTCTCCACACCCTGATCAACGTCGTCGAGCAATCGACCAAGCCGGTCGTGGCGGCCATCCACAGCGTCTGCATGGGGGGCGGCTTGGAGCTGGCGCTGGGCTGCAACTACCGCGTGGCAGCACCGGGCGCGCAGATGGCCTTGCCGGAAGTCAAACTCGGCATCTTGCCGGGCGCGGGCGGTACGCAGCGCCTGCCGCGCGTGCTGGGACTGGAAATGGCCCTGAACATGATCGTCTCGGGCACGCCCGTGGCGTCCGAAAAACTGGCCGGCACGGCCCTGTTCGACGAAGTCATCGCGCCCGGCGCGGACTTGCTGGCCGCCGCCGTGGCCTTCGCCGCCAAAGTGGGCGACGTGCGCCCGCTGCCGAAAGTGCGCGAGCGCAAGGTTGATTACCCGAACCACGAAGCGTTTTTGCAGTTTTCGCGCAATACCGTGAAAGCCATGTCCGGCCCGTTCCCCGCACCGCTGAAATGCGTCGATGCCGTGGCGGCCGCCGTGACGATGAAATTCGACGAAGGCTTGAAGTACGAGCGTGAACTGTTCATGCAGCTGGTGCAGTCGCCCGAATCGAAAGCCCTGCGCCACGCCTTCTTTGCCGAACGCGTCGCCAGCAAGGTGCCGGACGTGCCGTCCGATACCCCCGTGCGCACGATCGCCAGCGCGGCCATCGTCGGCGCCGGCACCATGGGTGGTGGCATCGCCATGAATTTCGCCAACGCGGGCATTCCCGTCATCTTGCTGGAAACGAAGCAGGAAGCGCTGGACAAGGGCCTAGCCACCATCCGTAAGAATTACGAGAACACGGTGAAGAAGGGCAAGCTGACGCAAGAGAAGGCCGAGCAGCGCATCGCGCTCGTTAGCGGCACGCTGGCCTACGCCGACATTGCGCAGGCGGACATCGTCATCGAAGCCGTCTTCGAGGAACTGGGCGTGAAGGAAACCGTCTTCAAGCAGCTGGACGCCGTCATGAAGCCGGGCGCCATCCTCGCCTCGAACACGTCGACCCTGGACCTGGACAAGATCGCCGCGTTCACCAAGCGCCCGCAAGACGTGATCGGCACGCATTTCTTCAGCCCCGCGAACGTCATGAAGCTGCTGGAAATCGTCCGTGGCAAGGAAACGGGCAAGGAGGTGCTGGCCACGGCGCTGGCGCTGTCGAAAAAGCTGAAAAAAACGGGCGTCGTCTCGGGCGTGTGCGACGGTTTCATCGGCAACCGCATGATCGAGCAGTACAGCCGCCAGGCCGGTTTCCTGCTGGAAGAAGGCTGTCTGCCGGAACAGGTCGACAAGGCGGTCGAGAAATTCGGCTTCGCCATGGGCCCGTTCCGCATGGGCGACCTGGCCGGTAACGACATCGGCTGGGCCATCCGCAAGCGCCGCTACGTGGAAAAACCGGAAGTGACGTATTCGAAGACGGCCGACCTGCTGTGCGAACTGGGGCGCTACGGCCAGAAGACGGGCGCCGGCTGGTATGACTACAAGCCGGGCGACCGCAAGGCGTATCCGTCGGAACAGGTCAACGCCATGATAGTCCAGCATTCCTCCGACATCGGCGTGGCACGGCGCAAGATCAGCGACCAGGAAATCGTCGAACGCCTCGTGTATGCGCTCGTCAATGAAGGCGCGCGCATCCTGGAAGAGGGCATCGCCCTGCGCGCCTCGGACATCGACATGGTGTATCTGACGGGCTACGGTTTCCCGCTGTTCCGCGGCGGCCCGATGTTCTACGCGGATACGGTCGGCTTGCCGAACGTGCTCGATACGATCGCCGGCTATGCGAAAGGCCGCCACGGCGAAGCGTGGACGCCGGCACCGCTGCTGGTGAAACTGGCGGGCGAGGGCAAGGGTTTCAACAGCTGATGAGGCACGGTTGAAAAGATGTAGGTCGGATTAGCGAGGCTCCGCCTCGCGTAATCCGACAACATTGTCGGCCATAGCGGTGTCGGATTACGCGACATGCCGCTAATCCGACCTACGTTGTTATTTTTTCTTCGCCACCATCTTGACCGCCTCGTTGACGATGACGGGGTTGTCCTTCTGGATGTAGTAGCCGGTGCCCGTGATGCGCTCGATGGCTGGCGCGCCGGACAGGCGCTGCCAATCCTTTTCCTGGGCCCGCACCACGTTTTCAAACGAGCCCATTTCCTCGATGCCGAACTTGTCGCGCACCAGCAGCATGGCGGGCACGCGCAGCGGGCTGCTCATATCGACATGTTGCAGGCACTGCGTCTGGGCATCGAATTCGGCCGATTCCGTACTGTTGAACATCAGCTTGCGCCGCGTCTTGACGAGCATGGCGTAGGTGGACGCGTCCGTCTGCAGGCGGTTCCATTGCTGCGGGTGCGTGGGATCGAGCAAGACCAGGCCGGCCACGTCCTGCGGGTACAGCCTGGCATACACGTACTGGTACAGCCCGCCCAGGCCATGGCCGACCAGCACATACGGCGGTTTCAAGCCCGCTTGCGTCAGCAGGGCACGCTGCTGGGCAGCAACGGTGCAGGGATCGCGCGGCGTGGTGGTCTTTTTGCTCTCGCCGTAGCCGGGACGGTCGTACACGAGCACGCGGTGCTGCCTGGCCACTTCGGGCACCACCTTGGCCCACACATCCTTGCCGTCGCCCATGGCCGACTGGAAGACCACGGGCAAGCCGCCCTGGCCGCTCAGGGTGTAGGCGATGCTGGCGTCGGGCAGGGCGGCGGTGGCCGGCACGCCTGGCATGACCGGGGTGGATGGCAACAGGGAGCAGCCGGAAAAACAGCTTGCCAGCAGCAAGCCGGCGCTGGAGAGGAGCATGGTGCGCGCGGGGCGGCCGACGAATAGATGATGCATGAATCTCCTTCTTGGTGCACGGACCGGGGACCGGTATGGCTTGCCAGCCATTATAGGCAAATCGTGCCGAAGTGGAAATGCCGAACAGAGGCGGATTTACCGTCCTGTCAGCCGGCGTCGGCGCGATGGCAGACGGCTTCGATGCGGTTGCCGTCCGGATCGAACAAAAAGGCCGCGTAATAGCTGGCGTGATAGTGGCGCAAGCCGGGCGCGCCCAGGTCGATGCCGCCGTGCGCCAGTCCCGCGTGCCAGAACGCTTCCACGGCCGCGCGCGAGGGGGCCTTGAAGCAGCAATGGCGGCGCGGCGCGTCGTCGGGCTTGGGACCCAGGCGCACGGAAAAATAGCTGCGCCCGGGATGCTCCGCATCGCTGCGCTCGCCGTAGCCTATCCAGGCGTTGGCATGGTCGCTGCCCACCTTGGGCACGTTCAGCGCGGCAAAGATGGCGTCATAGAAGCGCTCGGCGCGCTCCAGATCGCTGACAGTGAGGGAAACGTGATCGAGCATGGGCACTCCGCTGTAAAAACAAGGACGGCCATAGCATAGCCCGGATCAGGGCGGCCGTGGGCGGGAGTGACCGAGTGATACTGTTGCTGGCCGACTGCCGGTTAAGTGCGGCTGGCGCAGGCACATGGCGCACCGGCCGGGCAGGCGGGGCAGCTTGGTGACGCCGGACGCGCCAGGCGGGCCACGATAGTGCGGCTGAACAGCTGCACGCGGGGCGCGAACAGCATCACGGCGCAGAAGGCCACGGGCCAGGCGGCAAAGAACGCATGGCGCCAGCGGGGCAGGAAGTCGGCCTGCAGGCCGATATTCAGCCAGGTGACCCAGGCGCTCATCAGCAGGGTCATGACCAGCGACATCAGGAAGGCAAATACACAGCGCAAACGCAGGGCTTCGGACATGGCGCACTTTCAAGATATGAGGATATGGCAGCGTAACGACTTGCAGCAATCTATACTAGAGCCATATTTTTAATTTCAAATTCCGAAAATGCAATCATGCTTGATGACTTAGCCCTGTTTGTCGCCATTGTCGAGGCGGGTAGCCTGCATGCGGCGGCCGTGAAGGAAGACTTGCCCGCCGCGACCGTCACGCGCCGGCTGCAAAAGCTGGAAAGCCAGCTCGGCTACCGCTTGCTCAACCGCAGCGCGCGCCGCCTGCAGCCGACGGCGGAGGGCTGGCAATACTACGAGCAGTGCCGCCCCTTGGTGCATGCCTTGCGGCAGGCGACGCAGCAGCTCGACGCCAGCCTGTCGGCCGTTTCGGGCAGCATCCGCGTGCTGGCGCCCGTCAACTTCGCCAGCGGCTTGCTGACGCCGGCCTGGGTCAGTTTCATGCAGAAGTATCCGGATATCCGCCTCGAGCTGGAACTGTCGAACCTGCTGCAAGACCTGGTGGGCAGCGGCGCCGACCTGGCCATCCGCGTGGGCGCGCTCGACGATTCCTCGCTGATGCAGCGCCGGCTGGGCAGTGCCGCGCTGGTGATGGTGGCCGCGCCCGGCTATCTGGCGCGCGCCGGCGTGCCGCGCGACTTGCAGGAATTGGAAAAGCACGAGCTGATCGTGGCCGAGCCGCTGCGCAGCTGGCGGCTGCGGCGGCCCGGCGACGGCGCCGAAATGGTGATCGAACCGCAGGCGCGCCTGCGCGTCAACGAGATGCGTTTGGCCGTGGAGATGGCCGACGCGGGCATCGGCATCCTGCTGTGCCCGCTTTTACAATGCCGCGAGGAAGTGGCCCGGGGCAGCCTCGTGCGCGTCTTGCCCGACTGGATGCCGCAGCCGCGCCATGTGTATGCCGTGTGGGCGCAGCGGCGCTACCTGCCGGCCCGCGTGCGCGTGCTGCTCGAGCACCTGGCGGCGTTTGCGGCGGATAATCCCTTGTTGAACGAAGAGCCGGGCGTTTAGCTTGCCTGTTGCTGCGCCAGCCACAGCGTGAACTGGCGCAGCGCTGGCGTAAAACCGCTGGCTGGCGCGGCACCGGGCCCGGCCTGGGCCAGGAAATACGCGATGGGCGCCTGCATGGCGGGAGAGTGCCGCAGCAACAGCGCGACATGCTCGTCCAGGCTGGCGGGCCAGCCTGGATCGCCATCCTGGCGCAGGGTGTTGCAGGAACGGATCAGCTTGCGCGACGCTTCGCGCTGCAGGCGGGCGATGACGGCAGGGTCGCGCTCGTCATCAAGGCGCTGCGCATACTCGTCCAGCACGCGGGCAAAGTCGCCATTCACGGCCAGGGCAATGGCGCGCGAGGGCGCGAACGGCGCAAAGTGCCGCGCCAGGTCTTCGCCCCACAGGCAGCGGCACTGGTGCTTGAGCCAGTAGCCCCAGCTGTACAGGTGCTCCGGCGCCAGTACCTGGGCCCGGTGGCCGATATCGAAATCGATCTTCTTGACTTCGCGGTGGCGCGCCTGCAAGGCCAGGCGCAGCGCCTCCAGCGCGCCGGCCTGCTGCTGCGTGGGCGGATGGCGCAGTACCAGGGTCAGGTCGAGGTCGGATACGCCCGGCGTGGCGTCGCCGCGGGCGACGCTGCCATACAGGTATATGCCGTCCAGCAAGCTACCGGCGTGCGCAGCCAGGCTGGCGCAAACGTCTTGCAGCAAGGCGTCGAAATGCTGCTGCAGTGGGCCGCAGGGGGCGGGAGGAATGGTCGGCATGCCTGGTACGAATCTGCTGGGAGAAACTGCCACCATAGCATGCAGTGGCGGGCGCGCAGGCAATCCTTTCCATTAAGTAATACCGAGCGCTTGTACTTTTCGTCAAGATCGCGTTAAGATAAAGCTGCCCGCTTATCCAGTGGGCAATCTGGTGTTTTTTCGCGCAATCCCGTCCCTATCCATGAGAGTAGCAATGAAATATCTGATCATTCCCTTCTTGCTGGCCATCACTGGCTGCGAAGTACTGTATGACGCAAACCGGGACAAGATCGGCGAGTATTGCAACAGCCTCAATAATTTTGACGACCGGAATGCCTGCCGCAAGCGCAACCAGACCAGCTACCAGGAATACGTGCAGCAGCGCGACCAGCTGAAAAAGGGCAAGAGCGACAAGTAAGTTCGGCAAGTTCGCCGCCGCATACGCCGCATAAAAAAACGCCGCTGACGAGTCAGCGGCGTTTTGCTTTGCGAACCCCGGCCTTGCGACCGGGGCATGCATCAGATCAATCGTCGGCGTAGATATTGTTGTCCTTGGTTTCCTTGACGAACAGGGTGCCGATCACGACAGTCGCCAGGGCGACGACGATCGGATACCACAGGCCGTAATAGATATCGCCCTTGAAGGCCACCAGCGCGAAGGCCGTGGTCGGCAGCAAGCCGCCGAACCAGCCGTTACCGATATGGTAGGGCAGGGACATCGAGGTGTAGCGGATACGGGTCGGGAACATTTCCACCAGCATGGCGGCGATCGGGCCATACACCATGGTCACGTACAGCACCAGGATGAACAGCAGCAAGACCACCATCGGCTTGTTGATCTGGTCCGGATCGGCTTTCGCAGGGTAGCCCGCTTCCTTGATGCCGGCGCCCAGTTCTTTCTTCAGCGCCGCTTCGTGGGCCTTGCTTTCCGCATCGAAGTTCAAGCCATCGGCCGTCATGACGGCGTTAAACGACGTGAATTCCTTCGTGCCGATGCGTACCTTGGCGATACTGCCCGCCGGTGCGTCTTCCTTCGTGTAGTTCACCGAGCTGTTCGACAGGAAGCCCGTGGCGATGTCGCACGACGATGGGAATTTCTTCGTGCCCGTCATGTTGAACTGGAAGTGGCAGGAAGCAGGATCGGCGACCACCACCACTGGCGAGTTCTTCAGTGCTGCTTCCAGTTGCGGATTGGCGAAGTGGGTCAGGCCGTTGAAGATCGGGAAATAGGTCGCAGCGGCGATCAGGCAGCCGCCGAGGATGATGTACTTGCGGCCGATGCGGTCGGACAGGCTGCCGAAGAACAGGAAGAATGGCGTGGCCAGCAGCAGGGCGATGGCGACGAGCACGTTGGCTGTTGCCAGGTCCACTTTCAGGGTCTGGATCATGAAGAACAGGGCGTAGAACTGGCCCGTGTACCACACGACAGCCTGGCCGGCCGTCAGGCCGATCAGGGCCAGGATGACGATCTTCAGGTTTTTCCACTTGCCGAACGCTTCCGTCAGCGGGGCTTTCGAGGTCTTGCCCTCGGCCTTCATCTTGGCAAACGCCGGCGATTCATTCATGGCCAGGCGGATCCACACGGAAATACCCAGCAGGATGACGGAGACCAGGAAGGGAATGCGCCAGCCCCATGCCTCGAAATCCTTCTCGCCGGTCGCCAGGCGGGTACCCAGGATGACCATCAGCGACAGGAAGAAGCCCAGGGTTGCCGTCGTTTGTATCCACGCCGTGAACGCGCCGCGCTTGCCTTCAGGCGCGTGCTCGGCCACATAGGTGGCTGCGCCGCCGTACTCGCCGCCCAGCGCCAGGCCTTGCAGGATGCGCAGGAAAACGAGGATGATCGGTGCCGCGATGCCGATGGAAGCGTGGCCCGGCAGCAAGCCGACGATGAAGGTGGAGCCGCCCATGATCAGGATGGTGATCAGGAAGGTGTACTTGCGGCCGATCATGTCGCCCAGGCGGCCGAAGACCAGCGCGCCGAACGGACGCACGATGAAGCCGGCGGCAAAGGCCAGCAGCGCGAAGATGAAGGTGGTGGTAGGGTCGCCGATGAAGAATTGCTTGGCGATGATGGAAGCGAGCGAACCGTACAGGTAAAAATCGTACCATTCAAAGACGGTGCCCAAGGATGATGCAAAGATGACCTTGCGTTCCTCAGGCGTGATCGGAGTGCCTTTGGTGGAAAATTTCCGTACGTCGGCCGAGCCGGATGGTGATGCCATGGTTTGTCTCCCTATGTTTTATAGTGAACTGGTGCCGCGGTCTTTTTGACCATTCTTGCAACAGCTGGAGGCGAGTGTGTTCTCCGAACCTTACGTCATGCTTGCTTGAAACTTACACCAAGCTTACAAATTGATGCGCGCCAGAACTTTGCGAACGATCGTACTTAAATGTGCTATTCTGATTCCGCAGATATTCCACCCCATAATATTCCCCACAAGGAGACACAGCATGAATGAAGCCGTCATCGTATCGACCGCCCGCACGGGCCTGGCCAAGTCCTGGAAGGGCGCGTTCAACATGACGCATGGCGCCACCCTGGGCGGCCACGTGCTGGCGGCCGCCGTCGAGCGCGCGCGCATCGAGGCGGAGGAAGTGGAAGACGTGCTGGTCGGCTGCGCCTTTCCGGAAGGCGCCACGGGCGGCAATATCGCGCGCCAGGTCGCCCTGCGCGGCGGCTGCCCCGTGACGACGGCCGGTATGACCGTCAACCGTTTCTGCTCGTCGGGCTTGCAGGCGATCGCCCTGGCCGCGCAGCGCATCATCGCCGGCGAAGGCGATATCTATGCGGCCGGCGGCGTGGAATCGATTTCCTGCGTGCAAAATGAAATGAATACGCATATGTACCGCGACGTCTGGCTGCAGCAGCACAAGCCGGAAGTGTACTGGCCCATGCTGCAGACGGCCGAAACCGTGGCCAAGCGCTACCAGATCTCGCGCGAACGCCAGGATGTGTATGGCGCGCAAAGCCAGCAGCGCGCCGCCGCGGCCCAGGCGGCCGGCCTGTTCGACGCGGAAATCGTGCCGATGACCACCATCATGGGCGTGGCCGACAAGGCCAGCGGCATGCTGCTGTCGCGCGAAGTGACGATCTCCGCCGATGAAGGCATCCGTGCCGACACGACCTACGACGGCGTGGCGAAGATCCGTCCGGCCATCCCGGGCGGCGTCATCAGCGCCGGCAACGCCAGCCAGTTTTCCGATGGCGCGGCGATGGCCATCGTCATGAATGCGAAAGTGGCAGAAGCGAAAGGCTTGCAACCGCTGGGCATCTTCCGCGGCTTTGCCGTGGCCGGCTGCGAACCCGATGAAATGGGCATCGGTCCCGTGTTTGCCATCCCGAAACTGCTGAAAAAGGCGGGCTTGACTGTTGCCGACATCGGCCTGTGGGAACTCAACGAAGCGTTCGCCGTGCAAGTGCTGTATTGCGCCGACACCCTGGGCATCCCGATGGACCGCCTGAACGTCAACGGCGGCGCGATTGCCGTCGGCCACCCGTATGGCGTGTCGGGCGCCCGCCTGACGGGCCATGCCCTGATCGAAGGCAAGCGCCGTGGCGTCAAATACGTGGTGGTGACCATGTGCATCGGCGGCGGGCAGGGCGCGGCCGGCCTGTTCGAAGTGCTGTAAGGTAGGTTTTATCCAGTCTGCGGGCGGCTTACAAGGCCGCCCGTTTGCATTGCGCGCCCGTTTCCTGCAAGGCGCGCCGATAGCGGGTACAGTAATGCTTCATTAATAAACAACCAGCCCGCCACCATGATCAAGCACATCGTTTTCTGGAAACTGTTAGACCACGCCGAAGGCGCCGACCGCGCCACGAACGCCTTGAAACTGAAAGCCCTGCTCGATTCCTGCTCGGACCTGGTGCCCGGCATCCTGAAATTCGAAGCAGCCGTGGCCCAGCCGGGCCTGGAAGCCACCTATGACATCGTCCTGTACAGCGAGTTCGCCAGCCGCGAAGCGCTCGACGCCTACCAGAACCATCCCGATCACGTGAAGATCAAGCCGTTTTTTGGGGCCGTGCGGGAAGCACGGCAATGTATGGATTACGAAGTGTGAAAACCCGTTAACCCCAAAGCGAAGGGCTGGGGTCAGACCCTGAGGGTCTGACCCCGGACTTTGCCTCTGGGGTTCATTTGACAAATGACAGGAGCATTCATGACCACCTACCAACGCATCGTCCTCGCCTCGCGCCCCGCTTCCAATGAGGAAGTGCAGCCGGCACATTTTCGTCTGGAAACCAAAGAGATTCCCGCCATCGCGGATGGCCAGTTGCTGGTGCGTAACCAGTATCTGTCGCTCGATCCTTACATGCGCGGGCGCATGAGCGCCAATAAAAGCTATGCGGCGCCGCAGGCGCTCGATGAAACCATGATCGGCGGCACGGTGGGCGTGGTGCTGGAATCGAGGCATCCGAAGTTTGCCGCGGGCGACACCGTCGTGGGGACTTTGGGCTGGACGGAAGTGGCTGTGTCGGACGGCACCATGCTGCGCAAGGTCGACACGACGCATATTCCCGCCTCGGCCTACCTGGGCTCCGTCGGCATGCCGGGCATGACCGCCTGGTATGGATTGAACCAGATCATGGCGCCGAAAGCGGGCGAAACGGTGGTCGTGTCGGCCGCCAGCGGTGCCGTGGGCAGCGTCGTGGGCCAGCTGGCGAAATTGAAAGGCTGCCGGGTCGTCGGCATCGCTGGCGGCGCCGACAAGTGCGCGTATGTGGTGAATGAACTGGGTTTCGATGCCTGCGTCGATTACAAGGCGGGCAAGCTGGAGGCCGACCTGGCGGCGGCCACGCCGGACGGCATCGACGCCATCTTTGAAAACGTGGGCGGCGCCATCTTCGATGCAGCCCTGGCGCGCACCAACGCGTTTGGCCGCGTGGCCGTGTGCGGCTGGATCGCCGGCTACAACGGCGAGCCGACGCCGCTCGACAATGCACGCCTGATCCTCACCAACCGCCTCACCGTGCGCGGCTTCATCGTGTCGGAACAGCCGGAATTCTGGCCGCAAGGATTGGCGGAACTGGGAACATTGGTGGCGACGGGCAAGCTGAAATTCCGCGAATCCGTGGCCGATGGCCTGGCCAGCGCGCCGGAAGCGTTCATCGGCCTCTTAAAAGGGCGCAACTTCGGCAAGCAATTGGTGAAACTAGCCTGACCTTCCTTCCGCAAGGCGGGCCGTGCGACAATTGCGGCCCGTCTCTTACTAGCGCATATCCATGACCAATCACACCATCCGCCTCGGCGACTGGGCCACCCTGGGCCCTGACGCCACCGCCATCCGTTTCGAAGTCTTTGTCGATGAACAGAAAGTGCCGGCCGAGATCGAACTCGACGACATGGATGCCGTCTGCCTGCACGCCGTCGCCTACGACGGCGCCGGCAACGCCATCGGCACGGGACGTTTATTGCCAGACGGCCACATCGGCCGCATGGCCGTGCGCCAGCCGGGCCGCGGCACGGGCGTGGGCGGCGCCATTTTGACCTTGCTGATGGACAAAGCCCGTGAACGGGGCGATGCGGCGGTGGTGCTCAATGCGCAGACCGTGGCCGCGCCATTCTATGCGCGCCACGGTTTCGTGCAGCAGGGGGAAGTGTTTGAAGAGGCGGGGATTGCGCATGTGGAGATGCGGCTGGTGTTCTAGGGTGTGGTCGGATTACGCGCGTAGCGCTAATCCGACCTACGACGTAAACGGTAGGTCGGGTTAGCGCGCAGCACGTAACCCGACACCACCAGCACAATCAGTTCTGCGCGTGGCTCTGGCGCCATTTATCCAGAATCACGGCCAGCACGATCACGACACCCTTCGCCACATACTGCCAGAACGACGACAGTCCCAGAATCGTCAAGCCATTGTTCATCACGCCGATGATCAGGGCACCGATGACGGTGCCCCAGACGGAGCCCACACCGCCCATCAGGCTGGTGCCGCCCAGCACGACGGCCGCGATGGCGTCCAGCTCATATCCCGTGCCCCAGTTGCCGTTGGCCGCATACAGACGGCTGGCCGACATGGCGCCGCCCAGGCCCGCGAACAGGCCGCTGATCGTGTAGACAAACATCAGCACGAGGCCGACCTTGATGCCCGTCAAGCGTGCCGCCTGGATATTGCCGCCGACAGCGTAGATATGCAGGCCCAGGGTGGTCTTGCGCAGGATGAACCACGTCAGCACGACGACGGCCGCGGCCAGCCAGATCAGCCAGGGCACGGCCAGGAAGCTGCCGTTACCCATCCATTCGAAGCTGGGGATTTCCGTGTTCAGCACGCTGGTGCCGTCGGCGAACAGGTAGGCCGCGCCGCGCAGGGCCGTCATGGTGCCCAAAGTCACCACGAACGGGTTCAGGCCGACGAGGGCCACCAGCACGCCATTGAGCGCGCCCAGCAGCAGGCCGACGATGAGGAAGGCGGGAATCGAGAAGCCGGCGAACTGGGCCGACAGGGACATCAGCATGCCTGCCACGGCCGAGACGGCCAGCACGGAGCCGACGGACAAATCGATGCCGCTCGTCAGAATGACGAAGGTCATGCCCGACGCCAGCACGATATTGATCGACACCTGGCGGAAGATGTTCATGGTGTTATTGCTGGTCATGAACGTTGACGTGCCATCGGCCGAGAAGTACACGGTCAGGCCATACATGGCCAGGTAGAGCACCACCAGCACGGGCAGCATGCCCAGGCGGCGCATCAGGTTCGAGGCATTGAAGGGTTCGCCGGCGCGCGCGGCGCCGCGGGTGGTGCTAGTTGTCATCATGAGTCTCCTGAATGATTATTTAAGACGTATTCTTAAAACGCCTGACAAAACCGTAGCGAGCGGATGTGGGTTGTGGTTGAGACGCGGAACTGTGCGGATGCACAGTGAGCATCGGAAACCGCAACCCGCGACGCGCAGTAGGTTTTGACAGGTGTTTTTATGCCGCTTCCAGCTGCGTGGCATAGGCAAGGATGTTTTCCTGCGTAATGTCGTCGCCCGTCACTTCGCCCGTCAGGCGTCCTTCGCACATCACCATCACGCGGTCGCAGATGCCGACCAGTTCGGCCAGTTCGCTGGAAATGCACAGTACGGCCGTGCCCGCATCGGCCAGCTGGTGGATGATCTTGTAGATTTCGCTCTTCGCGCCCACGTCCACGCCCCGCGTCGGTTCGTCGAGGATGAGGACCTTGGGCGCGATGGCCAGCCAGCGCGCCAGCAAGACTTTTTGCTGGTTGCCGCCGGAGAGTCCGCCGACGATGCCTTCCGGTCCCGACACTTTCACGTTGAGGTTGGCAATTGCCTCGCGCGTCAGCTGGGTCAGGGCGCCACGGTTGACGACGCCCGCCGTGGAGTGCTTGGAGAGGATGTTCATCGACATGTTTTCCATGGCCGACAATTGCATGAACAGGCCCAGGCTCTTGCGGTCTTCCGGCAGGTAGCCGATGCCGTGGCGGATGGCCGCCAGCGGCCGGTGGATGTGCACTTCCTGGCCGTCGAGCCATACTTGCCCCGATTGCTTCTTGTCGGCGCCAAAGATCAGGCGCGCCAGTTCCGTGCGGCCTGCGCCGACCAGGCCGGCAAGTCCCGTCACTTCACCCGCATGCAGCGCGAACGAGGCGGGCTTGACCTTGCCGCCGCCCACGTTTTCCACGCGCAGGCGCTCGGCGCCGCGCGTGGTGCGCCGCTGGTGCGCATAAAAGTCGTCGGCGGGGCGCCCCACCATCATTTGCACGACTTTCTTTTGATCCAGCTCATCCTTGCCCAGCTCGCCCACATAGGCGCCGTCGCGCAGCACGGTGATGCGGCGCGCCAGGCGTTCCACCTCGGCCATGCGGTGGCTGATGTAGAGCACGGCCAGGCCCTTGTCGCGCTGTTCTTCGATGATGCGGAACAATTGTTCGGTTTCCCGGTCGGACAGGGCGGCAGTGGGCTCGTCCATGATCAGGATGCGGCTTTCGTGCACGAGGGCGCGGGCGATTTCCACCTGCTGCTGCTCGGCGATCGACAGGGTCGAGACCATGGTGTCCGCGTCGAAGCGGGAGCCGAGGTCGGCCAGGATGGCATTCGTGCGCGCGCGCATTTCGCCGCCCTTGATGGTCCAGAACGGTCCTTGCGGCTCGCTGCCCATGAAGACGTTCTGCGCCACCGTCATGTTCCTGGCTACGCTCAATTCCTGGTAGATCAGGTTGATGCCCAGCGCGCGCGCCTCACCCGGGTTGCGGATACGGATAGGTTTACCGTCGAGGATGATCTCGCCCGCGTCCGGCGTGTACACGCCGGATAAAATCTTCATCAGGGTACTCTTGCCGGCGCCGTTCTCGCCCATCACGGCATGGATTTCGCCGCTGCGCACCGTCAGGTGCACGCCGCGCAGCGCGCGCGTGGCGCCAAAGCGCTTCTCGATGCCGCGCATTTCAAAAATAATATCGTCGCTCATGACTGTCCTTCCTTGCTGGTGAAACTGGCGCCGCCTGCCAACTGGCTGGCGGCGCCACGTGGTTCAGGTCAGGCAGATCAGTTCTTTACCCAGCCCGTGTAGGTGGCGACGTTTTCCTTGGTGATGGCCGGGGTCGGCAACAGCACCATGGTCTGTTTCGGCGTGCGGCCGTTCATGATGTCGTAGCCCATCTGCACGGCGTCGGTGGCCATGCGGTACGGGTTTTGCGCCGAGGTGGCGGCAAACAGGCCGGCCTTGTTTTTCAGGGCGTTCTGGCCATCGGGCGCGCCATCGACTGCCGTGATCAGTTTCACGTCCGTGCGCTTCGATTGCTTGATCGCCAGTTCGGCGCCGATGCCGGTCGGGTCGTTGATGGCGAACACGCCGTCGATCTTCGGATGGGCCGTCAGCAGGTTCGACATCACGGTCATGCCGCCGTCGCGGCTGCCGCCGGCGTTCTGGTTGTCGGACAGGATCTTGATATCCTTGAACGCGGCCAGGGTTTTCTTGCAACCGTTGACGCGGTCGATCACGGACGTGACCGGCGGGCCGTTCAGGATCACCACATTGCCCTTGCCGCCGATCTGCTTGGCCAGGTAGGCGCACGACACGTCGCCGGCCATGGTGTTATCGGACATCACGGTGGCCGAGGCGCCCACGGCGCCCACGTCGACGGCGATCACGACCACGCCCGCATTGCGCGCTTTCTTGATGGCTGGCGCGATGCCCTTGGAATCGACGGCGTTCAGGATGATGATGTCGGTCTTGTTGGCGATGAAGTTCTCGATCTGGTCCACCTGGGTGTTCAGGTCATACTTGCTGGACACCGTGGTGACTTTCACGCCAGGGCCGCCCAGCTTTTTCGCGCTTTCTTCCGCGCCGCGGCCAATGGCCACGAAGAACGGGTTGGCCAGGTCGCCCACGCTCACGCCGATCGATTTCAGCGGTTTGTCAGCGGCGAAAGCACCGCAGGCGGCGGACAGCAGCAGGGAGGCGGTAATGACTTTTTTCATGAGGATCTCCAAGGGTTTTTATTGTAAAAACAAACGGTGCTACGGGTAAAAACGGGGTGCAAACTTATTGATTGCGTAACTTCTCGATCATGGCGTCCAGCTTGCCCGCATCGACGGCAAAGCCGCGGATGCCTTCGGCCAGCTTTTCGGTCGCCATCGCGTCGTCGTTCAAGGCGTAGCGGAAAGCGGCTTCGTCATACGTGATGGCAGGTTGTGCCGCGCCCAGGTCGCCGCCCAAGGCGCGCTCGAATGGCGCATCTGCCGCTTCCAGCTTGGCCAGCAGATCCGGGCTGATGGTCAGCAAGTCGCAGCCGGACAGGGCCGTGATCTGCCCCACGTTGCGGAAGCTGGCGCCCATCACTTGCGTGGCGATGCCATGTTGTTTGTAGTAATTGAAGATGCGCGTGACCGACTGCACTCCTGGATCATTGGACAGGCTGCGCGCCGCTTCGTCCCATGCCGCGCCCAGCGATTTTTTATGCCAGTCGTAGATGCGGCCCACAAACGGCGAAATCAGGCGCACTTTCGCGTCGGCGCAGGCGACGGCCTGGCAGAACGCGAACAGCAGGGTCAAATTGCAAAAGATGCCGTCCTTTTCCAGTTCGCGCGCTGCCTGGATGCCTTCCCAGGTGGCGGCAACCTTGATCAGCACGCGCTCGCGGCTGATGCCGGCTTGCTCGTACAGGGCGATCAGGCGGCGTCCGCGAGTGACGGTGGCGTCGCGGTCAAAGCTCAGGCGGGCATCGACTTCCGTCGATACGCGGCCCGGCACGACCTTTAAAATTTCCAGGCCGAAGCGCACCAGCACCTGGTCGACGATATCGTCCAGCGCAGCGGATTGATGCGCGGCGACCGTGCTTTCCAGCAAGGGCGCGTAATCGGGCTGCAGCACGGCCTTTAAAATCAGCGAGGGATTGGTGGTGGCGTCTTGCGGCGCGAAGCGCGCGAGTTGCAGGAAGTCGCCCGTGTCGGCGACGACGGTGCTGTATTGCTTCAATTGTTGCAGCTGATTCATTACTATTCCTTATCACTGAGTTGGTGCAAGGCTTGCACGGCGGGAAACAGGCTACGGTAGCGACCGTAACGGATGCTCAAGGCTGCGCTGTGCGCGGCATCGGGCAGGAAAGTGTTTTTGATGGGCAAGCCCTGCGTCAGCAGGCTGGTGTCGCCGATGGCGGCAAAGCCCAGCTTGGCAGCGCCCAGGCTGGCCGACAGTTCGCTGTTGTGCAGGGTGCGCATTTCGCGTCCCAGCACATTGGCCAGCAATTGCGCCCAGTACTGGCTGCGCGCGCCGCCGCCCACCAGCATGCAGTGGGGAACGACGGCGCCCGTTGACGTGACGGCCGCCATGGCGTCGCGCAAGGCAAAGGCAACGCCTTCGAGCACGGCGTAGCCGAGCTGCGCCGGCGTACTGTCATGGCCCAGTTGCAAAAAGGCGCCGCGCACTTGCGGGTCGTTATGCGGCGTGCGCTCGCCCGACAGGTAGGGCAGGAACAGGGGCGCCGAGGGCGCGATGGGCGCGTTGAGCGGCAAGCCCGCTTCCACCAGCGCCAGCAGGGCTGCCTCGTCGGGCTGGCCCAGCACGCCCGTCGCCCAGCGCAGGCAGCTGGCGCCCGACAGGATCGCGCCCATCGCATACCAGCGGCCGGGCAGGGCGTGGCAAAAGCTGTGTACGCCGCCGGCCGGATTGCCCAGAGGCGCTTCGGTCACGCTGACGATGGCGGCGCTGGTGCCCAGCGAGATAAAGCTGTCGCCGCCATTGACGGCGCCGATGCCCACGGCCGAGACGGGATTGTCGCCGCCGCCACCCGCCACCACCACATCCGCCGGCAAGCCCAGCTGGTCGGCGACGGACGCCAGCACGCTGCCCGTGGCGGCGTCGCCTTCGGCCAGCGCCGGCATCTGTTCTGGGTGCAAGCCGCAGGCGGCCAGCATGGGCACGAACCAGGCACGGTTGGCCTCGTCCAGCCACAGGGTGCCGGCCGCGTCCGACATGTCCGTCAGCTTGATGCCCGTTAATTGCAGGCGCAAATAGTCTTTCGGCGACAGCAGGCAGGCGATGGCGGCAAAGGCGGCCGGCTCATGCGTTTGCAGCCACAGCAGTTTTGGCGCCGTCAGGCCCGCCATGGGCAGGCTGCCCGTCACATCCGCATATGCGGGATAGTCGCGCGCCAGGCTAGCCGCTTCGGCCTCGGCGCGCGCATCGTTCCACAGGATGGCGGGACGGATCACGGTATCGTTGGCATCGAGCAGCACGGCGCCATGCATCTGGCCCGACAGGCCGATGCAGGCGATGCAGGCATAGTCCTGCGGCCAGCCTGCGCGCAGCTGGCCCAGCGCGTTGACGCAGGCGGCCCACCAGTCCTGCGGCGCCTGTTCGGACCAGCCTGCTTGCGGGCGGCTGGTGTCGATGCGCACGGATGCCTGGCCGCGCACGGCGCCAGTGCTGTCCATCAGCACGGTTTTCAGTTCGGAGGTACCGAGGTCGATACCGAGGGAAATCGCTGGATGCATGTTTGGTTTACTGTAAAAGGTCAGGGGCAGCCGCAGGAATTGCGTACGCGCAAGGTTGGCGACAAGCGCTGCACGTGCTGGGCGCGATCGGGATTGGCGATACGGTCGATCAGGAGGTCGACGGCCATGGCGCCCAGCTCTTCGAGCGGCTGCGCCATCACGGTGAGGCGGGGGCTGAAGTAATCGGCCCAGTCGAAATCATCGAAGCCGGCCAGCGCGACGTCTTGCGGTACCGCAATGTGCGCATCGCGCAAGGCATGCATGGTGCCGATGGTCATCAGGTTATTGCCGGCAACGATGGCCGTGGGACGCTGTGCGGCGGGCAGGGCCAGCAATTCGCGCGTGGCTGCGCCGCTGCGTTCCAGGTTGGAGTCGCCCGAACGCAGCAGTGCCCCATCGAAGGCAATATTGGCGCGTTGCAAGGCCAGGCGGTAGCCTTCGATACGCTCGTCCGTCGTGGACAGGCCGGGCGCGCCGGCGATGAAACCGATGCGGCGGTGGCCATGGGCCGCGATCAGATGGCTGACGAGCTGGGCCGTCGCTTCGATGTTTTCCACGCCCACCTGGTCGAACGGTTGCGGCGACATGCGGTCGACCAGCACGGAAGCGATCTTGTTGCTGGTCAAATAGTCGAGGGCGCGGTTGTGCGGATCGCCGGATGGCGCCAGCACGATGCCGTCGACGCGGCGCTGGTGCAAGTTTTGCACCACTTTCAACTCCTGCTCGGGGTCGTCATGCGTATCGGAAAACAGCATCATCAAGCCGTGCCGCGTGCAGGCAGCCTCGATGGCGCGCACGGTTTCGCTGAAATAATGATTGGTGAAGGCGGAAATGGCCACGCCGATGGTGCCCGACGAGGAGCCGGCCAGCGCGCGCGCCAGCATGTTCGGCACATAGCCGATCTGCTGCATGGCCGCGTTGACGGCGGCGACGGTTTTCGGGCTGACCTTGCGGGTGCCGTTGACTACGTGAGAGACGGTCGACAGCGATACGTCCGCCGCCCGCGCTACATCTTCCATGGTGGCCATGGTGTCTCCTGAGGTTTTTTTATTATTGTGTACTGCGATTGGGTGCGGCTGTGTCGCCGCGATTGAAGCTATCGTAAACAAAAGAAAGCGCTTGCGCAAGCGCTTTCTTTTTTCTGCGGATGGATGGCGGGTGGGTTGTCGATGAGGATAGGGGAAGCTTGCGCAGGTCGGATTAGCGCGCCGGAGGCGCGCGTAATCCGACATCGGGGACGGCGGTGATGCCGGTTGAGGGCGCTGGTGTTGTCGGGTTACGCGCTTGCGCGCTAACCCGACCTACCCGACCTACTGGATCACCAGCTCATGCAGTTCGCCGGGAGAATCCGGGAACAGTTTCACGACGGTGGAAGTGCGCGTGCCGTAACCCGGCGTTTCGATGCAGACGGCGGACAGTACGCGCTCGAGGTCGAGCGGCACGCCTGTGTCCGGCAAGCGGAAATCGGGTGCGCGCGTGGTGTCAGCCAGCATGTCGAAATACGCCTCGTCGGGCGCACCCTGGCACAGCAGGCTGGCGAACTGGGCCTTGGTCTTCAGGACTTTCGGCCACGGCGCGTCCAGCAGGGCGTTCGACAGGCCGTAGATGCCCGGCTCCAATGGCTGGCCATTGCGCGCATCGCCATCGCCCCGGTTGGAAAACCAGATCAGGGTGTCCGCATCGCCCAGCACCAGGTTAAAGCCGTTGTAGGCTGTGCAGCCGGGGCGGATTTGCGCGATGTAATCCTGTGGCGACATATTGCCGGCCAGATAGTCGGCTACCAGGGCGCCGCGCGAGGGGGCGTCCGGGTTGCGGTCTTGCGGGCTGCGGATATTCGTGATGGCGGCAAAGCGCGAGCTGCCGCTGCCGGCCTGGGTGATGCCCATCCAGCTGCCGCCCGCCTGCAGGTCGCGGCCCGCATACACTTGCGGGTGCTCGGGCCAGGCGCCGGCGGGGGCGCTGGCGCGTTCATAGAATTCGTCGCGGTTGGCGGCGGCAATCAGCGGGATGTGCGGATTGACTTTCCAGGCAAAAACGATCAGGCACATGGAGGCAAATCCATGAACACTTCCGTATGGCGCGCGCCAGCCGTCAAGGACAGCAATCCCGCTTCGTCGGACGCGCTGGCCAACAGCTCCGTAAAACCTTCGCCGACGACGGGGTAGATTTCCATCCACGTCTGCAAGCCATCCTTGGCGTCAGGGCGGCGCTTCAATTGCGGCGCCACGCCGGACGCGGCAGCCAGTTTTGCCTGCAAGGCACGGACCCGGGCTTCCAGCGCCTGGGCGTGCTCTTCCTTGACCTGGTAATAAATGTACAAATCTTTCATGGCATTCTCACAAGTCGAGTGCGTCTAGCACGTAAGGCATGGACAGGAACTGCACGTGAGCGCCCTGGGCCGAACCGTAGCGCACGGCGCCGGCGGCGCTTGCACCTTCTTCGATCGCCCCCAGCTTCATTTCAACGAGGGCGTCGATGCCGCCATCACCGTTGGGCGCCGCGTTGACGACCATGCCGCAAGGTTGCTCGGGGTCGCTGACGGCAAACAGTTCGCCGCCGGCCACTACCGAGGGATCGGCAATGCTGACGAGGGTGGTGCGGCGCTTGAGCTTGCCCAAGTACTGGCTGCGCGCGACGATTTCCTGGCCCGGGTAGCAGCCTTTCTTGAAATTGACGCCGCCCAGCAGCTCGAAGTTGATCATTTGCGGCACGAACTGCTCTTGCGTGGCGGCCGTGATCTGCGGGATGCCCGCGTGGATCTCCGACAAGCGCCAGGCGTCAATCCCGCCCTTGGCGAGCGTTTGCGCCAGCTGCGGCCACGCGTCGCGCGCCGTGGCGGCCGACGTCAGCCATTCATAGCGGGCGCTGCCGAACGCATCGGCCACGCGCAGCAGGGTGCCGGACGCGTGTTCGACCTTGCTGAACGGCGTGGCGGGCAGCGCCGGGAACCAGCCGGACAGGGCCGCGCTGGCTTGTTTGCCGCCCAGGCCCAGGACAACTTGATTGGTTTCATCAAGGGATGCATCGTGCAGCTTGGCCTTGGCGCGCAGCACGAACATCTGCAGACGCTTCTGGATGGCCGGCTGTATGGCGCGCGGCAATTGCAGATAAATGGTGGTGGCGTTGCGCCACATCAGGAAACTGGCCAGCAGCCGGCCTTTCGGCGTGCAGTAGCCGGCCAGGCGCACTTGCTCCTGGTTCAGGTGTTCCACATCGTTGGTCAGCTGGCCGTGCAGGAAACTGGCCGCATCGTCGCCGCTCAAGCCGATCAAGCCCTGGTCCGTGATGGCCGCGACAAAACCTTCTTGCAGCTGGGGCACTGTCAGGGACTGGCCGAAATCATGGATAGGGACGGCGGTGATGGGGGCGGTGCCGTCAGGCGCGCCATCGATGGCAACGGGGCGGGCGCCTTGGGCTGTTAAAAATTGATTCCAGTTATTCATAATTTCCATTAGATCAGCGATTAAGCATTATCATTACGGGTTCATTATAGTGATGTCGCGCAGATTGCGTCGGCAACGGCAAGATTGCCAGTGTTGGCGCCGCTTTGCGCGCACTTGCTTCACAAATGAACGATCATAACAAGCGGACGTTGGCCATCAGCGCTCGCATCACAAGAATCGGAACAATGGCTTTCTTTAAAAAACTTGTAGTCAGTTCAGTCATCGCCGCTATCGGCGTGGGCGGTACTTTTGTGTACTGGGCGCAGCAGCCCATCACCACGGACGGAGAAGCGATTCCGTTTACGATCAGCCCGGGCAGCGGCGCGCATGCGGCCGGCCAGCAGATCGCGGACGCGGGAGTGCCCATCGTGCCCATCCTGTTCAACATGCTGGCGCGAATCGAAGGCAAGACCTCGAAGATCAAGGCCGGTTCCTATGAACTGAAACCGGGCACCACGCCGCAGCGTTTGATCACGCAGCTGGCGCGCGGCGAATTCGCGCAAGAGTCGCTGACCATCATCGAAGGCTGGACCTTCAAACAGATGCGCCTGGCGATGGCCAACCATCCCGGTCTCAAGCACGATACCGCGGGCCTGTCCGACAAGGAACTGATGGCGAAAATCAGCCCGGAATATGTGCACCCGGAAGGCTTGTTCTTCCCGGATACGTATCTGTTTGCCAAGGGCGCCAGCGAAATGCAGATTTTCAGGCAGGCGCATACGGCCATGATCGGCCGCCTGTCCGAAGCGTGGGACAAGCGTGACCCCGCCTTGCCATATAAAAACCCGTACGAAGCGCTGATCATGGCTTCCATCGTGGAAAAGGAAACGGGGCAAAAGTCCGAGCGCGCCATGATTGCCGGCGTGTTCGTCAACCGCCTCAAGACGGGCATGCTGCTGCAGACGGACCCGACTGTGATCTATGGCATGGGCGACAACTACCAGGGCAAGATCCGCAAACGCGACCTGGAAGCGGACACCCCGTACAATACCTACACGCGCGGCGGCTTGCCGCCCACGCCGATCGCCCTGGCTGGCGCGCAGTCGCTGACGGCGGCGCTGGCGCCGGCCCGCACGCAAGCGCTGTATTTCGTGGCGCGGGGCGACGGCACCAGCCAGTTCTCGGCCAACTTGCCCGACCATAACCGCGCCGTGAATCAATACCAGCGTTAATTATTTCAAACTAGAAGCTTCATGACACCACACTATCAACCCCGCTTCATCACCTTCGAAGGCATCGATGGCGCGGGCAAGTCGACGCATATCGGCTTTGTCACCGACTACCTGCAGCAGCGTGGCGTCAGCCTCGTTTCATCGCGCGAACCGGGCGGCACCAGCCTGGGCGAAAAACTGCGCGAACTGCTGCTGCATGAAAAAATGCACCTGGAAACGGAAGCCTTGCTGATGTTCGCCAGCCGCCGCGAACATATCGCGCAAGTGATCGCGCCAGCCCTCGATCGGGGCGAGTGGGTCATTTCCGACCGCTTCAGCGACGCCAGCTTCGCCTACCAGGGCGGGGGCCGGGGCATGGACTTGCGCAAGATGGAAGCGCTGGAAGCGTGGGTGCACCCGCACTTGCAGCCGGACCTGACTTTCCTGTTCGACGTGCCGCTGGCCGTGGCCCGTGCCCGCCTGGACGCCACGCGTGCGCTCGACAAGTTCGAGCAGGAGCAGGCCGATTTCTTTGCCGCCACGCGCAACGAGTATCTGCGCCGCGCGGCCCAGTTCCAGGAACGCTTCCGCATCATCGATTCCACGCAAAGCATTGCCGATATTCAAGTACAGCTGGCAAAACTGCTTGATGTATTGCTTGAGCAAAGTATTGCAAGCCACTGATTGATAAGGAATAAAATGAATAGTCCTCTCTATCCGTGGCAACAGAACGCCTGGCAGCAATTGCAAGCCTTGCGCCCGCGCATGCCGCACGCCATTTTGTTCCATGGCGCGCAGGGCATCGGCAAGGCCGACTTCATCGAGCATTTCGCGCAGGCATTACTGTGCGAAGACGTGCGCGCCGACGGCCATGCCTGCGGCGCGTGCGCCTCATGCGGCTGGTTTAGCCAGGGCAACCATCCCGATTACCGCCGGGTCCGTCCGGAAGCGCTGGAAGACGACGTGGCCGACGACGGCGAAGAGGGCGAGGGCGCGAAGAAAAGCGCCAAGACCAAGACGCCGTCGAAAGACATCAAGATCGAGCAGATCCGCAACCTGGCCGACTTCATGAATATTTCCACGCACCGCCAGGGCTTGCGCGTGGTGGTGCTGTACCCGGCCGAGGCGCTCAACACGCCCGCGTCCAACGCCTTGCTGAAAACCCTGGAAGAGCCGCCTCCGGGCACTTTGTTCTTGCTGGCTTCGAACAGCCTGGACCGCTTGCTGCCGACCATCTTGTCGCGCTGCAGGAAATTCGCCTTGCCCATGCCCAGCCACGAGCAGGCCTTGACGTGGCTCAAGCAGCAAGGCTTGAACGATGCGGACAGCTGGCTGCGCGAGCAGGGCGGCGCGCCGCTGGCAGCGCTGGCCCAGTCCGAATCGGGCGGCCGCGAAGAAACGGAACAATTGCTGCAAGTCTTGGCGAACCCTGGCGTGGAAGCGGCCCTGAAAGCGGCGGACAAATTACAGAAGTCTCCGCTGGCGCCGCTCGTGGCATCGCTCCAGCGCTGGCTGTACGACGTGTTTTCCGTCAAATTGTCCGGCAGCATCCGCTACTACCCGCGCCACCGGCGCGAACTGGAAGCGCTGGCAGGACGCATCAACGTGAGCCGGTTGATGGCTGCGATCAAGGCGGCGAACGAACGCCGGGCGATTGCCGAGCACCCCTTGTCGCCCAAGCTGTTTTTGGAAGACATGCTGCTCGACTACGCATCCAGTTGTCAATAAAATCAAGTGCTTGCGTGGTCAAGTTAAAGTAAATTATCTATTTCTTGGCCCGGCGGAAGGCTCGCCGCATCGTTTGCCACGCCTGGCCCCCGGTGTTACAGTCAAGGCACTGGACAGCAACGGAGGCGTGCATGAAACGAGTCACTGGCATCGGCGGCATCTTTTTCCACGCGCAAGACCCGGCCGCGCTGCGCGCCTGGTACCAGCGCCACCTGGGCCTGGACGTGCAGCCGTGGGGCGGCGCCGCCTTCACCTGGACGGACGCCGACGGCAAGCCCACTGGCGGCACCACTATCTGGTCCGTCGCGGCCAATGACAACGAACAATTCGCGCCCGGCAAGGCGTCCTTCATGATCAACTACCGCGTCGACGACCTCGACGCGTTGCTGCAAGCCCTGCGCGACGAGGGCTGCAACGTGCTGGAAAAGGCGCCCGATTCCGAATATGGCCAGTTCGGCTGGGTCATCGATCCCGAGGGTAACAAGGTAGAGCTGTGGCAGCCGCCGCAGGGGCAGTAGGGGGACTGCGCGGGAGTCGTCAGCGGCAGGACGGATTTGCGCCTTCCCCCTGCCAGATTCCGCCCGCTCCGGTACAATCCCGCCTTATGTATATCGATTCCCATTGCCATATCAATTTCCCCGAGCTGGCTGCTCGCATGCCCGAGATCCTCGCCAAGATGGCCGAGAACAAGGTGACACACGCCTTGTGCGTGTCCGTCGACTTGCCGGACTTTCCACAGGTGCTGGCCCTGGCCGAGCAGTATCCGCATATTTTCGCGTCCGTCGGCGTGCATCCCGACTACGAGGACACGCCTGAACCGTCCGTGGAAGACCTGGTCCGCCTGGCCGACCATCCGAAGATCATCGCCATCGGCGAGACGGGCCTCGACTATTTCCGCCTGACGGGCGACCTGGAGTGGCAGCGCGAGCGTTTCCGCACTCACATCAAAGCTTCAAGAATCACGCGCAAGCCCTTGATTATTCACACAAGAGCGGCCAGTGAAGACACCATACGCATCATGCGCGAAGAGGGCGCGGGCGTGTCGGACGGCGGCGTGGCCGGCGTCATGCATTGCTTTACGGAATCCCTGGAAGTGGCGCGCGCCGCCATAGCCATGGGTTTTTATATTTCCTTTTCCGGCATCGTCACGTTCAAGAGCGCCAAGGATTTGCAGGCCGTGGCCCTGGAAGTGCCGCTCGAGCGCATCCTGATCGAGACGGATTCGCCGTATCTCGCGCCCGTGCCATTCCGTGGCCGCATGAACGAGCCCGGCTATGTGGCCCACGTGGCGGAATACCTGTCGACCCTGAAAGGCATCCCGCTGGACCAGGTGGCGAAGCAGACGACGGATAATTTCTTCAAGTTATTCAATCAGTTGCCGTAACTTCTTAAGGTCAGTCATGATGAAAAAACTCGCCCTGGCGATGCTGCTGTGCTGCGCCACCGCCAGCCAGGCGGCGCCGGAACCGGACGCCTTCTTCCGCGCCGTGTCCGTCAATAATGCCAGCGGCGTGCGCAGCATGCTGGCGGAAGGCATGAATCCGAACCAGCCTGACGCGCAGCGGGGCGACATTCCCCTCGTGCTGGCCTTGCGCGACGATGCGGACCGGGTGTTCCAGGTGCTGCTCGATGCTCCCGGCATCGACCTGGAAGCCCGTTCAGCCAATGGCAACACGGCACTGATGATGGCCGCCTACAAGCACAAGCAGGACGCCGTGAACGCCTTGCTGGCCAAGGGCGCCAAGGTCAACCAGAGCGGCTGGACGGCGCTCCACTATGCGGCCTCGGCAGGCGACCTGCCCATCATGAAGATATTGCTCGACCGCGACGCCGTGGTCGATGCGCTTGCGCCCGCCAACGTCACGCCGCTGATGTTTGCCGCCCGCGAAGGACAGGAGGGCGCCGTCAAGCTGCTGTTGTCCTGGGGCGCGGACGCCAGCCTGAAAAGCGGCCATGGCTGGACGGCCGTACAGTTTGCCCAGGCGGGCGACAAGCCCGGCGTGGTCGCCATCATCGAAGCGGCACAGAAGGCGCGCGCAGCCCGCAAGTGATGTTTTAATTTCAATGCTTTCCATGCCAGCGCTGAAACTGGCATGGAATTGCCTCTCACCTCAGCCCTTTGTTCTCCCTGCCGATTAACGATAATGATCGTGTCGCATTAATCAGGAGATACGTCACATGGGTCATCACATCACCGTCAGGCGCCGGCTGTATTGTCGCCGCCCCTCGCGCAGCCCGTGCGATATCACTGCTTTCTGGAATGACAAAACCGATCGGCCATCGGAGCCAGACTCCAAGAGGACAGACATGCTGAATGAACGAGAAATCGAGAGTTGTTACCTGGGGCAATTTATCCCCGTCCATTACCACCACAATATGTTGATGGACCAGAACCGCATGCACGGGTTCAAGTCGGCGATCGATTACGCGGTAAAACCCGGCATGAAGGTGCTGGAGCTGGGCGGCGGCACGGGCGTGCTGTCGTGGTTTGCGGCCGCGCGCGCCGACAAGGTGTGGTGCGTGGAGTTCAATCCGGACATGGTCAAGGAAGCGCGCAAGATGCTGGCGCTCAATCCCAACGGTGAAAAAGTCGAAGTCGTCCACGCGGACGCCTTTGAATACCTGCCGCCCGAGCCCGTCGATGTGGTCATCTGCGAAATGATCCATGTCGGCATGCTGCGCGAAAAGCAGGTGGAAGTGATCGAATCGTTCAAGCGCCGCTACCTGGCCCGCTTTGGCGGTCCGCTGCCCATCTTCCTGCCCGAAGCCGTCATCATGGCCGTGCAGCCGATGCAGCAGGAATACGATTTCGAGGGTTTTTATGCGCCCGTCGTGCAATTCCAGGAAACCACGGCCATTCATCCTGGCGTGCAGGAGCTGGCGCCGCCTTCCGTCTACAGCATCATCGACTTCAGCCAGCCGACGGACAATGTGTTCGGCTTTGATGGCAAGTTTGTCGTCGAGCGCAGCGGCACCTTGAATGCCTTGCGTTTCGTCACCAAGAACATCCTGGCCGTGGTGCCCGAGCGCTCGACCACCATCGACTGGCTGAACCACTACATGTGCTTGCCGCTGGCCACGCCGGTGGCCGTGAAGGCGGGCGACGTGCTGCAAGTGAGCTTCCAGTACCGCGCCGGCGGCTCGATTCCCTCGCTGGAAGCGTCGATCCGCGCCCAGGTGATCTACGACGTGAATCTTCAGCCCGCTACGCAGAACGCCGTGTATGCATAAGCATCGTTAATTCCCAGGCAACGCCGCAGCGATTTCATCCTGCGGCGTTCGTCCATTCAGGGTATATTTCGTCTTTTACCCACTGGACAGCTTTACTATCATGGAACAGATCGATCAGCGTTACCTCGTGCAACAGAACAAAATCAGCGATGGCGAGACCAGGCCGCCCGTGTTTGCCAAGGTAATGCGCAGCAAGGAAGGCGTGTTTGAAGGCGTGTCCTTCATCAAGTCGAAGGACAAGGCCACCGTCATGACCATCGAAGATGCCAACCAGGCCATCAAATGGGCCACCAGCAAGAAGCCGAATGCGCATGAATACATCACGAAAGTGATTTGCGTCGGCCAGTAAGTCTCCGTTCATTCCCGTTTTTGCACCGTTCATCCCCGCAGCGCGCAGTTCATCGCATGGCCGTTGCCGCCGTCGCGGCGCTTTCATATAGTGCTGTCACGGTAGCGGGGCAAGCACGGCTTGCTCCGCACATTTCATTCTAGGGGGAACGCGATGCTGGGATTCGTGCTGTGGCTGCTGCTCTTGCTGGTGTGCTGGCCCCTGGCCTTGCTGGCCCTCGTGCTGTATCCGCTGGCCTGGCTGCTGTTGCTGCCATTCCGCTTGATCGGCATCGGCGTGGAGGGCGTGTTTGAATTGCTGCGCGCCATCGTCATGCTGCCGGCGCGCGTGCTGGGCGGCGGCCGGCGTTGAAACTTACTTTCCCGCAATAAAAAAATGGCGCCATAGGCGCCATTTTCGTTTCTGTCACGGTGCTGCTTACAGGTCAACCATGAAACCGGCACCGATCGACTTCTGCGAATAGTTGTAGTCGATCAAGCTCTGGCCATAGCCGGAGAACAGTTGCAGATAGCCTTTCAAATTGGCCTTCAATGGGAAAGCCCAGCTGGCCTGCATAGAGCCATGCTTCTTGCTGAAATTGCGGCGGGCCGTCACGGCGTACTCGTGGCCTTTGTTGCGGTAGCTCACGCGCAAGTCGCCATGCCCCATGTAATCGGTGATGTCGATATTGTCATTGTCGGTCTTGCCATTGTCGAGGCGGTGCCAGACGCGCGTCGTGACGGCCAGGTTGTCCTTCTCCATGCCCAGCTCGGCATACACGCGGTTCCAGCTGCGCGACAGGGTCGACGTCTGTCCGTTGGACTGGTGCACGAGGCCGAAGTTCAGGTAATTGAATTCCACGCCTGCGAAATTCTTGTTGATCGGCAAGATCAGCATCAGCTCAGGCTGGTAATTGGTCTCGCGGAAGGGGCTCGATGCCTTGCGGTTATACGCCTGCCAGAAACTTTGCTGCGTGTAGCCGAACCACATGTCGATGGGCGTGCCGGCGATGTCTTCCAGCAGCTTCATCTTGAAGCTGAGCTGGAATGTCAATTCCACATGCTGGCTCTTGATGCCGGCCGGCGTGAAATCCTGGAACGGTTCGTCGTTCGAAGCGTCGCTGTAATTGGCCAGCAGCAGATAGGTATCGCGGTGCGGGCGGAAGTTGAACAGGCCGCGCTTGGACGCTTCGTTCAGTTCCCACGATTGCTGCGTGCGCGAAATCGGCGCTTCCGGTGGCGCCGCGCCAGCCTGCGCGATGGCGGGAATGGCGGCGTTGACGGCGTCCGGCGTGGCCACGCCCGGCGGACTGACTGGTGTGAGGGGCGCGACCTCGGCAGCGGCAGCCAGGGTCACAGCCGCGGTGACGGGATCGCCGCCGGCCGCGATGGTGGCCTTTTCCGCCGCCTTGGCCAGGGTGTCAAAGCAGCCAAGGCGGGCACTGGCGTCACCGAGGACGGCGCAACGCTGCATTTGCTGTTCCAGTTCGCCGGCCATGGCCAGCGCCGGCGATGCCAGCAGGGAGGAAAGGATTATTTTTCTTAGTTGGATAGTCATAAGCTGAGTAGGGCATGTCGTTCGGTGCGCACCTGGGCTGCATGCCGGCGGCGTCGCCTTGCATGGCAGGATGCCATGCGTATTGATTTTTATTAATCTTTGTTGAATTAAAGTTCAAAAATTAATGTCTGGGAAGTATAGCCGAATCCGCAATTAGCTTCCGTGCGCCTGACGTGTGCGCGACCGCCAGTGTTGTACGCTTGGTAAACTGCCTGCTGCCATGCCGCCCAAATCGATGTCTGCTACACTGGAAAACCGGCGCAAACCCAGTGATGCCGGGGCTAGCCATGGAGATTGTGATGACCCGCAAAACACCTATCGAGCGCTACCGCAACATCGGCATCAGCGCCCATATCGACGCCGGCAAGACCACCACCACCGAGCGCATCCTGTTTTATACGGGGGTCAATCACAAGATCGGCGAAGTGCATAACGGTGCCGCCACCATGGACTGGATGGAGCAGGAACAGGAACGGGGCATCACCATCACCTCGGCCGCCACCACGGCCTTCTGGAAAGGCATGGCAGGCAATTTCCCCGAACACCGGATCAATATCATCGATACGCCGGGCCACGTGGACTTCACGATTGAAGTCGAGCGCTCGATGCGCGTGCTCGACGGCGCCGTGATGGTCTACGATGCCGTCGGCGGCGTGCAGCCGCAATCGGAAACCGTCTGGCGGCAAGCGAATAAATACCATGTGCCGCGCATCGCCTTCATCAACAAGATGGACCGGGTGGGTGCCGACTTTTTGCGCGTGCGCAAGCAGATCGCCGAGCGCCTGAAGGGCGTGGCCGTGCCCATCCAGCTGCCCATCGGCGCCGAAGACCATTTCACGGGGGTGATCGACCTGCTGAAAATGCGCGCCATCACCTGGGACGACGCCAGCCAGGGCGTGCAGTTCAGCTATGGCGAGATTCCCGCGGAACTACAGGCGCAGGCGCAGGAGTGGCATGACCACATGGTCGAGCACGCGGCCGAAGCCACGCTTGAGATGACGGAACGCTACCTGAATGGCGACACGTTTACGGAAACCGAGCTCAAGCAAGCCCTGCGCGCGCGCACCATCCGCAACGAGATCGTGCCCATGCTGTGCGGCAGCGCCTTCAAGAACAAGGGCGTGCAGGCGATGCTGGACGCCGTCATCGAATACCTGCCGTCACCGATGGAAGTGCCGCCCATCATGGGCCATGACGAGCACGACAACGAGGTGGAGCGCCACCCGACGGACGACGAGCATTTCTCGGCCCTGGCCTTCAAGATCATGACGGACCCGTTCGTGGGGCAGCTGACCTTCTTCCGCGTGTATTCGGGCGTGGTGAATTCGGGCGACATGGTCTACAACCCCACCAAGAGCGCGCGCGAACGGCTGGGGCGCATCCTGCAGATGCACGCGAACGAGCGCAAGGAAATCAAGGAAGTGTATGCGGGCGACATCGCCGCCGCCGTGGGCCTGAAAGCTGTCACCACGGGCGACACCCTGTGCGCCATCGATCACATCATCGTGCTGGAAAAGATGATCTTCCCGGAACCCGTGATTTCCCAGGCTGTCGAACCCAAGACCAAGCCTGACCAGGAAAAGATGGGCATCGCCCTGAACCGCCTGGCGCAGGAAGATCCGTCGTTCAGGGTCCATACGGACGAGGAATCGGGCCAGACCATCATGTCGGGCATGGGCGAATTGCACCTGGAAATCCTGGTCGACCGCATGCGCCGCGAATTCGGCGTGGAAGCCAATGTCGGCAAGCCGCAGGTGGCGTACCGGGAAACCATCACGCGCGCGGTGGAAGACGTGGAAGGCAAGTTCGTCAAGCAATCGGGCGGACGGGGCCAGTACGGCCACGTGGTGCTGAAACTGGAACCCTTGCCGCCAGGCACCGGCTACCAGTTCGTCGACGCCATCAAGGGCGGCGTGGTGCCGCGCGAGTTCATCCCGGCCGTCGACAAGGGCATCGCCGAAACCCTCAAGTCGGGCGTGCTGGCCGGCTACCCCGTGGTGGACGTGAAGGCAACCTTGACCTTCGGTTCTTATCACGACGTCGATTCGAACGAAAACGCGTTTCGCATGGCCGGCTCCATCGCCTTCAAGGATGGCATGCGCAAAGCGTCGCCCGTGCTGCTGGAACCGATGATGCAGGTGGAGGCGGAAACGCCGGAGGAATTCATGGGCAACGTCATGGGCGATTTGACGGCGCGGCGCGGCATGGTGCAGGGCGTCGACGACATTCCCGGCGGCGCGGGTCGCATCGTCAAGGCCCTGGTGCCGCTGGCGGAAATGTTCGGCTATTCCACCACCTTGCGGTCGCTGACCCAGGGTCGGGCCACCTACACGATGGAATTCAAGCACTATGCGGCCGTGCCCAAGCATATACTCGACCAGGTGGCGGCGGCTGGCAAAGCGAAGTAGGTCGGATTAGCGGGGCAAAGCCCCGCGTAATCCGACAACATTATTGGCCCAGGCCGTTGGTGGTGTCGGCTTACGCGCGTTGCGCTAACCCGACCTACGCATCAATTCAGAAGATTCTGCGCAATGATCGCATCGGCCATCTTCTCCGCCTCGTCCACCGGCTGTTCCAGCGCCTTGGTCGTGTAGACGGTGGACGCCACCATCGGCTGGTCCAACGTCGCGCCTTCGCCATGGCTGGTATCGACCGTCACCGTGGTCGACAGGCCGATGCGCAGCGGGTGGGCTGCCAGTTCCCTGGCATCGAGCGTGACGCGCACGGGCACGCGCTGCACCACCTTGATCCAGTTGCCCGTGGCGTTTTGCGCCGGCAACAGGGAAAATGCGCTGCCCGTGCCGGCCGACATGCCCAGCACCTTGCCGTGGTAGACCACCTTGCTGCCATATAAGTCCGTTTCGATGGTGGCCGCCTGGCCCACGCGGATATTGCGCAGTTCGGATTCCTTGAAGTTCGCATCGACCCATAACTGGTCCAGCGGCACGATGGACATCAGGGGCGTGCCCGGCGTCACGTGCGTGCCCAGCTGTACGCTGCGCTTGGCGACATAGCCCGAGACGGGCGCGACCACGGCATTGCGGCACACGGCCAGCCACGCCTGCAGCACGTCGCTCCGGGCCGACAGGACGGCCGGATGGCTGGCCAGGTTCACGCCGGCCACGCCCGATTTGGCGGATTCGGCCTGGCGCTGGGCCACCGTCAAGGCCGCTTTCGCGTCGTCGACGGCCTGTTTCGCATGGGCCAGGTCTTCGCCGGAAATCGTCTGGTCCGCCGCCAGCGGCGCGCGGCGCGCCAGGTTGCCCTGCGCCGTGGCCAGCGCCAGGCGGCGCTGGCCGATGACGGCATCGTATTGCGCCACATTGGCATAGCGCTCGCGCTCCTGGCGCACGACGTTGCCCAGCCGTGCCTCGGCCTGGCTCAGGGCCAGCTCCGCATCGATGGCGTTCAGGGTGATCAGGGGCGCGCCCGCCTTGACCATTTGCGTCTCGTCGGCGCGGATGGCATCGACATTGCCCGTCACTTGCGCGGACAGGGTGACGAGGTTGCCGCCCACATAGGCGTTGTCCGTCACTTCTTCCTTGGCCAGCACCAGCTGATAATACGCGCCCCAGGCCGCGCCAGCCGCGAGAAAGGCGACCGTGATGGCGATGAGGACGGCCTTGCGCTTGCCGGGTTGTTCCGTTTGGGTGGTGGTGGCTGTGGTATCGCTGCTCATGATGTGTTCCGTAATCGATGGTTATTGTTTGGCCGTGGCGTTGGCGGAAAAGTCGCTGCCGCCCCGGTAGCCGCCGCCCAGGGCCACGGTCAGGTTGATTTCCGCGTTCTGGCGCTGGTTTTGCAGCTGCATGCCTAGGTCGACCTGGCCGCGCACGGTCATTTCCGCATTCAGCTGGGTGGCGCGGTCGGCCAGACCTTGTTTCAGGCGGGCATTCGCATTGCGCAACTGCGCTTCGCTGGCGCGCAGGTTTTCCTGCTGCAGGCGCAGCTGGTTTTCCACGCCCTGCACCCTGGCGCCCGCCTGCGCCACATCGCGCACGACATTGAAGACGCTCTGGTTGTAGTCGGCGATTAGTTCATTGCGTTCGCTGCGCGCTCCGCCGAGCTGCGCCTGCAGGCGGCCGCTGTCGAACAGCGGCAAGGACAGTGCCGGGCCAATGAACAGGGTGCGGCTGCCGGACTGCAGCAGCTTGCCCAGTGTTATCGCATCCAGGCCAAACGAGGCGCTCAGGTCGATATCGGGGTAGAACGACGCCTGCGCCGCTTCGATCTTGCTCATGGCTGCCTGCACCCGCCAGCGCGCCGCCTGCAAGTCGGGCCGGCGCGCCAGCAATTCCATGCCCAGCTTGCCGGGCAGGGTGTGCGGCAGCGCCTGTGCTTCTTTTGCTTGCAGGCTGGCCAGGGCCGAGGCATCCGCACCCAAGGATGTTCCCAACAGCGCACGCAAGGCTTCCCGTTCCGTGACGACCTGCGTTTCCAGCAGCGCGATCTGCTGCTGCAGCAAGCTCAAACGCGTTTGCGCCGACAAATGGTCGTCGCTGACACCGAGGCCGTTGGCGATGCGTTTTTCCTTGTCCAGCACCAGTTGCTGCTGCAACTTGACCAGCGCATGCAGGTTATCCATGCGGGCCCAGCCATTTTGCATGCTGAAGTAGTGGCGGGCGATCTCGGCGGCCAGCATCTGTTCCGCCATCGCGTATTCGGCACGGCGGGCGTTGACTTCGCCCAGGCTGGCCGCGATCTGCGCCTTGTGCTTGCCCCACCAGTCGAGGTCGTAATGGGCTTGCATGCCCACGGTCACCTCGTTGTAGTAATTGCCGCCGATGGGGGCGGGCATCAGGCCGTTGGCGGAATAGCGCTGGCGGCTGGCATTTGCGCCCAGGTCGACCCTGGGGCCGCGCTGCGCATGCAGCGCGTCAAACGCGGACAGGGCCGAGCCGATGCGGGTATTCGCCACGTCCAGGTTCGGGCTGCTGGACAGGGCGCTTTCAATCAGCTGGTCCAGCTGCTCGTCCTGGAACTGGCGCCACCATTGCGCGGCGGGCCAGCCTTCGCTGGCCAGGTGGATGTCGGCCGCCAGCTGTATCGTGGCCAGGTCTTGCTGCGGCAACTGCTGCGTGTCGGGCGGGATGCTGGCGCAGCCGGCCAGGGCCAAACTGAGCGCCAATATGCGCAGGGAGAGTTTCATAGGTGTGTGCATGAGGGTTATTCCATGGCCGCGTGGTCGACCACGACGGGCGCATTCTTCTTCGGTGGTTTGATCAGGAGCAAGAGCGGCAGCACGAGGATGGTCAGCCACATCATCAGCCAGAAGTCGTCGAGGTAGGCGATCATCGACGCCTGCCGCGTGATTTCGCCATTCAGCGCCGCCATGCCAGAAGCCGTACCCAGGTTGTAGACGCCGGCAATGGCAGGGTCATGCAGGGCCGGGTTGGCGATATTGATGTGTTCCGTCAAGGACGCATGGGCGATCTGCGTATTGCGCACCAACAAGGTCTGCACGAGGGCGATGCCGATGCTGCTGCCGATATTGCGCACCAGGCTGTAGATGGCCGTGCCTTCCGCCCGCATCTGCGGCGACAGGGTGGCAAACGTGGCCGCGCTCAGCGGCACGAAGACGAGGCCCAGGCCGATACCCTGGATGATGCCATTCCACACGACGGTCTTCGGCACCAGATCCAGGGTGAAATTGGCCATCTGCCACAGCGAAAACGCGGTGATGGAAAAGCCCACGCCCAGCAGGATGCGCGTGTCGATCCTGCCCGTCAGCTTGCCGACGATCAGCATGGCCAGCATCGTGCCCAGCCCGCTGGGGGCCGTCACCAGGCCGGCAATCGCCGCCGGGTAGTTCATCAAGCCTTGCAGCATCGACGGTGTCAGCGCGCGGGTAGCGAACAGCACCATGCCGACGATGAAGATGAACAGCAAGCCGCTCACATAGTTTGAGTTCTTCAACAGCCGGTAGTCGAGGAAGGACTTGCCGGCCGGGCGCAAGGCCGTATGGGCGATAAAGTAGCACAAGCTCATGGCCAGCACGATGGCTTCGATCCACGTTTCCGTGGAAGAAAACCAGTCGTTCTGCTCGCCCCGGTCCAGCAGCATCTGCAGCGCGCCGATCGACAGGCTCAAGGTGGCAAAGCCGAACATGTCAAAGTTCATGCGGCGGTTCGGCGGGTCCTTGCGGATGTAGCGCCAGATGCCATAGAAGGCCATGGCGCCGATGGGGATATTGATGAAGAAGACCCAGCGCCAGCTGTAGCTGTCTGTCAGCCAGCCGCCCAAGGTCGGTCCCAGGATGGGGCCGATCATCACGCCCATGCCCCAGATGGCCATGGCCGAGCCGTGTTTCTCGCGCGGATTGATGTCGAGCAGCACCGCCTGCGACAGCGGCACCAGCGCCGCGCCGAATACGCCTTGCAGCAAACGGGCGGCGACGATCTCGGACAGGGTGGCGGACAAGCCGCACAGCACGGAGGCGAGCGTGAAGCCGGCCACGGAAACGAGAAAGGTGTTCTTCTGGCCGAAACGGTCGCACAGCCAGCCCGTCAGGGGCGTGGCGATGGCGGCGGCAACGATGAAGGAGGTGAGTACCCAGGTGATCTGGTCTTGCGAGGCGGACAGGCTGCCTTGCATGTGGGGCAGGGCGACGTTGGCGATGGTGCCGTCAAGCGCCTGGATGATGGTGGCGAGCATGATCGAAATCGTGATCATGCGCCGGTTCAGGCTGGGGTCTTGTGAAGCGGGCAGCGCCGGTGTGGCGCCGGCTGTGGCCGAACTCATGCGGATTTCTCCGTGGCCGCCTGTAACGCTTCCAGCAGTTCGGTGGCGGCCCGCAGTTGATCGGGATCAATTCCCTGCAGCAGTTCCTTGCGGAAGCCATCCGCTTCCTTGCGCACGGTGTCATACACTTGCAGGCCCGCCTCGGTCAGCACGACGAGTTTCACGCGGCGGTCCGTTTCCGATGGCTGGCGCTGCACGAAGCCCGATTTCACGAGCCGGTCCAGCATCGACACCATGGTGGGGTTTTCCACGCCCAATTGATGGGCCAGTTCGCTTTGCGACGGCGGCTGCGGCGACTTGGCGATCATGGCGATGCACATCCAGCTCGCTTGCCCCAGGTCCAGGTCTTTCAGGCGCCGGTCGATGGCATGGCGCCAGCCGCGCGCCGTCTTGTGGAGGGCGGCGGAAAAGCGCTCTTCGATAGAAGTCATAAGGTAAGTCGTCTAATGGTTAGGTGTCTAACGAATATTCTAGCATGCGAGTTTGGCAGGCGTACAGGCCTTCCCGTTTATCGGCGCCGCTGGTACATTAGTGCCAGACCATCATCCTCAGGAGAGCGCCATGACCACCGCAGAACAGAAGCAGGACGGACAGCACCGCGACAGCAGCGACTTTGTCATCACGCAAACTTTCGACGCGCCGCGCGAACTGGTATTCCAGTCGTGGGTGGAGCCGGAGCGCCTGGCCCAATGGTGGGGTCCCATCGGCTTCGAATTGAGCGTGCTGGCGCTGGATCTCAAACCGGGCGGAGTCTTCCACTACGGCATGCGCGCCGACAATGGCTATGAGATGTGGGGCAAGTTCACTTACCAGTCCATTGAAGCGCCTGAACGCATCGTGTCGATCCTGTCGTTTGCCGACAAGCAGGGCAATGCCGTGCAGCATCCGGTCAGCGCCACCTGGCCTTTGGAATCGTTCAACACCATGACGCTCACCGAAGAGAATGGCAAGACGACGATGACCTTGCGGTCCACGCCGCACAAGGCGACGGATGAGCAGCATGAGACTTTCAAGCAGGGGTTTGAGTCGATGAAGGAGGGGTTCAAGGCGACGTTCGCTCAGCTGGCACAGTACCTGGCGCGGGTTCAGTGATCGTATTGTTTTGAACGGCGGGCCTGAGTCGCGGGCCTGAGAAAATGACCATGGCTGCGTTGCTTGGGCTCGCCGTACATGCGTACTGTCTTCGCCCGCGCGCCTTGCCCTGGCCATTTTTCAGGCTCGCTGGCCCGGGGAGCCTTTGCTCGAGGCACGGGCGTGGTCTTGCTGTCGTTGGCAGTTTGCGGTTGAGGAAGGTCTGCTTTCGCCCTATTGCGTTGAAAAACTCCAGTTGAGCAGGCGATCTTCACGATTTGCCGCTGTCTAAGCCAAGAAAAGACGGAGGCTGCGATGATGGGACGTCAGGAAACCAAACGGGAGCTGTTCGTCTTGATTAGTCTAAACGAATACGTTCCCCAAGACCATCTACTGAGAGCGGTGGATCAGTACCTCGACCTGACCGAGTTTCGCGAGAACTTGGCCCAGTCGTACAGTCATACCGGTCGACCATCAGTCGATCCCGAGCTCATGGCTCGCATGCTGATCATTGGCTACTGCTATGGCATACGTTCTGAGCGGAGGCTGTGCGAAGAAGTCGGCATGAATCTGGCTTACCGCTGGTTCTGCCGGTTGGGTCTGAAGGATAAGGTGCCGGATCACT
>NZ_CP088968.1:2037316-3643387 GCF_021165895.1 Janthinobacterium sp. PLB04 | reverse complement strand
AGGTCGAAGCGACCAAAACGATGATCAACCGGGTTGAGGAGAAATTCGCTATCAAGCCACAGCGATTGGTGGGCGATACGAATTACGGTGTGGCTGCAATGCTGGGATGGCTGGTCGATGAAAAGAAAATCTCCCCGCACGTTCCTGTCTGGGATAAATCCGAGCATCACGACGGTACCTTCAGCCGTACCGATTTCATCTTCGATAGAGAAAACAATCGTTATGTTTGCCCCTCTGGCAAGTACTTGAAACCTGCTCAGCGTAGCCAGCAGAAAAACCCATTTCGCTATCGGGCCAGCCTGTATGACTGCCAGGCCTGCCAGCTCAAATTGAAATGCTGTCCCAATATGGACATCCGTAAAATCGACCGTAGCCCGCATGAACCTGCACGCGACGTGGCACGAGCCATTGGCAAGACGGATGCTTATCGACAATCGCGTAGAGATCGGAAAAAGGTCGAGATGCTATTTGCTCACCTCAAACGCATCCTTAAACTCGGCCAATTGCGCTTGCGCGGCCCCAGCGGCGCCCACGATGAGTTTCTGCTGGCGGCGACGGTACAAAATCTGCGGCGAATGGCCAAAAAGCTGCTTCCGCCAAAACAGAAGGTGACACTAGTGATGAGCTAAGCGAGCCCAGCACCGCCACTGCGTACAATTTTCCTGTACATTTATTGCATTGTGACAGGTCTTGGCCAAGAGTTTTTCAACACAATAGCCCCGAAGCGGACATTTGTGGCACAACCTATCTTGACGCTTTGATGTTGCGAGTTGACAACTCGTCAGTCCCCTAGCGCGAAGAGAAGCTTGTTAGTCGACTCAGCTTCAGCGACCAGTTCAAGTAGTTGCGAAACGACTTGAGTAATTTCCTCGACTTGAACTGTTTTCCAATCCTCGGCGTCTAATGAGCGTACATCGCCAAGCCAACCAGTAAGAACTCGTACGCTGCCACTCCTCGCCGAAAGGTCCACTCTGGCTATTTCAAGTTCTGTTTTGAAGCGATGCAACTGATAGCCTTGAAGTTCGGTGTCTTCAAATAAATTAAGAAACGAATAGTCACTAGGTCTCAAGTCCGCTTGCACAAAATAACGATGTAGAAACCAATATGCCGGACTCGACAATGAAACTCGTGGCCGCAAGCCGTCCTTAGACATATCGCGTTTACTACTTAATACATAGAAATCGAGCATTTTGAAGTTGAATTCTGAAGAGTTTGAAATGGCAAACCGAATGTCGGCTTCTGGCGTATAGCTGTCGTTGGCAGGTTCCGCTCCGAAACAGCCTCTCGCCGTTTTCACGAAAGAAAGAAGATGCTCAGTCGCTAAACGGAAGAGAAATATTGTCGCTCATTAACGTAACCTTGTAGTGAGACATCAGGTCAGATAGCTGGTCAACAGCATCGGCGAGTTCTCCTGCAGCCTCGTCACTTAGGCACGCAGCTTCAGACTGCACCACTTTAAGAGACTGAAGCAATACACTCAGTGTATCGCCTTGAATCAGGCATCCGGGGAATTGACGCTGTGGATGGCGCATTACAACAGCGTTCGATGCATCAGAAAAAATTTCCACTTCTTGAATATACATTGTGTCTCCAATTTATCATGGGTAGACTCAGCGACTGCTTCTGGCCGATACTAGACTATGAGAAAAAAAGGGCAACATCGCGCGCCACACCTTCTAGCTGCCCTGCCTCAAACATGATATTCACGCGCAGCTCAGAATCATAGTCCTGCCCCGTCAAGGTCACTTTCATTTTTATGTGGCCCGTTGAGTCGCTGGTCGCAGTTAACAGAACACGATTCTCGAGGTCTCCCCACTTCTTTTCTCCTTTCCAGCCATTCCAGTCATCGGCCATATCTTGAAACCACGCTGCAAGCGGAGCCGCCATGAATGTCGATGATGGAGCAGTTCCTGCACGATATGGCTTGCCGTCCAACGTGCCATGAAGATCTGGCCCGTATAAATGCCGATGGCACCTTGCTCTCCCGCATGGTTCACCTTCATTACCCGGTCTGAAAACTGTGTATTCGCATACATTGATCGCTTGCCTTATTGGCTCTTGTCGCTCTCCATCCCCAGCATCTGTTTGATCACCGGCAAAATCATCCCCCAAGCATTCGACGTCGCCGCAATCTCGTCATAATGGCTGGCCCCCGGCAAGATCAGCACTTCCGCATGGTCGCCGGCCAGCCGGGCCTTGGCCGCATAGTCGTGCGCGACGCGGGGTGGGGAGATGGTGTCGAGCTCGCCTGTGATCAGGACGGTGCGACTGCCGTTGGGCATCAGGTCGGCCGCGTTGGTGTCGCTGTAGATGTCTGGGCGCTCGGCGCTGGCGCTGCCTGCCAGTTGCGCGATGTCGCGCTCGCAGCTGGTCTTGATCAATTCCTTTTCATGGCGCAGGTCGGCCAGGCCGCCCAGGCTGACGATGTTTTTCACTGGCAGGAACTTGTCGCGGTACAGGGGGCTGGTCTTGGGCAGCTTTTCCCTGCCTGCGATCCACTGCACCAGCTGGCCGCCGGCCGAGTGGCCCATGGCAACGATGCGGTTCACGTCCAGCTGGTACCGGGGCGCGTGCTGCTGCAGGCTGTCGAGCGCCGCGTGCATGTCTGCGTAGGTGCCGGGATAGCCGCCGCCCGGCTCGTCCACCCGCCGGTACTCCACATTCCATACGGCGATGCCTTGCGCGACGAGGGCGCCGGCCACGTTGCGCATCTGCTTGATGCCGCCGAAGGCCACCGTCCAGCAACCGCCATGCACGAGCACGACGACGGGGAACGGTCCGCTGCCGTCGGGCCGGAACAGTTGCGCATACTGCGATGGCGCGGGGCCATACGCGATCTGCGCCGTAGGCGGGGGGCCGTTCAGGGCCAGGTAGTCGTCCAGGCTCATGGGGGCGGCGACGGCGCCGTGGGCGGTGGCGATCAGGGAGGACGGCAAGGAGGTAGGCATGCTGGGATTCGCTTGAGAAGAGAGCAACACTTTAGCATAGGGCCGCGTGGGTGCAGAGATCAAGCGGTGCGCTGTTTTCCTCCTGTAAGAGGGGTGCCCCATGGTATATTTCGGGCATCAGTTTTCCCCTTATCGACACGGTGCACGCAAACAACATTCTTTCCTTGCTGGACGCCGAGCATACTGCGCTGGGCAGCATCGCGGCAGGCGCCAACCTGGCCCATGCATTGGAGCATTTGTTGCAGGCGCTGCAAGACCTGGCCGACGGCGGCGCGCATGCCTGCCTGGTGCTCATCGACGAAGCCGACCGCTTTTGCGGCTTGTCCGCGCCCAGCCTGCCACAAGACCTGTGCCTGGCCTTGCGCCACGGCGGCGACCAGCCATCCCCGTTCGGCACGGCCGCCTTTTCCGGCGCACCCGTGTATTGCGGCGACATCACGCGCGACGTGAACTGGAGCGCGGGACGCAAGGAAGCCATGCTGCATGGCTACCGCGCCTGCTGGGTCGCCCCCGTGTTTGGCGCCAAGGGGCATATCCTGGGCGTGCTGGGCCTGTTTTTTCAGGCGCCATGCCATCCCACGCAACCCGAGATCGAATTGCTGGCGCTGGCCGCGCGCGTGGCCGCGCATGTCATCGAACGGGGCCAGCTGGAACAATCGCTGCACGACAGCCGCGAACACTTCCATTACGCCATCGAACTGAACACGCAAGTGCTGTGGACGGCAGACGTCGACGGCAAGCTCGATTATGTGGCGCAGCGCTGGCGCGAATGGACGGGCGGCAACGGCCTGGGCACCAGCTGGCTGGACGCCATCCACCCCGAGGACGTGCCCTATTCCTTGGCGGCCTGGAGCGAAGCGGTGGGTAGTGGCCAACCTTTCGACCAGGAAATGCGCGTGCGCCGGCAGGACGGCCAGTACCGCTGGATGCATTCGCGTGCGTATTGCCGGCAGGACGAGCGCGGCCAGCCCGCGAAATGGTATGGCTCGTGCGAGGATATCGACGAGCACTGGCAGGCGCGCAATGCCTTGCTCGACAGCGAAGCGCAGTTCCGTTCGCTCGCCTCCACCATGCCGAACCAGGCCTGGCTGGCGCATGGCAGCGGCGCCACCTACTGGGTCAACGAGCAGGTCTGCGACTACACGGGGCAATCGCTGAAGTCGCTGGTCACCAGCGGTTTTCGCCACTGCGTGCATCCGGACGACATGCTGTCCACCCAGCAGAGCTGGGACCGGGCCGTCGCTACCGCCAGCGCCTATGAACACGAATTCCGCATGCGTCGCGCCAGCGACGGCGCCTACCGCTGGTTCCTGGCGCGCGCCTTGCCGCTGTTCGACGAGGCGGGCACGGTGCTGCGCTGGGTAGGCACGAATACGGACGTGCAGGAACAGAAGAACGTGCTGGAAAAGATGGCTTACCTGAATTCCTCGCTGGAAGTGGAAATGGCCAACCGCACTGCCGACCGCGACCGCATGTGGCGGCTGTCGACCGACATCATGCTGGTGGCGGACCTGGCCGGCATGATCATCGCCGTCAATCCCGCCTGGAGCCAGATCCTGGACCGGCCGGAAATTGAGTCGCTGGGCATGGATTTCATCAGCCTCGTGCATCCCGACGACCGCATGGCCGCCTTGAAGGACTTGTCGCGCCTGGCCCATGGCGCGCCCACCTTGCGCATGGAAAACCGCTACCGGCGCCGCGATGGCGGCTACCGCTGGATTTCCTGGACGGCCGTGCCGGCGCAAAAGCTGATCCACGCCATCGGCCGCGACGTCACCGATGAAAAGGAAGCGCGGCTGGCGCTGGTGCGCAGCGAGCAAGCCTTATTGCAGGCGCAAAAGCTGGAATCGATCGGCAAGCTGACGGGCGGCGTGGCACACGATTTCAACAACGTGCTGCAAATTATCTCGGGCAATCTGCAGTTGCTGAAACTGACGGTGGCCGACAATCCGCAGGCGGCCAGGCGTCTCGCATCGGCCGCATCGGCCGTCGAGCGGGGCGCCAAGCTGTCGTCGCAATTGCTGGCCTTTGCGCGGCGTCAACCTTTGCGGCCGCTGGTGACGGACCTGGGGCGCTTGCTGCGCCGCATGCATGAGCTGATCCGCCGCGCCCTGGGCGAAGCGATTACCGAGGAAACCTTCATCAGCGAAGGCTTGTGGCATACCCTGGTCGACCCGAACCAGATGGAAAACGTGCTGCTGAACATGGCCATCAACGCGCGCGACGCGATGCAGAAGGGCGGGCGCCTGACTTTTACCTTGAGCAATGTCACGCTCGATGCCGCCTACGCCAGCCGGCATGCGGACGTGCTGGAGGGGCAATACGTGCTGCTGACCATTACCGACACGGGCCATGGCATGGCGCGCGACGTGATCGACCAGATATTCGAGCCGTTCTTCACCACCAAGCGTGAAGGCGAGGGCACGGGCCTGGGCCTGTCCATGGCCTACGGTTTCATCCGCCAGAGCGCGGGCCACATCAAGGTGCACAGCGCGCCGGGCGCCGGCACGACGTTCAAGATTTATCTGCCCCGTTCGCTGGAAACGCTGGCCGAGCCGCCACCTGGCCTGACGGGCCCCGTGCTGGGCGGCAGCGAGACCATCCTCGTGGTGGAAGACGACGCTCCTGTGCAGCATACCGTGGTCGACATGCTGCGCGGCCTCGGCTACGACGTGCTGCATGCGGACGATGGCGCCTCGGCGCTGGCCCTGCTGGGCACGGGCGTGGCCATCGACCTGCTGTTTACGGACGTGGTCATGCCCGGCCCCGTCAGCAGCAAGGAGCTGGCGCAGCAGGCCAAATTGCTGCTGCCGGAGCTGGCCATCCTGTTTACCTCGGGTTACACGCACAATGCCATCATGCAGGGCGGGCGGCTGGACCCGGGCGTGGAGCTGTTGAGCAAGCCCTACCAGCGCGAAGACCTGGCGCGGCGCATCCGCCATTTGCTGGCCGACCGCCGCCTGGTGGGTGCGCCCGACCCGTCCGGGCGGCGCATCCTGCTGGTGGAAGATAATGACGATGCACGCGAAATGACGACGGAAATGCTCAATATGCTGGGCCACACCGTGCATGGCGTGTCCAGCGCGGAGGAAGCCTTGCCCCTGCTGGCCTTGCCGGGCCTGGACGTGCTGGTGACGGACATCAGCCTGCCCACCATGTCCGGCCTGGAACTGGCGCGCCATGCGCGCGCGCACTGGCCGCAGCTGGACGTGGTGTTTGCTTCCGGCCACGACTGGGGCGCCAGCCTGATGCAGGACGCCAGCGCGCGCTTCCTGCGCAAGCCGTTTGGCCTGGAAGAGCTGGCCGGCGCACTGAAGGCGCGCCGGCTCGACGTTTACTAGACGGTTAGTCCGGCGGCAGCAAGGCTTGCTGCAATTGCTCGACGGTAAATGGTTTCACCAGGAAGCGCGCCTGCGGGTCCAGCACGCCGGAATTGGCTGGCGCATGGCCGGTGGAAAACACCACTTCCAGCTGCGGATGGTCGCGCGCCGCAACCTCGGCCAGCTCGACGCCCGACATCTGCGGCAGGCTGATATCGGTCAGCAACAGCTCCAGTCCCGGCGTGCCCAGCAGGGGCAAGGCTTCCTCTGCCGTGCCCACGGCCAGCACCGTGTGTCCCAGCATGTCCAGCAGCTCGCCCGTCATGGCGCGCGCGTCCGCATTGTCTTCCACCAATAGGATATGTCGCGCCTCCGATTGCGCGGGCGTGGGAGACTGCGGCGCCAGCTGCGCGCGGTACTGGTGCAGGGCCGTCACGTGGCGGCCATTGGCCAGCAAGTGGCGGATGCGCCGCGCCAGGTCTTCGCGCCGGTAGGGTTTACTCAACAATTCGACGCCCGGTTCCAGCCGGCCTCCCTGCATCATGGCGTCCTGCGTGTAGCCCGAGGTAAACAGCACGGCCAGCTGCGGCAGCAGCACGCGGGCCTGGCGCGCCAGTGCCGTGCTGGCCACCTTGCCCGGCATCACCACGTCCGTAAACAGCAAGTCGATGGGGACGCCGCTGCCGATGATGGCCAGCGCGCTTTCGCCATCGCTGGCGCGCAGCACGACATAGCCGAGGCCGCGCAGCATGTCCACCACCGTCGTCTGCACCTGCACGTCGTCTTCCACGACAAGGATGGTTTCCTTGCCGCCCAGCACGGGGCCGCCCAGTTGCAGCGGCAGTTCCGTTTCCGCTTCAAGCGAACGCGGCAGATAGATGCGGAAGGTGCTGCCATGGCCCGGTAAACTGTCCACCGTCAGGTGGCCGCCGCTCTGGCGCAGGAAACCGTAGGCCATGGACAGGCCCAGCCCCGTGCCTTCGCCTTCGCGCTTGGTGGTAAAGAACGGTTCGAAAATCTTGTCCAGCAACTCCGCCGGAATGCCCGTGCCCGTGTCCGAGACGGCCAGCTGCACGTAGTCGCCGGGCGTCACGTCCGCATGGCGGGCTGCGTAGTCGTTGCCCAGCACGCAGTTGCTCAGTTCGATGGTCAGCTGGCCCTGGCCATCCATGGCGTCGCGCGCATTGATGGCCAGGTTGAGGATAACGTTTTCCAGCTGGTGCGGGTCGACCAGGGCGCGCCAGCAATTGTCGGCCAGCAGCAAGCGCGTTTCGATGGTTTCACCGGTGGCGCGCCGCAGCAGCTCTTCCGTTGCGCGCAGCAGTTGCGCCAGGTCCGTCACCAGCGGTTTCAATGGCTGGCGCCGCGCAAAGGCCAGCAACTGGGCCGACAGCTTGGCACCCCGTTCCACGGCGGCCGAGGCGCTGGCGATGCGCTTGGCGGCCAGCGGGTCGTCGTCCAGGCCCAGCTGCAGCAGCTGCAGATTGCCGGAGATAATTTGCAGGACGTTATTGAAATCATGGGCCACGCCGCCCGTCAGCTTGCCCAGCGCTTCGAGTTTTTGCGATTGCAGCAGGGCCATTTCGCTGTGGCGCAACGATTCCTGCATGCTGTGCAAGGTGTTTTGCGCCTCTTTTTCCAGGGTGACATGGCGTCCGGTGGCAAACACCAGGTCGCCTTCGGGCGCCGCCACCCACGACAGCCAGCGGTGGCCGCCGTCGCGGTGCCGGTAGCGGTTTTCAAAGCTGGGCATGGATTCCTTGCCGACCTGCAGCAAGGCCTGGCGCGTGGCGGCGGCGTCCTCGGGCAGCACGAAATCGAAGATGCTGCGGCCCAGCATTTCCTCGGGCAGCCAGCCCAGGATGGTGCCGGCGGCCGGGTTGACGGCGGCGAAGCAGCCTTCGGCATCGATGGCCACCATCAGGTCTTGCGCGCTGCGCCACAGCCGTTCGCGCTCGCTGTTGCGTGCGGCCAGGTCCGCTTCCAGCTTCTTTTCCACCGTGATGTCGCGCGCGCTGCAGTACACCTTGTCGCCCTCGGGCACGGCCACCCACGACAGCCAGTGCCAGCCGCCCAGCTTGTGGCGGTAGCGGTTTTCGAAGCGCAAGGCAGGCTGGCCCTGGTTGGCCGCCTCCCAGGCCGCATGCGTGCGCGGCAAGTCTTCGGGATGGATCAGTTCCAGGAACTTCGTCGTGCGGATCTCCTCTGCCGACCAGCCCAGGGTGGCTTGCCAGGCGGGGTTCGAATGTTCGAAATAGCCGTCGAGGTTGAGCACGCCCAGCAAATCGGGGCTAACGTTCCAGGTGCGGCCGAACTCGCGCGTGCGTTCAGCCACTTGCGTTTCCATGCTGGCACTGAGGGTGCGCAGCCGCGCTTCCGCCTGGGCCCGCAAAATGGTCGACCAGACCCGTTCCGACACTTGCACGGCCAGTTCGATTTCGTCCGCATGCCACAGGCGCGCCGTGCGGCTGTGCACGACGAACAGGGCAGCCAGCTGGCCATCCTTGGCAATAGGAATGTTCAGGAAGGCACGGATGCCCAGGCGCGCAAACGTGGCCAGTGCGGCCGGCATGGCCGTGCGCGGGTCGCTTGCCACATCGCTCACGGCCAGCGCCTGGCCCCCGCCGAGCGCCTCGGCCAGGCCTGCCGCGTAATCGCCGAGGAAATACTCGCCGGCGGCGCCCGGCGCCAGGCCATCGCTCCACGCATGCTGGAGGGTGGGGCACTGCAGTGCCTGGTCGATATCGAAACAGGCCACTTGCTGGGCGCCCAGGCGCTGCCCCAGCAGCTGCGCCGACAGGGAAAGGATCTCGCCCGTGTCTTGCAGCAGGCGCAGCCGGCGCTCCAGTTGCAGCAAAAAGGCGACGCCGCTGGCGCCGGCCTGGCTGCTGGTGGCAGGGGAGGTGGTCATGCGGGCCTCAGCTTCCGGCCAGCGGCAGGGTGACGCTGAACAGGGCGCCATTGCCGGGCTGGCTTTGCAGGGTGATGGCGCCGCCGTGCGCATCGACCAGCTGTTTGGTGATGAACAGGCCCAGGCCCAGGCCGCCAGTGCGGTCCTGGTGGATGACGCGTTCGAAGGCGTCGAAAATGCGTTCCTGGTCGCGCGCGTTGATGCCGATGCCATGGTCGCGCACTTCGATGACGGCGCTGTTCTGCGTGTGCGCCAGGCTGATTTCCACAGGCTGGCCCTGGCCGTAGCGCACGGCATTGCTGATCAGGTTGACAACAATCTGCTCGACGCGGAAGGCATCCCAGAAACCCTGGATGGGTTCGAAGGCCAGCACTTCCAGCACGCTGCCCGTCGTGGCCGCATACGGCGCCAGGTCGTCCGCCACCCGGCGCACGAGGCTGGTCAGGTCGACGGCTTCGCGGCGGATCGACAGCTTGCCGCTGGTGATGCGCGAGACGTCGAGCATGTCGTCGATCAGGCGCACCATGCTGCGGATCTGCCGCCCGTCGCGCGCCACCATCTTGCCCAGCTTTTCCGGTTCGAAGGCGGCCAGGTTGCCCCGTTCCAGGTTCACGGTGCGCATCTGCGTCTCGAGGAATAACGTATTTAATGGGGTGCGCAGTTCGTGCGCCACCATGGACATGAATTCGTCGCGCAGGCGCAGCGAGCGCTGCAGTTCCGCCTGCGTGGCGCGCAATTCCTTTAGCAAGGCTTCCTGCTGCTGGCGGCTGTGTTCGAGCGCCTGCACCTGGCGCCGCGTTTCGCTGCGCTGCTGGTGCAGGGCAACGAACACATTGACCTTGCTTTGCACGGCATTGATGTCGAGCGGTTTGTGCAGGAAGTCGACGGCGCCGCTTTCATAGCCCTGGAAGGAAAAATTCATTTCCTTGCCGGCCGCCGTGACGAAGACGATGGGAATGTGGCGCGTTTTTTCCGTGCCGCGCATCAATTGCGCCAGCTCAAAACCATCCATTTCCGGCATTTGCACGTCGAGGATGGCCAGCGCAAAATCGTGCTCCAGCAGCAGGGCCAGCGCTTCTTCGCCCGAGGATGCCTGGTAGACGCTGCGGTCGCTCTCGCGGATCAGCGCATTGAGCGCGCGCAAGTTTTCCGGCAAATCGTCGACGATCAGCAGTTTGGTGCTTGTTTCATTCATCATGTTTCATTCCTGGCATGGCTTTGCCGTCCAGCGTAGTGGGAAGCAGCGTGCGACGGCGCACGCTTGCGGTAGAGCTTTTCGGGACCCGGCAATGGCTCGAAGTCGGCGGCAAAGCGGGTGAAATGCGTGCTTTCCTTGCTGCCCAGGCCCAGGAAACCCCGGTGGCACAGCGAGTCATGGAACAGGCCCAGGGCCCGTTCCTGCAAGGTTTTGTTGAAGTAAATCAGCACGTTACGGCAGCAAATCAATTGCGTTTCAATAAAAACACTGTCCGTGGACAGGCTGTGGTCGGCAAAGTTGATCCTGTCGAGCAGGTGCTGCTGGAAACGCGCAGTGACATGCTCGACCGTGTAATAGTCGGCCAGCTGGCCCAGGCCGCCGGCGGCCAGGTAGTTGGCGCCATATTCATCGAGCCGGTGCAGCGGATATACGCCGCGCGCGGCCGTGGCCAGCGCTTGCGGATTGATGTCGGTGGCGTAAATCGTGCTGCGTTCAAGCAAGCCTTCCTCGTGCAGCACGATGGCCAGCGACAGCGCCTCTTCGCCCGTGCAGCAGCCGGCCACCCAGATCGTCGGCGACGGGTAGGTTTTCAGCACGGGCACTACCTGTTCGCGCAAGGCGAGAAAAAACGCCGGGTCGCGGAACATTTGCGTGACCGGTACAGTCAAAATCTGCAGCAGCTTGCCAAAGGCGGCTGCATCGCCGAGCACCAGCTGTTGCAAGGTGGGCAAGTCGGCGCAATGGAAGCGTTCGAGCGCCTGATTCAGGCGGCGTCGCTGCGAGGGCAGCGAGTAGTCGCGAAAATCATAGCTGTAGCGCTGATAGATCGCTTCCATCAGCGCCTGCAGTTGCGCATCCGTGTAACGCAGCGACATCAGTGACGCTCCAATCGATGGCGCAGCAGAGGCCGGTGGCGCAGGCGATGTTGCATCACATGCGTTCCATCTTCGGCATCCATACGCGCAGCAGCGAATACAGGCGGTCCAGGTCGATCGGCTTGGCCAGGTAATCGGATGCGCCCGCCTGCAGGCATTCTTCCTGGTCATTCTTCATGGCCTTGGCCGTGATGGCGATGATGGGCAGCTTGTTGTAGCGGCCGTCGGCGCGTATCAAGCGCGTCGCTTCCAGGCCATCCATGCCCGGCATCATGACATCCATCAACACGAGGTCGATATCGTCCACGCTGTTGAGCTTGCTGATGGCTTCGAAGCCGTTGCGGCCGATTTCCACCACCACGCCTTTCTGTTCCAGCGCATTCGTCAGGGCGAAGATATTGCGCACGTCGTCGTCCACCAGCAAAATCTTGCGCCCTTCAAAGACGCGTTCGCGGCTGCGCACCTGCTGCAGCATGCCCTGGCGCTCGCTCGACAGTTCGGACTCCACCTTGTGCAGGAAGAGGGTGACTTCGTCGAGCAGGCGCTCGGGCGAGCGGGCGCCCTTGATGATGATGGAACGCGAATACTTCATCAGGTCCGCTTCTTCTTCGCGGCTCAGGTTGCGGCCCGTGTAGACGATGACGGGCGGGAACGAGCACAGCTCTTCATGTTCCATGCGTTCGAGCAATTCGTTGCCCTGGATATCGGGCAGCTTCAAGTCGATGATCATGCAGTCGAAAATCTGTGTTTTCAGCAATTCCAGCGCTTGCTCGCCCAGGGCTACTGCCGTGATTTCCACGTCGTCGTCGCTGATCAGGTGCACCACGCTTTCACGCTGGCGTTCGTCGTCCTCGACCAGCAGGATGCGCTTCATTTTTTGCGTGAATTTCGATTCGAGCTTGCGGAACACTTCCTTCAACTGCTCGCGCGTGCGCGGCTTGGTGGCGTAGCCGATGGCGCCCAGCTGCATGGCTTCCTGGATCTGGTCGTTGCCGGAGACGATGTGCACGGGAATGTGGCGCGTCAGCGGGTTTTCCTTGAGCTGCTGCAAGACCAGTAAGCCCGGACGGTCCGGCAGGCCCATGTCGAGCAGGATGGCGTCGGGCAGGAATTCTTCCGCCAGGCGCAAGCCTTCGTCGGCGCCATGCGCCACCAGGCAGCGGTATTGCATTTCATGCGCGAGATCGAACAGGATGCCGGCAAACGACGGCTCATCCTCGATCACGAGCACGGAACGCTGGCCGGTCTTGGCAGCCGGCACGCTATTCCTGTCATCCTGGAAGGTGGGCAGCGGGACGGGCTTGGCGGCGGGCGCCGCCTTGGGCGCGGCAGCCGCGGCGGGTGCTTGCGGCGCGGCCGTGGGTACGGCCGCCGCTACCACCGCGTGTTCCGGCATGGCGGCCGGCAGCACGAGGGTAAACGTGCTGCCCTGGCCTGGCGTGCTGGCCAGCTCGATGCTGCCGCCCAGCAAGGCTGCCAGGTCGCGCGAAATCGACAGGCCCAGGCCCGTGCCGCCATAGCGGCGGCTGGTGGTGCCGTCGGCCTGGTGGAAGGCATCGAAAATCTTGTGCTGCTGGTCGCCGGCGATGCCGATGCCCGTATCTTGCACCTGGAAGCGCACCTGGCCGGCCGCAGCGGTGCTCACGTGCAGCGATACCGTGCCCGCATCGGTGAATTTGATGGCGTTCGACAGCAGGTTTTTCAGGATTTGCTCGAGGCGCTGGCGGTCGCTGACGAATGACGGCGGAGCGTCCGGCGCCACCTTGACGTCAAAAACCAGTTTCTTTTGCTGCGCCTGGGCGCCAAACAGCATCCTCATGCTGCTGAGCAGTTCGTCGAAGGGAACGGTTTCCGGCGTCAATTCCAGCTTGCCCGCCTCGACCTTGGAAATGTCGAGGATATCGTTGATAAGGGTGAGTAAGTCGTTGCCGGCCGAATAAATGGTTTGCGCAAAAGTCACTTGCTCCGGCGTCAAGTTGCCGCTGGTGTTGTCCGACAGCAGTTTCGACAGGATGAGCGAGCTGTTCAGCGGCGTGCGCAGCTCATGCGACATGTTCGCCAGGAATTCGGACTTGTAGCGGCTGGCCCGCTGCAGTTCTTCCGCGCGGGCTTCCAGCTGGGCATGCGCCTCGCCGATGGCCATGTTTTTCTGGTCCAGCGACAGCGCCTGCACGGCCAGCTGCTCGTTCGACTGCTCCAGCGCCGCCTTTTGCTCTTCCAGATGGGCTTGCGACTGTTCCAGCACGCGCGACTGCTCGCCCAGCTCTTCATTGGCCGTGCGCAGTTCTTCCTGCTGCACTTCCAGTTCTTCATTCAGTTGCTGCGTTTCTTCCAGCACATTTTGCAGGCGCTGGCGGTACAGGGCCGCTTCCAGCGAGGTGCCGACATTTGCGGCAATCAGGTTCAGCCATTCCTTGGCGCGGGCACTGACGGGATGTGTAAAGCCCAGTTCGATGACGCCGTTGACGGCGCCTTCATTGTTGACTGGCGTCAAGACCAGTTCCAGCGGCGTGCCGCGGCCCAGGCTTGACGTCACGGTCAGGTAATCGTCGGGCACTTGCCGTATATGCTTGAGGCGTTTTTCGCGCGCCGTCTCGCCCACCAGGCCTTCGCCCAGCTTGAAGACTTGCTTGTCCTTCACGCCCTGGTCGTTGAAACCGTACACGGCCGTGCGGCGCAGGCTGCCATCCTCGTCGACGACGTACAGGGTGGCGATGGCCACGTCGAGGCGGTGCGCCAGGAAGTCCAGCACGTGCCGTCCCAGCTGCGGCAAGCCCAGCTGGCCGCTCGTATGCGCCGCCAGTTCCGTCTGCCCCGTGCGCAGCCAGGCTTGTTCCTGCAGCACGTCGTTGTCCTTGCCGCGCTGCTCGAGCGCATCGTTGTAGATATCGGACAGGCGCAGCAGTTCGCGCCGTCCCAGATAGGCCAGCAGGCCCGACAGTCCCAGGCTGAGGATGAGGAATACGACCACGGCCAGCATGGTGCGGCTTTCGGCCGTGTCGGCCCGTTCCTGGCGCAGCCGCTGTTCCATGGACAGGAAGGCGAGGAATTCGCGGCGGATTTCGTCAAATTCCAGCTTGCCTTCTCCCTGGCGCACGCGCGCGAGGAATTCCTGGTTGCTGCGGCGCTGGGCGATCACGCCTTCGGCGTAATCGAGCCACTGGCCTTGCAGCGCGCGGATGCGGCGCAAGCGGTCCACCTGGATGGGACTGTCGGATACCAGTTCCAGCAGGGTGGTCATTTCGACGGCGATCTTCGCCTTGCCCGATTTATATGGCGCCAAAAACGTTTCGTCGCCCGTCAGCAGGTAGCCGCGCATGCCTGTTTCCAGGTCGACCGACAATTTCATGACTTCATTTGCATTGCCGATCACCCGTTCGGAATGCTCGACCGAGCGCAGGGCCGAGAGCAGGTAAGCGATGAGGGCGACAAACACGAGGGCCGTGATGACCCCGATGACCAGCGGCAAGGTGACATTGCGGGCGAGGATGCGGCGAAAGCTGAAGGAATCGATCGGGGTCTTGGTATTCATCATGTCCGTATAAGGCTGTCGCGAAAAAATCAATTTTAATTGAAATGCAAGCTTTCTGGTGGTCAAGCATAGCGTGCGCTAGCATAACAGCCTTGGGGACAATTTCCGACTTGCAAGACTGTGCAAAGCGCGGTAGCGCACGGATGAAAGTCAAGGAAAAATCAAGTTGGCCACGATTGAGACAAATCAAAGAGATTGGCTGTTGCCATCCTAAGATGCAGGAGGTGGTGGCGTTCTTGCGGACGGCCGCCGTGTGCAAGCCAGAGCCCATGCAGGAGGACATCATGGCCAATCATTTGATACAGCGCGATGCGCTCAATCCCTTGGGGCGTTTTGACCCGTTCAGCGACATGGAAGACATGATGCGCGACTTTTTGTTGCCCGCCTTGCGCGCGCGCGACGTGGGCAATGGACGCATGCGTATCGACATTGCCGAAACCGAGCAAGCTTACCTGGTGCAGGCGGACATTCCAGGCGTCAACAAGGACGATATCAAGGTCTCCATCGACGGCAACCGCGTCTCCATCAGCGCCGAACTCAAGAATGAAAGGGTGACGCGCGACGGCGGAGGCAAGGTCGTGCGCAGTGAACGCGAGTACGGCCAGCAATACCGTAGCTTCGTGCTGCAGCATGAAGTGGACGAGGCCGGCGCGCAGGCCCGCTATGAAAATGGCGTGTTGCTGCTCGACTTGCCGAAGAGGGAAGGCACGGGCGGGCGGCAGCTGGCGATACAGTGACACGGGCCGGGGCATGAAAAAACGCCGGACGGAGCCGGCGTTTTTTTGGAGGGGGCTGGGTGGCAGCGCGCTGCCACCCGGTTTGCCTCTATATATATGTCAGTCGCGGATTTCCAGCGCCCGGTTCAGGCTCAGGGCGGCCAGCGAGGCGACGGCGCCTGACAGCAGGTAGAAGCTGACATAGGCGAGGCCGAAGTTGGCCGACAGGCCCAGTGCCACCAGCGGGGCGAAGCCGGCGCCGACCAGCCAGGCCAGGTCGGAGGTCAATGCCGCGCCCGTGTAGCGGAAGCGGGCAGGGAAGTTGGCCGTCACGGCGCCGGCTGCCTGGCCGTAGGACAAGCCCAGCAGGCTGAAGCCGACGAGGATGAAGACGTCCTGGCCGAAGTTGCCGCCACCCATTAGGGTCGGCACGAAGGCGCTGAAGATGGCGATCAGCACGGCCAGCACGCCCAGGGTGGTGCGGCGGCCCACCTTATCGGCCAGCAAGCCGGAAATCACAACGCCGATGGCAGCCAGCACGGCGCCCATCATTTGCACTTGCAGGAAGTCCGAAGCGGAACGCGTCTGGTAGACGGAAATCCAGGACAGCGGGAACACGGTCACCAGGTGGAACAGGGCGTAGCTGGCCAGCGCGGCGAGGGCGCCGATCAGCACGTTGCGGCCCTGGCCGCGGCTCATTTCAAACACGCTCACGGGCTGCAGTTCGCGTTCGTCCAGCAGGCGCGCATATTCATTCGTCGACACCAGGCGCAAACGGGCAAACAGGGCCACCACGTTGATGGCGAACGCCACATAGAACGGATAGCGCCAGCCCCAGTCGAGGAAGTCTTCATCCGTCAGGGTGGTCAGCATGAACCAGAACAGGCCGGCGGCGATCAGGAAGCCGGTGGGCGCACCCAGCTGGCCCAGCATGGCGTACCAGCCGCGCTTGTTTTCCGGCGCGTTCAGGGCCAGCAGCGATGGCAGGCCATCCCATGAACCGCCCAGCGCCACGCCCTGGCCGATGCGCAGCACGGACAGCCAGATGATGGCGGCAAAGCCCAGGTGCGAATAGGTTGGCAGGAAGGCGATGCCGGCCGTCGACACGCCCAACAGGAAGAGGGCGATCGTCAGCTTGGCGCTGCGTCCCATGCGGCGCTGGATCTCCATGAAGATCACGGTGCCGAAGGGACGGGCGATGAAGGCGAACGAGAAAATCAGGAACGCATATAAGGTACCTTCCAGGCGTTCTTCAAATGGGAAGAAGACGCGCGGAAACACCAGCACCGAGGCGATGGCGTAGACAAAGAAGTCAAAGTATTCGGAAGCGCGGCCGATGATCACGCCGACGGCGATCTCACCAGGGTCGATATGCGATTCGACCGTGCCGGCCCCGCGTGCGTCGCGCAGGGAGTGGGGGGAAAAGTCGGCGGGTACATCCCCGCTGTGTATGCGCGTGCTGGACATGATGATCGTCTCCAATATAGTTTCGAGTTCGGCCAACGCGTAACTTACTCCGGGTGTCTCACGCCCGGAGTAGGACTATTCATCAGGTAGCCGTAGGAAAACTCCGCGTCTACGCAGTGAAAGTCCGAGCAAGGGGTAGGACAAAACGTCCAATTGCCAACGCGCTCCAGTGAGAATACAGTACCATATCTTCATCCCCTGTACTGGACTTTCCTGTATGTTTTCATTAAAAGTTCGTCGCGGACTGCTTCTTTTACCTCTCGCATTGTTGGCTGGTTGCAATACGGTGGTACTGAATGCGTCTGGTGACATCGCAGTTCAGCAAGGCAATTTGATTGTCATCTCGACATTGCTGATGCTGTTGATTATCGTTCCGGTAATCGCCCTGACCCTGCTTTTCGCATGGCGCTATAGAAAAAACAACACCGCGGCCAAATACGAGCCGGACTGGGACCACTCGACTCGCCTCGAGCTGATCATCTGGGGCGCGCCCCTGCTGATCATCATCGTGCTGGGCCTGCTGACCTGGATCAGCACCCACACCCTCGATCCTTATCGTCCGCTGAGCCGTATCGACGCCAACCGTCCGATTCCTGCCAGCCACAAGCCGATGATCGTCGAAGTCGTGGCCCTGGACTGGAAATGGCTGTTCATCTATCCGGAGCAAGGCATCGCTTCCGTGAATGAACTGTACGCGCCCGTCGATCGTCCGATCCGCTTCAAGATCACCGCGTCGTCCGTCATGAACTCGTTCTTCATCCCCGCACTGGCAGGTCAGATCTACGCCATGCCGGGCATGGAAACGCAGTTGAATGCCGTCATCAACAAGCCTGGCGTCTACAAGGGCTTCTCCGCCAACTACAGCGGTGCCGGTTTCTCGGGCATGCGCTTCAAGTTCCACGGCGTGAATGATGCGGACTTCGATAAATGGGTGGCATCGGCACGTGCCGGTGGCGGCGCGCTGAACCGCGACGACTACCTGTCGCTGGCCCAGCCTAGCGAACGCGACCCGGTCCGCCGCTACAGCGCCGTACCTAGCGATCTGTACAAGGCAATCCTGAACCGCACCATCGTTTCCGACGCCCTGTGCGTGACGCCGGTCGAGCCATACAAATTGACGATGGCAAATAGCCCGGTAGCGGCCGTAACGGCAGTAGTCGCTAGCGATGCAGTAGTTGAAAAGGGCGTTCAAGCCAAGTAACGACTGCATGAATCCCGCAGCGCATTGCGCTGCAGATACTGGCGCCGCTTGCCTGGCGCCTCCCTTTTTTCTCTGAGAGTAACAATGCTAGACCATATTGATCTGACGAAGCTTATATTCGGCCGTCTGACTTGGGATGCAATTCCATTTCACGAACCTATCCTGCTGGTGACCTTTGCCATGGTTGCCCTGGGCGGTATCGCACTCGTTGCGGCACTGACGTATTTCCGCGTCTGGGGTACCCTGTGGCGCGACTGGATCACCAGTATCGACCATAAAAAAATCGGTATCATGTACATGATCCTGGGCCTCGTCATGCTGCTGCGCGGCTTTGCCGACGCGCTCATGATGCGCACCCAGCAGGCTGTCGCCTTTGGCGACAATGCCGGCTTCCTGCCACCGCATCACTACGACCAGATCTTCACCGCCCACGGCGTGATCATGATCTTCTTCGTCGCGATGCCTTTCGTGACTGGTCTGATGAACTACGTGGTGCCGCTGCAAATCGGCGCGCGCGACGTGGCTTTCCCATTCCTTAACAACTTCAGCTTCTGGATGACCACCATGGGCGCCGCCCTGGTCATGGCTTCGCTGTTCGTCGGCGAATTCGCCCGTACGGGCTGGCTGGCCTATCCGCCGCTGTCGGGCATCGTCGGCAGTCCGGACGTGGGGGTAGACTATTACATCTGGTCCTTGCAGATTGCCGGGGTCGGGACGCTATTGTCCGGTGTCAACCTGATCGCCACCATCGTCAAGATGCGCGCGCCAGGCATGACCTGGATGAAAATGCCCGTCTTCACCTGGACCGCACTGTGCACCAACATCCTGATCGTCGCCGCTTTCCCGGTGCTGACGGCTGTGCTGGCCATGCTGTCGCTGGACCGCGTTGCAGGCTTTAACTTCTTCACGACGGAACTGGGCGGCAACGCCATGATGTACGTCAACCTGATCTGGATCTGGGGCCACCCAGAGGTGTACATCCTGATCCTGCCACTGTTCGGCGTGTTCTCGGAAGTCGTCGCCACGTTCAGCAGCAAGCGCCTGTTCGGCTACGCTTCGATGGTGTACGCCACCTGCGTCATCATGATCCTGTCGTACCTGGTATGGCTGCATCACTTCTTCACCATGGGTTCGGGCGCCAGCGTCAACTCCTTCTTCGGCATCACGACGATGATCATTTCGATCCCGACGGGCGCGAAGATCTTCAACTGGCTGTTTACCATGTACCGCGGCCGTATCCGCTTCGAACTGCCGATGCTGTGGACGATCGGCTTCATGGTCACCTTCACCATCGGCGGCATGACCGGCGTGCTGCTGGCCGTACCACCAGCTGACTTCGTATTGCATAACAGCCTGTTCCTGATCGCCCACTTCCATAACGTGATTATCGGCGGCGTGGTCTTCGGTGTATTCGCTGCGATCAACTACTGGTACCCGAAAGCCTTCGGCTACAAGCTCGACGCGTTCTGGGGCAAGTGCTCGTTCTGGTTCTGGTTCGTCGGCTTCTACCTGGCCTTCATGCCGCTGTACGTGCTGGGCCTGATGGGCGTGACCCGTCGTGTCAACCACTTTGAAGATCCATCGCTGCAAATCTGGACCATTATCGCCTGGTTTGGCGCCGTCTCGATCGCACTGGGTATCGCTTCCATGCTGATCCAGTTCTATGTCAGCTACCGCAACCGTCACGCCCTGCGCGACGTGACCGGCGACCCATGGGGCGGCCGTACGCTGGAATGGTCGACGTCGTCGCCACCGCCAGACTATAATTTCGCCTTCACGCCACAAGTGCACGAACTCGATGCATGGACTGACATGAAGAAACACGGTTACCAGCGTCCGACGTCCGGTTTCACGAAGATCCACATGCCGAAGAACACCTGGGCTGGTTTCGTGATCGCCGCACTGTCCGCACTGGTCGGTTTTGGCCTGATCTGGCAAATGTGGCTCGTCGCCAGCATTGGCTTCGTGATCATGATGGTCACCATCATCGTCCATACCTTTAACTACAAGCGCGATTACTACATTCCTGCGGAAGAAGTGGTCCGTACCGAAGACGCTTATACTAAATTGCTGAGCAGCCATGTCTGATACCATCGCCCATAACACCGGCGCCGCTGGCGCCGCACCAAGCACGCGCAGCTACTTTGTGCGCGAGCACCACCCGGAAAACGGCAGCCTGCTGGGTTTCTGGCTCTACCTGATGAGCGATTGCCTGATCTTCGCCTGTCTGTTCGCCACGTACGCCGTGGTCGGCCGCAGCTACGCGGACGGCCCGACGGGCGCCGCGCTGTTCGACCTGCCGCTGGTGGCCGTCAACACGGCCATGCTGCTGCTGTCGTCGATCACCTACGGTTTCGCCATGCTGGCCATGCAGCGCAAGCAATTGCGCAGCACCCTGGTCTGGCTGGGCATCACGGGCCTGTTCGGCCTGGCCTTCCTGTCGCTGGAAATGTATGAATTCATTCATCTGATCCACGAAGGCGCCGGTCCGCAGCGCAGCGCGTTCCTGTCGTCGTTCTTTGCACTGGTCGGTACCCACGGCTTGCACGTGACGTTCGGCGTGATCTGGCTCGTGACCTTGATGTTCCAGTTGAACAAGCATGGTCTGACCCCGGAAAACGGCCGTCGCATGATGTGTCTGTCGCTGTTCTGGCACTTCCTGGACGTCATCTGGATCGGCGTCTTCACCTTTGTCTACCTGATGGGAGTGCTGCCATGAGCGACCACCACACACACGGCGATAGCCACCACCATGACAATCACGATCATGGCAGCCTGAAAAGCTATGCCATCGGCTTCATCCTGTCGGTGATCCTGACGGCCATTCCTTTCTGGCTGGTGATGACGAAAGCCATCACCAACTCGGGCACCATGGGCCTGGTCCTGCTGGCGTTCGCGGCTGTTCAAGTGGTCGTGCACATGGTGTACTTCCTGCACATGAACACCAAGTCCGAAGGCGGCTGGAACATGATGGCGCTGATCTTCACCATCATGATCGTGGGCATTGCCATGGCCGGTTCCCTGTGGGTCATGTACCACATGAACCACAACATGATGCCGGATCTGATGCCTGAGTACATGCATACGAAAACGGCTCCATGATGAGTAATACGCGCCCAAGCAACACCGGGCGCGCCCCTGGCGCCGCATCGCAAGATGCCGCGCCAGGCCCACGCGGCATGGTCGTGCGGTATGCACTGGCCTTGCTGGCGGGGATCTTGTTTGCCGGTTTCTGTGCCCTGGGCACCTGGCAAGTCAAGCGCCTCTTCTGGAAGCTTGACCTGATCGAGCGCGTCGAACAACGCGTACATGCGCCCGCAACGGACGCACCTGGACCCGCAGCCTGGGCCAGTGTCACGCAGCAAACGGATGAATACCGCCATGTGCGACTCTCCGGAACGTATCTCCCCATTTTCAATACCCTGGTGCAGGCAACGACGGCACTGGGCAGCGGTTATTGGCTGATCACGCCATTGCGCCTGGCTGATGGCAGCACCGTGCTGGTCAACCGCGGCTTCGTGCCGAAACGCGAAGGCATCGCCGCCGGCACGCCGGCCGGCATCGTCGAGGTCAATGGCTTGCTGCGCATCAGCGAGACGGGCGGCGGTTTCCTGCGCGAAAACAGTCCTGCCACGCAGCATTGGTATTCGCGCGACGTGGCCGCCATCGGCGCCTCGCACATGCTGACCAATGTGGCGCCATATTTTGTCGATGCGAAGGAAAAATCGGAAACGGCCAGCGACGCCCCCGTCGGCGGCCTGACCGTGATTTCCTTCCACAACAACCATTTGGTTTACGCCTTGACGTGGTTTGCGCTGGCCCTGATGGTGGCCGGCATCACGTGGTGGATCGTGCGCGAAGACAAGCGCCGCCGCGCACGCAAGGCTGGTTTGTCCCAACAGCACCTTGATCAATCGCAAGAAAGCGACCATGCCGGGCAGGATTGAGATCCTGCCCAACCGCGAAGTCTTAGAGCGCGGTGCGGTGGCGGCCGAGATGGAGCATCCGGCCGGCCACCAGAACATGAAGCTGCTGATCCAGCTGCGCTGGCTGGCCGTGATCGGCCAGATCAGCACGATCTTCGGCGTGGGCGTGGGACTGGGCATCGCCTTGCCCGTGCCTTACATGCTCGAAGTGCTGTCCTGCCTCATCGCCTTCAATCTGGCCAGCCTCTTGCGCTGGCACGAACGACAGCCCGTTTCCAACACGGCCCTGTTCCTCGCTCTGCTGGTCGACGTCACCGTGCTGACGGCCCAGCTCTACCTGAGCGGCGGCATCAGCAACCCGTTCGCCTTCCTGTATCTGCTGCAAGTCATCCTCAGCGCCGTCCTGCTGGAAGTGTGGTCGACGTGGATCATGGTGGCCATTACCAGCCTGTGCCTGGCCGGCCTGGCCTTGCTGCCCGGCCCCTTGATCCTGCCGATCGACCCCGAGCGGGGTTTTTCCAGCCTGTACGTGCAAGGCTTGCTGATCTGCTTCATTTTGAACGCCGCCTTGCTGGTGGTGTTCATCACGCGCATCAACCGCAACCAGCGCGCCGGCGACGCCAAGGTGGCCGACCTGCGCCAGCGCGCGGCGGAAGAGGAGCACATCATCCGCATGGGCCTGCTGGCCTCGGGCGCCGCGCACGAGCTGGGCACGCCGCTGGCGACCCTGTCCGTCATCCTCGGCGACTGGCGCCGCATGCCGGAGCTGAGCAAGAACAGCGAATTGCTGGAAGAAATCACGGAAATGCAGGCGCAGTTGCAGCGCTGCAAGAGCATCGTCAGCGGCATCTTGCTGTCGGCGGGCGAGGCGCGCGGCGAATCGTCCGTCAAGACGACGATCAATACCTTCCTCAACGACCTGGTCGACGAGTGGCGCACCAGCCGCCCGATCCAGGATTTCGAGTACGATAACCGCATCGAGCACGACGTGCCCGTCGTCTTCGATTCGACCCTGAAACAAACCATCTGCAATGTGCTCGACAATGCGCTGGAAGCGTCGCCCGAGTGGCTGCGCTTCGAAGCGACGCGCGAAGCGGACGCCTTGCACCTGGTCATTACCGATGCGGGCCCCGGCTTCGAGCCATCGATGCTGACGCACCTGGGCAAACCCTACCAAAGCAGCAAGGGCAAGCCCGGCGGCGGCCTCGGGCTGTTCCTGGTGGTCAATGTCGCGCGTACCCTGGGCGGCACGGTGACGGCGCGCAACAGGGTGCAGGGCGGGGCGGTGGTGCACCTGGCCTTGCCGCTGGCGGCCATCAAACTGGAAAGAGAAAGCGACCACCATGCAGGATGACCGTCTGTTACTGATCGTGGAAGACGACGCCGCGTTTGCCCGCACCCTGGGCCGTTCGTTCGAGCGGCGCGGCTACCAGGTCATCCTGGCCACCAATTTCGATGAAGCGAGCGCCTTGCTCGAGCAGCATTGCCCCGACTACGCCGTCGTCGACTTAAAACTCAATGGCAATACCTCGGGCCTGGCCTGCGTGCAAATGCTGCACCAGCACGACCCGGAGATGCTGATCGTCGTGCTCACCGGTTACGCCAGCATCGGCACGGCCGTCGAAGCGATCAAGCTGGGTGCCTGCCAGTACCTGGCGAAACCGTCGAATACGGACGACATCGAAGCGGCCTTCGGCCACGTGGCCGGCAACGCCGATATCGAACTGACGAACCGCGCCACCAACATCAAGACCCTGGAATGGGAACGCATCCACGAAATGCTGGCCGAGACGGATTTCAATATCTCGGAAACGGCGAGAAGGTTGGGCATGCACCGGCGCACCCTGGCCCGCAAGCTGGAAAAGCAACGGGTCAAATAGCCCCAGCGCGGCCTAATCGTTGTCGAATGTCAATTCGAGCACGCTGTCATCGCTCCAGTCCTGCTCCCGCAGCGGCGGCGTAAACGACGAGCCGCTGAAGGGCACGGGCGCGCTTTTCCCGTTGAAGCTGATCGTCGCCGCCGTGATGTGCCGCGGCTCGGAAAAGCTGTAGGTTCCCTTTGGCGACACGAAATTGCACGGGCCGCCCAGTGCGCTCATTGCCGTGCGCATGGCGAAAGGCAAGGTTTCCTTGTCGATGGCCCAATGCACTTCGCACGCCAGCCGCAGGTCGCCCAGGCGGCGCAGCGTGTCGCTGGTGGCCGCACTCCTGACGTAGGGTATCCACCTGACCGACCCCGCCTTGCGGTTCACGGTCAGCTCGGCCTTCTCATACAGCGGACCCGGCTCGACGGGCAAGCTGAAGATATTGCGCTCTCCCAGCGGTATCGCCATACCCGCTTCGTCGCTTTCCAGCCGCAGCGCGATGGCGTGCATGTCGACATCGGCACGGCGCGGTTCCAGGATGAAGCGCAATTCGGCGCCAGGCGCCAGGCCGTGCTTTTCCTCGAAGCGTTTCACTCCCTTGAGCATGGCGCTGTAGGGTTTCCAGTCCGGGTCGCGGATGCCTTTGACATTGACGGACGCCGCCTCCTGGCCCGCTTGCTCCACGGCTTGATCCGTATCAGCGTAAGCCTGCACCGCGGCGGCGCATAAACACAGCAGAAGACCAGCTTGTTTGATTGCACGCATACCCTATCTTTCTACTCATCAATGAAAACGTGAGTGTAGAAAAAAACAGAGGTAAGGGCAGATGTTTAAGACAGAATGCAAATTTGGATGAACGGAGTGTATGAAATCGCTGAATTTCCCCCATACGCGCAACTGTATTTACGTCAATGCCATCAACAAGCCGGAAGCAATGACTGTCGCAGCAAACAGCGCGACGGCAAAGTGATTGTGAGGCGTCCCCCTCGCTGGAGGGTAGTGGCCTAGCGTGAGCAGCCGTAGCATTGCCCAGCCCGGCCAATAGAACAGCTTTTCTATGACTGTTCCTAACAGGTTATAGAGCAACAGGCGAACTATCCAGACGATGGCATCAAAAATCCAGTCAAGCACAGTTCATCCTCGGGCTGTTCCAATTGCTTGAGTTCATGCAGGCGCCAGCCACTCCATCTTCTGCACCTGGATATGCGGGTGGCTTTCCAGCGCTTCCCATTCCGGTAGAAAGACAAACCCCTGTTTCTGGTAAAACGCGGCTGCGCGGGTGTTCTCCGGCGCCACGTCGAGCACCAGCCGCGTGTGGCCGTTGCCGACGGCGCATTGTTTGACGGCATCGACCAGGCCCTGCGCCACGGCCATGCCCCGATATTCCCGATGTACCCACATGGCGATCAGATGGCATTCGCCATTGCCGGCCACGACTTGCGCGGCGAGGCCGATGGGCTGTTCTCCATCGAAGGCGAGGAAAAACGTGCGCTGCGGCGTGCTGACGGCGCGCTGCTGCCAGTCGGCGTCCGAAAAAGCGGCGGCGCTGGCGTGGCTGGCGCCAAAGGCCGTGGGGGCGTCGAGCAGGGCGGCCAGGCGCGTGGCTTTCAGGGCGGGCCAGTCACTGGCGGTGGTGGGGCGGATGAGGATGTGATTCAAGTTTGCGACATTCCTGAACTGGTGGGCGCGGCCGTGGAGGCGGAAATCTTCTTGTACGCTTCGGCCCGTATCGTGACGGTCGCCAAGTCGTTTAAGTATTTGGCAATATTAATAGAGTCGCTGCTCCGTTTGCAGACGCTCCCACTATTTTGCTCATGCCGGGTTGTATATTCTCCCTGACAGTTCCAGCAGCATCTTGGCCTGGGCTACCACCAGCAAGCTCACGCGGTAAAAGGCATCAGGAGAGGAGTTGACGTCGTCGACCAGCACGTCCGTAATCCACACGCTTCTGCTCGCCAGATATTGCGGAAAAGCATCGTTCATGCCCTCGCGCAAACCTTGCAGGATGGCGGCCTGGTATTCTTCAGGACATGCCACCTTCCATTGGATGCCCGCTTCCTGATTATCATGAAATTGAATGCGCAATCCCGCCGCGCGGAAGCGCCCGCCCAGGTGCTGGCTGAACCAGGCGAGGTGTTCAATCTGCAGGGGAACCCTGTTATGCTGATTTGTCATGCTGGAAATGTAGTGTCAGTGTTGGGCATCAAAGGCAGGATGATAGCTGACGCTACCTGCAGGCAATTCCCTTGTCAGACGCAGCGCCTGGAAATACTCGGCCGGCACACCCGGCAAGACCAAGGCAGCGTCCGCGCGGAAGCCGAAACGCCCGTAATAGGCAGGGTTGCCCAGCACCACGCAACCGGCCGCGCCCAGCTGGCGCAATGCGTCCAGCAACTGCCTAATGAGCTGGCTGCCCACGCCTTGGTGCTGGTGGTCGGGCCTAACGGAAACGGGACCCAATCCATACCAGCGCGACGTGCCGTCGCTGATGCTGACGGGCGAGGCCGCAGCGTGGCCGATGATGGTGCCTTCCAGTTCGGCCACCAGCGAGACGCTCAAGGCGCTCGCAGCACGCAGCGCGTGCACGATGAACTGTTCCGTATGGTTCGTGTGTTCGGCGTGCAAGAACGCTTCGCGCGTGACCTGATCGATGGCATCGATGTCGGCAGCGGTTTCCTTGCGAATGATCAACGCTTGTGTCATGACTGATCCCACACTTCGATGCTCAGCAGTTGCCCGGGCACGCAGGCGGCGACGCGTTCCCGGTGCACGGTAATGCTGCCGGGCCAGCCCGTGGGCTTGTCTTGAGGAAACTCACCGTCCTGCGCCTCGGCGATGCCCGCCTGCAGCAGGGGCGCGATGACGTCCGCCCTGGCCGTGTAGCGGTTGGGAAAGCCGTTGAAGGCCAGCTGGGTCGCCTTGCCTTGTGCGCACAATTGCGCGATCCAGTCGGCGCCGAACAGGCCTGCTTCCCAGGTGGCGAGAAACGCTTCCTTGTTGACTTTCGTCATATCGGCCATCTGCTCCGGCGTTTCTGTCGAGATAATGGTCCACCAGCCTGACATGGGCGTTCCTTGTGAAAAGAAAAATTTAACGGGTCATGGCGCGGCGCAGCAGGTAGCTGAGGCCATCGACGGCGGCCACCATCAGCAGCATGGCGATGATGACGGTGGCGGCGTTCTGCATCTGGAACAGCGACAGATGGTATTTCAGCATTTGCCCCAGGCCGCCCGCACCGACGACGCCGAGGATGGCGGCGGCGCGGATATTGTTTTCCCAACGGTACAAGGTGTAGGACATCATTTGCGGGCTGCATTGCGGCAAGGTCGCGTACAGGAAGGCCACGGCGGGGCGCGCGCCATTGATGCGCAAGGTGGCCGCCGGCAGGGGCGGGCAATTCTCGAAGGCGTCGGCAAACAAGCGGCCCAGCACGCCCACCGTGTGCAGGGCCAGCGCCAGGGTGCCGGCGAACGGGCCCAGGCCGGCGGCAATCAGCAGGATCGACGCCCACACCAGTTCCGGGATCGAGCGCAGCACATTCAACACGCCACGCGTCGCGTTGCGCGCCACATTGCCGAAACGCCCGCTGGCGGGCAGGGCCAGCAATGCGCCCAAGACTGCCGCGATCACCGTGCCGATGGCCGACATGGCCAGGGTCTCGAACGTGGCCACACCGACTTTCATCAGGAAGGGGCTGGCCAGTTCGGGTGGGGCGAAACCGTGCAGGAAGTCGGCGCTCGTGCGCACGGCGTCGGCGCTGAAGAACTCGCCCCATTTCAGGGGCAGGGTGGCGAAGCTGGCAATGACCAGCAGCAATAAACCAGCCAGCAAGGCCCAGGTCGACCAGCGCACGGGAGCAGGCGCGGGCATCGCGGCGAAATGCTGATGCTTCATGCCAGTCTCCGGCGCAGCATGGCGGACACAGCGTCGGCGCCCGCCACCAGCAGCACGAAGACCATCAGCATGGTGGCCAGTTCGCTGCCCGCCATCATCTTCATCGATTCATCCATACGCTGGCCCAGGCCGCCTGCGCCGACAAATCCCATGACGACGGAGCCGCGGATCGCGCATTCCCAGCGGTAAATCGTGTACGACACCAGTTCGGCGGCCGATTCGGGCAAGGCGCCGTACAGCAAGGCCTTCAATCTGCCGCTGCCATTGTGAAGCAGGGCGTTGCAGGCGGACGCATCCGACGATTCGAGGATTTCCGCGTACACCTTGCCCAGCATGCCGCAATAGGTGAGGGCAATGGCGATGACGCCCGCCGTCGGTCCCAAGCCGACTATGCGCACCAGCAACAAGGCCCAGACCAGTTCCGGCACGCTGCGCAGCAGCACCAGCAGCGCACGGACTGCGTGGCGCACGCCGGCGGCCAGGGGCGACACCTGGCCGCTGCCGATGCGCGAGACCGACAGGCACTCCGTCACCAGCAGGGTCAGCGGGATGGCGCCCAGCATGGCCAGCGCCATGCCGGCCGTGGCCATGGCGATGGTTTCCCAACTGGAAATGGCCACCAGTTGCAGGAATTCCAGCGAGTGGGCGGGCGGGACGAAGCTGGCAAGGAACTGCCAGGTGGCCGCCAGGCTTTGCGCATCCCATAAGATCCACGGCTTGAATTCGGCCTGCACCAGCATCGGCCACAGCACCAGCAGCACGATGGCGGCGCCGGTCAGGCGGCCGCGCCAGGCGGGGTCGCGGGGGATGGCGGTGCTCTTCAGCAAAGGGGCCTCGCGGCATCCAGATTCGTTTCCACGGCCTCGAACTGCGGCGCGGGATCGGCCTTGTTGCGGTACAGCTCGGCGATCATGGCGTCGCTGACCTGGGCGCCAGGCAGGTCGAAGACGATCTTGCCATCGCGCAGGGCGACGATGCGCGTAAAGCAGGCGCGGGCGATTTCCACCTGGTGCAGGCTGCAGATCAGCGTGGCGTGGCGCGCCTGCGCTTCGGCCTGCAGCACATTGATTGTCTGCAAAGCGAGTGTGGGGTCGAGCGCGGACAAGGGTTCGTCTACGAGGAAGACTTCCGCATCGGACACCAGCGCGCGGGCCATGCCGCAGCGCTGGCGTTCGCCGCCGGACAGGCGGTCGACACGCGCATACAGTTTATCCTGCAGGTTGAACTTGCCCAGGGCTACCCACGCGGCGCGCGGGTCGACGGGCGCCAGCAGTGACCGGATGGCCGTCCACAAGCTCCATTGCGGCAAGCGTCCCGCCAGCACGGCGTTGACGACGCGCTGGCGCGGCGGCAAGGGCGGCGTTTGCGGCGCCAGGAACAGGCGCGCGCGCAAGGCATGGCGCTCGGCGCTGCCGATTTTCCACGGAGAAATGCCCAGGATGTCCAAGGTGCCGGATTCGGGACGCAGCGCGCACGCCAGCGTGTGCAGCAGGCTGGTCTTGCCGGCGCCGGACGGGCCGATCAGGGCGATCTGCTCACCCTGGGCCACGTCCAGGTCGAGGTCGCGCAGGGCCAGCGCATTGCCGGCCGCGCCCGCGTGGTGGACGCTGACCTTGTAAAGTTGGAATGTCATGCTTGAGAAATCGGTAGGTCGGATTAGGCCGCAGGCCGTAATCCGACAACATTGTTGGCATTATTGCCTGTGTCGGATTACGCGGCTTCGCCGCTAATCCGACCTACGGTAAAACGCGTCGATGCAAGTTACTTCAGCAGCTTCGCATCGCGCGCAGCCGCTTCGATATCCTTGTAGTTCTCGGCCTTGGTCGGGATGAACTTGGTGGCGCGCTGCAGTTCGAGGATTTCCTTGCCTTCGGCCGTCGCTGGGTCCAGCGCCAGGAAGGCGTCCGTCAGCTTTTTGCGCACGACGGGGTTCATGTCGGCGCGCACGCTCCAGTTGTAGTCGTAGTAGCCCGGTGTCGTGTAGAACACGCGCACCTTGCTTGGATCGACCTTTTTCGCTTCCACCAGTTTTTCCCATACGGAAATGTTCAAGGTGCCCGCGTCGACCTTGCCGCCGGCCACTGCCGCCACGGTGGCGTCATGCGCGCCGGAAAACGCGATGCGCTTCATGTCCGTGTCCGGATTGATCTTGGCAGCCAGCAGGTAGTAGCGCGGCATCAAGTGGCCGGACGTCGACGATTCCGAGCCGAAGGTGAAATTCTTGCCTTTCAGGTCGGACAACTGGTTGATGTCCTTGCTGGTGGTCACAAACACGGAGCGGAACTTCGTGTCTTCTTCGCGCTGTACCAGCGGGACGATCTTGCCGCCGCTGCGCACGTTCGCTTGCACGAAGGTAAAACCGCCGAACCAGACCATGTCGAGCTTGTTATTGATCAAGCCTTCCACGGAGGCCGCGTAATCGGTGACAGGCGTGAATTCCACCTTCATGCCCAGCTTTTTCTCCAGATAGCTGCCCAGCGGCTTGAACTTGCGCTGTAATTCCGTCGGCGCTTCATCGGGAATGGCGGACACGCGCAACACTTGCTGCGCCTGCGCCAGGCCGCTGTGGATGGCCAGGGTGGCGGCGACGGTGGCCAGGATGGCGGGGAATTTGGAAAATGAGTTGGAGAATGTGGTCATGGGACTGCCTTTGCAAAAAATATTCATTAGATTACGGAAACCCCGGTACTTCCTTCCAGCATCTCGCCGATGACGACGGCGTCGGCAAAGCCTTCGGCGCGGAAAATCGCCAGCACTTGTTCGACGGCTTCTGGCGCGCAGGCCACCAGCAGGGGGCCGGCCGTTTGCGGGTCCGTCAAAATCGCCTTGTCGATGGCGCTCAGGCTGTCGTCCAGCGCCACTTGCGCGCCGTAGCCCTGCCAGTTGCGGCCGGAGGCGCCCGTGATGTTGCCATTTTGCGCCAGTTGCTGCACTTGCGGCAGCAGCGGCACGGAAGCCATGGCGATGCGCGCCTGCAACTTGGCGCCGCGCGCCAGTTCCAGCGTATGGCCCAGCAAGCCGAAGCCCGTCACATCCGTCAGCGCATGCACACCGTCCAGCAGAGCCAGTTTCTTGCCCGGGGTATTCAATTTGGTGGTGTTGTCGATTAAGGAAGCGTAGCCCTCCGCGTCCAGCGCGTTCTTTTTCAGCGCGGCCGACAAGATGCCCACGCCGATCGGCTTGCCCAGCACCAGTTTATCGCCGGCGCGCGCGCCCGCGTTGCGTTTCACCTGCGACGGGTGCACGAGGCCCAGCACGACCAGGCCATAGATCGGCTCGACGGAATCGATGGTGTGGCCGCCCGCGATGGGGATGCCGGCCTGGGCGCAGATGGTTTCGCCGCCTTTCAAGATGAGGCCGATGGTTTCCACGGGCAGCTTGTTGATCGGCATGCCGACCAGGGCCAGCGCCATGATGGGCGTGCCGCCCATGGCGTACACGTCGGAAATGGCATTGGTGGCGGCGATGCGGCCGAAGTCGAACGGGTCGTCGACGATGGGCATGAAGAAATCCGTCGTGGCGATCAGCGCCTGCTCGTCGTTGAGCTGGTAGACGGCCGCGTCATCCGAGGTTTCTATACCGACCAGCAATTCCTTCGGCAGGGGAAAGCCGCCGCTGCCCTTTAAAATGTCAGCCAGCACGCCCGGCGCAATCTTGCAGCCGCAGCCGCCGCCATGGGCAAATTCGGTCAATCGAATGGGTGGTTTAGATGGTGCTGCGGTATCGGACATGGTCGTCATCCTGCTGGAAAAGGTCATTAAAAGCTGCGCCGGCGCTTACGCGGCGCTGGCGGTACGGTGTTCGCCGACGATAGCACATAATGCGCGCGCGGCTTGCTCAAAGGCATGTTCTGAAATATCGGGCAAGACCAGCGGCGTTGCCTGGGCGTAGCGGCTGAAGTTGCGGGCGATCGATTGCCGGTAGACGGGGTCGTAATGCTGCACCAGCAGTTCTTCCACCAGCTCGGCCATGCGGCCAGCCGTGGCCAGCTGCTGCCAGTGGGCAATTTTTTCCTTGCCGTGCAGCTGCGTCAACAGCGCCAGCTGCACGTTCAGGCGCGCCGGGTCGCCGACGAAATGCGCATAGTCCTGCATCAGCAATTGCACGCGCTCCCCGATGTCCAGGCGCACGTCCGTGCAAACGGCCGCGCGCATCTTGTCCATCAGCGCATCGGGCACGCGCAAACGGCCTACCTTCTTGCTTTCGGACTCGATGAAGACGGGCAGCGCCGGGTCGAAATGGCGCAACTGCTGCCACAGCACGCTTTCAAACGCTTTTTGCGATGGCTGGTGTTCCTCCGGCAAGCCGCCCAGCACGGAGCCGCGGTGGGCCGCCAGGTCTTCCAGATCGATCACTTGCGCGCCTTGCCTGTCCAGCACTTGCAGCAAACGGCTCTTGCCGCTGCCCGTGGGGCCGCACAGCACGTTGATGAAGTCGAAACGTTCGGGCAGGGTGGCCAGCTCGGCGTTCACGTGGCGCCGGTAATCCTTGTAGCCGCCCTCGAGCTGCGTGACGGGCCAGCCGATGCGCGCCAGGATGTGCGCCATGGCGCCGCTGCGGTTGCCGCCGCGCCAGCAGTAAACCAGTGGCTTCCAATGCTGCGGATGGCCGAGAAAACCGTCTTCGATATGCCGCGCGATATTTTTCGCGATCAGCGCCGCGCCCAGCTTCTTCGCTTCGAAGGCACTGGTCTGCTTATATAAGGTACCCACGCGCACGCGCTGCTCGTCGTCCAGCACGGGCAGGTTGATGGCGCCCGGCAAGTGGTCTTCCGCGAATTCGGACGGGCTGCGCACGTCGATGATGGCATCGAACTCGCTCAAGCTGGGCAGGATGTCGCTGAAAGGCTGAACTGCAGGGTATTTCATCGTGGCGCGGCTGCTGGGAATGGGGAAAGACGTATTATCCCCGATAAACGCCGCTGGCGTGGGGCTCAGGCGCCGCTGCCTGCACTTCGCGCGCCGGGCCGCTGTCTTGCATGCCGGCAAAGAACCGCACCAGGCTGTGCGGCGCGTCGTCGGCAAAGCACAGGCGAAGGATGCGCTCGGACTCGGCCGCCGCCGCGCTGCTGCGCGCAAACAGCGCCGTTTCATAGACCCGCAGGGCCGTTTCCATGTCGTCCGGCTGCGCGGCAAGCGCCTGCGCCAGTTCGGCGCCATCGAACATGGCGAGATTCGCCCCTTCGCCGGCCGGCGCCATCAGATGGGCCGCATCGCCCAGCAAGGTCGCGCCCGCCACGCGCTGCCAGCGGTGCCCGACGGGCAGCAAGTGTACGGGACGGGGCACGGGCGGCGTGTCGGCGTCCGTGATCAGGGCCGTCAGCGCCGGCGCCCAGCCGGAAAATTGCGCGGCGATGCGGGCCCGGGCGGCGGCGGGATCGGCAAAATCGATGCCGGCCAGCCAGGCTTCCGGTTTGCTCAGGGCCACGTAGGCATGCAGCACGCCATCGGCTTCGCGGTGGGCCTGGATGCCCTTGCCGGGCGCCAGCGCGAACAGGGCGCCGGCGCCCACGGCGTGCGCGCTGGCCGGGTGGCGGCGGTCGCTGTCGAGCAGATACGTTTCAATAAAGGCAATGCCGCTATATGCGGGCTGCGCGCTGGAGAGCAGAGGCCGCACCTTCGACCAGGCGCCGTCCGCGCCGACCAGCAGGTCGGCGGTGGCCGTGGCGCCATTCGCAAAACCCAGCCTGTGCCGGCCACCATCCAGTGTCGCCACGCCTGTCAGCTTATGTCCCCAGCGCACCGTGCCGGCGGGCAGGGACTCGAGCAGGATGCGGCGCAGCTCGCCGCGCGGCACTTCGGGACGGCCACCCGTGCCATCGTCCCCTTCGTCGAGCAAGACCGTGCCGTGCTGGTCGAGCACGCGGCTCGCTTCGCCGCCTGTATGGATGAGGGTGCGGAAGACCTCATGCAGGCCGGCCGCCCGCAGCGCTTGCTGGCCCGTGTCCTCGTGGATGTCGAGCATGCCGCCCTGGCGGCGCGCCTGCGGCGAAGCGTCCGCTTCATAGATGGCGGCGGCGATGCCGTGGACGTGCAGCACGCGGGCGAGCATCAGCCCGCCCAGCCCCGCGCCGATGATGGCGATATGCATGGTGATCCTTGAAGGTGGTTTTAAAATGGAACTGGAACTATGTTCCACAAGAATTTTGCGGCACGGCGGCATCTGTGTCAAGATAGGCGATGTCCCATACCGTAACGCCCCCACCACGACGCGCCGACTCGCTGACGCGCGAGACCATCATCGACGCCGCCATTGACCTGCTCGACACGGCGGGCGAGGGCGGCCTGACGTTCCGCGCCCTGGCTGCTCGCCTGGCGACGGGAGCGGGCGCCATTTACTGGCACGTGGCCGACAAGGATGATTTGTTCACGGCCGCCAGCGACGCCATCGTCGCCCGCGCCATGGATGCCGTCCTGCAGTGCGAGACGCCGCAGGCGGGCATCCGCGCCGTGGCGCTGGCCATGTTCGAGGCGATGGATGCGCATCCCTGGCTGGGTTCGGCCTTGTCGCGCGCGCCGGGCCAGCTGCCTACCGTGCGCATCCTGGAACGCCTGGGGCGGCAGGTGGATGCGCTGGGCGTGCCGCAGGACAGGCAATGGCTGGCGGCATGCACCCTGCTCAATTATCTGCTGGGTGTGAGCGGGCAGAATGCGGCCAATGCCGCCATCGCCCGGGAAAAAGGCCTGGAGCGCGCGCATTTCCTCGACACCATGGCGGGCGCCTGGTCACGCCTCGACGCGCAGGCGTTTCCATTTGCCCGCAAGGTGGCGGGACAGCTGCGCGCGCACGATGACCGCGAGGATTTCCTGGCAGGAATCGACCTGATCGTGCATGGCATGCAGGCGCTGCAAGCGGGCCGCTAGCCCAGCAGATGCCCCAGCAGGGGCGCCAGCAGCACCGTCACGACGCCCGAGAAAATCATCGTCAGGCTGGCCACGGCGCCTTCTTCCGTGCCGACCCGGCGCGCCACCGACAAGCCAAAGCCGTGCGCGGCCGCGCCATACGGGGCGCCACGGGCGATGCGCATGCGCAAGGGCAGCAGTTTTAAGAGCGGTTTGCCCAGCATCAGGCCGAACAAACCCGTCATCACCACGAAGATACCCGTCAGCTGGGCCGAGCCGCCCATGTGGCGCGATGCTTCCAGCGCGAACGGCGTCGACACGGAACGCGCCAGCAGGCTGCGCGCCATGTCGCCATGCACACCAAAGACCCGATCCAGCAGCAGGGTGGCGGCAACCGATGCCACGATGCCGGCGCAGCTGCCCAGGCTCAAGGCCAGCCAGTGCTTGCGGATCAGCTTGCGCTCCTGGAAGATGGGCAGCGCAAACGCGATGGTGGCTGGGCCCAGCAGCCACGGCAGCCAGCGCGTTTCGCCGAAATACGTGGCGAACGGCGTCGAGGTCGCCTGCACGATGACGATCAATATCGCCGAGGTGCAGATGGCGGGCGTCAGCAGGAAATGCGGATGGCGGCGGTGCAGCGCCTGGTTGGCGTAGAACAGCACCAGGGTCAGCAGCAAGAACAGCAGGGACAGGAGCAAGGTGCTCATGCTGCCGCCCTGGCTGCGCGCTGGCGCCGCAGTGTTTGCAGGCGCAGCTTGCGTTCATAGCGGCACACCCATTCCACGGTGAAGGCCGTGGCCAGCATCACGCTGGCAAAGCCCAGGCCGATGTTTACGAACAACATCAAGCCCTGCGACTTCAACAGCTGCGTAAATTGCACCACGGAGACGACCAGCGGAATAAAGAACAGCAGCATGTTGGCCAGCAGCCAGTTCGCGCCCAGTTCGATGGCGGCAGGCCGCACCCAACCCGCCAGCAGCAGGGCCACCAGCACGAACAGACCCACCACGCCGCCGGAAAACGGCAAGTGCAGTGCGGAAGCGGCCTCGTCGGCCAGCCACCAGGCGGCGATCAGCGCGCCCACTTGCCACACGGTCTGCGCAGGCTGGCGCCAGGCGGGGATGGAGGGCAGGGCGGCGGGATAGGGGACGGCTTTCACGGCAGGCTTTCAAACGGCAGGGGAAGGTTTCATTGTAGGGACGCCACATCAAAAGATAAAATGACTTAAACTTATGATTATCATTCGATATTGGAATGCATCATGGATATCCGCTCCTTGCGCTACTTCGTCGAAGTGGTGGAACAGAACAGTTTTACGCGGGCGGCCGCCAGGCTGCACGTCACGCAGCCCACCGTCAGCAAGATGGTCCAACAGCTGGAACAGTCGCTGGACCTGGCCTTGCTGGACCGCGCCGGCAAACGTTTTACCCTGACGGACGCGGGCAAGGTGGTGCTGGCGCGCGCGCATACATTGCTGGCCCTGCACGCGGAACTGAAGGTGGAATTACGCGACCTGGAAGAGCTGGAGCGGGGCGAGTTGCGGGTCGGCGTGTCGCCGCAGACGCATTCCACCCTGGCGCCGTGGCTGGCCGAGTACCACCAGCGCTATCCGGGCATCGAGCTGAAAATGTATGAAAGCGGCACGCAAGCCATCGAGCGCGACTTGCGCACCGGCATGGTGGAGCTGGGCACCATGCTCGATTACCCGGGCAATGCGGCCACGTGGCAGGATTTCGAGGCCTTGCCCCTCGTGCGCTCGCCGCTGTGCCTGCTGGCCGCGCCCGGTTCGCCGTGGCAGGGACGCTCTTCCGTGGCCCTGGCCGAGCTGGCCGACAGTCCCTTCATCTTTTACGGTGCCGCCTTCGCCTTGAATGACATCGTGCTCGATGCCTGCCAGCGGGCCGGTTTCGCCCCGCGCATCACGGGCCGCAGCGGCCAGTGGGATTTCATCGCCTCGCTGGTCCGCCTGGGCGTGGGCATCTGCCTGTTGCCGAAGATGTATTGCGACACGCTCGAGCCAGCGCAGTTTGCCGTGATTCCCCTGGCCGGTCCGCCCGTGGAATGGAATCTGATGCTGGCCTGGCGCCGCGGCGGTCGGCTGTCTTTCGCTGCCCGCGCCTGGCTGGAGCTCGTCAGGGCGCGCATGGCGCAGCCCGGGCGATTACAATAGGCGCTCGCCAACCACCGCCAAGAATATGAAGAATATCGGTAAAACAAGTCTGAAACGCACGGCAGGCTCGCTGCTGCTGGGATTGTTATGCACCGTGGGCCTGATGAGCGAAATGGGCTACGCCCAGGCCGCCATTCCCGTGTATGGCTATTTCGTCAAGAATACCTATCCTCACGACCCCCGGGCGTTTACCCAGGGCTTGCTGTTCAAGGATGGCCATCTGTATGAAAGCACGGGCCAGAATGGCCAGTCCTCCTTGCGCAAGGTGGAATTGACGACTGGCAAGGTGCTGCAGAAAAGCATGCTCGATAAAAAAGTATTCGGCGAAGGCATCACGGACGTGGGCGATGACATCCTTGGCCTGACGTGGATGTCGCAGACCGGTTATGTGTTTGACCAGAAAACGTTCAAGCTGAAACGCACATTCAGCTACCAGGGCGAAGGCTGGGGCTTGGCCAGCGACAGTCAATTTGTCTACATGAGCGACGGCAGCTCCGCCATCCGCGTGCTGAATCCGAAAACCCTGGCCGAGGTGCGCCGTTTCGAGGTGAAGGCGGAAGGCCGCCCCATCGAGCGCCTGAACGAACTGGAAATGGTCGACGGCGAGCTGTACGCGAATGTGTGGGGCGCGGACGTGATCGCCCGCATCGACCCGGCCAGCGGCAAGGTGGTCGGCTGGATCGACCTGACGGGCTTGCTGCCGCCCGCGCAGCGGGGTACGGCCAATCCCGACGCCGTGCTCAATGGCATCGCCTGGGATGCGCGCGGCAAGCGTTTGTTTGTCACGGGCAAGCTGTGGCCCAAGCTGTTCGAGATCGAACTGATTGAAATCCAGCGCCGTTGATGTTTCCTATCGGACAGTGTTGCTGACGAGGAATCGTTTATCATCCTGATTCTTCGCCCCGTGCGACCCTTGCAGGATGCCATGCCGTTCCTACCTCTGTTGCTACCTTTATGCCGCCTGGCGGCCGCCGCCAGCTTGCTTGCCGCCGTCCTGCCTGCCGCGCAGGCGCAAACACCATACGTGCCGGTGATGCAGCAATACGGCGACTTTGTCGTCACGCGCGACCGCCACGACCCGCTCGTCAACTTGTCTTTCCGTAAGCACGGCTATTGGCCTGGCGGCGCGCGTGAAGTGGTGGAAGTGCGCCCCATCAAGGCCAGGCGCGAAGGCCAGCCCATGCTGCTGGCCTTTACCAAGGGCTATACGGGCCAGGGCACGATCCTCATCGGCGTGCAGAACGGCGAACCGCTGATGCGCCCCATCAGTCCCATGCAGCGCGACGACATGGTGCGCACGGAGCGCGACCCCGAATGGGGCGTGCCGCAGCCGGGGCGCAGCGAAATACTGCTGTTCGCCCGCGATGGCCGGGCGCTCGATACGGACACGGGCGAGCTGCTGTGGTTTGACGTGCCGGGCATCGTCACGGGCGATTACGCGCCCGCTATGCTGGTCTCCGTCTCGCCCGACGGGCGGCGCGGCGCTTATCTGACGAATGCGCTGACGAAGGTAGGGATTATCGTTGCCACGCGCGACGACGGCATGGCCGGCGTCCTGGACTTGCCGCCAGATACCCATCAACGGTGGCTGAAGCCCTTGTCGGAAGCCGCTTCCGCGCAGGCGGGCGCCGCCATCAAGGCGCGCCAGGGCCGCACGGATTCGAACCGCATCCGGCGCGAGCTGGAACTGGCCTGGTTCGGCCAGCAATTTCAATGGAAACAAGGCAAGAACGGCTGGCAAGTGACGGGGCTGGGCCTCAGTTCTGCGCCGCCGGAAGGAAAACAGCCATGACAATACCCAAACTCCTCGCCGGCTGCCTCGCCGCCTCCCTGCTGGCCGGCTGCGTGCATGGCGAAATGTTCCCCAAGGATTATCTGGCGCAAGATATCGATAAGCAACAAGCCTTGCTGGAACTGGACGTGGTCTTCGGCAAAGAGCCCGATGACAAGCTGACGTCGAGCGTGACGGCCCGCAATACCGTGGAGTACGCAGGCGCGCCGCACATCGTCGTGCCGTTTTACCAGAAGGGACTCGGCTTCGACCAGGGTTTTGCCGGCACGTATATTTTTGCCGTCGTGTATCCCGTTGCCAAGGTCGAGACGGCCACGGCCAGAAGCCGCGTCTTCGGCCAGAAACTTGACGGCCAGCAGCAGGGCAGCCCGCGCTACCGCTTCCGCGTGCCGGGCAAGGCGCAGTGGAACAGCAATGAAACCTTCATGCTGAGTTTTGAGCGCAAGGGCCGTCGCGAAGAAATCACTTTCCGCTTCAGCAACGAGCAAAGCTGCCCGTCCGCCTTCCTGGCCACCACGCCAAAATATGGCTTCCCCATCAAGGTCGTCGCCACCTTCAAGGAAGATAAAGGCTGTCTGAAAGTGTGCGACAGCCGCGACCAGTGGCCGGGCTTTTGCGCCTTCCAGCCGCTGCCCGGCGCCTGACTATCAGCATGCAAGCCACGCGCCGGCGCTTGCCGGTGCGGCGCTTATACACGCGCAGGTTTTGCCGATTCTATTCAATTGTCATCGAATGGCCGCTGAAAACGCCTATTTTCATGGCCCAGAGCTGACTGCCTTACCCCAAGGCCTGCGCATAAATCTTGCCGCAAAAGTATCTTTCTCAGGCGTATGATTTCCTTGCCGTGAACAGCGCACGCAGATGGCGCGGACCGGCCCGATATCCGAAACGCATCCTTCCTGTGGAGATACAGAATGAAAATGCCCGTTTTAGGAAGCACCCAGGCCCCCATCATCAGGCGCCCGCTAGACATGCTGGACACCGACACGGCCGCCGTGCGCGCCATCGCCCAGGCGGCCGTCAGCGTCGAGCTGTTCACCATTCCCCTGTACATGGCCACCATGTACTCGATCCACGGCACGCACCAGATCAACTCGAAAGGCGTCACCTACTATGAGGGCCGCCAGTGGCCGGGCATGGGCACCACGGCCCGGCCCGAGTTGAAGGAGCAAAAGGCCTTCAACATCATCTTCAGCGTCTTCATCCAGGAAATGCTGCATCTGCAGATGGCGGCCAACCTGGCCACGGCCATCGGCACGGCGCCATGCTTCACGGGCTCGGAGCTGCAATCGCAGGATCATGGCTGGACCTGCTATGGCAAGGATTGCACGGTGATCCCGCACATCGTCGACTTGCAGGACACGTCCGGCTACCGCCACGTGCGCGTCAACCTGGAAGAGCTGAACAGCAACCAGTGCGACCTGTTCCTCGCCATCGAGCAACCAGAGGAGCAGGCACGCGCCCAGCTGGCCGAGTTCGACAAGCACAACCACACCAAATACTTCCCGGAAGTGCCGCTGCCGGGCTGGACCCCGGGCAAGCACGTGCATGATCTGCCCCTGTTCGGCACCATCGGCTACATGTACGAATGCTATGCGCGCTACATCAGCATCGAATATGCGGATGGCCAGACCCTGTGGCAAAAGCTGTTCGTCAACGGTTCGGTGCAGCAGGACATGTTCAACAGCCAGGTCCAGGGCCATGCGCGGGCGGAATTTCCCAAATTCGACACCTGCTTCGGCCCGCAGGACCAGGATGGCGGCCAGACGGGCTCGTTCAACAAGGCCATCGACATGATGGCGGCCATCACGGACCAGGGCGAGGGCAGCGAAGCGGCCATCCAGCGTTACCGCCGCGATGCGGCACTGCGCCTGAAGGCCGTGCAGCCCGACTACCGCGAAGACCTGGATGCCTTGAAGTGCGATTATCCGTCCTACGCGAACAATGGCAAGGATGCCGAATCGCGCGACGCGCAGGCGCGCCACGACAGCGCCCCGTTCGACCACTACGAGCGTTTCGGCCAGGTCAAGGCGATGCTGCCCGTGACTACCTGGGCCAGCTGGCACAAGCAGGGCCAGCAGTGGAGCGCGGCCATGCTGACCAACGAACGCTACAACCCGGCCAGCGCGCCGCAGAATATCCCCGCGCCGACGGCCGTGGCGGGTGCCCTGAACCGCCTGAAGGACGCCAGCGGTACCCTGGAGATGCTGAGCACGGTGGCCACGGGCGCCATCTACGGCATCACTTCCGTGCTGGACAAGTACTGGCAGAACCAGCAACTGGCCTTTCCGTATCCGTCGATGGTGGGCGCGGGCGACCGCATGGCCATCTGCTGGGCCGTGCTGGGCCAGGCGCCGAACCTGGCGACGGGCGTGCCGCTGGCCGAGAAAAGCGTGCTGTACCACGCCTGCCAGGGCATGCACCTGGAAGGCGAGGCCTCGTCCACCTGCGCCGCGCTGGCCGTCTACCATACCTGCCGCGGCTCCAACGGCTGCCATGCCCAGGGCGGCTGCGGCTTTGCCCAGGCCGACACGGGCGGTTCGTCCTGCGGCCACTCGGTCAAGCTGGCTGCGTCGCCGGGCACACCGTGCTATGTGCCGCCACCGCCGCCGCAGCCCGATAAAGTCTACAGCGCGCCCAGCGACAACAAATGCGGGGGATTCGGCGGCTGCGCCGTGCCGATCTCGGCCTCGCAACTGTATCCGAACACGACGGGCAAGGAACCGCCCGAGCCCGCCACCATGACTTTGTACGACTTCGGACCCGCGCCCGAGCACCGCAGCATTCCGCTGGGCCAGAGCATGAGCTTTGCGCTGGGCGACAATGTCTACGACAAGGCCTGGGAAGCCTACGGCAAGGTGATGGCGGCGCGCGGCACGCCGGTGGGGGCGCCGCCGGCGCCCACCGACCTGCGCCTGGCCTTGCCGCCGTCGACCTGATGCGGCACGCCATGCACACGGTAGCGCCACGCCTGGGCTTGCCGCACCTGGGCCTGGGCGTGGGGCTGCGCCCGCCGCACTATGCGCACATCCTGCGCCACGGGCCGCAGGTGGACTGGTTCGAGATCATCAGCGAGAACTTCATCGACAACCACGGCTATGCGCGCCATGTGCTGGAGCAGGTGGCGGCGCAAGTGCCCATCGTCATGCATAGCGTCTCGCTGTCGATCGGCAGCAGCGATCCGCTCAATCTCGCCTACCTGCGCAAGCTGCGCCAGCTGGCCGGCGAGATCCGGCCCGCGTGGATTTCCGACCACCTGTGCTGGACGGGCGCCGCCTCGCTCAACAGCCACGACTTGCTGCCGCTGCCGCTGGACGAGGCCAGCCTGCGCCACGTGGCGGGACGCGTGCGGCAGGTGCAGGAATTCCTGGGCCGTCCGCTGATCCTGGAAAACCCCAGCAGCTACGTGGAATTTGCCCAGTCCAGCATGCCGGAATGGGAATTCCTGGGCCGCCTGGCCGAAGACACGGGCTGCGGACTCTTGCTCGACGTCAACAATGTCCACGTCAGCGCGCATAACCACGGCTATGACGCGGCCCACTACATCCGCCAGTTGCCGCACGCGCACATCGTGCAGATCCACCTGGCCGGCCCCACCGTGTGCGGCGCCGTGCTGATCGATACCCATGACGCCCCCGTGCCGGCTGCCGTGTGGCGCCTGTACGCGCTGGCGCAGCGGCTGACGGGCGGCGTGTCGGCCCTGCTGGAATGGGATGCGGAGATTCCCCCGTACCCGCAGCTGCTGGCCGAGCTCGACAAGGCGCGCGCGGCCGAGCGGGGAGAATTCGCCGACGCATCGCCAGCCATGGCCGGCGCTGCGGGCGCCGTCTCGGCGCCGCTGGGCTTTCACCTGGAGGCGGCCCATGCCCCGTAGCACCGCCGCAGGCGAATCTGGCGAGGCCCGCGCACCGCTGGCGCAATTGCAGGCCTGGTTCCTGACGGCGATGACGGCGCCGGGCGGCGCGGTGCGCGGCGCACAGCTGGCCAGCGAGCGCCATGGCTTGATGCAGGAGCAGGTGCTGAAACAGGCGCGGGGCGGTCCGGCACCGCTGCACATCCATGCGGATGGCTATGTGCAGCGCCTGCTCGAATGCCTGCAAGCCGACTATCCCGTGTTGCGCAAGGTCATGGGTGACGAGCTGTTCGCCTTCTTTGCCCGCGCCTATGTCTGGCGCCACCCGTCCGCATCCGCGACCCTGTATGACCTGGGCGCCGGCTTTGCCGATTTTCTCGCCGCCAGCCAGCATGCCGCTGGCGCGCAAGGGGCGGCCCTGCGCTTTCCCGTGGAACTGGCGCAGCTGGAACGGGCGCGCAGCGAAGCGGGCAGGGCGCCCGGCCTGGAAAAGCTGGCGCCGCCCATGTTGCCGTGCGGATTGGACTTGCTATTGGGAAATGCACCGGCCTGGCGCCTGGCGCCGTGCACGCGGCTGCTGGCCCTGTCGTTCCCTCTGGCCGACTACTGGCAACAGGCGCAGGCCGCGCCGGACGACGCCGTGCCGGCCCAGCCAGAGGCAAGTCCCGCCTTTGTCGCCATTTCGCGCATGCATTACCGGCTTGCCATGCAGGAATTGCAGCCCTGGCAGTTTTATTGTCTGCAAGCGTTGGCCGGCGGCGCGCCGCTGGCACAGTGCGCGGGGCAGGCGGCGCGGGCTAGCGGCAGGGCGGCGGACGAGGTGCTGGCCGACGCCATGCTGTGGCTGCCGCTGGCGGCCGCGGCCGGGCTGGTCACCATCGATGTATGCGCAGAAAGCGGCTGACGCAAAAAAGGCCGATGGAAATCGGCCTCGATGACAACTGAATGTGTTGCTTAACGGTAAAACGCTTCGACTTTGCCCTTCAGCTTGATCTGCAGCGGACGGCCGCGGCGGTCGAGGGACTTGGTGGAAGCGACCTTGATCCAGCGTTCGCTGATGCAATATTCTTCCACGTCAAGACGTTCCTTGTCGTTGAAGCGGATGCCGACGTCGTTCTCGAACACGGCTGCAACGTGGTAAGGGCTGCTAGGGTCGATCGACAGGCGATCGGGCAATGGGGGTAAGGTGGTGGTATCGTTCATGGGCGTAATTATCGCCCAGAATGCCGATCCAGACAACGGGGTGCGCGTGCTTATCTGGCCGGCCGCGGCGCTACGCTCCCGCATTTCCCTTCCCAGCGATGCCTACGCCCTACAGATGCCGTGTTTCCTGCGGCGACACATTCCACTCGTCATGCAAGCCATCGACAAAGGTGACGGGCACCCGGGCCAGTTCGGCCGCCGAGACATCGTCGAGGCAGTTGACGCCGATGCCGAAAAACGGACCGCTGCGGGCGGAATCGCCACTCCCGAACAGGCGCACGCCGCAGTGGCGGCAAAAGTAGTGGCGTTCGCGGCCGGCGCCGAAGCGGTATTCGCTCAAGTCCGCCTCGCCGGCCAGCAGGCGGAAGGCCGTGGGCGGCACTTGGCTGGCCCAGCAGCGGATTTTCAGGCAATAGGAACAGTTGCAGCGCAGGCTGGGCGCCGCTAGGTCGATCTCGGCCGCGAAGCGCACGGCGCCGCAGTGGCAACTGCCATGACAGGTTTTTTTCATCGTGTCTTACTTTACAGCGTTGCCGCACTCGCATGCAACTGCTGGAATTGCGACAACTGCTGCTGCATCAGCCGCGCATACTGGCCGCCCGCGCGCAGCAGCTCGGCGTGCGTGCCTTGCTGGCATATCCGGCCCTTGTCCATGACGATGATGCGGTCCGCTTTGATAATGGTGGAAAAGCGGTGGGCGATGATGATGGTGGTGCGCCCTTGCATCAGTGTATCGAGGGCGAGCTGCACCTGCTGTTCGCTGGCGGCGTCGAGCGCGCTGGTGGCTTCGTCCAGGATGAGGATTTTCGGCGCGCGCAGGATGGCGCGGGCAATCGCGATGCGCTGCTTCTGTCCACCGGACAATTGCACGCCCCGTTCGCCCACCAGGGTGTCGTAGCCGTCAGGGAAGGCCGCGATGAAATCGTGGGCGTGCGCCAGGCGCGCCGCCGCCACCATCTCGTCGCGCGTCACCTGGCGGTCTGGCACGGCAAAGGCGATATTGTCCGCGATGCTGCCGGAAAACAGGGCAGGTTCCTGTTCCACCACGGCCATCTGGCGCCGCAGCTGCGTTACGCCCAGCACGTGCGCATCGATGCCGTCGAATTGCAGGCTGCCCGCGTCAAGCTGGTAGTGGCCCAGCACCAGGCTGGCGATGGTGGACTTGCCCGCGCCCGAGGCGCCCACCAGGGCAATTTTTTCGCCCGCCCGTATCGACAGGCTGACGCCGTCGAGGGCCGTGACCTGCGTGCGCTCGGGATACGAAAAGCGCGCGTCGCGCAGCGCGATGTGGCCGGCCAGCGGCGGTTGCGGCGCCGCTTCGGGCACCGCGCGGTGGCTGCGCAGGATCTCGAAGATGCGGTCGGTCGAGCCCATGGTGCGCATCCATGTGTTCCAGAATTCGCTGATGGAGCCGGCCGTGTCCGTCACCATGCTGGCATAGATGACAAAGGCCGTCAGCTCTCCCACACTCAAACGGCCCTGGCCGATCAGGTGGGCGCCGAAGCACAGGGTGGTCAGCAGGGCGACAAAAGCCAGCAAGCCTTGCGCGCCCTGGAACACGGCCAGCAGCCGCGTGCCGGCCAGGGATACCTCCAGCAGTTGCCGCATGGCTTGCGCATAGCGGGCCATGGCGCCGCCTTGCTGGTTGAACGCCTGCACCAGCCGGGCATGGGCAAAGTATTCCTGCGCCACCTTGCCGCTGGCAGCCAGGCTGGCGGAAATGGCCCGCGCGCGCTGCCGGTAATTGCTGCCTGATAACTTGCCGAGATACAGGCTGATGGGGATGAACAGGGCCAGCGGCAGGCTCAGCATCGGTGACAGATGCAGCAGCATGGCGATGCCGCCCAGAAAGACGCATAGCGAGCGCAGGGCATTGGCCGCGCCGATGGTCAGGCTTTCATGCAGGGCCGAGACGTCGGACGTGAGCCGGCTGTTCAGTTCGCCGCCATGGTGCTTGTCGAAGAAGGCGATGGGCTGGTTGATCACCACGTCGAACAGGCGCCGGCGCACCCCCATGACGATCATGTGGCCGCTCGACTGCAGCAGATAGAAGCGTGCGGTCGTGATCAGCGCATACAGCAGGCTGACGGCCAGCATGGCGGCCACCATGCCCGGCGTGACGCCGCGCCGGGTCAGTTCCGCCACGTTGTCGATGAAATACGCGATGGCTTGCGGGAAGGCCAGCTGCGCGCCCACGGTAAGGGCCATGCACAGCAGGCCGGCGGCGACGCGCCAGCGCACGGGATACAGCAGGCGCAGGCGTTCAAGATGCGGGCCGACATTCAGATGGCTCATGCGGCGCGCTCCTGTGCCGTCTCGTCAGCCAGTTGCTCGACGAGGGCCAGCCAGTCTTCATCGCCGATCAGGCCGGCCGCTTCCACGCTGCCCTGGTGATTGACGAATACATAGGAAGGCGAGCTCATTAGCGGATTCACGCGCCGGTAGTCGCGCAGCGTCAGCCGTGCCGTGGCCGCCCGCAAGGTGTTGCCGGGCAAAAAGGCGCGCAGGCGGCGGACCGGCTCTTCGCTGAGCAGCCACAGGGCCAGGCCCGCTTCCCGCGCCAGCGGCAGCAACTGTTCGATGCCGGCCAGCTTTTCCCCGCATTTCGGACAGCGGCTGGCCAGGAACAGCAGCACGGCCGCCTGGCCGCCGGCGCCCGGCTGGAAATGCGCGCCGCCAGCCAGCGGACGGGCTTGCACGGCAGGCAGGGGCTGGCCCGGCTCCAGCGCCGTGGGCGCGATGCGTTCGCGGCGGCTGGCGCGCAGCACGGCCAGGCTGAGCCAGATATTGCCGGCGAGGGCAAACGCCAGCGCCGCCAGCACCAGTTGCAGGGTCGTGGAATCCATCAGTCTGCCTTTGCCAGAGTGGCGATCTCGTGCAGGGAAATCGTGGCCACGCACACGATGGCTGCCAGGCCGGCGGCCAATATGGAGGTGGCGATGGGCAAGGCCGGTTCCTGCGCCAGCGCAAAGTAGGCGCCGTTGATGCCGACCGCCAGCATGTTGCGCAGCAGGTCGTACTGCGACACGGGCCGTGCCGCTTCGCCAAAGCAGCTGCAGCGCACCACGCTGTGCGTGAAGTAACGGTAAGTCAATATGGCGGTGAGCGTGCTGAGCAGCAATAGCGACAGCAGCATCGGTATGTGGGTACCGCCGGCCAGCAGCCAGCCGGCCAGCAGCAGTTCTGTCATCACCAGGGCTGGCGCAGCGAATTGGGTTGCGGTGGGCAGCATGCCGAACGAGGTGGCCAGGTTGCCGCGAAAGTCTCCGTAGCTGCGCAGCTTGCCCGCGCTGGCCGCCAGCAGCAGCAAGGCGATACAGTAGCGCGCGATGTCGGCCAGTAACGCGGCCAGCACGGACGTCAGCATTGTGCGCTCCACACGGGCGCGAAGCCGCCCGGACGCTGGCGCCGCAGCTGCACGCCGTCGCGCGACGCCAGCAGGGCATCGTTCCACGGCTCGTCTGGCGCGCTGCGCAAGGCGCCGCCTATGCTTGCCTGCAATTGCGTCGAGATGGCCCAGCCCAGCCTTTCGGCGTGGATATCGCGCGCCATGTTCAGGCCCAGTTGGGCAAGCTCTTCGCGCGTCAAGGCATAGTTATGCGAGTGATAACCCGTCACCAGTTGCGCGACGATGGCGCGCCGCGCCTCTTGTGTGGCATCTGGCAATTGCCAAGCCAGCAATTCCTCGCCGATCTGCGCCAGTTCCAGGGTGGTGCGGTAGAAGGCCGTCAGGGAAGGGGGGAAGATGCTGCCGCACAGCAGGGACAGCGATTGCTGGCGCGCCTCGCTGGCATCGACGCCAAACCACTGCTGCGCCATGTCGCCGAACACCTTGATGTCCAGGCTGGACATCGAGCCGCCGTCGGCGCCATCGAGCTGCGGGTCGATGGGCGAGAACAGGGCCAGGTCGCCCGCGATGATTTCATCGGCGCCCAGGGCCAGCAGGGTGGCGGCCGACTGGCAGTGGAAGGGCACGATAAAGCTCAGGTGGCGCGCATGCTGGCGCAGCAGGATGGCGATGCGGCGCGCCGCGTTGACGATGCCGCCGCGGCCGTGCAGCACCACGTCAAGGCGCGCCACGGGGCCGATGCCCTGGCACAGCTCGTACAGGGCGGGGAGCAGCTCCATGTCCAGGTGCGAGGCGGCCAGGACGATGGCGCGGCTGTCGCGCGCCTGTTCCAGTTCGCGCAGCCGGACGGGAATCTGGTTCAAGTCTGGCTGCGGCATACGGCTCCTTCGATCAGGGCTGCGGCCACGCTTTCCAGCATGGGCAAGGCTGGCACCAGTTGTTGTACATACAAAAATTGACCAACAGGATTGTTTTCCAGGAAAACATACTCGCCACCGGGCGTGACGATGAGATCGAGCGCGCCATATTCGAGGCCATAGCTGTGCACGAAAGCGAGGCAGCGCTGCTGTATTTCCGCCGGCAAGGTGCATGCTTCATAGCGGATGGGGGCCGACATGTCGCGCGAGTCGATGGCCGTGCGCGCATCGTCCTGGGAATACAGGCGCGCGGCAAACAGTTGCTTGCCGATCACGGTGATCCGCAGTTCGTATTGCTTGGCGATATATTCCTGGAACTGGCAGCTCAGTTCGCTGACGGCGTCCAGGCTATCGAGCATGGCATCGTCGACGATGGTGGTGCCGATGCCGGCGCTGACCCTGTCAACATCCTCGACCGCTTCGGCGGCCAGGCTGGGCGTCGACATGCTCTTGAAAATGATGGGCCCTTTGATGCCAGCGCGGAAAGCGCGCACGTCGTCGGGCACGTTGGTGATCACGGTGGCGGGCACGCGAAAGCCCATGCGCGCGGCCCGCGCAAGCTGTTCGCCTTTCCATTGGGCGCCGCGCAGGGCCAGCGGATGGCTGAGCCAGTAGCAATCGAGCCCGTACAGCACGCTGAATATGGCTTGCTCCGTTTCCAGTTGCGCGTAGGCGCGCTCCTGCTGCGTCAGGTCGGCGCTGGCGTAGGCGTAGTCGGCCGCCTTGCGCAGCCAGACGGCGCCCACGTCCTGCAAGTTGAGCCAGTCGCCATCGGGCAAGTGGCGCAGGCGCGCGCTGGCGCGGCCGTCGTGCAGGCGCTGGCACAGCTGGTAATCGCGGGGAAAGGCGTCGAGGTCGATACGGAAGGGGGCATGGCCGCGGACGGCGAGGATGGCTTCGACCAGGTCGGCGTGCAGATCGCCGCTATGGCTGATAATCAAAACCTTTTTGTGCATGTCGTGGGCTTGCGGTAAAGGAAGGTAAAAAAGCCTTGCTGTGGCAAGGCTTTCAGCTGGCGAAGGTATCAGCAGAACACGCCGCCGTCACTCGAACCGATACGCGAATAGCGGTATTGCTCCTCGCTGTCGACAGCCGTGCAGCCGGCCACGGCGACGCCATCGCGTACTTTCCAGAGCGCAGGATGTGCTGGCTTCTTTTCTTCCTTTTTTTCCGCCAGTTTGAATGCGAACAGTTTGGTTTCTTTGTGCATGTGATCCTCTATTAATGGTGGTGTTCCGATTTTTCCGATAAATACTTATTTTAAAAAATGGAAACTTTAATTGAAAGGTGTTTGCATATGCATTGCGCGCGGAATAGCCGCGCCGCACGGCGCCGGTTTGAATATGGGGGAATATATGAAACCCCCACGCCGGGCGGGGGGTTATGGCGTGCCGGATATCAGCAATACTGGCCGCTGTCGTTGGGCTTGAGGCGCGAAGAGTCGCGATATTGATCATGGGTGCCAACGGCGGTGCAGCCGGCCACGGCGACGCCGTCGCGCACCTTCCAGGCGGTGGCGGGCGCTTCCTGTTTTTGTACCTGTTTTTCAGCCAGTTTGAATGCGAACAATTTGGTTTGGTTTTGCATTGTACTATCCTCTTGTGATGGTTAAGTACTGCTTGCGCTGTATGCCATGGTATATGGCCATTCGATATTAGCGCCTGAATAAATAAGCGTCAACTTGAAAATCAATCGTATCCGCGGTTATATTTTTCAAATACTCACCAAATATCACGCGAGCCATTTATGTTATTGCAGTGCGATAAATAATAGGTGCGGCACTTTAAATAATCGGCATGGTGCTCAATTATTGATGGCAAACGGATCGAGCATTCCCGCGGCGACGCACTATAATGGCGCCTGTTGAATGGATAAGGCACAACGTACTCTATGGAAATGGCCATCACAGACAGCCTGCGGCAGCTGGCATACGCGCAGGCCGCCGCCTTCGTGCAGACGCTGGACGGGCGCGATCCTGTTGCACTGCAGCGCGACTGGGGCTTGTCGCCGGGCGTGGCCGACGAGATCATCGAGATGCTCGACAGTTATTTTGCGGTTAGCCAGACATTGTCCCTGGCGCCGCTGGCGCAAGCCTTCGTGCCGGGCAAGGGTGGCCGTCCCGCCGTCGACGTGTATGCCACCGACGCCGGACCGCTGGGCCTGGAATGCCTGCTGCTGGCCGACGGCAAGCCGGGCGAAGCGACCTTGCACCTGGAAATGTCCGGCCACGACGGCGCGCTGCGCCTGCATTACCACTACATCGGATCCTGAAACACCATGACTGAACTGATCAGCGAAACACAACGGCGCATCTGCGACAAATTCGGCTTGCCGGCCCAGGCGCCCGAGCCCATGGTGGCCCTGGCCATCGCCAGCCTGGCGCAGTCGCCCATCTACGGCACGCGCATCGCGCTGCCGGAAAATGGCACCATCAGCTGGTTCATCCATTGCGGTGAGCACGACGATGCCAGCGGCTTTTACCAACCCCTGCATGCGGAACACCTGCACGAACTGCTGCCGCAGGTGGTCGATTACCTGGCCTTGCCCAGCGGCGCCAAGTTCATTCTCGACCGGGAAGGGTATGAAGACGTGTGGCTGGAAGAGTAACTTTCTGAACGGCAAGATTGTCGTTGACGTTGATAAATAGGTATGGGATGCTGCGGTTCCGTTTTCTCCTGTCGAAAGCCACATCTTGAACCCACGTCTCCCGTCTGTCCTGCTTCTCATGGCGCTTGCCGCCGTCCCCGTTGGCGCCGTGGCTGCAACTGCCGCCAGCCAGCCGAAGGTGTCCAACGCGGAACAGGAGATTGCCGCCTTCGTGCGCAGCGAAATGCAGGAGCGCCAGATTCCGGGGCTGCAACTGGCCGTGATACAAGGTGGCAAGGTTGTACTGGCGCGCAATTTTGGACTGTCCAGCCTGCAATACCAGGTGCCGGTGACGGACGCCAGCCTGTTTTCCATCAATTCGGCGACGAAAGCGTTTGCCGGCGTGGCCGTCATGCAGTTGGTGCAGCAAGGCAAGATCGACCTGGCCGCGACTATCGGCCAGTATCTGACGGGCTTGCCTTCAGCCTGGCAAGCCGTGACGGTGACGCAATTGCTCAACCATACCTCGGGCTTGCCCGATGTGCTGGACCAGCGCAGCGGCAAACTGGTGGGGCCGCAGCCGGACGACGCCGATGCGGCGTGGATAGCCGTGCAGGCGCTGCCCGTGGAAGCCAAGCCCGGCGAGCGCTACCGCTACAACCAGACCAATTACGTGTTGCTGGCGCAATTGATCGAGCGGCAAGGCGGCCAGCCTTTTACCGCCTTCGTCCAGCGCGGGCAGTTTGACGTGGCGGGCATGCCGCACAGCGGCTTTGGCGACGCGAAGGACGTGGTCGTCAACAAGGCCAGTTCCTACGTGCTGGACAGGGGTGGCAAGGGCTACCGCAACGTGATCGAAGATTTTCCCGTGTTCATGCGCGCCGGCGCCGGCATCAACAGCAATGCGGGCGAACTGGCGAACTGGCTCATCGCACTGCAGTCGGGGCGCCTGCTGGCGTCCGCCAGCATGGAACGGCTGTGGCAGCCGACCAGCTTGAATGATGGCAAGCCGGCGCCGTGGGCGCTGGGCTGGCCCACCATCGGCCGCGATGGACACCGTGCCGTTGCCGGCATCGGCGGCGCCCGCTCAGCCTTTTATGTGTATCCGAACGATGGCCTGGCCGTCGTTATCCTGAGCAACCTGGCCGGCGCCCAGCCGGAACAGCTGATCGATACCGTCGCCGGCTTTTATCTTCCCGCCCTGCGCCAGCAGCGCGGCGGCGCGTATGCCGCGCACCTGCTGCGCAACAAAGCGGCCAGCGCTGGTTTCGATGGACTGGACAAGAAACTGGCGGCCATCCGGCGCCAGCATGGGCTGTCTGCGCCCACCGACGATGACTTGAATGCCTGGGGCTACCGCCTCCTGCTGCGGCAGCAGCCGAAACAGGCGGTGGCCGTCTTCCAGCTCGGCGTGCAACTGTACCCGCAAGGGGCAAATGGCCACGACAGCCTGGCCGAAGCATACGAGGCGGACGGCGCCAAGGCGCTGGCCATCACGCATTACCGCCGTTCGCTGGAACTGGATCCGGGCAACACGCACGCCGTGGCGCGCTTGCGCGTGCTGGATGCCAACTAGCGTACTGCCTGGGCTGCCTTGCCGTGCTCGGCGCCGTGCATGGCCAGGTAAGCCGCCAGGTTGTCATCAGCTATGCCCAGGGCGCGCAAGACCTCGGCCGTAAAGCTGACGGGCGCCGTGCCGGGCGCCGTGATGACGCGCTGGTCGGCCACGGCCCACGGCACATCCTGGTACAGGGCGGCGCCCGCATAGCCGGTATCCTTCAGGTTGTCGGCGGAATTGGAGGTGTGGCGCACCGTGTCGAGCACCCCCGCCTGCGCCAGCACGCGCGTGCCGTCGCAAATGCCGGCCAGCACGATATTCCTGTCGCGGGCCGCGCGCAGCAAGGGGGAGAGGTCGGGCGCCTTGCCGCTTTGCCAGTGGCTGCCGCCACATACCATCAGCAAATCGAGTTCATCTAGCACAATATCTTCCAGCGCCAGTTGCGGCGTGACCAGCATGCCGCCGGACGAGGTGACGGGCAAGCCGCCGGGCGTGGCGAACTGCGTGTAAAAGCCGTAGTACAGGCGCGCCGTGGAATTGATCAGGGCGGTTTCCCAATCGGCAAAGTTCTCGGTCAGAATGGTGATGGCACGTGTCATGAAAAGTCCTGTCGCAGGTGGAGATATCGATAGTACAGGCTGGCTAGCCTGCTTGTGCCGAAAGCATAATGAAAAGCACTGACAATTTCTGTCAGGAGCGAGCGTGACTGATGCGCCGCCATCAGGGGCCGTGTTTATTTTGGCATGCGGCCGAATCCCAATGCGGTTTTACAGGCCACGTTTGCGACAGATCAAGCAAGGTCAAGACCGACCGTGCGGCCTCGCTGCTGTTCGTTTCCGGCCATGACAGGAAGCCTTTACGTCCTTGCAGCGCTTCATGAATGGATTGCGGTAGCCGCCGCCAATGAAAAGGCCCGGCGCCGCCGCAGGAAGCGGCGGGGCCGGGCCCCTGGGGTATTGCGGATGACTTTTGCGGATTACTTCTCGGCGAACGCGCGCTCGACAACGAAGTCGCCAGGCGTCGAGGTATTGCCTTCCTTGAAGCCACGTGCCTCCAGCATTTCCTTCAGGTCGCGCAGCATGTCCGAGCTGCCGCAGATCATCACACGGTCTTCGGCAGGGTTCAGCGCCGGCACGCCCAGATCTTCGGCCAGCTTGCCGTTTTCGATCAGTTCGGTGATGCGGCCCATGTTGCGGAAGTCTTCGCGCGTCACGGTAGGGTAGTAGCGCAGCTTGTCGCTGACCATTTCGCCCAGGAACTCATGCTTCGGCAGATGTTCTTCCAGCAAGTCGTGGTAAGCCAATTCATCGACCTGGCGCACGCCGTGCACGAGGATCAGCTGGTCGAAGCGCTCGTAGATGTCCGGATCGCGCACGATGCTGAGGAAAGGCGCCAGGCCCGTGCCCGTCGACAGCATGTACAGGCGCTTGCCTGGCAGCAGGTAGTCGGACACCAGGGTGCCCGTCGGCTTGCGGCCGACGATGACCGTGTCGCCCACTTGCAAGTGCTGCAAGCGCGACGTCAATGGACCGCCCGGCACCTTGATGCTGAAAAATTCCAGGTGGTCTTCATAATTGGCGCTGGCGATACTATAGGCACGCAGCAAGGGCTTGCCATCGACGCGCAGGCCGATCATGGTGAAATGGCCATTCGAGAAACGCAGCGACGGGTCGCGCGTGGTGGTAAAGGAGAACAGGGTATCCGTCCAGTGGTGCACGCTTAAAACGCGCTCTTCATTCATCGAACTCATAGTATTTGTTGGCTGGTCAAAAAAATGGTTAGTTGCTGGCAACTGCTGGCAAAAGTGAAACCCTGTGTAGGCCCAGACGCTATTGTACCGGCCTCCACACGAAATTGTTACCGTCTATCGCCGCCATTGCTGCCGCAAGCGGTGCCAACATTATAGTGCGGTTGGCAAGATTGGGCTGAAATACCCCTTGAAACAGGCGGGCGACAGGCAGAGTCTTGACCTGGCTCAGTTTTCTGGCGCTCAGGCGGAACTCCGCCGCCCATGCCAATCTTGCAAATTTATTGACTTCAGGAAAGATGGTTGCATTATAATATCTAAACGTCAATACACCGCCTAATATTATGACACTGGATGAAGAGAAGCAAATAGCCGAAATTAAAAAGCTCAGGGTTGAACGCCTGAAAACCATGAGTGGTTTATGTGCCGGTCTGAGCTCTACTTTTGGCCTGGTTGCCGTCTTTATTTATTGTTTCTTCGTGATTGGTTTTTTCCCATCCGGGTTAAGTGTTGGCGATACATTATTCTTTATTTTTGTCATGCTGGCTTTTTCCTGTATCGGTGCCTTATCGGTCATCATGGGGTTCTTGCCTTTTGTTCCGTGGGCTACACAAAAAATACTCCCATCCGGGAAGTTAAAGAGTACCGCATACCTGCTTGGTCTTTGGCTGCTTTCCCTGCTGCTGGTTATGGTTTTCTTTGAGGCTTTGAACAACGGCGCCGGCTCCGCCAGTGGATGCCAATTTGTCGTGTTAAGTATCGTAGCGGTGGTTCTCATTGGCGCGTACTGGTACCTGGCTCGCAAATTGACGGAAGATGGCTGGTTCGCCGTCGCCTACGTTATGCCATTGATTGCTTCCACGTCCATGCTGGGATATATTGCCGCCCTAAACAAGCCTGATGCTGGCAGTGGAGTTTTCAACTTCCTGGCAATACCTTTGGTGTTGCTATTTTCAGGAATGTTTTTAAGTCTTGGCGTGGCGATGTTTTCCACATTCGTGCCGCTTCCGCCCCCCATTCCGCCCGTTCCACCCGTTCCGCCCGGCCCCGCCACGGCCAACCTCAGCGCCAGCTCCCGGAGCGCTTTTGCCAGTATTGCAGTGGGAATCCTGTTTGCCTATATTCCATTGCTGGCAGGCCAGCATAGTTTTAATTATGTGATGAGTGGTCTCGGGTTGCGTTCCGATGCCGTATTGATCGTCAATAAAACGAATTTCGCCACGATGCAAGCTGCGGCCGATGCCAAGGGTGTGTTGCTGCATAGTTGCAAAATGGATGGCGACAGCTTTTCGATCAGTAATGTCCGGGTTCTGTGGCATGGGGTTGGCCTGCGCAGCTATATCGAATTGAAAGGGACGGCTGCCGCCGATGCAACAGATACGCGGATTGAGTTGGATAGCGCCGGCGTCAAGGTTTCAAGAGGGGGAAAAGAGACGGTTTGCCAGGAGCTGAAAAACGGGATCTATTTCAGCTCTGGAAAAGAGACGTTCGAAGAAGGACAGTGGGCTATTTCAAAATCGTACATTGATAAATTCATGCCGCAGGCAAAAAAAGGCGAGGAGAAAAAAGTAGTTATCGTGGGCTTTGCCGACCCGATGCCTCGCGAAAAAGAGGGTAATTTCGTTTTGGCGCACAAAAGAGCATGCACCGTGTTCCATCAACTGGTACGCGACACATCGATCAGCGAGGCGGATGCACTGATTGACATACGCCTGGATCGCGACGGCATCAGCGGCTGCGGCGAGATGAAGGACTCGCTCAAGCAACGGGCATGTTTTGAGCAAGGCCGCCGTGTCGAACTTCAGGTTCTGACAGGCGTGGAGAAAGTTTCGCGTGCCGGTACTGCCGATGCGAAAACGGCTTGCGGCGCGCCAGCACATTGACGCCTGGCGAGAGGCGCTTTTGTTGCGCATGCCGCTCCCAGATCAACGATTTGAAAGTTAGTTGAAGAGGGCGGCGTGACGGGGCGGGGCCGCGTCAGCCTTGCGTGTATGATATTGCCGAACAGAATTGTTGGGCATCTGTCATCTTGCGGGCGCGCTTCTTGTGCCTACCGGCCCATGAATCTGCGTGCACGATTCCGACCGCGAGGATGCCTGACCCACAGCGAAAGGTAATAAAGATGTATAAAACAGTGCGCGACCTGTTCCTGCATTTCAAGGAAGCCGTCCCATTCCGCCTCGTCCCCGCCCTGATCTGCACAGTCTTGCTGTTAAGCATGCTATTGCTGCCGGCGCCGGATGGCTTGACGCCCAAAGCCTGGGGCCTGGTGGCGATTTTCCTCACCACCATCCTGGCGATCATTCTGAAGGTCATGCCGATCGGCGTGATGGCGATGATGGCCATCGTCATCGTTTCATTGTCGCAAGTGACGTCGACCTCGTCCAAGGGCGCCATCACGGATGCGCTCAGCAGTTTCTCGAATCCATTGATCTGGCTGATCGTCGTGGCGATCCTGATTTCGCGCGGCCTGAAAAAGACGGGGCTGGGCAGCCGCATCGGCCTGCTGTTCATTTCCCTGCTGGGCAAGCGCACCATGGGCATCGGCTATGGCCTGGCGATCTGCGAACTGGTGCTGGCGCCATTTACACCGAGTAACACGGCACGTGGCGGCGGCATCGTCCATCCCGTCATGAAATCGATCGCCAATGCCTTCGACTCGGACCCGGCCAAGGGCACGGAAAAGAAAGTCGGCACCTATCTGGCCCTCGTCAACTACCACGCCAATCCGATCACCTCGGCGATGTTCCTCACGGCCACGGCGCCGAACCCGCTGGTGGTCGACTTTGTGGCCAAGGCCAGCGGCCAGAGTTTTCACCTGACGTGGACCACCTGGGCCCTGTGCATGCTGCTGCCGGGCCTGGTCTGCCTGCTGGTCATGCCGCTGATTATTTATTGGCTGTCGCCGCCGGAACTGAAAGCCACGCCCGACGCCGTCACCTACGCCAAGGCGGAACTGAAAAGCATGGGCCCGCTGTCGCCGTCGGAAAAAGTCATGCTGGGGACCTTCGCCCTGTTGCTGCTGCTGTGGGCAAACGTGCCCGCCATGCTGTTCGGTTCCGCGTTCTCGCTCGATGCGACGGTGGTCGCCTTTGTCGGCCTGTTTGTACTGATCATTACCGGCACCATCGACTGGGACGACGTGTTGTCGGAAAAGAGCGCCTGGGACACGTTGGTGTGGTTCGGCGCGCTGGTCATGATGGCCGAGCAGCTGAACAAGACGGGCGTGATCGCCTGGTTTTCGGCCGGCATGAAGGCCGCCATCGTCGCCAGCGGCATGGACTGGCTGCCGATTGCCGCCGTCCTGGTGCTGGTATTCGTCTTTTCGCATTACTTCTTCGCCAGCACGACGGCCCACATCAGCGCCATGCTGCTGGCCTTCCTGACGGTGGGCCTGCACCTGATCCCGGCCGAATACCACGTGCCCTTCATGCTGATGATGACGGCCGGCTCGGCCATCATGATGACCCTGACCCACTATGCGACGGGCACCTCGCCCATAATCTTCGGCAGCGGCTTCGTGACGATGGGCAACTGGTGGCGGGTCGGCTTCATCATGTGCGTGGTGGAACTGCTGATCTTTGCCATTGTCGGTACCACCTGGTGGAAGGTGCTTGGCTACTGGTAACAGGCGTTTGCCCGGCCGCATGCCGGGCGGCGCTCAGCCGTGCATGCGCGGCAGCCACATGCACATCGCGGCCACGGTGATGCCCGCGCTCATCGCCACCGTCAGCAGTGCCAGCACGGCCGCCATGCCCAGGCGCAGCATCGCGTTGCCGCCGTCGCGGCAGCGCAGATAGGCTTCCAGCACGGCCAGCGGCAGCAGATACTGGGCAAAGGCGAGGAAGCTGAGGAATGGCCCCGTGAAGCTTGCAGGGTCGAAACCCGCCGGGCCGCCGTTGACTGCCAGCCAGCACATCAGTCCCACGCGGAAGAACCACACGCCGCTCACGGCCAGAAACAGCCGCAGCGCCCAGCGCCGGTGCGCCGCGAACTCGCGCCGCAACGCGTTCTTCAAGGCCAGGCCGGCGAAGACCAGCACCAGCACGGCATTGAGGCTGATGCCCAGGTGCTGTAGCGTATCGCCCACGGCGCCGCGCCACCACAGCATGTACAGTCCGGACAAGGCGGCCAGCACGGCGCCGGCCAGGTAGACTCTGCCGTTCCAGCGGTGCAGGCGGGGCGCGTGGCGGCGCACGTGCGGCACCAGTTGCAGCGCGCCGCCCAGCATGAGGATGGCTGCCAGCAGCAGGTGCACGCCGGTGGCCAGGTTGCCCACGCCATCGCCGGGCACGTGGCCATGCGTCATGACGGCATTCCAGCCCGGCAAATCGCCGCGCGCCGCAGCGCCGCCATACAGGGCGACGATGTAGGCGGCGAAGAACAGCTGGCCGATGACGGTGGCGAGGAACCAGAAGCGGGCGGACGCGGACAGTGCCGTGGCGGCCCATTGGCGCGATGGCGCCAGGTGCGGCGAGGGCAGGGGGCTGGCGGTGGAACTGGCGGATGGCATCGGTATCTCCTGGCGGCATGAACGAAGCATCAGGATAGGCGGCCGCCTCCCGAGCGGGCGCGAACAGGCGGAGACGGTGCGACGAACGGCGGTTTTCAGGGCTTGAACGGCGGCCGCTTCCCGCGTATGGTGACGCCATGAGGCCTGCCCCTGTCACCGCCCGCCGTGCCCAAGCGTTCTTGCCGACCGCGCGGCAGGCGCTCGTCGTGACGGTCTTCACCTTGCTGCTGTCGTGGCTGCTGCATCTGCTCAGCGGTACGCCGTATCTTGGCGTGTTTGGCCGCATCGGCTTCATTGGCGCGGCGCTGCTGCTGGCGTACTCGGCGGCGGGAGCCTTGCGGCCGCGCTGGCTGTCGCTGGCGGCGGCGCGCCTGGGCGCCGTGGTGCTGATGGCGCCCGTGGCAGCCCTGGTCACGGCGCTGGCCACGCAGCGGGGCCAGTTCCTTGCCTATCTCGCGCAAACGCAAACCCTCGTCGGCCATTTCCTGATGGTCGTGCTGGCTGTCGTCTTCGGCATGCTGTTTTCCCTGCTGGCCATGCGCAGCGAACGGCGCGAGCGCGAACGGGCCGACCGTCTGCAGGCCGAACTGCAGAAAAATACCCTGGAGCGCGAACTGCTGGACGCGCGCCTGCGCCTCTTGCAGGCGCAGATCGAACCGCATTTCCTGTTCAATACCCTGGCCAATGTGGAAGCGCTGGTGGCGTCCGGCTCGCCCAACGCGGGACCCGTGCTGCGCCACCTGATCGCTTATCTGCGCGCCGCCATGCCGCGCCTGAACGATGAAGCCGCCACCCTGGAGCAGGAATTGCAGCTGGTGCGCGCCTACCTGGAACTGATGCGGGTGCGCATGCCGGACCGCCTGCAATTCGAGGTGGCCCACGTCGCGCAGGCAGCCGGCCTGCGCTTTCCGCCCATGGCGTTGCTGACCCTGGTGGAAAACGCCGTGCGCCACGGCATCGATCCCGCTACGGCGGGCGGGCGCATCGCCGTGGGCGCGACGGTGGAGGGGGCCGGCGGCAAGAGCTGCGTCTGGGTCAGCGATACGGGCGTGGGCATGGCCGAGACGGCGCAGCCTGGCACCGGCCTGAACAATGTGCGCAGCCGCTTGCAAGCCGTGTATGGCGCCAGCGCCCGGCTGGAACTGCACGCGCTCGACCCGCATGGCGTGCGTGCCGAGCTGCATTTTTCTGGAGGACAGTCTTGAAAACCATTTCCGCGCTGATTGCCGACGACGAACCGCTGCTGCGCGAACGCCTGCGCAGCCACCTGGCCGTCCTGTGGCCGGCCTTGTCCGTGATCGGCGATGCGCGCAACGGCGCCGAAGCGCTTGAATTGTTTGAGCTGCATCAACCCGACATTGTCTTTCTCGACATCCGCATGCCGGGATTGGACGGCATCGCTACGGCGCGTGCGCTGGCCCGCCGCGCGCAACTCGTGTTCGTCACCGCGTATGACCAGTATGCATTGCAAGCGTTCGAGCAGGGCGCCATCGATTACCTGGTGAAACCCGTCGATCCGGCCCGCCTGGCCGACACCGTGCAGCGTTTACAACGCCAGTTGCCCGGCCCACCGGCCGATGGCGGTGCGTTCGATGCCATGCTGGACCAGCTGGCCAGCCGCCTGGGAGGACGCGCCGCGCCGCCGGCCCGGTTGCAATGGATCAAGGCATCCGTGGGCAGCAGCGTGCGCCTGATTCCCGTCGAGCAAGTGCGTTATCTGCGGGCCGAAGAGAAATACACGCTGGTGGCGTGGGAAGAGGGCGAAGCCCTGATACGCACCAGCATCAAGGAACTGGGCGAACAGCTGGACCCGGCACGCTTCGTGCAGATACACCGCGCCGTCATCGTCAACCTGGCGTATGTCAGCCAGGTAACGCGGGGCGTGAATGAAACGGCGCAGCTGCACTTGCGCGGCAGCGAGGAAACCTTGCCCGTCAGCCGCAGCTATCTGCAGCATTTCCGGCAGATGTGACTCAAGCCGCGGGAAATTGCACCACCACCTTGCCGCGCGCGCGTCCCTGCGCCAGGTAAGCCAGCGCCTGTTTCGCCTCACGGAAAGGAAACACCTGGTCGATGACGGGACGGATGCTTCCCCCTTCGATCAAGGCGGCGATCTGCGCCAGCTGGCTGCCGTCGGGACGCACGAAGTGGAAGGCATAGCTGGCGCCGCGCCGCTTCGCCAGGCCGATGATCTTGCGGCTGAGCAAACCAAACACCAGTTTCAGCACCACGTTCATGCCACGCGCACGGGCGAAAGCGGCGTCCGGCGGGCCGATCAGCGAGACGACATGGCTGCCAGGCTTGACGATGCGCAAGGCCTTTTCCAGCCCGTCGCCGCGCACCGTGCCCAGCACGGCGTCGTAATCGCGCAGCACGTCCTCGAACGGCTGTTTCTTGTAATCAACCACGTCATCGGCGCCCAGGCCACGCACCAGCTCCACGTTCGCCGTGCTGGTGGTCGTGCCCACGCTGGCGCCCAGGTGCCTGGCCAGCTGGATTGCAAACGTGCCGATGCCGCCGGAACCGGCCGGAATGAATACTTTCTGGCCTGGCTGGAGCTGCATGCGCTCATGCATGGCTTGCCACGCCGTCAAGCCCACCATGGGAATCGAGGCCGCCTGCACGAAATCGAGGTTGACAGGCTTGAGGGCGGCCGCCTGTTCGGGCACCACGGCAAATTCGGCCAGGCTGCCGTATGGCGTGTCGAAAATACTGGCATACACAGCGTCTCCCACCTTGAAGCGCGTGACGGCGCTGCCCACGGCCACGACCACGCCGGCCAGGTCGCTGCCGAGGGTGGCAGGCAAGCGCAGTTTCAATATCGGCTTGAAGTCGCCCTTGGGAATCAGGTTGTCGATGGGGTTCAAGCCCACGGCGTGCACCTGCACCAGCAATTCGCCGGGGCCGGGAATGGGGCGGGGCAGTTCGGCAAACGCCACGTGATCAAGGCCGCCGTATTGTTTGAGTTGCAATGCTTGCATGGTGTTCTCTCTGAAGGCTGAAAAGGGGGGCGATCAAGCCAGGCGCAGATCCTTGCGCAAGCCGGCGTCCATCAGCGCGGCGGGCATGAAGCGGCGCATCAGGCGCAAGCGCGCCGCCAGCGGCCCGGCCGTGTAGCGCAGCTTGGGCTGGCGTGCCTGCGCCGCCGCCAATACCGTGTCGGCCACGACGCCAGGGTCATCGGCGCCGGCCATCAGCGCTTGCAGCCGGCGCGTGACGGCCATGCTGACTTGCCGGTAGGCGGACAGCGGCGCATCGGGCGCCAGCAGATTGGCTTCGAACGTGGTTTTCGTATAGGCCGGCTCGATGACGCTGGCGCGGATGCCCCAGCCGCGCACTTCATGGTCGAGCGATTCCGTGTAGCCCTCGATGGCGTGCTTGGTGGCGGAATACAGCGCGCCGTAAGGCATGGGCAAAAAGCCCACGACGGAACCGATATTGAGGATGCGCCCGCCGCCCTGGGCCCGCATGTGCGGCAGCACGGCCAGGGTCATGCGCAGCACGCCATAGAAATTCGTGTCGAAGATGGCTTGCGCCTGCGCCATGCTGCTTTCCTCGGCGCCCGCCGGAGCCACGCCGAAACCGGCGTTATTGACGAGCAGGTCGATGCGGCCTTCGCGCTGCATCACCTCGGCTACGGCGGCAGCGACAGACGCATCGCTGGTGACGTCGAGCGCCAGCATCGCATGGCCGACTCCGGCCGTTTGTGCACCGCGCCGGCTGGTGCCGTACACCGTGTAGCCCGCTTGCGCCAGGCGCTGGGCCGTGGCCGCGCCGATGCCGGACGAAGCGCCGGTGACCAGGGCAATCTTGTGGTTTTTCATGGCAGTTCCTTCAGTGATTGACAGCTTGGGATATAAAATATGACGATCATCATATTGTTGTTGAAAAAAAAGCCCGGGACGTATCAACGTCACAGGCAGGACAATTAACTGGTCGCTTGAAGCTGCGCCAGGGTGGCCGCGCACAGCGCGTCCGACAGGGCCGGTTCGTCGACGGCACGGGCGAGGATGGTGGTGCCGATCAGGGCGCACACCGTCGCCATGGCCTGCGCATGCGCTTCGGGCTGGCCCCAGTTCGGCAACTGGCGCGCGAACAGGTCGATCATTTCCTTGATATGGATGGTGGCGGCGCGCCGCACCTCGGGCGCCTGGCGCGGCATTTCCGAGCCCAGCGCCGACACGGGGCAGCCAACCTCGATGGCGGCGATGTGTTCGGGCGACAGATACGCGGCCATCATCGCCTGCAGGGCCTGGCCGGGAGGGGCGGCAGCCGCCACCCTGGCCGCCAGCGCCACCGCTTCGGCTCCCGCGCGGTCGCCCGCTTCGGCCAGCAGCGCGTCGCGCGAGGCGAAGTGCGCATAGAAGCCGCCGTGCGTCAGTCCCGCTTCCTTCATGATATCGGCCACGCCCGTGCCCGCATAACCGCTGCGGCGGATGGCGCGCGTGGCCACCTCGACGATGCGTTCGTGTGTGGCTTCCTTGCGGCTTTGCGCCATGATTTTGGCCGCTGACTTGTTGGGTAAGTTCTGCATGATGATCATCATATCGTAATTTCCAACTCCGTGCACGCGATGCGCTGCGCCTGCGGGTGGCGCTCGGCGCGGTCAAATCAGGCTGGCGTTGCTGAACAGTTCTGTCGTCCAGTCGGTGAAGGCCCGCATTGCAGGGGAGAGAAAGCGGTGGTGGGGATAGAGTAGCGATACCGGCACAGGTGCCGGCCGCCTGTCGGCCAGCACCTCTACCAATGCTCCAGCCTGCAAATGGTCGCGCACCAGGATCTCGGCCAGCTGCATCAAGCCGTGGCCGTCGAGGCCCAGTTTGATGTACAGCCCGGTCTCGTTGACTGCGGCCGTGCCAGGGACAGGCACCGCGACGCGGACGCCATCGTCGATGAAATGCAGATCGCTCCCCCGCCGCGCCGTGCTGGAAAAGTAGTGGATGGCCCGGTGGCTTGCCAAATCCTCCGGGAGCGCGGGAACACCGTGTTCGGCCAGGTAGGACGGCGCCGCGCAGGTGATCCAGCGCAGCTCGCCCAAGCGGCGCGCGACCAGCGTCGAGTCTTCCAGGCTGCCGGTGCGGATGACGCAATCGACTCCCTCCTGTATCAAGTCGACCTGGCGATCATTGACGCCGATCATCAGGTAGATATCCGGGTAGCGCTGCTGAAATTGCCGCAACTGCGGCAGGATCACGGCATGGGCGATGCCGCCCGGCATATCCACGCGCAGTCGTCCTTGCGGGCGCTCGCCTGGGCCTTGCAGGCTGGCTTCGGTATCGTCGATGAGGTCGAGTATTTCGCGGCAGCGGTGGAAGTAGCGCTCGCCTTCGGGTGTCAGGCTGAGGTTTCGTGTGGAACGGTTCAGCAGGCGCGTCTGCAAATGTTTTTCCAGCCGCTTGATGATGCCGGTGACCGACGATGCGGGCAAGCCCAGGGTCTCTGCCGCGCGCACAAAACTCCTGCTCTCGACCACGCGAAGGAATACCTGCATTGCTTGTACGCGATCCATGTCTTGTCCGTGTGATGCTAAAGGAAATGGCACTATAACCCAACATTGTTCGGATTTTCCGCATGCTGAAAACGCCCGGCGCTACTTTTTCCGTCGGCTTGACTGCACTAGACTGCGTGCAACCCATTACCTATCGCAGGACTCAACCATGCTTGAACAAGATACTCAATTGCCGGCTCTGCTGGCGCCACTGGCCCCAGCCCCCCGCACGATGCTGATACGCGGCGCGACGATCATCAGCATGGATGGCAATGTCGGCAATTTGCCCAAGGGCGACATCCTGATTGCCGACGGCGTCATTGCCGCCATCGGCGTGCACCTGGAGGCCGACGGTGCCGAAGTGATCGATGCCGCGGAGATGATCGCCATTCCGGGCATGGTCGATACCCATCGGCATTCCTGGGAAGGCCAGCTGCGCCGCATCAACCCGAATGCGGCGACGCTCGAGGACTATTGCAACGCCACCCATTTCTCGTTTGCCAAATACTACCGGCCGCGCGACATTTACGTGGGCAACCTGCTCACGGCATTGGGCTGCATCGACGCCGGCATCACGACGGTGATCGACAACTCCCATAACAGCCGCACCGCGGCGCACTCCGACGCGGCCGTCGAAGCATTGCTCGATACGGGCATCCGCGCGGTGCACGCATCCGGTGCGCCCGTATCGGGCGAGTGGGATGAGGCGCATTGGCCGGGCAACCTCGCACGCCTGCAGGCCAAGTATTTTGCCAATCCCGACAGCCTGGTGACGCTGGCCATGATGGCGCAGCTGGAACCGCAGCAGTGGGCCGTCGCGCGGGCACTGGGCATTCCCATCGTGACCGAGTTTTTTGGCGGTGGCATGGCAGCGGAGCTCGAAGGCCTGCACCGGCAGGGAATGCTTGGCAGCGACAACATCTTCAACCACTGCACCTGCCTGCCGGAATCGGGCTGGAAAATCTTGCGCGAGGCAGGCGTGCGCGTCAATGTATGCCCGCGTTCGGATGCCCACTACGGTATCGAGGATGGCATGAATGCCTGGCAGGCGGCGTTCCAGCACGGCATACGCCCCGGCCTCAGTGTCGACAACGAGACCTCGTACAGCGGCGACATGTTCATGGAAATGCGCGTGGCGTTCTACCTGCAGCGGGTCTTGGGACATACCCAGCGCCTGCATGGGCATCGCCATGCGGCGGCACCCACCGATGCGTTGCGCTTGCTGGAGGCGGCCACGATCGACGGCGCCGCGTGTGCGGGACTGGAACAGCGCATCGGCAGCCTGGCGCCAGGCAAGCAGGCCGACCTGGTGTTGATACGCACCGGCGACCTCAACCTCTACCCGGTCAACAACGCCATCGGTACCGTGGTGCACGCGGCAGAGCGCAGCAATATCGATACCGTCATCATCAACGGGCGCGTGCGCAAACGCGGTGGCGTCGTACTGGGCGTGGATCAGGCAAGGCTGCGCTCCGCGATCGACGAATCCTGCGCTCACCTGTTCAATGCCGCCGGTTACCAGCCCGATCTGTTTGCTGAATCGTTCGCGCCGATCCACCATGCGTAAGCAGCGCCTGATGAACGCGCTACTGTTACCCATCGCTTTCGGCGCGGGCATCGCCATTGCCTTGCAAACCACTTTGAATGGCCAGCTTGCGCGGGGCATCGGCGGAGACTCCCTGACGGCGGCGCTGGTGTCCTTCACCATCGGCGCGCTGTGTCTGGCTGTGATCTCCTTGCTGCGCGGTGGCAGCGTGGCGTCACTGGCGGAAGTTCCCGCTCAGCCCCTCTGGAGCCTGTTGGGTGGCATGCTGGGTGCCGGCGCCTTGCTGTGTAACGTCTTGCTGGCACCGCGCATCGGCTTAACCTTGCTGGTGGGACTGGCCGTGGTCGGCCAGCTCACGTCATCGCTGGTCATCGATCACTTCGCTTTGCTCGGTGCAACGGCACGCCCGATTTCGCCCGGAAAACTGATGGGCTACCTGCTGATGATCTCCGGTTTGGCAGTGCTGGTGTTCGGAGACCGCGTGTCGAAAGCCCTGTCCGGATGAAAACGGCACCATCCACGCAAGGGCGACGTCAGGAAATGGTCCGCAATGTCCTGGCCGTGGCCACCTCGACGATGCGTTCGTGGGTGGCTTCCTTGCGGTTTGGCGCCGAGGGTTGGGCAGTTGAGTTGTTGCGCAAGTTCCGCATGATGGCCATCATATTCTATTCAGGATGTCTTGCCGGGTAAAGGAAAACGGCGGCGCATCCTTGCCTGGCCCGCCGCCCGTCATGACGATGTTGGCGATGAAAGTGGGGCCGATGGCGGGGGAGGGATGGCGCGCCTGAACAGGCGCGCCGTGGCCGGCACGGGCAGCTTGCCCGCGCCGGCTCCACAAGGTCAAGCCAGCTTGCGCTTGCCTGCCGAGACGCGGTTCCAGCCATAGCCAACGACGATGATGGCCAGGATGGCCGCCTGCGCCAGCAAGGTTTCCAGGGTCGGCAGGATGCCCAGCAGGTCGACGCGGATGAAATCGACGGGACTCACGCCGACCCAGCCCGCTTCCTGCAGCGCGGCCACGCCTTTGCCCATCAAAATCACGGCCAGCACGGCCACGAAGGCGGACGTCCACGAGAAGAATTTGCCGATCGGCATGCGCGCGCTGGTGCGCAGCAAGGCCCAGGCGATCACGACCAGCAGCACGATGGCCACCAGGAAGCCGCCCAGCAGGGCGCCGCCATTGCCGTCCGCCGCCAGGGCGGAATAGAACAGCACGGTTTCAAAGACTTCGCGGTAGACGGCGATGAAGGCCAGGGCGAACAGGCCCCAGGCGGAGCGCCGCGTCATGGCCGCCGTGAGTTTCTCGTGCAGGTATTCCTGCCAGCGTCCGGCACTGCTCTTCTGGTGCATCCACAAGCCCACGCTGAGCAGTACCAGGGCCGCGAACACGGAACCGAGGCCTTCGCTCACTTCGCGGCTGGCGCCGCTGATGGTCACCAGATACGTTGCCGCCACCCATGTCAGGCCGCCTGCCACCAGCGCGCTAGCCCAGCCCGCATGCACATAGGGCAGCACGTCGTTGCGCTTGGCCTTGCGCAGGAAGGCGATGATGCCGATGACGATCAGCAGCGCTTCCACGCCTTCGCGCAGCAAGATCGTCAGGGCGCCGACAAAGGTCGTCATCGGGTCGGCCTTGGCGTCGCCCAGTTCCGCTTCCACGTGGGTAAACAGTTGCTGCAGCTTTTCGCCGGCCGCGTCGGCGTCGGCCACCGTGCCCTTGGCCACGGCGGAGCGGTAAGCCAGCATGGCGTTTTCCACGGCCAGCAGCAGGGATTTATTGCGCGCGCCCACCATCGGCTCGATCGGCTCGAAACCGTCCAGGTAGGCCGACAGGCCCAGGCGCGTGGCGCCCGCGCGGTCGCCCGCATGCATGGCCTCCAGGCTTTCCGCCAGGCGTAAACGCGACAGGGCCAGGCCGGCCGGCTTGTGCGCCTCGGCCTTGCCAGGGTTGCTGCGCAAGTACGCCGTCAAGGCTTGCGCCTCGTCCGCGCCCAGCTTGGCGGCAACGGCTTCTTGCGTCAGGGTCGTCACGGCAGCCAGATCCGCGTACAGGTTCTTGCTGCGCGGATCATCCTGCCACAGCTTTTCTCCGCGTGCGCTTGCCGCCGTATCGTGCGACATGCCGCCGACATAGAACGCCAGGTCCCAGCGCTCGTTCTCGGACAGCTGGCCAAAACTGGCCATCGAGGTGCCGGCCACGCCTTGCGAAATGACCTGGTACAGCGCCATCAGGCTGCGCGACTGCGCCCGTTCGCCATCCGTGAAGGCGATCGGCTTCGGTTCCAGGCTGGCCGCCAGCGGACCGTCGCCGCCGCCGGCCACGCCGTGGCAAGACGCGCACTGGGCCGCATACAGGGCGGCGCCGCGCGCCAGGTTGGGCAGTACCTTCGGCGCCACGGGAATCGGGTAGGCGGCAATCAGCAAGCCGTTCGCGTGGTGCGCCAGGCGCTTGACTTCCGCGCCGTCCGCCTTGGCGACGACGGCTTTGCGCAGGTCGGCGATGGCGGCGGCGATGGCCGCCTGCGACGCGTGGGCGGGCAGGGCAGCGATCTGCGTCGTCGCGTTGTCCGTAAAATCGAGCATTTCCGCGTATTCCGCTTCGCTGACCACTTTGCCGTGCTCGACGGCGCCGCTGTAATCGACGGCAACATAATCAATTAATTGCCATAACTGCTTGGCGCCGGCGCCCTGGTCGGCCACTTGCGCTTGCGCGCCACCGGCCAGGAGCAGGCTGAGGCTGGCGGCCACGAGCGGATAGCAGACGAGCCATTTCTTGATAGAACTGAACATGATTCTCATTCTCATTTGTCGTTAACCCGGCGACTATAGGACAGACCGTGCGGGGTGTCAACGGCGCACGGGCGTGCGCGTACTGTCCCGGTCATTATTCTTGACCAGGACAACGTGCCGGGAGAATGGAAAGACGGGGAACGAAGGCTATTGCGTCGATGCCGGTTTGGCATACAGGCCCCTGGCCAGGCCATGGTCCGGATCGTCCACTTTCAGGCCACCCTTGACCACGCGCAAGGACAGCTTCTGGTATGCCTGGCCTCTCAACCACTGGGGATCGGTGACGGCGAATGCGGCGATGCGTTCCTGCGCGCGCACGGGCGGAACGGTCAGCCATTGATAGTCGGCTTTTGAACCCTGGCGGCGCAAGCCGGCGCGCACCCAGCTTTCCGACGCCGGCATGCGGACGATGGCGTCGCCGTTCGCCACGCTGACGGCCGTGGCCGTCTTGCCGCTTTGCGCTTCGAACTTTACTTCCACGCCGGCCATCGGTCCCAGCCGGGGGAAGCCGACGATGGCCACCCACAGGCCCGCTTCGGCGGGTTTCTGGATGCGCATTTCCGATTCCTCGAACACGCGAAACTGCGGCTCCTTGCCGCCGTTGCCCGCCACCAGGGTCACCACGTCGCCGGCAACGCGCCACTCGCCGCTGGCTTGCTCGTCGGTATTGCCATAGCTGAGCATCCATTCGAACTTGCCGTCCTTTTTCAGCAGCAGTTCGGAGCCCGTTTCCATGACGCCTTGCAGGTAATAGTGTCCGGGCAGCGAAGCCGCAGCCGGGTCGGCCGCGCTGGCCGCCCCAGCCGAAAAGGACAAGGCGAGGGCGGCGCAGGCCAGCAGGCGGGAGAGGGATTTCTTCATCGGTGTGTCCTCGGTGTGTCTTATGAGATGCCATCATAGCAACGGCAATTAAATTGCCGTCGCACGACACACCGCGCTGCCCGCCTGTCGTTCAGCTGCCGCTGAAATCAAGCACCACGCGCGAGGCAACCTTGCCATGTTCCAGCCGGCTGAAGATCTCGTTGATGGCCGACAACGGCTGCAATTCCACGCCGGCCTTGACCTTGCCCGTGGCGGCGAAGGCGAGCGCCTCGGCCATGTCCTGGCGCGTGCCCACAAAAGAGCCGCGTATCGTCACGCAATTGGCGACCACGTCGAACAGCGGCGTCGGGAAGTCGCCCGGCGGCAAGCCGACCAATACGCAGGTGCCGCGCTTGCGCGTCATCGCCACGCCTTGCTGGAAGGCATCGATCGACGGCGCCGTGATCAGCACGCCGTGAGCGCCGCCCCCGGTCGCTTCGCGCAAGGCCGCGACCGGGTCGCCCTGGCGCGCATTGATGGTCACTTCGGCGCCCAGGGCGCGCGCGTGCTCCAGCTTGCCTTCATCGATATCGACGGCCGCCACGCGCAAGCCCATGGCCACCGCATATTCGATGGCCAGGTGGCCTAGTCCGCCGATGCCGGACACGGCCAGCCACTGGCCTGGCCGCGCCCCCGTTTCCTTGATGCCCTTGTAACTGGTCACGCCGGCGCAGATGATGGGCGCCGCTTGCACGGCAGAAAGACCCGCCGGAATGTGCGCGACGTAGCGCGGGTCGGCCAGGATGTATTCGGCGAAGCCGCCATTCTTGGTATAGCCGCCAAACTGCGCCTCGGCGCACACGGTTTCCCAGGCTGCCAGGCAATGTTCGCAATGGCCGCAAGCAGAGTACAGCCAGGGCACGCCGACCCGTTCGCCCAGCTGCACTTCCGTTACGCCCGTGCCCACGGCCACCACCAGGCCGATGCCTTCGTGGCCGGGAATGAACGGCGGCGTCGGCTTGACGGGCCAGTCTCCGCGCGCCGCATGCAAGTCCGTGTGGCACACGCCGCAAGCTTCCGTCTTGACGAGGATCTGGCCGGGGCCTGGCACCGGCACGGGAACGTCGCGCAGCACCAGCGGCTGGCCCAGTTGTTCGACAACGGCGGCTTTCATGGTAGTGGGGATCATGTTATTCCTTGTGAAGTTGGTCATGCGTAAGGCAGGGCGCAGGCGCGAGCGCCAAGCTGGGAACAAGGAACGTGTGGTGGATTGTTGTGCCAGCCAAGCGCTCTGCCATGGTCTGTTCGACAGAGCCTTGCGAATGATCATATTCTGCTGCACACGGCAGGAAAATTGATTGATCTACATCAATGTATTCCGGCAGGAAGGCGATGCGTGCGCCAGCAGCCTTCTTCAGGGCATGGTCAGACCGGAGAATTGATGCGTTTCTCCAGCGGCCTCTCCTTGAGCGCATCGGCGGCCCGATCCACGAATTGCCTGACGTCCCCCACCTCGGCAAACAAGCCGGCATAGGCCGCCCGGATCAGCACCGTGCACTGTTCGAATTTCGCAAGCTGCGACAAGCCTTCATCGGTGGGCATGAATATCCGTCGCCGGGCATCATTGTGATCATTCCGATACTGTATCAGGCCCAGACGGAGCAGCTTGGGTATCTTTTGCATGACCAACTGGTGCGAATGGCCGAGTTCGCGCGCCAGATCCGAGGCGGAGGCCGTGCCGAGCGTTGCAAGAACAGTCATCAGCGAACACGAGCGAACCGGGATGACGATCCCCATCGTATCGAAGACAGTCTGGGATTGTTCAGCGATCAGGACGCTCAGCCGCTCGACAGCGCGGCCGAGAAACACGGCGTCATCGATCGCGGCCGGGTGATGTGTCCCCTCAGGTGTGCCCTTAGTCAAGGCGCTGGTACCGCTGGATACTGCCGTCCTGGTTCACGCGTTCCAGCGCCGTCACTTTTCCGCGCGAAACATTCAAGCGGTATCGAAAATCGGACACGCCTTCCACCGCGAACAGGTCGGGACCGATCGGCTCCAGGGCGACGCGGAACCGGTCGCGCCAGATATAGTAGAGTGTGCCATTCTCCAGGATGATCTGGCGGCCTTCATATTTTCCGGCGGCTTTCGTCAACATCCCCGCATCGACGTGCGGGCGCTCGATGGCTGCCGTCAAGCTTGGGAGCAGCCAGGCAAATTCGGTTCGCCTGGCATCATCGGTCTTCGCCAGATTTTCAAGCGCCAGCTTGTGCGCCACAGGCAGTGCGCGGATGGACGGGCTTGGGATATCGGGTTGTACGCCGGCTCCTTCGAAATCGCCATGGTCCACGGGATCCTGGATCTGGCCGATTGGTACTTGCACGAAAAAATCGTCGTTGAGCGGCTTGCGTGCAACCGGATGCGCGCCGCCTGCGGTCCGCTCCCCGATCAGTGTCGCTCGCCCGAGCTTCTTCATCGCATAGGAAAACCATTCTGCGGAGGAAAACGACGTGGAGCCGGTCAGGATATAGACCGGCTTGTCCACCATGCGCTTGCCAGGCAGGCCCGGCAGCACCCATTGCCCGCGCTGGATACGCTTGCCATCCTCATTATAGTAATAGTCGAAGAGCAGCTGGTCTTTCTCGCTGGAGAAGAAATAGCTCGCTAGAAATTGCGCCATTTCCAGATGTCCACCATTGTTATAGCGCAAATCGATGATGAGGGCATCCGTATTTCCGACGAAGCGCATGACGGACGCGGCTGTATCATAGGCAAGTTCCGGATCGGCAAAATAGCTGAATCGTATATAGCCGATATTTCCCTTCAGGCGAGCGACCTCATCGAAACCGAAATTGCTCTCCTCCAGCGTGCTTAATTCTTCTTTTCGTATCTTGGCCTTGAGCACCGGATTGGCCTTCGCCTTGAATTCCGCGATCCATTTTGCGTCGGCCCCCACGAAGAAATGCAGGTCGCCGCTGACTTTGAGGAGATCGTCGGTCAGCTTGCCCGCAAACTCTGCCTTCGTGGCCGCGGAATCATAATCTCCCTTTTTCAGACGCTCCTGAAGCACCGGCGCAATTTTTCTTGCGATGTCGGGAAACGGGTAGTTCGCCTTCAAGGTGCTATCAAGGGAGGCGATGATCGCCCCCTTTTCATCTCGTGAAATGCCCGGTTCCTCGGCAAATGCGCCCGATGTGCATACTATGGACAGCGCCGATAGCGTTTGAAGCAGATATAAGTGATAGCGCATTTTAACGTTACTCCTCGGTGAAGCCCGATCATACAATATGTTGTGCAATATGTTGTAGAAAAATAGGCATCATCGAGTGCAGAGCCCCAAATGGTGCGGCTGCCTGACAACGCGTGCACCAATGCGGCTTGCGAAGTACTGCGGCAAGGAAATGCAGTGCAGGGCGCTTGACCAGAAACGCTACTTCCGTTCCAGAGGCATCATGGCGCCGGAGGTCGATGTATGGCGGGGGCCGTTTTGTACAAACATGCTGCGCGCTGTGCAGGTCGCATTCCAGGCGCTATCCGGCCATTGCATGGACGGCTTGCAGGCCTGGTGCAACAACAATCTTGGCGTCGTGTACCTGGCGACTGCACCGTGATTGCCACAAGTGGTGGACGATTGTCCGTTCTGACAGTTACTCCGGCTTGATTGATGGGGAGGAGGGACGTGCTATGGCAAATTTTGATGATAATTCACTCCAGATACTGGAGCAAATCGAGGATGAGTTCCGCAATCAGTATTGGATTATTCGGAATTCCAGGCGGACAAACTGGCGTGCGGTCAACCATACCAGAATGCTTGGTGATTTCATGTACATGCTTGGGGTGCCAAAATGGGCTGTACAGCACGCTCGGTACTGCCTCCGTCTAAGGGTATGTGAACGATGTTTTAAAGACGAAGTTCGCTGCTATTGTATTTTTGCCCGTGCTAGACGTGGTGACTTCAATACGAAGCCATGAATTTACCCCATGTAGTCCAAATTATGTACATTTAGAGTTAAAATTGTGGTGTTAAGCAATTTCTTCGATATTTCATTGGAATATTTATGGTGATGGCGAATAATGAATATTACGAATCAACATAATAATAATTAATTTAAAAGGCGTAAGGAATCAGCATGGCGACCTCTAGCAAGAAACATTTTACTATCGTTCCAGATAGCACTTATGCTCCATCAAGTGGGGCTCCAATAACTCTTAATATAGAATTGCTACCTCAGCCAGCTCCGAAAGTGGTTTGGTATGAGAATGTTACATTTCTTGTCGCAACAATTGGTTTGATAGGGGTACTTTTCACTGTCTGGCTTGGATGGTGGCGAATGAAGAAGGAACTTTCTCAAGCATTGGTTTTGGCAAGCGATGCGCGGGACTACTCAAGGGGGCAAGCTGAGGAGGATCGTAAACTTGCAATGGAACAAGCGAATTCTGAAAGAAAGCATAGCGCAGATGAGGCACATCGTGAGCGTATTGCAACAGCACGGCGAATTGTATATTTAGATGCGACGAAGGAAGTAGTAAAGGCACATGCATTCATTGGTGGTTTGACACAAAAAAACATAGCTGAAATTGATTCTGACAAGGGACTAAATAATCTTTCCGCTGCAGTGTCACAGATAACAATTTTGGGTGGGATGGATACGGTTCTTAAAAGTCGTGAGGTTTTGAGTTCGATCAATTTGGTGTACTTCAAGGCATTGACTCTTACTGCACCGATGCAGATCATGAAAAATGAAATTGATACATTGATATCTCAAAGGGATGCCGCAAGCATTGACGCTGAAAACATTCAAGAAAAATTCAGAGATATTACTCGAGGAGGAGCCTATCCCCAAGAGGCATCTCAGTTAGCCGAAGAGTCCCGGATTTTACATGCGCGGGCTATGGAATGTGCTGATGCTGTTGTTGCTCTTCATGGGGAACTTAATGAAAAACAGCACAATTATATTGATTTTGTTTTGAATGAGTTTTATGAAATTCAGAAGGCAACCGATGAACTCATCGTCATGATTCGTTTAGAGTTAGAACTCCAAACGGACACTGTAGCGTTATTCCAAAGTACTCAGAATATGTATGGACTAGCTAAGTGTGCTGCCGAGGATTTGAGGAAAGATGTGGAGAAGTTAATTAAAGATTGTTGAAGGTACGGGTAATCTTTGTAGGGCGACAGCTACCTAAGGTCAGACGTGGTCAGCAGTACGCCGACAGCATTCTAGGTACTCAAAATTTCCACTTCTTCCTCTAAGCTCCCAGCAATGTGACCTAACTTACTGTCGCGATTCTTCGACAGCAATTTGATTTTATTCGTGCCCGCGACATAAAGTTGATCTTTTTCGACCTACTAGGCAAGTGACACAAAGTTGATTCTTCTCGACCCACTGCAGACGATAGCAAGTTGACTTTAATCACAATGTTACCCAGTAAGCCATGCCTCACCTTGCAAATCCGATTTCACAGCCTATGCTGAGTTGGTATTGTTTTCGGAGTGATCAATGGCGACGTCGCGATCAGCTGGTTCAAGGCTTGGAACCCGGTTTCGTGGGAAATTGGCTGCTTCCTACGGGCAACGGGGCAGCGCCTTAAATAGCCTCTGGTACGTATATAGCCCGCATACCAAGCGCGACTGGGTTTTGCGAAGTGACCTAGAGTGGGATCACTTCTTCATGACCGAGTTTGATACCGAGATTGCACAGTGCGATTACGCTCCCGTGAAACGCTCGGTGTCGTTAGGGGAGGGCGGGATAGAGCTTCCTGTGACGGCCGTCGTAACTTATAAAAGTGGTGAGGTCGGCTATCGGCACGTTCGTTATTCCCAAGATCGAGGGAAGCCGAACTACGATCCGACGGAAGCGACACGTTTAATCGAATCGGCGGCCGCTGTCATGATTCGCTACGAGTCATGGACCGAGATCGAAATTCGCAGTAACTCGGTGCAGCTCGCCAACTGGCGGCGTATATTGGCCTGGCTTTCTGCTGCAAGAGAGCACTCCCTGGCATGGTACAGCGACGAGGTCGCAGATATGTTTCGGTCACACCAGTCGTTCACACTTGCCGACGTAGAAAGAATTTGGGGCGAGGCAGCCTTTCCTTTATATGTTGCTGCGGTGTTTCAGAATGTGCTTCTGGGCACTTACAAATCGAATATTGGTACAGAAAACCTGTCGCCGGAAACTATCATCAGCATAGAGAGTGGTCCATGAAACTGTGGACCTTCAGCACGTTGCCAGCAGAACTATCAGACACGTCGTCTTGGCGCTCGGTTGATATCGACGCACTGGACGAAGGGGAACGTGAACGTTTTATAAAGTACCAGTCTGCGCTTGAAGCCTATCTTCGTACTGGACGCTTAAAGACATCTGTTAAATCGGTCGGAATCTCTCGCACAGATCTCCTCCGACAGTTAACTCGCTGCGTGTCACCTGCCGCAGATGGCAAACCTTACGGATGGACAGCATTAATCCGAAATTTTCGAACGAAAGACTACCGTCGGATTGCAGACCTTCCTTCTGAAAAGGGCACCAAAGCGATTTCAACAGGTGCTTTCGAAATGTTCATGGAAATGCATCCAGAGATTAAAGCGAAGATCGACGGCCTAATACTCAAACGCCCGGAGAAGGGCCATATTCATGAGGCCAGAATTTCACTGAAAGATTTGCACGCGGCCTTTGTTTATAGCTGTGAGCAGGCCGGCATACTGGGAAACGCCTATCCTCTCAACAGTAAATCCAGAGGCCGACGATCGGTCGAACGCTACGCTAAAAAGCTAATGCTCAGCCAAATTGAAGCGGCAGCTTCCGCTAGGTTTGGTAAAACCGCCAAATCGCATTTATCAGTTGGTAAAGGACGGCCCTCAGGCAAGATATCGCATGCGCCGTACGATGTCGTTGGCATTGATCCGCACAAGATTGATTGCGTTGGCACCGTTCGGATCGCTGGGCCCAAAGGCCCACAACGCGTTGCGATCGAACGACTTTGGCTCGTTCCTGTCGTCGATGATTTCTCGCGCGCGATACTTGGCTATAGCGTCGGCATCCGCACTGAATGCTCGGCAGTCACAATCGAGCAAGCAATCATTTCCGCGATGTCGACTTGGGAGCCGCGTAAGCTCGTCGTGCCGGACATGACCTACGCACCAGATGCAGGCCTACCGTCAGGTGTTATCCCCGAGTTCTCCGGTCGTGCCTGGGCCGCCATGATGGTTGACAACGCAGCTGTTCACTATTCCAATGCGATCGCTGAACGCGCCAGGCGTAGGATTGGGTGCTGTGTCAATTACGGCCCGATCGGACATTGGGAGCATCGTAGCGCACTTGAGCGCGTATTTAAGAAGTTGGAGACATACGGTTTTCAACGTTTGCCATCGACGACGGGATCTAGCCCGTCAGATCCGAAGAAAGGCGACCCAGCTAGAAGCGCAATCGAACTGGGAATTGGCTTGGAGGAACTCCTTGATTTGATGGATGTGACGATCACAGACTACAACACAGGGCCAAACGAGGGGCTGGGAAATCGCTCTCCACTTAGCATACTACGGGACTATGCATCGATAAAGTCTTTGGGTTTGCTGCCTCGTCGGCTTCCTCCCCCGACCGCAACACTTCCCGATCTCGGCATTGAAGTCGAAATCAAGACAGTTCGTGGAGATCCTGAAAACGGACGGCGGCCATATGTTGAGATTGATCGAGTTCGTTACACTAGTCCCATTTTGAGCAACGCATTCGCACTTATTGGGAGAAAACTGCGCGTACATATCCGCGCAACCGATATGTGCACAGTGCGCGCTTTTCACGAGTCGGGAGATGAGTTGGGGATACTCACGGCGCAAGGGGCGTGGGGCCAAACCAGACATACGCGTGAGATGCGAAAAGAGATTAATGCCCTACGCGATTCTGGACAGCTGAACGTCAGATACAACGACAATCCGATTGTTGCGCTATTGCGTCACCTACAATCGGAGACCGTCAAGGACGCCACTAAAAAGCCGCGAAAAATTTCCCGCTCAGCGACCCGTCTGGCGAGGGCAAGTGCGGAGACAGGTATTCCCACTGAGAATGCTGCACCTGCCGAGTCGTTGCCAAAGTACGAACCCGTCACGCCGCCCGTTGAACCACCACGCCAACCGTTGACAAGTTTGGTACCGACACCTACGTGGAAAACGATCTTGCGCTAACCAGAAGGAGTCTTCATGAATTTCACGACAAAGGCCAATGTGGAATGCGCGCCGACTTCTGAACAGCTTGCCAGTCATCCAGTATTGCGTAGCAAAATTCGCCTTCCAACGCCATCGATTCGTACGGCCTATGAGGTGCTTGCCAATACAGCGTTCCAACGCGCCCCAGGCTGTTGTTTTTACGCACACCCACGCTTTGGTAAGACAGAAGGGATTACTGTACTTGCAGATCAATTGGCGCAGTCGTTTCCCGATATGCCAATATTCTCTGCCAGCGCGGCTTGGCATTCCCGTTTTTCAGAACTCACCTTCATGGGTGAATTGCTGACCGCTTGTACGCACGTGATGGCATCGATTGGGAAAGTGGAGCAGCGTAGGGCGAGACTGCGCAACTTTATGTGGACGCAAGCAAAGACGCGCAATAGCGATCTCATTATGTTGTTTGTCGATGAGGCCCAGAATTGGCATGAGCCAGAATTGACCACATTGCGTGACCTTGCCAACGAACTTGCGATGGAGCATAAGGTGCAGCTCATCGCCGTACTTTTTGGAACGCCCGAACTAACTTCGCTGCGGACGGCGCTGATTCAATCAGGGCGCATCGACTTGATCGGACGCTTCATGATTCAGCAGTATGAATTCCGCGGCGTGCTGACTCCAGAGGATCTCGCCATCATCATGTCCTTTTACGACGACCCGGAGGTGTCGGAGTACCCGGAAGGGAGCGGATATAGCTATAGCCAGTTACTTATGAGCCAAGCATACGCAAGCGGTTGGCGATTGCAGAGCGAAGTTGAGACGCTATGGGGCCAATACAAGCTGGCAGCGCAAGCTAGCGGCGGCCTGAATCAGATCGGCATGCTGTGGGTGGCCGACAGCATCCGCCGGTTTTTCATGGCGAGCCTTGAATACGATCATCCGGGATTTCGCGGCGACGATGATACCTGGAAGATGGCCGTTGCCCAATCGGGATTTAAGGATTCACTTGGTGTCACCTACATCACCTAGAACATGACAATGCGACCCCAGTACACCGAGAGCTGGCAGGAATAGCTTGGCTACGCGAGCGGCCGCGGCCATACGAAGGCGCTTACACGTGGCTGTTGAAGTTCGCGTTTTCCAACGGACTTCGGGCTGGCGAACTATGCGAGGCCGTCTTCGGCCAGAGACTGAACCAAGTGCTAGCATTCGCCCTACTGCATGTCTGCTCACTGTTTGGCACTCAACGGATAGATCAATCGGGAGAAAACGGCATAGCGGCTATCCTGCTCCTGACAATGGAGTCAGCGCTTAGCGCAAGCGGTGGACGTCAATGATTGCCGTCGCCGACAACCACGCGACTTTCGGCACTCGAGACCAATGGCGGGAAGCTGTTCTCCGGTCAGGTTTTGAAAATTCCGTCGCCCGGGTGAATCAGTCTTAAAAACCTGTTTAGTCGAAAAAGGGGCGCGGCATGAGTGACTTTGATGGCTATGCTTGGCTCAACTCATGGCAACAACCATTCGAGGGCAGCCTTTCGTTACTCCTAAAATTTGCTTGGGCCAATGCCGCCACAGCATCTGATACTTGCCAAGACCACTTCGATAGGAAGGTCCTGTCGGCTATGAATGTTAAGAGGCAAGGTCGTTCCTTACTTGATCTTAGCTGGGCATCCGCTGGCGGAGCGGAATCCTCTTCATATTTGAAAACGATGTCTGTTCGGGCCTCACTAGCTACACTAGCAGAGCGATGGACTTTCTTAATCGCATCAGATATGCATATACGATATTGCGCTCGTTGTATAGGTGAAGGATTTCACTCTAGTATTTACCAAATCGATGCCCTACAAAAGTGCCCAATCCACAGGGAATCACTGTTGTCTGTTTGTAATCATTGTGGAGGCGCCACTTCTACGCACGCTATATCCAAGGAAACGTTTGAAAATCCTTTTCATTGCGTACATTGTGGTAGTCATATAGGCATTGGAGACTTCGACCCGAAGCAGTGGGGCAATCAATCGCTTCGCTTAGCTGCAGCACACGCCTTGGCACCTTTTGCGTCCTGGCTTCAACGATTGGTAAGTGCCGGAATACGTTGGGACCGATGGGAGGATTGGGGGTTGCCGCTCAAACATCTGACGTCCGAGGCCGAACGCCGAAAATCTACTGTTCGAGTTCTAGCCAGCTTGGTCAGTCCCGATTTCGATACTGACCTGTTTGGAGCAACATGGAGCGGCATTCCAACATCTTTTGGATTGAAGGTCCGAAGAGAGCCGCGCAGGAGACTATACTCTAAGGTCAGCTTCAGTGACAACGAAATCAGGGAAAGGCAATTGATTTACAAATCGTTACGACGGCAATTAGAAAAGCAATTCGGGAAATTGTTCAAGGATGTCCCTGACGCCAACGGGAATCGCTGGAAAGACTACACCTATAACGAAGTGTTTTCCCCGAAGAAAGACGTTTGCTTGTTCAGTCTCGCTGTGCTGTTTTGGCGATTTCGTATAGAGGATCACTCGGAAATCGCGGGTGGCCCCACGATACGTCTACCTGTGCTGAATTGGCCGCAGGACGGGACAGCTGATAAGCGCGCCTGGGCTGGTTTTCTTTTGGCTAGTTTCAGGGCTTCAGTAGGCACGCTATCGGCCTGGACAAAACGAGCAAAGGAGTTTACAGACTCGGATCTTTTTGGGAGCGACCGTGTCAAGGCACGCGAATTGTACTCTGAGTTCGCGCCGGCTTTCGATTTGGCAAGGCTTCCTATATTGCCTGGGGTATCGGTCGTCGAGTTCGACATCGGTAGCGACCAAGCTCAACTAGCGGTATTCGGCCCGTCAGAGTGCGACTTAGGCCACGTGCTTAGCAACTGCAGCGCAACGCTTTGCCGTTGCTCAAGCAAAGTCCCGCTAGCGACTAGGGATCTAACAGGTGGAATGTGTACTGCTGATAGTCACGCCATTGAACAGATGCTGTTGCCTCCAGCCGACATTGATGTTTGGAAGCAGTATATCCGTCCACTCGAAGACCTTGTATTACCACCAGAACTGAGCGGTGCATCGCGCGTAAGCACAATGCAGCATCTTGAGTATCGCCTTCAATCCGTCGATGATATCGAGGCAATCAACGCCTATCTTACATCAGAAAATTTTTCAAAGAGTACGGTTAGGGCTTATCGTCAACATATCGAAAAATGCCTAATCTGGAGTGTCGCGCAGCTACATAAACCCCTCTCTAGTCTGACTAGCGAAGATGCACGTGCATATTGCGAGTTTCTAGCGAATCCAAAACCGCAAGAGATTTGGCTTCATCGCGCACGTGCACTCAGGCGGACAAAGGACTGGAGTCCATTTAAAATACCACTTGCGGCGCGAAGCCGAGATTTTTCGATCGGTATCGTCTCCAATTTGTTCAGCTGGTGGGAAAGTCGAATGTACGTAGAAGCGAATCCTTGGCGGCATATGCCGTTCCAGGTTGTTGGTAGTCGGCAATATGAGAACGCACCGGTAAAATCGGTCAGCATCAGTAGCAGAGTCATGCCACACGTTGATTGGTTGTATATTAGGCAGGCGTTGTCGCAAGTTCCGGATCCGGATCAGGCAATTTCGATAGAACTCGCACTATTCCTCTCTTACTATGAGTCTTTGAAACCCAGCGAAATTGGCGCAATTCAGGCCGACCAGATCGAATTCATTAATGCGCAGGCAGGGGAGGGGCTGTGGCGAGTTCCTGTACCTTCACGTGAAATGCAGCGCCGCTGGATATACTTGCTGCCTCCAGTCATTGATAACTTATGTCGAGCGCTCAAGGTCGAGCCAGAAAATCTCACTCGTAAACTGGAAAAAAATGGGCCCTGCAGGCTTGTCAATATTGTTGGACGAGTATTTTATTTCCCTGAGTCGAACGAAATGGAAGTCGACCCGACAGATATGCATCGTTACCTATATACGTTAACGAAGCCATTGTTCAGATTGGCCAGCATATTGGCGGCAACTGCCGGGGATGGCGCCGCTGCGGCTCGACTTCGTAGCAGTTCGCTGGTAACTTTATCACAAGCCTATGAAGAACATGTTCAGCTACAACTCAGGGAAACAGCTGCGCTATGGCATCTGACTGGTGCCCGTCGTTTAATTGGTGAAAGAATATTGCAGTACGCGCAGCCAAGAGAAATGCGGCCGCCAAACGAGTTGATGGAGGATATTCTCTTTATAGCGCCGACTTTTCATTTGGATTAATTAAAAATTATTGACAACAATTGACCTTACAAACATGAAACTCATTGAATAAAATCGGCTTGCTTTAGGCCGCCAGCCTACTCAGTGATATTACGGCGTCAACTCAGTTTACGTTCTCCGGAAACGAAGTGGTTGACCGAATACGAGCACCTTTAAGATCGAAAATTTCAAGCGGCCGATCGTAGATATGCTAAAAATTAATGTATTCGATCATAAGGTGGCGGTGTGTCAATGTCTATTCCTGCGTCAGCTAGTTATAGCTGTAGCTGAAGCCGTTATTCTTGAAGGAACGGCCGGCGCCGCATCGGCGTCGCGCAGTCACAGCAGTTCGTCCAGGTTTCGAGGTTTTCAGAATGGCAATTTTTTAATCATATTTTATGTAATAAGTCTTTTTTTATATGAAAAATGAGGGTTTTAATTGAAAAATGACAAATTACATTGGATTTAATGGCCATCGTCAAAGTTAAGCTCACATATCATCAAAGTTACAGCTTAACTTTGAAGATTTCGGGGGCAAAATGAGGGGTAAAAAGAAGCGTTTTCATAGGTAAATATCAGCGATTCACGCTTCAGGACCCACATTTCACAATGCGAAATATGTGGGTCGCGCAGTCAGCGCTAGGCTGTTCTGCAGCACGTCACAGCCCGCATCCTGGTCAGCGCCGCCGGTGCCCCGTTGACTTGCGCGTGACGGCACCAGGCCGCTGTAGATGCTCGCAGAAAAGCTCACGTGCAGGCGCACTGGACCGGCGCGCATCCTAGAACTCCCCTTGGATGATAAGCATTGTTATTATCTAAACATTTTGGTTGTTTTGATCGTGACGCAGGGTTAAGCTAGGGGTGTCTCCACGAATTTTGATGCTGCTATTCCATGCCCGATACGCCAGAGCAACACCAACAGCAGTCTGACCTGACCCTCGACGACCTCATCGGCGCTGGCCTGAACGAGTTGCTCGACCAAGATCCTGCCAGTGATTACAACGACCTATACGGAATGCTAGCCAAAGCAGCTGGCAATGCCGAAGGCGCCGGCGACTTGGCCAAAGCGAATGCCCTCGGTTTCATAGTCGCGATCGCGTCCATGATGCTCATCCCAACTGAAAAATCCGCCCCCTTCCAGGCATTGGCCCACTGGAACAACGGCGGCCGGTCATTCATCCCAGAGGACCTTACACCTGCGCAGGTCGACCTTGCCGCACAGCTGGCCGGCGCCGTGAATCACCAGCTACTGCGCGCGCGCTTGGCCGACCTGGTGTGGTTGAAGGAACGAAGCAAGGGCATCGCATTCCCGCGCATGGCCATCGACGCCTACCGCACGCATCCAATCAATTTCGACACATGGCACTTGAGCGGCCAAGCAGTCTGGCACCGTGCACTGGGGCTGGCCATTTCACTTGGCAGCGGGGCCGGTAACCGCGCAGCCGAGATAGAAGCGGCGTTGCTTGATGCATTTGATCGAGCGCTGGGCGCTGAAACTTTCGAACCGATGTTCTATGTACGGCCACTGTTTGCCGAGAAGCGCGCCCGTGCGGAGGCGCCCAGGATCGCGAGTGAGCTTGAGCGGCTGGGCCGCGAGCGACTGGCCGCCGGATTCGCTTCGAATGCGGAGACCTTCTTCGGTGAAGCCGAGAAGTGGTATGAGCGCGCTCAACTCGCAGACAAACAGGCCGAAATGCTGATACAAATTGGAGCGAGCCTCACGGCGCAGGCAGAGGCAACGACTTCGGCGATCGGGCGGCGGGAATTCATCACTCGCGCCATCAAGGCCTATCGCGATGTGCCTGGTGCGCACCGGGTTGCGTACCACGTAGAGGAAATAATTGCCGAGCTGCGCGCTAAGCTGGCAGCGACTGGACGGCTTGCCCTGGGTGAGATGAAAGTAATCAGTAGCGGGAGCATCGACCTGACGGAATTTGTTCGCAAGGCAGTGCAGCGAGTACAGGGAAAGACACCGATGAATGCCCTGCTGGCGTTTTGTACAATCCATCCTTTCCCGAAGCGCGAAACCCAATATCAGCAGGCGCAGCAGTTGGTCAGTCAGAGCCTTGTTGGGCGACTGTTCGGTGGCGTCACGTTCGCCGGCGACGGCCGGGCGATCGCTCGGCGCTTAGGTGCCGATCATGGCGCCGAAGCAGAGGCATCCCAGGTGGCCGCCCGCGCCACAAAAGGCTGCTGCGAGATTACAGCGATGACGGCGTACGGCATGATCATCCCCGCGTTGGAGGCGATGCAGCTGGAGTATTGCATGACGCCGCTCGACTTTCTCCATATCGCGGCCAATGCGGGTCTCGTGCCTCGCGATCGCGTCGACGTCGTCGCCAACGGACTGTACGCGGGTTACTGCAGCGATTATGTGCAGGCGATCCACATTCTGGTGCCGCAATTCGAACACATGGTGCGGCTCGTGCTGCAGGACGCTGGAGCCCACACGACCACGCATGATGTTGACGGACTTGACATGGAAGCCGGTATGTCTACCTTGGTGCTGCGCCCGCAGATGATCGAAGTGTTCGGAGAGGATCTCACCTTCACCATCCGCTCGATCATGTGTGAGCAGGAAGGACCGAACCTACGCAATGCTGTGGCGCACGGCATGGCCGACAGTGGCCTATGCGAAGGCGTGCACGGTGTCTATGCCTGGTGGCTGATCCTTAGCCTGATCGTCAAATCGTTCGTAGATGGCCAGCGCCATGAACAGGGTGACGCGACGGCAGAGGCTCCACCCGAGGCTTAGAACAATGATGGAGAGGTCAGAAACCGTGTAAGACTCATGGCTAGTGGGACTAGCGGCCCAGACCGAAATTGCGGTGGTGGGCTTCAAAGTCCTCGGAGCGATGAAGTAAGATGTGACTCGACCAACAATTTTCCCAATTTCAGCAGGGTTGCTCATATGGATCTTTTTGCAGACCGCTTTCATGATGACCGCCTGCACCGCGTCTTCAAAATGCTCCGGGACCCAACGTATCTGCCTGAGCGCAGGGTTCTCGAAAAGTGGGCTGATGGATTCGTCGACCGCGACGGTAAGTTCGTCAATGAGTTTCAGACCACGTTCGAGTCATCCATGTGGGAGCTCTATCTGCATGCATATTTGAAGGAGATCGGTGCCGAGGTGGACTTCGCCCATCATGCCCCGGACTTTGTGGTTGAGCGCCCCGTGAAATTTTGTATCGAGGCCGCCATCGCTGCGCCGGCGGTCGGAGGAGATCCCGCCATCGGATATGACGCGACCGCCATCCCAGAAGACTTTGCCGAATTCAACGAAGCGGCGGCCATACGGATCGCTAACACACTCTCCGCTAAAATTTCGAAGCACCGATCAAGCTATGCGAAGCTGCCGCACGCGAAGGATCAGCCGTTTGTGATTGCAATCGCAGCGTTCGATCGCCCATTTGCCCACTTTGCGGCGAGCCGCCCGATCATGGCCGCTTTATATGGAATGCGATACGACGAGGAAGCGGCGAAGGCGTTGGGCCCGAGTGCGAAGGAAATTCCCAAATTTCCGGTTTCGTCGGCCACCAAGATTAATGGAGCGGAAGTCCCGCTTGGCTTCTTTTGCGACGACCGGGCTAGCGAAGTGAGCGCAGTCATCTACAGTTGCTTGGCCACTTGGGGAAAGATCCGCGCCCTCGCCGACAATCCTGATGCCCTCTCGTTCTATCAAACACTTCACCCGAGCGACAATGGCATCATTCCAGAGCTTCGATGTGCCATTAAGCGTGACTACAGCGAGCATCTGCTTGACGGTCTCCATATTTTCCACAATCCGTTCGCCAAGCATCCGCTGGGTGTCGATGCGTTGGGACACGCCCGCTTAGCGCAATTCAATATCATTGACGGCCGCCTGTGCACCATCGAACCTGACGACTTCCTGTTGATGAGGATGGTCCGGTCAGTTCAGACTCACGGCTAACATGAAGAGAAAATTTATCACAGAGTATGCACTGGGCTATCTCAATAGCTACACGTGCGCCGTGCCAGCTCATCAAATGCTTCGAGGGGGAAAGACAAACCCCGATGACGAGCGGGAAATTGCGAAATGCCACATATATATTATCGCAGCAAGACCTATTCCTTATTTTAAAAATGATAAAATAAATTTTACGAATAACCAACTATCGGGCGAAATATGCTACCGGATAGACGGACAGGAAAGTTGCATACCATTCGAAGGTTATCCCTGGACTCTAGATCACAAGGATTCTCTTATACAATGCCGGTACCCGTTCAGGGAAATCCGTAGCTATAATCCTGATGGCACAGAAGGCACATATGTTCCCGCTACCGCCCTTACTCTTCAATATCAGAAAGGTGCAGCTCAGGGGGCAAATGACTTAAACCGCTACGAAGTTTTATACGTTGGTCAATCGATAGGTCAAGGAAATCGGTCAGCCTTGGAACGATTGAAAAATCATGGAACGCTACAAAAGATTTTAGCGCTCACAAATCATGATTACCCGGATAAAGAAATAATGATTTTTATGCATCAATTTGACCACGAACAACTCTTTTCTTCGATGGACGGGAGAGCGCGAGATGCAGATGCGTCAGAAAAAAATGAAACTAGATTAGTGAATGCGATAGCAAATCCACCAAATAATAAACAAAAAATTGGATTGATCGAAGCAGCGCTTATACGATATTTCCAGCCGCATTATAATGAGATATTTAAAATAAAATTTCCATCCACCAAGCACAAAGTTCTCAAATCTTGCCGCGATCTTGATGTTTCATCCCTAGTTGTAGAGGTTAACTGCGACGAGTTAAATTATCTTATGTACACATCTACCGTGAGGGAGAGTATGCATCACATAGCTAAGATTGACCTTGTCGCCGCAGAAAACAGGATTTCATTCTTTAATGCTACTGGCCTAGTAGAAATCCCCGGAATTATAAAATAGCCGGCTATATGGCGGCCTATGATGTCCAATTTTTGAAGGCATTGATGACAGAGCCGGTGTGGAACGCTGCAGGTTCACACTGGTCTAGATCAGCATACGGCTACGTAACTAAATTATGAAAGGATCAGGAATGACCTTCAGTGCCGATAATGGCGGATTCCCGTTTTCGTGCGAAGATGCCAAATTTTCCATCTGCGCAAGCACGTGGAACACTAGGCTTTCGCAAATCGGAAAGATTCCAGGCGCCATCCGGATCATGACGCACGGTTTGCCCGACCCAGATTACATCGCAAAGATCCTCGCGAAGCGCCCGGAGAACATATATGTGATTGCAAACGCTGATGCGGCCGCTGAAGCACGGCTGATCAAGGCGCAGTTTCCAAACGTGCGCATTGTGCTGCACCCCAAAATGAATGCCAAGGTTGTTTTTGTGGAACCAGAAACGGTCTGGATTTCGAGTTCAGATTTCGGTCACACGAAGCTGATCGAATCAACCGTCGGCTTTCATTCTGTCGAGCTTCACAACCGCGCAATTGAACATCTGTTTGACGTTGAATGGCAAAAATCTGTAGAAATTTTCTAACTATTTCCGAGTTCTTGATTTGCAGCGAAATCTGACCCACTATACCCAGTAATTTGCAACCGAATCTGCCACACGTTTAAGACACAATCCCTCTCAACAAGTTAAGTGGGGAATTGGAGTGGGATGGAATGCACTGGTCACGAGCGGGCGGCGCACAGAGTTCCGCATTTGTGAGCTTAACTTTGACGCGAAGACAAAAAAACGAGTTATGCCAACACACCCTAAGTTACTGATTTTTTGGGTAATCGATGTGAGCCTAACTCTGACGATATGCATTTAAATGGGTGGCTATGCATCTGAACATCCGGACGGTACAGCCTTTCGCTGTGAAAAGCAAAGTAGGCCCATCGCGTCGGACAGTGATCAATTCAATCAGAGAAGAGACATACATCGCTGCAGTTCGGCCTGATCCAACTATCATTAGTCATTTCATTTTCGGCTTGAAGCATGAGCTCATTAATCTAGAGTTTCTTGCGAAACTCTTCTCGATCATCGACGAAGCGGTACTGGAGGACTGGATTCGTAGCGAACCTACTGGCGCGTACGCCCGGCGCGCAGGCTTCCTGTTCGAATGGCTTACAGGCCGCCGTCTCGACGTGCAAGATACCTCATCCGGAAATTACGTCGACGCCCTAGATCCTACCGAATTCGTCGTAGCATCCCGCGCTTCCAACGCCCAGCGCTGGCGTGTTAGAGACAATCTACCTGGAACCCGATACTTTTGCCCAACGATCCGGCGAACTGACGTTGTTCTTGCTCTAGAGCACTTCAATTGCGCCGCAGCGCTTGAATCCCTCGAGATCCAGTTTGGTGCCGATATCTTGGCGCGTAGTGCCGTATGGCTTTCCATCAAAGAGAGTCGTGCCTCTTTTGCAATTGAGAAAGAGGAAAAACAGGTCGATCGAGTGAAGCGCTTCGCTGCACTCATGGAGCATCGATGCGGTCAAAATGGTGATCCTCTCGCGCTACAAGCACTTAGCGAGATTCAAGCTGAAATCCTCGGCCTTGCTACGCGCTATGGCGTACGCCAATCACCGGCCGTCATCGGATATACGCACGGCGTTGAGAATATCGTCGAGTACATCGCACCGCCATGGGAGCGAACGATGGAATTGCTCGTAGGTCTCCAGCGGTGCTTGGCCAAGACTGCAGGTACATCATCGTTATTGCGCGCATCGATCGCATCGTTCGGCTTCGTTTATATTCACCCGATGAGCGATGGAAACGACCGCATCTCTCGATTTTTGGTCAATGACGTGCTGCGCAGAGACGGTGCTATACCAGCCCCCTTCATCCTGCCGATCTCAGCAACTATCACTAACAAGGCGCAGCAGCGCTTAGGGTATAGACGCGCACTGGAAACCTTGTCGCGGCCCTTGGTAAGCATGTACCAAGAGGACTTTCATTTCGGTGACGAATACACTTGTCCAGATGGCGCTCGCTCCAATTTCCATTTTGATGCTTACGACGATGCTATGCCGACCTGGCGTTACCCGGACCTGACAAGCCAGACCGAGTTTCTCGGAAATATCATCAGGTCCACCATCGAAGTAGAAATGAGCAACGAAGATAGTTATCAGCGTGACATTGACCGTGCACGGCACGCCGTCAAAGGGTCGCTGGAGGGACTGAACTCTGATATAGATCAAATCATCCGGTCAGTGCGTGACAATGGCTGGACGGTGTCAAACGACCTAATTAAAAAGTTTCCTCAGCTCGCTGCTACCTCGTTAGCCGCGGCGGTCGTCGCGGCGGTAAGGAACGTCTTTCAGCCTGAAGCAGCGGATGCTGCTTTTGTTGTCAACATGAAGCGTTCTTGATCTGTGTGAAACAAGGTATTTTTCGCCGTAGTGGCGCCAATTAAGTTTCGTCAACGCCACGCTTGTCGGGAAAAATGCGGTCAAACGACTGTATTTCTGCATGGACTCGCTCCCATAGTTCTTTGCGCTGCTCGTCTGTTTCTGGCAAATACGCGAGTGCGAGTAGCGATAGAGGGTGCACTTCCATCACCGATGAGATTTCGTCAATCTTCGAAATAGTTGGCGCCTTCAGTCCCCGCTCCAAGCTACTAAGGTAAGTTCGACTGGATACGATCGAAAAGTCCTCCTGGGTAAGTCCACGGCTCTTCCGTGCCTTCTGTAGGCCCGCGCCGAAGCGTTCAAGTAAACCCATACATTGGTCCAGTGCAAAATACACGATGTACTCACGCCGCGCACTTTAGGACTACAATCTATAGTGTTCATTTGTTGGTGAAAAACTGAAATGCTAACTACACAGCAGGAGCATGAGCTCCCTAGATTCCCTTTTGCGACCGGACCTGGCGTGTCAACATGGAGAGCGGTCACACTTCACGTAGGGGTGATTTATGTTGTCATGAGTTACGCAATTAGGCATGAAGATGGCTGGTTGCCACAGACCTCAATGTTTTGGAGACATAACGATGCGCTGTCGTTTTGCAAGCATGTGAACATAGACGAAAGGCGAAAGCTGCTGGATATCTTCCTTCTTATTCCTGTCCACGATGGAGCACACGTCCAATGGAGCTTTGTACCGATAAGAGAAGTTTTTTTTAGGAAAGATGGCGACGAAAATAATGAGTTTCCCCTCTATGTTACGCCCGATGGGAAAGTAGTAGATGGGCTAGGTCTAGGAGCGCCCGACAATTTTTCGCTCGTCGAAGATTGCCAGTCATTTCAACGGATATTCCCTGCTTAGCTTGGCGTGCCATCGGGCCGATCGACATTGTCGGCGCCTACCTGTGTGGGGCATTGATAGCAACCTTCACGCAAGGTGCCGGCCTGCGATGCCTTGCAGACTGCCGCCTTGAATGCATTGGTCGCCGGTTCCGTCAACCTGGCCATCGGTTACACTTTGCCCAGCATTAGCATTTCCCTGAGCGTCGGATCAGTCGGCTTTTGCTACTATTCGCATCGGGTACCCACCTACAAACCCACCTGATTACCCCCATTTCGGTGTGGTTGCACCTACCTAACACGGCATTTTCGACTAATCTGAACAGGGTCTCATCGGAGAAAGACCGCATTTAAATGACGACCCCAATCTCATCTTCTATGACAATTTACGAGTTCCCTAAACCGTTACATCAGCGAATAGATTTATCACTCACCACGTCTTTGGCAAGCTCGACATCGTCTTGGGCCATCTCAATTATATTTTTCGCAAAGGCATCAAAAAAAGGGGATTTTTCGTACTAGCGCGGATCTGCCATCACTGTCTGAAAGAGGGCGATTCTTGCAGGCCGACAGTACAAGTCGACATCTGCTTGCTTACTGAGAATCCGACCGACGAGGCATTGCCTGTAGATATGTCCCGCAGCTTCAATCTTAGCTGCCTCGGCCGCGTTATCGATACTGGCGCAGGCAGTTAATAGAAAGGTGGGAAGGCACAGGAGTGTTAGTTTCATAAATTTCTCGAACTTTCAGCTCAAATTGTTTTAATGCTTTGATCCGCTGCCTCTGACCGGTTGCCACTATTGAAAGGCTCCCTCCCTAATCGGACCGTGAGGGATACTGAACGATCATTTGCCATAAGGATCGGTTTGCGCATCAGCAAAAGATGTCACCTTGGCGGAGGGGGCAGGGCGCTTTCATGGAGATAGCTGAAGGCACGGAATAGAACCGCAACAGTGCAAATAAGGCGCAGCTGTGGGCCCGGGGCGACTAACGATAGCCAGCTCTCTCTCCGTCGCCAGGTGCCGAGGAGCATGCCGCATATAACCGAAAAGCCAAAGAAAGCGATGGGATAACTCCCAGAGTGGGAAGCCCGGATAAAACAAAGAAAGACCAAATCGTGATCGTGATGAGGCCGAGATTGCTATGATCGCGAGTGCCAAGATGAAGTGAAGTGTGTTCATATGCACTTTAAGGATTAAAAATTTTTCGTTTTAAGGGAGAGCATCAAGAAGGTCCGCTTTTGGGTGCCGATTCAATCGCTCAACGCAACACTTTAACTTAAATGCATCGTTGCAGAGCGGAAATGATGCGAAAGAAAAACCGAATCAATTGCGCTGCGCCCCGCTGAACCCGAGATTAACGTTGCGAGAGGTTTAGCCACGGAAACGTTCAAGGTGGAATCCACCGAAGCTAAAGCAGCTCGTGCTAGATCGTGGTAGGAGCTTGTGCAGGGCAGGGGAGATAGACAGGTCAGCCCCGATCTCGTCATTGGATCAGGCAACGACGTGATCGCAAACTAGGAGTTTGCTAGGCCACCCAGCCCCTAACACGGTCCATCGATCTTTCATCTTAAGGAACTATGGATCAGGATAGTCTAAGCTACTGATGGCGATTCACATCTGTTATGCTCGGGAGTGGAAGACCAATTCAGTCATTATTTTAATATTGCCTTTTAGAAAATATTTATGTGTAATAGGGGAGAATTTGAAGAATCGTTCAGTGATTTTCTTTTCTAATGCTACAGACTCTCAAGAGATCGAGCGGGCGATGGCTGAAAAATTTGGCGAAATTCTTGGCCAGATCCAATCCGCCTATACCAATCCCGAAAATACTCAACGCTTTGATCACGGCGGCCCACTACGTAGACCCTCTTCATCGACGTACTTTGATGGAGGGATAAAGACGCATTCATCATTACACGAGGTCCGATTCCAAGACATCGCCGAACATGATGTGTCCATCCTTCGGCGAGAGCTTGAGTCATTCAAGGCCACCATGAACGAACAATTTATACGTTCGGTTTATACGACCTTAGCAGATTCATGCGACAGCGTCGGAAACGTTGTAGATGCTCAGGTAGAAGGATCCACCTTGGGTGCGCTTGAAGCCATGTTGGAAAAACTCGATATCCAAGTTTCACCTGATGGCACACCAAAGTTACCTGAAATTCACGTGGGTGCCGATGCTTACGATAAATTCAAAACAGCTCTCGAAAGTACGTCCCCAGAGTATGAGGCTCGGATCGAAAAAATAAAATTACGTAAGATCACAGAAGGCTGGGAACGTGAATTGCAACGCCAGGCAAGATTTGTTGGTTACGGAAAAAAAATATGAGAGTCACACTTTGTGTGGGATGCAATAGCTATGATGCCTTGCCAATTGAAGACTTATACGGAGCCGAGGGCGACGCACAACGCATGTTTGAAGTGCTAATCGCTGATTCTTTCGGTGGCTATTCATATGAGTATTCCAAACTACTCCTATCACCCACACTTGCCGAAATAAGAGAAGCACTGCGTAACTTACTATCCGAAAATGGCCCTATTGATACATTTACGTTCTATTTCGCTGGGCACGGTAGCGTTAAGGCTGGTAGCTTCTACATGTGGGGCCGAGATGTGGCCGCAAGCAGCCTTTCAATGACCGCGCTTTCACTCAGCGATGTTTTCAGAATGATTGCTGAAGTCACTCCAACTCAGACAAATATTATCGTTGATGCGTGTGAAGGAGGCGGACTAATCAATGATCTCGGCGTGCTCTTAAAAGCTGATGCCCTTGGAGATGCCCATACACCCGGCGTCACCCTGTTCGCGACATCCGCCCAAAACGAAGGCGCGATAGAGGAAGACGGGGCAGGGTGCGGGACATCGGCGTTATTGGACTGCATCCAAGGTCGTGACTTTGTTCAAGACCACTCAGCTGCTTTGGACCTTATCGAAATCAGCAAGCGAGTCTGTAGCAAACTGCGTGCTTCTGGGCAAACGCCTGTGGTATGGGGGCTGAATCTTTCCAGTGCACCGAGATTCTGCCGAAACCCATTTTATTCGGATACCCTCTCCTCGATCCATACTTTCGTCAAGGATTGGACCATCAAATCCGAAGTTGACCTAAGCCGGAACCAGTACGAGGAACTCTGGTCAATCTATGACTCGATTGAATCGAATTGGAATCCACGAAGCTTGGCCAACACTGTTCGACCAATATTTGCAGAACTGTCTGATACTCCCCAAGTGCTGGCCAGTTTCGCTCTACGTCTTTCTTCATCTCTTACGCAGCGAGCTGAGGCTTCCGCTGATCAATTTCGATCAGCGGAAGTCTACGCTGTACTTGCAGTATCTCTGCTGCCCCACTTGAGAGCCCATGAAGTAATAAAAGTAGCCGAGCATATCGTCGACGAAGTTTTTAAACGGCTAGCCGTGGCAAGTAAGGCATTAAACGATGCACTCGCTACGAACCCGTTTGCGCTCCTATCCGCGGAAAGTCCCCTTCCCGAACTATACCTTTTGCCTATCCGAGTTACAAAAGTCTTGGCATGGACCGCACTACCTCCTCTATTTGAGTCGGAGTCTACACAACCAATAAATGCAGCAGGAGCTCTATACGCAGAACTCTTAAAACGTTTACTGGAAAATTACAAATTCTCGATTACCCCAGTCTCTGATACTCAGGCGGCATACTGGTATGTTTGTCTATCAGCATTGAAAAAATTCGGACTTATCTCGGAAGCGGAGGAGATTTTTGGAATAGCGTTTTACGGATTGGTCACCAACAGAGGGAAGTTACTGCATGCATATGTAACGGGAGAACAAGTCCTGGACTACATCCTTGCAGTTGATTCAAAAGATTTTTCGAAGGTAGTCAGTGCAATCAAACGCCCCAATGAAACATTAACTGTTTTTCTTCGGCTAGCGCCGCTTTTTGGTCTTACGGAGGTCGTTGATGAAAGCTTATGGCTACTGGATGACGTTAGTTTTTCGGCCTACATCAATTCGGATTCTTCGTCCTTCGGAGATCAAACCATGGAGGGGGGCGAGAATTTAGCATGGGGAATAGGTTACGACATCTTCCGGACTCACGAACTTTCTAAAACCTGGCCAATGATTGAACCTCCTTCGACTAAGCTTGTGCAGTATCTGTCGATATTTGCTGCGCTTCTGTATCCCAACCGTGTTCCATGGCAATGCTTTGTTGCGGACTCAATCGATGATGGCAACACTTTAATCTAATCACAAAAATTGTAAAATTATTAGAGATGAAATAGAGTCGAAAATCGTCACGCCAAAAAAGCAGGCAGTCTTGGCGTGTACTTGCGGGCCAGAAGTTCAGGCATATTCTTGATGCGTGGTAACCATTGTTGCAAGACGTTTCAATGCCAATTAAGCCCGCCAATCAGTTCGCGGTATTGGGTCGAGACGTACTCAAATCTCTCCTTACTCCCGTCAAACATTCCAGCCCTCAACGGCGCCCAATTTAATCCCTGCGCAGTTGCCTGAAAAATAATTCTCTCTAAAGGGTTATCACTGCTACTGTAAGCCTTCCAACCAAACCGCCCAATTGGCCCCCATATGCGATCGCTGCGTTTGAGCTTTCTATCTGCGCATGCAAGTGCAAGCAATACTTCAAAATCATCATACGAACGTTCATAGTTACGTCCGATGAAAAGTATATCGTCAAGTTTAGGCTGCAACTCTTTATAAAGATGCTCGCTCATTGGAACTCTATTTCTCTCGTGCCCGGGAAGTTGTTTAAAAATGCTTTGCCCTATTTCGCTGATACCTTGTGACAAAAGATCGATAACGAGCTGAGGTTGCGTTCCGTATTCGACTATATCAACAGCAGTGTTAAACATTACTGCCAAAGAGTCGTATCGGCCTCCTTCGACTGCGGCAATGCCGGCGCAATATGCCGCTATGATTAGCGGATAAATACGCATCGCAAGTAAATTACTCATACCTCCCGATGTATCTATATTATCCGTGACGCGCGAGAAGATTTTTTGAAAAAGGGCATTGTGCACTGGACGGCCCCAGTAAGACATGCACGACGCAATAAGCGCAAGATCATTTACTACGTATTCATACCGAGAAACACGTGAGATTACCTCAGCCGTTCCAGACTCTCCGCTGGTCGGAAAGATTCCAACACCAGATTGCGATAGGAAGTGGCGCATCTCGTCCACAACCACGTCATGTAGTTCTATCGATGAGGAGTCAGCGGCTAACAGCGACTTGACCTTTTTAATCTTCTCGTCGGTAGTAGCCAAACAGGGAGGTTCATCGGGATAGGGAACGATAAGTAAGCTATCAATATCCCTATCCGCTTTTTCATCTTCACGGTCCAGCCGCGGGGCCAGAAGCACAAAGTCCCCATCTCCTTCAAAATGCCCATAGTGCGGTGTTTGGTTGGAGTTGATATCATTTGAAACCTTGCTATAGACATAGGCCATGAGGGCGGTCGCAGTGAGTACGCCAGATTCACCAAAAGCCTTTCCTCTAATGCCCTCCAAAAGGTGACCCGTGAAAATAGAATGATCGGCCAATGGCCCATTGGCGTCAGCGACTTCCTCATTGGCTTTTCCCGCCGTGAGAACTTGGCGTGAAAAGCGAAGCATCATGTCTTTCAAGAAGCGAGCGCTGCCAGCGTGAAGACTGCGTTTCAGTGCGAGGCCACCGTAACAGGCATCCATGATGAAGAGCATGTGCTTTGCGCGAATTAGTTCAGAGTCTCGGGTCAGGTCATTCCAACGAATGAAGGTTGACAGATCATCCATGACAGCGTCATGCGGAACCAAATACCCGACTTCACCTCTGTTGCCTCTTCGCGTGTCGCCATGTCCAGCGAAGAAAATGATGATCCGATCATCGACATCAACGTCATCATTGGCGAGGCGCAAATAATTTTTTAATATTTCGGCCTTGGTAGCCCCCTCATCTTGTAAACAAACTATATTCTCAGGCTTGAACTTGAGGGTGTTAATCAGTTCCTGTCGAACACCAAGAGCGTCGCTGACAGCGTACGACAGGGGGGGCGCCTCTTTATACTTGTTGATCCCGATGATCAGCGCACGGCTGTTTGTGTAACTCGTTTTCAGTATGTATCGCAGATCCGTCAAGATTATCTCCAAAAAAAATGTTAAGGAAGGCTTCCTCCCTATTCTACAAGGTGATGGCTTACCCGCAAGGACTTGCGCTGGCTTCCACCGCAGATAGAATCAAGGCGCACCCTAAAGATCCAGTCGATGGGCACTCTGGAGCTACCACGTCGTTTCTTAAGGAGAAAATCAATGAGGGGGTACAAATCACTAACGGAAAGCAGCAAGGCGTCGAGCGAGAAGATTTGCATGAAACGAAACATCAACAGTAATTGCACTTAATAAAGACATCTCTGCTTAATTACCTACTCATCGATAGATAAAAAATTAACTATTACGCCATCTCGGAGCATTTGAAAAGCGAGGCAGGGAATGGCGCCACAACACCAATATATCGTTAATTTTATGTCTTTTCATTGCCCAATGAACACTTTGCTTCACATGCATGCTATCCTGTTTTTTTATCTGTTAGGAGTTGGTGAGTGAGTATCTCATTCGATTTATTTTTACTTGATGGTCGTGATGGGAACTCTCTATTGGCTCTTGGTCGACGTGGGGCGGATACCGCCATAGAACAGATCGCGTTCAATGATACGCTCGATCGATTGGTTCACTTCGGTCGTAGACTAGGGCATTCCGTAAGCGGAAGTGGCAGGAGGCCTACTCCGGTAGAGTTGAAGAATTTTGGTAGGGAGCTTTTCAGCTTTATATTTCCAGGTAGTTTGCAAGAGATGTATGATCAGCTGCCAGCAGGGCAGATTAGTCTTCAGATTTTGAGTGATCACCCTGCGATCCGGGAGGTGCCCTGGGAATACATAGCTCCTCACAACGTACCAATTATTCCGCATAGAAATCGATCAGTTGTTCGCGTTCACCCAACCTGTGGCGTATATCAACCGCCGCGGAAACGATTTAGTAAACTCCGAATCCTCTTAGTTTCTGCTGATCCTATTGATCAGCAAGGCGTTCCTTTGGACGAAGTACTATCCACTATGAAGCGCAAGTTCGAATTGTTTCCAGGGCAGGTTGAGGTACAGGTTGTAGCAGGGGCCACCCGCAAAGGACTGATGGCTACGCTCATGCAGGGGAATTTTGACGTATTCCATTTTTACGGACATGGGGAGGTCGACTCTAATGGCGTAGGAAGTCTAGTACTAGAGGATGCGAAAACTGGTCGCAGCGACCGTGTGCCAGCATTGCAGTTGGCTGTCGCACTCGCTGGCAAAGGAATTCAACTAGCAATACTAAGTGCATGCAATACGGGAGCAGGAAATCATGCCAACGAGTTCGATGTGGTCTCGACCGCCTTGATCAAGGCGGGCATTCCAGCTGTGATTGCCAATCAACATCCAATACCGACCGAGACGATCGCATCATTTGTCAGTACAGTGTACGTTTCACTACTAAATCAAGGCGATATTGATATGGCTGTGGCAGAGGGACGGAGCTCACTTGCTGTGACTTTAGAAGATACTACGGCCTCTGCAGTTTTAGAATGGGGGATTCCCGTTCTTTACAGACTCTCTGATGCAAGACAACTTTTTGAAATATGAAAAAAATTCCGACCTACACCTTGATTAGGAGGCCCTTGACTATCAGTGGCGAGGGGGAGTACATCGCTCGTGCGCCCAAATCATCATCTTCTGGGGGCGACAAAAGCAGATCAAAGTCAATAACTAGTTCAAAGAAGCGAACTGTCGAGAAGCGCACTCTTGAAGCAAGCTCGCTTGCGATACGCAAGCAGGTATCAGACAGGAGACTGCAGGAAGTATATTCCAACCTAAATGAGAACTTTAGGGCGACGCTGCGATCATCCCATGGCAGTACAAGCGTCAATGATCGCGATGCTAAAGTCATTGCAACTGCCAGTGACAACATAAAGAAAATAACTGAAAAATTGGCTCGTGAAGAAAACGTACTGCGTGTCGGAATTGTAGACATGGGGGCTTGGATAGGTCAGCTTCCAAAGCTGCTTGAACGTCTAAACGCAGCACAAACCACATTCACTATTTTTGAAGTCATGGCGCCAATTCCGGCAGGTTTGGTCAAGACGATTGATGGATTTACTGATTGGGCAAAACTAAAAATGCAATCAGAAGACATCGACTTTGGCGATGACCGACCCACCTCTTCACAAATAATTTTCGACGACTTCGTAATCGCAGCCGAGGATATCCGTAAGGGGATGGGGCTGGATCTATTAATCGGTTTGACTCCGCATATGCTTGGTGGAACGGCTGAGAAAATAGTTTTTGCGAATCACTTTTCGGCAACTGAAGGTGCTTCAAGTCTCATTTCCACAGCAGACTTACGAGAATTTTCTGCTCTGGCAGGTCGTCCTTTTGAGGCCGGAATCGGAATGCTTTTAATTGCGACGCTTTTTGTAACGATAACTCCAGTTGGCTATCACAATATAAATACTGGTTGTATTTTCGACTACAATTCGGACAGAATTAGTTTGATTGACTCAATAAGAGCAATGCAAATTGATAACGGGTGTCAATCGATGATGGAACCGAAGCAAGTTCAAACAGCTAAAAGCATGCTTACTACCTTAAAGCGAATGAGAATAAGGATCACGAAATGAAAATCGCAATCATCTTAATTCCAGGAATAATGGGTTCCGTTTTAGAGGACAACGGGAAGATTGTGTGGCCTGGTAGCATATTAGAACTGATGCGCCCGTATAATCACATGGATTCCTTACGAAAGCCTGATTTGGTTGCAACTGATGTAATCCGCAGCTTTTCATTATTTTCTCAATACGACAATATTATTGATTCATTAGAAAAAGCTGGGTTCCAAGAGGGTTCTGAAGGAAACCTGCGTGTCTTCCCCTACGATTGGCGCAAGGACAACGAGCTTGCAGCAACAGCACTCGCAGACTTGATTGATCAGTTTGCTGCCTCTCTGGGGCCTGATTACCGAATTACCCTTTTAGCTCATAGCATGGGTGGCCTTATAGGTCGTTGCTATCTTGAGTCCGGAATTTTTTCCAACAGGCCCGGATTCACGACCGTGGCGTCTCTCATTACTATGGGAACTCCCCATAGAGGAGCACCTATGGCACTGTCTGCAGCGGTGGGACTGGAGAAGCGATTATTTTTAAGTGCAGAGCAGGTTCAAGAAATTGCAAATAACGATCTTTTTCCATCCTTGTACCAATTGCTCCCACCTCAGCATGAACCGTTTGCCTGGAACAGAGATGTTAAAGAAAACTTTAAACCAGAGGATATTTACGAAGTTAATACTGCAAAAAAGCTGGGACTTTCGAAAAGTAATCTTGAAGCTGCACAACGTTTTCACAAATTACTTGACCTGGCAAGACGCCCACTTAATGTTCGTTATTTTTTCTTCGCTGGCACAAAAGAAGAAACTACCTCTGGAGTACAATTAGTCGCCGACGGTACAAGATTTTCCGTCATGAAGATGCAGCGAAGCTATTCTGGCGACGGTACCGTGCCATTCTGGAGCGGATCACAATCGGGAATTCAAACTGAGCCAGTTTCTGGCGAACATGGCACGATCTATCAAGGACGGGGGTTAAAGCTCATTCTCGGTGGATTATTAGGGAAAAGAGGTGTGCTAGCTACGGAGACTGCGTCTATTGAGATTTCCGTAAACCCGCCTGTAGTGAATCTAGAAAGTACGATTAGGGTAACAATCAATCTACCGATCGGCAATCAAACTTTGGCAGGTGTGATACGGCTGTGTCGCGTCGTCGCAACCGAAGGCCTAGCACCAACAGGGAAAAGGTATACAACCAACTTCCAGGTGAACTATAGCGGGCCTGAAATTGATCATCTTACGATTGTAATGAAGGCGCCGGAATATGCCGGAATTTATGAAGTAGGATTCGCGTTGGATACAAACGCGGAGCCATTGGCGAAAACTACATTAGTTGTGCAGCTGGCCAGCTGATTATAGTTCACCACTGCGAACGCTCAGACCAACGATATGAAGGAGTGGCAACCTAACAGGCGCTAGTTACCATTATGGCAATTTCTATCTATTTCCATACATAGAAGAAACGGAGCAATTTGAATATGGTGAATACTCCCTTTAATCAAGATAAAACTCTGCGATGATAAGGGATTATTCGAGATATGGGATCTAATCGGAACCTGGTCGGTTGAGCTGCGATTTTTTTTGAGTCGTCGAGAAGTAACAAAAGACGGAATTTTATTAGTTTCATATTTCGGAAATGACTGGCTATATGTCGAAATAATTTTCTTGATATAAGATTTATATGTTTTTCTCTGCGGATTCGGCGTAACGAGTTCTTTGTGGAAAAATTAACAGACACCACAATTACCTTGGGGTTATTCTCAACGTTATCAGTCGATATGATTAACCTTTGAGTGACATTGATATCAGCCCGTTGGGTGCAATATTTTTGCCTTCGTACGATTCTTGAACCTATGCGCCCGAAGCAGGACAACCAAACCATATGTCACTTTTTACCCGACTCTTTTTTGAACTACATCGCCGCCTTTCCGAGTATTTTCTCAAAGCATCAACGCGCCAGCAGGAACCGCCGGTAAGTCTTGAGACGGCGTATTCAGCATATTGTTTCGGATCGATGAGGACAGGCGCCGAGATGACTGTCTTTTTAGCCTCATGGATGAGGGATAACGACAATTCGTTAGCTACAACACGATTAATCGTCGATATACTAATGAGAGATGTGAAGGAAGACACATCCGATCACTCATATCGGCAGCGATGCCGGTTTTGCGCCCGAATGGTCGCTTCAGTTCCAAGCGACGCCATAGAAGTACACGAACATCCGGCATATGCTGTCGCATTCTATTCACTCAACTGTTTTCACCCCTATCTGTTCAAGGAAATATTGATCAGATTACTGCGGAGCTCCTATGGTCGCGGGCTAAAGAACAAGGCCGATCTTTTTGTACAGCTCGCAGTCGCATTCGACTTCCAGGGTAACTTTAGGCGCGCAGAGACTCTGCTACTGCACGTCCAGACAATGTCCCGCACCGGAGCCGTCCGGCCCCTCACAGCCGATTTTGCGCTACGGTTGCTAGCAACGGTATACGCTCTGCAAGCCAAAATCGCTACCGTTCTTTTACTGTATGCCGAGGCAGAGCCACACGTCAAAGCAGTTTATGGTTTATCCTCACTTCAAATCGACATTGCCTGGACATTGGCGGTATGCCGAAATGCGATGGGCGCCATGAACACCGTACCACCGCTAGTAGTTATTTCCGTGGCCGCCTCGAAACACATCGCGAAACGACGCGCTGCTGCCGAAGATCTTGTGGATGTCGATATGCTGATGCACGGACTCGATCGTGGCCGGTACGCCCACCTATCTACGTTGTCGGGAATGATGTCACTCCGCATTATGCGCGAAGCGCCGCCTCCTGACCTCGATGGCGAATCATTGGCAATGGCTTGGGTAAATGCGGGCAATGCCATGCTGAGGAATGTTTCAATTGCATCGGAATGGAATCTGGCGGCGCGTCATTATTTCGAAGAATTGATAAAGCACGTAAACAGCGGCGAAATCCTCACAAGCCCTGATGTCCAGTATCAAGTAGCGCTAGCCCATGCGGGTATCGGCTACTCATACTCAAATCTCGCCATGACGGCCCAGCAGGGCGAGCAGCCCATCATGTATACAAGAGCCAAGGAACATCTCGATGTAGCTATCGACTTGCTTCAGCAACTTGGCCGAGACGGATGGATCGAAACGCGTGTCTGGGCTGCCGCAGGGCGCGTTGAAGCCGCCTGCGGCCATGTCCACTCCATACACCGACGCTTTGCCGCCGCATTGTTGGCAGGCGCGACGTATTATCAACTCAATGTTGAAGACCTCGTTCAATTCTTCTGTCCAGATGACGACACGAGGGTGAAGTACAGTGAAGTCCTAGCAGAATTGGGACATACAAATACTGCCATTCTTTTTGCTAAAGCAGCGGTCAGCTTGATCCATCATCAATCTGTGCCGTTGGAGGAGATTGCGGAGCTTGCTCCAGCATATATCGGTCCGCGAACTATGGCACACAGAACATTGATTAACGAACTCAGTAAAGTTGGGAGATATAACGAGGGCGAACTGGCGTATGACCTGTTAAAGGAAAATGAGTACAACGAATTCACCCAGAGATCCAACACAGAAGCAGGCATTACCCAGGCTATTGCCCTTACCCCCTTCGAACTGGAGGCTATCCGACGATCAGGACTCAGCACAGCCGTGCTCGGAGTAAAGTGCCTCGACCAGCGAGAAGCCACAGTAAATCGACTCGCCGAAATATTTGAGAGTCTGGATGGGACCATACAGGCGCTAATCGACAGCCGTCGCTTTGCCGATGCTCTGGAATACGAGCGACGAGGAATTGATCCTACGAAAAATCTCGGAAAGGCTGACGCAATTATCCGATTCATCGCATCTGGATCCACACTTTCGGTCTCTTTTTCTACCTATCGCGAAAAAAAACAGCTTGCTCTGTCTATCGACTTAGGCGCAGTGAAATCGCTGATATTTCTGTTCAGGCAACAATGCCGCTCATCCTCATCCGATCTTCCATCTCTACACCTTCTTGGGCAGCAGCTGTACCAAATCCTGCTTAACCCCATCAAAGATGCTATCAGTAAGGAAATCACGCACCTGTACATCGAGACCGACCAACTCCTTGCCAGCATTCCATTCGCCGCACTACATGACGGATACGAATATTTGATTCAGCGCTTCTCGCTAACCTACCTAAACAGAGTCGCACTTAACACGAACGCAGAAGTAACTTTAGGCAACACTAAGCACGCCGCCATTTTCGCTTGTACCAATGTACCTGGCGATGAGTTACCAGGCGCTGCTCGAGAGGTGAAAATCATCTCAGAGCAACTGGGTATGCGGTCAAGCCTTGATCTCGACTTTTATATCGACCAAGAATGTCGCACTGAGGACTTTCTTCGTGAGATCACCAGACCCCGTGGAGGACAGGGTCTCATTCACCTAGCAACACATGCTAGTTTCGATCCTTCGAACGACGCATCCTCCAGTCTCGCCTTTTTAGATAAGAAGTTGAGCATACGTACGCTCAGGACGTTGCTAGAGAAATCGAGTTGTGACACCGGTCTGTTCGTACTCTCCGCGTGCGGAACTGCTCGTCAAGACATTGACGTCGAAGGCTTTAGCTCAGTTCTATTGAGATCCGGAGTCCGGACAGTCCTTGCTACACTGTGGGAGACGTTCGACGACTCAGCACCAGAGTTCTTTCAGCGATTCTACGCTCACATAACGGACCTGACTTCGGCCTCAGCCGCTGCTTCGGCTGCAAGAGCGGCTCAGTTAGCACTGCTGACATCCAACTGCAATACCACATCAGCATTCGTTCATCCAGCTCACTGGGCTCCCTATATAGTAACCACGGCCCAGATTTCCTAGTTGGGAAACGCCCCGATCGCTGGCGTGTCGAGCAAGTATCAAAGGCGCCGATGCGATATCGTAATCAAATGAAGAACACTAACGCCTAAAAAGTACCTAATAGTCCGTTCAGCTAATCAAAATATTCATCGCAATTTTCCGCGATAAATATATCAAAAACTTAGACTGGCGAATAATAATTTTTCACTTTCGTCGATTGCATTGTCATACTGGAAAATTACAAAACACATAGGGGGAAGGAAGCCATTACCACTTGCTAATGAAAACCACTTTAGCTATGGATTTAGATATAGAGCTGGAGAATCGTAAAAGCTACTGGAGCCATCGGGAAAATATAGCAGCTAATAGTTAGTAACGCTCCGAAAATTTCGGCCAAAAAATATATTTTTACCACCTATGACCTTGTACGAATTGCCGCATTGACAGAGCAGTACGCGACATCGTCAGCTGGTTTTATGCATCAGACCAACACTCAAGCTGGTGGCCTTTACCAAAAACATCACTTCATTCCGGTCAAGAATCGGTAGCCGCTTGTGGTCTGGCCGAAAAGGGCCGGTTACTTGGCGTCAAGACGAGGTAGGTTCTGCTCGATGCGGAGTCGATTAAACGAATCCTCCCGGTCAATGTAGCGCAAGGCAGACTGGGCATTCTTCCAGCCTACGTGCTCCATCAGCGTTTTGAGATCCCATCCATTGGCTGTTGCCCAACTGGCAAAACCGCGCCGCAATGAGTGCGCGCTGTACAGATCAGGCGCGCCCACGCCGGCGTCGTGCAGGATAGTGCGTAGGAGCGGCACCAGGCTGTCGATATTGAGGCCGGTAGGGCGGATATTGCCCCAGCGATCAATTGCGCGGAACACAGGACCGGCCGGCAATGCCACTGCAGTAACCCACTCCTCGTAAGCGGTGACCGGGCACAGGCGCGATAGAAGTGGCACCTTGAAGCTGCCGCCTTTAAACTGGCGATCCCCTTTTGTCCGCGGCAGGAAGCAGGTCATCCCTTCGCCTGGAGTAATGTGAACGTGCTCGATTTGCAGGCGTGTTAGCTCGTCGCCGCGAAACCCACGCCAGAATCCGAGCAGAAACAACGCCTTGTTGCGACGGTACCGCAATTCGGCTCCCAGTGCTCCCTGCGCTTGTGCCGCGTCAGCGCTGGCCGTCAACCAGCGATCGACTAGCATGAGTTGATCAATCTGAAAGGGTTTTGCCCGCTTTTCCTGGGCCGGGTACAAGGTCTGGATGCCACGCAAAACCTGGCGTACCACGGGTGCCTTGGTCGGATCTGGAAAGCCTTGATCGAGATGCCACTTGGCCAATGCAGCTAAACGCTGACGCAGGGTGTTGACGGCATGTTTGTCGGCGCGATTGGCCAGGTAGCGCGCAATGCTGTCAGGCGTGGCGGGTAAAAACCCGCCCCATTCCACCTCGAAGTCGCGGAGCGCGCTTTGATAGCTCTGCCGGGTATTTTCGCGCGTGGCGGCCTGCAGGAAGCGGTCGATATCAGACATGGCAAGCAAAGCTGAAGGAGTCCGGGCAAGGGCAGTAATGAGGTCGTTGGCAAAAGGAGCGGTGTCGCGTTTGTCTGGCGTTCAGGCTAAATGTACAGGTGCACTGGTCAAAACTGCACAAAACATGGCCTGGCACAGGATAAGAATACATTATCCGGCCTCAATTTCAAGCAGAATCTCGCCTTGATTTTCGCCCGCAATGGTATGTAATTACATGGCACATACTGCATTATCTTAATTCGTGGAGATACCATGTCCCGTACTGGCCTTTACCCATCAGACGTCCGTAAAGCACGGGATTCACTGCTTGCACAGGGGCGACATCCTTCCGTTGACGCCGTTCGTGTCGCGCTTGGCAATACAGGCTCGAAGACCACGATCCACAAGTACTTAAAGGAGTTCGAGGCGAAGGAGGGCGTCGTTAACGGACGTAGCGTGGCTGTCAGCGATGCGCTGCAGGATCTGGTCGCGCGCCTGGCGGCGCGATTACACGAGGAAGCAGATCTGCGCGCGGACGCCGCCCTCGTCGACAGCACCAAAGAAGCACGGCGCCAAGCGCAAATCGCCCAAAAGCTTCAGCAAGATCTGGAGGCGGCCCGCAGATGCGAGCGCGACTTGACAGAATCGCTGGCAACCGAAAGGGACATGCACGAGGAAACGAAGGCGGCGCTGCAGCGGGAAACCATCCTGCGCCACACGGCCGAGCAGCAGGCGGCCGGTCTCAAGGACAGGCTCATCGAAAATGAGCAGCACCGCGCCTCGCTCGAGGACAAACACGCCCACGCCCGCTCAGCCCTCGAACACTATCGCCAGGCGGCCAAGGAACAGCGCGACCAAGAACAGCGACGCCATGAGCAGCAGCTTCAGCAGGTGCAGGCGGAACTGCGGCTGCAACAGCAGGCGTTGGTGGCCAAGCAGGAGGAGGGGGGGCGACTTAATCAGGACGCCACCCGCTTGGTCGTGGAACTGTCGCACGTCAAGCAGTCGTTGTACGAACAAGTAACGCTCGTGCGCAAGCAGGTACAGACAATCGAACGGCTTCAATCGCTGCAAGTGCAGGTGCCCGATCTCGAACGGCAACTCGTAGGCAAAATGGTCGAGATCGATATACTGTCGCAGGATCTGGCTGCTACCAAGGAACAAATAACGCCAACTGCAGAGCGAGTTCGGGAACTCGAAGTTGCGCTGACCCAGGCCGAGGCACGCGAACAAGCACGGCAAGAGATCGACGACCAAATGCGCTCCTACCTCGAATTCATGAAACGGGGCCTTGAAGGCGAGAAGCCTGGCGCATAAGACGTCGCGTATGTTGGCGCGAAACGGGGTTTCTAACGAGTGCTTGCTCGTTTCGTGTAAACTTCGGGATCACAAGGAATAGAACATGAGCATATTCACCATCGGCTACGAAGGCCTAAACATCGACAATTTCCTTGCATTGCTCAGATCGGGCTGCGTGGAAATGGTCGTCGACATCCGAGAACTTCCTCTGTCGCGCAAGCGCGGCTTCTCAAAGAATGGGCTGCGTGACATGTTGAACGCCAACGGTTTCGCGTATCGGCACATGTCCGAACTCGGATGTCCGAAACCGATACGCGACCAGTACCGCCAAGATGGAGACTGGCAACGCTACAAGAAGGATTTCAAGCGCTATCTGTCCCTTAAGAATGATGTGATCGCCGACCTTTCGGAAATGGCCGGAAGCTCCAACTGCGCGCTGCTTTGCTTCGAGGCGAACTACCGCATGTGCCATCGCTCCATGGTCGCCGACGCGGTTCATCTGGCATACGGCATCGAAGTCGCGCATCTCCAAGCAGGCACGGTCAAAACAGCGACGACTGCGAATCGTCCTGAGGCACTCGCTTAGGCGGGTAGATCAGGCTGATGATGAGCCACTGGTGCGGGAATCGATGCATGTTTCCCATCATGAAGATCAAGTCCTTCTCCGCGAAATCGAGTTCAAGTTTTGCACGGAAGGGCGCCTCCCAGCCCGCACCGTAATTTGTCCGGCACGTGCGGAAGAACATGCCGACTTCCCAATCGACGATCTTGTGTTTACGGACCTCCTCGCCCGCGGGCGTCTCGCAAACGTAATGGTAATAAAAGTCGAAAGGCAACTTTTCGAGCCGTTTCAGGTGTTTCCGCTCTTCATCCCGTGAAAAGAGGTTGCCCTGGCTTTGCTCTTGAAGTAGTTTGGCCATCTCTTCCTCTGTCCAATCGGGCTCGCTGACCGACACAATTTCCAGTCGAACTAGTCGCTTGGGCCGCAATATCGCGAGGCTCATGCCCCGACCCGAGCGCTCGCCGTCCATCAGCTCGAAGCTGTCGTATAAGGGCAACTTTTCCCACCACAAACGGCGTGTGCACCATTTCTCTTTCGTCGGAATTCTCTCACGCACCTGAATCGTGTCCACGTAAATCTTATGGCTCTCAGGGCGATGATCGGCCGACGACTTTTCGACTCGGACGTCAATCCACTGCCATTTCTGAAACTGTTGATCTCCAGAAATCATACGAAATGGGACCGGATACAGCCGCCTTGCCTCACCCCGGTCATTGATTCCAGCGACACACGATGTCTCCGCATGTTTGGCGCTAGGCGAGGGATAAGTTTTCGCCAAAATCAAAATGCGCTCAACTCTGGTCGTCATTGATGGGAACCTTCCAATATGTATTGGGGGAACTTCTTGCCTAACGCACATATTAACGGCAAATTCCGATAGAATATAAAAAATAATCCACATCGCTAACTCAAAGATGACCTAAGATTTTTGCCGGGTTAGTGATTTTTTTGGTTTCGCAATGTTGCCGTATGGCATTTCATGGATGTGTTTTAAAAGATCGACATAGATTATTTTTTCATGTTACGTCCGCAAATTAACTCTTTATCGCTCGACAACCAACGTCCCTATGTATCTACAAACACTGGAAATCAAGAATTTTCGAAAAATTAGTGCGCTTACCATGTCATTCTCTTCTGGACTAAATATCCTACTAGGAGAGAACAATATTGGGAAGACCACCATTGTTGACGCATTGCGCACATTATTGAGCGGCCCCGATGAGCTTTACACGCGCTTGGGACTAGAAGATGTCAATGATCAAACGCTCCAGCGGATCACCTTCCGTTTTGTTTTCAAGGGCCTCGATATCGACCAAGCGGCCCTATTCATGGGCGCAACCGTGTTGGACGCAGACGGGAGTTTTTCGGCCGAATTTCTCGCAGAATTTGATGCTCCAGATCGGTTAGGCCGTCTCAAAGCGCGACGATACTGTGGCGCGAGAAATACGACCGCGATGACCGCGGAAATGGCTGAGCAACTGCGCAGCGTCTATTTACCGCCGCTGCGGGACGCATCACGGGGCCTGAAACCCGGTGCTCGGAGCCTATTGGCCCGATTGCTGCAAAGTGTTTCTTCAGCGGAGGGGCTGCAGCAGTGCAACCAAATCCTTGCTCAAGTTGATCAACAACTGGGAGCCTCGCAACCAATCTTAGCTACGAAGGCTGCCATATCCCAGCGGTACAATGGCATGCTTGGCGACGTTCTGACCCAGCAACTTGACCTCAATTTAAGCCCTCAGGACATCGGGAAAATTGCGGCACGCTTGGCGATTCTCGCTGACGGATTCGATATCGAGCGAAATGGACTTGGCTACAATAATCTGATTTACATGGCCGCGGTCCTCGGTGAATTGTCTTTAGCGGAAGAGGCCGTATATCGCTCCTTAATTATTGAGGAACCCAAAGCACATTTGCACCCCCAATTACAATCAATTTTGCTGTCGTACTTTCAGCAAGAGGTTGCGCATGGGGGACAGCAAGTGCAGTTGTTCGTAACGACACATAGCCCGCATTTTGCTGCTTTGGCAAACTTAGACGACTTAATTAAATTAAGCGAGCATCACCGTGTTCTGACGGCGTTCTCGGTGAGAAATGCAAATCTTGTCGCGCGTCAAAAGAAAAAACTTGAGCGCTATCTGGACATCACCCGTGCCGACCTCTTCTTCGCTAGGGCGGTAATCATGGTTGAGGGTGCCGCAGAACGAGCGCTCGTGCCCGCTATGGCCGCTCATCTGAATGTCAGCTTGCGGCATCTGGGAGTCACCGTGGTCAGCGCGGAAGGTTTGAATTTTGATTGCTTTCTGCCATTGTTTGGACAGAACGCGATGCCTGTAAAGGTGGCCACCATTACAGATCGAGATCCTAACGCAATTCCATTTCCGGCGTTGGGCGTACATGGTGACATTTCCAATGCTGCCTTGGCAATTATCGCCATGGATGAGACTTTCAGGAAGGCGTTTATCGGCGCGAAGACGCTTGAATATGACATAGCTCTGCAGGGGCCTATTAATCGCTCACTAATGCTTGCGGCATTGGCAGAAATTCACCCTGTTATTGCCCGGGATCTCGCGGCCGCTGTTGGTCTTCAATTGGATAACACGGAAGCGGCCCGATGTCTTTTTCAAGGCATGTTCGAGCGCCCCTTAGGAAGCAAAAATGTTTCAAAGGCAGCATTCGCTCAAGAGCTAGCGGAGAAGCTAAGAGAGAATCCCGCCGGCTTTGTGGTTCCCGAACATATCCACGCGGCCTTTTCTTGGATCCGGGTTCCGGCGCCGCCTCGTGCATTGGTGGTCTTGCCTCCTCCAGCACTAGCCGTGTAAGGATTTTAATGTCTATCGAAGATCAAAATACTGTAATAACCGCGCCGCTGATCAGTATGTCGATCATTGCCGGCGCCGGAAGTGGCAAGACCAAAACGGCGATCGCCAGAGTTCTTGCAATTGTGAATCGCCTTCCTCGGTTAAAAAGAGTGGCACTACTTTCCTTTTCGAATATTGCAGTAAATACTTTTCGTGAAGGACTTATTAAGGCGGGCGGAGACGTTGCGCGAGTGAACGTGTCCACATTCGATTCTTTTTTTGCACAACACATCGTAATCCCTTACGCCTGGAATTTCATGGCCTGCCCAGAGAAGCCATTCCTCGTTTTCGGTTATGAGCCTTTTTTGAACTCGTTTACTATTTTCCATGAGAATCGACATTACAACATAAGTGATTTAAAAATCCGCTACACTGCCGCAGGCTATCAAGCGATCCTTGGGCAAAACCAAATAGTGCCCTGGCCGGTCGCGCAGACGGCGATTGCAAATTTGGGAAGAACAGGGGCTTACACCTATGAAACGGCACGCTATTGGACTCACTTGGTCTTGAGCAATTGGCCCTATCTTGCCCAACTTATCGTTACACGGTATCCCCATATTATTGTTGATGAAGCCCAAGATATCGGGGCTTTGGACTGGGCGGTTCTTCAAATCTTAAAAGATTATGGATTGCAACTATCGCTGATTGGCGATCCTGCGCAGGCGATTTTCGGATTTAATGGCGCTGATGGGGGACATCTTCAGCGATACGTTGCCACCGATGGGATTGCCCATTATTCACTATCTACTAACTTCAGATCGGTGCCTTCGATTGTCCGATGCGCAAATCAGCTCACGGGCCGGACGGACGTCGCAAATAGAGCAGCACTTCAGACCCATTCCGGAGCGTTCATCGTTCCCTATGTTCCGGAAAACCCGAGATTGATTCTCGATCGTTTCCAGCAAGTGACGAATGATTTGGGCTATCCACTAAACGAAAGCGCAGTGATCTGTCGGGCTAATGCGTTGGTGGAGCAGCTTAGAGGCGGCTCCGCAAGCCGAGGGACAGGCTTGGTGAAAAATTTGGTGAAAGCGGTGGATAAAAGAATTTCCAACGAGTACGACCGCGCATTTTCCGAATGTGTCGGGGTCGTCGCTGCTTTAATCGAACCACCGAATCCAAGGTTCCGGGCACTGCTGGACGACTCGCAAGAACCATGGGCACTTGAAGTGAAGGCAAAAATCTGGCGCTTTGTATGTGATCACGAGAATGGCCTGCCCCGCAGCGAACTTAGCGCGCGCGATGTGTGGTTACCACGATTGTTAATCAATCTGCGTGCACTGCTTCTCAATCTTGCGGGCCATGGGATGACTTTCGCTGAAATAGGGCGAAGAATTACTGCTAGGGATCTTGATGCTGATCCTCTGGTACGTCCCAGGCATTACGTGAGGGTCGATACCGTACACCAGGTAAAGGGGGAAAGTATCGGTTCGGTTCTGTATATCGCGACTGAGAGACATGCACAAGAACTATTCGGAGGAGTCGGCACGGAGAACGGGCGTATCGGCTACGTCGCGCTGACTAGGGCGAGGGATATATTTTGGTTGGCCGTTCCTGAGAATGTATATGAGCGACTTGCTGAGCGCGCAGCCACTGTTGGAATAATGAGATTGCCGATATAGCTTGGAACGATAGTTTCAAACGCCTGCCTGAATTGTTTGCGTACTGTAAGCTCACTTCCGAACTCCGGGGCGCGACATAGCGGGCAGGGCGGTAATGGGTTTAAGTGATCGCTATCCCGGTGCACATTTTTTGGACGGATCCACAAGTGAAGGCTACGCCGTACATGGGCTTGCATCATCCATCGCGTGACAAAGTGATCCGTGAGCGATGCGCGGATTTAGCTTGCCTTTGATGTAAGCAAGGTGACTTCCAGGCTTACGGAATATCAATCCGAACTTGCCATATTGTGGCTGTTGGGGCTAGATTTCGACAGCCTGAAGCCGATTCGTGTTCAGACCTGGCTACTGATGACAGCGGCGACCTGCACGGGGGAGTATCACTTGAAGTTTGCTTCAAAGGACTATTGTGAGAGCCAGAATCTATCTTATTGACGATGTATTAGTCGCGGAGTGCGAAGGAGGCCTTCATTTATCGCACGCTGACGCCACTGAGCTAGCTGATCTTCTTTGGGCAAATGATGTGACGTCTGAAGAAGTATCCATGGTCGACTGGCATGAAGACGCAGAACGTGCTCCTCTGTCCGGGCACAAGATGGCGATCTACCAGCGTCTACGCCTACATGGACACTCATTGGAGTGAGTGCCACTCAAGCCGCGTGCTTGCCTAGCCCATCAGCAATAAGATGGGTGTCTAGTCTTGTGTGAGCACTTTGGAGGCTGCATGGAATTTTCGAACCGAGGCAACAAAAGGGGAGTTCTGGCGCAAAGCAGCTGCGCGAGATGACCGCTCTTCCAAAATGGAAGCCGCGTCACTAGGTCGCTTGAGAAGTTCTCGCCAAGCAGAAATATAGTCTCTGCTACAGAGCAAACTCTTTTCCCAACTTTCTACCTGGAGGTTAGCTAAAAAGATAATTTCGTTCACAATTGCAGCCGGTGCAGTGCGAAGGGCCAATGCAACTGGCACATGCTTTGCGAGACGACGTTCATCAATGTCCAAGAACGGGCCGTTATTGTATTGAATTTTTGAATTGCTTGCCATAATGCCATCTCAGACCGCTATGATTATAGCTAATAACCTGCCGATTGCTTCAGCATAGCACATAGTTTGCTTAAAAATGATGCACCATCTCGACAAAAATGAGAGGTAACGAAATTGCGCTGGATCACTGCACTAAACCTCCAGCCCTGGGCAGATATGCTTGCGAGAGAGTCTCGCGAGTGGGCGGAAACCATGCGGGCATGGCCCCGGACAGCTACAATGTTAATGAAAATTCCAGAGAACTGGTTGCGCGATGCAGAGCTAGCTGACCTATCTTCTAGCTGATAGGTTAGAACGTCTTTTGAGCAGCTTGGTTAGATATTTAGGTCAATCGGCATGTCACCCCAACCTCGAAAACTTTTTCAGCAACGTCAAGAGCTCGTTAAACGCTACGTTAGCCTAGCAGTGTACCGCTGGATGAAACCCAAGACGCGAGCACTTGCGAGATGCCTCAGTCGCCCTAGACTTCAATGGTCGGAAAAAAGGAGACGGCTGGCACTGGTATTTGCGCTAGAGACACTTGCGCTTGAGACCGCCAGGGCACGACGACTTGGATTCGAAGCAAACACCGTTGTTCTAAATCTTGGACTCTTCTTTTTAATTGCTGAAAGGGATATACAAGCGGTGAAGATAGATGCTTTGACTCATCCTGATGCTTGGGCACGTAGTCTCGCGGCGAGAGTCATGCTTCTGACCATCCACGAGTTGGACATTAATAAGGTTGCAGGGAATAAATTGCGAAAGTCACTTGAAGATTGCGACATTCCAGAGGACCTTCGACACGACATAACAGAAGCAATGCGGACCATTCGGAAGGCCCAAGCAAAGGCGCAGCAACAGTTTGCCTATCTTAGAAACTCGACCATTGCGCATCGCGATGCCGATGCCTTGCGACAATATCGTGATATCACCAATATCGATGAGTTGGAGGTTATAAGAGTCGCGGTCGACTTTTACGCTGGAACAAGCATATTCCTTGAAATGATTCCGAGACTGCTTTCCCATATGGCCACTTGGCGAGGCATGATCAGCCAACTAGCCGCGCAAAATGCACGGAAGGGGGTTCGCAGAGAATGATAGAGAATTATGTCGGCTTACTTACTGATATAGGTGATTGTTCGAGGCATTGTGCGACAACAAGTTGATCTTTTTCATCCTTAGATTGCCACGACAGTAAGTTGATCTTTTTCAGATGGAAGTCCCAGAGTACCTACAATGCTGTCGCTGGAGTACTCAAAATGCTGTCGGCGTACTTCAGCTGCCGCACTTGAACTACCAATAGTACATTCCACTCTCCGTCTTACATTTGACATAATATAAATTATGCGAAGTTATGGAGGTTTTTGAGAAAACCCCCATTTTGCCAACTCCCCAATCGCAAATGCGATTTTCCCCATCTGCGCGCCGCTGTCGTGGCCGCTGGATATCTTCGCTTGGACAAGCTACATGAAATACGGCTTGTCCCCGTCCGTGTTTGGTTTGTTCACGCCCAGGTTGGCATGCAGGTGCAAGTCTGGCGCTTCGATGATGCTGGCGATCAGGTCTGCCACGCTCCTGCGCGACACCACGGTGCCTTTGAATGGCGCGTGGCGCGTGGTCAGTTCGTAGTCGACTTCGTCTTCGTCCGTCATCCAGGCTGGACGCACGATGGTGTATGCCAGGCCGGACGCTTCGATGGCGTCGGCGGCGCGGCGGAATGGTTTCAGGTGTTCTGCCAGCCTGGCGTTGTTCCATGCGCCGAACTTGCCGGGAACTTCATCATAGATGCCCATCGACAGGACGAAAACCAGGCGCCCGACACTGGATGCCCGCATGGCGGCAATGATGCTGTTGGCCTGGTCTTCCATGTCGTCGCCCACCAGATTGGCGTAGACCAGATCGTGACCGGGCATCGTTTGCCGCAGCAATGGCTGGTCCAGCACGTCGCCGGCCAGCACGCTGCCATTGGACGGGACTGGCGTAGGCAGCTTGCCGGGATTGCGCAACAACAGCGTCAAGGCGATGTCCTCACGGCCCGCCAAGGCACGGATGACCCACTGCGCCACCTGTCCGCCTGCACCCAGTATCAGTATCTTTTTCATTATTTCCGCTTTCGTCATGACACGCTGCCATGCAGGAAGTTACAGGTTTTCTTTCAGGAGCGGAACATGGAACCCTTGAAAAAGAGACATTGCCTGATGAGGCGCGCGGGATCAGCGCCTGGCCTGGTGGTAAGTTATTGCCCGTGGCCAGTATTTCCAATGCCAGCAATATCAATGAAATCAGGCATTTGCCGCCCATTTTGCATGAGAAGTCTCAACACTCGCATACCCTACGCTGGACTACCGCCTGATGCAGCGCCAGACGGTGGCCTTGACGCAAATGCGGCTGGACCTGTCGCGCGTGCCGTATGCTGATTTGCGCAAGGAAACGGTGCCATAGACTTTGCCTGGCGTCCTCCTCCCTTCCCCGCCCTGCTCCCGGCACCATTCCGGACACCATACCAGCGCACTGGAAAACAGGCACTGGTATGGCTCGCATCGCCCATCTAATGGGGCAACGCCACAACTGGTATTGTGATCTTGCGCAATGAATAAAACCAGTTGACTACCACTTGTAATGCTTGCACTCTGAAACGGCGGACGGTGTCCAGCCGCCCGGCCATACTAAAAACACACAAGGAGATGCAAGTGAACCGGACAGTCATGAATACCCTCATCCTTACCCTCTTCGGCGGCACGCTGGCCGCCTGCGGTGGCGGCGGCGATGGATCCAGCGCAGGCGCGAGCCAGCTGTTGGCAGCCTCGACGGAAGCAGTCGCCTGCTACACGCCGTGGAACAGCGGCACTGCCTACAATGGCGGCGGCAAGGCCAGCTACAACAACGTCAATTACACGGCCAACTGGTGGACGCAAGGCAATAATCCTTCGACCAGCAGCGGCGGCGCCGGCAGCGGCCAGCCCTGGACGGCGGTGGGAGACTGCGGCACGCCGACTCCTACCCCGACGCCTACCCCAACACCTACGCCGACTCCCACCCCGACACCGACGCCTACCCCAACGCCGACCCCGACACCAACGCCTACTCCAACGCCTACTCCAACGCCCACCGGCCTGGCCAAGCACGCGCTGATCGGCTACTGGCACAACTTCACCAACCCCAGCGGCGCCACGTATCCGATCAGCCAGGTCAGCGATGACTGGGATGTGATCGTCGTCTCATTCGGCGACAACGCGGGCGGCGGCAATGTCAGCCTGACCATCGATCCGGGCGCGGGCACGGAAGCGCAATTCATCGCCGACGTGGCGGCCAAGCGGGCCAAGGGCAAGAAAGTCATCCTGTCGCTGGGCGGACAGAACGGTTCCGTTTCCGTCGGCAATACGGCCGAAGCGACCAATTTCACCAACAGCCTGTACGCCATCATCACCAAGTATGGCTTCGACGGTATCGACCTGGACCTGGAAAATGGCGTGGCGCAAGGCGCGGCCATCCAGACCTATCTGCCGATCGCCGTGAAAAACCTGAAAACCAAGGTCGGCAACAGCTTTTACCTGTCGATGGCGCCCGAATGGGTGTATGTGGAAGGGGGATACACGAGCTATGGCAGCATCTGGGGCGCCTACATTCCCATCATCAACGCCTTGCGCAGCGAGCTGACGGTGCTGCACCCGCAGTACTACAACAATGGCGACATCTACACGCCGTACGCGACGGGCGCCATCAAGGCGGGTTCGGCCGACCAGCTGGTGGCCACGGCGCGCATGTTGATCGAGGGATTCAATTATGGCGGAAATACCTTCGCCGGCCTGCGTCCGGACCAGGTGGGCTTCGGCGTGCCGTCGGGGCGCAGCTCGGCCGGTTCGGGCTTCACGACGAATGCCGACGTCAGCAATGCCCTGAATTGCCTGACGCGCCTGCTCAACTGCGGCACCATCAAGCCGCTGCAGGCGTATCCGGACTTCCGCGGCGTGATGACGTGGTCGATCAACTGGGACCGCCACGACAACTATAATTTCTCCGTGCCGACGAAGAATGTGCTGAAGACCCTGCCGTAACAGCCTTTGCCCGACTGCGCATGGGAGCCTTGCTGCTCACATGCGCAGCACATGCCCTGGCGAAGCATCTCCCCTCCCCCGCGCGTGCCTGACGCCATCCATAATCCAGTAAGGACAATTGATATTTCTCAATTCATAGTCTTAATCTATGGATTCAGTTGAAATATTTTACTTTCTTTTGTAAATGAGAATCGTTACTATCTACGTCAAGGATAAGCGAATTCAACAGAGAGGAGCATCCCTTGTTTACAGCCATCAAAACATTCAGCCAGGTCTGCACGCATATGTCGATCGCCTTCGGTCTCGCCTACTTGCTGACGGGATCCCTGGCAATCGGTGGCTTGGCCGCAATCATCGAACCGGTCATTAATGTTGCCCTGCTGCCATGGCACGAAAAAGCCTGGCACGCGATCCGCCGCCGCTACGCCGCCAGCCGCCTGGGCATTGCCGCACTGGCCGGCGAAAAGCTCAGCCAGACAGCCCTGCACATGGGCGTGGCCTTCGGCGTCATGTACTGGGCCACGGGTTCGATGGCCTTTGGCGGCTTCCTGGCCGTGGTCGAGCCGATCTGCAACGTGATCGTCCTGCCCTTCCACGACCGGCTGTGGGGAAAAGTCCGCTTTCGCCTGGAAAGCCGCGGTGCGGCCCGCCTCGCCGCGCTGTAATCCCCCTCCTTAATTACCTGCCCACACGGGCGGCCGCCTTTGCACCCACGGCGCCGCCCGCTCCAGTTGGCCAGCCAGGCGCAGCAGCACGCCATCCTTGGCGTAGCCGGCCATGAACTGCATGCCGATCGGCAAACCGTCATCCGACATGCCCAAGGGCACGGACATGGCTGGCAAGCCCGCCACGTTCGCCAGCGGCGTGTACGGCGAATGCTCGAACAGGCGCGCCGTCCAGCCAACACCGTCAAGCTGTTCCTCCTTTTCGCCATAGCGGCCCAGCGGCCACGGTACATCTGGCATGGTAGGCGTCAGCAAGACGTCGTACTTGCCAAACAAGGCGCCAGCGTGGCGCGTGACGGTGTTGCGCACGTCGAGGGCCGCCACGAAATCGACGGCAGAGATCGTCTGGCCATGGCGGTAACAGGCCAGGGTCGCCGCTTCGAGGTTGTCCAGCGACACGGCGCGCCCGCTCTCTTGCGCCAGGGCATCGATCCACGGCACCAGGTTGGCGCACCAGATACTGGCATTCGCGTGCACGAACGCTTCCCACGACACGCCCAGCGCGGCTTGCACTTCTTCCACGTGGTGGCCCAGGCTTTGCAGCAGGCGCATGGTGGTGTCCAGCGCGGCGTCGACGGCGGGCACGGGATGGGCGTCATTGCAGGCGGCGCGCTGCACGGCGATGCGCAGCTTGCCCGGCGCCGCGCTCACCTGCGACAGCCAGCTGTGGCTGGGCGGACTCGTCAGATACGGCTCGCCCGGCAGGATTGCCTGCACGGCATCGAGCAAGGCGGCGCTGTCGCGCACCGTGCGGCTCACGCCCAGCTGCACGCCCAGGCCACTGAAGATCTCGTCCATGGCGGGACCGTTCGACACCCGTCCCCGGCTCGGTTTGAAGCCGAACAGGCCAGTCGACGCGGCCGGCACGCGGATGGAACCGGCCGCATCCGTCGCATGGGCCAGCGGCACGATGCCGGCCGCCACGGCCGCCGCCGCGCCGCCGCTGGAGCCGCCGGCGCTCAATCCCAAATTCCAGGGATTGCGCGTGGCGCCGTACAGCACGGGTTCCGTGGTAGTGGCAAACGCCATTTCCGGCGTGCTCGTGCGGCCGAACGTCGCCAAGCCGGCGGCGCGAAACTGCGTCATCAGGTGGGAGTCCAGCGCGGCGACATGGCCGGCGCCCAGGCGGCTGCCCGCTTCGCTGCGCTGGCCGGCCATGGTGACGGCCACGTCCTTGATCAAAAATGGCACGCCGGCGAACGGCGCTGAGCTGTCGATGGCAGTCAAATCCGCCGGCCACAGCTCGACCACGGCGTTGATCTGCGGGTTGACGGCGGCGCAGGCGCGTACGGCCGCGTCGTGCAATTCGACGGCCGAGACGTCGCCGTCGCGCAGCAGCTGGGCCAATCCCAGACCATCAAAGCTTGTATATTCATGGAGTTGCATCAGTTTATTCCTGTAATGGATGAGGAGTGGAGATCACAGGAACTACTCTAGGGCTTGCGCTATCATAGTGGAAATGAATAGTTGATATACAAGGTATAGCCATGAACAATTTGCGTAAGCTGGACTTGAATCTGCTGCTGACCCTGAATGCGCTGTTGATCGAGCGCAATGTCACGCGGGCGGCGGCGCGGCTACACCTGAGCCAGCCGTCCGTCAGCGTGCAACTGGGCAAGCTGCGAGCCGCTTTCGACGATCCGCTGCTCTTGCCCGGCCCGCGCGGCATGCTGCCCACGGCGCGGGCGCTGGCCCTGTTCGCGCCCTTGCAAGCCGTGCTGGCCCAGCTGGAACAAGTCTTGCAGCCGGAACAGGCGTTCGAGCCAGCCACGGCCGAGGTATGCTGGAACCTGGCGGCGGCCGATGCCACCGAGTATGCGATCCTGCTGCCGATGCTGCCAGCCCTGCGCGCGCAGGCGCCGCTGTCGCGCATGGCCGTCTTCGAAGCCGTGCCGGCGCGCATGGCGCACGACCTGGAAAGCGGCCAGGTCGACCTGGGCTTTCTGGCCCAGGAAGAAGCGCCGCCCGGCTTGCGCCATCGCACCCTGTTCACCGAGCACTATGTGCTGGCGGGCCGCCGCGACCACCCGCTGCTGCAAACGCCGCCCGACCTCGAGCAGTTTTGCGCGCTGGAATTCATCGTCGTCTCGCCCAACGGCGGGGGTTTTCGCAGCAACGTCGATACGGCCCTGGAACAGCTGGGGCGCACGCGCAAGGTGGTGCTGTCCGTGCCGCACTTCCTCATCGTGCCTCCCCTGCTGGCCGTATCCGACATGGTGGCCTTGCTGCCGTCGCGCCTGCTGAAGAATGCGCTGGACGGCTTGCGTACGTGGGAACCGCCCGTCACCCTGCCCGATTACGACATGGCCATGGTCTGGCACGAGCGCATGCACCTGGACCCGGCGCACCGCTGGCTGCGTGAGCGCATCATGGCCAGCTTGTAAGTTGGCTTACACGATTTTCCATCTCAAAACACTAGGCAAAATTACCTAGTCGATCGAAAGAAACTCCCAATGTTCGCCGTGGTGACGACTGCGTAAGCTTGCGCGTAATAATAAAGGGTCACCATGAACGCCATTTCCATCCTGCATCGCGGCTCGCGCCGCCCTCCTGCTTCCTCCCCCTCGCTGTTTGGCCGGCTTGCCGTCATGTTCCTGGGCATGCTGGCCTTCTGCGCCGGCGCCTGGGCCGCGCCCGCCGCGGCGCCGTCCAAACCCGCCGCCTCGGCCGAGCTGATCAAGCGCGGCGAATATGTCGCCCGCCTGGGCGACTGCGTGGCCTGCCACACCAGCCCGAACGGCGCCGCCATGGCCGGCGGCCTGGAGCTCAAGACGCCGTTCGGCACCATCTACAGCACGAATATCACGCCGGACGCCAAGACGGGCCTGGGCACGTACACCTTCGCGCAATTCGACCGCGCCATGCGCAAGGGCGTGGCGGCGGACGGGCACAACCTGTATCCGGCCATGCCCTACCCTTCCTACGCCAAGATCACGCCCGACGACATGCAGGCGCTGTACGCCTATTTGCAGCGCGGCGTGGCGCCCGTGGCGCAGCAAAACCGCGAAACGGACATGAAATGGCCGTTCAGCATGCGCTGGGGCCTGTCGCTGTGGAATGCCGTCTTCCTCGACGACGCGCCGTTCAAGCCCGACAGCGCCAAGTCGGCCATGTGGAACCGCGGCAGCTATCTGGCCCAGGGCCTTGGCCATTGCGGCTCTTGCCACACGCCGCGCGGCGTGGCTTTCCAGGAAAAGACCATGGGCCAGGATGGCAGCGGCGGCAAGCACTACCTGTCCGGCTTCACCTTCGACGGCTGGCATGCGGTGAACCTGCGCAGCCTGTGGACGCCGGGCGACATCGTGCAATTGCTCAAGACGGGCCGCAACAGCTTCGGCACGGCGGCCGGCAGCATGACGGAAGTCATCACGCACAGCACGCAGTACTTCACGGATGGCGACCTCGATGCGCTGGCGCATTACCTGCACAGTTTGCCGGCCAAGAATGGGGCAGCCGCGCCGCCGAAGAAAACGGCGCCCCTCGTGGCGGCCAGCAACGACGCCCTGTACAACACGCGCGGCGGCCTCGGCTACCTGCAGTTTTGCGCCACCTGCCACCGCCGCGACGGCCGTGGCGTGGACAACATCTTCCCGCCGCTGGCGCAGAACGACTCGGTGCAGTCGAAGGATGCCACCTCCGTCATCCATATCGCGCTGACGGGCTGGCAGTCGGCCGTCACGCAGCATTCGCCCCGCTCCTTCGGCATGCCCGCGTATGACCGCCTGTCGGACACGGAACTGGCGGAAATCCTCACCTTTGTGCGCGGCAAGTGGGGCAATCAAGGCGCCCCCGTCACGCCTGCGCAGATCGCCAAGGTGCGCAAGGAGCTCAAGCTCAAGGCGCCGGACGCGGGCGGCTTCGTCACGCCCCGCTTCGCGGCCCTGACGGCCGATCCGAATGCCAGCCAATTGATCCATGGCATGCAGCTGATGACGGAAACACGCGCCCGCCTGCCGCAAAACGTGGGCAACGACCTCAATTGCAGCAGCTGCCACCTGAATGGCGGCACGGTGGCCAACGGTTCGCCCTTCCTCGGCATTTCCGCCTTCTTCCCGTCAGAAGCGCCGCGCGCCGGCAAGATCATCAGCCTGGGCGAGCGCATCAATGGCTGCTTCCGCCGCTCGATGCACGGCAAGCCGCTGCCCGTGGACGGCCCCGACCTGCAGGCGATGGTCGCCTATATCGACTGGATGAAGGGCGCCACGCAGGCGAACGACAAGGTGGCGGGACGCGGCGTGGCGAAGATCGACCGCAATCTGCTGCCCGATCCCGTGCATGGCAAAAAAGTATATGCCGAGCAATGCGCCGTCTGCCATGGCGCAAATGGCGAGGGCATCAAGGGCGCCAATGGCGTGGTAGCCTTCCCGCCGCTGTGGGGCGACCGTTCCTTCAATATCGGCGCCGGCATGGCCCGCACTTACACGGCGGCCGGCTTCGTCAAGGCCAATATGGTGATGGGCCACGGCCAGAAATTCCCGCTGGGGCAAGGCAATCTGTCCGACCAGGATGCCGTCGACGTGGCCGAATATTTTACGCATATGCCGCGCCCGGACTTCCCCGACAAGGTCAAGGATTGGCCGAAGGGCGGCAAGCCCAGGGATGCGCGCTACTGAAGCGCCATCCAGTGCGGAATCTGCTACGCTCATGCCACGACCATCCGAGGAGTCTTGCATGAGCAGCAACATCCATCACGCGGCAGCCGACGGTTACGCCACGGCAGCCGCCAGCTACGTCAAGGGCCGGCCCGATTATCCGCCGGAAGTGTCGGTCTGGCTGAAGGATAGCCTGGGCCTGGGGCCGGGCACAACCGTGCTGGACCTGGGCGCCGGCACGGGCAAGTTCACGCCGCGCCTGCTGGACACGGGCGCCACGGTCATCGCCGTGGAACCCGTGCCGGCCATGCTGGCGACATTGTCCGCAACCTTGCCGCAAGTCCAGGCCCTGGCAGGCACGGCAACGGCCATTCCCCTGCCCGACGCCTCGGTCGATGCCGTGGTTTGCGCGCAAGCCTTCCACTGGTTCGCCACCTCTGCGGCGCTCGACGAGATCTTGCGCGTGCTCAAGCCTGGCAGCAGGCTGGGCCTGGTGTGGAATCTGCGCGACGCCAGCGTGCCCTGGGTGGCCAGCCTGGACGCCATCGTCAACCGTGTCGAGGGCGACACGCCCCGCTACTACACGGGCGCCTGGCGCCACGTCTTCCCCCACGCGGGGCTGACGCACTTACAGGAAACACAATTTTCCCAGGAGCATACGGGCACGGCCGAAGACGTGCTGTTCAACCGCGTGCGCTCCACCAGTTTTATTGCCGCCTTGCCGCCGCAGGAACGCCAGCGCATCGACGACGAAATTCGCCAGATGATCGCCTCGGAGCCGGCATTGCGCGGGCGGGACAGCATCAGCGTGCCCTACCGGACGGCCGCTTTCGTGGCGCAAAAGGCGGCATCGGCAGGTATTTAGGGGCCAGTGTATGCCAGCAAACAGAAGGATGTGGCGTTGGCGGCAATGATGGGGGCACACTCACCCATCACAAGGAAAAGCCATGTTCGCCATTCCACGCCCGCCCCTGCCCTACGAGCCGCGCTACGAGTTTGAAGAAGACGGCGAGCAGGAGACGTGCGCGCAGCTGCTGCAGACCCTGCACGGCATTTCCGCCACTACCTATGCCGACTCGGGCCATGCCACGCGCAGCGTGCATGCGAAAAGCCACGGCTTGCTGCGCGCCCGCCTGCAGGTACTCGATGGCCTGGCGCCCGAGCTGGCGCAAGGCCTGTTTGCCACGCCGGCCAGCTACGATGTGGTCATGCGCATCTCCACCATCCCTGGCGACATGCTTGACGACAAGGTGTCCGTGCCGCGTGGCATGGCCATCAAAGTGATCGGCGTACCGGGCACGCAGCTGTCCAGCCTGGAACCGGACGATGGCACGGAGCCCGCCAGCACGCAGGATTTCGTGCTCGTCAACGGTCCCGCCTTCCTCGCACCCAGCGCGAAAAAGTTCCTCGGCAGCCTGAAGCTGCTGGCCAGCACCACGGATAAAGTCCCGCGCCTGAAACAGGCGCTGTCGACCGTACTGCAGGGAGCGGAAAAGGCGCTCGAAGCCGTGGGTGGCGAAAGCGGTACGCTGAAAAGCCTGGGTGGCCATCCGGAAACCCATGTGCTGGGCGAAACCTACTATAGCCAGGCGCCCATTTTATATGGCGTCTACATGGCCAAGGTGGCGCTGGTGCCCGTGTTGCCGGAACTGTCAGCCCTGAAAGGTGCGCCTGTTGACCTGGATGGCAAACCGAATGGCTTGCGCGACGCCGTCGTGGCCTACTTTGCCCGCCATGCGGCCACCTGGGAAGTGCGTATCCAGCTGTGCCGCGATATCGCCAGCATGCCGCTGGAAGACGCGTCCGTCGCCTGGCCCGAGGCAGACAGCCCGTATCTGCCCGTGGCGCGCATCACGGCCCAGCCGCAGGCGGGCTGGAGCGAGGCCCTGTCGCGTGCCGTCGATGACGGCATGGCCTTCAGTCCCTGGCATGGCCTGCTGGCGCACCGGCCGCTCGGTTCCATCATGCGCGTGCGCAAGGCTGCGTACGCGATGTCTGCGCGTTTCCGCTTCGAACGCACGGGCAAGGTCGCGCGCGAACCGCGCAACCTCGACGACGTTTTTGTCAATGACGCCATCAAATAGGCACCATGCGCAGCGGCAAGCCATGCTGACCGCGCCAGCCATGTCCGCCACCATGGCCTTCTGAAGCCTACGCCGCCTTCGGCTTGAGCATGCCTTCCACGATCCCCAGCACGGTCTGGCGCGGCAGCAAGCGCGGCAGCCAGGCCAGCAGCCGGTTCGGCCTGCCTGCCACATGGCTGCTGCGGCCCCGGTCCAGCGCGCGCAGCGCTTCATCGACGACGGCTTGCGGATCCATGCGCTTGCCCACGGCCGCTTCGGGTGCCGCCACCACGTCGAAAAAGGCCGTTTCCGTGGCGCCCGGGCACAGGGCCAGCACGCGCACGCCGCGCCTGCGATTTTCGGCCCACAGGGCTTCCGAAAACGACAGCACGAAAGCCTTGCTGGCGCCATACACGGCCATGTAGGGATCGGGTTGCAGGGCCGCCGTGGACGCCACATTGATGATGGCGCCCCGCCCTTTTGCCAGCATGTGCGGCAAGGCGCAGTGCGTCAGTTCCATGAGGGCCGTGCAATTGACGGCCACCTCAAGCCCCTGGCGCGCGAGATCGATGCTTTCGAAGCGGCCGTGCGTGGCGAAACCCGCATTATTGATCAGTACATCGGGCGGCATGCCCAGCGCGCAGGCTTGCGCGTGGGCTTGTGCTGCGGCGCCGGGCAGGCCCAGGTCGGCCACCAGCGCATGCGCGCGGATGCCGTGGCGCTGGGAAAGTTCCTTGGCCAGGCTGTCGAGCACCGCGCCGGAACGGGCCAGCAGCAGCAAATGGGCGCCGCGCGCGGCCAGGGTTTCCGCGAAGACGCGGCCGATGCCGGACGAGGCACCCGTGATCAGCACGGTCTGCTTGGTGAAATTGAATGCGGTCATGGCAATTGAATCGTAGTGAAGGGAAATTCACTGTAAACTGTCGACCTTAGTCCACGGTCAAGCGTGGGACGCAAATGAGTAGAAAGTCAAAAAACTATGCGCATCGGAGAAATCACCCGTCTGACGGGCGTGAGCAAGGACACGGTGCGTTTTTACGAGCGCCAGGGTCTGCTGGATGAAGCGCCGCAGCCGGGCTTGACGAATAACTACAAGGAATATTCGGCGCAGGCGCTGCGGCGCATCGAGCTGATCGGCCACGCCAAGGCGCTGGGCTTTACCTTGAAGGAAATCGCCGAAGTCATTGCTGTATGGCAGGAAAATGCGCTCGATACGGCCACCAAACGAGCGATGCTGGAAACGAAAATTGCCCAGATCGATGACAAGGCCCGCTCGATGGCCGTGCTGCGCGCCGGCCTCGCCGATGCGCTGGCCAAGGTGGAGACGGGCTGCGACGATGCGGCGCCAGTACATAATAAGGAGAATCAATGAGCAACTACTACATGCAATACCGCCACCTGGCACTGCAAGGCGCCAAGCCTGCCCCCACGGCGCAGCAGATCGCCGCCATCGAAGCCTTGCTGGAAGCGCCCTTGCCGGCGGCCTTCCTCGCGTTCTTGCAAGTGGCCAATGGCGCTTATTTTGATTACACCTGCGATGTGCCTGACGGCAATGGCGGCGTGGAAAAAATGGGCTTCAATACCTTCTTCAGCGCTGACGAAGGCGATTTCTGCGATGAAACCTTGGTGGGCGAAATCCGCTCCGAACGCGAGAATACGGGCATGCCGGTGCGCATCCTGCCATTTGCCCGCGATGGCGGCAATTCCATGGTCTACCTGGACCTGACGGAGGAAGGCGGCGGCCGGGTACTGGCCTATGTGCAGGAGTTGCCGGACTGGACAGGCAAGCGGGCCCACGGAATGATGGAGCTGGCGCCATCCTTCGACGCCTGGCTGGACAGCCTGTATATCGACCGCGACACGGTGCTCGACGAACTCGAACACAGCGTCTCGGAGCCTTCCCACCTGGACGCGATGGCAGAATGGCTCGATATCGGCATGCCCGCCTGGCGCCGCGATGCGGGCATTGCCGCTTTGTTTGCTCTCAAACAAGTCGAATTGTGCGCTAACGAACAGGACTAGTCCTACGGGCATGGTCGTGGCTGTCCTATGGGTGTGCGCAGGCTGTGGGCTTAACATTGTCATCAGCTTGCAGAAAAAACCATGCATGCACTCATGATATGAAAGGATTTCCCATGCCTATCTCTACCACCAGTTCGCGTACTCCCTCCCTGAAAAGCGTGGCCATCGGCGCCGCCGTGGCGCTCCTGAGCGGCATCGCCATCAACAGCATCGCCGCTGCCGCGCCGGGTGCGTACGACAAGCAATTCCTCAGCAAGGCCGCCGATGCTGGCAGCACGGAAATTGCTGCCAGCAAAGTGGCGCAAAGCAAGAGCAGCAATGGGGAGGTGAAGAAATTCGCCGACGCCATGGTCACTGACCACACGAAAGTGGCTGAGGAGCTGAAACAGCTGGCCAGCAGCAAGCAAATCGAGGTCAGCGACCAGCCCGGCGCCAAACACAAGGCGCAGATCGACAGGCTGAGCCGCCTGGAAGGCCATCCTTTCGACAAGGAATATGCGGCCAGCATCGGCGTGGCGGCGCACAAGGAAGCCGTGAAACTGTTTACGGACGCCAGCCAGAAAGCCAGCGATCCCGACATCAAGGCCTTTGCCGTCAAAACCTTGCCAGCGCTGCAACATCACCTGGAAATGGCGAACGCCCTGCAGGCGACGTTGGCGAAATAGACAGCCATACGCGGGGAAATACTTGCAGTACGTGCTGTACAGCAAGTATTTCCGCTCTTGACATACAATGCGGCAACTTCGTTTTTGGCCATGCCATGACCTCATGCAGCTACTCAAGAAAACCGGCCTGATCGCCGCCGCCTTCCTGCTCATCATTGTGTTGGCAGGCTGGCTATTCATCAAGGTGAGCGCGGCGCGCAATGCCACCGTCTATGCACAGCAGTGGAACGATCAGGGCACGTGCGTGATCAAGACCTATGTGCCGCATTACGGCAACGGCGTGCCGCAGAACATCGTGCGCGCCCTCAGCACCTCCACCTTCTTCCGCGTGTATCACAAGGATGGCACCCTGCTGGAAAGCACGGAATGGGTGCTGGACATGCATGAAGACGGCATTCTCGACCATGCCCGCTGGGGCCAGAACCGCGCCATCTACCCGACCGACCTCGGGTATGAAGGCTGGACCTTGCCCGAGTGCGCGTAAAAGGGCGAGCCATCATGCAACAGCAAAAAGGATTGCGCGGCCCTTGGAGCGACGCCCCCTACCTTCCCACCTTGCACCATTTCCTCGGTCCCTTTGACGTGTATGACCGCGAAGAAACCCTGGGCGTGGAGCTGAATGCCTGGGACATGAACGATCCCGCCCAGCGCGCGGCGCTGATACGGCGCGACATCACGTCGCAATACAAGGAACTCGGCTACCGCCACCGCCACGCGCTGGTGGCCGTGCTGGCGCAGGCCTTGCAAGACCCTGCTTACGATTTCCAGGCCATCCTCGAACATGACCCCGAAAGCACGCATGCGCTGCCGGCCCTGTGGGACGAGATGGACGACCCGCGCGCCTTCTTTGCCGATATCTACCGACTGGCGCAGCAGGACTGGCGCGACGACCTGGCGCGCGCGGCGGCGGAAGACCCGGCCGACTGGTAGCGCGCGGCGCGGATGCCACACTAGCGTATCGATAGCCTTCAGCACCGTTTCTCCTCTGAAAACAGCGTTTTTGCAAGCTGCACGCAGCGTTGCAAAAACGCCCCACGCAAAAAAAACTGTTGCACCAGCGCATGCCCGCTGGCATCGCGCTACCATGAACCATCAGCACTTTCCCTACCGCACCGGTTCCCCGCCGGCGTCCCTCTGCCGCAATGTGAAGGAGATTTTCATGCCCAAGTTCGCCCCTGCCATTTGCCTGCCGCTCATGCTTGCCGCCGCTACCTTGCCTGGTATCGCCAGCGCTGCCGAAGGCGGCGCCACGCGCCCCGATGCCGAAGCCATGGTCAAGAAAGGCGTGGCCTACATCAAGAGCGCTGGCGACGCCAAGGCGTATGGCGAAATCACGGCCAAGTCGCCGCAATTCATCCTGCACGACCTGTACCTGGTCGTCTATAAACTCGACGGCACGGTCGTCGCGCATGGCGCCAACCCGAAAATGGTGGGCAAGAACCTGATCGAATTGAAGGATATCGATGGCAAGGCTTTCGTCAAGGAACGAGTCGACTTGGCCAAGAGCAAGGGCACGTTCTGGCAGGAATACAAATTCACGAATCCGGAAACCAAGAAAATCGAGCCGAAAGTGATGTATTGCGAAAAGCTGGCCGAGACCGTCGTCTGCGGCGGCATCTACCTGTAGCCGGCCGCCGCGCCGCCAGCACCGGGATGGTTTTCCGATCTCTTGACGATAGGGCTTCCGATGAAAATCGCACAGAAGATGTTGATCGTCCCGGTGGTCGCGCTGGCTTGCCTGCTGGCCATGGGGGCCTTGTCCTACTTCGCCATGCAGCAGAACGAGCAGCGCATGCGCGAATTGAAAGACGTCACCCTGACGGCCGAACGGCTTGCGAACCAGCAAGCCATTGCCCTGGGCCAGGTGCACGCCGACGTGTACGCGAAGATTGCCATCGCGGCCAGCCTGTCGGACGAACAGTTCAAGCAATTCGGCGCACAAACGGATGGCCAGCTGAACGCCATTGCGCAAGGCTTGAAGGAACTGCAGAAATTCTCGGGCGCCGCCACGGAAGCGGGCCAGGCGCTGCCGGGCATCGAGCGCTACCGTGCCAGCGTGGCACAGGCGCTGGACCTGGCGTCCATGGACCCGAATACGGGCGTGGCCGCGATGCAAAATGCCGCCGGACACTACCAGCAAGTGCGAGGGCAATTGCGCCAGGTGCTGCTCAACCTCGATCACCGCACAGTCGATGCGTTGCAGGATACCAAGAATGCGGGCCAGCGGGCCGGCTGGCTGTCGCTGGGTACCATGGTCATCGGCTTTGCCCTGCTGGCCCTGATCGCCACGTGGGTGGCGCGCTCCGTGGTGCGGCCCATCGATGATGCTTGCCGCGCCGCCGAATCGCTGGCTGCCGGCGACCTGACCACGCGCATCGAGGCGCAGGGTGACGACGAGGTGGGCAAGCTGTCACGCGCCCTGGCCACCGTGCTGAAAAACTGGAACACCTTGTTGGGCGACATCCGCCAGGCGGGCTCCACCATCACGGTGGAAGCGAGTGAAATCGCGCTCGGCAATGCCGACTTGTCGGCCCGCACCGAGTCGCAAGCCCATTCCTTGCAGGAAACGGCCACGTCCATGCATGCCTTGACCGATACCGTGCGCGAGAATGCCAGTCACGCGCACCAGGCCAACCAGATGGTGCTGTCGACCTCGAACGTGGCGCTGGAAGGCGGCCGCGTCGTGGGCCAGGTGGTCGAAACGATGGGCTCGATCAAGGCCAGTTCCGGGCGCATCGTCGATATCATCGCCGTCATCGACGGCATCGCGTTCCAGACGAATATCCTCGCCTTGAACGCGGCCGTGGAAGCGGCGCGCGCAGGCGAACAGGGGCGCGGCTTTGCCGTCGTCGCCACCGAAGTGCGGGGCCTGGCGCAGCGATCGGCCACGGCGGCGCGTGAAATCAAGCAGCTGATCGAGGATTCCGTTGCCAGGATAGAAACGGGCAGCGAACTGGCCGACAGCGCCGGGCGCACCATGGGAGATATCGTCGCCTCCGTCCAGCAGGTGACGGAAATCATGAACGACATCACGGCGGCCAGCCAGCGTCAGAGCAAGGGCATCGAGGAAGTCAACAATGCCATCACGGAAATGGACGAATTGACCCAGCGTAATGCCGCCCTCGTCGAGCAATCGGCCGCCGCCGCGCAAAGCATGCAGGACCAGGCGCGCGATTTATTGCGCGTGGTCGACGCCTTCCGCCTGGGTGATGGTGGCCCGCCCTTGCTGGCGCGTTAGCGGCGGTGCGGCATGGCGGCTTGGGCGCAGGCCTGCATGGCCTTGCCTGCCTCGACCAGCGCGGGGTCCGTGTCCCGCTGCAAGACATTGCCCATGCGGTATTGCTGATGGTAATCACCCAGCAGGGCGGAATACAGGAAAACCTGATCTTGCCTGCGCCAGGCGGCATGGTAGTTGCCACCTGGCGCAGCCGGGATGGCGGCGCTGAAATAGCTGTACAGACCGCCGACCTTCTTCTTGTGCAGCCATTCCATCAATTGCACGATGCGGTACTGTTCCAGCAGGCTCAATTCGCTGACCTTGCCGCTGGACAAGGCGTAATACAGTTCAAGGCGGGCCATCCAGTTGCCTTTCCCGCCTGCCTCCACCAGCGCATCCCAGGCCGGGCCGGCCCGCACCTTGCGCGCGTCATCCGGCAATGCCATCCAGGCTTCAACAAAGGCCTGGTCCGGCACGGGGCCATAGTAGGCGGGCGCGCGGCAGACGAACTGGCGTGCATCCGGCCCGTCCTGCGGGACTTCGTCGGCGATGTGCCTGGCGATCTTGTCGCCGATTCCCAGCAGGCGTTTGCCATAGCCTTCCAGGGTCCAGCTCGAAGGCAAACGCCCCAGCCAGGCCAGCGCATCGTCGTTGGCCCTGGCCGCCACCGCGTAGGCCGCGATCCTGGCCTGCATCCTGGCTTCCTTCTGCTGCTCCGCCAGCTTGAGCGCATCCTGCTCTTCATCATAGCGGCTCATGGTTTTGGCCAGTTGCATGCATTGCTGGAAGGCGTCAGGGGCGCCCTGCCAGCATTCGGCGGGAACCTTCAGCTGCCAGCGCATGCTGACAGTTTTCAGAATATACGTGTCTTCCCCCTCCTCCCCCTTGACATAGGCACGGCCGTCCGCCTTGGTCACGCCTTTCGTCAGCTGCTTGCCGCCAAGCGTGCTCCAGGTATACGGATCATCGTTTTGCGGCACGCCGGGCACGGCGTACAAAGTCAGGTAGTGGCCGGCTGCGGCAGGGGCATCGGCGGCATGGCTCAGCGGCGACAGCAGGGATAAGGTCAATAAAGTTTTTTTAGGCAACAGTTTCAACATGCAGCAATCGGTTCAATGAAGTTCGGTATGGCAGGCGCAGTCGTGGCCGCTGGCCGCCTCGGACAGGTTTTGCAAAATCGCGCAGTCTTGCGACGGCTGCGGCTGGTCGCACTGATGGCGCAGGGTCACCAGTTGCTGCTGCAGGGTTTGCAGGTTCGCCATCTGTTCGGCAATGCGCAGAATATGGTGGTCGAGCAATTCATTGACGCTCTGGCAACCTTCCGCAGGATTGTTCTTGAATTCCAGCAAGGCACGGATATCCGTCAAGCCGATCTGCAGGGAGCGGCAATGGCGGATGAATTGCAGCCGCTCCTGGTGTTCTTCCCGGTACTCGCGGTAGCCGGCGCTGTTGCGGCCCGGTTCCTGCAGCAAGCCCGCCTTTTCATAGTAACGCACGGTTTCCACGTCACAATCTGTCCGTTTGGCCAGTTCTCCGATACGCATGGCATCCCCTTTTCATTCTTTCATGCAAATTCCGCTTGAGCCTGTAGCGGCTACAGGGTTTCTAATGGAAGCATACACGAAACCGGAAGGATGATGCGATGCCGCACGATAGCCATAACCACGCACCTGACCACGAGCATAAGCATGACCACAAGCATGCGCACGAAGCAGCCCCGGCCGCCGCACCCAAGACGTCCGGCTGCTGTTCCAGCCAGCATGCGTGCTCGTCCACGCCTGCCGCCCCAACCGGGCCAGTTCTGCCCAGTACGCCCATCGCCGGCGCCAACACGGCCAAATACCGCATTGCCAACATGGATTGCCCCACGGAAGAACGGTTGATCCGCAACAAGCTGGGCAATATGACGGGCGTCGTGGGACTCGATTTCAACCTGATGAACCGCGTGCTCGACGTGCACCACACCCTGCCTACACTGGCCACGGTGGAAGCGGCGCTGCACGGCATCGGCATGCAGGCGATTCCCATGAAGGCGGACGCGGTAGTCAGGCGCGATCCGAATGAAGGCAACCTCAGCAGCTTGCAAAAAGGCTTGCTGGTCGTCTCCGGCCTGGCCGCTGCCGGCGCCGAAGCGCTGGCGTGGACCACGCATGAAGACAGTTCGCCCCTCGTCATCGCCCTGGCCCTGCTGTCGATCGCCACGGGCGGCTGGCCGACCCTGAAAAAGGGCTGGATTGCCCTGAAAACGTTCACCCTGAACATCAATTTCCTGATGAGCCTGGCGGTCTTTGGCGCCATCGCCATCGGCCAGTGGCCGGAAGCGGCCATGGTCATCTTCCTGTTCGCCATCGCCGAGCTGATCGAAGGCTTGTCCCTGAACCGCGCGCGCAACGCCGTGCACAGCCTGATGCAACTGGCGCCCGACACGGCGACCGTTGCCGACGCCAGCGGCGCCTGGCAGCCAGTTGCTGTCGCCACGGTGGCCATCGGCACGCTGATGCGCGTGAAGCCGGGCGAACGCATCGCCCTCGACGGCATCGTGCAAAGCGGCGAATCGTCCGTCAACCAGGCGCCGATCACCGGTGAAAGCATGCCGGTGGACAAGGCCGTGGGCGACGTCGTGTATGCGGGCACCATCAATGAACGGGGCTTGCTTGACGTTACCGTCACTGCCAACAGCGGCAACAGCACCCTGGCGAAAATCGTCAAGGTGATCGAGGAAACACAAGGAAAACAGGCGCCCACGCAGCGCTTTGTCGACAATTTCGCCCGCTACTACACGCCGGCTGTGGTCGTGTTCGCCATCCTGGTGGCCGTACTGCCGCCTTTGCTTTTTGGCGCGCCCTTCATGGCCTGGGTATATAAGGCGCTGGTGATGCTGGTGATCGCCTGCCCGTGCGCGCTCGTCATTTCCACGCCCGTCACCGTCGTCAGCGGCCTGACGGCGGCCGCGCGGCGCGGCATTCTGGTGAAAGGCGGGCAATTCCTGGAAACGGGCTACCGCATCAAGGCCATCGCCGTCGACAAGACGGGCACCTTGACCATGGGCAAACCGGCCGTCACGGACGTGGTGGCATTGGAAGGCAGCAACCGCGACGCCATCTTGCTGCTGGCCGCCAGCCTGGACGCCAATTCGGCCCACCCGCTGGCCGCCGCCATCGTCAAGGCGGGCCCGCCCGCTGGCAGCCATTTGCCCGTGACCCAGTTTGCCGCCCTGCATGGACGCGGCGTGCAAGGCACGATCGCCGGCCAGACCTATTATCTGGGCAATGCGCGCCTGATGACGGAATTGAATGTCCTGACGCCGGCATTGCAAGCCATCCTGGCGCGGCTGGAACAGCAAGCCTACACGGCCATGGTGCTGGCCACGCCGGACGGCGCGCTGGGCGTCATCGCCGTGGCCGACGTGCTGCGCCCCACGGCGGCGTCCGCCATCGCCAGATTGAATGCGCTGGGCGTCACCACCGTGATGCTGACGGGCGACAATCTGCTGACGGCGCAGCGCATCGGTGCCGAAGTGGGCGTCAGCCTGGTCAAGGCGGAATTGCTGCCGGAAAACAAGCTCGATGAAATCAAGGCCTTGCAGCAGCAGTTCGGCGTGGTCGCCATGCTGGGCGACGGCGTCAACGACGCCCCGGCCCTGGCGCAGGCCGACATCGGCTTCGCCATGGGCGCGGCCGGTAGCGATACGGCCATCGAAACGGCGGACGTGGCCTTGATGGATGATGAACTGGGGAAATTGCCCGAATTCATCAGCCTGAGCCAGCGCACGCGCAGCATCCTCGTGCAAAACATCAGCTTTGCCATCGGCATCAAGGCCGTGTTCTTTGGCCTGGCCCTGGCCGGCATGGCGACCCTGTGGATGGCCGTGTTCGCCGACGTGGGCGCCAGCTTGCTGGTGGTGGCGAACGGCCTCAGGCTGCTGCGCGGCAGTAAAGCCAAATAAATCCACGTGGAAAACTTTCCATCTGGACAATTGCTGTAAAAAACGCTACTTTGGCGGCTGATCTCCATCTCTGCCAAAGTAGCCGATGACCTTTCTTCCCCGCCTGACCCTGCTGGCCACTCTGCTGGTTGGCACCTCGCTGCATGCCGAACCGATGTTTTTCACGCCCTGTTCCGATACGGCCGCCCCCGGCAGCCTGTGTTCGGGCTTGAACGTGCCTGGCAGCTACGACGCCCAGGGCCGCGGCATCGGTGATCCGGACGCCATGCACGTTTTCGTGCGCAAGTTTGCGGCCGATGTGCCTGCCGGCAAGCCCGCCAAGGGCACCCTGTGGCTGGTGGCGGGCGGTCCCGGCGAATCGGGCGCTTCGTTCAACAACTTGCTGCCCACCTTGCGCCGCAGCTTTCCCGGCTTTGAATTCCTCATCCCCGACCACCGCGGCACGGGCAATTCTTCCCGCCTGTGCAAGGTGGAAGAGTCGGAACAGAGTCCCGGCGGCCGCGCCCTGGCTGGCGCCGAATGGGGCAGCTGCTTTGCCGGCATCAACTTGATGCCGGAATACGCGGGCCAGTTTTCCATCACGATGGCGGCACGCGACTTGCAAGCCCTGATCGAAGGCGAACGCAAGGCCAAGGGCAAACAGCCGCCCGTGTATGTATACAGTGTGTCGTATGGCACGCAACTGGTCTTGCGCGCCTTGCAACTGGGACCATTGCCCGTCAAGGGCGTCATCCTCGACTCGCTGGTGCCGCCGCAAACGGATGCGCGCTGGGACTTGAGCCAGCGTTCGCACGTGGTCAACACGGTCGGCATGCAGGTGCTGGCCCGCTGCGACGCGGACCCGGCCTGCCATGCGGCGATTGCCGAGCCGGCCGCAACCCTGTACCGGCGCGTGCTGGACAAGACGCAAGCGGATCCCGCCCTGCTGGCGAAGATTCCCGGCAAGAACCTGAAAAATTTCCTGGGCGGCATGCTCGACGTGCCGGCCGCCCGCGCCCGCATCCCGTATCTGCTGCGCGAGCTGGACCAGGGCAAGGATGGGGAACTGGCGTCCGCGCGCGCCACGTTGACGCAGGCGGCGGCCAGCCTGGGCAGCTATTCCCAGTCGCCGCTGTCGATTCCTCTGGTCAGTATCATCAGCAATTCGGAAAACAATCTGCAGCCTTCGTTGCGCCCCGGCTGGGCCGCCACCGACATCGACCGCGACGAGGCGGACTTGCTGTTTACCAGTCCCCTGCCTCGCATCCTGCTGGGCGGCGGCTTGCCCACCTACCCGCGCGATGCCTATTTCGGCACCTTGCCGGCGAAAGTGCCGCCAACTCTGGTGCTGCAGGGAACCCTGGACCCGAAAACGCCGTACGCGGGCGCGCAGGCGCAGGTACAGGCTTTGACGCAGAGCAAGGCCGGCAAGGTAGCCCTGTCCACCGTGCAGAACGCCCCGCATTTCCTGTTATGGACGGCGCCCGCCTGTTTTGCACAGGCCAGTACCCGCTTTATCGCCGGCAAGCAGGCGCAGGATTGCACGCTGCAGTTCCCCCCAACTATATAAGAGGACGATATGCGCATCACAGGCCTGGCATTGCTGCTGTTATCTTGTTACGGCGTGGCGCAAGCGGCGCCGCCCGTCTCGCCGTCCATCTGCGCCTCGCCCGCACAGTCCGTCCGCGAGCAAGGCTATGTGCCCATCAATGGCATCGAGCAATGGATCACGATCACGGGCGCCGCCTGCGGCAATCCCGTGATCCTGTTCATCCACGGCGGCCCCGGCAATGCGCTGAGTCCCTACGCGGATGCCATCTATGCCGGCTGGGAACGCCACTACACCCTGGTGCAGTGGGACCAGCGTGGCGCAGGCATGACGTATGCAAAACAGCAGCCCACTGAAGATGTGCGCTTGACGGTGGAACAGATGCGCGACGACGGCATCGCCGTGGCCCGCTATATCGAACAGCATCTGGGCCAGCGGAAAGTCATTTTGATGGGCAGTTCCTGGGGCTCGATCCTGGGCGTGCACATGGCCAAGGCGCAGCCGGACCTGTTCCACGCGTATATCGGCACGGCGCAGGTGGTCAATGCGCGGGCCAACGAAACCGGCATGTACCGGGACGTGCTTGCGCTGGCGCAAGCGGCCGGCGATACCGCCACGGTGGACAAGCTGACAGGGCTCGGTGCGCCGCCCTGGCGCGATCCGCACAACTTCGGCATTCTGCGCCGCTTCGACCGCAAATATGAGGGATTGGCAACGGATGCGCCGCCGAAACACTGGTGGCAGCCGGCGCCGTTCTACGCCACGCCGCAAGCCCTGGCAGCGGCCGAGGCAGCCGATGATTATTCGTACATCCAGTTCATCGGCATGCAAGGGGACGGCATGTTCGCCAAGGTCGACCTGCCCGCGCTGGGCACGCGCTTTGACTTGCCCGTGTTTTTCATCATGGGCGAAGCGGATCTGCTGACCTCGCCCGCCATCGCGCGCACCTACTTCGACAGCATCACGGCACCGGCCAAGGATTTTACCTTGGTGAAACGCGCCGGACACGACCCCAACCAGGCCGTGCACGACGCCCAATGGACGGTCTTGCGCGACAAGGTGGCGCCGCAGCTGGTGCGCTGAACTATCAAATCGCGCAGACCGCGCGGCGCGCCCGCAGATGCAGGTGGCGGATGGTGGCGGCTGCCAGCATCAAAATGGCGGACGCCGTTGCCAGCACGACAATAAACGCCTTGTCAAAGGCCGAGCGGGCCAGTTCCGACACTTGCAAGCCCAGTTCGGCCGGCAATTGCTCGGCGGCCAGCAGCGCCGCATCGAGGGTGTCATGGGCATTCGGCAACAGGCCCGCGCTTTCCGGGATGACCAGGGTGGCGCTGTAGACGGCCGACAGGATGGTGCCCAGCACGGTCACGCCGATCACGGCGCCCAGCTCATACGACACTTCCTCGATCGAGGCGGCCATGCCGGCTTGCTGTGGCGCCACGTTCAGCATCACGGCGCTCGATGCGGCCGTCATGACGGCGCCCAGGCCCAGACCCAGGATCACCAGGCTGGCCACTTGGGCCGAAACGGCGGCGTCATGCAGCACCAGATACGATGCCATGCCGATACCGGACAGCAGCAGCGAACCCCACAGTACCTTGGCCTTGTCGGCGCGCGGCAGCATGAAACCCGTCAATGGCCCGGCAAACACGGACGCCAGCGGCAGCGGCAACAGCAGCAAGCCCGCTTCCAGCGGCGACAATTCACGCACCAGCTGCATGTGCTGGCTCAGCGCCAGTTCCATGCCGATCAGGGCGGCCGAGGCCACCATGGCGGCGGCCACGGCGCTGGAAAATGGCAGTTCGCGGAACAGGGCGAAGTCGATCAGCGGCTTGGCCTGACGCTTCTGGCGGCGCACGAACTTCAGCATGAAGAAGGCGCCCACGGCAAACGAGGCGGCGGCCAGCGCATACGACGGCTGCGACTTGCCCAGCTCCTTGATCGCATATACGCCACCAAGCAGGCCCATCATGATTTGCAGCGAGCCCTTCAGATCCCACGGCTTGTCGCGGTTACCGGCCCGTTTCGGCAGCACGATGGCGGCCAGCACCAGGGTCAGCAGTACGATGGGCACGTTGATCAGGAAGACGGAACCCCACCAGTAATGTTCCATCAGGAAACCACCGAGCACGGGGCCAAACGCGGCGCCGCCGGAAGCGATGGCCGCCCACACGCCGATGGCGAACGAGCGCTCGCGGTTGTCCGTAAAGGTCAGGCGGATGATGGACAAGGTGGCCGGCATCATCAAGGCGGCGCCGATGGCCAGCAGCACGCGGGCAAAGATCAGCCACTCCGGCGCGGGCGAAAACGCGGCGCACAGCGAGGCGATGCCGAACACGGCCAGGCCGGCAAGGAAAACGGGTTTGTGGCTCAAGCGGTCACCGAGGGTGCCGAGGCCGGGCAGCAAACCGGAGACGACCAGCGCGTACACGTTGATGATCCACAGTTTTTGCGAAGAGGATGCCTGCAAGTCGCGCGTCAGCGCGGGCAAGGCGGTGTAGAGCACGGTCATGTCGACCACGATCAGGAACAGGGCGCTGGAGACGATGGCCAGCGTCAGCCATTTTTTCATTGGATGCATAAATAACTCATGGAGTTTGGTGTAACTTTTAACAACTATCGGTTTGGATGAATTTGGTGCTGCGCAAATATTTACGTTCCAGGCTGCCACGGGCCTGGGCTTGTCGGGGGCGGCGGGCGTCAGCCACGGTCGCCATCCTTGTCATCCACGGCGGCGGTTACCGCTGGCACGTCGAGTTCGCGCAGCATGACGACAGACACTTGCTTGAAGCCGCGGCCCTGGAAGAATTGTTGCGCCGTCAGGTTGTGCGCGCCGCATTCGAGGAACAGACGGGCGATGCCGTGGCTGCGCAATTCGCCTGCTACCCACTCCACCAGCTGGCTGCCGATGCCGCTGCCGCGCACGGAAGGCAGCAAGACCAGGTCGTCCAGCGCGGCGAACGATTTCGAGGCGCGCTGGCGCGTGTCTATCGAGACGAGTGCCATGCCGACGATATCGTCGCCGGAAGTGGCGACAGCCAGCAGGGTCGAATCGCCATGTGCCCAGTCATGCGACAGGGCGGCGCGGATTTCGCCACGGATCACCTCAGGCAAGTCCGCGCGCCAGTTGCCGGGCGCATCGGCGCGCTCGCCCTGCAGCTCCGAATGGGAGATATAGTCGGCGCTGACGTTATCAAGGTAGAGCTTGCACAGCGCATCTTCGGCGGTGGCGTCGTGACACCAGCTGAAGCTGATGGCGGGGTTATGGGCTTGAGCGTTTTTCATGGCGGATCTCGTGTTGTTGAAAATGTAAATGCATTTTATGTCGCCCCTGAATGGCATTCAAGTTAAAATCCATCTGTAAAACAGATAGGTGGATGCCATGCAATGGACTTTGGAACAAATGCGCTACTTCGAGGCGGCCGTCGCGGCCGGCTCTTTCTCGGGCGCGGCGCGCCGGCTGGGCCGCGCGCAATCGGTGGTCAGCACCTCGATCGGCTTGCTGGAAGCGGAATTCGGCGTGGAACTGTTCGACCGTTCGCGCCGCAGCGCCGTGCTGACGGAAGCGGGCAAGGTGATGCACCTGGAAGCGTGCGAATTGCTGCGCCAGGCCGAGCGATTGCAACTGCGGGCGCAGCTCCTGAGCGAGGCGCCCGAAGCCCAGCTGACCCTGGCCCTGGACGAAGCCCTGCCCTACCTGGCCATCGGCACCCTGGTGAAGGAATTGGCGGCGCGCTACCCGGCGCTGGAACTGGTGATGCTCAACGCCACGGCGTCGGAAGTCGCGCAATACGTGGAACAGCAGCAAGCGGACGTGGCCTTCCACTTCGACCGCGGCCCGATCTCCCCCGTGCTGGAACAGCAGCACATCGGCAGCGTGGCGCAAGGCGTGTTCGTGGCCAAAGGCCACCCGATGGCCCACGGCCAGGAAGTGAGCCGCAACGAGCTGACCCGCTACCGCCAGCTGATCATGGATTCCGAGCTGAACCGCGAACACGCGTTCAGCCCCGCCGTCTGGTTTTCCGACAGTTTCTACAGCATCGCGGAAATGGTGGCGGACGAGCTGGGCTGGGCGATTCTGCCCCTGAACATCGCCAACTACGACAATTACAAAGGGTATCTGCAGGAAGTGCCGTGCCCTGCCCTGGCTTTGTCACGCCTGCCGGTACGGCGACTGTCGATCCACGGCAAGAAGCTCAGCGAGACGAGTTTGTGGCTGACGACGAGGCTGGCGGAGTTGCTGGCGGATGGGCCGCGGGGCTAAGGCGTGCTGCGGTCGTCCCGGCCATTAAATGAAGGAAAAGCTGGCGCGGGCATTTCGATGGCATGAGAATATAGCCAAAAGATGAAACAAAGGAAACAGCATGGATTTCAATTGGCACGGCGGCGATGGCGCCGCCAAAACCATGGGCAATGTCGCGGATGAATGGATGCGTCGGCATCATCCAGCCGGTGATGCGCAAATAAACACAATAAGTATTGAAAGCTTTACATGATGCACTCAACCGTCGTCAATAACTGGTTCAGCATGGCAAAAGACGATGCCGTGGAGATTGATCCCGATAATATCAATCACGAAGCGATGAGCAATATGTGGAGCTTTTCGCCCACGGACGAGGAAACGCCGCAGATTCATGCGGCGGATATCGTTGCCTTCATAGAAGAATTGATCGCGGCACGCAGCAGCGCGCTCGTTGGCGAGGAGATGCTGTTCTATTGCTGGCACGATGCGCAATGCCGCCAGTTGCGCTTCAGCCTGGTGTCGCGCTCGCATGGCCGGTTGCCGTTTCGCTGCGAGCTGCGCGAAACGCAGGATTTGTCGCTGATCGCCGACCGGGTGGTGAACGGGGATTGGCGCAACGAAGATTTCATGCAGGCCCCGTCGGAGGAAGGCGATGCGCAGGAGCAAGCACCGTTCATCCTGCCCGTGTTTGTGACGCCGGTGCCGTAGGAATCAGCGCACAATCACCCCAGAAAGCGCGCGGGCCGGCAAGCCTCCAGGGCCGACGCGGGCTGTCCATCGACGATTTCCTCGCTGGCAAGCTGGCCCACGATGGCCGCCAGCACCACGCCGGGATGCATGGCGCACACGTATGCTCCTTCCACCTGCGACAGGTAGCCGATGATGGGCACGCCATCGACGGGCATGGGGCGCAGGCCGACAGCGGCAAATTCCGGCGCAACGGCCTCGGCACCGTCCAGTTCACTGCGGATCGCGCTGGCCGTGCGCTGCGCCATGGCGGCGGGCTGGTTTTCCGGCGCCTCGTCCACATAGTCTTCCGCCGCCAGCATGGTGCCATCCTCGGCTTGCCGCACTTCCATTGCATGGCTGGAGATGATGCCGCGCACGAGGCCGGGCGGCGCCGTGTAGCGCAGGAAGATGGCGGGCGAGGCGTGGATGGGCAGGCTGGCGCCCAGTTGCGCGGCCAGTTGGGCTGTGCCCGTGCCTGCTGCCAGCACGAGCTCGTCCGCATCGATGACGCCCGTGGCCGTTTCCACGCCTGTCACCTTCGCGTCCCGGACCACAAAGCCCAGCACGGGCGTGTGCGTGCGGACGGTCGCACCCAGCGCCTGGGCCGCTGCCAGCAAAGCATGCGTGGTGGCAACGGCATCGAGGGCGCCCTGCTCCGGCTCGTGGACGGCCTGTTCCGGCGGCTGCCTGAGATGTGGCTCAAGCTGGGCGATGCGCTTGCGATCTACCAACATGGATTCGGGCGACACGCGCCCATCCTGCGTGCCATACGACAAGGCGCCATGCCAGCGCACCGTCAAGCCTGGCACCTGCGTTTCCAGCTGGCGCCAGGCGGCGATGGCGCCACCGCGCAGGGCCGCGATGGGGTCCGGTCCGGCGCAGGACGTGTTAATCCAGGCAAACGAGGTGCCCGTCACGCCGGAAGCGATGCCGCCCGCCTCGACCACGGTGACGTTTGCACCCTTGCTGGCCAGGTGATACGCGAGCGACGCGCCGACGATGCCGGCGCCGATGACGACGATGCGTTTTGGGGTTTCATGATTCATATTTGATAACTTTGGTTTTATAGCAGGACAGAGTCTACCCCAGCCGCCTGCAAATCCAGTGCATAGGCATGGCCATCGACAACGTTGCCCTCCACGATGGCAATATCGGGCACGGCCATTCCCTGCACGAAACCGCAGCGTTCCAGCACGCGGATCGATGCCGCATTGCCGTCGATGGCATAGGCGCACAGGCTGGCCAGCCGCCATTCGTCTTGCGCCAGGGCGATCAGGTGGTGCAGCGCGGCCGTGGCCAGGCCCTTGCCCCCTTGCTGCTCCCCGATGCGGTAGCCGACTTCGGCCACGCCTTGCTGCCGGTCAATGTCCTTGAGGTTGGCGCGGCCGATCAATTGCCCCTGCTCGCCGACGATGACGCACGGGTGCATGCGGCCCTGTGCGTACTCATCCAGGAATTGCGCGACGTGGGCATGGATGCCGTCGGTACTGTAAAAAGCGTCCGCACGCCGGTCGATATGGCGTTCGAACCAGGCCCGGTTGGCTTGCTCGAATGCCAGTAACAGGGCGGCGTCGTCCGGACGCAGGGTGCGAATGGTAAATGTGCTCATGGATACTCCGGGAAAGGCATGAGTCTAGTGACGCGCCACCCGGGCCGTCAATCTTGATTCCATCAATCAATATAAAGTGACAAACGCTACAATGGCCGCCATGAACAACGATCTGTCCGCTCTTGACGCGGCGCGCCTGCTGGGCGTCAGCCTGCCCACCCTGTATTCCTATGTGAGCCGGGGCTTGCTCGCTTCCGTCAGCAATGGAACGTCGCGCCGCAAGCGCTATCCGCAGGAAGACGTGCTGCGCCTCGCGGCGCGCAAGAATGACGCCAAGCGCGGCGGCCAGACGGCCGTGGCTGCCATGCACTGGGGCTTGCCCGTGCTGGAGACGCGGATTTCCCACATCCTCGATGGCCGATTGCTGTACCGGGGCTGCGATGCGACAGCGCTGGCCCGGCACGCGACCCTGGAAGCGGCCGCAGGGCTGCTGTGGGACGATGGCGCAAGCGATTATTTCCGGCAAGACGCGCCTGCCCTGCCGCAAGGGTTGGCCAGCGCGCAAGATGCCACGCCGCTGGCGCGCGCCATGCTTGCCACGGCCATGCTGGGGGCCAAGCCCGCCCCAGCGGCCATGTTGCAATATGGCCCCGAACTGATGCGCATCCTGGCCGCCGCCCTGCTGCAGACGCCGCCGTCCGCCTTGCCGCTGCACCAGCAGTTGGCCAATGCGTGGAACGCCGACGCGGAGCAGGCTGAATTGCTGCGCGCCGCGCTCGTGCTGCTGGCCGACCATGAATTGAATGCATCGACCTTTGCCGTACGCTGCGTCGCTTCGACGGGCGCCAGCCTGCCGGCCGCGCTGGGCGCGGGCTTGGCGGCCTTGTCCGGTGACAAGCACGGCGGCGGCAGTGCGGCCGCCCGGCGCATGTTGTCGCAGGCGCTTACCGCGCCAGACGCCAGGGATGCCAGGGCCGCCATCGGCAAATACTACGCGGCCATCGCGCCGGAATTCGCCGGCTTCGGCCACCCGCTGTATCCGCACGGCGACCCGCGCGCCGCGTATCTGCTGGAGCGCTTGTCGGCGCTGTCGCACGCGCATCCGCAACTGCGCGCCATCCTGGCCGTGTGCGTCACGGCAGGCGAGCTGCTCGATACCAAGCCAAACGCCGACCTGGCGCTGGCCGCGATGGAGCTGGCGTTCCGCTGGCCAGAAGGCGCGGGCATGAGCGTGTTTGCGCTGGCCCGTTCGGCCGGCTGGATCGCGCATGCCGCTGAGCAAGCCGCCAGCGCGGCCCTGATACGGCCGCGAGCCCGCTATGTGGGGCGCCATCATCGCGATTAGAAACCAAAGTTCAGAATGCGTTGTGAATTGCCTCTCAGGTCGGCATGTGACATTATCGGTTTGGTAATTTTCCACTATAGGTAACGCCAATTTGCCTATCCAGGATTTTTAAAATCACGACTTGAGAAAGTGCCATGCGTAGAAAATTAGTCATATCGCTGATTGCATTACCGTTGTTCGGCTGTGTGAAACCAGAACCGCAAAATCTGACCGACTGGACGCAACTTGCATTGGTTGGCAAGACGTTGACATTAATCGACCCGGAGTTGCAGCAAATTTTCTCGTTCGACAAGGACGCAATAGTACGCGCGACTTTTGGCCGCAAAGGCGGTCCCGTCTCGGGTCCGATTCTGTACTGGCGGATCACAGACAACATGCTGGTCATTTCGATTTTTCCGGATTCGAACGTTGTAGACACGTTTAGTCACCCCGTAATACAGGGTGCTAATGTTATCGCGACCCGTCAGTCAGGGGCAAAGGCAGTCTTCATCCTGGCGAATTCCCCGTAGACCGCCAGTCGATATTTGCCTCCCGCTGGTACTTGAGAATCGATGCTTGATTTATTACGCATACGTAGTAGTATACTCCGCATGCGTACCAATACTGACCTCCCCGATACAACCGCCGCCTGCCCGCTGGGCGAGCGTTCGCCGCGCCTGTTCAATCTGCTTAACCTAGCGCGCCAGAACCTGTTTCGCTCGGCCGATGCCGTCTTCAGCAGCGAACTTGGATTTTCCGGCACGCAAGTCGTCGCCTTGTTTGCCCTGAAGGGCGAGGAAGGCTGCCAGTTGAAGGATCTGGGGCGGGCGCTGCAACTGAAAAACTCGGCCGTCACGGGCCTGGTGGCGCGCATGGAAGAAAACGGCCTCATCGTGCGCGGCCAGTCGGCGCTCGACGCGCGCGCCGGCACCCTGCACATGTCGCCCAGGGGCGGCGAGGTGCTGGCTGCCGCCCTGCCCCTGCTCGACAGCCTGAATGAACAACTGAAGCAAGGTTTCAGCGAAGAAGAACTGGCCGTCGTCGCCCGCTTCCTGCTGCACGCCTCGCGCCTGCGTTTTGCGCAGGACGTCTGACCCATCCCACATCACCACCACAGGAGTTACCATGCACCCCAACGACATGACCGGCTTGCAACTGATGCAGGCTTTCGCGCAAGGCCTGTTCCCCCGGCCCGGCATTTCCAGGACCATGCCCATGGATGCGCAGACGGTCGAGCATGGCCGTGTCATCTTCACGGCGACGGCAAATGAAACGCACACCAATCCCATGGGCGGCGTGCACGGCGGTTTTGCCGCTACCGTGCTCGACACGGTCACGGGCTGCGCCACGCACACGGTCTTGCCGGCCGGCGAAAGCTACGGCACAACGGACCTGAACATCAAGATGTGCCGTCCCCTGCCCTTCAACGTGACGGTCTTCGCTGAAGGCAAGGTCATCAATGCGGGACGCAACCTGGTCATTTCCGAAGGCACGATCCGCGACGAAGCCGGTAAAGTGTACGCGCACGCGACAGCCACCTGCATGATCATCCGTCCCCGGGAACAAGCGGCCGCATGATACGGCCCGGCAGCATCGCGGAAGCCTGGCACGTGCTGCAGGCGATACCCGAATTTGACCAGCGGCGCAGCCTGGCGCAGTTGCAGGAGCGGCTGCCCGCCAGTGCGCTGGTGCTCATCGCGGAAGCGGACGGCCAGCCCGTCGGCTGCAAGCTGGGATATGCCGCCGAGGATGGCTCCTTGTATAGCTGGCTCGGCGGCGTGCTGCCCGCGCACCGCAAAACGGGACTGGCGCAGCGGCTGCTGGAAGCCCAGGAAGCCTGGGCAAGCGCACACGGCTTTGCGGCCATCACGGTGAAATCGATGAACCGCTATCCCGCCATGCTGCGTTTGCTGATCCGTAATGGATACCAGATACGGCTGGTGGAGCACTTTGGCGATCCTAGCAGGGAGCGCATTCACTTCGTCAAGCTGCTGTCCTGGAGCGCCTCATGAAGCCACTTGTTCGTTTCTTGCCTGCCAAAGGTTTGAGGCAGGGTAGTTGGAAGGCATGGCGCACGATGTTGCGCTCCTTTTTTTCTTGGTCCGCTATCGGCCAAAAGCAGCCGCCTATGACCAAGCTGAAGGTGCAAAACCACAAGAACTGGCATGAAGTGAGTGTGCATAGGAAGATACCTGCTCACCGCGCATGCAGATGACTCGCAAGTGCATTGAATTTGAAGACCTTTTTCTAAGTTGCCAGCGGTCGACGAGGCAAAGAAATCGTGAAAATGCAACCAACAGTTGGGATGTTATGCACACTGAACGTACCTCCGTACTCCTCGACACCTTGTTTGGCCATTGCAAGATCCAAGCCAACTTCCGCTCCATTACTGCAACCTTGACAATCTTGAGTAAAAACCACCGCCGGAGCACCAGGTGGGAAGCCACTATCGTGATACGCTACATCGATCCGTATTTGGTCAGAAAAGGCATATGCGCTTAAGCAAATCCGTGTTTGTGGCCGAGTAAATTCAAATACATTTTGCAAAATACTAGCCAAGGCAGCGAGGAGCAAATCACGGCTACCCGAAATTCCAAGATCGGCATCAACTGGCAAGACCTTTAGATCACAACTATTTTTCTTGGCTGACAACTCTGCCGCACCATGCGCTTCTGTAATGAATGAGGCCACTGAAAAAGTACTTAGAACGATTTTTGCTTGTTCCACGTCTTTTATGTCCTCACGAGCACTCTCGATGACTTTGCTTAAATTAAGAATACTACGCTCAAGTATTGCTCCTGTAGCGCCGGACAAATTCAAGCTTCCCGATTTTGCTGCAGTAAATGCCAAGGAAATTGTTCCGAGGAGATTGCGGAGTTCATGAACTAAATACCCGAGTCGTTTGCTATTTCCCTGTACAATTTTTTCCTCATTAAGAAAGTCACGTTGATAGCTAAATTCCGCCACAGCATTTGCGATAGCATTATCCAAGCAACGGTTCAAAGAGCGAAATTCATCAATTTTAAAAGCCTCATTATTTTCAATAGCAAGGTCTGTTATGGCCTGCCAAAGTTCCCCATAATCATGGATAACCTGATCAACGGAGAAGTCAAGCTCTAATAAGGCTCTCCCGTGCGCGGCGGCAGAAATACCTATTTCATAAACAGCTATTCCTCCGCTCGATTTTCCAATAGAACTATGGCTCCCCAGTGGATTCAATGCTTTCTCGATCTCCACTGTTCTGATCAACTGATCGACGAACATAGGCACACCATGTTTCATTTGCAATTCGGAAGCTCTTCGGCCAGGCCGAAGAGCAATTTTTTCTCTACAGCGCATCGCCAGATTAGCGCGATTATTAATGAGAAATTCGTACATCATTATGCACCCCAATTTATCATTAGTAGCAACAAGAAAATGCGTGCGGAGCGCATGCCCATCAAGTATGGCGTTAGACTGTGCGAATTAAATATGCCCCCCAAATTTTATGTAAGTCAGAGTGTGCGCCAAATAAATGCAAAAATATACACACATCGTAACAAGTTAGACGCTTGGAAATTTTCCTCAGTTCAATCACCGAAAAATGCGTGAGATCGCACCCTCCCTCGTCACTGAAAGGGCCAGTCATCCCGGTTGGACAAGATCAGCAACCTCATCGCCGTCAATGCCTTGCTATTGATCGCGGACTCGAGCATTGGAGTCATCATGCGTAAATTCAAGAACATAGCTGCCCTCGAGATATGCTACCGCCACTGCTTGCGGGCTACATATTGACATACGGCAACACCATCATTAATTAAAGCCACCTTATGTTGACGTGCATCAACCTTATCCATCTTTCATTCCAAGGAAAAACTATCCATTGGACGATGCCAACAAGGAGATACCTGCCATGGAGTTTACGCATGAACACTACTGGAATGGCTACTTTTTCCACATCGTCGTGGCGGCCACATCTGAAGGACGTTTTCGGGGATGCATACTGTTATCGAGACGCAGCGCAAGCTTGCATTATGAATCGCTAGCGATAGCCCAGATCTTCTTCAGCCTATCATTTAACTTCGATCGAGAAACAAAATGGATGGCATCACATTGGACGACCTCACCCGCCCCCCGGACCGATGCCAGCATGGTGTTATTGTGCGCAATCAGGTTGCCAGCTTCTTCTTCGCCGTCAATAAACTCCCCGCCGCATTTTCCTCGAAGCGGCCCGCCTCTTCTATATAGCCATGCACGGTGCCGTCGTGGCGCCAGCCGCCCTGGCGCTTGATGGCCTGGAAATCGGCGCCGGCCCGGTGTGCGCTGGTGGCCATGCCGCGGCGCAGGCTATGGCTGGACAATTCCGGCACGTAGTCGAGTTCGGCCAGCCTGGCGCAGCCTTCCAGTATCGTGTTGATGCTGCTCGCGTGCAGCGCTTTCACGCTCACATGACCCCACTGATTCACGGTGCGCAATAGCGGCCCCGTGCGGATGTGCGCCGCGGCCAGCCACGCGCGCAAGGCCGTGGCCGGACAACAGACGCCGTCGCCGAACGGGATCGCCTTGACGATGCCCTCGCCCAACTGGTCCGTTTTCGAGCGTGGCAGGGTGATCACCATGCCCTGCGGCTCCCAGCTCACGTCTTCCACAGTCAATCCCACCAGTTCGCTGCGGCGAAAACCGCCAAAAAATCCCAGTTGCAGCAAGGCGCTGTCGCGCAAGGCCTTGACGCTGCCCAGCGCGGCCAGCCTGGCGACGATCCGCTCCAGGTCTTCCAGCGGCAGGGCCTTGGCCTTCTTCTTCGGCTTGCCGTGCAGGCGGGCGATGCCGGCCAGGGTCTTGCGCACGGTGGGCGTGGACGCAGGGTCGGCAAAGCCCTGGTACACATGCCATTGCGACAGGGCTGTCAGGCGCAGGGCCAGGGTGCGCGCGTTCAGGGTGTCCGCATATGCCAACAGATAGCGGATGACGGTGGATTCGTCGGCGGGCAGCGCCCCGCCCCACGCCTGGAAGTGGCGGATGGCGGAACGGTAGGTGCGGCGCGTGTTGTCCGAGGTGGCGGCGGCGAGAAACGCCTGGTGACGCGCGGCCAGTTCGGCATCGATCAGGGCGCCGTGTAACGGCACAGGAGCCAAGGCGGCGCTTTTGGGCGCGGCGACACGGCGTTTGGAAAGGGGCAAATCGGGCATGGAATCGCTGAAATCGGGCTGGTGTACTGGGAAATACGCAGAATACCATGCAAACCACCCCCATAACCCGCGATAAGCGATCTTATCGCGACTTATATTTTACAAAAACGATCAAAATTTATATCGTAATATTATTCAATATTACGTATCATGTAATACGTTACTAAATTTCGCTCATAGGTGGTTTTATGGCCCGTACCGGCATTCTGTACTCTGATGTTATGAAAGCAGCCCAAATCGTCGCGGCCGATGGGCGCAATCCCACGGTCGACAGCGTGCGCGAAGCGCTGGGCAGCACGGGCAGCAAGAGCACCATCGCTCCCCTGTTGAAGCGCTGGAAGGAAGAGTTCCAGGGCACGGGCGCCGTGAAAACGGAATCAGGCTTGCCGGCCGAGTTGATGGAGGCGATGCGCGGCGTCTATGAGAAGCAGCAGCGCGACGTGGCGCAGCAGCTGGAAACGGGCATGCAGCAGAACCGCGCGGAACTCGACGCGGCTTTGGCGCAACTGAAGAAGACGGAAAACGAACGCTTGAAACTGACGGAGGCGCGCGCCGCCCTCACCCAGGAATTGCGCGCCACCCAGCATGCGCTGGCGCAGCTAAAGGAAGAGCACCATTTCCGCGCCGTCACCCTGGCCACCTTGCACAGCGATAACGCAGGTTTGACGCAGCGTCTGGCCGACCGTAGCGAGGAAATCGCGGCGCTCAATCGTCAACTGGCGCAGGTGCGCTCGCAGTTCGATCATTACCAGGAAGCGGCCGCCGCGCAACGCAGCGAGGAACGGGCGCAGGCGCAGCAACAAATCAGCCGGCTGGAACAGGATAACGCGCAGCTGCAGCAGCGTTTGCAGGGGCAGCAAGCGACCCTGGTGCAGCAGGACATGCGCCTGGCGCAGTTGCAGGCGGAACACGCGCGCCTTGCTGACGACGCGGCGGCAGACCGCGAAGCGCTGGCCACCGTGCGCCCCGAGCGCGACCAGTTCGAATTTCAGTATCTGCAGGCGGCCGCGTCGGCCGACGCCCTGCTGGCCAAGCTCGATACGGCCCTGCTGGCGCTGAACGACGCCAGGGTGGCGCTGGCCGCGCAAGACCGGCAGCTCGACATGCTGGCGGAAAATGGGCAAGTATCGCAGCAGAAAATGGAAGTATTGGCGCAGGAGAGAGATGGTTTGCTGCGCGACAATGCCGGCATGGCGGCCAGGCTGGCCCTGCTTATGGATAGCAAAGCGTGATGTTTGAGCCCGTCCAATAGCCTGGGATCTATGTGATGGCCCCAGGACGGGCATCGCCAGCTTTCAAGGTCTGCCGCATTATTTCGCCTGTTCCATGACCATGACGGCGGACGGGGACGAATATGCGCAGCATATCTTACCGCCGGTAGCGCACCCGTATCCACGCACCGATGGCGTCCACGCCACTGTCTTGCGCATCTTCGACCCATCCCGCGCGCGCATAAAAGCGCCGCGCGCCCGTATTGGCCAGCTGCGTCTTCAGGCTCAGACGGGGACCGAAGCGCGCCACGACGGCCGCCAGCAGTTGCGCGCCGATGCCCATGCCGCTGTGCGCCGGGTGCACGTACAGGTGATGCAGGAAGTAATCGGGGGCGTCGCCCGTGTACACGGCCGCAAAACCGGTGACGATGCCGCCGCATTCAGCAACGAGGAGCTCTTCGCCCTGCGTTGCCGTCGTGAAAGTGGCGCTGCCTGCGACAGGACCGAAGGCGTCGCGCCCGGCCAGGGCCAGGATGGCGGTGCAGGGCTGCATGTCCGTGCTGGCGTAGGGACGAATCAGGCACATGGCTGGCGTACTATCCATTCCTTACAGGCGGCGGTTCAGCACGCTGTCGATATCGTGGGTTTTCAGCTCGACCTGGACCACGCCGTCTTGCAGCCAATAAGCGTCGCCTCCCCGTTGCAGCGCATCCATATCGAGCGTGCCCAAGGCCGGCGGGATGGCGCCGGCGAGCAAATCCGCCACCTCGTCCCATGCCGCATACGACAGCTTCAGATACCAGCCGTCGTCGTGGGCAAAGGCAAGAAAGCGGCTGCGCAAGGCTGGCAGCGGCGCGAGCGCGCCATGGTGGTCCAGCATCGCGGCCACGCCTGCATCCTGGGAAGCGGGCGGCATGCCCTGCCAATCGGTCCAGGCATGGCTGCCGCAGGCAGCGATATCTTCCTGCACCAGGGCTGGCAGTTGCTGCCGCGCCAAGGTCTGGTAGCTGGCAGGTTTCCTGGCCGTCCCGGCGCTGCCCTTGCGCAGCACGATGCCGCCAGCCTTGCCGAGGGCAGAAATAAAATCCTTGAATTCGATGCCGGAAGCGACCAGCATGCGCTCGGCCGGATCGTGCCAGATATACAGATAATGTCTCAAGTAGAATTCCGTTTTGGTTTCGGCGCCGTATTCAGCGCCACGGCGGCGCGTATCAGCGCCTTGAATGCCGCGGTGTCAAGGTGCGCGCCTTCGTGCAGGTCGATGGCCCGGCGCGTGCTGCCGTCCAGGCTGGCATTGAACAGGCCGGCCGGATCGGGCAAGGCGGCGCCCTTGGCGAACGTGAGTTTCACGGCCAATTTATAGGTTTCGCCCGTGCAAATCATGCCCGCATGCGACCAGACGGGCACGCCGCGCCATTTGACTTCTTCGACCACGTCCGGATCCGCCTGGCGTATCAGCGCGCGCACGCTGGCGAGGGTTTTGCCGCGCCAGTCCGCCAGCGAGGCGATTTTCGCATCGATCTGGCTGGCAGCCGATGCGGTGTTGGGCGCCTCTTCATGGGGCGGCGTGCCCGGTTCTGCTTTTTTCATGGCTGGCATCTCCTTCAATGCGCACACGCCTTACTGCGCAGGGCTGGCCATGCAGGCGACCAGCGTAGCGATGAACTGGTCGCGCAAGGCCTGGTACTGCGCATCCGTCGCGAATGCCCGCTTGTCTGCCGGCTGATTGAGCAGATAGGCGGTGGCGACCGTCCCGCTGGCGTCATGCAGCAGCGTGTACAGACTGATCACGCCGGACGATTGCGTGATATTCGGGTTATTCAATCCTAGCACTTCCACGCCCTGGCGCGTGTCCGTTTCCAGCGGCACCAGCTGTGGCGGCTTGCTGGTGGCCGACATATGCTGCATTTGCGCCACGATGGTGTCGCGGTCGGCGGCAAACCTGCCTTCCGCGCTGCGTTCGATCTTCAGATTCACGAACGGCAAGCTGCTCTTGTGGAACAACATCAGCCGATAGCCATCGGCCACCGAGACCTGGCCCTCTCCCGTTGCCAGCTTGACGCTGCGCGTCGTCACGTGCGCGGGCAAGCGGTCCTGCTGCCTGAACTGGAATTGGCTGCGGTTGATGCATTGCGCCAGGGGCCCCAGGGGATCGGCCGTGCGGTCTTGCGCCTGGACGCCCAGTGCGGCGAGCAGCATGGGAATGGCAAGCAATTGGTGGTGATTCATGGGCGCCTTAGTCATTAATCAGGCAAGCAGAATAAAGCCCGTGTCGCCAGCGGGCAATGATTTAGTTGTCATCCTCTAAATGTTGGCCCCGGGTGGGCCGGCATCAGGTTTCTTAATATGAAATTCACCTGGCCCACGTAGCATTCAGATTGGCAAGGCTCTCATTGTGCAGCGCCTGCCATTTTCCGGCTGAACCATGAATGACATCGCTTTACCCCTGCGCCACGGCGCCGCCCTGCCACACCCTGCCAGCGGACACCGCCTGAAAGCGGCGCTGGGCGCCCTCTTCTTTCCCCGCCAGCGCACGCGCTGGCAAGCCTTCCTGGGCAGCATGCCCGGCTTGAGTTCCCTGGCGCAATTGCATCCTTGTTTGCGCTTCAAGATTTACCGCCCGTACGCATCGCGCCAGCTCGGTTGCACGGATCGCCTGGCCTTGCTGGAAGGGCATTACCGCTTCCTGTGGCAAGCGGGCGCCCGCGCGCTGGTCGAGCGGGCCGCGCGCCAGCCCGTCGTGCTGGCCGCGTTCGAAGGCAAGGATGCGGCGCTGTACCGCCTGCAGCTGACGGCCATCCACGACAGCTACCGCGAAGGCGAACTGTGCCTTCGCCTGACGCGCGATGGCCACCCCTTCTACCTGGCCAGCTTTTTGTTCGTGCCGCGCGCCGATGGCGTGTCCTTGCAGCTGGGCGCGCTGCAAGGCTTGCGCTCGGAAGCGGGCAAGCTGGCCGTCAAGGAAGCCACGCGGGCGCTGCACGGTTGCCGCCCGAAAAACCTGATGGTGACGGCCCTACGCGATTTCGGCGATTTTTTTGCCTGTAATAATGTGTTTTTGATCAGCAATGACAACCGCATCGCCCTGAATGCCCGGCGCCGGCGCCATATCGCCGCCGACTACGACCTGGCATGGCAGGAATTGCACGCCTTGCGCATGCGCGACGGTAATTATCACCTGCCCTGCGCCCCCTACCGGGCGCCGGACCTGGCCGACGTGCCGTCGAAGAAACGCGCCGACGCGCGCCGGCGCGGTGAATTACTGCAAAGCATGGCCAGCGGCATGCGCGCGCAGCTGGCCTGCCTGCTGGAAGCGCCGCTGGCTGAACATTGAGCAAGCGCAAGCCTTGCCATACCGGCAGCCATAAAACTCAGGCAGCCTTCATGTTGGGGCCGTATCCTTCAGCAGGCATGCCAGAGACCTTATCCAGGCGCCGGCGTGCATCTGGCCCACCCTGGAAAAGGCTTCCCATGACACCCACTTTCGCCCTCCTCCCCCTTTGCCTGCTCGGTACCGCCGCGCTGGCCGCCCCCGTGCTGGACGATGCCGTGCGCCAGCGCGCGGAAGAACTGACGCGCACGGGCTTGCATTCGAGCATCGTCATCGCCGTGATCGACGGCAAGGACAGCGCCGTCTACGGCTTTGGCAGCATTCATGCCGGCAAGAGCGCCAAGCCGGGCGCCGACACCGTCTACCAGATCGGCTCCATTACCAAGACCATGACGAGCTTGCTGCTGGCCGATGCCGTCGTCGAAGGCAAGGTCAAGCTCGACGAGCCGGTGGCGGCATTATTGCCGGGCTATACCGTGCCTGCCTTCGACGGCAAGACGATCAGCCTGCTCGACCTGGCCACGCACTATTCCTCGCTGCCGCGCCTGCCCGACAACTTCGTGCCGAAGGACCCGGCCAATCCGTATGCCGATTACACGGCAGAAAAACAGCGGCAGTTTCTTGCCGCCTATCACCTGCCCCATGCGCCGGGCACGGCATTTGACTATTCGAACATCGGCTATGCCGTGCTGGGCACGGCCCTGGCCGCACAGGCCGGCACCAGCTATGAAGCCCTGCTGCACTCGCGCATCGCCGTGCCGCTGGGCATGCGTTCCACCACGAACACGCCTTCGGCCGGCATGCTGGCGCGCCTGGCGCCCGGCCACCTGCTGTCGGGCGAGCTTACGCCCGCCTGGGATTTGAATGTGGTGGCGCCGGCCGGCGGCGTGTATTCGAGCGCGCGCGACATGATCGCCTACCTGCAAGCGTACATGCACAGGCCGCTGCGCCCGTATGTGCTGGCGATCAAGCCGCAGCTGCCGCTGGCGCCCGATAGCGATACGAAAATCGGCCTGGCCTGGCTGCTGGAGCAGCAACAGGACCATGCCTACGCCTGGCACAGCGGCCAGACGGGCGGCTACGCCAGCTACGCGGCGTTTACGACGGACGGCAAGCGGGGCGTGGTGGTGCTGACGAACACGGCGCGCGACGTCGATGCGCTGGGCTTGTCCGCCCTGCTGCCCGGCACGCCCCTGCCGCCGCTGAAAAAACCGCAAGCCGCCATCGAAGTGCCGCGCGCCGCGCTGGCCGAATATGTGGGCGAGTATCCGCTGGACAAGAAATTCACGTTGACGGTGACCTTGGGCAAGCATGGCCTGGAAGCGGCCGGCACGGGCGTCGGTTCCGCTCCCTTGTTTGCCAGCGCAAAAGACCAATTTTTCTTCCGCGCCATCGACGCGGACCTGGCGTTTACACGCGATGCCGCAGGCAAGATCGCCAGCGCCGTGCTCAAGCAAGGCGGACAGGACGTCGTCTTGCCGCGCAAGCCGTAAAACTCAGGCTGCCGGGTCTTGCATGAATTGCTCGACCCGGGCGACAAACGCCGCCTTGCTGCGCGTGCGAAACTCGCCCAGGAAGGCGTCGCTGCCCTGGACGATCTTGCCGTGCCGGTCGTACTCCACCTTGCCCATCTCCAGCACGAATTCGCCTTGCGGATCGTCCTCAGATTCAAAATGCGAGTTGAAGCAGTAACCCGTGTCGCGGCAGCTGCCCCACAGCAGTAGCGCGCTGCTGAACCACTGCATGGTCTCCGCACCCGGTTCCACTTCGAACAGGGTGTTGACGGTGATGTGCCAGCCGCCCGGTACGCGCAGCGGCTGCAATGGGTAGGGAAAACGTGGCTGCTTCATGTGGAAGATGGCGCCCGGCGCGCCCGGTAGAAGGCGAGGAATTCGGCGGCCGGCAGCGCTTTCGCAAACAGCCAGCCCTGGCCGAATTCAACTTTGCGTGCCAGCAAATAATCGGCTTGCTGCTGCGTTTCGATGCCTTCGGCCACGATCAGCATGTTCAAGGTGCGGGCCATATCGATGATGTGCGGAGTGACGCTGCTGGTGGCGGCGTCCGTGCCGATGGTGTCGACAAACGATTTGTCGATTTTCAAGGCATCGAGCGGCAGGTTTTGCAGGCTCGACAGGCTGGAATAGCCGGTGCCGAAGTCGTCGATGGCCACGGCATGGCCGCGGGCTCTGGCCTTTTCGATGGTGGCGCGGGCCGCTTCCACGTTGATGAAACCCCGCTCCGTCGCTTCCAGCCAGATCTGCTGCGCCTCGATGCCGCTACCGTCCAGCGCGCGTTCCAGCACGTCGAGCACCCGGCCCGTTTCGATATCGCTGGCACACAGGTTGATGGCGATGTGCAGTTCGCGGTCGGCCAGCAGCGCGGCGCGCATGTCGGCGATGACGCAATCGATGACCTGGTCCGTGATGGGCAAGATCAGTTCGCCTTCCTCGGCCACGGGAATGAACAGGTCGGGCCGTATCATGCTGCCGTCGGGACGGCGCCAGCGTATCAGCGCCTCGGCACCCACGCACACGCCCGTATCGAGCGCGATGATGGGTTGATAATGGACAAAGAATTCGCGCCGGTCGATGGCGATGCGCAATTCTCCCATCAGCGACAGGCGGCGGCGCGACAGCCACACGACGATGCCGACGATGAAGGCGGCCATCAGCAGGCCCAGCGGCAAGAGCAGCAGCTGTTCGCGCCGCAGCCTGTCGTTCAGCTTGCTGCGCGGCTCGATCATGACGGCCGTCAAGCCATCGCGGTACAGCATCGCATGGATGCTGCCATCCGGGGTGGCGCCGTCCGCCGCCGGCAGGCCGGCGAGCAAGGCTTGCACCTGCGCGGGATCCGGATGGTGCAAGGTGTCGAGCACGCCTTCCTTGCCGATGGCCACGGCCATCTGGATGTCGCTGTCGACAATGACGTCGGAAAAACGCACGGGATCGATCAGCACTTTATAGGCGCGGTAAGTCAGTCCCACCATGCGCTTGCCGCCGCTGACGACGGGGCGCAGGTTGAAATCGATGCCCATGCCATTGTCCAGCGTGAAGTCGGCGGGCGTGATGGCGATGCGCTCTTCCTCGAGTCCGGTCGAGGTGCACTTGAGCAAGCCGTTTTCCACATAGCCGATATCGTCGATGCTGCGCGTGGTGATGGTGATGCGGCGCAATTGCTGGATATGGGCTTCCGAGCACGGCGCCAGGTCCAGCGCATCGGCGCTGCGCAGGGCCATGCTGGCCGAGGCGATCGAACGGTGGGCGCGCTCGAGCGCGTAGCCGGCCAGCAGCCGCAGGCGCTCCTGCTCGCCCTGCTCGGCGCGCACGGACGACAGATAGAAGGCCAGGCTCAGGGGAGCGGCCACGCCGATGACTGCGACCAGCACGCTGGTGATGATGATGCGTTTTCTGCGCATGCGATTCTCCGCACCGAACATAAGCTACTGCGCGTCGCGATTTGCGGCTTCCGATGCTCACTGTGCATTCGCACAGCTCCGCTTCTCAGCCACAACTCACTGCCGCTCGCTACGCTTCTGTTCGGCGCTCTTGATTGGTCTTGTTATATGATTGCCATGTATTGCTCGATGGCATCATATTACAAGCAGAGGCCGTGTACCTGAATATTGCTGAACAGTTACAATTTTTCCAGCGGCCGCGCCAGCACGAACACCAGCGCCGCCACCGTGGCCGCCAGTCCGCCAGCCAGGTACAGCACGCTGGCAAAGCCATCGATGAAGGCGTGCCGCGCCGCTTCCTGCGCCACGGCCTGCATGGCGGGCGGCAGCTGGCCGAAGGCCTCGGCCGCATTGCCGGCGACGATGCGGCCGATCATCTCGGGCGACGCCTTCAGTCCGTGCAGCCACGCCAGCTTCTCGAACGAGGCGGCCGTGCGCATGGCCAGCACGGCGCCCAGCGCGCCCACGGCCAGCACGATGCCGACAAAGCGCGTGGTGGTGCTGATGCCGGAGCCCATGCCCGTGCGCTCGCGGGGGATGCAGGCGAGGATGGCCTTCTGGGTGGTGCCGTTCAGCAATCCGGCGCCCGCGCCCGTGACGACCATGCCGGCCGCCACCCAGCCGTACTGCAAACTGGCGGCGGCAAGCGCCGTGGCCACGTTGCCCACGGCGACGATCAACAGCCCCGTCACCAGGATGCCGCGGTCGTCCAGATGGCGCATGGCGCGTGGCGCCAGCCGCGACAGCACCACCATGGCGACGGCAAACGGCAGCATGGCGCAGCCGGCCAGCACGGCGGAAAAGCCGAAGGCGTTCTGCAGATACAGGGGTAAAAAGGTCATCATCACCTGCGCGGCGATGGCATAGCCGAACATGCCCAGCACGGCGCCGACGAACACGCGGCGGCCAAACAAGGATAAATCGACCATCGGGGCGCGCTGGTGCCGCTCCACCAGCACGAACACGGCCAGCAGCGCCGCACCCGCGACAAAGCGCAGCACGGTGGCGCGGCTGGACCAGCCCGCCACGCTGGCGTCGATCAAGCCCCAGATGATGCAGAACAGGCCGGCGGAGAATAAAGCCGCGCCGAGCGGGTCGAAGCTGGCGTTCGACGCGTCCTTCGACTCGTCCACATGGCGCTGCACCAGCCACATCAGGATGGCGACGACGGGCAGGTTCAGGTAGAAAATCCAGCGCCAGTTGATGGCGCTCGTGATCAGGCCGCCCAGCAGGGGCGCCACCGTCATGGCCACGCCCATGGCCGCCCCCCACACGGACCAGGCGCGCGCCCTCTCCTTTTCCGCATGAAAGGTGTGGCCGATGACGGCCAGCGCGGAGGTCAGCAGCAGCGCGGCACCGAGGCCCTTGACGGCGCGCGCCACGTTGAGCACGAACGGCGTCCACGCCAGGCCGCACAGCAGCGACGCCAGCGCGAACACGCCCAGGCCGAACAGCATCACCCTGCGCCGTCCCAGGCGGTCGGCAATGCTGCCGGCGGGCAACAGGAATGAGGCGAACGCCAGCATGTAGGCGCTGACCACCCATTCCACGTCGACGAAGCTGGCGTTCAGCGAGCGAGCGATCGACGGCAAGGAGACGGCCACGACGTTGGTGTCGAGCATGATCAGGGCGCACACGCCCGAGCACGTATATAAGGTCCAGTTGGTATTCTTCATGCCTCGATTGTAAGCAGGCTTGTATTATTTCCTGTTATAAGATAATCACCTTATAATTCACTCATGGTGAATACAGAAAAAGACATGGAACTGCGGCATTTCCGCTGCGTACTGGCCGTGGCGCACAGCCTGCACTTCGCGCGGGCGGCCGCGGAACTGGGCATTTCGCCGCCCGCGCTGACCAAGCAGGTGCAGGAAACGGAACAGCTGCTGGGTACGCGTTTATTCCAGCGCAGCAAGCGCGCCGTGGCCCTGACGGCCGCCGGAGAATTGTTCGTCATCGAGGCTGCGCGCGCGCTGGCACAGCTGGCGCAGGCGCAGGAAGTGGCGCGGCGCGCGGGACGGGGCGAACTGGGACGCCTGGAAATCGGCTATGTCGCATCAGCAGCTTACTCAGGCGTGCTGCAAGACCAGTTTGCCCGCTTTCGCGCCAGCCACCCGGGCATCCACATCGGTGCGCGCGAATACGCGATGGATACCCTACCCGGCTTGCTGGACCAGGGCCGCGTCGACCTGGCCTTCGTGCGCCCGCCCCTGCACTTGCCGGACGGACTGGACAGCGTGGTCTTGCTGCGCGACCGCTTCGTGCTGGCCGTGCAAGCCGACAGTCCGTTGGCCCTGTTGGATGTGGCGGTGCCGGCCGCGCTGGCGCAGCAGGCATTCATCGTGCCGGAACAGGAATTGGGAACCTTGGAAGCGAGCCGGCGCGGCGGTTTTGCGGCGCAGGTGGTGTCGCGCCCGGGCAGTCTGGTGGCCGTGCTGACGGAAGTGTCGCTGGGCGTCGGTTGCGCCATCGTGCCCCACTCGGTGATGGCCAGCGTGCAATTGCCCGGCGTGGTGTTCCGCGAACTGGCAGGGCCGCAGATCAGCTCGGAAATCGCCGTGGCCTTCCGCCGCCACGAACAGGCGCCCGCCGCGCGCGCCTTCATTGCCCAGCTGCGCGCCGCGGCGCTGGCTTGACGTCAGCCATTCTTCAATACGGCCACGGCATAGGTGCAGGCGGTGGCCGTTTCATTGCTGAACACGCAGTCGGCCGGCGGCCCCAGTTCCAGGCAGTCGCCCTCGTCCAGCACGTGGCGGGTCTCCCCTTCGAGGAAGACGAGGCTGCCGCTGAGCGACCAGATCAGCTGGCGCCGGGCCACATAGGCGGCGGCCGGCATGGCCACCACGGCGCCCGGCGGCAAGCTAATGTGCACGAGGTCGAGCGGCATGTCGGACGCGGGCGACACGTGCCGCCGCACATAGCCGCTCTGCGGGTCGATCCACACGGGTTGTTCAGCCTTGCGCAGCAAGCGCCCCGCGCGCATCTCGGCGCGGGCGATCAGTTCGGACATGCTCAGCTCGAAGGCGCCCGACAGCCGCGCCAGCAAGGTGGCCGTGGGGCTGCAGTCGCCCCGCTCCACCTTGTGCACCATCGCGCGCGACACGCCCGAGCGGGCCGCCAGTTCCGTCAGCGACCAGCCCAGGTTTTCCCGCTCGAGGCGTACCCTGGCGCCGATGCGCTGGTTCAATTCGTCTGGTTTAGTGGACATATATTGGATTTCATTCCGGCTTCCATTCGGATTTTATTGGACAAGGCGTGAGAGGCAATCTATGATTTGTCCATTATAGTGGACGACTAGCAAGGAGAGCAACATGCAGGTACGCGATGCCCATGCGGGCGACATCGAAGCCATCACGGCCATCTACAACGATGCCGTCAGCCATACCCTGGCCATCTGGAATGAACGGACGGTCGATGCGGCCAACCGCGCCGCCTGGCTGGCCGACCGCCAGCGGGCCGGCTATCCGGTGCTGGTCGCCATCGATGCGGAAGGAAATGTCGCTGGCTACGCCGCGTTTGGCGACTGGCGCCCGTTCGAGGGTTTTCGCCATACGGTCGAGCATTCCGTGTATGTACGCGCCGATCGCCGCGGCGCCGGTGTCGGCAAGGCCTTGATGGTGGAATTGATCGCGCGGGCGCGCAGCCTGGGCAAGCACGTGATGGTGGCGGGTATCGAAGCGGGCAATGCCGGTTCGATCGCCCTGCACAAGCAGCTGGGCTTCGAGGAAGTGGGCTTGATGCGCCAGGTGGGCACCAAGTTCGGCGCCTGGCTGGACCTGGCATTCTTACAGCTGCAGCTCGATGCGCGCAGCGATCCGGACGGCATCGCGCCGCCCGGCTGAGGGAAAACCGACGTCAGGGATCGATATCCGGTGGCGGACGGCGCAGCGCCATATGTTCCCACACTGCCACCAATACCAGCACGCAGCTGGTGATGCAGGCCAGGGTCAGGGGCGCATACAGCCGTCCATACGCCATCGGGATCAGCGCCAGGATGATCAAGATGCCCAGCAGATGCGACAGCGGCGGCGCGGCGCGCTCGCTGCTGACCCATTTGAACAGCGCATTGCCCAGCAAATACAGGATCGGGCCGCCCAGCAAGGCGCTGATGCCGGCGAAGCTCGCCTCGTCCGGATGCACGAGGGCCAGCTCATCGGCCACGGCGGAAACGATCACGCCGCCCACGATCAGCACGTGGATATATGTGTAAGCCTTGCGGGCGATGCGGCCCGGGTCTTTCGAGTGGGCGATGCGGTGGTGCCCCGCCTCGGCGCCCGTATCGAAGTAGATCCACCACATGGCGATGCTGCCGACCAGGGCCGACAGGAAGCCCAGCCAGTTGCTGGCCGTCCATTCCAGTCCGGCGAAGGTGGCGCCCGTCACCAGCAGCGATTCACCGAGGGCGATGATGACGAACAGGCCGCAGCGTTCGGCCATGTGGCCGCCATCGACATCCCAGTCGGCCGTCGTCGAGCGGCCCAGGCCCGGCAAGCCGAACTGCATCCAGGGACCGGCCAGGTCGATCGCCAGTGCCAGCACCCACCAGAAGATGCGCTGCTCGGGTGCGGCGATGCCGCCGGCGATCCAGAAGATACCGGACAACACTGCCCACAGGGCGATGCGCTGGAAATTGCGGCGGCGCGACAGCGCTTCATGGCGCACGGCCCACCAGGCGAACAGGGGACGCCCCACCTGCATGGCGACGTAGGCGCCCGCGAATGCCACACCCCGCGTGCCGAACGCCTCGGGGATCGAAGCGGACATGATCAGGCCGCCCAGCATCAGCGCAAACAGGCTGATGCGCACGGGAATGCGCTCGGGGTCGAGCCAGTTGGTGATCCACGACGTGAAAATCCACACCCACCAGACGGCCATCAGCAGCAGTCCCGTCTGCAGCCAGCCCATGGCGCTCAGGTGCGCCAGCAAGCCGTGCGACAGTTGCGTCACGGCAAACACGAACACGAGATCGAAGAACAGCTCGATCATGCCCACCTTGCCGCTGTCCTGCCCGCCGCGCGTGCGCAACAGCGATTTTGTCAATTCCATAGCTACTCTTTCATTCATGCTTGATTAAAACGGTTCATCCCGGGCGTTATCATTTTACTGGCGTCAATAGCGGCAAACCGGCAAAGTGCGCGGCCAGGTTATCGACCACCAGTTGCCCCATCGCATGGCGCGTTTCCACGGTCAGGCTGCCCACGTGCGGCGTCAGCACCACGTTCGGCAAGGCGCGCAAGGCGGCAGGCACCCTCGGCTCGTCGGCAAACACGTCGAGGCCGGCCGCGCCCAGGTGGCCATCCTGCAAGGCGGCGATCAGGGCTTCTTCATCGATGAGGGCGCCACGGGCGATATTGATCAGGGTGCCTTGCGGTCCCAGCGCGTCGAGCACGGTGCGGTCGATGATCTTGCGCGTGGCCGGGGTGCCCGGCGCGCAGACGATCAGGTAATCGCTTTCCTGCGCCAGGGCCAGCAGGGATTCGGCGCGCGGCACGCTGGTGCCGGCAATGGCGCGCGGCTGGAAGTAGCGCACGTGGATGCCGAAGGCGGCCAGGCGCAGCGCGATGGCTTGGCCGATCTGGCCGAAACCGAAGATGCCGGCCGTCTTGCCGCGCAGGCTGGATGCGGGGGCGATGGCTTCGCGGCGTTCCCAGCCGCCATCGCGCACGAATCGGTCGAGTGCCACGATATGCCGCGCGCTGGCCAGCAGCAAGGCCAGCGCCACGTCGGCCACGTCATCGGTCAGCACGTTCGGCGTGGTGGTGACGGCGATGCCGCGCTCGCGCGCCAGGTCCAGCGCCACGCCATCGAGTCCGACGCCATTGACGGCGACGATTTCCAGCGTTGGTAACAGGGCCATGTCGGTGGCGTTCAAGCCCAGCGCGCCCGTCGTGACAACGGCGCGGATGGACGGCGCCCGTTCGGCCAGCCAGGCGTGGCGTTCTTGCGCCGGCACTTGCCAGGCGTGATGGCAGGTATATTGCTGTTCCAGCTGCGCGTTGACGGCAGCCGAAGGGCTGGGAGCGAGGATGAGGAGTTCGGGGAGCATGGGCGTCCTGGGTCGTGTCACATGAATTGCAGACGCAACTTAGCATATTTGACGCCCTGCCGGGGATGACTGCCCCGCAATCGCCGTGATAACCCTGTGCCGAATGCGGTCTTTAGCCCGGGCAAGGCACGCGTTTCACCTTGCCGCCCGTCCTGGCCGGGTCGGCGCCAGAGCCGGGATTCTCGGCCATGCCAAAGCACGTGGCGCCGCCGGCACTGACGACGCGCGTGGCGGGCCGGCCATCGGCCGTGAGGAATTCCTCCACGCGGATGACGGGGCCGCCGCGCCAGGCGGAGGCAACGAGTTTCTGGAAAGTGCTTTCGCTCTTCAGGCCGGCAGAGGCCAGCCATGGCTGGTCTTGCTTGAGCTCGTTACGCAGGGCCTTGTCGGCGGCGCCCGCGGCCAGCCGCGCGCGCGTGCGCAAGTCTGCCGTCGAGGGGGCCGTGGCCGGCACGGCGGGAAGCTCTTCGGCCGGTACGGTGATGGCTTCCACTATTACGCGAGATGGTTCGAGGATGGCGGACGGCGCGGCGGGCGGCGCCGATGCCCGCGCGCGCGGCACAGGCATCGGCAAAGGCAAGGCCATCGGCGGCGCCTGCGGCGTGGGCCGGGGCGGCAGCAAGGTCATGAAAGCCACTTCCGTGTATTGCTTGAGCTGCCGCGGCGGCAGGAGCAGAAAATACAGGCCCAGCACATGCATGGCCAGGATCAGCGCGACGGCAGCGCCTTTCAGGCTCAAGCCCTCCCGCATGCGCATGGAAGCGGACTGTAGATGGCGTTGCAATGGCATGCGGTTTCCTGTGGGCGCCGGGCGCGATGCCCCATTCTAGCGAAACTTGGATTTGCGCATTAATAAATCCACAAGGTATCGCCTGGCGCGCCTTTTTCCGCCAGATTCCAGTGCCTTGGCATGCCGGCTGTTGTACAAATGGCGACTTTTTTATCACTTTCTCACACTTTTCCACGCAGCGCGCCACGCTGGAATATAATGATAATCATTCTCATTAATATCCAAACAACACCATGCGCACCTTCCACCTCGTCCCTACCCCGTTCGCCCTGGCCGCTTTCCTGCTGGCCAGCGCCGCCGCCCAAGCCCAAACCGCTCCCGCCATGACGGCCGGCGACGCGCAAAGCATGCCGACGGTGGTGGTCAATGCGTCCGCCGATGCGTCGGCGGAAGGCTTGTCGAAGGCGTATGCGGGCGGCCAGGTGGCGCGCGGCGGGCGCATGGGCATTCTTGGTGCCGTGGACATGATGGATTCGCCATTCGGCGGCACCAGTTACACGCAGCAATTCATTGCCGACCAACAAGCGCGCAGCGTGGGCGATCTGCTGCAGAGCGATCCGGCCGTGCGCATGTCGCGCGGCTATGGCAATTTCCAGGAAGTGTATGTGATCCGCGGCTTCGCCCTCGATTCGGACGATGTGGCGTATAACGGCCTGTACGGCGTGCTGCCCCGTCAATATGTGTCGCCGGAACTGCTCGAGCGCGTGGAAGTGTTCCGGGGCGCCAGCGCCTTCCTGAACGGCGCGGCGCCTGGCGGCAGCGGCATCGGCGGCGCCATCAACCTGATGCCCAAGCGCGCCGGCAACACGCCGCTGACGGAATTGACGGTGGGCGTGGAATCGGGCGGCCACGTCTATGCGGCCATCGACGTGGCGCGCCGCTTTGGCGCAAACCAGGAATTCGGCGTGCGCGTCAACGCCGCCAAGCGCCAGGGCGAGACCAGCATCAGGCGCGAAGACCACGACGTGGGCATGTTCTCGCTGGGCCTCGACTACCGCGGCCGCGGCTATCGCCTGTCGGCCGATGCCGGCTACCAGAATTTCAACCTGACATCGCCGCGCCCGTCCGTCGCCATTGGCAGCGTGGCCGTGCTGCCATCCGCGCCCGATGCCTCGAAGAACTTTGCCCAGCCATGGAGCTATTCGAAGGAACACGATGTGTTCGGCACGGCGCGCGCCGAAGTGGACCTGGCCAAGGATGTCGTGGCCTGGGCCGCATTTGGCTCCCGTTCGGCCAAGGAAGCCAACAGCCTGGCCGAGCCTTCGTTGACCTCGATCAATGGCGACGCCACGGTGTCGCGCTTCGACAATGCCCGCAAGCAGGAAATCCGCACGGGCGAACTGGGCATTCGCGGCAAGCTCGTTACGGGCGCCGTCAAGCACACCCTGGTGGCCAGCTGGTCCGGGCACTGGAATGAAGCGAAGAACGCCTATGCGATCGGCGACAAGTTTGCCACCAACATTTATGCGCCAATCAGCGTGACCCCGCCGCCAACGCCCTACACGGGCGGCATCATGAGCGACCCGCGCATCACCCAGAAAACCATCCTCAACAGCTATGCCCTGGCCGACACCATGGCCTTCCTGGACGACAAGCTGCTGCTGACCGTGGGCTTGCGCCGCCAGCAGATCAAGGATGCCGGCTACGACTACAACACCTCGGCGCTGCAAGGCAAGGCCTATGACGAGAGCGCCACGACGCCCGTGGCTGGCATCGTCTTCAAGGCGAACCAGAACGTGTCGCTGTACGCCAACTACATCGAAGCACTGGTCAAGGGCCCAGCGGCCACGGGAACGTACGTGGAAAACGGCCAGCAGCTCAACGTCGACAACATGGGCGACGTGTTTGCGCCGTACAAATCGAAGCAAAAGGAAATCGGCGTCAAGTATGACGGCGGCAAGCTGGGCATGAGCGCCGCCCTGTTCAGCACGGCCAAACCGTTGCTGGCCGTGGTCGGCAAGCGGGCCGAACTCGATGGCGAGCAGCGCAACCGTGGCCTGGAACTGTCGATTTTCGGCACGCCGATGCAAGGCGTGCGCCTGCTGGGCGGCTTGACCTGGCTCGATGCAAAGCTCAGCAATACCGACGTGGCCGCGAATAATGGCAAGAAACCCATCGGCGCACCGGAAACGCAGATGAGCGTGGGCGGCGAATGGGACGTGCCGGGCGCGCCAGGCCTGACCCTGAACGCCCGCACCATCTACACCTCGACGCAGTATGCGGACCAGGCCAACACCAAGCAACTGCCATCGTGGACCCGCCTCGACATCGGCGCGCGCTACCTGACGCAAGTGGCGGGCCGTGACGTGACCTTGCGCGCCCGCGTGGACAACGTGACGGACCGCAATTACTGGTCCTCGGCCGTGTCGTCCTTCAACATCGGCTCGCTGGTCCTGGCCGCGCCGCGCACCGTGGTCGTGTCGGCCAGCGTGGCATTTTAAAGACCGCGCCCCTGTCCTACTTTGAAAAGCTGCCCTCGGGCAGCTTTTTTTCCGCGTGCGCGCCTGTGCCGCAAGGCGCGCTTCGGCGACAATGCCGCATGAAACGATTCCCTGCCCTGCTGCTTTTGCTTTGCCTGTCCCTGCCTGCCGCGGCCCAAAAGCAAGCCGCCTGCCCGTATGCTGCCTGGAAAAGCGGCTTCAAGGGCGATGCATTGGCGCAAGCCACGTGTTTGCTGCGCCCCGTCAAACTGTATGCGCGGCTGGGCGAGAGTGCGCCGCTGCCGAACTTCCTTGCCGATCGCATCGGCCAGCGCACGGGCATCGCCCCGGCCCGCTTGCGCGCCTGGCTGGCGGAACAAGGCATCGCCGAGGCAGACGTGGGCGGCGCCGTCGACGCCCCCCTGTCGCGCGCCGTGGGCCGGCTGGCCGCGCCCATGGCCCGCTATTTCGTCATCCACGACACCAGCTACCCGAATTTCCTGCTTGACGCCATTCCCGGCCACATCAACGATGCGAGCTGGGACTTCAACGACTTCAGCTTGCGCAATCCGGCGCTGGGCGGCGGCCCGAAAGGCCATGTCTACGTGAATCGCGTGGGCGGCTCCTTGCAGGTGCGCGACTTTGCCACGGCCAGCTACGCCAGCAAGCTGGAAAAGGACAAGCCGTCGCTGACGGGCCTGTTCCTGCACGTGGAACTGGTGCAGCCGCGCAACTCCGTGCCCGGCGGCGGCAAGGGTAACGATGGCCTGGCGCCCGATCCCGGCTTTACGCCTCCGCAATACGAGCGGCTTGCCCTGCTGTATATCGCCGCCAGCGTGCGCAGGGGCACGTGGCTGATCCCCGCCTTCCATGCCGTCATCGATACAGGGTTTGCGAATGGTCATGATGATCCACAGAACTTTTCGCTGGCCGAATGGTCTGCCTCGCTTTCCCGCCTCGATGCGGCCCTGCGGCAGGCCGATACTGGACAATAAGGCGTTTCCCCGGCGGCTGAATTGGCGCATACTATCGCAAGCATAGTCATTGCAGTCAGGAGTCCAGGTGAGTATTGCCACGGATCATCACGCGGGTCGCCAGGCCAGCGCACGCCAGCCATTGCAGCGCGCGCAGCGCATCTTTGCCATGCGCGACGCCGTCCTCAGCGCCTGGGAACAGCGCGTGCGCGCCAAGGTGCGCGGCGCCGACCAGTTGCTCACGCCCATACTCATCAATACCTTGCCCGCCTTTTTCGACAACCTGGCCGAAGCCCTCACCCCGGGCCACCCGCGCGAAAACGCCGCCAGCAACAGCAACGTGCCCGCCGTGCATGGCAATGAACGGGCGCGCATGACCAATTACGGCCCGGAACAGGTGATCCAGGAATACCAGATCTTCCGCGACTGCTTCGCCGCCACCGCGCATGAGTCCGGCATCACCCTGCGCAGCAAGGATTGGCAGGTGATCAATGTGTCGATCGACTCGGGCATCCGCGAATCGATACGCGAATTTACCAGCATGCACGAAGGCTTCCGGCGCCGCATCGCGGCAGGCCTGTCGCACGACATGCGCAATCCCCTGGCCGTGATCAGCACCAGCGCCCAGCTGCTGCTCAGGCCAGTCGACCCGGAACGGGTGACATTGCTGGCGCACAAGATTGTCGAGCACAGCAAGCGGCTCGACAGCATGATCGAGGAATTGCTCGATGGCCTCAGCTACCACCAGGGCCAGCAGTTGCCACTGGTGCTGAGCCAATTCGATGTGCTGCCGCTGGTGCACGCCGTGGCCAGCCAGGTCAACTTGCAGCGGCCGGGAAAATGCCAGGTCAGCGGGCAATCCGTCATCGGCTGGTGGTGCGAGAACTCGCTGCGGCGCGCACTGGAAAACCTGCTCGGCAATGCGCTCAAGTATGGCGACGACGCGCCTATCAGCGTGCACGTGGAAGCGACCCACGAACGCCTGATCGTCACCGTCCACAATAGCGGGCGGCCCATCGCGCCGGAACAGGCCGAACGCATCTTTGACTACCTGCGCCGCGAGAACGACAGCCCCGCGCCAGGCTGGGGTATCGGCCTGCCCTTCGTGCAGAGCGTGGCCGAAAGCCACGGCGGCAGCATCGCCGTCGACAGCGCGGCCGAGACAGGCACCAGCTTCATCTTCGACGTTCCCGTCGATTGCCGCCCCTTCGTCCAGCCCGCCGACGTCCCCAAGAGTGACGCCTAGCGCACCGAATTGGTGCAAGCAATGGCGCGACGCCACAAAAGTGGTCATATTTACACCTGTTCACGCCCGCCTTGTTGGCACGCTTCCTGCTGAGCTATGCATAGACACGGCTCAAGGGAAATCACAACATGGCAAATTTTTTCAATGAAATGACTGCAAATGAAGTGGGGACGGACAGTAAGGTACGTGAACACTATCGTGAATTCAGCAACTGGCTGGAGCAGCAATCCCCCGAGACCATCGCCCGCAAGCGGGCCGAAGCCGACCTGACGTTCCGCCGGGTCGGCATCACGTTCGCCGTGTACGGCGACGATGCCGGCACGGAACGCCTGATTCCGTTCGACACCATCCCGCGCATCATCCCCGCCACGGAATGGGCGCAGATGCAGACGGGCCTGGTACAGCGCGTGCAAGCCTTGAACATGTTCATCCATGATATTTATCATGAGCAAAACATCATCAAGGCGGGCATCATCCCCGCCGAGCAAATCTACAAGAATGCCCAGTACCGCCCGGAAATGCAGGGTATTTCCGTCGCCTCCGACATTTACGCCCACATCGCCGGCGTCGACATCGTGCGCGCCGGCCAGGGCGAATTCTATGTGCTGGAAGACAATCTGCGGGTGCCGTCCGGCGTGTCCTACATGCTGGAAGACCGCAAGATGATGATGCGCTTGTTCCCGGAACTGTTCGCCCGCAACCGCATCGCCCCCGTCGACCATTACCCGGACATGCTGCTCGACAACCTGCGCTCCGTCGCGCCCATGGGCGTGGATGACCCGACGGTTGTCGTCATGACGCCCGGCATGTACAACTCCGCCTACTTCGAGCACGCGTTTTTGGCCCAGCAAATGGGCGTGGAACTGGTCGAAGGCAAGGATCTGTTTGTCAACGACAACTCGGTGTACATGCGCACCACGCGCGGGCCCAAGCGCGTCGACGTGATCTACCGCCGGGTGGACGACGATTTCCTCGATCCGCTGGCCTTCCGCTCGGACTCGTCGCTGGGCGTGCCGGGCCTGCTGTCCGTCTACCGCGCCGGGCGGGTAACGCTGGCGAACGCCATCGGCACGGGCGTGGCCGACGACAAGTCGATCTACCCGTTCGTACCCGACATGATCAAGTTTTATCTGTCGCAAGAGCCGATACTCAACAACGTGCCGACGTATCAGTGCCGCAAGAGCGCCGATTTGTCGTATGTGCTGGCGAACCTGGCGAAACTCGTCGTCAAGGAAGTGCATGGCGCGGGCGGCTACGGCATGCTGGTGGGGCCGGCGTCCAGCCTGGCGCAGATCGAGGATTTCCGCCAGCGCCTGCTGGCCAATCCGGGCGGCTACATCGCCCAGCCCACGCTCGCCCTGTCCGCCTGTCCCACGTATGTCGAGGCCGGCATTGCGCCGCGCCACATCGATTTGCGTCCATTCGTGCTGTCCGGCAAGACGATTTCCATGGTGCCCGGCGGCCTGACCCGCGTGGCGCTGGGCGAAGGCTCGCTGGTGGTCAACTCCTCGCAAGGGGGCGGCACCAAGGATACCTGGGTACTGGAACCAACATCCGTGTTTGCAGGAGAAAAAGCATGCTGAGCCGCACCGCCGATCATTTGTTCTGGATGGCCCGCTACACGGAGCGGGCGGAAAACACGGCGCGCATGCTCGACGTCAACATGCAAACCTCGATGCTGCCCCAGTCCGAGCAGGATGCGGAACAGGGCTGGCGCGCCACCTTGGGCATTTCCGAGCTGCAAAGCGCGTACGACCACAAATATGGCCGCTTCCATACGCGCGACGTGCTTGACTTCATGGTGCGCGATCCGAACAACCCGTCGTCCATCCTCGCCTGCCTGACGGGCGCGCGCGAAAACGCCCGCGCCGTGCGCGGCACCTTGACGACGGAAGTGTGGGAAATCCAGAACGCCACCTGGCTCGACATGCAGAAGCGTCTGAAAAGCAATCTGCTGGAAACGGACCCCAGCCAGTTCTTCGAATGGGTCAAATACCGCTCGCACCTGTCGCGCGGCGTGACCCTGGGCACCATGCTCAAGGACGAGGCCATCCATTTCATCCGCCTCGGCACCTTCCTCGAGCGGGCCGACAACACGGCGCGCATCCTCGACGTGAAGTTCCACGGCGCGCGCGACACGTCGAAAGACATCACGCAGCGCGACTTTTACTACTGGGCGGCGCTGCTGCGCTCCGTTTCCGGCTTCGAGATCTACCGCAAGGTGTACCGCGACGTCATCACCCCGGCGCGGGTGGCGGAATTGCTGATGCTGCGCGGCGACATGCCCAGGTCGCTTTTGGCCTGCATGGATGACGTGGTGGAAAACCTCAAGCATATTCGCAACGATGTGTCCGCTGATACGGAGCGTTTCGCTGGCAAACTGCATGCGGAGCTGAAATTCGGCCATATCGACGACATCATGAAGGCGGGCTTGCACCATACATTGACGGAATTTCTGGAAAACATCTATGACCTGGGCAACCGGGTCAGCCGCGATTTCCTCGTTCCCTTGGCGGCCTGATGCAGCTCACCATCCGCCACGAAACCCATTACGCCTACAGTGCGCCGCTGGCCTACACCATCCAGCAGCTGCACCTGACGCCGCGTATCGAGCCGCAGCAGCGGGCCCTGTCCTGGCAAATCACGACGCCGGGCCAGTGCCACGCCTACACGGATGCCTACGGCAATCTGTCGCACATGTTGACGATCAACGGCAGCCATCACTCCCTGAGCCTGGTAGCGCATGGCGTGGTGGAAACCATCTACCCGCACAAGGGACGGCTGAACCTGGTCGATACCTTGTCGCCGCTGCTGTTTACCATGCCGACACCCCTGACGCAGGCCAATCCCGCCATCCTCGAGCTGAGCGCCGCCAGCCTGCCGGACCGGCGCGTGACGGCGGGCACGGGCCACTTGCTGCGCCTGGCCGAGCACATCGTCGGCAAGGTGGCCTATGAAAGCGGCGCCACCATGGTCACCACCACGGCTGGTGACGCCCTGGCGCTGGGGCGCGGCGTGTGCCAGGACCACGCCCATCTGTTCCTCGCCTGCTGCCACGCCTGGGGCATCCCGGCCCGCTATGTCTCCGGCTATATCGATCCGGGCACGACGGGCCACGCGGCCAGCCATGCCTGGGTCGACGCCTGGACGGAAGACACGGATTTCGCGGGCTGGGTCAGCATCGATGTCACGCATGCGCGCCTGATGACGGATGCGTATTGCCGCCTGGCCATCGGACGCGACTACGATTCGGCGGCCCCCGTGCGCGGCGTGCGCCAGGGTGGCGGCACAGAAACATTACGGGTCGATGTGCAGATCGTGCCCGTGTAAACGGCAGGAATGAGGCTGGCCGGGCCTTGCAAGCTGGTTGCCAGGCCCGGCTGGTGTAGAATGCTACCCCTTTTGACTTGATTTACGACGATGACTTATTGCATAGGCATGCGCCTGAACGAAGGCCTGGTCTTCTTGTCCGACTCCCGCACGAATGCCGGCGTGGACCAGGTGGGCACCTTCCGCAAGATGAGCGTGTTCGAGAACCCGGGCGACCGCATGCTGGTCCTGATGACGGCCGGCAACCTGTCGATCTCGCAGGCGATCCGCCAGATCGTTTCCGAACACGTGGATGCGGACGGACGCAGCATCTGGAACGTGGCCAGCATGTACGATGCGGCGCGCATCGTGGGCGAAGCCGTGCGCACGGTGCACCTGCGCGAAGCGAAGGCCCTGGCCGACTGCGGCATCGATTTCAATGTCAGCATCATTTTAGGCGGCCAGATCGGCGCCGAGCGCTGCCGGCTGTTCCAGGTGTATTCGGCTGGCAATTTCATCGAATCGCACGATGAAAACACGTATTTCCAGATCGGCGAAGCGAAATACGGCAAGCCCATCATCGATCGGGTCATCAACCCGTTCACGCGCCTGGACGAGGCAGCCAAGTGCGCCCTCATTTCCATGGATTCGACCTTGCGCTCGAACATTTCCGTCGGCTTGCCGCTTGATCTGCTCGTCTACGAGACGGGCAGCCTGGCCGTCACGCGTTTTGTCACCATCGATGAAAAGAACCAGTATTTCCGCATGATCCGCGACACCTGGGGCGAGCAATTGAAACATGTGTTCGAAGGCATCGTCGACCCCGTGTGGAATGCGGCGCCGGAGACCACCACGAATGTGCTGTCGTCCACCAACATGCACAGCAAGCCAGTGCGCGTGGCCATCCCCGAGCACGTGAGCCGCGGCGGCCTGACGGTAGCGCCCCTGCAATCGCTGGCGCAGCAGTTCAGCGACGACAAGCAGCATTGACCGTAGCCGCGCCCGCTGCATGGGGCGCTGGACAAATCGCTTTTCGCGTGCTTTTATGGCAATATGGATTGACATTCGATCCATATTGACCTGAAAGGCAGGTGGCGCATGGACTTGATTACTTCCGCTGTCGTGGCAGCCATCGGGCATGGCGCGCCCGGCCGCGCTCCCGAAGCCGTCGCCAGCCACTATGCGCGGCTCAAGCGGGCCATCGCCAAGTTCGACAGCGCCGCCGCCATCCTCGCTGCCATCGCCGCGCTGGAAGCCGACCCTGCCGATACCCGACTGCAACTGGCCCTGTCGGCCGCCCTGTCCAGCGCAAAAGTGCCCGATGACATGGAAACCCTGTTTGCCGCGCAAGGCTTGCTCGACTCTCTGCAGCGGCCCATTCCCCAAGTCCCCGACGTGGAAGCCGTGCCCGACCCGGCCGATAAAAGCGCCGTCATCTCGAATTATGCGGTGCTAAAGGTGTATTTCGCCACGGACCGCCAGCGCGATGTGGGCAAGCCGCCGGCCCAGCGCTTCAGCGGCGAACGCAACATCATGGGCGGCAATGGCCCGCTCAGCTATGGCAGCTGCGACATCAGCATCCCCCGCGACCATCGCATGGGCCAGCTGGAATCGCCGTCGCTGTGGCGCCTGGAGTTTCGCGACGACCCGGCCAAGCACGTGGTGCTGCTGTCGGCCGAGGTGCAAGACCGCGACAACTTCTTTGCCGCCTTGAAGACCCAGATCCGCGCCTCGGCCGGCAAGAGCGCCTTTATCTTCGTGCATGGCTATAACGTGAGTTTCGAGGATGCGGCGCGGCGCACGGGACAGATGGCCTACGACCTGGGCTTTGACGGCGCGCCCGTGTTCTACAGCTGGCCGTCGCGCGGCGAGGTGGCCGGCTACACCATCGATGAAAACAATATCGAGTGGAGCACGCCTCACCTTACCAGCTTCCTGGCCGACTTTCTCGCCAGCACGGAGGCGGCGCAAGTGTATCTGGTCGGACACAGCATGGGCAGCCGCGGCCTGGCGCGCGCCGTGGCCGACTTGCTGGCCGCGCAGCCGCAGCTGGCACAAAAGATTACGGAAATCATCTTGTCCGCGCCCGATATCGACGCCGCCATCTTCAAGCACGATATCGCGCCGAAACTGGCCGCCGCGCGCAACCCCGTCACCTTGTATGCCTCGTCGCAAGACCTGGCCCTGGCCGCTTCGAAAGCCGTGCACGGCTACCGGCGGGCGGGCGACAGCGGCGCCGGCATGCTGATCGTGGCGGGCGTGGAAACCATCGATGCCAGCGGGGTCGACACGAGCTTCATGAAACATGCGTATTTCGCGGAAAAGCGCTCCGCCCTGTCCGACATGTTCTATCTGATACGCAACCATGCGCGCGCCGACCAGCGCTTTCTCGACCCCGTCGATACGGTGGCCGGCCGCTATTGGACGTTCAAACCATGACGCCGTTCCATCCGGTGCGGCACGCATGCTAAGATACGGCCCAGAGGGTGGCAAAGGCACGGCGATGACGCCGCCAGCCGATCCCCCGCAAGCAGGCCTATCATGTTGACATCATCTTCTACACCGCAAGCCGAATCGCTGATCCGCAACACCAACGCCCGCGTCACCAAGACGCGCGTGAAGGTGCTCGACTTTTTAATGGCGCAAAGCCGTTCGCTGACCCACCATGAAATCCAGCAGGCGCTGTCCCAGGACAGCGATATCGATTCCGTCACCCTGTACCGGGTATTGGAATGGCTGACGGAAAATGAACTGGTGCACCGTATCGCCGGTGCCGACCAGGTGTGGCGCTTCAGCGCGGGCGCAGGCCACCAGGCGCACGAGCACGCGCACTTCCAGTGCACCAAATGCGCGAACGTCACCTGCTTCAATGAAGTCAAGCTGCCCCCGCCCGTGCTGTTGCCGGAAGGTTTCAGCGGCGGCGAAGTCGATTACCTGATCAAGGGGCTGTGCCCGCGCTGCAAGTAAGCGGCAGCAGTATTACCTGATCAATAAAGCCAGGTGATGCTCGTCGTAAAACAAGTCGCCCACGCGCATCGAGCGCGGTTCCGTGCCATACGCGATAAATCCCAGCGATTCATACAGGCGCAAGGCGGCATTGTTTTCCGCATTCACGCTCAAGTGCACTTGCATGACGGCAGGATCCGTCTCGGCCTGCTCGATGCAGGCGTTCACGAGGCGCCGCGCCACGCCCTTGCCCCGCTGCGCCACATCGACGAACACGCCCCATAGCAAGGCCTTGTGCGACAGTTGCCGCATGGATTCGCGCCGCAAGCCGGCAAAGCCGACCAGGCGTTCGCCATCGAAGGCGCCAAACGCCCGGTGCAACGGGCCGCCGGCGATGCGCTGCACATGTTCTTCCGGCGTGCGCGCCAGCTCATCCTCGCGCGACGAGGAAAACGAGCTGGGCGAATCGAGGATGGCGCGCAGGCGCAGCGCGCAAAAGGCGGCAGTGTCGGCCGGCGTCAGCAGGCGGATGACGATTTCAGGTGCGGGCATGATGGAGTCCGGCAGTTTTTTTCCATTATACCCACGCCCCCGCCTCAGGCACGCACGCGGCGCAAACCCAGCAAGGTCCAGCCATACAGGGCCGCCATCAGCAGCACCATGGCCGCGCCCAGGGCCGCCGTCCAGCTTTCCGGCAGCGACCAGGCGGAATCGAGCTTGCCGGCAACCATGTAGGCGGCCATGGCCACGCAGATGGCGACGATGGGCCAGCCCAGGCGGCGCCGGAAGGCGCGCACGAGGTCAATCTGGCCGGTGCGCATGACTTTTGCCGTGATCCAGCCATCGAAGGTATCCGTCACGCCCATGCCCACGGCAAACACCAGGCCGGTCAGCAAGGCTGGCTGCATGCCGCCCAGCGCGACGGCCGCATAGCCCCAGGCGGCGGCCTGCAGGGCCGTGTCGAAGACCAGCGCGAACAGCATGCCGACGAGGATGGCGGCGAGCGGCCCGGATGCGCTCCGCAGCCAGCGCGGCAACAGCCGCCCGCGCACCTCGGCCAGTTGCGCGCCGGCCAGCAAGCTGCGCGCATTCATGCCGGCGATGAGCAGCAGCAAGGCGATGGGCAGCCATTCCAGCCAGCCGAACAGGTTTGGCGATGGTGTAAATTGCTGCGATGCCAGAGCGGCCACGGCCACGATGGCCAGCACGGTAAGGCCATGCCCCAGCGCAAACAGCGCGCCCATCCACGGCGCCCAGCGCGGCGATGCGGCCTGGCTGCGCAGGGTCAGGCCATCGACGGCGGCCAGGTGGTCCGGTTCCAGCCCATGCCGCATGCCGAGCAGAAAGATCAGCGCCAGGGCGGGCAAGCCCGCTTCCACGCTCATGCCGCCTCCCCGGCCATCACCTCGGCCATCATGCTCGCTGGGCTGGGGGCGCCGGCCACGCAACGGTCCAGGCCCCGCGGCAGCATATCCCGCGGCAAGTCGCGCCCGATAAAGATCATCTTGCTGGCGCGCGTCTCGCCGTCGCGCCACGGCGCGCCCAGTTCCGAGCCCATCAGCATGTGCACGCCCTGGAATACGGCCCGGCATGGCAGATCGGCAACATACAAAATGCCCTTGTAGCGCATCAGCTGGGTGCCGAACAGCTGCACCACGGCATCGAGAAAATTTTCCACCTGCAGCAGATCCAGGGGCTGGGCCTGATGGTAGACGAACGATTGCACGCCGTCGCCATGGCGGTGCCCCAATTCTCCCAAGAAATCCGGCTCCAGCTCGACGATGGCGTTCAAGTTGAAACCACGGATGTTCAGGATGTCGCGCAGCGGTACATTGCCAAAGCGCACTTTCTGTATGCTGGCGCGGCCATTGATGGCGATCAGCCGTTGCCGCAGCGCGGCCAGCTCATCCTTGCTGACCAGGTCCGTCTTCGACAGCAGGATGCGGTCGGCAAAGCCCACCTGCTCCTGCGCTTCCTTGTGCGCCGTCAATTGCTGCTGCGCGTGGCGCGCGTCGACCACCGTCAATATGGCGTCGAGCATGTAGAATTCGCTGACGGACGGCTCCGCAAAGAAGGTTTGCGCCACGGGGCCAGGCGCGGCCAGGCCCGTCGTTTCGATGATCACGTGGTCGAATGCGATGGTGCCCGATGCGCGCCTGGCGTGCAATTCCCCCAGGATGCGGATCAGGTCGCCGCGCACGCTGCAGCAGATGCAGCCATTGTTCATTTCCACGATCTGCTCGTCGCTGTCCTGCACCAGCAAGCCATGGTCGATGCTTTCGGCGGCGAATTCGTTTTCGATCACGGCGATGCGCACGCCGTGATCGCCCTGCAATATGCGTTTGAGCAAGGTGGTTTTCCCGCTGCCGAGAAAACCCGTGATGATGGTAACGGGGATCAGTTCTGTCATATTGCTTTCCTATCGATGGTTAATCTTCAAGTTCTTCCATGCGCTGCCATTGGGGAAACGGATCGGGCAGCTTGCGCCAGGCGGCCATGCCCTGGCGCGTTTCCGTGTAGTTGAGTTGACATTTCTTTAAGTCTGCCTCGATGGCGGCCCGGTCCATGTCCTGGCCGATGAAGACCAGCTCCTGATAGCGGTCGCCATACGTTTCGCTCCAGCCCGCTTTGACTTCCGCCAGCGAGGCCGCATCCGTCGGCCAGCGCTCCTTCGGCACGGAGGCCCACCACAGGCCCACGGGCTCGATATTCATCAGCTTGCCCGCGCCGGACAGGCTGGCCACCCATTCGGGCCGGCTGGCCAGCCAGAAATATCCCTTGCTGCGCACCACGCCCTTGATCGGCTGGGCAATGTAGTCATGCAGGCGCTGCGCGTGGAACGGCTCCTTCGCCCGGTAGACGAAGCTGCTGATGCCATACGTTTCCGTCTCCGGCGTGTGGCTGCCGGCCAATTCATGGGCCCAGCCCGGCATGCTGGCAGCCTGCTCCAGGTCGAACAAGTTCGTGCCCAGGATGGCGTCCAGCGGCACGATGGACTGGTTGGTTTCGATGATGCGCGCACCGGGATTCAGGGCTTTTAAAATGGCCAGCACGCGCAGGCGTTCGGCCGCATCGACCATGTCGACCTTGTTGAGGACGATGACATTGGCAAATTCGATCTGTTCCGTCAGCAAGTTGGCCAGCTGGCGGTCGTCGCCCTCGCCGGCGATCTCGCCGCGCTGCTCCAGGCTGTCTTCGCTATGGAAATCCGCCAGCAGGTTGGCGCAGTCCACCACGGTGACCATGCAGTCGATGCGCGCCACGTCGTTCAGGCTGTCGCCGTGCTCATCCTCGAAGTCGAAGGTGGCGGCCACGGGCATCGGTTCGCCCACGCCCGTCGATTCAATCAACAGATAGTCGAAGCGGTCTTCCGCAGCCAGGCGCCGCACTTCCAGCAACAGATCGTCGCGCAGGGTGCAGCAGATGCAGCCGTTGGACATTTCCACGAGTTTTTCTTCCGTGCGCGACAGGGCCGCGCCAGCCGCTGCGGCACTGTCTTTTACCAGCGAGGCGTCGATATTGACTTCGCTCATGTCGTTGACGATGACGGCCACGCGCTTGCCTTCGCGGTTGCGCAGTATGTGGTTAAGCAAGGTGGTCTTGCCGGCGCCGAGAAAGCCGGACAGGACGGTGACGGGGAGTTTGCGTTGGGTCATGGGTATCTTTCGGATGGGGCGATCAGGTTGGCAATCAAGGAGGCAGCATTTCAAATGCAAGTGTATTGCGTTTGAATTATAATGCAGCTCAATTGCATTTGTGCGGCAATCTTTGCCAGCTAGCCACCCGAAAGAATTCCATGCTCCACCTCGCCTCCCTGACCTATGGCTATGATCCAGCCTGCCCCGTGCTGGACATCGCCGCCTTTCACTTGCCCGCCGGGCGCCACGCGTTGCTGCTGGGGCCGTCCGGCTCCGGCAAATCCACCTTGCTGCATTTGCTGGCCGGCATCCTGGCGCCCCAGGCGGGTCGCCTCGACGTGGCGGGAACGTCCCTGCCCGGCCTGACGCCACGCCAGCGCGACAGCTGGCGCGGCCGCGCCATCGGCTTGCTACCCCAGCAACTGGCGCTGGTGCCCAGTTTGAACGTGCTCGACAATGTCTTGCTGCCTGCCTACGCCAGCGGCCAGCGGCCCGATCCGGCCCGCGCGGCCAGCTTGCTGGGCCAGCTGGGCCTGGCCAACAAGCTCGATGTCTACCCGCATGCCCTGAGCGGCGGCGAACGGCAACGGGCCGCCATCGCGCGCGCCGTCGTCATGCGCCCGCAACTGATCCTGGCCGACGAGCCGACGGACAACCTCGACGACGCCGCCTGCGCCGCCGTCGTCACCCTGATGGCCTGCCAGGCCGCGCAAGTTGGCGCCTCGCTGGTGATTGCCAGCCACGACGCCAGGGTGCTGGCCGCCCTGCCCGATGCTCTCGTGCTGCGCTTGCCCCGCGCCAGGGGTGCGGCATGAACGCGGCCACCCTGGCCTGGCGCGCCCTGCGCCACAAGCCGCTGGCGTCCAGCCTGAACCTGCTGCTGGTCGCCATCGGCATCGCCATGATGACGTTCATACTCGGCGTATCGAGCCAGCTGGAAGAGCACGCCGAACGCGATGCGCAAGGCATCGACCTGGTGGTGGGCGCGAAAGGCTCGCCCTTGCAGCTGATCCTGTCGTCCGTGTATCACGCCGATATTCCGACCGGTAACATTCCCGACGGCGCGCTGGCTGCGCTGGCCGCGCAGCCGCTGGTGAAATCCGCGATTCCGCTCGCGCTGGGAGACAACTTCCACGGTTTCCGCATCGTCGGCAGCACGACGGCGCTGCTGGACCACTATGGCGCGCACCTGGCGCAAGGAAAACTGTTTACGCAAGCCATGCAAGCCGTGTTCGGCGCCCGCGCCGCACGCGACACGGGCGCCACCCTCGGCGCCAGATTTGCCGGCTCGCACGGGCTGGCGGCGGGCGGCGAAGTGCACGAACACGCGCCGTACACGGTGACGGGCATCCTGGCGCCCACGGGCACGGTGCTGGACCGGCTGATCCTCACGCCCGTCGCTTCCGTATGGCAAGTGCATGAAACGGACCCCGATGAGCAGCCGGCCGTGCCAGCCGCCGCGCCCGAGCGCGAACTGACGGCCGTGCTGGTGCAATACGCATCTCCCCTGGCCGCGATCAGCCTGCCCCGCTGGGTGAACAGTCAGGCCCGGCTGCAGGCGGCGCAGCCCGCTTTCGAGGCGGCACGGCTGTTCAACCTGCTGGGCGTGGGCATCGATGTGCTGCGGGCGATTGCCGCCGGCGTACTGCTGGTGGCGGCCCTGTCGCTGTTCGTGGCGCTGTACGGCGCGCTGGAAGAGCGCAAGACCGACCTGGCCATCCTGCGCACCCTGGGCGCCTCGCCCGCCAAACTGCTGCGCTTGCTGCTGGCGCAGGGCTTGCTGCTGTCATTGACGGGCGCGGCGCTGGGCTGGCTGCTGGGCCATGCGGCCGTCGGCTTGCTGGGCTGGCTGGCATCGATGCAGGACCTGAACCTGCAAGCGTGGCGCATTGTCCCCGGTGAAGCGTGGCTACCCGTCATCGCCGTGGCCGTGGGCTTGCTGGCCGCCGCCATTCCCGCCGCGCGCGCCTACCGCACCGATATCGCCGCCACCCTGGCGCGTCCCTGAAAGGAAAGAACATGCTGAAAATCATGCTATTGGGCGCTGGACTGCTGCTGGCCGGCAGCGCCGCAGCGGCCCCCGCCGACGAACCGCCATCGTTCTTCGCCCCCTTGACGGACTTGCCCGGCGTCGTCTCGTGGAAATTGCTGGGCCAGGCCACCACGGTGAAGGCGAAAAAAGGCCGCATGGTGCCGAAATACACGCCGGAAATCAGCGCGCTCGACAATACTGACGTGAAAGTGCAAGGTTTCATGATGCCGCTGGAACCTGGCCAGAAGCAGAAACACTTCCTGCTGACCGTCACCTCGGCCAGCTGTCCCTTTTGCCTGCCTGCCGGCCCGGAAGGCGTGGTGGAAATCAAGAGCCGGACACCCGTGAAATTCAGCTATGCGCCCTTCATCGTGCAAGGCAAGCTGAAGGTACTGGCCAGCGACCCCATGGGCCTGTATTACCGCATGACGGACGCGGCCGTGGTGCCGCAATGATGCGCTGGCCGGCTTTATTGCTTTTGCTGGCCGGCCATGCGGCTGCCGCACCGCTGTCCTTCGACCTGCCCCGCCTTGATGCGGATGGCAGCATACGCCTGGGCCAGTTCCCAGGCCAGCCTGTGGTGCTGAACTTCTGGGCCAGCAATTGCCTGCCGTGCATCCAGGAGTTGCCGATCTTCAATGCCCACGCCGCCGGCCAGCCCGGCTTGCCCTTCATCGGCATCGCCATCGATACGCGGACGGCCGCGCAAGCGTTTCTGCGGCTACACCCGGCCAGCTATCCGCAGGCTCTGGCCTCACCCGCCTTTCTGCCCGCCTTTGGCAATCAAATCAAGGGCTTGCCGTACACAGTGATTGTAAATTCTCAACATCGGGTCTGTACACGGCGCCTGGGCGCCGTCGATGCGGCCTGGCTAGCCAAGGCCGTGGCCGCCTGCGCACAGCCCTGATTCCATGCACCTTGCACGGCTGTCATCGCCGCGTCATATGGCGGCGTTACAGTCGCGTCCTTTGAATCTCTCCGAGGGCGGTAATGAAAACAAATTGGGTCATGCTGGCGGCGCTGGCAAGTGTGGGTCTCGTTGCTTGCAACGGCAGTTCGAATACGCCGGCCGCGCCGGCCATTCCCGAAGGCACGACGGTCACCGTGGCATTGCTGGAAACCACCGATATCCACTCGAATGTCCTCAGCTATAACTACTATGCGCTGGCGGAAGACACGAGCCTGGGCCTGGAACGCACGTCGAACCTGATCCAGGCGGCGCGCGCGGAAAATCCGAACAACGTCTTGCTCGACGATGGCGACGTCATCCAGGGCACTTTGCTGGCCGACCTGCAGGCCGTGGCGGCGCCCGTGCCCTGCTCCGGCACGCTGGCCGTGCACAAGGCCATGAACGCGCTGAAATATGATGCGGGCGGCATGGGCAACCATGAATTCAACTATGGCTTGCCCTACCTGAGCCAGATCACCAACACGGATTTCGGCATTCCCGGCGTGGCCAAGCCGACGGGCACGTGCGGCGCGCCAGCCTTCCCTTCCGTGCTGAGCAATGTCGTCGGCGTGTCCAGCGGCAAACCCATCTTCCAGCCCTACACCCTGCTGCCCCGCGATTTCGCCGCCACGGCGCCCGATGGCAGCAAGCTGACGGTGAAAATCAATGTGGGCGTGCTGAGCTTTGTGCCGCCGCAAATCCTCGAATGGGATCAAAAAGTACTCGCTGGCAAGGTCAGCGTGACGGGGGTGCAGGAAGCGGCGAAACAGTACGTACCGGAATTGCGCAACAAGGGCGCCGACCTCGTCGTGGCCCTGTCGCATGGCGGCCTGGACACGAGCGCCTACAGTCCGAAGATGGAAAACGGCAGCTATCATTTGACCAACACGGGCATCGACGCGCTGATGATCGGCCACTCGCACTTGATCTTCCCGAAAGGCAAGGAAGAAGGCGCGGCCGCGCTGGACGCGTCGTTCGCCGCCTTCCCCGCCAGCGCGAAGATCGACGCCGTCAACGGCTTTGTGAACGGCGTGCCCACCGTCATGGCGCAAAGCTGGGGCCGCCGCCTGGGCATCATCAAGCTGACGATGGCCTATCAGGGCGGCAAGTGGGTGGTGCAGCCGGCCAAGACGACGGTGGAATCGCGCGGCTTCAAGTACACGGATGGCAAGACCCTCGTGAAAGCCGATCCGGCCATCGCTCCTCTCGTGGCCACCGAGCACGCAGCCACCATCGCCTACGCCAAGCAGCCGCTGGGCATCAGCACGGATTTCGAGATGTCCGCCTATTTTGCGCTGGTGGGCGACGTGAGCGCCATCCAGCTGGTGAACCAGGCGCAGCTCGACTACGTGAAGAATTTCATCGCCACCAGCACCGATGCCACCTTGTCCAGCTACAAGAACATCCCCGTCATTTCCTGCAGCGCGCCATTCAAGGCGGGCCGCAACGGGCCGTCGGACTTCACGGACGTGGCCGCTGGCGCCTCCCCGGCCGCGCCGGTCGGCTTGCAAGTGCGCAATCCGGGCGACCTGTATTTGTATAGCAATAACAACCTGCAAGCCGTGAAGATCAAGGGCGCGGACTTGAAGGCGTGGCTGGAAACGTCGGCCAAACAATTCAACCAGATCGACCCGGCCAGCAGCGCCGAGCAAGACCTGGTGCCGTCGTATGGCACGATCTATAACTATGACGTGTTCTACGCGGAAAACAATGCGCTGACGTACCAGATCGACGTGACGAAAAAGCCGGGCAGCCGCATCGTCAACCTCACGTACAAGGGTGCGGCGGTGGCCGATGGCGATGACTTCATCGTCGCCACCAACGACTACCGCGCCGGTGGCGGCGGCGCCGTGCCTGGCATCGATGGCAGCAAGACCATCATCAAGTCGCCCGATGCGAACCAGGCCGTGGTGAGCAACTACCTGGCGTCGCTCAGCACCAAAGGCGGCAAGGTCACGCTGGCGGCCAATGGCAGCGCGCGCAGCTGGAGCTTCGTCAAGACGGCCACGGCAGGTCCCGTGATCCTGCGCTCGGCGCCGGGCCATCTGGCGCTGGCGCAAGGCAGCGGCATCAGCAACGTGGCGGCCGAAGGCGGACTCGACGCCAGCGGCTTTGCCAAGTACCGCATCGACCTGAGCAAATAAGGTCCGAGGGCCGGAACAAGCGCAGTTCCGGCCTGTTTTGATGAAAGGTAATCCCAATGAAACACGCACTCTCCCTCCCCGCCGTCGTGCTGGCTGCAGCCCTGGCGGCCTGCCAGGCATCGCCACCGCCCACGGCGGCGGAAATCGAAGCCGTCGCCATGCATGCGCGCCAGGCGGGCGACCACCAGGCCGAGCGCAAGGTCCGCAGCTGGGCCGGCAAGGACATGCCCGTCGCCGAGCGCGAACTGGCGCTGATCTACCAGCCCCGTGCCGAACGCCGCGCCGAGGCCCTGGCCTTGTTCGAACAGGCGGCCCGCGCCGGCGACACGGAAGCGGCCTTCGAACTGGGCCAGATGCTGCGCGCGGCCACGCCGGCCCAGGCCTGGCTGTGGTACCGGCAAGCGGCGCAGCAAGGCCATGCAAAGGCGGCATTGATGCTGGGCTTGCTGGCGGCGAATGGCGAAGGCGTGCCGAAAGATCAAGGTGAAGCGGCGCGCTGGCTGGACAAGTCGAGCGAGCTGGGCAATCCACATGCCATGTTCCTGCTGTACAACGCCTACCGCGAAGGCCGCGGCGTGCCGCGCGACCTGGCCAAGGGCCGCGAATTGCTGGAGGAAGCGGCCCACCATGAATACCCACCCGCCATCCAGGAACTGGCCATGACGGTGCAGGCAGACGACGCCCTGCGCGCCGGCCACCTGATGAAGGAAGCGACGGAGCACCGGCATAACAATTGGAACCGTTTTTAAAAAACTGGGTTTTAAAATCTGGACAAAAGGCCAGTGGCGTGAGCTAGGCCTGTCTTTATATACTTGTAACTTGCAAGCGTGCGGGAGCGGCAGCCAATCAGCGCTTATGATACAAGGATGCCGCCTGTGCTTGCATGGGCGGCGTGGCAAGCCGTCTCGCACAAAAAGGTTTACACTGGTTTGCATTTTAGAAATTTTACTCTGGACCAGCCCCGGTGAGTGTTCATTCAACCCAGCCAGTGTTTGAGTAGCGCCGGTGCGTCCATTGCTCTGCCTAGCCATGAAAGAAAGAGTCCAATGAAAAAGCTGACCACCGCCTTTGGCGCGCCTGTAGTCGACAACCAGAACATCCAGACGGCCGGCCCACGCGGCCCCGCCCTGCTGCAAGATGTGTGGTTCCTGGAAAAGCTGGCCCACTTCGACCGCGAAGTCATTCCCGAGCGCCGCATGCATGCCAAGGGTTCCGGCGCGCACGGCACGTTTACCGTCACGCACGATATCACGCGCTACACGCGCGCGAAAATCTTTGGCGAAGTGGGCAAGAAAACGCCGATGTTCGCGCGCTTTTCCACGGTAGCCGGCGAACGGGGCGCGGCGGACGCGGAACGCGATATCCGCGGCTTCGCCCTGAAGTTCTACACGGAAGAAGGCAACTGGGACCTGGTCGGCAACAATACGCCCGTGTTTTTCATGCGCGACCCATTGAAATTTCCCGATTTGAATCACGCCATCAAGCGCGACCCGCGCACGGGCTTGCGCAGCGCCAACAGCAACTGGGACTTCTGGACCTCGCTGCCCGAAGCCCTGCACCAGGTGACGGTGGTGATGAGCGACCGTGGCTTGCCGCGCAGCTTCCGCCACATGCATGGCTTCGGCAGCCATACCTTCAGCTTCCTGAATGCGCAAAACGAGCGTTTCTGGGTCAAGTTCACGTTCAAGACCCAGCAAGGGATTCAAAATCTGACGGATGCGGAAGCCGAAGAACTGGTGGGCAAGGACCGCGAAAGCTCGCACCGCGACTTGTACGAGAGCATCGAAAACAAGGATTTCCCCCGCTGGACCCTGTACGTGCAGATCATGCCGGAAAAAGAGGCAGGCACGTATCACCTCAACCCGTTTGACCTGTCGAAAGTATGGCCACACGGCGACTATCCGCTGATCGAAGTGGGCGTGCTGGAACTGAACCGCAATGCGGACAATCACTTTGCCGAAGTGGAACAAGCCGCCTTCAACCCGGCCAACGTGGTGCCAGGCATCAGCTTTTCGCCGGACAAGATGCTGCAAGGCCGGCTGTTTTCGTATGGCGACGCGCAGCGCTACCGCCTCGGCGTCAACCACAGCCATATTCCTGTCAACGCGCCGAAATGCCCGTTCCACAGCTATCACCGCGATGGCCAGATGCGGGTCGACGGCAACCAGGGCGGAACCTTGGGCTATGAACCGAACAGCGAGCAGGAATGGGCCGAGCAGCCCGATTTCCGCGAACCACCGCTGAGCATCGAAGGCGCGGCGGACCACTGGAACCACCGTGTCGACGAGGATTACTATTCGCAGCCGCGCGCCCTGTTCCGCCTGATGACGCCGGCACAGCAGCAAGCCTTGTTCGACAACACGGCGCGCGCCATCTCGGGCGCTTCGGAACAAGTCAAGCAACGCCACATCGGCAACTGCACCCTGTGCGACCCTGCCTATGGCGCGGGCGTGGCTGAAGCGATCGGCCGCCTGAGCAAATAAGGCGGGCGGATAAGCGAAGCCGAAGGCCTGGCAACAGGTCTTCCTGCGGCTATGCGCAGCCCGGCGGCCTAGCCGTCGGGCTCGCCTACCTACCAGCGTTGGATATCGATCTGGCCCGTGATGCTCGTCTCCACCGGATAGCCCTCGACCTGCAACGGTACGCGCCGCTTGACGGACGAGTCGCGCAAATATACGACAAGCGCTTCCTTGCCCACGGCCGTCTGCCCCAGGCTGACGCCTTCCACGCCATCGATCGCCATCAGCGCCCGCTCGTTGCGCCGCTTTGCCGCTTCCAGGCGGCCCGGGGGCGCGGCAGGGGCGTAGTATCCCTGGCCCGCGCCGCCCATTCCCTGTCCAGAGGCATCATCCGGCAAATACGGCATGGCGGCGTCCTCGAAGACGGCATGGGGCGATTGTGCGAATTTACTGTTTGACATGACAGACCCTCCTGATGCCTTCCATGATACACCCGGCCATCCGGCGTTGCAGCACGCTTCGCCGGCCAACACCATGCGTGGCTGCTGCCCTTGACACATATCATCATCGTGCAAAAGACAGCGTGATGCAAGGCGGCGCAACGCCGCCGCGCCATGCCCTTGCAGCGTGCTCAGGTGTACAAATTGATGTCGAGCGCCACCACCACCCGCCGCATCTGGTTGGCAAACGTGATATTGCCGCCGCCGGCAAACAGCAGGCCGACGGGATTGCGCTGCTGGTTCCACGTCCAGATGGACGAGCCGGAATCGCCGCCCGCGCTGAATGCCCCGCTGACGCCCGTGATGGCGATCTGGTCCTGGAACAAGGCGATCCTGCCGCCGCCGTAATTGACGTTGATGGTGGCGCCCAGGCCCGTGATGCGGCCCTGCGTCAGCTGCGTCGTGCGACCGGACTTGCCAACCATCATGCCCAGCGCGGGCGCCACCAGCGCATTGCTGATGCGGAAGTACGCCGGCACGCCGCCGCTCAGGTAGACCAGTTCGGGTCGCACGCGGTCTGGCCAGGCCCAGCCGGTGGCGCAATCGACGAAGTTGACGCCGCCGCTGAAATTGATGGGCACGAAGCGCTCGAGCACGGCCACCTGGTCTTGCGGGCAGCGGCCGCCATCAATGGGGCCCGGCTGCACGATGCAATCGTTGAACACGCCGCCATTGGAATTGGCCAGCACGTGATTATTGCTAAGAATCATCAAACGACTGTTGCGCGGCGCACTGCGCCCCACGGCCAGGCAGCCGATGGTGCCGGCCGTGATGCGGAAATGCCCGACCGACACGCCGCCCGGCGCAGGGCGCAAACGGAAGCGGTGCGGTTGCGCATCGATCACGCCCGTGACGACGATGTTGACGGGCACCCTGTCGCTGGACACGGCGCGCACGCCCATGGCCCCCACGATGGCGGCCTTGGCGCGGTCGACGGAAGTGGGCTCGGCCACGTACAGGGTCAGGGCCGGCAAGCCCGGCTCGCCGGACGAGCTGTCGCTGGCGCCCTCGCCCAGGCCGATGGACACGCCCTGGATATTGCCGCCGTCGCTGAAGGCGTCGGCCGCGCGCACGCCGCCCGCCTGGGAAATGCTCTGGCGCATGCCGTCTTCGATGCTGCGCTTGATTTCCAGCAATTCCATGCTGACGCCGCTCAGGGCGTCGGGCACGCCCGAGACGGACGCGCTCTCGATCGTATTATCGTCTTCGCCAGGGACGGAAAATTGGCCGACGGCCTCTTCATCGTCCGCGCTTTGTCCCCTGCCGCTGCCGCCAGGCGGGGCGCTGAAACCATTCTCGTTGCCTATCATCATGTTCTCCTCGTGGGTCGCCGCAAACCACCAGTCTGGACGGACCGCGCCGGCCGGTATTGATCTGGATTGAACTGCGCTGGCGCAGGGCAGCCCTGCCCCAACGGGGGCAGCGAGGATAAAAATAGTTCCCTCGTCAAGGTTGAGCGAGATCAGGCGTGCGGCCAGAGGTGGCGCCGTATACTTGGCTGACAGGCTGGAACCGGGCCTGCTCCACGGCAGCAACGGTATGGATGGGGAAACAATGACGAGCCCTGGTATGACACGCCACGACGACGCGCCTGCGGGCGAGCAAGCAGGCCAGCATGCGGGTTTTGTGCACGGCATGGCGGCCTGGGCGGCAAAACACCGCATCCGCCCATGGGGCGGCAGTTTTGCCGATTTCATCGAGCAGATCCTGCCCGGTCGCGCGGCTCTGCTGACGCGCAGCGCGCACCAGTACCTGTGGGACATGATGCGCTGGAACGGCCAGACCGATGACAACGGGCGCTTCCGCTGCCGCCTGTTCGACGACGAGCTGTTCGGCATTGACGAGGCGATCGACCGGGTTGCCGCCTACTTCAAGGCCGCCGCCGCCGGCTCCGAGGTGGGCCGGCGCATGTTGCTATTGCTGGGCCCGCCGTCGGGCGGCAAATCGACCATGGTGATCCTGCTCAAGCGGGGGCTGGAAGAATACAGCCACAGCAGCGAAGGCGCGTTGTACGGCATCGCCGGCTGTCCCGTGCACGAATCGCCGCTGCATCTGGTGCCGCACAGCATGCGCGCCGACTTTCGCGCCAGCTATGATGCGGAGCTGCAGGGCGAACTGTGCCCGCATTGCCGCGCCCGCCTGGAAGAGCAGTACGCAGGCGATTTCCTGCGCATGCCCGTCGAGCGCATCCACCTGTCCGAGGCGGGCCGCTGCGGCATCGGCACGTATGCGCCGCACGATCCCACCACGGCCGACCTGGCCGACCTGGTCGGTTCCGTCGACCTGTCGAAAGTGGCGCAGTACGGCGACGAAGGCGATCCGCGCGCCTGGTCGTGGTCCGGCGCGGTATACGCGGCCAGCCGCGGCATGCTGGAAATGATCGAGATCCTCAAGGTCAAGCGGGAATTCCTCTACACATTGGAGCACTTCCCGAATCACCACCGGGCGCTGGCCTCGATGGCCAAGCTGGGCTTGCGCCTGAAAAGCGCGCAGCCGCGCGGCGCCCGCTACACGGTCAGCTGCTATTTTGAGCGGGCGATCGCCTTCGCGCCGCACGACGTGACGGCGCGCATGGTGTATGGCAGCTATTTGCTCTCCACGGGCCAGGACGCGACGGCGCTGGAACAGCTGGACGCGGCCAGCCGCCTGGCGCCCGAGCAGGCCACCATCCAGTACAACCTGGGCCTGATGTACGTGAAGAAGAAGGAATACGAGAAAGCCAGCGTGCACGCGCAAAAAGCCTATGCGTTGGGCTTTCCCCTGCCGGGGCTGAAGAACAAGCTGAAGGCGGCGGGCAAGTGGAGCGAGCCGCCGCCAGCCATCATGGAAGCGAAGGAAACACCGCAAGAACCGGCCGTGCCGCCCGTCGAACAGCCTAGCGGGGAATGACGGCCGGCCGCCTGGCCACGCTCAGATGGCCCGTCGGCGAAGCGGCCAGCGCGGCGGCCAGGTCGCGCCGCGATCGGGCCTTGTCGTCCGCTTCGCTGATGTACGCCAGTTCGGCCGGCTGCAGCACGGTAAGCGTCAGCAGCAGCACTTCGCCATACGGCGTGTCGAAGGATGGGGGAATGCTGCTTGCGCCCTGGGCCAGCAGCACAGCCACCTGTTCGTTTTCGTCTTCCAGTCCCTCCGGTGCCTGCTGCAAGTCCAGCGCCATCGACACGCTGCCGTGACGCTGCACCAGCAAATCGATGGAGCCATGGTCGGCCACGTTCTGGCTGACCTGGTAAATGACGTCGAAGAGCCAGGAATGCGCCACTTCCTTGCCGTCGAAGGCGGACAGCGGCGCCTCGATGCACACTTCCAGCAGGTGGCCGCGCGGGACGAACACGTCGTCATCATCCTCGAACGGATCGCTCAAGCCATCGCTGGCGATGAGGATGGAATCACTCCGTCGGATCACCCTCCAGGCCTGGCGCAACGATGGCCAGCGCGGGCCGCCCATGAAGGCCGGGTTGACCAGCGGCGCCAGCACGTCGGCGTCCATGGCGCCCAGGGTGGCATAGAAGGCGTCGCGCGCGGCGCAGGCCGTGGCCAGCATCTGCGCGCCCGCCTCCTTGCCGACGACGGCGTCGTCAGGTTGCGGTACTTGGGGGATAGCGTTTTCAGGCATGAGAATACTCTGTGAATTAGTCGGCGGGAGGAAAGTCGTCGTAGGAACGGGGCAAATAGCCCCAGATGCGCGCCACCCGGTCGCGCACTTCGAAATCGAAGCCGATGCGTTCCAGTTCCGGCACGATCCACACGCCGTGGTCGATGATCTTCCTGGGCAGCAGCATGGCCACGTGTTCTTCCGAATACAGGCTGATGTCCAGCCACTCCACGCCCATGAACGGGAACGGCGGGTGGTAATCCCATTCAGTATCCCAGCGCGACACATAGCCGGTGACGGAGCCGTAACGGTACGACGGCGCCCAGTCGGGCTGCCCGCGCATGAAGGCCAGCAGTTCGTTCCACTTGCAGTCGTTGGCGGCGCCGGCCAGGTTGCGCCGCGCGATGTGGCCGCGCAGCTTGCGCTTGACGTCATCGCCGCCGGCGTCGGCCTGCGGCAGGCTGGCCTCTGCCATCAGCGGGCGACCGGTTTCACTTTGGATGCGGCCAGCACGGCGCGCGCGCGGGCCGTGTCGATATCGTCGGCCGTGGCCAGCGCCACGCCCATGCGGCGGCGGGCGAACGATTCCGGCTTGCCGAACAGGCGCAAGTCCGTGCCCGGCACGCTCAAGGCATCGGCCACGCCTTCGAAGGCGATGCCTTTCGCTTCCAGCTGGCCATAGATGACGGCCGAGGCGCCGGGCGAGCGCAGCGCCACGTTGACGGGCAAGCCGAGGATGGCTTTCGCGTGCAGCTCAAATTCGCTCTGCACCTGGCTGGCCATGGTAACCATGCCCGTGTCGTGCGGACGGGGGCTCACTTCCGAGAACCACACCATGTCGTCCTTGACGAACAGCTCCACGCCGAACAGGCCCAGGCCGCCCAGGTTGTCCGTCACCTTGCGGGCGATGTCGCGCGAACGCTCGAGGGCCAGCGGCGCCATGCGGGCCGGCTGCCACGATTCCACGTAGTCGCCATGCACCTGCAAATGGCCGATCGGCTCGCAGAACTGCGTCTCGATCTGTCCCGAAGCGCCGACGGCGCGCACCGTCAGCAGGGTGATCTCGTAATCGAAGTCGATGAAACCCTCGACGATGACACGGCCCGTATCGACCCGGCTGCCGCTGGCCGCATACGCCCATGCCGTTTCCACGTCTTGCGCGCTATCGAGCTTGGACTGGCCCTTGCCCGACGACGACATCACGGGTTTCACGACGCACGGGAAGCCGATTTCCTGGCAAGCGGCCTGCAACTCCTGCAGGCTGCTGGCGAAGCGGTACGGCGACGTCGCCACTCCCAGGGTTTCCGCCGCCAGGGTGCGGATGCCTTCGCGGTTCATCGTCAGCACGGCCGCCCGGGCATTCGGGATGCACGTGATTTGCCCCGCTGCTTCCAGCGCCGCCAGGGTGTCGGTGGCGATGGCTTCGATTTCCGGCACGATCAAGTCCGGCTTTTCCAGGGCTATCAGGGCTGCCAGCGCCACGCCGTCGCTCATGTCGATCACGTGCGAGCGGTGCGCCACCGGATGGCCCGGCGCGTTCGGATAGCGGTCGACGGCGATCACTTCCACGCCCAGTCGCTGCAGTGAAATGATCACTTCCTTGCCCAGTTCGCCGGAACCCAGCAGCATGACCTTGATGGCGGTGGAAGACAGGGGCGTGCCGAAGGTGCGGGGCGCGATGGTGCTGCTGGTACTTGTGGTCATGGCAGGGTCTGTAAGCGGATGGAAAGATGGCTGGGACTATAGCAAATGCCGGCCATCTTGGACAGGGCGCGCCGCTGGCGTGCGCCCCGCTCCACCCGCCCGATGGGCCAGACTAGCCCGCGTAGGCCCGCTTGATCTCGTCAATGTTGATCTTTTTCATGCCCATCATGGCTTTCATCACGCGCTGGGCCTTGACGGGATCGGGATCGCCCAACAGCTTGACCATGATGGTGGGCACGATTTGCCAGGACACGCCGAACTGGTCCTTGAGCCAGCTGCACTGCTGGGCTTCCGGCGGCCCGCCTTCGGACAGCTGGTTCCAGTAGTGGTCGACCTCGTCCTGGGTCTCGCAATTGACCTGGAACGAGATCGCTTCGGAAAACTGGAACAGGGGTCCGCCGTTCAGGCCCGTGAACGTCTGGCCGTCGAGTTCGAACGCTACCGTCAAGACGCTGCCAGGCTCCTGGCCGTGGATTTCCCTGCCCTCCTCGCCATAGCGCAGGATCTGGCCGATCTTCGAATTGGGGAAAATCCCCGTATAAAACAGGGCCGCCGCCTCGGCGTGGCCGTTGAACCATAAACACGGGGTAATCTTTTGTATGCTGTGCATGATGTCTCCCTTGGTCGATAGCAACACCTCCCCGCGCGGGAAGGCCAGCCTCCAATATAGTCATTATTGCGCCGTCGAGGCGCGCAGTTTGCCGCCGCTTTTAACGCCACCGTCCGGGATATCGTCCCGCCCCAGCACGCCGGCGCTGGCCAGCAGACGCAGCCGGGCCGAACGCCATTCCGCCTGGCAACGGATGCGCTCCTGCTGCGCCTCGAGCAGCGCCGACTGGGTGTTCAGCATTTCCAGGATATCCGCCGCCCCCAGGCCGAACTTGCGCTGCACGCTGGCCAGGGCATCGCGCGCCGCGTCCAGCCACACCTGCGAGGCGGCCAGGTTGGACAGCGCCGTGCTCGCCTCCGCATGCGTTTTCACTAGTGCCATCAGGGTCTGCTGCCGCACTTCCTCGGCCTCGGCCTCCCTTTGCCCGGCCTGCGCCAATGCGCCGCGCACCTTGTATTGGCGCGCAAAACCGTCGAACAGGGGGATGTTCAATGAGATGCCCACCAGGGTTTCGCGCGTGGAAGCGGCGGACAAGCCCTGGTTGGGCCGGCCGTTCTGGTAGAGATTCGCCGTCAGGTCGATGCTGGGACGCCCCTCCGACCGGGTCACGTCCACCCTTTCGCGCGCCGCCGCCAGCTGCGCCTGCGCGGCCAGGATGGCCGGATGTTGCGCCTGGGCCAGCGCCAGCCAGGCTTGCAACTCATCTTGCAAACCCTCGCGCAAGCCCGCCGCCGCGCCATCCGCATCGTCGTCCAGGATCACGCCCGCATCGGCCGGCAAGCCCAGGGTATATACCAGCACGGCGCGGGCCTTCTGGAACTCGCCGTCGGCGCGGCTGGCGCCCAGGGACGCCTTGGCCAGGGCGCTCGTCGCCTGCAGGGTGTCGCTGTGAGAGCCGAGTCCCCGCTGCGCGCGGCGCTGCGTGGCCAGCACCGTTTCATGGGCCAGCGCCTGGTATTCCTGCCGCATGCGCACGCTGGCACGCGCCGTCTGCGCCTCGAAATACGCGCTGACGGTGGCTGCCAGTGTCTTTTGCAGCACGGCGTCACGGTTCGCCAGGGCCGCGTCAAGCAAGTCCTGTGCCGAACGCTGGCCCGCCGCGCGCCCGCCAAAGTCGAACAGGCGCCAGGACAGATTCAGCGAGGCCGTATTGCTGTTCAAGCTGCCGGAAGCAGTGCTGGAGCCCGGATAGGCCGTGCGGTCGTGCAGCCGGCTCGCGCCCGCATTCAGGGTCGGCAGATAGGCGGCCCTGGCCTCGCCCAGCCCGGCCGCCTGCAGCCGGATGCCGGCCCAGGCACCGTGCACTTGCGCGTTATGGCACAGGGCCAGGTCGACGGCCGCCGGCAGGGTCAAAGGCACGGTCAGCAGCACACCAGCATCATGCGTGGATGGGCATGGCGCGGCGTCCAGGGACTGGGCCCGGACTGGCGCGGCGGCCACGCACAGGCACAGGCCAGCGGCGAGCAAGGCGGCGCGGCATCTAGCGTTCATGCAGCGCCTCCTTCTGGTGCTGCACCAGCGGCGAGAGCACATATTCGATCACCCTTCTCGTCCCCGTGCGGATTTCCGCGCGCACCGCCATGCCGGCCGATAGCGGCACCAATCTGCCGTCGATGACCATGGCCGGCTGCTGCAGCGTGATTTTCACGGCATACACGAGGCCCTTCTTCTCGTCTTCGATGGCGTCGCGCGAGACGCTGCGGACGACGGCGGGCACGGTGCCATACTTTGTATAGTCGAAGGCGTCGACCTTGACGGCCACCACCTGCCCTTCCTGGACGAAGCCGACGTCGCGGTTTTCCAGCACGGCGTCGATTTCCAGCCTGCCCTGGCGCGGCACGATCTGCATCAGCGCCTGCGCGGCCGGCACCACGCCGCCCACCGTATGCAGCTTCAGCTGCTGCACCGTGCCGTCGACGGGCGCCGTCAGGCGCAGCAGGCTGCCGCGGGCGCCGGCGCGGCGCGCATCCTGGCCGCTGGCCGCCGCCACTCTGGCCCCTTCCGTCAGCGCGTCATAGGCGTCCTTGCGCGTCTGCGCCACCAGGGCTGCGCGCTCGCTGCGGGCCGACGCCAGCTGGCCGGCCAGGTCGATGCGCGCCTGCTCCTTTTCCAGCCACGCGTGTTCGGCCACGTCGCGCGTGGCAAGCAGGGCCCGGTAATCGCCGGCGCGCCGCGCCGCCAGCGGCAGCGCCTGGGCATAGCGGGCGATTTCCCCGTCGAGATGCGCCAGCCTGGCGCGGAAACTGGCGTACTGGCCATCGAGGTGGCCCTGCGCTTCCTCGCGCTGGGCGGCGGAAACGCCATCGGGCGCCGCCAGCTTCGGCGTATTCAAGGTGTCGATGGCGGCGATCAGCGCGCGCGAACGGGCCATCTGCAGCGCGGCCGCCACCGCGTCGCCGGCGGCCTTGTCGCGCTCGGCGTCCGGGCCGCGGCTGTCGAGCTCCACCAGCAGCTGGCCCGCCTGCACGGCTTGCCCCTCGCGCACATGCAGGGCGCGCACGGCCGCCACGTCGACCGAGGCGATGGTCTTGGTGTTGCCGGACGGAATGATCTTGCCGACCGCATTGACGATGATGTCGACCTGGCCAAAGACAGCCCACAGCACCACGCAGCCGACCAGCAGCATCATCACTCTGGCCGTCAGGCGCAACGATGGAGACACGGGCCGCTCCTGCAGCGCCAGCGCGGCCGGCAGGAAGGCCGCCTCGTCTTCGCTGAGCACGGGACCGCGCAATGCGGCGCGGTCGCGCCAGCTATGCCGCAGCACCTGGCCGTAGCGTTTGAACAGCTCGCCATACGCGGCCAGACGGTGGCCGGCGCTCATGCGGCGCTCCCGCTCGTGCCCTGCTGCAGGCTGTACAGATGGGCGTAGATGCCGCCCGGGTTCGCCAGCAGCGCCGCATGCGTGCCCAGTTCGGCCACTTGCCCCCGCTCCATGACCACGATGCGATTCGCTTCGCGCACGGCCGACAGGCGGTGGGCGATGATCAGCACGGTGCGACCCGCGCAAATGCCGCGCATATTGTCCTGGATGATTTTTTCCGATTCATAGTCGAGCGCGCTTGTCGCTTCATCGAAAATCAGGATGCGCGGATTGCCGATCAGGGCGCGGGCGATGGCGATGCGCTGGCGCTGGCCGCCCGACAAGCCCGTGCCATGCTCGCCCACCATGGTGTCGTAGCCTTCTGGCAACTCGCAAATGAAATCGTGGGCACCGGCCAGTTTCGCCACGGCGATAACGGCATCGATGGGCAGCGCCGGGTCGCTCAGGGCGATGTTGTCGCGCACGGAGCGGTTAAAGAGGATGTTTTCCTGCAGCACCACGCCGATCTGGCGCCGCAGCGAGGCCGTGTCGATGACGGCGATATCCTGCCCGTCGATCAATACCTTGCCCCGCTCGGGAATATACAGGCGCTGCGCCAGCCGCGTCAGGGTGCTCTTGCCGGAACCGGAACGCCCGACGATGCCGATCACTTCGCCAGGCGCAATGGCAATCGACACATTGCGCAGCACCTCGGCCGCATCGGGCCGGTAGCGGAAGCCCACTTGCTGGAAATCGATGGCGCCGGCGATGCGCGGCAGGCGCGCCTTCTGGCTGCCTGCTTCCGTGCGGGCGTTGAGGATATCGCCCAGCCGGCTCATGGAAATGCCCACTTGCTGGAAATCGTTCCACAGCTGCGCCAGGCGCAGGATGGGCGAGGCCACCTGCCCTGCCAGCATGTTGAAGGCGACCAGTTCGCCCACGGTCATCTTGCCGTCGATGACGAGCGTGGCGCCCCACCACATGATGGCCGCCGTCACCAGCTTGCTGACCAGGGTGACGCCGCCGCTGGCCAGCATGCCGATGTTATTCGCCGACAAGCCCGCCGAGACATAGCCGGCCAGCTGTTTTTCCCATTGCTGCTGCCAGCGCGGTTCCACGGCCATGGCCTTGAGCGTATCGACGCCGCTGATGGTTTCAACCAGGAAGGACTGGTTTTCCGCGCTGCGGTTGAATTTATCGTTCAACCGGCCCCGCAGCACGGGCGTGAGCAGCATCGACAGGGCCGCGTAGACGGGAATGGAAACGAGCACGACGACGCTCAGCGCGGCGCTGTACCACAGCATGGCGGCGATGAAGATGAAGGAAAACAGCAAGTCCAGCACCAGGGTCATCGCGTTGCCAGTAAGAAAAGAACGGATGTTTTCCAGTTCATGGATGCGCGCCACGGAATCGCCCACGCGGCGCGCCTGGAAGTAGGCGATCGGCAAGGCCAGCAGGTGGCGGAACAGGCGCGCGCCCAGTTCCACGTCGATCTTGCTGCTGGTGCGCGCGAATACATAGGTACGGATGAGACTGAGCACGGCCTCGAAGACGATGGCGCAGACCAGACCGATGGCGACCACGTGCAGGGTTTTCATGGCGTGGTTGACCAGCACCTTGTCCATCACCACCTGGAAAAACAGGGGCGTGGCCAGGCCGATCAGTTGCAGCACGAAAGAAATCAGCAGCACTTCGCCCAGCAGCCTGCGGTACTTGACGATGGCGGGAATGAACCAGCTGAAGTCGAAACGGGCCGTTTCGCCCGCAAAGCTGGCCTTGCTGGTGAAAAAGATCAGTTCGCCCGTCCAGGCGGCAAGGAACGCTTCGCGGCCAAGGATTTGCGGCGGCTGGCCCGGATGCTGGATCAGCACCTTGCTCACGCCGTCATCGTCCGTTTCGACCTTGCCGAGAATAAAGAAACGGCCTGCGCTATCGATGGCGATGGCCGGTAGCGGCGATTGCGCCAGCCGTGCCGGCGCCTGGCGCACCAGCTTTGCCGTCAAGCCCAGCTGTTTCGCGGCCAGCAGGACGGTTTGCCGCGTGAACACGGCCTGGCCGAACGCATGCTTGAGCTGGGCGCCGTCGGCGGCGATGCCGTGCAGGCTGGCCATCAGCAGCAGCGACAGCAAGCCCGTGTCGGGCGCAGGTTGTATGGAGGGCGGATCGTTGCGGTATGAGAGGACTGTCATCGGGCAATATCAGAGATTCAATGGCGCAGCCGGGCCGTGGCGGCTCACCCCGGCCCGGCTGCGTGATGGTGAAGCTAACTAGCTAGCAACGCGGGCGATCAATGGACTGCCGCCAGCTGGATCTGCGTCGACCCAGCGCCTGGCGCCGACCAGGGCGCCGATGCGGCCGCAGGCACGGCAAAGCCGGCCATGGCTTGCACCAGCTGCGCCGGATCCGCTGGCCAACCGCCGAAGCCGCTCTGGCTGGCGCCAGCCGCTGGTGGCGCGGCGCGCCAGTTCTGCGCCAGCACCGGCGCCAGGATGGCGGCCGTACCGGCCGGCAAGGTCAGCTGGCCCGCTGGCGGCGGCGTCAGGCCCGCCATCGCCTGCACCAAGTTTTGCACATCGCTGCCCAGCAAGACTTTGCCATCGGCCATGCGGAATTCCTCGATGCGCACCGGCGTGTCCGCGTACCAGTTATTGACGGTGATCTTGTCCGTGGTGCCGATGGTGCTCACTTCCAGGTGCGCGCCCGCCTGACGGAACCACAGCTGGTCGGCGCTGACGCCGGCCAGGAAAGAAACGACATCGTGGCTGTCCGCCTCCACGCCCTCGGCGATGATGTCGGCGCCGTCGCCGCGGGCGAAGAGATAGGTGTCGTTGCCCATGAGGCCGGCCAGGGTGTCGTCACCCTTGCCGCCCTGCAAGGTATCGTTGCCGAAGCCGCCGAAGAGGATGTTCTTGATCTCATTGCCGGTCAACACGTCATCGAACTTGCTGCCGAAAACCATATTGAAATTGGCCAGCACGTCGGCACCCGGGCGCGCGACCATCGACCCGCCGACCGGTGCGAAGGTGGCCGTCACGCCTGCCGTGGCGCTGGCGTAGTTGAGCGTGTTGCCGGTCCCGCCGCCGTCGAGCACGTTGCCGCCAGGCGTATCGACATAAAAGACATTGTTGTTGTAGGCGCTGCCCGTTACCGTCAGGCCCGAGCCGATGAGGCGCACATTCTCGACGTTGTCGGCCACCTTGTAGTCGACGCTGGTGTACACCGTATCGCTGCCGCCGTTGCCCCGTTCGACGATGAAATCGCCCCCGTGGTTGACGTAATAGGTGTCGTCGCCGCCCAGGCCTTCCAGCAGGTCGGCGCCGGCGCTGCCGTTGATGACATCGGCGCCCGCCGTGCCGACAAAGTGCTGCCCCGTGGGCTGCGTGGGACCGTTGAAATGCCAGGCCTGGGCCAGCACGGGCGCCAGGGCGGCGGCCGTGCCGGCCGGCAGGGTCAGCTGGCCCAGCGGCGGCGGCGTCAATCCCGCCATTGCCTGCACCAGCAGCTGCACGTCGGCACCGCGCATGACGTGGCCGGCGGCCGTGCGGAATTCCTCGATGTTCGGCTTGGCAATGCTCCAGCCGCGGATGGTGATCTTGTCCGTGGTGCCGATGGTGCTCACTTCCAGGTCTGCGCCCACCTGGCGGAACCACAGCTGGTCGATATTGACGCCGGCCAGGAAGGCGATGCTGTCGTACTTCGCATCGGCGGAGGGCTCGCCGATGATGTCCGCGCCGTCGCCACGCGCAAAAACATAGGTATCGTCACCCAGCCCGCCGACGAGGAAGTCGTCGCCCTTGCCGCCTTGTAAGGTATCGTTGCCGAGGCCGCCGGACAGGGTATTGGCCAGTTCGTTGCCCGTCAACACGTCGTCATAGGCGCTGCCAGTCACGCTGGAAATATTGACCAGCACATCGCTGCCCGGGCGCGCCACGGGGGTGCCGCTGATGGAGGCGATGGCCGCCGTGGCGCCCGCCCTGGAACCCGCATAGGTGGCGGAATTATTGCTGCCGATGCCTTGCACCAGGTGACCGCCGGCCACATCGATGTGGAAGACGTTGCCGCTGCCGTTGCCCCTTACCCCCAGGCCGGCCGCGCTCAGATGCAGCTCCTCGACGTTGGCGCCCATGGTATAGCTGACCGTCGTGTAGACGGTGTCGCGGCCGCCGCCAGGCTGTTCAATCACCACGTCGTTGCCATGGTTGACGTAATAAATGTCGTCGCCGGCCCCGCCGACCATCACGTCGGCGCCCGCCGTGCCCTTGATGATGTCAGGGTTCACCGTGCCTGCTCCCTCGGTGCGCCAGTTCTGCGCCAGTGCCGGGGCCAGGATGCCGGCGATGTTCGGCGGCAGGGTCAGCTGGCCGGCCGGGGGCGGCACCAGGCCCGCCATCGCCTGCACCAGGTTTTGCACGTCGCTGCCCAGCAGCACGCGGCCGTCGGCCGTGCGGAATTCCTGGATGCGGGGCACGATGCCCGCGCTGAACCAGCCATTGATGGTGATCTTGTCGGTCGTGCCGATGGTGCTCACTTCCAGGTTCACGCCCACCTGGCGGAACCACAGCTGGTCGGCGCTGACGCCGGCCAGGAAGGAAACGACATTGTGGCCGCCGCCCTCGACCACCTCGACGATGATATCGGCGCCGTCACCGCGGGCAAAAATATAGGTGTCGTCACCCACCGCGCCGAGCAGCGTATCGTCGCCCTTGCCACCCCGCAAGGTGTCGTTGCCGATGCCGCCAACCAGGAGGTTCTTGAGTTCATTGCCGGTCAGGACGTCATCGAACTTGCTGCCCACGATGCTGGCGAAATTGACCAGCACATCGCTGCCCGGCGCTGCCGCCACCGGACCACTCGCCCCTGACAGGGTGGCCGTCACGCCCGCGCTGGAGCCAAGGTAATTGACCGAGTTGCCCGTGCCGCCACCGTCGAGCACATTGCCGCCGGCCACGCTGACATGAAAGATATTGTTGGTGTTGGTGCTGCCCGTCACCGTCAAGCCGCTGGCGGCGAGGCGCACGTTCTCGACGTTGTCGGCCACCGTGTAGTTGACGCTGGTATACACGGTATCGGTGCCGCCATTGGCCAGCTCGACGATCACGTCGCCGCTGTCGTTGACGTAATACGTATCGTCGCCGGCCAGGCCTTCGAGCACGTCGGCGCCCGTGGTGCCGTTGAGCACATCGGCATCCGGCGTGCCGGTGAAGCGCTGCAGCGCCACGGCGGCGGCACTGTTCAGGTATGCCTCGATGGCGGAAATGCCATCGTCAGCGGAGGTGGAAGTTTGCGATGCAAATTTTTCAGTCATGTTGCAGTTTCCTGTCGTTAAACGTCAAAACCAAGATTGAATATGTCGGCGCAAGCTGACATGCAAGGCAAAAGTCCCGGCCGCATCCACTTGCAGTTCAGCATGCACCTTCAACGGTCCGGCACTTTCGGTGCATGGGCGGCGCGCGGTTGGTGGTCGCCACGCATGCACCCCCTACTGACGTTCAAGGGGGCGGAACACTGTTGTTTGTCATGCAAATGTCACACTGCATGGAGGAGAGAAAAGGAAAAGCGGAATGGCGGAGTGACGGAAAGGAGGAAAAAAGCGCGCGGCTGGCGCAGGCCAGCACAATTTCTTTCACTGCTGCACCCATTGTGCGAGAATGCCCCTCCCCCTTGGATGGATGGTGCGCATGATAAGCAAACTCGCCGCAAGCATCACTGCAATGACACTCGTGCTGGCAGCTTGCAAGCCCGCGGCCACGGCACCTGCGCATGACATTCCTGCGGCCATGCGCCAGACCGCGACCACCCTGCTGCAGTCAAAATTCCTGCACGCGACTTCGATTGCCGTCGTTTATCGGGGCAAGGAATTCATGCTGCATCAAGGCGAGCTGGAGACCGGCAAAGGCAATCCGCCGAACGATGCAACGCTGTATGAAATCGGCTCAATCAGCAAGACTTTTGCTGGCCTGCTGCTGGCGAACGCCGTGCTGGATGGGAAGGCGGCGCTCGACGATCCCATACAAAAGTACCTGCCGGCCGCCTACCCGAACCTGCAGTCGCACGGACAGCCAGTTCGCTTGCGCCATTTGATCACGCACACCAGCACCATGCCGGGCATGCTGCCATTGCAGGTGAACACCATATTGAAGGATTTCACCGCACACGCCACGCCGGCAAAGCTCAATGCAGCCTACGCCAGCTACGGGCAACAGCAATTCTGGCAGGACTTGCACACGGTCAGCATCCAGGGTCCGCTTGGCAAGGACTACGCCTATTCAAGCGCCGGTACCGAACTCATTGCGCACACGCTTGAAACAATCTACGGACTGCCCTACGAAGTTCTGCTCACGCAATTCGTCGCGCGCGCAGCCGGCATGCACGATACCAGGCTGAGACTCGCAGCCACGGATGCCGGCCGGCTGGCGCCCGGCTACCACAGCGACAATCCCGTCATGACGACACCGATGCCGCAACTGCCTTGGGGCGCAGCCGGCAACCTGAAGTCGAGCATGCCGGATATGACGAAATACCTGCGCCTGCAATTGGGTGCCGATCCCGCGGTCGTCGAATCGCACAAGCCGCTGGTACGCTTTCAGGACGACTTCAGCATTGGCTATTTCTGGAATATCGGCAGCAATCGCCAGTTGGGCACGCATTATGTACACCATGGCGGCGTGCCGCGTGCGCAAAGCTACGCCTACGTCATTCCAAAATACCAGCTCGGGGTCTTCATCATCACCAACCAGAGCGGCGACGCAACGGCCGGCGCCATGGAAGGTGCGCTGGCGCATATTTTCGACACCGTCGAATCCATGGAAAGCGCGCGGTAGACCGCCAACAATACCAACGGCGCCGAAGTTTGAGGGGGATCGCGCCTATTTGCCTGGCGCCGCGGCCTGCAAGGCGCGCAAGGTGGCCATGCGGCCAGTCAATGCTGCGAGCGCTTCATCCAGCGCCAGGCCCGGCCGGCTGGCGGTAAAATCGGCCCAGGCTGGCGCATGGCGCGCCGCCTCATCCCGGCCCTGCTGGCCATCCAGGTAGGCAATGGCCGCCATGGCTTGCTCCTGATCAAAGTGCAGCTGCGGCTGGCGCAAATAATGCTCAAGATAGCGGTGCAGATAATCGCGGCTGCCGGGCGTGTCGAAGGCGGCCAGCGCCAGACAATACGCGCTGCCCGCGTAGCAGACTTCACTGGCCAGCAGCAGGCCGCCCAGCTGGTCCGTGAAGCCGGGACGATGCATCAATGCGGCCAGATAGGCGCCCGCCGTGCGGCTGCGCCAGTCGAATTGCCCCAGCAGGCGGGCGATGACGGTATCGTCGGCCAGCGCCAGCCGGGCCAGGCACGCCTGCGCCTGGGGCTGGTGCAAGCCCATGTACAAGGGCCGTACCCAGCCGTCACGCAGGGCCGCCGTCAGCGGTTCCTGCGGGGGCAACTGCGGCATGGGAAACGGATGCGCGTGGCGCACGGTGGCGCCAGCCACATGCAACTGCAAGGGCGTCAGGGAAACATCCTGCGTCATGGCAAAGCTCCAAAAGTTTGATCCTGTAACTGCTCCACCAGGAAATCGATGAAGACGCGCAAGCGCGGCGGCAGGTGGCGGCTGGCCGGCCACAGCAGCCAGAATGCCGTGCGCGCCTGCGTATGGTCGTCCAGCAGCGAGACCAGTTGCCCCGCCGCCAGTTCGCGCTGCACGGCAAATGCGGGCAGGTAGGCGATGCCCTGCCCCTGCACGGCCAGGAAGACGCGCATTTCCAGGCTGTTGCAGACCATGCCGGGCACCGGCTGGCTTGCCTCGTCCATCAGCGGCCACTGCTCCAGGCGGCCCGTGGCGGGAAAGCGGTAGTCCAGGCGCGCGTGCCGCAGCAGCCCGGCGCCATCGGCGGGCCGGCCATGGCGCGCCAGGTAGGCGGGCGACGCCACCAGCAGGCGGCGGAATGTACATAGTTTGCGCCGCATCAAGCCCGAATCGGCCAGCTCTCCCGTGCGCACGGCCGCGTCAAAACCGTCGCTGACGATGTTGACCATGGCGTCGGAAAAATCGAGGTCGAGTTCGATGGCCGGGTAGGCTTGCATGAAGGCGCCGATGGCCGGCTCGAACAGGCCGCTGTAGCGTGGCAGGCTGATGCGAAGGCGGCCGCTCGGCGCGCCGCCCGATTCGCCCAGCTCGCGCTCGGCCGCTTCCACCTCGGCCAGAATGCGCTTGCAGCGCTGCAGGAATTTCTCCCCTTCCGCCGTCAATGCCAAGTGCCGCGTGCTGCGCTGGAACAGGCGCGCACCCAGCCGCGCCTCCATGCGCGCCACGCTCTTGCCGACCGCCGACGACGATAGCCCCAGCAGCCGGCCTGTGGCCGAAAAACTGCCGCTGTCGGCCACCTGCACGAACATGGCGATGCCGCCCAAGCTATCCATTCATCCCCCATTCAAGACATATTTGTCCGATATGTTGATCAGTTTAGCCCATTTTTCTTTAATGATGGGCGCGCCATACTCGCCCCTCTTTCTTTCCTATCCGACGCCCATGCCCCACTCCTCACGTCTTTCACTCCCCCTGCAAGTGCTGGCCGCTTGCCTGACGGGCTTGCTGATTCCCCTGTGTTTCACGGGTCCGGCCGTGGCCCTGCCCGCCCTCGGCGCCGAATTGCACGGCAGCGCCGCCGCCCTGAACTGGGTCATCAATGCGTATATCCTCAGCTATGGCAGCGCCATGATGGTGGCCGGCAGCCTGACGGACGTGCTGGGACGGCGCCGCGTCTGGCTGGCGGGGCTGGCGCTGTTTTGCGTGGCGACCCTGGCCATTGCCCACGCGCCATCGGTGGCATGGATCGCCGCGCTGCGCTTCGTGCAAGGCCTCGGCGGCGCGGCCGCATTCGCCGCCGCCATGTCGTCGCTGGCGCCATTGTTCCACGGCGCGGCGCGCAGCCGCGTGATGAGCGTGCTGGGCACGACGTTCGGCCTGGGCCTGGCCTTCGGCCCGCTGGCGGCCGGCGCCATGCTGGCGGTGGCGCGCTGGCCCGCCATCTTTTATGCCACGGCCGCGCTGGGCGCCATCGGCATGCTGCTGGTATGGGGCAACGTGCCGGCCGATCCGGCGCGCGGCAAGGGCCGGCTGGACTGGCCCGGCGCCCTCAGCTTCACCGCCGCGCTGGGCCTGTTGACCCTGGGCATGCTGCTGGCGCCCGAACACGGCTGGCGCAACGGCGCCGTGCTGCTGTCCGTCGCCTCGTCCATGCTGCTGTTTCTCGCCTTTGGCGCGATCGAGCGCAGGACGGCGCGGCCCATGCTGGATTTGTCGCTGTTCCGCCAGCGCCGCTTTGTCGCCGTGCAAGTGCTGGCCGCCTCGCCCGCCTTCCTGTTCATCGTGCTGATCGTCATGCTGCCGGGGCGCTTCATCGGTATCGACAACATGTCCGCGCTGGCCGCAGGCCGTTTGATGATCGCCCTGGCCGCGCCATTGCTGCTCGTGCCCATGCTGGCCGCGCTGCTGTCGCGCTGTGTGGGGACAGGCGCCCTGTGCGCCGCGGGATTGCTGCTGGCCGCGGCGGGCCTGGCCTGGCTGGCACAGGTGCTGGGCGGCGGTGACGCTGGCACCTTGGCCGGCCCCCTGCTGCTGATCGGCGTGGGCATCGGCTTGCCGTGGGGCTTGATGGATGGCATGGCCCTGAGCGTGGTGGAAACAGAGCGGGCCGGCATGGCGACGGGTATCTTCAATACCGTGCGCGTCAGCGCCGATGGCGTGGCGCTGGCCCTGGCAGGCGCCGCACTGGCCGGCCTGATCGGTGCAGCGCTGGCGCGGCAACTGCCGGCAGGCCTGCCCGTGCTGGCCGCCGCCAGCCGCGCCGCGCTCGGCGATCTCCAACAGGCGACACAGCTGCTGGGCGGCCAGGAAACGCTGCTGCGCGCCAGCTATGACGCCGCCTTCCGTCAGCTGCTGAACGGCCTGGCGCTACTGGCCGTGGCGCTGGCGGCGCTGGTGCCGTATTTGCTCAGGAAGGAAGAAAAGCGCCTAACAAAACCGTAGCGAGCGGAAGGTAGAGGTGGTCGAGAAGCGTAACCGTACTTGAGTACGGGGGCGCCGAGCCGGTGAGCATCGCAGGCCGCCTATACCGACGCGCAGTAGGTTTTGGAAGGTGCTTCAGGCGTCGAGGCCGTAAAACACGGCCACCAGAATGGCGATATTGTTGCAGGCGCGCGCAAACGTCGTCGTTGCGTAGGCAACGGCGACACTGGGGCCGCGGTAGCGCAGGTAGACAAAACTGAACATGGCGCCCGACCCCAGCGCGACGATGGCATGCAGCAAGCCGCCGCTGATGAAATGCACGATGGCCCACAGGATGGTGCCGATAAAAATACTCAGCTGGCGGCTGGCGCCCAGGCGCCGGAGGATTTCCAGCGGCAGCAGCTGGCCAAGGAAGGTTTCCAGGATGGGTGAATAGATGACGACCCAGAACACCAGCAGGGGCAGCGACATTTCACGCTTGAACTTGGACAGTCCTGTGTGCGCGCCCCAGTATTCGGGCGGCAACAGCCATTTGGTCACAAACAGGATGGCAAAGCACAGCATGCAGGTGAGCAAACCCCAGCCGAGGCCGGCAAGGGCCAGCTGCAGCACGGGCGGCGCCGGCTTGTCGTCGTCCGGGCTGGATAGATCATGGCTGCGGCGCACTTGCATGAGAAGTCCTGGCGTTGATCCAGCTCTCATTGTAGCGCGGAATACGACTATTGGCGCATGGCGCGCCGTGCTGCCGCGCTCTCGGCATCAAGCCGCCAGGCGCAGCGGTCCGTTGGCCGGCTTGGCCAATTTGAAGATGCCCACTTCCTGTTCCAGCTGCGCCGCCTGCTGCTGCAATTCCTGCGCGGCGGCGGCCGCCTGCTCGACCAGGGCCGCGTTTTGCTGGGTCACGCGGTCCATGTCGACGATGGCGCGGTTGACTTGCTCGATGCCGGCGCCCTGCTCCTGCGTGGCGTGGCTGATCTCGGCCATGATGCCCGTCACCCTGCCGATGCCGGCCACCACGTCGTGCATGGTGACGCCGGCCTGCTCGACGAGCAAGGTTCCGGTACCCACCTTGCTGACGGAATCGTCGATCAGGGCCTTGATTTCGCGCGCGGCGGCGCTAGAGCGTTGCGCCAGACTGCGCACTTCCGTGGCGACGACTGCAAAACCGCGTCCCTGCTCGCCGGCACGCGCCGCTTCCACTGCCGCGTTCAAGGCCAGGATATTCGTCTGGAAGGCGATGCTGTCGATCACGCCGATGATGTCGACGATCTTGTTCGACGAGGCATTGATCAGGCCCATCGTATGCACCACTTCGGCCACCGCCTTGCCGCCCTGCTCCGACACCTTCGACGCTTCGCGCGCCAGGCGGTTCGCCTGCTGGGCGTTGTCCGCATTCTGGCGCACGGTGGAAATCAGTTCCTCCATCGATGACGCCACCTCTTCCAGCGAGCCGGCCTGCTGCTCCGTGCGCTGCGACAGATCGCGGTTGCCCGTAGCGATCTCGGTCGAGGCCATGGCGATGCTTTCCGTGCCATGGCGCACCTTGCCGACGATGGCGGCCAGGTTGTCGCGCATGGTCTTGATGGCAAACAGCAGGCTGCTGTCGTCGCCGTGGCGCGTGTGCACGTCGATGGCCAGTTCACCGAGCGCGATGCGCCCGGCAATCGAGGCCGCATACGCCGGTTCGCCGCCCAGCTGGCGCAGCAGGCCGCGCGTGATGACGGTGGCCACGGCAATGCAAATGAGCACGCTGAGCGCGGCCAGCACGCCGATCCAGCGCAGCGACTGGCCGTAGATGGCGCGCGCGGCCACGCTGGCCTGCTCCGATTCGCGCTGCACGTTTTTCAGCACCGTATCGATATCGGCGACGATCTGGCGCCGCAAAGGGCTGCACTCCTCGACGAGGAAGGTGCCATACTGCTCCATCTGTCCCGTGGCGCGGAACTGGCGCGGACGCTGCAATTCCCGCGCCATGGTTTTGAGGCCCGTGCTGACCTTCTCGAATTGCGCATCGCCGGCGAACTGCGGCGCGAGGCGGGCCAGCGCTTCCAGGTACAGCGCCTTCTGGCTGTCGAGGATGGCCAGCTCTTTTTCGGCGGCCGCCTGGTCATGGAAGATATACGCATTGCGGGCAGCCAGGCCCGTCTGGTCGAGCGCTTCGCGCGCCACGTACAGGGGTTCGAGTTTTTCCAGTTGTACTTTTTCTTGCGCGTCCATGGCGCCGGAGATGGCGCCGATGCGCAGCAGTGCGAAGGCAGCCAGCACCAGCATGAGTAGCACCAGCAGCCCGAAGCCTGCGCTCAGGCGCGCGCCTATCGTCAAACGATTGAATGACATCATTGTTGTTATTGCCCTGTAATAAAGTTGATTGTTGCTGGTTATCTAAAAACCAGCGATCTGCTCGCCGTCGTGTTGCCGTTCCTGCATGGCGCAGGATGGGTCTCTAACTGGCGTTTTTTGGGCAGTCAGCTTCTAATTTCAGGCAATGCAGGCGCGCGGGACATACCCCCACGCCCTACAACAGCACACTGAATTATAAGCGAACAGCGTTATTTATGATTTCACGCGGCCGCATTTAATGCCTTGATGCAAGTCAAGATGGAACGTATCAGCCCGCGCCCGGGGCCTCGATGACAGCCATGGTGATGCGCGAAATGCAGCACAGTTTGCCGTCACCATCGGTGATGCGGATTTCCCAGACCTGGCTGGTGCGGCCCCGGTGGATAGGCGTGGCGCGCCCCGTCACATGGCCGCCACGCACGCCGCGCACGTGGTTGGCATTGATTTCCTGGCCCACGCTCACCTGCCGGCTGGAATCGAGGCAGGCATTCGCGGCCATGCTGCCCAGGGTTTCGGCCAGCAGCACGGAAGCGCCGCCATGCAGCAGCTTGAATGGCTGCATGGTGCGGTGGTCGACGGGCATGGTCGCTTCGATCCAGTCGGGGCCGAAGGCCGTGAATGCGATGCCCAGGTGGCGCATGGCCGTGCCCTCGCTGGCGGCGTTGAGGGCGGCCAGGTCGAGCGGTGCGTGCCAGATTTCCATTGTTACCTCGTGTCAGTGTGGAGAACAGCCATTGTAGGACAGAGCTCTCCCATGCGCCGCTTCATCTTTCCTTCACCGTGGCCCGGGGTGACGATGGCATTAACTGGTTATAATTGCCCCATTCTTAAAAAACGAGGTTGTGTATGAAGTGGGCCTTGCTGGGCATTTTTGTGTTTTCCGTTTTACATATTCATTTTCGTGGCAAGGTGCGCCTGCCGTTTCGCCGCCAGATCTTCGATCATTCCTCGTTCATGGCGCCGCTGAACCTGTTCATGCACACCTTTTCCAAGGTGCCGGCCACGCCATACCTTTCCGTCGATCAATTCCCGGAACTGGCGCCGCTGCAGCAGAACTGGCAAATCATCCGCGATGAAGCGCTGCGCATGCAGGAAATGAAAAAGATCAAGGCCGCGGAAAAGAACAATGACGTGGGTTTCAATTCCTTCTTCAAGTATGGCTGGAAGCGTTTCTACCTGAAATGGTATGACGCGAACCACCCGTCGGCACAGCAGATGTGCCCGCAAACCTATGCGCTGCTGCAATCGATTCCCTCGATCAAGGCGGCCATGTTCGCGGAACTGCCGCAAGGCGGCAAGCTCAACCCGCACCGCGACCCGTTCGCCGGCTCCCTGCGCTACCACCTGGGCTTGCAGACGCCAAACGACGACCGCTGCTTCATCGACGTCGATGGCGAGCGCCACAGCTGGCGCGACGGCCAGGCCGTGATGTTCGATGAAACGTATATCCACTGGGCCCGCAACGACGCCGACAGCGACCGCATCATCCTGTTCTGCGACATCGAGCGTCCGATGCGCTACCGCTGGGCGCAAGGCTTGAACCGCTGGCTGGGCCGCACCCTGATGACGGCCGCCGCCTCGCCGAACGAACTGGGCGACCAGGTCGGCGGCGTCAGCAAGCTGTTCCAGATTTCATGGACCATGGGCCAGTACCGTCGCCGCTTCAAGGCGTGGAACAAGACGGCCTACCAGGTCACCCGCGTGGCGCTGGTGGTCGGCATCATCGCGCTGATCTATTTTATTTAAGCACCGGCTTCACCCCAAAAAAACCGCCTTCGGGCGGTTTTTGCATTTCCGGCCGCCTGGAAAAATGCATAGCCTGCTATGCTCATCGAAATTATGATAGCATGCTATATTCTTTTCACCGGGGATGTTCGTGATCGACTTCCAGAAAGAGCAGTCCGCAGGCCACATGACGAGCCGGGCTGCACGCCTGTTTGCCAGGGTCATCGAGCGCAAGCTCAAGCTGATCGGCATGGCGCCGGGCCAGTTGCCCGTGTTTTACGAACTGGCAAATGGCGCGCAGCTGACGCAGAAAGCACTGACCGTCGCTGCTGCCGTCGAGCAGCCGACCATGGCGGCCACGCTGGCGCGCATGGAACGTGACGGCCTGGTCAGCCGCCAACCCGATCCCAGCGATGGACGCAGCAGCCTGTTCGGCCTTACCCCGGCCGCATTACAGCAGTCGCCCCTGATCAAGGAAGCGATTCATGCCAGCAACCGCGAAGCCCTCGCCGGTTTCAGCACCGAGGAAGAACACGCCTTGCTGGACATGCTCAGCCGCATCATCGCCAATCTCGACAGCAAATCCACCACGCCAAACCCGGTCTGAGCATCCCGCCAGCGGGCGGAAGCTCACCCCTCGCCCAACGGGGGAACCGAGTCTTGGTTATTCAGCATCACCTGGCGGCGCCTGGCCGCCCGGTCAACAATAAAAGGAATCATCGTGAACCCTTCCAGTTCATCCACACCCGCAACGCGGGGTCAAGCAGCGTCGCCGCTGCGCTACCTGCCAGCCGTGCTGCTCATCTTGTCCGGCCTCTTCCTCGCTATCGGCGGAGCCTACCTCGCGTACCTGGGCGGCAGCTGGTTTTACCTGCCGATGGGCATTGCCACGTTCGCCTCTGGCATACTCGTCTGGCGGAGCAAGCCGGCCGGCGCCCTGCTGTTCGGTGCCGCCTTTATCGTTGCCCTGATCTGGGCCCCCATCGACGCGGGCTGGAACTTCTGGCCCCTGGTGTCGCGCCTGTTCGTCTTCGGCGTGCTGGCATGCCTGGTAGCCCTCGCCTATCCCGGCTTGCGCCGCGCCACCGGCGTGCCGGCTGGCAAAGGCGCCTTCGCGCTGGCGGGCCTGATCGCCGTCTGCCTGGCCATCACAGGCGTCAATTTCTTCTTGCCCAAGTCCGTCATCGAAGCGGATGTGGTGGCGGGCGTGACGCCGGTCGCTCCCGGCGCGCAGCAGAAAAACTGGCTGCACTGGGGTAACACCACGGCCGGCAACCGCTTCGCCGCCCTGGACCAGATCAACAAGGGCAACGTCGGCCATCTGAAACTGGCCTGGACGGCGCACACGGGCGACATCCCGCAAAGCAATGGTTCTGGCGCGGAAGACCAGAACACGCCGCTGCAGGTGGGCGATACCCTGTACGTCTGCACGGCCTACGGCAAGGTCGTGGCGCTGGACGCCGATACGGGCGCCGAGCGCTGGAAATACGACCCGCAAGGTTCCGCGCCAAACTGGCAGCGCTGCCGCGGCCTGGGCTACCATGAAGCGCCCGCCGCGCAGCCGCTGCCGGCCAGCGCCTCCAGCGACGCCGCCCCGGCCGCCTGCCGCAAGCGCATCTTGCTGCCGACCATCGATGCGCGCCTGATCGCGCTCGACGCGGCTACCGGTGAGCCTTGCGCCGATTTTGGCGAGCACGGCACCGTCGACTTGAAGGTGGGCATGGGCGAAGTCAAGCCCGGCTACTACCAGCAAACATCGACGCCGCTGATCGCGGGCGACCTGGTCGTCGTCGGCGGCCGCGTGGCCGACAATTTCTCCACCGGCGAGCCGCCGGGCGTGGTGCGCGCGTTTGACGTGCGCAGCGGCGAACTGGTGTGGGCCTGGGATCCGGGCAACCCGGCCATCACGAAACTGCCGCCGCAAGGCCAGACCTATACGCGCGGCACGCCGAACGTCTGGTCGGCCATGTCGTATGACGCCCAGCTGGACACCATCTACCTGCCGACCGGCAATGCCACGCCCGACTTCTTCGGCGGCACGCGCACGGCGCTGGACGACAAGTACAGCTCGTCCATCGTTGCCGTCAACGCGAAAACGGGCAAGGTGCGCTGGACCTTCCAGACCACCCACCACGACCTGTGGGACTTCGACTTGCCGGCCCAGCCGCTGCTGTACGACATTCCCGACGGCAAAGGCGGCACCCTGCCTGCGCTGGCGCAAGTGACGAAACAAGGTGAAATCTTCCTTCTCAACCGCGTGACGGGCGAGCCCATCGCGGCCGTGGAAGAGCGTCCCGTACCGCAAGGCAAGGTGCCTGGCGAGCGCTATTCGCCCACGCAGCCGTTCTCCATCGGCATGCCGTCGATCGGCAACGCCACCTTGCACGAGTCCGACATGTGGGGCGGCACCGTGTTTGACCAGTTGCTGTGCCGCATCGAATTCAAGGGCATGCGCCACGAAGGCGTCTACACGCCGCCGGGCCTCGACCGTTCGCTGCAGTTCCCAGGCTCGCTGGGCGGCATGAACTGGGGCAGCGTCTCCGTCGACCCGACCACCAACTACATGTTTGTCAACGACATGCGTTTGGGCCTGGCCAACTACATGATCCCGCGCGCCGCTATTCCGAAGGGTGCCAGCGGCATCGAGATGGGCGTCGTGCCGCAGGAAGGCACGCCGTTCGGCGCCATGCGCGAACGTTTCCTGTCGAAAGCGGGCATTCCCTGCCAGAAGCCGCCGTTCGGCACCATGTCGGCCATCGATCTGAAAACCCGCAAGCTCGTGTGGCAGGTACCGGTCGGCACGGTGCAGGATACGGGGCCGATGGGCATCCGCATGAAAATGCCGATTCCGATCGGCATGCCGACCCTGGGCGCGTCGATGTCGACGCAATCCGGCTTGCTGTTCTTTGCCGGTACGCAGGATTTCTACCTGCGCGCCTTTGACAGCGCCACCGGTAAGGAAATCTGGAAACAGCGCCTGCCCGTGGGCAGCCAATCCGGCCCGATGACGTATGTCTCGCCGAAAACGGGCAAGCAATACATCGTCGTCAGCGCCGGCGGTGCGCGCCAGTCGCCGGACCGCGGCGACTACGTGCTGGCATACGCCTTGCCTGACAAGAAGTAAGCGGCAATACAGTGCACACACAAAACCGCCTTCGGGCGGTTTTTTCATGCCTTGCTGCATGGTGTGCCAACTGCCGCCGCGCTTGCGGTACGATGGCGCCTCTATCAGACAGTCACCGCGCATGCGGGAAAGCAAACATGACGCAACGCGACCATCAATACGATATCCAGATTGCCGAAGACGCATGGATCGAGCACATCGACCTCGGCGAGCGCTATGCGCAAGCCGTCGGCATCGACGAGCACCTGGAGGGGCTGTGGCCGCTGATCTGCCGCCTGGAAACCCATTGCGTCGCCGGCTGTTGCGGCATCGATGCCTTCGACTTCACGCGTGCAGGCATCGCCGCGGCGCTGCTTGAGCTTGACCGCGCGCAACTGCATGCCGCCTGCGCACAAGTCCGCGGTGCCGTGGCAGCGGCCGCCAGCGACGTCTTCATGAGCAACACGCTGAATCACATTGCCGATAAACGCGTGTTCCTGCAATTGATCGAGCATCTTGACCGCTGCATTACGGGGCCTCAAACCGGCCAGCCGGCAAGCCAGCCGCGCTGACATCGGCGATAATACGGGCTCACACCACTCTCTTCTTTTATTTATGCGCGACATCATTGCCGGATTTCTACGTTTCCAGAAGGAAGTCTTTCCTGAACGCCGAGAGTTGTTCAAGACACTGGCCACGGGACAGACGCCCAAGGCCTTGTTCATTTCCTGTTCCGACAGCCGCATGGTGCCGGAACTGGTGACGCAGCGCGAACCTGGCGAACTGTTCGTGATTCGCAACGCGGGCAACATCGTGCCCTCGTTTGGCCCGGAACCGGGCGGCGTGAGCGCGTCCGTCGAATTTGCCGTTGCGGCCCTGAATGTGACGGACATCGTCATTTGCGGCCATTCCGATTGCGGCGCGATGAAGGCCATCGCCACCTGTACCTGCCTCGATCACATGCCGGCAGTCAAGAACTGGCTGCGGCACGCGGATGCGGCGCGCATGATCAATGAGTCGATCGAGCATGCCACGGAACAGGACCGCATCGACGGCATGGTACGCGCCAATGTCGTGGCGCAACTCAACAACATCCGCACACACCCCTCGGTAGCGCTGGGCATCACGCAAAAGCGCCTGACCCTGCATGGCTGGGTGTATGACATCGAAAATGGCTCACTGGACGCGCTCGACGAGGCTACCGGCCAGTTTGTCCCGCTGGCGGAACATCCGGCATCGAAGATGTAAGCGCAGAAAGCCCCAGTTCAGGCGCAACATTGCGCTTGACCTTATCAAGGCGGGAAGGTTCAAGGTAGCGGTATTCAAGCGACATCAAGGAGAATCCCGCATGCCAAAAATCACCGTCCTGCCCCATCCCGAGCTGGCCCCCGACGGCGCCGTGTTTGACGCGCCGCAGAACATGAGCATTTGTGACGCATTGCTGCTCAACAAGATCGACATGGAACACGCGTGCGGCCAGGTCGGCGCCTGTTCCACCTGCCACGTGGTCGTGGTGCAGGGTTTCGATACGCTCAACGAACTGGGCGACAATGAGGAAGACATGCTCGACCAGGCCTGGGGTTTGCAGCCCCATTCGCGCCTGTCCTGCCAGGCCCGCCTCGCCCAGGAAGACCTGACGGTGGAGTTGCCCAGGTACACGCTCAACCACGCCAAGGAATAGTCCGCGGCGCGGTTGCCCAACTGCCCTACCTGCTTACCACATGATCACGCGCTGCTCCGGCGGCAGATACATCGGGTCGCCTGGCTTGATGCCGAACGCTTCATAGAAACCGGGCTGGTTCTTGACCGTGCCCTTGGCGCGGAATTCGCCCGGCGAATGGGGGTCGCTCTTGATCTGCGCGATGGCCGCTTCGGGACGCAATTTCGCGCGCCATTTCTGCGCAAAGCCGATGTACAGGCGCTGTTCGCCCGTCAAGCCATCGATGACTGGCGAAGGCTTGCCGTTCAAGGAACGCTGGTACGCCTTGTAGGTGATCGACAGGCCGGAATTGTCGCCGATGTTTTCGCCCAGGGTCAGTTCGCCATTGATGTGGTAGCCCGGCACGGGACTGTAGGCGCCATATTGCTTGACGAGGCCGGCGGCCAGGGCCTTGAAGGCCGTGCGGTCCTCTGCCGTCCACCAGTTGCGCAGACGGCCCTTGGCGTCGTACTGGCTGCCGGAATCGTCGAAGGCATGGCTGATTTCATGGCCGAAGGTGATGCCCAGCAAGCCGTAGTTGACGGCATCTTCCGCTTTCACGTTGAAGAATGGCGGCTGCAAAATGGCGGCCGGAATCGTGATGGCGTTGAGCGACGGGCTGTAGCTGGCGTTCACGGTTTGCGGCGTCATCGACCATTCGTCGCGGTCGACCGGCTTGCCCAGCTTGGCCAGGTTTTGCTGGCGGCTCCACGCGCGCGCGGCGCGCACGTTGGCGATCAGGTCGTTTGGCTGCGTCTGCATGCTGCTGTAGTCGCGCCAGGTATCGGGATACGCGATCTTCGGCTTCAAGGCTGCCAGCTTGAGCTGGGCTTCCTTCTTGGTTTCCGGGCCCATCCAGTCGAGCTGCTCGATGCCATCCTTGAACGAGGCGACGAAATTGTCGAACATGGCCATCACGCGGGGCCGGGTTTCCGGCGGCAGATACATTTCCACGTAACGCTTGCCGACGGCGTCGCTGATGGCGCCATCCGTGAAGCGCAGCGCCAGTTGCCACTGCGGTTCGCTTTGCGGCACGCCGCGCAGCACCGTGCCGTCGAAGGCGAAACGCTCCTTGACCGTAGCGCTGTCCAGGAAGGAGGCATAGCTTTCGATGATGCGCCAGTTCAGATAGCTCTTCCAGGATTCCAGCGGCACGGCGGCCACGGTCTCGGAAAAGCCGGTCATGAAGCTGGGCTGGCGCACCACGGCCGAGGAGGCCTTCGGCGCCAGGCCGGCGGCCGTAAAGTAGGCATTCCAGTCGAAGGCTGGCGCCAGTGCCGCGAATTTGTCGAAGTCGACGCGGTTGTACGATTTGACGGGGTCGCGCATCTGCACGCGCGTCCACTGCACGGCCGCCAGGCGCGTTTCGAGGTCGAGGATTTGCGCCGCGTGTGCGGCAGCGGCCTTGTCGCCGCTCATGGCCAGCATGGTTTCGATATGCTTGAGGTATTTGGCGCGCACGGCTTGCAGCTTGGCGTCGTCCTCCTTCAGGTAGTAATCGCGGTCAGGCAAGCCCAGGCCGGACTGGCTGATGTTGACCGTGTAGCGCTCGGGGTCTTGCGCATCGGGTGCCACATAGGCGGAAAACGGCGTGGCAACGCCATTGCCTTGCAGGTAGGCCAGCAGCGCCGGCAAGTCTTTCTTGTCCTTGACGGCGGCGACGCGGGCCAGTTCGGCGCGCAGGGGCTTGAAACCAGCCGCATTGCGCGCCTTGTCGTTCATGAAGCTCGTGTACAGGTCGGCAATCTTGTGCGCTTCGCTGCCGGGCTTGCCGGGGTTCTTGACGGTGGCATCGATCAGGCCGCGCAACTGGCCCTGGGCGATTTCGCGCAATTCGATATACGTGCCCCAGACGGATTTGTCGGCCGGGATTTCCGTATTGCGCGTCCAGACGCCGTTGACGTAGCCGTAGAAATCATCCCTGGGGCTGACCGCAGGGTCCAGGGTTTTCAGGTCGATGCCGGAGACGGGCGCGGCGGAGGTAGTGCCTTGCTGGGCGTACAGCGCGGGCGAGGAGAAGGCGAACAAGGCGCAGCAGGCGGCGCTGATGAGTGAACGTTTCACGAAGATTCCTTTAATTGTTTTAACTTCATGTTGGGGAACATGCTGTGTCCAGGCATGAGAGGCAGGATTATAGTCGGCCTGCTTGCGGGGCAACAATGGCGGTTGAACAACTCCTGTGATCCGATGTTCGCTGAAGCAAGCCTAAAGTCCATGCCGATGATCAGCAAATGTTACCATCTAGCAATAGCCATACCTGTCGCTCGCCACATCTTTTTGCCTGGCTCTTTCACTGGAGAAGTTTGATGCAGGAATTCAGATTCAATATTTTCGGCACGCTGATTGGCGTCCGGGAGAGTCAGGGCGCCTGGCGCGCCTTCTATCTCGGTGCGGAAGGCAAGCGCAGGCCCGCCGATTTCATTATTCCGGACGATATTCAAGCAGATGCGCTGTGCGAGTACCTGGCTGACCTGTTCCATGAAGAGGCGACGCCGCGCAATAACACGGCCACGCAAATCGGCACGCCCGCGTTCGAGGCCTAGCCTACTTCACCGGCTCGAACGTCACGGTCAGCCCATTGGCCGAGGTCCGGATCTGCGTGGGCACGAATTGCACGCCCGCATAGCGCAATTCGTCGGGTTTGAACGTATAGATCGGCGTTTCGTGCATGAGCTGGTCGGCCACCAGGCTGGCCACCTTGGCGAACTGGCGCTGCTGCGACTCGTCCATGCCATCGATGGCGACCTTGTCCACGCTCGCTTCGCTCAGGTAGACGGCGTTGCGCTGGGCGTCCAGCACTAGGCGGCCCGACATGGCCAGGCTGCCGCGCCAGCCCTGGCGGATAAAGGGCGGCAAGACGCTGGCGTCCACGCTCAGGGCAACCCGTTCGCGCTCGGGCTGCAACGACAGTTGCGGGTGGGTCAGCTTGACATCCAGCACGGACAGCACGCGCTTGTCGATGGGAAAGCGGCGTTCCAGGCCTTGCTGCATCTTGCTCAGCGACACATTCACGTCGCGCGGGCCGATCAGGGTGGAACACGAGGCCAGCACGCTGCAGGCAAAGGCAGCGATGGCGGCGGTTTTCAGCAAGGGACGCAGGGCGGTCAAGGTCATGGATAGTCTCGGTGGAAAGATCGCGCCATCTTACACATGGACCCGCTTCAACACAAACGGCGCCCGGCTTGCGGCGGGCGCCGTTTTTTACGTCAACGTCTTATCAATGCACGAACAGGGCGATCAGTATGACGATGGGCAATGGAATGCCCAGCAGCAGCAAGAGGATGGAACGCATGGCAGTCTCCTAGATTAAATCGGTGAATTAAATGGTCACATGGCGCAGCACGCGCTCATGGTCGCGCTGGCGGCCGCCAAACGTTGCCGCCAGGCTGGCCACGAAAGCGCCTAGCAACAAGGCGACGAACATCCACAGCGCCGTGTGGGCACCGGCCTTGCGGGCCGTTTCAGCCGCTTGCTGGGCGGCAGCCTTGGCATCGGCGGCAGCCTTGGCGGCGCGGGCGTAGACGGCGTCGACGCGCGCTTCCGCTTCCGCCTGCGTCAAGCCCGTGCGGCTGGCCACGACTTGGCCCAGGTAGGCGCGGTCATCTGCGGCCAGGCTGCCCGTGGACAGGCCGGTGGCGAAGATCTTGCCGATTTCCACGCGCTGCTCGGCGGTGCTGGCATTGGCCGCGGGCGCCGCCAGGGTGCCGGTGGCGGTGGCAGTGGTAGCCGGTGCAGCAGGCGCGGCGCGCAGCAGCATGTCCGAGAAATAGTCGAGCGGATTGGCGCCGCTGCCCTCGCCTTGCTTGGCGCTTGCAGCGCCAGCAGCACCTGCGCCCGCTGCCGCTGCGGGGGCTATGGCAGCCGCCACGCCGCTGCCCGCGTCGATGGCGCCGCTCAGCACGGCGCGCGTGCCGCCGGCCAGCACAGCCACGGTGATCAGGGTGGCCACGGCCCAGGCCAGCAAGCCGTGGGCCGTATCGCGGAAATGCACCTCATCCGTGTGGATGGAACTCCATTTCACGCGCAGCCGGCCCGCCATGTAGCCGCCGATGCCGGACGCGGCCAGTTGCATGAAGGCCAGCCAGGCGATGGTCGACACGCCGATGGCTGTCGCGTTGAACGACCACGGCGACACGGACGACAGGCCCAGGCCCACGCCGAGAATCAGCAAAATGAAGGACAAGGCGGCCGCGGCGGCTGCACCCGCCAGCACGGCGCCCCAGGATACGCCCGGATTGTTCAGGTCCGACACGGACAATTGTGTAGCTTGCATGGAATACTCCCTTGGTTGTTGATTTTTTAAGCCGCTCAGGCGGCGATGCCCGTCAGCTGTTCCTTGCGCGCGGCCATTTCCTTGCCCAGCGCGTCGAGGTCGACGGCCGTATGGCGCACTTTGGGAAACATGTCGCCCTCTTCTTCCTTGACGTGGTGCTCGATCTGCTCGGACAGCACCTTGACCTTGGCGTCGTACAGGTCGTCGGCGGGGTCCATCGCGGTAATCTGCGCGATGAGCTCCTTGGCGCTCGCATGCTCGACGACGGCTTCATCCATCAGGTCGCCGTCATGGATCGGGCGGCGCACGGCCGGGTAGAAGATTTCTTCTTCCAGCTGCGTGTGCACGGTCAATTCCTGGCAGATCTGGTCGGCCAGTTTTTTCTTGGTGGCAAAGGAGCGGTCGCTCAGGTTCTCATACTGCGCAAACAGGGCCTTGACGGCCTTGTGGTCCTTCATCAATAAATTGATCGCGTTCATAACCCCTCCTTGTTGTTGATGAGGCTAGGATGCGCCGTGACGGCGCCAGCGTATGTGCGACGCCATACACAATCTTGATATTCAATTCATATCAGTATCCCGCGGCTACTTGATGCCGTGATGGCCCATCAAGTCATACAGGGTGGGCCGGCTCACGCCCAGCAGTTCGGCCGCCTTGGCGATATTGCCGTCGGCGCGGGCCAGCGCGCGCACCATGACCTTGTACTCGGCAGCTTCGCGGGCCTGACGCAGATTGATGGATTCATCGGCGGGGGCGGCCTGGGCGCTGGCGGGCAAGCCCAGGTCGTCGGCCGCGATCTGCGGCCCGTCGCTCATGATGACGGCCCGCTTGATGCAGTTTTCCACTTCGCGCACATTGCCGGGCCAGCCATACGTCTCGATGAGCTGCAGCGCGCCGGCGCTGAAATGCAGGTTGCTGCGGCCTTCGCTGGCGCAGAACTTGTTCTTGAAATGCTGCGCCAGCAAGGTGCAATCGCCGGCCCGCTCGCGCAGCGGCGGGATGCGCAAGACGATTTCGCTGAGCCGGTAAAACAAGTCTTCGCGGAAACGCCCCTGTTCCGCCAGCACTTTCAGATCCTGGTGCGTGGCGCAGACGATGCGCACGTCGATGGCGATCTCGGCACGGCCGCCCACCCTTTCGATGACTCTTTCCTGCAGGAAGCGCAGCAATTTCGCCTGCAGCGCCATCGGCATGTCGCCGATTTCGTCGAGAAAGAAGGTGCCGCCATGGGCCAGTTCGATCTTGCCCAGGGTTTGCCGGGCCGCGCCCGTAAACGCGCCCCGCTCATAGCCGAACAGATCGCTTTCCAGCAGGTTTTCCGGGATGGCCGCGCAATTGATGGCCACGAAACGTTGCGCATGGCGGCTCGACAGCGCATGCAAGCCCCGCGCAATCAGTTCCTTGCCGCTGCCCGAGTCGCCCAGCAGCATCACGCTGGCCGACGAGGGCGCCACTTTTTCCACGCTGCGGCACAGTTTCAGCATGCCCGGGTCGCGGCTGACGATGCCGGCCAGCGGAGAATCCGCCTGCGTCTGCAGCATGCGGCGGTTTTCCTGCTGCATCGCGTGCAGATAAAACGCGCGGGCAATGACCAGGCCCAGCATATCGGCCTCGAACGGTTTCTGGTGGAAATCGTAAGCGCCCAGCGCGATGGCTTTCAAGGCATGCGCGCGCTCCTGGTTGCCCGACAGGATGATGACTTTCGTGTCCGGCGCCAGCGCAAGGATTTGCTGCAAGGTGGCGAGGCCTTCCGTGGCACCGTCCGGGTCGGGCGGCAAACCCAGGTCCATCGTCACGACGGCCGGCTGGTGGCGCCGCACCAGCGCCAGCGCCGCCTCGCGCTCGCCCGCCAGCAAGACATCGTAGCCGTCAAAACTCCAGTGCAACTGTTTTTGCAGGCCGGGATCGTCTTCGATGACCAGCAGTTTTTGCTTGCCCATGGCACCCCACTCCTTTGCTATGCCGCATGCAGCGGCAGGATCACGCGAAACGTCGTGCCCACCTGCGGCTCGCTGCGCACTTCCAGGCTGCCGCCCACTTCGCGCAAGTATTCGCGGCTTTCGAACACGCCGATGCCCATGCCCGCCGTCTTGGTCGTGTCGAACGGTTTGAACAGGCGCTCGCGGATGAATTGCTCGCTCATGCCCTGCCCCGTATCGTCGAGCTCGACAACGGCCGTGTGCTGTACGCGCCGCAACCGCACGGCCACCTTGCCATCGCTGGCCGTCGCCTCGATGGCGTTCTGGATCAAGTGGCCCAGCACCCGCTCCAGCCGCGCGCGGTTGGCCAGCACCGTCAGTTCGCCATCGACGATTTCCAGCCGGGGCGCCGGCGCCAGGCTGGCCTTGGCCGCTACGGCCTGGCGCAGCAAGCCGTCGAGTTGCAGCGGCGCCGGTGCTTCCGGCGCCTCGCCGCGCGCCAGTTTTTGCAGCAAGGTCTTCATTTTCTGCACGGAATGGTCGAGGGTGCCCAGCATGTCTTCCTGGAAGGCGGGATTGGCGCGGTGCTTTTCCGCATTGCTCAGTAGCAGCGACAACTGGAACACCAAATTCTTGAGATCATGCACGATGAAAGTGGACATGCGGTTGAACGAGTCGAACTGGCGCGCCACCGTCAGGGTATCGAGCGATTCGCGGTGCGCCAGGTAGCTGGCGGCCTGGCTGCCGGCAATTTTCAGCACGTCGCGGATTTCCCAGTTCAAGGCTATGCGCGTGCGGGGGCGCGCCAGCGCGACAAAGGCGAACAGCTGGCCATGCAGCATCAAGGGCACCAGCAGCCACACGTCGGGCAGCGCCAGCAGCGCGGGCGGCAAGCGCAAGCCGCCGTACTGGCGCGGATTTTGCTGGCAATCGTGCACGTCGATCACCCAGAGTCTTGCCTCCAGAAACTGGCACAGGGGACCGGACGCCGGCTCGCTCCACGTGCCCGGCGGCCAGTTCCAGCTGGCCGCCGGGGCAAATTGCCCTGGCTCGCGCAAGATCCACAGCGCGCCGGCGCGGCTTTCCACCAGCTGCGCCATGGCCTGTATCGTGCGTTCGCCCAGCGCCGGGCCATCCTCGGACAGCGCGCGCGTAAATCGCAGCCATTCCTCGCGGTAATCGAAGATGGCATTGTAAAAATGTTTATTGATCGTCACCTTGAGCTTGGCGCGCAGGCTGCCGGAAAACAGCACGCCCGCCAGCAGCAGGGCCGCGCCGCCCAGGTAAGCCATCTGCATCAGGGAACCCCAGGTGCCGCCGAAATAGCGCAAGTAATAGGCGCTGGCCGCCATGGCCAGCAGGTAGATGGCCGAGCCCAGCAAGGCAGCCGAGCGGTACAGCATCTGGCGCGAGACGGACAGGCCCAGTGCCCAGCCCGGATTGCGCGCGGCAGAGACGGCCAGCAGCGGCGCGCACAAGGCGTCGACGATGCCGCGCGCCGCCCAGATGTCATCGTTGACCGTGCGAAACAGCAAGGCGTCGCTGTACAGATAGAAATCGTAGGCGAACAGCCCGCCCACGCCCAGGCAGGCAAACTTGATGCCCCAGCGTTTCAACGGTGGCGTGTTGCGATACCACTGCTCCACCAGCAACATGCCCAGCACGGCCAGCAGCAAACGGCAGACACTGGCAATGATGCGCGCAGGCAATGGCAATGCCAGCCAGGATGAAGCCAGGGAGAACAGCCAGGGCGCCAGCGCCGTGAGGGCGATGCCGGCCAGCACGAGGCGCAGGCGGGGCTGCGACGGTTCGATCAGCAGCAGCAAAAACACCAGCCAGGCCAAGGTGCGCAGCAGTTCCAGCGCGTCGCCGGCCAAGGCGGTGCGCTGTCCCAGCAGCACCAGCACCACCGCGCCCGTGGCCCAGCCGCCCGTCGCCAGACAAGCGACCAGCAAGGCGCGCACATTCTGCCGCGCGCGCCAGTTGCTGATGAGCAACAGCGCCAGCACGAAGAAAGCCAGCGACGCCAGGCCATGGCTGAGGGCCGCAGCGTCGGCCGCCGCCAGCCAGTCCGACTGCGCCCGTATCATCGGCTGCCTTTGCCAAACAGCACTACCTGCACCGTATCGAGCAGGATCAGCAAGTCGAGGAACAGGCTATTGTTCTTCACATAATACAAATCATATTGCAGTTTGTTCACCGCATCGTCGACGGAAGCGCCATATTGATAGCGCACCTGCGCCAGGCCCGTGATGCCCGGCTTGATGCTGTGACGAATGTTGTAGTACGGCACCTGCTCCTTCAGTTGCTCGACAAAGTAGGCGCGCTCGGGGCGCGGTCCCACGAAACTCATCTCGCCGCGAAACACATTGAGCATTTGCGGCAGCTCGTCGATCCGCAGCTTGCGGATCAGCTTGCCAACGCGCGTGATGCGCGCATCGTTGTCCAGCGCCCAGATGGGCTTGCCATCGCGCTCCGCGTCGCAGCGCATGCTGCGAAATTTCAGCACATTGAAGGGCAAGCCGTCGCGCCCTACCCGCTCTTGCTGGTAAAACACGGGGCCGCCATCTTCCAGGCGGATGCACAGGGCCGTCGCCAGCATCACGGGCAGCGCGGCCAGGCAGATGACCCCGCTGGCGGCCAGGTCGAACAGGCGCTTCGAGGCGGCGCGGAAAAAGCTCTGGTCGAAGCCGCCGCCATAGATCAGATAGCTCGGTTGCAAGGAATCGATGCGGATCTGGCACGCTTCGCGCTCGAAAAACGTGGCCGCGTCGATCACCTTGACGCCGCCCAGCGCGCATTCCAGCAGTTGCTTGGCAGGAAACGCGCCATTGCGCCGGTCGCTGACGGACACGACGATCTCATGCGCGGCATGGCGCTGGGCCATGGCCAGCAGCGACGGTTCGGCCGGCAGCAAGGCCGAGGCCGGCACGCAGCAGCGCTCGCCCGCCACATCGATGCAGCCGACCACCGTAAACTGGTGGAAACCGATCTTGCTCGCCGCCAGCTCCATGCATTCGCGCGCCAGCGCCCCGCCGCCCACCAGGATCAGCCGGCCTTCCATCAGCGCCGATTGCGAGGATTTGAACACCACCAGGCGCGCCAGCAGCACGCCGATGGCGCCCAGGCCGAAGATCAGCACGCTGCCGCGTCCGAAATGCAAGGAAGGAATAAAACGGATCAGCACGCTCAGAACGGCAAAACCCAAGGCGAACGACGGCAGGATGCGCAATAAGGTGTTGCGGATATCTTCGCGCGAGCGGTGCTGGTACATGCCCAGCGCGCTCATGCTGAAAACGATGACCAGGGCAAAGATCGAGGAAGACAGGTAAACCTCGCTCACCCGCAGCACGCGGCTGCCATCCGCCAGCCACAGCAGCGACGTCAGGGTGGCCGACAGCAGCAGGATCATGATTTCCAGCAACAGCAAGATAAACGCTGTTTTCGAGACGTAATGGCTGAAGATGCGGATCATGGGGCCTCCTGCGGCAAAGGCGGCACGCCGCGCACAGGGCGGCTTGCCACCGGTCTTGCCATCATGGCGAACTGTTCCACGAAGACATTGATACGCCACAAGCTACGGCCCCAGCTATCTTTCACTGGCAGAATTTATCTCAACACATTACCGATTGATGTGAAATGGACTATAGTATGCTTCCCCTGAAAAAAGATAAATGTCATGAAATTTGATGTAGCGATTGTCGGCAGTGGCCTGGCGGGTTTATCGGTTGCACTGCATTTAGCTGAGACGCGCACCGTCGCGATCATTTCCAAACGCGCGCTGCTCGATGGCGCCAGCAACTGGGCGCAAGGCGGGATCGCGGCCGTGCTGGACTCGGGCGACAGCCACCAGCAGCACATCGAAGACACCCTGATCGCCGGCGGCGGGCTGTGCGACGAGAGCGCCACGCGCTACATCGTCGAGCACGGCCGCGAAGCCATCGAATGGCTGATCGAGCAAGGCGTGCCGTTTACGCGCGACGCCACGGCCGAGCTGGGTTTCCACCTGACCCGCGAAGGCGGACACAGCCAGCGTCGCATCATCCACGCGGCCGACGCCACCGGGCATGCCGTGCAAGTAACGCTGGAAGAAAAGGTGCGCGCCCACCCGAACATTACGCTGTTCGAACACCATTGCGCGATCGACCTGATCACCTCCGACAAGCTGGGCATGAAGCCCACGCAGCGCAATGCCCAGCCCCATTGCCATGGCCTGTACGTGCAGGATGAGCAAACGGGTAAAGTGCTGACGTTTGCCGCCGAGCACACCGTGCTGGCCACGGGCGGCGCCGGCAAGGTGTATTTATATACAACGAATCCCGACACGGCCAGCGGCGACGGCATCGCCATGGCCTGGCGCGCCGGCTGCCGCGTGTCGAACATGGAATTCATTCAGTTCCACCCCACGTGCTTGTACCACCCGTATGCGAAATCGTTTTTGATCACCGAAGCCATCCGTGGCGAAGGCGGCTTGCTGAAACTGCCGCCCGAAGCGGGCGCGGCAGCCGGCCAGCGCTTCATGCTGGCCCACGACGAACGGGCCGAACTGGCGCCGCGCGACGTGGTGGCGCGCGCCATCGACTTCGAGATCAAGAAACGCGGCCTCGATTACGTGCACCTGGACATCAGCCACAAACCGGCCGAATTCCTCATCGAACACTTCCCGACCATCTACGCGCGCTGCCTGGAACTGGGCATCGACATCACCAAGCAGCCTATCCCCATCGTGCCCGCCGCCCACTATACGTGCGGCGGCGTCGTGACGGATCTGGCGGGCCGGGCCGACTTGCCGGGCCTGTATGCGGTCGGCGAGACAGCCTGCACGGGCTTGCATGGCGCGAACCGCCTGGCGTCGAATTCCTTGCTCGAATGCATCGTCATCGGCCGCGCCTGCGCGCAGGATATCGAAAGCAAGGAAAAGCTGGGCACGCCATACCTGCCCGACTGGGATGAAAGCCGGGTCACGGATGCGGATGAGGAAGTGGTGATTTCGCACAACTGGGACGAGCTGCGCCGCTTCATGTGGAATTACGTGGGCATCGTACGCACGACCAAGCGCCTGGAACGGGCCCAGCACCGCATCGCGCTCTTGAAGGAAGAGATCGACGAGTACTACCGCAACTTCCGCATCACGCACGACTTACTGGAACTGCGCAACCTCGTCGACGTGGCCTCGATGATCGTCAACAGCGCCCTGTCCCGCCGCGAAAGCCGCGGCCTGCACTTCAGCCGCGATTATCCGGAAACCTTGCCGAAGGCGATAGCCAGCGTGCTGACGCCGCCGCATAGGTAATGCTGTGCCTCAGTCCTAGCCGTGAGCCGATAGCATTACGGAACCCACAGGCAAAGGGCCGGGGTCAGACCTGGCGGGGAAATGTGCTCCAATAGGGCACATTCCGATCACGCAGTGACTGACCCCAGACCTTGCCTTTGGGCTAGATTACGCTCCTCACTGCTTCGGCATCTCAAACTCGATCCCATCTTCCGTGTACGACATCTTCGCAGACGCCCCCGTACACGCCCCCTGCGGTTCGTCCGCCACATAGCGGCACTCGCTTTCCACACTGCCATCTTCCCGCCAGTGCCGCGTCCAGCCCTGGCGTTCGCCATCCACGTACTCGATCAGCTGCCTCGGCTTGCCATTCGCATACCAGGAACGCAGCGCGCCCTCCTCGCGGCCGCCCTCGTTCCACAGCTTGTGCACGATCAATACGCCCGTCCGGCTGAAACGCTGTGTGCTGCGCAAGACAAAGTGGCCGCTGTGCGTGCGCTTGATGGCGACTTTACCGTCCGGATAGTATTCGACGCTCTCGCCGACTGGCTTGCCGTCAACGTAGTTGGTGGTGCGCTGCACCTTGCCATCTGGGAAATAGCGGATGCTGGGCCCCGTCATGATGCCGTTGTCATGCCGGCTGCGGCTTTCCACGGTGCCATCCGGATAGAACAGCAGCAGCTCGCCATCCGTCCGGCCCTTGACCTGGGTCGTGCGCGTGCGCAGCTTGCCGTCCTTGTCGAACGTTTCCACCACACCATCGGCGCGGGCGCCGTTGCGGTAGGTGCGTGACTCGATCAGCTTGCCATTCTGGTGGTAAGTCTGCTCTTCCCCCTGCTGCACGCCATTGCGCCAGGTAGTCCGCATGGACAGCTGACCGTCCGGATAATAGCGGACCTGCACGCCCTCCTGCACGCCGCGCCCATCCTGCTCCACCTGCATTTCCAGCTGGCCATGCGGGTAATACATGCTGTAGTTGCCCACCAGCTTGCCGCGCAGATAATCGGGATCGTTGACGTGGCCAATCAGCCGCTTCGGTTCCCCTTCGCGCACCTGATAGATCGCGACTTGCCAGGTGCCCGGTGTCTTGCCGGGTGGCAGCGGCAGGACCAGCGCATAGCGCGCCTGTTCCATCACTTCGCCGCGCGACAGGTTGTGGTTCAAATATAAACGGGCCTTGCCATCGGCACAGTGCGCATCGCAGCCGCGCAGCATGTGGATGACGGGAATGGCCTCGGCCTCGGCCTTGGCATCGGCCCCAGTCCGGCCGGGCGCCGGGCAGGCGCGCAGGCGCACGAGCAAGGGATTCTTGTCGCGTATCATGTTGGCCAGTTCGGCCTTCATGACGCCATACTGCTCCTCGTTCAGTCCGACCGATGCCGCATCCATGCGCAGCTGCCTGCCGCCGCAGCCCGTGTCCTCGTCCACGGTCAGGATATCGCCGCTGCCAGGCGCGGCCGTGATCGCCGTGATCACCTGGCGCTGCACGATCTCGGCGTGGGCCAGCGCCGGTAACAGCAGCATGGCGCCAAACAGATGCTTCACAGTGCGCGCCATGCCTGCTCCTTGCGCTGCAATTCCGGCGCTGGTGGCGCGTCACCACATGCGCCCTGGGCCTTGCCGGCCACATACCGGCATTCGCTCTTCAAGCTGCCATCCTCGTGCCAGCTGCGGCTCCAGCCGTCGCGACGGTCGTTCACGTACTCGATGGCTTGCTCGGGCTTGCCGTTCTCGTACCACGAGCGCGACGTGCCTTGCTCGCGCAACTTCGCGTCCCAACGTCTCTCCAGTACCAGCACGCCTTGAGGGCTGTAGCGCTGGATGCTCAGCAATCCACCGTCATCGCCATACTGCTGGCGGGTTTGCACCTTGCCATCCGGATAAAACTCCAGCGCTTCCCCGACCGGTAGATCGTTGCGCTGCGTCATGCTGCTGTGTATGCTGCCATTGGGATAGTAATCCGTGGTGCTGCCATTGAACTTGCCCTTGCTCACTTGCGTGCGGTTCGACACCTTTCCATCCGGGAAATACGCGATCAATTCACCTTCCATGCGGCCATCGCGCAGCACATAACTGGTGCTCAACTTGCCATTTTCGTCAAACGTCTGCACGGGACCGTCAACGCGCTGTCCGTTGCGGTACACGCTGGCCTCGCGCAGCTGGCCCGTGGCGTGATATTGCTGGTGCGTGCCTTCCGGCAAGCCATGCCGCCAGCTGCCACGCGATTCCAGGCTGCCATCCGCACGATACAAGCTGGTAACGCCATCCTGCCGGCCCTGCCCATCCTGCGCCACCTGTTTCTCGATCTTGCCGTCGGGGTAATACGCGACATAGCCGCCCACCAGCTCGCCCTGCGCATAGTCGGCGCGGTTGACCTGGCCCGACAGGCGCAGCTTGTGTCCCGCCACGCTATAAATCTCCACCTTCCACGTGCCCGGCAGTTTGCCTTTCGGCAAGGGCAACAGCAGCACGTTGGGCGCGTTTTCCTGCTCGATGGGGTAGAAACGTTCGTGCAGGTACAGCCGCGCCCGGCCATCGGCGCAGGCGGCTGGCGTGCAGGCGGCGATCTGGCGCACGATGGGCACGCTCGCATCCTCCGGGCATTTTTTCAGGGTGACGAGCATGGGCGTCTTGTCCCGGATGCGCCGGGCCAGCTCGGCTTTCAGCGCTTCGTACGGCGCCTCGTCCAGGTTCACCGAGCGGGCATCCATGCGTATCTGCTTGCCGCCGCAGGCCGTCGTGCCGGCAATCGTGAACACGTCGCCGCCTTCGCTGTCCTGCTCGGCGGCGATGGCTGTCAGCACCTGGCGCTGCACGATTTCCGCCTGCGACAGCGCGGGCCACAGCAAGGAAGCGCCAAGCAGCGCGCAGAGGGTCTTGATTTTCATGTCATTCCTTTAATCGTCCGGCGAGACACGCGGCTCGGCCGGCACAAAGCTGACCCGGCCATTGCGGTAGCGCACCAGCACCTCCGCCTTGGCATCCCGCAACTGGCCATGCTTGACGGCCGGCAAATAGGTCCAGCGCTTCACGCTGTCCTGCATGACCTTGTTCAACTGGGGTTCCATCGGCATTTTCGCCGCCGCATGCGTCAGGGTGCCGTCGGCGGCAATCGACAGGGTCAAGCGGTTTTCGCCCGTCGCATTCTGCTTGTCGAGCACGCCGTAATCAACCGTCGTCATCGTCTCGCGCAGCACGCCCGCAGGCTGGTCCGGCAAGGGCGGCAAGGCCTTGAGTTTTGCCGCCAGCAGCGCGCCATCGGCCAGCGCCTTGTCCCAGCGCTTCTGGTAGGCCCCCCCCTGAGCCAGGCGCAGCACTTTGGCGGCCCGGTCCATGCGTTTTTCCGTGGCGGCGACACCATTGTCGGATGGCTCGCCCGGTTCCGTCGGCATGGCGTTTTCTACCGCGTAACGGTAAGACGTCAGCTGCGCCAGCGCCACCAGGTTGACGGCATCCTGCTCATCGCCGCCACGCAGCAGGGCCGTGGCCGCGATGCCGAGCCAGGCCACGCCATCGGTGGGACGGCCCCACACGGCTTGTTCGAAGTACTGGCGCGCCGCCTGCGGTTCGTTCAGGCTCAGGTGCATGCGGCCCATGGCCGCCGCTGCCAAGTGATCGCGCGGGTCGGCTTGCAACTGGTCAAGATAGGTCTTCGCCAATTCGGGGGCATAGCCGGGCATCGCACCCAGGCCTTCCATCAAAGTGGTACGCAGCCGCGCGCGCACCTTGTCACCCTCGTAGCGCGACGACTTGTCCTCGCCGGCCCGGTACAGCAGCTGCAAGCCGCGCGTGACGGCGCCATCGTCGCCCTTGGTCATCGCTTGCGACAGGCTGTACACGGCCTTGCGCGCGTCGGACTGCTGGAAGCCGGCCGCCTTGCGCTGGCGCCAGCTGAATACTTCCAGGCCCGCCGCCTGGTCCGCTTGCGCCTGCAGGCTGGCCTTGTCCTTGACTTCGTCTGGCGATGAGGTCCAGGCCGTAAAGCCGATCAGGAACAGCACGATCAGCAGCACCACCACGGCCCAGCCTTTGCCGGAAATGCCGCCCGCATTGGCCTGCGCGGCACCCGCAGGCAGCCGCACGGGCGCCTGCCCCGGCGCCGTATGGTGCGCGCCGCGCGTGCTGTGCTGCTGCGGCGGCTGTTGTACCTGCATCTGCTGTGCCTGCACCGAAGCTTGCGCGGCCGCAGCGATGACCTTGTCGCGCGCGCAGGCAGCGCAACCCTGGCCCGCAAAATGCTGGTGTTCGGGATTCGCCGTACACACGACGAGCTTGCCGCCGCTGCGCTGCGCATAGCCGCGCAGCAACTGCGCCCAATCGGCCGCCGATGGCCGCTGCGGTTTGGGGGATGGGGAAAACGCGCGGTCGAACATGGCGCGCAATTCGGGCGGCATCAGCGTGTGGCCGCTGGTGGCATTCGGCGCCAGTTGCTTGTGGCGTTTTATTCCGTACGCATAGCAGCCGTCGCGGATGCGCCCGGGAATGTCGGTCGCCACTTGCGCATTGCCGGGCCGCCCGCTGTACGGGTGGATGCCAAAGTTGAGCAACTGGAAGATGACGACGGCCAGGGCAAAACGGTCTTGCGCCATTTCCGTTCCCGCCGGCATGCCCTTGCGCTGGAATTCCGGCGCCAGGTAGTCGGCCGTGAATTGCTCGGCAGGAAAACGCTCCGCATGGCCCTGGATGCTGAAGCCGTCGCAGTCGAGCATGGCGATGTACAGCGAGTCGCGGTAGAAACGCAGGTTCACGGGTTTCAGATCGACCACGTAATGCTGCTGCTGGTGCAGCGCATCGATGACGGCGGCCAGGTTGGCGGCCAGGGTCAGCTTGGGACCGAGTCCCGTGGGCAATCCTGCCGCACGCGCCTGCCGCTCCTGCATGATCTGTTCCAGCTCGGCCGTCTGCGCCATGTCCAGCAAAGGCATGACAAAACCGGCGAAGCCGCCCTGGCCGTCGAACACGGCCGCCTGCGGCCAGGCGATCTGGACGTAGCGCCTGCCGTTTTCCAGTTGATCGGGCAGCTCGGGCGACAGTTCCAGCATCGCTTCGAGCTTGCGCCGGTTGGCGGCCCGGTCCAGGTGCGGATGGTAGAGCTTGGCGACCTGCGCGGGCGCGCCCGGCAGCAGGTATACGCTGCCCGCGCCGCCGCTCTTGACGAGTTTGCCCAAGACCAGGCTGCGGACTTTATCCAGCCAAATTTTTCCACCCGAGCTCAGGCCCGGTGTCACACCTTGCTTCTTGCTCATGCGCGCAAGGCCAGCAGCAAGGTCTTGTCGTCACCCGTGATCTGGTGCGTGCGCGGGTCGGCCAGGGTAGACGCCAGCGCCGCATTGCCCAGCGCCACGCTGTCGACCGTGCGCAGATAAGCTTGCACGGCATCCATGAATGGCGCGTACAGGGCCCCATTGTTCTTGCTCATGGCAAAGGGCATGCAGCCGTCGGACATCAGCACGATGCCGCGCACGGACTGGGGAATCGGCAGCAGGCGCAGCTGTTCACGCCAGCGCTCGCCGCTGATGAAATAGGTTTCGTTCGCGTATTCGCCGTTGGCGGGCAGCGAGATCAGTTCGCCGCCATCGTTCAGCTGCGCCACGCCCAGGCCGTCACCCAGGTGGAAAAAGAAACCGTTGTCGCTGCCCATCACCACGCCCACCACGGTGGAAGCGTAGTCGTCGAGGGTGGCGTTGGCGGCGCGGGCGATGTCGTCCAGCGCGGCGCGGATCTGCGCCAGGGTGCCCGCCAGCGCGCCGTCGTGCAAATCCTGCACGGTGGCGCCCTGCTCCAGCCGTCCGGCCAGCGCCTGCACGGTGTGCGCGGCAACAAACTGCGCGCCCTGCTCGCTGAGGCGGGCCGATCCGGCGCCATCGCAGACGATGGCGACCAAAACATCGTCCACGACGGCATGTGCGTGCGCATCCTGGCAAGGAATATCTTTATCCAGGTGCGCCTTGCCCGTGACGGAGGCGCCGAACACGCGCCAATGCTTGTTTACTATCGTCATGGATCAACGGGCTTTCACGTACTCACGACGGACCAGCCGTCCGTCGAGGCCAGTTGCGCCTGCGCGCCGGGACGCGATTGCGACACCACCTGCATGCTGGCGCTCAGCCACAGGAACAGTTCGCGGAACTGCAAGCCTTTCAACTGCTTCACGCCCCGCTCGCCGCGGCTGGAGAATTCGCCCAGGGTATCGATGTTTGCGTGGTCGCCCACGGCGATGGGGAAGATCGCCACTTTATTGGCCTGCTCGGCCACGCGCGCCTGTTCGGCGCCGTGCTGCCAGCGGTCCGTCGGCTCGCCATCGGACATCAAAAACAGCCACGGGCGCGTATACGCCACGCCTGCCGCGCGGAAACGCTGCTTTTCCTGCTCGATCTCGGCCAGGGCCAGTTCGACGGCCGCGCCGGTGGGCGTCGTGCCGTTCGCTTCCAGACGTGGCGCCGTGAAATCCATGGCATCGCACCAGTTGCTGGCCACGAGGGCTTCATCGTGGGCGCCATATTGAATCACGAGGATGCGCACGCGCTTGGCGGCGATCACGTCGGACTTGAGTTCCTGTTCCAGCAAGGCCAGGCCTTCGTTCAGCAGCGAAACGGGTTCGCCATCCATGCTGCCGGAGCAGTCCAGCACGAGCACCAGCGGCGTGCGTTGTTCGGTATTGTCGACCAGGGCGACGTCGGGGATCATTATGGAGGTCATGTAATTTTGATAGAGTTGCGAAATAGCTTAGGCCCGAAGCTTACCCTATGGATATGTTTTCCATGTGTCCGATTGCTTCGGATGCTATAGCACGCGGTCAAAATCGCCATTTTTCCGGTTTTTTTTGTCCCCGGCCCGTGCCGCCTGCCAGTTTCCTTGTCCTCGCCCATCGGGCGCCTGACGAACTTGCCCTGAAAGCAACAACCTCGTACACTGAACTATTCCGGCCATCCAGTAGCGGCCAGAAACGGATAGATAGCAACTAAATTTAAGGTTATTCATGAAGAAAATCGTTGCGGCACTTCTGCTGTTTGTTTCCCCTTTCGCCGCTTGCGCTTCTCCTAAAGCGTCCGAATTGGCTACCGCGCAGGTCGTTGACCAGTTCGTTCAAGGCTGTTTTATGAACTTTCCCTATCCGGAAAAATTCCAGGCCTGGTTAGCACGGCCGGGCTTTCAAAAGCTATCAAGCATCGATGCGGCAGCATATTTGGGGGCTTACTCTGGTAACGCCTGGAACGTGCAACTCGACAACTCGCGCTTCGTCCTGACGAGTATCGGCGAGAGCGCATGCAGTGTCTTTGCAAATGACCTGGACGCGTCGATGACCACGAATCTGGTGATCGGCTTTCTGGATTATTTGAAGACCCAGGGGGCCACCTACCAATCGAAGATGGTCACGCCGGCCAGTGCGACTGCAAGCCTATCGAGCACGAGCTATGCGGTATCGATGAACGGCCAAGTCATCATGCATTTGACTTTGACCATTGCTGCCCCTGGCACCGGTCCATTCCAGGTTGCACTGACTGCAGCCAGAGCGGAAACTTGATCGTTGCACGCGAACGTCACAGGCGCGCTCGGCCCAAAAGAGCTTGGTGACCTTGTGTTCATGCCAGGGACGCGAAATCCCGCATGCTCGTGGAACGCCTGGTTGCCGAAAGTACGTAGCGGACATCCGCAATCCGCTGCAGCGCCGCATTGCAGCGGTGCCATATTTATACTATCTTGAAAGATGCCCAGGCCAGATGGCAGCGCCCAGCCCTTCCTTACAAAGGTGGGGCTAATCGCTGTACCACACTGCCCTTACCCAGTTCCGCACCTGCACGCCCGCGGCACACTGATGTAATCAGGATTGGGGGCAAGCATGAGCACGGCAATGAATGTGGGCAAACTGATCGGCGCCATGTACGACTCGGCCTGCGGCGCTGGCGACTGGCCGCGGCTCGACAACGCCGGCTTGAGCGGCCAGCAATGGCAGGAGCTCTTGCCGCATCTGCAACGCGCCCTGTGCCTGCAGCAGCGCTTGCGCGAAGCGCAACTGGCCAGCCACTGTGCGCTGGCAGCGCTCGACGCCATGGGCGCCGTCGTGCTGGTGCTCGACGCCAACCTCGGACTGCGTTTCGCCACCCCCGCCGGCCACGCCTTGCATGCGGCGCAACTGGCCCACGCAGTGCCACCCACACTGGAGCGCGCCGTGCGCCTGGTCATCTCCTGCGCCGGCGGCGCAGCGCAATGCCAATCCCTGCGCCTGGCGCGCAAGCAGCAAGCCCCCCTGGCCCTGACCGTCACCCCGCTTGCCGATTGCCAGCCCCCGTGCGCACTGCTGATCGGGCGCGATCCCACCAAAGCAAGCACGTCCGTCCCTGCCTTGCGCCAGCTGTTTGACTTGACGCAAGCCGAGGCGCAAGTGGGCAAGGCGCTGGCGCAAGGGGCCACCATCGAGGAAATCGCCGCGCAGGGCGGCATCAGCGTCAACACCGTCAAGACGCATCTGCACCACACCTATTTAAAGACGGATACGCGGCGCCAGGGCGAACTGATCGCCCTGATCCACGGCGCCACGGCGCACCTGGCCGTACTCGATGCATGAGGCCGTGTCATCCGATCGGATGATGCGCGGTGCATCTTGCCTGTCTACACTGGCAACACCGGCAGCCCGCGCCTTGCCAGTGTGACAGCAGCGCTTGCGGACCAGCCGGTTCGGTTTCCCTGTCACCCGCATCAACATCGCCGCGCCGGCAGCGGACGGCACCACAGTTCAAGGATGGGTAAAAAAATGAAAACATGGATCTTGGCCGGCACCTTGGGCGTCTGCGCCCTGCTGGCAAATGCGCAAACGCTGCCCGACAGCCAGACCGTCGTCGTTCCCGGCGGACGCCTGCACACGATCGAATTACCGGCACACAGACATTTCATGAGTGCGGAAAGTTTTGCCCCGTTCCGCGGCGGCTATGAGCTGTCGAACGGACAAGTGCTCTACCTGCGCAACGCGGGCAGCATCGGCGCCATGATGTATGCGCGCATCGATGACCAGGAAGAACACCGCATCATCGCCACCGGCAGCGACAGCTTCGTGGCGCTCGACCAGCAACTGGCCATGCGCATCGACTTGCGCGACGACGGCAGCGTGGGTGGCGAAGTGCTGATGCGGGTACCGGCCGAAAAACTGGCCAGCGGCGAGATCGTGCCAGCCCATGTAAAAAGCATGGGCCTGGCATCGCGTTAGGGCGGCAAGCCGCGTGCCGCATGGGTGGCAGCCATGAGCAAACAGTATTCTGTCCAGCAGCAAAACGCGCTGACCCAGGCCGCCATCAAGCAGACGGCGGCCTGGTGGCGCGCGCGTCCCCTGCCCGACGCCTTGCGCCAGTGCGCGGCCAGCCATGGCGTGGCGCTGGGTACGGCCCTCATGCTCGACCTGCAACTGGCTTGCCCCGGCATGCCCGCCGTGTACGGCAAGCTGCTGAGCGCCGATGGCCACTTCATTCATTTCGAGATGGACCTCGACGACGACTTGCGGCCCCTGCCCGGCAGCGTGGCATGGGACGACATCAGCGCCGGCTACGACCTGGCAGCACACAAACGCGGCACGGGGGTCGGTTATGGGATGCTGTGCAAGAAAGTGCTGCAGGAATTGAATCGCGGCGCGTGCTAGCGGAACCGCTGCCTTCGCATGCTATCATCGGCGCCCCGTTCATGAGACAAATGGCAACGCCACATGCAGCATCCATCCGGCAACAACCCGATCTCGAAGCTGCTGCGCGGCATCCTGCGCCTGCTGGCCTGGCCCTTGCTGGCCTTGGTCAGCGCCGCCTGCACCAGCACCACGCGCCATCCGGCCAGCGAGCCCACGCAAGTCGTCCTGCGCTTTACCTTTGACGACGGCAAGCCGATGCGGCATGAAGATCACATGGTCACGGCGCGCCAGCAAACGTATATCAAGTACTGCAGCAAGATAGGCAGCACCAGTGTCTGCGATGTCGGCATAGATATACTGTATGCAAGCGCCGACGCGCCGCTCGATGCAACTGGCGAAGTGCGCGTCACCCTGCGTTCGACCGGCCCCATCGGCGACTTGCCGACCGAACGCTGCATCAATGGCAAGTCCTACCTCTTTCATTCCGGCGACTGGATACGCGGTCCGTTTCACCATGGGCAGGTGATCGAGATCCGCTACAAGATAAGTCCATTGAAGATGGCATGCCCGAGGTCGGAGGACGCGCCGCCGTGGTGGGACAAGGATTAAGCTAGCCAGCCGGGGCCGGCTGGCCGGCTGGCCTGGCGGTTACTGCAGCTCGAACTCCGCAGGATTCAAGCCCAGCTCGCGCGCGATCTTGCTGGCCACGCGCTGCTCGTTGGCGTCGAAATTGCCGTCCGACGAAGCGACGGCGATAATCATGCGCACCAGCAAGCGCGACGCCTCCACATTCGACTTCATCTTGCCCAGCGCCTGATAGGCCTTGGCTTCCCCGATATCCTTGTCGAACTCCAGCTGGCCGACATATTCCTGGAAAGCCTTGATCACGTCCGTGGTGGTAAACACCGACAGCGCATCATTGCTTTCAATAAACTTCACCATCTTCTGCTTCTCTTCCGCACTGACGCTGCCGTCCGCCATGGCGATCAGGGCCGAGCCCGCCATCGCGGCATTCAGGAAATCCTTGTTCTTGTACTTCAGGGCTTCGGTCTTCAGTTCGCTGGCTTTGGTCTTCAGTTTGGACAGAAAGGAATCGAAACTCATGGCGGTTCTCCTGGTTGGTTCGGATGAGGCAGCGCTACAGGCTACCACTGTCACCTAGCTGGGGGCGCGGGAGTGGAATGCAAGCGCTGGAAGCATGCCTTGCCTCCGCTGACCGCATGGTCCAACCCACAGGCAAAGAGCTGGGGTGAAATTCAGCCAACGCCACACTAACGCACATAAAACACCACAAAAGCAAGATCGTGTGTGCATTATCTTCTTTGCAGTTGAAAAATAAGTAACTCCATGGCAGCATTGGAATTACTTTTTCTTTATTGCAAGGTTGTGATGGACAAGCAATTGCTGTTGATTTGCGCACTGACGTTCATCATCCACATCATCGGCACCCTCGCCTATTCTGTGCGCATCGCCGGCATCCGCACGCGGCGCATCGCCGTGTCGTTGGCCCTGTTCAGTATTTTGATGCTGCTGTCGCGCACTTCAAATTCCTTCCTCGGGCCATTCCTCGCCAAGCGGGTGGAAACGGGAATCGACCAGCATGTTGCCGCCAGCACGCTATTGGGCGACTTCCGCTGGCTGCTGTTCTCCGCCAGTCTGGCGACGATTGTCGGAGCGATAAATGACTACTTCAAGGATAGCGTCTCTTACATTCAGGAGTCAGTGAATAGCCTTACTTCAGTGTACGTCAGAAATCAACTAAATAGGTTTCCCAGAATGAAGCCACCTTAAGCACATTGCGCTCCAACGTCATCGGTAGTGCTTCATTATTGACTGCAGTTCTTATCTCTTCGCGCATGACACGCACTATTGATGAAAATTGCGACTAGAATTTTTCAAGAAAACAGATTCATAACTATAAAATCTACGACCACTGAATTAAAAAACAAAACCACTCATTCATATCATTAAAAATATATCTGAAAGTAAATATGCCAGATTTTTCCGCAGCCATCGCACTTCTTAGAAAACCTATAGAAGACTTATATTCATCAAGTTCTGGATTAGTAAAGGAAAAAATTTCCATCTTGAGGACAGCCTCAAAAATGAACGGGCTACATAAAAAATTATGGGAAAGTCAGAGAGTTAAAACAATTTGGCACACCGACAGGCCATTAAGCTTAAGTACATTTTTTTATCCTGTATCTGTATCCAACGAAGATAACGAAGGAAGTACTAAGCTCACTTCGCTAGAAAACCTAGAAAACAATCACAACATTATTTTTGGAACAGTGGGCCAAGGCAAGTCAATTCTAATGCGCTACCTACTTGGGAGAGAAATTCGCAGTGGCGTTAGAGTTCCAGTTTTCTGCGAATTACGCAATGTAGAAGAAAAATCACTTTTTTCTTATTTGACCGAAAGATTTTCATTATTGCTTGGAATTAAAACCGACATTGAATTAATGACACATTTCGCCGAGAAAGGAAAAATATCATTTCTATTAGATGGGTTTGATGAAATTGATACAATTAATGTACAAAAGACTCTCGTGGAAATAGACGATTTGTCATACAAATTCCCAATGTGTAGAATTGTTTTAAGTTCGCGACCAGATACAGAATGTAAAAATCTATCAAATTTCTATGCCAACAGAATTTCCCCATTAGAAAATGAAGATCTTTTTGGATTTTATAAAAAAATAACTAAAGACGAAGAATTCACAAACAGACTTGTAAATGCGATTACCGCTTCACCCGTTAAAATTAAAGAACTTGTAAAAACACCTCTCCTTGCAACACTATTGGCGATTTCTTATCAAACGGCGCATAAAATACCTCTTGATTTCGCAGAATTCTATGATGAACTTTTTCAAATATTACTAGTCCGCCATGATGGTTCAAAACTAGGCTGGAGGCGACAACGAAAAACAAAGTTAAATGATCGTGAAATTCAGCAAATATTTGAAGCTTTTTGCTTTGCTACAAGACGTCGTCAAACCATCACATTAGATCGAGAGAACGCATATCAATTTGCAATTGAAAGCATCAGGGAATGTGATGTGACAAGTGATCCACAGGGGTTTATTGAAGATGTTAAAAACATAACATGCTTACTAGTAGACGAGGCAAAGAAAATAAATTTTGTTCACGCTAGTGTCCAAGAATTTTTTGCTGCACGGTACATTAAAACAAGAACAGAACCTGTTGCAGAAAAATTCTATAGCCAACTTTTAGCCGGAAAGTGGGCAAATTGGATGGAGGAAATTCAGTTTTTAAGACAAATTGATACGCATCGCTCGACAAAATATTTCATACTACCAGACATAGAAAAAACAATTAAAGACATTCTTTTTACAAGCGACAAAATAACCAAAGATACAATAGACAACTATTTAAAGACATTACTAGTAAAGAAAAGAATAACCTTGCGGGATGGAGTATCTGCGGAAAACTACTACATTGACAAAAAGCAACGAGTTAACACATACCACTATCAAATAATTAACACAAAAATATATTCGATACTATTTAGGCAAAATTTTCCCGGTGAAAACAATTGGAGAAGTGGCTTTCAACAACAACCTGAAAAAACAACCCGATCATATTTTGAAATATGCATTGATAAAGGACCAGCAAGTTACGCAAAAGTTTCAGAGGTTGCGGCGATTTGGATAACGCAGCAAATGAGAGAAAAATTACACATGCTAAATTCAATAAGGAAAAATGAAAGCCCAAGTCAATTTATCGATTTATAGTTCGATAGATGAATTTTACTAACGAAAATCGAGAAAAATAAAATTTCCGCAACAACCAACAACATCATGAGTTAATTAAATATCAAAAAAGCCGCTATCTCCCGACAGCGGCTTTTTCATTCCTCCCCCAGCAACAGCGCCTTGAACATCAACGCTGCTCTGCAAGCGAACTAATTACCCCACAAACTTCCGTGCATTCCTGAACATGCGCATCCACGGCGAATCCTCGCCCCATGCTTCAGGGTGGTAGGACTGTTGAACGCTGCGGAACACGCGCTCCGCGTGCGGCATCAGCACGGTGAAGCGGCCGTCTGGCGTGGTGACGGAGGTGATGCCTTCCGGCGAGCCGTTCGGGTTGTACGGATACGCTTCGGTGGCGGCGCCCTTGTTGTCGACGAAGCGCATAGCTTTGGTGACTTGGGTGATGTCGCCCGTTTGCGAGAAGTCGGCGTAGCCTTCGCCGTGGGCGATGGCGATGCCGGCTTGGGTGCCGGCCATGCCGTTGAAGAAGATCGATGGGGAATCCATCACTTCGACCATGGCAAAGCGGCCTTCGAATTTCTCCGACTTGTTGCGCGTGAATTTAGGCCAGGCGTGGGCGCCAGGGATGATGGATTTCAGGTTGCTCATCATCTGGCAGCCGTTGCAGATACCGAGGCCGAAGCTGTCCGTGCGGTTGAAGAAGCGCGCGAACTGTTCCGCCAGGCTGGCGTTGAACAGGATGGTTTTCGCCCAGCCTTCGCCCGCGCCCAGCACGTCGCCGTAGGAGAAGCCCCCCACGGCGATGACGCCCTGGAAGTCGTCCAGCTTCACGCGGCCCGCGATCAGGTCGCTCATGTGCACGTCGACAGCCGTGAAGCCTGCCTGGTGCATCACGTAGGCCGTCTCGATGTGCGAGTTAACGCCCTGCTCGCGCAGGATGGCGACGCGCGGACGCACGCCCGTGGCGATGAATGGCGCGGCGATGTTGTCGTTCTGGTCGAAGGTGACGATAGGCGACATGCCCGGATCTTGCACGTCCAGCAGGCGGTCGTATTCGGCGTCCGCGCAGGCCGGATTGTCGCGCAGGCGGGCGATGCGCCAGCTCGTTTCGCTCCACAGGCGGTGCAGGTCCGCGCGCGGCTGGGTGTAGATCAGCTTGGCGTCGCGCGTGAATTCGATGACGTCGCGGTCGTTCAATTTGCCGATGATATGGCTGCAGGCGCCCAGGTTGAAGGTGCGCAGCACATCCATGACGAGCGACTTTTCTTCCGCGCGCACCTGGATCACGGCGCCCAGCTCTTCGCTGAACAGGGCGCGCAGGGTCAGTTCGTTGCGGCGTTCCGCCACCTGGCCCGTCCAGTTCTTGGCGTCGCCCCAGTCGCTCGAGTGCTCGCCTTCCATGGTCAGCATGTCCAGATTGACGGACATGCCCGTGTGGCCGGCGAAGGCCATTTCCGTCAGGGTGGCGTACAGGCCGCCGTCCGAACGGTCATGATAGGCCAGCAGCTTGTCGTCGCTGTTGAGCTTTTGAATGGCCGCGAAGAAGCCTTTCAAGTCTTCCGCGCTGTCCACGTCCGGCGTTTCATTGCCCAGCTGGCCCATGACTTGCGCCAGCGCCGAGGCGCCCAGGCGGTTCTTGCCGCGGCCCAGATCGATCAGGATCAGGGACGTGTCGCCCTTGTCCGTTTTCAGCTGCGGCGTGAGCGACTTGCGCACGTCCGTCACTGGCGCGAACGAGGACACGATCAGCGACACGGGCGACGTGACGGATTTCGCCGCGCCCGTGCTCTCGTCTTTCCACGTCGTGCGCATCGACAGCGAATCCTTCCCGACGGGGATGCTGATGCCCAGCGCCGGGCACAGGTCCATGCCGACAGCCTTGACCGTGTCGTACAGGGCCGCGTCCTGGCCAGGCTGGCCGCAGGCGGCCATCCAGTTGGCGGACAATTTGATGTCGGAGATATCGGCAATCGCCGCGGCGGCGATGTTGGTGACGGCTTCGCCCACGGCCATGCGGCCCGAGGCGGCGGCGTCGATGACGGCCAGCGGCGTGCGTTCGCCCATGGCCATCGCTTCGCCCAGATAACCTTCAAAGCTCATGGTGGTGACGGCGCAATCGGCCACCGGCACTTGCCATGGTCCCACCATCTGGTCGCGCACGGTCATGCCGCCCACGCTGCGGTCGCCGATGGTGATCAGGAAGGATTTGTCAGCCACGGTTGGCAGCAGCAGCACTTTTTGCGCGACATCAACCAGGTCCATGCCGGTGAGATCAATGGCAGGGAAATCGTTGGCCACGTGGACCACGTCGCGCTGCATCTTTGGCGGCTTGCCCAGCAAGACGTCCATCGGCATGTCGACCGGCTCGTTGCCGAGTTCCGGGTCGATCAGCTTCAATTGACGCTCTTCGGTGGCCACGCCCACGGCGGCGAACAGGCAGCGTTCGCGTTCGCACATGGCTTTGAACAGTGGCAGGCTTTCCGGCGCGATGGCCAGAACGTAGCGTTCCTGCGATTCATTGCTCCAGATTTCCTTCGGCGCCATGCCTGATTCTTCCAGCGGCACCTTGCGCAGGTCGAAAATCGCGCCGCGCTTGGCGTCGTTGGTGATTTCCGGGAACGCGTTCGACAAGCCGCCCGCACCCACGTCGTGGATGGAGATGATCGGGTTGTCCGCGCCCATTTGCCAGCAGGCGTTGATGACTTCCTGGGCGCGGCGTTCCATTTCCGGATTGCCGCGCTGGACGGAATCGAAGTCCAGGTCGGCCGTGTTGCTGCCGGTGGTCATCGACGAAGCGGCGCTGCCGCCCATGCCGATGCGCATGCCCGGGCCACCCAGCTGCACCAGCAGGCTGCCGACGGGGATGTCGTTCTTGTGCGTGTGCTGCGCCGAGATATTGCCGATGCCGCCAGCGATCATGATCGGCTTATGGTAGCCGAAGACGGCGTCTTTATCCGTGCCGACGTTCTGTTCATACGTGCGGAAGTAGCCGCCCAGGACCGGACGGCCGAATTCGTTCGAGAACGCGGCGCCGCCCAATGGGCCTTCGATCATGATCTGCAGGGGCGAAGCGATGCGCTCCGGTTTGCCGTATTGGTCCGCATCCGTGCGCGAGGCCAATGGCGCCGTCACGGAAGCGGCCGTTTCCCAGCTGCGCACGGCGTCCGGCAGCGACAGATTCGATACGGTGAAACCCGTCAAACCGGCTTTCGGCTTGGCGCCGCGGCCCGTTGCGCCTTCGTCGCGGATCTCGCCGCCCGCACCCGTGGAGGCGCCCGGGAATGGAGAGATGGCCGTCGGGTGGTTATGCGTTTCCACCTTCATCAGGGTGTGCGTCAGTTCCGTGGATGCCGCGTATTCGTGCTTGTCGCCGCGCGGGTAGAAGCGCGACACGGTCGCGCCTTCCATGATGGACGAGTTGTCGCTGTAGGCGACGACGGTGCCCTTCGGCTGCAGTTCATGCGTGTTCTTGATCATGCCGAACAGGGACTTGGGTTGCGCCACGCCGTCGATGGTCCAGTCGGCATTGAAGATCTTGTGGCGGCAATGCTCGCTGTTCGCCTGCGCGAACATCATCAGTTCCACGTCCGTCGGGTTGCGGCCGGCCTTGGTGAAGGCGGCGTCCAGGTAGTCGATTTCGTCTTCCGACATCGCCAGGCCCAGTTCCGTGTTCGCCGTTTCCAGTGCGCGCTTGCCCTGCCCCAGCAAGTCGATCGATTCCAGTGGACGCGCTTCCAGGGTGCGGAACAGGTCCTTGGCGTCGTCCGCGCTGCGCAGCACGGATTCCGTCATGCGGTCGTGCAGCAAGTCGGCCACGGCTTGCACTTGCTCGTCCGTCAATTTGCCGGCGCCAATGGCGCTGCCCAGGATGCCCGATTTCAGGTTGATGCGGAAAGCGATGCCGCGTTCGACGCGTTTGATGTGCGCCATGCCGCAGTTGTGCGCGATGTCGGTGGCCTTCGAAGCCCACGGCGAAATCGTGCCGAAACGGGGGATGACGAAGAATTCTTCGGCAGCGCCTTCCGTATTGTCAGCGTGGGCCGGCTCGCCGTACGTCAGCAAGGCGCCAAGGCGCGTGCTGTCGTCGTTGCTGAGAGGCGCGCTGGCATCGATGAAATGGACATAGCGTGCTTGCACGGCAACAATCGCAGGCGAGACGGCTTGCAGTTGGCTTAACAGACGGTGGCTACGGAAATGGGACAGGGCATTGGAACCCGGCAGTATCAACATGATTGGAAGGTGGTTGATGCAGCGTGGCTGCGGGTTAAAGGTAGGTATGACAATATCTTTCGTACGGCAAATTTCCTTTGCGCGCATTATACCCGTTTTACCCCTGCCTTATGACCGGAACTTGGGCCTTTGCCACCCTTTTGCCCTGCACAGCGGCCATTTTTTGACATGGCAACAACACCGTCAGCCTGACATCAGGCGATCACGTAGCGGTTCTTGCCTTGCCGCTTGGCCAGGTACAGCGCCTCGTCGGCCAGCCGGTAGCTGTGGCCCAGGTCCTTGCCCCGGTCCAGTTCGGCCACGCCCACGCTGATCGACACGAACTGTGCGGCATGAAAAGCCTGGCTGACGGCAGCGACCAGGGCGCCGGCAAAGGCGCGCACGGCCTCGCGGTCGCCCGCGTAGACGACGCCGAATTCCTCGCCGCCCAGGCGCCCGCACAGATGGCCCTGCGCCTTGTCGGCGATGATGGCGGCCGTGCGCACGAGCACCTCGTCGCCCGCATCGTGGCCCTGCTGGTCGTTGATGATCTTGAAATCGTCGATATCGATCATCAGGAAATGCAGCATGCCGCCTTGCGGCGCGCCATGCATCTGCTGGGCGCGCTGCGTGAACATGCGGCGGTTGTTCAGGCCGGTCAGGCTGTCCTGGAAGGCCAGCCGCGTCAATTCCAGCTTGGAGTGGTAGTTACGCAAGCGCAACAAGCTGAAGCTGACATTCAGCGCCAGCCCGAACAGGATGCTGACGGCGATCATCAACGGCGCCCAGGACTGGTCGGGCAAGCCAGCGTTGACGGGATACAGGCCGTGGCCCACGTTCCACCACACGCCGGCCACCACGGCCAGGTAGCTGAGGCCGCCATTGAAGATGGAGGCGATGGCCAGGGTCATGAAGACGCCCACGGGCAAGACCCAGAAGCTGGCGTGATGGACGGCGTCGGCCATGGTGCGCAGGCCAAAGGTCAGGGTCAGCACGGCGCAGGCGCCCGTAATCGTCAGCACGGGCAAGGTGGTGCAGCGGTAGCGCACGATCAGGCTCGTCAACATGCCCAGCAGCGCCAGCACGGCGTGCGAGAAGTTCGGATGATACGGCTCCGGCATCATCAGCCAGGTCAGGCTGTAGGCAATGATGCCCAGCAGCTGCGTGACCATGCCGACCCGGTGCAGCTCCGCAAAATAGGTGTGCTGCTGTTCGCTGTTGCCGCCAAATGCGAGGGGAACAGCAATGCGCCGCAGGGAAGATAAGTCAGGAACACGCATACGGGTATCGACACCAGAAAGAAGAAAAGCGCCCGGTACAGCCTTGCGCATGCCTGGCCGCAAGATTGCGCGGCATTCAACACTAGTTGCAATTAGGATACTATCATGCTAGTCAACTATTTGCTCGGATATGCGTCTCCCGCACCCGCGCGCAGGGCCGCGGCGCCATGAAATACAACGCCCCACGCCACCGGACGCGCCCTGCGCCCTGCCCCGCGCCCGATTGCATGCATTTTGCTGGCAGTGTCGCCCGGCTTTGCAGTATGCTGATAAAAAGTAATACTGCCAGACAGATACATATAAGAAGAGTTCCCGCAAATGACCGAACAGATGAACGAGAGCTGAACCATGCCAGAAACTAGCGACTTATCTGTCCTGATCGTCGACCCGAACCCCAGCATGCGGGGCAATCTGCACAATATGCTGAACCAGGCGGCCATCACCAAGGTGGAATATGCCGTCAATTCCGGCACGGCCATCCGCTTGCTGACGAAGAAACCGTTCGACATCATCCTGTGCGAATACGATCTTGGTAGCGGCACGGACGGCCAGGATGGCCAGCAATTGCTGGAAGACTTGCGCCATCACAAGCTGATCGGGCTGTGGACGATCTTCATCATGCTGACCTCGGAAGCCATCCACAGCAAGGTGATCAGCGCGGCCGAGCTGACCCCGTCCGACTACATCTTGAAACCGTTTACCGTCGATGTCCTGAGCGGCCGCATCGCGCGCGCCATCGAGCGGCGCGCCATGTTCCTGCCCACGTATCAGCTGATCGACAAGGGCGACCTGCGCGAAGCCGTGAAAAGCTGCCGCGCGGCCGAATTGCAGCACCCGCGCCTGGCAGCCGATTTCGCGCGCCTGCGCGCCGAACTGCACATCGCGCTCGATGAATGGAAGGAAGCGGAACAGCTGTACGGCGACATGCTGGCCACGCGGCCGATGGCCTGGGCCCATCTGGGACTGGCGCGCACCCTGTTCGAGCAGCAGCGCCACGAAGAGGCGCAGGATGCGCTGCTGGAACTGGTGGAAGTCTATCCCCGCTTCATGGCCGCCTACGACTTGCTGGCGCAAAACCATGAAGCCATGGGCCAGCAACTGCAGGCGAAGAAAATCCTCGAGGACGCGGTGGCCATTTCGCCGCACATGGTGCGCCGCTTGCGCCACTTGGGCGGCATCGCCTATGACACGGGAGACATCGGCGCGGCCGAACGGGCATATAAACAGGTGGTGACGAAAGCGAAGTACTCCGAATTCCGCGACCCGGAAGACCATGTCAACCTGGTCAAGACGCTGGTCAAGAAAGGTGATGCGCCGCAGGCGAGCGGCGTGTTGCGCGATATGGAACGCTCGCTGCGTGGCGGCGCCAACGTGGAAGCGTGCCGCGCCATCTCGGCGGCCATGCTGCATGAATTGTCGGGCAACGACATCGCCGCCGCCAGCGAACTGCAGCTGGCCGCCGCCGCCCTGGACACGGCGCGGGGCCTGTCGACGCAGCTGAAGGTGGGCCTCGTGCAAAGCTGCCTGAAAAACAATCTGGAACAGGCGGCGTCCGACGTCATGATGAAACTCGTCAACGAAGCCGACAGCGATGTGACGATGGAAGCGGCCGTCGATGTCTTTGAAAAGGCGGGCCGCCACGACCTGGCGCAAGGCATGGGCCAGCAGATCAGCAACCAGGTGCAGGAATTGATGCAGGATGCGGCCAGCAAATCGGAAAGCGGCGAGCTCAAGGGCGCCGTCTTCGTGCTGCGCCAGGCCCTGCGCAAGACGCCGGGCAACCTGCCCGTGCTGTTCGCTTCCGTCGACGCCATCCTGCGCCAGCTCAACATGCTGGGCTGGGAAGCCCCGCTGGCCGAACAGGCGCAGCACCAGATGCAGGTGATCAGCAAGATCGATCCCAAGCATCCGAAACTGGAGTCGCTGAAGCAGCAGTATGCAGCGACCCAGCATAAGTACGGCATTGCCACCTGATGCTGTCGCAACCCTGTCACCAAGAGAATCTGCGGCCAGAGCCAGGGGCCGAGGATTTCTCCAGGCGACGAGACCTCATGCCACATCCTTAAGGCGTCAATCTGACGTCCAGTTGACGTTAGGCACCCAGGAGGCAACATGACAGTCAAGCGTATGGACAATGTCGGCATCGTGGTAGAAGACATCGATGCCGCCATCGAGTTCTTCACCGAACTGGGCCTCGTTCTCGAAGGGCGCGCCCCGGTTGAAGGAGACTGGGCGGATGGCGTCACCGGACTGCTTGGCATGCGCGTCGAGATTGCCATGATGCGTACGCCGGACGGCCACAGCCGTCTCGAGTTATCGCGCTTCCTCGCGCCGCCCTTGGCCGCCGATCACCGCAACGCCCCAGTGAACGCTCTCGGTTACCTGCGTGTCATGTTTACCGTCGAGGATATCGACGATACACTCGTCCGGCTCGTCAAACGCGGCGCGAAGCTGGCCGGCGAAGTCGTCCAGTATGAAAACATGTATCGGCTCTGCTACATCCGTGGCCCTGAAGGCATCCTCATCGGGCTTGCCGAACAGCTCCCGCAGAAGACGTCCTGAGGAATGGCTGCCGCATCACTGGATATCGGCCGATTATTCTTTGCCATCATGGGAGGGTCATGTCCAGACCGACCATCCGCACAATGACGAAGGTGACGAGTCCCAGACCCATGAGCAACAGCACGAAGCCTGCGACCACCTTGCCGCTCGCGCGCAGCACCGCGCGATTCTGCTTCGCCTTATCCTTATCCTTCTTCCCTTGATCGTAATGCCACTTGATGGCGAAGAACATGCCCGTGCCGAGCACGAGAGCTTTGAACGTAACGAAGACTATAGGGGTCCAATCCATCATTTTGCGTATTTCCAGTCTATTACTTGACGCTATCTATCGTGAGGAGCGCTACCTCAAAACACTGCTTCAGCAGCGTCTGCTCAAGGTTGGTGTTGCTGCACGCTCTGATGCATACTACTTTAAAACAATTTCCATACATTGAGACAAAATGTCCCAGTTGCAAACAATGCAAGATGAAGACCGGAAGGCTCGGGATAGTCTGGCGGGACGGCACAGCGGCGCGGCGGACGGCCTGCATGTATGGCGCGAGTTGCCGGCATATTGGAACTCCTCGCGGCTTGCGCGCGCCGGCGGAGGCCATCGCAACCGGCAGCATATCCGTGCGTGCGATTCGCGAGATCACCCCCGCCGGATTGCAACCCTTCCGGGCCTAATCTGGGCTACGCTCCACCCGCGCCACCACCAGCTCGATCAGCTCCGCGATCAAGGGCCGGAACGTGGCCGCATCGCCGCCCTGCCCCAGCATGACGGTACGCGTGGTGAGGTGCGAGAAGACGGCATCGAACAGGATTTGCGGCAAATTGGAAAACGAGGTGTCGGGCGCGATGCGGCCCCGGGTGCGCTGTTGTTCCAGCAGGCGCAGGATCAGCGCGTGCCACACTTGCGGGCCGTGATCGTACCAGGTGAGGCCCACGGCCGGCACGGCGGCCGCGCCCGTGACGACGAGGCGGTAGAAATCCACGTGGCGGGGACTGGTGACGACGGCCACCAGTTCATCGAGGATCAGCTGCAAGCCCTGTTCCAGGCCCGCTTGCGAGGTATCGAGACGGCGCAAGTCGATGATGAAGTCGGCGCACAGGTATTCCACCACCGCCACCAGCAGCTCCTGCTTGCTGCCGAAGTAGCGGTAGGCGGTGGCCTTCGAGCCGCCCGCCTCGGCCACGATGGCGTCCATGCTGACGCCGTCATAGCCTGAGGCGAGGAAGAGGTCCGCTGCCGCCACCAGCAGCTTGCGCCGCCGCTCCTCGCTTCGGGTAGTCGGGGAAGCTGGAACGGTGCGCAACTGGGGCATGAAGCAAACTCTTACTGTGTCTTGGGAAGCGCGTATGCTATCACGTAATCCCCGCGGTCCGGGCTCTGGCGGGCGCCGCCCGCGACCACCACGACATACTGGCGGCCCGACCTGGGCGACACATACGTCATCGGCGTGCCTTGCGAGCCGACCGGCATGCGCGCCTTCCACACTTCGCGGCCGGTGGCGATATCCATGGCGCGCAGATAGTAATCCTGCGTGCCCGCATAAAACACCAGGCCGGACGCCGTGCTCATGCCGCCGCCCAGGGTCGGCATGCCCAGCGGGACAGGCAGCCGGGCGCGCACGCCGTTGATGACGGCATCCTGCACCGTGCCGGCCGGACGCTCCCACACCTTCGTGCGCGTCTTCAGATCGATGGCGGCAAACACGCCCCACGGCGGACTTTGGCAGGGAATGCCCAGCGGCGAGTTAAACGCCTTGTGGTCGATGACGAAGGGCGTGCCATCCATCGGATAGGTGCTGCCCACGCCGTGGCCCGAGGTCAGCTTGGCCACATCCACCGTTTCGCGCGGCACCAGCCTGACCACTTGCGGCATGCGGATATCGTTGACGAACATATAGCCATTGCTTTCATCGACGGCCGCGCCGCCCCAGTTGAAGCCACCGTAGTAGCCCGGGTAGATCAGGGTTTCTTTCGTGCTTGGCGCCGTGAACTCGCCCTGGTAATTGAGCTTGCGGAAGCTGATGCGGCACGCCAACTGGTCGAAGAAGGTGGCGCCCCACATGTCGCGCTCCGTCAGCGTTTCCGCACCCAGGGCCGGCATGCCTGTGGAGTATGGCTGCGTCTTTGCCACCCAGTCGCCGGCCGCGTGCTCCTGCGGCACGGCTTTTTCGACGACTTCGGCGATCGGCTTGCCCGTGCGGCGGTCCAGCATGAAGATCTGGCCGCGCTTGGTCAGCTGCACCAGTGCGGGAATCTTGCCGCCCTTGCCGTCCGGGACGTCGTACAGGGCCGGCTGCGCGGCCACGTCGTAGTCCCAGATATCGTGGTGGACGGTTTGATACGTCCAGCGCTCGCGGCCCGTGGCCATGTCGAGGGCGACGATGGCCGACGCATATTTTTCCGTCAGCGGCGGGCGCTTGCCGCCCCAGAAGTCGGGCTGCTCGTTCCCCGTCGGCAGATAGACCAGGCCCAGCGCATCGTCGAACGCGGGCGTGGACCACATGTTGGGCGTGCTGCGGGTGTAGGTCTGCCCTTCCGGCGGCAGTTTGGTGATGGCCGGATTGCCCAGGTCCCAGGCCCACACCAGTTCCCCCGTGTCGGCGCTGTAGGCGCGCACGACGCCCGATGGTTCATCGGTGGAACGGCCGTCGAAGACCCAGCCGCCGAGGATGATCAGGTTGCGCGCCACCGTGGGCGCGGACGTGTAGGCGTAGTACGGCACGTTCATCTTGACCTTGCCCAGGCCGACGGTCAGGTCGACGGAGCCCTTGTCGCCGAAGCCCTCGCACTGCTTGCCCGTCTGCGCGTCGATCTCGATCAGGCGCGCATCCATGGTCACTTGCACGATGCGCCTGGCGCACGCACCCGCCACCGGCGCGCTGGCCGCCTGCATGCCGTCAAAACGGAACGGTTTTGTCACCTTGGCCGGCTCGTAGTAGCCGACGCCGCGGCAGCGGTTCCACGTCTTCGTATTGGCTGGCTTCGGATCGAAGGTCCAGCGTTCCTTGCCCGTGTCCGCGTCCAGCGCGATGACCTTGCTCGTCGGCGTACACGTATAGATGGTGTCGCCGATCTGCAGCGGCGTATTCTGCGATTCGGACGCGCCTTCGGCCAGTTCGCCCGAGCGGTAGGTCCACGCCACCTGCAACTGATCGACGTTAGCCTTGTCGATCTGCGTGTACGGCGCGAAGCGCGTGCCCTGCGGTCCATAGCCATAATGCGCCCAGTTGGCGCTGCCGTCATTGATGGCCGTCACGGCATCCTGCTGCGGCTGCACCGTGGCTTCCGTCACGCCGTGCGGCTTGAACATGGCAGCGAAACCAGCCACCAGCACGACGGCAAACAGGGCCGCGAAGCCGCCCGACTGCCCATTGTGCTTGCGGCCCGCCAGCCACGGATGCAGCAAGGCGGCCACCAGGCCGATGACGAAGAACGGCGCCAGGCGCGGCACCATGGGCCAGAAGGCGAAGCCGATTTCCCATACGGCCCAGACCAGGGTGGCGACGACCAGCACGGCGACGATGCTGCTGGCCAGCGGCTTGCGGCGCAAATACAGCACGCCGGCGAGGAGCAGGCCGAGACCGGCCGGCAGGTAATACCAGGAACCGCCGAGGGTAATCAGTTCGATGCCACCGGCCGCCAGGGCCAGGCCGGAAAACCCGAGAAAAATGCCAAAAACCGTCAGGGCAAGCCGCTTGCCCCTGAAGACCACCGGGATCGCCGGCGCTCCCTTATTTGCTGAAGTGTCCATTTTTTATCCATGACGCCTCCCCTGCCCAGGCCAACGCGCCGGGGATGGCTGATTTTTTAAATCTACGTAGTGAAACTGTACTGTACGGTTTCATTTTATGCCGATTTTTGACGCAAGGAAAGAAAAATTGACAAGGGAGCTTGATTTTTGGCGGGGATGGGATGATTTGGTGGGGATGTCGGATTACGCTCTGCGAGCTAATCCGACCTACCGGAACGCTGGATATGCGTAGGTTGGATTAGCGCAAAGCGCGTAATCCAACAAACACAGGCACGCCGGGTGTTACAGCGACGCCATGTCAATCACAAAACGATATCTGACATCGCTTTTGACGACGCGCTCGAACGCCTCATTGATATCCTGGATGCGGATGATCTCGATGTCCGACACAATATTGTGCTTGCCGCAGAAATCCAGCATTTCCTGGGTTTCCTTGATCGAACCGATCATGGAACCGGACAGGCTGCGGCGCGCGCCTACCAGGCCGAAGGCGCTGATCGGCGGCACGGCGCCGTCCGGGATGCCGACGATGACCATGCTGCCATCGACCTTCAGCAGGTTGATGTACTGGTTCCAGTCGATGGACGCGCCCACCGTGCAGATGATGAGGTCAAACGTGCCGGCCAGTTTGCTGAAGGTTTCCGCATCGTTGGTGGCGTAGTAATGATTGGCGCCCAGGCGCAGGCCGTCTTCGCGCTTCGACAGGGTCTGGCTCAGCACCGTCACTTCGGCGCCCATGGCGTGGGCGATTTTCACGCCCATGTGACCCAGGCCACCCATGCCGAGGATGGCGACCTGCTTGCCAGGGCCAGCCTTCCAGTGGTTCAGCGGCGAATACAGGGTGATGCCGGCGCACAGCAGCGGTGCGGCCGCGTCCAGCGGCAGGTTGTCGGGAATCGACAGCACATAGCCTTCCTTGACGACGATGCTATCCGAGTAGCCGCCCTGCGTGGCCGTCTTGCCGTCCGCTTCCAGACCGTTGTAGGTCTGGATCAGGCCAGGCATGTACTGCTCCAGGTCCACATTGCGCGTCTTGCAGGTGGTGCAGGAATCGACGAAGCAGCCCACGCCCACGTGGTCGCCCACCTTGAACTTGCTGACGTTGGCGCCAACGGCCGTGACGACGCCGGCGATTTCATGGCCGGGCACCATCGGGAAGGCGGCGCCGCCCCATTCGTCGCGCGCCTGGTGGATGTCGGAATGGCACACGCCACAATATTTGATCGAGATGGCCACGTCGTCTTCGCGCGGGGCGCGGCGCTCGAACGTGAACGGTTGCAGTGCGGAAGTCGGGCCCAGTGCGGCGTAGCCTTTGGCGATGGTGGTCATGAAAACTCCTGTATCTATATGTGTGTGACGAGGGGGTGACGCGTGCCGTGCATGCGATTGCACAAGTGTGCCCGAGATGCCCGGCCGCCGTTATCGCGATCCTGCAAGACCTTTGCACGATCCTCCAAATCTGCGTAAGATCAGCCCCTGCCCTTACCTACCTGACGCATACTGGCCCACATGTCCACCCTGTCCACACCACTCCCGCCGCAAGATGAAATCGCCGCCCTGATCAGCCGCCATGCGCCGCGCACGGGCGACTACACGACGGCCATCGGCAACCTCACCTTCCACCGCCAGTCGTCCGTCACGGAATCGCTGTTCCATGCGGCGCGCCCCAGCGTGGCCATCATTGCGCAAGGGGCGAAGGACGTCACCCTGGGCAGCGAAACCTTCCACTACAGCCGCATGCAGTATCTGCTGACCTCCGTCGACCTGCCGGTGCAGGTGCGCGTGGTGGAGGCGAGCGTCGACAAGCCGCATCTGTGCGTGGTGCTGGGGATCGACATCGCCGACGTGGCCGCGTTGCTCGACAGCGAAAGCAGCAACGAAAGCGCGGCGCAGCAGAAAATCCTGCCTGCCACGCGCGGCATTTCCGTCAGCGACGTGTCGGCTGAACTGCTCGACGCCATGCTGCGCCTCGTGCGCCTGCTCGACAAGCCGGGAGAAATCGCGACGCTGGCGCCCTTGATCCGCCGCGAGCTGACCTACCGCCTGCTCAACGGCCCTGTCGGCGCGCGCCTGCGCCACATGGCGCTGGCCAGCAGCCAGTCGCACCAGGTGGGGCAAGCCATCGACTGGATCAAGCACAATTATTGCGAACCGCTGCGCATCGAGCACCTGGCCGGCATGGCGAACATGAGCATGTCGTCGCTGCACCACCACTTCAAGGCGATCACGGCCATGACGCCGATGCAGTACCAGAAGCTGCTGCGCCTGCAGGAAGCGCGGCGCTTGATGCTGGTCGAGCAGATCGACGCGGGCACGGCCGGCTACCGCGTCGGCTACGCCAGCGAATCGCAGTTCAGCCGCGAATACAGCCGCCAGTTCGGCCGCGCGCCCATGCGCGACGTGGGCCAGGTGCGCGCGCAGCTCAGCGGTGCCAGTGCTGACATGGCCTATTCCGTCTTGCCGTAACCGCCGCCGCCCGGCGTCTCGATGACGAACACGTCGCCCGCCAGCATGCCGGTCTTGCCGATATGCGCCAGGTGCTCCACCGTGCCGTCCGCCCGCTCCACGTAATTGCGTCCCAGCGCGCCCGCCTCGCCGCCGTCCATGCCGAAAGGCGGATGGATGCGGTTGTTCGACAGGATCGCCGCCGTCATCGGCTCCAGGAAGCGCACCCGGCGCACGCCGCCATTGCCGCCGTGCCAGCGCCCCGCCCCGCCCGACCCGGCGCGGATGCTGTAGCTGTCCAGGCGCACGGGGAAGCGCCACTCGAGGATTTCCGGGTCCGTCAGGCGCGAATTGGTCATGTTCGTCTGCACCACGTCCGTGCCGTCAAAACCGGGGCCGGCGCCCGAGCCGCCCGATATCGTCTCGTAATACTGGTATTTGGCGCTGCCGAACGTGAAATTGTTCATCGTCCCCTGCGAGGCCGCCATCGCCCCCAGCGCGCCATACAGGGCGTTCGTGATGCAGGTCGAGGTTTCCACGTTGCCCGAGACGACGGAGGCCGGATACTGCGGGTTGAGCATGGAGCCGGGCGGGATGATCACGGTCAAAGGTTTCAGACAGCCCGCGTTCAAGGGAATCTCGTCGTCGACGAGGGTGCGGAACACATACAGCACGGCCGCCATGCAGACGGCGGACGGCGCATTGAAATTGTTCGGCAGCTGGCTTGAGGTCCCCGTAAAGTCGATGACAGCGCTGCGCCGCGCCACGTCGACCTTGATCGCCACCCGGATGCGCGCGCCGTTATCGAGGTCCAGCGCGTAGCTGCCATCCTTCAGGGTCGTGATGACCCTGCGCACGGCTTCCTCGGCATTGTCCTGCACGTGGCCCATGTAGGCTTGCACGACGGCGTGGCCGAAATGCGCGACCATCTTGTGCAGTTCCTCGGCCCCCTTCTGATTGGCCGCCACCTGGGCGCGCAGGTCGGCCAGGTTTTGCCGGGGATTGCGGGCCGGCCAGCTGGCGCCCGCCAGCAGGGTCAGTGTTTCCGCCTCGCGCAACAACCCCGTGGCGCCGTCCACCAGCTTGAAATTGTCGATCAATACGCCCTCTTCCTCGATGCGCGTGGAGTCGGGCGGCATCGAGCCGGGCGTGGTGCCGCCGATATCGGCATGGTGGCCGCGCGAGCCCACGTAGAACAGGATGGATTCTCCCTCTGCATCGAAGACGGGCGAAATGACCGTCACGTCGGGCAGATGCGTGCCGCCGTGGTACGGGTCGTTCAGCATGAAGACGTCGCCGGGCCGCATGGTTCCCGCATTGCGCGTCATGACGGTGCGGATGCTCTCGCCCATGGACCCCAGATGCACGGGCATGTGCGGCGCATTCGCGATCAAATGGCCTTGCGCGTCGAAGATGGCGCAGCTGAAATCGAGCCGCTCCTTGATGTTGACGGAATGGGCCGTATTTTGCAGGCGCAGGCCCATCTGCTCGGCAATCGACATGAACAGGTTATTGAAAATTTCCAGCATGACGGGGTCCGCATTGGTCCCGATGGCGCGCCGCTCCGGCAAGGCGGCCACCCTGCGCAAGATCAAATGGCCATGCGCAGTGACCTCGGCGCGCCAGCCGGGTTCGATGACGGTGGTGGCATTGGCGTCGCTGACGATGGCCGGGCCGTCGATGGCGTCGCCGGGACGCAGGCTGTCCGCCGCATACAGGCCGCTGTCGCGCCACGCTCCGGCGCAGTACATGCCCACCGTCTGCGCGGGCGCCAGCGTGCCTGTGCGGGGGGTATTGGCCGGCATGGCCGCTTGCGGCGCATCGGAAGCGCCGATGGCTTCCACGGAGATCGCCTCGACGATCAGCGCGCGCGCCGGCATCAGAAAGGAAAAGCGTTTTTTATACGCCGCTTCGAACTGCGCCTGCATGCCGGCGGCCGTATCGAACAGCACGACGAGGGCCGAATCCGTGCCTTCATAGCGCAGGTGCACGCGCGACACCAGCGCGATGCGCTCCCCTGCCACGCCCTGGCGCAGCAAGTCGCCTTGCGCCAGTTCGCCCAGTTGCGCGAAATCGCCAGCGAGATCCACGCCCAATACCGCCTCGATGGCCTGTTCGCGCATGGCGCTCTGGTCGGCCAGGCCCATGCCGTAGGCCGACATCACGCCCGCCAGGCTGTGGATGAACACCGTGCGCATGCCCAGCGCATCGGCCACCAGGCAGGCGTGCTGGCCGCCCGCGCCGCCAAAGCTGGTGAGCGTATATTCCGTGACGTCGTGGCCGCGCTGCACGGAAATCTGCTTGATGGCGTTGGCCATGTTCCCGACTGCGATGGCGATATAGCCTTCGGCCACCTGCTCCGGGGTAGAGCTCACCGTGCGGGCCAGCGCCTCAAACTGGGACCGCACCGTGGCCACATCCAGCGCTTCATTCGCGTCGGGGCCGAAAACGCGCGGGAAGAACGCGGGCTGCAGCTTGCCCAGCATGACGTTGCAGTCGGTGACGGCCAGCGGGCCTCCGCGCCGGTAGCTGGCGGGCCCCGGGTTGGCACCCGCGCTGTCCGGCCCCACCTTGTAGCGGGCGCCGTCGAAATGCAGGATGGAGCCGCCGCCCGCGGCCACCGTGTGGATGCTCATCATGGGCGCGCGCATGCGCACGCCGGCGATCTGCGTCTCGAACACGCGTTCGAACTCGCCCGCGTAATGCGACACGTCGGTGGACGTGCCGCCCATGTCGAAGCCGATGACTTTATCGAAACCGGCCAGCGCGCTGGCGCGCACCATGCCGACGATGCCGCCCGCGGGACCGGACAGAATGCTGTCCTTGCCCTGGAAGGCGCGCGCATCCGTCAAGCCGCCGTTCGACTGCATGAATTGCAGGTGCACGCCGGGCAGCTCCATCGCCAGCTGGTCGACGTAGCGGCGCAGGATGGGCGACAGATAGGCATCGACCACCGTGGTGTCGCCGCGCGCCACCAGTTTCATCATGGGGCTGACCTCGTGCGACACGGACACCTGCGTAAAACCGGCAGCGCGCGCCAGCTGCGCCACCCGCGCCTCGTGCGCGTGGTAACGGTAGCCGTGCATCAGCACGATCGCGATGGCGCGCACGCCGCGCGCATGCGCGTGTGCCAGCGCAGCCTGCGCGGCCGCCTCGTCGAGCGGCGTCACGACGTCGCCATGGGCGCCCACCCTTTCATCGATCTCGATCACGTCGCCGTACAGCAGTTCGGGCAGGATGATCTGGCGGGCGAACAGCTGCGGGCGGTTCTGGTAGGCGATGCGCAAGGCGTCGCGAAAACCGCGCGTGATGGCCAGCACGGTGGGCTCGCCCTTGCGTTCGAGCAGCGCGTTGGTGGCCACCGTCGTGCCCATCTTGATGGCGCTCACCTGCTCCACGGGCAGCGGCGCGCCAGGCGCAAGGCCCATCAGCTGGCGCATGCCGGCCAGCGCCGCGTCGCGGTACTGGCCCGGGTTTTCCGACAGCAGCTTGAAGGTGGCCAGGCTGCCGTCAGGACGGCGCGCCACGATGTCCGTAAAGGTGCCGCCCCGGTCGATCCAGAATTGCCAGTCCATCGCCTTGCCCCCGCGCTTATGTGAGATGGCTATTGTAGCCGCCAAACAGGGACGCGATTCAGGCGTGCGCGCCTTGCCTTTCGACCGCTTCGGCCTTATGTTGAAGACATGCTGACTAACGGAACACGCGCCATGCCCCTGATCGACTCTGCAACACCGCTGTACTCCATCGCCGAACTGCGCGCCATCGAACAAGCGGCCATGCAAGACCTGCCGCAAGGGCTGCTGATGCAGCGCGCGGGCCAGGCCGCCGCCAGTACCGCCCTGAAGCTGCTGCACGCCCAGGAAGATGGCGACGGCGCGGGCCACCGGCGCGTACTGGTGCTGGCAGGCCCCGGCGACAACGGCGGCGACGCGCTGGAAGCGGCCGCGCACCTGGCCGGCAGCGGCACCGAGGTGCTCGTCTGGCTGGCGCCCGAGGCGCAAGCCACGTCGCCCGAGCGCGAACAGGCGCTGAGCCGCGCGCGCAACAGCGCCGCCCGCTTCATGGAAGCGGCAACCTCGATGGCGTCTGCGGCAGTGGGCGCGGCGCCCTGGCACCTCGTCATCGACGGCCTGTTCGGCATCGGCGCGTCGCGTCCCCTGGACGGCGAATGCCGCGACATGGCGCAGCTGGTCAACAATCTCGATTGCCCCGTGCTGGCGCTCGACGTGCCCAGCGGCCTGCACGCGGACACGGGCGCCATCGATGGCGTCGCCATCCGCGCCACGCATACGCTCACCTTCATCGGCGACAAGCCGGGCCTGCACACGGCGAATGGCCGCGACCATGCGGGGGAACTGGAAGTGGCGGCCCTGGCCATCGCCCCGGCCCTGCTGCCCCCTGCGAAGGCGCAGCTGGGCGGCCTGCACCTGTTCGCCCGCCAGTTGCAGCCACGGCGCCAGAATACGCACAAGGGCAGCTACGGCAGCGTGGCCGTCATCGGCGGCGCGCAAGGCATGGCCGGCGCGCCCATCCTGGCCGCCCGCATGGCCCTGCATGCGGGCGCGGGAAGAGTGTATATCGCGTTTCCCGACGCACCGCCCGCCTTCGACAGCGGCCAGCCGGAACTCATGTGCCGGCACGCCAGGGACGTGGATTTCTCGGGCCTGCACTTCGCGGCCCTGGTGGCCGGCCCCGGCCTCGGCGACAAGGCCGATACGGTGGAGCTGCTGCAGCGCGCCATTGACAGCGACAGCCCCCTTCTGCTGGACGCGGACGCGCTGAACCTGATGGCGGCCGAACCGGAGCTGCAATCGGCGCTGGCCGTGCGCACGGGCGCAGGAGCGACGATATTGACGCCGCATCCGCTGGAAGCGGCACGCCTGCTCGACATGACGGTGGCCGAAGTACAGGCCGACCGCCTGGGCGCGGCGCGCCAGCTGGCCACGCAGCTGGGCGCAATCGTGGTATTAAAAGGTTCGGGCACGGTGATCGCCGCGCCCGACGGCCAGGTCGTCGTCAACAACACGGGCGGCCCCGCGCTGGCGACGGCAGGCACGGGAGACGTGTTGTCCGGCCTGTGCGGCAGCCTGCTGGCGCAAGGCTGGCCGGAATGGGAGGCGGCGATTGGCGCCGTCTGGCTGCATGGCGCGGCGGCCGATGCGCTGGTGGCGGCAGGCAGCGGCCCCATCGGGCTGACGGCGGGGGAATTGATCCCGGCGATACGCAAGCTGATCAATGCCTTGTCGGCATAAGCGTATGGCGTGGGAGTGTTGGATTACGCTACGCTAATCCAAGCTACGGCTGCGATGATGGCAGGCAAGTAGGTCGGATTAGCGCGCCAGCGCGTAATCCGACAATCACCAGCACCAATCACACCAGCCGGCCTGCCGAGATGGTAATGGTGCGGCCGCAGCGGGCCGCGATCGAGCTGTCATGCGTGACCAGCACCAGGGTCGAGCCACGTTCGCGGTTCAGTTCGAACATCAGCTGGATCACGGCCTCGCCGGTGGCCGCATCGAGGCTGCCCGTCGGCTCGTCGGCGAACAGCAGCGGCGGTTCCGTCACGAACGCGCGGGCCAGGGCCACGCGCTGCTGCTCCCCGCCGGACAGGTATTTCGGATAGTGCTTCAGGCGGCTGCCCAGGTTGACTCTGCCCAGCATGGCTTGCGCCTTTTCCTTCGCGTCAGGATCGCCGCGCAATTCCAGCGGCAGCATGACGTTTTCCAGCGCCGTCAGGTGGGCCAGCAGCTGGAAGGACTGGAACACGAAACCGAGCTTTTCCTTGCGAAAACCGGCGCGGCCGTCTTCGTCGAGGGCAAAGATATCCGTGCCATCGAGGATCACCTTGCCCTCGCTCGGCGTATCCAGGCCGGCCAATAAACCGAGCAAGGTGGACTTGCCGGAACCGGAGGCGCCGACGATGGCCAGCGTCTCCGCCGTTTGCACGGTAAAATCGACTTGATGCAGGATGGTCAGCTCACCATCGGCATCGGGTACGTGCTTGGCCAGCTGGACCACTTCGATGGCCGGCTGGGCATTTTGGCTGTGGGGTGCGGCGGGCCGCTGGGCCGCTGCTTCTGACGGGAGAAAACTGGTGGAAGTCGCTTTAGGGAATTCGGGCATGCTGATCTATCTTAAAAAATTTCGTGAACAAATAAGTGTCAAGGGCAGCAGCCGCATGCGGCGGCGCACGCTGTCCCTGCTTCCTGCGGCAGCCCTGCTGCTGGTATCGAGCATGACGAACGCCTATTCTGCACCAAAAACGCTGCTGGTGCTCGGCGACAGCCTCTCGGCCGAGTATGGGCTGGCACGGGGCACGGGCTGGGTGGCGCTGCTGGAACAGCGGCTGCAGGCACAAAAGAACGATACGCGCATCGTCAATGCCAGCATCAGCGGCGAGACCACCAGCGGCGGCCGCGCGCGCCTGCCCGCCCTGCTGACCAGGCACCAGCCCGATGTCGTGCTGATCGAACTGGGCGCCAACGACGGCTTGCGCGGCTTGCCCGTGGCGGCGGCCGAAGCGAATCTGCGCGCCATGGGTGAGGCGGCCAAAAAATCGGGTGCGCAGGTGGTGCTGGTGGGCATGCGCATGCCGCCCAACTATGGTCGCGCCTACGGCGAACAGTTTTACGGCGTGTACGGCAAGCTGGCCAGGGAATGGAAGGCGCCGCTGGTGCCCTTCATGTTCGAAGGCATCGCCGACCAGCCGCAGCTGTTCCAGGCCGACCGCATGCACCCGAATGCGCTAGCCCATCCAACCATCCTGAAAAACATCTGGCCACAGCTGGCGCCGTTGCTGAAAGCCAAGTAAGTCCGTCGATTCCGCAGACAAAAAAATAGCCGCTCGAAAGCGGCTATTTTTATGCGTGGAAACTAAATCTTACGGTGCTTCCGGCGCTGGGGTGGCTGGGGCGGTGACCGGCTTGACGATCTTCACCTTGGCCTTGGCTTTCAGGTACTCGACATAATCGAACATTTCCTGTTGCGCCAGGATGCCGCTGATCTGGTCTTTCTCTTGCTGGCGGCGCGCCGCGTCCACTTGCTCCGGCTGCTGCACCTTGGCAATGCGGTAGATGCCGTAGCCCAGGGCTGGCAGGTCCACGCCCACATAGGCTGGCAGCTTGCTCGTGTCCGCTTTCATGACTTGCGCGATGGCGGCGCGGTTGATGCCGTCCAGCTTGCTACGCGATACCCATTGCGCCGCGCCGAAACCGGTCGCATCGCCGGAGGCCTTCAAGGCGGCCAGCTTGGTCTCGCCCGCTTTCTTGGCCAGCTTTTCCGCTTCTTCCAGGGTCACGCGCTGACGGATCATGGCTTCGACTTCGGCCAGCGGACGCTTGGTTGCCGGCTTGAATTCCACCACGCGGCCGGCGATCAGCACGTTCGGCGCAACGGTCACGGCTTCCGTATTGCGCTTGTCTTTCAGTGCATCGTTCGAGAAGATGGCCGACAGGAACTTGGCATTGTTGAACGGCGCCTTGCCCAGTGCTGGCGACGGCGTGCGCGACAGGTTGGCGACGGTTTCCACTTTCAGTTTCAGCTTGTCGGCCACCGGCTTCAGGCTGTCCGATTGCTCGTAGACCGTGTTGGTGAACGTTTCCGCCATTTCCGAGTATTTCTTGGCGGCAAATTGCTTGCGCAGATCCGCCGTGATTTCACCGCGCACTTCGTCCAGCGCACGCACGTGCTGTGGCTTGAGCGAGGTGACGGTCAGGATGTGGAAGCCGAAATCGGAAGCGACGACGTCGCTGATTTCGCCTTGCTTGAGTTTCGCGACAGCGCTCAGCAGCGGTGCCGGCAAGCCATCCTTGCCAATCACGCCCAGGTCGCCGCCCTGCTCTGCGGACGCCGGATCTTCCGACTTGGCTTTCGCCACGGCAGCAAAGCTGGCAGGCGTCTTGCGCACGTCGGCCAGGATGGCTTCGGCCTTGGCCTTGGCGGCTGCCTTGTCGGCGGCCGAGGCGTCTTTCTTGACGGCTACGAGGATGTGGCTGGCCTGGCGCGCTTCTTCCGTCGTGTAGGCTTTCTGGTTCTTCGCATAGTAGCCGGTCACGTCGGCGTCGGTCACGTCGACTTGCTCGCCTGCAGCACTGTCGTCCAGCACGACGTATTCGACCTTGGCTTGTTCCGGGATCTCGAAGAACTTGCTGTTCTTGTCATAGAAAGCCTTGATCATGGCGTCCGTCACTTTGACTTCCGGCACATACTGGGCGATCGGCAGCAGCAGTTCCTGCACTTCGCGCTCTTCCGAGGTGATGTCGGACAAACGCTTGGAGACGGTGCTCGGCGCGAAGGCGGTGCCTTGCACGGCGCCGGCCAGTTGCTGCAGGGCCAGGTCGCTGCGGCGGCGCGCATCGTACATCTGCGGCGTCATGCCTTGGGCTGCCAGCATGGCCTTGTAGCGTTCCAGGTCGAATTTACCGTCCGGCAAGGTCAAGCCCGGGATTTCCAGCACTTCCTTTTGCAGCACGGCATCGCTGATGACCAGGTGGCTACGGCCCACTTCGGCGGCCACGGCGCGCTCGGCGATCAGGTTGTCGAGGATGCTCTGGCGTGCTTCCGGCGTGTCAAACATTTTCTGGTCGAACTGCTCGCCCATCATCTGGCGGTAGCGGTCGATCTGCTGGCGTTGCGCTTCTTCATATTGCTGCTGCGTAACGACCTGGTCGCCGACCTTGGCGATGGTGTTCGCGCCATCGCCGAAGCTTTGGTAGCCGCTGATACCGACCAGTGCAAAAGACGGGACGATGACCAGCATCAAGAGAAACTGCATCAAGCGTCGATGGGTACGAATAAATTCAAACATGGTCAGCCAATTCGGGATGAGTGGATCACTATAAAAAAAGGCGAACATGCGTTCGCCTTGATTTCTTCGGCGGAATGGACGGGACAGATGTCCACTTCCCCTTTAGATTCAACAACTTGGCGCTGGAACTAAAGCAGGATTCTGACGCCCAAGCCATTATCTCCTGATTCTACAATGCCCATAGCGCTATAGCAAGAGTAAATCAGGGCGCGCGCCCTGCCCTGGCGGCGCATGGCCGGCCAGGCGACAGCCTGAACATTAAACCTGGCAAAGCTTAAAGCGGATTTAAATGCGCGCGCGGGCCATTCGGAAAAAGCATGGCGGCAGAATTAAAACGAGGGGGCGCAAAGATAATCGGGCGCATAAAAGAAAAACCCGCGCTACTTATTCAGCAGCGCGGGCTTCTATATTCTGGCGGAGCGGACGGGACTCGAACCCGCGACCCCCGACGTGACAGGCCGGTATTCTAACCAACTGAACTACCACTCCTTAAGAGCGTATTTTTTTGGCGGAGCGGACGGGACTCGAACCCGCGACCTCCGACGTGACAGGCCGGCATTCTAACCAACTGAACTACCACTCCGAAAAATACACAGTACTACTTGCATTTGTATCCAGGGTTGCGATTCGAAGAACTTCAACCCTGAAATCGCGGCACCCGAAGGCGCCGCCAAATGTTTCCGGTGATTGTCACCTCACCGAAGTCCGTTAGTTTACAGCATCCTTCAAAGCTTTACCAGCTTTAAATTTTGGAACTTTTGCAGCTTCGATCGTGATCGCTTCTTTGGTACGCGGATTGCGGCCGGTACGCTCAGCGCGTTCGCTGACCGAGAAAGTGCCAAAACCAACCAGCGTCACGCTGTCGTTGTTTTTCAAAGTTTCCGTCACGCCGCCGATAACAGCGTCGAGTGCGCGCGCAGCGGCGGCTTTGGAAATGTCAGCTTTTTCAGCAATGTGGTCGATCAATTCAGTCTTGTTCACTAGCATCCCCAATTACAAAGGTATAAAACGTTTACCGTATCGTTGCGGCACTTTTGGCACCACAGCTGTCCGGCGAAAAAAATGTGCAGGCGTATTAAACAAGCCACACTGTATATGTGTCAAGCGCTTTGGGGTCGCAATTCACGTTTCAATATAAAACAAGCGCTCTAAAAGCGCTTGTTTGGGGAAAACAGGGGTAAAACGTTAGTGTTTTACTACCTCGCCGGCCGCGTCAGGCTTGGCCGCGGCAGCCGTGACAGCCTCCACCGCAGCGACGTCCGCCAACGCTTCAGGCATGCGTTCGAGGGCGATTTCCAGCACTTTGTCGATCCAGCGCACGGGAACGATCTCCAGTTTGTTCTTGACGTTGTCCGGAATATCGGCCAGGTCTTTCACATTCTGCTCTGGAATCAGGACCGTCTTAATGCCGCCGCGATGCGCTGCCAGCAGCTTTTCTTTCAGGCCGCCGATCGGCAATACTTCGCCGCGCAAGGTGATCTCGCCCGTCATCGCCACGTCGGCGCGCACGGGGATGCCCGTGAAGACCGACACCATCGCCACCGTCATGGCCGCGCCAGCCGAAGGACCGTCCTTCGGTGTCGCGCCTTCCGGCACGTGGATGTGGATGTCGCTCTTCTCGAACACGTCCGCCTTGATGCCCAGGCGCTGTGCCCGGCTGCGCACCACTGTGCGGGCTGCCTCGATCGACTCTTTCATGACGTCGCCCAGCGTACCCGTGCGGATGATGCCGCCCTTGCCCGGCATCGACACGGCTTCGATGGTCAGCAGATCGCCGCCCACTTCCGTCCATGCCAGACCGACCACCTGGCCTACCTGGTTTTCTTTCTCTGCGACACCGAAATCATAGCGGCGCACGCCAAGGAATTTATCCAGGTTCTTCGAGTTGACGATGACCTTCTTGTCGGATTTCTTCAGCAGCAGCATCTTGACCACCTTGCGGCAGATCTTCGACACTTCACGCTCGAGCGAACGCACACCGGCTTCCCGCGTGTAGTAGCGGATGATGTCGCGCAAGGCCGACTCGGCCACCGAGATTTCCTCTTCCTTCAAGCCATTGTTCTTGATCTGCTTCGGCAGCAGATAACGCTGCGCGATGCTGGTCTTTTCGTCTTCCGTGTAACCGGACAGACGGATCACTTCCATGCGGTCGAGCAAGGCTGGCGGAATATTGTACGAGTTCGACGTGGCCACGAACATCACGTCGGACAAGTCGAAATCGACTTCGATGTAATGGTCGGAGAACGTGTGGTTCTGTTCCGGATCGAGCACTTCCAGCAAGGCCGACGATGGATCGCCACGGAAATCGGCACCCATCTTGTCGACTTCATCGAGCAGGAACAAAGGATTGCGCACGCCGACTTTCGACAGCGATTGCAATATCTTGCCCGGCATCGAGCCGATGTAGGTGCGGCGGTGGCCGCGTATCTCGGCTTCGTCGCGCACGCCGCCCAGGGCCATGCGCACGAACTTGCGGTTCGTCGCGCGGGCGATGGACTGGCCCAGCGAAGTCTTGCCGACGCCCGGAGGACCGACGAAGCACAGGATAGGCGCTTTCAGCTTGTCGACGCGCTGTTGCACCGCGAGGTATTCCAGGATGCGTTCCTTGACCTTGTCGAGGCCGTAGTGGTCGCCCTCGAGCACTTTTTCCGCATTTGCCAGGTCGTTATTGACCTTGGATTTCTTTTTCCAAGGCAAATTGACCAGGGTGTCGATGTAGTTGCGCACGACGGTGGCTTCGGCCGACATCGGCGACATCAGCTTGAGTTTTTTCAACTCGTTGGTGGCCTTGTCGAGCGCTTCCTTCGGCATCTTTGCCGAAGCGACTTTTTTCTCCAGCTCGTCGAGGTCGGCGCCATCTTCGCCCTCGCCCAGTTCCTTCTGGATCGCCTTGACTTGCTCGTTCAGGTAGTACTCGCGCTGCGACTTTTCCATCTGGCGCTTGACGCGGCCGCGGATGCGCTTTTCCACCTGCAGGATGTCGAGCTCGCCTTCGAGCTGGCCCAGCAGGTGCTCGAGGCGCTTGGCCACGCTGAAAATTTCCAGGATGACTTGTTTTTGCTCAAGCTTCAGCGGCAGATGCGCGGCCACCGTGTCGGCCAGGCGGCCGGCATCGTCGATGCCCGACAGCGAAGCGAGGATTTCCGGTGGAATCTTTTTGTTCAGTTTGACGTACTGGTCGAACTGCTGCACGATCGCGCGGCGCATGGCTTCGACTTCCGACTCGTCGCCCGGCTCGGATTCGAGCGGCGTCAGGTCGGCGATGAAGTGCGTCGGCGCATCGCTGATGTGGTTGATGCGGGCACGCTGCGCGCCTTCGACCAGCACCTTGACGGTGCCATCGGGCAGCTTCAGCATTTGCAGAATATTGGCGACGCAGCCAATTTCATAGATATCCGAAGGAGACGGCTCGTCCTTCGCGGCTGCTTTTTGAGCGGCAAGCATGATGCTCTTGCCCTGCTCCATCGCAGCTTCCAGCGCCTTGATCGACTTTGGACGGCCAACGAACAGCGGTATCACCATATGCGGGAAAACGACGACATCCCGCAACGGCAATAACGGCAGTTGAGTTTGCTCAGTTAATTTGGAAGTTGTCATGGCGTACCTTATAGAAAGCGTGTTTACGATGTTGGCGCTCGCTGCCAAAACACAAGACCGGCGAGAATAAATAATTCTGTGAAACAAACATTTTTCTGTCTATTTCGCAAAACACACCCGCATGACGGTAATAAATGCAGTTTTCACAGTAAAAAAGCCACGCGCAGCTAAGCGCCGCGAGTGGCTTTCCGATTGAAGCCTGCACTCATTGATTTAAATTGTACTGCCATGCATTAAGGAATCAAAACCCTTTTTATGCATTTGTCTCGACAGTAATCAATTTTCTCCGGAGGCCTTGGCAGTCTCTTGATAAATCAACAAAGGTTTGGCGCCGCTGGTGATGGTATTTTCGTCGATGACGACTTTCACCACATTTTGTTCGCTCGGCAGTTCGTACATGACGTCCAGCAAAGCATGTTCCAGGATGGAACGCAGGCCACGGGCACCGGTCTTGCGCGCCAGCGCCTTCTTGGCGATCGCATGCAAGGCGGCCGGACGAATCTCCAGTTCCGCGCCTTCCATCTCGAGCAGCTTCGAATACTGCTTGATCAGCGCATTCTTCGGCTCGACCAGGATCTGGATCAGCGCTTCTTCCGTCAATTCAGCCAGGGTGGCGATAACGGGCAGACGGCCCACCAGTTCCGGGATCAGGCCGAACTTGACCAGATCTTCCGGCTCCGCTTGCAACATCAGTTCGCTGGCCGTGCTTTGCGACTTGCTGCGCACCGTGGCCGAGAAGCCGATACCGCTCTTTTCGGAACGGTTGGCGATCACTTTCGACAAGCCGTCGAAGGCGCCGCCGCAGATGAACATGATGTTGGTCGTGTCGATCTGCACGAAATCCTGGTTCGGGTGCTTGCGGCCGCCTTGTGGCGGCACGGAAGCCATCGTGCCTTCGATGAGTTTGAGCAAGGCTTGCTGCACGCCCTCGCCCGACACGTCGCGCGTGATGGACGGATTGTCGGACTTGCGCGAAATCTTGTCGATCTCATCGATGTAGACGATGCCGCGCTGAGCTTTCTCGACGTCATAGTTGCAGCTTTGCAGCAGCTTCTGGATGATGTTTTCCACGTCTTCACCCACGTAACCGGCTTCGGTCAGGGTGGTGGCGTCGGCGATCACGAACGGCACGTTGAGCATGCGCGCCAGGGTCTGTGCCAGCAGGGTCTTGCCCGAACCGGTAGGACCGACCAGCAAGATGTTGCTCTTGGCCAGTTCGATGTCGTCTTTCTTGCCCAGGTGCTTGAGGCGCTTGTAATGGTTGTACACCGCCACCGACAGGATGCGCTTGGCAGTCTGCTGGCCGATCACGTACTGATCGAGCAAGGCGGCAATTTCTTGCGGCGTCGGCAGGTCGGATTTGGTACCGGTCACCGTCTCGATGCTCGACGTTTCATCACGGATGATGTCGTTGCACAAGTCGATGCACTCGTCGCAAATGAATACGGACGGGCCGGCGATGAGTTTCTTCACCTCGTGCTGGCTTTTGCCGCAGAACGAGCAATACAGTAATTTTTCGCCGCTAGAGGATTTTTTGTCTGACATAAGGCATTTTGGTTGGAACTGCATTAACAATATTGCAAAATCGCAAGCCGGATGTTGGTTGCCGCCCGTAAAGGCCGCTAGCCATGGCGCAAGTCAACAACGCGCACAAGCTCCATGCTACCCGAAATAAAAGCGAAACGCCCGAACGTTTGAGCGCCCGGGCGTTAACTTACGTACTTAGCAATACCGGTAGGGGCTCATCAAGCGCGGCTGGTCAACACTTTGTCGATCAAACCATACTCAACGGCCTCGTCGGCGGACATGAAACGGTCGCGGTCGGTGTCCTTGGCGATCTGTTCGATCGTCTGGCCCGTGCGCTCGGCCATGATGCCGTTCAAGCGGGTGCGCAGGTAAAGGATTTCCTTCGCCTGGATCTCGATATCGGACGCCATGCCTTGCGAACCACCGGACGGCTGGTGAATCATGATGCGCGAGTTCGGCAGCGAGAAACGCTTGCCCTTGGCGCCAGCGGCCAGCAGGAAAGCGCCCATCGAAGCAGCCATGCCCGTGCACAGGGTCGAGACGTCCGGCTTGATGAACTGCATGGTGTCGTAGATGGCCATGCCGGCCGAGACCGAACCACCTGGCGAGTTGATGTAGAGCGAGATTTCCTTTTCCGGATTTTCGCTTTCCAGGAACAGCAGCTGGGCGACAACCAGGTTGGCCATCTGGTCATTGACCGGGCCGACCATGAAAATCAAGCGTTCTTTCAGCAGGCGCGAGTAAATATCATACGAGCGCTCGCCGCGACCGCTTTGTTCCACCACCATCGGCACCAGGCCGAGCATCTCTGTGTCCAGCGCCGGATTACGGTTCATACCTGTCATTTCATTTCCTTGTGAAGCAGTTAGGGGATACTACCACCACCTTGAGACACCTGACAAAACCTACTGCGCGTCGCGATTTGCGGCCTCCGATGCTCACTGTGCATTCGCACAGCTCCGCTTCTCAGCCACAACTCCCATCCGCTCGCTACGGTTTTATCAGGTGTTAAAAGCTATCATGGCATCCCAATACCAACTGGTTTACGCTTGTGCGTTGCTTCCCATCAGTTCGTCGAAAGCAACTGCTTTCGTCGTGACTTTCGACAGGCCCAACACGTAGGTGACGACGTTTTCTTCCAATACAAGGGCTTCGATCTCACCCAGACGACGACGGTCGCTGTAGTAGTACTTCAGCACTTCGCGTGGATCTTCGTAGCTTTGGGCGAAATCTTCGATTTGCGCCTTGACTTGCTCAGGCGTAGCCTGCAGCTTGTTGTCGCCAACCAGTTGCGACAGGATCAGGCCCAGGCGTACGCGACGCTCGGCTTTTTCTGCGAACAGTTCTGCTGGGAAAGGCACGTCCTTGACGTTCATGCCGCGCTGCGCCATGTCCTGGCGGGTCATTTCGGCCAGCCGCTCGGAATCCTGAGCGATCAGCGTTTTTGGCACTTCCAGCTCAGCAACTTTGATCAGCGCGTCCATGACGGCTTCCTTGTTGCGTGCTTTTACGCGGCCAGCGACTTCACGTTGCAGGTTGACTTTGATGTCTTCGCGCATTTTGGCCAGGTCGCCATCGGCAACGCCCAGCGACTTTGCGAATTCAGCATCGACTTCCGGCAGGTGCGCCCATTCCAGTTTTTGCAGCGTGATGGTGAACGAAGCGGTTTTGCCGGCAACGTCTTTACCGTGGTAGTCCTCTGGGAACGACAATGGGAAAGTCTTCGACTCGCCTACTTTCAGGCCCAGGGTCGCTGCTTCGAATTCTGGCAGCATGCGGCCTTCGCCCAGCACGAAAGCGTAGCCTTCAGCTTTGCCGCCTGGGAATTCAACGCCGTCGATCGAGCCGACGAAGTCGACAGTCACGCGGTCGCCGTTGGCAGCGATCGGCTCACCGCCGTCGCCGTGTTCGCCAGCTTCGCCCTTGGTGTGGAAGTGCACGCGCTGCTTGCGCAGGATGTCGATGGTCTTGTCGATTTCGGCTTCCGACACGTCGGCTTGCACGGTTTCGATTTCAACGGCCGTCAGGTCGCCGATGGCGACTTCCGGATACACTTCGAACGTTGCGTCGAAAGCCAGCTGGCCTTCGGCTGCTTCTTCTTTCGGCACGATGTTCGGGAAACCGGCCACGCGCAGATTGTTTTCGTTGGCGGCGTCGTTGAACGCGCGGCCGACTTTGTCGTTCAGCACTTCGGATTCAATTTGGTAGCCGTATTGTGCTGCGACCATTTTCAACGGCACTTTGCCCGGACGGAAGCCCGGTGCCTTAGCCGTACGGGCTTGCACTTTCAGGCGCTTCTCAACTTCCGTGCGGACGTCCGTCAGCGGGAAGGAGATCGTGATACGACGTTCGAGTTTGCCCAAGGTTTCGACTGCAGTTGCCATGTAAAAAATCGTCCAAAAAATAAACACTGTTGGTGCGAGAAAAGAAGACCCGACCCCTTGCGCCATCACTGGCAACAAGACATGGGTCCAGCTTCACTCGCTCGCATATTCATCTGTAAAAGTACTGCAAGCAGGACAATGGACCTGGTCTACCCGGCTGAGGGAAAAACCCGCACCAGGCACCAAACAATCCGCCGCTTCCAGTACTGCGACAGGGCTCCGAGCGTCCAGCCTTGCTTCTAAGTAAATGCAGGGCCGGCCATCATTCGGTAAAGCGTGGCATTATAACAAAGGACTTCGGGAAAGTGGCTGGCTTTGCAGCCCGGCCACAGAGGATACCAGCGGCGGCGAATGAATCGCCACAGCCTGGGGGTGCCCTGTCTTTACTCTTGCCCCGGCATTCTTTATTTCGCCAGAGACAGGCTTTCCAGCCTGCTTCGTTCATTAGTATATGCGAACTGGCGCCCCGTCCGAAACAAAGAAATGCGCCCAGAGCGAAGATTTCGGGCAAAAAACCTTTGATTTACCTCAATTTGGCCATTTTTCAGGCAAATCTCCGCCCGGGCCCTTCCCTGCCGCCCGATCTCTGGCGAAAAATGGCGCAAGCAAAGGCAGCCGGGATGACGGAAATACAGGAAAGGCAACAGGAAAGACGCCTGCAACGAGGCTGAAGAACAACTTGATGGCGCTGCACGTCCGGGCTGGAACAACCCGGATTGGTGCGGATGGGGAGACTCGAACTCCCAAGCCGAAGCACTGGCTTCTAAGACCAGCGTGTCTACCAATTCCACCACATCCGCATTTTGTACTACTTTGCACTGCTTGCCACAGGCGACTTCCCTGATTTTAACAACTCGGGAGCGATCTGGCTACCGTGGACTAAACGAGCAAGCCCTCGGTAAAGCAAAGGCGGCATTCTACTGGATTTCCCAGAGGAATGCCGCCTTTTTTATGCCCGCGCCCTGGCGCTGGCTGCTAGCCTTCTTTTGCGGTCGCCGGCTCCGGCTTCTTGACCCGGAACCAGGCCGCATACAGGGCCGGCAAGAACAGCAAGGTCAAGGCCGTCGCCAGGATCAGGCCGCCCATGATGGCGACGGCCATCGGCCCCCAGAACACCGAGCGCGACAACGGGATCATGGCCAGCGCCGCGGCGGCAGCCGTCAGCACGATGGGACGGCAGCGGCGCACGGCCGAGTCGATGATGGCGTCCCATGGGGCCGAACCATCGCGGATGTCTTGCTCGATCTGGTCGACAAGGATCACCGAGTTGCGGATGATCATGCCGAACAGCGCGATGACGCCCAGGTTGGCTACGAAACCCAGCGGGCGGTGCAGCAGCAGCAAGGCAAAGGCGGCACCCGCCACGCCCAGAGGCCCCGTCAGGAACACCAGCAGGGAACGCGAGAAACTGTGCAACTGCAGCATCAGCAAGGTGAAGATGATAAAGATAGCCAGCGGCAAGTTCGCCGAGATCGACGCTTCCGCCTCGCCGCTGTCGGCCGCCACGCCCTTCACATTGATGCGGTAGCCGGCCGGCAACTTGGCACGCAAAGCGTCCAGCTGCGGCGCCAGCTGCGTCGACACGGTGGCGCCCTGGATGCCATCGATCACGTCCGATTGCACGGTAATGGCCCATTCGCGCTTGTCGCGCCAGACGACACCCGGCTCCCACACGAAATGCGCGCGGGCCAGTTGCGAGATGGGCACGGACTTGCCCGTCGCCGTCGGGATATTCGTGTCGTTCAGCACGGAAATCGTCGCCCGCTCTTCCAGCGGCTGGCGCACCTGGATGTCGATCAGCTTATTGTCTTCACGGAATTGGCCGATGACGGTACCCGACAGAATCGTATTGGCCGCCTGCATCACCGTTTTCGAGGTGACGCCCAGCGCGCGCATCTTGTCCTGATCCAGGTCCAGGCGCAGCACTTTCACCGATTCATTCCAGTTGTCGTTCACGCCCAGGGTGTTCGGATTGGCGCGCATAATGTCCTTGACCTGGTCGGCGATGGCCCGCACACCGGCCACTTCCGGTCCCGTGACGCGAAACTGCACGGGATACGGCACCGGCGGCCCATTCGGCAACAGTTTTACACGGCCCCGCACTTCCGGAAAATCCTTCTTGAAGACATCGACGATTTGCTGGCGCAGGCGTTCGCGGTCAGCCAGGCTCTTCGGCAAGACCACCACTTGCGACACATTGGTCTGCGGGAAGATCTGGTCCAGCGGCAGGTAGAAACGGGGGCTGCCCGTGCCCACATAGCTGGTCACGCTTTCCACGCCGTCGAGCTTGCCGACGAACGCTTCGAATTTCTTCACCTGCTTTTCATTCGCCGCAAAGGTCGTGCCTTCGGGCGACCACAGTTCCACCATCAGCTCAGGACGGCTGGAATCGGGGAAGAATTGCTTTTCGATAAAGTTAAAGCCATAGATGCCCAGCGCAAAGATGGCCAGGGTGGCGGCGATCGTCGTCTTGCGCCATTCCACGCACCAGGTGACGGCACGGCGGAAGCGGCGGAAGTTCGGCGTATCGAACAATTCATGGTCGTTGTGCGCGTGCGGTTTCACTTTCAGCAAGACGTAGCCGATGTAGGGCGTGAAGACGACGGCCACCACCCACGAGATGATCAGGGCCAGCGCATTGACGGAGAACAAGGAGAACGTGTATTCACCGGCGGCCGACTTGGCCAGGCCGATGGGCAAGAAGCCCGCCACCGTGATCAGGGTGCCCGTCAGCATGGGCATGGCCGTCGATGTGTAGGCGAAGGTGGCCGCGTCGAAACGCGACATGCCCTCTTCCATCTTGCGCACCATCATCTCGACGGCAATGATGGCATCATCGACCAGCAAGCCCAGCGCGATGATCAGGGCGCCCAGGGAAATCTTGTGCAAGTCGATGTCGAGCAGGCGCATGAACAGGAAGGTGACGGCCAGCACCAGCGGGATGGTCAGCGCCACCACCAGCCCGGGCCGCACGTCGATGCGCAGCGGTTTCGTGTGCAAGCCCAGCGCGACGAAGCTGACGGCCAGCACGATCAGGATGGCTTCGATCAGGGTATGCACGAATTCACCCACGGAGGCGGACACGGCTTCCGGCTGGTTCGATACGCGCTGTAGCTCTATGCCAACCGGCAATTCGCTCTTCATGCGCGTCACCGTTGCCTGCAAGGCCTTGCCCATGTCGATGATATTGCCGCCCTTTTCCATCGACACGCCCAGGCCGATCACTTCCTTGCCATTGAAACGCATCTTGTCCTTGGGAGGATCGACGAGTTCGCGCTTTACTGTGGCAAAATCACCGAGGCGGAAAGTCGTGCCGTTGGCGCGCAGCTCCAGGTTTTCCAGGTCCTTGACGGTCACCATGGCGCCCGTCACGCGCACTTGCAGATTGTCCGTCGGCGTCACCAGCACGCCGGTGGCGTTGATGCTGTTTTGCGCGGACAGTTGCTGCACGATGGCGTCGAACGGAATGCCCAGCTGGGCAAATTTCTTGTGCGAAAAGATGATATTGATCTTTTCATCCTGCACGCCGAACAGTTCCACCTTCGATACCTGCCCTACGGCCAGCAGTTCCTGGCGTACCTTGTCCGCATAATCCTTCATTTCCGCGTACGTAAAACCATCGCCGGACAGGGCGAAGATGGAGCCGTACGTGTCGCCGAACTCGTCATTGAAGAACGGGCCCACGACGCCGGCCGGCAAGCTGCCCTGGATGTCGCCGATCTTCTTGCGCACCTGGTACCAGGCGGCCGCCGTTTCCTTGGGCGGCGCCGATTCGCGCAGTTCCAGCAGGATCAAGGTTTCGCCCGGCTTCGAATAGCTGGTGATCTCGTCGATGTACGGCGTTTCCTGCAGTTTCTTTTCCAGCTTGTCCGTCACCTGCTCGGCCATCTGCAAGGCCGTGGCGCCGGGCCAGTAGGCTTGCAAGACCATGGCGCGGAAGGTGAACGGGGGATCTTCATCCTGGCCCAGGCTGGCGTAGCTGAGCATGCCGCCGATCAGCAGCACGGCCATCAGGTAGCGCGTCAGCGGGATGTGTTCGAGCGCCCAGCGCGACAGATTGAAGCCGCCCTTCATTTGGCCGCACCCACGCTGACGGGGGCAGCGGCCACATCAGGCTTGCTGGCCAGTTCGGCGCCGAGAATGGTCACTTTCTGGCCCGGCTTGAGCAGGTTGACGCCGGCCGTGACGACCGTCTGGCCTTCCTTCACGCCCGAGGTCAGCAGCAACTCATTGCCCGCCACGCCGCCCACCGTCACCGGCACGAGCTTCACGGCGCCGTTTTCCACCACCCACACGGAACTTTGCGATTTCTCATTGAACAGGGCCGTCAACGGCACCTTGATCTGCGGCGTGGTCGTTTGCGAGGCGAACTGCACCACGGCCGTCATGCCCAGGCGTGCCTGCGGCGCGTCCGGGATGCTGACTTTCGCCAGGTAGGTGCGCGTGGCGGCATCGGCCACGGGCGATATTTCGCGTATCTTGCCCGGCAACGCCTGCTTCGGGTCGGCCCACAGGCGCACCACCACATCCTTGACGCCACGCAAGGTTTCAACCTTATCTTCAGGAATGCCGATCATGACTTCCTTCTCGCCGCTCCTGGCCACTTGCACCACGGGTGCGCCGGGCGCCACCACCTGCCCCACTTCAGCCTCGATGCGCGTGACGACGCCATCGACGTCAGCCAGCAAGCTGGCATAGCCGGACTGGTTCGCCTGACCCCGGTACAGGGCCTGGGCCGCTTCCACGTTTGCCTGCGCCGCCTTGTAGGTGGCATCCTTGCTGTCGAGCACGGCCTGGCTGACGAAGTTTTTCTCGCGCAAATCCTGGTAGCGCTTCAATTCCGCGCGCGCCAGGTCGCGGCTCGTCTCCGCGCTGACCAGCGAGGCCTTGGCCTGCGCCTGCGACAGTTGCAAGTCGACAGGATCGAGCTGCATCAACACTTGCCCCTTCTTCACGCTGGCGCCCACGTCGACCTTGCGCGCCACGATCTTGCCGCCCACGCGGAAGCCCAGCTGCGATACGACACGGGGCACGACCTCGCCCGACAGCTCGGCACTCACGTCAACATTACTGCTAGACAACACAATCGCGCGCACGGGGCGCACGTCTTCCACTTTGACGGCAGGCTTGGAACAGGCCGCCAATGTCATCGCCAGGGCGGCGGCGGCAATCAGCCGCAGGCCAGGAAGTGCGGAAGCGCCGGTCTCGCGGCGCAGGGTTTTCAGGGCAAACAAGGTATTTTCCTTTACTATGCGGGCTGTAATATTTTTATGCGGAGAAACTTTTTGCCTGTCCTTTGGGCCAGGCCAAACTTTTTCGCACGCGATATCCTTAAATTTGTGACAATATCAGTTTGGTCATGGCGGAAGTACTCTTCGCCTAATGACTTTCTGGTTATTAATTATAATCGTGCGTAAAAGTTTTTAGTGACTTATGCGTCATTAATCTTGAGACGTACAACGCCCGGCCACATTCCAGCGTTTGAGGGTGCCGGACAAACGCAAGACTAGAGAAGTGTGTTCATGCCTGTAGACCATTACGAAAATTTTCCTGTTGCATCATTTTTACTGCCGCGCCGCCTGGTGCCCGCCGTCGAAGCCATCTATGCCTTCGCCCGCAGCGCCGACGACCTGGCCGACGAAGGCGACGCCACGCCGGCCGAGCGCCTGGCGGCCCTGCACGCCTACGAAGAGGCGCTGGGCCGCATCGCCCGCCACGAAGGCCATGGGGGCGAGAACGCCGCCATGTTCGAACGCCTGGCCGCCGTCATTGCCAAACACCAGTTGCCGCTGAAGCCATTCCACGATTTATTGTCCGCCTTCAAGCAGGATGTGGAAACGACGCGCTACGCCAGCTATGACGACGTGCTCGATTACTGCGCCCGTTCCGCCAACCCCGTGGGGCTGCTGATGCTGCACCTGTATGGCGCGGCCGATGAACAGAATGTACGCGATTCCGATGCCATATGTTCAGCTTTGCAACTAATTAATTTCTTGCAAGACGTCGCCATCGACCAGCAAAAAGAGCGCATCTACCTGCCGATGGAAGACCTGACCCGCTTTGCCGTCTCCGCCGCCGCCTTCGAGCGGCCCGAGGCCCACGGCAAGTGGAGCGCCCTGATGCGCTTTGAAGTGGCCCGCACGCGCGCCCTGATGCTGTCCGGCGCGCCGCTGGCCCTGCGTTTGCGCGGACGCATCGGCTGGGAACTGCGTCTCGTGATCCAAGGCGGCCTGCGCATCCTGGAAGCCATCGAAGCCGTCAATTACGACGTGTTCCGGCGCCGCCCCAAGCTGGAGAAACGCGACTGGCTGATCATTTTCTGGCGCGCCCTGCGCATGTCGCGCAAAAGCTTGCATCAAGAGACACAAGTAAAAACGGCTTTTCCCCCGTCGCCCACTCTGTAAGACGATAGAATAGCGGCTTCGATCTGCAACCCTTGCTCTTTTGACTATGTCTCCCGACGAATACTGCCAACAAAAGGCCGCCCAGAGCGGCTCCAGCTTCTACTACAGCTTCCTGTTCCTGCCCGCCGAGCGCCGCAAGGCCATCACGGCCCTGTACGCCTTCTGCCGCGAAGTCGATGACACGGTCGACGAATGCACGGACGAAGCCGTGGCACGCACCAAGCTGGTCTGGTGGCGCAAGGAAGTCAAGGCCATGTACGAGGGCAATCCCACGCATCCCGTGATGCGCGCGCTGCAGCCACACCTGGACGTATATAAACTGGAAGAAAAGCATTTGCAGGCCATCATCGACGGCATGGAAATGGACTTGAACCAGACCCGCTACCTCGACTACCAGGCCATGAGCCGCTATTGCTGGCACGTGGCCAGCGTGGTGGGAATCTTGTCGGCCAGCATCTTCGGCGCGACCCGCCCGGAAACCCTGCTGTATGCGGAAAAGCTGGGCCATGCCTTCCAGCTCACCAATATCATCCGCGATGTGGGCGAAGACGCGCGCAAGGGGCGCATCTATCTGCCGATCAGCGAATTGCAGCAATTCAATGTGACGGCGGCCGACTTGCTGAATGCGCGCCACAGCGAAAACTTTGAAAACCTCATGCGTTTCCAGGTGGCGCGCGCGCAAAAGGCGTATGACGAAGCCTTCGCGCTCTTGCCGGCAGAAGACCGCCGCGCCCAGCGCCCGGGCCTGATCATGGCCGCCATCTACCGCACCCTGCTCAATGAAGTCGAGCGCGACGGCTACCACGTGCTGAAACAGCGCATCTCGCTCACGCCGATCCGCAAACTGTGGCTGGCCTGGAAGACCTGGGTTCGTGGCTAAGAGCAGCGTGAAGCAACGCTACGCCGTCATCGGCGCCGGCTGGGCTGGCTGCGCGGCGGCCATGGAACTGGCGCGCGCCGGTCACGCGGTGAGTGTATTCGAGGCGGCGCGCACCTTGGGCGGACGGGCGCGCCGGGTCGAACGCGAAAGCACTGTGCTCGACAACGGCCAGCACATCTTGCTGGGCGCTTACACGGAAACCTTGCGCCTGATCAAGCTGGCGGGACAAGACCCTGCCGAGCTGATCCTCACCCTGCCCCTGCAGATGCGCTATCCGGCCGGCTCGGGCGGCATGGATTTCATCGCGCCGCGCCTGCCCGCGCCACTGCACCTGGCATGGGCGCTGCTGCGCGCCCAGGGATTATTGCGCGCCGACAAGCTGGCCCTGATGCGCTTTTCCACCGCCATGCGGACGATGGGCTGGCAGCTGTATAACGATTGCTCGGTCAGCGAATTGCTGCAGCGCTTCGACCAGACGGAGCGCCTGAACCGGCTGATGTGGCACCCGCTGTGCCTGGCCGCACTGAATACCCCGCCCGAGCGCGCCTCGGCCCGCGTCTTCCTCAACGTGCTGCGCGACAGCCTGGGCGCCAGCCGCCGCCGCGCCTCCGACATGCTGATCCCGAAGGCGGACCTGAGTGCCCTGTTACCCGACGCGGCAAGCCGCTACGTGGTGCAGCATGGCGGTACAGTCCGCACGGGCGCCAAAATCACCGCTTTGCAGGCGCTGCCCGATGGCCGCTGGGGGCTTGATGACGGCGAAAGCTTTGATGGCGTGATCGTGGCCACCTCCTCCGTGCAGGCGGCCAGCCTGCTGCAAGGCTTGCACGACGCCCGCCTTGACGAAGCGGTGAGCCGCATGCAAGCGTTCATGCCGGAAGCCATCAGCACCTGTTACCTGCAGTACGATGTTTCGGTGCGCCTGGACTTGCCGTTCTACGCCCTCGTCGATGCGCCGGAGCAACAGCACTGGGGCCAGTTCGTCTTCGACCGGGGCCAGCTCGACAGCAACCAAGCGGGCTTGCTGGCCGTCGTCATCAGCGCCTCCGGCTATGCCGCCGAGCAAGGCCATGGACCGCTGGCGCAAGCCATCGCGGCGCAGTTGGCCCAGGTGTTGCAGCGCCCTGCCCTGGCGCAGCCCCTGTGGACCCAGCTGATCACGGAAAAGCGCGCCACCTTTGCCTGCACGCCCGACCTGGCTCGCCCCGGCAACGCCAGCGGCATGCCTGGCTTGCTGCTGGCAGGCGACTACACGGCCAATGATGACCGGACGCAAGACTATCCGGCCACCATCGAGGCCGCCGTGCGCAGCGGCGTGGCGGCGGCAAAAGCCATTACCACGGGCAAGGTGGCAAAGTAGACTTGACGGTGCATCCTCCCCTGGTGTCGCTCGCCCCCGCGAAATTGCATTCTGTCGCACCGCGCTGGTGCGCCCGCGTGCGCTTGGGTACAGTCTGATCATCGACAACGGCCATGCCACGGGGAATACCATGCACACCACCTTGCACTTGAAAAACAGCTTGAAAGCCCTGGCGCTGCTGGCTGGTGTGGTGCTGGCCACATTCATCGTCATTCACGCACAGCAGGCGCCACAGGCACCATTGCTGCTGAGCCAGGCAAGCATGCTGCTGCCGGCCATGGGCTGAAGCGGCGGACAGGAAGAATATGATGAACAAACAAGATTATCTCGACGCACTGCGACGCGCGCTGGCAGGCTTGCCACCGGACCTGGTCGCCAAGACGCTCGACTATTACGAACAGACCTTCATCGAAGGCGCTGCGGCCGGCCGCAGCGAGCACGAGATCGCAGACGACCTGGGCGACCCGAAAAAAATCGCCCTTACCTTGCGCAACAGCACGCACCGCCAGGCTTTCGAACAAAAGAAAACCCCCGTCAACCTGCTGCGCCTGCTCGTCTCGCTGGTGGGCCTGGCCATCTTCAACCTGTTCATGGTCGTGCCTGCCGCCGTGTATGCAGCCCTGCTGGCCACCCTGTACGCCGTCGGCCTGAGCTTTTACCTGGCCGGCATCGCCATCACGGCCAGCGGTTTGTCCGGCGCCAACGAACTGGTGCTCGACGGTCCCCTGCGCCACGTCTTCATCCACGACGATGACGGCGGCGAAAACGGCGAACGGCGCGAAACGCGCATCACCATCGGCGACACGGGCATCGAAGTCGATCACCTGCCCGGCCGCTTGCAGCATGACCCGGCCGAGTCCGAGACCGGGGCGCCCGGCGCCTCCTCGCGCATGATGGAGCGGGCCGAAGCGCTGGCCGGCGGGGGCATCCGCATCTCCACCGACATGGACCGCGATGCGCGCACCACGCAAACCGTCTTTGGCGTGGGTATGCTGCTCGGCGGCATCGCCATCTTCCTGCTCAGTCTGGTCGTAACGCGCTATACCTTGATCGGCATCAAGCGTTACGTTGCCATGAATGTTTCCCTGCTCAAAGGTCACTAGAAAGGCTGCCATGAAACGCTTGCTCAAAGTTGGCCTGTCCATGCTCTTGCTGGCACTGGTCCTGATCGCCATGTCGTATGCGGCACTGCGCGCCAAGGGAATCAGCAATCCCAGCAGCGCCGCCGGCCGTGCCGTGCGCAGCGAAACGCGCCCGGTTTCCCCCAATATCAATAGCATCGACCTGGCCGGCCCCATCGACCTGGTGCTGCGCCGCGGCGCCACGCCATCGCTGAAGGTCAGCGGCGAACAGCGTCTGCTGTCCAACGTCGACACCACGCAGGATGGCACGACCCTGCATATCGGCCCGAAAGGCATGCTGTTCCACCACCGCCAGCCCCTGCAGGTGGAACTGGTGCTGCCCGCCCTCGTCCGCGTCGAAGTGCACGGCAACGGCGACAGCAAGATCACGGGATTTTCCGGAGACAGTTTCATCCTGGAATTGACGGGTTCGGGCGATGTCAGTTTCACGGGACGCTACAAGCAGGTGCAAGCCACGGTCAACGGTAGCGGCGACCTCGACATCAATGGCGGCAACAGCGACAGCGTGGTGCTGGAAATGGTGGGCTCCGGGCGCATCGCCGCCAGCGGCAATACCAAGTTCCTGCGTGCCGATCTGAGCGGTTCAGGCGATATCGATGCCGAGCACCTGGCCGCCGACAAGGCCAGCGTCAGCCTGCAAGGCTCCGGCACGAGCACCGTCTTCGTGCGCGACGCCAGCAACCTAACCCTGCGCGGCAGCGGCGACATCCACGTCCACGGCAACCCGCGCCAGCGCGAAACGCAGAAAAGCGGCTCGGGCGAAATTACCTGGCACTAACGTTCTCTTCCAGCCAACTGACCGCCTGCTCGCCGGCCGCCTTGCCTTGCGCCAGGCAGGCCGTCAGCAGGTAGCCGCCCGTCGGCGCTTCCCAGTCCAGCATTTCCCCCGCCAGGAACACGCCCGGCATGGCGCGCAGCATGCTGCCTTTGACACCGTCGAATTCCACGCCGCCGGCGCTGCTGATGGCTTCATCGATGGGGCGCGGACGCACAAGTCGGACGGGCAGCAGCTTGATGGCGTCCGCCAGCCTGGCTTCATCGGCGAAGTCGGCCGCGCTCAGGCATTCGCGCAGCAAGCCCGATTTCACGCCCTTGATGCCCAGACGGCTATTCAGGTGGCTGGACATGGAGCGGGAACCGCGCGGGCGCGTCACTTCCTCGAACACGCGTTCATGACTGTGGTCGGGCGCCAGGTCGAGCCAGATGGTGGTGCTGCCCTCGGCGGTGATCTGCTGGCGCAGCGCGGCCGACAGCGCGTAGATCAGGCTGCCCTCGACGCCGCCCGCCGTGATGACGAACTGGCCCTGGCGCTTGATCGTCAAGCCATCGATATCGCGCGCCGTGATGGCCACGGTGGCCAGCGGTTCGCCGGCATGGCGGCTGCTGAAATGCTCGCTCCAGTCCACGTCGAAGCCGCAATTGGCCGGCGCCAGGGGGGCCACGGCCACGCCCTGCTCTCGCAGCAGCGGCACCCAGGCGCCGTCCGAGCCGAGCCGCGCCCAGCTGCCGCCACCGAGCGCCAGGATCACGGCGTCGAAAACGAATAACCGCTCGCCGTCCGGCGTGGCGAAGGCCAGCCGGCCGTCGCGCCAGCCCGTCCAGCGGTGGCGCATGTGAAATTGCACGCCCGCTTCGCGCAGGCGGTGCAGCCAGGCGCGCAGCAAGGGCGCCGCCTTCATGTCCGTCGGGAAGACGCGGCTCGAGGAGCCGACGAAAGTATCCACGCCCAGGCCGTGCACCCAGTCGCGCACCTTTTGCGGGCCGAACTGGTCCAGCGCCGGCTTGAGCCAGCGGGCCGGCCTGCCGTAACGGGAGACGAAGGACTGGTAGTCTTCCGCATGCGTGATATTCATGCCGCCGCGTCCCGCCAGCAGGAATTTGCGGCCGACGGACGGCATGGCGTCGAACAGCTCCACCCTGGCTCCCTGGTCGGTGGCAGCCTGGGCGGCCATCAGGCCGGCAGGGCCGCCGCCGATGACGGCGATGTGAAAGGGAGGAAGGCTGGAATGGGTCATGGCAAGCTGGAAAGACGGTGAAAACCCCGGCATTTTAGTCGAGATAAGGCGCGGGGATGGCAAGAATGCCGAAAAATGATGCATACTGCGCCAACATGCTGCAGCGATCGGCACTTTGACTTCACGAGACAACGAGACGACAAGAGGAGAAACACATGGGTGCAGGATTCTGGATTTCCCGTTATTTGCTGGCCAGTTCGATCTTATTCATCATCCTGACGGTGGTCGAGTACAGCAAGGGCACCACCAGCCAGGCCGACATCCTCAGCGCGCTGGCCTGGTCGCTGGTGGCGTCGGCCATCTTCATCGGTTCGAAATACTGGCGCTACAAGAAAGCCATCGCCTGCGCCACGTGCAGCGGGGACAAACCGAAAACCAAGTCTTCATGAAAAAACGGCCACTTCGATGAAGTGGCCGTCTCATTTGGGAAGCGGGATCAGCCGCCCGTCACGGGTGGAAAGAACGCCACTTCGTCGCCGTCGCCTATCACGGTAGCGGCATCGCACATCACCTGATTATGCGCCATGCGCAGCGCACGGCCCTGCGCCAGCGCGTATTCCCAGTTGCCGCCGCGGGCGATCAGGAGATTTCGCACCTCGCCCACCGTCAGCCGTGACGCGGCCTCCGCGCTCACTTCCAGCACTTCATGGCCGGTTCCCACCAGCTCGCGCACGCTGGCAAAAAATCGCAGATTGATCTTCATCGCTACTTCCTTAGTACAGCAATTCGTTAAACGGGATAAACCGCAGCATGTCGCCGCGCGCAATCGACAGCCCCGGCGGGCAATCGATCAAGCCGTCGCCCCACACGGTGGACGTCAGCACGCCCGAACTCTGGTTGGCGAACAGTTCCAGCTCGCCCTCCTCATTGACCTTGGCGCGCAAGAACTCGTTGCGCTTGTCCGCCTTCAGGCGCTCGAACGCGGCCGGCAGCTTGTAGCTGCGCGGCGCCAGGTTCCCCGCCACGCCTTGCAGGCGCAGGATGAAGGGGCGCACGAACAGCAGGAAGGTGACGAAGCTGGAGACGGGATTGCCAGGCAAGCCGATAAAGAACGCATCCTGCACTTCGCCAAACGCCAGCGGCTTGCCCGGCTTGACGGCGATCTGCCACATGTTCAGCCGCCCTTCCGCTTCCACGGCCGGCTTGATATGGTCTTCCTCGCCCACGGACACGCCGCCCGAGGTGATGATCAGATCATTGCCCTGGGCCGCCTGGCGCAGCACGGCCTTTGTCGCTTCCAGGCTGTCGGGCACGATGCCCAGGTCCGTGATCTCGCAGCCCAGATTTTCCAGCAGGCCGCGCAAGGTAAAACGGTTCGAGTTGTAGACGGCGCCCGGCGCCAGAGCCTCACCGGGCATGGCCAGCTCGTCGCCCGTGAAGAAGACGGCGACGCGCAGCTTGCGCAGCACCGGCAGCTGCGCCAGGCCCACCGAGGCGGCCAGGCCCATTTCCTGGCTGCGCAGGCGGCGGCCGGCACCGAGGATCTCGCCGCCGGCGCGGATATCCTCGCCCTGGCGGCGCACCCATTCACCCGCCTGCGGCACGTGATTGACCGTCACTACGCCGTCAAGCAAGGTGCACTGCTCCTGCATCACGACGCAATCGGCGCCGTCCGGGATCAGGGCGCCCGTGAAGATGCGCGCCGCCGTCCCCGGCTGCAAGGGCTGGCCCACGTGGCCGGCCGCGATGCGCTGCGATACGGGCAAGCTGGCCGCGCCGCTAGCGCAATCCTGCGCGCGCACGGCATAGCCATCCATCTGCGTGTTGTCGCGCTCGGGGACGTTCAGGGTCGACGTTTGCGCGGCCGCCAGCACGCGGCCGTTGGCGCGCATGGTGTCGACCAGCTCCACCTCGGCCACCGGGCGCGCCGCGCCCAGCATGAAGGCTTGCGCCTCGGCCACGGACAGCATCGGCTTGCGTTGTGCGCTCGGATCGTTCATCGCAGGCCCGCTCATCACAAGCCCGTGTTGGCGGCGATATACGCCTTCATCTTTTCCACGTCCGCATCCATCACGACGAACTTTTGCGGCAAGTCTTCGATGTTCTCGAAGCCCTTTGGCCGTTCCGCGTCCACCCCCAGCGCTTCGAGGATGGTTTCGTTGAACTTGGCCGCCAGCGCCGTTTCCAGCACGATCATCGGCACGTTGGGCTCCAGGTGTTCGCGCGCCACCTTGATGCCGTCGGCCGTGTGCGTGTCGATGGTGATGCCGTAGTCGTCGGCCACGTCGCGGATGGTATCGAGGCGGTCCTGGTGCGTGGACTTGCCCGACTTGAAGCCGTACTTGGCCACCAGCTTGAATTCGTCGCCGTCGCTGCCAGGCTTGCCGGACAAGTCGAAGCCGCCATGCGTTTCCACTTTCGTGAACAGGGCGCGCACGCGGTCGCTGTCGCGGCCCACCAGGTCGTAGACGAAGCGCTCGAAATTCGACGCTTTCGAGATATCCATCGACGGGCTGCTCGTATGGTAGGTCTCGGCGGACTTGCGCACGCGGTAGACGCCCGTGCGGAAGAATTCGTCGAGCACGTCGTTTTCATTCGTCGCCGCCACCAATTTCGAGATGGGCAGCCCCATCATGCGGGCGATATGGCCGGCGCAGATATTGCCGAAGTTGCCCGACGGCACCGTGAACGACACTTTTTGCTCGTTGCTGGTGGTTGCCGCCAGATAGCCGCGGAAGTAGTACACGACCTGCGCCACGACGCGCGCCCAGTTGATGGAGTTGACGGTGCCGATCTTCTGTTTCGCCTTGAACGGCAAGTCGTTCGAGACGGCCTTGACCATGTCCTGGCAATCGTCGAACACGCCTTCGACGGCGATGTTGTAGATATTCGGGTCTTGCAGGCTGAACATCTGCGCCGTCTGGAAGGCGCTCATTTTCTTGTGCGGCGACAGCATGAAGACGCGGATGCCCTTCTTGCCGCGCATCGCGTATTCGGCCGCGCTGCCCGTGTCGCCCGACGTGGCGCCGAAGATATTGAGTTCGGCGTCGTGCTTGGCCAAGGTGTATTCGAACAGGTTGCCCAGCAGCTGCATGGCCATGTCCTTGAAGGCCAGGGTCGGGCCGTTCGACAGCGCCTGCAGCATCAGGGTAGTCTGGCCGCCCTTGACGACGTTTTCTTCGAGCACGCGCAGCGGCGTGATGTCGGCCGCGTTTTCGCCGGCGCGGGCGTTCTTGTAGACTGCCTTGGTATAGGTTTTCGCCGTCAGTGCCTTCAGGTCCGCGGCCGGGATATCGGTGGCGAACTTCTTCAGGATTTCGTAGGCCAGGTCGGCATACGACAATGTGCGCCAGGCGTTCAGCTCGGCACCAGTGACTTGCGGGTAGTGTTCAGGGAGATACAGTCCGCCATCGGGGGCGAGGCCGCCCAGGAGGATGTCGGAAAATTGCTGCAAAGATGACTGTTGCGACTGCAATGGCGCTTTATCAGCGCGGGTAGACACGTAATGCATAGATTTGAAGAGTCCAGTTGAGCTGAGAGCGGTTAATCATGAATGGCAGCGGATATTATAGTGCCAGCCGCCGTCCAAGGCGAATCGCGTGGCGCCAGCCAGGTCAGGATGTGACAATTGGAGAGCCTGGATATTGTCAATGCAGCCATAATGGCATGAGATCAAGCCAGGCAAACATGGCCGGCGTGCGTACTGGCGTGCGCCGCCGATTTGCGCCACACTGTACTTTCTGCCCTGTAAAGTGCCAATCATGGAGTCGAAAACCGGCCATGCCGATCAGTAAAAAACCGTATTTGCAAAGCGCCGCGCTGCGCCCCGACGCTGTCGTCGACATGGACCACTATCCGTTCACCATCCCCGCCATCCGCGACTTCGTGCACATGGACTTCCACCGCGACGTGACGTTTTTCGTGGGCGAAAATGGCAGCGGCAAGTCGACCATGCTCGAAGCGCTGGCCGTGGCGCTGGGCTTCGGCAAGGATGGCGGCACGCGCAACGTGCGCATCGCCCTGCCGTCGGACGAGGAATCGGGCTTGCACGCGCACTTGCGCCTGAGCAAGAGCTACAAGAAGCCCGAGGACAGCTATTTCCTGCGCGCCGAAAGCTTTTTCAACGTCGCCACCTACATGGACGACATGCCCGAATACCTGGCCAGCTACGGCGGCAAGTCGCTGCACGCGCAATCGCACGGCGAAGCGTTCATGGCGACCCTGATCAACAAGCTGCGGGGCAAGGGCTTGTATCTGCTGGACGAGCCCGAGGCGGCCCTGTCGCCGAGCCGCCAGATGGCGGCGCTATCGGTGATCCACCAACTGGTGCAGGACGACTCGCAGCTGATCATCGCCACCCATTCGCCCATCCTGCTGGCCTATCCGAACGCGAAAATCCTGATGTTTACGGGCGGCGGCATCCACGAGGTGGCATATGAAGACACGGAACACTTCGCCGTGACGCGCGATTTTTTGAATAACTACCCCAGGAGGCTGGAGCAGTTGTTTGAGGAGGAGTGACGGTGATGGCTTGCTGCCGTGGTGATGTCGGCTTACGCCCTGCGGGCTAAGCCGACCTACGCCGACCGTGGCGTATCGTAGGTCGGATTAGCGCTCCGCGCGTAATCCGACACTACCAGCAACACATCAGCAAGCGGCGTGGTTGACGGTGATTACATGCACGGCCAGGCCGCCCAGCGACGTTTCCTTGTACTTGTCCTGCATGTCCGCGCCCGTCTGGCGCATGGTTTCGATGACTTCGTCGAGGCTGACGAAATGGGTGCCATCGCCCTTCAGCGCCAGCGAGGCGGCTGTGATGGCTTTCACGGCGCCCATGCCATTGCGCTCGATGCAGGGGATCTGCACCAGGCCGCCGATGGGGTCGCACGTCATGCCCAGGTGGTGTTCGATGCCGATTTCGGCCGCGTTTTCGATCTGCTCGTTCGTGCCGCCCAATGCCGCCACCAGGCCGGCGGCGGCCATGGCGCACGCCACACCCACTTCGCCCTGGCAACCCACTTCGGCGCCCGAGATCGAGGCATTGCGCTTGCACAGCATGCCGATGGCGGCGGCCGTCAGCATGAAGCGGCGCACGCCGCCGACCGGATCGCTGGGGCGGCAATCCTGCGCGTAGTAGCGCAGCACGGCCGGGATGATGCCGGCGGCGCCGTTGGTCGGGGCAGTGACCACGCGCCCGCCCGCCGCGTTTTCCTCGTTGACGGCCATCGCGTACAGGCTGACCAGGTGCACGGCGTCGTGCGGCAAGTCGTTGGCGCGGTTGTCGGACGCCTTCGCTTCCTGCGCCAGGCGCCACAATTTCGCGGCGCGGCGCTTCACGTTCAAGCCGCCCGGCAGGTTGCCCGTCGTTTCCAGGCCGTGCGCGATGCAGTCGCGCATGACGTGCCAGATGCGGTCCAGTCCTTCATTGAGTTCCGCGTCGCTGCGCTTGACGCATTCGTTCGCGCGCAGCATTTCAGGGATCGACAGGCCGCTTTCCACGCCGTGCGCCAGCAACTGCTCCATGGTGTCGAAAGGGAAGACAACCCGCGCGCTGGCGGCCGACTCCACGGCCGCTTCGGCTTGCGCCTCGCCCGCTTCGCGGATAAAACCGCCGCCGATCGAGTAATACACCTTGTCGACCCGGCTGCCGTCCGCCAGTTTCAGGGTAAAACGCATGCCGTTCGGATGTTCGGACAGGGATTCGCTCTTGTGCCAGATCAAGCCCGTGGCGGCCGTGAATGGCACCACGTGCGCGCCCAGCAAGGCGATCTCGCCGGCCGCCTCGATGGCGGCCAGCTTGGTGTCGACGGCATCGGGCGCCACGTCCTGCGGCGTTTCTCCCATCAGGCCAAGAATGACGGCCTTGTCCGTGGCATGGCCCACGCCCGTCAGCGCCAGCGAGCCATACAGGGCCGCCTCGACGCCCACTACCTGGTCCAGCGGACCGTATTCGACCAGGAACCGCCGCGCCGCCACCATCGGCCCCACCGTGTGGGAACTCGACGGCCCGATGCCGATCTTGAACAGGTCAAATACGCTCATATCCATGTAGTGTCTCTTTATATTAGTATGTTTTTAAATGCGCGGGCGTGCTTCAGGCAGCCTTGGCGGCGTGACCCACGTCGACATTGGCCAGCATGTCCGTGACCATCTGCTCGACGCCGATCTGCGCCTTCCAGCCCCAGTCCGCGCTGGCCTTGCTGTCGTCCAGGCTTTGCGGCCAGCTGTCGGCGATGGCCTGGCGGCTGTCCGGCTTGTAGCTGATCTTGAAGTCCGGCACCATGCGCACGATGGCCTTGGCCAGCTGCTCGGGGTTGAACGACACGCCGGCCACATTGTAGGACGAACGGATCTTGATCTGCGACACAGGAGCGTCCATCAGTTCGATGGTGGCGCGGATGGCGTCGGGCATGTAAATCATCGGCAAGGTGGTGTTCGCATCGAGGAAGCAGTCATAGCGCTCGCCGCGCAAGGCCGCATGGAAGATGGCGATGGCGTAATCGGTGGTGCCGCCGCCCGGAGGCGATTTGTAGCTGATGATGCCAGGATAGCGGATGCTTCGCACGTCCACGCCGTACTTGTTGAAGTAGTACTCGCACAGGCGCTCGCCGGCCAGCTTGCTGATGCCGTACATCGAGGTCGGGTCCATCACCGTCATTTGCGGCGTATTGACTTGCGGCGTGTTCGGACCGAAGGCGGCGATCGACGATGGCCAGAAGATGCGCAGCGGCTTGCCTGCCTCGCCGCGTTCGCGCGCCAGTTCCAGGATATTCAGCAAGCCATCCATGTTCAGGCTCCACGCCTTCAGCGGCGCCGCTTCGCCCGTGGCCGACAGCATGGCCGCCAGCTGGTACACCTGGGTGATGCCTTCATCGGCGATGATCTGCGCCAGGCCGTCCTTGTCCAGCACATTCAATTGCGCATAGCGCTTGGCCTGGTACAGGTTGTTCGTGCCGATGTCGCTGGCGATGACATTGTCCGCGCCGTGCTGCTGCGCCAGCGCGCCCACCAGCTCACTACCGATTTGGCCGTTTGCGCCAATGACTAAAATACGTTCCATCTTCTTATCCTGATTTCTTGTTAATTGGTAGTGGTCAGCAGACCGAGTTCCTTGCCAGCCTGCTCGAAGGCGGCCAGCACTTGCACCAGCTGTTCGCGGGTGTGGGCAGCCGACAGCTGCACGCGCACGCGAGCCTGGCCCATCGGCACGACCGGGTAGAAGAAGCCCGTCACCAGCACGCCCAGTTCATACAGGCGGGCGGCGAACTTCTGCGCCACGGGCGCGTCGAACAGCATCACGGGAACGACGGGATGGGTGCCCGGCTTGATGGTGAAGCCGATGCGTTCGATCTCGCTGCGGAAGAAGGCCGTGTTGTCATGCAGGCGATCGCGCAGTTCCGTCGACTTGGCCAGGCGCTCCAGTACCGACAGCGAGGCGCCGGCGATCGATGGCGCCAGCGTGTTCGAGAACAGGTAGGGACGCGATTTCTGGCGCAGGGTGTCGATGACTTCCTTGCGCGCCGACGTGAAGCCGCCCATGGCGCCGCCCAGGGCCTTGCCCAGGGTGCCCGTGATGATGTCGATGCGGCCCATCACATTGTGATGCTCGTGCGTGCCGCGGCCCGTCGCGCCCATGAAGCCGGAAGCGTGGCATTCGTCGATCATCACCAGCGCGCCGTATTGGTCGGCCAGGTCGCAGATCTTGTCGAGCTGCGCAATCGTGCCGTCCATCGAGAACACGCCGTCAGTGACGATGACCTTATGGCGCTTGCCGGCGGCAATCGCCGCTTTCAGCTGCACTTCCAGGTCGGCCATGTCGTTATGCAGGTAGCGGTAGCGGCCAGCCTTGCACAGGCGGATGCCGTCGATGATGGACGCGTGGTTCAGCGCATCGGAGATGATGGCGTCGTTTTCATCGAACAGTGGCTCGAACACGCCGCCGTTGGCGTCAAAAGCCGCCGCGTACAAAATCGTGTCCTCGGTCCCCAGGAACGCGGAAATCGCCTGTTCCAGTTCCTTGTGCACGGTTTGCGTGCCGCAGATGAAGCGCACGGACGACAGGCCGTAGCCGTACTTTTGCGTGGCGGCAATAGACGCTTCCTGCGTCTGCAGGTCGCCGGACAGGCCCAGGTAGTTATTCGCACACATATTGATCAGGGTACGGCCATCGTCGCACACCACTTCGGCGCCCTGGCGCGAGGCGATCACGCGCTCGGGCTTGTATAAGCCCTGCTGGCGCAGTTGATCGAGATTCTGTTGCAGACCGCTGAAAAAGGTGTTCTTCGCTTGCTCGCTCATGATGATCCTTGTGTGTCCCTGTTGTATGTGTGGTATCCGGGTGACCTCAGCCGCCATAGGGAAAAGCGGCCGCTTGACCGGTGCGCGCACAATGCTGTACCGTGAAGCGCTGTTTGAAGTCTACACGTTTCCGTGTTTTTCCTCAAAATCCACTATTTCGAACTGAAATTCAATATAGTGGATATTACCCAAGCCTTTTGAACTTTGCAAGCCACCTGCCGATGAAAACCAGCGTTTCGACCAATTCTCCCCCTGAAGTAGGTGCCACCCTGCAACGGCTGCGCCTGGCGCGCGGCCTGACACTGGAGGATTTGTCGCGCATCGCGGGCGTCTCGAAGTCCATGCTGTCGCAAATCGAGCGCGAAAAAGCCAATCCCACCATCGCCATCACGTGGCGCCTGGCCAACGCCCTGGGCGTGCAGATCGGCGAATTGCTGTCCAGCGCGGAAAAAACCGTGGAAACCATCCGCATCACGGACGCCCACGAAACCCCCACCCTGCCCGGCGACCACGCGGGCTACGTGCTGCGCATCCTCGGGCCGATGGAACTGGCCGGCAAATACGAATGGTATGAAGTGACGCTGGCGCCGGGCGGCGAACTGGCGTCGCAACCGCACGATCCGGGCACCACCGAGCATTTGACGGTGATCCACGGCAATCTGGAGCTGGAAGTGGGCGCGGCGAAGAAAAAGGTCAAGAATGGCGGCACGGCACGCTATCCGGCGGACCAGCCGCATACCATCCGCAACCTGGGCAAGACGGAAGGCAAGGCCTTATTGGTGGTAATCCATAGATAGTTGCTTTTCAGCGGTGTGCAATAAGCTCTTTCGCCCATGCTAAGATTTTGGATTAGACAAGATTTTCACTGTCTTTCATGGAGCCTTAGCAATGACGATTTCCGAAAGCACCACCCTCTTCCACCAAAAAAAGGTCGTCCAGTACGATCCTGATATTGCGCTGCAATCCGGGCAGGATATCGTCTACCGCCTCTCGCTCGAGTATGACGACAAGCGCAAGATGCCGGACCTGATCGCCAGCTTCCTGGAAAAGACCGACAAGCATGCGCTTGAAGCGCTGATCATCGGCATGTGGGGCGACCCGTACGAGGCAGGCGCCGACGAGGTGATCGCCGCGCTGGCCAGCCACGCGCCGCAGTTGCCGAACTTGCGCGCCCTGTTCATCGGCGACATGACGTACGAGGAATGCGAAATCTCGTGGATCGTGCAAGGCAGCTACAAGCCGCTGCTGGACGCTTTCCCGCAGCTGGAAGAACTGCGCATCCGTGGCGGCAATGAATTGATCATCGAACCGTTCGCGCACCAGAACCTGCGCAAGTTCACCATCGAGTCCGGTGGCCTCGATCAGAAGATCGCGCAGGCGCTGGCCCAGTCGAGCATGCCCAAGCTGGAATACCTGGAACTGTGGCTGGGCACGGAGGACTACGGCTTCTCGGGCGACGTGGCGCTGTACCAGAAAGTACTGGAGCAACTGGCCACGCCAACCCTGCGTTACCTGGGCTTGCGCGATGCGCAGATCGCCGACGAGCTGGCCGTCTGGCTGGCCAACGAGCCGCTGCTGGCCACGGTCGAGACCCTGGATCTGTCGCTGGGCACCCTGGGCGACGTCGGCGCCGAAGCGCTGCTGCACGGCACGCAATTGGGCAATCTGAAGCGCATGGACCTGTCGCACCACTATATCTCGGAAGCGAACCAGGAAAAACTCAAGGCCCTGCCCTTCCCGGTCAGGCTCGATGATCCGCAGGAAGACGACGAGGACGACGACGAAGTCTATCGCTACGTCGCCGTCGGCGAATAAATAGGGATGCTGTTGCTGGCCACCGGCGGCAGCAAGCGCGTGCGCCTGATGCAGGCGGCGCGCGCGCAACTGCGCCTGCCGCCCGCGCAAGTGCTGGAATGGCGCGACTGGCTGGCGCGGCCGGCGCTGCTGGAGGAAGCCCTGCGCCAGCCCTGCCTGTTCAAGATCGAGCCGCCCGGCGACGATCCGGCCGCCCACCTGCGGCTGCTGCATGACGGTTGCCGGCGGCTGGGCCGTCCACCGGTCGAGGCGCCCGCGCATGGCGAGCTGCTGGCGATGGATGCCTGGTTTGCGGGCTTTGCCTCTGCCATGGCCTCGCTGGCGGCGCAACTGGCCGAGCTGCCGCAGGCGCGCGTCTTCAATGCGCCGGCCGACATCACCCTCATGACGGACAAGCTGGCTTGCCAGCGCCATCTGGCCGCGCACGGCATCGCCATTCCCGCCCTGCTCGGCCCCGTGCACGGCTACGACCATCTCCAGTCGCTGCTGCACGAACACCAGCTTGACCGCGTTTACCTGAAACCGCGCTACGGTTCGTCCGCGTCGGGCGTCGTTGCCTACCGCAGGAATAGAGCTGGCCGCCAGCAAGCCACCACCTCTGCAACCTTATCGCGGGCGGACGGCCAGATACGCTTGTTCAACGTCAAGCGCATGGCCCGTTACGAGACGCAGCACGACATCGCCGCCCTCGTCGACGCGCTGGCCGCGCAACAGCTGTACGCGGAGGCATGGCTGAACAAGCCGCGCTGCGGCGACAGCCACTACGACTTGCGCGTCGTGACCCTGGCCGGCCAGCCCGCGCACCGGGTGGCGCGCATCGGCGACCGGATGATGACGAATCTGCACCTCGACAACCAGCGCGGCGACGCGGCCGGCCTGTTGAACGCAGCCGACCTGGCGGCGCTGGAAGCGGCCAGCGCCCTGGCCGCGCGCGCCTTCCCCAAGAGCCACGTGACGGGCTACGACCTCGTGGTGCGCCAGGGCCAGGCCCATGTGCTCGAAGCGAACGCCTTCGGCGACCTGCTGCCAGGCCTGCTGTGGCAAGGCGCGGACACTTACGCATCGCAACTGACACATGTTTAAAGACACACCAGCCATCCCCGACATGCGCGCCGTCGTGGGCAGCCATGACATCGTCTTCATCACGCTCGACACCCTGCGCTTTGACGTGGCGCAAGCGCTGCATGAAGCGGGCGAACTGCCCGTGCTGGGACGTTTTTTACCACCTGGCGGCTGGGAACGGCGCCACTCGCCCGCCACGTTCACGTATGCGGCGCACCAGGCCTTTTTTGCCGGCTTTTTGCCCACGCCCGCGGCGCCGGGCCGCCATCCGCGCCTGTTCGCCAGCGCTTTTGCCGGCAGCGAAACCACCTCGCCGCACACGTTTGCGTTCGAGGAAGCGGACCTTCCCGCCGCCCTTGCCGCGCGCGGCTACCGCACCATCTGCATCGGCGGCGTGGGCTTTTTCAATAAACAGACGGCGCTGGGCACGGTGCTGCCGTCGCTGTTCCAGGAAAGCCACTGGAGCGCCGGCATGGGCGTGGCCAGCCGCCATTCGACGCAAAAGCAGGTGGCCCTGGCCATAGCCCGCCTGGCCGCCAGCGACGAGCGCACTTTTTTGTTCATCAATGTGGCCGCCCTGCACACGCCGAACCGCGCCTACCTGCCCGGCTGCCGTGCCGACTGCCTGGAAAGCCATGCGGCGGCCCTGCGCTATGTGGATGGCGCCCTGGCGCCCCTGTTTACCACGTGCGCCACGCGCGCGCCCACGTTTGCCATCGTCTGTTCGGACCATGGCAGCGCGTATGGCGAAGACGGCTACCGGGGCCACAGGGTCGCCCACGACAGCGTGTGGCAGGTACCGTACGCGCACTTTTTCATCCCCCCCGATACCGATACACCTCCCAAGGAATCCCCACCGTGAACCCAGCCGAACAACCTGGCACCCTGGCGCAGCGCATGCGCCACACGCCCTATCAGGCGTATTCATATTCGTATCCGCACAAGGCGGCCTATCGCGCCTTGCCACAGGCGGCGCCGCTTGCGCCCCTGTGGGCGCGGCAAGACCGCTCCGCCCTCTTCGCCTACATCCACATCCCGTTTTGCGAGATGCGCTGCGGCTTTTGCAACCTGTTCGCCATGGCACGCCCCGGTGCAGACATGGTCGAGCGCTACGTGCGGCAAGTGCTGGTGCAGATGCGCGCCCTGGCCGGCGCGCTGGGCGAACGGCGCTTTGCCCGCTTCGCGCTGGGCGGCGGGACCCCCACCTATCTGTCGCCGGCGCAGCTGGACACCTTGCTGTGCGGCGCGCGCGACATCCTCGGCATCGACCTGCAAGCCACGCCGGCCGGCATCGAAGCGTCGCCGGAAACCATCACGGCCGAGCGCCTGGCCGTATGCCGCGCGCACGGCATCGACCGGGTCAGCCTGGGCATCCAGAGCTTTGCCGCCGGCGAGATGCGCGCGTTGGCGCGCCCCCAGCAGAACGCCACCGTGCACCACGCCATCGGCCTGATACGCGCGGCCGGCTTTCCCACGCTGAACCTGGACCTGATCTACGGCATCGCCGGGCAAACCGTGGCCAGCCTGCTCGCGTCCATCGACAGCGCGCTGGCCTTCCAGCCGGAAGAAATCTACCTGTATCCGCTGTACGTGCGCGAACAGACAGGCCTTGGCAAGATCGCGCGGCGCAAAGGCGCCGATACGCTGAACCCCATCATGCTGGCACGCGACGGCGACAGCCGCCTGGCCCTGTACGCGGCCGCGCGCGACCATTTGCGCGCCCAGGGCTATGAGCAGGTATCGATGCGCATGTTCCGCGCCCCGCATGCACCGGAACAGAACGGCCCCTCGTACTGCTGCCAGAACGATGGCATGGTGGGGCTGGGCGCGGGCGCCCGCTCCTACACGGCCAGCCTCCATTATTCGAGTGAATACGCGGTGGCGCGCACGCAGACCATCGGCATCATCGAACAATACCTGGCGCTGGATGAAGCGCGCTTCGCGCAGGCCGAACACGGTTACCAGCTCAATGGCGAAGAACAGCGCCGCCGCTACGTGATCCAGTCGCTGCTGACGGAACCAGGCCTGGACCGCGACGCCTACACGGCGCGCTTCGGCAGCCGCTGCGAAGCAGACCTGCCGCAGCTGGCAGAACTGCACGCGCTGGAACTGGTGGAAGAAAGCGGCCCCCTGCTGCGCCTGAACGACCTGGGCTACAGCTACGCCGACACCATCGGCCCGTGGCTGGCCTCCGACACGGTGCGCGCGCTGATGGCGCAAGAGGGCCAGGCGTGCTGACAACGCCGCCGGGCACGTTGTCCCTGCTGTACCGGGGTACTCTGGCGAGCTGCAACTACGCCTGCGGCTACTGCCCGTTTGCCAAGAAGCGCGACAGCCGCGCCACCCTGGCACGCGATGCGCGCGAAGTGGCGCGTTTTACCAGCTGGCTGGCGGCACAAAAGCGGGACATCGGCATCCTGTTTACGCCGTGGGGCGAAGCGCTGGTGCGGCGCCATTATCGCGCGGCCATGCAGACGCTGGCCAGCCTGCCGCACGTGCGCCAGGTGGCGCTGCAGACGAATCTGTCCGGCCCCCTGAACTGGCTGCAAGGGATGGACGGGCTGGAAAAAATCGGCCTGTGGTGCACCTACCACCCGGACCAGACGACACTGGCCCGTTTTCTCGAACGCTGCGCGCGCCTGGACACGATGGGCGTGCGCTATTCCGTCGGTGTCGTGGCGATGAACGAGCACCTGGACGCCATCCGCGCCCTGCGCGCGGCTCTGCCCAAGCACGTCTACCTGTGGCTGAACGCGTATGACCGGCGTGGCCCCCACTACTACAGCGAGGAAGACCTGGCCTGGTTTGATGCCGTCGACCCGTGGTTCGCGCACAACCGCCGCCCCTCTTCCTCGCGCGGCAAGCCGTGCCTGGCGGGCGAAACGTCGCTGTCCGTCGATGGCGACGGCGAACTGGCGCGCTGCCACTTCGTGCCCGAGCGGCTGGGGAATTTATATGAGGATGACCTGGCTGACATGCTGCAAGAAAAATCCTGCCCGCGCTTCAAGTGCGATTGCTATATCGGCTATGCGCAGCGCAAGGATTTGCCGTTCCAGGCCGTGTTTGGGGAGGGGGTACTGGCGAGGATAAGCCCGCTAAATGCTGGGGTCAGACCCGACGGGTCTGACCCCGGTACTGCAACTACCTGATTACTGCGCCGCCACTTTCGCCGGTTCCGGCGCCGCGACTGGCGTCATCTTCAACGAACGGCTGAGGAAGCCCCAACGGTCCGCCACTTCTTCGATCTGCTTGGTCGTCGGCTTGCCGGCGCCATGACCCGCCTTGCTGTCGATGCGGATCAGCACGGGTGCCGCGCCGCCTTGCGCCGCCTGGGCGGCGGCGGCGAACTTGAAGCTGTGGGCAGGCACGACGCGGTCGTCATGGTCGGCCGTCGTGATCATGGTGGCCGGATAGCAACCGCCCGCCTTCAGGTTGTGCAGCGGCGAGTATTTCACCAGCGCCTTGAACTGCTCGGCATCGTCCGACGAACCGTAGTCAGGCACCCAGCCCCAGCCCACGGTGAACTTGTGGAAGCGCAACATGTCGAGCACGCCCACTTGCGGAATCGCTGCGGCGAACAGGTCCGGACGCTGCGTCATGGCTGCGCCCACCAGCAGGCCGCCATTGCTGCCGCCGCCGATCGCCAGCTTGGATGGCGAGGTGACCTTGTTGTCCACCAGCCATTGCGCCGCGCCGATAAAATCGTCGAACACGTTTTGCTTGTTCAGCTTGGTGCCAGCCTGGTGCCAGGCTTCGCCGTATTCGCCGCCGCCGCGCAGATTGGCCATCACGTAGACGCCGCCCATTTCTACCCAGGCAAGATTCGCCACGGAGAAGCTCGGTGTCAGTGAAATATTGAAGCCGCCATAGCCGTACAGATAGGTCGGGTTCGTGCCGTCCAGCTTCATGCCTTTTTTCGAGACGATGAACATCGGTACCTTGGTGCCGTCGCGGCTGGTGAAGAATTGCTGGCGCGTTTCAAAGGCGTTCGGGTCGAAATCGACCTTCGGCTGGCGGTACACGCTGCTCTTGCCCGATTTCATGTCGTAGCGGTAGATGGTCGCTGGCGTCGTGAAGCTGGTAAACGAGTAGAACGTTTCCGTATCGCCACGCTTGCCCGCGAAACCGCCCGCCGAACCGATGCCCGGCAAGGCCACTTCGCGCACCAGCTTGCCATTCAGGTCGACGATCTTGATCTGCGTTTGCGCATCTTTCAAGTAATCGAGCACCAGCTGGTTATTGATCAGGTTGACGGCCACGAGGGTTTCCGCGCTTTGCGGCACGATTTCCTTCCAGTCGGAGGGCAGCGGTTTACGCGTATCGATGGCGATCACGCGCGATTTTGGCGCCTTGTTGTCCGTCTTGAAGAAGAATACGGGGCCGTCATTGTCGATGAAGGAGTAGGAAGCGTCGAACGCTTCCAGCAAGCCGACGACCTTGGCGTTCTTCTGGCGCAAGTCCTTGTAGAAGATGCGGTTCTTGCGTTCCGTGCCTTGCGTGGCCGTGATGATCAGGTAATTGCCATCGTCGCTGACGGTGCTGCCGCCAAACGCCCATTCCTTCTGGTCGGGACGGTCGAAGACGAGCACGTCGTCGCTTTGCGGCGTGCCGATCTTGTGAAAATACAATTTCTGGAAGTAATTGATATCGGCCAGCTTGGTGGCTTCGTTCGGCGCGTCATAGCGGCTGTAGAAGAAACCGGTGTTGTCCTTGGTCCACGAAGCGCCGGAGAACTTGGCCCACTTGATGTGGTCCGTCAAATCCTTGCCCGATTCGATGTCGCGCACTTTCCACTCGTTCCAGTCGGAACCGGAAGCCGACGTGGCATACGCCAAATACTTGCCGTTCGGGCTGATCGAGGTGCCGGCCAGCGCCACCGTGCCATCCGTGGACAGGGTATTCGGATCGAGCAGCAGACGGGGCTCGTCCGTCAGTTTTTTCACCGTGTACAGCACGGCCTGGTTCTGCAAGCCGTCATTGCGGCTGTAGAAGTAACGGCCGCCCTGCTTCGTTGGCGTAGAGAAACGCTCATAGTTCCACAGCTTGGTCAGGCGCTGCTTGATCGCGGCGCGCTCCGGGATGGTACCCAGGTACGACTGCGTCAGCTTGTTTTGCGCCGTGACCCACTCGCCCGTTTCCGCGCTGTTGGCGTCTTCCAGCCAGCGGTACGGATCGGCGATGGTGGTGCCGAAATAGCTGTCTTGCTGGTCGACTTTTTTGCTGACAGGATACGTCACGGCAGCGCCGTCGCCGGCCGGGCACGATGGCATCGCGGCGCTTTGCGCCAGGGCATTGCCACCGAAGGCGGCCATCAAGCTGAATATGAGGGTTGCACTACGTAATTGCATGGGTTGTCGTCTCATTGTTGGATGTCGGGGAAAGCATACCGCTCAAGCACGGCTGCCTATGTTGACTTTCGCCAAGAGAAATCATAGCGCGGATTGCCACTTTTAAAGCACAGTTATCGGATGGATTTGCCGTCTTTTGTTTGGGTAAATTACATGGATGACCATGATAAATCTCGCTTTCGCCGGAATCGGCAAACTGACGTTCATGCAAGAAACATTATCAAAAACAAAGTCGTTTCATCAAGTTGTCATAAATCTTCTTTACTATCGGCAACATGTTCATGGCCCGTCCAGAGGCCGTGCCGCCACATCCGCCTATGCACACTCTCGCCCTCCCTGCCGCCACCGCCGCGCCGCCCGGCCCGACGCCATCGAATGTGGCTTACCTGAAGCCGCCATCGGCCACCATGAGCATCGAAGGGACGGATGCCTTGCACGAGATCCTCGCGGGCCGCAAGCTCAACGCGCTGTTCCAGCCCATCATCCACATGCACAGCGGCGACATCATCGGCTACGAAGGCTTGATACGAGGACCGTCCGACAGCCCCCTGCACGCGCCGATGAATCTGTTCAAGGTGGCGCGCGCGCATGACCTGACCCTGGAAGTGGAGCACCTGTGCCGGCAAGTGGTGCTCGAGCGCTTTGCCGAACTGCAACTGCCGGGCAAGCTGTTCCTCAACGTCAGCCCGGAGTGCCTGCTGCTGCGAAATGCGCGCCATGGCGAAACCCTGGAATACATCGAGCACATCGGCATCAATCCGGACCGTGTCATCATCGAACTAACGGAAAACCAGCCCACCTACGATTACGAACTGATGCGCGAAGCGGTACTACATTACCGCAACATGGGTTTCCAGATCGCTATCGACGACCTGGGCGAGGGCTTTTCCAGCCTGCGCCTGTGGTCCGAACTGCGCCCGGAATACGTGAAAATCGACATGCATTTCATCCAGGGCATCAATAATGACCCCGTGAAACTGCAATTCGTGCGCTCGATCCAGGAAATCGCGGAGAAATCGGGCACCCTGGTGATCGCCGAAGGCATCGAAGCGCAGACGGAATTGCTGGTCTTGCGCGACCTGGGCGTGGCGTTCGGACAAGGCTATCACCTGGGCCGGCCCAATGCGGTGCCGGCACGGGCCCTGCCGGCGGAAGTTGTGCAGGCGCTGGGGCGCAATGGCGTGGCCGTGTATCCACAACGCAGCAGCCTGGAAAAGAATGGCGCCAGCATCCGCAAGCTGCTGCACCGGGTGATCGCCGTTTCGCCTAAGAAAAACAATAACGAGGTGTACGACATCTTCCTGAAAGACCCGAAGCTGATGATCATCCCCGTCGTCGACGACGGCGTGCCGCTGGGCTTGATCAGCCGCTTCGAAATGATCGACCACTTCGCCCGCCCCTACCAGCGTGAACTGTATGGCAAGAAATCATGCAGCCTGTTCATGGATGCCACGCCCCTGATCGCCGACCACGAAACGAGCTTGCAGGAACTCAGCTACACCATGGTGCAGTCGGATGCCCACCACCTGTTCAACGGTTTCATCATTACCGAACACGGCCGCTACCTGGGCATGGGCACGGGACACGACCTGATGCGCGAAATCACGCAGATGCAGATCAACGCGGCCCGCTATGCCAACCCGCTGACGCAACTGCCCGGCAACGTGCCCATCAACGAGCATATCGACCGCTTATTGCACAGCGGCAGCCGCTTCTGGGTCTGCTATTGCGACCTCGACCACTTCAAGCCCTTCAACGATGTGTACGGCTACCGCAAGGGCGACGACGTGATCCAGCTGACGGGAGAAATCCTCAGCGGCCATTGCGACCCGAACCGCGACTTCATCGGCCACATCGGCGGTGACGATTTCATGATTTTGTTCCAGAGCGAAGACTGGGAAGCGCGCTGCCAGGCCATGCTGGACGATTTCGCGGCCGCCATCCTCGCCTACTACAGCACCAGCGATTGCGAACGGGGCGGCTACATCAGCGAAGACCGGCAAGGCAAGAAAGTGTTTTACTCATTGATCAGCCTATCGCTGGGCGTCATCAAGGTGGAGGCGCACCAGTACTACACGCACCATCAGATCGCCACACAAGCGGCCGAAGCAAAGAAGCAGGCAAAGAAAATCCACGGCAACAGCCTGTTCCTGGACCGGCGGCAAGGTGGGGGCGTGGCGCGCATGGATGCGTAACCAGGGCCAATAATCAGAAGCTGAACGGGAATCGGAGACGCACGGTCAAATACGCACGAGGTCGCCAAACGCATTGCTGCCGCAGGCATCGGGCACGAATGCCAGGCTGATGTGCGCGCCATCGCGGCGCGCCTGCACGCGGTAGCTGCCCACGGGCACATCCACGAAGAGGCCGCCGTATGCCGTGTCCGGCTCAAGGCCGCCACCCGTGACATCCTCCCCGGCACCGATGAAGACGCGGCCCGAGACGACAGCCAGATGCACTTCCACATGCGGTTTGGCAAGTTCGGCGTGCAAGACAAGTTCATACGCGCCGTCGCCGCCCACGTTGAAAAATGCCACCTGCCCCGCATTCACGGCCGCCAGTTCCGCACTGGGAAGGCTCCACCAGTCGCAGTCCTCTTCCAGCTTGTCGCGCAAGAGCGCCGGGTCGAACACGCACACGGTCGCCGTGCCGGTCACAATGCTGACGGAGGGGCCTGCCGTCATGCGGCCAGCGGCGCCGGCCCCAGCAAGGGCTGGCTCTCCACATACTGCGCACTGGCTTGCGCCTGCCACGGAAAATGGCCATCGCGCGACGGCCAGACGATCTGGTACAGCGTAAAATCATCGCCCTGGTAATACCAGCGCGCATAGCCGACATAGTTGCGGTATTGCTCGACGGGCACGCGCACGAAGGCGCACTGATGGCCTTCCAGCAAGACATCCGTGGTAGCCGTGAAATCCGTGATGGCGCCGCTGCGCGCGGCGTCCAGCGCCACATCGAGTATCTGGTGGGCCATGGCGCGCGGCAAGCCCATGATGAGGAACTCAGGCTGGCCAAAACTGTGACAAGCGCCTATCGTGAAGGCATAGCCGGGACCTTCTTCATCCGCACCGATATGCACGCCATGCCAGCCGTGCGTGGCGATGTCGTCGATGACTTTTTGCTCGGATGCATCCTCGCCTGCCTGCCTTACCATGGTTCACCTTTCACTGTGCCAAAAACCTTGCCGCCTTCGCGACATGCTTACCGGCAATTATCGCATGCAGCACGCGTCCGCGCGCGCACGGTGCCAGTGCTTCAGTCGCGCGGAGGCCGCGCGGGGAAGCGCACCTGGTGCCATTGCCGCATGCGCTGCTGCGCCTCTTGCAGCTGGGCCGGCTCCAGCCTGGCGCCAGCCGCCTCCCTGGCCCTGGCAGCCCCGCTGTCGCCGCCCTCGGCCGCCAGTGCCAGCCACATGTAGCCACAGACGGGATCCTTCTCCACGCCGCGCCCGCTGTTATACATGCCGCCCAGGTTGTATTGCGCCAGCGCATGGCCCTGGCCGGCCGCGCGCGCATACCATTGCACGGCCAGGCCATCGTCCTGCGGCACGCCATGGCCGTTCGCATACATGACGCCCAGGTTGTTCTGCGCGCTGGCATCGCCCTGCTCGGCGGCCGTGCGATACCAGCGCACGGCGCACGCCTCGTCGCGCTCCACGCCCTGGCCGTTGGCATACATCACGCCCAGGTTAAACTGCGCATTCGACGCGCCCTGGTCCGCCGCCCTGGCGTACCAGTCCAGTGCCTGGCGCAAGTCGCGGCCCACGCCGCGTCCGCCCGCAAACATGCCGCCCAGATTGTATTGCGCCATGCAATGGCCTTGCATGGCGGCACGCCGGTACCAGACGACGGCACGCGCCTCGTCCTTGTCCACGCCCTGGCCGCGCGCCAGCATCAGGCCCAGGTTGAACTGGGCGTCGGCGTCGTCCTGCTCGGCCGCCCGCTGCAGCCAGGCATAGGCGCGCAGCTGGTCGGGCGCCACGCCCAGGCCTTCCGCATACGCCACGCCGAGTTGCCGCTGCGCCACCGCCAGGCCCTGGGCGGCGGCCTGGCGGAACCAGGCCAGCGCCTGCGTATCGCTTTGCGCCACGCCCTGGCCCCGCTTGTAGACAAGCCCCAGGTTCAGCTGCGCCTGCGCATCGCCCTGCAAGGCTGCCTTGCGGAACCACGCCAGGGCCAGCGCATCGTTCTTTTTCGCGCCCAGGCCTTGCGCATAGGCTTCGCCCAGCAGCGATTGCGCACTGGCCACGCCCTGTTCGGAGGCGCGGTAAAACCATGCCAGGGCCAGTTCGTCGCTCTGCAGCACGCCCCGTCCCTTGCGGTACATCTGCCCCAGGTTTTGCTGGGCCGAGGCATCGCCCTGGGCGGCCGCGCGGCGAAACCACAGCACGGCGTCCTCGTCGCTCTGCGTCACGCCGCGGCCGTGGTAATACAGGGCGCCCAGGTGGTTCTGTGCGAAGGCCAGCCCTTGCAACGCGGCCAGGCGTAGCCAGACAAAGGCGCGCGCATCGTCCTGCGCCACGCCTTCACCCTTCTTGTACATCAATCCCAGGTTGAACTGGGCATAAGCATTGCCCTGCTCGGCCGCCGTGCGGAACCAGATATACGCCTGATGGCTATCTCTGGAAGTATGGTGCTTGTCCATGTGCGCCCCCATCCACATTGCGCTTGCCGGCAGCACGCGCAAAACGGCGGCCCAGGGCGGCGAAATCGTGTGTTGCTTAAATTTTAAATTCGATGCGGGGGAAGGACTTGAGCAGGCTCAAACGAAATAACAAAATTATATCGTTTTGATGAACCTGCTTAGAGGGGAACGGCGCTCAGCGGCGCGACGGATACTTTTGCAGGAATTGCGGTACTTTCGCGGCGGCCAGCTTGTTCAGCGACACGAGCAAATCCGCGTCGACATCGGCGATGCCATAGCTGCTGCGCAAATGGCGGCCGATATGGATCAGCACTTGCGCCGCCACTTCCGCATCGGACTCGGCCCTGTGGGCGGCGCTCTTGAAGGCGATGCCCAGCTGGCTGGACAGCAAGCCCAGCTTGTAGCTGGCCATGCCGGGAAACACGCGGCGCGACAGTTTCAAGGAACACACGAGCGACTGGTGCGCCGGTGTCAGGTTCAGCCTGGCGCTTTCCGCGCGCAGGAATTTCTCATCGAAGCTGGCATTGTGCGCCGACAAGGCATCGCTGCCAATAAAATCCAGCAGCTGCGGCACCACCTCGGCCACGGGCGGCGCCTTGTCCACCATCGCCTGCGTGATGCCCGTCAAGCCCGTGATGAACGAGGGAATGCGCGCATTGCAGTTGATCAGGGTCACATAGCGGTCCGTGATCCGCCCGCCCTCAATGCGCAGCGCCGCCACTTCCGTGATGCGGTCGCCCATGTCGGGAGATAAACCGGTCGTCTCGAAGTCGATCATGACGATCGGTTTGTCAAACACATTCATGGGGCGTTCTTTCGTGGGTGCGGCAATGGGTGATGATTATCAACCAAATTTACGCACGGCGTCCAGCGCGAGTCCCGCGCCAATACTGCCGAACAGATCGCCCTCGACCTTGCGCGCAGCCGGCACCAGGGCGGCGATCTTTTCGCGCAGCAAGCGCACGCCGCTGGAGCCGCCCGTGAAGAACACGGTGTCGACGGCTTCCGGCGCCACGCCCGCGTCGCGCAACAGGCGCAGCACGGTTTCTTCCACGGAACCGCACAAGTGGCCGATGGCGTCGTCGAACTGCGTGCGTTTGAGCAACAGGCTTTGCGCGGGCGACAGACGCTCCAGCTCCAGCTGCACTTCGGCCGCGTCGGACAGGGCAATCTTGCCCTCTTCTACTTTCATGGCCAGCCAGTGGCCGGCGCGCTCGTCGATCAGCTTTTGCAGACGCCCCATCTTGTCTTGCTCACGTGCATCGCGGCACACGTCGGCCAGCTGCACCCAGATCTTCTTCGTGTACGCCAGGTTGATCGTGTGCCAGGTCGCCAGGTTGAAATAATAGCTGGATGGCACTTCGCTATTGTTATGCAGGCGGCTGCCATAACCGAGCAAGGGCATGACGGATGACAGGCTCAGGTACTTATCGAAATCCGTGCCGCCGATGTGCACGCCGCCGGTGGCAAGGATGTCGTCGCGCCGCTCGGTCTTTTTCGCCCGTTCCGGCGACAGCCGCACCAGCGAAAAGTCGGAGGTACCGCCGCCGATGTCGGCGATCAGCACCAGTTCTTCCTTGTCGATTTGCGACTCGTAATCGAACGCGGCGGCAATCGGCTCGAACTGGAAGGCGACGTCCTTGAAACCGACGGAGCGCGCCACTTCGGCCAGCGTGTCTTGCGCCAGCTGGTCGGCTTGTGCATTGTCGTCGATAAAGAAGACGGGACGGCCGAACACGGCGGACGAGAATTCGCGGCCGGCGGACTGCTCGGCGCGGCGTTTCACTTCGCCAATGAATTGCGCCAGTAACATGCGAAATGGCAAGGCACGGCCACCCACTTCCGTCTGGCCATCGATGAGGCTGGTACCCAGCAAGCTTTTCAGCGAGCGCATCAAGCGCCCCTCGTAACCGGCCAGATAGCCGGCCAGCGCCGCGCGGCCAAAACTGACTTCCTCGTCTTCCGCATTGAAGAAGACGACGGACGGTAAGGTCGTCTTGCCATCTTCCAGGCCGAGCATGGTGCTCTGCCCGGGACGTGCCCAGCCTACCGTGGAATTTGACGTGCCGAAATCGACGCCGCAAGCATTGGCCATGTCGACCCTTCCCTGAATAAAGGGGCGTTATGTTATCAGAAGGCAGGCCATTGCACCAGCAAAACCCGTTCGACGGGGTCAACAGCATAAACTTGCTTTGCATCAAGTAGCGGCCGCGCGCAAAAGCTACTCTTGGAAGTGATGCCGAGCAACTCGGCCAGCTCCCGGAGACCCATCGTGCCCCTCGCCCGCCTGCGCCACCCGCGCCACCTGCCCGCTGTTTTGCTGCCTGCTACCTTGCTGGCGGCCTTCCTCGTTTCCCTGGCCGGCTGCGGCGGCGGCTCGGCCGATACCCAGGCCGGTGCCGGCTGCTCGCTGCACAGCACGGCAGGCTGCGGCGGCAGCCCGCCGCCCACCGTGCCGCCCGTGAAGCCGCCAGTTACCCCGCCCGTGACGCCACCCGTGATTCCGCCGGTCACTCCGCCCGAGCCGGCCAGCCTGGCCAGCGCCGTCAACCTGGTGTTTTCCAGCACGGAACTGGCCTCGGCGGGACTGGCAGGCAGTGAAGTGAGCGTCACGGCCCTCGTCAAGGATGGCGCCAACCTGGCCTTGCCAAACGCAAAGATTTCCTTTGCCGCCGATTCCGGCATCCTCGGCAGCGTCGACGCCGTAACGGACAAGAACGGCCAGGCGCGCGCTTTGCTGGGGACCGGCGGCGCCAACAGCAACCGCAGCATCACCGTGACGGCGCAAGTCGGCAGGCACAGCGGCAAGGGCACGGTGGCCGTCACGGGCAGCAGCGTGGAAGTGCTGGGGCCGGCCGCCCTGATGCTGGGCCAGGGCGCCGACCTCACCGTCACCGTGCGCGACTCGGCGCGCAAGCCCGTGGCCGGTGCCGCCATCGCCTACAGCACGGGTGGCGGCAACGGCGTGCGCGTCAAGGATGGGAGCGCGGCGCTCAGCAATGCGCAAGGCCAGCTGGTGCTGCGCCTGACGGCTGGCAGCCTGGGCAAGGATGCCGTTTCCGTCAGCGCCCTGGGCGCCGCCGCCACGCAGGCGTATGCCGTAGCCGGCAGCGACCTGCGCCTGAGTCCGGCCGTGGGCCAGGACGCCAGCGGTGCGGACGTGCTGCCGGAGATCGCCACCCTGGCCTGCCAGCCTATCGACGCGCGCTACGACAAGGCAGGCGTGGCGCAAGCGGGCAGCGCCAGCCTGTCGACCTCGCGCGGCAGCCTGTTTGCGGACAGCGCCTGCAGCCAGGCCTTGCCCGCCAGCCTGATTTTCAGCAATGGCAACTTGCCGCGCAGCTACGTGCAATCGGCCAACGCGGGCGTGGCGACCGTCACGGCCGCCGTGGCAGGCGGACCCACGGCGCAGACGCGGTTGGAATTCATCGCGCCATTGAGTCCTGCCAGCAAGCTGGCCGTGCAAGCGGACCCGGCAGTGCTGCGGGCCAATCCCGGCAATGGCGTGCCCGCCGATAACTTCAGCACCATCGGCGCCGTCGTGCGCGATGGTGCCGTCAACAACCTGGTCAAGAACGCGCCCGTGCTGTTTTCCATCTTGAGCGACCCCAGCGGCGGCTATCTGCGGCAGGCGGACCGGGTGCTGACGGGCAGCGACGGCCTGGCGCGCGCCGTGTATGTGGCGGGGCCGGCCGACAGCGGCCGCGACGGCGTGCTGATCCAGGCCCGCATCGAGGGTGCGCCGCAAGCGGCGGCCACGGCCCTCGTGCGCCTGACGGTGGCGCGGCAAGCGCTGTCGATCAAGCTGGGCACGGGCAGCCTGCTGCGCGAATATTCACCCAGCGTGCTGCAGAAGGACTTTGCCGTATTCGTGTCCGACAGCGCCGGCAATGCCGTGCCCGGCGTTGCCATCACGGCCGCCGCCTGGCCCAGCCGCTACGCCAAGGGATATTATGTATGGCAAGCGGACAAGCCCGAATTCCCCGACACGGGCGTCTGGCGCCTGGCCCTGCCCCACTACAGCTGCGCCAACGAGGACGTCTTGCGCAACGGCATTTTTGACGCCGCCTACGACCGCAACGGCAATGGCGTGCTCGACCCGGGCATCCCCCTGACCGTCAGCGCCAGCGGCCTGAGCGACGCGCTGGGCATGGCCACCGTTACCGTCAGCTATCCGCGCAACTACGGTTCCTGGGTGGACGTCGTCCTGGCTGTGCGGGGCAGCGTCAGCGGCACGGAAGCGAGCGCCACGGCGGAATGGCCATTACCCACGCTGGCCAGCGATTTCAGCGCCCGCCGCGTGGATCCGCCGGGACGCCTCAGCCCCTATGGCAGCGGGCCGTGCGACAGCAGCGATTGAGGGGCTGCCGAGCACTTGCCATTCAGTCATATTTTTTGCAACATGAACAATAAGCGTAAATAAGCATGTAGTCTTGCCATAAGGCAATCTTTTGCGCTATGCTCATTCTGCCCGCCCAGGCCGCCACAAGCGGCCGGGCCTGCAGGAATACTTTGAGACAGGTTGCTTGCCAGACCAATATGCGAAAAAAGAATACTGTAGCCCGGACACCCATCACCACCACCCGCGCCATACCCGGCGCCGGACGGCGCGTGACCTCGTATGACGTGGCCCTGCTGGCCGGCGTGTCGCAATCGGCCGTGTCACGGTGCTTCAAGCCGGGCGCCAGCATCTCGCCCGCCACCCATGCCAAGGTCATGCAGGCGGCCATCACCCTCGACTACATCCCGAACGCGGCCGCGCGCAGCCTGATCACGCGCCGCTCGAACCTGGTCGCCGTCATCATTTCCAACCTGGCCAATCTGTACTATCCGCAAGTGTTGTCCGACCTGAGCCAGCAAATCGCCCGCCTGGGCAAGCGTCTCTTGTTGTTTACCCTGGAGCGCGAAGCGGACATTGGCAAGGTCTTGTGCGATGTGTGGCAATACCAGGTCGACGGCGCTGTCGTGGCTGCCTGCCTGTCGGACGAGCAGATGGCTGAATTCGGCCGGCGCGACGTGCCGCTGGTGCTGTTCAACCGCAGCCCGCGCGAGCACGCCGTGCACGCCGTGCTGTGCGACCAGGCCGAAGCGGCGCGCCTGCTCGTCTCGCGCCTGGCCGAAGCGGGCCACCGCCAGTTTGCCATCATCGACGGCCCCGGCGACTCGGCCGTCGCGCAGGAACGCAAGGGCGGCATGCTGGACCGTTTGCTGACCCTGGGCTTGCCCGCGCCCATCGTCGTCAGCGGCAACTACGACTATGCCAGCGGCGGACGCGGCTTGCGCAAGGTCATCGACCGCCTGGGCCGCGTGCCGGACGCCGTCATTTGCGGCAACGACATCATGGCCATCGGCTGCCTGGACACGGCGCGCCACCAGATGGGTATCCAGGTGCCGCTGCAGATGTCGGTGGCCGGCTTCGACGCGCTGGAAGCGTCCGGCTGGCTCAGCTACGACATCACCACCCTGCGCCAGCCCGTGCAAAAGATGGCCGCCGATGCCGTCGCCATGCTGGGCGAACTGATGGAGCGGCGCGGCGGCATCGCCGAGCGGAGACGGTATTGCTCGTATCTGGTGGAAGGGAGTACGGCACGGCTGACTGCTGAGCAGCCCCACTTCGGCATGATGGCCGCCGCCTGAAAACAAAAAAACCCCGCATCGCTGCGAGGTTTTTTGTTGCCGCATCGGTTGATCAACCGAAGATCTTGCCCTTGAGCATATTCAAGCCCTGGCTGACGAGGTCATTGCCTTCCGGTACCTGGCCGTCCGGGGTCAGCTTGTCGATCAGCTGGGGCAGCAAGGCTGCCAGGCCGCCCGAGGCCGCGTCCGGGGCGACGCCCGCTTTTTCGGCGATCTGGGTGATCGTGTCGCTGCCCAGCGCATCCTTGATCTGTTCGCCGGAGACGGGCGCATTGGCGCCGGTGCCGATCCAGCTGGCCACCTGGTCGCCCAGGCCGCTTTCCTGGAACTTCTGCAGCAGGCCGGGCAAGCCGCCATGCTGGTTGACCAGGTCCATCACGCTGGCCATCAATCCCGATGGGGCTTCCCCGTCAGCACTTTTATTGCCCAAAGCGCTCATCGCCTGTCCTGCAAGTTGGTCTAGCAAACTCATCGTATTCTCCTGAACGCTATCGATTAGTGCCGCGTGACTGCGGCGTCGGTATGGCGCAGACCATTCTCCGCCACGGAAATCATTATACTATGAATAATAACAGTGACATAATTACAATCCCAAGGCGAACGCACAGACGGCCTCACGGTCGAGGTGCCCACCTCCATCATATTTAGTTCGGCACAACTTGCAAGCGTAAATTGATCGTGCGCAAAAACGTGTAGAATTAATTTTCCTACTTACTGAGGAGTATCAACATATGAACATCAATAAAGCGGTAGACAAGGCTTACGAAAAAAAGACGTTCAAGGAAATCGCTGATGCCCCCGTCGACGCGCTGCAAGGCGTGAGCGAGAAGGATGCGGAGCTGCTCAAGCAGGCATTCAATATCAAGACCGTGCGCGATCTGGCGAACCTGAAATACTCGAAATGGGCGCGCGCCATCGTCACCCTGGCCGATACGGAAGAATAGACCGGGCCATGCTTTTGGCATCCCCGTCAGCACAGCCCGCCCGAATCGGCGGGCTTTTTCATGCCAGACAGCCAGCGGCTGGCAAGGCGATAGCCGCCGGGAGGCGCCATTGGCCACGCCGCTGACCCTGCCCGGCATCTGCTGGCCCCTGCAAGCGAGCACAGGCCATCTTGCCGTCACCACATCCCACATCACGGGCCACTTTCGCGCCGGTGCGGGGCTGGACGCCATCGTCCTGTGCGATCTGCTGCCCGCTGGAAAATTTCGCAACGGCGCGGCGCGCCACTGGTGCCGCACGCACCAGTGCTACTGGGGTACGCAAGCCGATCTGGCCGGCTGGCAAACAACACAGCCCATGCGTTGCCGCCAGCACGCCAGCCCCATGGGCTATGTGCTGTATCCGGAATTGTTCGACCCCACGCAATTCCACGCCAGCACCCTGCGCCTGGGCCCGGATGGCTTGCTGCAACTGCGCGCCCGGGCCAATGACGGCGGCGCCCTGCTGGCGCGCGACGCGGCCGCGCTGGCCATCGACTGCCGCGCCCTGCCCGGCCTGTTTCCTCCCGACTTAGTGCAACTGAATATCACGCCGCCCGCCGCGCAAGCGTTCGCCGCCGCGCTGCAGGCTGGCGTGCCGCTGGGCTGCAGCGACTGCGCCCGCTGCGGCCACCCGCACCTGGACCTGGGCGACTTCGCGCTGGCGCCGCACCGGCGCCACAGTTGCGGCCATTGTGGCCACGACGCTTCGCACAGCGCCACGGCCATCGTCTCGACGCCGCTGTGGCGGTTGCGCGAATACGCCGCCCGCCTGCCTGGGCGCGGCATGCAATACTTCTGAAGGTGCGCCCGCCCACAGTCAGGCAAGGCACTGCCGGGTAGACTGGCTCCATTACCATCACGAGGACGGTCCCATGCCACCAGCGCAACACCAGGATGAAAATGACCAGCCAGACGACGCAGGCGACTTGTCCGACCTGCTCAGCGAATTGCGCATCCTCTTGCCGGGCGCGCAGATGCTGACGGCCTTCCTCATCATCCTGCCCTTCAACGGCGGCTTCGCGAAGATCGTGCAGGCGGAAAAAATCGTCTTCCTGCTGACGTTTTTCCTGTCCATGACCAGCCTGGTGCTGCTCAGCGCGCCAGCCATTCAGCACCGCGTGATGCGCCCCCTGCAAGACCGCGAACGCTTCAAGCGCGTGGCCGACCGCATCATGATGTGCGGCGCCTTTTCCCTGGCGCTGGCGTTTATCTTAGGCACCAATCTGGTGATGTCGGAAGTGTTCGGCCACGTCGCCGGCATCATCGCCTGCGTGCTGATGGGCGCGCTCATCATTTGCATGTGGTGGTGGCTGCCCTTGCACTTGAAGCACGCCAGGAAAATCTAGAACACCTAACCAAACCTACTGCGCGTCGCGATTTGCGGCCTCCGATGCTCACTGTGCTCAAGCACAGCTCCGCTTCTCAGCCACAACTCATCCCGCTCGCTACGGTTTTGTTAGGTGTTGCTAAGCGGCTGCGCCCGCCTGCTGCAGCAAGGTTTCCCGGAAAATCCCCACCACCGGACGCAAATTGACCTTGTGCCAGGCCAGCCACAGGGGCGTGCGGTAGCTGAACCACGGCAATTCCCTCACGACGACGCCGGCCGGCGCGTGCTGGCGCAGGCTGTGCTGGATCATGGCCATGCCCAGCCCGGCCGCCACCAGGCCCAGCGCCGTCAGCGGCTCCGTTGCTTCCATGCGGATATCGGGCGTAAAACCGGCGCGCGCGCAGGCGGCGATGAAATTATCGTGTTTCAGCACGCTTTCCTTGTGCAGCACGGCGATCCACTCCTGGCCCGCCAGGTCGTCCGGGGTCAGGTGGGCCTTGTGCGCCAGCGGGTGCGTTTCCGGCAAGGCCAGCAGCATGGGGTCGCTCAGCACTTGCGCGCAATCGAGGTCCGCGTCGTTCGGCAGCGGCGGCTCGCACAGCAGCGCGATATCGAGGCTGCGCTGGCGCAAGCCTTCGATCTGCTCGGCCGAATGCAGGTTGTACAGGGCGATGTGCACCTGCGGCCGCGTGGCCCGCAAGGCGCGCAAGCCGTCCGGCAACACGCCCGCATGCATGGCGTTTTCGATGTAGCCTATGCACAGGCCACCCTCGTCGCCGCGTCCCAGCCGTTTCGCCAGCGCTTCCAGGCGGTTCCCGTGGGTGATAAACGCGCGCGCTTCGGCAAGGAAGGTATGGCCGTCGCGCGTCAGGCGGATCCGCTGGGCGCTGCGCTCGAACAGGGTCAGGCCCAGCCGGTCTTCGAGCTGGGCGATTTGCCGGCTCAGCGGCGACTGGGAAATATGCAGGCGTTCGGCGGCGCGCCCCACGTGTTCTTCCTCGGCGACGGCGATGAAGTATTGCAATTGGCGTATGTCCAGCATATCAGACCTTTCAGGACTCAAGTTGCGCCAATTATGTCTTGGACAGGCTTAACTTGTCCAGCTATTCTGTCTTCACTGATCCACACATTGAAGGAAAACATCATGACAATCAAACACTTACTGACAGGCAAACTGGGTTTCGGCACGGCGCCGCTGGGCAATATGTTCCGTAACATTCCGGAACAGGAAGCGCTGGCGACCGTCGACGCGGCGTGGGAATCGGGCATCCGCTACTTCGACACGGCCCCGTTCTACGGCGCCGGCCTGGCCGAGCTGCGCCTGGGTGCCGCCCTGAAGCAGCGCCGCCGCGACGATTACGTGCTGAGCACCAAGGTGGGCCGCCTGATCCTCGATGAACTGGAAGACCCCGCCGCCCGCGAACTGGGCGAAAAAGGCGGCTTGTTCGAATTTGGCCGCAAGAACAAGATCGTCGATGACTACTCGGCCGACGCCACCCTGCGTTCGATCGAAGACAGTTTGAAACGCCTGGATACGGACCACCTCGATATCGTCTGGGTCCACGACATCGCCCAGGATTTCCACGGCGACAACTGGCTGGCGCAATTCGAGATTGCCCGCACGGGCGCCTTCCGCGTGCTGACCCGCTTGCGCGAAGAAGGCGTCATCAAGGCCTGGGGCGTGGGCGTGAACAAGGTGGAACCGCTGGAACTGACCCTGGACCTGGCCGAAGCCCAGCCGGACGCCTTCCTGCTGGCCGGCCGCTACACCCTGCTCGACCATGAACGGGCGCTGCAGCGCCTGATGCCTGCCGCGGCAAAACAGAACGTCGACATCGTCGTGGGCGGCCCTTACAGCTCGGGCATCCTGGCCGGTGGCGCGCATTTCGAATACCAGAAAGCTTCGCCCGAAATCATCGCCAAGGTCGAACGCATCAAGGCGATTGCCGCGCGCCATGGCGTCAGCGTCAAGGCTGCCGCCCTGCAATTTTCCCTGGCCAATCCTGCCGTGGCTGCCGTGATCCCCGGCGCCAGCCGTCCGGAACGCCTGGCCGAAGACCTGGCAGCCTTGAACAGCGCCATCCCCGCCGCATTCTGGCAAGACATGCGCGCCGAGCAACTGGTGTCGGCCTTCGCGCCCCTGCCCGGCGACACTCTCTGATATAGACAAGGAATTCATCATGGCACATACCACTACTTCGATCGACGTCGCCGCCACGCCGGCACAAGTATGGCAACTGATCTGCGGCTTCAATTCGCTGCCCGACTGGCTGCCTTATATTCCCAGCAGCACGTTAAGCGCAGGGGGCCGCATCCGCCACCTGGTCAACCCGGCCGGCGACGTCATCGTCGAGCAGCTGGAAGCGTACGACAATGCAGCGCGCAGCTACAGCTATTCCATCCTGCAGGCGCCGTTTCCCGCCGCCGATTACCTGTCGACCCTGCAAGTGAGCGCGATTGCCGGCAGCGACGGCGCGCGGGTCACCTGGTCGGGCCGCTTCACGCCCGTGGGCGTAAGCGAGCAGGAAGTGACGGAGCTGTTCCACGGCATTTATGTGGCGGGCCTGGAAGCGCTGCAGCAATCGTTAGCGAAGTAATACGCAAGGAAGACCATTTCCGCCACAGCCAGGCTTTCTTCGCTCTCCCTGTGGCGGAATCGCGCATATTCCGTGTTATCGTTAACAACAAGAGCAAACGCTGTTGTGTGCAGTGCAGCAAATTTTAGCCGGCGCCCTGCAGAGCTTGCCCGAATCTTTTACAATGTTGTCTTTGGGCAGCTCTTCTAGCCCGAAAATACCGGCCATCCGTCGATTCTGGTGGCGCATTGCCACCTCCGGCTGGGCCACTGCGCGCCCCTCCGCCCTGTCATTCTTTACCCAACTAACAAGAACATGCACGCCTCCGTAGATCCCCTGATTCCGCGCGTCACCGCGCCTTTTGGCGCTGGCTATGCCGACCTGGCCCTGGCCATCGGCGGCCTCGCCATCGGCACGGGCGAATTCGCCTCCATGAGCATCCTGCCCGTGGTGGCCGACGACCTGGGCACGACCTTGCCGCAGATGAGCCACATGATCAGCGCCTACGCGCTGGGCGTGGTCATCGGCGCGCCCCTGATCACGATCTTCCTGGCGCGCATGCCGCGCCGTTTGATGCTGATCTGTCTGATGCTGATGTTCGCTGGCGGCAACTTGCTCAGCGCTATCGCGCCCAACTATGGCTTGCTGGTCGTCGCCCGCTTCGTGGCCGGCATCCCGCACGGCGCCTACTTTGGCGTGGCGGCGCTGGTGGCGGCCGCCCTGGCCGAACCGGACCGGCGCGGCCAGGCCGTGGCCCGCGTCCTGATGGGCTTGACCGTGGCGAATATCTTTGGCGTGCCGCTGGCCACGTATATCGGCCAGACCCTGGGCTGGCGCTCGGCCTTTTTGCTCGTCGCCGCACTGGGCTTGCTGACCATGCTGATGGTGCGCATCTTCGTGCCCATGGTCGCTGCCGGCGATTCGAGCCCGCGCCGCGAACTGGGCGTCTTCCGCCGCCTGCAAGTGTGGCTGACCCTGCTGATGGTGGCGATCGGCTTCGGCGGCATGTTCGCCGTCTACACGTTTATTACGCCAACCCTGCTGGAAGTGACGAAAGTGTCGCCGCTCGTCATTTCCATCTTGCTGGCCATTATCGGTATCGGCATGACCGTTGGTAATCTGATCGGCGGCTGGCTGGCCGACCGCTCGCGCCTGTGGACCATCTTCGGCGTGCTGTTGTGGAACGTGACCGCCCTGGCCGCCTTTACCTATACCAGCAGCAATGTCTGGCTGACGGCGATCAACCTGTTCGCCATCGGCGCCGGCATCGCCGTCGCTCCGGCCGTGCAGACGCGCTTGATGGACGTGGCCGGCGACGCGCAAACGGTGGCCGCCGCCCTCAACCATTCCGCCTTCAACATCGCCAACGCGCTGGGCGCGTGGGCCGGCGGCATCGCCATCGCCATGGGCATGGGCTTGCGCTCGACGGGCTGGGTCGGCGCCATGCTGGCCTGCGGCGGCATCGTCGTGCTCGGCATTTCCGTGCTGGTGGAAAACCGCAGCCGCAATGTGAGCGGCGCGCAGCCGGCTTGATGGTAAATGAGCGGCTCCCTTGCGGGCGCCGCTCATATGCGAGCATCTAGTCTTCGGTGGCAAACACCACTGCCGCCTCGCAATGAATCGCCGTGGTATTAAATAGCGGCAAATCGACATCGCCGGGCTTGACCAGCAATGGAATCTCCGTACAGCCCAGAATCACGCCCTGCACGCCTTGCAGCCGCAGTTTCTCGATGATCTCCAGGAAAATGTTCCGGCTGGCGTCGGTAACAATATTCTGCACCAGTTGCGTGTAGATAATGTCGTGCAAGATTTCCTGGTCGGCCTCGTCGGGCGTCACGGTCTTGATGCCCAACTTCTCCAGCGCATCGTGATAAAAGCGGCCCGTCATGGTCTGTTTAACGCCCAGCAAGCCGACCTTGCGCACACCCGACTGCTGCACCCGCTTCGCAGTTTCCTCGACGATGCTGATAAAAGGCAAGCCGATCCGCGGCACGACGGCCGGCGCGAAGCGGTGCGCACCGTTCGCGCACAGCAGGAAGAAGTCCGCGCCCATGGCTTGCAGGCGCAGACCTTCGCCGATCAGAAATTGTTCGATGGCATGCGAATCGGGCTGCGCCGCGTGCGCAACGAAATCGGCCTGGTCCATGCTGACCAGCATGATGCGCGCGCTGTGCGCGGGTCCGATGCGCGCCACCAGCATTTCATTGATGAGCCGATAGTATTCCAGGGTCGAGGCCCAGCCGATGCCGCCAAGTAAACCGATAGTCTTGTTTTGCACATTATTCCCAGCGAAAAGAATTGCGCAAATTATACGGTGAGATATATCAATTTATCTCAGCGATGCAAGCGGACAGGACTGTCAGAAGTGAAGCATCTCAACGATGCTTAACGGTCCGTACAACTCGCGCCAAAGCCCGTACGCCATTGCCTGTAGCCCGTTCCCGCGTTAGCGGCCTCCGCCAGCAAACGCTGTATCGCATGGAAGCCAAACAGGCTGGCGCAGGCGCACAGCGCGGCGTCATCCACTTCATCCTCGTATGCATTAAGAAATAGTTCTGCCAGTAAGCCTTGCAGCGATGCATAGCTGCGCCACACCTCGTCAATATTTTCCAGGCTGCAGCGCTCGAAACAGCCATTGGCAGGATTGAAGTAATCGAGCACCATGCCGCATTCCCACAAGGCCACGATACCGCTCCCTGCCATGGGCGAGGAACGCCATGCACGCGCCGCCTGGCAACGGTAATGCAATGGCGATGCAACGCTATCACCATCCAGATGAGCCAGCAAAGCTTCGCTGAGTCCCAGCGCGCGCAGCACATTATTGTCAGTCATCTGCACCTACTTCATATCATGGGTATTGGAGGTCTGTCGGCGGTATTCGCGCTCGAACGCGGCCATGCTCTCCACCTGCGCCCACAGGCTGGCAATATATCGGAATTCATCCTCGAACGGCAGCTCGAAATCGGCTACGTCCATAGCATACTCGCAATTGCGGCTCAGCATCACCAGCCAGTCCGGATAGCCAAGCGCCGGGTACAGGCGGGTAAAGATGGCATCGAGCGACGCCGCGCTTTCCCGGCCCGCCAGGTAGGCGGCGCGCAGTTCGACGATGTATTTGCCAGCCAGGAATTGTTCACTGAGGCGCTGCGCTCCCCGGTAGCGCTCGATGATGGCCTCGGCCAGCGGCAGCACCTCGTCGCGGCCCCGGGCGCTGGCCAGCAGCACGACTTCCAGGTCGTCGCCTTCCTCGTCTCGGCGCAGGCGTTCCACAGCCCAGTCCACGCAGCGGTCCGCCCGGCCAAATCCCATGCGCAGCTGGAAAACGGCGATTTCAAGTACTGTCAGTTGTTCCATTACCTTCAATTCATTCTTACTATTCTGCACCCGCCTGCAACATCTTCTGTAACACCGCATCGAGCTCATAAAAATCCACGGGCTTGGTCAGGTGCAAATCAAAGCCCGCATCGGACGCCATCTGGCGGTCCTTGTCCTGGCCCCAGCCCGTGACGGCCACGAGGATGGCATCCTTGCCGCAGGGTTCACTACGCAGCAGCCGCGCCACGTCGTAGCCATTCATGTGCGGCAAGCCGATGTCGAGCAATATCACTTGCGGCATGAAGCTGTGCGCCGCCGCCATGCCGGCCGTGCCGTCGTAGGCCGTGCGCACGTCATAGCCGAGGATGTCGAGCGCAAGCGCCAGGCTTTCGGCCGCGTCGGCGCTGTCATCGATCACCAGCACCTTGCCTTCGCGCGTGCCGGCCAGCAAGCGGCGGTTGGGCTCGGGCGGCGCCAGCAAAGGCACGGCCGGCAGCGGCAGGCGCAATACAAAGGTGCTGCCCTGCCCCACGCCATCGCTATGCGCGCTGATGCTGCCGCCATGCAATTCGGCCAGGCCCCGCACCAATGACAGGCCGATGCCCAGGCCGCCCTGGGCCCGCGACAGGGCCGGCTCCAGCTGCGAAAACAGCTCGAACACCTTGTCCAGGTGCCCGGGCGCGATGCCGATGCCCGAATCGCGCACGGTAATGTGTACTTCGTTTGCCGTGCAGGCCACCTCCAGCCCGATGACGCCATTGGCGGGCGTGTACTTGACGGCATTGGTCAGCAGGTTGGCGATCATCTGCCCCAGGCGCGTGGCATCGGCGTCGAGCCAGATAGGCTGCGGCCATTGCTCCACGAGCACCTTGTGGCCGGATTGCGCGGCCAGCTCCGCCACGCTGTGCAGGGCCGCTTCCACCACGGGCGCCAGTTCCACGCTGGCGCGGCGCAGTTCCAGACGGCCCTGCGTGATGCGCGACACTTCCATCAAATCGTCGACCAGGTGCGTCATGTGCCCCACTTGCCGGCCCAGCACGTCCCGCGCCCAGCACAGTTGCGGGTCGTCCAACTGCGCCAGGCGCAGCACTTCCAGCACATTGCGCATGGGCGCCAGCGGGTTGCGCAGCTCGTGCGCCAGGGTGGCCAGGAACTCGTCCTTGCGCCGGTCGGCGGCCGCCAGCTGCTCGTTGAGCTCGCCGGCCTCCTTGCGCGCCAGCTGCAGCTGCTGTTCGTATTTGCGCCGGTCGCTGGCGATAAAGACGGCGATCTCGTCATAACGCACGCCCTCGTGCACGCGGCGCACGGCGTTGAACAGCATGGGGATGGATTGCCCCTGGCGCTGGCGCATGTCGAGCAGGATTTCCGACACGCTGCCCTGCACCTGCATCAGGGGCAGCCAGTGGGTCTGGTGGAATACGCGCCCGCCAATGGTCAGCAAATCCTGCAATTTCTTTTTGCCGAGCAATTCCCCGGCGCCATAGCCGAGCCAGCCGCAAAAGGTGGCGTTCGCCTGAACGATGGTGCCGTCAGCCGTACACAGCAACAAGCCGCAGGCTGCGTGCTGGAACAGGGTATCGGCGTCAGGCAGGGAAGGCATCGCGTCGCGCATTACAGGTGCAGGCCGTCGAGAAAGTGACGGATGGCGCGGTAGCTGGCATCGGGCACGCTCATGTGCGGGCAATGGCCCACATTCTCGATCACCTGCAGGCTGCTGTGCGGCAGCATTTCACGCAAGTACTCGCCCACGGGCAGCGGCGCGATGAAATCGTCGCTGCATTGCACGATCAGGGCAGGCGTGCTGTTGTGCGGCAAGACAGCGCGGTGGTCGGACAAAAAAGTGGTTTGCGCGAAATGCCGGGCGATGGCCGGATCCGTGCGGCAAAAGCTGTTCACCAGGTCTTGCCCCAGCGCCGGCTGGCCGGGCGCGCCCATGATGGCGGGCGCCATGCCGGCGGACCAGCCCAGGTAATTGCTCTCCATGGCATCGAGCAAGTCGTCGATATCGGCACGGCTGAAGCCGCCCTGGTAGCGGGCCGCCGCATCGTCGACATAGCACGGCGACGGTGCCAGCATGACTTGTGCGGCGAACAGATCCGGCTCGGCGATCGTCGCCAGCAAGGCGCTCATGGTGCTGACGGAATGGCCGATGCAAATCACGGGGCCGCCGCCGGCGGCATGGATGACCTGGAGCAAATCGGCCCCATGCGCGTCGAGCCGCGCATAGCTATCGAAATCATAGGCGGCCAGGTCCGACGCGCCGCTGCCGACCAGGTCGAACAGCACGGTGCGGTAGCGCGCACGAAACAGCGGCTCCAGGTAGCGCCACATGGTTTGGTCGCAGCCAAAGCCGTGCATGAACACCATGGTAGCTGCCGCGCCCGCCTGCGGCGCGCCACTGCATTCGCTAATGCGGACATTGTTCCGGTCTTCTATACGCATGCCGCTTCAGCCTTGAATATTTCCATGTGGAATGTAAATTAACTTCTTGCTAGCATCTTAGCATGCGCCATTTAACCTTGGTCAACACTATTGGCGCTAGACAAACGCCATGCCAAGGCGGATAATGAGAACGATTCCCATTATCAAAATATCAGGCCTATGCCTGGCATTTCCCTGTGCGCCCCGGTGGCGCCCGCTGGCGGCAACAAGCCGGTTTCATGTTGAAGGTTTGTACCGCATGCGCGCTTTCTGGACTGTCATACACCGCTGGGCCGGTCTTACCATCGCCCTCTTCCTCATCGTTGCCGGCCTCACGGGCGCCGTCACGTCGTGGGACCATGAACTGGATGAATGGTTCAACGCCGACATCATGGACACGCCGGGCCGCGGCCCCCTGCAGCAACCATTTGCGCTGGCGCAAAAAGTCGCTGCCGCCGACCCGCGCGTGGAAGTCAATTACATGACCCTGGGCCTGGAAGAAGGCCATGCGGCCGCCTTCATGGTGCGCCCGCTAACCGACCCGGCCACGAACAAACCGTTCGTGCTCGACTACAACACCGTCTACATCGACCCCGTCACGGCGCAGATCACGGGCACGCGCGATTCGACGGCCATTTCCCTGTCGCGCCGCAGCCTGATGCCGTTCTTGCGCCATCTGCACTACAGCCTGCACGTGCCCGCCTTCTGGGGCACGGACCGCTGGGGCTACTGGCTGATGGGGAGCGTCGCCCTGATCTGGCTGCTCGACAGCATGGTGGCGCTTTACCTGACCACGCCGCGCCGTTTGCGCCCGCGCGCGCAAGACGAAACGCCGCGCCACCGCGATGCCGCCAACTGGTGGCAACGGTGGAAACCAGCGTGGGTGGTGCGCTGGGCGGCCGGCGGCTACAAGCTCAATTTCGATCTGCACCGCGCGGGCGGCCTGTGGGTGTGGATAATCATTATTGTCGTCGCGTTTACGTCGTTCTCGCTGAACCTGTACCGCGAAGTGTTTTATCCCGTCATGTCGCTCGTTTCCACCACCACGCCGGGACCGTACGAAACGCAAACGCCGGCGCCCTACGGCACCTACATCAAGCCCGTGATCGGCTTCGAGCAGGCGGTGGAGATCGCCAAAAAGCAGGCCGTGCAGCGCGGCATCACGGCGCCCATCGGCGGCATTTATTATGGCGGCAACTATTCGTTCTACAACGTCTCCTTCTTCGACCCCGCCGACGAATTCGGCGCGGCCGGCATGGGCCTGTCGAACCTGTATGTCGACGGCATGGATGGCAGCATCATCGGCCAGCACAAGCCGTGGGAAGGCACGGCCGCGGACGTCTTCGTGCAACTGCAGTTCCCCCTGCATTCGGGCCGCATCCTCGGCTTGCCCGGGCGCATCATGATGTCCTTCATGGGCGTGATGGTGGCCATGCTGTCCGTGACGGGCATCGTCATCTGGGAGCGCAAACGGCGCGCGCGCCGGCTGCAGGTGAAAAAGCCAGCGAACTTCACCTGAAGCAGCGACTCCATCACGGCGCAAGCGGACCAATGCAGTCTGCGCCGCATACCTTGCCAGCGGCCTGATCACGCGCAACGCGCAAGGCCAGCACCCCTCCCCACTTTACAACTCAGTAGCCGGCACATGCCGGCTGCCTGCGCTGCGCAGCTTCCGTGCGCCAGTCCGCCAATGCCATTAAATGCAGTTTACTTGCAATAGCATCAGACGCAAGCTATTATTGCAACTCAATTGCATTTGCGTCTTCACGCCGGGCCTGCGCCCAGCACTACCTTCCGCCTTTTTAGAAAGTCCTATGCGCCATCACGTATTCGCAGCTGCCATGCTGTCCACTGCCCCGCTCGCTTACGCGGCGGACGACGTCACCCTGCAAACCATCAAGGTCCGGGCTGACCGGCCTTCCAGCATCGACAGCGTCGTCCTCGTCGAAAATACGCAAGCCCAGAACCGGACCCTGGGCGGCATGCTAGAACATGTCTCGGGCGTGCAAAGCAGCGCCTTCGGGCCGAATGCGGGCGCGCCGGTGATACGCAGCCTGAGCGGCAGCCGCGTGCAGATCCTCGAGGATGGCCAGTCCATCCTCGGCATGAATGCGCTCAGCGGCGACATCAACATCCCGTTCGATCCGCTGTTTGCGCGCAGCGCGACCGTCAACAAATCGTCGGACGCCGTGCGTTTCGGCGGCAATGCGATTGGCGGCAGCGTCGACGTCGATTCCGGCATCGTTTCCAGGAAGATGGAAAGCAAGGAAAAGGACGTGGAATTGATCCTGCACAAGGGATTCAACGATGCCGACGCGCAAGGCTTGCGCGTCAACTTCAACGATGGCAAGCGCTTCTCGACGAATCTGCAACTGTCCTTCCAGAAGATCGGGCATTACGATATTCCCGGCAACAGCAAGGCCAGCGTGTGCAACAGCCAGCTGTTTCCCTTGAAGGGCGGCGTGAATACCTTCCTGGCCGACAGTTGCCAGAAGGAAGCACGCATTCAGCAAATCTACAACAAGGCTTCGCAACCGTTTATCGACCAATTCATGACGGAAAATCCGGACTGGGCGGATGGAGACTTTTCCTTCTATACCAATCAGCCGACGTCCGTCTGGCAGCGCAAGACCTACGTCAATCCGGCCAACCCCGCTTACGTGCCCGGTACGCCGTCGACGACCCAGAACAAGATCAACAAGGACGTGACACCGGACTACCATCGCACCCTGGGCAACAGCTATGCCAGCAATTCCCATTTTGCCGTCGGCAGCACCTACTTTTTCAACCGTGGCTACGTGGCCGTCAGCATCGATACCAAGAATAGCGAGTATGGCGTGCCGGGTTTTTCCATGGAAAACAAGTCTTTCGGCGCGAACTATGACGAAGGGCTGCCCGTCGGCGTGGTGATACAGCAAGATAAATATGCGCTGGAAGCCAATCTGCTCGACCCCGTCGCGTACATTGAAAGCGCGCAACTACGCGTGTCCCGCCTGAGCAATGCCTCGGGAGAACGCCTCGGTGCGGCCAAGGCGAATGACTACCAGTTCGACACCAATCAGGCCGAGCTCCTGCTGGCGCACCGGCGCGCAGGCCCCTTGAGCGGCATGCTTGGCCTCAGCCATAAAGCCAGGGATATCGCCGGCAGCGGCCCGCAGCTTTACCTGCCCGATGCGCGCACGGCCAGCCGCGCGCTGTTCGTCAAGGAAAGCATCGATGTCGACTGGGCCACCTTCGACGCGGGCTTGCGCCATGAAAAAGTGGACCACGAGATCCGCAAGAGCGGATTCAAGACATCGAGGAATGCAAAAAATACCAAACTCGAGGACAGGTCGTTCAGCCTGAACAGCTATAGCCTGGGGGCCTCGGCCAAGCTTGGCCAGCTGTTCGGTGCGAAGCTGCGCTATGCCTCTTCGGAAAGAGCACCCGACGTCAATGAGTTGTATGCGAGCAACCGCCACTATTCCATCATGACCCAGGAAGAAGGCAACCAGGACTTGAAGGCGGAGCGCGCTCGAAGTACCGAACTCACCGCCCTGTTGGGCAATCGCGGCTTTGCCATGTCGGCGACGGGCTATGTCATGAAATACGAGAACTATCTCTACCTTGGCCACTCGGGCGCCCAGATGGCCAATCGCCTGCCCTTGAAATATTGGAAGCAGACCGATACGACGGTCAAAGGATTCGAGATCGACGCTTCCCAGGTCATACAGCTTGGCAGCTACGGAAAACTGAACCTGTCCGCATTTGCCGACCTGGTCAAGAACAAGGCGGACAACCCCGACAAGCTGCGCGCGCACAACGATGGCGCGTGTCTGCCCAACATGCCCACCAACCGCTATGGCGCGAATCTGCTGTGGGAAAACATGGGGTGGAAGGCCAGGCTGTCCGGCACCCGGTATGACAAGCAAAAGTACCTGGGCAAGAGCGTCAGCGAGGAAGTGCCGCTCGACGGCTACACTATGGTGAACTTCCAGGTGAGCCGCGCGCTGCTGGTGCCGAACTCGCCGTTTGCAGGCATCGACGTGTTCATCAGCGGAACCAACCTGCTCGATGACGATGCCCGGCCGCACAATTCTCCACTGAAATACATCGCGCCCTTGCCGGGCCGTGGATTCCAGATTGGCTTGAGCGCCAGGCTTTAAGGCACGGCGCCGTTGCGCTCCCGCTGTACCAGCGCCAGCAAGCTGTCGCCCCGGTTGCCTTCGCAGCAGATGGCCACGCCGTCCGTGAAGTCGGGCGCCGTCAGCCGCGTCAGGACGCTGCCGGGCGGCATTTCCAGCGCCAGCCGGGCGCCCCGCTCCCATGCCAGCCGCACGGTACTGCTCCACTGTACGCGCTGGGCCATGTTGGCCGCCAGGCTGTCGCGGATGCGGGCCGGGTCGAACAGCGCGCGCGCCGCGCTGCTGCTCAGATAGACGAGCGATGGCCGGCGCAGGTCCACGCCCTCGAAGGCGGCGGCCATGCCGCCCGCGGCGGCCTCCATCAACGGGCAATGCGACGGCACGCCGACAGCCAGGCGCTTGGCCTTGCTGGCGCCGTGCGCCAGGGCCAGCGCCATCACGGCTTGCAAGGCGGCTTCGCTGCCGGCAATGGCGATCTGGCGCGGCGCATTCAAGTTGGCGACATACACGGGCGTAGCTGCGCCGTGCACCTCGGCAAGCACGGGTTCGAGTTGCGCCAGATCAAGCCCGATGATGGCAGCCATGCCGTAGCCGTTGGGATATGCCTGCTCCATCAGCTCTCCGCGCCACGCCACCAGGCGCACGGCATCCGCATAATCGAGCGCGCCGGCGACGACGGCCGCTGCATACTCGCCGATGGAAAAGCCGGCCACCATGTCGGGCAGCGCGCCGCGCGCCGCCAGGGAACGCGCCATGGCCACGCCCGCAATCAGCAAGCACAGTTGCACGGCCCGCGTCGACGCCAGCGCGGCAGCCGTGTCCAGCGCCAGGGAATCGTGGCCCAGCACGCCCGCAGCTTCGGCCAAAGCCCCCGCCACGGCCAAGTCGTCGGGCAGCGCATGCAGCATGCCCGGATACTGGGCGCCCTGGCCGGGAAAGGTAAACAACACGCTCATGCCAGCTCCCAGGGCGTGGCCGTCAGCACGGGACCGTGATCCGTTTTCAGCAAGACCTTGCCCCGCCCCGCCGCCCACTCGGCATACGCAAAGCCGCCACTGCCCGTGTCGATCTGCAGATCCAGCCGGCAAGCCATGACAGTCGCCGCGATGGTACGCAGGGCGCCGGCCTGCGCGGCGTCCGGCGGCGCGGCGATGCGCAGCACGAGATCGAGGTCGCTGTCGGCGCGCAGCACGGGCAAGCCGCTGGCCAGGGCGAATCCCACGCCGCCCGTCGGCCCCCAGGCCCAGCCCGTGGCGTCGAGCAGCGGCGCCACTTCCCGCAGCACATCGAGCGCAGTACAGTCAAAACCGGACGACGGGGTGTGCGCCAGCTGCGCCAGCATTTCCGGCGTGACGCTGCGCACGACGGCGGCCGCGTCCACTTCGCACGCATGCCGCTCGCTGCGCAGCATACCGCGCATGCCCACGGGAATGCGCCCAGGCGCGCTGCTGGCGCGCCGCACCACCAGCGGCGCCGCCCGCAGCCACACTGCATCGCACCAGGCGGGCAAGGACGCGCCGTCCGGCGGACCGTCCAGCCACAGCAAATCATGCGCGCGCCAGGCTTTCATCAGGCCACCACCGCCTTGACGGCAAAGAACAGCAAGGACGGTCCCAGCAAGCAGCCCAGGCCCGTATGAAACGTGGCCACCAGCGCGCCATACGGCACCAGCTTGCGGTCCGTGGCGGCCAAGCCGGCCGACACGCCGCTGACGGTGCCGGCCAGGCCGCCAAACACCATCGCCGAGCGCGGCGTTTTCAGGCGCAAAAAGCGCGCCGCGGCGGGCGTGCCCACCATCACCAGGATGGCCTTGATCAGGCCCGCCGCAATGCTCAGGGCCATGACGTCCGAACTGGCGCCGATGGCCGCGCCCGTGACGGGGCCGACGATGTACGTGACGGCGCCGGCGCCGATGGTGGTCATGCTGACGGCGTCCGAATAGCCAAACGCATAGGCGACACCGGCGCCAACGAGGAAGGGCAGCACCACGCCCAGCACCAGCGCCACCAAGCCGATCAGGCCAGCCTTGCGCGCTTCCGTCGCCTGCACTTCGAAGGCCGTGGCGACGATGGCGAAGTCGCGCAGCATGGCGCCGCCCATCAGGCCGATGCCGCCGAACAGCGACAAATCGGCCAGGCCCTTGTGGCCGCCGCTATGCACGCCGCCCCAGTAGGCGAGGCCCAGGCCGATCACGATGGCGATGGCCGAGCCGTGCACGCGGCCGAAGGTCAGGTACTTCGACAGGGCGATCGACAGCAGCATGATCAGGCCGACAAAGGCGAAGGCCGTCACCAGGCCATTGTGGATGGCGGCTTTTTCAAAGATTTCAAGCATGACGGTGCTCCTTCATCAACATCGAGTCGGCTTGCACGCAGTCGGCTTCAGCGGCAGCGATGGCAGCAGGGCTTTCCGAACGGTTAATCAACGAAATCACGGCACCGCAAACGAGCACGGAACCGATGGCGGCCAGCACGGCAACCGGCCCGCCGCGCAGGGCCGCCACCACGTCCTGCTGCGCCGCCATCGCCACCACCACGGGAATATACATGGCGCCCCAGTATTCGACGCCCCGTTCCGTCATCTGCGGCAGCCAGGATCGGCGCTGCATGTACAGGCGGGCGCAGATCAGCAGCAGCATGGCGATGCCCACGCCGCCCACGTTGGTCTTGACGCCCATCAGCTGCCCGAGCAGGTCGCCCAGGAAGATGCCGAGCAAATGGCATAACGCCAGCAGTGCGGTTCCGTAAATGATCATGATTGTCTCCGTTATAGGAATAGGAATGACTTGGTGTCTTCTCTGTTGTTTCACCTACCACTGCTGCTGCAATACCTCCCTGACTCTTGCCGATGCCTGGCGGTGCGGCGCGCCCAGGCGGCTGGAAAGATCCCGCTGCGGGTCGGCGCGGATATCGCCGAGAGCCGCCTGCAGGCAGGCGTCGACGGCGGCCGTATCCTGCGCCGACGGATCATCGGGCTGCGCCACCTGCAAGGTCTGCCACAGCAGTCCCAGCGTGGCGTAGTTGCGAATGTCGTAGGCCATCGGCGCGATGGTCGCGGCCAGCGCTTCGAGCGCTGCCACGGTGCGCAGGGTGATGCGCGCCGCCGACGCCTTGCCCATCGCGTGCACCATCACTTGCGGATCGTCGAGCGCGATCAGGCGATTGGCCTGGTAGCCGTGGGCGAGGAAGGCGCCCGACATGGCCTTGCCGACGATCAGGCCGATCACGGGATGGCCGGCCAGGCGCGCCTCGGCGTAAGCCCCCGCCGCGCCGGCCAGCGCCTGGTGGATGCCGTACGCTTCCTCGCGCCGGCCATAGGCCTGGCTGGCCACGTCGATGACGGCGACGATGGGCCGTTTCACGGCCAGCGCGCGGTCCTCGGCAACCACCTGCTGGACGGCGCGCGCCAGCTGCCACGCCTCGGCCAGGCCGATTTCCCCAGTGCGGGCACGCGCAAAACGGTTGTCCGGGTCGGGCAGCACGGCGAGGTAGCGCGCCGGCGCGCCCGCCAGCGGCGCGTCGACCACGCGCACGGAAGGCGGGTAGCCGTCCAGCGGCGCAGCGTTGTACGTGAGTGCCGCCAGCCAGACGGCGCCGCGGCTCGTATCGCTGATGGCGTTCATGCTGCTGCTCCTTTGCTGTAGATGCTACGCACGGCTTCCGGCGTGGCTTGCGGGCCCGCGTCCACTTGCGCCAGGCGGGCCAGGAAGACGTCGGCCTGGTCGCTGCGGTGCTGCGCCGGCACGCCGCGTGCGAACAATGCGGCCACGGTGGCGCGCATCCGCGCCGTGTCGTCTTCCACATAGGCGTCGGCCAGGCCGCTGTGGAAGCGCTGCTCGCCACCCGTCAGGCTCCAGATGAACGGTTTGTTGCGCGAGTCGAATTCGTCCACGCCCGCCTCCTGCTCGATCACGGCCGGCCCATTGAGCCCCAGGCGCGCCTCGCGCGTGACGACCAGATAGCTGCACAAGCCCGCCGCGATCGACATGCCGCCGTAGCAGCCCACGGTGCCGGCCGTAATGCCGATGACGGGCTGGTAGCGGCGCAGGTCGACGATGGCGGCATGGATGTCGGCAATGGCAGCGAGGCCCAGGTTGGCTTCCTGCAGGCGCACGCCGCCCGTCTCGAACAGGATCACGGCGCGTGTCGGCACGCCCTGGCGGTTGTCGCGCGCCGCCAGTTCCAGCGCGCCGGCGATTTTCGCGCCGCCCACTTCTCCCATGCTGCCGCCCTGGTAGGCACCCTCGATGGCCAGCACCACGGCCGGCTGGCCATCGAACAGCCCCTTGGCCACCACCACGCCGTCATCCGCCTGCGCCGTGACGCCCTGCTTCGGTAGCCAGGGCGAAGCCATGCCGCAGAACGGGTCGAGCAGTTCGCGCATGCTGCCAGAGTCCAGCAAGGCCCTGGCCCGGCTGCGCGCGCCCCGTTCGATGAAGCTGTCGCGCTCCAGCAATTGCTTCAATGTACTCATGCCGCCCTCCCCGCTTGCAATTCTTCATAGGCTTGCTCGATGCGCATGCGCACCACGCCCGGCGTGGCGCCGCAATCGTTGATGACGATGCTCGCCGCCGGCAGCGGCTCGCCGCCGAAGACGCGCAGCAACAGCGCATCCCACACGGCACCCTTGCCGTCGACGGAGGTATTCACGACGATGCGGATCACGCCATCGTCGCCAGGCTGCAGCAGCACTTCCAGGTCACCCGAACCGACGACGCCGGCCAGGGCCCGCCCTGCCGCCGGCCGTCCTGCCGGGAATGTATAGTCACGCGTTTCCATGCGCTTCTCCTTCCGTCAATCGGTCGAGGAACAGGGTGGCCGCCAGCAAGTCCGCCGCGCCGCCCGGCGACACGCCGCGCTCCAGCGCCACCGCTTCCAGCGCCAGCAGCGCCTCGGTACCGGCGGCAGTGGCCGCGCCGCCGGCGGCCAGTACCCGCGCCGCTCCCATCTGCAATTCCAGCAAGGCCGGCTCGCCGCCGCGCGACAGCACGCAGGTGTCGTCCAGGCCGCTGAGAATGGCCAGCAAGGCGTTCAGCCGCGCTGTCGTTTCATTGTCGCCGCGCAGCCGCGAGGCGTGCAAAACGGGCAACCCGGCGCCCGTCACCAGGGGAAAACCGGCGCGGGCCTGGCCCCGCGCGCCATCGACCCGATACTGGCGGCACGCCAGCTCGCCCTTGTTGCCGGTAACGCCAGGCGCGCCGCGGTCATGCAAACGGGCCAGCGCGCCGGCCCGCGCCGCCACGGCCTGCGGCGCCAGCGATGCGCCCCTAGCCCCCTGCTGCGCCGCCGCCGTCACCAGCAGGCCCAGCGCCCAGATGGCGCCCCGGTGCGTGTTCACGCCGCCCGTGGCTGCCAGCATCAGCGCCTCGCCATCGCGGCCGATGGCGCCGATGCGCTGGCGCAGCAGGTCGTCGTCTTCAATCTGCGCGCCAGCGTCGGCCATGGCTTGAAACACGGGCTCCAGCACGCAGGCCGAATGGCACATCAGGGCCCAGTTCAAATCCGCATGGGCGCCACGGCTGCGCAAATCGACGAGGCCCGGTTTCGGCGTCAGGGTCACTTCATCGAGCAGCGCCTGCAGCACCTGCCGCGCCAGCGCCGCAGGGCGTACCTGCACCGGCACTGTCGTCGTCATTGTCATCATCATTGTGCTCATTACCAGCTCCTGAATTTGGCGGGTGGTTGATACAGGCCGTCCGACCATTCGACCAGGTCGGCGATGCTTTTTGCGGCCAGCAGCGAGCGGCTGGCTGCGCCGCGCTGCACGCCGATATCCTCGGGCAGCGCGATCAGGCCGTCGGCGCGCAGTTTGGCCGTCGTCTTCGGGTCGTGGCGCAGGCCGATGGGCGTCACGCCGGCCACGGCCGCCAGCATGGCCTTGCGCTCGTCGAGCGAACGGGCCTTGTACAGGTAGGCGATGCCCTCTTCCGTCAGCACGTGGGTGACGTCGTCGCCATAGATCATCACGGGCGCCAGCGGCATGCCGCTGGCCTGGCCCACGGCCACCGCGTCGAGCGATTCGACGATGGTCGGCTGGCCGCCGTCCTGGAAGGTTTCGACCATCTGCACCACCAGCTTCTTGCCGCGCGCCAGCGGGTCGTCCGTTTCGATCAGGTCCAGCCAGGCGGGCGTCGGGTGGCGCCGGCCGTGCGGATCGTGGCCCATATTGGGCGCGCCGCCGAAACCGGCCAGCCGGCCGTTGGTGACGGTGGACGAATTGCCCAGGCCATCCATCTGCAGGGTGGCGCCGATGAACAGGTCGACCGCATACTGGCCGGCCAGCTGGCACAGGGCGCGGTTCGAGCGCATGGAACCGTCGCGGCCCGTGAAGAACACGTCGGGCCGGGCGGCCGCATAGCCTTCCATGCCCAGCTCCGCGCCGAAGCAGTGCACGCTCTCGACCCAGCCCGTCTCGATGGCGGGAATCAGGGTGGGATGCGGGTTGAGCACCCAGTTGCGGCAAATCTTGCCCTTCAAACCCAGCTGCTCGCCGTAGGTGGGCAAAATCAGTTCGATGGCGGCCGTATTGAAGCCGATGCCGTGATTGAGCGACTGCACCTGGTGTTTTTCATACACGCCGCGGATCGCCATCATGGCCATCAGCACGTGCACGGGCTTAATCACGCGCGGGTCGCGGGTAAACAAGGGTTCGATGAAGAACGGTTTGTCGGACTGCACGACGAAATCGATCCACGAGCCGGGCACGTCGACCCGCGGCAAGTCGCTGACGTCGTCGACGATCTGGTTCACCTGGGCGATGACGATGCCATCGCGGAAGGCCGCCGATTCCACCAGGGTGGGCGTGTCCTCCGTGCTGGGGCCCGTGTACAGATTGCCCTGGCGGTCGGCCATGTAGCCGGCCACCATGACGACGTTGGGCGTCAGGTCGACGAACAGGCGCGCATACAGCTCGATATACGTGTGGATGGCGCCCACTTCCAGCAAGCCATCCTGCAGGAATTGCGCGATGCGCAGGCTTTGCGTGCCGGCAAACGAAAAATCGAGCTTGCGGGCGATGCCCCGTTCGAACAAGTCCAAGTGCTCGGGCAAGCTGACGCTGGGCATGATCAGGTGCAGATGGTGGATCTTGTCGGGATTGACCTGGGTCAGCATGCGGGCGAGGAAATCGGCCTGCTTCTGGTTATTGCCTTCGAGGACGACGCGGTCGCCCGGCGCAAGCAGCGCTTCGAGCACGGCGACCATGTCGCCCTGTTGCAGCACGGGGCCGCTCGCGTACTGGCGCACGGCTTCCAGGCGGCGGCGCTTCTCGGTGCGCCGCGTGTCCCATTGTTTTTGCCGCTGCCCTGGCGCTGCTGTGGCGGTTGACATCATGCCTCCGGAATGAGCTATCGAACCCCGACGATAGAGCGAAAACGGAACCGCGACAATCAACCTGCTACCATGTTCATTACCCTGAAGTTAATGAACTCACGATAATCACGGTGATTATGGCCATCAACGAAGAAATTACCCTGAAAAAGCTGGAAGTTTTTCTCAGCTTCATGGAATTGAACAACCTGGCGCGGGTGGCCGATGCGCTGGGCCAGAGCACGGTCAGCGTGCACCGCGCCCTGCACTCGCTGGAAGACGGCTTGCGCTGTCCCCTGTTCAAGCGCGAGGGGCGCAGCCTGATCCCCCTGCATGCGGCCTACACCTTTGCCGAATCGGCGCGGCGCGCGCTGGCCGAGTGCGAGGAAGGCGTGCGCAAGGTGCGGGAGATGTCGGGCATCAATCCCGTGCGCCTGAAGATCGGCTCGCTGTATTCATTGACCCTGCACTGCATCCCGCAACTGGTGATTGCCCTGAAGCTGCGCCGGCCCGGTCTCGACATCGACCTGACGCTGGGTTCGAACCGCGAACTGCTGCAAAGCCTGGCCGATGGCAGGCTGGACGCCATCATCGTCGGCGTGCAGGAAGACGAACAGCATGCCGGGCTGGTGGCCGTGCCCCTGTTCCAGGACGACATCTTCCTGGCCGCGCCGCTGGCCTCGCCCTATGCGGGCGCCGCCTCGGTGGACTTGCAGGCGCTGCGCGACGACAAATTCGTCACGCTCAACGAGGGTTTCGTCACTTCGCAAAGCTTCAACCATGCATTCGAGCTGGCGGGATTCGTGCCCGACACGGCCATGCGCGTGGGCGACATCTTTTCGCTGATCAACCTGGTCAGTGGCGGCATCGGCTACAGCCTGCTGCCCGGCCGCGTGCGCGCCTTCAGCTCCCGCATCGAACTGATTCCGCTGGACGCCCGCTACGGCTCGCACCAGCAAATCACCCTGCTGATGCTGAGCAGCCGCGAGCGCGACCCGAATCTGCTGGCGCTGGCGGCGGAGTGCAGGTTGTATGGGCGACGCGAGCCTGCTGGCGCGTGATTACCCCGAGCAGTGAAAAAGCTGGGGTCGGACCCTGAGGGTCCGACCCCGGAACTTGCCTTGGGGGTGAACTTAAATCGCACTATCCCAAGGCGCCGACAACCTCACCGCGCAGTTGATGAGGCCCACCATCGAATACGTCTGCGGGAAATTGCCCCACATCTCGCCCGTCACGGGATGCGTGTCTTCCGACAGCAAGCCCAGGTGGTTGCGCGCCATTAGCATTGTTTCGAAGATTTGGCGTGCCTCATCCTTCCTGCCGATGCGGGCCAGGGCGTCGATGCGCCAGAAGGTGCAGATGTTGAAAGCCGTTTCCGGTTTGCCGAAGTCGTCGGGCGCTTCGTAGCGGCGCATGTAGGGGCCGTCGCACAAGGACGCTTCCAGCGCATCGACGGTGGCGATGAAACGGGGGTCCATGGGGTCGATGAAGTTGACTTCCGCCATCAAGAGCACGGAGGCGTCCAGGTCGCGTCCGCCCAGGCTTTCCGCGAAGGCCTGGCGCTCCTCGCTCCACGCCTCGCGCAGCAGGCGTTCACGGATCAGCACGGCGCGGCTGTTCCAGTGGTCGGCCCGGTCGTCCAGGCCCAGCTTGTGCGCGACCTTGGCCAGGCGGTCGCAGGCGGCCCAGCTCATCAGCATGGACGAGGTGTGGACCCTCGCCCGCGTGCGCAGTTCCCACATGCCCGCGTCCGGCTCCGCATGCAATTTGAATGCCTGATCGCCCACGGCTTCCAGCGCGGCGAACTCGGCTTTTCCCGCCCGGTGGAACAAGCGGTGGTCGAGGAAGGCCTGGGCTGCACCGAGCACGATGTTGCCGTAGACGTCGTGCTGGAAGTGTTCCTGCGCCTGGTTGCCGACGCGCACGGGGCCATTGCCGCGGTAGCCGGGCAAGTGGTCGAGCATGGATTCGGGCAACTGCTCTTCCAGGCCGATGCCGTACAGGGGCTGGATGTGGCCGCCTTTCGAGCGGGCGACGATATTCGTCAGCCAGCGCAGGTATTCCTCCATGGTGCCCACTTCCGACAGGCTGTTCAATGCCCGCACGACGAAGAAGGCGTCGCGCAGCCAGCAGTAGCGGTAATCCCAGTTGCGGCTGCTGCCGGGCGCTTCCGGAATGCTGGTGGTCATGGCGGCGATGATGGCACCCGTGTCCTCATATAAAGACAGTTTCAGGGTGATGGCGGCGCGGATGACCACGTCCTGCCATTCCAGCGGCACGGCCAGGCGCCGCGTGTAGGTGCGCCAATAATTGATGGTTTCCTTTTCAAAGATGCGCGCCGTCTCGTCTATGCCGCCGGCCAAGGTTTCATCCGGGCCCAGCAGGAAGTTGGCCGTGCCCCCAAGCACGAAATACGTTTCGCTCAGTACATAATTGAGCGACACATCCGTGTTCAGGCGCAAGGTCTGTTCCGGCCCCACGTAGCGGATGTGGTGGCTGCCCTGCGTGATCTGCGGCGCCAGCTTGCCCCAGTCGTAGCGGGGGCGCAGGCGCACCCGGATGCGCACGGCATGATCGAGCGGCCGCACCCGGCGGATCAGCATCAGCGGGCGGAACATGCGGTCGCGGCTGAGGAATCGGGGCGCGAAATCCGTGATTTCCACGCCGCGCCCATCCGTGTCGTACAGCCGCGTGCGCAGCACGGCCGTGTTCGGCTCATAAAACTGTTCGCTGCGAGCAAAGTTTTCAATGTCGATGGCCCACACGCTGCCGTTTTCCGTGGCGTCCAGCAAGCCGTTGAAGACGGGATCGCCATCGAAACGGGGCAGGCAGGACCAGACGACCTGCCCCGCCTGGTCGATCAGCGCGCTGAAGGCGCAATTGCCCACCACGCCGCAGTTGAGGGATGCTTGCGCGGACGCGCCGCCGGGGGTGTCATCAGCTTGTTCAGTGGATATGGTCATCGGCTACTCCTTGAAAGGCGATACGGACGCGGCCAGCAGCGCGGCGCGCAAGGCGCCCGGGCTGGCCAGGCGCAGGGTGGCAGCGCTGGGGCCCTTGCCCACTTTCACGCCCTGCCCGCCTGCTAGTTGAACATAGGCAAAGCCTGCCTCGTCGGTGGTGTCGTCGCCCGCAAACACGGGCCGGCGGCCGGCGAATGGCGCTTCCACCATGAAGGCGGCGATGGCGCCGCCCTTGTCGGTGGCGGCCGGCTTGGCTTCCAGGACCATTTTGCCATGCAACAGCAATACCCCCGGGCACGCTTGCACGGCCGCCGTCATTTCCTGCAGGCACAATTGCTCAAGTTCGGGCGCCAGCCGGTAATGCAGGGCCACGGCACCGCGCTTCTGCTCCACCAGCAAACCGGGGTACCTCGCCGCCAACGCCTGCGCACGCGCCAGCACGGGCGAGACATCGGGCGTGGCCGCCACATGCAGCACGCCATCGGCGCCGCGCCGCTCCACGCCATGCACGCCGGCAACCGGCAGGGTCAAGGGCGCCAGCATGGCATCGAGCTGGACTATGGGACGCCCGGAAATGAGGGCCAGCGCGCCGCCGTGGCGCTCGGCCAGCAGCGCCAGCGCTTCAACCACGCCCGCTTCCAGGCGCACGCCATCGGGCGTGGACGCCAGGTCGACCAGGGTGCCGTCGAAGTCGAGGAAGACGGCTGTGCCAGGTGTACCCAGCAGTTGCAGCAAGGCCGCGCTATCGTCAGGGGTATCGTCCATCAGATCCCCTTGCGCCGCTTGATGCGGCTGTGGGCGTCGATCTTGGTCATGACCTTGTCGCGCTGGCGCAAGCGGGCCGCGTCCAGCAGCATGCGCCCGGCCCAGCGGTAGACATTGAAATGTTTCACACGGGCCCGCATGCTCTTCATGCGCTCGCGCTGCTCCACGGGCGGCATCACGAGGGCGCGGTACAGGGCGTCGGCCCCCTGCTCGATGTGATACGGGTTGATGATCAGCGCTTCATGCAGCTCGCGCGCGGCGCCCGTGAACTGGCTCAGCACCAGCACGCCCAGCTCGTCGTCGCGCGCGGCGATGAATTCCTTGGCCACCAGATTCATGCCGTCATGCAAGCTCGTCACCATGCACACTTCGGAAGCGCGGAAGTAGCGCTGCAAGTCGTCCTGGCCGTGGTGCTCGGCTTTCAGCAGGATGGGCACGTAATCTCCGCTGCCGAAACGGCGGTTGATGCGCTCGACCATCTTGCGCACGCGCGCGTCGAAGCTTTGATATTCATCGAGCGAAGCGCGGCTGGGGGCGGCGATCTGCACAAAAGTGAAATTGCCCGCCATGCCAGGCTGCTGTTCCAGCATGCGCTCGACGGCCTGGAAGCGCTCGACGATGCCCTTCGTGTAATCGAGGCGGTCCACGCCGATGCCCAGCAAGTGGTCGGATGCCACGCCCAGCTCGCTGCGGATTTGCGCGCGGCAGGTGGCCACGTCCGGTTGCGCCGGGTCGTCCTCGGGCCAGGCGATGGAAATCGGGTAATCCTCGACCTGCGTCATCTCGCCGCCATAGGAAATGGTCGACGCTTCCGGTTCGATGCGGGTTTCCAGGTAGCGGTCCACCGTTTCCAGAAAATTCTTGCGGTGGAATGGCGTATGGAAACCGAGGATGGTGCTGCCCAGCAAACCGTCGAGGATTTCTTCGCGCCAAGGGCAAATGCCGAACGATTCCGAGTTCGGCCAGGGGATATGCCAGAAAGTGATGATCGTCGCTTTCGGCAAGGCTTCGCGCACCATGCGCGGCAGCAAGGCAAAGTGGTAATCCTGCACCAGCACGACGGGATTGTCCGTCTTCGCCTCCGCGATCACGGCGTCGGCGAAGCGGCGGTTGACCTTCACGTACTGCTCCCAGTCGGACGAGCGGAACACGGGGCGCACGTGGGCGATATGGCACAGCGGCCACATGCCTTCATTGGCGAAACCATAATAGTAGCCCTGCTCTTCCTCTTCCGTCAGCCACACGCGGCGCAAGGTATAGCTGGGATTGTCGGGCGGCACGGGCACGTGGTCGAGCTTATCCACCGTCTCGCGGTCGGCGGAACCGGCGCCGTGCGCGATCCACGTACCGGAACAGGCGCGCATCACGGCTTCCACGGCCGTCACCAGGCCGCTGGCAGGACGCTGCACGGTGACGCCGGCATCTGTTTTCGTGTGGATATACGGTTCGCGGTTCGACACGACGAGCACCTGGTCGCCCTGCAAGTCCGCTTCCAGCAAGGCGCGCAGCTTGTCCGGCGTCCAGTCGGACGACCAGCCGTTGTCGCCCTGGCGTTCCAGGTGGTATTCCTGCAGCAATTCGCGCAAGTCGCCGATCAGCGGCTGCATTTCCGGCGGCGGCGCGGGCGCGGCGGCGGGCGCCGTGGCGGCGGCCACGGCGCCATTACTTTTCGGCAGCAATTCGCCCCGTAAAATATCCTTCACGGCCGACAGCCAGCCGCGCCAGCTCAAATGGGCCACGAACACGGTCATCAGGGAAATCAATACGGCCAGCACAGCCAGGAAGGCAAAGATGAAGCGCTTGGTATCCGTATTGCGGCGCTCGACAAAACTCATGTCCTGCACCAGCACCAGGCGTCCCAGCTGGGATGCATCCTGCATCACGGGCGTTTCGCTGATGTGGACTTGCCCTTGCGGCAATTGCGCCAGGGATTTGTACAGCCCGCCCGTGGAAGGCGTGCTCCAGCAGCCGATGGAAGCGGGATATTGCGCGGACTGGTAAACCAGGTGGCCCGCGTTGTCGCAAAAGCCGATGGCGATCAGGCGTTCGTCGCGCGTGGCGCCCTGGAACAGTTCGCCGATGCGGCTGGCATCTTGCGCGGGCAGGTATTCGGTGAGCGAGGGCCGGAGGGTTCCGGCGAGCAATTCTGCCCGGCTGTCGAGGTCGCGCACATACCAGCGCAGGGTGATATTGTCGAGCAGGGGTACCACAATATAAGCAAACAATCCCAGCACCAGAGCCAGTGGCAGGATGAAGCGCAAGGACATTCGGAGTGATCGTACTATCATCGTTTTCCTTTGCAAAAACAAAAAGCATGGCAAGTATGACTATGTTTCCACTGCGGCGACGCCCGTTTGCTTTCCGTATTGAAACGTCAACATGGCATGGCGCAGCGCAGCAATTTCTTTCAGTATCCACGTTGACGCAGGTCTTATCCGTACGGCAACGCACGCCCCCGTTACGCCATCTGCCCGTAAAATACCCGCTTCCGACATCCCCCCCCACCAATTTCAAGGAGTTTTCGCCTATGGATCTCAGCACGTTCCACTCGCTGATGGGAGGCCCGCTGCGCTCGGCACTGACCGTGTTCGTTTCCGCCCTGCTCGTCACCGTGGTCGCCATCGGCGTGCACCGGGCCGGCATCAGCCTGCTGAAAAGACTGGCCAATGGCCGCCCATTCACCACCAATGCCACGCGCGTGGCCTTCCGCGCCAGCCAGCTGTGCGTGATCGTCTTCGGCCTGCGCATGGTGCTGGCCGGCGCGCCCGACGACACGCCGGGGCTGGTCGCCATGTCGCATATCACCAGCGTGGCGCTGATCATCGCGCTGACCTGGCTGGCCATGCAATGCATCCAGGCCCTTTCCATCACGATTTCCGAAGTCAACCCCGTCGACGTGGCTGACAACCTGCGCGCGCGCCGCCTGATCACCCAGGCCCGCGTGCTCACGCGCAGCGCGCACGCCATCGTCGTGATCCTGGGCCTGGCCTTCGTGCTGCTGACCCTGCCCGGCGCGCGGCAGATCGGCGCCAGCCTGCTGGCCTCGGCCGGCGTGGCGGGCCTGGTGGCCGGTATCGCCGCCCGTCCCGTGCTCGGCAATTTCATTGCTGGGCTGCAAATTGCATTTTCGCAACCCATCCGCATCGATGACGTGCTGATCGTCAACGGCGAATGGGGCAAGGTCGAGGAAATCAAGGGCACGTATGTCGTCGTGCGCGTGTGGGACGAGCGCCGCCTGATCGTGCCGCTGCAATGGTTCATTGAAAACCCGTTCGAGAACTGGACACACAGCTCGTCCACCCTGCTGGGCACGGTGTTCCTGTGGCTCGATTTCAGCATCCCGCTCGAACCCCTGCGCGCGGAACTGACGCGCATCTGCGCATCCGCCACGCAATGGGATGGCCGGGTCTGCACGGTGCAGGCGACGGATTCGAACGAGCGGGCCGTGCGCGTGCGCTTTCTGATCAGCGCGGCAGATTCAGGCCTGGCCTTCGAGCTGCGCTGTATCGTGCGCGAGCAGATGCTGGCATTTATTACGGCCCACTACCCGCACGGCCTGCCCCGCCTGCGCTCCACGCACGACCCCATCGAGCTGCACGCCATGCAGGCGCAGAACGACAGCGTGTCACTGCACAAGGCTTGAAAAACCTGCGGCGCGCTGCCCTTGTCCGCGCGCCGCTACAATGGTTCGCATGAGCACCACCGCCTGGTTCATCCTGATCGGCTGCCTGATGCTGGCGCGTGGCCTGGGCGCCGACGGCATCGCGCGCCTGCCCTTGACCTCGGCCATGGCTTACCTGGGCGTGGGCCTGCTGCTGGGCCCCATGTTCCTCGGCCTGTTTGCGTTCGACCTGGTGCAGCAGGCACCCCTGCTGGAAACCCTGACGGAAATCGCCGTCCTCATCTCTTTGTTTTCCGCCGGCGTCAAGATGCCCGTGCCATTCAGCCTGGCGCGCTGGCTGCCGTCGCTGCGCCTGGCGTGGCTGTCGATGGCTATTTCCGTCGCCCTGGTGGCCGCGTTCGCCTACTGGGTGCTGGGCCTGCCATGGGGCGCGGGCGTGCTGCTGGGCGCCATCCTCGCACCCACCGACCCCGTGCTGGCCACCGACGTACAGCTGCGCCATGCGGGCGACAGCGAGCAATTGCGCTTCATCCTGACCAGCGAGGCGGGCATGAACGATGGCAGCGGATTTCCTTTCGTCATGCTGGGTCTGGGCTTGCTGGGGCTGCATGAACTGGGGCCGCACGGCGCCACCTGGCTGTGGCGCGATTTGGTGTGGGCCAGCGCGGGCGCCATGGCCCTGGGCGCGGCCGGCGGCGCGCTGCTGGCCTGGCTGGGCTGGCAGGTGCGCGCCAAGGAACCGAAACACGCGATGCTGGACGATCTGGCGGCCCTGGGCTTGATCGCCCTCGTCTACGGTCTGACGACCTGGCTGCATGCGTGGGGCTTCCTGGCCGTCTTCTTTGCCGGCGTGGCCTTGCGCCAGACGGAACTGCGGCTGGCCGGCGCGCCGAAAGACCGGCAAGGCTTGCTGCAAGCGGAAGAAACCCATGCCGTGTCCGCCACCAGGCCGCACGACAGCGACGTGCCGCTGACCGTCAGCGGCGAATCCCTTGTCTTCAAGGAACACCTGGAACGCCTGTCCGAACTGACCCTGGTGCTGTTGCTGGGCGGCGCCGTCACGGCCGCCGCCTGGAACTGGCAAGCGTGGAGCGTAGCGCTGTTCCTGCTGCTGGTGGCACGCCCGGCCAGCGTGATGCTTGGCTTGCTGGCTTCGGGCACCAGCATGCGGCTGCGCGGGCTGGCCGCGTGGTTCGGCGTGCGCGGCATCGGTTCGATGTACTACCTCAGCTATGCCATCGCGCATGGCTTGCCGCGTGGCCTGGCGCGCGAACTGGCCGACATCACCCTGGTCGTCGTCATCCTGTCCATCGTCGCGCACGGCCTGACGGTCAAACCCCTGCTGGAGCGCTACTGGCGCAAATAGACGCCAGCCCCTCATCACCATTGCTGTGTAGCAATGTTTTGTCAATTGCCCCTATGACTGGCAGAAATATTGTTAAGATCATTCAAAATGGCAAAAGAGAGAAGCAATGAAACGAAGAAGCGTGCTGGGACTGGGCGTCTCACTGGCCCTGCTGCAAACGGGCTGCGCCACCGATCCGGCCAGGCTGGCGTGGGAAACGGCATTTGACGGCTTCATGCGCGATGGCCTGGCCCGCACGGAAACGCCGGGCATGAGCGTGGCCGTGGTGCGCGGCGAGCGCACCATATTCGCGCGCGGCTATGGCTGGGCCGACATCCAGGCCGGCAAGAAAGCCGATGCCAACACGGTGTTCCATGTCGCCTCCGTCAGCAAGCTCGTCACGGCCACGGCCATCATGATGCTGCTGGAACAAGGCGCCTTCCAGCTGGACGACAAGGTGGCGGCCCACCTGGACTTCCCGCTCATGCATCCCAAGTTCCCCGACGTGCCCATCACCTTCCGGCATTTGCTCAGCCACACCTCGGGCATTTCCGACGCCGTGTACGAAAAGACGACGGCGTTTGCCGTGCAGGGCGACCCGCGACTGCCCCTGCGCGACTTCGTCAAGGGCTATCTGTCGCGCGGCGGCGCCTGGTATGACGCGGATGTGTCGTTTGCCGCCCGGCCCGGCACGGAATGGCGCTACAGCAATGTCGGCATCGCCCTGCTCGGCTATCTGGTGGGCCGCTTGAACCCCGATGGCCTGGATGCCTTTGCGCACGAGCACCTGTTCGAACCGCTGGGCATGGACAGCACGGCCTGGAACCTGGCCGGCTTGCCGCGGCGCGCCGTCATCGCCCAGCCGTATGCGCACAAGGAGCCGGGCCTGCAAGTGTTGCCGCCCGTCGGCTATCCGGACTGGCCGGCCGGCCTGCTGCGCAGCTCCGCGCATGACTTTGCCCGTTTCCTGGCCATCTTCAGCAATGGCGGCCGGGTCGATGGCCACCGTTACTTGCAAGATTCCACTCTGCAATTGTTTTTCGCCCCGCAAGCGGCCCCCGTCGTGCCTGCCGATGCGTCCGTGCGCCAGGCTTTGGTGTGGCAGCTGCGCGACGTCGACGGCAAGCCGCTGGCCACGCACAGCGGCGGCGACCCGGGCGCCGCGTCCGTCGTCTGCGTCGACCGGGCCAGCAAGACTGCCGTGCTGGCCTTCGCCAACGTCAGCGCCGACAAGGAGTTTCGCTCATTCCAGAAGGAAGTCGTGCTGCGCCTGCTGGCGCATGGCGGCAGCGGCGCGCCAGCGAGGTAGGCATGCCGCTTGTGTGAGCGGACGCACGGTGGCGCGCGGGCAAGAAAGTATGCTGTGCTGGTCAGACTTGACACTCAACGAGGAGACCAGCATGACCAACCGTATCGGCAACAAGGACGTGGCGCAGCAGCGCAGCAAGAGTGAAAAGGCCCGCATCAGGGCGCAGAACATCGCCAGCGAAGCGGTCAAGAGGGCCGAGGCCAGGGCCCGCTACCGCAATGCCGTCAAGGGCCAACCGGGCCAGCCCGCTCCCGGCGGTTAGACGCCGAACCAGCCGCGCAATTTCTCGGCGGCCCGTTCCTTGACCTCGGCCGTGATGTAGGTGGCGACCGTGGCGACAGCCGCCGCCAGCACGGCCAGGTCATCCGCATAGCCGACCACGGGCGTGATGTCGGGAATCGCATCGATGGGCGAAATGAAATAGCCGAGCGCGCCATAGATCGCCGTCTTGGCCCACAGCGGAGTATTCGGCTGCTGTGCCGCGTAGTACAGCCACAGGGCTTTCTCGATGACTTCGCGTCCCGCCGTCTTGGCGAACTTGACGACCTTGTCCCAGAAGCTGTCATCCGTGTATTTCTTTTCATACTGTTTGTCGGCCTGGGGGGCGTGGTCTTCTTCCAGATTCTTTTTTCTGCCAAACATCTGCTGCTCCTGTCTGCCGCGCACGGCGTTACGAATGCGCACCTTAGCATAACGGCGCGGCGGGTGCGCGGCCTGCAAGGTAAGCTATCGTCATGGAAATATCTGCCACCACCACGGCCCGCGCCGCCGGCCTGCGCTACACGGGCGACCACCAGGGCGGCATCGCCCGCCTGGGCAAGCCCGGCAGGTTCCGCTACCGCGACGCGGACGGGTCGATCCTGCGCGATGCCGCCATCTTGACGCGCATCAAGGCACTGGCCATTCCACCGGCCTGGACGGGCGTGTGGATCTGCCCGCACGCCAACGGCCACCTGCAGGCGACGGGGCGCGACGCGCGCGGACGAAAACAGTACCGCTACCATGCGCGCTGGCGCCAGGTGCGCGACGAAGTGAAATATGAGCGCATGCTCAGCTTTGGCCGCGCCCTGCCCGCCATCCGCGCCGCCGTCGCGCGCGGCATGCAGTTGCCGGGCTTACCCCGTGAAAAAGTGCTGGCCACCATCGTGCACCTGCTGGAATTGACGATGATGCGCATCGGCAACGAAGAATATGCGCGCACAAACAAATCGTTCGGCCTGACCACGCTGCGCACGCGCCACGTGCAGGTCGACGGCAGCGCCGTGGCCTTCCATTTCAAGGGCAAGAGCGGCGTGCGCCACGATATCCGCCTGAGCGACCGGCGCCTGGCCAGGGTGCTGCAGCGCATGCGCGAACTGCCGGGTCAGGAACTGTTTCAATATGTGGATGCGGAGGGCGAGCGCCACGGCATCGGCTCGGGCGACGTCAACGATTACCTGCGCGAGGTGACGGGCGAAGATTACACGGCCAAGGATTTCCGCACCTGGTCCGGCACCTTGCTCGCCGCGCTGGCCCTGCAAGCGTTCGAACAGGTCGACTCCGATGCGCAAGCCAAGAAAAACATCGTGCAGGCGATCGAGTCCGTGGCTAAAAAGCTGGGCAACACGCCGACGATCTGCCGCAAGTGCTATGTGCACCCGGCCGTGCTGGAATCGTATCTGGATGGCAGCTTATTGGAAGGCATGCGCGCGCGGGCGCGGCAACAAATGCAGGACGACTTACAGGCGCTGGCACCGGAGGAAGCGGCCGTGCTGGCCTTGCTGCAGCAGCGGCTGCAAGGGTCCGTTCCCGTCAAGCCTGGCGCCCGGGCTGGGGCTGGCAATGGGCCGACAGCTTGAGGGCATCCGTGCTGCAGACGGGCAAGGAGCCATGGCCCGCTTCGCGTGCCACGGGCGCCGGCGCGGCATCACTGGCCGGCGTCTCGCCCGTATTGGTCAAGGTGGCCGCCAGGGTCGAGAAAGTAAACAGGCAGATCAGCAAGAACGGCTTGTTCACGTGAATGGACTGGTCTGGCTTTTGCATCGCATACTCCGTCGGAATGGTTGGCTGTTGCAGCATGAACACGATCATCGCGTGTTTCCGCAAGGCATACAATCAGACAGTTTCGACAAGACGGGTAGGACAGCGCTGACAGGCTCAGCCATAACGTCCCGTGTCGGCAGATTTGACACCTGTTCCGGCCCGCCTCGACCAAGCCCTTGTTTTTACAGAAAAATTTGTTCGGGAATGCTTCCTGCTTGACCTCTTGCCTGGGCACGCTTGGCGCCGGTCAACGGGGGAACGATCATGAGCTTTATCAAGCAGGCGCTGCTGGTGCTGCTGCTATGCGCAATGTCTGCCGCGCACGCCACGAGCATCGGCTACGCGGCAACATCGCTGGGCGGCACGCAGTGGCGCTACGACTATACGGTCAGCAATACCACCCTGGCCGTGTCCATCGAGGAATTCACCTTGTTCTTCAGCGTGGGCCAGTATGCCAACCTGCACAGCGTCTCCACGGCCCCCGGCTGGGACGTGCTGCTGGTGCAGCCCGATCCCGCCATCCCCGCCAGCGGCTACCTCGACGCGCTGGCGCTGGCGGGCGGCATCGCGCCCGGCGCCACGGCCACGGGATTTTCCGTCACCTTCGATTACCTGGGCGCGGGCAGCCCCGGCGCCCAGCCGTTTTCCATCCTCGACCCCGTCTCCTTCATCGAGCTCGAAGCGGGCGCCACGCAGCCGGCCGCCGTCGCCCTGCCCTCTACATATTGGCTGCTGCTGGCCGGCGTGTTGGCCATGGCCGGCCTGCGGCGCCGGCAACTGGCGGGCGCCGCGCTGGCCTCATTGCTGGCGCTGAGCCTGTGCGGCTGCGGCGGACCGAACGATCCCACGCAGCCGCCCGCGCCGAAGGTCATGCTGGCCGGCACCGCAACCGCCGTCCAGGCCGCCGGGGACTTCGAAGTGACACAGCTGGAAAAGGTGGCCGAACAGCGCGTCAGCCGCACGGCCTGGGACTATACCTACCGCGTGCATATCCGCAACAACAGCGGCGAGGCGGCCAGCAATGTGCAAGCCGTGCTGGCCAGCGTGCCCGAAGGCAGCACCATCATCGATGGCGACGTGCTGGCCGGCAGCATCGATGCGGGCGCCACCGTCACGCCCGACGACACCATCATCGTGCGCATCGAGCGCAACATCGCCTTCCAGAGCAGCGGCCTGGCGTGGACTTTCAGCGCCAACGCCGGCATCGCACTCGATCCCGTGCGGCCCGCGCAGGTGGTCGTGCTGTCGCTGGCCGAGCTGGGTTTTACGGACGGCGCCGACAGCGTCAAGGCCAGCGGCGACGTCACGGACGTGCTGCTGCAGGACGGCAGCCTGCGCTTTTCCACGCCTGGTGACACGGGCGTGGACCAGCACGCGCAGTTTTTCCTCAGCAAGGGCAACAGCGTCACCACCCTCGACCTGCTGATCCAGACGGAATTGCCCACGGCCGTGGAAACCTATGTGGAGCCGGACGACGACGGCAACGTGCCCGCCACGGCGCCCGTGCTGGCCATCACCGGACTGGGGCCGAACAACCGGCTGCAGGCGACCGCGCTGGAATTTCGCCTGATGGGCGCCGCCCCCACGAGCCTGCAGGAGGACAGCGATGGCCTGCTGTCGACGCCGGGCGGCGCTTCCGTCAGCCTCAAGCAGTATTGGGTCTTCGATGCGGCCAGCAACAGTTTCCGCATCAGCGCCGCGGCCATGCAGCAGATGCTGATACTCCTGCCCAACGGCACCTACGAGATAAACCTCAATTTCGTCTCGCAGGACGGTGAATTCACGGCCAGCTATGCCCTGATCGCCATCAAGTCTGGTACCGTGCTGCAAGGCCAGCTGCGCACTCCCGCGGGCGGCAATGCCACGGGGCTGGCCGGCAAGAAGATGTTATTGGCCGGCTACAACAGCCACCAGCGCCAGGTGGCCGTGGTCGACGCCACGGGCGCCTTCCATTTTGACGGCGTGCTGCCCGATACCTACCAGCTGACCTTGAACGATCTCGTCCACCCGGGCGTGGTCAGCGTCAGCACCGCCGTCTTCGACAACAGCACCACCATCAACGTGGACATCGTCTATCCGTACGGCCCCGGCCTGGCCCAGCGCGCCGCGCCGCAAAGCTACGCGGCCGCCACTGTCACGCAGGATGGCGCCGGTCCGCCCGCGCGCGCCGAGACAGCCGCGCCCCGCGCCGTGCCGGACGTGACGCCGCAGGATGACGAGGGCAGCAAAACGTTCACGGCCACGGCCGCCGCGCAAAACCAGACCATCAGCGTGCCCGTCAGCTACACGGTGCCCAAAGGCACGAAAAACGTGGGAGTGAAAATCACCGTCAGCACGGCCGAGTACCCCGTCTATACGACGGCGCAAAGCCAGTACAACGATACCTGGTCGTACGCCGTGACGGGACTGCCCGGCGTCAACCTGGCCGCCACGGGTGCCGTCAACCAGACGCATTACACGCAGGGCAGCATCGTCAGGACGGAATGCGTCGATGTCACCAAGCAAACCCAGGCCGGAGCGTTGAGCCTGGGCGGCAATGTCAGTGCCACGAATATCGGCGACAGCTCCCTGGCCACCGTGACGACGGTGGAACTGAGCCTCGTGTGCAAGGGTTTGAAGGTGACGCAGGCGAAATTCAGCTCGCCCAACAAGGCCGCCCACCCCGTGCTGCAGCCGATCAAGCTGACGGGCAATCTGCCGGGACCGTATGTATCCGTCTCGCAAGGAGCGACGACGGCCACCCACACCTTGCCGCTGGAACTGCACTACACGCCGGCGGCGGCGACGATTACGGAGGTCAATATCGGCATTTCGGCCGGTGGCGGCAATCCCGCCTTCAGCACGGTGAATTTATTGTCTCAGGTCAATACCAAGAGCGCCGGCAAGGTGAAATTTCCCAGCCTGGTGCTGCCCGTCTTTGCCGGCGCCAAGCTCGACAAGAAAGCCGTCGTCACGGTGCGCCTGAAGGGCCGCATCGACAATACCGACGCCAGCTCCGACCCGGCCGAAGGGGGGCAAGTGCAATTCAAGGGCGACACGGCCTACATTCCCCTGTATCTGGCCAATAATGAAGCGGCGCTGGCGGCGCGCCGCTATGGCGCGCGCGATGCGGGCGGCGACTCGTGGGCCACGCGCCTGGCCATCGCCTGGCTGGCGGGCAATGCCTACCGCTTCGACGACATCAGCGGCCAGCACGTGACGCAGACGGCCACGGGCCGTTCCATCCTCGGCCACAGCGGCCACAGCGACGGCCAGCAGATCGACTTGCGCTACGCCGACGGCGCGGGCGGCTACACGGATACACTGGGCGGCCAGAACAATGGCGCCGACATCGAGAAACTGATCATCGCGGCAAAGGCGGAAGTGGTCACCAACCCGGCGCAAAAGCCGAAGCTGGCGGCCTTGCTGGCATGGATCGCGGCCAACCGCGCCATGCTGGCCCAGGAGGCGTTACCGGCCAGGACGCGCGTCGTTTACATCGGCCCCAGCTTAGTCAAGCTGGCGCTCGTCAACGGGCGCTTTTCCGCCGATCCGGCCGACAAGATCCCCGGCGCGGGCGCGTGGCTCAAGCCGATGAAAGTCCATATCGAGAAGGGACACCTGAGCCACTGGCACATCAGCCTGACGGCCCACCCGTGACCGTCACGCCGCGATGGCCTCAGGCGGGCAAGTCGGACAGTTCCAGCTCGGAAAACCCCGCCCGGCGCCGCGCTTCCAGGTTGAACGGGCCGCGCAGGGTCGGCGCCTCGTAGCGCAGCGCCAGCTCGGCATACGTGGCGCGCAGCTCCAGGCCCCGCTGCTGGCACAGGTAGCCATACCAGCGGTTGCCGATTTCCACGTGCCCCACCTCATCGCGCAGGATGATGTCGAGGATGGCGGCGGCGGCCATGTCTCCCGCCTGCGCCAGCTTGGCGCGCAGCGGCGGAATCGCGTCCAGCCCCCGCGCTTCCAGGGTGCGCGGCACCAGCGCCATGCGCGCCAGCACGTCGCCGCGCGTCTTGTCGACCATTTCCCACAGGCTGTCATGGCCGGGAAAATCGCCATACGTGTGGCCCAGCACCTGCAGGTGCGCCTGCAGCATGGCAAAGTGCGTGGCTTCCTCTTTCGCCACGCGCAGCCAGTCCGTGTAGTACTCGGCCGGCAAGTCCGGGAAACGCCACAGGGCGTCGAGGGCCAGGTTCATGGCGTTGAACTCGATGTGCGCGAGCGCGTGCACGAGCATGGCGCGCCCTTCCGGCGTGATCATCGAACGCCGCCCCACCAGGCGCGGCGGTACCAGCTCCGGACGCTCGGGGCGGCCTGGCACGGGGCCGGTCGGCGCCAGCGGCGCCTGCGCATCGAGCGCCAGCTGCGCTTCGGCCATGGCCGCCACCATCGCCACCTTGGTCGCCGGGTCCGGTTCGAGCAGGCAGGCCAGCGCAGATGCGCGCAATTCCGCTGGCGCGGTGGAGGTCAAGGGAGATGGTTGCATGGGGCTGCTTTCTGGCGCGTTGCTTGGTAAGGCGCGCAGTGTATCAAATTGCCTGCCCCAGCAGCCAGTCGAGCAAGGCCTGCACCCGTGCCGGCAGCGCGGCGCGCCCGCTGTGCACGAGGTAATACGCCTGCGGGCTGGCCAAGGCAAAACCGCCAAACGGCAAGACCAGTTGGCCGCTGGCCAGCCACGGCTGCACCAGCTGGCGCCGGCCCATGGCCACGCCCGCGTGGTGGATGGCCGCCTGCGCGCACAGGTCGGCGCGGTCGAAGCGCAGGCTGCGCGCGGGCAGACTCACGTCTGGCGCCTGCGCGTCCAGCCACAGGCGCCACTCCGCATCGGGCGCGCAGGCGGGCCAGGCCAGGGTGTCGTGCAGCAGCGTCGCGCTGGACAAGTGATGTGGCGTCTCCAGCAGGCCGTGTTCGCGCGCATAAGCGGGACTGCAGACGGGCGCCAGCCATTCATCCATCAGCTTGCGCGAGGCCAGGCCGGGAAAGCTGCCGTCGCCATAATGCAAGGCCAGGTCGACCTGGCCGGCGCGAAAGTCCACGCTATCATTACCCACGCGCAAATCGATCGCCACGTCCGGATACTGCGCAGCGAACCCTGCCAGGCGCGGCACCAGCCAGCATTGCGCCACCGAGGGGCGCGCATGCACGGTGACGCTGCCCGCCAGCGTGTCGCTGCCGGCAATGGCCGCATGCAGGCCATCCCAGCCCGCCTGCAGGGCGGCAAAGATGCGTTCGCCGTCCTGCGTCAGCTTGACCTGCCGCGTCAGGCGCTGGAACAAGCGCAGACCCAGGCCCGCCTCCAGCCGCGCGATGCGGTGGCTGACGGCGCTGGGCGTGAGCGCCAGTTCCTGCGCCGCCAGCGCGAAGCTGGCATGGCGCGCCGCCACGAGAAAGGTGTGCAGGTTGGCGAACTGGCTGGCCGTGAGCGCCGCGCCGGCCGGCATCAAGCGGCTCCGGCCGCCAGCAAGGCGCGGCCCCGCGCCACGTAGGCGGCCATTTCCGCCTCGGGAACCATGCTGCCGCCCGTGCCCCACACCAGATGCGTGGCCTGCGCCAGATTCTGCTGATATTGCGGCGCAGCCAGCACGGGAGGGATACCCGCGAAACTGGCCGCGGCCGACGGTTCCAGGCGCAGCTGCTCCGTTTGCTCCAGCGTCGCCAGCAAGCGGTACAGTTCTTCATCCGTGACGGTGGCGTAGCCGTCGATCAGCCGCTGCATGGCCCGTCCGACGAAGCCCGACGGGCGTCCCACGGCCAGGCCATCGGCGGCCGTGAGGTTGTCGATGCCGATCTCCTGCACGCTGATCCGATCGTGCAAGCCCGTGTGCACGCCCAGCAGCATGCACGGCGAATGGGTCGGCTCGACAAACACGCAGTGGACATGGTCGCCAAAGGCCAGCTTCAAGCCGAATGCCACGCCGCCGGGGCCGCCGCCCACGCCGCACGGCAAATACACGAACAGCGGGTGCGCGGCATCGACCGTGACGCCGCTTGCGGCGAACTGGTCTTTCAAGCGCTGGCCCGCCACCGCGTAGCCGAGAAACAGATCGTGCGAGTTTTCATCGTCGACAAAGTGGCAAGCCGGATCATTCTCCGCCTGCCTGCGGCCCGCTTCCACGGCCACGCTGTAGTCAGTCGCGTACTCGACGACGGTGACGCCGTGGCTGCGCAATTTGTCCTTCTTCCACTGGCGCGCATCGGCCGACATGTGCACGGTGGCGCGAAAGCCCAGGCGCGCGCTCATGATGCCAATCGACAAGCCCAGATTGCCCGTGGAACCGACGGCGATCGCATACTGGCCAAAGAAGGCCCGCACGGCGTCGCTGGCCAGCAAGCTGTAATCGTCGCCCTCCTTCAGCAAACCGGCGTCCAGCGCCAGCATTTCCGCATGTTTCAGCACTTCATAGATACCGCCACGGGCCTTGATGGAGCCGGAAATGGGTAAATGGCTATCCTGCTTGAGCCACAGCCGACCGCCAGGCATGCCAAGCGCCGCCTGCATGGCTGGCAGCGGCACGACGGGCGACTCGATGATGCCGCCGCTGACCTGCGTTTCCGGGAAAGCCTTGGCCAGATAGGGCGCAAAACGGGCCAGGCGCGCGCTGGCGGCCGCCACATCGTCCGCCGTCAAGCCCACGTCGTTCAAGGCCTCGGTCGCCGGCGCGATGGCGGGATTGAACCAGCTCAAGGGCTGCAAGGCCATCAGTTCTGTAATCAGGGGAAATTTTTCGCGCAGCGCGGCGATGGCGGAAGTGGGCAGCATGGCAACCTCGTGTAAGAACAAGCCATGATTAGACCGCATCCGGGCGCGCCTGGCAAAGGATGGTTGATCAGGCAATGGGTGACGGGGCATCATGTGTCCGCACATTCATGCAGCAGATCCCAGACACAGTAGCGGATCGATGGCGCTATTCAGCGGCAACAGGCACAGAGATCGCCATTTTTTTGCAAAGTGACAATTCGAGAGTTTTTTTACCGTCCGGGTCAACTATCTTTGTAAGACCAGTCTTACAAAGATTTGATCGTCATATCTGTAGCGCCACCGCCACGCCTGGAAATCGGTTCTCCAGGCAGAGCGTGCGGCCAGCTTTCGCCTGACTCCGGTATTTGTCCACGCAATCACTCTTTTATAGTTTTCACACCCAGAGGTGAACACATGAAGACCCTGTCGTTTTGCGTTGCAACTCTCTTTATCAGCATCAGCGCCTGCCCCGTCGTGGCGCAGGAGCTTGAATCCTGCGGAGACATACTCAGATATGCGTCGAGGGATGTCAGACACGATGTCTCATTTTCGGACCAAAGAAAATACTACTATAAGAATGTTTGTACCTCATCGAATACCGGCTTGGGCATTGACTATAAGGATGCGACGTCTGCACTCGGACTTTCCTACACGTCAAAGGATGCCTATTGCAAAGGTGAACAGTCATTCGATACCAATACAAGCTATAGCCAGGCTGATTCAAGCCTAGTTGTGCGCAACTCGCTGGATGCATACGTTGCATGCCGAGCACTCAGTACCAAAGGTGTGGCCACTTCAGTGTCCATGCCTGCAAATGATTCGCCTACCGTCTTTTCGATAAGCGTGCAGCGAAAAAGCGCAGCGCCCCAATCAGTTGAATCGCTCGCGATTGATCCAGCTGCCGTCTCCTGCAATGCTCAGACCAATGGGGAGATACAGACGCTGAATAAGGAATTTAATGTGATTGGATTTCAACTCCCGCAAAGTGAGGCACAGTGGTCTCTCATCTGCTCGAGAAAGCCATTCATTGATCCCGCCACTGCTAATCGGACCTATGCTCCCGTGCAGCTTATCCTGACCACTTCCTCCGGGGCCCTGCCAATTTCCTTGCCACAAATTGGATACGCCGCAGGTGCATGGGCATCCGAATTACGAAGCGATGCAATGAACCTGTCAAAGAAAGTCACTTTGGTGGAAGCCACGCTAGCCGGTCAAAAGATCATCGCTCAATGCAGTGGGGACGGTTGGCTTCCTGTGGCTGCCGCACCGGTTTGCCCGGCTGGCTTCAAGGACAGCGGCCAATTCAGTCACTCGGCGCCTGGAGGCAAACACGGATTTGGAGGAAACTGCCGCATTTGCCTAGGAAGTCAGTAAAGCGTCCAGCAATGGACTTTGGCAAATCTGCACGTAAGCTGACCACAGATACCGCCGATCTTTCCTCCATTTAAACTGGCGGTGTTTTGCTCTGATCTAATCATTCCCGATGCCCGCATGCGCAGCCAGCCAGCCAGCCATGATCTGACGGAATGCCGCAGGTTTCAGGGTTTCGCAAGCAACTGAGCGGCAGGCGCCCCCTTCCTCCCTATGGGGGAAGTCGAAGGCGCCCGCTGATTGCCAGCCTTAGAACTTCAGCTGCAGCCCCAGATCAATCGACCTGCCCTCGGCCGGCAAGGCTTGCAGCGCCCCGCCGTTCGTTTTCAAGCCCGACAGGTACACGCCGCCCAGCGGGTCCGCATACGCGCGGTTGAACAGGTTGCTCACGCCCGCGCTCAGGCTGGCCATCTTGCCCAGCGCCACGCTGCTGCGCAGGTTGACGAGCGCATAACCGCCCGTTTCGGGTTCGAAGCGGCGCGCGTCGACCTTCTCCTTGCGCGCCACGATCTTCGTCTCGATGCGGTTGCTCCAGGCGCCCAGCTTGTGCTCGACGGCCAGCAAGGCGTTGAACGGCATCATCCGGTACAGGTCGCCGCCATCGCTGCGCTTGCCCCGCGTGTATGCGGCGTTGCCGCTGGCCATGAAACTGCCCCAGCGCGTGCTGCTGGCCAGCGGCAGCTGCCATGCCACATTGGCGCCGTACAGTTTGGCGTCGTGGTTGGCAAAGCGCAGCAAATTACCGTTCGCGCCCATTTTCATGTACGGGTGGAAAGACGCCAGCACGTCGACGTCGATGTAATTGTCGACCTTGCTGTAGTACGGGTTGACGCGCACGAACCAGCCCTCCTCGCCGCCGCCATGCCAGTCGGCCGTGAAAGCCGCCGTGTAAGCCGTCTCGGGCTTGAGGTCGATACTGCCCACATAGCCATTGCCATCGCCAAACCAGTTGGTCATGGTCATCGCCATCGAGCCGCGGCCCCACGAGTAGCGCTCGTACAGGTTGGGCGAGCGCACCTTGCGCGCCAGCGCGAATTCATAGCTGCTGGCCGCATCGGGCGTGAAGGTGGCTTGCGCGGAGGCATCGATATTCGTGTCGCGCTGGCTGCGGCTGCGCGCATTGAAAGCCCTGGCTGCCATCACGTCCGGCATGTTCATCATGTTGGTGCCGTACGATTGCACGTCGCCCGTATCCATGCGCACGGATTCGCCGCGCAAGCCCAGCACGCTCGTCCAGCGCGCATCCTGGCCATGGCGCGTCTCCAGCTCGCCAAACAGCACGGTGCGGTCGCGCTTGCCGTCGTTGATGTTCAGATAGGTGCGCGGCCCCATCATCATGGAACCGGGCACGGCTGGCCAATAGTCGTCGAGGCGAAAACCGTGCCACTCCTGGCCCAGGCGCAACTCGCCCGCAGCGGTCGGCAAGCTGGCCATCAGCGCATAGCCCGTGTTGCGTCCATGCGTAATCATCGGCATCGTGCCCGCGCGCTCGGGCGTGAAAAAGCCCATTTCATGGTCCGTCTGCTGCCAGTAGGCGCGCGCGTCCAGCACGCCCCAGGCAAATGTGCCCTGGTAAGCCAGGTTGGCGAACTGGCCGTGGTTATCCGTCATGTCCATGTACTGGTTGGGAAAACCCTGGTACGGGATGTGCTGCACGCCGGCGCGCAGGGTCAGCTGCTGGCCATCGCGTTTCGCCGCCAGCACGATGGACTGGTTGATGCTTTCAACCATGCTGGCCAGCACGGTATTGCCATGCCCATCTTCATAGCTGTGGCCGCGCGTGTAGGCGCCGCTGTAGCCGATGCTGAGCATATCATTGGCTACCGAGGCATTCACGCTGGTCGCCACGCTGTTGTTGACGCTGCGGCCGGACACGGCAAAGCTGCCTTGCGTGAGCAGCCCTGCGCCGGGCTGGGCGAACACGGGGGCGTTTGACTGCACCTCGATGGTGCCGCCGATGCTGTCGCCGCCCGCGCTGACGGGCGTCACGCCGGCAATCAGCTTGATGCGCTGCACCTGCTGCGGGTCGATATAGGACAGCGGCGTATTCATGTGGTTGGCGCAGGCCGACGTCAGTTCCATGCCGTCGATGCGAATCTTGATGCGATCATCGGCAAAGCCATTGACGACCGGCAAGCCGGACACGCCGCCGCCGGCCGCCACGCTGTAACCGGGTGTACTGCTGAGCATCAGCGCCGTGTCGGCGGCGGGACGGTAGCCTTCCTTGACGCCCGCGACGATGACTTTCATCTCGGGCAAGACCTCTTCAGTGCGGGTTTGCGCCACGGCGGGTATGGCGATGGCGAGGGAAATCAATAACGGTAAATGTTTCATGGTGCTGCTTTCAGATTCTGTATGGGTAAAACGAACAGACGCAAGCGCACGACACGCGCGGCGCAAGGCAGTTCAGGGAAAGGGACAGATCAGAAAACGGCGGGCGGCCCGCGGGGCTGGACGGGTGTCCAGGCGAACAGGGGCGTGGCGGATTGGTAGAACAGCAGCGGCAGCAAGCCCGTGAGGATTTCTCCGGAAGCGAGCACCAGGGTCGTGGGGGGAATATCGAGGGTGGCCGCATGCATGCTGCAGCACGGGCAATCGCCCATGCGCATGCCGCCCTTGGAGGTATCGGGCGCGTCCGTGGAGAATGCCGCGGGCAGCATGTTCATGCCGCCCGCCACCGAGCAGATTTCCAGGCTGGGCACGGCCAGGCCGCTGGCGACCGTCAGCGCGCGCGACACCGTAGGGGCGAGCGTGGCCAGGAAGATGGCGATACACGCGATCCACAGGACGATGCTTGCCTTGCCTTTGCTGATGAACATGGCAACATTGTATCAGGGCAAGCACCCTGCGCACAGGGTCCAGGTCAAGCCTTCCCTACCAATCCACTTTCATCGACAGCTTGACGGCGCGCGGAGCGCCGGACGCCAGGCGCGTGCCGGCGCCGGCCCAGTAGCGCTTGTCGGCCGCATTTTCCACGTTGAGCTGCCACACGACGGCCTTGTCCATCACGCGGCTCGCATAGCGGGCGCCCGCGCTGAACAGGCTCACGCCGCCGAGGAAAGCCTGGTTCAGGTCGTTGACGGGACGGGCGCTGTAGTAATACGCGCCGCCGTTGACGGACAGGCCCGGCACGGCGTCAAACGCGTAAGCCAAAAAGGCGCTGGCCGTGCGTTTCGATGCGTTTTCCGGCGCCTTGCCGTTGTAGTCGGCGTTGATGCGCGCAAAGCTTGGGTCGAGGAACTGGGCTGACGTCTGCCACGACAGCTGGCGCGTCAGCTTGCCCTGGGTCGACAGCTCCAGGCCACGGTAGCGCTGTTCGCCATCGGACGTGAACACATTGCTGGCGTTGGTGTAGTAGCCGGGGCGCGTGATGTCGAACAACGCGGCGGAGAGCAAGGTGCCGCTTGGGGTCAGCCAGCGCGCGCCCAGCTCTTTCTGTTTGCTGACTCCGGGCGCCATCTTGACGCCCTGGTTGGCGGTGCCCGTCGGCCCCGTCTCCCCCTCCTCCAGCCCGCGCGCCGTGGACACGTAAAACGACAGCTCGGGCGTGGCCTTGTAGATCACTGACGCCATCGGCGTCGTCTTGCTGACGTCGTAGTGGCTGGCGCCCTGGTCGCTTTGATAGCTGCTGCGGCGCACGCCGATGACGCTTTGCCATTGCGGGTTGAAGACCATGCGGTCAAGCGCGTACAAGCCCGTGTCGCGCGTGTCGAGCGCGGCCGTCGTGGGCGCCGTCGGCTTGGGACCGAACACGACATTCGTCACGGGCACGGGGTTGTACAGGTTTTGCGAGGCAATCGTGTAATTGCTCTGGTAAATCGGATCTTGCGACTTGTCCGTGCGCGAGGCGCCCAGGGTCAGTTCATGGGCGATAAAACCCGTATTGAAATTGCCAGCCAGTTCCGCGCGCAGCAGGTCCGACGCCGTCACGCTGTGCTGGATATTGCCCGTGATGCGGCCCGCGCCCGTGGCCAGCGCGGCCGCGTTGTTCAGGCGGAAGATGGCCAGGCGGCGGTCGCGCGCCGTTTCCGAGTGGCCCGCTTCCACCGTCAAGGCCCAGCCATCCGTGATGGCATAGTCGGCGCGCAATTGCGCGTTTTTCGTCTGTGCCTCGAAATTTGACCAGTCGGGGCCGATCAGCTGGCGCGGATCGACGGCGCGCGGCAAACTGATCACGCCTTTCACGGCCGTGGGCAAGGCCACGCCCGCCTGCTCCGTCACCCTGCGGCGCTCGTATTCCAGGTCGGCCTTCAGCAGCAGTTTGTTCGTTACTCTCCAGTCGAGCGCCGTGGAAAGGAAACGGCGGTTGCCGTTGCCGACATGGTCCAGCCAGGAACCCAGGGTGCCGCCGGCCGCGTTGATGCGCACGCCGAATTCCTGCTGCGCGCCAAAGCGGCGGCCCACGTCGACATGCGCCACGGCACTGCCGCGGTCGTCGAGGCTCAGGCCCATGCTCGTGACGGGCTGGCTGCCGGCCCGCTTGGTGACGAAGTTGACGACGCCGGCTGGCGAGGTAAACCCGTAATACAGGGCCGAGGCGCCCTTCAGCACTTCCACCCGCTCCTTGTTCTCCATGGGTACTTGCGAAAAATTCATGATGGGCATGGAACCGTTCAGGCGGTAATTCGTGCGGTTTTCCACGGCGATGCCGCGTATCACCAATTGATCCCAGGTCTCGCCGCCGTTTTGCTGGCGCGTCACGCCCGCCGTATTGCGCACGGCGTCGTACAGGCCGGACACGGCTTGCTGCTCCAGCAATTCACGCGTGATCACGTTGACGGTCGATGGCACGTCCATGATGCTGGCGCCACGAAAGCTGCCCGCCTCCGTGGTGAGCGGTACCAGGCCCTGCGCGCGGGCTCCCGTCACCTGCACCGCTTGCATGACTTTCTCATCGCCAGCCGTCAGGTCGTCCTGGCCGCTGGCCCCATTGGCCGCCAACACGGCATGGGAAGCGAAGGCCAGCGACAGGGCTGCGGCGACTGGAAGTAAACGGGTGCGTGGAAAAGCGACAGGCATGACATCGGGCTTTCAATGAGAAAATATGTACAAATGGAAACTTACGGTTAGTGCTCATGATACCGGTAATGGGAATCATTATCAATAAAAGGTGAGTTTGTGTGAGTTTTACAGAAGAAACAAGATCACTGGGGCACCTGTTGTCACTTGAACACGTTTGGATTTTGCAGACGAGGCCGCAAAGAGGCATACTGACAGTCACGGCGCGCAGATTGCGCCGCCTAACAAGAATATTAAAGGTAAGTTCGTGAACACAATCGACAACAAAAGCGTGCAGACGAAAACCTTTCGCTGGAAACGCTGGCAGCGCTGGGCCGTCGGCACAGGCTGCGCCCTGGCCGCCTACAGCGCGGCCGGCTTCTGGCTGGTGCCCTACGTCATCAAAAACCAGTTACCCAAATTTGCCGAGAAAGAACTCGCGCGCCAGGCCAGCATCGCTGACGTGCGCTTCAACCCGTTTACCTTGCGCCTGGAAGCGGACCAGATCGCTTTCAAGGAAGCGCCCGGCGCAGATGGCAAGAGCGGCGCGCCGCTGCTGTCCATCGGTGCCCTGGCCGTGCAGCTGGAATGGAAATCCATCGTGCGCCGCGCCTGGAGCCTGGCGGAAATCCGCATCACGGCGCCGCAAGCGCAGCTGACGATCACGCCGGACGGCAAGTTCAACCTGGCCGAAGTGCTGGCCACCTGGCAACGCAACCATCCGGAAAAGAGCGACGGCGGCATGCCGCGCCTCGTCATCGCCCACTTTGCGCTGGAACAAGGCAAAGTGGATTGGCAAGACCAGAAGGCAGGCTATGCGGACAACTTTACGCCGATCAACTTTACGCTCGATAATATCTCGACCCTGCCCGACGCCAACGGCAGCTACAGCCTCAGCGCCGATGCGGCGCGCGGCGGCAAGCTGCACTGGCGCGGCACGGCCTCGCTGAGCCCCATCCGTGGCGAAGGCGAGCTGATACTGAACGACGCTTCCCTGCCCGGCCTTGCCGCCTATCTGAAAGCCTATACGCGCGCCACAGTCACGAGCGGCCAATTGTCGGCGCGCCTGCCCTACGCCTTTTCCTATGCGGACGGCAAGCTGGAAGCCACCGTCAAAGGCGCGGGCCTGGCCTTGCGCGACCTGGCGCTGGTGCAAGATGGCAAGGGCGCGCCATTCACATCGCTGGATACCCTGGGCATCGCCGGCGTGAACGTGGACCTGGCGCGCCAGAACGTCACGGTGGATAAAATCAATCTGTACGGCGGCAAGGTGGCCGTGCGCCGCGACAGCAAGGGCGAGATCGACGTGGCGAGCCTGATGCTGCCGGGCAATCCCGCGCCCGCCGCCACCGCACCAGCCGCACCAGCCAGGCCTGGCAAATGGAAGGTGGATTTAAAACAGCTGGCGCTGGCCAATGTGGACGTGTCCGCCATCGATGAAACCGTCTCGCCAGCCTTGCAGCTGAGCGCGAAACAATTGCAACTACAGCTGCAACTGGGCTTGCAACAAGGTCCAGCGGGCATGGCCACCGTGATCGACGGCGCGAGCTTCAGCCTGGCCGACCTCGCCATGCAGCGGGGCGCGCAAACACCGTTCAAGCTGGCACAATTGGGCTTTACAGAGGGCAAGATCGACCTGGCGGCACATACCATGCACCTGGGCGCCGTGACGGCCAGCGGCGCGCAGATCGACCTGGCGCGCAACCGCCAGGGCGAATTTGCGATTGCGCAAAAGCTGCCCGTGTTTGCCTCCAACAAGGTCGACACGACCAAGGAAGCACCGTCCGCACCCTGGTCCACCAAGGTGGACAAGGTAGAACTGAGCAAGTTCGGCGCCCGTTTCGATGATGCGGGCACTGGCATCAAGGGCAACCTGCAGGATGCCAGATTGTCCCTGCAAAACGTCAGCGACGACATGCAGCAGGCGCTGCCTTTCGAGCTGGGCGTGGGCCTGCGCGAAGGCGGCTTGCTCACGGCCAATGGCAAGTTCTTGCCGGGCACGGGCGCCGTCGATGCGCAGCTGAATTTGAAACAACTGACCCTGGCCCCTGTGCAACCCTTGCTGGCGCAACATCTAAAACTGAAGCTGGCCGGTGGCAGCTTGTCCGGCAGCGGCCGCCTGACGACGGGCGGCGGCGCGCCGAAAGCGCCGAAAGTACGCTATGTGGGCGGCGTGGATATCGCGGGCCTCGTGCTCAATGAAACGGATGGCAAGCGCTTTGCCTCGTGGAAGAGCGTGCGCGCCGACAAGCTGACGGCCAGCGTGGGGCCTGATTTTGTCGATATCCTCGAACTGCGCGTGGTGGAACCGAACGCCCAGCTGATCATCGAAAACGACCGCAGCCTGAACGCGCAGCGCTTGCTGGTGAAAGCGCCGGAACCGGCCGCGCCAGCGCCCGCGCCGTCGGCCACCACCACGCCGGCAGCGGACGCCGCCTTCCCCGTGCGCGTGCGCCGCGTGCGCCTGCAAAACGCTAAGCTGGACTTTGCCGACCTCAGCTTGCGGCCCCAGTTCGCCGCGAAGATCTATGAACTCAATGGCGTCGTCACGGGCCTGTCGACGAAGCGCGATGCGCGCAGCCAGATTGAACTCGACGGCCGCATCGACGAATTCGGCCTGGCCCGCGTGCGTGGCCAACTCAATCCGTTTGCGCCCACCGACAATACGGACTTGAACGTGGTCTTCAAGAATGTCGACATGGTGTCCGCCTCGCCGTACACGATGAAGTTTGCCGGCTACAAGGTGGCTGAAGGCAAGATTTCGCTGGACTTGCAATACAAGGTACGCAACCGCCAGCTGGACGGCACGAACCAGATCGTGCTCGACAAGCTGACCCTGGGCGAGCGCATCGACAGTCCGGACGCCTTGAAACTGCCTTTGGAACTGGCGCTGGCCATCCTCAAGGATTCGGACGGACGCATCGACCTGGGTTTGCCCGTGTCGGGCGACATGAACGACCCGCAATTCAGCTATGGCGCCCTGATCTGGAAAGCCGTGGGCAATGTGCTGACGAAAATCGTCACGGCGCCGTTCCGCGCGCTGGGCAATTTGCTGGGCATCAGCGCCGACAAGCTCGAAGCCATCGACTTCGATGCGGGCAGCGCCGTGCTGCTGCCGCCGGAACGGGAAAAACTCAAGCAGGTGGCGCAGATCCTGGCCAAGCGCGAACAGCTGAAGCTGGCCGTGCCGGGCCAGTACAGCGACACGGATGCGGCCGCCCTGCGCGCCCAGGCCGTGCGCCGCGCCGTCGCCGCCAAGGCCGGCATCAAGCTGGAAGCGGGCGAGGAACCGGGACCGTTGAACCTGGGCGAACGCAAGATACGGGGCGCCCTGCGCGACCTGTACGGCGAACGCTTCGGCAAGGCCGAGCTGGACAAGCAGAAAAAGGCGGCGGAATCGGCCGTACCAGCCACAGCGGCCGCAGCGGCGGCATCCGCCAGCGCCTCCGCTCCGGCGGCGGCCAAGATCCCCGTCTTGCAACGCCTGGGCAAGCTGATCGAAGGAGAGCCGCAAGTGGCGGACACGGGCGCTTTCTACAACGGCTTGCGCGAGCAGCTGGAAGCCAGGCAGCCCCTGCCTGCCGACGCCTTGAGCAAGCTGGGCACCCAGCGCAGCGCGGCCATCCTGGCAGCCCTGCAGCAGGACGGCACGCCGGCGGCCAGAGTCAGCGCGGGCGCACCGGAAAAAACGGAGGCCGCGCCGGGCAAGCTGGTGGGGTTGAAGCTGGGATTGGCGGCGAAATAAAAAAGGGCGTTGTCTGCAATAAGCTTGCGGACAACGCCCTTTTATCAGGAAGCGAATTTATTTCTTGGGCTGATATTGTTGGCGGTCAAATCCGCTGACATCAAATTCAAATACGGGTGCGCCTTCCTGAAAAATATCCACGGCAATCCGCACTCTTTTCGCTTTTTGCAGTTTTCCCAGGAATTTCTCATAATTGCGCAAGAAAATCGTATCTGAACTATTGTCCGCAGGAGCCACTGCGGAATAATTCACGGGCTTTTCGTCATCAAATCTCACCAGCACCGTGCAACCTTGATAGGAGGGGCACAATATCTGCCCCTTTCTAATGGAAAAAATCACATCTTTACCTTGACGGTATCCTGTCCGCAAAGTCAATTTGGCGTTTTGTAATCCGCTGTAGGGGAAGTCAAAATTAACGCTATTGGTGCTATACACGTTAGCGAAATAGGTCGTGCCGCCATCCATCTTGTCTTCACTCACATCATAATTCCACTGTTTTCCCGTCACGACTGTTTCGGCCACGGCAGCGGCGCTTGCCACTGGCGCAGAGGCTGCGGCACCGGCTACGGGAACTGGAGCGTTTTTTGCCTTTTCAAGCGCCAGCTCGGCTTCCAGCGCGGCGATCTTTTTATTCGCCGCATCCAGTTCGGCATTGGGTGTTTTAGGAGAACAAGCACCAAGGGAAAGTAATGCGGCAATTATTACTGAGAGGGTCGTCGTTTTCATTAAGTCAGTCACAGATATGCGATATGGGTCCGCTCCTGAGTCTAACAAACGGCATTCCCACAAGCAACATGCAAATTTGAAAACTCGCCAGCCCGACAATGAATGACGCTGCGGCGCCGCCAGCAGTGGCGGCGCCGCAGCGAGCGTAATTATTTCGTTTTCCCCGCCTCCTTCACCGCCTCGTCCGGCAAGGCAAACGCCACCAGGCTATCGCCCATCTTCGTGCCCAATGATCCATGGCCGCCGGCCATGACGACGACATATTGCTTGCCCGTCTTGTCGGAGACATAGCTCATCGGTGTGGCCTGGCCGCCGGCCGGCAAGCGGGCTTTCCACACGGTCTTGCCGTTGCGCACGTCGTAGCCGCGGATGTAGTAGTCGAGCGTGCTGCTGAGGAAAGCCACGCCGCCGCCCGTGGTGCTGATGCCGCCCAGGCTGGGCACGCCCAGCGGCAAGGCGATGGGGACTGGGGCGCTGTCGCGCGTGGTGCCGTTCTTGTGCATCCACACTTTTTTCATGGTGCGCAAGTCAACGGCGGCGATATAGCCCCACGGCGGCGCCTGGCACGGGAAGCCCAGCGGCGACAGGAAGGGCTTGATTTCCACGGCGAATGGCACGCCCGTCTGCGGCTGCAAGCCCATTTCCGAACCCGTGCCGCCCTTCGCATTGGCTTGCGCGCGCGGCACCAGGCGTTCCAGGAAGCCCATGTAGTCGGGGTTCACCAGCAGCAATTGACGCACCGGATCGACAGCCGCCCCGCCCCACTCGAAGATGCCCAGCGGGCCCGGCGAGATGATGGCGCCCTTGATCTTGCCTTCGGCCACCGTCTGCGGCGTAAACGGGCCTTCGTAGCGGTGCTGGCGGAAGATGATGCGGCACGCCAGCTGGTCGAACGGCGTCGTGCCCCACATATCCGTTTCGCTGATGTTTTTCTCGGGCAAGAAAGTGAGGGCCGAGAATGGCTGCGTGGGCGACAAGCGGTCGCCTGGAGCCGGGTTATTCGTCGGCACCGGTTTTTCCGGCGCCGGCACCACCAGGCTGCCATCGCGGCGGTCGATCACATAGATATCGCCCCGCTTGGTTGTGGCCACCACGGACGGTACTTTACCTTTCGGCGTGTCGATGTCGACCAGGGTGGGCTGGCCGCCGATGTCCATGTCCCAGATATCGTGGTGCACGGTCTGGTAGACCCAGCGTACCTTGCCCGTCGCCAGATCCAGCGCGACGATGGCGCTATTGTATTTCTCGCCATGGGGGTTGCGGTTGCCGCCCCACGTATCGGGCGTTTCATTGCCCATCGGAATATAGACCATGCCCAGCTTTTCATCGACGCTGGACACGCCCCAGGAATTGGGCGAGTTGTTCGTGTAGGTCTTGCCATCGGCAATCGGCGCCGTGTCGTCCGGGTTCGAGGCATCCCAGTTCCACATCAGCTTGCCGGTGACGGGATCGTAGCCACGGATCACGCCCGACGGCTCTTCCGTGGAAAAATTATCGGTGACGCTGGCGGCCATCACCACCACGTTTTGCGCCACGGCCGGCGGCGACGTGGGCATCAAAAAGCCCCGCTTCTTCATGCCCATGCCATGGTACAGGCCGATCACGCCATTTTCGCCAAAGCTTTTGCACGCTTCGCCCGTATCGGCATTCACGGCGATCAGGGTCGCATCCATGGTGGGCGCCAGGATGCGGCGCGGACATTCCATGGTGGCAGCTTCGGGGGCCGGGTCGCCCTTGGCGCGGCCCGCGTTGACGTCCCAATAGGCCACGCCTCGGCAGATCATGTGCTGGTAGCTGGATGCGTCGCGGTTGATCTTCGGATCGTGGCGCCAGATCTCCTTGCCCGTGTCCGGGTCCAGCGCGATGACGATGTTATGCGGCGTGCACAGGTACAGCATGCCGTTCACTTTCAGGGGCGTGACTTCGTTGGCGATCTCGCCCGGATCGTTCGGCCCCTTGAAGTCGCCCGTGTTGTACACCCACGCCTGTTTCAGCTGCGCCGCGTTGGCCGGCGTGATCTGCGCGGCCGGCGCATAGCGGTCGCCATAGCCGGAGCGGCCATACGCGGCCCAGTCGTTGGGCGCCACGCCGGGCGCGAAATCGCCTTGCGGCGTGGCGGCCATGTTCTCGGCCGGCACTTCGCCATGCAAGGTGTAGTAATCCTGGAACAGCGAGAACACGCCCACGGCAGCCGTCAGCACCACGGCGGCGGCCAGGGCGCTCTTGCCCGCGTCGCGCGGTTTCGCCCCGGCCGTCACCGGCGGATCGAGGCGGCGGTCGATGAACGGCAGCAGCAGCCAGACGGCGGCGGCAAACCAGATATCGAGGCGCGGCAGCAATTGCCACCAGTCGAACTTCACTTCGATGACGGACCAGATCAGGGTGGCGAACAGCAGCAGCGCGAGAAACAGCTGGGCGCTGCGCCGTCCCTTCCACACGAGCGCACCCGCGATGAGCATGCCAATACCGGCCACGACGTAATACCAGGAACCACCGAGGCTGACGAGCCAGGCGCCGCCGCCGGCAAGCGCCAGGCCCAGCACGATGAAGATGACTGCGGTGATGATAAGCAAGGGTCCAGGCCGGGCAGAGGCAGTCATGATGCTCCTTTACAAGAGTCAGTCGGCGGCACGCGCCTGCGCACCGTATTTGATGGCGATCAAGGAAATTGCATTTTTTCACTAATTGGCAAAGCGTGCCACACGCCACAGCGTCCGATGCATGCCGTGTGGCTTTTTATACACGAGCTGAGCGTACAGCCCGCCACAACCATATGATTTTTGATGAAAAAAATGAATAAACTAAATAAACAACAAATTTCTCGAATAAAACGATTTTTTATCGTAAAATGAAAACATCCAAGCCAAGCATTTCAGGTCAGTCATCACGCAGGATCACTTGCATAGACCGCACTGGAGCACTGCCATGAACGCATTCCTTGCCATTCACCCCTTCCTTCGCTGCGAAGACCTGTCGCTGATGCGTCCGGCGCTGGCGCTGGCAGGCCTGCTGTTGCTGCTGGCCGCCCTGCTCTGGCGCCGCACCCGCTGGCGCCAGGCTGGCCGCGCGCCGGGCGCGGGCGGCACGCCGGCCGATCTGCATGCGCTGCTGCAAACGCGCAAGGCGGCGCCGCCGGCCAAAGTGGCTGACAGCGCACCGCCGCCGCAAGCGCCCAAGGCGCCGGATACGCCGCCATTCGAGGCAGCCCGCCTGGACGCCATGTTCGGCCACGACCGGCGCCTGCAGGGCGAGATTCTGGCACTGTTCGTGGCCGAGTCGCGCGACCGCCTGGCCGGCATCGCCCATGCGCTGCGCTGCGAGCGGACGGCCCCGGCAAGAGTGCTGGCGCAGGAAATTCTCGACGGCAGCCACGCCATGGGCTTGCTCCCCTTGCAGGCGCTGGCGCGCCAGGCCATGCATGCGGGCCTTTCCAACGATATCGGCGCGCTGCGCCGCCTGCACGCGGAACTGCTGGTGGCGCTCGATGCGCTGTCGCAAGCCGTCACGGCCCTGCAAACGGCGGACGTGGCGCGGACCGATGACTGCAGCGGCGTAGCAAGCCGGCCATGAGCGTGCATCAGGACCCGGTGCGCGACATGCAAGGTTTTTAGTGAATTCATCTAATTCGTTAAAATTGATTTCTTCAGCGCGATTGCGTATCATTCCCTTTAACTTCATCCGCGACCATAGAACCCATCATGCACACTGCAGACGTTTGCACTACCCAAAAGGCCGCCGAAATCCTCGGCATCTCGGTCACATCGGTGCAGCAACTGGTCGAGGCCGGCGTTATCGAAGCCTGGAAGACCAAGGGCGGCCACCGGCGCATTCCCCTCGCGGCTGTCGAGGCTTACAAGGGCAATCCCGGCCAGCCGGGCCAGGACCAGCGCACGGCGCGGGCCAGCCGCCCCGCCCCATCGGGCCGCCCGCCCTCGATTTTGGTGATCGAAGACAATCCCATCGAACGCGCGCTGTATGAAAAGCAGATCGGCGCATGGGGCTTGCAGGCAAGCTTGCGCTTTTGCGAGAACGGCTACCAGGCGCTGATGGAAATTGCCCGCGACCAGCCCGATATCCTGCTGGCCGACATCATCATGGAAGGCATCGACGGATACGAGGTGATCCGCACCATCCTGGCCGACCCGCTGCTGGCGGACATGCACATCGCCATGCTGTCGAGCCTGACGCCGGAGGAACTGGAAGAACGGGGCGGCGTACCGCCCGGCGTGGTGTTCTTTGCCAAGCCCGTCAATTACGACGAACTGCGCGGCTATCTGCGCGCCTGCTGCGCCGGCCATGCGCGGCGCAACAGCCTGGCCGCCTAGCCCGCGACTGCCTCCCCTCTCGTCCCGGAGCCGCCATGCCAGCCTATCGCCACATCGATCCTGCCGTGCTGTTCCAGGCCACCGGCCGCGACCTGGAGATGTTCCGCTCCCTGTCGCAGACCTACCTCGATACGTCGCCAGCCATGTTTGCGCGCGTGGAGCAGGCCGTGCGCGGCGGCGCGGCGCAAGCCATCGTGCATAGCTGCCATACCTTGCGCGGCACCGTGGTCCTGCTGGGCGCCAGTACCCTGGTGGCGCGGCTGGCGGAACTGGAGCACCTGGTGCGCCACCGGGGTGTGGCGGCGCCGGGCTGGCTCGCTGAAACGGCAGCGCTGGTCGGCGCAGTGGAGCAGGAGGTACGCCGCAGCATGCTTGAATACACGGGCGCGCAGGCATGAACGCGCGCCAGGCCCTTCTGCGTCTGGCGCACCGCTACCGGCCACGCACCACGGCGGCCGTCGCGGGCCTGGTGCTGGTGGGCCTGCTGGCGCTGAGCATCGTCGTCTCCGGCGTGCTGCTGCACCACGAAGCCGTCGATGACTGGAAACAGGACCTGTCCAAGCTGTCGCTGCTGCTGGCGGAAAACACGGCGCAGAGCATGACGGCGGCCAGCCTGGTGCTCGACAGCGTCAGCAACGAAATCGAAGCCGCCGCCCCCGTGGATGCGCAAGCGCTGGCCTCCGCCGCCGGCACGCCGGCCATGCACCAGATGCTGTTGTACAAGATCGGCGGCGTGCCGCAAGTGGATGTGGTGTCCATCGTCGGCAGCGATGCCAGCGTGCTGGCCTTCAGCCGCGCCTTTCCCGCGCCCCCCATCCGCCTCGACGAGCGCGACTACTTCGAGTATCACCGGCGCCACCCGGACGGCGGCATGCATGTCAGCGCGCCCGTGCAAAACAAGGGCAATGGCGCCTGGACCTTCTATATCAGCCGGCGCATCAGCGGGCCGGACGGCCGCTTCCTGGGCGTGGTGCTGGTCGGCCTGTCGTGCGACTTCTTCAGCAAATTCTTCCACAGCACCAGCATCGGCGAACACACGGCCTTTTCCCTGTACCGCAGCGACTACACGCTGCTGGCCCGCTGGCCGGCCGTGCCCGCCATGATGGGCAAGCGCAACCTGACGGGCAGCACCTACCGCCTGCTGGAACAGGGCAAGACCGATGGCGTGCTGCAAGTGGACTCGCCGCGCGCGGCCGACCAGGGACGCGCGGTCAACCGCCTGGCCGGCATACGGCTGGTACGCGACTACCCGCTGGCCATCAACGTGACGGTGACGGACGAGGTCTACCTGGCGGGCTGGCGGCGCATGCTGCGCACCATGGGCGGCGCGGCCGTGGTCAGCCTGCTCGTGCTGGCCGCGGCCATCGCCCTGATCATGTCCCTGCTGCGACGCCAGGAGCGCGACGCGGCCATGGCGCCGGCGCCGCAGGCGGGCGCGGAAGCGGCGAATGCCGCCAAGCCGCCGGCGCCCGAGACAGCGCCGCCATCCGCATCCGAATCTGCACCGGCGCCGGCGCCGGGCGCGCGCATCCTGCTGGTCGAGGATACGGCGCTGAACCGCCAGCTGGTATGCCTGCAGCTGGGCACCTGCGGCTACAGCATCGACACGGCGGAGAACGGCGCGCTGGGCCTGCAGGCGCTGGCCGAACAACGGTACGACCTGGTCCTGATGGATGGCATGATGCCCGTCATGGACGGCTACCAGGCGTGCCAGGCCCTGCGCGCCCGCGAAGCGGCCAGCGGCGCGCCACGCCTGCCCGTCATCGCCCTCACGGCCGGCGTCACCGCGGACGACCGGCAGCGCTGCGTGGTGGCCGGCATGGACGATTATCTGGCCAAGCCCTTCACGGCCGCCCAGCTGCGCGCAATGGTCGAGCGCTGGCTGACGCGCTAGCCGGCGGCTGCCGCCTGGCGGCAAATTGGCCACACTATCACCTGCGTAGTCATGCGTAAAAGTTGTTCTCCGTGCATATCAGGTATAGCATCGCCACATGAGCTATCACACAGATGCGGCGGCGTTGCGCAGGCGACTGATCGAATGGCTGTTCTTGCTCCTCGGGCTGCTGATCGTCGCTGCCGCCCTCGCCTATGCGCACCTGGCCGAGGCGGCGCGGCACGATGCGGCCGAGCGTGAACGGCTGAGCGTGCTGACAGCGCTGCTGGCAAAAAATATCGAAGTCGACCTGGCGGCGACGAATCAGGTGCTCGACGGCGTGATCCGTGATTATCTTGCCGCCGGCGCCGCACCCGACGCCGGGCAAGCCCTGCCACGGCGCCTGGCCGCGCTGGTCGACGCCATGCCGGGCGTGCGCACCATGCTGGTCATCGATGCCAGCGGCAAGCCGGTCGCCACCAACATCCCGGAGCTGGCCGGCCAGGATTTTTCGCGCCGCGGCTACTTCCAGACGGCGCGCGACGCGCCCGATGCGCGCATGCTGTATATCTCGGCCCCTTTCCTGTCCTTCAGGCGGGACCTGGTCATCACGGCGTCGCGCATGGTGCAGGACCGGCAAGGCCGCTTTGCCGGCGTCGTGGTGGCCACCTTCGACCGCGAATACTTCACGGCCAAGTTCCGCACCGCCATGTATGCGGCCGATGTCTGGGCCGTGGTGGTGCATGGCGACGGCCGGCAATTCCTGAACTATCCGGCCAAAAGCGCCAATGGCGGCAATGTGGACCTGCCCGGCAGCTTCCTGCGGCGCTTCCGCGACAGCGGCTACCAGGCGGGCGTGCTGAGCGGCGTCGAGATTGCCGGGGCCGGGGCCGGTGCCTCCGCCGCCCCCCGCGTCATGGCCATGGCGACCATCGCCCCGCCTGAGCTGCACATGGACCGCGCCCTGATCATCGGCCTGAGCCGCGAAGAAGCGGCCATCGCCGCCCCGCTGCGGCGGCAGGCGCTGGGCTACACCCTCTGCTTTGCCATGCTGGCCCTGGCCGCGGCCAGCCTGCTGTTCTGGAGCCAGCGGCGGCGGCGGCAGCAAGCCGCCTGGCAGGTGGAGCAGGAAAGGGAACGCCAGGCCATGCAAGCCGTGTCCGACAGCGAAACGCGCTTTCGCACCTTGATCGAAGATGCGCCCGTGGCGATCGCCATCCTGCGCCATGGGCGCTTCGTGTATTCCAATCCCCGCTACCGCCACCTGCACGGCTACGCGCTCGAGGATGACCTGAGCGGCCTGCCCTGGCGCACCATGCTCACGCCCGCCTCGCAAGTGGCGCTGGCAAGCAACGAGGCGCTGATCGAGGCCGATTCGGCCAGCGAACAGATGTTTGAAGCCGTCGGCGTGGACAAGCAGGGCCGGCCCGTGCCCATCCTCAAGACCAGCACGCGCGTGATGCTCAAGGATGGGCCGGCCACGCTGATCTTTGCCCAGGATATTTCCGCGCAAAAGCAGGCCGAAGCGGCCATGCTGCTGGCGCGCGATGGCGCCGAGGCGGCCAACCGCAGCAAGGCGGAATTCCTCGCCAACATGAGCCATGAAATCCGCTCGCCGCTCAACGCCATCCTCGGCATGGCATGGCTGCTGGAAAGGGGCAGCCAGGATGAGGAAGGACTGCAGATGACGCGCAAGATCCGCGCCGCCGGCCAGTCGCTGCTGGGCATCATCAACGACGTGCTGGACGTCTCGAAGATCGAGGCGGGCCACATGACCATCGAGCAGGCGCCGTTCCGCCTGGCCGAAGTGATCGAGAAGATTGCCGCCAGCATGGGCGTGGCCGCGCATGACAAGCCGGTTGAGGTGCGGATCGGGCCGCTGCCCGATGGCATCGACCACGTGCTGGGCGACGCGCTGCGGCTGGAACAGGTGCTGGTCAACCTGACCAGCAATGCCATCAAGTTCACCGCGCAAGGCACGGTCGAGCTGACGAGTACGCTGGAGAGCCGGGACGGCGACGCCGCCGTGCTGCGCTTTTGCGTGCGCGACACGGGCATCGGCATCGCCCCCGAAGTGCAGGAAGCGATCTTTTCCGCCTTCGCCCAGGCCGACACGTCCACCACGCGCCGCTTCGGCGGCACGGGCCTGGGCCTGACCATCTGCCGCCAGCTGGTGCGCCTGATGGGCGGCGCCCTGCACCTGAAAAGCGCATTGGGCCAGGGCAGCGCATTCAGTTTCACGGTGCCGCTGCAACTGCTGCCCGCCGGCGCCCTGTCCTCGCCCGACATGCAGGGCATGCAGGACCTGCGCGTCTTGCTGGCCGATGGCAACGCCGGCACGCGCGAAGCGGTGGGCGCCGTGGCGCGCGGCCTGGGCTGGCAGGTGCATGCCGTGTCCGGCGGCCAGGCGGCACTCGATTATGCGCTGGCCTGCGCCGGGGATGCGCGGCCCGGCGTGGTGCTGCTGGCCGCGCGCATGCAGGGGCTGGATGGCGAAGCCACGGCACGCGCGCTGCGCGAATACTTGCCGCCGCAGGACTGCCCCGTCGTCATCCTGGCAGCCAGCGGCGCGCCGGCGACAGCGCCCGCGCGACGGTGCACCGACCCGGCCAATGCCGCCGATGCCATCCTCAACGAACCGGTGACCGCTTCCAGCCTGTACAACGCGACGATGGAGGCGCGCCAGCAGCGCGCCAAGGCCGCCGGCCTGGACGCCAGCCTTGCTCCGCTGGAAGAGCGCCAGCTGGCCGGCGTGCGCGTGCTGGTGGTCGACGACAGCGAGATCAACCGCGACGTGGTCAAGCATATCCTGTGCGACCAGGGGGCCGTGCCCTCATTCGCCTGCGATGGCCGGCAGGCGCTGGACTGGCTGCTGGCGCACCCCGCCGACGTCGACATCGTGCTGATGGATGTACAGATGCCCGTCATGGATGGTTTGCAGGCGACCCGCGCGCTGCGCCAGCTGCCGCAATTCCAGGACCTGCCCGTAGTGGCACTGACGGCTGGGGCGTTCCAGACACAGCGCGCGGCGGCGCTGGAAGCGGGCGTAAACCATTTCATCAGCAAACCGTTCGACGTGCCGCAGACCATAGCCCTGATCGCGCGCGCGCACCGGCGCCATGCGCAAGGGCTGCCGTCCCTGCCGCCGGCCCTGGCCGAAATGGCGATGCCCGTGCCGCCAAACGGCGCGGCGCCCGCGATCGACCTGGCGCAGGGGATGGCGCAGTGGCTCGATGCAGCGCCCTACCGCCAGCATCTGTCGCGCTTTGGCAGCACTTATCGCAACACGGTGGACGCCATGCGCGCCCTGCTGGCGGCCAATGCCCGCAGCGATGCGGCCGCGCTGGCGCACAAGCTGGCGGGCGTGGCCGGCAGCCTGGCCCTGCCTGCCACCCTGCATGCGGCCCGGCATGCGGAACAGCTGCTGCACGCCGGCGACGATGCGGCCGCCGCCCTCGATGCACTGGAACAGGCGCTTGCGCAGGCCATCGAGGCCGTCGCCGCCTTCACGGCACAGACGCCGCCGCCCGAGCAGATGGCCATACCAGAAACGCAACATGGCCGGGCATGCCAATGATAAACTTGCCAATATGAAAATTTGGGAGACGCCATGATCTGGTGCAGGGATTTGCTGCTGAGAGCCTTGATGCTGGGCCTGCTGCTATTCGTGGTGGGCGAATCGCTGTCCTACTGGACGCCGGAAATCAGGAAACTGCTGGCCTGGCGCCCTTCCTGATACCAGCCTAGCCTTCGCGGCCATCCACCCTGGCGCGCCACAGGTACGGCGCATACACGCACGCATACAGGCCAAAGGCCAGCGACCAGCACGCCCCGGCCGCCAGCAGAAGCGGCATGGAGAGCGAAACGGGACCGACGGCGGCCAGCAGGCGCGCCAGCGCTCCCAGCTGGATCAGCCAGTACATCGCCGCTTCCGCCCTGCCGCCTTTCAACGGGCGGCCCGTGTGACCCAGGGTAGTGCGCGTCATCATGCCGATGATCAGGCCCGCCATCGACCCCACCGTCAGCGCGTGAAACGCGGCGCTGGCCGGCAGCAGGTGCAGGCTGGCCAGCGCCAGCAGCGCGAAACCGATGCCGATCCACGCATACGACAGGTGCAGGATCCACAGCAGCGGCACGCGCAAGGTGCGCTGTGGCTGCCATGCCAGCAGGTTGGCCAGCGACACGCCGGCGGCACAGAAGGCCAGCGGCGCCGTCAGCCAGGACGGCGCACCAGCCAGCCACGCGATCGCAGTCGCCGCCATGCAGGCCACGGCGATCAAGGCCCGCTGCGGGCTGGCCACGGGCGTACTGCCTGGCGCGCCATTGCGGGTGAACATGGGAATCACGCGCGCGCCGATCACCGATTCGATCAGCACGATGATGAAGATGGCCGCCTGCACGGGCACAAACAGCGACAGCGGCAGCCAGCCCAGCACGGACGCGTGGAACAGGCCATTGGCCAGCGCCAGCAAGGCCAGCAGACCGACGAGGAACAGGTTGCGCGTATTGCCCGAGCGGCGCAGCACCAGGTACAGGGGCCAGGATGCCAGCGGCAGGAACAGCCAGTCGACCAGCGCTGCCACGAGGCCGGGGCCGCACAGCATGGCCACGCGCCCCGCCAGCCACAACGCTGCCAGCGCCATCAGCTGGGCGCCGTGCGGCGTGGGCAAGCCCGTCCAGTTGCGTCCCGCCGTGTACAAAAATCCCACGACGACGGCCAGCGCGAAGCCGAACACCATTTCATGCATATGCCAGCCCAGCCCCACGTGCAGGCCGCCCGCAAGCACGCCGAAATAGCTGGCCAGCCACAGGGGAATGCTGATGGCCGCAAACACGGCCGCCAGCAGGTAGAACGGGCGGAAACCCAGTTGCCAGACGGCGTGGCCGGCATGCCAGGGCGCCGCGCCGGGGGCGGCGGCAGAAGGAGATGGTTCGCTGATCGGGGTGATGGCCATGATGGGCTCGCTTTTAAAGATATATTCAATATACTACTTTAAAAGCACAAGGACGGCTATCGGCAAAAAGAACTAGCGAAATAGATGGCAGCGGGCCTGGGTCCGACCCGGCGGGCCAGACCCTTCTACCGGGCTACTTGCCCTGGCGATGCTCGACCGCATACACGGCCGCCTGCACACGGCTGGTGAGGTTGAGTTTTTTCAGCACGTTCTGCACGTGGATCTTGACCGTGCTTTCGGCCAGGTCGAGGGTGCGGGCGATGCCCTTGTTGCTCTCGCCGCGCGACAGGCAGTCGATGATTTCCTTTTCGCGCGGCGTGAGCTTGTCGAGTTCCGACACGGGTTCTTCGCGCCGCGTGCCCGCCTGCAGCTGTGCCACCAGCTTGCCCGTCATGGCTTCGGCGATGACGACTTCGCCGGCGGCCGCGCGGCGGATGGCGCGCACCAGGTAGTCGGCATCGATATTCTTGATCAGGTAACCGCAGGCGCCCGCGCGCAGGGCCGTCGCCAGGTCTTCCGCGTCTTCCGACACGGTCAGCATGACAATGGCCGTGTCGGGACAGTCGTGCTGCATCAGTTGCAGCGCTTCGACGCCGGACATGCCGGCCATGTTCAGGTCCAGCAGCACCACGTCGGGCTGCAGCTGGATGGCGCGCTTGATGCCTTCCACGCCATCGGCCGCCTCGCCCACGACGGAAAAATCCGTATGCCGCTGCAGCAGCGAGCGTATGCCGCTGCGGAACAGCGCGTGGTCGTCCACCAGCATGACGGTGATCGGTTTATCGGGAGTCTCCATTTTTTTGTACTTTCAGATAGTGGCTTAGGCGGCGCGGCGCTGTTCGCGCGACAGGTGCAGTTCGACGGTCGTGCCGCCGCCGGGACAGGCATGCACGTCGAACGTGGCGTCGATGCGCTGTGCGCGCTCGCGCATGATATGGATGCCGACATGGCTGTCGCCCTTTTCCAGCACGGCGGCAGCATCGAAGCCGACGCCATTATCGCTGATCGTCAAGGTAAAGTCCTGGTGATCGGCGAGGCGCACCTCGACGTGGCTGGCCTGGGCGTGCTTGCGGATGTTCGACAGCGCTTCCTGCACGATGAATAATAACTGCAATTGCTGCTCGCGGGGGAATGGCGCGCCGTCGACGTCGGCCAGCAGATCGGCCTCGATGCCCGTCTGGCGGCGGAATTTGTCCACCGCCGCGCGCAGGGAGCCGATCAGGTCATCCTCCATCAGGCGGCTGCGGAAGTTCGCCAGCAGCTCGCGCACATCCTCGTAGCTTTCCTTCACGCCCGCATGCAGGGCCGGCACGATGCCCGCCACCTCGTCGAAACGGGCGTTGCGCACGGAGTCGTCAAGCATCTGCACTTGCAGGTTGAGGAAATTGAGGCTTTGCGCGATGCTGTCGTGCAGGCCTTGCGCCACCAGGTTGCGCTCTTCGGAAATGGCCATTTCGCGCTCGCGCGCGGCCAGGCGCAGGTTTTCCAGCGCGATGCCCAGCAGCTGGCCCAGGGTTTCCAGCAAGGCCAGCTCGCGCGCGGAAAACACGCGCGCATGGCGGAAATGCAGGTTGAAAAAGCCCAGGTGCTGTTCATGCGCGTGGATATGGAAGACGGAGACGGTGGCAAAGCCTTCGCGGTGGCAGCGCAGCTCGTGCGCCTTGTCGATGCGGCGCATGTCGTGCACCTTCGCCACCTTCATCTCGACGGCCGTGCCGCATAGGCAGTCGCCCACCTTCAGGCAATGCTCGGACGCCACCAGTTCCTCGGACAGGCCCGTGTGCACCACCATGTGCAGGTTGCCCCGCTCGGCGTCGAGCACGCGCACGGTGGAGCCATCGGCTTCGAAATAGTCGACGATGCGCTGCATGAAGCCGCCGCAAATGTCTTCCAGGGGCTGCGGGCGCTGCAAAAAGGCGGCGCTTTCGTACAGCAGCGCCAGTTCGCGGTTGCGGTATTCGAGGGTGGCCGTCTTGCTGCGCACGCCCTCTTCCAGGTTGCCGTACAGCGCCTGCAGGCGGTCGGCCATCTGGTTGAAGCCACTGGCCAGCTGGCCGAATTCGTCATTGCTTTCCACTGCCAGGCGCACGCTGAAATCGCGCTCCTTCATGCGCTGCATGCCAAGGCGCAGCCGCGTCACCGGTTCGATGATCAGCATGAACATCAGGTAGATCATGCTGACCGTACCGATGACGGCCATGCCGACGAGGATCAGCTGCGAGGCGCGCAGCCAGAAGGTGCGCTGTTCGCTATCGTGCTCGATCAGGCGCACCAATTGATCGACCTGCCCCACGAAGGTATCGGCGTCATGCTCGAACTGGCGCGCGCGCGCGGTGGAATCGGCGGCCAGCGCGGACGGACGCAGGGCGCCGCGCCAGGCAACGCCGATGCGCTCGAATTCCGACTTGATGGCCGTGCTGGGAGGCAGGAACAAGGGGCGCTGCGGGTCGCCGTGGCCGATCTTGGCCAGGGTCTCGTCGATCAGCATCGCCTGCTGGCGCGCCTGTTCGCGGGCGTCGCTGGCAAGCAGCAGAGTCAGGCGGTAGGTCTGCATGCGCAGCCGGCCCGTCTCGTTGATGGCGGCCGAACTGCCTTCCAGCTGCCACGACAGGAACAGGGTGCAACCGATGGCGCTCAAGGCCAGCACCAGCATGAGCAGCAGCGCGCCGACGATCTTGGTCGACAGCTTCTGCCAGGAGGAAAACATCGCCTTGAATTTCATACCGCCCTTGAATGTAAATGCAAACTGCCTCAGCCGCCCGTCTGTGCCATGAACCGGATGATTTTATCGGGCTGCGTATTAAAATCATGCTGCTGCGGCTTGAGTTCGATGGCGGCGCGGATCGCCGCTTCGATCTCCGCATCCGTGGCCCCGCCGCGCAGCATGGGGCCGAAGGCGAATTTCTCTTCCTGGCCCAGGCACAGGTACAGGGTACCATCGACGGACAGGCGCACGCGGTTGCAGGTGGCGCAAAAATGCTGCGACATGGGCGTGATGAAGCCGATGCTCGAGCGCCCGTCGGCTGTCGCCATGTAGCGCGCCGGCCCGCCACCGAGCTCCATCGCCTGCGGCACCAGGCCAAAGCGGGCCGCCAGGCGCTCGCGCACGGGGCCCAGCGGCATGTAGCAGGCATTGCGGCCCGTGCTGCCCATGGGCATGGCTTCGATCAGGCGCAGGATGAACTGCTGCTCGATGCAGAACGCCGCCATGGCCTCGATCTGGCCGTCATTGACGCCGCGCATGGCCACCATATTGATCTTGATCGGGTCGAAACCGGCCGCCTTGCCCGCCATCAGGCCATCCAGAATCGGTTGCAGGCTGTCGCGCCCCGTGATCTGCTGCATGCAGGCGCGATCCAGCGAATCCAGGCTGACGTTGATGCGGTCCACGCCCGCCGCGCGCAAGGCCACGGCGTGCTTGCCCAGTTGGGTGGCATTCGTCGACAGCGACAGGTCCTGCAGGCCAGGCAGCGCCGTCAGCCGCTGCGCCAGTTCCGGCAGGTTGCGCCGCAACAGGGGCTCGCCGCCCGTCAGGCGCACGCGGCGCGTGCCGAGGCGAACGAAGATGCCCAGCAGGCGCTCAATCTCGTCGAACGTCAGCCAGTCCTTCGGTTCCTCGAAGCCGCGAAAGCCCTTGGGCATGCAGTAACTGCAGCGCAAATCGCAACGGTCGGTAACGGACAGCCGCACATAATCGATCGAACGGCCAAAACGGTCCTGCAACTTGACGCTACCCATGACGCTACTCCTGTTTCTTTCTTGATTGTAAAGGCTGGGGCACGATCTGGCTGTGCCCCAGAAGGCCTAGCGGCCTACGCCTTTCGGACTACGCCTTTCAGCCTACTGAACCAGCGGACTGGCTGTGCCTTCCAGCTCGACACCGGCGATCTCGGCGCGCCCCACCAGCAAGTGCAGGTACTGGTGCACGGCGCGCTGCCACGCGGCGCGCGACAGGCGGTCGGCGATTTGCGCCTGCACCGCCTCATAGGCGATGGCCTGGCCTTCGACCCGGCGCAGTACTTGCACGATGTGGTAGCCGAAGCGCGTTTCCAGCAAATGGCCGGCCAGCGCGCCCTCTTCCAGGCGGAACAGCAGCGCGTCGAATTCCGGCACGCTCTGGCCCGGCGACAGCTGGCCCAGGTTGCCCCCCAGGGCGCCGGATGGGCAGTTCGAATACTGCGCCGCCAGTTCGCCGAAGCGCTCGGGCGCCAGTTTCAGGGCATCGAGCACGGCTTGCGCCGTCGTGCGCAGCAGCTCCAGCGGCGCCTCGGGCGTCACCTGGAACAGGATGTGGCGCGCCTCGACCAGCGCCCCGCTGCTGAACAGCTGCGGGCGCTGCGCATAAAAGGTGCGGCAAGCCGCATCGTCGGCGGGCGGCACGCGCACTTCCTGCGCAAACAGCGCTTCGATGCGGTCGTCAGTACTGCCGCCCTGCACGCCGAGGCGTTCGGCTTCGTCGAGCAGGAGCCGGCGCAGCACCAGTTCGTGCACGGCCTGTTTCAGCGGATTGCCGGCGCCGTCGTGATGCGGCAGCTCCTGCGCGATGTCGGCATCGTCGATATCGATGCCATTGACGGAGATTCCCATGATGTAGCTCCTTTCTTAGCGGCGGCGCACCAGTTGATAGGCGCGGCCCAGATATCCAATGGCGCCGAAGCCGCTCCACACGTGCACCAGGCGGGTGAACGGGAAGATGACGAACAGCGACATGCCCATGAACAGGTGCAGCTTGAACACCAGCGGCGCATCGACGATGAAGCTGGCCGCGTCGCCGCGGAAGGTCACGATGTGCTGCGCCCAGTTCATCAGCAAGACCATCATGTGGCCATCCATGTGCGAAGCCGAGACGAAGATCGACGACAGGCCCAGCAGCAAGGTTAGCAAGATCCACACCATCACCAGCTTGTCGCCGGCCGTGGTGACGGCGCGCAGCCGTTCATTGCCGAAGCGGCGCGCCAGCAGGATCAGGATGCCGGCCAGACACAGGCCGCCCATCACGCCGCCGGCCGCCATGGCCACGCCCTGCTTCAGGCTATGCGACACGCCCAGGGTATCCCATACCCAGACGGGGGTCAGCAAGCCGGCCGCATGGCCGAACAGCAGGCCGATGATGCCGATGTGGAACAGGATATTGCCCAGGCGCAGGCTGCCGCGGTGCAGCAGCTGGCTGGAATCGGACTTCCACGTATATTGCTCGCGGTCGAAACGGATCAGGCTACCCAGGAAAAAGATGGCCAGCGCGATGTATGGATAAATGCCATACACAAATTGATGCAAGTAATTACTCATGATGTACTCTCCTCATGCGGACGCGATTCAAGCGGCGCGCCGCGGCTGCGGGTGAAAATGCACGGGATGGACGCCGCCCGGCGCTTGGCGCAGCAACGGCTCGACGCCGTCCGCACCGGGACCGAAGGTTTCCAGCGCTTCGTCCATGTCGCGCACCGGCGGTTCGGCCAGCATTTCTGCCGCCACGGGGCTCAGGCGTTCGAGCAGCGTGAAGACGGGCGCGTACGGGCTGCCGTTGGCCGTCAGCTTGCGGCCGATGTGCGCCAGCACGTGGACGGCGTCGCCCAGCAGCGGTGCCGAGACTTCCTCGTCGAGCTGTGCCAGAAACTCCAGGAACAGTGGCACGAAGTCGGGCAAGTCGTCGCCCACCATTTGCAGGCCGTGGCGCTTGTATTCCTCCATCAGGTCGACCATGGCCTGGCCCCGGTCGCGCGATTCGCCGTGGATATGCTCGAACAGGTGCAGCGAGTGCGACGTATTGCGGTCGAATGTGGCCACGTACTGCTGCTGCAGGTCGATCAGGCTGCTGCTTTCCAGGTGCGCCAGCAAGGGCCGCAGCAGCGCGTGCTGCTCCGGCACGGCCGCCAGCGCGGCGCCGAGCTGCGGCAGGTGCGCGATCAGCTCTGGCTCGGGATACAGCAGCAGGCGAGACAGGACTTGGTAGTGATGCATAGCGTGTTCCATTTGAGCTCCTTAAGCGCCTGGCGCCGTTTTGCGCGACTTCGGCATCTGCATGAAGATGGCCGAACCGTGCTTTTTCTTGCCGAACAAGGTCGGCTCGCTGGTGCCGTCCGAGCAGCCATTGCCGAAGCTGAAGCCGCACGAACCCTTCTCGTTGAAACTGTCCTCGGCCATTTCCTTGTGGCTGCTGGGGATGACGAAGCGGTCTTCGTAGTTGGCGATAGCCATGATGTGGTACATGTCCTCCACCTGCGCCTTGGTCAAGCCCACCTGTTTCAGAACCGTGAGGTTCTCCACCTTCTCGACAGTCTTGCTGCGCATGTAGGCACGCATGGCCAGCATGCGGTCCAGTGCCGTGACGATGGGCGGCTGGTCGCCGGCCGTCAGCAGATTGGCCAGGTACTGCACGGGAATGCGCAGGCTTTGCGTGTCCGGCAGCATGCCGTTCACACCCAGCTTGCCCGATTCGGCGGCCGCCTGGATCGGCGACAGGGGCGGCACGTACCACACCATCGGCAAGGTGCGGTACTCGGGATGCAGCGGGAACGCCACTTTCCACTCGACGGCCATCTTGTAGACGGGCGACTTGACGGCCGCTTCCAGCCAAAGGTCCGGGATGCCCTGGCGGCGCGCCTCGGCGATGATGGCCGGGTCGTGCGGGTCGAGGAACAGATCGAGCTGCGCCTGGTACAGGTCCTGCTCTTGCGGCACGGAGGCGGCAGCCTCGATCCTGTCGGCGTCGTACAGCAGCACGCCCAGGTAGCGGATGCGGCCCACGCACGTTTCCGAGCACACGGTAGGCTGGCCCGCTTCGATGCGCGGGAAGCAGAAGGTGCACTTCTCCGCCTTGCCGGACGACCAATTGTAGTAAATCTTCTTGTACGGGCAACCGGAGATGCACATGCGCCAGCCGCGGCACTTGTCCTGGTCGATCAGTACGATGCCGTCGTCTTCGCGCTTGTACACGGAGCCGGAGGGGCAAGACGCCACACACGTCGGGTTCAGGCAATGCTCGCACAGGCGCGGCAAGTACATCATGAAGGTGTTTTCGAACGTGCCGTACATCTCCTTCTGCATGTTGTCGAACAGTTTATCTTTGCTGCGCTGGGCGAATTCGCCGCCCAGGTCATCTTCCCAGTTCGGGCCCCACTCGATTTTCTCCATCTTTTTCCCCGTCAGCACGGAGATCGGACGGGCCGTCGGCGGCGTCTGCGACAGCGGCGCGCTTTGCAGGTGCTCGTAGTCGTAGGTGAACGGCTCGTAATACTCGTCGATGGCCGGCAGGTTCGGGTTGGCGAAGATGTTGGCCAGGATTTTCAGACGGCTGCCCTGGCGCGGCTCAATCTTGCCCGCGTCCGTGCGGCGCCAGCCGCCATTCCACTTGTCCTGGTTTTCCCACTGCTTCGGATAGCCGATGCCCGGCTTGGTTTCCACGTTGTTGAACCATGCGTACTCGACGCCGTCGCGGCTGGTCCATACGTTCTTGCAGGTGACGGAACAGGTGTGGCAGCCGATGCACTTGTCCAGGTTCAGCACCATGCCGATTTGCGCTCTGATTTTCATACTATGCTCCTTCTTCCTGCAACGGGCCTTCGAGCCAGTCGACCTTGTTCATCTTGCGCACCAATACGAATTCATCGCGGTTGGAGCCCACCGTGCCGTAGTAATTGAAGCCGTACGCCAGTTGGGCGTAGCCGCCGATCATGTGCGTCGGCTTGGGCACGGCCCGCGTCACCGAGTTATGGATGCCGCCCCGCTTGCCCGTCATCTCCGCGCCAGGCACGTTGATGATCTTTTCCTGGGCGTGGTACATCATCGTCATGCCGGCCGGGATGCGCTGGCTGACGATGGCGCGCGCCGTCAGGCTGCCGTTCACGTTGAACACTTCGATCCAGTCGTTGTCGACGATGCCGGCCGTCTTCGCGTCGGTCTCCGACAGCCACACGTGCGGTCCGCCGCGCGACAGGGTCAGCATGCGCAGGTTGTCCGAATACGTGGAGTGGATGCCCCACTTCTGGTGCGGCGTCAAAAAGTTCAGCGCCAGTTCCTTGTTGCCGTTCGGCTTGGTGCCCAGCAGCGCTTCCGTCGTCTTCGTGTTGATGGCCGGCTTGTACACGCACAGTCCCTCGCCGAAATCGCGCATCCACAGGTGATCCTGGTAGAACTGCTGGCGGCCCGTCAGGGTGCGCCAAGGGATCAGTTCATGCACGTTGGTATAGCCGGCCGTGTAGCTGACTTCCTCGCTTTCCAGGCCCGACCAGGTGGGCGAGGAAATGATCTTGCGCGGCTGCGCCTGCACGTCGCGGAAGCGGATGCTGTCATGCTCGCGCGGCAGCGCCAGGTGCGTATGCTCGCGTCCCGTGATGGCCGACAGCGCGGCCCAGGCCTTGACGGCCACGTGGCCATTCGTTTCCGGCGCCAGCGACAAAATCATCTCGGCCGCGTCGATGGCCGTATCGAGGCGCGGCTGGCCCTTGGAGACGCCTTCTTCGAGCACCGTGCGGTTGACGCCGCGCAGTACCTCGACTTCATGCCCCGTTTTCCAGGAAATGCCCTTGCCGCCGTTGCCGATGGTTTCCAGCAGCGGGCCGATCGAGGTGAACTTCTTGTACACGTCGCGGTAATTGCGCTCGACCACCGTCATGTTCGGCATGGTCTTGCCGGGAATGGCGTCGCATTCGCCGGCGCGCCAATCCTTGGGATCGAAAGGCTGGCCCAGTTCGCCCGGGGTGTCGTGCATCAGCGGCGTGAGGATGATGTCTTGCTGGGTGCCCAGCAGCTCGCCGCCGATTTCCGAGAATTTCTCGGCGATGCCCTTGTAGATTTCCCAGTCCGACTTCGATTGCCACAAGGGCTGCACGGCTTCCGACAGCGGGTGGATGAACGGATGCATGTCCGACGTATTCAGATCATCCTTTTCGTACCAGGTGGCCGTCGGCAGCACCACGTCGCCATACAGGCAGGTGGTCGACATGCGGAAGTCCAGCACCACCAGCAGATCGAGCTTGCCTTCGGCGGCAGGGCGCACTTTCACCTGCTTCGGCGTGATGCAGTCGTCTTCGTCACTGAGCAAGCCGTTCTGCGTGCCGAGCAGGTATTTCAGGAAGTACTCGTGGCCCTTGCCCGAGCTGCCCAGGATATTCGAGCGCCAGACAAACATATTGCGCGGGAAGTTGGCCGGGTTGTCCGGGTCGTCGCACGAAAACTGCAGCTGGCCCGCCTTGATCTGGTCGAGCGCATATGCGGCTGGCGCCTGCCCTGCCGCCTTGGCGGCCTTGGCCACTTCCAGCGGATTGGTCTGCAACTGCGGCGCCGATGGCAGCCAGCCCATGCGTTCCGCCTTGGCGTTGTAGTCGAGCAGGGTCAGGTCGCCCGTGCCGCCGGCCGCCGATGGCGAGGCGATGTCGCCCGTTTCCAGCTTTTCATGGCGCCACTGGCTCGTGTGGGCATAGAAGAACGAGGTGCCGTTCATCTGGCGCATCGGACGCACCCAGTCCTGGGCGAAGGCCAAAGGCGTCCAGCCCGTTTGCGGACGCAGTTTTTCCTGGCCCACGTAATGGGCCCAGCCGCCGCCCGACTGGCCGATACAGCCGCACATCATCAGCATGTTGATGATGCCGCGGTACGTCATGTCCATGTGGTACCAGTGATTCAGGCCGGCGCCCACGATGACCATGCTCTTGCCGCGCGTCTGGTCCGCGTTTTCCGCGAACTGGCGCGCCACGGTGATGACATCGGCGCGTTTCACGCCCGTGTGCTTCTCCTGCCATGCGGGGGTGTACGGCACGTCGTCGTCATAGCTTTCCGCCACGTTTTCGCCGCCGAGGCCACGGTCGATGCCGTAGTTGGCCAGGGTCAGGTCGAACACGGTGGTGACCAGGCCCGTCGTGCCGTCGGCCAGGCGGATGGTTTTCACCGGTACCTTGCGCAGCAACATGTCGGACGCATCCTTGCCGCCGAAGTAGGCAAAGCCCACTTCCGTGACGGCGTCGCTGTCGTTGATCATGGAGAGCATCGGCACGATAGGCTCGCCGCTGCCGCCCGCTTTTTGCTCCAGGTTCCACTTGCCCGATTCGCCCCAGCGGAAGCCGATGGAGCCTGCCGGCGCTGTGATGGCGCCCGTGGTTTCATCGATGACGAGGGTTTTCCATTCCGGATTGTTGGTTTCGTCGAGGTTGTTGTCCAGGTGCGAAGCGCGCAGGAAGTAGTCGGGTACCAGGGTGCCGTTATGCTCCTTGAGCAGCACCAGCATGGGGAAGTCCGTGTACTGGCGCGCATAGTCGCGGAAGTAGGCGCTCTGCCCTTCCGAGTGGAATTCCTTGAGGATGACGTGGCCCATGGCCAGCGCCAGCGCGGCATCCGTGCCCTGCTTCGGCGCCAGCCAGATGTCGCCGAATTTCACCATTTCGCCGTAATCGGGCGAGATAGCCACGGTTTTCGTGCCCTTGTAGCGCACTTCCGTGTAGAAGTGAGCATCGGGCGTGCGCGTCATCGGCACGTTCGAGCCCCACACCATCAGATAGGTCGAGTTGTACCAGTCGGCCGATTCCGGCACGTCCGTCTGCTCGCCCCACACTTGCGGGCTGGCTGGCGGCAAGTCGCAGTACCAGTCATAGAAGCTCAGGGCCACGCCGCCGATCAGCGACAGGTAGCGCGTGCCGGAGGCATAGCTGACCATGGACATGGCGGGAATCGGCGAAAAGCCGACAACGCGGTCCGGGCCGTATTTCTTGATCGTCAGCGCATTCGCGGCGGCGATGATTTCATTCGATTCGTCCCAGGTGGCGCGCACGAAGCCGCCCAGGCCGCGGATGGACTTGTACTGCTGCGAGCGCACGGGATCCTGGCTGATCCAGTCCCAGGCCGTGACGGGGTCCATGGTCTTGCGCGCTTCGCGCCACATTTCCATCAGGCGGCCGCGCACCATCGGGTATTTCACGCGCTGCGCCGAATACACGTACCAGGAATAGCTGGCACCGCGCGGGCAGCCGCGCGGTTCGTGGTTGGGCAGGTCGGGCCGCGTGCGCGGATAATCGGTTTGCTGGGTTTCCCAGGTGATCAGGCCATTCTTGACGTATACCTTCCAGCTGCATGAGCCGGTGCAGTTCACGCCATGCGTGGAGCGCACGATCTTGTCGTGCTGCCAGCGCTGGCGGTAGGCGTTTTCCCAGGTACGGTCTTCATCGACCACGGTGCCATGGCCGTTTGAAAACGGCTCGGCGGGCTTGCTAAAAAATTTCAGGCGGTCCAGAAAGTGACTCATGCTACCTCCACATTGCGCCGCGGACAGCGGCGCCAGGTCTTAAAAAACGCTGCAAGCAGGATGGCTCAAGCGTCGATACAAACAGTCTATCGATGTGCCGTGCCCGGCGGTATTGGCAAGAAGTCGGTTTCCGGCACCAGGAATGCATAGGCGCGTAGTCACCCGGATAGTCACTATTGCCTATGGGCGGCAAGGCGGCGCTGCGGTATACCTGTCGTCATCGTTCAACACAGAGAAAGAGCACCATGCCGATTACCGATTACGCCAGCCTGCTGCGCAGCGCCCGCAACCAGGAGCAGCCGCAACGCCTGCTGTTCACCTTTACCCAGGCGCAGGCCCAGCCTGGCGGCCAGGGCAAGTCCCTCACGCCCGTGATGTGCGCCGACAAGCTGCCCGAGGAACTGGACAGCTTCGAGACATTGAAAGAGGAGTCGAAACAGATGCAGACGCACTGGGACGTGGTCTTCGTGGCGGGACTGGCGGGCCAGGACGGCCAGCCGCCCGCGGCGCAGGAATGCGAGGCGCCCCTGCGCGCCATGGTGACGGCCATCGAGCAAGGCCGCATCGACAGCCTGCTGGCGTTTGACCGCAGCGGGGATTTGTTACGTTTTAGCTGAATCCGGCCAAGGGCGCTCGTGCAGATGACGCGCCCGTTCGATCGGGCAGACCAGCGGCAAAAACTGCTGCTGGCGCGCCGAATATGCCATCAGGGCCCCGCTGTCGATGTCGAAATACCATCCATGCAGTTTCAACACCCCCTGCTCCACCCGCCGCTTCAGCCACGGGTAGGTGAGCAGGTTGTCCAGCGACTGCAGGATGCTGGCCAGCTCGCACGCGTGGTGCTGTTCCGCCGACGAGCGGTGCGCCAGCTCGCGCCGCACCCTTTGCGCCACCGGTTCGGCGATGCGCATCCACTGTCCCACAAAGTCCGTTTCCTGGCCTTCCGCGCGCGGCTGCGGTTCCAGCAGCGCGCGGATGCCGCCGCAGCGCGCATGTCCGAGCACGATGACCCTGGCCACTTCCAGCTTGCAGACGGCGAACTCGATGGCCGAGCTGACGCCGGGCGGCGCGTCCGGGGTACACGGTGGCACCAGGTTGGCGATATTGCGCACGACGAACATGTCGCCCGGGTCGCTGCCCGTCAGCAGCATGGGATCGACGCGCGAATCGCAGCAGCCGATCAGCAAGGTCGAAGGCCGCTGCCCGTCGCGCAGGCTGTCGTACAAGGTTTGCGGCTCGCTGAAATACTGCTGCTGAAACAGGCTGAAGCCGTTGACAAATTTTTCCAGTTCTTCCATGACTACCTCGAATACTTTATACAGCGCCCGGCAAGCAGGACTTGCCAGGCGTTCTGACGCCAACTAGCAAGGCATCGGCGCATTCTTGCGCGCATAGCACCACCAGGTGATGGCGATGCAGCTCACATAAAAGCCGATGAAGCACCACAAGGCCGCGTCGGGGCTGCCCGTCAGCGCAATCGATGTGCCATAGCTTTTCGGGATGAAGAAGGCGCCATACGCGGCCACGGCCGACGTAAAGCCCAGGACGGCCGCGCCTTCCTTGTTGGCGTCGACGATGGCTTGCTCCTGCTCGGCCTTGCCCTTGCCGGCGGCCGCGCGCTGGTGCTCCGTCAGGAAGATCACGGGGATCATGCGGAAGGTCGACGCATTGCCGACGCCCGTGCCGGCGAACAGCAGCATGAACATCCAGAAGAAACCATTGAAGCTGCCACCCACGCCCGCTTGCGGCATGAAGTACAGCACGCCCAGCACGGCGCCGATCATCAGCAGGAACGACCACAGGGTGACGCGGGCGCCGCCCAATTTATCGGAAATCACGCCGCCGGCCACGCGCGCCAGCGCACCGACCAGGGGGCCGAGGAAGGCATAATCGAGCGGATTCACGTCGGGGAACTGGATCTTGATCAGCAGCGGAAAGGCGGCCGAATAACCGATGAAGGAGCCGAAGGTACCCGTGTACAGCCAGCACATGAGCCAGTTGTGCTTGCGCTTGAAGATCACGGCCTGTTCGGAAAACGAAGCCTTCGCCGACGCCAGGTCATTCATGCCGAACCAGGCCAGCAAGGTACTCAAGGCGATGAACGGCACCCAGATGAAGCCCGCGTTTTGCAGCCACATGTCCTTGCTCACGCCATTTTTCACCCAGGTGAGCGAATCGCCGCCCCAGGCGCCGAAGACGGCAAAGGTGATCACCAGCGGCACGACGAACTGCACCACCGACACGCCCAGGTTGCCCAGGCCCGCATTCATGCCCAGCGCGAAACCCTTGCTCGCCTTGGGATAGAAAAAGCTGATATTGGCCATCGACGAGGCGAAATTGCCGCCGCCGAAGCCGCACAGCAGCGCCAGGATCAGCATGGTCGGATAGCCCGTGTTCACATCCTGCACGGCCAGGCCGATACCGATGGCGGGAATCAGGAGCGAGCCAGTGGAAATGGCCGTCCAGCGGCGGCCGCCGAAGATCGGCACCATGAACGAATAAAAGATGCGCAAGGTGGCGCCGGACAGGCCCGGCAAGGCCGTCAGCCAGAACAGCTGGTTGTTACTGTAGGTAAAACCGATGTTGGGCAGGTTGACCACCACCACGCTCCACACCATCCACACGGCGAATGCCAGCAGCAGCGCGGGAATCGAGATCCACAGATTGCGCGCGGCCGTGGCCTTGCCCGTGTTTTGCCAGAAGCTCGGGGTTTCCGGCTCCCACGTATTGATCATGTAGCGGCTCATGCTTTAGCTCCTGCAGGTTGATTGATAGTGGCCGCGCGCAGCGGCTTGAACGAGAAATGCATCCAGACGAGGGAAACGCAGACGGTGCCGTACAGGAGCATGAAGGAGCTCGAACGCACGCCGGTAAAGTCCACCAGGGCGCCGAACATCACGGGCAGGATGAAGCCTCCCAGGCCGCCGGCCAGGCCGACCACGCCCGAGACGGCGCCGATATTGTCGGAAAAATCATCGCCGATGAACTTGAAGACGGACGCCTTGCCCACGGCCATGGCGATGCCGACGATGAACAGCAGCACGGTGAACCACAGCGGCGACAGGCCGATATGGAAAGCCAGCGGACCCGTGACGGTTTCCACGACCATCTGCGTTTGCGGATACGACAGCAGGAAGAAGCACACCCAGCACACCCACATCACGGCCCAGGTGACTTTCGCCGCACCGTATTTGTCGGAGATCCAGCCGCCCACGGCGCGCAGCACGCCGCCCGGCAGCGAGAAGCACGCAGCCAGCAGCGCCGCGTGTTTCAGGTCAAAGCCGTATTCGGCCACGTAGTACTTCGTCATCCACAGCGCCAGCGCCACGTAACCGCCAAACACCACCGAGTAGTACTGGCAGTAGCGCCACACGCGGGGATCCTTCAGCACCTTCATCTGCGCCGAAAAGCTCTCGCCCGATGGCGCCAGATGCGATTTGTCCGTGTAAGAGAACAGCCAGAAGATGATGGCCGTGGCCAGCATGGCCACCGCATATACCTTGGGCAGCATTTGCCAGCCGAAGGCGGCGACGATGCCGGGCGCGACGAACTTGGTCAGCGCGGAACCGGAATTGCCGGCGCCGAAGATGCCCATCGCCAGGCCGCGGCGCTCCTTTTCATACCAGCGCGCCACGTACGGCGTGCCGACGGAAAACGAACCGCCCGCCAGGCCGACGAACATGCCCAGCACGAGAAAATGCCAGTAGGCGGTGGCGTAGGAAATCAGGTAGATCGGCACCACGCTGGCCAGCATCAGCCAGAAGAAGACGCGGCGTCCGCCGTATTTGTCCGTCCAGATGCCCAGCGGCACGCGCACGAGGGAGCCCGTCAGCACGGGCATGGCGGCCAGCAGGCCGAATTGTGTTTCAGTCAAGCCCAGGCTGGTCTTGATGGGGATGCCCAGTACGGCAAACATCATCCAGACTGCAAAGCAGATGGTAAACGCGAAGGTGCTGCTGATCAGCACGGACGCCTGCTTGCGCCGCATGCCAGGTTCGACTGCCTTGTTACTACTGTTGTTCTTAGTGCCATCTAGGGTAGCCACGATGTTTCTCCATGAATGCACTGGCCGTCTGGCCAGCCGTCCCGACCAGCTTACGTGGCAGAGGGGAAAGGCACTATCGGCCACAGGGTGATTCTGGAAAGGCAATCTGGATAGCCGTATCGGCAAAAGTGACTAGATGGCGGAGGATGGACCTAGCCTGGATGGCGGGTGTTTTACAAACGCAGCTATTTTTGGCACACTCGGCGCCTGGAGAAAAAGGAGCGGCATGCAGAACAGGCACGAAACAGACCCCATCATCACCCGCGCGGCCCTGGCCGGCGATGTGGCAGCCATGCTGGCCTGCGATGCGTATGCGCAGGCGCACGCCAGCCGGGGCGATGCCGTGCGCGCCGCCGTCGGCAAGGGGCACTGCCAGGTGGCCATGCGGGCTGGCCAGGTCGCTGGCTATGTCCTCACGCACGACGACTTCTTCGGCTACGGCTTCGTCTCGCTGGTGGTGGTCGCTCCCGGGCAGCAGCGGCGCGGCGTGGGCTTGCGCCTGCTGGCCGCCGCCGAAGCCGCGTGCCAGACAGGCAAGCTGTTCACCTCGACGAACCAGTCCAACCTGGCCGCGCAACGGCTGTTCGCCAGAGCGGGCTTCGTGCGCAGCGGCCAGATCGACCATCTCGACGAGGGAGACCCCGAGCTGGTGTACGTGAAATGGTGCCGCTGATCGCGCCTCATCCCGACGGCGTATGGCGCGGCACGCCAAAGGCGGCTATGCTGGCGCCACCGTCAATCAACGCCCACCACATCACGCATGGATTATCTGAGCCTCAAGCATTTCCACATGGGATGCGCCGCCGCCAGCGGCTTTCTTTTCCTCTTGCGCGGCGCCTGGATGCTGCGCGCCTCGCCCGCCTTGCAGCAGCGCTGGGTAAAGGTACTGCCGCACCTGGTCGACACGGCCTTGCTGGCCAGCGCCATCACGCTGGCCGTGTGGAGCGGCCAGTCGCCGGGCAGCCACCCCTGGCTGGCTGCCAAGCTGTGTGCGCTGGTGGCTTACATCGTGCTGGGCACCATCGCCCTGAAACGCGGCAAGACGCCGGCCGTGCGCGGCGCCGCCTTCGCGCTCGCCGTGCTGGCATTCGCCTACATCGTCGCGGTGGCCGTCACCAAGCAGGCCTGGCCGCTCTGATGCATCAGAACATGTAGCGCAGGGTGACGCTGGCGTTGCGCGGCGCGCCCCAGTAAGCCTGGTTATACATGCCAAGCTGGCTGTAGTAATGCTTGTCGAACAGGTTATTGACGTTCGCCTGCAGCGACAACTGGCGCGACAGCGCGTACTTCGCCATCAGGCTGGCCACGGCATAGCCGCCCTGCTCCACGCGCTGCGCACCCGTCGGCCCGGTGGCGTCGCGGTAGGCGCCGCTCTGCCAGTTCACGCCGCCGCCCACGGACAGGGCGCGCCAGTCGCCGGGCATCTGCCAAGTGGAAAACACGCGCGCCAGGGTCTGCGGCACATAGCTGTTCAGGCGCGCGCCGGTATTGTCTTTGGCCGCCGCGTGCGACACGCTGGCCGACACACTCCAGCCCTTTGCCAATTCACCCGACACATCCAGCTCCACGCCCTTGCTGGTGGTGCCCGATGCCGCGAAATACGCCTGCGTCAGCGAATTGCCGACAAAATGGCCCGTATCTTCCTGCGCCAGGCCATCTTGCGCGATGCGGAACACGGCCAGCGCCGCGTTCAATCGGCCGCCGAAATACTCGCCCTTCACGCCCGCTTCCAGATTCTTTCCCTGCACGGGATCGAGGTAGCGGCCGAACCGGTCCTGGTAGCCCTGCGGCTTGAAGATCTTGCTGTAGCTGGTGTACAGCGCATGCTGCGCGTCGATATCCCACACCAGGCCCGCATACGGCGTGACCGCATGCTTGGCATAGGCGTAGCTGCCGCCCCAGTCATCGACGTGGTCCGCCTTGTAGCGGCTGTAGCGCGCGCCGACGATCAGTTTCAAGGGATCGGCCAGCGAAAAGCGCGCCGTGCCGTAGATGCCGCGCTGCTGCACCGTGTCGAGCAGCTGCCAGCGCGAGAAATTCGGGTCATTCCAGTCCGGCTCCGGCGTCACGCCCTGCCATTGATGGAAATTGCCGTAATCGACGCTGCCACCCGAGATGCCCGGGTTGCTGGAGAACTGGTTGCTGCCGGAGACGCCGAACGCCAGGTCGTGCGTGCGCCCCAGCAGCTGCAGCGGTCCCTGCACATAGGCGTCGACGCTATCCTGGCGCCGCGTGCCCGAGTAAAACCCGGTGTAGCCCGTCACGCCCTGGCCCGTGGCCTTGTCCGGCCAGGTATTGGCGAAAAGCTCGGCCGCCGAATAATTGCCCCAGCCGTGATTCAGCATGGCCGTCAGGTTCCAGCCCTTGCCCAGGTCCTGCTCCAGGCGCAGAAAAGCCGTCTGGCTGGTGCTGAACCAGCGGCTCCAGGTGGTCGCCGTGGTGGCGGAACGGGGCAAGGTGGCCCGTTCGCCATCCGCATACCACAGCGGCAAGCCGCCATACATGCCGCCGCGCGGGCGGTTGTCCTGGTATTCATAGCCGGCAATCAGCACGCTGCCGGGCGCCAGGTCCGCTTCCACGGTGGCATAGGCCATGGCTTTCTTGCCGTGATACAGGTTCACATACGATTCGCTGTCTTGATAGCTGGCGACGACGCGCCCACGCACCTTGCCATCGCTGCTCAATGGCGTGGAGAGGTCGGCGCTGGCGCGCGCATTGTTCCAGGAACCGAGGCTCAGGGCGGCATTCCCGGCCATCTGCTTCGATGACGCGCGCTTGCGCACCAGGTTGATGGTGGCCGACGGCTCCCCGGCGCCAGTGAGCAAGCCCGTGGCCCCGCGCACGATCTCGACCCTGTCGTAGGCCGTCATGTCCAGGGTGCTGTCACCCACGTTGTAGGCATTGTCGACCGTGGTGGGAATGCCGTCGTACTGGTAGCTGGCGATGGAAAAGCCGCGCGCAAAGAATGAAGTACGGTCGCTGTCGTAGCGGTTGATGGCCACGCCGGCCGCGTTTTGCAGCACCTCTTCCACCGTTTGCAGGTTCTGGTCATCCATCTGCTGGCGCGTGACCACGCTGACGGCTTGCGGCGTCTCGCGCACGGACAGGCCCAGGCGCGTGGCCGAGCGCATGGTCTGCGTCGTATACGAGCCGCTGCCTTCCGTCGCGCCATTCGCATCAAAGCTGGCGCTGACCTTCATCTCCGGCATGGTCTGGCCGCCATCGGAAGCTGCCACGTCGAGCACATAGCCGCCATTTGCCTGAGGCACGGCGCGCAGGCCCGAACCGGCGACGATGGCGCCCAGCGCTGCAGGGATGCTGTAGCTGCCCGTCAGTCCGGCGCTGCGCTTGCCGGCCACGGTGGCGGCCTGGTAAGAGATCATGGTGCCCGTCTGCTGACCGAAGCGCACCAGCACCTGTTCCAGGGTGCCGCCGGGTATCGCCAGTTCGATGCGCGCCCCATTGGCTGCCTGGGCAATAGGCGCGGCGGCCAATGCGCCGCCGGCGGCCAGCAGCCACAGGGCGTGGCTGACGGCCAGCGCCGCCACGCTGCGGCGGCACGTGCGGGAAGCGGAAGATGGGTAAGTAGGTGTTGTGCTGGGCATGCGGACTGTTTTCCTGAAAGTGAATGAGGGGTTCACTCGCTATGCCACGCGAAAATCGAAAAACCCTCACATTTTCAGAAAATAATCATGGATGCTTCCGATGCGGCACCACGCTCACCCAGAAGCGCGTGCTCTGGCGCACGTCGACGGGCAAGGTACGCGTCAGCATGTCCAGCACTTGCGTCGTGTCGGCCAGCGGATAGATGCCCGAGACGCGCAGGTGGGCGACGGCCGGGTCGCAGGCCAGGCGCCCATGGCGGTAGCGTGCCAGCTCGCCGACAAAATCGGCCAGCGGCATGTCGTGCGCCACCAGCATGCCGGCCGTCCACGCATCGGCGCCGGCAGGCAGAAGCTCGATGGAGCCCACGCTGCCCGCCGTGAAAGTCGTTTGTTCGCCCGCCTGCAGCCTGCGCGCCGCATCGGGCGCTTGTTCCGGCAGCATGTCGACGGCGCCCGCAAATACGCCCAGGCGCGTACGCTCCCCTTCCACGCGCACGGCAAAGCGCGTGCCCACGGGTTGCAAGCGGCCCTGGCCCGTGCGCACGAAAAAGGGCCGGCCAGCCGCATCGTGCGCGGTCGTGACCATGATCTCGCCTTTGAGTACCGTCACCAGGCGCTGGCCCGCATCGAAACGCACGTCGATGGAGGTGGCCGTGTTGAGGGCGATGCGCGTGCCGTCTGCCAGCACGATGTGGCGCAATTCGCCCGTGCCCGTGCGGTAATCGGCCAGCCAGAAGCGCGCCTGCTCATCGCCGCCAGCCAGCCAGGCGCCGCCGCCCACGGCCAGCAGCGCCAGCAGCTTGAGCGACTGACGCCGCGCCGCATTCGCTTGCGCGTGCCGCGGCTTGCGGGCCAGCGTGCCGTGCGCCAACGGCGCGGGCAAGGCACGCATGCGCGCCATGCAGCCTTCCACATGCTGCCAGGCTTGCTCGTTTTCCGGGTCGCTGCCGCGCCAGGCGCGCCATGCCTGCTCCACTTCCGGCGTGGCGTCACCGGCCTGCAGCCGCACCAGCCATTCGACAGCCTGCAAGCTGGCCGCTTCCGGCGTCGAGGCACCCATCACGGCGCCAGCGGGGAAAAGAAGCACTGGTGCATGGCTTTGACCAGGTAGCGCTGCACGGTGGCCAGCGAGACATGCAGCTCGGCGGCGATGGCCGCCTGCGGCATGCCGTCGAGCTGCGACAGCAGAAAGGCGCGGCGCACGGCAGGCGCCAGGCCATCGAGGCGGCGGTCGATGTCGAACAGGGCTTCGAGCAGGATCGCCTGCGCCTCCGGGTCGGGCGCGCATTGCGCCGGCAGGCTGGCCAGGGTTTCCAGGTAGGCCGCCTCCAGGTCGCGCCGGCGGTACAGATTGCCCAGCACGCCCTTGGCCACCGTCGTCAGGAAGGCACGCGGCTCGCGCGCGGCGATGGTCTCGTCGCGATTGAGCAGGCGCATGAAGGTGTCGTGCGCCACGTCGGCCGCGTCAAACGCATTGCCCAGCTTGTGCCTGAGCCAGCCTTGCAGCCAGCGGTGGTGATCGTGATACAGGCTGCCCACCTCCTGGTGGACGCCGGATTGGGCAGGCGGCACGGAAAATCCTCACACGCAAACAATAATGATTCGCATTCTAACTGGCATGACACGGCTGGCGCAACCGCCGCGTGGCACGTAGAAATGATAGTATTTGCAACATCTTGCACATGCCTCTCCCCTGGCCGTGCCCTACCCTGAAAGCCAAACATGCTCTTGTCTGAACTGCTGACCAAACTGACCTGCGGTGACCTGGAAGGAGAGGAACTCGACGAAGCCGTCGCCGCCATCACCGATGCGCCGTCCGCGCCACGCGACGAGTGGATCGACAGCGATGCGCAAGCCTACGCGGTGGCGATGCTCTCGCACCTGGGCGGTTATATGGCGTCGAGCGACAAGCTCGATGAGCTGCACGAACAGATACAGGACATGTTCGACGCATTCCCCGACTTCCCGTACGAGCTGCTCAAGGACAGCGACGGTAGCGCGCTGCCCTATTTCGAGTGGCTGGACAAGGAACTGGCACAGCGCGCCGTGGACGAAGGCGGCTATGACCTGATCCAGATCGACGGCAACGGCAGCGACGAAATGGATGCGCTGGTCGTGTACCGGCGCGATACCAACGACATCATCCAGGCGGCGGCATTGATGGGAGTGACGATAGGCCGGCCGCTCACCTACTATCGCGGCATCGAAGCGATGGTGGGCAAGCGACCGGGCTGAAAACCAGCGCTTATTGCATCGGCAAGGCGCTCACATCGACAGCCGGTGCCTGGCCCGTGGCCGGACGCGTGAAGTTCTGGCTGGTTTGCACGTAATCGGCAAAGAAGCCGCCGTTATGCAGGTAGAACTTGCCGTTTTCCAGCCCGCCCGCGTAATCCATGCGCTGTGCATTCGTGGCCGTGGCGTCGCCGGTGAACCTCCCGGCCGTCACTTCCAACCAGGTGCCCGATGCATTCCTTGCCCACTGGTTGCCAAACTGGACGCGGCGTTCCGTGTAGCCCAGAGTATCGATGAAGTTCTCGAGGAAGGAATGCACGCCCGTCAGATACGTACTGATGGCCGGCCGCTTCCAGGTGGCGATGTAGCGCCATTTGCCCGTCTCGGGCGCGAAGAACCAGGCCGAGTAATCGCTGCCGCCATTACCGTCGGGCCGCGCGCGCGTGATGAAGCGGTACGTCGTGCCGGCTGCCCAGTTATACGACAGATAGGTCTGGCCTCCCGTGCCCTCGCCGCCAAAGGCGTTATCGACCACGCCGGCACCCTTGCTGACCAGGGTGGTCTTGGCGCCATTGTCGGCGTCCCACACGGAAAACAGTATCCAGCGCTCGCTCGGTGATTTCACCTGGATGCCCATGTAGCCCTGGCCAAAGCCGTTGGCCATGAAATAGGAGCCGATGGCGTCCTGCCCCTTGGGTATCGTCATCTCGTTATAAAAATACTCGGTATTGGCCGGCACCGTGTAGCCCATGTGCACGGACGGGCCGCGCCGCGACCAGTAGTAATTGGCTGGGTCATTGGCGTACGTGAGCGCGGCGTTCGACGTCACCTTCAGCGCGGTGACGTCGCCGAACGTGGCCTTCACGCGCGACAGCCCCTGCAAGTCCACCTTCACATAGCCGGCCGCCGCCACGTTCACCGTGCCCACGGCATAGGTCTTGCGCGCCTTGCCGGCCAGCTTCACGTCGAAGGGCTTGCCGTTGATCTTCACGCGGATGTTGCTGTTGCCGCCATCGGCCAGACTGGCGTCAAGCGCCACCTGGACCGGGCCCGCCCCGGAGACTCGGAAATACGTGCTGGCGACGGCAGCCGGATTGCTCCAGCCGGCCAGGCCATGTTCCCCGATGACCGCGCCCTCGTTCCCGCCCGTGATGAAGGCGTTGCCGGCCAGTTCCACGGTGGCGGTGGTGGCCGGCGCGGCCACGCTGGCGGCCAGCAAGGCGGTGCCGCCCAGGTCGGGGGTAGCGGTGGCAGTGGCGCCGCCGCATGCGGCCAGCAGCAATGGCATGGCGGGAAGGACTGCGTAGAGTAATGAACTTCTGTGTTTCATCAACGTCTCCTGGTGGTACGGCGTGCAACAGGCGCAAGAAGTCCTGCGGCGTGCGCCGCGGTTTGAAAAGCTGGGATGGCTGGAAAAAAACCGCTACGGCGGCAGGCGCGGTAGCGGGTCGTGAAGGCTTAGTACTTGCCGTCGAGAGCGAAGATAGGCTTGCGCGCTTTCCACTGGCCGCCCGTGAAGTCCGGGAAGTCCAGGGTCTGGAAGTTGGCGGCGATCGACTGCTCGGACAGCGGCGTGATGGCGCTCCACGTCACGGCATCGTAGATATCGATCGGCATCGGCGCGTTGGCCTTCAGCGCTTCGACAAAGGCGTGGATGACGAAGAAGTCCATGCCGCCGTGGCCCGCGCCTTCCGCTTGCGCCGCATATTTGCGCCAGACCGGGTGCTCATACTTGTCCTGGTAGGTCTTGAAATCGTCCCACTGGTGCGGCTTGCTGACGCCCTCGATATGGATGGAATTGTTCAGGTCCATCCACAGGCCGTCCGTGCCTTGCACGCGGAAGCCCAGCGAGTACGGGCGCGGCAGGCTCGTATCGTGCTGCAGGATGATGGTTTCGCCGTTCTCGCACGCCAGGGTGGTGGTGACCACGTCGCCCAGCTTGAACTTGACCTTGGCGTTCGCATGCTGTGCGCCGCCCGGCTGCTTGACGATGTAGTCGTGCAAGCCGCGCGCCTTGGTGGCGAAGGCGTTGATGCGCGTAAAACGGTTGCCGCGGTTGATGTTGGTGTACATGGCGCACGGGCCGATGCCGTGGCTCGGATACAGTTCGCCATTGCGTTCGACCGAGTGCTGCGTGCGCCAATGGGCTTCCGACCAGCCCTTTTCGCCGAATTCCACGCCGCCGCCATACGGCTTGGCCGGATTGCCGCTGTTGAATTTCACGGCGCGCAGATCGTGCTGGTAGCCGCCCTGCAGGTGCAGCAGTTCGCCGAACAGGCCCGCGCGCACCATCTGCAGCGCAGCCATCACGTCGCGGCGGTAGCATACGTTTTCCAGCAACATGTACGGCGTGCCCGTTTTCAGCTGGGTGTTCAGGACGTCCCAGTGGTCTTGCAGGGTAATGCCGGCCACCACTTCGCAACCGACCGGTATCTTCGCCTGCATGGCGGCGATCGCCATCGGCGCGTGGAATTCCCACGGCGTGGCGATGATCACGCCATCGAGGCCGCCCGCGTCCAGCATGCGCTTGTAGGCTTTCTGGTCGCGGTCTTCGCCATACGTGCGCGGACGGGGCTTGCCGGCTTTGGCCACCTGGCCCAGCGCGTGTTTCAGCATGATCGGCTCGATATCGCACAGCGCAACCACTTCCACGTCATCGCGGCGCACCAGTTCAGCCAGCAGCACCTGGCCGCGCATGCCCGTGCCGATCAGGCCCAGGCGGATCTTGTCGCGGCCGGCCGCAGGGGCGGCGCTGGCGTCGCCAGGCAGCAAGGCGCTGCCGGCCATGGCGCCACCGGCCAGCGCGGCGCTGGCGGACAGGAAATTGCGTCGATTGATTTGTGTTGTCATTGGTCTCTTCTCGCTTCCATTGGTAATGTTCGTCACCGGCCCGCCTTGCAGCGGGCCGGCTGCAGTTTAATAGGTGTATTCCGCCGTGAAGCGCACGGAACGCGGCGCCGTGCGGCCAGCCACCTGCAGGTAGTTGCGGGCGATGGCGCCATGGTCTTCGCGCGTTTCGTTATAGCGGGTCACGGTCTGGCTGTTGAACACATTGAAGACGTCCACTTTCAGGCTCAGGCCCTTGACGGCGCTGGGAGTATAGGCCAGATTCATGTCCAGCTGGGCTTGCCAAGGCAGGCGACCCTGGCTACCGCGCGGCGCCGGCTTGCCATTGCAATAGAAGTAGGAATCGCCGTAATCGTTCTCGAACCGCAGGTTATCGGGCAGCGCGCCGATGCAGTTGCGCGGCGCGCCGGAGGTCAGCGACAGGTTGGCGCCGACCATCACGTCCGGGATGACCTGCATGAAACCGTAGGCCTTGAACGCGTGGCGATGGTCGCCTGGCAGGTAGCCATAGGCGTTGTACATCAGTTCCTTGTGGTCGTCGCTGACGGTCAGACCCACGTCGCCGCCGCCGATGCTGTCCGTCTGGCCTTCCATATTGCCCTTCAGCGCAGACAGGGTGTAGGTCAGCTTGCCGTACCAGCCGTTCGTGTACGGGTGCTCGACGAACAGGTTCAAGGCGCGGTAGGTGCGCGATGGCAGCGGATTGCCCCACTCCGCCGCCGAAATATCCACGCGGCGCAAGCCTTTGCCATCGTCAAAGTCCACCATCAGGCTGTTGTCGCGGCCAGGGTTGATGATGGCGCATTGGAAGCCGCCCCAGTTGCTCGTGTCGACGCTGTTGCGCGTGGCCCAGGCTTGCAGCGGACGCGCATCGCAGACGTCGTCGTTGGTGTCGTTCAGCTTGCGGTACAGGACGCTGGCGCCCACCACCAGCTTCTTGCTCAGGGCGCGTTCGAAGCCCAGCGAGAATTCATCCTGCGACAGCGGTTTCAAGCCGATGGCCGTCACTTCGCGCGCATCGCGGCTCTGGCCGTACGCGTTGTTGGCCGAATACGGCTTGCTGATCGCGTGCAGGCCCGTCGGCGCGCCCGTGACGGGATCGACGCCCGTGTAGGTGTACATCTCGCTGGTGGCCAGGAAGGGGCTGGCCATGTTGCTCGACAAATTCGACGGCACCGGCAAGTGGTAACGGCCGCCGTTGGCGAAGAATTTCAGGGTGCCGTCGCCCAGGTAATCCCAGGTGGCGCCCACGCGCGGGGCGATCATGTTGCGCTGCGAAATGAAGGCCACGCCATCGGTGCTGTAGTTGGTGAACTGCTCGCGGCGCAGGCCCAGGTCCAGCAGCACCCGTTCCGTGACCTGGTAGTGATCCTGGATGTATTGCGCCGACTGCACGCTGGTCGGACGCGCCAGGTTGGCATTCAAGTCCTTGCTGACGTAATAGCCCTGCGCACCGTAGCCGCCACCCTGTGCCGGCGTCTCGAACGCGCCGTTGATGGCCCGGTTCGGATCGTCCGCTTTCAGATAGCTCCAGCGGTAGCCGCCCGCCAGGCTCAGGCCCACCTTCGATTCCACGTCGATGCGGTCGATGCCGCCACGCAGCGAGTGCTTGCCCAGCTTGTATTCGAGGTCCAGACGCTTGGCCTTCTGGCGGTCTTCCGACGATGGGTCGACCAGAGTGCCCGTCACCGTTTGCGGATTGGCGTACGTCAGGCCAGGCACCTGGGTCGAGGTATTCGACGACGTTTGCGCCAGCAGCGGATTGTAGCCATTCGGCGTGCGGGTGTGCGACGTGCGCGATTCGCCCATCATGGCCGTCACGGTCAGGTTGTCCGTCAGGTAGCCCGTGTACTTGAAGATGTCGATGTTGGCGCCCGGCGCGGCCGATGATCCGCAGCAGTTGACCGTCGTCTCGCCCTTGCCCGCCTGTACGCCATTGCTCGCATGCGTGGCGTAGCTGTAGCCATACGCCTGGCTATCCGTTTTCGTGCGGTCATACAGCTTGGTGTATTCGAAGTGATGGTCGTCCGTCAGGTTGTAATCGAGCTTGGCCATCATGCGGTTCACCTTGCTCTGGCTGGTGCTCCAGCCGCGCGCCAGGGCCGTGCCCGAGTCGGCGGTGGCGGCAACGGCCTGGCTGTCCGTGCTCGTCTGTTCCAGCGCCACGAAGGCGAACAGTTTGTTCTTGATCAGCGGGCCGCTGCCATACAGGCCCACCACCTTGCTGGTGCTGCCATTGTCGCGGTTCCAGTACAGCAGATTGCCATCCGTCTTCGGATTGGCGCCCGTGTTCGGGTAATAGGTGTTTTCCGGCTCGCCTTTCAGCGAACGGGGGATGATGGACACCTTGCCGCCGAATTCGACCTTGTTGCCGCCACTCTTGGTGGTGATGTTGATCACCCCGCCCGTGGAGCGGCCAAACTCCGAGCCATAGCCGCCCGACAGCACCTGCAGGTTCGAGATCGCGCCGAACGGCAGCTCCGATGCGCCCACCTGGGTCAGGATATTCGTGATCGGGAAGCCGTTGACGTAAAAGGCGTTTTCGGACTGGCCCGAGCCGCCGATCGATGGCGCATTGCCATACACGCTGTTGGTGCCGCGCGACACGCCCGGCGTCAGCTGCACGATGGAGGCGACGTCGTTCCCGACCGGCAGCGCTTTCAATTCCTTGGCCGTGAAGATCACGCCATTGTTGGTGTTCGACACGTCGATCGGATTGCGCGACGCCTTCACCACGACGGTCTGCTCCTGGCCCACCGTGCCGGCGGCGCTGGCCGGGCCGAAGTTCGCTTCCGCGCCCGCGCCGATCAGGGCTTCGACTTCCTGCGACGCTTCCACCGAACCGGCGCGCAGCACGCGCACCGCATAGCGGCCTGGCGGCATGGAGTTGGCCACGTAGCGGCCCGACGTATCGGGCGTCAGGCTGCGCTGCACGCCCGTCGCCAGGTTTTCCAGCACCACGGTGGCGCCGGCCGGCGCACTCACTTCACCGAAAATGGTGCTGGTGGCGTTCGACTGTGCCCAGGCCTGGCCTGGCACGCCGGCCGCCAGTGCGATCACGATCGCTGCGGCGCGGCTGATGTCGCGCAATTTGAGTCGGGTGGTATGCATGCTGTCTCTCCGTCTATATCGAGGGTTATGCGCGCCCTCCCCGCTCCAGGGCGAAGTCGGGGGGATGCAATTTTTATGGTGGTCGTCGGCCGGTGCAGCCAGGCAGTTGCACCTTCCGGGAAATCAGTCCGTATCGGCTGATTTTCTTTTCTTGGGATTACTTTAAAAAGAAAAATAAGTATCGTCAACAAAAAGAAAGTTATAACGTAAATTTATCGCTAAATTGAGCAAATAAAGAGTATCTATCTTTCGATTGAATCAGATTCGCGGCAGATTGCTTTCGTTATCGTGGTATGGCAGATACACGCGCAGGCAAGGAGTCGTCCGGCAGCGGATAATCGGCGTGGCAATCCGGGAAGAGCAACGCGAAAGAAGACATGCCTATGCCCTTTCACTTACGTTTATCTTTCGTATTGTGCATTTTTGAGTATTGTATTTTCTTTTTCATGGCAATACCCCGGCCCGCACCATGCCGGCTGGCGGACCGGGGCATCGTCACGCTTTAAAAGAACTTGTAGCTGGCCGACAGGGCGAACTGGCGGCCGAACAGGTCCTGGCTATGGTTGTAGCCTTCCCAGCCGTTCGGGTCATAGTACGGCTGCTTGTTGAACGCGTTTTTCACGTTCAGGCCCACGTCCAGGTTCTTCAGCGGCTTCCAGCTGAAGGCCAGGTTCACCGTGGTGTATGACGGCGCACCCTTGCACTGGCCGGCAGGCAAGGCCACCGAGGCGGCAGTGCAGTTTTCCGGCGTGTTGTCCTTGTCCCAGGGACCATACGCCCAGCGCGTCTTGCCCGAATAGTTGATAAAGACGCTGCTGACGAAGTTGCGGTAGCTCCAGTCGGCGTTGACGGTGGCGCGGTAGCGCGGCGAATCGTAGTAGCCAACGGTGTTGCCCTTGATGTCGCTGCCGTCTTCGCTGTCATGGGTGTCGCGCTTGCGGATGGTGGCCGCGATGCCAGTGCTCAGCTTGCCCCAGTCGCCGAGCGCAAAGCGCGTGCGCGCATCGATGTCCACGCCATCCATCAGGGTGCGGCCACGGTTCGAATACGAGTTGATCAAGCCGCCCAGGTTACCCACCGAGTAGCCGGGCAGGCCGCCCGCGCACACGCCCGCATTGGCGGGATTGGCGCACATGGCCGCCACGGCCGCGACGTTGCCCCGGTCCGTATCCGTCAGGTCGTTGCGGATGGCGCTGGGCGTGCCGGCCAGGGTCGGGCCGTATTTGGCCACCAGCTCCGTAAACAGCTCGTTGAAGTCCTGGCGCACGATTTCGTCGCGGCGGTTGATGAACCAGTAATCGATGGAGATGCTCACGTCCTTGGCCGGCTGCAGCACCAGGCCCACGGTCGATATCTTCGCCTTTTCCGGACGCAGATTCTGGTTCGGCGGCGTCAGGCCGCCCACCGTCGTGGAGCAGTTCGAATTGAGCAAACTCTTGCCCAGGTCCGCATCCGTCGCCACCGCGGACTTCATCAGGGCGCGCGCCATGGCATTCGTTTCGTCGCAGCGCACCGTGTCGCGGATGCCGCCCACCTGCGCAAAGACGCCGCCCGTTCCCGATTCGGCCAGGTTGGGTGCGCGGAAGCCTTCCGAATACGTCCCGCGCAGCATCAGCTCGGGCCGCGCGCGCCAGATCACGCCCAGCTTGGGCGCGAGGTTGGCGGCGAAGTGCGGGTATTTGTCCAGGCGCGCGGCCGCGTTGACTTCCAGGGTATCGCTGAGCGGCACCACCACTTCGCCAAACACGGCCGCGATGGTGCGCCGGCCATCGAACCAGGAACCGCCCTGCTGCGTAATCAAGCCATTCGCCGCATCCGCGTTGCCGGGCGTGAGGAAGCTCTCGCGCATGATGTTGGTGCCCACGGCGGCGCGCACTTCGCGCTCGCCCAGCTTGAACAGGGTGCCTTCCAGCTTCGCATCCCACGTCATCAGCTTGGTCCACGATTCGATGGCGAAGGTCGGGTAGGCCGCGCGCACCAGCGCCGCATTGGCTGCACTGATTTCACCGAACTTGTAGGCGGGATTGTCGGAGATATAGGTGCGGCCGCTGACGGGATCCTCCTTGAACGGGCCGAACGCCTGCTCGAATCCCTTGATGTTGATGTTCGCCGTCTGGAACAGGGTCGAATGGCTGCCCGCCACGCTGAGCGCCGTTTCAAAATCCCAGCCGCCGCCGATGCTGCCGCGCAGGCCGACGAGCGCGCGGTAGTTTTCATCGACATTCTTCTGGCCGAAGTGGCCCGTCGCATCCTGCAGCAGGTAATTCAAGCCGGCCGCGCCGCCCATCTTCGCCACCATATCGGCATCGAGCTTGCCTTTCAGGTAGACGTTGTTCGGGCTCAGGAAAGGCGTGGCGAAGGTATTCAGGGTATTGCCCGTATTGCGCGCGAACCAGTTATTCGTGCTGCCGCTATTGAAGCTGGACGGACCATTCTCGCCGCGCATCTTGATGTGAGTGAACGCGCCTTCCGCGAACGCTTCCATGTCGCCGCCGAGTTTCAGCCGGCCGCTCAGGTAAGCCGTGGCGCGCTCCGAGGTAGGCCCCGTGTCAAGCTGGTTGGGTAGCGCATTCCACACGCAGCGCGTGCCCGACGCTTCGGTGATGCTGTTGTTGCAGCCATTGACGGCGCGCTGGGTGCGCGCATTGTTCTTCGCCTTGTCGAAGACAAAAAAGGTCCCGGGATTCATCGTGCCCGGTTCGCTGCCCACGCCCACGCGCATGTTCGGGATGAAATTGGGATTGTTCGCATAAAAATACGCGGGACGCTTGCGCCAGGTATCGGCCAGCGCGATGCGGTCGCGCTGGTAGACGTTCACGGAACCGTAGATGTTGTAGCCGTCGCTGGCCAGGTCGCCCAGGCCATACAGCACGCTGGCCTGGCGCTCGCCATAGGCTTTCACGCTGGGCGAAAATTCGCCATTGGCGCGCGCTTCCAGGCCCTGATACGACTTCTTGGTGATCACGTTGATGACGCCGGCCACGGCATCGGAGCCATATACGGCCGACGCACCGTCCGTCAAAATCTCCATGCGCTCGATGGCGGCGGCGGGAATGGCGTCGATATTGACGAACATGGTCTGGAAACCGGCCGGCGCGCCATAGAACGACAGGCGGCGGCCATTCAGCAGCACCAGGGTGCCCTGCGCACCGAGGCCGCGCAAGTTCGCTTGCGAGCCGCCATCGGAACCCGTGAACATCGAGCGGAAGTCCTGCTGCGCCGGACGGGCCGCGGGCAGGTTGTCCAGCACTTGCAGCAAGGTGAGCGCGCCCATGTTTTCGATCTGCTTGGCGTTGATCACCTGTACCGGCGACGCCGTTTCCGCGTTGATGCGCTTCAGGCTGGAACCCGTCACTTCGACGCGCGCCAGTTTCTCCTCCTCCGCTGCCAGCGCCATTGATGCCAGCGCAGTTGAGCCCAATCCTACCGCCGCCATGGCGGCCATCAGTTTTTTCAAGTGCATTCCCATCTCCCTTTTTATAAGTGATTTGTTTTCGTCAGGCTGCAAGAGCCCCTCCCCGGTCCGAAGAGGGGCTCGTTTTTAGTGAAATGATTGAGTGCCTAGCGCGGCTTGACCGTCGCGCCCTCCGTGCCGGTCAGCACGGCATTGGCCCAGTTGCCGCAGACCTGGGCCGCTCGGGCGCCGCGCGCGCCCAGGGTGCGCAAACTGAGCTGGCTCAGGCCGCGCACGTCGATTTCGGGTTTGACCACCCCGGGAGCCGTGACCAGGCCGCTGTCGTACAGCAGCCGCTCACCGCTCCAGACCTGGAATTGCAAGCCGCCCGCGCTGCGGCAGCTATCGTCCACGCCCAGGTCGGCGCGCAGCAGATTCCAGTTGCCCGCCAGCTGCAAGTCGATGCGGCTGGCAGGTCCCACGCCGAGGCCCTTGCGGAACCACAGCCCGTTCATGCGCATCTCGGCCGCCTTGCCGGCTGGCCGGTCTTTCGCGATATTCTTCGGCAGCGCCAGGTCCGACAGATAGCGCTGCACCTCCGCGCCTTCGGCCACGCGGTGTTCGAGCACGCGGAATTCGGACAAGGTAACGGGCGCCACGTCGGTCGCCAGCGCCGCATCGAACGCGCGCGCCACCGGCGCGCCTTGCGCCGCCGTCACCATCGGGTCCAGGGACGCCGCGCCATCGCCTTCCGGATTTTGCGTGCTCATCACGCGGAAGCGCAGCAGGCGCCCGGCCGTGGCGGGGAAGCTGATGGTCTGCGTTCCCTCTTGCAGTTTCAGTGTGCCGCGTGCCAGCGGAGCGCCCCACTCGCCGTTGTTGTCGCCGATGTAGATTTCATAATCGCGCACCTGGCCATGCTTCCAGTGCTGGTCGTTGCGCGGCGCCAGTTCGATGCCGTCCACCAGGCGCCGTTCCGTAAAGCCGACCACCCATTCGTGCGGACCGCTTTTCACGGACGGGCTGCGCACGGTACGGAACCACGTCTCCGGCTTGCCATCGAAGGCGTTTTCCAGCGGGTAGCCGCTTTCTTCCGCAGGACGCGCCACCACCTGCATGGCGTCGGCCGGCAAGGCGCGGCCCGGCACGGGGGCGGCCGGGAAGTCGGCGTCGGCTCGCGCCACGGCCAGCGCGCCGGCGACTTGCAGCATCAAAGGCTGGCGGATGTCCTGCGCCGCCACTTTCACGTGCAGGGTGCCTTTTCGATCGGCCGCATCGAAGAACCAGCCGTCCAACGCCTTGTCGTAGGCGGCACGGTCGGCGAATGCCGCGATCAGCCGTTCGCCGGCGCGCACGGCGGCCGGGGCCTGGCCGGCCAGCATGCGCAGCGCATAGCCGCGGCGCCCTTCCTGGCCCTGGTACTTGCCATCGACGGCGCCGATGTCGACCTGCACGTCGGCGCCCGCCTGGCGCATGCGGATGACTTGCTGGCTGAAGGCGCCGCCCTGGTACTGGCGCGTGTTGCCGTCGTCTTCATACAAGGTGTAGTCGGAATCGCCGTGCGGATACACGTCGAGCGTGAGCTGGTCCTTCGGCTTCTGGCCGTCGTACAGCATTTCCGGATACATGGGCAGGATGGCGCCGGCGCGCACGAACACGGGCAGCTTGTCCAGCGTGACCTGCATATCCAGGTCGCGCCCTTGCGCCTCCGCCGTGGCCTGGCGGCCATCCCAGTAGTCGTACCAGGTACCCTGCGGCAGGTGGATGCCCTTGCGCCAGCCGCCGCTGACGGCCTGGCTGCGGTAGACAGGCGCCACCAGCACGTCGCGGCCCAGCAGGAATTGATATTTATACGCTTCCGTGTAGGCGGCCGGGTCTTGCGGGTAATCCCACATCAGGCCGCGCACCAGCGGCGCGCCCGATTGTTCGGCTTCGCGCACGAGGGTATACATATACGGCGTCAAACGCATCTTGAGCTTCAGATAGCGGCGGTTGATGTCGCGGTACGGCTGCTCGAACCACCACGGATGCTTGCGCTCGGCCGCAGCCCAGCCGGACATGCCCATCAGGACGGGCGTAAAACTTTTCCACTGCAAGTCGCGCAGATAGGTTTCCGGGCTGCCGCCAAAGATGGCGTCCACGTCGCCGGACGCATACGCCTGGCCGGACAGGCCCGAACCGATCAGGGTCGGGATGTGCCAGCGGATGTAATCCCAGCTGGCGCTCTGGTCGCCCGTCCATGCCACGGCGTAGCGCTGGATGCCGGCCCAGCCCATCACCGTCCACAGGAACGGGCGGCTGTCGGAGTTGTTCAGGATGCCGTCATACGCCGACTTGTTCGCATCCATGGCGAACTGGTAGCCCTTGCCCGTCCACGCCACGTCCAGCTTTTGCACGCGGCTGCCCGCCTGGCCCACTTCCCAGGCGATCTTGTCGACGCCGTTTTCCGTCCACAGGCCCGTGCGGAAGCCATAGCCTGCCAGGCCCTTCACCGTTTCCGGCAAGTTCGTGTAGCCGCAGCCATAACCGTCGTTGGGCAGGATCCAGCCGCCCGGCATGTCGTGTTCGCGGTACTGGCGCGCCACGCTGTCCACCACGTCCGGCGTCTTGCCCGTGGGGCCGTCCGTCCAGCCCTTCGGCACGGAGCCGGGCTTTTTCACGTTGTCGCCATCGTTGTAGCAATCGGCGTCGCCGTATTCCAGTGCCCAGCGGGGCAGCATGCGCGCGCGGCCCGTCAAGTCCGTGTAGCGGGCGACGACGTCGCGCAGATCCTTGCCGACGAAGAAATACGCATCGAAGCGGCCTTCTGCGTGCTGCAGCGATATCTGCTCCTGGTCGCGCAAGTCGTAATTGCCGTCTGCCCAGGTATTGCGCAGCATGCCCCAGCCCCGTGAACTCATCAAGAATGGCGCGGGATTCGGCCGGTCGCCCTCTTCCCAGCCGCCCGAATACGACACGGGCACCTGCTTGCCCTTGAATTCGAAGCGGCCATTCTGCTGGCCGCCGCCAAAGTACCGCTCGCCCGGCAGGCTCGATAATACTTGCACGCCCTGTTTGTCGTCGAGCGACAGCGGCTGCACCTCGCGCCACAGGGGCACCGCGTCGCCCTTGCGCAGCAGGGTAAAGCGCAACGGTTTGCGGTCGATGCGCAGGCTCAAGGCATCAGTGCTGATCAGGATGTGGTCGGGCTGTTCATTGATCTGGTACGCCACCTGCGCGGCAGGCTGGCCCACGACGATGGGCGCGGCCTTGTCGCCCGGCCCTGTCAAGCCGCCCTTGCCGCCCGCCTGGATGCGCAGCACGTCCGCCTGCGGCAGGCTGATACGCAGCTGCATGCCCGTATCGCTGCGCACATCCCAGCCCACTGCCTCGCCCTTGGCCACGTCGGCCGCGCGCACGGCGGAGAGCGACTGCAGATTGCCGATGGCCGCGGCATGCAGGCCGGGGGCAGCCAGGGTGGCAAGGGCGGCGAGGACACAGGCGGCAAGGACGCGGCGGGGAAGCGGGAGAGGGTTCATCTGCTGACTTTCAGAAGTGATTCAATGAAATTACTTTAAGAAGAAAAATAAATATCGTCAACCAAAAGAAAGTTATGGCGCCAATTTATTAATAAAATGCCTAAAATAAGCCAATTTATCTTACGTTTCACTCAAATTCCACAGCGCAATCTTTCGTTATCGTCGTATTTCAGCGACAGGCCGCGCCGACACATGCTTTTGCGCTGCACCGCAGCATGTTTCACGGCCTTTAAAACGACATTATTTCGCAAGGCGCACAACTATTTACTTTCGTTTTACTTTCGTATTTGACTTTTCGAAATTTAGTATTTATGCTTTCTCCAACAAACACTTTACTGACACTCCATGACTACCCTTCTTCAGCGTGACATTCAAACCTGGCGCGACATCGGCGGCCTGCACACGGCCGAGGAAATCGCGCACCAGCCAGCCATCTGGCGCGCGCTGGCCACTATTTTGCGCAACGAACAAGCGGCCCTGGCCGCCTTCCTCGGCGACGCGCTGTCCAATCCGCAGCAACGCGTCATCCTGACGGGCGCTGGCAGCTCGGCCTATGTGGGCGAAATCGTCGTCGATACCCTGAATGCGGCATGGCCTGCGCAGATCCGCGCCATCGCCACCACGACTTTGCTGACGCACCATGAGCTGTATCTGGAAGCGGACGCACCCACCCTGCTCGTCTCGTTTGCCCGCAGCGGCGACAGCCCGGAAAGCCTGGCTGCCGTGGAACTGCTGCGCCAGGTCGTGCCCGGCGCGCGCTTCCTGAACATCACCTGCAACGCGGACGGCAAGCTGGCGCGCCAGGGCGCGAACGACAGTAATACGTATAACCTGCTGATGCCGGAAGGCAGCTGCGACCGCGGCTTCGCCATGACCAGCAGCTTTAGCAGCATGCTGCTGGCAGCCCTGTCGGTACTGGGCAAGGACACGGATCTGGACCGCCTGGAGACCCTGGCGCAGCTGGGCGAGCAAGCCTTGCGCGGCTGGTCGGCCCCCGTGGCGGACCTGGGATCAACATCCGTGCAGCGCGTGGTCTACCTGGGCAGCGGCCCGCTGGAAGCGCTGGCCAAGGAAGCGGCATTGAAGATACTGGAATTGACGGGTGGCCGCGTGATGGCGATGGCGAATACGCCGCTCGGTTTCCGCCACGGCCCGAAATCGGCCGTCACCACGGAGTCGCTGGTGATCCTGCTGCGCAGCAGCAAGCCGCTGGCGCGCCAGTACGAAGACGACCTATTGAAAGAACTGCAGCGCGACAGCGTGGCGCAGCGCTGCCTGACCGTGGGCATCGGCGGCGACCTATCAGCCGATGCGCCGGCCTGGCCCGACGCCTGGCTGGCTCCGCTGTGGCTGCTGATGGCGCAGCAATATGCGCTGCACCAGTCCGCGCTGCTGCAACTGCGCCCCGACAATCCATTCGCCGGCGGCATCGTCAACCGTGTCGTGCAGGGCGTCACCATCTATGGCCATGACCAATTCTAATCACACAGCCGGCTATCACGGCATCGACATCGGCGGCAGCAAGATGGAGCTGGTCGCCTTTGCCGACCGCGACGGCGCGCTGACGGAAGTGTTCCGCGAACGCGTGGCCACGCCGGGCGACGATTTTGCCGCCTTCGTGCAAGCCATCGTCGACCTGGTGGCGCGCGGCGACGCCGCCCTGGGCACGACGGCGCCTGTCGGCATCGGCCTGCCCGGCGTGATCGACAGCGCCAGCGGCCGGCAACTGAGCTCCAACGTGCCGGCCCTGAACGGCCGCCTGGTGGCGCAAACCCTGCAGCAGGCCTTGAAACGTCCTGTCGCCATCGGCAACGATTGCCAGTGCTTCGCCCTGTCGGAAGCGCAAGGCGGCGCGGCCGACAATGCCGCCAGCATGTTCGGCGCCATCCTCGGCACGGGCGCTGGCGGCGGCTATTGCGTGGGTGGCCAGCTGCTGCGCGGCTTTAACGGCGTGGCCGGCGAATGGGGCCACTGGAGCCTGCCCGCCACCCTGCTGGCGCAGCATGGCTTGGCCGATTACCCCTGCCCATGCGGCAAGGCGGGCTGCCTGGAGCGCTATGTCTCCGGCCCCGCCATGCGCAAAATCCACGCGCACTTTGGCGGCGACGGCGCAGAGCCTTTGGCCATCGTGGCGCGCGCCAACATGGGCGATGCCGTGGCCCAGCGCACGGTGGCCGTGCACCTCGATGTGCTTGGCCACGCGCTGGCCGGCCTGGTGCTGGCCTATGACCCGCACGTCATCGTGCTCGGCGGCGGCCTGTCCAAGCTGCCGCACCTGTACGACAAGCTGCCGGCCGCCGTCAAGCGCCACCTGTTCCCCGGCGTGCACGTGCCGCCTATCCTGCCGCCCCGCTTTGGCGATGCCGGCGGCGCGCGCGGCGCGGCCCTTTTGATACGACAACATACAAAGGCGTCAACATGATGAAGCAAGCGGAAAACCCGACTTTTACCCTGTCCCCGATCCAGCAAGTGATCAAGGCGCACCGCCGCGGCGAGCGCGTGGGACTGTACGCCGTCTGCTGCAGCCACCCGAGCGTGCTGCGCGCCGCCATGCGCGTGGCCAGCGAGTACGACACCGTGCTGCTGGTCGAGGCGACGTCGAACCAGGTCGACCAGTTCGGCGGCTACACTGGCATGACGCCGGCCGTTTTCCGCGACACCATGCTGGCACTGGCCCGCGAACAGGGTTTTCCCGCCAGCCGCCTCGTGCTGGGCGGCGACCATCTGGGTCCGAACGCCTGGCAGCACCTCGATGCGGCCACCGCGATGAATCACGCCGAAACCCTGATCGCCGCGTATGCGTCGGCCGGTTTCCACAAGATCCACCTCGATTGCAGCATGCGCTGCATTGATGACCCCTTGCAGCTCGACGATGAAACCGTGGCCGCCCGTTCGGCGCGCCTGTGCATCGTCGCCGAGGAAGCGGCGGCCGCCGCCGGCTTCGCGCCGCCCGTCTACGTGATCGGCACGGAAGTGCCGATTCCCGGCGGCGAAGCGTCGCTGGCGCAGGCCGGCGCCGTCACCAGCCCGCAAGCGGCGCGCCGCACCCTCGACGTGCACCGCCGCGCGTTTCTCGAGAACGACCTGCATGGCGCCTGGCGCCGGGTCATCGCCATGGTGGTGCAGCCGGGCGTCGATTTCGACCAGAGCAGCATCCAGCATTACGACGCGAACGCCGCCACCGAGCTGTCGGCCTTTGTCGCCGAACAGCCTGGCCTCGTGTTCGAAGCCCATTCCACCGACTACCAGCGCGAGTCGGCCCTGCATGCCATGGTGCGCGACCACTTCGCCATCCTGAAAGTGGGGCCCGCCGCCACCTTCGCCCTGCGCGAGGCGCTGTTCGCCCTGTGCCAGATCGAGGAAGAACTGCTGCCGGCGCACGCCACCTCGCAGCTGATGCAGGTGCTCGACGACGTGATGGTGGCCAAGCCGAAGAACTGGATCAAGCATTACCTGGGCACGCCGGAAGAACAGCGATTGATGCGCCGCTACGGCTTGAGCGACCGTTGCCGCTACTACTGGGGCGAGCCGGAAGTGGCGGCCGCCGTGGGCAAGCTGCTGGCCAACCTGGACGCCGTGGCCATTCCGCTGCCGCTGCTGAGCCAGCATTTGCCGGAACAGTACCTGGCCGTGGTGCAGGGCAGTTTGCCAGCGCAGGCACCAGCCTTGATCGAGCACAAGATCGGCAGCTTGCTGGCGCAATATGCGCGCGCCTGCAACCGCAATGCGGCAGTGGCCGTCATTGCCGAAGCGGCAATCTGTTAAGCTCGGTATTTTTCATTTTTTACTGAGCCCGCCACCATGCGAAATACCAGCCAACGCCGTGAATCCATCCTCCAAATGCTTGCCCAGCAGGGCTCGGTGCAGGTGACCGATCTGGTGGAAAAGCTCGGCGTGTCCGCGGTCACCATCCGCAGCGACTTGAATGCGCTGGAAGCGCAAGGCATGGCCACGCGCAGCCACGGCGGCGCGACCCTGACGCGCACGCCGCCGCCCGAGCACACGATACGCCAGAAGGACGCCATCAACCACGAGCAGAAGGAGCGCATCGGCGCCTATGCGGCGCGGCTGGTGGAACCGGGCGACAACATCATCATCGACTCGGGCACCACCACCATTTCGCTGGCGCGCCATCTGCGCGATGCGACGGGCGTGACGGTAGCGACGAATGGCCTGAACATCGCGTGGGAACTGGCCGACGCGCCGGGCGTGGACCTGATCCTGACCGGCGGCCTGCTGCGCAAGCAGTCGCTGTCGATCCAGGGTAGCCAGGCGGAAACCTGCCTGCAGGCGTACAGCTTCGACAAGCTGTTCCTGGGCGTGGACGGCTTCGACCTGCAATTTGGCGTGACCACCCACCACGAAGCGGAAGCAAGCCTGAACCACAAGATGGTGGAACGGGCGAAGAAAATCATCGTCCTCACGGACGCCTCCAAGTTCGGCCGCGTCAGCCTGCACCGCATCGTGCAGCTGGACCGGGTCGATACCGTCATCACCGATGCCAGCATCAGCCAGGAGTACCGCGAAGGGCTGCAAAAGCTGGGCATCGAACTTTTTATAGCGGAATAACACATGCTGAGCGGCAGAATCCTTACCCCATCTGGCTGGATCACGGGCACCATCACTTTTGACCAGCGCATCGTCCAGATACAGAAAGACCCTGCCGCCGACAGCGCGCTGACCATCCTGCCCGGCTTCATCGACCTGCACGTGCATGGCGCGGCCGGCGTCGACATCATGGAGGGCGGCGACGCCGGCGCCACCGTGGCGCAGGTGCATGCGCGCCACGGCACCACGGCCCTCCTGGGCACGACCCTGACAGCCAAGGAGCCATCGATCCTGCGCGCCCTGCAAGGCCTGGCCGGCGTCATCGCCGAGCGCCCGGCCAACGGCGCGCGCATGCTGGGCGTGCACCTGGAGGGCCCGTTCCTGAACCTGCACCGCCTGGGCGCGCAGCCGCCCGACGTGGTGCAGGCCAGTCTGGCGCTGGTGCAGCGCTTTCACGCCATCGCCCCCATCAAGGTCTTGACCATGGCGCCGGAAATCCCCGGCCACCTGGAACTGATCCCGCAACTGGCGGCGATGGGCATCCGCGTGCAGATCGGCCACAGCGCCGGCACGTATGACGAAGGCGTCGCGGCGTTGCAGGCCGGCGTTTCCGGCTTTACGCACCTGTACAACGGCATGACGGGCATGACGCATTACGACCCCGGCATGGTGGGTGCGGCGCTGGCGCATGCGGAATACGCGGAAATCATCCCCGACCTGCAGCACGTGGCCAAGGGCGCCCTGCGCGCGGCCCTGCGCGCCATCCCGCGCCTGTACGGCGTGACGGACGCCACCTCGGCCACCGGCATGCCCGATGGCGAATACGGCCTGGGCACGCAGCGCGTCTACAAATGCCTGGGCTGCGTGCGCCTGGCAACGGGCTCGCTGGCCGGCAGCGTGCTGACCATGGACCAGGCGCTGCGCAATTTCGTCGACCTGGGCCTGGACCTGGCCGACGCCTCGAACCGCCTGTCGCTGTACCCGGCCGATTACCTGGGCGAATCCGAACGGGGCCGCCTGGCGCCCGGCGCCTGGGCCGATATCGTCGTCCTCGATGCCAACTTGCAGCCAGTGTCCGTCTTCGTCGAAGGCACGGCCATCGATCTTTCCACCCGCTAGATTCAGTCTCTAGACCCAGCCCCCCAACCTCAACCCCGTCCCGGAGTTTTCATGCACGACACGTCACACAAGGCCCCCGTGTGGGCCATGCGCTACCTGCTATTTATTGCCGGCATGGGGGGATTGCTGTACGGCATAGACATCGGCATCATCGCCGGTGCCCTGCCCTACCTGGAATCGACGGCCTCAGTGGCCTGGAAACTGACGGCCCAGCAGCTGAGCTTTATCGTCGCCGCCGTGCTGCTGGGCTCCGTCCTGTCATCGCTGTTCGCCGGCGCCCTGGCCGATATCCTGGGCCGGCGCTGGGTGATGTTCCTGGCCGGCGCCCTGTTCAGCGCCAGCATCCCGCTGATCGCCCTGGCCGACGGCTACACGCCGCTGCTGCTGGGCCGTCTGCTGCAAGGCATCAGCGGCGGCTTGATCGGCGTCGTCGTGCCCCTGTACCTGGCAGAATGCCTCCCCGCGCAACAGCGCGGGCGCGGTGCCGCCCTGTTCCAGCTGCTGCTGACCATCGGCCTGGTGGCCGCCGCCCTGATCGGCCTGCTGCAAGCGCAGACGGTGGAAACGGCCACGCAGGCGGCGCAAGCCTTGCCGGAAGCGGGCCGCATCGCCGCCATCTTCACGGCCAAGGACCACGCCTGGCGCAGCATCTTCTGGGTCTGCCTGACGCCGGGCCTCGTATTTACCATCGGCGCCCTGCTGCTGGCCGAATCGCCACGCTGGCTGGCGCAACGGGGCCGCATCGAGCAGGCGCGCCAGTCGCTGCTGCGCACGCGCTTGCCCGCCGCCGCCGACATCGAACTGCGCGAGATGCAGGACACGCCGGAGAATACGGCCAAGGCAAGCGGCAAGGCCAGGGATCCGCTGCTGAGCCGCCGCTACGTGCTGCCCTTCCTGCTGGCCTGCCTGATCCTCGCCTGCACGCAGGCGACGGGCATCAATTCCATCCTCGCCTATGTCGTCAATATTCTGAACCAGGCGGGCCTGTCGGGCGCCTCGGCCAATATGGCGGACGTGTTATTGAAAGTACTGAACGCCGTGATGACGGTGGTGGCCGTGCTGCTGGTGGACCGCAAGGGCCGCAAGTTCCTGCTGATGCTGGGCACGGGCGGCATCGTCGTCTCGCTGCTGGCGGCCGGCCTGCTGTTCCGCGGCGCCGAAGCGCACCTGGCCGACGTGCGCCCCGCCATCGCGGCGCAAGTGCAGGCGGACAGCCTGTCCTTGCACCTCGATGCGGCTACCTTGACGGCCCTGGGCGCGGCGGCCGACGGCACGCCGCAACAGCTGACCATCGCCTACGCCTACGGCCCGTTCACCAACGTGAAAAGCCTGCGCAGCGACGATCCCGTGCTGCGCCAGGTGTCCATCGCCCGCGAAGACGCCGTGCAGGCCGACAGCGTGATCGGCGTGTTCTTCCGCAAGCTGCACCTGAATCCCTTCGCCGACCCGGCCGCCGGACGCGAAGCGCCGCTGCGCATCGAGAAGGCCAGCCTGGGCCCCGTGCCCTCGTCCACGCACGGCTGGCTGGTAGCGATTGCCATCTGCGTGTTCGTTTCCAGCTTTGCCGTCGGCCCGGGCGTATGCGTGTGGCTGGCCCTGTCCGAGCTGATGCCGACCCGCATCCGCTCGAACGGCATGAGCATCGCCCTGCTCGTCAACCAGTTCGTCTCGACGGTGATCGCCGCCATCTTCCTGCCGACCGTGGGCTTGCATGGTTACTCGACGCTGTTCTTCTTTGGCGCCGGCTGCACCGTGCTGTACTTCCTGGCGGCCGCGTTTTTGCTCCCTGAAACGAAGGGCAAGACCCTCGAAGAGATCGAGGCGCATTTTTCAAGGTAAACCCACGTAAGCATTTGTAGCAGTCTCCTTTCCAGCCCCGGTTCATCATCCCGGGGCTTTTTTTTGCCTGCCAGGCAAGTTTACAGGGCTGGCGCGCGCGGCACTGTACGGTTTTCCTTCAGGAATCACGGGCGCCTGGGCTAGAATCTGGCTGCGTCGTGCTACTCACGAGGCGGCAATGGCGCCATGACAAAAACCACCAGGAGACACAGTGAGCTTATTTAGAACCAAGAATTTGGATGACATGATTGCCCACAGCAAGAAGCCAGGAGGACTGGCCAAGGTGCTGGGGCCCTTCGACCTTGTCCTCATGGGCATTGGCGCCATCGTCGGCACGGGCATTTTCGTGCTCACCGGCACGGGGGCGCTGACGGCCGGCCCCGCCCTGTCGCTGTCGTTCGTCGTGGCGGCCGTCGCCTGCTGCTTCGCCGCCCTGTGCTACGCGGAATTCGCCTCCACGGTGCCCGTGGCCGGCTCCATCTACACCTACAGCTATGCCACCCTGGGCGAGCTGGCCGCCTGGATGATAGGCTGGGACTTGCTGCTCGAGTACGGCCTGGCCGCTGCCGCCGTCTCCGTCGGCTGGTCCGGCTACTTCCAGTCGCTGCTGTCGGGCTTTGGCATTACCCTGCCCGTCGCACTCACCGCCGCACCTGGCGCGCTGCCCGGCGTGACGACCTTCATCAACCTGCCGGCCCTCGTCATCATGCTGCTGCTGACGGCCATGCTGGGCTGGGGCGTGCGCGAATCGGCGCGCCTGAACAACATCATGGTCGCCATCAAGGTGGGCGTGGTGCTGCTGTTTATTATCTTCGGCGCGCGCCACGTGCAGCCGGCCAACTGGCAGCCCTACATGCCGTTCGGCTACCACGGCATGCTGAGCGCCGCCGCCCTCGTCTTCTTTGCCTTCATCGGCTTTGACGCCGTCACCTCGGCCGCCGAGGAAGTCAAGAAACCGTCGCGCGACCTGCCTATCGGGATCATCGGTTCACTGGCCGTGTGCGCCGTGCTGTACGTGGTGGTGTCGGCCATCATGACGGGCATCGTGCCATACCAGAAATTCCTCGGCGTCGACCATCCCGTCTCGCTGGCCCTGCAATACGCGGGCGAAAACTGGATCGCCGGCTTCGTCGACCTGGGCGCCATCCTCGGCATGACCACCGTGATCCTCGTGATGGCCTTCGGCCAGACGCGCATCATCTTCGCCATGTCGCGCGACGGCTTGCTGCCAAAGCGCCTGTCGACCGTGCACCCGCGCTTCCACACGCCGTTCTTCGCCACCTGGCTGGTCGGCATCGTCTTCGGCCTGATCGCCGCCGTGATCCCGCTCAACATCCTCGCCGAGCTGATCAACATCGGCACGCTGGCCGCCTTCACCATGGTGTCGATAGCTGTCGTGGTGCTGCGCAAGAAGCGTCCCGACCTGCCGCGCGCCTTCCGCTGCCCCGGCGTGCCGTATGTGCCGGCGCTGGCCGTGATCCTGTGCGTGGGCCTGATGAGCTTCCTCAGCTGGGTCACCTGGGTGGCCTTTTCCATCTGGCTGGTGATCGGCCTGGTGATCTACTTCGGCTACGCGCGCCGCCGTTCGCTGCTGCATCCGCAACAGTAATCCCGTCACTGCGCCATCGCAGTAAGATGGCGGTCTCGCAACCCTGCAGGCCGCCATCCATGCAACCTTCCCCCGACCTCATCGCACAGCTGGACCAGAGCACGGACCAGCTCAAGCGCGCGCGCCTGCGCAACATGCAGTGGCTGGCCGTTGGCTTGCTGCTGCTGGCCGCGCTGGTCTTCGCCGTGGCCCGTTCGCAGCGGGGCGGCCACCCCGCCTGGGGCTATGTGGAAGCGTTCGCCGAAGCGGCCATGGTGGGGGCGATTGCCGACTGGTTCGCCGTCGTCGCCCTGTTCCGCCACCCGCTGGGCATCCCCCTGTGGCATACGGCCATCATCCCGAACAGCAAGGCGGACATCGGCCGCAGCCTGGGCGCCTTCGTGGAAAACCATTTCATCACCGAGCAAGGCATCGCCGAGCGCATCGTGCAGGCCGACCCCGCCGCGCGGCTGGGCGCCTGGCTCGGTGACGAGGTCCACGCGCAGCGGCTGGGCATGGCCAGCGCCAGTGTCGCCAGGCAGCTGCTGGCGATGGCCGATCACGATCAGCTGGGCCGACTGCTGCGTGTACAGGCCAGCAGCTACCTGGGACAATTGAATCTGTCGGACGTGGCGGCCGACTGCATCGATGCGCTGATCGCCGACGGCAAGCCGCAGGAACTGCTGGACTTCATGCTCGACCGCAGCGCCGCCTACCTGGACGACGAAGGTCACCACGCCGCCATCGGCGACTTCGTGCTGGGCGCTTTCCAGATCGAGAACGCGCTGGTGAAAAAAGCCGTGAAAGCGTACGAGCCCCGCATGATCGCCTCGTTGCAAAAATTCGCCTTCGCCGTGCGCGTCGATCCGCAGCACCCGCTGCGCCAGCGCATCGCTGGCTGGATCGCCGACAGCGCACTGCACCTGAAGGCCGACCCGCAGTGGCAGGCAACGGTGCGCCGCTACCAGTTGCAGCTGGTCGCCAGCGACACGGTGCAAGCCATGCTGGGCGACGTCTGGAAGCACATCAGCACGCGCCTGCTGGCCGACCTGCACGCCGACCAGCCCGTACTGGCGCAAGCCATCGCCAGCCTGGCACGCAACACGGGCAAGGTGCTGGAAACGGACAAAGCTGCACGGGCATGGCTGAACGACGCCATCGTCGCCGGCAGCGGCTCGCTGGTGCGCCGCTACCGGGGCGAAGTGGGCGCCTTCATCGCCGCCCGCCTGGACCTGTGGAGCAAGGATGAAATGAGCGAACGCATCGAACTGGCCATCGGACGCGACCTGCAATTCATCCGCATCAACGGCACCATCGTGGGCGGCCTGGCCGGCTTGCTGATTTATTCAGTCAGCCAGGCGTTTTAGCGCCACTACCAGCGAAGAATATCCCCGCACGGCGCCGCATGCGACGGAAAGTGCGGCAGCACCTCCTCGGCCAGTTCCTGCAGCACCTCCGCAGCCGGGCGCTGGCCATGCTGGATGCCCAGCGCCGCATGGTTGACGCCCGCTTCGCGCCATTCACCCAGCAAGTCGATCAAACCCTTGCGCCCCGTGCGCAGCACATAGCCGCTGCGCACGGGCGTGCGCGGATAATCGGGGTCGTCCACCAGGTCCAGCCACTCATTGCACATGTGCGGACGAAAGCCGCCATCGGGGATGCACTGGCGCCAGGCGCGGATCTTGTCCGCCAGCCGGCGCGGCCCGTCCGGCGTATCCGTCGCTTCCGGATACGTCAGCCAGCCGTCGGCATGACGCCCGATCCACGCCAGCGGCTGGCCCGAGGAACTGGTGACGACCAGGGGAATGACGCCCGTCACGGGCTTGGGCAGCAGTTCGAGGCCAGCCAGGCTGCCCAGCGGGCCGTCAATGCTGGCTGGGCCTGCCTGCAGCAACTGGCGGAACATGTGCACGGCCTGCGCATAGCGCGCGCCGCGCGTGGCATGCGGCACGCCGTACGCGGGAAATTCGCTGGCGCGGTCGCCCGACGCCGTGCCCAGCACCAGGCGCCCGCCCGACAGCTGGTCGATGCTGGCGGCCGCCTTGGCCAGGTCAATGGGATGGCGAAGGGTAAAAATGGCGCTGCCCGTGGCCAGGGCCAGCGCATCCGTGCGCGCCGCCAGATACGCCAGATAGGTCCACGGGTCGAACAGCTGGCCCGCATCGCCGAAGCGCGGGTCGAACAGGGGAATGTCGCGCACCCAGGCGGCGGCAAAGCCTTGCCGGTCCATGGCGGCGACCAGGTCCGCCTGGCCGGCCAGCGCCCGCATGTCGCCCTGGTAAAAACGCAGCGGCAGATAAATGCCGAGGGTGAGCGCGCCGGGCGCGAACATGCGGCGGTAGCCGCGGTGCTGCGTGAAAGCCTGCGACGAAGCGCCTTCTATGATGTCAATGCTCATGTTGTTCCTTGATAAAAATCAGGCGCCCGTGGCGGGCGCGGGAATGGAGATGCCCAGCTGCACGACCGGACGGGCAGCCACGCGGGCGTACCAGGCGGCCACGTGCGGCCAGTCAGCGAGTTCGAAGCCGACGATGCGGGCGATATGCAGCCAGCCGAAGCTGGCGATGTCGGCGATGGAATAGTCGTCGCCGGCCAGGTAGGCGTTGTCCGCCAGGCGGCCATCCATGGTGGCCAGGGCGGCGTCGCACAGCTGGCGGAAGTGCGCCGTGGCGGCCGCATTCGCGCCTCCGCCCGCGATCTCGAAATGCACGCGCTGGCCCAGCATCGGCCCCATGCTGGCCGCGTGGAATTGCAACCAGGTGATGGCGGCCCAGCGCTGCGCGGGAGCCTTCGGCAGCAGCCGCCCCGTTTTCTCGGCCAGGTACAGCAATATGGCGGCCGATTCAAACACGGTGATGCCCGTCTCGTGGTCGACCAGCACGGGGATGCGCGCGTGCGGATTGAGGGCCAGGAAAGCGGACAGCCGGTGTTCGCCCTGCTCGATGCGCACGTGGCGCAGCCGGTATGGCAAGCCCAGTTCGGCCAGCGCAATCGTGGCTTTGAAACCGTTCGGCGAGCTGTCGGTATAGAGCTCCATCATGGCGCCGCCTCCTGGCGCGCGGCCTTGCCGGGCAGGATGGCGACGGCGCACGCCAGGCCCGCCACGACCAGGCAGGCGGAAACGAGGATGGCGCTGCTGTAGCCTTGCGCGGCCGTGCCGCCGCCGGCCAGCACGGCGATGCTGACAGCCACGCCCACGGCCAGGCCCACGGCGGACCCGACCTCCTGCGTGGTGGTCAGCATGCCGCCCGCCAGGCCATGGTCCGCTTCCGGCACGCCATCGATGCCGGCCACCGTCCAGGCGGGAAACGCCAGGCCATAGCCGATGCCGGCCAGTACGGTACCGGGCAGGATGGAGGCGCCCCAGGCAGCCAGCGTGGCCAGCGAACTGCCCAGCATGGCCAGCCCGCCGATGAACAGCAGCATGCCGCCGACGATGACGGGCTTGGTGCCGCAGCGGGCGATCAATGCCGGCCCGGCCCACGCGCTGGCCACGGTAAAGGCGACGGCCATCGGCAACAGTCCCAGCCCCGTGCGCGTGGCACTGAAGCCCAGCACTTCCTGCATGGCCAGCGCCACGACGACAAAGGTGGGGCCCAGGGCCGTGTTGGCCAGCAGGGAGACGATATTCGCCCCGCCCGTGGAGCGGCGCCGGAAGACGGCCAGCGGCATCAGCGGCGCGGCCACCCGTCCCTCCACCCAGACGAACAGCGCCAGCAGGGCCAGCGCCAGCGCGACCAGGGCAAACGTGAGCGGATGCGCCAGTCCCACATGCTCGCTATTGGCAAAGGCAAACACCAGCGTCGCCGCGCCCGACGCCACCAGCAGCGCACCCCACACATCGAGCGTGCCGCCAGCGGCAGCGCCATCCGCATCGGGCCGGCCCAGGGGCAAGGCCGGCGACAGGGCCAGCACCAGCAAGCCGACGGGCACGTTAATCCACAGCACCCAGCGCCAGCCCAGCATATCCGTGATGAAGCCGCCCAGGATCAGTCCCGCGACAAAGCCGCTGGCCGCCACGGCCGTCCAGGCACCCAGCGCCCGGTTGCGCTGCGCCGGCTCGGGAAACACGGCCAGCAGCAGCGAGAACGCGGCCGGCGAAAACATGGCGGCGCCGAAGCCCTGCAGCGCGCGCGTGGCCACCAGCATGGCGGGGCTGTGCGAAAAACCACCGAGCAGCGAGGCGGCCGTGAACAGCAGCAGCCCCGTGATGAAGACGCGGCGGCGGCCAAACATGTCGGCCGCGCGCCCTCCCAGCAGCAGGAAGCCGGCGATGGCCACGCCATACGCATTGATCACCCATTGCAGCCCGCCGGGCGTAAAGCCCAGACTCTGCTGGATTTGCGGCAAGGGAATCATGGTGATGGAAAAATCGAGCAAGGCAACGAATTGCGTGGTGCACAGCAACACCAGGCAAAGTTGCCGATGTGAAAGTAACATAGGAGATCCTATCGATATAGTTTTACTCGACGTCAAAAGAACGCCGCATGCCCCTATAATGCGTTTTTCCAGAGCGAAACTGAAACGATGATTTTTCGCGTACAACTATAGAAAAACTATATCGATGAAGCATCCTTTACCGCTCCAGGCGCTGCGCGCCTTTGTCGAAGTGGGCCAGCGCGGCAGCATCAAGGCGGCCGCCGAGGCGCTGCACGTGACGTCCGGCGCCGTCAGCCAGCAGATCCGCCTGCTGGAAGAGCGGGTCGGCATGCCCCTGTTTACGCGCGAACGCCAGGGCTTGCGCCTGACCGAGGCGGGCGCCATGGTCCACCCCGCCCTGCTGGGCGCCTTCGCGCAGATCGCCGGCGCCAGCCAGGCGCTGGAAGACATGGGCGCGCGCCAGACGCTGACCGTCAGCACGGTCGCCACCTTTGCCGCCGCGTGGCTGGTGCCGCGCCTGGGCCGCTTCAACCAGCGCCATCCCCATATCGAAGTGCGCGTGGAAGCGACATCCGCGCTGGTCGACCTGCGCCGCGACCGGGTCGACGTGGCCTTGCGCCACGGCCTGGGCGACTATCCGGGCTTGCAGGTGACGCGATTGATGGCGCCCGTGCTGGTGCCCGTCGCCAGTCCATCCCTGATGGCGGGCCAGCCGCCCATCGCCACGCCGGCCGATTGCCTGCGCTACCCGCTGCTGCACGATACGGACCGCGCCGACTGGCCATTGTGGCTGGCCGCGCATGGCGCCCCGGACGACAGCACGGATGCGGCGCGGGCGCGGCGCGGCTCGGCCTTCGAAGATGACTTTCTATTGATACGCGCAGCCGAGGCGGGCCAGGGCCTGGCCCTGGTGCCGCAGCTGTACGCGCAGGAGGAAATCGCCGCCGGGCGCCTGGTGCAAGTGCTGGATTTGCCCTGGCCCGCGCGCTTTGCCTACTACCTGGTGGCGCGGCCCGACGCGGCCACGCGCCCCGCCGTGCAGGCATTCATGGCATGGATCTGCGAGGAAGCGCAGGCAGTGCGCTAGAGCGCATGGCCTGCGGCCACGCACGACACCACGCCGCAGGCGGTGCTGAACGGCGCCGGTACGCCGGCGCGCCCCATGGCGATGCACGTTGCGGCCGGCAGTATGGCCAGCAACAGGGCCAGGTAGCCGATCGCCTTCAGGCGCCGCACGGACGCATTGCCGGCAACCGCGCCTGCCCCGTGTGGGTAGCCCTTGCCCGCCTCTTCGCTGCCGCTTGCCGACATTTTCGTATGCATGTCCATCTCCTCTATCCACCGTGAGCGGTCTTGCTTCACTTCTTGCTTAACTACATCTTGCTACATAAATTTATCAAATACAACAAATAAATTCACGAAAAAATCGTTTTTCTTATTCCTCGACAGGCGGAACGATGGAGGAAATATGTCCTGTCATAGTGAAAAATGGTTCACAGCAAGCTTTTCACGCCATCCATGCCCGAACCCGTATGGATTAAAATTCAATATAATCATTTTAATCGCAATATTCGTTTAAATGGCTTTTATTCGAACTGCCATCCAAGTGGCAAGCCGCCTGCCGCACGCATCCGGCCAAACTTGATGTAGATCATAATTTTTTGAACAAGCTCTTGCTACCCTGTAAAAAAATGACAGGAGCCCTGGATGAGCAAGACGCAGCCAAGCGACGCGGAACACAACATTGAACATGAGCGCCTGGGCAGCGCCTGGCAAGGCGTGCCAGTGCCCGACTATCCGGAAAGCGCACCGGAAGGCGCCACCCTGGACCTGCTGCTGAGCGCCTGGCTGGGCAAGTTCACGGGCGGCATTTCGCCTGCCGCGCTGGGCAACGCCTATGCCGACTGGCTCAGCCACCTGGCGCTCGCGCCATCGAAGCAGCAAACCCTGCTGCAGGAAGCGTGGAAGAAGATCGGCCGCTGGCAGCAGTACGCGCTGCAGTCGGCGCTGGCCGGCAGCGCCACTGAGCCGCCGTGCATCGCGCCGCTGCCGCAGGACCGGCGCTTCGACGACCCTGCCTGGCGGCGCTGGCCGTACAACCTCGTCTACCAGGGCTTCTTGCTGCAGCAGCAATGGTGGCACCGCGCCACCACGGGCGTGCGCGGCGTCTCGCCGCACCACGAAGATGTCGTCACGTTCACCGTGCGCCAGTGGCTCGACATGCTGGCGCCGTCGAACTTCCTGCTGACCAATCCCGTGGTGCAGCAAGCGGCCCTCGACAGCGGCGGCGCCAGCCTGGCGCGCGGCATGGCCCACGCGGCCGGCGACTGGCAGCGCGCCGCCATGGGAGCGCATGCACCCGATGCGCACCGCTACAAGGTGGGCCAGAACCTGGCCGTCACGCCGGGCAAGGTGGTCTACCGCAATGACTTGATCGAATTGATACAGTACGTGCCCGCGACAGAGAGCGTGCATGCCACGCCGCTGCTGTTCGTGCCCGCCTGGATCATGAAGTTCTATATTCTCGACCTGTCGCCGCACAATTCGCTGGTGCGCTACCTGGTGGGCCAGGGCCACACGGTATTCATGATTTCCTGGAAAAATCCGCTGGAAGAAGACCGCGAGTTGTCGCTGGAAGACTACCGGCAACTGGGCGTGATGGATGCGCTCGACGCCGTTGCCCGCATCACGGGCGCGCCGCAGGTGCATGCGGCCGGCTACTGCCTGGGCGGCACCCTGCTGGCGATCGCCGCCGCGACGATGGCGCGCGACGGCGATGCGCGCCTGGCCAGCCTCACCATGCTGGCCTCGCAGGTCGACTTCAAGGAGCCGGGCGAACTGTCGCTGTTCATCGACGACAGCCAGGTCAGCTTCCTGGAAGCGGCCATGTGGAAGCAGGGCTACCTCGATACGAAGCAGATGGCGGGCGCCTTCCAGCTGCTGCGCTCGAACGACCTGGTCTGGTCGCGCCAGCTGCGCCATTACCTGATGGGACAGGACGAGCAGGACAGCGACCTGATGGCCTGGAACGGGGACGCCACGCGCATGCCCTGCCGCATGCATGCGGAATACCTGCGCCGCCTGTTCCTGCACAACGACCTGGCCGAAGGCCGCTACCGCACCGCGGGCCGCCACATCGCCCTGCGCGACATCGACGCGCCCATCTTTGCCGTCGGCACCCTGACGGACCACGTGGCGCCGTGGCGCTCCGTGTATAAACTGCAGCTGCTGACCGACACGGACGTCACCTTTTTGCTCACCTCGGGCGGCCACAATGCGGGCGTCGTCTCGCCGCCGGGCCAGCCGCGCCGCAGCTACCAGCTGGCCACGCACGGCCACGATGCGCCCTATGTCGACGCGGACAGCTGGCAGCGCGACGTGCCGCACCATGACGGTTCGTGGTGGCCCGCCTGGCAAGCGTGGCTGGAAGAACGCGCGGGCGCGCAAGTGGCGCCACCGGCCATGGGGATTGCCCTGGGCGATGCACCGGGCAGCTACGTGCTGCAGACCTGACAACCGACAACCGAGGAAAACGCCATGCCCTATACGACCCTGCTGGTCCACGTCGACAATTCCCGCCACTGCGCCCAGCGCATCCGCCTGGCCGTGCGCCTGGCCGTCGCCGAAGGGGCCCACCTGATCGGTTCGGCCATGAGCGGCATCTCGCGCTACGCGTATGGCGGCGGCGTCAACGCGCTGCAGTTTGCGCCGGCGCAGATGCAGGCGCTGCGCAACCAGGCCAGCGAGGCGCTGCACGACTTCGAGCGCATCGCCCGCGAGGAAGGCCTGGGCAGCTACGAAACGCGCTTCGTCGACGACGATGCGCAAGGCGCGCTGCTGCTGCAGGCGCGCTATTGCGACTTGCTGATCCTGGGCCAGACGGATGCGCAGGATACGCCGTCGCGCGTCATCGCCGGCACGGCCGAATACCTGATGCTGCATTGCGGCCGGCCCGTGCTGATGGTGCCGCACGCGCCCTCCGCCGCGCCGGCGGGCGCCGCGCAGCATCCGCTGCTGGCCTGGAACGGCAGCGCCGAAGCGCTGCGCGCCATCACCGATGCGCTGCCGCTGCTGCAAAAGGCGCGGCAAGTCACCCTGGCCGTCGTCAATTCGCACGCGCAGCCGGCCGCGCACGGCGAGCAGCCGGGTGCCGACCTGGCCCTGTACCTGGCGCGCCATGGCGTCAACGTCGAGGTGCTGCAGCACGACACGCCGCCGGGCCAGGACGTGGGCACGGCCCTGCTGGCCATGGCCGCGCAGCGGCGCTGCGACCTGGTCGTGATGGGCTGCTACGGCCACATGCGCCTGCGCGAAGCGCTGCTGGGCGGCGTCACCCGCACCGTGCTGCAGGAGATGACGTTGCCGGTGCTGGTGTCGCACTAGCGCGGCCGGCGGGCTTCAGCCTTCCTTCACCCGCCCCTCAGCTGTACTTCATGCACGGCGCCGATACTGGCCATGTCCCCGTCCAGCAAGGAGTACCGCATGACCAGACCCACCGATGCCATCCCCCATTTCCACGCCCGCAGGCGCCTGCTGTTCGGCATGGGCGCGCTGGCGGGCCTGGCCGCCTGCGGCGGCGGCAGCGGGCCGCGCGCCGCGGCGGTGATCGACCGGCAGATCGGCGTCGCCCCCGGCGTCAGCCTGTACGTGCGCGACTGGCCCGCGGCGCCAGGCGTCGCCAGCGGCGACGTGATCGTGCTGCTGGCAGGTCTGGGCGCCAATGCGCACGCCTTCGACAGCCTGGCGCCCGCGCTGGCGCGCCGCCACCGCGTGCTGGCCGTCACGCGGCGCGGCTATGGCGCCTCCAGCAAGCCGCTGCCCGGGAGCGACGCCAACGAGATGACGTATGCCCCCGCCACCCTGGTGGCCGACCTGCTGGCCGTGCTGGACACACTGAAGGTTCAACGCATCATCCTGGCCGGCCACTCCATCGCCGGCAACGAACTGACACTGTTCGCCGGCAGCCACCCGCAGCGCGTGCGGGGACTCGCCTACCTGGACACGACCTTCGATTACCTGTCCAGCGGCGGCTATGAGGAACCCCAGCCCACGCCCTTCGACGAACCGCAACCTGGCCCGGCCGACCTGGCATCGCTGGATGCCTCGATCGCCTATGCCAGGCGGATCAACAAGCAATGGTGGCCGGCGCTGGAAGCGAACTGGCGCGACGCCCTGGAAGTGCTGCCCGGCGGCGCCGTGCAAGCGAATACCCCGCCCGCCATCGCCAGGGCCATGGACATGGCCGCGCACAATTTTTCGCCCGACTACCGCCGCGTGCGCGCGCCGGCGCTCGTCGTCACCGTCGATCCCGGCACCTTGCGCAACCTGTTTCCATGGCTGCTGCAAGCCGATCCCGCCAGCCAGGCCGACGCGCAAGCGCTGCTGGACTTTATCCGCCCCCTGCGCCTGGCCGACGGCGACCGCCTGGCCGCCGCCCTGCCCGGCAGCAGCCATCTGGTGATACGCAACGGCTTCCACAGCGACTTCTTCATCGAATACGAGAGCACGGTGGTCGGCGCCATCGAGGCCATGCCCTGGGACAAGTAAGTACCTGGCCATCGCATATTGCGTAAATGACAGCGCGGCGCTACAATTGAGAATGATTACCATCCTCATTTAATGCAAAGTGTAACAGCCGACCGTTCACAGCTCTGCATACCGCTCACTGAACGCCATGTCCATCGCCAAACATCCGCTGCACCAGGAAATCAGCACCTTGTACCTCGACCACCACGGCTGGCTGCAAGGCTGGCTGCGGCGGCGCCTGGGCGACACTGGCAAGGCGGCCGACCTGGCGCACGACACCTTCGTGCGCCTGCTGGACCGCCAGGAACCGATCGCCGCGCGCGAACCGCGCGCCTTCCTGACCACCATTGCGCGCCGCGTGCTGTGCAACTATACGGAGCGCCAGCAGCTGGAACGGGCCTATCTGGACGCGCTGGGCCAGCTGCCTGCGGCCAGCGCACCCTCGCCCGAAGAGCGGGCGCTGCTGCTGGAAAGCCTGCTGGAAATCGACCGCCTGCTGTCCGGCCTGCCCAGCGTCGTCAGGCGCGCCTTTTTGTATGCGCAGCTCGATGGCATGAGCCAGGCTGAAATCGGGGCCGAGCTGCGCATTTCCCTGAGCACCGTCAAGCGCCACCTGGCGCGCGCCTATGCGCAGTGCTATTTCGCCATGGCCAGCTGATGCACGGCGCGCACGATGCCGCGCCCATCTCTGCCGCGGTGGCGCGTGCCGCCGTCGCCTGGCTGGTGGAATTGCAAACGGAAGACACCAGCGCTCAGGCCCAGGCGCGCCAGGGCTTGCAGGCATGGCTGGCGCAGCACCCCGAGCACCGGCGCGCCTGGCAGCGCATCGAGGCCGTAAACGGACGCTTGCGCGACATCGCCTCGCCCGTCGGCGCGGCCCTCGCACATGCCATGCTGGCCCCGCCCCGTTCGCCAGGACGCCGCCACGCCCTGAAAATCCTGACCCTCGCTTTTTTCACCGGCAGCAGCGCCTGGCTGGCGCAGGAACAGCTGCCCTGGCAGCACTGGCGCGCCGACCTGCGCACGGCCGTGGGCGAACGTGGCGACCACACGCTGGCCGATGGCACGCGCCTGCAGCTCAACACGGATACGGCCGTCAAGCTGGCCTACGCGCCCGGCGAACGGCGCATCGTGCTGCTGGCGGGCGAATTGCTGGCGACCACGGGCCATGCGGACGAGCGCCCCTTCGTACTGGCAACGCAGCACGGCACGCTTCGTCCCCTGGGCACGCGTTTCAGCGTGCGCCGCATGGACCATCTCACCCGGCTGGACGTATTCGAAGGCGCCGTCGAGATCCGTACCAGCGCCGGCAGCGAGACGCGCACCGTCAGCGCCGGCCAGCGCGCCAGCTTCGGCGCGCACGCCATCGGCCCCGCGCAGGCGGCCAGCGACAGCGACGCGGCCTGGACGGATGGCATGCTGGTGGCCAATGGCATGCGCCTTGCGGACTTCCTGGCCGAACTGGCGCGCCACCGGCGCGGCCACCTGGGTTGCGATGCGGCCGTCGCCAGCCTGCGCGTCTCGGGCACCTACCAGCTGGCTGCGCCGGAAGCCGTGATCACGGCCCTGCTGGCCAGCCTGCCCATCCAGGCGCGCTACCTGACGCGCTACTGGCTGACCATCGAAGCGCTACAGCGGGACGGCTGACCATTTTCAAAAAAAGTGAGCTGTTCTGGATTTTCACCGGACATACAGGAGAACACCTCTTTTACTTCCGATGGAATACTCATGCAATCACACCCAACACCAGCTGCTTCCCGCCTGCGCCGCAGCCGCATTTCCCTTGCCATCGGCCAGCTGTTCCTCGCTGGCGGCTTCGCCCTGCTGGCCGGCCAGCCAGCGGCCGCATGGGCCGCCGACACGGCGACGAGCGTACCCGCGCCCGGCATGCACAGCATCCACGATATTCCCGCCGGCCCGCTCGACACGGCGTTGACGCGCTTTGGCCGCACGGCCGGCATCCTGCTATCGTTTCCCACGGCACTGACGGATGGATTGCAAACACAAGGCTTGCGCGGCAGCTACACGGTGCAGGAAGCCCTGCCGCTGCTGTTGCACGGCACGGGCCTGGAAGGCGTGCGCGAAGGCGGCGTGGTCACCATCCGCAAGCCGGCCATCAAGGCGGCCGAGGATACCGACTACAGCATGCGCGAAATTCGCGTCACGGGGCGGCGCGACGGTGAAACGGAAGGCAGCCATTCCTACGCCACGCCCGTCACCACCATCGGCAAGACGGCGCAATCGCTGCGCGAACTGCCGCAATCGGTCTCCGTCATCACGCGCCAGCGCCTGGACGACCAGAAGCTGACGGACCTGGGCGCGGCAGCCGAGCAAGCCGCCGGCATCACGGTGCAGGATAACGGCTTTCGCCTGACCGATATCTATTCGCGCGGTTTTGCCATCAACAGCTTCCAGCTCGATGGCGGCGCGCCCATGGACAAGGGCTTTGTCGCCAATGTCAGCTTTGACATGGCGCAATACGACCGCGTGGAAATCCTGCGCGGTCCGGCCGGCTTGTTGAACGGCACGGGCAACCCGGGCGGCGCCGTCAACCTGGTGCGCAAGATGCCCACGGCCACGCCGCAATACAGCGTCAGCGCCTCGGCCGGCAGCTGGGACGACTACCGCGCCCAGATCGATGCGTCCGGCCCTCTGGCCTTCGACGGCAAGCTGCGCGGCCGCGTCGTGCTGGCGTATGAAAACCGCAAGTATTTCATTGACAACCGCGCCAGCGAACGGCCGCTCGTGTACGGCGTGCTGGAAGCCGATATCGCGCCGGGCGCCGTGCTGGCCTTGGGTGCGCGCGAACAGCGGCTGAACGAACATGGCAACCAGACCTCCGTGCCCCGCTACAGCAATGGCGCCGACCTGGGCTTGCCGCGCCACACGGGCTTGAGCGCGCCATGGGCGTATATGGATGCCGCCTCGAAAGAAGTGTTCGCCAAGCTGACCTGGCGCCTGGCGCAGCGCTGGACCCTGCGCGCCAATGCGGCACAGACGCGCCAGAGCGGTACGGGCGAGCTGGGCCCCGTGGGTGGCGGCGTCGATCCGCTGACGTTGATAGGCCCGCTGGCGACTGCCGCCTACAATATCTACAGCAACGAGCAAAAGCTGCTGGACGTGAGCCTGAGCGGCGCGTTCGACTTACTCGGCCGCACGCACGAAGTGCTGCTGGGCGCTGACATGCAGAATATCCAGAGCCGCTGGCGCGGCGCGTATCCCGTCAGCGGCAACAACGTTCCCGTCAACGTGTTCAAGCCGGCAGACACCGTCTTTCCCCGCCCGGTGTTCGGCGACATCCAGCGCGACTACCAGCCATGGGACCAGAAGCAATATGGCCTGTACGGCACCCTGCGCCTGGACGTGGCGCCCGCCACCAAACTGATCGTGGGCGCGCGCGCCAACAAATACCGCTACGACCAGGTGTACTGGGAAAAGTACGACCTGGACGGCAACCCGACCGAAACCTTGCAACTGGCCGACGCCACGCGCTACACGGAGCCGACCAAGGTCACGCCATTCGCCGGCGTGGTCTACGATATCGATGCGCAATGGACAGCCTATGCCAGCTATGCGCAGATTTTCAATCCGCAATACGGTTCCAAGGCCGGCCCCGCACCGGGCAAGGGTTTGCCGCCCGTGCGCGGCAGCAATATCGAAGCGGGAGTCAAGGGCGAATTGTTCGACGGCAAGGTCAATACGGCCGTGGCCCTGTACCGCACGGTGCAGGACAAACTGGCCATCAGCGATCCGCGCTACCCGTTTTCCAGCGAACTGTATGCAGGCAGCTGCTGCTATACGGCCAGCGGCAAGGTCATCAGCGAAGGCGTCGACGCGGAGCTGAGCGGCGAAGTCGTGCCGGGTCTCAACCTGTCTGGTGGCTATACCTACAACCACAACCGCAATGAAACGGACGGCGCCGCCTTCAGCAGCATCACGCCCCGCCATTTGCTCAAATTGTGGGGTACGTGGCGCTTGCCGGGCGCGGGCGACGCCTGGACGGTAGGCGGCGGCACCACCATCCAGAGCACGCAATACGTGAGCGGACAGGCCGCCACGTTCAACCCGGCCACGCAGCAATTCAACGGGCCGTCCCTGCCATTTCGCTACACGCAGGCCGGCTACGCCGTGTGGAACGCCATGACCAGCTATCGCATCGACCGCCACTGGAGCGTGGCCCTGAATGTCAACAACGTCTTCGACAAGACGTACTACCGCACGGTGGGATCTTCCTACGGCGGCAATTACTACGGCACGCCGCGCAATGCCTCGGTGACGCTGCGCGGCCAGTTCTAGGCGGCAGGCACGCTGCAGGCGGGGCGCACCCGCAAGGTCTACAATGGATGTGCACCTGCCCGCCGCGCGCTTGCCTTGGGACACGCACGCGGCCTACGCTGTTTTCCTACACCACAAGGAGTTCCGCATGAGCCAGCAAGCCACCATCGTCCTCGTCCACGGTTTCTGGGGCGGCGCCGCCCACTGGAGCCGCGTAATCCTCGAATTGCGGCGCCAGGGCCACACAGCCATCCGCGCCGTCGAACTGCCCCTGACGTCGCTGGCCGACGACGCCGAGCGCACGCGCAAGATGGTGGCGCAGGTCGATGGCCCGGTATTACTGGTAGGACACTCCTACGGCGGCGCCGTCATCAGCGTGGCCGGCAATGCGCCGAATGTGGTCGGCCTCGTGTACATCGCCGCCTTCGCGCCTGACGCGGGCGAAAGCCCGGGCAGCATCACGCAGGAACACCCGCCCATCGGCGCGGCCAATCTGGAAGGCGACAGCGACGGCTATCTGTGGGTCAAGCCCGGGCAATACCATGACAGCTTTTGCCAGGACCTCGACGCGGAAGAAGGCGCCGTGCTGGGCGTGGTGCAGAAAGCGCCGCTGGCCAGCACCTTCGGCGACACCGTCAGCGACCCGGCCTGGAAGCATAAACCCAGCTGGTACCAGATTTCCACTGCCGACCGCATGATTGCCCCCGTCAACCAGGAGCGCATGGCGGCGCGCCTGCAGGCGCGCAAAGTCATCACGCTCAACGCCAGTCACGCCTCGCTGGCCTCGCGTCCCGTGGAAGTGACGGCGCTGATACTAGAGGCGGCAAACGCGCTGGCCGCAGCGTAAGCCTGCCGGCTACAGCCAGCCTTCGCGCTTCAGGCGCCGGTGCAGCCACCAGCAGCCGGCGATGATGACGACGATCACGGCCGGATAGCTGCCGCGCCACTTCAGTTCCGGCATGAATTCGAAGTTCATGCCGTACAGGCTGAAGACCATGGTGGGCACGGCCAGGATGGCGGCCCAGGCGGCCAGGCGTTTGACGACCTCGTTCTGGCGGATCGAAATTTGCCCCAGCGCCACCTGCATGGCCGAATTGACCAGTTCGCGCATCTGCCCCGCCGTGTGCGTGACCCGTTTGACGTGGTCGAGAATGTCGCGGTAATAGATGCGGTTTTCCTTGGGCACGATATCGCCATGGAAACGGATCAGCTGGGTGCAGATGTCATGCAGGGGATTGACGGCCGCGTCGAGCTTGAGCAGTTCCGTCTTGAGCTGGTAGAAATCCTGCAGCTTGTCTTCGCTCAAGCTGGGCTTGAACAGCTGCAGCTCATGGTGCTGGAAGCGGGCCTGCAAATGGTCGATGCAGGGCTGGTACTGGTCGACGATGAAATCGATGATGGAATACAGCACGTAGCCAGGGCCGCTGGCCAGCTTCTCGGGCACGCTTTCCTTGCGCTCACGCAACTTCGCATAGCCGGCAGAGGCGCCGTGGCGCACCGTGATGATGAAGCGGGGGCCGAGAAAGACGTGGGTTTCGCCATAGACGATGGCCTCGCCGTCCAGGGTGGCCGTGTGCATCACCATGAACAAGGTGTCGCCGTACTCTTCCAGCTTGGGCCGCTCGTGCGCGCCCTGCGCATCCTCGACGGCCAGTTCGTGCAAGCCGAAAGCCGTTTGCAGCGCCTGCATGGCCGTGACGTCGGGGCCGGCCAGGCCGATCCACACGAAACAATCGGGATCGCCGAGGAAGTCGCCCACCTTGTCGATATCGAAATGGGCGATCTTCCTGCCATCGCGATAGGCTTCGCCATTGACGACGGCGGCGTGGGTACTCAAGTCCATGGTGATTTTCAAAGAATGGCGGCAGTGCCGGGGGGCCAGTATAGCGGAAAGAGCATGATTGCCATGCCAATCCGGCTGCCGCATTGACATTCAGGCACGCCAATGTAAAATGAGAACCATTCGCACTCAAGAAGAACCTGCACTTGCCGGCGGCCTGGGGGAACTTCAGCGCCAACCTGGAGTGTATCGTGACGTCTGCCGTATCCCCCGCCGCCGATCCTGTCGCACTGCTGTATGGCCAGCACCATCCCTGGCTGCTGCGCTGGCTGCGCGGCAAATTGTCCTGTACGGATCACGCGGCCGACCTGGCGCAGGATACCTTCGTCAAGCTGCTGGCCACGCCCGGCGAGCGCGCCGTCACCCTGCGCGAGCCGCGCGCCTACCTGACCACCGTGGCGCGCCGCCTGCTGATCGACCATTACCGCCGCCAGTCGCTGGAACAGGCATGGCTGGCCACCCTGGCGCAGCTGCCCGCCCCCGTCACGCCGTCGGCGGAAGACCGCTTGCTGATCCTGGAAACCCTGCACCAGATCGACGCCATGCTTGACGGCCTGGGCACGAAAGTGCGCACGGCCTTCCTGCTGTCGCAGCTGGAAGGCATGGCGTATGCGGACATCGCCGCGCGCCTGAACGTCAGCGAGCGCACCGTCAAGCGCTACATGGTGCAGGCGTTCGAACAATGCATCCTGCTGCTGGCCTGACATGAGCGCGGCCCTCGATGCGCGCGCCGCGCGCGAAGCGGCGCACTGGATGATGCGCCTGCAAGGCGGCGAACTGGACGCTGCCGCGCAACAGGGGCTGGCCCGCTGGCGCGCCGCCCACCCCGACCATGAAACGGCGTGGCAGCGGGCCGAGCAAGTGTGCCGCACCTTTGGCATGCTGCCTCCGCCGCTGGCCATGCCCTTGTCCAGGCAAGTGCTGGACCGCCCGGCCCGCGCGCAGCGCCGCGCCATCCTGAAGACCCTGGCCGTGCTGATCGTCGCCGGCCCAGCCGGCTGGGCCATGCTGCGCGTGGCGCCATGGCAAGCCTGGACGGCCGACCTGCGCACGGCGACAGGCGAAATCCGCCACCACACCCTGGCCGACGGCAGCGGCCTGAGCCTGAATACGGCCAGCGCCGCCGACATCGTCTTCGGCGCGTCCCTGCGCCTGGTGCAGCTGCGCGGCGGAGAGATACACGTGGCGACCAGCCCCGATCCCCTCGGGCGTTCCTTCATCGTACGCACCAGCAACGGCAGCGTCCGCGCCATCGGCACGCGCTTCACGGTGCGCCAGGAGGACCGCCTGCTGGGCGCGCGTACCCACGTGGCCGTCTCGCAGGGCGCCGTGGAAGTGCGGCCCGCCGAAGGCCCGCCCGTCATCGTGCAGGCGGGCTGGCAAGCCAGTTTCGATGAAACGGCCGCCGGCGCGCCGCAGCCGCTGGCGCCGCATGCGTCCGCCTGGCTCAAGGGCCTGCTGTACGCGGACGACACGCCGCTGGACCAGGTGCTGGCGCAGCTGGCCCGCTACCGCCACGGCGTGGTGCGCTGCGATCCGGCCGTGGCGCGGCTGAGGGTGTCGGGCGTGTACCAGCTGCGCGACACGGACGCCCTGCTGGCCCTGCTGCAAGCTTCGCTGCCCATCCGCGTACGGCGCCACAGCCGTTGGTGGATTTCCGTCGAGCCCGCATAAAAATTTTTGAGAACAATGTCCCTTTCCGTCATGTGCCCCGTCAATCCACACAGGACCAACACATGAACGAAGGGAAACAAGCAATGAAGCATTACCGCCACACCAGCATCACCCTGGCCCTGCTGGGCAGCCTGGCCTTGAGCGCGCCCGCATCCGCCCAGCAGCACCCGCAGCAGGCGCCCGCGCGCCACTATCAGGTGTCCGCCGGCCCCCTCGGCACCGTCCTGTCCGCGTTTGCGGCCGACGCCGGAGTCAGCATTTCCGGCGCCGCCAGCCTGTATGCGGGCTTGAACAGCCGCGGCTTGAACGGCAACTACCAGGTGGCCGACGGTTTCGCCCGCCTGCTCGATGGCAGCGGCTTATACGCTGTCGACCAGGGCGGTGGCCACTACGCCGTGCGCAAGCTGCCATCGGCGGTCGACGCGGCCACCCTGCCCGGCATCGCCGTGCGCGCCACGGCCGAGCGCAGCACGAGCACGGAAGGCACGGGCTCGTACACGACGCCGGCCACGGCCAGCGCCACGGGGCTGGTGCTGTCGCTGCGCGAGACGCCGCAATCGGTCAGCGTCATCACGCGCCAGCGCATGGACGACCAGGACTTGCTGACGGTACGCGACGTGCTGCGCAATACGCCCGGCATCGCCGTCAACCAGTTCGACACGGAACGCAGCACGTTTTCCGCGCGCGGCTTCGACGTCGACAATTTCCAGTACGACGGCGTGCCCACCACCTATAAGGTGCAGTATTCGGGCGGCGAATCGGAAATGGATTCGCTGATCTACGACCGCGTGGAAGTGACTCGGGGCGCCACGGGCTTGCTGACGGGCGCCGGCTACCCATCCGCCTCGATCAACCTGGTGCGCAAGCGGGCCAGCGCCAGGCAATTCGAAGGGCAATGGTCGCTGGCGGCCGGCTCGTGGAGCGATTACCGGGGCACGCTCGACCTGGCCACGCCGCTGAACGGGGACGGTTCCGTGCGCGGCCGGGTGGCGGGCGCCTGGCAAGACCGCAAGTCGTTTACCAATGGCTATTCGAACCAGCGCCAGCTCGTCTACGCCACCGTCGAGGCGGACCTGGCGCCCGGTACCGTGGCCATGCTGGGCGCCAGCTACCAGAAGAACGATCCGAAAGGCAGCAACTGGGGCGGCTTCCCCCTGTGGTACAGCGACGGCTCGCGCACCGATTTCGACCGTTCCGTCACGACGGCGCCCCGCTGGGCCGCCTGGGCCACGGAACAGACGAATGTGCACGCCACGCTGGAACACGCGCTGGGCCAGGGTTGGAAAGCGCAGGCGCAAGCCATGTACAGCAAGCATACGGAAGACACGCCGCTGGTATTCCTGGCCGAGCGGCCGGACCGCATCACGGGCCTGGGCATGCTCGGCTATCCGAACCGCTACATCGGGGCGCGCGACCAGAGCAGCGCCGACGTGAAGCTGTCCGGGCCATTTACCTTGGGCGGACGCCAGCATGAAGTCATCGTGGGCGCCAACTACACGCTGCAGCACGCCGAGTTCAGCGTCAAGGAAGCGCTCGACCCTGAACCGATCGGCAATTTCCTCGCCTGGGATGGCAGCTACCCGCAGCCGGCCTGGGGCGAACTCGTGCTGTCGGAAAAATACACGACCAAGCAATATGGCGCCTACGGCGCGGCGCGCCTGAACCTTGCCGAGCACACCAAATTGATACTCGGCGGGCGCTTGAGCCGCTGGGACAAGGACCGCATCGGCTTTGACGGCAGCGCTCGCTTTGCCTTCGCCAAGAGCAAGTTCGTGCCCTACGCGGGCGTGGTGATCGATCTCAATGAGACGTATTCGGCCTATGCCAGCTACACGGACATCTTCCGCCCGCAGGAAAACCAGGACCGCGCGGGCGCCTGGCTGGACCCGCTGACGGGGCAAAGCATGGAAGTGGGCTTGAAGGGCGAACTGGCCGAGGGCCGGACCAACGGTTCCATCGGCATCTTTGAAATCAAGCAGGACAAGCTGGCCCAGCCGGACGGCGCGCACCGGGTGCCCGGCACCACCACGCAAGCGTATTATGCGGCGCGCGGCGCCACCAGCCGCGGCATCGAGGGGGAATTGTCGGGCCGTTTGGCGCCGGGCTGGAACGTGACTGCCAGCGCCAGCCACTTCCGCGCCAAGGACCGCGAGCAGCAGGACATCAACACCCTGTCTCCACGCTCGACGGCGCGATTGTTTACCACGTGGAAAGTACGCCCTGACCTCACCGTGGGCGGCGGCGTCAACTGGCAAAGCAAGTTCTACTTTGACGACGAAGGCCCGGACGGCAAGGAAAGAGTGACGCAGGAAGCCTACAGCACGGTGAGCCTGATGGCCACGTACCAGCTGTCGCGCCAGCTGACAGCCCAGCTGAACGTGGAAAACGCGCTGGACAAGAAATACATCAACATTAACACCTATGCGCAAGGCACGTATGGCGCGCCGCGCAGTGTCAGGGGGACGTTGACCTACCGCTTCTGATGCGCATGCATGCCGGGCGGCATGCGCCCGGCATGCGCTGACTACGCATCAATAGCGGTAACTCAAGCTCAGCATCGCATTGCGCGGATCGCCATAGCTGACCCGGCGGCCCGTGCTGATGCCATAGTAAGTGCGGTCGCCCAGATTATTGAGGTTGAGCGACACGGCTAGGCGGTCGGAGATCTGGTAGCGCGCCATGGCGTCGAAGACGGCATACGAGCCCTGGTGCACGGTGGTGGTGCCGCCGCGCACGGCCCGGGTTTTCTGCCAGGTACGCGATTGCCAGCGGGCGCCGCCGCCCACCGTCAGGCGCGGCATCGGCTGCCAGGTGCTGTACAGGCTGAGCTGGTCTTCCGGCGCCAGCGTGTTGACCTTGCCGCTGGCGTCGCGCGCGATCTTGTGCGTGTAGCCGGCCTGCAACTGCCAGCCCGGCATGAGCTGGCCCGACACTTCCAGTTCCACGCCGCGCGAACGCACGCCGTCGATGGCGCGGTAGGCATCCATGCCCGTCACCTTGTTGACCGCGTCAACGTATTCCGCGTAGTTATCCTGGCGCACCTCGAAGGCGGCCGCGCTGGCGTTCAGGCGGCCATTCAGGAACACGCCCTTCACGCCCGCCTCGATATTCTTGCCCAGCATCGGGTCCAGGGTCCTGTTGTCGACGTCGCGGCTGTTTTGCGGACTGAAGATATCGCTGTAGCTGGCAAACGCCGTCAGATCCGGCGCAAAATCCCAGGTCAGGCCCGCATACGGCGTGAAGATCGACGACTCGTCGATGTCGGCCGTGGGATTGACGTAGGACGACAGGCGCCCGCCCACGATCACGTGCACGCCCTGCGGCAGCGAAAAGCGGCCCGTCGCATACACGGCCTTCTGGCGGATGACTTCGCGGGCCGTGTCCAGCTCCCATTTTGGCTCAGCCACGATGCCCCGGTAGGTATAAATATTGTCGACCTTGATGAAGGAATACGGGCTGAAGACGTCGTCCGACTGCTTGCGGTAGGCGTTCGCGCCCACCACCAGCTCATGCGTGCGGCCCAGCAAGGTGAACGGGCCCTTGGCGTACATGTCCAGGCCATTGCTGGTGGCGTCGCTGTTGTACTGGCGCGCCGTGACGGACGTGCCGCTGCCGTCCGCCTTCGGGAAGCCGTCAAGGTAGGCGACGGGCGCATACAGCGCATTGGCCTGGTGGATCAGGCGCAGATTGGCCAGCCAGCCATTGTCAAACGTGTGCTCGAGCGAAGCGAAGACGGATTTGGCTTCCGTCTGCTGCGTGCTCCAGGTGGGCGCGCCGTTGAACGAACGGGGCATGGTGAAGCGCTTGCCGTCCGCGTCGAACAGGGGCGCGCCACCCCAGTCGCTATTGCGCGGCACCGTGTGCTGGTAGTCGGCGCCCACGGTCAGCAAAGTGCGCGGCGACAGATCCGCTTCCAGCGTGCCATACGCCAGTTCGGAGCGGCGCTGGTAGCGGTCGACAAAGGAATGCTTGTCCTGGTACGAGGCCACGGCGCGCGCACGCACGCTGCCGCTGTCGTTCAGGGGGCCGCCCACATCGACCATGCCGCGGTAATTGCTCCACGATCCGGCCGACAGGTCGGCCAGCGCGCGCAGTTCGCGCGTGGGCTTCTTGCGGATCAGGTTGACGGTGGCGCCCGGCGTGCCGGCACCGCTCATCAGCGCATTCGCGCCTTTCAGCACCTCGACCCGGTCGTACAGGTCCATGTTGGCCAGGGACTCGCCCAGGTTCAGCGAGGCGTCGCGCGTCCACGGCAAGCCGTCGTAGCTGAAATTGTCGAGCGAAAAACCGCGCGCATAATAGATCGTGCGCTCGCTGTCGATGTGCTGCACGTACACGCCGGGCGTGTGGCTGAGCACCTCGCTGAGCTGCACCAGGCCGAAATCGTCCATCTGCTGGCGCGTGACGACGCTGACCGCGTGCGGCGTCTCGCGCGGCGACAGCACCAGGCGGTTCGCCGTGCTGACGGCGCCCGTCGTGTACGAGCCCGTGTCTTCGGTCACCTGGCCCAGGTAATTGGTGGTGATGATTACTTCCGGCATGGTCGCTTCCGGCTGGACGGCGGAAGCTTGTGGTGCGGCTGCTTGTACCGTATAGACGCCGCTACCGGTCTTGAGCAAGGCCAGCTGCGTGCCCTGCAAGGCGCGGCGCAAGGCTTGCTCTGCCGTGAAATCGCCCTGCACGGCCGCTCCGCTGACGCCGCGCGCCAGGTCCGCATCGATGGAGATGCGCACGCCGCCACGGCTGGCAATGGCGATCAGGCTGGCGTTCAGGGACTGGGCCGGCACGTCATAGCGCACGGTGGCTGGCGCGATCTGGACCGATGGCGTCTGCGCCAGGACGGCAGGCACGGCGCAGGAAAGTAACATTACAGCCAGGGGAATCTGGCGCATCAACAATGGTGGCATGCTGGGACTCTATCTTGGTGGTGAAGGAAAAGTGGGGCTACACCAGGTATGAGCCGCGACGCGCCAAAAGTGACAGTGCTGGCGCAAAAATATTTCAGCTTGCCTTCAGATCCAGGCCCGTCCACCAGCCGCCGGGGCCCTGGCGCAAGGTCACGGGCAGGGTTTCGGCCAGCGCCAGCAAGGTGGCACCGCTGTCGTCGAGCGAGTAATTGCCCGACACGCGCAGCGCCGCGGCCGCCGGCGTGATGTCGATATAGCCGTGGCGGTAGGGACGCAAGGCGGCCACCACTTCGCCCAGCGGCTGGTCGACGGCCAGCAGCATGCCCTGCTCCCACGCCGTCGCCTGCCCTGCCGCCATGCCGGGCAACATGGTGAGGCGGTCCTCGTCAAACCGCGCCGCCTGCCCTTGGCGCAGCACGCGCGCCAGGCCTTTGCCGGCCGGGCGCACTTCGAGGTCGCCCTGCACGGCCAGCGCGACGGTGCCCAGCGCTTCGCGCCGCAACATCAGTTCGCTGCCCAGCGCCGTCACCGTGCCGTGCGTGCTGCGCAGTAGGAAGGGATGGGCGCTTGCCGGCTGTGCCACGCGGGCCAGCAGCTGTCCCTGGCGCAAGGTGACTTGCCGGTGTTCATGGGTAACGTCCGTGTCGGCAGAGGACCGGGCATCCAAGGTCAGCACGCTGCCGTCGGCCAGCGCAAAGCGGCCCCGCCTGGCCGTGGCCGTATGCAGGTCCGCGCTCCAGTCCGGCAAAAACGGGCTGCCGCGCAGCAGCCAGGCGCCGCCGAATACCGCGCCCGCCAGGCACAGGGCGCCCTGCAGCAGCTGGCGCCGCTTTTTGTCGTGCTGCGCGGCGCGCGCCAGGGTCTGCCCGACGGCCCCCGCCCCGCCCGCCGCCTGCAGCGGGCCGACGCTATGCTCGACGGCGCGTCCCAGGGTATGCCACGCAGCCGCATGGCGCGCATCGGCAGCCAGCCAGCGGATGAAGGCCTGGCGCTGGCCCTCGTCCGCTTCGCCCGAGCTGAGCTCGACCAGCCAGCCGATGGCCGCATCCCGTACCGCAGGAGACATGCTCATGCCGAATCCGCCGCGGCCAGGCAGCAGCGCAAGCCTTGCGCCATGTACTGGCGCACCATGCTGGCCGACACGCCCAGTTCAACAGCGATCTGCGCATACGTGAGGCCGTCGAGCTGGCTCATCAGGAAAGCGCTGCGCGCCTTGCTGGGCAGGGTATCGAGGGCGCGCGACAGCCGCTCCAGCGCTTCGAGCAGCACGGCACGCTCTTCCGGCGACGGCTGGACGGCGTCCGGCAGCTGCGCCAGGGTGTCGATGTACGCCTGCTCGATATCGCGCCGCCGCCACTGCTGCAGCAAGATGCTTTTCGCCACCGTCGTGAGATACGCGCGCGGCTCGCGGATGGCGGCCAGGCGCCCCGCATGCAATACGCGCAGAAATGTTTCAGAAGTGACATCTTCCGCCTCGGCCCGGTTACGCAAACGCAACAGCAGGCGCTGCAGCAGCCAGCCCTGGTGGCCCGTGAACAGGTTGGCGGCCAGGGTCGTGTCATTCGAAGGGAAAGGCAAGGCAGACAAGAGCGGATCCGGCGACTTTAATGATAATGATTCTCATTATATTGCAGAGACCGGAAGATGTCGCGCAATTTTGCTATGCTTGTTGACATGCCATGCCGCCAGCTGCGCCTATTCCAGCTTGAACAGGACATTCACGCTTTTCTCCAATGCGATGCTGCCCGGCGCGCGGACGGCCGACGAAGGCTCCGTGGGAGGAATAAAGGGCGGCGGCGCGAAACCCTCATTGCCGGAACGCATCAGCGCGCGCTCGATCGATTGAAACGACACTTCCGATATGGCCATGACGGACGCGATCTTCCGGTTGAACGATTTGGCAATGCGCGCCGCCTTCGTCTCCGCATCCCTGGCAGCCTTCAGGTCCAGTTCGGCGACCAGCGCGTCGTGCGCGCTGGTCTTGAATTCCGTGTCCATCCGGGTGATATTCTTCATGGCGGCCAGCTCCGACACCAGTGGCGTCCATGCCGCCAAGTCCCGGACCCAGACGCGCAGGTTGCGGTTGATGACATACATGGGCGGCGAATCGCGTTTTTCCCTGCCTGAATAATCGAGCGTGCGCATGATTTCGGAGGCCTGGATATCCGCTTGCGCAATTTTCACCTTGCCCAGCAACTGGAAGACCTCCGCGGCACCAGCATTGACCACGCCCAGCGTCTTTGCCGCATCGGCGCCCCGGCTGGCAACGGTGATCTCCATGACGGCCATGTCCGGCGGCACTTCCACCTGGGCCGTCCCTGTCTGGAAAATGAAGGGGTAATCGGGCAAGGACGAGGCCTGGGCGGCCATATTCAAGTTAAACAGACCCACCACCAGCAACAGTGTGCGCTTCATGCCTCTCCCATACGATCGAATAATGTTTCGACAATATAGCAGTGCAGATACAAGAAACCAATAGCCCGCCCCGTTCAGGCAATACGGGCCGATTCCGGCAACTTCGCCAGCAGCTTGTCGAGGGTCACCGGATAGTCGCGCACGCGCACGCCGGTGGCGTTGTAGACGGCATTGGCGATGGCCGCCGCCACGCCGCAGATGCCCAGCTCGCCCACGCCCTTGGCTTTCATGGGCGAGGACATGGGGTCGGTTTCATCGAGGAAGATGACATCCTGGTGCGGGATGTCGGCGTGCACGGGCACTTCGTAGCCGGCCAGGTCGTGGTTGACGAAGAAGCCGCGGCGCTGGTCGACCACCAGTTCTTCCATCAGGGCCGCGCCCACTCCCATGCTCATGGCGCCGATCACCTGGCTGCGGGCCGCTTTCGGGTTCAGGATGCGGCCGGCCGCGCACACGGCCAGCATGCGGCGCACGCGCACTTCGCCCGTGTCGCTGTCCACGCCCACTTCGACGAAATGGGCGCCGAACGTCGATTGCTGGAATTTTTTATCGAGGTCGCCGTATTCCATATGGTCTTCCGCGACGACGTCGCCATGGTAGGCGGCGGCCGCGAGCGGCACGCTGCGCTCGCCCTGGCTCACTTGCCCATCGGAAAAGCGCGCTTCTTTTTCATCGAAGCCCAGCTTGCCGGCGATGGCCTGGCGCAGGCGCACGCAGGCCGCGTAGACGCCGGCCGTGGAACTGTTGCCGCCCCATTGCCCGCCCGAACCGGCCGAGACGGGAAAATCCGAATCGCCCAGGCGCACGACCACCTTGTTCAACGTCACGCCCAGCATTTCCGCCGCCGTCTGCGCGATGATGGTATAGCTGCCCGTGCCGATGTCCGTCATGTCCGTTTCCACCGTGATCACGCCATTGCCATCGAGGCGCACGCGGGCGGCGGACTTCATGACGAGGTTGTTGCGGAAGGCGGCCGCCACGCCCATGCCGACGAGCCAGCGGCCGTCGCGCCGCGCACCCGGCCGGGTTGATCTCTCCTTCCAGCCGAATTCCACGGCGCCCGTGCGCAGGCAGTCGATCAGGCGGCGCTGGGAAAACGGCCTGCTCGGCTTTTCCGGGTCCACTTTCGTGTCGTTCAGGATGCGGAAAACGATGGGATCCATTTTCAGCTTGTCGGCCATCTCATCCATGGCAATTTCCAGCGCCATCAGCCCCGGCGCCTCGCCCGGCGCACGCATGGCATTGCCTTCCGGCAAGTCGAGCACGGCCAGGCGCATGGCCGTCATGCGGTTCGGCCCCGCATACAGCAGCCGCGTCTGCATCACGGCCGTTTCCGGCTGGCCACCTTTCAAGTCGCCGGACCACGATTCATGGCCAATGGCCGTGATCTTGCCGTCGCGCGTGGCGCCGATGCGCAGGCGCTGGATGGTGGCTGGCCGGTGCGTCGTATTGTTGAACATCAGGGGCCGCGTCAGGGCCACCTTGACGGGACGCTGCGCCGCGCGCGCGCCCAGGGCCGCCAGCAAGGCTTCCGCGCGCACGAACAGCTTGCCGCCGAAGCCACCGCCGATGTAGGGCGAGACGATGCGCACCTTGTCTTTCGGTATGCCCAAGGTACGGGCCAGGTCGCCGCGGCCCCAGTCCACCATCTGGTTCGCCGTCCACAGCGTCACCTTGTCGCCCTCCCAGGCGGCAATCGAGGCGTGCGGCTCCATCATGGCGTGCGACTGGTCAGGCGTCGTATAGGTGGCATCCAGGCGCACTGGCGCATTGGCAAAGGCGCCGGCGAAGTTGCCCGTCTTGCTGTCGGGCTTGCCGTCCTTCGGCTTGGCTGCCGTGCCCTTTGCTTTCGCCAAATCGAAGGCGCCCTTCTGCTCGATATATTTGACGTCGAGCAACTGCGCAGCCGAGCGGGCCTGTTCGAAGGTTTCCGCAACCACCAGTGCGACGGCCTGGTGGTAATGTTCAATCTCCGGACCACCGAGCAGCTTCGCCGTGTTCATCTTGCCTTTGCCTAGTTTTCCCGCCGATTCCGCCGTCACCACGGCCAGTACGCCAGGCGCGCGCCGCGCGGCGCTGGTATCGATGGAGGCGATGCTGCCCCTGGCTATCGCCGCGCCGACGACATGGCCGTAGGCCGCATGCGGCGCGGCCTTGTTCTGTTCATACGCATACGGCGCCGTGCCCGTGGTTTTCAGGGGGCCGTCGATGCGGTCCGTGGGACGGCCCACGACTTTCAGCTGGTCGATGGGATTGGTGGTGGCAGGTATCGTGAATTTCATGGCCCTAGCCTTTCTTCGCTTGCGCTTCAGCCAGCACCGCGGCAATCGTGCGCTGCGCCAGGGTCACCTTGAAGGCGTTGTCGTCAGTCGGTTTGGCGCCGGCCAGCAACTGCCCGGCCACGGCGGCGGCGCCATTCGGTATCGCCTGCTCGGCGCCAGAAATTCTCCACGGCTGCGGCGCGACGCCGCCCAAGGCCAGCCTGCCCGTGCCATTGGGCAAGATGATGGCCGCCACGGACACCAGCGCGAACGCGTACGAGGCGCGGTCGCGCACCTTGCGGTAGACATGCTTGCCGCCGGCGGGCCGGGGCAAGGTCACGCTGGTGATCAGCTCGCCCGGCTGCAGCACGGTTTCCAGCTGTGGCGTGTTGCCCGGCAAGCGGTAAAAGTCGGCGATGGGGATGGTGCGCACGGCGCCGTCGGCCCGCACCGTGTCGATGGCAGCGTCAAGCACGCGCATGGCCACGGCCATGTCGCTGGGATGCGTGGCGATGCAAGCCTCGCTGCCGCCCAGAATCGCCAGCGGCCGGCTGAAGCCGGCGATGGCCGAGCAGCCGCTGCCCGGCACGCGCTTGTTGCAGGCCTGATTCGTATCATAAAAGTATGGGCAGCGCGTGCGCTGCAGCAGGTTGCCGGCCGTCGTCGCCTTGTTGCGCAATTGCGCCGAGGCGCCGGCCAGCAAGGCGCGCGACAGCACGGCATAATCGCGGCGCACGGTGGCGTGGGCTGCCAGGGCCGTATTGTGCACGAGGGCGCCGATGCGCAAGCCGCCGTCCTTTGTTGCTTCCACTTTATCCAGCGCGAGGCCATTGACGTCGATCAAATGCGTGGGCGTTTCGATCTCCAGTTTCATCAGATCGAGCAGATTCGTGCCGCCCGCGATGAAGCGGGCGCCCGGCGTGTGCAAGGCGGCGGCCGCCGCTTCGGCCGGCGTGGCGGCCTTCTGGTAGCTGAACACTCTCATGCCGGCCTCCCCGCCACCTCGGTGATGGCCTCGATGATGTTGGAGTAGGCGCCGCAGCGGCAGATATTGCCGCTCATACGCTCGCGCAATTCTTCCGGCGTCGCCTGCGGGGCCGCATTCAAGTCGGTGCTGACGTGGCTGGGGATGCCCTGGAGGATCTCTGACAGCGCGGCAACGGCCGAGCAGATCTGCCCCGGGGTACAGTAGCCGCATTGATAACCGTCATGCGCGACGAAGGCGGCCTGCATCGGGTGCAGCTTGTCGGGCGTGCCCAGTCCCTCGATGGTGGTGACCTTGGCCCCGTCATGCATCACAGCAAGAGTCAAGCAGGCATTGATGCGCTGGCCATCGAGCATGACGGTGCAGGCGCCGCACTGGCCGTGGTCGCAACCCTTTTTGGTGCCCGTCAGGTGCAGCTGTTCGCGCAAGGCGTCGAGCAAGGTGGTGCGCGTGTCGAGTTCCAGGCTGTGGCGTTGGCCATTGACGTCCAGGCTGACTTGCATCAGGACGGGTGGCGGAGAAATACCGGCCTGGGTAGCCGTATTCACCGCTTCCGCCACGCCGGGCACGGCCGCTGCCGTGGCAGACAGCGCGCCGGCGATCAGCAAACCGCGCCTGCCGGCATTGATGTGATTACACTCTGTCATCTCGCGCTTCCTCCTGGCTGTGGACTGGCTGGGTGGGCGCATGCAGGCCCGAAGTACCAGTCTGACGGCCGGATTGCTACGCGTCTGTACGCGAACGAACGTAAGACATGGGTGAGCGCCTATCCCTGGCGCAGGCGCAGGCTGCGCCGGGTCGTGCCGACGCCCCCCTGCGCCGCGTAACCCGTGTGGCGGGCGCAATGGTCAAGCGCCTGGCGCAGGGCCGTATCGACATTCCGCAAGGACATGTCGTGCCGCTCGGCCACTTCCTGACGGGTCAGCTCGTCCACGCGCAGCGCTTCGAGCACTTGCCGGTGGCGCCGCGGCAGCAGGTCGACGGCCTGCGCCAGGCGCCGCACGTCCGCCTGCAGCTCGGCCAGGCGTTCCGGCCCGGCCGCCGTATCGGCGAGGAAATCGACGAGGCCGGCGGCGCCATCGTCACCGCCCTCGTCCGCATACAGCCAGGCGCGGTTGCGGCGCAGGCTGTCCATGGCCGCATTGCACGCCACGCGGAACACATAGGCGACGGGGCTGTGCGCCAGCGCGGCGCCATCCCCTGCCGCCAAGCTGCCCAGCCGCAGCCAGGCGTCGTGCAGGCTGTCGCTGGCCAGCTCGGCGCAGCCCAGGTGGCGCGCCAGGCGCCGGTGCAGTCCCGCGTAATTGCCTTCCAGCACCGCCTGCAGGCGGGCGCCCTGCCCTGGCGGCGGAACTGGCAGGGGCGCCACGTCGTTGACCGCCTGCAGGCGGGGCCGGATGGCAGGCCGGCACCAGGCCATGCCGGTATGCCCCGCCGCGCGCAAGGGCAAGACAGCAGCCACGTGGGTCATGCCGGCCATCATGGCGACAACCTGCTGCGCTCTTGCGCCGTCAGCTGGCGCGTGGCCGATTCCGGCAGCGGCCCCAGGCCCAGCACGCGCACGGCGCTGCGCGGGTTGTAATCGGCCGCCTCGATGCGCGCGCCGTCGGCCGGAGTGGCTTGCGCGCTGTCGGGCGGCGCTTCGCTGCCAAAGCCCAGCACGCGCACCGTGAACACGGAGGGCTGCGCCGAACGGGTGGCGGCGCGCTCGCGCTGTACCACTTCCTGCGCCGCCGCCGTGGCCTGTGTCGCCGCCGCGCTGGCGTTGCTCATGGCCGCCACGTTGACGGACGCCACCGTCGGCATGCCCTTCGCTTCGCCCTTGACCTGGATGTTCGCCGCGTTCATCACCTTCAGCGCGGCCAGGTTGACGTTGCCCGAGACGCGGATGCCCGCCTCGCCCGCATCGATGGTGCCCAGCGGGGCCAGCAAGTCCACGTCGCCGGCCGGCACTTCCGCGATAGGCGCCAGGGTGGCGATGCCGGCGCCCGTGCTCGGCACGTCGGACGACAGGGTCACGTTGCCCCAGTTGTCATACACGCGCTTGGGCGGCGTGTAGACGATGGTCGACTTCGAACCGCGCCCCGCGTTGATGTCGCCCTGCGACGACCAGCCCAGAATGTCGCCGCCAAACGTCGTCATGATGCGGCTCTGCCCCAGCAGGATGCTGCCGTGCGAGAACAGGTCGATATTCCCGCCGCCCTTGGTGATGACGCCCGAGGTGGCCGGCGGCGCCTCGCCTTCGATGCCGAACACCTGCCTGCCGCCCGGCGTCAGCAGCTCGATATCGCCGCCGAAGTTCGTGTGCACGTAGCCGCTGCGGGGAACGATGCGGTCATAGTTCAGCGAAAGCGGATTGTAGGCGGCATACGTGCCGCGGTACATGACGATATCGCCCGCATACGAAATCGCCTTGCCGCTGGCGTCCGTGGCCGGCGCCAGGGCCGCGATGGCGTTGCGGCTGCGCAAGAAGCTGCCATAGCGCGAGCTGTCCGCATCGTTGTACTCGCGCCCGCCCGCCTTCAGTTCCGCGAAATACACGGTGCGGGCGAACACGCGCTGCTGCGGCTCGGGCAAGGCGAGATAAAAGGCCAGCGCCTCGGCCGCCGTGCCCTTGAAGGCATAGCGCTCACCGAGCCAGGTTGCCAGTTCACTGTCGTACGATTTCACCACCTTGCCCGCCTGGTCGGCCAGCGGCACACCCTTCTGCGCCACGTTCGCCGGGTCCAGATACGGCTTGACGAAGCGCAGGTAATCGAGGCCGGCCGCGCCCACGCCCGCCTGCATGGCGATGCCGGCGCCCGGGCGCTTGTCGCCCGTCACGACGGGACCGAGGCTGACGACGCTGCCCTTGTCCTGCATCAATATGTTGCGCCCGGCGCTGATGTCCAGCGTGCCGGGACCGGCCACGTTGAAGGAACTGCCCAGGATGTCGCGCCCGGCCGAGACCACCGATACGTCATATGTATTGTTGTGCACGAAAAGGTTGCTGAGAATCCTGAAGCGCCTTTCCCCGGTGGCGGTGCCATCCACAGCTTCCAGCTGCGCCGTGCCGCTGCTGACGATATCGCGTCCCGCCTTCATCCACACGGCTTGCCCCCCCTCGTACCAGGTGTTGCCCGCATGCGCGGCATCGGTGAACTCGATGATGCGGCCGCTGTTCACGCCCACCAGGTCGCCCGTGGCGGCATAGATGCGGGCGGCCTGCGTACCGCTGTTCGCAGGGCCGGCCGAGGAATTCGGTCCGAAGGCAAACAGCGGGAAGTTCCATTTCGTTACTGGCGCCCCCGTGCTTGAGACATTGGCAGCCAGGGGATCGGTCACGTTACTCTTGATATCCCAGCCCGTAAAGCCAGGCTTGAACGGCGTAACGATGCTGTCGGCGGCGGCACCGGACTGGCTGACGGCATAGCCGCCCGCATAGATGGAGTCGCCGGCGAGCCACTGCAGCTGCGCATTTGGCGATGGCGCCAGCACCAGCGGATCAGCATAACTGGTGGCGGCATTCGAGTCGACAATTGCTTTGCCGTAATACAAGCTGCCATGCGGCGCCGCGGCCCGCACGATGGACGGGTAGACGATGGCCAGGTCGGTGGCCGTGCCAAGCGGCCCGCTCAGGGGAGTCATATTGCCACCGGCAGAGAACAGGTCGAGCGCCGTGCGCGGCGTCCACAGGCTGAACCAGCTGTAGCCATAGCCCTGCTCTCCGGACGGGCCGGTGAATGGCGTGGCATTGGGCAGGGACACGCGGCCGGGGTCGGCCACATCCTGCAGCGCCTGGTCGCCCAGGGTCGCCACGCTGAAGGTGGCGTCGCCGGGTACCAGGATCATGCCGCCGCGCGGCGTGGCGCGCGTGGCCGTGAAGGCATCATAGGCCCGCGTTTCCAGCGGTACGTGCTGGGTAGGCTGCGAACCGTACTGCAGCGCCAGGCTACCCAGCTGTGCGGCCGACGTTTCCGCGTGGCCCCGCAAGTCGACCAGCGCGCCATTCAGATAGCCGCCACCGGGCGTGCTGGCGGGGTTGAGCGCACCGCCCACGCGCAGGTCGAGGTCGCCGCCGCCCGTCAGCAGCAGGCTGCCGTCGGCCTGCACGCGGCCCGTGCTGCCCACGGCCAGCAGCAAGCCCTGCGAACGGGGATTGATGCTGGCGTTATAAGAACTGCCTGTCAGCAGTGTCTGCACGCCCGCATCCCCCGCCACCTCGGCGCGCACATTGCCGCCGCCCAGGGTACCGAAGCCCGTAAAGCCCAGCACGGTGTCGGCCAGGGTATCGCGGCGCATATAGCTGCCGAAGTTGATCCACCAGGCCGTCGGCTGGGCCGGGCCGCCCGTGGCCACGCCGCCGCTGCCCTGGCGCCACAGCCAGTTGCCCACCGGCACCGAATCGGCCAGGCCATCCTTGCTGACGGGACGTTCGTTGCTGGCGCTCGCCGCGTTGATCAACGAGCCGCTCAAGTTACCCGCCACCTTCAGCAGCAGATTGCCGCCCTGGTCCGGATACCATGCCCGGTAGATGCTGTCGGCGCCGCCATCGACCAGGCGTTCATGCGCGCCGTCGGGGTTGCCCAGCACCGTACCGTTCGCATTGCGCGAGCGCGGCAGGTTGTACGGATCGCCGGCCGCCGTCGGCGAAGACGACATGCCCGCCGTGTACACGCCATACAGGCTGTCCATGCGCAGGTCGCCGCCGCTGACGAGGTCCAGGTCGCCCGTACCCGTGCGCAGCACGCTGTGGCGCAGGCTGCTCGCCTTGTAGTCGAACGTGGGGTTCGGCGTGCCGCACCAGGTGGGATTTTCCTCGCAAATGGTGGGCCAGCCCAGCGCCACCGGATCGAGCAGGTCGCCCTCCTTGGTTTTGGGGTCGGCAAACTCTTCCGCGCCTTCTTTGGTCCACACGTAGGACACCCTCAGATCGCACCAGCTGGCGGTTTCGGCGCAGAACTTCGCAATCGTGGTGCCGTTCTGATTCAGAAATTCCTCGGAGATCGGTTCGCCCGCCACGATGCCTTCGATGCCCTGCTCTCCCGCTTCCTTGCTCCAGTACTGCACGCCCTTCGGCGGCACCAGCACGCCATACATGCCGTAGTGGCTGTCGGCCAGGCGCAGGGTGCCGTGCGCGGGATGCGCCTGCACGCCGCGCGTGTCGGCCCCGTCCAGGTCGGCGCCCGCCACCAGGCGCATGCCCCACGCCTGCGAGCCTTCGGCCAGCATGGGCGCGATGGCCCATAGCTTGCCCTGGCTGCCCGCCACTTCCGGACGCAGCTCGATTGCCGTCACATCGGGCAACAGCTTGACGTCGGTGCCGGACGGGATCAGGGAGCCCACGGCCAGCGCCAGGTTGCCATCGAGTACAAAGACCGAGCGTTCGCCGGCCACGCCAGGCAGCGGCACGCCCTTGGGCCAGGTCATGGCGCTCACTTTCACCGTTTGCTTGAGCACGCTGCCGGCGTCCAGACGCATGCCGGCCGTAAAGGTCTGCTCCGTGGCCAGCAAGGTGCCGGCCGCGTGGACGATATTGCCGGCGCTGTCGCGCACGGCGGCCGCCAGCACCGTGCCGGCCGGCACGATCATGGCCTGGTCCAGGGTCACGGCCACGGGCAGGCGCGTATTGGCCATCACATTGAAACCCTTGATGGGCAGGTCATAATTGAGCGCGATTCCGCCCGGAAACAGCGTGCCATCGGCCACGGTCACGCCCTTGCCCGGCACGATGACGTCGCTGCCATTGATGTCGCGCCCCGGCAGCAAGCGCCAGCCGTTCTCGTCCTTGGTGGCGGGCGGCGGCGCGAAGCCGTCGTTGATGCTGCCGTAGATGCTCAGGTCGCCGCCGGCGCGCAGCAGCAGGCTGCCCACCTCGCCCGAACCGCGCACGCTCGTCCGCTGGAAGCGCGGGTTCAGGCTGGCATAGCGCATGCCCGACAAATCCAGGTCGCCCTGCACCACCAGGTCGCCGTCCGCCGACTTGCTGACGATATCGACGCCGGGACGCAAGTGCAGCGCATCGGCATACGCGGCAGTGGCCAGGCCCGCCAGCTTGCCGTTGCGCAAGGCCGTATTCGCCAGCGCCGCATCGATGAAGGCTGTGCTGTCCCCGTGCTTGCTGTCGAGATACGCCTGGTTGATCACCTGGTAGGGACGGCCGCCGACCGACAGGTCGGACACCGGCACGCCATTGGCGTCGGGCGCCATGGCGTAGGCCGCGTCGTCGTAGCGCTGCATGGCATTGACGGCGATGGATTTCGCGCCGCGGATGGTCAAGCCGCCGCCGGCGGCGACGGCGATGTCGCCAAAGGTGGCCGCATCCGCATCCGTGCGCGCGCCGCCGCTGCCCAGGCGCGGCGCGCTCAATTCCACCGTGCCGCGCGCGGCGCCGTCGTGTTCGCCCTTGCCCTTGCCGGCCACGGCGGCCGTGCCGTGGCGCACGTCGATCTGCGCGCCGCCGGCCAGGTTCAATGCGCCCTCGCCCGCATTCAGTTCCACCATGGCCCGATTCGGGCTGTCGATGATCTTGCCATAGCTGTCGACGCGCAGAACGGTGCCATGCGCGTCGAGCACGGCGTTGCCGGCCAACGTCAATCCATGCTTGCCGGCCAGGCGGATACTGCCCACGCGCTCGCCGCTGGCGTCGATCACGCCAGCGACGGTCAGGCTGCCGTTGTCGACTGACACCTGCACCTCGCCCGCCTTCAGATCATTGCCTATCGTCAAGTCGCCCCGTTTCAGCTGGAAGCTGCGCCCGCCCGTCACGCCGCCTGCCGTCAGGCGCTGGTTCAGCGACGCGAACTGGCTGTCCAGATTGCCGCCCGCGCCCAGGGTTTGCGCGCGCACGTCCACGCTGCCCTGCTTGTACGGCACCATGGTGCCGCCCGCGTCGTAGCTGCCGCTGGCGCCGCCCAATATCTTGCCCTGCAAATCCACCATGCCGGCCGCGCCGTCGAGCGCCACGGCCTTCAGGCTGCCGGCGCGGTTGTTCTCGGCCGACAGGTCGATCACGGCGCCGCTTGCTGCGCGGATGTCGCCGGCGCGGCTGTCCAGGGTCACGTCGCCGCCCCAGCTGTATTTATCCACGTCGAAGAAAGTGCTCTTGCGGCCCGCCAGGTCGAGGCGGGCGCCGTCCGCCACGGTGATGTCATGCTGTGCGTTGACGGTGAGCTTGCCGCTCGGCAGCACCACGGCCGTAGCCACGCTGACGCTGTCGCCCTTCAAGCTCAGCTGGGCGCCAAGCCCATCGTTGTTCTTGACGGGTGCGGCCGGCGTCACGCCGGCCGGCGCGGCCACCGTCAGCGCGCCGCCCGCCGTGTAGCTGTGCGTGGAACCGGCGTCGCCCGTCAGCAGCGGCGTGATGATATTCAGCTTGCCGCCGCTGTACTGGTAGCCCTTGCCCGCCTCGTAGCCGTCCTGCGCCTGGTAGACGGACAGGCTGCCCTTGTGGTTGGCCGTGACTTGCCCGCTGGCCTTCAGGTTGACATTGGCAAAGCCCAGCGCCAGGCGGTCGAACGAGGCGACGCCGGCCGGCTGCGTGAACGGGCCGAAACCGAAATCGATGCGCTCCGCTTCCAGGTTCAGGGTGCCGCTGCCCGTGCCGGCGCCATGCGTGATCACATTGCCGGCCGGCGACAGGGCGCCGCCCCAGATCAGGTTGGCCGTGCGGATGGTAGCCACCGCGCCGTCGCCGCCCTGGCCGTACATGGCCGGCGTGGTCAGCACCAGGCGCTCCAGGGTGGACTTGCCCGTCGTCTTGTCGTAGGTATCGAGCACCACGTCGCCATAGAAATTGACGCTGTCGGCCGCGCTCAGCATCAGTGCCTGCAGGGCCGGCGCGCCCGTGCTGGTGTCGCCGCGCAGCAGGCGGTCCAGCACGCCCTGGTTCATGGCCAGGCCGCTGGAACGCGTGCCGCTGACCTGGGCCGCCGCCAGCGCCTCGCTGCTGCCCATGTTGATGGCGCCCACCGCCAGGCTCAGGTTGCGCGTGCCGTAGTGGGCCGAGTTGTCCAGCTCGAAACTGCCATTCGTCGACATCAACAAGGTGCCTTCCGAGTACAGGCTGGCCGTGCCGGCGCAGGCGTCGCCGCACACGCCGATGCTGATGCCGCCGCGCGCCGAACCGCCGACCGGGGCCACATTCATCAAGCCGTTCGAGGCGGCCAGCATGTGGATGCCCTCGTTGCTCTGGTAGATAAAACCGTCGCTGGAGTCATAGGCGGCCTTGCCGCGTCCCAACGTGTTGATGCCCGCGCCGGGTGCAACATCGATCAGGCCGGCGGTCCATTCCGTATTCCAGGGATCGCGCGCCAGCAGCATCACTTCCGGCGCCGCCAGGATGGCGCCGCGGCGCAGGTAGATATTGTGTGCCTGCGCCGTGCCAAAACTGATGTAGTTGCCGCCCTGTCCGTAATTGATGATGGGAGTGGAACCGATGACGATGCGCGCCGCGCCGATCGCGTTCAGGCTGCCGGCATGCAGCGTGACGCCGCCAAAACCCGGCGTGGCGGACGCGCCGTCGGCGATGATTTCAATATCCTCCGGGCCGCCCGCGATCACCGACACGGTGCCGCCGAAGCCGCCCGTGGCCGCGCCGAACTTGCCCGTGCCCTCGAACTGGAAGGAGTCGGTGCCGGCGCCGGGCGCCAGCTGCAGCTTGAACGTCTTCGCATCGGCCGGCAGCAGCGGGCGGGGAATGCCCCGCGTTTGCGCGTCGGCCAGGGCAAACGCCGTATAGCCCATTTCGTTGTACTGCGAATACGTGCGCAAGACCTTGGCCGGCGTGAGTATCAGCTGGCTGGCCAGCGGCGCGCGGATATCCGTACCCGCGATCGACAGTGTGCCGGGCGCGGCCCAGGAACCGTTGCGCAGCGGCTGCGCCGGTGCGCCGCCACTCGCCTGCCCCGCCAGGCCGTTCAGCTCCACGCGGAAGGCGCCCGGCAGCAAGGCATAGGTCGATGGCATCAACGTATAGGTGCCGGCGGGCAAGCCCGGCACGCCGCTGCCTAGCGTCACCTGCCGGCCCACGGCCGGGTCGGAAGCGCCCTGGTCGCCGCCCACGGGCGCCTGCGGCGCCTGCACGCCCGGCACGATGGCGTACACGGGATTCGTCGCCAGGCCAGGCAGGACAAAGCCACCGTTCGCCCCCACCTGCAGCAGCGGATGGTAGCGCGCATCGGTGGAGCCGCCGCGGCCCGCGACGAAACCGGCGCCCGTCAGTTCGCCGCCGCCCGACAAGTCCAGCAGCGCGCCCGGCTTGACGGCCACGGCCACGCTGGCGATATCGACGCCGATGCGCATGGTGCCGTTGACGCTGCTGCCGCCGACGCCGAGAAACTCCGTCTTCTTGCCGTCGACGTTCCAGTTCTGGCCATCGGCCGTGCCGCCATACGGCATGGCCATGCCGGCGGCGCTGACGGAGGTGATACTACCAGGCAAGAAATTGATGCTCAGGCTATTCTCGTCAGCGCGCAGGCTGAGGCCCAGGTTAAGCAGGCCCAGCGGCGCGCGCACGATGCCGCCCTGCTCGATGTGGGCGGCGCCCAGCTGCAGCATGCCAAAGGCCGAGTACGGCACGGCGGGAATGCTGTCCGTGCTGCGCGCGATGGTCAGGCTGCGCTCGGGGTTGTAGACGATATTGCCGTCTTTCATGTCCATGCCCACGCGCACGGCGGCGCCGGCGCCCGTGGCCGGATACAGCTGGGCCGCGGTGAGGGTCATGTCGCCAGGCGAAGACAGCACCGTCGACGGCTGGTTGCCATCCCAGCCCAGCGGCGACAGCAGGAAGCGCAGGTCGCCGCTGCTGGTCAGGCGCACGTCGTTGGCCACGACGCCGACCATGCCGCGCACGTCGATCAGGTCGCCCGCTATGCTGATCTGCCGGGCGACCGGCGACTCCCCTGCGCCGCCGGGCGTCGTATAGAAATCGCGGCCGGCCGGCTTGATGCTGGCCAGGCGCACATAGGGCGCCGCGATGCTGACCTTCGCGTCGGGCGAACTGCCGGGCGACAGCACGGGCGCGCCGTACAACTGGAAGCTTTGCCGCATCGTCAGCGACACGTCGCCATCGAAGCTGGCGGCGCCCAGCAGGGCCAGGTTGCCGAAACCGCCCGCCTCCACCTGCTCCACGGAAAAACGGCCATGACCGTACTGCAGCGCCTGCGCCCCGTCCCGGGCCGTCACATTGTCAGCCAGGTCGCTGGCCGCCTGGCGCTGCGTCAGCCGCAGCTGGCGGCCCTGCAGCACCTTGGGCGTGGCCAGCACTTTCAGGTATTCGGGCGTGCCCGTGGCCACGGACAGGGTGCCGCCCGCCGCGCCTGCGCCGCCCGCCCTGGCCCGCAACTGGCCATCGAGGTACAGGCCATTGTTCGACGCCAGCGCGATGCTGCCGCCCGCGCTGGCCACGTCGATGGCGCCGCCATTGACGTCGAGCACGGCGTGCGCGCCGGACGCATCGAGCACGGCGCCGTCGCGCACGACGACGAACAGGCTGGCCGCCGAAGTGCTGCCCTGTGCATGGTCGATCTCGCCGCCGACGACGATGCTGCCGCCGTCGACCACCTTGCCGTAGCGCCGGCCCTGCGCATCCGTGGCGCTGACGGCGCGCGCAGCCACGTCGAGCACGGCGTTGTCGCCGATCCAGATGGAGCGGCCATGGCCGGCCGCTTCCACCGCCTCGGACACGGGCTTGTCGACGCCCACGCCGCCCAGGCCGATCTTGCCGCCCCACGCATTCAGCCGGCCTTCCACCGTCAGCTGGCCCACGCTGGACAGCTTGATGGACTGGCCCGCGTCGACGCTCACCACGGCATTCTTGCCCACCAGCAATTCGGCGCTGGCCATGTCGGCCGCACCGGACTGGATATCGCCCACCTGCAGGGCCAGGCTGGCGCCCTTGCGCTGCGTCAAGGTGCCCTTGAGTGGGTTTTCCGTGACCTGTTCCGGCGTCCACAGGGCCAGTTTTTCATTCTCCACCACGCGCAGCACGGGCATGCGCACGTCCACCTGCGTGCCGTCCGCTACCGTCACGCCCTGCTTGCCGACCAGGCTGTAGCTGGAAAAACCCTTGTCGAAAAAGCCGCCATCCAGCTGCACGGTGCCTGCCTCGGGTTTTTCAATGTGGCCGATCAGGATCTTGTTGGCCTGCAATTCCAGCTTGCCGCCGCCCTGCACGCCATGGCCGCGCACTTGCGCGCCCTCGCCCAGCGCCAGGTCGGCCTTCGCGCCATAGCTGGCCAGGGTCACGTTGCCGCCCTTGCCGCCCTGCAGTTTCGCCTGCGCCAGGATGGCCGCGCCCGAGCTCACATCGACCAGGCTGCCATTGCCGATGCGCACGTCGCCAAACGCGCGCAGCGAGACGCTGCCGCCGTTCAGGTATGGCAGGCCGGCGGCGGCCAGCGGATCGCGCAGCACGTTACTGAGCAGACCGCTGGTATCGAGGCTGACGCCATCGGCCAGCACCAGTTTGCCCGGGGGGACGCCCGGATTGACGAAGGTATCGAGCATGCCCAGCGCACCGATCTGGTTCAGCACGTTGCCAGCCGCGATGCTGCCGCCATGGCTGCGCAGGCTGGCATTGATGGCCACGTCCTTGCCGAACAGGGTGATATTGCCGCCATCGGCCACCTGCAGCGCGCTGTCGACGGTGATCGCGCCTTTCGCGGCAATGCGGACCGCGCCCAATTGCTGGCTGTTGAGTAAATTGGTGTCGAGCAGCAGCTTGCCCTGACGCTCTGCAGCCAACACGTCGGCCACGTCGAGGCCGGCGGCGATGCCGTCCTGCACGCGCGTCAGGCGCACCTCGTCCATGACGGCCGACAACGCATGCTGCAGCACGCCCGTGCGCTTGTCGAACATCGGCTGATACTGGCCGACGATCAATTGCCCCCGCTGCGCGGCCGCCAGCTGCGACTGCTGGTAGCCGTCGAGCAGCGCCTGCGGCGCCTGCACCTGGCGCTCGCCCTGGAAGACGTCGCCGGAAATCCCCCCCTCCAGCACGGCCGACCCCGTGGCCACCACCAGCTTGCCTGCGTCGCGGCCCACCGTATAGCCGTTTTCCAGGCGCTTTTGCGCAGCGATCAATGGATTGGCATAGAAGGCGCTGGCGTCCTTGCCCCAGCGCGCATGTTCTTCCTCGTAACCCTTGTACACGCCCGCATACGCCAGGTCGGCGGGCGCGCTGCCCGCTTCATACAGCTTGCCGTCCGCGCCTTTCAGCCAGGTCTGGCGCAGCGCGCCCGTCTGCACGTCGAGCGTGCCGCCCGACAGGTTGATGCTGGACCCAAGCTGCGTGACGACGTCCTTGCCGCCGAAGCTCACCGTGCCGCCCTGCGCCATCCATTCGCTGACGGAGTGGCCCTGCGTGCCCAGGTAGCCTGCCACTTCCAGCAAGCCGCCGGCCGTGTACCAGCGGTCGCTGTCGTAGCCGTTCGTGCCCTTCGGTACGAACACCAGCTTGCGGCGGTCCACCCAGATATTATTGTTGATCAAGGCCTTGCCGTCGCGGTTGACGGGCGCGTCGCGCTGTTCGTTGCCCTGCACGTTGATCTCGACATTGTTCGCCTCCATCGCCACCTTCACGCCGACGGCGCCGGAGACGTCGAGCTGGGCGCCGTCGCGCAGCATGCTGCGGCTGCTGGCATTGACGGCGATCTGGCCGCCCGTGGCCAGGGTCAGCGAGTCGCCCATGAATTCCACCGTGCCGGCGCTGCCGATCTCGATGCGCGACTGGTCGCGGCGGTCGTTCACGGCAAGGATGTTTTCCGTGGACGTCACGGCGGGGCCGCGCATGGCGTCGCGCTGGCTGTCGAGCGCCGTCGTCTTGCCGTCATCCTCGACGAGGATGGCCGTGGTGGCGCCGCGTCCCACGGTAACGGCAGCGTCGCTGCCCAGTGCGTTGAGGTGTATCGTGCCGCGCGTGGCCGTGGTGGTGGTGGCGAGCAGCACGCCGTCCTGCTGCACCGTGCGCCCGGCCAGGGTGACGTCGCCTTCGCGCGCCTGGATCAGGCCCGTGTTGACGACCTTGCCCGCCGTGCTGCCGGCCGCGAACTGCGGCACGACTTCGCTGCCGCGCGTGGTCGACAGCGGATTGCCATCCGTGCCCACGCCTTTCTTGATGGTAAAGCTGTCGCCGGCGGCCAGCAGGGCCTGGCCCTTGGGCGTGCTGATCTCGCCCGCATTGTGCACTTCCTTGCCCAGCAGCATCACGTAACCGCCGCCTTCCGTGCTGCCCTTGGGCGCATTGCTGGCCAGGCGCGCACCGGCCTGCACCTGCACCTTGCCGGCCGCATCGGTGAACGTCGTGGCGCCGGCCGTGCCGGGACTGTAGATGCCGTTTTTCTGGAATTGCGCATCGCTGACGCGGGCCGCGGCCGCCACCAGGCTGCGCGTGTCGACCTGGCTCGTGCCCGTAAACACGATGCCGTTGCGGTTGACGAGCAGCACCGTGCCATCGGCCTTGATCTGGCCCTGGATCTGGCTGGGTCGCGCTTGCGGATCGTTGACCCGGTTCAGCACGGCCCAGTCCTTCTGCTGCTGGAACGTCAGGGTCGTATCCTTGCCCACATTGAATGTTTCCCAGTTCAGGATGGCCTTGTCCGCCGTCTGCTGCACCACCACGGCCGTCTTGCCGTTCGCTACCGTCTGCACGGGGCCCTGGGCATTGAGCCAGCCAGCCGTCAGGCTGTTGGTGTCGACCTGCAAGCCGCCTTTCACGAGACCATCGGGTGCGCCGGGCACGCCGCTCGCCGCCTGGCGCGCCTGCGCCTGGGCCGCTTGCTGCGCGGCGATGGCGCGCGCAGCCAGGTTCAGGTTGTTGAGCGAGCGCTGTAACGGTTCATTCGCCCGCTGGCCTTCGGGACGGCTGCCCAGCGGCAGCGGCTGGCCATTCGGCAGGCGGCCCGAAGTGGCCGCCGTATTTTGCGCCGCACCCTTGGCCGCGAACCAGCCGCCGCTGAATGCCTGCTGCGCGCGCGCCGGCGTGGTAAAGGCGCCCGCCATCAGCATGGTGGTCAGTGCGTAAGCGAGCGGCGTGAGCCGCAAGCGGCTGCCCAGCGTGGTGGTACGCTGCGCGCCCGTGTCAACGGTTGGGACTGGGCGCTGGGCAGTGTGAAGCTTGGTCATGGCAATGGTTTCCTGGCTAGAGAGAAGGGAACGGAGCCTGGCGGTAGCGCAAGCGTCCATGCCTCCATGACGTAGCTGGGCGGCGGAAGGGATAATGTTTTTTGAAAAATATTTTCAATCCCCCGCCGCTGGGAAAACCGGGATCAGCTGAGCAGCACGATGCCGCCTGGCAGACTGGTCATTTGAGCGCCGTACAGGTCGCGTATCATCGCCAGCGCGCCATCGATTTGCCCGATGGAAAAACGCATGCGCACGAGGCGGCGGCCCAGCTCGGCATTACGCAGCACGACACGGCCCGGACGGTAGCGGTTGATTTCATCGACGACTTCGGCCAGCGGCTTGCCGACAAACGACAGCGCGCCCGTGCGCCACGCGTTCGCTTCGCCCTTTGGTGCGGCCGTGGCCGCATGCACGCCCCGGTCGTCATACACCAGTTGCTGCCCCGCATCAAGGGTCTGGCGGCGCTGTTGCCAGACGACGTCCACGGCGCCCGCCAGGCAGGTGACGCAAACGGCATCGTCCGTGTGGCGCACGTTGAAGCGGGCTGACTGCGCCAGCAAACGCCCCGCGCCCGCCACCACCGTCACGGGCTGGCGCGCGCCGCTGGCGAGGATTTCCGCCTCGCCGCCCAGCAGTTCAATGGCGTCCTGCGCCCGCACATCGATGCGCGTCTGCGTATTCATCTGCACCGTCATCTGCTGCGACAGGGCCACTTGCCGCTGCTCGCCCGTGCCCGTGCGGTAGTCGGCGCTCCATTCCTGCAGCGAAGGCCAGGCGCCCAGCGGCGGGCGCAAGGCCAGCACGGCCACGCCGGCCGCCAGCGCGCCGCCCAGAAAAGCCCGCCGCCCGGGGCGCGCCGGGAACGCCAGCACGTTCTCCCTCTGTGGCGCGGCGGCGGCGCGGGTCAGGGCGGGATCGAGCGACTGCCACAGCTGTTGCAATTCGCGCCAGGCGCGCGCATGCGCAGGGCTGCGCGCGCACCAGGCGCGCAAGGCGTCGGCGTCGGCCTGCGTGAAATCGTCGGCACGCAGCCGCGCCCACCAGGCAGCGGCTTGCTGGCCGATGGCCGTGTCGGCAGGTTCAAAAACGTCGCGTGGATCGCGGTCAGGAGCAGTCATGGGATTCATCAATATTTACGGCGGCCCGACACATCGCTGCGCTGGGCGGCATCGGCATCGGCCATGCACGTTTTACAGTGTTGCATGGCGGCCTGCAATTCTTTCTTCACCATCGCCACGGAAATGCCGAAGCGCTCGGCGATTTCCGCGTTGAGCATGCCGTCGATGCGCGCCGCCGTCAGGATGGCGCGGCGGCGCGGCGACAGGCCTGCCAGGGCCGCGTCGAGCGCCTGCACGTCGAGCCGCGCCGAGACGATGCGCGCCGGGTCGCTGATGTCGTCGCCCGCCTCGTCGGCCATGTGCATCAGCTCTTCGCGTTCGCGCTCGGTGACGATGATGCGGTCGCGGCGATACGCGTCGGTGGCGATATTGGCCGCCATGCGCAGCAGATAGGCGTCGGGATTGTGGACGGGCGCGGCAGCGGGGCCAGGCGCCACCATCGCTTCGAGGCGCAGCCAGGTTTCCTGCAGCGCATCGGCCGCATGGTGCTTGCAGCCGACCACCCGTTCGAGGCGCCAGCGCAGCACGGCATAGCGCGAACTGAGATGGCGTTTCAGCCTGGTGCGCAGGTCGGGCATGCTCATGGCGCGTTGCTACCCAGCATGCTGGAAGCGCAATCGACTTCGCTGCCCGGCCCTTGCGGCAGCAGCAGGATGGAAACGGGCTGCGGCATCGACGGCAGCGGCGCCGCGCCCACGCGCATGCCCAGCACCACGCGAGCGATGGCCGTGTCGCGCGCGCGCAAGCCGGTGCTGTCGAGCAGGTGCACGCGGTCCACCACGCCGGCACGGTTCAGATACAGCTGCAGCGCCAGGCGGTAGCCGCCGGGACGCGTCTGCGCCGCGCGGCACAGCAGCCCCAGCAGTACGTGCTGCAGGCGGCTCACATAGGCCGCATGGTCGCCGCCGCCCTGCGTGGCACCCGGTATGTCGGCGGCGGCCACGACGGCGGCCTGCGGCAGCTCGGCTGCGCCTGCCGGGGCATACACGATGACGGCTTGCGCATCGGACAGGCGCGATTGCAGCCCAGTACCCTCCAGCAAGGATTGCAGGGCCGCGCCGGCCGCATGGGCGCCGCGCACGGAGGCTGACTGGCGCTGCGCGTAGCGCTGATCCATCAGCACGGCGATGCCCGTACGGCGGCTGTAGAGATCCAGCGCGTCGCCGAGGTTTTGCGCGGCGATATCGAACTGCAGCACGGGGCCATCGGCCGGCTGCGCCCGTACGGGTCCCACCGCGGCCAGGAAACCCAGCAGTACCAGGTATCCGGCCAGCGCTAGCACATGAACGGATGCCGGGCTGCCTGTCATATCGCTATCGTGTCGCTATCGTGTGAGGGTGAAAATATGCGGAAACGAGGTATTGCCAAGTGATAATTCTTGTATCAACTGCAATAGCCTACACACAAAAAATGACGGCTTCGTGACATGGCCAGCGTGCGCACATTTCGCCATGCGGGACGTCTGGCGCGGCAGTGATTTCGGCTACACTGGCTGTCACTTTCCCTTTCAGACGCCTGATGATCGAAAAGAATCTGCCCGAGCTGGTCATGCTGAAGCGCCTCATCGACGAGGGCGGCAGCCACCTGGAAGTGGCCGCGCCCTGCAGCATCGCCATGGATGGACGCGAGTTTCCCGTGTACGCAATTGCGCTGGGCAATCCGAGTCCCGACGTGCCCGTGCTGGGCTTTTTCGGCGGCATTCACGGCCTCGAACGCATCGGCACGCAAGTCATCCTGTCTTTCCTGGAAAGCCTGGTCGCCCGCCTGCGCTGGGATGCCACCCTGCACCAGCAGCTGGAAAGCATGCGCCTCGTGTTCATGCCGCTGGTTAATCCGGGCGGCATGTGGCAAGCCACGCGCTGCAATCCGCAGGGCGTGGACCTGATGCGCAATGCGCCGCTGAGCGCGCGCGAAAAAGTGCCGTTCATGCTCGGCGGACAGCGCTACAGCGCCCGCCTGCCCTGGTACCGGGGCGCGGCGGATGGCCCGATGGAGCTGGAAAGCCAGGCCGTGTGCGACCTGGTCGAGCGCGAACTGCTGTCGCGCCAGTTCAGCATCGCCCTCGATTGCCATTCCGGTTTCGGCTTGCGCGACCGCATCTGGTTTCCCCATGCGCACACCAAGGTGCCCATCGAACACCTGGCCGAGATCGGCGCGCTGGAAGAGCTGTTCAGCCAGAGCTACCCGAACCACAACTATGTGTTCGAGCCGCAAAGCCGGCAATACCGCACGCATGGCGACCTGTGGGACTATCTGTACCTGAACGGCACCAGCTACAGCGGGCGCGTGTTCCTGCCGCTGACGCTGGAAATGGGCTCGTGGCTGTGGGTCAAGAAAAACCCGCGCCAGCTGTTCAACCGGGTCAGCATCTTCAACCCCACGGCCGCGCACCGCTTGCAACGCGTGCTGCGGCGGCACCTGGTCTGGTTCGATTTCCTCATGCGCGCCGCCAGCAGCCACGGCCGCTGGATGCCGGAAGGCTTGCTGCGCAAGGCGCAGCGCCGGCGCGCGCTGGCGCAATGGTACGAATCATGAGCGGATCGTCCACCTGGGTCCTGCTGCGCGGCCTGATGCGCGAACAGCGCCACTGGGGAAGCTTTCCCGCGACCCTCGCGCGCGCCCTGCCCGGCGCCAGCATCGTCACGCCCGACTTGCCCGGCAATGGCACGCGCCACGCGCACGACAGCGCCACCCGCGTGGCCGCCATGGTGGAAGCCTGCCGCCGGGAGCTGCTGGCGCGGGGCATCCCGGCGCCCTACCACTTGCTGGCCCTGTCGCTGGGCGGCATGGTGGCCGTGGAATGGGCTCACCGCTACCCGCAGGAAATCGCTCGCTGCGTGCTCATCAACACCAGCATGCGGCCATACAGCCCGTTTTACCGGCGCCTGCGCTGGCAAAACTACGGCGCCCTGCTGCGCCAGCTGCTGCTGGGCGACCAAAGTAGCCAGGAAGCGCTGATATTGCGCCTGACCAGCCGCCGGCATGCTGGCGGCAACCCTGCGCTGCTGGCCGATTGGTTGACTTATCAGCAGGAATACCCGGTGAGCCGCAGCAATGCGCTGCGCCAACTGCTGTCGGCCGCCCGCTACCGCGCGCCCCTCATCCGCCCGCCCATGCCCGTGCTGGTGATGGCCGGCGCGCAAGACCTATTGGTCGACCACCGCTGTTCGCAGCGCCTGGCGCGCGCCTGGCAAGCCGATTGCCTGATCCACGGCGACGCCGGCCACGACCTGCCGCTCGACGAGGGCGAATGGCTGGCGCAGTCGGTGGCGCGCTGGCTGGGGGCGGAAGCGACAAGCCATGACAGCACACACACAGCGCAATCATCATGCAGATAACGGAACAGTTGGCAGAACTGGTGCAAGCCGGCGTGCACGAACAGATTTTTCCAGGCGCGGCCTGGGCCATGGGCACCGTCCACCACGGCGTGGCGGGCGCGGCCGGGCGGCTCACGCCCGAGCCCGCCAGCGCCGCGATGCAGGTCGGCACCCTGTTCGACATCGCTTCGCTGACCAAGATCATCAGCGTCTGGTCGCTGACTGGCAGGCTGATTAGCCAGAAACGCCTGCGCCTGGACAGCCGGCTGGCCGACGTGTTGCCCGGCACGCAGGGGCATGCACTGGCGCCCATCACGATTTTCCAGCTGCTCACGCATACGGCCGGTCTGCCGCTGCGCGCGCGCCTGCGCGCCAGCTATGGCGAGGTGTACGACGATATCGTGCGCGGCGTGCTGCGCGAACCGCTGGAAGGCATACCAGGTCAAGCTGTCGAATACACGGACCGCGCGGCCCTGATCCTCGGCTTTGTCATCGAGCGGCTGCTGGGCACGCCCCTGGACCAGGCCCTGGCCGAGCATGTGCTGCGGCCGCTGGGCATGGCCGCCACGGGATTCGGCCCTGTGACGCCACGGCACGGCCAGCTGGTCGCGCCCACCGAGTATTGCGAGCAGGCGGGCGCCCACCTTTGCGGCGTAGTGCATGATTTTTCGGCCCGTCTGTTGGGCGGCGTATGCGGCATCTCCGGGCTGTTTTCCAATGTGCCGGACCTGCAACGCTTCCTGCGGGCCATGCTGGCGCCGGGCCTGCATGGCGCTGTACTCGATGCCGGCTGGGTACGCGCCTCGCTGACGCTGCAGACGGGCGCGCTGCAGCCGTCACGCGGCCTGTTCTGGCACCCTGCGGCAGGCAGCGGGCCGCAAGACGACGTCTGGTGTCACCAGGGTTTCACCGGCACGGCCATGTGGCTCAGCCCCCGGCGCGGCCGCTATGCGGTGCTGCTGACAAACAAGCTGTACTACACGCGCGATTCCGCCCGGGTCAATGAACTGCGGCGCGACTTCATGCGTTGCGCATTCGGCCTCTGAGGTTTACAGACGCAGGCTCACCACAATGGCCAGCAGCAGCGCGCCGGCCGCCGCCAATAATGCGCTGTTGAAACTGTGCGACTGGGCATACAGGCTGCCGGCCAGCACGGGGCCGATGATCTGTCCGATGCCATACACCACCGTCATGATGGCCATCATGTTCGAACCAAACTTGCCCGCCTTGACTGCCGCCCGCTGCGCGGCCGGCATGGCGATGGTGACCGTACCGACAAACGTACCGCCGACGAGGATGGCGCTGAACAAGTAGCCGGCGGCCGATGGGGCCAGCACGGGCAAGGCCACGCCCAGCGCCTGCAGCAGCAAGTTCAGCCGCAGCGCCTGGCGCGTGCCCAGACGCTCATGCAGCCGGTACCACAGGAAACACGAGGGCGCCGCGCCCAGGCCGAACACGGCCCACACATGGGCGGAATTCAGCCCGGGCAAGGCCGTCTTGACCAGCACGGGCAGATACGTGGCCGTGACGATGTAGCCGAGTCCCGCCAGTCCGTAGATCAGCACCAGCGGCCAGGGCGCCACGGGCGCCAAGACCGATGCGGCCGGTTGCGCCGGCGCATCCGGCGTTGCCTCGCCGCTGGCGGTAATGGCGGGCGCGGCCGCCAGCCCCGCCAGCACGGTGACGCCGGCCAGCAGCAGCCACATGCCGGCGCTGTGCCAGCCCAGCTGCGATGCCAGCACCAGCAATTCGGCCGAGACGGCGATGCCGGCACCCACGCCCGCGTACAGCAGCGGCGCGCCGCGCGCATGCCGTCGCTGTTCCAGCAGCCACAGCGAGGCGGCCACCATGGCCAGGGCGCTGAACACGCCCGCCACGCCGCGCACCGTCACGAAGAGCCAGACGGGCATCGGCAAGGCCAGCACGCCCAGGCACAACGCCGTGCCGGCCACCGACCACAGGCTCAGCCTGTGTGCGCTGTGGGCCCGCGCGCGCATGGCCAGGATGGCGCCCAGCAGATAGCCCGCATAGTTGGCCGAGGCGGCCAGGCTGCCGTCGCGCAAGCTCAAGACGCCTTCCTTGACCATATGCGGGTAGATGGCCGTGAAGGCGAAGCGGCCAAAGCCCATGCCGATGGCGAGGATGACGGCCGCGGCGATGGCCGCGCGCAGCCTGGCCGGCGCACTCATCACGCCGCCTTGGCGACTTGCGCCAGCAAATGCTGAAAGGCGGGCAGGTCGAATCCCGCGCGCCAGACCAGCACAGTGTCAATTTGCCCTGCGGGCAGCGTTGTCAAGGTGGCAGGCGCGTCGGACAGCGCCAGCACGCTGGCCGGCAGCAAAGTCACGCAGGCGCCGGCCGCCACGCAGGCGATCATGATGTGATACGAACTCAGCTCTTGCACCCGCCACTGCGTGCTGCCGGCCACGCCCAGCACCTCTTCGGCGATGCCGCGGTAGGTGCAGCCCTGCGGGAAGGCCGCCAGCGAACGCGTGCGCACGTCTGCGGCATGCCGCACGGACGCTTCGCTGGCCGGCAGGAGCAAGCACAGCTCCTCGCGCCACACGGCCCTCGATGCCAGGCCCAGCTCCGCCAGGGCGGCGCCGCCGCCGAACGACGGCGGCAAGGCCACGAAGGCGCAGTCGAGCAAGCCCGTGCGCACCTGCTCGATCAGGGGGCGCGACGGCCCCGTGCTCAACTCCAGGCGCGTCCCCGGATAACCGGCGTGATACGCGGCCAGCAGCGCAGGCAAGCGGCTGGCCGCCGTGCTTTCCATGCTGCCGATGCGCAAGGTGCCCCCCTCGCGCCCGCCCGTGACGACGTGCCGGGCTTCCTCCTCCAGCGCCAGCAAACGCTGCGCATACTCGAGAAAGCGCTCGCCCGCCGCAGTCAGGGCCATGCGTTTATTTGTGCGCACGAACAATTCCGCGCCGATATCGGCTTCCAGTTGCTGGATGCGCGTGGTGACGCTGGACGGCGCGCGGCCCAGTCGGGCGGCGGCCTGGGTGACGCTCAGTTCACTGGCGACCGAGCAAAAAATCCGCAATGATTCCGACTCCATAGTATTCTCTTTTTAAAAATGATTATGCTATTATATTCTTCAAATACGAATAATGCACAGCATCCTCAAGCGTCCTCAACTTCGTGAAGGAAATACCATGACGTCAATCCAGCCCTTCCTCGACCGCCTCGGCCTGCAATGCCCCATCATTCAGGCGCCGATGGCGGGCGTCTCCACGCCTCGCATGGCCGCTGCCGTCTCGAACGCGGGCGGCCTGGGATCCCTGGCCATCGGCGCCGGCACGGTGGCGCAGGCGCGCCAGATGATCGAAGACACGCGCGCGCTGACGGATGGCCCCTTCAATGTGAATGTGTTCTGCCATGCGCCGGCGGCACGGGATGCGCGGCGCGAAGCGGCCTGGCTGGCCCACCTGGCGCCCCTGTTTGCGGAGCTGGGCGCGGCCGTGCCAGTGCAACTCGACGAGATATATCAAACGTTCATCGGCAATGAGGCGGCGTTTGCCCTGTTGCTGGAACTGCGTCCCGCCGTCGCCAGCTTCCACTTCGGCTTGCCGACGCAGCAGCAGATTGCCACCCTGCGCCAGGCCGGCGTCTACACGCTGGCCACGGCCACCAATCTGCGCGAGGCGGCGCTCATCGAACAGGCGGGCGTCGACGCCATCGTGGCGCAGGGCGTAGAAGCGGGCGGGCATCGCGGCGTCTTCGACCCGCAGGCGCCGGACGAGCGCCACAGCACCACCGTGCTGCTGCGCCTGCTGGCGGGCCGCACTACCCTGCCCCTGATCGCCGCCGGCGGCATCATGGATGGACAAGGCATCCGCGCCGCGCTGGACCTGGGCGCCGTGGCCGCCCAGCTGGGCACGGCGTTCGTGCTGTGCCCGGAATCCTCGGCCAACGCCAGCTACCGGGCCAACCTGAAAAGCGAACGGGCGGCGGCAACGCGTTTGACGGCGGCCCTCTCGGGACGCCTGGCGCGCGGCATGGTGAACCGCCTGATCGAACATGGCGAAGCGCCGGGCAGCCCGCCGCCGGCCGACTATCCCGTCGCCTACGATGCCGCCAAACAATTGAACGCGGCAGCCAGCCAGCACGGCAACAGTGAATTCGCCGCCCAATGGGCCGGCCAGGGCGCGCCGCTGGCGCGGGAAATGGGGGCGGCGCAGCTGGTGGCCGCGCTGATCCGGGAAATGGCGGATTGAGTCGTCCGCCGGACAGGCATGCCTATGCCGGCTGCTGCTGCGTGGTGCAGTGGATGCCGCCGCCACCGGCCGCGATGGCGTCGATATTCAGCTGCACGATGTCGCGCCTGGGGAAGTGTTCGCGCAGGATAGCTTTGGTGTTGCGGTCGGCTGTCGCATCGCCGAATTCCGGGCATAGCACGGCGCCGTTGCAGACATAGAAATTGATGTAGCCGGCGGCGAAGTCCTTGTTTTCATAGCGCGGACGAACTGAACCAGGTCCGGGCAAGACTACCACCTGCAGCGCACGGCCGCGCGCATCCGTGGCCTTGCGCAGGATGTCGAGGTGGCGCCGGGTAACGGCGTGCTCGGGCGAGGATGGGTCGCTGTCGAAGCCGGCCGCGACGACGCCGGGAGCGCAGAAGCGGGCATAGAAATCCGTGTGGCCATCGGTGATGTCCTGGCCTGCAATGCCGGGCAGCCAGATGACTTTCTCGATGCCCAGCAGCCGGCGCAATTCCAGCTCGCACTTTGCCTTGCCGACGCCAGGGTTGCGGTTGGCGTTCAGCACGCAGCTTTCCGTGATGATGGCCGTGCCCTGGCCATCGACTTCGATGCCGCCCCCTTCCAGCACCAGGCTGCTTTCCAGCAGGGCCACGCCGGCGCGTCCGGCCACGAAAGGGGCCACGAGCGTATCGTCGTCATAGTCCTGCTTTTCGCCCCAGCCATTGAAATTGAAGTTCACGCCGGCCAGCGCGCCGCCCGCCTTCCTGACGAAGACGGGGCCCGTGTCGCGCATCCATAGGTCGTCGATAGGCTGCACCAGCAGCTTGACCTTGTTGCCGCACAGGCGAGCCGCCACGTCGTAGTCTTCCTCGTTGACCAGCATGTGCACGGGTTCGACGCTGGCAATCGCCTGCGCGATGCGCGCCAGGTCCGCCTGCGCGCCCGCCTTCAGGCGCTTGCCCCATACCTCGTCATTCGCGCCGAAGGCCATCCAGGTGGCGGCGTGGCGCTCGCCTTCGTCGGGCATGCGCCAACCCGCGCCCGCCGCCAGGGCGGGCAAGGCCGGCAAGCCCACGGCCGCCGCCAGGCCCATGGTGCCAGTGAGGAAATGTCGTCGTTGCATGCTGATCTCCTTTATGCAATTTCCTGTTGCGTGGTGCAATGGATGCCGCCGCCACCGGCCGCGATGGGATCGATATTGATCTGGATCACGGCACGGCCCGGATACAGTTGCGCGTACTGCGCCCTGGCGCTGGCGTCCGCTTGCGCGTCGCCGAATTCCGGCAGGAAAATGGCGTTGCTGGTGGCATAATAATTGATGTAGCCGGCGGCGAAGGTATTCGGGTTGTTTCCTGGCCGAATTTTCTCGGGGCCGTCGATGACGACGATCTGCAGCGGCTGGCCATCCGCATCGGTGGCGCCGCGCAAGATCTCCAGGTGGCGCCGGGTCAGCGCGTAATCGTACGATTCCGGGTCCATCTCGCGGTGCGCCGCCACCACGCCGGGGCGCACGAAACGGGCGTAAAAGTCCGTGTGGGCATCCGTGATGTCCTTGTTCTTGATGCCTGGCAGCCAGATGACCTTGCGGATGCCCAGCAGGCGCAGCAGTTCCGCTTCGCAATCGGCCTTGCTCCAGCCCGGATTGCGGTTGCTGTTGAGCACGCAGCTTTCCGTGATGATGGCCGTGCCCTTGCCATCGACTTCCAGGGCCCCGCCTTCGAGCACCAGGCGCGTGGCCAGCAGCGGCACCCGGGCCTGGGCGGCGACCACGTCGGCCACCTGCCTATCCTTGCCGGACTGCTGCTTGTTGCCCCAGCCATTGAAGTTGAACTTCACGCCGGCCCGCTCGCCATTCGGCTTGCGCACGAAGACAGGCCCCGTGTCGCGCATCCAGACATCGTCCATCTCGGCGGGAATCAGGTTCACGCGCGCATCGAACAAGGGTCGCGCACTGGCCAGCTCGTCCGGGCGCACCAGCATGTTGACGGGTTCATGCGCAGCGATGGCGTTGGCGATGCGCACCAGCGCCAGCTGCACCTGCGGCACTTGCGCGCGCGTCCAGACGGCGTTCGAGGCGCCATACGCCATCCACGTCGCCTTGTGGGCTTCGGCCTCGTCGGGCATGCGCCAGCCGTCGGTCTGGTTGACGCCACCGCCGCTGATGATGGGCGGCACTGGCGCCACCGGGCCCGTTTCCGGCGTGCCGCCGCCGCAGCCGGCCAGCATGCCGCCCATGGCCAGCGCGCTGCCGCCCAGCATGCAATGACGCAAGAAATATCGACGTGTGTTCATATCCATCCTTGATTAGTTAGTCAGAGTGCCGCGCAGTCGATGCGCTGGCATGGACGGCATTGTGGAGCGATCAAGACATGAAAACAAATGATATGATTTACCTTAATTCATTAGATTTTCTCATATGTCAGAACATCGCATTCCTTCGCTGAAGTTGTTGATGGGTTTCGAGGCAGCGGCCCGCCACGGCAATTTCTCGCGCGCGGCCGACGAGCTGCACGTGACGCAGTCGGCCATCAGCCACCAGGTGCAATTGCTGGAAGAACAGGTCAAGCAGCCGCTGTTCCGCCGCGCGGGACGGGGCGTGGAACTGACGGTGGCGGGCGAAGTGCTGCTGCGCAGCGTGCAGCGCTCGATGACCGTGCTGCGCAGCGGCCTGGGGCGCATCGCCACCTATCTCGATCCGGGATTGGTCGTGCTGGTATGTCCGGCGCCCCTGCTGCACGGCTGGCTGCAGCCCCGGCTGCGGGAACTGGAAACGCGGCTGCCCGAACTGTGCTTGCTGCTGTCGGTCGACGAGAGCGCCCGCTTCGTCGATGAAATCGACGTCGATATCGCCATCGGCGAGCGCCCCATCCTGCAGCCGGACTTGCAGGAAATCCCCCTGCTGCGCGATGAATGGGTGATGGTCGCCAACAGCGAGCTGGCGGCGCGGCTGGCCGGCGTGCCGCAGGATGTGCATCACCTGCACGCGGATCTGGTTTGCCTGGAAGAAAGCTTGACGGGCGACACTACGGCACCATTGTTCCTGGGCCCGCTGGCGCGCTTTCGCAAGCGGGCCATCTATGACGATGCGCGCCTCTTGCTCGACGCCACCCTGGATGGACGCGGCATCGCCTGCCTGCCCCGCTTGCTGGCCAATGCCAGCCTGGCGCGTGGCCAGCTGCACGTCCTGCCCGCTTACCCGCGCGTGCCCGGCGCCACCTGGTGGCTGTCGGGCGTGGCGGAGCACCCGCGTTCGCCCATCGTCGGGCAAGTGTTCGACTGGCTGCGCGCGCAGGGGCAATGATCAGGGCCGCGGCGCAAGTGCCGCGGCAGGCCTTCGCGCATAGTCGATGCCGCTGGCCCAGCGGTTTTCCCAGTGCGCCAGGTACGACTGCGCCAGGCGCTCGCTATTCCACACGACGAGCACATTTTCGCTGTTGGCGGTGGCCGCATCGGCCGTGTAATTGAAGCTGCCGTTCTGCACGGTCACGCCATCGGCCACGATGTACTTGTCGTGATGCAAGGCATAGCGGGAAATCAGGCGCGTGGGAATGCCCGCACCGACGAGCCGGTCCAGCGCGGCCCGGCTGTTCTTGCGCGCGTTGCGCCGCGTATCGGCCAGCACCCTGACATCCACGCCCCGCTGCCGCGCCCGCAGCAAGGCCTCGACCACATGGGGCGAGCTGAACGAATAGGCGGCCAGCCGTATCGTCGACGCCGCGCTATCGATGACCTTGAGCACCAGCGCCTCCGCCCCGCCATCGGGCGAAAACGCGTTCTCGATGGTGACTGTGGGCGCGGCGTCGGCGGCAAGCGCCGCTGGCGGAACGCCGTTATCCAGGCACAGCGCAACGGCAAGTACAAGATTTTTCATCGCAGGCATTTCCCTGTTTCAATAATCGGGGCTGGACGAACAAAAAATGTGGATACAGCCTGCAGGTAGACTCGTCGCCTGGGCGACCGTCCGCTGTCGTCTGCGGATTCAATCGGTGGTCGCAACACTCTAACTAAACGCCTCGCTTTCCGTAGTTGATGGCTTCAAAATCAAACGATTCAATGCATCCGAAGATTCTTTGCATACCCCATGCTGGCTTTACCCACTCATCGCGGGAGTAGACCGATTTGAGTTTAGGCGACATAGATGCGTAAACGCCATCGAGTTCATTTTGCGCGAGCTGTTTTGCAGTCTGATCGGCGAGAGCACGGATTGCGACATCCGCAACTTTGCCCGAGGACTCAAACGCAAATGTAGGCTGTACTGTTAGCAACGGCGTTACGACAAGCAGCATTGCTTTTAAGAAATACATCGTATCTCTAAAATATAAAACATTATTTTCTTGTGCGATTCTTTAAACTGTAATGCTGTGGCATTAGTTTCCATAGATTATATGAGTAAAAATCAATCCATAAAAACAAGAGAGGCCACTATAACAATCGCAATGCCAAAAACAAAAACATAATGAATAATTTTCTCGCTTCTTGGTGCCTCAGAAAGACGCTGAGCATTGGTTTTCATCAAGACATCTTTGAGTGTAAATCTGCTGTTTTTCTTATGGTCCACGGCTTTTCTCCTTGGAATTTTTTTCATTCCTAAACTAAAAGGTAAAATTCCACGGTGGGTGCATGTTTTCTTATTTAAATAATTGCCAACGAAAAGTCCGCTTCTGGCTGCTGTCGTTGGTAGCTTCCGCCCCATTGCTGCCGCTTGAAGTCACATTGAACGTCAAAGTAATCTCTGCGCCTCAGTCCGTCAAATGCACCATGGTGTGATCCATTTGCTTCAACTTTGCTTCGATCTGATTCAAGGCATCCAGCTTTTCTTCGCGATGAGACCAATCCCCCGCGGCCAGCGCCTGGGCTCTTTGCTGCCCGATAGCGTCCAATGCCAGTTGTCGCGCCTGTTGGTTGCATGCCGCTCTTAACTTTATCTCCGCAAATGCGAGAGCAATCGACGCTTCGCAGCGCACATCATCGTCCATGGCGCGTATGTCGGCGTATCCCCACTGCTTTGCCAGTTTCTCGAGGAATCGAATTGGCGTGACATCCTTGTGCGTCTTGTGCCACTCGCGATAGCTCTCCAGAAGATCGGCTCCAGTATCATTGCCGTTCGGCGAGAAATCGTCCGTGCAGTTCCAAAAAAATGGATCATCCAACATCTCGCGTGCCTTGGGATGAAAGTCTTCCCAGTCGATTCCCAACTGCTCCCAGGCTGACATTCCATCGCGCTTGGCTTGTGCCGCTGCCTTCAGCCCGGATGCCAGGAGTTGAAGAGCTTCCTCGGAATCCGGGACGCGTTTCCTGGCAGCTTCACAGTGGTCCAGAAATTTCTCCAGGCTAAAATCATCAGTGCGCTTCAATCGCTTGCTCAATAGCCCTAATGCATGGATGACTTCATCCACACCTGCTTTAAAAAGTGGCAAAGATAATGTTGAAGAATGCGTCCAGTCCCGGCCTTCCATCAATTCGCTGGCGATGGCAATCTCGACCTTGCCCTTTGCTCTTCGATAAGTGACCTTGGGCAGTGTTGCGCGGAAATTGTTGTGCGTCTCCAACAGAGATTCCAGCGTCTTCTTTGCCGGACCAGAGTCGCTGAAGTGAAGCGTAACTGCAATTTCCTGAATCGCGCCGCCAAAATTGCCGCTGCCCGCGAGAAGAAAATCCCCGATCAGAGACAACGTTGTGTGACCGCCGTAGCAATTATAGGAATTTGCGACTACATGGAAATCCATTGAATGCTGCCTTTCATGCGAAATTTCAATTGTTCTGAACATGCCGTGGCTACGGCAGCCGGTGCCGGAACGTCGGTTCGATGTTGCGCGCATGCAGCCAGCGCACGATGTCTTCTAGGGTGGCGTCCTGCAACAGCAAGCCTGGCGCGGTGGCGGAAGATGCAACAGGCGATGCGGCCACGGGAACAGGCGCTGGCGAAGACTCCGAAAGGCCCGCATGTCCCTGCAGCTTCGCCAGCGCCTGCGCGAATTGTCCCGGGTTGATGCTGCGCAAGCTTTCCAGGAAGCCCAGCTGGGCCGCTGGCGGCGGTGGCATGTCCAGGCCCGGTTCGTCGACGAAGGCGGCGCCCATGCTGGGGTGGATGAAGGCGGCCCACTTGCCGGACGGCTGCAACGCGGGCGGCAGCGCCACCTGCTCCACGTAAGCGGGCGGCGCGACGGCGAGAATGTCGGTCGAGGCAGGCAAGAAAGTGGAACGCAGCAGCTGCACGAACTGGCGCGCCTGGGCGGCGGGCACGGGCGTGGCCAGTGACAGCCATAACTGGAACGCCGTGCCCGAGATGCTGACGGCGGGCGCCGGCAAGTCCAGCTCGTGCTGCACGGCATTGGCGATCGTGCACAGTGCGCTCCAGTGCGCCTCGCCGCCGCCCTTGCCGCCAAACTCCAGCACCAGCGCGCGCGCCAGGCCACTCCCGGTCACGAGTTGCACCGCTACTGTCTGCTCGCCCGACAGATGGCGCGCCAGCACGGCCGGCGTCAGCGGCTGCGCGCCGCCGTCCGCATCGACGTATTGCTGCTGTTCATCGAACAGATACAGGCGGGTGAGTTCAGAAATCAGTTTATGCATGGGCGGCCTCTTAATGACGTTGAGCAACACTTGTCAACGTGCCCAGATTATAGCCTCCCCTGCCCCTGTATCTCAGCGCGCCGGCATGCCGGAAGCCTGCCGCGAGCGTCCGGCGCCAAACACCAGCCAGCTGGCCACGGCGAACAGGCAGGCCGCCACGCCTCCGTACAGCATCACGGCGCCAAAGCCTTGTGCCAGCGCAAGCTTCGCCACGCCATCCGGCAGCGCGGCGGCGCCCTTGCCTGCCGACAAATTCTCCGCCATGGCGCGCAAGGTGGCCGCGTCCAGTCCACCGGGCAAGTGCTGCCGCAAGGCGGACTGCATGGCTTCGACGAGGATAAAACCCATCAGCGCGATATTGATGGACAGGCTGACCATGCGCGCGCTGATGTCGATGCTGGACGCCATGCCGGCCCGTTCGCCCGGCACGGCACCCGTCGTCGTGTTGGTGACGGGCGTATTCGTCAGCCCCAGGCCGGTGCCCGCCAGCAGGCAGCCGGGCAGGATCGTCAGCCAGCTGGCGGCGTCCGCATGGCTGCCCCAGCACATCAGCAGCAAGCCCGTGCCGATGGCCAGCAAGCCGGCAGGGATCACCGTATCGGCCCGGTAGCGCAGCGCCAGCCGCTCGGCCAGCGGCGGCACGAGCAAGGTGGGCAAGGTGTAGGCCAGCAAGGTCAGGCCCGTCCCCAGGCTGCTATAGCCGAGACAGTGCTGCACGTACAGGGGCAGATAAATCATGAGCGGCCAGAAACTGCAGTTCATGCCCGCCGAACCGAGCAGCGCACCCGAGAAGCGGCGGATGCGGAACACGGAAAAGTCAATCATCGGTTCGGCCTGGCGCCGTTCGATGACGGCAAACGCGGCAAAACCGGCCAGCGCCACGGCCAGGCTGGCCACCGTGCGCGGGTCCGTGAAACCCAGCGCCGGCCCCTGCGTGATGCACCACGCCAGACTGAACACGGCCAGCGACAGGGTAGCGATGCCCGCCACGTCCAGCTTGCGCCGCTGCGGGTCGCGCGACTCGCTCACGCCCAGGCCCGCCAGCAGCAGCGCAACGACGGCCAGCGGGCCGTGCACGAGAAATACCCATTGCCAGTTTGACAGCGCGACGATGGCCGCGCCGATGATGGGGCCGAAGCCCAGGCCCAGGCCAAACACGATGCCCCAGGCGCCAAACGCCCTGCCCCGCGCCGCGCCGGCCGGGAACTGCTGCGACAGCACGGCCACCTGGCAAATCAGCATGGCGCCGCCGGCCATGCCTTGCAGCGCGCGCGCGGCGATCAGCACGCCAGTGCTGCCGGCCCAGCCGCATGCGAGGGAACTGAGGCCGAACAGGGCCAGGCTGGCGAGCAGCAAGCGCTTGCGGCCATAGCGGTCAGCCAGGGTGCCCGTGGCCATCAGCACGGTGGTGCAGGCCAGGGTGTAGGCGTTCATGATCCATTGCAAGTCCTTGAAGTCGCCATGCAGCACGGTTTCCAGCGTGGGCAGGATGACGGGCACGCTGGAAATTTCCAGCCCGAACATGAGCGAGGCCAGGCACACGGCGGCCAGGGTCAGCGAGTTTTGTTGTGAAGTAGTCAGGTGCATCGAAGCCTTGATGTCGGTAGTCATGGGGGCGCGCGTGGAGGCGGCGCACTGCGAGCCGCCATTCTAGAAAGCCAGGACTCATGAGGGAAATGATAAAATTTTGTACAATTCATTCATTTTCATCATGAATCACGGGAACCCCATGGACTTCGACACCGCCCTGCTGCGCGCCTTTGTGGCAGTCCAGGACACGGGCGGCTTTACGCGCGCCGCCGAACGGCTGCACCTGAGCCAGTCCGCCATCAGCCACCAGATCCGCCGCCTGGAAGAGCAGGCGGGCACGGCGCTGCTGGTGCGCACGACGCGCAGCCTGAGCCTGACGGAAGATGGCGAAGATTTTCTGCGCCACGCGCGGCAGATCCTGGCAGCCCAGGAAGCGCTGTCGCGGCGCTTCCAGCGCTCCTCGATTGCGGGCGCCGTGCGCTTTGGCGTGCCGGAAAATTTCATGGGCGCGCGCTTGCCGGCCCTGCTGGCGCAGTTCGCGCATCTGTTTCCCTCCGTGCGCCTGGATGTCACGGTGGGCACCTATCTTGACTTGCAAAAACTGGTCGCGGCCGATGCGCTGGACCTGGCCGTCGTCATGGTTCTGGCGGACGGGCAAGATGAGGCGGCCGTGCTGCGCCGCACGCGCTTCGTCTGGGCCGCGGCGCTTGACTTCCGGCATGACGGCGCGCTGCCCCTGCCGCTGGCGTTTTCACCGGCGCCCTGCATGCACCGGCAAGTGGGCGTCGACGCCCTCGATGGCGCCGGACTCGACTGGCGCGTGGCGTTCACCTCGCCCAGCCAGCAGGGCTTGCGCGCCGCCGTGCTGGCCGGGCTGGCCATCACGGCCTTGCCGCAAGGCGACCTGGAAGCGGGCATGGTGGTCATCGATGGCCAGCATGGCTTGCCCGCCCTGCCCGCCGCCCAGTTCCAGCTGCTGTGGCGGGCCGCCGGCAGCACGGCGGCGGCCGACGCGTTCGGACAATTGCTGCGCGAGTGGTCAACCGCTGCGGCGGCATGACAGCGCAGACAGCAAGCCCGGCAGCGAAGCATGCAATGGCAAAAAAGTGTACCCTTTCAAGCTGCATTTTCTGGCCAAAGGAAATCCTCTCCCATGACATCCCGTACTTTTCTCGTCACTGGCGCGACACGCGGCATCGGTTATGCCATCAGCACCTTGCTGCATCAGCAAGGCCATCGGGTCGTCGGCATCGCGCGGCACATCGAAGACATGGACTTTCCGGGCACGCTGGTGGCCTGCGATCTTGCCGACCTGGCGCAGACGGAGGCAGTGCTCAAGGCGCTTGAACAACAGTTTGACATCGACGGCATCGTGAACAATGCAGGCATTGCCTCGCCCCAGCCATTGGGGCAAATCAACTTTGCCACGTTGCAGAACGTCTTCGATCTGAACGTGCGCGCCGCCATCCAGGTGACGCAGCAATTCGTGGAGGCGATGAAGCAGCGCCGGTATGGCCGGATAGTCAATATCTGCAGCCGTGCCATCCACGGCAGCGTGAACCGCACGGCCTATTCCGCCGCCAAAAGCGCCCTGGTCGGCTGCACGAGAACCTGGGCCCTGGAATTGGCCGAACACGGCGTGACGGTCAATGCGGTCGCGCCAGGCCCCGTGGAAACGGAACTGTTCCGCAAGACCCGTCCCGTCGGCAGCGAGATGGAACGCCAGGTTCTTGGAACAATCCCGATGCGGCGCCTGGGACAGCCCGATGAAATTGCCGCCGCCGTCGGCTTCCTGCTATCGGAACAAGCCAGTTACGTGACAGGTCAGGTGCTGGCGGTGGATGGGGGCGGCAGCTTGGGTGGCCGCGCCTGACAAGTCAGCACCAGCAGCAAGGCCAGCGCCAGCATGGCAGAGGCGCTGCCCAGAGCCACCGTCACGCGGTGCGCCAGCAGGGGCACGCCTGCCAGCTGGCCCGCGCCCAGGCCGGCCACGGCCACCAGCGCCGCCAGCCCCAGCGAACTTCCCAGCTGGTGCGCCACGTTGACGATGCCCGAGGCGGCGCCCGCATCCCGCGCCGGCACGCCGGCCACGCCGGCCGCCGTCAGGGGGCTCAAGGCCATGCCCTGCCCCGCGCCGATCAGCACCATGGGCAAGGCCACCCCCAGCCAGTAAGCCGTGCCCGCATCGACGCGGCTCAGCCATGCCATGCCCAGCAGGGTCAATCCCAGTCCCGTGGCCAGCAGGCGCGCATTGCCCAGGCGGCGCGTCAAACGCGGCACGCACAGGGCGACGCCGAAGTTGACCAGGGTCATGGGCAGGAAAGCCAGGCCCGTCAACGAGGGCGGATAGCCGAGCACCACTTGCAGAAATTGCGTGGTGAAGAAGAAAAACCCGATCATGGCGCCCAGGAACAGCACCCTGGCCCCGTACGCGGCATTGCGCTGCCGATCGGCAAACAGTCGCAGCGGCAGGATCGGTTGCGCGGCGCGGCGCTCGATGAAGATGAAGGCGGCCAGCAGCAGCACGCCCGCCGCCAGCGCACCCTGCGTCAAGGCATCGCCCCAGCCGGCGCCGGCCGAGCGGATCAAGCCATACACGAGGGCCGACATGCCCATGGTCGAGCTGGCGGCGCCGGCCACGTCGAACTTGCCCCCGCTGCGCGCGCTTTCCGCGATGAAACGGCGCGCGGCCACCAGCATGGCGGCGCCAATCGGCAGATTGATGAAGAAACCCACGCGCCACGACAGCCATTCGGCCAGCACGCCGCCCAGCACCAGCCCCACGCTGGCGGCGATCCCCGCCACGGCGCTGTACAGGGCGATGGCCCGCGTGCGTTCGCGTCCCTCCGCAAACGTGGTTTGCAGCAAGGCCAGGGTCGACGGCGCCAGAATGGCCGCGCCGACGCCCTGGATGGCGCGCGCGGCAATCATCATGGCCGGCGACTGCGCCAGGCCGATGGCCAGCGACGCCAGCGTGAACAGCGCCAGGCCCAGCTGCAACAGGCGGAGCCGGCCATGCGCATCGCCAGCGCGCGCGGCCAGCAGCAGCAAGCCGCCAAACGTCAGGGTGTAGGCGCTTTGCACCCAGGCCAGGCCCGTATCCGTAAAGCCCAGTTCCTGGTGGATTTTCGGCAAACCCGTCAGCACGATGGACGTGTCGAGCACGATCATCACATAGCTGACGAGGATGATGGCAAGGATGGCCGCCTTGTGCGGCGCGGCGGGGATAGCGGAATCGGGAGCAGTTTTCATGCCTACACTGTAAGGCTGGCGCATTACCATGAATAGATGCTAAAGTCCGCATGAACTTATTAGCGCAACTAATGAATTGGAAAGACATCCGCCATGGCACAAACCAACTTCAACGACATCCTCGCCTTCGTGGCCGTGGCCCGCGAAGGCAGTTTTACCCGGGCGGCAGCCAAGCTGGGCGTGTCGCAGTCGGCGCTGAGCCAGACCGTGCGGGCGCTGGAAGAACGGCTCGACTTGCGCCTGCTGGTGCGCACCACGCGCAGCGTCTCGCCCACGGAAGCGGGCGAACAGCTGCTGCGCACGGTGGCGCCCCGCTTCGACGAGATCGAGGCGGAACTGGCCCTGCTCAGCGAGCGGCGCGACAAGCCGGCCGGCAACATCCGCATCAGTGCGGGAGAACACTCGGCGCTGACGGTGCTGCAACCTGCCATCGCCCGGTTGCTGCCGGACTATCCCGACATCAACATCGAAGTCGTCGTCGACAACGGCATGACCGATATCGTGGCCGCGCGCTGCGACGCGGGCGTGCGCCTGGGCGAGCAAGTGGCCAAGGACATGATCGCCATGCCCATCGGTCCCGATTTCCGCATGGCCATCGTCGCTTCGCCCGCGTATTTCAGCCGCCATGCGCCGCCCGCCACGCCGCAGGACTTGATGGCGCACAACTGCATCAACATGCGCCTGCCCACCGTGGGCGGCCTGTTTGCCTGGGAGTTTGCCAAGCATGGGCAGGAACTGAAAGTACGGGTGGAGGGACAGATGATCTACAACAACATGGCCATGCGCTTGCATTCGGCGCTCGATGGGCTGGGCGTGGCCTGCATGGCCGAAGACGTGGTGCTGCCCTACGTGGCCGATGGCAGGCTGGTGCGCGTGCTGGACGACTGGTGCCCCGCGTACGCGGGCTACAAGCTGTATTACCCGAGCCGGCGCCACCCTTCTCCCGCGTTTACCTTGCTGCTCGACACCTTGCGCTATCCCCGGGTTTGAGCCAGCGCAATCCCGCACCGGGCATGCGCAGTCACCAAACGAACACGCGTTTACCGTGCGGCTGCGCAGGACTATAGTGGCTGTTTTCCCACCTGTTCAAGGATCGCCATGAAACTCTTTTACTCGCCGGGCGCCTGCTCGCAGGCACCGCACATCATCCTGCGCGAAACGGGCACGCCGTTCACCCTGGTCAAGGTCGACCTGGGCCAGCACAAGACGCAGGAAGGCGGCAATTACTACGAACTCAATCCGAAAGGCCAGGTGCCGCTGCTGGCGCTCGATGATGGAACAACCTTGAGCGAAGGCCCCGTCATCGCCCAGTACGTCGCCGAACAGGCCGGCAGACAGGACTTGCTGCCGCCCGTGGGCAGTTTTGCCCGCTACAAGGTGCTGGAATGGCAGAACTACATCACGTCCGAGCTGCACAAATCGTTCAGCCCCCTGTTTGACTCCCGCATCGACGCCGCCACCAAGGCACTGTTCATCAAGCAACTGGGCAAGAAATACAAGTGGGTGGACAGCCGCCTGGAAGGCCAGGCTTACCTGACCGGCGACACGTTCACGGTCGCCGACGCCTACCTGTTCGTCATCACGGGCTGGGCGCCAGGCGTGGGCGTGGATTTGTCCGCACTGGCGCAGGTGCAAGCTTTCCTGGCGAGAGTGGGTCAGCGCGACAGCGTCAAGGCGGCATTGGAAGCGGAAGGCCTGGCCAAGGCGGCTTGAGCGCCGTTGTCCGGTGCACGGCTCACGTCTTTTCCGACTTGCCGTGCATCACCATGATGGTTTGCTGCATCAGCGCGCACAGGGTTTCCCTGCCATCGCGCACGGCGTACACTTCCGCCTGCGTGACGATCAGGGTGCGGCCCGGACGCACCACCTTGCCGCGCGCGATCAGTTTCTCGCCATCGGCGGGCGCCAGCAAATTCATCTTGTATTCCACCGTCAGCACGGACGCGCCGTCAGCCACCATGGTCATGGCCGCGTAGCCGGCGGCCGAGTCCGCGATCATGCCGACCACGCCGCCATGCACGAAACCGTGCTGCTGCTCGATGCCGCTCCAGTGCGGCACGTGGATTTCCGTGCTGCCATGCGCCACCACGGGCAGGCTGGCCTGGATCAGGGTCATGGCGTTCTGCAAATCAAAACTGGCGCGGACTTTCTCGGCGAAGTGCGGGTCGGGAAGACGGAACGTGCTCATGGACGGTAAGCTTTCAAGTAGGGAACGCCATACTGTAGCCGCTTATGCCCGTTCGCACCATGTCGCATAGTCACCACTTGCGGCGGCAGGCATTGGCGGCCGGCATGGCAGAACTCACGGTGCTGCGGAGCGGCCCACTTCCGTCACCTTTCTATCGGCGCGAAAGATGGAGTAGATCACCGCTCCGATGCGCTCATAGGGGACGTCCGGCTCCGTACGCAAGGCTACGCTGGCCATATTCTTCTCGGCCAGGACGGCCAGCATCTCCTCCACCGTGTGGACGCGCTGTCCCGCCACGGTGATGTCATCCTTGCCCACTATGATGACCGGCGGCGGTGGCGGCACGCTGGCGCAGGCTGACAGGCACAACAGTAATGCCGCCGCGCTCCCCGCATTGACGAATCTGTACATATTTCCCCCTTTCCTGCAGCTTACAGGCGCCGGACTGGCGCCGCAACAGGCGCTGACTATCCCCTGTACACGGCACTGTGCGAAAATGCCCGCCTCTGCCATTGCCGGATTCCGCCCATGCCGCACGCTGTCCCCGCTACCCTTGCTACCCTTTCCGGGCGCGACGCGCGCCGCATCGCGCGCCATGCGCCGGCGGCCGACGCCGCCCGCTTTTTGCATCCAGTACAGCAAGCCTTGCTGCACCGGCGCGGCTGGCTGACGATGCTGGCGCCGCGCAGCGCGGGCGGCGCCGAGCTGCCCTTGCCGCAAGTGGTGCGTCTGGAAGAAGCCGTGGCGGCCGTCGATGGCAGCATGGGCTGGGTGCTGACCCTGTGCGCGGGCGCCGGCTGGTTCGCCGGCTTTCTGGCGCCCAACATGGCGCGCGCAATCATCGGCACGCCCCGGGTCTGCCTGGGCGGCAGCGGCGCGGCCACCGGTGATGCGGAAGAGGAAGGCGACGGCTACCGCATCTCGGGCAGCTGGGACTACGCCAGCGGCGCGCCGATGGCCACCCACTTCACCCTGAACGCCAGGCTGCAGCGCGATGGCCAGCCCCTGCTCGATGCGGATGGCAAGCCGCGCATCCGCGCCTTCCTCGTGCCCGCCGCGCTGGTGCAACTGGTGCCCTCGTGGAACAGCATCGGCATGCGCGCCAGCGCCTCGCACAGCTACCGCATCGACGGCCAGTGGCTCAGCAAGGAACATGGCTTTACGATCAGTCCCGACACCGCGACGGCCGACGGCCCCCTGTACCGCTACCCGTTTTACTCACTGGCCTACGTGACCCTGGCCGCCAACGTGGCCGGCATGGCCGCGCATTTCATGCAGCTGGCAGAGGAATGCATGCGCCACCGCCGCCATGCGCGCGCCGGCTTGCCGCTGCTGGACGTGCCGGAAGTAGCCGCATTCCTGCAAGGCAAGCAAGACGCCTGCGCTGCCGCCCGTGCCCGCTTTTATGCCGTGCTGGATGACAGCTGGGCAACGGTTGCCGCCGGCGCGGCGCTCGACGCGGACGCCATGCAGGCCGTGCAAGACCGTTCGCTGGATATGGTCGCCGTGTGCCGCGCCGCCGTCGATGGCCTGTACCCGTACTGCGGCCTGTACGCGGCCCGCGAAGACAGCGCCATCAACCGCGTGTGGCGCGATTTCCATACGGCCAGCCAGCATGCGTTGCTGCTGCCCTAGTTTGTTGCCACGCGCACCATCGAGCCGGCTGTCGGCCTTTGCTTTTCCCGGGTCTAGAAAGCGGGGCCATCCGTAACGCCCGCGAGAAAGACATCAAGGCGTCCGGCTTTTTTTGCCAGCGGCGCCTTGATCGCAGCCGCGATGTGTTGATAATGTTTTTTGACGGTATCCACCTCATACACCGTGCCCTGCAGTTTATTGTCGAGACGATACCCCTCGGCATCTGCAACAACCTTGACGCAGACCTGATCCACTGTGGCGCCCGACTCTTTTTCATCCCAGCATGCAAGACCCATCAATGGCGCCAGATAGCTGCCCCGCTTGACATCAAAGAATAGCGGATGGCGCAGTCCGTTCACGAAATTGGACTCGTCGAAACGGCGCCTTGCATAATTCGCTCTGGCAAACCCCTTGTCGCGCGCCTTACCCAATAACGCTTCCCTTAAATAGATAAGGGCCGCGTCAATCTGATGCGGAGCCTCGTCGCCAATTGTTATGCGCAAATAGATGCCATCATTCTGTTTTGTATTATTAAGCACCACGTCATTGGCGTCATCATCAAAAATATCGATGCCAGCACCGCGGAAATAAGGCGTGATGACGCCTGTGCCCAGCAGCAGCGCCAGGTCGTCAGTGGCTTCGTCCGTCTCCAGCATGAATGCCCAGCGGGTGTCCGCCTCCGCCACATCAGAATAATTTTCGATGCGGGAACAGTTCCTTGCCCGGTGGTATGTATGATAGTAACGCTTGACGAGCTCCAGGGCATCCACCCGCACACTCACGGCAAGCACACTATAAATCTCGAAGATGCGACACGTCTCAACCAGACCGTCGATGAAATCCAGATTCGCCAGCAATAAGTCCAATACTTCTCTCGCTGATTCCTCATGCAGCGCCGTGAAGGCCGCCAACTGCGGCATCTGCATTGCATCGTCAAATGGCATCAACGCCCCTTCCCGCAAGGCCGCTCGTCCATTCCTCGTATTCAGCACGTGCATGATATCGAGCAAGGCAAAGTGCCTGTCACGTTGGTTTGACAATAGGCGCCACATACCTGGTCGCACGTCGATCGCCGCCATGACGCTGTTCCGCAAGTTCCTCAGCTCCTGGAATTGCTGCCCGTGCCGCGACTGAAAGCGGCGTATCGCGCACTGATGCACAAGAATTTGATCCGCCTGTATGCGCCCTGGAAATAATTCTTTTTTTGCAATCATATTTACTATCAGTCTTTGCTCGCCATGTCAAGGTACGTAATTCTAGCATTATGCGGGTCCAGTTTCCGATGCCAGGGCCGCTACACTTTGCTCAGTAGTCCACCGTCTCAACGCCAACGCCATAAGGAGGCAAATATGTTAGATACACTGATCGATTCACTGCGCAGTCCCCTGGGAACGGCGCGCTTGCTCGAAGGCTTCAGCACGCTCAACCGGGCAGATAAAGCCGGCGTCTCCCCGCAGCAGATGCGCGCTGTCTTTTCCGACCTGAAAGGCCATTCGGATGAGCAGATCCGCGGCTTCGTCGGCATAGGCCAAAAGCTGGTCTCCGGCGAGGCGCGCTTCGCCGGAACGGCGCTCACCCCAAGCAGTGACACGGCCGAGCCCGCGCCAAAGCCGCGCTAGCAGCTTCGCCATCGGGCACTGCTGCACGGCGGGCAGCCCTGACTATTTGGGGTAGCTGTCATCCGCCACCTGCTCCAGCCACGTCACCGCCGTGCCATCTTGCGCCTCCGCAATCGCAACATGCTGCATGGCGGACGTGGCCGTCGCGCCATGCCAGTGCTTGACCCCGGGCGGTATCCACGCCACGTCGCCGACCGCCAGCGCCTGCAGCGGGCCCTGCCAGTGCTGCACCCAGCCACTGCCTTGCGTGACGACGAGGGTCTGGCCTAGCGGATGCGTATGCCAGGCCGTGCGGGCGCCGGGCGCAAAGGTGACGATGCCGCCGCCCACGCGGGCCGGAGACGGCCGCTGGAACATGGCGTCGACTTCGACCGTGCCCGTGAAATAGGCGGCGTCGCCCGTGATGGTGGGCATGGCGGCGGCGCGCGTGACGGTGACGGCGGCGTGCGTGGCAGCGGCCTCGGCAGACGCGGAGGCAGAGACGGCCCCGGCGGGCAGGCAAAGCGGCAAGAGTGCCGCGGCGTATCGATGCATGGGTGTTTTCCTTTCTTGCCGGTAAGATCGGTTCCCAGAATGGGCGTGCCGCCGGGCAGCCGGCTTCGCCTGTCCTGGCAATCCAAGCTTAACAGCGCTGGCCCGCGCTGATTAGCGGCACAAAGCCACTAGGACCTATAAGCTGGGCTGATGAATGGACCGATGCGGAGCCGATGCGCAACTTGTTTCGCAGGAAAGGCAGGCGGACGCCATGCAGGCCACATTGCCTGATAATATGCAGACATTGCTACTTCTCGCTCCCCTATCCATGCACGTCAACACGCTCAGCAGCCTGGCGCAACTTTTGGCCAGCGCCGAAACGGAAACCCTGGCCTTTCCCACCAGCATCAATACGGCACTGCTCCTGCAAAAGGAACTGGCCAACCCGGATTGCCACTCGGCCGACATCAGCCGGCTGCTGCTGTGCGAACCGACCTTGTCGGCGCGCGCTGTGGCGCTGGCCAATTCGGCCCTGTTCTCGCCCGGCCATACGCCCGCCATCACCAGCGTGCGCGCCGCCGTCGAGCGGCTGGGACACCGCAACCTGTACTCTCTGGCGACGGCGGCCGTCATCCGCCAGCTGAACGCGGGCATCCGCGACGAAGCCTTGCGCGCCCGCGCCACCCAGTTGTGGGCGCACACCGTGCACGTGGCGGCGCTGGCGCATGGACTGGCCAGCGCCGTCACGCATACGGATGCCGATACGGCGCTGTTTGCCGGCATCGTGCATGAAGTGGCCGGCTTTTATTTGCTGGCCCAGGCCGACAAGACCCCGGGCCTGTACGCCCACATGGAAACGCAGATGGCGTCCGCCCTGGAAGTGATAGGCCGCTCGCTGATGCGCCAGCTGGGCGTGCCGCAGCCGGTGGCCGATGCCGTCAATGCCTTGCCCGGCTCGACCATCATGCTGCCGCCCGAGGGCTTGCGCGACACCCTGCTGCTGGCCAAGGCGCTGGCACCCGTCCCTTCGCCGCTGCCGCAGGCCAGCATCACCGTCAGCGCGCAGCTGCAAGCCTACCTGGAGCACGATCCCGTGCTGCAGGCGCTGCGCACGCAGCCGTCGGCCGAAGCAAAGGGCCTGATCGAGGTACTGCTCAGCTGATGGCCGATCTGCTATGATGGCGCGGGCCGGGATGGACCCGGTCCGCTTTCATTGATGTCCACTGGAAAACTGCCTTGACTACCTCCACCTTACGCATGCTCGGCCTGGCCGCAGCTCTGACCATGGCGTGCAACGCCAACGCCGACAGCTTCGTTTCCTCGGCCTCCAGCGCCGGCTCCCAGTCGAGCGGCAGCATTTCCGACTCGCTCAACGGTTCGAGCAACAGCTCCTCGCGCGACAACAAGGTGGCCAATGGCCCCTACCGCATCATCGACGTGGCCGCCGTGCCGGGCCGCGACGGCATGACGCGCCTGACCATGCAGGCCGACGCCACGGCAACGCCGCTGGTGCTGGACTTGCCACAAGCGGCGCTCGACAAGCAGCAGCTGGCGCAGGGCGACGTGGTGCATGCGCAAAACCGCGCCTACGGCATCGAATTCTCGCGCAACGACACGCGCACCGCCTTCTTCCTCGTGCTGGCCGACGACTGGTACGGCGAAATGGCCACGCGTCCCGTCAGCCTTTGATTCGTTTTCTCCCGCGCCGCCCGGCACTGCTGCTGGGCGTTTGCGCCATCTTCAGCATGGGCGCCGCCCAGGCGGGCACCTCGCTCGCCTCCTCGCGTTTTTGCGACCGCGCACAGGAGCTCACGGCCACGGAACAGGATCGCCTGTTGCGCTTTGCAGCCGTCGTGCGCGAGGAACTGGCCGCCAGCGAAGGCAGCGTGGCCCTGATCAGCCGCTCCGGCCTGGACCTGGCCCGCTTCGGCATCCGCTATTCGCATGCGGCACTGGCCTGGCGCCACGACAACGACAGCGGCTGGTCCGCGCGCCAACTGTACTACGCCTGCGACGAGGGCCGCCCGCGCATCTTCGACCAGGGCACGGCCGGTTTCGCCATGGGCACGGAAAACCCGGCGCTGGGCTACATCTCGCTCGTGAAACTGCCGGCCGAAACCGTGCCGCCCCTGCGCCGCGCCCTGCTCGACCCCGTGCGCGTGCAGCAGTTGCTGGCAGGCCGCTACAGCGCCAACGCGTATGCCTTCAGCCTGAAATACCAGAATTGCAATCAGTGGGTGGTGGAATTGCTGGCCTCGGCCTGGGGTGAGCTGGCCGCCGGCAGCGACTTGCGCGCCCGCGCCCAGGACTGGCTGCGCGCCGCGCCCTATGCGCCCGCCCCCGTCGACGTGGGTGCGCGCTGGCTGATGCTCGGTTCGATCTTCGTGCCGCTCGTGCACATGGATGACCACCCGCCTGAGGCAATTCGCTCGATGCAGTTGGCGGTGAGCCTGCCGGCCAGCCTGGAAGCGTTCGCGCGCCAGCGCCTGCCCGCCAGCGAGCGCGTGGAAATCTGCCACGATGGCAAGCGGGTGGTGGTGCATCGGGGCTGGGAACCGATCGCCGACGGCTGCGTGCCCGGCGCAAACGACCGGGTCATCGCCCTCGACGATACCTAGCTCCCCTGGGCGGACTAAGCTGCCAGGGCCGCTTCGACGTGATCCAGCAGGCGCGCTGATTCAAGCCCCTGCCCCATCTGGCGGGCCACCTCGCCGCACGCCAGCTTGACCTCGGGCGCGGCGAGCAGGCGCGCCAGCTGCCGCCGCATGCGCCCCGCCGACAGGCGCCTGGCCAGCAAGACATCCCCCACACCGAGCCGTTTGGCGCGCCAGCCGTTATCGAACTGGTCGTACGCGAACGGCACGATCAGTTGCGGGATGCCCGCGCGGAAGGCGTCCGCGCTGGTGCCGATGCCGCCATGGTGCACCACGGCCGCCGTGCGCGGCAACAGCGCCGCAAACGGTGCGTGGGCCTGCCACATGACGCTGGCCGGCATGTGCTGCGGCAGTTGCGCCGCATGGGGCGTGAGGAACAGGCCGCGCCGCCCCAGCCGCCGCAAGACTGCGAGGGCGATGCTGAAATAGCGCTGCGCGTGCTGGTGCCCGGTACCGGGCGTAAACACGATGGGCGGCTCGCCCTCGCCCAGAAAACGTTCCAGCTCCGGTGGCAGCGCCGCAGCGCCAGGCATGGCGGCAGCGGTGAAATCGGCTTGCGCGAAGTGCGGCGGCCAGTCCGCCTGCGGGGCGGCGAACCACGCGGGAAACAGCCCCAGCGACGCGTCCGGCGCGGCCAGCATGTGTGCAAAAAAATGCGCTTCCGGCGGCAAGCCGTGCTGCGCGCGCGCGCCGTTCAGACCCGGCAGCATCACCGGATCGATCATGCTGCGGTGGATCATGCGCCACAGGGCCTGGCGCCAGGCCAGCGGCATCCAGGCGGGAATGCGCAAGGAGCCGGCCGCCAGGAAATCATGGCTGCTGCACAGGTTCGATGGCGCCAGATACGCCGCGACGATGCGCAGGTCCGGCCGCGCGGAGCGCGCGAGGGCCGCCATCGGCACGAGGATGGGATGGCACAGCACCACGCAAGCCTCATCGGCCGGCAAGCATTGCACGACGTCGCGCACGGCGCCCAGGTGCGGCACCAGGCCATTCCACACCACGCCCCAACCCTTGCGCTCATCCCACAGGCCGGGGTCGCCCAGCATGGCCTGGCCCTCTTCCGCGCTGCCGAAGGTGCGATATGGCAGCCGCGAGGCTTGCGCGGCCGCTTCCTGCCAGCCCGGCACCAGCAGCAGCACGCGCCGGCCCCGTTGCTGCAAACCCTGCGCCAGTGCGATAAACGGCTGCATGTCGCCGCCGGTGCCGCTGCTGGCGACGATGACGAGCGGCGTGGTGGCGGCCTGGTCCGCCAGCGGGTCAGCTCGGGGCAGCATCGAGCGCCTCGCCGATCGCATAGAAGCGCCCGCCGGCGATGTAGTGCAGGCTGCGCCAGGATGGATCGGCCTGTTCGAAATGCCAGTGCCCGTCGCGGAACACGCGCGTGTCGGCCCAGGCGCCCACCACTTCGCCGATGAACAGGTCATACGCCGTCTGGTTGTGCGGTTCGGGGATCAAACGGCAGGCCAGCCAGGCGGAACAGCCGGCCACGAACGGCACATCAACGCCGTCCATGTGAAACAGCTGCACGCCAGCGCGCGCCAGTTTATCGGGCTGCGCATCGAGGCTGTGCGTGCCGACGGCGTGGGTCAGTTGCAACTGCGCCGCCGTCGGCACCTGGATGACAAACGTGCCGCTGCCTTCGACCAGCGCGCGCGTGCGCGTTGCCTTGTCCAGCACCACGGTCAGTTTCGGCGGCGCGAAATCGAGGACGCAGGCCCAGGCGGCGGCCATCACGTTATCGATGCCGGCGTGGCGGGCCGAAACGAGGATGGACGGGCCATGATTGAGCAGGCGGTAGGCTTTTTCCAGCGGCACCGGGGCGATATGGTGGTCAGCGGCTGCCATCAACGCCCCCGGCGCGCGGCAGCGGCAAAACCATATCCCACTGGTCGAGGCCGGGTCCGATGCCATCCGGCGTCACCTTCACGGCCACGAAGCCGAAGCGCGCATAAAAACCCTGCGTGTACTGGCTGGTATTCATGGTCACACTGGTCAGCTGCGGCATGGCGCTGATCGCATCGAGGCGCGCCTGCGTCAGTGCCTGGCCCAGCCCCTGGCCGTGCAGATCCTGCGCCACCATGCCCCACGACAGGCTGGCGGTCATGCCATCCGCCTCGATGGCGTGGCCGCCGCAGGCGACGATGCGCGCATCACCATCGATGACGCGCTCGATGACAAGATAGGGCTGCGCCGCTGCATCGATCCAGGCGGCAAAGCGAACGCGCTCCGAAGGGTCGAAAAAGCGCGGCGTATTGCCGTCGAAGAGGGCCAGGCAGGCGTCGCGGTCGCTGGCCTGGTAAACACGTACTGTCTGCATTGTCTGTACTCGCAAGTAGATGAACGAGAATTATACGGGGGCGCGCTCACAAAAGGTGCTCGGACGTCACCATGTGCACGCCCGGCGCGGCGGCAATCGCCGCTTCCAGCAAGGCGCTGGCGATGCGCGGCGCGGGATTGATGCGCCAGCGGCGCGGCAGCACGGGAGCCAGCACGCGCAGGATGCGCAAGGCGGCGCCCTCGCCCGCCCGCGCCTCATCGCGTTCGCCGCCGATCAGGCCCGGCCGCACGTGCGTGAGCGATCTGAAACCCAGCGCTTCCAGGTCGCGTTCCAGCTCGCCCTTGACGCGGTTATAGAAGAAACGCGAGGCCGCGTCGGCGCCGGCGGCGGAATTGAGCGCATACGTGGGCGTGCCGGCCGCCAGCGCCAGCCGCGCCGCGGCCAGCGGATAGCCATGGTCGACCCGCCGGAAGGCCTGCCGCGTGCCCGCCACCTTCATGGTCGTGCCAAGTGTGCAGATGACGGCATCGGCCTGCCACCAGGGCGCATCCGCCGGCAAGCGGTCGAAATCGACAAGGGGCGCGTCCAGCTTGGGATGCGCCGGCAAGGCTTTGCGCACGGGCGCGACGATGGCCGTGACGCGTGCGTCACTCAGCGCCAGGCGCAGCACTTCGCGGCCCACCAGGCCCGTGGCGCCTATCAGTATCAGTTTCATTGCTTCTCCCCGCATGCTGGACGCCACACGATACAGCATCGGGCGCCCAGCCAGTGCATCAGGCCCCCGCGTGCGTGTGATAGATCTTGCTGACGATGGTCCACTCGCCCTGCACCTTGAGCAAATTGAAAAAGTCGGTAAAGCGGAAACCCGAGATATCGTCCGTATCGACGCGCGCGCTGGCCGCCGTACCCACGATGTCGACGCGCACGATGGCCGCCTTTGCCTGCGGCGATGGACGGAAGGCGCTGTCGATGATCTCGAACAGGCCTTCGATGGGCCCGCCCGTCAGTTTATCGCCGCCATCGACGCCGAAAATGGTGGCCTGGCTGCTGAAAGCCGGGCGCATGATGCTGCTGTCGGCCTGCGCGCCGCCCGCATTGTATTGATTCAGCACGGCGACAATCGCCTGGTAATCCTGCACATACGTAGGGTTGTTCATGTTGCGCTCCTTGGGTGGGTGAAGAGAAATCAGAACTGGCTGGCGGGCCAGTCGGTATAGCCGTTGGCGCCACCGCCGTAATACGCCTCGCGCGGCGCCACGGCCAGCGCCACGCCATGGCGCAGCCGCGCCACCAGATCCGGGTTGGCGATGAAGGGACGGCCAAACGCCACCGCATCGACCTTGCCTTGCGCGCGGCGCGCCTGCGCTAGCGGCAAGTCATAGTGGTTGTTGCCGATGTACGGGCCGTTGAACAGCGCCCGCAGCGCATCGAGGTCGACGCCAACGGGCACATCGCGCGAGGTGGCCGTGGCGCCCTCGACGAAGTGCAGGTACGCCAGTCCATGCCGGTTCAACTGTTCGATCAGGTAGCCATAGGTGGCCATCACGTCGCTGTCGATCGGCGTGTTGCCCGCGTCGGGCGTGACGGGAGACAGGCGGATGCCGACCCGCGCCGCGCCCCACACTTTCACCACGGCGTGCGTTACCTCCAAGGTGAGCCGCGCGCGGTTTTCGATGCTGCCGCCATAAGCGTCCGTGCGCCGGTTGGTCGAGTCGCGCAAGAACTGGTCGAGCAGGTAGCTATTGGCCGAATGCACTTCGACGCCATCGAAACCGGCGCGCAGCGCGCATGCGGCCGCATGCGCATACTGCGCGACGACGCCGGCGATTTCCCCCGTTGCCAGCGCGCGCGGCATGGACACGGGCTGCATGCCGCTGGCGGTGTAGGTGCTGCCCTCGGCGCGGATGGCGGATGGCGCGACGGGCGCGGCGCCATCGGGCTGCAGGCTGGCATGCGAAAACCGTCCCACATGCCACAGCTGGCAAACGATCTTGCCGCCGGCCGCATGCACGGCATCGGTGACCAGCTTCCAGCCGGCCACCTGCTCGTCCGTCCATATCCCCGGGGTCAGGGCATAGCCGCGGCCCTGGGCCGAAATATTCGTCGCTTCGCTGATGATCAGGCCGGCGCTGGCGCGCTGGGCGTAATACTCGGCGTGCAAGGCGTTCGGCACGCCATCGTCGCCCATGCGGCTGCGCGTGAGCGGCGCCATGACGATGCGGTTGGCCAATGCCAGCGCGCCCAGATCGACCGGGGAAAATAAATCGCTTTCATGCTGTTCGGTCATCGTATTGCTTTCATGTTAAGTCAGAAAAAACCGGAAATAACTGACCGGTCGTCTAGTTAATGGTCAAAAAAACGGCTACGACAGCAGCCGTTGCGTGGTCGCCATGGCAGCGTCGAACGGTCCGCCGCTCCTGGCCACCTTGACCATCAGGGACGCGCCCAGCCATAACTGGTAAAGGGATTCGGCCAGCACGCGCGCCGGCATTGCCACCGCCAAGGAACCGTCGAGATGGCCCGCTTCCACGCACTGCGTCAGGCGGTCCAGGATGGCGCCCGTGCCGTGCTGCAGCACGGCGCCCATGTCCACGGACAAGTCGCACACTTCAGCGCCCAGCTTGACCACCAGGCACTTGCCTTCCGGCGCGCTGCTGGCCTGCGTCGCGCGCCAGTTGTCAAAATAGGCCAGCAAACGCTCGCGGGCATTGCCAGGCCCCGCCAGCAAGGCGTCGACCGTCTGCAAATAGGTGGTGAAATAGTCATCGAGCAAAGCTTGGCCAAACTCTTCCTTCGACTTGAAGTAATAGTAGAAGGAACCTTTCGGCACGCCGGCCGCCGCCACCAGTTCGGCCAGGCCCACGGCCGTATAGCCCTTCTCGGCCATCAAAGCCTTGGCGATGTCGATCAGGTGCTGGCGCATGTCGGCGGAAGATTTTTTGCTCATGCAGCCAGTATAGCAAAAAATCTGACCGGTCGTCTAGTAAACTATCTTCCCCTCTGACATCACCCCAGGCGCAGCGCCAGCGCGGCCAGGGTCACCAGCAGCACGGGCACGGTCAGCACGATGCCGACGCAGAAATAGTATCCCCAGGAAATGTGGATGTTCTTGCTGTCGAGCACATGCAACCACAGCAAGGTGGCCAGGCTGCCGATGGGCGTGATCTTCGGACCCAGGTCGCTGCCGATGACGTTCGCGTAGATCATCGCCTCGCGCACGGCCCCCTGCGCCGTCGTCGGGTCGATGGCCAGCGCGCCGACGAGCACCGTCGGCAGATTGTTCATCACGGACGACAGCAAGGCCGTCAGCACGCCCGTGCCCATGGCCGCGCCCCACACGCCATACTGCGCAAAGTGGTTCAGCATGTCCGTCAGGTAAGCCGTCAAACCCGCATTGCGCAAGCCGTACACGACCAGGTACATGCCCAGCGAAAAGACGACGATGTGCCACGGCGCATGGCGCAGCACGTGGCGCGTGGAAATCACGTGGCCCTTGCCGGCCACGCCCAGCAACAGCGCGGCGCCCATGGCGGCGATCAAGCTGATGGGCACGCCCAGGTATTCTTGCGAGAAGAATCCCACCAGCAGCAGCGCCAGCACCAGCCAGCCGGCGCGGAAGGTGCCCAGGTCGCGGATGGCGGCGTCCGGGCGCTTCAGCTGCGCCACTGCATAGTCGCGGGGAATATCCCGGTGAAAAAAGAGCAGCAAGGCCCCCAGGGTGGCGGCCACGGCGACGACGTTGACGGGCACCATCACGGACGCATATTCGGCAAAGCCGATCTTGAAGAAATCGGCCGAGACGATGTTCACCAGATTCGACACCACCAGCGGCAGGCTGGCCGTGTCGGCGATGAAGCCGGCCGCCATCACGTAGGCCAGCGTGGCCTTGGCGGAAAACTTCAGCGCCCGCAGCATGGCGATGACGATGGGCGTCAGGATCAGCGCGGCGCCGTCATTGGCGAACACGGCGGAAACGAGCGCGCCCAGCAAGACCAGCAGCACGAACAGTTTTCGTCCGCTGCCCCCGCCCCAGCGCGCCACGTGCAGCGCCGCCCATTCGAAGAAGCCGGCCGCGTCCAGCAGCAGGCTGATGATGATCACGGCAATGAAGGTGCCGGTGGCGTTCCACACGATATGCCAGACGACGGGGATGTCGCCCCAGTGGATCACGCCGGCCAGCAAGGCGACACAGGCGCCGATGACGGCGCTCCAGCCGATGCCCAGGCCGCGCGGCTGCCAGATGACGAGGGTTAATGTAGCAAGAAAGATCAGGAAAGCGGTCAGCATGCGGTGAGGTCCCGTTCGATGCGGCGTCGCGGGCACCGTGCGCCGCAGCCTGCGTATGTCAACAATATTTCCATAATACTGGAATTATTGAATCAAAGCAAAGCTGCGGCGCATTTTCTTACTTGAGCGCGATGGCGATATCCACCAGTCCCACCGTGCCGTTGCCGATGACGGACGCCGCCGGCGTGGCCGCGCCGCCGCTCAGCACCGCCGCGCCCGTTGCCAGGTCGATGCGGTACAGGGAGCTCGGGCCCGTGGCGGCAGTGCGCAAGGCCGCCAAGGCCAGGCCGTTGGCGCCGCCCGCGATATCGAAGCCGACGTCGCCCGCCGCCGCCACGCCCAGCAGCCCAACGTTGACGAGGGTACCGTCATTCGGCGGATTTTGCAGGGCGAGACTGGCGCTGGCTGTGTCGATATCGAACAGCATGGTGGCCGTCGTGCCGGCAAAGCTGTTGGTGTAGGCCGCCGCCGTCACGGCCGGCGTCGCGCCCGCGCGGTTGACGGCGCCATCGGTGGTGGTGGCGCCCGTATCGACATTGATGCGCAAGCTTTGCCCCGTGTTGCCGATCACGCGCAGGCGGTCGGCGACGGGGTTGAAATCGACGCCAAAGGCCGTGCCCGCAATGGCCGTGTAGGGCGCGGTGGCGTCCGCCGCATCGGCGGCCAGCGTCGCCTTGACCGTGGCCGCGCCAGTGGCCGGATCGATGGTGACGATGCGCCCCGCCGAGGAAATCCCGTACAGCAGGCCATCCTTGGGACGGATGTCAAAACCCAGCAGGCGTTCGCCCGCAGCCAGGCCCGTGACGGCCACATTGGCGTCCAGGGTGTTCGGCGTGGCCGTCTTGAAGGTCACGATGCGGGCGTCGTCCGTCAAGCCATACGCGATGGGCGCGGCCGGCGCGTTCAAGGCGATGCCGCGCAATTCTTCCGTCACGCCGATGGCCGCCACCAGGGCCGCCGGGGCGGTGGTCGCGGCCAGGTTCAGGGTGTACAGGTTGCGCACGCCGGCCACCGTCATGACGGCGTAGCCCGTATTCGTGCGCGCATCGATGTCGAAACCGGCCACGCCGGTCGCCGCCACGCCCAGCGGCACGGCACTGGCCAGGGTGCCGTTGTTGGGCGGATTTTGCGTGTACAGGGTGGCGTTGGCAGCGTCGATGACAAATAAAGTGGTGCTGGCCGTGCCGGCGAAGCTGTTGGTATAGGCGGCGGCCGTGATGGCGGTGCTGGCCACGCCGCCGTTGATGCTGCCATCCGTCGTGGTCGCGCCCGTATCGACATTGATGCGCAGGCTTTGCCCCGTGTTGCTGACGATGCGCAAGCGGTCGGCGGCGGGGTTGAAATCGACGCCGAATTCCGTGCCGGCCAGCGCCGTGTACGGCGCCGTGGTGTCGCCCGCATCGGCCGCCAGGGTGGCTTTCACGGTGGCGGCGCCCGTCACGCCATTCAGGGTGTAGATGCGCCCCGTGCTGCCGACGCCATACAGCTGGCCATCGGCGGGACGGACATCGATGCCCAGCAGGTTTTCGCCGGCCTGCAAGCCCGTCACGGTGGCCGTAGTGCGGATGGTGGCTGGCGTGGCGCGGTCGAACGACAGCAGTTTATTGCTGGCGGTGAGCACGAAGACATCGCCGGCCACCACCACGGGCGGCGGTGGCGTGACGACGACATCATCATGGTCATCGCCGCCGCAAGCGGCGAGCGACATGGCGACGGCGGAAACAAGCAGCAGCTTGGCAAATGGCAAGGTCGGTAATATCGGCATGATCGTGGCCCCTGAAAGAGTGGAAGTGCCGCTCGTGCCGCCGTTGCGGTGAGCGCACCCCTGTACTACGCGCCGTGCCGGCGTTTGGATGCAGTGGCACAAAAAAAGTTATTTCGGCTCGATTTTTGGTTGTGTTTAGGCAACTTTTTCGGTGTATAGTCTTGGGCAGGAAAATCAACAACATGGAGCGGACCGTGGCAATCGTGTATCAGACAACAAGGTTGGAGGAAGCGCAGCTGAGCGTGGCACTGGTGGAACGCAGCCAGGCTGACCTGCTGGTGCGCCGCGTGGACAGCATCGGCCAGGCGCAAGGCGACGCCCTGTGGTACATCACCCATGACCGCCAGAGCGCCACCGTCATCGTGCGCTTCACGTCACCGAATACGGCGCAGGTAAAAGTCTGTCTTGTTGACGACGATGGCGAGGAGGGTTGGCAAGGGCGACGCCCGCGCAATATCCACCTGTAGCGCATGAAGGCCCGTGTACACTGACTTGAAGGAAGCATCGCCATGGATTTGATCTTGCTGGAACCCGGCAACCCGGAACTCGTGTTCGGCAAGATGCCGGATGGTGGCAGCGCCGGCATCGACGCCATCTGGCGCGATGGCGGCGCCCTGCAGGACCTGGGCCCGTGCATCGAGCTGGTCTCGCTGCACCAGGGCATGAAACAGCAGGTGACGACGGACGTCAGCAATTCGGCGCGCACGTCCGGGCGGCCCGTGATCACGGAATTTACCTGCGTCAAATATGTCGACCAAACGTCCATCAAGCTGTATGAACTGTGCCTGCGCGCCGAGCCACTGGGCAGGAGTGCGGCCCAGCCGACCAGGCTGTACATCGCCCGTTATTCGAGCGGCAAGACGGCCAACATCATCACCATTGCCCTGCGCGACGCCCTGATCAGCGAAATCCAGCTGCAAACCCATCCCGACGACATGCCCACCGAGCAGTTCAAGCTGAGCTTTACGGAAATACTCTGGAGCCACAGCGTGCAACAGGCGGATGGCCAGCCCGGTACCCAGTACACGACAGGCTGGAGCCTGGCGCGCAACCGCCCTATTGGGGCGTTTACAGCGTAACAGACGGGATAAACGCATGAACGACGCTGCAAATTCGCCTGACATCGCCGGCATCAGGAACGCCGGCCTGGTGCTGCTCCACCCGTTCCTGCCGGCAATGTTCCAGCGGCTGGACTTGCTCGCCACTGGCGGCGATGGCAGGCCGCAGCTGCGCGGCGAACACGGCGCGCACGCCGTTCATTTGCTGCAATACCTGGTCGATGGCAGGAGCGATGCACCGGAGCAGCAATTGCTACTGAACAAGCTGCTGTGCGGCCTGGAACCGGACTTCCCTGCTCCACCCGTCGACCTCGGAGAAGAAGAACGTGCCCTGTGCGAACAAGTGCTGGCCGCCGTGATGCGCCATTGGCCAGCGGTGGGACAAACCTCGCCCGAGGGATTGCGCCAGGTCTTTCTGCAGCGCGAAGGCCGACTGCAAAAAGGCGACGGGAAATGCACGCTGGCTGTCGCGCGCAATCCCTTCGATGTACTGCTGAGCCGTTTGCCGTGGAACCTGGCTGCCATCCGGCACCCGTGGATGCCGCAACCGCTGTTGATCGACTGGCCCGGCGCGTAGCCAGCCGAGCCCACGCCCGGCCGGCCGCCCCCTCGCAAGGCGGGCTACTCTGCCAGCCCGCCCCCCAGCGCCTTGTACAGGGCCACGGACGACTTGAACTGGTCGCGCCGCACGTCGAGCAGGGTTTGCTGGGCAGCATACGACTGGCGCTGCGCGTCGAGCAATTCCAGGCGGCTGTCCTGGCCCGCGTCGTAGCGCAGCTGCGACAGCCGCTGGCGCTGCTGCGCCGCGACCACCACGCGCTGCTGCGCATCGATCTGCTGCGCATACGTGGCGCTGCCGGCCAGCCCGTCGCGCACGTCGCGGAAGGCCGCCTGGATGGCCTGCTCGTATTGCAGCACGGCCACGTCCTTGCGCAGGCGCGACAGTTGCAATTCCGCGCGCAGCTGGCCGCCCTGGAACAGCGGCTGCGTCACTTGCGGCGCGAACGACCAGCTGCGCGCGCTGCCACGGAACAGGTCGCCGAGCTCAGGGCTGGCAAAGCCCAGCGACGCCGTCAGCGACAGACGGGGGAAGAAGGCGGCGCGGGCCGCGCCGATTTCCGCATTCGCCGCCACCAGCGCGTATTCCGCTTGCAGGATGTCAGGACGGCGCGCCAGCAAGTCCGACGGCAGGCCGGGCGGCAGCTGCGTCAGCACGGGCTGGCCATCGAGCGGCCGGCCCGCCGGCAAGTCCGTTGGCAACGGCGCGCCCAACAGCAGTTCCAGGCTGTTGCGGGCCAAGGCGCTGGCCCGCTCCCGGGCCTGTACATCCGCTTCCGCCGTGGCCGCCTGTCCTTCCGCCTGCGCCACGTCCAGGCCGCTGCCCTGCTGCGCGCCGTGCAGGCGCTGCGTCAGGGTCAAAGCCTGGCGCCAGTCAAGCAGGGTTTGCCGCGCCAGCGCCAGCTGCTCCTCGGCCAGCCGCTGTTCCAGGTACGCATCGGCGACGGCGCCGATCAGGGCCATGTGCGCGGCGCGCTGGCCCTGCTGCGTGGCCAGGTAGCGCGCAAACGCCGCGTCCGACAAGGACCGCAGGCGGCCGAACAGGTCGATCTCGAACGCGCTCATGGCGATGCCGGCAGAAAATTGGCTTTGTACTGCGTGGTTTTGTGTCACCGCGTCGGCGCCGCGCTGGCGCACGCCGCCGGCATTCGCGCCGATGGCCGGATAGCGGCCCGCATCCTGGATCTGGTACTGCGCCCGCACGGCTTCCACGTTAAGGGACGCCACGCGCAAGTCGCGGTTGTTTTCCAGTGCGATGTCGACCAGGCGCTGCAGGCGCGCATCGAGCAGCATCTGGCGCCAGCCCAGGTCGGCCGCAGTGTCGACCATGCCTGGCGCGGCGACCGCGCCATAGCTGGCCGGTATCGGCGCCGCCGGCTTGACCAGCGGCGGCGTCAATGAACACGCCGACAACAGCCCGGCGATCGGTAACAGATGAAACCAACGCATTACAACTCCCCTTCCACCGCCTTGACGGCGATGCGATTACTGCGTTTGTTGAAATAGCTGCCCATCTTGTCGACGGCGCCCAGCACCACGACAAAGAACACGGGCACGAAAAACACGGCCAGCACGGTGGCGGTAATCATGCCGCCGAACACGCCCGTGCCGATCGCATGCTGCGTTTCGGCGCTGGCGCCCGTGGCCAGCATCAGCGGCACGACGCCCAGTGCAAAGGCCAAGGACGTCATCAAGATCGGACGCAAACGCAAGCGGGCCGCTTCCACCGTCGCCTCGACCAGCCCCTTGCCCTGCGCCTGCAGCTGGCGCGCATATTCGACGATCAGGATCGCATTCTTCGCCGACAGGCCGATGATCGTGATCATGCCCACCTTGAAGAACACATCGTTCGGCATGCCGCGCAACATCACGGCCAGCACTGCGCCCAGCAAGCCCAAAGGCACGACCAGCATCACGGAGACGGGAATGCTCCAGCTTTCATACAGGGCCGCCAGCACGAGGAAGACCACCAGCATCGACAGCGCCATCAGCATGGGTGCTTGCGACGCCGATTCCTTCTCTTGCAGCGACTGCCCCGTCCACGCCAGCGCGAAGCCGGGCGGCAGCTGTTTCACCAGGCGCTCCATTTCCAGCATGGCGTCGCCGCTCGATACGCCCGGCGCCGCGCTGCCCGAAATGCGCGCCGCAGGATAACCCTGGTAGCGCACCAGTTGCAGCGGCGACTCGCTCCACACGGGGCGCACCAGTTCGCCCAAGGCCACCATGCCGCCCGCGTTATTGCGGATGCGCAGGGCCAGCACGTCGTTCAACTGCATGCGCGACGGCGCATCGGCCTGGATGATCACCTGCTGCATGCGGCCGGCGTTCGGAAAATCGTTGACATAGGTCGACCCCATGGCTGCCGTCAGCATGTCGGCAATGGCCGTAAACGACACACCCAGCGCTTCCGCCTTGGTGCGGTCGATATCGAGGCGCACGCTGGCGCCCGGCGGCAAGCCGTCCGGATACACGCCCGCCACCTTGCTGCTTTGCGCGGCCAGGCCCAGCAGCTGGTTCTGCGCCGCCTGCAGGGCAGCGATACCCTGGTTGGCGCGGTCTTGCAAGCGCATGGAAAAGCCGGACGAGTTGCCCAGTTCATCAATGGCGGGCGGCATCAGGCTCATGATCACGCCCTCCTTCGCCTGCGACATGGCTTCCTGCGCCAGCGCCACTTCTTCCTGCGCCGTGGCGCCGTTGCGCTGTTTCCAGTCCTTCAGCATGGTGAACGCCAGGCCCGCGTTCGGTCCCGCGCCGGAAAAGCTGAAGCCGAGGATCGACTGATTCACTTCGATGCCGGGCCGCGTGGCCACGTGCTGCTCGTACAGTTTGACGACATCGAGCGTGCGCTCCATGGTGGCGTCGGACGGCAGCTGGATCGAGGTGATGAAATAGCCCTGGTCTTCTTCCGGCAAAAAGGCCGAAGGCAGCTGCATGAAGGCCACGCCCAGCGCCGCGACGATGGCGCCATACACGACCATCGAACGGCCCGCGCGTTTAAGCATCGCCACCACGCCCTTTTCATAGCGGGCCGTCATGCGCTCGAACTGGCGGTCAAACCACAGGAAGAAGCCCTTCTTGTCATGCTCGTGCGGACCGATCGGTTTCAACATGGTGGCGCACAGGGCCGGCGTCAGGGTCAGCGCCAAAAACGCCGAGAACAGGATCGACACGGCCATGGCCAGGGTGAACTGGCGGTAGATGGCGCCCACGGAACCGCTGGCCAGCGCCATCGGGATGAACACGGCCGTCAGCACCAGGGTGATGCCGACGACGGCACCGGTGATTTCGCGCATGGCCTTCGACGTCGCCTCCTTCGGCGACAAGCCTTCGGTCGCCATCAGGCGCTCGACGGCTTCCACCACGACGATGGCATCGTCAACGATGATGCCGATCGCCAGCACCATGCCGAACATGGTCAGCACGTTGACGGAATAGCCGGCCATCAGCATCACCGTGAAGGTGCCCATCAGGGCAATCGGCGCGACGATGGCGGGAATCAGCGTATAGCGTATCTTTTGCAGGAACAGATACATGACGAGGAACACCAGCACCATCGCTTCCAGCAGGGTGACGACGACCTTCTCGATGGAGATCTTCACGAACGGCGCCGTATCGAAGGGCACCGAATACTTGATCCCGGCGGGCATCGTGTGCGCCAGTTCGGCCATGCGCGCGCGCACGGCGCTGGCCGTCTGCACGGCGTTGGCGCCCGGCGACAGCATGATGGCGGCGCCCGAAGCGGCCTGGCCGTTTTCGCGGATGCTGAAATTGAAGCTTTGCGCGCCCAGCGACACTTTCGCCACGTCGCCGATGGTCACTTTCGAGCCATCCGCGTTCGCGCGCAGGACGATGGCGGCAAATTCGGCCGGCGTTTGCAACTGGCCCTGCACCGTCAGCGGAATCGTGACGCGCTGGCCGTGCACGGCGGGCGAATCGCCCAGGCGGCCCGGGGCGATCTGCGCATTTTGCTGCGCGATGGCGGCCGTCAGCTCGCCCATGGCGATGTTGTACGATACCAGCTTGGCCGGATCGACCCAGATGCGCATGGCCCGCTCGGAGCCGAACAGCTGCACCTTGCCCACGCCGGGAATGCGGCGCAGCTCTTCCGTCACGTTGCGCGCCAGGTAGTCGCCCAGCGCCACTTCGTCATGCTGGCCATTCTCGGAAATCAGGCTGACGATCATCAGGAAGCCGGACGACGCCGACTCCACCGTCAAGCCATTTTGCCGCACGGCTTGCGGCAGGCGCGGTTCGATGGCTTTCAGGCGGTTTTGCACGTCCACCTGCGCCATTTCCGGATTCGTGCCCGGCTGGAAGGTGACGGTGATCGAGGCCGAACCCGAGGTATCGGTGGACGACTCGAAATACAGCAGGTGCTTGACGCCCGACAGTTCGCGTTCGATCAGACCCACCACGGAATCGTTCATGGTTTGCGGCGTGGCGCCAGGATAGTTGGCGCTGATGCTGACGCTGGGCGGCGCCACCGAAGGGAAGCGCGCAATCGGCAATTGCGGTATGGCGATCAATCCGAACAGGACGATGAAGACCGCCACCACCCACGCAAAGACGGGGCGGTTGATGAAAAATTGAGGCATGTCGTTAGGCTTTCATTGTATTCATATGGTGCATCAACGCGCCTTGGCGGCAGCCGCCGTTGCCACGACGGCGGGTTTCCACGGCTGCGGTGCGGCCGTGGCGCCCGGCTGCAAGCGTTCCTGGCCTTCGATGACGACGGTTTCGCCAGCCTTCAAGCCGCCGTTGACCACGTACTGGTGGTCGATCACGTCGCCCACGCTGATGGGTTTAAGGCTTGCTTTGTTCGTGCCATCGAGCACCCAGGCCTGCGCCTGGCCGCCGCTGCTGTGCAAGACGGCTTGCTGCGGCAGCAGCACGCCATTTGCCTGCACGGCGCGGGCGATGCGGGCGCGCACGAACATGCCCGGCAGCAGCTGGCGCTGCGGATTGTCGACCAGCACGCGGATGACGGCGTCGCCCGTGCCCGCATCGACGCTGATGCCTGAGAACAGGATGCGGCCCGTGACGGGATGCGGCTGACCATCGGCGCCTAAAATGGTCACGGGCAGCTTGTCCGCGCCGCCGGTGCCCGAGGCTTGCAGCGCGGCCAGCGCGGCGGCCGGCTGGCGCACGTCGACATACACCTTGTCGATCTGCTGGATGCGCGCCATCGGCGTGGCATCGGCCAGGCCCACGAGCGCGCCTTCCGTCACCAGTTCGGAGCCGATGCGCCCGGCAATGGGCGCCTCGATGCTGGCAAAGGCCAGGTCCAGGCGGCGGCGCGCCAGGGCCGCGCGCGCCTGGGCCACGGTGGCCACGGCTTGGTCGCGCTGGGCCACGGCATCGTCATACGCCTGGCGGCTGATGGCGTCCGCTTCCACCAGCGGCTTCAACCTGTCGGCCTGGCTGCTGGCGCGGTTCGCCGTGGCCACCGCATGCTGCAGGGCGGCGGCAGCCGAATCGACGTCCGCCTGGAATGGCGCCGGGTTCAGCTGGAACAGCTTCTGCCCCGCTTTCACTTCAGCGCCCTGCTCGAACTGGCGGCGCAGCACGATGCCGCCCACTTGCGGGCGGATGTCGGCCGTGCGGAAAGCGGCCACCCTGCCCGGCAATTCATCGCTGAGGACGACAGGCGCCGCTTGCAGCTTGAGCACCGTCACGGCGGCGGGCGGCGCGGCGCCTTCTTCCGGCGCGGGTTTGGAACAGGCGGCAAGGCTGAGCAGTGCCGCGGCGATCAACATGTTTTTCTTGGTGAGGTGGCTCGGATGCATGGTCTTTCTCTATGGCAGATCCCAACCGGCGGTCCGGTCGACAGATAACAAGAGCATAGAAGGCCAAGATGGATGTTCCGTCAAAGAAATGTGGAGATTCGATGGAGACGGCGAAGAATGCTAGACTATTTATATGAACTATCATCACAGCGCCAGCCAGCCCTCCTTCCTTGCCACCACGCCGCCTTCCGCCCTCGTCCTGATCGCCGAAGATGAACCGCAAATCGCCCGCATCCTCGCCGGTTACCTGGAGCGCGACGGCTACCGCACGGCCTTCGCGCACGATGGCCAGGAAGCGCTGCAGCAGCACCTGGCACTGGCGCCGGACCTGCTGCTGCTCGACGTGCAAATGCCCCGTGTCGATGGCTGGGGCGTGCTGACGGAAGTACGGCGGCGCGGCGAGACGCCCGTCATCATGCTGACGGCGCGCGACCAGGATGCCGATAAACTGGCTGCCCTGCGCGTGGGCGCCGACGACTACATCATCAAGCCCTTCAATCCGGCCGAAGTGGTGGCCCGCGTGGCGGCCGTGCTGCGCCGCTCGCGCGTGCGCCACCACCCCGTCGGCGGCCAGCGCCTGCGCTGCGGCCCCATCGAGATCGACCAGGAAACCTATGTGGCCAGCGTGCTGCGCGAAGGCGCGCCCGTGCCTTTGAGCCTGACCTTGACGGAGTTCCGCCTGCTGGCCCACCTGGCGCGCACGCCGCGCCGCGTCTGCAGCCGCCTGGAATTGCTGGAGTCGTGCATGCCCGAGAGCAATTCGATGGAACGCACGGTGGACAGCCACGTCAGCAAGCTGCGCAAGAAGCTGGAAGAAGCGGGCGTGATGAACATGCCGGCCAGCCTGCGCGGTGTGGGCTACCGCCTGGAAAGCGACCTCTGATGCGCTTCACAGGCTTGAACCGGCAGATCGTGCTGTCGATGTCCGTGCTGATGGTCATCAGCATCCTCGTCATCTGGATTTTTTCGTGGACGTTTTTCGCCGTCGTCTTCAAGATCGACCCCAACATGCTGTCCGAGCCGGACGACTGGTCGCCGACGACGGTGGAATGGCTATGGATACTGTCGATTACCATCTTTGGCTTGCTGCTGGCCGCGTTCTTCGCCATCAAGCTCGCGTCGCGCATTTTAAAACCGATCAATTCCGTGATGGACAGCGTGCGCCGCGTGGCGCATGGCGACCTGTCCGCGCGCGCCTTCGCCGGCGACCGCACCCTGGGTGAAACGGCCATGCTGGTCGACGATTTCAACAGCATGGCCGAGCGCCTGCAGCGGGCGGCCAAGGAAAGCGAGACGTGGAATGCGGCCATCGCGCACGAGCTGCGCACGCCCGTGACCATCCTGCGCGGCACCCTGCAAGGCGTCGTCGACGGCGTCTTCAAGCCAGAGGAAGTGCCGTTTTCCAGCCTGCTGTCGCAAGTGGAAGACCTGGGCCGCCTGATCGAGGACTTGCGCACCCTGAGCCTGGCCGACAGCGGCCATATGCAGCTGCGCATGGCATGGACGGACCTGACGCTGGAAATCGAGGAGGTGCGCCGCCTGCTGGCGCCGGACATGGAAGCGGCCGGCTTTACGCTGCAACTGCACCTGTCCGACCATCCCGTCTGCTGCGACGCGGCGCGCATCCGGCAAATCGTGCTGGCCCTGCTCGACAACGCGCGCCGCTATGCGCATCCGGGCTTGCTGCGCGTGCGCACCCGCGTGCAGGCGGGCCAGTACTACCTGAGCGTCGAAGATGCAGGCCCCGGCATTGCCGAGGAACTGGCGCCGCACGTGTTCGAAGCATTCCGCCGCGGCGACAGCGACAGGGTCGACCTGAACGCGGGCAGCGGCCTGGGCCTGGCCGTGGTCGAAGCCATCGCGCGCGCGCATGGCGGCAGCGCCGTCTGCACGCGTGGCAAGGCGGGCGGCAGCCTGTTCACCATCAAGTGGCCGGTCGAGCATGCCGCGCCGCCGCACGCCGGCTGACTATATCGCCGGCGCGCGCAGCATGTCGACAAAGGCGCGCAGCACGGGCGGCATCTGCCGCCGGCTCGGGTAGTACAGGAAGTAACGGGGCGGCGGCGGCAGGCAACGTTCCAGCACGCACACCAGGCTTCCCGCCGCGATATCGGCGCGCGCATCGGCTTCGTACACATACGCCAGTCCCGCGCCATCGCGGGCCGCGCGCAGCATCAGTTCATCGTCGTCGAACACCAGCGGCCCGCCGACGGCGATGCTGACACCCTCGCCTGCCTGCTCGAACTCCCACGCATACTGGCGCCCGCTGGGAAAACGCCGGCCGATGCAGGCATGCTCGAGCAAGTCGCGCGGCGTGCTTGGCGCCCCATGCGCCGCCAGGTAAGCGGGCGACGCCACCACCACGAAAGGCTGGGGTGCGCCCACGGGCACGGCGATCATGTCGGCCGCCACCTGCTCGCCGAAGCGGATGCCCGCGTCAAAACCGTCGCGCACGATATCGATCATGCCGTCATCCGTCACCACTTCCACCTGCACGCGCGGATAACGGGCGACGAAGCTGGCCAGCATGGGCGCCAGCAGCAGCCGGGCGGCCGGACGGGGCACGTTCAGGCGCAGCTTGCCTGCGGGTACATCCTGCAAGGCGCTCAAGTCCTGCAAGGCATCATCGATTTCGCGCATGGCCGGCGCCAGCCGCGCCAGCAACTGCTGCCCCGCCTCGGTCGGCGTGACGCTGCGCGTGGTGCGGTTCAGCAGGCGCACGCCCAGGCGCTCTTCCAGCGCCCGCAGCGCATGGCTGAGGGCGGAAGCGGACACGCCCCGTTCAAGGGCCGCCTTGCGAAAGCTGCGCAGGCGGGCGACGGCGGCAAAGGCCGTCAATTCATTGAGGTCAGCCATTATTCATGAGTAAAATTCAGTAATGCATGCAGGATAAGATATCTTATCGCATGCTGTTGCTTCATCCATACTCCTTGCATCTTTTTTTGAAGAGGAGTGAAAAATGGAACACAGAACACTGGGCAACTCCGGCTTGCGCGTCGCGCCCATCGGCCTGGGCTGCATGGGCATGAGCTTTGCCTACGGCGGCGCCGACGAGGCCACCTCGCTGCGCGTGCTGCACCGCGCCGTGGAACTGGGCGTGACCCTGATCGATACGGCGGAAGTCTACGGCCCCTACGCCAACGAGGAACTGGTGGGCCGCGCCTTGAAGCAACTGCGCGGCAAGGTCAGCATCGCCACCAAGTTCGGCTTCAGAATCTTGCCCCACGGCCAGGGCGTGGAACGCATGGCGGGCGTCGACAGCCGCCCCGGACACATCGTCCGGGCCGTGGAAGCGTCGCTGTCCCGGCTGGGCATCGATTGCATCGACTTGCTGTACCAGCACCGCGTGGACCCCGCCGTGCCCATCGAAGACGTCGTCGGCGCCATGGCGGATCTGGTGCGGGCCGGCAAGGTTCGCCACCTGGGGCTGTCGGAAGTGTCGGCAGCCACCCTGCGCCGCGCCCACGCCGTGCATCCGATTGCGGCCGTCCAGTCCGAGTATTCGCTGTGGAGCCGCGATGTGGAAGCCGAGGTGCTGCCCGCTTGCCGCGCGCTCGGTATCGGCTTCGTGCCGTACAGCCCGCTGGGCCGGGGCTTCCTGACGGGCCGGCTCGCATCCGGCGCCGCGCTGGCGCCGGACGACTACCGCCACAGCCTGCCCCGTTTCCAGCCGCAGGCGATGGAAGCCAACGGGAAGCTGGTGGCTGAACTGCAGCGCCTGGCGGCGGCGCGCGGCGCCACGGCGGCCCAGCTGGCCCTGGCCTGGCTGCTGGCCCAAGGCAGCAATATCGTGCCGATACCCGGCGCCCGCAGCCTGGCGCACCTGGAAGAGAATGTGGCAGCCGCGCGTATCACCCTGAACAAAGCCGAGCTGGGCGCCATCGGCGCCGCCATCGCGCCCGCCGCCGTGCAGGGCGCGCGCTACCCGCAGCATGAGCTTGCCATGCTTGGCCTGTAGACAACTGTGCCTGGCTCGGCTATACAAGTTCTTTTGCCCGCCGCACTTGAAATGCCTGAATCCGCTATCATTTCCAATCTGAACTATTCATTATGAAAGGGATTTATATGTCCGCACTGCTCGAAACACTGCAATGGCGCTACGCCACCAAGAAGATGGACCCGACGAAAACGGTGCCGCAAGACAAGGTCGAGCGCATCCTGGAAGCCGTGCGCCTGACGGCCAGCTCCAGCGGACTGCATCCTTATGAAGTCTTCGTCGTGACGAATCCGGCCCTGCGCGAACAGATCAAGCCACATGCATGGAACCAGTCGCAAGTGACGGACGCCTCGCACCTGCTGGTATTCGCCGCCTGGGACAATTACACGGCAGAACGCATCAACGCGCGCTTCGACCTGGTCAACACCGTGCGCGGCTTCAAGAATGAAGGCTGGGAAGCCTACCGCCAGCAAATCCTGGCCACGTATCCGCAGCGCGATGCGGAAACCAACTACCAGCACGCGGCGCGCCAGGCATATATCGGCGTGGGCACGGCGCTGATCGCCGCGGCCCAGGAAAAGGTCGATTCGACGCCGATGGAAGGCTTTGATCCAGCCAAGGTCGATGAAATCCTGAACCTGCGTGAAAAAGGCCTGCGTTCCGTCGTCATGCTGCCGCTCGGCTACCGCGCCGACGCCGGCGACTGGCTGGTGGACTTGAAAAAAGTGCGCCCTGCGCGCGAGCAATTCATCACCGAGCTGGCGTAAGCGCCTCGCCCGTGACTGAAAAGCGGATGCCCTGACCGGCATCCGCTTTTTTTCTTTTCAGGCCGCTTGCGGAAAGCGCACCGTCACCTGCAGGCCCCGTCCCTCGCCCCCCTCGGCCAGCGCGATATCGGCCTGGTGGTGCTCGGCGATATGGCGCACGATGGACAGGCCCAGGCCGCAGCCCCAGGCGTCGTTGCCGTCGGGGCGGAAGAAGCGGTCGAACAGGCGCGCGTGGTGCTGTTGCGGCACACCTGGGCCGTTGTCGGACACGCGCAGCAGGGGCCGGCCCTCTTCCACGGCCGCCTGCAAGTCGACCCTGCCGCCCTGCTGCGTGTAGCGCAAGGCGTTGTCGATCAGGTTATTCAGCAACACTTGCAAGCCATCGGGATCGGCCTGTACCAGCACCCTGGCCGGCAACGTTTCCACCACGCCCAGGTCGATCTCCCGGCTGTCGGCCAGCGCGCTATGGTCGGCTACGGCCGCTTCCAGCAATTGGCCCAGGTCCACCGTGTGCAGCTGGCTGGCCGCCAGCGCCGTTTCGTGGCGCGCCAGGCTGAGCAGCTGACGCACGAGGTGCGTGCTGCGGTCCAGCCGCTCATGCAGCCGCGCCAGCGCCACGCGGCGTTCTTCCTCGCTGGCGGCCCGCTCGGCCACCTGCAGCTGCAGTTTCAGCGCCGTCAGCGGCGAGCGCAATTCATGCGCCGCATCGGCAACAAAGGTGCGCTGCGCCGTCAGCGCCGCTTCGAACTGCCCCATCAGGCTATTCAACGCCAGCGCCACGGGCCGCAGTTCGGGCGGCATGTCGTCGGCCGCCAGCGGCGTGAGCGCGTCCGGCGAACGGCCCGCCACGGATTCGGCCAGCCGGTGCAGCGGCGCCAGCGCCCGCCCCACGACGGCGACGATCAGCAGCGCCAGGATCAGTGCGAATACCAGCAGGGGCGCGCCGGCGCGCATGGTCATCTGCCAGGCCAGCTGGTCGCGCACGGCCTGCGCCTGCGCCACCTGCACGTAGCGGCCGCGCCGCGTTTCGCCGTACAGACGCCAGTCCTCGCCGTGCAGCACGACATCGGCAAAGCCGGCCAGCGCATAGCGCGGCAGTGCCGGCTGGCCCTGCAGGACGGGCAATGGCTGGCCGTCCTCGTCCCAGGCCTGCAGCACGAACGCTTCTTCCGGGTCTTGCGCGGCGGCCAGGCCCGTCTGCGTCTCGAATTCGTCGGGCAAGGCCACGGCCAGCTGGCGCAGCTGCAGATCGGCCAGTTCATTGGTTTCTTCCAGCAGCGAACGGAACAGCGAAATGCCGGCGCCGAGCACGCACAGCAAGGTAGCGGCCAGCAAACCGAGCAGCAATTGGCGGCGGATGGTCAGCAAGATGCCACCCGCATCTTGTAGCCCACGCCGCGCACGGTCTGGATGCAGTCGGCACCGAGCTTCTTGCGCAGCTGGTACACGTACACATCGACGGTATTGCTTTCCACTTCGCAATCCCAGCCATACAGCTTTTCGCTCAGCTGGCGCTTCGACACCACCTTGCCCGGATGGTCGAGCAAGGCGCGCAGCACGGAAAACTCGCGCGGCGGCAGTTTGATCAATTCGCCCTCGAACGTGACCTCGTGGCTGGCCAGGTCGAGGATCAGCGCGCCGTGCTCGATGACGGAGCGCGAACGGCTGACGCGGCGGCGCAGCAGCGCGCGGATGCGCGCCAGCAACTCGTCGAGGTCAAACGGCTTGACCAGGTAATCGTCGGCGCCGCTGTCGAGCCCATCGACGCGGGCCGGCGTACCGTCGCGCGCCGTGATGATCAGCACGGGCAACTCGGCGCCCCGCGCACGCATGGTGCGCAGCACGTCCATGCCCTCCTTGCCGGGCAAGCCCAGGTCCAGCAGCATCAAATCGTAGGCGAAGCCGGCCAGCGCCAGCTCCGCATCGTGGCCATCGCGCACCCAGTCCACGGCATAGCACTCGCCGCGCAAGCCCTCGACCAGGCTTTCCCCGATCATTGGATCGTCTTCCACCAGCAACACGCGCACGCGGGCCTCTCAAGGTCTTGAAAAAGCCACCATCTTACCTTGACTGGCGCCGCGCCGCAGGGACTGCCGCGGTGGCCTTACCTGGACCCGGACCCGCGGAACGGTGGAATATTGCCTTCTTGCGGAAACAGCGCCACGCCTTTCGCAAGCGGTACCGCCGCAGCGAGCGCCTCGCCAGGCTGGGCCGCTTGCGATACCGGCAGAAAAGCCAGCAGGGATAGCGCGCCAACACAGAAAATAGCCTTGATTTTCATATCATTCCTCAAAGGTTGCATAGAAAAATATCGGATCAATACATTATTTTATGTATTGATAAACAGGCAATGCCAATCCAAGATAGCTACATGCTGGCAACAAGTCAATCTCCGTAGTAACTGAATTGCCCGGCCTGGCGCCCGATTTCACGCCAGCGTGACTATGTGCGCATTTGGCGCATTTTTTATGCGGTATATTTTCCTTCCCTCCACGCATCTGGAAAGGCCCGCCATGTCCACCCCCACTTTGGATACCGTCATCGTCAAGGCGGCGATTTATCCGCCCATCGGCATTGCACGCGTGGGCAACAGCCCCAGCGAGTACTTTCTGGGACCGGAAGTGCCGGAACCGGCGGCGCGGCCGGCCGGTTATTACCGCGATGCGTCCGGAGCCATCAAGCGCCAGGCGGCCAGCTTTCGCATCTACGGCCTGAACGCGGCCGGCGTGGCGGTGGCCGAATTGAACGCCAGCAATGCCGACATCGAATGGTCCGTCACCCTGGCCAACACGAAGGCGGCGTGGTACCAGTTCCAGATCGCGCTCGATATTCCCGAGGCGAATGTCACCCAGCCCTCGTTCCTGCGCAACATGGCCGTCACCGACCGCGCGCAACTGTCCATCACGCCGGGCGAGCGCAAGATCAGCGGCAGCGACAGCCAGGGCGTGGCCTTCGACAGCGGCCGCTTCATGGGCACGCCCGTCTACCTGGGCGAATTGCGCACGGATGCCATGGGACGGCTGATCGTGCTGGGCGGCCATGGCAAGTCGGCCTCGTGGAATGGTGCGCGCGCCATCACCTTCGCCAACAACGAAGGCTGGCATGACGACACGGCCGACGGCCCCGTCTGCGCCAAGGTCCACTACCAGGGCCATGCCTTGCCCGTCGATATGGCCTGGGTGGTCGTCGCGCCGCCCGACTATGCGCCGCAGCAAAAGTCGGTGCGCACCATGTGGGACTTGATGCGCGACTTGTTTGTTTCCGAAGGCAAAATTGCCGCGCCTGCCGTTCCCTCGTTCCAGGACGATATCCGCCCCATTTTCGAGCGCCTGTCCAATCTGCAATGGGTGAATGCCGGCTTTGCGGCCGCCTTTGGCTGGGACGGCAGCACGCCGTTCAGCCGCGACGAATGGATGGCGCGCCTGGCCAGCCCGTCCGAAAACCGCAAGGAGTGGCGCAACGTCATCTATAACCAGTTCCGCCAGTTCGAGCGCGACGCCTGGGCGCCATCGCCGTGGCCGTGGCTGTATGGCGATGCGATGGCCATCCCGCCGGCAGACACGCCGCGCCAGAACTGCGCGCTGAGCAATTTGCAGTTGCGCTTCCTCAAGCAATGGGCCGACGGCAAGTTCACGGACGACTACGCGCCCGGCAAAACGCCGCCGCAAAGCCTGGCCGACGTGGAACTGGCGCAGCAACCGGACACCCTGCTGCGCGCGGCCATGGAATTCTGCCTGGCCGACGCATTCCACCCCGGCTGCGAAATGACCTGGCCCATGCGCCAGGCCAGCATGTACAGCGCACCGTTCCGCCTGGCGCACCGTCCGCCCGGCTGGGTGGAGCCCGATTACGGCGCCGTCTTGACACCGGACAATATCAGCAGCCCCTGCTCGGCGCAGATCGCCGGCGGCGTGACGCGCTGGATGGCCGTGCCATGGCAGACTGATACGGCCAGCTGCCGCTCCGGCTACCAGTCCGACTACGATCCCTACGTGCCCACGTTCTGGCCCGCGCGCGTGCCCAACCAGGTGATGAGCAAGCTCGCCTACGACACGGTGATGAACCGCGAAGTTCCCGTCGACGACCGCCTGGCCGCCTTCGCCCGGCGCGCCGCGTGGATACGTCCGCTGGGCAACATCAGCTATGAAGAGCAGATCAACAACATGATCGCCGACCTGGCGCAAGTGGGCGTGGTGGAAGTACGCCCCGGCCCCACGGACGTGACGGGCTTCCCTGCCTTCCTGCAGGTGGAAAACCTGCCGCAACCGATAGCCGACAAGCACCAGTTGCGCGCCGCGGCGGGCATACCGGACGAGTTCGTCGACGTCGACCTGGAAGGCACGGAAAAAGCACGCCATCTGCAACGGCACCGCTTGTGACCCTGCTGCAGGCCGACGTGCTCATCGTTGGCGCCGGTCCGGCCGGCGCCACGGCCGCGCTGAACCTGGCGGGGCGGCACCGGATCTTGCTGGTCGAGCGCCTGGCCGCGCCGCTGGCGCGCATCGGCGAATCGCTGCCGCCTGCCGCCGCGCGCCTGTTGCAGGACATGGGCTTGCTTGACGCCTTCCTGCGCCAGGGCCATGCGCCCTACCACGGCAACCGCGCCTGGTGGAACGGCGCCTGGACGGAACACCACTTCCTCAGCGATCCCGACGGGCACGGCTGGCACCTGGCGCGCAGCACCTTCGACCTGTGGCTGCGCGACGAGGCGCGCCGGCGCGGCGCCGCCCTGCTGGCCTCGGCCAAGATCGCGGGCATCACTCCGGATGACGGCGGCTGGAAAGTACGCCTGGTAACGCAGCACGGCCCCTGCGACGCGGCGGCGCGCATCATCATCGACGCCACGGGACGCAACGCCCGGCTGGCCCGCAGAATCGGGGCGCGGCGCCAGCGCGGCGACCGGCTGGTATCAGTATGGCAATACGGGCAGGATCGCACGCCCTCCGCGCGGGGCTTTGCCCACATCGAGGCGTGCGAAGACGGCTGGTGGTACAGCGCGCCCCTGCCCGGCCAGCGCCGCGTGCTGGCCTTGCATACGGATGCGGACTTGCTCGACACCAACATCTTGCGCGATGCCGGCTGGCTGGAAGCGGCGGCGCGCCGCATGCCCGCCACACGGGAATTGCTGGAGCAGCAAGGCTACACGGCCGAGACACTCGCCATGGCCACGCCCGCGCATACGGCGACCCTGGACACCGGTGCCGGCCCAGGCTGGTTCGCCGTCGGCGACGCCGCGCTGAGCTTCGATCCGCTGTCATCGCAAGGCATCTTCAATGCCCTGTACACGGGCCTGGCCGCGGCCGAGGCCGCCGACCGCACTCTGCACGGCGACGTGAATGCCTATCATAAATACAATGGGGAACTGACAGCCATCGGCGCGGCGTACGAACGCCACCTGGCGTTCTGCTACGGCCAGGAAACGCGCTGGCCGTCAGCGCCGTTCTGGCGCCGGCGCAGGCCGGCCATGCAGGCAAGCTGAGCCTGACGCAGTTATAGTTCGAGCAAGATTGCGCGCTATTACGGCCGCATCGCCAGCACCCCGATGACCAGCGCGCGCATGCCCAGGTCGAACTCGGCCTCGATGAGCGCATCGTCCTCTGCTTCCCAGGCGTCGCCGGCCGACGCATACACGGTGTCGGCCAGGGCCACGCAGTGAAACGCCACGGTCGACAGCAGCCAGCGGGCGCGCTCCAGCGGCAGCTGGTAGCCGTGCGCCACCTGCGCCTGGTGGGCCTCGATGCGCGCCAGCATGGTAGGCGGCGTCGCTTTCCGGCGCAGCAGATAGGGCGCCAGGCCGGGATGCAATTTGACCAGCTGGCGCAGCGAAGCGCTGAAACGCAGCAGGTAGTGCTCCAGGCCATCCTCCCCGGGCGTGGGCAATTGCCAGCGCGCAAAAATCTCCGCGGCCACCAGCAGCTTGAGTGCGGCCAGGTGTGCGACGTGCTTGTACAGCGCCACGTGGCTGACGCCCAGCAAGGCGGCCACGCCCGTAAAGGTCATGGCGGGCAAGCCCATGGCGATGCCGGCGTCGGCAATGCGCGCGCGCGTGATGCTGGGGGGACGCCCGGGGCGCGGTGTATCGGGGGCGATAGTCTTCATTATTTTCCGTGGCGGCAGCTGCGTTGTCGTTTTTCAGCAATTAGTTTAGCATGATGAAACTAATTACCCAAGATACAGGAGTACTTACCATGGCAACACCCCCAGAACCGCAAACAGGCGGCCCCTTGCGCAATGCCGAGCATGACCGCAGCCTGCATGCAGTCACGGCCAGCGTCGCCGCCATCGCGCGCCCCGTTCCCAGCGTGCTGCGCGTCACGGCCAGCCTGGCCAGCTCGGGCGACGATCCGCACTGGGCGCTGCCCAACGTGGCCTTCCGCATCCATCTCGACGGCGCCGTCGATGGCGGCGCCTCGCGCATCTACACCGTGCGCAGCTATGACGCGGCGGCGTCAGCCTTTACCTTCGATATCGTGCTGCATGAACATGCCAGCCCCATGATGCGCTGGGGCGACAGCCTGCGCGTGGGCGACGTCTTTCGCCTGACGGGGCCGCGCCCGCAGTTCACCGTTCCAGGCGGCGGCGAACGCAAGCTCGCCCTCTTCCTCGACGAGACGGGCATACCCGCCTTGTATGCCATGTTGCAGCAATGGCCCGCCAACGCGAGCGGCATCGGCTGGGTAGTGACCGATGATGAAGCGGCGTTCCAGGAATTGCCCAAGGTGCCGGGCCTGGCATTGCAGCGCCTCGGCACGGCCCACGTGGCGCCGGACGGGCCGCTGGCCGCCCAGGCCAGGGCGTTACAAGATCCGCACGGTTACGCGATATGGGGCGCCGGCGAACGCGATGAAATGCGCGCCATCCGCCAGCACTTCCGCATCGATGCAGGCCTGGACAAGGAACAGGTGCTGGTGGCCGGTTACTGGAAACGGGGCGTCAGCAATACCGATATCGACCTGCGCCGCAAGCACAGCTTCGAGCATCTGATCGCCAATGGCGGCACCCTGGCCGACTTCGACGACCTGGCCGTCGAAGTGTAGGCAGCGCCAGCGCCGGGACGCCTTACTTGGCGCCGAAGTCGAAGTTCCACAGGCCCTGGTTCCGGCTCAGCGTGACGTCCACTTCGGTGGCCGTGACCGGCGCTACATACTGCGTCATGTCCGAGAAATTTTGCACGACGTAAGTCTGGCCCACCATGGGCGGCGTGGCCACCATGAAATAAAAGTTGGGCAGGTACTCGAAGCTTACCGTCATGTTCGTATCGACATAAGGCATGGTCACGACCGGTTTGTCATTGACGTACCAGTTGCTGTCGAACTGAATGTAGGGGGTGGTCTGGTTGATCACGCCGCACTGCTGCGGCGTCAACTTCATTTGCGCCAGCGAAGTCGAGGCAGGCTGCAGCAGCGGCGACAAGCCGTTCGGACGCACGGCCGATAGCAACTGGCCCGGAAAAATGCTCTTGCGGCCCGAGATGAGCTTGTTGTCGTTGACGCCATAGTAGCTCACGTCAGTGGAAATCTGTGCCTCGTAGCCGAACGATTCGGTGGCACCGGCCGAGCCCGTCAACACCTGCCAGGCGTGGATCTGGTAATTGCGCTGCGGGTTCTGCGGTTTCAAGAAGACCAGCACGGTCTTGCCTTGCAGCTCGTCCGCTGACACGTTGAAGTTGACGTTGAATTGAATAGCCATCATTTGCCCCTTTGGATCTGCCCGGACTCAGGAAAGACAGCGCCGGAAGCCGAGTCCGTGATTTCTTCTGGCGATGGTCATCACGGCAAACATGTGCCGTGCTGGTCGGCAGGTAATGTCCGCTATGCAACAGGCCCTGGCTGATGCAGGGCCTGTGCGGGGTATTACCGGACGATTACTGCGCCAGGTAGCGTTCCGAACGGGGACCGTACAGCAAGCCATTCGGCACGCCGGCCGACAGCATGCGCGCATTTGCCGTGCCAGCCAGCGGATGGCTGGCATCGGTGCTGGTGTTGATGATCTGCTTGACGGCCGCCGTCACCAGCATGCCGACCAGGCCGCCGCCACCGCTGTTGTTGCCTTCGTTGCTCGATGCGCTGGCCGCGCCCTGCCACAGCAAGGCGCCCGTCTTCAGGTCGACCAGCTTGGCATCGACCGACACCACCGTCACGCTGTCGATCACGGCGTACGTCGTGCCGTACTTGGAAATCGTCACGTACAGGCCCGCATCGGCGCCAAAGATCTCGTTGAGCTTTTTCGCATCGACGCCGTGGATATCGGCAGCATTCGTCAAGCCATTCTGCTTGAAGGTCTCACCGACCACGGCCACCGGCAGCACGTAGTAGCCCGCTTCGGCCAGCGGATAGGTCACTTGCGCGTAGACGCTGTTGCCGGCATTAACTTCCGGCGAGTTGTTCAGCGGTGGCAAGACCACGATGGAGCGGGGCTTGGCCGCCTTGAAGGCGGTGTAATCATACGCGGCCTGCTTGGTGGCGCAACCGACCATGAAGATGGCAGGGCCCAGGCACAGGGCCATTTTCAACATGCGCGACATCATAATTTCTCGCCTTTTTTCAATTTACCCAACAGGAAGTCCATGTACGGCGTCGATTCCGGAAACAGTTTTTTCTCGTCTTCGAACTGCGCTTCGACCTGTTCCGGCTTGCCCGCGATCGAGTACAGCATGCCCAGGTGGGCATGGAAACCCGGCGGCGCGTGGTTGCCCTTCGCACCGATCACTTGCAAGTCTTTTTCCATGGCGGCGATCTGCTGTTCAGGGCTTTCACCCTTCAGGTATTCGTACACTTGCGGCTCGTAGCCTTCCCATTGGTACAGGGTCTTCGATTGCGTGGCGCAACCGGTCAGGGCGGCACAGGCGAGCAGCGCCAGCAGGGCTGCGCCCTTGTCCATCATTGTTTTCATGGGATACCTTATTGTTTGCGCATTGCGCCCGCTTCGACACCAGCCACCAGGCGCTCGACCGCTTCGCGCATGGCCAGGTCCAGCACCTTGCCGTTGAGGGTGGCGTCATAGCTGGCGGTGCCGCCAAAACCCAGCACTTCGCGGTTCGACAGGCTGTATTCGCCGGCGCCGGCGGCCGAAAACACGACTTCAGACGTAGCGATATTGACGACGTTCAAGGTGACCTTGGCATAGGCCACTTGCGTCTTGCCGCGGCCCATGATGCCGAACAATTGCTTATCGCCAACTTCCTTGCGGCCGAATTCGGTCACGTCGCCCGTGACGACGAAATCGGCGCCCTTGATATTCTGGCCCTGCTTCTTGAACTCGGCTTCCTGCTTGAGTTCCGCCATGTTGTCGCGGTCGAGCACATTGAAACGGTTGGACGTTTGCAGGTGCGCAATCAGGATTGTTTTCGACTGGCTGCCCAGGCGGTCGACGCCATCGGAAAAGATGCCGCGCATGAAGTTCGAGCGGTTGTCGAACTTGCCGACAGCGATCAGGGTGCGTGGACCAACGTAGGGACGGGCTGCACTGGCAACCGTGGGGACTGCCACGGCTTGCGAGGTTTCGGAAGCGCAGCCAGCCAAGGCCGCGCCAATCAGCGCTGCAATCAACAACGCGCCGGGTTTATTCTTATTCATAGTGCCCTTATGATATGGAGGATCAGGAGCAACCTGCGAAATTGATTTTAGGCAAGTTAATTTCCTAATTGCAATTATATGGTATTGCATGTCTCACAATTCTATCCAAAAGTAACAATAACAAGATTGCATTATTGCCAGTGCTGTTCAGGCGGCGCCTGCTTGACTTATCAGGGCCGATTCATTAACTTGGCAGTAAAAAACAGCCTGCGGTGAGCGCCGTATGCCACTGCCGCCACAGACCTTGCCCGCCGACCTGCCCCATCCCGGCGCCAACTCCACGCTTTTCATCTAGACGGGTCTCCAGGCCATGCCGACACACGATCATTCCCCGGCCCATCCGCTGGCCACGGCGCTGGCGCTCTCGCTGGGCGCGGCCGTCGCCCTGGGCCTGTCGCGCTTTTCCTATGGCTTGCTGCTGCCGCCCATGCGTGCCGACCTGGGCTGGTCCTACCTGCTGGCCGGGGCCATGAACACCTTCAATGCACTCGGCTATTTTCTCGGCGCACTGGCCACGCCGGCCCTCATGCGCCGCCTGGGCGTGTGGCGCCTGCTGATCATCGGTTCCATGCTGGCCAGCATCTTCATGCTGATGTCGGGCCTCGTCAGCGACACCACCACCCTGTTCCTGCAGCGCGTGTGCGCGGGCGTGGCCAGCGCCTTCATGTTCATCGCCGGCGGCGTGCTGGCGGCGCGGCTCGGTTCCATGCACAGCCAGCGCGCCGGCTTCTACATCGGCCTGTACTATGGCGGCACGGGCTTTGGCATTGCCTTGTCTGCCCTGCTGGTGCCGGCCGCGTTGGCGTCCGCCCAGGAACACGGCGCCGCGCATGCGTGGCAATGGCCCTGGCTGGCACTGGGCATCGCCTGCCTGCTCGCCACCGCCATCATGGCCTTGCCGGCCAAGGCGATCGGCGAAGCGCCGCGCGCCCTCGACACGCCGCGACGCTTCGCATGGCGCGACTTTACCCCCAGCCTGGCTGGCTACTTCATGTTCGGCGTCGGCTACATCGGCTACATGACCTTTGTCATCGCGCTGCTCAAGCAGCAAGGCATGCCGCCCACCCTGGTCACCGTGTTCTACACTTTATTGGGCCTGGCGGTGGTGGCGTCGTCGCGCATCTGGGCGCGCATGCTGGACCGCTACAGGGGCGGCGAATCGCTGGCGATATTGAATGGCGTGCTGGGCGTGGTGACCATCCTGCCCGCGCTGACGAGCTTCATACCCGTCGTGTTCCTCTCCGGCCTGGTCTTCGGCGCCGTATTTCTGTCGGTGGTAGCGTCGACCACGGCCCTGGTGCGGCATAACCTGCCGCAGCAATCCTGGACGGCCGGCATCAGCGCCTACACGACGGTCTTTGCGCTGGGGCAGATCGTCGGCCCCATCGTCGTCGGCTGGATCGCCGACGGCCCGGCCGGACTGGAACGGGGCTTGATCGCCTCGGCCATCGCCATCTTCATCGGCGCGGCGCTGGCCTCGCGGCAAAAGGCGCTGGCGCCGGCCGCATAGTAGACTACAGGCATAGCCCCCCCCTCGAGGAAAGAACACGATGAACACCGATGCACGAAAAATCCCCGCAACGATGGATGCCGAAACGCTGGAATTCATCCAGGGCCTGTTTGCCCTGGTACGCGAAGGCGATACGCAGCAACTGGGCGCCATGGTGGCCCAAGGCGTGCCAGTCAACTTCCGCAACGAAAAAGGCGACAGCCTGATCATGCTGGCCAGCTACCATGGCTACCTGGAAACATCGCGCCTGCTGCTCGAAGCGGGCGCCGACGCCAACGTCCCCAACGACCAGGGCCAGACGCCGCTGGCCGGCGTGGCCTATAAAGGCTACCTGGACATCGCCGCGCTGCTGCTACAGCACGGCGCCAGGGTGGACGGCGCCAGCCCGGACGGCAAGACCCCGTTGATGATGGCAGCCATGTTCAACCGCCTGCCCATCCTCGACCTGCTGCTGCAGCACGGCGCCCGCATCGATGCCGTGGACAGCCGCGGCATGACTGCCGTCTCGCTGGCCAAGAGCATGAACGCGCAAGAGACCCTGGCACGGCTGGTCAGCCTGGGGCAAGCGGAATAAAACAGGGGCACTGCCTGCCGGTAGTCGCGCGACAGCATCGCAGGGGATGGCGCGCGATTACGACCGCCAGAGCATCGAGCTCTAAGTACCTGCCACCATCCTTGTCTAGAAAATGAAGATGCTTCATTTCTACCCCGGAGAGGAACGGCTCATCAGGAACATCAATGGGTTCTTACATTTTACTTATCTAATTTAAAGATAGTACACGCCCATCGGCAAAGCGGGCTTTCCTGACTTTCTTGATTTTCTCGTACTTTTAAAAAGATCAATTTTTTCCGGCTCAGCGATCCCAAGTGCCCTCCCTACTCTATCCATTTCTTTCGAAAAATCCATAAAATCTGACCAACTCAATCCCACTGTTGCAAATAAAATAACCGGCGCTGTTATAGTCGCAGTAATCAGCATCAACCATAATGGAATATTCCCAAAAAAACCCATTCCAAGAGTAACGATGTATAATCCTATGCAAAAATACCCACTACATATTAATAGATGATATTTTTTTGCGGTAGTGCCACGTTCAGAATGTGGCTGCATCCATATCTTGTTTTCCTTTACATCAATGACTGCGACAGCGATGAAGTCATTGCCTTTTTGATAACCGACAAGCTGAACCTCGTCCCCGGCGCTAAAACCAACTTCCCAAAAACTCCCGCTAACCCACTTGCCGCCCACGCTCATGCTGAAGACGGCGACAGGATCTCCGTCACTTGTGGCCGCCTGTGCGCTGTGAACAGCGCCTGATTCACCCGTGGCAGCCTGCACGATCGAGGTCAAACCGGACATTCGTTTGAACGATTCGGCACTCTTCAAATAATTCACATGCATGTCGGAAGTTCTTAAATCCTCGACAACACCGCTGACCAACTTATAGGAGAATTCATGCATATGATTTTCTCGATCGCTGAACTGGCAATATCTTTACAGCAATGCCATCAATTTCGGGGAGGAAGCCACTCAGATCCAACTTGAAAAGTAACGGAAATGTATCGAGGAAATTATCAAGCAGATTGAATTTTGTATTTCGATATGTGTTTTTTCAAGGCCAATTCACAACTATATCCAATAAAACCATAGCTATGATCCTTGAATAAAGTAGCGCCAGCGCGCATATCAAAGTCACTTGGCCTTGGAAAGCCATGGGCAGTGAAAATCTTCGTCGCATAGATCGAATAATCACGCATAGTTCTGAAGCTCCAATACTCAAAAGGAAAACAAAAAATCAACGGCATCAGGAATATTATGCTGAACATCGTAATTAAATTCTCATTTTTCTCCAACGATACATCGACAGATAAAAAAAACATAAGAGAAAGAATTATCCAAACAGCCAAAGTCATGTTCCTTGCAAATTTCATGCAACTCCAGAAAAAAGCACGCTCTCCGCAATAAGCATTCAATGGCATCATAAAAAAGCTGTCATCAATGCGGATCAAACTGTGTACGTACAGCACGTCATTTCTCTGTGTGACCACCAATTTTACGACATCGCCATCCTTGATTTTATCGGCATCTCTAAAAACACCACATACTACTTTCCCGTTGACCAGTCCGGCAAAATTATACATATCTTCACCATCGTAAAAACTCAGCATGGCTGCGTTTGCCAATGCCCCTGGCATGCCATTGATGACGGCGGCAACGCCGCCAGCCAGATTTTTTTCCGCAAGGCTGCTTTCGATTTTACTAAGTAAATTCACATTTGTTGCAGCCATATGAAATTCTGTGAGTTTTCCTTCCACAGTAAAAAAAACCTCTTCGGAAGAAGCATTTTCAGCACCCTTTTTTTTCATCATGTGCTTCCTAAAAATTATGATTGAACCGTTTTGAATGCCTTCTGCAATTCCATTAATTCTTTCTCAACAGAATCAAACGGCTTTTCACTGAATAATCCTCTTCTCTTTCTGAAACTGCATGCTTGAAACCAATTTTCCAGATCATCGTCCATGATCCATACCCGATATCCTACTTCGACAACAGTTACTCCTACACCAATAAGATTGAACCTAGCCAGCCTTATTAATAAAAGAGTTCTTCCATCTGCCACTTTTTTTGCAACTGCAGCAGTTCCAACAAAAAATTTTGCCATACTTAATGAAAAACTCGAATTTCTCGCCAGTAGCGAGCCCGCCAATCGAGACATTAAAGGAGCAGAATAAGAAAAGGCAGCGACCAAACCCGCAATCGCATTATATACACCGAGACCAGCCCGACCAGCATAGATCCCCACCAGCATTCTATTGGTTCTTTCTTTCTTAATTTCCTCATAAGCCGAAAGGACATCTAACCAAACTATAATTGCACCAGAAAGAGCCCCAAGAAACCCGGCAGCCATTTTAAAACCACCACGAATAATATCTGCACCTTTATTTATTCCCGAAATCTTGTTGTAAGGAGAAATTTCCCTGATAGATTTTGTCACAGAATAAACCAAATCAAAAGACATACTACTCAATGACAATATTGAAGCTGCCACCTCAGCTTTCAGCCTGGGAGAATCGAAGAAATGAGGCAATTTGGTTGCCAGGGAAAGGCTTTCAATTGACATTAAAAGAACACCGATACGAGCATGGCGAAAATTATTGGTCTCGGGCCTTTTACCCACGTCCAGTTCGTCCAGTGCAATCTTTACCTTGTTTTTTACCTTTGCCTGCTCATCCTCTATCAGTTTTCCTATGCTCCCTTCCACTTTTGCCGCATCTGCCTGAGCAATTTTTGTGGCTTCTGCTCGCGCAGTCCGCTCAGCTTTATTTTCTATGCTTTGCTCTAATTTATTTTTTTTATTTTCCGTCTTCAGCGTTTCAGCGTACTTCTTTGATTTTTCTCTTAATTCCTCAATATTTTTTTGTTTCAGAGGAAGCATCAACTCATCAAACCTTATTTTTTCAGCAAGATCCGTCAATTTAGAATACAGCAATATACCGACGACACTGGAAATTGCCTTGTCCAGCTTCCCGCTTTTAGTGAACATTGCTTGAGTCCACTCCGAGATTTTGGCAAATGCCATCCCCTCCGCAGTTCGATGGTATTTTGACAAATTCACTATTGCCTTTTTCGTGCTGGCCTCTGGATCCTTGTTGTGAATTTTAAGGACTCCGCCATCGCGCAACCATTCATCCCATGCGGAATCAATTTTCTTAAAGGAATCAATCAGGCCCTTACCGGCTTTTAACCATGGTGCCGCCTGTACTTTTGAAATATCGCCTGCAGCATCGACTTGTTCTTTAGCATCTTTAAAAGCCTTTTCTGCAAGATCATACAAAGATTTATGATTGTAAAAATTTGACCGCATGTACAAATTTTTTCTTTCAATTGAATTGACATCCATCCAATTTTTAAGAACAGGTGCATTTTCCTTACCTGCAAACATGCCGAACACACACCGGGAAAATTCAAAAGTAAAGCAAAATCCGCTACTGATATTTTCCTCGTCATAACTATCAAATGCGTCAACCAGTTCCGTGGACATCACCCACTTGACATGGTCGGCAGTTCTCTTCCTCGATCTTGCCTCAGCTTCTTTCGACAGTTTCTCCAGCGTCTTCCGCAGCAAATCAATTTCAGAGAGGGAAATGAGCGACTCATATTTCTTTTCAAATTTTTCGCGCGCATCCTGCTCACTGGTCGCAAGAATCTGCTCGCGCCGTTTCTCTCTCGCCTCAAAAGTTTTCTTTATTCTCTCTTCAATTATTTCAGCTTCTTTTACCCGATTTAATTTCCTGAGCATTTCGGCGTTATTTTTATTAATATCCGGAAGCGCCCTCGAGTCCATGTCATCGAGATTTTTCTTTCTGATTTCCACGCCGTATTTGATGACACAGTCCTTGACATCATCAATGCCAACCATGACGTCCATCTTCCGGCGATTGCTGACTTTTTCCTTGTCCACCTGCTCAAAAAAATCCTCAAGCGGTTGCAGTGCTGCATTACGAAAATCGTTTAACTCCTGCGTGATGCCGATTGGGTCAAACAGAGCAAACGCTGCCGCCTTGGTCGCCACCATTTTCTCTTCCAGCTTCCCGATCCGACCGCCCGGCGTCGCCAAAGGAAGATTGGCTGTGCCTTCATAAGCATCGCAACTTGCCATGTAGAGCTGCTGCATGAGAATTTTCCCCAGGGGGCTCTTGCCGGCATTCTGATACTGCCGGGCGAGCACGGCCTCGGGGACGTATTTGCCAAGCTCTTCAGGCTTCAGGCTGTGCGGCTGTTCGGTACTGCCCGCCGCCCATTCCTTTGGCAGAAAAACCTGCATTTGTCCTTTTTTAACGCTGGCCTCGGCATTGGCCGCATACGCGTCCAGCCGCTCTCTCGTCATGGCAGTTGGCGTGAACAACAGATAAATTTTTTCGACAAACTCGATCTTGTCGATCGCGATCAGGCTGGCGTTGATGCCGCAGGTGGTGCGGTCGCAAGAAAAATTCACGGCCGCCGATGGTGGCGAATCGACGGGAAATTTGGACAGGAAGGCGTCGTCGTCGGCAAAATAGCCTTCCCAATACAGCAATCCCGACCGCTTGATCAACACGTACAGGAAACCGGCGCGCAGCAGGCGCGGCGCATAGCTGGCGTTTTCCAGCGTGATGTGCTTGACCTTGTCGCCCAGCTTGCCGGGCAGCGCGGGCACGCTGCCGGCCGCACCCTCGCCCACCACTGCCGCATAACGCAAGGGCAAAATGAACAAGCCGTTTTTATCGCAAAATTTACAGTCTTTCATCGCTCTTCCTGTTGAGTGGGCGGCACGCGGTCATCCTGCTGAGCATCAAGCCAGGGAATGAAGACGGGCGTTTAATACTATGTCCAGCGGCAAGCCTTGCGTGGCTGCCATCCGCATCAGTTCCCCGAGGGCGGGGTGCATGGTGAATGCCTGGCCGTGTGCGACGGCGCGCCAGGCATAGGCGATCTGGTCATCAGGCTGGTCCAGGCCCGCACTTGCGCTGTAGACAAGATGGTGGTCTATTTGCGCATCGATGCCTGGCCCGATTGCCGTTTGCCTTGCACTCAGGATGCGCACCACCAGATTGATCTGCTCGATGCGGTCCATCGCCTGCCTGGTTGGCTCATCGATGCGCAGGGGAATATCTTGCACTGCCGACACCGGTTGCGCATTGCCATGCTGGATCAGCTGCCCATCGCGGTCGAGCTGGCACCATCTCTCGACAGGGCCGAGCAGATCGTCAAAACTGCTGCGCCCCGACACGCCTGCAGTAGATGGCGGAAACAGTCTCGCCAGATGCGGCATGACGCGAGGGTCAAAATAGCGCAGGTAAACGGCATCGCCGGACGCATAGCGCACATTCAGGCGCGCCAGCATGGCGCTACGCAGACGTTCCAGCGTCGCGTTACTAAATAGCCAGGCACAGATCCGGGGCACTGCGCCCGGTTCGGCATGCTGCTCTTGCGCCAGCTTCAAACTATATTCGACCAGCGCATAGTGCTCGGGCCGCCTGTTTGACAACGCGAGCAGCATCGGTGCGCGCTGCAAGTCATCCTGGAAGATCGGGTCATCGAGCAGCACGCTGGCCGCGGGCGGCGACAGAGCCTCGATCGCCTCGCGCAAAGGATTGTCGATGAACTGGTCGATCAGGACGACGGTCCTGTCATAGCCGCGGGCCACGTTGTAGAGCACTTCATCGGCGCGCGCCGTCGATACCCCCGCCGAAGACAGCGCAGGCGATGACACTTTATCGTTTGACACTGGCCGCTCCCGCCTGCGTGGCATCGAGCAGTTTCAGTGCACAGCCTTTCAATTGTCCTGCCGGCAAGGCCAAAGGTGCAGGACTGGCACTGGCCGGCCCTGTGAGCTCCTTCATGCCGGCCTTGAATTCCATCTTGCCGGGCCCATGAATCTCGATATTGCCGCCTTCGAGCTTGATATAGGCGCCCTGCACCGTCATCAGCACATGCTGCTTGCCGCTGATGTTGACGCTTTTGCTGACGCTGGCCACGGTCACGGCCTTGTCTGCGGTTAATTTTGTTTCATCGGACTGGCTCTGGCTGCTGACCTTGCCGCTGGCCGCATGCAGGCGGATGCCGGTTTCCTGGTTGGGTTTGTCGGGCTTGCTGGCCTTGCCATAAGTAAACAGGCTGATGCCGGAACTAATCGCATGAAAATGGTTGCCTTGCGCGCCGAAATTGATGTCCTGCCCTGCCGCGATGCTGCTGGTATTGCCGGCGGCGAAAAGGGCGTTGAGCGGCGTGGTCGCGGCGATGCCGGCCGGACTGGACAATTGCAGCTGCGGCGCGCCATAGGCCGTTACCTGGCCATCGCCCGTGCCCGCCGTGCCCTTGAGCATTTCGATGCTGTTCGCCAATTGCTTCAGCGCCGGCAGCGCATCGGGCGACGCTTCGGCCTGGCCTTGCCCACCGCCTAACACAGCCTTGTGCTTTTGCGCCGTCTCGGCAAGCGAAGTCAGCAAGGCCAAGCTCTGTTCGATCTGGGCCGTGGCTTCCTTGGTATCCATCTGCGTACCGCTGGCATTGGTGCGCCCGTCGGTCGACAGCAGCAGCCCCTGCCCCGCACGCAGCGCGGCACTGTGCTCGGTTTTCAGTTCCGCGCCAAAGCCGGCGGCGGCCAGCCGCTGGTTGTCCGTCTGATGGCGCAAGTGTCCCAGGTTCAGCTCGGCAGTGCCCTGGTGTGCTCCGGCATGGCGCTGCAGGGCCACGCGCGGCTGGCCCGGGCTGTCGTCGAATACCAGCTGGCTGTACGCCGCGCCGCCCTGCTGGCTGGCCTGCATGGCCTGGCTCTTGATGCCTGACAGTGCGGCCGGGTGGGCATGCGCGCCCGCTTCCCCCGAAAACCAGGCCGGCGCATTGCCGGTGGCCGGCCCGGCGCCATGGGCCACGCGGTTATTCTGGGCGTCGACCGTGCCTTGGCCGTTGTAGACGGTACCGATCACGAGCGGCCGGTCGATATTGCCCTCCAGGAAATCGATCAATACTTCCTGGCCGATGCGCGGCAAGGCATGGCCGCCCCAGTTGGCGCCCGCCACCGGCGCCATCGTGGAGGCGACGCGCACCCAGGTGCCGGCACTGTCGTCGCCAGGCGCGCCGGTATGCTTGCCGCCTTGCGGATGGTCGAGGCGGCTGTGGCTCATGACGCCGCGCTGCCAGTGAAATTGCACCTTGATGCGGTGGTCGCGGTCGGTATGAATCACGGCGCCGGCCGGACCCACCACGACGGCCGTCTGCTGGCCATGCACGGTCGGGCGCGGATGCAGCAGCTGGCCATGCTGGTCCTTGCCGCTGGCGCGATAAGGAATATTGCTGCGGATGGCATCGATGCGGTTGCGGTACAGGGGCCGCTCGGCAATGGCGCCCAGCAGCGCGGGCATGCGGTGCAGACTGCCGGCTTGCTCCTTGCGGATGGCCGCATCGAGCAAGCCCGTCTTGAGCGTTTGCACAATGGACGACTGCAGATCCGCGCTCAGGTTGTTGTGCATCAGGTGGACCGTGCGCACGATCAGGAAGCTGCGCTCGTCGTCGCTGCCCGCCTGATCGAACACCGGCTGCCCCTGCAAGCTAAACGTGGTACCCGGCGACAAGGTACGCACGGTACCGGCCGCCACATGGACTTCCTTGCCCGCTTCCAGCGCCTGCAACTGGTTGCGCGCGATGCGCTGGCCCTGCTCGCGCGAGGCATAGGCATAGGCGCCGGGCGCGTCGCGGCTGAGCAGCTCCACGCCCTGCGCCTGGCCGGCCGCGCTGGCGACGCGCTGGTCGAGCGAGCGGTAATCCCAGCTGCCCAGTTCGATGGCATTGGTCTGCTGGCGCAATTCGGTGCGCCAGCGATCGATGCTGTCAACCTTCATGACGGCGCCCGGCTGCGTGAAATTGATGCTGCTCTGGGCATTCGGCTTGAACGCGCCGTTATGGTCCGCGATCACCAGGCAGTGGCTGCCCAGGCTGGGGCTGCCGGGATCGCCGCCGTGTTCGTAGTAATAGAATAGCCCTTCCTCGTGCATCAGGCGCTGCGCGTAGGCCCAGTCGCTTTCCTGGTACTGGGTGCTCAGGCTGCGCTTCGGGTATGCCGCGCGGTCGAGGATATCGAAACGCCAGGCCGGCGCCAGCTTGCCCTGCGCCTGGTAAGCGGCAAACAGCGCGTCGAGGATGTCGAATACCGTCATGTCCTGGAACACGCGGCTGTCGCGGCCGTGGGCAAGAAACGCGCTCCAGGGTTCCAGGGTCAGGTGATAGCGCGCCATGCCGCCGTTCGCGCCAACCAGCTCGACGGCGGTGATATGGCCGTGGAACGGGCGCAGCGCGTCGGCGCTGGTAACGGTCAGCAATTGCAGCAGGGCCGGCTGGCCAATCAGGGTACGCAAGGAAATGGCGGCGTCCGTCGACAGGGCCGCGATCTGGAACACGAAGCCCGTGCTCAAGCCTTCCTCGCCGCGCACGCATTCGGCCAGCAGGCGGTCGGCGCCGAGGGGCGTGGTCAGCTGTAGCAATCTGCTGGCTTGCGTGAAACTGGCGGGCAAGGACATCGACATCCGGAACTCCATCACGCGGCTTCCCGCACAAAATTAGTAAATAAGCATTTTTATCGAAGCCATTACACCCTAGAAATTTTTTTATAGCAAGAGTGTTTCGATTGAAATCTCGGCTCAGCAATCATTGCGTGCCGCTCAGACCGCGCAACTCCGGCATGGCCGGTTCGGTGGGCCGCAAATGCGTACTCTTCAACAAGGTTTCCAGGCGCGCGTAGCTGCTCTTGAACGGCGGCGGATTCTGCTTCAGTTCCGGTGCCTGCTCCATGCTGCGGCTGCCAAGTTCGATCAGGATGTAGGGCAGCACTGCCGTGCCCAGCCATCCCGCGTAACCGGTGAATACCGTATAGGTTTCAAACGGCGCGCTGCCTGGCCGCTCCACTTTCAGCGCCACGCCGCCCTGCTGCGCCGTCAGCGCGCCGATGCGGACGCTACGGGGCGCGATGCGTTCGACAATGAAAGGCTTGGCTTCCTGCTCGCCGCGGCTGCCGAACTGGCCGATGCCGCCGGTGGCGGCCGCCTGGACCAGCGGCACCTTCAAGGCGCGCGCATCGACGTTGCCGGTACTGATCGTATACAACACGCCGGGCGCGTCGGGCCAGCGCAAGGACTGCTTGATAGCGCTGACCGTCTTGCCATCGTCAGCGATAAAGCCATGCGGAATGCACAGGCCCAGCTCTTTCGGCACTTCATTGGCGGCGCGCGGGCGGAAGCTTTTCAGGAAGCGGATGAACTGCTGGCCATGCGCTGCCTCGCTATTGTTGTCGCGTATTTCTTGCATGGATTCAAACACATACACATACTCGCCACGCTTCAGGTGGCTGCGATAGATGGAATAGCGGGTGGGGTTGGCCGTTCCCGAACCTTCGCTGCTGCGGTAACCGTCACTGTCGGGCAGGCCGGAATCAAATGTCTGGTAGTTGCTTTGCAGTTCCTTGATCTGCGCCTGCCTGCCTGTGAGCGACTTCTGCGCCAGATAGCTCGCCTGGCGGGTCTTCGCGTTGGCGGGCTGGCCTTTCAATGCGGCCAGTTCCGCCTCATCGTCCTTGAGCAGCGCCTGCAGGCGGTCGATCCTGGGTTGCGGCATGGCTTCCCGCAAGGCGGCCATATCTTCCTTGCCTAGCGGCCCCAGCACACCGATGCGGACATTTCCAACCTGTATCTCATCGCCCTGGTGAAATACGTCTTCGCTGAAAGACCGGTAAAAGATGCCCGTGTCGGACGCGTCCTTGTAGCGGGTCGGCCACTGTACCGGAGCATGCACGTCGAACACCAGCCGCCCCAGGCACTCGCGCGCCATGCCGGCCGGCGTCGCGTACCCGGGCGCGGTCGCTTGCATCAGTTCCTGCGCCGTGGGCCTGCGCGATGGCGCCGCCGGATCGGCCTGGTTGGCGGCCATGCCTTCGCCATACGCGCCGGCAAACAGCAGGAGAGTGGCGAGATGGCATGCGGCAAAACGCGGAAGACAAACTATCATCATGGCTACCAATCAAAAAAAGCACTATTCTTCAAGCCGAGCTTTCGCCCTGGCCGGCTGGCGGGCGCTTGCCTGATTCAACCTGGGCGTAGGTCTCTTGCGGCAATGGATGGTCTGCATCGCGCGGCGGTTTCTTCTCCTGATGGGCCAGCAGGGTCAGATTCATGCCTGAAATATTGTTTTCGCCCGCCGTCCAGGTGACTGGCAAGGCCACGATAAAACCCTCGACACCCACCGGCGCCGATTCGGGCGCGCGCGTTTGCGCCTCCCAGGAGTGCGATTTGTCGCGCAAGATATCGGCATCGCGCCAGAAGCGCTCGTGGAACGGCATGTGGTGTTCCAGGCTGCGCGTCCTGGCATTCCAGGTGGGCCAGATCGAACTGGGCTTGCCGCTTGGACGGGCCAGGAAAGCGAAGGCCTTGGCATACGCTTCCGCATTGGCCAGCGCCACTTTTTGAATCGCCTCCCAGGTGTCCGGAGCCGCCGGACGCAACAGGTGCTTGATCAAGCCCTTGGCCGGGGTGGCGCCATCGGTCAGGCCGAACAGTTTTTTCCACAGGCGCACCCGCAAGTCATGCACGTTGACGCTGACCTTGTCGCTATCGACACCATCGAGCTCGACATCGGTCTGATTGTCATCCCTGACGACGACCGCCAGTTCAGAATCGCGCCCGCCCAGCTGGCTGCGGTCGTTGATATTGGCGCTGCCCAGGATCGCCACCCTGTCGTCGGCGATCAGCAGCTTGGAGTGCACATAAATCTGCTCCGTCACGTGACGCGTGCCCAGGGTTTCCCAGGAACGCAAGTTGAGCAAGGTCAGGTAGCTGGTCCACTTGTCGCCGGCCAGTTCGGCCAGGCGGTCCGGCGCGTAGCCGGCAACGGTTTTCCTGGCCTCTTCCGCCCCCAGTTTTTTGCTCTTGCGCAGATCCCGCACCAGGATGGCGCGCCGGATCCGGTTGACCAGGCTATCCTTGCCGAACACCAGCGACTGCATCGTCAAATGCAGCTGCGTCATAATATTGAGGGTATCGAGCGTGCCTTCCGGATGCACCGGCAGCACCATGTAGACATGGAAGGGCAAGCCATCGTTGATGGCCCGCTCGATGCGCTGCGACAATGCCAGGCCGATCGGATTGAGGATGCCTGGCTCTTCCTTGCCCATCATGCGGGTCGAGGTGATATCGGCGTAGTTGCTCATCACATTGAACAGATCGGCCATGAAATCACTGCCGCCACCGGTAATGTCGGCCTTGACATCGTCGATCTGCGACCAGATCAGCTTGTCGATCATGTCCGCCGGCGGCACGCCATACACGCCGAGCTGCCGCGCATACTTTTCATAGGCCGGCGACTTGCTGATGTCGAGCAGCGCCGCCATCGGACCGGACAGCGGCCTGGTCTTGCTTGCATCGCTGCCATATTCCGACTGGAAAAACTGGCCTTCGATGTAGATGAACTTCTGCGCTCCATTAATTGCCGTCAGCATCGCCTTCAGACAGTTGTTCTGCGGCCATTCCGGCCTGGCCGCAGGTTTGCTGCCGCGCGCATGTGCGGCCAGCTCGTCATTGAGCAACCTCATCGGCGCGCTGCGCAACACTTGCACCCAGGCATCGCCCGGCGGCTTCGCAGGCGTTTTGGGCGGCGGCGCGGCGGCGATGCGCTGCAAGACCAGCCTGGGCGTGCCGGACATGCCCAGCGCCTGGAACATCTTGATCAGCGAAGGCGGCATGCTGGCCTGGTACGATTTTTCATATCGCTGGGCAATGCCGTTCCAGCGCTCGATGAAATTGCGGCTCAAGTCGCTGACCGACGGCCCGACGATGGCCGCATGCACATCGTGCCATGGCATGCGCGGCTGCGTGGCGGCGAAGGTCTTGGCCCCGGTCGGCATGATCTTGCGCAATTTTTTCAGGTTTTCATAGCGCGTGGGACGCGCGTCGGCCAAGGTCGACAGATAAGTGAGGATGCCGATCACGAAGGTTTCGATCAGCTTGACCGTGCCGCTGCGCAATTCGGGCGGCAGCTTGTTCAGCGAGCCGGCGTTCAGCCAGGACATCAGCGCCGTGCCGCCGTCGATCACATGCGCGCTGCCCGTGGTGCGCACGGCATCGACCTTGTCGCGCAAGCCTTTGTCGAGCTGGCCGTAAGCCCAGCGCGATATATCCTGCGCAACATCGATCGGTATGTCTTGCAGCTTGCCGATAAAGTCGGGCATCAGGTCGATCGCATCCCATTTGGCGGAAATATTCCTCGATATCCGCGCGATGCCGTCCTTGGCGTCCTGCACCACGTCGAGCGCGACGGCGATCGGCCTGATCGTGGCCGAGGTGGCAAACGTGGCCGCGCCACCGACTTTTCCGCCGATGCAACCGGCCAGCAGTTCGGCGCGCGTCAGGTAGGCCGTTTGCGCTTCATGGTTCATCGGCTCGATGGCCGGGATGCAGGTGTTGTACACCTCGTTGCCCTTGCGCGTGCCGTGGCTGAGGGCGAACTTGCCGTTGTCGCGGCGGCCATAGGCAAGGTCGATGCCGCCGACAAACGCGCGCTCATTGTCGATCACCACGAGTTTCTGGTGATGGGAAAAGCCGATGCCCAGCATGCCTTCCATGTCGCTCTGGGCGATCGCCGGCAAGGCGAACGCCTTGGCGGGGCCGCCGACGCCGGCATTGAGCTGGAATATCGCCAGCACGGTTTCGAAGTCGCCCGTGTCGACCCCGACCTTGGGCGAAAGCCACGGCATCACATACACTTTCGGACGGTGGGGATTGCTTATCGCCGTTTCCAGGCATTCGAACAAGGTCTTGCTCGCCGTCAGTTCGACATCGAAATTGACTTGCCAACCGGTGATGAAAATCGATTTCTTGGCGCCTTCGATGGCCTTGGCGACAGCCGTGAAATACTCTTCACCGGTGACATAGAATTCGACCTGGTTGCCCTTTTGCTGTTCCGAAAAGATGCTGCCCCACTTTTGCTCGGGGAAATTCGGCAATTCTTCGCCATCGTGCACGAAACAGCCAGGCGCCGACGTGGCCGGCGCGCTCGGCGTACCGTCCTGGCCCGTCAGCTGGGAGATATTTTTATTTGTCATGACGCATGTCGCAGTGTGTCGCCGGTTGGCTTGCATGGAAGGAAAACGTCAGCATCAGACTTTCACCTTCGGCAGGATGTTTTTCAGGGTAAGCGAGGCCAGCGCTTCTTTCGCATAGCGCGCCTGCGGTGCGGCGGCCGCCTCGAAGATGGTGGCATAGCGCCCGGCGCTGAAATCCGCCGCCTGCATCGCATGGAACAGCTTTTCCTTGTCGGTCCAGTCGGGCGATTCGGTTTCCACGTTCAGCCGCACGCTGTGGCCCGGATACACGATCCAGGTATGGTCCGGATTGCTCGCATAGACGGCGGCAAGCTTTTCTTCCTCCGCATCGCTGAGCCTGATATTCCCCGATGCATCGGTCTTGCCCTGCGCCACCAGCTTGTCGTCGTCGATGAAATCCATGCCGTCGGGCTGCGCGCCATGGGTGATCTTCCACGGCGTGTGCGCCAGCGCATGGCCTTTCAGCCCCGGCGTGTCGGCCAGGCGCAGCAAGAATTTCAACGGCCGCAACGCCAGTTCGGAACGCGGCAGGCGGGGCAATGGATAACCGAGTCCTGTCGGCCCCAGAAAACTTTTCTTGCCTGCAAACACTGTGATCTTCCCGGGGCACTGGATCGTGATATTGCCGCCCTCGATGGTGATGTTGGCGCCGCCCGCCGTCGACAGGCGGATGCTTTTTGCCGCCGCCCAGTCGATATGCGCGTTGGCGCTGACGACATTGACCTCTTCGCGCGCCTGCACCTTGATCTCGTCGGACTGGGCTTGCACCTCGATGGGCTGGCTGGCCGCCACCAGCTGCATGCCCAGCTCGCCCTCGCCCGGCTTGACCACGCCGCCCAGCAGACCGATCGCCTGGCCCGTGTGCAATCGCCACTTGCCGCCGCCGGCGAACTGCGTATCGAGCCCGCTCATCAGTGTTACCGTTTCGCCATTCGACAATTGCATATCCTGGCCAGCCACCGTGCCCAGGCCCCCCTTGGCCGCCACGGCGATGATGGCGTCGCTGCTGTGCGGCAGCTTGTCGTCGGCCGGCGCGACGGGCTTGCCGGCCGCATCGCTCCTGGCGGCCGCCACGCTGTCGCGGCTCAGCATGCCCGAGGCACTGGTCAGGAAGGCCGGCAACGGCGCGGCCTTCGCATCGAGCGTACTGCTGCCGGGCGCCGTCGCCCCCAGATGCGCCGCATAGGCCACGCCCTGGTGCGTGACGGCCGCCGCGCTGAAGGTCTCGCCCAGCTTGGCTGCCTGCTTGAGCAGCGCCATGCCGGGCGCATTGTCGCCGGCTGGGTCGCGCGCGCCGGCGCCATGGTTGAGTACATAACTGGATACCAGCAGGCCTGCGCCCGCCCGCACCGCACCATACGCGTCCGTGCGCAGCTCGGCGCCGGCGCCGCGCAGGCTGCCGCGGTAATTGTCGGCCGCGTGGATCAGATGGCCCAGGCTCAGTTCGCTGGCCGCATGGCTGCTTTTCAACTGCACCCGGCCCTGGCTGTCGGTGTCGTCGAACAGCAGCTGGTTGTAGCCGGCCATGCCGCCCGCCTTGCCGAACTCCTTGCTGCGGATGCCCCATTGCGCGCTGGCATTCCGGTGCGCCGCACTGGCCCCGCCGGCGCCATGCCACAGCGGGCTATTGCCGCCCGCCAGGTTGCCCTGGGCCGTGACGCCATGGTCGTGGGCTGGCGCGAACAGTTTGTCTGTGTCGGCCTGGGCAGCGGCGGCGCCGCCCGGCGTGGGCGCACCGCCACCCTCGCCCTGGCCGTTGTACAGCGCGCCGACGATGATGGGCCGGTCGATATCGTTTTCCAGGAACTGCACCAGCACTTCCTGGCCAATGCGCGGCAGGAACTGGCTGCCCATGCCGCCACCGGCCGCGCGCTGCGCCACCCGCACCCAGCACGTTGCCGCCGTCTCCTGCTGCCAGTGAAAGCGGATGCGCACCCGGCCCAGGCTGTCGCAATATATTTCATCGGCGCCGCTGGCCGCGTCATTGCCATCGGCTCCCACGACGATGGCGCTCTGGCTGCCGAAGGCGGTCGGTTTCGGATGCTGGCGCAGTCCGTTTTCAGCCAGCACCGGGCGCCACGGCGTGGCGGCGGGAATCGCTTCCAGATGATTGGCGTAGCCGCTGGCCACCGCCTGGGCGATCACCTGCTCGAAATGTTCGATGTGGCGCGGGCCCAGGTTCAGCGTGCCCAGGCTTTCCTGCAGCAGTTCCGGGATCGGGCCGAACAGTTCGGCCAGACCTTGCCTGGCCGGCGCCGGCAGGTTGTTGACGCCCACGCTGCAAACGCGCAGCACCGTATAAGCGGGGGCCGGCGCGTCGCCGCCCGCCGCCTGCAGCGGTCCCTGCGTCAGGCTGAAGCGCGTACCGGCGCGCAAGGTGCGCACCGTCGAACGGGCAACGCAGCGCTCGCTGCGCGCTTCGATCGATTGCATCCGCAACAGCGCGTAGCGGCTGGCCTGGGCTGAGTCGGCATAGTAATACTGGCCCGGCGTATCGTAGCTTTCCAGCAGCGGCGCATGCTGGCCGCCCACCGCCATCCGGGTCGGCACGCTGGCCGCGACCGCCTGCTTGGCCTTGTAGTCATAACTGAGCACGGTCGCCAGCGCCGTGTTCAGCGAACGCGCCGTGCTGAACGCCTGCAGCGTGTCGCCCTGCTCGCCGGCGCGCGCGCCATGAAAGCGGATGCCGCCGCCGGCCGCGCTGGACGCGTCTTCCGGCACCGCGCTGTCGCTGCTGCTGTCGGCAAACAGCACCAGGCAATGGCCGCCTTCCTGTTCCTCGAAGCGCCATGCCAGCCCTTCTTCCGTCAGCAGGCGGCTGACGAAATCGAGGTCCGACTCGCGGTACTGGCAGCAATAGCTGCGCGCCGCGGCGCCATCCATGAACGGACGCGTGTCATCGCTCCAGCGCCACCGCGCCGCCGGCGCGTAGGACTGGAACACGGACTCGACGATCTCGATCACGCTCTTGTCTTGCCAGACTCTGCTGTTACGCACCTGGCCCAGCCGCCACAACCAGGGCGTCAGGCGCAGCCGGTAGCGCGCCAGGCCGCCCATGCTGCCCAGCATGGCCGCCTCGCTGACATGACCGCTGAAGCTGGCGCGGCTGCCATCAAACAAGCTCACTTGCAGCGTGGCCAGCTTGCCCAGCATGGGTGCCAGCGCCAGCTGCGCGCTGGTCGACAGCACGATGACATCGCGCGCGCCGGGCGTCTGCAATTGCTCGTCGCAGGCGAACGCCTCCACCAGCAGCGGGGCCGCTTCCTGCGCGCTGTCGCCTTCAAGCTTGATCTCGTACAAGCGCGTGATGCTGGAGAACGCTCCCAGCGCGGCGCCCACCTGGTCCAGCTGCGCTGCGCTCATTGCGCGCCTTTCGACGCAGCCCTGGCGGCCTTGCATAGCGGCTTGCCGGTACGGCCGGCGCAAGTTCGCTGCCGGCAGCTATCGGCGGCGGCCGGTTTCAACTTGCTGCATTGCTGTAACTGGGCTTGCAGGCTGGACGGCGCTTTTTTGGGCGGCGTGCCAGCCTGGGCATGCGACACGAGCGCGGCCAGGAGGGCTACGTCGCTTTCCTGTTCCGGCGTGGCGGCGGGTTTGGCCTTATCAGCGGGATTGAGCGGTTTGGCTGGCGTTTTTTTCTGCGGCGCGCGCGCCGGCTTGGGCGCGCTCTTCTGCGGACTTTCCAGCGCCTTGCTCAGCACATCCCTGGGACCGGGCACCGGCGCCGGGACGGGAGCTGGCAGGTCGGCGCCCAGCATTTCGCTCAAGCTCTGCCGCGGCGGCGGCGGCTGTTCCTCTTCGCGTATGCTGGCTGCGGCGGTGACGGGAGCGGTGGCCGCGGCCGGTGTTTCCGCTGCTGGCGCCGTGCTGCGCAACACCGGATCCTCCACCGCCGCCGTCTCGCGTTGTCCCAGCCAGGCGCCGGTGGCCAGCAACAGCAAGGCGCCGGCCAGCATGCCACCCCAGACCGGCCACCGGCTGGCGCGCCTGCCGCCAAGCGGCACGGGTGCAGGCCGCTTGCCGCCTTCGAGATGGTTGAGGATACGGCTACGGTCCGCCTCGGCCTGTTGCGCGGGCGTCAATAAGCTGGGCCGTGTCGATGGCCGCGGGCTGTCGTCATTGCTTGGCAAAATCTTAACTCCTGTCAATATTTGCAATACCTTACGACAATAAAAAAAAGCGTGACGCATGTTAGGAAATCAACAGTGTGCACCCGGCGCACAATTGAAACTAAGCCCCCGTAATTAGCAAGTTAGTAAGATATACTCAGCGGCAATATTAGCGCAAACGCTGGCACAGCGGCATTCAACTGCCCATGCCTGGCGCCTTTTTTGGAACGGGGTGGGCGTGTTTCTACTGGCGGTGGCACTCTATTTTTTACTCGCATGCCTGATCAGCTGGCTCGTGCTGTTTCCATCCGGCCGCGAACTGGTGATGCGGGCGCTGGCGACGGCCGAACGGGGCATCGGGGCGCGGCTCGAGCGGCTGGCCCGGCGCAGGAACGCCGGACTGGACACGCTGCGCCGTGGCGGCGCCAGCACCTTGCTCGGCAGCGCGGCGTTCGTGCGCCGCCATTACCTGCTGTTTCTGGGCGGTGCGGCAGTGATGTGCCTGCCACCGGCGATCGCCTTGCTGGCAGGCAGCAAGAACGTGCTGGGCGGCTACGAGGTGTCGACGCGCGAGATGAATACGCAAGTGTCGGCCCTGCTGCAAGGGGAACAGCTGGTGCCGCCAGTAGATCTGCCGCCGCTGGTGTTCGCCACCGAGGAAGTACAGCAAGTGCGGCCGATGCTGGTATCGGCCAGCCGCAACTGGACGCTGCTCAATGCCGAATACGCGCAAAGGCTGCTGCTGGTGTTCAAGATCATGAAGGAAAAACATGGCTACGACATGGCCATCCTGGAAGGTTACCGCAGTCCGGAACGGCAAAACATGCTGGCCGGCATGGGCAGCAATGTCACCAATGCGGCCGCGTTCCAGAGCTGGCATCAGTATGGCCTGGCCGCCGATTGCGCCTTTTTGCGCGACGGCAAGCTGGTGATATCAGAGAAAGATCCATGGGCCATGCGCGGCTATCAGCTGTATGGCGAAGTGGCTGAATCGGTCGGCATGACGTGGGGGGGGCGCTGGAAAATGATGGACTTCGGCCACACCGAACTGCGCGTGCCTGGTGTAATGAAAAAACAACGATGACTGGAAGGAGCACACATGGCTGGTCCCGTAATCAGATTGGGCGACAAGACATCGCATGGCGGCAGCGTGCTGGAGGCCTCAGCGGTGACGGACAGCGGCGGCATCGGCATTGCGCGCGTAGGCGACAAGGTGTCGTGCCCGCGGCCAGGCCATGGCATCTGTCCCATCGTCAGCGGCGACGCCAGCTGGATCGTCGATGGCAAGCCGGTGGCCCGCCAGGGCGACAAGACCAGTTGTGGCGCGGTGCTGATCGCCAGCCAGCAAGCCACCACGGATCAGCTATGACCTCCGGTCGCCACTGCAAGGGAGCGCACTGATGCGCCCGTGGCTGCGGCGCAGCCTGCTGATACTGGCCGTGTTCGCCTTATGCTGGGGCGGCGCGATCTGGTACTGGCGCACCAGCACGCGCATGCCATCGACGGGCGACCTGGCCGGCAGCATGCTGGCATTGCCGCTGGCGCTCCTCATAAGCTGGTGGCTGGGCAAGAAACTGGTAACGAGGCTGGCCGCGCCGGCTGCGGTGCCGGCGCTGGTTGACGCCGCCGACGGCGACGCCGGGGCGCCCGGCAATGACCCTGCGCCGCGCGCGCCGCTGCACCTGGCCGCCGCCGCACTGCGCATGCCGGGCGGCGCCTCGGCGCCGGAACTGGCGGCCGCGCTGCTGGACAAGCAGCAGCGTCCCGAACTCGATCCGGAACTGACCGACGCGCAAGGCTACCCGGTGATGAGCGCCCGCGTGGCGGACCTCGATGAACATGGCCAGAAAGCCCTGCTGGACGACTGGCTGCAGACCCGTCCGGCCGATACGGCGCCGGGCGCAGCACCGCATTTCGATGCCGAACACCTGCGCGCACTGGCGCTGGGCGCCGAGGTATTGACCGAACTGATGCAGGAAGCGGCGATGCACGCGCAGCTCGACGACTACCAGGCGGCACAACCGGGATCGCGCGCCGCGCTGCCGTTGCCGACCCTGCAACTGCATCTGCTGTTGCCGCCCGATTGGAACAAGCCGCAGCGCGACACGGGCGCCGCCTGGCTGCATGGGCAGGCGCAACAGCAAGGCTGGCCTGCCGACAAGCTCAGCGTGCACCTGGCCGGCGACAGCGGGCCGCTGGCGCTGATCGAACAGCTGGCCGCGCAGGCGGCCTTGCAGGAGCTGCCGTGCCTGGCCATCGTGCTGGCCTGCGGTTCGCATATCGGCGAGCTGACCGTGCATGACTGGACCTCGCGCGGCCTGCTGTTCAATACCGGCCAGCCGGGCGGGCAGATTCCCGGCGAAGGCGCGGCCGGCCTGCTGCTGGCCGATGCGGCCCAGGCGGCGGCGCTGCAGGCGGACACGCCGGTACTGCTGCACCATGCCAGCATGGCCGTGCGCGGCCAGTCGGCGGATGGCCGCGGCCATGGCGATGCCACCTTGCTGGCCGAGCTGGGCGGCAAGGCGATGTCGGCGGCGTCTGTCGCCCCGGACGCGATCACGCGGCTATACGCCGATGCCGACCAGCGCTCCAGCCGCATGATCGAACTGATGAACAATGCCGGCACGCTGCTGCCCGATATCGATCTCAGCAACGACGTACTCAGCGTGGCGGCGGCCTGCGGCCAGAGTGGCCATGTAGCCACCCTGGCGGCGCTGGTGCTGGCGCGGCACGAGGCGGCCGAGAATGCCAGCCAGGTGCTATGCCTGAGCAACCTCGACGCCTTCCACCGGGCCGCCGTAGTAGTGGGCCCGGAAGCCCTTGCCCCTGAATCCCTCGCCGCGACATGACCCCTTCCTCCACCATGCCTATCAACCTCTCGCCCCTCATACTATGATGCAACGATTCTGGCATTCCATTACTACCCGTTTCAGCCTGTTCGCCATCGGCTTCGTGGCGCTGGCCGCGCTGCTGGTTAGTTGCGCCGTCATCTTTGAATGGCCGCTGGTATGGATCGTGCCGCCGCTGGCGCTGGTCCTGCTGGTCGCCAGCGCGGTATGGTGGCTGCAGCGCAGGCGCCGCCAGCGCGACGCCGCCAGCTTCGGCGGCATGCTGGAACAGCAGACGGCCGGCGCGGTACCCAAGGCGGGGCCCACGCAGCGCGAGGAAACCGAAGCCATCCGCAAACGCATGCTCGAAGCGATCGGCACCATCAAGACGTCCAAACTGGGCCAGCTGTCGGGCGACGCCGCCCTGTACGAGTTGCCCTGGTATATGGTCATCGGCAATCCGGCGGCCGGCAAGAGCACGGCGATCGCCAATTCCGGCCTGCAGTTTCCTTTTGCCGACAGCAAGATCGTGCAAGGCATCGGCGGCACCCGCAATTGCGACTGGTTCTTCACCACCGACGGCATCCTGCTCGACACGGCTGGCCGTTATTCCGTCAACGACGAAGACCGTGCCGAATGGTTCGGCTTCCTGGCGCTGCTGAAAAAACACCGCAAGCGCGCGCCGATCAACGGCATCATCATCGCCGTCAGCATTGCCGAACTGACCGGCAGCCGGCCCGAATTCGCCATCAACCTGGCCAAGAACCTGCGCCAGCGGGTGCAGGAGCTGACGGAAAAACTGGAAGTGCACGCGCCCGTCTACGTGGTGTTCACCAAGGCCGACCTGATTACCGGTTTTAACGAATTTTTCCAGGACACGGAACGGGGCGAACGCGACCGGGTATGGGGCGCCACCCTGCCCTACAGCCAGACCAGTTCCAGGCAGGACGTGCTGGAGCAGTTCGACCAGCGTTTCGACGAACTGTATGACGGCTTGAAAGAGCTGAGCCTGGCCAGCATGGCGCTGCAGCAGCAGGAACGCATGCCGCCGGGCGTGTTTACCTTCCCCCTCGAGTTCAGCGCGATCAAGGGGTCGCTGCGCGCCTTCATCGCCACCCTGTTCGAGGAAAACCCGTTCCAGTTCAAGCCCGTCATGCGCGGCTTCTATTTCACCAGCGCGCTGCAGGAAGGCATGTCGGTATCGGCCTCGTCGGAACGCGTGGCGCAGCGCTTCGATTTGAAATTGCAGCCGCAGCAACAGAACGCGGTACAGGACCAGCACGGCTATTTCCTGCTCAATCTGTTCCGCAAGGTGATCTTCGCCGACAAGGAGCTGGTCGCCCAGTACGCCAGTCCGGCCAAGACCCGCGTGCGCTACGCCACTTTCTTTGCCGCCACCGCGTTGGTGGGCCTGGCGCTGGCCGGCTGGAGCTGGTCGTACATGGCCAACCGCCAGCTCGTGGCCAACGTGCAGGCCGACCTGGACCAGGCGATCAAGGTGCAGGACAAGCGGCTCGACCTGCAATCGCGTTTCGAAGCGCTGGAAATCATGCAGGACCGGATCGAGCAGCTCGATTCCTACCGCAACAGCAGACCTGTCTCGCTGGGCCTGGGCCTGTACCAGGGGGACTTGCTGGAGCGCAAACTGCGCGAAGAGTATTTTTCGGGCGTGCGTGAAGTGATGCTGGCGCCGGTGTCGCAATCGCTGGAAGCCTTCCTGGCCGAGGTCAATGCCGGCGCCAGCCGCTTGCAGCCGATGGCCAGCACGCCCCAATCCGGCGCGGTGTCGGCCAGCGCGGCCGCCACCCTGCCCGCGCCGGCCGGCACCCTGGCGGCACCGGTAGCCGCCACGCCGACGGCGGCCCTGGCCAGCGCCCCGGCCGCCGCGCCGCCAGCCACGGCCGCCGCCGTCAACCTCGGCGCGCAGCAGTTCAAGGATGCCTCGCCGGCGAATGTGGAAGACGCCTATAACGCCCTGAAAACCTATCTGATGCTGAGCGACAAGTCGCGCGCCGAAGCGAGCCACCTGAATGACCAGCTGACCCGCTTCTGGAGAGTCTGGCTCGACAGCAACCGCGGCAGCATGCCGCGCGAACAGATGATACGCAGCGCCGAACGCATGATTTCGTTTTACCTCACCCAGATCAACGACCCGTCCTGGCCGCAGATCGACAGCAAGCTGGCGCTGGTCGACCAGTCGCGTGACAGCCTGCGCCGCGTGGTGCGGGGCATGCCGGCGCGCGAACGCGTGTACGCCGACGTCAAGGCACGCGCCGCCACGCGCTTCGCCTCGATGACGGTGGCGCGCATCGTCGGCGAGCAGGACAAGGAGCTGGTGCTGGGCAGCTACGCCATTCCCGGCACCTTCACGCGCGACGCATGGGAACAATTCATCCAGCAAGCGTTCCAGGAGGCGGCCAACCGCGAACTGCAAAGCGCCGACTGGGTGCTGAAAACGGCGTCGAAGGACGACCTGACGCTGGAAGGCAGCCCGGAGCAGATCCAGAAAGCGCTGGTCGAACTGTACAAGACGGACTACGCCAAGGAATGGCAGAAATTCATCCAGGGCGTCAGCATCCGCGAGTTGAACGGCTTCGACAATGCGGCGGCGGCCATGAACCGGCTCGGCGATCCGCAAACCTCGCCGATCAACAAGCTGATCGAAACCGTGTACAAGGAAACCTCGTGGGACAACCCGTCACTGCTGGGCCAGGGCTTGCAGCGCGCCCAGCGCGGCGTGATGGGCTGGTTCAAGGAAACCATCCTGCGCCAGAAACCCTCCGGCATCAACGTCAACATCGGCAGCGGCGCGCCCGCCGCCGGCGCCTTGCCGATGGGACCGGTGGGCCGCGAATTCTCCGGCGTGGCCCGCCTGGTGGTTACCAAGGACAAGGATGCATCGCTGATGCGCGGCTACATGGAAGCGCTATCGAAGCTGCGCGCCCGCTTCAACCAGATCAAGAACCAGGGCGATACGGGTCCCGGCGCCAAGCAGTTCATGCAGCAGACGCTGGACGGCACCGGCTCGGAACTGGCCGATGCGCTCAAATACGTGGATGAACAGATGCTGACCGGCATGACCGATGCGCAAAAGCAGGCGATCCGGCCGCTGCTGGTGCGTCCGCTGATGCAGACGTTCGCCGTCATCATCAAGCCGACCGAAACGGAAATCAACAAGGTCTGGCTGGCGCAGGTGCTCGAACCGTTCCAGAAAACCCTGGCGCCCAAGTATCCGTTCGCGCCCGCCTCGGGTAGCGAGGCCAGCAATGCCGACATCGGCCAGGTATTCGGACCGGAAGGCAGCATCGCCAAGTTCTTCAATACCACCATCGGCCCGCTGGTGGTGCGCCGCGGCGATTCACTCAGCGCCAAGACCTGGGCCAACATGGGCATCGGCCTGGCGCCGTCAGTGGTGGCCAGCTTCCCCGGCTGGATCGCTCCGCTCAGCGCCAACGGCGTGGCCACGGCGGCCGGCGCCGGTGAAGCGCAAACCCGTTTCGACCTGCAGGCGCTGGCTGCCACCGGCGCCACCGAGTACACGATCGAGATCGATGGCCAGGCGCTGCGCTGGCGCGGCCAGCCGCAGCCGTGGATCCATATGGTCTGGCCGAATCCGCAAGGCACGCCAGGCGCGCGCATCAGCGCCATCACGCCGGAGGGCCGCACGGTCGTGTTGCTCAACGAACCCGGCCATTTCGGCCTGAAGAAAATGATCGATTCGGCCAAGCGCAAGCGCAAGGATGGCGGCGTATTCGAATTGAGCTGGGAAAACAGCGGCGTGAGCGTGGCCGCCAACCTGAAGATCGTCGCCACGCCGGCGCCGCCCGCGGCACCGGCCACCGCCTCGGGCGCCGCGGGCTTCCGCGGCCTGAAGCTGCCGGAAGTCGTGGCCCAGAGCGTACCGGCCGTGAATGCGCCTGGCGCCGCCCCCACCGCCACCGGCAATGCGGCCAGCGCCGCCGTCGCGCCATGAGCCGCACCACCGCCACCCCGATCGGCTATTTCGGCAAGCTGCCCAGCCGCGGCGACTTCGTCAAGGCCAGCGACAACCCGGCCCTGCTGAAGATCCTCGACGACTGGCTGGCGCAGGCGATGGACCTGCTCAGCGCCGACGCGCGCTGGAAGCTGACCTACGATGCGTTGCCGCCCATGCATTTCGCCTTCATCGGCCCGCGCCGGGGACGCGCCATCGCCGGCCATATCGCCGCCAGCAGCGATGCGTCGTCGCGCCGTTTTCCCTTCCTGATGATGAGCACCATGGAAGTGGACCAGCCGGCTGCGTTTGTCGCCAACAGTCCGCTGGTGCTGTCGCGCCTGTGGAACCGTTGCGAGGCGCTCAGCAACGACATGCGCGGCCCCGATGCGGGCAACGCGCTGCACGCGGCCAGCCATGCCAGCATCGACCTCGACCTGCGTGCCGCCGCCTATGAAGCCACCTTCAACGATTTCCTCGACATGCAGACCGTAGGCGAACTCGACGCGCTGCTGGCGCCCACCGGGTTCACGGGCACGGTGCGGCAGGTGCTGCTGGCACTGGGCCTGCTGCTGCAGCCGGTGATGGCCAGCAGTTCCAGCCGGCTGGAGAAAAGTCTTGAATTGCCGCTGCCGGCCGACCCGCTGTACCGCAACATGGTGGCGGCGTTCTGGATGCACCTGATCACGCCGTTCCTGGCGCGTGCCGACTTCGAGCTGGCGCTGTTCATCACGCGGCTGCGCGGCCGGCAGACGCTGGTGCTGGGATTTTCCGGCGCGTCGGCGCAGACCCTGCATGTACTGATGAACCCGCAGGCGGCACTGGAACACCATATCGCGTTCGACGACCTGGACTGGGTCGAGGAACACGTCGGCAACGACTACGCGATCAAGAAAGTGTCGACCTATCTGGCGCAAGCCAACCTCTCGCTCAAATCGGCGCACGATTCCCTGCGCGCCGCCTTTATCGGAACCTGACCATGCGCGTATCCCGGATCGTTCTCTTCCTCGGCATGGCGCTGACCGCCATGTCCGCTTCAGCGCAAGCGCCCATTTCGGTACCCACGGCCGCCACGCCGCAGCCAGGCCAGGTGCTGGCCGCTGGCACCGTGCCTGACGAAGCGAGCAAGGCCGCCGTGCTGGCGCGCCTGCGCGAACTGTACGGCGCCGACAAGGTGGTCGACCAGATCGCCGTCGGCCAGGTGGTGCTGCCTGCCAACTGGAACGCCTATGTGCAAAAGCTGCTGTCGCCCAACCTCAAGCAGATCAGCCGCGGCCAGCTGAAAATCGACGGCAGCGTCGTCAGCGTGCGCGGGGAAGTGGCCAACGAGGCGCAGCGGCAAAAAATCGCCAGCGATATCGCCACCAGCCTCAATCCCACCTACAGCGTCAACAATGGCCTGCGCGTGTCGGCCAGCGAGCAAGGCGTGCTCGACACCACCCTGGCCAACCGCACCATCGAGTTTGAAAGCGGCAAAGCCACCTTGACGCCATCGGGCCGCGCCATCCTCGATGAAATGGCGGCAGCCATGCAAAAACTGGCCGGCCGCAAGGTCGAGATCATCGGCCATACCGACAACCAGGGCTTGCGCGCCAGTAACCAGAGCCTGAGCCAGGCGCGGGCCGAGGCCGTCAAATTCTACCTGGCATCGAAAGGCATCCACGGCGACCTGCTGACGGCCTCGGGCCAGGGCTCCGACCGGCCGATCGCCAGCAATGACACGGTGGACGGGCGCGCCCGCAACCGGCGCATTGAATTTCGCATGGCGCAATAATCATCCATCAGGGGACCACATGTTTTCAGCCGAACAATTATTACTTCCAATTAGCAATGAACAACCGGCAGGCGTGGACCTGGCGTTTTCGCCCGAACTCGATGCCATTACCTTGGCGCGCAAGTTCGACGATCCCACGCTCGACCAGGGCGAATGGGTCGCCGACCTGAAGGAAGCCGACTGGGACTTCGTCGTGCGCAGCTGCGCCGGCCTGCTTGCCGGCAGCAGCAAGGATCTGCGCCTGGCCGTCTGGCTGACGGAAGCGGGCGCCAAGCGCCACCACCTGCGCGGCATGGCAGAAGGCTTGCTGGTGCTGGCGGGGCTGTGCGAAAAATTCTGGGACCGGGGCCTGTTCCCGGAAGCCGAGGATGGCGACCAGGAGCAGCGCATCGGCAACCTCAGCTGGATACTCTCGCGCATCCCCGCGCTGCTGCGCGAGGTGCCCGTCACGGGCGGCCCTGGCGGCGCCTTTTCCACCATCGATTTCGAGACGGCGCGGCGCCAGGCCGCCCCGGGTGATTCCGCCAGACAGCATGAGGGCGTCAAGTTGTCCGATATGGAAGCGGCGCGGCGCAACAACTCGGCCGCCTTCTGCGCCAGCTTCGCCGTCGACGCGCAAGATTGCCTGGAAGCGCTGCGCAAGCTTGAAAGAGTCGTCGACGCCCGGCTGGGCAACGACAGCCCGGCCTTCTCCACGGCGCGCGAAGCCGTCGAAGCGATGCTGCGCGTGATGCCCGCCGGTGCCGGCGCGGCGCCAGCCGTGCCTGCCGCAGCGGCGGGCGGCACGGCCATTGCAGAAAGCGCGATGGCGCCGGCCCTGCCAGCGATCCCGGCCGGCCCGCCCGGCGCCATCGCCACCCGCGCGCAGGCGATCGAGCAACTGCGCGCCGTGGCGCAATTCTTCCGCCGCAGCGAGCCGCACAGCCCCGTCTCCTATTTTGCCGACAAGGCCGCCAATGCGGCCGACCAGGATTTGCACAGCTGGCTACGCACGGTGGTCAAGGATCCCCATTCGCTCGCGCATATCGAAGAACTGCTGGGCGTGCAACCGCCCGGCAATGGCTAAGCGGATGCCCCCTCCCCCTTGGCGGCGCATCTGCCGTCGCCGAGGGTGTTCTGCCTGGCTCGGTCTTATTTCGCTTTTTCCCGCTCTTCCTCGCGCCAGCGCTTTTCCAGCTGCGCCTTCCACTCGGCCTCTGCCTTCGCATATTTCAAGATGACCTTTTTTTCGGCCTGATAATAAAGCCGGGCTTCCTGGCTGGCTTGCTGCATGGCGTTTTTCGCGGTCTTGACTGCGCGGTCCAATTTTTTTTCCGCCTCCACCCCGGCATCATGCACGCCGTGACCGGCGCGGGTGGCGCCATCGACGATCATCCGGCTCGTTTCCCTGTACGTTGCCACCGCCTGCCGCTCCAGCCGTTTTTCGGCCTCGGCCACCGCCTTCGCGGTCGCGGCAACCTTTCTGCGCGCTGCCCGGTAAGTGCTGACCGTATAGCCATACAACTTCTGGAAGTAGGTCACGGCCGCGTCGCCTGCTGCCTTGACGGCCTTCAAAGATTCATTGGCGATATTCGACATGTTCGAATAATCATCGCTTTGCACGAAAACATTGCGGAAGCGGCCATAGCCGCCGGTCAGCCATACCGGTTCGTGCTTGCCCAGGATGCGAAAGCCGGCGCGCGAATCGTGCACATAATCTTCAAACAGCGTGACGCAGCCGGCCGGCGGCTGCGCGCCTTCCGTCATGATTTTCAAAAACCGCTCTTCCCAGTCGCTTAACGGGTCTTTGCCGTCTTCGACAAACAGCATGCCAGCCGGGCTGACGCGATTCAGGACACTCTTGGCACGTTCATTGAGCCACCCTGCCACGGTTGCGTTGGCCTTCTTTCGTTCGCGCCAGGAGCGCAAATATATCCCCAGGTCGGTATCGGCCTCCAGCAAGTCTTTCTGGCCCGGCTTATCCGACTCCTTGAAAAAGCGCTTGCTCTTCAATTGCGTTTTTCCCTGCGCGTGCAACATGCCGCGCCAGCGCAGATATTGTTTTGTATGCGCCTCGGTAAAGGTCTTCACGTCCGCGCCCTTGATGCCGTTATGGGTCAGCCAGTTGTTATAGGAGGCGATCAGTCTTGGGTCGGTGGAAAAAGACTTTCGAACGGCAACCCGCTGTTTCTCGTTCATTTCATTGATCGTCAATAACGGCACTCCCGCTTTGAGGGCGGCGAAATGCATGTCGATCAACGGTATCTGCGACAAGTGAGGTGAGGGCCCCCAGGCCGGCATGGATCTGCCCTGCTCTCCCGGGTAATAACCGCCGCCCACATCGGAATGCATGCCAGGATATCCTACATTACCCCGTCCAGTTGCCGATTCCAACGGGAAACTCGCGCGCTGTTCATGCAAAGCAATAAAGTGGGCACATTCTTCGACAACTGGATGGATGCTCTGCGTTCCATCTCCCCACGCCATATGGCCAAAGGTGACTGGCGTCACATCACCCACACCTACTGCCGCAACGGTATCAAAAATTCCCAGGAAACCTATCCGAATGGGTACGCCGGCAAGCTCAAATGCGCCATTTTCCCGTTCAAATATCTGATGCAGCCAATGTGCACTGGCACGCGCTTCGGCCGCGCCACGGGAAAAACCGAAAATGGAAACATTAATTTGCTTTACCTTGCGCTGATGGGTTTTTACGACCTTTGCAAGACGCTCTTCCAGAGCAGTCAACATCGTCCAGCGCCGCACGCCCTCTTTACCCAGCAGCATCTGAGAACTCATCAAGTTAACCAGCACCCGCTGTGCGTCGGACTCGATTAAGTTGGATCCGGTCAAGTATGAATGCACTGCATTGAACAGCGAGGTAATGCCCCAGTTTATTCTATCGGCGCCCATAAAGCCAAATCCACCGCCAGCATTATCGGTAAGCGTTGAAATAGTGTCACCAATAGCAGCAAACGGCGTTCCTACACCTGGCATATAGACACTAAAATATCCGTTTCTCTCTTGCTCAAGATGCGCATCCCACAACTTGGCAACGTTGCTGTGCTTGTTCCGTTGCCGCTGTGTAAGATTTTTCGGATTGACAACCGGATCAACCTGCCTCCACGCAGCATTATTTCCGCTGCCATCATAAAACAGTCCGATATAAACTTGCCCTTGGCATTCAGTTTTATGAGGTGATCTAACGCACGCCATGGCTTTGGCACGTTGTGACGATTCTTTTGCCGTGAGCCTGCGACGCCCATCCAAGGGTGCTTTACGTCCAGTATAAATAATAGACATTTATATAAGCTCCATGAACAATTTTGAAGTTGGAATTACTCCCATATAATCTCCAATGGCACGCCTGGCTCAAGCTCTGCCTCCTTGCCCGAGAGTGGATACTTTCTATGTCCCAATGCATATTTAGTCACAAATACCTTGTAATTTCCATTATGCAGAAAATGTACTATAAATCTTCCAGCGTCGCTCGAGACATACTTAGGCACGGGAACGGTTTTTTCCACACTAATTTCTTTTCCATTTTTTATGGTGCTCATGCGGATTGTTGCCGTCATCCCCGGTTGCCATACGGCTGGAATTGAAAGGCAACAGGTATATCCACCGCCACCAGCACCCGCATCGAGATAACCCACTTCCACTTCCGACCCTGTCGACAAGGTCACTAAATAACCCCCGATCCCGTGTTCGGTATGATTGTATCCACTTACATTGACTGGCAACATCATCTTTTCCTTGCCACATGCCGCATTTGAAAATGCTATAAAAATACATAAAAATACATTGAGTAAATTTTTCGGCAATAGTTTTTTTATCATGTGATCTCCTGAAATTCGCCGGCCAAATAAATCTTGTGATTCAAATTACATGAAATCAATTTCAAGAATCATTATCCCTTTGGCTCATACGCCTCCCACAGCGGCGGCCCCGCTTCCCAAACGGTTTTCGGCAAGGCTTGCAGCGCGTCGTAAAAAGCATCGAACGATGCGGGTGGGTTTTTCATGAATGCAATAAACAAGGGCTGTTCCATGGCCTTGCCGGAGGTATATAGCGCCAGCAAGACGTACTGCGTTTGCCGGTCGAGGTCATCGATCCCGGCATCGAGCGCCCTCTGCTGGTATTTCGCGACAAAGGCGTTCAGCACGCGCGGCGGCGTGTCATTGGTTTCATCGGTGATCACGCGCCGCAAATGGCTGACCAGGTTGGCGGTGTCGGCCGGTTTCAGCTTGGCGTGCTTCTCCGTGCTTGACGCTTGCGGCCCGGCTTTTACCGTTGTCTGCGCCACGACGTTGCCGCAAGCAAACGCTAAGGCCAACGCCAAGGCCAAACTCAGGCACAGTGCCAGCGCCGGCAGCCGGTCAAGCTTCAACTTGTACGCCCCATAAAGGCGGGCCGGCTTCCCATACGTCGTCGGACAAGGCTTGCATGGCTTCATAAAAACTTTCGATAGAGGTGGGTGGGTCTTGCATCAGGGCGATGAAATCGGGATGTTCGATGCCGGCGCCGGACGTATACAGGGCCAGCAACAGGTATTGCGTCTGGCGGTCCAGGTCGTCGATGCCGGCGGCCAGCGCGCGCTGCTGGTAGCGGGCGACGAATTCGTACAGCAGCCGGGGCGGGGTATCGTTGGTTTCGTCCGTGATCACCCGCCGCAAATGGCTGATCAGCGTATCGGCGTCGCCGGCATCGACCAGCATGCCGTATTGCGCATCGTCCAGGTGGATGAGCGGCGAGTCCATGAGCGCAGCGTCCGGTGCAGCACCGGCAGTGTCGACCTCCAGCAGGACGGCAACGTCGCCAAAACGGTTGATGTACTGCAAGCTCAACAGTCCAGCCACGAACTGCTCGCGCTGCAGCGGCTCCAGGCAGGCCAGCCAGACGGGCAGGATGCGCGTGTCATACCAGCGCAGCATCATCTGCTGCTCGTCGCTCAGGCCGACGGCGTGAAACTGGCGCAAATGCCGCGCCAGTTCGGGCAAGGGCCATGGACTTTCCATCCAGCTCAGGCAAGGCGCGCCATAACCGAGCTTTTCGGCCCAGTCGCAGACTTTTTCCAGCATGGCCGGCGCAAGGCCGGACAGCCGTATCAGCAGGGGCGCGATCTCCGGCAGGCTCGCTTCGTGGGTTTCCTCGAACAGCGACGCATAAGGCACTTTCCAGCGCTGCAGCGTCAGGTGGCTGTCTTCGGCTTGCGCACTGTCGAGCAGCAGATAAGGCAGGCGTTGCCGCTCAAGACTGGCCCGGACCCAGTGGTGCAATGTCGAAACGCTGCCGGGCGTCACCGCAGCACTCCCGCTGCGCCCTGTTGCATGGCGCTCAAAATGCAGCTTTTACACGTGCTCGATGGCAGCGGCGGCATCACATACGGTGCGCGCGTGGGGCCGACAAAACTCTTCCTGCCGGCATGCACCGTGATCTTGCCCGGACACTGGATCGTAATATTGCCGCCCTCGATGGTGATATTCGCCCCGCCCGCCGTCGACAGGCGGATGCTTTTGGCCGCCGCCCAGTCGATATGCGCGGCGGCGCTGACGATATTGACCTCTTCGCGCGCCTGGACTTGGAGCACGTCGGCCTGCGCCTGCACGTCGATGGCCTGTTTGGCGGCGATCATCTGCAGGCCGATATTGTTCTCGCCCGCCTTGACCACGCCGCCCAGGGCGCCGATGGCCTGGCCACTGTGCACGCGCAACTGGCCGCCGCCGGTGAACTGGGTATCCTGGCCACTCATCAGTGTGACGGTTTCGCCGCTGGCCAGTTGCATGTCTTGCCCCGCGACAACGCCCAGTCCGGCCCTGGCGGCAATCGCGATGATGGCGTCCTTGGTGTGCGGCAATTGTTCATGCATGCCCGACACGCTGGCCAAGAGCGCCTTCAATGGCGGCGCCTGGTCGTCGAGTTCGCTGGCATCCGGCGCGCTGGCGCCGATATGGCTGGCGTAGGCGACCGTTTCGTGCGTTTTGGCGGCAGCGCTGAAGGTGTCGCCCAGCATCACTGCCTGCTTCAATAGCGCGATGCCGCCGGCATTGTCGCCGGACGGCTCGCGTTGCGCAGCCTCGTGCTTGAGCACATAACTGGTGATCAGCAAGCCCGCCCTGGCGCGCACCGCGCCGTACGCATCGGTGCGCAGCTCGGCGCCGGCGCCGCGCAGGCTGCCGCGGTAATTGTCGGCACCGTGGATCAGATGCCCCAGGCTCAGTTCGCTGACCGCATGGCTGCTTTTCAGCTGCACCCGGCCCTGGCTGTCGGTGTCGTCGAACAGCAGCTGGTTGTAACCGGCCATGCCGCCCGCCTTGCCGAACTCCTTGCTGCGGATGCCCCATTGCGCTGCTCCATTGCGGTGCGCCGCGCTGGCGCCTGCGGCGCCATGCCACAGCGGACTGTTGCCGCCCGCCAGATTACCCTGCCCCGCTACCGCGTGATCGTGGGCCGGCTGGAAAACGCCAGCATCGTTTTGATCGCGCGCAATACCGCCCGGCGTGGCTGCGGTGCCGCCCTCGCCCTGCCCGTTGTACAGCGCGCCGACGATGACGGGACGGTCGATATCGTTTTCCAGGAATTGCACCAGCACTTCCTGGCCGATGCGCGGCAGGAACTGGCTGCCCATGCCGCCGCCGGTCGCGCGCTGCGCCACGCGCACCCAGCAAGTCGCGCCAGTCTCCTGCTGCCAGTGGAAGCGGATGCGCACCCGGCCCAGCCTGTCGCAATAAATTTCATCGGCGCCGCCGGCCGCGTCATTGCCATCGGCGCCGACCACGATGGCGCTCTGGCTGCCCAGGGCGGTCGGCGTGGCGTGCTGGCGCGCATCGCTGCCATCCTGCAACGGACGCCACGGGGTGCTTGCGGTGATCATCTCGATGCAGTTGGCGTAACCGCTGGTTTGCGCCTGGGCGATCGCGGCGGCGACATCGGCAAACCCTGCGCCCCACTCTGCCACGGTTTCTTCCAGCAATTCCGGTATCGGGCCGAACAGTTCCGCCAATCCCTCCAGGGCCGGCGCTGGCAGGTTGTTGACGCCGATGCTGGCCAAGCGCAGCACGACATATTCGGACGCGGCACCATCGGCTTGCGGTAACGGTCCCTGCGTCAGGGTAAAGCGCGTGCCGGCGCGCAGGGTGCGCACGGTCGAACGCGCCTGCCATAGCTGGGCGCGCGCTTCATGGGCCTGCATCTGCAACTGCGCGTAGCGCTGCGCCTGGGCGGCGCTGGCGTACCAGTACTGGCCCGGTGTGTCGTAGCTTTCCAGCACCGGCGCGTTCTTGCCGCCAAGCGCGATGTTGGCCGGCACGCTGGCGGTCACGGCCTTTTTCGCCTTGTAGTCATAGCTGAGCACGCTGCTCAGGCCCACCTGCAGGCTGCGCCGCGCACTCAAGGCTTGCACGCTGTCGCCAGGCTCGCCGACGCGCGCGCCATGAAAGCGCAGTCCGCCCGCCTGTGCGCTGCTGGCGTCCTCGGGCGTGGCGCAGGGCTGACTGCTATCGGCAAACAGGACCAGTGTGTGCGCCTCGAAGCGCCAGGCGATGCCCTCTTCCGTCAGCAGGCGGCGGATAAAATCGAAATCGGATTCGCGGTACTGGCAGCAATAGCTGCGTTCACCCGCGTCCTGCATGAAAGATGCGACCTCGTCGCTCCAGCGCCACAGCGCATATGGCGCATACGCCTGCAATACCTCGTCGACGATGGACGTCACGCTCCGATCTTGCCAGACGCGGCTGTTACGCACTTGCGTCAGCAGAAACAACCAAGGCGTGATGCGCAGCCGGTAGCGCGCCAGGCCGCCATTGCTGCCCAGCATGGCCGCTTCGCTGACATAGCCGGAAAACTGCGTGCGCGTGCCGTCCGCCAGGCTGATATGCAGGCTGGCAGGCTGGCCCAGCAGGGACGCCAGCGCAACATGGGCACTGGTGGACAAGGCGATGATGTCGCGCGCGCCGACCTCCCGCAGCCGTTCGTCGGCGGCAAAGGCTTCGACCAGCAGGCTGCTGTCCGCGTCCTCGCCGATGGTCAATTCGTACAGCCGCGTGGCGCTCGTGAAAGCGGCCAGTGCGTCAGCAATCTTGTCGGTCGAGGCGGATGACATGCGATTCCCGTCAGTCGTTTACCACGATTTGCATATTTTGCAATTATTGTAGCGAGGAATGTATATCGCAGGAGCGCGATTGAAACCATTGCATGTGCGCTCTTGCCGCTCAGGCGGGCATTATCACGACGCCAGCGCACTGTCCGCCGATGGTGCCGAGCGCCAGCACCGGTTTTTCACTGGCCAGTTCTACCGCCAGCGCAAGATGGACCAGATCGGCTGCAGCGCCAAAACTGCCTGCCGACTCCATGGGGCTCATCCGCTGTTCCAGCGGGTCGAGACCGGCCAGCAGCTGCAACATGGCGGCAACCACGGCCATGCTTGCCTGCGGGCGGTGATCGGCATCGCTGACAACATGGGCGATATCGGCGGCGTCCATGCCCGACGCCATGAGCGCGGCGGACATCACGCCATGCACGGCGGCGTGCGTCGCGGCACCCTGCGCGGTGCTGACCGGTCCCAGTATTGCGGCATGCGCCCAACCCTGCTCCGGCGCCCTGTCCGGGTTCCACAGCACGATGCCGCCCGCGCCTTCGGCAGGAATGAAGCCCTGCGGCGCACTGGCGGCAAACACCTGTCCCAGCGCCAAGGCGGGCGCCAGTTCCTCGGGGTCCAGCAAGCTGTCGGCGCCGACGATGATGGCGCAAACGGCAGGCTGGCGAATGCCGTGCTGCAGGGCCGACAGCACCGTGAAAAGACAGGCTTCGCCGGCCGCCATCGGCTGCAAGACATAGGGCATGTCACGCCAGGCCGAATGCTGCCATGCCCGTGCAAAGACTGCGCCCTGCGCCGCGTCGCCGGATATCGCATCGGGCGCCAGCCAATACACGCTCACCGGGCCATCGATGCGGCGAACCAGGCTGCCCTGCTGCGCATGCAGGTCGTCAAGGATGGCGGCGAGCAGGGTCATCACGCGCGGGACACGCAGGCGCGTGCCGGCGGCATGCCCCATCGCACCGAGGTCGAGGGGATCCACGATACCGGCATGGGCCGGGTAGCCGGACGGGTGCAGGATGGCCTTGTCGGGCTTGAAGACTTGCTTGCGCGCCTTGCTGCCTTCGGCCGTTTCGGTCACGGCGCCATGGGGCGTCAGCGCGCTCCAGGCACCGATATGCAGGCGCACCAGGGGAATCGGCGGCGCCGGCGGTTCCTGCGGCAACTCCTGCGCCGGCGCCGGGATCGCCGTGCTGGCAGGCAAAGACGGCACGGGTCCTGGGGTTGCAAGAAATTGCAGGCCTGTCCAGCCCAGAAAGGCCAGCAGCACGGGCGGTGCGCAGAGCATCAGTATCGCGCGCCCACCTGACAAATCCAGGCGCGATGGCGCCACGCTTGCCAGCAGAGCAATCCAGGCAATGCCGACAATTGCCAGCACAAGTATCCACAAGATTATCCTGAACACCAGCCGGCGGCGCGGACGGTGTACGGGCGGTGCTTGCGGCAAGGAAATATCGCTCATGCTCCTCCTACCCTATCGTGGCCACGGGCAGGCTGGCGATCAGCGCGCAGCCGCAAGCGCTTTTATGCCCATGCAGCGCCACCTTGCGTCCGCCGATACTGAATACGGCACTGCCCTCGATGATCGGATTGCTGCCATGGCCCGGCAATGGACACGCGACCATGTCGCCCACCCTGGCGATACCGATGCCGCGGATCGTATGCACGGGAGAGGCGCTTGCCACGACGCCGCCGTGGGTCGTCTTGTCGCCGAGCCGGATAATTGCGAGCGCCATGTCAGAATCCCAGCTGATTGCGCCGGAAGGCACTCCAGCCATCTTCAATCGCTTTTACCTGCGTATCGACGCCGTCGCTGATCGCCTTGGCCGCCTTGCTGGCGCCGCCCTGCACCTTGCGTGCGGCCTCGGTGGCCATGTCCCGGGCCTGGCTGGCGCCGCTCTGCACCTTGCGCCCGGCTTCGGTGGCCATGTCCTTGGCCTGGTTGACGCCGCTTTGCACCTTGCGCCCGGCCTCTGCCGCCAGCTCCTGGGTTGCGTCCGCCACCTCGCCGGCCTTTTTCTGCACGGCCGTCGCGGCATCGGTGATTTCTTTCTTGACGACGTTGACCGAGGTAATGACCATCTGCTGGCCGCGCTTCACGGCAGCGATGACGACCTGCTTGCCGCTCTGATACACCTCCACCGTATAGGTGACGCCAGCACGCACGGTATCGACGACAAATTTTTCACCCACCTTGTACGTATGCGTGGCCACCCGCTTGCCGCCTTCCCAGGTTTCCACCACCACGCCCTCGGCCCGGTGATACACCTTGATCACGCCCTTCTTGATGGCAGTGACGGTATCGTCCAGCCAGTCCAAACCTTGCGCCAGCACATTGCGCGATGATTCTGTCATGCCGCGCGGACGGAAATAACTGAACGGCTCCACGCCGCCCATGAAGCCGGCCTTGGAATCATGCACTGCGGATTTGATGAAATTGAGTACGGGATCGGATGCCGTCGCTTGCCAGGCATCGAGCCGCCACTTTTCCGGGCGTACGATCATGCTGTACTTCATGCCGATGACCTGCAGCGTTGCTGCCGATACCGTGGGCAGAATATGCGACACGGCAAATTCTTTTGCTTTGGCGGCATCCAGCAACAACTCAGCTTCACGCGCAATGCCGGGATGACCTTTTTTGCTGCCACCTGCGCTCTCGGCTTCAATCAGGTCCGGCGTCTTGATTTTTCGCTTGGTCATCGTGCCCCATGTGGAATACAGGGCTTTCATGTGGGCCGTAACAGCTTGCTCCACGGTGGCGGGAGCACCGATTGCTGCCATGTATTGCTTGTAAGACGCTTCGACTTCAGGCTTGAGCTCAAAACGATCTTCAAATATTTTTGTTCCAAATTTAGGTAAATCTTCATAGTCAACCAGACGAACGCCGCTTTTGACGGCCTCGCGCATCATGTCGCGCATGGGAACACGTGCATAGTTATTCGATATTTTCTGTTCTTTCAGCGGCTCGTATCCCCCTCCCACATCCGAGTGCGCGCCCGGGTAGACGGTCTCCGCCCAACCGGACCTGAGCACGCCGTTTTTCCTGATCAGATCAACGGGAAACGAAAAACGCAGTTCATGGGCTGCCACATAATGCACACAACGTTCGATCGCATGCGGCACCACCAGATTTTTTTCGTTAAAGGGAGTATCAATGGTAAGCGACGGCAAGCCAAACGAGGCGACCGTATCGAATAATCCCATGAAGTTCATACGTATGGGCACGCCTTTATAACGCAACACGCCATCTTTCCCAGTAGCGCACTCTTTCATCATATCGTTGCTGAATGCCCGGGCCAACGCCGCGCCGCGCGAAAAACCGAAGATAGATAGATTAATGATAGTAATCAAACCGTGCGCCTCGATAGCGGAGGCGAGGCCATTGATATTTTCCGGCTTTCCATTTTTTCGGTAAGCCTTTAACGGAATATTCAGTTGCTTGGCATTTTTTACGAGGGCGGCACGTAAATTCTCGTCAATGTTAGTTTGTCCGAACTCGGTTCGTCGTGTTCCACCGGCACCTAATCCCCGCCCTGCAGCCTCTGAATCCTGCATTTTCATTAACTTATTATCTGGCCAATCCATCCAATCGGTAGACTCGTCTTTAAATTTTGTACCTACCCCTGGAACATAAATTGCATAATTTAAATTATGTATATCTCTTAAAAATTGAGCCGATCGCCACATTCGTGCAGGATTAGCCCAGCGGCGAAATTTCTCATCCTCAAGCATATTATTACCAGTGCCGTCAAAGTATATACTTATATTCAAAATATCAGCACAGTTCTGTTTTGCATTTGGCTTGCAAGACGGAGTATCACGATTACATGCACGCGCCGCAATCAACTTGTAGTCTTCAGCCATATTATCTTCTCGCAGCGCGGATTTTTTTACCGCGGGCACTAACATCAGGAACGGACTCAGAAAAAATTATCTCGGCGGTATCATCTGGGTAGAGATGCAACCCAAGATAGCGCGTTCCAGCAGGTATCTGTTCAGGCAAAATAACTAACTGATTCTTCAAGGTCACTACCTCACCTATGCGCGGCGTTCCTTTCGGCCCATCCAATTCCCAGTGTAATGTCTGAATTCCGAACGGAATATGAACACCTGCGATAGTACCAGTAGCACCAAACTTGTTCATCACGCCAAGGTCTTCACCGTTAAAAATAATATTAGTAATGACGTGATCGACATAAGAAATCATCTCCACATTGAGAACTATACCTTTCTGCATTTTTTTTCCTCCTTGACCGCATGCCATCAGTGGCGTCAACAACAATAGTCCGAAAAAACCAAGCACACTTCGTCGTGCTGCAAGTGGCAAAATTTTGTCACCCTCGAAACCGCAACCTTTATCGTATTTCATGATGCCTCCTTATTCCCCGTATATCAATTACCTACCTTAGCAACTTCGCTTTATAACTGCTTCACACCAGAATTCAGCATATAAGCTCAATCAGCTCATGGCCTCATTCATTTTTAGCTCTCTTCAAACGGTATTCTTTTCCTCGCTGGGTTCTCTGCGGGAGAAATTCATCGAATGTGACTTCAGCGGTGCTATCCGGATAAAGATGCAAGCCAAGATATCGAGTACCATCGGGTATCTGCTGCCGCGATATTGTCAATTTCCCATTTGTGATCACAACCTCGCCATTGCGTGGTGTACCTTTTGGGCCACCCAAGGTCCATTGTAATTTCTGGATTCCGAATGGAATACCGACACCGACAATGGTTCCAGTACTACCATATCTGTTCATCACACCCAAATCAGTGTCGTTAAAAATAATATCGGTAATAACTCTGTCCACATACGAATACATGACCACGTCCAATACTATATATTTCGGCACCGCTCTACCGCACGCGACCAGCGGCATTGACAGCCCCAGCGCAATCAACCTGATGGTGTGACGCCTGTCTGGCGACGAAAGTGCAAATTTTTTGCTGGTTGCATTTTTTTCGTCCTGGCCACGCATGTTATTTCTTCCTCGCCGCCAGAATTTTCTCGCCTCGGGCTGTTCGTTCAGGTAGGGCGTCCGCAAAGGTTATCTCGGCGGTGTCGTCCGGATAAAGATGCAAGCCAAGATAACGCGTTCCGAGCGGTATCTGCTCTGCTGAAATCACCAACTGGTTTTTTATGGTCACGACCTCACCATTGCGCGGCGAGTCCCTTGGTCCATCGAGCGTCCATTTGAGCGCCTGGATGCCGAAAGGAATTCGTACCTCGGTAATGGTTCCAGTGGAACCATATTTATCCATCACACCCAAGTCAGTGCCGTTAAAAATAATATCGAAGATGGGCCGATCGACATACGAGACCATCTCCACATTCAGCCATATCTCTTTCCTTACCGCTTGCCCGCACGCCACCAACGGCAGTATCAGACCACACGCCATCAATCCAAGCGCCAGCCGCCGGCCTGACTTCGTTGCTTCCTGTTCCCAGATGCTCATGGAAACTGGTCCATGGCAGCTTCAAAGCTGATATCGCCAGCCTTTACCTGCGCCAGCAGTGACGCAATGGCCGGGTTGGTCTGCAGCTTGTCGCCGTAGATCAGGGCGGCGCAGGTGTAGTTAAGAATGTCGCGCATGCCGGACAGCTTCAGTTTGCGCGCGGCCAACAGGTGTTTTTGCACGAGGCGATAGTGTTGCGCGGGTGGAATATCCATCAGCAATTGCGGCTGGTTTTCCTGCAGCATCGACAAAAGCTGGTCCGGCATGCCCGCTTCGACCAGCATGTCGACCTGCACCTGGGCCAGCTTGAGCGGCAAGGTCACCCGGTGGGGAGCCAGGCCGTTGTCGTTTTCCCCTGGCAGCACCTGCTGGGGATGGCCATCGCGGTCCCAATACCACCATGCTACTATGCCTTGCAGCAGGCGCTCGCGCTGGGAAACGGTCAGCGCCTGCACCCCCACGTGCAAAGTCAGGTCGCTTTTCTGTCCCGTCAGGGTGCCCAGGATGGCCGGGTCCCAGAAGGCAAAAATCATGTCGGTGCCGTCCGGCAGCAGTATTTCAGTAAACGCCGCCAGGCTTTCCCACAGCGTGTCGAAATCATCAGTACTTGCAAGCAGCGTAAAGCTGGCAGGATGGCTGGCGGCGCCTTGCACGATGTCCGGCCACGCTTCGGTATCGGCAGCCAGTGGCGACAGCGCCACCAGATGGGGCGCGTACGCTTCCGTATCGGACCCGAGCGCCGCCGGCAGCAGGCACTTGCTATGCATGCTGATCTGCTCTTTTTCAAAGCGCGCCAGCAGCGTGCCGTCCTGCGCCTGGTCGACAATGGCATAACAGCTCAGTTCACGATTGTCGAGCGCGCTTGCCAGGTTTGCTGCAAACGAAGCCTGATCCAGAGGTAAAAATTTCATCGTTGAGGTCCTTTGTTGACGAAAGCGGAGCGCTGTTTTGCGCGCTTTTGCAGGCATTCACGGCAAACTTCCTGGCGCCGTACTCCCCCATGCGCTGCGGCCGCCTTTTTCGTGGTTTTATTTTTTTGTCCGAAAGCCGCAAGCGGCATCATCGCACCCAGGCCGATCAAGCCCAGCATACTGCGCCGGCCTGACAACAGTGGCTGCAATGACTTCTCGAGCCGATCTCGTTTGTCGTTCCTCACAATGTTCTATCCTTTATGTACTCCAGCGATGAAAAAGTCATCGCTGCGACCCTTTGTTGACGAAGGCGGTACGCTGTTTTGCGCGCTTTTTCAGGCATTCCAGGCAGACTTCCTTGGGCAGCACCGGCAGCGCATACGGCATCGTCTTGGGGCCTGGCATCGAGAAGTCGGCGTTATGGCTGATGCGCTGGCCACTCGTCATGTCGGTAATGCCCGCGCCGTTGATCCTGATGGCCGAGCCATCGGCACCGAGGATGATTTCCTTCTTGGCGAAAATTTCAATGCGGTCGGTGGCTGACAGCAGGCGCAATACCTTTTCGGCGATGATGTCGATGTCGCCGCCGTGCGCCTGGATCTCGACCTTTCCTTTCGCGGCGAACAGCTTGATGCCCGCGTTGTATGCAAACAGGCTGATCTTTTCCTTGACGCTGGCGATCAGGCTTTTACCGACAGCCAGGTTGGCATCCTCGCCCGTCGACACCGTAAGCTGTTCGCCGCTGTGCAGGTGCGTGCTCTTCGGCGTGGCGAGGCCGATGCCGGCCGGCGACGCCGCCAGCAGTACCGGCTCGGCGAAGCGGTTGGCGCCCTGCTGGCCGGCGCCGTCGTATTGCGCCTGGGTCGCGTCGATGAATTGCTGGAACGCCTGCTGCCCCGGCAGCGCCTCGGCACTGGACTTTTCCGCCACGTCCGACAGGTTTTGCGCCAGCTCGTGCGCCTGCGTCAGCTGATCGTACGCCTCGCGCACGTCGAGCTGGGAACCGCGCCCGCCGGGCCGGCCGTAGGTGCTGATGTACAGTCCCTTTTGCGTGGTGATGGCGCCATACGCATCCGAATTGAGGGCGAAGCCGGAACCGAAAAAGCCGTCGCGCTGATTGCCCTGCTGCCCCACCAGATAGCCCAGGTTGAGCTGTGCATGGGTATTGCTGCTGTACAGCTGCACCCGGTTCTGCTCGGTGTTATCGTCCATCACCAGCTGGTTGAAGCCCGCGCCCTTGTATTCTTTCGATTTGTAGCCCGACATGCGCCCATCGGTATGCCACTGCGGCGCTTGTTCGCCGTTGTAGATGCGGCCCGTAATGATGGGCCGGTCCACGTCCCCGTCGAGGAAGGTGATGATCACTTCCTGGCCGACGCGCGGCACATGCACGGCGCCATAGCCCTCGCCGGCATTCGGATAGCTCACGCGCACCCAGCACGACGCCTTTTCATCGCCGGGATTGAGGCGGTCCCAGTGGAAGCGCACCTTCACGCGGTTCAGGGTATCGGTATGGATTTCCTCGCCGGCCGGGCCGACCACGGTGGCCGTTTGCGGATGCATGGCCGGCTTGGCGTGCACAAAGGCACTGCGGTATTCCACGCTGCGGCGCTGCACTTCGAAGCGGTTGAAGCAGTGGCCGGTGCGCTCATCGCCGGTACCGGGCGGAGCCAGGTCGGCGCGGTTCAAGCCCGCCTCTTCCTTGAACTGCTGCAGCCGGCCTTTCAGGCTGCCCGAAAAATCCTGTTGCATGCTGGACAACGGCAGGTTGTTTTCGATCGCCCATTCCACGCCCAGCACGACGAACTGGCGCTCCTCGGCCGCCTCTTCGGCGTGGGCCGGATGGTCGAGCAGCGTAAACCAGCAACCCACCGGCAGCCGGCGCACGCCCGAGGTGCCAAAAAACCGCTTGATGCGCGATTCCCACTCCTGCACCCGGAGGCGCGATTGTTCCGCGCCATGCTCGGTGTCGGCGCTGCTGTAGGCGCCCGTATATTCGTAGACCTCGAGCTGCGCCGGAATGCTGCCGTGCCCGGGCAAGATCTGCACGGCATCCTGGTGATTGCTGCGGGGCGCCTTGTAATCATAGGTGCGGGTCGCCAGCTGGCTGTTCGACAGCGTGCGGGCGCCGCCCCACTGGACGATCTTGTCCAGTTCCTCCGTGCCAGCTGCGCGGTGAAAGGCAATCTGCCCGGGCTGCAGCGGCTTGAGCGATTGTACCGAATCGGTGATGATCCACTGATGGCCTCTGCCATCGGCCGCCTGTTCGACATAGCCGTACCAGCCTTCGCTTTCCAGCATGCGCATGACGAATTGCCAGTCCGTCTCGTATTGCGTGCAATACGAGCGCTCACGCACCGCCTGGTTCAGGTCGAACCTGAACTTGCCCTGGCATTGCGGATGGCCGCCCAGCACGTCGGCGATGATGTCGTCGGCGCCCTTGTTCTGCCAGGTGCGCGCATCCTTGCGGAACTTGAGGAAGTGCAGGCAGCTGGCAAAAGCGATCTGGTAGGCCGACAGCTGCCCATCGCTACCCAGCTTCCTGGCCGTATGCACGTAACCGTGGATGGGGCTGTAACTGGCGTCGGGCTGCAGTACCCACAAGGTCACTTCCTGGGCGATCAGCTGCTTGAGTTCCACCGCATCGTCGAGCGACAGCAGATCGACGACATAGTCGTATCCCTGGCTCACGCGGTCGACCGCATGGACGCGCTGCGCCAGCAAGACATCGGCGCCCAGCGGCGTGTCCAGCTTGAGCAGCCGGGCGTGCTGTCCGATCCCTGCAAACAGATTGTCTGTTCCCTGCTCCGGATTAGCCATGCATGTCCATTTCCATTCCCTTGAGTGACGCTGCGCCTGCCGACGCAGCCATGTTGCTTCGCGTGCGCATCCTTACTTGATGGTGTACTTGAACTGCCCCTGCTTGCTGGCGCTGACCTTGATTTTCGTGATCGCTGCGCCTTCGGCCATTTTGGCCAGCACCGACTCGGCGATCTCGGGCAGCACGGTGCCGTTGAGGATATTGTCGACGTTGCGCGCGCCCGAATCGACTTCGGTGCAGCGCGCCAGCACGGCGTCGACCAGCGCCTCGTCGTGGCTGAATTCGGCCTTGTGATTGGCCGCGATGCGCTGGGCGATCTTGCCCAGTTTCAGGCCGATGATATTGACCAGCACATCGTCCGAGATCGGATAGAACGGGATCACTCTCAAGCGTCCCAGGAAGGCCGGCTTGAAGGTCTTCACCAGTTGCGGACGGATCTTTTCCTCCAGCTGTTCCGGCGTCGGCAGGTCAGCCGCCGCCACATTCAGACAGGCCTGCATCAGGATGCTCGAACCGACGTTCGAGGTGAGGATGATGATGGTATTTTTAAAGTCGATCTCGCGCCCTTCGGCATCCTCCATCACGCCCTTGTCAAAGACCTGGAAGAACAGTTCGAGCACGTCCGGGTGGGCTTTTTCCACTTCGTCGAGCAGCACCACGCTGTACGGGTTGCGCCGCACGGCCTCGGTCAGCACGCCGCCTTCGCCGTAACCGACATAGCCGGGCGGCGAGCCTTTCAGGCCCGATACGCTGTGCGCTTCCTGGTATTCGCTCATGTTGATGGTGATCAGCTTGCGTTCGCCGCCATACAGCACGTCGGCCAGCGCCAGCGCCGTTTCCGTCTTGCCCACGCCGGACGGGCCGACGAACAGGAACACGCCCTTCGGCTTGTTCGGGTCGTCCAGGTTGGCGCGCGAGGTGCGCACGCGCTGCGCCACCGCCTCGATCGCATGCGACTGCCCCAGCACGCGCTCTTCCAGCATATCCTTCAGCTTGAGCACCGTGCGGATTTCATCCTTGACCATCTTGCCGAGCGGGATGCCGGTCCAGCCGGCGACGATTTCCGCCACCACGTGGCCATCGACCTGCACCGGCACCATCGGCGTTTCGCCCTGCAGCGCACGCAAGTCCTTCAGCAAGGCCTGCAGGTCGCCGGCCTGGCTGGCATCGGGTTTCGCACCGGCGCTTTCCAGCTCCTCGCGTGCCGCCCTGACCTTCCCGGTCAGGGTCTTTTCGTTTTCCCAGCGCGCGGCCAGCGCCGCATGCTCGCCGGCAGCCGTGCTGCGCTGCGCGCGCAAGTCCTTCAGGCGCACCGGGTGGTTCCCGCCGCTCTTTTCCTCGCGCTCGAGCGTGGCGACTTCGGCGTCGATGCGGTCAAGCTTTTTGACCAGGTTTTCCAGCAGGGCCGGCGTGGCGTTCTGGCCCAGCGCCACCTTGGCGCAGGCGGTATCGAGCACGCTGATGGCCTTGTCGGGCAGCTGCCGGCCCATGATGTACCGGTGCGACAGCCGTACCGCTTCGGTGATGGCTTCGTCGTAGATGCGCACATTGAAATGCTTTTCCATCAGCGGCGCCATGCCGCGCAACATGGCGCAGGCCAGTTCCTCGCTCGGCTCCTCGATCTTGACGACCTGGAAGCGGCGCGCCAGCGCGGCGTCCTTTTCAAAATATTTCTTGTACTCGCCCCAGGTGGTGGCGGCGATCGTGCGCAGCTCGCCGCGCGCCAAGGCCGGCTTGAGCAGGTTGGCCGCGTCGTTCTGGCCGGCCGTGCCGCCGGCGCCGATCATGGTGTGCGCTTCATCGATGAACAGGATGATGGCATGCGGGCTTTTCTTGACTTCGTCGATGACGTTTTTCAGGCGGTTCTCGAACTCGCCCTTGACGCTGGCGCCAGCCTGCAGCAGGCCCATGTCCAGCGTATGGATCTCGACGCCCTTCAACACATCGGGCACGTCGTCCTGCGCGATGCGCAGCGCCAGCCCTTCGACCACGGCCGTCTTGCCCACGCCCGCCTCGCCCGTCAGGATGGGATTGTTCTGGCGGCGGCGCATCAGGATATCGATCGCCTGGCGGATCTCGGCATCGCGCCCGATCACCGGGTCGACCTTGCCGTCGCGCGCGCGCGCCGTCAGGTTGGTGGTGAACTGGTCCAGCGCCGGGGTTTTCGACGCGGCCGCGCGCCCTTCCAGTTCGCCGACCGGATCGCCGCCCTCCCCCGCCTCGCCATCGGCAGCCGGGGCACCTGCCGCTTCCTGCGAGCCTTGCGTGATCTTGTCGAGGTTGTGCTTCAGGTCGTCGAGCTTGAATTTGTTGAACAGTTTCGAGCCGCGGTAAGCCAGCTGCGCCAGCTCCGGGTCGGTCAGCAGCGCCTGCAGCAGATGGGCGCTGCGGATGCTGGCCTGGCGGCCGGCCTGCACGTCGAGCGACGCGATCAGCCAGGCGTTTTCAAACAGCTTCGGCAGCCTGGGCGAAAACACGGGGGTGCGCGCATTGCCGGTCTGCAGGCGCGCCACCTCGGCCTGCAGGTCCGCTTCGAGCATGCTGACGCTGATGCCGCTGTGGCGGGCGATCAGCGCAAAGTCGCTGGCCGGCTGTTCCAGCAGGGCTAGGAACAGGTGTTCCAGGTCGACCTCGTATTGTCCGAGGCCGACGCAGATGCCGGCGGCGCGGGTGGCGGCGGTGCGGCTGGTGTCATTGAGCTTGCTGATCAGCGTCTTGAGGTTGATGCTCATGGGGCAAAGGTCCTTGTGTGGAAACGGATAAAAAAGAAAGATGGTTCATGCCAGCGTATGCAGTTCGTAGCGCACGTCGCCACGGTCCTGCGCGGCGCCGGAGGTGATCAGGAAGCTGTCCCAGCCCAGCCGCCCGCCGCTGCGCGGCTGCTCCAGCGTAACGCCATGCACATCCTCGGCGCGCAACACCAGCTGCACTTCGTATTCGAGGCACAGGCCGGTAAACATGGTGAGCATTTTTTCCAGCGCGCGCGCCGCCGCACCGCCCGGCAGAAAGGCGTCGAAATGCATGCGCGCCAGCGGTCCGACCACCAGCCGCATGCGCAAGTCGCGCTGCCAGACGCGCGCGCCGACCAGCGCGGTCGAACCCAGCATGGCGTTCATGCCGCCCAGGCTGCTTTGCTGGTCGGGCGGCACGTCGTACCAGCAGCCGACAAACTGGGTCACCTTGATGGTCTGGCCGAAATAGGCCGACAATACCTGGCCGATCGCCACCGCCGATGGCGGCCGGTGCCGCATGGCCGCCGCAAAAAACCCCACCGACTCGTCGAGGACGCCATCGCCATCGTCGTACAGGCGCTGGCGCAGCGACGCATGGCCCAGTCCCGCCAGCGACAGCAGCAGCGGCAGGAACTTGTCCCTGCCATCGAGCTGGTACTTGAGTTCCAGGCGGTACTTGCGCCACGCTTCGTAGAACAGCGCCAGCGCACGGCTGGAAAAAGTGTCGAGAAAGGCGCGCGGTCCTTCATCCTTTTCGTACAGCTGATGCGCGGCGATGCGTTCGGTGTAGTGGGCCGGCAGCGCGCCGGCCACGCCGAGAAAGCCCATGAAGGCAGGCGTGATGCGGACGTATTTCAGTTCGCCGCCCCGCACGGCCTCGCCCAGCGCGCGCATGTCGGCCGCCAGGGCGCCCAGCTCGCGCGGTTCCGCCTGCACCGCTTCAAGCTGGCTGGGCGCAAAATTGAGCGACACCGAATTTTGAAAGCGCAGGTAGTTGGCCACCGCGCCCTCGCGCGCCATGCCGTTGCGAACCAGCCAGAGTTCGAGCATGCGCACCGCCTGGAAGTACTGGAAGCGGTAAGGCTCGGCGAACAGGCGCTCGATTACACTAGGCTCAAATCGCCGCTGCGTGGTTTGCATCGCAACAACTCCTCTCCCGATTTTTTCGACAGCACCACCAGTTGGGTAAAACTGTTGGCATGCACGTACAGGCCGAGAAAACACTCGACGATATGGGCAAACGCATGGATGCCGCTGCCCACAAACGCTTCCTCGTCGAGCGTCAGCCGCACTTCCAGGCCGCGCACCAGGCAGGCGAAGGGATTGCCGGGCAGCCAGGCGTTGGCCGCCTTGTGGTCGATTGCCGCAATGCCGCTGATCTGCCGTTGCGAGGTCGCCGAGCGGGGCAAGTCATACAGGGTCAGCATTTCCTGGAACGCTTCCAGGCCGCTGCCCGACAGCGACAGATGGTTCAGCGACAGGTGCGAGATCAGGCGCCAGTGCGCGCCGCGCCCCCGCTCGAAGCGGTGCGATTCCGTCGGCTTGCGCAGGAAGTGGATGCTGCGCACGCTCGATCCGCCTTCCAGGAACAGGTCGCCGCCGCGCAGGCCATAGGTAAGTTGCGCCGGCAGGTCGCGGTTGGTGCAGCTCAGCTCCAGGCTGAGGGTATCGGTTTCAATCGCGGCCGGATCGAAATCGATGTCGACGATGGAAATCTCGGTCTCGTAACCGGGGCTTTTCTCGCTGATGGTGTCATCGCGCCGCATCACCCAGTAATGGCCATCCCTGGCCGGCATCTGGCCGTGGCGCAGCGAATAGAACGGGCGAAATTCCGTGATCGACTCCCCTTGCGGCGTCTGGCGCACCAGCTTGACCGATTCGATGGCCTGCACCTCGAAGGCGTAGGCGCGGCGCGCATCGGCCAGCACCGGATAGCTGGCGGCCGTATGCGTCAGCCGGATCGGCTCGCCGCGCAGGCGGAACAGGTTGACCACCGGGGTGCAGCCCAGCAGCAGGTTATTCGTCGACATGGTGCCCAGCATGCGCGCCGTATTCGAATCCGTGCGCAGCCCGGCCAGGGCCAGGTGCAAGGTGATGCGCCGGCAGCCGGACGGCAGCGGTGCGCACAGCGCGGCCAGGTCGATGTCGAAAAAATTGAATTTTTCGGGAAAGCAGAAGTATTCGGTCAGCAGCCGGTAGGCCGGATGCGAACGGGCCGAAAACGGGATCAGCGCATCGTCCTCGGCATAGCCGGCGGCGCTGACGGGGAGCTGCGCCAGCGCGCTCCAGCGTCCGCTATCGTCCGCTTCCACATAGGCCTTGAGCGTGCGCATGAACAGCGCGTCGCGCAGCGCCGCGCAAAACGAAGGCTCGCCGTCGATGAACACGCGCAGCTTTTTGACACCCAGTTGCGCCAGACTGATCTGATCGGCGGTCGCTTCGATGACGATGCTGACGCTGGAGGTGGCGTTTGGCGGCAGTTGCACCTGCTCGGGCGCGTCGATGATGGCGGCAAACGCCGCATGCGTCAGCGCCAGCGGCGCCACGGTGACGGGATACGCGGTGCGGAAGGTGCACGCGACGCCCTTGACGGGGCGCGTCGCCAGTTCGGTGCCGCGCGCAATCTCGGTGGCGGCCGTCAGCTGCGCCGCCGCGCCGCTGTAGTCGAGACGCGCGATCGAGCACGAAGGAAACGGCCGCAGGTAATGTGGATACAGTACCTCGAACAGCGCCTCGGTGAATTCAGGGTAATCGTCATCGAGGCGTTTCGAGATGCGCGAATTGAGCAGCGCGAAGGACTGGATCATGCGCTCGATATGCGGGTCTTCGCAGACTTCGCCGCCGATCAGCAGCCGTCCCGCGATCTTCGGGTAGCGCTCGGAAAACTCGCGCGAATAGCGGCGCAGGAAACCCAGTTCACGTTCGTAATACGGCAATAATTCTTCCAAGTTCAGGCTCCTTGCGCCGCACGGCGCGCCTTGCTGATCGTGTAGTGCAGGCTTGACGGCTGCAGGATGGCGTCGAAGTTGACGGGTTCCTGGGCCGAGTGCACCACCAATAGCGCGGTGATGGCGAAATTGAGGCGGTTGATCGAGCCTTCCTGGATTTCCAGCGAAGCGCGCACGCTGCGCAGGCGCGGCTCATGGCGCGCGATGGCCTTTTCCAGGCACTGGCAGATATACGCGCGGTCATCGGAACTCGACAGGCTCAGGCCGGCGAAATCATTGAGGCCGTAGGTGACAATCGAGCGGCCGCATTCGGGAAATTTTTTCAGCAGCGCTTCCGGTATCACGGTGCGCGTGTTGAGCAGCGCCTCCAGGTCGCGCGCCACGGTGTCTTTCAGATCCTCCAGCGACAGGCGCGAGACGGTGCTGCTGGAAGCGCCCTGGACAGGCGTGTCCATCAGGCGGTCGAACAATCCCGGCGTAAAACCCTTCATCGGTATCCCGTCATTGGCAGTGGGAAGGAACAAAAGGGCGGCCTGCGGCGGCCCTTTGATTCAGGAGCATCAGTCACGCAGGCACAAGCCGGAGTCACCGTCGGCGGCTAGCCGGAACGGCTTCATCCGGCAAGGGCCGTTGCCGATCAAATCGTCTTGTTGGCCGACAGATCCCAGCCGCCGGAGGTATTGCCGCCTGAGCCGCCACCGACTTTTTGCTGCGTGTATTTCCACTTGACCTTGGAATACTTGATCGATACGTTTTCGCCGAGGATGTCGCCAGCGGCGACGGACGGCGCCACGCTGCTGATCAGCACGTTTTCCAGCTCGATCTCGAAGTACTTGATGCGCTCGCCCTGGCCGTCAGCACGCAGGAATTCGAATTTGGCTTTCGGGATCGTTTTACCGGATGAGCAATTTTGCAGCAGCAGGGGCGTGGCGAGGTCGGCCAGCTTGGCGACCACGATATCCTTGTGCTCGGTACGTTCGGCGGTGTGGCCGCCGCCCGTCGAGGCGGTGGCGGACTTCGGCTGCAGTACTTCCCACTGGACCGACTTGCATTCGATCCAATCTTTGTGGGAGGTGTCGGTGGATTCGCCTTTGATACCATCAATTTGCAAGTAAACGTCGATTGCCATGTCATTCCTTTCGGTTGTTTATGAAAAAATCAGGATTTGGTCGATTGCGGCAGCTCCGCGACCAAACGGAGTGAAACGGACAGCTCATCGAGCTGGAAATGGGGACGCAGGAAGGAAATGGCCCGGTAGACGCCCGGACGGCCAGGCACTTCCGACACCTGCACCGATGCTTCGCGCAGCGGGAACTGGGCCTTCTGTTCCTGGCTGGCGTTATCGTCGAGCAGCACGTATTGCATCAGCCAGCGGTTGAGGAAGTCTTCGACGTTGGACGCGGCGGCAAAGCTGCCGATCTTGTCGCGCATCATCGCCTTCATGTAATGGGCGATGCGCGACACGGCAAAGATGTATTGCAGCTGCGACGACAGCACCGCATTCGCATTCGCGGAATCGGTGTTGTACTTCTTGGCCTTCTGCGCCGACTGGGCGCCGAAGAAGGCCGCGTAATCCGTGTTTTTGCAATGCACCAGCGAAATGAAACCCAGGTCGCTCAGCTCTTTTTCGCGGCGGTCGGTAATCGCAATCTCGGTCGGGCATTTCAGCGCCACTTCACCCTCGTCAGTCTTGAAGGTATGGGTCGGCAAGTCTTCGACCAGGCCGCCGCCTTCCACGCCGCGGATCGCCGCGCACCAGCCATAGTCGTCGAAGGCCGCCGTCAGCTTGGCGCCGAAGGCATAGGCGGCATTGCACCACAGGTATTTCTGGTGGTTGGTGCCATCGACATCCTCGACGAAGTTGAAGCCGTCGACGGTGGCGCCGTCGGCCGGATTGAACGGCAGGCGCCCCAGGTAGCGCGGCAGCGTCAGGCCGACGTAGCGCGCATCTTCCGATTCGCGGAACGACTTCCACTTCGCATATTCGACCGTGTCGAACACCTTGGCCAGGTCGCGCGGCTTGCCGAGGTCGGAATAGCTCTCGAGGCCGAACAGCTCGGGCGATGCGGCCGAAATGAAGGGCGCGTGGGCGGCAGCGGCCACATGCGACATCTGCTCGAGGAAATACATGTCTTCGGGCTGGCGCGTGAATTCGAAGTCGCCCAGCAGCGCGCCGAATGGAGCACCGCCGAAAGTGCCGAACTCTTCCTCATACACTTTCTTGAACATGGTCGACTGATCGAATTCCAGCGCGCTCTGGAAATCGCGCACCAGCTCGCGCTTGGTGGCGTTCAGCAGCTTGATCTTCAGGTTGGTGCCAGTGGGCGTGTTATCGACCAGGTGATGCAGGCCGGTCCAGCTGCTTTCCAGCTTCTGGAATTCGGGCGCATGCATGATGACGCTGAGCTGGCGCGAAATGAGTCTGTCCAGCTCGGCAACGCGCGCATCGATGGTGGCCGCCAGGTTGTCCGACACCACCACGGTGCCCTCCATCACCTGGCTGACCAGTTCTGAAATCAGGTCCTTGGCGCGTGCATGCTCGACGCTGGATTTGGCAACCTTGCTTTGTTCGACGATCTGGTCAAGCAAGCCGATATCGGTAGTCGCGGCAGCGCCGGACGCAGGGGTCAGTTGAGCGGACATGGGATCAGTCTTTCTTGGCGGTGGATTGTTGTTCCAGCTGGGCCAGCTTTTCCGTGCTGTTGAGCACGTCGTTCAGGATATCTTCCAGCTTGTCGTTACCGGCCAGCTTGTTGCGCAGGTCGGCCAGCTTGGTGCGCGCCTCGAGCAAGCGGCGCAATGGCGCCACCTGCTCCACCACCGCCTCGGGACGGAAGTCATTGAGCGACTTGAAGCGCAGGTCGACGCGCAACTGGCCGCCTTCATCGCTGAGCTCATTGCTGACGCCAAACGCGGCGCGCGGCTCGACGCCCTTGAGCACCTCGTCGAAATTGTCGCGGTCAATGCCGATGAACTTGCGGTCCTTCAGCCGTTTCTGCTCGACTTCCGAATTGCCGCCGAAGTCGCCCACGACGCCCATTACGAAGGGCAGTTCCTTGTTTTCAATCGCATCGCCGATTTCCACGTCATACGTCATCTGCACGCGTGGCGGCCGGACCTTTTGCAGGCGTTTTTGAACACTTTCTTTTTTTGACATGACACATCCCTTCACGAGTAATCGGCGGCATCCGCGATGCCCTGGTAGATTGCTACTGCCTCAGCTTCACTTCAAACCATCGAAGGGATTGGCACTGCTGTCAGCAGTCTTGCTCTGTCCCTTGCGCGGCGGACGCGCCGGTTGCTTGTCGCGCGCCTGCGCCGCGGCAGGCGCCGGTACCAGGACGCTTTCGCCCAGGCTTTCGCGCAACAGCTTGGCCAGATCCTGCGATTCGGTGCGCAGCGGACCGGACAGGTTGTTCTGGCGGCTCAGGTCGGCCAATGCACGCGTCGACAGGCGCAGTCCGCTGATCGCAATGACGCTGTTGGCCAGTTTGTCGGCGGGGTCGCGCACCAGCACTTCCTGGGCATTGATGATGGCGTCGCCGTACTGGCCCGCCTCATAGCGGGTCTGCGCCATACGGACCCATGGATTCTTATCGGCTGGGAATTCGACAGCGGCTTGTTTCCACAAACCCATGGCCGCCTCGTTGTTGCCCGAACTGGCAGCCTGGGTCGCCTTTGCCATCAGCTCGTCGAGCGAGGGCGGCGGCGGCGCCGTCTTGACCGCAGGCGCGGTGCTGCAGGCACTGAGCGTCAATGCGCAAGCGACTGCGGCAAAAAAATGGAGTGTGAATTGGCGAGACATGGTCTGATTTCCCTCAAAAAAAAAAGATGATGCGGTCATTAAAAAACTTGCAATTTATAGTTGCCAAATTCTTATTTTTGCGAGACTAACACGGATTGAATATTGACTCCGTTCAATAGAAAATACGCGAAAACTCACAATCCGATCGGCCGCAAAGGCAGGCGCCATGCGGGAAACGTACCGTACGCGCCTTTCTTCCAGATAATGTTAATGTTGTTGCAGTTGCGAAAAAAGCACATAGTTTCTTATTGCAAAGATTGAATGATCGGATGCACCTGCAAGGCGCCGATCGCGCTGCAAAAGAGCCCGGGAGCGGCAGCGTTCTCCGCGCTTTTACTTCCTCGGGAAAAAGGGCAATCGATGAGCATTACAAGCAAATTGTTATGGGGGGAAGGCCTGTTTCTGCGCCCCCAGCACTTCCAGCAGCAAGACCGGTACCATGAACATCGCCTGCACGAAAGCATCAAGGCGCTGCATCCCTACGCCTGGGGTGTCAATCACGTGCAGATCGACCGTGATGCGCTGAGCAATAACACGCTGCGGCTGCTGGAACTGTCGCTGGTGTTCCAGGATGGCGAAATCTACAACGCTCCCGGCGCCGACGAGTTGCCCGAAGCCCTGGACCTGAGCAAGCTGCTGCAATCACAGCAAACCGTCACGTTTTATGCCGCCCTGCCCGCCTTCAAACACTTCGGCGGCAACTTTGCCGCGCCCGACCAAACCAACAGCGCAGCCCGCTACGGTCAGACCAACCTGGAAACGCCCGACCTGTACACCCATGCAGCGCAGGCCGAACTGGCCTACCTGCAAAAATCGCTGCGCCTGGTGGCCGAATCGGAACCGCGCGATTCGTATGTGAATTTTCCGTTGCTGCGCCTGCGGCGCCTGTCGACCGGCGGCTTCGAGCCGGACCCGTCGTTCGTGCCGCCGAGCCTGTCGATCCGCAGCGCCCCGCTGCTGTTCCTGCAACTGCGCCGCCTGATCGATGCGCTGCAGGCAAAGGTCAACGCCCTGTACGGCCACCACCGCGAGCCGAGCAAGAATGTGATCGAATTTCGCTCCGGCGACATGTCCTCGTTCTGGCTGCTGCACACGGCCAGTTCGGCCTTCGCCTCGCTCAGCCATTATTTCCATCATCCGGCGCTGCACCCGGAGCGCCTGTACGAAGCGCTGCTGGCCCTGGCCGGCGCGCTGATGACGTTCTCGAAAACCCATGCGCTGGCCGACCTGCCGGCTTACCAGCACACCGATCCGGGGCCGTCGTTCGCGCGCCTGCACGCGATCATCCGCGAACTGCTCGACACGGTGATCTCGTCAAAATATTTCGCCATTGCATTGACCGAAATCAAGCCGTCTTACCATCACGGCAAGCTCGATTCGGGCAAGATCGACGACAAGACCGCGTTTTACCTGGGCGTCTCGGCCGACCTGCCGGGCGTGGAACTGGTGGACGTGGTGCCGCTGCGCTTCAAGATCGGCGCGCCCGACGATGTGGAAAAATTCGTGCTGTCGGCCCTGCCCGGCGTGCGCCTGCAGCACACGCCGCAAGTGCCGGCCGCCGTGCCCGTGCGGCCCGATACGTACTACTTCACCATCGAAGCGAAGGGCCAGATGTACGACCGCATGCTGCAGGCCCAGTCGATTTCGATCTACGTTCCGTCCGGCATGCGGGATCTGAAACTTGAACTTGTCGCCATTACTTCCTGAAGATAAACGATGAATGCAAACGCCCCCTCCCTGATGTCCGGCGGCTCCGCCGCTTACGCATCGAGCGTACCTGCCGGCCCGGGCACGGAACACACGCTGACGGACCTGATGTACGACGGTTTCTACGCGCTGTTCATGCTGAAAAACGGCAGCGGCCCGCAAGACAATGCCGATTTCATCAGAAAGATGACGCAGTTTCTCGACGAATTCGGGCACGCGGCGAAAAAACATGCGGCCTCGGCCGACGATATCGATGCCGCCAAATATGCATTTTGTGCAGCGGTCGACGAAATCATCCTGCGCTCGCCGTATGCCATCCGCGACGACTGGGCGCGCCGCCCGCTGCAACTGGTGCTGTTCGGCGACCAGCTGGCCGGCGAGAATTTCTTCATCCGTCTCGAAGCCCTGCGCGCGCGCGGCAGCGCCCACCTGCAGGCGCTGGAAGTGTTTCACATGTGCTTGCTGCTCGGCTTCCAGGGGCGGTACATCCTGGAAGGCTCGGAAAAACTGGCCTACCTGACGGCCCGCCTGGGTGACGAGATCGCCCAGATGAAGGGCAAGAAAGCCGGCTTTGCACCACATGCGGAACGCCCCGACCAGATTGCGCACAAGTTGCGCAACGACGTGCCGCTGTGGGTGCTGTGCTCGATATTCGCGCTGATCTGTGCACTCGGTTACCTGGGCCTGCGCACCATGCTGGCCAAAAACACCGAACAGCAGATGAACGCCTACAGCGATATCGTCAAACTGGCGCCGCGCACGGCCAACCTGACCATCACGTTGCCTTAATGAGCGGCCCGGCAACGACAGAGGCCGCCCTGGGGGTGTTCGGCACCGGCCTGTCCCAGCATGCGCGGCTAATCACGCTTGCCACGGCACAGGAATCGAACCTGCCCGAATCGCTGATGGCCGAGCGGATGACGGGCCGCGAGGCGGTCAATGAGCTGTTCCGCTTCGAGGTCGATGCCTTGAGCACGGCGGCGGGCCTGGACCTGGCCAGCTTTCTCGGGGAAGAAATCACGCTCAAGCTGCTGCAGCCCGACGGCAGCTGGCGCGCCTGGCACGGACTGTGCACCGACTGCGGCTTTGCCGGCGCCGATGGCGGCGTGGCGCACTACCGGCTGCGCCTCGAGCCTGCCCTGGCCTTGCTGGGCTTGCGCCGCGACAGCTATATCTTCCAGGACAAGAACGCGCGCGACCTCATCACGGAGCTGCTCGGCGACTATCCGCAGGTCCGTTTCGAATTCGATGTCAGCCAGGAACTGGCGCCACGCCCCGTCTGGACCCAATACCGCGAAAGCGACCTGGCCTTCCTGACCCGCGTGCTCGCCTTCGAAGGCCTGAGCTGGCGCTTCGAGCACGAACAGGATGGAGCGGCGCAACAAGGCGAACAACAGAACGCGCAGCAGGCAAAACACAAGCTCGTGATTTTCGACAGCAAGGCAGTCGCGCCGCCGACGCCGGGCGTGGCTGGCCTGCGCTTTCACGGCATGCGCGCCAGCGATACCGATGACGCCATCGACAGCTTCAGCGCGCGGCGCCAGGTGCGGCCCAATGCGGTCGGCATCAGCAGCTGGGACCCGCAGCAACTGGCGGCGCCGGCCGCCGAACACAGTTCGAGCCTGCAGGCGGGCGAGCTGCCACCCCTGCCCCTGTACGACGGCTCCGGCGAACGGCGCTATGCCGACAGCACGGCGGCCGATCCGCACGGCCTGCGCATGCTGCAGGCGCTGGAACTGGAGAACAAGCAATTCACGGGCGCTGGCGCGGTGCGGCGCATGGCGGCCGGCCACGCCTTTGACCTGCTGCAGCACGAACACTATGCCGATGGCGCCAACCAGTTCACCGTGCTCTGGGTCGAGCACGAGGCACGCAACAACCTGGGGCCGGCCGGCGGCGCGCTGACGGCGCTACTGTCGAAACTGTCGGCAGTGGCCAGCCTGAGCGACGTCGCCAGCCTGCTCGATGGCCAGCTCGAGGCCGGCACCTACCGCAATACCTTCGCTTGCGCGCGGACCAGCGTGGCCATCGTGCCGCTCGCCACCGCCGCGCGCGTGGCCAGCAGCGCGCTGGGGCCGCAAACGGCGCTGGTGGTCGGCCTGCCCGACAGCGTGGCGACCACCGGGCGCGACCACCAGGTACGCATCCAGTTCGCCTGGCAACGGGGCGGCGCCGCCAATCCGGGCGGCATGGCGCACAACACGGATCAACAGGGCAACGCACCCGGCAATGAAGCGTCAGGCACCTGGGTGCGCGTTGCCGAAGCCTTGGCCGGCCCGAACTGGGGTTCACAATTTACGCCGCGCATCGGCACCGAAGTGCTGGTCGACTTCATCGAAGGCGACATGGACCGTCCGCTGGTAGTGGCCCAGCTCTATACCGGCAGCGACGCGCCGCCGTATGCGGCCGGCGTCGGTTCGGACGTCAATCACGCCGGCGTCATTTCCGGCATCCACAGCCACAATTTCGATGGCGGCGGCTATAACCAGTGGGTGATCGACGACACGCCGGGCCAGTTGCGTACCCGCCTGGCGACGAGCAGCGCGGCCACGCAGCTGAACCTCGGCTACCTGGTACAGCAGGGCCCCAACACGGCCCAGCGCGGCAGTTACCGCGGCAGCGGTTTCGAACTGCGCACCGACGCCTGGAGCGTGCTGCGCGGCGGCGAAGGCGTGCTCATCTCGACCACCGCCCGCGCACAGACTGGCGCGGGCGTTGCTTCTACCCAGCTCGACACCATGGAAGCGCTGGCCCAGCTGAAAGGCGCGGCCGAACTGAACAAGTCGCTGGCCGAGGCCGCACAGCAACAAACCGCCCTGTTCAGCCAGGACACGAAACAGGCCCAGCTGGACTTGATCAAGCAGATCGATCCGCAGCAGGATGGCAAATACCAAGCGAGCGTGGGCGGTCAGGAGGCGCTAAAAGCCAGCGCAGGCGAGCGCAAGCTGGCCGCTGACCAGCCGGTGGAAAAGTTCGGCCAGCCGCTGGTACTGATGGAAGCGCCTGCCAGCATCAACTGGGCCACGCCAGGCTCGACCGTGGTGTTTGCCGCCCAGCAGTTGCACTGGACGACGCAAGCGGACTTGCACATGACGGCCGGCCACACCTATTCATCCGTGTCGGCCAGCGCGCAAGGACTGTTTACCCACACCGGCGGCATCCAGGCGATTGCCGCGAACGGCCCCGTATCGCTGCAGGCGCATACGGGGCAACTGGAAATCCTGGCCGACAAGGCCATTACCGTGATCTCGGTCAACGACTGCATCGACATCAAGGCCAATCAGAAGATCACGCTACAGGCCGGGCAATCGTCGATCACGCTTGAAGGCGGCAATATCACGTTTACCTGTCCCGGCAACTTCACGGTCAAGGGTGGCCAGCACGTGTTCAACGGCGGCGCCAGCGCGGCGGGCGTGCTGCCGGCGCTGCCGGATACGCGCATCAAGCTGTTCGACGAAGGCTTTGTGCTGCGCGACCGCGACACGGGCGAAGCGATGCCGCGCCAGCCCTACCGCATCAAGCGCGAAGATGGCAGCTATGAGAGCGGCATGACCGACGAAAAGGGCTTGACGCATGTGATTGCGGCCGCCGCCACCGAGGCGCTGGTGATCGAGCTGCTGAAAACCGTGGGCGGCCAGGATTCGGCACCGGCACCGGCATCCGCCCCCTCTTCCGCACCGGCGCCGGTGCCAGGTTCGCCAGGGCAGCCGGCAGCCAGGGCCAGCACCCCGCCGGAACCAAAATACAAACCGGCAGGCGACTCCAGCACCACGCCAGTGGACAACAAGCGCCGCAAGGAAGTGCTGGTCAAGCTGCCGGCCTGCTGGATCGAGGACTACGAAAAGGAAATCGCCGGTCCCTCGTATGGCCGCTATGCGCAGCCTTACCAGCACGACGGCACGCCGCACAAATACAAGGACAGGATCTGGTTCAAGCTGTACGTGCCGTCAAAATCGGACGGTCCGGTGGTGGTGGAAGTGCGCTTCAAGGCCATCACGGTACTGGACGCCGCAGGACAGGCGCTGGAAGAGAGCGACAAGGGCACGGAATCGGCGGCGCTGCGCGTCAAGCAGCGCGCCAACGTGGTGGCGCTGGCGAAGAAAAACGCGACGGCCGGCATCGAAGGCAACTGGAACAACAAGTTCCGGCTTGAAATCAATGACCCGCAATGCGGACAAAAAGTGTTGCCCGTGGTTTTCCGCGTCCTCTGGGTCGAGGAGAATCAGCATTACACGCTGCAGATCCACAAGCGCTATGACCGCGAAAACGTGACCGGCGACGTCATGAACGTGTCGCTGGCAACGGCACTGACCACGTATGCGCATGAATTCGGGCATTGCGTCGGCATGCCCGACGAATACTCGTACACGGAATTCGAAGAAACGGTACGCTATTTCAAGCCGGACGGCACGCTCGACGAGCCCATCGTCTGCCACGTCAACGGCACCTCGCCGGAAGACCTGACGCAATCGATCATGTCGTACGCAGAAGGCGCGCGGATCCTGAAACGCCACGGCTGGAATATCGCGATCGAGGCGCAGGAATTACTGAGCAAAAAAATCGGCAGGAAAATACGATGCGATATTGTCTGACCCTGCTTATCTATGCCATGCTGATGGCACTACCATTGAAAGCAAACACCATGACGAGCACCCACGCGCCCCTCTCCATCTCCCTGCAATGCCTGGGCAACGCTGGCTGCGTCTATGAGCGCAAGCCGATCGACCTGCTGGTTACCATCCGCAACGATGGCAGCCGCGATATCGGTTTTCCGCTCGACTACCTGCGCAAGTCGGGCCCGATCGTCAAATTCATCGATACCGATACCGGCGCCGTCACCTACGCCCGCCGTGGCCTGGCCAATCCGGCGCTGAAAACGCAATTCACCACGATTGCGCCAGGCGCTTCGATTTCCATGGAAATCGACGTGCATCCAACCGACATTGAAACGTTTCGCATCAAAAAAGTCGATATCAGCGTTGAAGTAATATTGAAGGGCGACATACGCATCGATGGCGAAGCGCAGTTGCAGGACTACCAGGGCGGCGCGAAGATCCGCATCTTTGAAAAAGAGGAGTAAGACGATGCTGGTGCGGATGGTGCTGATCAGCGTGGCCCCATTACCGGGGCGATACTGACCGCATTGCCTGGCAGGTCCAGTCCGGGCGCACATGGTGGCATCACCCGATGACTGGTACTGGAGCAGTCATCGGTACTTTTTTGGACGAGCAGTTCCTGCTTATTGCCGGTTTGTCGCGGGCGGGATGGGAGAATCCAAGGCCAAGAGCAGACCTTCACCGTGTGAGCACCGTTAGCGGCTGCTTTGAGAGGTCGAGTGTCCCCAGCTTGATGTCCGCTTTGCGTTTTTACACAGCTTGGGCCGAAAGCAGCCTGTCATTTTGGTTGGAAAACCCTTCAAAGATGCGCCATCGGCTTAGCGTGCTATTTTTCCGTTTTTCCCCTTCTCTCCTCTTTGATCCTCACGTCAAGCCCGGTAATGAGAAGATCGAGGCCCAGCTCGAATCGTGCATCAAAATCCATATCAAACAGATCGTCCATAGCTGCCAGAGCATGAGGATAGCGATGGGCCGCCAGCGCTGCAAATTGCTCCCGTTGCCGTTCGATGTTCGTGGATTCTGCCGTCAGATGCACCAGCGGCTGCTCTTCCGTTACGAAACCAGTCACGTAATAGAGGATGCTGAAAGCACCCCAGGACGCTAGGCGAGTCGAGGCCCCCGCCTCGCATAAAGGGGCGATTAATGCCTCGGCAACACGGAAGACATTGTCGGTGGTGACATACGTGCCCGCGTAGACGCGTGCACCGTCACGTCGCTTGAGTAGCGCACGCCGGATGTCGTGCGCGGTTGCGCTGACCGCAACGAACCAGCTGGGCGACCAAGCTGGCCCAGCCAATTCCTTGCGGGCGACCCCTTCCATCAAAGCATCCGCCATGCCATCCATCAAAGCCTGTTTGTTGGTGAAGTGCCAATAAAGCGATGCTGCTTTAATATCTAGTTTTTGGGCAAGACGGCGCATTGTAAGACCATCGATACCTACCTCGTCGAGCAGATCCAAAGCGGCTGCGATCACGGTTTCACGTTGAATTTTCATACTTATAAGTTTCGTGTTTGACAGGCTAACGTCGTTAGTTTAACATGGAATTTTTACCTAACAACGTTAGATTTGGGCGCGGAATGAAACTTGATAATGCTGATGTAATCGTGGTGGGTGCAGGCCCTGTTGGCTTGACCCTGGCGTGTGAGTTGCGGCTCGCTGGCCTGCATGTCACCGTGTTGGAGCGGCGTGCGGAGCCGATAGCACAATCGCGTGCCCTTACCATGCACGGCAGGACGGTGGAAATGCTGGCACAGCGGGGCGTGGCCGATCGCTTCTTGGAACGTGGGAAAAAGATTCCCATGGGGCACTTTGCCGGTCTTGACACTCGCCTCGATTTCTCTGTTCTTGACACCACGTTTCCGTATACCCTGTTCATCCCACAGAGTGTGACGGAGCAATTACTGGAGGCATGGGCAAATGAGCTTGGCGTCGCGGTGCGCCGAAACGCCACGGTGGAAGGCGTCGTTGAAACGTCGACCGGCGTTTTTGTGAAAGGCCGACAAAGCGGCAGCCCTTTCGGCCTTTCTTGCAGCTATGTGATCGGTGCGGACGGTGCGCGCAGCTTGGTACGCCAGAACGCGGGCATCGCGTTCGATGGCCTGCCGGCCACAAAGACCGCCATGCTGGGCGACGTTTGTCTCAGTACGCCGCCCGCCACACCAATTCTTAGTATGACTAACGCTGCAGGGGGCTTGATGGTGGTCCCATTGAGTACGGGCATGCACCGGGTGATAGTGGTCGATGCGGAGCGGATGGGTGTGCCTGCGGCCACGCCAGTGACGCTCGACGAGTTATCGAGTTCGGCCCGCAGGGTGGCAGGTCAGGACTTCGGCCTGCATACACCGCAATGGCTGTCGCGCTTTTCGAACGAAACCCGTCTCGCCGCCGCTTACCGCAAAGATCGCTTCCTGCTGGTCGGTGATGCCGCACATATTCATCTTCCCGCCGGCGGACAGGGCATGAATGTGGGCATGCAGGACGCGATGAACCTTGGCTGGAAGCTCGCTGGCGTTGTGCGAGGGTACGCTCCCGACTCCCTGCTCGACAGCTACCATCACGAGCGACACGCCGTGGGAGCGGCGCTGTACAACAACACCTTGGCGCAAAGCGCGTTGATGATGAATTCGTTCGATGCACCGGGACTGAAGCTGCGAGAGATGTTCAGTGATCTGATGAAAATCCCTGCGCTCAATGCAGCGCTCGCACATGATCTGTCCGGCTACGGTATTCGATACGATGCCCCTCTCGCCGAGGTTTCGCAAGGGTGGCTCGTCTTGCCGGACTGGACCGGGCGACGGCTATCCGACTGGCAGTTGCAACTCAGTAACGGTAGTCTGGCCTCGCTATTCAGTTTTTTGCGAACCGGCCGTTGGGTGCTATTACAAATGACCAATTGCGAAGACGGCAACTACATGCCCCAACTTGATGCTAGATGGATCGGCACGGTCAAGGCGGTTCCCGTGAACCGCCACGCAACACCAGTCGGCGTGCATGCCTTGCTCATTCGACCAGACGGGTATGTGGATCATGCCGTCGCACATAAGTAAAGCGCATGATGCCTACCGTCACGCCGAATCCGCGATGAATGGCTACTTTGGCCAAAAGCGGACCTACCCGCCCAAACTACAATTCTGATGAACATAGACTAACTTACTCGACGCCGCGTTGAAACCGCTCTTCTGGACTGTGATGGTTCGTGTAGAGATATCAACTTCGCCAAATGCATTTCGACATCTGGAGCCATTGACGTCTTAAGGGTTCTAGCATCATCTTGGACTTTGGTTCAGGCGATGACGGGTGAAGGCGATGATATTGCAAAAGCCGAGTTGCAAGGCAATCTTCGACAGGCATCTGGCTCGCTATCCACTGTTTGGAATGGCGGCAGCAACCCTGAGCATATCCAAGCGTACTTCCACTGGGATGAACCAGACAGGATATTCTGTGAGATCACGTTTTTCCCCCAGGACTTTGACGGCGAAACCTTCAAACTCATAGATTTCCTGTTGTAGTGGTTTAATGTACCCGGACACTGATTTAGGCGAGAATGCTCGCCATGGAGAGGTGTTTGATGAGCAAGCAAAGACGTACGTTTTCCCCTGAGTTCAAACAGCAGGCAGCATGCTTGGTGCTGGATCAAGGATACAGCCACGTGGAGGCAAGCCGGTCGGTCGGCATCGGCGAATCGGTGCTGCGCCGCTGGGTGCAGCAGCTGCAGTTGGAGCGGCAAGGCATCACGCCGCAGAGCAAGGCAATGACGCCAGATCAGCAGCGAATACAGGAACTCGAAGCACGTATTGAGCGTCTCGAGCGGGAGAAGTCCATTTTAAAAAAGGCTACCGCGCTCTTGATGTCGGAAGGGATAGAACGTACGAGGTAATCGATCAGATTTGTGGTGACGAATCAATCGAGTTGATCTGCTCGGTGTTCGACGTAGCGCGGTCATGCCTGTATGCGCATCGGGAGCGCGCCCGGCACATTGATGTTGAGCGCATGGCATTGCGTGGCCGCGTGCACGAGCTGTTCGTCGAGAGTCGCAGTTCGGCGGGAAGCCGCAGCATTATGGGCATGATGCGCGAGGAAGGCACGGCAATTGGCCGCTTCAAAGTCAGTCGTTTGATGGAAGAGCTAGGGCTGGTCTGCAAACAGCCTGGCAGCCATGCCTATAAGCAGGCTACGGTGGAACGGGTCGATATTCCGAACCACCTCAGCCGTGAATTCACAGTGGAGGCGCCAAATCAGGTCTGGTGCGGGGACATCACCTATGTCTGGGCGCAAGGCCGATGGTATTACCTGGCTGTGGTGTTGGATTTATTTGCTCGCCGAGCGGTGGGCTGGGCATTCTCGCTACGACCCGATGCCGACCTTGTTGTGCAAGCGCTGGAAATGGCTTACGAGCAGCGAGGTCGACCGCAGAGGCTGCTGTTTCATTCGGATCAAGGTAGCCAGTACGCCAGTCGAAAATTCCGTCAGCGCTTGTGGCGCTATCGGATACGACAGAGTATGAGCCGTCGGGGAAATTGTTGGGATAACTCTCCGATGGAACGGCTGTTCCGCAGCTTCAAAACTGAATGGCTGCCGTCAACTGGTTACATGACGGCACAGAAAGCACAACGGGACATCAGCCACTACCTGATGCACCGGTATAACTGGATACGACCACATCAGTTCAACCAGGGACTGGCACCGGCCGTCGCCGAAAAAAAACTTAACGTAGTGTCCGGGATGGGTTGACCACTACATACCTCGCCGTGCGCCAAGGAGCCTCCTCAGCCAACTTTTAGCCATTGAAACATTGGTATAATGTTATATGCGAGTTTAGGCCAACCGAGCGGTTCGACAACCGGGGCAAGCCTGACCTTCCTGAAAACGCGATTTCGTCCTCACCTCAAGGCGTGCGATGACCACCTCGATTTTTACACCCGCAGGTGAGCAGCTGAGTGCCCTGCCCGCCGCGTATCTGGTGGGGCATTACGAGTTCCGGGCCCGGCTCGGCGAAGGCGGCTATGGTGAAGTCTTCGAGGCCTGGGACCGCAAGCTGCAGCGCAGCGTGGCCGTCAAGCGCATCCGGGATGCTGCTGGGGCTGGACTGGACAATGCCACGATGCGCGAAGCTCGCCTGGCGGCCTCGCTGCGCCACACCGCTTTCGTCAAGGTGCACGCCGTCGAAGAAGATGGCGCAGCCCAGATGATCGTGATGGAACTGGTGCTGGGGCAAACTGTCAGGCAGATCATCGAGAACGCGGCCGTGCCGGCGGCCACCGCGCTTGACTGGGTGCGGCAGGTGGCCGAAGCGATGCAGCATGCGCACGATTCCGGCCTCGTCCACGGCGACCTGAAACCATCCAACCTGATGGTCGAGCCCACGGGCCAAGTGCGCATACTGGACTTCGGCCTGGCGCTGCGCATCGACAGCCTGGCCACCCGATCGGCTCCGCTCGCCGAACCCGTCGGCACCATCATGTACATGGCGCCCGAACGCTTCCACGGCGCCGCGCCGACCACCCCCAGCGACGTCTACGCACTCGGGGTCATCCTGTATGAGCTGGTGTGCGGCACACGCCCCCACGCAAGCCTCAACGGCCTGGCGCTCGCCGCAGCCCACCTGCACTCCGACTCGGCCACTTGGACCTATCCTGACAGCGCCGGCGCCGCACTGGTCGCCCTCATCCGGGCCATGACCGCCCGCCAGCCCGGGCAGCGCCTGGGCAGCATGACGCGAGTCCTGCAGCGCCTTGACGCGCTGGCGGGCGCGGAAGGCCAGCCGCCGCGCGCAGTGCAGCAGCCGCGACGGCGTGGGGGACCCTGGCGCAAAAGTGCCCTGGCCACGCTGGCGGTGGCGGCGCTAGCGCTTGCCGGCTGGCGCTTGGCGCCCTACGCTCCCGCTCTGGTGCAAGCGGCGGCGCCATTCTCCGAAACACAGCAGGTGCGCGACGGCCTGGACGCCCTGAAGAAGGTGGACCGCCACGGCAACCTGGACAAGGCCGCCGCGCATTTTTCCAGCGTGCTGGCGCACAGGCCCGGCAACGCGGCAGCCGTCGCCGGGATGGCGCTGGTGTACGCCATCCGTTATGGCGGCGATGGACAGGATGAAGTCTGGCTGGGCAAGGCCGCCGCCTGTGCGCAGCAGACCCTGCGGCTCGATCCGCACCTCGCGCTGGGCCACGTCGCCAACGGCTGGGTGCTCGACACCCAGGGCCGCTATGACCAGGCCTTCCAGGAGTACGAACAGGCACTGCGCAACGACCCTGGCAACTTTTTCGCCTGGTACGGCAAGGTGCAAGCCCTGCGGCATGCGCGCCGCTATCCCGAGGCTCTGCGCACGCTGGCGCTGGCGGCCGGACGGTTCCCCCAAGAGCGGGTGTTCGCCGACGAACTGGGCATCCTCCATTACGAGCAAGGCGACTACCCCGCCGCAGAGCAGGCTTTTCGCCACAGCATCCGGCTGCAGCCTGACGCCGTCACCGGATACGCCAACCTGAACGCGGTGCTGCTGAGCCAGAACCGCGCCGATGAGGCACTGCATGTACTGCAGCAAGGCTTGCAGGTCGGCCCGAGCTCCAAGCTCTACGGCAACCTGGGCAATGCGTTTTTCCTGCGCGGCGATTACGTCGAGGCCGTTACCGCGTTTGAAAATGCCGTATCGCCAACCCGCGGCGCGCCGGGCAACTACCTGAACTGGGCCAACTTGGCCGACGCGCTGCTGTGGATCCCCGGGCGCGAAGCGGAGGCGCGCCGCGCCTATGCCCGGGCCAGCAGTCTGCTCGCGCCCCGCCTGGCGCGTTCGCCCAACGATGCGACTCTGGCGTCGCGCATGGGCCTGTACGCCGCACGCAACGGCGACAAAGCGGCCTCGATGGCACTCGTGGCGCGCGCCATCGCGCTGGCCCCCACTAACGCCTACATCCGCTTCCGGGCGGCCCTAGCCTACGAATTGCTAGGTAACCGTCAGATGGCGCTGGCCGCAATTATCGAAGCCAGGCGCCAGGGCCATCCGGTCACGATGATCGAGGCGGAGCCGGACCTGGTCGCGCTGCGGCGCGACCCCGGCTATCCGCAGACTGACGCCCGCTAATTTCCACGGGAATTTTCCACACAGTAACAACCAAAGGAAACGACATGATCGCTGTGAATCCAAACAACTTCATCGTCACGTTCGACGCTGCCGGGCAAAACGTAGCCTGGAAGTATGACGGCGCCGGCGATGCGCCCGTGTGCGCCGCCGGCGAAAGCCAGCGGATCACTTTCTCGTTTGTCTGTTCCGACCGGCCCCAGACCTTCAGTGTGGTGGCGACGCTGACCGCGCAGCCGATGGCCGGATCGGCAGGCGCGCCGTTTGTCCAGGGCGCAGTGGTCCCGCTGACCAATCCCACCACCCTCACGGTGAGCACCCAGGCGGGCGACTGGGACTTCGGAATCGCCTTCACGGCAACCTGGCCAGCGCCGGACGGCTACACCGTGAGCGCCAACGTGCCCGATCCGGAACTGCAGGTGGGCTCAATCCCGCCCGGCTGAGCACGGAACTTCCCGCTCGCCGAGCAGCCGCCGCAGCGGCTCGGCCGGCGTCTTGAGCAGTGCCGCGCAGCGGCCGACATCGCCCTCGCTGGCGACCAGGGCACGGTCGATTTCGTCGGCCGGGATGTACTGGGCGCGCTTGATGTCGGGATGCTTGTCCAGCAGTTTGTACAGGGTGGGACGGGAAATCCCCAGCGCCCTGGCGGCATGCGCGATGGTCCAGGCGTGGCGCTCCATGGCGTCGAGGATATCGTGCTCGCTCAGCTCGCCAGGCTTACGCCGCGCGGGACCAGGCGCCGCCGGCGCTCCGGTGCTGGCGGCGCCGCCAGGAGCCGCGGCGGACTCGCGCACCAGCTGCGCGAATTGCGGGATGGCGCCGGCGTCGAGGATCAGCATGGCGCGCTGCAGGGCCCGCGCCAGCTGCCGAATATTGCCGGGCCAGTGATAGCATGCCAGTTCGCTCACCAGCGCGCAGCTAAGGCGCATCGCCGCCGCCTGGTCGGCGAGCAGGTCTAGAATTAGCACCCCGATATCCTCGCGTCGGCTGCGCAGCGCGGGCAGTGCGACGGAAAACCCTTCCAGGCGCCGCAGCAGCGCCTGGTTGAAGCCGGCCGTATCGAGCTGCTGGTCAGTGGCGGCGATCAGGCGCGCGGTGGAACGTTGGTCCTGCGCCGCGCCAAGCGGCCGGTAGTCGCCACCCTCAAGCACGCGCAGTAGCATCGGCTGCACGCTGGCGGGCGCATTGCCTATTTCGTCGAGAAACAGAGTGGCGCCGTCGGCCTCGGCAAACCACCCTTTGCGATCGGCCTGCGCCCCGGTGTAGGCGCCGCGCGCCGCGCCGAACAGGTCGGCCGGGGCCAGGGCCTCGTTCAAGGCCGCCATGTTCACTGTCACCAGTTTGGCGCGGCCCCGCTTGCTCAACGCATGGATGGCGCGCGCCGCGATCTCCTTACCAGTCCCGGTTTCGCCGAGCAACAAGACCGGCATGTCCGTGGGGGCGACCATGCGGATCTGGTCGCGCATGGCCAGCGCGCCGCTGCCGACACCCGACACCCCGGGCGCGGGATTATGCCGGGGCAGCGAATCCATCCAGTGAAAACACAGCAGCACTGCACGGCCCAGGGCCAGCACCTGGCCTGCGCCGACCTGTGCGGCGTCAAGGACGACATCGCCCTGCACGACCTTGCCGTTGAGTTCCACGACCATGCGGGTGACGGGCAGTTGGAGCGAGACATTGTCGAGGGCGTCGCGCCTTACTCTCAGCGGTTCGCGCGACAAACCGCCATGGCCCAGTGGCAGCGGGTCGCCGCCGGGGCGGCAAAACAGCGGCCCATAGCGGCTCAGTTCCAGCGCCGTGCCTTGCGCCCCGGTTACGAATTGCTCACCTATCCTTGCCGGGTCCGGATGCCAGAGGATCGTCAGGGCTAGCAGGGAAGGGCTATCGGCTCCCGGGCCGGACAGGGGCGAGGTAAGAGTGCGGAATTCGTCGTTCATGGTCTGGCGTGTCACCCCGGTAGACTGCCGTGTATCGGGCCATCGATGGCGCGTACTAGGAGCGGCAAATTCTACACTCTTTCACCGCCTTCGAACCGGGCAGTGGGCCCCACCGCCGCGCAGCGCCACACTACGCGGCCGTCCGGGAAAAGCGCGGCACGCCGATGAAGCGCGCGCTGATGCGCTCCCCGGAAAAGCGCGACAGGCAGGCGGCCACGCCTGCGTAGCCGGTCAAGTACGTACAGGCGAAATCATCGGGGTGCTCCGAACAGGCCACCGCAGCGCCGTCTCGTTCGACCACGAATGCCTCGAGCAGGACGCGCAGGGTGCGCGCTTCGTCGAGCCAGCGCGGTTCGCCCGTGGCCAGGTGCAGGTCCAGCAGGCATTCGATACTGCCGGCCAGACCATGGCACTGGCCTGGATTGAGCACACGCGAGCCGGTGGCCACGGCATGGCCGGCGCGATTCAACCATTCCTGCGTTTCGGGGAATCGTCCCGTCGCCAGCGCATGCGCAAGGAAGACGGCGACGCCTGCCGCACCATGGCACCAGCAGGTGCCGGCCATCCTGCCCGCAGGCGTATCGGGCCAGTTCGCCCCGCCGTTGGCAAGCGGCTGCGCATGGCTGATGAGGAAGCGGACAACCTCGCCCGCAGCCTGCGCATACGCCTCGTCGCCCGTGGCTGTCCACAGATCGAGCAGCGTGTCGCCGATACCCGCGGCGCCGTGCGCATATCCCAGGTAGCACTGGCCCGCCATGGGCTCGAAACCGTCCGGAATCGTCCAGGACCACCCCTGCGCGGATCGCGCCGCCGTGCGCAACAATGCCTGGCCCGCCACAACGGCAGCTTGCAGCGCCGCAGGATCGCGTGTTTCGCTCCAGAGAAGAAGATGAAAAAGAGCCCGGCCGGCGCTGCCGACGTAGATGTCGGGCGAGGTGTGCGGCTGCGCGGCAACCCATTCGCCGCGGGCCGCAGCCAGCGTGACCAGGGCCGCGTCACCGGTCACCTGCCCGGCGCGCAGCAGGGCCACCCCGACGCCCGCCTCGCCGGCATACAGACCGGGCAGAGTTCCAGCCGCGCACGCCAGGGAATGCGCCGCCTGCCCCAGCGCGGCGAGCGCCGCCGGCTCGTGCGTGGCCGATGCCGTCTCGGCCAGAGCCAGCACCGCGCCCGCACGGCCGTCGTTAAGGTCGCGCGCCAGTTCCGCAGCGGCCGTCCAGGAAGAGCGCGGCCGCAGGCCCCGCTCCAGTGCGTTGACGATCGACTGCTGCAGGCGCATCACCAAGCCGGGCGAGGCGGGCGCTTCGGCGCCATCCTGGGCGCGCACTGCGCAGAGGCCTTTGGTATCCGGCGCCGGCGGATAAACGCCTAGCAGACCGGCAAGCAGTTGGGCGGGCGACGCCTGCTCTTCATCGGCGAGAGAGGATTCGATCAAGGCGGCAAGCGCCCGCCCGCGTCCCGGAGCCAGAAGCGCGACCGGGCGCCCGAGCAGGTGGAATTCCTCCGGCGCGCGCGATGGCTCCGCGCCAGTGGCTAGAAAGTACAGCAGCGCGCCCAGCGCGTAGGTGTCTGCCTGGACGGCATTCTTGCTGCGCGACCGGTAGCCGCGTGTTCCCGGAGGCCGGTCGGCGATATCCTCCCCCATCGAATAGGCGATGCCGAAGTCGATGATCTTCAGCTCGCCGCCCGGCGACAAGATCAGGTTGGTCGATTTGATGTCAGCGTGCGAAATTCCCCTGGCGTGCAGATCGGCGACAATCTGTGCGGCCGCGATGCCAATGTCGATCACCTCATGGTCGGCAAGAGGGGCGCCTTGCGCCAGGCGCTGGGCGACATAGGCATCGAGCCGTTCGCCGGGAATGTCTTCCATAATCAGCATGAGGAGGTCGGTTCCCTCCTCGACTAACTGGTAGGGTTGCGGCACGCGGGGATCGTCCGCCAGCACGTTGAGCAGTTCATATTCGCGCTGGAGGTAGTGCCATGCGTCCCTGCCGCGATGATCGGCGTGGCAATGCCTGCGGGCCGTCTTGAGCACGCAGCGCCGCCCCAGCGCCATGTCGACAGCGAGCAGCACCGATCCGCGCGCCATTTCGGCCAGCTCGCCCACGATGAGGAAACGGCCGCCGGCGACGGTGCCGGGGGCGGGCACTTCGGTGCGTTCGACGCCGCCGCCGAACGGATCGCGCACCCAGTCTGGCTTCTGGTAGCGGGTCAGCCGCACGTCGGCCACCAGCTTGCCGTCCGGGTCAGCCAGTACGGGGCGCCGTTCGCCGGTTGGCAGTTGCTGCTCGCGGCCGAGGAAGTCCCCGTAACGGAAATGTACCAGGCTTCCTGGCGAAAGCTGGCGATCGGTGGGAATGGCCGGGCCGCTCAGGCCGGCGGTGCGCGCGTGGAGCTGCGCCGCCAGGCGCACAGCCTGCGCATCGTCGGTAGGATATATCGTGATGAACTTGCCGACTTGCGTCAATCCCAGTTCACCCCTGTTGAGACGGCGAAGCACGTCCATGTCGGCGGCGAACTTGAAGTGCCCAGGCTCGCCCAGCAACACATCCATTGTCGCCGCCAACACTTCTGCGGCACAGGCGGCGTTGGACGATACATGAAGCTTCCAGCCCTGAGACGGAGTGGAAACCGATTTGTTCCTGACATAGGTCCAGCTGCCCGAAGGCCCGGCCCAGGCGTCGACCGTCCAGTCCGGCGTCTGCTCCTTCTCGGCCAGGCAATCGGCCGCAATCCTGTAGAGCCTGTTTTGCTGGCGATCATAGGCCGCGCCAGGCAAGGTAGGCTGGTCTTTTCCGGTGGACAGAAAAACGGTTTGTCGAACTGCGTTCTGGTTCATGGCGGTGCCTGGGTGAGGGGTGTAGAACAGGTGGGAGACGTGCCGCAGCTGCGCGTGCAGGTGCGGCACGGACACGGCACTTCTTAGGTCGAGAGGATGCAGCTGAAGTCGCACCCGTCCAGGGCGGTGCCGGGCAACGGCACGCTGACGTCGAAACCGGCCGCAGCAAGCGCGGCGCGCGGATCGCTCAGCAGCTGAGCTTTCCATTCTGGCTCCAGCGCCGCCTTGTTCAACACATCTTCGGCCATGCGGCGACGGGCCACCAGGGCTGCATCACCAGTATCGCCTTGACATGGGCACGGCACGGCTTTGGCCGAGGCCGTAGCATTGGGCGACGCGCACACTGCGTTGCCGGCAGCGATGAGCGCCGTAATGGCGGTTTTCAGCGTCGCGTACGAACTGGGCACGTTGGGCAGGAGGATGTTGAGCGCCGCCGAAGCCATGCCCCAGTAATGGCAGAAATTGATGGCTTCAATGGCGTTGGCCGCCGCGACCGTATGTTGTTGGTTCGATTGATTCATGAAAAGCTCCTGTGAGGGTAATACGCAGCGCGGGAAATCCGGTGCGTACCTGCACTTCAGCAACGAACGTGCCAGGCGCCGCTGCCAGGCGCCCTCCCTCCAGCCCTTGGGCAGACGCCTGCGCCGCGCTGTAAAATTGACACGGCTTTACATGTAAAGGGCGGCTCGCGCCTCGCCGAGTAGCCGGGGAGAATTCCGGATAGCGCATAGAATGGTTCTGTCGCGTTGATGAGCACAGCACGGATTTTTTCGTGCTGCGCATGCCCCCTGCTTACACTGGATATCTCTGACGCAATACGCGGGCAGGATGGGCAGGTCGCGGCGGCTTCACTGGTCGAGCATTTGAAGGTCGGGCGTATCCAGCTTCTGGATAACCAAACGCCCGTGGGTGGGCCACTGATGTTTTCCGATTTGGCTGTTGCGCTGAGTGCTATCGACACCATGAAAATAGAGGCATGGGCCGCCAACGACAGCATTAGCATGGCGCGGATCGCGTTGCCAGATCGTTGGGCCCTGATCTCTTGGTGCTGCGAAGCACCTGCTGTGCGATCTCGTAGCTGCCTGATCCAACGACGAGATCGGGGCTGCCCTGTCTATCGCCCCTGCCCTGCAAAGACTCCTGCCGCGCTCAAGTAAAAGCTGCTTGAGCTTCGGTGAAGTTCTCCATGCACGCTTCCGTGGCCAAACCTCTTGCAACGTTAATCCCGGGGTTCGCGGTGCGCGGCGCAATCGATTCGAGTTCTCTTTCGCATCATTTCCACTCTGCAACGATGCATTTAAGTTAAAGTGTTGCGTTGATCGATTGAATCTGCAGCCAGCAGCAGACGTTCAGTTCTTAGCCTCGGAGACCGCAACCTTGCAAGGAGCGTAAGTGGATTTCACGGAATTAGCTTTTAGGAGAGTTGATGATCGTTGGATAAAAGCCGATGACTATGTGGATTGGGCAAATGAATTACTCGAATGTGGTTGTGACGCCCCGAGCATTTGGGAGCTTGCGGCTTACCGTTGGGATGCCTATGTCGACCCGAATCAAGTTGAACGGTTATCTGTTGTCCGCGTTGTTCCGCATACCTGAAGACCAGCTTAACGATATCGCGCGCGTGCACGGCCGTCGCAGGGGCGCCACGTGCGAGGATGGCGTCGCATACGGAACGCAACTCGTTGTGCGTAATTTCATGCAGCAAGAGGCTGCCAAATGGGCGTTTCAGATCGCGTTCGTACACTGCGCACCGCATGTCCCGCGTCGACTCCGCCATTTTGTACTTGAGCAGCCATTGTTCAGCCCAGGCACCGAACCGGCCACCAGCTGCGGCCTGCGTCCGCACCTGCGCTTTGAGGCGAGCCGGTGACTTTCCTTCTGACAACTCCTTTTTAGCCTCGCTTAGCCGGGCTCTCGCCTCCTGCAGACTCAAACCCGATGTGCCATACTGGCCGAGTACCAGCGTTTCCTGTCGGCCATGTACGCGGTAATTATAGCGAAACGACACATTGCCACTTTTAAGCACAAGAGCGTAAAGTCCATCGCGGTCAGGCACCTTATATGCCTTATCGGCAGATTTAAGATTTTTCAGCTTGGTGTCAGTGAGCATGATCCCCCCTTTCGGTACCATCACGTTAGCAACGTCACTTCATAATATCCCACCAAATCAAATACTTATACAAAAAGAACCTATTCACTTAAGGTGAAATCGAGGGCAAATCGGGGGGGAGTAAAAGGGATTTGATACCATCAGCGTGACATCTCTTCGCCAAAGAAAAAATATCTTTTATAATCAGTCACTTAGATCAAAAAATACCATCAAAATACCATCTATCGCGACCTGTGCCGATGATGGTATGAGTACCCCTCCGGCAAATGCACGCTTGCGATACCATGAAAAATACCAACAAAAAAAGCCGCTTGACGCTGCCATATGCTGCTTGCGTTTGCCAGACAAAATAAAAAAAGCCCCTGAAAAATCAGGGGCTTAGCTGTTTCATTGACCCGGCGTTACCTTACGGTGCCGGACGGGAGATTATTCCCACTCGATGGTCGCCGGCGGCTTGCCCGAGATATCGTAGACGACGCGGTTGATGCCGCGCACTTCATTGATGATGCGGTTGGAGACCTTGCCCAGCAAGCTGTGCGGCAGGTGCGCCCAGTGGGCCGTCATGAAGTCCTGCGTTTGCACGGCGCGCAAGGCCACCACGTATTCGTAGGTACGGCCATCGCCCATCACGCCCACCGATTTGACGGGCAGGAAGACGGCGAAAGCCTGGCTCGTCGCTTCATACCAGTTCGCTGGCAGCGCGTCCGGGTCGACGGCCTGGCCGGCGACGAATTCGTACGGCGTGTTGCGCAGTTCTTCGATGAAGATGGCGTCGGCGCGGCGCAGCAGGTCGGCGTAGTCTTTCTTGACTTCGCCGAGGATGCGCACGCCCAGGCCCGGGCCCGGGAACGGGTGGCGGTAGACCATGTCATGCGGCAAGCCCAGGGCGACGCCCAGTTTGCGCACTTCATCCTTGAACAGTTCGCGCAAAGGCTCAAGCAACTTGAGCTTCATGGTGTCCGGCAAGCCGCCCACGTTGTGGTGGCTCTTGATGGTCTGGCCTTTCTTGCCCTTGCCCGCCGATTCGATGACGTCCGGGTAGATCGTGCCTTGCGCCAGCCATTTGGCGTTGACCAGCTTGCCCGACTCGACCTGGAAGACTTCGACGAATTCGCGGCCGATGATCTTGCGCTTTTGCTCGGGGTCGGTAACGCCGGCCAGGTGGCCCATGAACTGGTCTTCCGCATCGACGCGGATGACTTTCACGCCCAGGTTCTTGGCGAACATGTCCATCACCATCTTGCCTTCGTCCAGGCGCAGCAGGCCGTGGTCGACGAAGACGCAGGTCAGCTGGTCGCCGATGGCGCGGTGGATCAAGGCAGCAGCCACGGACGAATCGACGCCGCCGGACAGGCCCAGGATGACGTCATCGCTACCGACTTGCGCGCGGATTTTTTCCACCGCTTCGCTGATGTAGTCGGGCATGTTCCAGTCCGACTTGCAGCCGCAGATTTCATGCACGAAACGACCGATCATGGCCTTGCCCTGCACCGTGTGCGTCACTTCCGGGTGGAATTGCACGCCGTAGAACTGGCGCTCTTCGTCGGCCATGGCCGCGATCGGGCAGCTCGGGGTGTTGCCCATCAACTTGAAGCCTGGCGGCATTTCCAGCACCTTGTCGCCATGGCTCATCCACACTTTCAGCATGCCGTGGCCTTCGTCGGTGACGAAGTCGGCAATACCGTTGAGCAACTTGGTGTGGCTGCGGGCGCGCACTTCGGCGTAGCCGAATTCGCGCACCAGGCCGTTTTCCACCTTGCCGCCCAGCTGGGCCGCCATGGTTTGCATGCCGTAGCAGATGCCCAGCACGGGCACGCCCAGCTCGAACACGGCTTGCGGCGCGCGCGGCGAGTCGCCATCCAGCGTGGAATTGTGGCTGCCCGACAGGATCACGCCGGCGGCGCCATAGTTGCGCACGAATTCGTCGCTGACGTCATACGGGAAGACTTCGGAAAACACGCCGGAATCGCGCACGCGGCGGGCGATCAACTGGGTGACTTGGGAACCGAAATCGAGAATGAGGATTTTAGAGTGCATGGTCGGAGCTTTATTCAGGGTCAATTGCAAAACCGGCGCACTGGGCGCCGGTCTGGACTTTCGTTACCGCTTACTCGGAGCGATAATTTGGCGCTTCTTTCGTGATCTGCACATCATGGACATGCGACTCGCGCATGCCGGCTGAGGTGATTTCCACGAATTCCGCTTTTTCGCGCAGTTCGTCGATGGTGGCGCAACCGCAGTAACCCATCGATTGACGCACGCCGCCCACCAGCTGGAAGATGATCGCCAGCACGCTGCCCTTGTAGGCGACGCGGCCTTCGATACCTTCAGGCACAAACTTGTCGGCCTTCATGGTGGCGTCCTGGAAATAACGGTCAGCCGAACCATCGGACATCGCGCCCAGCGAACCCATGCCGCGGTACGATTTGTAGCTGCGGCCCTGGTACAGGATCACTTCACCTGGTGCTTCTTCCGTACCGGCAAACATGGAACCCATCATGACGGTCGAGGCGCCAGCGGCCAGCGCTTTCGAGATATCGCCCGAGAAGCGGATACCGCCGTCGGCGATACATGGCACGCCCGTACCGGCCAAAGCCTCGGCAACATTCGAAATGGCCGTGATTTGCGGCACGCCCACGCCGGCGACGATACGCGTGGTGCAGATCGAGCCAGGACCGATGCCGACCTTGACCGCATCGGCGCCGTATTCCACCAGTGCCTTGGCGGCAGCGGCGGTAGCGATATTGCCGCCAATCACTTCCACTTGCGGGTACTTGGTCTTGATCCAGCGTACGCGGTCGAGGATGCCTTGCGAGTGACCGTGGGCCGTGTCGACCACCAGCACGTCGACACCGGCAGCGACCAGCAGGTCGATGCGTTCTTCATCCTTGGCGCCTACGCCGACAGCGGCGCCGACCAGCAGTTTGCCCTGGCTGTCTTTCGACGCGAACGGGTGGGAGGTCGATTTCTGGATATCCTTGACGGTGATCAGGCCGCGCAGCTCAAACGCGTCGTTGACGACCAGCACGCGTTCGAGGCGGTGCTTGTTCATCAGGCGCTTGGCTTCGGCCGTATCGGCATCTTCGTTGACGACCACCAGCTTTTCGCGCGGGGTCATCTTGGCGGAAGCTTCCGCGTCGAGTTCCTTTTCAAAGCGCAAATCGCGGTTGGTGATGATGCCGACGACTTCCTTGCCCTTGACAACAGGGAAACCGCTGATGCCGTACTGTTCCGTCAGAGCGATCACGTCGCGGATTTTCATTTCCGGCGGAATCGTGATCGGATCACGCAACACACCTGCTTCGAAACGCTTTACGCGGGCCACTTCACGTGCCTGGTCCTTCGGATTCAAATTCTTGTGGATGATGCCGATGCCGCCTTCCTGGGCCATCGCGATCGCCAGACGGGCTTCCGTCACCGTATCCATGGCTGCGGACAGCAAGGGAATATTCAGGGTGATATTGCGGGTCAGGCGAGTTTTGAGGGACGTATCGGCGGGCAGAACGTTGGAGTAGGCTGGGACGAGCAGCACGTCATCGAATGTGAGTGCTTTTTGAAGTAGACGCATAGCATTTCCTATTGGCGCAAAAGCAGATTATACAGAAAAAAGCGCCCTCCGTCCTTGCTGCATAAAAAAGATATTTGGAAATAGCAAAAAAATGTCCCGCCAAGGCCAGCCGCAAGCCGCAGCCCTGCCCTCTTCCAGACCCGTCAGGTCTTGGCGGGCTTGCCGCTGGCACGCCGGCGGCGCGCTTCTTTCGGGTCTGCCTGCAAGGGACGGTAGACTTCCACCCGATCATGCTCGCGCAGGACGGTATCCAACGGCTTCTTCTTGCCATAGATACCGACCATGTTCACGGCCAGGTCGATGGCGGGGATTTCCCGCAGCAGTCCGCTCAGCGCCACCGCCTGCTCGATGGTGGTGCCAGCAGGCACGTTCAAGGAGCGCAGGAACGTGCTGTCGGGCAGCGCGTGGCATACTTGCACCGTGATGCCTGCTTCAGCCATACACCGTCTCCGCGCGCTTGCAGAAGGAATCGACCATGCTGTTGGCGATCATGCCGAAGACGGGGCCGATGATCTGTTCCAGCACGCGACTGGAAAACTCGTAGTGCAGGTCCAGTTCGATCTTGCACGCATCTTCGCGCAGGGCCTTGAAGGTCCACACGCCGTCGAGGGTCTTGAAAGGACCGTCCACCAGCTTCATCTTGATGGAAGTCGGCGGTACGTTCTCGTTGGACGTGGTGAAGCTTTGGCGCACGCCGTGGTAATGTATGCCCACGCTGGCGACAACCGTGTTCTCGCCCCGCTCGCGAATCTCGACCGCACCGCACCAGGGCAGGAATTTGGGATAATCCTCCACCGCCGCCACCAGCGCGAACATTTGTTCGGCGCTATAGCCGAGAAAAACTGATTTATGTACTACTGCCATTGAAGAACCATTTGCTATGATGTTGGATACATTTGATTTTATCGCGCTTGCGCGAGACAGTAGTTTAACCGACCCGCGCACATTTACCATCTCATGACCATAGCAGACAACAGAAAAGCCTTCCACGACTACTTTATCGAGGATCGCTACGAAGCCGGCATCGTGCTGGAAGGCTGGGAAGTCAAAGCCATCCGCGACGCCCGCGTACAAATCAAGGAAGCCTACGTCGTCGTCCGCGGCGATGAACTCTTCCTGTTCGGTGCGCATATCAGCGCCCTGCCGACCGCCTCCACCCACATCCATCCGGAAGCCGTGCGCACGCGCAAGCTACTGCTGCACCGTGCGGAAATGGATAAACTGATCGGCAAGGTGGAGCGCTCCGGCTATACCCTGGTGCCGCTCAACCTGCACTACAAGGGCGGCCGCGTGAAATGCGAAATCGGCCTGGCCAAGGGCAAGAAGCAGCACGACAAGCGGGCAGCGGAACGCGACCGCGACGGCGCGCGCGAAGTCCAGGCGGCGATGAAGTCGCACCGCCGCTGATCCGGCACTACGCGCAGCGTGCTGCGCCGATACCATCAAGCCCGGCTATATGCCGGGTTTTATTTTGCCGGTGCCTGCGGCAAGCGGAAACGCACAGCGCAATGGGATAAAAACAGGGAATGGAAAGAGATACGGCGGGAAAAACTGGTATTAGTGAAAACACCATGGAGATAAGCGAATGAATCAGCTTTGCCTGTCTGGCCAAAGACGATAAATCAAGAAAGTTCCGGATGCTTGCATGCTGCCTTGTACTACACCTGTATCACTGCACAGGACAAGCATCCGAATGAACGGTTTTTAAACCTTCAGAATCAAACCTTCAGCAGATCACGCGATTTGCCCGAATCGGTCCACTCTTTGACCCATTTCGGCTGACGGCCACGGCCAGTCCATTGCTGCGTCGCGTCATCCGGATTGCGATAGCGTACTGCGACCGTGCCGGTTTTAGCGCGGATACCCGTACCAACCAGATCTTTTACGGAAACGCCAACGCTCTGGGCGATTGCCAGGATTTGCTCGCGCGCTTTGGACAGATCGTCCTGTTCGCGTTTCTTCATTTGCTTCTTGATGTCGTCCTGCAAGGTGCGCAGTTCGGACAGGGATAAGCTGGACAGATCCATGATATTTCCTTGTGTGAGTTGAAAAATATAACTGAACAGTTAAATTCTATCCAATTGTAACGCGACTGAGGTGATTTTTCTTCAGATTTGATTGTTTTTTACAATTCTTTTACCAAAAAACCTGCTTCCCTGGCTTTCAAACAGTGTAATCGTTCCAGCATGGGGAACCGGCATCGCGCATGAACTGCCTGTACAAGCGTCTCCGCTTTGTACGGCTGCGGTTCAATACAGCGCCATCGGCAGTATTTATTTTGCAGTACTTTTTGTTTCATTGCAATTTATAGTAATTATAAATTGCAATTCAAAATATACATGGGAGCAATACTATCGCCCCTTATGCATCAACTCCAAAATTCCTCCCAAGTATCCGTCGCGGATATCGGCGCAATCATAGCCATGCATGAGCCGCAGATTCTACTTAATCAAAAAGATAAGCGTCGCACGACAGCATATAAGCCCGAAAGTGCGCACAGCATAGCATAAAGAAAAGATTTCAACGTTATGGATTCAAGTGCAGATACTCCAGCCCGTCTGCCAGCATATATTCCAATGGCGCAATTGAAAACTGCCCGCGATATGGCGGGCAGTATTAAAGACAAACCTGCTACGAGTTTGCTATTCACCAGGCAATCAGGGAATCGCCACGCTGCCTTTCGGCTTCTGCGTTTTCACCACCTGCATCGCCGTGGCGATCAAACCGCTCATATCGCCCAGATTCGCCGGCACGATAATCGAGTTATTGGTTTTCGCCAATTGCGCGAACGCGCCCACATACTGCTCAGCTACTTTCAGGTTCACGGCATCTTCCCCGCCCGGTTCGCGAATGGCGGCACCCACCTGGCGCAGCGCCTCGGCACTGGCCTGCGCCAGCGCGACGATGGCCGTGGCCTGGCCTTCGGCACGGTTGATCGAGGCCTGCTTCTCGCCTTCGGAGCGGGCAATGGCCGCTTCGCGCTCACCGCTGGCGATATTGATCTGTTCCTGCTTGCGCCCTTCCGAGGCGGCAATCAGGGCGCGCTTTTCGCGTTCGGCCGTAATCTGTGCCTGCATCGCATGCAGTATTTCCTTGGGCGGCGTCAAATCCTTGATTTCATAGCGCAATACCTTGACGCCCCAATTCGCCGCCGATTCATCGATGGCATTCACGATGGCCGTATTGATATGGTCGCGTTCTTCAAATGTCTTGTCGAGTTCCATTTTACCGATCACCGAACGCAAGGTCGTTTGCGCCAGCTGCGTAATGGCGGCAATATAATTCGACGAGCCATATGAGGCACGCATGGCATCGGTAATCTGGAAATACAGAATGCCATCGACCTGCAATTGCGTATTGTCGCGCGTGATGCACACCTGCGGCGGCACGTCGAGCGGAATTTCCTTGAGCACGTGCTTGTAGGCGATACGGTCGACAAAAGGCACGACAATATTCAGGCCAGGACCCAATACCGCGTGAAACTTGCCCAGACGCTCCACCACCCAGGCATGCTGCTGCGGCACCACATTGACCGTCTTGAAGACAAATACCAATGCCAGCAATAACAAGATCAGCGACACGCTACCAGTGCTTACTTCCATAATCTACTCTCCAGGTTATCCAACAATCAAACGGCTGCCACGCACGGCATGTATGGTGTAATGGCCGGCTTGCGTATCGCCGCCGGGAATCAGCTCCACATCCCACAAGGCGCCGCGGTACATGACGCGCGCCGCGCCATCGACCCAATGCACGACCGCCACGCTTTGGCCGATATCGAGATTCACATTCGGGTCCTGCGCCGCATCGCGCCGCGCCGCCTTGCCAAAACGGCTGCGCCGCAATAACAGGGTGGCAGCCACGCCGACAATGGCGGCCGTCAGGGCTTGCCAACCGCCATTGCCGCCCGCCAGCGCCACCAGTCCTCCGGCACTGATGCCGATGGCGATCATCAGCAAATAAAACGTACCCGTAAACAGCTCCAGGATCAATACCGCGCCAGCCGCCACAAACCAGCCTACCCATTCAGCCATGATGCCTCCATCTTTGCGAATCCGAAAATAAAAAACCCCGTAGCCTATATAAGCGACGGGGTTTAATGCGTATTACTGCCTGATATTATTCTTGCCAAACACCTATATACAAGCAGTCTAACGCAATTCCTGATGACGTCAATAGGCGGGGGCGAATTAGCGCCGCAGGCCCGGCCTTTATTCCTCGAGCAGGCTGCGCAACATCCACGCCGTCTTTTCATGCAAATCCAGGCGCTGCGTGATCAGGTCGGCCGTCGGCTGGTCATTGGCTTTTTCCAGCAGCGGGAACAGGCGGCGCGCCGTGCGCGCGGTTGCTTCCTGTGCCGATACCAGGTGGCTGACCATGTCCAACGCCGGCGGCACGCCGTCGATTTCCTTGATCGAGGCCAGCTTGACGAATTCCTTGTAGGTACCGGGCGCCGGGTAGCCGAGGGCGCGGATGCGCTCGGCGATCAGGTCCAGCGCGGCCCACTGCTCCGTATATTGCGTCATGAACATCAGGTGCAGGGTGTTGAACATCGGCCCCTTGACGTTCCAGTGAAAATTATGGGTCATCAGGTACAAGGTGTAGCTGTCGGCCAGCAGGCCGGACAGGCCTTCCGCAATCTTCGCGCGGTCCGCCTCGGAAATGCCGATATCGATCTTTGCCACTTTGCTCGGTTTCTTGCTTGCCATGTGAACTCCTGTTTCAATGTATTGGTGGAATCATTTTAGCTGATCTGGAGCAAGCCCATCGAATACTGCCGTGCGCCGCGTGGCAGGCATAAAAAAACCCGCTGCCGGGTGAGCGGCAGCGGGTTTTCAAAGGGCGGGAAAGATGCTTACGCTTTCAGCGCAGCCAGTTTCTGCCAGGTGTCGATCACCGAATCCGGATTCAGGGACATCGATTCGATGCCCTGCTCCATCAGCCAGACGGCGAAGTCCGGATGGTCGGAAGGACCCTGACCGCAAATGCCGATGTACTTGCCGCGTGCCAGGCAAGCCTTGATGGCCAGGGCCAGCAGGGCTTTCACGGCAGGATCGCGCTCGTCGAAGTCGGCAGCCAGCAATTCCATGCCGGAATCGCGGTCCAGGCCCAGGGTCAGCTGGGTCAGGTCGTTCGAACCGATCGAGAAGCCATCGAAATGGTCGAGGAACTGGTCGGCTAGGATGGCGTTCGACGGCACTTCGCACATCATGATGACGCGCAGGTCGTTCTCGCCGCGCTTCAAGCCATTTTTTGCCAGCAAGTCGATGACTTTCTCGGCCTGGCCCAGGGTGCGCACGAACGGCACCATGATTTCCACGTTGGTCAGGCCCATGTCATTGCGCACGCGCTTCATCGCTTCGCATTCCATGTTGAACGCTTCGGAGAAGTCGGCCGACAGGTAGCGCGCCGCGCCGCGGAAGCCCAGCATCGGGTTTTCTTCGTCCGGCTCGTAGCGCGAACCGCCGATCAGCTTCTTGTACTCGTTCGACTTGAAGTCGGACAGGCGCACGATGACTTTTTTCGGCCAGAACGCGGCGGCGATGGTGGCGATGCCTTCGGCCAGCTTGTCGATGTAGAACGCCTTTGGCGAAGCGTGGCCGCGCGCCACCGATTCCACGGCCTTTTTCAGGTCGGCATCGATGTTCGGGTATTCCAGGATCGCGCGCGGGTGCACACCAATATTGTTATTGATGATGAATTCCAGGCGCGCCAGGCCAACGCCGGCATTCGGCACGGACTGGAAGTCAAACGCCAGCTGCGGATTGCCCACGTTGAGCATGATCTTGGTGTCGAGCTTCGGCAATTCGCCGCGCGACACTTCCGACACTTCTGTTTCCAGCAAGCCATCGTAGATCTTGCCTTCGTCGCCTTCGGAGCACACGACGGTGACAAACGTGCCATCTTTCAGCACGTCGGTCGCGTCGCCGCAGCCGACGACGGCAGGCACGCCCAGTTCACGCGCAATAATTGCTGCGTGGCAAGTACGACCGCCGCGGTTGGTGACGATGGCCGAAGCGCGCTTCATGACCGGTTCCCAGTTCGGGTCCGTCATGTCGGCAACAAGCACGTCGCCTGGCTGCACGCGCTCCATGTCGGCCGGGTCGTGAATCACGCGCACGGGGCCGGCGCCGATCTTCTGGCCGATGGCGCGGCCGGAGGTCAGTACGGTGCCCGTGCTTTTCAGCTTGAAGCGTTCTTGCACGTCGGTCGCCTTTTGCTGCGACTTGACGGTCTCGGGACGCGCTTGCAGGATGTACAGCTTGCCATCGCGGCCATCCTTGCCCCACTCGATGTCCATCGGACGGCCGTAGTGGTTTTCGATGATGACGGCGTATTTGGCCAATTCCACCACTTCGCTGTCGTTCAGCGAATAGCGGTTGCGCATTTCGACGGGCACGTCGACGGTTTTCACGGAACGCCCAGCTTTCGCTTCGTTCGTGAATTCCATCTTCAGCAGCTTCGAGCCGATATTGCGGCGGATCACAGGCGACTTGCCTTTTTCCAGCATCGGCTTGTGCACATAGAATTCGTCGGGATTGACGGCGCCCTGCACCACGGTCTCGCCCAGGCCATAGCTGGAGGTGACGAAGACCACGTCCTTGAAGCCCGATTCCGTATCGATGGTAAACATCACGCCAGCCGCGCCCAGGTCGGAACGCACCATGCGCTGCACGCCGGCCGACAAGGCCACTTCAGCGTGCGTAAAGCCCTTGTGCACGCGGTACGAGATGGCGCGGTCGTTGTACAGCGACGCGAACACCTGCTTCATGGCCTCGAGCACGTTGTCGATGCCGACCACGTTCAGGAAGGTCTCTTGCTGACCAGCAAAAGACGCATCCGGCAAGTCTTCCGCCGTGGCCGAGGAACGCACGGCAAACGACATTTCGGTATCGGAATCGGCCACCAGTTTGGCATAGAACTGGTCGATTTCGGCGGCCAGGCGTGGCTGGAATGGCGTTTCCACGATCCATTGACGGATCTCGGCGCCGGCTTGCGCCAGCGAGCGCACGTCATCGATGTTCAGCCCTTCGAGGCGCTGGGCGATGCGTTCGGCCAGCGGCAAGCCGCCATTGGCGCTATACGACAGGAAATCGCGGAATGCCTGCGCCGTGGTGGCAAAGCCACCGGGCACGCGCACGCCGGCTTCCGCCAGCTGGCTGATCATTTCGCCCAGGGAGGCGTTCTTGCCGCCGACGGATTCCACATCCGTCATGCGCAAATGCTCGAACGAGGCAACATACACCGCGTCCTTGTCTTCCTGCTGTTGCGATACTGCGTTGGTCATAATGACACCCTTACTGATGATAGAAATCTTTACGCGCGGCGCACAGACAGTCTTCTTGTTATTCTTGGCGTCGTGCAGCACAATCATACCGTTGCAGCCATTTTACCTTGTGCGGCGCAAATTGACGACGCACAATCTTGATCCGAAAACCCATGACACAAGATCCACGCCCCCCTTTGCCCTCCGCGGCCCGCACCGTCTTCTTCGTTTCCGACGGCACCGGCATCACCGCCGAGACGTTCGGCCACTCGGTGCTGACGCAGTTCGATCTGCGCTTCCGCCAGATCCGCCTGCCCTTCATCGACACCATGGACAAGGCCTACGAGGCGGCGCGCAAGATCAACGAAGCGTTCGCCACCGATGGCCAGCGCCCGATCATTTTCTCCACCCTGGTGAAGAACGACCTGTCGGCCGTGATCCGCAAGTCCAGTGGCATGCACATGGACCTGATCCAGACCTTTGTCGCCCCACTGGAGCAGGAACTGGGCGTCATGTCGACCCATACCATCGGGCGCTCGCACAATATCGTCGACAGCGAGGAATACAAGAACCGCATCGAGGCGATCAACTATTCGCTGGCGCACGACGATGGCCAGTCGCACAAGAACCTGTCCTCGGCCGATGTCATTCTGGTGGGTGTGTCACGCTCTGGCAAGACCCCGACCAGCCTGTACCTGGCCATGCAATACGGCATTAAGGCGGCCAACTATCCGCTGATTCCCGACGATTTCGAGCGCGACAAGCTGCCATCGGCCCTGCTGGAATTTAAGAATAAAATTTTCGGATTGAGCATTACGCCCGAACGTTTGTCGGAAATACGCAACGAAAGACGCGCTGGAAGCAAGTATGCGGCCATCGAAAATTGCCGTTACGAGGTCAACGAGGCGGAAAAAATGATGAAACGCGAAGGCATCCGCTGGCTGTCGTCGACCACCAAGTCGATCGAAGAGATCTCCACGACGATCCTGCAGGAGATCAAGCCGAACCGCCGCGAGTACTAGTACGCTTGACCAAACCTGCTGCGCGTCGGTTTTGTCAGGTGTCCGTTTCTCTGGATAGTGCCGTCAGCGCCGCCACCAACCGGTCCAGTTCACCGATGGTGGTGGTGATGGCCACCGTGGCGCGCACGACATCGGTATCGCCGATATTGCGTTCGACGGTAAACACGCCGAAGCGGTGCAATAAAACCTGCTGCAGTTCCCGCGCACGCATGCCATCGACGGCAAAGGCCACCAGCGCCGTGCCACGCCTGGCATCGAGCGGCGACAGAATGCGCACGCCAGGCAGTTGCGCGACGCGGCTGACCCAGTAATGGCGCAGCCAGGCCAGGCGTTCATTCTTCGCCGGCGTGCCGCCCAGACGCGCGTGGAAGTCCAATGCGGCAGGCGCGGCCAGGATGGCACCGATCGGCGGCATGCCCATGTGCAGGCGGCCGCGGATATCGTCGGGCGGATAATCATCGTCGCCAAAGTGCGGTTCGATCTTGTGCAGCTGCGATGCACGGATATACACGATACCCAGTCCCGCCGGCGCCCCCAGCCATTTATGCAGATTGAAACCGGCGAAATCGACGCCCATGGCCTGCACGTCCACGTCGACCTGCCCCAGCGCATGGGCGCTGTCGAGCAGCACGTCGATGCCGTGCTCGCGCGCCAGCGCCATGATGGCCTGCACTGGCAGTTGCTGGCCATTGGCCGGCGTTACCTGCGACAGCAGCAGCAACTTGGGCTTGACGGCCTGGCGCATGGCTTGCGCATAACTGGCGATGATCTCGTCATCGCCGATGGGCAAGCTCAGCTTGATTTGCGTGCTGGTGACGCCACGGCGCTGCGCCAGCCAGCGCATGGCCGTGCGCATGGCCGGATAATCGAGATTACTCCACAGCACCGTATCGCCGGGCGCCAGGCCGTGGTATTGCGTGATCAGCACCTGCATGGACTCGGTGCCGCTGCGGGTCAGCAGTATGTCGCGCGGTTCGGCATGGATCAGCGCAGCGACGCGCTGGCGCAGGATATCCACATGCGTGCGCGTGAACTCGCCGCGCACGAAAGGACTCAGTTGCTCGTTGGTGTAGCGCACGGCCTGCTCGAAGGCGGCTTGCACGGGCGCAGCCATGGCGCCGAAATAGCCATGCTCGAGATTGACGATGGCGTCCGGCGGCGCGGGATACAACGCCGCCACCTGGCGCCACCAGGCCTCGTCACGTGCGGCACCGTCGGCGAGCAAAGGCGGAACTGGATGATCAGGCATGGCGGCTCTGCTTGGAAAGCGTCAGGCCTGGCCCTGGCGTAGCTGCTCGAAGAAGCAGACGGCGGCGCAGGCGGCCACGTTCAGCGATTCGATCTGGCCCAGGTGGGGAATGACCACCTGGTGCGTGGCCATCGACAGCAGGTCGTCGGCCACGCCCTGCCCTTCATGGCCGAACAGCCACGCGACGGGCTGGCGCAGGTCGACGTCGTACAGGCGCTGCGTTGCATAGCCGCTGGTGGCGAGGGTTGCCACCTTGGCGCCGGAAACGAGCGCCGCCAGGTCGACGTTTTCAAAGATGTCGAGCACGAAATGCGCGCCCATCGCCGCGCGCAGCACCTTCGGCGACCAGCAGAAAGCCGTGCCGGCGCTGCAATACACCTGCGTGATGCCCGCGGCGGCCGCGCTGCGCAGGATGGAGCCCACATTGCCCGGGTCTTGCAGGTTATCGAGCAGCACGGCCGACACGCCCAGGGGCTGCGTGACGGCCCGTTCCGGCGTCTCGATGAGGAACATCACGCCCACGCCGTGCTCGACCTGGCTCACCGCGTTATACAGCGCGTCAGGCAAGCCCAGCACGTGCGCGCGCTGGCTTTCCAGCTGGCCGACGATGTCCGCCACTTCCCCGTTCTGCAAGGCGCTTTCGCTGACGATGCATTGCTCCGGCATGCCGCGCAGCTGCAGGTAGGATTGGCACAGGTGCACGCCGTCGAGCAAGGTGCGGCCCGACTTGCGGCGCGCCTGCGAACTGCCCGCCAGCTTCAGCAAATCCTTGTATTGCGCGTTGTCGCGCGAGGTAATCGTCTTCATGCCACCACCTCCTGTCCGCCGAACAGGGCGATCACGTTGCGCACGGGCGCGAACGAGCGGCGGTGCACGGGCGAGGCGCCGTGCAGGTGCAGGCGCTCGAGGTGCAGCTTGGTGCCGTAGCCCTTGTGTTGGTCGAAGCAGTATTCGGGATAGGCCGCATGCAGGTGTACCAGGGCCGCGTCGCGCGCCGTCTTGGCCAGGATCGAGGCGGCGGAAATCGAATCGACCTTGTCGTCGCCACCAATGATGGCCATGCCGCGTATCGGCATCACGGGGCAGCGGTTGCCGTCGATCAGGGCCAGGGTCGGCACGGTAGCCAACGCCTCGACGGCGCGGCGCATGGCCAGCATCGACGCCTGCAAAATGTTCAGGCGGTCGATCTCTTCTTCCGACGCTTCGGCGATGGCCCAGGCCAGAGCCTTGGCCTTGATCTGCGGCGCCAGCAGGTCGCGCTTGGTTTCGCTGAGTTTTTTCGAGTCGCGCAAGCCGTCGATAGGCTGGTTCGGGTCGAGGATCACGGCGGCGGCGAACACCGGGCCGGCCAGCGGACCGCGTCCTGCCTCGTCGACGCCGCAGATGATTTCATCGAGCGAGAATGGCAAGTCGTCAAACAGGCCGGGATAGATATTTTTCACGTTGAATCTTTGGTTGGTACTGCGGTTGAAGCGGTGATCGGGGTTTACTTGCGGTTGGCGGCGATGACTTGCATGACGGCGTTGGCGCTCTCGCGCGCGCTGTCGCGCAGCAGGCTATGGTGCATGTCCGTGAAGCGCTGCACCAGGCGCAGGCGGCCCGGCACGTCGCTCAGCTGCTGCCACATGGCCTCGGCCAGCGATTCGGGGCTGGCCGCGTTTTGCAGCAGTTCGGGCACCAGGTAGTCGCGCGCCAGGATGTTTGGCAAACCGATCCACGGCTGGTAACCCATGTGGCGCATGATTTCCCACGACGCGCGCATCATCTTGTAGGCGATGACCATGGGCTTCTTGTACAGCGCCACTTCCAGCGAGGCCGTGCCGGACGCCACCAGCACCGCATCGGCGGCGCAGATGGCCGTGTGCGAGCCGCCGTCGGTCAGCAATATCTCGACGTCCTGCAAGCCTGCTTCCGCAATCAATTGCAGGAAGTACTGGCGCTGCTTTTCGCCGGCCATGGGCGCGACGAAACGCAGGGAGCGGTCGCGCGCCAGCAGCAGCTTGCAGGCACCGACAAAGGCCACCGTATTGTATTTGAGTTCGCCCATGCGGCTGCCCGGCATCAGGGTCACGACATTCGCGTCTTCCGGCAAGCCCAAAGTGCGGCGCGCGGCCGCTTCGTCGGGCTGCAACGGAATCATTTCAGCCAGCGGATGGCCGACATAGGTGACGGGCACGCCCGCCTTGCGGTAGATCTCTTCCTCGAAGGGGAAGATCACCAGCATATGCGAGACGGCCTTGATGATTTTCTTGATGCGCCCGCCGCGCCAGGCCCATATCTGCGGCCCGATGTAGTGCACGGTGGGGATGCCGCCTTCCTTGAGTTGCTGTTCCAGTCCCAGGTTAAAACCCGGATAGTCGGCGCCGATGAAGACGGCGGGACGCTCTGCCAGCAGCTGGTCGCGCAACGCGTTCTGGATGCCCTTGATCTCGCGATAGCGGGGAATGATCTCGAACAGGCCCCGCACGGTCAGCTTGTCGAGCGGCCAGTCGGACACGAAGCCCTGCCTGGCCATGTGCTCGCCGCCAATGCCGTGAAAGCGGGCGCCGGGCAGCTGCGGCACGAGGCCGGACAGCAGCCGGCTGGCCAGCAGGTCGCCCGACACCTCGCCGGCGACGATGGCGACATTGGCGACCGGCAGGCCGCCGGACTGGTCAGCGGACGATGCCACGCGACGCCACGCCAAGGAATTCGCGCATGGCACGAATGTGTTCCGCCACCTCGGGCGACGATGCCGCTTCTTCTTCGAACAGGGCAGCCTTGGATTCTTCCAGGGTCAGTCCCGAGCGGTAGATGAGTTTATACGCGGTGCGGATGCCGTTGATCTGCTCGCGCGTAAAGCCGCGGCGTTTCAAGCCCTCGATATTGACGCCATGCGCCTGCGCCGGATTGCCGTTCAACAGGACGAATGGTGGCACGTCCTGCGTCAGGCTGGTGCTCATGCCGACGAAGGCGTGCGCGCCGATCTTGCAGAACTGGTGCACATTGGCGAAGCCGCTCATGATGACCCAGTCGCCGATCTCCACGTGGCCCGCCAGCTGCGCGTTGTTCGAAAAAATCGTGTTGTTGCCCACCAGGCAGTCGTGCGCCAGGTGCACATACGCCGAAATCCAGTTGTCATTGCCCAGGCGCGTCACACCGCCGCCCTGCACGGTGCCCGTGTTGAAGGTGCAGAATTCGCGGATGGTGTTGCGGTCGCCGATTTCCAGGCGCGTCGCCTCGCCCGCCCATTTTTTGTCCTGCGGCTGCGCGCCGATGGAGGAAAACTGGAACAGGTGGTTATCGCTGCCGATCGTCGTGTGCCCGTCGATCACCACGTGCGGGCCAACCTTGGTGCCGGCGCCGATGCGCACGTGCGGACCGATGATGGTGTACGGACCCACCTCGACCGAACTGTCGAGCTCGGCCTTCGGGTCGATGACTGCCGTGGAGTGGATGGCCGCCATGTTACTGCCCCGCTGGCTGGCTCGCAGACTGGCTCGCATCCTGCGCGCTGCGGATGGTGCACATCAGTTCCGCTTCCACCGCCAGCTTGCCGTCGACCGTACCGACGGCCTTGTATTTCCAGATGCCGCGCGAGACGCGCAGGATTTCCACATCCATCTTCAGCTGGTCGCCCGGCTCGACAGGACGCTTGAAGCGCGCATTGTCGATGCCGACAAAGTACACCACCGAATTTTCGTCCGGCTTCACGCCCATCGTCAGGAACGACAGCAAGGCCGCCGTCTGCGCCAGCGCTTCGATCATCAGCACGCCAGGCATGACTGGCTTGTGCGGGAAATGGCCCTGGAAGAACTCTTCGTTGACCGTCACGTTCTTGATGGCGGTGATGGTTTTGTTCGCTTCCCAGTCCAGCACGCGGTCAACCAGCAGCAGCGGGTAACGGTGCGGCAGCAGCGATTTGATGGCGAGGATGTCGAGGGTCTTTTTTTCAGTAGTCATTTTTCGTCTTGCGTGGTCAGTGTTTTAATTGTTTTTTCAAGCGCGCGTATCTTCTCGCGCATGCTTGACAGGTTGCGCACGATGGCGGCGCTCTTTTCCCAGTCGGCGTTCTTGGCCAGCGGATAGAAGCCCGTGTACTGGCCCGCTTCCAGGATCGAACGCGAGACCATGCTGCCCGAGCCCACGTGGACGCGGTCGGCAATGGTCAGGTGGCCCAGCACCATGGCGGCACCGCCAAAGGTGCAGTACTTGCCGATGATGGCGCTGCCGGCCACGCCGACGCAGCCGGCCATGGCCGTGTGTGCGCCGATATGGCAGTTGTGGCCGATCTGGATCTGGTTATCGAGCTTGACGCCATCTTCGATGATGGTGTCGGCCAGTGCGCCACGGTCGATGGTGGTGTTGGCGCCGATATCGACATCGTCACCGATCACCACCCTGCCCGTCTGCGGAATCTTGATATACACGCCGCCTTCGTTGGCGAAGCCGAATCCGTCGGTGCCGATCACGGCGCCCGAATGGATGATGCCGCGCTGGCCGATCACGCAGCGCGCGTGGAAGGTCACGTTGGCGAACAGCTGGGTACCGGCGCCGATGACGGCGTCGCGGCCCACCACGCAGCCGGCGCCGATGACGCAGCCGGCACCGATCACGGCGCCCGCTTCGATCACCGCATGCACGCCGACGGAGGCGCTGGCGTCAACCTGCGCGCTGGCGTCGACAAAGGCGCCCGGATGGATGCCGGCCGGGGCCTTGATCTCGTGCAGGGCGGCGAAATACTGCGCCGCACGCGCGAAATACACATAGGGATTCGGGGTGACGATACGCGCGCCGGCGTAGTCGCCGCCGATCAGCGCGTCGTCGGCCGGCGTGAGGATCAGCGCCGCGGCGCCGCTCTGGGCGGCCTGTGCGCGGAATTTGCTATTGCTGAGAAAGCTGATGTGCGAAGCGCCGGCGTCGGCCAGCGGTGCGATGCCTGAAACTTCCAGGTTCGGATCGCCCGCCAACTGCCCGCCGAAGCGTTCGACCAAGTCTCCTAGTCGAGTGCCCATCTTTTACCTTTATAAGAACGCCTGACTATGCCTGCTGCGCGGCGCGATTTGCGGTCTCCGATGCTCACTGTGCTCCAGCACAGCTCCGCTTCTCAACCACAACTCACATCCGCTCGCCACGGCACTGTCAGGCGTAAAAACTATTACAGTTACTTGTCCAGCGCCTTCAATACCTTGTCGGTAATGTCGATGCGCGGGCTGGCCCACAGGGCTTCCTGCAGCACGATGTCATATCCTTCGATATGCGCCATCTGCTGGATGATGGTGTTGGCTTTTTCCGCGATGGCGCTGCGCTCTTCGTTCGTACGCTGGCTCAGGTCTTCGCGAAATTCGCGCTGGCGGCGTTGCAGCTCCTTGTCCAACTCGAAAAACTCGCGCTGGCGCTTGGCGCGCTCCGCCTCGCTCAGGGTCGGCATGTCCTTTTCCAGGGCTTCGTTGGCGACCTTGAAGCGGCTGGCCAGTTCCTGCACGGCTTTTTCACGCGAGCGGAACTCTTCGGCCAGCTTGGCGCTGGCCAGCTTGGCCAGCCTCGATTCGTTATAAATACGTTCGCTGCTGATCCAGGCGATCTTCGACTCCTGAGCCTGCGCCTGCACCGGCAACAGCGAACTCCAGCACAATGCGATCACGGCAAGGGTCTTGGGCAGGGTAGCGGATGCGGTGTTCATGATACTCCATGGTCAAAAAGTAAAAGCTGTCGCCCCGGTTCAGATGGCCGGTCAGAAACCGGTGCCCATCTGGAACTGGAAGCGCTCCAGGCGGTCCGTCGGCTTGGCGTTCAGCGGCTTGGCATAGCTCAGCTTGAGCGGGCCCACCGGGGAAATCCAGCTGATGCCCAAGCCAGCAGAATAGCGCAATTGCGACAAACGCATTTTTTCGCCTTCCTGGTAGACCTGGCCGCCGTCAAGGAAACCGAACCAGCGCAAGCTGCGGTCATTGCCCGAACCGGGGAATGGCATCTGCAGTTCCGCGTTACCGATCAGGCGCGAAGCGCCGCCCAAGGCATCGTTGGTGCTCGGTTCGACCGCGCCCAGCGAAGAACTCAGGTAGCCGCGCACCGAACCGATACCGCCGCCGTAGAAGTTCTTGAAGACCGGATACACGTGCTTGCCGATGCCGTGGCCGTAATCGAGTTCGCCCTTCAGCGCCAGGGTGACCTTGCTGAACAGCGGACGGAAATACTGGTGCTCATAGATGGCACGGAAGTATTTCTGGTCGCCGATCAGGTCAGCCTCCAGGTTGACGCGCTGGTAGCGGCCGATCGACGGCGTCAGGGCGCTGTCGCGGCTGTCGCGCTGCCATGCCGCCGTCAGCGGGATGGAATTGGTGGTAGCCGAACCGATACCGTCGGACGGACCGCCATTGTCAACCACGTATTGCTTGAAGCGGATCGGGCTGGTGATGTCGGTTTCGATGCGCGAGCGCTCGGCGCCGATACCGAAGAAGACGGTGTCGACTTCCGAGAACGGCACGCCGAAACTGACGCGGCCACCGGTTTGCTTGATCTTGTAGCTGCCGATGTTCAGCGCCGGCGGTTCCGTCGTACGCAGGTAGACTTCAAAGCTGCGCGAAATGCCATCGTCCGTGTAGTACGGATTGGTTTGCGAAAACGCGATCGTGCGGCTGTAGTGGCTGGTATTGAGTTCAATGCCGACTGTGTTGCCGCTACCGGCAAAGTTGGCCTGCGAAATCGACGCCGACAGGGTGAATTTTTCCGATTGCGAGAAAGCGCCGCCGATCAGGAAGTTACCGGTTGGTTTTTCCACCACCGTCACGTTGACGTCGACCTGGTCGGTCGTGCCCTGCGCTTCCGGCGTGTCGATGGTCACGTCCTTGAAGTAGCCAAGGCGGTCGACACGGTCGCGCGACAGCTTGATCTTGTTGCTGTCATACCAGGACGATTCGAACTGGCGGAATTCGCGGCGGATGACTTCATCGCGCGTGGTGGTGTTGCCGGCGATATTCATGTGGCGCACGTACACGCGCTTGCCCGGATCGATGAAGAAGGTAAAGCCCACTTCATGCTTTTCACGGTTGATTTCCGGATTCGCGTTGACGTTGGCAAATGCATAGCCGAACGTGGCCAGGCGATCCTGGATGCGCTTGTTCGTCGCCGTCAGGCGCGCGCCCGAATAGATTTCGCCTTCGCGCATCAGGTTCAGCGCTTTCAGCTCTTCTTCGCGGCCAAACATCTCGCCTTCGAACTTGGTGCCGGCAATCTTGTACTTCTCGCCTTCGGTGATATTGATCGTCAGGTAGATGTCTTTTTTATCGGGCGTGATCGACACTTGCGTCGAGTCGACCTGCATCTCGATATAGCCGCGGTCCAGGTAGTAGGACTTGAGCGACTCGATGTCGCCCGTCAGCTTGGTCTTCGAATATTGGTCGGCCTTGGTGTACCAGCTGAACCAGCCGCCCGTGTTCAGGGCCAGCTGCTCGCGCAGTTCCTTGTCGGTGAAGGCCTTGTTGCCGACGATGTTGATCTGCTTGATGCGGGCCACGTCGCCCTCGTCGACGGCGAACACCACGTTGACGCGGTTACGCTCGATCGGCGTGACGGTGGTGGTGATCTTCACGCCGTACAGGCCATGCGACAGGTACTGGCGCTTGAGTTCCTGTTCCGCGCGGTCAACGGAGGCCTTGTCGAAAATCTTGGCTTCACCGACGCCGATTTCCTTCAGGGCCTTGACCAGCACATCCTTTTCAAATTCCTTGGTACCCGTAAATTCCACGGTGGCGATGGCCGGACGTTCCTCGACCAGCACCACCAGCACGTCGCCATCGGCTTCCAGGCGCACATCCTTGAACATGCCCGTCGCGTACAGGGCCTTGATGGCGGCCACGCTCTTCTCGTCGGAGAACGTTTCGCCGACCCGCACCGGCAGGTAGGCAAACACGGTGCCCGCTTCAGTACGCTGGATCCCTTCGACCCGGATGTCCTTGACAGTAAATGGCTGGACGGCCAACGCGTGGCCGGAACAGAAGGCCATGACGGCGGCGCCGATCAGGCTACGGCGAAAGGAAGGCAAGGCAAAACGAGCAGAATGTAATTTCATTGGGGTTATTCAATGGGTAAATCAATGGACAACATACACAAAAGATTGCTTGTGCGACTCACGCAATGGCATCAACCACCGCCCTAATTCAGCAATCGCAACACGTCATTAAAGACGGCAAGCACCATCAAGGTCAGCAACAAACCGATCCCCAGGCGCTGGGCAATCTCGCCTACGCGCTCCGGCAAGGGGCGTCCGGTCAAAACTTCCAGCGAATAATACAGCAAATGCCCGCCATCCAGAACAGGAATGGGTAGCAAATTCATCACGCCCAGACTGATACTGATGAAGGCAATGAAGCTCAGGTAGCTTACCAGGCCGATGCGCGCCGTCTGGCCCGCGTAATCGGCGATGGTAATGGGTCCCGTCACATTCTTCAGCGAGACCTGGCCGGTGATCATCTTGCCCAGCATTTTCAGGCTCATGACACTGGTATCCCAGACCTTGGCGGACGCCTTGCCCACGGCGGCGAACGGTCCGGATGCCACGGTGATCATATCCGGCACCTGCCCCAGCTTTGCCTGTATCTTACCAACTGTTACAGCTCCCTCTGCCCCGGCGCCCGGCACGGCGTCCGGCGTAATGGCCAAGGTCAGGTCCTGGCCCTGGCGCAAGAGTTGCAATTGCAAGGTCCGGCCCGGCGCCTGGCTCAGGGTGGCGATGACGGCCGCCACGTCGTGCACGGGCTGTTCGTCGATGGCCAGGATCTGGTCGTCTTTCTGCAAGCCGGCGCGCGCGGCGGCGCCACCGGGCATGATTTCCATCAGGGTGGGCGCGGAACGGGCCAGGGTCAGGCCCAGCTTGCCCAGCACGTCGCCTTCCAGATCCGTTTCCGTCAGGCTGGCCGTCGGCAAGGTCGCTTCCTGCTCGCCGCGGTCAGGCCGGCGCACTTCGATGCGTGCCGGCTGCTTGTCGAGCGTGGCCTGGATCAGCTCCCAGCGCAGCTCGGACCAGCTGGCCACAGCCTTGCCATTCACCGCTTCGACCGTATCGCCGCTGCGCAAGCCGGCCGCATAGGCGGCCGTCTGCTCGGCCACGGGGCCGAGCTTGCTCGACGGCTCTTCGATGCCATGCATGAACAGGCCCGCGTACAGCACGATGGCAACGAGGAAATTGGCCAGCGGGCCGGCGGCCACGATGGCGATGCGGCGCCACACGCTCTGGCGCGTGAATTCGCTGCGCAATTCGCTTTCCGGCAAGTCGCTGAGGTCTTGCGCGCGGCTGTCGAGCATGCTCACATAGCCGCCCAGCGGCAGCGCGGAAATCGCCCATTCCGTCTGGTCCTTGCCAAACTTGCGCGAATACACCACTTTTCCCATGCCGATCGAGAAACGCAGCACTTTCACGCCGCACCAGCGCGCCACCAGGTAGTGGCCCAGCTCGTGCAGGGTAATCAGTGAACCGAGCGCGACAATAAAGGCCAGCAACGTGGTGATGAGCGTCATGCAGCCAGCCTCTGGGCGATGTATGCTCGCGCAGCCGCTCTGGCCAGGCGATCCTGCTCCATCACGGCCTCGATGCTGGAAGCGGCGCCATGCGGCACCGTCTCGATCACGTGCGCGATGACCCGGTCGATCTGGCGGAAGCCGATCTGTTCGTCGAGGAAGGCTTGCACGGCCACTTCATTGGCCGCATTGAGCAAAGCCGGGGCCGTGCCGCCCGCGCGCAGGGCGTCGAAGGCCAGCGCCAGGCAAGGGAAGCGGCGGAAGTCGGGACGCTCGAACTGCAGGGTAGCCACTTGCGCCAGGTCCAGTTGCGCCACGCCGGAAGCGATACGCTGCGGATATGCCAGCGCATGCGCGATCGGCGTGCGCATGTCCGGATTGCCCAGCTGGGCCAGCACGGAACCGTCGATATACGACACCATCGAATGGATCACGCTTTGCGGGTGGATCAGCACCTCGATCTGCTCGGCAGGGGCGCCGAACAGCCAGTGCGCCTCGATCACTTCCAGGCCCTTGTTCATCATGGTGGCCGAATCGACGGAAATCTTGCGCCCCATGGCCCAGGTCGGATGCTTGCATGCCTGGTCCGGCGTGACCGAATCGAGCGTTTCGACGTCGCGCGTGAGGAAGGGGCCGCCGGAAGCGGTGAGCACGATTTTTGCCACGCCTGCGGCGCCTGGCGCGCGGCCATGGGCATGCGGCATGCATTGGAAGATGGCGTTATGTTCGCTGTCGATCGGCAGCAGCACGGCGCCGTTATCGTGCACGGCATCGATGAACAGCTGGCCGGACATGACGAGCGCTTCTTTATTGGCCAGCAACACTTTCTTTCCGGCACGCGCCGCCGCCAGGGTGGGCGCCAGGCCGGCCGCGCCGACGATGGCCGCCATCACGCCCGTCACTTGCGGCGCGCTGGCGATGGCGCACAGGGCTTCTTCGCCGTACTCGACTTGCGTATCGACGCCCTGCCCGCGCAGCAAGCGCGTCAGTTCAAGGGCGGCGTCCGCCGTGCCGACGACGGCGCGCTGGGGACGAAATTGCAGGCACTGGGCGGCCAGTTCGGCCACACGCGTATGCGCGCTCAGCGCATACACGCTGTATTGCTCCGGATGACGCGCGAGCACGTCCAGGGTGGACACGCCGACCGAACCGGTCGCGCCAAGAATGGTGATGTATTGCATGAGTTTCCTTAAAGCCAGCTGGCCACGAGGGCGGCAAATGGCAGGACCGGGATCAACGCGTCGATACGGTCGAGTACGCCGCCATGGCCAGGCAGCAGGCTGCTGCTGTCCTTGATGCCGGCGCGGCGCTTCAATTGGGATTCGAACAGGTCGCCGACGATGCTGGCGGCGACGATCAGCAGCAGCACCAGCAGGGCCACCAGCCAACCGCGGCGCAATTGCAGCTGCACGGCAAAGGTGTCTTGCAAGACCGGCAGCGATGGCGCGGCCACGATGGTGATGGCGGCAATGACCAGCACGGCGATGCCGCCGCCAATGGCGCCTTCCCAGGATTTACCTGGGGAAATGCTTGGCGCCAGCTTGCGCTTGCCGAAAGCCTTGCCCGAGAAATAGGCGCCGATATCGGCGATCCACACGAGGGCCATGACGGACAGCAAGAACAAGGGGCTATGCAGGAACAGGGCGATGATGGCGACGAAGCAGCCGACGATGGTCACCGGATACACGAGGCTGAGCAAGGTATTGCCTAGGCCTTCGGTAGGCGGCAAGCCCGTCGCCAGCGAGGGCACGAAGCGGATCAGCCAGATGGCCACGCACAGGGCGAACCAGAAATTGAGCTGCGCCATGCCGTTACCGACAAAGAACGTATACGCGAAGGCGGCAGTCCAGACGGCGGCAATCACGAGCGCATGGCGATTTTTGAAAATGCGGAAGCTTTCCCAGACGGCGGCGCCGAAGAACGCCGTGGCGATCACGGCGAAGGCGGGGAAATAATTCAGATACAGAACCGGCAGCAAGACCGCCAACAAGACCAGGGCGGTGATTATCCGTGTTTTCAGCATCAGTTTGTCTTTTCAGTTAATTGCGCGCTGGTACGGCCAAAGCGCCGTTCGCGCTGCTGGTAAGACGCGATTGCCGCGTCGAGGCACTCGTCATTGAAGTCGGGCCAGAAAGTCTCGGTGAAAAACAACTCAGTGTACGCCAGTTGCCACAGGAGGAAATTGGAAATGCGCTGCTCGCCGCCCGTACGGATGAACAGGTCGGGCTCGGGCGCGTAGGCCATGGCCAGGTGCGGCGCCAGTTGCTCTTCCGTATAAGCGTGCGCGGCGGGCTGGCCATTGGCTGCCGCCTCGGCCGTCATTTTGTTGACTGCCTGCATGATGTCCCAGCGGCCGCCGTAATTGGCGCAGATGGATACCGTCAGGCGCGTGTTGTTCGCCGTCTTGCGCTCCGCATTGGCGATCAGGGTTTGCAGCTCGCCATTGAAGCGCGACAGGTCGCCCACCACCTTCAGGCGGATGTCGCTGGCATGCATCTTGACCACTTCACGTTCCAGCATCGTGACGAACAGGCGCATCAGCATCGACACCTCTTCTTCCGGGCGGCGCCAGTTTTCCGAACTGAAGGCAAACAAGGTCAGATATTCGACACCGCGGTCGAGGCAAGTCTCGACGATGCCGCGCACGGCGTCGGCGCCCTTGACGTGGCCAGCCACGCGGGGCAGGAAGCGCTTGGTTGCCCAGCGACCATTGCCATCCATAATGATTGCCACATGGCGCGGCACCGTGCCCACCTCAGGTACTGCCGTTGTCGAACTCGAATAGATCATGAAAACACGAATACCAAAAATAAAAGATAGCTATTATGCGCCAAATAGCACTGCCCGGAAAAGCGATGCTTTCCCGGGCAGTGTCAAAAGGACTGAAAACTAGACCGTCAGTACTTCTTTTTCTTTGTCGACGACCATCTTGTCGATGTCGGCAATAAACTTGTCCGTCAGTTTCTGCACTTCTTCCGACGAGCGGCGCTCATCGTCCTCGGAGCAGGCTTTTTCCTTGACCAGCTTCTTCAGCGACTCGTTCGCATCGCGGCGAATATTACGCACGGCAATCTTCGCGTCTTCCGCCTCGCTCTTGACCAGCTTGACCATTTCCTTGCGGCGCTCTTCCGTCAGCGGCGGCGTCGGCACGCGGATCAGGTCGCCCTGTGCCGATGGGTTCAAGCCCAGGTCGGCGTCGCGGATGGCTTTTTCGATGGTGTTGGCCATCTTCTTTTCGTACGGCTGCACACCGATGGTGCGCGCGTCGATCAGGGTCACGTTGGCGACCTGGGTCAGCGCCGTCGGCGAACCGTAGTAATCGACCATCACGTGGTCCAGGATACCCGTATGGGCGCGGCCGGTACGCACTTTGGCCAGATCGGCCCGCAGTGTTTCCAGCGACTTCGTCATGCGTTCCTGGGTGTTCTTTTTAACGTCAGCTAAGGACATTACCTACTCCTTGTCTTGATAATAATGAATATTCTATTGCGCTTGCGGCTTGAATGGTACCGCTGCCGGGAGTGCCGAAAACCGTTCAGGGCAAGGCGCAGAACCGAAGACGCTACGAATAGTACATAACGTGGATCAGGCGCTGCAACGCAGCCATGGGCGGTTTCTCGGCGCTCCGCTTCCCTTATACGTGCACCAGGGTGCCTTCGTCTTCACCCATGATGACGCGCATCAGCGCGCCTGGCTTGGTGATCGAAAACACCTTGATCGGCAGTTTCTGGTCGCGGCACAGGGCGAATGCCGTGGCATCCATCACTTGCAGGTGCTTGGCGATGGCGTCGTCGAACGTAATCGTGTGGAACAGGGTGGCGTTCGGATCCTTCTTCGGATCGGCCGTGTAGACGCCGTCGACCTTGGTGGCCTTCAGGACGATCTCGGCGCTGATCTCGGAACCGCGCAGGGCAGCTGCCGTGTCGGTGGTGAAGAATGGATTGCCGGTACCGGCGGCGAAGACCACCACTTTACCTTCTTCCAGGTATTGCAGGGCTTTCGGGCGGACGTACGGCTCGACCACTTGTTCGATGCCGATGGCCGACATGACGCGCGCGGTAATGCCGACGTGGCGCATGGCATCGGCCAGGGCCAGTGCATTCATCACCGTGGCAAGCATGCCCATGTAGTCGGCGGTGGCACGGTCCATGCCTTGCGCACCAGGCGCGACGCCGCGGAAGATATTGCCGCCGCCAATCACGATTGCCAGTTCCACACCCAACTTCGCCACCTCGGCCACATCGGCCACCATGCGCTCGATCGTGGCGCGGTTGATGCCGTAGGGATCATCACCCATCAGGGCTTCGCCGGACAACTTGAGGAGGACGCGCTTGTAGGCTGGTTTTGACATGAGCTGGGGCTCCATAAATGAGGTTATTCGAGTATGACATGGCGCAGCGCCTTGCAGCGCCGGATAGGCGAGAGGAAGCTGCCCATGCCGCCGCCCGGCACGACAGGTGCGGGCGGGCCAAAAAAACGGGCCTCTCGGCCCGCTTTACTTACGCTCCCTGGGAGGCAGCCATCTGTGCTGCGACTTCTGCTGCGAAGTCGTCTTGCTTCTTCTCGATGCCCTCGCCCACTACGTACATGGCGAAACCTTTGACGCTGGTGTTAGCCGCCTTCAGCATTTGCTCAACCGACAGCTTGTCGTTTTTCACGAAAGCTTGGTTCAGCAGGGAAACTTCTTTCAGGAACTTCTGTACGGAACCTTCCAGGCGCTTGGCCAGGATTTCCGGCGATTGCGCTGGCTTGCCTTCGGCGGCCGCTTTGGCTGCGTCTTCTTCGGCTTTCAGTTGGGCAACCGAACGCTCTTTTTCGATCAGTTCCGCTGGAACTTCGTTCGAGGACAGCGACACTGGCTTCATGGCAGCGATGTGCATGGCCACGTCTTTGCCGACTTGCTCATCGGCGCCGTCGAATTCGACGATCACGCCAATGCGCGAACCGTGCAGGTACGAAGCCAGCTTGTTGCTGGTTTCGAAACGCTGGAAGCGGCGGATGGTCATGTTTTCGCCGATTTTGCCGATCAGGGCAGCGCGCACGTCTTCCAGGGTCTTGCCATCGAGTGGCAAGGCCAGCAGGGCAGCTACGTCAGCCGGGTTGTGTTCTGCTACCAGACGGGCAGCGTTGTTGGCCAGTGCCAGGAAATCGTCGTTTTTCGCAACGAAGTCGGTTTCCGAGTTCACTTCGACCAGGGCGCCTACGCCATTGGCGATGTAGGTTGCCACGACGCCTTCAGCGGTGATGCGTGCCGATGCTTTCGATGCCTTGCCGCCCAGTTTGACGCGCAGGATCTCTTCCGCACGAGCCATGTCGCCATCGGCTTCGGTCAGTGCTTTTTTGCATTCCATCATTGGTGCGTCGGTCTTGCCGCGCAATTCGCCTACCATCGCTGCTGTAATCGCTGCCATGTGTTTCTCCTGATTCGGTGAGTCGATAGTCGCGGCCGGGCATGCATGCCTCGCCAGCGGTCACTATCGTTTTTTTGTTAAAAAAAAGGGGGAGCTGCTGCCACCCCTTTTCCCTTACTGCTGTGCTTACAAACGGCTATCTTGCGATAGCCTGGCCATTAAGCCTGTTCGTTTACTTCGACGAATTCGTCGCCAGCGGCTGCTTTAACCATTTCAACAACTTCGTTACCGGCAGCTGCACGGCCTTCGATGATTGCATCAGCAACACCGCGAGCGTACAACATGATGGCTTTCGAGGAGTCATCGTTACCTGGGATCACGAAGTTCACGCCTTCTGGGGAGTGGTTGGTATCGACAACGCCGATGACCGGGATACCCAGTTTAGCTGCTTCGGTGATCGCACCTTTGTGGTAGCCGACGTCGACGACGAAGATTGCGTCAGGAATGCCGCCCATGTCCTTGATGCCGCCGATCGATTTTTGCAGCTTGATCATTTCGCGGGAGAACATCAGCGCTTCTTTTTTCGACAGCTTCTCGATCGAACCATCTTCGATCATCACTTCCATGTCTTTCAGACGCTTGATCGAGGTCTTGATCGTTTTGAAGTTGGTCAGCATGCCGCCCAACCAACGTTGATCAACGAAAGGCACGCCAGCGCGTTGTGCTTCAGCAGCGATGATTTCGCGAGCTTGACGCTTGGTGCCAACCATCAGGATGGTGCCACGGTTTGCAGCCAGTTGACGCACGTGCTTCATTGCGTCCTGGTACATCGCCATGGTTTTTTCCAGGTTGATGATGTGGATCTTGTTGCGATGGCCGAAGATGAACGGTGCCATTTTTGGATTCCAAAAACGGGTTTGGTGACCAAAGTGGACACCGGCTTCCAGCATTTCGCGCATTGTTACGGACATTATTAACTCCAGGGTTGGGTCTGGAATCCGATCAGTCACCATACAGGCACCCTTGTCGACCGGATTCGCGTGTTTATATAAATTAAAGACACTGTTTTACTGCATTGCTTAAAAGAGAATTCAAGCAACCCGGGATTCTACACCGAAATGCCCGCCGCATCAAGTCCGCGCTGCAAATCGCGCGCCCTGCGGAAACACCCAATGCACCATGCTGGTGCAAGGTGTGGCGCCGCCGCCTGCTGGCCGCCACTTCACCCACAAATCCCTGCCTGCCCATAGGAAGGAGGCGGCGGATTCAGGGCGCCTCGTTTATAATTTCGACATATTTGCAGACTTTTTCCCATACAGCAGAAATCGTCTGTGCTTTTCACCTGAATTCTTGCAGATTGCGAAATACACCATGTCCACCATCCGTATCAATAGCGCCGCCGACATCGAAGGCATGCGCGTTGCCGGCAAGCTCGGCGCCGAAGTACTCGACTACATCACCCCCTTCGTCAAGGTCGGCGTCACGACCGGCGAACTGGACCGCCTGTGCCACGAATACATGGTCAACGTGCAGGGCACCATCCCTGCCCCGCTGAACTATTGCCCACCCGGCTACACGCCCTACCCGAAAGCCATCTGCACCTCCGTCAACGACGTCATCTGCCATGGCATTCCCGGCGACAAGGTCCTCAAGAGCGGCGACTCCGTCAACCTTGACATCACCGTCATCAAGGATGGCTACCACGGCGACAACAGCCGCATGTTCCTCGTCGGCACGCCGACCATCCTGGCCAAGCGCCTGTCGGAAATCACCTATGAATGCATGTGGCTGGGCATCGACCAGATCAAGCCGGGCGCCCACCTGGGCGACATCGGCCACGCCATCCAGCAGCACGCGGAAAAAGCCGGCTACAGCGTGGTGCGCGAATTCTGCGGCCACGGCATCGGCAAGGTTTTCCATGAAGAGCCGCAAGTGTTGCATTACGGCAAACCAGGCACCCTGGAGCGCCTGGAAGCGGGCATGATTTTTACCGTCGAACCGATGATCAACTCGGGCCGCCGCGAAATCCGCGAAATGAACGATGGCTGGACCATCAAAACCAAGGACCGCAGCCTGTCGGCGCAATGGGAACACACGGTGCTGGTGACGGAAACGGGTTATGAAGTGCTGACCGTCTCGCCCGGCATGCCGCCGCCGCCCGCCTTGATCGGCAATAAAGCCTGATTCATCAGGCTTGACCGCACCCCGACCCACCGCCACCCAGGGCCCAGATGAAAAAGCAAGTTCGGGAACAGCTGAAGCAGCAACTGAAAGCCGACCGCCAGGTCGTCATTGCGGCCTTCCAGGCCGACGGCAAGCCTGAAAAACTGCTGCGCAGCCTGCGCCACAGCGTCGACGGCGTGCTGGCGCGTGCCTGGCAGGAAGCAGGCTTGCCGCCCGGCACGGCCCTGGTCGGCGTGGGCGGTTATGGCCGCGGAGAACTGTTTCCCTATTCCGATGTCGACCTGCTGATCCTGCTGCAACAGGCGCCCGATGCGGCCACGCAGGAAAAGCTCGAGGAACTGGTGCAACTGCTGTGGGATCTGGGCCTGGAAATCGGCCACAGCATCCGCACAGTGGATGAATGCATGGTCGAATCGAAGGCCGACATCACCGTGCAAACGAGTTTGCTCGAAGCGCGCCTCGTGTGCGGCAACGCGGACTTGTTCGCACAATTGCAGCAGCGCTATGACGCGGCCATGGATCCGCAGGCATTCTTCCAGGCGAAAACGGCGGAAATGCGCCAGCGCCATGCCAAATACGAAGACACGGCCTTCAGCCTGGAACCGAATTGCAAGGAAAGCCCGGGCGGCCTGCGCGACTTGCAGGTGATCCTGTGGGTAGCCAAGGCGGCCGGCTTGGCGAACTCGTGGCGCACGCTGGCCACGGGCGGCCTGATCACCCTGACGGAAGCGCGCCAGCTGATGGAAAAGGAGCGCGCCTTCAAGGATATCCGCGTGCGCCTGCACCTGCATGCGGGACGGCGCGAAGACCGCCTCGTGTTCGACGTGCAGACGGCCATCGCCGAATCGCTGGGCCTGCAAGCGACGGGCAGCGGGCCGCACATGCGCCGCGCCAGCGAATTCTTGATGCAGCGCTACTACTGGGCCGCCAAGACGGTGACCCAGCTCAACACGATTCTGCTGCAAAACATCGAGGCACGATTGTTTCCGCAAGACGACGTGGCTGTGCCCATCAACGAACGCTTCAATGAAGTCAACAGCCTGATCGACATCAGCGCCGACGATACGTTCGAGCAATACCCGTCGGCCATGCTGGAAGTCTTCGTGCTGATGACGGAGCGCCCGGCCCTGAAGGGCATGACGTCGCGCGCCACGCGGGCCCTGTGGCACGCGCGCTTCAAGATCGATGGCGCCTTCCGCCAGGATCCCCTCAATCGCGCCCTCTTCCTGCGCATCATGCAAGCCCCGGTCGGCATCATCCATGCGCTGCGGCGCATGAACGAGATGAGCATCCTGGGACGCTACCTGCCGAATTTCCGCCGCATCGTGGGCCAGATGCAGCACGACCTGTTCCACGTGTACACGGTCGACCAGCACATTTTGATGGTGGTGCGCAACATGCGCCGCTTCACCATGAGCGAACACGCGCACGAATATCCGTTCTGCAGCCAGCTGATGGCCGATTTCTCGCAGTCGTGGCTGCTGTACGTGGCGGCCCTGTTCCACGACATCGCCAAGGGCCGCGGCGGCGACCACTCGAAGCTGGGCGTGGCCGACGCCACCCAGTTCTGCCAGGACCACGGCCTGTCGGCGGAAGACACGGAACTGGTGGCTTTCTTGGTGGAAAATCACCTGACCATGTCGCAAGTGGCGCAAAAACAGGATCTCTCCGATCCCGACGTCATCGCCGCCTTTGCGAAAGTGGTCAAGGACGAGCGCCACCTGACGGGTCTGTACCTGCTGACGGTGGCCGACATCCGCGGCACCAGCCCGAAAGTGTGGAATGCCTGGAAGGGCAAGCTGCTGGAAGACCTGTACAAGATCACCTTGCGCGTGCTGGGCGGCGAGCCACACACGGCCGACCGCGAGCTGAAGAACCGCCAGCAGGAAGCGCTGGCCACCCTGCGCCTGTACGGCTTGCCGCCGGATGCCCACCTGAAACTGTGGCAGCAGCTGGACGTGGCGTATTTCCTGCGCCACGACGCGTCCGACATCGCCTGGCAGACGCGCTCGCTGTATGACAAGCTCGACAGCAAGTTGCCGGTGGTAAAATGCCGGCTGGCGCCCATAGGCGAAGGCTTGCAGGTGGCCGTGTACATTCCCGACCAGCCCGACCTGTTCGCGCGCATCTGCAGCTATTTCGACCGCAAGAACTTCAGCATTCTCGACGCGAAGATCCACACGACAAAGAATGGCTATGCGCTCGATACGTTCCTTGTCACCGAGCAAAACTTCGCCAAGAGCTACCGCGACATCATCAGCCTGATCGAGCATGAGCTGGGTGAACTGTTGCAGTCGCAAACGCCGCTGCCGCCACCGGGCAAGGGACGGCTGTCGCGCCTGTCGCGCACCTTCCCCTTCCAGCCGACCGTGGATTTGCGGCCCGATGAAAAGGGCCAATACTATTTGCTGTCGGTGGCGGCCAACGACCGCACGGGCTTGCTGTATGCGATCGCCAACGTGCTGACCAAGTACCGCATTAACTTGCACACGGCCAAGATCATGACCCTGGGCGAGCGGGTCGAAGACGTCTTCCTCGTCGACGGTCCCGCGCTCAACAATGCCCGCAACCAGATATTGCTGGAAACCGATTTACTCGATGCGCTAAAGGTTTGATGACCTCCCGCGCAGCGCCTACCTTTACTGAAACTGAAACAACATGACCGAAGAATTATTACGCTTGTCCAAACGCATGTCCGAACTGGGCCTGTGCTCCCGCCGCGAAGCCGATGAATGGATCGCGCGCGGCTGGGTCCGTGTGGACGGCAAGGTGGTGTCCGAACTGGGCAGCAAGGTCTACCCGAGCCAGAGAGTCACCGTGGAACGCCAGGCGGCGGCCGAGCAGTCGAAGCGGGTGACCGTACTGATCAACAAACCGGTCGGCTATGTCAGCGGCCAGGCGGAAGACGGCTACACGCCTGCCGTGGCCCTGATCAAGGCGGAAAACCGCTGGGCAGAAGACCGCAGCCCGGAACAGTTCCACCCCACCCAGCTGCGCAGCCTGGTGGCGGCCGGCCGCCTGGACATCGATTCCGTCGGCCTGCTGGTGCTGACGCAGGACGGCCGCGTGGCCAAGCAGCTGATCGGCCACGATACCGATATCGACAAGGAATACCTGGTGCGCGTGAGCTACACCAAGGGCGGCACCCTGCCCGACAGCGAGCTGAAAAAGCTCAACCACGGTCTGTGGCTCGACGGCAAGCCGCTGTTGCCGGCCAAGGTGCGCTGGCAAAACGAAGATCAGCTGAGCTTTACCCTGCGCGAAGGCAAGAAACGCCAGATCCGCCGCATGTGCGAAGCCGTGGGCCTGAAAGTGCTGGGCCTGAAACGCGTGCGCATCGGCAAGGTCAAGCTGGGCGACTTGCCGACAGGGCAATGGCGCTATCTGAGCGCGGACGAACAATTTTAAGCGGCGACATCTGGATGGCATGCCGCACGGCGTGCCATTCCGCATAAGCAACAGGAATATAGTGATATAAAAACAATTATTGTGATTTACTTAGTAAATATTGCTTTAAACCTATACACTATTCCCCATTAGAACAAAAGAGATACGCTGTCGTGAACGATCCCATTCCCAATCCCCTGCGCAAAGGCGCGCCCAGCCTGGCTGACGTGGCCGAGCCGATGGCGCCCGGCACCAAGCCGCACCATATGAGCGATCCGTGGGACATCGGCGAAACCCTGTGCAGCCTGGCTGACAATGGCGACGCCATCTCCATCTACCCGACGGGCGGCGAAGACGTCATCATGGCGCGCATTCTGTCCGTCGACGACGACTTGCCGCAATTCGTGCTGGAACTCAATGAAGGCGCTACCCTGCCCGAAGGCGGCGCCACATTTGTCTCGTGGGTGCAAAGCGCCAAGCTGCAATTCACCATCAATGGCGAATGGCAGGCGTATCCCGAACGCCCGAACGTTTACCTGACCAACTTCCCCAGCCATTGCCTGGTGCTGGAACGGCGCGAATCGACGCGCCTGGAAACGCCGCTGGGCGTGTACTACCTGGCCGCCTTCGTGCTCGAGGGCCGTCCGTATGAATTGCAGCTGTATGATTTCTCGGCCGGCGGCATCGGCATGCGCGCCCATCCGCGCGACACGGTGGGCCTGTACGTGGGGCGCAAGCTGTCGCGCGTGCGCCTGGAACTGGGACCAAACAAGGTCATGATCGCCGACCTGGAAATCCGCCTGTCGCGCACCTTCCGCTCCTTCCTGCTGGGAGAACAGGTGCAGATCGGCTGCCGCTTCCTGAACCTGACGGATGCCATGCAGGATGAATTAAAGATGCTGCTGGATAACTTGGGCAGCAGCCGCAAGGTGCGCTGAACAAGGCGCTATCACCCTCGGCCCAGGCTGCCGCACGCGAGAACAAGATGGCCGCACAGCAATATCAGCTGCGCGGCCATTTTTTCATGTGCGGCGTGATCCAGCTCAATAGCGCACAGTACAAAAGCCGCATCTTCGCTGCTAGTCTGGTAGCTCACCCATCCCGAACCAGCGACCACCGTGCCGGAGGAGACCATGCGCACCCTTTTCCTGTCATTCCTATTGCCGGCATGTTTGATGGCCGGCGCCTTATGTGCCCATGCGCAAGCGCCACTCGGCATCGCACTGGAGGTCGGCAGTGGCCCGGGCCAGCTCGGCCTGGAAATCCACCCCAACGAGGAATGTCAGGGACCGGCCGCCATTGCCAGTGCAGGAGCGGAAAGGATAGCCGTGCTGGACAAGGTCAACGGCAAGATCATCGTGCTGGCTGACGGTGGCAAGCACGACGTCGCATTGCCGCCAGATCTGCTCGAGCCTGTTGATTTCCTTGCCACCTCACAGGGATTCCTCGTTGTCGGGGCGCTCGGTGAGGTTGTGGTCGTGAGCCGCATGGGCCAGGTGCTGGCCCGCACACGCACCGACTACAACGCCGAAGCAGGAGTGCCGCAGCTGGTTGCGCTCGCGGACGGTTTTGCACTTGATGATCTGAATGGAAAACGCACGCCGATCGATCTGTCGAAGGAACAAGCAGGCACGCCGTTGGCGACCACGCTGGCCGCCGCCGCATCCTATGCAGTGGCAGCGCCGCGCGCCTCTCCGAACGAGATCCTCATCGAATCGTCCCAGACAACAGGCCCGCTTGCGAAAATCAGGCTCACTTCAAACATGCGCATCGTCGATGCCAGGGTTCTTTGGGTCAATGAAGAACAAGGTGCGCTGGTGGCCCTGCACGAAAGCCGGCGCTTGCCGGACGAGGCGGCCTATGTGCGCCTTGTCAAGGTCAATACCTCGGGCGCCGCGGACGCCGAAGCCTACGTGCAGCCAGCGGCTTTCGCTTGCGACACTCGCCGTCCCTATGTGCGCCGCGACGATGGAACAGTTCTGAGCCTGCTCTTCCACGATAACACCGTGCGGCTGCAGACTATCCTGTTTTCCGATATAGGGAAGGCGGAGCCGCTGGCGCTGGCGTCACACCTTGCAAGCACCACGCTCATTGCGGAATATGACGACAGCCTGCGCGGCCTTGAGCGCCTCAATGGCGTCTCTGACGCCACCAATATCGCCCTGATGCCGATCAGCGCATCGCATATCCTGCAACGTGCGCGCGCACCGCTGGAACTCGTGTGGCGACTGAAACCCAGCGCATTTGCACAAACCGCTGTCGCCAACCTGTGCAAGCCTCCCGAGAACATCTGGCGCCGTCCACGCCGCCTCGACGATTTACTCGATAAAAACGTGACCGGCATTCCTTACCGCTGGGGTGGCTACATGAGTTCACTGGATAGTTTCACAAGGCATCTCGATGCAGGCCGGCTTGCAGGCGACGACTGCACCTGTCGTCAAGCAAATTGCGTTTACCCCAACAGTACAGGCATGGACTGTTCCGGTTTTGTCTCGTACGCCTGGAATACGGGCCGCTACTTCACCACGGGCAGCCTGCCAGACAACAAGGTCAGCAAACCCGTCACCTGGCACGACTTGTCTCCGGCAGACATCGTCAACAAGCCGCGCAGCCACGTGCGTCTGGTCGAATCAGTCCACGCCGGGCCAGCTGGTCCCGTGGTGGTGGTGATCGAGTCGACGGCCAACCTGTCGTGCGGCGGAGTGTGCCGCAGGTCTTACACACAAGCCGAGCTGCAGCAAGCCGGGTACAAGCCACTGCGTCGAGTTGCGCTGAGTCCGGCAAGTGGAGATCGAGATGAATAAACCAATCCTGATGTGCGTACCGCTGCTCGGACTCTTCACGCCATTGTCAGAGGCACAGGATATGCAATGCCTGTTCACAGCCAACCAGCCGGCCACGGTACAAATCAAGTATGAATATACTACGCCCGACGGCGATGGCGTCGATTACGGCAGCGGCTTCATCGTCTCCCCCTCCGGCCACGTCATTACCAACGCCCATGTCGTCAGCCCGCATACAAAGGATGTGACGGTCAACTCGGCTATGGTGACTGCGCGCGCCGGCTCCCGGCTCAATCCGCCAGTCGAAGCAAGCGTCGTTTCGCGCGATTCGGAGTCCGATCTGGCCTTGTTGAAGCTGCCTTTGGCGCCAGGCGCCGCCCCGTGGCCAACGGTAACGATCGCCCCGCCTGATAATATTGCCGTAGGCACCACTTTGACAGCCCTCGGCTTTGCTGGCGCAAGCGACCTGGCGCTGGTGCCAGGCGGCCAAAAAACAGCGGAAAACACCATGCTCGACGGACAACTCAAACCGTGGTGGCAAACCAACCTGGCGCTCAATCCAGGCAATAGCGGAAGTCCGGTCTTTGGTCGGTATGGCACAGTGGTAGGGGTGGCTGTAGCAATCAATAACGGCGGGCAATTGGTCACTTACATCATCCCGATCACGCGCGCCCAGCATCTGTTGACGGCCGCAGGGGCGGAAATGAAAAAATCAGCCGCATGTGCTGCCTTTCCCGTGTGCCAGCACCCTAGCCACGGCATAGAACGCTATGCCATTGACGAACTCAAGAGCGAGTGGACGCCATGGCGCGGAGGAGGCTACAGCCGCAGCGCTGCCTGCAAAAATTATGAGCAACAGCTAAAAAACGCCTACCCGTCCGCCATCCTGAGCTTCATCCGCGACGACGAAAATAGCCAGGATACCGGCTTCAGGCATTTTGAATATCGCTATTTCTGCGAATTTCGCAGACAGGAAAATCCGGTGTACGTGGCAAAACAGAGTGCGGCGTGCATGGAACCTGAAAAATAATCAGCAATGCAATTGTTTGCACAGGATATCCCGCAATCCAGCTTCCAGCACCGGGCTTGGCTCTTCGGCATCGAATCGCTCCGTACAGGGCTCGCCCTTGCCAGATCCGCCCCCAAGCTCAGGCCGCCTAGTCGTCGTCGTTGGGATCGAGGTCCGGAAACATGACTTCCGTGTAACCGAATTGCGTAAAATCGACGATACGCATCGGATACAAAATACCGTGCAAGTGGTCCACTTCATGCTGTACCACGCGGGCATGGAAGCCGTCGCAGTCGCGGCTGATGGGCTGGCCGAACTGGTCCACGCCTTCGTAATGCAGTTCACTCCAGCGCGGCACGCTGCCGCGCAGGCCAGGCACGGACAGGCAGCCTTCAAAGCCCTCTTCCTTGCGTTCCGACAAAGGCGTCAGCACAGGGTTGATCAGCACGGTTTCCGGTACTTGCGGCGCGTCGGGATAGCGCAGGTTTTGCTTGAAGCCGTAGATCACCAGTTGCAGATTGACGCCGATCTGCGGCGCCGCCAGGCCCGCGCCATTGGCCGCATGCATGGTGTCGAACATGTCGGCAATCAGGGCATTCAATTCGGGCGTATCGAATTCACGCACAGGCTCGGCCATGCGCAACAAACGCGGATCGCCCATCTTGAGGATTTCACGTACGGTCATTTTACTTCCAGTGCCGATTGCAGTTCTTGCAGGTAAGTGCGGAAGGCCGCGCCCGTTTCCGGATGTTTCATGCCCATCGCCGTCGTTGCCTTCAGGTAGCCAAGCTTGGAGCCGCAATCATAACGCTGCCCCTGGTAGCGGTAAGCCAGCACGCGCTCTTCGCGCATCAGGGCGGCGATGCCGTCCGTCAACTGGATTTCGCCGCCGGCGCCCGTGCCGATATTTTCCAGGTGGTTGAAGATACGGCTGGTCAGCACATAACGGCCCACCACGGCCAGGGTCGATGGCGCCTCTTCGGGCGCAGGCTTTTCCACGATGGCCGAGACCAATTCGAGGTCCGGCTGATAATTCTTTGCCGAGACAATACCGTACTGCTTGGTTTCCGCGCGCGGCACATCCTGCACCGCCAGCAGCGAGCAATTTTCATACTGGAAGACATCGGTCATCTGCGCCAGCACGGGGCGCACGCCCTCTTCCACGTCCATGAAATCGTCGGCCAGCAAGACGGCAAACGGCTCGTCGCCGATCACGGGACGGGCGCACAGCACGGCATGCCCGAGGCCCAGCGGCGCCGACTGGCGTATGTAAATGCAATTGATGTGCTTGGGAATGACGTTTTGCACCATGTCGAGCAACTGGCGCTTGCCGGCCGCTTCCAGTTCGGACTCCAGCTCGTAGGCCGTATCGAAATGGTCTTCGATGGCGCGCTTGTTGCGGCCCGTGATGAAGATCATTTCCGTGATGCCGGCCGCCACCGCTTCTTCCACCGCGTACTGGATCAATGGCTTGTCGACGATGGGGAGCATTTCCTTCGGTTGCGCCTTGGTCGCTGGCAAGAAACGGCTGCCCAGGCCGGCGACGGGGAAAACTGCTTTTCTGATTTTTTTCATGGGTCTTCTGTAGTATTTTGAATGATTAGTCCTGCGCCAGCAGAGCCAGCAAGCCAGCCTCGTCGAGTATGGCCACACCCAGCTCCTGGGCCTTGGCCAGCTTGCTGCCGGCATCCGAACCGGCCACAACATAGCCTGTCTTCTTCGACACGGAACCGCTGACCTTGCCACCGGCCGCCTCGATCAGCTCCGCGGCTTCGTCGCGGCTCATGTTGGGCAAGGTGCCCGTCAGGACGAAAGTCTTACCCTCCAGTTTGCCGCCAGCGGCTGGCATTTCAGGCAATTGTGACAGTAATTCATTTCGCAGGGCGTCCAGTTGAGCAAGCAGCTTGACATTGCCCTCATCGGCCAGCCATTGCGCCAGCGATTCGGCCACGGCGGCGGGCAAGCCCGCATGGAAGCTGGCGCCTTGCGCAGCCAGGCTGGCCAGGGTCACGCCCCGCTCCACCAGCTGCTTGCTGCGCGGCTCCGTCAGCTTCGGGATGCCGATGGCGGCCAGCAAGGTGGTTTGTTCGAGCTGCGTGCGCAGCTTGGCGCTGGGCGCATGTTCGCCTTGCGGCGTGACACCCGCGTCCAGCAATGCCTGCAGCGCCTGCTGGTTCTTTTCTTCCGCAAAGAAGTCGGCTATCGATTCGGCCACGGTGCCGCCGATGTCGGGCAGCACGCGCAGCAAGGCCGCCGGCGCTTTGCGTACATACGCCAGGCTGCCCAGCCATTCGGCCAGGGTCTTGGCCGTCGATTCTCCCACGTGGCGGATGCCCAGCGCGAACAGGAAACGCTCCAGCGGCGGGCGCTTGCTCGCCTCGATGCCGGCCAGCAGATTTTCCGCCCACTTGGTAGGAATCTTGCCTTGTTGCACTGTTTCAGGCGTCGAACCATCGCGCTCGTCGGCGCGCACTTTCATTTCCAGCAATTTATCCAGGGTCAGGCCGTACAAGTCGGCCAAGCCATGCACGTATTCCAGTTCGACCAGGGTATCGATATAACGTTCGCCCAGGCCTTCGATATCCATCATGCGGCGGCCCGCAAAATGGCGGAACGCTTCCTTGCGCTGTGCCGAACAGAACAGGCCACCCGAGCAGCGGGCAATCGCCTCGCCCTCTTCGCGCACCACGTGCGAGCCGCAGACGGGACACGCTTCCAGCATCTTGAACGGCAGCGGCGCCGGTTCCGGGCGTTTTTCCAGCACCACGCTCAGCACTTCGGGAATCACGTCGCCGGCGCGGCGCACGATGACGGTGTCGCCCACGCGCACATCCTTGCGCAGCACTTCATCTTCATTGTGCAAGGTAGCGTTGGTCACCGTCACGCCGCCCACGGACACGGGCGCCAGGCGCGCCACGGGTGTCATGGCACCCGTGCGGCCCACCTGGATATCGATGCCCAGCACCTGCGTCAGCGCCTCTTCGGCGGGGAACTTGTGCGCCAGCGCAAAACGGGGCGCACGCGACACAAAGCCCAGTTCCTGCTGGTCTTCCGTTGCATTCACCTTGTAGACGACGCCGTCGATTTCGTAGGGCAAGACGGGCCGGCGCGCGCCGATATCGACGTAATATGCCAGCAAGCCCTGCGCGCCCTGCACTACCTTGCGCTCCTTCGACACGGGGATGCCCAGCGTTTCGTACCAGTCCAGCAAGGCTGAATGCGACACCGGCATGGCGGCGCCATCGAGGGCGCCGATGCCATACGCATAGAAGCGCAGCTTGCGCTGCGCCGTGATGCGCGAATCGAGCTGGCGCAGGCTGCCGGCGGCCGCATTGCGCGGGTTGGCGAATTCCTTCTGCCCCGCTTCGCGCTGGCGTTCATTCAAACGGGCAAAATCGGCCTTGAACATCATCACTTCGCCGCGCACGTCGAGCACGGCAGGAATCCTGTCACCATGCAGGCGCAGCGGGATGCCGGAAATGGTGCGGATATTCGCCGTCACGTCTTCGCCCGTGGCGCCGTCGCCGCGCGTGGCCGCCTGCACGAACAATCCGTTTTCATAGCGCAGGTTGATGGCCAGGCCGTCGAATTTCACTTCGGCCGCGTAGTCGACCTCTGCACCGTCAAGGTCCAGGCCTTCGCGCACGCGGCGGTCGAAATTGACGATATCGTCATCGGAGAAACCATTATTCAGCGACAGCATCGGCACCGTGTGCGTGACTTGCTCAAATTGCGGCAAGGGCGCCGCGCCCACGCGCAAGGTGGGCGAATCGGGCGTGCGCAATTCGGGATGGGCTGCTTCCAGCGCCTGCAGTTCGACAAACAGCTTGTCGTACTCGGCGTCGGGGATGGTGGGATTGTCGAGCACGTGATAGGCGTGCAGATGCCGATTGAGTTCGGCCGTGAGTGCCAGGACGCGCTGGGCGGCATTCCGCTGGGTGGCGTCCTGGTTGATCGGATCAGTCATTGTTGCGGGATTCTTCAGCTAAATAAACGCAGGGCGCGGGTGGAGCCGGCCGGAATGTCGGCCGCGTCCATTTCCTGGTAAAACTCTTGCACCTGGCCGGCGATCTCGGCCAGCGCCGCATCGGACAAGGCCTGGTTGTAATCGTCGACGATGGTCGCGTCCAGGCGGCCCACCAGTGCCTTGGCGCAGGCGACCATGGCGCCGAAGCCGTCGCGTGCAGGCGCCACGCATGGCACGTCCAGCAACAGAGTCAGGCGTGGCGTCGTTTCTTCGGCCAGGGTGACATTCGTCGACAGCGAGAACAGATAGCCGCCGTCGCCGTCCGGCATGACGAAACGGCCATCAGGACGCACGTCAAAGCCCTGTTTTTCCAGCGCGAACAGCAAGGTGGAAATGGCCCATGGCGCGCCATTCGTGTGCAGGTTCACACCCAGCTGGGCATCGTGGCCGGCCACGAAACGGTGCAGATTGCGCGCTTCGGCCATCACTTCCATCATGTCGGGCACTTCCGGCTCGGCGCCGATCTCGTCGGCCACACCGCGCAGGCGCGTGACCAGTTCCGAATATTCCAGTTCATTCAAGGCCGTGCTGCGGCTGGCCAGCTGCACGCCGCCCTGCATCTTGGTGTAGACACCGCCATGCGTGATCGGTTCCCAGTCGCCATTCACGTGCAAACCGATGAAGTGCACGGGCTTGTTGCCCACCAGGCGCAGGGTTTGCAGCACGGGCAGGATCTTGTCGCCGCGCACGGGCGCTTCCAGCGAAAGGGGCAGCAGGCAATCGATCAGCGGGTCGACCAGGCTGGTCGCCTGTTCGCTGGCGGCGCTGACTTCCTGCTGCGCCGGCACGGCAGGCGTGGCGGGTGCAGGGTCGGCATCGGCCAGCGACGGTTCCGCATGCACGGGCGCGTCAGGTACGGGGGCCGCTGGCGGCGCGCCGAACGATGGTTCGGCCTTGGCGGCGGGCGCCGAGTCGAAGCGCGGCTCCTGGCGCAAGACGGGTTCCTGGGCTTCCACCGCAGGGGCGTCGCCCTCGCGCATCAGCACGTCGTCGTGGTCAGTGGAAAAGGCCCGTTCCACGCTTTTCTTGGCCTTGTATTCCTGCCATTTGTTATACGAGAAAACGCCGACGATAAAGACGCCACCGGCGCCGAACAAGGTAATTTGAAGGTCTGTCATGCTGCTTGTGCCTCGGTTGCAAAATTTGCGGCGGACTCCATGTCCACCGCCACGATGCGCGATACGCCCTGCTCCTGCATCGTCACACCGATCAATTGATGGGCCATTTCCATCGCAATCTTGTTATGCGAAATGAAAAGGAATTGGGTCTGGTCGGACATGCGCTTGACCATGCGGCAGAAGCGTTCCGTGTTCGAATCGTCCAGCGGTGCATCGACTTCGTCGAGCAGGCAGAACGGCGCCGGATTCAGGCGGAACATGGAAAACACCAATGCGGTCGCGGTCAGCGCCTTCTCTCCACCGGACAACAGGTGGATGGTGGCATTTTTCTTGCCGGGAGGCTGCGCCATGACTTGTACACCGGAATCGAGAATCTCGTCGCCCGTCATGGTCAGCTTGGCCTGGCCGCCGCCGAACAGAATCGGGAACAGTTCGGAAAAGTGGTGGTTGACCTTGTCGAACGTGTCTTGCAGCAAGTCGCGCGTTTCCTTGTCAATCTTGTGGATCGCGTCTTCCAGCGTGTTGATCGCTTCCGTCAGGTCGGCATTCTGGGCGTCGAGGAAATTCTTGCGCTCGGAGGCCTGCGCCAGTTCGTCCAGCGCGGCCAGGTTGACGGCGCCCAGGCCCGTGATGGCATTCGTCAAACGCGTCACTTCGCCCTGCAGATACGAGGGACGCATGTCCGGGTGCAATTTTTCCGTGAGGACAGCTTCATCGGCGCCCGACTCCAGCAATTGCTGGGCGAATTGCTCCTGGTTCAGGCGCGCGGCCTGTTCCTTGAGCTGCATTTCCATGATCTTGTCGCGCTGCGGCTGCAGGCTGCGTTCCGATTGCGTGCGCGCATCTTCGGACAGGCGCAGCTGCTGCGTGATCTGATCGAGCTCATGGCGCGCATCGGCCAGCGCCCTCTCCTGCGTCGTGCGGCGTTCGAGCAAGTCCTGCAAGCCGTCGGCCGCCGCACCGCTTTCCAGGTTGGCCAGTTCCAGTTCGCCCGCCTGCAGGCTGGCAGTCACTTGCTGGGCCTGCGTACTGGCCGTGGCGATGTTGCGGCGCAACTCCTCGATCTTCGCGCGCTGGGCTTTTTCCGCGTATTCCGTATCCTTGGCGGCCCGCTCCAGGTCGCGCAAGGCTTCGCGCGCTTCGGCCAGGCGCTGTTCCTTCTGCAGGAAGTCCGTATGGCCGTCTTCGTGCGCTTCCTGCAAGTTGCCCAGTTCCATGTCCAGCTGTTCGAATTTTTCTTCCGATTCCAGCTTGGTCTGCATCTGTTCCGCTTCCTGCGCGGCGATTTCGGCCAGGTCGGCGCCGATCTGCGTGCTGCGCTGGTTGAAACGCGCTTCCACTTCCGACAATTTGACCACGTCGAGCTGCAAGGTATGCACGGATGCCGTCAGTTGCTGGATGCGCAAGCGCAGGTCGGACAGGTTGCGCGTCAAGGCCCCCACGGCCGCGTCGGCCCGTACGGAACGGGCGCGCGCCTCTTCGGCCAGCAATTGCTGGGCGCGCAACTGTTTGCCGATATTCTCGATTTCCTGCTGGCGGCCCAGCATGCCTTCCTGCTCCGAATCAGCCGCATAGAAGCGCACGCTGGTGGCCGTGACCACGTGACCGGCACGCGTGACGAAGTAGCCGCCTGGCGGCAGCTTGCCCCGTTCGGCCAGGGCTTCGGCCGCGTCTTCCACGGCGTAGGCGTTGTACAGCCAATCCTGCAGCAAGCCGCGCAAGCCCGGATCATTGAGTTTGAGCAAGTTCAGGAACGGTTTCAGACCCGCCACTTCCGGCATCGGCAGCGGCGCCACGGTGGATGGCGCATACAGGGCCAGCTTGGCCGGCGGCGCGTCGGCAAAGAATGCTTTGGCCCAGTCGATGTTCGACAGTTGCAGGGCCGACGTGCGCTCGCGCAAGATCGATTCCATGGCCGCTTCCCAGCCCGCTTCGATCTGCAGCTTTTGCCACAGGCGCGGCAAGGTGTCGAGCTCGTGCTTTTTCAGCCATGGCTGAACCTTGCCCTGGGTCTGTACCCGTTCCTGCAATTGTTTCAAGGCGGAAAGACGCGCTTCCAGCTGGGCATTCGCCGCCGTCTCGGCATTGACTTGCGCCTGCGCCTCGGCCCGTTCCTGCTCCAGCTTCGGCTGCTGCTCCAGCGCCTCTTCCAGGTAGAAACCCTGTTCTTCCAGCGTTTGCTGCTTTTCTTCCAGCTGCAGTTTCAGGTTTTCCAGATGGCTGCTGTCGGGCAAACTCAGGCTGTTCTTTTCCTGCTGCAGGCGCTCGCGGCGGCTCAAGAGACTGGCCAGGATGTTCGAGGCGTTGCGCTGGTGTGCCGATTCCAGTTCCAGCTGCTGCTGGGCCTGCATGATCCGGGCGCGAGATTCCGTGCTCTTGTTTTGCGCGGCGCGCCAGGCGGCGTCCAGCTCAGGCAATTGCTCGCCCTTCTGCTCCGCCATCATTTGCGATTGCTCGACCTTGGCAGCCAGCTCTTCGAGATGAAATTCCGCCTCTTCGATCTGTTCCTGGTATTCGCCACCCTGCTGCGTCCACTGGTCGCGCTGGGCCGTCAGGGTCGCCAGCTGCGCCTGCAGGCGGGCGCGCGATTCGATGACGAACTTGATCTGCGCTTCCAGGCTGCCGATTTCCGCATTCGTCTGGTAGAGATGGCCTTGCGCCGTATGCAAACGGTCGCCCACGGCAAAGTGCGCCTGGCGCATCTGCTCGAGGGTCAGTTCCACGTTGCGCAGCTTGGCCGTCTGCTCTTCCAGGTCCGTCTGCGCCTGTTCCACTTCGCGGAAATAGCGCGTCTGCTCGTTTTGCGCCTCGTTCTTGCGCAGCAACCACAACAGTTTCTGTTTTTCTTCCTGGTCCGCCTGCAAGGCGTGGAAACGGGTGGCCACGGCCGCCTGCGCTTCCAGCTTTTCCAGGTTGGCATTGAGTTCGCGCAAGATGTCTTCCACGCGCAGCAAATTCTCGCGCGTATCCTGCAAGCGGTTTTCCGTCTCGCGGCGGCGTTCCTTGTATTTGGAGACGCCGGCCGCCTCCTCCAGGAAGACGCGCAATTCTTCGGGGCGCGATTCGATGATGCGCGAAATCATGCCCTGGCCGATGATGGCGTAGGCGCGCGGACCGAGGCCCGTACCAAGGAAAATATCCTGGATGTCGCGCCGGCGCACGGGCTGGCCATTGATGTAATAGGTGGACGTGCCGTCGCGCGTCAGGGTGCGCTTGACGGCGATCTCGGCGTACTGGCCCCATTGGCCCGAGGCCTTGCCATCGTTGTTGTCGAATACCAGCTCGACCGAGGCGCGCCCAGCCGGCTTGCGGTGCGTGGAGCCATTGAAAATGACGTCCTGCATGGACTCGCCGCGCAGTTCCGACGCTTTCGATTCGCCCAGCACCCAGCGCACGGCGTCGATGATGTTCGACTTGCCGCAGCCATTCGGCCCGACCACGCCCACGAGCTGGCCTGGCACCTGGAAATTGGTGGGATCGACGAAAGACTTAAATCCCGACAACTTGATGGAAGAGAGACGCACGTGTTTTAGAGTTCCTGGCCTATGCTGGCGGTTATATTATGGGTGAACCCGGTTCATATTCACTTCAGATGCACCATCGCGGCGGCTGTCTGGCCATGCACCGCAAAAAAAGTGGTTCATCATACCATTTCCTGATGCTTTTCTGGCCAAAAAACCGTGGCGCCAGGCGCCAGCGTGCCCCGCATCATGGGGCTGGGCGGCCATCCTGTGCCAGTTTCCAGTCTTCGCGGGAAAAAACACGCTCATGGCCGGACAGCACCAGGGCCAGTTTTTGCAGCCATTGCTCGGTCGGCATGGGTTCGGCCTTGAAGCTGAGCACCACCATCAGCACCAGGCTGGCCAGGGCCAGCGCATGGCTGACGGCGAAATTGACGGCGCCGCGGGCATTCCACATGAAGCCCAGCGCCAGCGCCAGACCCAGCACGCAGCCGCTGACGGCTTCCGACACGCTGTGCGCATGGACGACCACGCGGGAAATAGCCACCAGCACGGCAAACGCCACGCCGACGAGCACGCCGGCATGGCGCCAGCGCGGTGCGGCCCGCTGCAGCAGCACATACATCAGCACGGGAAACACGGCGCCGGCGCGCATGGCGTGGCCGCTGAAACCCGTAAAATCGAGCGCGCTGCTGCCCACGCCCCAGCTCATGAAGGCCAGCTTCGACAGCACCACGAGGGCCAGGCCGCCGCCGTACCACAGGCTCCAGCTCAGTACCAGGCGCCACTGGCGCGAAACGAGCAACCAGAGGGCGATCGCCACGCCAGCCGGCCCCATCACGGCCATATCGGCCGCAAAAGAAATTCCATTCCACCAAGTCATCGTGCCTGCACTTATTTCATGATCAGCTTGCACTATGCCACGACTCAGTGCTGTTCCGCGCGGCTTTTGCTGTGCTGCAGCGAAGAATTACATTCGATTACAAAATTTCCACGCCAAAACCATCCGCCGGGCATTGCAAGGCAGGCGTCAGATATTCGTCAAGCGCTTGCCCTTGGGCGGCGCAAAGTCGCGAATCGATTCGATCATGCCCACTTCCAGCGCCTGGTCAGCCGTCAGGTGCAGGTCGGAATACGCGTGCACCTGCCACTGCTCTTCCGTCAGGCTGACGTGGCCGCGCAGGATGCGCTCGGTGCGCATGTCGTCGGCGCGCAAGCCCTCGACGATGATGCTGAGCGCGTCGGGGCGCGATCCGGGCGAGGCTGTCGCATGCGACTTGTGCACCATGAAGCGGGCCGTGTCGCTGGCGTGGCGGTGCCGCCCCGCCAGGAACAGGGTGACGGCGATGGACGCCACGGCGCCCGCATTGTAGGTAATGATGTCGAGCGGCAACTTGCTGAGAAAGTTGTACAGACAGATGCCGTCGCTGACATAGCCGCCGTTGGACTGGATCAAAATGTGCGCGGTGGTGAGCTTGTCTTCCGTGATGTCGGCCACGGCGTTGAAGACGCGCCGCACCATGTCACTGTTGACGTCGCCCGAGAGGGTAAAGTAACCGTGCTGCTCGGTGTTGTTTTGCGTCTCGCTTTGTGTAGTGTTCATGGCAGGCACCCGCAAGAAAGCCAGAATTTCATCATAGCGCATTCCCGCGTGGCCGGGCGCCCTTTTGCGGCGTCTCCAGCCCCCTGCCAGCCCCGCAAACCGGGGCTTTTGCTGCAATTTGGCAACGTCTTTTCAGATTGACAGAAACACCCTGCTGGCATATATTCCTCCCACTTGATCGGGAGAGGGCAAACCAGCGTTGCCGCCGAAGGGGCACTACCCAAAAACTCTCAGGCAAAAGGACCGATCAGGCGGACTGAAGCTGTTGCTTTGGCGACACGTTTCAGCTCAACTCTGGAGAGCGGCCGCGGCTATTGCCGGCGGCCCACCGAAGGGGCGCACGGGGCAAGCCCCCGTAATCTCTCAGGTACAAAGGACAGGGGGGTCAGTGATCACGCTGGAAAGCCGTGTTTGGCTATTCTATGTTTTGTTAACTCCCCTTTTACCTTCGTCCCGAGGAATCCATGACGCTCAAAGCGACCCCACTCAATAACGCCCACCGTGCCCTCGGCGCCCGCATGGTCGATTTCGGCGGCTGGGACATGCCCGTCAACTACGGCTCGCAAATCGAAGAACACAATGCCGTGCGCGGCGACGCCGGCATGTTCGACGTGTCCCATATGTGCGTGGTCGATATCGAAGGTCCGAACGTGCGCGCTTTCCTGCGCGGCTTGCTGGCCAACAACGTTGACAAGCTGCAAGTGTCGGGCAAGGCGCTGTACTCGTGCATGCTTAATGCCGGAGGTACCGTCATCGATGACTTGATCGTCTACTTCTTCAATGAAAACTGGTTCCGCCTGGTCGGCAACGCGGGCACGGCGGAAAAAGACGTGGCCTGGATGCAGCAGCAAAATACCAACACCAACAGCGGCCTGACGATCACCCAGCGCCGCGACGGTAATGACGCCATGGCGCTGGTCGCCGTGCAAGGCCCGAACGCCCGCGCCAAGGTGTGGCAAGTGCTGCCGGAAACGCAAGCGGCCTCCGAAGCCATCAAACCATTCAACGTCGTCATCGTCAAGGACACGGCTTTCGGCGAAGTCATGCTGGCGCGCACCGGTTACACGGGCGAAGACGGCTTTGAAATCGGCGTGGCCGCCACCCAGGTGGAAGCGCTGTGGAATGCCCTGGCAGCGGCCGGCGTCAAGCCGGCAGGCCTGGGCGCGCGCGACACCCTGCGCCTGGAAGCGGGCATGAATCTGTACGGCCAGGACATGGATGAAACCGTCAACCCGCTCGACGCGGGCCTGGCGTGGACCATCGACCTGGTCAGCGAGCGCGACTTCATCGGCAAGGCCGCCCTGCTGGCCAAAGGCCAGAACGCGCAATTCGTGGGCCTGATCCTGCGCGAAAAAGGCGGCGTGCTGCGCGCCCACCAGAAAGTCATCATCGCCGGCAGCGAAGCCACGGGCGAAATCACCAGCGGCACCTTCAGCCCGACGATGCAGGAAGCGATTGCCCTGGCGCGCGTGCCGAACGGCGTGAACGTGGGAGACACCGTGCACGTGGAAATCCGCGGCAAGCAGCTGGCCGCTTCTGTTGTCAAGCTGCCTTTCGTGCGTAACGGTAAAATCCTGGCTGCGTAAGCGTATTAGAGCCGCCCGCAAGACCGTACAACCATAATCAATAACGAACACTTACCATCTGGAGCCACACATGAACATTCCTGCAGAACTGAAGTACACCGCTTCCCACGAATGGGTACGCCTTGAAGGCGACGGCACGATCACCGTCGGCATCACCGAGTACGCGCAGGACGCCCTGGGCGACATCGTCTTCGTTGAACTGCCAACCGTGGGCAATACCTACGGCGCCGGCGACGACGCCGCCGTGGTGGAATCGGTCAAGGCAGCGAGCGACATCTACGCGCCGATCGCCGGCGAAGTCGTGGCTGTCAACGACGACGTGGTCAACTCGCCTGAGTCGATCAACGCCGACGCCTACGCCAACTGGCTGTTCAAGATCAAGCCAGCCGACGTGTCGGCCCTGGACGGCTTGCTCGACGCTGCCGCCTATGGCGCCACCACCGGCGCGTAATCGCGTTTGACTCACGGGCCGCAATCGCGGCCCGTTTGCATTTTTTCTGCGCTGCGCCCGCGCGCCGCATCCCGGTTTTTCAGTCTTTTTTGGCCTCTATATCATGACCCGCACCAGCCTGACCCAACTCGAAGCACGCGATGCCTTCATCGCCCGCCACATCGGCCCTTCTGCCACCGAACAGCAAGCCATGCTGGCAACCCTCGGCTATCCATCGCGCGCCGCGCTGATCGACGCCCTGGTACCGGCCAACATCCGCAACAAGGGCGCCCTGCCCCTGGGCGCGTACTCGCAGCCGATGCCGGAACAGGAAGCCCTGTCGCGCCTGAAAGCCATCGCCGGCAAGAACCAGGTATTGAAATCCCTGATCGGCCAGGGCTACTACAACACGTTCACCCCTGGCGTCGTGTTGCGCAACATCTTTGAAAACCCGGCCTGGTACACGGCGTACACGCCTTACCAGCCAGAGATTTCGCAAGGCCGCCTGGAAGCGATTTTGAACTTCCAGCAAGTGATCACGGATCTGACCGGCATGGGTATCTCGAACGCCTCGATGCTGGACGAAGGCACGGCCGCCGCCGAGGCGATGACCCTGATCCAGCGCGTGGGCAAGTCGAAGTCGAACGTGCTGTACGTCGCCAATGACGTGCTGCCGCAAACGCTGGAAGTGGTGCAGACGCGCGCCCAGCCGATCGGCATCGAAGTGCGTACCTTCGACCCGGCTGAAATCGAGTCGCTGGACGCCTGCTTCGGCGTGCTGCTGCAATACCCGGGCGTCAATGGCGTCGTGCGCGACTACCGCGCCGGCGTGGAAAAACTGCACGCGAATGGCGCCATGGTCATCGTCGCGGCCGACCTGCTGGCCCTGACCATGCTGACGCCGCCGGGCGAATGGGGCGCCGACGTCGTCGTCGGCAACAGCCAGCGCTTCGGCGTGCCGCTCGGTTTCGGCGGCCCGCACGCAGGCTATCTGTCCACGCGCGATGAATTCAAGCGCAATATGTCGGGCCGCCTGGTCGGCGTGACCGTCGATGCGCAAGGCAACAAGGCGTATCGCCTGGCCCTGCAAACGCGCGAACAGCATATCCGCCGCGAAAAAGCGACCTCGAACATCTGCACGGCGCAAGTACTGCTGGCCGTGATGGCCTCGATGTACGCCGTCTACCACGGTCCTGCCGGCCTGCTGCAGATCGCCCAGCGCGTGCACCGCTACACGGGCGTGTTGGCCGCCAACCTGAAGACACTCGGCTATGGCGTCGTCAACGCGAGCTACTTCGACACCCTGACCATCAATGTCGACGATGCGGCGCAACTGCACGCGACGGCCATGCACCACGGCGTTAATCTGCGCAAGATCGACAATACCCATGTCGGCGTGTCGCTCGATGAAACCACCACGCGCGACGATATCGCGCTGCTGTGGAAAGTGTTCGCGCACGGTCTGGCCAACGCGCCTGCCGCGCCTGACCTGGACAGCGTGGAAGCTGGCGTCACCAGCGCCCTGCCGGCACAGCTGGCGCGCGAGAGCGCCTACCTGACCCACCCCGTCTTCAACAGCTACCACTCGGAACACGAAATGCTGCGCTACCTGCGCAGCCTGGCCGACAAGGACCTGGCGCTGGACCGCACCATGATCCCGCTCGGCTCGTGCACCATGAAGCTGAACGCCACGTCGGAAATGATTCCCGTCACCTGGCCCGAGTTCTCCAACATCCACCCGTTCGCTCCCGATGCGCAAACGGTCGGCTACCGCGAAATGATCTCGCAACTGGAAGAGATGCTGTGCGCGCTGACAGGCTACGCGGCCGTCTCGCTGCAGCCGAACGCCGGCTCGCAGGGTGAATACGCAGGTCTGCTGGTGATCAAGGCCTACCACGAATCGCGCGGCGAAGGCCACCGCAACATCTGCCTGATCCCGTCGTCGGCGCACGGCACCAACCCGGCATCGGCCAACATGGTCGGCATGCAGGTGGTCGTCACCAGCTGCGACGCCAACGGCAACGTGGACCTGGCCGACCTGAAAGCGAAAGCGGAAAAGCACAGCGCCAACCTGGCCTGCGTAATGGTCACCTACCCATCCACCCACGGCGTGTTTGAAGAAGGCATCCAGGAACTGTGCGAGATCATCCACTCGCACGGCGGCCAGGTCTACATCGACGGCGCCAACATGAATGCGCTGGTCGGCGTGGCCGCTCCCGGCTCGTTCGGCGGCGACGTGTCGCACCTGAACCTGCACAAGACCTTCTGCATCCCGCACGGCGGCGGCGGACCAGGCGTCGGCCCGATCGGCGTCGGCGCCCACCTGGCGAAATTCCTGCCGAACCAGCGTTCCTCCGGCTACCAGCGCGATGTGGCCGGCATCGGCGCCGTCAGCGCCGCGCCATTCGGCTCGGCCAGCATCCTGCCGATTTCGTGGATGTACATCGCCATGATGGGCGCGGAAGGCTTGACGGCAGCGACCGAGACGGCGATCCTGGCGGCGAACTACATCGCGCGCCGCCTGGCGCCGCACTACCCCGTGCTGTACTCGGGCCACGATGGCCTGGTCGCGCACGAGTGCATCCTGGACCTGCGCCCGATCACGGACGCCACCGGCATCAGCAACGAAGACGTGGCCAAGCGTTTGATGGACTTCGGTTTCCATGCGCCGACCATGAGCTTCCCCGTGCCGGGCACCCTGATGATCGAGCCGACGGAAAGCGAATCGAAAGTGGAAATCGACCGCTTCATCGACGCCATGATCGCCATCCGCGCGGAAATCGCCAAGGTCGCCAGCGGTGAATTCGACCACGACGACAACCCGCTGAAAAACGCGCCGCACACGGCACAGGTGCTGATGTCGGACAACTGGGAACGCAAGTACAGCCGCGAAATCGCTGCCTACCCCGTCGCATCCCTGCGCCAGCGCAAATACTGGCCACCGGTCGGCCGCGCCGACAACGTGTACGGCGACCGCAACCTGTTCTGCGGCTGCGCACCTATCAGCTCGTACGAAGAAGAGTAAGCGCCGGGCGCCCGCTTCCGCGGGCGTATCGACGACAAGAAGGCAGGCCACGCGGCCTGCCTTTTTTATGCCTGCACATCCACGTAGGTCGGATTAGCGCGCAAGCGCGTAATCCGACACATGGTTGGCGCTTGTGGCGATGTCGGATTACGCTCCGCTAATCCGACCTACAACGTGACAACGTTACAGCGCCAGCAAGGCCGCGCCCGGCAATCCCAGGGCCGTGCCCAGCATCGTCAACAGCACGACATCGCGCCGTTCGCAGCGGGCGCGGTGTGAACTCCAGGCGGCAAACAGCAGTGCGACAGCGACGCCGCTGAGCGAAATACCCACTTCCGTCATGCCGTCTCCCCCGTCAGCGGCAACGCGCCCGTCATTTTTTCCTTTTTCATCGCTCTCATCCTTTTCATTGATTGAACAAGCTACCTACCGGTAGGCAGTAAGTGTACAATAAAAAACACGGCGGCGTCCATGCCCCGTTTTTTTGACGATACAAAGGAAGCGCAATGCAGCAGCAAACCCCTCTTCCCGCCGCCAGTCTCGGGCTGGCGGCTTCCCTGGCCCTGGTCGCCGTGCTCGGTCCGGCCGGCATCGACATGTATCTGGCCTCGATGCCCGCCATGGCGCGCGAGCTGCATACCTCGTACGCGAATGTGCAGCTGAGCCTGACCGTCTTCCTGCTGGCACTGGGCGGCGGACAGCTGCTGTGCGGCCCGCTGACCGACATGCTGGGCCGGCGCCGTCCGCTGCTGGCCGGCATCGCCGTCTACATTCTTGCCGCCGTATGGGCGTCGCAGGCCGATCAATTGACCACCCTGCTGCTGGCGCGCACCCTACAGGGCCTGGGTGCGGCGCTGACCCTGGTCGTCGTAATGAGCATGGTGCGCGACGTGGCCGATGGCGTGCAGGCGGCGCAGCTGTTTGCCCTCCTGATGACCATCGTGGGCCTGGCGCCCGTGCTGGCGCCGGCCGTAGGCGGCTTGCTCGACGCACATTACGGCTGGCGCGCCGTGATGCTGGCCCTGGCCGCGCTCGGTGTCTTGACCCTGCTCAATAGCGCGCTGTTCCTGCCGGAAACGCTGCCCCGCGCCCGCCGCGTCTCGCCGCAAGGCATGCACCGCACGTATGCGCGCATCGCGCTGGATCGCGCCTTCCTGCTGCCCGCGCTGGCCCTGTCCGCCACTTTCTTTTTCCTGTTTGCCTATATCGGCGGCGCGTCGCTCGTGTACCAGCGCGACTTCGGCCTGTCCGCCGGCAGCTTCGGCCTCGTCTTCGGCGCCACGGGCGTGGCCGTGCTGCTGGGTGCGATGGCCAGCGGCCGCCTGGTGGAAAAGTATGGCGTGGCGCGATTGAGCGTGACGGGCAGCGCGGCCATGCTGTGCGGCGCGGGACTGGCACTGCTCGGTGCCTGGGCGGGAGCGGGCATCGCCGCCGTCGTGCCGGGCATGTTCGTGGCCCTGTTTGGCCTGGGCATCGCGGAAGCGGCGCTGATGGCCATGGCCATGGGTTCCCAGCAGCGCGCGCTCGGCTCCACGGCCGCCCTGCTGGGCGCCATCCAGATGACCTTGTCGTCGCTGGCCACGCCGCTGGCGGCCAGCCTGTCCGAATGGGGGCCATTGCCCTGGCTGCTGTTCTTGACCGTGGCCGGCCTGCTGGTATCATGGCTGACCCTGGCCACTGCGCGCGTCCATCCGGTCCATGCCAACAGCCTGGGAGCGCACTGACGCCTCACTCACACTCACCCCAATGATGAAAAAACGCTCGGCTTCGGCCGATAACATCTGTGCCGTCGCCGTCGTGCACTTTTCGGAGCACGGCTACGATGCCTCGTCCCTCAGCGACATCGCCGGGCAGGCGGGCATGCGCAAGGCTTCGCTGTACTCGCACTTCGCCGGCAAGGATTCCCTGTTCCTCGACGTGTTTGCCGACGCCCTGGCCGAAGAGCAAGCCTTCATGGATGCATGCTTTGCCGATGAAGCGGCGCTGGTGGCCACGGCCGGCAGTGCTCTGGCCGGCTCCCTGTACTGCGACCGCATGGCGCAGCGCTATGCGGACTCGGCCCATTTGCGCTTTTTGCTGCGCACGGCGTATTTGCCGCCCGCGCCCCTGCGCATCGAAGTCGGCACGGGCTACGAAGCCTTGCTGGCGCAGTTGCAGCAGCACTACGTGGCCAGCCTGGGCCGACTGGCACCCGCCTTGGCGCCGCAACGCGTCGACCTGTATGCGCAAGCCTACCTGGGCATTGTCGACAGCCTGCACGTGGAACTGATCTACGCGGGCGGCGCCGCGCTGCAGCAGCGCCACGCGGCCTTGTGGCAGATATTGTCCGATTCGCTGGCAATGGCCACGCAACATGGCTGAACAAGCGGCCTGCAACACCCACATTACACTTTGGAAACCTAAGATTTCTTCAGTTGACACTCTTTCAGCACATCCATAAGATGCCCTCATTATTCATTTACGGAGTCCCACGTGGGTACTTGTTCTAGTGACAGTAGCCGATCTTGTATCGGTGATTGCCTCGGCAGCTAAACAGCAAGCAACGCGGAATTCCGTTTTCTCCGTGCCTTGCTGAGCAAGGTGCGGCGTCTCGCGCGGCCAGTACGGCTGCGCGCCTCTCCCCCTCTTTCCGATCGCGACCGGCTACTGACCCGGATTGCCCGCCAGCGCCATGCCTCGTCATGTTGCTTTGGCGGCACGCAAGTCTTGCCTGCGGCTGCGCCGCCCGTCAACACCTCGTCGTGAAAGGAAGAGCCATGAATCTCTTCACCCGCTTATTCGAATCGTTCCTGCGCAAGCGCCATACGGCCGGCCACTTCCGCCGGCGCGCCATGCCACTGGAAAACAGCACGGCCCGCCCCGTGCCCGACCACCTGGCGCGCCAGCTGCTGGCTGCCGCCCATGAAGACCTCGATACGGCGCTGAACCGCCTGCACACGCGCATCGAAGGCTTGCGCGATGCCGAGGCGCAAGTCATCGGCGCGCAAACGGGCCCCAATGAAGTCGAGCATGAAAAACCGCTGGCCTGGTACCAGCACCTGTGGCTGTGCTACAAGAATCCGTTCAACCTGCTGCTCACCGTGCTGGCCATCGTGTCCTACCTGACGGAAGACCCGAAGGCCACCATCGTCATCGGCACCATGGTGATCTTGTCGACCCTGCTGCGCTTCGTGCAGGAAGGCCGCTCGAACCGGGCCGCCGAGCGCCTGAAAGCCATGGTCAGCAATACGGCCACCGTGCTGCGCAACGGCCAGCAGGTCGAGCTGCCGATCCGCCAGCTGGTGCAGGGCGACCTCATCGTGCTGTCGGCCGGCGACATGATACCCGCCGACTGCCGCCTGCTTTCCGCAAAAGACCTGTTCGTCAGCCAGGCCGCCATGACGGGTGAATCCTTGCCGGTGGAAAAAATGGCCGAGCTGGCCGACAGTGCAGGCCGCGATCCCATGGAACTGGCCAACCTGCTGTTCATGGGCACCAACGTGATCTCGGGCGCGGCCACGGCGCTGGTGCTGGCCACCGGCAACCGCACCTACTTCGGCACCATCGCCACGCGCGTGACGGCCACCGAGCGTACGCCGACGGCCTTCGAGGCGGGCGTCAACAGCGTCAGCTGGCTGCTGATCCGCTTCGCCCTCGTGATGGCGCCGCTCGTGTTCCTCATCAACGGCTGGACCAAGGGTGACTGGATGGAAGCGTTTTTATTCGCCCTGTCGGTCGCCGTCGGCCTGACGCCGGAAATGCTGCCCATGATCGTCACCAGCACCCTGGCCAAGGGCGCCGTGAAACTGTCGAAAAAGAAAGTCGTCGTGAAACGCCTGGACGCCATCCAGAACTTCGGCGCCATGGACGTGCTGTGCACGGACAAGACGGGCACCTTGACGCAGGACAAGATCGTGCTCGAGCGCCACACGGACGTGTTCGGCCACCCCTCCGACGAAGTGCTGCAATTCGCTTACCTGAACAGCCACTACCAGACGGGCCTCAAAAACCTGCTCGATCGGGCCGTGCTCGATCATGTTGAGCTGCAGACGGAAATGCAGCTGGCCCGCGATTACGTGAAAGTCGATGAAATCCCGTTTGATTTCGTGCGCCGCCGCATGTCTGTCGTCGTTTCCGAAAAGAACGACCACCATGAGCTGATCTGCAAGGGCGCCGTCGAGGAAATCCTCGCCGCCTGCAGCCATCTGCGCCTGGGCGGCGTGAATATTCCCCTCGATGCGGCCCTGCTGGCCAAGGTGCTGGAAACCACGCACGGCCTGAACGCGGAAGGCTTGCGCGTGGTGGCCGTGGCCGTCAAGGAAGTGCCGCCCCACAAAACCGTGTACGGCGTGGCCGATGAAACGGCGCTGACCCTGATCGGCTATGTAGCCTTCCTCGACCCGCCGAAGGAATCGACGGCGCCGGCCCTGCGCGCGCTGGCGGAACATGGCGTGACCGTGAAAGTCTTGACGGGCGACAATCACCTCGTGACGGCGAAGATTTGCCGCGAAGTGGGCCTGGCCGTGCATGGCGTGCTGCAAGGCCCGCAGCTCGACGACATGGACGACGCCACCCTGGCCAGGGCAGCGGAAGACAATACCGTGTTTGCCAAGCTCAGCCCGCTGCACAAGGAGCGGCTCGTGCGCGCCCTGCGCGGCAATGGCCATATCGTCGGCTTCATGGGCGACGGCATCAACGACGCGCCCGCCCTGCGCGCGGCCGACATCGGCATTTCCGTCGATTCCGCCGTCGATATCGCCAAGGAGGCGGCCGACATCATCCTGCTGGAAAAGAGCCTGATGGTGCTCGAAGAAGGCGTGCTGGAAGGCCGGCGCACCTTCAGCAACATGCTGAAATATATCCGCATGACGGCCAGCTCGAACTTCGGCAATGTGTTTTCCGTGCTGGTGGCCAGCGCCTTTTTGCCGTTTTTACCGATGCTGCCGCTGCACTTGCTGGTGCAGAACCTGCTGTATGACGTGTCGCAGATCGCCATTCCCTTCGACAATGTCGACGCCGAACTGATCCAGCAGCCGCTGAGCTGGAATCCGCGCGACATCGGCCGCTTCATGGTCTTTTTCGGCCCCATCAGCTCGATCTTCGACATCAGCACGTTTATCCTGATGTGGCATGTGTTTGGCGCGAATACGCCAGAGCAGCAAACCCTGTTCCAGTCCGGCTGGTTCGTCGTGGGGCTGTTGACCCAAACCCTGATCGTGCACCTGATCCGCACGCCCAAGCTGCCGTTCATCGACAGCATCGCGTCCGTGCCCCTGCTGGTGGCCACCACCGCCATCATGGCCGTGGGCGTGTTCCTGCCGATGGGTCCGCTGGCGACCTACTTCAAGCTGCAAGCCTTGCCGTTGGGCTATTTCCCCTGGCTGCTGGGCATCCTCGTCTGCTACACGGTGCTGACGACGTTCATGAAACGCGTGTATCTGCGCAAATTCGGCTGGCAATAGTATGATGAGCCGCTCTTCCACCCACACAAGGCACGCATGAGCGGCTCCCCTCCTTCCAAGCGTAATCTCGCCCTGCTGCTGTCGGCCCTGGTTTTTCCCGGCAGCGGGCATTTCGTATTGCAACGCAAGGCACGCGGCTGCCTCTTCCTCGTGCCAGCCCTGGTCGCGCTGGTGCTCGTCGTGCGCCAGATCATGGCACGTTTGGACCAGATAATGGCACAGATCGACAGCGGTGCCCTGCCCTTCGACGTGCAGCTGATCGTGGAAAAAGTCGATGCCCTGTCCGCCAATGACGGCCCCGCCATGACGGTGGCCGTGGGCGTGCTGGTGGCATGCTGGATTGGCAGCCTGGTCGATACCGTGCTGTTGAAACCGTGAAGTAGCGTCAAATGAGCGTCAAACCACATCGTCCTTGATGCGGCGCGACTTCGGTCCGCGCACGGCGGCGATGCGCGCCTCGCTGCGCTCCTGCACGCGGCCGCTGAACCAGCCCTGCACATCCGCGCCAAAGCCGGCCGGCGCGACACTGCCAAAACCTTGCGCCAAGTCAAGCAAGGTGGTCTTGCCCAGTTCGGCGCGCATGCTTTTCTCGGCGCGCAGCATGAGGGCATGGATGCCGCACACGCCGCTGGTCATCCAGCCCGGCGGCTCGCCTTCGTACAGGGTGCAGCGGCTGCGGATCTGCTGGCAATCGAACAGGGGTTTCGGGCCTTCGATGGCATCCACCACGTCGAGCACGCTGATGTCGCCGGGCGGGCGCGCCAGCTGATAACCGCCGCGTATGCCTTCCGACGCGGTCACGATGCCCGCCTTCTCCAGCTTGGGAAAGATTTTCGCCAGGAAGGAGACGGAAATACCCTGCAACTCCGCCAGGTCGCGGCTGCTGGCAGGCTCGGCAAGCGGCTGTGCCAGATATAGCAGGCAATGCAAGCCATACTCGGTGCCGCTTCCATAATGTGCCATGATGCCATTCCTCCGTTGCAAAACGGGGACTGTAGCACTCCCCGTTTGCAGCCGCAAGGCTACAGCGACAGCTCGAACGCCGGATCGGCGGCGGCCAGCGCCGCGGCACTATCGGCAGGCGGATAAATCACACGCCCATTGATGGCCACCTTCATGGCCTTGCCGTCGCTGCCCGTCAGCCACACCTTGCGCTCCCAGCCCTGCGTCACGACCGCACCCCATGCTCCCAGATCCAGGCAGGTCACATAATAGGGTTGGCGATAGGGCCGCGTGGCCAGTCCCAGCAGGTCAGCCACGGCATTGTCGCCCGAGGAGCGGCCAAGAAACATGGCGTGCTGGCAGCTCATCAGCGTGTGATTGCCTTCGTCATCCGTGGCGGCAACGGCGGCGTCGCCCGTGGCAAAGACCTTGCCGGCGCCAGGCACGCGCAAATCATGCGCCACCCGCAGGCGGCCCGCGGCGTCTTTCTCACCGGGAACCTGCGCCGTCAACGCACTGGCCCGCACGCCCGCCGTCCACACCACGGTGGACGCCTCGATGCGCTCGCCATCGGCCGTCGTCAATCCATCCGCGTCGATGGCGGCCACCGCCGAACCGAGCCGGCATGCCACGCCCAGCTCCGCCAGCGCCTGCTCGATCACGGGGCGCGGTCCCGGTCCCAGGTCGGGGCCGATGTCGGGCGCCCGCTCGACGATGATCACCTTGATATCGGCATCTTCGCCCAGGATGGCGCGCAGGCGGGCCGGCAGCTCGGCCGCCAGCTCGATGCCCGTGAAGCCGCCGCCGGCCACCACGACGGTATTGCGCGCGGCCGATGCGGGCCGGGCGGCCAGCGCATGCAGGTGCGCATCGAGCGCCACCGCTTCGCTGCGCTGGTCGGTGCTGAAGGCAAATTCTTGCAGGCCCGGAATATTCGGACGGAACAGGCTGCTACCGGCCGCCAGCACCAGGCGGTCGTAGGCCAGGGTCGAACGGCTGCCGTCGGCAGCGACGATGTCGACTTCGTCGCTGTCGCTGCGAATGGCATCGACCTTGCCGGCGATGAAGCGCACGCCCGTCTCGTCAAACAGTTGCTGCAACGGCGCCACCATGCTGGCGGGCGCCGGTTCGTACAGGCGGGGGCGCATCGTCAGCATAGCTTCCGGCGCCACCAGCGCCACTTCGATCTCGCCTGCGGCAATATTTTCCAGCCTTAGGCGACGCACGGCTGCCAGGGCACTCCACAATCCGGCAAAGCCGGCACCAATGATCAATACGCGCTGTGTCATGTTTTTCTCCTTGATTTGATAACGCGGACTATATCACTCCGCGTTATTAGTTGCAAGCTGGCCCGCCAAAATCGCAACAGCCTGCCTTGCGGACTGTGCCGCACTCGCGTAGATTCGCGGCACGACGATGAGGGAAGGCCCCATGCAAGAGGAATTGGAAACATTGCTGGCAGCAGCGTTCAAGAGCGAGCGGGCACAGGCGCGCCGCCTGGCCGCGCTGGAAGGCATCGCGGGCGACGCGGCGCTGCAGCGCATACTGGAACAGGCATCCGGCACATTGGGCCTGGCCGCCCTGCTGGCGGCACGGCTGCAGGCGCACGCCGCCGACGCGCAGCGCAAGGCGCAAAAGATCAGCGATCGCCAGCAGGCGCAGGCGGCGCGGCGGGTGATGGCCGTGCCGGCGTCGGCCTGGCGCGGCTGGTTCGACGGTTCCGCCCATCCGAACCCGGGCAAGCTGGGCATAGGCGCCCTGCTGCTGGGGCCAAACGGCGAGCGCATCGAAGTGAGCGAGGCTGCCGGCTATGGCAGCAGCAGCGACGCGGAATATGCGGCCCTGACGGCCGTGCTGCAGGCGGCACTCAAGGTGCGTCCGCCGCCTGTGCAACTGCTGCTGTACGGCGACAGCCAGGTGGTGATCAATGATGTGCTGGGAACGACGCCGCTGGGGGCCAAGGGACTGGAAACGCAAAGGGCCACCGTAGTGGCCCTGCTGGAACAATTTACTGATGTGAGCTTGCGCTGGCTGCCGCGCCACAGGAATGGCGAGGCGGACCGGCTGTCCCAGCTGGCCATTACCGGCTGGGTAGAAGAGGATTAAGCGGCGCGGCCGATCCGCAACGCTTCCTTCGGCTCTTTCGCCACCGGACGTTTCACCCCCTTCAATCCGCTGACACTGGCCTGCTGCCCGTTCAGCTTGAACACGCTGACCACTTGCGCCAGGTTATGCGCCTGGTGCTGCATCGATTCGGCGGCGGCCGCCGACTCTTCCACCAGCGCCGCATTTTGCTGCGTGACGGCATCCATCTGGCCGATGGCGCGGTTGATCTCGTCGATGCCCACGCTTTGCTCGCTGCTGGCCGCCGTGATTTCCGTGATGATGTCGCTCACGCGCTGCACGCTGTCGACGATATCGTTCATGGTCGAACCGGCTTGCGCCACCAGCATGCTGCCCGCGTTGACTTGCTCCACGGACGCGCCGATCAGGGTCTTGATTTCTTTCGCCGCCGAAGCGGAACGCTGCGCCAGGTTGCGCACTTCGGACGCCACGACGGCAAAGCCACGGCCCTGCTCGCCCGCGCGGGCCGCTTCCACGGCCGCGTTCAAGGCCAGGATATTCGTCTGGAAGGCGATGCCGTCAATCACACTGATGATGTCGACGATCTTGTTCGATGACGCATTGATCGATTCCATCGTGCCCACCACCTGCGCCACGACTTCGCCGCCCTTGACAGCCACTTGCGCCGCCGAGGCCGCCAACTGGTTCGCCTGGCGCGCATTGTCCGCGTTCTGTTTCACGGTCGAGGTCAGCTCTTCCATCGACGAAGCCGTCTCTTCCAGCGAACCGGCCTGCTCTTCCGTACGGGAAGACAGGTCCTGGTTGCCGGCGGCGATCTGCGTCGACGAGGTGGCGATGCTGTCCGTGCCCGTGCGCACTTCGCTGACGATATTGAGCAGGCTCGTGTTCATGTCCTTCAGGGCCAGCAGCAGTTGCCCCGTTTCATCCTTGGCGCTGGCGTCGATCTGCGCCGTCAAGTCGCCATCGGCTACCTTGCGGGCGATGTCCACGGCCGTGCGCAGGGGACGCACAATGCCCATCGTCAACAACCAGGCACAGACGACGCCAAAGCCCAGCGCCAGCACGGCCAGGGTCAGCAGCAAGTTGCGGCTCGTCTTGGCGACCTCGTCGATCTCGCGCGCCGTCTTGTCAATGCTGGCGCGCTGGTGCTGCAGCATGTCGTTGACCACTTTCAGGTATTTCGTCGAACCGGGCACGAAGATGCCCTGGAACGCCTTTTCTGCCTCGGCTTCCTGTCCATCCGCCTTCAGCTTCGACACTTGCGCGCGCGAATCGAGGTAAACCTTGCGCTGTTCGCTCACCAGGCGGAACAGTTCCTTTTCTTCCGGACTGGAAATCAAGGCTTCGATTTTCTTTTGCAATTCGCCCGATACGACGGATGATTGCTTGGCTTCTTCCGCAAAATACGCGCCCAGCGTGGTGTCGCTGCTGCGCGCGATGGCCGTGGTGCGGCGCACGCCGCTGTCGATCTTCGCGTACCAGTCGGAAATATAGCGTTCCTTTGCCAGCGGCAATTCCATCATGGTGCGCGTGGCCATGGCCACGTCATGCAAGCGCCACACGCTGATGCCGGTAATGAGCATGGAAAACAGCAAAATCACGGCAAAACCCAGGCCGAGGCGCACACCAATACTGACGTTTCTTAACAAATTCATGTGAATATCCTAAAAAAGCGGAACCAGACTATATAAAAAGGGGACAGCAGAAAGCGGCTGCTCGGGGCAGCCGCGGCGCCATCAGCGTGTGCCGATGCGCAAGGTGGTTTTCGGCGCAGCCGGGCGTTTCAGCGCCTGCTGGCCAGTCAATTTGAAGACGCTGACGACCTGCGCCAGGTTGTGTGCCTGGTGCTGCATCGATTCGGCGGCGGCCGCCGATTCTTCCACCAGCGCCGCATTTTGCTGCGTGACGGCATCCATCTGGCCGATGGCGCGGTTGATCTCGTCGATGCCCACGCTTTGCTCGCTGCTGGCCGCCGTGATTTCCGTGATGATGTCGCTCACGCGCTGCACGCTGTCGACAATATCGTTCATGGTCGAACCGGCTTGCGCCACCAGCATGCTGCCCGCGTTGACTTGCTCCACGGACGCGCCGATCAGGGTCTTGATTTCTTTCGCCGCCGAAGCGGAACGCTGCGCCAGGTTGCGCACTTCGGACGCCACGACGGCAAAGCCACGGCCCTGCTCACCCGCGCGGGCCGCTTCCACGGCCGCGTTCAAGGCCAGGATATTCGTCTGGAAGGCGATGCCATCGATGACGGAAATGATGTCGACGATCTTGTTCGATGACGCATTGATCGATTCCATCGTGCCCACCACCTGCGCCACGACTTCGCCGCCCTTGACGGCCACTTGCGCCGCCGAGGCCGCCAATTGGTTCGCCTGGCGCGCATTGTCCGCGTTCTGTTTCACGGTGCTGGTCAGCTCTTCCATCGACGAAGCCGTCTCTTCCAGCGAACCGGCCTGCTCTTCCGTGCGGGAAGACAGGTCCTGGTTGCCGGCGGCGATCTGCGTCGACGACGTGGCGATGCTGTCCGTGCCGCTGCGCACTTCGCCCACGATGTTGAGCAGGCTGGTGTTCATGTCCTTCAGGGCCAGCAGCAGTTGCCCCGTTTCATCCTTGGCGCTGGCGTCGATCTGCGCCGTCAAGTCGCCATCGGCTACCTTGCGGGCGATGTCCACGGCCGTGCGCAGGGGACGCACGATGCCCATCGTCAAGACCCAGGCGCAGACGACGCCGAATGCCAGCGCCAGCGCGGCCAGCACCAGCATCAGGTTGCGGCTGGTATTGGCGACGGCGTCGATCTCGCGTGCCGTCGTATCGATGCTGGCGCGCTGGTGTTCCAGCAAGTCCTGCACCATCTTCTGGTATTTCGCGGCGGCCGGCACGAAGGTCTTTTCAAACACGTCATTGGCAGCATCGACCTGCGCTTCGCCCTTCAGCTTGTAGACCTGGTCGCGCGAGCTGATGTACACCTTGCGCTGTTCCAGCAAGCCAGCGAACATGGCTTTTTCTTCCGGCTTGTCGATCAGCGCCTCGATCTTCTTTTGCAGCTCGGCCGAACTGGACGACGAGACTTTCGATTCTTCGGCGAAATAGCCGCTGAGCGAGGTATCGCTGCTGCGGGCAATGGCGATGGTGCGGCGCACGGCGCTGTCGATACGGCCATACCAGTCGGAAATATAGCGTTCCTTGGCCAGCGGCTGCTCCATCATGACGCGCGTGGCGCTGGCCACATCGTGCAGGCGCCAGACGCTGATGCCCGTAATGAGCATGGAAAACAGCAAAATCACGGCAAAACCGAGTCCGAGGCGGACACCGATGCTGACGTTGCGTAATAAATTCATGTGACTATCCTAAAAAGCCCTGCCGTCAGCCTGATAACAAGCTGACGATCTCGCTCATGGGCGGGCGCTGGTTGGCCGCTGTAGCGAATTGGCGTGACAAGTGAAACTGGCGCACGGTTCGGCTGAACCGTGCGCCAGGAAATGCGCTAGCGTGCGCCTTGCAGAAAAAGCAAACAATGCTTGGGGTCAATTGTTTCTAAAAAACCCTCTCGGCACCAGGGAGTCAGGACATGTTCAGGGCAAGGCGTGTGGCCGAAGGCAGTACGAATGTACGGCGAGGCAATGCAACGCCGCCCTGGACTTTTCCTGGCGGCCTAGGCGGCCAGCTTCTCGATCAAACCCATGTCGGCGCTGGACATCAGCTGGTCGATATCGACCAGGATCAGCATGCGTTCGTCGATGGTGCCCAGGCCGATCACGTATTCCGTGTTGATCGAACGGCCCATGTCCGGCGCCGGCTTGATCTGTTCCGGCATCAGGGTGGTGACGTCGGAGACGCGGTCGACGACCATGCCGACGACGCGGTTGCCGATATTGAGGATGATGACAACGGTAAACTGGTCATAGCTGGGCGTACCCAGGTTGAACTTGATACGCATGTCGACGATCGGCACGATGATGCCGCGCAGGTTGACCACGCCCTTGACGAACTCGGGGGCGTTGGCGATGCGGGTCGGCGTTTCATAGCTGCGGATTTCGCTGACTTTCTGGATGTCGATGCCATACTCTTCCTGGCCCAGGGTAAAAGCCAGGTATTCGGCAGCCTTGGCAACGGTTGCGCCAGTGTCGCTGGAAATGGTGCTCATGATGATCCTTTAGTTAAATCGCCCAAGGGCGCAGGCCACGGCACGCTGCACGCAGGCCTTGGACGTGACAAGAGCCATCCGCAAGGCATGGCTCCTACTTGTATGTTTTGCAAATACTTTCTTGCAATTAGCTTATGCTTCTAATTTCCATGCGGCAATGTTACCCCATGTAAATTTTACATGCACTAAAAAAGAGCGTCTGTCGACATGCCTCGTTATCAAAGGGGAAATTACGTGGCAAAAACGGCACGCTGCATGGCACTCGCCGGACCGCAAATACAAGTACCGGCACTGCCGAGCTCTCCGTTTTATGCCACACTTGCGGCCTTTGCCTTTTAGAAGTTCGAACCATGCAATCCTTGCTTTCCCAATGGCAACCACGCCTGCTGGCGCTGGCCACGGCCGGCCTCGGCGATGACAGCGCCCACGACATCAACCACCTGCAACGCGTCTGGCGCAATGCCATTGTCTTGCTGCAGAACCATGCGGAAGCGGACGCCCTCACCGTGATGGCCGCCTGCTATCTGCACGACCTGGTCAACCTGCCGAAAAACCATCCCGAGCGCCACCTGGCCTCGCGCCAGGCGGCAGCACTGGCTTGCCGCCAATTGGCGGAACTGGATTTCCCATCAGAAAAACTGGCCGGCGTGGCACACGCCATCGAGACGCACAGTTTTTCCGCCAACTTGCCGCCGCACACCATCGAAGCGCAAATCGTGCAGGATGCCGACCGCATCGATGCGCTGGGCGCCGTGGGACTGGCACGCCTGTTTTACACGGCGGCGCGCATGGATAGCGCGCTGGCGCATGGCAGCGATCCGCTGGCTGCCCATCGCCCGCTCGACGACAAGGCATACGCGCTCGACCATATCGTCACCAAGCTCGACAAACTGCCCGGCAAGATGCAGACGGTGGCAGGCCGCACGCTGGCCGAACAGCGACTGGCCGTGCTGACGGATTTCCGCGCAGCCTTTGCCGGCGAGTGGGGTATTAGTCCATAAACCCTGGTGGCGATAGCCAGCATGGCCCATGCTGTCTATAATGCAAGGCTCAGCTATCGCGCCGCGCGTCAGCAGAAACCTGCAACGCGCCGGCGCAACGCCAACAACTGAACCCCGCCAGCCGCACGGCGGTGCGGGGTGCGCGCCGAAAGCATGCATGTCCGATAAAACCAGCACCGACAGCCCTTCCCCGTCATCGCCCGCCGCGCCCGCGCGCGCCGGCAACCTCAATTTCATCCTCGTCTGCGTCTTCATCGACATGCTAGGCATCGGCCTGGTGGTGCCCGTGCTGCCCATCCTGATCGGCAACTTTGTCGACGGCAAGGATGCCCAGGCGTTCTGGTACGGCATCATGGCAGCCCTCTTCGGCTTGCTGCAATTCATCTTCATGCCCATGCTGGGCGCCATCAGCGACCGCGTGGGACGCCGTCCCGTGCTGCTGTACTCGATGGCCGGCATGGGCATCAACTTTCTCGCCACGGGCTGGGCGCCGAACCTGGCCTGCCTGTTCATCGGCAGGGTCATCGGCGGCGTCTCGTCGGCCAGCATGTCGGTTGCGTCCGCCTACGCCTCCGACGTGTCCACGCCGGACAACCGCGCCAAGAGCTTCGGCAAGATCGGCGCCGCTTTCGGCCTGGGTTTCATTTGCGGCCCCATGCTGGGCGGCCTGCTGGGCGAAATCGATCTGCGCCTGCCGTTCTACGTGGCGGCGGGCCTGTCGGCGGCCAATTTCATCTATGGCTATTTCTGCGTGCCCGAATCGCTGCAGCCTGGCCCGCGCGCACCGTTCACCCTGGCGCGCATCAATCCGTTTGCCGCCCTGCTGAAGCTGGTGCGCCGCGTGGAAATCCGCGGCCTGGTGCTGGCTTTCGGCCTGATGACGTTTGCACAAATGATGCTCAACACCACCTGGGTGCTGTACACGCATTTCCGTTTCGACTGGACGCCGCGCCAGAACGGCATCGCCCTGTTCTGCGTGGGCCTGTGCGCGGCCGTCGTGCAGGCGGGCTTGCTGGGCATACTAATCAAGCGCTTCGGCGAGGTGCGGTTGTCGCTGCTGGGCATGGCTTCGGGCGCCCTCACCTATTTGCTGTACGGCCTGGCGACGCAGGGCTGGATGATGTATGCGCTGATCCTCTGCAACCTGCTGGCCTTTGCTGCCGGACCGGCCCTGCAAGGCATCATCTCGAAATCATCGAACGCCAGCGAACAGGGAGAACTGATGGGCTCCCTGCAATCGATCAGCAGCCTGGGCATCATCATGATGCCTTTGCTGGGCAGCATGATCCTCGGCAAAGTGAGCCATTTGCCGCCGCAGGACTGGCGCATCGGCAGCACTTTCTACCTGTGCGCGATCATGCAAATTCTGGCCATCCTGGTGGCCTGGCGCTACTTCAAGGCGCAACGCGAGGCAAGACTTATGGTTTCCACCACAAAGTAGTCAGCGGGATAATGTTGTATTTGGGAAATAAATAGGCGAGAATGGGATAATCAGCGGGGCGTTACCGATGCCCGGCATTCGATGGTGAGCAAGGATGGGTATGACTGACTTTTATTCCAGCGCCTGGCGCCGAACCGTGGCCATGCTGGCGCTGGCGCTGCCGCCGCTGGCGGGCGCGCAATGTTCGCGCGACATCCTGGTGCCCGTCTCGGCCATCGGCGCCAGCGTGGTGGTCAATGGCGCCACGATCGGCGGCATCTATCCAGACTTGCTGCGCAGCATGGGCGCCAAGCTCGGCTGCAATTTCATCTTCACGGCCGTGCCCCGCGCGCGCCTGGAAGCGATGTTCGAGGCGGGCAAGGCCGACTTGCTGATCCCCGCCAGCAGCACCTTGCGGCGCGACCAGCATGGCTTGTTCATCCCCATGCTGGGTAGCCGCCCCCTGCTGATCTCGCTACAGGGCGCGCGCGCGCCCATCAACACCATGCAGGAACTGATCGAGCGGCGCGAATTGCGCGTGGCGCTCGTGCGCGGCTACGACTATGGCGCACCGTACCAGGCGCTGGCGAAGGAACTGAGCAGCCAGGGACGCCTGTTCTACGAAGTCGACGCGCTCTCCGTGGCGCGCCTGATGCAAAGCGGCTTCATCGATGCCACCATCATGAGCCCCACCATCCTGGCAGGCGTGGCGCAGAACGATGCGCGCGTGTATGGCCTGGCCGACCGCTTGCGCCTGGAAGCGCTGCCGGAATTACCTTGGGGCATGAGCGGCGTCTACCTGTCGCGCAAATCCCTCACGGCGGAAGACCAGGCCACCCTGCGCGACCTGCTGGACAAGGCGGGGCGCTCGGGTTCCGTGATGGAAGGCTTCCAGCGCCATCACCGCCAGGAATTGCTGTCGCTGAGCATACGCCCCCGCTAAGGCCTGCATGTCCGGTCTGGTCGTCGCCGTCGTCCTGTTTGCCGCCCTGCTGCACGCCAGCTGGAACGCCATCGTCAAGTCCGGCAAGGATACCTTTCTCAGCACGGTGCTCGTCTCCGTCGGCGCGGCCCTGATTTCACTGGCCGTCCTGCCCTTTGTTCATGCTCCCGCACCCGCCAGCTGGCCCTACCTGGCCGCCTCGGCCGTGGCGCAGCTGGCCTATTACTCGCTGCTGGCGGCCGCCTACAAGGCGGGCGACATGAGCCATGCCTATCCCCTGATGCGCGGCAGCGCGCCGCTTATCGTCGCGCTGGCCAGCTGGCCACTGATCGGCGAGCGCCTGTCCGCCATGCAGATGGGCGCCGTCGCCTGCATCTGCGCGGGGATCCTCGGCCTGTATGTTGCCGCGCGCACGAGCGCCATCGGCAAGGTGCCGAAAAGCACGGGGCGCGCCACCGCCTTTGCGCTGGGCAACGCCTGCGTCATCGCCAGCTATACCCTGATCGACGGCATCGGCGTGCGCCTGTCCGGCGCGCCAGCCGCCTACACGATGTGGATTTTTGTCTTGAACGGAACCGGATTGCTGCTGTGGACGGCGTTGCGCCGTCCCGCCGATTTGCTTGCGTACGCGCAAACGCAATGGCGCCTGGCCGCCGTTGGCGGTTTCGGCACCCTCGCCTCGTATGGCCTGGCCCTGTGGGCCATGACGCAGGCGCCCGTGGCCGCCATCGCCGCCCTGCGCGAAACATCGATTCTGTTCGCCATCGCCATTGCGGCCCTGTTCCTGCGCGAAAAAATCAGCCCCCGCCGCTATCTGGCTATCGCCCTGATCGCGGCGGGCGCCATCCTGATGCGAATGGCCTAGCGGGCGTCGAGCGGCGCCATCGGCAACTCGATTGCGCTGGCCGCCCCTGTCGCGTGGTACACGCGCTGCGTCGCCTTTCTATAATGGCCTGGGTCGGCCAGGAAGATGTTCGGCACGTAGTTTTGCGGATTGCGGTCGTACAGGGGGAACCAGCTCGACTGTACTTGCACGGCGATGCGGTGGCCGGGCAGGAAGACGTGATTCGCGTTCGGCAAGGCGAAGCGGTAGCGCTGCACCTGGCCCGCCGGTATCGGTGTCGGGTGCTCGAAGCTGTCGCGGTAGCGCCCGCGGAAGATATCCATCGCCACGCCCAGCTGATACCCGCCCATGGCCGGCTGCGACGGCACCTCATCCGGATACACGTCGATCAGTTTCACCACCCAGTCCGCATCCGTGCCGCTGGTGGCGGCAAACAGGTTGACCATCGGCGCGCCGGCGATGCGCACGGCCGTTTTCAACGGTTCGGAAACATAGCTGAGCACGTCCGTGCGGTCCGCATAGCCGCGCTGGTCGCTGACCAGCCATGGCTTCCACACGTCGCCATCGTTCAGGCGCACGGGACGGGGCACGAAAGGCACGGGCTTGGCGGGATCGGCCACGTATTCATCGAAGGCGCCTTCAGCCGCATCCGCAGCGCCCGATGGCGCCGCAAAGCCCAGCTTGTAGCCATCCTGCAGGTAGATCGGCGTCAGCTTCGTGTCGCAGGTCTCGCAAGCCAGCGGCCACTGCTGCAGGCGCTGCCACTGGTTGGTGCCGCTCTGGTACGACACCACGGGCGCCGTATTCGCGTCCGGCGCGCCATCCTTCAGGTATTGATTGAGGAATGGCTGCATGACTTTTTCTCGGAACTGGCGCGCCGTATCGCCGTCAAACTTCAGGGCGCCCAGGCTGGAACCGTCATAGTTGACGCCGCTATGGCGCCACGGGCCGATGGCCAGGTAATTGAGGTTGTTGCGCTTGTCGCGTCCCTCCATCGCCCAATAGGTGGCGTAGGGGCCATAGATATCTTCCTGGTCCCACTGCCCCACCACGTGCATGGTGGGCACGATCAACGGGCGTTTCGCGAGGATCTTGTCGAGCGCCTGTTCTTGCCAGTAACTGTCGTAGGCCGGATGTTCGAACAGCTTTTTCGTGTACGTCAGCTTGTCGATGCCGAACTTTTTCGCGTAGTCACCGGCCGAGCCGATGCGCAGATACGCGTCGTAATCGTCATAGACGCCCAGCGCCGGCGATTCGCCGCCGCCGCGCACGCTCGTCTGTCCCGCGATGTACGACAGGCTGGGCATGCGGAAGGCGCCGTTATGGAACCAGTCGTCGCCGCGCCAGCCATCGACCATGGCGCTCATGGGAATGGCCACCTTCAGGGCCGGATGCGGGTCGACCAGGGCCATCAGCACCGTATGCCCTTCGTACGAGGAACCGAGCATGCCCACCTTGCCATTCGTTTCCGGCACGTTTTTGACGAGCCAGTCGATGGTGTCCCACGCATCGGTCACGTTATCGACCTTGGTATTGTTCAGCGGACCGCGCACGGGGCGCGTCATGACGTAATCGCCTTCCGAGCCATACTTGCCGCGCACGTCCTGGAACACGCGAATGTAGCCGTTTTCCACCAGGGTGTCGTCGCCCAGCGGCAAAGTGACCAGCATGCTGGGGCTGGCGGCGCGCTGGGCGCGGCGGGCCGCATTGTACGGCGTGCGCGTGAGCATGATCGGTGCTTTTTGCGCGCCTTTCGGCACGACGATCACCGTGTACAGCTTGACGCCGTCGCGCATGGGGATCATCACCACGCGCTTGACGTAGTCATTCATGTCGGGCATCACCAACTTGGCGCCGATATCGGGCGTCATCGGCGGCGTTTGCGCCATCGCCGGTACTGCAAACAAGGAACTGATAACAAAAGCCAGACCGGTGAGCCGGACGGGGGACGACACGCGCATACTGTTCTCCATGATTCATGCCACGCAAAAGTGGCCGAACGGCAATAGTACCCGGAAAGCAAGTTCTGCATAAGGTTAGCCTCTGACGCAGCGCAGCAGATAAATCGGGGCGCAAACTTGACAGAACGCGTGCGAACTGCAACCATAACGCCATGAAATTTATTCATTCACAACACGCCTGCTTGAATTGGTGGTCCCGCTCACTTTCGCGCGGCCACTGCATAGTGATGTGAATTATGATCAACGCCGCCTCGATCGGTGGCGTAACAGGCTCAGCCTGGATCATCCCCGATGCAGGCGGCTCGAAAGGAAACTTGATGAGCTTGCCTAACACCCCCGATACCCCAGACACCGAGAATACCCCGGCCGCGCCGCTGTCCGCCGCCGCCATCGCGTCGCAATCCGTGATCCTGACGGGCGACCGCCCGACCGGCCCCTTGCACCTGGGCCACTACGTGGGCAGCCTGCGCGACCGCGTCCGCTACCAGAACAGCTACAAGCAATTCATCATGCTGGCCGACGCCCAGGCGCTGACGGACAATATGGAAGACATCGACAAGGTGCACCGCAATGTCGTCGAAGTGGCGCTCGATTACCTGGCCGTCGGCATCGACCCGACGAAGACCACGGTATTCATCCAGTCGCAAATACCGGAACTGGCCGAACTGACGTTTTACTACCTGAACATCGTCACCGTGGCGCGCCTCGAGCGCAATCCCACCGTCAAGGAAGAAATCCGCCTGCGCGGCTTCGAGCGCGACATCCCGGCCGGCTTTTTGACCTACCCTGCCAGCCAGGCGGCCGACATCACGGCCTTCAAGGCGGGCGTGGTGCCCGTGGGCGAAGACCAGATCCCGATGATCGAGCAAACGAATGAAATCGTGCGCCGCTTCAACCGCATGTACAACCGCGAAGTGCTGATGGAATGCAAGGCCCTGGTACCCGACATCGGCCGCCTGCCCGGCATCGACGGCAAGGCGAAGATGAGCAAGTCGCTGGGCAACACCATCAACCTGGGCGCGACCTCGGCCGAAATCACGGCCGCCGTGAAAAAAGTCTATACCGACCCGCTGCACCTGCGCGTGGAAGACCCGGGCCACCTGGAAGGCAACATCGCGTTTACCTACCTGGACGCCTTCGATCCGGAAAAAGCGGCGCTGGCCGAAATGAAGGCCCATTATGTGCGTGGCGGCCTGGGCGACAGCATTGTGAAGAAGCGCCTGGATGTGGTCTTGCAGGAAATGCTGGCGCCGATCCGCGCCCGCCGCGAAGAATTCGCCAAGGACAAGGGCCAGGTCATCCAGATGCTGAAGGAAGGCACCTTCAAGGCACGCGAAGTGGCGGCCCGCACGGCCGATGAAGTCAAGTCGGCGCTGGGCCTGAACTACTTCTGATCACCAGCAGTCATAGCAAACTGATATAGCAAACTGATGCGCCCAGGCGGAGTCGGGTAAAATCCCGCTTTCGCCTGGGCGCAATTCGTTTGTCACCGTGGCATCAGCAATCCGTAGAGAAGACAACGCGCCATGACCGATACCCCTATCGAACAGCTGCTGCAGCAGCATTTTTCCATCGATGCGCTGCAACGCTCGCCCGCGCCGCTGCAGCAGGCGCTGGGCATGCTGGGCGGCTGGCTGGCCGCCGAACGCGACACGCCCTATCCGCACACGCCGTATGCGCAATTGCTGACGCAACTGTCCGACACTTGCCTGCCCGCGCACGGCATGCCCGTGGCGCAATTCCTGCAAGAACTCGACACCACCGTGCTGGCCAATACGGCCCAGCTGAACCATCCGCAATACATCGGCCACATGACGCAGGCCCTGCCCTGGATCAGCGTGCTGGCCGAAGCGTTTACGGCCACCCTGAACCAGAACCAGGTGAAGATCGAGACGGCGTATGTGTCGACCCTGATCGAAAAGCAGATCCTCGGCTGGCTGCACCGCCAGGTGTACCAGCAGGCCGATAGCGTCTACGCGCAGGCGATGGCGGCCACCAGCGGCGCGCTGGGCAATGTCGTCAATGGCGGCACCATGGGCAACTTGACGGCCCTGGCTGTGGCGCTGGAACGGCAGTTGCCCGGCACGCGCAAACGGGGCCTGTTTGCCGCCATGCAGGATTCCAGCTACGCGGGGCTGGCCGTGATCGGTTCGGCCCGCAGCCATTACTCCGTGAAAAAGGCGCTGGCGACCCTGGGCCTCGGCGAAAACGCCTTGCACTTGGTGGCCGTCGACCGCGACAACCGTATCGATATCACCGCGCTGGAAGCGACCATTGCCGACTTGAAATTGCGCAAGATCAAGGTCGTCGCCATGATCGGCATCGCCGGCACGACGGAAACGGGCGCCATCGATCCATTGGCCGCCATGGCAGCCATTGCCGCGCGAGAAAGCATCTGGTTCCACGTGGATGCGGCCTGGGGCGGCGCCCTCCTGATCGCGGAACAGTACCGCGCCCTGTACGACGGAATTGCCCTGGCCGACTCCGTCGTCATCGACGGGCATAAATTGCTGTGGGTGCCGATGGCGCAAAGCATGGTGCTGTTCAAGGATAGCGCCAGCCTGAACTTGCTGAAACACAACGCCAACTACATCCTGCGCGACAATTCGGGCGACCTGGGCCAGACCTCGCTGGAAGGCTCGCGCCGCTTTGATGCCTTGAAACTGTGGACGTCGTTCAAGGTGCTGGGCGTATCCGGCTACACGACCTTGCTGCGGCAGGCGGCCACCCTGTCCGGCCAGCTACAGGACTTGCTGGCCGACCAGCAGGATTTCGAGCTCGTCACGCGCTCCGACACCTTCATCCTGACCTACCGCTATGTGCCCGCGCACTTGCGCCAGCGCATGGAAAGCTTGCTGGCCAGCGGCCAGATGGACGCGGCGGCAGAGCTGAACACGCAACTGAACACATTGAACGCCAAGCTGCAGAACCGGCAAAAGGCGCAAGGCCACAGCTTTGTGTCGCGCACGGTACTGGAATCGACGCGCTACCCCGGCCCGACCAACGTGCTGCGCGTGGTCATGACCAACGTCAAGACGCGCCCCCACCACCTGCGCGCCATCCTGGACGAGCAGCGCGCCATCGGCCAAACGCTGGTGGCGGAACTGGGCTTGTAAGGAAACACCCACCGATCAGCCTTGACTGGATGCACGATGCAGCGTCTTAGCGCCCTCACCGACCTCTTGCGGCATCTGCTGAAATGGCTGCTGCTGGCCTTTGTTGTGGCCGTGCTGGCGGGATCGGCTTCGGCCGGCTTCCTGTTTGCCCTTGAATGGGCAACCGCTACGCGGCGGGCGCACGCCTGGCTGATCTGGCTGCTGCCCGTGGCGGGCTTTGCCGTCGGCTGGCTGTATTTGCGCTATGGCAGCAGTGTCGAAGGCGGCGCGAACCTCCTCATCGATGAAATCCACGACCCGAAGAAAATCATCCCCTTGCGCATGGCGCCGCTGGTGCTGGGCGGCACCGTCATCTCGCATTTGTTTGGCGCCTCCGTCGGGCGCGAAGGCACGGCCGTGCAGATGGGCGGCGCGCTGGCCGACCAGCTCACGCGCCTGTTCCACCTGAACAATGAAGACCGCCGCATCGTCCTGATGGCCGGCATCAGCGCCGGCTTTGCCTCCGTCTTCGGCACGCCGCTGGCGGGCGCCCTCTTCGGCCTGGAAGTGCTGGCCATCGGCCGCTTACGCTACGAAGCCATGCTGCCCTGCCTGCTGGCTGCCGTCATCGCCGACCAGGTGGGCTTGCTGTGGGGGCAGTTATTCAACATTCACCACACGCATTACGCCGTGCCTTTGATCCCCGCCCTCTCCGCCTGGACCTTGTCCGCCATGGTGATCGCTGGCGTGCTGTTCGGCGTGACCGGCAACGTGTTTGCGCAGGCCACGCACGGCTTGAGCGGGCTGATGAAGCGCTGGATCCGCTACGCCCCGCTGCGCCCCCTGGCCGGCGGCGTGATCATCGCCATCGCCGTGTGGCTGATCGGCACGGACCAGTATATCGGCCTGGGCATCCCCACCATCGTCGACGCGCTCAAGGAACCGCTACCGGCATACGATTTCCTGGCCAAGATGGCGTTTACCATCGTCTCGCTGGGCACGGGATTCAAGGGCGGCGAAGTGACGCCATTGTTCTTCATCGGCGCGACCCTGGGCAATGCGCTGGGGCCGCTGCTGCATCAGCCCGTCACCTTGCTGGCCGCCATCGGCTTCGTCGCCGTCTTCGCCGGTGCCGCCAATACGCCGATCGCCTCGACCCTGATGGCCATGGAACTGTTCGGCGCCGAGATCGGCGTGTACGCAGCCATCGCCTGCGTCGTGGCCTATCTGTTTTCCGGCCACGCGGGCATTTACCGGGCGCAACGGGGCGGGCATGCCAAGCGCACCGTCCACAAGGATATCGACACATGACACAGAATATCTACGACAACGACGCCTTCTTTACCGGCTACAGCCAGCTGCCCCGCTCCGTCGGCGGACTCGACAGCGCCCCCGAATGGCCAGCCCTGCGCGCCATGCTGCCGGAGATACAAGGAAAAAGCGTGCTCGACCTGGGCTGCGGCTATGGCTGGTTCTGCCGCTGGGCAGCCGACGCTGGCGCGGCGCAGGTACTGGGCGTGGACGTGTCGGAAAAGATGCTGGCGCAGGCGAACGCCATGGGGACGCACGCGGCCGTCAGCTATGCCCGGCTGGACCTGGAACAACTGGCCCTGCCGCCCGCCAGCTACGACCTCGTCTACAGTTCACTCGCGTTTCACTACATCAAGGATTTCACCACCTTGCTGGCTGCCATCCGCCACGGCTTGAAGCCGGGCGGCAAGCTGGTATTTTCCATCGAGCACCCGATCTTCATGGCCCCCCGCCAGCCGGGCTGGCTGACGGACGCGCAAGGCCGCAAGCGCTGGCCCGTCGACAGCTACCAGCAGCAAGGCCCGCGCGTGTCGGACTGGCTGGCGCCAGGCGTGATCAAGCAGCATCGGACCTTGGGCACGACCATCAATGCGCTGCTACGCGCCGGTTTCCAGCTGGAACACGTGGAAGAATGGGGTCCCACCGACGCACAGGTCACGCAACAGCCGGCGCTGGCGGAAGAGCGCGAGCGGCCGATGCTGTTGCTGGTGGGCTGCGGCCTGCCGTAATCGCGCTGTCAGCTGGCCACATTGCGCGTAAAGCGCAAGGTGGACTCGCCCGCATTCACATAGGCATATGCTTGCGCGCTGCTGAAGACGAAAAAATCGCCCGTGCCCAGCGTTCTCGTCCCGGCCGCCAGTTCCAGCTGCAGCTCGCCTTCCAGCACGTAGATCATTTCGCTGAAACCCGCCGGATCGGCTTGCGCATCGTAGCGCTCGCCAGGCGCCAGGCGCCAGGCCCACAGTTCCACCTGGCGGCTGGCGGGCGCGGCACCCAGCAGCATGGCCTGGCTGGCCTGCGACGCGCTTTGCCACATCAGCACGCGCAGGCTGTCGTGCGGCTGTTGCGGCGGCTGCACCAGGTCGACAAAGGCCACGTTCAGGGCGGCTGCCACATGGTCGAGGTTGGCCAGGCTGATGTTGGTGCTGCCTGCCTCGACGCCATTGACCATGCGCCGGCTCAGGCCCGACTTGCGCGCCAGCTCTTCCTGGCTGAGGCCGGCAGCCAGGCGCAAGCGCCGCAGATTGGTGGCCAGGTGTGCCAGCACGCCACCGGCCTCGGCTTGACTGCGCAATATATTGCTCCTATGATGATGGGAAATATTTTGCTCATAGCATAGCGCCCCATGAAAACACACGCAAGTCCCCCGCCCGCCTTCGGCCTGCCCGAACTGGCCCTGATCGCCATCACCTTCATCTGGGGCGGCACATTTCTCGTCGTGCAACATGCCGTGACGGTCAGCGGCCCGCTGGCGTTTGTCGCCGCCCGCTTTGCCGTGGCCGCCAGTATCGGCGCCCTGATTTGCCGGGGCCAGCTGCGCCACCTGACGAAGGCCGAATTATTGACAGGCATGGCCATCGGCGTGAGCATCTTTGGCGGCTACGCGCTGCAAACCTATGGCTTGATGTATATCACGAGCAGCAAGTCGGCCTTTATCACGGCCTTCTATGTGCCCATCGTGCCGCTGGTGCAATGGCTGGCCTTCAAGCAGCGGCCCCACCCTGCCGTATGGGCGGCCGTCGTGCTGGCGTTCGCCGGCTTGCTGCTGCTCACCGGCACGGATGGCTTGAGCATGGGCTTCGGCACGGGCGAACTGATCACTGCTGTGGGCGCCATCGCGATCGCCCTGGAAATCATCCTCATCAGCCGCGTCTCGCCGCAATTGAACATCCTGCGCGTGACCATCGTGCAACTGGCCACGGCGTCATTGATCGCCTTGCTGCTGATGCCCGTCATGGGCGAAGCGCCACCGATCCTCAGCAAGACTTTCATCCTCAGCGTGCTGGCACTGGGCTGCGCCAGCGCACTGATCCAATATGTGATGAACTGGGCGCAAAAGCGCATTTCCGCCACGAAAGCAACGCTGATCTACGCGGGTGAACCCGTGTGGGCCGGCGTGATCGGCCGCATCGCCGGCGAGCGCCTGCCAGCCCTGGCCATCGTTGGCGCGGTATTGATCATTTGTGCGGGCATCCTCAGCGAGTGGCGTCCCAAGCGCCGTGTGCGCGCTGCCGGCAAGGCCGTGCAGCCCTAAGGTTTATTCCACGCCCCGCCGCAGCGCCGCATCTGCATGCAGCGCCAGCGGCACGGCCCTGGCCCAGCGGTTCGACGACAGGGAAAACGTCAGCGCGCGCACCTGGTGGTACCAGCCGGCAGGCACGTACAGCATGTCGCCCGGCTCGACGATGCATTCGATCATGCTGGCCTGGCGCGCCAGGGGAAAACGTTCGAAATCGGGCGCTTCCGGGTCGAACGGTGAACCGAACAGGATGGCGTTCGCTTCGCTGGGATAGAGAAAGACGTCGTGGTGCGGCGGCGATAAAAAGATGCGCTTGCGGCCCCACACTTGCGCGAAGATATTGTCGTCGTAATCGCAATGCAAAGGCGTGACCGTGCCGCCCGGCCCCACCCAGAAGCGCGGCGGGCCCATCTTGTCAAAATACGTGGGCCAGTGGCACAGGCGGTTCAGCTCGCGCAATTCCAGGTTGCCCAGGTATGGCGGCAGCGCGTAGTTGCCCTCCGCCACCAGGTCCAGATATTGCCCCATCGACATGTCCTGCATGGCGCGGTCTGCCGCGAATGCCGTGTTGATGTAGTCGCCCACGCGCGCGCGCACGGGCACATGGCTGAATTGCTCGCGCAAGACTTCGGGTTCCAGCTTGGATAAGGGCCAGCGTTGCACCAGCCCGCGCATCAGGAAGGGCAGGCCCAGCGTGGCGCGCGCGCGAAAGGCGGCGGCGTCCAGCATGGCCAGGCGCGGCACCTCGGTGATGGCCGGCAAGTCACGCGCCGCCTGCTTGATGGCCTCGCGCATGGCGTCGATGGACGTGACGCCACGCACCTGCGCATCCTTGCCCTCGCGTGCCTGCTTGCGTGCGAGGGCCGCTTCGGGCGAACTGAATTGTGCTGGCGGCCGGGGCGGCAGCGCGCGCGGCGATATGGGCGTGGCCGCAAGCGGGAGCGGCACTTTCTTTTCTACGGGCATAAACCTTCTTTGCGATCAAGGCGTCGCACGACATGGCGCGACAGTGCGCCATTTTAAGCCAGCAAGGCCCGCATGACCTATTCCCCCCGACGTCTCGACACCTGACAAAACCGTCGCGAGCGGCAGTGATTTGTGGCTAAGAAGCGCAACCGTACTCCAGTACGGTGAGCATCGCAGGCCGCAAAGCGCGACGCGCAGCAGGTTTGGTCAGGTGTCCTCAGACAGGGGTCTTGAATATCGGATCGACGATGAACTGCTGCGCCTTGATGCGCAAGGTGCGCTCTTCGTCCAGCTCGGCGCGCGTTTCGCCCAGCTCTTCGCGTTCCGCTTCCAGTTCCAGGCGCGCGGCCGCCAGTTCCGTTTCCACGCGCGTCAGGCTTTCCAGCTTCAACTGGGCCTGGATCAGTTCGGCACGCGCCGCTTCGGCCGCTTCTTCCAGGCGCGGGATGCCTTCGAGCTTGAATTGCGCCTTGGCCAGATCCATGCGTGCCTGCTCGGCCGCCTCTTCCAGGCGCGGCAAGCCTTCCAGGCGCAGCTGCGCCTTGGCCAGGTCCGTGCGGGCCTGGTTCGCCACTTGCCGTTCGCGCTCGAGCTCCTCGCGCAAGGTTTCCAGCTCGCCCGCCTGCAGGTCGAGCAACTCTTGCTGGCGCTCGTTCTCGCTGGCCAGGTCCATCAATTCCTGTTGATTGTCATTCATCTCGGCTTCATGCGCGCTGTGGCTGGCGCTTAATTCCTGTCCTACATAATCGAGGATGGCTTGCTGCAGCACGGGCGACAGTTCGGCGGCGGCAGCGATCTGGCGTTGCGCGCCTGCCTTGCGGCGCAGCAAGAGCTTGCTGATGGTGCCCAGGCAGGCGCCGTTGCCCAGCCGTTCGCGCAAGGCGCGTACCGTGATGGCCTGGCCTTCGCCCGCCATCGCTTCCATTGCCGCATTGATCTGTTCCGCGCTTACTTTTGCCATGTCGTGTACTCTTGAATGTTGCCCAGGGCAATCTTGCCCAGGGGCATTATCTTATGCCAGCGGCGGCAAAGCGTAAAGTATTTCTCAATGGAAATTGCAATTGCACAACGAAACCATGTGCAAACATGCGGCTTCAGGTACTTTACTCTTCCAGCAAACCGTTCTCCGTGAGCATATCCTGCACCAGTTCCAGGCGCAGCACGGGATTGTCCTGGCTCAGCAACAATTGCTTTTGCATGGTGCTCAGGGACAGCAGCTCGCACCAGCGGTTCGCCACCCAGCCGCACTCGTCGAGCCGGTACGGCGGCTGCAGCGGCATTTGGTCGGGCGGGATCTTTTGCTCCTGCAAGGTACGGATCAGGGCGCCGAGCGCGTCGGCCACGTTCTGCTGCTCTTGCGGAATGGGAATGGTTTTATCGGGCGGTAAAGTTTCGACCTGCGCCATCCACAAGCCATGCTTCAGCTGTTCGCTGGAAACGATGTGAAAGCGCTGCATGCCCATGCATTTGATTTGCAGCAAGCCGGACAAGGGCGCGGCCCAGTCAATGACGCGCGCCAGGGTGCCCACGGGCGCCAGGGTTTCCTGATGGCCCGGCTTGCGCACTTCCGTTCCATCCAGCAGTTGCACCACGCCGAACGGCTGCTCGCCCATGATGCACTGACGTATCATGTCCAGATAGCGTACCTCGAAGATCTGCAGGGGCAGATAGCCATCGGGATACAGCACCGTATTGAGCGGGAACAAAGGTATCGAGGTCATAAGCGCATGATGGCACGAATGGCATATCCGTGCTGCGCGCCTGGCGTCCCTGATTATTTGTAGAAGCGCCTTTTCTTGGCCCGCTCCGCCGCCTTCGGCGCCAGCACTTTCACGGCCTTCTTCTGGATGGTGCCGCCGGCGGACGTGCCCGGCACGCGGTGTTCCGCCTCGAAACCGGGCTCTTCGTTGCGTTTCAGCGTTTGCCGGGTCAGCGCTTCCACGGCCGACAGCAGCTCCACTTCATCGGCGCACACAAGCGAAATGGCTGCACCCGAAGCGCCCGCGCGGCCCGTGCGGCCGATGCGGTGGATATAGTCTTCCGCCACGGTGGGCAAGTCGAAATTGACGACGACCGGCAATTGGTCGATATCGAGGCCACGGGCGGCCACGTCGGTAGCCACCAGCACCTGCACCTCGGCAGATTTGAAACGGGCCAGCGCGCGCAGGCGGTTCGGCTGCGTCTTGTCGCCATGAATGGAATCGGCACGCACGCCCTGCTCCAGCAAGGTGTTCACCAACAGCTCGACACCCTTGCGCGTCTTGACGAAGACCAGGACCTGGCCCCAGCGCATTTTCTTCAGCAAGTGCAAAAACAGTTCCGGCTTGCGCTTCTTGTCGCACACGATGACCGATTGCTTGACGGCCTTGACGGTGCTGTTGCGCGCGCTCACCTCGACCGAGACGGGATCCTTCAGCATGGTTTTCGCCATGGCGCGGATGGCGTCCGAGAAGGTGGCCGAGAACAGCAGGGTCTGGCGCTGCTTGGGCATGGTCATCAGCAATATATCGAGTTCGCGCTCGAAGCCCAGATCCAGCATGCGGTCAGCCTCGTCCAGCACCAGCGTCTGCACTTGCTCGAACTTGACGGCGCCCTGCGTCTGCAAGTCCAGCAAGCGGCCCGGCGTGGCCACCAGCACGTCGAGGCCCTTGCGCAATTTGCTGATCTGCGGCTCGATGGGTACGCCGCCATACGCGACAAAGCTGCGCAGCGGCAAGTTGCCACCGTAGCTGCGGAAGCTGGCATAGACTTGCTCGGCCAGTTCGCGCGTGGGCACGAGCACCAGCACGCGCACGCACTGGGGTGCCACCACGCCTTCCAGGGTCAGGCGCTGCAGCAGCGGCACGGCAAAGCCGGCCGTCTTGCCCGTGCCCGTCTGGGCGGCGGCCATCAAGTCGCGTCCGGCCAGCACGGCAGGAATCGATTGCGCCTGCACGGGGGTCGGCTTGGCATAGCCGAGCTCATCGAGTTTGCGGACCAGGGGATCGATCAGGCCGAGGGAGGAAAACGTCATGGGGAAAGCAATCTTGGCAAATGAAAAGGTGGCGCGCGCGGACCGGCCGCGCGCGCGATTGCCGAGATTATAGGCCAGCGGGGAGGCTGGCCGGGGTTTTCAGTGCGGGAACGTCACGATCAGAACTTCATCTCCAGGGTGGCGCGCGCCTGCGGCGAGCTCGGTGAAATGCTGTTGCGGGTGATCGTACCGCTGGCATCCGCATACGTGGTGGTGCTTTCGAAGTCTTGCGCCAGCAGGTTCGACACGGCCAGGCGCAGCTGGTTCTTCGCATCGAACTTCCACAGCGCGTAAATGTCGAGGTCGCGCCGCGGCGACGTATAGGCGCTCTGGCGCTCGGTGATGCGCACGGGGCCGCCATTGCGGAAGTTGAAGCTGCCGCCCGTCGTCAGCACGCCATCGGGCGTCTTGTAGTCGAGGCCGAAGTTGCCGCTGACGGGCGTTTGCTGGTCGAGCCGGTTGTCCGGTCCCGGCACCTGCTCCACCTGCGACCAGTTGCGGCTGACGCTGGCGCGCAGGTCGATGGCCGGCACAGGCGCGGCCAGCACGGCGCGCAGCGGGAACTTCGCTTCCAGTTCCAGTGTCTGTGTATTGGCGCGGCCATCGTTGACGGGCGTGGAGACCCAGCGGTCATTGATGAACAACAAGCCCTGGCGCGTGTAGCCATCGATGCGGCGGGCCGAGGCGCGCGCGCTGAGCAAGGCGCCTTCGGCCCAGTAGTGCTCGTACGACACATCGATGCCCAGCGCCAGCTCCGGCTTCAGATACGGATTGCCTTCGCGGTCGGGGTCCGTCTGACTATTGTTGGTCGAAGTATTGCGGCGCGGAATCAGGCTTGACGTAGGCTGCGCCTTGTAGGTGCGCGTCAGGGCCAGGCGTACCTGGTCGCCCTTGGTATCGGGCAACTTCCACAGGGTTTGCAGCAGCGGGCTCCACACGCTGGTGCGCTGCTGCACTTCGTCATAGGTGTCGCCCGCGCTGCGCGTGTCGATGCCTTCCCAGCGCACGCCCGCATACATGGACCAGCGCGGCGTGATTTCCCAGTCATCCTGTACAAACAGGGCCAGGCGCTTGATCGTGGCGTCGAAACCTTCGTCGCTGTTGACGGGCGGACGCGCGCCCAAGGTGCCCAGGGCCGCTTCGCGCTGCCGGCGCGATTCCTCGCGCTCCGTGTAGGCGCCATCCCAGCCCATCGACAGGGCATGGCCGGGCAGCAAGGGCGTGGAATACTTGCCAGTCGAACTGACGCCGTTTTCCGTCGCCTTCACGCCCACCTTGCGCTCGAGCGCCAGACCACTGCCATCGATAAAGCCCTGCTGCAGGCTGTCGGACGTATTGCGGGCGGCCGAGGCGCCCACTTTCAGTTCCAGCCTGGCGCCGCCGGCCAGCTTGTGCATCCACGTCAGGTCGCTGCGGCCGAAGGCATTGTGGTTGCTGGAGCTGCCCGTATTGCTGTCGTAGTCGGGACGCACGCCCTGCTCCGTTTCCGCGCGGCTGAAATTGCGGTGGTTCGAGCGCCCGCCATTGAAGAAGAATTGCGCCGTCACATTGTCGCCGTTGGCCAGCACCCAGTTCAGGCGCGGCGACAAGTTGATGCCTTCCGGACGGCCATCGCCCGTGCCGTTCGTGCGGCGCAGCAGGTTTTGCCGGCCATCGGGCGCGTAGCCCAATTCCAGCCCGGGATTGTCGTAATGGTAGTCGTAGCGGAACAGCGAGCCGGCCAGCGAATACGAGAAATTGCCGTCGCGGTCGGACAGTTGCACGTTCACGCTGGGCGAAAAGCTCACGTCGCTGCCCTGCACGCCCAGCTTGAGTTCGCGCTGCGCCGTCTTGACGGCTTTTTTCAGCACCACGTTGATGGTGCCGGCAATCGACTGCGTGCTGTATTCGGCGCTGGCCGCATGCAAAATCTCGATGCGTTCGATCACGTCGGGCGACAGGGTATCGAGCGAGAAACCGGCCGGCGCCCGCTCGCCATTGAGCAGTATCTGCGTGTAGCCGCTGCCCAGTCCGCGCATGCGGATTTCGCCGCCCGAGCGCCCGGCCGCGCCGGACACGGTAATGCCGGGCAGGCGCTTGAGCACGTCGGTGACATTCGTGTCGCCATACTTGAGGATTTCCTCGCTGCCAACGACCATCTTGCTGGCCGTATCGTCGCGGCGCGGATCATAGCCGCTGCCCTTGACTTCGACAGTCTGCATGGCGGGAGCGGCGGATTTCTCGGCCTTCTCGGCCTTCAGCGGCACGGCGGCGTCAGTGGCAGCGGGCGTTTCGGATTGCTGGGCCTGGGCATTCCAGGCAAGTAACACGGAGGAACAAAGGATGGTAAGGCGAAGGCAACGGCGTGGCATCATGACCTGGCTAAAAAATTTGGCTGAATAAAAATGGCTAAAAGCTAAAAAACAGGCCGCTGTATTGTGCTGTAATTTTTTCCGAGTGACACAGTTTCCTGAAAATATTTCCTATGGCAAATTAAATTCGGCGGCCGACTGCACTACGCCCCCTTGCATACGGTACATATCATTGCGCGCCACATCGCCGCTATAATGCGTTTTCATCATTGTTCCCATCACCCCGTCAAAGGCTTCCCATCGTGTCTGACCGTCTTGCCGTTTTGCCTCAATATCTGCTGCCCAAGGGAGCGTTGACCAATTTTGCCGGCCGTGTCGCCGGTGCCAAGGGCGGCGCCATGACGACGCGTTTGATCCGCTGGTTCGTCGGCCGCTACAACGTCAACATGGATGAGGCGCTGGACCCGGACATCACGCATTACACGAGTTTCAACGACTTTTTCACGCGCGCGCTGCGCCCCGACGCCCGTCCGCTGGCGCAAGCCGACTACGTCTGCCCCGTCGATGGCCGCATCAGCCAGTTCGGCACGATCGACAGGGACCAGATCTTCCAGGCCAAGGGCCACAGCTTCAGCACCACGGCCCTGGTGGGCGGCGATGCGGCACTGGCGGCCCAGTTCGAACACGGCAGCTTCGCCAATCTGTACCTGAGCCCGCGCGACTACCACCGCATCCACATGCCGTGCGACGGCCGCCTGACGCGCATGATTTATGTGCCCGGTGAACTGTTCTCCGTCAACCCGACGACGGCGCGCGGCATCCCCGGCCTGTTCGCCCGCAACGAGCGGGTCGTCTGCGTGTTCGATACGGCCAACGGCCCCTTCGTCATGACCCTGGTGGGCGCCACCATCGTCGGCAGCATGGCCACCGTCTGGCACGGCGTCGTCAACCCGCCCCGCACAGGCCAAGTACGCGACTGGAGCTATGCGAACGACAATGTCGTGCTGAAGCAGGGCGAAGAGCTGGGCCGCTTCCTGCTCGGCTCCACCGTCGTCATGCTGTTCCCGAAAGATACCGTGACGTTCAATGCCAACTGGCAACCGGCCGGCCCCGTGCAGCTGGGTGAAGTCATGGGCAACTTGCCCAAATAAATTATCTGGGTGCGCGCCTACACGGGCGCATCCGTTTGATACATTTCTTCCATCAGGTCCAGAAACGCGCGCGTCTTGGCCGGCATCAAACGCCGGCCGGGAAACACGGCCCAGCCCGTGACCAGCGGAAAACTCCATTCCGGCAATACCCGCACCAGTTCCCCCGTCGCCACATACGCCTTGGCAAAGCGGTCCGTGCTGGCCGCGATGCCCACGCCCGTGCACGCCATGCGCACCAGCAATTCCGGCGAATTAGCCAGCAGGCGTACGGGCAAATCGCGCTCCCACGTCGTCTTGCCGCGGATCAAAGTCCAGTGCACGAGGCCATGCACGGCCCGTGGCAAGCTGAGCAAATCGTGGCCATACAGATCGTCGGGATGCTCGGGCAAGCCGTGCACGCTCGTGTATTGCGGCGAGGCATACAGGGCGAGCGTACTGAACGCCACGCGGCGCGCGGCCAGGCTGGCGTCGTCGGGCAAGTTGCCCATGCGGATGGCCAGGTCGAAATTCTCTTCCAGTAAATCCACGCGGCGCGCCGACAAGTCCAGTTCCAGCGAAATGGCCGGATAGCGGCGCACGAACTCGGCCAGCACCTGGCGCATCAGGGTGTCGCCAAAGTCGGCCGGCATGGAAATGCGCAGCAAGCCGCTGGGTCCTGCCTGGCGGTGCTGTGCCAGCGCGCCGGCCGCCTCCGTCTCTTCCACCACCTTGCGCGCATGCTCGAGCAGGCTGGCGCCAAACTCCGTCAGCGCCAGCTTGCGCGTGGTGCGCAGCAATAGGCGTTCGCCCAACTTCGCTTCCAGCAGCGAGATGCGCCGCGACAGGGTCGACTTGGGCAAGTCCACGCGCACGGCGGCGCGCGAGAAACTGCCGCACTCGACGACGCGCGCAAACAGCAGCAAATCTCCGGGATCGATATCCATAGCTTACCTTTACACTTCATTGTTCCATCAGTGGGTTAATGTTATCCATTTTAACGGCTTCCGCATCAATTTTGGAATTGCTATAGTTCATCCATCGCAAGACACCTCACAACGGAGAAAACAAGATGAACATCCTGCAAATCAATTCCAGCGCCCGCAGCACCGGTTCCGCCTCGACCCGCCTGGCTGACGCCATCGTTACCCGCGTGCAAGCGGCCAACCCCGGTGCCACCCTGACCCGCCGCGACCTGGCTGCCGCACCGCACCCCGTGCTCGACGAGCCGACCCTGCAAGCGCTGTTCACCCCGGCAGACAAGCGCACGCCGGAGCAAGCGGCCCGCATCGCCCTGGACGATGCGCTGATTGCGCAAGTGCAAGCGGCTGACGTGATCGTCATCGGCGCGCCGATGTACAACTTCGGCATCACCGTGCAACTGAAAAGCTGGTTCGACGCGATTGCCCGCGCCAACGTCACCTTCAAGTACACGGAAAACGGCCCCGTGGGCCTGCTGACCGGCAAGAAAGTCTACGTGGGCCTGTCCCGCGGCGGCTTGCACCGCGACAGCGCCAACGATAGCCAGGTGCCTTACCTGAACACCATGTTCGGTTTCCTGGGCCTGACCGACGTGCAATACGTGTATTCGGAAGGCATGGGCATGGGCCCGGAAGCCGTGGCCAAGGCGCAAGCCCAGGCGGATGCCGAGATCAACGCCATCCTGGTGTAATCCCAGCAGTGAAAGGGGCGGCGCACTGGCGCCGCCCTGGCCTAGAGGAGAGAACAATGAGCGATACCACCACCGTCAACAAGCCACGCGCCGTCGAGCGCGTGATCGCCGGCCAGGCTGTCATGGATGGCGCCGGCGTGAAGATCAACCGCGTGCTGACGCAGCAGCTGCAGCGCCGCCTCGACCCGTTCCTAATGCTCGACAACTTTGCCAGCGACAAGCCGAACGACTATATCGCCGGCTTCCCCGAGCATCCGCACCGCGGTTTCGAGACCGTGTCGTACATGATCACGGGACGCATGCGCCACAAGGACAGCGCGGGCCACGAAGGCTTGCTGACCTCGGGCGGCGTGCAATGGATGACGGCCGGCAGCGGCGTGATCCACTCGGAAATGCCGGAACAGGAAGAAGGCGTGATGGAAGGTTTTCAGCTGTGGCTGAACCTGCCCGCACGCGACAAGATGCGCACGCCGTGGTACCGCGATTTCACCAGCAGCGAAATCCCCCGCTACACGACGGATGCGGGCGTGACCGTGCAAGTGATCGCCGGCGAGAGCCATGGCGTGACGGGCGCCGTGCAGCGCGAGCTGACGGAACCGTTGTACCTCGATATCGACTTGCCGGCCGGCAGCAGCTTCGAGCAGCCATTGCCGCCAGGCCATAACGCTTTCATCTACACCTTCCGTGGCGAAGTGCAGGTCGACGGCAAGGCCGTGCCCGCCCTGCGCATGGCGATCTTCGCCAACACGCCGGGCAGCGACGGCGTGCGCATCGAGGCGCCGCAAGGCGGCCGCGTAATCCTCGTCGCCGGCCAGCCCTTGAACGAACCCATCGCGCAATATGGCCCGTTCGTCATGAATACCCAGGCGGAAGTGTTCCAGGCCGTTCAGGATTTCCGCGAAGGCAAGTTTGGCGAGACGGCCGTGCAGTAAAGTTGTCTGCCTCATCAAAAACCTGCAGTGCCTCCGGGCCTGCAGGTTTTTTTACGTGCCGACTACTTTGTTGCTTTTCAATTACACTGGCGGCAACATCATTCCACAAAGCATTCCATGCAACCGACGCACACCGAACACGACGCCACCCATTTGCACGCCCACCTGAAAGGCGACGCCAAGCACACCCACTCGTTCGAGGGGCGCAGCCAGAGCATCCTCGCCTGGGCGCTGGGCCTGACCCTGTCATTTGCCGGGATCGAAGTGGCGGCCGGCTTCCTGTCCAATTCGCTGGCCCTGATTTCCGACGCGGGCCACATGGTCACGGACGCGGCCGCGCTGGGCCTGGCACTGCTGGCGCAACTGATCGCGCGCCGCCCTCCTTCGCCCCGCCACTCGTTCGGCTTTGGCCGCGCCGAAGCGCTGGCCGCCTTCGTCAACGGCCTGGCCATGCTGTGCGTGGTGGGCTGGATCTGCTATGAAGCCGCGCTGCGCTTTTCCTCCCCGCAACCCGTAAAGGGCGGCATGGTCTTCATCGTCGCCTTCATCGGCCTGGCGATCAATATAGTCGTGGCGTGGGTATTGTCGAAAGACAAGCAAAGCGTGAACACGCGCGCCGCCCTCGTGCACGTGATGGGCGATTTGCTCGGTTCGGTCGCCGCCATCGTCGCCGGCGCCGTGATTTACTTTACGGGCTGGATGCAGATCGACCCGCTGCTGTCCGTGCTGGTGTCACTGCTGATTTTAAAGTCGACATTCGGCGTGCTGCGCGAGTCCTACCATTTCCTGATGGAAGGCGTGCCCATGCATATCGACTACATCCAGGTGGGCGCTGACGTGGAGCAGGTGGATGGCGTGATCGCCGTGCACGACCTGCATGTGTGGGATATGTCGCCGGGCCAGCCGGCCCTGATCGGCCACGTGGAAATCGAACACCTCGACCATTGGCCGAAGGTCTTGCGGGCGATCAAGAAGATGTTACTGAGTAAGCATGGCATCGACCACATCACCTTGCAGCCGGAGACGGCGGCGATGGCGGGCTTGCATCAGGGTGACAAGACGCATTGATTGAACCCAAGGGCAAATACCGGGGTCAGACCCTGAGGGTCTGACCCCGGCCTCTGCTTTTGGGTTAAACAAGATTAACTGCGTCTTGCTTCCAGCACCCCACTCACATCCTTGATCACATTCAGTGCCTTCAACAACTGCGCCGTCGAGCTGATCTCGGCCGTAAAGGTCATGCGGGCCTGGCCCTTGGCGCTTTGGGTATTCACGCCGATGACGTTGATCTTTTCCCGCGAGAAGATTTCGGAGATATCGCGCAACAAGCCCTGGCGGTCGCCGGCCAGGATGAAGATATCGACCGGATACACGGTGTCGTGCCCGCCCGTGCTGCCCCATTCCGTGAAGATCACGCGCTCGGGCGACTTGGCGCGCATTTCCTCGAAGTTCTTGCACGTGGCGCGGTGGATAGAGACGCCCTTGCCGCGCGTCACAAAGCCGACGATGCTGTCCGGCGGTGCCGGCTTGCAGCACTTGGCCAGCACCGTCATCAAGCCTTCCGTCCCCACCACCAGCACGCCGGACTTGGCGCCCTGCTCCACGCTGGAAGCGCGGCTCTTGCCGACCAGCACGGCGTCTTCCGGCACCACCACTTCGCCATTGTCGTGCAGCGCCTGCTCCACGTGGCGCAGGCTGAATTCATCCTTGCCGACCGACAGGAACAGTTCGTCGACCTTGGCAAAGCCCAGCTTTTGCGCCAGGGCTTCGAGGTTGACGGCCGTCTTGCCTTCGCGCTGCAAGGATCTCTCCACCAGCGCGCGGCCATGGGCCAGGGTTTCCTGCATGTCGATGGCGTGGAACCAGGCACGGATCTTCGAGCGCGTGCGCGTGCTGACGGCGTAGCCGGCGCTGAGCCAGTCGCGCGACGGCCCGGCCGTGCCCGGTGCGCCCTTGGCCGTGATGATTTCGCAGGTCTGGCCGTTTTTCAGCTGGGTATTCAGGGGCACCATGATGCCGTCGACCTTGGCGCCACGGCAGCGGTGGCCCACGTCCGTGTGCAAGTGATACGCAAAATCGACGGGCGTGGCGCCCACGGGCAATTCCAGCACCCGCGCCTGCGGCGTCATGACGAAGATACGGTCGTCCAAGGTGGCAGATTTCAGCTTTTCCACCCATTCGCGCTGGATTTCTTCCTGGCCCACGACGGCGTCGGCGACCTCGGTTTTCCAGGCCAGCAGCTGGCGCAGCCAGGCGATCTTTTCGTCGTATTTCTGGCCGGCAAAGTTCGAGCCGCCCTCTTCCTTGTAGCGCCAGTGCGCCGCCACGCCGTATTCGGCAAAGCTGTGCATTTCATTCGTGCGGATTTGCACTTCCAGCGGGCGGCCATCCTCGGCCGTCACCACCGTATGCAGCGACTGGTAACCGTTCGGTTTCGGCCGCGAAATGTAATCGTCGAATTCTTTCGGGATGGGGGTCCAGATATTGTGGACCACGCCCAGCACCGTGTAGCAAGTCTTCACGTCGGCGACGATGACGCGGAAGGCGCGCACATCGTACAGGGCCGTAAAGTCCAGCTCCTTGCCGCGCATCTTGTTCCAGATGCTGTAAATGTGTTTCGGGCGGCCAAACACTTCCGCCTGGATACCGGCCGAGGCCAGCTCCGTCTGCAGGCGCAAGATCGCCGAGGAAACAAAGCCCTCGCGCATCATGCGCTTTTCTTCCAGCATCTTGGCGATGCGTTTGTACGCTTCCGGCTCGATGAAGCGGAACGACAAGTCTTCCAGCTCCCACTTCAGCTGCCAGATACCGAGGCGGTTGGCCAGCGGCGCGTACAGGTCCAGGGTTTCCTTGCCGTACTCGCGCGTCATTTCATTGAACAATTTCAACTCGGCGAAATAGCGCAAGGTCGTCACGCAGGAAGCCAGGCGCACCAGCACGACGCGCATGTCGGAAGCCATCGCCAGCAACATCTTGCGCAGGGTTTCCACCTGGGCCACGGCTTGCTGCGCCGCATTCTTGCCGCGCCCGCCAGCGCTGCCGTGCTGCGCCTGGGTCAGCGCGCGCAAGCGGATCAGCTGGCGCACGCCTGTCGCCAGGTCGCACACCTGCTTGCCGAAGCGCGGCTCGATGTCGGCCGCCGTGTCCGGTTCCAACAGGGTCAGCTCGAACATCAGGCCGGCGATACGCGTTTCCGCATCGCTGCGCAGGAAAGCCAGGGTGGTGGCCACGCCGATGGCGAAGTCCAGCGCGGAGCGGCCGGCAAAGGTCAGCTTGTCGCCATACGCTTCGGTGGCATACGCGAGCGCGTCCAGCACGCGCGCACTGTCCGGCGCACTCAAGCCCTCTACCAGTTGTTCCGAGGTGACGCTATTCGGGGCCGAGATGGAAACCATGTAATACCTTTTAAACTTAATAACTCAACAACTTGATGACTTAACGTTCTGCAGCGATGATGACGATTTCAACCAGGCATGCCGGATTGGCCAGCTTCGCTTCCACCGTGGCGCGCGGCGGCGTGTGGCCGGAAGCCACCCAGTCGTCCCACACTTCATTCATGCCGGGAAAATCCTTCATGTCGGCGATGTAGATCTGGCACGACAGGATGCAAGTCTTGTCGCTGCCCGCTTCCATCAGCAAACGGTCGACGTGGCCGAGCACTTCGCGCGTCTGTCCGACGATGCCCTGCGTGGTGTCTTCCGCGATCTGGCCCGCCAGGTAGATGGTGTTGTTGTGTATGGCTACTTCGGAGAGGCGTTTGCCTACGTGCAGTCGTGTAATTTCCATGCTTCTTCTTTCGGTTGTTTCAAAATCTGTACAGCGTTATTGCTTGTTGCCTTCTTATTTGCCCAGCAAAAACTTGCGGGCGATGGCGATCTGGTCATCGTGGACAAAAGTTGGCGCATGGCCCACGCCGGCGATTTCCACCAGCTCCGCCTTCGGGCCGCGGCCCAGCATGCGCGTGGCCGTTGCGTGCGACAGCAGATCGGATTCCGACCCGCGCACCAGCAAGGTGGGGCAACGCACGGCATCATACGCGGCCCACAGCATGGCTTCGTCGCTGGCCGCCGATTCCGGCGTGGCCGAGCGGAACGGCATGGCAAGTCCCATATCATAGTGGCGGCGCCAGTGACCATCCTTATCCTGACGCAACACATCCACCGCCAGTTTATGCCATTCCGCGTCCGTGTGCGGGCCGAAGCTGGCGGACACGTCGCGCACAAACTTGGCGCCCTGTTCAAATGTCTCGAAACGCAAGTCCTGGCCGATATAGTCGCCGATGCGCTGCAAGGCTTCCGGCGCCAGGGTCGGGCCGATATCGTTCAGCACCAGCTTGCTGATCGGGCTGTCCGGCAACGATGCCAGGCCCAGGCCGATCAAGCCGCCCATCGACGTGCCGAACCAGTCCACCGTCTGGCGCTCGCCATTGGCCAGCACGCGCGCCAGCAGGGTCACCATGTCGCTCACATATTGCGGCACGCGGTAGAACTGGGGATTGGCCAGCCAGCCCGAGCGCCCGCGTCCCACCACGTCGGGGCAGATCACGCGGTAATCGCTGGCCATGGCGCGCGCCAGGTTGTCGAAGTCGTCCGCCACGCGCGTCACGCCGTGGGCGCAGACGAGCACGTTCGGATTGTCCGCCGCGCCCCACTCCTTGTACGACATGGTGTGCAAGCCTGCGGGGGAGATGCACTGGACGGATTTGATGCTCGCTTCGATCATGCCAATTCCTTATTCGATATAAAAAGAGCACCGCTTCCTGCCTGCCATGGGGTGTCCCGCGCGCGACGCTACGGCAGTGTAGCGCAGCGCGGGCAATGCTCCAAGCGCACGCCTGAAATGCTGCGCCGCAGCACGCCAGTCATGGCGCAATACCCGATATAGCGAAAATGCATATCTGCGGTTATCCACAATTGAGGCGGCCTGGCAATGAGTGGATGATCGCAGCATCAACCCGCAAGAGGAGACCACTCGTGAAAAAACCATTCTATAAAATCCTGTACGTGCAGGTGCTGTTCGCCATCGTGGCCGGCGTGCTGCTGGGCGTGTTCTACCCTTCCAACGCTGTCGACATGAAACCGCTGGGCGACGGCTTTATCAAACTGATCAAGATGATCATCGCCCCGGTGATCTTCTGTACCGTCGTCTCCGGCATCGCCGGCATGCAGGACGTCAAGAAGATCGGCCGCGTGGGCGGCAAGGCCCTGATCTACTTCGAAGTGGTCTCCACCTTCGCGCTGGCCATCGGTTTGCTGGTTGCTAACATCCTGAAACCGGGCGCCGGCTTCAACGCCGATCCGGCCCACCTGGACGCCAAGTCGATCGCGCAATACACGCACGCCGAAGGAATGACGACCACCGATTTCCTGATGAACATCATCCCGAAGACTTTCGTCGATGCGTTCGCCAAGGGCGACATCCTGCAAGTGCTGTTGATCGCCATCCTGTTCGGTTTCTCGCTGTCCCTGCTGGGCGAGCGCGGCCGTCCCGTCACCAAGCTGATCGACGAGCTGTCGCACGCCATCTTCGGCATGGTCAACATCATCATGAAAGTCGCCCCTGTCGGCGCGTTCGGCGCGATGGCATTTACCATCGGCAAATACGGCCTGGCTTCGCTGATCCCGCTGGCTAAACTGATGGGTTCGTTCTACCTGACCTGCTTCCTGTTCGTCTTCGTCGTGCTGGGCCTGATCGCCAAGTACACGGGCTTCTCCATCGGCCGCTTCTTGCTGTACATCAAGGAAGAACTGCTGATCGTGCTCGGTACCAGCTCGTCGGAATCGGCCCTGCCGGCCCTGATGAAAAAACTCGAGCGCCTCGGCTGCTCGAAACCGGTGGTCGGCCTGGTCGTGCCTACCGGCTACTCGTTCAACCTGGACGGCACCAACATCTACATGACCATGGCGGCCCTGTTCGTGGCACAAGCCACCAACACGGAACTGACGATCTGGCAAGAGCTCACCATCCTGGGCGTGGCGATGCTGACCTCGAAAGGCGCGTCCGGCATCACGGGCGCCGGCTTCATCACCCTGGCCGCCACCCTGGCCGTGGTGCCGACCATCCCCGTGGCCGGCATGGCGCTGATCCTGGGCATCGACCGCTTCATGAGCGAATGCCGCGCGCTGACGAATTTTGTGGGCAACGGCGTAGCCACCATCGTCGTGTCGAAATGGGAAAAAGAACTGGACATGGACAAGCTGCACAGCGAGCTGGCCCATCCCACCCACCCGACCGACGACGCGTATGTCGCCCCGGCCGTGAATATCGTCAAGTAAGCCGTACTCTTCATTGAAAAGCCCCGCAGAGCGATCTGCGGGGCTTTTTTCATGGCGCGCGCATCTTATCGCATCATCAATCCACAGTAAATCATGCATCAATATTTCACTGGATGATCAATGAATCAAAAAGAATTACAGTTACAACACTGTTCGCCCGCAAGCTCCCGCATAATGACATTGCGTTAATGCAAGCCTGACACCGAACCATCCTCACTTTTGAATGGAGTACGTCATGTCCCTCTCGCCCGCCTTCTACGCCACCTGGAGTCCACGCCTGCTGGGCGTGCTGCGCATCATCTTCGGTTTCCTCTTCCTGCAACACGGCACGGCGAAACTGTTCGGCGCGCCGCACGTGGCCATGTTCGACGGCCTGCAACTGTTTTCCGTGATGGGGGCGGCCGGCGTCATCGAGCTGGTCGGCGGCACCTTGCTGCTGGTCGGCCTGTTCACGCGCCCCGTCGCCTTCATCCTGTCGGGCCAGATGGCGGCCGCCTACTTCATGGCGCATGCGCCAGCCGGTTTCCTGCCGATCTTGAATGGCGGCGAAATGGCCGTGATGTACTGCTTCACCTTCCTGTATTTCGCGGCAGCGGGCGGCGGCGCCTACAGCCTGGACGGGCTGCGCGGCAAGGCCGGCGCATAAAAAAAGGGCGGACATCGCTGTCCGCCCTTTTATTCCATACAACAAGCCATTTATACGGCCGACACGTCCAGCTCAGCGCCCGTGGCCTCTTGCACTTGTTCCTTGGTCACGCCCGGCGCCAATTCCACCAGCTTCAGGCCGTTTTCCGTCACGTCGATGACGCCCAGGTCGCTGATGATGACGTCGACCACGCCTACGCCCGTCAGCGGCAAGTCGCACTGCTTCAGCAGCTTGTGCGACGTCGTGCCATCCTTGGCCGTGGCCACGTGCTCCATCAGCACGACGACGCGCTTGACGCCGGCGACCAGGTCCATCGCGCCGCCCATGCCCTTGACCATCTTGCCTGGAATCATCCAGTTCGCCAGGTCGCCCTTTTCCGACACTTGCATGGCGCCCAGGATGGCCAGGTTGATCTTGCCGCCACGAATCATGCCAAACGAATCAGCCGAGCTGAAGTAGGCTGCGCCGGGCAAGGCCGTCACCGTCTGCTTGCCCGCGTTGATCAGGTCGGCATCGACCTCATCGTCCGTGGGGAACGGGCCGATGCCCAGCAAGCCGTTTTCCGACTGCAGGAAGACTTCGATATTCTCCGGCACATAGTTCGCTACCAGGGTCGGCAAGCCGATGCCCAGGTTCACATAAAAGCCATCCTGCAATTCTTTCGCCGCGCGCGCGGCCATTTCGTCTCTAGTCCAAGCCATGATGTTCTCCGTATTCTTTTTTATGCTTCAGTGCGCACGGTGCGCTGCTCGATGCGTTTTTCCGGGTTCGCGTTGACCACGATGCGGTGCACGAAGATGCTCGGCGTGTGGACCTGGTCCGGGTCGATCTCGCCCACTTCGACCAGTTTTTCCACTTCGACGATGGTGATCTTGCCAGCCATGGCAACGTTCGGGTTGAAATTGCGCGCCGTCTTGCGGTAGACCAAATTGCCCGCGCGGTCGGCCATGTAGGCTTTCACCAGCGACACATCGGCCACCAGGCTGCGTTCCATCACGTATTGCTCGCCATCGAATTCGCGCAGCTCCTTGCCGTCGGCAACGATGGTTCCCACGCCCGTCTTGGTGAAGAAGGCGGGAATGCCGGCGCCGCCGGCACGCAGTTTCTCGGCGAGGGTGCCTTGCGGGGTGAATTCCAGTTCCAGCTCGCCGGCCAGGTACTGGCGCGCGAATTCCTTGTTTTCGCCCACATAGGAGGCGATCATTTTCTTGATCTGGCGCGTGGTCAGCAGCTGGCCCAGGCCGAAGCCATCCACGCCGGCGTTATTCGAAATGGCTGTCAGGCCCGTCACGCCCGAATCGCGCAAGGCGCCGATCAGGGCTTCGGGAATGCCGCACAGGCCGAAGCCGCCGACGGCGATGGTCTGGCCATCTTGGACGATACCGGCCAGCGCCGCAGCGGCGTCAGGATAAACTTTATTCATGGGTGTCCCTCTATCTTTTGTTAAGCTTTGGTCTTGAGTCCATGACTCAGGCAGCGACTCAGCATAAAATACGCGAGTGGAAAGTACAATACCGTAGAACTACCGGCGCCGTGCCCGCAATCCCCCTGTGAGAGTGATACGTATCAGATGAACGCCGCGTCAGCCATCGATTATGAAAGCATCTTCCTGCACGCGCCCGTGGGCATGTGCATGTCGGAAAACCGCATCATGCGCAGCTGCAACGAAGCGCTGGCAGCCATGTTCGGCTATGCGCGCGCCCAGCTGGACGACCAGTCGTTCGAAGTACTCTACCCCACGCACGATGAATTCCTGCGCACCGGTGACCGCATCATCCCCATCATGAACGCCAAGGGACGCTATTCGGACGAGCGCATCATGCGCCGCAGTAATGGTGAATTGTTCTGGTGCCACGTCACGGGCCACGCCATGCTGGCCGCACAGCCGCTGGGGCCGGGCATCTGGACGTTCGAGGATGTCAGCGAGAAACGTCCCGTGACGGCGGAGCTGACCCCGCGCGAGCGCGAAATCGCCGCCCTGCTGGTCGAAGGCAAGACCAGCAAGGTCATCGCCCGCCAGATCGACCTCAGCCCCCGCACGGTGGAAATGCACCGTGCCAAGCTGATGCGCAAGTTCGCCGCTTCGACCTCGTCCGAGCTGGTACACAAGCTGGTGGGCTTGCAGCTGCAGCGCTAGGGCTGCAGCGCAAGCCGGTGCCTTAGAAGGTACTCATTCCACCGTCTGCAGAAATAATGGCGCCATTGATGAAATGCGAATCCTCGCCCGCCAGCAACAGCAGCAGGCCGTCGAGGTCTTCCGGCTTGCCCGGACGTTTATTCGGCAGCATTTCGATCAATTTCTTGCCCTGCTCGGTGGCAAAGTAATCTTCATTGATTTCCGTGGAAATATAGCCGGGGCAGATGGCGTTCGTGTTGATGCCGTACTTGCCCCACTCCACGGCCATGGCGCGCGTCATGTGCACCATGCCCGCCTTGCTCATGCAGTACACGCCGATCTGCGGCAGCACCTGCAAGCCTGCCATCGAGGCGATATTGATGATGCGGTGCTGTTTCTTCGGGTCGCCCTTGGCGCGCGCGATCATGCGCTTGGCCGTTTGCTGGGCCACGAAGAACGATCCGCGCAGGTTGGTGTCCATCACGAACGAGTAATCTTCGGGCGTGACGTCGACCAGGCGTTGCGTGGTGGAGACACCGGAATTGTTGACGAGGATATCAATGGGGCCCGCTTCCGTTTCCGCATGCGCGATGGCCGACTTGATGCTGGCGAAATCGGTCACGTCGAGCGACACCACATGCGCGGCGCCGCCGTCCGCTTCGATCTCGGCGCGCAATTCCTTCAGGCGTTCGGTGCGGCGCGACGCCAGCACGACCTGTGCGCCAGCCTGGGCCAGCACTTTCGCAAAGCGCGCGCCGAGGCCGCTCGATGCGCCGGTAATCAGGGCAATCTTGCCCTCGAAATTGACTTCTATGCCCACGAGCTACTCCTGTTTTATTTTAGACAACACTTTACGCCGTGCCACTGGCACAGGGGCAAAATACCCTGCATCGCACTTGAGCAAAGGTAAACGCCATCATTACACAAAATGGCCGGATTTAGATTGCGGCGAGGGGCAATGTCACGCAAAATGGCGCCAAAGTTGCAATCCTCGCCAAAAACAAGCACACTCGTGCTTAAATTTCCCCGATGATGCTTTATTCCCTATCCTTGCTACCTAATTGAGTGACTATAAATCGAGACCATGACACAGCCTAATAACTTAGTTGAACAGTACGGACCGCGCGAAACCATGGAGTATGACGTGGTGATCGTCGGCGGTGGCCCCGCAGGCTTGGCCGCGGCGATCCGCCTGAAGCAGCTGGCCGCTGAAAAGAGCCAGGAAGTGTCCGTCTGCGTGCTGGAAAAAGGCGGCGAACTGGGCGCGCATATCCTGTCGGGCGCCATCATGGACCCGAAAGCGCTGACGGAACTGATTCCAAACTGGAAAGAACTGGGCGCGCCCCTGAACACGGAAGTGACGGAAGACCGCATCCTGTTCCTGACGGAAACCAAAGCGTATAAAACGCCAGGCTTCGCCGTGCCGGCCTGCTTTGAAAACCACGGCAATTACATCGTCTCGCTGGGCAATGTGGTGCGCTGGATGGGCCAGCAGGCGGAAAACCTGGGCGTGGAAATCTTCCCCGGCTTCCCTGCCGCGGAAATCCTCTACAACGACGACGGCTCCGTGAAAGGCGTGGCGACCGGCAACATGGGCGTCAAGCGCGATGGCGAACCGGGCCCCGACTTCCAGCTCGGCATGGAATTGCACGCCAAGTACACCCTGTTCGCCGAAGGCGCGCGCGGCCACCTGGGCAAGCAATTGATGGCCAAGTATGACTTGAACGCCGGCAAGGACCCGCAGTCCTACGGCATCGGCATCAAGGAATTGTGGGAAATCGACCCGGCCCAGCACAAGCCGGGCCTGGTGATCCACTCGAGCGGCTGGCCGCTGGACACGAAAACCTACGGCGGCTCCTTCCTGTACCACCTGGAAAACAACCAGGTGATGGTCGGCTACGTGGTGGGCTTGAACTACGAAAACCCGTACCTGTCGCCGTACGAGGAATTCCAGCGCTACAAGACGCATCCGGAAATCCGCAAGTTCTTCGAAGGCGGCAAGCGCATTTCGTACGGCGCGCGGGCGATTGCGGCCGGCGGCCTGCAATCGCTGCCGAAACTGGTGTTTGCCGGCGGCGCGCTGATCGGCTGCGATGCGGGCTTCCTGAACATGAGCCGCATCAAGGGCAGCCACGCGGCCATCAAGAGCGGCATGCTGGCGGCGGACGCGGCCTTCGGCGCGCTGGGCGAACAGCGCCAGCACGACGAACTGACGAGCTACCCTGTCGCCTTTGAACAATCCTGGCTGCATGAAGAGCTGCACGTGGCGCGCAACGTCAAGCCATGGCTGTCGAAAGGCTTGTACCTGGGCAGCCTGATGACGGGCATCGACCAGCTGATCTTCCGCGGCAAGGCGCCATGGACCCTGCACCACTCGCATGGCGACCACGAATGCCTGAAACCGGCCGCCCAGTCGAAAAAGATCGTGTATCCGAAACCCGATGGCAAGCTGACCTTCGACAAGATGTCGTCCGTGTTCATCTCGAACACGAACCACGCGGAAGACCAGCCGATCCACCTGACGCTGAAGAACGCCAGCGTGCCCGTCGACGTCAACCTGGCCACGTATGCGGGTCCGGAAGCCCGTTACTGTCCCGCCGGCGTGTACGAGTTCGTGAAGAACGACGACGGCGCCGAACGCCTGCAGATCAATGCGCAGAACTGCGTGCACTGTAAAACCTGCGACATCAAGGATCCGACGCAAAACATCGTGTGGGTGACACCGGAAGGCGGCGGCGGGCCGAACTATCCGAACATGTAAGTTTCCCGCACGCCCCAGCTTCTTCGCCGGGGCGTTTTTCATACGGCCGCGATAAATTTCCTATTGGAAATTTTCCCATCGCTTCCCGCGCCAGTTACAATTCCCGCCACGGCAGCGGCCGACCTGGCCGGACAGCCGCATGTCGCATCACCCTCCCGCAACTTCACCGTCACAAAGAGCAATGTAGTGCAAATCACAACAGAAGCCAATTACACAGGCACCCTGCAAGATCATCCCCTCTCCGCCCACTTCACCGTGCTCGGCTATGCCGATGGCGCCAGCAGCACCTTGCCGCCGCAGTTTTTCCGCGACTGGCTCGACCAGGAGCCGGGCTTTGGCCATTTCTTCATCGGCCGCTGCTCCGGTTTCGGCGTCGGTTCGCAAGTGAAATACGACAGCGGCAAGCAAAGCCTGTGCGTGGGGCGCTTTGTCGCCGGCGGCGCGCGCCTGCGCTTCGTGCTGAATGGCCAGCATGAAATGCGCACGATATCGACCTATATGCTCGGCGTGCTGGGCGGCGGCCTGAAATCGGCCGAGCCACCGCAGTACGACGACACCGTTATCAAGAACGATGTCTGGATCGGCGATGAAGTCATGGTGTTGGGCGGCAGCGTGATTGAAAACGGCTGCGTCATCGGCGCGCGGGCGCTGCTGCCACCCAATTTCCGCTCCGAGCCCTACGGGATATATGCGGGCTCGCCGGCGCGCCTGCTACGCTACCGCTTTTCCGAAAAGGTGCGCGCCGGGCTGGTGGAACTGGCCTGGTGGGAAATGCCGCTGGCCTGGATACGCGCCAACAATGCCATGTTCATGGAAGACCTTTCCACGGATGAGGCAAAAGCGCTGCTGGTCATCGACATCCTGAAGACCAGCCGCAAGCAATGGGAACTGGAGCACGGCGCCATCGCCGTGTGAAGCCGCCGCCGGGGCGGCACTGCCATTCGCACAATATTTTCCGGTGCGCTGTGGCTTTGCGGGCACGCCGCTGCCAGCGGCGCATCGCCACGCAATAAAATTCCCATGGGAAAGTTTCTATTCCCCTCCCCAACAGTTACAATTCCAGCTGACCTTACTTTTCCCACTTGCCATGACCGATAGCGCCACCACTGAGATGCCTCTCGACACCGACCTGCAAGCAGCGCTTGCGGCGCACCAGGGGGGGCTGCTGGAGCAGGCAGAAGAGCTGTACCTGGCTATTTTGCAGGCCCAGCCTTATCACGCCATCGCCAATCACAACATGGGCTTGCTGGCGGGACAGGTTGGCCAATTCAAGGCCGGCCTGCCATACCTGCACAAGGCGCTGTCGGTGAATCCGGACGAAGGCCAGTTCTGGCTCTCCTACGCGGACGGCTTGCTGAAAGCGGGCGAGCGTGAGCAGGCGCTGGAAATCGTCAACGAAGCGATCACCCGGGGGCTGGACAACGAACAGTCGCAAACGCTGCGCAAGCGCGTGGAAACGGCGATTGCCGCCGCGCCGGACGCACAGGAAATCCAGGCCGTCATCGACCTGTACCAGGCCGGCCGCCATGCCGAGCTGGAAGCGGCCAGCCGCGACCTGACGCAGCGCTACCCGCTCTCCGACTTTGCCTGGAGCGTGCTGGGCACCGCGCTGCAACAGCAGGGCAAGGATGCGCTGCAGGCATGGCAACGCACCGTGGAGCTGGCGCCGCACGACGCCGAAGCGCACGGCAACCTGGGCACCGCCTGCCAGGCGCGCGGCATGCACGAGGAGGCCGTCGCCAGTTATACGCGCGCGCTGCAGCTGAATCCGGACTTTGTCGAAGCTTATGGCAACCTGGCCGTGACCTTGCAGTCGCTGGGCCAGCTGGAGCAGGCCGAGCAGGCTTACCGGCAGGCGCTGGCGCTGCGCCCCGATTATGCCAAGGCCCACTTCAATCTTGGCAATACGTTAAAGGCGATGCAGCGCAATGACGACGCCATCGCCAGCTACAAGGCGGCGCTGGCCCTGCTGCCCGGCGACGCGGAAGTCTACCTCAATCTCGGCAACGCCCAGCAAGACCTGAAACAATGGCAAGCCGCCATTTTCAGTTACCGCGCCGTGCTGCAGCTGGCGCCGCATAACACCGCCGTGCATGCCAACCTGGCCAGCGCGCTGCATGAAGCGGACGACTTCAAGGGCGCAGCAGCCAGCTACCGGCGCGCCATCGAGGCGACGCCGAACGAAGCCATGCTGTACAACAACCTGGCCCGCGCGCTGCAATCGCAGGGCCACGTCAGCGATGCCATCGCCGCCTATGAACAGGCACTGGCCATCGATGGCAACTTCGTGCAGGCGCTGAGCAGCCTGGGATTGCTGCAATGCCAGGAAAAAAATTATGCGTCGGCCATCGCCTTGTGCCAGCGCGCGCAGCTTCTGCAACCCGGCGATGCCCAGGCCTGCGGCCAGCTGGCCATCGTTTACGGCGCCGCCGAAGAGCAGGACAATGCTCTGCTGTACTTCCAGCGCGCGATCGACCTGGCGCCCGGCAGCGCCCTCGCCTACAACCAGCTGGGCGATTATTACAACACCATCCGCCGCTATGCCTTGGCCGTCGAAGCCTATCACGGCGCGACCGAGCGCGAACCGGACAACGACGAGGTGCAGAACAATCTCGGCGTGGCGCTGCAGGCACTGCAGCGCTACGACGAAGCCCATGCCGCCTATCTGCGCGCGCTGGAACTCAACCCGAAGAACGTCTCGGCCATGTGCAACCTGGGCTCCGTGTTCCAGGCGCAAAAAAACTATGGGCAGGCGCAGACACACTACCAGGCGGCGGTTGCGCTCGACCCCACGTACGAGCGCGCCCACTTCGCGCTCGGCAACTGCCACGCGCTGACCAATGCGCCAACTGCGGCGCTGGAATGCTACCGCGCGGCGCTGGCCCTGAATCCCGACTTTCGCGACGCCTATGTCAACATCAGCGCCACCCTGAGCAATCTCGGCCGCATCGATGAAGCCATCGAAACCTGCCGCGCCGGCCTGAAAGTGTGCCCGCTGTGGGAGACCCTGTTCAGCAACTACCTGTTCCTGCTGTCGCACAGCGCCAACCTCGATGCGGCCACCCTGTTTGCCGAGCATCTGCGCTTTAGCGATACGTTCGAGACGCATGTGGCGAAAAGTGTCAAGGAGCACGGCAATGCGCGCGACCCGCTGCGCACCCTGAAAGTGGGCCTGGTCTCGGGCGACCTGCACAACCATCCCGTGCCACATTTCATCATCCCGGTGCTGGAGAATATCCGCGCCGAAGCGGGACTGTCGCTGCATGCCTACCATAACAATGCGCAGGATGACCACGTCACGCAGCGCTTGCGCGAAGTCATCCCCCACTGGCGCCAGGTCGAGCAGATGACCGACCTCGAACTGGCGCAGCAGATCCGCGACGACGGCATCGACATCCTGATCGACCTGTCGGGCCACACGGGCAAGAACCGCCTGCTGGTCTTTGCCAGCAAGCCGGCCCCCATCCAGGCCAGCTGGATCGGCTATCCGCTGACGACGGGCCTGCGTGCCATGGATTATTACCTGACCGATCCCTATTTCGCGCCGGACGGCATACTCGACAGTCAATTCACGGAAAAGCTGGTCCTGCTGCCGGCCTGCTCGCCGTTCCTGCCATCGGAATATGCACCCGGCATCCACCCTGCTCCCGCGCTGGCGAATGGCTACCTCACCTTCGGCAGCTTCAACCGCCTCAGCAAGATCAACCGCCAGGTCATCGCGCGCTGGTCCATGCTGCTGCGCGCCATTCCGGATGCCCGCATGCTGATCGCGGCCATGCCCACTTCCACGCCGTATCCGCTGCTCATGGACTGGTTCGAGGAAGAAGGCATCGCGCCGGAACGCCTGACCTTCGAGGGCCGCACGGGCATGACGCAGTTCATGGCAATGCACCATCGCGTCGATATCTGCCTCGACACTTTCCCGTACGGCGGCGGCACGACGACCTTCCACGCGCTGTGGATGGGCGTGCCCACCCTGACGACGGCTGGCGCCACCATGCCCAGCCGCGCCGGCACGTCGATCCTGCTGCAGGTGGGACTGGAAGAATTCATCGCCAAGGATGACGACGACTATGTACGCAAGGCACAGGCCATGGCGGCCAACCCGATGCTGCTGGGCGCCTACCGCTACAGCATGCGCCACCGCCTGGAACAATCGGCCATGGGCAACCCCAAGCTGATTACGGAAGGCCTGGAAAACAGCCTGCGCATCATGTGGCAGCGCTGGTGCGAAGGCTTGCCGCCCGTCTCGTTCGAGGCCCCCGTGGCCGTCCCCAACCCGCCGATTGGACTCGCATGAGCACGCAAAACAAGAAACCCGTGTATGTCACGCAGCCGCTGCTGCCTGACTTGCAGGACTTCCTGCCCTATCTGGAAACCATCTGGGAAAACAAGATCCTGACGAATGGCGGCCCGTTCCACCAGCAACTCGAACAGGCATTGTGCGACTACCTGGGCGTGAAATACATCAGCCTGTTCGCCAATGGCACCCTGGCGCTGATGACGGCGCTGCAGGCGCTGCGCATCAACGGTGAAGTCATCACCACGCCGTATTCGTTTGTCGCCACCGCGCACTCGCTGCTGTGGAATAGCATCAAGCCCGTGTTCGTCGATATCGATCCGGACAGCCTGAACCTCGACCCGGCCAAGATCGAGGCCGCCATCACGCCGCAAACCACGGCCATCATGCCGGTGCACTGCTACGGCCGGCCATGCGACGTCGCCGCCATTGAAAAGATCGCCGACAACTACAACCTCAAGGTGATCTATGACGCGGCACACGCGTTCGGCGTGCGCCACCAGGGAGGTAGTGTGCTCAACCATGGCGACCTGTCCGTCCTCAGTTTTCACGCCACGAAGGTCTTCAACACCTTCGAAGGCGGCGCCATCATCTCGCCGGACGCCAAGACCAAGCAGCGCATCGACCACCTGAAAAATTTCGGCTTCGTCGACGAAGTCACGGTGGTGGCGCCTGGCATCAACGGCAAGATGAGCGAAATCAACGCCGCCTTCGGCCTGCTGCAGCTGAAAAATATCGATGCGGCACTGGCCCAGCGCAAGGAAATCGATGCGCGCTACCGGCGCAACCTGGCGCCCGTGCATGGCATCGACTGCCTGCAGCCGGCGCTGGACGCCACCACCAATCACGCGTACTTCCCCATCCTCGTGCGGCCGGAATTTCCGCTGAGCCGCGACGCGCTGTTTGCCATACTGCGCGAAAACAATATCTATGCGCGGCGCTATTTCTACCCGCTCATCAGTGACTTCCCCATGTACCGCGGCATGCCATCGGCGGCGCCCGCCAACCTGCCCGTGGCCCGCAGAGCGGCGGAACAGGTGATTTGCCTGCCCCTGTACCCGACCCTGGAAACGGCGCAGATCGACGCCATCAGCGACCTCATCGCCATGCACGGGGTGCCAGCGGCGCTGCTGAAAACAGCATGAGAGTGGCCATCATGCAGCCGTATTTCCTGCCGTACATTGGCTATTACCAGCTGATCGCGGCGGCCGACCTGTTCATCGTCTACGACAACATCAAGTACACGAAGAAAGGCTGGATCAACCGCAACCGCATGCTGCTCAACGGGCAAGACGCGACCTTCAGCGTGCCGCTGAAAAACGGCTCGGACCAGCTGCACATCGGCGAGCGCGAGGTCTCGGCCCAGTTTGACGGGGAAAAGCTGCTGAACCAGCTGAAGGCGGCGTATGCGCGCGCGCCGCACTTCCAGGACATCTTTCCGCTGCTCGAAGCGGTGGTGCGCCACCCTGCCGCCAACCTGTTCGACTTCCTGCTGCACAGCCTGGAAGCGACCTGCCGCCAGCTGGGCATCGACACGCCCCTGGTGCGCTCGTCCGGCATTGCCATCGATCATGGACTCAAGAGCCAGGACAAGGTGCTGGCCCTGTGCCAGGCGGTGGGTGCGCAGCGCTACATCAATGCATCCGGCGGCCAGGAGCTGTACCAGGCGGAGGCCTTCCAGGCCCGCGGCATCGTCCTGGAATTCATCCAGCCGCGCCCGGCGAGCTATGCGCAGTTCGGCGGCGAATTCGTGCCGTGGCTGTCGATCGTCGATGCCATGATGTTCAATGCCCCGCAAACATTGCAACTTGCCATCCAGAATCAGTATGATGTCATTCATCCGCCTGCCTGACAGCGGCAGCGCGCAAGCATCAGCCCATGACGACCTCTAACCATGCCCGTGCAGGCATCCACGCCACGCCAGCCGTGGACGCGCCCGGCGCAAGCAAGGAATAACAATGATTCAATCCTCCCCACGCGAAGCGCCCTTCCGCTGGAAAAAACTCGGCAAGGTATTCACGCCCCAGGCCGTCGAAGGACGGCCCTGGCTGAAGGAATTTGCCCAGGCGCCTGCCACGCTCGTGTTCGACGACTACGTGCGCGTGTACTTCTCATGCCGTCCTGGTCCCGACGCGCAGGGCCAGTACGTCAGCTATTCAGCCTTTGTCGATCTCGAACGCAGCGACCTGTTCAAGATACGCCGGGTCAGCGAGCAGCCGATTCTCGCCCTGGGCGGCCTGGGCGAGTTCGATGAATTCGGCACCTATCCTGTCTCCGTGATCCGCGACGGCAGCCAGGTGCGCGCCTATTACGCGGGCTGGACGCGCTGCGAATCCGTGCCCTTCAACGTGGCTATCGGCGGCGCCGTCAGCGACGACGACGGCGTCACCTTCAGCAAGCTGGGCAAAGGTCCCGTACTGCCCTACACGCCCGACGAGCCATTCGTCCTCAGCGGACCGAAGATCCGCCGTTTCGGCGACCTCTGGTACCTCTGGTATATCGCGGGCAGCAACTGGAAGATGGTCGATGGCCGCGCCGAGCCTGTCTACAAGATCCGCATGGCCACTTCCGACGATGGGCTGCACTGGAACAAGGTCAACCGCGACCTGATCGACAGCCGCGTCGAGGCCGACGAGGCGCAAGCCAGCCCCGACGTGTTTTATGCGAATGGCAAGTACCACATGTTCTTTTGCTATCGCTACAGCGGCAATTACCGCGGCAAGGCATTTGGCTACCGCATCGGCTACGCTTCCAGCAGCAACCTGCTCGACTGGGTGCGCGACGACAGCAAGGCGGGCATCGACGTGGCAGAGGAAGGCTGGGATGCTGAAATGATCAGCTATCCACATGTCTTCGAGCTCGACGGCAGCATCTACATGGCTTACCTGGGCGACCAGGTGGGCCGCCACGGTTTCGGCCTGGCCGTATTGGAAGGAAACCTCGCATGAGCAAGACCCTGCAGTGGAAAAAGCTGGGCCATATCTTCGATCCCGCCGAACACGTCCTGCCAAATGGCTGCCAGCACTTCGCCCAGTCGCCGCAGGCGCTGGTCTTCGACGACTTCGTGCGCATCTATTTCTCGACCCGCGCGGTAGACCCCGTGAACGGCAAGTACCTGAGCCATATCGCCTTCGTCGACATGCAAAAAGACTTGCGCACCGTCATTGGGGTGGCGCAGCAGCCCGTCATCGCCCTGGGCGCCCTGGGCTGCTTCGATGAACACGGCATTTTTCCCATGAGCGTCATGCGCCATGGCGACGCCGTGTATGGCTACACCTGCGGCTGGAACCGGCGCGTTTCCGTGTCCGTGGATACCGCCATCGGACTGGCCATCAGCCATGACGATGGCCTCACGTTCGAACGCATCGGCCCCGGCCCCGTACTGGGCCCGTCCCTGCACGAACCCTGCCTGGTCGGCGATGGCTTCGTCAAGCGCATCGGCGACGTGTTCCACATGTGGTACATCTTCGGCACGGGCTGGCGCCGCTACAGCGCCGACAGCGCGCCCGACCGCACCTACAAGATCGGCCATGCCGTCTCCAGCGACGGCATCAACTGGACCAAGGAAGAGGCACGCCAGATCATCAGCGACCGGCTCGGCGCCGACGAAAGCCAGGCCCTGCCCACAGTGGTGACGATCGACGGGCGCCACCACATGTTCTTCTGCTATCGCCAATCGTCGGATTTCCGCGTCAACAGCGGGCGCGGCTACCGCATCGGCCATGCCTGGTCCGACGACCTGGTCAACTGGACGCGCGACGACGAGCAACCGGCGCTGCACGGCACTGATGGCGCATGGGATAGCGACATGCAATGCTATCCGCACGTGTTCGAATGCGACGGCGCAGTCTACCTGCTCTACAACGGCAACCAGTTCGGCCGCCACGGCTTCGGCCTGGCCGTGCTGGAACAATGATGCCAGTGCTCGACTACCGGCACGGGCAGGCGGGTGAAGACGCGCTGCTGGCGCACTTCCTGGCCTGCGATGCCGGTTTTTTGGCCGCCTTGCGCGCACGCACGGAGTTGGGCGCCTACGTCAGCAAGCTGCATGCCCGGGCACTGCGCTACGAGGCGTGGTCGGGTCCGCGCCTGGCGGGCTTGCTGGCCGCCTACCAACACGACGCGTCGGCAACCGTCCACATCAGCAATGTCAGCGTACTCGGCGACTTTTGGCGCCTGGGCATCGCGGGCCGCCTGCTGGAACTGTGCCTGGAACAGGCGCGCCGTGATGGCATGCGGCACGCTTCCCTGGAAGTGGCCGGCGACAACCATGCCGCACTTGCCCTGTATGGCGCAGCGGGGTTCCTGCCGGCCGGCCCGGCGGAAGGCACGATGCTGCGCATGCAGCTACAACTAATTCACCCATAGCGAGACCGCCATGACCAATACACGTGATTACAATCAAGAAATGATCGACAGCCAGGCCAGGAAATATGCCTACGGCTTCGATTTCGATGTCATGCATCCCTATATGCTGACGTCGTTCCAGCCTTTTTTCCGCCCTGGCAGCCTGCTCGAACTGGGCAGCTTCAAGGGCGACCTGACGCGGCGCCTGGCCAGCCACTTCGACGACATCACCTGCGTCGAGGCGTCCGAAGTGGCCGCCGCGGAGGCACGCGCGAAACTGGGCACGGCGGCGCAAATCATCGTCTCGCGCTTCGAACAGGCCGTCCTGCCGCGCAAATATGACAATATCGTGCTCACGCACGTGCTGGAACATATCGATGATCCCGTTGCGGTGCTCAAGCGCATCAATGACGAATGGCTGGCCGACGGCGGCAGTTTTTTCCTCGTCTGCCCCAACGCGAATGCGCCGTCGCGCCAGATCGCCGTCAAAATGGGCTTGATCAGCCACAATACGGCCGTCACGCCGGCCGAGGCCGAACATGGCCACCGCTGCACCTACACGCTCGATACCCTGGAACGCGATGCGCGCGCCGCTGGCCTGAACGTGGTGCACCGCTCCGGCATCTTCTTCAAGGCCCTGGCCAACTTCCAATGGGATCGCTTGCTGCAGACAGACATCATTTCTCCCGCGTACCTGGATGGCTGTTATCAATTAGGCCAGCAATATCCGGATTTATGCTCGAGTATTTTCCTGCTCTGCACGCGCGGCCCCACGGCGCCGGCACCAGCGGTTTGAGCAGTCAGTCGATATGCGGGGAAAAAATAAAAATATTTCCTCATTGCATTTAATAAGTGCCGCGGCCCGGTCGTCTTGTACTGATAGGAGCAGCTAAAAGTCGCTCCTCACCGCAACCACCCAATTAGGAATGACACCATGCTGAGCCTTCACACCAACGCTGCCTCCCTGTCGGCACAAAATTCGATCACGAACACCCAATCCAAACTGTCGACTTCGATGACGCGCCTGAGCACCGGCTTCCGCATCAACTCGGCCATGGACGATGCTGCCGGCCTGCAGATCGCAACCCGCCTGAAAGCACAAACCAGCGGCATGACCGTTGCGATGAACAACACGCAAAACAGCACCTCGCTGCTGCAAACGGCTGAAGGCGCGTTCGCCGAAGTGACCAACATGCTGGTACGCATGAAAGACTTGGCAACCCAGGCAGCCGATGCCTCGTCGACCGCCAACGACAAGACCGCCATGCAAGCTGAATACAATGCATTGGGCCAGGAACTGTACAACGTCATGACCAACACCACGTTCGGCGGCACCAAGCTGCTGGGCGACGGTTCGGCTGCTACGGCTGGCACGCTGTCGGCATCGATGACGTTCCAGATCGGCGCCAGCTCGACCGAAAAAATGAGCTTCGACGTTTCCGGCAACCTGACCTCGCTGAACGCAGCTCTGACGGGCCTGAGCACCAACTTCGCCGCTGCCGCATCGACCGGCGCCACGGAACTGACCGCCACCGCCAACGCCACCATCGGCAAGCTGGCCGCCGCCATCGACAGCGTCAGCACCGTGCGTTCGGCACTGGGCGCGACGGCTAACCGTCTGGACCACGTCAACACCAACTTGTCGAACATCGCCACCAACACCAAAGCCGCTACCGGCCGCATCATGGACACCGACTTCGCTACCGAAAGCTCGAACATGACGTCGTCGCAAATGCTGCTGCAAGCTGGCACCGCGATGCTGAAACAAAGCAACAGCATGTCCTCGATGGTCATGTCCCTGCTGCAATAATATGGACTTGGCCGCTCGCGGCCAGACTCTCGAAGCCAGACTCCGGTCTGGCTTTTTTTTCGTGCGCAGCTGGCGCAAGCATGCCGCAACACGGGCGAAACAGGGCGGCGGAGCAAGAAATGGCATTTATTTCAAAAAATTTCCTTAAAGCATTTAATTAAGGTGGCGGCACGGTCGTCTTGTACTGATAGGAGCAGCTAAAAGTCGCTCCTCACCGCAACCACCCAATTAGGAATGACACCATGCTGAGCCTTCACACCAACGCTGCCTCCCTGTCGGCACAAAATTCGATCACGAATACCCAATCCAAACTGTCGACTTCGATGACGCGCCTGAGCACCGGCTTCCGCATCAACTCGGCCATGGACGATGCTGCCGGCCTGCAGATCGCAACCCGCCTGAAAGCACAAACCAGCGGCATGACCGTTGCAATGAACAACACGCAAAACAGCACCTCGCTGCTGCAAACGGCTGAAGGCGCGTTCGCCGAAGTGACCAACATGCTGGTACGCATGAAAGACTTGGCCACCCAGGCAGCCGATGCCTCGTCGACCGCCAACGACAAGACCGCCATGCAAGCTGAATACAATGCATTGGGCCAGGAACTGTACAACGTCATGACCAACACCACGTTCGGCGGCACCAAGCTGCTGGGCAACGGCGCAGCCGGCAATGGCACGCTGTCGGCTTCGATGACGTTCCAGATCGGCGCCAGCTCGACCGAAAAAATGAGCTTTGACGTCTCCGCCAATCTGAGCGCGCTGAATACCGCCCTGAGCGGCTTGAGCACGAACTTCTCGTCGGCAGGCACGACGACTTCCACGGAACTGACCGCTTCCGCCAATGCCACCATCGGCCTGCTGGCTACCGCCATCGACAGCGTCAGCACCGTGCGTTCGGCACTGGGCGCGACGGCTAACCGTCTGGACCACGTCAACACCAACTTGTCGAACATCGCCACCAACACCAAAGCCGCTACCGGCCGCATCATGGACACCGACTTCGCTACCGAAAGCTCGAACATGACGTCGTCGCAAATGCTGCTGCAAGCTGGCACCGCGATGCTGAAACAAAGCAACAGCATGTCCTCGATGGTCATGTCCCTGCTGCAATAATAGTGACTTGGCCGCTCGCGGCCAGTCTCTCGAAGCCAGACTCCGGTCTGGCTTTTTTTTCGCCTGCCGTGTCTCGCATTTCCCGCATCTTGAACTAAATTGCCATCACGTTTAACGATGTTGCCGGCATAGTCGCCTATACAAGGTAGAACACCAAACAATCTTCCACTGGAGCCGCCGCGTGCTGAGCATTCATACCAATACTGCCGCACTGTCAGCCCAGCGGGCCATGGGCTGGGCCCAGCAAATGCTGTCGACGTCGATGACGCGCCTCTCCACCGGTTTTCGCATCAACTCGGCCATGGACGATGCGGCAGGCTTGCAGATCGCCACCAGGCTGAGCGCCCAGACCAGCGGCATGGCCGTGGCCATGCGCAACACGCAAAACAGTACTTCCCTGCTGCAGACGGCCGAAGGCGCGTTTGGCGAAGTCACCAGCATGCTGGTGCGCATGAAGGACCTGGCCACCCAGGCGGCGGACGCCTCGTCGAACCAGAAGGACCGCGAGGCCATGCAAGGCGAATACGATGCGCTGGGCGCCGAGCTGTACAACGTGATGACGAACACCCGCTACGGCGGCACTTTATTGCTGGGCAACGGCAGCGCCGGCAAGGGCACCCTGTCGCAAGCCATGACGTTCCAGATCGGCGCCACCGGCAGCGAGACCATGCAGTTCAACGTGGCGGGCGACATGGCCGGCCTGGATGCCGCCCTGCAGGCGATCTCCGTCAATTTCGCGCCAGGCGCCACAGCCGGCAGCGAATTTGCCAGCAACAGCAGCGCCAACGGCATGATCGACATGCTGGCGGCGGCCGTCGACAAGGTCGGCAGCGTGCGCTCGGCGCTGGGCGCCACCGCGAACCGGCTCGGACACGTCTACAACAACCTGTCGAACATGATCACCAATACCAGGGCAGCCATCGGCCGCATCATGGATGTCGACTACGCGGCCGAAAGCGCCAACATGACCTCGGCGCAAATGCTGCTGCAAGCGAGCACGGCCATGCTCAAGCAAAGCCAGAGCATGAGCAAGCTGATTCTTTCTTTACTACAATAGTGACTGGCAGGGCGCGATGGCGGATCGGATGAATATGTATCAGCAGGAAGCAATGGCATGGCGATAGACCGCATCTCATCGGGCAACCCGGTGCCCCTGATTACCCAGCGCTTCGACGTCAGCCCCGCGACGCCGATGGTGCCGGGCGTGGTCCAGCCGCTGGTGCCCATCGGCCCCTACATGGCGCCCGCGCCCGACGCCGGCACCCTGCCCGCCCAGCTGCAACAGAAGGGGCAAGATAGCCTGGCGTCCCTCATCAAGCCCAATGCCGATGGCACGGGCGGCGCCATGCCGCGCGACAGCAGCGCCATGCAGGTCAATCAACTGTTCTTCACGCGCCAGCTGGTCTGGCAACCGCCCGACGCGGCGCAGCTGGCCGCCTCGTGGCGCGTGATGGTCAAGACGTATGGCGAGCAATATGCGGCCCTGCAGGAGCAGGCGCGCGGCCAGCACGTGCCGGGCAACCTGTTCATGGCCGAGCAGCAACCGGCCCTGCTGCGAGAAGGCGCCCGCCCGCCCTTGAGCGTCGACAGCGAAGCATGGCGCTTCGCCGTATATGGCTGGGGCGGCCAGCGCCTGCTGCTGCGCGTGCTGGCCAGCGACGAAGACGAAGATGCAACGCCCAGGCGGCGCGGCAAGGTGGCGCTGCGCGTCGAACTGATCATCATCGGCATCGGCCGGGTCGTGATCCAGATGGAGCCGGCCGGCGACGGCGTGCTGCTGGAACTGGCCGCCGACGAGGAAGCCGCATTGCGCCATTTGCGCCTGGCCCTGCCCGAGATCGCCGACGCCGTGCGGCGCGCGGGCCTGCGCGTGGTGCGCTGCCGCCTGAACCGCCAGCTGCATGCCCAGCGCGTGCACGGCAACTACCCGATGCAGGCGGGTGCCGCCTCGCTGTCGCTGGCACTGTTCCGCGCCATGGCCGAAGTGGCGCTGCTGCTGACGCAACCGGAAGCGGAAGCGGCGGCCGATCCCGATGCGCCCGCTGCCAGCGAAGCCGCGGCGGCGGCCGAAGAGGAAACCATCGCCGTCTCGAAGGAAGTGGCGGCGCCGCTCGGTTACGACTATGGCGACGACGAAGAGACGGCGCAAGGCGGCACCGTACTGCTGCTGGCCGACGGCCAGGAGCACGACCTGCTGCCGCCCATCGACGAACAGGATTGACGCAACAGAATTGATACAGCAAAAAAAAACGGCGCCCGAAGCGCCGTTTTCTATCGTTCCTACAATTACCCCACCGTGCCGATGATGCTCACTTCGCGGTTTTCCGGGATTTCGTTGTACGACAGCACATGCAGGCCAGGCGCGAACAGGCGCGCATAGCGGGCCAGCAGCGGACGGATCTGCGGCAGCACCAGCAGCAGCGGCGGCGTGGCCTGCTGCTTCATCTGTTCGCGCGCCACCGGCATGTTCACTTGCAGCTGCGACAGCAGATGCGGGTCGATCGGATAGTTATCCAGGGTCACCTTGCCCGACTGGCGTGCCTGGTTCAGGGAGCCAAGCAGCATGTTTTCCAGCTCGCCGCCCAGGTTAAACGCCTGCATTTCCATCTTCTGGCCAAACAGCCCGCTGACGATCTGGCGCCGCAGCGCGCAGCGCACTTCGGCCGCCAGCAGGATCGGATCCTTGGTCGTTTCCGAGCTGTCGAGCAAGGTGGTGGCGATGGGCACGATATCCTTCAGCGACACATTTTCCGCCAGCAAGACGCGGAACACGCGCAGCAGCTGCGTGTGCGTCAGCGCCTTGTCCAGCGCGCCAGCCAGTTTCGGCGACAGGGCCGTCAGGCGCTCCATCATGTTCGAGACGTCTTCGTGGCGGAACAGTTCAGGCAGGTATTCGCGCACCATCTTCGACAAGTGCGTGGCGATCACGCTGGGCGCCTCGATGACCTGGTAGCCGAGGCCCAGCGCATGCGCCTTCTCACCCGGTTCGATCCACGTGACGGGCATGCCGTAGGCCGGCTCGATGCCGGGAATGCCGTCCAGCTGGCCATACACATTCGGCGACGGGATCGCCATCAGGCGGTCGGCCTGCACTTCCGCCTGCGCCACCACGGTGCCCGACAGCACGATGGCGTATTGCGACGGTTTCAGGGCCAGGTCGTCGCGCACGCCGATATTCGGCAGCAGCAAGCCCATCGCCTCGGACAGGCTCTGGCGCACGCCCTTGACGCGCTTGTTCAGCGGTTCGCCTTGCGTTTTATCCACCATGCCAACCAGCTTGTAGCCGAGCATCACCATCAAGGGCTGCACGGCAGGCAGTTGCTGCCACTCCAGTTCGGCCGGACGCTCGTCGCGCAAGGCTGCCTCGATGGCGGCCATGCCGGCCGCGTCGGGTCCTTTCACGCGCTTGGTCAGGCGCCAGGCAACAAAAGCCAGCACGCCGGCAAAGGTCATGAACATGAACCATGGCATGCCCGGAATCAATGCCAGCGCCACCATCATGCCGGCCGCGCTGTAGATCACCGTTGGCGACGTCAGCACCTGGCCCGCCACTTGCTGTTCGAAGTCGCCCGAATCGCTGATGCGGGTCACCAGGATGGCGGCCGCGGCCGACAGCAGCAGCGCCGGAATCTGCGCCACCAGGCCATCACCGATGGTCAAGAGTGCGTATTGACGGAAGGCATCGCCAAACGACAGGTCGTGCATCAGCGAGCCGATCGCCACGCCGCCCACCATGTTGATGATCAAAATCAGGATACTGGCGACGGCATCGCCGCGCACGAACTTCGACGCGCCGTCCATGGCGCCATAGAAATCCGCTTCGGCGGCCACGTCCTTGCGGCGGATCTGGGCTTTTTCCTGGTTGATCAGGCCGGCGTTCAGGTCGGCGTCGATGGCCATCTGCTTGCCCGGCAAGGCGTCGAGGGTAAAGCGCGCGGACACTTCGGAGATACGCTCGGCACCCTTGGTGACGACGGCGAAGTTGATGATCATCAAGATCACGAAGACCACGATACCGACGACGAAGTTACCGCCGATCACGACGTTACCAAATGCCTCGATCACCTTACCGGCCGCATCCGCGCCCGTATGGCCGTGCAGCAGCACCACGCGCGTCGACGCCACATTCAAGGTCAGCCTGAGCATGGTGGTGGCCAGGATCACCGTCGGGAAGACGGAGAAATCGAGCGGCCGCTTGGCCGACACGCTGACGAGGATGACGATCAGTGCCAGCACGATATTGAAAGTGAACAAGATATCGAGCAGCACCGGCGGCAGCGGCAAGATGATCATTGCCAGGATCACCAGCAGGAACAGCGGCGTGGCGAACTTGTGGCGGCGCATTTCAGCAACCACTCGGTTCAGGAAATTCATGGCGGTACGACCTCGCTCAGATGAGATGGCACGGCCATCTCGGTGGGTAATACGGGCTGGGCAGCACGCTGCCCGGACCGGAATGCTTTCAATTGCAGGATGTAGTTCAGCACCTGCGACACGGCCTGGTACAGCTGCACGGGAATCTGCTGCTGCACCTGGCTGGTGTTGTAGATGGCGCGCGCCAGCGGCGGCAACTCCAGCGTTTCAATTTGGTGCTCCTTCGCCACTTGCCGGATATACAGCGCCATCTCGTCGACGCCCTTGGCCACGACGAACGGCGCCTCGGCGCGGTCCTGGTCATACTTCAGCGCGACGGCGTAATGCTCGGGATTGACGATCACCACGTCGGCGTCGGGCACGGTCTTGCGCACGCTGCGCCGGCCGATCTGCTGCTGCAACTGGCGGATGCGCTGGCGCACTTCGGGACGGCCTTCGCTGCTCTTATGTTCTTCCTTGACATCCTGCTTGCTCATGCGCTGGTTGCGGGCAAAGAAAAACGCCTGCGCCGGCACGTCGATGATGGCAAACAGCACGAAGACGGAAATGAGCGCCATCAAGCCATCGAGCATCAGCGCGGAGCCATCGAGCATGGCCTGCTGCAAGGGCCGGTGCTGCAAGTCCACGTACTGCGTCAGGCTGGAGCGGCTCACATGCACCAGCACCATGCCCAGCACGACGGCCTTGGCGATGGACAAGCCGAATTCGAAAGCATGCTTGGGCGCAAACAGACGGCCCAGGTTCTTGGCGGGGCTCAGGCGCTCCATCTTCGGCATCCAGTTCTTCGTGCTGATGACCCAGCCGCCAGGAATCAAGGAACCAAGCACAACAAACAGGGGCACGCAAAACAGCGGCACGATCATCTTGATCAGCAAGCCCACCGATGTCGTAAACGCCATCGACATGGCATTTTCCAGCGCACCCTTGCTGTCGAGCGGCATGAAGGCCATGGCGAACAGCTCGCGAAAGCTCAGCAGATAGCCCGGCAGCAGATAAATGAAGACCTTCATGCTGATCAGGATGCCCAGCGCCGTCGACAGGTCGCGCGAACGCACCACCTGCCCTTCCTGGCGCGATTTCTTCAGCTTCTGCGCTGACGCCTTTTCTGTCTTGTCGCCCGTGCTGCTATCCGCCATGGGCCACCCGCATCTGTTCCTGGATCATGTCGAGCACGCGGTTGGTCATGGCGATGTAGTGCTCAGGAATAAAGCGCACGATCTGTATCAGCATCAGCAGACCGAACATGGTGATCATGGAAAACCCCAGCGAAAACAGGTTCAGCGACGGCGCCACCCGGTTCAGGAAGCCAAAGCCCAGTTGCACCACCATGGTGGAAAAGACGATGGGCAAGGCCAGCAGCATGGCGGCGGCGAAGATCCACGCCACGTTATACGCCACCGTCTGCAGCAGCAGCGGCCCATAGCCCTGCCCCACGGGCCAGGCCGTGAAACTGGCGCCGATCACGCCCGTCAGCACCAGGTGGCCGTCGATGGCGAAAAACACGATCATGCACATGATGGTGAGCAAACCCGTGATCACGTCCGACGAAGTGCCGTTAAGCGGATCGTTCATCACGGCCATGGAAAAACCCACCTGGCTCGACACCAGGTAGCCGAGCACCGACATGACGGACATGGCGAAGTGGAAGGCCAGACCGAGGACGAAGCCGATGATGGCCTGCTCCAGGGTGGCGACGAGGGCGTGCAGGGAAAACGGATCGATCTTCAGCAAGTCCTGCGACACGCCCGACGCCTGCATCACGGGCAGCATCAGGATCGCCAGCACCAGCGACAGCAGCACCCGCACGGGGACGGGCACCATGGCGTCGCCGATCACGGGCGAGGCGCTGAGCATGGCCAGGATGCGGCAGAACGGCCACCACACGGCCAGCAGAAACGGCAGCACCTGATTGAAAATCTGATCCATGGCGCGCGGCGCTATCCGACCAGGGTGGCGGCGCGCTGAAAAATGGACACGCAATAATCCATCAGGTAACCGGCCATCCAGCGTCCGGCCAGGATCAGGGCCAGCAAGGTGACCAGCAGGCGCGGCAGGAAACTCATGGTCTGTTCATTGATCGAGGTGGCCGCCTGCACCAGCGCGACCAGCAAGCCCATGAGCAAACCCGGCACGACCAGGATCACCACCAGCAGCATGACGACATGCAACGCTTCGATGATCAGGTCGACGGCGACTTCAGGGGTAAACATGGATCAATAGCCCTGTATGCTGGTAACTAAGGTGTTGACGGTCAGGGTCCAGCCATCGACCAGGACGAACAACAGCAGCTTGAACGGCAGCGAAATGACCAGCGGCGACAGCATCATCATGCCCATCGCCATCAGCACGGACGCCACCACCAGATCGATGATGAGGAACGGGATGAACAGCATGCAGCCGATCTGGAACGCCGTCTTGAGTTCGGACAACACAAACGCGGCCAGCTTGACCGTGAAACTGTGGTCTTGCGGGCGCATGCTCGACGGTTCGCCGGCCAGGTGCGCGATCTGCGCCAGCGCGGCCTTGCTCGTCTGCGCCAGCATGAAGCGCGAAATCGGCACTTCGGCGATCTTCAGGGCTTCCTGCATGCCGATCTGGTCGCGGTCGTACGGCACGAACGCTTCCTTCCACACCTGGTCGCCGATGGGGCGCATGACCAGCAAGGTGAGAATCAGGGCGATGCCGGTGACGATGCGGTTGGGCAAGCCCTGCTGCAGGCCAAGGGCCTGGCGCAGCAGGGACAGCACGATGACGAAACGGGTAAAGCTGGTCATCATCATGACCATCACGGGCAGCAGCCCGAGCAGGGTCATGACGACCAGTATCTGCATCTTGACCGACAGGTCGGTCTTTGCACCCGGCACCACGCCGGACAATAAATCCTGCGCCCCGGCGGCGGCGCAGCACAGCATCAGAACGGGAACAGCCAGCGCGGCAGCCAGCGCGCCGCGGCGCCGGCTCAAACCGGGTACCGCCAGCTTCATGCTGTCATCAGGTCGAGATTGAGGCCGTCGAGGTCGATGACTTTCAGGCCATAGTTCTCGCCGGCCACCACCACTTCGGCGCGGCCGATCGGCGTGCCATTGACCTTGATCACCAGCGGTTCGCCGGCCAGCATGTCGAGTTCGATCACGCTTTCAGGGCCGATGGCCATCAGCTCTTCGAGCGAGATGCGGGCCGAGCCCACTTCCAGGGTCAGGGTCACGGGAATCTTGCGCATCATCTGCGGAATGTCGCGCCGCGCACGGCCGCTGGCCACGTCGGACACATCGCCCTGGTCGATGATCATGTCATCGCCCAGGTCTTCCAGCAGGGTTTCGCTCTGGTTGGTATCGTTCAGATTCATATTATTCGACATCTTCAAATGAGGTTAAACAGAGCTTGCCCTTGTGTTCGGAAACAGCAGCTGTAAATAAACGGGAGTCGTCGAGCATGACGTCGGTACGGCTCAGGCTGACGGGAATCACGTCGCCCACGCGCAGGTCGAACAAGGCGCCCAGCTGCACCTGTTTGCTGACGAGCCGGCCTTCCAGGGTCACTTGCAGGCGCGAAGCGAGCGGGCGCACGCTGCCACGCAAGGCTTTCTTCGCTTGCGCGCGCTCGGGCAGCAGGCCGCGCAGCACGTCGGCCATCAGGCGCTTGTCCAGCGAGAACCAGAACTGGCCGCTCTGCCCCGCCTCGACGTCGCTGAGCGCCACGGTGACGATCCAGCTGCCGCGCGCCGGATGCACGCCAGACTGCACGGCGACCTCGGCACTGGTGTCGATGTCGCTGCTCTTGCCCAGGGTTTGCAGGTTCTTGTGGACGCGGGAAAACAAGCTGTTCACCAACTGTTGTCCCAGCACCACAGCGAGGCGCTCCTCCGTGGCCGTCACGCGCACCTGCGCCGGATCGGGCAGCGCCCCCTTGGCGCCGGCACTACCATAGCGATAGTTCAGCACGCTCAAGAGTATCTGCCGTTCAAGGGCAAAGCCCGTCTGGCTGGCCGCCGTGGAAAAACTCAGCCAGCGGTTCACGCTGTCCTCGTTTTCCACGCGCGACAAGCTCACGCCATCGATCTGGAAGTTGCCCCAGTAGCGACGGCTCATCGGCTGGCGCAGGGCCACGGCCAGGTCGTCGCGCAGCTGGGCGCCGAATACATGCAGCAAATGGACAGGACGTCCAAGCAGACAAGAATCGAGGACTTGATGGCGCACAGTTTGATCTGTCTTAGTGGTTATCATGAGGGTCATGTCGTATTGCGGTGGCAGAACAAATTATACGGATCACCCGAAATTAAATACAGCATCATCTTGACCTTGCAAACCGATCCGCAAGCAAACGATTGCGCATCGTATCGCATGCTAGATGACTACGGTGCTGAACAATACATGAAAATGCTAAATATTGCCATGTATCAATATTCCTTGAGGCAATCCTCTCTTTACTTTATAGTTGCCCCGAGGTAAGCTTATAGCGACAAAATAGTGATTTGCAGTGCGCCATTCCGCTTACCTGATTCCGGTTTTTATGGCAGTTTCCAGTCCTTCTTATTGCCACCAGCAGAAACTTTTATCAGATAAATATTAGTTATCATGGCCATGTAAATCATGTTGGCGTGGGTTTGCTGGGTTTGTTTGAGTCTGCTTGAGCGGATGGTGTGGCAACTGATAAAACTGATGGGTCCTGAAATCGGGCCGGGCAAGATGGCATTGGATGTAATGCCTGCCGGAATGGCAACACCAGTAATTTCTGATTGATACGTCACCGCATATTGAAAGTAGAGGGCAAGATGAGCAACGAACTCGCAGGTCTGATCAAGGCCGATCTGGCAGCACTGAGCAATGACGCGCGCGCCCTGGGCGCCAGCATCGCGCCTGCCGCCCAGTTCGGCGCGCCGGAACAATCCGGCTTCTCCTTTGCGCAAAGCATGAAAGACGCCATCGGCAAGGTCAACGGCGATGACCGCATGGCCGCGCAAAAAATGAGCGACGTCGACAGCGGCAAGAGCGACGACATGGTCGGCGCCATGCTGGCCAGCCAGGAAGCGAGCCTGTCCTTCTCCATGTTGATGCAAGTGCGCAACAAGGTCATGGGCGCCGTCGACGAACTCATCAAACTGCCTCTGTAATCTTCACGTCCTGATCCACGCCCAGCCTCCCAGCGAAAGTTACCCCAAGTGATTACCCCCATGAAGTCCGCATTTGCGCGCTGGCGCCTTGGCGCCCAGCCCGCCATTCCGCCCGCCCTGCTGAAAAACCTGGTTCCCATCGTCGTGCTGGCCATCGGCATCACCGCCATGGTGACCATGTATGCCTGGCGCGACCAGGCCAACTACAAGCCGGTGTTTGGCGCGCGCGAAAAAGTGGCCGTGACGGACATGATGGCCACCCTGGACGCGGAACACATCCCCTACCGCCTGCATCCGGACAGCGGCCAGGTGCTGGTGCCCGACGCCATGCTGGGCAAGGTGCGCATGCTGCTCGCCTCGAAAGGCGTGACGGCGCAGCTGCCGGCCGGCCTGGAGCTGATGGACAAGAACGACCCGCTGGGCGTCTCCCAATTCGTGCAGGACGTGCGCTTCCGCCGCGGCCTGGAAGGCGAACTGGCGCAAAGCATCATGACGATGGACGCGATCGCTTCGGCGCGCGTCCATCTGTCGATTGCCAAATCGACTTCGTTTGTCGCCAGCGACGGCGACAAATCGTCCGCTTCCGTCGTGGTGGCGCTGAAACCGGGCCGCACCCTGGCGCAGGAACAGATCGCCGCCGTCATCAACATGGTGGCCGGCAGTGTCGCCAGCCTGGCGCCCACGCGCGTGAGCCTGGTCGACCAGAGCGGCAACCTGCTGTCCTCGCACATCGACCTGACGGATGGCTTCGATGCCTCGGCCGCCGGCAACGAAGGCGCGAAACGCTTCCAGGATGAAATCCGCCGCAACGTCACGGGCTTGCTGGGCCCGGTCATCGGCGAAGACAACTTCAAGCTCAGCGTGACGGCCGCCGTGAACAACGACCGCGTGGACGAAACGCTGGAAAAATACGGCGAAGCCCCGAAAGTGACGAGCGAAGCGATGCGCGAAGAGCAGGAACGCAACCGCACCGTGGCCGGCATTCCCGGCAGCCTGTCGAACCGTCCGCCAGCGGCCGCCGTGCCGGCACCGGCCGACGCCGCCGGCGCCGCCCCCGCCGATGGCGTGCCGAAGCCATCCGACGATGGCACGGCCCGCAAGAACGCCACCACGCGCCAGTACGCCTACGACCGCAGCATCACGCAGATCAAGCGCAGCCGTGGCCGCCTGGAAAAACTCAGCGTCGCCGTCGTCCTCAACAGCGCCGCCGCACCGAATCCGAAAACCGGCTGGACCCCTGCCGAACTGGGCAATATTGAAAAAATGCTGAGCAGCGGCCTGGGCATCAACACCCAGCGCGGCGACAGCCTGAGCCTGACGGCGCTGGCCTTCCCGGCCAAGCCGCCCGTGGCGCAGTGGTGGGAAGAGCGCGATACCGTCGTCGATTTCAGCAGCTGGCTGCTGTACGCCCTGGGCGCCATCCTCGGCTACTTCCTGATCCTGCGTCCGCTGCTGCGCCTGCTGACCACGCGCCTGGCGCCGCCGCCACTGAAACAGCTCGATCCCGCCCTGGCACTGGGCGGCGCCAGCGCCGCCGGCGCGAATGGCGTGGCCGCCGCCGGCGCGCCTGCCCTGGGTGTGAATGGCAGCCCGCTGGCGCTCGAAGGCGAGGCCGCCGCCGGCAACATGCCGGTCGTGCCGCTGCTGGAAAACTATGACTTGCCGCCACCTGGCTCGGCGGTCGACGTGATGGTCGACCACTTGAAAGTGCTGGCTGAAAAAGAACCCGAGCGTGTCGCCGAAGTCGTCAAACAATGGATGCAGAAAAATGGCCGAACTCAACAACAATAATCCCTCCGACGGCGCAGAATACGAAAGCGTCAGCCTGAACCCCGTGGAACAGGCGGCCATCGTGCTGCTGAGCATCGGCGAAGAACAGGCCGCCAATGTGCTGCGCTGCCTGTCGCGTGAAGAATTGCTGGAAGTCACGCAAGTGATGTCGCGCATGAGCGGCATCAAGGTCGAATCCGTGAAAACGGCCATGCAGACCTTCTTCGACGACTACCGCCAGCAAAGCGGCGTGCACGGCGCCTCGCGCAGCTACCTGAAGCGCTCGCTGGACATGGCGCTGGGCAGCGATATCGCAAATAGCGTGCTGAACAATATTTACGGCGACGCGATCCGCCCCAAGATGGCGCGCCTGCAGTGGGCTTCGCCGAAATGGCTGGCCGAATACATCGTCAACGAGCACGTGCAGATGCAAGCCGTATTCCTGGCCTTCCTGCCGCCCGCGCTGGCCGGCCAGATCCTCGATGCCCTGCCCGTCGAAGGACGCGACCTGGTCTTGCTGAACCTGGCACGCCTGGACGAGATCGACCGCGACCTGCTGGTCGAGCTCGACGAACTGGTGGGCCGCTGCCTGGGCACGCTCGACACGCAAAGCACCAGCGTGGAAGGCATCCGCCAGGCGGCCGAGATTCTCAACCGCATGCCGGGCAACCGCGCCGCGCTGGTCGAACTGCTGCGCGCGCACGACCCGGAAGTGGTGTCGGAAATCGAACTGAGCATGTACGACTTCCTCATCCTGGCCACGCAGAGCGATGTCACGCTCACGCGCATCCTGGAAGACGTGCCGATGGAACAGTGGGCCATCGCCCTCAAGGGCGCGGAACCGTCGATCCGCGACGCCGTGCTGAAAACCATGCCACGCCGCCAGGCGCAGAGCTTCGAAGACATGATGCGCCGTTCCGGCCCCGTGCCGCTGTCGCGCATCGAACAGACGCGCCAGGAAATCATGGCCACCGTCAAGGGCCTCGCCGATGCGGGCGAGATCGAAGTGCAACTGTTTGCCGAAGCGGTGATCGAATGAAACACTTCCGCTCGTATCGTTTCCCGCCCCTGTCGCAATTCATCGCCGCCGGCCAGCGCGCCTCCAACGAGGACACGGATGGCCAGTGGCAGGCATCCGTCTCGGAAGGCTTCGAGCAGGGCCAGCGCGACGGCTACGAAGTGGGCCTGGTGCAAGGCCAGCAGGACGGCTACGACACCGGACGCAACGATGGCATGGCGCAGGGCCGCGAAGAAGGCCGCAATGAAACCCTGGTGGCCCTGGACCGCCTGGCCCGCCCTGTCGACGCCATCCTGCGCGACCTGAAAAAAGTGCGCGCCGATTACCGCGAAGCGCAGCGCAAGGAAGTGGTCGACCTGGTGGCCAAGGTGGCGCGCCAGGTGATCCGCGCGGAACTGGCGCTGCAGCCGGTGCAATTGCTGGCCCTGGTCGACGAGACCCTGGCCTCGATGCCGCCCACGCGCGAGGAAATCGACGTCTTCCTCAATCCGGAAGAATTGAAACGCATCAGCGAACTCGATCCGAAGCGCGCCAAGCGCTGGAACCTGATCGCCGACGCGCGCCTCGACGCGGGCGAATGCCGCATCAAGGCGGGCGACAATGAAGTCGACGCGGGCTGCCATCAGCGCCTGTCGGCCTGCATGGAACAGGTCAGCAGCCACCTGGCGCTGGCCGCCGAACACGCGGACCAGGGCGCGCCTGCATGATCGCCGACACGCTGCGCAGCTTCGAGATCGGCGATATTCCGGTCGCGACACCGACCGGCCGCCTGGTCGGCGCGTCCGGCCTGCTGCTGGAAAGCGCCGGCTGCCGCCTGCACACGGGCCAGCGTTGTCAAATTGAAACTGTGAGCGGCGAGTGGCTCGATGCGCAAGTCGTCGGTTTTCGCGAAAAACTGTCTTACCTGATGCCGTTCAAGAAGGCGACAGGACTGACCACGGGCGCCAGAGTTCTCCCGTTGCCCGACAAGGCCAGCCTGCAGATCGGCCCCTCGTGGCTGGGCCGCATGGTAAATGGCTTAGGCGAGCCGATCGATGACCTGGGCCGCCTCGGTGGCGAACACATCCTGGAAGTCACGCCACCGAAGATCAATCCCCTGAAGAAACAACCGGTGGTCGAACCGCTGGACGTCGGTGTGCGGGCGATCAACAGCATGCTGACCCTGGGCAAGGGGCAGCGCGTGGGCCTGATGGCCGGTTCCGGCGTGGGCAAGAGCGTGCTGCTGGGCCTGATCACGCGCCAGACGGTGGCCGATGTCGTCGTCGTCGGCCTGATCGGCGAACGGGGCCGCGAAGTGCGCGAATTCGTGGAAAAGTCGCTCGGCGCCGAAGGCTTGAAAAAGGCCGTGCTGGTGATCGCACCGGCCGATGAGTCACCCCTGATGCGCATCATGGCCACCGAGCTGTGCCATTCGATCGCCGCCCATTACCGCGACCAGGGCAAGCAAGTGCTACTGCTGGTCGATTCGCTGACGCGCTATGCCATGGCCTTGCGCGAAGTGGCGCTGGCCTTGGGCGAGCCGCCGGCCACGCGCGGCTACCCGCCGTCCGTCTTCTCGAACTTGCCGCAACTGGTGGAAAGCGCCGGCAATGGCGCCCACCCGGAAGGCAGCATGAGCGCCATCTACACGGTGCTGGCCGAAGGCGACGACCAGCAGGATCCCGTGGTCGACACGGCGCGCGCGATTCTCGACGGCCACATCGTGCTCACGCGCGAACTGGCCGAGCGGGGCCACTACCCCGCCATCGACATCGCCGCCTCGATCAGCCGCTGCATGGCGCAGGTGATCACGCCCAGCCACATGCAGGCGTCGCGCGCGCTGAAAGCGTCGATGGCGCGCCATGCGCGCGTGCGCGACCTGATCCCGCTGGGCGCCTACGTGCCCGGCGCCGACCCGATCACCGACCGCGCCGTCCAGCTGCACGCGCCCATCGAAGCCTTCCTGTGCCAGGGCACCAAGGAAGAGGCGCCGATGGGACCGTGCATCGAACAACTTGAACAGATCATGGCCTAGGAGCATACGTGAGCGACGCGCATACCATCCGCAACCTGACCACCCTGGTCGGCCTGCGCAGCACCGAAGTGGAACGCCTGCAAGGCGAAATGGCGGCGCAGACGGCCGTGCGCGAGCGCTACCAGAAAAACCTGGAGCGCCTGACGGGCCTGTACACGGATAGCGGCCCCAGCGGCGCCCTGCCCCTGGCCCTGTCCGTCAACTGCGGCAACTTCAAGCAAGCCGTGATGCAGATGGCCGACCAGCACCGTACCGATCTGCACCTACACGAAGCCAACATGGCCGTTTCGCAACGCGCGCTGAATACGGCCTGGGCCAAGCGCGAAGTGCTGGACCAGGTGCTGACGCAAAAGCAAAAGCATGTTGCAAATGAGCAACACCGAGTTGATGCCAAGCGGCAAGACGAGCTGGCGACGCAATTCTGGTTCCGCGGGCAGGTAAAATGAGGTTTGTGTAAGTTTCTTTCAGGAAAACTTCACGAAACGGGAATGGGGGTCGCCTTGTACCGGTATATCCCTTTATTCAGGAGTCTGGCATGGCAAACGTAATTACCGCACCACGATACGATCCGATCGTCACAGCAGAACAATTGGCTACCAAATCGGTGGCGGCGCAAAAGGCAGCCCTGGCGAATCAGACCACGCTGGCCAACAACACCAGCAGCGCGCTGGGCAACCTGAAATCGGCCATCTCGGCATTCCAGCTGGCGATGACGACCATGACGTCCAGCAAATCGGTGCTGAGCCAGTCCGCCACCTTCAGCAATACCGCGTATGGCACGGGCACGGCCGGCATCAAGGCGGCGCCTGGCAGCTACGCGTTCTTTGTCGAACAACTGGCCACGGCCAGCCAGACTTCGTATGGCGGCTTGAGCAGCACCACGCCTGCCAACGGCGGCAACATGACCATCCGCCTCGGCGATCCTCTGGCTGCCGTCACCGCCGACAACGCCTTCGACATCGACCTGGCCGCCGCCAACAAGGATGGCGACGCCTACCTGACGCCGCAGGAAATCGCCGCCGCCATCAATGGCAACAGCAAGAATAATGCGCGTGTCACCGCTTCCGTCATCAATATCGGCAACCAGGCGCAACTGGTGCTGACGTCGAATCTCACCGGCGTCGCCAATGCGGTCTCGATCGATACCAACAGCGTGACGGATGCGGGCCTGAAGTCAGCGCTGCAGAGCGACATAAAAGCCATCGCGGCGCCGAAGGACGCCATCGTCTGGCTGGGCGCGCAGGGTTCCGGCACCAAGATCACCCAGGCATCGAATACCTTCACCAACGTGCCTGACGTCAAAATGACGTTCACCAAGGCCATGACGGCAGGCGAGAGCCCCGTGACCGTGACCGTCGGCACCGACAGTGCCGGTACCATTGCCAATGTGCAAGCTTTCGTCGATGCCTACAACAAGCTGAAAAGCGTGATGGATGGCCTGGCCAGCCCAGGCAATCCGGAAAAAAATATCGCTGCAGGCATCTTTGCCCACGACTCCGGCCTGAACGCCCTGCGCACCAGCATGGGCGATGCCCTGCGCCTGAACGTCGATGGCGTATCGCTGGTAGCGTATGGCATTACGGCCCAGCGCGACGGCACGATCAGCCTGAATACGGCCAAGCTGACGGCCAAGCTGGCGGACAATCCTGGCGGCCTGGACAAACTGTTCGGCAATAACAGCCTGTCGGCCCCAGCCGGCGTGCTCGGCGGCCTGGACAAGGTGCTGGGACAGTGGAGCAATGTCACCAAAGGCCAGATCACCCAGCGCATGGCAGCGACGGACAAGTTGCAGAAAAGCCTGGCCAAGAGCGCCGAGCGCCTGACCAACCAGTACAACACTGCTTACACCCGTTTCCTGGACCAATATTCGCGCCTGCAGGTATTGCAGGAGCAAATGACCCGGAATTCGGACATGTTCGATGCCATGTTTAGCAACGATAAATCCTAAGGCGGACGTGCCTGCCGCGCCGCCACAGTTAACATAGCGAGAAGAGAATAATGTTGAACAATGAAGCTTACGGCAGCTACCATGCCGTCAACCTGGATTCCCAGACCGCCCGCGCCACACCGGTCGAACTGGTACTGGTGCTGACGGACGGCCTGCTGGAAGAACTGGCGCGCGCGCGCGGGCACATCGTGGGCAAGCGCTACGAGCAAAAGGCGATCAGCCTGGATAAATGCACGCAGATCATCAACGGTCTGTCGAGCTCGCTCGATTTCGACAATGGCGGCGAAGTGGTGGTCAACCTGGCGCGCCTGTACGACTATTGCGTGGCGCGCCTGTACACGGCCGGCATCAAGCTCGACCCGACGCTGATCGATGAAGTGACTACCTTGATGACCACCATTAAGCGTGGCTGGGTGGGCGTCCAGGCGAATAATGCCTAGGCGCGCTGCGCTGCAGCAGCTGAGCCGGCATTTGAGCGCGGCTGTCGCCCAGGAGGACTGGGAGGCGATGGAAAAACTCTCGGCCAGCCTGGCGAAAAACATTCCGCTGCTGGCCGAACGTGGCGCATGGAATGCGCTGGAACAAACAGAATTGTTGCAATTGCGCAAAATTCACGCGCAAGCGGTTAAAATTTGCTCTGCGGAAAAAGAACGCCTGGGTCAACACCTGGGTGCATTACAGGCAAATAAGGAAGGTTGGGTCGCCTACGCCGCGCTCGGCGAATACGACTCGGACGGGAATCAAGCATGATCATGAACTTCAACAAGGCGCCGGCCGCTCCGGCAGCGGCGGCCAATGCGGCACCGACACCAGCGTCGGCGCCAGCGCCGGCACAGACGGCCACCTTGCCTGGCACGCCAGGCTATGGCAGCAACGGCGCCGCGCCCTCCGCCCTGCCCCTGTTTGCGCAGGTGCTCGATGTGACAGGCGGGGAGTCGGCCGATGCCGCCACGCCCGCGCCCGCCCCCGTCAAGGATGGCGACAGCGACAGCCAGGTCGACAGCGGCTTGCCTGCCATGGCAGCGCCCGTCATCGGCCTGCCGGTGGCGATGCTGCCGCCAACGGACCCGGCCGCAGCCGAGGCGCGCGCCGCCGCGCAGGCACAGACACCAGCCCAGGCGAATGTGGCGCAAGCCAACCCGGCACTCAACATCAGCCTGCATCCGGCGGCAATCACCCTCACCGCACAGGGAACGGCGCAGCCGGCAGGCCGCGATACGCGCGAACCGCTGGCAGCAGCCATCCCGGCGAGCGCCGCCAAGGGCAGCGCGCCCGCACAGCCGTTCGAATCGCTGCTGCAGCAAGCCGCTCCCGCAAGCGCCGTCGTTGCCCCTGCCGCGCGCGATGGCGAACGCAGCGCCGCGACGCCCGCGCCAGCCGCGCCCAACCTGGGCTTGACGGGCGCCATCGGCAATACGGCTACGGCGGCCCCGGCCGGCGATACCATCAAGCTCAACGGCCCTGCCCAGCAATGGCAGGAACCGCTGCGCGAAGCGCTGGGCGAACGCCTGCAGACGCAGATCGGCCGCAACAGCGAACACGCGACGATCCGCCTCGACCCGCCCATGCTGGGACGCATTGAAATTTCCATCCGCCACACGGCCGGCGCGCTGCAGGTAAACGTCACGGCGTCGAACTCGGAAGTGTTACGCCAGCTGCAAGGCATCGGCGAAAACATGCGCAGCGACCTGGCACAGCGCCAGTACACCGAGGTGGCCGTGAATATCAGCGCCACCCCGCGCAGCCCGGCCGCCCAGGCGTTTGCCGAAGGCGATGCACGCGGCCAGCGTCAACCGGGCCGCCAGCAGGATGATGCCGAACCGGGCCGCGCCCTGTCCGACGGCAGCACTGCCAGTACCACTTACGCCATGCACGAGCGAGAGAGCGCCTGATGAATATGAAAATGAAACTGATCGGCGGCTTTGTCGCCGTGGCAGTGCTGGCCGCCGGCGCGGCTGGCGGCGCCATGTGGTACCTAGCCAAACCGGTTGCCGGCCATGCCGATGCCACCGAAGCGAAAGCCCCGCCACCGCCCGCCACGGGCAAGAAGGCACGCAAGTTCATTACCCTGGACAAGGTCATCGTGATGCTGCGCCGCGGCCCCGGCGACGGTGAAACGCATTACCTGTCGGCCGACCTGGTGATCGCCACCACCGAGGAAAAGGAAAAGCTGACCAAGGACCACTTGCCGTTGATGCGCTCGATCGCCGTCAGCACCCTGTCGAGCTTTCCGATGGAAAAGGCACAGACCATGACGGTGGAGCAGTATGCCGAACAGATCAACAAGGCCTTCAATGTCAGCTATGAACGCGAGCAGATGGAAAAACCCTTCACCGAAGTCATGGTCGGCAAGCTGATCATTGAATAAGCCAACACGCCAGCCGACCTAGTGGGAGATCCCTTGGCCTATGTAGAGCAATACCAGGAAGCGTATGGCGCCGGCGAATATGCGGCCGCCAGCGCTTGCGCGGCCGTGCTCAGCGTTGCTGAAGAGCAACAACATCTGGTCGCGTACTCCCCTTTGGTGAAACGCATCGTGCGCCAGCTCAATTCGCAGGTGTCGGGCGCCATCGACCGCGACGACATGGAACAGATTGGCCTGATGGGCCTGCTGGAAGCCCTGCGCCGCTACGGCGTGCCGGATCAGTCTTTCGGCAGCTATGCCAGCCTGCGCATCCGTGGCGCCATCCTCGATGAACTGCGGCGCCAGGACTGGCGCCCGCGCGCCGTGCGCCAGGAAAGCCACCGCCTGCGCGACAGCGTGCGCGCCCTGACCCGGCGCCTGGGGCGCGAGCCGCTGGAAGCGGAAGTCATGGCGGCCCTGAAACTGACGCCGGAAGCGTTCCAGGAATATCAATTGGCGGAAAACGCCGAGCTGATCGCCAGTTTCGACGAAGTGCTGCAGGAAAGCCTGGGGCAAGCCGACAGCGCACCGAGCCCGGAAGAGCAATTGATGGTGCGGCGCAGCCTGGAACAGGCGCTGCGCACGCTGGACGAACGGGAACAGCGCGTGGTGCAGATGTATTACGAATTCGAACTGAGCTATAAAGAAATTGCCGCCGTGCTGGACCTGAGCGACGCCCGCGTCTGCCAGCTCAACAAGACGGCGCTGGGCAAGATGAAAGCCATGCTGCAAGACGCATAAGAGTAAGCAAGATCCATCAAATTGACGCAGCACAATGACGCAGAAAGGCAGTTGACATGGTAATTATCGGTATCTTAATCGTGATGGGGTGTGTATTCGGAGGCTTCGCCCTGATGGGCGGCACCGTCCACGCGATCTGGCAACCGGTCGAGTTGATCATCATCATCGGCGCCGCCGTTGGCGCCCTGGTGCTGGGCAACCCCAAGCATGTACTCGGTGAAATGCTGCACCAGATGCGCAAGATCGTCACGCACAAGAAGCAAGGTTCGGAATTCCAGCGCCAGTTGCTGCTGCTGATGTACGAGCTGCTGCAAACGGCCGCCGGCGGCCTGAAGGCGCTCGACGCCCACGTCGAGGCACCGCGCGAAAGCGCCCTGTTCCAGCGCTATCCGCTGGTGCTGGAAGAGCCGAAGCTGCTGGCCTTCATCGTCGACAACTTCCGTTTGATGGCGATGGGCAAGATCAATGCGCATGAGCTCGAAGGCGTGCTGGAGCAGGAACTGGAAGCCATCCACGACGAATTGCTGCAACCGTCGAAGTCCCTGCACAAGATCGCCGAAGCCATGCCAGGTTTCGGTATCCTGGCTGCCGTTCTGGGCATCGTGATGGCCATGAATTCCGTGGCCGACGGCGCCGATGCGGCGGAGATTTCGGAAAAAGTGGGTGCCGCCATGGTCGGCACCTTCATCGGCATCTTCTTTTGCTACGGCGTGCTCGATCCGATGTGCAACATGATGAAGCAACTGGTGGGCGAAGAAGGCTCGACCATGGAATGCGTGAAGGTCGTGCTGGTCACGCACGTGGCGGGCAAGCCGCCCCTGCTGGCGATCGATGCGGGCCGCCGCCTGGTGCAGCTGAACATCAAGCCGAGCTTCGCCCAGCTGGAAAGCTGGATCAATGCGCTGGAAGATGGCGGCGCGGAACAAGAGCAGGGCCAAGGCCGGGGAGGCCGCCGTGCTAAAGCCGCATGAGAAACATGAACAGGCCATCATCAAGCGTGCTGGCCGCAAGCATGACGACGATGGCCATGGCGGCGCCTGGAAAGTAGCGTTCGCCGACTTTTGCCTGGCCCTGCTGTCGCTGTTCCTCGTGCTGTGGCTGATGGCCGCGCGCGAGCAGCAGGCAATGAAGGAAATCATGATGGATGCGTCGGCCAGCAGCCGCCAGGGCGAAGGCCAGGGCGTCATGCCGGAACAGAGTGGCGGTCCGCGCGGCAGCCTGATCGAGCGCTTCCCCATGCCCCGCAAGGGCTCGGGCGACACGCGCACGGAAGGCAAGCAGATGCAGGACGGCAAAGCCGGCTCCGCGCCGCAAAACCAGACCAAGGTCAGCTACCAGTCGCCGGAAGACTTGATGGCCTTGTCGCGCGCGCTCGACAAGCTCAGCGACGAAGCGGGACTCAAGAGCAACCTGCAATCCGTGATCACGCCGTACGGCTTGCGCGTCATGCTGCACGATACGGACAAGCAAGGCATGTTCGTGCGTGGCAGCGCCGTGCCGACCGACCGCTTCCGCAAGCTGCTGCGCCAGATGGGCCCCGTGTTTGCGCAAATGGAAAACCAGATGCTGATCGTCGGCCACACGGATTCCTTGCAATACGCCAATAACGGCTATGAAGGCTATTCGAACTGGACCCTGTCGGCCAACCGCGCCATGTCGGCGCGAGCGCAATTGCTGATCGGCAGCATGAGTCCGGACAGCGTGCTGCAAGTGGTGGGCATGGCCGACCGCGCGCCGCTGGACGTGAAAAACGCCAGCGCCGGCATCAACCGCCGCATCGAACTGTTAATATTGACGCGTGGCCAGGCAGACAGCATCGCCGCCATGTTCGGCATGGCCGGGCAAAAGCCGCAAGGCGACGAACTGCAGGTGGGTGAACCGGATGCGGGCACCTTGCAGCGCCTGCGCGAAAAACTGGGCCTGCCCGCAAAGAAGGAGCGGGATGAGCATGCAAATTAAGGGCAAGGGACAACGTATGAAAATCTCCTCCGGCAATACCGGTGCTGCCGTGCGCAGCAGCGCCGTCGCGCCGGCCGAGGCGATCGCCGAGAACGCGGGCGCCGCCGGCGCCATGGGCGGCTCGTCGGCCGGGGCGGAATTGCAATCGGCCGTGCTGCAACCGGCCATGGCCGCCCTGCGCGCCATGCCCGAGATCGACCACGAGCGCGTGGCCATGCTGCGCGATGCGCTGGCGAAGGGCGAATTGCCGTTCGATCCGTCAAAACTGGCAGGCTTGATCCAGCGTTTCCACGGCGGTGAATCGTGACCGCAGCGCGCAAGGGCATCACGCGCCAGGAAGCCGTGCGCCGCGTGCTGCAAGGCATGAAAGACGACAGTATCGGCTATGCCGCGCTGCAAACCTTATTGGAAGAGCAATTCCAGGCCACCCTCCACCACCGCAGCGCGCAGCTGACGGCGCTGGCCGACCAGGTCATCGCCGCCGTCGAACCGCTCGATGCGCGCCGCCGCCAGCGGGTCAGCCTCGTCACAGCCCTGCTGGGCCCGCAAGGCGACATGTCCCAATTGTTTGCGCTGTTGCAAGAAGACGCGCGTACGAGCGCCGAACGCGACTGGGCCGCGCTCGAGCAGATGGTGCTTGAATGCAAACGCCTGAACGCCCGCAACAGTGATTTATTAACAGAGCAGTACAGCATCATGCAGCGCGTGCTGCATGGCGAGGAAGATACGTATGCGCCAGGCTGATTTCCTGACCACCCGCGCCACGGCGGCAACGCCGTCGACGGCAGCCACGTCCGCCGTGCAGAGCAATATGCGCGCCACCGACGCCACCAGTTCCAGCGGCAACTTCAGCAGCGTGTTCCGGCAAGTACAGGGCGAAGTGGCCCGCTTCATCGAACAGGGCGGCGGCAATGCCACCAGCCTGAACCCGCAAGGCCGCGCCTACCTGGAACAGAGCCAGCCCGTCAATGTGCTGGGCAGCATCAACCAGGGCGGAGAAATCGGCGAAGTACAGCAGCAATTTCTCGCCTCGATCAAGCCGTGGACGCAAGAAACAGGCGCGCGCCTGGGCGTCGCGCCGGAAATCGTCGCCGCCCACGCGGCACTGGAATCGGGCTGGGGCCAGCGTCCGCTGCGCCAGGGCACGGGGGCGGACACGAATAATCTGTTCGGCATCAAGGCCGGCGGCAAATGGCAGGGCGACGTGGCCAGCAATGTCACCACCGAATACGAGGCGGGCAGCGGCACGGCCCTGAAGAAAACGGAACGTTTCCGCAGCTATCCGGACCAGGCCAGCGCCTTCCGCGACTATGCGCAAGTCTTGCTCGACAATCCGCGCTACCGCGCCGCCCTGAACACGGGTGCCGACGCGGGCGCCTTCGCGCAAGGCCTGGCGCGCGGCGGCTATGCCACCGATCCGAATTACGCCGCCAAGCTGACGCAGCTGGCGACGCGTCTGCAGCGCACGGCCGCCGCAGACTGATTTTCCTTAACGGCCGGGAAGTTCGGCCGGTTCCACCACGCCCGCATCGACCACCCTGGCACGTATCACCGTGCCGCTGGTGGCGTTGCGCACGCGAATCACCTCGCCCAGCGCGCCCGGATCCATCGCTTCGCCGGCCATGCTCACTTCCACCTGCTCCTTGCGCGCCACGATATTCACCGCACTGCCCCGCTTGATCAGCACGGGCGATGCCAGTTGTCCCTGACGCAACACTTCGCCGGCACGCAAACTGCGCCGGCTCGACAGGCCAACGGCGCCGGGCAAGGAGGCAATACTGTCGGGCACCATCGTCACGTCGCGCCGCGCCAGGGTCACGTCGCCCGCCTGCAACGGCGTATTGGCCGTGACGGGGACGCTGGTGACGGCCACCTGGGCCGTGATGCTGCCGCGCGCCAGCATTTCATAACGCCAACCGTTGCTCCCAGGACACACTGCGACAAAGCGCATGCGCTGCGCCGAGCGGCTGTCCGCCGTTTCCAGCGCAACGGGCGCCGCGCACGCCGGCACGGGGCGCGTGCTTTTTACCACGGTGACTTGAAACTGCGGTTCCAGCAATCCGGCCGAGGCTGCCTGCTGCGCCAATTGCTCGCGCGCCAATTGTTCCACACGCGAAAATATATTGTCGGCTGGCAATTCTGCGCGTCCTGCACTACTATATAGGCTGGTCAGTAAAAAGAGGCCCGGAAGCAGTATGTGACGACATTGCGCCTTGTTCCACATCACGGAATAGTTCTCAAAGTAAATCATTGCTAACCTTAATCAAAGATACTGAAGCGGCATGACCTTACCATGCGTCAACATGACCAGGCTGGGATTTTACCTCTGCACCACCTATTTTCTAGCTCGAACCGCAAAAAGCACGAACGAATTCAACACAAAGGATGACCATGGGGATTAATTTCAAGGATGCGCTGGGCGTGCACGCCGATGCGCTCGCGCTGCGTGCCGACCGTACACGCGTACTGGCCGCCAACATCGCCAATGAAAACACGCCCGGCTTCCAGGCCATGGACATGGATTTCGGCAGCGCCCTGCAGCAGCTGCAGGACAACGAAGCCGGCCTGCTGTCGACCGATGACGATGCCAGCGCCCTGTACCGCGTCCCCTATCACCCCAGCCGCGACGGCAATACCGTCGAAATCGGCGTCGAGCAGGCGGCGTTCTCGCAGAATGCCACCGACTTCCAGACCAGCCTGACTTTCGTCAACATGAAACTGAAGGGTCTGTCCAAGGCCATTTCCGGACAATAAGGATCAGCATGAGCTTCCAGGATATTTCCAAGATCGCCGGTTCGGCGATGGCGGCGCAAACCGTGCGCCTCAATACCATCGCCAGCAACCTGGCCAATGCCGATTCCGTGGCCGGTTCCGAAGGCGAAACCTACCGCGCGCGCAAGCCCGTATTTGCGGCCGTGATGGATGGCCCCGGTGCCAGCGGCGCCGGTGGAAGAGTGCAGGTGCTCGACGTGGTGCAAAGCGACGAGCCGCTGCGCAAGGTGTATGAACCGGGCCACCCGATGGCCAATGCCGATGGCATGGTGTTCTACCCCAACGTCAATCAGGTGGCCGAAATGACCGACATGATGTCGGCGTCGCGCGCGTTTGAAACCAATGTCGAAGTTCTGGGCCGCATCAAGTCGATGCAGCAATCGCTCCTCAAATTAGGTGAAGCATAATCCATGGAAACCAATCTCTTTACAAACAACTCCAGCGGCAGCAACAGCGGCAGCAATGCCGTCAAGTCGCAAAGCAATGCCACCCAGGATATGTTCACCAAATTGCTGGTGGCCCAGATCAAGAACCAGGATCCCCTCGCACCGACCGATCCGAGCCAGTTCGTCAATCAATTGACGCAGCAGGCGCAGACGGAAGCGATGCAAAATCTGTCGGCGCTGACCAGCGCCAATGCCAGCGTGCTGCAATCGATGCAAGTGCTGGCCCTGGGCGCGCAAGTGGGCTCCGAAGTGATGGTCAACAGCGAAACGGTCCAGCTCGACAAGAGCAAGGTCAGCGGCAGCATCGCGCTCGCGGCCGGCACCACCAAGACCACGGTGACCCTGAAAGGCATCGACGACAAGGAATACAAGATCGAACTGGGCGCAAAAGGTGCCGGCACGGTACCGTTTACCATCGATCCCGTGGCCCTGGGCTTGCCTGCTGGCACCTATACCATGGCCGTGACGACCAGTGGCACCGAAAAACCGACGGTCGACATCGCAGGCAAGCTCAATAGCGTGCGCCTGTCGGCCGGCGGCAGCATGATTCTGAGCGTGTCGAACCTGGGTGAAGTCAACCCTGGCGCGATCACCGGCTTTAACGGTAAGACGGCCTGATCCGCCCTTCCCTTCGTTTCCTGAACACTAATCTCGTCCTTCACTAAAGGAAGTCAACATGAGTTTCGACATCGCCCTGTCCGGTATCCAGTCCATCAACCAACAGTTGAACAGCACCAGTAACAATATCGCCAACGCCGGCACCTACGGCTTCAAGAGCAGCCGCGCCAACTTTTCGGCCATGTACGCCGGTTCGCGCGCCACGGGCACGGAAATCGGCTCGCTGACGCAAAGCATGTCGCTCAATGGCGGCGTGCTGAACACGGGCCGCGCGCTTGACGCGGCCATCGATGGCCGCGGCTATTTCGTCACGCGCGATGCGCAGAACACGATGACCTACAGCCGCGTCGGCATCTTTTCGGCCAGCAATGAAGGCAAGCTGATTGATGCGAATGGCCGCCTGGTGCAGGGCTATGCCGCCGTCAAGGGCAGCACCACGCTGGGCACCATGGGCGACATGCTCATTCCAACGGGCCAGATTCCCGCCGTGGCCTCGACCAAGCTGGCGTATGCCGCCAACATGTCGTCCGAATGGACCGTGAAAACGCCGCCGTTCAACAAGACCAACGAACTGAGCTACAACAGCGCCAAGTCCTCGATCGTCTACGATTCGCTGGGCGCCAAGCACTCGCTGGGCCAGTATTTCGTCAAGACGGCAACGGGCGTGGACGTGCACTACACCTTCGACAACGCCGATGTGACGCCGGTGACGAGCATGACCTTCGACACGAACGGCAAGCTGGTGACCGGCACGGGCGCCACGCCAGTGCTGCCGACGCCGCCTGGCGCGGCGGCGCTGTCGGTCGTCATCGACTACACGGGCACCACCCAGTTCGCCGGCGAAGCCACCACCTCGACCGACCGCGCCGACGGCTATGCCTCGGGCACCTACACGGGCGTGGAACTGGCCGATGACGGCTCCGTCGTGGCGAAATACACGAACGGCCAAAAGCAGAGCATCGGCGTGATCGCCCTGGCCACCTTCCCTGACGAAGGCGCATTGACGGCCGTCAACGATACCAGCTGGGTCGCCTCGACCACTTCCGGCACCGCCATGTATGACCGTCCGGGCGTCGGCATGGCCGGCAAACTGGTGACGAGCTCGCTGGAACAGTCGAACGTCGACATCACCTCCGAACTGGTGGGCCTGATGACGTCGCAGCGTAACTACCAGGCCAACTCGAAGGTCATCTCGACCGAGAACGCCATGCTGCAATCGCTGATGCAAGCGCTGTAATCCACGATACGCAAAGGTAAAGAGCAATGGATGCGCTGATTTATACCGCCATGAGCGGGGCCGACCGTGCCCTGCGGGCACAGCAGGTACACGCCAACAACCTGGCCAACATCGAAACGGGCGGCTTCCGCGCCAACCTGGAAGTGTCCACTGCCCAGCCGTTGCAAAATGGCTATGGCTACGACGACCGCCACATGACGCAGACACAGTCGAGCGCCATCGGCACGCGCACGGGCGCCATCAAGGAAACGGGACGCGAACTCGACGTGGCCGTCACGGGCCCCGGCTTTCTCGCGGTACAGTGGCAAAACGGCGAAGCCTACACGCGCGCCGGCGCCATGGACCTCGATGAAACGGGCGCGCTGACCATCAACGGTCGGCCCGTGCTGGGCGAAGGCGGTCCGATCACGATTCCCGAGCACACCAGCCTGTCGATCGGCGGCGATGGCACGATTTCCATCCAGGTGCCGGGCACTGCGCAAATGCAGACGGTCGACAAGCTCAAGCTGGTCAACGCCGAAGCGGGCGAGCTGACCAAGAACGAAGCGGGCCTGATCGTGGCGCGCGGCGGCGAAGACCTGCAAGCTGATCCGACGGTACGCATCCGCGACCGCCACCTGGAAGGCAGCAACGTCTCGGCCGTCGAGGAAATGGTCGCCACCATGAGCCTGAACCGCAGTTTCGAGATGCAGATGAAAGTTTTCAAGGCCAGCGATTCCATGACCGAGTCCGGCAACCGCCTGCTGGGCGCTTAAGCCCAACGCCAATCTATTATTAGGAGCAATACATGAATCCAGCAATGTGGATCAGCAAGACCGGCGTGCAGGCACAAGATGCCAAACTGCAAGCCATCGCGAATAACCTGGCCAACGTCAATACGGTTGGCTTCAAGCGCGACCGCGTCGTCTTCGAAGACCTGTTTTACCAGGTCGAGCAGCAGCCGGGCACGCAGCGCGCCGACAACACCCTCTCGCCATCGGGCGTGCAGCTGGGTAACGGTACGCACATGGTCGGCACGCAAAAGGTGTTTACCACCGGCAGCCTGCAAACGACCAGCCGCGAATTCGACGTCGCCATCACCGGCAACGGCTTCCTGCAAGTGCTGCGCCCGAACGGCGAAGCGGCCTACACGCGCGCCGGCCAGTTGAGCCTGAACGAAAACGGCGTGATGGTCAATGCCCAGGGCTTGCCCCTGGTGCCGCAGATCACCGTGCCAAACAACGCCACGGCCATCACCATCGGTGAAAACGGCATGGTCACGGCCACCGTGCCGGGCAATGTCGCCGGTACCGAACTGGGCCAGCTGAACCTCTCCAGCTTCGTCAACCCGACCGGCCTGCTGGCACTCGGTGAAAACCTGTTCCAGGAAACGGCATCGAGCGGCACGCCGACGGAAGGCCGTCCCGGCGAGGGCGCCCTGGGCAAATTGAAGCAGTTCGCGCTGGAAGGCTCGAACGTGCAAGTGGTCGAAGAGATGGTCGACATGATCGCTGCCCAGCGCACCTATGAAATGAATACCAAGGTGCTGTCGGCCGCCGACAATATGCTGCAATACCTGGCGCAAGCGGCACGTTGATGAAGGCCGCACTGAAAGCCGGAGCGGCCCTGCTGCTGGTCCTGGCGGCCGGTTGCGCCAGCCAGCCGGTGGCCCCTCTGGCGCCCAGCTTTTCCGATACGCCGCTGCCCGTGGCGCCGCGCAGCGCTGCGCGCGGCGGCGTGGCCGGCGGCGTCTTCAATCCCGATGCGGGCCTGGCCCTGACTTCCGACAGCCGCGCTTTCCGCGTCGGTGACGTCGTCACGGTGGCCCTGCAGGAAACCACGCAGGCGAGCAAGAAGGCGGGCACCTCGTTCAACAAGGGTTCGTCCGTCGGCGTGCAGGCGGCCAATATCCTCGGCAAGACCTTCCCCAAGACGGGCATCGACCTGTCCGCCGACCGCAACTTCGCCGGCGACTCGACCAGCACGCAGCAAAACGCGCTGTCCGGCGCCATCACGGTGATCGTGCAGGAAGTGCTGCCGAACGGCTTGCTGCGCGTGCAGGGTGAAAAAACCTTGACCCTGAACCAGGGCGAGGAATTCGTGCGCCTGCGCGGCTACCTGCGCGCGGCCGATATCGATTCCAACAACCAGGTGTCCTCGTTGCGCATCGCCAATGCGCAGATCGCCTATTCCGGCCAGGGCACCCTGGCCGAAGCCAACAAACCAGGCTGGCTGACGCGTTTCTTCGTCGGCCCATGGATGCCGTTTTAAGGTGACCTCATGAAATTTCGTTCCACCCTGCCCCTGGCAGCCATGCTCGCTGCGCTGTCCGGCTTTGCCCTGCCCGCCAGCGCCGCGCAAGTGCTGCGCAACCTGGTCAGCATCGAGGGCGTGCGCGACAACCCGCTGGTCGGCTACGGCCTCGTCGTCGGCCTGAACGGCAGCGGCGACACCACGCAGGTGAAGTTTTCCAGCCAGTCCGTGGTCAACATGCTCAAGCAGTTCGGCGTGAAAATGCCGGACGGCGCCGAATCGAAAAGCAAGAACGTCGCCACCGTCATGGTCAGCGCCGTGTTTCCTCCGGGATACCGCCGTGGCCAGGCCATCGACGTGACCGTATCGTCCTTGGGCGATGCGAAAAGCTTGCGCGGCGGCACTTTGCTGCTGACGCAATTGCGCGCGGCCGACAATGAAACGTATGCGCTGGCGCAAGGCAACGTCGTCGTCGGCGGCTTGAACGCCACCGGCAAGAGCGGCTCGTCCGTCACCGTCAACACGCCCACCTCGGGCCGCATTCCCAACGGCGGCAACATCGAGCGCGAAATCCTCAGCGATTTCTCGACCAAGCCGACCGTCACCCTGAATCTACGCCACCCGCATTTCGAAACGGCCATCAATATCGTCGAAGCCGTCAACCGCCGCTTTGGCGCCGTCGCCACCACCAGCGACGCCACCAGCGTGGAAGTGCTGGCGCCGGAAAACCCGACCCAGCGCGTGGCCTTCATGGCCAAGCTCGAAGCCTTGAGCGTCGATGTCGGCGTCGATACGCCGAAAGTGGTCTTCAATTCGCGCACGGGCACCGTGGTCATCGCCGAAGGCTTGCGCGTGAAAGCGGCCGCCGTCACGCATGGCTCGCTCAAGGTCGTCATTTCCGAAAGCTCGGCCGTCAGCCAGCCGGCGCCGTTCGGCCGCGGCCAGACCACCGTCACGCCGCAATCCAAAGTATCCGTCGACCAGGGCAACGGCAATATGTTCAAATGGCCTGCCGGCGCCAAGCTGCAATCGATCATCGACGTGGTCAACAGCCTGGGCGCCTCGCCCGATGACATCATGGCAATTTTGCAAGCCCTCGACCAGGCGGGAGCCATCGAAGGCGAACTGGTGGTGATCTAACGTGCCCGTCAAAAAGCCCAGGACTGCGTTGCACTGCCTCGTCGTACATTCGTACTGCCTTCGGCAATGCGCCTTGCCCTGAACATTTTGACGAACACTGAAAGCTGAATGGAAATGAATGTAAACGACAGCAGCAGCGCCCTGCCCTCGGCGCTCGACGACCGCTCCCCTGCCGCCGCCACGCCGGCCGATCCGCGCTACGCGGCCAAGGCCACCGAGGCGGCCGTCAAGTTCGAAGCGTTCTTCATCTCGCACATGCTGCGCCAGATGCGTTCGGGCACGCGCGAGATGGCGGGCGAAGACAGCGTCTTCAAGGATCCCATCAACAACGACATGCTGGAAATGGCCGACAACCTGGTGGCCGACAAGATGGCCGGCCAGCGCGCCTTCGGCATCGCCGACGCCATCCTGCGCCAGCTGCTGCCGGCGGCCAGCGCCCCCGTGGCAGCCAAAAGCACTGTCAAGACCGACAATATTGCAGCGCCGCTTAATAAATCCGTCTGAAGCGTCGCCTGTACAAGGTAACAACGATTCAATGCCTGCCCACCAGCACGCGCCACTCTCTTCACGAAAGAAACTTGCCCAATGAGCATCATCAGCAATGCATTGTCAGGCAGCATCGCCGCCCAGGCCGCACTCAATGCGGCCAGCCAGAACATCGCCAACCTGCAAACGGCGGGCTATACGCGCCAGGGCGTGCTGTTGTCCTCGCTTGGTGCCGGCGTGGGCGTGCGCTCGGCGGGCAATGGGGTGGAAGTGTCCGCCCTGCTGCGCTTTGCCGATGCTTATAAAAGCCAGCAAATGTGGCGCGCCGCGTCCGACCAGGGCGCCCGTTCGCAGACCCAGCCTTATCTGACGCAGCTCGAGCGTGTGATGGGCGACGATGCTTCCAGCATCAGCAACGGCATCGACGGCTTTTTCGCCGCCCTCAACGCCTCGGCCGTCGACCCGACCTCGACGCCCCTGCGCCAGCAGATCGTCACCTCCGCCGACGCCATGGCGCAGCGCTTCAACAGCATCAGCACCGTCATGGGCAACCAGTTGCTGTCGGTGCAGCAGCAACGCGCAGCGATCGTGCCGCAAGTCAATACCACCCTGGCCAATATCGCCGCGCTGAACCAGCGCATCAGCACCTCCACCGCCGCCGGCACGAATGTGTCGTCGCTGATGGATGCGCGCGACCAGCTGATCGACGGCCTAGCCTCGCAAATGGGCATCGAGGTCCTCGACCAGCCGGACGGTTCGCGCAATATCGCGCTGAAGTCGGGCCAGCCGCTGGTGATCGGCAGCCTGGCCGGCACCATGAGCAGCAACATGACGAACACCGGCGAACAGACGCTGAGCCTTGATTTCGCCAAGTCCTCGTACAAGCTCGACCCGGTCGCCATCGGCGGGCAGATGGGCGGCCTGGGCGAGTTCGAGCAAAATACCCTGAAACCGCTGCAGCAGTCGCTGCAAGACATGGCCACCCAGTTGACCAGCAAGGTCAACGCACAGCTGGCACTGGGCAAGACCATGGCCGGAACCCCAGGTGGCCCCCTGCTGGCCTACGCAAATGGCAAGCTGAGCATTACGCCAGGCTTCAACGCCAAGGACCTGGCCCTGTCGCTGACGGGCCAGGCCGGCGACAGCGGCAACTTGCAAAAATTGATCGAGATCAAGAATCAGCCGATCACCGTCAGCTGGGTCGGTTCTGTCCTGATGAGCGACGCGGATACGCAACTGGTCGGCAAACTGGGCATCTACAGCCAGCAGAACCAGGCCTTGCTGAAGACGGCCAACACGGTGCGCGCGCAAGCGATCGACGACTGGAAGTCCACCAGCGGCGTGAACAAGGATGAAGAAGCGATGAGCCTGGTCGAATTCCAGAATATGTATCAAGCAAACATGAAAGTCATTTCCGTGGCGAATAGCTTGTTTGACGCCACTTTGCAAATGATGGGTTAAGGAGAAGATCATGCGTGTCGCCAGTAGCCAGTACCAATCGCTGATCAATATTTCGCTTCAGCAAAATCAGGAACGCATCAACTTCCTGACGCAGCAAATGTCTTCCGGCTTGCGCATCCAGCTGCCATCGGACGATCCGATCGGCAACGTGCGCATTTCGCGCCTGACGCGCGAGCAAGCCATGGTCACGCAGTACCAGGACAATATCGCCACGGTGAAAGTGCGCCTGCTGAAGAATGAAAACTACCTGTCGAGCATGGTCACCGACATGGGCCAGGCGCGCGACTTGCTGGTATGGGCCGCCGACGGCAGCAATACGCCGGGCGACCTGAATGCGATGACGCAATCGCTGACGGCCATGCGCGACAGCGTGCTGTACACGGCCAACCTGAAAGACCAGGAAGGCCGCTACATGTTTTCCGGCACAGCGACCGACCAGCCCGCAATCAAATACGACCCGACGGCAGCCGCCGGCTCGCGCTACAGCTACATCGGCAACACCGACACGCAAACCGTGGTAGTGGGCAATGGCGTGACGCAGGCGGCCAACGTCGACGTGAAGAACCTGGAAGTGTGGCTCAACAAGATCGACCAGGTCATCACCACGCTCGGCACGCCGGGCGTCAACCCCAACGACCCGGCGGTGCGCGCCATCGTCAACGACGGCCTGGGTGGCACCGATGATGGCATGGATTTGCTCTCTGGCAAGATCGCCATCTTCGGCGGCGCGCAAAACATCCTCACCACGCTGTCCGGCAACCTGGCCAATGTGTCGCTGTCGAACAATTCGGCCCTGCTGGACCTGAAAAAGACCGATATGGGCGCGGCGGCGATTGAACTGACCGGCTACCAGACGGCCCTGCAGGCAACCTATAAAGCCTACACCAAGGTTGGCACTATTTCCCTGTTTGATCTTCTCTGACCATCATGCAAATCGTTCAGACTTCCTCCTCTTCCGGCGTCAATGCCAAAGGCGCCGGCACAGCCCGCGTCGTCGATGACGCGTCCGCCGCGGTCAAAAGCAGTGCCAGCGCGCGCAGCGAGGCGCCGGCAGCGAGGAGTTCGACGGCGAGCCTGCAGCGTGGCCTGAGCAACTGGGATCACCAGCTGCAGGGGGAAATTTCTAACGCACAACAAACCCTCGACTACCTGGAACGCAGCAGCAGCCAGTTGCAAGCGCTGAAAAGCGAACTGGCGGCCAAGCTGGCCGCGCGCCAGGGACGCGAAGGGCAAGTCGAAGCCAGAGTACGCCAGTTCAGCAATACCTGGCGCCAGCGCGCCAGCGCCTCGGGCGGCACGCTCGATGCACAGCTCGGCTATACCAGCCCGCAGGCGGCACAGCAGAACTTCAGCATCCGTGGCCTGACCATGGCCAGCCTGCAGGAAGGCCCGCAGGAAGTGCTGGCCTTTTCCGTCGGCGGCGCGAGCCAGGCCTTGCGCTCGGTGAATATCGAACCTGGCCTGAGCGAGAACGAAATCGTTTCCCGCTTCGACCGCGCACTGATGCCGTCAGGCATAGGCGTCAAGCTGGGCGAGAATGGCGAACTGGTGTTCAGCACGTCGGAAGCGGCCTGGGCCAGCGTGCGCGACAGCCTGTCCGTGCGCGGCAGCGGCATCCGCTACCCGACCGGCCAGATGAGCCGCGTGCGCACGGATGCGGAACCGGCCGCCATCGCCCCGGAAGAATGGAGTACCGGCGACGTGGAAGCCCTGCGCGCCACCTTGCAGCAAGTGGTGCAGGCGCTGGCGCAGTTGCAGGCGGCGCGCAGCTCCGTCAGCCTGGCCCTTGCGCAAGCGACGGGGCGGGTCGCCCGCGCGCAACCGGTGCAGCAAGTCAACGTCAGCATGGATACCTTGGCGGAAAACTTCACGGAAAAAGCCAGCCAGCCCGGCTATGAATCACTGCTGGCGATCAGCTCGGCGCTGGTCGGCATCAGCCGCGAGCGCGTCGTCGCGCTGCTGGGCCTGGAGTAACCTCCTTCCGCGTGCGCTGACTTGGCGCACGCGGCAATAATGGGGCGCCCCCCCTAGCTCAGGACGGTGGAAATCCGTAAGATGCTGCTGTCGCTGGCGCTTTGTCCCATACGCCAGCGCATCCCGTCATCCACCTCCGGAGTTCCCTTGATAAAGACCGCCGCCCGGCTGATCAGCTACGCCCTGCTGGGCAAATCCGGCAAGCACCCCCTCGATATCGCCAAGGTGCGCAAGGTCTTAATTTTGCGCAACGACAAGATCGGCGACATGATCGTCACCACGGCCCTGCTGCGCGAACTGAAGAAAAACTATCCGCACTGGCAGATCGACGTGGCCGCCAGCAGCGCCAACCGGGCCGTGCTCGCCGATAATCCGCATGTCGGCGAAATCCTCATCTGGGACAAGCAGCCGCTGCTGCGCGACTTGCGCACCACCATCGCCGAGCTGCGCCGACGCCGCTATGACGTCATCTTCAACCCCTACAACCGCTTTTCGATTCCCTTGCTGCTGCGCATCAAATGGCTGGGTGCGCGCTATTTGACGGGCTTTGCCATTCCCAAGTACGGCACTTCGACGGCGAATCTGGGCATGTTCGACCATACGGTGCCCTGCGACCGCAGCCGCCACATCCTGCACAGCTATTTCGCCACGTTCGGGCAATTTGAGCTGCGCGACATCGATATGCGCTATGAGCTGTTCGGCGTGGATGCGCACGCGGCACGGGTCGATGCCGCCTGCGACACCCTGCTGCGCACGCATGAAGGCCTGTTTTGCCTGAATTTCCAGGGCAGCAATGCGCAACGCACGGTCAGCGTGGCCGATGCCCAGCGCTGCTGCGCCGCCCTGGCGGCACGCTATCCGCGCCATGCGCTGCTGGTGATCGCCGCGCCGGGCACCGAAGCGCGCGCCGCCGAGATCGTGCGCGGCGCCGGCCATGCCAACGTGATGGCATGGCCGCCCACCGGCCACATCCTGGAGCTGGCGGCCCTGATCCGCCGCTGCGAACTGGTGCTGTCGCCCGACACGTCGGTGATCCACATCGCCTCGGCGTATGACAAGAAGATCGTCGGCTACTACATCCGCACCGACAACTACCGCTGGTTCTATCCGGCCAGCCGCCATTACCGCGTGATCCTGGCGCCCGGCCTGACCCTGGCCACGGTCAGCGCCGCCGAGACCCTGGCTGCCGTGGAACAGCTGATGCAGGACGATGGGCAGGCGCAAGCGACGCTTCAAGCCGCCGGCTGAGCCGCCAGCAGGCCATCCATCTGCCCTGCCAGCAGCGCGCGGGAAAAGAAATATCCTTGCGCATAGTCGCAGCCGGCGGCGCGCAGCAAATCGCGCTGCGACGCCGTCTCCACGCCTTCGGCCACGACTTTCACTCCCAGCCGCTGCGCCAGTGCAATGATCGCCTCGCACAGGCCCAGTCCGGCATCGTCGCGTCCCAGTTCGCCGACCAGCGAACGGTCGATCTTGAGAAAGTCGATATCGGCCTTCTTGATGCATCCGAGCGATACCTGGCCGCTGCCGAAATCGTCGAGCGCCAGCGCCAGGCCCATGGCGCGGAACTGGCGCAGGCGGTCGCCCACCTGGCGCGCCTTGTCGAGCAGCACGGCTTCCGTTGTTTCGATGACGATGGCACCCGGCGCCAGGCCCGCCCGCGCCAGGGCATTGCCCCAGTCCTGGTACAGCGCGGCGTCGCAGCGGAATTCCACGGGCGACTTGTTGATACAGATCGGGAACGGGGCGCCATGCTCGCCCTGCCACTGGCGCGCCTGGCGCACGACCTGCTGAAACACCCATTCGCCGATATCGATGATCAAGCCGTTTGCCTCGGCAAAGGCGATGAAATCGGCGGGCACGAGCAAGCCGCGCAGCGGATGGCGCCAGCGCAGCAGCGCCTCGGCCCGCTCAATCGTGCCATCGCACAGGCGGATGATGGGCTGGTAATGCACTTCGAACTGCTCCTGCGCCAGCGCCAGGCGCATCTCGCGCACCGTGGTGCGGCGCAGGTCGGCCGCCTGCTGCAAGGCCGGCGTGAAATAGCTGTAGCCGTTGCGCCCCGCGCTCTTGGCGGCATACATGGCCTGGTCGGCGTGCCGCAGCAAGGTTTCCGTTGCCTCGGCGTCGGCCGGATACAGCGCCACGCCCACGCTGGCCGACACTTGCGCCGTGTCGCCGTCGAGCACGAAAGGCAGGGCCAGCGCCGTCGTCAATTCCTGCAGCACGCGTTCGATGCCGCCCAGGTGCCCCACGCCGGCCAGGATGACGGTGAACTCGTCGCCGCCCAGGCGCGCCACCGTGTCGGTCACGCGCACGCGCTCGCTGATGCGCAGCGCCGCCTGGCGCAGCAGCATGTCGCCCTTCTCGTGGCCGAGACGGTCATTCACCTGCTTGAAATGGTCGAGGTCGATGAACAGCAGGGCCAGGCAACCGCCTTCGCGGCTGGCGTGGCGCGCCTCGTGCTGCAAGCGGTCGAGAAACATGTGGCGGTTCGGCAAGCCCGTCAAGGGATCGAAATTGGCTTGCCGCCAGATGCGCTCGGATGCGGCACGCTGGGCCGTGATGTCGCTGACGAGCGCCAGCGCGCCCAGGTAGGTGCCGCTGGAATCGAAGATGGGATTGGTGGCCAGGGTGGCCCACAAGGTGCTGCCATCACGCCGCAGGAACTTGAATTCGTGGCGCTCGGCGATGCCATCCTGGCGCCGCGCAATGTTGCGCTCCAGGATGGCGCGCCCCTCGTCATCCATGAAGGCGGCCAGCGGCTGGCCCAGCATGTCCTCGATCTGGCAACCGAGCATGTGCGCCATCTTCGGATTGACAAAGCTGGTCAGCGCCTGCGCATCGATTTCCCAGATGCCCTCCTCGGCGCCGTGCACGATGCGCCGGAAGCGCTCTTCGCTGCGTTCGAGCGCAGCCAGCTTGCCCTCGGCCTGCTCCAGCACCAGGCGCAGCGCCTGGCCGTTCGGATCTGCGCTGCCCAGCAGGCTGACGGGCAAGCCCGCCTCGCGCGCGCCAGGGCGCAGCCGTACCTGCAGCTGGATGCGCTCGGGCTCGCTGCTATTGAGCACGCGCTGCACGAACTGCTCGAAATCGTGGCGGAACGCCTCGTGCACATACGAACGGAACAGCACGTGGCCAAGGCGCTCGCGCACCAGGCCGAACAATTCGGCCGCCACCAGGTTGACCTGCACGATCGCGCCATCGAGACCGAGCACGAAATAGGCGACAGGCGCCAACAGGTATAAATCGTTGAAATAGGCTTGCTCGCGTTCGGCCTTCACCCGTTCCGGACTGAAGACGCCATCGTCAAGCAGGGGCGCGGCATGCCCCAACACGCCGTCATGGCTGTGCTGGGAGGAATCCGGATCAGGTACCGCGAGCGGTGGTATGTCCATGGCTATCCTTTGCACCGCCGCCCTGGCAACCAGGTGGGTGCAGTTGCAAGACTAGCATGCGCCACGCGCAGTGTCGAGCCAAGCCTGCCATGGATGCCACTTCTGCAACAAGGCCGTTCAGCGCCCCATGCGGCTGCGGCGCAAGCCGAAATCATGGCCCACCACCAGCAAGGTGCTCGCTACCAGGCTCGATAGCCCCACGATCAGCTGGATCAATTTGTCATCAGGCAAGATCCATAGCGACGAGTCCGGCGTCTCGCAGCCCGTGGCCGCGCTGATCAGGGGAGACACCCAGGCCGCGTCCGGCGTCACGTCGAGCACGACGGCGCCGTCGGCGCTGGTCTGCATATAGATATCGCCGCCTTCGGCCAGGGTAAAGCAGATGCCCACGCCCGTTTCCGTGGCGCGAATATTGTCCTGCATGCTGCGGTTATGTTCTTCGATCCACACTTCCACGTCGTATGGCGTTTCCAGGTGCTCCCACGGACGGGGGCGAAAACGGGGACGTTCGTCCGCACTGGCGGGGGTGTCGGGAACCTCGGGGATGTTGCTGTCTGCTGCGCCTTGCATGCTCGTTGACCTTTTCTGCGGTGATGCGGCGGGACCGGTTGCCTGCCAGCCGCCATTATCCACCGTTCAGGGCAAGCATGGTATTCCTACGCCGAATCAATCAGAAAAACTGACAGCTATCGACTTTAAAGATCAGCATGCCTGACTTAAAATATGCGCCATCTCTTCTTTACAGGCTTTACATGCAAGGCATTAAACGCAAAATCGTCTACGTCACCGCTTTTGAAATCATCGGCATGGCCATTTCCACGCTCTGGCTGACTCTGCTTTCGGGCGAATCGCCCACCAGCACGGGGCCGCTGGCCATCATGATCACCACCATCGCCGTGATCTGGAACCTGCTCTACAACACCGCGTTCGAATACTGGGAAATCCGGCAAGTGTCGCGCACGCGCACGGTCTGGCGCCGCATCCTGCATGCGATCGGCTTCCAGATCACGCTGGTCATCTACCTGATCCCGCTGATCGCCTGGTGGCTGAACATCAGCCTGTGGCAAGCCTTCGTGCTCGATTTCGCGCTGATGCTGATCATCCCGTGCTACAGCTTCATTTTTAACTATTTCTTCGACGGCCTGTTTGGCGGGCCCCTGTCGGCGCAGCAGCCGAAGGAAGAAGCCACTGACGTTCAGGCTGCTTCGCTGAGCAACTGAAGAAAGGACCGCGCCGCCATGCCCAGCGGCCGGTCCTTCATCCACACCAGGTGGATGGGCACGACCAGGCCATTGCCCGTATTCTTGAACGCCACGCAGCGCACCCGCCCCGCCGCCAGAGAATGGGCGATGGCCGAGGCGGCAAAGTTGCCCCATCCCAAGCCCGCTTCCACCATGGCCAGCGCCATCGGCAAGCTGTCCGTGCGCCAATAGGACAGCCCCACCACGGGGCGCGCATCGGCCAGGTCGAGTTCGCGGCTGGCCACGATGATCTGGCGCAAGTTCACCAATTCCTCGATATACAAGGGCTGGCCCGCCGCGCTGGGCGGATGCTGGGTGGAAATAATCGCCAGCAAGGCATCGCTGCCGACCAGCTGGAACTGTTCTTCGTGATTGATGCGTCCGCCTGCGAAAGCCATGCAGGCGCTGATGCGGCCCCGGTGCAGCATGTCGAGCACATCGTCCTGCGGCGCCGTCAGCACCTCGATATCGAGCAAGGGATGGCGCTGCGACAGCGCGCGCACGGCGGCCAGGAAGGGAGTATGGTCGAGCTCGGCCGCGATGCCCAGCGAAATGCGGCTTTCCAGTCCCTGCGACAATTCCTGCACGTGCAAGTGCAACTGTTTCAACTGCTCGGCGATCAGGCGCGCGTGCGGTATCAGGGCCAGCGCGGCCGGCGTGGGCACCGCTTCGCGCGCGCCGCGGTCGAACAGGGTGATGCCCAGTTCCGCCTCGATATTGGCCATCGCCATGCTGACGGCCGACGGCGCCCGCCGCAAGGCGCGCGCGGCAGCCGAGAACGAGCCGCCATCGACGACGGCCAGGAACAGTTCGATGTTATGGCTGGACAGTTTCATGAAAAAGTGGAAAGTGCGGCACTTTCGGGCGCGCGGGCGGTCAAAACGGGGAACGACAGCAACACTCGGGAGTACACATGCGCCATCGATTAACTTACCGCCGCAGCGGCTACATTTCCGACTTTACCCGCTTTATCGACGGCTACCTGCAGGCGCACCCGGAAGTGCAAGCCAGCCAGCGCCAGGGCTGGCGCATTTTCTGGGAGCGCCCGGCCAGCATGCGCGAACTGGAACTGGCTCACGCGGACAGCGTACCGGAACCACCCTACCATTACGACTAAAAACTCTTAGCCTTTCCAGACGCGCTGCAATCCGGTGTCCGCATGGATCCAGCCACCACGCGGGCCGTTGCGGTAATAGAAGCCCACGCCGCCCTGCTTGAAGCTGCGCACCAGCGAACCGAGCACTTCCGCGTTCAGATTCGCCACGCGGATGTCGGCGGCGCGGCCCGAGATGTGCAGCGACTGGCGCGCGGCCGGCACGCCCGCTTCGCGCAGCCTGCTGTTCGACTCGGCCGTGCGGTAGCCCGACAAAATCTCCAGCGGCTGCTCGATGCCGTAGCGGGCCACGAACGCTTGCGTGCCCCACAGGGTTTCCAGCAGTTTCGGATCGATGGGCGCCGTCTTCTTGCCGTTCACGTCGCGCAGCAAGTGACACAGTTCCTGGTAGGCCGAATCGATGACTTCGCCATCTTTCCAGTACAGCAGCTTGGCCTTTTCATTGCTGGCCGGGCGCACCACTTCCAGGGTGCGGGGCTTGAGCCAGAATTCCAGGTCCAGCGCCTGCGCATCGAAAATGTCGGGTGGCGGTTCCATCTCGGTGATGGCCTGGCGCGATTGCGACGTGATCGAGCGGTCGATGCTGGCCAGTTGCGTCGGCTGCGGCGGCACGGCCGTGCGCGGTGCGCGTGGCTTGGCGCTGGCCGAAGCCGAGGCGGGAGCGGCCGTGCGCGAGGCGCAGCCGATGAGAGGAGTGGCAACCAGGCCCAGCGCGGCCAAGCCCATACCGTGGTGTAGAAAATTTCTGCGCGATGCCATAGTCAGTCCAATTTAACGATGGGAATACTATAGCGTATTGTGCCGCGAAGAAAAACCCTCAATTCCTATCGTGTCACCCTCATTTCAAGGCATTTTGCGTCAGGCGGCAGCCGCGACGGAGACGCCGGCGCCTTTCGCCTGCGCCAGCGCCGTCAATGGCTTGTCGAGCAGATAACCCTGGGCCACGATGGGCAAGCCCGTGATGGCGGCGACGCGCTGCAGCGCGGCCAGCGCGGCCGGCGTGTCGAGGCGCTTGAAAATGACGCGGATTTTCGCCGCATGGCACACAGTGACGAAGCTGGCGACGGCTTGCTCGTCGCTGAGGTTGCCCGCGTCGAGCTTGAACGCATGCGGGTGCAAGCGCTCCAGCATGCCCGTTGCCTCATGCACGTTGGCCACGTTGATGGCCAGGCGGAAACCGTTGCGGCGGTAATTGTCAGCCACGTAATTGAGCAGCCAGCCCTGGTTCGGCGTGACCGTCGGCAATTGCAGCACGATGCGCTCGATGGGCAAGCCCAGCGCGTCGAGGATGCGCTGGAAAGCGTGGCCGTGATTGCTGCTGACGGCGCTCAGCAGGCGGTCATGCACATTCAGGTACAGGTCGGCCTGCTCCGCTTCCGCCTGCCGGAAAAAATTAATGGCATGCAGCATGCGGCACAACCGGTCCAGTTCCACGGATTCATCGTCGCTGGCCGCGTGATCGAGCAAGCGCCACAGCGACAAGCCCTCGTCCGCCTTCGACACACTGCGCGCCAGTCCTTCGAACGCCACCAGCTTGCCGCTTTCCAGTTCGCGCAGCGGCTGGAAGGCGCTGGTCATGGTGCAATTGAAAAAGCGCCCCAGCGCCCGGCCCTCCCCGTCGAGCCAGACGCTGGTGCCGGCCTGGGTTTGATGCGACAGGCGGGCCAGGTAATTTTTCAGGACGGGAAATGGCATACGTACTCCTTCGTAAGGCTGCGCCAGCTGCCCTCATGGGGAAGACGGCGCCAAAGTGTGCAGAGTAAGGCAGCGTAAACCAAAGGAGAACGAATGGTTTCGCCATTTGATATGCACCCAGCAAATATGGACGCAACAACGGACAGCGCATAACGATAGTCAGAAACATTCCTTCCCGCCCCCTGGTCCAGCCTTTACTGTGGGCATGTACCGATACCATCAGGAAGGGCCGCCATGTGCCAGTTACTCGCAATGAACAGCAGCAAGCCTGCGGCGCTGGGATTTTCCTTTGCCGGCTTTGCCGAACGGGGCGGACGCACGGACGAGCACCGCGACGGCTGGGGCATTGCCTATCATTCCAGCAGCGGCTGCACCCTGCTGACGGATCACCTGGCGGCCATCGATTCGCCGCTGGCGGCCCAGGTGCAGCAGCATCCCGTGAAGGCGAAAAACATCGTCGCGCACATCCGCAAGGCCACGCAAGGCCGCATCGCCCAGGAAAATACCCACCCGTTCGCCCGCGACCTCTGGGGCAAGACCTGGTCCTTCGCCCACAATGGGGACTTGAAAACGTGGCGTGCGCCCGCCAATGCGCACTACCGCGCCAGCGGCGACACGGACAGCGAACAAGCCTTCTGCCACCTGCTGGCCACCTTGCGCACGCAGTTTCCCCTCGGTGAACCCACGCGCGCCGACTTGCGCGCCGCCATCGCCGAGGTCGCCAAGGACATTGCGGCGCACGGCACCTTCAATTTCATCCTGTCGAACGGCGAACTGCTGTTTGCCCACTGTTCCACGCACTTGCACTATGTGATACGCGAATACCCGTTTTCCGTGGCGCAACTGATCGACTGCGAACGCAGCATCGACTTTCGCCAGCACAACCACCTGGACGACAGGATCGCCGTCATCGCCACGCATCCGCTGACGCAAAACGAGGATTGGCTGGCATTCGCGCCCGGCGAACTGAAACTGTTTACGGGCGGCACCTTGCTGCCGGCGGATGATGCCGCGCCACAAGGCGTGTATATCCAGATCAGTTACTGAGGGAATTATTGAACGGGAAGAAATGGCCCGCCGCCGGATGGGCGGGCTGAGGGACTGGCGGGGCGTCAGGCCGAATTGCAGTTGCAAAAGCGCTTGCGCTTGGGGTCGCCGCTTGCGATGCCCGTGGGATCAATCTGTTTCCAGCAAAAAATCGTTTCCACGCCATATGGCGAACGCACATTGCCCGCCTCGACATAACCCTGCTTGACGAAAAAGGCCTGGCTGCTGGCCGTGCTGTGCAGCTGCAGGGCCTTGATGCCCCACTCGCGCGCCTGCGCTTCCAGCTGCTCCACCAGCGCCTTGCCGGCGCCGCGGCCTTGCGCCTCGGGCAGCAGGTAGCACAGGGCCAGCTTGCCGGCGCGCGTCAGCAAGCCGACGCCGACAACGGCGCCCGCCTCGACTGCGACCAGCGAAAAATTAGTCGGCGACGCAAACCAGCACGCCACCATCTGCGGTGTTTTATTGCCCAGCCAGGCTTCCAGGATGGCCGGATCGTCCCGGTGATCGAGGCTGCAGCATTCGACGATGGAGCGTCGTAATACGTTGCACGCCTCGAAAGCGTCGGTCGATGTTGCAATACGAATTTCAAGACTCATGTACGCTCACAAAATATTCCAGTTGCCGATGCAGACGGTTTTCCCCCTGTATCGTGCGATTCGACTATACACCAAGCGGCGCTTTCGGGTTTTTTGCCGCACGCCACGGGCCGGTTTTGCCTATGGCGCTATGCCTGCAGACTAAGTGCTGATGCGCATCTTGCCCACGAATGTTTCCAGAAATCGATATATGTTTTTTAGCGCAAACGGGAATCAAGTCTAAGCATATTACGAAAAATTCGTTTCTTTTCCGGCCGGAATTTTAGACTATGTCTATCTATTCTCACAACAAGAGTTCAACATGACCCATTCCAACGCCGTAACGACTGCCGCAGCAACGCTCACCCAACGCTCGCGCCGCTGGTTCCTGGCCAGCGCCCTGGCCGCTTCCGCCGCCGCCATGAGCCTGCCGATGGCCGCCAGCGCCGCCGAACCGGTGGTCTTGCTGAACGCGTCCTACGACGTGATGCGCGAATTGTTCAAGGACGTGAATCCCGCATTTATTGCTGATTGGAAAGCCAAAACGGGCGAAACCATCACCATCAAGCAATCGCACGGCGGCTCCAGCAAGCAGGCGCGCTCCGTCGCCGATGGCCTGGAAGCATCCGTCGTGACCATGAACCAGGCCAATGACATCGACATCCTCGTCGACCGCGGCCTCGTGGTGGCCGACTGGGCCAAGAAATTCCCGAACAATGCGGCGCCGTTTTACTCGACCATGGTGTACCTGGTGCGCAAAGGCAACCCGAAACACATCAAGGATTGGGACGACCTGGCCAAGCCCGGCATCAAGGTCATCGTGCCGAATCCGAAAACCTCGGGCAATGGCCGCTACACCTACCTGGCGGCCTGGGGCTATGCCGTGAAAAAAGGCGGCAGCGAAGCGCAGGCGCGCGACCTCGTCACCAAACTGTTCAAGAACGTGCCCGTGCTGGACGGCGGCGGCCGCGGCGCCACCACCACCTTCACGCAGCGTGAAATCGGCGATGTGCTGGTAACGTTTGAAAATGAAGTGCAACTGGTGCGCGCCGAATTCGGCGACAACTTCGAAGTCGTGTATCCAAGCATCTCCATCCTGGCCGAGTCGCCGGTGGCCGTCGTTGACAAGGTCGTCGACCGCCGCGGCATCCGCAAGGAAGCCACGGCCTACCTGCAGTACCTGTACTCGGAACCAGGCCAGGAACTGGTTGCCAAGCACTACCTGCGCCCCCGTTCGGCGGCCGTCGCCAAGAAATACGCGGCCAGCTTCAAGCCGATCACCCTGTTCACCATCGACGACGTCTTTGGCGGCTGGAAACAGGCACAAAAGAAACACTTTGACGATGGTGGCGAGTTCGACAAGATTTATCAGAAGTAATCTTCGCCGCATAAAAAAAACCGGGACATGTCCCGGTTTTTTTATGCAGCCACACATCACTGCTTCTTCAGCAGCAGCTTGAATTGCGGCGCCCAGCGCCCGTCCACCAGCATCTCGCTGGCCGCCTCATAGGCATCACCCGACGGCGTCCAGCGCACGCGATAGGTCAGCGTCTTGCCATTCGCGCCCACGTATTGCGTGGCGGGAAAGTCGAGGCCGCCGTCCGCCGGCAGCATCGTGCCGCGGCTATGGCCGCCGCTATTCTCCACATACAGGAAGGCTACCTTGCCTGCGGCGGGATCGTGGTAATACGTGGTTTCGCCCACGTAGTCGGGCTTGCCGGGGCTGCGCACCGTGTGCACGTCGCGCAGCATCTGGCCGCCATACAGCCACTGGAAACAGTGCTCATCCGTTTGCTTCCCGCCAGGGAACTCGCCCTTCCAGCAATGCCCGGCCAGGAAAGCCATCGGTTGCAGGGCGGCAATGGGTTGCGCCAGCACGGCCGAGGTGGACAACAGCAGGGGCAGCAGCAAGAGCGACAGCAGGAATGGACGCATGGCACACCTCCGGTAGATGCTTGAGTATAGGCGAATAATATGCTTGCAGCAGCGCTGGCGCACACTTTGCGCATATCGATATGCGCATCGATTCGTGGTCAAAAGCGTGCGCGCGCCGTACTCTGGCCTTGTCGCGCCGCATGGCGTATTACGGGCTCAAAGGAAATATCATGGCTATCTCGGAAGTGAATGTACGCAACCAGTTTCGCGGCAAGATCAAGGAAATCATCTTTGGGCCCGTGGTCTCGGAAGTGGACGTGGAAACGCCGCACGGCATCGTCACCTCGGTGATCACCTCGCGCTCGATCAAGGACCTGGACTTGAAAGTGGGCAGCGAAGTCATCGCGCTGGTGAAATCGACGGAAGTGTCGATCGCCAAGATCCAGTAAGGGTTACCCACCCGCTAACGCCGCGCCCCTTGCCATCCGGCAGCGGCGCGTGCGTCAGGGCTTGATATACGCATACCCTTCCTGCCACTGCAAGCGGCTCAGCTCGGCCACGCCCGAGGGCACGATGACGGCGTCGGGCAGCACGCGCTGGCGGTCGATGTTGCGTCCTTGCAAGGTGTTATTGCAGACACGAAAGCTCACGCCGCGCCTGGTCAGCTCGCGCACCACTGCGTCATACGGAGTGCCATTCTTGTCGACGGCGCCATCGAGCAGGAAATCGATGCCGGGACCATGCGCGACGAGCACGATGGTGGCTTGGGGACTGGCGTCCAGGTGATTGCGGATATTTTTCAGCGCAGCCGTGGCATTGCTGGCGTCATTGACGTGATACACCACCTTTTCCTCCTTCTGCGCTGCCGTGGCGGCAGTGCAAGCGAACAAGGAAAGAAGGATGGCGGAGAACCAGCGGCGCAAGATTGTCATGAGATGTCCATTTCAGTGGCAGATTAAAAACATTGCCATCATATCAATCTCTGAACAAATACGTAAACGTGCGGCTGACGGGCAGCTTTTCCGTGCTGCCCCGCAGCAGCACCTGCATGCGCTCGGCGTCGATGCGTTCGGCCGCCTCGATGGCTTTCACGTTGACCATGGTGCCGCGGTGGATTTGCCAGAACTGTTCCGGATCGAGGCCGCCCAATAAATCCTTCAGCGGCGTGCGCACCAGCGCTTCCGAGCCGGCCAGCACCACGCGCGTGTACTTGGTGTCGGCCTGGAAGAACAGCACGTCGTCAATGTCGATCAGGCGGATCTGCTTGCCCACGCTGGCCCTGATCCATTTCAGTTTTTCGCGCGGCGCCGCCGGCAGCGCCGCGCGCAGCGATTGCAGCAAGTGGGCCATGTCCGCCGGCTGCGCGCCCAGCTTGTCGCTCAGCCGGGACAGCGCGCGCTGCAGGCGCTCGGCCTGCACGGGCTTCAACAGATAATCGACGGCGCCCGCGTCGAAGGCATCGACGGCATACTGGTCATACGCGGTGACAAACACCACGTGCGCCCGCGTGCCGATGCGCTCGGCCACTTCCAGGCCCGACAGACCAGGCATGCGGATATCGAGGAAGACCACGTCCGGCTCATGCTCGAGGAAACCGTCCCAGGCATCGTTGCCGTTTTCCGCCACCAGCACGATGCGCGCCTCGGGCCAGGCCAGCGCCAGCATCGTTTGCAGGCGTTCGCGCATCAGGGGTTCGTCTTCGGCGATCAGGATGGTGGCATTCATGCGGCAAGTTCTTTCAGGCTGGATGCAATTTTAATGGGAAGCAATATCTCGGCGATCACGCCGCCCTCTTCGCCGTCGCGCAGGGTCAGGCTGGCGGACGGATCGGACAGCGACAGCCGGCTGCGCACGTTTTCCAGGCCCAGGCCGCCTTCCGGCGCGCTGCCCGCAGCGCTTGCCGGCAAGCCCATGCCCGTGTCCTGCACGCGCAAGCGCAGCATGCCGTCCACCCGCAGCGCCGACAGGCTGATCTCGCCGCCGCGCAAGGACGGTTCAATACCGTGCTTGATGGCATTTTCCGCCAGGGTCAGCAAGATCATGCTGGGAATCGTCGCGTGTGCAAATTCGGCCGGCAAGTCCAGCGCATAGCGCAGGCGGGAGCCCATGCGTGCCTGCATCACGCGCAAATACGCGGCCACCATGTCGAACTCGCTTTGCAGCGGCACTTGCTCGCTGCGCATCTCCGCCATGCTGGCGCGCAAAAAGGCGATCAGGTCGGCAGTCAATGCCGCGGCCCGGCCGGCGCCTTGCACTCCCTGCTCGGCCAGCTGCTGCACGGCGCCCAGGGTATTGAACAGAAAATGCGGCTCGATCTGCGCGCGCAGCAGCCGCAGCTGCGATTCGCTCAGTTCGCGCGCCAGGCGGTCGCGCTCGGCATCCTGCTGCAACTGCAGGGCCAGCGCTTCGTACTGGCGGTTGCGCCAGATCGCGACGATGGTCATCGGTACCATGTAGACCAGTCCGGCCGTCAGCGCGGCCCAGCCACCAACGCGCACGCCGCGCCCGAGCGCCGTACCGATGGAACTATCACCTTCCAACATGGCGCGCAGCACGCCTATCGCCACGCCTGCCAGGGCCGGCACCAGCAGCAGCAACAGCGTCTTGAGCTTCCTCTGCGCCAGCTTGCGGTAATTGAACCACACCCCCAGTACACCCCAGGCCATCGCCAGGCCCAGAACATTGCTGAGCACCACGGCCTTGGTCCAGCCCACCTTGTCGGGCAGCAGCAAATGCAGCGCGACGCCGATAAGACTGAACAACAGCATCAGCCTGGCCGCCGCGATATAAAAGCCGGCGCCGCGATATTTCAGCATGAAGTCATGAAACTGCTGGCGCTCGATCGGCGTCAGGGTGATCAGCCGCAACGCCACCCAGCGCCGCCAGCCATTGGGCAACTGGGCCGCCGTGTCCGGATGCGCGAGCACCCTGAGGGTTTCATCGTCGTAGCAGCGATACCATCCGGCAAATTTTTTCCACATGCTGCGTTCTCCTTGTCGTGTCAATCAGGCATGAACGCAGTCTACGGCGCCCCCGTGGCAGGGCATAGCGCGGGGCGACGAAGCACGAAGGGACAGGCATCAACGACGAGGTACATGGCGCCTACCAGACCCTCGCTGCCAATATTGCTGAAATAATACGAAGTTTCCAAGGCGAAATCAATAATTGCGTAACAATTTTCACTACGGCAAGATTAGCCCCATTTATTTGCCAAATTGGCCGCAACACCGCTTGTCGCGGGCCTGTACCGTAGACATCGCTTGATCTTTAATGGTATTGTTTAAGCTTGGCAAATATTGCCTCCGAGATACACGCCGCGTCCCCGCGCGGCCCGTTTCCGGATTTGCGCGCAGCGCCCACGATGGCGCCCCAAAACTGCTTTCCCACATACAATCCCATGCTCAAAAAAATGTTCGCCGCGGTGCTGATGACGCTTTCGACAGCGGCCATCGCCGTGCCCTTCGGTTCCCAGTCGATACTGGTGGTCGAAGACGGCACAGGCAAAGTCTTGCTTGAAAAAAATTCCAACGTGGTGGTGCCCATCGCCTCGCTGACCAAACTCATGACGGCCATGGTCGTGCTCGACTCCAAAGCGAATATGCAGGAAGAGATCAGCATCGACCGTGAGGATGTCGATACCTTGAAACACAGCACCTCGCGCGTGCCCGTGGGCGCCACACTAAGCCGTCATGACGTGCTGCAACTGGCGCTGATGTCGTCCGACAACCGCGCCGCCGCCTCGCTGGCGCGCACTTTCCCCGGCGGCCCCACCGCATTTGCCGTGGCCGTCAACGCCAAGATCAAGGCCCTAGGCATGCGCCAGACCGTGATCGAAGAACCGACGGGCTTGTCGCCGAACAACCAGTCGACGGCAGCAGACCTCGTCAAGATGGCCGTGGCCGCCTCGCGCTACCCGGAAATCAGCCGCATCACGACGGATTCGAAGGACGTGATCCAGATCAAGGGCCGCGACGTGGAATACCACAACACGAACCGCCTGGTGGGTGCCAAGGGCTGGGATATCGGCCTGTCGAAAACGGGCTACACGAATGAAGCGGGCCGTTGCCTGATCATGCGCATCAAGTCGGCCGGCAAGTTCGCCACCATGATCCTGCTCAACGCGCGCGCCAATTCCGTGCGCGCCATGGACGCCGTCAACATCCGCCGCATGCTGGCGGCCGAAAACGGCATCGAAGAACCGAAAGTGATGCGCGCCTCGGTCAGCCGGCACAAGAAGGCGCCGGCGAAGCCAAGTAAACGCCGCCGCGCCCGCTAATTACTTCGCTTGCCGGTTGGTCATTACCACGCCGGCAATCGTCACCGCGCCGCCCACCAGCATCGAGACGAGCACGGGCTCGCCCAGCAGCACCGCCGCCAGCACGATGCCGAACACGGGCACGAGGTTGTTGAAGACGGCCGTGCGCGACGGGCCCAGCGCCTTCACGCCCTCGTAATACCAGACAAAGCCGATCACCGTGCCGAACACGCCCAGGTAGCCGATGGCGGCCCACACTTGCCAGCCAAAGCTGTGCCATGGCACGCTCGGAAATTCCACGGCCGCCCCCACCAGCAAAAAGGCCAGGCCCCACATCGACGCATACGTGGTGGCGGCAATCGGGCTCAAGCCCTTCAGCGCGACCCGGCCGATCAGGGTATAGGCGGCCCAGCTGGAAATGCCGCAGAACATGAACACCTCGCCCATGCCGATGCCGCCGCCCGTGCCGTGCAGCACGCCGGCGAGATCGCCGCGCGTGATGACGATGGCCGTGCCGCAAAACGCCAGCATGATGCCCAGCCACTTGAAGGAACCGAGCCGTTCGCGGAACAGCATGGCCGAGGCCAGCGCCGTGACGATGGGATTCAGGGCCACGAACAGGGCCGTGCGCCCCGCCGGCATGCGCGACAGGGCCGCCAGGAAGCACAGGTTGTATAAAAAGATGCCCGTCAGGCCCAGCGCGGCCGTCGTTGCCAGCTGCTTGCGGTCCAGGCGCGGCAAGCCCCCTTCCAGTTTCCATGCCAGCATGACCAGCAACAGCACGGCCACGCCGAAGCGCCCGCTGGCGGCCGTCATGGGCGGCATCTGCTGCGCCAGCACGCGCCCCGCGATGAAGGTGCCGCCCCAGAACAGGGCGACAAAGATCAGTTTGATGTAGACGAGCGGCGATTGCACGGAAGGCAAGGCGGCTGATGGTATGGCGGAAGAAGACATGAAATATCCTGTATGGCCGCTTGCGCGGCGGGTGGTGTCCATATATATTAATACTAATATTAACTCATGAAATAATGAGTAAATACTCATAACTCAACAAAACCACACCATGACCTTCACGCAACTGGAAATTTTTACCCTGGTGGCCGAATTGCACGGCTTTTCCGCCGCCGCCGCGCAGCTGGGCATCAGCCAGTCGGCCGTCTCGCACGCCTTGAAGGCGCTGGAAAAGGAGATGGGCGTGGATCTGATCGTGCGCCACCAGGCGTCGGCCGAACTGACGGACGTGGGCCGCCAGCTGCTCGTGCGCGCGCGCGAAATCCTCGGCTTGTCGGAGGCCATGCGCCAGGAAGCGGCCGACGTGCTGGGCCAGCGCCAGGGCACCTTGCGCATCGGCTCCTTCGGTCCCACGTCATCGCTGAACCTGCTGCCGGCCATCACGGCCCAGTTCCGCCTGCGCTATCCGGGCATCGACTTGCGCATCGACGAGGGTGCAGACCATGAAGTGGTGCAGTGGATACGCGAACGCAGGGTCGATGTCGGCTTCGTCGTGCTGCCCGACGAGCGCTTCGATACGGCACCGCTGGTGGAAGACCAGATGATGGCGCTGGTGCCGCGCAGCCATGCGCTGGCCGGCGAAACCGCCATCACCCTGGCCCAATTGTGCGAAGGGCCGTTCATCATGTCCGAGGCGGGCTGCGCCTGCCTGATCGAACCGCTGTTCGCCAACACGGGCTTGCAGCCGAACGTGCCCTACCGCATCAGCCAGGTGATCACCATCCTCGACATGGTCAGCCGCGGCGACGGCCTGTCCATCGTGGCCGAACTGGCCCTGCCGCAGCGCCTGCGGGAGCAATATCCGGAACTGGTCGCCCTGCCGCTCAATCCGCCCGTCAGCCGCAAGGTGGGCCTGGCCGTGCGCGACCGGCGCCAGAACACGCCCGCCACCAACGCCTTTTTTGAGGTGGCCAGGCAGATGGCGCCGACCCTGGCGCCCCGGCGCGCCTAGAACGTCTCCCACTCCTCGCTGCGCTCCGGCCTGACGGCCGCCGCCTTTGCCGGAGTGCTGGCGAGGCGCGGCGCCATCGCTGCGCGCACCACGGGCCGAACGGGTTGCCGCTGCTGCGGCGGCGCCTGCCCCTCATCGAGCTTGAACACGCCCACCACCTGCGCCAGCGTGCTGGCCTGGTCTTGCAGGCTTTCCGCCGCAGCCGCAGCCTCTTCCACCAGCGCCGCGTTCTGCTGCGTCACCTGGTCCATCTGCGCGATGGCCTGGTTGACCTGCTCGATGCCCGAACTCTGCTCGGCGCTGGCGGCCGTGATCTCGCCCATGATGTCGGTTACGCGGCGCACGCTGTCGACGATTTCCTGCATCGTCGCGCCAGCCTCGTCGACGAGGCGCGCGCCCGAATCGACCTTGCCCACCGAATCGTCGATCAGCAGCTTGATTTCCTTCGCCGCGCCGGCGGAGCGTTGCGCCAGGCTGCGCACCTCCGTCGCCACCACGGCAAAACCGCGTCCCTGCTCTCCCGCGCGCGCCGCCTCCACGGCCGCGTTGAGCGCGAGGATATTCGTCTGGAAGGCGATGCCGTCGATGACGCTGATGATGTCGACGATCTTCTTCGACGAATCGTTGATCGAGGCCATGGTATCGACCACCTGCGCCACCACTTGCCCGCCCTTGCTGGCCACGCCGGACGCCGATTGCGCCATCTGGTTGGCCTGGCGCGCATTGTCCGCATTCTGTTTCACGGTGCTGGTCAGCTCTTCCATCGAGGCGGCCGTTTCTTCCAGCGAACTGGCTTGCTGTTCCGTGCGCGACGACAGGTCCTGGTTGCCGGCGGCGATTTCCGACGAGGAAACCTTGACAGATTCGCTGGCCGTGCGGATTTTCACGAGAACGGCGGCGATCTTGTCGATGAAGCGGTTGAAGGCGCCGGCGATCTGCGCCAGTTCATCCACGCCGGAAGCGTCGAGGCGGCGCGTCAAATCGCCTTCGCCCGAAGCGATGTCGTCGAGCGCGTCGCGCACCAGCTCCAGGCGCTTGAGCATTTTGAAGACCAGCAGCGACAGCAGCAGCGCCGCCAGCCCGGTCAGCAGCGCGGCAGTGACGGTGGCCGTCGTCAGCATCGTCTGCAAGGCTTGCATGGCTTCCTGCTGGTCGAGCACCACGGCCAGCAGCCAGTCGGTACCCGCCACGCGCGTGACGTACAGCATGCCGTCGCGCTCATCGAGGCGCACGGCCTCGCTCGTGCGCGTGCTTTCCAGGCGGTTGACCTGCGCGGCCGACAGCGCCGCATCGAGTTTTGCCACCGGCTGCAGGCTCAGGTCCTTGTTCGCATGGGCGATGATGGTGCCGCTCTGGTCGACAAGGAAGGCAAAACTGTGCGGGGTCGGCTTGATCGCCACCACGTTGGCGATCACCGTATCGAGCAGCACGTCCGCGCCCGCCACGCCCAGCAGCGCCTCTTTCGGGCCGACGGGCGCCGTAAACGACACCACCAGCTTGTGGCTGGCCGCGTCCACGTATGGCGGCGTCAGCATCGGCACGCCCGCCTTGACGGTGTCCGTGTACCAGGCGCGCGCCGTGGGATCGAAATCGGCCGGGCGGCCCGGATGGGTAAACACGGAACGCTTGTCCGCATAGCCGATGAACACTTCCGCAAAATCGCCGGCCTTTTCCGCGATCTGGAAGGCGCGCAGCGGATCGGGCGTCTCGGCGGACATGACAACGGATGCCATGACCTTTTTCTTGCCATCGACCCATTGCGCCAGCACGGCCGACTGGCTTTGCAGCAGTTGCTGCATCTGCTGATCCGACGACGCCAGCATGCTGCTGCGCGTCGTCACGTAATTGGCAACCGACAAGGCCAGCATGGACAGTACGACAATGGCCACGCAAATGAGCACCAGCCGCGTGCGAAGGGAAGACAACATGATGGACTCCTCGTTTCGATTTTAATGGCGTGAAACAGTGCTGTTGCACCGCTTTCTCTACGCAAGCATTTTCACACAAAAATCGGAACAATTTTCATCAATATTCGGAATACAACACATATATTTCCGTACGGAAACCTATCGAACCCTGTCAACCTACCCGCGGATCAGCCCCCTCAAGCCGCTGGCCCGCTGCGTGCGGCGCAGGATCGCGTCGAACAGCACGGCCTGCGTGGGCGAGACGAGGGTAAAGAAGTCGCGTGCGCGCGTGATGCCCGTGTAGACCAGTTCGCGTGCCAGCATGGCGCCGCCTTCCTGCGGCAGCACCAGCACCGTGTGGCGAAATTCCGAGCCCTGCGATTTGTGCACCGTCATGGCGAACGCCGTCTCCACGTGGCGCAGGCGCGTGGCCAGCACGCTGCGCACGTTCTCGCCCTCCAAAAAATACACGCGCAGGGAGCCGGGCCGCGCAGGATCGCGCAAGGTCAAGCCGATATCGCCATTGAACACGCCGGTGCCGTAGTCGTTGCGCGTGACCATCACGGGACGGCCCACATACCATTCGGTGCGGCGTATCAAGCCATCCTTTTCCAGCCGCAGTTCGATGGCCGTGTTCAGGCCCGCCACACCCCACTCGCCTTCGCGCACGGCGCACAGGATGCGGAACGATTCAAAACTGTGCAGCACGGCGCGCACCCAGTCGTCATGCTGCGCGTAGCCTTCGCCGCCGGCATTCACCAGCGCCAGGTAAGGCTGATAGCCGCCCGGTGCGTCGGCGCGTCCGCGCAAGGCCAGGCGCAGCACGTCTTCCTGCTGCGCCGGCACGCTCCACGCCAGCTGGCCGCCGCTGTCGCCGGCGAAGCACGCTTTGGCCAGATCGGGCCTGCCGCCATTCACGGCCAGCGCCAGCTCGCCGATCGGACCGCTGAAGCGGTGGCTGTGGCGCAGCATCACCGTCTGCTGCGCCAGCGCGCCGGCGGCACCGGCAAAATCAGCGGGTATGGCCACGCCGCTGGCCGCCTGCGCATACGCGATGGTGGCGTCCGTGTAGCCGCCCGCCTGCGCATCGTGGCACAAGTCGCCCAGCACGGCGCCCGCTTCCACGGACGCCAGTTGGTCCTTGTCGCCGAGCAGTATCAGGATCGCCTTGGACGGCAAGGCATCGAGCACGCTGGCCATCATCTCCAAGTGCACCATCGACGCTTCATCGACGATCAGCACATCGACGTCGAGCGGATTGCCCGCGTGATGCGCAAAGGCGCGCGTCTCGGGCCGCGCCCCCAGCAAACTATGCAGGGTGCGGGCCGCCCCCATGCGCCGCGCCAGTTCCTGCAGGGGCAAGGCATCGCCCGCCTTCGCCGCCAAGCCTTCCAGCGCCTTGTCGATCGACTGTTTCAGGCGAGCGGCCGCCTTGCCCGTGGGCGCGGCCAGTGCGATGCGCAGCTGCTCCGGCTGCGGCGAGACGGCAAACAGCAAGGTCAAAAGGCTCGCCACCGTGTACGTCTTGCCCGTCCCCGGCCCGCCCGTGATGATGGCCACCTTGCCGCGCAGGGCGATCGCGCACGCCACTTTTTGCCAGTCCGGGCCACCATCCTGCGCGGGCTGGTCGAACAGGATGTCGAGCCATTGCCGCACCTGTGCCAGCGGGGGATTAGTCAAATCCTGCGCGCGGAGGGCGATTTTCTCGCCCACCAGGCTTTCGTCGCGCCAGTAGCGGCGCAGATACAAACGGTCGCCATCGAGCACCAGCGGCTGGCGCGCATCGGCCGCACCGACCTGCCACACTTGCGGCGCGCCGGCCAGCAGCGCGCGCCAGCCATCGACGCTGTCCGGCAGCGGACCGGAGACGGCCAGCACGGCATGCCACAGCTCCTCGCTCCAGCCCAGCAACTGCGACGGTTCGCTGGCCAGCTCAAACAGCATCAAACAACTGTGCCCCCGTCCTTCCAACTCGGACAGCACCACGCACGCCACGGCCACGGCGGGCGCATGCGGCGCATTCTCGTCCAGGCTGGCGATGAAGCGGGCAAAGGCGGCGCTCAGGCGGCGCAGATGGCCATCCTCGGCGACGCCGTCGACATGGGCAAACAAGGCGTTCATCTGTGCGTCATGCTGCATGGTGTTCCGTTTCTTCTAACAGTTGATCGAGGCCGTCCAGCAATTCCAGTTGCGGCGCCAGCCAGTAGCAGCCATGTGTATCCGCATTCGCTATGCCGCGCAAGAACAGGAAGATGGCGCCGCCCAGGTGCTCAGCCGCATCATAGGCATCACCGAGCCGGCTTTTCAGCAGGCGGTGCAGGGCCAGCATGTAGATGGCGCCCTGGATATCGTAGCGGTGCTGCGCCATGCCGGCCGCCAGCGCCTGCGTGTGGTAGGCACCGTCGTTGGCGCCCAGCGCATTCGACTTGTAGTCAAGCACCCAGTAGCGACCATCCCGTTCGATGACCAGGTCGGCAAAGCCTTTCAGCATGCCATGCAGCTGGCGCCGCGGCAGCACGGGACGCGGCGCACCATCGAGCAGCAAGCGCGTGCACAGCTGATCGAGCGCCCCCGTGGACAAATGCTCGCTGGGGAACCAGAACTCCATCTCGGACAGGGTGCTATCGAGCTGCGACAGCGACGCATCGAGCAGCGGCAACGGCGTGAGGGCGATTTCCCTGAGCCAGGCGATGGCGTCTTCCTGGCGATGGCCCCAGCCGGCCCGCTCGCAGCGCGCGGCCAGGCGCGTGTCGAAGTGCGCCTCGTGGACGCTGTCAAAACCTTCGCTGCCCATCCACTCGAGCTGCTCGTGCAGGAAATTGCCGGGCACGGAGCCACGTGGGAAGCGGTGCCATGGCGCGTCGCCCATGTGCATCGGCGAAGTCACGGCGACAGCCGTGCCATCTTCCAGCAGGGTTTCCTCCAGCGCCCGTTGCGGCACGTGTGCGGCCGCCACGGCGCCGATCTGGCGCGTCAGCGACGTAAAGCTGCCCACCGACCAGTCGCGCTCGAACTCGCCCACGAACACGGGCGCGGGACGCAGCTCGGGGCGCCGCTCGACCCGGTCCAGCACCGTGCAGGCATCGGGCTGCGCCAAAGAAGCCACGTAGATGGCGTCGCAGTCACCCGCCACCTGCTGCCAGCGCAACAGCAATTGCTCCGCCGGCAGCTTGTCGCCGCCCGTCAGCAGGTAGCCGAGCGCCGATTCGTGCAAGGTGTTCTCGCCCGCCTTGCGCGCCGCCTGGGCGGCCACGCCCAGCCACAGGAAGTGGCGCGCGCGCGTCAGCGCCACGTACAGCAGGCGCAAGTCTTCCTCGATGCGCGCCTCTTCGACCGCCGCCATGGCCTCGTCGGACAAGGACAGGTCGAGGCGACGTTCGCCATCCTCGCCCGCATAATCGAAGAAGCTGCGGTTGCGTTTATCCACCTTGCGCGCCGTCACGGCAAACGGTAAATAGACCAGCGGGTATTCGAGTCCCTTGGATTTGTGCACGGTGATGACCTTGACCAGCTCCGCATCGCTTTCCAGGCGCAGCACGCGCTCGTCGCCGCCCTCGCCTTCGCCGGCGATCTGCTCGGCCAGCCAGCGTATCAGCGCCTGCTCGCCATCGAGCTGGCGGCTGGCCGATTGCAGCAGTTCAGCCAGGTGCAGCAGATTCGTCAGCCGCCGCTCCCCGCCCGTCTGCTGCAGCAGCATGGCGGGCAATTGCAGCTCGTGGATGAAGCGGCGCAGCATGGCCAGCACTCCCTGGCGCTGCCAGATCAGGTGCAAGGCCTTCAACTGCTCGACCCTGCGTTCCCATTCCAGTTCATCGCTGGACAGGCGCGCCAGCTCGCCCAGCGACAGGCCGATGGTGCGCGTGGCAAAGGCGGCGCGCGCCAGTCCCCCGTCGAGGGGATTGGCCAGCGCCGCCAGCCAGCGCAGCACATCTTGCGCTTCCTCGCTGTCGACGACGGAATCCTTGTCGGACAGGTACACGCTGGCGACCCGGCGGCGCGCCAGCGCGCGGCGGATGGCCGCCGCTTCCTTGCGGTCGCGCACGAGGATGGCGATATCGGCCGGCTGCAGGCGCGTAAAACCGTCGGGGCCATCGAAGCCCGCCTGCGGGTCGCCCAGCATGGCGACGATGTGTTCGGCGCAGTGCTGCGCGAAATACTCGCGGTAGCTGTCGCCGCGCAGCCCTTCATCGCTGGCGCAGGCGGCCAGCAGGGCCGGCAGCGGGCCGCTGGCGTTCACCAGGTATTCGGCGCGGCCCTTGGCATCGACGGCTTCGAACGGCAGCGGGTTCTCGCCATTTTTCCGGTAGCGGAAGGCACCAAGCGGCACTTCGGCGCGCTCGGCGTGCAGGAACAGCTGGTTGACGGCCGCGACCAGCGGCGCCGTCGAACGGTAGTTGGTGCCCAGCTGGTAATGGCGTCCCGTCGTCGCGCGCCGCGCCGCCAGGTAGCTCTGGATGTCGGCGCCGCGAAAGCCGTAGATCGACTGTTTCGGGTCGCCGATCAGGAACAGGCCCAGGGCCGGATCGTTGTCGGCAATGCGGTACAGCAGATTGAAAATCTGGTACTGGGCGGGCGCCGTATCCTGGAATTCATCGACCATGGCCAGCGGATACTGGTCGATGATGCGCTGGCGCAGGGCCGTGCCATTTTCGCCGGCCAGCGCGTCGTGCAGGCGCTGCAGCATGTCGGCAAAGCCGAACTGGCGCGACTGGCGTTTTAACTGGTCCATGCGCCGCGCGATGGCCGCCGCCGCATGCAGGTGCAGCTTGTGCGCCAGCGGCGTGAGGCCGGCCAGGGCGATGCCCAGCCCTTCCGTATGCTCGAAGCACTCGGGCACCTGCGCCGTGAAATTCTTGGCAAACGCATCCTCGATGCCGAACGGCGTCAATCTCTCCCACGCCTTGGCCGTGATGGCCGGCTGCAGCAGCAGCGGGTCTTGCGCCCAGCGGCGCAAGCCATCGAACCACTTCGCCAGGTTCTCCGGCTTCATCTTGACGCCGTTAAAACACTTGGGATTGGCGGCGCGGTGGTCGTTGATCCAGGCGGCCATCTGGTCCACGCGCTCGACCCATCCCGCCTTCAGGGTGGCCAGCTGCGCGGCCAGCGCCCGCTGTTCGCGCGCGATCAGCGCGGACAACGGTTCCTCGTCCGCCATGCCCATGATGTCCGCGCGGCGCGCCAGCTCGCGCGCGCCCTTCTTCAGCGCCCCCACGTCGGGCCAGCAGGCCAGCAGCACGTCGAGCGCCTGCGGCGGCAAGGGATAGACTTGCTGGCGCCAGTAATCGTGGGACGCATCCTCGAACAGGGCTTGCTCGTCGCTGACCAGTTCTTCGTCGAACAGGCTGCCGCTGTCGAACGCGTGCTCGCGCAGCATGCGCTGGCACCAGGCGTCGATGGTGAAAATGGCCGCTTCATCCATCGTCTCGGCGGCCAGCATCAGCCGGTGCGCGGCCTTTTGCCGTTCGCTCTCGTCCGGATAGGATTCGAGCAAGGCGTCGAGAAAGGGGTCGCTGCCGCCGGACTCGTGGCGGAAATAGGCGGCCGCCTCGATCAGGCGCTCGCGCACGCGGTTCGACAATTCGCGCGTGGCGGCACGGGTAAACGTCATCACGAGGATGTCGGCCGGCAGCAGGGGACGCGTAAAACGGCTGTCGTCGTCGCCATGCCCCAGCACGAGCCGCACGTACAGCGCGGCGATGGTCCAGGTCTTGCCCGTGCCGGCCGACGCTTCGATCAGGCGCGAGCCGTGCAGCGGGAACGCCAGGGGGTTGAGCAGATGGCTCGTCATGGTTCTTCTCCCGCGCCGTCTGCGGGCGCGCTGATAGGGTCGATCGTGATGTGTTCCTGCAGCCAGTCGGCCAGCGGGCCATACAGCTCGCGCGTGCAGTCTTCCCAGGCTTCTTCCGCAGCCAATGCGGAAAACTCGGGCCACAGGCGCGCCAGGCACAGTTCTTCGCGCTCGCCGGAGACTTCAAAGCCGCCGTCGTAGACGGCGCGCGGGTCGCCCTGCTGCACCAGCGCGAGGCCCGTCTTGCACGCCGTCGGCAGCGGATGGTTCATGCCTTCGCGCCACAGCGCCAGCAAGGTGCCCAGCGCATCGCGCGACGTAGCCGGATCGAGCGGCGCCATGCTGACGATGGCGTCGCGCGCCACCAGGTAGCCGGTGACGGGGAAACCGAGGGCGGCGGCGGCCAGCTGGCGCAGCCACATCAGCATCAGCTTGTCGCCGCGCGCCAGGCCGCCCTTGTCCGTCACCTTCGAGGAAATCTGCATCAGCCAGGCAGTGTCCTGGCCGTTGCTGCACAATTTGTCGAGCCAGTCGTCGATCTGCAGCTCGCCAAACGGCAAGTTGATGGCGCGCTTCTCGGCCGCGTACGGGAACGAGGCGCGCAGGGACAGCCACGCGCTGCGCACGGGCACCAGCGCCTCGACCAATTGCGCCTGCACTTGCCGGCCGATCAGACCGATGGGCAGCACGCCTTCGCGCGCCAGCTTTTCCGCGCGCGCTTCCAGGCTGGCGCGCACGTCATCGAGCGCTTCGACGGCGCCGCCGTCGTCCAGCATGGTGTCTTCCAGCAGATAGCGCTCGAGCGCATTCAGGCCGAACGGCTCTTCATCCTCGCCCAGCATGGCCGCATCGGCGAAATACACGCTCAAGCGGCGGCGGAAAAAGTATTTGACGGGCTGGCGCAAAAAGCTGGCAAGCTCGCTCAGTTTCAAACGCATTCCGGGATCGAGCTCGTAAGGGCCAAGCGCCAGTTCCTCGGCCTGCGCATCCGCATCCGCATGCGCCACGCGCCATTCGCGCGCGTAGGTCAGCAAGCCATCGGCCTCGAAATAGCGGCGGCTGAACGGCTGCAGCGCATGCTCGGTGGTCAGCGATACAAGGTGCCGGTCCAGCGACCAGCCGGCGGCCAGGTAATCGCGCAGCTGCGACACCAGCACGGACGGCGGCTGCTCGGAATTGTCGCGCACATTGCGCCCCACCCAGCTCACGTACAGCTTGTCGCGCGCGGCCAGCAAGGCTTCGAGCATCAGATAGCGGTCATCGTCGCGGCGCGAGCGGTCGCCCGGGCGCGCCATGCCGGGCAGCGCCAGCAAGTCGAAATCGGCCTTCTGCGCGCGGCGCGGGAAATCGCCATCGTTCATGCCCAGCAGGCAGACGACGCGGAACGGCACGGCGCGCATCGGCATCAGGGTGCAAAACGTGACGCCGCCGGAGACGAATTGATGGTTCAGGGTCGGCTCGTCCAGCGCGCCCAGCCACGCCACGCGCAGCACGGACAGCGGTACCTGCTCGACAAAGCCCGCGTGCTCGCAGGTTTCCAGCCAGCCCTGCAAGGCGCCTTCCAGCTGCGCCAGGGTCAAACGGTCGCCCTCGTCGTCGGCGTCGAAAAAGGCGGCCAGCAGCGCACGCGCCTGCACGCCCCACTCGGCTGGCGTGCAGGCGCCCGCCAGCACGGTGCGCCAGTGCAGCAGCGCCTCGACCAGCTGCGCCAAGGACCCCGCCAGCGCCGCATCGAGGCCGCCCACTTCCGCATACGGCTCGATGCCGCCAAAGCTGGCGCCACTGCCGCTGGCATAGCCGAGCAGCATGCGCCGCACGCCGAAGATCCACGCATTCTGCTCGCCGGCCGCACCCAGTCCCAGGCCGGCGCGGTGTTCCTGGTCCAGGCCCCAGCGCACGCCGGCCCCTTCGATCCACGCGCCCAGGGTGGCCAGGTCGTCCGGCTGCAGGCCAAAGCGGGCGGCAAGCGCCGGCACGTCGAGCAAATCGCGCACCTCGCTCTGGCGGCAGCGCTGCTGCGGCAACTGCAGCAGCCACTCGAGCGCGACGAGCAGCGGATTGACGCTGCGGTCCTTCACGTCGCCGATCTCGAACGGGATGAAGCGCTCGTCATTGCGCCGGTACTGGCCGAAGACGGCGTGGATGGCAGCCGTGAAGGTGTCGATGTCGGGCACCATCACCACCACGTCGCGCGGGCGCAAGCCCGTCTGGGCGCTGTGCGCGAACATGGCCAGCAGCTGGTCGTGCAGCACTTCCACTTCGCGCTGCACGCTGTGCGCCACGTGGAATTCGATCGAGCGGTCGCCTGGCTCGGGCGGCACCTGCTCATGCTCGGCCAGCGGGCGCAGTTCGCGGATGGCCACCTGCACCTGCTGCAGCAGGGTCTCGCCCGTTTCCTCGCCAAACAGGTCGATGCGCAGGCTGTCGTCGCGCCCCTCGGCTTGCGCGTGTTCGTCGAATTCGTCGAGCATGCGGATGAAATCGCGCCCTTGCCTGCCCCAGCTGGCCAGCAACGGGTGGCTGTGCGCATGCAGTTCTTCCAGCGGAATTTGCGCCAGGTCGGTGCCGTTGCGCTGCCGCTGACGCTTGTTTTGCGCGCGCAGCAAGTCGCGCCCGTCGATGATGTCGCCCCAGTAAAACTGGCACGGATTGGGCACGGCCAGCACCACCTGCGTGTGGCGCGCCAGCGCGGCCAGCGCCTGCAAGGTCTGGTACGGCAAGGCCGACACGCCAAACAGCACGACACGGCGCGGCAGCTTGCCGGCAGGCGCATCGCCGGCGGCGATGGCTGCCAGGAAGGCCTCGTGGATGTCGGCGCGGCCCGTGTCGCGCTCGAACGCCTCGACGTCGGCCGCCACGGCGCGCCACAACTGCGCCTGCCAGCGCTGGTCTTCCTTCAATGCGATGGATACACCGCGCGCCGTGCGCAACTGGTCGCTACCCGCCGCCCAATCGGCCAGCCAGTCGGCGCGGTAGACCTGGTACTGGTCGAACAAATCGGCCAGCCGCTCGGCCAGCTGCAGCCGGCGCTCGCTATCGCCATCGGCAAGGAAGTAGCGCAGCGGCGCGAAGACCGGGTCGGCCAGCAAGGACGGCAACAGGCGCATCAAACGCCACGTCAGCGGGGACTTGTCGAACGGCGACACGCGCGGGACGCGCTCGCGCCCCAGCATGCCCCGGTAGCTTTCCCACAGCAGGCGCGCCGGCAGCGCGATGCGCGTGGCGGCGCACACGCCCATCTCCTCGGCCAGGGCGATCTTCAGCCACTCGGCCACGCCATTTGACTGCACCAGGAAGATATCCGTTTCCAGGGGCGCCAGCGGATGCTGGCGCAGCCACTGGAAGACAGCGGCGCGCAGCTGTTCCAGCTGGTTGCCATGCAGGATGAGGAGGCCGGGCGTGACGGGAGTATGCATGCTGATCCGATGGGTTGCCGCGCCTCCGGCCGGGTGGCCAGAGACGTCAAAGGCATATTATCGCCGCTGCTTGGGTCAGGGGGCGTCGCTGGCGGCAAATTCCACTGAAATTTGTTCTGCCACCTGCGCCAGCGCCGGCCCGAGCGCCGTCAGCAAGGCGCGCGCCTGCTGCAGGTCACCGCCCAGGCGCAAGCCTTCGATCGACGTGCACAGGCCCGCAAACGCATGCGCGCCCACGGCCAGCGCCGACGATTTGCTGCGGTGGCCCAGGTCGGCCAGGCGCCCCAGGTCTTCCAGCGCCATGGCCTGCTCCATTTCGGCGATGCCGTCGCGCGCCGTGTCAAGAAACAGCTGGGTGTACTTGCGCATCTTCACGGCGTCATTGCTGAACGTGAGCGCCAGCGTGGCCAGGTCGAGGATGGCCGTGTCGCGCAATTCCGGCGAAGCGGCCGCTGGCGGCGCTTTCGGCGCTGCCGCCGGCCTCTCGCCCGCGCGCGCATGGCCGATGCCGCCAATCCCTCCACGCAGGCGGAACCATTTCGCCAGCAGGTGAAACAGCAGATTCGGGGCGATCGGCTTGGTCACGAATTCGTCCATGCCCGCCGCCAGGCAGCGGGCGCGGTCTTCGCTGCCCGCATTGGCCGTCATGGCGATCACCAGCAGGCCGGCAAGCTGCGGATCGGCGCGGATGCGGCGCGTCGCCTCGAAGCCGTCCATTTCCGGCATCTGCACGTCCATCAGCACGCAGTCATAGCGCTGGTGGGCAAGCAATTCCAGCGCCTCGCGGCCATTGCAGGCGACGCAGACGGTGGCGCCGGCGTCTTCCAGCAATTCGCAGCCCACCTGCTGGCTGAAGACGTTATCTTCCACCAGCAGGATGGACGCGCCGCGTATCACTCCCAGCACTTCCGGCTCCACTTCGGCGATGCGCTCGTCGCTGGCCTGCGTGCTCTTCTCCAGGCGCGCCGTGAACCAGAAGGTGCTGCCCAGGCCAGGCTGGCTGTACACGCCCACCTTGCCGCCCATGAGCTCCACCAGCTGCTTGCTGATCACCAGTCCCAGGCCGCTGCCGCCATACTTGCGCGTGGTCGACGGGTCCGCCTGGTGGAAGGAGCGGAACAGCTGCGCCACCTCTTCCTGGTTCATGCCGATGCCCCGGTCCTGCACTTCGAAGCGCAGCATGCTGTGGCTGCCCCGCTCCTCGGACTGGCGCACGCGCACGAAGATGCTGCCATTGTCGGAAAACTTGATGGCGTTGCTGGCCAGGTTCAGCAACACCTGCTCCAGGCGCAGCGGGTCGCCACGCCAGCGCTGCGTCAGTTCCGGCGCGATATCGAACTGCAGTGCCAGGCCCTTGACGGCGGCCGCATCGCCAAGCTGGCTGGCGATGTTCGCCAGCAGGGTGTCGAGACGGAAATCCAGCACTTCCAGTTCCAGCTTGCCCGCCTCGATCTTGGAAAAATCGAGGATGTCGTTGATCAGGCCCAGCAAATGCTGGCCCGAATGGAAGATTTTCTGCAGATAGTCGCGCTGGCGCGCGTCGGCCACGGATTTCAGCGCCAGGTGCGCCATGCCGATGATGCTGTTCATCGGCGTGCGGATTTCATGGCTCATGTTCGACAGGAAGTCGCTCTTGGCCTGGCTGGCCGCGTCGGCCTGCTCCTTCAGCCGGTGCAGTTCCGTCACGTCGGTGGACAGGCCGATCAGGCCCGTGACGGGACCGGGCAAGCCCAGCGGCACCTTCACGCTCCACAGGTGGTGCACCTGCCCTTGCGCATCGACGAAGCGCTCCTCGCCGACGAACTTGGCGCCGCTGTCGAACACCTGGCGCTCCGTGCGCTGCGCGGATGCCGCCGCATCGCCGAGCATCAATTCGCCATCCTGGCGGCCGATCAGCTGCTCCGCCGAACGGCCCAGTATCTTCGCCGTGCGCGCATTCACGTAGCGGTAGCGCAGGTCGGCATCCTTCATGTAGACGTAGGCGTCGACGCTGTCGAGCACCGTATCGAGCAAGGTGCGCTGCGCCACCGCGTTGCGGCGCGAGCGGTACAAGGTAAAGATATAGCCATAAATGAGCAGGGTGCCGGCCACGCCGACGGCCAGCGCCAGCCATGGAAAATAGCGGTCGAAGGGGCTGTACAGCTCCGCCTTGCGCACGCGGAAATGGGCTTTCCACAGGCCGCCCTGGTACGCCACCGGCAGCACCTGGTCAAAATAGTCGGCATCGCTGCCCGGCTGCGGCGGCAGGGCCGTCAGGTCGCCACCGTCGTTGAACAGCAGGCGGTCCTGCGGCGTGATGCGCCAGACGCCGTCGGCAGGCGGCGCCTCGGCGGCGCTGTACAGGGTCAGGTGCAGCGGTTCCAGGGCGCTGCGTTCGAGTGCGCTGTGCACCAGCTGCGCCACGCCAAAGCCGATGCCGACGGATCCCTGATAGGCGGCGCGGCGCTCGGCCACGCTGCCTTGCGGCATGCCATTGCGGTACACGGGCAGGCGCATGCCCAGGCCCACGTGCGCGGGCGGTCCCTTGATCATGATCACCTGGCCCGACGCGCCGACCTCGCCGCTGTCGCGCGCCTGCGCCAGGGCCTGCGCCACCAGCGGGTTGGCGCCGATATCGACGCCCATGCGCTCGGCCAGCAGGGAGTCGGGTTCCAGGTAAGTGAGCACCGCGTATTCCGGCCGCTCGCCGGGCGGTCGAATGGTGAATGCGGGATAGCCGCGCGGCGCCAGGCTGGTGTCCTTGCGCACGGCCTCGATGAAGGCGGCGCGCTGCGCCGACGGGACGGCCACCGCGTAATTGACCGATTCGATGGCAGGGAACTGGCGCGCGATATCGAGGCCGGCCACGTAATCGTGGAACTGGCGGCGCGTCAGGTGCTCGCTGGTGCGGAACAGGGCTTCGAGGCCGCGCAGCAGGTCGGAATAGCTTTTTACGCGCGTGGCCAGGCTATGCTGGGCGCCATGCGTGAGATTGTCGAAACGCTGTTCGGCGTCGTCATTGACCGTGCGCGCCGCACCCGCATACAGGGCGCCGCCCACCGCCAATGCCAGCAGCAAGCCACCCGCCCAGATTCTGATGCCTGATCCCGCCCCGCCCTTGCTCAAAGTGTGCATTGTCAATCGCTTATTCCGGTTTCCTCGAATGTGCGGCGCTCCGGCCACCCAGCAAGTACGAGGATACTATCAAAGCTCCTGCCAGACGCGCTTGTGCAAGAAAAAAAGCGCGCATGATGGTTGCACTGGAAAACAACGCGCGCTTAAGCCTCCCGCAGCTCACCGGCCAGGAAGTCGCAAAAGGCGCGCACCTTTTCCTGCACATGGCGCCCGTCGGGCATCAAGGCATACACGCCGCGCCTGGCCATGCCGTGCGACGGCAGCACGCGCACCAGGGCGCCGCTGGCCAGCAGCGGTGCGGCGACGAACGACGGCAGCGCGCCCACGCCGATGCCCGCCACCAGCATGTCGGCCAGCAGCAGGCTGCTGTCGGCGGAAAAGCGCACAGGCAGGACGATGCTGCTGCTCCCTTCCGGGCCGGCCAGCTGCCAGATGCCGGGGCTGTCGGCCAGGCGGTAAGCCAGGCAATCGTGGCCGTGCAAATCCTGCGCCTGACGGGGTGTGCCACGCCGCGCCAGGTAGGCGGGCGCCGCGCAAATCATCTGCTCGACGTCGCCCAGGCGGCGCGCCACCAGGGTCGAATCGGCCAGCGCGGCGCGGATGCGCAGCGACACGTCATAGCCCTCGCCCACCACGTCACGCAGGCGGTCGTCCAGGGTCATTTCGATTTTGACTTCCGGATAGCGGGCCATGAACACCGGCAGCAGCGGCGACAGCACCTTCAGGCCAAACGACAGCGGTGCATTCACGCGCAGCCGCCCCGCCACCTTGCCGGCGCAGCCGCGCGTGGCCAGTTCCAGCGCATCGATTTCATCGAGCAGGCGGCAGCATTCCAGATAATAGGCGCGCCCGCCGTCCGACAAACTCATGCGCCGCGTCGTGCGCACCAGCAGCACGGTCGCCAGATGCGCCTCCAGCTGGCGCACCTGCTTGCTGATGGCTGCCGCCGACTGGTTCAGGTCCAGCGCCGCCTTGCTGAAGCTGTCGCGCTCGACCACCTTGCGAAACACGCGCATGTGCGCCAGGACATCCATGATTCTTTCCCTTCAGTTGAATATCTTATTATTTTATCGCTGATTATCAATGAATTAGAAAATAATATGATGAAGGCTTCTTCATTCATGTCACGCAAGGAGTACCCCATGTTCAAACCATCCGCCACCCTGACCACCATGCTGCTGGCGCTGCTGGCCGGCACAGTGCAGGCCGCCCCGGCCGCCGCCCTGCCGGAAGTGGGCATCAGCCCCTGGGGGCCGAAAGACGAGATCGGCCGCCTGAACCTGATGACACCGGCCTCGCGCGCCGCCATCCTGGCGCGCATCGACGGCGGCAAGAGCTACGACCTGGCCGTCGATTTCTATGTCGGCATGCCCAGCTGGCAGGCGGCCGGCGATCCGCCCTACCAGATGTGGATGACGCACACGCCGAAGGGCAACGTGGTGGCCGACTCGATGAACGTGGGCGAACAGATGAACCGCCACGTCAGCTATACGGGCTCGGCCGTGTCCATGTATGCGCACATGGGCACGCATATCGACGCCCTCAATCACTTTGGCTTGAACGGCAAGATCTGGAATGGTTTTACGGAAGAGCAATACCTGGGCGACCGGGGCTGGACCGTGACGGGCGCCGAAAAACTGCCGCCCATCGTCGCGCGCGGCGTGCTGATCGACGTGGCCGTGGCCAAGGGATTACAACAGCTGCCCGACAATTACCGGGTCACGCGGCAAGACTTGCGCGCGGCGCTGGCAAAACAGAAGATCGCGCTGGAAAAAGGCGACGTGGTGCTGATACGCACGGGCCGCATGCAGCACTATGAGCAGGCGCAAGCGTACATGGCCAATCCCCCCGGCCTGTCGCTGGACGCGGCAAAATTCCTCGTGGAAGATGGCGGCGCCATGGTGGTCGGTGCGGACAACCTCAGTTTCGAAGCGTTTCCGTCCGAAGTGGCAGGCAATTACCTGCCCGTGCACACCTATCTGCTGGCGCAGCAGGGCACGCCCATCCTGGAACTGGTCGACCTGGAAGCGCTGTCGCGCGACAGGGTCTACCAGTTTGCCTTCATCGGCGCTTCATTGAAATTCCGTGGCGGCGACGCGGCGCCCATCCGTCCCGTGGCGCTGCCGATCCGCTAAATTCCGCTGGATCACACGGTCGCGGCCAGCAAGCCCTGTGCGCCATGGTCATCCCAGGCATCGGCGCAGCGCACCACCTCGCCCACGACGATGATGCTGGGGCTGCCCAGGCCGCTGGCCAGCAAGTCGGCAGGCAAGGCTTGCACGGTACTCAGCAACTGGCGCTGCGCCGGCAAGCTGGCCGACTGCACCACGGCCACGGGCGTGCCTGGCGCCATGCCGCCGGCCAGCAAGCCCGCCTGGATGGCGGCCACCCTGGCCACGCCCATGTAGATGACGAGGGTGAGCTTGCTCTGCGCCAGTGCCGCCCAGTTCGGCTCGGACGCGCTATCCTTGCCATGGCCCGTGACGAAGATGGCGCCCTGGCTCCAGCCGCGGTGCGTCAGCGGCACGCCGATGCTGGACGGCGCGGCCAGGCCGCTGCTGATGCCAGGGATCACTTCGACGGCCACGCCGTGGCTGCGCAGGTAGGCGCGCTCTTCGCCGCCGCGCCCGAACAGGTAGGGGTCGCCCCCTTTCAAGCGCACCACGTGCAGGCCGGCGCGGGCTTCGGCCAGCATCAGGCGTTCGATGAAGGCTTGCGGCGTGGAAGCGCAGCCGCCTCGCTTGCCCACCTCGACCACGCGCACGCCGGGTGCCGCATGCGCGAGCATGGCGGGGTTGACGAGGTCGTCGATCAGCACCACGTCGGCCCGCGCGATGGCCTTCACCGCCTTGATGGTCAACAGGTCCGGGTCGCCGGGGCCGGCGCCGACCAAAGTCACGCTTCCTTGTTGTGCCATGATGAAATCTCCCATTAAAAAAAGTGGCCGATGGCAAACGATGCCGCGTACGCTTCCGGCGCGCTGCCGTCCCACACGACGCCGTCGCACAGGGTCGAGCTGCGCAGCGGTGAAGCGGGCAAGGGCGTGGCCGTCATTTCCGCCGCCTGGCGGTACAGGTCGATGCGGTTGACTTGCCTTGCCACGGCCAGGTAATCGGGTTCGTCGCGCAGCAAGCCCCAGCGCCGGTGCTGGGTCATGAACCACATGCCGTCGGACAGATAGGGAAAATTGACGGCGCCGGCGCCATAAAACTTCAAGCCGTGCGCCTCGTCCCAGGTCTTGCCCAGGCCATCCTGATAGTGGCCGAGAATGCGCGGCGCCAGCGTTTCCTGCGGCGTATTCAAGTAAGCGGGCTCGGCCAGAATGGCCGCCATGGCCAGCCGGTTGGCATCGGTGGCGTCGATCCAGCGCCCCGCCTCGAGCACGGCGGCGATCAGGGCGCGGCAGCTGTTCGGATGCTGCTGCGCAAACGCGGCGCTGGTGCCCAGCACCTTGCCCGGATGGTCGGGCCAGATGGCGCCGCTGGTGGTGGCTGTCACGCCGACGCCATCGACGATGGCCTTGTAGCCCCATGGTTCCCCGGCGCAAAAGCCATCCATCTGGCCCGCGCGCAAGGCGGCCACCATCTGCGACGGCGGCACCGTCATCACGCGCGCGTCGCGCAGCGGGTCGATGCCATGCGCAGCCAGCCAGTATTGCAGCAGCATCGCGTGGTTGCCGGTCGGGAAAGTATGCGCAAACGCAAATGGCCGCGCCGCGCCGCGCATGTGCCGCGCCAGTGTGGCGCCATCGTGGGCGCCCTCGCGCGCCAGCGCCGCCGACAGGGTGACGGCCTGGCCGCTGTGATTGAGGTTCATCAGCACGGCCATGTCGTGCTGTTGTCCGCCGATGCCCATCTGCACGCCATACACGAGGCCATACAACACGTGGGCAACGTCGAGTTCACCGCTATTCAATTTATCGCGCACGCCGGCCCACGACATCTCGCGGCTCAGTTCGATCTTGATGCCGTATTTTTCATCCAGGCCCAGCTTTGACGCCATCACCAGCGAGGCGCAATCGGCCAGCGGCAGGTAGCCGATGCGTATCGTCTGTTTTTCCGGCTGCAGGGACCGCATCACCTGGGCACCATGTCCCGCCTCTTTGCCCGCTTGCTCTGTCATACCATTCCTTGCTGATAAGTACTGTTTTTCCGCGCCACCGTGGGCAAGGCTCTCCCCTTTCCGCAGCAAGGACCGTGCCTGTGCACGTCCCTTCCAGGGAGGCTGGAAACGCACCTAAATGGTGCACTGCACCAGCATGTATCAGGAAATGGACGATTCATCCCAGCAAGTCCTCCACGTCGAGGATACGCTGGGCAATTTCCGCCAGTTTGAGTTTCTTGTTCATGGCCATGCTGCGCAAGCGCTGGTAAGCCTGGTCTTCCGTCAAGCCGTGATGCGTCATCAACAAGCCTTTGGCCCGCTCGATCACCTTGCGCTCGAGCAGCTTGTGCCGCGTGTCGAGCAATTCGGCGCGCAATTTTTCTTCCTGGCGAAAGCGCGCCAGAGCCACGTTCAGCACGGGTTGAATGCGCTCGGCCTGCAAGCCGGCCACGATATAGGCGGACACGCCGGCCGCCATGGCCGCGTCAATGCTGGCCGTGGCGCCGTCTTCGGTAAAGAGTACGATGGGGCGGCGCTCATCACGCGTGGCAATGACGATGTGTTCGAGTACGTCGCGCGCATCCGATTCGGCGTCAATGATGATGAGGTCGGGCTGCAGCTGGGCGATACGTTCGGGAAGGTAGAGGTCGGCTGGTAGGGAGGCGACGATGTCATACCCCGATTCAAGCAAACCGATGCGCAAGGCGTTGCCGCGCTGCACCTGGGCCGCCAATGCCGCATTCTCGTGCACGCCGTGCTCGACAATAGTGTTGACGACAACAATGCGCAATGGCTGGGTACGGCTGGACGTCATGGAGGGCTATCTGCAATGGCTAAACACAACCATTGCAGTAAGCAAGAAGCGAACCAGATAACGCTAGGGCCCCTTACTTCAGGGTCGGCATGGCAAATTCGGCGCCGGCCGCCGTCGATGCCGGCCAGCGCTGCGTCACCGCCTTCTGCTTCGTGTAGAAACGCACGGATTCCGGACCATGCGCGTGGTGGTCGCCGAACAGGCTGCGCTTCCAGCCGCCGAAGCTGTGGAAAGCCATCGGCACGGGGATCGGCACATTGACGCCCACCATCCCCACCTGCACCCGGTGCGTGTATTCGCGCGCCGTATTCCCATCGCGCGTGTAGATCGCCGTGCCGTTGCCGTACTCGTGCGCATTGACGAGGTCCAGCGCCGTGGCAAAATCGGGCACGCGCACGATGCACAGCACGGGGCCGAAGATTTCCTCCTTGTAGATCGTCATCTCGGGCGTGACATGGTCGAACAGGCTGCCGCCGAGGAAAAAGCCGTTTTCGTGGCCTGGCAACACGAAACCGCGCCCGTCACTGACCAGCTTGGCGCCTTCCTTGACGCCCGTGGCGATATAGCCGGCAATCTTTTCCTTGTGCACTTGCGTCACCACAGGACCCATTTCCGCTGTTAAATCCATGCCCTGCGTAATCTTGAGGGCGGCGATGCGCGGCACCAGCGCCTCGACCAGCTGGTCCGCCACATTGCCCACCGCCACCACCACGGAAATGGCCATGCAGCGCTCGCCCGCCGAACCGAAGGCGGCGCCCATCAGGGCATCGACGGTTTGCGGAATATCCGCGTCCGGCATAACGACCATGTGGTTTTTCGCGCCGCCCAGCGCCTGCACGCGCTTGCCCTGCGCGCAGCCGGTGGCGTAGATATATTCGGCGATCGGCGTGGAACCGACAAAGCTGACGGCGCGCACGTCCGGGTGATGCAACAAGCCATCGACGGCTTCCTTGTCGCCCTGCACCACGTTGAAGACGCCATCGGGCAAACCCGCATCCGTCAACAGCTGCGCCAGCAGCAGGCTGGCCGACGGGTCGCGTTCCGACGGCTTTAATACGAAGGTATTGCCGCAGGCAATTGCCATCGGGAACATCCACATCGGCACCATGACGGGAAAATTGAAGGGCGTGATGCCGACGCAGACGCCGAGCGCCTGGCGGATGGACCAGGCGTCGATGCCGCCGGCCACCTGCTCCGAATACTCCCCCTTCATCATTTGCGGGATGCCGCAGGCAAATTCCACTACTTCGATGCCGCGCGTCACTTCCCCTTTGGCATCCGTGAACACTTTGCCGTGCTCTGCCGTGATCAGGGCGGCCAATTGATCCGAATGCTCTTCCAGCAATTCCTTGAACTTGAACATCACGCGGGCGCGGCGCAGGGGCGAGGTTTGCGACCAGGCGGGAAACGCCGCATGGGCGGCGGCCACGGCCGCGTTCAGTTCGGAAGGCGTCGCCAGCGCCACCTTCGCCGTCACGGCGCCCGTGGCGGGGTTAAAAACGTCGCTCATGCGCTCGGAGCGCGAAGCCATCGGGTTGCCACCAATAAAGTGGCCGATCTGTTGCGTTGTCATTGTTTATCCTTGCTTATTTCGTCATCAGCCAGTCATGGGCCGGGTCGTTTTTAAAATGCCACACGCGTCGCGGGCCGGCCATCACGTTCAGGTAATAGCCATCGTAGCCATACGGCACGGTGACGGGGTGGTAACCCCTGGGCACCATCACCACGTCGTGGTTTTCCACGGCCATGGCCTCGTCGATGGAACGGTCGTCCGTGTAGACCCGTTGAAAGACAAAGCCCTGCTCCGGGTTCAAGCGGTGGTAATACGTTTCTTCCAGTGAACTTTCCAGTGGAATATTGTCGCTGTCGTGCTTGTGCGGCGGATAACTCGAGGAATGGCCGGACGGCGTCACCACCTCGACCACCAGCAAACCATCGGCCTCGGCCGTCTGCGGCAGGATGTCGCACACATAGCGGGTGTTCGCCCCCTTGCCGCGCACCGAGCGCGTCATCGCAGACGGCTCGATCAGGCGCGCCGGACGCTGGGTCGTGGCCGGCGCGCTGCACAGGGCCACTTCCGCATTGCTCACGGCCGTGATGCCGACCGTGGTTTCCAGCGGCACATACACGGCATACGGCGATACATCGTCAAACACGCTCTGGCGATTGCCGATGGCTTCCCACATCTGTTCACCGGCCCGCACCGTCACCATGCCCGTCAGCACGACGATGCACAGTTCGCGGCGGCCCGTGTCCAGGCTGAGGCTCTCGCCTGCTTGCAACCGATGCGCGGCGAAGCCCACGTGCGTCCAGCCGGCCGACGCGGGCGTGACCTCGACGATCTTGCCGCCGGTCTTGGCCGCTTTGACCAGCAGCGGGCTCATGCCGCCTCCCTGCCCAGGCGGGGAATGGCCTCGACCAGATGCGCCAGGTAATCGTGGCCCATCTTCGCATACTGATAGCTGGGCGCGACGGCCGGATCCTGCTCCGCCTCAACCACCAGCCAGCCCGCGTAGCCGTGCAGATACAGCCGCGTGAGGATGGCCGGGAAGTCGATGCTGCCGTCGCCCGGCACGCTGAAGGCGCCATTGATGACGGCCTGCAGGAAACTCCAGTGGCCATTGCGGGCCAGTTTCACCACATTCGGGCGCACGTCCTTGCAATGCACGTGGCAGATGCGATCTATATGTTTATTCAGCACTGCCAGCGCATCGCCGCCGGCAAAGGTGATGTGACCGGTGTCGAACAGCAAGCCGACCTCGGGTCCCGTCAAGGCCATCAATTGGTCCACATCGGCCGGCGTTTCCACGTAAGCGCCCATGTGATGGTGATAGGCCAGGCGTACTCCATGCGCCAGCAGGTGGGCGGCAAAGGCCGTCAATTTGTTTGCATATTCCTGCCATTGCTGCTGCGACTGGAAACGGGGGCGCTTATACAGGGCGCGCGCTTCGCCCTGGATGGCGTCAGCCACTTCGCCGTAGACCATCACGGTGGCGCCGCTGTCCGCCAGCAAACGCAGATGCGATGCCACGGCGGCGATCTCTTCCTCGACAGAGCGGTGCGCCAGGCGGCCCGAATACCAGCCGGAGACGCACGCCAGGCCATACTTGCCCAGCACGGCGTTCAGGGACGGGGCGTCTTTCGGAAACTTGTTGCCCAGTTCAAAGCCCACGTAGCCGATCTCGGCGCCTTCCTTGAGGGCCGTTTCCAGCGGGGTTTCTCCACCCAGCGACGGCAAATCGTCGTTCATCCACGAGATCGGGTTGATGCCGATCTTCACATTCCATGTCGGTGCGTTCATTTTTGTTGTCCTTGGCGGTCAAGTTCATAACGGGCGCGCGCAAGCTGCACGCCGGGCTGGGTGGAGACCTCGGGCACGGCCACTTCCCACCAGCAACCACCCTCTTCGGTCGTGCGCGTGTCGTCCGTATCGATGCAGATCAGATAGGTACGCGTAGCGGCGCGGGCGCGCAGCATCGCCTGTTCCAGTTCGGCAATCGAGCCCACATGTTCGGACAGCGCGCCCAGCGATTGCGCATGCAGGGCAAAGTCGATATGCGGCGCGCTATCGGGCAACATATTGTTGAACGAAGCATTGCCGCACGCCTGCTGCAGGCGGTTGATGCAGCCATAGCCCCGGTTGTCGAGCACGACGATGATGAGTTTTTTATCGAGCATGACGGAAGTGGCGATTTCCGAATTCATCATCAGATAGCTGCCGTCGCCCACCATGACGACGACCTCCGCTTCCGGTTTCGCCATCTTGACGCCGAGGCCGCCGGCGATTTCATAGCCCATGCACGAATAGCCGTATTCCATGTGGTAGCCGCCTGGCGTCGACGTGCGCCACAGCTTGTGCAGTTCGGCCGGCAGAGTCCCCGCCGCGCAAACGACGATGTCGCGGCTGGCAGAGTCCGGTGAAGAACGCTGTACGGCGCCGATGACTTCGCCGTCGTACGGCAAGCCGGCCACCTCGCGCTTGCCGGTGATGGCGGCCACCGTCGCGCGCCAGGCGTTGCCCGCCTGCTGCGCGCGGTCCATCCATTGCCCTGCGCTGTTCCAGCTGCCAAGCAGCCGCGACAGGCCTTGCAAACCCAGCGTCGCGTCCGCCTGCAAGCCCAGGCCACGACGTTTCAGTACGTCAAAACTGTTGACGTTCAAGCTGACCAGCTGCGCCTGCGCAAACAGGGAATTCGAGCCGGTGGTGAAATCCTGCAAGCGCGTGCCGATGGCCAGCACCACGTCCGCATCCGCCGCCAGCGCGTTCGCGGCAGGCGAGCCCGTCACGCCGATGGCGCCCAGCTGCAGCGGATGGTCCCATGGCAAGGCACTCTTGCCCGCCTGGGTTTCCGCCACGGGAATGCCGTGGCGCTCGGCAAACGCCTGCAAGGCGGCGCTGGCCTTGCCGTACAGCACGCCGCCGCCAGCCACGATCAGCGGCTGCCTGGCGTTTTTCAACAGCGACACCGCTTCTTCCAGCTCCTGCTCGACAGGCGGCAAGGCACGGAAACGCACGACTCTCGGTTCGAAAAAGCTGGCAGGATAGTCATACGCCATCGTTTGCACGTCTTGCGGCAAAGATAAAGTGACGGGGCCGCAGGCGGCCGGGTCCGTCAAGGCGGCGATGGCACGCGGCAAGGCGGTGAGCAATTGCTCCGGATAGACGATACGGTCGAAATAACGCGATAAAGGTTTGAACGCATCGTTGACGGAAACGCTGCCATCCGTGCCGTCTTCCAGCTGCTGCAGCACGGGATCGGGTGCGCGCGAGACGAACACATCGCCGGGCAGCAAGAGCACGGGCAAGCGGTTCACGTGCGCCAGGGCGGCGGCCGTCAGCAAGTTGGTGGCGCCGGGACCGATGGAACTGGTCACCGCCATCATGCGCCGGCGCATGTGCGCTTTTGCGTAAGCGATGGCCGCGTGCGCCATCGCCTGCTCGTTGTGGGCGCGGTAAGTCGGGAAACTGTCACGGTACTGGTACAGCGCCTCGCCCAGTCCCGCCACGTTGCCGTGGCCAAAGATGGCGAAGGCGCCGCCGAACAAAGGTTCGCCCCCTTCCACCCGCAAGGCGGCCAGATAGCGCACCAGCGCCTGCGCCATGGTCAATCTGATCGTGGCGCTCATGCTGCACGCTCCAGGCGGTTGCGCGTACGCTGCCACAGGGCGATGAGCTGCTCGAAGTTGGCGCGCACTGCGGCGATCAGGCCCGCATCGTCGAGTTCGCCCGCCAGCCAGCGGCGGCTCGGTTCCTGGAAGATGGTGCGGCCCACCATGAAGCCGCGGCACGTCGTGCTGGCACTGGCTTGCTCAAAACTGTCGGCCAGGGCGGCAATCGGCGCGTTCAAACCCAGCAGGACGACGCCACGGCAATACGGATCGCGCTCATGCACGAGGGCATCGATGGCTTGCCATTGTTGGGCAGACATGCTTTCCAGCTTCCACCATTCCGGGTAAATGCCCAGGTTGTACAGGCGCTTGACGGCACGCAAGACCGTGTCGTCGCCGTGCGGCAAGGCTTCCGACGGTATCACTTCCAGCAACAGTTCGTGACCGCTCACTTGCGCCGCGTCGTACAGGGCCTTGATCTGCGCTTCCTGTTCCAGGCGGTTTTCCACGGCGTCGTCCGGGTGCAGCTGCACCAGGCATTTGATCACATGTTCCTTGGGCCAGCTGAGCAGGTGCGAGCCGATGGAACGGCCCCAGTCGAATTGCAGCGGGTTTGATCCCGGCAATTCCACGGGACGGCCGATCCACCAGCCACGTCCCGTCGCATCATTGAGGGCATCGACGCCATAGCGGCCATCGATCAGCACGCCAGTCTTGCCGGCCAGCTGCAAGGCCGTTTCCGTCTGCGCCACGGCTTGCACCATCAATTGTTTCAGGGCCGCAATGGCGGACTCGGGTGCGCCCGTCTGTTGCGCCAGCTCAAAGAATTGCGTGCGGTGGTCAAAGGCAAACACGCACAGCTCATTCCACTCCTTGCGCGCTACCGTCGTGCGGTGCAGACGGGACAAGGTCGCGTCCTGGTCCGGCTGCGTCAGTTTGGCCGCGTTGGCCAGGAAATAGTCTAGCTCGACGGGCGAAGGCATGGCCGGCGCGCAGCCGTGGCGCGACACGACCAGGGCGCCGCAACCGTTCGCGTAGCGGCAGCACGCTTCGTAATCCTCGCCGCGCAGCCAGCCTTTCAGAAAGCCCGAGAGAAACGCGTCGCCCGCGCCCAGCACGTTCAGCACTTCCACGCGCACGCCACGGAAGTTATACGCGTCATCCAGGCTATGCGGCACCACATTGTCGATGACGGCGCTGCCCAGCGGCCCGCGCTTGACGACGAGGGTCGCCAGGGTGGAGGACCGCACGGCGCGCAGGGACGCCATGATGTCGGCGCCGCCACCGGCGATCATGAATTCCTCTTCCGTGCCGACGATCAAGTCGAACTGCGGCAGCATGCTTTGCAGATGTTTGGTGACGCCTTCGTTCGAGACGAAACGCGTTTCGCCGTCCGCCTTGCCCGACAAGCCCCACAGCACGGGCCGGTAATCGATGTCGAGCACGGTGCGCACGTTGCTGGCGCGGGCCAATGTAAGGGCCTGCGTGCTGACGGCGTGCATGGCGGCCGTGGAGAAATGCGTGCCAGTGATCAACAGCGCCTTGCTCGATCCAATGAAGGCCGCATCCACCGAAGATGCTTCGATGGCCATGTCGGCGCAATTTTCACGGTAAAAAATCAATGGAAACGTGTTTTTATCCTTGATGCCCAGCATCACCAGGGCCGTCAGGCGGTCGTGGTCGATGCCCACATGGCTGACGTCGCAACCCTCTTTCGACAAGGTGTCGGTGAGGAAACGCCCCATGTGATCGTCGCCCACCTTCGACAGCATGGCTGACTTCAAGCCCAGGCGCGCCGTGCCGAAGGCGATGTTCGCCGACGAGCCGCCCAGGTATTTGGCAAAGCTGGTCGCGTCTTCCAGGGTGCTGCCGATCTGCTGCGCGTACAGGTCCACCGCCAGGCGGCCCAGGCAGATCACGTCCAGCGCGCGGCCCTGGGCAAATTGTGTGGAATTATTCATGGCTATCCTTAAATCGTGACACCGTCGAGTTCACTCATCAGCGTTTGCATTTCCGCACCGCCCGCCATCATGTCCAGCAAGGCATCCTTGGTCACCGTATCCTTGGTGAAGGTGCCCAGCGACTTGCCCCGGTTCAATAAAGTGAACGAGTCGCCGACCGGATACGCATGGTGCACATTATGCGTAATAAAGATCACGGAAATGCCCCGCTCGCGCGCCTTGTAAATCAGTTTCAATACATTAAACGATTGCTTGACGCCCAGGGCCGCCGTCGGCTCGTCGAGGATCAGCACGCGGGCGCCGAAGTGGATGGCGCGGGCGATGGCCAGGCACTGCTTTTCGCCGCCCGACATGGTGCCGATGGCCTGGTGCGGGTCGCGCACCATGATGCCCATCTCGGCCAGCTTGTCGCGCGCCGTATCGGCCGCATAGTCGATATCCATCACGGGCACCAGGCCCAGCAGCTTTTTCATCGGCTCGCGGCCCATGAAGAAATTGCGCGCTACGGACAGCAGCGGCACCAGCGCCAGGTCCTGGTAGACGGTGGCCACGCCCATGTCCAGCGCTTCGCTGGGCGAATTGAAGACGACGGGCTTGCCATCGACCAAGTATTGGCCATCGGTCGGCTTGTGCACGCCGGCCAGGGTCTTGATCAAAGTCGACTTGCCGGCGCCGTTGTCGCCCAGCAAACAATGAACCTCCCCCTCGCGCAAGCGCATGGTGATGTTTTGCAGGGCCAGCACGGAGCCGAAACGCTTGCTGACATTTTCCAGGGCAAGAATATGCTCGCTCATGATTTATCTCGCTTCCGTGACGCGTGAGCGTACAAAGTTATTGAACAGCACCGCGATCAGCAGCATCACGCCGAGGAACACGCGGAACCAGTCCGAATTGATGTTGGTATAAGTGATGCCGATCTGCACCACGCCGAAGATCAGCGCGCCGAAGCAGGCGCCGACGACGGAACCGTAGCCGCCCGTCAGCAAGGCGCCACCGATCACGGCCGCGATGATGGCTTCAAATTCCTTTTGCATGCCGCGGTCGGCGGCGGCCGAACCCACATCGCATACTTGCAAGGTGGCAAACAGGCAGGCACAGAAGGCCGTGAAGACGAACAGCGAGATCTTGACCTTGCGCACCGGCACGCCCACGTTCTTGGCCGCGTTGGCGTCGCCGCCCACGGCAAACATCCAGTTGCCGAAGCGGGTACGCGACAACACGAATGCCGCGCCGGCGGCCAGCACCAGCCACCAGGCGATGACTTTCGGAATGCCCTTCACCAGCGGCGAGCCGTCGTCGAGCACGGCGATCCAGCCATGCGCGCCCATCCATTGGAACAGGCCCGTCGCCACATTGCCGTGGAACAGCAGGCTGGCCAGCCAGTCCTGCGCCGCCAGGTCGCCCACGCCGCTGACGATGGTGCGGTTGGCGAACATGATCGACAGGGCCAGCGTCAGGCCGCGCAGGATGAACAGGAACGCCAGGGTAACGATGAACGATGGCAAGCGCGTCTTGATGACGATGTAGCCGTTAAGCCAGCCCAGCGCCATGGAACCGGCGAAAGCGAACAGGATGGCGGCCCACAATGGCCAGTGGAAATAGATCGTCGGAATGGCGATCATCATGCCGGCAAAGCCGATCATGGAACCGATCGACAGGTCGAATTCACCGGCGATCATCAACAGGCAGGCGCCGATGGCGATGATGCCCAGGTAGGAAGCCACTTGCATCCAGTTGACGACGCCATCGAGATTGAACATGCCGGAATCGCCGGCCGTGATGACGAAGAAGGCAAACACGAGCACCGCACCGGAAATCGAGGCGAATTCGGGGCGGCCAAAAAACCGTTTGACCCAGCTGGTCGTGCCCACGCGCTCGTCGGCGGCGGCAACTGGCTTGCTGGAGGCGCCGGGAGGCGGAGGAGGATACTTGCCGGGGCTAGCCAGGCTGGATTTGAGCGCAGTCATACGATGTCCTTTCAGTGATACTTGTTACCAATTCCAATTACTTTCCTGCCAGCATCGCTGGCGCCAGGCGTGTTCCTCCCATGCGCCGCCCGCGGGAGGCGGTGCGGCGCTGGGCAACTCCCGGTGGCGACTGTGTGGATTAGCGGTATTGGCCGGCGTATTTTTCGACCTTGGAGATATTTTCCTTGGTCACGAAACCGGGGCCTGAGCTGATGTGGCGTGGGCCGTAGATGGGCGTCAGGCCGTATTCCGCCAAGCGCGCCTGGTATTTCGGATTGGCGATCAGGATTTCCTTGACCTTGGCCAGGTCAGTGATCTTTTGCTGCTTCATGATGGCCATCACGGCGACAGGAATGTAACCTTGCAGGTAGGGCTGCTGGTCGATGGCGAACTGGATGCTGCCATCCTTGATGCCCTTGGCGATTTCTTCCGACAAGTCGAAGCTGGCGAAATACATCTTGCCTTTCAGGCCCAGCTTCTCGACGGCGCGCATGGCGGCCGGCGCCGAATCCGGTCCCAGCGCCAGCACGGCCTGGGTCTTCGGATTGCTGCGCAGATAGGCGCTGACCTTGCTTTCGATCACGCCAGGGTCGACGCCATTGGTGTCGAGCGTGGACGATTTGAAGTCGACGCCGAGCGCATCGGCAAAACCGCGGCAGCGCTCGAACGACGAGGCATTCATCGCATAGTGATTCACGCACACGAAGGACTTGATGCCCGCTTCCTTGGCGCGCTTGCCGGCGCCCAGGCCCGCGTCATATTCGGGCTGGCCCACGTGCATGATGGCTTTCAACTGCTCGCTTTGCGCGATGGTGCCCGAATTGATGGTCACGAGCATGATTTTCTTGGCCACTACCGTACCCAGCGGTTTTTGCAGCACGCTGAAGTCGGCGATATCGGCGATCAAGCCGTCATAGTTGCGCGCGGCCGACTGCTCGATCAGGCGCGCCATGTCGGCCAGGTCGCCATTCGGCGGATTGCGGTAGTCGACGGATACGTTGAAGTCTTCACCGGCTTGCTTGATGGCGTTCTTGATGGTGTTCCACCAGGAATCGGAGTCCGGCGCGTGGCTGACCATGACGAATTTCTCGCCGGCAGCATGGCTGGCGCCCGTGCTCAAACCCAGGCTCAGGCCCAGGCTGGCGATGGCCAGGCACTTCATCAAACCCTTGCTTTTATTGCTATGCATGAATGTCTCCTAGACGGATTAATTTTTATAGTTGCGAGCTTTTATGAAGGGTGTCACCGGCCTGGCCTTGCGGCACACGAACCGATGCACTGCGCACAGCTTAGGCCACAAAAAAGACAAATGCAATAAAATTTTCAAAATAAATTTAAATAGAAATTCATTTCTATTTTTGGATTTCCCTCCTATAATTCTCGCCAGAACCAGCCGCAGCAATCCTACGGCCCAGCAAGCACACAGAGGAAAACACCATGGCAGCCACCGCCCCCATCGAACAGTTGATGCAGCACATTGCCGCCGAGTACGACAACCTGTCGCGCCAGCTGAAAGTCATCGCCCAATACATTGAAAAGCACCGGGCCAGCCTGATGCTCGAGCGCATCAGCGATATCGCTGCCGCCTGCGACGTGCAGCCATCCGCCATCGTGCGTTTCGCGCAGCGCTTCGGCTATACGGGCTTTTCGGAAATGCAGGATGTGTTCCGCCAGGCTTACACGGACCAGGCCGGCGCCACACCCGACTATCAGCAGCGCATCCGCAAGCTCATTTCCACGCGCGACGCCGCTCTCAGCGCAGGCGACCTGACGCGCGAATTCGTCGGCGCCAGCCGCGCCGGCCTCGACGACCTGGCGGCCGGCCTCGACGACGCGCAGCTGGAAGCGGCCGTCAACCTGCTGCTGAAAGCGGAAAATATCTATGTGATCGGCGTGCGCCGGTCCTTTCCGATCGCCTCCTACATCGCCTACGCGCTGGAACACACGGACAAGCGCGTCCACCTGATCAGCGGACTGGGCGGCATGCACCGCGAACAGATGCGCAGCGTGCGCGAACGCGATGTGGCGATCGCCATCAGTTTCTCGCCTTACGGCAAGGAAACCCAGCAGTGCATCAAGGCGGCGCAAGACAAGGGCGCCAAGGTCCTCGTGATTACCGACAGCAAACTGGCCCCGCTCGCGCGGGCCGCCGACGCGCTGCTCACCGTCACCGAGGGCAGCGCCTTCGCCTTCCGTTCGCTGACCAGCACCATCTGCCTGTGCCAGGCGCTGTTCATCGCGCTGGCATACAAATTAGAGCTCGACATCGAAGAAATCCACACCCCAGGAGAACATGATGATTGAAGTAGCGTTGTTCGGCGCCGGACGCATCGGCAAAATCCACGCGGCCAACCTGGCTGCCCAACCCGGCGTGCAGTTCAAGTACGTTGTCGACGTCAACCAGGAGGCGGCCGCAGCGCTGGCCGGCCTGCATGGCGGCAGCAGTGCCTCGGTGGAAACGGCGCTGGCCGACCCCGCCATCAAGGCCGTCGTCATCGCTTCCAGCACGGACACGCATGCGGACCTGATCCTGCGCTCGGCCGCCGCCGGCAAGGCCATCTTTTGCGAAAAACCCGTCGACCTGACCATAGCCCGGGCGCGCGCCTGCGCCGCCGCCGTCAAGGAAGCCAAGGTGCTGTGCATGCTGGGTTTCCAGCGCCGCTACGACCCGACTTTCAATGCCGTCAAGACACGCATCGAAGCGGGCGAAATCGGCACGCCCGAATTGCTGGTCGTCACCAGCCGCGACCCTGGTCCTCCGCCCGTCAGCTACATCAAGGTGTCGGGCGGCATCTTCAAGGATATGCTGATCCACGATTTCGACATCTTCCGCTGGATACTCGACGATGAAGCCGTCAGCGTGCACGCCACGGGCAGCTGCCTCGTCGATCCCGCCATCGGCGAGGCGGGCGACCTGGACACGGCCGTCGTCACCATCCGCACGGCCAAGGGACGCTTGTGCCAGATCAATGCCTCGCGCCGCGCCGCCTACGGCTACGACCAGCGCTTCGAAGTGCTGGGCAGCGCCGGCATGCTGCAAGCGGGCAACCACAAGCCGACGGAAGTGACGGCCTATGGCGCCGTGAATGTCAGCGTGGACAAACCGGAAGACTTCTTCCTGGAACGTTATCGCGTGGCCTACGCGCAGGAAATGGCACATTTCTTTGACGCCCTCACCCACGGCACGCCGCTGCGCACCACCGTTCACGATGGTTTGAAGGCACTGGAACTGGCCGAGGCGGCCACCTTGTCGTGGCGTGAACAGCGCGTGGTCACTTTATAAACCAATAATAAAAATACCTGGAGACACCATGTCATCCCCAACATTAAAAGTCGGCATCGTCGGCCTGGGCCGGCTGGGCCAGCGCCACGCCATCAACCTGGCGCAGCGCGTGCCGAATGCCGAAGTCGTGGCCGCCTGCAGCCCCGTACCAGCCGAACTGGACTGGGCAGCCAGCACGCTCGGCATCACCACCGCTTATGCGGACTACGACGCCCTGCTGGCCCACCCGGGCCTGGATGCCGTCTTCCTCGTCACGCCCACCTCGCTGCATGCGGACCAGATCATCGCTGCCCTGCGCGCCGGCAAGCATGTGTTTTGCGAAAAACCGCTGTCGCTGGACCTGGCCGACTGCCTGAAGGTGGAAGCGGAAGCGGCGCGCCACCCGCAGCTGACCATCATGATCGGCTTCGTGCGCCGCTTCGACGCCAGCTACCATGATGCGCAGCAAAAGATTGCCCAAGGCTTGATCGGCAAGCCCTACCTGGTGCGTTCGCAAACCTGCGACCAGAACGACCCCAGCGGCGCCTTCATGCGCTTCGCCCCCACCAGCGGCGGCATCTTCCTCGATTGCAGCGTGCACGATATCGACCTGGCGCGCTGGCTGCTGGGCAATCCCGTGCCCAAACGCGTGTATGCGAGCGGCACCAACGCCATCCACACGGGCTTGCAGGCGTTCGGCGACGTGGACAATGGCCTGGCGACGGTCGAATTTTCCGATGGCAGCATGGCCAGCTTCATGGCCTCGCGCACCATGGCGCACGGCCACGAAACCCTGACGGAAGTGTTCGGCACGGGCGGCCGCCTGGCCGTGGGCAGCAATCCGCGCCTGAACAGGGTGGAAATTTCGGATGCGCATGGCGTGCGCAATGAATGCACGCCGGACTTCTATGCCCGCTTCGCCGACGCCTTTTTGATCGAGGCGCAGGAGTTTACGGATGCGGCACTGGGCCGGCGCACCTTGTCGCTGACCTTGCACGACGCGACGGAAGCGACGCGCATCGGCCTGGCCATGACGCAAGCGATGCGCGAGGCACGGCCCGTGGAGTTTTAAGCCAGAGGCAGGGACTCAGGCAGCCGGCGCGGGAAATGGACGCTCGGGCTGCCTGGGTTCCACGGCCAGGCGCAAGCCCATGGCATCGAGGATGGCCGTCAAGGTGCTCAAGGAGGGATTGCCATCGGGCGACAGGGTGCGGTACAGCTGGGTAGGATTGAGCTTGGCCGCCTGCGCCACGGCGGGCACGCCGCCAAAGGCGCGCGTCAGCTGGCGCAGCACGGCCAGCAGTTCGCCGTGGTCGCCATCGACGAGGATCTCGTTGATCAATGCAAGGGCGAAAGCGGGATCGTCGCGGTACAGTTCGGCCATCGCCTCGTCATGCGAGCGGTCTCTTGGTGGTTTGCTCATGACCTCTTTCACATCCTCTTTCATCTTCCCTCTCCTTCCAGTCGTGCCAACAGGCACAGGCGTATTCGATATCTTTCGACTGCGTGCGCTTGTCTCCACGCGCTTGCGCCGCCACACAATAATAAAATGATCTGCCCGTCAGCGATGGCGTAATACACGCGGTAGCCAGGCCCCACATCGATGCGCAACTCCCACACACCGTCGCGGCAAAACTTGTGGTCGCCAAAATTGCCGGGAATCATACGCAGTACCCGGCGCACGATGGCTACCCTGGCCGTATTGTCGCGCTGGCGCTTCAGCCATTCCGTATACAAATCCCTGCCCGATGATGTCAGGTAGTGCCGTATCTCGTGCATCATATTCGTCCATAAACGAAGAAAGATCAAGGGGAAAATCACGTGTACATGTAAAAAAGTAGGCCGCCCATCTTGCTACCAAACCCGCGCGCACAGGCCGCGAATGCCGGGTTCACTGAGCTACATCAAGATGCGTTTTTCTAATTGTTATAGGGAAATGATGTCGCGTGTGTACATCGCATCTGCATGCAGATGCGCTATACAATAAGCACCTGTTCAACCGCCAGGAAGCATGCCGCCATGACGCAGCACGACAGCCACTCTCCCCTCCTCACCAACGTGGCCGAACGCTACGTCAAACTGGTCCTGGCCATGGGCCAGCACGATGCCTCGTATGTCGACGCGTATTACGGCCCGCCCGCATGGCAACAAGAAGCGGTAGAACAGCAACTGAGTTTGAGCGGCATCAAGGATGGTGCAAACGCGGCGCTGGCCCTGCTGACCGACGCCGACTGCCTGCGCGCCCTCAACCTGCGCAAGCAGTTGCAGGCCGTGCTGGCCAAGGCGGACATGCTGCAGGGATCGCGCCTGGATTTCGATACGGAAAGCGCGCGCCTGTACGACGCCGTCTCGCCCCATCACAACCGCGCGTACTATGCAGAACTGGTGGCGCAGATCGATGCCCTGCTGCCTGGCGACGGCACGGTCAGCGACCGGGTCAATGCCTTGCGCGCGCAACTTGTCATTCCCGCCGACAAACTACGCGCCGTCATGGATGCGGCCATCCGCGCGGGCCGCGAACGCACCCTGCAGTACATCGCCCTGCCCGAAGGCGAAGATTTCGTGCTGGAATTCGTCACCGACAAGCCGTGGAGCGGCTACAACTGGTACAAGGGCAACTACCAGAGCGTGATCCAGATCAATACGGACTTGCCCGTGTACATAGACCGCGCCGTCGACCTCGGCTGCCACGAAGCGTATCCGGGCCACCACGTCTACAACGTGCTGCTCGAGCGCGACCTGGTGCGCGGCAAGGGCTGGATGGAATACTGCATCTATCCGCTATATTCTCCGCAATCCCTGATTGCCGAAGGCACGGCCAATTACGGCATCGAACTGAGTTTCACGGATGCAGAGCGGCTGGTTTTCGAACAGCAGGTGCTGTACCCGCTGGCCGGCCTCGATCCGGCGCTGGCGCCCCGCTATGCGCAACTCAATGGGCTGCTGGCCAAACTGAGCTATGCCGACAACGATATCGCGCGCCAGTACCTCGAAGGCAGCCTGAGCCGCGAAGAGGCACTGGAATGGCTGGTCAACGTGCGCCTGTACCCGGCCGAGAAATCCGCGCAGCGCCTGCAGTTCTACGACGCCATGGGCGCGTACGTCATCAATTACAACCTGGGCCAGGACATGGCGAAAGCCTATGTCGAGCGTCAGGGCGCGACGCGCGCGGAACACTGGGCCGCATTCCGCGACCTGATGTCGTCGCCACGCGTGCCCAGCGCCTTGCGTGCCTGAGCCTTACTTCGGCGGCAAGCAGTACAGCGGCAAGGCCACGGCCAGGCACGCCAGCCCTGCCAGCAGCATCGCCAGCTGAAAGCCGGCGGCCAGGGCGGCAACCTGCCCCGCCCGCTCCAGCAGGGTGGCGGCGTGCAAGCTCATCACGCTGCCCAGCACGGCCACGCCCATGGTCATGCCCGCCTGGCGCAAGGCATTCATGATGGCCGATGCCATGGCGGCCCGCTCGCCTTCCACGGCTGCCATCGCCAGCAAGCCCGTGGCTGGCACGGCCAATCCCATGGCCAGGCCCAGCAGGCCGAACAGGCTGCCGACGATGGCGTAGGGCGTCTGCGGCGCCAGGGTCGCCGTCGCCAGCAGCACCAGCCCCGCCAGCACATAGCCCGCCAGCATCACTCGCCGCAGGGACACGTGACGGCTGAGGCGGCCGAAGCACAGGGAAACGATGCCCATGGCCGCAAACTGCGGCAACATGCGCCAGCCGCTGGCGCCCGCCGGCCAGCCCTGGATTTGCTGCAGGTACAGCGAGAAAAAGAACAGGCTGCTGTAGCAGGCAAAACCCAGCACCAGCGAGGCCAGGTTGATCACCGCAAAGGTCCGGTCGCGAAACAGCCGCAGCGGCAACAGGGGGCGCGGCGCGCGCGCTTCGACGGCCAGGAAGGCGATGAAGGCCAGCAGCGCCCCGCCCAGCGATGGCCAGGCAGCCGCACCGCCCCGTCCGTCCGCCTCGCCCAGCGCGATCAAGCCGTAGGTGAGCGCGCCGAGCCAGACGATGCTGAGTATCTGCCCCGTCCGGTCCAGCGCCGCCTGTTCACGGTAATGGCGCTCCGTGATGCCCCAGGCGCCCAGCAGCATGGCCAGCACTCCCAGCGGCAGGTTGATCAGAAAGATGCTTTGCCAGCCCGTGGCCTCCAGCAGCATGCCGCCCAGCAGCGGCCCCAGGATCAGCGCCAGCGCGCTGAAAGCCGACCAGCCGCCGATCACGTGCGCCCGTTCGCGCGGGTCGGGAAACGCGTGGCTCAATATCGGCATCGCGCCGGGGATCAGCAAGGCCCCCGCGATGCCCTGCACGGCACGGCCCGCCAGCAGCAGCGGCAGGCTGGCGGCCAGCGCGCACAGCAGCGAACCCGCCGTAAACAGGGCCACGCCCAGCAGCCAGATGCGCTTGTGCCCATGCCGGTCGCCCAGCGGACCGGCGGACAGCATGCAGGCCGACAGGCACAGCGCATAGGCGTTGACCACCCACTGCAAGCCCGCCATATCCGTCGCCAGCGCCGTTTGCAAGGTGGGCAAGGCCACGTTGACGATGCTGATATCGAGCGAGGCAAGAAAGGTGCCAAGGTAGGCGGCGGCTACCAGAGCCGCCCGGCGATAACGTTGCATGAGTGGTTCCGATGTATGAGTTTGCCTTCATCATAACTATCGACTGACCGTCAGTCAATTAAAAACCAATCGTGTGCACCGGTGAGCTTTGGCAGCGCCAGCGCTTCACTTATACTAGACGCATGACTACTTTCCTCCGCGCCATGCACGACGCCGCCCCTGCCACGGACACGCCCGCACGCCCCCGCACCAAACCAGCCGAAGTGCGCCTCGATGAATTGATGACCGCCGCCGAGCGCCTGTTCCTCGACAAGGGTGTTGACGCGACCACCGTCAGCGACATCACCACCCTGGCCGGCGTGGCGAAAGGCACGTTCTACCATTATTTTGCGTCCAAGCACGAGATGCTGGCGGCGCTGGCCGAACGCTATACGCAGCATTTCCTGGCAAGCCTGGAAGCGGCCATCGACCTGTGCATGCCCAACGACTGGGAAGGCCGGCTGCGCGCGTGGGTGCAAGCGAATATCGCCACTTACCTGGGCACCTGGCAATTGCACGACATCGTCTACACGAGCCACCGGCGCAGCATCGGCATCGACCCTGCGGACAATCCCGACAAGAACGCCATCCTGGCCCAGCTCGGCGCCATCCTGGCGGGCGGCGCGGCGGCGGGCGCATGGCCCCTGCCCCAGCCGCGCCTGGCGGCCCTGATGATTTACTCGGCCGTGCACGGCGTGACGGACGACGCCATCGCCGCCCAACTGCAGGACAGCAGCGCCTTCGCCGCCGACGTGGCCGACGCCTGCCTGCGCATGCTGGGCACGCCGCACTGACGCGGCAGGCATGGCGGCACTTCAGTGTGCCGGCAGGCGGATGGTCGCTTCCAGGCCGCCGTCGCGATGGTTGGCCAGGGTCAGCTCGCCGCCATGGGCCTGGATGATGCTGCGCGCGATACCGAGCCCCAATCCCATGCCATGCGCGTTTTGCTCGCGGCCATGCTCCAGGCGCACATAGGGCTGGAACAGGCTGGCGAACGCCTCTTCGGCCACGCCGGGGCCGTCATCGCGGATGCGGATCACCACGTTGACGCCTTCGCGGCACGCCGACAGGTGGGCCGTCTTGCCATAAAACAGGGCATTGTCGAGCAGATTACCGATGGCGCGCTTCAGGGCCAGAGGCTTGGCCTTCACGCTCAGGCCCGTCTCCGCGTAATGCACTTCATGACCAGCCAGCTGGGTCCCGCGCACCATGCGCTGCAGCAAGGGGTCCAGGCGCACCTCGGTGGCGTTTTCATGGATATCGCTATCCTTCACGCATTGCAGCGCGCCCTTGACCATCATGTCCAATTCATCGAGGTCATCGTGGAATTCGTTGCGCTGCACATCGTCGTCGAGCAATTCCGTGCGCAATTTCAGACGCGTGATGGGCGTGCGCAAGTCGTGCGAAATCGAGACGAACAGCCGTTCGCGGTCTTCCAGGTAGCGCTGGATGCGTTCGCGCATGCCGCTGAAGGCGCGCGCCGTCTGCACGAACTCGCGGCTGCCCGTCTGCGGCAGGGGCGGCGGCGTCTCGCCACGGCCAAACGCTTCGGCCGCGTCCGACAAGGCGGCCAGCGGCCGTGTTGTCCAGCGTACGACGAGGATCGACAGCAGCAGCACGGCCGCCAGCGACAACGCTTGCAGCAATACCCGGTCCAGTGTCCACGGATTACTGCTTTGCAAGAAATACGGGTTGGGCATCAGTGCCGCCAGGTACAGCCAGTTGCCAGGCTCCAGCTCGGCCTGGATCACGAGGACGGGCGCGGGATTCGGTTTCAGCAGCAAGATGTGCTGCACCCAGTTTTCCGGCAAGTCACCGATGTGCGCGCCGCTGTCGGCCACCACCAGGTCGCCCGGCCAGGCGAAGCCCACGCGGTAGCCGGCCAGCTGCGGCAAGTCGTTCTTCAGCGCCGCGCCCACTGTGGCCACCACCGTATCGGCCAGCGCGTGCGGGGCGATTTCGCGGATGGCCAGCGGCCCCTGGTTGACGTTGACAAAGAAGCGCGTGCCGCCCATCTCGCGAAATTGCTGGATCAGGATGGGGCGGTAGTTGGCCGGCAGGCTGAGGAAGAAACGGATGGTGCTGGCGGCGCTGCGGGCCAGGTGCTGCGAAGCCATGCGCGCCTCCACCGCCGAGTCGCGGCGCAGCTGCGTGGCCCAGATCAGGTTGCCCACCAGTTGCGTGGCCAGCACGCCGGCGACCATCACCACGGACAAGCGCCCCAGCAGCGATGGCGGCAACAGGCGCTCGAGCAGCCGGCGCGCGCCCCGCTCAGGCATGCGCACTGCTCACGTCAGCAGAAAAGACATAGCCGGCGCCGCGCACCGTCTTGATCAGCATGGGCTGCTTGCCATCGTCCTTCAGGCGCAGGCGCAGCCGGCTGACCTGCACGTCGAGCGAGCGGTCGAGCGGCCCCGCGTCGCGCCCCCGCGTCTGCTCGCATAGCACGCTGCGGTCGAGGATATCGCCCGGATGCTCGACAAAGTAGCGCAGCAGCTGGAAATCGAGGCCCGTCAGCTGCAGCGCTTCGCCATCGGCATCCGTCACCGTGCGCTCCAGCGTGTCGAGGGTGAAACCGACGAAGCGGTAATAGCGGGGCGGCGCGGCCGCGTCGATGCCCGTGCGGCGGTGGATGGCCTTGATGCGCGCCAGCAATTCGCGTGGGCTGTAGGGCTTGGCGATGTAGTCGTCGGCGCCCAGTTCCAGCCCCACCACCCGGTCCGTCTCGTCGGAGCTGGCCGTCAGCATGATGATGGGCACGTTCGAGCGGGCGCGCACCACCTTGCACAGGGCAAAGCCATCCGTGTCGGGCAGCATCACGTCGAGGATCACCAGCGACAGGCTGTCGACGTGGCGGTGGAATTCGGCCAGGAAAGTGGCGCCATCGTGCGCCAGGCCCACCTCGTACTGGTTCTTTTCCAGGTAGGCCTTCAACAGCATGCGGGTCTTTTGATCGTCGTCAACGACCAGGATTTTGCGTGACATGGTCTCGTCCTTTTTTATTCAGCGCCTGCAACATGCTGCCGATACGGCGCTGGGCGTCGGCCGCGCTGATCGTCTCGTCCAGGAAATAGCGGTGCACTTCGGCGATGATGGCGTCCTTGCTGGTTTCATCGGTGGCCATGCGGTGCACGAGGCTGGGCGCCTGGAACGCGGCGCCGCGCGCGAATGCCTGCGCCGAGGCGCGTGCACAGCTGTCCAAACGCGACAGGTCGGCCTGGCGCAAGGCGGGAATCGAGCCCTTCACCTGGCTGTATTCGAGCTGCACGGGCAGCGAAGCGACCACCTGCGCCAGCTTTTCCTGCGCGCCCTGGTGCGTGTAGTCGGACGCGAACATGGCCAGCGTATCGATGCTGTACAGGTGGTAGTCGCCCGTGTCCGGTGCGGCGGCGCAGCCGAACACCTCGTCCGTGGCGCGGCCCCAGGCGTTCAGCTCGCCTTTCGCCCAGTCGCCCATGATGTACATGGCCGCCTCGCCAACGCCCACCTGGCGCGCCATTTCGGGCCAGCCCTGTTCGCGCAGCGGCGTGCCCATCCACTGCTTCAGCGACCTCAGCCGCTGCAAGGCGTGGCGCAGGCGCGGGTCGGCATACGCCTCGGCTTTCTTGTCGACAAACAGGGCGCGGTAATACGCGGGCCCCGATTCGGCCAGCACCAGCGTTTCAAACAAGGTCGCCACCTGCCACGCTTCGCTGCTTTGCGCCAGCGGCGTGATGCCGGCCTGGCGCAGCTTGCCGGCCACGCGCTCGAAGTCGCTCCAGCTGCGCGGCACGGCCAGGCCCAGGCGCTGAAAGATCTTGCGGTTGTAAAACAGGGTATTGATGCGGTGGATGCCGGCCGGCACGCCCATCGTATGGCCCCGGTTTTGCAGCAATCCCCACACGGTGGGATACATGGTCGCGCGCCAGTTGTTGCTGGCGGCGACGCTGTCGAGCTGCAGCAGCAAGCCCAGGTCGCTCCACTCGCCCAGGGTATAGCCGATCAGCTGCATGACTTCCGGCGAATTGCCGGCCAGCACGCGGCTCTTCAAGACCTTGCCCGCGCCGACCCCGGCGCCGCCCGCAATGCCCGCGTCGCGCCATTCGACGCCTTCCTGTGCCAGGCGTGCCACCAGCACGTCGGCGGCGCGGCGTTCGCCGGTTGACGTCCACCAGTGCAGCACTTGCAGCGGCTCGGCCCGCACGGGCACGCTGCAGAACAGGGCGGCCAGCAGCGCCAGCGCCGCCACGCCGCGACGGCGGGCGGCCCCGGCATGGCGGTCGGCGGTGCTGCGCGGTGGCGTCTTCAATCCTGTCCCCTTTTTCTTGTCGCGACAAACTATAGCCCAACTACAAAACAGCATGTTGGTAATTTAGTACCTTGATTTGTAAAGAAATGTGAGCTTTTGTTGCCCTATCTTGCGCGGAGGATAAACCGGGCCAGCCACCCGACGCCCCGCGCGGCGCGCCACGGCATCGGATGACGGTAAGGAAAGGTAAGCAAGCGCACCTGCACATTTGAAAATTATCCTTTTGAATCAACAGGATAAGAAAAGTACATCGGTCCAATGCCGGGCGCTGGCGTCACATTTTCTCCGATGCTACTGTCCGCCAACTGCAGCGTAACCGGCAGTAAAACAAGACCAACACCAACAAGGAGACGACATGCAACTGCATGCAAAAGGCGGCGTGGCCGCGCGCAACACATTACTGGCCCTGCTGCTGGCCAGCGGCACGGCACAAGCTGGCACGCTCACCATCGAAAGCTGGCGCGTGGATGACAAGACCCTGTGGGAAACGGTGCTCATTCCCGCCTTCCAGAAAAAGCACCCTGGCATCGAGATCAAATTCTCGCCCACGGCCCCCACCGAATACGATTCCACCCTGAACGCGCGCCTGAGCGGCGGCACGGCAGGCGACTTGCTGGCCTGCCGCCCGTTCGACGTCTCGCTGGCCCTGTACAAGCGGGGCCAGCTGGAAAAGCTCGACGGCAAGGCCGGCATGGATAACTTCCCCGCCTCGGCCAAGGTGGCGTGGCAGACGGACGATGGCAAGGACACCTTCTGCATGCCGATCGCCTCCGTCATGCATGGTTTCCTGTACAACAAAAAAATCTTCCGCGAACTGAAACTGCAGCCACCCGCAACGGAAGAGGAATTCTTCAAGGTACTGGAAACGGTCAAGAAAAGCGGCAAATATGCGCCCTTGGCGCTGGGCACGGCCGACCAGTGGGAAGCGAACCAGGTGGTCTTCACCAGCATCGGCGCCAATTACTGGAAGGGTGAAGAAGGCCGCAAGGCGCTGATCGCCGGCAAGGCCAAATTTACCGACCCGCAATTCGTCGCCGCCTGGGAATACGAGGCCCGCCTGGGCAGCTACCTGTCCAAGGGGGCCAGCGCGCAAACCTATGGCGACAGCCAGAACCAGTTTGCGCTGGGCAAGGCCGCCATCTACCCGTCCGGCTCCTGGGACATCGCCTACTTCAAGCAAGACCCGGAACTGGAACTGGGCGCCTTCAACCCGCCCGTGCGCAAGGCCGGCGACAAGTGCTATATCTCGGACCACACGGACATCGGCATGAGCGTCAACAAAAAGTCGAAGAACAAGGAAGACGCCTACAAATTCCTCGCCTGGCTCGGTTCGCAGGAATTCGCCGACATCTACACCAACAAGGTGACGGGCTTCTTCTCGCTGTCGAACCATTTGATCTCCATCAAGGACCCGCTGGCCAAGCAGATGAACGGCTGGCGCGCCAGTTGCGCCTCGACCATCCGCCTGAACGCGCAAATCCTCAACCGTGGCGAACCGAGCATGGAAAACGAGCTGTGGAACGTCAACGCCCAGGTTTTGAACGGCAAGCTGGCGCCGAAGGACGCGGCACGCCAGATCCAGTCCGGCTTTGCCAAGTGGTACAAGCCGCAGCAGCAATAAATCCCTCCCTCCTCCCCGCGCAACCGGCCTGAGCAAAGCGATGCGGCAGCCGGTGGCACGGTTTTGCCGGCGGCCCCGCCGCCGGTGCTTTTCTTCGTCTGGAGTTTCGCCGTGAAAAAAGCTTTCCCATGGCACGTGCTCGTGTTCCTGGCCCCGGCGCTGGTCATTTATTCGCTGTTCAGCGCCCTGCCCCTGGCCGATACCCTGCGTCTCGGCCTGTACACGACCGATGAGAGCGGCCAGCACCATTTTGCCGGCCTGGCCAACTACGCCACCATCCTGTTCGACCCGCAATGGTCGCAAAGTTTCTGGAATGCGATGTGGAACAACTGCAAGTTCTTCCTCATTCACATGCTGCTGCAAAATCCCATCGGCCTGCTGCTGGCCACCCTCTTCAGCCTCAAGGGGTTGAAGGGCGAGCGCAGCTACCGCACCCTGATCTTCCTGCCGACCCTGCTCTCCGTCGTCATCATCGGCTTCATCTGGCAGCTGATCTTGTCGCCGCTGTGGGGCGTGGGCCAGTCGCTGATGGATGGCGTCGGCATCGGCAGTTACTTCGCGCCGTGGCTGGGCCAGGAATCGACGGCCCTGTTGACCATCGCCCTCATTTCGGTTTGGCAATATATCGGCATCCCCATGATGCTGATCTATGCGGCCCTGCTGGCCGTGCCCGAGGAAATCATCGAAGCGGCCCACGCGGAAGGGGCCAGCGCCATGCGCATCTTCTGGCAAATCAAGCTGCCGCTGATCTGGCCCACCCTGGGACTGGTGACCATCCTCACCTTTGTCGCCAATTTCAACGCCTTCGACCTCGTGTATTCCGTGAAAGGCGCGCTGGCGGGACCGAACTACGCCACCGACATCCTCGGCACCTTCTTTTACCGCACCTTCTTCGGCTACCAGGCCCAGCTGGGCAGCCCCACCATGGGCGCCGCCGTGGCCACCATGATGTTCCTCGTGATCCTCGTGGGCGTGGGCGTGTATTTCTTTTTCGTGCAGCGCAAGCTGACACGCTACGAACTGTAAGGGCCGCCATGCGCAACGTTTCCACCCGCCCCCTGGGCCGCGCCGCCGTGCATGCGATCCTGGCCGGCTACACGATCATCGCCCTGTTCCCCATCGTCTTGATCCTGATCAACTCGGTCAAGACGCGGGCCGCGATCTTCGACAATCCGCTGGCCCTGCCCACGCCCTCCACCTTTTCGCTCGTGGGCTTTCACAAGGTACTGGCCAATTCCGACTTCCTGCTGTACTTCGGCAACAGCCTGTTCGTCACTCTGCTGTCGCTGCTGCTGATCGTGCTGTTCGGCGCCATGGCGGCCTGGGCCTTGTCGGAATACACGTTTACGGGCAACCGCCTGCTGACCCTGTACTTGGCGCTGGGCATCATGATCCCCATCCGCCTCGGCACGGTGTCCATCCTGGAACTGGTGGTGCGGCTCGATCTGATCAACACCCTGAGCGCGCTGGTGCTCGTGTACACGGCGCAGGGCTTGCCGCTGGCCGTGATGATTCTGTCCGAATTCGTGCGCCAGGTGCCGCGCGAACTGAAGGATGCGGCGCGCTGCGACGGGGTGGGCGAATTCGCCATCTTCTTCCAGGTGATCCTGCCCCTGATCCGCCCCGCCATCGCCACGGTGGCCGTGTTCACCATGATTCCCGCCTGGAACGACCTGTGGTTCCCGCTGATCCTGGCGCCATCGGACCGCACCAAGACCGTCACCCTGGGCGTGCAGCAATTCATCGGCCAATACGTGACGGACTGGAACTCCGTGCTGGCGGCGCTGTCGCTGGCCGTCATTCCCGTGCTCGTCATGTACGTCATTTTCTCTCGTCAACTGATCCGCGGCCTGACGTCCGGCGCGGTCAAATAATAGGTGCGCCATGGCCCATGTAAGCCTGCAACAACTGACCAAATCCTACGACGGCCGCCACAATGTGCTGGCCGGCATCGACCTCGACATCCGCGACGGTGAATTCGTCGTGCTGGTGGGCCCTTCCGGCTGCGGAAAGTCGACCTTGCTGCGCATGCTGTGCGGCCTGGAAAGCATTTCGCAGGGCACCTTGTCCATCGGCGGCAAGGTTGTCAACGACTTGCCGCCGGCCGAACGGGGCATCGCCATGGTCTTCCAGAGCTATGCCCTGTATCCGCACATGAGCGTGTACCGCAACATGGCGTTCGGCCTGAAGATCGCCGGCGCCAGCAAGGAAGCCATCGCGCAGCGCGTGCGCCACGCGGCCGCCATCCTGAAGATCGACCACCTGCTGGAACGGCTGCCGCGCGAACTGTCGGGCGGCCAGCGCCAGCGCGTGGCCATCGGCCGCGCCATCGTGCGCGAACCGCAGCTGTTCCTGTTCGACGAGCCGCTGTCCAACCTCGACGCGGCCCTGCGCGTGCAGACGCGGCTGGAAATTGCCAAGCTGCATCGCCAGTTGAACGCCACCATCGTGTATGTGACGCACGACCAGGTCGAGGCCATGACCCTGGGCGACAAGATCGTCGTCATGCATGGCGGCCATATCCAGCAGGCCGGCACGCCGCTCGAGCTGTACCAGCAGCCGGCCAACCGCTTCGTGGCCGGCTTCATCGGCGCGCCGATGATGAATTTCTTCGAGGGCAAGGTCATCGCCGCGCAGGACGATGGCGTGCGCGTGGCGCTGGCCAGCGGCCAGGAAATCACGGCCCTCGTCGATCCGGCCGGCTTGCTGCCGGGCGATGCCGTCACGGTCGGCCTGCGCGCCGAACATATCCTGGAAAACGGCGATGGCAGCGCCCAGTTCCAGGGCGTCGTCAGCCTGGTGGAACACCTGGGCGAAGCCAACTTCATCTACCTGGCACTGGACAACGGCCAGGAACTGGTGATACGCGGCGACGGCAACAACCGCGTGCCGCTGGGCCAGCCATTCACGGTCTCGGCCGCCAGCAGCGCCTTCCATCTGTTCGACGCGCAAGGCGTGGCGCGCACGCGGCGCGAACCCGGCAACCTGATTTCATCGAAACAGATTTTGGCCGCCTGAGCTTTCCGCCCAGGCAGTCCCCCGATTGGATCGGCAGCGATCCGGTACGACGTGCCCAAGCACGCATTTTGATAACGACAAGGAGATTCCATGCAACACCCGATCAAGACCTCGCTGGCCCTGGCCTGCACTATGCTGCTGGCCTGCGGCGCCGCCCACGCCAGCGATGCCGAAGGCGAATACCACGGCTACTTCCGCGCCGGCCTCGGCTCGAGCTCGGACAGCCGCGGCCCGCAAAGCTGCTACGGCCTGGGCGGCAACACCATGCGCTACCGGCTCGGCAACGAATGCGACACCTATGGCGAGTTCGAATACCAGAAGGAAATGGCCAAGTCGCCCAATGGCGTCAGCTTCGTCGGCCATATCATGGTGGCCGCCTACACGCCCAGCTCCGCCGTCAGCGATTCGGAACTGAGCATGTCGAAGATGTACGTGGAAGCGAAAAACATCGCCATGCTCAACGGCGGCACGGCCTGGATCGGCAAGCGCTACTACATGCGTCCCGACATCCACATGCTGGACTTGCAATACATCAATATGAACGGCACGGGCGGCGGCATCGACCAGTACAAGCTGGGACCGGGCCGCATCAGCTATGGCTTCTTCAAGGATAACGACAAGCCCGGCAACTCGGCCATCCGGCAAAATCTCGTCTACCAGGGCATCCCCATCAACCAGGATGGCACGCTGGAAGTGCTGACCACCCTCATCACGCCCGACAAGAAGGACAGCACCTCGCACAGCGGCTGGCAGGCCACCGTGCTGCACAAGCAGGATAAAGTGTGGGGCGGCGCCAACACCTTCGGCATCCAGTACGGCGTGGGGCCGGGCACGGGCGCCGGCGGCCAGTGCTGCGACCGCATGGGCACGACGGGTTCGATCCGCAATGGCAGCGACGTCACGCGCCTGCGCATCTTCAATTCGCTGTGGATACAGCCGACGCCGGAATGGAGCGCGGAAATGATCGCCATCGTGCAGCGCGACAAGTCCGACGCCACGGGCGGCAGTTCGACCTGGACCACCCTGGGCGTGCGCCCCGTGTATGCCGTCAACGACAACTTCAAGCTGCAATTCGAGCTGGGCACGGACCGCGTGACCTCGCCCACGGGCGGCGCCGCGCAGCGCCTGACCAAGCTGACCTTCGCGCCCACCCTGACAGCGGGCAAAGGTTACTGGTCGCGTCCCGAGCTGCGCGCCTTTGTCACCTACGGCAAATGGAACGACGCCGCCACGGCCGCCGTCAACAAGGCCAATGAATCGGGCCCCGTGTACGGCAACGCCACCAGCGGCACCTCGTTCGGCCTGCAGGTGGAGACGTGGTTCTAAGCGCTGGTTTTAATTACCCATCTTGATATGGCGCAGTGCATGCGCCTGTCGGACTGCGCGAAATCGCGTGCCGCGCTATGCTGCACGCCATACCGCTCACTTCGGAGGTCGCATGCACACCGCATTTCCCCGGGCCGCCGCCGCGCTGGCCCTGTCTTTCGCCAGCATGGCCTGGGCCCGCGATGCCGCCATCGCGCCAGCCCCCGTCCTGAGCGCGCGCCAGCAGGCGCTGATGGCCACCGTCGTGGGCAGCGCCGCCCAGCCGCGCATCCTGCAGGTAAGCCTCGATGAACTGCATCCGACCCAGCCGGCCATCGGCTACGACCAGGTGTACTACAAGCTGGGACGCTATGCGGCCGAGGAAAAACACATCGCCGACATCGCCAAGCCAAAGAAATTCGCCGACCTGTGCGAGGCCAATGGCCAGGGAGACGTCTTGCCCGGCACGGCCAATGTGGCAGGCGCCACCCTGGCCGCGCCACCGGCCGGCTACCGCTGCAAGGCGGCCGTGGGCAGCCGTCCCGACGACATGAAGACTGTCGTCATCGGCCCGCGCGGCACCGTGTACCTGACCGATGGCCACCACACGTTTTCCACTTTCCGGGATGCCGATGGCGGGCGCAATCATCGATTGAAGGTCTGGGTCAAGGTCAGCGACAATTTCAGCGCGCTGGGCGAAGCGGCCTTCTGGACGCGCATGCGCGAAGAGAACAAGGTGTGGCTGAAAAACGGCCAGAACCAGGCCATCACGCCGCAGCAGCTGCCGTCCGCCATCGGCCTGAAGGCCCTGGGCGACGATCCGTACCGCTCGCTCGTCTACTTTACGCGCGGGATCGGCTACAAGCCGCCCGACAAGGCCACGGAATTCCTCGAATTCTACTGGGCCGACTGGCTGCGCCGCAAACCGGCGCTCAACCTGGAACGTGCCAATCTGCTTGATCCCGCCGCGTATGCCAGCGCCATCCTGCTGGCCGCGCAGGCGATGGTGGCGCTGCAACCGGCGGAGATCGTCAGCGGCGGCAAGCGCGCGGCGGACCTGGGCGCGCTGCGCGAAATCGACCACGCAGCATTCGACGAACTGACCGAAGACAAGGGCAAGCTGGGCTACGCCATCGGCTACCGCAAGTCGCTGCCGCGCCAGTAACCTCCCGGCGTGTCATCATCCTGACATCTGCGCCCGCTAGCATGTCGGCACTTTTCAGGCCGACATCACGGGACACCATGTACAAGCACAATATCCGTCGCAGCACCCGCAGCACCTTATCCATTGCCATCGCCTTCGCACTGGGCGCCAGCCTGGCCGCCTGCGGCGGTAAGGACTACCGCGACACCAGCACGGCGCCCGTCGCCCCGGTGGAGCCCGTCGCCCCCGCACGCATCCTGAACGTGGTAGCGGCCACCGGCAAGGCCGTGGCGAATGCCTCCGTTACCGTGCTCGACGCCGGCAAGAATGCCGTCGGCAGCGGCACCACGGACGCGAACGGCAAAGCGGCCATCACCCTGGCCGCCACGGCGAAGGCGCCCTTCCTCGTCTCCGTCACGCCGGCAGGCGGCACCACGCTGTACGCACTGTCGCTGAAGGAAAGCGCCGTCAACCTGACGCCGCTCACCTCCGTCATCGCCATGCAGCTGCTGGGCAGCATCCCGTCGAGCGCATCCCCCGCCAGCCTGGCCGCCATCGATGCGGCACGCCTGCAAACGGCGCAGACGCAGCTGGGCACGGCCCTGGCGGCGCCCCTGCAAACCCTGGGCATGGCGGCCAGCTATGATTTCGTCAATGGCCCCCTGACGCCGAACAGCAAGGACCCGGCAGACGTCCTGCTCGACAACCTGCAGGTAAAACAGAACGGTACGGATATCGATATCGTCAACGCCAGCGGCAGCATCGTCGCGCAGATCACCGATGGCGGCGCGCCGCTGGCCACCGGCAAGAGCGTGCTGGAAACGCCGCCCGTGCTCAGCGCGCGCCAGCAAGTCCTGGCAGCCACGGCTGCCGGCACCGATGCGGCGCCCGTCTTCCTGCAAGTGTCGCTCGACGAACTGCACCCCACGCAACCGGCCATCGGCTACGACCAGGTGTACTACAAGCTGGGCCGCTATGGCGCGGAAGACCTGGTCATGGCCAAGACCAACAAGCCGAAGAAATTCGCCGAACTGTGCGAAGCCAACGGCCAGGACGACGTGGTAAGCAAGACGGCCAACGTGGCCGGCGCCACCCTGACCAATCCACCGTCGACGTTCCAGTGCAAGGCCGCCGTGGGCACCAAGCCGGGCGACATGAAGACCGTCGTCATCGGCCCGAACGGCACCCTGTACCTGACGGACGGCCACCACACGTTTTCCGCCTTCCGCGACGCCGACAATGGCCAGAACCATCAGCTGAAGGTATGGGTCAAGGTGACCGACAATTTCAGCAAGCTCAATGAATACGATTTCTGGGCGCAGATGAAAAAGGTCAACAAGGTCTGGCTGAAGGATGGCGGCAACAAGGCCATCGCCACCAGCCAGCTGCCCGCGTCCATCGGCCTGAAGTCGCTGGGCAACGACCCGTACCGCTCGCTCGTCTACTTCACGCGCGACGCCGGCTACGTGGTGCCGTCGACAGCCACGGAATTCCTCGAATTCTACTGGGCCGACTGGCTGCGCACACAGGCCGGCATCGACCTGGCAAAGACGGATACGCGCGACGCCGCCAGCTACATGGCCACCATCAAGAGCGCATCGACGGCGATGGCCGGCCTGAAGGCGAACGATATCGTCAGCCGCGGCGTGACGGCGCAAACCCTGGGCTGGACGGGCGTCTTCAGCCAGGCGGCGCTGGACGACCTGGTCACGCCAACGGGCAAATTGACCTACTCCATCGCCTACAAAAAATCGCTGGCAAAGTAAGCACACCGGCGTAAACAACAACGGCCCGCCTGTCAGCTGACAGGCGGGCCGTTTTCATGGGTAACGACGCTTACGCGATGCGTTCACCGTTGGCCGGATCGAACAGGGCGGCTTTCGACAGGTTGAACGACAGCTGCATGGTCTGCCCCGGCAGCACGGCTTCGCGCGGGTGCGTGCGGCAAGTCACTGCGGCGCCGTTCAGGCGCGTCGTCAGCAAGGTATCCGGGCCGGTCGGCTCGACCAGGTCGATCAGGCAACCGAGTTCCTGGCCCACGTCGCCGTGCGCGCTGCTCATGTCCGTGATCTGCTCCGGGCGCACGCCCAGGATCACGTCGCGGCCCGCATAGCTGCGCAGCTTGTCGGCCGCGAACGGCAAGGCCAGGCGCATGCTCTTGCCCGCGTTCTCGATGGCGACAAACACCTCGTTGCCTTCGATGACAGGCTTGACGGTGATGAAGTTCATCGATGGCGAACCGATGAAGCCGGCCACGAACAGGTTGGCCGGGTTGTCGTAGATTTCCTGCGGCGTGCCCAGTTGCTGCACCACCCCATCCTTCATGACGGCGATCAGGTCGCCCATGGTCATCGCTTCGATCTGGTCATGCGTGACGTAGACGATGGTGGCCTTCAGGCGCTGGTGCAGCAGCTTGATCTCGGCGCGCATTTCCACGCGCAGCTTGGCGTCCAGATTCGACAGCGGTTCGTCGAACAGGAACAGCGACGGCTTGCGCGAAATGGCGCGGCCCATGGCGACCCTCTGGCGCTGTCCGCCCGACAGCTGCGCCGGACGACGGTCGAGCAAATGCGTGATCTGCAGGGTTTCGGCGACGCGGGCGACGATTTCTTCCTGCTCCGCCTTCGGCACTTTTTTCACGTTCAAGCCAAACGCGATGTTTTCGCGCACCGTCATCGACGGGTACAGCGCGTAGGACTGGAACACCATGGCGATGTCGCGGTCCTTCGGCGGCAGGTCGTTGACGACCTTGCCGTCGATGAGGATTTCGCCCGACGTGACGCTTTCCAGGCCGGCCACCATGTTGAGCAAGGTCGACTTGCCGGAGCCGGAGCCGCCGACGAGGATCAGGAACTGGCCATCCTTGATCTCGATGTCGATGCCCTTGAGGACTTCGACGCCATTCGTGTACACCTTGCGGATGCTGCGTATCGATAAACTGGACATATTCTTTCCTTAACCTTTGACTGCGCCTGCGGTCAGACCGCGCACAAAATAACGGCCTGCGACCAGATAGACCAGCAGGGTCGGCAGCGCGGCAATCACCGCGGCCGCCATGTTGACGTTGTATTCCTTCACGCCCGTGGACGTGTTGACCAGGTTGTTCAAGCCCACCGTGATCGGCTGCGAATCGCCGCTGGCGAAGACGATGCCGAACAGGAAGTCGTTCCAGATCTGCGTGAATTGCCAGATGATGCAGACGACGAAAATCGGACCCGAAATCGGCAGCACGATCTTGCGGAAGATCAGGAAGAAGCCGGCGCCGTCGATGCGCGCCGCCTTGATCAATTCTTCCGGCACGCCGATATAGTAGTTACGGAAGAACAGGGTCGTGAATGCCGTGCCATACACCACGTGGACGAAGACCAGGCCGGTAGTCGTATTGGCCAGGCCGAATTCGCCCAGCAGGCGCGCCATCGGCAGGATCACCACCTGGAACGGAATGAAGCAGCCCACCAGCAAGGCGGCAAACAGGATTTCCGAACCGCGGAAGCGCCAGTGCGCGAACACATAGCCGTTGAAGGCGCCCAGGAAGGTCGAGATCAGCACGGCGGGAATCACCATCTTGATCGAGTTCCAGAAGAACGGCTGCATGCCGTCACAGGTGACGCCCGTGCAGGCCGAGGACCAGGCCTTGGACCAGGAATCGAACTGCCACACGTGCGGCAAGGCCAGCAGGTTGCCGCTGCGGATCTCGTCGAGCGACTTGAACGACGTCGACAGGGTCACGTACAGGGGCACGATGTAGTACACCGCAAACAGAATCAGCAGCAGGTATACCACCACCCGTCCGAGGGTGAGGCGATTATTGCGGGTAGGTGTCATCTCATCGCCTTTGCGCTGCGCGTTTCCAGGTACATCAGCGGCACGAGCACGGCCACGATGGTGGCCAGCATCATCATTGCCGATGCCGAGCCCAGGCCCAGCTGGCCGCGGGTGAAGGAAAACTGGTACATGAAGATGGCCGGTACGGACGACGAATTGCCAGGTCCGCCAGCCGTCAATGCGATGACCAGGTCGAAGCTCTTGATCGCGATATGTGCGAGGATCAGCAGCACGCTGAAGAACACGGGTCGCATGGCGGGAATCACGATGCGCCAGTAGATCGTCGGCAAGGACGCGCCATCGACTTGCGCCGCCTTGATGATTTCATCATCGATGCCGCGCAGGCCGGCCAGGAACAGGGCCATGACAAAGCCCGACGATTGCCACACGCCGGCGATCACCACCGTGTAGATGGCCATGTCGGAGTTCACCAGCCAGTCGAAGGTAAACGAGGTCCAGCCCCAGTCGTGCATGACCTTTTCCAGGCCCAGGCTGGGATTGAGCATCCATTTCCAGGCCGTGCCGGTGACGATGAAGGACAGCGCCATCGGATACAGGTAGATGGCGCGCAGCGCGCCTTCGGCGCGGATTTTCTGGTCCAGCAGGATGGCCAGGAACAGGCCGATGGCGATGCTGCAACCGATGAACAGGACACCAAAGATGCCGAGGTTCTTGAGCGAGGTCCACCAGCGCTCATTATCGAACAGCTCGTAGTATTGCACCAGGCCGGCGAACTCGTAGTTCGGCATCAGCCGCGATTCGGTCAGCGACAGCCAACCGGTCAAAAAGATAAAACCGTAGACGAATACCAAGCTGGCGATGAGCGTGGGGCCCAACACCATCTGCGGTATCCATCGGTCGAATTGCTTGCGTATGGACATAGGACAGCCGTAGAAGTAGAACTGCGTGTGGCGCCGGCCTGGTCGAGCGCCAGGGCGGACGCCTGCGATGCATGCGATGCAGCGGGCGCCGGCGGGAGTGCCGGCGCCGTCGTGATTACTTCACTTTTGCCGCCTTGGCCAATGCTGCAACCGCGTCTTTCGAGCTCATGTTGGTGTTCATGAACTTGGCGATGACGTCGGTCACGGCGCCTTGCGTGGCCGATGGCAGCGCCATGCCGTGGGCGAACGATGGCACCAGGCCGCCGGTCTTGTTGGTGGCGTCCATGTCTTCCATCGATTTCAGGGCGCAAGCGTCAAACTTGTCCTTGGAAACGCCGGAACGCACAGGGATGGAACCCTTGTTCAGGTTGAAGATCGACTGGAACTTCGGATTCATGATGGCGTTGGCCAGGGCGATCTGCCCCTTCTTCGCATTCGCATCCTTTTGCGTGAACATGGCAAACGAATCGATATTGAAGGTGTAGGCCTTGTCCGTTCCAGGAGCTGCCACGCACAGGTAGTCCTTGCCCGGCACCTTGCCTGCGGCCGTGAACTCGCCCTTGGCCCAGTCGCCCATGAACTGGAAGCCGGCCTTGTTGTTGATGACCATGGCGGTGGCCAGGTTCCAGTCGCGGCCTGCCGCATCCTTGTCGATGTAGGTCTTCACCTTGCCCAGGGTGTCGAACACCTTGAGCATGGTCGGGCCGGTCAATTCCTTCTGGTCCAGCTTGAGGATGGCCTTTTTGTAGAATTCCGTGCCGCCTACGCCCAGCGCGACGGATTCAAACACGGTGGCGTCCTGCCAAGGCTGGCCGCCGTGGGCGATCGCGATGCCGCCCGATTTCTTGATTTTCTCGGCCGCGTCGAAGAACGCATCCCAAGTGGTCGGAGTGGTGGCCACGCCGGCTTTTTTCAGCACTTCCGGATTGACCCACATCCAGTTGACGCGGTGGACGTTGACGGGAGCGGCGACGTAGTGGCCCTTGTATTTCATGATGTCGGCGACGACTTTCGGCAGCACGGCATCCCATTTGCCTGGAATGGCGGCATCATCGATATTCGCCAGCACGCCTTCCGCGCCCCATTCCTGGATCGATGGGCCCTTGAGCTGGGCGGCCGTCGGCGGGTTGCCGGAAATGACGCGGGTTTTCAGCGCGGTCGCGGCGTTTTCGCCAGCGCCACCGGCCACGGCGAAGTCTTTCCAGCCAAAGCCGCTTTCTTTCACGATTTGCTGCAACTGGCCCACGGACTTCGCTTCGCCGCCGGAGGTCCAGTAGTGCAACACTTCCACGTCGGTCGCAAAGGCGCTGCCAGCGAATGCCAGGGTGGTCAATGCGGCCAGTTGGGTAATCTTGAATTTCAGTTTCATCTCCACATTCCTTTTTTGATCAAGCTTTTAGGGGGCTTCGGCATACGGGGGCCGAAAAAGGTGAAATCTGCGCCTGTACCGGCGCTCTTGTACTCAGACCCGCTTGCAAACGGGCATCATCTTCAGTGAAAAGACGGCGCCGTGATCCATGAAACGACTACATTGCATTTATATCACGGGACGGCGCCAAAAACGCATCCGCGAAGGATGCGCCAGGTTGATTTAGACTTACAACGCCTGCTAACTTAGAACCAGGTTTCCACTTGGAAACCGTAGGAAGTGCCGCTGGTATTGTTGTTGTAGATCGGGCCGCCGTTGTTCGACGCGTTGACCGAGGCGGTGGCCGCATCGTTCCATTTGCCGTAGGTCACGAAAGCGCGCAGTTCAGGACGCGACCACAGGCCAGGACCGGCCGAGATCGTCGGTGCGATGGTCAGCTTGGTCAGGCGCTTGGCTGGCTGGCCGCCCGATTGCGTCACGCGGTCCGTGCCCAGTTCGCCCACCAGCTTGAAGTTGTTGGTGAATGCGTACACAGGACGCACGCCGACCGAGGTCCAGGTCGAGGAACCGGCGGCCGTCGATTCGTCTTTTTGCCACAGGGCGACGAATTCCATGCCGAAGTTTTCCATCGGCTGGATCGCCATGTCATTGAAGACGCGCGTGCGCTTGCGGTCAGAACCGTAGGAAGTGCTGCCCGAGGCGCCGAACTGTCCGTTGCCGTCACCGCCAACACCAGGGCCGACGCCGTACTGCACGCCGAAGGTGTTGCCGCCGCCGAAGACTTTGCCTTGACGGTGGAATGCCGACAGTTGCCAGCCGTTATGTTTCGGGCCGTAGATGTCGTTGTCCTTGCCTTCAGCCGTGATGATGGTCGCGGCCAGGTCCAGGGTGCCATTTTCATTGACGGGAATTTCGCCGTAGATGAAGTTCTGGCGCACGGCGGAACGGGTGCCGGTGATGGCGCCAGTGTTCTTGTCGCGGGCATTGATGTCGTTGTCCTTGAAGAAGGCATACGAGAATTTACCCGGGCCAACAGGAATGCGGTCCAGGCCGGCGCCCGTGCCGTTCATGTTGATGTATTGCAGATCCAGCATGTGGATGTCAGGACGGTAGTAGAAACGCTTGCCGACCCAGGCCGTGCCGCCGTTCAGGAAATCGAGTCCCTGCGCTTCGACATAGGCCTTGACGATGCCCAGTTTGTTGTCGCCGAAATCCGAGTTTGGCGCGTAGGCGTTGACCCAGATGGTGGCCAGGTAGTTCACGCCGCCGGACTTGGCAACAGACTTGGTGTAGCCGAATTCCGTGTAGGCGTCGCACTCATTGCCCAGACGATATTTCATGGTATTGCCACCCAGGCCGAAGCAGCCTTGCGAACCGCCGTCGCTCGACGTATTGCTGCCGGCGCCAGCGCGCAGGTAGCCGTGGAAGCCTTCGGAGTCGGATGGGTACATTGGGTCGGCGGCAGCGGAACCGCTGGCGATGGCCAAGACGATGGCAGCTGGCAGTGTCTTCAACACGGCCTTCAACATGGTGCGATGCAGCATGGTAAGTCTCCTCAGTAATTTATTTTTTATCTAGTCATTCGTGGCCGAATGTACTGGCCAGAATTCTTTCCAGCAGAGACATAGTAACTATACTACGAACAAATATCAACATATTATGTTGTAATCCTACGACTACTCTGCGACACTTTATTTACTCAGGAATTTGCCAGTTGACGGCCCTGATTTTTAATCTGGCGCCACCCGTTTCCGGCGCTGCGGACAAGCATTTGCGCGGGTGCCCCGCATTTTTCGGCACGCGGCACGTATACGAATTAAAATCCTTGGTTTTTGCCATAACGACAGTGCGCCGCCATGACAGCGCACGCAAACGAGACTAGGCACCGCCATGAAAATTGATGAAAAAATGGAAGTAGCAGGCAGCGATCCGGCGGAGCGATTCAGTGAAGGGCCACGCCTGCTGGCCGACATCGGCGGCACCAATGCCCGTTTCGTGCTCGAGACGCGCCAGGGCCACCTGGAAGCGGTGGCCGTGCTGCCCTGCGACGACTACGCTTCGCTGCTCGACGCCATCACCGCGTATATGGATAGCAGCGAGGCGCGCGCCGCCGGTTCGGCCCGCGTGCGCCATGCGGCCATCGCCATCGCCAATCCCATCGACGACGACACTATCCGCATGATGAACCATCACTGGTTCTTCTCGATCGAGGCCATGCGCGCCACGCTGGGCCTCGACACCCTGCTGGTGGTGAATGACTTCACGGCGCTGGCCATGGCCCTGCCCTATCTGCGGCCCGACCAGCGCCTGCAGATCGGCGGCGGCATGGCGCGCGCCGACAGCGTCATCGGCCTGCTCGGTTCGGGCACGGGCCTGGGCGTGTCGGGCATGATCCCCGCGGAAGACCGCTGGATCGCGCTGGGCAGCGAAGGGGGCCACGTCAGCTTCGCGCCCTGCGACCAGCGCGAGATGGACGTGCTGTCCTTCGCCTGGCGCGAACTGTCGCACGTCTCGGCCGAACGCCTCGCCTCCGGGCGCGGCCTGGAACTGATCTACCGCGCCCTGTCCGAACGCGCCGGCAAGCCCGACGCGCTGCCGCTCCTGGCAGCCGAAATCACCAGCCGCGCCCTGAACAATGAATGCGAAGTGTGCCTCGAAGCGGTGGACTGTTTCTGCGCCATCCTCGGCTCCATCGCCGGCAACGTGGCCATGACCCTGGGCGCGCTGGGCGGCATCTATATAGGCGGGGGCATTGTGCCGCGCCTGGGTCCTCTGTTCGAACAGTCGCGGTTCCGCGCCCGCTTCGAGCAAAAGGGCCGCCTGAACGACTACCTGGCGCAGATCCCCACCTTTCTGATCACGGCCGAACTGCCGACGTTCCTCGGTATCGCCGCCATCCTGGCGCAAAAGCTCAAGCGCGCCCATTCCGGCGCGCCCGTGCTCGAATCCGTGCGCCAGGCGCGCGGGCGCATGAGCCCCTCGGAATGCAAGGTGGCCGACTGGGTGCTGAAGGAGCCGAACGCCATGCTGACCCTGCCGATCGCGGAAATCGCCCAGAGGGTCGGCGTGAGCCAGCCGACCGTGATGCGCTTTTGCCGCTCGATCGGCGTGCAGGGCCTGGCCGACTTCAAATTGAAGCTGGCGTCCGGCCTGACGGGCGGCGCCATCACGGTAGCCCACTGCCACGTGGAGATCTCGGACTCCGACGCCGAACTGGCGCGCAAGGTGCTGGGCAATAACGCCTCGGCCGCGCTGGCCATGCGCGACATGCTCGACGTGAAGGCGCTGACGGCGGCCATCGAGCTGCTGCGCGGCGCGCAGCGCGTGGAGCTGCTGGCCGTGGGCAGCGCCCGCGTGGTGGCCGACGACATGCAGCACAAGCTGCTCAACCTGGGCATCGTCAGCAGCTTCTTTGCCGATCCGCAGGCGCAGGAAATGAGCGCCGCCATGCTGAAACCGGGCGACGTGGCGCTGGTCATTTCCCGTTCGGGCGCCCTGCCCGACCTGCTGCGCACCGTCAAGGTGGCGCAGGGCTGCGGCGCGCGCGTGCTGGCGATCACGGCCAGCGGTTCGCCGCTGGCCAAGCTGGCCGACGTGCTGCTGACCTTGAACCACCCGGAAGGCAATCTCAATTTCGTGCCCATGATCGTGCGCCTGCTGCAGCTGATGATGCTCGATATCCTGTCCGTGGGACTGGCGCGGCGCGACACGGCGCAGCGCACCAGCGCCGCCGAACTGGAAGAAGGCCAATTGCACGGCATGCGCATCAGCGGCAAGCTGAAGTTCGGTGGCCACCTCGAATAAGGCGGCGCACGCCGCCCCCGATACCGCCAGCGGCGCCACCGTGCACGACGTGGCGCGCGTGGCCGGCGTATCGGCCATGACGGTATCGCGCGTGATCAATGGACGCAGCAGCGTCAGCGCGGCCACGCGCGACAAGGTCGAGGCGGCGATCGCCAGCCTGCGCTATCAGCCCAACCTGGCGGCCAGGGCGGCCCGCACGGGCACCCTGCGCATCGGCCTGTTGTACAGCAATCCGAGCGCAGCCTTCCTCAGCGAATTTTTAGTTGGCGCCATGGATCAATGCCGCCAGGGCGGCGGCCAGCTGCTGCTGGAACGCTGCGAAGACCTGGACAGCCAGCGCGCCGGCATCGATTGTCTGGTGGCGGCCGGCGTGGACGGCATCCTCGTGCCGCCGCCCCTGTGCGATTCGCCGGAAGTGCTGGCGCAACTGAACCGGATGGGTATCCCGGCCATCGCCGTGGCCACGGCGCGCCCCTCGCCCGGCGTCTCGGCCGTGCGCATCGACGACTACGAAGGCGCCCTGGCCATGACGCGCCACCTGCTCGCACTGGGCCACCGCGACATCGGCTTCATCGAAGGCGATCCCGCGCACACGCCCGCCCTGCTGCGCCGCCAGGCTTTCGAGGACGCCATGCGGGAAGCGGGTTTGCGGGTAGCGCCGCACAGGGTGGCGCAAGGTTACTTTACGTATCGTTCGGGTCTCGACGCGGCGCGCCGGCTGCTGGCGCAGAAACCGCACCCGAGCGCCATCTTCGCCAGCAACGACGACATGGCCGCCGCCACCCTGGCCGTGGCGCACGGCATGGGCTTGCAGGTGCCAGCGGAATTGAGCGTGTGCGGCTTCGACGATACGCCTGTCGCCAGCACCGTCTGGCCCGAGCTGACCACCATCCACCAACCCATCGCCGACATGGCGCGCGCCGCCGTCAATCTTGTCATCGACGAGATACGCCAGCGCCGCGCAGGGGAAACCGTGCCAACCACGCATCACTTGATGGAATTTACCCTGATAGAGCGGGCATCGTCGGGCAGGCATGCGCCGACGGCCGCAAAGGGGCAGCGCAAACCTTGACGCTGCCAGAGCAGGCGATGGCCGCCACGCGCCTTGTCGACGCGCCCGGCCCTACACCGCCTCGATCAAGGCGGGGCTGCCGATGGAAGTGACGGCATAACCGTTGCGGCCAGCGCTTTTTGCCTTGTAGAGCGCCGTATCGGCCGCCGTCAACATTGCCCCTGCCGTCGTATCGCCCCGGGCGCAGAACGCCAAGCCGACACTGGTGGCGACATGCAGAGCGATGCCGCCGCAATCAAAGTGCACGACCATCTCCTGCACGATTTTCTTGCCCAGTATCGCAAGCTCGGACTGATCCGTCAGTTGTTCAAAAATGATGACGAACTCGTCGCCGGCAAGGCGCGCCACCGTGTCCGAGGCCCGCACGCAAGCTTTGAGCCGTTTGGCAAATTCAATCAATACCAGGTCGCCGATACCATGCCCATATGTATCATTTATTTTTTTAAAATAATCGATATCCAGATAGGCCAGCGCCAGACCCGTATCAGCGCGGCAGGCGCGCGTCAATGCCGCGGCCAGCGCCTCGTCAAACATGCGCCTGTTGTGCAGGCCGGTCAGCATGTCAGTGCGCGCCAGAGCAGCGAGGTTGCTCTCCGCAGCTTCCCTCTGCAGCGACAGCGCATAGAATGCACGGCTCAGCTTTCCGAACTCGTCTTTGCGGGCGATATCGAAAACCGCAATATCGGCATTGCCTGAGCGTATGCTCGCCACATGCCGGCCCAGATCGCCCAAGGGGCGCAAGAGCAGCAGCACCGCGAGCCAGCCGGCGCAACTGGCCAACAAGGCGACGCCTGACGAAGCAATGATGACTTTGGCATAAATATCGGTGATCGGTGTGAATGCCTCGCTTTCGGGGTAAACGGCGCCGATGATCCAATCGGCAGCGCGCAAATGCTTATACGTGATAATTGCCTGCACGCCCAGCTTGGTTTTACCCTGCGTCCAACCATCGAATCCACGCAATGCGGCCAAGGTGGAAGGCGTAACCCCACCCTTTTCTTCGCTCACCCGTTTCAGGACGCGCTCCGGGTCAGGATGGTGGAGAATCGTGCCGTCGTGGGTCAACATGAACAGATAACCGCTCTTGCCCGGCTTGAGCTGCTCCCACTGGCCGAAAAATGTCGGGCTTTGCAAATTGATACCGCCAGCGATCATATACCGCAATGTACCGGCTTCGTCATAGATCGGTTCGGTTACCAGCACAATGGGCTTGCCCGACAGCAGGCTCTTGAATGGACGCGATATCACGCCCTCCCTGGCTTTGACGGTATCGATAAAATATTCCCGCGTGGCGAAATTGAGTGTGCCGACCACGCGCCGGTCATTCATGCTGGCAATCAATGTTCCCGTAGCATCAAAGGCGACGAGATTAAAAAATTCCTCGCGCAGGGTTGGATGATCTTCAATATATGCCTGCATCCGCTGCGGATGTGCATACACGTCCGCAGGTAGCCCTTCCCCCAGCACCCTGAGCAGTGCTTTCTTCGCATTCAAGTCGTCGTCGATATATGCCGCCGCGCTGGCCAGCAAGGCATATTGCTGGTTGCCGATGACGGATGCCATCTGCCCCTGCGCGACAGACAGCGATGTGAGCGCAACAGAGCCCGTCGCGCACAGCACCAGCACGCCCACGAGCACAGCCATCTTGAATTTGAAGCTCCTGGGATTGAAAAATTTCCAGATCTTATGCATGCGGACTTCCTTCTCAGCGCCCATGCTCTGTAAAGCGCACAGATCCGGCCAGGCAGCGCCATGCATGGCACCGGGCGGAACGGCATATTTTTCAGCGAATGCCGTGGAGCCTGGTCCCGCAGATGAATACAGTTCCCAGGACAGGCTCTTGGCATGGCAAGAGAGCAAAGCTTACGCCTATTCTGGCAAAAAGGGCGCCCTGGCGCCCCTTAATACACACTGCATACCCACATCATCCCAATATAGTGCTCTCCAGCAACGATTCCACCAGTTGCACCGACGGCGGTGCGCCGCCGGCGGCCAGGCAGGCGCCCGCACCCGCCGCGACGGCAAAGCGCAAATGCTGGCCGCCGTTGGCATCGGGCCGGTACATCAGGCTGTACAGCAAGCCGCCGATGCTGGCGTCGCCCGCCCCCACCGAATCGACCACCTCGATGACGGGCGGTGCCGCCTGCCATGTCTGTTCGCCCTGGTACAGCGCCGCACCCTGCGCGCCGCGCGTATACAAATACGTGGCTTGCGGATTCCAGCTGCGCAGCATGGCAAACGCGCCATCGATGTCGTCATGGCGGAACAGGCCCGCCAGGTCTTCATCGGACACCTTGATCACATCGGCCAGCTGCGTCATGCGGCGCAGGGTGGCGTCATAGCGTTCATCCATCATGATGCGGAAGTTCGGGTCGTAGCTGATCTTCACGCCAGCCGCCTTGAGCTCCTGCGCCAGCGCCACCAGCTTGCCCGCCAGCGGTTCGCGCGCCAGGCTGATGCCGCCGAAATGCACCCATTGCGCCCCCTGCATCCAGCCGGCCGGCAAGAGCGACGCGTCGAAATGCAGGTCGGCGCTGTCGTCGCCGATGAAGTAATAGGTAGGCGGATGCAGTTCATGCACGATGGCCAGCAGCGGCGACTTCGCATGGCGCTGCAAAAACCGCATGTCCAGGCCCGCCACGTCGGTCGCCTGCGCCAGAGCGTCGCCGAAGACGTCGAGGCTGACGCCGCCCGCAAAGGCGCTGGGCACGCCCAGGCGCGCCATCACGCGCGCCACGTTCCAGGTCGAGCCGCCCACCTGGCTGTTCCAGGAGTCCGCGCCCGTGCGCAGCATGTCCGTCAGCGCTTCGCCGGCCGACACAAAAGCGGGGAAAGAGGGAAAAGCGGTGGCGCTCATGCGGCACCGCCGATCACGTTCAGCACTTCATAGCAGGCGCCCATGGTGTGGTAATCGGTCTTGCCGGCCGGGCTTTTCTCGTTGCTGATCTTGCCGTTTTCCGGCGTCAGAATGCGGTACCAGGCGCCGTGTTCATGGTCGACGAAATGCGTCCAGCTGTAGTCCCAGATCTTGTCATAGCTTTGCCAGTAGGCCTCGTCCCCGGTGCGGGCGGCCAGCACGGCGGCGGCGGCGAAGCTTTCCGCCTGCACCCAGAAGTATTTGTCGCCATCGCAGATCTCGTCCTGCGGGCCGAAACCGTAGTGGATGCCGCCATGCGCGCCATCCCATGCCTTGGCCAGGGCCATGTCGTACAGCGCGCGCGCGCGCGGCAGCAGCCAGTCGGACGAACCGGCCATGAACCGGCTGTGGCGCTCCATGATCAGCAGCAGCTTGGCCCATTCCGTGAAGTGGCCAGGCTGGTAACCCCACGGACGGAAGATATTGCTCTTGTCGTGCAGGTTGTAGTCCCAATCGATCGACCAGTCGGGCGTGTAGTGCTCCCAGATCATGCCGTTCGCCAGACCCGCCTGGCGCACTGTGATGTTGTGCGCCAAGGTTTCGGCGCGGTGCAGATATCTCGCCTCGCCCGTCGCCTCGAACGCGGCCAGCATGGCTTCGCAGGCATGCATGTTGGCGTTCTGGCCCCGGTAGCCGTCCAGGGTGGACCAGTCGGCGCTGGCCACGTCCGCATACAGGCCGTGTTCGGGCAGCCAGAAGCGCTGCTCCATCAGCTCAAACGTTTCGTCCAGATACGCGTGCGCTTCCGGCACGCCCGCCTGCAAGGCGTGGGCATAGGCCAGCAGCACGAAGGCCAAGCCGTAGCAGTGGTTGGCGCCATCTTCGACCTGCTTGACGCCATCCTTCCACGACAGTTGCCAGGCATAGCCGCCCGTGGCCGGGTCGCGGTGCACGTCGCGCAAAAAGGCCACGCCGTGGCGCAGGGCCGCCTGGTAATCGTCGCCGCCGAAGCGGCGGTACGCCATGGCGTAATTGAAGATGAAGCGCGTGCTGCTGACCAGATGGCGCGTGCTGGCGTCATACACCGTGCCGTCATCGAGGAAGAAGTGATAGAAGCCGCCGCTCGGGTCAAACGCGCGCGGGTGATAAAAATTCATCGTGTGCAGGATATGCTTTTCAAGCGTCGCCTTGGAGCGGAAATCGGGATTCATGGGTCTCTCATGATATTGTTATCGATAACAATGATGATAGCATGCCGTCCTGACTCCGTCATGCCCGCTCAGGGAGTCTTGGTCAGCCTGAGCTTTTCGCGCCACAGTGCCGCCTGCGCCGGGTCGGCCGCCTGTTCCAGCTCGCCCTTATCGTACACCTTGATCAGCCGTTCGATGGCTTCCGCGTCGCCCTGCTTCGCCGCCAGCAGGTACAGCGCGAAAGGCTTGGGCGCCGGCCCTTGCCGGGTGGGGCCGCCACGGCCCTGTTCCAGCAGCCGCGCAAAACCCGTCTGCCCCGGCGGACTTTTGGCGATGGCCGCCATTTCATACCAGCCCAGGGCCGCCTCGTCGCTCTGCGGCACGCCCTGCCCCACTTCATACGAGTACGCGACATTGTTCAAGCCGGGCGGGTCGAGCACCTTGGCCGCCTTCATGTACCAGGTGAACGCTTCCTTGCGCTGCGCTTCGTCCTTGGCCGTCATCATCAGGCGGTAGCCGATTTCATTGTAGGCATAGATAAAGCCGTTTTCGGCATAGAACTTCAGCCAGTGCAGCGCATGCGCCTGTTCTGCCGGGCTGCTGTGGATATTTTCAAAGTGCATGGCCAGCGTGAAGTTGGCCAGCTCCACGCCTTGCGCGGCGCCCTTGCGCGACCAGTATTCGCCCAGTTTGCGGTCGATGGCCATGCCCTGTCCCAGCGTGTAGGCCACGCCGAGGAAAGCCTGCGCCGGACCATAGCCGCCTTCGGCCGATTTCAGCATCCACGCCAGGCCGGCGTCGATGTCGCGCGGCGTGCCTTCGCCGCCGTGCAGCATCTGCGCCAGCTCCAGCTGGGCGGCCGTGTCTCCCCCTTCCGCAGCCAGGCGCGCCTTCCCGAAGGCTGCCACCTTGTCCGGAGACAGGTCGGCGGGACGGTCGATCACGGCCCGCACCCTTGCGCGCATGTCGTCGAGGCCGGACATATCGAATTCGGCCAGCGCCGGATGCTGGCGCGGTTTCTTGGTGGACGCCGGCTGCGCCAGCACGGGCTGCGCCAGGGCCAGGCTCAATACAAACAGCATGGTCTTCATTTCTTTTCCTTCTCGGCCAGCTTGCCGCGCCATTCGGCCGCGTCTTCGGCATTCGCAGCCTGTCCCAGTTCGCCTTTGACATACACATCGATCATGCGCCGCATGGCGGGCAAGTCGCCGCTCCACCCCGCCCGCTCGTACCAGACCAGGGCCCACTTGTCCGACCGCGCCACGCCGAGGCCCAGCTCGTGCGCGCGGGCCAGGTTGCGCATGCCGGCCGGCTCCTTTTCACGCGCCGCTCTGGAATACCAGTGGAAAGCCTCGGCGCGATCCTGTTCATCGACGGCTGCGCGCATCAGATGCTCGCCCAGCGCATTGTAGGCGGGCACGAAGTGCTGCTCGTTCGCCGCCGCCTTCAGCCAGGTGATGGCCAGCGCCTGCTCTTCGACGCTGCTGTCGCCATCGATGAATTCCAGCGCCAGGATGGTTTGCGCCTCTGCATTGCCCTGCGCCGCGCCCTTGCGCAGCCAGTATTCGCCCTGCACGCGGTCGATGGGCACCTTGCCGCCCAAGGTATAGGCCAATCCCAAAGCCGACTGTGCCGGTGCATAGCCGCCTTCGGCCGACTTGCGTATCCAGGCCATCGACTGCGCCGTGTCTTGCGGCGCGCCGACGCCCAGCTGCAGCATGCGCGCCAGGTCCAGCTGCGCCTCCACGTCGCCCGCTTCGGCCGCGCGCCGGGCCTGCTCAAACTCGGCGATGCTTTCCGGGCTATGGCTAGCCGCATCAGCCCTCGCCTTGATGGCGATCAGCTGCAGGTCGAGCAAGGTGGGCGAGGTCTGGGCCAGGAGCGGCAACGGCAGCAGGAAAGGAATCAGCAAGAGGAATTTCTTGGGCATGCGGCGGTGTCGGAAAGAAGAAAACACGCATGGTAGCCGATGCCATGCCAGACAGGCGCGCACTGCACAAGAAGTTTGACAGGGCAAGCCGGCAGGCTTACATTGCACGAGCCCACCACTTACACAGGAACGCCATGAACCGCCTCGCCACAACCGCCTTGACCCTGCTGCTCGCCGCAGCCTCCCTGGGCGCCAGCGCCGCCGACACCCAGCTGGCCGGCTGCGCCGCCAAGCGCGAAAACATCCGCAGCGAATTGCGCCAGGCGCAGGAACAGGGCCTGTCCGACAAGGTCGCGGGCCTCACGCGCGCGCTTGACGAAGTCAATGCCCACTGCCGCGACAGTACCCTGGTCGAACGCCACAACAAGAAGATCGTCAAGGCGCAGGCGAAGGTGAACCAGACGGAACGCTCGCTGCGCCTGGCCCAGGAAGCCAACAAGGAACCGAAGAAGATCGCCAAACTGGAAGGCAAGCTGGAAAAAGCCAGAGCGGAACTGGCAGCCCTGCAGGCGCAGCAACCTTAAGCTTTATCGCCCAGCAGCTGATAAATGCTGGAAAAATCCAGCGCGCCCGATCCCGCCTTGCTGTGCAAACTATATAAATTGCGCGACAAGGCGCCCAGCGGCACCGAGGCGCCGCTGGCCAGCGCGCTTTCCATGGCCAGCCCCAGGTCTTTCAGCATCAGGTCGACGCCAAAGCCGCCCGTGTAGCCGCGCGACGCGGGCACGTTCTCGGCCACGCCCGGACACGGGTTGTAGACGTCCAGGGTCCAGTTGCGGCCCGAGCTTTTCGCCATCACGTCGGACACCACCTTGGGATCGAGGCCATTGGCCACGCCCAGGCGTATGGCTTCGCTGGTGCCGATCATGAGTATCCCCAGCAGCATGTTGTTGCAGATCTTGACCGTCTGGCCGCAACCGGAGCCGCCCGCGTGGAAGATGGCCTTGCCCATGACGTCCAGGTAGGGCCGTGCCGCCGCCAGCGCGGATTCTTCGCCGCCTACCATGAAGGTCAGCGTGCCGTTGGTGGCGCCCGCCGTGCCGCCCGACACGGGCGCGTCCAGCATCGGCATGCCTTTTTCCTGCGCCGCGCGGCCCACCTGGCGCGCCGCCTCGGTGGAAATCGTCGAACAGTCGATCAGCAGGGTGCCGGGCCGCGCCTGCGCCAAAATACCCGCGTCCCCAAGGTAGGCCCCCAGCACATGGCGGCTGGCCGGCAGCATCGTGATGACGATGTCGGCCTGGCCGATCGCCGCCGCCTGGTCATCGGAGACCAGGCCGCCGCCGTCGGCGAATTGCCGCACGCTGGCCGGCAGCAAATCGAAGCCCGTCACCGCATGGCCGGCCCGCACGAGGTTCTGCGCCATGGGCAAGCCCATGTTGCCCAGGCCGATGAAAACGATATTGGTGCCCATGGCCTTCCCCTTATTTCATCGAGATGGTGGTATTGACGCCGCTGCCGCCATCGTCCGGGGCGAACCAGCGCGCCGTGACGGTCTTGGTCTGCGTCCAGAAGTACAGGGCCTGTTTGCCGTTCGGACCCAGGTCTCCCAGCTTCGACGCGCGCGACCCCGTAAAACTGAAATACGCGACGGGTACGGGAATGGCCACGTTGATGCCCACCTGCCCCACATCGATCTCGTTCTGGAACTTGCGCCCCGCCCAGCCGGACGAGGTGAAGATCGAGGTGCCGTTGCCGTTCGGGTTGGCGTTGATGAAGGCGATGGCCTGGTCCAGCGTGTCCGTCTCGACCACGCACATGGCGGGGCCAAAGATTTCCTGCGTGTAGACGGAGTTCGATGCCTGGACCTTGGAGAAAATTGTCGGGCCCATGAAATTGCCGCCCTCGTAGCCGGCCACCTTGTGGCCGCGGCCGTCGAGCAGCAGCTGCGCGCCTTCGTCCACGCCCGCCTGGATCAGCTTTTCCGCCCGCTGCATGGCCGCTTTCGAGACCATCGGACCCAGGTCGGCATCGCGGTCGCTGCCCGGCCCCACTTTCAGCGCCTGCGAACGGGCGACGATTTCCGGCAGCCAGGAGCGCGCCTCGCCCACCAGCACCACGACGGAATTGGCCATGCAGCGCTGGCCGGCCGCACCGAAGGCCGCGCCGATCAGGTTATTGATCGCCTGCTCCTTGTTGGCGTCGGCCAGCACCACGCAATGGTTTTTCGCGCCCATCATCGATTGCGCGCGCTTGCCCGATTCGCTGGCGCGGCGGTACACATGCGTGCCCACGTGGGTGGAACCGATGAAGGACACGGCCTTGATGTCGGGATGGTCGCACAGCATGTTGACGACGTCGGCGCCGCCATGCACGACGTTCAGGACGCCGGCCGGCAAGCCCGCCTGGTACATCAATTCGACCAGGTACATGGTCGAAGACGGATCCTGTTCCGACGGTTTCAGCACAAACGTATTGCCGCAGGCGATAGCGATCGGGAACATGAAGCACGGCAGCATGACGGGGAAATTGAACGCCGTGATGCCGGCGCCCACGCCCAGCGGCTGGTAGATATTGTAGACATCGACGCCGGTGGCCGCGTTTTCCGCAATCTCGCCCAGCTGCAGGGTGGCGATCGAACACGCGTGCTCCACCACTTCCAGGCCGCGCATGACTTCCCCTTCCGCGTCGGGCAGGGTCTTGCCGTGTTCGCGCGTGATCAGTTCGGCCAGGGCCCCGATGTTTTCGCGGATCAGATGCTGGTACTTGAGCATGATGCGCATGCGCGCGGCCAGCGGGGTATTGCGCCAGGTCTTGAACGCTTCCTTGGCTGTGGCGACAGCCAGGTTGACTTCATCCGGCGTGGAAAACGGCACCTTGGCGACGATTTCCTGCGTGGCCGGGTTGATGACGTCGCGCCATTCGCTACTGCTTGACGCATGGTGCTTGCCGCCGATGTGCAGGGAAATGGCAGGGACTTGGGTGAGGGCTTGGTTCATGGTTCGAGACTCCGTGGTTATTTTTTAACGAGATTGCACGCCGCAGCATCCATCGGCTTGAACGCCTGGTCGGCGGGGATGGTGGACAGCACTTTCAGGTAATCCCACGCGCCTTTCGATTCGGCCGGGGTCTTCACCTGTACCAGGTACATGTCGTGGATCACGCGGCCATCGGGGCGGATCGAGGCGTTGTTCATCACGGAATCCTTGATGGGCAGCTGGCGCATTTTTTCGGCGACGATTTTCGAGTCGTCGCTCTTCGCGGCCGCCACCGACTTCAGGTAGTGGTAGACGCTGGAATACACGCCCGCCTGCACCATGGTCGGCTTGGCGCCCTTGTTGAGCGCCTCGAAGCGTTTCGCAAACGCGCGGCTGCGGTCATCGTAATCCCAGTAAAAACCGTCCGCGTAGACGAGGCCCTGGGCCGTATCCAGTCCCAGCGCGTGCACGTCCGAGAGGAACACCAGCAAGGCGGCCAGGCGCTGGTCCTTGCCGCTGCCGATGCGGAATTCGCGCGCCTGCTTGATGGCCGATACCGTGTCGGCGCCGCCATTGGCAAGGCCGATCACCTGCGCTTTCGAGCCTTGCGCCTGCACCAGGAAGGACGAGAAATCGGAGGCGTTGAGGGGATGGCGCACTGCGCCCACGACGGTGCCGCCATTGCGCTTGACGACATCGCTGGCGTCCTTTTCCAGCGAATGGCCGAACGCGTAATCGACGGTGACGAAGTACCAGGATTTCTGTCCCAGCTTGGTCAGCGCCGCCGCCGTGCCGGCTGCCTGCGAATACGTGTCGAACATCCAGTGGAAGCCGTTCGGCGAGCAGTCTTCATTGGTCAGGCGCCCCGTGGCCGGGCCGCTGAACATGGCGATGCCGCCCTTCTCTTTCATCAGCTTTTGCACGGACAGGGCTACGGAGGAATTGGTCAAATCGGCGATGGCGTCGACCTTGTCGCGGTCTATCCATTCGCGCGCCTTGGAGGCGGCGATGTCGGCCTTGTTCAAATGGTCGGCCGAGAGGATTTCGATCTTCATGCCCTTGCATTCGGCCTTCAGGCAATCCTCGACGGCCATCTGGCTGGCGACGACGGAGCCGCGCCCGCCCATGGCCGAATACGGCCCGGACATGTCGGTCAGGATGCCGACCTTGACGACGCCATCGGAAATTTGCGCGTGCGCGCCGCCAAAGGAAAGGGTGAGCGCCAGCGCGCCCATGGCCAGAACGGTTTTTTTCATGCGTGTCTCCAGGTGAATGGGTTTTCTTATATGTTTAGATGCATTCTGCATGTGTAAAAATATGCACTCAAGTGAAATTAATGCATAATTCCTTTGCAAAAATGCACAGAGAGGGTTTGCCATGCTCGATTGGGACAATGTACGGGTCTTCCTGGAACTGACGCGCAGCGCCGGCCTCGTCGATGCGGCGAAAAAGCTGGGCATCGACCATTCCACCGTGTCGCGGCGCATGCGCAAGTTCGAGGAGCAGGTGGGCACGCAGCTGTTCGACCGCAACTACGTGGGCTACCAACTGACGCCCGAAGGCCACCGCCTGATGGAATACGCGGAAACCATGGAAAGCACGGTGTTCGCCGCCACCGAGGAGCTGGGCGAGCACAACCGCCTGTTGTCAGGCCAGGTGCGCCTGGGCGCTACCGAGGGCTTCGGCGCCATCGTGCTGGCGCCCCACCTGGCGCAGTTCTGCGGGCGATACCCGCACATCAGCGTGGACCTGATCGCCGTGCCCCGCTTTGTCAGCCTGTCCAAGCGCGAAGCGGACGTGGCCATTTCCGTCGAACGCCCCCAGTCCGGCCCCTACGTGGTGACGAAACTGTCCGACTACCGCCTGAAACTGTATGCCACGCCCGCCTACCTGGCGCGCCACGCGCCGATCACCAGCGTGGCCCAACTGGCGCAGCACCCCATCATCGGCTATGTGGACGACCTGGTCTTCAGTTCGGAGCTGCGCTACATGGACAACGTGGCGCCCGATTCCCTGCGCGCGTTTCGCAGCACCAGCGTAATCGCCCAGTACCACGCGGCGCGCGCGGGCCAGGCGCTGGCCATCCTGCCCTGCTTCGTGGCCCAGCAGTCGACTGAGCTGGTGCCCGTGCTCGATGGCGAGATCGACCTGCTGCGCGCCTTCTGGATGATTTCGCCCTGCGAGCGGCGCAATATTGCCAGGGTCAGCGCCCTGTGGAACTACTTGCGTGCCGCCGTCGATTTGAATCATGGCTACCTGATGGGCGAAACAGCCGTGCCCAGCTGGCCAACTTGAGCAAACTGCGGCGCGCTACACTGTCGCCAGATACTAATAAGGAGAACGCCATGCTGATGGATGCGAACCAGGCTGTTTTGGTCATTGTCGACCTGCAAGGCCGCTTGATGCCGGCCATCCACGATGCCGGCTTGGTGCTGGCGCAAAACCTGCGCCTGGCGAAGATCGCCCGACTGCTCGACGTGCCCGTGCTGGGCACGGAACAGAACCGCCAGGGGCTGGGGCCGAACGTGGAAGAGATCGCCGCCCTGTGCGAACGGACCTTGCACAAGACGCATTTCGGCGCCTGTGCCGACGGCTTGCAGGACATGCTACCCGCCGGACGCAGACAAATCGTCGTCACGGGTTGCGAAGCCCATGTGTGCATGCTGCAGACGGCCATCGGCTTGCTGGAACTGGGGTACGAGGTCATCATCGCCATCGACGCCGTCGGCTCGCGCCAGGCCGCCAGCCGCGACGCGGCGCTGGCCCGCCTGGGCAAGCTGGGCGCCCATCTGGTGACGGTGGAAATGCTGGCCTTCGAATGGTTGCGCGACTGCAAGCATCCGCGCTTCCGCGAAGTGCTGGCGCTGATCAAATAGCTGACCCGCCTTTAATCCAGATCAAATCCATCGGCCATTCATTTGCTAGCTTGGTAACAGCGCCGCCATTCCGAGCGGTGCGCCGTCCACATCAGCAAGGGAGCCATCATGGCCTATATCCTGCGGGGCAAGCTGTGCGGCTTGATCTGTGCCGAGTGTCCTGAAGCTTTATCCCACGTCCTCGTGCGCCTGTACCGGCCGCGCGAGTCGCAAAACGTCACTGCCCTGGCCGTGGCCAACGCCAAGGAAACCTTCGCCATCCTCACGGACGAGGAAGTGCAGGCGAAAGCGCCCTTCCTGCTGGCCGAGGCGCGCACGGATGACGATGGCAACTACAGTTTTACCCTGGAAGACGATTATCGGGGCGAGGCCGTCGAAGTCGATATCCTGTGCCCCACCGTGCCGCATTTGAAACCGGGGCCGAAAGACCCCGTGCCGCTGCAGTTTTCCATCACCACCATCCAGCCCCGCTGGCGCCAGGTCGAGAACGATTTCCTCGCCGTCTGGGATTATTGCCTACCGCAACGCTTCTGGTGCCTGGTGCGCGCCCGCTTCGGCGCCTGGACCATCTGCGGCCGGCTGCGCACCTGCGACGCGCCCCACGCGCCGATCGCCGGCGCCACCGTGCGCGCATTCGACGCGGACTGGCTGCAGGATGATGCGCTGGGAGTGGCGGTGACGGACGCCGGCGGGCGCTTCCGCATCGATTACCTGACGTCGGACTTCACGCTCACGCCTTTCTCGCCATTCATCAACGTGGAATTCGCCAGAGGGCCAGACGTGTATTTCACGGCGCAGCTGGGCAGCGTGACGATCCTGTCGGAAACGCAAGCCAACGGCCGCCAGCCGGGGCGCGAAAACGTTGGCCACTGCTTCTGCGTGGAATTGTGTTCGAAGGACGTCTTGCCGCCCGACGTGGAAGGCGTGCCCCACTGGCAGCAGGTGGAAATCTTCGACATCCACCCGTTTCCCTCGCTGGCCGGCTTTTCCGCGCAAGGCTATGCGGGCGGCGCCGGCGCCTCGTATGTGTTCGCCGGCGGTGTCACCTTGAAGGGCAATTGCCCGCTGCGCAACAGCGCCATTCCCGCCAACCCGCTGGAATACCGTTTCCTGATCGGCGAATGGTCCTGGCCCGGCGGCAGCGACGACCCGGCAGCCATCCCCACGGTGGCACCCGCCAGCCTGGCGCCGCTCACGCAAATCCTCGGCACGCACGTCGGCTATGTGTTTTATACAAATGGACTGGGTCTCGGCGATTCGGCGCCCGTCATCATCGACGCGGGCGATCTGCAGCCTGGCGGCTGGATACGAGTGGATGGCAAGCCCGTCACCGTGGACATGCGCGACGGCACGACGGCCGTCGTCAACGTGGCGCCCAGCATCTTCCTGCGCACGTTTGACTTGCTGACCGTGAATACGCCGGCCATCACCAGCCTGCATCCGGCCAAGCTGCCGGGCGGCTTGCCCATCCTCGACGCGGGCCGCAGCCTGACGGCGGCCGAGAGCGAACCGATACGCCGCTACCGCCTGGGCTTCGAGGTGCGCGACGGCAATACCCTGGCGCTGGTGGCCACGGACGGGCTCGATTCCATCGTCTTCGACAACTCGCCCGTCATCGTGGCGCTAGACCTGGAAGAGCTGCGCAGCAATGCCTGCAACCCCATCGCGGGCGGCCTCGTGCATATCCTGTACACGATCGACCATCCGCACTTGCGCTTTTTCAATATCACGATATCCAACAACAACGGCATCCAGCATCCGCCGCCACCGCTGCCGGCCGCCAGCTTCACGCCGCCGCCACCACCGAGCAATTATCTGTTCCGCGGCGGCGCGGGCGGGCCGCATTTATCAGGCAACAATGGCGGCTTCCCCGTCAACGTGGCGCTCGATCCGCCGTGCGCCTACAGGGTGGCCATCGGTTGGCAGACGCGGCATTACCTGGCGTCCAGCCACAGCATCGATAGGCTGTACTGCAAGTAGGCATGCTTCAGAAATAACGTACCCACGCCTGCCGCGACGTGCGCTTGTAATGGGCGAACGCGCGGCAGGGAAAGTACAGCACGGGCATCAGCAGCAAGGCCAGCAGCCAGACTTGCCAGATGTGCTCGACGCCATAGCGGTTGCCGTGATTGGCACCGAGCACGGTCGTCAAGCTGATACCGATGAGCAGCAGCAGATACAGGTGCAACAAGTAGTAGAACATGGGCGCGCCGCCAAAGGTGGCGCAGGCCCGCGTAAACCAGTTATCGACGCTTTCCAGCCAGGCCAGGCCCAGCATACCCAGGCCCAGGGTGAACAGCAAGAAGTCCAGCGATGGCGGATATTTCGTGAAGTTCAGCACGCTCATGGCCGTGCGCAAGACCGTGTCGCCCGCCACCCACGGCAGGGTTTCACCATAGATATTGCAACCGCGCAGCACGGCCAGCAACAGCAAGCTGCCTGCGCCCAGCGCCAGCAGCAGGCGGCGCCGCCCCTCTATCGAACGGCCGCGCGCATACAGGGGCCCGGCCGCATAGCCGAGCACGATCACGCCTATCCACGGCAGCAGCGGATAACTGACCTTGATCTTCATGGCGCCGTCCGCCACCAGATACCCCCGTTGCAGCAGCACCGTCAGCAAATAATAGCCAAGGCTGCCCTCTTCCGCGCGCAAGCCCGTGAGCAAATGCTGGCCCGCGATGATCGCCACGCCCAACAGTGCCAGCACTTTCAACGGCAACTGGTGCAGCACGGCCAGCGCCATCATGGCCAGGCCGATGACCCAGATCACCTGCAGATACAGCACGGCTGGCGGAAACGCCCCGCTCCAGGCGAAATTGACGAACACCAGTTCCAGCACCACCAGCAGCAAGCCCCGCTTGAACAAGAAGCCCGTGGCGCTGCGTGGCCCGGCGGCCGGATGCGCATACAGCCAGGCGGACAAGCCCGTCAGGAAAACGAACATGGGCGCACACACGTGGGCGGCCAGTCGCGTGAAGAACAGGGCCGGATCGACACTGGCTGCATCCATCGGGTCGCCCACCTGGTGGTGTAAAAAGACGGTTTCACGCACATGGTCGAACAGCATGATCAGCATGACGAGGCCGCGCAGCACGTCGATGACGGCGATGCGGGTGCGCAGGGTGGCAGAAGAAGTCGATGTCATAGTGATTGCTTAAAAACGGTAATGGGCATGCAAGGTCATCGTGCGCTCCGCCCCCGGCGCCACCCACAGCTGGCTATACGAACTCGCATAGTAGCTGCGGTTGAACAGGTTTTCCACGTTCAGGGCCAGGCGCAATTGTGCGCTGGGCGAATACGACGCCAGCAATCTGGCCGTCGTGTAGGCCGGCAGGGTAAAACTGCTGCTGACGGCCACGTCGCCCAGGCGCTCGCCCACATATTGCACGCCGCCGCCCACGCTGGCCGTGCCCGTGGCCAGCGCAAATTGCTGGGTGGCCAGCAGGTTGGCGCTGTGGCGCGGCACGTTGGCGAAGCGGCTGCCCGTCACAATCGTATTGTCGCCGCGCGTGACGGTGGCGTTGGTGTAGGCATAGGCGCCCGAGACGCGCAAGCCGCGCGCCACTTCGCCCGACACGTCCAGTTCCAGCCCCCGGCTGCCCACTTCGCCCGCCGCGATGGCGAAATCCGTGTTGGCGGGATTCGTCGTCAGCACATTGCTCTTGCGGATGTCGTACACGGCCACGGTGCCCGTCAGCTTGCCCGTTTCCAGCTTGGCGCCCAGTTCATACGAGCGGCTGCGCTCGGCCGGGAATGCCTGGTTGGCCAGGCTGATGCCGCTGTTGGGCCGGAAGCCCTTGGCCGCGCTCGCGTACAGCGACCATGCCTTCGTCGGCTGGTAGACGAGGCCGGCGCGGGGGCTCGTGGCCGACAGCGACTGGCGGTTGCTCACGTTCAGGCGATTGTTCCTCACGTCCTGCGTGTAGCTATCGTGGCGCACGCCGACCAGCGCCTTCCATTGCGCGCCCAGATCCAGTTGATCCTGCGCATACAGGCCGCGCGCCTTTTGTCCTTCCTGCGTGTCGATGGACAGGGCCAGCGGATCGGCCTTGCCGCCATACGCGGGATTGAAGATGTCGATGGCATAGGCATTCGCGGCCGAAGGATTGCGGCGCAGCTGCACCCGGTGGTCGTCGAAATGATAGGCGTCGACACCGGCCAGCACCTCGTGCGCCAGCGCGCCCGTCCTGAACTTGCCCAGCACTTCGAAACGGGCCGACACGTCGGTGGCGGAGAAATCGCGGTGGCGGCGCTGGCGGTTCAGGGTGCGCCCATCGGCCAGCAGCTTGTTCGCCTCGGTCGAATAACCGCTCAATTCGCTGTCTCGGTAAGAGGCGCCCGCCTGCACCGTCCAGTCGTCGGACAGCGCGTGGTGGATGAACAGCTGCTGCCCCAGCGACTTGACCGTCATGGGGCCGTCGCCCGGCTCGCCCAAAAAGCGCGAAACGGGGACAAGACCCAGCTTGCCGTTCACGGCCACCACGCCCCGGTCGAACGGCGCGCGCTGGCGCACCGCTTCGATTTCATACGACACGGTCGTGTGCTCGCCCAGCAGCCAGAGAAACGAGGGAGCAAACAGGCTGCGCTCGACCTTCAATGTATCGCGGAAACTGTGCCCTTCTTCATGCGCCGCGTTCAGGCGGTAGGCGATGGTGTCGCTCAGCGGTCCTGTCAAATCCAAAGCTGCGCGGCGCGTCTGGAAGCTGCCGAACGACACATCGGCGCTGTACTCGGGCGCGAACTTCGGCTTCTTGGTGGTGATGTTCACCGTGCCGCCCGGCTCTCCCCGGCCGTACAGGGCCGAAGCGGGGCCTTTCAGCACTTCGATGGCCTGCGTATTGCCGCCGTCGCGCATGCCGTTATAGCCGCGGCTGGAACTGAAACCGTTGACCATGTAGTCGGAGCCGAAATTCGGGTCGCCCGTAAAGCCGCGCATGGCGTAGCTGTCCCACAAACCGCCCAGCGGACTTTGCTTCGCGATGCCGCTGGCCAGCTCCAGCGCAGCGGCCAGGGTCGTCACGCCGGCGTCGCGCAGCAAGTCGCCGGTCAGCACGCGCACGCTTTGCGGCAAGTCCATCAGCAAGGCATCCGTCTTGGTGGCGCCCGTGGCGGACAGGCTGCGGTAATGCTGGCGCTCGGCCTTCACGGTGACGACGTCCTGCGCGTCGGGCTTGTCGGCAGCGGGATCAGCTGCCAGCGCCAGGGGACTGGCGGCGGCAAGCAACAGTGCCACGGGGCGGCGTAAAAACACGGACATGGGATTCCTGACAATGGACAATTCAATGCAATAGGCTTGCATTATAATTGATAATCAATTCTCATTAAAGCCTTCGTGAAAAATCTGCGCCAGGAACTCCACAAACACTTGCACCTTGGCCGCGCGCAGCTGGCGCGGATGGAACAGCGCCCACAGATCCGGCCCCCGCGTGCGATACGGTTGCAGCACGGGCACCAGAGTCTCTTCGCGCAAGGGCTGCAACACGGAGACGGACAGGGCCTGCACGATGCCGCAGCCGGCCTGGGCGGCGGCAATCATCGATTCGATATGGTCGAAGGCCAGGGCCGCTGGCGGCGTGTGCGCATACGCCGTATCACCCTCGCCGGCCTGGAACAGCCAGGGCCGCACCTGGCGAGATTTCGGGTACAGGAAATGCAGGCAGGCAAACTGGTCCAGTTCCTGCGGCGTACGCGGCATGCCATGCCGGGCGACAAAGGCGGGCGAGGCGCAGCACAGATAATCCATCTTCAGCAGGCTGCGCGCCACCAGCGATGAATCCTGCGGTGCGCCGATGCGCAGCATCACGTCGATGCCCTCTTCCACCATGTCGACCAGGCGGTCGCTGACCGTCAGGCGCAGGGAAATGTCGGGATAGGCGGCGGTAAAGCGGGGCAAGGCGGGCGCCACCAGGTTGCGGCTGATGCTGCTGGGCATGTCCACACGCAAGCTGCCCGATGGCCGCTCGGCCGCCTGCAGCAAGCTCGTTTCCAGCGCGGCCATGTCGGCCAGTACCTGGCGCGCCTGCGCATGGCACTGCCGGCCTTCGGCCGTGAGCGACATGCTGCGCGTGGTGCGCTGCAAGAGGCGCACGCCGAAATGCTTTTCCAGCGCCGCCACCTGGTTCGTCACGGACGACGTGGAAATACCCAGGCGCTGCGCCGCCTTGCTGAAGCCGCCCGCCTCGACCACGGCGCAAAACACGTGCATTGCATCCAGCCTGTCCATGCCGGTCTCCTGTGAGTTCCTTGATTCCGGCGATTATCCACGATACTGAAATAGTGCATCGGGATGCGCCCCATTTTTCTTTGGACCGTCCCCGCCTAGACTGGGGCATCAACCACAGGAGAATTCCATGCAAGCCCTCGTCCTCAACACCTTTGCCACCCCCATGAGCATGGCCAACTTGCCCGTGCCGCAGCCCGGCCCCGGCCAAGTCCTCGTGCGCATCGCCGCCAGCGGCGTCAATCCGCTGGACACGAAGATCGCCGCCGGCGCCGCCCCGCACGCCCGGCCCCGCCTGCCCGCCATCCTCGGCATCGACATGGCCGGCACGGTGGCGGCCGTGGGCGATGGCGTGACGACTTTTCACATGGGCGCAACAGTCTATGGCATGGCTGGCGGCATCGGCGGCATCCAGGGCTCGCTGGCCGAGTACGGCGTCTTCGACGCAGCCCTGCTGGCGCCGGTGCCGCCAGCGCTGAGCATGCGCGAAGCGGCCGCCATGCCCCTCGTCTTCATCACGGCCTGGGAAGGGCTGGTCGACCGCGCCCATGTGCAGGCGGGCGACAGCGTACTCGTGCATGGCGGCGCGGGCGGCGTGGGCCACATGGCCGTGCAGCTGGCCGTCGCCCTTGGCGCCACAGTGTATGCCACGGGCAGCGCGGCCAGCCGCGCTGCCATCGAGGCGCTGGGCGCCCGCTTCATCGATTACCGCACCAGCACGGTGGATGACTACGTGGCCGAACACACGGGCGGCGCCGGCTTCGACATCGTCTACGACACGGTGGGCGGCGCCACGCTGGACGCCAGTTTCAAGGCGGCACGCATCTACGGCGGCCACGTCGTCAGCTGCCTCGGCTGGGGCACGTTCGCGCTGAGCCCGCTGACGGCGCGCGCGGCAACCTACTCGGGCGTGTTCACCCTGCTGCCCCTGTTGAGCGGCCAGGGCCACGCGCGCCATGGCGCCATTCTGCGCGAAGCCAACAAGCTGATCGAGGCGGGCAAGCTGCAGGTGCGGCTCGACCCGCGCCGCTTTACCTTGCGCACGGCGCACGATGCGCATGCGGCGCAGATCGATGGCAGCGCGCGCGGCAAGCTGGTAGTGGATGTGGAGGATTGAACGTCAGCTTGTTTCCCGCGCGCCGAAGCGTTAATATGCAAGAATAAACTTGCATATTGATGAGGCCGGGAATGCGTGAAAAGCTGGAAAAACTGCTGGCGCAGGGGCGCGACAACGCCCTGCTGCGCTTTGGCCTGGGCGACGCCTGCCTGAAAGACAATGACTTCGAGCAAGCGGCCTTGCACCTGGCGCAAGCCACCGTGCAGCAGCCCGGCTATTCCGCCGCCTGGAAGCTGCTGGGCAAGGCCCTGCACCAGCTTGACCGGCTGGACGAAGCGCAGGCGGCCTGGACCACGGGCGTGACTGTGGCCCAGCAGCAAGGCGACCTGCAAGCCGTGAAGGAAATGACGGTATTCCTGAAACGCCGGCAAAAACAGCAGCAGGCGGCAGGGTAAAACCGTTTAATGCGTGTGCGCGGCGCCCTTGGCCTCAAGAGGCAGCGCAACGCCCCGTTCCTTCGCCAGGCGCTTGGCCAGCAAGCCGCCCGCTTCGGCCGCATAGGCGCGGCAAGCATTCGCGTCGATCAGGGGATTGTCCGTCCCGCTGCGCTTGGCGGCCTTGCCCAGCACGTCCGTCGTGCCCGGATGCACGGGGATGATGATGTCGCATGGCAAGGCGGCCACCTTGGCGATGCTCGCTTCGAACGAGGCCGAAATGTCCGGTGTCTTGCCCTTGCCTGTGTACGTGAAATCGCCGCTCGCATACGGGTTCAGGCTGTCCGCATACACGACGTCCAGGCAGCGGTCGCCTTCGCACGAAGTCCACGTCCACGTCGTGCCGCCCGGCGTGTGGCCCGGTGTCATGTGGGCCGTCAAGGCCAACGGTCCGACCTTGACGGTATCGCCCTCGCCCACCAGGCTGACCTTGCGCACCTTGGCCACATGCACGACGGGATTGGCCTGGTATTGCGGATCATCCTTGCCATTGGTGCCGCTTTGCAGCACCGGGGCGGCCGCTGCGCTGGCCATCACGGTGGCGCCGCTGGCCCGCTGCAGCGCGGCAATGCCGCCTGCATGGTCCCAATGGGCATGCGAATTGAGGATGTATTTCACATCCTCGATGCGAAAGCCCAGCGCCTTGATGTTCGCCACGATCAGGGGCGCCGATTGCGGCAGCGCACCGTCGAGCAGGATATGGCCCTGCGGACTCGTCACCAGCATGGCGGACAGGCCGGCCGTCCCCACATACCAGCTATTGCCATAGATATTGAACGGCTTGACGGGCGCGTTCCATTCCTTGCAATTATCGCAATCGACAGGTTTATCCTGCACCGGTGCGGGGGTCTTCGCCTGCACCGAACCAGCCGCCATGGTCGCAACCGTAGCCAGCATCAACTTCGCCAATAGTGTCATCTTCATCTCCAGAGTGTAAAAAGATGGGCGCCCGCACTGGCGCGCCCGGGGGGGGGTATCAATGCATACGGCCTGGGCTCCCGGCCAGGGTGTCGCGGATGTGTCCGGCGTCGAGCGAGCGCCGCTGCGCGCCGGCGGCGTCCAGCAGCACCACGGTAACGTGCTTGCCGCCGCTGCGCATGCGCATCGTCAGGCAACTGCCCGCCTCGTTGCTGCTGCCCGTCTTGGACAGCAGAATGTCCCAGCCCTTGCCGCCCACCAGCGGATTGGTGTTGTGCAAGGTGCGCGTCTTGCCATTGACGGCCACGCTCGCCTGCGGGTGGCTGGTGATGCGCGCGATGTCCGGATAGCGCGCGGCCGCCGCGACGATCTTCGCCACCTCGCTGGCCGTGGACGTATTCGCGGGAGAACTGCCGACGGGGTCCGTCAAGGTGGTGCGGCGCAAGCCCAGGTGGCGGATCTTCGCTTGCAACGCTTGCGCAAAGGCAATGTTGCCGCCGGGATAGGTGCGCGCCAGCGCGGCGGCGGCGCGGTTTTCGGACGGCAACAGGGCCAGTTGCAGCAGCGCGCCGCGCGTCACGGCCACGCCATCGGCCAGCAGGCTGTGGCGCTGCAGCGACGCATCGCCGTCGGCGCGCACGATGCGCAACTGTTCATCGGGATCGAGCCCCGCATCGAGCACCACCATAGCCGTCATCAGCTTGGTGATCGAGGCGATGGGCACGACGGCGTCCGCATCTTTCGCCATCAACACCTTGCCGCTGGCGTCATCGAACACCAGCATGTGTTTCGCACTGACGGGCAAGGCCAGCATGCCGGCGGCAGCCTCGGCCAGCATCGCCCCGCTGACTGCGGGCTTTTCCTGCGTCTGCAGCAACAGGGTGGCGCAGGCCAGCAACAAGGCGGGTACGGCCAGTTTCCAGCCGGCCGTATCCAGCCCTGGCGCCATCAGGCGTTCGATGCGAGTGAGCAACGCCCCGCCCCGTGCCGACATCAGCAAGCGAGAATGCTGCGGCACAGCCGTGTGCAGGGACAGCGCATGCAGCGCCGTGGCCAGCTGCTGCGGGTCCTGCAGCGCTTGCGCAGCCAGGGCGTCGGCCACCTGTTCCCGCTCGGCCCGCATGCGCGCCGACAGCCACCAGACGACGGGGTGAAAGAACAGCAGCGCCTCGGCCACGCTTTGCAACAGGTTGACCAGGTAATCCCAGCGCCGCACGTGCGCCAGTTCATGCGCCAGCAGCGCTTCGAGCAAGGCGACGGGCATGCCGCTCAGCAAGGCGGCCGGCAGCAGGATGACGGGGCGCCAGAAACCCACCGTCACGGGACTGGCCAGGCCTGCATGCAGCTTCAGCGGCACTGACCGACTGCCGCGCAAGCCCATGCGCAGCGCCAGCGCATCGAGGCGCGCCTGCCAGATCGCGGGGGCCGCCACGGCCTGGCGGCGCAGCCTGCCGACCCACGCCAGGCCCAGGCACAGGCGCAAGCTCATCAGGCCAACGCCGGCGCTCCAGGCCAGCACCAGGGCCGGCATCCACGCTTGCAGCGCGGCGCGCCAGGCGGGCGGTGCAGCCATCGGCAGCTGGGCCAGTGATGTGCCCGACAGCAGCGACAGCAGGTGGAGCGAGGGAATACACAGGCACAGCAGCAGCGCCAGCGCGCACACGGCATAGCGCCAGCGCGCGCTGGCGTGGCGCAGCAGCCAGAGCAATGCAGCGGAGACGGCGCCGACGATCAAGCCCTGCCAGACAAAATACAGCAAGACCCAGCCCAGCGCAGGGACAAGGTTGCCCAACTCTATGCCCAGGTCCAGGTTCATGGCGCGCCGCCATCCTTGCTGCGCAGGATTTTTTCAATTTCCAGGCGTTCCGCGTCGCTCACGTGTTCGCGCAGCGCCGTCAGCACGAGCGCCTTGCCGGAACCGGAAAATACCTTGCCGATCAAGTCCTTGAGCAAGCTCGTTTGCAGCTTTTCCTGCGCTTCGACGGCCGCATACAGCTGCGGCCGCTGGCTTTCATCGCGGCTCAGCAAGCCCTTGCCATGCATCAGTTGCAACTGGCGCAGCACGGTGGCGTAACTGGCGTCGGCACGCTCCGCGGCCAGGGCGTCATACACGGTGCGGGCGTCGGACGGACCGCGCTGCCACAGGATGCGCAGCAGGTCCAGTTCGGCGGCCGTGGGATGGGGAGTGGAGGTATTTTTTAACATGCCGCTAGAATACCCAGTCTAGAACTCAATGTCTAGAACTTTTTTTCTAGACTGCTGGACTGGTCTAGAATTCGCGCAAGCGGTCGAACAGCTCCAGCAAGGCCGCCTCATCGACGAGTGTGGCGCCCTGCCCGCCCAGTTGCTGCCGCAGCTGCGCCAGCAGCTCGGCCAGCACCATGTAGATTTCCTCGCGCTCCACCGTCTCGATGATGCTCGCGCGCCGCTCGATCTTGTTGAAGACATCCACATAGGCGGCGACCATCGCCTCCAGCGCGGCGGCCGCCGCCGTCGCCTGCATGGCGGCATCGATGCCGCGCGTCACGGCCAGCATGTTCTTGTAGGCCAGCGCCGCCTTTTTCGCATACGCGGGGGAAATATGCTCGCGGCCATCCCAATCGCGAAACGGGTTGAGCAGATTCTCCGCCAGCCATTCCGGCTTGCGCGCCTTGGTCACCGACAAGTCCAGTCCCAGCGCCGCCGCTGTCTTGTAGCCTGCCTTGATGGCCTTGGCGACATCCGCTGGCAAGCTGGTCAGCCACAAGGCCGACAGCTTCGGCAATTGCGCGGCCGATGGAAATTCCTCCGCCGTGAAACCGAACAGGTCATAGGCGGTGAACGTCCGCAGCTGGGCCAGCTGCGCAAGGCTGGCCATCTGCGACGCCATCCCGGGTTTGCCCCAGATGCGCAAGGATGTCAAATGGGGAAAGCGCTGCGCCACGTGCTCCAGATCAACGTCCTTCATGCCGATCAGCGACAGGCCGCCCAGCTGGCCGAGACCGTGGAACGGCGGCAGCGCGTGCGTGCACTGCAGTGTCAGGTGGCGGCCATCGGCGCCATCGTCGATGCGTAGCGCCGGCGATGGCGCGCTGCGCAGCGCGAGCAGGCTCAAGCCTTCGTTCAAGACCAGGCTGGTGACGCCATCAGGCTGCAGGATCAGGCGGCTCAAGCCGCTGCCGCTGAAGTCGAGCGCATGCACCGTCGATGATTGCCAGTCCAGCTCATTGATGAAGGGATTGCCCTGGATAAACTCCATCAAGGCCTGCGTGCCGTTGCCCGTCTCGATCGACATCAGGCAAGGCAGTTGTTCCAGCTCGGACACGTCACCCAGCGCCTGCAAGACGCTGTCATTGATTTTTGTCGCGTCCTGGCGGAAGACCTGGCCGCCCAGGGTCACCTCGCGCTCGTCCGACGCGGCCTTGAACTGCTGGCGCCGCGCCGGATCGATGCGCTCCCAGTTGCGCTGGCGCAGCACGCTGTCGCCCACGTACCAGGCACTGCGATAGCTATTGACTTCCACATCCACCAGCGGCGCGATATTGCCAACGAGCGTATAGCCAGGCGGCACGTTCGCCGTGGCATAGCAGTGATCGTGGCGATTATTCCAGAAGAAATAATCGCACAGCAGCGGCCGCATGGCTTGCACGGCCGCCGCATCGGGCAAGGCGTCACCGGTCCAGTCCAGCTCCAGCACGGCAGCTACCGGCCTGGACGAGGATGCATCCTTGATGCGGGTGACCTGGCAAGCCACATACTGCTGCAGCTCCACTGAAAACACACTGTAGATATCTCCGACATTTGCTAACACTCAAATTTTCCTTTTTAATTATGGCGCCATCCTGGCAGGGCAAGATGCTCCGTCTTCACGCTAGAATTCGCGCAGCGCATCGAACCGCTGCAGCAGCGCCGCCTCATCGACCACCGCCATACCCCGTTGCCCCAATTGCCGCACCAGCTGCGCCAACAGGCTTGCCAGCGCCGTGCCGATCTCTTCGCGCTCCACCGTTTCGATCATGCGGGCGCGCCGGTCGATCTGGTTGAACACGCCGACATAGTCGTCAATCATCGCAATGAGCGCCTTGGCCACGCTGGCGGCGTCCATCGCCGCATCAATCACGCGGCTGCCGGCCAACAGCTGCTTGTAGGCTTGCGCCGCCTTTTTCGCCTGGGCGGCGGAAATATTGGCACGGCCGTCCCAGTCACGGAAGGGATTGAGCAGGTTTTCCGCCAGCCATTCCGGCTTGCGCGGCTTGGTAATGCGCAGATCCAGTCCCTGTGCCGCCCCCTGCTTGAAGTTGGCCTGGATGGCCTTGGCAGCGTCGGCAGGCAGGCTGCTCATCGACAAGGTGGAAAGCTGGGGCAATTGAGCGGCGCACGGAACATCGTCGGCGCCGTAGCCGAACAGATTGTCAGCGGTGAACGTCTGCAACTGTTTCAGTTGCGCGATGGCGGGCAGATGGGCAAGCATGCCCGGCTTACCCCATATGCGCAACTGCCGCAGCCCGGGAAAGCGCTGCGCCAGCGCCGCCAGGTCGAGTTCGCGCACATTGACCAGCGACAAATCAGCGACCCGGTCGAGACCGGAGAACGGCGGCACGTCTTGCTCGCATGCCAGGGCCAGAAACTGCCCGTCATAGCCATCGACCATGCGCAGCCCGGGTGATGGCGCGCCGCGCAAGGCGAGGGAATGCAGCACCGGATTGAGCTTCAGGCATGTGACGCCACCCAGGTCCACGTTCAGGCGCGCCAGATTGCCTTGGCTGAAATCGAGCTCGCTGACGGTGGACGATTGCCAGCTCAGTTCATGCAGGAAGGGATGCCGGGCCACATACTCCATCAGTTCAGGGGTGCCGTGGCGGGTGGCGAGGCGCATCAGCCGTGGCAAGCGGTCCAGCTCGGACAGATCGCTGACCGTTTGCAAGATACTGTCGTCGATCCTGGAAGTAGATAGCGGCAATAATTGCCCGCCAACCAGTACATCTTCGTCGCCGACAGGCGCATTGAATTGACGTTGCCTCGCTTCATCGACAAGCGTGCGCTTAGAAACATACTCACTGACAACATCGGCAACATTCGCTGGCACTCTACTTCCTTTCAACAACACCTGACGGTCGAATGTTGAAAGATAGCAAAAATGACAGCGCAATGTCGTCCTGTTCAGTCCGCGTGCAGCTTGTGGTGCATGCGGCGCAGTCCCAGCCACACGGCGGCGGCCACGAACGGCACCAGGGCGCCGACGAGGATTTCCGGATTCACGGGCAAGCCCAGTACCTTGGCCGCCTTGCCCGTGTAGCTGAACAGACCGATCACATAATAGGAAATGGCGGCCACCGACAAGCCTTCCACAGCTTGCTGCAAGCGCAGCTGCTGCGCGGCGCGGGCGTTCATCGATTGCAGGATTTGCCGGTTCTGCAATTCCTGCACGATGCCCACGCGCGTGCGCAGCAAGTCATTCGTGTTGGCGATGCGCTGCGCCATCGCTTCCTGGCGGCTGGCCATCGCTTCGCACGTGTTCATGGCGGGCGTCAGGCGCCGATCCATGAATTCCTCGACCGTGGGTATGCCTTCGATGCGCTCTTCGCGCAACTCCTCGATGCGTGCCTTGACGAGACCCATGTAGGCTTTCGAGGCGGAAAAACGGTAGCTATTGTCGAGCGACAGCTTTTCAATGCGGGCCGCCAGGCGCGTGATGCGGTCGAGCAAGGCTTGTTCGGAGACGCCCTCGTCGCCGGCTCCCGGGGCGTCGTCCGTATCGACCATGGCGGCGGCCAGGGTAGCCAGTTCGTTCTCGATGGCGTTCAAGGATGGCGCCGCCTGCATGGCATACGGCAAGCCCAACAAGGCCATCATGCGGTAGGTTTCGATTTCCAGCACGCGCTGCACCAGGCGCCCCGACTGCTGCGAACGCATGCCCGCATCGCGGATGACGAAACGGCTGAAGCCATCGGACTGGATCGTGAAATCCGTCCACAATTCGCCGCCTTGCAGCACCTTGCTGCCGGCCAGGGTATTGCCCTCGAACACGCGCGACAAGCCCTGCATGAAGATTTCGGCTGGTTCAGTCGCTTGCTCGAGCACCACGTGCGCCGCCACCATCAGCTTGCCCTTCAAGCCCGCCAGCCATTGCTGCGGCAACTGTGCCAAAGGCATGCGCTCGAACGCCTGCGCCAAAGGCAAGGCCTGCCCCGGATGTTCGGCAAAGGTAAACGTGGCAAATTCCGTGTGGCATTCCCATTTCAGGCGGAAACGGCCAAAGTCGTAATAAAAATACTTGGCTTCGGCGGCGGGCGGCGTGACGCCGAAATGCGTGCACAGGGCCGCCAGGGTGGCATGCTGGGCGGCCATATTCGACGCACCGGGCGCTGCGCTGTCATCTTTATACACGGCCAGATGGGTGATCAGCTCGGGGGCGTCGAGCTGCAAAAACGGCCGCGAATGGATTTCCGCCGCCAGCGGCACGCGCAAGGCGTGGTTCAAACTGGAGTTAATCAAGTGCATGATAGCCAAAGGTAAAGTTGCAAAACTGCTTAGACCCGCGCGCGTGCTGCTGTGCCCGCAGCGTGGGTCTGATTGTCACAGTGTAACAAAGCAGGAAGCATGCCTACCTTTTCAAACTCCGCTCATGCCGTTTTGGCAATACTCATCACACCCTGCGCCGCGTCCTGGCGCGTGCCCAGCCACCAGAAAAACGCGGCCAGCGCCACGGCAGAGGCCTGCCCCAGCGCCAATTTGAACGCACTGTCGAACAGCAACGGTGCGACAAAACCGGACACGAGCGCAAACACCAGCATTTGCACAAAGTTTTGCAAGGAGGCAGCCAAGCCCCGCATCTGCGGGAAAATGTCGAGCGTCGACATGGTCATGCCCGGCAAGGCCAGCGACATGCCGAACGCGTACAGCATCACGGGCACGACGGCGAACGGGATGCTGGCCGCGAACCAGTGGTTGTAGGCAATGTTGAGCGCGCCCGTGGCCGCCATGGCCAGCAAGCCCCAGCGCACCAGCACGGCGCTTTTCACCGCATGGGCCAGCTTGCCCGACAGCGCCGAGCCGCCCACCAGGCCCGCCACCATGGGGATGAACATCCAGCCGAAGGCCGTTTCCGGCAGGTGCAGCAGTTCCAGGATGAAATGCGGGGCCGAGGCGATGTACAGGGCAAAGCCGCCAAACGCAAAGGCCACGGCCAGCGAACGCAGCAGGAACGCCCGGTGGCGCAAGGCCAGCCAGTAATTGCGCGCAATGTTGCCTGGGTGAAAAGGTTGACGTTGCTCGACGGCTAAACTTTCCGGCAAGCCTTTCAGGCAGGCGAGCAACAGCAGCACCGTGACGGAAAAGGTGAACACGAACGTCGATTGCCAGCCGTAGGCCACGTGCAGCCAGCCGCCGATAATGGGCGCGATGGCGGGCGCGATGCCGAACACCATCATGATATTGGCCAGCATCTTCTGTGCGGCCGCGCCCGACAGGCTGTCGCGCACGATGGCTTGGCCGATGACCCTGCCCGCCCCGGCCGAGGCGCCCTGCATGCCGCGGAAAAACAGCAGCCAGCCAAAGCTGGGGGCAAACGCGGCGCCGATGGAGCCCACAGCAAAGATCAGCAGCGAGGCGAGAATCACGGGACGGCGGCCGAACGAATCGGACAAGGTGCCGTAAAACAAGGTCATGAAGGCATAGGCGGCCAGGTAGACGCTCAGGGTCTGCTGCACCAGCACGCTGCTGACGTCGAAATGAGTGCCGATCGCGGGAAACGACGGCAGGAAGGTATCGGTGGCGAACGGGCCCAGCATGGCCAGCCCGGCCAGCACCAGGGTCAGGTTGCGCGCTTTCATGCGCCCACCTGCACAGCATATTGGCGGCGCAAGCCGTCGAGGGCCGCCAGCGAGAACGCGGCGACATGCTGCGCAATGCTGGCAGTGCCAGTCTCGTCATAGGTAATTTCCGGTGCCACCAGTTCATGCACGATGCGCGAACGGGCATAGAACACGGCCTGGCCGATCACGCTGAACACGCATTTCTGCAGCACGTCCGCCGGCATGGCCTCGCCCACCACGCCACGGATCAAGCCTGTAAACAGGGCGTGGTGCGCGCGCACGTCGCGGTCTGCCAGCATGTGGATGGCGGACGTGGGTTCGATCAATTCGCGCGCCACCAGGCGGCTGAACAGCGAAGCCGCTCCCGGACGCAGCATGTCGAAGACCATCGCTTCTATCGCCAGGCGCAACTGTTCCACGGGCGCCACGGCCGCCGCTGGGCCCGCCTCCGACGCGGCAGCGGCCGAGGCACGCGCCAGCGCACGCGCATGGTCGAAGGCGGCCAGGTACAGCTCTTCCTTGCCATGAAAATAATAGTTGACCATCGCCACGTTGACGTGGGCCGCCTCGCAGATCCTGCGCACGGACGCGAGCTTGTAGCCTTCGTCGGCAAACAGCTGGACCGCCGCCTGCAGGATGCGCGTGCGCGCCGTTTCGACTTCTTCTGTCATGCCATTCCCATCACTTAAACAGCTGTTTAATATTATTCAGCATTGTATCAAACAGCTGTTTAATTTTCAAATGGGCGCAAAAAAGCCCGGCGAACCGGGCTTTGCAAGCGTATTGCCGTCGCTTAGTGCTTCATCGCCGGCATCGCGGATGACGTCGAGGTGGCGCCCAGCGGACGGGCCACGGCATTGACTTCGATCGTTTCGCGGCGCTTGTCCTCGCCTTCGACGACGAGGGTCAGCGGGATCTTGTCGCCCGCCTTCACCTGCCCTTTGAGTTCCAGCAGCATCACGTGGTAGCCGCCCGGTTTCAGTTCGACGGCTTTGCCGGCTGGCAAGGCGATTTCCTTGACCTGGCGCATGCGCATCATATTGTCCGTCATGCTCATTTCATGGATTTCCGCCACGCCGGCCACGGGCGAGCGCACTTCCAGCAGGCGCATGGCTTTCGGCGCCGTGATCTGCATGAAGGCGCCCGTGGCTTTTTGCTGCGGCACGGTGGCGCGCACCCACGGGTCGGTAATCTGCACGGAAGTCTGGGCAGCGGCGGAGAAGGACAGCACGGCCATGGCCGTGGCCAGCAGGGTTTTCAAATGGGTCATGATTATTCCTTTCGTGATAGTTACAAGGTGTATTTCGATTTCATCAGGGTCTTGATATCCTGCACGCACTCGTCGCCCGTCAACTGATGTTTCAAGCCCAGGCGCATGCGTCCCTCGGCATCGAGCACATAGCTGATGGCCGTGTGGTCCATCGTGTAGGAACTGCCGCTCGGCACACGGCGGTAGAAGACCTTGTAATTGAAGGCCGTCTGCGCCGTCGCCTGCGGATCCGTGCGCAAGCCCAGGAAGCTGGGGTCGAAGGCGCGCATGTATTCGCCCAGCAACTCGGGCGTGTCGCGCTCGGGGTCGATGCTGATGAAGATCACTTGCAGCTTATCGGCATCCGGCCCCAGTTTCTGGCGGATTTCCAGCGCGCGCGACAGGGCTGTCGGACACACGTCCGGGCATTGCGTAAAGCCAAAGAAGACCATCACATATTTGCCCTTGAAATCGGCCAGGGTGTAAACCTTGCCGTCGGGGCCGCTCAACTTGAAGTCGGGCTTGTAATCGCCTCCCGTCAAGTCGAGGCCGTTGTAATGGGGTTTCGGCGCTGGTTCGCAAGCGGCAAGCGTGAGCAATCCCGCCGTACCGGCGAGAAGAAAAAGACGACGTTTCATGGCATTCTGGCCCGATGGGCGTAGTGGATACAGTTAAGACGTGGAAGGCGTGACGGGTATGTTCAGGCAGCCAGAGGCGGGCCGCGCGGGCTGGCGGCCAGCCAGGCGAACGGGGCCCGCGGCGCCTGGTAAAACAATGGCGGATACAGGTCGTGGCCCGTGATCACGGGCAGCGGAGACAAGGTCGGCGGAGGCAAGGCCACACTACCCGCATGGCTCATGCAGAACGGGCAATGCTCGATGTGGTGCAGCACGGAATCAGTGGTGGATTTGGCGGCTGGCGCCAGGTCCGCTTGCGTGTAGACGGCGCCGCTGGCCGAGCAAATCTCGACGGCGGCATTGTTCGCGTTCGCATGCAGCGAAGCAAACGCATACGACAGGGATGGCGACAGCGCATTGAGCAGTATCGCCAGGCAGGCGAACCACATATGCCACTGTTTGCGCTTCAATAATGATCCCATGGCCCCGATTATAACGGAGTCTGGCTATCGCGTTGCGCAGGCGCGCCCGCCTGGCCGCGCAGGAACAGGCTGGGGCGCACGCCCGCCACGTCCACGCAGGCATCGCAAAACGCGGGGATCGAGGCAAAGCCGGAGCCGGCCGCCACTTGCGCCAGGTCGCGCTCGCCGTGCCCGCCATCGGCATCCGCTTGCGCCGCCGTGTGCAGCGCGTGCGCCAGGCGCTGTTCGCGCACCAGGCTGAGCAATGCCTCGCCCTCGGAAAACAGGCGCGCCCTGGCCTTGTGCGGCGTCACTTGCCACAGGGTCGCCAGGCGCGCAGCCGTCCATTTGCCTTGCGGCGTATCGAAGATGTGCTGCGCCAGCGCCTGGCTCCAGCGCTTGCCGCCGCCGTGTCCGCCATCGGGCTCATCGCCTTCCAGCGCCAGGGTGAACACGGCCGGCTTGCCCCGCCCCGGCATCACGTCGCAGGCAAAGCGCAGGAAAGCGGGCACGACGAAACTGTCGCCGCTGGCCAGTTTCTTGGTGGTGATTTCATTGTGCAAGGTCACAAAGCCCTGGCGCACGGTAACGCGCAAGCGGAGCGGAAAGCGCAAGCCCAGCAGGTGCAATGGATGATCGGAAACGAGGGCCATGCGTCAGGTCAAGGTGGTGAACGAGCCGCCAGCATGCCACACATCGCGCGTCCGGTCTGTCATCACAGCGACGCCACGCCATAACGGCGCAAGCCGTCTAGGTCGACGACGCGGATGGATTGGTAGGCAATGCTGATCAGGTTCAGCTCGGCCAGATGGCCCAGCGCCTGGTTCACGCGCTGGCGCGAAATGCCCGTCAGCAAGCCGATTTCTTCCTGCGACAGCTCAAGCACGCTGGAAGTGCGCGGGTATAGCATGGGGTGGAACAGTTGCGCGATGGCTTGCGCCACTTGCGCGTCGACGGCCAGCAGGCGCTGGTTCTGGATGGTGGCGATGAATTGGCCCATGCGCTCGTTCAGCTGGCGGATGACGAAGGCATTGAAGGAGAGGCTCTCGGCCAGCAGCAGATGAAACAGGTCCACCGGCACGAGGATGATGCGCGATGCGCGCACGGCCACCACGTCGTAGCGGCGCAGTTCGCGCTTGAGCACGCTGCCCTCGCCGCACCAGCCACCGGCCGGCACGCCGGAAAACGTGGCGCCGCGCCCATCGGCGTTGTAGACGGCCAGCTTGATCAAGCCCGTGTGCACGCCGATCCAGTGCGCCGACGGTTCGCCGCGCCGCGTGATGAAGGCGCCCGCCTCGAAATGCCGGATCACGCTGCCAGCGCGCAACAGGGCCTGATGCCCGGTATCGAGGGCCGTGAACCAGTCGTGGCTGTCGAGTTCGGGCACGGCACGGTCTACACTATCGTTGCTATCCATTCCATCCTTCAGTTGTCACTAAGATGACAGTGATTTTCCAGCGCCGGTGCTATGCTAACCGGTATCAATCCCGAAACAGGGAGCTACAAGATTCTTTTACCAGGAGACAAGCATGACAGCTGATTTCAACACCGGCCTCGGCAAAAACAGCGCCAACTACGCCGCCCTCACCCCGCTCGACTATATCGCCAGGGCAGCGGCAGTATATGGCAATCGCCTGGCAATTGCACATGGCGCCGTGCGCCAGACGTGGGGCGAAACCTATGCGCGCACGCGCCGCCTGGCCTCCGGCCTCATCAAGCTGGGTGTGGGCACGGGCGACACGGTGGCCGTGATGCTGCCGAACACCCCCGCCATGGTGGAAGCGAGCTTTGGCGTCCCGATGGCCGGGGCCGTCCTCAACGCCCTGAATATCCGCCTCGACCTGGCCTCCCTGACCTTCATGCTGCGCCATGGCCAAGCCAAGGTCTTGCTGGCCGACACGGAATTTGCCGAGCTGGCGCGCCAGATGGCGGCGCAGATTCCCGGCTTGCGCGTGATCCAGGTCAACGATGTGCTGGGACCGGAAGTGGACGCCTTTTCCGACCTCGACTATGAAAGCTTGCTGGCCAGCGGCGACCCCGACTACGACTGGCAGCCGCCTGCCGACGAGTGGGACGCCATCGCTTTGAACTACACGTCCGGCACCACGGGCGACCCGAAAGGCGTCGTCTATCACCACCGCGGCGCGGCGTTGAACGCCCTGTCGAACATATTAGAGTGGGACATGCCCAAGCATGCCGTGTATTTATGGACATTACCGATGTTCCACTGCAATGGCTGGTGCTTCCCGTGGACCGTGGCCGCGCGTGCGGGCGTCAACGTGTGCCTGCGCAAGTTCGAACCAAAACTCGTGTTCGACCTGATGCGCGAATTGCGCATCACCCACTATTGCGCCGCGCCCATCGTGCATGCAGCGCTGGCCAATGCGCCCGCCAACTGGCGTGACGGAATCGACTGGACCGTGCGCGGCATGGTGGCCGGCGCACCGCCGCCGGCCGCCATGGTGGCGAAGATCGAAGCCATGGGTTTTGACTTGATCCACTCGTATGGCTTGACGGAAGTGTATGGCCCGGCCGCCATCTGCGCCGAGCAGGACGAGTGGGCGGCCCTGTCGCAGGAAGAACGCGCCGTATTGAAGTCGCGCCAGGGCGTGCGCTACCACCTGCAAAGCGCCGTGGCCGTGCTGGACCCGGAAACCATGCAGCCGGTGGCGGCCGATGGCGAACAGATCGGCGAGATCATGTTCCGCGGCAATATCTGCATGAAGGGCTATCTGAAAAATGAAAAAGCGACGCAGGAAGCGTTTGCCGGCGGCTGGTTCCACACGGGCGACCTCGGCGTCATGTATCCGGACGGCTATATCAAGCTGAAGGACCGCAGCAAGGACATCATCATTTCCGGCGGAGAAAACATTTCCAGCGTGGAAGTGGAAGACGCGCTGTACCACCACCCGCAAGTGCTGGCCGCCGCCGTCATCGCCCAGCCGGACGAAAAATGGGGCGAGACGCCATGCGCCTTCGTCGAGCTGCGCGAAGGCGGCACGGTGACGGAAGCGGAATTGATCGCCTTCTGCAAGAACAACCTGGCCGGATTCAAGGTGCCGAAAGCCATTTATTTCGGCCCCCTGCCCCGCACGTCGACGGGCAAGATCCAGAAGTTCGAACTACGCAAGCGCATGCAGTCGGACAAGGCCATCGACGTCTGATTTGTACCTGTCAGTCGCGCTTGCCTTGCAACCACGCCGGCTGCGCCACCACCAGGCGCGAGAAGCTGGCGATGCTGGCCACGGCGGCGAAGCCTGCCGCCAGGCACAGCGCATACGTCGTGCCACGCGTGGCGGAAACCGTGAAGCAATACGCGACCAGCGCCGCACCCGTCGCCTGGCCGATCAGGCGCGACGTGGCCACCACGCCGCTGGCGCCGCCGGCCCGCTCGGGCGGCGCGCTGCCCATGATGGCTTTCAGATTGGGCGCCTGGAAGAAACCGAAACCGATGCCGCACAAGGCCATGCGCCAGCCGATATCGAACGCGCTCGGGTGGGCCGGTATCCACACCAGGGTCAGCAAGCCGCCTGCCAGCGCCGCCAGGCCGATGCCACCCAGCACGCCCGGCGAATAGCGGTCACTGAGGCGCCCGGCGACAGGCGCCATCACGGCCACCAGCACGGCCCACGGCGTCATCAGGAAGCCCGTCTCGACGGGCGAGCGGCCCAGGGTCACTTCAAAATAGAAGGGCAGCGAGACGAAGGCCAGGCCCTGCGCGGCAAACGTGCAGATGGCCGTCAGCGACGACAGCAGGAATAATGGACGGCGAAACAGGTCGATCGGCAGCATCGGGGCTGCGTGCCCCGCCTGGCGGCGCAGCAGCAAAATAAAGAAGATCACTACCGCCACCAGTTCCGGCAGCAAGGTCGACAGGGCCGCGTGATGGGCCGCGTCGCCAAACAACAGGATCAGCAAGCCGAAAGCGCCCACGTTGTACAGCGCCGTGCGCGCATCGAGGGTATGCCCGGACAGTTTGGTCGCCGGCAGCATGCGGCTGGCGAGGAAGAAGCCGGCCACGCCCAGCGGCACATTGATGGCGAACAGCCACGGCCACGATGCCGTCGCCAGGATCAGCGACGCAGCCGTGGGCCCGATGGCAAACGCGACAGCCACCACCAGCGCATTGTTGCCGAACGCGCGTCCCAGCAAGTGTTTCGGATACAGCGCGCGCAGCAGCGCCGTATTGACGCTCATCATGGCGCTGGCGCCGACACCCTGGAACAGGCGCGCCACCACCAGCGAGGGCAAGGACCAGGCCAGTGCGCAAGCGAGCGACGCTAGGGTAAATAAAAACATGCCGGAGATGAATACGCGCCGGTAGCCGGCGATTTCGCCGAGGGCGGAAAACGGCAGCAGGGTCGCCACCATGGCCAGCTGATACACGTTGACGATCCAGACGGAGGCGGCCGGCGTCGTGTGCAGTTCGCTGGCGATGGCCGGCAAGGCCGTATTGGCAATCGCCGTATCGAGCGAGGCCATGCCCACGCCGATGGCCAGCGCCAGCATGGCCCATACACGGGCGCCGGGCGGCAAGCCGTCCTCGCCCACCATCACGGCTTGCGTTTGCTGCCGCATAGACTGCTGCATATACTACCTGTTCATCTTGCTGATCCGGACAATACACTAACATGTATGTAAGAAACCTGCAGGAGAGGCCAGCCTACTTCTGGCAGTCGATGACCTTGAAATCTTTCGAGTAGCAGATGCGCAACTCGCCCGAGTGCTTTTCATAGCCGAGCCAGCGGCCCTTCAGTTGCGGGTTATGCTGCTTCATCCACTGGAACAGCTCGTTTTTTGGCATGCTGGAATCCGGCAACTTCAAGGCCTGGAACAGTTCGCGTTCCTTCTCGAAATATTCCTTGGCCGTATCGAAATCGCAGGCGCCATGCTTTTCCCATTCGCCCTGCAGCAAGGCTTCGCCCGGCTGCATGCACATATATGGCAGGATGTCGGACGGCGCCAGCTTCGGCAGATTGCCCTTGCAATAGCGCGGGTGCAGTTCCGTCTTGCGCGGCGGCGTCACGGAAATGTCTTCGCAGGTGGCCGGATTGGCCGACTGCGCCCACAGGCCATGCACGATCCAGCCGAACTGGTTGCTCTCGGCGCACTGGAAGGCCGCCTTTTTCGACACTGCGCCACGGCGGCGCTGGCTGTCGCAAAAGCCTGGCGACCACGACAGCGCCAGCATGAAGTAATCGGTGGGTACGTTGGTGCTTTGCTTGTAGCACGTGTTTTTCTCGTCCGACGGCTTGACGTCGTAATCGTAGTAGCTGACGTTGCGGGGAATGGCGCACGTGGCGTCGGCCGCGTGGACGGCACCAAAGGGCAGGCTGAGGAACACGGCGGCCAGCGCGGGCAAGACAGAGCGAATTTTCATCGAGCTTCCTTCAAGATATAAAAACGCCGGCAACTGAGTGCCGGCGCGGTATGGAAATTACACCATCAACTTAGCAAACTTTATGCATCCAGCCGTGCGTATCAGCCGCCGTGCCATGCTGCAGTCCCAGCAGCGCTTCGCGCAGGGCCAGGGTAACGGCGCCATTTTCATTGTTGTTGATGGTCATTTCAAAGCCGTTGGCCTTGGCCACGCCCACGGGCGTGATGACGGCGGCCGTGCCGCAGGCGAACACTTCGGTCATGCGGCCCGAGGCGATGTCGTCGCGCCATTGCTGGACGGACAATTTACGCTCTTCCGTCGCATAGCCGAGGTCTTTCGCCATTTCCAGCAGGCTGCGGCGGGTGATGCCTGGCAGCAAGGTGCCCGTCAATTCCGGCGTCACGACGGTGACTTTCTCGCCATCCTTGTAAACGAAGAACAAATTCATGCCGCCCATTTCCTCGATGAATTCGCGGTGCACGGCGTCCAGCCACACAACCTGATCGCAGCCCTTCTCTTGCGCTTGCGACTGGGCCATCAGGCTGGCCGCATAGTTGCCCGCGCATTTGGCTTCACCGGTGCCGCCCGGCGCGGCGCGCACGAAGTCTTCGCTGATCCACACGGTGACGGGTTTCACGCCTTTCGGGAAGTAGGCGCCGGCTGGCGAGGCGAACAGCACGAACAGGTATTCTTCCGATGGACGCACGCCCAGGTACGGGTCGGTGGCGATCATCAGCGGACGCATGTACAGGCTCTCGCCCGTATTCTTCGGCACCCAGTTGCGGTCTTGCGAAATGAGCGCGTCGCCCGCCTCCAGGAACAGCTCGACAGGAATGGCCGGCATGGCCAGGCGCGCGGCGCTGCGGTTGAAGCGCTCGGCATTCTGTTCCGGACGGAAGGTCTTGATGCTGCCGTCCGGCTGGGCAAACGCTTTATAGCCTTCGAAGATGGCCTGGCCGTAATGCAGGGACGACGCGGACGGGTCCAGCGTCAAAGGGCCGTAGGCCTTCAATTCGCCCTGCTGCCACTTGCCGTCGCGGTAAGGAATCACCACCATGTGGTCGGTGAAGATGCGGCCGAAAGCAGGATTGACCATGCGCGCGACGCGTTCGGCGTCGGACAAGGGGTGGGCGGATGGGGTGACGACGAGATTCGGTGTGGAAGTGGTCATGGCAGCAGAAGACGAGTCAGGGAGAATAAAGAGATTCCCTATTGTAGCGCCTAATGCGCGCTGCGAGGCGGCGGATGGCCTTGCCGCAATGTTGCGCCGCATCAAAAGGCGGCGCCGTCAGGCGGCCCGCAAGGGCTTGCCCCGCCCTGCCTGCGCTTCTTCAGCGCACTGGCTGCAGCGCATCTGCACGGAAATCACGTTGGCGCCGATGTCCATGCCGTGCGCCACCGCCGTCTGGCGCAGCTGCTCCACCAGCGGCGCATCCTGCACCAGCACGCTGCGTTCGCAGACCCTGCACACGAGGTAGCAACTGTCCGTCTCCACCTGGTCCGGCTTGATCAGGTAGCGCGCCTTGTTGCCGCTGGCGCTAGCTTCGCGCTCGCGCAGCAGCAAGCCGGCCAGCTCCATTTCCTTGAGCACGCGGTAAATCGTGCCCAGGCTGACGGCAATGCCGATATGCAGCAGTTGCTGATAAATGCTTTCCGCATTCATCGCTTGCCGCTGCGTTCCAGCCAGCACTTGCAAGATGCAGATGCGCGCGCTGGTCGGGCGCAGGCGCACGGCGCGCAAACGCTCGAACACGCGGCCATCGCCCTGGTATTGAATGTCTTGCATGGGATTCTCCGCTTGTGCGTTCTGCTCTCCCTACCTTGCCAAGCGAGAACGTCAAAAGGGAACCGGGAAATGAAAAAAGCGCCGCCCCAATCTGCCGGGTGCGGCGCCTTGCGCTACCTCAAACCGGCGAACATCAGAACTTGATGTTGGCCGTCACGGTTGCGGAACGGCCAGGGGCCACGCCAGCATAGTGCGGCGAGGAAACCTTGTCGAAGTACAGCTTGTTCGTCAGGTTCTGGATGTTCAGCTGCAGGGTCACATTGCGGTTGACCACATAGCTGGCCATGGCGTCGAAGCGCGTGTAAGCCGGGGCAAACTTGTTGTTGGCCACGTTCGCATAGACTTTATCGACGTAGTTCACGCCGCCACCCACCGTGATGGCGGGCGTGACCAGGTAGGACGTCCACAGCGAGGCGCTGTTTTTCGGCGTGGTGGGGAACTGGTTGCCGTTGTACGGCGACGGCGCGTATTGCGTCACGCCATTGATCACGCCATTCGTGACATAGCCATTGTTTTCCACGATGGCGTTCAGGTGCGTGTAGCCGCCGAAGACCGACCATTCCTTGGTGATATTGCCGCTCACGCCCAGCTCGATACCCTTGACTTGCTTGTCGCCCACGTTTTGCGTGGTGCCGTCCGGTGCCGTCACGCGCGCATTGCTCATGTCGCTCTGGAAATAGGCGCCGCTCACGGACAGGCGGCCGCCCGGCAGCACTTCCCATTTCGTGCCCAGCTCGAAGCTCTTGCTTTCTTGCGGCTTCAAGTTCTGGATGGCGACCGTCAAGCCGTCGATGCCGTCGCCGCCGTCATTGCCCGGTGGCGTGGACGAGGTGCCGTAGGAAACATACACGCTGCTGTTGGTCGATGGCTTGTACACCAGGCCCGCCTGGTAGCTGGCGAACGTGGCGTGCACCTTGGCGCTGGTGGCGGCGGTGGTCTTGCCGTCGAGCGTGTATTGCGGCGTGTTCAGCGAACTCTTGTAGTCATCCCAGCGGATGCCCACGTTGAGCAGCCATTGCGGCGTGAACTCGATGGTGTCGAAGCCGTACACGGAACGCGTGTTGGTGACGATGTTCGTGCGTGCCGGCGACACCGTGCGCGTGTAGACCCATGGGTCGTTGGCGTTCGGGTTGAGCAAGGGCGCGCAGTTGTAGCCGGTGGCGGCGCCCGACGTGGGGCAAGTGGTCGACTTGGTGAGGAAATTGTTCGTCCCCGGGCTGAACAGATAGGAGCTGCGATCCGTTTCCTCGCGGCCGACTTCCAGGCCCACCGTGTAGGTGTGCTTCACGCCGCCGGCCAGGAATTCGCCGCCCAGGCTGGTCGCATTGGCCAGCGCGTCCGTATCGGTCGTGCGCGTGTTGGCGCGGCGCCAGACGGTGCCGTACAGCATGGTGTTGCCCTTGGAATCGTCGGGCTGGGTCCACACGTAGTCGTTGCTGGTCTTGCCGTAACGGGTCACGTTGCGCAAAATCAATTTATTGCCGAAGTCATGGCGCACGTCGATGGTGCCGATATCGCTCTGCGTGTCGCGGAAATCGCGGTTCACCAGGCCATAGAAGGTGTCGCGCGGCACGTTGACGGGGGTGCCATTGCCGTTTTTCGACACGTTGGCGCCCGACGAGAACGGGTTGTTGAACGGCAAGCCGGTGTCCGGCAATTCGCTCGACTGCATGTGGTAGTAGCTGAGGGTCGCCTGCGTGGCCGATTTCAGGCCGAAGGTGATCGATGGCGCGATGCCCCAGCGGTCGCCATTGATGAAGTCGCGGCCGGCAACGTGGGCGTCGTGCGCCATCACGTTCAGGCGCACGGCCACATCGTCGCTGATCACACGGTTCACGTCCGCCGTGGCGCGGCGGTACTTGGCACTGCCCAGGCCGACGGTGGCGTTGGTGAAGTCTTCCGCTTTCGGCGTCTTGCTGATCAGGTTGACACCGCCGCCTGCAGACGAGCGCCCACCGTAGGCCGAGTTCGGGCCTTTGACGACTTCGATTTGTTCCAACGCAAAGATTTCACGCGATTGCGAACCCGTATCGCGGATGCCATCGATATACGTATCCGTTTGCGCGTTGTAGCCGCGGATAAACAGATTGTCGCCCACGGGGTTGCCGCCTTCGCCGGCGCCGATGGTGATGCCCGGCACGGTACGCAGCGCATCCGTCAGCGAGACGGCTCCCGTTTGCGAAATGATTTCAGCAGGAATCACGGTCACGGATTTTGGCGTGTCCAGCAGCGGCGCCGTCAGCTTGTCGCTGGCCGATTTGACGGGCGCCTGGATCAGGCGGTCAGCCGTGCCCACGACCTTGACTTCCTGCAACTGCTGCGGCTTGTCCGTCGTTTGCGCGTGCAGCGCCAGCGGCATGGCCAGGGTGGCAAACGCGGCAAGGGCCGTGCCATGCATGCGCGGCGTGGAAGTGGTGTGGTGCTTGCGGCTGCGGATGGTAACGCCCGCTTTGTCTTTCGATGTCATCGCTATCTTTCAATGTATCGGATGGAATAAATTGGCTGGCTACTGCCCCCGGCAGTTGGCTGGCTCGTTGATTGCTTGGGTACGACAAAACTAGAACCGCCACAGCGCCGTCATGCGCAAGGCCCGGGGCGAACCGGGCGCGATGTTGTCGTTGCTGTGGGCGGAGGCAAAATATTTTCTGTTGAACAGGTTTTCCACATTCAGCTGCAGCTGAAAATTTCCCTGCGGCTTGAAGTAGACGGCGCCATCGACACGGGTAAAGCCGGGCAATACCACCGTATTCGACACCGAGGCATACACGGCGCTGCGGGCGATCACGCCCAGGCCGGCGCCCCAGGCGGGCGAAAAATCGTAGCGGTTCCACAGCGACAGGCTGTGCCTGGGCACATGCGCCACCGTGGCGCCCTCCACGGCCGTCGTCGCCTGCGTGGCCGTCAGCACGGCGCGCTGCCACGCATAGCCGCCGGCGATGCTCCAGCCAGCTTGGACCTTGCCATTCACGTCCAGTTCCAGGCCCTCGCTGCGCTGGCCGTCGACCAGCATCGCCCGCGTCGTATCGGCGGGGTCGGTGACGGCCACATTGCTGCGTTCCAGGCGGTACACGGCCGCGCTGGCGGAGAGTAGCGGCGTCACCTCCCATTTGACGCCCAGCTCCACGTTGCGAAAACGCTCCGGTTCGAAGACGGCATTGCTGGGCGTCAACGATGCCAGCTGTTCACCTGCGCGCGGCAGGAAGGATTGGCTGACGCTGGCATACAGCGACAGCGCGGGCACGGGCTGGTAAATGAGGGCGGCGCGCGGCGACCACAGCGTATCCGTGCGGGCGATGCGCGCGCCAGTACGCTTGTTGACGAAATCGACGGCAAAGCGCTCGTAGCGCAGGCCGGCAATCGCCTGCCAGCGGGCACTGAAACGCAGCTGGTCCTGCAGGTACAGGGCGGCCGTATCGGCCACGCCATGGTTGTCCGCATCCGTGGCGCTGGGGCGGAAGGTCACGGGCAAGTCCGTCACGGGATGCGATGTAGGCAGGCTGATGTGGGTGACGTTGTCGCCCAGGGTAGTGAAATAGCCGGTGTTGCGCAGATTGTCCGTCGTCTGGCGGCCCAGTTCCCCGCCCGCCGTCAGCCGGTGCCGCACGCTGCCGCTATCGATTGTCCACTCAACGTCCGTCTGGTTGAACAGGTTGCGCCGCCTGGTGGCGCTGTTGTACGCCAGCACGGTCACGCTCCCGCCATCGGCGCTGACGGGGCCGGGAAAGGCGTTCTGGTACAGCTTGTCGTAATCGGCCAGGCGCGTGCGGTTGCGCAGGCTTGCGCCACCGCCCAGATCATGTTCGAAGGTCACGCCCAGCGCATCGATATACGCCCACGACGGGCTGCTGCCGGCGATGCCGAAAAACGTGGACGGGTCCGTGTCGAACGGCCGTCCCCGGTACGAAGGCAGGCCCCGGTCCGTCACGCGGTCGTCGCGAAAATGTTCATAGCTGGCTTGCACGGTGGTGCGCGGCGACAGACGCCAAGCCACGACGGGGTTGACGGCGCTGCGGCGCACCTTGACGCCCTGGCGAAACGAGCCGCTGTTTTCCGCCATGGCGTTGACGCGCACGGCGACATCGCCGCCGAAGACCTGTTGCACATCGAGCGCGGCGCGCCGGTTGCGCCAGGCGCCCAGGCTCACGCTCGCTTCACCGTCGTTCGTCCATTGTGGCTGCTTGGTGGCCCGGTTGATGATGCCACCGCCGCCGCCGCGGCCGAAGACCAGGGCGTTCGGCCCCTTGATGGCCTCGACCGCTTCGATATTGTAGAAATCGCGGTAGTACTGCACGTCATCGCGCATGCCATCCAGATAGAAATCCGAGGTCGAGCTGTTGCCGCGCATCACCGCCGTATCGCGGTTGCCCTCGCCTGCTGCCATGCCCACTCCCGGCATGTAGCGCATGGCATCGGCCAGGGTGCGCATGTCCTGGTCACGTATCAATTCGCGGCTCACCACGCTGACGGCCTGCGGCGTGTCATGCAGGGCCGTATCGTTGCGGCTGGCGGCGGAAGAACTGGCGCGGCGGTAGCCATCGTCGCCGCTGCCCTGCACGGTGACGGGCGCCAGCACTTGCAAACCGGCGCCCTCCTCGTCCAGGTCGGCGCGCAGGGGCGTGGGCGCCAGGCGCACGATGTAACTTCCGTCCGGCAACTGCACGGCCACGAGGCCCGTGCCTGCCAGCAATTGCTGCAAGCCCTGGCCCGTGGCCACGGTGGCGCTCAAGCCGGCGCTGCGTTTGCCCTGCGTCAAGCCGCCTTCGGCCGACAGCAAGATTCCCGCCTGGCCCGCAAACTGGCGCAGTGCCTGGCCCAAGGGCGCGGCGGCGATGCGGAAGCTGTGCACGGTCTCTTCCGCCGCCGCTGCCATGGCATGCATGGCAGGCACGGCCAGCAGCGCCGCAGCCAGGGACAGCGGCAGCAGACGGCGGGCAAACGGCAGGGAGATGGGGTACGACGGCACGGCATTCCTTATTGATGTTGAGCAAGTTACTTCTACCTTGCCAAACAACTTTTCAAAAAGGGAACCCGTTTTGAGAAATATTCTTATTTACTGTTTTGATTGGGCAACTGGGCTTCCACCGTGACCCACCAGTCGTGCACGCGGTTGATCCTGACGGGCAAGGTCGCTTCCAGCGCCGCCAGGATGCGGTCCGTGTCGGCCAGCGGATAGCTACCCACCAGGCGCAGGTGGGCCACTTCGGGCGCGCAGCCCAGGTGGCCGCGCCGGTAGCGCGACAGTTGCGCGAGGAAATCATCGAGCCGCATCTGTTCCGGCTGCAGGCGATACTCGATCCAGGCGGCCCCGTTCGGGTCGGCGGCGTATGGCTCGCCGATAAAACCGTCGCCAAAGCGCACTTGCTGGCCGGCCGGCACGATGCGCGGCACTCCGCCATCGCGGGGCGCCACCTCGACACTGCCCTCGTAGATGGCCAGCAAAGTGGCATCGCCCTGCGGCTGCACGCTGAAACGCGTGCCCAGCGCGCGCAGGCGGCCGTGCACGGTGTCGACCACGAGCGCGCGCGCCGGCTGGCGGCTGTCGCGCGCGGAGGCGAGATAGATTTCGCCGCCATGCAAAGCGATGCGGCGCAGCGTGTCGCTGTAATCGATGTCGAGGGACGTTGCCGTGTTCAGCCACAGTTGCGAACCGTCGGCCAGCGCCAGCTGGCGGATAGCGCCGACCGGCGTTTTTTCGCCCGCATGCAGACTGGCGACCCAGCTGCGCGTATCGCGCCGCAGCAGCGCGGCGCCACCCGTGCCGGCCGTCAGGCACAGTGCCAGCAAGCCCTTGACCAGGCTGCGGCGCGCGGCGTCGCTCTGGCGCGGCCCAGCAGCGTCGAGCGCCTGGCGCGCCGGTTCGCCGGGCAGCTGGCGAAATTCGGCGCTGACGGCTTCCACCCGGCGCCAGGCGGCGCGGTGGGCAGGAGAGCTGGCATGCCAGCGCTCCCAGGCTTGCTGGTCGGCAGGATCGGCGTCTTCGCCGCGCAGCACGGCGAACCATTCGGCCGCTTCCTGCAAGATGGCGTAGTCGGCCGGCGGCATGGCGGCGCCTGGCTTAGGCAGCATCATCCATGCACAGCATGCATTGCAGCATGGCTTGCGCCATGTATTTTTTCACCATGCGTTCGGATACGTCCAGCTGGCCGGCGATCTGCGCATACGTCAGGCCGTCGAGCTGCGCCAGCAGGAAAGCCTGGCGTGCGCGCGGCGACAAGGCATCGAGCATGGCGTCGATGCGGCACAGGGCTTCGACCACGAGGGCCCGCTCTTCGGGCGACGGCGCCGTCATTTCGGGACGGCCGGCCAGGGCCGCCAGAAACGTGCGCTCCAGGGTCAGGCGACGCCAGTGATTGACCAGCAATCCATTGGCCACCGTGCTCAGGTAGGCGCGCGGTTCGCGCAGGCTGTCCGCCGACTGCGTCGCCAGCATGCGCACGAAGGTGTCCTGCGCCAGGTCGGCCGCACCGTCGCGGCAACCGAGCTTGCGCCACAGCCAGTTATACAGCCAGCCATGGTGGCTGGCGTACAGGTCGCTAAAGCTATCGAGGGAGGGAGAAATGGTGGACACGGGCAAACAAACAAAGGGGCTGCCATACTTGCCGGTCAAGTGGGTCAGCACTGCATCACGAATGAGAATGATTTTCATTTTCACACAATTTCACGACGATGTAAATTATCAAAAGCATCATCCCGGCCTGGCGCGGGCATTTTGCGCAACAGTGCCAGTGGGCCATCATTTGCGAATGATTCTCGTTTGCGTTAATATGTCAGCCTTCCTTCTTTTCCGCCATGTCTGACGCCCTGCATGGCGGCGCTATCGAAAGCCGCCATGACCACCTTCTCCCTGCCACAACCCCAGCTGCGCACCAGCGCCGACGAGGCGCCGGAGACCCGCCAACAGCAGCGCCAGCCTGCCGCCACCCTGCAACCGCGGCGCTGGCACTGGAGCTGGAAGCAGGTCTGGTTTCAATTGCACTGGTTTATCGGCATCACGGCCGGCACGGTGCTGGTGATCATAGGCCTGAGCGGCGCCACCCTAGCCTTCAAGGACGAATTGCTCGATGTCATGAATCCCGGCGTGCGCCATGTGGCAGTGGAAACGCGCGCACCGCTGACGCCTGGCCAGCTGGGCAACATTGCCGCTGCAGAACACGGCCAGCGCGTCGCCTCCATCACCATGTATGCGGAGGCGGGCGCGGCGCCACGCCTGTTCTTCGCGCCGAAGAATGGCCAGCGGCGCGGCGAATCCTTTTATGTCCACCCGTACACGGGAGCGACCCAGCCGGCACTGACGGGGGCGGGCTTTTTCGAGTGGACGGAATCGCTGCACCGCTGGCTGCTGCTGCCCCGCGATCCGGGCCGGCAAGTAGCGGGCGCGCTGGCCCTGTGCCTGCTGGGCCTGGCATTATCGGGCCTGTATCTGCGCTGGCCCCGCCGTCCGCTGGACTGGCGCACCTGGCTCACCTTCGACTCTGCCCTGAAAGGCCGCTCCTTCCTGTGGAACCTGCACGCCGTGGCCGGTACCTGGTGCCTGGTCGTCTACGTGGCGCTGACCCTGACGGGCATTTACTGGAGCTATGACGTGGTGCGCGACAATATCGACGCCTGGGCCGGCAAGCCGCCAAGGATGGCACAGGCGCAGGCGCCCGGCAAGAAAGGCCAGTCCAAGGAGAAGAAGGAAATACCGGCCGTCGACATCGGCCCGGCCTGGAGCAGCTTCCAGCAGCATGCCCCCGGCTGGACCCTGGCCAGCGTGCGCCTGCCGACACGCGCCAGCGAAGCCGTGCAATTCACGTGGCTGGCCAGCGATGCGCCGCATGAGCGGGCGCGCAGCCGCATGAACATCCTGCCGGCCGACGGCACGGTGACGGAAAACGAACCGTACAGCCAGCAGGCGCTGGGTTCGCGCCTCGTCAACATCATTTATCCGCTGCACATGGGCACGTATTTTGGCTTGCCGGGCCGTATCATCGTCACCCTGGCCAGCCTGGGCCTGCCCCTGTTCGCCATCACGGGCTGGATGCTGTACCTGGGCCGCCGCAAGGCGAAACGGGCCGTGCAGGCGCAGCGGGCCATGCTGGGCGCCGGTGCGCCGGACCAGGCGAACACGGGCCTGCCCACCCTCGTAGCCTACGCCAGCCAGTCGGGCCAGGCCGAGCGCCTGGCCCTGGAAAGCGCGCGCGCCCTGCAACAGGCGGGCGTGGCCGTCGACGTGCAATCGCTGGACCAGTTCGATCCCGCGCAACTGCGCCAGTACGAACGGGCCCTGATCGTCGCCAGCACCTTTGGCGAAGGCGAGGCGCCGGATGGCACGCGCCGCTTCGCGCGCCTGCTGCAAGCCACCTCCGGCACGCCGCTGGCGGGCCTGAAATTCGGTATGCTGGCCCTGGGCGACCGCCATTACAGCGCCTTCTGCGGCTTTGGCCGTACGCTGGCGCAACAATTGCAGGCGCTGGGCGCCACGCCCCTGTTCCCCCTGATCGAAGTGGACAAGCACGACCCCGCCGCCCTGGCCAGCTGGTCCACAGCGTTGGCCCGCTGCAGCGGCAGCGCCATCGACGCCATCGGCGTGCAGGAAGAAGCGTCATATGCCGAGTGGCGCCTGACGCGCCGCGTGCTGCTCAACCCGGGCAGCCTGGGCGGCGAACTGCATGAAATCACCTTGACGGGTCCGGCCGATACCACCTGGGACGCGGGCGCGCTGGCGGAAATCATCCCATGCAATGCGGACGGCAGCGATGGCGAGGCAGGCAGTGCCCATCACGCGCCGCGCAGCTATTCGCTCGCTTCGCTGCCATCCGATGGCGAACTGCAATTGCTCGTGCGTCAGGAGCGCCATGCGGGCGATGACAACCAGGGCTATGGCGTCTGTTCCGGCTGGCTCACGCGCTTCGCCCCGCTGGACACCCCCATCCGCCTGCGCCTGCAAGCCAATCCCGCCTTCGCGCCCGCCCTGGTCGACGTGCCCTGCATTTACATCGGCAACGGTTCCGGCCTGGCCGGCTTGCGTGCGCATTTGCGCGCGCGCCAGCGGGCGGGACTGGCCCGCAACTGGCTGCTGTTCGGCGAGCGCCAGCAAGCTTTTGACAGTATCTGCGGCGCAGAGTTGCAAGGCTGGCTGGACGCTGGCCACCTTGCGCGCCTGGACCGTGTCTTTTCGCGCGATGGTGAAACACAGCAATACGTGCAAGACCGCCTGCGCGCCAGCGCCGGCGAACTGCGCGACTGGCTGGCGCAAGGGGCCATCGTCTACGTGTGCGGCAGCCTGCAAGGCATGGCGACAGGAATCGATGCTGTACTGCAAGAAGTACTGGGCCAGGAGGGACTCGATGCCTTGCTGGCGGCCGGACGCTACCGTCGCGACGTGTATTGATCTACATCAGCCCGCCCCCGGCGCCGCCCGGCTATGTGGGCAGGCGCACAGTCAGCGCCTGCCATCGGACTACAGTAGCGGCATGGCGGCATGGAGACATATCCGCGCCGCCCCACCCACAGTCTGCGAGGCTAGCCATGAAAAACCCCTGGATGAGCATGTACCTGAGCGCCGCCAACCGCATCGCCAACACGGCGCGCGGCCATGCCACGGCCGCCGTCAAGCGCGAAGCGGCGAAAAATACGCGGCAATTGACGCAAGTGTGGTTCGATTCCTTCCTGCCCCCGGCAGGCAAGCCACGGCGCGGGCGCAAGGCGAAATAGCCCCTGGCAGCAGGCGAACTGGTGCAGTGCATCACAGCAATAAGTTGAAGTTACGACCAGGTGGGCTAAACTGCAAGCATGGAATAAAGATATGCGTACGCGATTGAAGTGACCGGCAGGCGCCGCAACCCCGCGCCGCCACCGGCTCATCAGGAGACGACCATGTTGACACTCAAAGTGCTGGCCTGCCTTGCCCTGTCGGCCTTGATGCTCGTGCCCCTCGTGCTGAGGGATACGATGCAAACGTCCGCCGGGCAGCAATTGCAGGTGCCGAATGTCGATGCGCAAGGCATGTGGGCCCACTGGCCTAAGCAATAATACGCGCGGCTGAGAAAACACCGCTGACTGCGTTGCTTTGACTTGCCGTACTCGCGTACTGTCTGCGTCAAAGACGCCTTGCCAGCGGCGTTTTTCAGCGGCGCTCGGTAACACGTCGCATCGATGAAAACCGCTTGATTGCGGGTGGGGATTTGTTCCCTTATCTTCTTTGCTTTTTTCGTATTGCCTTCCTTCCCTCTTCACCACACTTTTGATCCAGATCATGGATTTCCACCTTTGCTGCGCCCAAACTGGAACAGTCCGCTTCGCACCGTGACGGACTTAACCTGGAGCATCGGCATGGGTAAATCGCATTGGAAGGATGAGATGGCGCTGGGGGTTCCCGTCATCGACGAGGCGCATGAGGCGCTGTTTCAGGAGCTGGCGCGGCTGCAGCAGTTGGGCGACCAGCATTTCAGCGTGGCGTTTCGCGAACTGATCGCGGCCGTCGAACGCGATTTTCGCGAGGAAGAGGATTTGATGGAGCAGATCGCCTTTCCTTCGCTGGCCAACCACCGCGAACAGCATGCGCGCGTGCTCAGCGGCTTGCACCATGCCTGGGCCGCCGTCGATGAAGGCGACCTGGAACAGGGCCGCCATGCGCTGTCGCTCTTGCCGCAATGGCTGATCTTCCACCAGGCCACGATGGACCTGGCCCTGGCGGCGGCGCTGGAAATGGTGCAGCGCCAGCCAAACTGACCTCTACAGCAGCAGCACCGTGGCTTGCTCGGGCATGACGACGCGGTAGTGTCCCGGGTATTTGTCTTCGCCGTCGAAAATCTTGCAGAACACGGGTTGGTTGATGTCGTTCACGGCCGACTCGTTCATGGGCAAGGTGGCGATCAGTTGCTCGCCATCCATCAACTGCAAGGCGCTGCCCCGCTCGGCCGCGCAAAACGCCAGCGATTGCACATCGCTGGCGAACGGCCGCTTGTACCATGGCGTGATGGCCCGCACGGCACGCCTGGCGTCCTGCAAGACTTGCCCCACGCGCGTGACGTTCCAGGCATCGCGCGCCACAGACGGCTGGAGGACGATATTCGCCGTCAGCTCCCCCCTGCCCTTGTTCACCAGGAAAGTGCCGTCCTGCGCGGCGATGTCATCGTTGAGCGGCACGACAAACACCCCGCCGCTGGAGACCTTGATCGGCACGGGCGCGCCATTGCCTTGCAAGGCCACACGCACGTCGTCGATGGTGGCGCTCAGCTTGGCCGGAATCAGGCGCAGGGCCATGACCACGCTGCCGCTCGACACTTGCCACACTTTCCTGGCCGTCAGATAACTTTCGCGGTAAGCCGTGAAACGGATGCGCGGCGCCTTGGCGTCGCTGCTGGCCGTGATCGTCACCATTTGCGGTGGCAAGGCTTCGTCTGCGCTCGCCGCTGGCGCCGGTGCCGATACCGGTGCCGCGGCGGGTATGGCAGGCGTGGCAGGCGCAAGGGGTGGCGATACGGCGGCGGCGGGCACGCTGGCGCTCTGCAGCGGCGTGGGAACAGCCGGCGGCGGCGCGTGTTCCTGGGCCTGGCCCAGCGACACGACACACAACCATCCGGCACAAGCGATCCATGTACGCATGCATTTCTTTCAATGAGGAAAATATTTTATCAGCGCCTGCATTATCGCAGAAGGCCCGCCGATGCGCCGCCCCGGGTCTGCCTGCACTCCTGCCTGCACTCTTTTGGTGCGCACGCTTGATTATTTGGCAAATATCGCCTATATTGATAATGATTCTTATTCACGAAAGTGACGGGAATCGCGCGCCCTTCTTTTCCACTGCCCGACCGCGCCGGGCCTTGCGGTGGAACTGCTATCCAAGCCAGACCACGGGCCAGCATCACGCCATCCCCCCAGCTACTGTGCACCTCGCCAGACGAGATAGGAAAACACACGACTACAATATTCCAGGACAATGATGCAATCGACTACCGTATTTTCTTCTTCGCACCAGCCCGCCTTGCGCCCCCTCCCCCGCCTGCTGCACATCGCCCTGCTGAGCCTTGCCGCCGGCGTGGTCCTGCCGGCACAGGCTGCCGACGCCGCTGCGGCCGACGTCACCATGCCAGCCGTCACCGTGCTGGGCCAGTCGACGGCTACCACGGAAGGCACGCAGTCATACACGGCGGGCGAAGCGCGCAGCGCCACGCGCATGGACCTGTCCTTGCGCGAAACGCCGCAATCGGTCAGCGTCATCACGCGCCAGCTGCTCGACGACCTGGGCGCCGTGCGCCTGGACCAGGCGCTGGCACAGACGACGGGCATCCAGGTGGGACAGAACGATACGGAGCGCACGACCTTTTATGCGCGCGGCTTCGGCATCGACAATATCCAGATCGACGGCATGGCGCGCGGCGGCAATGCGCCATTGCAAGACACGATCCTGTACGACCGCATCGAGGTCGTGCGCGGCGCCACCGGCCTGATGGGCGGCACGGGCGACCCGTCGGCCACCATCAACATGATGCGCAAGCGGCCGACGAAGGAATTCCAGGCCAGCGCCGGCCTGATCATGGGCCGCTGGGATGATCAGCGCGTCGAGGCCGACCTCTCCACGCCGCTCAACGCGGAGGGCAGCGTGCGCGCGCGCACAGCCCTGGCCTGGCAAAAACGCGATTCCTACCTGGACATGTATCACGAACGCAAGACGGTGGGCATGGTCATCGTCGAGGCGGACGTGCGCCCCGGCACCCTGGTGACGGCCGGCGTCGATTTCCAGGACAACAAGCCCACGGGCGCCACCTGGGGCGCCGTGCCGTACTGGAACGCAGATGGCAGCCTGGCCAATTTGCCGCGCAACACCAGTTTCACGACGCCATGGAGCACCTGGGCCAACAAGCAGCACACGCTGTTCACATCGCTGGACCAGCGCCTACCCGGTAACTGGAATATGCACCTGGGCTATGCGCGCACGGAAAGCACGAACCGCACCACCGTCGCCTATGCGGGCGCGGGCCATCCCGACCCGGCTACCGGTGAAGGCATGCGCCTGTGGACGGGCGCCTGGGGCGCAGGCAAGAAGAACAGCGACAATTTCGACGTGTACGCCAGCGGTCCCTTCACCTTGCTGGGACGCAAGCACACGGCCATCGTCGGCTGGAACGGCGGCAACCAGCGCTCGCGCTCGCTGGGCGGCGAAGCGGAAATCAATTACCCGGACTTCATCCCCGATTACCGCAGCTGGACGGGCAACATCCCCCGCCCCGTGTTCCACCCTGACGGCTCGCACACGGAAACCGTGACGCGCCTGGCGGGCGGCTATGTGGCCACGCGCTTGAGCCTGGCCGACCCGCTGCACCTGATCATCGGCGCGCGCAGCAGCACGTACCGCACGGATACGCGCAACTACGATACGCGAGGCGTGCACACGGACAATAGCGACTTCGTGGAAACGCGCAATGAAGTCACGCCGTATGTGGGTGCCGTGTTCGATATCAACAAGCAATTTTCGGCCTACGCCAGCTTCACGCAGCTGTTCAACCCGCAATCGAGCAAGGACCGCAACAACCAGTTCCTGGCGCCGGAAACGGGCGACAATGCGGAACTGGGCATCAAGGGCGAATTCTATGAAGGCAAGCTGAATGCATCGGCCGCCCTGTTCCACACGAAGAAAAAGAACCTGGCGGAACTCGACCGCACGGTGCCGCCCGGCTTTTTGCTGCCCGACGGCGGCCAGGCCATGGTGGCCAATGGCGCCGGCGTGACGGCCAAGGGCGTGGAATTCGACGTCTCCGGCCAGATCACGCCCGCCTGGGAAGCGAGCGGCGGCTATACCTACCTGCACGCGGCCGAGGCCGATGGCCGCCGCGCCGCCACCACGCAACCGCGCCATTTGCTGCGCCTGGCCACCAGCTACCGCTTCGACGGCAGCCTGGCTGGCCTGAAAGCGGGCGCCAGCATGACGGCGCAAAGCGCCACCTACAGTGAATCGTGGTACGGCCGCCCGCCATCGGGCACGATCACGGATATCCCGCAGGCCGGCTATGCACTGGTCAACGCCATGGCCAGCTATGCGCTCAGCAAGCATGCCAGCGTGCAGTTGAACGTGAATAACTTGCTCGATAAAAAGTACTACCGCAACGTGGGCTTCTTCGACGGCGTGTTCTGGGGCGAACCGCGCAACATCAGCCTGGCCGTGCGCACGGCGTTTTAAGCGGGCTGCAGTGCGTCAACCTGCCGGCGCGCTGCGCCAGTGCGCGGGCGCCAGCAAGATAAAGCCATCGAGCAAGGGGCCGCCGACCGGCGCCAGCACGGCGGCGGCAACCTGCCCGAACGCATGCTGGCCGGCCGGCAAGTCGGCCGCCACCAGGCGCAGAGCGCCATCGAGTTGCCCGGCGATATAGGCGTCGAACGCCAGCAGGCGGCGAAACAGGTGCTTGCCCTCGCCGCTCCACTGGCCCGCCGCGCGCAAGTGCAGGTCGGCCAGCGCCGGATACAACTGGCAGGCAACGGTCAGCGCCTCGCCCGGGTGACGGCTGTCGACCAGGTCTTCCAGCGAGGTGGTGATGGCGTAGCGGCGCCGCTGCAAATTGTCCGCATCGAGCACGGGCGGCCCGGCGGCGGCGATGGCTTGCGCCAGCGCCAGCAGCTGCGCGTGCTGCGGCCCGGGCGCGGCGATGTTCTCGCCTTCCAGCACCATCCTCGCCAGCGGCACCGTGCCGCCAGGTGCATCGATTTCCTTGCAAAAATACGTGAACGTGGCCACGTCATGCGCGAACAGTTCCACCGTGCGCCCTTCGGCCACGATGGTCGAGCGCCAGGCGCAGTCGACGTGGTCGAACAGCAGCAGCAAGTCGATATCGGAACTGGGCGTCTGCCGGCCCGTGGCGAACGAGCCGCCGATGATGGCCGCCACGGCCGTGGGATATTGCTGTCGCACCAGCCGCGCGGCAATCGCGCGGATATCGTCATAGGTAGGGATCGTCGTCAAAGCACATTCTCCGGGCCGAAAAAGGTTATCCTACACGCGATCGTGCAGACGACATGCACGCTGCCGCCATCCTGCTAAACTGGCGCCATCTGATCAAGGAACAAACATGGAATACGACTGCATCGTGGTGCCCTCGCCCGTGGGCGAGCTGACCCTGGTGGCGCGCGGCGCGGCCCTGACCGCCATCCTGTGGGAAAACGACAAGCCCAACCGCGTGCGTCTGGGCGCGATGCGCGTCGATGACAGTTGCCCCGTGCTGCAGGAAACGGCGCGCCAGCTGGCGGAATATTTCGCCGGCACGCGCCAGCAATTCGACGTGCCGCTCGATTTTGCCGGCACGCCTTTCCAGCAGGAAGTGTGGCGTGCGCTGCTGACGATACCGTACGGCCAGACGCGCAGCTATGGCGAGATCGCGCGCCAGATCGGCCGTCCCGCCGCCGTGCGCGCCGTGGGCGCCGCCAACGGCAAGAATCCCATTTCCATCATTGCCCCCTGCCACCGCGTCATCGGCGCCACGGGCGAGTTGACGGGCTTTGCGGGCGGCCTGCATGCCAAGGAAACCTTGCTGGCCCTGGAAGGCATCGCCCTGTCCAGCGACCGCGAAGCGCTGAAAACGGGCCACGCCCGCCGCCGCGCCGTGCACATCGATACGGCGCAAGGCTGTTTGTTTTAAGCTGCAGCATCGCTCCCCTTGTGGGATACTCACGCCCCCCGCTCAAGCAAACACATCATATGCCCTACCTTGTCATCCTGTTCTTTGTTGTTCTGTATTTACTGGCCACTTTCTTTTTCCACATTCCCGCCCTGGTCGCCCTCGTGTATGGCGTGCTGAGCCTGAGCTGTTTCGTCGCCTATGCGATCGACAAGTCCGCCGCAAAACAGGGACGCTGGCGCACGCCGGAACGCACCCTGTTGCTGCTGGGACTGTTTTGCGGCTGGCCGGGCGCCGTACTGGCGCAGCAATGGCTGCGCCACAAGTCCAGCAAGCGTTCATTCCGCATCGCGTTCTGGATCACGGTCGCCATCAACATCGGCGCTTTCGTGTATTTCAGCATGCATTACGCGGCGCCCGATATCGGCACCGAGGTGGCGCCGATCGAACTGTAAAACTGCCCGGCTTCTCGCTCGTAGAACACCGTTGTCCAGAAGCAGTTCCACCCGCTAAGATGTAACAGTTATTGCAGTGCATTGTTCGTGAAAAGATCGCCTGTCAGAATATCAATATATACGATATTCAACCCCATTCATCGACACGGGAAAGCCCTTTTCAAGCATGCGTACCTTGCAATTCCACAATTCCTTCTTGTCACGCCTTGTTGTGGCGATTTGTTTCGCCATCAGTCTGGCCGGCTGCACCAGCTATCGCTTTATCCCCCCGGACTCCGACGCGGGCCGTCAATGCGTGACGAGCTGCGGGACCAATCAACAAATATGCATCGCAGGCAAAGAGCAAGTTGCAGCGGCCCAGGTACAGGCTTGTGAGATGAGGAACGTCAGTACCGTCTCCATTTGCCTGGCAGTTGCGAAAACAGATGCTGACCGGGAACTGTGCTCGAAGAAACGGCAATATTGTTCCGCCAACACAGCTGGAACGTGGCAATGCGAGGCAGATTACAGAGCGTGCTATACGCAATGCGGTGGCAGAATCGAGGAGAGTGAATAAAGTATCGAAAGGCTGATGCCGCCACACGAGACGCCGCTGTGGCTACCGCGCATCACGAGGCATGGCGGGTTTGATTCAATATTATTGGCTCTGTCATCGGTAAATAGGGGAACTGCCGGAATCTTCCCTTGGCAGTGCTGTCTGACTCTGCATAGCCACCATGCAGGGAGCAGATCATGCAGCCAGCCGAATGGATCAGCTTTATCGCGCAGTTTGCGCAATTGAACCGACGCCAGCGGCAGGCAGGAATGCTCCTGCTGCTTGGCAACGCACCAGACGACACGACTATCGCGCTGCTGGAAAGTGTGGCGCAGCCGCGCTTTGCCTGTCCCGCCTGCCACTCGCCTCACCTGCACCGGCATGGCCATGCGCACGGCCTGCAGCGCTACCGCTGCGTGCCTTGCGGGCGCACCTTCAATGCCTTAACGGGCACGCCGCTAGCCCGCTTGCGCCACAAGGCGCTGTGGCTCGAGTATGCCGATTGCCTGCTGGGCTCGAGGTCGGTGCGCCAGGCCGCGCAGCAGCTGGGGTTGCACCGCAACACCACTTTTCGCTGGCGCCACCGCTTTCTCAGCGTAGCCAGGACGGACCGGCCGCACGGTTTGCATGGCATTGCCGAGGCCGATGAGCTGTATGTACTGGAATCGGAAAAGGGATCCAGACAGATGACGCGTCCGGCCCGCCGCCGGGGCGGCCATGCCCGCCAACGCGGCATTTCCAATGAACAGGTCTGCATCCTGGTGGCGCGCGACCGCACAGGCCAGACCCTCGATTTCGTCACGGGCAAAGGGGCGCTGACGAAGGCGCAGCTGCACCGTTGTTTATTGCCCGTCATCGACAAGGATGTTCTGCTGGTAACGGATGGCAATGCCGCCTACCGGGCATTTGCCAGGGAAGCGGGCATCAGCCACCAGGCCGTCAACTTGCGCGCCGGCATCCGTGTGCAGGGTGCCGCCCACGTGCAGAACGTCAATGCGTATCACAGCCGCTTGCGGCAATGGCTACGTCCCTTTCACGGCGTGGCGACGCGCTACCTGCCGAACTACCTGGGATGGCGCTGGATACTCGACGCCAGGCGCATCCGTTCGCCAGAAACGTTATTGAAAGCAACGCTGGGAGCATTCCCACATCTGACGGTGACATAGCCATATTATTACTCGCCCAGCAAGCGCAGCGATTCCAGCCAGTCCGCCTTCCATTCGCGCAGCAATGGTTGCGTGGCGAAGGCCTTCTTCAGGTGCGCCATCGGCACGCGGTGCACATCGTGCAAGCCGAACGCCAACGTCACCGGATGCCACAGGTGGCTGTTCTTGCCGCCGCGCGAATTCTTGCGCACGCGTGCGCCATCGTCGCCAAAGATGCCCACGCCGCTGGCCAACCCCTTGTCCAGGTCGATCTTGCCCACGCCGGCAAAGGCAATCAAAATCTGCTCGCGTCCCAGGCCCTTCAAGGCGCTGGGCAAGACCACCGGCGCCGCTTTTTCAGCTTCGGCCGGGTCCGGCTGTGGATGCTGCAGTTCCTTGAGCAAACGCAACAGATCGCGCTCCTGGAAGTGCAAGCCATCGACCGGCACGCGCAGTCCCGGCGCCTTCAGCTCAATGGCGATGTTGCCCGAGTCGCGCGTAAAGCGCAGCCACACGTCATCGGCGCCCGAGGCCAGGTGCTCCTTGTCGCCGATGAACACGACGGGTGCCGCATAGCGCGTCACGCCGTCATGGAACAGCTCGGCCCATTCTTCGCTGTAATCGAGCCAGACGTAGGGCAAGCCGCCCTGCTCCAGCAAACGTGCCAGGGTCCAAGGCGTGCCCGTCTGTTCAGCCAGCCAGGCACAGGCGTCAATGGCGGTGGCGCGGTACGGCAAGGAAAGGGAGGTCATGGCGGTTCCGTCGATAAAAGTGGAGCGCAGTGTAGCAGACGCCGCCATCATCCCCGTCGGCAGGCGCAGCGGGCGCGCCTTTTTTGCGCGATGTGCTAGGCTGGAAGCATCAGCACGCGCCACGGCCATTCCGGCCGCCTGGCGCACCACCGCAAGGGGATCATCATGCATTCGAGCACCAACGCCGCCACCGCACCCGCCCCGCCACCGGAGCGCGATTCGCCCACGCCGGCCAATGAAAGCCATGCGGAGGAAGCGCTCGATGAAGCACTGAAGGAAAGCTTTCCGGCCAGCGACCCGATCGCCATTGCCACCCCAAAACCGGCCGGCAAGACGCCCTCCTGAAGGCATCTCCCCCATCAGCCACCCTTGCGGTGGCTTTTTTTTGCCGAAACTGAATCCGGCCGCCCCGCCCGCGCGTACATGGCTATGCCATGACGAATGAAGTTGCCACGCGGGAAGGAAAAGCCATGCAGCATTACAGCAAAAAGACGGATCCCATGGATCAGCGCCTGTATCTGGCCCAGCGCATCGACCGGGCCGGTGCACGCCTGCAACGCTTGCACGATGCGGCAGAACGGGAACGCTGCGCGCAATGGATCACGGCCTGGGCCGTGGCGGCGGGCGCCGATGCGCCGCGCGGCATGAAGCTGCGCATCCGCGGCGAATTCATTTTGCTGTGATAAAAGTAAAAGCCCCGCCCGATGCATGCGCACGGGGCGGGGCCAGTCTAGCCGACACCTTCCTATTTCGGCGTGTCGCGGTACTGCTCGGGCGTCGTGTCGCCATCGGCGATTTCATACCACATCGCGTTGAGCACGGCGAAAGTCGCCGCCAGCGGAAGTCCCAGTATCCAGGCGAAATACCACATAGTTATATCCTTTCGTTAATTCTTAGTAGGCGTGACCGCTCTCGTCTTCAATTGCTTTTCCATCAACCTTACCCCACAGCACTTTATATACCCACGTCGTGTACGCCACGATGAGGGGAATGAAGACGGCCGTGACGACCAGCATGATGAACAGGGTCATGTGGCTGGACGAGGAATCCCACACCGTCAGGCTGGCGCGCGGGTCGATCGACGATGGCAGGATGAACGGGAACATGGCCGCGCCCACGCCAAGGATGATGCCGGCGACGCCGGCCGCGCTGGCCAGCAAGGCCGGCACTTCGCGGCGCGCACGCTGGAAGGCGAACGCCAGCAGCGGGCAAAGCAGGCCCAGCGCTGGAGCGATCCAGGTCCACGGATGGGCGGCAAAATTGAGGAACCAGGCACCCACGTGGACTTCCGCCGTTTTCAGCATCGGATTCGACGGACCGTCGACCACCACCGTGCTGCTGATGCGGTAGCCATCGACCCACAGCCACAGGGCCACGCCGGCCAGCGCATACAGCACCACTGTCGCTATCGCCGCCACGCTGCCGTAGCGGCGCGCCCGTTCGGCCACGGCGCCATCCGTTTTCAGCTGCAGCCAGGTGGCGCCGTGCATCACCAGCATGGCGACCGAAACGAGGCCGCACAGCAGGGCGAACGGGTTGAGCAGCGCAAAGAAGCTGCCGTCATAGAAGATGTGCATGTCTGGCGAGAAACGGAACGGCACGCCTTGCAGCACATTGCCGATGGCCACGCCGCAGATCAGGGCCGGCACGAAACCGCCCACGAACAGGGCCGCATCCCAACGGGCGCGCCAGCGCGGATCTTCGCGCTTGCTGCGGAATTTGAAGGCCACGGGACGCACGATCAGCGCCACGAGGATGACGAACATGGCCAGATAAAAGCCCGAGAACGAGACGGCGTACAGTTGCGGCCAGGCGGCAAAGATGGCGCCGCCGCCGAGGATCAGCCACACCTGGTTGCCCTCCCACACGGGACCGATACTGTTGATGACGACCCTGCGTTCCAGGTCCGTCTTGCCGACGAAGGGCAGCAGGATGCCCGTGCCCAGGTCGAAGCCGTCCGTGATGGCAAAGCCCACCAGCAAGATGCCGATCAGCAGCCACCAGATCAGGCGCAGTGTTTCGTAAGAAATCATTTCATGCAAAATCATGGTCTGGCCCTCCTTAGGCGCGTTGAGTCTGAATGGCAGCGGGGGCTGGCACGGGGGCCGGCGCCTTCTCTTCCGGCCCCTTGCGGATGGCCTTGAGCATGAGCTTCATTTCGATAATCAACAGCACCGTGTAGATGGCGGCAAAGCCGGCAATCGTGATCAGCAAGGTCGAGGCACCGAGGTTCGATACGGCCACGGCCGTTGGCAGCACGCCTTCGATCACCCACGGCTGGCGGCCCACTTCGGCCACGATCCAGCCCGCCTCAATGGCCACCCACGGCAGCGGGATGGCGAACACGGCCAGTTTCAGCAGCCAGCGGTGCTTGTCCAGGGTGCGGCGCGTCGACAGGATGAAGAACGTACCAGTCAACAAGATAAAGAACATGCCCAGGCCCACCATCACGCGGAAGGACCAGAACAGGGGCGCCACGGGCGGCACGGTATCGAGCGCGGCCTTGCGGATCTGCTCGGGCGTGGCCTGGCGCGGGTCATCCACGTAGCGTTTCAGCAGCAAGGCATAGCCCATGGACTGGCCTTTCGACTCGAACATGTCCTTCGCCTCTTGCGGCACGGGGCTGCCTGGCGCCACGCCGCGGATGGTCTGCAGCGCGTCATACGCCTTGATGCCATCCTTGATCAGCAGCTCGCCGCGGTCGACCAGTTGCTCGATGCCAGGGATTTCCGTCGTCAGCGAACGCGTGCCGATCAAGCCCATCACCATCGGGATATGCACGGCGTAATGCGTTTCGCGCGCTTTCGCGTCAGGGAAGCCGATGGCCGTGAATGCGGCCGGGGCTGGCTCCGTGGTCCACATGGCTTCAATCGCGGCCAGCTTCATCTTTTGATGTTCGGACGACAGGTAGCCGCTTTCATCACCGAGCACCACCACCGACAGCGAGGCGGCCAGGCCGAACGAGGCGGCCACCGTCATCGAGCGCTTGGCCAGCTGCACGTGGCGGCCCTTCAGCAGATACCAGGCAGAAATACCCAGCACGAACACGGCCGCGGCCGTATAGCCGGCAGACACCGTGTGCACGAATTTCGCCTGTGCCACGGGATTCGTCAGCACGGCGCCGAAATCCGTCACTTCCATGCGCATGGTTTGCGGATTGAAGGCCGCGCCGACGGGATTTTGCATCCAGCCGTTGGCGATCAGGATCCACAGGGCCGAGAAGTTCGAGCCGATGGCCACCAGCCAGGTCGTGACCAGGTGGCCCCGCTTCGACAGCTTGTCCCAGCCGAAGAAGAACAGGCCGACGAAGGTCGCTTCCAGGAAGAAGGCCATCAAGCCCTCGATGGCCAGCGGCGCGCCGAAAATGTCGCCCACATAATGGCTGTAATAGCTCCAGTTCATGCCGAACTGGAATTCCATGACGATGCCCGTCGCCACGCCCATGGCGAAGTTGATGCCGAACAAGACACCCCAGAACTTGGTCATGTCGCGCCAGATGGGGCGGTTCGTCATCACGTAAACCGTCTCCATGATGGCGAGGATCACTGACAGGCCGATCGTCAGCGGAACAAATATAAAGTGGTACAGAGCTGTCAGCGCGAACTGCAGTCTGGATAAAGCGACAATATCGAAGTCCATATGATTTCCTTGGTGTTTCCCTACTGTAATTGTAAACTTGGTATCTATCTGATGCGATTCGATTGGTTCCGCTGCCTTCAGGCTGGCCTGCGGTACCGCCTGTCTCCGTTCTTGTTAATCCCCCCGCAAGCCCGCCAGGGCCGCTTCGAAGCCATCCGTGCCGCGCCGCAGCTCTTCGACGATGCGGCCGTCGCGGATGCGCAGCAGCCGGTCCGCCAGCGCCGCTTCGCGCCGCAAGTGGGTTGCGATCAGCAAGCTGCGCCCTTCGCTGCGCATCCGCAGGCGCTGCAAGACGTCGCTTGCCGTCCCCGCATTCAGCGCTTCCGTCGCTTCGTCGAGCAGCCACAAGGTCGACTCGTGCAGGAACAGCCGCGCCAGCGCCAAACGCCGCGCCTGGCCGCCCGACAAGCCCAGGCCGCCCTCGCCCAGCATGGTGCCCAAGCCGTCCGCGAAGGCCCGCACTTCGTCGTCCAGGCCGGCCGCCTGTAGCGCTTCCCACAGGCGTTCATCGCTGGCGGACGGATCCGCCAGACGCAGGTTGTCGCGCAAGCTGTCCTGGAACAATTCCGTCTTCTGCGTAAACAGGCAGGCGCGCGGCGCGGCTACCGTGCCCGACAGCGGTGCCAGCTCGCGCGCGGCGATGGCCAGCAAGGTCGACTTGCCCGCACCGCTGGGGCCGATCAAGGCCACGCGCTCGCCGTCCGCGATGTGCAGCGATACGTCATGCAAGATGGCCACATGGCTGCCCGCATGCGCGGCGCTCACGCGTTCCAGGCGCAAGCCCGGCGCGGCATCCACGGGCGGCACCGCTACGTCCCGTCCAGCCAGGCGCGGCGCCAGACGGCGCATGGCCAGCAGCATGCGGCCCGCTTCCAGCGCGCCGCGGCGCAGTCCCGCAAACGGTTCCACGGCCGTCAGGGCGATCAGCAGGGCCAGGGCCGCCAGCGGCACGTTCAGCGCCTGCTGCTCCAGCAGCGCGGCCACGGCCAGCAGCACGCCAGCCAGGGTCGCACTGCCCGCCACGCCATACGCGGCGCCGGCAGCCGTCTCCAGGCGCAGCAGGGCAAAATCGGCTTGCGCCAGCGAGCGGTCGATCTGCGCCAACGCCGCGCATTGGGCGTCGATGCGGCCCGCCATCACCAGATCCGTCTGGCCCGCCACCAGGTCGATGGTGCCCGAACGCAATTTTTCAATGGCGCGCGAACGCACGATGGCGGGACGGCGGGCGCGCTGCGCGACGATCCAGCTGATGCCCCCGCCGGCGGCCAGCAGCCATGCGGCCAGGCCCAGGCCCAGCTGCCACTGCATCACGCCCAGCGCCACGCCGGCCAGCAAGGCCGCGCACAAGGCCGTGAAGGCGGGCACCAGCAGGCGCAAGTACAGCGATTCGAGCGCATCGATATCGGCCGTCAGGCGGAACAGCAGCTTGGCGGGCTGGCGCAACAGGCGGCTGGCCGCTTCCGGGCGCGACCAGCCGCGGAACAGCCGCACGCGGATGCTGGCCAGCGCGGCGAACGTGGCGTCGTGCGTAACGAGGCGCTCCGCATAGCGCGAGCCCGTGCGGCCAATGGCCAGCAGGCGGATGCCGGCCGACGGTCCGAACACGTCGAACAGGATCGCGGTGCAAGCATGCAGGCCGGCGATCGAGGTGGCCGTGATGAACCAGCCGGACAAGCCCAATAAGGCCATACCGGACACCGCCGTCAGGGCCGCCAGCAAGGCGCCGCCGATCAGCTTGCCGGGCTGGGCCAGCAGCAACTGGCGCAGGACGGGGTTGCGTATCAGTGAATTTTTCATGCCTGCTGCTCCTGTACCAGGACTCGGGCATCGACCTGCACCGTGCGCTGCAGGCGGCCAGCCAGTACGGGGTCGTGTGTGGCGACGATCATCGTCTTGCCTTTCGCCAGTGCCAGCAAGGCATCCGTCACGCGCGCCGCCGTTTCGCTGTCCAGGTGCGCCGTCGGTTCATCGACCAGCAGCAGGTCGGCATGCGGATGCAGGGCCACGCGGGCCAGGGCCAGGCGCACGGCTTCGCCGCCGGACAAGCCCTGGCCGCCATCGCTGAGCATGACGGCCGGCTGCGCCTGCGCCACGGCAGCCAGGTCGGCCAGGTGCAGGGCCTGCGTCACTTGCGCGGCATTCGCGCCAACGCGGCCCAGGGTCACATTCTGGCTGACGGACGCGGCAAACACGTGCGGGCGCTGCCCCATCCAGGCCATGCGCTGGCGCAAGGTATTGACCGTGCTGTCGGTCAGGCGCACGCCGCCGATGCGGATCTCGCCGCCGCTGGCGGGCAGCAAGCCGGCCAGCAAGGATAGCAAGGTGGTCTTGCCGGCGCCGCTGGCGCCCAGCAGGGCCACGTGCTCGCCGGCAAGCACCTTCAAGTCGAAACCGTCGAACACGGGGGCCTCGCCGGGATGGGCAAAGCGCAATTGCCGGAGCTCCACGGCGGGCGGTGCCGCCACCGCCATGGCGGCGGCGGAGACGGCGGCAGGCAGTACCTGCGCGCCAGGCAGGGGCACGCCCTCGCCCGCCAGGTCATGCAAGCCGGCCAGGCCCGCTTCGCCGGCTGCCTTGTCATGCCAGACGGCGGCCAGTTCGCGCAAGGGCTCGAAAAACGCCGGCGCCAGCAGCAGGATGAACAAGCCCTGCCCCAGGTTCAGTTCCCGGCCCCAGGTGCCGAAATTGATGCTGCCCAATAAGGAGAAACCGATAAACGCCGCCACCATGGCCACTCCCAGCGCGGAAAACAGTTCCAGCACGGCGGACGACAAAAAGGCGATGCGCAGCACCACCATCGTGCGCCGGCGCACGGATTGCGACGAGGCGTCCAGCCGTTCAGCCGTGGCGTCGACGGCGTCGAGCGCGCGCAAGGTGGCCAGGCCGCGCAGGCGGTCCAGCAGAAATGCGTTCATGCTGCCCATTTCCACCATCTGTGCGCGGCTGGCAGCTTGCGCGCCCATGCCGACAAGGGCCATGAAGACGGGGATCAGGGGCGCAGCGATGAGCAGGATCAAGGCGGCGATCCACGACAGCGGCGTCACCACGGCGAGGATCACGAGCGGCACGAGCATGACTTTCCAGCGTGCCGGCTTGTAGCGCACCAGATACGGCACGATGGCTTCGGCCTGTTCGGCGATGATGCTGGCCGCCTGGCCCGACTGGGCGCGCTGGCGGTCCAGCGGCGAACGCTGCGCCAGCGCTTGCGCCACTTGCGCGCGCAAGGTCGACAGGTGCTCGCGCGCCGCCGCATACATGCGCCGCGCGCCCCACGCTTCGCAGCCGGCGCGCAGCACACCCAGCAGCAGCACGCCAGCGGCCGGCAGCAGGGCCGCGCGCCAGGGCGCACCGCCCTGCATGGCTTGCACGGCCCAGGCCAGCAAGGCCGCTTGTGGCAGCCACAGCAAGGCGGCACCGCCCTGCGCCAGGCTGGCGATACGGGGAAGAATAAAGCGGGGCAAGGACAAGGGCGTGGTCGGCATCTTCTATACTTCTTGAGTTTTCAGAATTTTCTGTAAATTCGATATTTTGTATAATACTGCGAAACATGACATATATCAATTGACCCTGCGGGTGTGGCGTGAAAAAATTCAGATAATTATGAAAACTCAACATATCCAAATGACGCCGCTGATCCTGACCTTCGTCAGCCATTTTGGCGAGATGGGCAGCCGCTGGGGCTTTAACCGTACGGTGGGGCAAGTGTACGCCTTGTTGTTTGTCGCGGAGCATCCTTTACACGCGGATGAAATCGCGGAACACCTGAGTTTTTCACGTTCGAACGTGAGCATCGGCCTCAAGGAATTGCAGGGCTGGGGCTTGATACGCCAGTCGCGCATTCCCGGCGACCGGCGCGAGTATTTTTCCTCGCTGGGCGATGTGTGGCAAATCTTCCGCGTGGTGGCCGCCGAGCGCCGCCGCCGCGAAGTGGCGCCCACCCTGACGGTGCTGCGCGAATCGCTGCTGGCGCCGGCCACGGAACCCGTGGACCAGTATGCGCAAGAGCGCATGCGCGAAATGTATGAATTGGTCGACCTGGCCAACACCTGGTTCGACGACTTGCAGCGCCTGTCGCCCGAATCGATGGCGCAGCTGATGAAAATGGGCGCCAAGGTGCAAAAGCTGCTCAACGCCAAGGATCGCCTATTTGGCGTCAGCAACAACAGCGACTGACACTCCCCCCTCCCTTCCCCAAGGCAAGACGCCGCCGGCACAAACTGGCGTCCTTGTCACGCCATTTCCCAACCTCATGGTGGCTATCGCTGGCACAGCCAAACATAGCCATATACGATGTTGTCAAGCCAACCAATAGAATTATTAAAATTGTATTAATTTATATCAAGAGTAAGCTTTCATATGCGTATTCACTACGCGCAGGAAATAGGTAAAAGCAGCTAAAAACGGGCAATGGGATGACTTCCCCGGCATGCAGGGACGCGTCCCGACACCATGAAGCGACTGTCTCAAGCACAAGGGGATTTTCATGAAAAGCATAAAGAGCATTGCCATCAAGGCATCCATGCTGGCCGCAATGACTGTACTGGCAAGTGCGGCGCAAGCGGCCACCTGGGTGGATGTGGGTCCGGCCAGCGGTTTCGTCATCGCCGGCAGCACCGTCACCTATTCACCATCGCCGGCACTGCAGGTGAAATATTATGACGATAACCTGGTACCACAGAGTCCCTCGGACATCCAGGGTTATATCAATGGCGTGTTCGGCACCAGCCTGGGCGCCGCCGTCTCGTATTGCGACAACGCCACTTCGGGCTGCACTGCCGGCACCACGGCAGGCTTGAGTGGCGGTGTCAATTCCTATACGAGCGCGGCCGCCTATGACTACCTGGCCATCCACTTCGGCAAAGGCGAACTGGTGTTCCACTGGGCCGCTCCCGTGGCTGCCGGCACTACCTTCACGGTGGCGGGCCTGCCCAAGGATCTGAGCAATTACAGGGCCTTCATTTCCGCCGTGCCGGAACCTGAAACCTATGCCATGCTGCTCGCCGGCCTGGGCCTGCTGGGCTTCCTGGCACGCCGCCGCCAAGGAAAGTAAACAGCATGAACGGCAGCGGCGCACCAGCGCCTGCTGCCGCCCTCCACACGCGCGGCCTGTTTACGCCGCACTTGCGGCGCCACGCCCACTGTTTACACTATTTTTAGACTCCCCTCGCTATGCTTGGCGGCATCCACTGCCGACCGACGAGGAAGTCCTCATGCATGAACAACCGTTTCAGCCACGCGCACGCAAGGTGCTCCGCCAGCACCTGCCCGTGCGGGAACGACTGCGCCTGGCCCGACTGGCCAACAGAAAAATCATTTCGGCATGCTCGGCGCTGCTGTGCGCGGCGCCACTGCTGTATTTGCTGAGCGTGGTACTGTTTGCGCAGCCGTGAGCAGCTGCGCGAAAACCGAATGGAGGGAAAGAGGAGCTGCGTTGCGGCAGCTTGCCGCCGCATGATCGTGGCCAGTATGAAACTGGTCCGCCCAGAGGGAATCGAACCCCCATTCACGGTTTAGAAGACCGTTGTCCTATCCGTTGAACGATGGGCGGAGAGGTGCAGTATTTTAATCCATGCGCGCCAGCAATGAAATGCCAGCGCGGAATAGAAAACGGGCTGTCATTTCTGACAGCCCGCTTATGACTTTGGTCGGAGTACAAGGATTCGAACCTTGGACCCCCTGGTCCCAAACCAGGTGCGCTACCGGGCTGCGCCACACTCCGAAGACAAGATAATAACGCCCCCACCCAATTTCGTCAATTGCCATAGACGAATTAGATGGAAATAACTATCGGTTCCTGCCTGTCACGCGGTCACTTTATCGGCGATGCGGCGCGCCATCGACTCGGCCTTCTCCTTGTCTTTCGCTTCCACCATTACGCGGATCAGCGGTTCCGTGCCCGAAGCGCGGATCAGCACGCGGCCCGTGTCGCCCAGCTCGGCCTCGACCAGTTCCTTCTCGGCCACCATGGCGGCATTTTTCTGCCAGTCGAAACCGGGCGCCACGCGCAGGTTGATCAGGGTTTGCGGGAACAGCACCAGCTCGGCGAGGCATTGCTGCAGGCTTTGGCCGCTGCGCTTGAGCGCGGACAATACTTGCAGCGCGGAGACGATGCCGTCGCCCGTCGTGTGCTTGTCCAGGCACAGCAAATGGCCGGAACCTTCGCCGCCCAGGATCCAGCCTTTTTCCTTCATGACTTCCAGCACGTAGCGGTCGCCCACCTTGGCGCGCGCAAAGCCGATGCCCTGCTGCTTGAACAGCACTTCCAGCGCCATATTCGTCATCAAGGTGCCGACGGCACCGGCCACGGCGCCTGTCGCCAGGCGGTCCTTGACCATGACGTACAACAACTCATCGCCGTTATACAGACGCCCGGTGGCGTCGCACATGATCAGGCGGTCGGCGTCGCCGTCAAGGGCGATACCGAGGTCCGCGCCATGCTCGACGACGGCTTCGGCCATGGCCTTGGTTGCCGTGGCGCCGAAGCCCGCATTGATGTTGAAGCCGTCGGGCTTGTTGCCGATGGCGATGACTTCCGCGCCCAGTTCATGGAAGACGTGCGGCGCGATATGGTAGGCGGCGCCGTGCGCGCAATCGACGACGATCTTCAGACCGCGCAAGTCCAGCTCGTTCGGGAAGGTGCCCTTGCAAAATTCGATGTAGCGGCCCTGGGCATCATCGAGGCGCTTGGCGCGGCCCAGCTTGTCCGACGGCACGCAAGCCATGGGTTCGTCGAGCGCCGCTTCGATTTCCAGTTCTACGCTGTCGGGCAGCTTGGTGCCCTGGCCGGAAAAGAACTTGATGCCATTGTCATGATACGGATTGTGCGAAGCGGAAATGACGACACCGGCCGACAGGCGCAGGGCCCGCGTCAAATAGGCGATTGCCGGCGTCGGCATGGGGCCGGCCAGCATCACATCCACGCCTGCGGCCGACAGGCCCGCCTCCAGCGCCGCTTCCAGCATGTAGCCGGAAATGCGCGTGTCCTTGCCGATCAGCACCGTCGGACGGGTCTTGCCGCCTTGCGACTTGGCCAGCACCTTGCCGGCAGCATAGCCGAGGCGCATGACGAAATCGGGGGTAATCGGCGCCGTGCCCACCAGGCCACGAATGCCATCAGTACCAAAATATTTACGCGTCATAGTATTTCTCTTTTTGTTGTTTATAATGAATCTTACAGGCTCAGTGCGCCATGCGCCAGACCTTCAGTGCATCGACGGTTTCAGCTACATCATGCACACGGATAATTTCCGCACCTTGTGCTACCGCAGCAAGCGCACCGGCAACACTGCCGGCCAGACGCTGCTCGACGGGGCGTCCCGTGACGGCGCCGATCATCGACTTGCGCGACAGGCCGGCCAGCACAGGCAGGTCCAGTTCGCTGCGCAGCTGGCGCGTGGCGCGCAGCAAGGCATAGTTCTGTTCCACCGTCTTGCCGAAGCCAAAGCCGGGATCGACGCACAGGCGTTCGCGGTCGATGCCGGCCGCCGTCATCGTGTCGATGCGTTCGCGCAGGAAGTCGATGACTTCGCGCACCACGTCTTCGTATTGAGGCTGGTCCTGCATGGTTTGCGGCACGCTTTGCATGTGCATGATGCACAGCGCGCAATCGCTGTCCCGCACGGCGTCGATGGCGCCGGTCGCGCGGAAACCGTTGATGTCGTTGATCATGTCGGCGCCCGCCAGGATGGCTTCGCGCATCACTTCCGGCTTGTACGTATCGACGGACAGGGGCTTGCCGCAGTCGCGCAAGGCGTACAGCACCGGCATGACGCGCTGCAACTCATCCTGCAGCGGCAGCGGCGGCGCGCCGGGACGGCTCGATTCGCCGCCGATGTCGATGATGTCGACACCGTCGAGTATCATCTGCTCGGCGCGCGAAATGGCAAACTCCAGGTGTTGATACTGGCCCGCATCGGAAAACGAGTCGGGCGTGATGTTCAGGATGCCCATCACCAGCGCTTGCGTGCCCTGCAGGTTGAAGCCGAAACGGCCGAATTGCAAATAGTGTCGCATGTGAATCTTTGTAGTCGTCAGGAAAATCTGGCGCGCCAACGAAAAAGGGCAAGGATTGCTCCTTACCCTTTTGATTGCGCGCCGCCGGTCGGGGCGGCCGTTATCAGGCTGGTGCCGTCACGTTTGGCGAGATGCCGCCCGTGCCGCTATCACCGCCCGCATTGCGGCGTGGCGGGATGACTTTCGGTGGACGCGGCTCCAGGCCGGCCATGATGTCGTTGATTTGCTCTGCATCAATGGTTTCCCATTCCAGCAAGGCTTTGGTCATCATTTCGACCTTGTCGCGATTGCTTTCCAGCAAGGTGCGCGCCAAAGCATATTGCTTGTCGAGAATGTTGCGGATTTCAGCATCGACCTTTTGCTGGGTCGCTTCCGAGATCGTCTTGGTGGCGCCACCGAAGAAACCTTCGTTTTCGCTGTCTTCGTAGACCATCACGCCCATGCTGTCGGACATGCCGAAGCGGGTCACCATGGAACGGGCCAGCTTGGTGGCACGCGAGAAGTCGTTCGACGCACCGGTGGACATTTGTCCCACGAAAATCTCTTCGGCGATACGGCCGCCGAACAGGATGGAAATTTCTTCCAGCATCTTGTCCTTGTAGGCGGACAAGTTGTCGTGTTCCGGCAGCTGCCAGGTCAGGCCCAGGGCCCAGCCGCGCGGCATGATCGTGACTTTATGCACGGGATCAGCCTTCGGCAGCAACTTGGCAACGACGGCATGACCGGACTCATGGTAAGCCGTATTGCGACGCTCTTCCTCGCGGATGATCATCGATTTACGCTCTGGACCCATGTAGATCTTGTCTTTCGCGTCTTCGAAGTCAGCCATTTCCACCAGGCGCTTGCTGCGGCGCGCGGCAAACAGGGCTGCCTCGTTGACCAGGTTGGCCAGGTCCGCGCCCGAGAAACCAGGGGTGCCGCGGGCCAGGATATCGGCTTTCACGTCGGTACCGATAGGTACTTTGCGCATGTGCACGTTCAAGATCTGCTCGCGGCCGCGGATATCGGGCAAGCCGACGGACACCTGGCGGTCGAAACGGCCTGGACGCAGCAAGGCTTTGTCGAGTACGTCGGCGCGGTTGGTGGCGGCCACGACGATCACGCCGGAGTTCGCTTCAAAACCGTCCATCTCGACCAGCAACTGGTTCAAGGTCTGTTCGCGCTCGTCATTGCCGCCGCCCATGCCGGCACCGCGGTGACGGCCGACAGCGTCGATCTCATCGATGAAGATGATGCATGGCGAATGCTTTTTCGCGTTTTCAAACATGTCGCGTACGCGGCTGGCGCCCACGCCGACGAACATTTCCACGAAGTCGGAACCGGAAATCGAGAAGAACGGCACCTTGGCTTCGCCAGCGATGGCGCGCGCCAGCAGGGTTTTACCCGTGCCCGGAGGACCGACCATCAGCACGCCGCGGGGAATGCGGCCGCCCAGTTTCTGGAATTTGCTCGGATCCTTGAGGAAGTCGACCACTTCGTTGACTTCTTCTTTCGCTTCGTCGCAACCGGCGACATCGGCGAAGGTGACGGTGTTGCTGGCTTCATCCATCATGCGCGCCTTCGACTTGCCGAACGAGAATGCCCCGCCCTTGCCGCCGCCTTGCATCTGACGCATGAAGAAGACCCAGACGCCGATCAACAGCAGCATGGGGAACCAGGAAACAAAAATAGTTTGCAGGAAAGACGCTTCCTCGGGCGGACGCACATCGAAATGCACGCCATTGTCGCGCAGGTCGCCGATCAGGCCCTTGTCGAGGCTGGTGGCGGTGGTACGCACCTTGGTGTCGTCCATCAGCTTGGCGGTGATCGACGAACCTTCGATCACGACATCCTTGACGCGCTTGGCTTTGACTTCATCCAGCAAATCGGAATAAGCGATGGCCTTGCTGCCGCCTGTGGCGCCATGACTGTCGAATTGCTTGAACAGCATGAACAACAGCAGCAATACGACTACCCAGATGGCAGATTTGGAAAACATGTTATTCACGAAGACTCCTTGGATGCAGTGCGCATCTCTTTACCTATAGCTAGAAACACGATTTTACTCGCAATAAGCGGGCCGTGCCAAAGCCCGCCGATCCGTGCGCGCGAAAAAATCGCGTTCACGCAAAAAAATGCAGTATAAACAATTTAGGCTTTTATGCCATCAGACGCTACTGCACTTCTCGTTCCCATGTGCGGATTCCCGCTTAAATATCAAGGGCGGAATCATCTTCTTCCACGGCATTTTTCAGCGGATTCTTGATTCCACGGCCCATCAGGAAGATTTCCGACGATTTATCGCGGCTGGCCTTGGGCTTTTTCTGCACTACAACCTTGAATTCGGCGCGGAATTTCTCCACGATCTGGCTGAAACCCATGTCTTTAAAGCATTTCACCAGCAGCACGCCAGACGGCTTCAGGTGCAATTGCGAAAATTCGATGGCCAGGTCGATCAAGTGCTCCATGCGCGCGGCATCCGCCGTGGCGATGCCCGACAGGTTGGGCGCCATGTCCGACAGGACCAGGTCGACCTTGCGGCCCTGCAACACCACTTCCAGCTGGCGCAGCACGCGCGCTTCGCGGAAGTCGCCCTGGATGAAGTGGAAATCGGCGATCGGCTCCATTTCCAGCATGTCCAGGCCAATCAGGGTACCATTGACCCCGCCGCCGTCCTTGCCGGCCAGCTTGCGCCGCGTGTACTGGGCCCAGCTGCCGGGAGTGCAACCAAGGTCGACAATCACCTGGCCAGGTTTGATCAGTTTCTCGTCTTCATCGATTTCTTTGAGCTTGTATGCTGCCCGGGCGCGGTAGCCCTCTTTTTGCGCCAACTTCACATAAGGATCATTTATGTGGTCGTGCAACCAGTTTTTGTTTAATTTCTTCTTTGCCATTCGCGTAGAATACTGCTTTTAAGGGAATTACTAAATATTATTATGCTAAAACTTACACCCGTAGAGCGCAGCGCACTGCGCGCCGAAGCACACGCGCTGAAGCCTATCGTCATTATTGGCGAAGCGGGCTTGACACCTGCTGTCCTCAAAGAGATCGACCTTGGCCTGGATTCGCACGGCCTGATTAAAGTCCGCGTGTTCGGCGACGACCGCGAAGCGCGCGTCGGAATGTACGATACGATTTGCGGCAATCTCGGCGCCGCCCCGGTACAACATATTGGCAAACTGCTGGTAATCTACCGTCCGAAAAAAGAAGTGGTTAAGGAGAAGGTCAGCGCCGGCAAAGGCATGCGCGAAGTGACCATCGTCAAGGCCAGCGCCAGCGGCACCAAGCGCCCGAGCGTGACGAAAGTCATGATCAAGGGCAATGAGCGCGTTACCGAAGGCGGTTCCATCAAGCGTGCCAAGCCACGTCAGAAAAGCGCCAAGAAAAGCGCACTGGGCAGCAAGTAAGCCTGTTCACCCGGCAACCGCAAGGCGGCCGGGCTTGAAACAAGAAGCGGAGCACGGGATATTCCCTGCTCCGCTTTTTTTATTGCTATTACGATATTCACACGCCGGCGATTGTCGGATTACGCGTGGCCTGCGGCCTCGCTAATCCGACCTACGTATGTCATGTAGGTCGGATTAGCGCGCAGCGCATAATCCGACAACACCCGAGGCGATTACTGCTGCTTCCAGATCAGCACGCCCGCCAGCAAGCTCTGCACGGCAAAGATCAGGGTCGACACGCCATGCAGCATGCCGAAGCGGCTGCGCATGGCCTCGTCCATGATACCCGACGGCGCCTGCGCCTTGAGTTCGGCCATCAGGGGCGAGATGCCGAAATGGCTGAGCAGCGCGCACACCAGCATCGACAGCACCAGCGCTGCCAAGAGGCGCCGGCGCTTCAGTTCCAGCGCGCCGGGAGCCCATTGCAGCAAGGCCAGCAGCACCAGCGCACAGGCGATCGACAGCCAGGCCTCGGCGCGGAACATGCTGCCGGCAATATTGCCTGCCAGTACGCGGTCGCTCAGAGTGCCAAACAGGGTCGGCGCCACGATGAAGCCGATGGTCCACAGGCTGCCGGCCCACAGGGTGGCAACGAGGATGCGCACGCGGCCCAGCATCAGATGTACAGTACTTCCAGGATTTCGTATTCGCGCGGGCCGGACGGCGCCTGTACTTCCACCACGTCGCCGGCGTACTTGCCGATCAGCGCGCGGGCGATCGGGGACGTCACGGAAACCTTGTTCATTTTCAGGTCGGCTTCATCGAGGCCGACGATCTGGTACGTGACTTTCTGGCCCGATTCCAGGTCTTCCAGGTTCACGGTCGAGGCAAACACCACGCGGCCTTCCGCGTCGAGCGCGGTCGGGTCGATGATTTGCGCTGCACCCAGCTTGCCTTCGAGTTCGGCGATGCGGCCTTCGACGAAGGCCTGGCGTTCCTTGGCGGCATCGTACTCGGCGTTTTCCGACAAATCTCCGTGCGAACGCGCTTCGGCGATCGCATCGATGACGATGCGGCGTTCCTTGGTCTTCAAATGATGCAGCTCTTCTTTCAAGAGTTCTGCGCCGTATTTGGTCAATGGGACTGAGGTCATGTTATCTCTACTATCTGCTAGTTATCGGCGCCGTTGTCCGTGTTTTGCCACGGTTAACGGACTTACCAAGTGAAAACCACAGAGGCCGCGCGCTGCTCTGCACGGAACTCTGTGGTTGATAAGCATGCAGTGTACCGCCTAACGGCGGCCACTGCAAACGCACTTAGTTCAAGGTCTTGTGCAGACCTTGCAAATCGTACACACGCAGCTCATCCAGGTGGCGGATGCCTTCGACGGCCGCTTCCGCGCCCGCGATGGTGGTGTAGGTCGTCACGCGCGATGCCAGGGCCGAGGTGCGGATGGCCCGCGAATCGACGATGGCGCTGCGCTTTTCTTCCACGGTGTTGATCACCAGCACGATTTCATGGTTCTTGATCATGTCGACCACGTGCGGACGGCCTTCGATCACCTTGTTCACTGGCGTGACGGCGATGCCGGCAGCAGCGATCACGGCGGCGGTACCCTTGGTGGCGACCACGGTGAAACCGGATTCGACCAGGTCACGCGCCACTTGCACTGCGCGCGGCTTGTCCGACGCTTTCACGCTGATGAAGACCTTGCCCGATTTTGGCAGGTTCACGCCGGCGCCCAGTTGCGATTTCACAAACGCTTCGCCGAACGTCAGGCCCACGCCCATGACTTCGCCCGTCGATTTCATTTCAGGGCCCAGGATGGTGTCCACGCCAGGGAACTTGACGAACGGGAACACGGCTTCCTTGACGCTGAAGTACGGCGGCACGACTTCCTGCGTGATGCCTTGCGACGCCAGCGACTGGCCCACCATGCAGCGCGCGGCGATCTTCGCCAGTTGCAGGCCGGTGGCTTTCGAGACGAAAGGCACGGTGCGCGAAGCGCGTGGATTGACTTCCAGCACGAAGACGACGTCTTTCATTTCGCCGTCGATCTCTTGCTTCTGGATCGCGAACTGCACGTTCATCAGGCCGACCACGTTCAAGCCCTTGGCCATCAGCGCCGTCTGGCGTTTCAGTTCTTCAATGGTTTCCGGTGCCAACGAGTATGGCGGCAAGGAGCAAGCCGAGTCGCCCGAGTGGACGCCAGCCTGTTCGATGTGTTCCATCACGCCGCCGATGAACGTCGTTTCGCCGTCGGAGATGCAATCAACGTCGCACTCGATGGCGTCGTTCAGGAAACGGTCCAGCAGCACCGGCGAATCGTGCGAAACCTTGACGGCTTCGCGCATGTAGCGTTCGAGGTCGCGTTGCTCATGGACGATTTCCATGGCGCGGCCGCCCAGCACGTACGATGGACGCACGACCAGCGGGTAGCCGATTTCCTGCGCCAGCGCCAGGGCGTCGGCTTCCGTGCGCGCGGTGCGGTTAGGCGGCTGACGCAGTTCCAGTTTGTGCAGCATTTGCTGGAAACGCTCGCGGTCTTCGGCCGCATCGATCATGTCCGGCGAGGTGCCGATGATCGGTACGCCATTGGCTTCCAGGTCCAGCGCCAGTTTCAATGGCGTCTGGCCGCCGTACTGCACGATCACGCCTACCGGTTTTTCGATGGCGACGATTTCCAGCACGTCTTCCAGCGTCAGGGATTCGAAGTACAGGCGGTCCGAGGTATCGTAGTCGGTTGAAACCGTTTCTGGGTTGCAATTGACCATGATGGTTTCGTAGCCGTCTTCGCGCATGGCGAGGGCAGCGTGGACGCAGCAATAGTCAAACTCGATACCCTGGCCGATACGGTTCGGACCACCGCCCAGCACCATGATTTTTTTCTTGTCGGTCGGATTCGATTCGCACTCTTCGTCGTACGTGGAATACATGTACGCCGTGTCGGTCGAAAATTCCGCTGCGCAGGTGTCGACGCGCTTGTAGACGGGACGGATGTTGAGCGCATGGCGCTGCTGGCGCACGGCCGTGTCGGTCGTCTGCAGCAGGAAGCCCAGGCGGCGGTCCGAGAAGCCCTTCTGTTTCAACTTGTACAGGGTGTTCTTGTCCAGGTTTTCCAGCTTCTGCGTATCGAGCCACAGCTCCAGGTCGACGATTTCCTTGATCTGGATCAGGAACCACGGGTCGATCTTGGTGAGTTGGTGCACTTCTTCCAGGGTGAAACCCTGGGCAAACGCGTCACCCACGTACCAGATGCGCTCAGGACCAGGCTCGCCCAGTTCTTCTTCGATCTTTTCGCGGTCCTTGGTCTTTTCATTCATGCCGTCCACGCCCACTTCCAGGCCGCGCAAGGCTTTCTGGAACGATTCCTGGAAGGTGCGGCCGATGGCCATCACTTCGCCGACGGATTTCATCTGCGTCGTCAGGTGGTGGTCGGCGGTCGGGAATTTCTCGAACGTGAAACGGGGGATCTTAGTGACGACGTAATCGATCGACGGTTCGAACGAGGCCGGCGTGGCGCCGCCCGTGATTTCATTGCGCAGCTCGTCCAGGGTGAAACCGACGGCCAGCTTGGCGGCGATCTTGGCGATAGGGAAACCCGTCGCTTTCGATGCCAGGGCCGACGAACGCGATACGCGCGGGTTCATCTCGATGACGATCATGCGACCATCGACGGGGTTGATCGAAAATTGCACGTTCGAGCCACCGGTGTCGACGCCGATCTCGCGCAGCACTGCCAGGGAGGCATTGCGCATGATCTGGTATTCCTTGTCCGTCAGCGTTTGCGCAGGCGCCACCGTGATGGAGTCGCCCGTGTGCACGCCCATCGGGTCCAGGTTTTCGATCGAGCAGATGATGATGCAGTTGTCCGCCTTGTCGCGCACCACTTCCATCTCGTACTCTTTCCAGCCCAGCAACGATTCTTCGATCAGCAGCTCTTTCGTCGGCGACGCTTCCAGGCCGCGCTTGCAGATGGTTTCGAATTCTTCTTCGTTGTAGGCGATGCCGCCGCCGGAACCGCCCATGGTGAACGATGGACGGATGATGGTCGGGAAGCCCAGGGTGCGCTGCACGGCCCACGATTCTTCCATCGAGTGCGCCACGCCGGAACGGGCCGAACCGAGGCCGATCTTGGTCATCGCGTCCTTGAACTTGGAACGGTCTTCCGCCTTGTCGATGGCTTCCGGCGATGCGCCGATCAGCTCGACGTTGTATTTTGCCAGCACGCCATTGTTGAACAGGTCCAGCGCGCAGTTCAGCGCCGTCTGGCCACCCATCGTCGGCAGGATGGCGTCAGGACGCTCCTTGGCGATGATGCGTTCAACGACCGACCAGGTGATCGGTTCGATATAGGTCACGTCGGCCATTTCCGGATCCGTCATGATGGTCGCAGGATTGCTGTTGACCAGGATGACTTTGTAGCCCTCTTCGCGCAGGGCCTTGCACGCTTGCGCGCCGGAATAATCGAATTCGCAGGCCTGGCCGATCACGATCGGGCCAGCGCCAATAATCAGAATACTTTTAATATCTAAACGTTTAGGCATTTTTCTTTTTCTCCTCCGCAGCCATCAGGTTGATGAAGCGGTCAAACAGGTAAGCAACATCCATCGGGCCCGGCGACGCTTCAGGGTGGCCCTGGAAGCAGAAGGCCGGCTTGTCCGTGCGGGCAAAGCCCTGCAGGGAACCGTCGAACAGCGATTCATGGGTCACGCGGCAGTTCGCGGGCAAGGTTGCCGCGTCGACTGCGAAACCGTGGTTTTGCGAGGTAATCAAGACCTGTTTCGTTTCCAGGTCTTGCACCGGGTGGTTGGCGCCGTGGTGGCCGAACTTCATCTTCAGGGTCTTCGCGCCGGAAGCGATCGCCATGATCTGGTGACCGAGGCAGATGCCGAAGGTCGGGATACCCTTTTCGATCAGTTCCTTGGTTGCCGCGATGGCGTAGTCGCACGGCTCCGGATCGCCGGGACCGTTCGACAGGAAGATGCCGTCCGGATTCAGTGCCAGGGCATCGGCGGCCGTCGCTTGCGCGGGCAGCACGGTGACTTTGCAGCCGCGTGCCGTCAGCATGCGCAGGATGTTGCGCTTGACGCCGTAGTCGAAGGCGACCACGTGGTATTTCGCGTCCGCGTCGGCCAGCTGGCCATAGCCTTCGCCCAGCGTCCATTCCGTTTCGCGGTATTCATAGGCGTCCTTGCTCGACACCACCTTGGCCAGGTCCATGCCGGCCAGGCCGGGGAAGGAGCGGGCCAGTTCCAGCGCTTGCGCGGCGGATGGCTCGTTGCCTTGCGTGCCGACGAGGATGGCGCCGCCCTGCGCACCTTTTTCACGCAGGATGCGCGTGAGCTTGCGTGTATCGATGCCGGCGATGGCGACGATATTTTCAGCTTTGAGGTAGTCGGACAGGGAAAGGGTGGAACGGAAATTGGATGCCAGCAAAGGCAGATCGCGGATGATGAGGCCAGCGGCGTGTACCTTGGAAGATTCGACGTCTTCCGGATTGACGCCCGTATTGCCGATATGCGGATAGGTCAGGGTGACCATCTGGCGGCAATAGCTTGGGTCGGTAAGGATTTCCTGATACCCGGTCATGGAGGTATTGAAAACAACCTCGCCCGTGGTATGACCGGCGGCACCGATCGAAAAACCTTTAAAGATCGTTCCATCAGCAAGCGCTAATATGGCTGGAACGGCAGGGCCAGAAAAAAATGGCGGCAAGGGCAACTCCTGATAAAGTTACCGTAGCTGCGCCACGTCAGACCGACCGCCTAGTTACCCGAGCCAGATGCACTCAGGGTGTTTCAACGGTCATTTTGAATGAGGGGATGGGTAGTCGCTACGGTATATGTGTGATTGGCTAAACCTTTGAATTATAACCAAAAGGAAGCTTTTCCACAAGGAAGAAAATTCAGAATTGGCGGCATTTTTTTGCATGGCAGCATAAAAACTGCGCCCCATGAAAAAAGCCGCCCGGCTTGCGCGGGGCGGCTTGTTCTGCAATTGCGGCTACTACTTAGGCGGTGAGCGCAGCAATGCCTGCTTTGGCGATTTGCGCATCTTCCGCCGACTTCACGCCCGAGACGCCGACGGCGCCCACGTAGTGACCATCGAACACGATGGGCACGCCGCCTTCGAGCAAGCCGTCGATTTCCGGTGCGCTCAGGAACGACACGCGGCCGCCATTGATCATCTCTTCATAGATGCGCGATTCGCGGCGGCCCAGTGCGGCCGTCTTGGCTTTCGATGGGGCGATGTGCGACGAGATCGGCGCCACGCCATCCATGCGCTGCAGCCACAGCAGGTGGCCGCCGTCGTCGACGATGGCGATCGTGACCGCCCAGTTATTCTTGACCGCTTCCGCTTCGGCGGCGGCAGCGATTTTCTTTACGTCGTCCAGGGTCAAAATCGGTTTCGATTGCATGGTGCATCCTTGTTATGTTGAATCAAAATTGTATACGAAATGCGCGACGGCGCTACCCCCTACTGCTCGCGCTTGGCTTTCAGCTTTTGCTTGAGCTGCGCCATGACGGCAAAGGTCGCCTGCTCGCCCGCCAGGATCGCCTGGTTGCGGCTGTTGAAATCGTTGCCCTTCATGGTGCCCAGGCTGGGCTGGATCACCACGTCCGCATCCTTGAGCTCGAACTGGTTGATGCGCTGGCCCATGATGGCGAAGGTCTGCATCAGCACTTCCATCGAGCTGATGGCCTTCTGGGTATCCGTTTGCGACGAGATATTCACCGCGATGATGAAATCGGCGCCCATGTCGCGCGCAAAGCGCACGGGTACGGGAGCGACGAGGCCCCCATCGACATAGGTGTGGCCGGCAATCGTCACAGGCTGGAACACGCCGGGCACGGCCGACGAGGCGCGCACGGCCATGCCGGTGTTACCGCGCTGGAACAGGATCGGCTGGCCATTTTTCAAATCGGTCGCCACCACGCCGAAGGGAATCTTCAGCTTTTCCAGCGGCACGCCGCCCACAGCCTTGTTGACATAGCTTTGCAGCGCTTCGCCTTTCAGCACGCCGGAGGACTTGCCGAACAGGGGCAAGGCCCAGTCGGAAATGGCCGCCTCGTCCATGTCGAACGCCATCTTTTGCAAGGTGAAGCCGGAGTTGCCCGCCGCATACATGGCACCCACCACGCTGCCGGCGCTGGTGCCGGTGACGATATCGGCGACGATGCCTTGCGATTCGAGCGCCTTGATCACGCCGATATGCGCGAAACCGCGCGCCGCGCCGCCGCCCAGCGCCAGGCCGATCTTGATCTTGCGCGGCGTGACGACAATGGGTTCGGGTGGCGTCAATACTTGAACGGGTTTCGGGGCGGTGGTATCGCAGCCGGCCAGCGCAAAGACGGCCAGGGCAAGCAAGGTCAGGCGTTTAGGGAACATGTGGAGAGGGGGAACCGCGCGCGGCAGTGGCAATAAAGGAGAGCCGATTGTAGCGCAAGCGGGGCTGCCTGCACTGAAGGCTGTCTTAAATGTTTATGCTGACAATGTTCGTGCGCGCCGCCTCATCCAGCAGACCACTGCTAGACTGGCGCCTGGTTTTTACTTTCCTCCAATTAATATGTCAGAACACCAATTTGCCGACAGCCGCGCCCTGAGCGAACCATTTGCGCAACAGCTATCGCAGCAGCAGCCCGATGGCGCCCTCGCCTGGCTGACCGCCATCCTCGCCACGCAGGCGCCCGCGCTGCGCTCGTCGAACGCCACCTTGCTGGCTTACACAGGCCATCCGGCCGCCCTCGCCTGGATCGACGCCAATGTGGGCTCGCCCGTGGCGGGACAATGGGGCTTGGCGGCAGCACTGCTGGGCACGCCGTGGCCACGCATCCTGGACTGGCTGCAGCGCAGCGGCCCACACCGGCTGATGGCGCTCGACACCCTGCTTGCCTACCGCAAGCCGGCCGTCAACATGTCGCCGCTGGAACAGATCGCCGCCCCCGTGCTGCCGCAGGCGCCTACGCGCGCCGACCTCGACGCCGCGCTGGCCGCCTGCCTGGCCGCCTCCGCGACGCCGCGCATCCAGGCGGCCGTCAACTCGATCCAGCAGCATGCGGACGACATCCTGCGCGGCGGCCCGCGTGGCGTAGCCGTGGCCGACTTGCCGCGCCTGTATCTGGACCCGGCGCCGTTCAAGGATGCGCCCGCCATCCTGGCGCAGCACGAAACGGTGGCCGCCGGCATGCGGCAAAACCTGCAAAACCTGCTCAAGGGCATAGTGTGAATCGACTGGCCCTCGTGACAATCGACTTGAGCGATATCAACTCGCCGCGCCAGCTGCATGCGGCGCTGGCCGCCGCGCTGGGTTTTCCCTCCTTCTACGGCATGAACTGGGATGCGTTCTGGGACGCCGTCACGGGCCTGGTGGACATGCCGCAACAACTGGAGCTGCGCGGCTGGCCAGCCTTCGCCGCGCGCCTGCCCGACGAAGCGGCCATCCTGCAGCGCATCCTGGCGCGCATGGCGCAGGAAATGCCGGACCTGGCCGCGCAAGTGCATTACGCTTGACACAACGTGACGCCAGGAAACGCTTGACAGCCCGCCCCAACCTCCCTTACATTAAGTGCATGTCCTCCTTCAAACATCCATCCCCTTCCCTGCTGTCGCTATCGCGACTACACCTAGCACGCGCATAAGTTTGCCGCATTGCTTCGCCTGGCCACACGCCGGCGTGTTTCAAAAACCCTGGAAGGTTTGATGATGTTTGCACCATCCCCATTCGTACACGTAGTTCCCCCTGCGACCGCCCCCGCTGGCATCGTCGCTGCACCGCTATCGCTACCGATCGCTTGCCTGGCCTAGTGTTGCGTGGCCGCCCGGCAAGCTTGCGCCACAACCATTGATTTCCCCCTATCTTCAGGAGTACCCGATCATGATGTTGCAAAACCCAGCTTCCAAATACCGCGCCTTTCCTCCCGTCAAATTGACCGACCGTCAATGGCCGAACCAGATCATCAGCAAACCGCCTATCTGGATGAGCACCGACTTGCGCGACGGCAACCAGTCGCTGATCGAGCCGATGAGCGCGGAAAAGAAGCTGCGGTTCTTCGAGATGCTGATCGCCATCGGCCTCAAGGAAATCGAGGTGGGCTTCCCATCGGCATCACAAACGGATTTCGATTTCGTGCGCAAGCTCGTCGATGAGGGCCGCATCCCGGACGACGTCACCATCATCGTGCTGACCCAGTCGCGCGAAGAATTAATACGCCGCACGGTGGAATCCGTCGTCGGTGCCAAGCGCGCCATCGTCCACCTGTACAACTCCGTGGCGCCCGTGTTCCGCAAAGTCGTGTTCGGCATGTCGCGCGAGGAAATCACGAATATCGCCACCACCGGCACCACCCTGGTAAAACAGCTGGTGGCGCAGCATCCGGAAACGGAATGGGGTTTCGAATACACGCCGGAATCGTTTTCCACCACGGAACTCGATTTCTCCAAGCATATCTGCGACGCCGTCAGCGCCATCTGGAAGCCGACGCCGGCCAACAAGATGATCATCAATTTGCCCTCGACCGTGGAATGCAGCACGCCCAACGTATATGCGGACCAGATCGAATGGATGTCGCGCAAGCTGGCGCGCCGCGATTCCATCATCATCAGCGTGCACCCGCATAACGACCGCGGCACGGCCGTCGCGTCGGCCGAGCTGGCCGTGATGGCGGGCGCCGACCGCGTGGAAGGCTGTTTGTTCGGCAATGGCGAGCGCACGGGCAACGTCGACCTGGTGACTTTGGCGATGAACCTGTACACGCAGGGCGTGCATCCGGGCCTCGATTTCTCCGACATCGATACCGTGCGCAAGTGCGTGGAAGAGTGCAACCAGCTGCCCGTCCACCCGCGCCACCCGTATGCGGGCGACCTGGTGTTTACGGCATTCTCCGGCTCGCACCAGGATGCGATCAAGAAAGGTTTCGCCAAGCAACAACCGGACAGCATCTGGGAAGTGCCGTACTTGCCAATCGACCCGGCCGACCTGGGCCGCAGCTATGACGCCGTGATCCGCGTCAACAGCCAGTCCGGCAAGGGCGGCATGGCGTACTTGCTGGAACAGGAATACGGCCTGGTCTTGCCGCGCCGCCTGCAGATCGAATTCTCGCGCGCCGTGCAAGCCGTGGCCGACGCCACGGGCCGCGAAATCGCCGCGCAGGATATCCATGAAATCTTCCAGAAGGAATACCTGGAGCAGACGGCGCCATACGCCTACGCTTCGCACCGCATGGTGGAAGACACGAGCAGCGACGAATCCGTGCAGATCGACATCAGCCTGTCGCACCGCCAGACGCCATTGGCCTTGCAAGGCGGCGGCAACGGCCCTATCGATGCCTTCGTCAACGCCCTCGGTCTCGACATCAAACTGATGGACTACCATGAGCACTCGATCGGCTCCGGCGCCAACGCGCAAGCGGCTTGCTACGTGGAGTTGCGCCTCGACAATGGCCCGACCCTGTTCGGCGCCGCCATCGACAGCAATATCGTCACCGCCTCGTTCAAGGCTGTCTTGTCGGCCGTGAACCGCCGCATCAAGCAGACGGACGCCGAAAAAACAACAGAGGCCGACGTGGCTGCCAACGCCGCCTGAGCACGGCCAGGGCATCCCTCATAGGGAGAAAAAGCGGTACGGCTTGATCGCCGTGCCGCTTTTTCATTTCTATTGGGCAATTAGTAGTGCAAATCAGGTATCACCAACCGTATAATCGTCGCATAACAAGACCACCGGAGACAGATCATTAGCTACCGAGGGAATCAGTATGAAATTGACGGATATGAAGATAGGCGTGCGCCTGGGCGCCGGTTTTGGCGTGGTGCTGTTGCTGATGGCAGTGCTGGTAGGCACGGGCCTTTTCCGGCTCGACAAGATCGGCGCGCTTAGCGAAGCCATCATCGAGAAAGACTGGGCCAAGGCCGACGCCATCGCCACCATCCGCAGCACCACGCGTTCGAACGCGGCACTGGTGCTGGAACTGTTCATCCATGAAGATCCGGCCCGCGCCAACGCCATCCACGGCGAAATCGATGCCAACAAGGCCACCATCACCGATGCGCTGGTCGTGCTCGACCGCCTGATCGTGCTGCCTGAAGGCAAGGAACTGCTGGCCACCCTGAAGCAGCAGCGCAAGGCCTATGTCGTGTCGTTCAGCCAGGCCGACAAGCTGCTGGTGGCGGGACAGCGCGCGGAAGCGGCCGTACACGTGCGCGACGATACCCTGCCCGCCCTGAACCAGTTGCAAAAGTCGGTGAACCGCCTGAATGAAATCCAGCGCGGGGTGGTCGTGCATGGCGGCCAGCAAATCAAGCAGAATATTTCCGCAGCGAATGTGCTGATGGCCAGCCTGGGCACGGCCGCCCTGCTGCTGGGCGTGCTCTTTGCCTGGCGCGTCACGCGCTCGATCACCACGCCGATCGCCTATGCCTTGCGCGTGGCGCAAGCCGTGGCCGCAGGCGACCTGAGCAGCAAAATCGTGGCCGAAGGCAAGGATGAAGCGGGCCAGCTGCTGCAGGCGTTGCGCGACATGAATACCAACCTGGCCACCCTGGTGGGGCAGGTGCGCGGCGGCACGGGCACGATAGCCGTGGCGTCGAGCCAGATCGCCAGCGGCAATGCCGACCTGTCGGCCCGCACGGAAGCGCAAGCCAGCGCGCTGGAAGAGACGGCCTCGTCGATGATCGAACTGACGGGCACCGTGCGCAGCAACAGCGACAATGCGCGCCAGGCCGACAGCCTGGCTCGCTCGGCATCGGCCATCGCCCAGCGCGGCGGCTCGGCCATGGCGGAAGTGATCGGCACCATGGATGCCATCAATGCATCGTCGCGCAAGATCGTCGACATCATCGCCGTGATCGACGGCATCGCCTTCCAGACGAATATCCTGGCACTGAACGCGGCGGTGGAAGCGGCGCGTGCCGGCGAGCAAGGCCGCGGCTTTGCCGTGGTGGCGTCCGAAGTGCGCAATCTGGCGCAACGCTCGGCGGCGGCGGCGAAAGAAATCAAGGAACTGATCGCCGACTCCGTCAACAGGGTCGGCCAGGGTGCGCAACTGGTCAGCCAGGCGGGCGCCACGATGGATGAAGTAGTGGCCAGCGTGGGCCGGGTCAGCGCCATCGTCGGTGAAATCAGCGTTGCCAACCACGAGCAGAGCGAAGGCATCGAGCAAATCAATGCGGCCATCATGCAGATGGACCAGACGACGCAGCAAAACGCGGCCCTCGTCGAGGAAGCGGCCGCGGCGGCGGCGGCCATGCATGAACAGGCGGGCGAACTGGAAACCCTCGTCAGCCAGTTCAAGCTGGAACAGAACACTGCCGCCAAGGCGCCGCCCCGCCCTGACGCACCCGCCGTCCCGCGCCTGCACTAAGTTATTCCACCTGGCGCGCCAGGCGGATGCCGGAAAATTGCCAGCGCGCGCCGGCCGGGAAGAAATTGCGGTAGCTGGCGCGCGCATGGCCGGCCGGCGTGGCGCACGACGAGCCGCGCAGCACATACTGGTTCAGCATGAACTTGCCGTTGTATTCGCCGAGCGCGCCAGGCGCCGTGCGGTAGCCCGGATACGGCGCGTAGCTGCTGCTGGTCCACTGCCAGCAATGGCCGAACATTTGCCGCAGCCCTGTTCCCGGCGCGCCGGCGGCCGGATGCAGCTGGCCAACTTGCAGCGCGACGCCTTGCGCCGCCACTTCCCATTCCGCTTCCGTCGGCAGGCGCGCGCCGGCCCAGTGCGCATAGGCGTCCGCCTCGAACAGGGACAGATGCGTGGCCGGCGCCTGCAGGTCGAGACTATGCAAACCATATAGAGTGAATTCCTGCCATTGCCCCGCCTCGTCGCGCTGCCAGTACAACGGGCATTCCAGCTGCCCGCTGCGCACCCAGTCCCAGCCTTCGGCCAGCCACCAATGCGCCGTGCGGTAGCCGCCCGCCTCGATGAAGGCCAGGTAGTCGCCATTCGTCACCAGCGCGCTGGCCAGTTCGAACGGCGCCACGTATTGCGGATGGCGCGGCAATTCATTGTCGAAGCAAAAGCCATCGCCCGCATGGCCGATCTGCGCCAGGCCGCCGTCGAAGGCGAGCCAGGCCGTGGGCGGCGCGGCTTGCTGCGCTGATGGCGCCGCGCTGTCCATGCGATCCAGGTAGGCGGGAAACAGGGCGCTCTGCGCCAGCAGGTGCTTGACGTCCGTCAACAGCAATTCCTGATGCTGCTGCTCGTGTTCGAGCCCCAGCGCCAGCAGCATGGTCAGCCGTTCGCGCTCCTCGCGCGCCAGTTCGCCCGCCAGCAGGCGGCCGATGCGCGCATCGACATCCATCCGGTAGGCGCGCACGACGTCCATGCCGGGGCGCGTCAGCAAGCCACGCTGGGCGCGCGGGTGCTTCTCGCCCACGCCGTTGTAATAGGAATTGAACAGCACGCGGAAGGCCGGGTGGAATGGCGCGAACGCCGCTTCCATGCTTTCCAGAATAAACGTTTCGAAAAACCAGGTGGTATGCGCGAGGTGCCATTTCACGGGACTGGCGTCCGGCATCGACTGGGCGCCGCAATCCTCGTCGGACAGGGGTTCGGCCAGCAGCAGAGAATGCTGGCGCACTTGATGGTAATGATCGATCAGCATCGTCGCCTTTTAGTCTCGAATCACGCGTGCGTAAATGACGGCAAACCACTGTTGCGGATCCGTCCAGACTTGCACGGTGGAAAACCCGGCCTGTTCCAGCAAGCCGACAAAGGCCGCGCGCGTGTACTTATAGCTGTCTTCAGTATGGATACGCTCGCCTTTCGCGAAACGCCGCTGGCCACCTTTCCAATGGACAAACTGCTCGCTGCGCGCTTCCAGGTGCATTTCGACGCGGCGCTCGTCGGCATTGAAAAAACCGTGGTGCTGCCACGCGCGCACGTCGAAGTCGGCGCCGATCAGCCCATTCACGTGGCGCAGCATGTTCAGGTTGAAGGCGGCCGTGACGCCCAGCGCATCGTCATAGGCGGCTTCGAGGATGGCGTCGTCCTTGATCAGATCGACGCCGATCAGCAGGCCGCCATCGCCGTCCGCATTCGCGCGCAGGCGGCGCAAAAAGGCGGTTGCTTGCTCGGGCGCAAAATTACCGATCGACGAGCCGGGATAGAAGAACAATCGCCGTGCCTCGCGCACGCTATCGGGCAAGTCCAGGCGGCTGGAAAAATCCAGGCCCAGGCCCGTCATCTCGATGTGCGGAAAGCGCTGCTGCAGCCGGCTCAGCGATTCGCTGAGGAAATCGTAGGAAATATCCACGGCCACGTACTGGGCCGGGTGCAGCAGGGGGAACAGGCTGGCGGCCTTGGCGCAATTGCCCGCGCCCAGGTCGATCAGGGTGCTGCCCGGCCCCACGGCGTGGGCGATCTCGGCGCCATGGCGGGCGAAGATGGCCGCTTCCGTGCGCGTCGGATAGTACTCGGGCAAGGCGCAGATGGCTTCGAACAGTTTGGAGCCGAGCGCGTCGTACAGGTACTTGGGCGACGTCCAGGCATCGCGCGCCAGCAGGCCGCTGCTGATCTCGGCTATCGTGGCAGGAGTGGCGCTGGCCGCGCTGGCGTGGCTGGCGGGACGGAAATCGGACTGCTGTTGCGCAAGTGGCATGGTCATGGGCTGGCGTCGTCAATGTTAGGTTCACGAAGGGCTTGCACGGTCAGCCACCGGGCGCACCGCCCCTGCCGCAGCGGTTTGCGGGCGCCTCTGCCGATGACTTTTTCTCATCATAGCGGAATCCGCGCAAGCCAGCCGTGCGGCAGGTAACTTAAGGTCGATGCGCGCCGTCTGCCGCAGGAACCACACAAAAGTGGTATTACCAAGCAAAAAGCATAAGCCTGTCGTATACTACACATTGCCGGCCAAACAATCCGCGCCCCTTTGCAGTTCCCAGGCCCCCCTCTCCCCCGCGTGCCTCCCTTTACGATAGCCGTTAACACCATGCTCGAATTGCGCCATCTGTCGAAGTCCTATGCCAATGCCCGTCCCGTGCTGGCCAACATTTCCTGCCGCTTCAAGGCCGGGGAATTCATCGCCATCATGGGTGACTCGGGCGTGGGCAAGTCGACCTTGCTGAACCTGATCGCCGGCCTCGATACGCCCGACGCGGGTGCCGAAGCGCACCCTATCCTGGTGGACGGCATTGCCATGTCCAGCCTCGATGACGCCGCCGCCACCCGGCTGCGTCGCGCCCGCATGGGCTTTATTTTCCAGGCCTTCCACGTCTTGCCGCACCTGACCCTGCTGCAAAACGTGGCCCTGCCGCTGCTGCTCAACGGACTGCCCCAGGAGCGTGCCGCCAGCATGCTCGAGGCGGTCGGCCTGGGCGGGCGCGGCGGCGACTTTCCGCAGCAATTGTCCGGCGGCGAAATGCAGCGCGTGGCCATTGCCCGCGCACTCGTCCACAAGCCGGCACTGGTGCTGGCCGACGAGCCTACCGGCAACCTCGACCCGGACACGGCGCACAGCATCCTGCAATTGCTGCGCGCCGAAATCAAGGCCAACGGCAGTTGCGCGATCATGGTCACGCATTCGCTGGCCGCCGCCGAAATGGCGGACAGAACCATGATCCTGACGAAAAGCGGCTTACAAAATACAACAATCGTCAACCAAATTGATCAAACAATCAGTTAATTTAACTGACCATCTGTCACAAGTTTTGTTATCGTAGTATTATTGAAAACACTTGCCTGGTTATCAATGTTGTAACGCGAATGTTGTACTACGTCACCCAGACAGCCGTACTGCGATGACGAACTATAGCCGGGACCGCATAAGTGTGGTCTCGTCCCTTGCATAACCTGAAGGAGGAGTAAATGAACGTTCGGCAAAAGAAGCTGGAAATGATTGAGGCGATGAACCGGGCGCGTGCGCTCGAACCATCGAGTTTTGTGCCCAACAAGCTGCTCGATACCCTGATCGAGAAGATGAACCTGAAAAATGATGCGGAACTGTGCCGTGTACTCGAGGTCCAGCCCCCCATCATCAGCAAGATTCGTCACGGCAAACTGGCGGTCGGTGCAACGATTTTATTGCGCATGCATGAAAAATCGGACATCACCATCCGCGAACTGAAGGAACTATCCACCACGCCAGTCCATTGATACACCCGCTGTTGTAATGCCATGCCAGGCACCCAGGTCCCCGGCGCAATGAACTTTTGCCATGAAATTCGCGTAGTTCGCTCACCGCACAACATCCGAGCACGATAGCGAAGAGACCCAGCCCAAACCATGCTGACCGTTTCTCTGCCCTCCCGCTCCAGCACCACACCCTCCCTGCTTCTCCCCTGCATTGCCCCCTGCCAGCCAGCATTTCCACTCAAACTTGATCTGACACAACACACATAGTCCCCGCAGGCATCAAGGTCAGCTTTTAACCAGCTATCTCAACCGCATGTCCAGCGACCCTCTTGCGCCGCCCGTGCTGCGCCTGACGCTCACGCGCGATCCCTTCGCCAGCGCCGGCGACTGCCCCGCCGCGCCCGGCTGGCATGGCGAGACCCATGTGCTGTCCAGCGCGCGTGGCATCGGCAGTTGCCGCATCGCCCTCGATATCGACCCCACCGACGTGGTGCAACTGCTGCTGTGCGACGGCAGTTCGCTGCTGGCAGGCAGCCTGGACCTGCCACGCTACCTGGGTCCGGCCACGGCGGCACGCGACAGCGCGCCCGCCAGCATCGAAGTGGGACTGGCCTTGCGCCCCCAAGCGGCGCGCCAGCCGCCCGGCGCCAGCCGCGACGGCCTGGGCGCCTGGATGCTGCGAGCCGTGCGCGTGTACCGTTGCGGCGCCGCCGCCATGACGGCGCTGGCGGCGGCGGGCGCCTTCCAGGACCGCCAGCTGGAACAGCGCCTGGGCCTGTACCGCTGCAGCATCGAGACGGGCAGCATGACCGCCGTCGCCAGCCTGCCCGCCGGGCCGGAACCGGTGCTGCTGCTGTTGCACGGTACGGCGTCATCCACCCAGCGCAGTTTTGGCGGCCTGTGGCGCAACGGCCTGGCGCCGCAGCTGGCGGCGCAGTACGGCAACCGCATCTATGGCTATGAGCACCGCAGCCTCAGCGACAGCCCCGTCCAGAACGCGCTGGCGCTCGTGCGCCAGCTGCCGCACGGCGCCGTGCTGCACCTGCTGGCCCATTCGCGCGGCGGGCTGGTGGGAGAATTACTGGCGCGGGCGCAGCGCATCGACAGCCGCGGCGCCGTCGATCTGGCTGGCGACGGCCTTGAACGGCTGAGTGAAAACACGGTGGGCGGCGAAGCGTTCAACAGCCACGATATCGAGCACTTCACGGCGCAGGCGCGGCTGGGCGGCCGCAGCGGCTACGACGAGGATGCGGCGCGCCTGCGCGAGCTGGGCGTGGAGTTGAAGACGCGCGCCATCCGCATCAGCCGCTTCGTGCGCGTGGCCTGCCCGGCGCGCGGCACCACCTTGATGTCGGGCCGCCTCGACCGCTGGGCCAGCGTGATGTTCAACCTGCTGCTGCAGGACGACGTTCCCGATGGCGCCGTGGCCTTCCTGCTGGCCGTGGTGCGGCAGCGCTGCGACGCGCGCATCCTGCCTGGCCTGGAAGCGATGATGCCCGACTCGCCCCTGGTGGCGCTGCTCAACGCGCCCGACGTGCGCGTGGCCAGCCCACTGCATGTGCTGGCCGGCGCGTGCAGCGGCGATGGCTTGCTGGGCTGGCTGGGCGACTGCCTGGGCGACCAGCTGTACGGCGGGCAGAACGACCTGGTGGTCAATTGCGCCTCGATGGCTGGCGGCGCCACGCGCAGCACGCCGGTGCGGCAACTGCTGCTGCGCGGGCCGCAGACGCACCACCTGAACTACTTCGAGCGCGCGCCGTCCAGCCTGGCCGCCGTGCAGGCGCTCACGGGCGACGAAACAGCCTACCAGCCGCTGGCCGGCATGGAACACGGCGCGCTGGGGCGCGGCGGCGAAGTGCCGAAACGGCGCGCGCACGCGCCCATCGTACTGCTGCTGCCCGACATGCTGGGCAGCCATCTGCAAGTGGGCAGCAACCGCATCTGGTTCGACCCCGTCAACCTGGTCGAAGGGCGCATCGAACGCCTGGCCGTGGGCCAGCCGCACATCGTCAGCGCCGGCTGGGTCGAATCCTGCTATGAACCGTTTGCCCGCTTTCTCGCGCAAAGTCAGGAAGTGCGGCCCTTTACCTATGACTGGCGCTTGTCGCTGCAGCACTCCAGCAGCGCCTTCCTGCCCGTGCTCGACGAAGCCATGCGCGACGCCGAAAAGCGCGGCCAACCCTTGCGCATCCTTGCCCACGGCATGGGCGGCCTGGTGGCGCGCCTGGCCCTGAAGGAGCGCTGGCAGCGCTTTGGCGCCCTCCCCGGCAGCCGCCTGCTGCAGGTAGGCACGGCCAACCGGGGCACGCAGGCGATGGTGCAAGTGCTGCTGGGGCGCGACCGGCTGGTGCAGATGCTGGCGTGCTGGATAGGCTGGAAGCACACGCGGCGCCAGTTTCTCGGCTTCGTGCGCGCCTTTCCCGGCGTGCTGGACATGCTGCCGTGGCCGCAGGCGGCGGACAGCATCGACTATTTCGACGCCAGCGCCTGGGCGCAACTGGCCGCCGGCGACGGGCAAGCGGGCCTGCCCGGCGGCTGGCAGGCGCCCGAGGCGCACGCGCTGGCCGCGGCGCGCGCCACCGTGGCCCTGCTGGAGGCCGCCCCGCTCGACGCCCGTCATTGCAGCTACCTGGCCGGCTGCGCCGATACGCCGGTGGCGCTGCGCCTGCGCGACGGCGGCATCGAGACAGCCTGGTCGCCGGATGGCGATGGCCGCACGGCCTGGCAAGGCGCGGTGCCGGATGGCGTGGCGGCCTGCTACCTGCCGGTGGCGCATGGCGACCTGCTGCTGCAAAAGGAATACTACCCGGCCATCGCGCAGCTGCTCGACAGCGGCCGGGCCGCAGCCCTGCCCCGGCACCCGCCGCACGCGCCTGGCGGCGTCCCGCCCCGCTTCCATGCGTATGTACCCGATGCTACGCCGCTGTACCCGCAGCCGCAGGAACTGCTCGACGCGGCCATCGGCGCCGCCGGCCCCGCCAGCGCGCCGCAGAGCCGCGCGCCGCAGCTGAGCCTATCCGTCATCCACGGCAGCATGGCCTCGGCCGACGCGCCCGTCATGAGCGGCTGCTACGCGTCCGAATCGCTGCGCGGCAGCATGAGCTTTCTGGACCGCCTGCTGGCGGGCAAGCTGCAGGAAATCCACGCGTTGGGGCGCTTCCCGCAGCGTCCCGACTCTGCCCTGGTGGTGCTGCAGCCCGATGCGGCGCGCCGGCCCGGCGGCGCCATCGTCATCGGCCTGGGCGCGCTGGGCGAACTGACGCCGGGCGAACTGGCGCGTGCCTTTGCCGGCGGCCTGCTGGAATACGCGTGTGTCTGCCTGCAGGTGCGCGCCGCCGGCCATGTGGCCACGCCGCCGACGGGCGAACACGGCTTGCGCGTGGCCAGCCTGTTGTCCGGTTCCGGCTATGGCGGCTTGAGCATCGCCCTGTGCGCGCGGGCCCTGATCGACGGCGCGCGCAGCGCCAACCGGCGCCTGGAAGACGCGGGCATGGGGTGCCGCATCGGCCACATCGCCATCTACGAACAGTCGGAGGCGCGCGCCATCGCCGCCGCCGTGGCCATCGAGCAGATCATGGCCGAAGCGCGCTACCAGGGCAGCTTCACGTTCGAGCGGCGCATCCGCCACAGTCCGGGCGGCTACCGGCGCATCCTGCCCAACCTGAGTGGCGACAATGGCTGGCGCCGCGTGCAGATCGTCGCCGCCGACCTGTCGGGCGCCCTGCGCTTCACCGTGCTGACGGACCGCGCCCACAACAGCGTCGACGAGGAGCCGAACCAGCGGCAAGCCGTCGATGGCCTGATCATGGATGCCACCGACAACACCACCGACCAGCCAGGCCTGTCGCGCGCCCTGTACGAACTGATGCTGCCCAATGGCCTGAAGGCGGCCATCCCCGAAATGCGCGGCCTGATCCTGGCCGTCGACCAGAGCGCCGCCATCTACCCGTGGGAGCTGATGCGCGACGAGGCGGGCAGCGAGGAAAGCCCCCTGTCGACGCGCATCGGCATGGTGCGCCAGCTGGCCAGCCTGCGCGAGCAGCCACCCGCCGTCAGCCCGCCCAGCAACAGCGTGCTGGTGATCGGCGACACCGATTCCGGCCTGCCCGAACTTCCCGCCGCGCAGGCCGAGGCGCAGGACGTGGCGCGCATGTTCGGCGCGTACGGCTACCAGGTGCGCGAGCTGCTGCGCCCGCAGGCGCAGCGCGTGCTGGTGCATCTGTTCGACGAGCGCTATTTCGCCATTCACCTGGCCGGCCACGGCGAAGTGGCCGGCCCCGGCATCGCCCATACGGGCCTGGTGCTGGGACCGAAGACGCGGCTGACGGCGGCGCAGGTGGGCAAGCTCAAACGCGTGCCGCAATTCGTCTTCATCAATTGCTGCCACCTGGGCGACATGCGCCCCGACGCCATCGCGCCATGGTCGAAACTGGCCGCCAGCCTGGCCACGGCCTTCATTGAAATGGGCTCGCAGGCGGTGATCGCGGCCGGCTGGCGCATCGACGACCAGGCGGCCAGCATCTTCGCGCACAGCTTTTATCACGCCATGCTGAGCGGCGAATACTTCGGCGACGCCGTGCGCCTGGCGCGCGAAGCGGCGTACCTGCAGTTCCCGGCGTCGAACACCTGGGGCGCCTACCAGGCGTATGGCGACGACCGCTACCGCTTCCCGAACACCCAGAGCCGGCCCTGGCAAGCGCCCGACTACCACTACCACGGCCACCTGCTGGCCGACCTGGAAACCCTGCACGCGCGCCTGGCGGGCGCCGATCCTGCGCGCCGCGCGGCCATCGAGGAAAAGCTGGGCAGCATCGAGGAAGCCGTGCGCGCGCGCTTCTTCGGTTGCGCCGACATCCGCGAAAACATGGCCGCCACGCGGGCCGGCCTCGGTGGCCTGGAAAACACCCTGCGCGCCATCGAACACTACCGGGCGGCGCACAGCGCGGCCGACGGCAAGGTGGGCCTGCGCGCGCTGGCGCACTGGGCGGAACTGGAGATACGCCAGGGCGCCGCCCTGTGCGGCCTCGATGCGGGCGCCGGCATCGAAGTGCCTGCCGTGCCTGATATGCCACAGGGCCGGCAGTTGCTGCAGGACGGAAAACAGCATATCGACCTGCTGGTGGCGCTGGCGCCCACGGCGCAGCGCCTGGCGCTGCTGGGACGCTACTGGGCCTTGCAGGCGCGCCTGGCCTGCGGCGCAGGAAGCTCCGGCGCGCCGGCCCTGCGCGGCATGACGGATGCCTGCCTGGCCGCGCTGGAAGAAGCGCGGCGGCGCAGCGGCGTGGCCGACTGCGACCTCATTTTCCAGGTGCTGGCGGGCGCCCTGCTCCTGAAAGCCCATGCCGACGACAGCGCCTGGCGCGCGCTCGATCCGCAGCTGGGCGACTTGCTGCACGACGCCATCGCCTATGCGCGCCAGCGCCACGCGGACGAACACCGCGCCATCGATGCCGGCGCCCCCGTGCGCGCCGCCCTGCTGGCGGCCCTGTGGCAGGTGCCGGACGGTCAGCCGTTCGACGCGCCCGCGCGCGCCGCCTTCCTGGCGCTATATCACGACGCCGTGCGGCGCCACGGCAGCATCGGCGAACCCGAAGCGATCACGGCGCCGCTGCGCTTCCTGCTCGAACTGCTGCCGCCCGACAGCGCGGACACCGGCTTGCGCAGCGCCGTGCAGGCGCTGGCCGGCCAACTGCAGTCCTCGCTTCCCGCCCTTAGCCAGGCACCACGCCATAATGGCGCGCATAGCGCTCGTCCAGATTCGCCAGCGGCATCATCATGAACATGTCGGCGCTTTCGAAATCAGGGTCCCAGGCCGGTTCTCCGCAAATCCAGGCGCCCGAACGCAGGTAGCCCTTGATCAGCGGCGGCACCTGCGGCTTGTGCGCCGCTTCCACCTGGTGGATGGGGAAAGGCAGGTGCGGCGTGACGCGGTACTCGCTTGGGGCCATGTGCTTTTCGGCCAGCGCCTGGTACACGGCAACGGCGTTATGACCGCCATCGGCCAGGCTGATGCTGGCGCAGCCGACCAGGTAGTCGCAGCGCTCGCGTCGCATGTATTCGGCCAGACCAGACCACAGCAGCATGATCACGCTGCCGCCCCGGTATTTCGGGTGGATGCAGGCGCGGCCCGCTTCGACCATGCGTCCGCGCAGGTTCTTCAGGCGGCTCAGGTCGAACTCGTTTTCCGAATACAGCCGGCCGATCTTGGCCGCCTTGGCCGCGCTCAGCACGCGGTAGGTGCCCACCACTTTCAGGGTATCGGCGTCGCGCACGATCAGGTGGTCGCAGTGCGCGTCGAACTCATCGCTGTCGAGGCCATCGGCGTTGGCCAGCGACGTCAAGCCCATGGTCTCGATAAACACCTTGTAGCGCAAACGCTGGACTTCGCGCACTTCCGCCGCTGTCGTGGCCTGGCTCAGCACCAGTTGGACCGGCCGGGCCTTGGCTTCGTTTGATGCGATTATGTTCTGCATGGTTTCATCCCCCTGTGATCAAGACGACTCCAGCGTACTTGTCTAATATGTCAAGAAAATGACAGCCGAATGTCATTTCCATGACGCAAGTCAATGTCATTCGGGGATCGTGCATAATTACCACACTCGCCCAGCCGAAAGACATGATGAAAGACCAGGACCCACCACACATCACGCCCTACACCAAGCCGGCAGCCGGCTGGGATGCCTTGAAACACGTGGCCATCAGCCTGCGCCAGGAGCGGGTCGCGCCCGGCAATCTGAAAGCGCTGCTGGCGCAAAACCAGCCGGACGGCTTCGATTGCCCCGGCTGCGCCTGGCCCGACCGCGACCACGCTTCCACGTTTGCCTTTTGCGAAAACGGCGCCAAGGCCGTCGCCGCCGAAGCGACCAGCCGGCGCGCCGGCCCGGAACTGTTTGCCAGCCATACCGTCACGCAGCTGCTGCAACAGTCGGACTACGCGCTCGAACAGCATGGACGCCTGACCGAACCGATGGTGTACGACGCCGCCAGCGACCGCTACGTGCCGATTTCCTGGGATGACGCCTATGCACTCGTGGGGCGCCACCTGCGCGCCCTGCCCGATCCGGACCAGGCCGCGTTCTATACGTCGGGGCGCGCCAGCAACGAAGCGGCCTTCCTGTACCAGCTGATGGCGCGCCTGTACGGCACCAACAACTTCCCCGACTGCTCCAACATGTGCCACGAGGCCACCAGCCGCGGCTTGCCGGCCACGGTGGGCATCGGCAAGGGCACGGTGACCCTGGCCGATTTCGAACTGGCCGACACCATCCTCATCTTCGGCCAGAATCCCGCCACCAACCACCCGCGCATGCTGGGCGAACTGCGCGACTGCGCGCGCCGCGGCGGCAGCATCGTTTCCATCAATCCCCTGCGCGAACGGGGCTTGCAGCGCTTCATGGACCCGCAAAGCGCGCTGGAAATGGCGACCCTGGGCAGCACGCGCCTGGCCGGCCTGTTCGTGCAGCCGACCCTGGGCGGAGACTTCGCCCTGATCAAGGCCGTCGCCAAGCGCGTCGTCGAGCATGACGATGCGGCGCTGGCGGCAGGCAGGCCCGCCGTCGTCGATCACGCTTTCATTCTTGAGCACTGCAGCGGCTTCGACGCCTTCCGCGCCGACCTGCGGGCCGAAAGCTGGGACTTGCTGCTGAAAGAATCGGGCGTGGCGCGCGCGCAGATCGAGGCATTGACAGACATCTTCGTCAAGGGCCAGCACATCATCGCCACCTGGGGCATGGGACTGACGCAGCACAAGCACAGCGTGGCGGCCATCCGCATGCTGTCGAACCTGATGATGCTGCGCGGCCAGATCGGCAAGCCGGGCGCCGGGCTGTGCCCCGTGCGCGGCCACTCGAACGTGCAGGGCGACCGCACGGTGGGTATCGAGGAAAAGCCGACAAACGCCTTCCTCGACCGCCTGGGCCAGGTATATGGATTCGAGCCGCCGCGCGCGCATGGCCACGACGTGGTGACCAGCATCGAAGCCATGCAGCGCGGCGAGGTCAAGGTGTTCATCGCGCTGGGCGGCAATTTCGCCGCCGCCACGCCGGACACGCCGCTCACTTTTGCCGCCCTGCGCCAGTGCGCGCTGACGGTGCAGGTGGCCACCAAGCTCAATCGAAGCCACCTGGTCATCGGCAAGGAAGCGCTGCTGCTGCCCACCCTGGGGCGCACGGAGATCGACCTGCAGCACGGCGTGGCGCAGGGCGTGACGGTGGAAGACTCGATGAGCATGGTGCATATCTCGTACGGCCGCAATGCGCCCGCTTCGCCGCAGCTGCGCTCGGAAGTGGCCATCGTGGCCGGCATGGCCGAAGCGACCGTGGGGAGCAGCCTGGTGGACTGGCGCGCGTATGCGGCCGACTATGCGCGCATCCGCGACGATATCGGGAAGGTATTTGACGACTTTTACGACTACAACGCCAGGGTGGCGCAGCCGGGCGGCTTTCATCTGACGGTGGCGTCGCGCGAACGCGTGTGGAAGACGGCCAGCGGCAAGGCCAGCTTCCTCGTCGCCCCGCTGGACCTCGACACGCCGCTGCACCGCGCGAAACAGCGCCATGGCGCGCGCCTGATGGTGTTGATGAGCACGCGCTCGCACGACCAGTACAACACCACCATCTACGGCATGGATGACCGCTACCGCGGCGTGTACGGCACGCGCAAGGTCGTCTTCGCCAACGCGGAAGATATCGCCATGCTGGGCTTTGCCGATGGCGACCTGGTGGACTTGATCGGCGCCTGGGACGATGGCGTGGCGCGCCGCGCCGACGGCTTCCGGCTCGTGGCCTACGACATCCCGCGTGGCTGCCTGGGCGCGTATTACCCGGAGACGAACGCGCTGGTGCCGCTGGCCAGCACGGCCGACGGCGCCGGCACGCCCACGTCGAAGTCCGTCCCCGTGCTGCTGCAGCGCAGTGCTGCCTAAATACTGATACCGGGGGTGTAGTCGACGTACGCATCCTGGCGGCAGAAACCCACCAGCTTCATGCCCGCCTGCGTGGCGATGGAAATGGCCAGCGAACTGGGCGCGGAGATCGTCGCCAGCAACGGTATCTGCATGCGCGCCGCCTTGCGCGCCAGCTCGTAGCTGCCGCGGCTGGACAGGAAGACGAAGCCGCGCCGCATGTCCGCCCCGCTCAGTGCCAAATGGCCGATCAGTTTATCCAGGCCATTGTGGCGGCCGACATCCTCGAATACGTGCGCGATATCGCCATCGGGCGTGCACCACGCGGCCGCGTGCACGCCGCCCGTTTCCCGCATCAGCGCCTGGTGTTCTCGCAAGCCGCTTGAGGCGCGCGCCAGCGCGGCCGGCAGGTCGACGTGGATCAGCGCCGGCGGCAGCGCTGCGGGCCGCAAATCGAGCATGTCGATGCTGTCGATGCCGCATACGCCGCAGCCCGTGCGGCCCGTGAGTTGGCGGCGCCGGTCCTTCAGGCGCACGAAATCTTCCTGGGCGATGCTCAAAGCCACTTCGGCGGAATCAGGACGCAGGAACACTTCGCAGTCGAAGATGGCGCCAGCGGAAGCCACCACGCCCTCCGTCAGCGCGAAGCCGTAGGCAAACGCTTCCAGGTCGCGCGGGGTGGCCATCATGACGACATGGGAAATGCCATTGAAGACCAGCGCGACGGGAATTTCCTCGGCGACGTGGTCGATGGCTGGGGTAGAAATGCCCGCCTGGTGGCGGACAATGGCGCGCTCGACAAAGCCGGCGCGTTCGATCTCTGTATCTTCTGACATGGCAACCATGGGGGAACTAGCACAGGCCCCATGGTAAACCAGAACGGCCAGACAGGGGGCGGCCCCTGCCCGCGCCATCAATCCTTCTTCGGACGGCCCGTTTTCAGCTGCGGCAAGCCGGCCAGCACGTTTTGCAGGGTAGCCAGGTCGATCTGGCTGATCAGCGCCACGCCGATGCGCAGCAATTCGCTTTTCTTGATCTCGAAACCGGCCTTCAGGCAGGCTTTCTTCACCTGGCCCAGGACTTCGTATTCCGCTTCCGGCATGGTGAAGCTGTCGCGCACCAGTTTCGGCTTGCGGGCTTTTTCCTTGACGGCGGCGACCTTGGCGACCGGCGCTTTTTTCGCTGGCGCAGGCTTGGCGGCCGCCTTGGCTACCGGTTTGGCGGCGGCTTTCGCGGCCGGCTTGGCGACGGTTTTCACCGCAGGTTTGGCCGCCGGCTTGGCGACAGCTTTCACGGCTGGCTTGGCTGCCGGTTTGACGGCGGCTTTGACGATGGCTTTGGCCGCAGGCTTGGCAACGGCGGCCTTCGCTGCCGGTTTGGCGGCTGGCGCCTTGGCCACGGCTGGCTTGACCGCCGCTGGCTTGGCTGCCGCCGGCTTGACGGCGGCTTTTGCCACTGGCTTGACGGCTGCTTTCGCAGCTGGTTTAGCGGCGGGCTTGGCGGCCGGTGCCGCCTTGGCCGCAGCCGCATTGATCGAGGCGCTGGTAGGGAACATCGATACGGGCGCGCTGTCGGCTTTTTTCGCTGGGACGGTTTTGGTCATGGATTTTCCAATCTAGTAATTAATATAAACAATATATACTGTTTTTTAAAATCTTGCTTGCTGCACATCAAGTCATGCGCACGGCATGACCTTCTAGGCACTGGCGCGGATGGTGAAATCGACCCCGACCTCATCCCAGAATTCCTGCTCCTTCTCGATCCAGAACGACACGGTGGGATGGTGTGCGACCCAGCCGCGCTTGATGTCGAGTTCGATGCGGTTCTTCATGCGCAGGCGCAGTTCGCTGAAATCGGCTTCGATGCGCGCATGCATGAGCAAGATCGACAGGCGCAGCGCCAGCACGGCCTTGGCGAAATCGGGGTCGGACAACACTTCGCCGATCTTGCGCAAGTTGCCCTTCTGCGCCAGGATCAGCCGGCTCATGGTCTTCTGTTCGCGCGTGGTAAAACCGGGCAAGTCCGCGTTCTCCACGATATACGATGCATGCTTGTGATAGCCCGTCTGCGATACGGCCAGGCCCACCTCGTGCAGCAGGCTGCTCCAGCGCAGGCATTTCACCAGGGCGTCGGACGTGGGCTTGAGCTGCGCATACATGGCCAGCGCCTGCTCGGCCACCCTGCCGGCGCGCTGCTGGTCGATATGGAATTTCTCCATGCAGCCCTGCACCGACTGTTCGCGGCGGTCGCGCTTGGTCGAACGCAGGTACAAATCCCACATCACGCCCATGCGCAAGCCCGCCTCGATCGGCGTCATGGCGGGAATGGCCAGTTCGCGGAACAGGCCGATCAAGATGGCCAGGCCGCCGACGATGGTGCTGGCGCGGTCGGGGCGCAAGCCGGGCATGTCGATGCGGCTGGTGTGGCCGAGTTCAATGAAACGGCGCGCCAGCGCATCGAGGCTGGCGCTCGTGAGCAAGCCGTCACCCAGCTTGTTGCGGGCGATGATGTCGGCGATGGTGCGGATGGTGCCGGAAGAGCCGTAGGCCGTCTTCCAGTGCTGCGGACGGTACGGCGGCGCGGCATCCTCGAAATGACTGCGCGCCGACAGGATGGCCGCCTCGAACGACGGCGCGTCGATGCGCCCGCCGATGAAGAACGACAGGCTTTGCTTGACCGTACCCAGGCTGAACGACTCGACCCGTTCGATATCGTTGCCGCGCCCCAGTATCAGTTCGGTCGAGCCGCCGCCAATATCCATCACCAGCCGGCGCTCGCCGGGAATGGCCAGCGCATTGGCCACGCCCATGTAGATCAAGCGTCCCTCTTCCTCGCCCGAGATGATCTCGATCGGATAGCCGATGGCTTGTTCGGCCAGCGGCAGGAAGACGGCGCCGTTGCGCGCCACGCGCATGGCCGACGTGGCCACCACGCGCACGGCATCGAGTTCGAAGCCGGCGAGGATGGCGCGAAAGCGCTGCAGGCAAGCCAGGGCGCCCTGCATGGCCGCTTCGGTCAGGTCGCCATTGGCGTCCAGGCCGGCGGCCAGGCGTATCGGGTCGCGCACGCTCTTGACCACGCGGATCGTGTCGCCATCATGCTTGCCGACGTGTAAACGAAAACTGTTGGACCCCAGGTCCACCGCTGCATACATACTGGCCTCTTGTCTTGTCATTACTGTGCCAACTGAAAAAGTTGGCAAAATCAGTTACTAAACTATATAAATCATTTAAACGATTTAAAAATCCTACCACACTACCCCCATCGTATGACAGCGGCGTGACAGGATTGTGACAAAACGGCAGCGGTGCGGCAGCTTACGGCACGATGGTGGTAAACAGGTAAACAGCGAAAATCACCAGGTGCACCGTGCCCTGCATGACCGTGGTGCGGCCCGTGCCCAGCGACAGGGTGGCCACCATCAGCGACAGCAGCAACAGCACCGTCGACTTGATGTCGAGTCCCAGGGTAATCGTCAGGCCCGTGGCCAGCGACACCACCACCACGGCGGGAATCGTCAGGCCGATGCTGGCCAGCGCGGAACCGAGTGCCAGGTTCAAGCTCGTTTGCAGGCGATTCGCGCGCGCGGCGCGCACGGCGGCCAGGCCTTCGGGCAGCAGCACGATGGCGGCGATGACGATGCCTACCAGGGTTTTCGGCGCGCCCATGGCGGCAATCGCCGTCTCCAGCGCGGGCGCCAGCGACTTGGCCAGCAGCACCACGGCGCCCAGGCACACCAGCAGCGCGCCTGCACTGACCCAGGCGACGGTGGCCGTGGGCGGCGCCGCATGCACCTCTTCATCGCCAACGGCTTCCTTGGGCAGGAAGTAATCGCGGTGGCGCACCGTCTGCACCAGCACGAAGGTGCCGTACAGGACCAGGGAAATGACGGCGATGAAGATCAGCTGGCTGGAATTGTAGAAGGGACCGGCGGCGCTCGATGTGTAGTTCGGCAGCACCAGGGTCAAAACGGCAATCGCCGCCAGGGTGGCCAGCGAGGCGCTCACGCCCAGCAGGCCGAAGGTCTGCTCCTTGTGGCGCCCGGCGCCCAGCAGCAGGCAGATGCCGACGATGCCATTCAGGATGATCATGATGGCGGCAAACACGGTGTCGCGCGCCAGCCCTGTCGTTTCCGGTCCGCCGGCCAGCATCAGCGAGACGATCAGCGCCACCTCGATCAGGGTCACGGCCAGCGCCAGCACCAGCGTGCCGTACGGTTCGCCGATGCGGTGCGCCACCACTTCCGCGTGGTACACGGCGGCCAGCACGCTGCCGATCAGGCCAGCCACCAGCAGTATCTGGTAGGCGCCGCCGACATTGAAGGTGGAACCGAACAGGAACAGCCAGCCGGCAACGGGGGCGGCAAGCGGCCATACAGGCAGGGATTTGAGCATTTTCATTATGGGCCTGGCAAGAGTAAGAAAGAGGAACTGCGGTGCGGACGGCACAGGGCAGCCTGGCGTGCGCTCGATAGCATAACTTGCTTAGCTTAAATGAAAGTTAGGGAATGCACACGTTCGGGTAGCGGCGCCCCGCGCCTTGCTCATCGTTCGAGCGCCTTGCTGTGATGCACCTGCTTGCTACCAGTAACTATAGTCCCTTTGGTAACATGCCGTTGCAATTTTCTTGTGTTTTTGCTTCCGGCTGGCTTCATAATGCCAGGCCCGCCCTCGCGGCACAGACCAAGGACAGACCATGATTTCCGTACACAGCGCCGCCATGCGTGCATTCATCCTCGCGGGCAGCTTGCTGAGCGCCGCCGCACACGCGGACACACCGCCAGCGCAGGTCAACGCGAACTGGGCCACCGCGCCCGCGCCTGCCGCAGAGCCAAGGTGGCAAGACAGCCTGCCGCCCGCGCCGCCCGTGGAACCACGCGAAGAAAAGATCCTGCCCAAGAGCGAATGGCTGACCGTCGAGCCGATGAAGGCGCCTGACCATCGCTGCGATCCCGGCCTCGATGCCTTGTTCTTGCCCAAGGAATGCGGCAAGGAACCCAGCTGGCTCGGCTCGCGCAAGAAGTAAGCGGGCTTGGGCTGAATTAAATGTCCAGGGTGCTGGCACCCTGCGCTTCCACTACCCTGTTGCGGCCCGCCTGCTTGGCCGCCTGCAGCGCCTCGTCGGCGCGCTTGAACAGGCTGACGGTGCTGTCTTCGGCGCGGATGGTCGTCACGCCCAAGCTGGCCGTCAGCTGCAGCACGGCGCGCTCCGTCTTGACGGGCAGCACTTCGACGGCGGCGCGGATGCGCTCGGCCACCATCAGCGCATCGGCCAGGGTCGTGCGCGGCAGCTGGATGGCGAATTCGGCGCCGCCCAGGCGGCCCATCAGGTCGCTGTCGCGCAACTGCTGGCGGCACGTGTCGACGATGGTTTTCAGCACCGCATCGCCCACCGGATGGCCATAGCTGTCGTTGACTCTTTTAAAGTGATCGATATTGAGCACCACCAGCGCCGTCGGCAAGCCAGGCCGGCGCGCCAGTGCCATCCATGGCGCCAGCGCCTGGTAAAAGCCGCGCCGGTTCGGCACGCCCGTGGCCGCATCGAGCACTTCCAGGCGCGCCAGCTCGCCGCCCAGTTTTTCACGCGACAGCAGCAGGTAGCCGAAAGCATTCGTCAGCATCATCAGGTACAGGGCGCCAAAACCGGCCAGCTGCAGCAGCTCCGCGTCAAAATCGGGGACGGCGGCGGCCAGCACGCCGCGCGCGGCGATCAGCAACGACAGCAAGCCCATGCTGACGACGAGGAAACGGCGCAGCATGCTCGCCTCGCGCCACTTGAGGCACAGGGCGGCCACGCCGGCGAGGAAGAAACCGGCCACGATCAGCGAACCGCCGGCGCTGCGCAGCAGCGGCGCCACATCGAACAGATAACAGGCGGCAAACAGGGCCACCGACAGCCCCAGCGCCGGCAAGACATAACGGCGCCAGCCGCTGCGCCCGGCCGCCTGCCACAGTGCGCCCGCATCGAGCGCCATGCCGGCAAACAGCAGGCTGTTGCCGAGCAGGATGGAGAGGAAATCGGGCAGCACGCCGCGGAAGTACAGCAGGCACCAGGCCACGGCCTGGCATTGCTTGGCCACCGCCCAGGTGGACATGCTGAGCGACTTCTTGCGCTCGTACTCGAAGAAGAACAGGGCCGCGCACAGGCTCAGGTTGCCGAGCGCCAGGGCCAGTACCAGGGTCTTGATATCCATGGGCTAGGCTATCGATGCGCAGGCGCGGCGCGCCAGGTCAGATTTCGTGCTCGACATTGGTGCTGCCGTCGCCGACCTTGCTGGCCCACGCCTGCACGAAATACTGCTTCTCCACGTCGCTGGGTGCCTCGTGCCAGAACACGATGAGGGTGCCCTTGTGATCGTGGATCTGCGCCACTTTTTCAATGAAGCCGACATTGTCGGCCTGGTCGGCCAGCGCCGCCGCATAGCCATACACGCGCGTCAGCCGCTCGATGCGGTCAGGCTCCGTAAAACTGTTCGTCGCCGTAATAATGGGGTGATCCAAAAACATGCTTGTCTCCATGGTGCCCGACTGCGCGGCCGTGCCGCCGCGCGCCGTATACATCTACATATATGCTCGGCGCGGATTAATCGGGTATGCTCACGGGAGCTTATCAGATTTCTCTGAATGCAACAAAGCATCTCCCCCAGTCCACTCAGCGAAGTCGTCCCATGCCGGAAAACAGAAGCACCACCCCACTTGCCCCGCAGGTGCATACCTGTGGCGACCGGCGCCGCCTGGAATTCCAGCCCGGCATGATCCAGAGCGAAATGCTGCTGTCGCGCCCCGACCATCTGCTGCTGCGCTATGCGCGCGCCATGATGTGCTTTACCCTGTTCGTGCCGCGCCCGCGGCATATCCTGATGGTGGGACTGGGCGGCGGCTCGCTGCTGAAATTCTGCCACCGCTACCTGCCCGACACCCGCATCTCCGTGCTGGAATTGCGCGCCGACGTGATCGCCCTGCGCGAGCAGTTCATGCTGCCGCCCGACGACGCGCGCCTGCGCATCATCGAGACGGATGCCGTCAGCTATATCCGCCAGCATCCGGGCTGCGCCGACGTGCTGCTGCTCGACGGCTATGACGAGACGGGCTTGCCGCCGGCACTGGGCAGCGCTCGCTTCTATGCGGACTGCCTGCGCGCGCTGCTGCCCGGCGGCGTGCTGGTGGCCAATCTGTTCAGTTATGACGAGCACTACCCTGCCATGCTGGCGCGCCTGATGCTCACCTTCCGCGGTGCCGTGTGCCACTTCGACGGCATCGCGGGCAATAACCGCATCATCTTCGCCGCCAAGCCGGAGCAAGGCCAAGGCGCCGGCGGCCGCGCCGTGCGCGTGGTGCGCCTGGTGCGCTGGCGGCGGATGGCCGGCCTGGCTTTCCTGAACCGCTGGCTGCCGGCCTGGCAGTTGTGGCGTGTGCGCCGCCAGTCAGGCGCGGGCAGCGACTGAAAGTCGCCCTCCCCGGCCATAGATATTGTTGCTTATTAGCAGTGATTTGGTGCAAAATCAGCATGATGGATGTGGTTTATGACAAACTACGGCCTGCGTGGGGCCGGCAGGCGCCGCCGAACCCATGTATCCATGAAGTGAGATAGGAAAAACCATGCTGCGTGGCCGCCTGCCATTGTCGATTTCTGCCGCGGCCGCGCTGACCTTTGCCTGCGGCGTCAGCGTGACGGCCGTGCTGTTCGCCGCCATCAGCCAGCTCGAATACGACAAGATGAGCCTGAGCCTGCAGCAGCGCGCCAGCGCCAGGGTGGCCGCCATCGAGCAGGGACTCGACGATGCCGTCGAGGTGCTGACCACGACGAACCAGCTGTTTGCCGCCGTCGTGCCCGTCACACGGGAACAGTTCCACGACTTCACCACGCCGCTGCTGCAGCGCCACCCGTTCATCCAGGCCTTCAATTTCCACCGCATCGTGCCGCATGCGCAGCGCGCGGCATTCGAGGCCGGGCTGCGGCGCATCGTGCCCGACTACGCCATGACGGAAATGCGCGATGGCGTCGTCGTGCCCGCCACGACGCGCGCCAGCTACCTAGTGGTGGACTACCTCGAACCGTTGCAGGGCAACCGCCCCGCCTTCGGCCTGAACGTCAGCCCGAACGGCGTGCTGGCGCGCGCGCTGGAACAGGCGATCGTCAGCGGCCAGACCACCGCCACCGGCCTGCTGGCCCTGGCGCAGGGACCGCAGCAGGGCTTCGTCATCGTGCGCCCCGTGTACCGCCACGGCGTGCCCCTGCAGACGGTACAGCAGCGGCGCGCGGCATTGATCGGCGATACGGCGGTCATCGTGCGCGCCGGGGAACTGGTGCAGAAAATCCTCGCCGGCGCCGACCTGCTGGGCGACTCGCAGCTTGAACTGAGCGTCTACGCCGATGCCGGCGCCGACCCGCGCCAATTGATCTTCCGGCATGGCCAGGCGCCTGCCGACGAACCGGGCGGCGCCTGGGAGTCGCTGCCCCGCTGGCTGCACTTTGCCTACCACAGCCATTATGACCGGGCCTTCGCTTCCGCCGGCCGGCCCTGGCACGTGCGCGTGGTGGCCCATCCCCGCCCCTTCCTGACCGACCATCTGGGCTCCCTGTTTACCCTGATCACGGGTTTGCTGTTCAGCGTATTGACGGCCGCCTTCGTGCAGTCGCTGACGCAGCGTTCGCGTCGCGTGCAACTGCTGGTGGAGCAGCGCACGGCCGACCTCAAACGCAGCAATGAGCTGCTCAGCGCCGACGTGCGGGCGCGCCAGCGCACGGAGCGCGCCTTGCAGGAGAGCGAAAAGCGCTTCCGCCGCCTGCTGGCCCTGTCCTCGGACTGGTACTGGGAACAGGATGCCAACTTCTGCTTCACCCACATCACCAGCGGTTTCACGGACAAGTCGAACATGCCGCTGGAACGCTTCATCGGCCTGACCCGCTGGGACAACAATGCAGAGATGCGCAATTCGCGCTGGGGCAAGCAGCATATCGCCAACCTGGAAGCGCACCTGCCCTTTTCCAACCTCGAATATGCGATGCAGGACCGCGATGGCCAGCTGCGCTGGTTCAGCATCAATGGCGAACCGCTGTTCAACGAGCTGGGCGAATTTCGCGGCTACCGGGGCACGGGTTCGGAAATCACGGAACGCAAGCTGGCCGAGCAGCAAATCCAGCACATCGCCCACCACGACGTGCTGACAGGCTTGCCCAACCGCGCCCTGCTGCGCGACCGCCTGGCGCAGGCGATGGCCCTGTCGCGCCGCAAGAACCGCGCATTGTGGGTGCTGTTGATTGACCTCGACCGGTTCAAGTTCGTCAACGACAGCCTGGGCCACAAGGCCGGCGACCTGCTGCTGAAAACCATCGCCACGCGATTGCAGGCCAGCCTGCGCGAAAGCGATACGGTGGCGCGCCTGTCGGGCGACGAATTCGTCGCCATCCTGTGCGAACAGGCGGACGAAGTGCTCAGCGGCGCCATCGTGCAGCGCGTGATGGATGCCGTGGCGCAGCCGGTACTGTTGGATGGCAAGGAATTCTTCGTCACCTGCAGCATCGGCGTGGCCGTCTATGACATGTCGCGCTACGACGCCCCCGGCGACGTCACCCTGAATGGCGAGACGCAGAACCTGATCGAGCAGGCCGACATCGCCATGTACTGCGCCAAGAAACAGGGCCGCAACAACATCAAGTTCTACACGACGGCCATGAACCAGGCCACCCTGGAGCGCCTGCGCATCGAGACGGCGCTGCGCAACGCCCTGGAACGCGAGCAGTTCGTGCTGCATTACCAGCCGCAGGTGGACCTGGCCAGCGGCCGCATCGTCGGCGTGGAAGCGCTGCTGCGCTGGCAGCACCCCGACCTGGGCATGGTGGCGCCGCAGCGCTTCATCGCGCTGGCGGAAGACACGGGCCTGATCGTGCCGATCGGCGCCTGGGTCATGCGCGAAGCGTGCGCGCAGGTAAAACGCTGGCATGCGGCGGGACTGGACACCTTGCGCCTGGCCGTGAATCTGTCGGCGCGCCAGTTCAACGAGCCGAACCTGGTGGCGTCGATCGCCGACGTGCTGCTGGAAACGGGCTTGCCGCCCGCCTGCCTGGAGCTGGAGCTGACGGAAAGCCTGTTCATGCACGACGTGGCGCTGGCCGTCAGCCAGCTGCACGACATGAAGGCGCTGGGGGTGAAGCTGTCGATCGACGACTTCGGCACCGGCTATTCCAGCTTCGCCTACCTGCGCACCTTCCCCATCGACGTGCTGAAGATCGACCGCAGTTTCGTCGGCGACGTGGCGCGCGACGCGGACGACGCGGCCATCGTCGTTTCCATCATCGCCCTGGCGCACAATTTAAAACTGCGCGTGGTGGCCGAGGGCGTGGAAACGGCCGAGCAGCTCGATTACCTGCGCCGCCATGGCTGCGACGAGGCGCAAGGTTTTTACTTCAGCCGGCCGCTGCCCGCGCACGAAGTGGAAGCGCTGCTGCGGGCGGAAGAAACGCACGTCATGCTGTAGCCGGCGGCGGCACCCTGGCCCCCAATTGCAGTTCCTGCCAATCGGGCTCAATGCCCGCTTGCTCGAGAAACGACGCCACGTCGAGCGCACGGGCCGGATCGATGTCCTGTTGCGGATGCATCCACAGCAAATCGCATTCCGTGCAAACGATCACCGCCTGCCCCGTCTTCTTGACCGTTGCGTGCAGCAGGTCGCCATATTCGCCGCAGGTGGGGCACTCCATGCTCTTCGCCTTCATGCCCTGCCTTACAGCTTCTGTTGCAGGAACTCGAGGAAGCAGCTGATGCGCTGCGCCAGTTGCGTATTGCGGTAATACACGGCGTGGATCTGCTGGCGGTAGCCCGTATAGAACGGCTGCAGCACCTGCACCAGGCGGCCGGCCGCGATGTCGTCCTTCGTCATGAAGTCGGACAGGCAGACGATGCCCTGGTCGTGCAGGGCCAGCTGGCGCAGGGTTTCGCCGCTGGACGCGGCCAGCGCGGGCACGATCTGCAGGCTGTTGCCGGCTTCGTGGCGCAGCGGCCAGCTATTGCCCAGTTCATATTGCGCAAAGCCCAGCAGCGCATGGCCGGACAGCGCTTCCGGCGTGGCCGGGGTGCCGTGGCGCGCCAGGTAGGCGGGCGTGGCCAGCACGTGCAGCGGGCTGGCACTGAGGGGGCGCGCATGCAGGGTCGAGTCGACCAGGGCGCCGATGCGGATGGCGATGTCGGTGCGGTGCTCGAGCAGGTCGGCGATCTGGTCGTTGCTGGTCAGCTCCAGGCGGATGTCCGGGTACATGGCGCGAAACTCGGCCACGTGGGGCACCACGCAATGGAGCATGAAGGGCGAGGCTGCATCGACGGACAGGCGCCCGGCCGGCTTCTGGCGGCGGATGCGGATCGACTCTTCCACGTCTTCCATCGACGCGAGGATGGCGCGCGCCTTGTCCAGGAACAGCTGCCCCTCTTCCGTCAGCTCCATGCGCCGCGTGGTGCGCGTCAGCAGCGAGGTGGCCAGCTTGTCTTCCAGGCGCGACAGGGCGCGGCTGACGCCCGAGGTGGTTTGCCCCAGGTGCACGGCGGCCGCGCTCAGGGTGCCGCTGTCGATCACGGTGACGAAAATTTTCAGGTCGTCCGAATTGATATCCATTGTTGCCTTATTATTGCCGCATTGTTGCGCTATTTTCACATATCGCGCCATTATAATGGAATCATGGCAACAGTGAAGGCAGCAGCCAACGTCAGGCAACGTAGAACAAAATGGCGATAAAATGGCAGATACTGCCGGCCAGCACGAACAGGTGCCAGATGCCGTGGCCATGGCGCAGCTTGTGGTCTGTGGCATAGAAAGCGATGCCGCCCGTATAGCACAGGCCGCCCGCCACCAGCCACAGGAAGCCGTTCCACTCGAGCGCCGCCAGCAGCGGCTTGATGCCGATGACGATCAGCCAGCCCATGGCCACGTAAATCACCAGCGACAGGATGCGCGCGCCTTTCGCGTACACATATTCCTGCACGATGCCAAGCAGGGCCAGGCCCCACACGACGCCGAACAGCGACCAGCCCCAGGGCCCGCGCAGGGTCACCAGCATGAATGGCGTGTAGGTCCCCGCGATGAGCAGGTAGATGGCGCAGTGGTCGAGCCGCTGCAGCACGGCCTTGGCCTTGCCGCGCACGCTGTGGTACAGGGTGGAAGTGAGGTAGAGCGTGAGCAGCATGGCAGCATACACGCTGCAGCTGACGATTTTCCAGGCATCGCCCGTGCGGGCCGCCACGACGATCAGGATGACGCCGCCGATGGCCGCCAGCGCGGCGCCCACCGTATGGGAAATGCTGTTGAAGCGTTCACCGTAATACATGCATCACCGCCTGCCGCGTTAAAGACAGGCTCATCGTACACGCTTGGGGACCAGGTGACGCAACTTCACCCCAATAGAAAGGCCGGGGTCGGACCCTGAGGGTCCGACCCCAGTACCTGCTTGGGGGTGTCAATCAAGCTTCTTCCGCCTTCTTGCGTGCAGGACGGCGTGCCGGCGTCTTGCGCGGCGCCTTGGCTGGCTTGTCTTCGGCCACAACGGCCACTTCCACCGGCGCCGCTTCAACGACAGGTGCGGCTTCCACCACGACGTCAGCCGCCTTCTTGGCCGGTTTCTTCGCCGCTGCCGCCTTGCGGGCCGGCGTGCGCGGCTTGGCCTTCGGCTTCGCTTCCACTACCGGCTCAGGTACAGGCTCAGGTACAGGCTCCGGCATGGTTTCGACCACCGGCGCCACCTCGACGGCGACAACTTCGGCACGCGCTTCACGCCCGCCATCGCCATTCTTGCGGCCACCGCGGCCATTGCGGCGCGAACCGCGCTTGGCGTTGCCTTCTTCCGTCGCCAGCTCGACCACCGGCTCCACCACCTCGGCTACCTCGTGCTGCGCTTGCGGCTGCGGCGCCGGCGCATATTGCTCGACGACGACCGTTTCCGCGTCGGCCACCGGCACGAAAGCCTGTGGCGCGGACTCGCCGCGGCGTTGTTCGTTCTGCTTGCGGCCGCCACGGCCATTGCGGCGCGAATCGCGGCGGCTGCCGCCTTCGCGCTGATTACCCTCTTCCGCCGTCACGCCCGTCTCGCCGGCGACGATGGCTTCGCTGGCGGCTTCGCCGTTCACGGCAGCGGGTACGGCCACCAGGCCGCTGCTACGGTAGACATAGGCGCCCGATTTTTCATCGCGGCCAAATTCCAGCAAGCCGCGCGTCTGCGCTTCTTCCAGCAGGTTGCCGAAGGTACGGAAACCGTAATACGACTCGCTGAAATCGGGCTTGCGGCGCTTGATCGCTTCCTTCAGCATCGAGGCCCAGATCTTGCCGCTGTCGCCCCGTTCGGACACCAGCGCGTCGAAGGTTTCGACAGCCATCTCGATCGCTTCCGTCTTGCGCGACTCGTACTTTTCCTTGCGGCGCACTTCCTCGTCCGGCGAACGCTTGGCGGCCGCAGCCGGGCTTTCGCGCGCGTCGCGCTTGGCGGCCGTGCGGCGGCTCTCGCGCACCAGGTCATCGTAGAAAATGAACTCGTCACAGTTGGCCACCAGCAGGTCGGAGGTCGACTGCTTGACGCCGACGCCGATCACCTGCTTGGCGTTTTCGCGCAGTTTCGACACGAGCGGCGAAAAATCGGAGTCGCCGCTGATGATGACGAAGGTGTTGACGTGGGCCTTGGTGTAGCACAGGTCCAGCGCATCGACCACCAGGCGGATGTCGGCCGAATTCTTGCCGGACTGGCGCACATGGGGAATTTCGATCAGCTCGAAGTTTGCCTCATGCATGGTGCCCTTGAAACTTTTATAACGGTCCCAGTCGCAATATGCCTTCTTGACAACGATGCTGCCCTTGAGCAGCAAGCGTTCAAGGATGGGCTTGATATCGAATTTTTCGTAATTTGCATCTCGCACGCCAAGCGCGACGTTTTCAAAGTCGCAAAACACGGCCATGCTGAGGTTTTCTGGGGATGACGCCATAAGGGTGAATTCTCGCTGATGATAAGGGCGGACGGGAAGCGCAACGCCTCCCTTTTCGCCTAGTATATTCGCCCATCCCCCGTTTCGGCGACAACTATCGTGCGCAGCCCGCCTATTGCGCGCCGCCGGCGGCGCTCGCGCTGGCGCCGGCCACCGGCCAAACGACGCTTTCATCGACGGAATACAGCTGGCACGGCAGGCTGCTCCGGCGCTGGCACGAGGCCAGCGCGCGCACATCGGGGCTTTCGCCCTCCTCGGCCCAGCCCCAGGCGCCGCTGGCCGAAAGGGCAAAGGCGCGCGGCGCGGTTTTCTCCAGGAAGACGCGGTAGGCGGCGCGCCCCTGCTCTTCCAGGTAGGGCACGGCGGCGATATCGTCCTGCGGCGCGAAATGCGTGGCGGCCGGCGACGGCGCCTCGGCCACGCGGTAGACCTGGCGCACCGGCATGCCGATCTTCTGCAGGAAGCGCTCGGTGGCGGGCAGCCACACGGCCACCCCGTCGCGGCTGCCCAGGGTCAGGTGGGCGTCGCGCTTGAACGGACCATAGGCGAGCAATTGCGCCCGGCCGCCCGATCCGGTAAAGGAATTGAACAGTCGCCGCGCCAGGGCCGGCGAAAAATACGAGTCATTCGCGCCATACAGCCACAGGCTGGGAATGTGGTTGTAGGCGCCCATGGTGGCGAAGGACTTGGCCAGCGCCCCTTGCCAGTCGCAGCCGGGCATGTCGACGCGCAAGCCGCCGGAAAAATTGAGCACGCCGCGCACGCCGGGCAGCACCCGGGTGGCCAGCGCCAGTGCCGCCATGCCGCCATACGACTGGCCCGCGACGACGATACGTTCCGGGTCGACCCAGCTCTGGCGGCGCGCATACGCGAGCGCGGCCAGCATGTCGCGCGCCTGGCCCTGGGCGTTGCCCAGCATGTCACAGCCGAAATCGCGGTAGGCGCCCGTGGAACGCGCAAAGCCGGCGCGCATGGGCAGCATCACCGCATAGCCGCGGCGCACGAATTCGGTCGCCATATAGATGAAACGCTCGCGCGCCTGCAGCCGGGCCGGGCCGGCCTGCTTGCCATGATTCATCAGCAGCAGGGGAAACGGGCCGGGACCGGCTGGACGGAACACCGTCGTTTCCAGCATCTCGCGCAAGCCATCGCCGGCCGGCACCATGATGACCTGCTCGTTCAGGCGCACATCGAGCGGCAGTGACGAATGAGCAAGCTGGGCTTTCAGAGGCAGGCAAGGCAGGCTGAGCAGAAAACCCAGAAAAAGAGGACGAAACAGGTGAAAAATGGCGGACTCCGTGGATGACTTCCCTGCCAGTCTAGGCAGCGAAATGCCACAGAACAATATAAAAAAATTACGTGATGCACCTATTTTTTGCGGCAACCGCCTGCAAGAAAAATTGTTGCCTTGCACCAACCACTTTTCCCGCTGGCGGGAGTAAACTGGGCGCATTCTGAAGGAGTTGCCATGTCCATATCCGCCCTCACCACCGGTACCTCGGGGCTGACCGCCAACCAGCGCGCGCTGGATGTGGCCGCCAACAATATCGCCAATGCGAATACGCCGGGCTTCCAGCCGCAGCAAGCCGAGTTCCAGGAAGCCAGCCCGGCCGGCACAGGCGTCACCCTGTCTGTCGAAGGGCGCAAGCTGGCCGCCAGCGAAAGCGTCAGCGGCGCCAACGCGAATGCGGCCAAGGCGGCCGAAAGCCGGCCGAACGGCGTGGGCCTCGCGTCCGAGCTGACGGATAACCTCGTCTACAAGGCCGGCTTTAATTTATCGGCGAATGTCGTCAAGGCGGCCGACCAGGCCTTGGGCAGCCTGATCGACGTCAAGACCTGAGGCAGCAAACATCCACGGCGACTATCGACACGCTAGTCTGGTTTTTGCATTTCCAGCACCAAAGGCGCCATCGCCGGCGCAATCAGCGCCAGCAGCCGTTCGGCCGGAATGCCGTCGCGCGCCTGCACCGACAGGCCATGCAGCAAGGCCGCATAGTAGTCGCCCAAGGCCTGCACGTCCGCCGCCCCTTTTAATTCTCCCGCCTGCTGCGCCGCGCGCAGGCGTTCGATGACGGCTTGCGTGCGTGCGCGGCGGTGCTGCGCCAGCCAGTCGGCGATGCCCGCGTTTTCCGCGCTCGTATTCGTGGCGGCCGTGACCACCATGCAGCCTTGCGGCTGGCCGCTGCGCGTGTACAGCAGCACCGCTTCTTCCAGCATGCGCGCCACCGCGTCGCGCACATTCAGGCTGGCCGCCAGCGCATGCACGGCAAAGGCGCCCTCGCCCGTTTCATACAATTCCACGGCTTCGCGGAACAACTGCTCCTTCGAGCCGAACGCCGCATAGATGCGCGCCGAGGCGATGCCCAGCGCCGCCACCAGGTCAGCCATCGATACACCCTCGTAGCCGCGCGTCCAGAACGCGTCGCGCGCTTTTGCCAGCGCCAGCGCGCGGTCAAATTCCCTCGGTCTTCCTGCCATCTTGATCCTCTGCTTGCGAAGTGGCGGCCAGTATAACGCCTGGCGCCCACGGCGCGTTCCCGATTTATTTTGCATCACGGGCTTGACCGAAGGGAAAATTTCGCCTATTCTTTGTCGATCGACAAACAATAGGAGCCGATATGAAAACCATCCAAGGACCAAGCCTGCACCTGGCACAATTCGCCGCCGACACGGCGCCCTTCAACACCCTGCCCGCCATCGCCGAGTGGGCGGCCGGCATGGGCTTCAAGGCCCTGCAGATCCCCGCCTGGGATGCGCGCCTGTTCGACGTGGCGCAAGCGGCGCACAGCCAGCAATACTGCGACGACCTGGTCGCCATGCTGGCCAGCCATGGCCTCGTCATCAGCGAACTGACGACGCATATCCTCGGCCAGCTGGTGGCCGTGCACCCGGCCTACGACGCGCTGTGCGACAGCTTTGCGCCGGCACACCTGCACGGCCAGCCGGCGGCGCGCACCGAGTGGGCCATCGAGCAAGTGAAACTGGCGGCCATGGCATCGAAGCGCCTGGGCCTGACCGACATGGGCACGTTCTCCGGCTCGTTCGCCTGGCCCTACCTGTTCCCGTTCCCGCAGCGCCCGCCCGGCCTGATCGAAGCGGCCTTCGACGAACTGGCGCGCCGCTGGCTGCCCATCCTCGACGTGTGCGAAGAACAGGGCATCAACCTGTGCTACGAAATCCACCCGAGCGAAGACCTGCATGACGGCATCAGCTTCGAGATGTTCTACGAGCGCGTGGGCCGCCACCCGCGCTGCAAGATGCTGTTCGACCCGAGCCACTTCGTGCTGCAGCAGCTGAACTACCTGGAATTCATCGACATCTACAAGGACCATATCCGCATGTTCCATGTGAAGGATGCGGAGTTCAATCCGACGGGGCGGCAAGGCATCTATGGCGGCTACCAGTCGTGGGAAAACCGCGCCGGGCGTTTCCGTTCGCTGGGCGATGGCCAGGTCGACTTCAAGGCCATCTTCTCGAAGATGGCGCAGAACGATTACGCGGGCTGGGCCACGCTGGAATGGGAATGCTGCCTGAAGGACCAGGAAGTGGGCGCGCGCGAAGGCGTGGCCTTCATCAATGCCCACATCATTCCCGTGACCGACAAGATCTTCGACGACTTCGCCGGCGCCCCCGTCAGCGCGCAGCAGATCAATACCCTGCTCGGCATCGAGCACAACTAACAAGGAAACACCATGCATCAGAATCAAGACAGCTACACCCACGACTACGTCCGCATCGACGGCCAGCGCCTGCATTGCGTCATCGCCGGAGAAGGCAAACCCGTGCTGCTGATCCCCGGCTGGCCGCAAACCTGGTATGCCTGGCGCCACGTGATGGCGGCCCTGGCCGCCCAGGGCTACCAGGCGATCGCCATCGATCCGCCCGGCAGCGGCCACTCGGAACGCCCGGCCGGCGGCTACGACACGGGCGCCGTTGCCACCACCCTGCATCGCGCCATGCTGGCCCTGGGCCATGCGCAGTACGACGTCGTCGGCCACGATATCGGCATGTGGGTCGGCTATGCGCTGGCCAGCGATTTCCCGCAGGCCGTGACGAAACTGGCGCTGACGGAAGCCGTCATTCCAGGCCTTGCGCCGGCGCCGCCGATTTTTGTCGCGCCGTCCGACAACATCTTCCTGTGGCACTTCATGTTCAACCAGGTGCTCGATTTGCCGGAGATGCTCACGGCAGGCAAGGAACGCGAATACATCCGCTTCATCCTGGACCGCTGGTCGTACCGCCGCGACAAGGTGGCCGTCGACGTGTATGCGGACGCCTATGCCACGCCGGGCGCCCTGCGCGCCGGCTTCGCCTACTACCGCGCCATTCCGGAAACCATCCGGCAAAACCTCGAGCGGGCAAAGACAAGCCTGGCCATGCCCGTGCTGGCCATCGGCGCCGACCATGCGACGAATGACGCGCCCCTGCTGACCATGCAGGGCAAGGCCGATATTTTGCAGGGCGCCATCGTCGCCGAATGCGGCCACTTCATCATGGAAGAGCAGCCGGAAGCGTTCATCGCCCACCTGCTGCCCTTCCTGGCCGGAGCACCCGCATGAGCCTCGACCCGCTGATCGCCGCCTGGCTGGAAGAGACAAGGGATGCGCCGCCACCCGCCTCGCTGGCGGACTTGCGCGCCGCCACGGAAACGGGCTTGCGCCAGCTGCACGGACCATTGGAAGACGTCGCGTCGATCAAGGACTACGTGCTGCCCGGCGAGCATGCGCTGACCGTGCGCGCCTATGTGCCGGCCGGCGCGGATACGACCAGGAAGCTGCCGGCCATCGTCTTTGCGCATGGGGGAGGATGGTGCCTGTGCTCGCTGGACCTGTACGACAATCCGTGCCGCGCGCTGGCCAACGCCACCGGCTGCGTGGTCTTTTCCGTCGACTACCGGCTGGCGCCCGAGCACAAGTTCCCCGTGCCGCTGGAGGACTTTTACTCGGCACTGTGCTGGGTCGCGGACCACGCCGAGGCGCTGGGCATCGACGTGAAACGGCTGGCCGTGGGCGGCGACAGCGCGGGCGGCAACCTGGCGGCGGCAGCGGCCCTGATGGCCCGCGACCAGGCCGGTCCCGCGCTGGCGCACCAGCTGCTGCTGTACCCGGCGCTCGATTTCGCCTTCGACACGCCATCCTACCAGCGCTATGCGGAAGGCCATTCGCTGACACGGGAAGCCATGCGCTTTTGCTGGTCGGCCTACCTGAACGAGCCGGCTGATGGCGCGCAGCCCTACGCGGCGCCCCTGCGGGCCGCCTCGCTGAAGGACTTGCCGCCGGCGACCGTGCTGGTGTGCGAGTACGACCCGCTGCATGACGAAGGCGAGGCCTATGCGCGGTATTTGCGCGACGACGGCGTGGCGGCGCAATGCGTGCAGCTCGACGGCATGATCCATGCGTCGATGCACATGCTGGGCCTGACGCCAGCGGCGCGGGGATTGTTCGACGTGGCGGGTCAAGCCATGCGGCAAGCGCTGGCGGCATAAAAAAAACGCGCCGGGGATGGCTCCACGGCGCGTTTTTTCCATCAGCTGCGTGTCATTCCACCAGCTTGCGCACCTCGATGTGGTTCAACCACTTCACGTGGCGCGGACCCGTGCGGATATCCCTGGCCGAGATCAGGGCGATCTCGCCATCGCTCTCGTCAAGCGCCTTGCCGTTCTTCTCGTAGTAGACGATCACGCCCTCGCCGGCCGGCGCGTTATACAGCTCGCTCCAGGAAAACACCACAGCATAACCATCGGTGGCCGTGGCGATGATGGCGAGCTTCTTGACGTCGTTATGGCCCGGCGCATCGAGCGCCGCCTTGTCGAGGATATCGCGCAGGCGCACGCCCTTGTAACTGGTAATGGTCTCGGCCTTGTCGCCGTTGTGGCGCGTGACGGCAAGCTCGCCGCCATTCGCCGGCGGCAGCTGACGCAGGTCGGCCACTGTCAGGGTCAACGGCGTTGCCACCTTGCCCGTCACGGTCAGCGCATGGCTCATATGCTCGCGCGCCGGCGCCGGCGCCGGGCCGGCCCATGCGGGCGCCGTCGCCAGCAGGGCGGCCGAAGCAAAACCAAGGAATATTTTCTTCAACATGCTGTGTCCTTTCATGGAACAATCAAAAAATCAGAACTGGTATTGCGCATTGGCCAGCCAGGTGCGCCCCGCGCTGGGGAAACCGTCGGCCAGCGCGTAGTTGCGGTCAGCCAGGTTGCTCACGCCCGCTTCCAGGGTCAAGGCCGGCAAGGGCCGGTACACGGCCTTCAGGTTGACGGTGGCAAAGCCGCCCAGTTCCAGGGTGTTCGAGACCCAGCGCCCGCTGTTCGCTTCCGCGATGGCCACCACATCGACCTGGCGCGCCGCGTGCAGCACGGCATGCGCCGTCAGCTTGTGGCGCGGCACGTCCGTCAGGCGGATGGCGCGGTCGCTGACGTTCTTCATTTCCGTGTACGTGTAATTGCCGCCGAAGTCCAGCCACGCGCCGGCGCGGCCGCGCAAGCCCAGCTCCGCGCCGCTGATGTGCGCCCTGCCCGCGTTCTGCATCTGCGCGCGCACGCCCGCCACATTCGCCACGCTCTGTATCTTGTCCTTCACGTCGCTGTAGAACAGGGCGGCATCGAGCGCCAGCCCGCGCACGCTTGCCTGGTAGCCCACTTCATAATTAAGCGCCTCCTCGGCGCGCAGGTTCGGGTTTTCAATATACGTGCCCAGGCGCTGCGAATAGCGGTCCTTCAGGGTCGGCAGGCGCGACTTGCGCGCCACCGTGGCGTACACCCTCGCGTCAGTACCGATCTTGTGGAACAGGCCCGCCTGCATGTCCGTGGCCGATTGATTCTCCGGCAAGGTATACGCGTTGCCGGCGCTGTAGACGGTATCCGGGCGCAGTGCATTGCGCGAGACGCCCAGCGACAGTTCCGTCGCCGCATTGAGGGCAATGCTGTCTTCCGCGCCCAGGGTCCACAAGGCATCCTTGTACCAGGTGGTGCGCACGCCCTTGGCATCGAGTTCCTGATGCTCGTCGGCCTTGTAGCTGGCGACAAAGCGCAGGCTGTGTGAGGCCAGGCGGAACGATTCGAGCTCCACCGCGCCGCCGTTCGTGCGGTCGTTGTAGATGCTGCGCCCGCCGCTGACGCTGCCCTGGCCGCTGGTTTTCAGGGTCGCGTAGCTGCCGTTCGTGTACGAAGTGATTTCATTGTCGTAGCTGTCGTGGTACAGGCGCAGTTTCAGGCGCTCGGTGTCGCCCAGGCGCGTCTGCGAGACGAAGTACACGCTTTCCTTGTTCCAGTACGGCCATTGCCAGTAGCGCGCGCCGACGGGATTCGTCGATGGCGGCTGGCCCTTCTCGCCATGCTGCTTGTAGTAGCTCAATGCATACTCGTCGCCCGCCCGCGCGCCATCGGGCGTCAGGCCCACCTTGAACGAGAATTTATGGTCCTTGCGGTAGGCGTTGTTACGCGTGCCGCCATCTTCCGTGGCCGTCGGGCGGAAATCGGACGACAGGGGAAAGCCGTCGCTGTCGATGTACGACACGCCCGCCTGCAGATACCACAGGCCCTGGTTCGTGCCCACGTTGGACGACACCTGGCGCTCGCTGCCCGAGCCGAAACCGATGGACGTATCGCCTTCCAGCCGCGCGGACGGTTTGCGCGACACCAGGTTGATGGCGCCGCCCAGGGTATTGGCCCCATAGGCCACGGAGCTGAAACCCTTGGCCACCTGGATGGCGGCCAGGTCGCTGGTGGTGAAGCGGTTGAAATCGACATAGCCGTCATACGGCACGTAGACGGGAATGCCGTCGATGTACAGCGGCACCTGGCGAGAGTCGAAGCCGCGGATGGCGACGGTTTTCTCATTGCGCGCATTGGTCGACAGCGACACGCCGGACAGCAAATTCAGAGCATCGCCCACGTTGTCGCGGTTGAAGCGGCGCATCTCGGCGCGGCTCACTTGCGACCCCACCTGCTGTTCCATCTGCCCTGCCTGCTCGCGCTGGCCGATCACCGTCACCGTGCCCAGCACGAACGGCGCCGCAGCATCCACGCCATCGTTGCCCGCCATTTGCTGCGCCCGCGCCGTCTGTGCCATGTGCGCCAGCGCCAGCATCACGGCGCCTGCCAATACCTGTTTCAACATCGTTTCGATCTTTCCACTGTCGTTATATAGAGTCTCATATAGCGATACTCAAAAAAGCGGCCACTCTTGCGGCGGCCGTCACCCAACAGCGCAATATACAGACGTATATAACGAGGCTCAAGCGACAAGCGCCAAAACGCCTGCGCAGGTCAATTTTCCGAGAAAAATTCATGCAGCACAGCATTTCGCTGTGCGAACGAATGTTTCACAAAATGGTTGACACGTCGATTTTGGCTAGGCAAACTGATTTCCAGGGAGCCTGAAAATGAATGCAAATATGACAAATATTCAGACCACAGCAGATCCGGAAATCATCGTCTTCAGCGACGACGAGGAAGGCAAGGACCGCCAGTTCGTCAACGCGCTGGCGCGCGGGCTGGAAGTACTGCGCTGCTTTCGCCCCGGCGAAGTATTCCTGTCGAATGCGGACATGGCCAGGCGCACGGGCATCCCGAAACCGACGATTTCGCGCCTCACCTACACCCTCACCAAACTCGGCTACCTGAATTATTCGGACAGCCTGGGCAAGTACCAGCTGGGCGCCGGCGTGCTGGCCCTCGGTTACCGCATGCTGTCGAACCTCGATGTGCGCAAGATGGCGCGCCCGCTGATGGAAGAACTGGCCGAGCATGCGCAAGCCTCCGTTTCGCTGGGCACGCGCGACCGTCTCAGCATGGTGTACGTGGAAACGTGCCGCAGCAGCGCCAACGTCACCCTGCGCCTCGACGTCGGTTCGCGCATCCCCCTGATGACGACGGCCATGGGCAAGGCCCTGCTGTGCATCCTGCCGCAGGCCGAACGCGACTACCTGATGGACCATGCGCGCGTGCACGAGACGGAACGCTGGCCGCGCATCAAGGCCGGTATCGAACAAGGCTTCAAGGATTACCAGGACCGGGGCTTTTGCATCTCGGCCGGCGAATGGCAGAACGATGTGCATGCCGTGGGCGTGCCCATGCTGGGTGCCGATGGCGAACAGGTGATGGCCTTCAATTGCGGCGGCCCCGCCTTCCTGCTGTCGCGCGAAAAACTCGAATCGGACCTGGGACCGCGCCTGGTCGCCCTGGTCAAGACAGTGGAAAAAAACCTGGGCCGCGGTTAGACTGCGCGCCCCCTCTCAACGACAGTTCAAATCAAAGCGCCGAGGAAACCGATGATACGCGACGAAGAAACCCTGAACATCCTGCTCGACAGCATCGCCCGTTTCGTGCGCGAAGTGCTGGTGCCGAACGAGGCGCTGGTGGCCGAAACGGATACGATCCCGCCCGCCATCGTGGCGCAGATGCGCGAACTGGGCCTGTTCGGCCTGTCCATCCCGGAAGCCTACGGCGGCCTGGAACTAAGCATGGAAGAGGAAGTCAGGGTCGCTTTCGAAATCGCCCGCACTTCGCCCGCCTTCCGCTCGCTGATCGGCACGAACAACGGCATCGGCTCGCAAGGCATCGTTATCGACGGCACGGAAGCGCAAAAACAATACTATCTGCCCAAGCTGGCCGCGGGCGAGATCATCGGCTCGTTCGCCCTGACGGAAGCGGGATCGGGCTCCGACGCGGCGTCCCTGCGCACGACTGCCGTGCGCGACGGCGACTTTTATATCCTCAACGGCAGCAAACGCTATATCACCAACGCGCCCGAAGCGAGCATTTTTACCGTGATGGCCCGCACGGATCCCGTCAAGCGGGGCGCCTCGGCCATTTCCGCCTTCATCGTGGAAAAGGACACGCCGGGCCTCTCGCTGGGCAAGATTGATAAAAAAATGGGCCAGCAAGGCGCACATACCTGCGACGTCATCTTTGAAAACTGCCGTGTGCCGGCCGCGAACATCATCGGCGGCAAGGAAGGCGTGGGCTTCAAGACGGCCATGAAAGTGCTCGACAAGGGCCGCCTGCACATCGCCGCCGTCTGCGTGGGCGCGGCCGAGCGCATGCTGGCCGACGCCCTCGCGTATGCGATGGAGCGCCAGCAGTTCGGCCAGGCCATCGCGGAATTCCAGCTGATCCAGGCCATGCTGGCCGACAGCAAGGCGGAGATTTACGCGGCGCGCAGCATGGTGCTCGACGCGGCGCGCCGGCGCGACAACAAGGAAGACATTTCGACGGAAGCATCGTGCTGCAAGCTGTTCGCCTCCGAAATGTGCGGCAGGGTCGCTGACCGCTCCGTGCAGATCCACGGCGGCGCCGGCTACATCAGTGAATACGCGGCCGAGCGTTTCTACCGCGACGTGCGCCTGTTCCGCATCTATGAAGGCACGACGCAGATCCAGCAGATCGTCATCGCCCGCAACATGATCAAGGCAGCGCAAAAGTGAAGGAGGCCGCGATGGACATCCCCACCCTGCTGGCCGGCTTGCCGGCGCGCCTGTCGGCCATCCCTGCCTACTGGGCCGCGCGCGCGCCGGACGCGCCGGCGCTGCATGAAGGTGGCCGCAGCTGGACCTACGCCCAGCTGCAGCAGAGCGTGGAAAGTGCAGCGCAGCTGCTGCGCCAACTCGATGTGCGCGCCGGCGACCGCCTGATGGTGGTGGGAGAGAATGGCGCGCTGCAGGTGGCGCTGATCTTCGCGGCCGCCGGCATCGATGCGTGGATCGTCAACGTCAATGCCCGCCTGTCGGCGCGCGAGATCGATACCATCGCCGCGCACAGTTCCGCGCGGCGCGTGCTGTTCCTGGCAGGCGCCTCGCCGGAAGCGGCCGCGCATGCGGCGCGGCGCGGCGCCCGCCCTGTCACCATCGATGGCATGGGCGAGCTGCTGGCCGGCGAATTGAACGACGCCGCCATCGCGGAAGACACGGTCCCCGGCAATGAACAGGTGGCCGCGCTGATCTACACGACGGGGACGACAGGCCAGTCGAAAGGCGTGATGCTCACGCACCGCAACCTGCTGTTCATCGCCGCCGTCTCCAGCACGTTGCGGGGCCTGACGCGCAGCGACCGCGCGTATGGCGTGCTGCCGATTTCGCACGTGTACGGCCTGGCCTCGGTGGCACTGGGCACCCTGTATGCGGGCGCCGCGCTGTATCTGGTGCCGCGCTTTTCCGTCGATGGCCTGCTCTCGGCCTTGAAAGACGACGGCTTGACCATTGTGCAGGGCGTGCCCGCCATGTACGCCAAGCTGCTGCAAACCCTGGGCGGAGCCGATACGCCGCTGCCCACGCGGCTGCGCTTTGCGTATGCGGGCGGCTCGCCGCTGGCGCCATCGCTCAAGCGCGACGTGGAAAAGCTGCTGGGTACCGCGCTGCACAATGGCTACGGCATGACGGAAAGCGCGCCCACCATCAGCCAGACCCGCCTGGAAGCGCCGCGCCGCGACGATTCCGTCGGCATGCCGATCCCGGGCGTGGAAGTGCGCGTGGTGGACGTGGCCGGTACGGACGTGACGCCGGGCGAGCCGGGAGAATTGTGGATACGCGGACCGAACATCATGGCCGGCTATTACCGCGAACCGGCCATGACGGCGGCCACCATGCGCGACGGCGGCTGGCTCAATACGGGCGACATGGCGCACCAGGAAGCGGACGGCGCGCTGTTCATTGTCGGACGCACCAAGGAATTGATCATCCGCTCCGGCTTCAATGTGTATCCGCTGGAAGTGGAAACGGCGCTGAACGCCCACCCTTCCGTGGTGCAGTCGGCCGTAGTGGGGCGCACCCTCGCCGATGGCAACGAGGACGTCATCGCCTACGTGGAACTGGATCCGCGCCAGCCCGCCAGCGTGGCAGAATTGCAGGCCTGGCTGGCACAGACCCTGTCGCCGTACAAGTGCCCATCCGCCATCATCGTCATGGAAGCGCTGCCAGCGGCCGCCACGGGCAAGATTTTAAAGGGGCAGCTGCGGCAAATGGCGCAGAATGCACGATAAGTTGACCATGCTGTACCAGACAAGACAATAAAACCAAGCCACATCACCGGAGGAGACACGATGAAACGCACCTATACACGCATCGCCATGGCAGCGCTGGTTGCCAGCGCCTGGATGGCACAGGCCAGCGCCGACGAATTTCTGGTCGGCGCGGAAATCCCGCTGACGGGCAACCTGGCGCGGGTCGGCGCCGGCATGCAGGAAGGGATCATGGTCGCGGCCGAGGTATTCAACAAGACCAACGGCAAGCACACCATCAAGATCATCACCGTCGACGACGAATCGGCGCCCGCCAAGGCCATCGCCGCCGTGGAAAAGCTGGCCAGCCAGGGCGTGGTGGCCATCACGGGCGGCTATGGCTCGAACAATATCTCGCCCGCCTCGGACACGGCGAATAAACTGGGCCTCGTCTACATCACCTCGGGCGGCGTGGACGACAGCCTGGTGTCCAGCGGGCGCAAGAATTTTTTCCGCATCAATAACACGGCCGGCTACGAAAAAGCCATGCTGGGACTGCTGCAGGATGTGGGCGCCAAGTCCGTCTCCATCGTGTATTCGACCAAGGACGCCACCACGGGCCTGGCGAAAGACGTGGAAAAGGCCCTGGCCGCCAAGGGCGTGAAAGTGACGACGCACTCGTTCGACCCGGCCATTACCGACTTCAAGCCCATCATCAACAAGATCAAGCTGCAGGATAAATCGGAAGTGGTGGCCATGGTCGGCTACGAAAACGATTACGTGGGCATCATCCGCGCCGCCCGCGTCCTGAAGCCGAAGATCAAGGCCATGGTGGGCGTGTGGTCGCTGGCCACGCCGAAAATGGCGGCCGACTTCCCCGACCTGATGCCGAACGTGTTCGGCACGGCCCTGCTGCCCTTCCCCACGGAATTCAAGACGGCCGACGGCAAGGCCTTCAGCGACGCCTACAAGCAGCTGTACAAGAAGGAGCCGGACTACCTGGGCCAGTTCGGCTATGTGCAATCGATGCTGCTGTTCGAAGCCATCGCGCGCGCGGCCGACAAGGGCACGCTCAAGAAAGGCGGCGTGGCCGAGGAAATGCGCAAGACGGACCGCGAAACCCTGATCGGCCGGGTGCAGTTCGCCGCCAATGGCGACAACCAGAATTTCGTGCACCGCATGGCGCAGCACCAGGACAAGAAAGTGGTGATCGTCTGGCCGAAGGAACACGCCACGGGCAAGCTGGCCTATCCAGCCCTGCCCTGGTAGGCAGCCTCCCGCTGCACACGCGCACGCCTGCCGGGCGTGCACCGATAAACGGCGGTCCTGGTGCATCTTCGCGATGCGCCAGGAAAGCCTGACGGGATGACGTCATGACAGAATTAATCTTGCAAGCCTTGTATTCTGGCTTGCTGCAGGGCGGCTCCTACGCCCTGATCGCACTGGGACTGGCGCTGGTCTTCGGCACCATGAAAGTGATCAACCTGGCGCACGGCGAACTGGTGCTGCTGGCCGCCTACATCGCCTACAGCGTGGAATCCGGCCTGGGCCTGGGGCCCATGTTCGCCATTCCCATCGCGCTGGTGATCGTCAGCCTCACATCCGTGGGCGTGTACCTGATCGTCAGCCGCATCAAGAAAGACCGCGAAATCAATTCGCTGATCCTCACCTATGGCATCGGCGTCATCCTCACCAATTTCATCCTGCTCGTATGGAAGGCGGACATCCGGTCGACATCGTCGAGCTGGCTGCAGGAAGGCATCGAGATCGGTCCGTTTTTCAGCATGCGCAGCGAAGTGATCTTCTTTGGCGTCAGCCTGGTGCTGATGGCGGCCCTGTGGCGCTGGCTGTCCACCAGCTGGTATGGCCGCGCCGTGCGCGCCGTCTCCAGCAACCGCGACGCGGCCAAGCTGATGGGCATCGACCCGGGCCGCACGGAACTGGTTTCCTTTTTAGTCGCCGGCATCCTGGCCGCCTTCGCTGGCGTCGCCCTGTTCAGCTATGGCGTGATCCAGCCCGCCTACGGCGGCGCGCTGACGGTGAAAGCCTTCATCATCACGGTCCTCGCCGGCATCGGCTCCATCCCCGGCGTGCTGATCGCCGCCGTGCTGCTGGGCGTGGCCGAAGCGCTGACCGTCACCCTGGCCAGCTCCGCGTTGCAGGAATTGTCCGGCATGGTGCTGTTCCTGCTGGTGCTGTTCATCATGCCGAACGGTTTGTTCGGCGCACAACGGAGGCGCGGATGAGCCGTACTTCACTGATGTCCACGGCGGGCCTGCTGCTGGCCGCCTATATCGCCGTGCCGCTGGCCCTGGGCGGCAACCAGTATGTGATGAGCATGGTGGTGGCGGCCCTGATCATCGGCGGCGTGGCCATGTCCTGGGCTCTGCTGGGTAACCTGGGCGGCATGGTCAGCTTCGGCCATGCCGCCTTCTTCGGCGTGGGCGCGTATGTCTCCGCCCTCGCTACCGTGAAACTGGGCTTGCCCGTGTTTGCCGCCATGCTGCTGGGCGGCGCGGGGGCAGCCATCGCCGCCGTCATCATGCTGCCCGTGCTGCGCCTGCGCGGGCCGTATTTTGCGCTGGCCATCCTCGCCTACGCCCACATCTTCCGCATCCTGGCCACGGAATGGAGTTCCGTGACGGGCGGCGCCGGCGGCATCAACAACATCCCGACCTTGCCCACCGTCCTCGGCTTCGATTTGGCCAGCAAGACGGGCGCCTACCTGGTGGTGCTGACCCTGGTGGTGGCATGCGCGTTCGCCTACAGCCGCATCCGCGCCAGCCACTACGGCATCGCCCTGCGCGCCATGCACGACAGCGAAGACGCCACGCGCGTCGTCGGCGTCAACAGCACCTTGCTGAAAGGTGCCATGCTGCTCGTGTCGGCCTTCATGGCAGGCCTGTTCGGCGCCTTCAACGCCCACTACATCAACTTCCTGGAGCCGGACTACGCCTTCAACAGCCTGTGGGTGACGTTGCCGATCGTGGCGGCCATCTTCGGCGGCTACCGCACCATCCTCGGCCCCGTGCTGGGCGCCGTGGTGGTCTACCTGGTCGACCAGCTGATTTTCAAATCGCTGATTCCCACGGGCCACCAGCTGGTGCTGGGCGTGCTGCTGGTGGCGATGATCGTCTTCAGTCCGAACGGCCTGCTGCCGCTGCTACGCAAGGCGTTCAAAGCGAAGGAGAAACAACATGCTTGAACTCGATAATGTCTGCGTGCGCTTCGGCGGCCTGACGGCCGTCGATTCCGTCACCCTGAACGTGGGCAGCCACGACGTGATCGGCCTGGTGGGCGCGAATGGCGCCGGCAAGACCACCCTGTTCAACGCGATCTCCGGCCTGGTGCGCCCCACCAGCGGCAGCATCCGCTTCGAGGGGCGCGACATCATGGCCACTCCCATGTACCAGCGCGCCCGCCTGGGACTGGGCCGCACCTTCCAGATTCCGCAACCGATGCATGAATTGACGGTGCGCGAAAACCTCATCGTGGCGCAGCGCTTCGGCACCGGCAAGGTGGACATGCGCAAGATCGATGAAATCCTCGACTTCACCAGCCTGGCGGACAAGGCCGGGCGCGACGCGGCCAGCGAACTGGCGCTGACGGAACTCAAGGCGCTGGAAGTGGCCAAGGCGCTGGCCACCAATCCGAAGCTGCTGCTGCTCGACGAAGTGCTGGCCGGCCTGGAAACGAACGGCAAGCGCCGCTTCATGGGCATGCTGAAGGACTTGCACGCGGCCTTTGGCGTGGGCATCGTCATGATCGAGCACGATATCGAAACCATCAGCAATCTGTGCCAGCGCGTGGCCGTGCTCAATTTTGGCCAGCTGATCGCCGACGGCACGCCCGATTGCGTCTTCCGCGACCCGGCCGTCATCGAAAGCTACACGGGAGCCGCGCATGCTTAACATAGAGAATCTGCGCGCCGGCTATGGCGCCATCAATGTGCTGTGGGATGTGTCGCTGTCGATCCAGAAGGGCAAGCTGACCACCATCATCGGCCCGAATGGGGCCGGCAAGACCACCCTGCTGCGCGCCATCATGGGTTTGCTGCCCGTGGGCGCGGGCAGCATCGCGCTCGATGGCGTGGCCATCAACGGCACGCCCACGTGGAAGATGAGCGACGCGAGGGTCACCATGATCCCCGAGGGACGCATGACATTTCGCGACATGAGCGTGGAAGAAAACCTGATCATGGGCGCGTTTCCGAAAGAGCACCGCAGCCACATGCCGGCGCGCCTGGCCGAAGCCTACGCCATGTTCCCGCGCCTGCACGAGCGGCGCAAGCAGCTGGCCGGATCACTGTCCGGCGGCGAGGCGCAGATGCTGGCGATGGCGCGGGGCTTGATGTCGGATCCGTCGCTATTGATCATCGACGAACCGTCGCTGGGCCTGGCGCCGCTGGTGGTCAACGAGCTGTTCGAGATCCTCGCGCGCCTGAACGACGGCCGGCGCACCATCATCCTCGTCGAGCAGAACACGGCGCGCGCAGTGGGCGTGGCCGATCACGTCTACCTGATGCAAAGCGGCAAAGTAGCGCTGTCGCAGGCGGCTTCCGAGGTCGACCTCGATCACCTGCACGAACTCTATTTTGCGCGCTGAGCGATATCCGCCGCATGCCCATCGTGACGGCCTGCGGCCGTCACTCCTCGTCGTCCTCGTCGGCCAGCTTGTCGAACACCTGCAGCTCGGCCTTGCTCAACCCCGTCATCACGAAGGGATCGTCGGCAGGAAAGCGGCCAGTATCGACCAGCATGCGCAGCTTGCTCAAGCGATCTCCCAGCGCCAGCGCTCGCGCCTGCGGATCGGCATCGGCATCGACGCCGGCATGCCCGATCGCGCGGGTCACGGACTCGGGAAACTCCCATAACTCGGCGATCCGTACCGACAGGATGCGCGCTTGCGCAAACACCTGGGCAATAAAGGCGTCCGATTGCGGAAAGGCATCGGGCGCATGCATCTGGTCGATCAGCCGGAATGCCACCACCAGGCCGACATTGGCCATCAGTCCCGCCAGATAGGCATCGAAGGCGTTGGCCTGCATGGCCGGTGCGACCAGGTTGGCCGCCAGCGCGCATTTCTCGGACTGGCGCCAGATCAGCGGCGCCGTGCGTATGGTCAGGCCGCCGCTCTGCATGCTGACGATGGGACGGAAGGCGACGCGGGCGAGCAGCATGCGCATGCCGTTTTGCCCCAGCAGCATGATGGCGCCTTCCATGTTGTTGATCGACGGGCTGGCGTTGTAGCGCGAATGGTAGCGTGGCCGGTTCGCTTCGCGGTAGACCTCGGCGACCAGCAGCACGTCCTGGGCCAGTTGGCGCGACAGCTCGGCCGCGCTCATGTTTTCATTTTGCAAGGTACGCATCAACTGCGGAATGATGGCCGGGATGCGCGGCACCAGCGCGGCGCCGGCGACCGGTTCACTGGCCAGGCGCGTCAATTCATCCAGCATCTGCTGTTCGGCCTGCTTTGTCGCCTGCGTCGCACCCGCGGCCGCCAGCCAGCGGTAGTAGATGGCATCGATTTCGGTGACGGTGGCTGGCTGCCGTGCCATCTCGGGTGCCGCCCCCGCCGTGGCTGGCGCGAGCTTGTTTTTTTCGTCGCCGCCGTTCAGTAATTTTCCTATCCAACCCATTGCTATTCCAGCCTTATATGCATCACTATCGCGACATCCGCTGCGCGATTTTACTTGATGACAGCCATGCCGGTGCGGCGGGCGTGGCCGGCTTGGTCCACCTGCCGCAAAGTGCTACAGTGGCGCTCGCGCAGGTCCCCCTCTTTGCAAGGTACATCATGAACAATCTGCTGGCCCAGTACGCCACCAGCCAGGCGTACAACAATGCCTGGGCCAACCACCGCCTGCTGAAAGCCTGCGGCGAACTGAGCCAGGCCGAATTCCAGGCCACGCGCGTCAGCTTTTTCCCCACCATCCAGTCCACCCTGAACCACATCCTCACATGCGACTGGTTTTACCTCGATGCGCTGGAGCGCGAGTTGCGCGGCGAAGCGCCCCATCCCGACTGCTATGTCTTCTTTGGAAAGGACGAGCCATTTACCGACTGCGCCACGCTGCAGGCGGCACAGCATGCATCCGACGCGCGCCTGATCGCCCATTGCCGCAGGCTGTGCGACGCGGACCTGGCGCGGCCCGTGACGATCCTGCGCGACACGCCGCAAGTCGACACGCGCCAGCGCATGCTGGCGCATCTGTTCCAGCACCAGATCCACCACCGGGGGCAAGTGCACGCCATGCTGGCCGGCACGCGCATCGCGCCGCCGCAGCTCGACGAATTCTATTGCGCCGGCGAAGCGGACGAGCGGGCACAGGATTTTGCGGAGCTGGGCTGGACAGAGGAAGATATCTGGGGCCAGCGCTGAACTATTCCTCGGCGTGGCAGCAGACGCACAGCTTGTTGCCGTCGAGGTCGCGGAAGTAGGCGCCATAGTAATGGGCGTGGTAATGGGGGCGCAAGCCGGGCGGCCCTTCGCACGCGGCGCCCAGCGCCAGCACGGCCTGGTGGCAGCGGTCCACCTGGGCGCGGCTGGCCGCCAGCAGGGCCGTCATCTGTCCATTGCCGGGCGCGGCCGGCAAGCCGTCATGCGGCGCCGTCAACACGAACAAGGGACGCGGCGCATCGTGCGCCATCCAGCCTGCCCATGGCTTGACGGTGTCATGAAATTTCTCGATCAAACCGAGTTCTCGCAGCAGCGCCGTGTAGAAGGCGTAGGCGCGGGGAAAGTCGTTGGTTCCCAGGCAGATATGGGACAGCATGCTGCTCCTCCATGAATTCAGATGTGCGGCGAAATGCGCCAGCTGATTATAATGGCGCATCGCTTTTCGACACGCTCCCATGCCAGACCACGACCGCCTTCAGCTACACCCGCCGGCCAGCAGCGACCTTCCCGCTTTGCTGGCCTTCGAACTGGAAAACCGCGCGTATTTTGAAAACTGGGTCACGGCGCGCGCGCCATCCTACTACCACCCGGAAGCCATCGCCGCCGCCATCGAGCAGGCGCAGCGCGAGCGCCAGCAAGACCTCGCTTACCAGTACCTGGCAAAACTGGACGGGCAAATCATCGGCCGGGTCAACCTGACGGCCGTCACGCGCCCCTATTTCAACAAGGCAACGCTCGGCTACCGCATCGGCGAACGGTTCGGCGGACGCGGCTACGCCACGCGCGTGGTCGCCCTGCTGCTGGAAGAAGCGTTCGGCACACTGGAACTGTGGCGCCTGGAAGCGACGGCGCGGCCGCAAAACCTGGGCTCGGTCGCCGTCATGCAGCGCAACGGCTTTCACCAGTATGGCCGCTCGGAAAAAGCCATGCGCTTCCAGGATGCCTGGTCGGACCTGCTGTACTTTGAACGGCGCAACACGCAAGCCATGGCTGGTGGCGCTCGGTGAGCTGTGGGATGGCATGCACGACAAGCGCCTGCATCGCTGAAGCCGGCGTAGTGATGCGTGCACGCAACAGCGGTACGCCATCCCCGCCATTCACCTGCGCATTGGTGGCCGCATTGGCGCCATTTAAGACTGGCTTCAGCCTCGCCATGCATCGTGAATAGGTCGCCAGCAGCAATGGCGCCTCCCTTCACCATCACGGGCACAGCCCAGCGAAAGAGCCGACATGAGCACATGGATGCGCGCCAACAAAGGTTTTTTGATGTTCCTCCTGCTGTTCGGCGTGTTCCGCACGGCCGTGGCGGACTGGAATCCGATACCGTCGGCATCGATGCGCCCCAACCTGCTCGAAGGCGACGTGGTTTTCGTCAACCGCCTGGCCTTCAACCTGAAAGTGCCGCTCACCGATATCGTGCTGCAGCGCCTGGGCGAACCGCAGCGGGGCGACATCGTCACCTTTTCTTCGCCGAAAGACGGCACGCGCCTGATCAAGCGCATCATCGCCCTGCCCGGCGACACGGTGGAAATGCGCAATGAGCAGCTGGTCATCAATGGCCAGCCTGCCCAGTACACGGCGCTCGACACGGCGCCGGAAACCATCGCCCACGTGGGCCAGCTGACGGCCCAGCGCATCAGCGAACGCAACCAGACCGAGCAGCACCGCATCCAGGTCTTGCCGCAAATCGCTGGCGCGCGGCGCAGCTTTGCCCCCGTGACGGTGCCGGCCGACCACTTCCTCATGCTGGGCGATAACCGCGACAACAGCGCCGACTCGCGCTATTTCGGCTTCGTGCCCCGTGCATTGCTGATCGGCAAGGCCGAGCGCATCCTCGTCTCGGCCAATATCGAGGAACATTGGCAGCCGCGGCTGCAGCGCTTCGGCATGAAACTGGAGTAAATATCGCCCTTGCAACGGCGCCCTGCTTTTCGGTTAGCATGGCGCATCATGCAAAATTTTTCCTTCGCCAGCCAGCAGCCAGCCAGCAGCCACCACGCCCTCGATCAGCTGGCGCAGTTCCTGCAGCGCCATCCCGACGTGCTGCTGCTGACGGGCGCCGGCATCAGCACGGCGTCCGGCATTCCCGACTACCGCGACACGGAAGGCGTACGGCGCGGCAACGCGCCCGTGCAAGGTCCCGATTTTCGCCGCCAGGAAGCCGTGCGCCGCCGCTACTGGGCGCGCAGCATGGTGGGCTGGCCAACCCTGGCGCGGGCCGTGCCGAATCCCGGTCACCTGGCCATCGCGCAACTGGCCCGGCGCCAGAGAATAGGCGGCCTGGTCACGCAAAACGTGGATGGCCTGCATCAGCAAGCGGGCAGTCCGGCCGTCACGGAGTTGCACGGCAGCATACATGGCGTCGTGTGCCTCGATTGCCATACCCGCCATACGCGCCGCCTGATCCAGGATCAGCTCGAACGCGACAATCCGCAGCTGCTGGGCGCCACGGCCACGCCGGCGCCCGATGGCGATGCCTTGCTGGAACCAATGCAGCTGGCAACCTTCCACGTGCCCGCCTGCCCCCGCTGCGGCGGCACCCTGCAGCCGGACGTGGTGTTTTTCGGCGATGGCGTGCCCGCCGCCTGCGCGGCCGAAGCCGAGCGCAAGATGATGGAAGCTGGCGCCCTGCTGGTGGTGGGTTCATCCGTCATGGTGTATTCGAGCTTTCGCCTGTGCCGCATGGCGGCCGAAACGGGCAAGCCCGTGGCCGCCATCAACCTGGGCAAGACGCGCGCCGACCATTTGCTGGCATTCAAGACCGAAGCGCCGGCACAGGACATCCTGCCGCTGGTCGCGGCCATGCTCGATTGATGGCGCCCCCGCCGCTACCTGGGGAATCGGCACGCATGCTGGCCGGTGCCGGCATCGCCGTGCTGCTGCATGTGCTGCTATGGCAAGTGCTGCGTTCAAACAAGCTTCCGGCACCACCGTTGCTGCCACAGCGCAGCACCCAACTGCTGTTGCTGGCCCCCGTGACGCCGCCCGCGCAACCCCTGCCGCCAGCAATCTCAAAAAGCCAGGCACGGCCCCGGCATACGGTAGCCATCACGCCCGCGCCGGTGTCCGCAGCAATGCCTGCACCTGCTGCCGCTGCCGACGTGGCAGCCGCATTGCCGCCTCCCGCTGCGCTCGACCTTGACGCCTTGAAACGCCAGGCCAGGGAAGCGGCACGCCAGACTGGCCCATCCATCACCGGGCCAGCACTGACGTCCAGCGACAGGACGGCGCAAGCCACCGCCAGCGCCGCGCGGCCCAAGTGCGACAACGATTACAAGCCGCGGCTGGGCAATGTGGAATTCACCGGCCTGGCCAAGCTGCCCTTCCTGCTGAAAGGCGCGACGGGCGACAGCGGCTGCAAGTGGTGACGCGTGCTTGCCGCTCTGCTATTCCAGCCGCCTGCCACTCTGGCTATACTGTGAGATTAACGAGGAGAATTCATGCTGGAACTGTTGAGTGAACACGCCTGTTTTGGCGGCGTACAACGCTTTTATCGCCACGACGCGCAAGCCATCGGCTTGCCCATGCGTTTCTCGGCCTTCATTCCCGACACGGCGCCAGGCGCCACGGTCAGCACCAAGCGCCCCGCCCTGTTTTACCTGGCGGGCCTTACCTGCACGGAAGAAACCTTCATGATCAAGGGCGGCGCGCAGCGCGTGGCGGCAGAAGAAGGACTGATCCTGATCGCTCCCGACACCAGCCCCCGTGGCGCGAACATCGCGGGCGAGAGCGAATCCTGGGATTTCGGCGTGGGCGCGGGCTTTTACGTGGACGCCACCGAGGCGCCTTGGAGCAGCCACTACCGCATGTACAGCTACATCCTGGAATTGCGCGCCCTGCTGGAGCAGGAACTGGCGATCGATGCGCAACGCACGGGCATCTTCGGCCATTCGATGGGCGGCCATGGCGCACTGGTGCTGGCCTTGCGCAATCCTGCGCTGTTCCGCTCCGTCTCGGCCTTTGCCCCCATCGCCGCACCGAGTCAATGTCCGTGGGGCAAGAAGGCGTTTACGGGCTACCTGGGCAGCGATGCAGCCAGCTGGCAGCAGTACGACGCCAGCGCGCTGATGCGCGGCCTGCAGGGCCAGCCAGCCCTGTTTCCTGAAGGTATCTTGATCGACCAGGGCCTGGCCGACAAGTTCCTGCCCGAGCAACTGTACCCCGACGTCTTCGAAGCGGCGTGCCGCGACGCCGGCCAGCCATTGCAGCTGCGCCGCCATGCCGGCTATGACCACGGCTATTACTTCATCGCCAGCTTCATGGAAGAGCATGTGCGCTTCCATGCGAAGAACTTGCGCGCAGCCTGATCTGCCGCGCTACTGCGACGTGCTGGTATGCCCGTTGAAATGGCGCGTGTACCAGTCCGTGGCCAGCAAGGCCGCCTGGTGGCGCGTGTCGGGGCCGCCGGGTGCGGCAATCTGTTCCAGTTGTTTGTCGCAGCGCAAGGTGGCGAACGCCATGCGGTTCAAGCCAGCCACGTCGGGATCGCGCCCGCCCACGATCAGCAACGATGGCACGCGCACATTTTCCAGCGCCGCCTTGCCCGCCATTTCCACCTGGCCATCGCACACGGCCAGCGCAGCGATTTCCCCGCTGCGCCAGGCCGCCAGTTGCATCACGACGGCAGCGCTGGTGCCATAGCCATACAAGCCGCAGGGCAAGCGCCGCGTGGACGCGTCCATCTGCAGCCAGCCCAGGGCTTTTTCCAGTTGGCGCGCCAGCAGCACGATGTCGCTGCGCACGAAATACGCATGGCCATTGCTGCCGCCGCCAGGCCCGACGCCGCCTTGGTCGAAGCGCAGGGTGGCGATGCCCGCTCGCAAGAAATCCTGGGAAGTGGCGTGGCTGGAGGCGCCCAAGTAGTCGCTGTCGGCGCCTGCGCCGTGGGCAAACAGGACGATGCCGACCGGCCGCTCGGGCATTTCAAGCACGCCATCCAGTTGAAGTTCATCGGCCGTAATGCTGACAAATTGTTCTTGCATGGTTGCCTCCGCAATCGAGCTGGGATCAAGCTAACGCTGAAGTCGGGCTGTGCGCTGATTTTACGCTGATCTTGCCGGGACGGGCACAGCCTGCATACCCGGGGCGGCTAACCTCAGTGTAGCAGCCCGCAGCCATTCCTGCGCAGCCGTTCGCGCACCGCCGCCAGGAAAGCAGGATGACAGGACTACACGGCGCCGTGCCGGTCCAGCCCCTTCAGCACGGCTTCCGGGCGGATCGGCAAATGCCGCACGCGCGAGGCCACGGCGGCAAAGATGGCGTTGCCAATGGCGGGCGCCACGGCCGTCGTAGGCGGTTCGCCCATGCCCGTCGAAGTTGCCGTGCTGGCAACGAATTCAATGTCGAGCTCAGGCACGTCGGCCATGCGCAGGGGCGTGTAGGTATTCAGGTTGGTGTCCTTCACTTCGCCATTCAGGAAGGCCGTGCCTTCATGCAAGGCCATGCTCACGCCCCACAAGGCGCCCCCTTCCGCCTGCGCCAGCGCGCCATCAGGGTCGACGATGCTGCCCGCGTCGATCACCATGAACAATTTTTCGACTTTCACCATGCAAGTGCTGCGGTCCACCTTGACCCGCGCGACGCAGGCCGTCCAGGTGGGCATGTCGCGTTCCTGGCCGAACGTGGCGGCGATGCCCAGGCCCGTGTCGGGCGGCATGGCCTTGCCCCAGCCTGCCTTGTCCGCCACCCGCTGCAGCACGTGGGCCAGGCGCGCGGCGCCGCCGACGGCGTTCGGCGCGCTGCCCGCGTTGCGCCCCGTGCCCTGTAGCAAGGACAAACGGAACGCCAGCGGATCGACCTTGGCCGCCTGCGCCGCCTCATCCATGAAACATTCCACGGCCCAATTCGTCCAGCCGGGCCCCACGGAGCGCAGCCAGCCGGGGCGGAAACTGCTGTTGGCCAGATCGTTCGACACGGCCCGCACGCGCTGCGCGCCTACCGTGTACCAGTGGTCGGCGCCGGCGATGGCGAACGGGTCATACGGATGGCCCTGCTTATCCTTGGCCAGGAAGGCGGGAATCATGGCTTGCGTGGGCCAGCCCGCGCTGGCTTCGTGCACCATCGCCGACACCTTGCCGGCGTCGTCAAAGGCCATGCGTACATGCTGCACGGATGGTGAACGGGGCGAATCGAAACGGGCATCGTCGGCCCGCGTGCAAATCATCTTGACAGGGCGCCCCACGGCTTGCGCGGCCAGCGCGGCCGGCACGCAATAATCGCCATTCAGGCGCCGCCCGAAGCCGCCACCAAGCAGATAGGTGAGCAGCATGACATTGCTCTCGGGCACCTTCAGCGCTTGCGCCAGCACGGGCAGGATCAGGGATTGCCACTGGTTGCCCGCATGAATGTGCCAGACACCGTCGATTTCCTGCGCCACGGCATTCACGGGTTCCAGCTGAAAATGCAGCACGGTGCTGGTCGTGTAATGGCGTTCCAGCTGCAGGCTGGCATCGTGGAACGCTTGCTCCACGCCATCATCATCGACCACGCGGGCACCCAGGCTCGCATCGGCCAGCTGCTTGGTCCCATAGTTGAGGATATCCTGCTCCGCCACGTGGGCCGCCGCGCCGACCCGCCATTTCACTTGCACGAGCTCGGCCGCGCGCATGGCGGCCGCATACGTTTCAGCCACCACCATGACCCAGCCGGGCACCGTGCCGCTGGGGTCCTGCAAGGCGAACGAACGCAGGTAGCCCTTGACCTTTTTCGCGGCCGTATCATCGATGGACACCACTTTCGAGCCATAGCGCGTGGGCGGGATCTTCGGGCGCGCAAACAGCATGCCCTCGACTTCCGCATCTATGCCGTACACGGCCGTGCCATTGATCTTCGCGGGGATGTCCAGCGCCTGCACCTGCTGGCCGATCAGGCTGCGCTGCGGCGGCGTTTTCAGCACGATGGCCTTCAATTGCTCGGGCGTGTACTGGCGCCCCAGCTTGCCACGGCGCACGATGTCGCCATAGCTGATCGAGCGCCCCCGACCATGCACGACGCCCAGTCTGGCGTGGCAGGCGGACGCGGGCACGCGCAGCAGGCGTGCGCCCTCCTCGACGAGCGCGAGGCGCCCGGCCGCGCCGGCACGGCTGAGCGGGTCGAAATTCTGCCAGACGGACCAGCTGCCGCCCGTCACCATCAAACCCCACTTCGGGTCCGTGTCCACGTAATGCAGGCGCACCTTGCTCCAGTCCGCTTCCAGCTCCTCGGCGACGATGCGCGCCAGGGCCGTGCCGATGTGCTGGCCCATTTCCGCCTTGGCGATGTTGACGGTGACGATGCCGTCGCGGCCGATCTGGAACCAGATGCCAGGATCGAAGGCGGGCGCGGCGGTTTGTTTTGGCGGCACGGGTGCAATCTTGCCAGCGGCCAAGGAGCTGTCGGCCCGCAGGAAAGCCAGGGTAAAACCCGTGCCGGCGGCGGCGATCAGGAAACCGCGCCGGCTCAGCGGGCTGGGACGGGCACTGGTAGTTTCTTTTGGCAACTTAAACACCAGGCGCCTCCTGCATGCCGGCCGCCAGCTTGATGGCCTTGCGGATGCGCACATATGCCATGCAGCGGCACAGGTTACCGCTCATGACGGCATCGATATTCGCATCCGTCGGCTGCGGATAGTCTTTCAACAGGGTGGCTGCCTGCATGATCTGGCCCGACTGGCAATAGCCGCACTGGGGCGCCTGCGTGGCGAGCCACGCCCGCTGGAGCGGGTGCGTGCCATCGGGCGAGAGGCCTTCGATGGTGGTGATGGCGCAGCCGGCCACGGCGGCAATCGGCGTGATGCAGGAGCGCATGGCGCGGCCATCCACGTGCACGGTGCAGGCGCCGCACATGCCGATGCCGCAGCCAAACTTCGTGCCTTTTAACCGGGCTTCGTCGCGCAGCACCCACAGCAGGGGCGTCTCGGCGTCGGCCTCGGTGCCGAAGGGTTGGCCATTCACGGTAATGTTATACATAGATATTTAAGAAACTTTCAAGAATTACTTGCCGGCGCGCGCGCGCCCCAGGGCCGCTTCCAGGTTCGTCCAGGCCGGCTGATGGCTGCGGCTGCGGCGCAGATAGGCGGCCAGCTGGGCCACGTCGTTGTCCGTCAGCGAGGCGGCAAAGCCGGGCATCAGCACGCCGGGCATGGCTGCATCCTTGCTGATGCCGTGCAATATCACCTGGATCAGGTTGGCGGGATCGGGCGCGCTGACGGCGCTGTTCAGGCTCAGTTCCGGGCGCAGGGCTGCGGGCTGGCCATCGCTGTTCGAGTGGCACGACGCGCAGGCGGCTACGTACAGGCTGGCGCCACGGTCATTGTCGACCAGGCTGACCCTCTGCGAGCGGGCGATGCCGGCCTTTACCACGGTATCGGTATTCACCTGGCGTTGCTCTGCCCCGGCCACGCCGGCAAAATACGTTGCCAGCGCGCGGATATCGCTGTCGGGCGAGGCGCCCATGCCTTCATGCACGACGGCCGACATGGGCCCTGCCGCCACGCCGTGCAGGGCCGTCGCCCCCGTGCGCAGGAAGGCGTACAGCTCGTCTTGCGTCCATGGCAAGGTTGCCGTGTTGGCGCTGGTCAAGGCCGGCGCATACCAGTGGTCGATGGGCGCGCCCAGATAGGACGAACCGGCAAGCTCGGCGCCCAGCGCATTTCGCGGCGTGTGGCAGGCGGCGCAATGGGCCAGGCCTTCGGCCAGATAGCGGCCCCGGTTCCAGTCCAGTCCTTGCGCAGGATCAAGCTGGAAAGTCGCTGGCTTGAAAAACAGCAGCTTCCAGCCCGCCTGCAAGGGGCGCAGGTTCAGGGGAAACGGCACGCTGTTGGCGGGCGCCACCGCATACACGGGCGGGCGCGTCATGACATACGCGTACAAGGCCGTCAGGTCCGTATCCGAGACCAGGTTGAAATGGGTGTATGGAAAGACGGGATACAAATGGGCGCCATTGCGGCCCACGCCTTCGCGCATGGCCCGCTGGAAGGCGGCCAGCGACCAGCGGCCGATGCCCGTTTGCCTGTCGGGCGTGATATTCGTCGCGTAGATCGTGCCGAACGGCGTGGCCAGGCCGTGGCCGCCCGCGTAATCGGCGCCGCCCTTGGCCGTATGGCAGGCGGCGCAATTGCCCATGCCGGCCAGGATGCGGCCCCGTTCCACCACTTGCGGGGAAAATGCCGTGGCGGCAGGCGGATCGATGGGCGCCAGCGCGGGGCGCCAGTAATACAGATACGCGGCCAGGGCCGCCACGATGAGCAATGCCAGCGACAGCAGCAGTCCGGTGAAGATTTTCTTGAGCAAAACAGGAACCAGTGAAAAGTAAAGGCCAGGGTAACAGCAAAGATATACAGCAAGGCGGCCAGCCGCCGGCCAACGGCGGCGGCAGCAGGACCACAGTGACAATCTTACCGCGATTGTGACTTGTTGTATGTACGCAATGACACGCAGGCGGTGCCTACAGGCGGGCCGCGCCTTATAATCAGCGTTTCAGCACCCCGCCGCTCCTTCATGCATACCGTTACCATCATCCTCATCCTCGTTCTGACCGTCGTCCTGTGCGGCTTTCTCGCCCGCTCGCGCTGGGTCAAGCTGCCGCTGCCCCTGATCCAGATCGCCGGCGGCACGGGATTGGCCGTGTTTGGCGTGCAAGTGCCGCTCGATCCCGACATTTTCTTCCTGCTCTTCATCCCGCCACTGCTGTTTCTCGATGGCTGGCGCATCCCCAAGGGCGCCTTCTTTTCCGACGCCCGTTCGATCCTGATGCTGGCCATCGGCCTGGTGCTGTTTACCGTGCTGGGCATGGGCTTTTTCATCGACTGGCTGATCCCCAGCGTGCCGCTGGCCGTCGCCTTCGCGCTGGGCGCCATCCTTTCGCCGACGGACCCCGTGGCCGTGTCGGCGATCGCCGCCGGCAACCCGATCCCGCCGCGCCTGATGCACATCCTGGAAGGCGAATCCCTGCTCAACGACGCGTCGGGCCTCGTCTGCTTCACGTTTGCCGTGGGCGCCATGATGACGGGCGGCTTTTCCATCGGCGCCGCCTCGCTGAGTTTCCTGCAGGAAGCGGGCGGCGGCATCATCATCGGCCTGGCCATCTCGTGGGGCGTGGGACTGGCGAATAAATGGCTGGTGAGCAAGGTCGGCGAAGAGCCGGGCCTGCAAATCCTCATCAGCATCCTGATCCCGTTCGCCGCCTACCTGGGCGCCGAACAAATCCACGGTTCCGGCATCCTGGCCGCCGCCACGGCGGGCGTGTCCATGCATTACGCCGACCTGATCGGCCGTCCGCTGGCCGCCACGCGCACCCAGCGCAAGGCCGTGTGGGATACCGTGCAACTGGTCTTGAATGGCGTGATCTTCGTCATGCTGGGCGCGCAGCTGCCCACCACCGTTGCCGGCTTGCCGGCCGCCTCCGCCGAAATCGGCGCCGGCAGCGCCTGGAAACTGCCGCTGTTCGTCATCGCCATCACGGTGGGACTGACCTTCATGCGCTTCCTCTGGGTCTTCATTTCCATGAAACTGACCCTGTTCAAGCACCACAAGAAAATGGCGGGCGAACCGAAGGACGCGGCGCTGCTGGCGCGCCCCAGCCTGCGCCTGCTGCTGGTGGCGTCGTTCGCGGGCGTGCGCGGTGCGCTGACCCTGGCCGGCATTCTGACCCTGCCCTTGTTCTTGCCCGACGGCACGCGCTTTCCCGCGCGCGATCTCGTCATCTTCCTGGCCATGGGCGTGATCTTATTGTCGCTGCTGCTGGCCAGTGTCACCTTGCCCCTGCTGACCAAGGGCCTCGTGTTCGCGCCGCCCGCGCGCCGTTCGACGGAAGAGCGCAATGCCCGTGCCGCTGCCGCCGAAGCGGCCATCGCGCGGCTGGAAAAAGTGTGCGAAGGCATCGACAAAAATGACAAGCAGCAAGTCGTCACGGAGGCGGCCAACCGCCTGATCGAAGCCTACCGCCGCCGCCTCGCGTATGGCGAAAGCAGCAACGACGAAGCGATGCGGTTGCAGGAACTGGCCAAGGCCGAACGGGCGCTGCGCCTGGAAGCGCTGAATGCGGAGCGGGATGAACTGTTCCGCCGACGCATCTCGGGCGAACTGGACGACACCATCCATTTGCGCCTGCTGCGCGAAATCGACTTGCTGGAAGCGACACTGGAAGAATAGCAACACTTTGGCACGCCACGGCAGTGTTGACAAGTAATTCTCATGGTAAAGAATGCAAGTTTTCACATTCGTGTTTATAATGCAAGGTTTATGGCGTAGCGCCGTGATTTACTTTCAACAGGGACTTCCGTAGAGTCTGTGTTGCTGAGTAACTAGTTGAATAGCAACCCGACCTGCATAAAGACACCGACGCCGTGCCCTCCTTCCCTCGCCACCGGCAGCGCTCCGCGCCGCCCGCCCTGCTCGTCGTGCTGCTGGCCTCGCTGCTGGCATCATTGCTGGCCTGCACGGCGCTGGCCCCGTGCGCGTGGGCGCAAACGGGCGCGGCGACGGACGCCAGGCGTCCCGCCGAGGTGGCCCAGGTCCTGTTTGGCATCATCAGTTATGTGCGCTGGCCAGTGGCGCGCCAGGAAGTGCGCGTCTGCATGCTCGGTGCGCCCCGTTACGGCGCGGCCATCGTCGACACGCCCGCTTCCAGCCTGGGCCAGCGCATCCGCGTGAAAATCCCGGCGGCAGCCGCCGCTGTCAGCGAATGCGACGTCGTCTACCTGGGCAGCCTGCCCGAGGGCGAACGCGAACATCTGCTGGCGCAGATCATCGGCAAGCCGATTTTATCGGTGGCCGAACCCGGCACGTCCTGCGCCGTGGGCACCATGTTCTGCCTGCGCCTCGCCGAGGCGCAGATCGGTTTTGACGTCAACCTCGACGCCATCGCCCGCAGCGGCCTGCGCGTGCATCCGAACGCCTTGCAAATTGCACGTCGCAAGGGACCGCCGCCATGAGCGCCCGGATGAGCAACAAGCCTGCCCGCCGGCCCCGCCCCACGCTCGACAGCGTGCTGCGGCGCGCCCACCTGAGCGTGTCGCTGATCGCCGTGCTGGCGGCCGGCCTGACCCTGACGGCCGTGGCGCTGCTGGCCCTGCGCGTGTATTCGGACCAGAACCTGCGCCTGGTGGCCCGCTCGATGAGCTACACGGTGGAAGGGGCCGTCGTCTTTGGCGATTCCATGGCCGCCAAGGAAGCGCTGGCCTTGATCGGCGTCAATGAAGACATCGACCAGGCGCAGGTGAGCGACACGGCCGGCAACGTACTGGCCCGCTGGGAACGGGGCGAACACGGCACGCGCTACTACATCGAACGCGCGCTGACGGGCTGGATGCTGCCCGATTCGCTGACCTTCCCCATCACGCGCAACGAACAGGCCATCGGCAGCATCAAGCTGGTGCCGCACAGCCGCAGCCTGCTGCCCTTCCTGCTCAGCGGCCTGACCTGCCTGCTCGCCTGCCTGGTGCTCAGCCTCGTCGTCGCCGTGCGCCTGTCGCGCAGCATGGAAACGGAGATCACGTCGCCCCTGCGCCACCTGGCGGAAACGGCCCACCGCGTGCGGCGCGACCGCTCGTTCGAACTGCGCGTGCCGCCGGCCAATATTGCCGAGCTGAACCAGATCAATGACGACTTCAACGCCCTGCTCGACGAACTGGAAGCATGGCAAAGCCATCTGCAAAAGGAAAACGCCTCGCTGTCGCACCGCGCCAACCACGACAGCCTGACGGGCCTGTCCAACCGCGCCTTCATGGAGGCGGAGCTGGAACGCGCCATCCTCGAAGCGCGGGTCGGCAATGGCAAGGTGGCCGTGCTGTTCCTCGACAGCGACCGTTTCAAATATATCAACGACACCTTCGGCCATGCCTCGGGCGACCGCGTGCTGGTGACGATCGCCGCGCGCATCAAGCAGCAATTGCGCGAGGGCGACCTGGTGGCGCGCCTGGGCGGCGACGAATTCGCCATCCTGCTCAAGCCGCTGCGCAACAGCAGCGACGCCATGCACATCGCCGACAACATCATCGCCGCCATGGCGCAAGCCATTGAGCTGCCCACCGGCAATAGCATCGTCAGCTCGCTGACCATCGGCGTGGCCGTCTTCCCCGATCACGCCATCGACGCCGTTTCGCTGGTCGGCGCGGCGGACGAAGCCATGTACCGCGCCAAGCAGGCGCAGCGCGGCACGCGCCAGGTGGCGCGCCTGCCGCAACCCCATACCCACCCCTGAATCAAGGAGCAATACCATGCAATCCATCTACAAGCAATTACGCCGCGTCTTCCTCGGCTTGTTCATGCTGGGCCTGCTGGCCGCCTGCCAGAGCACGCCAGAGAAAAAACCGCTGTTCAATGCCGAGCAAGTGGCCACCTTGAAGGAGCAAGGCTTCAACCAGACCGAAGAAGGCTGGGAGCTAAGCTTTACCGACAAGCTGCTGTTCGATTTCGGCGCTTCCAGCCTGACGGCGCCGAGCCGGGCCGCCATCCAGAAAATCAGCGCGGCCCTGCTGAAAGTGGGCATCACGCACATGCGCGTGGAAGGCCATACGGACAACGAAGGTGCCGAAGTGCTGAACAACAAGCTGTCGCTGGCGCGCGCCAACGTGGTGGCCGATGCGATGGGCGTGGCCGGCATTCCACGCGGCAATATCACCGTCAAGGGCCTGGGCATGAGCAAGCCGGTCGCCTCGAACGCCAGCAAGGCCGGCAAGGCGGAAAACCGCCGCGTCACCGTCATCGTCTCCGCCCCATGAGGACAGGCGCGCCCGCCCGCTGGGTCGTGATGGGCGTGTCCGGCTGCGGCAAGAGCGCCGTCGGCAGCCTGCTGGCCAGCGCACTGGGCGTGCCGTATGTGGAAGGCGACGACGTGCATTCCCCGGAAAACGTGGCCAAGATGGCGGCCGGCTTCCCGCTCGACGACGCCGACCGTGCCGGCTGGCTGGCCGCCCTGCGCGAGCGCATCGCCACGGCCAGCGCGCAAGGCGACGGCCTCGTCGTTTCGTGCTCGGCCCTGAAGCGCGCCTACCGCGACGTGCTGCGCGAGGGCGACCCGGCCCTGCGCTTTGTCCACCTGGACGGCCCGCGCGCCGTGCTGGAAAGCCGTTTGCAGCGCCCCGGCCATTTTATGCCGGCCAGCCTGCTCGACAGCCAGCTGGCCACGCTGCAACCGCTGCAGGCGGACGAGGCCGGCATCGTGCTCGATATCCGCCAGCCGCTGGCCGTGCTGCTCGGACAGATCCTGCAAACGCCCTGACTGGCGGCCGCGCGGCTGGACAGCCCGCGGCCCCCTGTGTAGACTGGCGCGCACTTTCATGAGGGATTTCTATGAGCACACCAACCACCAAACCAGCACCGGGCCCGGAATTCTGGGAACGCGCCGACCAGGTCATCGCCCTGGCCAATGAGCAATGCATGCACAGCGGCGGCAATGAAGTCGCCACCTCGCTGCTGTACGCGGCCGCCCGCTTCAACGCCTTCCTCGTCGCCAGCAAGAGCAACGACGTGGCCAAGATGCAGGAAGAGAAGGAAGGCGCCGTGGCGTTCTTCACGGAACAGTACAAGCGCATGCTGACCGACAACTTCAACGACTACATCACCAACTTCGACAAGTACACGCAACCGTCGTCAGCCCCCAAGGGTTGATGTCCGCAGCCAGCCTGGCCAGCCACCGCGCCCGCGCCACCTACGCCGACAGCGTGCTGAAAGGTTCAGTACGCTTTGCGCCTTTGCAATCGCTGTGGCTGATAACCATGCTGGCCGGCGCCGTGACGGGCGCCCTGCTCTGCTTCAGCTGGACCGGCTTGCTGCTGTTTGTGAGCGGCACGGCCATCGTCCTGCTGTTCGGCCATTCGCTGGGCAGCCACCGCAAGCTGATCCACGACAGCTTTGAATGCCCGCAATGGCTGGCATATGTACTCGTGTACCTGGGCGTGCTGGTGGGCCTCAGCGGCCCGCTGGGCCTGCTGCGCCAGCACGAACTGCGCGACTATGCGCAGCGCCTGCCCGATTGCCACCCGTATCTGCGCCACGGCGCCGGCTTCTGGAACGATGCCTGGTGGCAATTATTCTGCCGCCTTGACCTCGACCATCCGCCGCATATCGCCATCGAGCCGCGCATCGCGCACGACCGCTTCTATCGTTTTCTGGAAAGAACCTGGATGCTGCAGCAACTGCCGTGGGCCGTGCTGTTCTACGCCTGGGGCGGCTGGGGCCTGGTCTGCTGGGGCGTCTGCGCGCGGGTCAGCGCCGGCGTGCTCGGTCACTGGCTGATCGGCTACTTCGCCCACAACCATGGCCAGATGCACTTTCATGTCGATGGCGCGGCCGTGCAGGGCCGGAATATCCGCCTGACATCGCTGCTGACCATGGGCGAATGCTGGCACAACAACCATCACGCGTACCCGGGCTCGGCCAGGCTTGGCCTGCTGCCGGGTGAATGGGACCCGGGCTGGTGGGTACTGCTGCTCTTGCGGCGCCTGGGACTCGTGTCAGCCTTGCGCCTGCCGCAAGACCTGGCGCCGCGGCCGGAACTGCGCCGCATTGATACCGCTAGCGCTCAGGCGCCGTCGCCACCGGCCAGGTAATTGTTTTTGACGCGCACGTAATGCTCGGCCGAATAGCGCAGGTAGGCGATCTCGGCTTCGGTGAGCGCGCGCACCTTGGCGGCGGGCCGGCCCACGTACAGATGGCCGCTTTCCAGCACCTTGCCCGGCGATACCAGGCTGCCCGCACCCAGCATCACGTGCTTTTCCACCACCACGTCATCCATGACGATGCTGCCCATGCCGATCAGGCACTCGTCGCCGATGGTGCAGCCGTGCAAGATCACGGAGTGGCCGATGGTCACGTAGTTGCCGATGGTCAGCGGTGAACCATCGGGCTTGGCCGCATTCCTGTGCGACACGTGGCCCATGGAAAAGTCCTGGATATTGCTGCCTTCGCCGATGACGATGCGGTTGACGTCGCCGCGCAGCACGCTGTTGCACCAGATGGAGCAGTCGTCGCCGATCTGCACATCGCCGATCACTTGCGCCGTGCCATGCAGGTAGACGCGCTCGCCCAGCACGGGGCGGGTATTCAGGTAAGAACTTACAGGCATTGTCTTCTCGTTTCTTTGATATTAAACAACAGGTTTCACACCCAGCCGGCCGCCAGCGCAAAAATGGCCAGGCCATGGGCCAGGGATGCGCCCAGCAAGCCGGCACGACAATATACCAGCCCCACCACCACGCCTTCGATCACGGTAAACACGAGGATGGGCGCGCCCACCTGCGTGACGGTCGTGGCGAGAAAGGCGTGGCACAGGCCAAACAGCAGGCCCGACACGAGCGCAGCGCGCCAGGCCGGCAGCCAGGCGCGCAATTGCTGCTGCAGCAAGCCGCGAAACAGCAATTCCTCATAACAGTTAGCCGCCAGCGCAAAGCCCAGCAGCAAGGGCAGCGCGGATGGCGCGACGGGCGCCAGCGAGGGCAAGTTAAACACGGCTTTCAAGCCCGTCGCCAGCGCGATGATCAGGGCGGCGCCCGCCACGCCCAGCAGCACGGACAGGGCTGGCCGCATGCCGCACCAGCGGATCTGGCGGCGCGCCTCGCTTTCCAGCCAGCACGTACTCGCCACCAGGCCCAGCGACATGGCGCCCAGCGCCAGCAAGACCAGCGGCGGCGCCGTGAAGCGCAAGCCGCCCGCCGCCACCTGCCAGTAGCCGTGCGCCGTCATCGCGTCGCGCGCCAGCACGAAGAACAGCATGTGCACAAGCACGCGCAGCAGTGGCACCGTCCGGGGAATGGCCAGCAGCAAGGCGCCGCAAACGAGGAAGGCGGGCGTGATCGCCAGCAGATACTGCGCCAGGGAAATGATCTCGGGCATCGTTCGGGTCAAGTCGGATTACGGTGCCAACGGGCACGGGCGCAGCAATTGTATGCGCCGGCTGGCAAAACGGGCAACCTATCTTGCTATGCGGCCTTGCGCCATCCATGCATCAGGCCATGCGCCGCCAGTCCGGCCGCCAGCCCCCACAGGGCGCCGCCCACGCCCAGCAGGGTCACATTCGCGGCCGTCGCCAGGAAAGTAATCAAGGCCGTTTCGCGCATGCGCACGTCCGCCATCGCCTGCGCCAGGCTGTTGCCGATGGCGCCCAGCAGGGCCAGGCCCGCCAGCGCCGTGATGAAGGGGCGCGGCAAGACCATGAACAGGCTGGCCAGGGTGACGCCGAAGATGCCCACCAGAATGTACAGCACGCCGCAAGCGAGCCCCGCGACATAGCGCTTCGACGGATCCGCATGCGCATCCTTGCCCGTGCAGATGGCGGCCGTGATGGCGGCCACGTTGAAGGCGTGCGCGCCGAATGGCGCCATGAGCAGCGAACCGAGGCCCGTCGCCGTCAGGATGGGATTGGCGCTGACCTGGTAGCCGTCATTGCGCAGCACCAGCATGCCAGGCATATACTGCCCAGTCAGGGTGATCAGAAACAGGGGAAGCGCCACGCCCAGCAGGGACGCCACGGAAAAGCGCGGCATCTCGAACACGGGCGCGGCCAGGGCCAGTGCTATGCCTTGCGCATCGATGCGTCCCTGCGCCAGCAGCAGGACCAGGCCGATCAGCATGATGCCGACGACGGCAAAGCGTGCCGTGAAACGGCGCAGCACGGCATACGACAGCAGCAATACCACCACCAGCAGCGGGTCGGCGCTAGCGCCGCCAAACGCATTCACGCCAAACTGCAGCAGGATACCGGCCAGCAAGCCGGCAGCGATGCCGCCAGGAATCAAGCGCACCAGGCGCTCGAAGGCGCCGGACATGCCCAGCACAATGAAGGCGATGGCGGAGATCATGTAGGCGCCGATCACCTCGGCATACGGCGTGTGCGGCATGACGGTGGCAAGGAAGGCCACGCCGGGCGTGGACCAGGCCGTGATGATGGGCGCGCGATAGCGGTAGCTGAGCCAGATGCCCGTCACGCCCACGCCGATGCTCAGCGACCAGACCCAGGATGCCGTCTGCGCCGCGCTCAGCTGGGCCAGCTGGGCTGCCTGGAACACCAGCACGAAGGTGCCGCCATAGTTGACGAGGACAGAGATGAAGGCGGCCATGGCGGGGGACGCCAGGTCGCGCCAGCGCGCCTGGCACCTGTTGCCGGTTGCGGCCGATGATGTGGAGCTTGTGTGCATGCGTGTGCCCTTGCCTGATGTTCAAAAGGGGCATCTTAGCGTTTGTATGGACTGCTCAGACAGGCCACTTTACGCATGCATAACAGACCACTTGAGCATTCACCCCAGCGCGCGGGCCAGGCGGACGATGCCGCTGTCGATCTCGTGCGGCGTGAGCGCGGCAAAGCCCAGCAGCCAGCCGCCCCGCGCGGGTGGCGTTGCATACAGCCGGCTCAGGCCCGGCAGCACGATGCCCGCCTGCGCCGCCAGGCGTATCGTCTCCAGCTCGTCCCTGCCCCCGTGCAGCAGACATGGCATCTGCAAACCGCCCGGCGGCAGCTGCGCCGTGACCACGTGCGGCAAGTGCCGCTGCACGGCCTGCGCCATCGCATCGCGGCGCACGGCGTAGACCTTGCGCATGGCGCGCACATGGGCCGCGAAATGGCCATCGGCGATGAAACGAGCCAGTGTCAGCTGGTCCAGCTGCGGCGTGTGGCCATCGAGAATGCTGCGCGCATGGGTCATCGGCTTGACCAGCGCGGGCGGCAGCACCATGTAGCCGATGCGCAGGCCCGGATACAGCGACTTGGCGAAGGTACCCAGGTAAATCGTGCGCTGCTGCGTGTCCAGCCCCTGCACGCACGCCGTCGGCAAGCCCGCGTAGTGAAACTGGCTGTCGTAATCATCCTCGATGATCCAGCCCTGGCGTTCCGCAGCCCAGGCAGTCAGGGCCAGCCGGCGCTCGAGCGCCAGGGTGGCGCCCGTCGGGTATTGATGCGACGGCGTGACGTAAGTCGTGTTGGCGCCGCTGCGGTCCGCGCGCAGGTGGTCGATGGACAAGCCATGCGCATCGACGGGTACTGGAATCACCTGCAATTGCGCCATCTCGAACGCCTTGCGCGCGCCGAAATAACCGGGGTCCTCCATCAGGATGGGACCGTGCGCGTCGGCCAGCACCTGCGCGCACAGGTACAGGGCCTGGCGCGTGCTGCTCAGCACCAGCACCTGGCTGGCCGTGGCGCGCGCGCCCCGCTCCAGGTTCACATAGTCGGCGATGGCCTGGCGCAGGGGTTCTGCCCCTTGCGGGTCGCCGTGCAGCAGCATGCCGGCCTGGTGTTCGCCTGCCGCCTGGCGCCGCAAGCGCTCCCACACGTCGAGCGGAAAGGCCCGCGTTTCCGGCAAGCCCGTGGCGAATGCCTTCACGCTCTGCTGGTCGGCCACGCCGCCGCTGGCGAGAATCTGCGCACCGCGCGCGCTGAGGGCCACCGGCTGCGCGGACAAGGGCGGCAGCGTCATCGCAGGCTTGCCCAGCAAGCTCGCGCCTATCGTCGGCGAGACAAAACTGCCCGATCCCGCCTGCCGCCGCAGATAGCCATCGAGACGCAGCTGCGCATACGCCATTTCCACCGTATCGCGCGACACGCCCAGCGATTGCGCCAGCGCGCGCGTAGCCGGCAGGCGCAGGCCGGGCGCCAGCACGCCATCGAGTATCAGCTGGCGCAGCGCGCGCTGCACCCGCACGCGCAAGTCGAGCGCCGCCAGTTCGGGCGCGGCGATGCGGATTTTCAGGGTGTCGAGTTCGAACTGCGGCGTCATATGGCCTTGGCGCGGGCCACATCCACGGCAGCCATGCTGCTGGCCAGGGAAAAACCGTGCTGCTGCAGCACCGCCACCAGCTGCTCGCCGGCGCAGCCCAAACGCAGGTTTTCCGCCACCCAGTCTTGCCAGGCGGCGCCGATCTCCGGCATCGGTTCATCTTCCAGCGTGAGACCGAGTATGCATGCGGCCAGCAAGCCGTTGATGCGCTTCGTGTCGATCAGGTGCTGCACCACCGCATGGCCCGACTGAGGATACGGGTGCAGGGTGCAGCGGCCGAAGGCAGCCAGGCGCTGCGCGTGCATGGCGTCGAGGTTGACCGATTCGCTGGCGCCGGCGCCGGCATGTGCCGCGTCGGGCCGCGTGCCGAACACCAGGTGCAGCTGCGTATCGTCCGTCGCCCTGGCGCGGCACAGGGCCGCCAGGTCGTAGTAGCCAGACGGCGGCGGATCTTGCGCCAGCGATTCCATCACGGGCAGCCAGCGCAGCTCATGGTACAAGCGCGCCTGCTGCACGTCGAGGAAGGACAGCGGCCCGAAGGCGACGATCTGCTGCGCGTCCAGCAGCAAGCCATACATGACGGCCGCGTACGCGCCCATGGATTGGCCGACGGTGGTGACTTGACTGGGCGCGATGCGGCGCACGAGTTCGCGCAGGGCCTGCTCCGTTTCATCCACATGGCTGCCCAGGCCCGCGATGCGGCGGTGGTACCAGGCATTGCCCGAATCGCGCACGAGGATCTTGTTCAGATGCTGGCCGCTAGCCTGCTCCAGCTTGCGCAGACGCCCGTAAAAATCGAAGGCGGGACGCGTCGTCCACGACACGAAACCGAAGGCGATCACCAGCGGCGCGCCGGGCACGATGCGGTCGACCAGCACATCGTCGGCACTGGTGGCGACCAGTCGATTATCCAGCGCTTGCGCTTGCAGCATCGGCCCGGCTCCCCGATCAAGGTTAAAACAATAGAAAGCATGAGTGTAATGCCAGTACTGGCAAAATGGAAACATTCGCCGCTGCCGTACGCCGGCCGGCGCGAAAAATCTGCTAGTGTGCAGGCATTTCCCCCTCACAGGAGCGCCCCATGCTGCATCGCCTGACGCATCGTCTCACCTACCTGCCCCTTGCCGCCGCCATCGCCATGGCCGGCGGCTGCGCCACCACGCCCGACAGCGCCAAGCCGGACACCGGTCTGACACCGATGTACAGCCTGACGAATACCTACTGGAAGCTGACGCAGCTCGATGGCGCCGACGTGACGATGGCGCCGGAGCAGGAGCGCGAAGTGCGCATCACCCTCACCGACGATGGCAAGGTCCATGGTTTCACGGGCTGCAACCGCATGATGGGCGGCTATACCTTGACCGGCAACGTCCTGCGCTTCACCCAACTGGCCGGCACGCGTATGGCCTGCCCGCCGCTCCTGATGCAGCTGGAAAGCGCGGTATTGGCCAATTTGAACAGCGTGACGGGCTACCGCTTCGAAGGCGAGTACCTGATCCTGCTCAAGGATGGCGCGCCTGTGGCCAGGTTTGAATCGGTCTACCTGTGAAATAAAAATCGACTGCCGTTACAATGGCTTCCAGCCCATCATCCGGAAGGAAGCCATGTCCGCACTGCCCTCGCCGTCTTCATCCCCGACACCATCGGCCGCCGGCCGCTACCGGGCTTTTCTTTTTGATATGGACGGCACCGTCATCAATTCCATCGCCGCCGCCGAACGCATCTGGGGCACGTGGGCGCAGCGCCAGGGTCTCGACGTGGCGGCCTTCCTGCCCACCATCCACGGCGCGCGCTCGGTCGACACCATCGCCAAGCTGCGCTTGCCCGGCGTCGACGCGCAGCGCGAATCGCAGGGCATCACGGATGCGGAAATCATCGATGTGGAAGGAATTATTGAAATCGCGGGCGCGCTGCGCTTCTTGCAGTCGCTGCCGCCCGCGCAATGGGCCATCGTCACCTCGGCGCCGAGGGCGCTGGCCACGGCGCGCCTGAAGGCGGCCGGCATGCCGATACCCGCCATCATGGTGACGGCGGAAGACGTCAAGGCGGGCAAACCCCGGCCCGATTGCTATTTGCTGGCGGCGGAAAAACTGGGCGTGGCGCCCTCCGATTGCCTGGTGTTCGAGGATGCTTCCGTCGGCATCGAGGCGGGCGAAGCGGCCGGTGCGAAGGTCATCGTCGTCACTGCCACGCATGCGCATCCGCTGGCCACGCGCCACCCGGCCATCGACAGCTACGAGCGCATCGTGGCAACCGTCGATGGTGACGGCTTTATTGTCCTGGCGGAGATGGCTGCAACACCCGAGACAAGATAGCTTGCTCCAGCGCGGCGAAAGCCGCATGGCCGCGCTGTCGCGGGCGCGGCAAATCCACCTGCACGTCCATGGTGATCTGCCCATCCTCGATCAGCAGCACGCGGTCGGCCAGGGCCACGGCCTCGGCCACGTCATGCGTCACCAGCACGGCCGTGAAGCCGCGCGCCAGCCACAGCGACTCGATCAGCTGCTGCATCTCGATGCGCGTCAGGGCGTCGAGCGCGCCCAAGGGCTCGTCGAGCAGCAGCAGTTGCGGCTCGTGCACGAGGGCGCGGGCCAGCGCCACCCGCTGCTTCTGCCCGCCCGACAGGGCCGACGGCCAGTCGTCCGCCCGCTCGGCCAGGCCCACCGTCCACAGCGAAGCGGCCGCCGCACCGACGGAACGGGGCAGGCCCAGGGCCACGTTGTCGAGCACTGTCTTCCACGGCAGCAAACGCGATTCCTGAAACATGATGCGGATGTCGGGCGCGCCGATGCCGCTGCCGATGGCGATTCTGCCGTCATCGACGCTTTCCAGGCCCGCGATCGAGCGCAGCAAGGTACTCTTGCCGCAGCCGCTGCGCCCCACGATGGCGACAAATTCGCCCGCTTCCAGCTGCAGGTCGACGTTTTTCAGCACGGGGCGGCTGGTGTAGGATTTGCTCAGGTTCGTCAGCGCCAAGGGTACGCCGCGCCGTTGCAAGGGAGCCTGTGGGGCTATCTTCGCCTGCGGCGGCGCACTGGCCGGGTCGTACTGCACGAAGTGCGACAGGAAATCCGTTTCGATCTGGATGGGGGCAAGCAGCATGGTGTCTTCTTTCGTCATTAGCGGTAAGCGGGATTCCAGCGCAGGCAGTGGCGCTCCAGCCGGCGCGAGAACAAATCGGCCAGCTTGCCCAGCAAGGCATACAGCAGTATCCCCACCAGCACCACGTCCGTTTGCAAAAATTCGCGCGCATTCATGGTCATGTAGCCGATGCCGGCCTGCGCCGAGATGGTTTCGGCGACGATCAGCAGCACCCACACGAGGCCCAGCGAAAAGCGCACGCCCACCAGAATGGAAGGCATGGCGGCCGGCAGGATCACGTCGCGGTACAAGGGCCAGCCGGACAAGCCATAGCTTTTCGCCATTTCGATCAAGCCCTGGTCGGCCGAGCGGATGCCGTGGAAGGTATTCAGGTAGACGGGAAAGAACACGCCGACGGCAAGCAGAAACAGCTTGGCCGTCTCGTCGATGCCGAACCACAGGATCACCAGCGGGATCAGGGCCAGCGCGGGGATGTTGCGCACCATTTGCAGGGTCGTGTCGAGCAGTGTTTCCGCATGGCGGAAACTGCCCGTCAATAGCCCCAGCAGCAAGCCCAGTCCCGCGCCGACGGCGAAACCGACCGTCGCGCGCCACAAGCTCGTTTTCAGGTGCAGCCACAGTTCGCCCGACACGGCCAGGTGCCAGAAGGCTTTCGCCACGGCCCACGGCTCGGGCAGGATGCGGCTCGACAGCCAGCCCCACTGCGCCGCCAGTTGCCAGGCCAGCAGCAGCGCCACTGGCAAGGCCCATGGCGCCAAGGCATTGCGCCACGGCGCGGCGCCTGCCCGTTGTATGGAGCCGCCCGCCATCTCAGGCCGCCTTTTTCTGCGGCGCGGCCGGCACGATATTGCTGGCCATGACTTCGCCGAAGGGCCCCGTCAGTGACTGCTCGCCCACGGCCTTGCCCTTGCCCAGCAGCGGAAATACCAGTTCGGCGAAGCGGTACGATTCTTCCAGGTGCGGGTAGCCGGAGAAAATGAAGGTATCGATGCCCAGGTCCGCGTATTCCTGCATGCGTGCCACCACGGTCGGGCCGTCGCCGACCAGGGCCGTGCCCGCGCCGCCGCGCACCAGGCCCACGCCGGCCCACAGATTCGGCGACACTTCGAGCTTGTCGCGCCGCCCGCCATGCAAGGCCGCCATGCGCTGCTGGCCCACGGAATCCATCTTGCCGAAGGCCGCCTGCGCCTTGGCGATGATGTCATCGTCCAGGTGGCTGATCAGTTCATCGGCCGCGCGCCAGGCCGCCTCGTTGGTTTCGCGCACGATCACGTGCAATCGGATGCCAAACCGGACTGTGCGGCCTTTTTTCGCGGCGCGCGCGCGGATGTCGGCGATTTTCTCGGCCACGGCGGCCGGCGGCTCGCCCCACGTCAGGTACACGTCCATCTGCTCGGCCGCCAGTTCATGCGCCGGTTCCGACGAACCGCCGAAATACAGGGGCGGGTATGGCTTCTGCACGGGCGGATACAGGGTTTTCGCGCCCTTCACCTGGATATGCTTGCCCTCAAAATCGTAGCCGGCCGCGCCGCCCTCGCCCGCCAGAGTGGCGCGCCACACCTTGATGAATTCATCGGAAATTTCATAGCGCTTGGCGTGGTCGGCAAACAGGCCGTCCGCTTCCAGCTCGCCCTGGTCGCCGCCCGTGACGACATTGATCAAGAGGCGCCCGTTCGACAGGCGGTCAAACGTGGACGCCATGCGCACGGCCAGGCCGGGTGTGGACAGGCCGGGGCGGATAGCCACGAGGAATTTGAGCTTTTGCGTCACGCTGATCAGCGACGACGCCACCACCCACGCGTCCTCGCAGGAGCGGCCCGTGGGCAGCAGCACGCCGTCGTAGCCGAGCGTGTCGGCGGCCACCGCCACCTGGCGCAGATAATCGGCATCGACGGGGCGCGCGCCCTGCGACGTGCCCAGGTAGCGGCTGTCGCCGTGGGTAGGGATGAACCAGAAGACATTCAATGACATGGCGTGCTTTCCTTTGCTTGTTTCTTTGCTTGTTTATTTTGTGCTGGTGGCCAGCTGGCGCGCCGGCAGCAGCGCGTCCTTGACGACGATCGGTTTCGGAATCAGCTTCAGGCTGGAAAACGCGTCCGCCACCCTTTGCTGCGAAGCGATGACATCGACCGACACGGGTTTGACGCCATACGCATAGCGCGAAGCGGCCAGCGCCACGACATCCTTGCTCAAGCCCGTCTGCGCGGCGAGGATCGTCGCCACTTCTTCCGGATTGTTGCGGCCCCAGTCATCGACCTTGGCCACTTCATCGAGCACGATGCGCAGGATCTCGGGATTTTTTTCCGCATACGTGCGCGAGGCCAGGTAGAACTGGTAGTTCGCCACCAGGCCCTTGCCATCGGCCAGGACGCGGGCGCCCAGCTGCTTTTCGGCGGCCGCCAGGAACGGATCCCAGATGGCCCACGCGTCCACGCTGCCCCGCTCGAAGGCGGCGCGCGCATCGGCCGGCGGCAGGAACACGGGCTGGATGTCGGCGTACGCGACACCGGCCTTTTCCAGCGCCTTCAATAACAGGTAATGCACGTTCGAACCCTTGTTCAGGGCAATTTTCTTGCCCTTCAAGTCGGCCAGGGTGCGCAGGCCAGAACCCTTGGGCACGACGATGGCTTCGCTGGCCGGCGACGCCGGCTCATTGCCGACATACACCAGGTTCGCGCCGGCCGCCTGGGCAAAGATCGGCGGCGCCTCGCCCACGGTGCCGAAATCGATGCTGCCCACGTTGAGGCCCTCCAGCAGCACGGGGCCGGCCGGGAACTCCGTCCATTTCACGCCCACGCCCTGCTCTGCCAGGCGTTTTTCCAGCGTGCCGCGGCCCTTCAACAAGGTCAGGGTGCCGTATTTCTGGTAACCGATGCGGACCTCCCCCTTGGCCTGCGCCTGCGCCGCGGCCGGCATGCCGGCCGCCATCACGCCCGCGGCGGCGGCAAACAGCAGGCCCAGGGTGGTACGGCGCGAGAGTCGTTGTGCGTGGCGGTGTGTCATGGCAGTTCCTTGGTCGGTGAATAATCAGGCGGCTTGATACTGGGGCGCGTAAGGCTGGTCTTGCAGCGAACGCACAGGCAACGGGATATCGGCCGGCGCGGGCGGACGCTGCCCCTGCAGCACGAACAGACCGGTGGAGAGTTCCTCGATGCCGGCCTGCACGCGTTCGGCAATCGGCGCATCCAGGCTCAGGCCCCGCTCTTCATGCCACGCCAGCTGCTGCGCATTGGCGTAGATGCTGGTGAAGACTTGCTTGGCGCCCAGCGCATGCAGCACGGGACGCAGCGCATAGTCGAGCGCCAGGGTGTGGGCATGGCCGCCGCCCGTGGCCAGCGGCAGCACCAGCTTGCCGGCCAGGCCATCTTGCGGCAACAGGTCGAGGAAGGCTTTCAGCAAGCCGGTATACGAAGCCTTGTAGATGGGTGTGGCGATCACGATGGCGTCCGCGTCAGCCACGGCGCGCACGGCGCGGGCAATCGCCGCGTCGTCGTAGTCGGCCAGCAGCAAGGCTTGCGCCGGCAAGTCGCGCACATGCAGCTTGGCGTAGCTGTGGCCCTGCAGCGCCAGCTGTTCGCCGATATGCAGCAGCAGACGGCTGGAACTCGATGGGAGTTGCGGGCTACCGCCCAATAACAAGATGCTCATGTGATGCCCGTCCCTGTACGTTGTCGGATTGAAGTTGCTCGGATGCTTGCAGCCTATCGCCATCAGCAGCCGTGTAAAACGAATGCTTTCGCGCTTCGATATGCGTTTTTTGACTATCCGGGCCTGACGCCCCGCAAGCGAAATCGCCGCTCCTTGCACGGCTTTTTTCGCATATCCATGCGCGGTTTTCTTCGTGTACGGCGCGTGCCTGGCGGTGCAATATCGGCGTCATCGTCTTTCTGGAATGTCACCCATGTCTAGCGTTTTTCTCCATACCGCCCGTCCCCAGCCACCTGTGCCGGAACCCCTGCAGGACGCCATCAGCATCGCCACGTCGCTGGCCGCGCGCCTGGCTGAAACGGCCAATGCCCGCGACCAGGCCGGCGGGCACGCTGCGCAGGAGCGCGAATGGCTGCGCGAGTCGGGTTTGCTCACCTTGTCGATCCCCGTGGAATTCGGCGGCCAGGGCGCGTCGTGGCCCCTCGTGTACCAGGTGATCCGCATCCTGGCGCGGGCCGACAGCGCACTGGCGCATGTCTTCGGCTTCCACCATCTGCAGCTGGCCGGCCTGCAGCTGTATGGCAGCGCGCAGCAGCAGCGCCGCCTGCTCGCCTTGACCGTCGACGAGCGCCTGTTCTGGGGCAATGCATTGAATCCCCTCGACAAACGGGTCACGGCCAGCGACAGCGACGACGGCTACCTCCTCGACGGCATCAAGAGCTTTTCTTCCGGTTCCGTGGGATCGGACTGGCTGACCGTCTCCGCCTGGCATGCGCCCACGCAAACGGCGCTGATCGCCGCCCTGCCCACGCGCCAGGATGGCGTCACCGTGCAGGCGGACTGGGATGCCTTCGGCCAGCGCCAGACGGACAGCGGCAATGTGCATTTCCACGGCGTCGCCCTGCCGCGCGAACTGGTGCTGCAGGCGCCCGCGCAGGCCGCCACGCCGCAAGCCACCGTGCGCTCGCAGATCGCGCAACTGATCATGGCCAACCTCTATCTGGGTATCGCCGAAGGCGCGTTCGAGGCGGCGCGCCGCTACACGGACGAGCAGGCGAAAGCCTGGTTTGCCTCGGGCGTGGCCAAGGCAACGGACGACCCATTGGTGCAGCACCGCTACGGCCAGCTGTGGCTCTTGCTGCGTCCCGCGCAAGTGCTCGCCGACGCGGCGGCGCAAGAACTGGAAAAAGTGTTCCGCAAGGGCGCGCTGGTGACGGCGCGCGAACGGGGCTTGCTGGCCGTGGCCGTGGCCGAAGCCAAGTGCCTGGCGCACAAGGCGGGACTGGAGATCAGCAGCCAGATGTTCGAACTGACGGGTGCCCGTTCCACCTCGGCCCAGTATGGCTACGACCGTTTCTGGCGCAACGTGCGCGTGCATACCCTGCACGACCCCATCGACTACAAGCTGCGCGACCTGGGACGCTTTGCCTTGACCGGCACGGTGCCCGAACCAACCGCGTATTCATAATTCACCCACCAAGGAGCCACCATGACCATCGCCCGCCGCAGCATCCTCCTCAGCGCCCTGACCCTGGCCTTGACGGCCACCTTCACCCACGCCAAGGACCCGAAGGACATCACCATCGGCACCAGCGCCGGGCCGTACGCGGACCAGATCAAGCTGGGCATCAAGCCCATCCTGGAAAAGCAGGGCTACAAGGTCAAGCTGGTGGAATTCAACGACTACATCCAGCCGAACTTCGCGCTGGCCGAGGGTTCGCTGGACGCCAACGTCTTCCAGCACATCGTCTACCTGAAGAAATTCGCGCTGGAGCACAAGCTGGCCCTGACGGACCTGATCACGATCCCCACGGCGCCGATCGCCATCTACAGCAAGAAGCACAAGACCCTGGACGACGTGAAGGAAGGCACGACGGTGGGCTTGCCGAACGATCCGACCAACCAGGCACGCGCGCTGGTGCTGCTCGACCAGCTGGGCTGGATCAAGCTGCGCGCCAGCTTCGACCCAGTGCGCGCGTCGGAAAAGGATATCGCCGTCAACACCAGGAAAATCAAGCTGCTGCCGCTGGAAGCGGCGCAGCTGCCACGCTCGCTGGGCGACACCGACTACTCCTTCATCAACGGCAATTACGCGCTGGCGTCGGGGCTGAAACTGACGGACGCGCTGGTGGCCGAGAAAATCTCGCCCAACTACATCAACCTGGTGGCCATCCGCACGGCGGACAAGGACAAGCAGTTCGCGAAGGACCTGGCGGCCGCCTACCGCTCGCGCGAATTCCTCGACATCACGAATAAACACTTTGCCGGCTATTCGAAACCCGACTACCAGCAAGCCTTGCAGACGGCGGCCAAGTAAGCCATGGCAAAGACGATACGCTTCAACGCCTTCCAGATGAATACCGTCGGCCACCAGTCGCCGGGCCTGTGGACGCATGCGCGCGACCGCAGCCACCGCTATACCAACCCGGAACACTGGACGGAACTGGCGCGGCTGCTGGAAGCGGGCCTGTTCGACGCGGTGTTCCTGGCCGACGTGCTGGGCGTGTATGACGTGTACCGGGGCAGCCTCGATGCGGCCCTGGAACACGGCGTGCAGGTGCCGCTGAACGACCCGCTGGCCCTCGTGCCCATCATGGCGCAGGCGACCACGCACCTGGGTTTCGGCGTCACCTGCGCCCTCACCTATGAACATCCGTACACGTTCGCTCGGCGCATGTCCACCCTCGACCACCTGACTGGCGGGCGCATCGGCTGGAATATCGTCACCGGCTATCTAGATAGCGCGGCGCGCAACCTGGGCCTGAACCAGCAACTGGGCCACGACGAACGCTACGACCTGGCCGACGAATACCTCGACGTCGTCTACAAGCTGTGGGAAAAAAGCTGGGACGACGACGCCGTCGTCAACGACAAGGCACGCGGCATCTATGCCGATCCGGCCAGAGTCCATCCGATCAACCATGCCGGGCGCCACTACCAGGTGCCCGGCATCCATTTGTGCGAGCCGTCGCCGCAGCGCACGCCCCTGCTGTACCAGGCGGGCACCTCGCCGCGCGGCACGCGCTTCGCGGCGCGCCATGCGGAAGCCACCTTTGTCAGTGGGCCCAGCAAGACGGTGGTGAAACGCTACGCCGACGACCTGCGCGCCGCCGTGCGGCAGGCCGGACGCGATGGCGACGCGCTGCTGATCTACGCGCAGGCGATGGTCATCACGGGCGCCACAGAAGAAGAAGCGCGCGCCAAGCATGCCGACTACCTGCGCCACGTGAATATCGAGGCGGCCCTCGTGCTGCTGTCCGGCTGGACGGGCGTCGATTTCAGCCGCTACCCGCTCGACGCCACCATCGAGTACATCGATTCCCCGGCCGGCCGCTCGGCACTGGCCTCGTTCAGCCAGGCCGACCCGGACCGCACGTGGACGGTGCGCGAGGCGGCCGAATACATCGGCCTCGGTGGGCGCGGCCCGGTGCTGGTGGGCGATGCGCGCCAGGTGGCCGACCAGCTGGAAAACTGGCTCGACGCGACGGGCATCGACGGCTTCAACCTCGCCTTCGCCGTGGCCCACGACAGCATGGCCGACGTAGTGGAACACATCGTGCCGGAACTGCAGCGGCGCGGCCGCTACCGCACGCAATACGAGGAAGGCAGCTTGCGCCACAAGGTCTTCGGCCTGGGCCCGCGCCTGCCCGCCGATCACGCGGGCCGGCAGGTCAGCATCGCTCCCGCCAACGCCGCCCTGGCAGCAGCCTGACGCATCAGATTCCCCATTCAAGGACACCATGAAACGCAGAACCATCTTGCAACTGGCCGCCAGCGGCGCCACCCTCGCCGCTTTGCCCGACCTCACACGCGCCGCCACGCCTGCGCCGCTGAAGGAGCTGCGCCTCGACTACGCCTATTATTCGCCCACCAGCCTGGTGCTGCGCCGCTTCGGCTGGCTGGAAGAAGCATTCAAGCCGGACGGCACCAGCATCAAGTGGGTGCTCAGCGCGGGCAGCAACCGCGCGCTCGAATACCTGAACGCCAACAGCATCGACATCGGTTCGAGCGCCGGCCTGGCCGCCCTGCTGGCGCGCGCCAACGGCAACCCTATCCGCGCGCCGTATATTTTTTCGCGACCCGAGTGGACGGCGCTGGTGGTGCGCAAGGATAGTCCCATCCGCAGCCTGGCCGACTTGAAGGGCAAGAAGGTAGCCGCCACCAAGGGTACCGACCCATATCTGTTCCTGCTGCGCTCATTGAAGACAGCGGGCCTGAAACGCGGCGACATCGAACACGTCAGCCTGCAGCATGCCGATGGCCGCGCGGCGCTGGAGCAGGGCAAGGTCGATGCCTGGGCCGGACTTGATCCGCACATGGCCGCCAGCGAACTGGAAGCCGGTTCGCGCCTGATCTACCGCAACGTGGCCTTCAACACCTACGGCTTCCTGAACGTGCGCGAGGACTTCCTCGCCAGCCGCCCCGTCGAAGTGGGCAAGGTGATACATGCCTACGAGCGGGCGCGCGCCTGGATACGCGCCAATCCGGCAGAGGCGGCGAAGATCCTGTCGGAAGAAGCCAAGGTCAGCCTGCCGGTGGCGCTGCTGCAGGTGAAACTGCGCAGTGACTTCAGCAATCCACAGCCGTCGAGCGAACATGTGAAGGCACTGCTGGTGGCCGCGCCCATCCTCGCCGAGGAAGCGCTGGTCAAACCCGGCGCCGACCTGAACCGCGCCATCGCGGACCTGGTCGACACGCGCTTTGCCGCGCCCTTCATCAGCAAGGCGTAGGCGCTCATGGCCAGAGACACGCTCGCCGCGCCGGCACCGGCCCACGACACGGGCGTCCGGCACAAACTCTTTCGCCCGCCCTTGCCACGCGCGGTGCTAGGCCTGCTGCTGCCCGCCCTGGCGCTGCTGGCGGCGGAGCTGGGCGTGCGCACGGGCGCCATCCCCGCCAACCTGCTGCCGGCGCCCAGCGACATCGGCGCCACCATCGCCGCGCTGGCACACCAGGGCCTGGCCGGCCATGTGCTGGCCAGCACGGCGCGCGTGGCCACCGGCTTCGCGGGCGGCGCGCTGCTGGCCATCGTGCTCGGTGCGGCGGTGGGCTTGAACCGCACGGCAGAGGCGCTGCTCGACCCCACGTTCCAGGCCCTGCGCGCCATTCCCTCACTGGCCTGGGTGCCCTTGCTGCTGCTGTGGCTAGGCATCGATGAAGCGCCAAAGCTGGTCCTGATCGGTATCGGCGCCTTCTTCCCCGTCTACATGGGCGTGGCGTCGGGCATCCGCGACGTGGACCGCAAGCTGATCGACGCGGCCCGTTTATACCGTTTGAGCCGCCCCGCGCTGGCGCGGCGCGTACTGCTGCCGGCCGCGCTGCCGGCCATCTTCACGGGTTTGCGCAACGGTTTGAGCCTGGCCTGGATGTTCATGGTGGCGGCCGAACTGATCGCCGCCAGCCAAGGCCTCGGCTACCTGCTCAGCGACGGGCGCGAAACGAGCCGCGCCGACATCGTGCTGGCGGCCATCGTGCTGCTGGCCGTGCTGGGCAAGGCCAGCGACAGCCTGATGCAGCACCTGGAAACCCGCTTGCTCGCCTGGCGCGACAGCTATGCCACTGCCTGACGAAAGCCCCCACGCATGACTGCCCTGCTCGACATTGCCATCCATGACAAAGCCTATGGCCCGCGGCGCGTGCTGCACAACCTGCAATTGCAGCTGCGCCAGGGCGAGATCGTCAGCCTGATCGGCGCCAGCGGCTGCGGCAAGAGCAGCCTGCTATCCATCGTGGCAGGTCTCGATACGGACTTTCGCGGCACCGTGCGCCTCGACGGCAAGCTGCTGGCGGGAGTGCATGCGGACATTGGCCTGATCTTCCAGGAACCGCGCCTGTTTCCCTGGCTGACAGTGGCGCAAAACATCGCCTTCGGCCTCGGTCCCAAAGGCGAAGACGATCCCAGGGTCGCGCAATTGCTGGAGGAAGTAGGCTTGCAGGGCCATGCGGACAGCCTGCCCAAGCAGTTGTCGGGCGGCCAGGCGCAGCGCGCGGCGATTGCCCGCGGCCTGTTTGGCCAGCCCCGCATCTTGCTGCTGGACGAACCGTTTTCCGCCGTCGACGCGTTTACGCGCATGAAGCTGCAAGACTTGCTGGCCGCCATCGCCGCGCGCCATGGCTTGAGCGTCCTGCTGGTGACGCACGATATCGATGAAGCGCTGTACCTGAGCGACCGCATCGTCATGCTCGACACGCGCGCCGGACCGCCACGCGCCCAGTACGACGTGGCCGCGCCCCGGCCCCGCCTGCGCACGCCGGCGGCGCAGGCGCAATTAAAAGAGGCCATCCTCGGCGAACTGCACGCCGCGCACGCGATCTGACGCTGGCGCGGCGGCGCCAGTGACAAGCCTGGGCATTCATGTTAGTTTGCCATCTTGAAAACAAACAGGCGGCTACGTGCATCTTCCTTTCCTTCCCGTTCTCGCCATCCTTGCCCTCAGCCACATCGCAGCTCACGCGGATACGCAGGCTGACACACCTGCCGACGCAGCGGCCGACACCAGCCAGTCCGTCCACGTCAGCAGCATCCGCAACCCGGAACTCAAGTCCTACCGCGTGATGGCCGCGGGCCTCGATGCCTTTGACGATCACCATGCACTGGCGCCCAGGGCACGCGAAGTGCGCTTCCAGCTGATTCCCGGCCCCGGCGTCGCGGCCGATGCCCTGTGGGACGCAACCTTGCGCATCGTCGGCAACGAGACGGCGATCAGCGTGCCCCTGTCTGCAGATGGCAGCTTTGTGCTGCCCCGCAGCGCGCAAGCCGACAGCGACGACGCGGACCTGGTCACCAACCAAAAAAAAGACCGGTTCCGCTGGCAGGCCAGCGTACGCAGCGACGACGTACCGCCCGGCATGCGCCGCCTGGGCGACCTGCGCCTGCAGTGCCAGGTCGGCATCGCCATTGCCAAGAAAGAGATGCCCTTCTTGCTACGCACCCTGGTCGCCACCAAGCTGCGCGCCACCGACTGGTGCTCCGCCATTGAACTCAAGATGAGCACGTACAGCGATCCGGCCATCGCCAGCGCCACCCTGCTCGATGGCGGGCGCCGCGTCGCGCTGCAGGTGAAAAATGGCGGCACGTCCTTCCTGGCCCCCTTGGGCGACACCCGCTATGCGGACGATACCCTGATCGAACTGGTCTACCAGCAGGATGCCGCCAGCGCGCCGTCCGCCGTCCCTTAGCGTTTGCGTCCAGCCCCGTTCCATGTCAGCATATGCCACCCTGGCACCACGGATAAGGATCGCAATGCCCCCCACTCTTACGCGCGCGCTGGCACTGGCGCTGCTGACAGGCCATGGCTCCCTGGCATTGGCGCAGGCGCCAGTCACGCCGCCGACGCCTGGCTGCGATGTCTGCGCCACCTGGAATGCGGACCAGGCGCCCTTTCGCATCTTCGGCAATACCTATTATGTGGGCGTCAAAGGCCTCAGTTCCGTGCTGGTGACGTCGCCGCAGGGCCACGTGCTGATCGATGGCGGCTTGCCGGAATCGGCGCCCAAGATCATCGCCAATATCGGCACGCTGGGTTTTCGCATCGAGGACGTCAAGCTGATCCTCAATTCGCACGGCCATATCGACCATGCGGGCGGCCTGGCCGAACTGCAGCGGCGCAGCAATGCGCTGGTGGCCGCCAGCCCGTCGGCCGCGCTGGACCTGGCGTCGGGCGAAGTGGGACCGGACGACCCGCAATACCACGCGCTGCCCAAGTACCCGCCCGTCAAGGACATGCGCCTGGCGCGCGACGGCGGCCGGTTCAATGTCGGCCCCGTCAACCTGACGGCGCACGCCACGCCGGGCCACACGCCCGGAGGCTTGAGCTGGACGTGGCAATCGTGCGACGGTCCCCGCTGCCTGAACATGGTCTACGCGGACAGCCTCAACGCCGTCTCGCGTCCCGGCTTCAAGTTCAGCGCCAGCAGCGAATATCCGAACCCGGTGGCGGACTTGCGCCGCAGCTTCGAGACCCTGGAAAAACTGCCTTGCGACGTACTGATCTCCGCCCACCCGGAGGCGTCGCAGCTGTGGGAACGGCTGGAGGCGAGCGCCACGGCCGGCAGCGAGGCGTTCATCGACCCGCAGGCTTGCCGCGCCTACGTGGCAGCGGCGCGCACCGTGCTCGATGCGCGCCTGGAGCAGGAACGGTAGGCTTGTCAACCGTGCACGCTGGCGTGGCGCCGATCTGCTACGCTGGCGGCTATCCCCTATTACGTTAACCAGGAAATACCATGTTCAAACTCGCCAGACTGATTCCCTTCGCCGCCATCGTCGCCATCACTGCCGGCTGCGCGCAAACGCCGGTGCGCAGCGACGCTGCCGCCGCTGCGCCAGGCGCCACCTCGCCCGCCAAGCCGGCACCGAAGCTGACGGGCACGCAGTGGAAGCTGAAGGAATTGAAGGGCAAGCAAGTGGTCCGCAAGGCGCCCGAGCAGCGCGAAGTGACCCTGCTGCTGGCTGAAGGCCGCGCCAGCGGCAACAGCGGCTGCAACCAGATGATGGGCGGCTACACCAGCGATGGCGTCAGCACCCTGAACTTTGGACAGTTGGCCGGCACCATGATGATGTGCCAGCCGCAGGACATGGACCTGGAACGCCTGCTCCTGACCACCCTGGGCGAAGTCAATGGCTACCGCTACGCCGACCAGGAATTGCTGTTGCTGAAGGATGGCGTACCCGTGGCGCGCTATGAAGCGCTGACGGTGAAGTAAAACTGCTGCCTTCCCCCAAAGGCAAAGACTGGGGTCGTACCCTCAGGGTACGACCCCGGCATCTGTCTGGGGCTTGCTCCACCTCCACCGCACCTAATCATTGCGCATCTGCGCCTGCGATACATTACTGTTCGCCGGCACGCTCTGCGTCAGCCACACATTCCCCCCGATAGTCGATCCCGCGCCGATGGTGATGCGCCCCAGCACGGTCGCGCCCGCGTATATCACCACGTCGTCCTCGACGATGGGGTGGCGCGGCGTGCCCTTGATCAGCGCGCCGGAAGCATCCGCGGGAAAACGCTTGGCGCCCAGGGTGACGGCCTGGTACAGGCGCACGCGCTGGCCGATGATGGCCGTCTCGCCGATCACGACGCCCGTGCCGTGGTCGATGAAGAAGGAGGCGCCGATGTGCGCGCCCGGGTGGATGTCGATGCCCGTCAGGGTGTGCGCGATGTCGGCGATCAGGCGCGCCAGGAACGGCGCGCCCAGCGCATGCAGGCGGTGCGCCAGGCGGTGGTACAGGATGGCGATGGTGCCCGGGTAGCACAGCATGATCTCGGCCACCGAGGTGGCGGCCGGGTCGCCCGCATACGCGGCCTGCACGTCCGACACCAGCAGGGCGCGGATATCGGGCAGGCTGGCGGCGAATGCGCGGGTGATGTCGCGCGCCTGCTGCGCCAGGGCCGCGTCGTCGCTGGCGGCATCCCCCTCATCGCCGGCCGGCACTGAGAACAGCAAGCCGCGCCGCACCTGTTCGCTGAGGCGGTTCAGGGTGGTGTTAAGGGTGTCGCCGACAAAATAATCGATGCTTTCGTCCGTCAGGTTGGGCCGCCCGTAATGCGTGGGGAACAGGGCCGCCGACAGGCCGTTGACGATGGTGGTGAGGGCTTCGCGCGACGGCAGTTCGCGCACCCTGCCGTTATGGCGGATCTTGTGCTTGTCTTCGCGCGAGCTGCGCAAGGCCTGGATCACGGGCCCCAGGTTCCACTGGGCCGTGTCGTCGGCGGGCGCCGCGGGATAAATACTGTGCATGGCGTATCACTTCCAGAAAATGGCAAACAAGCCGGGTCGCCCCAGCATAGCGGTGGCGACAAGCGACGCAAACGAAGAATTTCAAGATTCCATATGCGAAAAACGCATATGAATGACAAACAAGGCCGGCGCCAAACCCGATTGCGTCCACTAGCGTAAAATGACGGGCTAACAAAAACACTCTTCAACATGACTAAATTATTAACATGGATTTTGGCGGGCCTGGCGATGGTCGGACCGCTTGCAATTGACACCTATCTGCCGTCGTTCCCCGCCATCGTGCAAGATTTCAATGCCAGCCCCCTGCTGGTACAGCAAACCCTGAGCTTTTTCCTGTTCACGTTCGCCTTCATGATGCTGTTTTACGGCACCCTGTCCGACTCGTTCGGCCGCCGTCCCGTGATTCTCGTCTCGCTGGTGCTGTATGTGATCGCCTCCGTGGGCGCCGCGCTGGCGCCGTCGCTGGGCTGGCTGCTGGCCTGGCGCGTGCTGCAGGGACTTTCGGCGGGCGCCGGTTCCGTGATCGGGCGCGCCATCGTGCAAGACCGCTATTCGGGCGCCGCCGCGCAAAAAATCCTCTCGCACATCATGATGGTGTTCGCGCTGGCGCCGGCCATCGCCCCCGTGCTGGGCGGCTGGCTGCAAGTGGGCCTGGGCTGGCGCTGGATCTTCTGGTTCCTGACGGCGTTTGGCGTGCTGATGTTCGTCGTCGTCTGGCGCGCGCTGCCGGAAAGCTTGCCGAAGGAGCAGCGCCACGCCTTCCACCTGGGCGATATCGCCGTCAATTACTGGAAAGTGCTGTGCCACCGCCAGTTCCTGCTGCTGTCGACGGCCATCGGCGCCGCCTTTGGCGGCTTCGCCTTGTACATCGGTTCGGCCGCCTACTTCATCATCAACATCCTGCACCTGCCGGAAACGGCGTTTGCCTGGCTGTTCATTCCCCTGATCAGCGGCATGGTGTTCGGTTCGGCCCTGTCGGCGAAGATCGCCCACCGCTACAGCCAGCGCCAGATGATCTGGACCGGCTTTATCCTGATGCTGGTGGCGGCTGCCGCCAACATCGGCTACAACTATGTCTTCGCCGCCGAAGTGCCGTGGGCCGTGCTGCCTTTGTTCTTCTACTCGTTCGCCCTGTCGATCGCCATGCCGCCGATGACCCTGATGGCCCTGAACCACTTCCCCAACAACAGCGGCCTGGCGTCGTCGATGCAATCGTTCATCCAGATGCTGCTGTTCGCGCTGGTCTCGGGCCTGGTGGCGCCGCTGCTGTTCGACAGCGCCTTGAATCTGGCGTATGGCGTGATGGCGGGATTGCTGGTGAGTTTGGTTTGCTGGGTGTTTGCGCAGGGCGGGAAAACGGAAGCGGTCAAGCAGTAGCTTTTACAGCGGATTTTTCAGGTCGGGAGCACCTGAAAAACGTTCAGGACAAGGCGCCGTGCCGCAGGCAGTACGCTAGTACGGCAAGGCACGGCAACGCAGTCATGGACGTTTTCTCAGGCGCTCCTCAAGGCCAGGGCGCGGGCGTCACGTCCACATACTGCGCCCCGCCCTGCTCCGGTTCCGCTTCATTTTGCTGCGCCGGCTGATTCAGGGAACCGGCCGGCGAACGCAGACTCAAGATTTCCTTGCGCGCCTCGACGAAGTCGGCGGAACTCAAGGGGTTGTGCTGGTCAGGCCAATGGCTGACGGCCCATTCCTGCAAGGCTTCAAAGCGCCGCCACAGTTCGGCGACGAATTCGCGGCGCGTCTCTTCCAGCTGTTCCGGAGTCTTTTCAATTGCTTCGCTAATATTGACTTCCATGGCCGTTCCCTCGCTGACAAGTTATTTTGCCAGCCTACCCAGGGACCAGCCAGGCGTCTGTTCGCGAACGAACACAGGATTTATTCGGGCATCTTGCGGAAACCCACGGCCAGGCGGTTCCATGTGTTGATGGAGCCGATGGCCAGGGTCACGTTGACCATTTCCGCCGGCGTCAGTTCGGCCGCCAGCGCCGCGTAATCGTCGTCCGAGGCGTGGTTTTGCGGCAGCAGCGTCAACGCTTCCGTCCAGGCCAGAACGGCCCGCTCGCGCGGCGTGAAGAACGGCGTTTCGCGCCAGACGGACACGGCATACAGGCGGCGTTCCGTTTCGCCGGCCTTGCGCGCGTCGCTCGTGTGCATGTCCACGCAAAAAGCGCAGCCATTGATTTGCGAGGCGCGCAGGCGGATCAGCTCGAGCAGCGAGTGTTCCACGCCCAGCTTGGCGATCGCCGCTTCCAGTGCGTACATGGCCTTGACGGCGTCCGGCGAAGCTTGTGTGAAGTCGAGTCGTTGCTGTGTCATGATGCATTCCTTGATAGAGTAAAGATGCACTATTGTAGAAGCGCAAGCAGTACGCGCGGCAGGCCAATCCCCCCGAAAAACGGCAGACCACCAGCAGACACACCATGGAATTACATATCCTGATCGACGGCACGCGCGACCTGGGCGGCCAGCTGTACCGCCAGCTCAGCGAAGCTATCCGCTCGGGCCGGCTGACGGACGGCCAGCAATTGCCGCCCTCGCGCCTGCTGGCCAGCCAGCTGGGGCTGTCGCGCAAGACGGTCTCCGACGTGTATGACAAGCTCGGTTATGAAAAGCTGCTGGTCGGCAAAGTGGGCGTGGGCAGCTTCGTGCAGACGCCGCACGCCTCGCCGCAGCGCCGCCACGCCAGCACGCCGCTGGCCAGCGCGCAGCGCATCGCCCGCTGGGAAGCGACACCCACGCCCTTGCGCCGTGCCAGCCAGGAAGAGCCCGCGCGCTACGCCTTCATCGGCGGCCGCGCCACGCCCGCGCACTTCCCGCAGGATGAATGGCGCGCCTGCATGCTGCACGCGCTGCGCCAGGGTGGACAGGCGCGCGGCCGCTATGCGCCTGTCGCCGGCTTGCCGTCCTTGCGCGCGGCGATTGCCGGCCATGCCGCCTTCAGCCGCGGTATCCATTGCACCGAGGAACAAGTGCTCGTCACCAGCGGCGCGCAGCAAGCCTTGCACCTGCTGGCGCTGACCTTGCTGGAGCCCGGTGACACGGTTGCCGTGGAAGAACCCGGCTACCCTGTGGCGCGCGCCGTGTTCGCCAGCCAGGGCGCCCGCGTGGTGGGCATCGAAGTGGACGAGGATGGCCTCGTCGTCGGGCAGATTCCCGACGGCACGCGCTTGATCTATGTCACGCCCGCGCATCAATTTCCACTGGGCATGCCGATGAGCATGGCGCGCCGCCATGCCTTGCTGGAGCGGGCTCAGCAACTGGGTGCCATCATCATCGAGGACGACTACGACAGCGCCTTCCGCTACGAAGGCCGGCCCGAGGATTCCCTGCAAAGCATGGACCGCTATGGCGTCGTGGCCCATGTGGGCAGCTTTTCCAAGATCATGCTGCCGGAATTGCGGCTCGGCTATGCAGTGCTGCCGCAAGCCATCGTGGCCGCCGTGGAAACGGTGAAATACCTGAGCGATTGCCATACGGCCAGCCTGGGCCAGCATGCGCTGGCCAAGTTCATCGGCGACGGCCATTTGCTGCGCCACATACGCCGCTGCCACGACATTTATGCGGGCCGCCGCGAGCGGCTGCAGCACTGGTTCAACGGCCCGTTGGCGCCGTGGTTTCGCCTGGTGCCGGCCAGCGCCGGCTTCCACGTGGCGGCCCTGGCCCAGGCGCCGCTCGACATCGCCGAATTGCTGCGCCGCGCGCGCCTAGCCGACATCAGCCTGTATGCGCTATCGGGCTTTTACCATGGCGTGGCGCGTCACGAAGGCCTGTTCCTCGGCTATGGCGCCATCGACAAGCTCGACATCGACACGGCGCTGGCCAAGGTGCTGGCGATCCTGCAGGAAATAGCACCGCTGGCCGTCAACGGGGCTGCCAGCGATAATGTCCCGTGATGGGATAGCTGAATAGAATATTTTCCTCGCGTGCACCCTCGCCGATGTTGTGGATGATGAGCGGCACGCCGCTCCACGACTGCTTGTCGCTGACGATGCCGATGTGCGTGAGGTTGCGCGGCAGGCGCCAGGTGACGATGTCGCCCGCGCGGTAAGCGTTCGCTTCCTTGCTTGGCGACAGGCTGGTGCCGTGGCGGGCAAAGTACGTGCCCAGATTCGGCACGCGGCGGTGGTCGATATTGCGGTCCGGCCCCTTCATTTGCCAGCGTCCCTGCTGCTGGTACACCTGCCACGCCTTGCGCATGTCTTCGTGCACCAGCACCTGCAAATCCTGCCCCAGCTGGCGGTAGGCGCGCACGACCACGTCCGTGCACACGCCCCGCTCTATCGGCACGTCGCCGCCCGGATAGGCGAGCCGTTCGTAGCGCGGGTCGTACTGTACGGTCACGCCCACCTGCTTGCGGGCGGCGACGACGAGGGCTTGCGGGGTGGCAGGGATGGCCGACGCCAGCATGGGCGCCAGGGCAAGCATCAGGATGGGGAGCAGTTTGGTCGGCATCAACGTCGGTGATCGGATGAAAATGCCAACTTTACCGCAGCGGCAAGGAAAACGCCGTACGCTTAGACGCCCGCCAGCTGCGCCAGGTGGCCAGGAAAATCCACGGCCGGGCCGGCCGCATTGATGGTATCGAAATAATCATGCCAGCCCGTAGCGGCGATGCCGGCCAGCAAGGCGTTCAGTGCCGCCTCGTCCGGGAAGCGCCAGACGGCATAGAATTGCTGGGCAGCCGCATGCAGCTTGCCGCCATCGATGGCGCCCATGGCCAGCGCTTCGGCGCCCGTGCCGGACAAGGCCGCCATGCCGCCGCCCACCGTATCGAAATACGCCTGGCGCGCGGCGCCATCGAGGGCCAGCCAGGCCGGTTTCGGACTGTACAGTTCTAACAGGTAATGCATGTTTTCTCCTTCAGTGATCCATCGTCAGGCCAGCGAGCGCTGGGCGCGCTTGCAGATGCGTTGCGTGGCGGCATTGGCACTTTCCAGCAGCCATTGCGCACACAGGCTGCGTACCCAGTCGGGCCGGCTCTTGGCCGCATCGTTGAGCCAATTGGCCACGGAATCCTGCACGTAGACGGCCGGGTCGGCGCGCAAGGCGTGCAGCACGGGCAAGGCCAGCTGCGGCCGCTCTTTTAGCTGGGCGATATGCGCGCACCAGACGCCGCGCGGGCGCAGCGCTTCGCAGGCGAAACGGCGGACTCTTTCCGACGGGTCCGACGTCCACGGCGCCAGCAAGCGAATGGCGTCGTCAAGATGCGCCGACAGATGGGGCCGCAGGGCCAGCCAGGCCCATTCGCGCACGCCGAAATGGCCATCGTCGGCCAGCGGCCGCATGGCGGCCAGCCGTTGCGGCAAGGTCCAGCCAGCCTGGGCGGCAATGGCAAAGCAGACCCAGCCTCGTACCGTGTCGGAAACATGCGCTAGCAATGGCGCCAAGTCAACTTGTGCGTCGAGCAGCAATTGCGCCGCCAGCGCCATGCGTTTGGTGATGCCGGCTGCGGCCTGCGCGCGCATCTGCTCCAGCCGGGCCGCGCCGATAGCGGGCACAGCCGCCGCCAGCAGCTGGGCGAAATCGATGGCCAGCCCTTCCGTCAGGGTGGTGCTGGCCACGCTTCCCCCGTTCAGCAGCGCCAGGCGCGCGGGAGCGATGTCGGCGACGCTACGACTCATGCGGCACCTCGGTCCGTCTTGCTCCAGGCTTTTTCCAGCAGCGCGCTCAACAACTGCATTTCTTCCGGCGTGAAATCGGCAAACAGGCTGGCGATCCATTGCGCGTGTTCATCGACCAGGGTGGCGGCGGCCATTTTTCCCTTGGCGCTCAGGCGCACCAGCAGCTTGCGCCGGTCGACCTGGTCCGCGTGGCGCGCCAGGAAACCATCGCGTTCCAGGCCGTCGAGCAAGCCCGTGATGGTGCCGCGCGTCACGCCGGCCCGCTCGGCCAGTTCGTGCGGCGACAGTCCGCCGGGCACGTCGCGCAGCAGGGCCAGCAAGACAAACTTGCCTTCCGACAAACCATGCCGGCCCAGGCGCGCGGCGCAATCGCCATCGATGGCGGATGCCAGGCCCAGCACTTCAAAGCACAGGCGCAACTGACCGATGGAGCGCGTCATGTCGAGACCGCTGGCACGGCGCTGCACGTCGCCCAGCAGGGCCGTATATTTCTGTTCGAGTTTTATCATATGGCGCAATATAATATGGCGGCATATAAAATGTCAAATCGAAAACCTGCGATGGTTTTCCTGCCGGCTCAAAGGCGGGATTTCTCCCGCGCCCAGGCGATGATGGCATTCGCATCGATGGCACCGGGCTGGCGCGCCACTTCCACGCCGCGCATAAACAGGGCCAGGGTGGGAATACTGCGGATATTGAAACGGCTGCCCAGGTCCGGCGACGCTTCCGTATTCACCTTGACGACGCGAAATACGGGTTCCAGGGTCTTGGCGGCTTGCACATAGAATGGCGCCATGCTGCGGCATGGACCGCACCACGGCGCCCAGAAGTCAACCAGCACGGGAATATCGCTGCGGTCGATATGCTTGAGGAAACGGGCACTGGCCAGGTCCACGGGCTGGCCCGTAAATAAATCCTTCTGGCACTTGCCGCACGTGGGCTGTTCAATCAGGCGGGCTGCCGGCAAGCGGTTGACGGCGTCGCAATGGGGGCACACGATGTGCAGGGAGTCTGGCGGGATCGAGGTCATGGCATTCCTGGAAAACGTAGTGTCAAGTTGATGGACATTTTACGGTGTATCGTACAACGCCGCCGGCACGCTGGCGGCGCTTATCCGCAGAGTCCACTATAGTGTGCTGGAACGGCGCGCACATTGCCGGGCCGGCCAAGGAAAACAATGCCTGATGTCGCAGAAAACATGGAATTGAGCACCGAACTCGCTGCCGCCCTGGCCATGCAGCGTGCCGCCTGCCTGGCCCACCCCGTGCCGACCCTGGCCGAGCGCCAACGCGACCTGCAGACTCTGCAGCGCTTCATCCGCGAGCATAAAGACGCGCTATGCGAAGCGATCAGTGCCGATTATGGCAACCGCTCCCGGCACGAAACCTTGCTGGCGGAGATTTTTCCCGCCATCGACGGCATAGCCCATGTATTAAAACACTTGAAAAAATGGATGCGGCCGCAGCGCCGCGGCGTGGACTGGCGCAGCTTTCCTGGCGCCCGCAACCGCGTGATGCCGCAGCCGCTGGGCGTGGTGGGCGTGATCGTGCCGTGGAATTTTCCCGTGAACCTGAGCCTGGTGCCCTTGACCTACATCTTCGCCGCCGGCAACCGCGCCATGGTCAAGATGAGCGAAAACTCGCGCCACCTGGCGCGGCTGCTGATCGACACCATGCCCGCCTACTTTCCGCCGGAAAAACTGCAGTTTTTTGACGAGACAGGCGGCGTGGGTATGGAATTTTCACAATTGCCGTTCGACCACTTGTTGTTTACGGGTTCCGGCCAGACGGGCCGCGCCGTCATGGCGGCGGCCGCACGCAATCTGTGCCCCGTCACCCTGGAGCTGGGCGGCAAGGCGCCGGCCATCGTCTGCGCCGATTTCGACGTGCGCACGGCAGCCGAGCGCATCCTGTTCGTCAAGTACCTGAACGCGGGGCAAATCTGCACCAGCGTCGACCACGCCTGGCTGCCCGAAGCCAGCATCGCCGCCTTCGTCGCGCATGCACGCGCCATCGTGCCCACGCGCTACCCGCGGCTGGACACGCCCGACTACACCTCCATCATCGACGAGGCCGCCTTTGAGCGCCTGCTGCTGGCGCTCGACGAGGCGCGGGAACGGGGCGCGCAAGTGATTTCGCTGTTGCCGGGCCCAGCGTACGACCGGGCCACGCGCAAGATCGCGCCACACATCGTGCTCGACGCGCCCGAAGATTGCCTGTTGCTGACGCGGGAAATCTTCGGTCCCATCCTGCCGCTGCGCGGCTATGCGAACCTTGACACCGTGATCGACAGCATCAACGCGGGACCGCGCCCGCTGGCCATCTATCCGTTCAGTAACCAGGCAGACACGGTGCAGCTGCTGATCGACCGCGTGATGTCGGGCGGCGTGTCCGTCAACGACGCCCTCTTCCACGTTGGCCAGCACGATCTGCCCTTCGGGGGCGTGGGCGAGTCGGGCATGGGCCACTACCATGGCGTGGAAGGCTTCCACACCTTCAGCAAGCTGCGGCCCGTGTTTTACCAGGCCCGCTACAGTGTGCTGAAACTGCTGTGGCCACCGTATGGCAAGCTGGCCAGCCGCGTGCTGGCCTTCCTGACGCGTTGATGCTTTACAGGAACAGCGAGGCGGCGATGGCCCACATGACGAGGGCGATGATGCCGTCGAGCACGCGCCAGGCCATGGGCTTGGCAAACACGGGCGCCAGGTAGCGGGCGCCAAAGCCCAGCAGGAAGAACCACAGGGCCGAAGCCATGATGGCGCCACCGGCGAAGTAGAAACGTCCCACGCCTTCATGCTGGCCGCCGATCGAGCCGAGCAGGATGACCGTATCGAGGAAGGCGTGCGGGTTCAGCAGGCTGAACGCCAGCGCTGCGCCGATCACGGCCCAGTAGCCTTCGGGCGACTTGGCGGCCGACACCGTCAAGGCCGTTGGGCGCCAGGCCGACTTGGCGGCGCGCAAGCCATACGCGATCAGGAAGGTGGCGCCGCCGGCCTTGGCCCACAGCAGGAAATTGGGATTGTCGGCAATGAACGTGCCCATGCCGGCCACGCCGGCCGTGATCAGGATGGCGTCGCACACCAGGCAGACCAGAATGCAGGTGAGCACGTAATGGCGCTTCAAGCCCTGCTTGAGCAAGAAAGCGTTTTGCGTGCCGATGGCCACGATCAGGCTCGCTCCGAGCCCCATGCCTTTCAAGAAGATTGCGCTGTCCATATCGATTCCTTTATTGCTTTCCATCACGCGCACGGCCGCCCACGCTCTGCCGGCAACGGCAAAGTCATCAAAGGTAGGTGGAGGGTGTAGCGGTACCAGCAGGACCGCGCGGGAGAGTGGAGTTGTTACCCTATTTCAACAGTGTAAAGAAAAAGTAAATATAAGTATAATGAATGATTCTAACCATATATAAGAGAAACTTATGCGCGTCGTCGATTACCGTGGATTGGCCGCCCTCGACGCCGTGATCGGCCTGGGCAGCTTTGAAAAGGCAGCGCAGGCGCTGGCGATCAGCCAGCCGGCCGTGTCGCAGCGCATCCGCACCCTGGAAAACCTGGAAGGCACCCTGCTGATCATCCGCAGCCACCCACCCCTGCCCACGGAAGCGGGCCAGCGCCTGATCGCCCATTACCGGCAAGTCAAGCTGCTCGAAGCGGCGCTCGACGCCCAGCCCGGCCCCACCACGCAATTGCCGGAGCTGGCCATCGCCGTCAACGCCGACAGCGCCGCCACCTGGATCCCGGAAGCGCTGGGACCGCTGCTGTCGCCGCCGTCGTGCCTGCTCGATATCCGCCTCGACGATCAGGACCACACCCTGAGCCAGCTGCGCGAAGGGCGCGTGTTTGCCTGCGTCACCAGCGCCAACGACCTGGTGGCCGGCACCACGGCCACGCCGCTGGGCGGCATGCGCTACCTGTGCGTAGCCTCGCCCGCGTTCGCGCAGCAATGGTTTCCCCATGGTTTTACCGTGGAAGCCGTCAGCCAGGCGCCGGCCATCACGTTTGGCAGCAAGGATGCACTGCACGAACGCTACCTGCAGCACCGCCTCGGCTACACGGGCCGCTATCCACACCATGTGCTCGGTTCGGCGCGCGACTTCGTGCGCTTCATCGAAGCGGGCTATGCTTATGGCATGGTGCCCTTGCTGCAGGCGGAAACGGCGCTGGCCGCCGGCAGGCTGGTCGACGTGGCGGCCGGGCAGGCGCTCGATGTGCCCCTGACCTGGCATGCCTGGGATATCCAGACCCCGCTCACGCGCACCCTGTCGGACGCTGTCATCGCCACGGCGCGCAAATGGCTGTTACAGGACTGATTGACGCATGCAACATTTATCTATGCCAAACAGCAACTTCTCCGTGTGCGCCCAGCCCTGCCTGGCCTACACTGCAAGCATCAGCCATCACCATCAGGAGCAAGCATGACGATCCTGCGCACCACCCTGCTCGGTTTGCTGGGGGCCATCCCGCTGGCTGTCGGCCTGGCCGCCTGCTCGCCCTTGATAGCCATTAATGCCTTGTCGTCCGGCAACGCCTCGCAAGTGACGCGCGGCCTGGCCTACGGCCCTCTGCCACGGCAAAAGCTCGATGTCTACGCCCCCAGGACCCGTACGGGGCCCGTGCCCGTGGTGGTGTTCTTTTACGGCGGCAACTGGACAACGGGCGAGCGCGCCGACTATGCCTTCGTTGGTCACGCGCTCGCGGCGCGCGGCTATCTGGCCGTGATCGCCGACTACCGGCTGTATCCGGACGTGCACTATCCCGAAATCTTGCAGGATGCGGCCCGCGCCGTGGCATGGGCCGCGATGGAGTCCAGCCGCCATGGCGGCGACCCGGCGCGGCTGTTCGTCATGGGCCATAGCGCCGGCGCCTACAATGCGGCGATGTTAGCGCTCGACGCCAGCCTGCTGGCGCGCCACGGCATGCGTCCGCACGACTTGCGGGGCTGGATCGGCCTGGCCGGCCCCTATGATTTCCTGCCAATAGAAAACACCATCACCCGCCCCGTTTTCTTTTACCCGGACACACCCGCCGCTTCGCAGCCCATCCATCACGTGACTGCAGAAGCGCCGCCCGCCCTGCTGATCGCACCGGCGCCCGGCAAGGATAAGCTGGTCGATCCGCAACGCAACACGGGTGGCCTGGCCAGGGCATTGCGGGCGCTTGCCAGGCCCGTGACGGAAACGTATTTCGACAAGGTCAGCCATACCACCCTGGTCGCCTCGCTGGCCAGCCCCTTGCGCATGCTGGCGCCCACGCTCGACGCCGTGAGCGCCTTTATCGACGCCAACAGCAAGACTGACAAGGCGGCGGACAACACGGCAAACAACGGAGGCACGCCGCAAGACACCAGGCCAACGCCTCCGGCCACGCCGCAGCAGCCGGCAATGGCACAGGGCACCGCCACGCAGGCTGCCGCGGCGCGCGTCCACGACAAAACGCCCGCCCCCTGAGGGACGGGCGCTCTGCCTGGCCACTGCGCGCAACGCTGCGTGTCAACCAGCCGCACCTCAAGGCTCGGCCCCCGAATGCGGATTCAGTTGACTGCAGCGGCCCGCTTACTCTTTACGGCTGGCGCTGCTGCTTTTGCTTTGTGCGGAGCCCGCTTGCGAGACGCTGCCGCTGGCCGAGCTTTCGCTGCCGGCCGACTGCTGGCTACCCTGGTGGCTGCCGCTTTGCAGGCTTTGACCGTCACGGCTTTGCGCGCCGCGCTGCTGGTCGCGGCTGGCGCCGTTCTGATGATAGGCCTGGAACGGTTCGGCGATGCGCTGCATGGCTTCCTGCTGCTTGCGCACGTTTTTCTCCGTTTCTTCCGAAGCAGTACGGGCCACTTCTTCGGCCAGGGCCTTGGCAGTACGGCTCGTTTCATTCACATGCCGCTCTGCCACGTTGGCCAGTTCGACTTGCGTATCGGCTGCCAGGCGCGCTACCTGTTGCTGGTACTTGCGCAATTGCTCGGCGGCTGGTTGGCCCGAGGCGGCAGCCACCTGGAACACATCTTCAGCGCGCTCGACCGTCAGCAGGTTCTGGCCGGTGACCGTGGTTTCTTCCAGCAAGCCTTGCGCCAGCTGCATGTTCAGGTCACTGAAGTGCTGCACCGACTGGAACAGCGACTTCGACAGTCCATTGAAGAAAGCCAGCTGGGCTTCCAGGTGGTTTTTGGCGGCAGGGGTAACACTACGGGAATATGGATACATGGAGTTCCTCATTAAATAGCGGTTGGGTGGACACAAACAAATGGCGACACCACCGGCAGTCGAACGGTGAGGCAAACGGCCAGGCTACGCCACGAAACGCGAAAAAACATATCCGGTTGGTGGGACGATGCTTTGCAACGCGAGTCCCAAGGCTACGTGAGCACCGCTGGCGAGGGATGATCTGGATCAAAGGTGCGCTAGGCTGCGCAGAAAGTTTTGGCTGGACGGCTTGCCTTTGGCAAACGTCAGTGACGGGAAGGAAAATCTGTGCCAGGCAAGCTCAACAAGCGGCGCCCGCGCCCGGCACGACGGGCTTGTAGCCATGGCTGCGCAGCGACGCTTCCAGCCAGCGATTGCCATACCAGCCGCGCGCCAGCAGGTAACTGAGCTCCGAGACGGCCATCAGCATCATCATCGGGCCGATGCGCAGTTCGGTGGCCAGATGGCTGCCAAACCACAGGCACGCATCCATCGCAAGCATGAGCAGCAGCAGCCACCAGCGGCGCTTGGCGACGGCCCAGAACGAGCCCAGGAACAGGGCCGGCCAGGAAAAACCCGCCTTGACGTAGGCATAGCGGCCGGCATCGTCGGCAAACAGGGTGGCGCTGTGCTTCATGCTGCTCTCTTCAGGAAATAACGGTGTCAGGGCTCGGGATGGTGACAAACGGCTTCGACATTGTGACCGTCCGGCCCCAGCACGAAAGCGCCATAGTAATTCGGGTGATACAGGGCGCGGATGCCTGGCGCGCCGTTATCCTTGCCGCCCGCTTCCAGCGCGGCCTTGTAAAAGGCGTCCACCTGGGCACGGTTGTCCGCCGCGAAGGCGAGATGCATGCCGGCATGCGGCGTGCCGCCCACGCCGAACCAGAAATCGGGCTTGCCATCCTTGCCCAGGCCGACCCAACCCTGCTCTTCCATCACCACCGCGACGCCCAGGGGCGCCAGGGCGGCCGAAAAGAAGGCCTTGCTGGCCTGTGCATCGCTGACATTCAAACCGATGTGATCAAGAATCATGATGGCGCTCCCTGACGATAGTGAAATGGAAGTACAGTATGCGCCAACATTGCCTTTTAAGCAACCACAACTGCGAATCCAGCTGCTCAGGAAACGCCATGCGCCAGCCTAGCGCAGGTTGCCCGTGTGGCCCAGCGAATAGCGGCCCGGCTGCGGCCATACGGTCAAGCCGTGCGGTTCCTGGCCAACTTTGACCTTGGCAACGTCGCCGCTGTTCGTATCGATACGGTAGACCACGTCGTCGAAACGGCCGGACAGCCACAGGTACTTGCCATCGGCGGACACATTGCCCATGTCGGGGCTGCCGCCGCCAGGTATCGGCCAGTTCGACACGACTTTTTCCGTGGCGAAATCGATCACGCTGACGCTGCCCTTGCCCTTGGGCTTGCCGTGGATGCGGTGCGTGCCGCGGTTGGCCACGTATAATTTCTTGCCATCGCGGCTAGGGTACAAGCCGTGCGCGCCCACGCCCGTCTGGATGAAGCCGATTTCCTTCAGGGTGGCGCCATCGACGATGTGCACGCCGTCGGCGTCCATGTCGGCGATATAGAATTTCTTGCCATCCGGCGAGATGCGTATGTCTTGCGGCATGCCCTTCTTGACGCTGCAGATTTCATTTGCCGGGCCGCCCACGGGGCCGGATTCGGCAAAGCGCTTGGCCGGCATCTGCAATTTCAGGTAGCCGTCGACCTTGCGGCCCACCAGGTCGATCTTGGCGATGGTGCCGTCGAACTCGCAGGTGAACATGGCGTAGCGGCCGTCATTGGAGAAATCGGCATGGTTGATGCCGCCGCACTGGGGCGTGTCGATCGAATACTGCACCGCCATGGTCTTCGGATCGCGGAAATCGAGGCGGTGGCGCGCTTCGGCCACGACGATGGCCGATTTGCCGTCCGGCGTGTAATACATATTGTAGGGATCATCGACGGGCACTTCCTTGCCCGGCTTGCCGCTCAAAGGGTCGATAGGCGTCAAACTGCCCTTGTCCGTGCGCTCGGCATTGTTCGCCACCCACAGGGTGCGCAAGTCCCACGACGGCACCACGTGCTGCGGGCCGCTGCCGACCTTGAACTTGTCGACCACTTTCAGGGTCTCCTGGTCGATCACGTAGACATCGTTCGAGCGCAGGTTGGGCACGTAGACACGGCGCAAATGATCCTTGACGACGGGACTCATATTGCTGCTGGCGATGCTGCCGTACACGTTTTTCGGATCCACCAGCGGCGGCATGCCCGGCAGCGGCGAATAGGCGGCGGCCGGCGAGACGGCGGCTGGAGCCGCTGTGCTGGCGCCGGTGACCTGGCTGGCCACGCCCAAGCCGGCCAGTGCGGCAGCCAGGGCGGACAAGGTGACGATGGTGCGTCGTTGAGATTTTTTCATGTGATTTCGCGTCGTTTCGTTGCAAAAGCCGGAAGTTCAGCACTTCCAGCGGAAGTTATTTATTACGTTTCAGCAGCTGTTTGATGGCAGCCACCGAGGTATCCACCTGCAGCTTGACACCGATCTGGCCCAGTTCAGCCGTGGCGCGCGTCGCGTCGCCGCGCACGCCATCCGCCACGCCGGGCTTGGGTCCGTGGGCCATGGCGTCGCTGCGCACCAGCGACGGGTCCGTCGCCAGCATCAAGGCCGCGTCCGCCAAGCCCGCGTGCAGGCCGATCTCGGCGCTGCTGTGGCCGCGTTTCTGCAACTCGGCAATATAGGCCGATTGCGTGATGTCATAGTAGTCGAGCAAGGCATAAGCGCGCGCATCCTTGCCGGAGGAAGCCTTGCCCCAGGCGCGGTTCAATTTGTTGGCCACGTTCTGCTCGTTTTTTTGATAGCCGCCATGGTCGCCGAGAAAGATGATGTCGCGGAAACCATGCTGGCGCAGGCTGGCGGCCGCCCCTTCCAGCACGGCTTCGAAGGCGGCAGGCGGAATCGAGATCGTGCCGGCAAAGCGCATGTGGCCGGCCGGCGGAGAAACCGCGCCTTCCGGCACGTAGGAGACGACGGGCGCGACGATGGTATTGCCCAGCTTTTGCGCAATCTGCCGCGCCAGCAGGCCGGCGCGCACATTGTGCTTGCCCAGCGCGATATACGGCCCGCTCTGCTCGACGCCGCCAATCGGCACCAGCACGGTCGTGGCGCCGTGGTCGATACGGCTGCGCAATTCCGTGCTGGTCAGTTCTTCCAGCAGGACGCTGCTGCTGGCAGGCGCAGCCGCCATGACGGGCGCCGTGACCAGCAGGCACGAAAATGTCAGGACGAACAGGGAAACGGGGGGCTTGCGTGAAATGCGGAGCGTGGATGGCGCGCAAGGCGCCGTTCGCTGAGGGAACTGCAGAGTCATAAGCCAACATCTTTCCGAGGTCAAAGGCGCCGTGCCCGGCCTTGCCAGGCAAGCTGGCTGCCACGCAGGAATTGTATTCCATCATGACGGGAACGGCACGTTAATTTGACGGGGCAGTTTGCAAGGAATTGACGAGGGGAAACTATCTATCAGGCTGTTGTCGCGTTAGCTCCGCCCTCCTCGGCATTGTGGCGAGTGTCGTTGCGCTTCTCGGCATAGGCCTTCAGCGAGCGCATCGTCCTGGGAAGCCCGTCCCGGACCTGTCTGGCAACGCCTGGCCCGAACAGAAAGGCAAGGGCTCCAGTGAACCGCACGCGGTGAACGACTTGCGATCCGCCCTCTGCCGCAACAACCGTGTGCTCGAAGTGGATGCGGAACCAAGGGATGTAGCCCTCGACGGTGAACGAGCGGCCTGCCGAGCGCTCCGTGACCAGCATCGCAATACCCATCCCCTTGCTGGGAACTATCCTGCCCTGTGTTCCCACCGCGAACGGCCCATTGAGCCGGGCTTGCTTTGTATCCGGATCCCACAAGTGCCAGCGGTCGACCTCGCTCCAAATCTGGTCGATGACCGTGGGCGGGACGGCAATGTGGATGCTTTCTTCAATTTGCGCCAATTTGGGGGATCTCCCTATCATTGTGTGAAAGTAACTGGGCCTGTTATCCGGCGTCGCGCAGCATATGGAAATTGGGGATATTGGCCCGCGGCATAGCATTCATCACGCAGTATCGCCATGCCATTGCGCCAATTCAAAGATACTCCGCCAGCAGGAACAAACGCCGCAGCCTTTTCTTTGCCTCGACAAAAAACATATCCGCTGAAATTGCAGGATACCCTGTTTTTTTATCATGCAAATAGAATCATATTCTGGTTATACTGGTCGCAGATAAAGCCGGGCCACGATGACAGCCTTGTTTGGCGCCAGGATCAAGGGATGCTCCGGATTCGACCGCAAGCTGCTGCTCGCCATGACCATGAGCATATGAAACTTTGAGAAATGATGAACACAGCACATTGGCGGGTTCAGGAACTACAGCATCACTCAGCGGATATCGCCTGGCTGAATGCCGAAGACGCCCGCCGCGCCTATGAGGTAGCAGGCCTTCACGACTCAAAGACCCATTTCGGCCTGAACGTTAACACCGTTGACTCAATCGAGCGCCTCGTATTCGGAAATGATGCGGCCACCGCAACAAAATGGTTACGCGCCCGTATGCCTGGAACTCAGCAGATCGTAGTGGTGTTTGGAGAAGACGAATGTTTCTTGTGCAGCAGTGTGTTCCTGGTCGAGAATTGGTCGGATATTTTTGTCCCATCACGTGACGACGCGATGATCTATTCGCACGACACACCGCTTATCCTGTTTTATTGTCATGAAAATGAAATCGAGGTGGGGCAGCGGAGAGTCTTTGATTAAACACAGACTTCGGCCATTGGAACAAACAAGGCACTCCCGGAAGGCACTCACGGCGCGCAGCGGGGATTCGGGACATACGGCTACCGGCTTGCCTCGCCGGACAGCGTATAGTCGAAGGCATCGCGGGGAAGCGTTCTCAGCGATGAGCGACTACGCGCTGATGTGCGCCGCCTTCGATTTTTTACGGGCCCCGGCCCATAACGCAGTCAAACGTCACCAACCGACCAGTGATCTCAAGCCAACTACTATTTCTCTTTAGCGCCCTGGGCTCGGTGAATGGCATATTCCTGGCGTTTTACTTCTTCAGCCGCCGCCCCCATCGCTTGACGCATGCCATGCTCGGCGCATTGCTGCTGGCGATCGGTTTTCGCACGGTTAAATCGGCGTTCTACTACTTTAATCCCGACCTTGCGGTCGCGTTTATTCAACTGGGCCTGTCGGCGTGCCTGCTGATCGGGCCGCTGACATATCTGTATGTCCATTGCCATCTGGCCGACGTGACCGACAGTGCCGTCAGCAAGCATTGGCGCTCGCATCTTTTGCTGCCCTTATGCTTAATCGGCATCGCCCTGCTATTCCCGTATTCGCGCAATACGGACACCTGGTTCTATGCAATTTGCGGCATCCATGCTTACTGGTTTTCTTATTTGCTATTGGCGGGCAGGCAGCTATGGCAGGCGCGCGCCGTATTAGGCCGCGTCGATGGTCGGTTTTCCCGTCAAACGGTGCTCCTGCTCAGCGTTTATTTCAGTAGCCTCCTGATACTCGTTGCTTACGTCAGCACGCCATTCACGTCATATATTATCGGCGCGCTCTCGTTTACTTTTTCTATCCACATCACGATCTTGACGTATATCATGAAAAATGAAGCGGTGGACGTGGCAGGCAAGAAGGAGAAATACCACAATAAAAAAATGAGCGACGTCGATGTCCGCGCATTGCTCAATTCCATCGATAAGGTAATGTGCGAGCAGCAGCTGTATTTGAATCCGACCTTGAACCTGGCGATGCTGGCGAAGAAAGTCGGCAACCTGCAAACGACGGTTTCCCAGGCGATCAATGAAAATCTAAATAAAAGTTTCAACCTTTATATCAACGAGTTTCGCATTCAGCATGCAAAAAACCTGTTGATCACGGCATCCCACCTCAATATGGAACTCGTTGCCGAGCGCAGCGGTTTCAATTCCAATTCCACATTTTTTTCCGCGTTCAAGAAGATTACGGGGCAAACGCCTGCCAGCTACCGAGCCGTCTTTGCGTCGGTGCCGCCCTCATCTTGTGGCGATGGCGCCGACCGTGCACCGGCGCCATCGCAACGCCATCGCGTCACCAGCGATTCCTGACATACCGCGTCGCACGCAGCGACCGGCCGCTGGCGCCGGTCAGCCCCGTGTGCAGCCTGCCTGAACTTGCGCTTGCCCCCCTCACGCCCATCGTTGCAATCCCTCTCGAATTATGGATCCGGAGTCCTAAATTGTGGTTTGCGACCATGGGCTTCCCCGTTCGCGCTAACGTGTCATTCGGCAGCGTCGCTTCGTCGCACAGAGTGCGGATCCGATAGCCGCGCGAACAACCGTATTTACCTTCGGCGAATAGGTAATAGTGAACTTTAGGTAATGTATGAATCAATATATTCTTTTGCGCGCCATTCTCCAGATCTTTTTCTTGTTTTGCATGACGGGGCAGACGATGGCTGCCACGGCGCCTGCCGCAGCGAACGCGGAACGCGATCGGATCACAAAAACTTTGACGGACTATATGGATGGAACGGCCAATGGCGAACCGGCCAAATTGAAACAGGCGTTCCATCCTGATTTCAAGTTATACACGGTAACGGAAGACAATGAGTTGCTGATACGTTCCGGCGAACAGTACATCGCGGAAATCAAATCGGGCGAAAAAATGAAGCGCATCGGACGCATCGTATCGATAGACGTCGAGAACAATGCGGCCACCGCAAAGGTTGAAATACTAATGCCCAATTTCAGGCTTTACACCGATTATTTCCTGCTTCTCAAATACGCGGACTCCTGGAAAATCGTGCAAAAGAGTTACACCTGGAAAGCGGTGCCCAAGCAGCAAAACAGGATCTTGTTCGTCACGTCGAACCAGCATACCTATGGCAATACAAAGATCAGCGCGGCCAACCATTTCGAGGAAATAGTCATTGCCTACGACGTTTTCAGGAAAAATGGCTATGCCGTGGATTTCGTCAGTCCCGACGGCGGTGCAATTCCAGTGGGCTACGTCGATACGTCGAATCCGACGCAAAAGGAACACCTGTATGACGCCAGTTTCATGGCCTTGCTGAAGAATACGCTGAAGCCCGAACAAATCAACGCCAGCGAGTACCAGGCCGTCTATTACAGCGGCGGCGGGGCGGCCATGTTTGGTGTTGCAGAAAATAAAAGTATCCAGAATATCGCCGGCACCATCTATGAAAATGGCGGCGTCGTCTCGGCTATCTGCCACGGAACGGCCGGCATTGTCAACCTGAAGAATCCAGATGGTACGTTCATCTTCGCGAATAAGAAAGTTACCGGATTCCCCGATATTTTCGAAGACACGAAAGCCGAATATTACAAGGCATTTCCATTTTCCATCGATAAGGAAGTCAGCAAGAACGGCGGAAATTTTGTCTATTCCAAAAAATGGGGCGACAACTTCTTCATCGTCGACGGCAACATCATCACGGGTCAAGATCCGACAGCCACTGCTTCCGTGGCGCAGGAAGTGATCAGGAATCTCCAGCGACGCCATTAAAAGACAGGGACTGACAATGAACATCCGAACTTTAAAAGCAGCATATTTCATGCTGGGACTCCTTGTATTGCTTCCGTTTTCGGCAAGCGCGAACACCGTCGTCGAATCAATCCCGATAGAGAAGTTCGATCAGATCGTCAGCGAACTCAATTCACCGAACAAACCGGCATTTGCGGTCGCTATTTTCAAGAAAGAAAAATTGATATACGAGAAATCTTTCGGAAGCGCCAATCTCGAATACAAGATTCCCGCCACGGTTCATACGAAATTCCAGATCGATACACTTGCCTGGGAATTTATCGCGTACGCCGTCTTGAAGCTCGAAGGACAGGGCAAGATAAAATTAGATGACCATATCGGCATGTATGTGCCGGGGTTGCCGGATTTCGGCAAGAAAATCACCGTCAATCATTTGCTGAGCTCGACCGATGGCTTGCACGGATACAAGGTCTTGAAGTCGCTGTCAGGCTGGGAGCCGGCAGGGGCCGAACAGCACAATACCGTACTGGAACTCGTGAAAAGCCAAAAGAAATTGAACTTCAAACCCGGCGACGTCTTTTCGCCGGGTGGCGATACACGGCTGATACTGCTGGCGAAGATCGTCGAAGTCGCCTCGGGCAAACCATTCGACGAGTATTGCAAAAATAATATTTTTGTACCGCTCGGCATGACGAACACCGCGTTCCTCTACGGCGATGTGCCGCCGGAAAACACGGCCGTGCCGTATCGCGATAACGGCAAAGGCGCCTATAAAATCGACTATGGCAGCGGAAACGTTCCAGGCCCCGTCAATCTTTACAGTTCGATCCGCGACCTCGCAATTTGGCGCTCCGCCATTTTATCCGACGCGCTCGGTGGGAACGCGCTGGCCACTAAACTCAATGCACCGATCAAGCTTGATGGCGGCGAAATCATCAAGGATATCGCCAGCATTTCGACATACGGACAGCAACACGCCGGCAAGGAACGGGGCATTGCAAAGATTTACCAGATAGGCAGTTTTGGCGGGTACGCGAGCTCGATTTTCCGTTTTCCCGATCAGGAAATCACTGCCGTCGTATTGAGTTCCGGCCTGGCGTACAACGGAATGTACGGCATGCGGATTGCCGCCACGATGTTGGAAAATCATTTCCTCGAGCCTGAAACCATCGATTATTCCAAGATCAAAAGCGTGAAGCTGAGCCGTGCGCAGAGTCAGAAATACGAAGGCGTGTACTGGAACCGTGAACGGGCGCTTGCTGCGAGAGTGCACGTTAAAAATGATGTCTTGTATTACACGCGGACGGAAGCCGATGGCCGCGTACTGATCCCGTTAAGCGATTCGACCTTCCAAATGAAAATTGACGGCGACGATCATTATTTTATTAAATTCGTCGATAAGAAAGGAAGAATGGATATGCACTTCAGCATGGGGGAAAGCGATCCCATTGTTTTTGAACCGTATAAGGCAGTTTCCTACGCAGAAAATGAACTGGCCAAGTTCACGGGAACGTTTTATAGCGAAGAGCTCAATTCCTCTTTCGTTTTTGTGGTCAATAGCGGCCAGCTTACGGCCAACAATGTGCGTGTGGGCTCCGTCACTTTTAAGCCCGTTAATATCGATGTATTTTCCGGCAATAAATCTTTCATGGGCGGTATTCAATTCAACCGTAATAGCAGAAATCAAATTATCGGATTTCAGGTTGTCGTCGACGAGGTACGGAATCTGGAATTCAAGAAGATGCGCATCGACGATAGCCTAGTTTGCGAGACTTGACTGGGGCGCGCTTGGGAAAGTACTGATCAATTCAATCTCCAGCGATTTCAAGGCGAGGTAACTGACTCACGCGCGCGAAAGGTAGACTCCCTGACGAGCACGGAGCCGGGCGGCGCCTGCACCGTCGCCGCCCCTGCCAGCCCGGCAACTTGACTGACATTCGCCCCAGGTGCCGAACATCAACGCTCCCCATTGGACAGCGCCACCACCAAAACCCCGGCGTACCGGGGCAATTCAATGACTAAACTTAAGCGCGGGCACTGCGGCCAGGCAGCGCCAGGCGCCGGCTGGCTGAGGCTGAAGCCGGGGCCGGCAAGCCACCCGCCACTTTCAGCGCTTTGCCCTGGGCGTCGCCACGCAGGCGGAACACGGCCACCACGTCGACCAGTTCCACGGCACGATCCTGCAGCGAGGAAGCCGCGGCGGCCGCCTCTTCCACGAGGGCCGCGTTTTGCTGGGTGACCTGGTCCATTTGCGAAATGGCCTGGTTCACCTGCTCGATGCCGGCGCTCTGCTCGTGGCTGGCGTTGGCGATGTCGCCCATGATGTCCGTCACGCGACGGATGCTGGCGACGATTTCTTCCATCGTCGCGCCCGCCTGGTCGACCAGCGCGCTGCCCATATTGACCTTGTCGACGGAATCCTCGATCAAGCCCTTGATTTCCTTGGCGGCAGCCGCCGAGCGCTGCGCCAGGTTGCGCACTTCCGTGGCCACCACGGCAAAGCCCCGGCCCTGCTCGCCTGCGCGCGCTGCTTCCACGGCCGCGTTCAGCGCCAGAATGTTGGTTTGGAAGGCAATGCCGTCGATCACGCCGATAATGTCGGCGATCTTCTTCGCCGATTCGTTGATCGAACCCATCGTGCCCACCACTTGCGCCACCACGGCGCCGCCCTTGCGGGCCACGTCCGAGGCGGACACGGCCAGCGAGTTCGCCTGGCGCGCATTGTCCGTATTCTGGCGCACGGCCGAGGTCAGCTCCTCCAGACTGGATGCCGTTTCTTCCAAGGAAGACGCCTGCTGCTCGGTGCGCACCGACAAGTCCGCGTTGCCGGCGGAAATCTGCGCGGCCGCCACGCTGACCGTATCGGCCGAGGCGCGCACGGTGGCGATCACGCCGACGATGCGCTCGAGGAATTTATTGAAGTCGGTGGCCGTGCGGCCCACTTCATCCATGCGCTCGACGGGCATGACGGCGGACAGGTCCAGCGAAGCGCTGACACGCTCCAGCGTGTGTTCGATATTGCCCAGGCCGCCGCTGATGGTGCGGTAGATATGCCAGGCAAGCGCGCCCGTCAGCAACACGGCCACGCCCAGCACGGCCAGCATGGTGTTGAACGCCGTATCGTAGGCGGCCAGGCTTTCGGCCTTCACGTCGTCGACCAGCTTGTTGTTGTAGGCGATATGGTCATCCATGCTTTTCTTGGCGGCGGCGGCTGTGATGGCCAGCGGCGTGCCGGCCAGCAAGGTGGCGCGTACGCCATCCATGTCGCCCGCGTAGGCGGCGGCAAAGAATGGCGCCAGCGCGCGGCGGTAGGCGTCCATCGCGGCCTGGTCGGCGTCGAGCATCTTGCTGTCCGTCGCGTCATACAGGCGCTCGGCGCGGTAGGTGGCGATGACCTTGTCAAAATTCGTGTTGGCATCGGCTACGGCCTTGTCCAGCGCCGTCTTGTCGGCCAGGTTCGAGAATACGGACAGGCGGTAGCCGGCCAGGCGCGAGTCGGCCAGGAAACCCTTGGCCGCATTCAAGCCCTGGATGCTGGGAATGATACGGTTTTGCACGGTATCAAAACGCTCCTGGGCGCGCTGCAGCTGGATGGCGCCACCGGCGCCCAGCAATAGCAGGGCCAGCAAGGCGATGGTCAGGGTCAGAATTAATTGCTTGGTGATATTCATGGTGTGTCACAGTAAAAAGGTAGCCTGGCAAGGCCAGGCAGGATAAATAGCTGCCGATCAGGTGGCCGGGGATCGGTTGCTAGGCCGCCAGCGGGGAAGCCTCAGGCGCGCGGCGCAACAAGTCGCCATGCTGGCGGCAAAATGCCAGGCCCGCCTTGTGGCCCACGTCGAACAGCAACTGCATGTTCGAACTGGACCAGTCCAGCGTATCGGGCCAGTGCTGCTCCGGGATGCCGCCCATCAAGTCGAGCTTGAGCAGGCGCCGCTTGGGCTGGCCCGTGCGCGCATCCGTGTTGTGTTCGAGTTCGAACAGGCGCAGCTCGCTCTTGGAAATTTTCACCAGCGGCGTGATGATGGAGCGCACCCAGGCGTCGTACAGGTTGCGCGGCTTGCGCAGCAGTCGCTCGTCGCCGAGGATGTCGAGGATGACCAGCGTATCGGCGTCATGGTGCTCGCCCTTGCCTTCGATAAACGGGTCGAAATTGAGCGTATCGAGCGCCGCGCCTTCGATGTAGTCGTCGCCGGCGATGGTCGTGGGCGCATACAGGAAGGGAAACGACAGGGCCGCGCGCACATGGATCGGTTCAATTTCGTGCTTGCCCCAGATTTGCATGCGGTGCTCGCTGAGGTTGTAGGCATTGATGTAGAAATCGGGGCGCATGCGGGCCACGCCCGAGAAATCCACGGCTTTTTCCAGGAAGGGCAAGTGCGCGCACAGGCCCAGGCTTTTCGCCGACAGGTCCGACGGCGACAGCGACGACACCATCAGCTTGCCCCAGTCCGACCAGGCCGTGGGCACGCCCGCAAACGTTTGCTGGAATGCCTGGAAAAAAGGATTGTTGGCCGGCGGCTGGAAGGCGTCGCGGAAAGTGCTCGCGTGCATGCCCGGCTTCTGGAATACCTTGTAGTTGATCGGAATCATCTTGTAGATGCTGTCGGCCACGCCCGTGTCGGCCCAGCTTTGCAAGGCCTGGCGCGGCGCGGCCTCGTGCGGCGTCGTGTAAAGCAAACCCATCAACACGCCGGCGCCCGAGGCGGAAATAACGTCGAACTCGATGCCCTCGTCAAGGAAAGCAGCCAGGGCGCCGGCGATCAAGGTGGAATTTGGTGCGCCGCCACCCAGCAGCAAACCCGTTTTGCGGGCCGGTTTCGCTGTCGTGGCTGGCGCCGGATCCTGCGGCGTCGTAGTGACTGTCTTCATGCACACTCCCTGAACGGAACGGGGTTACCATCCCTTAATTGTTGGTTACTACACGCTTATGGCGCCTAATCCTGCACATGTTCCCGCAAGCGACCAGCTGATGCAATGTTGCAGAAACAGATATGAAATTAACATAAATAAATTCCTTATGGCAATTTCCATAACGAATGACGGGTATTCAGGAAGGCCATAAGTTGATGCCGTGCGGCATGGCGTGATGCGGCGCAGCAAATATAAATCCAGCGGCGTTAGGAATAATCGTTTTGGGGTAGGAATATTCCCCAAGCAGCCGCCAGCGCGGCGGCCAGGGCCATCAAAGGGATGATGCAGGGTCGGGAGGGGGCGGAGAAAAATGCAGGTGGGTACACAAATGGTCAACAAAGACGCGGATTTTAGGTGACAGGTGACGGCTCGACGGCCACAGCACCCAGAACTTGCTCGAGTACAACAGGCAATCGGCCAGCACGGCTTGCAGTTCGCCGCGCGCGATGGCGTCGCGCACGATAAAGTCAGGCAGGTAAGCCAGGCCCACGCCCTGCGTGGCGGCGCCGATCAAGGCCTCGATATTGTTGCAGGTCAAGGCGGTAGGCAAGCGCAACTCGCCGCCGCTGTCGCCCTCGGCGCGCTGCAGCGCCCATTCCTGCAGCTTGCCCGTGGTGGGAAACTTATAGCGCACGCAGGCGTGCCCTTCCAGCGCGCGTGGCGTGGCCGGCACGCCGTGACGGGCGAAATATGCGGGAGCGCCCACGATGGCAAAAGCAAACGGCCCCAGCTCGCGCGCCATCAGCCGCGAATCGGTCAAGGTGCCGCTGCGCACGGCCACGTCGACGCCTTCAGCCACCACGTCGACCAGGCGGTCGTTGAAATCGAGGTCGAGCTCGATCTCCGGGTACCGCCGCGTAAACTCGGCCAGCAGGGGCAGGATGATGCGGTAGCCGATCACGGGCAGGCTGACGCGCAGCTTGCCGCGCGGCGCCTCGGCCAGGTGCGACAGTTCCGCCTCGGCATCACCGAGGTCGGCCAGGATGCGCTGGCAGCGTTCGTAAAACAGCGCACCCTCGTTGCTCAGGCTGATGCGCCGCGTGCTGCGGTTGAGCAGGCGCACGCCCAGCTTTTCTTCCAGCCGCGCCACGCTCTTGCCCACGGCCGAGGCCGACACGCCGAGCAGCCGCCCGGCCGCCACATAACTGCGCGTTTCCGCCGCGCGCACGAAGGCGGCAATGCCATTCAGATTATCCATGCCATCTCGCCATCTCGATTAGGGAATATTTGTCCGTTATGAGTGGATTTTCAGCCACTTTTTCATTGATTACGCCCATATTATCATCGGATTCCCTCTTTCTGGAATCATTCCCATGGATACGAATCTTCCCGCGCAAGCCCCGGACCAAGCGACTGCACGGCGCACGCTGGTGCTGGCCGCCGTCTGCCTGGCCGCGCTATGCATGCCACTCAGTTTTACGGGACCGGCCATCGCCATCCCAGCAATCGCCGCCGACCTGCACGGCACGCCGCTGGCGCTGGCATGGATCACGAACGCCTTCATGCTCAGCTTTGGCGGCTGCCTGATGGTGGCCGGCGCCCTGGCCGACCGCTATGGCCGCAAGCGCGTGTTCTTGCTGGGCATGGGCGTGTTTTCCGCCGCCGCGCTGGCACTGGCGGCCGCGCCCGGCATCCTGTGGCTCGACGTGCTGCGCGCCGTCCAGGGCCTGGGCTGCGCCATGGCCCTGTCGAGCGGACTGGCGGCCCTGGCGCAGGAATTCGACGGCCCCGCCCGCGCGCGCGCCTTCAGCCTGATCGGCACGGCCTTCGGCGTGGGCCTGGCCTTCGGCCCCTTCCTGGCCGGCACCTTGATCACCCACACGGGCTGGCGCGCCATTTTTGTCGCCACTGCCGCGGCCGGCCTGGCCGCCCTGCTGGCCGCCGCGCGCGCCATGCGCGAATCGCGCGACCCGCAGGCGCAGGGCGTAGACTGGCCCGGCGCCCTGACGTTTACCGGCGCCCTCTCCTTGTTCACCTATGGCTTGCTGCAGGCGCCCGACAGCGGCTGGGGCAGTGCTGCCAGCCTGGGGCTGCTCGGTGGCGCGGCCTTGCTGCTGGGCGCATTCATCCGCGTGGAGCGGCGCGCGGCGCGGCCCATGCTGGACTTGACGCTGTTCCGCCTGCCAGCCTTTGCCGGTGTGCAACTGCTGGCCGCCGCGCCCGCGTTTTCCTTTGTCGTGCTGCTGGTACTGCTGCCGGCCCGCTTCATCGGCATCGAAGGCTACAGCGCGCTGGAAGCGGGACGCATGATGATCGCCCTGTCGGCCCCCATGCTGGTGCTGCCGATCCTGGCCGGCATGGCGGCGCAACGCATTGCCGCGGCGCACATTTGCGCCAGCGGCCTGCTGCTGGCGGCGGGCGGCTTGCTGTGGCTCTCCACCTGCGCGTCAGGGCAAGCGCCCGCTACCTTGATCGGGCCGCTGCTGCTGATCGGCTGCGGCATCAGCCTGCCCTGGGGCTTGATGGATGGTCTGGCCATCAGCGTCGTGCCTGTCGAGCGGGCCGGCATGGCGGCCGGCATCTTCAATACGACGCGCGTGGCGGGCGAAGGCCTGGCGCTGGCCATCGTCAGCGCGCTGCTGGGCACGCTCACCGTCGCGGCGCTGGGCAACGCTGGCATTGCCGGCATCGGCGCGGAGCAGGCGGCGCATGCCGGCCCCTTCCTGGCGCTGGGCGAGCTGAGCCATGCGAGCACCCTGCTGCCACACGCTCCCGCCGCCGAGCTGGCGCAAGCGTATGGCACGGCCTTCCGCCACCTGCTATATGTGCTGGCCAGCATCACCACGGCATCGGCCCTGTTGATCCTCGCCTTCCTGCGCCATCCGGCGAATGCGGCCGATGCCGCACGGGACACAGCCGCCCTGCCCGCCTGCAAGGCGCCAAACTAAGCCGCCCGGCTTTCCCGCGGCAACCATCCCCTGCCCCGCCATACCCGGCGGCGCCCACGCGCCGCCGCCCGCCTTTGATGTTTCTCTGCAACACCTCAAAAGTTTTCAAGAACAAAACGAGTTTACTTATCAAAGCGCTTTGAACTATACTCAAAGCGCTTTGAGGCATAGTTAAAGCGCTTTGGTTTCGCAAATTGATGCGCGCCGATCCCACACCTATAAAAACACTGGAGACACAATGAACAAATTTTTCTTGAAAGCGTTGCCAGCGGCAGTGCTGATGGCCTTGAGTGCGTCGGCCCAGGCCGCCCTGCCGATCGACTTCGGCGGCTATATCCGCTCGGGCTTCGGCACCAGCAGCGAAGGCGGCAAGGAAGCGTGTTTCGGCCTGGCCGGCGCCTCGTCCAAGTATCGTCTGGGCAATGAGTGCGAAACCTATGGCGAGCTGAAATTCGGCGGCGAAGCCTTCAAGGCAGCCAACGGCACCACCTTCCGCATCAATACCCTGGTGGCGTTTTCCGTCAACCAGAACCAGGACTGGGAGCAATCGGACCCGTCGTGGCGCGAAATGAACGTGGTCGCCGACAAGATCGGCACGGGCGCCTTCGCCGAAGCGCGCGCCTGGGTCGGCAAGCGCTACTACGACCGCCAGGACGTGCACATCACCGATTACTACTTCTGGAATAACAGTGGCCCTGGCGCCGGCCTGGAAAACATCGACCTGGGCGCCGCCAAGCTGGCCTACGCCGTCGTGCGCACGGCCGATGACGGCGACAGCAAGCGCATGGGCCTGTCCCACGACCTGCGCTTCTCCGGCATCAAGGTCAATCCCGATGGCGAACTGACCTTGGGCCTGCAATTCAACCAGAAACGCAATGCGCAAGGCGCGGCCCCCATCGCCAGCGGCCACTTGCTGACCATCATGCATACGCAAGGCAATCTGCTGGGCGGCTTCAACAAGGTGGCATTGCAGTACGGTAAGGGCAGCGCCGCCAACACGGGCGGCTTCAGCCTGGGCGCCGGCAAGGATGACAAGGTCGTGCGTCTGACGGAACAGATCATGATCCAGCCCAAGGGCGCCTGGTCGGGCATGGGCACCTTCGTCTATGAAGACAAGGAAACGGCAGGCGTGAGCAGCAAGTGGACATCGATCGGCGCGCGCCCCGTCTACCACTTCACGGACAACTACAGCCTGGCCGTGGAACTGGGCCACGACATCGTCAAGCCGGAAGGCGGCGAAAGCCGCAACCTGACCAAGCTGACCTTCGCGCCGCAACTGTCGGCCGGCAACAGCTTCTGGTCGCGTCCCGTGCTGCGCGCCTTCTACACCTATGCCAAATGGAACAAGGCAGCCCAGTCGGCCGCCGCCGCGGAATCGGCCTTGTCGTCGACGGGCGTGTTCGGTGGCAAGACCAACGGCAGCTCCGTCGGTTTCCAAGTGGAATCCTGGTGGTAATCGCAGGCCGCTAGAACGTTGGCAAGCGTCCCCGGACGCTTGCCGGTGGCAGCAACACCGCCCGCTTATCCAGGGGCAAGTAATATCCGGACCCACCATTTCGCCGCTGCACGCGATGGCCGGCAGCTTCAATGTAGTGATTCAGCAGTATCCTCTTTTAGCGCGGGCGCCCCTGGGTTTGCCCGCGTATTTTTTTGGGCGCTGCCGCCGCTTGTCATACCCCTGATCATTCCGGCATTTATCAGATAAACTACCCGTCATCGCACCGCATCGCTCCCGACCCACCCTGGATAGACCCCAACTGCAGCATCCATGAACCTCAAAAATCTCGCCAAAACGCTAGGAATATCCGAAACCACCGTCAGCCGCGCCTTGAATGGCTATCCGGAAGTGAGCGAACGCACGCGCGAGCGGGTGCTGGCCGCCGCGCAGGCGGCCGGCTACCGTCCCAATCCCATGGCGCGCAGCCTGGCCGTGGGACGCACGAATATCGTCGGCATCATCTACCCGCTGATGCCGAACGACCTGGCCGACCCCATGTTCATCGACATCGTGGGCGGCATGTCGGAAGCGCTGGAAGCCCAGCAGATGGACATGATGATCGCGCCCGCCTCGGCCGGCAACGAATTCCACACCTATGAACGCATGGTCAAGGGCCGCCGCATCGATGGCCTGATCGTCGGACGCACGAAACCGTTCGACGAGCGCATCGCCTACCTGGCGCAGCAGGGCATGCCGTTTGTCGCCCATGGCCGCACGCAGCTGAACCAGCCGCACGCGTGGTTCGACTACGATAATGAGGCGGGCATGCGCCTGGCCGTCGAGCGCCTGGCGCAGCTGGGCCACCAGCGCATCGGCCTGATCAGCGCCACGCCGGACCTGAACTTCGTGCGCCAGCGCGTCGAGAGTTTCCAGCACGCCATGCAGGCGGGCGGCCTGGCCGTCGACCCGGACAATCTGGTCGACAATGCGCACGACCGCCGCGCCGGCTACCAGGCCATGCAGCGCCTGCTGGCCCGCTCGCCCCGCCCCACGGCCGTCATCGTCGACAATCACATGTCGGGCGTGGGCGCCGTGCGCGCCCTGCTCGACGCGGGCATCGCCATCGGCAGCGAAATGTCGCTGATCGTCTGGGGCGTGATGGAGGATTCCCTGGCCGGCCACAACGTCACCACCGTCGTCCAGCCCGACCCGCGCGGCGCCGGCGCGAAGATGATCCACATGCTGCTGGCCCTGATGGATGGCACGCCCGTCACCGACTTGCAGGAACTGTGGCCGTGCGAACTGCTGCCGGGCGAGTCGGCAGGGCCCGTAATACACGCATAATTCAGCCTCTCACCGCGCAACCCGCGAAATACCGGGGTCAGACCCTCAGGGTCTGACCCCAGCCCTTGCATAGGGTTTCGTCTTCGGCCAGGGGATGAACATCCCCTCCCTGAATCACCCTCATAAAAAAATCGTATGTCTGGCACGTGTATCGCTTTACTTTTCAAAGCGCTTTGAACTATACTCATTTCATACCCAAAGCGCTTTGAATTTTAAAATAAGACGTTCGCCTACCAACCAGCAGCGCCGCCCTGATAGCCACGGCTACAGGCAACTTTTAAGAAATCATTCATGCCGACCATCCAGAACAATCTCGCCCACCTGCCCGCCGACTGGTGGCGCAGCGCCGTCATCTACCAGGTATATCCACGCAGCTTCCTCGACAGCAATGGCGACGGCATCGGCGACTTGCCTGGCATCACCTCCAAGCTCGATTACATCGCCGCCCTGGGCGCCGACATCGTCTGGATCTCGCCCTTCTTCACGTCGCCGATGAAAGACTTCGGCTACGACGTGGCCGACTTCTGCGACGTCGACCCCATGTTTGGCACCCTGGCCGATTTCGACCGCCTGGTGGCGCGCGCCCATGAACTGGGCTTGAAAGTGATGATCGACCAGGTGCTGTCGCACTCGTCCGACAACCACCCGTGGTTCGTGGAAAGCCGCTCCAGCCGCGACAATGCCAAGGCCGACTGGTATGTGTGGGCCGACCAGAAGCCGGACGGCACGGCGCCGAACAACTGGCTGTCCGTGTTCGGCGGTTCCGCCTGGCAATGGGAGCCGCGCCGCGGCCAGTATTACCTGCACGATTTCCTCGCCAGCCAGCCCGACCTGAATTTCCACAATCCGGCCGTGCAGCAGGCCCAGCTGGACAATCTGCGTTTCTGGCTCGAGCGCGGCGTCGATGGCTTCCGCTTCGATTCCTGCAACTTCCCGTATCACGACCAGCTGCTGCGCGACAATCCACCAGCCGTGCAGCGCGACGCGAGCAGCGTGTCGGCCATCAACCCGTACGGCATGCAGGCGCACGTGTACGACAAGACGCAGCCGGAAAACATCGCCTACCTGCAGCGCGTGCGCGCCGTGCTCGATGAATACCAGGCCATTTCCATCGGCGAAGTGGGCGACGACAATGCGCTGGCCACCATGGCGGCCTACACGGGCGCCGACAAGCTGCACATGGCTTACAGTTTCAACTTGCTGACGGCGGAGTTTTCGGCCGCGCACATCCGCACCCAGGTGGAAGAGTTCGAGGCGCAAGTGGCCGACGGCTGGGCTTCCTGGTCCGTGGGCAACCACGACAGCGTGCGCGTCATGACGCGCTGGGGTGGCGAAAACCCGTCGCCATCGCTGGCCAAGGTGGTGCTGGCCGTGCAGGCCGCGCTGAAAGGCACGCCTTGCCTGTACCAGGGCGACGAGCTGGCCCTGACGGAAGCGGACATTCCTTTCGAGGCGCTGCAAGACCCGTACGGCATCCCGTTCTGGCCCCAGTTCAAGGGCCGCGATGGCTGCCGCACGCCGATGCCATGGGTGGCCGAGGCGCCGCATGGCGGCTTCAGCAATGCCAAACCTTGGCTGCCCGTGCCGCCCGAGCATCTGGCGCGCGCCGTTGATGTCGAAGAAAACGATTCCGCCTCGCCATTGCAGTTTGCGCAGAATATCCTCGCCTGGCGCCGCACCCTGCCGCAATTGCTGCGCGGCGATATTGTCTTCTTCGATGCGCCGGAACCCGTGCTGGCCCTGCGCCGCGACTTGCCCGGCCAACCGTCCGTCCTGGCCGCCTTCAACCTGGGCACGCAAGCGGTCACCTTCGCCTGGCCCGATGCAGCGCCAGCGGCCGACCTGGCCGGTCACGGCTTGCCGGGTAGCAAAGATGGCCAGCAGCTCAGCCTGCCTCCGCATGGCGGCTGGTTCGGCACCCTGGCGTAAATCGCAGGCTTTGGCGGCCATGCCGCCAATTACAATAACGAGCCCCGCGCATCAGCGGGGCCGAACAACAGCGTATCAGTGCCTGGAAAAATCGTAGCGAGCGGATGAAAGTTGTGGCTGAGAAGCGCAGCTGTGCGAATGCACAGTGAGCATCGCCAGCCGCAAGTTCGACGCGCAGTAGATTTGGCCAGGCACATTCAGTGAGATTGAGGACGACAGACATGGCTGGACTGAAGTTAACAGGCCTGAAGAAGGCATATGGCGACGTGCAAACCCTGCACGGCATCGACCTGGAGATCGCCGATGGCGAATTCATGGTGTTCGTGGGCCCGTCGGGTTGTGGCAAATCCACCTTGCTGCGCAGTATCTGCGGCCTGGAAGAGATCAGCGGCGGCGATTTATTCATCGGCAAGACCCGCATGAACGACGTGCCGCCCGCCAAGCGCGGCATCGCCATGGTGTTCCAGAGCTACGCCTTGTACCCGCACATGAGCGTGGCGCAGAACATGGCGTTCGGCTTGAAGCTGGCCGGACAGAGCCGCGTGCAGATCGCCGACGCCGTGCAACGCGCCGCGCAAATCCTGCGCATCGAACCCTTGCTGGAACGCAAACCGAAGGACTTGTCGGGCGGCCAGCGCCAGCGCGTGGCCATCGGCCGCGCCATCGTGCGCAAGCCCGACGTTTTCCTGTTCGACGAACCACTGTCGAATCTGGACGCCTCGCTGCGCGTGCAGATGCGCATCGAACTGGCGAACTTGCACCGCGAATTGCGCTCAACCATGATTTACGTCACGCATGACCAGGTCGAAGCGATGACCCTGGCCGACCGCATCGTCGTGCTCAACGCGGGCCGCATCGAACAGGTGGGCGCGCCGCTGGAGCTGTACCACCATCCCGCCAACCTGTTCGTGGCCGGCTTCCTCGGTTCGCCCCGCATGAACTTCCTCAAAGGCAAGATCCACAGCTATGCCGATGGCGTGGCCACCATCGCCACCAACGCGGGCGGCATGCTGCAGGCCGTCCTGACGCAGCCGCTGGCCAGCGGCACCCCCGTCACCGTCGGCGCGCGTCCCGAACACGTGCAAGCATGCGCGCCCGGCGCCACTGCCGCCATCACGGCCACCGTGCAGGCGGTGGAAAAACTGGGCGACATCAGCTATCTGTATGTGCAGGTACCGGGCGGCGACGAGCCGCTGGTGGTGCGCGCCGATGCGGAAACGGACTGGGCCATTGGCCAATCCGTGGCGCTGCAGGTGGCGCCCGCCCGCGTCCACGTGTTCGACGAGCATGGCCAGACCCGTACCTGATTCCGAATTTAAAGGGCCAGGCGCTACAGGCGCCGCCTGGCCTGGTTGTATCGTCTCAGCCTTGATACTTAACATAAAAAAAGACACTGGAGATTGACATGTCCTTCACACACGCGAAACGCAGCTTCATCAAAACCACCCTGATCGCCGCCGCCCTGGCCGGCATCGGCAACCTGGCCGCCGTCAGCATGGCAAACGCGGCCGAAGCAGGCACCCTCCTGATCTGGATCAATGGCGACAAGGGCTACAAGGGCCTGGCCAAGGTCGGCGAGGAATTCACCAAGAAGACGGGCGTCAAGGTCGTCGTCGAGCATCCGGAAGATGCGCCAAACAAATTCCAGCAAGCAGCGGCCGCCGGCAAGGGTCCGGACATCTGGATCTGGCCGCATGACCGCATCGGCACCTGGATCGACGCCGGCTTGCTGCAACCATTGACGCCAAGCAAGGAAGCCCGCGCCGCCATCCTGCCGCTGGCCTGGAACGCCTTCACGGTGGGCGGCAAGACCTGGGGCTACCCGATCTCCATCGAAGCCGTCGCCCTCGTCTACAACAAGGACCTGGTGCCGACGCCACCAAAAACCTTCGAGGAAATCGCCGCGCTGGACAAGAAATTGTCCGCTCAGGGCAAGAAAGCCATCCTGTGGGATTACACGAACACCTATTTCACGTGGCCGTTGCTGGGCGCGGGCGGCGGCTTCCCGTTTGAAGTCAAGTCCGACGGCCGCTACGATGCGGCAAAAACGGGCGTGAACAATGCCGGTTCGCAGGCTGGCGTGAATGCGCTGATGACCCTGATCAACAGCGGCGCCATGCCGAAGGGCGCGGGCTACGCGGAAATGGAAGCCGGTTTCAACCAGGGCAAGATCGCCATGATGATCAACGGCCCATGGTCGTGGGACAATGCGCGCAAGTCGAAGATCAACTTCGGCGTGGCAACGATTCCTACTGTGGCAGGCAAGACGGCCACCCCGTTCGTGGGCGTGCTGGGCGCGATGATTTCCAAGGCTAGCCCGAACAAGGACCTGGCCACGGAATTCCTGGAAAACCAGATGCTGCAGATCAATGGCCTGAAAACCATCAACGCCGACGTCCCGCTGGGCACGCCAGCGAACAAGGTGCTGTTCGCGGAATTGAAAGCCAATCCGAACATCCAGGCGACGATGGAAAGCGCGCAAGCGGGCCGTCCGATGCCGAACAACCCGGAAATGGGCCGCTTCTGGTCGTCGATGCAATCGGCGCTGGAAAACATCACGCAAGGCCGCCAGACGACCAAGGATGGCCTGGATGCGGCGGCGAAGCGGATTACGACCGCCAATTAAGCAGGTCAAGGCGTAGGTCGGATTAGGCCCGAAGGGCCGTAATCCGACACCAGCAGCCAACAATGTTGTCGGATTACGCGGCATAGCCGCTAATCCGACCTACGCCATCTCGTATCACTCCATCTTCACAGGTATCCATCGTGCGCAAGTTTATCGGCCCTACGGTATTGACCATCAGCATGGCGCTGGGTCTGTATCTGCTCTTCATGTTGTACATTTCCGGCCAGACCATGCTGGCCGCCGTTTTCCTCGGCTTGCTGACCCTGACGACGTTTGTCTTCACGTCGCCGCGCGCCTATGCCTACCGTTATCTATTTCCCGGCATTACGGCGGTCATCGTCTTCGTGCTGCTGCCGATGGTGTACACGGTGTCGATCGGCTTTACCAATTTCAGTTCGCGCAACCTGCTCACCTATGAGCGTGCCACGCAATACCTGCTCGACGAGACGCAGCGCGTGGAAAGCGCCGGCTATGCCATGACCGTACATGCCGACAACAAGGAATACCGCCTGCGCCTGGAAAGCCCGGACACGGGCGAAGTGCTCTTGACGCAGCCGCTGGCCCTCAAGCGCGCCGTCCCCCTGAACGTGGAAGTGGCGCCGCTGGATCCCGTGCAGGCGCCCGTGCTGGCCGCGCCGCTGCCCATCAAGGACATCATCGCCCTGCAAAAGGACTTGAAGCTGCTCACCCTGGTCATGCCGAACAGGATCGAGCTGCGCATGGTGGGCTTGCGCGAATTCGGCCCTGTCGCGCATGTCTACAAACAACTGCCCGACAAGACCCTGAAGAAAATCGCCACGGGCGAGCTCGTGACACCGAACTTCAAGACGGGCTTTTATGAAATGCCGGACGGTACCAAGCTGGAACCGGGCTTCAAGGTCAATGTCGGCTTCGCCAACTTCGTGAAGATTTTCTCCGATGAAGCGTTCCGCGGCCCCTTCCTGCGCATTTTCGTGTGGACCATCGTTTTCGCCCTGATCAGCGTGGCCACGACGACGGGCCTGGGCATGGTGCTGGCCGTGCTGCTGAACTGGGATGCGCTGCGCTTCCGCGGCCTGTACCGCACCCTGCTGTTCCTGCCGTACGCCGTGCCGGGTTTCATCTCCATCCTGGTCTTCAAAGGTTTGTTCAACAATAACTTCGGCGAAATCAACCTCGTGCTCGACGCCCTGTTCGGCATCAAGCCCGCCTGGTTCTCCGACACCACGCTGGCCAAGGCCATGATTTTGATCGTCAACACCTGGCTCGGCTACCCCTACATGATGGTGGTGTGCATGGGCTTGATCAAGGCGATCCCGTCGGACCTGTACGAAGCCTCGGCCCTGGCCGGCGCGGGACCGCTGACGAATTTCTTCAAGATCACGCTGCCATTGATCATCAAGCCACTGACGCCGCTGATGGTGGCCAGCCTGGGTTTTAACTTCAATAACTTTGTACTGATCAGCTTGCTGACGGGCGGGCGTCCCGATTTCCTCGACACCACCTTGCCGGCCGGCACGACGGACTTGCTCGTGTCCTACACCTACCGCATCGCGTTCGAGGATTCCGGCCAGAACTTTGGCCTGGCCGCCGCCATCTCGACCCTGATCTTCTTCCTCGTGGCCGCGATTTCGCTGGTCAACATGCGCCTGACGCGCATGAACAAAGCATAAAGGACAGCATATGGCTATCGTTGTCGACCGTTCCAACCGCTGGCGCATCCTGGCGGCCCACGTCGCCGTGATCGCGCTGATCGCGCTGGTGATGTTCCCCTTCCTGATGATCTTGTCGATCTCTTTGCGCCCTGGCAACTTCGCCTCGGGCAGCCTGATACCGCCCGAGATCAGCTTCGAGCACTGGCGCCTGGCGCTGGGCATGTCTTACCAGGCGCCCAACGGCACCCTGGTCGAGCCGGACTTCCCCGTGCTGCTGTGGCTATGGAACTCCATCAAGGTGGCCAGCATGAGCGCCACCGTTACCGTGCTGCTGTCGACCACCTGCGCGTACGCATTCGCGCGCATGCAGTTCCGCTTCAAGTCGCAAACCCTGTCCGCGCTGATGCTGCTGCAGATGTTCCCCGCCGTGCTGGCCCTGGTGGCCATCTACGCCATCTTCGATGTGCTGGGCAGCTACGTGCCGTGGCTGGGCATCGACCACCACGGCAGCCTGGTGCTGGCCTACACGGGCGGCATCGCCCTGCATATCTGGACCATCAAAGGCTACTATCAAACCATCCCCATCGAAATCGAGGAAGCGGCCAAGGTCGACGGCGCCACGCAATGGCAGGCGTTCATCTACGTGCTGCTGCCGATGACGGTGCCCATCCTGATGGTGGTATTCCTGCTGTCGTTCATCGGCGCCATCATCGAATACCCGATCGCCTCCGTGCTGCTGCATGAACAGAACAACCTGACCCTGGCCGTCGGCTCGAAACTGTTCCTGTACGAGCAAAAATACCTGTGGGGCGACTTCGCCGCGGCAGCCATTTTGTCCGGCCTGCCCATCACGGCCGTATTCCTGCTGGCGCAGAAATGGATGATCTCCGGCCTGACGGCTGGCGGCGTGAAGGGCTGACCATGCGCCGCGCCCTGACTACGCTGGCCGCCCTGTTACTCAGCGCTTCGGCGCAGGCAGGGAGCTTTGCGGACAACCCCATCGTCTACTTCGCCGTGACGGACCGCTTCGCCAACGGCAATCCTGGAAACGACCACAGTTATGGCCGCGCCGCCGACCCGGCAGGCGGCGATGTGGGCAGCTTTCACGGCGGCGACATCGCCGGCATCACGCAACAGCTCAAAGCCGGCTACTTCCGCGACCTGGGCGTCAACGCCCTGTGGATCACGGCGCCGTACGAGCAGATCCACGGCTGGGTGGTGGGCGGCAAGCAGCAGTTCCAGCACTACGCCTACCACGGCTACTGGGCGCTCGACTACACGACCATGGATGCCAACATGGGCACGCGCGAGGAACTGCGCGAGATGATAGACACGGCCCATGCGCAAGGCATCCGCGTGCTGTTCGACGTGGTGCTGAACCATCCCGGCTACGCGGACTTGCGCACCCTGTCCGAATACAAGGTGCCGGTCCTGTGGCCAGGCCATGAGCAGGCCGTGCTGCGCGACTATCACAGCTTCATCGACTACAACAACTTCGAATTCAAGCAGTGGTGGGGTCCGGACTGGGTGCGCGCCGGCTTGCCCGGCTACGCCGACGGCGGCAAGGATGATTTCACCATGCAGCTGGCCTACCTGCCCGACTTCCGCACGGAGAGCAGCAAGGCCGTGGGCTTGCCGCCGATTTTGCAGCGCAAGGCCGACACGCGCGCCGTGGCCCTGCCCGATGCGACTGTCCGCACTTACCTTGTCAGCTGGCTGGCCGACTGGGTGCGCGAATTCGGCGTCGACGGTTTCAGGGCCGACACCGTCAAGCACGTGGAGCCGGCAAGCTGGCTGGCCCTGCGCGCGGCGGCCACCGATGCCCTCAAGGATTGGAAGGCGCGCCATCCGCAGCAAAAGATCGATGACGCGCCGTTCTGGATGACGGGCGAAGCGTGGGGCCACGGCCCCGAGCGCAGCAGCTGGCATGACGCCGGTTTCGATTCGATGATCAATTTCGACTTTCAAAGCCGCGCTGGCGGCGACTGGAAAAGCATCGATGGCGTCTACCGCCAGTACGCGGGCTTGCTGGGCAAGGGCCCGGGCCCCCGCTACGACATCCTGTCGTATATCTCGTCGCACGACACCAGCCTGTTCCCGCGCGACCGGCTGAAACATGGCTTGTCCGCCCTGCTGCTGGCGCCGGGCGGCGTGCAGCTGTTCTATGGCGATGAAAGCGCGCGCCAGCCTGGCGCGGCGCCCGTTGGCGACGAACAGCAGGCCACCCGCTCCGACATGAACTGGAGCTCGATGGATGGGGCCACCCTCGCGCATGCGCGCAAGCTGGGTCAGTTCCGGCTGCGCCACCCTGCCCTGGCGCGCGGCGAACACCGCTTCGTCGACGACAAGCCGTACGCATTCGCCCGCGTGACACAGGACGACGCCACCATCGCCGTGCCCGAGGCGCAAGGCCCGCTCGAACTGAAAGTGCACGGCGTGTTCGCCGACGGCACCAGTCTGCGCGACGCTTACACGAATCAAACCTATATCGTAAAAAACGGCACCGTCGCGGTGAACGCGGCCGGCACCGTCCTGCTGGAGAGAGCTGCACCATGAGTACCTATGACATTTTAGTGGTCGGCGGCGCCGGCATCGACACGATCGTGCGCGTCCCCGACCTGCAATTGCCCGTCGCCGATTCGCTGCACGTGCCGCCCATCCGCGACTACGTGGCGCACACGGGCAACGGCGTGGCGCTGGGCTGCCATGCGCTGGGATTGCGCTGCAAGTTCATCGACTTCATCGGCGACGATGCGCAGGGCGCGGCCATCCTGCAGCGCTACAAGGAAGCCAGGCTCGATTTTTCACACCTTGTCGAACCCTCGGGCACGCGGCGCAGCGTCAACCTGGTCGACCCGCAAGGGCGCCGGCTGTCGCTGTACGACGGCCGCCATCCGGAAGACGTGCGCATGCCGGCCGCTTTTTATCTTCCCTACCTGGGCCCGGCGCGCCATGCGCACTTTTCCATCATGGGCTGGGTGGCCGAGCTGTTTGACGATGCGCAAATGTGCGGCACCACGGTGTCGACGGATTTGCACGACTGGGATGGCGTCAACCCGCACCACAAGGTCTTTGCGCTGCGCGCCGACCTGGTCTTCCTCAGCACGGCCGCGCTGGGCGAGCGCACGGAGTCCGTCATGCGCGCCATTATCTCGGAAGGCCGCGCGCAGGCCGTCATCGCCATGGCCGGAGCGGATGGCGCCTACCTGCTGGAACGGGGCGGCGAGACCGTGCGTCACACGCCGACGGCAGGCTTGAAGCTGCCCGTGGTGGACACCAATGGCGCCGGCGACTCGTTCGTGGCGGCCTTCCTGCATGCCTGGCTGGGCGGCGCGGGCCTGGACGATGCCATGCGCCGCGGCGCCATCGGCGGCGCATTTGCCTGCGCGCAGAACGGCACGCATGAACGGTTCATCGGACTGGCAGAGCTGCATGACTTATATCAAGACAGCACTAGCTTATGAATTAAAATTCTATCAAGCGTAGCAACGAGCTAACGGGCGCATGGCACAATGGCTGCGGATTTCACCACCGCATACCATAGCAACCGGAGACCACATGAGAATCGAAACCCTGGCCGTGCACGCCGGCTACACCCCCGACCCGACCACCAAGGCCGCCGCCGTCCCCATCTACCAGACGGTGGCCTACGCCTTCGACAATGCCCAGCATGGCGCCGACCTGTTCGACCTCAAGGTCGCCGGCAATATCTACACGCGCATCATGAACCCCACGCAGGACGTGCTGGAAAAACGGGGCGCGGCGCTGGAAGGCGGCGTGGCCGCGCTGGCCGTGGCGTCGGGCATGGCGGCGATCACCTATGCGATCCAGACCATCGCCGAAGCGGGCGACAATTTCATCTCCGCCAGCCAGCTGTATGGCGGCACCTATAACCTGTTTGCCCACACCCTGCCGCAGATCGGCATCGAAGTGCGCTTCGCCGACGCGCGCCAGCCCGAGACCTTCGCCGCCCTGATCGACGCGCGTACCAAGGCCATCTTCTGCGAATCGATCGGCAACCCGCTGGGCAATGTCACCGATGTAGCGAAACTGGCCGAGATCGCGCATGCGCACGGCATCCCGCTGATCGTTGATAACACGGTACCCAGTCCGTATCTGTTCCGTCCCATCGAGCATGGCGCCGATATCGTCGTGCACTCGCTGACCAAATACCTGGGCGGCCACGGCACCACCGTGGGCGGCGCCATCGTCGACAGCGGCAAATTCCCGTGGGCCGAACACAAGGAACGCTTCAAGCGCCTGAACGAACCGGACGTGTCGTACCACGGCGTCGTCTACACGGAAGCGTTCGGACCCGCCGCCTTCATCGGCCGCGCGCGCGTCGTCCCGCTGCGCAATATGGGCGCGGCCATCTCGCCACTCTCCGCCTTCCAGCTGATCCAGGGCATCGAGACGCTGGCCCTGCGCATGGACCGCATTTGCGACAACACGCTGGCCCTGGCCAGGCACCTGAAACAGCATCCGAAGGTCGCGTGGGTCAATTACGCGGGCCTGGAAGACCACCCGGACCACGCGCTGGTGAAGAAATACATGAATGGCCGCGCCTCGGGCATTTTATCGTTCGGCCTGAAACTGGCGGCTGGTGAGGATCCACGCGCGGCCGGCGCCCGCGTGCTCGACGCCCTGCAACTGTTCACGCGCCTGGTCAACATCGGCGACGCCAAGTCGCTGGCCACGCACCCTGCCTCCACCACGCACCGCCAGCTCAATCCCGAAGAACTGGCAAAGGCAGGCGTGTCGGAAGACATGCTGCGCCTGTCCGTCGGCATCGAGCATATCGACGACTTGCGCGAAGACCTGGAACAAGCCTTGAACGCGGCGTAAGCCTCTTTTCCACGCCGCCCGGAGGGGACTTCATGCCATAATCGGCGGCATGTCTTCCCCTCCTACTCTCCCTGAGCAGCCGGCATCCGGCCATTTCCGCGCCGAATACGCGCGGCGCATGAATGCCGTGCTTGACCATATCGACCGCCACCTCGACACGCCGCTGGACCTGGCCCAGCTGGCCGACGTCGCGCATTTTTCACGTTTCCACTTTCACCGCGTATTCGCCGCCTGGATGGGCGAGACGCTGGGCGACTATGCGCGCCGCCGGCGCCTGGAAACGGCCGCCCTGCGGCTGGCCTGCCGCCCCGACGAAACGATACTGGACATCGCGCTGGCGACGGGCTTCGGTTCCGGCGAAGCGTTTGCGCGCGCCTTCAAGCTGAAATTCGGCTGCACGCCAACGGCCTGGCGCGCCGGCATCGCCGCAAAAAACGCTGCCATGCTCGCAGCCATGCGCCTGCACCGGCAAGATAGCAATCCGGATCAGGCCATGCGCAATCCTGGTCAGGAAAACGGGCCGAACTTCCAGCACCATGGGCACTCCAATCCACTTCATAGAGAGAGTCCCATGCAAGTCACCATCCTCGACCTGCCGCCCGCCACGGTGGCGTGCCAGCGCCATATCGGCCCCTACGGTCCCGCCATCGGCGCCTTCTGGCGCGACACCGTCGCGCCATGGATGCAGTCGCACGGCCTGGGCGACGCGACGTGCTACGGCATCGGCCATGACGATCCCAGCATCACGCCGCCAGACAAATGCCGCTACGACGCCTGCGTCACCGTGCCCGATGCGTTCCAGTCAGGCGGCCGGGCCAGCATCACCACCCTGCCGGGCGGGCGCTATGCGGTGGCGCAATTCAAGGGACCATCCAGCGCCATTGCCGAAACATGGACGCGCATGACGCGCGAATGGCTGCCGGCCAGCGGCCTGCAGTGGGATGAGCGCCCGTGCTTCGAGCGCTTTTCCGCGGCCACGGCGCTGGACCCGGCCACCGGCGAATTCTCTTGCGACATCTGCATCCCCGTGCGGCCCCTGTAGCTTCCTCTTTCGCGTGTATCAGCCCGCGATACCATAACGCGATGCCGGCTTGCCGCGCATCGCGCCCGCGAACAGGGCCAGGCGGGCAGAGTCAAACTGCTGCCACAAGGCCTGGTCTTCGACGGAAGGCAGGGTCACCAGTTCGCCCTGGTCCAGGCCCGCCAGCGCCGCATCGACACAGTCTTCCGCGCGCATGATGGTGGCCTGGTCCAGCTGCGCCAGCGGCACGCCGCTCAATTCCCAGATTTCCGTTGCCGTCGATGCGGGCAGCACCAGCTGCACCACGATGCCCGTGCCGGCCAGCTCCTGCTGCAAGCCGCGCGTGAAATTCATCACATAGCCCTTGGTGGCGCTGTAGATCGTGCTGACGGGCAAGATGTGGAAGGACAGCACGGAGCCGATATTGATGATGGTGCCGCTGTTGCGCTGCTTGAACTGCGGCAGCACGGCGTAGCTCAACTCCGCCACGGCCGTCACGTTGACCTTGTCCATGGTGGCGATGCCCGCTTTCGGCGTATCGACGACGGGCGCCAGGGTCGAGGCGCCCGCATTATTGACCAGCATGGTGATGGCCGGATTGCTGGCCAGTTCATCGGCCACGCGCTGCAGATCGGCCGGCGCGGACAGGTCCGCCGCCATGGCGCGCACGGACACGCCATACTTTTCCGCCAGCGACTTGGCCAGCACGCCCAGGCGTTCGACCCGGCGTGCCACCAGGATCAAATCGAAGCCACGGCTGGCCAGGCGGTCCGCATACACGGCGCCCAAGCCCGACGATGCGCCGGTGACGAGGGCCGTGCCTTGGGTAGTAACTGCATTCATGATCATTCCTTCTTCAATATAGGGGGTGGACTGGCGTCATCAAACATGACAGCCATCATGCTTCAACACATTAAATATGACGGTCATCATGTTTAATGTGTTGAAGCATGACGAACATCATGTATGATGTCAACCATTATTTTTGAAGCGCGATCAGGAGCCTGCCATGCGTTATCCCGCCGAAGAAACCGCTGAAAAGCACCAGCGCATCCTGACGCAAGCGGCGCGGCTGTTCCGTGAAAAGGGCTATGACGGCGTCAGCGTGGGACAGATCATGCAGGCGACGGGGCTCACGCATGGCCCCTTCTACAACCACTTCGCTTCGAAGGAAGCGCTGATGGCGGAAAGCACCCTGCACGGCTCGGAACACTCGCGCGTGGCGCTCGATGCGGCAACGGCAAGCCCGGAAGCCATGCGCCAGTATGTGCGAGACTACGTGAGCGCGGCCCACCGAGACGCGCCGGGCGATGGCTGTTTGCTGGCCGCCCTGGCCGGCGACGCGCGCAAACAGCCGGCCGTGCGCCCCGCCTTCACCGTCCACCTGAAAACCATCATCGGCAAGCTGGCCACGCATTTTCCGTGGCAGAAAAAGCGCAACCGACAACAGGAAGCCATCGTCATGCTGTCAGCCATGGTGGGCGCCGTGGCGCTGGCGCGCGCCGTCGACGATGCCGCGCTTTCCGATGATATCCTGGCGGCAGTCAGCGCCACGTTCGCACCGCCAACATCTGCGCCACCTGCCTGACCCTCTCGGCCACCGTGCCGGACACATTGATAAAAGCGATCCCCCGCCGCGCCAGCTCGTCCTGGTACCACGCATGCTGACGCGCGCGAAAATCCTCGTCGCGGCGCGTGCCATCCTGGATGAAGGGGAAGTCTGGGGCGCACAGCAGCACCAGATCGTAACGGTGTTCTGCCAGCTGCGCCAATTCCTGTTCGGCCCTGCCAAACATCTCGACACAGTAAAAATACGTCGTCATGGGCGAGGTATCGCAAAACAGCCAGCGCCGCGCAGCCAATAGCGCCTGCGCTTCGCGGCGCAGCTGTTCCCGGCCGATCTTCAGCAGATCGTCATAGTTCAATATGCCATCCTGGCTTTCCCACAACTCGCGGCCATATTCGGCCACCCAGGCCGTCTCGAAATGCGCCGCCAGTGCTTGCGCCAAGGTCGTCTTGCCACTCGATTCGCCGCCGAGCACGCACACGCGCGTGACAAAATCGGCGCGCACAATCGGCGACAGGAAGGCGCTGTGTGCATGCGGGTCTTGCCTGGCCCGCGTGCCGGACACGGGCACCACAGTTCTCGCCTGGTCCACGCTCACATGCGCCACCGGCCCGCCGGCATAATGCCGTTCCAGCACCTGGGCAAAGCCGGGGCCATAGTCCTCGCTGGTGAAGACGGCGTCGACGGGCAGCGCCAGCACTGTCCAGCACAGCCAGCCCATGAAATGGCGGTGCGCGTCGCCATCGTCGTCGTTGTGCGGCAGCGTACGCGCCGGCACGCCGCGCGCCGCGCACAGGGCGGCCAGGCGCGCATCGTCCAGCACGACGATGCGCGCCTGCGGGAATTGCGCGCGCAGCCACCGTTCCCGGCGCGCCGGCTCGTAACCGGGAAATTCGGGCTTGGTGTAGCTGACCACCAGCAGTTCTTCGCTGGCCTCTTGCGCACGATGGAGCAACAGTTCGTGGCCCTGGTGCAGCGGGCAGAATTTACCGACCACGAGGCCGCGTTTATAAAGGTTCATGCCACTGCTTCCTGCAAATCCGAGGTGTATTGAATGATCTTGTCTTCCGCCAGCAAGGTCTCGACCGCGATGACGCCGAAAAAAGGCGCGAGCAAGGCGCGGGCCCGGTCAGCCTGCGGCATGGCGTTCGGCGCCAGGCGCAGCGCGATAGCGCCGTCGCCATGCTGGTGCACGCCGAACAGGGCGATGGCCAACGGTTTCAGGGCATGCGTAATGTCGATATTGTTGATCCATTCGCCATTGATCGTCCTGTAGCGCAGGGGACTGCGGCCGGCCAGGCCCATCAACACGGGACCGTGCGGGCCATGCGCCAGCGAAGCGTAATCACCCGTGCGGTAGCGAACCAGCGGCAGGCAAAAATTGAAGCCGCCCGTCACGGTAATTTCGCCGCGTGCGCCATCCGGCACGAGCTGGCCCGCGCTATCGAGGATTTCCACGTACAGCCGGTGCTGCAGCAGCACGTGGCCACCCGCCTGCTCGTCGTAGACGGCCACGGGGCCCACTTCATTGAGCGAATAGATGTCGAGCACGGGGCAGCCGAACGCCGCTTCGAGGCGCGCGCGCATGCCGGGCAACAGCATCATCGACACGGACAGCAGCGCGGCCGGCTTGTGCCCCATGGGCAGGGTCAGCAACTCGGCAAACGAGATGGGGTCGCCCGCGATCAGCTCGGGCGCCATGGCATCGAGGTAGCGCGCGCGGTCGTCCGGGTCGCGCCAGTCGTCCTCGTGCAGGTTGATCTTCGCCAGGCCCGATTCGTTCATCGCCGGCGTGACGGAAACGTAGGTGAAGCAGCGGCGCTGATGCCCCAGCAGCATCACGCCCACCTGGCCCGCGCCATGGTGCAAGGTGACGCCGAAGCGGTGCAGCGCACGCTTGTGGAAGGCCAGGTAGCGCCCCGCCACCAGCGGGTGCGAGGCGATCAGCAGCGGGTGGCCAGTCGTGCCTGTCGTCTGGAAGTTGATCATGCGCGCCAGGTCCGCGTCGTCGGGCACGAAGGCGGCGATGTCGTGGGCCAGTTCGGCGCGGCTGATGGGCGCCACGTCCGCAAGACGCGCGGGCGGCGAACCGCAGGCGCGGTAATGCGGCACGGTGGCGTAAGTCGTCCTGAGAAAATCCGCCAGCCAGGGCGGCGGCGCGTCTTTGCTCCAGCCGATCTCCGCCTGCATGACTTCCTGCTCGTAGGCGCGCAGCGCTTCGACCTCCCCGGCCAGCAGCTTGTTGCCGCTGCGGTTGCGGTACCGGGGTGCCGCGGGATGGCTGCGCAGTTTTTCCAGCATGCGCGCCCCCGCCTGCGTCAGGGTGGGACAGTAGTCGCAGTCCGATTCCCAGGCGCCGCCCGGCAAATTGACGTCCACGCTCATTCGCGCGACCACTTGTCGGCCGATTCCTCGGCCGCCTTCTTTGCCAGCGCTTCGCGGATTTCGCGCGCGCGCTGCTCGGCCAGCCGGCTCGCTTCGAGCAGGCGGCGGCGCTCCGTGCCGCTGATGGCGGACAAGCGGTCCGTGGCCTGCGCCACGCTTTCGTCGCGGGGCCGAAAGCCCAGGCGCGCCAGCACGATGCGCGCCAGTTCCTCGCGCCGCTCGGGGTCTTGCGTGAACTGGTGGGCCGGCGTACTGGCGGCCAGTTCGCGCGCCGCCTCGCCCAGCACCTGCAACAAATCGTGCTGCGGCAACTGCTGGCCGATGAACCAGTCGTCGGCCAGCAGCCAGCACAGGATCATGGCCAGCGCCAGCCGGTTGCGGTCCGCCTTCACCTGCGCGCCGATAAAACCCTGCAAGGATGCGGCCGGCGCGCGCGCGCCATGCAGCAGCAAAATGTCGTTGACCAGCGCGGCCACCGCCACCGCCTGCGCATTGGCGACGCCGGCGATGCGCGGCTCGGCGAGGAATTCGACGGGGGTGTCGGCCAGGCGGTGGGTCAGGGTTTCGAGGTGGGGACCGTGAGTATGCATGTCATTGTTGTATGTAGTGGCGCCGGCTGAACGCCCGCGCAAAGTCCAGCAAGTCCTCGTAGCGCTCGACGGCGTGGATATCCCAGCCCTGCTCGCGGCGCGCGCGCTTCAGATCGTCATAGGTCTGCTGCAGCCACTTATGGGCCGCCGCGCCATCCCAGTCGCGCTCCAGGTTCAGGGCCATGGTGCCGCCCGCGCCGCCCTGCGCCAGCGCTTTCGCCGAGATATCCCAGCCGCTGTTGCCCAGTTCATCCTTGTCGAACATGGTGGTGATACCGTCGTCGGAAATCATCAGGATGTGCGCGGGCCGTTCGCGCCTGGCCGCATAGGTCTGGCGCAGGCGGTGGATGGGGAAACAGGTGCCGCCGCCAAAAAATTCCGTCAGCACGCCCAGGATCATGTCTTCATCGCGCACGAAGCCTGGCGTTTGCATCACCTCGTTCTTGCCGCTCCACAGGGTCACCTGCACCTTCGCGCCGGCGCGCAGGGCGGACAAGGCGATCACGGCGCCAGCCAGTGTCAGGAACGAGGTATGCGCCTGCGGGTTCGGCATGGAGCCGGAACTGTCCACGTACATGTCCAGGTCGACGGGCACGGCATCGGTGGCGCGCGCCGGTTCGCGGCCGTACACGCGGCGCACGGTGGTCACGCCCGGCACGGGGCGCGGCGATTGCATCACCGATTGCAGCCAGTCGATGTCTTCCAGAGGGTCGCCGATTTCCCATGCTTCCAGACCTTCCATCTGCGGTTCCTGCGACTCGGGCGCGGGGCGGCTGGGGAACGCCACCAGGTGCGGCAATGCCCGTTCGCGGTAATAGCGGATGGCGATTTCATGGTCGCTCAGGTTCACGCCCGACGCCTTTAAGATATCGCCCAGCTCGAACGGTTCGCGCAGTTGTCCGCCGCCCTGCCTGGCGGGCGCCTCGGTCACAGGTTCCTCGCCATCAAGGCCGGAAATGCGCTTGTCGTGCACCGGGTGGATGGCGCCGTCCGCCTCGTCATCCTCGATCTGCTGCGCGCCATAGGTCTGACAGCCACGGGCCGCGTCGCGCGTGTCGAGCAGATAGCGGCTCGGGCTCAAGGCATCCGTGTCTTCCACCAGATAAGGCAGCAGCAAGGTGGCGAAGCGGCCCGCCGCCAGCATCCAATCGTTCGCGTAAACACGGATCAGGCGCGCGCCCAGCCAGGCATCCGTGTCCAGGCGTTCGTCTGCACTACCGCCTCCGAGTTCGCCCTTTTGCAGCTGCCACAGGTTTTCATAGATGCGCATGTACAGGGTCCATACGCCGCCGCTACCCTTGGCATCGGCTTGCGCAGAGCGCCCCTGCTGCAGCTTGCGGTAGATATCGGCCATGCGCAAATTCGCCTGGCGCTGCAAGCGGTCGTTGATGAACAGGTCCGTGTACAGGTTGGCCACCATGGGCGCATGCTGCTCCAGGGTCGGCAAGGCGCGGCGCATGCGCGCCAGCAGGCGGAACTGGTCGCTGGCACTGCCCGGCGCGAGGATGTGGTGGCCGATTTCATGGGCAAGCACTTCCAGCGCATAGTCGTCCAGGCCCAGCTCCGTCACCAGCGGCAAGTCCACCACCACGCTCTGGTCCAGCAAGCGGATCATGGCGAAGCTGCCGGACAAGCCCTGCCTGCTGGCCTCGACGCGGCTGGCGCACAGGTTCGGGTCGCGCAGGCGCGTAAATTTGCTCCACGCGGCCAGGGCCTCGGGCCAGGCGGCGCGCCAGCGGTCGATCAAGTCGGCATCGTTCTTCATGCGAGCGGCAGCAGGCGGATCGCGTGCGTCCACGGCGACGTGACGGCGAGCGTATGCGCATTCGCGGCAAGCGCGATATCACCGGCCGGCAGGTCGAGCGCGATGCTGCGCGCGCCGATATGCACGGTCGCCCCCTCGAGGCGCACGGACGCCGGCATGGCACTTGGCGCCTGCTCGAACTCCTGCGCCGTCGCGCTGTGCAGCACGGCGCCATAGGCGTCGGCCACCAGCAGGTAGTGGCGCTCGGCGCTGCACACGACAAAACCGTCCTTTGTCGCGCGCACTTGCGGCGGTGTGCCGAAGTCGCCACCGAGGCCGCTGAAGCTGCCGAACGCCCTGCCCTCGGCATTGCCGCGCCAGGGATTCGCCAGCAACTGCGCATGCACCTGCGGCCATTGCGCGCCCGGCTCGCCAAAAGCGGCCAGCGCCAGCGCTTGTGGCAAGGTGTCGGCGGCAGCCAGCGCGCCCAGGCGGAAATGCGCGACGCCGGCGCGCCAGGCCAGCACCTGGCCCACGGCACGCAGCTGCGCGACGCTGCCGACTTGCGGCGCCACGGCAGCCATCCCGGCCTGCCACTGCGCGGGCCGCGCTCCCGCCACGGCGCCAATGTGGATGGCGGCGTTGCTGAGCATGCCCAATACATCCACGGGCGCGGTGGCCAGCAACGGCGCAAACGAGGGCGCCAGTTCGCGCCAGACGGTATTCAGGAACGGATTTTTCGCGGCAGGCCCGGCCAGGCCATGGCCCACCAGTTCCAGCGCCATGTCATAGGCGGCAAAGGTAGCGCCGCCCACGCGCTCGGGCGCGGCGGCGGCCAAGGCCACCACCAGCGGATCGACGCCGTCGTGCAGGAAGGCGCTGAAGGCGGCCATGTCGAGCGCGGGAAAGCGCCGGCGCGCTTCCACGGCGCGCGCGTTGAACTGGGCGCGGCCGCTGGCAAGTATCGAGGCAAAGGCAGGAGAAATCATCGCAGCCTGTCAATCGCTGTGCGAAAAGTGCAGCAGATAGCGCTCATCCCCTGACTCGAAGGCGATCTCGTCCCAGTGAATCGCGTACCAGACACCAGGTGGCGGCGTCATCGTCACGGCGTGCACGCTGAATCCGGCCAGCGATATGTCCAGCGCTTCGAGGAAGCCGTCGACGAGGCAGGCGCGAAAACGGCCGGGCGGCGCCGTGCGCATGTGATCCGACGAGAAGAACCAGCGCTGGCATAGCTGCTGCAGCTGCGCGCGCCCGCACGGCACCGCCGCGATCTGCCACAAGGCCGCCGGCAAGTCGCGCGCGGGTTCGATGACGGTCAAGGCATAACCTTCGATGCGCAAGCCCAGCGCCTTGGCCAGGTCAGGCGCGTCGGGCAGGCGCTGCAGCTCGTAAGTTGCGCACAGGTCGCTGGCCTCGCTGTTCAACATGGCCAGCGCATCGAGAAACCCGCGGCAATGATCGATATTCAGAGCGTAATTCATTGCGAACGCAGCCAAGTGCGGTAGTTCGTATAGCGCTGGTGCAGATACTTGAGCTTCAGCAGGTCGTCGTACAGGGGACCGTACAATTTTCTGCCCTTCGTGCGTTCGCCGATCAGCTTTTCGATGCGGTTCAGGCGCGCCAGGGTCTCGCGCTCGCTGACGCCATCGAGGCCCAGGTCGAATTCGGCCGACAGCACGCCGACAGGATCATCGCGGTCCAGATCCAGGCGGTTGAATTCATCGTTCGACAAATCGAACAGGCGGCGCAGCCAGCCCAGCCTGTCGCTGCGGTAGGCGGCGTTTTCCGGCAGCGCGAAAAATGGCGCATCCGGGTCCGGCTGCAGCTTGTTATGCAGGACGAACGGCAGCACCTGGCGCAAGTCTTCCAGCGCCACCTCGCCATTGCCGCGGAAATAAGCCATGGCCTTGGCGTAGATCATCAGCGCCATCAGGGTGCGCACGGAAATGCCGTTCAAGGTTTGGCAGCCCAGGTCTTTCAGGCGGTCGCGCCCATTGTCGGCCGCCTGCGCGGCGCCCCGGTCGGCTCCGGCCAGGCGGGCCGTATCCTTGGTCATGTATTCAAACTGGCCGCCGGCCGTCTCGAACAGCTCGAACTGGCTGGCAAAGAATTCCAGGCGGCGGCGTACGGCGTCGGGTATGGCCACCTGGCGGATGGATGCACCGATCTGATCCACCTCCCCTTCCGTGAAGATGATATCGGGCGGCACCAGCTCTTCGGGCCGCACGTTTTCTTCCACGCGCAGCAGCAGTTCGTTCAGGAAGCGCGGGTTGAAAGCGAGCGCCTGCACCGTCACGTCGACCCGGTCGCGCAGCGCTTCGATCACCTGGTACGTGCCGCCGCCCTGGTCGTCGTTGGCCGTCAGATACCAGGCCGCTTCCGGGCATTCGTAAATATGGTTCAGCACTTCCGCGTAATTGTCGCCCATGACAGTGAGCAGCGCACTTTGCGTGCGCGTGGGGATGCGGTTGTATTCATCGACGATCTTCACGCGCATGCCCAGCCAGGCGCGCCAGGCGATGCGGATATCGTCCATGCTTTGCGCGTTCACCAGGTCCGCCGGCAGCGGATTGCCCAGCAAATCGGCCACCGTCATCTGCGGGTGGCCATGCTGCATGGCGCGCTTGACTTCCTTGACGGTGGAGCCGGCCAGCACGCCCATCAGCAGGGCGCTGGCCGTCTTGCCCCGCCCCGGCCCGCCGACGAACAGGCATTTGCGGCGCGTGGCAAAGGTCAGCAGAGGCAGCAAAATAAAACTGGAATAGCTTTGCGCCGACGGCAGATTCAGGGTGCGGCGGCTATCGCCCACGGAATACGTCTGCGACGGGCCATCGTTGTATTCGATGTCGTAATGGGGGCTGATGATGGCGTGGTTGACGATCCAAAAGTATGCCTGGCGCAGCTTTTCATCGAACGGCCGCGCTTGCGCCTCGCCTTCCGCTCCCAGCGCGATGGGGCCCTGGTACAGGTCCGCCACGTCGAACTGCCGCGCGGCGGGCGCGGACTTGGGTTTGGTGGGGGCCTGGGACAGGCGCTGGAACAGGTTAAAAGACGGCATGGCAATATTCTTCCATTAAGGAAATGAAATTATTGCACAAGCCACCTGCAAGCACCGGTTCGGATGACAAGCAACTCAGCCCGCCATCGGCGTGGCCAAAAACACCGGCTGCTGCTCGGCCAGCGCCGTCAAAGCGGCCACGGCCGGATAATCGCTGTCTGCCATCACGTCGGGCACCATCTGCTGAGCAAAACTCCAGGCCACCGCAATGGTGATGCCGGCAATACTCAAGCAGTCTGGCGCCTCTTCGCGCAATGACGCCTCCAGCTGCGCCCAGGCCCCATGCAACTGCAGCTGGACGCGGTCCAGCCAGGGCTGGTGCTGTTTTTCCTGCGGGCGCAAGCGCCGTTCATAGACGATCTGCACGGCTTTGTCGCAGGCGGCCAAAGCATAGCTGGTTTGGCACAGCGCGCGCAGGCGAGCCGGACCCGGCTCCGGCCTGATGTGGGGAGCATGCGCGGCCAGTTCCTCCAGATACGCCAGGATCAGGGTCGAGTCCATCAGCACCTGGCCGTCGTCCGTGACCAGGGTCGGCACTTTGACGGCCGGGTTGATGCTCCGTACCTGGTCGACATCGGAAAACACCGACAGGGGCCGGTGTTCGTGCTCCAGGCCCAGCACTTTCATACCAATGGCAACGCGCCTGACGTAGGGCGAATCGAGCATGCCGATCAATATCATGGCCTTCTCCTCTCCATCTGCTGAATAAACGCGATGACTTGCGCCGCGACGGGCAAGGGCGCGTCTTCCATCAGGAAGTGCCCGGCCTCGTCAAACAGATGCAAGGTGGCGCCGGGAATATCGCGCTGCAGGCGATGGCCGTAAGCCACCGGCTGCCACTCGTCCTGCTGGCCCCATAACACCTGTACCGGCACTGTCAACTGCGGCAGTCTTTCGGCAAAGTCCATCGTATAGCAAGCGTTATAGTGCGCCACCTGGTGCTGGTAGAACGAGGGCTGGCCCACCACGCCGCACAGCGGCTCCAGGTAGCACCGCAGAAGCTCGCCCTGCATCCTGTCCTTGTGAAAAACGGCCATGCCCAGCTGGCGCGCCATCGTGCCGCGATGCTCGCCGGCCGGCGTCAAGGCACGCCGGGCGAAATCATCGCGCAGATGCTTCCAGGTGGGCGACGGCCAGGAATCGTAGCTGGGCGCGTCGGCGATGCTCAAGCTGCGCAAACGCGACGCGTGGTCGAACGCCAGGCGCAGCGCAATGGCGCCGCCGATATCGTGGCCGAAAAAATGGGTGGTCGGCAGTTGCCAGTGGTCGAGCAAGGCCGCCAGCAAGGTCACTTGCGCCGCTACCGAGGTATCCGCCTCGACGGGCCGCTCCGACCGTCCAAAGCCCAGCAAGTCATACAGGTGCACCTGGAAACCGGCATCGACGAACAGCGGCACCAGTTCGCGCCAGATAATGCTGTGCGCCGGCGTGCCATGCACCAGCACCAACGGCGTGCCTGCGCCATGCATGCCGGTGGCGATACGGTGGCCGTGGATCAGGGCGTGGCCATTCAACAGCGGTTCTTGACTCGTCATCAGATGTCCTTTTTTTTGCGGAACCTCCAGGCTAAGGCTTGACTGGACATGACGCCAGTGACATTCTTTTGACCTTCAATCCAACTTTTGTCATGATCCATGAATTTGCGCCTATCCGTCGATGCCCTGCGTGTGTTCAGGGCAGTGGTACAAACCGGCAGCATGAGCCAGGCCGCCAGCCTGCTCCATCTGAGCCAGTCGGCCGTCAGCTGGAAAATCAAGCGACTGGAGCAGCAGCTCGATTGCCAGCTGCTGGCGCGCAGCGGCGGGCTGTTTGGCACGACCGACCAGGGAGCAGTGCTGCTGCGGCATGCCGTCAACATACTCGATGCCCACGATGACGCCGTCGCCCATTTTTCGCCATCGGCGATGCATGGCCGGCTGCGCATCGGCGTGACGGAGCAGATTTCATTGACGGACGTGTGCGCGGTACTGTCGCAGTTCTCGCATCACCACCCCAAGGTGGACGTGCAACTGGTGGTGGAGCAAAGCCAGGTATTGCGCGAACGCTTTGCCGACGGCGTGTTCGATGTGATTTTGCATCAGGATTTTGCCGGCATGGCGGCGCCGGCCGACACGCTGTTATGGACAGAAACACTGCATTGGTGCGCTGCCACGGCGGAGCAGACTTTGCCGGGCGAGAGCGTCAAGCTGATCACCTATGGGCCGCTCTGCTTTTACCGCCGGCTGGCCGAGGAAAAGCTGGGCCAGGCCGGCATGGCCTGGAGCGTGGGCCTGGAATGCCCGTCGGTGGCGGGCGTGCTGACCGCGATTGCCGCCGGCCTGGGCATGGCGGTGGTCAATGAACGCAACCTGGGCCAGGGCGTGCACCGGCATGCGGCACTGGAACGGCTGGCGCCGCTACCCCGTGTCGCCAGCCTGCTGCGGATCAATGACAACCTGCCCGACCCCGTGCGTGACGGTTTTTGCCAGCTGCTGCTGGCAGCATTGCAGAACAAGAGGAACGATGGATCCCGTCGCTAGCGATGCGGCCAGAGCAGATCAACCTTCTCGTCGTCGCTCAGCCACCAGCGCTTTCCGTCCTTGTCCTTGTGCACACCGAATATTTTCTGGTAGTTGTAGGTCTTGCAGTGCAGCTTCAGCCAGGCGTGGTAGTAGTCATCAAGAAAAGCGCTGAATATCTGCTGGAAGCGTGGTTCGCTGGCGTCTTTTTCGGGCAGCTCGAAGCTGCCTAACCTGGCAACGATGTGCGCGATGTCCGTCCTGCTGACGCCGTCGAGTTTCACGGGATCGGGCAAGGCGATCCTGAACGCCAGCACTTCCGCGCCCTCCTCTTCCCACCACTCGCGCAAATTGAAGCGGGAAATATCCTTTCCGCTTAGTGCCTGCAATTGATCCGCGAGTCTGTCGTATTCGGCGTTGTCGTCGTCGCCATGTTCATCACAGAACTGCGTATAAGCCAGTATCAATGCCAAAATCGTGGCATATTTTTCTTCCGCCACAGCCAGTGGGGGCTCCAGCGCTTGCTCTGATTTCATGCTCATCCTTGTTTGATGACGGGTGCCGGCGCCTCGGCGCGCCAGCGCCACCAGCCCAGCGCCACGCAGGCCAGCAGCAAGGTCAGCAGCCCCGCTACTTCATGGCGGATTTCATACAGCGAGGCGCCCATCTGGTTGAGCGCGACAAAGCCCTGGATGCCGGCCGTCGATGGCAGCAGCCAGCGCAGCCATTGCAGCACGACGGGCATAGACGACACGGGCCAGGTCAGGCCCGCGAGGAACAGCACCGGCATCGAGGTGGCGATCATCAGCTGCGTACCCCGCTCGCGCGTGCGGAACAGCATGCCCAGCAGCATGCCGAAGGCCGCTTCCGCCAAGGAAAACAGCACCAGCAGCAAGAGCATGCCGCCAAAGTTGCCGCCACGGGGGTAATCCTGGAACCAGAAGACAAAGCCGAAGAAATAGCAGCAGTTCAAGAAGGCCACGCAGGCGAACGCCAGCAGCATGCCCATATACCCACCCGCCGTGCGCGTGCCCGCCACGGGGAAGGCCTTGCGCTGGTACCAGGTGCCGAACAGCATGGTCATGCCAATCAGCAAGGTCTGCTGCACGATCAAGGTCGCCACGCCGGGCACGACATACGCGCCATAGCCTTCCTTGACGTTAAACAGGGGCACGGCGTCAAAGGCGATGGGCGAGCGCTGCTGGTTGGCCTGGATGGCGGATGGCGTGCCCGCGCCCAAACGCTTGAGTTCAATACCGGCCGACACCGTGCCCACCACTTCGGCCAGGCCGTTCAGGGCCACCTTGTTCAGCATCAGATACAAGCCATTGCCCGCCACTTGCGCGTGGGCGGCGCGGCCGGCCAGCACGTCCGTCTGCAAACCATCGGGAATGATCAATACGCCCATGACCTTGTCGCGCCACAGCAAATCTTGCGCAACGGGCAGGTCCGGCGTGACGGCGACCACGTGCAGCGACGGGTGGGCCATGGCAAAGCGCGTCAGCTGGCGCGACATGGCGCTGCGGTCCTGGTCGACGACGGCCACCGGCACGCGCTGGACGATTTCCGTCGAGTACGGCAGCGGATAGAAGAACGAGTAAATGATGCCGCCGATGAATAGCAGGGTCAGCGCGCCCTTGTCCGTCAGCATGGCGCGCCAGGTGGCGACGAAGGCTGGCCAGATCATGTGCGTCCCCAGGCGGCAGGCGCATTCGCGCGGCGCGCCAGCAGGAACGCGCCCACGGCGACGCAGCCGATGGCAAAGCCGGCCAGTATCAGCATTTCCTGCACGCCATAGCGCCACGGCGCGCCGGCCAGCCAGTATTTCGTTTGCAGCTGCAGATAATGCGTGAGCGGCAAGGCTTCCGCCCAGGCGCGCGCTGGCGCCGGCATGGCCATCAGGGGAAAGGCCTGGCCCGCAAACGCAAAGGCCGGCGCCGTGATGAAGGCGGCACCGGACAGCGCCAAACGCAGGGACAGGGTGGCGGCGATCAGCAAGGTGGCCAGGCCACAATACGCGAGCACCAGCAGCAGCATGCTTAGCAGCAAGGCCGGCAAACTGCCCGCCACGGCCCAGCCCCGCGCCAGGCTGAAGAACAGCAAGTACAGCAGCGCCAGCGCGCAGTAGGCGACGAGGGGAAACAGCAACTTGGCGCCGATGGCGCGCAGCCAGCTGCCATCGGCCGAGGCCAGCCATTGCGGCACCGTGCCGTCGCGCAACTCGCGGCCGATACTGGTGACGACGGCAACGACGATGAAAATCTGCAGCATGGCCGGCATCAGGGCCAGGGTCAGAAACGCTTCATAGCTGATGTTTTCGTTATACAAACTGTTCAAGGTCGTGCGTATCGGTTCGAACTGGGCCGCAGCCTGCACACCCGACATGCCTTTCTTTACCCGCGCCGTCATCTCGATGCCGGCCGACAAGGTCGTGCTGACCGTGCGCACGTCCCGCAGCAAGGCGCCCGCGTGCGAGGAAAACTGCGCGTTGTACAGCCATTGCACGGTAGCCTGGCGGCCGCCCAGCAGTTTCTGTTCGAAATCGTTCGGGATCAGCAGATAGCCGAACGCCGTGCGCTCGCGCAGCCGGTGCAGGGCTTCGTCGCTGGACGCCACTTTCGCCGCCACCTCGATGCCGGGCGAGGCGTCGAGCCAGCGCGTGAGCTGGCGCGACAGGGTGGAATTGTCGTTATCGATGACGACGATGGGCAAGTCGCGCGCGATGCCGGCGGAAAATACCAGCCACAACATGCCGCACAGCACCACCGGAATCCAGCTGAGCATGCCGATATCCCAGAAGTCGCCACGCAAGCGCCGCCACTCGCGTGCCAGCGCTGAAACCGGCTCTTTATCCGCTTCGTTCATCGCTTATCAGAGCGGTGGGAACACGACCGACATGCCCGGGCGCAAGCCCTCGACCTTGATGGCGGGACGCAAGCGGATTTCAAACGTGCGCAAGTCCGTGCCGCCCGGACGGGCCGCGCGCCACGTGGCAAAGTCCGGCAACACGGCCACGGAGCTGACCTTGAAACTCAGTTGCTGTTTCAGCGCCGGCACATTGGCCGTATGCGTGCTGCCCATGCCAAACACTGCCATTTCATCTTCGCGCACTTGCAGCACGGCCCAGGCGTCGTCGAGGTTCACCAGGGTAATTACGGGAAAGCCCTGCGGCGCCAGTTCACCCGGCTGTATCTGGATCTTGCTGACCTGGCCCGCCACAGGCGCGGCGATCTTCGTCTCGGCCAGGGCGATCTGCGCTTCCGTCAGCACGGCGCCCACCTGGCGCGCCTGGGCGGCGGCGGCCGTCTTGTCTTCCGGACGGGCCCCCTTTTGCGCCATGTCATATTGCGCGCGGGCCGCTTGCGCCAGCTGGTCGGCCGCGCGCCATTGGGCTTGCGCCTCGTCGCGTTTCTGCTGGGCGATCACGCCTTGTTCGTACATATTGTTGACGCGGGTGTACGTGGTTTTGGCGATGGTGGCCCCCGTTTGCGCCCGCTCCCAGTTCGCCTTGGCGGCGGCGATTTCTTCCGGTCGCGCCCCCGCTTCCGCTTTTTTCGCCACGGCGTCGGCCGCTTGCGTGGCGGCCGTCGCTTGCGCGATCTTCGCATCCACTTCCGGGCTCGTCAGCTGGAACAGCAGCTCACCTTTCGGCACCGTCTGGCCCAGCTTGACGTACAGCTCGCCCACCCTGCCCGGCACTTTCGACGAGACATTGACTTCCTGCGCATCCATCTGTCCCTGCAAAGGCAGGCGCTGCGGCTGGAATGCCTGGTACAAGCCCCAGCCCACGAAGGCCAGGACGATCACTGCGGCGACTATGGCCAAGGGTTTTTTGGAGGTACTCATTATTATTTGTCCACAGGTAATTGGATATCGGCCGCTGCCGCCAGGCTGCCCAGGCGTTGCGTCTCGCCTGTCGCTTCCAGCAATTGCGCCAGCCCCATCACGTAGTTATAGGCCGTCTGCGCGCGCTGGGTCTCGACCTTGGCCAGGTTCAGGCGCGCATCGACCACTTCCAGCGACGTCACTTGCCCTTGCTGGAAAGCCACCGTTTGCAAGCGGATATTCTCGCGCGCCAGTTCCACCGACGAGGCCGTGGACAGGTACTGGATGCGGGCGTTTTCCAGGGCGCGCCAGTTCTTTTCGATCAGGGTGGGAATGTCGCGCTCGGCCTGGCGCGCCACCACTTCCACCCGTTCCTGGTCGAGCTTGGCGGCGGCGATCATCTTGCCCGTATTGATGCGGTGCACGAGCGGCACGGAGACGACCAGGCCGATGGCCCAGTTCGAGCGCACGAGTTTTTCATTGCCACGATTCAAATTGTAGTTACCGATGGCGAAGACGGTGGGCGCGTATTCCTTGCCGTGCAGCTTCAAGGCTTGCTCGGCCTGCACGCGCTTGCTGTCGATCTTTTTCCAGTTCGCATTCTCGCGCATGCCCGTGCTGATGAACGATTGCAAAGTACCCACCGGCAAGCTGTTGACGAACAGCGGCGTGCTGGGAAGCACTTGCGTGTTGACGGCGAGCAAGCGGTCGAGCGCCACTTGCGCGATTTCCTCGTCGCTGCGCGCCTGCGCTTCCTCGCTGCGGGCGCTGTCCAGGGCCACGTCGGCGCGCAGGCGTTCCGCGCGCGAAATCAGGCCGCCCTTTTCCAGCTTGGCCGCGTCGCGCTGGTGCTGCGTCACGCCGGCCGTCACTTCGGCCCGCACGGCCACCACCCGCTTGGCCAGCAGCAGCTGGAAATAGCGCTGCGCCACCAGGGTGGCCAGCTGCTCTTCCGCTTCCGTGCGCTCCGCTTGCGCGGCCAGGGTCAGGCTGGAAGCGAGGCCCTTGACGGCATCCAGGCGCCCACCCGTGTAGATGGGCCACATGCCCAGCAAGCCGAACGAGGTCAGGTCCGTCACCACTTCGCGGTTCAGGGAATTGGGAATATGCGGCGTGGGCAAGCCGGGAATCGGCGGCAGCACGGATTCGATGCCGCCCACCACGCCGGACAAACCGCTCGTATCGATATTCAAGTCCGTCGACAGACGGCCGCGAAACGCCGTCAAGTCCACGGAAGGGCCATCGATATTCGACAAGGCTTCCGCCTTCAGTGTTTTCGCGCGCACGTCGAGCGCGGCGCCCTGCACGGCGCCCGAAGCCTTGGCCGCTTGCTGCAGCGCCTCATTGAATGTCAGCGGTTCCGCCAGGGCGGGCAGGGCCGCGCCCAGCGCGCCCGCCAGCAATAATGATAAGTGTCCTTGCAATCTGCCCATGTAGCGTCCAGTCAATGAATGAGGGGAAAGCACGGGGTTGCCATGTTTATACTTTCACAATAGCAATTATATCTACGGATGTCTATTCCAGCCTGCACTATTGGTTACCGGAGCCGACACATAAAAACGGGCGCCTCTTGCGGGGCGCCCGTTGAGCTCAAGCAGTTACCCGGCGAATTACTTCTTCGCCTTCTTGCCGCCCTTCTCCTTTTCCTTTTCAAATACGGCAAAGAACTCGGACGCCATGTTGCGGATGGCGCGGCCGATGTTGGCGTAGTCGTATTCGTTCAGGTTGGCCAGCGACACGCGGCCGGACGGATGCGTGGTGCCGAAGCCACGGCCCGGCAACAGGATGACGCCCGTTTCCTCGGCCAGGCGGAACAGGGCTTCGTTCGGTTTGAGCTTTTTCAGCAGCCACTGCGAAAACTCCACGCCATGCATCTGCGCGGCCAGCGACTCCATGTCCAGCAGGTGGTAGTAGCGCACGGAATTGGCGTCGTGCACCATCGGCAAGCCCAGTTCGCGGTACAGCGCTTCCTTGCGGCGCAGCACGATGCGTTTCATCGACTGCTTGTACTTTTGCTCTTCATCCATCAGCGAGAACAGGGAGAACAAGGTCATCTGCGCCTGCACGGGCGTGGACAGGCCGGCAGTGTGGTTCAGCGCCACCGTGCGGCTGTCAGCCACCAGGCGGTCGATGAATTTCAGCTCGCGCGGCTCCGTCGTGATGGAGTGATAGCGGGCATCGAGCTGCTTCTTGATGGTTTCCGGCAACTTGGCAATCTTGGCGTCAAGCACATTGTTTTCATGCGTGGCCACCACGCCCATGCGCCAGCCCGTCGCGCCGAAGTATTTCGAAAACGAATACACGAGGATGGTGTTGAACGGGCAAATGGCGAACAGCGAGACGAAATTATCGGCAAAGGTACCGTACACGTCATCGGTAAGGATGATCAAGTCCGGGCGCTTCTTGATGATCTTGGCGATGTATTCCAGCGTTTCGTCATCGATCTTGACGGATGGCGGATTGCTCGGATTGACGAGGAAGAAAGCCTTCACCTTCGGATCGAGCAGCTTGTCTAGCTCCTTCTTGGTGAATTGCCAGTTGTTCGATTGCGGCGCATCGATATGCACGGTATTCAGCTTGTAATCGTTCAGCTGGGGAATTTCGATGTAGGGCGTGAAGATCGGCATGCCCAGGGCGATCGTGTCGCCTTCCTGGATGATGTGGTTCGATTTCAGGCTGGCAAACAGATACGTCATGGCCGCCGTGCCCCCTTCGACGGCGTACATGTCGAAGTTGCCGACGAATGGATGGTCGCCGATCATTTCGCGGTGGATATACTGGCCGACGATTTTCTCGGACAGGCGCAGCATGCGGTCCGGCACGGGATAGTTGCAGCCGAGGATGGCTTCGCACATCTCATAGATGAAGTCGCCAGCGCTCAAGCCCAGCTGGTCGCGTACATACGACACGGCTGCCTCGATGAAGTGCACGCCCGGCGTCTCAGCATGCTGGCGCACGAAGATTTCGAAGCGCGCCTCGATGCCGTCGCGCGTGGGGAAACCGCCCACGTCGTCCATGTACACATAGGAACGCTCCGCTTCCGTCATGGCGAACTGGCCGAACTGGAAGAAGCCATGGCGTGGCGTAGTCGCCAGGAAATTCGGGTTGCCGCGGCCCGCATTGAGCATCAGGCGGTTGCTTTGCTTGGCCGTCTGGATCAGCGCATCCTTCAATTCAAATGGGCTCAACAGGGCGAGTTTGCTTGGGTTACTGAAATCCATTTTTGCTACTCCTTATAGACTGACAATGTTCAGGGTTCTTGCACATACATGCAGACTCAGACGAAGGCCACAATCAGCGGCCCCAGCAGGGTCAGGAAAACGTTGGCCAAGGCATACGTGATGGCAAACGGTACGGTGGGAATCGAGTTTTGCGCCGCATTCAGCACTTCGCCGAACGCGGGATTGGCGCTGCGCGAGCCGGACAAGGCGCCCGCGAATACGGCCACGTTGTCATAACGCAAGATGTAGCGGCCGATCAGCATGGTCAAGATCATCGGCAGGATGGTCACCACCACCCCCACGCCAAACAGGGTCAGGCCGTGTTCGCGCACGGTTTGCACGGCTTGCAAGCCGGACGTGAGGCCGACGACGGCAACGAAGCCGGCCAGGCCCAGGTCTTTCAGGATTTGCACGGCGCCGCTGGGCATGTAGCCAAACGTCTGGCGCTTGGCGCGGAACCAGCCGAATACCAGGCCCGACAGCAGCACGCCGCCACCGCTGCCCAGGGTCAGCGGAATCGAACCGATGCGCGCCACCAGCAAGCCTACCAGCAGGCCGACGACGAGGCCGGCGCCCATGTAAACGAAGTCCGTCTTGGCGCTCGGCACGATCATGTAACCCACTTCGGCGGCCACGCGCTTGACGTCCTGCTCGGCACCATAGATGGTCACCACGTCGCCCGTCTGCACGACAGTTTCCGCCTGCATGGGGAGGATCTTGCCCATGCGGCTCAGCTGCACGACAAAGATGCCGTGGCGCACGCCCGGCGCCGTGGCGCTGCGGATCTCGCCCACGGTCTTGTTGTGGTAAGCCTTGTTGGTCAGCACCATGTCGCGGCGCTGCATCACCAGTTCCATGCCTTCGACGGCCAGCAATTCCTTGCCCAGCTGGGAAGAGACGCTGAGCATGGCTTCGCGGCGACCCACCAGCAGCACAATATCGTCGGCCGCCAGCACCAGATCCGGGCTGACGTCGATGATCTGGCCATTGCGTTTCACGCGCTCGATGGTGATGGCCGTGTTCGGATTGGCGCTTTCGATGTCCGCCACGGAGCGGTCGGCACCGGGGCCCACGTCGTAGATGCGGCCGATCAAGTCAGGCGCGGCCGGCGTCTGGCCCGGCCCCAGCACTTGCACACCCGCCTGCAGCGCCGTTTCCGCCTTGATCGCATCTTCGCGGATGGTGCGGCCCATGAGCTTTGGCAAGATGTTGACGCAGACAATAATGGCGCCAAACGAGCCGAACACGTAGGTCACGGCATAGCCGACGGCAACGTTGCCCTGCAGGCGCGCCACTTCGTCGGCCGCCAGGCCCAGCTTGGTGATCGCGTCGCCGGCCGTGCCGATGATGGCCGACTGCGTCAAGCCGCCCGCCGCCACGCCCGCTGCCAGGCCCTTGTCCAGGCCAAACACCTTGGCCAGGATGACCACCGTCAGCAGCGCCGTCACGGCCAGCACGACGGCCAGGATGATTTCACGCACGGACTGGCGCCCCAGCGAATTGAAGAATTGCGGCCCGCTTTCATAGCCGACGGCGTAGATGAACAGGGCAAACAGCACCGACTTGACGCCGGGATCGATGGCGACGCCCACCTGGCTGACGAGTACCGCCACCAGCAGTGAACCGGCTACCCCGCCCAGCTGGAACGAGCCGAACTTGATCTTGCCGATGTAGTAACCCACTGCCAGGGAGAGAAACAAGGCAATTTCGGGCGACTTCTTGAATAACTCATGCAACCATTCCATGCGGACCGCCTTTCGTGTTGAAGGAATTCTTTACTGCGTGTGCCCTTGCCGGCTGCTCATGCGTGGACGGAGCCGGCCAGGGCCACGATGAGCGGCCCCAGCAGGGGCAGCACCACGTTCGAGATGGCATACGTAATCGTGTAGCCCAGCAAGGGCGTGGAATTGCCGGCCGCGTTCTGCACGGCGGACAAAGCCGGCGTACTGCACTGCTGGCCGGCGATGGCGCCCAGCAGCACGGGCGCTTCCAGCTTGAGGAAAAAGTGCCCCACCAGCAGCGACAGCGAGGCGGGGATGACGGCGATCAATACGCCCATCAGCGGCAACGACAGCCCGTACTGGCGGATCAGGTCGATCGCCTGCGGCCCCGAGGCCAGGCCCACGCAGGCGATGAAGGTGGCCAGGCCGATATCCTTCATCATGTCGAGCGCGCTGGGCGGGATGCCTTGCATGCCCGGCTTGCGCGCCTGGTACCAGCCGAACACAAGGCCCGTCAGCAAGGCGCCGCCGCCCGTGCCCAGCGAAAACGGGATGCCGCCCAGCTTGGCACTGAAGCCGCCGATATACACGCCCAGCACGATGCCGATGCTGGCGTAGACGATATTGCTGCGGTCGCCCGTGGGCACGCGCTTGCCGATGGCGGCCAGCGCCGTGTTCAGCTCACGGCCTTCCGTCGTGCCATACAGGCGCAGCACGTCGTCGCGCTGCAAGGAAAGATCAGGCAGCGGCGGCATGCTGTGTTCGCCACGAACGACGGCCGCCACGTGCACGCCGGACGGCAAGGCCAGCTGGCGCAAGGGCTGGCCCACCAGCGATGCTTGCTGCAGGACCACTTCGACGGCCGAGACAGCCATGTTCAAGCCCGTCGTGTCGGCAAATTCCTCACCCAGGATGGCTTCGGCCGCCACCAGCGCGGGACGGTGGCCTATCACCAGCACTTCGTCGTTGTTGCGCAAGCGCAGTTCCGGTTCCAAAGGCAATACCTTGCCGTGCCGGCGCACGCGCGTGATGCTGGCGCGGCCCGCAAAAATATGCTGCAAGGCATCGAGACGGCGTCCCGCGCCACGGCTGATGCGGTAGGCGCGGCCCACCATTTCCGGCGTCGCCTGTACGCCGTCGCCATCGGTCTGCGCGCCGCCCATCTTTTCCCACAATTTATCGGCTTCCTCGCGCAGGTTGACGCGCAACAACAGCGGAAATATCTGGCTGGTGACGATGACGATGGCGATCAGACCGAAGATATAGGTGATGGAATACGCGGTGACCACGTTGGCCTGCAGCTCGGCGATGCGAGCGGCCGGCAGCGCCAGTTTCGAGATGGCGTCCGTGGCCGTGCCGACGACGGCCGATTCCGTGGCCGCGCCCGCCATCATGCCGGCCGCCGTACCCTGGTCCAGGCCCAGGAAACGCGTGGCCAGCAGCACCAGCGCCAGCACCACCACCACTTCGATCAGGCACAGCAGGCCAAGGCGCAAGCCCTTGGCGTTGAGGTTGGCAAAGAACTGGGGACCGCCCGCATAGCCGAGGGCAAAGATGAACAGCATGAAAAAGACATTCTTGACGCTGGCGTCCAGGGTGATGCCCAACTGACCGATCAGCAGCGCGGCGATCAGGGTGCCGCACACGCCGCCCAGCTGGATCGGGCCGAAGCGTATCTGCCCTACCGCGTAGCCCAGCCCCAGCGCCAGGAACAGGGCCAGTTCCGGCACCTGGTGCAATATGGACGTGATCGAATCGAGCATGGACAAACCTTCGAAAAGATAACGGATGGTTACAAGAGAACAGAGCGTTCGGCGGCTGACGGCAGCTGGCTGTTGAACGGGCGCACGGATCCTGCACGGCACTTGCGATAAACGCTTGCGCCGGAGAAATGTTGTTACGAGGAATTATGTTCGGTGAAAATTTTACAAGTGTCAACAGGTGTTCTGTTGAACTTGCTTTGCTTTTCATCAAACATCCTGCGCACGATTGAAGCACTTGTTTGACATCGATCAACAAAACCATTAGTAATGTTTTGGACGATACCAAAGTGCCTTGCGCGCCAGCGGTGTCTCTTCCGGCAAGTCGGGATTGGCCAGCTCCAGCACGTGGCGCCGGGACAGATTCAGGCCCTGCGCGAGGCGGCCAAAATGGCGCTGGAACAGTTGCGCGAAACTGCCGTCGGCAAGCATGGTTTCCAGTCCCGTTTCAATGTGGCGCGCCAGTTCCGGCCGGTGCTTGCCGACAAAAAAGTACAGCGCGGCCGGGTAGCGGATGACCAGGTGAGTGTCCAGCGCCAGCGGCAATTGCGCGTGGCTGGCCAGCTCGCTTTGCGCCTCGATCACGGAACGGGGAAAGTAATCGATGCGCCCCGCCGCCAGTTGCTGGAACAGGCCTTCATAGGTGCTCGACGTATCGAGGCGCAAGCCATTCGCCTGTAGGATGGCGGAGTCGGGCCAGTCGCGCATCTGCCCGGCAGACAGTCGCGCCAGGGCGGCAATGCTGCGCACGCCGCGCAGCAGTTGCGGCCGGCGCGCCTGGATCAATGCCACTCTCCAGCCGATGAGGCCGCGGTCGATGGGGATGCGCACTGGCAACAATTGCGTTTCGCGCGCGCGGCTCGTCATCGCCCAGACGACATCGACGCTGCCCGATGCCATGGCGATTTCCTGCATCGCGCGCGTCTGCACCATGCGCAGTGCGGAGCGGCGCAAGACATAGGCCTGGCCCGAACGGGCCAGCGCCTGCTGCAGCAAGGCCGTCACATAGCCTTGCTGCGGATCGTCGAGCGCCTGATGGCGCGGATACACGAGCGGCAGCGGCGGCACCGCGCCGATGGCCGCGCCCAACGGCCACAGGGCGGCAAGCTTGAGCAGGGGGCGGCGCAGCATGGCCCCTCCTTTCCAGCGCATTCATAGCGTTCTTATCAGAATGACAGTATCTCGCAGCAGAGCACGCTTGTCGACTGGAATACGGCAACTGTGTACAAAACAACAGCAGTTTCAGACTGCAGCAGAGAGGCTGGAGTTAATCCAGATCAACAAAACCGCAAATAGGAAATAAATCTTGCGTGCTGCTCTGGACGGCATGCGCGCCCCTCGCCTACGCTGTTTTTTTATTTGAAAAACAAGAGGAACACATGCAGACAGCGCGCTTGAATATTATCGGGATGGATCACGAAGGCTGCGCCGACAGGCTGACGGGCGCGCTCGAAGCCGTAACGGGCGTGAGCACCGTGTGCGTCTCGCTGGCGCGGCATGGCGCCACGGTGCAGTTCGACGAACGTCTGGCCACGCAGGAACGCCTGCTGGCCGCCGTCAACGACGCCGGCTTCATGGGCGAAGCGACGGATGAAGAACAGCTGGCATCGTGCAGCGGCGCTTGCGGCCACTGCCGCCACTGAACGCCACTGAGCGCCACTGAGCGCCACTGAGCGCCTGCCCTCCCTTTTCCAGCTCAGCCTTCGCGCGCGCCCCGGTCGCGCAGATGCGCCAGCACGCGGCGCGGTCCCAGCGCCTGCAGGTCGAACGGCGGCAACTCGATGGCGTCGAGCGTATTCTTGAACAGCAAGCCCAGTTCCGTGTCGCCCTCCAGGCTCAAACGGCGGCTGAAGAACAGGGTGTCCGGATCTTCGTGGCGCCGCGCCAGCAGCATCAAATCATGCACGCTCGCCGCGATGCACAGGTCCGGCACGTCGACATAGCGCTCGGCCACGAACACCGTGCCCTGCCACTCGAAATCGAAGGCGATGCCCGCGTCCAGCAGCCGCAAACGCAGGCTGCGCCCTTCCAGGCTGCGCCGCACGTCGTCGGGCAATTGCGGCGCCAGCAGTCGGTTCAAGCCTTGCACGAACAGCCAGGAGGCGGGATACGGGGGCAGCTTGGACAGCAATTCGGCCAGCGGTTCCGGCAAGCGGTACGACACGCCGGGCTTGCTCATGGGAGGCTTGGCCGGGATCGGCAATCTTTCCAGTTGATCTTGCATGGTGCTTCCTTTCGATGCGTTCAATGTGCGGCGTGCTGTTCCATGCCGGGCTGGCCGTGCCAGTAGCCGTCGCAGGCGCCTGCCGGCTGGCAGGCCGCCAGCTGGGCCTGGGCGCCGATGCCGCTGACCTGCCCGCGGCGGGCGCGGTCGAAGATGGCGATGACTTGTTCCGTATGCATGGCTTGCGGGCTGATGCGCGCCACCGCCACACCCATGTCGCGCATGGCGTCGAGTTCTCGCACCAGGTTGTAGACCAGCGCCGACTGCGTCTGCGTGCCATTCAGTACCAGGAATGGCACTTCGTCGCGCGTGCGCAGCAGCAGGCCGTCCGGCTCTTCCAGGCAGCTGTAGCCGCAATCGTCCTTCGGCAGGTTGCGGTTGCGCGCCGTGAAGCAGCGCGCGGAAAACGCCAGCGGCATGCGACCGTAGGCGAAGACTTCCGTCTCCAGCCCTTCCGGCTTCTGGCGCTGCATCTCGGCCAGCGCCGTCTGCCCCATTTCCAGCGGCATCACCCAGCGCCGCGCACCCAGGCGCGCCAGCAATTGCAGGCTGGGGCCATTGAACAGGTTCAAATGGGGGCCGGCGACGAAGGGCGTACCCTTTTCCATGCAGTGCACGGCGCCCATGTCGTTGGCCTCGACGCCGTAGCGGCCATTGCCCGTGATGCGGCGCAGGGTCGCCAGTTCGGCGCCCGCCTCGATCAGCGCCTGCGTCGACAGCACCACTTCCTTGCCGGCGGCGGCCAGCATGTCGGCGATATCGAGCCAGTCGGCCAGACGCACCTCGTGCCGGCGCGAGCAGACGGTTTCGCCCAGATACACGATATCGACGGCGGTGCCGGCGATCTGCTGGTAAAACTCGAAGACGGTGGCGCGCGGCCAGTAGTACAGCAAGGGGCCCAGTGAAAGCTTCAGCATGTTCATCCTCTATTTCCAAGATCTGTGGTAAGCACCTAATGTGTGCTGCTGGCCTTCGGCCAGCTTGTCCATGGCCGCCATCCAGCCCGGCTTGACGGCGTAGCGCGCATTACCTTCGCGGCAGGCGTCGATCGCCTCGCGCCACACGCGCGTCACCTGCGCCACGTAGGCGGGGCTGCGCTGGCGTCCTTCGATCTTCACGGCCCGCACGCCCATGGCGATCAGTTGCGGCAGCAGCGCCAGGGTATTCAGGCTGGCCGGCTCCTCGATGGCGTAATACTCTTCGTCATTGACTTCGAAACGGCCCTTGCACAGGGTGGGATAGCTGGCGTTTTCGCCGGGCGCATAGCGGTCGATCAGCACGCCGTTCAGGCGCGATTCGAGGCCGTTCGGCGTTTCCAGCCAACGCACGGATTTCGCCGGCGAGCACACGCCATGGGTATTCGGCGCCTCGCCCGTCGCATACGACGACAGCGCGCAGCGCCCTTCGACCATCACGCACAGGGAGCCGAAGCCGAAGACCTCGATCTCGACTTCCGTCTTGGCGATCAGTTGCTCCACCTGCGCCATCGACAGCACGCGCGGCAGCACGGCGCGGGCGATGCCGAAGTGCTCATGGTAAAAATTGATGGCCTCGTAGTTGGTGGCCGAGCCCTGCACGGACAGGTGCAGGCGCAGCTGCGGGTGATGCTCACTTGCGTAGGCCATCAGGCCCGGATCGGCCACGATCATGGCGTCGATGCCGGCCTGCGCGGCGCGGTCGATGGCGCTGCGCCACACGGCCCAGTTGTGCGGCTGCGGATAGGTATTCAGCGCCAGCAGCACCTTGCGCCCATATTGGTGGGCGTAGCGCACGCCCTCGGCGATGGCCTTCTCGTCGAAATTGAGGCCGGCGAAATTGCGCGCATTGGTGGCGTCGCGAAAGCCCAGGTAAACGGTGTCGGCGCCATTGTCGACGGCTGCTTTCAAGGCGGGCAGGCTGCCGGCGGGGCAGACCAGTTCCAGCGGTCCGGCCACGCGGGTGGCGGTGGTTGATTCAAGCATCATGATATTCACAGTCCTGTATCGGCTCAGGGTGCAGACTATAGCCCCGCCCATGCTGCCCAGTCCTTGACGCAGGTGAAGGAATGCATGCATGGCTGGCGCGCGTTCAACTTGCTTGACCTGGCTGTAAAATGCCCCACTTTTCTCCCTCTTCGACTGCCCGCCATGCCCCGCAAACCGCTGCTGATCTTCCTGCTCACCCTGTTCCTCACCGTGCTGCAAGTGCAGTGGGCCGCGCCCGCCGACGGCTATGTCGAAGAAAAGCTCTCCATCCTGTCGCCCGAGATACTGGGCGCGTATCCGGGCGTGCTGCTGCTGTTCCTGCAAGCCGTCTTCGCGCGCCGCGCCATGCCGGTGCCGCGCCAGACCGCCATCAGCACGGGCCTGCTGGCCGTCTACTGGCTGCTGGCGAACTACGTCACCTTCGATATCCGCGTCGCCAGCTGGAGCACCTTCTCGCCGCTGGAAATCTGGGCGCACGTGCTGCCCGCCTCCGTCATCAGCATCGCCGTCTGCGCCGCCGCGTACTTTGGCCTGAGCTGCTTCATCCTGCGCCAGGGCCGCGCGAAAAAGTAAACGGGGGCGCTTTTTTCACCTGCATCAAGGATTCGTCACGCAACAGCACGCGCCCTTTGACGCCACTATATTTAGTGATTAATCTCCATAAAAACACCGCATGTTGTGTTTATTGGAGGTTTCATGACGACAAATGCAGTTTCCCCCACACGCGGCCAAGTCGATGTCGCCGCGTCCATCAATGAATACCTGGAGCGGCGCGACTGGCGTGTCAACGCCAACGCCAACCAGGGCTACTCGCTGGGCGGCCTGATACTCAACGTGTCGGGCAAGGTCATCGCCAACTACTGGCTGGACCAGGTCTATCCGCCGGAAGTGGGCGCGGCGCACCGCGAAGCGGCGCTGCACATCCACGACCTCGACATGCTGGCCGGCTATTGCGCCGGCTGGTCGCTGCGCACCCTGCTGCACGAAGGCTTGAATGGCGTGCCGGGCAAGATCGAATCAGGTCCGCCCAAGCACATGTCGAGCGCCATCGGCCAGATCGTCAATTTTCTCGGCACCCTGCAAAACGAGTGGGCCGGCGCGCAGGCGTTCAGCTCCTTCGACACCTACATGGCACCCTACATCCGCAAGGACAGCCTGCGCTACGAAGACGTGCGCCAGTACATGCAGGAGCTGATCTTCAACCTCAACGTGCCATCGCGCTGGGGCACGCAGACGCCGTTCACCAACCTCACCTTCGACTGGGCCTGCCCGGACGACCTGCGCGAGCAGATTCCCGTCATCGCCGGCCAGGAGATGGATTTCAGCTATGGCGAGCTGCAGGTGGAGATGGACATGATCAACCGCGCCTACATCGAGATCATGATGGCGGGCGATGCCAAGGGCAGAGTCTTCACCTTCCCCATCCCCACCTATAACATCACCGAGGATTTCGACTGGCATAGCGAAAACGCCGAACGCCTGTTCGAGATGACGGCCCGCTACGGCCTGCCCTACTTCCAGAACTTCATCAATTCGGAACTCAAGCCGAACATGATCCGCTCCATGTGCTGCCGCTTGCAGCTGGACTTGCGCGAACTGCTGAAACGGGGCAACGGCCTGTTCGGTTCCGCCGAGCAGACGGGTTCCCTGGGCGTGGTGACGATCAACTGCGCGCGCCTGGGCCACCGATGGCGCGGCGACGAGCCAGCCCTGATGGCGGACCTGGACCGCCTGCTGGAACTGGGCAAGACCAGCCTGGAAATCAAGCGCCGCACCATCGAGGAACTGATGCAGCAAGGCCTGTTCCCGTACACGAAGCGCTACCTTGGCACACTGCGCAACCACTTCTCCACCCTGGGCGTGAACGGCATCAACGAAATGATCCGCAATTTCAGCGGCGACGCCCATGACATCACGAGTCCCGAGGGCCATGCGCTGGCCGTGCGCCTGCTCGACCACGTGCGCGCCCGCATGGTGCAATTCCAGGAAGAGACGGGCCATATGTACAACCTGGAAGCGACGCCGGCCGAAGGCACGACCTACCGCTTCGCCCGCGAAGACCGCAAGCGCTTCCCCGCCATCCTGCAGGCGGGCACGGTCGACAACCCGTACTACACGAATTCGTCGCAGCTGCCCGTCGGCCATACGGACGACCCGTTCGAGGCGCTGGAATTGCAGGACGCGCTGCAGCGCAAGTACACGGGCGGCACGGTGCTGCACCTGTACATGACGGAAGCGCTGTCGGACGCGAATGCCTGCCGCGAGCTGGTGAAACGCGCCCTGAGCCGCTTCTCGCTGCCCTACATCACGGTCACGCCCACGTTTTCCATCTGCCCGCGCCACGGCTACCTGGCCGGCAAACATGAATTCTGTCCCACCTGCGACGCGGAACTGATCGCGCGCAAGCAGTCCGATCTCGCTCACCCACTCAAGGAAACGCCATGAACGCACGTCCCGACTTCACTCCCGCCATCACCCTGCTCGACACCGAACGCCAGCGCTGCGAAATCTGGACCCGCGTGATGGGCTATCACCGCCCCGTCGCCTCGTTCAACATCGGCAAGCAGGGCGAATTCCACGAGCGCCAGTACTTTACGGAAGCGAGCGCCCGGGTTGGCCAGCCCGCCTGCCATGGCGGCTGATTTGAAAGTGGGCGGCCTGACGCCCTTTTCCGCCACCGACTACCCTGGCAAGCTGGCGGCCGTGGTGTTCGTGCAGGGCTGCCCCTGGCGTTGCGGCTATTGCCACAATCCTCACCTGCAGGCGCGCACGCCGGAAGGCGCCATGCCCTGGCACGACGTGTTGACCTGGCTGCGCCGCCGCATAGGCCTGGTCGACGCCGTCGTCTTCAGCGGCGGCGAAGCGTGCATGGACCCGGCGCTGGGGCGGGCCATGCAGGACGTCAGGGAACTGGGGTTCGGCATCGGCCTGCACACGGCCTGCATCTATCCGCAGCGCCTGCAGGAAGTGCTGCCCCTGGTCGACTGGGTCGGCTTCGACATCAAGGCGCCGTTTGCCGACTATCGTCATGTGACCCGCGTGGCCGGCAGCGGCGACCCGGCGCGCGCCTGCCTGGACGCCATCCTCGCCAGCGGCGTCGCCTACGAATGCCGCACCACCACCCACCCGGATCTGCTGCCGGACGAGCAGTTGCTGTCCCTGGCCACCACCCTGGCCGCGAAAGGCGTCGACAACTACGTGCTGCAGCAATTCCGCGCCGAAGGCTGCGCGGACGCGGCGCTGTCCGGCCGCCCCCTGCACGGCTATCCGGCGGCGCATACCTTGGCGCAAATCGGCGCCATGTTTCCGCGATTTACATTCCGTAATCATGGCGGTTGATCCTGCCGCCACATAATTGCTGAAAGCTCTACAAAATTCCCCGTTCTGCAACGCTGAAATGTCTTGCGTGCTGTAATGTATCAACTGTGCCGCGCGCCATGCGCAGCCCATCAGATTCTTCACTCCGCATTACAGATAAGCGTCATCCATGAACGATTTCACCGCAGTCAGCCCAGGCACTCCCTCCACCCACGCCGACATCCTGTACGGCCCGCCGCGACCGGATCTGCTGCGCGAGGAAGTGCTGGCCGACCTGCTGGAAGCGACGGCACGCCGCTGCCCGCAGCAAATCGCCCTGATCGATGGCGCGCGCCGCATCACGTATGCGGAACTCGATGCGCAGGCGGGCCTGGCGGCGTCGCGCCTGGTGGCGGCCGGCGTCAAGCCGGGCGACATCGTGGGCCTGTGGCTGCCACGCGGCGCCCATCTGCTGCTGATGCAGGCGGCCATCGCCAAGGCGGGCGCCGCCTGGCTGCCCGTCGATGAAGACACGCCCGTCGAGCGCCTGCAAGTGTGCCTCGATGATGCCAGCGGTGCCGGCGTCGTCAGCTGCCAGCAGTTCGCGCCTCGCCTGTTTGATGCCGGCGTCCAGCGTCCCGTGTGGACGGCGGAAAGCCTGCTGGCGCCCGCCGCGCCGAGCGAAGTGCTGCCCGCGCGCGGCGCCGTGCTGCCCGAACACCCGGCCTATGTGATCTACACCTCCGGCTCCACGGGCAAACCGAAGGGCATCCTGATCAATCAACGCAGCATCTGCCACTTCCTGCGCAGCGAAAACGCCGTGCTGGAAGTGACGCAAGACGACACCGTCTACCAGGGCTTTTCCGTCGCCTTCGACATGTCGTTCGAGGAAATCTGGATCGCCTACCTGGTGGGCGCCACCCTGTGGCTGGGCCCCAAGGATATCTCGGGCGACCCTGAAGCCTTGCCGCGCGCGCTGGCCGAAAACAAGGTCACCGTGCTGCACGCCGTGCCGACCCTGCTGGCCCTGTTCGCCGAGGAAGTGCCGAGCCTGCGCCTGATCAACCTGGGCGGCGAGATGTGCCCCGAGTCCCTGGTCGAGCGCTGGTCGCGCCCTGGCCGCGCCATGTTCAACACCTATGGCCCCACGGAGGCGACCGTCTCGTGCAGCCTGGCGCGGTTGCGGCCCGGCGAACCGGTGACCATCGGCACGCCGCTGCCCAACTACGGCTTGCTGGTGCTGCAGGTGGCCGAAGCGGGAGAAAACCGTCCCCTGGCCCTGCTGCCAAGGGGCGAGACGGGAGAATTGTGCATCATCGGCCCCGGCCTGGCCGAGGGCTACCTGGGCCGGCCCGACCTGACGGTGGAAAAATTCCTGCCCAATCCATGGGCGGCCAGCGACGATGATGCGCGCCTGTACCGCACGGGCGACCTGGCGCGCATCGATGCCGACGGCCAGGTGCTGTGCCTGGGCCGCGCCGACGACCAGGTGAAAATTCGCGGCTTCCGCGTGGAGCTGGGCGAGATCGAAGCCGTGCTGGCGCAGCAGCCGGGCGTGGGCACGGTGGCCGTGTTGCTGCGCAAGGATGACGGCATCGACCAACTGGTGGCCTACATCGTCGGCAGCGAGGAGGCGTCCGAGGACGCCCTGGCGGCAAAGACCCTGCGCGCGGCCCTGAACCTGCATTTGCCACCCTACATGGTGCCGGGCCGTTTTGAATTGCTGCCGCTGATGCCGCGCCTGACCTCGGGAAAAATCGACAGGAAGGACTTGAAGGCCATGCCATTGTCCGCGCCGCCGGCAGGCGAGGCAGGCGAATCGGACGTGCCGGAAACGCCGGCCGAAGCGGCCCTGTTCGCGGCCCTGGCCAAGCTGTTCCCGGGCCAGGCGATTTTGCGCCAGCTGGACTTTTTCAGCGACCTCGGTGGCCACTCCTTCCTGGCCGCGCGCCTGGCCTCCGCCCTGCGCGCGGATCCGGCCTACGCCCACATGACGGTGCGCGACATTTACCAGAACCGGCAGATCGACAAGATCGCCGCCGTCTTGAGCGAGGCGCCCGCGCTGGCCACGCCGGAGGCGGAGTGGACGCCGCCGTCCACCCTGAAGCGCTGGATCTGCGGCGCCGCGCAGGCGGCAGCCGTGCCTGGCCTCGTCACCCTGCGCATGGCGCAGTGGATGGCGCCCTTCTTCACCTACCACTTCTTCACGGGCGACACGGGAGATACCGTGCCGCGCGCCATCGCCGCCTCGATCGGCGTGTTCCTGCTGGCGACCCTGGCCGAATTTGCCATTGCGATTGCCGGCAAGTGGCTGATCGCCGGACGTTTGAAACCGGGCAGCTATCCGCTGTGGGGCGTCACGTATTACCGCTGGTGGCTGGCCGACCGCCTGGTCGAATCGGCGCCCGCCTACCTGCTCAGCGGCTCGTCCCTGAATAGCTGGTGGCTGCGCGCGCTCGGCGCGAAAGTGGGCAAGGAAGTCGTCATCGGTTCGATGACCCTGCGCGCGCCCGACCTGCTGTCCATCGGCGACAACGTCAGCGTGGGCAATGCCGTCAACTTTGAAAACGCCAGGGTCGAGCGGGGCCGCCTGTTGCTGGGCCAGATCCGCATCGACGACGATGCCTGCATCAGCTCTTACGCTATCATGGAAGGCAATACCAGCGTGGGCGCGTTCGGCCACCTGGAGGGCCAGTCAGCGCTGGCCGATGGCGCGGCGGTACCCGCCGGACGCGTGTACACGGGTTCCCCCGCGCGCGACATAGGCGCGTTTGACGTTGCCAGCCAGCCGCCGCGCCCCGCCGTCTCGCGCCTGCGCCTGACGGGCGAAACCGTGTTCTTCTGCTTCGGCATGGTCTTGATCGCCGTGCTGTTCTTCATGCCCGTCTTCCCCAGCTTCGTGCTGATCGACTGGTTCGACGAGCGCGAAATGATGCCGTGGCTGCAGGGACGCGACGTGACGACCCAGCTGGCCCGCTACTTCCTGCTGGCCTTCCCCGCCAGCGCCGTGCTGATCGTGCTCACGGCCCTGCTGTCGGCCGCCATCCGCTGGGGTGCGCTGCCCCGCTTGAAGCCGGGCAGCTCGCCCGTGCACAGCAATATCTATTGCGCCAAGTGGCTGGTCAGCCATATCCAGGAATCGAGCCTGAACGTGCTGCACGGCATCTACGCCACCGTGTACGCGCCATACTGGTACCGCCTGCTGGGCGCCAAGGTGGGCAAGGGCGCCGAGATTTCCACGGCGCTGGGCGTGGTGCCCGACATGCTGACCCTGGGCGACGACACCTTCATCGCCGACGCCGTCATGCTGGGCGACGAACAGATCGACGGCGGCTGGATGACCATGCGCCCCACCGTCATCTCGCACCGCAGCTTCGTCGGCAATGGCAGCTACATCCCGGATGGCACCACGCTGCCCGAACACGTGCTGATCGGCGTGCACACGCATGCGCCGCGCAATGAGCAGATGCACAGTGGCGACACCTGGCTGGGCTCCCCGCCCATGCATTTGCCCGCGCGCGAGCAAGTCAGCGGCTTTGCCGAGCACCTGACCTTCAAGCCATCCTTGCTGCGCCGCCTGGGCCGCAGCCTGATCGAAGCGTTCCGCATCGTCGCGCCGCACGCGGTGGTGATCGCCGTCGGCTACACCCTGGTGCTGGACGTGATGCCGATCGCGGGGGCGGGACGCTGGGGCGAAGTGGTGGGCGACCTGGCGATTGCCGGCCTGGCCTACGGCATCGGCAATTTCCTGGTGGTCGTGCTGTTCAAGTGGCTGCTGCTGGGACGCTACCGCAAGCACGCAGCGCCCATGTGGACGCCGTTCGTGTGGATTTCGGAAGGCGTGACCAACCTGTACGAAGGCATCGCCGTACCCAACTTCATGCGCTACCTGCGCGGCACGCCGTGGCTGCCGCTGGCCTTCCGCCTGTTCGGCTGCAAGATCGGCCGCGGCGTCTACATGGATACGACCGACATCACGGAATTCGACTGCGTGCACATCGGCGATTACAGCGAATTGAACGCGCTGACCTGCCCGCAAACGCATTTGTTCGAAGACCGCGTGATGAAGATCGACCATGTGGAAATCGGCCAGCGCGTCTACATGGGCCCGCGCAGCTCCGTGCTGTACAGCGCCAAGGTAGGCGACAACGCGCGCCTGGGACCGTTGACCCTGGTGATGAAGGGCGAGCACATCCCCGCCGGCAGCAACTGGGCCGGCTGCCCGGCGGCGCCGCTGCGCAGCTGATGGATGATAAGGTGCTCTTCTCAAGAGACGGTGTGCTGGTGATCGGCATCGCCGCCGTGCTGCCGCGCGCCGAAGCCCGGTGGCGCATCCGCGCCGCCGTGCGCGAGGCGGCGGCCCGCTGGCTGGATGTCAGTATCGGGGCGATTTCGGTGGCATCGACGCCGGGCACCCCTCCCCGCTTGCTGCTGGCCGGAAGCACGGCCAGCCTGTCGTTCAGCCATGACGAGGGAATCTCGCTGGCCGCCATCGGCCTGCATGGCCCTGTCGGCATCGACGTGATGCGGGTGCAGGAGATTCCCGACTGGTTTGAGCTGGCGCGCGACTATCTGGGGCCGCAGGTGGCTGGTGAACTGAGCGCCTGCTCCGCCGACCAGCGCCCGTTGACCCTGGCGCAGGCGTGGACGGCGCGCGAGGCGGCGCTCAAGCGTGCGGGCTTGCCACTGACGGAGTGGAACGGGGTAGCACCGGCTTGCCGCTTGCACGCCTTTGCGTTGCCGGCGCCGCATGTGGCGACCCTGGCATATTAGTCTTCCTTCCCTTTGCCAGCTCCGCCGATCTGGACGAAAATCAGTTTTACGATAATACTGACGAGCAATCCCAGTACCCCGATCAATTCCAGCATGGCCATTCCTTTGCAGTGACAGCAGACCAGCCCACTGTAACGCGAACCCCGGGGCCAGGCTAATATCAAATCAGGCAGTCTCCGATCTCGAAAAGGCATACGATTGATTTCCATCAGACAGTTCCGCTATTTTGTCGAAGTCGTCGATGCGGGCAGCTACTCGCGCGCGGCGGAAAAGCTGTACATCGCGCAGTCGGCCCTGAGCCGGCAAATCAAGGAGCTGGAAGGTGAAGTACAGGCCCTGCTGCTCACGCGCGACGCGCGCCATATCGAACTGACGCCCGCGGGACAGGTCTTTTATGAGCGGGCCAAGCGCATCCTCGAAGACATCGACGAAACCGTGCGCCAGACGCGCCACGTGGGACAAGGGGCGCAAGGCATCGTCCGCCTGCTGCATTCGAGCTCCGTCACCCTCACGCCCGCCATCGGCGCGGTGCTGAACCGCCTGCTGGCGCAGTTTCCCGGCGTTTCGCTCGATGTATCAAAAGGGTCATCGGAAAACCAGGCCGCCGACATCGAGGAAGGCCGCGCCGACCTGGGCCTGGTGCGCCTGCCCACCCTGCGCAAGCAGGCCAACATCGTCGTGCGCGAGCTGTTTACAGAAAAGCTGGTGGTGGCCGTGTCAGCGACGTCGCCATTGGCCGCGCTGGAACGCACGACCATCGCCGCATTGCGCGACGAAGCCTTCGTCTCGATTCCGCACAAGGACCGCGGAGGCCTGAGCTACCTGGTGGCGGGCCTGTGCCTGGCGCAGGGCTTTTTCCCCAAGGCGGCGCGCGCCCTGTCGCGCAAGACATCGCAGCTGAACCTGATCGAAGCCAATATGGGCATCGCCATCGTCCCGGACAGCATGCGCCTGGTGGCGCCGCCCGGCGTGCGTTTTATTGCGCTGCCGGACGAGGAATCGCATTCCGTCGTCGGCCTGATCTCGCCGCGCGCCGCCAGCGGCATGGTGGCCGCGTTTACGGAGGCGTTCGTGCGCGAGATGAATGCGCTGGCAGCGGCGGATTAACCCTCCGCATACAGCGCCGCATCCACGTCGCGCACGGCCGCCATCAGCAAGGCCAGTTTCATGACATCGAGCTTGCCATCCGTGCGCACGCGCGAGCACAGGTCGATGCCGTAGGGGCGCACCTGGCGCAGCGCGTCGGCTACGTTGGTGTCGTCCAGCCCGCCTGCCAGGAAAACGGGACGGGGACTGGCGCGCACGAAGCGCGCGCTGATGCTCCAGTCATGCGTGCGGCCCGTGCCGCCCAGTTCAGGCACGGCAGCGCCGGGGCGGCCCGAATCGAGCAAAAAAGCATGCACATGGGGCGCATAGGCGGGGATCAGCTCCAGCGCCTGCGGCCCTTCCACGTGGATCACCTGCACGCGCCGCACGTGCGGAAGCAAGCTCGCCAGCTGCGCCACTTCGCCGGGGTCGATATGGCTGACGATCTGCACGGTGGACGGCTGCGTGGCGCGCACGTGTTCGGCGATGGCTTGCGCCGTCGTCTCGGACGTCAGCAGAAACGTGGCCACGGGCGGCGGCGTCCAGGCGGCGATCTGCGCGATGCGCGCGTCGGGAATCGGGCCGGGGCCGGATGGCATGGCCGCCACCAGGCCCAGCGCGTCGGCGCCGGCGGCAATGGCCAGTTGCGCTTCGTCGATGGAAGCGATGCAGCAGATCTTGATGCGGGTTCTCATGGCCTTGCGTAATCAGTCGGGATGATCAACATTACAACACAGGGCGGCACACGCGCCAAGACACGCGGTCAAGGCCGCGCACGATTGTGTGCCGGAATGGGACGCGCCCACCTCGTCTCGACGGAAGGCCACGCCATGCCGCCGCAACACCACCACCAGCGCGGCAGCGGGCAGGGGCCGCTCCTCTGGCGCCTGATCGTCAGCCCGCGCTGATTGACATGCGCCAGGCGGCGGACGATACTTGCTTTATCCGGAATCGCCATTGGAACGTCACTGGAACAGCAGCATGCGTATCGTCGACTTTGAAGTCCGCAAGGAGTGCCCGCCGCAGTTGTGCGATTGCGAACGCGAGCGCCTGCTCGACGATGCGCAGGCGGACCTTGCCATCCTGCGCCTGAACCTGACGGAAGAAAAGCGCCTGCTGGCGCACATCGAGGGCATCGCCACCCATGCACAGTTGCAGAAGCTGCAACTGCTGCTGAAAAGCAACCTGGGCGTGGACTTGCAGATTGCACCGGGCAGCGGCGAAGTGCGCACCGTGCGCGGCTTCCAGATCCGCCTGCTGGAGCGGCCCGGCCTGTGCCGCAAGACGCGCGCCGCCATTCCGGCCGCCGTGCGCCGCTGCCTGGCCGCACATCCCGAGATCGCGTTTGCGATCTTGAATGAAAACGATTTGCTGGGTGGGGTGTGAGCCGACATCATTGTTGGCCTGGCCGTGTCGGATTACGCGGTTCCCGCTAATCCGACCTACGCCGTGCGGATGGGAATGACCTTGCCCTTCGCTTCACGCGCCCTTAACTGCCCGCAGCCGCCCTCCACGTCCTGCCCGGCCGAATCGCGCAATTTGGTCAGCACGCCGCGCGCGTGCAGGCCGGCGGCAATGGCGCGCGCCTTTTCCCAGCTGGGGCGCCTGAACGGCAAGTCGTCGATGGTGTTATACGGGATCATGTTCAGCACCGCATATTTCCCCTGCAGGAGCGCGACGATGCCATCCATCTCGTCCTGGCCATCGTTGACCCCTTCCATCAGTGTCCACTGGTACTGCACCGGGTAGCCGGTCAGGCGCGCATACGACTCGCAGAAGTCCACCAGTTCGCGCGGCGACAGCCTGGGCGCGCGCGGCAGCAACTGTTCGCGCAGCTCCGGCTTGGTGGTGTGCAGCGACAGGGCCAGCGCCGGCTTGACGCGACCTTGCGGCAGGCGCTCGAAGGCGCGCGGGTCGCCCACGGTGGAAAACACGAGGTTCTTGTGGCCGATATTGCCCTCGGTGCCCAGCAGCTCGATCGCTTCCATCACATTGTTGAGGTTATGCGCCGGCTCGCCCATGCCCATGAAGACGACTTTTTTCACGGGGCGCAGGGTGCGCGCCAGCACCACCTGCGCGACAATTTCTCCGCTGCTCACTTGCCGTATCAAGCCATCGCGGCCCGTCATGCAGAACTGGCAGCCGACGGCGCAACCGACCTGGCTGGACACGCACAAGCCATCGCGCGGCAACAGCACGCTTTCCACCGTCTGGCCATCGTGCAGTCCCACCAGCAGGCGTGCCGAACCGTCGGCGCCCGGATGGGTGCTGAGCAATTTCAGCATGCCCTGCAGCTCGAGATCGAGCGCAGGCAAGGCCTCGCGCACGGGCAGCGGCAAAAAATCCTCGGCGCGGCGCCGGCCCTGGTCGTGCGGCTGGCCCTGTATCCAGTCGCGCAGCACGCGCTGTTCGTGCAGGGGCTTGGCGCCCAGGGCGCGCAGGCGCTGGCGGAGATGGTCGATTTGCATGGCGTCTGAAATAAAAAAACGGCGCGCCGGCAGGAATGCGAGGCGCGCCGCGGATGGCAAGGAGGAGCTTAGACTTTTTTCACGAACTCGGTTTTCAGGCTCATGGAACCGAAACCGTCGATCTTGCAGTCGATATCGTGGTCGCTGTCGACCAGGCGGATGTTCTTGACCTTGGTGCCCATCTTGACGACACCGCCGCCGCCCTTCAGTTTCAAGTCCTTGATGACGCTGACCGTGTCGCCGTCCTGCAGGATATTGCCGGCCGCATCGCGGTACACGCGAGCGCCCTCTTCCGCCGCTTCACCAGCCGTGGCCGACCATTCATGCGCGCATTCAGGGCAGATCAACTGGCTGCCATCTTCGTACGTGAATTCGGACTTGCATTGCGGGCATGGTGGTAATGTGCTCATTTTATTCTCTGTCTGGTGAACAGCGCGTGCTGTAAAAGCCGACAGTATAGTGCCTACGCCCCGCATCAGCGCGCTTTTTTCGCCATCATTGTCAAGGACGGCGAATAATCTCGATGGTGCTGTGGACAATTTCCTCGTGGATGCCGATGCGCGCGCGCAGCTCGGCGCCTGTCAGCGCGGGATCGCGGCTGACGACGGACAAGGCGCACGAATACAGCTGCTTGCCGACCCGCCACACGTGCAGGTCGACGATGCGCGGCGTGTCGCCGGCGCTTTCCACTTCCACCGCCTCGCGGATTTCAGCCACCACCGGATGGTCCATTTCGCGGTCCAACAAGACCTTGCCCGTCTCCTGCATCAGTTTTTTCGCCCACAGCGCCACCAGCACGGCGCCCGCGATGCCCATCACGGGATCGAGCCAGCGCCAGCCGTAAGCCCACGCGCCGCCCAGCGCAAGGATGGCCAGCACGGACGTAGCGGCATCGGCCAGCACGTGGATGTAGGCGGCCTTCATGTTCAGGTCTTCGCCATGGTGGTGACCGTGATGGTCATGCTCGTCGTGGCCGTGACCATGGTGATGGTCATGGTCATCGTGCCCGCCGAGGATCAGCGCGCACACGAGGTTGACCACCAGGCCGAAGGCCGCCACGGCCATCGCCTGCGGATAGTGGATGGGCTGCGGCGAGAACAGGCGTTCGACGGAAGCGGCCACCATCAGCACGGCCACGCCCAGCAGCAGGATGGCGCTGGTGTAGCCGGCCAGTACTTCGATCTTCCACGTGCCGAAGGCAAAGCGCGGGTCGCGCGCATAGCGGCGCGCGGCCGCATACGCAAACGCGGCCAGGCCGATGGCCAGCGCGTGCGAACTCATATGCCAGCCATCGGCCAGCAGGGCCATGGAGTTGTACCACCAGCCGGCGACGATTTCCAGCGCCATGGTGGCCAGGGTGATCCACATGACGATGCGCGCACGGCGTTCGGCCCTGCCATTGCTGCTGTCAAAAACGTGTTCGTGCTGCCAGGCGGAGAGGTCTTCGCCGAGGGATTGCGCTTTCATGGCATTCTCCTTATTTGAGGTAGGTGCGCAGGATGCCCGCGATGTCGTCGGCGCCCCTGGCCCGTTCGTCGCCGGAGATATCGGGACTGGCCACATGCTCGCGCAAGTGCTCTTCGATCACTTCGGCCATCAGGCCGTTCACGGCGCCGCGCACGGCGGCGATCAGCTGCAGCACTTCGCCGCAGTCGCGCCCCTCTTCCAGGCTCCGCTCCAGGCCCTCGACCTGGCCGCGGATGCGCTTGACGCGATTAAGCAACTTGGTCTTGTTGTGCGCCGTGTGTCCCATGATTTCACCTCAATAAATACTATAGGGGGGTATACTATCAGAAACCGCTACGGCCACGGCCAGGCGCAAAAAAACCGCGCATCGCGCGAACGATGGCGGCTCCGTCAAGAAGGCGTGTCCTCGTCAGGGCGCGGGGGCGATCTTCTGCAGCTTGCTGGCCAGCGAGGCATCGGATAATTCGCCCAGGTGCGTATCGACCAGTCGCCCCTGCGCATCATAAAACAGGGTGGTGGGCAGGGCCGAGGAGCCGGCCGCCTTGCCCAGCGCCGCCTCGCTGTCGAGCACCACATTGCGCAGGGTTACACCGCTTCTGTCCAGGAAAGCGCTGGCCGCCGCCGCATCCTCGCGCTGGTTCGCATACACGAAGACGATGTCGGCGCGCGCCTGCTGCGCGGCAGCCAGCACGGGCATCTCGCGCCGGCATGGCGGACACCAGCTGGCCCACAGGTTGACCACCATGGGCTTGCCGCCGGCCAGCGCCGCCAGGGTCACCGGCGCGCCACCGATAGCCCGCAGCGCCACGGCCGGCAAGGCTACCGGCTTGTCGTAGGCCAGCGAGATCCCTGCACTCAGCACGCCCCAGGCCAGCGCGCCGGACGCGACGCTGATGGCCAGGGGACGGCGCATGGCCGCCATGGCGGGACGCCGGCAGCGCCACGCGGCGATGGCCAGGGCAGCCGCGATGCCGGCCGGCGCCATGAAACCGCCATCGCGGATATTGATGATGGACCAGGGCGCCGCCGAGGGGGAGCTGAAATACTGCTCGTGCCAGCGCAAGACGAATGCCAGCCGCGCCGCCAGCAGGCCTGCAATCAGCATGTCGGAAACGAGAGGGCCGGCATCCGGCAGCTGGCGATAGCGCCGCAGCCAGCCCGCCACGCCGTAGGCGACGCACAGGAAAACGAACAGCAGGACGAGGCCCGTGGGCAGGGCCAGGGGACCGATTTGCAGGGACAGCATGGGCGCTTTCAGGAACGTCGAGGGACGGCCATTGTGGCCCATGCGGATTAAGCGGGCGTTAAGAAGCGGCCAACGCTTCCTTGCGCACGAAATGCATGGCTTGCGGCTGGTCGACCAGCACGCACTGCTTGCCCGTGCGCTTGCAGTGGTCATGCACGCGCCAGTAGGCGTCGTGGCTGACGCAGCCCGTCTGGCAAATCACCAGGTCGGCCGCCACCAGGCCCGCTTCCAGCGCCGCCGCATCGTCAGCGCCATCATCGCCGCCCGCGTGATGCAGGAAGCGCCCGCCGGCCTGCTCGATGGCTAGTTGCGCCGCGTTGGCGCCACCCGCATCCTGGCCCGGCTCCAGACTTGAATAGTGGCCCACATATAGCACGGCCTTTTCGCGCACGTCGGCCTGCAAGGCGGGCGACGGCACCCACTGCAGGCGCAGCAATTCACGCATCAGGTCCTGCACGCGCTCACCGAGCCACTCGACCTTGCGCGCCAGCCGTGCCCGCGTGGGCAGGCCCGGTGCCGCAGCCGCCAGTTCGGCCAATTCGTCGCGCGCCAGCGCCAGCTTCGTATCGCGGATCACGACCTGCGCCCGCGCGCGCATCAATTCCGATTCCAGCTGCGCGATGCGCGCTGCCTGCGCGGCCAGCTGCGCACTGCAGCGGGCCTGCGCCCGCCCATACTCGCCCATCAGCACGCGATGCTCATGCGCGATCAAATCCTCATTGCCGTACATACTGCCCATCATGCCCTCCCTCACCATGCATGGCGCCATGGCGCCGGCCCATCGCCACCCCATTGAGCCGCATTATAAATGAGAATCATTATTATTTGTCTATGCGCGTGCGCGCAGTAGGGGTATCGGGTGGCCGCCAGCGTCACACAGCCGGTGGACAAGACAGCAGGCGCTGCCATACGTCATCCTGCACCTGCCGCACATGCCGCAGGCCGTCAGGGCCACGATAGATTCCCAGCGTGTTCGGCCACGCCATATCGATGAACAACAACCGTGCCGGATCGATCAGCAGGGACTGCCCTACATAATGCCCCTTGATCTCGCCCTTGTTGACGGTCAGAATGCGCGCGCCGCCCGCAAGCGTCCGCTCGTCCAGCGCCACGCCGCTGCGCTCGGCCACATCGCGCAGCCAGCGTTCGCGCCAGCGCGCCTGCTCCTCGAACTGCCCCTCTGGAGGCCGGTCCAGCTTGACGACGGCCGCCACGGGACCGTCAATGCCCGCCTGCAGCGAAAATCCCATGCGTTGCTGCAGCTCGACCGTGTACGTCTCGCCCTTGACGTCGATCTGGTAGCGCCCCGTCCCGTCCTGCACTAGCAGGCCAGCCTGATGGTAGGAAGGTTTGACGCAATTGGCGTACTGATAGACGAGCACGTCAAGAAACGGGGGTGCGGCCGGCGCGGATGCCGCCATGGCGGGCGACAGGGTGGCACACAGGGCCGCGGCGGCCGCGCATTGCATCGCGCATTTCATCATACTCATGCTTGCTCCGATTCATGTGGAAGACGATGGCAGCCGACAAATACCCAGGGCGCGCCATCTTGTCGCTCATAGTAGCTATTTTGTATATTTCTTTCTGGCACACGATTCAATTGAATCACGCTTGTTCGATCACTCTTTCTACGGTGTAATCTTGCAAACACAAGGAACAAGAATGCAAACGCTGGACGAACAGGATTTTCTGGCCAGGCGCAGGGAACCGCGGCTGTCATATGCCATCTATCTTGAAAGCAAGGAAAGCCAGGACGAGGGCTGCGACATGGTGGAAGCCGGCTTGCAACAGCCGGAAGAAGTGCTGCGAAATATTCCACCAGAAAACTTCATGACGGCTACGCGCCAGCGGGCCTGGGATGGGATCGACCAGCTCGCCCTCGCCTACAGCGCCGGCCACCCGCTCGACGAGTTGCGCGCATCATATCCCACGATACTCGGCTACTGGCTGGCCTTTGCCCGGTATGACATGATATTTGACGCTCAGGCCAGCGAAGCCGAACAGGGATTTCCCCACTTCGCCCTGCCCGGCGACGCGTATGAACAAGTCAACCGCATGGTCTGCCTCGGCATTCTGCTCGGCTGGGGCAGTTTGCTGCCCAAGCTGGCGCCGGTCATCGATTTCAACAACCATGAAAAGGATGGCTTGCTGGAACGGCTGCTGGCCTGCTTCGTCGCCGGCAGGGATAGCGCCTGGCCCGCATGCACGCGCCACCGGCCCTACATCAACACACTCAAGATATTCGCGGCAGAAAAAGATGCGCGTCCCGCGCTGATGCAGGAGTACCTGCGGCAATGGTATGACGCCAGCCGCCGCGAGCCCTATTACGACAGCCACCAGCGCGATACGTCGTTCTGGGGCTACTGGTCGTGGGAAGCGGCCGCCATCACCTGCGTGCTCGGCATCGACGACAGCAGCTATCGCGACGCGCCCTTCTATCCGGCCGACCTGGCGGCATTCTGCCGGATACAAGGGATCGGCCCCTGCGCATGAAAGCCGTCGCCGCCGTCACCGTCACCGTGGTTGCAGGACTCTACTTCGCCCTGCCCGCGCTGTCGCGTGCCGCCGAGCGCAAGGCGCGCCTGACTGGGGAACTGGCGCGGCAAAAACGCTTTTTGAAAGATATGTACAGGCTGCAGGACAAGACCACCGGGGAATCTGCCGACGGGGCATATCAACTGCGCTACCTGATTGACGAGTACGAAAAATCCATCACCTATCTGGAAACGTTTTCCACATGCAGCGGCACCCTGGCGGCGTGCGACCAGCAAGCCACTGCAGCGGCCCGCGCGCCATGACGGTTGTTCAGGCCGGCACCTGCGCGCCGGCATGCAAGCGGAGCCAGAACGGCGCGGCGGGCCAGCGCTGCTCCCAGCCGTAATACTGCTGGCGCTGCGCCAGGTACTGCGCATGGCGCTGCGCTACCGTGTGCGCCACCGCGCCCAGGGTGGCGTGGCCGGCGATGGCGCCAGCGGCCGCCATGCCGTTGGCCAGCGCCTTGACGATGCCTTGCGAGGTGACGGGATCGTAGGCCGAAGCGGCATCGCCGATGGCCAGCCAGCCGTCGCCATGCAATTGGTCGAGGCAGTAGGACGGCGCGGGAAAACTCTGCACGCCGCCTGCCAGCGGCACCGCGCCGCGGGCCAGCGCGGCCGTGTTGGGCGCGGCCGCCAGCCATGCCAGCCAGTGTCCGGCAAGCTGCAGGCGCCGCGCCTTGACGGTGGCCGCATCGCTGTAGAACGCCAGCAGCAAGGTGGCGTCGGGCAGGTGGGCGCCATACCACCAGCCATGTTCGACGGCTTCCAGGTGCGTCAGGCCGGAACGGGGGCCATCGGGCGCCGCGAAGCGCATGGCCAGGCAGACCAGCGGCAGCGTTTCCACCTTGCGGCTGCCGCGCTGGCGCGCGAAGACGGCGCGCGTGCCGCTGGCGTCGACCACCAGGTCGGCATGGATGCTGGCCGGGCGCGGGTGCGCCGGATCGCCCAGCATCAATTCCAGGGCAAAGCCGCCGCCTTGCTCCGGGGCCGACGCGGCCAGGCTGGCGCGCAGCAGCACTTCCGCCCCGCGCAGGCGCGCCTGGCACGCCAGGAAGCCATTGAAGCGGGACCGCTCCAGGTGCCAGCCGTGGCCCAGCGGATGCAGCAGCGCGTCGTTGTAGCCGCGCTTGGCGCTGCCCCACCAGGAACAGCTGCCATGGCAAGGCGCATGCGCTTCGGCGAAAAATTCCTGCGCAATGCCCAGCGCCTGGAACAGGCGGTTGGCTTCGGGCGGAATGCTCTCGCCGATGCGAAATTGCGCGTAGTCGCCCGCCTCGATCACGAGCACGTCGTGCACGCCATGCTGCGCCAGCGCCAGCGCGCAGGCGCAGCCGGCCGGGCCGCCGCCGATGATGGCGACCCGGTAGCGCTGCCGCGATGGCGCTACCGCGCCGGGACTGTCTGTTACCGCCGCCATCAGGGCTTCGGTTTCGGCTGCGGCTTCGGCCGGTACACCTTGTCGATGGCCGTGTTGCGCCAATACTCGACCAGGTTGCTTTCATCGCTGTCGAACAGGCTCTCGACTTCCAGGTAGTAATCCTTGCAGATGGCCTTCTCGCCCGCCTTGCGCGCAATCGCCGTGCTTTGCACGACCACGCCGATGCGGTGCCAGTTCAGCAGGAACTGCGCGCGGTCCTGGTAGCGGCCCACATGCATGGCGGGCCGGTCGATTTCCGCATTTTCCGGGGTGGTCGACGGCACCCCATCGGCCCGCGTGCCTTTGCCGCGCACGGAGTAGCGCGGCGTCGCCAATTCGCCGCCGTTGGCGACGACGTCGTCGTACGTGTACACGGCCACGGGCCGCTGCGCCGGCCAGGAGGAGTACAGCAAGGTATTGTAGCCATTGCCCTTGATCGCCGTGGCCGCATCGATCGCCTGCTGGTTATTGCGCACCGTGCCGCCGGGATTCGGGTCCGGCAGATGCGTGGCGCACGAGTTGTAATCGGTATGCCACGGCAAGGCCATGAACTTCGACACGTCGCCGGGCTGCACCTCGCCGCCGCGCAGCGGCATATAGCCGGCGCCGAGGAAAGGCCGGTCCCTGACGGCGGCCGGGTAATCGAGATGCTGTGCATTGATACGGAACGGGCCACCGCCATCATGGCGCCGCCACGCCTGCCGGTACAGGCCGGGGTCGCGCACGATAAAACCCATCTCGATGCCGGGGCTGTAGCGGCCGCCCAGGCAGTTGAACAGGACGGTACGGTCGAGCGCTTCGCCCGCGCCCAGCAGGAAATCGCCGCTGTCGGCCACATACCGGCCATGCGCCCATTGATCCATGAAAAAATACTGGGCACGGGTCAGGGTCAGCAGGCTGCTGCCCGCATCGCCCAGCGACAGCGGCATTTGCGGCTTCAGCGACGGCGCGCCCGTCTGGTCGGGATGGCGGATGAAATTCATGATCGGGTAGGTCAGGCCTGCCGCCTTCATCTTGCCCAGCAAGTCGTGCTCCTTGATCGCCCTGGGCGGCAAGCTGGTCGTCCAGCGCTGCAGCGAGGCCGCGCGCAGGATGGGCTGGACGTCGGTGCTGAAGTTGCTCCGGTAGCCCGCCTGGTAGCTGCCATCCGCATACACGGCGGGCCGCAGCGCCATTTTTTCCAGCCAGGTGCAATACAGGTCGTCCCACAGTGACACGACGTTCGCCGTTTGCGGCGCATACGACGGGTCGCTCGATATCACCCAGGCGCTGCCCTCGACGCTGCGCGCCGTGCCGTCGGCGAAGAGCAGCATGGCCGTGACGGGGCCATCGGCCACATCATCGAACCAGTTGTCGTTGTTGACATTGTCGTCCAGGATGGCGGTGGCCGAATAATTACCTTGCGCGTCGAAGCCGCATGCCTTGCCATAGCCGCCCAGCACCAGCAATCGTCCATTCTTTTCCGTCGTGATGGCGCCCAGCGACGCGATGATGGCGCCAGGGCCCTGCGCCGGCGCGCCAGGCTGCCCGCCGCGCGGGAACGACACGGGGTAGTCGGGCAGGCTGCGCACGGCGCCGCTGGCCGCCTCCGCGCACGACGGCGACGTGGCGGCGTCGAATTGCTGCACCGACTGGCGCGAGGCTTGCACGCTGCGCGGTCCGGGGTCGATGACCAGCAGCTTCAGGCGCAGCGGGTCGGCCGGCGTGCCGAAATGCGGCGAGCCCGGCTCGCCAAAGTGCGGATTGCGCAGGGCTGGCGCGCCATTGTTTTGGAAGGGCGCCACGCCGTCCCCGCCCTCCCAGCTATTGGCTTTCTTGTTGGCCAGGTGCACGGTCCAGACGATGTCCTTGACGATCTTGCCATCGACCATGCTGCCGATGGCCACTTCGGCCGCCGCGCCCCGCCGGCCCAGCGGGTAGCTTTCCACGCCGTCCGCCGCGTCGAACGCATACTGGTAAATGCGGAAGCGGGCCGCCTGCCGCTTGAGCTTTCCGCTGGCGTCGCGCAATTCGGTGCTGGCGATTGCCGTGTCTTCCGTGCCGGGCCGGATCGGCAAGCCGCCCGTGCCATCCTGGCCATCGAGCGGCATGCCGGCCTGGCTTTCCGGGCCCAGATAGTATTCTTCGCTGTTGCCGACGCGGGCAATGCCGATGGCCGGGTGAATTCTCAAACCTGTGTATGCCATGCTGAACTCCTGATCATCAAGGGTGTCTGTGCCGGTTGGCCAACGCATCACGGCTGCATGCCGTCCCTGACCCACTGGTCGAAGATATCGATGCCCTCCTGCGGCATCGGGCCGTCGGGCGGCATCGGGTGCGGCGCGGACTTGACATACTCGCCTTCCCGCCCTCCCGGCGCGCGTAGGCGGTGCCCAGCCTCCACCAGCCATTTTTCCTTGCGGCTGTCATAGTCGTAACCGTGGATGGCCACCTGGATCTGCCACGCAAACGCCTTCACGCTCGCATAGTCGTTCAGATACAGCCGCTGCACGCCCGTCGAATCCGGGTTCGACAGCTTGACCTTGTTCATGTCGGCCACATAGCGGGAAAACAGGCCCTGCACATCGCGCTTGAAGCTGGTTAGTTCGCTCATGGCTTGCTCTCCTCATACGTGGGTTCGGCAAGTTTGCGCCGGTCGACAAGCTGGATCACGGGCGTGGAAAAATCGCCTTGCCGTATCAGGCCGCGGCCCTTGTCATTGGTGGTGATGGCCGCCGTGATGCGCCAGGTCTGCCTGCGCTTTTTGGGAACCAGGCTGTCGACGATGCCGGTGATATCCGTTTCGATGACATACTTGTCATGCTGGTGATGGCCGGACAAGGCCCAGTGGCTGGTGCTGATCACCAGGTAGCGGTCGCGGAACGACTTGTCGCCGATGCGCGCGGCCACGTTGGCCGGATACAGGTAGATATCGGCCTGAAAACTGTAGTCTTCGTCCGCATGGGCGCGGTCCAGCACCATGTTGGCCCGCTTGTCGCTGGCGACCCGCCGCGCCGGGATCTTGTAGGCCCCCGTGACGGTCAGGTCTGGCCTGGCAACCGCGCCATCGGCCGCATCGTCGCTGAGCAAGGCGGCGAACAGGCTTTTCTGGTTGTCTCCAAACACGAAACCCGCCTGCTGGTGCCGGTCGATCAGGGCCTGGATATCCTTCTTGCGGGCAAACTCGCCGCCATAGCGCGGCTGGAAGCCATAGCCCTGCCGGATCGTGTCGAAGTACAGGTTCGCCTGGCCCATGTTGGCCGTGTAGTCGCCCGAATCACCGCGCTGGGCATCGCCACTGCCTGCGCTCCAGCCGACGGGCCGGGACAGGCTGGCGTCCTGCTCGCTGCGCATGAACGCCGTGCGCCCGCTGCCGCGTATGCCCGCATCGCCATGCTCGTCGAGCCACTTCTCGAAACTGTAGTCGAGGAAATTATGGAAAGCATAAAACAGCGGATCGAGGCCGGCCGTGACGTTGTCGCCCATGTTGCCGCCCATATAGGTGGCGTGCATGTGATTATGGATCTTCGTTTCCAGGTTGCCGCCGCCCAGGCTGCCGTATTCGTCGCCGCCGAAATCGGCCCAATCCATGTAGTAGATCTGGTAGGCCAGCAAGTTGGGCGAAGCCGTGGCCAGCGAGCTGTCGAGCCCCTCCTTCTTGCGCGTGGCGTCGTACAGCGGCGAATCGACGTCCTCGAAGGCTTTCGGATAGCGCACGCCGGAAGGCTTGCGGGTGAAGTTCCAGTACGGCAGCGCGACATTGCGCGTGCTGGGCCCCCGCTCGCCGTTCGGGTCGGCCGCCTGCAAGGCTTGCTCATAGAAATACAGCTGCGCCCGGTGCCATTGCAGGAAGGTGTTTTTCTGGTGCTCGCACTCGCCGGGGAATTCCTCGTGGGCATTGTCCTCGGTCGCCACCTTGTCGAGAAAATAGGCAATGTCGCAGCTGTTGCGCGTGGGATCGCCCAGCAACTGCTTCAGCCTGTCGCCTGGCAAGGCCGCCTGGCGGTCATTGAAGACGTCGACGGAAGTGCAGTTATGCACCCACGCTTGCCACAGGAAGCCGCGCCGGTCGTACACGTTTTCCTGGCTCTTGCGTTTCATTTCGCTCACCGCATGCTTGAAGGCATCAAGCTCGGCCGGGGTCAGTTCATCGATATTCTTGCGGTAGCGCACGACGCGCGCGCCGCCCGGCTCCGCCTGGGCCAGCAGTTCCGGGCGGCAAGATACGGCCGCCTGCGCTTGCGCCCCGCTACAGACGCCTGCGCACAGCAGGCCGGCCAGGAGGGGAAGAAGGGAAGTTTTCATGCGTAACATGGGCAGTTGCTCCAGAGGCAGGTTGGGAGGGGCGGAAGCGCGCCGGGCACGCTCCCGCCAGGAACGGTCAGTGTCCATGTCCGCCCATGTCGCCGCCACCCTTGCCATCCGGCAGTACCACCTTGACGTTCTGCATCATGCCCTGGTCTTCATGCTCGAGGATGTGGCAATGCAGCACGTACTCTCCGATGTAGCGCTGGTAACGCGTGGCGATCTCGATCTTGTGATTGGGGATCACCAGCAAGGTGTCTTTCCACGTGCCGAGCAGATCCTTGTATTGCGCATCGACCGCGCCGCCGTCGGTACGGGTGATGCCGATGATCTGGAAGGGGTTGACGTGGATATGGAAGGGGTGGCTGCCATTCTTCGACGCCAGCTCCCAGATCTGCTCGGTGCCCAGCACCAGCGTGTGGTCGACGCGGTGCGGATCATAGACATACTTCAGCTCGGGTACCGGCGAGTCTTCCGGCTTGCCTTCCACCATGAAGCGGGTCTTGCCATCCAACTTGGCAATATTGAAGGTGGCATACTCCTTCTTCTTGCCGCGCATCGCGTCCTTTGCTTCTGCGCTGAAGCCCGCATGCGGGACGAACTTGGCAAGCTTGAGACCATTCTCCAGATCGCCGAGGATGGTGCCCTTGACGCTGTCGGGCAACTGCGCAACGGGCAGGCGCTTGACGGCATTGCGCAACTCGGCCAGCAGGAAATCGCGCGGCGACTCGCCCGCCCTGGCACGCGCGGCAGCCTTGGCGCTGGTCTTGGCCGTGATCACGCTGATCAGGCGCGTGTTGTTGACGTCATGCATCGTCGTCATGTTATTGAGGTTCGTTTCCGCATACACGCAATACGCGCCGGCCTTCGGCAGCGAAAACAGGATGTCGCTGCGGTAGCCCGGCTGCAGGTAATTGAGGGTCTTGGGGATGATCCTGTCGTGCGTCAGGCCGTCGCTGGCCACTTCGAATTGCGTAACGTCCTCGCCATCGCACAATTCCATCACGTCCTTGTCCTGGTTGGCCACGCTGAGCGCCTGCAACAGCTTTTGCGGATCGTTGGCACGGCGGATGCGCAGCACCACGGAAGCCTGGAAGCCCGTATCGATCAGGCGCCAGCGGTACAGGCGCTGCGTGTCCATCTTCATCACCGGCTGCACCTTGCCGTTGACGGAGGTATAGCGGCCCGACATCAGCCAGGCATCGGGATCCTTGACCTGCTTGAAATCCTCGAGCATGCCCACCGCCTCCTTGTCGCACGGCTTCAGCGGCGTCAGGCTGTTGCTGGGGCAGTCATAGGGAATTTGCTGCAGCAGCATCACTTCGCCGGCGCTGCCGCTGCCATCGTCGGGCTGGAATTGCTTCAGCACGACGTCGAGGTCGCCATTTGCCTTGTCGGTCGGATAGCGGTCGCCTTCGACCACCAGCGCGCCGGCCATGCCGCTGGCGACCTGCATCGCCGTCGCGCCATGCTGGTGCGGGTGATACCAGAACGTGCCGGCCGGATGGTCGATGGGAATATTGTATTCGTACTCGAAATCCACCTCAGGCTTGATCGATATCAGCACATTGTCGCTATTGCCCGAAGGCGAGACCCACAGGCCATGCGAGTGCAGATTGGTGTCGTTGAAGCAGCCAGGCGGACGCGGCGCATTGATATCGTCCGTCGCACACTGCTCGGCCGGCAGCACCGGCAACTGGTTGTACAACCTGAAGCGCACGGTTTGCCCCGGCGCCATCACGACGGTGGGCGCCATGAAGGTGGCCGCATTCTCGTCGCGTCCATCGAGCGCCAGGCCGCTCGTCTGCTGGTAGGAGCGCAGGCGCACCTTGTCATGCTTGGCCGTGGTCGGGTTATAGATGCTGCCGTTGGCGTAGCGGATGTACAGGTCGTACGCTTTCTCGTACTCATCGCGCTTGCTTGCCGCGCGGTTGGCGGGCCTGGCGCGGGCCTTCAGTTTCGGCGGCTCCTGCAGCAGGCGCAGCTCGAGTTTGGGCACGGACTTCAGGTTCAGGTCGAGATTCATATTCACCGTGGTTTCCGCAGCGAAGGCGGCACCGCAGGCGAACGGCATGGCGGCCAGGCACAGCGACAGACAGCTGCGGGGAAGGCGATTGGACATGACAACTCCTTGATTGGACTCGGCAATGGAAGCATGGCTGGGCATGCGTATTTTTTATTAGTAACATTGCTATTATCCATAATGACAAAGAGTCAATACTCACACTAAGTCACTTGTTGTTTTTATTGCTGAGGTAACTGGGGCCGACGGGGGAGCTGGCTGCTGAAGCCTGAGATGGGGGGACGGCGTTGGCCGCTGCGCGGCCAACGTGCCGCGCGAAGCGCGGTGGTTGGGCGATTCGGAGAGGGCTGGGCCGGCACGGCCCAGCCCTTCGAATCCCACCGTTCCGTCCAGACAAATAAAAAAGCCTCCCGCAGGGGAGGCTTTTTTATTTGATTCTGGCGGAGACGGTGGGATTCGAACCCACGATACAGGTATAAGCCGTATGCATCCTTAGCAGGGATGTGCCTTCGGCCACTCGGCCACGTCTCCTAGCTGATTACTCAACTATGTCTCTGTAGCTAACTGCGCTGCAGCGACGAACGTCATAATATCGATTGCCCCCCCTTTGGTCAAGGGCGTGGGGCAATATTTTTGGATATTTAAGCTTTTTCCAGCTCGAACGCTTTATGCAGCGCGCGCACGGCCAGTTCCATGTACTTTTCATCGATCAGCACGGAGATCTTGATCTCGGAAGTGGAGATCATCATGATGTTGATGCCCTCTTCCGACAGGGTGCGGAACATTTGCGATGCGACGCCAACATGGCTGCGCATGCCCACGCCGACGACGGACAGTTTCGACACTTTCGCGTCGCCCGTGATGCTGGCCGCGCCCAGCGATTCGCGGTTCGCTTCCAGCACGGCCAGCGCGCGCGCGTATTCGCCGCGCGAGACGGTGAAGGTGAAGTCCGTTTTACCGTCGACCGACTGATTCTGTATGATCATGTCGACTTCGATGTTCGCGTCCGCCACCGGTCCCAGGATGTGGTACGCCACGCCTGGGCGGTCGGGCACGCCGAGCACGGTGATTTTGGCTTCATCGCGGTTGAAGGCGATGCCGGAGATGACTGCTTGTTCCATGTTTGTATCTTCCTCAAACGAAATCAGGGTGCCTGAATTGGCTTCTATTTCCAGCGGCAACATCGGGTCGGTCAGCGACGACAGCACGCGCGTGGGAACGCGGTAGTTGCCGGCAAATTCCACCGAACGCGTTTGCAGCACTTTGGAACCCAGCGAAGCCAGTTCCAGCATTTCTTCAAAGGTGATGGTCTTCAGGCGGCGCGCCTCGGAGACCACGCGCGGGTCGGTCGTGTAGACGCCGTCGACGTCCGTGAAGATCAGGCATTCGGCCGCCTTCATGGCGGCGGCGATCGCCACGGCCGAAGTGTCGGAACCGCCGCGGCCCAGGGTCGCGATGTTGTCGTGTTCGTCGACGCCCTGGAAACCGGTAATGATGACAATCTTGCCCGCATCGAGGTCGCGTTTGACTTTTTCGTCATCGATCGACTGGATGCGTGCCTTGGTAAAGGCGGAATCGGTCTTGATCGCGACTTGCCAGCCAGCATAGGATACGGCTTGTTTGCCGATCGCCAGCAGTGCCATCGACAATAGGCCGACGGACACTTGTTCGCCTGTCGAGGCGATCATGTCAAGTTCACGGGGATCGGGTTGATCCATGATTTCCTTGGCCAGTCCAATCAGGCGGTTGGTTTCGCCCGACATGGCGGATGGCACCACCACGATTTGATGCCCAGCGTCGTGCCACTTGGCAACGCGCTTGGCGACATTCTTGATACGGTCAGTCGAGCCCATCGACGTACCGCCATATTTGTGGACGATTAAAGCCATAAGAGTGAAGTTTCCGCTCAAGAAGAATAAAAAAGGAGGGCTTTACTCTACATGCCGCAATGCAAAATAACAAGCTAAAAAGCGCATTAGCTCATACCGATTGCGCATATGGAAATAACCAATCCATGCAGTCCAGCTGGCTTGAACAGCCGCTTGGCGGCTACCCCGGGAGTGGCCGTGGCGGCTGCCCTTACGCTCAGCAGGAGAGCCAGCGCAAGGCGACGCGGGGACGGTCCAGCAGGCTCAGGCAATGGCAGTCGAGGCCAATACCAGCCGCGTACAGCAATTGTTGCGCCGCACAGACAAGGGGCAGGCGTTCGCGCTCCCAGGCGGGCACGTCAAACGCCTGGTAATGGTATTTCAAGCTCTTGGTGGGACGGTTCAAGGCCAGTTTCAGGCGCTCGCCGCCCTGGCGGAAATCGATGGTCAAGGTCTGTGCTTTCAGCCAAGCAATATCGATGCCCTGGCCGCCCTCTTCCACCGCATCGAAATGCAGCACGCCGCCATACGCGGGAAAGGCCAGGCTGGCTTCGCCTTGCCAGGTAAATTGCTGGCTGGCTTTTTCCAGGCCGGGAATGCCCGCATCGTCACGCTCGCGCATGCCGGCCAGGTCATCGAGCTTCGGCGTCAGGTACAGCCGGTCGCGGTGGCGCCGCACGTGGCATTCGGGATGCGTGACCAGCAATTGCGCATCGGGCCGCGCTTCCAGCAGCTGCGCCAGCATTTCCGCCAGCCACGCCGTCGACGGCATGCGCAAGCCGCGCGTGCCGAACCAGTGGCGCAGCAGGTTGTAGCATCGGTCAGCGCTCAGCGCGCGCAATTTCGCCAGTTCGATGCAATCGCCATCGAGGCACGCTGCCAAATCCTGCGTCGCCAGTTCCGTCAACAGGCGCTGCGCCGATTGCGCGTGCTGGGCGCTGCGGGCAAAACGTTCCTGGAAGCCGGGAAAGGCCTGCGCCAGCACGGGCATCACCTGGTGCCGCAAGGCATTGCGGGCAAAGCGGGGATCGTCGTTCGATTCATCGTGGATGTGCGCGATCGCATGTTTCGCCACATAGACCTCGAGCTGCCTGCGCGACACGGGCAACAGCGGGCGCGCCATCACCAGGTCCGGGTTGGCCAGCAGCTCGGGCGCGCTGTTGGCGCCATCCATGCCGGACAAGCCCGCCGTGCCGGAGCCGCGCAGCAATTGCAGCAACACGGTTTCAGCCTGGTCATCCTGGTGGTGGGCCGTCAGCAGCAGGCGCACGCCATGCGTGGCGCACAGTTCGCCCAATGCCGCATAACGGCGCTTGCGGGCCGCCTCTTCCGTGCCCGTTTTCGCATTCTTTTCCAAGGTGACCTTGCGCGCTTCGAAAGCGATGCCCATGCCGGCGCACAATTGCTCGCAATGGGCCAGCCAGGCATCCGCATTCGGGCTCAGACCGTGGTGTACGTGAAACGCGTGCAAGGCCACGCCATGCTCTTGCGCCCAGGCATGCGCCAAGTGCAGCAGGGCCGAGGAATCGAGGCCGCCGCTCAGGGCGATGCCGACCGTCTCGCCGGCTTGCGGTCCGCAGGTTTCCAGCGCGCTGGCAAAGATATCGGCGACGGTGGCGGTTTGTTGCTTTTTCAATGTGGACTCCGGGAATGCAAAGAGGGACAGGCGGCTAAACGGATGGTGTCGTTTAGCGGACTGTCCCTGGTGTTTTACTGTCTTGTCGGCTTACGTCTTGTCGGCTTACGCTGCGCTAAGCCGACCTACGCCGACCGGCGATGGATTACTCGCTCGGCGTGGTTTCCTTGAACTTGCCGTAGCTCAGCAGTTTTTCATGGCGCGCGGCCAGCAAGTCCTTGGTTTTCATGCCGTGGAACTGGCGCAGGGTGTCGGCCAGTGCGCGTTTCAGCAAGGTGGCCATCTGTTTCGGATCGCGGTGGGCGCCGCCCAGCGGTTCGTTGATGATCTTGTCGATCAGGCCCATGGCTTTCAGGCGGTGCGCCGTCAGGCCCAGCGCTTCGGCCGCGTCGGAGGCGCGCTCGGCGCTCTTCCACAGGATCGAGGCGCAGCCTTCCGGCGAGATCACGGCATAGGTCGAGTATTGCAGCATCAGCACGGCATCGCCCACGGCGATGGCCAGCGCGCCGCCGGAACCGCCTTCACCGATGATGGTGGCGATCAGCGGCACTTTCAGTTCGGCCATCACGTACAGGTTGTGGCCGATGGCTTCCGACTGGCCGCGCTCTTCCGCATCGATGCCGGGAAAGGCGCCCGGCGTGTCGACGAAGGTGAAGATGGGCAAGTTGAACTTTTCAGCCACTTTCATCAGGCGCATGGCCTTGCGGTAGCCTTCCGGTTTCGGCATGCCGAAATTGCGCATGGCGCGCTCTTTCGTGTCACGGCCCTTCTGGTGGCCGATGACCATGCACGGCTGGCCGTTGAAGCGGGCCAGGCCGCCGACGACGGACAGATCGTCCGCGTAGCTGCGGTCGCCATGCAATTCGTGGAAATCAGTAAAGATTTCATTCACGTAATCCATGGTGTAGGGGCGCTGCGGGTGGCGCGCGATCTGCGCCACTTGCCAAGGCGTCAGCTTGGCGTAGATATCTTTGGTCAGCTGCTGGCTCTTCTTGGCCAGGCGGTCGATCTCTTCCGAGATGTCGACGGCCGAATCGTCTTGCACGAAGCGCAACTCTTCGATCTTGGAATCGAGTTCCGCGATCGGCTGTTCAAAATTGAGGAAAGTCGTTTTAGTCATTGTACCTCCAGGTTTTACAGGCCACGGCGCCAGGGCGCGCGGCGTCATCTATGTTTATTTTACCGTACCGGCTGGTGCGCCGGGGGCTGCATCGGATGCGGCAGGGGCGGCTGCAGGGTCGAGACTGCGCCACAAATACCACGTCGCCACGGTGCGCCACGGTTCCCAATTGGCGGAAACCTCGCGCGCATCGCTGCGGGAAACTGGTTCGCCGGAGAAATAATTGACGCTGATGCCCTGGATCAAACCGGGGTCGTCGAGCGGCAAGACATTCGGCCGGAGCAGATTAAATATCAGAAACATCTCGGCTGTCCAGCGGCCGATGCCGCGGATCTGCACCAGTTCGGCGATGACGGCTTCGTCATCCATCTGGTCCCACTGGCTCGCGTGCACGCGTTTGGCCTTGAAATGGTCGGCCAGGTCGAGGATGTATTCGGTCTTGCGTTTGGACAAGCCACAGGCGGACAGCTGCTCGGCGCCCGCCTTCAACACTTGCGAGGGCGTGCATTTCGGGCAAGCCAGCAACAGCTTTTTCCAGGCGGCATCAGCCGCCTTGGGCGTGATCTGCTGCCCCACCAGCGAACGGGCCAGGGTGGTAAACGGGTCGCTATGGCCGACCAGGTGCAGGTCGCCAAATTGCGGGATAAGCTTTTTCATGATGCGGTCGCGCTTCATCAGCTCGATCTTCGCCTCTTCCCAGTAGTGCGGCACCTGGATCACTTGCGCCAATTCCGTCACCTTGGGCGCTTCCCCGTTTTCCCTGGACGTTGGCATCATGCGCGGCGCCAGTTGGTCGAGCCGTCAGGCTTGTCTTCAAGAATGATGCCCGCCGCCAGCAGCTCGGCACGGATCTTGTCGGACTGGGCAAAGTCGCGCGCCTTCTTCGCCGCGCTGCGCGCCGCGATGGCCGCTTCGATGCCGGCCGCCTCGCCCTGTCCACCGGCGGCAGCGCCGACGGTCGCTTGCAGGAATTGCTGCGGCGTGCGTTCGAGCAAGCCAAATACGCCTGCAAGGCCCTTCAGTTGACGCGCCAGGGCTGGGGTTTTGTGCTTGTTGACTTCCGTTGCCAGGTCGAACAGGGCGGCCACGGCCAGCGGCGTGTTGAAATCGTCGTCCATGGCTTCGCGCACGCGCACGGCATGCGCTTCGCTCCAGTCGATGGCGCCCTCTTCCACCGCCACGTCGGCCAGCGCCGTGTACAAGCGGGTCAGGGACAGGCGCGCGTCATCGAGATGCACGTCCGAGTAATTCAGGGGGCTGCGGTAGTGCGCGCGCAGGATGAAGAAGCGGATCACTTCGGCATCGAACTTTTGCAGCACTTCGCGGATGGTGAAGAAGTTGCCGAGCGACTTGGACATTTTTTCATTGTCCAGGCGCACGAAACCGTTATGTATCCAGTAATTCACGCTGGTATGGCCGAACGCGCCTTCGGATTGGGCGATCTCGTTTTCGTGATGCGGGAATTGCAAATCCGCGCCGCCGCCATGGATATCGAACTGTTCACCGAGCAAGGCGCAGGACATGGCCGAGCACTCGATATGCCAGCCCGGACGGCCCTTGCCCCACTTCGAATCCCATTTCACTTCTTCCGGCTCGGACTCTTTCGACGACTTCCACAGGACGAAGTCGAGCGGATCGCGCTTGCCCGTGTTCACGTCGACGCGTTCGCCCGCGCGCAGGTCGTCGAGCGACTTGCCCGACAGCTTGCCGTAGTGGGGGAAGTTGCGCACGGCGTAATTGACGTCGCCATCCGCGCCCTGATAAGCCAGATCCTTGGCTTCCAGCTGTTCGATCAGGCGCAGCATCTGCGGCACGTATTCGGTGGCGCGCGGCGTGTGGTCGGGCGTCAGGATGCCCAGCGCGGCCGTGTCTTCATCCATGTACCGGGTGAAACGCGTCGTCAGCTGGGAAATCGTCTCGCCGTTTTCCACGGCGCGGCGGATGATCTTGTCGTCGATGTCCGTAATGTTGCGCACATAGGTGACATCGAAACCGGACGCCTTCAGCCAGCGGTAGATGACATCGAACGCCATCATCATGCGCGCATGGCCTATATGGCAATAATCGTAGATGGTCATGCCGCAAACGTACATGCGTACCTTGCCTGCTTCCATCGGGACGAATACCTGCTTTTCGCGAGCCAGGGTGTTGTAAATCTTTAGATTGCTCATCGTGCTTTGCAAGTGGAGCGGCCGCCAGCCTGGCAAAACGACAGACAGGCGCGGACACCAGGGGTGCCGCGCCACTGAACTGCCGTGTGCGCCGAGACTGTACGACCCGCTATATTGTTGTTCTTGTTTGTTAGAATTAGGGCGTTAGCGGTCAAGTATAACATTGATAAAAACCATACTGGCCCGATATGAATCAGGTTTTTACGATGTTCAACCGAAACTCACTTCTTTTGGCAACAACGCAAGTTTAAAGAAAAATAACGATCAAGGACGCCTTCATGCAAGAAATCAAATCGAAACGCCTGTCTTTCCTGGCCCGCTTTTGCACCCTGTTTGCCGGCCTGACCCTGGGCAGCGCCGTCGTGGCAGCCGCTCCGGCGACCGCTCTCGACCCAACGCCGCACGTGGCCCTGAAAACCAGCATGGGCGAGATCGTGCTGGAACTGGACCAGGAAAAAGCACCGAAAAGCGTGGCCAACTTCCTGCAGTACGTCAACAGCGGTTATTACAAGGGCACCGTGTTTCACCGCGTCATCGACGGCTTCATGATACAGGGCGGCGGCTTCGACAAGAACATGAAACAGAAAGCCACCAAGGCGCCGATCAAGAATGAAGCGCAAAACGGCTTGCAAAACGTCACCTACAGCATCGCCATGGCGCGCACGGGAGACCCGCATTCGGCCACCGCGCAATTCTTCATCAACGTCAACGACAATGGCGCGCTCGACTACCCTGGCCGCGACGGCTTCGGCTACACGGTGTTCGGCAAAGTCGTCAGCGGTATGGACGTGGTCGACAAGATCAAGGCCGTGCCGGTAGCCGACAAGGGCCCGCACCAGAACGTGCCGGTCACCCCCGTGGTGATCGAATCGGCGACTTTACTCAAGTCCGCGCCCGCAAAACTGTAAAATAGCGTTTTTGCGGCGCCGGCCTGGCTGGCGCCACTGAATCAATTATTCATCCAATTTATTAAGGATTATCATGACCTCCGTCATCATCACCACCAATCTGGGCAAGATCACCGCTGAACTGGACGCCGAGAAAGCGCCGAAAACGGTTGCCAACTTTCTGGCCTACATGAAAGCCGGTCACTACGACAACACGATTTTCCACCGCGTCATCGACGGCTTCATGATCCAGGGCGGCGGTTTCGAGCCAGGCATGAAACAAAAGCCTGCCGACACCACCGTGGAAAACGAAGCCAAGAACGGCCTGAAAAACGATACCTACACGCTGGCCATGGCCCGCACGTCGGATCCGCATTCGGCATCGGCCCAGTTCTTCATCAACATCAAGAACAACAGCTTCCTCGACTATCCAGGCCAGGACGGCTGGGGCTACGCCGTGTTCGGTAAAGTCACCGACGGCAAGGAAGTCGTCGACGCCATCCGCGCCGTGAAAACCTCGCGCGCCGGCATGTTCGCCGACGTGCCAGTCACCGATGTCATCATCGAAAAAGTCGAAGCAGTTTAATTCGGCCACTGCACCATGAATAACAGGCATTGCAGCGTTTTCGCCTCTCCATGCACTTCACTTTTTGGGAGCGTTGAACGATGACAATGCCTGCCGCACTCTTTATTTCCGACCTGCATCTGCAGAGCTCGCACCCGCGCACCAGCGCGGCGTTTCTTTCTTTCCTGGAACACCATGCGCAATATGCGCAGGCGCTGTATCTATTAGGCGACCTGTTCGAATACTGGGCCGGCGACGATGACCTGGAAGACCCGTTCAATGCGCGCATGACGGCCGCCATCCGCGCCGTCAGCGATGCGGGCGTGCACGTCTACTGGATCGCCGGCAACCGCGACTTCCTCGTCGGCTCCGGCTTTGCCGCCGCCGCCGGCGCCACCCTGCTCAGCGAACCGCACGTGGCCACGATTGCCGGCCAGCGCATCGTCTTGCTGCACGGCGACGCCGAATGCACGAAAGACGTCCAATACATGGAGTTTCGCGCCATGGTACGCCAGCCCGCCTGGCAAAAACAGTTCCTGTCCATGCCGCTGACGCAACGCAAGGCCATCATCGACGGATTGCGTCAGAGCAGCCGCCAGCACAATGGCGAAAAATCCATGGACATCATGGATGTCACGCCCGATGCTGTCGCGCAAGTATTTGCCGAACACGCGAGTACCGTCATGATCCACGGCCACACGCACCGCCCTGCCCTGCACCAGGTCGACAATACCTTGCGCTATGTCTTGCCCGACTGGGAATGCGACGTGACGCCGCCGCAACAGCCGCGCGGCGGATGGATCGCCATCGATGCGCGCGGCAACATCACGCGCCACGACCTGAACGGCGACATCATCGACTAGGCTTGCGCCGACTGCCGCACGGGCGTTTGTCCGATAGCCGCGCCCGCCTGGCCCTGCTGTAATGGCGCCATGCACACTGTTTACATCGGCACGGCCGGCTGGAGCCTGTCCAGCGCCGCCGCCAGCCACTTCCCCCTCGATGGCAGCCATTTGCAGCGCTATGCCCAGGTCTTGCCCTGCGTGGAAATCAACAGCTCGTTCTATCGACCGCACCAGAGCGCCACTTACGCGCGCTGGGCCGACAGCGTGCCCGCCCATTTCCGTTTCAGCGTGAAATTGCCACGCAGCATCACGCACGAGCGGCGCTTGCGCGACTGTGCAGCCGAACTGGAACGCTTTGCGGGAGAGGTCATGCAACTGGGGAATAAACTGGGCTGCGTGCTGGTGCAGCTGCCGCCCAGCCTGCGTTTCGAGGCGGACGTGGCCGCCGCATTTTTCCTTACCCTGCGCCAGCGCTTCGACGGCATGCTCGCGTGTGAAGCGCGCCATCCCAGCTGGTTCGAGGCAGACGCAACCGAGCTGTTAACGATGCAGCGCATCACGCGCGTGCGCGCCGATCCGCCTGCGGGACAGCCGGGGCCGCACATACCGACGACCAGCGTGGCCTACCTGCGCCTGCACGGCAGCCCGAAAATATATTATTCCGACTACCGGGCCGACTACCTCAGGGCGCTGGCCGCTGAATTGCACACACCAGCGCATGTGGACAGCTGGTGCATCTTCGACAATACGGCGGCCGGGGCCGCCCTGTTCAATGCGCTGGATTTGCAGGCGCGGCTGATGGGCTTGCCAGCCGCACAGCTGCGCACCTAGGGCAAGGGCGTCTGGATCACTGCCTGGGCGGTAAAACCATATACCACGCCATTGCCGACGGCGAAGGTGCTCAGTACAGGAGAAGCCCAGCCCAGTTTCGGCGTAGAAATAACACCGGCCGTGTCGATTCTGCGTATGGCGTCCTGGCTCCCCGTGTACAGATTGTCATTGGCGTCTATTGCCAATGGGAAATAGTCACCTGCCATCAGACTGCCGGTTCCCGGCGGACCATCTTTGCCATCGCTCCGCAAGGAGGTGCCGGCAAAATGGCTGACATCCCCATTCTGCGCCACCTTGAAGATCACATGATGCTCGATGTCTTCAAAGTAGAGCGCTCCGCGGCGGTCGACGGCCAGGCTGGCGGCTGAAATATAGTCGCGCGTGCCAATCTTTCCATTCAATGCCTTCATGGCATTCGCGAAGGGTAACAACAAGGTGAACTCGCCGCCCGGCGGACGCCGATAGATGCCGTCGCCGACATTGTGCACCCAATAAACATTATCTTGCTGGTCAACCGCTAGCGCGAAGCGCGTACCATGCGAAACTGGCAATTCCGCAATACTGGATACCTCACCCTGCTTGTTAATCTTGCGTAAAACAAGCCACGGCATGCCATGGTATTGGTCAGCAAAATACAGGTTGCCATCCTTGTCAAAGACCATGGCCACCGGTCCATCCAGGGTCGCGGTGCCACGCCCGCCATCGACCCGGCCGTCTTTTCCCGCAATACCCGCAAAGATACTGACCTGGCCATCGGGCGTCACGCGACGGATGACCTTGTTGACATCATCGGCCAGGTAGACATTCCCCGCTCCATCGGCCACGACGGCTCTCGCGTAGCCCAACGTCAGGCGCGCGGCAGCGCCAACGCCATCGACGAGGCCGATATGTCCCGGCAAGGCTGTCAGAGTCGACAGCTTTCCATCCTGATCCAGCCTGCGCAGCATATGCCGGCCCAGGTCATACACGACCATGGCACCGGAAGGCTCCAGCACCATTTCAGTGAGCTGTTTGAAGCCTGGTGCCTGACCGTTCGCATCAGGCATGCCAGCACCGAGCACGGTGCTCACCCTGCCATCTGCCTGCACTTTCCGAATGCTGCCGCCATCGGCCAGCAGTAACTCGCCATCGCGGTTGAACTGCATGCCGCGAATGCGGGAAAAGCTGGCAGCGCCACCGATACCGTCGACAGAAGAATTCTGCGAGCGATTCCCCGCCACCTTGACCGCCATGCCATTCTGGATGCGGAATAAATAACCTCCAGTCACATCGCTAAAATACACGTTTCCAGCAGGATCAATCGCCAATCGGCCCACGCTTTGATAGTTGCTGTTGACTTCAGGCATGGGAGCAAATGCCCACGCCAAAGTGCTGACCACGCCGTTCTCCGTGACGCGGCGTATGGTATTTTTGTGTGCATCGACCAGCAGTACATCACCGTTCACATCGATGGCCATGCTGCCAGGCAAGCCAAAACGGGCTTGCTCCTTCTGTCCATCTACATACGCAGAGGCCGGCTCAAGATCATCAACCTCACAACTGCTGCGCCGCTGGCCGGCAACCGTACTAACCATGCCTGCTGGCGTGATCTTGCGCAAGACGGCGTGACAGTAGTCACTCACATAGAGATTCGCCTGGCGATCAATTGCCAATCGAGAACCTGCGATAAAGGAAAACGTGGCGCTCGACACCGGGCCATCATCTACGCCACGCTTGCCCATCACGCCTGCATACACGCTCAAGGTGCCATCGGCACCCAGTTTATGGATCACTTGATTGCCCGCATCGGCGATATAGTAGTTCCCAGTAGCATCGCTGACCATACCTGCCAGCAGCTGGATTTTCTCCTGCATCCCGGCCAGCACGACGGGCAGACAACGCACGGCGAGCGTAGTGACGTCAGCATTGCCCATCGTCGCAGAGCCTTGCGCAATGCTGCAGCCTAGCCCCTCGGAGGCGCTGTCGACCTTGCCTTCATAACTGGTGCCCGCCGCCAGCTTGCCGGCAAAGCTGAAGGGACCGTTGGCCGTGACGGTTACTTTATCCGCGCCGTTTGCCAGCACGACGCTGGCGCCAGGCAGCAAGCCGCTGACCGTGCCGCCCAGCAGGTATCGTGGCGTTTCGACAGGTGCTACGGGCGTGGCCGTGCCGCCGCCGGAACCGCCGCCACAGGCGCTCAGTCCGGCCAGCAGGGCGATGCCACAGCTGGCGCGTCTGAACAGGTTTTGCAACTCGTCATATCGATTGATCATTGCTGCTTTCATGGTCAGTGGCGACGATATTCGCCAGAAGCTATCAAATAATTTTTTCAAACACGCAACATTATAGTTTCCACATGATTAGAAATCATCGAACTGTTGACATTTATATTTTCACTGTTATAGTTAACTACAACACCAACTCAATACATCACGGAGCTTCGATGCCTACAGCACTTTTTATGCGCCGCGCCGTCCCGCCCTTGTGGGAGCGCATCCCATGAGCGCGGAATGGAACGACAATAGCCCCATCTACCGGCAGCTCAAGGCCAGGGTGGTAGGCATGATGCTCGATGGCGTGCTGCAGTCCGGCGACGCCTTGCCTTCGGTGCGCCAGGTGGCGGCCGACTATCAATTGAATCCCATCACGGTCTCGCGCGCCTATCAGGAACTGGTCGACGATGCCCTGGTGGAAAAACGCAGAGGACTCGGCATGTATGTCTTGGAAGGTGCCCGCGACAAATTGCTGGCCAGTGAACGCGAGCGCTTCCTGCGCGAGGAATGGCCAGCCTTGCTGGAACACATCACCCGCCTGGGCCTTGACCTCGATCAACTGCTGCAAGCGAGCCGCGATGCCGGCGCACACGGAGAGAACGCATGAATGCATTGAACAAGGACAGCGTCATCAGCGCGCGCGGCCTGCGCAAGCAATATGGCAAGCAGGTGGCCATCGACGGCATCAGCTTCGATATCGCGCCGGGGCGCATCGTCGGCTTGATCGGCCCTAACGGTTCCGGCAAGACCACCACCCTGAAAGCCATCCTGGGCCTGACGGGCTTCGATGGCGACTTGTCGGTGCTGGGGCGCGATCCCCGCGTGCAGCGCGATGCGCTGATGGAAGACGTGTGCTTCATCGCCGACGTGGCCATCCTGCCAAGCTGGCTGCGCGTGGCAGACGCCATCGATTTCGTTGCTGGCGTGCATCCACGTTTCGACCGCAGCAAGGCCGAACGCTACCTGGCCCACACCAAGCTGTCGCCGAAGATGAAGGTCAAGGCCATGTCGAAGGGCATGGTGGTGCAGCTGCACCTGGCGCTCGTGATGGCCATCGACGCCAAACTGCTGGTGCTCGACGAGCCGACCCTGGGCCTGGACATCCTGTACCGCAAGCAGTTTTACCAGAACTTGCTGGAAGACTATTTCGATGAAAACAAGACCATCGTCATCACCACGCACCAGATCGAGGAAGTGGAACACATCCTCAGCGACCTGATGTTCATTCGCGACGGCAAGATTGTGCTGGCGTCCAGCATGGAAGAAGTGGGCGAGCGCTACATCGAGGTGATGGTGGGCCCGCAGCACGTCAATCCGGCGCGCGCCCTGCAGCCGATCAGCGAACGCAGCGTGTTCGGCAAGTCGGTGATGCTGTTCGACGGCGTCGCCCGCACCCAGCTGGCCGCCCTCGGCGAAATACGCACGCCCGCCCTGGCTGACCTGTTTGTCGCGACCATGAAAGGATCGTACCAATGAGTATTTCCCCGGTAAACAAGATGCAATGGCTGCTCCGGCGCGAGTTGTGGGAACACAAGGGCATGCTGCTGTGGACGCCTGCCGTGATCGGCGTCGTCATGACGGTGCTGGGCGCCCTGATGGCGGCTGCGACCGTCGCAAAGACCAAAATGCACACGGCGCTCATCGTCAATGGCGAGGAAATTTCCTGGAGCACCGTTTTCAATACGCGCACCTTTGGTCCGCGCCGCACGGAAATCATCGACGCCGTCGCCAATAACTATACGTATGCGGCTGCGCCGCTGTTCCTGGCGCTGGGTTTCCTCGTGTTCTTCTATTGCCTGAGCGCCCTGCATGACGACCGCCGCGACCGCAGCGTGCTGTTCTGGAAATCGCTGCCCATCTCGGATGCGCAGACGGTGCTGTCGAAAGCGGCCATCGCCCTGCTGGTCGCGCCGCTGATCGTGGCCGCTGCCGCCAGCCTGACGTCGCTGGCCCTGATCCTGATCCTCAGCGGCGTGCTGGCGGTCAACGGCATCCACGTGTTTGCCGAACTGCTGGGCTCTTCCGGCCTCTACCTGGGACCGCTGCGCGTGTTCGGCTTGCTGCCAGTGTATTGCCTGTGGGCCTTGCCGACGGTGGGCTGGCTGCTGATGGTATCGAGCTGGGCCAAGTCGAAAGTCTTCCTGTGGGCCGTCGGCGTACCGCTGCTGCTGCTCATCCTGACAGTCTGGGCCGGCAAGCTGACGCAGACGGAAAGCGATGTCAGCTGGATACAGATGAATGTCATCGGACGCGCCCTGCTGGGCACTCTTCCCGGCAGCTGGTATCTGTTCGAACCGGAACTGCTGCCACGCATGCACGCCCTGGCAGAGGGAGGATCGCACATGACGCGCATCGATGTGTTCAGCAATTCCTGGTCCAGCCTGGCCTTGCCAGCCGTCTGGCTGGGCGCAGCGGCAGGCGCGGCCCTGATTTACGCCGCCATCCGCCTGCGAAGCTGGCGCGAGGAAGGCTGACAGCGCGCCACCGCATCCCCGTAAAAAACGCCCCGCCCGCCGGGGCGTTTTCATTTTTCCCTGTTACGCCGCCGAAAATAATCACTATCGTGCTGATAGTGATTATTAACAAATCCCCTCGCCAAATAAAGACTATTCATTCGATAGCATTAATTAGATATAAAAATTACAAATAATTATTCCTATCGTATTTTATTACCAATCAAATTTGATAATCACCGGACAAAAAAGCAACAACTAGCAAATCGATAGCGAGACGATTTTTGAGATGAAAGGCGCAGAAATGCTGGCGCATGGCAGCAGATTCATCCGGAAAGCCCTGTTTCGTGACAATACGTGATTATTCACTTGCGCAAAGCTTGACAGAATAGAGTCATGGAAAATGATCAAAATGAAATTGAAAGTTTCAAAATTGAAATTACCATCAGAGTGAGGGCAGGTGCGGACGTCCTGTAAATATGCCATCCTGCCAGTGTGTATCGTAAAGCAAGCCAGTTACGGGCGAAGCAAAATACGAGAAATAAGCGCCATGCAAAACAAATGCAAAATTAGTATTTTTAATATCAAGGATCAAGCGCTCTTTTACGCCAGCGATTTTTTTCCAATTATGTTTTACTTGCCACTACCAACATCGGCAACACCAGAGTTCGACCACGGCCCAAGCCACGCCGGAGTAACCAAGGAAACGAAATACATTATTGATTTTTTAATATCTTAAAAAATTGAACGAATATCCAACCTCTTCCGGAGACTTTAAAATGGCCACCATCCAAAATCCAGCACAAGTTCCCGTCAATGCCGAAGGCCTTGGCGCCAAGGTCGCGACACCCGCAAAAAAAGTCGCCAACCCGAAAAACGGCGACCGCAAGCAGTATGACGAAGATGAACTGGTGCAAGGGGCCGATGCCAGCCAAAGCATGCCGCCTGAAAATGTCGTCGAAGTCACGGGAAGCGCCGATACGGGCAATGCCGGCGCCCTGGGCGCGGCCGCCGCTGTAGCGGCAGCCGCCGCGGCAGCCGGTGGCGGTGGCGGTGGCAGCGGCGCCGCAGCAGGCCAGGCCGGCAACGGCAGCGCCGATCTCGGCACGCCGCAAAGCGACAACAATGGCGGCGCGGCAGGCGCGGGGGCTGGCGCCGCCGGGATCCCCAGCGGCAGTGTCGTGGATGTCGCCGGGGCATCGGCTGGCGCGGGCGCGGGTGCCGGCGCAGCAGGCGGATTGGGCGGACTTGGCGTGCTGGGCGCGCTCGGCGGACTTGGCCTGGTTGCCGCCGCGGCAGGCGGTGGCGGCGGAGGCGGCGCCGCAGCTGGCGGCTCGGGTACGGGTGGCACGGGGACGGGAGGTACCGGCACGGGCGGTACGGGTACGGGCGGCACGGGCACGGGCGGTACAGGCACCGGTGGCACGGGCACCGGTGGCACGGGTACAGGCGGTACGGGCACGGGTGGCACGGGTACAGGCGGTACGGGCACGGGTGGCACGGGAACTGGCGGCACGGGCGGCACCGGAGGAACGGGCGGCTCGACCGGCGGCCAGGGCGGCGCGGGAAATCAATCCACCACCACCGTCGTGACCGACGCGGCCGTGCTGGCCGCCGCCGCAGCGGCGGCTGCCGCCAGCAACGCCCTGGCCGATGACGCCAGCGCCACCGCGGCAGCAGCCACGGCAGCAGCTTCGCTGGCAGCGGCGAATGCCGCCATCCTGGCCGATCAACTGGCGGCACAGGCTGCCGCCGCAGCGGCAGCAGCCTTGCTCGCTGCCAATACCGCCACCAGCGACGATACGCTGGCAGCCAGCACGGCAGCCGTCGTCCCCGGCGCGCAAGCGGCCGCTACCGCCGCCACGAATGACGACAGCGCGGCAGCCACCGCTGCCGCTGCCGCTGCCACCTCCCAGGCCGCCGCCACGTCGGCGCAAAATGCTGATGCGGCTGCCGCCACGGCCGCCGCCAACGCCGCCGCCGCACACGCCGCGGCCGATGCGGCGCAAACGCAGGCGGACCAGACCAACGCCCCGGCATTGCAAGCCATCGCCGATGCGGCCGACGTGGTCGCCGCCGCAGCCAACACCCAGGCAGCGCTGACCGACGCGGCAGCGCTGGGCGTCATCTCCGCCAATGATGCCGCCGCTGCCGCCGCCGCCACGGCGCTGGCCAATGCCACGGACGCCGCCGCGCTGGACCTGGCGGCCACCGCCGCCGCCAATGCCGCCGTCACCGCAGGCATCCAGGCCAGCCTGACGGATGCCGCCGCCCTTGCATTGATCTCCGATGCGGATGCCGCCACCGCCGCCGCTGCCGCCACCGCGGCCGCCGCCACCGATGCCGCCGCCCTGGCTGCCGCCTCGAACGCGGCCGCCACCGCGGCAGCGAATGCGGCGACAGCTGCCAATGCCAGCGATGCCGCGGCACTCGGCATCGCTGCCACCGCCGCCGCGAATGCGGCCACCGCGGCCAGTACGCAAGCGGGCCTGACCGATGCCGTCGCCTTGAGCATGGCAGCGGACGCCGCCGCCGGCGTTGCCGCCCAGGACGCTGCCATCGCCAACGCCACCGACGCCGTCGCCCTGCAGGCTGCCGCCAATGCGGCCGCCACGAACGCCGCCAATGCACAGACGCAAGCGAACATGACGGACGCGCCCACCCTGGGCCTGATCGCCGACGCCGCCACCGCGGCGTCGGACGCAGCACAGCTCCAGGCCGGCTTGACGGATGCGGCCGCACTGGCCCTGATTTCCGATGCCGACGCTGCCGCAGCCGCCGCAGCAGCCCTTGCCGCCAGTACCGATGCCGCCGCGCTTGACGCCGCCGCAGCCCTTGCCGCCACCGTGGCGGCGAATGCAGTCGTCACGGCCAGCCTGAGCGACGCGGCCGCCCTGCAAATCACGGCCGATGCGGCAGCCAGCACGGCCGCCGGCGCCGCCACGCAAGCGGCATTGACGGACGCGGCCGCCCTGCAAGTGATTTCCGACGCCGATGCCGCCGCCGCGCTGGCCGCGCAAACGACGGCCAACCAGACGGATGCGGCCGCCCTGGCCGCTGCCGACGCGGCCGCCGCCAGCGATGCCGCCAATGCGCAAACAGTGGCCGACCAGACCGATGTCGTCGCCTTGCAGCAAGCAGCCGACCAGGCGGACGCCGATGCGGCTGCCGCCAATTCGCAAGCCAGCCTGCTGGACGTCAACGTCGCCCTGAATGCGTTCAATCTGGCCAACCTCGCCGCCCTGGCCGCCAATGTCACGGCTGGGCAGACCAGCGTGCTCGATCTGACGGCCACGGTCAATACCTTGCAGATCGGTGCCGATAATGCCGATATCTCTGCCGCCCTGTTCGATGCCACCATCCTTGCCGGCATCTCCACCGCCGATGCGCTGGCGGCAGCCGGCCTGCAAACCATCGCCGACCTGACCAATGCCGATGCGCTCATCGCCACGGCGGCCGCTGCCGTCTCGGCGGCGGAAACGGCCGCCCTGCTGGGCGGGATCGATATCTCGGCCGTCAGCGCAGCTGCCGCGGCACAGGCGGCCGCCGCGGCGGCCGCCACCACAGCCTTGCTGACCGATGCCGGCACGCTGGGCATTGCCTCCACTGCCGACGCTGCCGCTGAACTTGCCGCCCAGACTGCCGTCACCACCTTGACGGCCGCCAATACGCTGGCGCAAAACGCGCTGACCACGGCACAATTTGTTGCCAATCAGACCGACGCCGTGGCCCTGGGCCTGGCCTCTTCCGCAGCCGATGCGGCCGCAGCCCTGGCCGTCACGACTGCCGGCCAGACCGACGCCATCGCGCTGAGCCTCATCTCGAACGCCGATGCGCTGGTCGCTACCTCCGCCGCCAACCTGGCCGCGCTGACGGATGCCACGGCGCTGGGCGTGATCTCGACCGCCGACGCCACCCTGGCCGCCACCCTGCAGGCGACGGCCAATCTGACGGATGCCGCCGGCCTGGGCCTGCTCGCCACGGCCGCTGCCGCTGCCGCCAATACGGCGACGAATGTTGCCAACCTGACCGATGCGGTGGCACTGGGTACGCTCTCGACAGCGGCCACCACCGCCGCCAATACGGCAGCCGCCACCGCCGCGCTGACCGACGCCACAGCCTTGGGCCTGGTCGCCACGGCCGACGCGGCCGCCGCTTCCGCCCTGCAAACGACGGCCAACCTCACCGACGCCGTGGCACTGGGCCTCGTGTCGACGGTCGCCAACACGGCCGCCAGCACCGCTGCCGCCGTTGCCAATCTGACCGATGCCGTGGCGCTGGGCACCGTCTCGACGGCCGCCACGGCCGCCGCCAATACGGCAGCTGCCACGGCCGCCCTGACCGACGCCGTCGCACTGGGCTTGACGGCCACCGTCGATGCGGCCGCCGCCACCGCCGCACAAACAACGGCCAACCTGACGGATGCCGTCGCCCTGGGCCTGGTAGCGACCGTCAATGCCACCGCCTCCACGGCCGCCGCCGCCGTCGCTGGCCTCACCGACGCCGTCCTGCTGGGTACCGCCCACACGCTCGACGTCACGGCCGCCACCGTGGCGGCCACCAAGGCCGCCTTGACGGATGCCGCCGCCCTGACCACCGTCGCCAACAACGATGCCGCGAATGCCGCCGCCCTGGCTGCCTATTCGGCCGCCCATCCGTTCGACCTGGTGGCAGCGCTGGCGGCCACCGTCGCCGCCACCACGGCCGGCTTGTCGAACACCGCCGCACTGGCGGCGCAAGCCGATGATGCGGCCGCCGCCTCGACAGCAGCTACGGCCGCAGCGTCCCTGACAGCCCTGAACAATGCGCTCGCGGCCGACAGTGCCGCCACCGCCGCCGCCACCCTCGCCCTGACGTCCCAGGCGGCGGCCACCGCGGCGGCGCTGGACGACACGCTGGCGGCCACCGCCGCCGGCGTGGCCGCCACCTCGCTGGCAGCGGCACAGGCGGCGCAGGCAGCCGATGCCGCCGCCGCCGCGACGGCAGCGACGGCGGCCAACGCCCTGGCCGCCTTGAATGCGGCCCTGCAGGCGGACGCAAATGCGGCCGCCACGGCCGCCGCCGCCATCACGGCGAGTACGGCCACCGCCGCCGCCGTCGCCGACGATCTGGCCGCTGCGACGGCCGCCACTGTCGCCAACGTCTCGCAAGCGGCCGCGCAAGCGGCGCAGCTGGCCGACAATGCCGCCGCCAGCGCCGCCACCATCGCCGCCAACGCGCTGGCGTCGCTGAATGCGGCCTTGGCCGACGATGCCGCGGCCGCTGCGGCTGTACTGAACTCCACCAATGCAACGGCCGCCGCCGTTGCCGCTGCCGCCGCCGATACAGCTGCCGCTGCGGCCGCCGCCGTGGCAGCCATCTCGGCCGCCGCCACGCAACATGCGCAAGCGGACGATATCGCCGCTGCCGCCGCCGCCCTCACGGCGTCCGTCTCGCTGGCAGCCACGCTGGCCGCGCAGGCCGCCGATGCGGCTGTCGGCACGACCGCGGCAGCGGCGGCGAGCGCGCTGGCCGCGCTGAACCAGGCCCTGAACGACGATAGCCTTGCCGCGGCAGCAGCCACGGCGGCGGCCAACGCGCAAGCGGCCCTGAATACCGCCACGACCACACTCAACGCGGCGATATTGACGGCCAGCGCCTCGCTCGCCGCCACGAATGCCGCCCTGGCCGACGACGCCACGGCGGCAAGCACGGCGGCGGCAGCGGCAGCGGCCCAGCTCATTGCCGATGCCGCGCTGCTGGCCGATGCAGGGCTGGCCGCGCTCGCAACGGCAGCCAACAATGCACTGGCAGCAGCCAGCGCAGCGCTGGCCGCCGACGATGCCGCCGCCAATGCCGCGCACACGGCAGCGCTTTCGGCGGCCGCCACCCTGGCGGCGCAGCTGGCCGATACGGCAGCCCTGAATGCCCATGCCGCGCTCAATGCGGCCATCGCCAACCTGAACGCGGCGGTAACGGCCGATACCAACGCCCTGGATGCCGACAATGACAGGACGCTGAAACTGAACCTCCTCCTCACCGCCCAGGGTGCGGCCGATGACGCGGCCCAGGCCAATGCCAATGCGGCTGCCGCCCATGCGGCGCTGGCGGCGGCGCAGGCCGACGATGCGGCGGCTGCCACCGCTGCCGCCAATGCGACTGCCGCGCATGCGGCGGCCGTCGCGGCGCAAAACGCCGATGCCGCTGCGGCAGCGGCAGCGGCGCAAGCGGCCATTTCCCTGGCCGCCACCCTCAATGCCCAGGCGGATGACGCCACCGCGGCAGCGGCCGCCACGGCCGCCGCCAATGCGCAACTGGCCCTGGACGCAGCCCTGGCAGCGGACGCCAACGTCGCCGCCACCGCGGCCGCGGCAGCGGCCGCCCAGCTGGCGGCGCAAAACGCGCATGATGCCGATGTTGCGGCAGCGGCAGCGGCCGTTGCCGCTGCCATCACCCTGGCAGCCACGCAAGCGGCGCAGGCAGACGACGCGGCAGCCGCGCTGGCAGCGGCCAATGCCGCCAACGCCCAGGCAGCGCACGACGCCGCCGTCGCCGACGACCAGGCAGCTGCGGATGCCGCCGCCACGGCAGCGCTGGCGCAAACGGCTGCCACGGCAGCGGCAGCCGCGGATGCTGCCGCCAGCGCCAGCGCCGCCGCAGCGGCAGCATCACTGCTCGCCGCCCAGGCGGCGCAGGCCGACGACACGGCAGCCAATCAGGCAGCGGCCAATGCCGCCGCCGCCACCGCCGCGCACACGGCCGCCATCGCCGCCGATGCGCTGGCCGTCAGCACGGCAGCAACGGCGGCCAGCGCACTGGCTGCAGCCACGGCGGCGCAGAACGCCGACGACGCGGCCGCCGCAGCCGCCACCCAAGCCGCCATCTCGCTGGCGCTCACCCAGGCGGCTCAGGCCGACGATGCGGCGGCAGCGGCAGCCACGGTCAACGCCAACAACGCGGCGGCAGCGGCACTTGCCGCCCATGCGGCCGATGCGGCAGCGCCGCTGGCGCAGGCGCAGGCCGCCGCTTCCCTGCTTGCCCTGCAAGCGGCGCAAGCCGACGATGCGGCCGCCGCCAGCGCGGCAGCGGCAGCGGCGCAAGCGCACGCCAATGCGAGTGCCGCGTATGCGGACGATGCGGCAGCGGCCCAGGCCAATGCCGACGCGCAGGCTGCCGACGTGGCCCTGGCACAGGCGAACGCCATCGCCGCGCAGACCGACGCCAGTGCCCTGGCCATCGTGGCGAATGCGGACGCCGCCAACGCCGCCGCCGCGCAAGCGCTGGCCGACCAGACCGATGCCGTGGCCCTCACCCAGGCTGCCGATGCGGCAGCGGCAGCGGCGCTGGCAGCGGCGCAGACAGCCGCCCTGACGGACGCCAATGCCCTGCACCTGGCAGCCGATGCGGCAGCAGCCGCCGCCCTGCAGGCGCAGGCGCAGGCGGACCTGACGGACGCCAGCTCGCTGACGGTGGCGGCGAATGCCGATGCCGCCGCAGCGGCGGCAGCCCAGGCCCAGGCCGACCTGACGGACGCGAGCCAGCTGTTCGTGCTGAGCCAGAATGCCCTGCACAACCCGCTGACGGTGGCCGACTTCAGCACCGGCCTGCCGGCTGCCGGCGGCGACGTGATCGACATGTCGGCCATCGCCGACCTGACGGCGTCGGTGGCCGTGGGCGTCAACGTGGGCACGGACTTCAGCAACAATAACCTGTTCATCTTCGACGGCACGTCCGTGTCGATCGGCGCGGCGGCCAGCGCCATCGCAGCCGACGACAGCGTCTTGTCGGGCCAGGGCTACATCGTCATCGCCGATGCGCAAAACAGCGGCGCCGTGACGGTGTATCACTCGAGTGACCTGAGCAACGCCAATGCCATCGACACGGCGCTGGTGCTGCTGAGCGGGGTGAACATCACGCAACTGACAGCGGCCAACTTCGTCGTCTGAAGCAGGGCACCCACGCCAGGCGCCGCGCCTGGCACGGCGGCGGGAGCGCAAGACAGCGCGCTCCCGCCACACATTGAAATGCGTCAGGCCTCGGGCCGGAAAAATACGGGATGAGATTACGCGGTTTCCCAGCACTATCCTCACTGCCACGCATCGCGGCCTTGCTGGCGGCCGTGGCCATGGCATCGGTATCGTCCTTTGCCAGCGCCCAGGGCGCCACCGCCTGGAGCTTCGACCAGGTCTTGCAGCAGGCGCTGCAAAGCCATCCCGCCGTGCAGGGCAAGCGTTCGGCGCAGGCTGCCGCGCGCGCCGAACTCGATGGCGCGCAATGGCAGCGCTTTCCCAGCCTGTCGGCAGAAGTGCCCACCGGTTCGCAGGAAACGGGCGGCGTGGTGCGCATCGAGCAGCCGCTGTGGAGCGGCGGACGCATCGACGCCGGCATCGATGCCGCCGGCAGCCGGGTCGATGCGGCCGGCGCCGCCATCGAGGAAGAACGCCTGACCCTCTCTTTGCGCGTGATCGCCGCCTACACGGAAGCGCTGCGCCAGACGGCGCGCGTGCGCTCCGCGGAGGCGGGCCTGGCCGAGCACCAGCGCCTGCTGGACATGATCAAGCGCCGCGTGGTGCAGTCGGTCAGCTCGCAGACGGACCAGCGCCTGGCCGAATCGCGCGCCTACCAGGCGGCCAACGACGTATCGAATGCGCGCCAGGCGCTGGAAAACGCGCTGGCGCAGCTGTCGCAACTGGCAGGCAAACCCGTGCGCCTCGTCAGCGGCACGGGCATCGGCGTGGGCGAACCGCTGCCCGACGCCAGCCTGGAGCGGGTCATGCGCCAGGCCATAGCCTATTCCCCCACCCTGCACCGCCTCGATTTCGAGGCGCAGGCAGCCGATTCCGAGATCACCATGCAGCGCTCGGCCTACATGCCGAAGGTGGTGCTGCGCATGGAAAAGCCCACAGGCGGCGGCATCAATGCCGACAACCGCGCGCGCGCCATGCTGGTGCTGCAGGCGCAGCCGGGCGCGGGCTTGTCGGCCAAGGCTGGCGTGGATGCCGCCGTGGCCCGGCGCGAAGGCGCGCGCGCCGCGCACGACGTGGCAGAACGCGAGGTGCGCGAGCGTTTTACCCTGGACTGGAACGAAGCCGAAGCGAGCCGCCAGCGCCTGGGCAACGCGGGCGAGGCCAGCACCACCTCGACGCAGGTATTCGAATCGTATGCGCGCCAGTACGTGATCGGCCGCAAGAGCTGGAACGACGTGCTCAATGCCGTGCGCGAAGCGACCCAGGCGCAGTTTTCACTGGAAGACACGCGCGCGCAAGCCATCGCCGCCAGCCTGCGCCTGGCCGCGCAAACGGGCACCCTGGCCGGGCGCACGGCGCCGGCAGGCATGGCGCGCGCGAATTGACACCGACATGATGCACACAGGAGACAGCGTGGATACCTCCATCAAACATGGCTTGCTGACACTCATCGAGCGCGCCGCCCGCCTGACGGGCCAGCACGTGCCCACCGCGCGCCTGGCCGATCTGCAGCGCCAGCTCGATGACGCCGACGACAGCGGCGCGCCCGCCATGGTGCTGACCACCCTCTGGCAGGCGGCCGGGCTGGAAGGCGCGGCGCGTCCGCTGCACGAGCCGACGCCGGGCGAGCTGCCATTCGCCGTCTACAGCGCCAGCACGGGCTGGGGCTTGCTGCAGTCGCGCGGTGCCAACGGCGCCTGGCGCGGCGAAGGCATCGATGGGCGCGCCTTGCAGCTGGCGACACTGGCCGGCCTGGCTTGCGTGGGCCTGCCGCGCCGCAGCGAAAAAAGCGGCGCCCGCCCCGGCGCCCTGGGCCTCGTGCGCAACGCCCTGTGGCTGAAGAAAAGCGTGTTTGTCGACGCCGTGCTGGCCACCGCGCTGGTGACCCTGCTGACCATGGCCACTTCGCTGTTTTCCATGCAGGTGTACGACCGCGTGATCCCGAACCAGAGCTTCAGCACCCTGTGGGTGCTGGTGGTGGGCGTGGCCCTGTCGATCGGCCTGGAATTCATCCTCAAGCAGGTGCGCAGCCGCATCGTCGACCACTCGTGCAATGACGTCGACCATGAACTGTCCGAGTGGTTTTTCCAGCGCATGCTGGGCATCCGCATGGAGGCGCGCCCCGCTTCCGTCGGCACCCTGGCGGCGCAGGTAAAAGGCTTTGAAATGGTGCGCGGCGTGCTGACATCGACATCGCTGTTCGTGCTGACGGACGTGCCCTTCGCCGTGATTTTTCTCGCCATGATCACCATCATCGGCGGCTGGCTGGTGGTGGTGCCGCTGGTGGCCCTGCCGCTGGCCCTCGTGTGCGGTTTGATGTTCCAGCGCGCCATCGAAAGCCATACGCGCAAGAACCTCAACGCCAGCAATCGCAAGGCGGGCTTGCTGGTGGAAGCCGTCGACGGCGTCGAAACGCTCAAGGGCAGCAGCGCCGAATGGATGATGCAGGCGCGCTGGGGCGAACTGGTGGCCGAGAGCAGCCACGCGGAGCAGAATATCCGCGACTATGCGGCCCTGTCGCAAAACATCACAGCCGCCTTCCAGCAGCTGACCAACGTGGCGCTGATCTCCATGGGCGCGTGGTTCGTGGCGGAGAACCAGATGACCATGGGCGCCCTGATGGCGTGCACCATCATCAGCAACCGCGCCCTGATGCCCATCGTGCAGCTGCCCGCCGTGATGGTGCAGTGGGCGCATGCGCGCGCCTCGATCGACGGCCTGGAACAGGTCATCAGCCTGCCCAACGAAGCGGACAACGCGCAGTTCGCGCTGACGCCGCGCAGCCTCGATACGGGCCTGCGCTTCGAACGCATCCGTTTTACGTATGGCGGCGCGCAAAAGGTGGCGCTGGAAGTGGAAAGCCTGGCCATCCGCCCCGGCGAACGGGTCGGCCTGGTGGGCGCCATCGGCTCGGGCAAGAGCACCCTGCTGAAACTGGCCTCGGGCCTGTACCAGCCGGCCGAAGGCAAGGTGTACCTGGGCGACGTCGACATGGCCCTGCTGGCGCCGGCCGTGGTGCGCGAAATGGTCGGCTACCTGCCGCAGGAAACGCGGCTGTTCAGCGGCACCCTGCGCGACAACCTGCTACTGGGGCTGGCCGACCCGGGCGAGGAAGCGATCCTGGCGGCCGCCAAACGCACGGGCCTGATCGAACTGATACTGGGCCAGCCACGGGGACTGGCGCTGGGCATCACCGAAGGCGGACGGGGCGTGTCGGGCGGCCAGCGGCAATTGATCGCCGTCACGCGCTTGCTGCTGGCCAAGCCGCGCATCTGGCTGCTCGATGAACCGACTGGGGCCATGGATGCGAAGACGGAAGCGCGCATCGTCGGGCTGTTGGGCGAACTGGCGGCCGAAGGCGTGACCATGGTCGCCACCACGCACAAGAACGCCCTCTTGCCCCTGCTCGACCGCCTGGTGGTGCTGCAGGCGGGACGGGTGCTGCTGGACGGCCCGCGCGATGCCGTGCTGGCCAAGCTGTCGGGCAAGCCGCAAGCAGTACCCGCCCCTGCCCCGGCACCGCAAGCAGCGCCGGTGGCGCAAGGAGCGGTCGCATGAAACTGGCCAAGGTCGAAGCGCGGGCAGAAGCGAAACGGGGCCGGGTGCTGATCTGGAGCTGCACGGCGGCGCTGGCCGGTGTCATCGCCTGGGCTTCATGGGCGGAGCTGGACCAGGTCACGCGCGCCAACGGCCAGGTGATCGCCAGTTCGCGCAACCAGATCATCCAGGTGGCCGATGGCGGCGTGCTGGCCGAACTGCGCGTGCATGAAGGCAGCATCGTGAAAAAGGGCGAATTGCTGGCCCGTTTCGACCGCACGCGGGCCGAGACGAGCTACCTGGAAAGCACGGCCAAGGCAGCCGGATTGAAGGCGGCCGTGGCGCGCCTGCAGGCGGAAGTGTTTGGAGGCGCGCCGAAGTTCCCGCCCGAACTGCAGGCGTTCCCGGAATTTCGCGCCAACCAGTTGGCCCTGTTCAGCAAGCGCCAGGGTGCCGTGCAGGCGGAAGTAAGCTCGCTGGAAAGCGCCATGAAGCTGATCAAGGAAGAGCTGGAAATGAATCTGCCGCTGCTGGAAACGGGCGATGTCAGCCGCGCCGAAGTGCTGAAACTGCGGCGGCAGGTGGTCGACATCCAGGCGCAGATCACCAACCGGCGCAACAAATACCTGCAGGACAGCCAGACGGACCTGGTGAAAGCCCAGGAAGACCTGGCCGGCGTGCTGCAGACGGTCACGCAGCGCAAGGAGCAGCTGGGCTCGACGGACATCTACGCGCCCACCGACGGCATCGTGCGCAACGTGCGCCTCACTACCTTGGGCGGCGTGGCCAAGCCGGGCGAGGAAATCCTGCAGATCGTGCCCACGGACGATGACCTGATCATCGAGGCGAAAGTCAAGCCGGCCGACATCGCCTTCATCAAGCCCGGCCTGCCCACGGCCGTGAAACTCGACGCCTACGACTACGGCATCTACGGCCGCCTGCGCGGCACCGTCAGCTACATCAGCGCGGACACCTTAAGTGAAGACAACAAGGGCAACGAGCAGCCGTACTACCGCGTGCAGATCAAGACCAGCGGGCGCAACCTGATGGGCAAGAATGGCGAGCCGATCCTGATCCAGCCCGGCATGACGGCCACCGTGGAAATCAACACGGGCCGCAAGACGGTCTTGCGCTACCTGACGAAACCGATCACCAAGACGTTCTCGGAGTCGATGGGGGAACGCTGACGCAGCGGGCTGCGTCAGCCTGCTTCAGCCGGCAGGCTTCAGCCGGCCGGTTTCAATCGGCCAATGACGCTGGCCACCTTGGCCGTGATCATGTCGACCGCGGGGCCGTTGGCGCCATGCGGCAGGATGACATCGGCATTGCGCTTTGTCGGCTCGATGAATTGCTTGTGCATCGGGCGCACGGTTTCCAGGTACTGTTCGATGACGCTTTCCACCGAGCGGCCGCGTTCCGTGATATCGCGTTGCATGCGGCGGATGAAGCGCACGTCGGAGGCCGTGTCGACAAAGATCTTCAGCGACATCATGTTGCGCAAGTCTTCGTCATACAGGGCAAACAGGCCTTCGATCACGATCACCGGCGCCGGCTTGACCAAGATGGTCCTGTCGGAGCGGTTGTGCAGCGTGAAGTCGTACTCGGGCATCTCGATCGCCTCGCCATTGCGCAATGCCTGGATGTGCTGCACCAGCAATGGCCACTCGAACGCCTGCGGATGGTCGTAATTCTGCTGCCTGCGCACTTCAGGGGAGAGATGGGTTTGGTCGCAATAGTAGTCGTCCTGCATCACGACCGAGACCATGTCGGCGCCAAAGGACGCCAGCACTTGTTGGGATACGGTGGACTTGCCACTGCCGCTTCCGCCAGCGACACCAATAACAAACGGTTGGAAGGAAATAGTATTCATGCCGAATGATACCGGAAACGTGCGCGGACCGACAGGGAGGGGCTGAAAAGCCGGGCCTGTCAATCGCCATGCATCAGTCGTGCATACAGCTCGGCCAGCCGCTCTGCCGTGATGCCGTCGCGCTGTTCCACCGCCAGCGGGTGATCGGTCGGTTCCAGCTCGATGGCCGGACGCATGCCATCGTCGCGCAGGTGCACACGGGTCTTCAGGTTCAGGGTAGCGGGATACACGGGCAGCTGCGTGCTGAGCCAGCCGAAGAAGGGGCCGATGTGCGCCCGTTTGGCATCGTTGAAGCAGGCGTCCCATGCGTCGAAGCTGTCGCCGCTCAGCGATACCCACACGCCCCAGCTGAATGGCTCATCCGCGCCATGCACGGGGATGTCGAGGGTGGCGCGCACGAAGCAGTGCGCTTCGTCGACGATGCAGGCGTCGCTGTCGAGCTGGCAGCGCGCTTCGCGTTCGGCGGGCGCCATCTGCTGGTACAGCCACGGTGCGTCGGCGCCGAAGCTGGGCATGCCCGTGTGGGTCTCGCCGCAGGAGCGGCACAGGAAGGAAAAAGTCATGTGGGAAGGACGCTTGGTCGAATTGTTTGCGGTGTTGATTACAAAGAGTTACTTGGGGAAACTGTGCGCTTGGCATTCGGGCAAGATGATATTCTAAACAAGCTCAAGATGCACAGACGGGACGCATCGCGCCAAGGGCATTGCATGCCTGCTCTCTTTCAGTATCGATAGACTATTTACCTGGAATAAACAATGAACGAAGAAAAATTTTGGCAGCTGATAGAGCAAATCGACCGTGAAGCCCTGGAAGACGGCGACGCCGATGCCGCGGTGGAACCATTGACCGAAGCGCTCGCCGAGTTGCCGGTCAAGGACATCAAGGGCTTCGAAGAGTGCCTGGCGCAGGCACTGTACCAGCTCGATGGCAAGGTATTTGCGGACCATGCCGGCAACTCAGGAAAGTCGGATGACGGTTTCCTGTATGCGCGCTGTTTCGTCGTCGGCTCGGGCAAGGCCACGTATGACAGCGTGCTGGCCGACCCCACGCTGATGCCCGATCAAACGGACGAGTGGCTGGAAGAACTGTTGAGCGTCGCTCCCGAGGCCTGGTCCGGGAAGACAGGGCGTGACACCGATGACTGGGATTTTACCGCCAGCGTCGATTATGAAACCGGAAGCAATTCCGCCGCCTGGCCTGGCTAAGGCGACAATGGATGCCATCGCCGCAAGCAGGGCGCATATCCAGCTGGCCGAAGGCGATGCCGGGCAATGGGAGGCGCACATGGCGGCAGCCGAGGCCGTGTTGCGCAGCGCCTTGCAAGCGGCCCGGCAAGACACGGCCCTGATCACTTGCCTGGGCGCCGTGCTGTGCGACCAGGGCAAGTACAGGGACGCCGTCAACGTACTGGAAACGGCGCTCAAGCTCGGTTCGACGGACAGCCATACCCATTACAACCTGGGGGTGGCCCTGGCGGGACTGGCAAAACCGCGCAAGGCCATGGCGCAATTTGGCAAGGCGCAAAGCCTTGCCGCTTCCAGCCTGACCTGGACCGCCTATTTCGACCCGCAAGCCCAATAGGCGCGTGCCCGGCAAATTATTCGAACTGCTTGCGGAACGCCTCGAACTGCGCCGCCAGGCCATCGAAGTCGCTGCGCAATTGCAGCACTTCCTGTTCCAGCTGGGCCACCCTGCTGCCCTGCTGCGGCGCGCTGACGGCGCCCGCAAAACCTGCCGCCGTCTCGATCTGCGCCAGCGCCTCTTCGCCGCCCAGCAGATGGCCGTAGCGCGGTTCCTTGGCGCCGGGCGCGACGGCCAGCTTGGCCACCAGCGGCGGGTATTTGTCGATCAAGAATTGCAGGCCGGCTTCCACTTCCGCCACGGACTTGAATTCATGCACGCGGCCGCTGCGGCTGCGGATCTCGCCCGCCGTCTGCAAGCCGCGCAGCATCAATATCGTCAGGATGGCCAGCTTGTCCTGTTCCAGCGACCACTTGATGCGCATGCGGTGTTCGTACTTCGCGACCCGCGCGCCCGCCTGCGTGATGCCGTTGACGAACTTGCGCTGCATCAAACGCTGCAGCACGTCGTAGACGGTTTCTTCGGACAGGGCCATGACGGGGTCGCGGCTGGACAGCTGGTTGCAGCCGTTCGTCAAGGCATTCAGCGACAGCGGATAGCTGTCCGGCGTCAGCGCTTCCTTTTCGGCCAGCACGGCCAGCACGCGGATCTCGAAGGGGTCGAGCAGATTGGGATTGTCGCTGCTTTTTTCTGCTGCGTTTGCGTCTGTAGTCATGCCTGTATCCTTAATCAACCAGCTTGTTCATTTGCTCGGAATCGAATTTATCACACTCGGGCACGCCCTGGCAGCAGATGCCCGCCGCCTTCAGGGTGGCGAGGATGGTTTCGATGCGCTGTTCCTGTGCCACGGCATGCGTGATCAAGCCTTGCAGGGCTTTCGACAGCGGATCGTCGCCGTTGGGCGTCACGCCATATGCGGCGAACAAATGGGCCGTGCTGCCCTCGCGCAGGGCGCTGACATCCTTTTGCACGATGTGCGCGGGATTGCCGACGGCCGTGGCGCCGGACGGCACGGGTTTCAGCAGCACGGCGTTCGAACCCACCTTGGCGTACTCGCCCACCGTGAAACTGCCCAGCACCTGCGCGCCTGCGCCGACGATGACGCCCCGCTCCAGCGTCGGATGGCGCTTGGCGCCACTGTGCAGCGAGGTGCCGCCCAGGGTCACGCCCTGGTAGATGGTGCAGTCGTCGCCGACGACGGCCGTCTCGCCGATCACCACGCCGAAGCCATGGTCGATGAAGACGCGCCGGCCGATGACGGCGCCCGGGTGGATCTCGATGCCCGTGATGATGCGGGCGATATATGAAATGAAGCGACCTACCCACTTCAGGTGCCGCGTCCAGCACCAGTGCGCCCAGCCATGCATGACGATGGCGTGCAGGCCAGGATAACAGGTCAGCACCTCCCAGCCATTGCGGGCGGCAGGGTCACGTTCAATGATGCTGTTGATATCTTCGCGCAGGTGGTGGAACATAATGACAATGAATAAGGTGGAACGCAAATGGTAGCGTATTCGGCGGCGTGCTGCCGGGGAGGCAGATAAACAACCGCCGCCTCAAGGGCGGCGGCATATCAAAGAAGCGCTACAAAATTTTTAGCCTTCTTTCGCGATGCGCTGGCGGCGGGCTTCGTAGAGACAGACGCCGGAAGCGACCGACACGTTCAGACTCTCGACGGAGCCGAACATCGGGATGCTGACGAGGATGTCGCAGGTGTCGCGCGTCAAACGGCGCATGCCTTCGCCTTCGGACCCCATGACGAGGGCCGTCGGGCCCGTGAAATCGGCTTCGTACAAGCCTTTTTCGCCGTCGTCGGACGTGCCGATCAGCCAGATGCCCCGCTCTTTCAGTTCGCGCATGGTGCGCGCCAGGTTCGTCACGGTGATGTACGGGACGGTTTCGGCGGCGCCGCTGGCGACCTTGGCGGCCGTGGCGTTCAAGCCCACGGCGCGGTCCTTCGGCACGATCACGGCATGTGCGCCGACGCCGTCGGCCACGCGCAGGCAGGCGCCCAGGTTGTGCGGGTCGGTGATGCCGTCGAGAATCAACAGCAGCGGCGGGCCGTCGATGGCGTCCAGCAGTTCATCGAGATTGCGCGCCAGCGACAGTTGCGAGGCAAACGCGATCACGCCCTGGTGGCGGCGCGTGCCGACGATCTTGTCCAGACGCGACGAGTCGACAGGCATGACGCGCACGTTGGCAGCCTTGGCGGCGGCGATCATGTCCTTCATGCGGCCGTCGACGCGGCTGGCATCGACGAAAATTTCTTCCACGGACGACGCTTCATGACGCAGACGCGAGGTGACGGCGTGGAAGCCGAAAATCATTTTATTCTTCATTTGTTATCGTTTCTTTTATCGCTTGTTCTTGCTTGATTTTGATACAGTTTTTGCTGCACGTGGTGCCGCCGCAGCGGGTGCCGCGGCTGGTTTCTTGCTGCGCTTAGGTTCGGCGGCCTTCGGGGCTTCCTTCAGCGCCGCCTTGGCTGCAGGCTTGGCTTGCGCCTTGGCGCCATTGGAACGGCCGCCGGAACCCTTGCCGGCCTTGCCGCCGTTGTTGACGCTGGCCTTGATCTCATGGCGCTGCTCGGTCGCAGGACCGGGCTTGACCATGGATTTCTTTTCGCCCTTGCGCTTGCCGGCGCCGTTCGGCTTGGCTGGCGCATCTTCGCCCGCCAGTTCCGCATCGGTAACCAAACGCAGGTCGATCTTGCGCGTTTCCAGGTCGACACGCGCCACTTGCACCGTCAAACGGTCGGTCAGCTGGTAGCGCTTGCCCGTGCGTTCGCCGCGCAATTCATGGCGCGCATCGTCATACTGGAAGTAGTCGGTGCCCAGCTCGGTGACGTGCACCAGGCCTTCGACAAACAGGGTGTCCAATTGCACGAAGACGCCGAAGGTGGTCACGCCGGTGATGGTGCCGGTGAACTCTTCGCCCAATTTGTCTTGCATGAAGTAGCACTTCAGCCAGGCTTCCACGTCGCGCGACGCTTCGTCGGCGCGGCGTTCGTTGGCCGAGCAATGCACGCCCAGCGCATCCCAGATCGTCAGGTCCGTCTTCTTCGGCTTGCCGTCGGCCTTGTCCTTCGCTTGCTGCTTGCGCGTGGCGTTCGACACGTTCGTGTTCAGCACGGTCTTCTCGGACAGCTTCGGCTCGTATTTCTTGCCTTGCAAAATGGCCTTGATGGCGCGGTGCGTCAGCAGGTCGGGATAGCGGCGGATCGGGCTGGTGAAGTGGGCATATGCCTCGTACGCCAGGCCGAAGTGGCCGATATTGTCCGGGCTGTAGACAGCTTGCTGCATCGAGCGCAGCAGCATCGTTTGCAACAGGGCCGCGTCGGGACGCGCCTTGATCTGCTGCATCAGGGTCTGGTAATCGGATGCCGATGGCGTGTCGCCGCCCGTCAGGTTCAGGCCCACCTGCTTGAGGAAGGTGCGCACTTGCGTGAGCTTTTCCTTGGTCGGGCTGGCGTGGATGCGGTAGGTGCCGGGATGCTTGTTGCGCAGCAACAGATCCGCCGCGCAGACGTTGGCCGCCAGCATGCACTCTTCGATGATCTTGTGCGCTTCGTTGCGCGTGCGGGGGATGATCTTTTCGATCTTGCCGGCGCTATTGCAGACGATATACGTTTCCGTCGTCTCGAAGTCGATGGCGCCCCGCTCCGTGCGTGCTTTCAGCAAGGCGCGGTAGACGGCTTCCAGGTTTTGCAGGTGCGGCAGGATGTCCGCGCGGCGTGCTGCTTCGGGTCCCTTGGTGTTGCCCAGCACGGCGGCGACTTCGTCATACGTGAGGCGCGCGGCCGAATGGATCACGGCCGGGTAGAACTGGTAAGCCTTCAATTCGCCCTTGTCGCTGACGACGGCGTCGCAGACGAGGGTCAAACGGTCGACGGCCGGGTTCAGCGAACACAGGCCATTCGACAGTTTTTCCGGCAGCATCGGGATCACGCGGCGCGGGAAGTAGACGGACGTGCTGCGTTCGAGCGCATCGGCATCGAGCGCGTCGTTCGGCTTCACGTAATGGCTGACGTCGGCAATCGCCACGATCAGGCGGAAGCAGTTGGCGCGGCCAATCTTGACGGGTTCGCAATACACGGCATCGTCGAAATCGCGCGCGTCCTCGCCATCGATGGTGACCAAAGGCACGTCGCGCAGGTCGACACGGTCTTTCAGGTCGGCGGCGCGCACTTCGAAGGGCAGCTTTTCAGCTTGCTTGAGGGCGGCGGCGGAAAAGACGTGCGGCACGTTGAATTTACGCACGGCAATCTCGATTTCCATGCCGGGATCATCGAGCGCGCCCAGCACTTCGACGATCTTGCCGACAGGCTGCTTGAAGCGCATCGGTTGCTCGGTCAGCTCGACGCTGACGATCTGGCCGGCCTTCGCCTTGCCCACCGAACCGGTCACCAGGATGTCCTGGCCGATGCGCTGGTCTTCCGGCGCCACGACCCAGGTACCGTTTTCCTGGATCAGGCGGCCGATGACATGGGTATTGGCGCGGTAGGTGACTTCCACGATCGTGCCTTCCGGGCGGCCGCGGCGGTCCGTGCCGACGATGCGGGCCATGACCTTGTCGCCATGCAGCACTTTCTGCATTTCTTTCTCAGGCAGGAACAGGTCGGCGCTGGCGTCGTCGGGAATGACAAAGCCGAAGCCGTCACGGTGGCTGGTAACGCGACCGGCGACAAGCGCGCTCTGGTCGGCCAGGCTGAAAACACCGCTGGCGTCAGACTTGAGCTGGCCGTCGCGCTCCATCGCCTTCAGGCGACGGACCAGGACATCCATGGAATCGGCATGCACTTGCAGCGTTTTCCCGAGAGACTGCGGGTCGAGAGGCGCGTTGACGCTGCGGAATATGCCGAGAATGTCCTCCCGGCTGGGGATGGTGTGGGTATTTTGGCTCAAAAGTATTTCTATAGTTGTTATTGACAGTGATCAAACGGAAGACAAAGACCGATGACATCACCGTCAATATTGACACGGTGATGTCCGGTAGTGTACCGGAGGACGCCTTGGTTTGCCTAACGGACAGCGTAGCGGAAACCGAACAAGTGCCCCGCCGATGAAAAAAAGGAGAAAAGCTGCGCAATGCATTTGACTTCGGCAAATATTGCTCTATAATCTCGGTCTCTTGCAGCGACAAACCTTCACGGGAATGCAGTTGCAGGAAAGCGGTACAGGGTTGATGTGCAGTATGGAGCGAAAGCTCATCTGGCGCAAAACTCTTCAAGCCGTTATAATAGCAGAATTGTTGCGAAGTTATTTTGCGACAAGTAATAGAGCAGCATCAGTGCCCACGTGGCGGAATTGGTAGACGCGCATGGTTCAGGTCCATGTGCCTTCGGGTGTAGGGGTTCGAGTCCCTTCGTGGGCACCATTACCTAATTCGCAAAAAAGCCGCAAACTTTCACGAGTTTGCGGCTTTTTTCATTTCCGCGACGAAAACTCCCTCCCCTCCCGCCAGCTGGCCACGCTGCGACAACCAGGCAGCACGGCACGCCCACCGACAGCAAGCTGCGGGAAATCGCTGAAAAAAGAGGCAGATTTAACCTTTTTTCATAGGGAACAGCCGTTTTCAGGCGAAAAAACATGTTTCTTGAAGAAAAGTGCAAAATGTTGATTGACCGAATGCACGCCAGCCCTTATGATTTTGTCCTCGCTGCAGAACATGCAGCGACAAGCAGCAAGCAGTAACAATGCCCACGTGGCGGAATTGGTAGACGCGCATGGTTCAGGTCCATGTGCCTTCGGGTGTAGGGGTTCGAGTCCCTTCGTGGGCACCACCAGCAACAAGTTGTCGATTGTTGTGATCCGCAGTAAAGTAGCAGATAGTAGTAACAAGCAGCACAATGCCCACGTGGCGGAATTGGTAGACGCGCATGGTTCAGGTCCATGTGCCTTCGGGTGTAGGGGTTCGAGTCCCTTCGTGGGCACCACCAGCAACGAGTTGTTGTCGTTGTAGTCCGCAGTACAGTAGTGAGATACAGCAACAAGCAGCATCAGTGCCCACGTGGCGGAATTGGTAGACGCGCATGGTTCAGGTCCATGTGCCTTCGGGTGTAGGGGTTCGAGTCCCTTCGTGGGCACCATTACCTAATTCGCAAAAAAGCCGCAAACTTTCACGAGTTTGCGGCTTTTTTCATTTCAAGATGCCGCGCTGCCGCGGCCCTTTCCCTTATTTGGCCAGCGCCGCCTTCACGGCGTTAAACAGGCTCGTCGTCGGACGGCCAATCAGCGCGCTCAATTGCTTGCCATTGTCTTCCAGGCCCCCCTTGGCCGCGCCCGCATCGGAGTCGGCCAGCAGGTCGGCAAACCCTTCCGGCACACCCACGCTCACCAGCGCCGCCTTGAAGTCCGCCTGCGGCATATCCTTGTACGCAATCGCCTTGCCCGACTGGCGCGCCACTTCGGCCGCGTACTCGGCCAGGGTAAAGCCGTCGTCGCCAGCCAGTTCATAGATGGCTTGCGGCTGGGGCGCCGTCAGCACGGCGGCGGCCGCCGCCGCGTAGTCAAGACGCGCGGCGGACGAGAAGCGGCCGTTTTGCGCCGCGCCCAGCACGACGCCATGCTCGAGCACGGGCGCCAGGTGTTCCGTATGGTTTTCCAGGTACCAGCCGTTGCGCAGGAAAGTGTACGGCAGACCGGATGCGCGGATGGCCGCTTCCGTGATCACGTGCTCGGCGGCCAGGCCCAGCGGCGACGTATCGGCACGCAAGACGCTGGTGTAGGCCAGCAAGGCCACGCCGGCCCGCTTGGCCGCATCGATGACGTTCTGGTGCTGCTGCGCGCGCTGGCCCACTTCGCTCGACGAAATCAGCAGGATCTTCGTTGCACCCTTGAATGCCGCATCGAGACTGGCGCCATCGTTGTAATCGGCCTGGCGCACTTGCACGCCTTGGGCGGCCAGGCCGGCGGCCTTGGCCGGGTTGCGCACGGCGGCGATGATATTGGCTGCGGGGATGGATGTGAGCAGGCTGGCGATGACGTGCTGGCCCAGATTGCCTGTGGCGCCGGTGATGACGATCATGATTTCTCCTTGGTACGTAGGTGGTAAAACCCTATAATAGGACTATTGCTTACTTATTGTAAGTACGTACCTTTTGGTAAGTATGAATGAAATCTACATTTACAGGTCCAACTATCATGTCCACAGACACTCCTGGCGCCAGCCTGCGCACCGCCCTCGCCCGCCAAAACCAGGGGGCGCACCTGCTGGCGGCGGCCTGCCCGTCGCGCGCCGTGCTCAGCCACCTGACCAGCCGCTGGGCCGTGCTGGTGCTGGTACTGCTGCTGAGCGGCACGCGGCGCTTCAGCGAACTGCGCCGCGAAGTGGGCGGCGTGAGCGAAAAAATGCTGGCGCAAACCCTGGAAGCGCTGGCGGGCGACGGTTTCGTGCTGCGCCAGGCGTATCTGGTGATACCGCCCAAGGTGGAATACAGCCTGACGCCGCTGGGACGCGAGGCGGCCGAGCGCCTGGCCGTGCTGGTCGACTGGATCGAGGATAATTACCCGCGCATCGAACAGGCGCGCGCGGCCCTGGAAGCGGCGCCGGCAGCGCAAAAAGCGGCTTGAACAGATTGCTTTTGGTCATCAAGAATTATCGTTTACTCCTACTTGCCTTGATGTAATACTAGGCCCATGAACCGCGTAAGGGCGCGACACCATGAACCAGTTGATTTCCTCCATCACCGACCGGGCCAATGTGCTGCTGGTCAGCAATTCGCCGAATGATGTGCGCGAACTGCTGTATGTGCTGGACCGGCATAACCTGGGCACGGGACTGGCGGGCGATATCGACGAAGGCGTGGAACTGGCGGCCGGCGGCACGGATCTGATCCTGCTCGACGCGGCGCTGGCGGGCACAAATATCGGCGCCACCTGCATGCGCCTGCGCAATGCGGGCGGACGCCACGGCGTGCCCCTGCTGCTGATGTCGGCCACTCCCAGCGCCGAGGAACAGGGCCGCAGCGTGGGCGCCGGCGCCAGCGACTACATCAAGATGCCCTTCAATGCGCGCGATGTGGCGGAAAAAATCCTCATGGAACTGGCGCTGCACAAGGCCGAGGCGCCAGCCGCCCGCCCCTTCGCCGCTCCCGCCACGCCACCGCGCCCCCTGCATCCGCAAACGCTGGAAGTCAATTACCACTCCATCCTGGCCGGTTCGCCCGACGCCGTGCTGCTGTTCGATATCGACAACCGCCTGCTGATCGACGCCAACCACCTGGCCGAAGAACTGTTCGGCATGCCGCTGGCCGAGCTGCTGCAAGGCGGCATGGAGCCCCTGTTCCCAAGGCATCAGAGCGATGGCAGCGCCTCGCCGCAATTGCTGGAAGAAAAGATCCGCGATACCTTGCAAGGCAAGATCGTCGTCTTCCGCGCCAGCTGCTGCCACCGCGACAGCCACCCGATCGCCTGCGAAATCCGCTTGATGCGCCTGTCCGTGCCGGGCCGCCAGCTCGTGCATGCGCGCATCATCGACTTGACCGAACGCAATCTGGCCGAAGCCATGCGCGCGGGCCAGAGCACACTGCTGGAAATGGTCGCCAAGGGTGCGCCCCTGATCCCCACCCTGAACCAGTTGCTGCTGCTGATCGAAGGCCAGTCGCGCGGTGTGCTCTGCTCCATCATGCTGCTCGACGATGACGGCATCCACATGCACAGCGCGGCCGGTCCCAGCCTGCCGCCCGAATACATGGCCCTGCTCGAAGGCGTGGCCATCGGCCCTGGCGTGGGCTCTTGCGGCACGGCCATGTTCCTGCGCGAACCGGTGGTGGTCACCGACATCATGCGCGATCCGCTGTGGGCGCCCTACCGCGAGCTGGCCGCGCCGTTCGGCTTGCGCGCCTGCTGGTCGCGCCCCATCTTCGGCCAGGATGGTGCCGTGCTCGGCTCCTTCGCCATGTACTACCGCGAAGTGCGCCAGCCCGACGCGCGCGACCTGGAACTGATCGACACGGCGACCGACCTGGCCGGCATCGCCATCGGCCGCATGCGCCACGAACGCGAGCTGCAGCGCCACCGCGCCCACCTGGAAGAGCTGGTGGCCGAACGCACGGCGGCCTTGACGCAGGCCAAGGAACACTCGGAGCAAACGAACCTCGAACTGGCCGCCGCGCTGGAAAACCTGTCCATCACGCAGGAAGAACTGGTGCGCCGCGACAAGCTGGCCGCGCTCGGCGCGCTGGTGGCCGGCATCGCGCATGAACTCAATACGCCGATCGGCAACGGCCTGGTGGTGGCCACCACCATGGCCGAACGCACGCGCGAAATCCAGGCCAGCTTTCTCGACGGCCTGCGCCGCTCCGAACTGGGCGCCTACCTGACCCAGGCCAGCGAGGCGGACGCCATCATGCTGCGCAACCTGCAGCGCGCCGCCGACCTGGTCTCGAGCTTCAAGCAGATCGCCGTCGACCGCGCCAGTTCGCAGCGCCGCCACTTCCTGCTGCGCCAGTTCGTCGCCGAACTGATGCTGCCCATGTCCACGCCGCTCAAGGCCGCCGGCCTGAGCCTGACGCAGGACGTTCCGGACGGTCTGGCCATGGACAGCTATCCGGGCCCGCTGGGCCAGGTGCTGAGCAACCTGCTGGAAAATTGCCTGCGCCATGCCTTCGAGGGCCGCAGCGGCGGCAACATCGCCATCACGGCGCGCGGCAGCGACGATGGGCAGACGATCACCCTGTCCATCGCCGACACGGGCGTGGGCATCGCCGCCGACGACCTGGCGCACGTCTACGACCCATTCTTCACCACCAAGCTCGGTTCCGGCGGCTCTGGCCTGGGCCTGCATGTGGCGCACAACATCGTCACGGGCGTGCTGGGCGGCCATATCGACGCCACCAGCAACACCGGTGCCGGCAGCGGCACCACCTTCACCCTGCAGCTGCCCGCCACGGCGCCGCAATCGCCCGCTCCCTGAACGGCAGGCGCGCTACAATGCCGGCAGGCTTTTCTTTCGGAGCAACTATGAAATACCTGATCGCCACGGCCCTGCTGGCCGCCTGCGCGTGGGCCTCGGCCGGCCCTGCCCCCTGGTACAAATGGCGCAGCAAGATCGACGGCACCCTGTCGTGCGCCCAGTCGCCCCTGGGATTTGGCTGGGAACTGGCCTCGGGACCGTACAAAGATAGCCGTTGCGAAAAACCGGCGCTTGTTAAATAATGGGGCCATGACCACACGGGGCACCGGCTTGAGATCAAGCGATGGCATTGCGGCGTCGAAAGAGTATGGAACGATAAGAACGTATCTATTCAAACCGAGGAGACCACATGTTTACGAATCCCGAACAATTCGCATCGGCCACCAAGGCCCTGTTTGAATTCCAGCTGATGACCTTCAACACCCTCACCTCCAAGGCCGTGCAAGGCGTGGAACAGGTATTGGCGCTGAACATGGCCACCGCCAAGTCCGGCATCGAGGATGGCCTTGCCGCCAGCAAGGAAATCAGCCAGGCCAAGGATCCGAAGGCCGCCATGGCCGCCGCCGCCGCCCAGCTGCAACCGGGCGTGGCCGGCGCAAAAGCGTATAAACAGCAACTCGACGACATCATCAAGGAAATCCACACGGAATTCACCACGGCCGCCGAAGCCCACGTGGCTGAAGCGAAAAGCAATCTGAGCGCCCTGATCTACGACGTCACGAAAAACGTGCCGCCCGGTTCGGAAAATGCTGTCGCCATCGTCAAGGCCGCCATCGACAATGCCTTCCTCGGCTACGAGCAGGTGACCAAGGCCACGAAACAGGCCGTGAAAACGGTGGAAGAGCAGATCGCCAAGGCCAGCGCGCAAGTGGCGCAGGCAACGGAAAAGGCGACGAGCGGCGCCACCGCCGGGGCTGAAAAGGCAGCGCCTGCCGCCAAGCCGAAGGCTGCCAAGAAGTAAGTGATGTAGGTCGGATTAGCGCGGCAAGGCCGCGCGTAATCCGACCTACAACTATCGGGGCCTGACTCCTCAGACTCCGATAGGTATGATCCGGTACACGCAGCGCCTCCCCCCCTCCAGCAGATATTCGCTGCGCTCCACCGTGCAATCGCCCCCCAGTACCCGCTGAAAGATGGCCAGCTCCGAGCGGCAGAAATTCTGGCATGCCGTGGCGGCCGCGCAAATCGGACAATGGTTTTCCACCAGCAAGACACTGCCATCGTCCTGCGGTTCCGCATGGGCCATGTACCCCTCGCCATCGCGCGCCCGCGCCAGGCTGTCCACTCGTTGCGCCAGCGCAAGCTGCGGGTCGACCAGCTTGCCGTAGGCGGCTTCGCTGCTGCGCTCGCGCGCGCCGATCAGTTTATCCAGGCCCTCGTCGCCGAACAGGCTTTTCACCTGCGCTATCAATTCCAGGGTCAGGTCGGCATGGCGGTCAGGAAAGCGCGCATGGCCCTCCCGCGTCAGCGTCCAGCGCCGCGACGGGCGCCCCACCTTGTCGTCGGCCACGTCCTCGAAAGCCACCAGGCCACGTTCCAGCGCCGCTTCCAGCTGGCGCCGCGCGCCCATGGACGTGATATCGAGCAAGGCCGCCAGTTGCTGCGCCGTCTGCGGCCCGCGCATCTTCAGCAGGAACAGGATCTGCTCCGACGTATTCATGCTCGCGCTCATGCCACGGCTTGCGTGTCGCCCACGCCGGCCAACTGGCGGCGCCAGGCCGCCATGCGCCACGCGGCCCAGGCGGCGGACAAGGCGCCCGCGACGAGGATCAGCCGCGTGTCGATCAGGGTCAGCACGGAGCCGCTGAGGGCCACGACGATGTTGGCGATGCAAAAGGTGGTGGCCAGCAAGCCCATCACGGCGCCCTGCCCGTGCGCGCTGAAGCGTTCGGCGCACCAGCCCTGGATCACCGTGTTGTACAAGGCATTCGGAATGCCGAACAGCACGATGGCAGCGATGCCCACCCAGATATTACCCAGTGCCAAGATTCCTACGGCCAACGCCACGCCGCAGGCATACCAGCTGGCCCGCAGCAGCGGCGCATGGCGGCTGGGCCCGCCCGCCAGCAAGGACGTGACCGTCATCGTGCCGCACAGGCCCACATTCACCCAGGCAATCTCCTGTGCATGGTAATTCGCCGTCTCGACCAGCCACAACGGATAGAACTCGTAGAAGCTGGCCACGCCGCAGGTCAGCGCCAGCTGCACGATGAACAGGGTGCGCAGCTCCTCATGGCGCAGCAGGTTCAGCGAATGGCGGTCGCGCGCCACTTGCCACCACGACGTCGTCAGCAACGACGGCGTTTCGCGCGGCAAGCCCACGGCCACCAGCACGGCGACAAGCATCAGGGCGGCGGCGGCGATCCAGAACGGCACCGTCACGCCCCAATGCAGGGTCGCCCCCGCCAGGATCGGGCCCACCAGCCAGCCCAGGTAAAACGCGCCATTCAGCCACGACATGGCACGCAGGCGCAGCGGTCCCGTCAACTGGTCGGCCAGCATGGCGCGCGCCACGGCGCCGTTTCCCTCCAGCAAACCGGTGATGAAACGGGCGACGATGAACAGCGGGTAGGACTGGATCACCAGCGCCCAGGCCGTGATGGCATGGCCGATGGCGGCACCCACGGCCGTACGCATCAACAAGGGACGGCGGCCATAGCGGTCGGAAAGCGGTCCCAGCAAGGCCGAACCGATCAGCAATCCCAGCGGGTTGATGGTCAGCGCCAGGCCGAACAGCAATTTGGACGGCAAGCCGAGAAAATTATTGAAGGCATTCGGCGCTTCGGCCGCAAACAGGGGCGGCAGGATCGGATACGGCAGCGAGGCGCCGATGGTCGACAGCAGCGCCAGCAAACAGGCGGCGGAAATCAGGATGATGTTTTTCATGCGGGCTCGATGGATATTGTTTGGCAAGACTACGTGAGCACGTCACATAAGTAAACTAAAATGTTTATTAATTATGCCAAGCGTTGCCGCCATGGCGTAAACCGTGCGCGCCATCGCCTCGGCTATCATTGCCCCATGATTCACGTTTAACAGGGCAAACATGACACTGTCAGAAATTGAACGGCAACACGGCTTCACCTACCCTTCACTGTACCGGCAGCTGGAAAGCGACGGCATGCTGGCCGTGGGTGAATATGGCCCCGATTGGTACAAGCTGGTCTATCCCACGTTGACGGACCGCCCCACCCTGCTGCTGCATGCGGACGATTTCGAATTGCTCAACATCCAGGCCGTTGCCGCGGAAGTGGAAAGCTTGCTGGACGCGGACGATTGCCGGCAGATCGATCCCGCCTTCCAGTTCATCCCGTTCGCGCAAACGGGCGCGGGCGACCACTACTGCTTTTTCGCGTCCGGCCAGCAAGATGGCGAGATGCCCATCGTGCTGCTGTGGCACGACCAGGATGAAGCCCAGTACCTGGCGAAGAACCTGCAGGACTTCATCTTTCACATGTTGTTGAACAGCATGGCCGACCAGGATACGTACAACGATGTCGGCGACGAGGAATTCAAGGATCAACTGGCAAAAACCCTGGGCACCCACGCACGCTACCTGACGGCGCGGCAAGCCGAGGTGCTGCAAACGCTGCTGGCCAGGGACATCATCGATTACGAGGTGGAGCTGCCGAAGGGGCGCACGGAAACGCACCGAGGCTTGCTGAGCAATATCGAACTGGCCAGCCTGCGCGCCGAACTGATTCCCTACGAAAAGTTCGACAGCTGTTTTGCCTACAGCGGGGCTGACTGAACATAAAATCGCTGGGCAAGCGGCGGCTGAAGGTTTAAACTGTATATAAACACAGTAAAATCCATCACCTTGCCCTATTGCCATCCCCATGTTGAGAGTCCTGGAAAATCCCCTGTACTATCTGGATAATTTCCAGGACGTGCTGAACTGGATCAGCGCGCGCTACGCCGATCTGCTGAGTGCTGAAGAAACGCAGTTCATCGCCGCATTCGGCGCACTGCCGCAGCCGTCGCGCGCCCTGTTCGTGCGCCTCGTCATGCGCAAGGGCTGTCTATTTCGCGCCAGCAAGCTCAATTACCCGGAAATCGGCGATACGCGCGCGGCCGCCCTGCCCTTGCTGGAGACAGGCTGGGTCGAGGCCGATCCCGTCATTGCGCTCGATGAACTGTTCGACTTGCTGCTGAAAGCGGAAATCGCCCAGGCCTTCCGCCTCGACGCGCCCCTGAAGGCGGCGCGCAAGGCGGAACAACTGGACGCCTTGCGCGTACTGCATGCGGAAAGTCAACCGTTCTCCGCCTGGCATCCGGCCTGCACTGACGTGCTGTACCGCATCGGACTTCAAACGCTGTGCGACCGCCTGCGCCTGATTTACTTTGGCAACTATCACCAGGACTGGTCGGAATTCGTGCTGTCCGACCTCGGTGTGTATCAATATGAAAAGGTGGAATTCTCGCCACAGTCGAGGGGCTTTCGCACGCGCCAGGATATCGAGCACTATGAAGTGCTGCACCAGTGCCGCGAGCGCTACAACGACAGCGCGCCAGCCGACGAGGTGCTGCAGGAACTGGCTGCGCTGCCATTACCCGAGGACAATACCTGGCTGGCCAGCCGCCGCGACAAGCTGCGCTTCCAGATAGCCCAGCACCTGGAGAAATGCCAGGACTGGCCGGCCGCCTACCGTGCCTATGCCGATTGCCGCTATCCGGGCGCGCGTGGCCGCGCCATCCGCGTCCTGGAAAAAGATGAACAGCCGCAAGCGGCCTACGAACGCCTGCTGATCGCCCTGGCCGCGCCGGAAAGCGAAGCGGAACAGCAATTGCTGCTGCGCATGGCCCCCCGTTTGCGGCGCAAGCTGGGCCATGCGAAGCAGGCGGCCAATGCAGCAGCAGCCGTGGAGCGCATCGACCTGCGGCTGCCCTGCCCGGAACAAGCGTGCTACGTGGAAGGAGTGGTGCAGCAACACCTGATGCAGGACGGCGCGCCCGTGTATTACGTGGAAAACACCCTGATCAACTCACTGTTCGGCCTGCTGTGCTGGCCCGCCATCTTCAAGGCCATGCCGGGCGCCTTCTTCCACCCGTTCCACCGTGGGCCAGCCGACTTGCACAGCGCCGATTTTTACCAGCGCCGCAGCAGCGACTTTGCCGCCTGCCTGGCGCAGCTGGACGACGGCAGTTACCACGCCACCATCCGGGCCACGCTTGCCGCCAAGCACGGCATCGTCTCGCCCTTCGTCAGCTGGGACGTGCTGGACGACGGCTTGCTGGACCTGGCGCTGGCCTGCATTCCGGCAGCGCATCTGAAGAAGGCATTCGAGCGCATCTTGCTCGACATCAAAAGCAACCGCAGCGGCTTTCCCGACCTGATCCAGTTCTGGCCGGCCGAACAGCGCTACCGCATGATCGAAGTCAAGGGTCCGGGCGACCGCCTGCAAGACAACCAGCTGCGCTGGATCGCGTATTGCGCCGAGCACGCCATGCCCGTCAGCGTGTGCTACCTGCAATGGCAGGTGGCCGCATGAGCGCCAGGAGGTACACGATCGCCGTGCGCGCCCTGTGCGAATTCACGGCCAAGGTGGGCGACCTGGACTTGCGTTTCACGCCCTCGCCCACGGCGCAGGAAGGCATGGCCGGCCACGCCACCGTGACGAGCCGGCGCGACGACGATTACCAGCGCGAAATCAGCCTGTCCGGCGACTTCGGCCCCCTGCACGTGCGGGGCCGCGCCGATGGCTACGACCCGGCGCGCCGCCAGCTGGAAGAAATCAAGACCTACCGGGGCGAGCTCGACAAGATGCCTGCCAACCACCGCCAGCTGCACTGGGCGCAGGCGCGCATCTACGGCCATCTGCTGTGCCAGCAACTGAACCTGCCCATGCTGCGCGTGGCGCTCGTGTATTTCGATATCGTGAGCCAGAAGGAAACCGTCATGCACGAGGAATGCACGGCCGAGGCGCTGCGTCTGTTCTTCGAACAGCATTGCGCCCTCTTCCTCGACTGGGCCGAGCAGGAAATGGCACACCGCGCCAGCCGCGACGCGCAGCTCACGGCCATGGCCTTTCCCCATGCGGACTTTCGCCCGGGCCAGCGCCAGCTGGCCGAGGCAATGTACAAGGCCAGCAGCCGTGGCTGCGGCTTGCTGGCGCAGGCGCCGACCGGTATCGGCAAGACGGTGGGCAGCCTGTTTCCCATGTTGAAGGCAACGGCCGCGCATGGCCTGGATAAACTGTTTTTCCTGGCCGCCAAGGTGCCGGGGCGGCAAATGGCGCTCGACGCCTGCGCCATCCTGAAGGACAGCGCGCCCCTGCTGCCGCTGCGCGTGCTGGAACTGAGCGCCAAGAGCAGCGCCTGCGAACATCCGGACAAAGCCTGTCACGGCGAATCATGTCCGCTGGCCAAGGGTTTTTACGACCGCCTGCCGCTGGCGCGCGAGGTCGCGCTGGCCAGCGGCTTGATCCTCGACAAGGAAGCCGTGCGCGCCATCGCCTTGCAGCAGGGTATTTGCCCGTACTACCTGGGCATGGAGCTGGCACGCTGGAGCGACGTCGTCATCGGCGACTACAATTATTACTTCGACCTCAGCGCCATGCTGTACGGCATGACTTTGGCCCACGACTGGAAAGTCAATGTGCTGGTCGACGAAGCGCACAATATGGTGTCGCGCGCGCGCAGCATGTATTCGGCCGAGCTGGCGCAGATCAACCTGAAAATGCTGCGCAAGTTCGCGCCCGACGCCTTGAAAAAGCCGCTGGACCGCCTCTCGCGCCAGTGGACGGCCTTGTTGAAGGAGCAGGATGGCGACTACCACGTGCATGCGGCCTTGCCGGACAAATTCTTTGGCGCCCTGCAAGGCGTGGCCACGGCCATCGGCGACTACCTGGCCGACCACGCGGCGGCGCTGGACGAAGATTTGCAGCGCTTTTATTTCGACGTGCTGCTGATCAACCGCCTGGCGGAGAGCTTTGGCGAGCATTCGCTGTTCGACGTCAGCAAGACGGACACGGGTACCACTGTCTGCATCCGCAATATCGTTCCCGCACCGTTTCTCAAGGAGCGCTTCGCGGCGAGCCACAGCACGGCCCTGTTTTCCGCCACCCTGAGTCCGTGGAATTACTACAGCGACACCCTGGGCATGCCAACCGACACGGCCTGGGTCGACGTGGAATCGCCGTTCCAGGCGGAACAACTGTCCGTGCGCGTGGCCGACACCATTTCCACGCGCTACCAGCACCGCGCCGCCTCGCTGCTGCCCATCGCCCAGCTGATGGCACGCCAGTATGCGGAAACGCCAGGCAACTACCTGGCCTTCTTCAGCAGTTTTGATTACATGGAAAAGACGGCCCAGCTATTCGCCCAGCATTACCCGGACGTGCCCATCTGGCAGCAGCCGCGCCGCATGGATGACGGGGCGCGTGCGCAATTTCTGGGCCGCTTCGGCCTGGATACGCGCGGCATCGGCTTTGCCGTGCTCGGCGGCGCCTTCGGCGAAGGCATCGACTTACCGGGCGCGCGCCTGATCGGCGCCTTCATCGCCACCCTCGGTTTGCCGCAGATCAATCCCGTCAACGAACAGATCCGCCAGCGCATGGGCGACATCTTTGGCGCCGGCTACGACTATACATATCTGTACCCCGGCATGCAAAAGGTGGTGCAGGCGGCCGGCCGGGTGATCCGCACGCAGTCGGACAAGGGGGTCGTCTACCTGATCGACGACCGTTTTTCCCGGCCGGAAATCCGCCAGCTGCTACCCACGTGGTGGGATGTGCAACTGGCCGGTGAATAATCTCTTCAGGTATTGCCAGCCCGCTTGCGCGACACGCCGGCTTTCCGTTTTCCTGGAGGGGTCGCAGACGCAGGAAGTCCGCTGTCATCGACATCGGCATCAACTTCCTGGCTGCGCAGAAAGTTCTGCAGTTCGATACGAACGCCGTTTTGCGCAACGACCGATAGTTCCAATGTCATGCCCAGCGATTGCAGAAACCGGCGCAAGGTCGATACATAGGTATCGGTACGCTTTTCCAGTTGCGAAACGGCATGCTGTTGAATTCCGAGTTCCCTGGCAACCTCCGCCTGGGTCTTGCCCACTGCCTTGCGGAAATCCGTCAGCGTGGCGGCGTGCGCTATCATTTCTTGCATCTTTTCCTGGGACAAAGCCGCAATTTTTGCCTGCCGCTCGGCCGGCAAACTGTGGATGACGTCGTTCAGATTTCTTCCCATGGCAAACTCCTGTTCCTAAAATCACCTGCTGCCTTTGTCCTGCCTTGCTTTCGCCGCATCCAGTTTTTTGAGGTGTTGCTCGTAGCGTGCATTGGCCTTGGATAACAAATCCCTGTAAAACCTGGCCTCATCGACACCCTGCTTGGCTGCCGCAACCAGAATGACCGCCTCTCGCCTCGTATCGAAAGCAAAGACCGCGCGCCACACCTCTGCCCCGTTGTTGGCCTTGAACCGCAGCTCTTTCATGTTCGGGTGTTCAGGATTCTTCAACGTCCCGACATGAGGCCGTCCGGCAGCCGGACCCAGCTTCGATAGCGCATCGGCACTCGCCAGCAATTCATCCTGAACATCTATCGGCAAAGCATCGAATTCCGCGTCGAAATCATCGTGAAACGTGATCGACCATGTCCTCGGCGCATTCACAATCACCTCCAGATGATATCATGCTTAAATGATTAAGTATCTCCGCCACAAAACATGCTAGCCCACCAGTAACCTGAGTTTCTGATACCCCGCCTTGCTCACGGGTATCCTCGTATCGTCGCGCAGGATGGCCACATGGCTGTCCTTGGTGGCCGCCTCGATGCGGCGGATACCGTCGATATTGAGCAGGTACGACCTGTGCACGCGCAGGAACTTGGCGGGATCGAGCTGGGTTTCCAGCTCCGACAGCCGCTGGCTTTTCAGGTAGGATTTGCCTTCGGAACGGATGCTGATGTAGTCATCCTGCGCCTCGATGTAGTCGATGCGCGCGCTGGCGATCACGTGGACCTTGGCGCCGTCGCGTATCAGCACGCGGTCCAGCGGGGCGGCCCGCGTGGCCGCCTCGCGCGCCAGCGTCAGCACCGTCTCGGGCGTGCTGCGGTTGGCGCGCGCATGGGCCAGCGCCTGGTCGAAGCGCTGTTCGCTGAACGGCTTCAGCAGATAGTCCAGGGCGTGGCATTCGAACGCTTTCAAGGCGTACTGGTCGTAGGCCGTGACAAAGATCAGCTTTGTCTTCGCGCCGATCAGTTCCGCCACTTCGAAGCCGTCCAGGCGCGGCATCTGGATGTCGAGAAACACCAGTTCCGGTTCCAGGTCCGCGATGGCCTTGACTGCTTCGAAGCCGTTGGCGCACTCGGCGACGATGTCGATATCGTCATGGCGTGCCAGGTATTCTCGCAACACGCTGCGCGCCAGCAATTCATCATCGACGATGGCCACCCGCATTCTTGCCTGCATCATGCTTCCTCCGTGTCGCCGGTCTGCGCCGGCATGGAAATCATCACTTCGAAATGGCCATCGCGCCGGCCCCAGTACACGCTGGCCTCGTGGCCATACGCGCCGGCCAGGCGCTGGCGCACATTCTCCAGGCCAACGCCATTGCCGCGCTCTGGCCCTTGATCCGCATCAACCGGGTTGCGCACGGCGATCTGCAACAGGCTGCCCATGCGCCTGGCCTCGATGGCGATCAGGCCGCCCTCCGTCAAGCCGCAGATACCATGCTTGACGGCATTTTCCACCAGCGGCTGTATCAGCATGGGGGGCAGCAGACACGCCAGCGCGGCGGCATCGATGGCTTCCGCCACTTGCAGGCGTTCGCCGAAGCGCACTTGCTCGATGGCCAGGAAATGGCGGATCAGCACCAGTTCCTGTTCCACGGTAATGTGCTTGTGCGCTTCCAGGCTCAGGCTCTGGCGAAAGAAGCTGGCCAGCTGCACCGTCATCTGGCGCGCGCCCGCCGCATTGATAGACGTCAAGGCGCTGATGGAGTTCAGGCTGTTGAACAGGAAATGCGGGTCGATCTGCGTGCGCAGCATGCGCAATTGCGCTTCCTGCGCCGTCAGTTGCGCTTCGAGTCCCCGCTGCTCGGCCATCCTGGCGCGCACAAATTCCAGCAAGAGATAATGCACGGCGGCAGCCAGGCAATACAGCAGCACGCCCAGGCCGAAGAACAGGGCCAGCAGCGATTGCGTCAGGTTCACGCCCAGCCAGCGCAGCTCCAGCAACAGGCTGACGCTGTTCAAAAATTGCAGCAAGGTGGCCCACAGCAAGCCCGCGAACAGGGCCGCCACGCCCATCACGCCGGCGATGGCGAGCGGATGGCGCGCATGCAAGGGGTAGGCACGGCACAGGTAAAACGCGGAAAAGCCCGAACCGATCGCATACACGAGCGTGGCGGGCACCACCAGCACGACGGCATTGAGCCAGGGCGCGTGAGCCACCCTGGCCAGGATAAAGGCCAGGGCCAGGCCCAGCGCGATGCAGACCAGGAAAACCACCACGGCGCCGCGCCGCTTCGACAGGGGCCCCGACATGCGCGCCTAGTTGCGGATTTCCAGGCCGCCCATGATGGCGTAGCCCGTCACGTACAGGCGCTTCGCCTGGTTCGGCGGCACGATGGTCTTTTCTTCGAAGCCGCCGAGGATGGGCGTGCCCTGCAGCACGACGCTCCAGTCGGGCGGAATCTTGATGGTGACGCCGCCGCACAGGGCAAATACGTTGAGCACGGCTTCGCCTTCGATCGACGCCTGACGCAAGTCGATCTCGCAGCCGGCCATGATGACATTGATATCGCCGCCCTTGAAGCGCTGCGACGACACGCGCCGCACATAGCCGCCGAGGATGGCCGTCACTTCGATGATGCTGTCATCGTCCGCCTGCCCGCTGGCGCCGGATGCTGCCGCGTCCTTGTCGAGCGACACGGCGCCATTCCTGGCCTGGCCGAACGAGTCAGGCGCCGCGGTACCGTCTTGCTGCGCGGCAAAGCGCCGGCGGCGCTGGCGCTGCTGCGCGCCGGGCAGGGACTTCGACACCACGGCCACACCCAGGCCGATGATCAGCAAGGGCCACAGCAAGTCCCAGTTCATGTAGAAGATGCCCATGTGCTTGAGGGTCCAGGCCACGCCCAGCAGCACCAGCATGCCGCCCACCAGATAGCCGTTCGCGCTGCGGCTTTGCGACAGTTTCAGCAGGCCAAACACGATCAGCGCCGTGGGCCAGAAGCGGAAGGTGTAGCGCACATTGATGAAACCAAGGTTATCGAGCAGGAACAGCAGCCCCAGGCCGATGACGATGACGCCCAGCACGATCTGCGATGGCGAGTGCAGCGGCGGTTTATTTTTCATGCTCGGACTCCCGGTAGGCAATAAAATGTTTGTTCAACAGCGGCTCCAGCACGAGGCCCACGCCCCAGGCGATCAGCAAGGCGGGCCAGCTGTTATAAAAACTCAGGTTCCACAGTTCTTCATACGACACATACCACCACGCGGCGAAAAAGATCAGCCACAGGCCACTCAGCACCTGTTTGGCGGACACGGGCGTGAGCAGCTTGTTCAAGCCGAAGACGACCAGTATCACCGGCCAATAATGCCATAGTGAATAATAATCGTGGAGATAGATCACATCGAGCCGGTCCAGCATGATGATGGCACCGATGGCGATCAGTAGCACGCCCCACAGCAGCTGGGTACGGCGGCAATAAGCTGGTTCAGGTTTCACGGTCACCCCTTGAAGTTGGTTGATCGTAAAGATACGCGGATTTCGGTGATGGGAAAACACCGCTTCGGCGAATGGCGGACAGGTGGCGGTGAATGGCGCAGCGGCGGAAACAACAGGCAAAAAAAAGACCGGCTAGGCCGGCCTTGAAGGGGTTCGCAGTACACACCGCGACCTGGAGTTGCAGTGCACAGCCGCGTGGCGCAGGGCGCCAACGCGAACAGAAATCTGGTGCCGATCCTTGAGGCGACCGGCTGACCTGCTGGAAGATCGAACATGCCGCCAACTTCACGGCAGTGCGTCTCAACCAAGCAGAGCCATCATACTCCCGATCGCCATACAGCACCGTTCGCTAGCGCACACTGATGGGGTTTTGCTGAGCTACATCAAACAGCGATGGCGTGCGGCGGATGCAGCATGTCGTTCTTGATCCATGCCAGCACGGACGGGCCCTGCGGCTGCCAGCCCAGCAGCTTGCGCGCCCGCTTGCCGCGCACGCGGCTGTTGGAGCCAAGGCCGTAGGAAGCCATCTCATAACCCCATTCGGCTATCGCCTCGGGCAACGGCCAATCCTGCGCGGGCCCCAGGTCCAGCGCGTGAGCGATGGCGGCCGTCATGTCATGGAAAGCTGCTTCGCCCGATTCGACAAAGTAAAACGTGCCGGCAGGCGACTTTTCCAGCGCCAGCAAATACAGGCTGACGACATCGTCGATATGCACGTTGGACCAGATGTTGCGGCCCGGCCCCACATGGCGCACGATGCCGCTCTTGCGCGCCTGTTTCAGCAAACGGGGCAGTTGCACGCTGTCGCGCGGCAAGGCGCCGTGGCCGTAGATCAGGGTGTTGCACAGCACGCTGGCGCGCACGCCCTGGCTTGCGCTGGCCAGTATCAGGTCATCGATGGCGACGCGGGCCGCCTTGTCTGCCGTCGGCGCCGGCAGCTTGTCTTCGTAATATATCTGTTCCGTGCCCTCGCCGCCCGACGCGTCGCCCACGATGGACGAGCCGCTTGTATGCAGGAACACTTTGTTCGTGCCGGCCAGCGCTTCGAGGATCGCTTCGACGGCAGCGCGGTGGTCGCTGCTGGCCGCATTGATGACGGCATCGGCCGCCTTCGCCTGCTCGATGAGCAATGCGCGGTCGTTCAATGTGCCGACGATACCGTGCACGCCGATGCTGGCCAGCTCGGCCACCTGCTCGGGTTTGCGCACGAGGCCCGTCACCTGATGGCCGGCGCGCACGAGGCCCGCCGCGATGGAACTACCGATAAAACCCGCTGCGCCTGTCAAAAACACTTTCATGCCGTGGACGCCAAACAAAACCTACTGCGCGTCGCGCTTTGCGGCCTGCGATGCTCACCGTGCTCTAGCACGGTTGCGCTTCTTAGCCACAAATCATCGCCGCTCGCTACGGTTTTGTTAGGCGTCGTTCCTCCTTTGTAAGTTCAGATCGATTGTGATCAGTCCGACAAAGTATGCGCCGTTTCCGCCTTCGCAAAAAGCAGCCACACAGCAAAAGATCTATGACTTCGGCGCAACAATCTTCTGCTTGAGCTGCAGGGCGGCGATGTAGCGGCTCTGATAGGCGGGGTCTTCCGGCGTCAGCAGGGTGAGCCTGTCGCGCGCGCGGGTGGCGGCCACATAGAAGCGGTTTTCCTCTTCCAGCGGATCGGTCTTGCTGCGCGGGAATTCGTCGACGGCCAGGTAGGGCAAGATGACGTGGTTGTATTCGAGGCCCTTGATCTGGTCGATGCAGGCGATGACGAGTTTGGCCTTGCCGGTCGAGACCGTCACGGCTTCTTCCATCTCGCCCAGCCAGCCGGCAAAACCGCCCAGCGCCACGCCCGCTTCGCGGCACACGGCAATAAAACCATGCAGGGAACGGGCGACGACCCGCGCCTGGGCCGGGTCGACGTAGATGCGGCGCGCCGTCTGTTCCAGCTGCATCAGGCCAAAGATGTGCTGCAGGGCGTCGCCCGCCAAGGCGTCGGGGGGCAGCGCGCGCAGGTAATCGACGGCGGCCAGGGTCAGCGCCGCCTTGTCCTGGTTCTGCGACTTGGCCAGCTGGTTCGTCAAGAAGCCCTCCAGCAAGTCGGGATAGTTGGCCACATCGGCCTTGGCTTGCTGGAGCTCACCGCGCGTAAACGGGATTTCCGCGAACGCCACCAGGGCTTCGAGGATCTCGCCGCGGCGCGGGCCGCTCTTAATCGTATGTAAATCCTTGCGGGCGATGGCGACCATGCCGCGCAGCATCAGCACTTCCAGGCTCAGCAGATAGCTGTTCATGTCCACCAGGCCATACGCGATGCCACTCTGGAACAGTGCCGTTTCCACGCGGATGGCCTGGTCGCGGTCGCGCAGCAAAATGGCCGTCGTGCCCGCATGCGCGTGTTCGAGCGCGGCGATCAGCTGGGCGCTGCAAGCCTGCGGTTGCGCATGCTCGTATTGCAGCACTTCGATGTGCGTGGCGCGCGACAGGGCCGACACGCTGGCCTTGTTTTTCAGCACGCCCACGGCGTGCGCCAATTGCGGGCCGTAGCGGTAGGAGGCCGTCAACGGCAGGCGCTGCAAGGTGGGAAATTCCTGCTCGAAGCGCTGGCGCAGGAAGCGGTGGTCGGCGCCCGACCACGTATAGATGACTTGATCCTTGTCGCCGGCGCCGCAGAAAAACGCGTTACCGCGGCGTATCAGCATGGTCAGCAGGCGGAACGACGCTTCGTTCAGATCGTGCAACTCATCGGCCACGATGATCTGATAGGCCGGCAATTGCTGGCGCAGCGGCTCGTCGCCGTCGAGCATGCGCACGAGGTCGTAGGTGGCGTCGAATGGCGCGCGGAACTGGATGTCGCCCGTGTCGGCGCCGCGCAAGCCTTCATATTCGCGCAGCCACAGATAATGCGTGCGCGACATGCCCAGCATTTCCAGATTGTCGTCCAGGGAGTTGCTCTCGAAGTCAGGATTCTGAAAATCCAGGCGCGCCTTGGTGCGCAATTGCAGTTTCAAGAATTCGGCGATCGCCCCGTTCGTCGTGTTGATTTCCAGCGGGTAGCGGTGAGCGTATTTCTCCGATACCACTTCCAGCGCTTCCCAGGCCACCGGGCGCAACTCTTCATCGCTGCGCATGGATGCCACCTGCATGTTTTCCAGCTGCCGCAGCACCTTGGCGGCAAAGGCATCGAAAGTGTCGACGGTCAGGCGCTTGACGACGCCCAGCGGCACACCCACTTCCAGCAGCCGCTGACGCAGGGCCACGCGCGCCGCCTCCGTAAACACGAGGGCCAGCATGCGCTCGGGCGCGCGGCCCCGGTGCAGCGCTTCGGCCAGACGCAGGGCCAGGGTCGTCGTCTTGGCCGCGCCGGCATTGGCGTCGATCAACACCACTTTCTTTTGCGCCGTCTGGATGGCGACCTGCTCCGGCGTGGGCGTGATGCGTTTGGGAATGAACTGCGGGGCGTTATCTGTACTCAAGGGTATCCTGAAATGATGTCTGTTCTCGGCGCGCTACCAGGCGCAGGTGCGCAGGCCGGCAAAGATGTCGCCCCGTTCGGGCGCGTGGAAGGCGCGCATGCGGGCCGAATGCAGCCGCGGCGGCGTGGCGAAGGCGGCGCCGCGCAGCACCTGGTGCTGCATGAAATATGGCGCGGAATATTCGCGCCAGGCATCCACCGCAAAGCCCGGATATGGCTCGAACGGCGTCGCCGTCCACTCCCACACCTGGCCCCAATGGAAACGCGGATGGCCGGACAGCGCAGCATACTCCCATTCCGCCTCGGTCGCCAGGCGGCGCCCCGCCCAGGCGCAATACGCCTGCGCCTCATACAGGTTGATGTGGCGCACGGCTTCGTTCGGCGGCAAGGTCGTGCGCTGGCCGAAACGCATGGTGCGCCACTGCGTTGCTTCGCGCAGCCAGTACAGGGGCGACGAGCGCTCCTGCTGCATCAGCCAGGCGCTGCCGGCCGCGCTCCAGAACTGGCGGTTCTGGTAGCCGCCATCGGCGACAAAATCGGCAAACTGGGCGTTGGATACGGCGCAGGCATCGATGGAAAACGGCGCCACGTAGCAACTGTAGGGCGGCGATTCATTGTCGAAGGCAAACCCGGCGCCGCGCGGCGAGCCCAGTTCAATGGTGCCGCCAGGAAAAGCGATCTCGCCCGCACCCGGCGGCAAGGCCGGGCTGGCCGACAGGGATTCCGGTGCTTCCAGGCCCATCCATTGCAAGCCGGCCAGCATTTCCTCGCCGCACAAGTCTTCATGCGCCAGCGCCAGCCGGTACGGCGCCAGAGCGCTGTCGACATTGGCTTCGCGCGAGAGTTTATCCAAGACCCTGTCGAGCACCTCGTGGCAATACGTTTTCACGGCGCCCGGGCTGGGCAATTCCAGCTTCCAGCGCGCGCGATGCTCCACCATGTTGGCGTCGAACAAGTCGTCGCCGCGCGTCAGCAGGGAGTTATAAATGGCGTCGGCCGGATGGCTGGAAGCGGCTTCGCGCAGGATGAACCACTCGGCAAACCAGGCGATGTGCGCGAGTTGCCACAAGGGTGGCGTGAGGCGCGGATGCCGGGGCAAGCCGGCCACCACGTCCAGTCCGGCCGTGACGTAACAATCGAACAGGGAAAGAGTATCCTGGCGCGCGGCCCGCAGCGACTGGGCCAGTTGCTGCGCGCCGGCGTGGCGAAAAGAGGCGTTGATTAAAGTCATGGCCTGATTGTAACGACTTATGCCATCCTTGCACTAGTCGCACGGGTAACGGGGGAGGGGATGCTCCCCTCCCCCGGCCTACTTGACCAGCAGCTCGCCCTGCAGCGGCGTGACGACGGATTTGGGCATGCTGACGATAAAGCTGCTGCCCTTGTCGGCCACGGACTGGATGGCCAAGGTGCCGCCATGACGCAGCAGCACGTGCTTGACGATGGCCAGGCCCAGGCCCGTGCCCTGGGTTTCGCGCGAACGGCTCTTGTCGACGCGGTAGAAACGTTCCGTCAGACGCGAAATGTGTTCCTGGCTGATGCCGATGCCCGTATCTTGCGCGATGAATTGCGGTCCGGCCGGGCCATCCTGCCAGCGCAGGGTGATGGTGCCGCCGGCCGGCGTGTAGCGCACGGCGTTCGAAGCCAGGTTGCCAAACGCGCTGTACAGCTCGTCGTAGCTGCCCAGCACATCGGGACCGTTGCATTCCATGGTCACTTCATGCTTGCCCGCCGACAAGCCCTTGGCGTCGCGCAAGACTTGCTGCATGAGCTTTTTGATATCCACGGGCTCGGGGCGCAGCGGGTAATCGACCGATTCCAGGCGCGACAGGGTCAGCATGTCCTCGATCAGATGCTGCATGCGGTGGCCCTGCTCCGTCATCAGCTTGAGGTGGGCGGCGCGCGTGGCGGCGTCCAGGTCCAGCTCGGCGGAAGCGATTTCCAGGAAGCCGACGATGACCGTCAGCGGCGTGCGCAGTTCGTGCGACGCGTTGGCGATGAAATCGCGGCGCATCATTTCGATGCGTTCCGTCTCCGTCACGTCGTGCGTGACGAGGATCTGGCGGCGGTTTTCGAACGGAATGATCTGCACGATCAGCTTGCGGTTGCGGAAGGTGATCGTCAGCGGCTGGTCGTAGCGGCCCAGGATGATGTAATCCATGAACTCCGGACTGCGGATCAGGTTCGTCACGCGCATGCCCTTGTCGCGCTCGTGCGTGAGACCCAGGTGCTTCTCGGCGGCCGGGTTGCACCATTCGAGGAACAGCACGTCATCCATGATGACGACGCCGTCCGGCAACAGGTGCATGGCCTGGCGGAAACGCGCCAGCCATTCCGTCAACTCGGCCTGGTTTTTCTCGTCGTCGCGGCGCATGCGGTACAGGCGCGCGAAGATGCTGGTCCAGGCGCCCCAGCCGTCGGGCAGCTTGGCGCTTTGCGGATTGTCCAGCCAATTACTCAGCTGGAACAGATACGACAGCTGCACGAACACCATCATGGCCATCAGCACGAAGGCGATGCCCAGCGCATACGTGGCGCCAAACAGATACCAGACGACGGCTACGCCCAGCAGCGCCAGCACCATGCGCAAGGCGGCCGGTACCCAGAACAGCAATTTCGGATTCATAGAGGCCAGCTTTACTTTTCAGACAACATGTAGCCGACGCTGCGCACCGTCTTGATCAGGCTTTCCGCCTCCTTCAAGGCTTTGCGCAAGCGCAATACGTGGACATCGACCGTGCGTTCCTCGATCACCACATGGTCGCCCCACACCTTGTCGAGCAGCTGGCTGCGCGAAAACACGCGCTCCGGATGGGCCAGCAGGAATTTCAGCAGCTTGTATTCGGCATGGCCGATATCGATCTTCTGTTCATCCATCATCACCGTGCAGCTGACGGGGTCCAGTGCCACGTTGCCGGCGCGCATGGGCGCCTGCGCGTGTTCCGGGCTCTTGCGTCGCAACAGCGCCTTGGCACGGGCCAGCAGCTCGCGCGGCGAGAACGGCTTGGTGACGTAATCGTCGGCCCCGCTGTTCAAGCCGGCCAGCTTGTCTTCTTCCATGCTCTTGGCGGTGAGCATGATGACGGGGATGGCGGCGAAATTGCGGTCGGCGCGGATGCGCGACAGCAGGCGCAAGCCCGTCTGGTCCGGCAGCATCCAGTCCAGCAGGATCAGATGCGGCGTGCGGTGCTGGATGAATTCCCAGGCATCGGCGACATTTTGTACAGAACAGCAATTCCAGCCGGATTCGCGCAGCGAATAGGTCACCAGTTCAACGATGGCCGGCTCATCTTCAACAATCAATACCGTGGTTTTATCAGATGCCATAAAGCTTACTCAGGGAGCTCCTCGGAAATGGCGGGAGCAGCCACCTTGGTGTGGCGGATGTCCTTGCCTTCAACCACGTAAATCACGTATTCGGCGATGTTTTTCGCATGGTCGCCGATCCGTTCGATGGCCTTGGCCACCCACAGGGTATCGAGCGCCGCCGAAATCGTGCGCGGGTCTTCCATCATAAAGGTGATCAAGTTGCGCATGATAGACCGAAACTCATGGTCGATGATGGCATCTTGTGCAATTAATTGTAAGGCCTGCTTGCCATCGTTGCGCGCGAATGCGTCCAGCGCGTCGTGCAGCATGTCGGTGGCCGTGTTGGCGATGCCGCGCACCATCTCGTAATGGTTGACGACGCCGTTGCCGCGCTTGTGCAGATTCTTCGCCACGCGGGCGATTTTCGTCGCTTCGTCGCCTACTCGCTCGAGGTCGGTAATCACCTTGATGGTGGCCATGATGGTGCGCAAATCGTTGGCGGCCGGCTGGCGGCGCACGATCAGGTGGCTGCAGGCGTCGTCCAACGACACTTCCAGCTGGTTGACGACGTCGTCTTCGCGCATCACGCGGTCGGCCCGCTCCGGATTGCCGATGCGAAAGCACGTCATCGCGTCGAGGAACTGGGTTTCAACGATGCCGCCCATCAGGAGCACTTTCGAGCGGATCGCTTCGAGTTCGTTGTCGTATTGCTTGGATGAATGTTCGCCTATCATGCTGTCTCTCCGTATTCAGTTGTCTTGTAGTCGCTATGCGGGATGGATCAGCCGAAGCGGCCCGTGATGTAATCCTGCGTTTCCTTGCGGGCCGGATTCATGAAGATCTGGTCCGTTTCGCCGAATTCCACCAGCTCGCCCAGGTACATATAGGCCGTGTAGTCGGAGCAGCGCGCCGCCTGCTGCATATTGTGCGTCACGATGGCGATCGTGTAATCCTGTTTCAGTTCGCTGATCAGCTCTTCCACTTTCGAGGTCGAGATCGGGTCCAGCGCCGAGGTCGGCTCATCGAGCAGCAAGACGTCCGGTTTCACGGCCACGCCGCGCGCGATGCACAAACGCTGCTGCTGGCCGCCCGACAGCGACAGGCCGCTCTTGCTCAGCTTATCCTTGACTTCGCCCCACAGCGCAGCCTTTTTCAGGGCCCACTCGACGCGCTCGTCCATCTCGCCCTTCGACAGGTCTTCATACAGGCGCACGCCGAAGGCGATGTTGTCGTAGACGGACATGGGGAACGGTGTCGGCTTCTGGAACACCATGCCAACCTTGGCGCGCAGCATGTTGACGTCCTGGTCGGCGTCGAGCACGTTGCGGCCGCGGTACAGGATCGAGCCTTCCGCGCGCTGGCCCGGGTACAGGTCGTACATGCGGTTCAGGGTGCGCAGCAGGGTCGACTTGCCGCAACCGGACGGGCCGATGAAGGCCGTGACCTTCTTTTCGTGGATGTCCAGGTTGACGTTATGCAAGCTTTGCGTTTTGCCGTAAAAAAAGTTCAGGCCCGAAATCTCGATGGTCTTTTTCTTTGGTGCCAGGTCTTGTGCTGGATTCATTTGCGTATTCATATGGGTTCGCTTCGCTCGGTATCTGTTTAATTAGGGACTTTTTGGCTGAACACGGTGCGCGACAGGATATTCAAGGCCAGCACGCTGAAGGTGATCAGCAGTGCGCCGCCCCAGGCCAGCGAGCGCCAGTTGTCGTACGGGCTCATCGCAAACGATGCGATGACGGACGGCAAGTTGGCCATCGGTGCATTCATGTTGAAGCTTTGGAACTGGTTATTCAGGGCCGTGAACAGCAGCGGCGCCGTTTCGCCGGCGATGCGGGCCAATGCCAGCAGCACGCCGGTGATGACGCCGGCCTTGACGGCGCGCAAGCGCACCAGGGTAGCGACCTTCCAGCGCGGCGCGCCGAGGGCAAACGCGGCTTCCAGCAGGCTGTTCGGCACCAGACGCAGCATATTGTCCGTCGTGCGCACGACCACCGGCACGGCGATCAGGGACAGCGCGATGGCGCCCGCATAGCCGGAAAAGTGTTTGACGTGGGCCACATACAGCGCATACACGAACAGGCCGATGACGATCGATGGCGCCGACAGCATGATGTCCGTCACAAAACGCGTCACTTGCGCCAGCTTGTTTTCTTCGCCGTATTCGGCCAGGTAGATGCCGGCCAGGATGCCGATCGGGGTGCTGACGACGGTGGCCAGGCCCACCATCAGGGCGCTGCCGACGATGGCATTGATCAGGCCGCCGCCTTCGCTGCCGGGAGCCGGCGTCGTTTGCGTGAACAGGTCGACGGACAAGGCGCCGAAACCCTTGATCACCAGGGTGAACAGGATCCACACGAGCACGGCCAGGCCCAGGGCCATGGCGGCCACCGACAGGGCGATGCCGATGCGGTGCATCAGCAGGCGCTTGCGGTAGACAGGGTTCATGGCCGGCTTGACCGGAACGTCGAGAGTGCTTACTTGGCTCATTTCGTGCCTTCCTTGCGGGACATGCCAGCCAGCATCAGCTTGGCGGCGGATAAGACGATAAAGGTGATGACAAACAGGATCAGGGCCAGCGAGAACAGCGAGGCCACGTGCAGCTCGGATTGCGCTTCGCCGAATTCATTGGCCAGCAAGGAGGTGATGCTGTTACCGGCGGCAAACAGCGACCACGACAGTTTATTCGCGTTGCCGATGACGAAGGTGACGGCCATGGTCTCGCCCAGTGCGCGGCCCAGGCCCAGCATGACGCCGCCGACGACGCCGGTCTTGGTGTATGGCAAGACGATCTTGCGTACGACTTCCCAGCGCGTGCAGCCCAGGCCGTATGCGGATTCCTTCAGCACGGCAGGGACGATCTCGAACACGTCGCGCATCACGGAAGCGATGAAGGGGATGATCATGATGGCCAGCACCAGGCCGGCCGTCAGCAAGCCGATGCCCATCATGGGGCCGCTGAACAGCTGGCCGATGACGGGCACGTTGCCGAGGGTGGCTTTCAGGATGGGCTGGACGTGGTCGGCAAACAGGGGCGCAAACACGAACAGGCCCCAGATGCCGTAGATGATCGATGGCACGCCGGCCAGCAATTCGACAGCCGTGCCCAGCGGGCGGCGCAGCCAGGCCGGGCAGATTTCAGTGAGGAACAGGGCAATGCCGAAGCTGACGGGAAAGGCGATCAGCAAGGCGATAACCGAGGTCACCAGGGTGCCGATGATGGGGATCAGGGCGCCGTACTGGTCATTGACGGGGTCCCATTCCGCGGACACGATGAAATGCAGGCCGAAGGTCTTGAAGGCCGGTATCGATTCCATGATCAGCGAAATGATGATGCCGACCAGGACGATCAGCACCGACAGGGCGAACAGCATCGTCACCTTGTGGAACATGAAATCCTGGAAGCGCTGCTTGCGCATGGTGGAAAGCATTTGCGCGTGACTGATGGAATCGGTCATGGTGCCGCCTGGCATGGGGATCGTGGAGGAGGTAGATTGTGCGCTCATATTGTGCCAGATGTGGGTGGTACTGCCGGTGTCGCTATTTTGAACTCTTGTTTTATTGTTGCTTCTTTAGCCAGGACCGTCTGCAAGGGCTTGCGGGCGGTCCTGGCTAACTCCCTGCCCCGCCGTGCTGCTGGCGAGGGGCAAGGATGGGTACTTAGTTAGGCATGCGGACTAGCGGATTAGTAGATCGACTTGCCCGATGCATCTTTCAGGTTGGCTTTCCACGACTCTTGCACCAGTTTCACGACCGATGCCGGCATCGGCACGTAGTCCAGTTCGACGGCAGCTGGGCCGCCGTTCTTGTAGGCCCAGTCGAAGAATTTCAGGACTTCTTTGGCCTTGCCTGCGTCAGCCTGGACTTTGTGCATCAGGATGAACGACACGCCGGTGATAGGCCAGCTGTTCTTGCCAGCCTGGTCGGTCAGGACCACGCCGAAGCCTGGGGTTTGCGTCCAAGGTGCCGAAGCGGCTGCTGCCTTGAAGTTTTCGTCGTCAGGTTGCAGGAAGTTGCCGTCCTTGTTTTGCAGCTGGGTGTGCGACATCTTGTTTTTCTTGGCGTAAGCCCACTCGACGTAGCCGATCGAACCCTTGATACGCTGTACGTTGGCGGCGACGCCTTCGTTACCCTTGCCGCCCACGCCCACGGCCCATTTCACAGCCGAGCCAGCGCCGATTTTCGATTTGAATTCCGGGTTGGTTTTCGACAGGAAGTCGGTGAACAGGAACGAGGTGCCCGAACCGTCGGCGCGGTGCACCACGGTGATTTCCGTGTCCGGCAGCTTGACGCCACTGTTCAGCGCGGCGATTTCAGGAGCGCTCCACTTGGTGATCTTGCCCAGGTAGATGTCGCCAACGACTTTACCCGTCATTTTCAGCTGGCCTGGGGTCACGCCGTCCAGGTTGACGATGGTGACCACGCCGCCCATGATGGCCGGGAACTGCATCAGGCCCGCTTCTTCCAGCTCTTCTGCCTTCAAAGGCATGTCCGAGGCGCCGAATTCAACAGTCTTGGCCTTGATTTGCTTGATGCCAGCGCCGGAACCGACGGACTGGTAGTTCAGGCCGTTGCCGGTGTTGGCTTTGTACGTCTCAGCCCATTTGGCGTAGATCGGGTACGGGAAGGTTGCGCCAGCACCTGTCATATCTGCCGCCATGACGGAAGCGGAAGAAAATGCCATCGCTGCCGAAGCACCCACGACGATAAATTTGAACATTTGCTTCATTTGCATATCAAGTCCTCAGGGTTGTTAGGGCTCAAAGTCCCGGTTGAATGCTGCGCAGTCTAGCAAGCGAATATGACAGCTTTATGACATGGGTAAAAATTCCTGAAATAATTGGCTACGCCCGGGGAAATGCCATTTTCGGCGTGAAAAATGACAGCGCGGGCGACGCTTTATGACAGCTTATGTCACGCTTACGTCATATTTCATGATTACACTCACAACGCGTCATACATGATGAAATACGGCTAGAATTAACTATCTGCAAAGACAAAAGAATATGAAACCTGAACTGCACACGGAAGTGACCAAATCGGGCATCCTGCTTGACCGCGAGCTGTCGCAACTGACTTTCAACCGGCGCGTGATGGCCCAGGCGGAAGATCCGAACATTCCGCTGCTCGAGCGCCTGCGCTACCTGTGCATCGTCAGCAGTAACATGGATGAGTTCTTCGAGGTGCGCGTGGCCAGCCTGCTGGCGGCAGGCAGCATCGGCGGTTCGCTGGCGGGCCACCCTGCCCTGGCTGCCAACCTGGAGCGTATCGGCAAGGAATGCCATGCGCTGGTGGAACGCCAGTACGAGATATTGAATAACGACGTCTTGCCGGCCCTGCGCGAAGCGGGTGTGCATTTGCTGCGCGACAGCGACCGCAACGAGGCGCAGCGCGCGTGGGTCAAGCAATACTTCGACCGTGAAGTGCGCCCCCTGCTGACGCCGATCGGCCTCGACCCGGCCCACCCATTCCCGCAAGTGGTCAATAAAAGTCTCAATTTCATCGTCTCGCTGAGCGGCAAGGATGCGTTCGGCCGCGGCACGGCGATCGCCATCGTCAAGGCGCCCCGCGTCTTGCCACGCGTCATCAAGCTGCCGGACGAGATTTCCGGCGATGGCGTGTCTTTCTGTTTATTATCGTCCGTTATCCACGCGCATATCTCGGACCTGTTCGCCGGGCGCGAAGTGATCGCCTATTCGCAATTCCGCGTCACGCGCGACAGCGACCTGTGGGTCGATGAGGACGAAGTCAAGAATCTGCGCCAGGCCCTGAAGGGCGAGCTGGTGGGGCGCCAGTTCGGCACCTCCGTGCGCCTGGAGGTGGCGCGCAATTGCCCACCAGAATTGTCGCAATTCCTGCTCGACCAGTTCAGCCTGGATCAAAGCCGCCTCTACCGCGTCAACGGCCCCGTGAACCTGGTGCGCCTGTCGGAAATGATCGACCACGTCAAGCAGCCGGAGCTGCGCTTTCCGCCGTTTTTCCCCGGCCTGGCCCATAAAGCCATCGGCAACGACATCTTTGCCGCGCTGACCAAGCACGACATCCTGCTGCACCACCCCTACCAGTCGTTCCAGACGGTGATCGACTTCATCCGCAGCGCCGCCTACGATCCCTCCGTCGTGGCCATCAAGCAGACGATCTACCGCACGGGCATGAATTCGGACCTGATGGAGTCGCTGATTACGGCGGCGAAGATGGGCAAGGAGGTGACCGTCATCGTGGAATTGATGGCGCGCTTCGACGAAGAAGCCAATATCAACTGGGCCGACAAGCTGGAACAGGCCGGCGCGCAAGTCGTGTACGGCGTCGTGGGACTGAAGACCCATGCCAAGGTGGCGCTCGTCATCCGGCGCGAAGAAGGCTCCTTGCGCTTCTACGCCCACCTGGGCACGGGCAACTACCACCCCACCACCACCAAGCTGTACACGGATTTTGGTTTACTGACGGCGAACCAGGACCTGGCCGTGGAAGTGAACGAAGTCTTCATCCACCTGACCAGCCTGACCAAGCCGCACAATCTGAACCATTTGTGGCTGGCGCCGTTCGGCCTGCAAAGCGAGATCATCAAGGCGATCCGCAACGAGGCGAAGATTGCCCGTTCGGGCCGGCGCGGGCGCATCATCGTGAAAGTCAACGCACTGGTCGACGAATCCGTGATCCGCGCCCTGTATGCGGCCTCGACCGATGGCGTGAAGATCGACCTGATCGTGCGCGGCGCCTGCACCCTGAAGCCGGGCGTGCCTGGCCTGTCGGAAAACATCAAGGTGCGCTCCGTGATCGGCCGCTTCCTCGAACACAGCCGCATCTACTACTTCCGCAACGACCTGGCGCACGATGTCTACCTGGCCAGCGCCGACTGGATGAGCCGCAACCTGTTCCGCCGCGTGGAAGTGGCCTTCCCCGTGCTGGACCGGGCGCTGAAGCGGCGCGTGATCGCCGAGGGCCTGAATCCATATTTGAAGGATAATACAAATGCATGGGAACTGGAGCCGACGGGCCACTATGCGCGCCGCAAGCCACGCGGCAAGCAAACGCCGTTCAGCGCCCAGCAATACCTGATGCACACACTGGGCACGCCGGGCGCGGAGGTCGGCGAATAGGCAATTTCAACACAGAGGAGCACAACATGGATCTCATCTTGTGGCGACACGCAGAAGCCGAGCCGGGCGTTCCCGATCTCGAACGCGCCCTGACCGTCAAAGGGCAGAAACAGGCGCGCCGCATGGGCGAATGGCTCGCTTCGCAATTGCCGGAAAACTGCCGCATCCTCGTCAGCCCCGCCCTGCGCACCCTGCAAACGGCCGAAGCGCTGGGCCGCAAGTTCAAGCTGATGCCGGAACTGGCGCCCGGCGCCGAGGCGGAAGATATCCTCAAGGCGGCCAACTGGCCCGGCGGCAAGGAAACCGTGCTCATCGTCGGCCACCAGCCCACCCTGGGCCAGGCGGCCGCCCTGCTGCTGACGGGAGAAGAACAGGAATGGGAACTGCGCAAGGCCAGCGCATGGTGGTTTTCCCAGCGCGAACCGGGCGATCCGATCAGCGTCTATTTAAAAGCCGTGATGGCGCATGACCTGGTAGTGAAATGAAGGAAATGCGCAAAAAGTGCGCTGGGACAAATACTAGCAGGAATTACAACTCGGCAGCCTTGTAAAGCGCTGCCGATCTGCTAGAGTTTAATTGCGTCAACTACGTGTTGGAGCGCTGCTCTGGCACATTGAGCAACCCAGCGGACAGCCGTCCAACGGCGGCTGAAAGACCATGTTAACCTTCCTCGTTTTTCTCTTCATCGCCATCTTCGCCGCCATCATCGGCTTCGTCGCCTTTGAACTGATCGAAGAAATGCGCGGCAGTCACCACAAGCTGATGGACCGCTACCACGAGTAGTGTTCACCTCGGCAATATCGCATGGCGCCAGCGACGGCCTACAGGCCCGTCCCTCGCGCCATCCTTGTTTTTACACTCCCGTTTTACACTCCTGTCTTGAACTTCGTGTAGATACGCGTCATCAAGCGGCGGATATCGGCCGTGGTCGCTTCCGGTGCGGCCATGCGCTGCTTGTCGGCGTCCGACAGGAAGATGGCCTTGTTCTCGCCGATATCCTTGCGTACATACTTGATGCTGGCCGGATTCGGATTCGCGTAAAACACCTTGTTGCTCAGGCTGGCATGCACTTGCGGGCGCAAAATGTAGTTGATGAACAGGTGCGCGTTGGTCGGATGCGGCGCGTCGGCCGGGATGGCCATGGTGTCGAACATCAGGGCGGCCGTCTTCGGCACCAGCACCTGGATCACATTGCCGTTCTTCGCATCGATGGCGCGCTGGCGTGCGATATTGATGTCGCCCGACCAGCCCAGCGCCACGCAGACGGAGCCGTTGGCCATGTCATTGATGTAGCCGGACGAGCTGAACAGGGTCACGTAGGGGCGGATGGCCTGCAGCACCTTGCCCGCTTCCTGGTAATCGGCGGCCGCTTTCGAATAGGCGGGCTTGCCCAGGTATTGCAGGGCGGCCGGCAGCACTTCAGACGGCGAGTCGAGGAAGGACACGCCGCAGGACTTCAGCTTCGCCGCGTATTTCGGGTCGAAGATCAGGTCCCAGGCGTTGTCCGGCATGGGCATGCCGCCCAGCGCGGCCTTGACCTTGTTGACGTTGATGCCCACCGTCGTGTAGCCCCACAGCCAGTCGACCAGGTAATCGTTGTTCGGGTCGATCTTCGACAGCTTGGCCTGCAGGTTCGGGTCCAGGTTGCCCAGGTTCGTCAGCTTGCTCTTGTCGAGTTTACGCAGCAAGCCCGCATCGATCTGCAGGCGCGCCCACTGGGCCGTCGGCACGACGATGTCGTAGCCGGACTTGCCCGCCACCAGTTTTGCATTGAGGATTTCGTTATTGTCGAAAACGTCGTAGCGTACCTTGATGCCCGTTTCCTTCTCAAAATTCTTGATCGTATCGTCGCCGATATAGTCCGACCAGTTATAGATGTTCAGGACTTTTTCTTCCTGGGCGTGCGCAGGCAATGCCAGCACGGCTGCCGCCAAGGTCAATCCCACTCCAATGCGCCGCCCTGCTTGCCATGTGTTTGCCATCGTACCGCCTCCGGAATTAGTCAGAAAATAGTGCCGATGATAGCAAGAAGGGCGCGATCAGGTCTAGCCTGATCGCGCCCTGCTAAGATTCAACCCAAAAGCAAAGACCGGGGTCGGACCCTCAGGGTCCGACCCCAGCCTTTCGCCGCGGGGGTCAACATTACACCTTGTCCAGCCCCACTTGCGCCCCCGTAAACACCAGGTTGCCGTTCTGGGCGTCGATGCGAATCTCGTCTTTCGGGCCAAACTTGCCTTCCAGGATCAGCTTCGACAGCGGATTTTCGATCTGCTGCTGGATCGCCCGCTTCAGCGGACGGGCGCCATATACCGGGTCGTAGCCCGCTTCGGCGATCTGCTGCAAGGCCGCGTCCGTCAGACTCAGCTGCATGTCCATGCGCGCCAGACGCTCTTCGAGGATCTTCAGCTGGATCTTCGCGATCGCGCCGATGTTTTTCTCGTCGAGGCCGTGGAACACGACGATTTCGTCGATACGGTTGACGAACTCGGGACGGAAGTGCGAGCGTACCTCGGCCATCACGGCCAGCTTCACGACACCGGGATCATCGCTTTCCATGGCCTGGATCTTATGCGAACCCAGGTTCGAGGTCATGATGATGACGGTATTCTTGAAGTCCACCGTGCGCCCCTGGCCATCCGTCATGCGCCCATCGTCGAGCACTTGCAGCAGCACGTTGAAGACGTCGGCATGCGCCTTTTCCACCTCGTCGAGCAGGATCACGCTGTACGGCTTGCGGCGCACGGCTTCCGTCAGGTAGCCGCCCTCGTCGTAGCCCACGTAGCCGGGCGGCGCGCCGATCAAGCGGGCCACGGAATGCTTCTCCATGAACTCGCTCATGTCGATGCGGATCATCGATTCTTCCGTATCGAACAGGAAGGTCGCCAGCGCCTTGCTCAGCTCGGTCTTGCCCACGCCCGTCGGCCCCAGGAACATGAAGGAACCATACGGACGGTTCGGGTCGGAGAGGCCGGCGCGCGAACGGCGGATGGCGTCAGCCACGGCCGTGATCGCCTCATCCTGGCCCACGACGCGCTCATGCAGCTTCTCTTCGATGTGCAGCAGCTTGTCGCGCTCGCCCTGCATCATGCGCGACACGGGAATGCCCGTCGCGCGCGACACCACTTCGGCGATTTCCTCGGCGCCCACTTCCGTGCGCAGCAGCTTCGGCTGGTCGGGATCGAGTTTCGGGATGCCGCTGTCAGCCTGCTTGAGCTGGGCTTCCAGCTGCGGCAGCTTGCCGTATTGCAGCTCCGACACTTTCTGCCAGTTGCTCTCGCGCGTGGCCTGCTCCATCTGCAGCTTGACTTGCTCGATCTCTTCCTTGATGTGCGTGCTGCCTTGCACCACGGCTTTTTCCGCCTTCAGGATTTCCTCGAAGTCGTTGTATTCGCGCTGCAGCTTGACGATCTCTTCCTCGATCAGGCCCAGGCGGCGCAACGATGCTTCGTCCTTTTCCTTCTTGACGGCTTCACGCTCGATCTTCAGCTGGATCAAACGGCGTTCCAGCTTGTCCATCACTTCCGGCTTCGAGTCGATCTCGATCTTGATCTTCGCCGCCGCTTCATCGATCAAGTCGATCGCTTTGTCGGGCAGGAAGCGGTCCGTGATGTAGCGGTGCGACAATTCCGCCGCGGCGATGATGGCCGCGTCCGTGATTTCCACCTTGTGATGCAGCGCGTATTTGTCCTGCAAGCCGCGCAGGATGGCGATCGTCGCTTCCACGGTCGGCTCGTCGATGAGCACTTTCTGGAAGCGGCGTTCCAGCGCCGCATCCTTCTCGATGTACTTGCGGTACTCGTCGAGGGTGGTCGCGCCCACGCAGTGCAGCTCGCCGCGCGCCAGCGCCGGTTTCAGCATATTGCCGGCGTCCATCGCGCCCTCGGCCTTGCCCGCGCCCACCATGGTGTGCATCTCGTCGATGAAGACGATGGTTTGCCCTTCATCCATGGCCAGTTCCTTCAGCACGGATTTCAGGCGTTCCTCGAATTCACCGCGGAATTTCGCACCGGCCAGCAAGGCAGCCATGTCCAGCGACAGTACGCGCTTGCCTTTCAGCGATTCCGGCACTTCGCCGTTGACGATGCGCTGCGCCAGGCCTTCGACGATGGCCGTCTTGCCCACGCCCGGTTCGCCGATCAGCACGGGGTTGTTCTTGCTGCGGCGCTGCAGGATCTGGATGGTGCGGCGGATTTCATCGTCGCGGCCGATGACAGGGTCGAGCTTGCCCTTGCGTGCCCGCTCCGTCAGGTCCAGCGTGTATTTTTTCAGGGCTTCGCGCTGGCCTTCGGCCTCTTGCGAGTCGACCTTGTTGCCGCCGCGCACGGCCTCGATGGCCGCTTCCAGGGCCTTGCGGGTCAGGCCGTTTTCGCGCGCCAGCTTGCCGCAGTCGGACTTGTCATCCGTCATGGCCAGCAAGACCATTTCGCTGGACACGAACTGGTCGCCAGCCTTTTGCGATTCCTTGTCGGCCAGATTCAGCAAGGCCACGAATTCGCGGCTGACCTGCACGTCGCCGCCCGTGCCCGATACCTTCGGCAAGCGTTCGATCGAGGCGCCCAGGGCCTTGGACAGGCCGCCCACGTTGACGCCAGCCCGCTGCAAGAGCGAGCGGGCGCCGCCGTCGTCCTGGTTCAACAGGGCCGTCAGCAGGTGGACTGGTTCGATATAAGGGTTGTCGTTGCCCACGGCCAAGCTTTGCGCATCGGCCAGGGCTTCCTGTAATTTGGTAGTGAGTTTGTCTTGTCGCATGAAAAGCGCTCCCGGTTAATTAGTTGTTAACCAAATTGGGGTGAGGCAGTACTTTTCAAGCATACACAAAGCAGAAAACCGCTGCATTTGGGCAAATGCTAGCGTGCGCGACAGATACGATTCAAATGGTGCTTGCTTTTACCGTCCACTTGTCCAGCGCCGTCTCGTCGCTATCGCGCGCATCGACCCAGCGCGCCCCTTCGGGCGTGTCTTCCTTCTTCCAGAACGGCGCTTCCGTCTTCAGGTAGTCGATGATGAACTCGCAGGCGGCAAAGGCCTCGCCCCGGTGGGCGGACGAGACCGCCACCAGCACGATCTGCTCCTGCGGCAGCAAGGGGCCCACGCGGTGGATCACCAGCGCACCGGACAAGGGCCAGCGGCCGCGCGCCTGCTCGACGATGGCCTCGATGGATTTCTCCGTCATGCCCGGATAATGCTCGAGCTCCATGGCGGCCACGTCCAGTCCCTCGTTCATGTCGCGCACCGTGCCGACAAAGCCGACGACGGCACCCACCTTGGGGTTGCCTGCACGCAATTGTGCGATTTCTTGACTCAAGTCAAAATCGGCGTGCTGGACGCGGACACTGGTACTCATTTGGCATGCCCTCCGATACGGCGCAGCAGGGTTTCGATGCGGCTGGCCGTGCGCGCATCGGTGGCGGCGGGAATCGCACACAGCTGCATCAGCTGCGACACTTGCGTGAGCGGCTTCTGGCCCGATTTCAGCGACGATTGCAGCACTTCCACCTGCATCTTCAGGCGGTCGCGGGCAAATTCGGCGCCGCTGTCGACACCGGCGACGATTTCCAGGCGCAAGACTTCCTCGAGCAAGCGGGCCTCGTTGGCCTGCAATTGCCGCACGTAGGCGGCGGCGCCCTCGCCCAGCGCGGCCTGGGCGGCGGCAAAGCGCTGCTGCAGGCTGCGTTCGTATTGCGTGTCGAGCGGCGGCAAGGCGCTCCAGCGTTCGGTCCAGGCGGCAGCATCGGCGCCGGCATCTCCCTCGGCCAGCGTAGCTTCCAGCGCCTGCACCAGGCGCAGCTTGTCGCGCAAGGCGTTGGCCTGCGCCGCACCGGCGCGCTCGGCGATGGCGTCCGCTTGCGCTTGCACGCCAGCCACGGCCGCGTGGTAGCGCTGCTCGATCTTCGCTTCGCTGGCGCGCGGCACGGGACCGGTAGCGTTCCAGGCGGCGCGCGTGTCGCGCAGCAAGTGATTGATGAAGGCCGTGCGGGACTTGTCGTCGCCCTCCGGCACGACGGCCGTTTCCAGCGCGGCGCACAGCGCTTCGCGCGCATGCAGGTGTTCGCGGCGCTCGTGGTCGGCCGCGTGGGCCGTTTCCTTGCGCTTGGCGAAGATATCGTCGCAGGCGGCGCGGAAACGCTGCCACAGCGCCTGTTCCGCGCGGCGTTCCAGCGGCAGGGCTTTTGCCAGTTCCTGCCATTTATCCTGCAAGGCTTTCAGCATGTCGACCGTGTTGCGCTCCGATGGCTTGAGCAAGCCCACTTCGACGATCAATTGTTCGCGGCGCGCCGTCTCGATCTGGCGCTGCGTATCGAGCGGCTTCGACAGGGCATCCAGCGCGGCGCCAAATTCCGTATCCAGGCGTTTCTTTTCCTTGCGGTCGATGGTGCCCAGGCGCGTCCACGCCTGGCGCAGGCGCTGCGAGGCGGAGGCGACGTGTTTCCAGTCGGTACTCTCTTCAGCCGCCAGGGCCGCCGTTTCCGCGATCAGTTCCTGGGCTTTGGCCGCATTGCCGTGGCGCTCTTCGGCCAATTGCTTGAAATGCTGGGCCGCCGGCGCGTACGCGAGGCTGCAGGCCGCGTCAAAACGTTCCCACAGGGACTTGGGCGCCGGGCCGGACAGGGTGTCGAGCGACTTCCAGCGCTCGCGCAGGCTGCCCACTTTCTTGGCCAGCTCGGCCATTGGGAGTTCTTGCGCCGGCAATTCCTCGCCCGCTTTGACCAGCTCCTCGCGCGAGACGTTGCCGCCCCAGCGCGCCCAGTCGGCCAGGCGCTTGAACTCACCGCGCACATGGGCCAGGCGGTCCGCCTGCGCAGGCGTCAGCCGGCCGTGCTTGCTATCGCGCAAGGTCTTGTCATGCTCGGAAGCCACGTGCAATAGCCCATCCTGCAGGGCCGCTTCCATGGCGTCGAGTACTTTAAAGAATTGCTCCGTCGCTTCTTTCGACACGGGCGCGTGTTCCTGGCGCGGCTTGCGCGGCGCTGGGTCGGCATGGGCCGCTGCGGCCTCTGGCGTTGCCTGCACGGGCGCCGGCGCGCTGGCCAGCACGGCCGCAAATTGCTGCTGCAAGCTGTCGGACAAGGGCGACTCGGGCAGGCGCGGCAGGGCTTGCCACGCACGCTTCAGGGTATCCACGTCGAGCGTGGCGGCATCCTGCGCCTGCCATTCGGCCAGCGCGGCCTGGCGCGCATCGAACACGGCCTGGTGCTGCTGCAGGGCTTGCAAGGCGGATTGCGCCTGTTCGCGCGCCTGGCTGAAATCGCTTTCCAGGTGTTTCGGCAAGGAAGCGCGCTCGGGCGATTGCGCATGCTGCGCATGTTCCGCATCCAGGCGGGCCAGCGCCTGCGCCAAGTCGCCGGCGGACTGGCCATTGCTGGCCAGCGCGCGCGCGGCGGCGACGGCATCGATCACGGCGCGCTGCAGTACCACTTGCGCTTCCAGGCGGGCGGCCAGGGCGGCGCGTGCGCCGGTGAAGGCGGTCGCCAGTTCCGGCGTGGCCTTGATGACTTGCCATTGGCGATCCAGCTCGGCTACCTGGTTCGGGCTCAGCTTGTCATCGTTCAACAGGCGCTGGGCCGTGTCGATGCTGGCCTGGGCGCGCTGCGTCTCGGCGGCCTGGTGGCGGATCAGGTCGATGCGACCCTGCATCAGCTTGGCCACGCGGCGGTCCGTGTTGCGCATGGCCTGGTGGACTTTTTCCAGCAGGGGCAAGGCATGGACGTGTTCGGCCGCGATCAATCGGGCATCGGCAAATTCGCTGGACAGGATGAATTCTAAGGCGGCGGCTTCGTCGCCGGCCACGGCATGGGCACGCGCAACCTGTTCGGCGCGGCGCGATGCGCTCTGCGCCGAGGCGGCGGCCTGTTCTGCCACGACAGGATCGGGGACGGCAGTCTTGCTGGCAGAACGCTTGAAGAGAAATTCGAACATGACGGGTTTCGCGTGGATCAAAACCACCATCATAACAAAGCCCGGGGTATTGCATCGGACAGGGCTGAACAAGTTATCAAATGAATAAAGCGAATCTTTTCCCTGGATTTTCCCCTATGGCGGCGCGCCAGTCAGCATCACAAAAACGCCCCTCCTGCGGACGCCGCCCGGCGGGGTGTGCGCTCGCTACCCGTTCAAGCCTGCGCGCGCAGCGGCGGTGGTGGTACGGCCGGCGCGGACTGTGCGCCATCCGCTGCCGTTTCAGCGCCGTCGCCGGCTGCCGGCAAGGGGGCTGGCAAAGGCGCTGGCAAAACAAAGGGCAGCACTTGCGCCCTGCCACGGCGCGCCTCCTGCGCGCGCGCATCGTGGGCGAGGAACTGGTAGGCGATGGCAAACCACGCTTCGCCGACGATGACCTTGCGCGCCAGGGCGAACAGTTCGCGCTCTTCTTTTTCCAGGCGCTGCAGCAAGGCTGCGCAAAAGGCGTCGATGGCGGCGCACAGCTGCTCGGCCTGCAATTCGGAATGGTCGATGGCGGCGCCCGCACGCTGCTGCACGACATTGATGCTTTCCAGCGCCGCGTGGTTCAAACCGTTGATTTCATTCAACAAACCATCGGCATGCGGCGCGGCCTGGCGGATGGCGGGGATCAGATACATCTCCACCTTACGCCAGTAGCCCCCCTGGTACAGCCGGTCCAGCCAGTCGCCCGCGTACTGCAGTTGCGCCAGGCTGAGCTGTCTCTGGTGGCGCAGCTGCACATGCATGCATTTCTGAAAAGCCAACAAACTCATGCGGATGCTGGCCTGTTCCACCGACAGGGAAACCAATATATATGTTGCAGTAAGCATGCACTCACTCCCGAAAACGCGCTGGATATGTCATCCTGGAAGTGAAAGTGTAAAGACTACCGACAGGGACGGGTTTGATCCTGCACAAACCCGCGGCTGGCCAGCCGCGCTTTCTTTTACGGCGCGCGCAGGCCGATATGCAGATTGACGACGCCAGGCTCTTCCGACGGCGTGACTTCGCCGCCAAAGCTTTTCACCAGCCGCTGCATGCCCTTGTTGCGCGCCATCGCCTCGCCCACCAGCGCTTCCGTGCCCCGGCTGCGGAAGTAGTCGACGAGCTTTTCAAACAGGATGTGTCCCAGTCCCTTGCCCTTCAGGGCCGAGCGCACGGCGATGGCGAAATCGGCATGGATATTGTCCGGGTCGGCCACGGCGCGCACCACGCCCAGGGTTTCCGGCTTGCCGTCCGGTCCCGTGTGCGTGGCGATGAAGGCCATGGCGCGGTCGTAATCGATCTGCGTCAGGCGCGCCAGCTGCGACACGGGCAGCTCGCGCATGGACGTAAAGAAGCGCAGGCGCACATCGTCCGGGTCCAGCGCGTGGAACAGGTCCATGTGCTGCGGCGCGTCCTCGGGGCGGATGGGGCGCAGCAGGATGGATTGATCCATCCACGTCACCTGCTCTTCCAGCTCCTGCGGATACGGGCGGATGGCCAGGCGGTCGCGCTGCTGGCCCGGTTGCAGGCGGATGCGCGCATCGAGGGCGATCACGCCATCCGCGTCGGCCACCAGCGGGTTGATGTCGAGTTCGGCCAGCTCGCCGATGTCGGCCACCAGTTCGGCCACCTGGATCAGGGTGTAGCAGATGGCGTCGATGTCGGCCGGCGGCTGGTTGCGGTAGCCGGCCAGCAGCTTCGACACGCGCGTGCGCGCCAGCATGTCGCGCGCCAGCACCATGTTCAGCGGCGGCAGGCCGATGGCGTGGTCGGCCGTCACCTCCACGGCGATGCCGCCCTGCCCCACCAGGATCACGGGGCCGAAGGCGGCGTCCGTGGTGACGCCGACGATCAATTCATGCGACTGCGGCCGGCGCGCCATCTGCTGCACGGTAAAACCGTCGATCAGCGCGTCGGGACGCATGCGGCGCACGCGCTTGAGCATGGCGGCGGCGGCCGTGCGCAGGATGTCGGGCGTGTCCAGGTCGAGCGCCACGCCGCCCACGTCGGATTTGTGGGCGATGTCGGGCGAGTGGATTTTCAGCGCGACGGGATAGCCGATGTCGGCCGCCACGGCCAGCGCCTCTTCCACGTCGGCCGCCATGCGCGTGGTGGCGACGGGAATGCCGTAGGCGGCCAAAATCTCTTTCGAGCGGCATTCGCCCAGCACCGTCTGGCCGGCCGCCAGCGCGGCGGCGACGATTTCGCGCACGCGCGCGCGGCGCGGCGTGGCCGACATGGGCAGCTGCGCCGGCACCTGCATCAGGGTTTCCTGGTTGCGCCGGTACTGCACGATCTGCATGAAGCCATGCACGGCTTTTTCCGGCGTGTCGTAGGTGGGAATGCCGGCCCGGTTGAACACCTGGCGCGCAGGTGCCACGGTGGTGCCGCCCAGCAGGCACGACAGCACCGTGCGCGAGGTGGCCTTGATCAGCGGTGTGACGGCTTCGGCGATGTCGATCGACGAGACCATGGCCGTGGGCGCGTGCAGCAGCAGCAAGGCGTCCGCCTGCGGCTCGTCGAGCAGCGGCTTGATGGCGTCGGCATAGCGCTGCACGGCCGCGTCGCCGGGCAAGCCCACGGGGTTGTCGTGCGACCAGCCCCGTGGCAGCGCCTTTTCCAGCGCGATGACGGTATCGGGCGACAGCTCTGCCAGCTTGCCGCCGCTGCTCACCAGCGCATCGGTGGCCATCACGCCCAGGCCGCCGCCATTGCACAGGATCGCCAGGCGCTCACCGCGCTGGGAGCGGATATGCGTGAGCGTTTCCACGGCGTCGAAGAGCTCTTCGGCCGAATACACGCGCAGCATGCCGGCGCGGCGGATGGCCGCGTCGTACACGGCGTCGGAACCGGCCAGCGCGCCCGTATGCCAGGCCGCCATGGCAGCGCCTTCCGCCTCGCGCCCCGCTTTCAGGACGATGACAGGCTTGCTACGCGCGGCCGCCCGCGCCGCCGACATGAATTTGCGCGCCGCCTGGATGTCTTCCATGTACAGCAGGATGGCGGCCGTGTCGATGTCGCCGGCCAGGTAGTCGAGCAGGTCGCCGAAATCGATATCGTAGCTGGCGCCCAGCGAAATGAACTTGGAAAAGCCCACGCCGTGCGCGTTGGCCCAATCGAGCACGCCCGACACCAGCGCGCCCGACTGCGACACGAAGGCGATCTTGCCGCTGGTGGCGCCGACATGGGCGAAGCTGGCGTTCAAGCCCAGTTTCGGCACGAGCAGGCCCATGCTGTTGGGGCCCAGGATGCGCAGCAGGTGCGGCTTGGCCGCCTTCAACATGGCCAGGCGCAGCGACTGCTCGCGCACGGGGTCGAGGCCGGACGTCATGACGATGGCCGCGCGCGTGCCCAGCGCGCCCAGTTCGCGGATCAGTGCCGTGATGGTGGCGGGCGGCGTGCAGATGATGGCCAGGTCCGGCGCCTTGGGCAAGTGTGCCAGCCTGCGGTAGCATTTCAGGCCCATCAGCTCGTCGTACTTGGGATTGACGGGCCAGATCTCTCCCTGGTAGCCGCCGCCCAGCAGGTTGTACAGGGCGATGGCGCCCAGTTTGCGCTCGCGCGCCGTGGCGCCGATCAGGGCCACCGAGGCCGGCTTGAACAGCTTGTCGAGATTACGGATACTCATGTTCTGGCCTCATGGATTGCCGGAATGGCTTACTTGGTAACGCCCCAGTGTATAGGATGCCTTGCCAAAAAAACTTGACCTTGTCGCGCGTTTCGCAAAAAAACAGTGCGCCTACCAGCGCGAGCGGTGGCTTTCCGTTACCCCGGCCAGCTGCGCCACGATCCGCTTGGGAGACTCCGCGCTGGTGCGCACCCAGCCGCTGAAAGTGCCGATCGGCTGGATGTAGCGGCTGGCGGCGATCCACAGGTTTTTATCCTCGCGCCGCGCGCCTTCCGGCTTGAAGTGCAGGTCCAGCAGATCGTCGTCCGTCCATACATGCCACGGCGCCAGCGGATTGTCGGGATTGAAGTCGAAATGCGCGCGGCCCAGCGGATACAGCTGGCCATCGAGCCACAGTGCGTTTTCATGCGCGCCGAAATAGCCTGCCTGCAGGTTGAAACCCAGGTCCAGGCTGTGCGCCGAGGCCCAGCGCCATTCCGTCTCCCGCGCCAGCAAGCCGTTCGAATAATCGAAGCTGGCCACGCCGTCGTCCAAGCTGTAGCCCATGGCGCCGCAACGCACCGTGCCCCACAAGGGCAAGCCGCCCGACTTTTGCGTGGCATGCACGCTGCCGCCCTCGCCCACGGGCCCCACGGCCAGCAAGGTGGGGGCGACGGGCGGGCCGAATTCCGCATCGATGCCGAAATGGCCGCAATCGAGCCGCAATCGGTAGCGCTGCTGCGGCTGGGCTTCTATGCAGATTTTTTGCGAGAAAAACCGGAAACGGCTGCTGGCACCCGCATGCGGCGCCACGGACGCGCACAGGCCGGGAATGCCGTCCTGCGAAAAGCTTGCCACGATCTTGCCCTTGTGGCGGTCGAAGGCATACGCGAAGGCCGTGCTGGTCCAGCCCAGGTCGACGATGGCCACGCCGCAGAACAGACTGGGCGTGGACAGGGCCACGTAGTGCCAGCGCTTGTGGTGGAACAGGCGCCAGAGGGCGCCGCGCGCGTGCGGCGGCGCCAGCGCCACCCAGTCGAAGGCATCCAGCTGTCCTGTGTAGCGGCCAAAACAAGGCACGCCATCCGCGTCGAGCAAGTGGGCAGGCGCCGGCGGCAGCATCATGCGGCCCGCCTTGCGGCAGCGCCGCCGTCGTGCAGGGCCTCGGCCAGCTGCACACCGAAAGCCGCCGGCTGCGCCTGGGCTATCTCGACCTGCGGGCAGGCATGCCAGAGCGCCAGCCGCTGCACGGCGCCAGCCACGTCCTGCACCAGGCGGGAACTGAGGCGCACGCCCTCTTCCAGCGCCAGCGACTTGATCTCGAAGCGCCCCTGCGCGCGGTGCGCCTTGGCGTCCAGGCGCCCCACCAGCGCGCCGCGCCGCAAGATCGGCAGGGTGAAGTAGCCATACCGGCGTTTTTCAGCGGGCGTGTAGCATTCGAGCCGGTAGTCAAAGCCGAACAATTCCAGCGCGCGGCGCCGGTCCCACACGACGGGGTCGAACGGCGACAGGATCGTCGTCAGGGTGGGCGCCAGCTTGCCCGCGGCCGCAGCGCGCAGCAAGTCCCCATGCTCGGCATGCACGTACACGGCGTCATCCCAGCCATCGACCGTGCAGCGCAGCAGCGCGCCCTCGTCCACCAGCGCCTGCAGGTCGTGCGCCAGGCTGGCACGCGATTGCTTCGTGCGGAAGTAGTCGCTGATCCAGCTGGCCCGCGCCAGCCCCAGCGCCTTCACGCTGGCCAGCAGCAGGCGCCGGCGCACCTGCTCTTCGGGCGGCAGCAAGCCGTCGTGCCAGCCCGGCAAAACGCGTTCGGCCAGGTCGTAATAGCGCTGGAAATTGTGGCGCTTGGCGATCATCAGCACGCCCGAGGTAAACAGCACTTCGAGCGAGCGCTTTTCCGGCTTCCAGCTCCACCAGCCGCCCGCCTGGCCATCCGTGCGCTCGAAATCGGCGGAGCGCGCGGCGCCGTTGGCGCGGATATGTTCGAGCACCGAAGCCACGGCCTCGCTCTGCTCGGCCATCCATTTGACGGAGTATTTCCAGCCCATGGCGGCCGGGTCCAGCATGCGGTGGCGGTACAGACCATAGTCTTCGATGGGCACGAAGCAGGCTTCATGCGCCCAGTATTCGAACAGCGCGCCCTCGGCCAGCAATTGCTCCAGCCACGGCTGCGGATAGTCGCCCAGCCGGCTCCACAACACCAGATACGGGCTGCGCGCCACCACGTGGATGGTGTCGATCTGCAGCACGCCCATCTGCCGCACGGCGGCCAGCACATCGGCCTTGACGGCTTTCCTGCGGCGCGCCTGCAGCAAGCCCTGCGCGGCCAGGTGCAAGGCGCGCGCGGCGGGCAGCGAGAGCGGCGGGAGTATCGGTATGGCGGGCGGAATCGGCAAGGTCAGTTCTTCCTCAAAAAAGGGGACGCGCAGTCGGCAGGCATTTCAGGAAGATACCGCATTCCCGTCGCGCGCCACGCATTTCTTGCTGAATTTTATTCATGCTATCGCCCATTATTATTCATCTTGCGCACCAGCATAGTGCAAAAAACCCGGGCGACATGAACAGTTGATGACAAGTCCACGAGACCGCTTGACATGCCTCATGCGCTTCTATAACTTAAGAAAATTATTGCCATACGGCAATTAAAACTACTCCCCCCATCTTTGCCCGCCATGTCCTTCCTTGCCGCCCCCTGGCCGCAAGGCGCTGCCGTGACGGTGGAGCATGCGCAACACCATCGACGGGGATGCGGAAACGTCCAGTCTGACCAATCTTGCATAATCAATAAAAACAAGGAAGATAGCATGCACACATCCCTGCTTCGGCCCCGGCAGCACCCGGCCGGCTTTATCCACTTTTCCAGGCGGCGCTTGCCGCTGGCCCTGGCCCTGCTGCTGGCCGCGTGCGGCGGCGGTGGCGGCGACAACCCGGCCACGCCCGCCACGGCGCAACGCCTGCTGGCGCAAACGTCGGCGGAAACGGCGCTGACGCCCGTCGCCGCCACGGCCAGCTCGGCGGAACGGGGCGACCTGTCGGCCAGCGCCGCCATCGACCGCAACGACAGCACGCGCTGGGGCAGCGGCTTTACGGACAACGAATATCTGACCCTCGATTTCGGCGCCTCGCAGCGCATTACCCGCGTGCATATCGCCTGGGAAAACGCGCACGCCAGCGCCTACCTGCTGCAGGTATCGGACGACAATACGCACTGGACCACCATCCAGAACGTCAGCGACAGCAAGGGCGGCATCGAGGACATCACGGGGTTCGACGCGCAAGGCCGCTACCTGCGCATGCAGGGCGTCAAACGCGCGGGCCAGTACGGCTACTCCATCTTTGAAATCCAGGCATTTGCGGGTACGCCCGTGCTGCCGCCGGTGACGCCACCCGTCACCGAACCGCCCCCGGTCACCATCGATCCGGGCCAGCCCGGCGTGGATATCCGCCCCGTGGCCGCCACTTCCTCGCCCGTGGAAAACAACGGCATGTCCGCCGCCATGGCGATCGACGGCAAGACGGGCACACGCTGGGCCAGCAAGTTCGAGGACGGCGCCTGGATCCAGTTCGACTTCGGCGCGAAGACGCCCGTCGGCTACATGAAGCTGCTGTGGGAAAACGCGTACGGCAAGCAGTACGCGCTGCAGGTCTCCGACGATGGCCAGAAATGGTCGCAAGTGCGCTACGTGACGAATGGCCACGGCGGCACCGAGGAATTCTTCAACCTGGGCATCAATGCCCGCTACATCCGCCTGCAGGGCGTGGCGCGCGCCACGCAGTATGGCTACTCGCTGCTGGAAGTGAGCTTCAAGACGCCGGGCAGTGACAACAGCCTGCCGTCGACTGCGACGTCGGCCCTGAAATTCCCCGCCAACGGCACCGGCTGGACACCGCTGCCGGCCGCCGCCCAGCCGCTGGAAAGCCTGCAATTCACCCTGGCAGACGGCACCCTGGTGACGCGCTTCGGCGCGCGCGGCCTGGCGCGCCATGGCCGCGAACGGGGCGAGGAATGGAATGAAATCGGCTACGGCCCGAATGAAACGGTCGATCCCGTCACGGGCCTGCCGCAAGACAAGGGGCCGGGCAATTACCTCACGTTCGTGCCGCAATACTTCAAGAACCGCACCTGGGGCGTGGAAATCATCGACAACAGCAAGGTACGCGGCGTTACCAAGCCCACGCTGATCGTCAACCAGTACACCACCGTCGATTTTCTGTCCGGCGGCGTGGCTTTCTTCCGCGGCTTCGACCGTCCCGGCGTGACGGGCTACGGCTGGATGTCGCCCGGCGAACTGGTGGACCGCAATGTCCCCGTCTGCAAGCCGGTGGCCTACCCGGCCAACGACAGGCTGACGAACGCCAACGGCATCAATGGCGCCTGCACACTGCTGATCAAGGAGTACCCGGGCCATGGCGGCCTCGATGCCGGCGGCATGCCGAATGGCACGGACGTCAAGGCGCGCGCGCTGACGGCGGGCGACATCATCGAAGTGTCGCCATCGATGTTTTCCACCACCGCCTCGATGGCGTCGAAAGGCGATGCTGGCGGCATCCGCTACTACTCGTACGAATGGACGTATGTGGTGGGCGCGGGACTGCGGCCCTGGTATGGCGTGCAGCCGCGCCTCAATTCCGTGCCACTGCCGGAGGAAACGCTCTCCGGCGGCCTCGGTTCCGTGTCGTATAACTACTCGGACAACGCCCTGTTCATGTTCCAGCAGCCGCACAACAATATCGGCATGCAGAACATGCAGCGCTTCGTCGAGGGCCGGCGCCTGGTGCATACCAACTTCACCACCGGCGAGCATAACGAAGGCGGCAACGACCGTTACGCGCCCGCCGTCGGCCTGCAGGGACAGCGCTACGGACAGTCGGCCTGCATCGCCTGCCACGTCAACAATGGCCGCAGCCCCGCGCCGATGGCCCTGAACCAGCGCCTCGACACGATGGCCGTGCGCGTCGCCAGCATCAATGCGGCGGGGCAGCAGGTGCCGCACCCGCAATACGGCACGGCGATCCAGATGAATGCCGTCTCGCCTTCCGGCGTGCCGCAAAACTGGGGCAACGGCGTCAGCGTGGGCGGTTTCACGACGAGCAAGACCACCCTGGCCGACGGCACGCAAGTCGAACTGCGCAAGCCGACGCTGGCCTTCGAAGGCCCCGTGCCGCAAGTCGTTTCGCTGCGCGCGGCGCCGCCCATGATCGGCGCGGGCTTGCTGGAAGCCGTGCCGGAAGCCGACATCCTGGCGCGCGCCCGCAGCACGCCGGATGCCGACGGCGTCAAGGGCCTGCCCAACTATGTATATGAACCAGAGACGGGCGCCGTGCGCCTGGGCCGCTTCGGCTGGAAGGCCTCGAAAGCCACCTTGCGCCACCAGGCCGCCGACGCGCTGCTGCTGGACATGGCCGTCACCTCGCCCGTGTACCGCAACCGCGCCTGCATGGCGGGGCCGGCAGCCTGCGCAGCGGGCGGCGCCCAGCCAGGCATCTCGGAAGCGGACCTGCAATCGATCACGCAATACCTGGCCCTGGTGGCCGTGCCGGCCCAGCGCAGCATCGCCAGCGGTTTCCCGAAAGGCGTGGCGCCGATCGAGGAGCTCAAGGTCGACCCGCAGCAGGTTTCCGCCGGCTCGAAGCTGTTCCAGGGCATGCGCTGCGCTGCCTGCCACACGGTGGAAATGAAGACGGGCGCGGGACATTTGTTTGCGGAACTGCGCAACCAGACCATCCGTCCGTACACCGACCTGCTGCTGCACGACATGGGTCCCGAGCTGGCCGATACCTTCACGGAAGGCCAGGCGCAAGGCAGCATGTGGCGCACGGCACCGCTGTGGGGCATAGGCTACACGGAAAAAGTCATGGGCAGTGGCGGCAAGGCTGGCTATCTGCATGACGGCCGCGCGCGCAGCCTGACGGAAGCGATCCTGTGGCACGGCGGCGAAGGGACAAAAGCGCGCCAGCGTTTCGAGAACCTGTCGAAGACGGACCGCGACGCGCTGCTGGCGTTCCTGAAGTCGCTGTAAAGTCGGCCTAAACGCCTTGCCCTGGCGGGGCCGTCATGGAAACACGACCGTCACCGCCAGTCCCCTGCCCTGCAAGCCGGCGCCGAGGATGATGTCCGCGCCATGCCGCTCGGCGATGCGGCGCACGATGGACAAGCCCAGGCCGCTGCCGGGCAGCTGCCCGCCGCCCAGGCGCACAAAACGCTCGAACGCGCGCGCATGCAGTTCCTCGGCGATGCCCGGACCGGAATCGGCCACGCGCAAATAGCTGCGCCCCGCTTCCACGCCGCAGCTGATGACGACACAGCCGGGCGCCGGCGTATAGCGCAGCGCATTGTCGACCAGGTTGCGCAGCAACATCTGCAGGCTGTCCGCATGCAGCGCGCAGGGCGCCGGTGCCATGATCACGCTCAGCGACAGCCGGTACGTCGCGGCCAGCGCCTGCCACTGCGCGGCCTGCTCGGCCAGCAGGTCGGACAGGTCCCCCGCACGCAAGTCGGCCGCCGCGCCCGAATGCGGGTCGAGCTGCGCCAGTGCCAGCAACTGGTTGACGAGGCGCGTGGCGCGCTCCACGCTGACGCCCAGGGCTGCAATGAATTCCTCGCGTTCAGCCTCGCTGCGGGCCCGCTGCAGCACTTGCAGATTGGTCTTGATGGCGGCCAGCGGCGTGCGCAATTCGTGCGCCGCATCGGCCGTGAAGCGCTGCTCGTTGTCGCGGCTTTGCCGCACTCTGCCGAACAGGCGGTTAATTTCCAGCAGCAGCGGATGCAGCTCGGTGGGTGCGCCAGCCAGCCTGACGTCGGCCAGGTCATCGGGCGTGCGCGCCGACACTTCATCGGCGGACGCCTGCAGCACGCGAAACACGCGGTGGATGCTCCACCAGATGGCGATGGTGGCCAGCGCCACCAGCAGCAGGCCGAACACGGCGATGCGGTAAAAGAAGCCGCGGCTGATATCGTCGCGGTGGCTGGTCGGCTCGGCCACCAGCAGCTGCAGGGTGCGCTGCGGGTCCCACAACGAAAACAGACGCCAGCGCTGGCCGCCGATGCGGGTCCAGGACAGGCCGTCCGGCGCGCTGCGCGACAGGGCGATATCGGACGCCGCGTCATTACGGTACAGCACGCGCTGCTGCGCGTCGCGCACCTTGAACAGCAAATACTGATGGGGATTCGGATGGCCGCGCAGCGGCACGTCGATGGGCCCCGTCAAGCCGTGTTGGCGCGCATCCTTTTCCACCAGCGACAGCAGCAGGTGGCCCGTCTCGATCAGCGACTGGTCGAACAGTTCCTGGCTTTCGCGGCGCGCTTCCACGTACACGATGGCGGCGCTGCCCACCCACAGGGCCAGGGTCAGGCCCAGCAGCACGCCCAACAAAGTGCGCCGCAGCGACCAGGTTTTCAGGCCGCCGCCAGCCGTTAAGAATCTCTTAAGAACTTCTGCGCAAGATCCGGAGCGAAATATTTTTTGGGAAGCCATGGGTGCAATTGTAAATGATTCTTATTGCCTCAATGATTCCCATTAGCTTGCACCAGCAAAACCAATAACTCATCCACCATCAGGAGTTTGCATGTCCAACAGCACCCGCAGCGCGCGCCTGCCGCGTCCCACCACCCTGGCCCTGGCCTTGGCCGCCCTGTCCTGCCTGCCGGCTCACGCCCAGACGGGCACGCCTGCCAGCATGCCGGAAGTGGTGGTCTCCGCCTCCGGTTTCGAGCAGGATATCAAGCAGGCGCCAGCCTCGATCACGGTGCTGACGCGCCAGGAGCTGTCGAAGGAGCGCTTCGGCAACCTGACGCAGGCGCTGGAAAGCGTGGAAGGCATCGACGTGGGCGCGGCGGGCGACAAGACGGGCGGCATGAACATCAGCATCCGCGGCATGCCCAGCGACTACACCCTGGTGCTGATCGACGGGCGCCGCCAGAACGCGGCCGGCAATGTCACGCCGAACGGCTTCGGCGGCACGCAGACGAGCTTCATGCCGCCGCTGGCCGCCATCGAGCGCATCGAAATCATCCGCGGCCCCATGTCGACCCTGTACGGCTCGGACGCCATGGGCGGCGTGATCAACATCATCACGCGCAAGGTGGGCAAGCAGTGGATGGGCTCCGTCTCGGCCGACTACACCTTGCAGGAAGAGTCCGATTTCGGCAACGTGAAAAGCGGTCGCTTCTACCTGAGCGGCCCCATCGCTACCGACCTGCTGGGCCTGTCCCTGCGCGGCAGCAAGCAGCGCCGCGACGCGGCCGACATCCGCGTCCCCAACGCGGCCGGCGCGCAAGTGCCCGCCAGCATGGGCGCCAACCCCGTGCGCTCGGACATCGAGAACTTTGGCGCGCGCCTGGCCTTCACGCCGAACCGCTACCACACCGTCATCCTCGACGCGGATGCGGGCCGCCAGACCTACGACAATTCGAAGGGCCAGCTCGGCACCAATACCGTACAGGGCGGCTACGGCCCGGAACAGAAATACAAGCGCGACCAGTGGACCCTGTCGCACACGGGCCGCTTCGGCTTCGGCACCCTGGACAGCAGCTACATGGTGAACAAGACGGAAACCCTGGGCCGCACGATTCCACCGGGCACGCCAGGCGCCGTGACCGGCAGCGCCCGCGCGCTGGAAGTGGAAAGCCAGGTCTTCGATACCAAGCTGGTCATGCCTTTGGGCAAACACATGGCTACCATCGGCGCGCAATGGTGGAAAGCGGAAATGACGGATGGCGTGGCGCCAAAGAAATTCGAATTCACGCAAAAAGCCCTGTTCGTGGAAGACGAATGGCAGGTGCTGGAGAATGTCGCGCTGACCGTCGGCGCCCGTTATGACGATCACAGCATCTTCGGCGGCCAGACCAGCCCCCGCGCTTATGCCGTGTGGAACGCAGCGCCAAGCTGGACCGTCAAGGGCGGCGTCAGCAAGGGCTACAAGACGCCGCGCGTGGAGCAACTGTCGCCAGGCATCAACGGTTTTGGCGGCCAGGGCACGATCCCCCTCGTCGGCAGCCCGGACCTGAAGCCGGAAACGAGCACGACGACGGAAATCGGCGCGTATTTCGACAACCTGGCCGGCTGGACCGCCAGCGGCACTTTGTTCAACAATACCTTCAAGGACAAGATCACGACGGGCACGGGCCTCGTCAACTGCGACTACCGCCCTTCGCCGAACCGTCCCGGCTGCGTCAGCTTCGGCAACTGGCCCAACGTGGACGCATTTGGCCAATCGGTCAACGTGGATGAGGCCGTCACGCGCGGCGTCGAACTGAACACGCGCTTCCCGCTGGGCAAGACCTTGTCGGCCAGCGCCAACTACACGTACACGGAAAGCGAACAGAAGAGCGGCAGCAACGCCGGCAAACCCCTGAGCGACACGCCCAAGCACGCCGTCAATGCGCGCCTGTCGTGGGATATCTCGCGCGAGTGGAACGGCTGGCTGCGCGCCGAGTACCGCAGCGAGCGCTTCCGCGATCCGGGCACCTCGGCTTCCACGCGCGCCGCCAAGGCCGCGCTGGGCGACTACAAGGGTTACACCATGCTGCACCTGGGCAGCAGCTACCAGCTGAACAAGCGCGTCACCCTGAACGCGGCCGTGTACAACCTGCTCAACAAGGACTTCGTCGACTACCAGCCTTACCGCGCACCGACGCTGACCTACGCCAACCGCTATGTCAACAGCCTGGACGGCCGCCGTCTGTGGCTGTCGGCCACCGTCGATTTCTGATGCGCTAATCCAGCCGCATCATCGATGCCGACGGGCTGCCTCCGGGTAGCCCGTTTTTTCATCAGGCCGCTTGCGCTTTATCAATGCAATAGCCGATCGCATGCACGGTGCGTATCAAGTCCCGCCCCAGCTTCTTGCGCAGGTGGTGGATATGCACTTGCACGGCATTGCTTTCCACTTCGTCACCCCAGCTGTACAGGTTTTTCTCCAGCTGTTCCCGGCTCAGCACCCGGCCGCCGTGCTCCAGCAGCAGTTGCAGGATGCGAAATTCCTTCACCGTCAAGGTCACGGGCAATCCCCCTTGCGTTACTTGCCGGTCCGCGATATCGAGCACCAGGTCGCCATGCACGAGGTGCTCGCGCAGGCGACCGGCGGCGCGGCGGCAGGCGCTGCGGATGCGCGCGGCCAGCTCGTCGAGGTCGAACGGTTTCACGATGAAGTCGTCGGCCCCCGCGTCGAGCCCGGCGATGCGCTCGCCCACCTGGTCGCGCGCCGTGACGACCAGCACGGCGCCGCTGTAGCCATTGTCACGCAGCACGCCCAGCGCCTGCATACCATCCTGCCCCGGCAAGCCCAGGTCGAGCAAAATACAGCCATAGTCATGCAGGCGCACGGCCGTGTGCGCGTGTTCGGCGCTCGTGACCCAGTCGACGGCATAGCCGCCCTGTTCCAGGCCGATCTGCGTGGCGCGGCCCAGCTGCGGGTCGTCTTCGGTGAGCAAGATGCGCATGGGGGAAGCGGCGCGGCCCGCTCAGTCCTTTTTCTTGATCAGGCCAGCGAGCGCGGCAAACGGATTGTGCGTGGCGGGCGCCACCTCGGCCGACAGCAGGCCGGCGCCACGGTCCGCTTCCAGGTAGCGCGAGTGCTCATTGTCGTGGCAATACAGGCACAGCAGCTCCCAGTTGCTGCCGTCCGGCGGATTGTTGTCGTGGTTATGGTCGCGGTGGTGCACCGTCAGCTGTTGCACGTTGGCGCGCGTAAATTCGCGCATGCAGCGGCCGCATACCCACGGATACATCTTCAGCGAGCGCTCGCGGTAGCCGCTCTCGCGCTGGTCGGCGGCGCGGCGCGCTTCGGCCACGATCTTGTCCAGTCTTGCCGCGTCGGGCTTTTTACTCTGCATGACAACTTTCGATATGGGAGGTAGAAGCGCCCATTTTAATGAGGATGGGGCCGCAATTGTACTTTTTCTGCCACGCCGCCAGCCCGTGTCGCCGCCGGCGTGCTTTTTTTAGCGTGCGCGGCACCACAGATACTTGATTTAAAGCAAAATAAGGCCAGCGACAGACTACGAACAGACGCTGGGGCAGCAGGCAGCGCGCAGGTCAGCATATTTCGGCTATGATGCGCGCCACGCCGCCCTTCCCTTTTCCATGACCCTAGCCTGCAAGCGCCCGTGATAGCGATAACAAGACCCCTGCAACGCCTTGCCCGCCGCCTGTACCGTCTCAGCCTGGTACCCCTGTTCGCGCTCATCTTGCTGCTGGCGCTGTGGGCGGCCGTCTTTTACCAGGTTGGCCAGGAGCGGGCCAGCGCCGTGCGCGACGCCGTGGCCGTCAGCCAGTCGCTGGCGCGCACCCTGGCCGACCATACCAGTTTCACCCTGCGCCAGACGGACCACGCCACCCAACTGTTCAAGCTCAAATACGAGGAAACGGACGGTGGCCTGCGCCTGAATGAATTCACGCGCCGCCAGGGCCTGCTCGACAGCGTGCTGCCATCGAAGCTCGAATTGCCGATCGCCCTCATCGACGCGCACGGCAATGTGGTCGACAGCGCTCACGCCTATCTGCCGGAAAACCTGGCCAAGCAGGCATTTTTCAGGGCGCTGGCCGCGAATGCGTCCGACACGGCCCTGGTCGACACGCCCATGCTCGACGCCGAGAGCAAGCGCTGGACCATCCGCCTGGCGCGCCGCCTGAACGATGCCCAAGGCCGCTTCGCCGGCGCCATCGTCATCCTCGTCGACCCCACGTATTTTGTCGACGACTACGACCGCCTGAACCTCGATGAACAGGGCGCGCTGATGCTGGTGGCGCGCGACAGCGGGCTGACGGTGGGGCGCATCGGCGAGCAATTGATCCTCAGCGACCGCATCGACTTCCGCATGCCGGGACCGCCGCAGCACGCCCCCGAAGAACTGCTGATCGAGCCGCCCGTCGACGCGACGTCACGCATCTACAGCTACCACGAGCTGCCGCGCTACCCGTTGCTGGCCGTGGTGGGCGTGAACCGCGCCGTCGCCCTGGCGCGCTTCGAACACCGCCGCCTGGTGTATGTCGGCGCGCTGCTTGCCGCCAGCGTGCTCATTGCCGGCTTTACAACCCTGCTGATGCGCCAGAGCGCGCGCCTGCGCCGCAGCATCCGCCAGGCCAAGGAAACGCAGGCCTTGCTGCGCGCGGCGCACCAGGGCAGCCTCGATGCCGTGCTGCTGCTGAAAGCCTGGCGCCCCGCGCCGGGCAAGCCGGTGGAAGATTTCATTTTCGCCGACATCAACGAGCGGGCCGCCGACATGCTGGGCAAGCCACGCTCCGAACTGCTGGGCCAGCGCGTGCTGCAGCAGATGCCGCTGCTGCGCGGCGAGCGTTTTTTCAAGCGCTTCGTGCTGGTGATGGAAACGGGCCAGCCGCTGGAAGATGAATTCGAACTGCCGCTGGCCTCGGGCGGCACGCGCTGGCTGCGCCACCAGGTGGTGCCGATTGCCGACGGCGTGGCCGTCACCTCGCGCGACATCAGCGCGCGCAAGCACGACGAACTGGCGCTGCAGGACAACCGCAGCTTCCTGCAGTCGCTGATCGACCATCTGCCCGTGCTGGTCTACGTGAAAAGCGCGCGCCCGGAAAATTTCGGCAAGATGGAAGTGTGGAACAAGGCCGCCGAGGATATCACCGGCCACCTGGCCGCCGACGTCATCGGCAAGACCGATTGCCAGGCCTTCCCGCCCGACTTCGGCCTGCACGACGCCGAGGACGACCGCGCCATCCTGGCCGAGCGCGGGGTCATCGACCATACGGAAAAACCGCTGCGCCTGGCTGACGGCAGCCTGCGCTACCTGCGCGCCGTCTCCGTGCCCGTGTTCGACGAGCGCCAGCAGATCGAACATATCCTGTGCATCGCCGAAGATATCTCGCAGCGCCGTCAGCAGGAACTGGAACTGCGCCAGAAACAGGCCGAACTGGCCGCCGTCAACGACGCCTCGCCGCTCGGGCTGGTGCGCCTGGACCGCCAGCGCCGCTGCACCTACGTCAACCGCACCTTCGAATCGATCACGGGCTTGCCGCGCGCCGCCGCCCTGGGCGCCGGCTGGACCAGCGCCCTGCACCCGGACGACTATCCGCTGATGCACGTGGCGCTGGAACAGCTCACGCGCAGCCACGCGCCGTTCCAGTCCACCCTGCGCTGCCTGCAGCGCGACGGCAGGCTGGTCTGGGTCTCCGTCAAAATTGCCCCCATCCTCATCGACGACCGGATCGAAGGCTACGTGGGCACCCTGGACGACATCACCACCTTGCGCGAATCGGAAGTGGCGCTGCTGGAAAGCGAAGCGCGCCTGCGCACCATCGCCGACACCTTGCCGGCCATGATCGCGTACATCGACGCGGACCAGGTCTACCGCTTCCTGAACATCGCCTATGAACGCGAATTCGGCCTGACGGGCCGGCAGGCGCTGGGCAAAAGCGTGCGCGACACCGTGGGCGAGGCGCGCTACCGCACGGTGGCGCCGTATATCGAAAGAGTGCTGGCGGGCGAAACCCTGAGCTTCGAGGAAGAAGACGACAAGGAAGGCATCGAGCGCTGCATGGAAGTGATCTACATCCCGCAGATCGGCGAAGACAAGCTGCAGGTGGTGGGTTTTCACGTGATGCGCCAGGATATCACCGTGCAAAAGCGCGAAAAACAGCGGCTGCTGAAGCTGGCCCAGGTCGATGCGCTGACGGGATTGTCGAACCGTGCCGGCTTCCAGCAAAAACTCAGCGACGCCATGCACGCGAGCCGCCAGCAGCAGCACCTGATGGCTGTCATGTACATGGATATCGACCGCTTCAAGCCCGTCAATGACACGCATGGCCACGGCACCGGCGACGCCCTGCTGCGCGCCTTCGCCCAGCGCCTGACGCAGACCATGCGCGCCACCGATATCATCGCCCGCCTGGGCGGCGACGAATTCACCATCATCATGGAACAGATCACCCGGCCCGACGACGCGGCCGTGCTCGCGGAAAAAATCGTCGCCGCCATGCAGCAGCCGTTCGAACTCGATGGCATCAGCGTGCGCATTTCCGCCAGCATCGGCCTGGCCTTCTACCGCGACGAAGACATTTCCCCCGCCGTGCTGCTGCAGCGGGCCGACGTGCTGCTGTATCAGGCGAAACAGGATGGGCGCAATACTTATCGCGCAGGCGTGCTGACGGCGTGAGACAGGCGCCATTCCTGCTATATTGGCGCCTGTCCTCCCTACCCTTGCCCCACCATGCGCCTGCTGCACACTTCCGACTGGCATCTGGGCCAGACCCTGCACAATTATGAGCGGGGCTACGAACACCAGCGCTTCCTCGACTGGCTGCTCGACACGCTCGTGGCCGAACAGGTCGACGTGCTGCTGGTGGCGGGCGACGTGTTCGACAACGCCAACCCTTCCGCCGCCTCGCAAAAGCAGCTATATGTATTCCTGCAGCAGGCGCGCGCGCGCCTGCCAGCGCTGCAGCTGGTCGTCGTCGCCGGCAACCACGATTCGGCCGGCCGCCTGGAAGCGCCCGGCCCCCTGCTGGCCGCGCATGGCACGCACGTGATCGGCCATTTGCTGCGCGGCGACGATGGCCAGATCGACCTGGAACGCCTGCTGCTGCCGCTCACCGGCAGCGATGGGCAAGTGCAGGCGTGGTGCCTGGCCGTGCCCTTTCTGCGCCCCGGCGACGTGCCGAAACTGCCGGCCGGCGATACCCAGGATGCCTACCTGGGTGGCATCGCCCTGCTGTACCGCCAGCTGGCGGACCTGGCGCTGGCGCGCCGCCAGCCCGGCCAAGCCATCATCGCCATGGGCCACTGCCATATGGTGGGCGGCGAAATGTCGAACGATTCCGAACGCCGCATCGTCATCGGCGGCACCGAGATGCTGCCGTCCGGGATTTTCGATACCGCCATCGCGTATGCGGCGCTGGGCCATTTGCACAAGGCGCAGGCCGTGGGCGGGAAGGATAACATCCGCTACTGCGGCAGTCCGATTCCCCTGTCCTTCGCGGAAGTGAATTACCGCCATCAGGTGCTCTGCCTCGATATCGACGGCGAGCAATTACGCGAGGTACGCGCCATCGAGGTGCCGCGCGCCGTGCCGCTGCTGCGCGTGCCCGCCACGCCGGCGCCGATTGCCGAAGTGCTGGAACAGCTGGCCGCCCTCGACGTGCCGGACGCGCCGGCCGAAGCACAGCCCTTCCTGGAAGTGCGCGTGCGCCTCGATGCGCCGGAGCCGGGCCTGCGTACGCGCATCGAAACGGCGCTCGACGGCAAGCACGTGCGCCTGGCGAAGATCGAAACGTCGAGCGCCGCGCGCAGCAGCGCGCCCGAGAACATGACGCTCGACCAGTTGGGCCAGCTGCAGCCCGACGATATCTTCCGCCGCCTGTACCTGCAAAAATACGGCCAGCCCGCGCCGCCCGAACAACTGTCGGCGCTGGCCGAACTGCTGCTGCCTGGCGCTTGAGCACACCGGAAGAACCATGAAAATACTGAAAATCAGCGGCAAGAACCTGGCCTCGCTGGCCGGCGAATTTGAAGTCGACTTCCAGCGGGAGCCGCTCGCGTCTTCCGGCCTGTTCGCCATCAGCGGGCCCACGGGCGCGGGCAAGAGCACCCTGCTCGATGCCCTGTGCTTGGCCCTGTACGACGCCACGCCCCGCCTGCTGAAAGTGCTGGGCCGGGGCAGCGCCCTGCCCGACGTGGGCAAGGAAACCGTCAACGCCCAGGATACCCGCACCCTGCTGCGGCGCGGCACGCCGGACGGCTACGCGCAAGTGGACTTCGTCGGCAACGATGGCGCAAGCTACCGCGCGCGCTGGAGCGTGCGCCGTTCGCGCACCAAAGCCGAAGGCGCGCTGCAAGCCACGGCCATGAGCTTGCACCAGCTGCCAGCGCTGCAGCCCATCGGTGGCACCAAGACGGAAGTCAAGGAAGAGATCGAAAAGCGCATCGGCCTGTCGTTCGACCAGTTTACGCGCGCCGTGCTGCTGGCGCAAAACGAGTTTTCCACCTTCCTCAAGACGGAAGACAATGAACGGGGAGAGTTGCTGGAAACCCTGACGGGCAGCAGCATCTATACCGACATTTCCATGCGCGCCTTCGAGCGGGCAAAAAAGGAAAAGCAGGTCCTCGAACGCCTGGGCGAAAAACTGGCCGACCAGCGGCCCTTGTCGCCGGAAGAACGTACCGATACCGAGGCCCTGTGCAGCACGGCCGAGACCACCCTGCACACCATCGACTTGCGCAAGGCGGTGCTGGAACTGCAGCAGCGCTGGCACCAGGAAACGCACAAGCTGCAAAGCCAGGCGACGGCGGCGCAAGAGGCTCTCGATAGCGCGGATGCCGAACGGGCCGCTGCCGAAGAGCGCCGCACGGCGCTGGCGCAGTGGGAATTGCTGCAGCCGGCGCGCCCCTTCGTCGATGACGTGGCGCGCCTGGCGAACGACATCGCCAGCAGCGGCGCCGCGCTGGAAACGGCGCGTGCGCAGGCGGCGCAAGCCGTGGCCAGCGAAACGCAACTGGCTGCCGGCATGCAGCAAGCGGCAGCGGCCTTGCAAGCCAGGGAAGCGGCGCAGCGCGACGCGGCACCGCAGCTCGATGCCGCCAAGGCGCTCGATGCCGGCATTGCCGCCCACTTGCCCGCCCACCGCCAGGCCAGGGAGGCGGCACTGGCGGCAGACCAGGCCAACGAGACGGCGCGCGCCACCTTGCACGATCTGCAGCAGCACCAGCACGCCATGCAGGTGGAGCAGGAGACGGGACGCCTGTGGCTGGCATCGCACCAGCATTGGCAAGCGCTGGCCACGTCGTGGCAATTGTCGGACCAGCTGTTCGCCCAGGCCGGCCAGGCTGCCGCGCAAGCCGATGCGGCCGACGTCAGAGCGGCCGACGCGGCGCAGCTGGTGCGCGCGGCAGACGCCGCGAGCCAGGAGGCACAGGCCACGTTGACGGCTGCCGCCGCCACGCTCGCCGCGCACGATGCGCAGCGGCGCGAGGCGCAGTGCGCCGTGCAAGCCATCGATGGTCAGCTGCTGCAGCAACAGCGCGGCCAGCTGGAAGACCATGCGCGCCAGTTGAATGCGGCGGAAAAAACGTGGACGGAACTGGCGCGCAAGCAGCAGGATCTGGCGCACGGACAAGCGAGGGCGGCGCAACTGTCGCTGGCGGCGCAGGCGGAAAGCGCGGCCCTGGCGATGGAGGGGGCCAGGACGGCGCCGCTGGAAGCGGGCCTGGCGCAGGCGGAAAAATCCCTGAAGGGGGCGGAAGCGGCATGCGCGGCCAGCGTGGAGCAACTGCGCGCCACCTTGCAGGACGAGCAGCCCTGCCCCGTCTGCGGCGCGCTGGAACACCCGTACAGCCACGCCGACGACGCCTTGCAGGCGATGCTGGCCAGCTTGCAGGATGAAGTCCTGGCTTGCCGCGCGCAGGCGCGCGGCAATCTGGAGCAACTGGCCACGCACAGGGCCGCGCTGGCCGCGACTGCGCGCGAACAGGCGCAGACGGATGCCGAACTGGCGGCCCTGCCGCCCGCCATCGCCAGCCTGCACGCGCAATGGCAGCCGCATGCCGATACCCTGCATCTGCCGCCGGAAAACCAGCGCGCGCACTGGTTCGCGCAGCAACTGACGGCCAATGCGGCAGCCCTGCAGGCGCTGGCGCAGCAGGAGGCGGCGCTGCGCCAGGCCAGCGCGCGGCGCGAGCAGGCGCAGGCGACGCACGAACTGGCCGGCGCGGAACACGCGCGCTGCACAAGCGCCGTCGCCGAAACGCAGACACGGCTGGCGCAGTTGCAGGCGCAGCAGGCGGCCAGCCAGGACAAGGCGGAAACGTCGCGCAGCGCGCTTGACGGCTTGCTGGCGCAGCTCGATGCCGCGTTTGCCGACGTGGAAGGCGCCGAAGGCTGGAAGGATAACTGGCGCGCCGGCCCCGCCGACTTCCGTGCGGCGCGCGAGACGGAAAGCCGGCAATGGCTGAAACAGCAGGCTGACCAGGACAATCGCGGCCACGCGCTGGCGACCTTGGCCGCGCGACTGGAAGCGGCGTTGCTGGCCGCCGGCAAGGCACGGCACACGGCGCAGGAGACCCACGCCGCCTTTGCCGCCGCCGACAAACAGCGCACGGCACTGCAAACGGAGCGCAACGCGCTATGGCAGGGCCAGAACGTGGCCGAGGTGGAACACAGCCTGGCTGGCGCCATCGCGCAGGCCAAGGAGCTGCTGGCGCAGCAGCAAACGGCGGCGCAGTCGGCCAGCCAGCAGCGCGCGCGCCTCGATGAAGCATGCGTGCAGTTGTCGCAGCGCCTGGCCGCCCTGCATGAACAGGAACGCGGCGCCACCGCCGCCCTGCACGACTGGCTGCAGCAGTTCCGGCAGCGTCACTCCGGCAATGCGCCCGCCACGCTCGACGAGCTGCGCGCGCGCCTGGCCATCGCGCCGGACGCCATGCGCGCCGAACGCGACGCCCTGCAGATGATCGCCGACCGCCACACGGCGGCCGTTTCCGTGCTGGCCGAGCGCCGGCAGCAACTGGCCGCGCACGTGCAGCAGCCGCCGGAAGCGCTGGAAACGGACGAGGCCGTGTTGCAGGCGGCGCTCGACGCGCTTGGCGCCGAACGCCAGGCAGCCAACCAGGAAGCGACGCGACTGCGCCTGGCCATCGCGCAGGACGACGCGCGGCGCCACAGTGCGCAAGCTATGCTGGCGCAGATCGAGGCGCAAGCCGTCATCGAGCGGCGCTGGGCCAGCCTGAATGAATTGATCGGCTCGGCCGACGGCAAGAAATTCCGCAACTATGCACAGCAATTCACGCTGGAAGTGCTGCTGGGCTATGCCAATGCACACCTGAACCACCTGGCGCGCCGCTACCAGCTCGAACGCATCGACAACCCGAACAATCCGTCGCTGGGCCTGATGGTGCGCGACCAGGACATGGGCGGCGAGCTGCGCTCCGTGCACTCGCTGTCGGGCGGCGAAGCGTTCCTCGTCTCGCTGGCCCTGGCGCTGGGCCTGGCCTCGCTGTCCTCGAACCGGGTGCGCGTGGAATCGCTGTTCATCGACGAGGGCTTCGGCAGCCTGGACACGGAAACCCTGCGCGTGGCCATGGATGCGCTCGACGGCTTGCAAGCGATGGGCCGCAAGGTGGGCGTCATCTCGCACGTACAGGAAATGACGGAGCGCATCGCCACCCGCATCCTCGTGCAGCCTGGGTCCGGCGGCAAGAGCGTGGTGACGGTGCGCTGAGTCGCTAGCGGCTGGCCGGCTCCCGGCACAGTCTGAGCATATCCCAGCCCAGTTCGCGGCGGATCTGCTCGGGGTCGGGCGGGGGCCGGCGCTGTTCCAGCTCCGCTTTCAGCCACTTCCTGACCAGCTCCTTGGCGGGCTGTACAGGCTTTTCCTTGTCATGCTTGTCCATGGTGCTACCTCTTCAATGGCGGTCAGACGACCTCCTATATACGTTCAACGTCACGGTGCGGATTCAGTTGACGTGCGCGTGGCGCAGATGCAACAACGTGTAACGATGGCCGGAGTGCGTTAAAATCGCCGCCTTCGCGTAGATGAACTCTACGCCCCGCAACAGTTCAAGGAACCCCATGAAAGCCGCCCGCAGCCTCACCTTCAAGTGCGTAAAATGTCACAAATCCATGCAGGTCTACCTGCAAAAAGTCTCCGCCTGCTCGCATATCCAGCCGTACCAGGGCATTTGCGCATGCGGCGAACTCAAGCGTCACGCCACGGGCCAGGCCGATGCCGTCAAGTCCTACCTGGAATCGGCAGACGGTAGCTGGTCGCACCACCACTGATGGTTAAAGAATGGGAAGATATTGCCGTTAATTCGACTATCCTCCCCATTTGAACCGACCATGTCCCAGCTCCCCGCCCTTGCCAGCCGTCAACCCGCCTCGAATACGCTGGCTGGCCAGCAGCCGTCCCGCACGGGCAGCAGCGCCACGGGCCTGGCCGCTTCGCCCCTGATGCAGCGCACGGCGCAAGACGTGGTGGCGCTGTCAAAGAATGGCCTGGACCTGTCGGCCAAGGGACTGGAGCAGCGCACGGACACGCTGGGCAACGCCACCGTCGACGTGGCGCAGGATTTCCTCTCCACCATGACGCGCCAGCTGTTCGGCGACGGTGCCACGGTCGCCTTCGATTCCGTCGACCTGCAGGCCGGTTCCAGCTTCAGCAGTGGCAGCGCCAGCGTCTCGGGCGCCGGCGGCAGCAGCCGCGCGGACGCCTTCAGCCTCGATGAAAACGCGCATTTCATCGGCAAGGGCAAGATCACGACGGCCGATGGCCAGACTTTCGACTTCGAAGTGGAAGTGCAATATCAATCGAACATCAGCGCGGGCGTCCTTGAGCAAACGCAGAATGCCGCCGAGGAAGCAGGCTCCGCCGATGACGCAGAGCTGCCCGCGAAAGAGTTGCCCGCCACGCACTTCGGCGGCAATCTGCACGACCTGTTCAAGCTGCTGGGCCAGCAACTGCAAAGCAATCTCTACCAGGGCACATCCGATGGCGCCAGCGGCAACGGCAAGGATGACGGCCTGGCAGGCAGCCTGAGCTTGCGCTTGCTCAAGCTGGTGCAGCCGGACCAAGCCGCCGAGACCGCCAAAGCCGACAGGAAAGCCGTGGATGCCACGCCGGAAGAGCAGGCGCGCGCCCGCGCGCTGGCACTCGCCTATGGCACGGACACCGCTAGCGGCACGGTCAGCAACGTATAATGGAAGACGGCCTGCGCAGGCGACCATGCCGCGCGCCACCTTCTATCGATTGAATCCCATGTCCGACACTTCTTCACCTACCGTTCATCCGCAGATCCACTGGAGCGAAAACGGCGCCGAGCATTCGGCCCGCTGGCGCTCGGAAAGCGGCATGCCGCCGCCCAAGCGCGTCGTCATCGCCGATGACCGCACGACGGCCGACCAGGCTTACCGCCTGGCCTGCGAAGGCACGGCCATGCTGTGGCGCGGCGACTTCCAGAACGCGCGCCAGCTGCTGCAGGCGCTGGCGCGGCGCGCCGACCACAAGAACGACAAACCGAGCAAGAAGGCCAAGGCCGCCAAGCTGACGAAACCCGAACCGTCCGCCACGGAAGCCTTCCACTTGCACCGCCAGGCCCAGTCGCAACGCGCCCGTACCCTGGCCATGCTGCTGCTGCCTTTTGAGGCCGACTACACGATCCCGCTGCGCCGCGCGCCGGACGTGAAACTGGCGTGCAATGAAGCGTATGGTCGCGGCGAAGAACCGTTTATCGCCTCGCTGCGCGAATTGCTGGGCCTGATCGGCGCGCACGAATGGCGCCGCACGGGCGTGGAACTGCCGGCCCTGGGCCAGCGCATCCACCCGCATTACGGCGTGTTCGCGCCCATCCGCGGCGAATACGTGGGCCTGGTGGCGGAAGCGCCGCTGCCTGCGCGCGCCAAGCTGGCCTTCGATATCGGCACCGGCACGGGCGTGCTGGCCGCCGTGCTGGCGCAGCGCGGCATTGAACGCATCGTCGCCACCGACCAGGACCCGCGCGCCCTGTCCTGCGCGCGCGAAAACCTGGCCCGCCTCGATTTGCTTGACAAGGTCGACGTGCTGCAAGCCGACCTGTTCCCTGCGGGCCGCGCGCCGCTCATCGTGTGCAATCCGCCCTGGCTGCCGGCGCGCCCAAGCTCGCCGATCGAATACGCCGTCTACGATCCGGACAGCCGCATGCTGCGCGGTTTCCTCGCCGGCCTGGCCGGGCACCTGGAAGCAAACGGCGAAGGCTGGCTGATTTTATCGGACCTGGCCGAGCACCTGGGCCTGCGCCCGCGCGCGCAATTACTGGAATGGATAGAACAGGCGGGCTTGAAAGTCATCGACCGCCTGGACGTGAAACCCACGCACCCGCGCGCGCAGGACGCCACCGACAGCCTGCACGCGGCCCGCTCGAAGGAAATCACCTCGCTGTGGCGCCTGGCGGCGGCGTAATCCAGGGTCTGAAACCCGGCCATTGCGCATTGCAGCAAACCCCGCTATAATTCGCCTGCGGGGTGGAGCAGTCTGGCAGCTCGTCGGGCTCATAACCCGAAGGTCACAGGTTCAAATCCTGTCCCCGCAACCAATATATGAAAGCCGCTGATTCTTGCAAAGGAATCAGCGGCTTTTTCCATTGCGGCACAGCATGTCAATGCACCTCATGCAAGCCAAATGCCCTCTGTATCGATCCGCTCTTTCGCAATGCAGCAAACTCGTATATAATTCGCCTGCGGGGTGGAGCAGTCTGGCAGCTCGTCGGGCTCATAACCCGAAGGTCACAGGTTCAAATCCTGTCCCCGCAACCAATACATAAAAACCGCTGACTCCTGCAAGGGATCAGCGGTTTTTTCATTCATGCCTGCCCTGTCCCGCCTTTACGCGGTGACGCTGGCCCTGATCTGCCTGGCCGCCGCGTGCAGGCTGGCCGCCACTCGTTCCAGCTTGTCGGCTCCCGCCGTTTCGGCCAGGGCGGCAAACGCGCTGATATGAAACGTGGCCACCATCGCCGGCGACACTTCGAGCTCCAGCGCCGTCTTGCTCAGTTCCGTCGACGCCTCGAGGTAAGGCTCGCTGCCCGCCTCGAAAGCCTGCTTCGTTTCCAGCAATTCCTGGCCGCCCTCCGCCTTGGCCAGGCAAGCATCGACCTTTTGCTGGAAGGCCGGCAAGGTATCGCGCACGGGGCCAGCATCCGGCGCCGCTTCCGGTTCCGGCTCCGCGGGTGCAGGCGCAGCTGCGGCCGGCTTGTCCGCCGCCGGCATGTCGCGCAAAGTCAGCCAGCGCTCGACGGCGAGGAAATCGGCGAATGGCTCGGCCACCTTCGGATTCATCAGCCAGACCTCGCCCGTGCGCCAGTCGATCCTGGCGCCGCGCTCGTTTCTCGCCAACAGAATATCCTTGCCACCATCGGCATTCGACACCCGGCCGATGTCGAGCCAGTTCATCAACTCCGCCTGGCGCGACATCGCGTTGACCCGGTGAAAGTAGGCCAACCATAAGAATCTGGCGACCAGGAGAACCAGGGCACCGCCAACCATCCACATCATTTTTCGCTCCGCTCCGCACCACATCGACAGCCCGCATTTTCTCACATGAAAGCTTGCGTCAAGGAAACTTTTACATCTGCCGTGCGGCAGCGCAAATCCGGTGCCGCGCGCGCTCCGGACACGCAGTCGCATTTCAGCAACGCCGCGTTTTGCTGATTGCCGGGTGCGCGCCGCTACGCTATTATGAGAACAATTCTCATTTAGATTAAACCAGACTGTACGCATGCTGTCCGCCCCTTCCCCGCCATCCGATTTCCAGGCCCTGTATGCCGAGCACCACTCCTGGCTGCTGCACTGGCTGAAACGCCGCCTGCACGATGCGGGGCTGGCGGGCGACCTGGCGCAGGATACCTTCATCAAGATCTTCGTTGCGCGCAGCAGTGCCGGGATCGCGCAGCCGCGCCCTTTCCTGGCCACCATCGCCAAGCGCCTGCTGGCCAATCACTGCCGGCGCGAAGAGCTCGAACGGGCCTACCTCGACGCACTGCTACACCAGCCGCAAGCCTGCACGCCTTCGCCGGAAGCGATGTCCATCCTGCTCGAATCGCTGCAACGGGTCGACCGCGCGCTGGACCAGCTCTCCGCCAAGGCCAAGGCAGCCTTCCTGCTGGCCCACCTGGACGGCATGACCTATGCCGAGATCGCCGCCGAACTGGGCACCACCACGCATTCCGTCAAAAAATACCTGAGCAAGGCCAATCTGCTGTGCTTTTTTGCCGTGCCCGATTTTGCCGCATCCTGACATGCGCGGCGCCACCGTCTACGCACAGGGCCAGCCCATCGACCTGGCGATCGCCATGCAGGCGGCCGAATGGCTGGCCACCCTGATGAGCGGCGCAACCACGCCGGCGGAAAAAACGGCCTGGCAGCAGTGGCGCCAGGCGCATCCCGACCATGAGCGGGCGTGGAAACACATCGAAAGCGTCAGCGGCGGCTTGCGCGAACTCGATGCGCAGGCCAGCCGCAAGGCGCTGACACAGCGCTCCCGCCTCGCCTCGCCGATCTCGCGCCGCAACAGCCTGCAACTGCTGGCGTGGGTATCGGCCATCGGCCTTACGGGCTGGTTCGGCGCGCGCTCGGAATATGCACCCGACATGGCCCGCGCCGCGCTGGCCGACCTGTCCACGGGCGTGGGTGAGCGCCGCGAGCTGGCCCTGCCCGACGGCAGCCGTTTGCACCTGAACAGCGGCAGCGCCGTGAATATCCGCTTTAGCGGCACGCAGCGCCTGCTGCTATTGGTCCAGGGCGAAGTCTTCATCGCCACCGCCCGCGAAACGGACATGCCCTATCGCCCCTTCCTCGTCGAAACCGCGCATGGCCAGGCGCAGGCGCTGGGCACGCGCTACTCGGTGCGCCAGGCCGGCGGCAGCACTCTCGTGTCTGTCGAGGAAGGAGCCGTCCGGCTGATGCCGCGCCATGGCGATGGCAATCTGCTCATCCGTGCAGGCCAGGGCGGCGGCATGACGGCGCGGCAGCTCTTGCCCGCGCACGCCGTCTCGCCCGACATCTGGGCCTGGCGCCAGGGCTTGCTGCTGGCCGACGCCATGCCGCTGCGCGACTTCCTGCATGAACTGAGCCGCTACCGCCACGGCTTGCTGGGCTGCGACGACGCCGTCGCCGGCCTGCGCATTTCCGGCGTCTTCCCGCTGGCCGACCTGGACGCCGTGCTGCTGTCGCTGCCCGACTCCCTGCCCGTCGATATCCGCCTGCGCACGCGCTACTGGGTGCAGGTAGAGGCGCGCCAGCAGCATTGAACATTTATTTTGACGCCAACGAAAAAAAAAGGTACCCGCTTTCGATTCTCGCGTGACCTGTGTAGGCAACGTTCTTTTTGACGACTACACCACAAGGTAACCATGTCTCCTGCCATTCATTCCAAGCCGCGCATCAAGCGCATGGCGTATGCCATCCAACTCGTCTTCATCGGTTCGGCCCTGCTGCTGAACGCCCGGGCGCCAGCCATGGCGCAGGAAAGCGCGGCAGCGCCAGCGGCCAGCCAGAACATCCAGGATTTCCAGGTGCCGGCCGGCGACCTGGCGGCGGCGCTGCGCCAGGTCGCCAGCCAGTCCAGGGTCATCCTCAGTTTTACGCCGGAACAGACGCGCGGCAAGACGTCCGCAGGCTTGAGCGGCCGCCACGACGTGCTGGCCGCCCTGAACGGCGTGCTGCGCGGCACGGGCCTGAAGGCCGAGCGCAGCGCCAACGGCAGCTTTGTCCTGCGTCCGGCCGATGCGGCGGCGGGCGGCGAAGCGCTGTCGATGATGCCGGAAGTGTCCGTCAAGGCGCAGCAGGATGCGACGGAAGGCTCGGGCGCGTATGTCTCGCCCCTGCCGATCGCCACGGCCACGCCACTGGGCCTGTCGATCCGGGAAACGCCGCAGTCGGTCAGCGTCATCACGCAGCAGCGCATGCAGGACCAGGGCCTGAACACCATCGCGCAAGTCATGGCGCAAACGCCGGGCATCACCCTGTTCTCGCTGGGCAGCGAACGCTCCGGCTTTACCTCGCGCGGCTATGCGATCACCAATTACCAGCTCGATGGCGTCAACACGCACTCGGAAAACCTGGGCCTCAATGCGATACCGTCGCAAAGCCTGGCCGACATGGCGCTGTACGACCGCATCGAAGTGCTGCGCGGCGCCTCGGGCCTGATGACGGGCGCGGGCGACGCCTCGGGCGCCATCAACATGGTGCGCAAGAAGCCCACGGCGCAGTTCCAGGCGTCCGTCGAGGGCGAGCTGGGCTCCTACGATGAACGGCGCGCCATGGCCGACATCGCGGGTCCGCTGAACGAGGCGCGCACCGTGCGCGGCCGCCTGGTGACGCTGTACGAGGAAGGCGACGGCATCATCGACGGCTATAGCCGCGACAAGAAAGTGGTGTATGGCGTGATCGAAGCGGACCTGTCCGCCGACACGAAACTGACGGCCGGCGTGACGCACCAGCGCAACCGCTCGAAGGGGTCGCTGTCGTACCTGGGCTTCCCCCTGTTCTACAGCAATGGCGCAATGACAGACCTGCCCCGCTCGTTCAGCCCGGCCGCCAAATCGAACCGTTTCGGCAGCAATTCGACAGACGTCTTCGCCACCCTGGAACACGCGCTGGCAAACGACTGGAAGCTGAAAATCTCGGCCAACCGCGTGCAGTCGTCGCAAGAAGAGCGCGCCGTCTACATGAGCGTGAGCAGCGCCTTTCCCGACCAGGCCACGGGCGATGGCCTGATGCTGAACGGCGACTACCGCGATTACCGGCTCAAGGTCAACAGCGTGGACGTCAATGTGCGCGGTCCGTTCAGCGCCTTCGGCCGCCAGCACGAGCTGGTACTGGGCATGGACTACAACGAATTCCAAAGCACGACGGATGGCCGCTTCGACAAGAACATCCAGCAGACCCCCGTCAACCTGTACAGCTGGAATCGCATCGCAGCACCCGTGTTTGGCGATACCTTCGTCACCTACGACAGCACGCGCCGCCAGGCCAGCGCCTATGCCGCCACGCGCCTGAACCTGTCCGAGCGCCTGAAACTGATCGCCGGCGCCAAGGTGCTGCGCTACAGCGAGAATTACATCTCGGATGCGCCTGCCGTGTCATTTTATGGCGAGTCCCCGGCATCGGAAAGCCGCGTCTTTACGCCATATGGCGGCCTGGTGTTCGACATCGACGCCACGCACAGCCTCTACGCCAGCTATTCATCCATCTACCAGCCGCAGGCCGCGCAAGACCGCTATGGCAAGCTGCTGGCGCCGCGCGCGGGCAAGACCTACGAAGCGGGCATCAAGAGCGGCTGGCTCGATGGCCGCCTGAACACCTCGGCCGCGCTGTACCAGATCCGCCAGAGCAACCTGTCCGAATCAGACCCCGGCTACACCGTGCCGGGCACGAACAATCCCGCCAACCGCACCATCAAGGGCGCCAGGACGCAGGGCGTGGACCTGGAAGCGACGGGCGCCCTTACGCCAGGCTGGAACGTGTCGGCATCGTGGTCGTACAGCCAGACGGAAGACAATACGGGCAAGGCGATACAGACCACCTTCCCGCGCCACCTGGTGAAACTGTGGACCACGTACCGCCTGCCCGGCGAGCTGCATCGCCTGACCATCGGCGGCGGCATGAACTGGCAAAGCCGCGTGTATTCGGACATCGATGCGTGGCAGATCGAGCGCACCCTGCACTGGGAACAGAAGGCGTACTCGGTGGCCAGCCTGATGGCGCGCTACGACGTCAGCGACAAGCTGTCGGCGACTGTCAACGTGGCCAACCTGTTCGACAAGCAGTACACGGCGTCGGTCTCGGACTGGTGGTACTCGGGCATGCATGGTCCCGCGCGCAAGGTGGCCTTGAGCGTACGCTACCAGTTCTGATGCCCTGAATCGGCCAGGCAGGCGCGGGGCGAATATTTCACATTATCCAGGGGCCGGTGATACAATTTTCCGCTTCACGGGCAGCACCGTGGCCCGTGCCACAGAGACACCCAAGGAGAATGTGTGAAGGACCTCGCCCCCGCCCTGCCAGCCGATCCGGCCGACCAACCCGCCAATCCCTCGCGCCGGCGCATTTTCCAGGCTGCTTCCGCAGTCGGCCTGGCCGCCAGCCTGCCGGCATTGGCCGACGCCGCGCCAGCCAGGAAGACCATCGCCAAAGGTTCGCTCGACGCGAAACTCAAGGCGCACGTCAAGAACGTGGTCGTGATCTATCTGGAAAACCGCAGCTTCAACAACCTGTTCGCCAACTTCCCCGGCACCAGCGCCCCCCTGTCCGCCGTCACGGCCGAACAGGCGCAGCAGCTGGACCGCGACGGCAAGCCGCTGGCTACCCTGCCGAAAATCTGGGGCGGCCTGGTGCCGAACCAGCAAAATATCGGCGGCATCGATTACCTGATCAAGGAAGACCAGATTTCCGGCCTGCCGAACGCCCCCTACAAATTGAGCGATGCGGCCGGCAAGCCCCTGCCCGAGAGCATCATCACGCGCGACCTCGTACACCGCTTCTATAACAACCAGATGCAGATCAACGGCGGCAAGAACGACGGCTTTGCCGCGTGGGCCGACAGCGGCGGCCTGGTGATGGGCCATTACGGCGAAACGTCGAAAAACCTGAACCTGTGGCAGATCGCCGAACAGTACACACTGTGCGACAACTTCTTCATGGCGGCCTTCGGCGGCTCCTACATGAACCACCAGTTCCTCGTCACGGGCCGGGCCAACGAATACTTCAACGCGGCCGAGACGGCGGCAAAGAAAAAGATCGCCGTGCTGTCCGACGGCCCGCAAGGCGTGCGCCTGGCGATCTCGCCCGACTGCCCCGCCTCCGCGCTCGATGGCAAGCCGAAATACGTCAACGACGGCGCCCTCACGCCGGACGGCTATGCCGTCAACACCATGGCGCCGCCATACCAGCCCAGCTATATCCACCCCGCCTTCGACGGCGACCCGCTGCACGCCGATCCGGCCGACGCGAATACCCTGCCGCCGCAAACCTACGACACCATCGGCGACCTGCTGTCGCGCAAGGGCGTCAGCTGGGCCTGGTATGGCGGCGGCTGGCAAGCGGCGCTCGACCACAAGGGCGGCGGCAGCAAGCCGAATTTCCAGTTCCACCACCAGCCGCTGAACTACTTCAAGCAGTTCGCACCCGGCACCGCCGCGCGCGCCGAACACCTGCGCGACGGCGGCACGGGCGACAGCCCGATTTCGAACAAATTCCTCGCCGCCGCCGTGGCGGGCAAGCTGCCGGCCGTGACCTTCTACAAGCCGCAGGGCAACCTGAACCTGCACGCGGGCTATTCGGACATCGAGTCGGGCGACCAGCACGTGGCCAACGTCATCCAGCATCTGAAGGAGTCGCCGCAGTGGAAAGACATGATCGTGGTGATCACGTTCGATGAAAACGGCGGCTGGTGGGACCACGTGGCGCCGCCGAAAGGCGACCGCTGGGGTCCTGGCACGCGCATTCCCGCCATCGTCGTCTCGCCATACGCGAAGAAAGGCGCCGTCGACCACAGTTTCTACGACACCACGTCGATCCTGCGCCTGATCACGCGCCTGCACGACTTGCCGCTGCTCGAAGGCCTGAAAGTGCGCAATGACGCCTTTGCGTCACGCGGCGCGCTGCCGCCGGGCGACTTGACGGGCGCCCTGAGCTTCCGCTGACACAACAACAGCGCATCCCACAATGCGGCACGCCTGTGATACACTGCGTGCCGCACTTTAATCCGCAGGTCTGCTTTTCCTGCCGATGATATTCACAATGAGCCCGACTCCTGTAGCCGGGCTTTTGTTTTGTGGATGAAGTTAAAGCGTATGGACATAGGCGGACAGCATGCTGCCCGCCCCTTGGCCTTCGCAGGCCAGGGACAGAGGTTATCAAATGAGAGATAAAAAAGACAATGCCACCATCGACTTGCCCGGCTTCGGCCCGCCGCCAGCGCACGATGCGCCAGAGCCGGCGCCGGAGCCACAGCGCCGCGCGCGCCCGCGTAAGGTGGCGCTGAAGCAAGTGCAGCTCGAATTGCTGGAGCCGACCGACGCCACGGGCCTGCCCGTGTGGACGCGCGACGCCGGCCTGGATCTCACCGGCTTGCCCATCTGGGCGCCCGACAATTAATACCACACGCGGGCGGCCGTTTGCAGCCAGCTTCCACACCACCATCCGCACAAGGGCGTAGAACGCCTGTAGACTGTGCCCATCCACCCGCTTTTTACCGGCTCCGCCCCTATGAACACCACCACTGACACCACCACTTCCTTTGCCAGCCTGCCGCTGACGCCCGCATTCCTGGCCAACCTCGATTCGCTCGGCTACCACGAGATGACCACCATCCAGGCGCAAAGCCTGCCGGCGGTGCTCGACGGCCGCGATCTGATCGCCCAGGCCAAGACGGGCAGCGGCAAGACCGCCGCCTTCGGCATCGGCATCCTGCACAAGCTCAATCCGGCCTGGTTTGCCGTGCAGGGACTGGTGCTGTGCCCCACGCGCGAACTGGCCGACCAGGTGGCCAATGAGCTGCGCCGCCTGGCCCGCGCGGCTGGCAACATCAAGATCCTGACCCTGACGGGCGGCGCGCCGATGCGTCCGCAAATCGCTTCGCTGGAACACGGCGCCCATATCGTCGTCGGCACGCCGGGCCGCCTGCGCGACCATCTGGGCCGCGGCACCATCAACCTGAATCACGTGCAGACGCTGGTGCTCGATGAAGCGGACCGCATGACGGACATGGGCTTTTACGAGGAAATCGCCGGCATCGTCAGCGCCTGCCCGGCGCGCCGCCAGACCCTGCTGTTCTCGGCCACGTATCCGGAAGACATCCGCCGCGCCACGGCCTCGTTCCTCGTCAATCCGCTGGAAGTGACGGTCGAGGCGCAGCACGACAACGACAAGATCGAGCAGCGCTTCTATGAAATCGGCTTCGACGAGCGCAACAGCGCCGTCGGCAAGCTGTTGAAACACTTCAAGCCGGAATCGACCCTGGCCTTCTGCAATACCAAGGTGCATTGCCGCGAACTGGCCGAGGAACTGCGCCAGCAAGGCTTTTCCGCGCTGGCCCTGTACGGCGAACTGGAACAGCGCGAGCGCGATGAAATCCTGGTGCTGTTCGCCAACCGCAGCTGCTCCGTGCTGGTCGCCACCGACGTGGCTGCGCGCGGCCTCGATATTTCCGACCTGGGCGCCGTGATCAACGTCGACGTCTCGAAAGACACGGAAGTGCACATCCACCGCATCGGCCGCACTGGCCGCGGCAGCAAGAAGGGCCTGGCCCTGTCGCTGTGCGCGCCGAACGAGAAAAAATGGGTCAAGCTGATCGAGCAGTACCAGAACAGCGCCGCCGAATGGCACGACCTGAAGGAACTGGCCGAGGATGACGGGATGGAGGCACTGCCGGCGCCGATGGTCACCCTGTGCATCATGGGCGGCAAGAAGGACAAGCTGCGCCCGGGCGACTTGCTGGGCGCGCTGACTGGCGACGCTGGCCTCACCAAGGAACAGGTGGGCAAGATCAACGTGTTCGAGTTCATGACCTACGTGGCGCTGGACCGCAAGGTGGCCGAAGCGGCCTTCAAGCGCCTGAACGCGGGCAATACCCTGGGCCGCGACTTCGGCAACATCAAGGGCCGCAGCTTCAAGATGCGCTTTATCGAGGCGTAAGCTGCTGCAATGCAAGCAGGGCCGCCATGGTCCTGCGTCCCGGATAGTCTTGCCACACGGGGTGGCGCCTGCGGTAGTAGCAGTTCCAGTAGCTGATGCTGCGCCGCTCCAGGGTGGCCACATATGCGGGGTTCTCCCGCAGGTAGCGCGCCAGCGCCTGCGCATTCCAGGCCGGCAGCGCCGCCCCGATTCTCTCGACGATCTCCAGCACGTATTCACCGCACAGGTGCACGACGAACGGCACCGTCCACGCCCGCTCCTGCTGCAACAGCTGTTTTAAACACGCTTCGCGCAGATGGCCATCGTGGTGGCGCGTGCCCAGGCACAGGGCGATCACGCCCGCGTCGCCCGCCAGCCGCGCACAGGCCAGCAGCCGCTCGCGGTCGTAATAGGTGCGCGTCGGGATCAGCAAGGCCTCGCCATTCAGGTACACGGCAAATGGCGGGTGTGCCCGGCTGCTGCCCAGCGCGGGCAGCAGCTGCGCCACAGTGCCGGCCAGCGCCGCCGGAAAGGCATCCGCTTCAGCCATCGCTCCCCTCCCGGCACACTTTGCGCACGCCCAGCGCCGGCTTGTCCATCTTTTCAAAGATCACATTCGAATACCATGCGGCAGGATCGCCTTCGGTGGGCTTGCCCAGCGAGATATAAAAACCGTCATGTGTGAACAGGGCCGTGGTTTCCTTGCCTGGCCTTGCGGTCTTCACGAAGGCCGGCCAGGCCGCCTTGTCGACAGGCGCAAACCGCATGGCCAGCAGCGCCAGCAAACGCGCATGCGAGGCCGGCGCATACGGGAACAGATACAGGTACTCGACCAGCTCACCGCCATCGGCCAGGCGCGTGACGGCGGCCGTCGCCGCATCCACTTCACCGCCAAAACTGCACAGCACTCCGCCGCTGTAGGCGAAATCGATGACCGTCGCTGGCGCACACGCCTGCCGTTCGCGGTCGACAGCGGCGGGCGGCAGCGCGCGCACCTGCGCCAGCAGCGCCTCGCCGGAGGTGGCCAGCGCGGGAAAGCCGGGGCAGGCGCCGGCCGCCTGGACGGAGTTCGACAAGGCAAGGCAACAACTCAATAGCAGCAAACGACGCTTCACGGCATCTCCAGTTTCATCAGGCGGCCATTATGCAGGACATCTTCACAAAGGCCGCGCCTGTTGCCCCTGCGGCGTATCGTCGATGTCATAACCGGCCGCGCGCGCCAGGTCGCGCAAGCGGTCCGCCTCGGCCCACTGGCGCTGCGCGCGGGCGATGGCCCGTTCCGCCATCCACGCCTGCACCTGCTGCGGCACTGCCACCTGCGCCGGCTGCCAGGCCAGCAGATCGAGCCCCAGGGCCGCATCGAAGCGGGCCATGGTGGCCTTTTTGACGGCGTCCGGCAGCTCGCTTTTCAGCAGCTCCCAGGCCACGGCCAACGCGCGCGGGTAGTTCAGGTCATCGTTGACGCAGCTCATGAAACGCTCATGCCATGCAGGATCGGCCTCGCCTTCCGCAGCACCCAGGCCATGCACGGTAGAGCGCAAGCGCGACAGGCCGCCGGCGGCGGCACGCAACGCATCGTCCGTGAAATTGAGGCTGCTGCGGTAATGGGCGCCCAGGCACAGGTAGCGGTAGGCCAGCGGATCGACGCCCTGCTCCATCAGGCTTTGCAAACGCAAGAAGTCGCCCGTGGATTTCGACATCTTCGCATCCTGGGTCTTGAGGAACGCGCCATGCAGCCAGAAATTGGCCAGGCGCGTGCCGTGGCGCGCTTCCGTTTGCGCGATCTCGTTGCTGTGGTGGACGGCCACGTGGTCTTCACCGCCGCAATGGATATCGAAATACGCGCCCAGGTGTTTTTCCGCCATCGCCGAGCACTCGATATGCCAGCCAGGGAAACCCAGGCCCCAGGGGCTGTCCCACTCCATTTGCCGCTGGCCCGGCACGCCGCTGAACTTCCACAGCGCGAAATCGCAGATGTCGCGCTTCTCGCCCAGCTCCACCCTCTTCCCCGCCTGCAGGCCGTCGCGGTTCAGGCGCGCCAGTTTTCCATAGCTGTCCTGGCGCGTCGTGTCGAAATAGATGCCGTCGTCCGTGCGGTAGGTATAGCCCTTCGCTTCCAGGTCGAGGATGAATGCGATCTGCTCCGCGATGTGGTCCGTGGCGCGGCACCAGACGGTGGGCGGCAGGATATTCAGCGCGCGCAGATCGCCCTCGAACGCGTGGGTGAATTCGGCGGCGATATCCCAGGCCGACTTGCCGCTGCGGGCGCTGCGCGCCTCGATCTTGTCGTCGCCGCTGTCCGCATCCGACGTCAGATGGCCCACGTCAGTGATATTCATCACGTGGCGCACCTGCAAGCCGTTGAATTCAAGCGCGCGGCGCAAGCCATCGACGAACAGATAGGTGCGCAGGTTGCCGATGTGCGCGTAATCGTAGACGGTGGGGCCGCACGCGTACAGGCCGGCATGGCCAGGAACGATGGTCTCGAAGGGCCGCAGGCTGCGGCTATACGTGTCGTACAAATGAAGTGTCATACGGGACTTTCATGCGCGTTGCGGAAAAAGAAAATGGCCACAGGTTTTTCAACACTGTGGCCATCGGAATGAGGAGTAAAAAGTTTAACGGCGCCGGGCCGCATCCTCGCGAAGCCAGGTACACGGACACAGCGCAGCGGCGGCGCGGTATGCAAGGACTGGATGGAGGATGGAAGAGTTCATGAAGAGAATATCGCATGCGCGCGGGCGGGCCGTCAAGCCCTCCCGCGACGCTGGCCTACTTTTTCGCCTGCTCGATATGCGGCAGCAGCACCGTCAATATGCCCAGCAGCGGCAGGTAGGAGCAGATTTTATACACATAGGCGATGCCCGACACGTCGGCCAGGTGGCCCATTGCCGCGGCCGCGATGCCCGACACGCCAAACATCAGGCCAAAGAAGATCCCCGCGATCATGCCCACCTTGCCCGGCACCAGTTCCTGCGCGAAGACGACGATGGCGGAAAACGCGGATGAAATCACGAAACCGATGATCACCGTCAATACAGCCGTCCAGAACAGGTCGACATATGGCAGCAGCAGGGTAAATGGCGCGGCGCCCAGAATGGAAATCCAGATCACGCGCTTGCGGCCGATGCGGTCGCCGATGGGGCCGCCCATGAAGGTGCCGGCCGCCACGGCGGCGAGGAACAGGAACAGGTACAGCTGGGCATCGCCGAGCGACAGGTGGAACTTGTCGATCAGGTAAAACGTGTAGTAGCTCGACAGGCTGGCCATGTAGATGTATTTGGAAAACACCAACAGGGCCAGCACGCCCAGCGCACCCATCACCTTGTTGCGCGACAAGTTAGGTCCATGGCCGCCCGCCTTCGGCTTGAAGCTGGCCAAGTGGCCGCTATACCAGTGGCTGACCTTGTACAACACGCCGATGGCCAGCACGGCGAGCAGGCTGAACCAGGCGACATTACCGTGGCCACGGTTCACGATGACGGCCGCCGCCAGCAGCGGGCCCAAGGCGGAGCCGACGTTGCCGCCCACCTGGAACAGCGACTGGGCAAAGCCGTAGCGTCCGCCCGACGCCATGCGGGCCACGCGCGACGCTTCCGGGTGGAAGGTCGACGAGCCGACGCCGATCAGGCCCGAGGCGATCAGCAGGGTCGGGAAAGTCGAGACGATGGACAGCATCAGCACGCCCGCCAGGGTAAAGCACATGCCAACGGGCAACAAGAATGGCAGCGGACGGCGGTCCGTGTACAAGCCGATCCAGGGTTGCAGCAACGATGCCGTGCACTGGAACGTCAGGGTTATAAGGCCGACCTGGGTAAAACTGAGTGAAAACTCGGCTTTCAGCATCGGATAAATCGACGGCAATAATGCCTGGATCAAGTCATTGAGCAAATGCACGAAGGCGACGGCGCCCAGAATGTGCATGGCCAGACCGGATTGTTGTTGGGAACTATGAAGCGAGGGAGCCGCCGGCACGGGCTTGGCCAGTGCTGGGGCAGGTGTGGTTGTGTGCATGTGTCATCCGCAATAATCGGGCACGGCTGCGGCCCGGCAAAGAAGCCAGTATAGTATGGTCACTGAACTGACAACTTCCAATAATCGTCGCCCAAGTGACAACTAAGTGACAATCAGGTGACAATCCAACGACGCACATGTACACCCACCAACCCGCCCAGACCCACCCCGATGGCGTGCCGTTCAGCCGCAGCACCAGCTCGCACGATTACCAGCACGTGCCGCGCCCCGTGACGGCCATGTCCAGGCAATACGTGGCAGGCGACTACACGGCGCCGCACAGCCATGTGCGGGCGCAACTGCTGTATGCGACGGAAGGCGTGATGCGCGTCTCCACCGGACACGGCGTGTGGATCCTGCCGCCGCGACGCGCCCTGCTGATCCCCGTGGGCGTCGTGCATGAAGTTCACATCTTGAGCGAACTGAGCATGCGCACCGTGTACATCGATGCGCAGGTAGCGGCCCAATATGGCGCCGATTGCAAGGTACTGGAAGTGAGCCGCCTGTTGCGCGAGCTGATCCTGGCCTTGCTGGCCGAACCGATCGAATATGCGCTGGCGGGACGCGGTGACTGGCTGGCGCACCTGATCCTGTCGGAACTGGCGGGGGCCGATACCGTCCCCCTCGCCATCCCCTGGCCGCGCGACCGCCGCCTGGTGGCCGTCTGCTCGGCCATCATGAGCGCGCCCGGCAGCCGGCGCAGCATCGAGGACTGGGCGCAGGACGCGGGCGCCAGCGCGCGCACCCTGATCCGTTTATTCCCCAAGGAAACGGGCTTGCACTACCGCCAATGGCTGCAGCAAGTCCACCTGGCCGAGGCCTTCTGCCGCCTGGACCGGGGTGAAGGCGTGGCGGCCATCGCCTATGCGCTGGGCTACGCCAGCCCCAGCGCCTTCAGCGCCATGTTCCGCCGCATCCTGGGCCGCACGCCACAGCATTACCTGAGCGAGTGGCGCGGCGCCGATTAAATGAAAAAAGCAGCCCGCGGGCTGCTTTTTTACATGTTGAAGCCTACTCTTTTTCGCCTGCAATCAAGCGGTAGGCCAGCGCGCCCAGCAAGGCGCCGATAATCGGTGCCAGCCAGAACAGCCACAGCTGGCTCGTCGCCCAGTCGCCCACGTACAGGGCCACGCCCGTGCTGCGGGCCGGATTGACGGAGGTATTGGTGACGGGAATGCTGATCAGGTGGATCAGGGTCAGCGCCAGGCCGATCGGCAGCGGGGCGAAGCCAGCCGGCGCGCGCTTGTCGGTGGCGCCCAGGATGACGATCAGGAAGAACATCGTCAGCACGATTTCAATGACCAGCGCCGACAGCATCGAATAGCCGCCCGGCGAATGGGCACCGAAGCCGTTCGAGGCAAAGCCCTTGCTGACATCGAAACCGGCCTGGCCGCTGGCGATCACGTACAGCACGCCGCCGGCCACGATGGCGCCCAGCACTTGCGCAATGATGTATGGCAACAGTTGATTGGCGGGAAAACGGCCGCCGGCCCACAGGCCGATCGAGACGGCAGGATTCAGGTGGCAGCCCGAGATGTGGCCGATGGCGTAAGCCATGGTCAGCACCGTCAGGCCAAAGGCCAGCGCTACGCCGGCAAAGCCGATGCCGAGGCCGGGAAAGGCGGCGGCCAGCACGGCGCTGCCGCAACCGCCCAGGACCAGCCAGAACGTGCCGAGAAATTCGGCGCCATATTGTTTCATGATGTATTCCTTTAAAGTGACGAGAAAACGTGCCAGGGACGACCAATCGGACCGCTCACCACCTTTGCCCCGCCAGGTAGCGACGGCAAAGCACAGCACCAGCAACGCACCGCTGCGTAAGCTGCAGAGCGCGCATAATGACATGATGTCATTATCAATGCAACATTATTACGTACAATAATGTTAATAGTTCTCTTGACACCTAAAGGTTGTTTTGATAATTCTCACGCTGCAGGACGACGCATGTACTTGTGTGGCGCCTCCAGCGGCGCAAAACCAAAGCTGGCATACAGGCCATGCGCGTCATCGGTCCCCAGCATCCAGGCGACATCGCGCACACGCGCATCGCCGAGCACGGCGGCCACGATCTGCTTGCCATAGCCGCGCCCCTGGTATGGCGGCAGCACAAACACGTCGCGCAGGTAGGCAAAATCCGTGTAATCGGTGATGACCCTGGCGAACGCCACCTGCTGCCCATCCACATAGCCGCCGAAACACAGCGCGTTGGCGATCCCCTTGCGCACCGTTTCGATCGCCACGCCGCGCTTCCAGTACGATTGCTCGCTCAGGTAGCGGTGGATCATGGCCACGTCCAGCTCGCCGCGTTCGCTGGAAATGCGCAGTGGCGCGTGCATCAGTTCTTGAACAACAGGTCGGCTTCGGCGATGCTGGGTTCGCCGAAGTAAACGGTGCGCAAGCCGCCCTTGCCATCGCTGCCCATATACACGCCCGTCATGCTGCGCTCGGCCGGGTCGTACAGGATGGAGTAGCGGTGGCCGCAATTGTGCGGTTCGCAGACACTGCTCAGCAGGCGCGCCTTGCCGTCGATCTCGACGGGCTTGAGCGGGCTGGCCACGCCATCCGGCACCCAACGCTGCCGCTTCAGGCCAGCTTTTTTCAAGCCCACATTGAAGGCCTTGCGAAACGCGTAGTCCGCCTTGTAGACGTCGGGGAAATACGGGCAGGTGTGGCCGCCGTCGCAGCTTTGCGCCTGCTCGATCAGCGACAGCCTGGGCGTACGCGCGTGCGCCGGCAGCGTGGCCAGCGCCACGGCGGCACCAAGGAACAGGGGTAAGAGCAAACGTGCGGACATGCAATCTCCTAAAAGCATCATGTAATGCCGGCAGCATAGCAGAATGGCATGCTTGCGCACCGTCTCAGGGAGAACAGCGGATACCGACGACCCCGTTGACCTTGCCTTCCGGCCAGCCCGTCTCGCGCCAGCGGTACACGCCGGGCGCGACGATGATCAATTGCCATTCCACCAGCTTGCCAGCGGCATTGAGGCGGGTTTCATTGTCATAGCGTAAAGTCAGGCTGTGCTCCGTTTCCGCCACCACCGTCGCGGCAAAGCGGTTGGTTTCACCCAGCTTGCTTTTCCACGTCCGGTCGTTAAAGATCGCCAGCCGCTGATGATCGTCAGACAGCTGCATGCGCGTAAAGTGCCGCGCTTCTTCGCAAACACTGTTCGTATTGACGCTGTCGGACCAGCTGCCAGACAATTGCGCGGCGTCAAAAGGAGTCGGGGTGGCGGTCACGGCCGCACTCAGCAGCAAGATTGCAAGCATAGTTTATCGAAAGAAAACGAAAAGAAAATTCATGGCTGGCGCAGCGCCAGGGTGATGCTCGACGGCAGCGCGGGCGTGCGCCGGTGCAAAGTCGCCTGCTCATACGCATAGGCCATCGCAATGAGCTGCATGTCGCCGTGGGCCGGACCGATGAAGGACAAGCCGACCGGCGAGCCCCCGGCCACGCCGGCCGGCACCGTGATATGCGGCAAGGCCGCCGGCGCCTGCGATGCGCCATGACAGGTAGGCCCCACCAGCGCATCGAGCCCATGCGAACCCAGCAATGCTTCGATGCCGCCAGGCCCGGGCGCGGGCGGCATCTCGATCAGTTCCGCGCCCTGGTCGCGCAGTACCAGCAGCGCCTGCCCGATCACGGCATCGGTCCCCGCGCACAGGCCGAACAGGCTGCGCGCCACGCCGATGCGGCGCCCATGCAAGCCGGCGGCATCGAGCACCACGCCATCGGCCAGGCGCTCGCCCGTCAGGGCGGCGAGCAGCCAGGCCGCCTCGCGCACGCTGGGGGCCATCGGCCCGGCCATGGCTGGCTCGCCGCCCTGCCCGCCAGCGGCCCTGCCCGTGGGCTTGATGGCGACCAGGCCGCAGTCTGAAGCAGGCGCGACGATGGAACCGTCCGCGGCGCTGTCGACGGCCAGGATGGTCAGCCCGGCCCAGCTGGCAGTGGCATGCGGCACGCTGACGGCAGCCCACTGACGCAAATTGCTTTTGCCGATGATGACGGCGCCGGCCGCGCGCAAGCGCGCCGCCACAAAGGAATCGCAGCTGGCCTGCGTGGCCAGGGGGGCTTGCGTGCGCGTCTTCATGCGGTCGCCCGTGGCGATATTGTCGCGCAAGACGACGGGAATGCCATGCAAGGGGCCGCGCACCTTGTGGACCTGCCGCTCGCGGTCCATTTCCAGGGCAATTTTCAACGCATCGGGATTGATTTCAATGCCGGGATAGGTCCGCGTGCCGATGCTGCACAGCGAGCGGATGCGCCCCAGGTACTGCGACGTCAGCGCATGGGAGCTGAGTTTGCCTGCCTGCATCATTTGCTGTTGCGGCAAGACGCCGGCATCGAGCAGATGGGCCATGGGGCTGGCGGGCGCCGAGGCACGGGCCAGCACGGGACGCGCCACGCCCCGGGACGCGCCACTGCGTAACATCTGACTGCGCTGCATGCTATCTCCAGGAAACTTCAATGTTTCTACCGCAATAATGTTCTAGCCATAGCATAGCAGTCCCTGCAACACAATTGTTGTTGAAGGGAATTATTTTTTAAGCAAAAAAAACGCTGCCCGAAGGCAGCGTTTTTTGATCATCCAGCACTGGAGCAAGCCAGGCCGGCATATGCCGGGCCATGCGAGCGGCGCAGTGCAACGATCTATCAGTTGCGTACGACACGCTTGTATTCGTTGGTACGGGTGTCGATTTCGATGACGTCGTCCTGTGCCACGAACAGCGGCACTTGCACGGTGTGGCGGTGCGCGTCGATGGCGTTTTCGATCTTGGCTTCTTTCAGGACGTTGCCCGACGTGTTGCCCTTGACCGCTGGCTCCGAATACACCACTTGACGGGCGATGGTCGTAGGCAGTTCAACGGAGATCGCTTTGCCGTCGTAGAAAATGGCTTCGCATTCCATGCCATCTTTCAGGTAGTTCAGCGCTTCGCCCAGGTTTTCTTCTTCGATTTCGTACTGGTTGTACTCGGTGTCCATGAAAACGAACAGCGGGTCGGCGAAGTACGAATACGTCACTGGCTTTTTATCCAGAACAACAACGTCGAACTTGTCGTCGCCGCGGAACACGTTTTCCATCGGGGTGTTCGTCAGAAGATTTTTCATCTTCCATTTGTAGGTGAAGCCCGTGCGGCTCGAACCGTTGACATCAGAACGCAACACGATCATTGGCTTGCTGTCGACCATGATGATATTGCCAACACGAATTTCTTTTGCGGGTTTCATAGGAATGTACGTAAAAAGTGGGTTGCATGAAGACCATCTGCCGCCTGTGCGCCATCAGCACCGCAAGCTTGCGTTTGATCGGTTAAAAATACGTTAGAAATAACCGGGCATTTTACCTTAATTTTGAGCAAGCGCCTATCTCGTCGCGCCAGCGAACGCCAGCAGCTTACTTGCCAGATCGCCATTAGCCTGCATCTGCCTGTGCCAGTCCTGCGCGCGCGCCCTGATGCGTGGCAAATCGGCCTGCAATGCGGGCCACAGCTGCGACCACGGCAAGGCGTCCGCGCTGGCGCCATTCCAGGCCAGCGCCACCTGCACCAGGCTGTCGATGGCGCCGTCCGCATCGGCCGCATAGCGCTGCAGGAAGGCACGCAATTTCACATGATGCAAGTTTTCATCCTGCAGATAGATATGCCAGAGAAACGGCTGGCCGGCCCATTGCGCGCGCACGAAGGAATCCTCGCCGCGCACGAAATTGACGTCGCAGGCCCACAGCAGGCGGTCGTAATCGTCCTGCGGCACGAACGGCAGCACGCGCACGGTGAGCGCGCCGCGCGTGCGCGCCGCACCAGATACCGCCGCATCGTCGCCGATAAACGTCTGAACGGCATCGATCGCGACGCCTTCCGGCACCAGGCACGTTACAGGCTCGTTCCCTGCCTGCCAGACCGCAAACAGCTCGGCGACGGGAGCGGACGGGTAGCAGAACAGTGATACCTTCAAGGCGGACATTTCCGCCGCCGTCACGCCGAATTGACTCAGGAATGCCGCCATGGCGGGTGCATCGGCCTGGAACGCCAGCCTTTTCTCATCCAGCGCCGCTTCGCGCAGCAAGCCGCCCGTCTTGTTCGTGAAGCCGGGAAAGAAGAAATGCTTGATCATGCCGTGGCGCGGCGACGTCAGCGCGTGGCAGCCCTCGACCCACTCTTCCGCGGTCAAGCCTTCCAGGTTCAGCCACACGGGATGCGGCGCGCACTGCGCCATGGCGCTGATATAGCCGGGCGGAATGTCGCAGGCAAAGAATTCGATGACGATGTCGGCCACGTCGCCGGGCACGAACGCGCCATCCTGGCCGCGCCAATGGCGTACCGTGACGCCGGAGACGTGCTGCGCTTCGGCCGCCACGTCGATTTCCGGGCAGATGCGCCGGAAACTCGGCAAATCATCGACCCACAGGGTGACGGCCACGGCATGCTCGCCGCTCAACTGCCGCGCCAGGCGCCAGCAAATGCCGATATCGCCGTAGTTGTCGACGACTTTGCAGAAGATGGCCAGGGATGGTGCGCGATCGGTAGGAAGTGGCATATTGAACGGAAAGAGAAAAACGTGGGCATGGCGACCCATAACAAAAAAGCCGCGCTGTTACCAGGCGGCTTTTTTGTTGGCTGATTCAGCCGGTCTGGCGTCCCCAAGGGGATTCGAACCCCTGTACTCACCGTGAAAGGGTGATGTCCTAGGCCTCTAGACGATGGGGACAGAAAATCTGTCCTGGATGCGCTGCTTTGCATCCCGACCTGTTACTACTTGCGAATCTGGCGTCCCCAAGGGGATTCGAACCCCTGTACTCACCGTGAAAGGGTGATGTCCTAGGCCTCTAGACGATGGGGACAGAAATCTGTCCTGAATGCACTACTTTGCATCCTGACCCGGTACTGCAGCAATATTGCAGAAACAAAAAAAGCCTGACTTGTCAGGCCCATTCAGCACTGCACTCTTACTTTACAACTAAATCCTGGCGTCCCCAAGGGGATTCGAACCCCTGTACTCACCGTGAAAGGGTGATGTCCTAGGCCTCTAGACGATGGGGACCTGTGCTGACTTTACTCTCAGCGGACTCTTCGTTGAAGGCTTTGCTTAGCCCCTCAAAAAAGCGTGCGCGAAGTTTAACACGAAGCGATTCACGAAATCAACTGCTGGCCTTCTTATTTTCCACCTTTTTGCATCCCCCTCCCTATGGAAACAAGATGATGGCAGGAAGATATGCAAAGCAACAGCGCGCCAGGCATGCAGGAAAAACCGCGCCAACCTCCCGGCGCGGCAAAAGCACTCCTTAGCGCAAGATATCGTCCGTACTGGTGATGCGCACATCATGCATCTGGTTCAGATACGCCTCCAGATAGCCCTTGTGGGATGCGCCGACGATGACCAGCACGCGCATGCCCGGGCGCGCCGCCATGATTTCGCGGATATTCGACGCCATGCGCAAGTTGCGCACCTCCCAGGAGGCGACGTAGTTGCGGCCGTAACGCTGCGGCGAAGGCTCTTCGAGCGCCGCGCCAAAATCGCCACGGAAGGCCAGATCCGCCTCGGCGCGTCCGTTATAGGCGCGATAGATCGCCAGCACACCGGCAGGCGTCGTCAATTGCTCCTCAAAACCGGCATGGGTGCGCTTGCGCTCGGCCGAAAAGGAGTTATTCCAGGCCGCCCTGATAGCCTTGGCATACGCCTTTTCATCGTCAACAGGCATATCGGACGTATGGTCATCCATGCCATGCACCCGCTCGTGCCCGCTCTTCGCTGCCAGCACGGCAGCGATCTGATAGCTCTCGTTGCGCTGCATCAGCAGGGAATTGAGGTTTGCGGCCAAGGGCTCGCTCACGCCGTCACCGGCGCGCCGCTCCTCGACAGGCAGACGCAGCCACTGCACCAGCGCCGATGCGCGCTCGCCACCAGCCAGGAACAGGGAGGCCAATGTACGCCGCTGCGCGGCAGACGGCGCCGCCGGCCAGGCGGCCAGCAAATCCTCCGCCTGCGCCGTGGCCGCGACCACATCCAGCCCCGTGGCGGCCCGCGCGACGGAAGTGTCATAGCAATACGCTTTCACCGTATCGCCATAGCGCTGCGGATAGGCGCGCAGGTAAGCACACTGCAAACCGGAAAGCGCCTCGATCGCGATCGCATCCGGCCGCCAGTCCGCCAGGCGCTCGTTGAGCAAGCTCAATTGAGACGGATCAAACGATTTTGGCAATTGCGCCAAATGGGGCGAGCCGAGCACCAGCACGTCATTGAACGGGCCCTTTTGCAACTTCAGCGCACCGGGATCGAATTTCGCCACAGGCGGCGCCTCCGCATGCGCGGGAACGTGCATAACGGCGGCAAGAAAAAAACTGGCAAATACGCGGTGCATCCTGTCTCCTCATTGTGATGGTCCATTTTTTATCAGCAGGCTTGATGCAATCAAGCCGCCTGCCAAATGTAACCACTCCGCAAATCACTGTCAGTTATATCCATGCAACCAATAGGCACAAAAAAAGCCGCTCAAGGCGACTTTGAATATCTTGTGACTTAATGCTATTGGCGGAGGTTGACGGCAGCTAACCACGACCACTTGCGAAGAAATCGACAGCACAAATAAAAAAAGCCGCTCGAGGCGACTTTGATTATCATGTGATTTCTGCGCTGTTGGTGGAGGTAAGCGGGATCGAACCGCTGACCTCTTGCATGCCATGCAAGCGCTCTCCCAGCTGAGCTATACCCCCCGGGCGCAGAAACACTGCTACTTCTTTACAACCACAACACCAGACTGAACTGGCGTCCCCAAGGGGATTCGAACCCCTGTACTCACCGTGAAAGGGTGATGTCCTAGGCCTCTAGACGATGGGGACCTCGGCACTACAGTTTTACCACCTTACTTCTGCGCTGTTGGTGGAGGTAAGCGGGATCGAACCGCTGACCTCTTGCATGCCATGCAAGCGCTCTCCCAGCTGAGCTATACCCCCCCGGGCGCAGAAATAATAAAAGCCGCACTTGGCGACTTTGTTCCACTACTTGCTTTCCATCCAGATTCCGCTTTTTACGGGTCTGAACTTACAACAATCAGTACAAACAACTGCCACCACTATACCACAACTACCTGGCGTCCCCAAGGGGATTCGAACCCCTGTACTCACCGTGAAAGGGTGATGTCCTAGGCCTCTAGACGATGGGGACCGCGGAACTTCCAAACAACAACTGCACCACTTCAACGACTAACAAAACCTGACTGCGATTTTGCTGCTGGTGGAGGTAAGCGGGATCGAACCGCTGACCTCTTGCATGCCATGCAAGCGCTCTCCCAGCTGAGCTATACCCCCGTTGGTGCAGAAACAAGAGTATAGCAAAGAAGTTTCACTCTGCAAATACCCTTTTTCGTCTATGAGCAACTTTTCATAGGAGCGGTTTCCGCACTCTCTTTTACGACGATTTAATCGCGATGCTTACAACCACTTTGCCAGGCGCGCCAGCACGGTGTCGCGGCCGAACATCACCACTACCTGGTCGATGGCCGGGGTCTGCAACTGGCCCGTCAGGATCAGGCGCAAAGGCATGGCCAGCAGCGGCATCTTGATGGTGTTGGCGGCCAGCACTTCCTTGATCATGGCGGCGACGGCTTCCTTGCTCCACTCCACCGTGGCGATGCGCTCGGCAAACTGCGCCAGCACGGGCTTGATGGTATCCGTGATGTGCTGCGCGACCAGTTCCGCTTCCGGCTGCGGCTCGCGGAAGAACAGCATCGAGGCGGCAGCCAGTTCATTGACGGTGTTGGCGCGCTCTTTCATCATGCCCAGCACTTGCGCCAGGTCCGGCGCGCCTTCGAAGACGGCGCCGGCGGCGGCCATTTGCGGGCGCGCCAGGTCGGCCAGACGCGTGTTGTCGGCCTGCTTGATATAGTGGTTATTCAACCAGGCCAGTTTTTCATTGTTGAACTGGGCCGCCGATTTCGACAGATGGTTCAGGTTGAACCACTCGCAGAACTGCTCGGTCGAGAACACTTCATCGTCGCCATGGCTCCAGCCCAGGCGCGCCAGGTAGTTCAGCATCGCTTCCGGCAGGAAGCCTTGCGCCGGATAATCCATCACGCTGACGGCGCCATGGCGCTTCGACAGCTTTTCGCCGTCCGCACCGAGGATCATCGGCAGGTGGCCGTACAGCGGCAGCGGTGCGCCGATGGCGCGCAGGATGTTGATCTGGCGCGGGGTGTTGTTGACATGGTCGTCGCCGCGGATCACGTGCGTGATCTGCATGTCCCAATCGTCGACGGCCACGCAGAAGTTGTACGTCGGCGTGCCGTCCGGGCGGGCGATCACCAGGTCGTCCAGTTCGCGGTTCGAAATCGTGATCGTGCCCTTGACCACGTCATCCCACGTCACGTCGCCATCGAGCGGATTCTTGAAGCGCACGACGGGCTTGCGGTCGGCAGGCACGGCCGGCAGGGTTTTGCCCGGTTCCGGACGCCAGGTGCCGTCGTAGCGCGGCTTTTCGCCGGCGGCGCGCATGCGCTCGCGCATCGCTTCGACTTCTTCCGGCGACGAGTAGCAGTGATATGCAGTACCTTCGGCCAGCATCTGTGCCACCACTTCGCGGTAGCGGTCCATGCGCTGCATCTGGTAGAACGGGCCCTCGTCGTGGTCCAGGCCCAGCCACTTCATGCCTTCGATGATGGCTTGCACGGCTTCCGGCGTGGAACGCTCCACGTCCGTGTCTTCGATGCGCAGCACGAAAGTGCCGCCGAAGTGGCGGGCATACGCCCAGCTGTACAAAGCGGTGCGGGCGCCGCCCAGGTGCAGATAGCCGGTCGGGCTGGGAGCGAAACGGGTACGGACGGGAGTAGCGGTTGTGGTCATCGAAGTAATCAGGCTTGAATAAGTAAAACGCCATTTTACTCTGTTGACCGCCGCCGCTCCACAAGCGCCGTCACAGCTGCAGCAGCCGCCTTTTCACTTCGTCCGCCTGCGCATGCAGCGCCTGCTCGAACAGGGCGACAAGTTGCGACAGGGGCCGGTGCAAAGGTTTCACGAGATTCACCGTGAACGGCAGGGACACGGCGAAGCGGCGGATCTGCAAGCCCTGCCCCGCATAGTCGAGGGCCGTGAGCGGATTGACGATGGCCAGGCCCACGCCTTCGCGCACCATCGCGCACACGGAGGCGGCGCTGTGCGTGTCGAGCGCCATGCGCCGCTCCACGCCCGCCTGCGCGAAGATGGCGTCGATCTGCTGGCGGTAGGGGTCGACGGCGGCCAGGCTGATGAAAGGCTGGCCCGCAAAATCGGCCGGCTGCAGCACGGTCTTGCTGGCGAGCGCATGGCCGTCGGGCAGCACGCACACTTCATCGACGGACATCAGGGTGTCGAGCGCCGTGCCCGGCGGCGCATTGCCCACTTCCGTCAGGCCGATGTCATGGCGCTGCGCCGACAGCCACTCTTCCAGCAGCGGCGACTCCTGCGGCGTGATGCTGATGCTCACCTTGGGAAAATCGGCCACGAAGCGCTTGCACGCCTGCGGCAGCAGCGACTGGGAAAACACGGGCAGGCAGGCGATCGACAACTGTCCCTGGTCGAACTGGCGCAGGGCCGCCGCCGTGCTGACGATGCGCTCGAGGCCGAAATACGCGCGCTGCACTTCCTCGAACAGCTGCAGCGCCTGGGCCGTGGGACGCAGCCGTCCCCGCTCGCGCTCGAACAGGATCAAGCCCGTCAAATGCTCGAGGCGCGCCAGTTCGCGGCTGACGGTGGGCTGCGACGTATGCAGCATGGCGGCGGCGGCCGTCACGCTGCCCGTCGTCATGATGGCGCGGAAGACTTCGATATGGCGCAGGGAGATAGTCATAGCCATATCATAAATGAATAAGGTAGGCCTAAATAGATATTTTATGTTTACAAAGAAAACCCGCATCATGGCCAGCATCGTAGGTCGGATTAGCGGGCAAAGCCCGCGTAATCCGACGCCACCCATCATATGACAAAGACCACACCATGAAACCAGTGCCAGACGCCACCCTCGCCCAACTCGCCCAGGAACACGGCACCCCCCTGTGGGTGTATGACGCGGCCTCCATCCGCGCGCGCGTGGCGCAGCTGGCGCAGTTCGACACCGTGCGCTTCGCGCAAAAGGCCAACTCGAACATCCATCTGCTGACCTTGATGCGCGAAGCGGGCGTGCACGTGGACGCCGTGTCGCTGGGCGAGATCGAGCGCGCGCTGCAGGCAGGCTTTACGCCGGCGCAAACCAACGGCGCCGCCGGCGTGGTGTTCACCTGCGACCTGTTCGACCGCGCCACCCTGGCGCGCGTGGCGGCGGCTAAGATCGAAGTCAATTGCGGCTCCGTCGACATGCTGCGCCAGCTGGGTCCCGTGTCGCCCGGCCACCGCGTCTGGCTGCGCATCAATCCAGGCTATGGCCATGGCCACAGCAACAAGACCAATACGGGCGGCGAAAACAGCAAGCACGGCATCTGGCATGAAGAGCTGCCGGAGGCGCTGGCCGTCATCCGCGCACATGGCCTGCACCTGGTCGGCCTGCACATGCACATCGGCTCGGGCGTCGACTACAGCCACCTGGAAACCGTCTGCGGCACCATGGTCGATCTGGTCAAAAACATGGGCCACGATATCGAAGCCATTTCCACGGGCGGCGGCCTGTCCGTGCCCTACCGCGAAGGCGAGCAGCCCGTCGACACGGACCACTACTTCCAGCTGTGGGATGCGGCGCGCAAGCAGATCGAGGCGCACCTGGGCCATCGCGTGCACCTGGAAATCGAACCGGGCCGCTTCCTCGTGGCCGACGCGGGCTTGCTGGTGGCCGAAGTACGCGCCACCAAGCAAATGGGCGGCAATCACTTCACCTTGCTCGATACGGGCTTCAATGAACTGATGCGCCCGGCCATGTACGGCAGCTACCATGAAATGTCGGTGATCGCGCATGACGGCCGCGCGCTGGACACGCAGCGCGCCACCGTCGTCGGCGGCCCCCTGTGCGAATCGGGCGATGTGTTTACCCAGCGCGATGGCGGCGTGGTGGAAACCCGGCAGCTGCCGGCAGCACAGGTAGGCGACTACGTGGTGTTCGAGGGCGCGGGCGCGTATGGCGCGTCGATGTCGTCGAACTACAACAGCCGCCCCCATGCGGCGGAATACCTGGTCGACGGAGAACAATCCCGCTTGATCCGCCGCCGCCAGACGGTGGCCGAGCTGATCGCGCTGGAACAACTCTAAAACCGCGCCGCGTGCGGGCATGCGCATCTGCTAACATCGGGGCAACTCGATGAAAGCCCGCCATGCCCGCCCAAGCACTTCCCTTCCGCAGCGCCACCCGGCTGCTGCCCCTGCTGCTGTCCGCCGTCCTCGCCGGCTGCGCTTCACTGCCTTCGCTGGAGAGCCGCACTCCCTCCAGCGTCATCACCGATACGGCACATACCCAGCTGGCCACGGCCATTGCGCCCATGGCGGCGCAGCATCCGGGCGTGTCCGGCATTTATCCGCTGGTCGATGGGCGCGACGCCTTTGCCGCGCGCGCCTTGCTGGCCGCCGCCGCCCAGCGCAGCCTGGACGTGCAGTACTACATCTGGCACAAGGACATCACGGGCACACTGCTGTTCGACGCCCTGCGCCAGGCAGCGGAGCGGGGCGTGCGCGTGCGCCTGCTGCTCGACGATAACAACACGGCGGGCCTGGACCAGACCCTGAGCATGCTGGGCAAGCAGCAGAATCTGGAGATCCGTCTGTTCAACCCATTCATTCCCCGCGCGCCGCGCGCACTGGCCTTTGCCGCGGATTTTTCCCGCCTCAACCGGCGCATGCACAACAAATCGTTCACGGCCGATAACCAGGCCACCATCGTCGGCGGACGCAATGTGGGCGATGAATATTTTGGCGCGGCCGGCGATGTGCTGTTTGCCGACCTTGACGTGCTGGCCATCGGCCCCGTCGTCGACGACGTGTCGCAGGATTTCGACCGCTACTGGAACAGCGCCTCTGCCTACCCGGCCAGACTGCTGCTGACCAGCCCTGTCGAGGGCGACGCAGCCACCATCGCCGCCGAAGCGGACCGCATCGACGATACCAAGGCGGCCGAGGAATACGTGCAGGCGCTGCGCACCTCGCCCTTCGTCAAGCAGATGATGGAACGCACCCTGCCCTTCGAATGGGCGCAGACGCGCATGGTCAGCGACGACCCGGCCAAGGTGCTGGACAAGGCCCGGCCAGGCACGGGCGTGGCGGACAACCTGCAAAACCTGCTGGGTGTGCCGGAAAAGGAAGTGGACCTGGTGTCGCCGTATTTCGTGCCCGGCAAATCGGGCACGCAAGCCTTTGCCGACCTGGCAAGAAAAGGCGTGGGCGTGCGCATCCTGACGAATGCGCTGGAAGCGACCGACGTGGCGGCCGTGCATGCCGGCTATGCGAAGTGGAGAAAGCCGCTGCTGGAAGCGGGCGTGCTGCTGTACGAGTCGCGCCGTTCATGGGAACGGGGCGATGCGCGCGAACAGCCGGGCCGCTTCGGCAGCTCCGCATCGAGCCTGCATGCAAAGACCTTTGCCGTCGATGATAGGCGCATCTTTGTCGGCTCGTTCAATTTCGATCCGCGCTCGATCGAATTGAACACGGAAATGGGCCTCGTCATCGACAGCCCCGCGCTGGCCAGCCAGCTGGGGCAAGCCATGCGCACCACGATCCCGCAGCGCGCCTACCAGGTGCTGCTTGGCGACGATGGCGCGCTGTACTGGCTCGCGCGCGACGCCAGCGGCGCCACCACGCGCTACGACACGGAACCGGGCACCAGCGTGTGGAAACGCATGGGGGTGGCGATTCTGTCGGTGCTGCCGATCGACTGGCTGCTGTAAGCGGCTTGGCCAACGATGTTGTCGGATTACGCGGCTTCGCCGCTAATCCGACCTACCGCACCGCTTCCGTCAACACCCGCCCTTCCGACGCCGATGGCTGGCGTATGCGCAGCAGATGGGCCAGGGTCGGCGCGATGTCGACCACTTCCGCGTACTGGCCATACGCGCCCGGCTTGATCCAGCGCGGGCCGAAGACCATCAGCGGCACGTTGGTGTCATAGGTGTACGGCGTGCCATGCGAGGTGCCGCCGCTGCCCTTGCCGAAGTACCAGGCCGGCTTTGTGACGACCATCAGGTCGCCCGACAGCTGGCGGTTCCAGGCGCGGCGCATCAGGGTGTCCATGCGCGTGGCGACGGCTCCCGTTTCCATCTGCGTGCGCGTGTAGACTTGCGCCAGGCCATCCTGCTGCAGCAGGAAGCGAGCCGCCGCGTCTTCCAGGGCGGCGCGATTGACGCCGCTCTTTTCCGCCAGCGCGTAATCGAGGTAGATATTCGGCAGCGACGACGCCGTCACCAGCTTATCGATGCCCAGGTTTGTCGCCAGGTGCCGGTTCAAGCCATCGACCAGTTTGGCGCCATCGATGCGCTTGGCCGAGAAGCCGCGCGTTTCAGCAAATTCCGGCACGTTGGCAAAGCCATGGTCGGCCGTCAGCACCACCAGCACATTATCCATGCCGACTTTTTTATCGAGGTCGGCAAAGAAGCCGGCCAGCATGCGGTCCAGGCGCTGCAGGTGGTCGTGCGACATCTTGCTTTCCGGGCCGTAGGCGTGATTCACATAATCGTGCGCGGACAGGCTCACACCGAGGATATCGGGCACGCCGGCCGGGTTGCGGCCCAGGTTCTCGCCATCGATGGCGGCGCGCGCGAATTCCAGGGTCAGTTCATCGAGGAAGGGGCCGGACTTCAAGCGGCTGTAGTACTCGCCATCGAGCTTGCCGCTGTCGCTGTAGTAGGCGAACGGGAAGGTGTTGCGCGTGCCCGGCTTGGCCGCCACAAGATCATCACGGGCGTCCCGCGCATAGGCCGAATCGGCCAGCAGCGGCGTCCAGCTCTTGCCATAGTAGCGGTCCTGCGGTTTGGCAGCCTGGTAGCGCTGCACCCATTGCGGATGCTGCTGCATGTAATAGGTGCTGCTGGCGAAATTGCCCGTCTTTTCCATGTACATATAGGCCGTGCCCGTTTTCCCGGCCAGCAGGATGGCGCCCCGGTCCTTGCCCGACACGGTGACGACCTTGGCCTGGTCGCCCGTGGAATAGCGCAGCTCGTCGCCCAGGGTGCTCACGCGCAGTTTCGTCGGCGCCGTGCCGTCGTCGGGCTGCGTGTCTTCGCCGATGTAATGGAAATTGCCATCTTCGGTGCAATACACGGATTTTTTCGTGACGGGATCGATCCAGTTATTGCCGATCACGCCATGCTGGTACGGATAGGCACCCGACAGCACGGCCGAGTGGCCGATGGCGGTGACCGTGATGCCATGCGCCTGGTGCGCATCGCTGAACCACGCGCCCTGCTCCAGCAGACGGCGGAAACCGCCCTGGCCGAACTGGTCGCGGTAGCGCGTCACCTGCTCCTGCGGCAAGCCGTCCACCACCAGCACCACCACCAGCTTCGGCTGCGCCGCGGTATTGGGAACCGCCTTGGCCGCATGCGCCTGGCACGCCGCCACGCCAGCCACCAGCAGCAGCGCCTGCGCCAGTTGCCGGGAAAGGGAAAAATGTTTCGTCATATCCGCTCATCAAAAGTTAGGCCACCGGGCAGCATACGCCGACTATATGACGCAATGATGACAAAAAGCAATACCATAAAAAAGGCCGGGCTCCATCGCTGGAACCCGGCCTTTGCCGAAACAGATGAAAATGCCGGACTTACTTGACCGTCACCTTGATGCTTTTGCTCAACTCCGGCCCATACGACTGATGCGCGCCGTTGGCGAACTGCATCGTCAGGGTGTACTGGCCCGGCGGCAAGGTGACGTCCGTTTCCGTCTGTCCTTTGCCGAAATGCAAATGCTTGTCATCCATGGGTATCATTTCGCCCGCCTTCATCGGCCCCATATTGATGAGCAGATGATGGTGGCCCGTCTTGGCCGTCATGTCGCCGGCCGGCTTGACGTCCATGCCGCTGACGGCAAACTTGACCTTGAACGGGCTCGTCACTGTCGCGCCATCGACTGGCTCGACGAACGAAACGGATTGCGCAAACGCGCTGGCAGCCAGCAGGCTGCCGGCGATTAGGGCTGCGGCTTGGCGCAGGAATACGGTGGTCAATTGCATGATGTCTCCTCTTGTTTAATAACAACACGGACTGCATGAAACCATATTCCTGCTGACACTGGCGCATGGGAGCGCCACATCCGACGTTTAATCGTTCTTGATGACGATGCTCGGGAACTTGCTCGTCATGTCCTTTGCCTTTTCCGCCACCTTGATGGCGATGGTGCGGGCGATCTGCTTGTAGATCACGGCGACGGGACCTTCCGGCTCGGCCACGACGGTGGGCGTGCCCGAATCCGTCTGCTGGCGAATCGCCATGGTCAACGGCAAGGCGCCGAGGAATTCCACACCGAAGTCCGCGCACATCTTCGCGCCGCCGCCGGCGCCGAAGATTTCTTCCGCATGGCCGCAGTTCGAGCAGATGTGCGTGCTCATGTTTTCCACCACGCCGAGGATCGGGATGCCGACCTTCTCGAACATTTTCAAGCCCTTGCGCGCGTCCAGCAGCGCGATGTCCTGCGGCGTCGTGACGATGACGGCGCCCGTGACTGGCACTTTCTGCGACAGGGTCAGCTGAATGTCGCCCGTGCCCGGCGGCATGTCGACGATCAGGTAATCGAGGTCGCGCCAGTTGGTCTGGTCCAGCAATTGCTGCAAGGCTTGCGTGACCATCGGGCCGCGCCACACCATCGGTTCGTCCGGATCGATCATGAAGCCGATCGACGACACTTGCAGGCCGTGGTTTTCCATCGGCTCCATGCTCTTGCCATCGAGGGTCTTCGGCTGGCCGCTGATGCCCAGCATCATCGGCTGCGACGGGCCATAGATATCGGCGTCCAGCACGCCGACGGTGGCGCCTTCGGCCGCCAGGGCCAGGGCCAGGTTGACGGCCGTGGTCGATTTGCCAACACCACCCTTACCGGAAGCGACGGCGATGATATTTTTCACGTTGCTCATCGGCTTCAAGCCGCGCTGCACCGTGTGCGAAATGATTTTCGACGACACGCCCACGCTGACATTGCCCACGCCCGGCAGCACGCGCAGGGCGGCCAGCACGGATTTGCGGATCAGGTCGATCTGGCTTTTCGCCGGGTAGCCCAGCTCGATGTCGAGCGAAATGTCATCGCCATCGACTTTCAGATTCTTGACTGTTTTACTGGAAACGAAATCTTTATGTGTATTTGGATCAATAACCTGGGCCAGCGCGGCCTTGACGTCTTCTACTGTGATGCTCATGTAAATCTCCGTGTGTACTACATATGTGCAATACGCGCAGTCTAGCGCAAATTTGCAGGGCGCGATGGCGGCAAAAGCAGCACTTGCCGGCGCCACATCTGCTCATATTGCCTTTCCGCTGTTAAAATGTCCTATTATCCATCCCAAAAGTGCATCAATCATGACTCGCAAGCTGTTCGTCACCACTGCCCTGCCTTACGCAAACGCCGCTTTTCACATTGGCCACATCATGGAATACATCCAGGCTGATATCTGGGTCCGGTTCCAGCGAATGCAACGCGATGGCGCAGCCGGCCGTGAAGTGCACTTTGTGGGCGCCGACGATACGCATGGCACGCCCATCATGATCGCCGCCGAAAAGGAAGGCATCACGCCGCAGCAATTCGTCGCCAATATCGCGGCCGGCCGCGCCCAGTACCTCGATGGCTTCCATATCGCCTTCGATAACTGGTACTCGACCGATTCGCCGGAAAACGTCGACCTGTCGCAATCGATCTACCGCAAGCTGCGCGATACGGGCCTGATCGTCACGAAAACCGTTGACCGCTTCTTCGATCCGGTCAAGGGCATGTTCCTGGCCGACCGCAACATCAAGGGCGAATGCCCGAAATGCGGCGCCAAGAACCAGTACGGCGACAATTGCGAAGTGTGCGGCGCGGCCTACCAGCCGACCGACCTGGTCAACCCGTTCTCCGTGTTTACCAATGCGACACCCGTGATGAAGCCGTCGGAACAGTATTTCTTCAAGCTGTCCGACCCGCGCTGCTTCGAATTCCTCAAGGATTGGCTCAACACGCCAGGCCGCTTGCAGCCTGAAATGGTCAACAAGGTCAGCGAATGGCTGGGAGAAGCGGGCGAAAAGCTGGCCGACTGGGATATCTCGCGCGATGCACCCTATTTCGGCATCCCGATTCCCGATGCGCCGGGCAAGTTCTTCTATGTGTGGATGGACGCGCCCGTCGGCTACCTGGCCAGCCTGAAAAACTATTGCGACAAGAAAGGCCTCGATTTTGACGCCCTCTTGAACGACCCGGCCACGGAACAAATCCACTTCATCGGCAAGGACATCGTTTCCTTCCATTTGCTGTTCTGGCCCGCCATGCTGAAATTTGCCGGCCACCCGGTGATCGACAAACTGAAAGTCAATGTGCATGGCTTCCTGACGGTCAACAACGAAAAGATGTCGAAGTCGCGCGGCACGGGTATCTCGCCGCTGCGCTACCTGGACCTGGGCATGAACCCGGAATGGCTGCGCTACTACATCGCCTTCAAGCTGAACTCGAAAGTGGAAGACCTGGACTTCAACGGCGACGACTTCGTGGCCCGCGTGAACAGCGACCTGATCGGCAAATACGTGAACATCGCCAGCCGCTGCGCCGGCTTCATCGCCAAGCGTTTCGACGGCAAGCTGGCATCCACGCTGTCGGAAGGCGCGCAAAGCTGGATCAACCGCGCGCTGACGGTGGACGTCAACGGCGTCATCGTCGAGCGCCAGGCCAGCATCGCCGCGCACTTCGAGAACCGCGAATTCGGCAAGGCCTTGCGCGAGATCATGGAAATCGCCGACATCACCAACCAGTATGTCGATGAAAACAAACCGTGGATCCTGGCCAAGGACGCGGACAAGACGGCCGAACTGCACGACGTGTGCACCACGGCCCTGATCCTGTTCCGCCAGCTGACGATCCTGCTGTCGCCTGTCCTGCCGGGCGTGGCGAAGAACGTGGCATCGTTCCTCAACGACGCCGAATTCACCTGGGCCGATACGCAAGTGTTCGGCGACGCCGTCTCGAACAGCATGCTGGGCCGTACCATCGGCGCCTACAGCCACTTGATGACGCGCATGGATGCGAAGATGATCGAAGCGCTGTTTGACGCGCCGCAAGCGGCCGCTGCCATTGCCGCACCGGCTGGCGACGCCGCGAACGACGCCGCAGCGGTCGCTGAAACACCGGCCTCCGCCATCGAGGATCTGGCGCCCGAAATCAAGATCGACGACTTCCTCAAGGTCGACCTGCGCATCGCGAAAATCGTCAACTGCGAACTGGTGGACGGCTCCGACAAGCTGCTGCGCCTGACCCTGGATGCGGGCGAAGGCCGCTTGCGCAATGTATTTTCGGGCATCCGCTCGGCTTACCAGCCGGAAGAGCTGGTCGGCAAGCTGACGGTGCTGGTGGCCAACCTGGCGCCGCGCAAGATGAAGTTCGGCATTTCGGAAGGCATGGTCATGGCCGCCTCCGCCGCCGACGAAAAGGCGAATCCGGGCATCTACATCCTGAACCCGTGGCCAGGCGCCGAACCTGGCATGCGCATCCGCTAAGCCACCACAAGGACCGATGATGAATATCGTGGTGCGCGAAGCAACGAATGCCGATGCACAGCTGATGGCCGAGCTGACCCGCGCCGCGTGGGCCGGCAAGGTGGCCGCCTCGTCCAGTGGACACCACGAGACGGCCCAGCAGGTGGAAGAGCAATTGCGCCACGGCGGCGGCTTTCTGTTGCTGATCGACGACATTCCAGCCGGCTCGCTGCGCTGGATGCCGCTCGACAGCGACCCCGCCATCTGGAAGATTTCACGCATGGGCGTGCTGCCCGCCTACCGGGGCAGCCACGTTTCGCAGCACTTGCTGGAAGCCATCATTCATCACGGCCTGTCGTGCCAGGCCGAGGAATTGCGCCTGGCCGTGCGGCGCGACCAGCGCAAGCTGATCGATTTTTATGCGGCCTTCGAATTCGACCTGGCCGAAGAACTGGAATATTCGCACGCCAACCCCGCCGAACCGGCGCCGATGGTGATGCGCCGTTTGTTGCGTTATTGATTTTTAGCAATTTCGCCCCCGGACTTGCCGATACAACAACCCGCCAAGCGGCACGGCGCGGTAAAATACGGCCGGCTGACCTTACCGATAAGACACTCAGAAGAGAATATGAAACTGCCTGCAAAACACAACAACTACGTATCCGACCACACCTTGTTCATCGCTGAGCTGAAGGCCAAGAACCCTGGCATGGAAGCGGGCCAGCAAGCGGGCCGCGCCCTGCTGTGGGACAAGCCGGCCGTCAGCATCGATGAGCAGGAACGCCAGCTGGCGTCGGCCGTCAAGCAACAGGCTTACGTTTACCAGAACAAGAACTAAGATCTGGAACCGGCACGATGTTGCCTGAAGAGTCTGCAGTCACGCCGGAAGCCGATGCTCCCGGCGCCGGCGCAGTCATCGAGTCGCCCCAACCTGTCGCTGAAGGCGACGGCAGCGGCGACCCTGCAACAAAGGTAACGGACGCGGCGCCCGCCGCCGACCCGCTGGGCATCGCCCGCCTGTATGGCGAGCCGATGATGCGCATGCCGACGGATTTGTACATTCCGCCGGACGCGCTGGAAATCTTCCTCGAAGCCTTCGAAGGCCCGCTCGACTTGCTGCTCTACCTGATCCGCAAGCAAAACTTCAACATTCTCGATATCCCGATGGCGCAGGTAACCCTGCAATATCTGAAATATGTCGACCAGATCCGCGTGCGCAACCTGGAACTGGCCGCCGAATATTTGCTGATGGCGGCCATGCTGATCGAGATCAAGTCGCGCATGCTCTTGCCTTCGCGCAAGAGCGACGTCGAGGAAGATGGCGGCGACCCCCGTGCCGAACTGGTGCGCCGCCTGCTCGAGTACGAGCAGATCAAGCTGGCCGCCTACGACCTGAATGCCATCCCGCAGTTCGAGCGCGATTTCGTGCGCACGCAGATTTTCATCGAGCAAAGCCTGACGCCCACCTGGCCCGACGTGGAACCGGTGGACTTGCAGCAGGCGTGGCTCGACGTGCTGAAACGCGCCAAGCTGACCCAGCATCACCGCATCAGCCGCCAGGAACTGTCCGTGCGCGAGCACATGTCGAGCATCCTGCGCCACTTGCAGTCGTCGCGCTTCGTCGAATTCAGCGAGCTGTTCGACATTGCCGGCGGCGTGCCCGTGGTGGTGGTCAACTTCGTGGCCCTGCTGGAACTGGCCAAGGAAACCCTGATCGAAATCACGCAGGCAGAACCGTTTGCCCCCATCTACGTCCGGCTGGCGTATTCGCCCGCCTGATATCCTTCCCTTTGTCACTGACCACCGTACAACGGGGTTTTAGCGAAAGCAATCCATGAAAATTATTTCCGACATCGAAGAATTGCGCGACCAGCTCAGCGGACAGCTGCGCACGGCGTTCGTCCCCACCATGGGCAACCTGCACGAAGGCCATCTGTCGCTGATGCGTCTGGCGCGCAAGCATGGCGACCCCGTCGTCGCCTCGATCTTCGTGAACCGCCTGCAATTCGGCCCGAACGAAGACTTCGAGAAATATCCGCGCACCATGGCGGCCGACATCGCCAAGCTGGAAAAGGAAGGCGTGTACGTGCTGTTCGCGCCCACGGAAAAGGAACTGTACCCGGAGCCGCAGGAATACCGCGTGCGTCCGCCTGATGACCTGGGCAATACCCTGGAAGGCGAATTCCGTCCCGGCTTCTTCGAAGGCGTGTGCACGGTCGTCACCAAGCTGTTCTCGTGCGTGGGTCCGCGCGTGGCCGTATTCGGCAAGAAAGATTACCAGCAGTTGATGATCATCCGTAACATGGCGCGCCAGTTCGCGCTGCCGACGGAAATCATCGCCGCCGAAACCTACCGCGCAGACGATGGCCTGGCCTTATCATCGCGCAATATGTACTTGTCGGAAAGCGAGCGGGCGGAAGCGCCGGAACTGTTCAAGGGCCTTAATTTCGTCGCCGAGGAAGTGCGCAAGGGTAACCTGGCCGTCGCTGAACTGGAACAGGCCAGCATGCAGCTATTGAACAGCCGCGGCTGGAAATCGGACTACATCGCCGTGCGCAAGCGCGCCAACCTGCAGGCGCCAAACGCCGCCGAACTGGCCGCCGGCGAACCGCTGGTGGTGCTGGCTGCCGCCAAGCTGGGCCAGACTCGCCTGATCGACAACCTGGAAATTTAAGCGCCATCTCCAAGCGTCACCTCGACGGGGCCATTCGGCCCCGTTGCTTTTTCTTACTTCTCCATCCCTACCAGCTTGAGTTCCGCAAACAGCGGCTTGTTGCTGCCGCGTGCCGCTTGCAACATGTCGTAGCTGGCCGCATCGAGCACGATTTCCTCTCCCGCCCACAGCTTGCGCTGGTGCGCAGGCAGCCTCAGGCTGCGCAGGATGGCCCGGACCTGGGCCGGATCGGCCGCCAGCAGGCGGATGGCGCGCGCATGGCGCTGCGTGCCCGTGAGTATCGGCAAGCCGCCCTCCGGGCCATTCTGGCTCAGGCTGACATAATCATGGCCGCCCACGCGGTGCAGATATGCATGCCGGCCATCAGCTTCGACAGGCAAGGGCGCGGCCGGTTCCTGCATTTCGACAGACGCGACAGGCGCAACGGCGGTTTGTTCAAGGCTCACGCCACAGGCCGCCAACAGGGCCGTGCTCAGGGCAAAAAATAATACGGGTGCTCGGCGCATCGTGCGCTCCTTCTTGTCGGGGTCGGGGACAGAGGTGGAATACTGCAGCGATCATGGGCCAAATTATTTGACGTGTAAAGTTAACTTTAGGAAATATTTCATTCCTTTGCGCAATAACTTATGCTTGGCGGGATCTTGCCTGTCCCTACCCGGCAAGCCCAAAACAATTGTTAATGAAATTTGTACACTGAAACCATCAATACTATCTTTATCTATGAATCAATAAAGATCACAATGGCTGCACTGGCTCGCAGCGATAGCATGCGGGCTTCCCACCACGACAGGAGAGCAGCCATGAACACCACATCCACCCCCGCCAGGGTCGCCATCGTCACAGGTGCCTCGCGCGGCATCGGCGCGGCCATCGCCCGCCGCCTGGCACGCGACGGCATGCAGGTCGTCGTCAATTACGCCAGCGGCAAGGATGCGGCGGATGAGCTGGTGGCGGCCATCGTGGCCGGCGGCGGCGCCGCCATCGCCGTCCAGGCCAACGTGGCTGATGCGGGCGAGGTGCACGCGCTGTTCGATGCGGCAGAAGCAGCCTTTGGCGGCATCGACGTACTGGTCAACAACGCCGGCATCATGCCGCCCATGCTGCCGGCCCTGGCCGACACGGACGATGCCACCTTCGACAGCCTGTTCGCCATCAACGTCAAGGGCAGCTTCAACACCATGCGCCAGGCGGCGACGCGCTTGCGCCACGGCGGCAGCGTGGTCAACTTCTCCACCAGCGTGATTGGCCTGGCCCTGCCCGGCTATGCCGTCTACGGCGCCACCAAGGCGGCCATCGAGACGATGACGAATATCTTTGCCAAGGAATTACGCGGCAAGAACATCACCGTCAATGCCATCGCCCCCGGCCCCACGGCCACGGCGCTATTCTTGAACGGCAAGACGGAAGAAACGATACAGCGCATGGGCAAGATGGCGCCCCTGGAACGCCTGGGCACGCCGGACGACATCGCCGCCGCCGTGGCTTTCCTGGCAGGACCGGATGGCCGCTGGGTGAATGGACAAACGTTACGCGCGAATGGCGGCCTGGTCTGAGTTTTTTGCGGACAAAAAAAACGCTGCCAATTCGCACTGGCAGCGTTTTTTTTGATAACGGTCAAACCTGGATTAAGCGCCGGCTTTTTCCAGCTTCTCGAAAATCTTGTTCAGCTTTTCATCGAGGGTCGCGGCCGTGAACGGCTTGACGACATAACCGCTGGCGCCAGCTTGCGCGGCGGCGATGATGTTTTCTTTTTTCGCTTCGGCGGTCACCATCAGCACGGGCAGCTTGGCCAGTGCCGGATCGGCGCGGATATGCTGCAGCATCGTCAGGCCATCCATGTTTGGCATGTTCCAGTCCGAAACGACGAAATCGTACGATTCCGCGCGCAGCTTGGCCAGGCCCATCACGCCGTCTTCCGCCTCATCGACGTTGGCATAACCCAGTTCCTTCAACAGATTCCGGACAATGCGGCGCATCGTCGAAAAATCGTCAACGACTAAAAATTTCATCTTTGGATCAGCCATGAATAACTCCGTTGTTTCTGTAGCGGTTTGTTAATAATATCGACATGAATGCCGACATTATGGTCGACACTACGGCAGCAAGTTGTAGGATAGCATTTTCGTTGCTTTTAGGCGAACAAACTTGCCTCAGATCATATAAAACGTGGCTTACACGCGCAAAGCACGCATGCCATGCGCAGCCAGGTGTCCCAGCACCATGCCAGGCAACGCCGTCAAAGCGCCGACCTCATGCGTAGCACCGACAGCGATCGCCTCGCGCGGCATGCCGAACACCACGCAACTGGCTTCATCCTGCGCAAAATTATACGCTCCTGCGGCCTTCATCTCCAACATGCCTTGCGCGCCATCCTTGCCCATGCCGGTGAGGATCACGCCAACGGCATTTTTACCGGCCGATTGCGCGGCCGAACGGAACAGCACATCGACCGATGGGCGGTGGCGGTTCACCGGCTCGCCCTGGTCGATCTTGGTCATGTAATTGGCGCCGCTGCGCGTCAAGGTCAGGTGCGAATGGCCGGGCGCGATATAGGCGTGGCCCGGAAGTACCCGTTCGCCGCCTGCCGCTTCCTGCACCGATATCTTGCACAGCGAATCGAGGCGGCGCGCAAACGAGCGCGTAAAGCCTTCCGGCATGTGCTGCGTGATCAGGATGCCGGGGCAATCGGAAGGCATCTGCATGAGAAATTCGCGGATCGCTTCCGTGCCGCCTGTGGACGCGCCCACGATGATCAGCTTTTCGCTCGACGTCAATGGGCTGCGCAGCGCAGGCAGCGGTGCAGCCACCTTGTCGCTGGCCGACGGCAGGGTGCGCGCGCGGATGCGCGCCTTCGAGGCGGCGCGGATCTTGTCGGCGATCATGTCCGTGTACTCGCGCATTCCACTCTGGATGGAAATCTTCGGCTTGGTGACGAAATCGACGGCGCCCAGTTCCAGCGCGCGCATGGTGATTTCCGAACCGCGTTCGGTCAGCGACGACACCATCAATACCGGCATCGGACGCAAGCGCATCAGCTTCTCCAGGAAATCGAGGCCATCCATCTTCGGCATCTCGACGTCGAGGGTCAGCACGTCGGGGTTGGTCTGCTTGATCATCTCGCGTGCCACCAGCGGATCGGGCGCCGCGCCCACCACTTCCATGTCGGGCTGGCTGTTCACGATTTCCGTCATCACGCTGCGGATCAGCGCCGAATCATCCACGATCAATACTTTGATCTTCATAGTTATCCTTCCAGGCCTTGCGGCCCTTATTCTTTATTAAATTAGTACACCGGACAAAACCATCGCAGGCCGCAAAGCACGGCGCGCAGCAGGTTTGCTCTGGTGTTATCAGAACAGTTCGACCTCGCCGCCCACCGGCGCAACTTTCAAACGGCTGGCGTAATCGAGTTCGCGGCGTACCAGCGTATCGTTATGCGTCTGCATCAGCTTTTTCACCAGCACCTTGCCGCTGCGGGGGAAAAAATACACCTTGCGCGGGTGGATGTCGTTCAGGTCTTCCGCCACCACGCGCATCTTTTCCGCCTTCAGGTAATTGATGACGAAGGCCGCATTGCGCTCACCCACGTTGATCGCCGTGAAGCCGCGCAGCACGGCGCCGCCGCCGAACACTTTCGCTTCCATATTCTCGCGCCGCGCGCCCGCCTTCAGCAAATCGTTGATCAGGATTTCCATGGCGTAGGTGCCATAGCGCATCGATGCGGAAATCGGGCTATTCGGATCGCTGCCGCCATCGGGCAGCATGAAGTGGTTCATGCCGCCCAGGCCCGTGACGCGGTCGCGGATGCAGGCCGAGACGCAGGAGCCGAGCACGGTGACGATCAGCATGTCCTTGTTGGTAAAGTAATACTCACCAGGCAAGATCTTGGCGGCGTCACAATTGAACGTCCTGTCGTAATAGACGTTAGTGGCAAATTGCTCTTTGGATTCCAGGCTCATATTTCACTCTCATGTACGATGCGACGATGCCTTGGGCGCGGCGCCCCGAGGCTGATCGAGCTCATAGACTGTTTTACCGCGCAGCTTCAATGAATCCGACACGTACAGGAAATTCTCCGAATGGCCCGCGAACAGCAGGGCATCCGGCTTCATCAACGGCACAAAGCGCGACAGGATCTTGCGCTGCGTCGCCTTGTCAAAATAAATCATCACGTTGCGGCAAAAGATGACGTCGAACTGGCCTGTCAATGGCCAGCTGTCGGCCAGCAGGTTGAGCGGCTTGAAAGTGATCATCTGGCGCAGTTCCGGGCGCACCCGCACCTGTCCCTCCCGATCGCCCTTGCCGCGCAAGAAAAAGCGCCGCGCACGGTCGGCCGGCATCTTGTCGAGCCGGTCCAGGTTGTAGACGCCATTGGCGGCCGTGGCCAGCACGTTCGTGTCGATGTCCGTGGCGATGATGGTGACCGGCGGCGTGAGCGTATTGAACGCCTCGCACACCGTCATGGCGATCGAATACGGCTCCTCGCCGGTGGAACTGGCCGAACACCAGATGGTGATCGGCCCGCTCAGTTTTTTCACATGCTCGGCCAGCAGCGGGAAGTGATGCGCCTCGCGGAAGAACGACGTCAGGTTGGTCGTCAGCGCATTCGTGAACGCTTCCCACTCGTCGCCCATGCGGCCAGCTTCCAGGTCGTCCAGGTAACGGACGAACGAGGAAATGCCGGTCGCGCGCAGGCGCCGCGCCAGGCGGCTGTAGACCATCTCCTGCTTGCTGTCGGCCAGCGCGATGCCGGCCCGCTTGTAAATCATGGCGCGGACCCGTTCGAAGTCCTTGCCAGTGAAATCAAATTCCTTGACCGAATCCGTTTTAGTTTGCGGCATTTTGTTTTTACCTCTCTATGACTACTCTGACCAATGCCTTTGCAAGTATAACTAGCGGGACCGGGTTGGCGTCAGAACTCTTCCCAATCGTCGCCGCCGGCCGCCGCCAGCTTTTTCGCGGGCGGTGGCGTGCCGGCTTGCGCCGTCGTTGCCAACCGCCGTGTCGTTGCCGCCACGCTCGGCGCCGGCCGCGCCGCCGCCTTGACTACTGGCGCGGGTACGGGCACGGCTGCCTGCGTCGCGCTCTCGCCATCGAGCTTGAAGATGCTGACGGCGTCGGCCAGTTTCTGCGCCTGGTCCTGCATGCTTTCGGCCGCCGCCGCCGCTTCCTCGACCAGCGCCGCGTTTTGCTGCGTCATCTGGTCCATCTGCGCAATGGCCTGGTTGACCTCTTCGATGCCGTGGCTCTGTTCCTGCGTTGCCGCCGTGATCTCGCCCATGATGTCGGCTACCTGCCGGATCGACGTGACGATCAGGCCCATGGTCTGCCCCGCCTCGTCCACCAGGCGGCTGCCGGCATCGACCTTGTCGACCGAGTCGCCGATCAGGCCCTTGATCTCTTTCGCCGCGCCAGCGGAGCGTTGCGCCAGATTGCGCACTTCCGACGCCACCACCGCAAAGCCGCGTCCCTGCTCGCCTGCGCGCGCCGCTTCGACGGCCGCATTCAAGGCCAGGATATTCGTCTGGAACGCGATGCCGTCGATGACGCCGATAATGTCGACGATCTTGCGTGAACTGTCCTTGATTGAACCCATGGTATCGACCACTTGCGCCACCACCTTGCCGCCCTGCTCCGCCACCGACGATGCCGACACGGCCAGCTGGTTGGCCTGGCGCGCGTTGTCCGCGTTCTGTTTCACGGTCGACGTCAGCTCTTCCATCGACGATGCCGTCTCTTCGAGCGAACTGGCCTGCGTTTCCGTGCGCGCCGACAGGTCCGCATTGCCGCTGGCGATCTCGCGCGACGCCACGGTGATGGTGTCCGTCCCATTGCGCACGTCGCTGACCGTCTGCACCAGGCTCTCGTTCATGTCCTTGAGCGCCTGCTGCAAGGCGCTCGTTTCATCCTTGCCTTCGACCACCACGCGCGACGTCAGCTCGCCGGCAGCGACCTTCTGCGCCACCGCCAGGGCGCCGGACAATGGCACCGTGATCGAGCGCGTGATGAAGATGGCGCACCAGGCGCCGATCGCCACCGCCGCGCCGCCCAGGATGAACAATACCGTCATCAGGCGCGCATCGGCCGCCAGCGAGTCGTCCATGAAGCTTTGCTGCGCCACGTGCTGCAGTTCGAGCAGCTTGTTGATATCGGCCAGCGTCGTCTTGTTCAAGGGGTCGATGCGGGTGGCAATCACCTTCGCCGCGCCCTCGCTGTTAAACGCCAGCACCTGTCCCATCGCTTCCTTGAAGGCCGCATCGACATCGCCGTCGACCTTGGCGATATTGGCCAGCAGCGCCTTCTCGCCCTCGGACAGGCCCAGGCTGGACAGCTTGCCGCGCGCGCCGTCGTACAGCTTGCGCTGCTCGCGCACCTTGCCCTCTTCCGCCTGCATCAGCCCCACATCGCCCTGCAGGCCGATATTGCGCATGGCGATGCCGGTTTCCAGCATCGCGCTTTTCATCAGCGATGCCTGCGTATTCTTTTCGCTTGCCAGCTCCAGGCCCGTGAGCAACTGGGCCTTGTTACGGTAATTCAGTGCATTCGCCGAAACGATCACTACCACCAGGATGGCGAGGATGCTGCCAAAACCTATCCCCAGCCGGGTGCCTATCTTGAAATCGCGCAAACTCATTACAGTCTCCAATATTTATGTGAACGGCGCCCGTTCAACCGGACGGCGCCGTGTTGTGGCCTGGTCTCTGACGGACCTTGCAGCCTGCCGGCGCGCCTCTGCTCGCGCCGGTACATGCATATCTGTAGTGATTCTTTGCGTGCCAAAACGGCGGCGCACCGGGCGCCGCCTTGCTGCCATGCGGCCGTTTACGCCGCCAGCTTGTCGATCAGGCCCATCTCGCTGCTCGACATCAGCTTGTCGATGTCGACCAGGATCAGCATGCGCTCGTCGATGGTGCCCAGGCCGATCATGTAGTCGGTCGAGAAGGCGGTGCCCATTTCCGGCGCCGGTTTCACCTGCTCCGGCGTCAGGGTGGTGACGTCGGAAACGCTGTCGACCACCATGCCGACGATGCGGCCGCCGATGTTCAGGATGATCACGACCGTGAACTGGTCGTACACGGGCGTGCCCAGGTTGAACTTGATGCGCATGTCGACCACGGGGATGATGATGCCGCGCAGGTTGATCACGCCCTTGATGAATTCAGGCGCGTTGGCGATGCGGGTGACCGCTTCGTAACCACGGATTTCCTGGACCTTCAGGATATCGATGCCGTACTCTTCGGAGCCCAGCGTAAAGGCCAGGAATTCACGGCCGGCGATGTCCTTGCCGTCGCCCGCATTGCTTCCGGATGTTTGTTGAGTATCTGACATGGTGCGTTTTCCTATCTTTATCTATCGGTATTACGAAAAAATGGACTCGTCGGCCAGCTGGCGAGAGGAACGGATCAGGGCGGCGACATCGAGAATCAGCGACACGCCGCCATCGCCCAGGATGGTGGCGCCGGAAATGCCCACCACCTTGCGGTAATTCGATTCGAGGTTTTTCACCACGACTTGCTGCTGCCCCACCAGGTCGTCGACGAACAGGGCCGCCTTGCGCCCTTCCGTCTCGAGGATCACGCAGATGCCTTCCGAGGGACTGGTAAAGCGCGGCGCGATGTCGAACATCTGGTACAGCGGAATCAAAGGCAGGTATTCGCCGCGCACCTTCACCACCTGGCCTTTACCGCTGATGTCCTTGATATCCTCAACGGCCGGCTGCAGGGATTCGATGACAAAGCCCAGCGGCAAAATATACACTTCGTCGCCGACTCTGATCGACATGCCGTCCAGGATGGCCAGGGTCAGCGGCAGCGAGATGGAAATCGTCGTGCCGAAGCCCTTCGCCGAACGGATGTCGACGACGCCGCCCATGGCGCTGATATTGCGCTTGACGACATCCATGCCCACGCCGCGGCCCGACACGTCGGTGACCGCTTCGGCGGTGGAAAAGCCGGGCGCGAAGATCAGCTGCCACACGTCGGCGTCGCTCATCGTCTCGGACACGTCCAGACCCTGCTGCGCGGCCTTGGCCAGGATGCGCTCGCGGTTCAGCCCCGCGCCGTCATCGGACACTTCGATGATGATGTTGCCGCCCTGGTGGCTGGCCGAGAGGAACAAACGGCCCGCCTCGGTCTTGCCGGCTGCCACGCGGGCGGCGGGCATTTCCACGCCATGGTCGATGCTGTTGCGCACCAGGTGCGTGAGCGGATCGACGATGCGCTCGATGAGGCCCTTGTCCAGTTCCGTGGCGGCGCCGTTCGTGATGAAATCGACCTTCTTGCCCAGTTTCGTGGCCAGGTCGCGCACCATGCGCGGGAAGCGCGAAAAGACGAAATCCATCGGCATCATGCGGATCGACATCACCGCTTCCTGCAAGTCGCGCGTATTGCGCGTCAGGTGGCTGACGCTGTCGAGCAGCTTTTCATGCAGCATTGGGTCGAGCGCGCTGGCGCGCTGCTCGATCATCGCCTGCGTGATCACCAGTTCGCCCACCAGGTTGATCAGCTGGTCGACTTTCTCGATCGAGACGCGGATCGACGACGATTCGGCGCCAGCCTTGTCGCCCTCTTTCTTGGCCGGTTTCTTTTCCTGCTCCGCTTCGGCCACGGCGCTGGCCACGGCCGGCGCGGCGGCAGCGCTGGCGTTGCCCGCCTTGGCCGCGTCGGCGCGAATCTGTTCCAGGGGCTGGAAGAAGCCATAGCCCTGTTCGGCGTCGCTCTGCACGCCAGCGGCGGCGCGGATATCCTCGAGCGGCTGGAAAAAGCCATAGCCAGGATCGGATTGACCCTGCGCACCAGGCGCGCCTGGCAGCGGGTCGAAGAAACCGTAGCCCTGGGCTTTTTCCTGCGCCGCGCGGACCGCATCGGCTTCGCCTGGCGCCAGTGGCGGCGCCTGCGTGATCACCATGTCGTCCGGGTTGAGCACGAACGAGCAGATGGCCAGGATATCGTCCAGGCTTTCATGCGTCGTCACTTCCAGCACCTTGCGCGCGTCGGGCAAGGCGGACACGGCGACGTCGCCCAGCAAGCCCAGTTCGGCCGCCAGCGCATCGACTTCGCGCGGCTCCATTGCCGGCAGTTCCAGGCGGATGCGATGGCCGCCGGCATGGCTGACGGCGGCCTTTTCCGCCGTATGGAAGGCTGGCGCGACGGGCGTGAGCGCGGCCACGGGCACATCCTGCGAAAACGACTGCAGCATCATGCGCACATTGGCCACGGCATCCTGATCGACGGCGCTGCCCAGGCGATGGCCGTCGAGCTGCATCTTGAGGATATCCTTGGCCGCCAAAAAGGCGTCGACATGTTCCGCCGTCAGAGCCATCTGGCCCTGGCGGATGCGGTCGAGCAGCGACTCGAGGATGTGCGTGACCTCGCTCATGTCGGAGAGGCCGAACGTCGATGCGCCGCCCTTGATCGAATGGGCGGTGCGGAAAATGGCATTCAGGTCTTCGGCGTCGGGCGCCGCAATATCAACGGCCAGCAGCAGCCGTTCTTTTTCAGCCAGCAGTTCTTCGGCCTCATCGAAAAAGACCTGAAAAAACTGGCTAATATCGATGGTCATAGGGTGACTCCGTCAATTGCATCGTTGTGCTGCGCGGCTGGCATCAGCCGATCACCTTCTTGACCACTTCGATCAGGCGTTGCGGATCGAAGGGCTTGACCAGCCAGCCATTGGCGCCGGCGGCACGTCCCTTCGACTTCATCTCGTCCGACGACTCCGTCGTCAGCATCAGGATGGGTACCTTCTGGTAGGTCGGCAGTTCGCGCAGCAGCTTGATCAGCTCCAGGCCATCCATGCGCGGCATGTTCTGGTCCGTCAATACCAGGTCCACGGTTTGCAGCTTGGCTTTTTCCAGTCCATCCTGGCCGTCGACGGCCTCCACCACCTGGTAACCGGCGGCTTTCAGGCTGAACGCCACCATCTGGCGCAATGAGCTGGAATCGTCCACTGCAAGTATCGTTTTGGCCATCTTTGCTCCCACTTATTCCGGGCATCCTGCCCGAGTATTTGATTAATCAATCCATGCAACCACAAGCGTTCCGCACTGGCATGCTAGAACAGCTCGATGTCGCCACTTTCCAAATGCTGTTGACTGACAGCCTTGCGCAGCACGCTGCGCAACTCCAGGCTTTGAATCGCCAGCGCCATGCTGACCCGCCCCAGCAAGGCGACAATTTCTTCATTGTCGCTCTCCGGCAACATCTCCGCGCCATGCTCGCCCAGGGTTCCGAGGAACTCCCGCAAGCCCGTCACCCGCTTCAAGGTGCGCTCGATCAGCTGGCTGGTCATGTCCTGGAACTGCAGGCTGGTGATGGCGGCATTCACATAGCCCCCCACCTCATCCTGCAATGCCAGCAATTTTTCCCGCTGCTGCTCGGCTGGAATACCGCCGTCGAGCAACAGGGCGATGGTATCTTGCTGCGCAGCAACGGCTGCGTGTATCGCCATGAAATTGAAGGACAGCTTCTCGATCGCCTCTTCCAGCAAGATGCCGGTCTGCACCAGGTCGGTTTCCACCTCCGTCAAGTGCTTGCGGCCATGGTCCGACACGCCAGACAGCAGGCGCTTTACATGCGAGCCAAGTATTTTCTTTCTTGTCATAAAGGTCTCATTGTTTCAATACACCACGCGTCGACAGCCTTGCGTGTTATTTTTTCGCCGCTACCGGGCTGGGGGCTGGTGCCGCCGCGGGGGGCGCACCGGCCGCCAGCCCGGAAGCGACAGCGGCGGAAGCGGCATCGGTCACCGGCAGCTCGATCGCCGAGCCATCGCGCAGGACATTTTCTTCCGTGCGTTTGTTCATGACGATGATGCTGATGCGCCGGTTGATCGGATTGAAGGGGTCGAGCTTGTCCAGGTGGGCGGCCGAGCCCAGTCCAACCACGCGCAATACTTTCTCTTCCTTCATGCCGCCAATCACCAGTTCGCGCCGCGACGCATTCGCGCGGTCGGCCGACAATTCCCAGTTGCTGTAGCCGGCATCGCTCATGTAGGGCGTCGAATCCGTATGGCCGGACAGGCCGATGCGGTTCGGCACTTCATTGAGCACGAAGCCGATGGCGTGCAGGATTTCCTTGGTGTACGGTTGCAGATTCGCATTGGCGAGCGCAAACATCGGACGGTTCTGCTCGTCGACGATCTGGATGCGCAAGCCTTCGCTGGTGATATCGAGCAGCAGCTGGTTCTTGTATTTTTTCAGCAGGGGATTGGCGTCGATGGTCGCTTCGATGCGCGCCTTGAGCGCCTGCAGGCGCTTGCCCTCCTCGCGTTCGAGCGCGGCCTTGGCTGAATTGAGGTCGAACGATTTGCGCTGCTGCTCTTCCTGCGCCTTGCGCACTTGTCCATCCTGACGCGACAGGTCCTGGCCGCCGCCCTGGATGACGGAATTGCTTTCGCCGCTGCCGGAACCGCCCGCCATTGCCACTTTCAAGGGCGTCTTGAAGAATTCGGAAATGCCGTTCAAGTCGCCCTTCGAGGTGGAGCCCAGCAGCCACATCAGCAGGAAGAAGGCCATCATGGCCGTGACAAAGTCGGCGTAGGCGATTTTCCACGCCCCGCCATGGTGTCCGCCAGCCGTCTTCTTGATACGCTTGACGATAATCGGGCGCATGCCTTCATCGGCCATGGCGTCCCCCTTCCGTGTGCTGCAAATGACTCATGGTGTCCAGGCGTATATTCACTGCTTACTTCGTTTTCGATTTCTTGATGTGGTCTTCCAGCTCATTGAACGTCGGGCGCTCGGTCGAGAACAGCACCTTGCGGCCGAACTCCACGGCCAGCGCCGGCGCATAGCCGTTCAGGCTGGCCAGCAGGGTCACTTTCACGCACTGGAACATCTTGCTCGACTCTTCCAGCTTCTGCTCCAGCAGGCTGGCCAGCGGGCCGACGAAGCCATAGGCCAGCAAGATGCCGAGGAAGGTGCCGACCAGCGCGTGCGCGATCAGCATGCCCAGCTCGGCTGGCGGGATGCCCACCGATTCCATCGTGTGCACCACGCCCATCACGGCGGCGACGATACCGAAAGCGGGCAAGCCGTCGCCCACCTTGGCGATCACGTGGGCCGGCACGGCGCCTTCGTGATGATGCGTCTCGATTTCGTTGTCCATCAGATTTTCGATCTGGAACGCATCCATATTGCCCGATACCATCAGGCGCAGGTAATCGGTCATGAATTCGATGATATGGTGGTCGGCCAGCACGGCCGGATACTTGGAAAACAGCGGGCTTTCTTCGGGCTTGTCGATATCGCCTTCGATCGACATCAAGCCTTCCTTGCGCACCTTGCTGAGCACTTCGAACAGCAGCGACATCAGTTCCATGTACAGCTCTTTGGTATAGCGCGAACCCTTGAACAGGCTGGGCAAGGCGGCGATCGTTGCCTTGATGGCCTTGTTATTGTTACCAACAAGGAAGGCGCCCAGGGCGGCGCCGCCGATCATCAGCAACTCCAGCGGCTGAAACAGCGCCGCCAGATGGCCGCCGGCCATTGCGAAGCCGCCAAAGACCGAGGCGCAGACGATGATGTATCCGATTATGACTAACAAGTGCCCTGACTCCCAATAATGGCCGGGGCTGTGTGCCCGGCATGTTCAAACCTGTTCCTGTCTTCTGGCGGCAGCGCCGCCGGCGGAGACAGCGGCAAAAAAAAAGCAACCGGAAGTTAATTGAAATGCGCTGCTTTTCAATGCAATTCCGAGAAAATGCCGTGTGGAACTACAATAACGTGAGATTGCCCCACGGGCAAGCAAATAACGCAGACAATTGCTTAAAAGCACCATATGTAAAGTAAAGGGCCACCCTCTGTGGCGGCGATGGTCTTATCGGGCACGCGTGCCGCAATCTGGAATTCGTAACTAAGAAGCATGCTACCGGGCAACATTTCCCTTTCCGCCTTGCTCCACAGGGCCGCCATCGCCGCCGGCGACAGGTAGGCAAACACGGCGTCGTAGCGGCCGAAATCGAGCGCTTCGTAGTCGCCGCGCAGGAAGCGCGCGCGGCTGCCAGCCAGCCATGCGCGCAAGCGGCTTGCCAGCCACGGCAGCGGCGCCAGCTCGATGCCGGAAAACTGTCCGTCGGGGCGGCGCCGCGCCAGGTCGAGCACCAGGCCGCCCAGGCCGCTGCCGATATCGATCAGCCGCACGCCGGGACGGTCCGCGATCAGCTCCGCCACCGCCTGCCATACCTTCGGCCCCGACGGGTAAAACGGCACTTGCGTGCGGAACGTGGACCAGTACAAACTCAGCAGGAAAACAAAGGCGACCAGGAACACGGCCGGGGGCAAATCGAGCCAGCTGGCCGCCAGCAAGGCGGGCGCAAACAGCAAGCCGATGGCGCACCACCAGCGCGCCAGTCCCGCGCGCCACGTGATGACAGCCGCCAGCACGCCCTGCACCAGCGCCACGGCCGGCAGCGACATGGCCACGCCCGCGCGCGCCAAACCATATACCAATAGCAACATCAAGGGAAAGGCCAGCACCTGGATCAGGATGGCCTTGAGCGCGGGCGCGCGCAGGATCTGTTGCAGCATGGAATAGCCAAAGGAGGAAAACGCCAGTGTAAGCGAAAGCGGCATGAAAAAGCCGGAGTGCGGTCAGGCGACCGGCTCCGGCTTGCTCTCTGTCTTATCTATGTACGGCTCAGGCAACCACGCCCGGCACGGCAGCGGCCGCTTCATCGCGCGCCTTCTTGGTCTTGCCGGCACGCGAAGGCATGTGGCACAGGCCGCACACATAATCGGCGTTCAGGTCAAGGCAGTTGACGACAAACTTGCCGCCGCACTTGCCGCAGGGCGCCATGTCCAGCATCTTGCTGCTGAAAAAGCGCACCAGGGTCCAGGCCCGCGTCAGCGACAGCAGCGGCTCTTCACCCGCTTCGGGCGGCATTTGTTCCAGATACAGTTTATAGGCCTTCATCACGGCTTCGATGCCCGTGGCGCCGGCGTGGTCGACGAGGAATTTATGGATATTGATGAACAGCGAGGAATGGATATTCGGTTGCCAGGTAATGAACCAGTCGGTGGAAAATGGCAGCATGCCCTTGGGCGGCGAGACGCCCTTCAATTCCTTGTACAGATTCAGCAGGCGTTCGCGCGACAGCGAGACTTCCGTCTCCAGCAGTTGCAAACGGGCGCCCAGCTGTATCAATTCGATGGCCAGCTGGATTTCCTGCGCTTCCGATACGACACTTTTTTTGGCCATGCTGTGTACTCCACTACTGACTGATACTGACTGATACTGCCTAACAAGGTTGCCAGAAAAATGTTCAGGGCAAGGCGCGTTGCAGACGACAGTACGAATGTACGGCGAGGCAATGCAACACCGCCATGGACGTTTTGATGGGAACCTTAGGCGATTTCTTCGACGCCCTGGCCGGCCATCAGGATGGCGGCATGCGACTGGGCCAGCGAGCGGTCTTTATTGTAGTTCGTCAACATGCCCAGGATGGCGCTGTCGTCGAAGCGGAAGCGGGCCAGCATCATGTTGCCGCCAGCCAGTTTCAGGATCTGGGCATTGCTCATGCCTTCGATCAGTTCGGCGATTTCGGCGGCAATGCCCAAACGGAAGATGGCCGTTACTTTGTCCGCACGAATCATTTGCTGGGCCAGCATCAGGTAGCTCAGGTTAGCGTCGCGAATCTCAGCCATCATGTCGTTAGCAGTCATTTCCATCTCCTCAATCCGTTGAATTCAGCTGGCGTTGTGTGTTGCCAGTGAGATACATTCTGCAGGAGCAACATTAAACGCAACAGAGGCGTAGCGCTGTATTTTTGGTCGGGGAATAGCGGATGGGATCGTAGGTGTTTGTCTGACAAACACTGCTCGATCATGGTCGCACGCCAGCAATGGCGCGGATGTAGGAGGTTGGCACTGTGCCGGATTTGCCCGACTTTTGGCCTGTAAAAAATATCACTTTTTTACAACAACTTGATAAGAATCAAGCCTGTCTACTGAGATAACGGCCGCCTTGACAGGAACTTTAGGGCTTTTTTAAAAAATATTTAAAATATTTCCAGCGCTGCCCTGACCGATTACCGGCGTTCATGTATGTGTTGTCGGCGGCGAATCGCAGAACTTTAGGGTTTTTTGAAAATATTTTTAAAAATCGTGATTTCTTTCGTTGACGCCCCACAAGCGGGCATTTTTCGCCGTCTTTCCATGCCCGGAACCGCGCTTCGCGGCAAGGATTTGCTACACTGCCACTTCCGCGTGATACTTTAAGCCTCAAGCAATATCATGCCATCCAGACAAGTATCAATATGAAAGCCACCATGATTTCTCGACAAGACTGCAGCGCGCGCGATCTCGATGATCCCCTCGCGCCCCTGCGCCAGCAATTCGATTTGCCGCAGGGCGTGATTTACCTCGACGGCAATTCCCTGGGTGCGCGGCCGAAGGCGGCGCTGGCCCGCGCCCAGCACGTCATCGCGGCCGAATGGGGCACGGACCTGATCCGCAGCTGGAATACGGCCGGCTGGTTCGACCTGCCCAAGCGCCTGGGCGATCGCCTGGCTCCGCTGCTGGGCGCCGGCACGGGCGAAGTGGTGATCACCGATACCACCTCCGTCAACCTGTTCAAGGCCCTGGCCGCCGCCCTGCAGATGCAAGCCGGCGATCCTGCCCATGCCGCGCGCAGAATCATCGTCAGCGAACGCAGCAACTTCCCCACCGACCTGTACATGGCGCAAGGCCTGGCCGCCTGGCTCGACCGCGGCTACGAGCTGCGCCTGGTCGACAGCCCCGATGAACTGGCGCAAGCCATCGATGCCGATTGCGCCGTCGCCATGCTCACGCACGTCAATTACCGTACGGGCTACCAGCACGACATGGCCGCCATCAGCAGCCATTGCCACGCGCAGGGCGCGCTGGCGCTGTGGGACCTGGCCCATTCGGCCGGCGCCGTGCCGCTGGACCTGAACGGCGCCGGCGCCGACCTGGCCGTCGGCTGCACCTATAAATACCTGAATGGCGGTCCCGGCTCGCCCGCCTTCATCTGGGTGCCGGAAAAACACCAGGCGCGCTTCCGCCAGCCTTTGTCCGGCTGGTGGGGCCACGCCACGCCGTTCGCCATGGAGCCGGGCTTCGCGCCCGCCGACGGCATCGCCCGCGCCCTGTGCGGCACGCAGCCGATACTCTCGCTGGCCCTCGTCGAATGCGGCCTCGATATCTTTGCGCAAACGAGCATGGAAGCCATCCGCCGCAAGTCGCTGGCCCTGACGGACCTGTTCATCGCGCTGGTGGAACAGCGCTGCGCCAGCCATCCGCTGGGCCTCGTCACCCCGCGCGAGCATGCGCGGCGCGGCAGCCAGGTCAGCTTCACGCACCCGCACGGCTATGCCGTGATGCAGGCGCTGATCGCGCGCGGCGTGATCGGCGACTACCGCGAACCTGCCATCATGCGCTTCGGCTTCACGCCCCTGTACACGAGCTTTGCCGACGTGTGGGATGCCGTGGAAATCCTGCGCGACATCCTCGACACACTAGCCTACGACATCGCCGCCAAGCGCGATGCGGTCACCTGAGCCATCCCATGAGCGACGACAAGAATATGAACAAGGAAAACACCAGCGGCTGCCCCATGCATGCCGGCGGCCAGGATGCGCAGTGGCATGGCGCGCAGATGGATTTCAGCGAATCTATGAGCTACGGCAACTACCTGGCGCTGGACCGCATTCTCACGGCCCAGCATCCGCTGTCGCCGAACCACAACGAGATGCTGTTCATCGTGCAGCACCAGACGAGCGAATTGTGGATGAAGCTGATGCTGCACGAGATGCACGCCGTGCGCGCCAACCTGCAAAGCGGCGACCTGGCGCCCGCCTTCAAAATGCTGGCCCGCGTGGCGCGCATCATGGACCAGCTGGTGCATGCCTGGGACGTGCTGGCCACCATGACGCCGCCCGAATACACGGCCATCCGCCCCTACCTGGGCGCCTCGTCCGGTTTCCAGTCCTTCCAGTACCGCGAAATCGAATTCATCCTGGGGAACAAGAACGCCGCCCTGCTCAACGTGCATACGACGGCGCCGGAAAACTACAAAGTGCTCGACGCCGCCCTGCGCGCGCCATCCGTCTACGATGAGTCGATCAAGCTGCTGGCGCGCAGCGGCTTGCCCATCTCCACCGAGCGGCTGAACGCCGACTGGACCCTGCCGACCGCCTCCGACGCGTCGGTAAAGGCGGCCTGGCTGGAAGTCTACCGCGACCCGTCGAAACACTGGGCCCTGTACGAACTGGCCGAAAAGCTGGTCGACCTGGAAACGGCCTTCCGCTTCTGGCGCTTCCGCCATGTGACGACGGTCGAGCGCATCATCGGCTTCAAGACGGGCACGGGCGGCACGGCGGGCGTGAGCTATTTGCGCAAGATGCTCGACGTGGTATTGTTCCCGGAGTTATTCGCCTTGCGTACCGAACTTTAAGGAGCATCGATGTCGCCTCTCGTCCTGACCCTGGCCGGCCTGTGGAATTCCGGGCCGCAGCACTGGCAAACCCATTGGGAAGCGCGCCACCCGCAATGGTCGCGCGTGCCGCACCGGGAATGGCAGACGCCGGACAAGGATGAATGGGTGGCGGAACTCGATCGCGCCATCGCCGCCTGCGAGCGCCCTCCCGTGCTGGCCGCGCACAGCCTGGCTTGCACGCTGGTGGCCCACTGGGCGGCCAGCGGCTCGCCGCACAAGATCGCCGGCGCCTTCCTCGTCGCTCCCAGCGATGTGGAAGCGCCCTCCTACCCGTCCGGCACGACGGGCTTTGCGCCGATGCCGCTGCAAGCCTTGCCGTTTCCCAGCCTGGTGGTGGCCAGCGGCGATGATCCCTACGTCAGCTTCGCGCGGGCACGCGCGTTTGCCGCCGCCTGGGGCAGCGATTTCACCATGATCGGCGACGCCGGCCATATCAACGGCGACGCCGGCTACGGCGCCTGGCCGGACGGCGAACAGCTGCTGCTGGATTTTTGCGCCGCGCACCAGCCGTGAACCAGGGCGCGCACGATAGGGGCGTATTTGCCCACAAGTAAGAACGCAGGCAGAATCGTGGCCTTTCCATTGCGGCGCCCCGGCGCCAGCCCCACGATGAAACGTCTGCTTCTGCCCTTGCTCCTCTGCTCCGCCCTCGCCCACGGCGCGCCCTTTTATGAAGGCAAGAACCTCGCCCATCCCGCCATCAGCGCCTCGCAGGACAGCGGCCTCGATATCGCCTTCCTCAAGGAAAAAGAAGGCGTCAACGGCTATTACTGCGAGTGCAAGAGCGGTAGCGCGAAACCCATTTTGCTCGACCAGTTCGGCAACGCCGTCATCCGTTCCGTCTTCTACGCGTCGCTGGACCAGGAGACGGACGACAGCGTGCAAACCATGCTGGTACTGCTGCGCCAGGGCGACAAGAACGGCTTGCGCGCCTACCGCTATCACCGCAGCTCCGGCAAATACCGGCGCCTCGATGGCTTGCAGCCAGCCTTGAACCGCATCGTGGCGCAAAGCAGTGCTCCCAACGCGGGCCAGATCAAGGCCGCGCTGGCCAAGCTGGCGCCGATGGACTACAGCGTCCCGCGCGGCAAGAGCGGCAATGCGGACTTCGACGCCATCGACCATACGCAAGGCAGCATCGTCGGCTACTACAGCGATGACGGCAAGCCCGTGGCGGCCGGCGGCAAGGACGCCATCACCTACAAGAAAACCTTCCAGAAGAAAGGCGAGCGTTTTCTCACCGCCAGCTACACCCTGTACAGCGATGCGGGCGCGGGCATCCTGCCCAACTACCGCCTGTGGCAAGTGACGTGGGAAACGGCGCCAAAGCAGTTCACGGGCAGCGCAGATGGCCCGTCCGTCATCTACAGCCTGGCCTGGGACGACGGCTCGGTGGTCGAGCGGGGCGAGTACGTGAAAGGCAAGCGCCAGGGACTGTGGGTACGCGAAGGCATGCACGAAGGCAGCGAAAAGGGCCATTACGTCAACGGCCTGCAGGAAGGCATGTGGTACTTCAATTATCCCAGGCAGAGCGAGAGTGGCATGTACCGGGCCGGCAAGCGCGAAGGCCGCTGGACCGTCGTCAACTATGCCGATGCAGAGGAAGTGACGGGCTTCGACACCTACGCGGGCGGCCAGCTGAACGGCCCGCACGAACGCAGCATGGGCGGCAAGCTGCAAACGCGCGGCAACTACGTGAACGGCACGCGCCATGGCGCGTGGATCACGGAAGACGGCGACGGCAGCTTTATCGACGGCTTGCGCGACGGGCCGTGGAAGCTCAAGCTCAAGGACAAGGTCACGCAAAGCGTCACTTTCGTGCAAGGCAAAAAACAGGGCGAGGCCCTCGACAAGGATGCGCAAGGCGCGCTGCGCGTGCGCGACCATTACCAGGCGGGCGTGCTCGATGGCAGCCGCACCCGCTATCTGGGCCCGGCCGGCAAGGAATACGTGGTCTACACGGCTACCTACCGCAACGGCCAGCTCGATGGGCGCGAACAGGCGTTCGACGACAGCGGCAAGATCCTGCGCCTCGATACCCTATGGGACAACGGCAAGAAGCAGGGCCTGGACGCGCGCTACTACCCGAACGGCAAGCCGGAACGCCTGGCTGTCATCGACCAGGGCCGCCTGCTCACGCACCTGCGCGAGTACTATGAGGACGGCCAGCTGCTCAACGACATCCACCGCTGCACCTTCAAGGAGTACGGCAGCACGCGCGACGACGTATGCGAGTACCACCACATGTACTACCCGGACGGCAAGCCGCAGTATTACTATGCATTCCAGTACGGCCAGCGCCAGGAAGGCTATTCGAACTACCCGAACGGCAAGCGCAAGGATGAACTGCTGGTCGACCGCGCCGCCGACACCTCCGTCGTCAACGCCTATTACGAAAGCGGCCAGCTCAAATGCACGGAGCCGCGCAGCGGCCACAGCACGCGCACGGTGAATGGCCAGACCATGATCAGCTACGCTTCGGCCGACCGCGACGGCGACAATATCTGCTACCACCCGAACGGCAAGGTGGCCAGCATCTACACCTTCCGCAAGCGCGTGCTCGTGGAGTGCGGCAAGCGCTACGACGACACGGGCAAGCAGACGTTCCCCGGGCCGGAAGGCTGCCCGCCCCCCAGGAAGGTGGACTACCCGATAGGACTATGACAATGACGCAAACAAGACAGCCGCAGTGCATCCAGAATCCTGAGCGCATCGACGCCGCGGCGATCCGCGCCGCCATCGCCAGCGGTCAGCAGGTGCTGGTGCAGTTCGATACCCTGGCCGAGCCGGGGCCGCTGCTGGCCGACCTCGACGCCCTGGCCGTCACCTGCGGCACGGCGCTGACCATCCGCATCTACGGCTATGACCCGAGGGTGTTCGATGCCCGCATCCTGCGCGCGCTGCCGCATGTGGCCAGCCTGTCCATCGATTGCCACTGGCAAGCCATCCATCTGGAAGTGCTGGGGGAGCTGCGCCATCTGAAGCGCCTGAGCCTGGGCATCTACCAGCTGGCGGAGGGCGACATCCTGCAGCTGGATAATTTGCGCGGCCTCGAATACCTGAACCTGGGCGAATCGGCCAAGAACAATATCGACCTGGCACCCCTGCGCCACTACGCGCAGCTGGCCAGCCTGGTCCTCGAGGGCCACAGCAAGCATATCGACACCCTGGCCGGCCTGCCGGCGCTGCACGAGCTGTCGCTGTACCGCATCAAGAACAAGGTGCCGCTGGATTTCATCTCGGCGATGGACCGCCTGGACAGGCTGCTGTTGCAGCTGGGCGGCCGCGAATCGCTCGCCCACATCGAGGCGCCGCTGTTGAAGAAACTGGAAGTGATACGCGTGCGCGGCCTGGAAACGCTGGGCGACATCGGCCGCTTCCCGCTGCTGCAGGCGCTATGGGTGGAAGACCAGATCAAGCTGCGGCAGATCACGCTGGGGGCCAATCCCGTGCTCGAACGCCTGGACCTGCACACCTGCAAGACACTCGACAGCCTGCCCGGCCTCGCCGCCCTGCCCGCACTGCGCCAGCTGTCGGCATCCGAAACCATGCTCGACGTCGACGCACTGCTGGCGCACGGCTTGCCCGCGTCCCTCACGCACGTGCGCCTGCGCACGGGCAAAAAAACACGCGACGACGCCATCGCCGCGCAGCTGGCGCAACTGGGCTACGACAGCGCGCGCGCAGTATTGACCTAGCGGACCTGGCGGCTGGCTACCAGCTTGCGCTGCCACAGCGCCACGTCGATCATCACGCCATCGGCGCCCGTGTTGCGGATGTAGACGCGGTAGCTGCCCTGCCCCATGTCGCCATCGAGGTAGGCCGTGCGCTCATTGCGCTGCAGCCTGGCGCCCTTGGCCAGCTGGCGGTAGCGCTCGACCACCGTGTCGAAGCTGGCATAGCTGCGCAGCGCCACTTCCAGGTCGCGCGGCGGGCGCCCTTCGGCATGGTCCAGCACATTGTTCTGTTTCTTGCCCTTCAGCGTGAGCGGATAGGCAAACACGCCGGCGCCGGCCGACGTCAGCACCGTGGATTTATCGAGCAGCAGCGGCAGCAGCGCCGGCGGATACGCGGGCGGCAGCTGGGCGCGGTTCCAGCCCGGCAGGGCCGGCTGCGCCAGCACATATTCGACGCTGGCGATCTTCTGCCCGTCGGCGCCCGCTTCCTTGTCGCCCGCGATCAGCGCCAGCATGGGCGGCAATTGCCGGGCCCAGGCCAGCAAGGGCGCCGCATCCCCGACCAGCATACCCTTGCGGTGGAACACCGTCAGCACCGCATTCGGATCGGGATTGCAGACTTTCGCCAGCGGCTGCCCCTCCAGGCGGCAATGCCCGTTGACCAGGCCAAAGGCAATGATCCCGCCGCGCTTGTCGAGCAGCATGGCGCCGCGTTCGCGGCCCTGCTTGCGGTCATTCATCGAGGCCAGCAACTGGCGGCCATCAGCCAGCACGCTGCGCGTGGCGTCGCGCTTTTCGCTGATCGCTTCAAGCGCCTGCGCCAGCAGCAGTTCATCGTCTTCCGTGTAGCTGCCGCGCGCGTAACCGAAGAAATCGAACAGGGCCGCGCGCACTTGCGGGTCTTCGCTCAGGCGCGGCAAGGGGCCGCCTGTCAACAGGGAAGACAGGCTTTTTCCGGCCGGCGCCGAGGGTGCCGCCGTGGCGCGGGCAGGCTGGGAAAGGACGCATGCCGCTGCCAGCAAGGCGCCGCACAGGGTGCGGTAATTCGATAAAATGATATGCATGATTCTGTCTGTCGGTGATTTGACCGCGATTCCGGCCACGCATGGCGCGCCGGCGATTCTAGCATGGCGCCAGTCCCCATGCGGTGCGGCTGGCGGACGGCGCGTGTGCCGGCGCGGCTGTTATGATGGCCGCAATGACGATACCAACCCACGCCTCGCCCCTGCTTGTCCTCCTGCCCGGCATGGATGGCACGGCACGGCTATTCCACCGTTTTGACGCCGCCTTGCGCGCACAGGCCGCCATCGACACCCAAGCCATCGCCTATCCGGCCGCGCCACTCGATTACGCGGCGCTGGAAGCATTCGTGCGCGAGCGCTTGCCGCGGGACCGCCCCTTCGTCGTGCTGGCCGAATCGTTTTCGGGCCCGCTGGGCGCCGCCCTGCGCGCCGAGCCGCCGCCCGGCATGCGCGCCCTGGTCCTGTGCTGTTCGTTTGTGCGCAATCCGCGCCCGATGCTGGCGCCGCTGCGCCACCTGCTCGGCCTAGTGCCCTTTGGCGCCATGCCCGGCTTCGCCCTGCGCCAGGCGCTGCTGGCGCCCTGCTCCACGCCGCAGTTGCAGTTGCAGTTGCAGGATGAACTGGCAGCGGCGCTGGCGCAAGTGCCGCCCAGCGTGCTGCGCCAGCGCCTGCGCGCCGTGCTGGAAACCGATGCCTCGCGCAGCTTCGCGCGCGGCAGCCTGCCGGTGCTGTATCTGCGCGCCCGCCACGACCGCCTGGTGCCGCCCGCGAACGCCGTGCAGATACTGCGCCTGGCACCCGACGCGCAACTGGCCGACATCGCCGCGCCGCACATGCTGCTGCAGGCGGCGCCGGAAGCGGCGGCCGTCGCCGTCACCGCCTTTCTCGCGGGCCTGTCAGCCGCGCAGGTATCCGCTTAAACGCGCGCTGGCCAGCACGGCCAGCCAGCTCACGCCGCCCGACAACACGCTGAAGTAGATGGCTCGCAGCGGATGGTGGGGCAGCAGGTACGCGAGCACGGCCGCACCCAGCAGACCGCACAGCGCAGGCTTCCACCAGCCGGGCGGCAGCAGCACCAGCAACAGATTCGTGCCCGCATACACGTAAAACACCAGCAGCAGGGCCAGACCGCCGGCCACGCCGCGCGAGCCCAGGCTGCCAAACAGCTGCGTGTACAAATAAAACCCCAGCCAGCTCAATGCGATAAACAGCAGGCAGCCCAGCGTATGCGCGCCCAGGCCGGCCATCAGGCGAATTTTCATGGTCATCATCCGTATCGTCTGGTGCAAAGCCGCATCATAGCGATTTTGTTGGAGATGCCATCGGTTGACTTGCCTACCTACTAGATGGTAGACTAATTTCAAACCCGGTATTTCACCCGGCAATCCTTCCGCGCCACGGCGCATTCGACCCTTTGCGAGGCATCACATGCATCAACTGTTTACCCCCTATGACCTGTCCGGCATTTCCCTGGCCAACCGCGTCGTCATGGCGCCGATGACGCGTACGCGCACCCTCGAAAACAATCCCGATGTGCTCACCATACTGTATTACGCACAACGCGCCTCGGCCGGCCTGATCGTCACCGAAGGCTTGCCGGTCTCCGATGAGGGCCGCGGCTACCTGTACACGCCGGGCATTTACAGCACGGCGCAAGGACAGGGCTGGCGCCAGGTCACCGATGCCGTGCATGCCAAGGGCGGCAAGATCTTCGCCCAGCTGTGGCACGTGGGCCGCATGTCGCATGTGTCGATCCAGCCTGGCAACGTGGCGCCCGTCGGCCCCAGTACCGTGGCGGCGGAAAACACCACCGTCTATGCCTGGATCGAACCGGGCCAGGCCGGACCGGTGCTGCCCAGCGTGCCGCGTGCGCTGACGGTTGACGACATTGCACGCGTGACCGCCGACTTCGTACATGCCGCGCAGGTGGCCATGGCCGCAGGCTTCGACGGCGTCGAAATCATGGCGGCCAACGGTTTCCTGTTCGACCAGTTCCTCAGCAGCGCCGTCAATACGCGCACCGACCAGTACGGCGGCAGCATAGCCAACCGCCAGCGCTTTTTGCTTGAAACGATAGACGCCATGTCGGCCGCCATCGGCAGCGCCAAAGTCGGCGTGCGCGTCTCGCCGTTCGGCCGCCTGTATGACATGCGCGCCTATGCCGATGAAGCGCAGGTGTGGCGCAGCGTGGCACAGTCACTCGATACCAGGAAGCTGGCCTATGTACACCTGAACTACCAGCCGACCATCACGGCGGCGGAAGTGCCACCCGGCTTTGGCGCGCAATTCCGCCAGGACTACCACGGCACCTTGATCGGCGCGGGCGGCTTCACCCAGGAAGTGGCGCGCAGCGAGCTGGAAAAAGGCGACCTCGACCTCATCGCCTTCGGCATGCCGTTCATCGCCAACCCGGATCTGGTGGAGCGCATGCAAAACAACTGGCCGCTGGCCGACAGCGACCGCGCGACCTACTACGGCGTCAGCGGCGCCCTGTCCCAGGGCTACACCGACTACCCCGCCTACCGTGCAGCTGCCAGTGCCAACATGCTCAATGGCATTAACGTGGAAGCATTGCAACAATTTGCGCAAGGCGTGGCAGACCATCCAGACAAGGGCGAAGCGCGCTTCAACGTCAAGACCAAATGGCAACATCAGACGCGCAGCGTGGCCACCGTCAGCCACTATGTCCTGGGCGGTGAAAAGCATGCGCGCCATTTCGAGATCGCCTCCGACGAACCGCATGAATTACTGGGCCAAAACACGGCGCCGAATCCGCAAGAGCTGCTGATGGCCGCCCTCAACGCCTGCCTTTCAGTGGGTTACGCCGCCAATGCGGCTTCCATGGGCATCACCGTGCACAGCCTGGAGATCGAAACGGACGGCAAGCTGGATCTGCGCGGCTTCCTCGGCCTGGACGACAGCGTCAATCCCGGCTACGACGAAGTCAGCTACGTGGTGCGGCTGCGCACGGATGCCTCGCGCGAGCGCGTCGAGGCGCTGCACCAAGCCGTGACCAAGACCTCGGTCAACCTGGCCAATTTCTCGAAGGCCATCCGCATGCTGCCCAAGCTGGAAATTATCGAGGCCTGATTCCCATCCGGGAGTTGCCGGACCACCAACCCGCGCGCAAGCGCATACATAGCGAGGAAATTATGGAAGACTGGAAACAAGCTCGGCAGGACATCAACACACGTGCGATGCAACTCAATGCACTGACGCCCGACACCATGAAAGGCATCGCCGCACTGGGCGGCGCTGGCGACAAGACCAACCATCTCGATGCGAAGACGCGGGAACTGATCTCGCTGGCAGTGGCCGTCACCACGCGCTGCGATGGCTGTATCGCTTTCCACGCTGCCGCCGCCAAGAAACTCGGCGTGACCGTGGAAGAAATTGCCGAAGCGCTCGGGGTGGCGATCAACCTCAATGCAGGCGCCGCTGTTGTGTACAGCACCCACGTGCTGGACGCTTTCGACAAGGCTTGATACAGCCGCGTCATCCGGCTTGGCATGTACGCGTGCCAAGCCGGCCATTCAAGGAAAAACCATGAACAGCAACACAACGACGCTCGTCGTCGATATCTGGTCCGATTTTGTCTGCCCTTGGTGCTGGATTGCCAAGCGCCGCTTCGACAAGGCCCTTGCCGCTTTCGAACACAAAGACGCAGTGCAGGTCAACTTGCGCGCTTACCGCATTGCGCCGGACTATCAAGCCGAACCGATCAAGGCAGCCTTGCTGAAAAAGTTCCGCGATCCGATGGCCGCCGAAGGAATGATGTATTCGGTTCAATCGCATGGGGCGGCGGAAGGCCTGGACTACCGCTTCGACACCATGCTGTTTGGCGACACCATAGACGCGCACATGCTCGTCAAGGCAGTCGACGACGAGGCCTTGCGACAACGCCTGGTCGAAGTGCTTTATGAGCAGAGTATTTCGCATGGCAAGTCGCTATTCGACCGCGACTCCCTTGCGCTACTCGCGGCGCAAGCGGGAGTGCCTGCCGAAATGGTGAAGCGCGCATGGTCGACACCGCAATTGCGCCAGCAGGTGCAGGACGATGAACGCGGCGCCTCGCGCATGGCTTCCGGCGTACCGCTGTTCGTCTTTGGCAATGGCACGCCTATTTCTGGCGCCCAGCCGCAAGAGGTGTTCCAGCAGGCGCTGGAAAAAATGCATGCCCGGTCCCAGGTGAACCTGGCGGCATTTGCCGGCCAGGCCTGTGGCGTGGCCGGCTGCACCATTTAGGCGCAGGATTCTCACGCCAGATTGTCGAGCATGTAGTGAAAAGCTGCCAGCGGATCGGTCGATGGCCCCAGGGCCCAGCCGATAAAGCTGGCGCCTTCGAGGGCGCTGAGCAGCATAAAAGCGTAATCCCTCGGAGGTTTCTGCAAGGTCCAGCCATGCAGCTGCGCCGCCTGCACGAGATTTTTCTCCATCCAATCCAGCTGCTGCGCCATCAGGCGCCGGCCCAGGACCTGCAACGATTCGGGCAGCGCCGCCATTTCGGCCGCGAGCGCCCCGCACAGCGGCAGCAAATGATCATTGGCGCTGGCCAGAAACAGCCCGGCGAACTCGCGCAGGCGTTCGACCGGATCGGCATGCGCCGCGTCGATCGCGTGCAGCTTCTCGGTAAACACCTCGATATATTGTGTGATCAAGGCCACGCCAAGGTTTTCCTTGGTGGGGAAATGATGGTGAATACTGGCCTTACGTATGCCGATCTCCTCCGACAGATCGGCATAACTGAAAGCGGCGTAGCCTTTCGAACGCAGGTGGATCTCTGCACTTTTCAAAAGGGCATCCCGGGTACTCACTGACATGACAGGCTCCTGCGCCAACGGCCATGCCGGCCATTGACGGATTAAATTCAACAAGAAGCAATTATGCCTCAAGTACCTGCCATCAGGGCTTGAAGCGCGCTCATGCGACGCTGAACATCACGCATAAAAAAAGCCGGCCCTTTCACGCAGAAAGGGCCGGCTTGCTTACGTCGACAACCAGGCGTTTACTTCGCCGAATTGAGCAGCAATTCGTTGAGGCGTTTCACGAAACTGGCCGGGTCGGCCAGCGAACCGCCTTCGGCCAGCATGGCCTGGTCGAACAGGATGTTGGCCCAGTCGCCGAACTTGCCGCCTTCGGCATCTTCGTATTTCAGGCGCGTCACTAGCGGGTGGTTCGGGTTGATTTCCAAAATCGGCTTCGACTCCGGCGCGCTCTGGCCCGCAGCTTTGAGCATGCGCAGCAGGTTGCCCGACAATTCGTTTTCATCGGCCACCAGGCAGGCTGGCGAATCGGTCAGGCGGAACGTCACGCGCACGTCCTTGGCCTTGTCGGCCAGCACGGTCTTCATCTTGCCCACCAGGTCGGCGTACGAGGTTTCCGTTTCTTCGTGCTCTTTCTTTTCCGCTTCGTCTTCCAGCGCGCCCAGGTCCAGGCCGCCTTTTGCGACGGAGACCAGTTCCTTGCCTTCGAAGTCCTGGATAAACGACAGCATCCATTCATCGACGCGGTCCGTCAGCAGCAGCACTTCGACGCCCTTCTTGCGGAAGATTTCCAGGTGCGGGCTGTTCTTGGCGGCGGCGTAGTTGTCGGCCGTGACGTAGTAAATCTTGTCCTGGCCTTCCTTCATGCGCGCCACGTAGTCGGCGAACGAGGTGATTTGCTCGTCGCTGTCGTTGGCCGTCGACGCAAAGCGCAGCAGCTTGGCCAGGCGTTCCTTGTTGGCCGCGTCTTCGCCGATGCCTTCCTTCAGCACCTGGCCGAATTCCTTCCAGAATACGGCGTACTTGTCCTTCTTGTCCTGCTCGTCGGCGTTCGCCAGTTCTTCCAGCATGCCCAGCACGCGCTTGGTCGAACCTTCGCGGATCACCTTGACGTCGCGCGACTCCTGCAGGATTTCACGCGACACGTTCAGCGGCAGGTCGGCCGAGTCGATCACCCCGCGCACGAAGCGCAGGTAGGTCGGCATCAGCTGCTCGGCATCGTCCATGATGAAGACGCGCTTGACGTACAGCTTGATACCGCCGCGCTTGTTGCGGTCCCACATGTCGAACGGCGCCTTGGCCGGAATGTACAGCAGCTGCGTGTATTCGCTGCGGCCTTCCACGCGGTTGTGCGTGTGCGTCAGCGGCGACTGGAAGTCGTGCGACACGTGCTTGTAGAATTCGTCGTACTGTTCCGGCGTGATGTCGGCCTTGTTGCGGGCCCACAGGGCGCTGGCCTGGTTGACGGTTTCGAATTCGTCCTTCAGGACGGTTTCTTTTTTCTCGTCGTCCCACTCTTCCTTCTGCATCACGATCGGCAGCGAGATATGGTCCGAGTATTTGCGGATGATGGACTTGATCTTCCAGCTCGACAGCAATTCGTCCTCGCCTTCGCGCAGGTGCAGGATGATGTCCGTGCCGCGCGACGGCTTGTCGATCGATTCGATGCTGTAATCGCCTTCGCCGCTTGACTCCCAGCGCACGCCTTCGGAAGCGTCCACGCCGGCGCGGCGCGTTTCGACGGTGATCTTGTCGGCGACGATGAAGCCCGAATAGAAGCCCACGCCGAACTGGCCGATCAAGGCCGCGTCCTGCTGCTGGTCGCCCGACAGCTTGCCGAAGAATTCCTTGGTGCCCGACTTGGCGATGGTGCCCAGGTGCGAGATCGCCTCGTCACGGGTCATGCCGATGCCATTGTCGGAAATGGTGATGGTGCGCGCATCCTTGTCGAAGCTGACCTTGATCTTCAATTCGTGATCGTTGCCGTACAGGGCATCGTTATCGATCGCTTCAAAGCGCAATTTGTCGGCCGCGTCGGACGCGTTCGAGATCAATTCGCGCAGGAAGATTTCCTTGTTCGAGTACAGGGAATGGATCATCAGGTGCAGCATTTGCTTCACTTCGGTCTGAAAACCCAGGGTTTGCTTTTCGGAGACAGCCATTTTTACCTCATAGTCTTGTGGATGGGACGGATTCTACGGAGTTGGGGATGGTACAAGCGATTTCAAGAGCCCCCGGTAAATGTGCTGTTTTAGCCCAGTGCGCGGGCGAAAAACGCCCAGATGCGCTCGTCCTGCACCGTGGCCAGGTTCAGGCGCATGCGGGTCGACGGCAGCTGGCGTGGTGAAAACAGGCTGCCCGGCGCCAGCACCAGCCCCTCGGCCAGCGCCTTCTCGGCCAGGACATTCGTGTCGCAGCCCGCATCGGCCCACACGAACATGCCGGCCGGTGCGGGATCGAAACGCAAGCCCGCCTGTTCGACCTTGCGGTACGTACCCTCGCGCACCTTGTCGAGCCGCGCGCGCAGGCGCTCCGCATGCTTGCGGTACAGCCCCTGCGAGAGGATCTTATACACGACGCGTTCGCCGATATCGCTGGTGGTCAAGGTGGCCAGCATCTTGCGGTCGGCCAGGCGCTGCGCCCGCTCCGGCGACGTGGCGATGAAGCCCACGCGCAGGTTCGCCGCCAGGCTCTTGGAAAAGCCGCCCAGGTAAATCACGCGGCGCAGCTGGTCCAGCGCGGCCAGGCGCGTGGCCGGCTGCACCAGACCGGCTGCGCCCGGGTGCATGTCGCAATAGATGTCATCCTCGACGATGAGGAAATCGTGCTGTTCGGCCAGGCGCAGCACCTGGAACGCCTTGGCCGCCGACAGCGAGGTCGAACTGGGGTTGTGCAGCACCGAGTTGATCACGTACAGCTTGGGACGGTGCAGCGCCGCCAGCTCGGCCAGCACGGCGATATCGGGGCCGTCACCCAGGCGCGGGATGCCGATGACGTTCATGCCCATGGCGGCAAAGGCGCCGAACATCAGCCAGTACGCGGGATCGTCGACGAAAATGGTGTCGCCGGGGCGGGCGAACTCGCGCGCCACCAGGTCCAGCGCCTGCATCACGCCCACCGTGGTGACGATCTGCTCGGGCGGACAGGCGATTTCCAGTCCTGCCAGCTTCAGTTGCAACTGCTGGCGCAGGGGCAGGAAACCCTGCGGCGTGCCGTAGCCCAGCAGCAAACTGCCAGGCTGGCGGCTGACGTCGCGCAAGGCGCGCGCCACCAGGTCGCCATCGAGCCACTCGGCAGGCAGCATGCCGGTGCCGGGCGCGGGGATGGCCGGCGTCTGGCGGAACATGTTACGGATCAGCCACACCACGTCCATCGGCTGCGCCACCGCTTCCTGTGCGCCAGCGGGCGGCGCCGGCGTATTCAGGGGCGAGCGCTCGCGCACGAAAAAGCCGGCGCCGCGCCGCGATTCCAGGTAACCGCGCGCCACCAGCTTGTCGTAGCTGGCCACCACCGTGGCGCACGACACGTCCAGGCTGGCGGCGCACTGGCGGATCGAGGGCATGCGCGCGCCGCCGCGCAGCAGCTTGTCGTCGATGCGCGCCGCCAGCGAGCGCGTGATCTGGTCGATCAGGGTTTCGCCCGAGGCGCGTGACAACAAGGGAAGTGTATTGCTCATATGACCATGACAGTATGTGGAATTATGCGTGAAAGTGTATTTGTACTGTATTGCTATTGAGCCCTAGGATAGCAGTACCGGGCGCATTCATCCGCATCTGCCCGTCTTTATTCCACGCCACCCGCACCAGGACAGCCATGCCATCGCACGCCACCACCTCCCCCAGTTCCCTCCCGCGCCTCGGCGCCGACCGCACAGGCCTGTTGCTGGGCTTGATCGCCGTCGCCCTCTTCAGCCTGACCCTGCCCTTTACGCGGCTGGCCGTGGCCGAACTCGACCCCACTTTTGTCGCCCTGGGCCGCGCCCTGGTGGCCGCCGTCCTGGCCGGCCTGTGGCTATGGCAGCAGCGCGCGCCTATGCCGCGCCGCGAACAGTGGCTGCCGCTGGCGCTCGTGTCGCTGGGCTGCGTGCTGGGTTTTCCCTGGCTGACCTCGATCGCCATGCGCAGCCTGCCCGCCTCGCATGGCGCCGTGCTGGTGGGCATCCTGCCGCTGGCCACCGCCGTGTTTGCCGTGCTGCGCGGCAAGGAACGCCCATCGCCGGGTTTCTGGCTGATGGCCCTGCTCGGCACGGCGCTGGTGGTGGCCTTCGCGCTGCGCCAGGGCGGCGGCAGCTTCCACCTGGCCGACTGGCTGATCTTTGCCGCGGTCCTGCTGGCTGCACTCGGCTATGCCGAAGGGGGGCGCCTGGCGCAAGCGATGCCGGGCCAGCATGTGATTTCCTGGGCCCTGCTGCTGGCCGTGCCTTTTGTCTTGCCCGTGGTACTGTGGAATGCCTGGCCGCAGCGCGCGCTGATGGCGCAGGCCAGCGGCGCGGCCTGGCTGGGCTTTGCCTACATTTCCGTGTTTTCCATGTTTATCGGCTTCTTTTTCTGGTACCGGGGCATGGCGCTGGGCGGCGTGGCGCGCGTGGGACAAACGCAGCTGCTGCAGCCTTTCCTCACCCTGGTGGGCGCGGCCGTGCTGCTGAACGAGCCGTTGACGGGTGAAAGCCTGCTGTTTGCCGGCGCCGTGATCGCCGTCGTAGGCATAGGACGCAAGCTGAAGTAAAGTGCCTTGACGCCCATTTGCAACGCCGTTGCGCGTGCGGATGGGCAGAGCAGCGTGCAAGCCGTACAATACCGCAGCACCATGGCGACGCCTATCCGGCGCCGCTTGCGCACGCACCGCCACAAGCGGGCCAACAAATCCAGCCGGCGCAGCTCGGCATCTTCTGTGAGACTCGTATGAAAATTGAAAATCCGAATCCGATCCAATGGCGCTTTGCCGAACGCGCGGAACAGCTGCAAAGCTCGTTCATCCGCGAAATCCTGAAGATCACGCAGCGTCCCGAGATCATCTCGTTTGCCGGCGGCCTGCCCTCGCCCGCCACCTTCCCCGTGGAAGAAATGAAGACCGCCTTCGACAAGGTCCTGTCGAACAATGGCAAAGTGGCCCTGCAATACGGCCCGACCGACGGCTACCTGCCGCTGCGCCAGTGGATCGCCGACTCGCTCTCCAGCAACGGCAGCACCATCATGCCGGAACAGGTGCTGATGACGTCCGGCTCGCAGCAGGCGCTGGACTTGCTGGGCAAGGTCCTGATCGACGAAGGCAGCAAGGTTCTGGTGGAAACCCCCAGCTACCTGGGCGCCCTGCAGGCGTTTTCCGTCTACCGTCCCGAATTCGTTTCCGTCGACACCGATGACGAAGGCCTGGTGCCGTCGTCGGTCAACCCCGTCGCCGATGGCGCGCGCCTGCTGTACGCACTGCCGAACTTCCAGAACCCGACGGGACGCAGCCTGTCCGTGGCGCGCCGCGTGGAGCTGGTGGAAACCTGCGCCCGCCACGGCCTGCCGCTGATCGAGGATGATCCGTACGGCGCCCTGAGCTACAGCGGCGAGCCGTATCCGAAGATGATCAACATGAATCCGGACGGCGTGATCTACATGGGCTCATTCTCGAAAGTGCTCACGCCGGGCATCCGCCTCGGCTACGTGGTGGCGCCGATGCCGCTGGTGCGCCGCCTGGAACTGGCCAAGCAGGCGGCCGACCTGCACACGTCGCAGCTGACGCAGATGGTCGTGCATGAAGTGATCAAGGATGGCTTCCTGGACCGCCATATCCCCAGCATCCGCAGCCTGTACGGCAACCAGTGCCAGGCCATGCTGTCGGCGCTGGAAGAGCACTTCCCGGCCGGCGTTACGTGGACCAGACCGGAAGGCGGCATGTTCATCTGGGTCACCCTGCCGAAGCACATCGACGCGATGACATTGCTCGATGAAGCCATCGCCAACAAGGTCGCCTTCGTGCCGGGCGCGCCGTTCTACGCGAACACGCCGGAAACGCACACCTTGCGCCTGTCATTCGTGACGGTGCCGCCGGAACGCATCCGCGAAGGCATCGCCATCCTGGGAAAACTGATCGCCGCAAAAATGTAACTCGCCTCTTCACGCCCCGCTGCCGCGGGGCGTGTCACTGCTGCCCCCGGCGCCAGGGGGCACGCATCTTTTCCGCTAAAAACCGCCTTCACGATGGCAACTGCGTGTATTTATTCATAAAAATATTAAAATAATAATATTTTACCGCCTCGTGCACCATCGATTTTTCCACCCAAAAAATTAGCAAAGCGGTATGATTTGACCGCTGTATCCGATTTGAACCCAGTCAGCATCACTTAAAGTGCAGCAAACGCTGGCATCGCAAAGTACATCGAGAAGGCCGGAAGCAATGAGTCCAGGCAGTGTGGAGCATTCCCAGAGGCGCAACGCCGCCATTTTGATTGTCGATGATGCGCCGGCCAACCTTGAGCTGCTGCGCAAGCTGATGAGCGAACAGGGTTATCAAACCTATGTCGCCACGTCCGGCGAGCGGGCGCTGGCAATCGCCCAGCGCGCCCACCCGGACCTGATCCTGCTCGACGTGCTGATGCCGGAGATGGACGGCATCGAAACGTGCCGCCGCCTGAAGCAGCATCCGCTGACGCAGCGCATTCCCGTCATCTTCATGAGCGCCAAGACGGAAACGGAAGACGTGGTGGCCGGCTTCGACTGCGGCGCCGTCGACTACATCAGCAAGCCGCTGCGCATGGCCGAAGTGTGCGCGCGCGTGCGCGCCCAGCTGCAGATCCGCAGCAACAATGAAAACCAGCAGGAACAGGCCGAGCGCCTGCGCACCATCGTCAACAACATGGCCGAGGGCTTGCTGATCATCGAAGCCGATGGCCGCATCCAGTACACCAACCCGGCTTGCGACCAGTACCTGGGCTACCGCGAAAACGAACTGGCCGGACGCTCCATCGGCGAACTGCTCAGCCCCCTGGTGACGCAGGAATACCTCGATTACTTCGCCATGTACGCGGCCAATCCCGAGAAGGCGCACAACCACGGCACGCGCGAAGTGGCGATCCGCCACCGTAACGGCGAGACACTGTGCATGGACCTGACCCTGACGCCCATGTATCTGCGCCAGCCCCTGTATATCGGCCTGCTGCACGACATCACGCACCACAAGCAGTCGGAAGATGCCTTGCAGCGCGCCGCCTACCTCGATCCGCTGACAAAAATCGCCAACCGCCGGCATTTCGACAGCTTCCTGGAAAAGGAATGGCAGCGCGCCGTGCGCGGCGGCGGCGCCCTGTCGCTGGTGGTGCTCGACGTCGACCACTTCAAGCTGTACAACGACAGCCTGGGCCACCCGGCCGGCGACAGCTGCCTGCAGCAGGTGGCGCAAGCCATCGCCTCGCACGCCGCCCGCCCGGGCGACCTGGCGGCCCGCTACGGCGGCGAGGAATTCGTCCTGTTGTTCGCCGACACGGATGCCGACAGCGCCCTGCACCTGGCCGAAGCCATCCGCGCGCACATCGAGGCACTGCAATTGCCGCACCCCCGATCTGGCACCTCGCCATGGATCACCGTCAGCATCGGCGTGGCGACCATCCACCCGCACCAGCTGGACGACCGCAAGGTGCTGTTCGTCGCCGCCGACCGCGCCCTGTACGTGGCCAAGGAAGAGGGGCGCAATCAGGTTCGCGCCACGCAGTCGGGCAGCACGGCCTGGGAAACGGTCAAGGCGCTCGTTTTACGTTAGAACTTTCTCGACACACTCAGTTTCGCATTGCGCCCCACGCCCGTCACGGCTTCACTCAGGTACGGCATGTAGTTGCGGTTGAAGACATTATCGACCGTCAAGCGTACTTCCGTGCCGCGCCACACTCCCTGCCTGCCATGCCACGAAGCGAACAGGGTGTGCAGCGCATAGCCTTTCGATGGCGGCAGGCGGTAGACATTCCCCACCGGCAGGACGCGCTCCTGCTTCGCCACGAAGCGGCCCTGCCAGCCGATGCTGGCCCCGAGGTCGGGCATGCGCCAACCCAGGCCCGCCATCAATTTATCCGGCGCGATGGTCGACACGGGTTCGTCCTGGCCCCACGGGTCGCGCTGGGAACCGGTGCGCGTGCCGCGCTGCTTCGACAACGAAGCGCTGGCAAACAGGCGCGGCGAGTTGTAGTAGGACTCGACTTCCACGCCCTGCGTGCGGAAACCGGCCAGATTGCGGTAGGACGACAGGGCTGGCGGCACCTTGCCCGATCCCGGCGCATAGCCTTCGATCAGGATGCCCAGGCGCGGGCCGATATTGTCGCTGACCTTGTTGCGGTACGCCGTCAGGCGCAGCTGCACGTCGTCGCGCTCCATGAATACGTTCTGCCGGTGCAGCATGACGCCCGTGCGCACGGCCGTCACCCGCTCGACGGCCAGGTCGCGGCTGGTGCCCGGTGTCGATGAACCGAGCCTGGACGACACATAGTATTCGTTCGAATACATCTCGTCGATCGTCGGCGCGCGCCAGGTGCGGCTCAAGTCGCCGAACAGCGCCACGCTGCCCGACGCCTTCCAGAACAGGCCCAGGCGGGGAGACCAGTCCTCGTGCGCCTTTTCGCTGAAGTCGTGGCCAGCCGCCGCCAGCGGGCTGTTGTAGCGCGACGCCTTGTTCGGCACGCCCTCGGAAACGACCCGGTCGTGGCGCAGCGCCGCCGTCACCGTCAGGTCGCCATACGTCATCGCATCCTGCAGATACAGGCCCGTGGTTTCCTGGCGCCCGGCCGGCATGTAGTAGGGCTGGAAGTAGCCGTAGTTGTAGCTGGGATCCTTCAGCGCCGTCGACGACGGGTAGTACATCAGGGTGTCGCGCACGTTCTTGTGCCATTGCAGGCCCGTTAGCAGCACGTGCGAAATGGCCCCCGTCGTAAACACGCTTTCGTTGCGCACCTCCGCAATGCGGTCCACGTACGAGGCCCAGCTCTCGTTGCCCAGGGATCCCAGGTAGGAGCCCAGCGAAGCGGACGGCAGGCGCTTGTCATGCTGGTCCGTGTGCGAATAGCCGGCGCTGGCCGTCAGCTTGATCCATGGATTGTCCTGCGGCGCGTACTGCCACTTCACGGAATACGTATCGTCGTCCTGGTCGCGGTATACGGCCTTGCGCTGCCACGCTTCTTCCAGTCCGTACTTGCGGATCTCCGCCTCGGTTGGCGTGGGCACGTCCTCGCCCATGGCGGCGAACGGGCCCCAGCCCGTGCTGCCGCTCTTCATCGCCGTCAGGGTCAAGAGCTGTTCCGGCGTCAAACGGATATTCAGCTTGGCCAGGCTCGATGGCGCGTCGATGGCGGAAAAGCGGAATGGCTTGCCATCGGGTTTGCGCAAATCGTCGGACTTGCGCTGCGTGGTGAAGGCCATCGCATCGAAGCGGCCATCTTCCGTGCGGCCGTAGACGGCCACGGTGGCGTCGTTTTCCGCATTGTTCGAATGACGCGAGTACTTGAGCATGGCGCCCACTTTCTCGCCGCCTTCCAGCAAGTCTTGCGCATCCTTGGTCTCGACCGTGATGACGCCGCCGAAGCCGCCATTGCCGTACAAGCTCGTATGCGCGCCCTTGTTCACTTCGATCTGCTTGATCAATTCCGGCTCGATGAAGATGGAACCCTGGCGGTATTTTTCAAAGCCCTTGGGCACGCCGTCGAGGATTACTTTCACGTCCTGGACTTTATTGAAGCCCCAGATATTGAGACTCTGGCCGCTGGGACGTGCCGTGCCGGCCAGGTCCACGCCAGGCAAGGTGTCGAGCAAGGACGCGACATTGTCGGCCTGCTGGCGTTCGATATCGGCGCTGTTGATGTACGAACGGCCGGCCGTGCCGGCGCTGATGGCGTCGCCAAACACGCTGATGGCGGGCATCTGCATGGCGTCAGCCTTGTCGGCCTTGTCGGCCATTGCCACCGCCCACGCATGGCCGTGCGCGCCGCCCAATGCCAGCGCCAGCGCGGCGGCCAGCGGGGTCAATCCATTTTTGCTGCTCTTCATCGCTATCCTTGCCTGGGTTTGCTTACTGCTTGATGCTTCTGAAATGAAAAAATGCTGGGGCAGAGGAAGGCGGTGCACGATCAAGCGGCGGCGTTGAAGGAAGCGTTGCGGCGAAACTCTGCCCGCGCGGACACGCCGCCGGCGCATGGCCGGCGGCGCATTGCAGTCACCGGAATAAGTTGCCTTAGTGAAATGCGGAACACATCATATATCAAAATGCGAATGATTCGCAATACGATTTAATGCGTAGTTATTCCGGGTAGCCTGTGATGTCGGCGATCTCGCGGTACAGGGGCTGCAGCCGCGCATACATCTTGCGGTACACGCGCCGGTACAGCTGTTCGTAGATCTTGCGGTGCTCGGGATGCGGCTGGAATACCTTGCCCTTGCGCGTCATCGCCTGCACGGCGGCGGGAAAGTCCGCATGCCAGCCCAGGCCCACGGCGGCGGCGATGGCCGCGCCCAGGCCCGAACTTTCATACACGTGGGCGCGCGCGGCCGGCAAGCCGAAGATGTCGGCCGTCAGCTGCATGGCCGCATCGCTTTGCGAACCGCCGCCCGCGATGCGCAGCTCCGTGATGGCGATGCCGCTGCGCTGCTCGATGCGCTCCTTGCCTTCGCGCAGCGCATACGCGAGGCCTTCGAGGATGGCGCGGTAGATGTGCGCGCGCGTGTGCACGTCGCCAAAGCCGATCATGGCGCCCTTCGCTTCCGGGCCCGGCACCTTGATGCCGGGACTCCAGTATGGCTGCAGCATCAGGCCCATCGATCCGGGCGGCACGGCGTCGACCAGGCGGTCGAACAGCGCTTCGGCGGACAGGCCCGTGCCGTCTTCGGCGGCGGCCGCCCGCTCGCGGTCGCCGAACTGCTCCTTGAACCAGTTGACCATCCAGTAGCCGCGGAAGATCTGCACTTCCGTGCTGTAGGCGCCCGGCATGGCGGCCGGATACGGCGGAATGAAGCGCGTCACTTCCACGTACTTGCGGTTGGTCGTGTTGATCGTGGCCGTGGTGCCGTAGCTCAGGCACGCCACGTGGGGTTCGACGCAGCCGGCGCCCAGCACTTCGCACGCCTTGTCGGCGGCCGCCGCCAGCAAGGGCGTACCTTCCGGGATGCCCGTCGCCGCGGCGGCGGATGCCGTGATGGCGCCCATGCGCGTGCCCGGCGTCACCAGCTCGGGCAGCATGGAGCGCTTGATCGCCAGCGCCTGCCACTTCCAGTCGAAGCGCCCGGCCCACGCATGGCGCTTGTAGTCGAACGGGATGTACGCCACTTGCGAGCCGGTCGAATCGACGTAGCGTCCGCAGAGGCGATGGTTCAAGAAACCCGACAACAGCAGGAATTTGTGCGTGCGGCGCCAGATGTCGGGCTGGTGCGCGCTGATCCAGTTGATCTCGGCCTCGCGGCGGAAGTACGCGATCGTGCCATCGAGGCGCGTGGCGCGGAAGGCGGCGCGCCACCATGGCGCCAGTTGCGGGATGTCGCGCGTGCTGCGCTGGTCCAGCCAGGTGATGGCGGGCCGCAAAGGCTGCCCCTCCTCATCCACATTGACGACCGTGCCGCGCTGCGTGGTCACGGCCACGCCGGCCACCGAGGATCTATTGATGTCCGTGCCACGCCACAGCTGCTGGCATGCTTCGCACACGGCTTGCCAGTAGCCGTCGGCGTCATGCTCGGCCCAGCCGGGGTGGTCGGAATAGTACGCTTCCAGGAACACTTGCGCCTTGGCCGCCAGCTTGCCGTCCCGGTCGAACAGCAGCGCGCGCACGCTTTGCGTGCCATTATCGATGGAGAGGATATACGGACCATCGTCCGCCAGGGAAGCCATGGCTTATGCCACGCTGGCCAGCGCGGCGCGCAACGCTTGCAGCAGCGCCTGCGGATCCTTGTCAGGCTGCGCGCTGAACACGGGCGCTTCCCAGTCCTGTCCCCGCACGGCCACCACGCGCAAGCGTCCCTGCTCGCTCCATGCCGGATACCAGCCCACATCGACGATGTCGCCATTCGCGCACGTGATTTGCAGCAGGTCTTCGCCCAGATCGTCGGCGAGGACATCCACGGGCTGGCGCAAGTCCAGCGGCGACAGGCTGTCGTAAGTGATGCGGGCGTCGCCCAGCGCCAGGGACTGGCCAAACAGGGTGGTCTCGATGATGTTCTCCTCTTTTATAGTTTTTATCGTTGCTTCATGCGCCTTGCGGCACGCTGTAATGGCGGCGCCACAGGGCAAGGTAACGCTGCCGCTCTTCCTCCCAGCGCGCGTCATCCCAGCCCAGTTCATGCTGGCAGATGGCACGCAGGCGCGGCATGATAGCAAGCGCGCCGCCAGCCAGCTGCAAACCGAGGCGCGTGCGCCGCAGCAGCAAGTCATCCAGGTGCTGCACGTCTTCCATGCGCGCGCCCCAGCGCAGCTGCGCCCACAGGGTCTGCGTGCCGGGAATCGGCGCCAGTTCGCCATCCTGCGCCGCATCGCACAGCGCCTGCGCGGCCGCGCCATGACGGCCCAGCAGGCGCTCGCGCTGCTCGCCGTCGAGCGCCAGGGCCTTGCCCGACAAGGGCGGCGTGGCGTCAAAAATCGGCAAGGGGCGCAAATCCGCCTGCCAGCCCGGCAGCAGCGGGGCCGCGCGGCGCAAGGCGTCGAGGGCGATCACGCGGAACGTCGTCAGCTTGCCGCCCGCTACCGTCAGCAAGCCGTTTTCCAGCCATAGCGCATGTTCGCGCGCTTCCTTCGACGGGTCAAGCTGGCCGCTGCCGATCACGGGACGCACGCCGGCAAACGTGGCCAGCACGTCGCCTTCGCCCAGCGCCAGCTGCGGGAACTGCCACTGCAATGCGGCCAGCAGATATGCGAGTTCGCCGCGCGTGATGGCCGGCTCCAGGTCCAGGCTGGCGCCATGGTCGACATCGGTGGTGCCCACCAGGGTCACGCCCTCCCACGGATACGCAAACACGGGACGGCCGTCGTGCGGATGCATCAGGCTGACGGCTTGCGCCAGCGGCAAACGCCAGGCGGGCAGCAGCAGATGGCTGCCGCGCAGGGGCCGCAGTTTCGGCTTTTCTCCCACCTGGCCGCGCAAGGCGTCGGCCCAGGCGCCCGTGGCGCTGATCACCAGGCGCGCGCGCACGGTGGATACCGTGCCATCGAGCGCATCGTTCAACGTGGCGCCGGCGACCTTGCCGTCGTCATGCAGCAGCGATGCCACGCCCAGGTAATTGACGGCCACGCCGCCATGGCGGCGCGCCTCCTGCAGCACGCGCAGCACCAGGCGCGCATCGTCCGTCTTGGCGTCCTGGTACAGCATGCCGCCCTGCAGGCCGTCGCGCCGGATGTGCGGCGCCAGCATGGCAAAGTCGGACGCATCGACATAGCGGCGCGCGCGCCGCCCCGCCATCACGTCATAGATGGCCAGGCCCAGCATGAACTGGCGCCGCCCCGGCTTCCTGCCCGTGTAGTCGCCAAAGGCAAAACCCTGCGGTTCGACCAGCCCCGCCGCATCCGTCAGCAAGGCTTGCCGCTCATGCACCGACTCGCGCGTCATCGCGAACTGGCCCTGCTTCAGGTAGCGCAAGCCGCCGTGCACCAGCTTCGAGGAGCGGCTCGAAGTGCCCCAGGCGAAATCGCGCTGCTCCACCAGCAACGCCTTCAAGCCGCGCCGCGCCGCTTCCAGCAGGATGCCGGCGCCCGTGATACCACCGCCGACGATCAAGATATCCCACTCGCGCGCCAGGATCCCAGGCAAATCCCCCCTGTTCACGATGGGCCTCCGGCGTCAGGCAGCAGTTTGCCGGGGTTCATCATGCCTTGCGGGTCGAACTGGCGCAGCAGCGCGCGCATGGCGGCGATGCCCAGTTCTCCCTTTTCCGCCGCCAGCCAGGGCGCGTGGTCCGTGCCCACGCCATGCTGGTGGCTGATGGTGCCGCCGTTGGCGACGATGGCCGCGCTGGCCGCGTCTTTCAAGGTACGCCAGCGCGCCATGTTGTCTTCAAAGGTCGGCGCCAGCCGGTACACATACGTGGTGTAGACGCTGGCCCCCTGCGCATACACGTGCGACAAATGCGTGTAGGCGTGCACCTGCTCGCCATGCTGCGCCAGCGCATTGGCGCCCGCCTGCTCCAGCGCCGCCATCATCGCCGTGACGCGCGGCCAGTCGACGGCCGTTTCCACCGTATCGATGACATAGCCGTGTTCCCAGGCGCCGTTGCGCAGGTAGACGTTGCGAAAGCGCCCCTGCTTCCACTTGTCGCCCATGTGGCGTCCCACGTGCACGCCCTTGTGCCGCCGCGCCAGCGCCAGGGCGCCGCGCAGGGCCGCGCGCGCCGGTTTTTCTTCTCCGCTGACGCCCACCATCAGCATGCATTTTCCCTCGCCGCAGCCGCGCAGGGACAAATAGCGCTCCAATAGTCCCACCAGTTTCTTGTGCCCGGCCAGGGTCAGCATGGTTTGCGTTTCCAACGCATTCGACAGGCGCAGCAGGCATAGAGGAAGGCGCGACTGGGCCAGCGCCCGCACGGCCTCCTGCGCCTGGCCCCAGTCGGTGAAAAACACGGCGTGGAATGCTTCATAAGGGGGCAGCGGCGAGACGCGCACCGTCGCCTGCGTCAAGATGCCCAGCCGGCCCTCGGAGCCGAGCACCATTTCGCGCAGGTCGATGCCGGCCGCCGAAGCGGGAAACGTGGGGATGCTCAGGGTGCCGGCCGGCGTTTCCACTTCGCCGCCCGCGAACAGCTGCTCGATGCGGCCATAGCGCAAGGATTGCTGGCCCGACGAGCGCGTGGCGATCCAGCCGCCCAGGGTCGAGTACTCGAACGACTGCGGGTAGTGGCCCAGGGTGTAGCCGTGTGCGCGCAGCTGCGCTTCCAGGTCGGGGCCGTACACACCCGCGCCGAACGTGGCCAGCTGCGCCTCGCGGTCCAGGTGGCCCAGCGCGCACAGGCGCCCGAGGCTGAGCGCCAGCACGGGACGCGGCCCCGCCGCCACCGTCAAATGCCCGGCCACGCTGGTGCCGCCACCGTGGGGAATCACGGCCACGCACGCCTGGCGCGCATACGCGAGCAGCTGGCGCACCTGCAGCGTGCTGTCGGGAAAGGCCACGCCATCGGGCACTGCGCCGATGCGGCCATGGCGTAATTTAAACCAGTCGGGCAGGCTTTGACCGAGCGCATGGCGCACGCGCGTGGCAGGCTGGGTGTCGATCAGCGGATGCGGCGCCAGGCGCGAAGCGGGCACTTGCGCACAGGCATCGTCGAAGGTGGCGTCGACAACGGCGCTGCCCGGTCCCAGGCGCGCGCGCAAGAAAGCCAGCGCATCCTCGCTCAGCGCATACGTGATGCTCTCGTCCCCCCAGCCATTCCAGCGTTGCATCGATATCCCCTGTGTTCGGCCAGTTGCGCGCCACGGCGGCTTGCTATACTGTTCTTGCCTGATTTTCTTGCTAGATCAATAGCATATGCCGCCACAGACGAAGGGTATTGGTTTTTCATGACAATCGCATTGTTCCATCATGACAAGTACTGACGGCCGGGTCGCCGGCGCCTATCTGCAGCCGCTGCTCGAAGCGGCCGGCGCGCACGGCATCGCGCCTGCCAGCCTGGCGCAGGCGGCCGGCGTGGCGCCGCACAGCCTGGAAGCATCCGCGCCCAGCCTCGCCGCGCGCGACTATGTGCGCCTGCTCGATGCGGGCGCGCAGCTGGCGGGCGATGCGCATTTCGGCCTGCACGTGGGACAGCGCGTGCGCATGGGCACCTACAGCGCATATGGCTTGATTTTGCTCAGTTGCAGCAACGTGGGCCAGGCGCTGGAACAGACGGCCCGCTATGAACGGCTGGCGCACGACCTGGGCCGCTCGACCCTGCAGCGCGATGGCGCCGTCGCCCATTACCGCTGGACCAGCAACTATCCGGGCGCCAGCCGGCACCTGGTCGACAGCGTCTTTGCCGGCATTCGCGTCTGCGGCGACTGGCTGGCGGGCATGCCGCTGCCGCCGGCCCAACTGGCGTTCAGCCACGATGGCGGCGGCGACCTGCTGCGCCACGCGGCGCACCGCGACGAATACCTACGCGTGCTGGGCAGCCTGCCCGCCTTCAACGCCCCCGCCAACACGGCCACCTTCGATGCGCAATTGCTGGACTGGCCCGTGCCGAACGCCGACGTCAGCCTGTACCCCGTGCTGTGCCAGCATGCGGAACAATTGCTGGCGCTGCGCGAAGCTGAAACAGACACTGGCGGCGCCATCGACGCGCAAGTGCACGCGGCCATCGTGGCGGGTTTGCGCCAGGGATCGGCGCGGCTGGCCGCCGTTGCCGCCGCCCTGGCTGTCACGCCGCGCACCTTGCAGCGCAAGCTGGCCGACGCGGGCACCAGCTTCCAGGCCGTGCTGGACCAGGCCAGGTACGGCCTGGCGCGCGACTATCTGCGCGAGCCGGATTTGTCGCTGGTCGACATCGCCTTCCTGCTCGGCTACCAGGAACAAAGCGCGTTCAATCACGCGTTTCGCACCTGGGCGGGCACCAATCCCGGCGCCTGGCGGCTACAGGAAATGCTTGACAAGCGGCTTGACAAGCAGCAAGCCCCTTAGGCGTGCGCGGGGCATGCGCGGCCCGTTTTCTCGCTATACTGGCGCAGTCAGGTTTTCCACGATCACTCCAACCCGCAATGCAAAGGATTAATATGCAACTCAAAGATAAAGTCGCACTGATTACCGGCGCCGCCAGTGGTATCGGCAAGGAAATGGCCATCGAATACGCGAAACAAGGCGCCAAGGTCGTCATCGCCGACCTGGCCCTGGAAGCGGCCAGCAAGACGGCCGAGGAAATCAAGCAGTCGGGCGGCCAGGCGTTTGCCGTCGCCATGGATGTCTCCAGCGAAGAACAAGTCGACAAGGGCGTGGCGGATGCGGCGGCCCACTTCGGCGGCATCGATATCCTGATCAGCAATGCGGGCATCCAGATCATCAGCCCCGTCGTCGACTACCCGTTCGATCAATGGAAAAAGATGCTGGCCATTCACATGGACGGCGCCTTCCTCACCACGCGCGCCTGCATGCGCGAAATGATCAAGGCCGGCCGCGGCGGCGCCATCATCTACATGGGTTCCGTGCACTCGCACGAAGGCTCGCCATTCAAGAGCGCCTACGTGGCCGCCAAGCACGGCTTGCTGGGTCTGGCCAAGGTGGTGGCCAAGGAAGGTGCGAAAGACGGCATCCGCGCCAACGTCATCTGCCCCGGCTTCGTGCGCACGCCGCTGGTCGACAAGCAAATCCCCGAACAGGCGGCCCAGCTCAACATCAGCGAAGAAGACGTGATCAAGAAAGTCATGCTGAAAGACACCATCGACGGCGAATTCACCACGACGCACGACGTGGCGCAAACGGCCGTGTTCCTGGCGGCGTTCCCGTCGAACGCCCTGAGCGGCCAGTCAATAGTAGTGAGTCACGGCTGGCACATGCAATAAGACGTAGCGTCTCCGGCAGGCGGCGCCGTCCGCCTGCATCCACCGCATCTGAAAGTTCCCAATTGCAAGACAACACTTACCGCCACCCACGCACGGGCTGGCCGGGGCGCCTGTTTGCGGCGCTCGCCAATTCCACGCGTTTCGCCAACCTGCGCCAGGCCGTCATGTCGCGCCTGCCCTTCCTGACCCTGCACAGCGACGTGCGCGACGTCGTCTACGTGAGCTGGCTGGTCGACGCCGCTGCCGCGCAGCAACTGCTGCCCGCCGGCGCAACCTTGTGGGAGCGCGACGGCAAGACGCCATTTACCGTGCTGACCTACCGTCACGGGCATTTCGGTCCGGCCCTGCCGGGTCCGCTGCGCAAGCTGCTGCCATCGCCCCTGCAAAGCAACTGGCGCCTGTACCTGGACCACACGCCTCCAGGCGCGCCGGCCGTGCCCTGCGTGTACTTTTTGAAAAACATCATGGACAGCTTGCCGCATGCACTTGGCACGCGGCTGTTCAGCGACATCCTGCCGACCCACCTGGCCGACGGCATGACGCTGGAAGTTACGCCCACGCAAGCCCGCTGCAGCATTGCAGGCGGCGCCGGCAGCGCGCCATCGCTGGACGTGCAGGCGGACATCGTGACCGACCATACCCTCGATGCCGACTGGCAAGCGCTGTTCAGCAACTGGCGCGACGCCGTCGCCTTCCTCGCTTGCCAGGATGCGGCCATTGCGCACGTGCCGCGCAACGGCAAGCTGGTCTTCGGCGAAATCGACTTGCCCGTTGATGTGGATCAAGTGCAAGCGCTGACGGCCTTGCGCGCCGACTGCGGCTTGCTGGGGCAGTTGCCACCCGTCTCGAAGCCGTTCGCCTTTCTCGTCCCCAAGGTTCCCTTCAAGGCGCTGTCAGAGCGGCTGCTGTAGCGCGGTGGCGACGCGACGCTCCGGCGCCCGCACGGGCGTAGCCGGGCCGCCGCGCCGCCGCTCCAGCTTGAACAGGGCCATCGCCTGCTCCAGCTGCAAGGTCTGGTCTTGCAGCGAGGCCGAGGCGGCCGCCGATTCCTCGACCAGCGCCGCGTTCTGCTGCGTCACTTCATCCATCTGCGTGACGGCCATGTTGACCTGGCCGATGCCGTGGCTTTGCTCGCGCGAAGCCGAGGCGATCTCTTCCATGATGCCATGCACGCCCTGCACGGCACCCAGCATTTCGGCGCTGCTGGCGCCCGCCTGCTGCGCCAGCTTCGCGCCCGCCTGCACCTGCGCCAGCGACGCCGTGATCAATTGCTTGATTTCCGTCGCCGCCGCCGCGCTGCGGTGCGCCAGGCTGCGCACTTCGCCCGCCACCACGGCAAAGCCGCGCCCCTGGTCGCCCGCGCGCGCCGCTTCCACGGCCGCGTTCAGGGCCAGGATATTCGTCTGGAAGGCGATGCCTTCGATGATGCCCGTGATGTCGCCGATCTTCTTCGATGATGCGTCGATGTCCGCCATCATGTTGACCATCTGGCCGACGATCTCGCCGCCGCGCCCTGCCAGGCCGTGGACCTTGCCCGCCATGTCGCTGGCCTGCACGGCGTTGCCGCTGTTTTGCTGCACCGTGGCCGCCAGTTGCTCCATGCTCGACGCCGTCTGCTGCAGGGCCGACGCCTGCGCTTCCGTGCGGCCCGACAAGTCCATATTGCCGGCCGCGATTTCCTGGCTGGCCATACTGATGCGCAAGAAATTGCCGCGCACGTCGCCAACGATGGAATGCAGGTTCACGCGCAACTGGCGCAGCGAGCGCAGCAACTGCCCCATTTCGTCACGCCGTGTGGTGTCGAGCTCGCCCGTCAGGTCGCCGCCCGCCATCACGTCGCAGGCCTGGCGCGCCCGCTGCAAGGGTTGCAGCACGGCACGGTGCAAGCTGTGCCAGAAATACAAGCTCGCGCACAGGGCCACCACGGACAGGCCCGTCAGCCAGCCGCCCGCGCCGGCCGGCAACGCCCCCGCATTCCACGCCAGTTGCAGCAGCAATACCAGGCTCAGCAAGCCCAAATTCCAGCCGATGCGCTTGCCCAGCGGCAGGTCGCGCAAGCTGGCCAGCCCGGCCAGCCAGCCAGTCCGCACGGCAGCGCCCTGGCTGATGACGATGCCATCGGCCTGCCCCGCCTTGATGCGCGCGTACAGGGCGGACGCTTGCGCCACCTGCTGGCGCGTGGGCTTGGTGCGCACGGACATGTAGCCGACGGCCACGCCGTCTTCCACCACCGGCGTCACGTTCGCCAGCACCCAGTAGTAATCGCCATTCTTGCAACGATTTTTCACCATGCCGCTCCACGAGCGGCCCGAGCGGATGGTGGCCCAGAAATCGGCGAACGCTTCGACCGGCATGTCCGGATGGCGCAGGATATTTTGCGGCGCGCCGATCAATTCTTCCGCGCTGTAGCCGCTGACGGCGATGAAATACGGGTTCGCATACGTGATATTGCCTTGCAAGTCGGTAGTCGAGACGATGGTCTCGGTATCGCTCAGGTTGATCTCGGTATCACTGACGGGAAGATTGAGTCGCATGGTCGTATCCTTGGCTGTAGCCCGTGCGGGAGCGGGAAAGAAGCAAAACGCCGGACAACGCCGCGCCGGCGGCAGTCCGCATCGATACATTAATTTTAATATTTAATTATTAATTTAAATGGGCAATTTTTACTGGCGAAATTGCCTTGCGAATCTGCAAAGATTGCAGATGGCGGCGTGGCCGCTGGGGAATGGCGGGAGCGATGCCGGAACAGCGTGACTGTCCCGGCGGCAAACAGGGCGGCGTTTAGCGGGGCACGTAGCGCCAGCCGGTGCTTTCCAGCATGAAGGTCAGTTCCGTCTTGATGCCTTCCGGACGGCTCGGCACGCTCAATTCCGTATCGCATACGAGATAGCCCGTCTTGCGCCTGACCTCGCACTCGTTGATGGCCTTGACCTGCATGGTGCTCTGCGCTTCCTGCATCTGCACATCCTTGGCCGCTTCCGGATTGCGCGCCACTTCGTCCTTGGCCCAGCTTCGGATCATGGCTTGCGCCTCGGCCGGCGACGGTCCCGCGAACTTGGCGTCCTTGCGCTCGACGCCCACCCAGCTACCGTTCTCGTTACGCAGCGGCAGCACCATGAAAGCATCGCGCATGCCGGCGCTCATGGCGACCAGGCACACCACTTCGCCCGGCACTTCCTGCGAATCCTGACAGCCGGTCAAGCTGGTCACCTTGACGGCGATCGGTACCGGCACAGTCGATTGCATCCTGGCTTGGGTCTTGGCTACGCCCGCCTGCACGGCGGCGTGGATTTGTTCGAGCGTCGGCATGGTGGCCGCCTGGGCCGGCAAGGCGGCAAACAGGGCGGCGGCGGTCAGGGCGAGGGAAGTCAGGCGCATGGGTGTCGAGAGTAGTGATCAAAGGCCGGCAGTCTAGCACTTTGCATCAAATCAGCTGTTTCTATAGGGAATTATCCACGGCATCGGGTGCGAGAAAGGCCCCGCCCGCGTCCGCCTGTCCGCGCAGCCGCAAGCCAATGGTTCGCAGCATTTCGACCAGCTCGCGCAAGCGCAGACCCTCGTCCGTCAGTTGGTACTCGACCTTCACGGGCACTTCCGCGTAGATCGTGCGCGTCAGCAAGCCCGCCTCTTCCAGCGCGCGCAAGTCCAGGGTCAGCATGCGCTGCGAGATATTCGGCACGGCGCGGCGGATTTCGCTGAAGCGCTTCGGCCCCGCCATCAGATAGCTGAGCAGCACGATGCGCCAGCGCCCGCCCAGCAGTCGCATGGCTTCTTCCACGGCGCAGCCGGAGACATTGTCTTTCATGGTTGGCTTCCCACTCGGTATAAAAAATGTACCTATATCACATTATTCTGCCTTCTTCCAAATAGGAACCATCACGATTAGACTCCCCTTCTTTCCTCTCACCGGAGCTCCAGCATGGAAACCACCCTGATCTACAGCGTGCCGTTCGGCTGCTCGTTTGCCGCCATCGCCGCCCTCGAATGGAGCGGCCTGCCGTACCAACTTGCCCGCGTGGAAGCGCGCGACCCGGCCAGCAAGCAGCATCCGGCCTTTCTCGCCATCAATCCGCTGGGCCAGACGCCGGTCCTGCTCACGCACGCGGGCGTGCCGCTGCTGGAAAGCATGGCGATCCTGCTGCACATCGCCGCCCGCGCTCCGCACACAGGCCTGTGCTTTGCGCAAGGCACGCCGCAATACGACCGCCTGAACAGCGTGCTCTCTTTCCTGCACACGACGTTTCACGCCGCCTTCATGCCGGCCTTCCAGGCATCGCGCGCGGCACCGGAAGATGCGCGCGCAGCCGTGTGGCGCGAGATGGCCGTCGACAAGGTGAGCAAAAGCCTGGCGCACCTGGAGCGCCTGCTCGCCGGCCGCGCCTGGCTGGCCTCGGACACGGCACCGACCATCGCCGACGCCTACCTGGCCGCCACGGCGCGCTGGGCCGAACCGCTGCAGCTGGCCAGCCTGGCCGATTATCCGCACGTGGCGCGCCTGCTGGCCGCGCTGGAACAAGACCCCGGCATCCGCTTTGCCCACGCCATCGAGGCGGGCTTGCCGGCCGCCAGCCAGGGCGGCTTCCTGGGCCATGTGGCGCTCGACCAACTGGCACTGCCGGCCGGCTAACCGGCGGTCAACTCCCGCAGCAAGCGCGTCTTTATTGCTATGATGTCGGGCTGCCGGCGGTACAGCCGGCCACGTCAATACCATATCGATAACGTCGTCATAAGAATCGGGAGTTTGAATGAGTTTACGTCTGCTGCTCTTGGGAGCATTCAGTGCCGCCATGGCCACCACCGCCGCCGTGCCGGCCCTGGCCGCGCCGCGCGGTTTCACCGTGGAAGACATGGTGGCCATGGAACGGGTGGGCAGCCCCGTGCTGTCGCCGGACGCCACGCGCGTCGTCTACACGGTGCGCACCACCAACCTGGACAAAAACCGCGGCAACACGCAGCTGTGGATGATCGACCTGCGCGCGCCGAACGCGGCGCCGCGCCAGCTCACGCGCGGCGATGCCAGCGCCAGCGACCCGCAATGGTCGCCGAACGGCGACGCCATCTACTTCCTGTCCGGCCGCTCCGGCTCCTCGCAAGTGTGGCAACTGCCCCTGACCGGCGGCGAAGCGGCCAAGGTCACCGACCTGGCGCTGGATGTCGACACCTACCGCTTGTCGCCGCAGGGCGACCGCCTGGCCTTCAGCATGGGCGTCTTCCTCGATTGCGCGGACATCGCCTGCACGAAGAAGCGCCTCGATGAAAAAGCGAAAAACAAGGCGACCGGCATGGTCTACGACCAGATGTTCGTGCGCCACTGGGATACCTGGGCCGATGGCCGCCGCAATGCGCTGTACTCGGCGCCGATCGACGCCACCGGCAAGGTCAGCGCCGCGCCCGTGAGCCTGAGCGGCACCCTCGACGGCGACGCCCCATCGAAACCGTTCGGCGACAATGGCGAATACCACTTCAGCCCGGACGGCAAGACGGTAGCCTTCTCCGTGCGCGTGGCCGGCCGCACGGAATCGTGGTCGACCAACTTCGACGTCTACACGATTCCTGCCGCCGGCGGCCAGGCGCCGCGCAATCTCACCGCCGACAATCCGGCCTGGGATGCCAAAGCCACCTACTCGCCCGATGGCCGCACCCTGGCCTATGTCGCCATGACAAAGCCTGGCTTCGAAGCAGACCGTTTCCACCTGGTGCTGATGGATGTCGCCACCGGCAAGAAGCGCACCGTGGCCGACGACTGGGACCGTTCCGTGGCCGACTTCCGCTGGACGCCTGACAGCAAGGCTTTCCTCGTCGCCGCCGATGACGTGGGCCAGCACCGCCTGTTCCACATCGACGCGGCCAGCGGCAAGGTCGCTGCGCTGACGGGCAAGGGCGCCGTGGGCGACTTCGACGTGCGCGGCAATACCATCGTGCTGGCGCAAGCCAACCTGGCCTCGGGCGCGCAGCTGTACACGCGCAAGCTCGACGCGAAGTCGGAAAACGCGCCGATGGTCCAGCTGACGAAGCAGAATGCGGCGGCCCTGGCCGACGTGCGTTTCGGCGAATATGAACAGTTCTCGTTCGCGGGCGCGAATGGCGAAACCGTCTACGGCCACGTGATGAAGCCGTGGAACGCCAAGGCCGGCGAAAAGTATCCGGTCGCCTTTTTGGTGCACGGCGGCCCGCAAGGCAGCTTTGGCAATAGCTGGAGCTACCGCTGGAACCCGCAAGTGTATGCGGGCGCCGGCTACGCCACCGTCTTCATCGACTTCCACGGTTCGACCGGCTATGGCCAGAAATTCACGGATTCCATCAGCGGCGACTGGGGCGGCAAGCCGCTGGTCGACTTGCAGAAGGGCCTGGAAGCGGCCACCAAGAAGTTCCCGTGGCTGGACCGCGAGCGCAGCTGCGCGCTGGGCGCGTCGTACGGCGGCTACATGATGAACTGGATCGCCGGTAACTGGCCGGACGGCTTCAAGTGCCTGGTCAACCACGACGGCGTGTTCGACAACCGCGGCATGGCTTACGCAACGGAAGAGCTGTGGTTCACGGAATGGGAAAACGGCGGCCCGTACTACGATGCGCCAGCCAAGCACGAGCAGTTCAATCCCGTCAACTTCGTGAAGAACTGGAAGACGCCGATGCTGGTGGTCCAGGGCGACCTGGATTTCCGCATCCCCACCGCGCAAGGCCTGGGCACCTTCACGGCACTGCAGCGCCAGGGCATCCCGAGCAAGCTGCTGGTCTTCCCGGACGAGAACCACTGGGTGCTGAAACCGGCGAACTCGCTGCTGTGGCATCACACGGTGCTGGACTGGCTCAATACCTACACCAAGAAGTAATCGGATGAATCTCGGATTACGGCCTTTGGCCTCGGCGGCCCCGCCTAATCCGACCTACGTTCGCTCTTCATAACAAAAAAGCCGCACGGTGCATCCCAGTACCGCGCGGCTTTTTCCATGCATAGGTCGGATTAGCGGCGCGCGCGCCGCGTAATCCGACACATCCACCATCGTTCAATACGCAGTGAGCGCCTTGGCAAACTTCACGATCCACAAGCGGCTTGGGCGTTCGCGGTCGTCGCCGCGCGCCACGCGGATGGTGTTGGCGGCATTGCAGCCGGCGGCGGCGCTGGTGACGATAGTACCGCTGGCATCGACCGTGCACTTGGTCACGTCGGCATCCGCCACTTCCACGCCGTTCGCGTCAAAGATCTTCGTCTTCAGGCCGAAGTCGTTGTCGTTGGCCAGCGCGATGGTGGAGTCGTCGATCAGGGTCAGGCCTTCCGCCTTTTCCGCCGCCCAGCCGATGGCATTCAAGTCCAGCAGCAGGGTTTTCTTCAGCGGCGTGACGGCCGCCCAGTCGGCGCCATTCACGGCCGCGCCGCCCATGCTGCTTTTTTCCAGGTCCGAGGTCGTCGCGTTGAAGGCAGCGGCCGCAATGTCCGTGGCGCCCTTCAATTCGACCAGCATCAATTTATTGAACACCTTGCCCGACGGTGCGGCGCCCTGCTCGATGACGAGGAACTTGCCGCCGCCCAGCGCCACCATGTCGCCCAGCTTGGCGTTGCCCGTGCGGCCATCCTGGTAGTCGGCCGCATTCAGCGGATAGGCGAACATCTTGCCGCTGGTGCCCGTCACCGGGTCGAATTCGATCCAGCGCGTGAAGCGGGCGAAGCGCTCGACCTGCTCATTCTTCTTCGTCACCGTGTATGGCGCGGTGCCGTCGGACAGGGGGCTTTGCAGGAAGGCGTACAGCTTGTCGTTGCTCGTATCTAAGGTCATGCCCTCCATGCCGCGGTTCGCGCGGCGCTTGGCGAACAGGGTTGGCAAGCCCTTGCCCGGTTCGTACTTGGCCTGGATGATGCCGGTGGCCGCATCAATCTTGATGATGAAGGGGCCGTATTCGTCCGAGACCCACAGCGCATTGCGCTTCGCATCGACGACGATGGCTTCCGAATCGAGGCCGCCCGCGTTGAAGACAGCCTTGCCGGCTGCATCGAACTTCATCGCATCCATGACGGGAATCTCGGCCGAATTGCCGACCGCGCCCACGGGCACGGGCAAGCCCGAGCTGTTGACGGTGGCCGACACCTTGATGGGCGTGCTCGACGCCAGCACGGCGCCGTTCTTGCCCACCGTGAGTACCCCGAACGAAGGCGTGAAGCTGGGCGAAGGGAAGATTTTGCTGCCGATGGTGCCCTTGCCTGATGGATCGGGCACCAGCGGGCCGTCGCCGTTCGGGCCGCGGTCCGTCAAGCCATAGAATTCCAGGTCGCCGGCCGCATTCTTGCCCTTGTAAGCCAGGCCCGAGCCGTACGACGGCAGGAAGCCGTTCGGGAATTCGCTCTTGATCTTGGCGTTGGCGCCTTCGTACGGCACATAGAATTTATCGGCCGCCTGTATCTGGTAGCGCGTCACGGTGACTTTCACTTCGCCAACCGGATTGGCTTGCGTCAGCGCCTCGTTGACGGGCGCGCCCGCTTTCGAGGCCAGGGTGTCTTCGAAATGCTCGCGCACGAGGGCGCGGCGCTCCGCATCGACCGTGCGGCCGGCGAATTTCCCGCCCACCGCTGCCAGGTGCGCGGCCAGCGCCGCGTTGAAGCCGGCCGGGGCGGCGGCAAAGTCCAGCGTCTTGCCGGCCAGCGCCGCCTTCACTTCGGCCGTCAGCTTGATGCCGTTCGACGGATCGCTGTCGTCATCGAGCAATTGCAGCGCCAGCAGGCGGTTGACGACCTTGTCGTCCGCCACGTTGGTGCTGGCGGCCAGCGCCAGCGGCGTGACGACGGCGCCGCATGGCGCCGAACCCAGGGCCAGGCCGCCCACGCTGAAGGCGACAGTATCGCCCGGGTTGCACATGAATTCGCCCTTGGCATTGGTGCTGGCCTTGGCCGCGCTGCCCGCCACGTAATCGAGTCCTTCCACCGCGCCATCGAGGAACACGCCCGTCTGCGCCACGGGCTTGGAAGGCTCCGCCGGCGGATTGTCGCTGCCGCCGCACGCGGCCAGGGTCAGGCCGGCGGCGATGGCCAACAGGGTCAGTTTCGGGATCGACGTTACAGCAGTGTTCATGCATTCCTCGGCTAAGGTGGGTGGGATAACCGTGGAGCATAACCAGTCAAAGTGACAAGCCCGTGACAGTCGTCAGGCCTGTGGCATATCCGCCACGGGCCCGCCGATGCCGCCAAAGCGGCCATCTGCCTGGCGCCGGAATTCCTTGGGCGTGACGCCCTTCACCTGCAAGAAGCGGCGGTTGAAATTGGCCACGTTCTGGAAACCCACGTCGTAACAGACGTTCGACACATAGTGATCCGTATCCATCAGCAACTGGCACGCCTTGTTGATGCGCAGGCGGCTGATGAAATCCGTGAAGCTGTTACCCGTCGCCTTGCGGAAGAAGCGCGAGAACTTACTCAGCGACATGCCCACCTGATCGGCCAGCATTTCCGCCGAAATCGGCTCGCGGTAATTGTCCGTGATGTAGTTGAGGACGGAGTTGACCTTGGCCAGGGTGGCGTCATCGTCGTACGAGCGCAGGGAGGCGGTCGACAGCAAACGGTAATTGGCCGTGCGCGCCAGCTTGCTCATCAGCTGGACGAATTCGGCGAAGCGTTCGGCGCCATGCGTGGCGCGGATGCGCGCCAGGTGCTGCTCGGCCTCGTGGCCCATGTCGAAAAACTCCACGCCATAGCTGGAGCGCTCGAGCAGCGGCAGCAGTTCGCGCAGTTCGGGGATGACGCGCGCGGCACCGGCCAGCGGCGCATGGGCAAATTGCACGATCATGTCGCGCAAGGCCACGCCGCCTTCGGGCATCACGTTGGAAATCCAGTTGTGCGGCAATCGCGGGCCCGTCAGCACCAGGTGGCCAGGCGAGAATTCGCCGATATAGTCGCCCACGAACAATCGTCCGCTGGTGGCGACGATCAGGTGCAGCTCATATTCCTCGTGACAGTGCCAGCGCACGCGCGAGCTGGGATAGCCGTGTTCCAGGTAATTGATGATGCCATCATAGCTTTCCCGTTCCAGCTCGGGCGCCTTGCGCTCGCTGTCCTTCTGCCATAGGTGTTCCATGCTTGTCTCTCCCAGGCTGTCCCCGCCTGTGCCATCCAATGTACCTCAAAAAGCCTCAGGCGCCAAAACGGCCCAGCGCCTGCTGGCGAAACTCCTTCGGCGTCATGCCCTTCAATTCCAGGAAGCGCCGGTTGAAATTGGCCACGTTATTGAATCCCGCCTCGTAGCAGATGTTGCTGACATAGCGCTCGGTCTCCATCAGCAGCTGGCACGCCTTGTTGATGCGCAGGCGGTTGACGAAGTCCGTAAAGCTGTTGCCCGTGGCGCTGCGAAAAAAACGCGAAAACGTCCGCTCGGGCATGTCCACCTGCTCGGCCAGCTGTTTCAGCGAAAACTGGCTGCTGTAATTGTGCACGATGAAGTTGATGGCCGAACTGATGCGCGCCAGGGCCACGTCGTCGTCGCTCGACTGCATCGGCACCGTCGACAGCAGCTGGTAATCGCTGGTCTGCGCCAGTTCGCCCAGCAGTGTCAAAAATTCGATGAAGCGCGGCAGGCCATTGCTGTCGCGGATGCGCTGGAAACGCCGCAGCGACTGTTCGCTGACGCCAAAAAATTCCACGCCGTGCAAGGCGCGCTGCAGCAGCGGAAAAATATCCTTCAATTCGGGAATGGCGGTGGCCATCGACGCCAGCGGCGCATGCGAAAACTGGACCACCATGTCGCGCAATGCCACGCCTTCCGGCGGCGTGTCGAGCGAGACCCAGTTGTGCGGCACGCGCGGTCCCGTCAGCACCAGGTGGCCGGGCGTGAACTGGCCGATGTAGTCGCCGACAAAGACCTTGCCGCTGCTTTCGACGATCAGGTGCAGTTCATACTCGTCGTGGTAATGCCAGCGCACCAGCGAATTCGGAAAGCCGTGCTCCAGGTAGCGGATGAAGCCAAAACTGCCTTTCGGCTCGAAGCCTGGCGTGGCGTCGCGCTGCTGTTCCAGCTCCATCTGCGGCAGTGAGGCATCGGCTTTGCGTGGCATGGCGCGCCCTCCCCCGTCAGGCGACGATCTGTTCCAGCGCCGCGCGCGCACCCATCCCGTACAGGCTGGCCAGCGACTGCCCCACCGCCTGCGTAAAGGCTGGCGTGTCGCTCAACTCGCCGAACAGCTCGCGCAGCGACAGCAAGGCCGTCGCGTCCGCCCCGCCCTGCAGCGCCAGTGCGCGCAGGCGCGCCGCATACGGGTCGTTCAAGGGCATCTCGCGCCCCTGCTCGTCGTGGCCTTCCAGGTAGCGAAACCAGCACGCCACGGTAAACGTCAGCAGCTTGATGGCGCCGTCACGGGCCAGCGCTTCGCGCACGGATGGCAGCACGAATTTCGGGATGCGCGCCGAACCTTCCGTGCCGATGCGCGCCAGCTGGTCGCGCACGGCCGGATTCGAAAAGCGCTCGATCAGGGTGGCCTTGTACCGCTCCAGGTCGATGCCTTCCACTTCATCCAGCAAGGGCGTCACTTCCTCATCCATCATCTGGCGCACGAGCAGGCGGATGCCAGGATCGTTCATCGCTTCGTGCGCAAACGTGTAACCGAGCTGCATGCCGATGTAGCACAGGGCCTGGTGGCTGGCATTCAAGAGGCGCAGCTTCATCTTTTCATATGGCAGCACGTCGTGCGTCATCTGCGCGCCCACCAGCTCCCAGGCCGGCCGCCCCTGCGGGAAGTCGTCTTCGATGACCCACTGGCGGAACGGCTCGCACACGACGGGCCAGGCGTCGATGATGCCAAAGCTGTCGCGCACCAGCGCCCGGTGTTCATCGGTGGTGGCCGGGGTGATGCGGTCGACCATGCTGTTGGGGAAGCTGCCATGCGTGGCCAGCCAGCGCGCCAGCTCCCCGTCGCGCAGAGAGACAAAGGCCAGCAACATCTTGCGCGTCACGTCGCCATTGTTTTGCAGGTTATCGCAGGACATGATGGTAAACGGCGCCAGGCCCCGCTGATGGCGCACGGCCAGCGCCGCCGCCAGATAGCCGAACGAGCAGCGCGGCGCCTGCGGGTGCGCCAGTTCATACACGATATCGGCATGACCGGCGTCGAATTCGCCCGTGCCCTGGTTCACATAGTAACCACCCTCGGTGATGGTCAGCGCGACGATGCGCGTGCCAGGGTCGGCCAGCTTTTCCAGTACGGCTTGCGGCTCGTCGGGCGCATACAGGTATTCGCCGACGCAGCCGATGATGCGCGCGCTGTCGCCGGCCGCGCTGCGCTCGACCACCGTGTACAAGCCATCCTGCGCCCGCATGGCGTCGCGCATGGCCGCGTCATGCGCCAGCAAGCCCACGCCGCAATAGCCCCACTGCGCGTGCTGCTGGCCTTGGCCCTGCAGTCCGAGTAAATCATCGAGATACACGGCCTGGTGGGCGCGGAAAAAGCCGCCCACGCCGATGTGCACGATGCTGGGCACGAGCGCGCCGCGCGCATACGCGGGCACGGCTGCGTCCACCGGCAGCTTGGCCAGGTTCGCCTGGTTCAATGCGATGGCGTCCATTACAGCGCTCCTTTCGCCGCCGCGTAGGTCTTGCCGGCGCGGTCAAAATAATGGACGAAGCCCGGCTCGAACGTCAAATGCGTCTGCTGGCCCGGCTGCAGGCTGCTGCGCTCCGCCCCGCGCGACACCACCTGCACATTGTTCGGCAAGCGCACATAGGTCAGGGTTTCCACGCCCAAGGACTCCACCAGGTCGACCGTGACGGGCACGCTGCCCGGCTGCGCCGCGCCCAGGTGCACGTGTTCGGGGCGGATGCCGACGAAGCCGTCCGCCTGCGCCGCGCTGCCCGCCTGTGCCAGCAGCTGCGGCGCCGCGTCAGCGGGCACCACGTTCATGCTGGGCGTGCCGATGAATTGCGCGACAAAGCGGTTGGCGGGACGGTCATACAGTTCCAATGGCGAGCCATGCTGCTCGATCTGGCCGTCGCGCAGCACCACCACGCGGTCCGCCAGGGTCATCGCCTCCACCTGGTCATGGGTCACATAAATCGTGGTGGCGCCCAGTTCGCGGTGCAGCTTGGCGATCTCGATGCGCGTCTGCACGCGCAGGGCCGCATCGAGGTTCGACAGCGGTTCGTCGAACAGGAACACTTTCGGGTCGCGCACGATGGCGCGGCCGATGGCCACGCGCTGGCGCTGCCCGCCAGACAATTCTTTGGGCGTGCGTTCCAGGTACTTGCCAAGGTCGAGGATGGCGGCCGCCTTGTCGACTTTTTCGCGGATGATGGCCGGATCGACGCCGGCCAGTTTCAGCGCGAACGACATGTTCTGGAACACCGTCATGTGCGGATACAGCGCATACGACTGGAACACCATCGCCAGATCGCGCTTGGACGATGGCAGCGCCGTGATGTCGCGCCCGTCGAGCGACAGCTTGCCGCCGTCGATCGGTTCCAGGCCCGCGATCAGGCGCAGCAAGGTGGATTTTCCGCAACCCGACGGACCCACGAAGACGACGAATTCGCCCTGCCGGATCTCCAGGTCGATGCCCTTGATGGCGCGGTGCTCGCCAAAGAATTTTTCGATATTGCTCAGTTGAAGGTAAGCCATGATGTGTGTCTCTATTCTGTAGTTTATTTGACTGCGCCAAAGGTCATACCCTGGACTAACTGCTTCTGGCAGAACCAGCCCAGCGCCATGATGGGCGCGATGGCCATCAGCGAAGCGGCCGACAATTTCGCCCAGAACAAGCCTTCCGGGCTGGAATACGAGGCGATGAGCCAGGCCAGCGTGCCCGCGTTGGAGGCGCCCAGGTTCAGCGACCAGAACGACTCATTCCACGACCACACCATGCACACGAGGGCCGTGGAAGCGATGCCGCCCACGGACAGGGGCAGCACGACGTGGCGGAATTCGTCCCACACGGTGGCGCCATCCATGCGCGACGCCTCCAGGATTTCGCGCGGCAGCTCCTTCATGCTCGTGTACAGGAGCCAGATCATGATGGGCAGGTTCATCAGCATGAACATGATGGTCAGGCCGATGCGCGTGTCGAGCAGGCCGAAGTACTGATAGCAGATATAGATCGGCATCAGGGCGCCCACGCCGGGCATGTAGCGCGAGCTGAGCATGAATTTCAGCAAGCCGATGGTGCCGCCCGTGGGAAAGAAGGCCATCGAATAGGCGGCCGGGATGGCGATCAACAGGCCGATGGCCGTCGAGAGCACGCTGGTAAACAGCGAGTTCCACGCGTAACCGAAGTAATTGTCGCGTGCCAGCACTTCGCGGAAGCTGTCGAGCGTGGGCGTGAAAAACAGCAGCGGCGGCGTGGAAATGGCTTGTCCTTCCGTCTTGAAGGCCATCAGGCCCAGCCAGAAGATGGGAAAGAACAGCAGCAGCGCGAACAGCCAGGCGGCGGCCGTGCGGCCATACAGATTGAGTTTGCTATGCATCAAGGTCTCCTTATTTCGACAGATTCTTGCCGATGACGCGCATCAGGAAGAAGGCGGCGATGTTGGCGATGAGCACGGCGAACAGGGCACCGGCCGAGGCCGCTCCCACGTCATAGGACAGCAGTGCCTGCTGGTAAATCATGAAGGTGATGGTGGTCGTGTCGAAGCCGGGACCGCCGCCCGTGGTGGTAAAGATTTCCGCAAAGATCGACAGCAAAAAGATCATCTCGATCATCAGCACCACCGAGACGGCGCGGCCCAGGTGGGGAATATAGAGGTAGCGCAGCTGTTGCAGATAGGTGGCGCCATCCATGCGCGCCGCTTCCAGCTGTTCCCGGTCCATCGACTGCAGGGCCGTCATGAAGATCAGGCAGGCGAACGGCAGCCATTGCCACGAGACCATCATGATGATGGAAAACAGGGGATGGGCCGACAGCCAGTCGACGGGCGTGGCGCCAAAGAAAATGCTGATTTGCGCGAACAGGCCGTAGATCGGATTGAGCAGCATGTTCTTCCACATCAGGGCATTCACGGCCGGCATGATGAGAAACGGCGAAATCAGGAGCACGCGCACGATGGCGCGTCCCGGGAACGCTTCATTGATCAGCAAGCCCAGCGCCGTGCCCAGCACCACCGTGACCAGCATGACGGAAAACAGCAGGGTAAACGTGTTCTGCAATGCCGGCAGGAACGAGGCATCCGTAAAGAAAAAGTGGAAATTGGCCAGGCCATGGAAAGGATGGCCGCTCGGATCGAGCATGGAATAGCGCACGAACGAGTAATACAGGGTGATCAATAAGGGGATCACGGAAATGACGGAGACGGCGACCACGGCCGGCGTCAGCAAAGTCCGGGGGATAATGCGTTTCATAATGTTCTCTTGGGACAGGTGAACCGATAACCCGCAAAGCTAAAGTACCGGGGTCGGACCCTCAGGGTCCGACCCCAGATTTATGCCGTTGGGGTACGCAAACTATGCAGCAGGCTTACTTGTAGTACCCGCCCTTGCGCATCTCCCGCTCCGCCGTCTGCTGCGACAACTCCAGCGCCTGATCCACCGTCACCTTGCCCAGCAGCGCTGCCGCCATCTGCTGGCCGGCTGCCACGCCGATCACCTGGAATTCGGGAATCGAGGCAAATTGCACGCCCACGTAAGGCGACGGCGGCAAGGTGCTTTGCACGGCGCGCGTGGTGGCCAGGGCCTTGCCTTCGGCGGCGGCAAATTTCGCCACTTTCTGGAACTCGGGGCTGGCATAGGTCGACTTGCGCGTGCCGGTCGGCACGTTGGCCCAGCTCGTTTCCTTGGCTACCAGTTTCACGTAGTCGGGCGACGTGGCCCAGTTGATGAAGCGCTGTGCTTCATTCGGGTGCTTGGAACTCGCGGGGATGGCGAGCGACCAGATCCACAGCCAGTTCGCGCCCCGCTCCGTCACGCCGATAGGCGACTGGGCAAACGCCACCTTGTCGGCCACCTTGCTTTGCTTGGGGTCCGTGATGAAGGAGGCGGCAATCGTCGCATCGATCCAGATGCCGCATTTGCCCTGGTTAAACAGCGCCAGGTTTTCATTGAAGCTGTTGGCGGCCGCGCCCGGCGGGCCGTATTTCTTCATCAGGTCGACATACATGGTGACCGCGTCCTTCCATGGCTTGCTGGTAAATTGCGGCTTCCATTTCATGTCGAACAGCTGGCCGCCATAGGAATTGGCCATGGTGGTGATGAGTGCCATGTTGTCGCCCCAGCCCGGCTTGCCGCGCAGGCAGATGCCGTACACGCCGTTGGCCGGATCGTGCAGCTTGGCCGCCACGTCGCGCAGCTGGTTCCAGGACGGACGGTCCTCGATCGTCACGCCCGCCTTTTTGACCAGGTCGCTGCGGTACATGATCATCGAGCTTTCGCCATAGAACGGCGACGCATACAGCTTGCCGTCGCCGGAGAGCCCTTCGCGGATGGCCGGCAGCAAGTCGTCGATATCGTATTTGGCGTCCGGCTTGATGGGGAGCAGCCAGTTTTTCTTGCCCCAGATAGGCGTTTCATACAGGCCGATGGTCATCACGTCGAACTGGCCGCCCTTGGTGGCGATATCGGTGGTCATGCGCTGGCGCAAGACGCCCTCTTCCAGAGTCACCCATTTGAGCTTGATGTCAGGATTGGCTTGCTCGAAGAACTTGCTGAGCTTTTGCATTTCGATCATGTGGCCGTTGTTGACAGTCGCGATGACCAGGTCGGTGGCGGCAAAAGCGGACGAGCTGAGGCAGCCGGCGAACAGCGCGGCGATGGCGTAACGTTTCATTGTATGTCTCCAGTGTTTTTGTCGTTGGCAATGCTCAGGTACTTGGCACCACGACCACAATGTAGCACCGGACTTTGATACTTTCTGATACTCCAAAACCGCAATTCGATACTCTTTTGCAAGCCCGCTATGCGCAAGAGTATCGATATGTAGCAAAAACAACACTCTGAAAGAAAGTATCAGCACTTGCACGTTTTGTATCAGGGTGGTTAAAAAAGCGCTGCTAGACTTGGTTTTCGGCATTAGACCGCGTGCGGTGGTCGCCTTCAGGGGCGCCACCGCTACCACTTACATTCTTCTGGAGACCGCATGAACCGTACTGCATTGAAAACTTTACCTGCCCTGATCCTGGCCATCGCCAGCGCTTCCGCCATGGCCGACCCCATGTACCCAAGCGACGCCGAAGGCTTCCATGGCTACCTGCGCGCTGGCGCCGGCAGCAATACTTCGGGCGACGGCGGTTCGCAAGGCTGCTTCGGCCTGGGTGGCAATACCATGAAATATCGTCTGGGCAATGAGTGCGACGCCTACACGGAATTCGGCTACACCAAGTCTGTTGCCAAGTCCGGCGGCGTGAACTACCTGGCCACCATCTGGGTCAACGCCTACGCGCCAAACTCGGATTTCGGCGACAACAAGCTGGGCATCGTCAAGGCCTATGTCGAAGCGCAGGGACTAGATTTCCTGAACGGCGGCACGGCCTGGATCGGTAAACGCTTCTACTACCGTCCTGACATCCACATGCTGGATCTGCAATACATCAACATGAACGGCACCGGCGCCGGTCTGGACCGCATTCCTGCGGGGCCCGGTAAATTCTCGTATGCCTTCTTCAAGGACAACGACATCAACACCGTGTCGCCGACCGGCGTCGTCAGCACCAAGTCTGCCGTGCGCCAGAACTTCATCTACGGCGAAATTCCCGTCAATGAAAACGGCACGCTGGACCTGGCCGCGACCTACATCATCGGTGAAGGCAAGGACAACGATGCGAATGGCCAGAAGCACAATGGCTGGCAGCTGTCGGCATTCCACCGTCAAGGCAAAGTCTTCGGTGGCGGCAATACCTTCGGCGTGCAGTACGGCGTCGGTCCCGGCACGGGCAAGGGCGCGCAGTTCGGCGCCTCGGGCGACACCGGTTTCGGTTCGGACGTGAAACGCACGCGCGTGTTCAATGACATGGCGATCCAGCCGTTGCCGAACTTTGGCATGGAGTTCGTCGCCCTGTGGCAAAAAGACGAGTCGAAAGCCACCGGTTCCTCGACCTGGACCTCCGTTGGCGTGCGTCCCGTGTACGCATTCACCAACAACTTCAAGCTGGTGGGCGAACTGGGCACGGACCGCGTGACGCAGTCGGGCGGCCAGCCAGCCAAGCGCCTGACCAAGCTGACCATCGCGCCGACGATCTCGGCCGGTCCTGGCCTGTGGTCGCGTCCTGAACTGCGCGCTTTCGTGACCTACGGCAAATGGAACGATGCGGCCACCGCCTCGGTCAACGCGTCGAACAACGGCGGCCCGATCTACAACAACAATACCAGCGGAACATCTTACGGTTTCCAGGTGGAAACCTGGTTTTAAGCCAGCTTAGCTAACGCCAGAAACTAAAAAGGGCGGAACCACGGTTCCGCCCTTCGCTGTTTACACTACCGGATTCAACTTATGGCAAGGCTACCGGCAATTCCGGATACTCCTGCGTCAGCGCATACTTGGTGCCGCCCACGGTGACCGTGTAGTTGGCCGGTCCCGAGATCGGCAAACGGTAATTCAAGGTCAGCGCCACGGAGCCGCCCGGCGCCAGCGATTGCCAGGCGGGAATCGCGAAGCGGGCCCGGTTGTAGTTCTTCGTGAAGCCGCCGATATTGTTCGGCCCCGTGTAGCCGGCATTGATCACCGTCAAACCGAAGCCTGACTGGTCGCTCATGTCCGATGGTGCCGAGACGGGATAGTCGAACTCCACCACGGTGCCGCCTGGCAGGGTCGAGGCCGTGTTGTTCTTCACCGTCATCACCGGGTTGATGGGGAAGTTGTTGTCGCCCAGCTTCCAGCCGCCCAAAGTGATGCTGACGTTGGCCGCCGTGCCCGGCATGGCGATTTCGGCGCGCTTGTTGCCATACACTCCAGCCGTGCGGAAGGCCTGGTACAGCACGTCCGTCAGGGTGGTGCCCATGAAATACTCGCCCTTGCCGCCGTTGCGCGTGGCATCCCAGGCATAGTCGCCCGCCATTTCCCAGATCATCACGCCGCCGATATTGTTGTTGACGATGTACTGGGCCTTGGCCGCGATCGACTGCGTGGTTTCCGTGGAAATGAACACTTTCTTGGTCGCATTCCACAGCCACGGCGCCACCATGGTGCTGCTGTAATGCGGCACATAAGTGCCCACCAGGGCCTTGTCCGTGACTTTATAGGCGTCCAGGTAGCTCGGCACGATACCGTTCTGCAAGTTCAACGCATGCCAGATCGGGTTGCCGCCGCCTGGCGTGGGTTTACCCTGCGAGTCCAGGTCGTACCAGACGTTGTCGATGCCGGTGGCGCCCGTGCCGCACGTCTTGGTGCCGGCGCAGGTGACCGTGGAACTGATCAGTGGCGTCGTGCCCCACAAGCCATTCGTGCCACCCGTCACATCCTTCCAGCCCCGCGTGTAGAACGGCACGCCGATATTGATGCGCCCCGCCTGCATGGCACCGCGGTAGTAGCGGTAGGCCCAGTCCGTGTTCAGGTAGCCGATGTTCTGGAACTGGTAGGCGTTACCGGCACGCAATTCACCATCGTTGCCGTCGTCAAACAGCGCCGCGTTCGGCCCCACATACTGGTTCCACGCGCCGTGCAAGTCGTAGCTCATCAGGCTGGCGTAATCGAGATATTTCAATCCCGACATGTTTTCCTCCCCGCGCAAGACCCAGCCCGAGGCGGAACCGGCGATGGTGAGCAGATAGTATTTATTGTCCTGCACGGCCGCCTCGTCGAGCTTCTGGCGCAGCACTTTCAGCAGCAGGTTGTAGCTCGTCATCAGGCCCGCCAGGCGCGGCTTCGAGACGGCGAAGTCGTTCGGATTGCCCGCTTCATTATTGGTGGTCGGATGTTCGTAATCGACATCGACGCCATCGAAGAAGTTGTACTGGCGCACGAAGGCCACCATGGAATCGGCCAGGGTGTTGATGCCGGCCGTGTTGATGCTGCCGTCCGCATTCGTCGTGGCCGTGTAGAAGCCGCCGCTGCCGGCCCAGCCGCCCACGGAAATCATCAGTTTCACGCCCGGATACTTCTTCTTGTATTGCGACAGCAAGTTGAAGTGCCCCTTGTACGGCAAGGATGGGTCCATGGCGGCGGCTGGCACGTTCGGCCACGTGAGGCCCGTGTCCGGATTGGCCGCGCCGCTGCCGATGGCGATTTTCGAGGTTGCCGGATCGACGGAAGCGAACGCATAGTTCAGATGGGTGATCTTGTCCCACGGCAGATTGTTTACCAGATAGGTGGGGCTGCCGTCGACACCGGTGCGCCAGCTGGCGAAGTAGCCGACGATGCGCCGGTTCAAGCCATTGCTCAGCACTTCGCGGCCATTCGCGTCGTACACCTTGCAATACGGCACATTCGGCACGGCTGAGATCAAGCCATCCGGGCGGCAAGGCGTGGGCGTGGGCGTCGGGGTTGGCGTCGGGGTTGGCGTTGGGGTTGGCGTTGGGGTTGGGGTTGGCGTAGGGGTCGGCGTCGGTGTTGGTGTTGGCGTTGGCGTTGGCGTTGGCGTTGGCGTCGGCGTCGGCGTCGGCGTCGGTGTTGGCGTAGGGGTCGGTGTCGGGGTTGGCGTATCCGTCACGGCCCATGGGCCCCACTGGTCGGCGGCGCTGGGGACATTGCCCTGCGTCCACCACTTGGCCTTGTAAGTGACGCCCTGGTAGAGCACGCACTGGCCGCCCGTGTAGACGGTGGCGGCGTCCCAGACGGCGCACGCTTCTACGGCGGCGAGCAAGGTGTTCGGGGTGGCGGTCGTACCGTCTTGGCCACCGCCGCCGCAAGCGACGAGTACGCCGCTGAGCAGGGCCATCAATAATGCATTCGATTTCATGTTGTATTGGTCTCCGTTATGGTTGTACAGGTTGTACGTTGTGAGCTGTTGCAGGCCCCTGAAGGGGCTCTTGTCAACTGTTATCCCTGGCCGGCTATTCCTGCATTTACTGCTACTGCAACTTCACATTCCAGTTGGCTTCCACGCATTTCACGTAGTTCCCGGCCAGCAAGGCGCTGTACGGGGTTTGATAGCTGACCAGCTGGCATTGGTTGTCGCCACCGGCGCTCCAGTTCTTTTCCCAATAGATGTTGTAGGAAGCGGAACTGGCCGGGGTGAAGCGTTGCATGTTGGCGCAAGACAATTGTTCGCCGGAATAATCCCAGCCCATGTCGGCGGCAAATTGCTTGTAGTAATCGATGCGGTTTTGCGCGGCCTGCTTTTCCGTGCCCTGCCCGCATTCGGCGTTGATGATCATGATGGTGGTGGCGAAATTATTGCCCGCGCCAGCCGTCGTATCGGCCGCGTTCGGCACCCACGTGCCGTCAAGCACATGCAGCATCGACGGCTTCGGCGGTTGCGGATAGACAAAGAAGAACGTGGCCGAGGCCAGGTTCAGCCAGGTCGAGGCCACCAGGTCCGGGTTCTTCAGCAGCACGGACTGGTCGCCGTCATGCATGGCTTGCGAGAATGGGCCGTAATTGTAGTTGTACGACAGCTGCTTGGCGCCGCGGCCGAAATACTTCTTGAAGCTGCCATCGGCGTTCTTGCCGCAGGTCCAGACCTTGTTGAAGACGGGATCGGCGCACTCGACGTTGTAGCCGCAGCCGGCGCCCGTCTCGTCGCAGCCCAGCTCGCGCAAATACTTCAAGCCCTGGCGCCATTGCGGCAGCGGGCTGCTGGCGTTATGGTCGCCCGTTTCCTGTACAAAATGGGCGAACATGGTGGCCAGGCTGTGGCGGCAGATGGCGTCCGCATTGCGCCCGTCGCTGTAGTCGTCGCACACGGCGGGGAACTTGGCTACGGCTTGCAGGAAACGCTGATAGGTATAACTGGTGTCGCGCGCGGCAAAATAGTAATCCCACTTTGCCGCCGGCAGCAGGCGCTCGACCCGCTTGACGTTGAGCGGATTGCTGGCCAGACCAGGCTGCACGGCCTCGACGGCCGTGTTGCCCAGGGTGCGGATCGACGCCTTGACCTTGCGGAAGAAATCGTTGTTCGTCAGCGCCGCCTCGTTGGCCTCGGCCTGGGCCTTGGTGGGGATGCCGGGCGTTGGCGTCGGGGTGGGCGTCGGGGTGGGCGTTGGCGTTGGCGTTGGCGTCGGTGTCGGGGTGGGCGTCGGGGTGGGAGTGCTGCTATCGAGACTCCACGGTCCCCACTGGTCGTTGTTCGGCGCCGTGCCCTGCACCCACCATTTGGCGCGGTAGACCTTGCCGTCATACACGGCGCACTGGCCCGCCGTGTAGACGGCAGCGGCGCTCCAGGCCGCGCACTGATCGCTGGCGGCCGTGGCGGCCAGCAGGGTCGATGGGGGTTCGGTGGTGGAATTGCCGCCGCAAGCGAGCAGCGCGCTGCCCAGCAGGCCAGCCATCAAAGGCGAGGCCAGCCGGCTAATTTGCCGTGTCTTCACAATGTCTCCTGAACGTTATACGAAAACTATCGAAGTAGCTTTTTATGTTGTACGTAAAGAAAGCACAGCGAAGCGTCGGCTTTCTGCAGAGAGAATGCGACGCTCTAAATTGGTAGTCAAGTGGTTTTATATAACGGTGTTTTTTACAATACCAGTGCTGACGATCGCTGCGGTTGCATGCGATGCGGTGGCGAATGGGACAAGTAAAAAAAGGCCCGCTGCATGATGGCAGCGGGCAATACCGCGCTGGATGGGTGGCGGCAAGTGGTATTAAGGGTTGCGGCGCATCCGGGACGAACTTATCTGTTCAGCACGTACTTCGCCAGGCTCGCCGCATCCGCTTCGCTCAGCTGGCTGAATGGCGGCATGGGTACGGGGCCCCATTTGCCCGCGCCGCCACTGCGGATGTTGGCCGCCACGGCAGCGACACCGTCCTTGCCCTTGTATCTGGCTGCCACCTCGGTAAAACCCGGGCCGACCACCTTCTGGTCGAGCGCATGGCAAGCCATGCAGCCGTTTGCCGCCAGCAGGGTTTTGACATCCTTGCCGCTGGCGGCCGGGACAGCGGCTGCCACGGGTTTGGCGACGGCCGCGCCCGTTGCTGCCGCGCCCCGCTCCACGCCATAGGTTTTCACCAGGTAATCGACCATGGCCGGCATGTCCGCGTCGTCGAACTGCGCGCCAAACGGCTTCTTCATCTTCTTGACGGTGGCTTCCCAGTAGGCGCGCGGAGAGGCCGGGGGCTGGCTCGATGCATACTGGGCCGCGTGGCACGTCATGCAGTTGCGCTGCACCAGCTGGTAGCCGGGCAATTCGCTGGGTTTGTACGTCGCCGTTTCCGGCGGCAAGTGGATTTCCAGCGCGCACGCACCACCCGCCGCCGCCAGTGCCAGCGCGGCAATCAATATTTTCATTCGCATGTGAATCTCCTCAGACTGCCTGGATGCGCGTGGTTTCCACCACGTTGCGCATATAACCCATGGGATTCCACAGGGCTTTCATGGGCTGGCCCTGGCCGATGCGGTTGACGGCGCGCACCATCAGCACGTGGCTGCCCTTGCGCGGCGCCTTCATGAGCATGGTCCATACACGGAACGAGTAGCGTCCCAGGTCCTTACCCAGCTTCGCTTCCTGCCACGTCTGGCCGCCGTCAAGCGACACGGTCACCTCGCTGATGCCCTGGCCGCCATCAAAAGCGATGCCGCGCAGGGCCAGGTCGCGCCCCGCCTTCACTTGCGCGCCATCCTGCACGCTGGTGATGAAAGAGCGCACGTTGAGGCGGCTGATCGGCGTCGTCTTGCCCACGGGTGCGCCCGGCTCGATGAAGCCGGAGCCGTTGTCGGGGATACGGTAGCCCGTGCTCATCCAGAAACCGTCGAATGGCTTGTCGAGCACGGTGATGTCGCTCAAGTGCTTGACCCAGTAAGTGCCGTAATAGCCTGGCACAATCAGGCGCAGCGGATAGCCGTTGAGGAAAGGAATGTCTTCGCCATTCATGGCCCAGGCCAGCATGACGTCGCCGGCCATGATGTGCTCGACGGACAAGGCTTTTTGGAAGTCGGGACCATCGCCCACTGGCGGCGCTTCCAGGCCATTGAAGGCTACTTGCACGGCGCTGGCCGCGATACCGGCCTTTTCCAGCACGGTCTTCAGGGGGATGCCCGTCCAGCGGGCATTGCCCATGGCGCCATTGCCCAGCTGCCCGCCATTCGCGCGCGGGGCAAAGAAGCCGCGGCTGTTACCCGAGCATTGCGTCACGGCCACCACGTCGACCGGCTCGGCCAGCTGTTTCAGTTCCGCCAGCGACAGTTCCAAGGGCGTCTTCACCAGGCCGGCGATGCGCAGGCGGTAGCTGCCGCCATCGATGCTGGTAGGCAAGCCACTCCAGTGGTAGCGCACGAAAAACGCATCGTTGGGCGTGATCGCGCCTTCATTGAACACGCTGAACGGCGTTTCCAGCTGGGGAGGACGGCTGGTCAGCAGGATCAGCGGGCGCTTTTGCGGAAAGGCCACCAGTTCGCGCTCGCCATTTTCAAATGGCAGGGTAACGGAGGCGGCCAGGGCTGGCCCCGCCACTGCGGCGGCGCCCAGGGTGGCCGTCGTACGCAGGAAGCGGCGCCGGCCTGCGGGCAACAAGGTCGTGTCAAACATGTTTGAGCTCCACTTTGGCTTCGTTGTCGCCGTTGCGGTCGTCGTTGACGAGCTTCTTGATGTAGTACATGACGCTCATGATGACCACGCTCAACAGACCGAACCAGAACGACACGCGCTGCTCCGTATCGGACGACACGCTCATGGCACCGAGGATCACCAGCATGGCGATGATGGTGAAATACGTCAGGTAAGGGAACAGCCACATGCGCACCTTGATGCGTTCCGGGCATTCGCGCTCCAGGCGGCGGCGCAAACGCAATTGAGATATCGCAATGAGCAGGTACACGAACAGGATCAGGATGCCGTAGGAATTGACGATAAAGGGGAACACCAGGTCGGCCGATACATACGATACGGCAATGGCGAAATAGGCGAACAGGGTGCTGAACAGGATGGCGCGGATGGGCACGCCGTTCTTGCTCAGCTTGACCAGGCCCGTGGGCGCATCGCCGCGGCGCGTCAGCGCAAAGATCATGCGCGACGAAGCGTACAGGCTGGAATTCAAGGCCGACAGCACGGCCGTCAAAATGATGGCGTTCATGATGTGGGCCGCGTACGGGATGTTCATGACGGTCAGGGCGCTGACAAATGGCGTGGCGATGGCCGGCGAATCCCAGGGCACGATGCAGACGACGACAAACATGGACCCCACATAGAACATCAGCACGCGCGTGATGACGGAATTGGTGGCGCGGGCGATGGCCTTGGCCGGGTCCGACGTTTCGGCGGCGGCGATGGTGACGATTTCGGCGCCCGAATAGAAGGCCGTGGCGGCGACGGCGCCACTGAGCACCGGCCCCCAGCCGTGCGGCATGAAGCCGCCGTTGCTGGTCAAGAAACCCAGGGTCGGGATGCTGTTAGGCAAGCTACCCGTGATGAACAGGGCGCCGACAAACAGGAAGACGATGATGGCGACGACCTTGATCGAGGCGAACCAGAATTCGAATTCGCCGAAGGCCTTGACCGAGAACAGGTTAAGGATGGTCATCGACACGAGCAGCACCAGGCTGATAGCCCACGACGGTACGTCCGGCAGCCAGAAGTTGACCAGCTTGGCGCCAGCGATGGCTTCCAGGGCCACGACGACGACCCAGAAATACCAGTACATCCAGCCGCTCATGAAACCGAGGAATTTCGAGACCTTCGGCTTGTCGTCGAAGGCCAGACGCGCATATTCGTAGAAGGAGCCGACCACGGGCAGGGATGAAGCCAGCTCGCCCAGCATGCGCATGATCAGGACGACGAGGCCGCCCGTGAGCAGGAAGGAAAGGATGGCGGCCGGGCCGGCGGCCTTGGCGATGACGCCGCTGCCGACAAAGAGGCCGGCGCCGATCACGCCGCCGATGGCGATCATGCTCATGTGGCGTTGCTTGAGCGAGTGCTGCAAGCCGGTACTGTTATGCGATTCGCTAATCATGTTTTGTCTCCTGAAAATCTCTGAAGCTCGGTGCGCCCTGCCTGCTGCGGCTTGTTCATGCCGCGCGGCTTTGTTTTATTTAGGCAACACCGTCAAGCAGCATCGATACATCGTGTGAATCAGTCTGGTTGGCCGCATTCCATAAGTCAATCTGGAAATGCAGCGGCCCGGCGCGGCGCCCAAGGGGTAAGCGCGCTGGAGAGTAAGTACGGGGTATTGCTGAGTTATTGCTGCTTAAAAAATGGGAGCGGCGGCAACACTTGTGGCGTGCGCGCCACTCCTGGGAACGTCTTACACCTTGCCCTTCCATGGCACGAGGGTACGTTCGAGGTAACGCATCATCAAATCAAACAGGAAAGCGAAGAAGCCGATCACGATAATGCCCATGATCACCACATCGCTGGCCAGGAACTCGGAGGCGCTCAGCACCATGTAGCCGAGACCGCGCGTGGCCGCCACCATCTCGCCAGCCACCAGGGTGGTCCAGCCCACGCCGATGCCGATGCGCATGCCGGTGAGGATTTCCGGTATCGCGGCCCGCAGGATCACGTGCACGATGACCTGGAAACGGGTAGCGCCCATCGAGTACGCCGCGTGGATTTGCTCCAGCGACACGGAGCTGACGCCGGCGCGGGCCGCGATCGCCATCGGCGCGAAGATGGCCAGGAAGATCAGGTAGACCTTCGAAAACTCGCCGATGCCAAACCAGATGATGACCAGTGGCAAGTAAGCGAGCGGCGGCAACGGACGGTAGAACTCGATCAAGGGATCGAAGATGCCGCGCGCCACGCGGTTCACGCCCATCATCACGCCGATGGGAATGGCGAACAGGCAAGCCAGGCCAAAGGCGCCAAACACGCGCACCAGACTGGCGACCGTGTGTTCCCACAGGGTGGCGCCGCCGAAACCCGTGGTGGCCGCCATGATGAATTTTTCATACACGGCTTGCGGCGACGGCAGGAACAGCGGCTTGACCATGCCGCTGGCCGTCACGCCAAACCACAGCAGCAGTACGGCGATGACGGTGACGGTGGCGATGCGGCTGGAATTGCCCTGCCCCGGCGCGCCGAACGCTTCGCCGGGCATGGCGGAGCGGGGAGCGAACAGGCGCGAGAAAAAGCCGGCGCGCTTGGCGGTGGTGGGAGGAAATCCCACGACGGATGGGCTATGCATGGGACACCTCCAGCTCTTTATTGACGGCGCGTTCGTCGCCATAAATGATGTTGAGCACCGTTTCGCGCATCTTGATGAAGTCCGGGCTCGATTTCACGGCGCGCGCATCGCGGCATTCGAGGAAGCGCTTGTTGAAATCGAGTTCATACGTGTGCGTGATGCGGCCCGGACGGGGCGACATGACGATCAGCCGGTTCGCCAGGAACAGCGCCTCGTCGACGCTGTGGGTAATGAAGAAGAACATGGTGCTGGACTTGGCCCAGATATCGAGCAGCAATTCCTGGATGGTTTCACGCGTCAGCGCATCGAGCGCCGCCATCGGTTCATCCATCAGCAGCATGGCGGGATTGCTGGTCAGGGCGCGGGCGATGCCCACCCTTTGCTGCATGCCGCCCGACAATTGATAGATCATATTGTCATGAAAGTCCTTCAAGCCGACCAGCGCCAGGTTCTTGGCCGCCTGTTCGCGCCGCACGGCCTTAGCCACGCCTTGCAGCTTGAGGCCGAATTCCACGTTTTCCATCACGTTCAGCCATGGCAGCAAGGCATGTTTCTGGAACACGACGCCACGGTCGGCACCCGGCCCTTCCACTTTATTGTCGCCGAGCATGATCTCGCCCTTGGAGGGGGCGATGAAGCCTGCCATCAGGCTCAGCAAGGTGGTCTTGCCGCAGCCCGAGGCGCCCAGGGCGACGACAAAGTCGCCGCTATTGATGGTCAGGTTGATATTATTTAAGGCATGTACGCGTTCACCGGCCGTCTTGCCCGGATAAATCACGCTGACATCCTTGACGTAGAGATTTTCCATCGTGTGCCCCGCATAGGTGTAGTCACTTCAGTTCAACGTATTCTGTTCAGTCAGCGCGCCCGCAGGCGCGCCATTGCACAACGTTTACTTCAGCAGGCCGGCGGCCTGTGCATACTTGGGTGTCACATACTTGGCGTAATCGGTAGCCAGGGTGTCGATCTTGCCTTCGCCCTTCAAAAATTGCGCCGTGGCCAGCAAGGCTTGCGCCACGCCGCCCTTCGCGCCGCCGCCGAGCCAGGCCGGCGAGGCCTGTTCCTGCAGCGAGGGATAGGCATACAGGGCCACGGAAGCGGCCACGTCCTTGGCGGCGGCGCCCGAATGCTTGACGTTGGCTTTCACTTGCGGGGAATCGATGGTCCACGCCTTGGGATTGGCGCGGTAGTCGGCGTCGGCGGCGGCCATCACCTTGACGAACTTGGCCATGAAGTCCGCGTTCGCTTCGCCCCAGGCGCGCTCGACGGCCATGCCGTCAAACGTGGCCTTGCCCTTCTTGCTCAGTTCGCCGGATGTGACGAGGACCTTGCCGTTTTGCTTGAGTTTGCTCAAGGCCGGGTCCCACACGAAGGCGGCGTCGATGTCGCCCCGCTCCCAGGCGGCGGCGATCTGGTTAGGCTGCATGTTGAGCAATTTCACTTCAGTGGGCTTGATGCCCCACGTTTCCAGCGCGAACATGGTGTGGAAATGCGTGGTGGACACGAAAGGCACGGCGATCTTCTTGCCGCGCAAATCCGTCGGCTTGGTGATGCCGGCGCCATTGCGGGCCACCATCGCTTCGGCTTCATTGATGTCGTCGATGATCCAGAACAGCTGCAGATCGACGCCGCGGCTGACGGCCGCCGTCAGGGGGCTGGAACCGATGACGCCGATCTGCACGTCGCCGGAAGCCATGCCGGTAGCCACCTTGGCGCCCGAATCGAACTTGCGCCAGTTGATTTTATAGCCGGTGGTTTTTTCCACTTCGCCGCTGGCGATGGCCACCAGGAAGGGACCGTTGATTTCCTGGTAGGCAATCGTCACTTCCTTGCTTTGCGCGAAGGCGGTACCGCTGGAGGCAAGGGTAACGCCCAGTACCAGGGTGCCGAGGACGGCGCGGCGCATCGTTGAAAAAACCGTGTTTTTGCTCGTATTTGTGTTCATGTCTCACTCCAAGTTATTGTTATGTGTGAACGTGCGGGCAATCTCATCCCTCGCGGGAGGCGCCGCTGGTCGATCTATGTCAACGCATGCGGCGGCTTAGTACGGCTACTGCTATTTAAAACACTTCATCCTTCAAGTGATACCAGCGGTACAGGAAGCGCTGGCCCAGGCGGCGGAACGGGGCGAACGCTTGCGACTCGACCAGTTCCATCATGTTGGGATACGGCAGTTTCGAATTGAAGATCGGCAAGCCCGTATCGCTGGGCTTGCCGGCGATACGCTCGGCCATGCGCCGGCCCGCCTGCGCCGAGTACATGACGCCGTTGCCGCCATAACCGAGCGAATAGAAGATCGATTGCTTCGGGTCCGGTTGCACGATGCGCGGCATCATGTCGTGGCTGACGTCGACCCAGCCCCACCACGAATAATCGATGCCGATCCCGGTCAGCGCGGGGAACTTGCGGTGCAGATCGTTGATCAAAAACTGTTTGTATTTGTCGTCCGGCGCGTCGGCGCCCGTGATGGCGCTGCGGCTGCCGATCTGCACGCGGTTGTCCGGCATCAGGCGGTAGTAGTGGCGCAGGATGCGCGTATCCGTGATCACCTGGTGGGTGCGGAAGTTGCACGCCTCGATTTCCGCCGGGGTCAGCGGACGCGTGACAAGCGAATTCGACAGGATGGGTAGCAAGCGGTTCTTGACTTGCGGATGCAGGTGCGGCGAGGTGTAGCCGCCCGTGGCCACGGCGACGGATCGGGCACGCACCACGCCGCCTGGCGTTTGCAGATAATGCACGCCGTTGCGCGTTTCCCAGCCCATTACCGGGCTGGACGGGTGCACCTTGGCGCCCAGCGCGCGCGCCTTGCGCAGGTAGCCGAACGCCAGCTTGCCGGCATGGATGCCGATGCCTTCCGGCTCGTGCAACGCACCGGCCGCTTCCTTGTCGTCGACGAATTCGCGCTTGACGGTGTCGGCGTCGAGGATGCGGGCGTCGTACTTGAAGATCTCGCGCATGACCTTGGCTTCTTTTTCCAGCGCGGGCATGGCTTTCGCCTTGTGGGCGATGTACAGGTGGCCGCCCGGCTGCGGGTCGCAATCGATGTCGGCCGTGATCTTCTTGAACGTTTCCATCGCATCGCACACTTCCGCGTGCAGTTTCAGGGCCGTGTCCAGCCCATAGCGGTCTATCCACTGCGAGCGTTTCAGGCGGCCCGTCGTGCATTGCGCCTGGCCGCCGTTGCGCGTGCTGCAGCCCCAGCTGACCCGGTTCGCTTCCAGCACGGTGGCCTTGATGCCGTGTTCCTGGGCCAAAAAGATGGCGCAGGATAAGCCCGTGAAGCCGGAACCGATGATGGCCACGTCAACGTCGATGTCATGCGTGATGGGACCGTCGTCGGCGGGCGGCTCGCCGGCCGTGCCGATCCAGTAGGTGGGCGCGTAGGCATTGCCGTGGCCGGGGCGCTGGGCCACCAGCGGATCGAAGGCGGGATCGTAGGGCGTGCGGGCGGCGGTGCTGTTGTTGCCCATTACGCCAGGCGGGGTGTCGACAGGTTTGTTCATGGTCATTCCTGGTGAACGTGCTGGCTCAGACTGTGACGACGGGTGGGCGATCCTTGCGGAAAGCATTCTTGACGACGATCTTGCCATCGCGGAAGGTGAAAATATCGACCATGCGCGCTTCGATACGCGTGCCGTCCGCCTTGGTGCCGGCAAAGGTCGACTCCGTCACGCCCCGTTCGCCGCTGACGAAATGCACGGGGTTGAGCCAGGCGGCGTCGGGGAAGGTTTGCCAGGCCAGCTCGAAGCCGGCGCGCACGGCGTCGCGGCCGATGAAGCTCTTGCCCAGAAGCTCGGGACCGGCGACGGCGTGGAATTCGCAATCGTCGGCCATGGCGGCCATCAGGGCATCGATATCGTGGCGGTTCCAGGCATCGCCGAATGCTTGCAGGAAGTCCGTGGTGACGGCGTCAGTATGCGGTACAGGGTGGTTCATGGCTGTCTCCGTAAATCGTTTTTGATACGCTACGTTCCGTTTTTTGTCTTTTATTGAATTTAAGCCTTAAGCATGGCCTTGTCAAATCAAATAATTCAAAAAACGGGACGCCTTGTATTCTTTAATGAAATTATGATGCTTTCGTGACAATCTGTGAGAATTTGGTCACAGCGCTGTGTCGGATTACGCCGGGCTTGCGCCCGGCTAATCCGACCTACACAGTCACGTAGGTTGGGTAGGTTGGGTAGGTTGGATTAGCCTGAAAGGCGTAATCCAACACTCCAGCAGCAAATCAAACGTAATCTTTGTACTTGTCCAGGTGGCGGATCGGTTTGCTCAACGCATCGCGGCGGAACGGGTCACCCAGCTCGCGCGTGCACATGATTTCGATGATGGTGGTCTTGCCCTCATTCATCTGCATGTCGATCGCCTTTTTCAGGGCCGGACCCACGTCTTCCAGCTTGTCGACCGTGATGCCTTCGGCGCCCATGGCGCGCGCGATTTCCGCGAAGCTCTGGTTGTCGAGTTCACCTGCGACGAAGCGGCGGTTGTAGAAATCCACCTGGTTTTTCTTTTCCGCGCCCCACTGGCGGTTGTGGAACACCACGGCCGTGACGGGAATGTTGTGGCGCACGCAGGTCATCGTTTCCATCAGGCTCATGCCCCAGGCACCGTCGCCCGCATACGACACGGCCGGACGGTGCGGCGCGGCCACTTTCGCGCCGATGATGGTCGGGAAGGCATAGCCGCAGTTGCCAAAGCTCATCGCCGCAAAGAAGCTGCGCGGCTTTTCAAAGCGCAAGTAACTATTGGCCACCGAGTTGATGTTGCCGATGTCGGTCGACACCATCACGTCTTCCGGCATGGCTTTTTCCAGCTCGCGCAAGACCTGGCGCGGGTGCAGGTAATTGCCCGGCTCTTTCTTCTGCTCTTCGATCATGTCCAGGCTGTACGCATCCTTCTCGTGCGTCCAGTTGGTCAGCTCCTCTTCCCACGCGGCCTTTTCCGCCTGCACGGTGGCATAGCGCTCGTCGCGCGTCGCGTCGCAATCGAGCGTCTTGCCGTCCAGGCGCGCCAGGATGGCTTTGGCGGCCGCCTTGGCGTCGCCGCAGATGCCGACCGAAATCTTTTTCACCAGCCCCAGCATCTTGTTGTCGGCGTCGATCTGGATTATTTTCGCGTTTTTCGGCCAGTAATCCATGCCGTGCTGCGGCAAGGTGCCGAACGGTCCCAGGCGCGAACCGAGGGCCACGACGACGTCGGCCTTGGCGATCAGTTTCATGGCTGCCTTGGAACCCTGGTAGCCGAGCGGGCCGCACCACAGCGGATGGCTGGCAGGGAAGGAGTCGTTATGCAGGTAGCTGTTGACGACGGGTGCGCCCAGGCGTTCGGCCAGGGCCTTGCATTCCTCGATCGCTTCGCCCATGACGACGCCGCCGCCCGAGATGATCACAGGGAACTTGGCTTTCGCCAGCAATTCCGCCGCATCGTTCAGGCTTTGTTCGCCGCCGGCGCCGCGGTCCAGGCGGTTCGGTTTCGGGATTTCCGCCTTGATTTCGCCATAAAAATAGTCGCGCGGGATGTTCAATTGCGTCGGCCCCATTTCCGACATGGCGCGGTCAAAGCAGCGGCCCGTGAATTCCGCCATGCGGGCCGGATTGGTGACGTGGCCCTGGTATTTGGTGAATTCCTCGAACATCGGCAGCTGGTTCGCTTCCTGGAAGCCGCCCAGGCCCATGCTCATCGTGCCTGTCTCCGGCGTGATGATGACGACGGGCGTATGCGCCCAGTAGGCGGCGGCGATGGCGGTCACGCAATTGCTGATGCCGGGGCCGTTCTGCCCGATGACCACGCCATGGCGGCCCGAGACGCGGGCGTAACCGTCGGCCATGTGGCCGGCGCCCTGCTCGTGCACGACGGGAATCAAACGGATGCCGGCCGGGGCAAAGATATCCATCGGGTCCATGAAGGCCGAGCCCATGATGCCGAACATATCGGTCACGCCATTGGCGGCCAGGGTTTCCACGAACGCTTCGGAAGGCGTCATCTTTTGCGGTCCGGTGGGGATGGCCGCTGCGGCGGCGGCTTTTTGCTCGGTCATGTCATTCATGGGTGTCTCCTGGTCTGTGGTGATTGAAGCTGTTGAAATTATCAACTCATTTATTAAAAATCGGTATATTTTGTTCCGAAATTTGATATACAATTCAATTTAAGCGTTCACCAATCAAAAGTCAAACAGATTTTCAAGGAAACGGTACAATTTGAGTTCGAAAATGAAATAAGCTGAAGTAACACTCATAGCTACCCAACCGAGGCCACCATGGACATGATTTCATCCCCAAAACTTGAGCCGGAAAAACTGGAAGGCGACACGCCCACGATGCGTTTGTTTGCCTTGCTGGAAGTGATTGCCGAAAAAGACCAGTTGCTGTCGCTGCAAGCGCTGGTGGAAGAAACGGGGCTGCCCAAGCCGACCCTGCACCGCATGCTGCAACAGCTGGAAAGCGTGGGCGTGCTGCAGCGCGAAAGCGATGGCCGCCACTACAGCACGGGCGTACGCCTGCGCCGCCTCGCATCGAACCTGCTGATTAACAACACTTTCCATGGCGCCCGCCGCATGGTCTTGCGCCAGCTGGTCGAGGAAGTGGGCGAAAGCTGCAACCTGACGGCCTTCAGCGGCAGCGAAGTGGTGTACCTGGACCGCGTGGAAACGGCGGCCCCGCTGCGCTTCTACCTGCATCCCGGTTCGCGGGTGCCGGCCCACTGCTCGTCCAGCGGCAAGCTGTTCCTGGCGCAAATGACGCCCGTGCAGCGGCGCCGCCTGCTGGGCCACATGGAATTGACGCGCTTTACGGACAAGACGGAAACAGACCCCGTCAAGCTGGAACGCGAACTGGAATTGGTGCGCCGCAACGGCTATGCGCTGGACGACGAGGAATTCCTGCCCGGCCTGCTGTGCGTGGCCGTGCTGGTGCCGAACCCGAACGGCCGCTCGAACCTGGCCGTGGCCATCCAGGCGCCCATCATCCGTTTGACGCACGACAAGGCTTTACATTTCTTGCCAGCATTGCAACGCGCCGCGCAAGCCCTGGCCGCCATCGAATCGGAAACCATGCCGACGACGGGCGGGGACGACGACGCATTGCAAGCCGGTCACTCATAACCGCCGTAGCGCCCATGCTGCGGTTTCACAGGAGAACAAGGTGCCAGATTCACGCCAACATCCCCCCGCCGCAGCGGCGCAAACCTTGCAGTCCGTGCGCAGCCTGTTCAATATCGACAGCGACCTGCGCGTGCCCGTCTTCACGGAACGCGATCCGCACGTGCCCGACATCGACCCCGCCTACCGCTTCAACCAGGACGTGACCCTGGCGATTCTGGCCGGCTTCAGCCACAACCGCCGCGTGATGGTGCAGGGCTTGCACGGCACGGGCAAGTCCACGCATATCGAGCAAGTGGCGGCGCGCCTGAACTGGCCTTGCGTGCGGGTCAACCTGGACGGCCACATCAGCCGCTTGGACCTGGTCGGCAAGGACGCCATCGTGCTGCGCGAGCAGCAGCAGGTGACCGAATTCCAGGAAGGCATCGTGCCCTGGTCATTGCAACGCCCCGTGGCCCTGATCTTTGACGAGTACGACGCGGGCCGCCCCGACGTGATGTTCGTCATCCAGCGCATCCTCGAGCGCGACGGCAAGTTCACCCTGCTCGACCAGAACCGGGTCATCACGCCGCATCCCCACTTCCGCCTGTTCGCCACGTCGAATACGGTGGGACTCGGCAACTTGAACGGCATGTACCACGGCACGCAGGTGCTCAATCACGCGCAGATCGACCGCTGGAACATTGTTGCTACCCTGAACTATCTGCCGCAGGCGGAAGAAACGGAGATCGTACTGGCCCGTGTTCCCGCCATGAACGACGAGGCGGGCCGCCAGCTGGCCAGCAGCATGGTGGCCGTGGCCAGCCTCACGCGCCACGGTTATGCGGCGGGCGACCTGGCCTGCCTGATGTCGCCGCGCACGGTGATTACCTGGGCCGAGAATTGCCAGATCTTCCGCGACCCGGCCCTGGCCTTCCGCCTGTCCTTCCTCAACAAATGCGACGAGGCCGAGCGGCCCATGGTGGCCGAGTATTACCAGCGCTGTTTCAATGAGGAATTGCTGGCGAGCCAGACATGAGTACGGAAGCGACCGCGCCTGCCGCCTACACGCGCGAGCAGCAGGAAACGGACGAGTTGTGCGCGGGCGCCATCCGCGCGCTGAGCGGCGTGTCTTCCATCCGCTACCGTGGCCGGCGCCTGCACGACGGCCACCGCCCCCTGCCCATCCACGCAGCCCATCTGCAGCCCGATGCGGCGCTGCAGGATTTGCCCTCGCTGCGCGGTGCGGCAGACAGCGTGGCCCTGCGCCTGCTGCACACGGACGCCGCCTTGCACGAGTCCCTCTGCCCGGCCGAGCCCGTGGCGCGCCTCGTGTTCGAATTGCTGGAACAGTTAAGGGTGGAAACGCTTGCGCCAGAGCACCACGCTGGCGTCATCGGCAACCTGCACCACCGTTTTACGGCATGGTCGCACGCGTTCTACGATTCCGGCCTGGCCGAAGGCGCATCGGGCTTGCTCTTGTATACAGTGTTCCAGATGTGCTGGTCGCGCCTGACGGCGCGGCCCGTGCTGGAAAAGACGGAAGATTTCATCGAGGCGACGCGCTGGTCCATCTCTTCACAATTGAGCGGCGACCTGGCGGGCTTGCGCCGCCACCGAACGGACCAGGCGGCCTTTGCGCGCCACTCTCTGGCCATCGCCCACGCCGTCGATGCCATGCTGCAAGATGCGCAAACGGCGCGCGACGGCAGCCAGGACGAGGCCGGCGACGCCAAGGCGCAGGCGGCCTTCAAGCTGCTGCTCGATTTTGACAGCGAGAATGACAACGTTCCCGATAGCGCACCGCTGGGCGAGAGCCGCGCCTTCAGCGACGGCGATGGCACCTACCGGATTTACAGCACGGCGTACGACCGCGAAGAAAAAGCGGGCGAGCTGGTGCGCCGCGCCCTGCTGCTCGAGTACCGCGAACGCATGGATGCGCGCATCGCCAGCCTGGGCATCAACACGGCCCGCCTGGCGCGGCGTTTCACGCAACTGCTGGCCATACCCGAGCGCGACGGCTGGTCGTTCGGCGAGGAAGAGGGCACTATCGATGGCCGGCGCCTGGCGCAGCTGATCAGCTCGCCGTCCGAACGCAGGCTGTTCCGCAAGGAACAATTCCTGCCCCAGGCCGATTGCCTCGTCACCTTTCTCGTCGATTGTTCCGGCTCCATGAAGACGCATGCGGAATCCGTGGCCGTGCTGCTCGACATTCTGCTGCGCGCGCTGGACCAGGCCGGGATCAGCACGGAGTTGCTGGGCTTTACGACGGGCGCGTGGAACGGGGGACGAGTCAGGCGCGACTGGATGCGCGCCCGCTCGCCCGCCAACCCGGGCCGTCTGAATGAACTCGTGCACATGGTCTTCAAGGATGGCGATACGAGCTGGCGCCGCGCGCGGCCCGACATCGCGGCCCTGCTGAAAGCGGACCTGTACCGCGAAGGCGTCGATGGCGAAGCCGTGGACTGGGCGTGCACCCGCATGCTGGCGCGCCCGGAACGGCGGCGCATCCTGCTCGTCGTGTCCGACGGTTGTCCGATGGATACGGCCACGAATCTGGCCAACGACGAGTTTTACCTGGCGCAACACTTGAGGCAAGTGGTGGCGCGCCGCGAAGCGCAGGGCGCCGTGGAAATCTGCGGCCTGGGCCTGGGCCTGGACCTGGGCGCCTACTACAGCCGCAGCCTGGCCACCACCCTGCCCGCCTCGCTGAACAATGAACTGTTCAGCGAAATCGCCCAGTTGCTCGCCGGACGCGGGAAACGCTGATCACACCACGGACTTGCGGCGGCGCGTCATCACGCCGGCCAGCGCCAGGCCCGTCAGCAGCATCACATACGTTTCCGGTTCCGGCACGGCGCTGATGTATTCATACGTCACTGCCACGCGGCCGGAAGCGGCCGTCTGGAATTGGGTCAGCAAATTACCGGAACCGCTGCCCGTCGAGGAACCGATGGCGTTCAGGCCCAGCTGGATCAAGCCACCGCCGGCCGAGGAAAACAGGGCAAAGTCGCTGGCACTGCCGCTCGTGTAGGAGTTGGCGCCCGTGCTGGACCGGGGTCCTGTATTGGCGCCCGAGGTGCCGGCGAAATCGATGCTGCCATCGAAGGCGCTCAGAGCGAACGTCTGCGTGAACAGTGGGTTGGCCACCAGCAAGGTGGAATTGTCGGGACGGTACAAGGTCAGCAGCGACGCCAGGCTCAGGGTCACGTCGGAGGCGCTGGCGTCAAGGCTTTCCGCCTTGCCACTGCCCTGTACGGCGCCTTCCAGGTGGAACTTGATCGAGGTCAAGGTACCCAGGTTGCTGTCGAACTTGCCCAATCCCAGGGTGTCGGCCCAGTTGGTGGCGCCCAGGGCGCGGTCGGCGCTGAAGGTGATGGTCTGGGTGGCCGCCTGGGCGGAAGATGCGGCGCCAAGGCCTAACACGCCGGCGGCGGCCAATGCGATGAGAGATTTGTGCATCGATGACTCCTGTTCATTCAATGAGGGGGACGTGGATCATGCAGTGATTCACACGGGAAACGCGAGGGTAGCCCCTCGCGCCGCAGCCCGGCAATGCGTCTATCCAGGCAATTCATTGTAATAAGAGAAAAAGTCGCAATATACTCACTTTGTTGCAATTTTAAAAATAAGTGTTGTTATTTTGATTTCCCCGGAAACGATCAAACAGCCGGCCGAATGAAGCGCCGCACCTTTGCTGACGCCTCAATCGACACAGTAACGCACGGCATGCGCTTCCATCGGCAAGGGGATTTCCCAGTTCCACAGCATCGACTGCAGCTTCTTGTTACTGAGCGATGTGTCGCGCTGGCCATTGCGCCGCAATAACTCCTTGCGTGGCTGCTCCAGGTACACGAGTTCCACCTGCGCGTGGTATTTATACAGCAGGTTGAGCGTCTTTTCGCGCATCAGCTTGGACAGATGCGTGGCATTCCACACGAACGGTTCGCCCTTCCGCAACAGTTCGCGCGCCCGCTCTTCCGCATAGTCGCCCACCTGCCCTTCGTTCTTGCCGTGCCTCAAGCCCAAGGCCGTCCGCGCATCGTCGAAGGAGACGACAGGCAGGCGCGGATGGTGCTTGGCCACCCACGTATTCTTGCCCGAAGCAGGCAAGCCCGACATCACGATCACGTGCGAACCCGGCTCCTGGAACAGGGAATAATCGGGATGCGCCTCGGCGCCGCGAAAATATTTGACGCGCGTGTGATCATCGACAAAGACCTTGCGCTGACCGTAGCAACCCTCCTCGCGCGCCAGTTCGCGGAACAGCTCGATGGCGTCGAGTATGCGCGGCGGATCGGGACAGATCCGTCCACGGATATCGGCTTCGGCCAGCATGGCCAGCAAGCGGATATCGACCTGCCACGACAGTTCGCGCACGGTAAATTCCGGCGTGACGCCGCGCCGCGACGTTTCCAGCGCAAAGAAGGGCACTTGATGTACGTTAATCAAGCGGCAGATTTCCTCGCGCGCGGCAAACGGCACGTCGCAATCCCACAGGGCGATGCGCGCATCGAGGGCGCCCTTGCGCGAGTGGCCGGGCTGGCCGATGGCGCCCGTCACCGGGTCGATCACGGTGGTGCTGCACTTGGCCACGTCGTGCAGCAAGGCGGCGAGGAACACGATTTCCTGTTCCGCCCGCGTGGCTTGCTGGTAATCGGGCATAGCCAGCAGGGATTCCACCACCATCATCGTATGCGTCCACACGTCGCCTTCCGCGTGATACACGGGGTTTTGCGGCGTCGTTTTCGCCAGTTCCAGCTGCGGGAAGGCGGCCAGGCAGGCATTGAAATCGGGCGACTGGCCCGCTGGCGGCACCAGTTGTTGTAACTGTTTCCAGTTCATCTTGTACTCCTTGAAAAGGTTGCCAGTTCATCCAGCGACTGGCAGGTGTGCAAGCCCAGGCTTTCCCACGTCACCAGCGGCTGCGGCGCGTACAGGTCCACGCCTTCGGCCAGCTGGTTCGGGATCAAGGGCCGCGTGCTGTGGTGCGAACCGCTGTCGAGGATGGTTTGCGTAAAGTCATGGCGTACCAGCTTGTAGCGGGCCAGCACTTGCTCGTCGTCTTCCACTTTCAGGTACAGGCCTTCCGCGTGGTCGGACTTGTCCGTCTGCTTCCAGCACAGGTCCAGCGGCAGGCGTTCGCGCGCCACCGCGGTGTCAAAAGCGTCGCGCCACAGCTGGGACTTGGCCAGCGAATGGCGCAGCAACTGCCACAACTGTTTGGGCGACGATGGCATCTTGCCCGCATACAGCACGGGGACGGAGAGCACGGGCGAGCCGGCCAGCATGGCGTGGCGGCGCGCCGTCGACAAAAACATCTGGGTGCGGCGGCAATACACGTCGAACTCATTGAAGTAATGGGGCAAGCGGTCGTAAAACACGGAATGCTTGCTGTACGACCATTCGCCAAACAGCACAAATTGGTCTTCCAGCAGATGCAGCAAGGCGTGTTCATGCGCGTGCGCCCACGGTTTCAACAGGTTGAACTGGCGTTCGCTGCCGCCGCCCGCCAGGTAGTGGCCGCGCGACTGCAGCAGCACCTCGCCCGCATCGCTGAACGACACGGCGGAGTTGGCGCCATCGATTTTTTCCTCGATGACGACGTACTGGCCGGCCAGCTTTTTCAGGGGCATCTGGTCGGAACCGTCGTCGCCGTCCTGCAGGCGCGAGCCTTCCAGGTGCGGCGTGCGCGGGTATTTGAATAAGGGTAAAGATTGTAAAAACATAGCGTCCCACGCCGCGTTCACCGGGGCGTGTCCATACAGGGTCAGGGGTGCTGACGACGTGTTCGGGCGTGGACGATCGAGACTAGCGTCTCGGATACGTGTGCGGAGGGAGCAAAAACAGTGCCGCAGCAATCGGGGGCGTCAACGCGCCGAACGATGCTGCAGAGAGCATTTCGTCAGCGTTAGCAGGTGATGGCGAAGAAGCGAGGCACTTTTGGCTCCAATAAGGAAGAGGTTCGAGAAAGAACGGGGAATATAAAGGCTGTTTGATTATTTTGCAAGTGGCGCCGCGTATCGTGCGCACGCTTGTGCCCACCCCTCGCTTTGCAAGCGGCACAAAGTTTGCTAAGCTGGCGGCACTTCCTGTCGCTGCTGCGTGGAAAACAAACATGGCCCTTGCAAAAGGGCCGTGCATTCGTTATTTCCGGAGCAGAATCGTGTTTCCCCTATCCAGATTACAAAAAGCCCTGCGCCGCCAGGGCATCGCTGTCGCCTATGCCGACGGCATTTATACACTCAGCAATCCGCACGCGCAGGCGTCCGTGCTGCTGCCCCACAACTTTCCGCTCGAGGAAAAAGCCGTGCGCCAGCTGATGGAGTTTGCCGCCGTCAGCGTGCCCGGCCAGGATGGCCATGTGTGCAAGGCATGCGCCACGCCCGACTTCCACCCGGGCAGCATCGCCCCCGTGGGCAGCATCGTTGCCACCAGCCCCGACATGGTGATCCCCGCCATTCCCGGCACGGACATCGCCTGCGGCATGCGCCTGATCACGACGGGCCTGAGCCTGGCGCAGTTCGAGGCGCGCAAGCCGCAGCTGCTCGGCAAGCTCAAGCACGTGCTGCTGGAAGACGGCCGCAACGTGCCGCTGCGCTCGAAAGCGTTTGCCGCCCTGTTCGACGTGGGGCCGGAAGCGTTCATCGACAGCCTGCACAATGAGGGCTTGTGGCCCCGCGTCGACAAGCAACGCCTGCTGCGCGAGCTCGACGATTGCATCGCCCTGCGCGAACTGGGCGGCGGCTTGCGCCATGCGCCCGAAGCGCTGGTCGGCACGCGCGAAGTGATACGCGACCCCAGCCTGGGCACCACGGGATCGGGCAACCATTTCGTGGAAATCCAGCTGGTCGATGCCGTCATGGACCGCCATGCCGCGTACCGGCACGGACTGGTGCCTGGCGAAGTGGTCGTCATGATCCACAGCGGCAGCCGCGACGTGGGCTTTTTTGTCGGCAGCCGCTGGATGGACCGCGCCAGGGAAGCCTGGCCGAAAGGCGTGCGCCACCCGCAATCCGGCCTGTACGGCTTGACGGGCGAACTGGCCGGCGACTACATGGACGCCATGGGTGTCGCATCGCGCTATGCCTGGGTCAACCGCATGGTCCTGGCCGAGCTGGTGCGCGACAGCCTGTCGCAGGTGTATGCGCACGATACCTCTCGCCTGGTGGTGGACGTGCCCCACAACGTCATCCTGCGCGAGCACGGCATGAACATCCACCGCAAGGGTGCCACGCCGGCGCGCGAGGGCGACCTGGCGCTGATCCCCGGTTCCATGGGCGATTACTCCTATGTGGCAACGGGCATGGGCAATCCGGACTGGCTGTGGTCGTGCTCGCATGGCGCGGGGCGCAGCATCCGCCGCCAGGCCATGCGCGCCATGCGGCCCACGTTGGGCGGCGACGAGATGGCGTTCCAGTGCGTGACTTTGCGCGAAGAACGGCGCGTCGAGGAAGCGCCGATGGCGTACAAGAAGATCGGTCCCGTCATCGCCGCGCAGGAGGAAGCGGGCTTGCTGCAATCGGTGGCGCGCTTGAAGCCCCTGCTGACGTTCAAGGCCTGAACAATTGCGGCACGGCGGCCGCCATCAATGAGATACCGATGGCGGTCAGCACGGCAAACGCGATGCGGCGCATGCCGCGTTGGGCGATCGGTGGCGGATAGCGCTTGCCGGCCATCGTGGCCAGCACGCCCACGGGCAAGGCCAGCGCACACAGCAGCAAGACTTTCGCGTCGAGCTGGCCCTGGCTACCCGCCATCAGCGAGCGCCCGCCCGCGCTGATGGCGAACAGGAAGATCAGGCTGTAGCGGATGGTGGTCAAACTCATTTCCTGGCGATAAAACTGGTACACGAGCGGTGGCCCGGCCAGCGAAAACAGGCCCGAGAACAGGCCGCCGCACACGCCGCTGATGAAGAAGCTGCGCTTGTCCGCCGCGCCCGGTCCCGGCGGCGCCTGCAGCAGGATGCTGACGCCGCCATACACGATGGCCGCGCCCAGCAACAGTTTTAGCAGGGGCGCATACGCCTGGTCCAGGTATCCCAACAACAAGACGCCGGCCGCCATGGCCGGCAGCAAGCCGATGCTGGCCGCGCGGATGGCGCGCCAGTCCAGGTGGTGCAAGGCGCCCGGCAAGGCCACCAGGCAATTCGCCAAGGACAACAAACTGACGAGGGCCGCCAGCGCGGGCACGGGCGCCAGGCCCAGGCCGCTGGCCACGCCCATGACGATCATGCCCAAGCCAAAACCCGTTACGGTCTGAAAATACGTGCCCGCCGCCACTACGCCCAGCAGCGCCAGCACCGGCAAGCTGAACAGGAAGTCAGCGTCCACCCTGGGCCTGCACGGACGTGACGGCAATCACGTTATACACGTCGTCGGCGCTGCAACCGCGCGACAGGTCGTTGGCGGGCTTCTTCAAGCCTTGCAGCAGGGGGCCGATGGCGACGGCGCCGCCCATGCGTTCGGCCAGCTTGTAGCCGATATTGCCCGCGTCGAGGTTCGGGAACACCAGCACGTTCGCGCGGCCATTCACGACGGAATCCTTGACTTTTCTCTGCGAAATCTCGGCCACGATGGCCGCATCGAGCTGCACGTCGCCATCGATGGCCAGCAGCGGACGCTGGGCCTTGACCCGGTCTGTTGCCGCATGCACCTTGTCGACGGCCGCGTGGTGGGCGCTGCCGCTGGTGGAAAACGACAGCATGGCCACGCGCGGTTCTTCCATCAGCAAGGCTTGCGCGCTGTCGGCGGCGGCCATGGCGATGTCGGCCAGTTCCTCGGCTTTCGGATCGACCACTAAAGCGCAATCGGAAAAGATGAAACCGCCCTTGAGGCTATGGAAAGGTTCGCACAGCATCATCAGGAAAAAGCTCGACACCAGCTTGAAGGCCGGATCGACGCCGATGATCTGGATGGCGCTGCGCACTACGTCGGCCGTCGTGTGCACGGCTCCCGCCACGCAGCCATCCGCGTCGCCCAGGCGCACCATCAGGTTGGCATAGCACAGGGGATCCTGCACGGCGATCCTCGCCTGCTCCACCGTCATGCCCTTGGCCTGGCGCAGCACAAACAATTGCTGGGCATAATGTTCCGACTCGCTGGACTCGGCCGGGTCGATCAGGCGCACGCTATCCAGGTCCAGCGCATGTTCGCGCGCCAGGGCCAGGATGGCGGCCGGCTTGCCGACGATGGTGATGTGCGCCAAGCCTTCGCTTGCCGCCCGTGCGGCCGCCTGCAGCACGCGCGCATCGTCGCCCTCGCACAACACGATATTTTTCGGCACGGCGCGGGCTTGGGCGATGATGCGGTGCAGGGCTTTCATGGCGACTCCAATTCGGTAAAAAAAATGCCGGAACCATGGAAGCATGAAACATGGTTCCGGCACATAAAACCCGGCGAGCCGGGGTCATACAAGGATCGGTCAGGGTGGTCTCGGATTACGCCGGGCCGAGGCCCGGCTAATCCGACCTACACAGTCGCGTAGGTTGGGTAGGTTGGGTAGGTTGGATTAGCCTGAAAGGCGTAATCCAACACTCCAGCAGCAAATCAAACGTAATCTTTGTACTTATCCAGGTGACGCACAGGTTTGCTCAGCGCATCGCGGCGGAACGGGTCGCCCAGCTCGCGCGTGCACATGATTTCGATGATGGTGGTCTTGCCTTCATTCATCTGCATGTCGATCGCCTTCTTCAAGGCCGGGCCCACGTCTTCCAGCTTGTCGACCGTGATGCCTTCGGCACCCATGGCGCGCGCGATTTCCGCGAAGCTCTGGTTGTCGAGTTCACCTGCCACGAAGCGGCGGTTGTAGAAATCCACCTGGTTTTTCTTTTCCGCGCCCCACTGGCGGTTGTGGAACACCACGGCCGTGACGGGAATGTTGTGGCGCACGCAGGTCATCGTTTCCATCAGGCTCATGCCCCAGGCGCCGTCGCCAGCATACGACACGGCTGGACGGTGCGGTGCGGCCACTTTCGCGCCGATGATGGTCGGGAAGGCATAGCCGCAGTTGCCAAAGCTCATCGCCGCAAAGAAGCTGCGCGGCTTTTCAAAGCGCAGATAGCTGTTCGCCACCGAGTTGATGTTGCCGATGTCGGTCGACACCATCACGTCTTCCGGCATGGCTTTTTCCAGCTCGCGCAAGACCTGGCGCGGGTGCAGATAGTTGCCCGGCTCTTTCTTCTGCTCTTCGATCATGTCCAGGCTGTACGCATCCTTCTCGTGCGTCCAGTTGGTCAGCTCCTCTTCCCACGCGGCCTTCTCGGCTTGCACGGTGGCATAGCGTTCGTCGCGGGTGGCGTCGCAGTCGAGCGTCTTGCCGTCCAGGCGCGCAATAATCGCTTTGGCGGCCGCCTTGGCGTCGCCGCAGATGCCCACCGAAATTTTCTTGACCAAACCGAGCATCTTGTTGTCCGCGTCGATCTGGATGATCTTGGCATTCTTCGGCCAGTAATCCATGCCGTGCTGCGGCAAGGTGCCGAACGGTCCCAGGCGCGAACCGAGGGCCACGACGACGTCGGCCTTGGCGATCAGTTTCATCGCCGCCTTGGAACCCTGGTAGCCGAGCGGGCCGCACCACAGCGGATGGCTGGCGGGAAACGAGTCGTTGTGCAGATAGCTGTTGACGACGGGTGCGCCCAGGCGTTCGGCCAGGGCCTTGCACTCTTCGATGGCTTCGCCCATGACGACGCCGCCGCCCGAGATGATCACGGGGAACTTGGCCTTGGCCAGGAGCTCCGCCGCATCGTTGAGGCTTTGTTCGCCGCCGGCGCCGCGATCCAGGCGGTTCGGTTTCGGGATTTCCGCCTTGATTTCTCCATAAAAATAGTCGCGCGGGATGTTCAATTGCGTCGGCCCCATTTCCGACATGGCGCGGTCAAAACAACGGCCCGTGAATTCCGCCATGCGGGCCGGATTCGTCACATGACCTTGATATTTCGTGAATTCCTCGAACATCGGCAGCTGGTTCGCTTCCTGGAAACCGCCCAGGCCCATGCTCATCGTGCCCGTCTCCGGCGTGATGATGACCACCGGCGTGTGCGCCCAGTAGGCGGCAGCGATGGCGGTCACGCAATTGCTGATGCCGGGGCCGTTCTGGCCGATGACCACGCCATGGCGGCCCGAGACGCGGGCATAGCCGTCGGCCATGTGGCCGGCGCCCTGCTCGTGCACGACGGGAATCAAACGGATGCCGGCCGGGGCAAAGATATCCATCGGGTCCATGAAGGCCGAGCCCATGATGCCGAACATATCGGTCACGCCATTGGCGGCCAGGGTTTCCACGAACGCTTCGGAAGGCGTCATCTTTTGCGGGCCCACAGGTATCGCTGCGGCGGCGGCTTTTTGGTCGGACAAATCGGTCATGGCTCAGTCTCCTTACGGTTTTATGAAAAATCGGTATATTTTGTTCCGATATTTGAAATACGTGTTCAATTTAACGGTTGCGAAATGCGCTGTCAATGAAAATTCATGAAAAATCGGACTGTTTCATTCCTGAATCCGGAATCCGTGACTTAGGTCCACTCCTGAAACAACAATGGCGGCTTATCCGCAACAGACAAGCCGCCATCGTTCTCCTTCTGCGCCGCGCTTAGAACTTCAGGCGCATGCCGGCCGTGAAGGCGCTCGAGTTATGCCCAGGCAAGGGCACGCTGCCGCCGCTGGAGGCATCGCCAACGAAATTGGTGCCCGCGCCGTCGTTGTTGATGCGGCCGTACGAGGTGTACAGATTCGTGCGTTTGGACAAGGCATAGGTATAGCCGATGGCCAGCTGGCGCCCGCCGCGGCGCGCATTCGTGCGGTCATCCTTCTTGATGTAGGACGCCATCACGCTGCCCGCCGCGCCTACAGGGGCCGACGCACCCAGCATGACGTTGCGGAAATCCGTGCCCGCATCATCCTTGTCCGTCTCATACGCGGCGTGCAGCTTGGCGGGGCCGAAGTCATAGGTGCCGCCCAGCAAGGTGACTTTCGCCGTGTTCAGCGGCGTATCCTTGCGGTTGTCATGCGCCAGCGTCAGTACCAGCGGGCCATTGGCGTAGTCGATGGAAAAGTCGATGGTGCGGCCCAGGGTGTTGCTGTCCGGCTTTTCGCCCAAGCCATACATGATGGCGGCCGACAAGCCGTTCACCTTTGGCGTTTCATACATGATGGAGTTTTTCGTGCGCAGGCTGGCCACGCTCATCAGGTTGATCGAGGCGCCCGTCATGCCCGTCTCGAAGGGGTCGATATTGTCCAGCGCGGTAAACAGCGGGTTGTGCTGCAAGCCCAGGTTTACGGTACCAAAGCCGCCCGACAGGCCCACGTAAGCCTTGCGGCCGAACAAGGCGCCCTGGCGGTTGGCGCCCGTATCCACGTCGAGGCCGTTTTCCAGCAAGAAATTGGCTTTCAGATTGTTGCCCAGGTCTTCCGTACCCTTGAAGCCGATGCGGCTGCCCGACTGCACGCCGGTGGCCAGCTTGGTGACGGAACCGTCCGCGCCGCCATGTTCGGAGGTCAGGCCCGCGTCGAGCAAGCCGTACACGGTGACGGACGATTGGGCGCTGGCATTTCCGGCAAGGAAGGAGGCCAGGATGGCTGCCGCTACGAGTGTGTGTTTCATGTCATCTCCAGGTATTGTGGTTTTTATAAACGCTTGAAACGATAATCAACTACGGTGCTGCAAACTTGGCTCAGGCGATCAGCCCGGCCATTGGCGACGACGGCGAGGCGTGCATGGCGCCAGGCTGCGTCATACTTTTCGGCATGCGTCCGGCCAGGTAGGCCTCGCGTCCGCCCTGCACTGCCAGTTTCATGGCGCGCGCCATGCGTATCGGTTCGCGCGCCGCCGCGATGGCGGTATTCATCAAAATGCCGTCGCAACCGAGTTCCATGGCGATGGCCGCGTCCGACGCCGTGCCCACGCCTGCATCGACCAGCACGGGTACGCGGGCTTGCTCGATGATCAGCGACAGATTCCACGGATTCAGAATGCCCATGCCCGAGCCGATCAGGGACGCCAGCGGCATGACGGCGATGCAGCCGAGGTCTTCCAGCATGCGCGCCTGGATCGGGTCGTCGCTGCAATACACCATCACCTGGAAGCCGTCGCGCACCAGCTGCTCGGCCGCCTTCAAGGTTTCCGGCATGTTCGGGAACAGGGTCTTTTCATCGCCGAGCACTTCCAGCTTGCACAGCGGGTGGCCGCCCAGCAGCTCGCGCGCCAGTTGCAAGGTATAGACGGCGTCGCGCGCGTTGTAGCAGCCGCCCGTGTTGGGCAGGATCGTGTATTTCGATGGCGGAATGAAGTCGAGCAGGTTCGGCTCGCCCTTCTCCTGGCCGATGTTCACGCGGCGTATCGTCACGGTGACGATCTCGGCGCCGCTCTCTTCGATGGCCAGGCGCGTTTCCTCGAAATCCTTGTATTTGCCCGTGCCCACCAGCAGGCGCGACTGGTAGGTGGTGCCGGCCAGGGTCAGGCCGCCGGGTGCTTGGCTGGGGGTGGCGTCGTCTCTCATCGTGGTGCTCTCCTAAGTTGAACCAAAGCGGTCTCTGGCCGGGGTGGCTCCCCGCAAAACGCAAAATTGACTTCAGGCCGCCGCCCCGACACGAGGTCGGCGATCGCCCTGCCCGCGCCGCAGCCCATGGTCCAGCCCAGGGTGCCGTGGCCCGTGTTGAGGAACAGCTGGCGGTAGCGCGTGGCGCCGATATACGGCACGTTCGAGGGCGTCAGGGGGCGCAGGCCGGCCCAGTAGACAGGGTCGCCGTAATCGCAGGCGTGCGGGAACAGCGCCTGCACGCGGCGCGTGATGGCGGCGCAGCGCACGGGATTGAGTTCGCGCGTGTAGCCGTTCAGCTCGCACGTGCCCGCCACGCGCAGGCGCTCGCCCAGGCGCGAAAACACGAGCTTGTGGCCATCGTCCGTCAGCGAGACGGTCGGTGCGGCGGATGGGTCAAGAATCGGATAGGTGGCGGAATAACCTTTGCCCGGATACAGCATCAAGCGCATGCCCAGCGGCTGCAGCAAGGGCGCGGAAAAGCTGCCCATGGCCACCACCACGGCATCCGCGTGTTCCAGGCGATGGCGCCCTTGCGCATCGATGCATTCCACGCCCGTGATGCGTTCACAGTCCGCCAGCAAGCGCGTCACGGTGGTGCCGTACTGGAAATCCACGCCGGCCGCGGCGGCGCGCGCGGCCAGCGCCGTGGTAAACAGGTGCACGTCGCCCGACTCGTCGCTGGCCGTAAAGTCGCCGCCGACGATGTGCGGGCGCGCATGGGCCAGGGCCGGTTCCAGCCGTATCACTTCATCGGCGCTGACGGTATTGCGCGGGCAGCCCAGCTCGCGCAAGAGGGCGGCACCCGCTTGCGATTTATCAAACTCCTGCTGCTCCGTATAGAAATGCAGGATGCCCCGCTCCAGGTGGTCGTAGGCGATGCCCGTCTCGCGCCGCAAGGCTTGCAGGCTCTGCCGGCTGTACTCGGCCAGGGCAACGATCTGCCGCATATTGCGCGACACGCGCGACGGCAAACACTCGCGCAGGTAATGCAGCGCCCACTGCCATTGCAGCGTATCGAGGCGGGGCCGGAACAGCAGCGGCGCATCGTCCTTGCCCAGCCAGCGCACGACCTTGCGCAGGGTGGCGGGATTGGCCCACGGTTCCGCATGCGAGACGGATATCTGCCCGCCATTGCCGAAGCTGGTTTCCTGCGCCGCGCCCGCCTGACGCTCGAGCACGCGCACGTCGTGGCCCGCCTGACGCAAGTACCAGGCCGATGCCGTGCCGACCACGCCGGCGCCGAGGACTAGGATCTTCATGGCGGGCCCGGGTCGCTTAGCGCGTCAGCAGCACGGCGATGGCGACAAAGGCGGCGATCCACACGGTTTCCATCACCAGCATGATCACGGGACGCCAGCCCAGCGAGGCCAGCGACTGGAACGACGTTTTCACGCCCAGCGCGGCGATGGCGATGACGAGGCAGGCGCGCGAGGCATTGTTGATCCAGCCATTCACTTCCTGCGGAATCAGGCCCAGGCTATTCGTGATGACGAGCCACACAAAGCCGATCAGGAAGAATGGCACGAGCGGCGGCGCATCGACTTCGCTCTTGCCATCCTTGCGCTTGAACATGATCGACAGGCCCAGCACGACAGGCACGAGGCAAGCGACGCGCGTCAGCTTGACGAAGGTGGCCACGTCGCCCGTGTGATTACTGACCAGGTAGCCGGCGCCCACCACTTGCGCCACGTCATGAATCGTGCCGCCGATGAACACGCCCGCTTCCGTCGGATCAAAGCCCAGCAGCTTGACCAGCAGCGGGTAGACGATCATGGCCAGGGTCGACAGGGTCGTCACGCCCACCACCGTCAGCAGCGTGAATTTTTCGTTTTCCTTGGTTTGCGGCAGCACGGCCGAGATGGCCAGCGCGGCCGAGGCACCACAGATGGCCACGGAACCGCCCGACAGGATGCCTTCCGTGATGGGGCGTTTCAGCCACCTGGCCAGCAGGTAGCCGAAGCCCAAAGTTGCCACCAGGCCGCCGACGACGATCAATAACGGCATCACGCCCACGGAAGCGATCTGGTTGAAGGTGATGCGCGCGCCCAGCAGGGCCACGCCCGTGCGCAGCAGCACCTTGCTGCAAAACTCGATGCCGGGCTTGCAGGTGGGGTCGGAGGCGAGGAAGTGGAAAGCCAGGCCGAAGAACAGCGCATACAGCAACTGGGGGCCGCCGTAATTGCTGGAAATAAAGGTGGCCGACAGGGCGATCACCAGCGCGATGGCCACGCCGGGCCAGCTGCGCAGCACGGCGCGGGGACGCCAGATGGCAACGGCGGAAGACAGGTAGGGAATGTTCTTGTCGACAACGCGTGTTATCGCTGAGGAGTTGGTTTTCATGCGGGTCCACTCATAATGTTTTAAAAATTGGGACATTTCATCTCGTTTTTTAATAATACACGATGAGCTAGCGAAGTCCATGCTTTTCCATGAAAATCGAAACCAGATGTTCCGGAAACTGACGTTTTAAGGTTAATGCTGGCGTAAACGACAAACGGCGCGGCCCTTTGCAGGGACGCGCCGCCGTGGCTGGCCGTTGAACGATTACTTTTTGTTCAGGCGGGTAATCAGACTGGATGTATCAAAGCGGTTGCCGCCCGCCTGTTGCACTTCGCCATAGAACTGGTCCGTCAAGGTCGTCACGGGCAAGTCGCTGCCGTTGCGCTTGGCTTCGGCGAGGCAGATGCCGAGGTCCTTGCGCATCAGGTCGACGGCAAAACCGAAGTCGAACTTGCGCTCTATCATGGTCTTGCCCCGGTTTTCCAGCTGCCACGACTGCGCCGCGCCCTTGGAAATCACGTCGACGACCAGGGCCGCATCGAGGCCCGCGTTTTCCGCAAAGGCGATGCCTTCGCTCAAAGCTTGCACCAGGCCGGCGATGCAGATCTGATTGACCATCTTCGTCAGCTGGCCGGAACCGGAAGCGCCCATGTAGGTGACGGCGCGCGAGAACAGGGCGATGACAGGCTCGGCCCGTGCATACGCCTCGGCATCTCCGCCCGCCATCACCGTCAGCTTGCCGTTTTCCGCGCCCGCCTGGCCGCCGGACACAGGCGCGTCGAGGAAGAACACGCCCTGCTCTTTCGCCGCCGCGTGGATGGTGCGCGCCGCTTCGGCCGAAGCCGTCGTGTGATCGATCAGGATGCTGCCCGGCGCCATGGCGGACAGCAAGCCGCCCTCTTCCAGAATGACCTGGTACAGGTCGTTATCGTTGCCGATGCAGGTGAAGACGAACTCGGCGCCGGCCGCCGCGGCAGCCGGCGTGGCGGCGCTGCTGCCCTTGTGCTGTTCCAGCCAGGCGGCCGCGCGAGCCGGGTTGCGGTTGTACACGGTGACGTCGTGCCCGCCCGCCGCCAGGTGACCTGCCATGGGGAAACCCATGACGCCCAAACCGATGAATGCCACTTTTGCCATATTGTCCGTCCTGTCGATGAATGAATCCGATTATTGTTGCACAAATGGCCCGTGGCGGCAGCATGGCGCGGCCCTGCGCGACGTTTGGCGTACACGCAGTGGTGATTGGGAAACATCCGCTTTTCAGCTATACAAGACGAAAATTATCATAAAGAACTTTGTATTGCATTTTTTTCTAGTTAATATTATATTGAATTGGCATTATAAATAAGTAAACTTTTGCCGCATCCTTTTCCCAACCCTTGTGAAGGAGTCGATCTTGCAAACTGCATTCTCCCGCCTGAAAATCATGAGCGCCGCCGCCCTGCTGCTCGCCGCCAGCGCCGCACACGCAGACATCACGGTGTTTACCAGCCAGTCCGCCTATCTGGCAGCGGTCGGCAATACCGGCGTCGACACCTTTGATGATTTACCCATCGATGCGCTCGACGGCCCGCTGAACCGCAACGCGGGCAGCTATGCCTACACGGTCAGCAGCGTTGGCGCCTCGCCCATCCTGTATGGCGCAGGCACGGGCAGCGACAACTGGCTGAGTACGAACGACCGCAACGACAGCGTGGTGTTCTCCAACTTTTCCAGTGCCGTACGCGGTGTGGGGGGATTCTTCTTCGGATCGAACTTTGCCGGCGAATATGCCAATGGCCAGAGCATCACGCTGACAGCGCGCAATGCACTGGGCGAGCTGCTCAGCTATGATCTGGCCCTGCCGACGCAAGCTTCGTTTATCGGCTTCGTGTCGTCGGGCGCGTTCTCCGACCTGTCCGTCAGCACAGCCGGACAGATCGGCATCTGGCCAACCATCAATAACCTGTCCGTGTCGGCCGTACCGGAGCCAGCCACTTACGGCATGCTGCTGGGCGGCCTGGGCTTGCTCGGCTTCATGGCGCGCCGCCGCCGAGTCAGCCAGCAGTAAGCAAACTGGCGCCTGGTACGGCTGCCGGCAGCCGTACCAGGCCTGCCATCACGACAATATCTCGCGCAACGCCGCCATCAAGGCTGCGCACTCGCCCACATTACCAATGCTGATGCGCAAATACTGGCTGATGCGCGGCGCATTGAAGTGGCGCACGATCACGGAGCGGGCACGCAAGCCGGCGGCAAGTTGCGCCGCGTCATGCTGCGGATGACACGCAAAGACAAAGTTGGCCACCGAGGGCAGTACCTCGAAGCCCAGCGCCGCCAAGTCCGCCGTCAGCTGTTCGCGGGTGGCAATAACGGCCTGGCGCGTCTGCTGGAAATACGCTTCGTCGTGCAGCGATGCGACGGCCCCGGCCAGCGCCAGCCGGTCCAGCGGATACGAGTTGAAACTGTTCTTGACTCTTTCCAGCGCCTCGATCAAGTCCGGATGCCCGAATGCACAGCCCACGCGCAAGCCGGCCAGCGAGCGCGATTTCGAGAACGTCTGCACCACCAGCAAGTTCGGATACCGCGCCACCAGGGCCACGGCGCTCTCGCCGCCGAAATCCACATACGCTTCATCGACCACCACCACGGCATCGGGATGAGCGCACAGCAAGGTTTCCACGCCGGCCAGCGGCAAGTCCACGCCCGTGGGGGCGTTAGGATTGGGGAAGATGATGGCGCCGCACGGCCCCTGGTAATCTTCCGGACGGATGCGCATGGCATCGTCGAGCGCTACCGTGCGGTAATCGATGCCGTACAGCTTGCAATACACGGGGTAGAAGCTGTAGCTGATGTCCGGGAACAGCAGCGGCGCATCGTGCTTGAGCAAGGCCATGAAGGCCAGCGCCAGCACTTCGTCGGAGCCATTGCCGACGAACACTTGATTGCTGTTCAAGCCGTGGTAGCCGGCCAGGGTTTGCTTCAGTTCGCTGGCGGACGGATCAGGGTAGAGGCGCAGGCTGTCGTTGGCTGCTTCGCGCAGTGCGGCGAGCACCTGCGGCGACGGACCGTAGGGATTTTCGTTGGTGTTGAGTTTGACTAGGTTGGGCAGTTTGGGTTGCTCGCCCGGGATGTAGGGGGTCAGCTCGCTGACGATATTGCTCCAGAATCGGCTCATTGCTTGGGTATGGGGACAGGATGGGGATACGGTAGATTACCATAGGGTGAGCGGGGTCAAGGCGGACACTATCGGCGAGGAGTAGCGTGGGCGGCATCGGCCCCAACGTGAAGAGGACGCAGCATGAACAGCATGCACAAGCTGAGCGATACGCAGGCGCGGCATGGCGCGCTGACGCAACAGTCACGCCAGCGCAAGATCGATGCGTGGCTACAGGTCGCAGCCAGTCTCAGCGAGCAGATCACCGTCGAATTGCAGACTGCCACGGAGCAGCTACAGGGCGAAGGAATGGCCGACTTGCAGCGCGTGACGGCGCTGGCGCAACGCCTGGCAAGCAATAGCAAAGCCATGCGCGATACCCTCGGGACACTGTTTGACAGCGGTGAAAAAAGCGAGGAGCATGCAGTGACAAGCACGGAGGATTGCGCCATGGACGAGCAAGTCAACACGCTGGGAAAGGACATGGCCAGTGTGAAACTGGACGTAAAGGATGTAAAGGCCAATGTGACTGACATCAGAGTCGATGTTGCCGGCCTGAAAACGGATGTCACTAGTCTCAAGGTGGATGTTGCTGGTCTGAAAACGGATGTCGCTGCTCTCACGACCGATGTCGGCGTTCTCAAGACGGATGTCAGTGGCTTGAAACTGGACCTCGCTGTGGTGCGCTCCAATTATGCGACCAAGTCCGATGTGGCTGAGGCGAAGTCGGCTGTCATCCTGTCGTGTGTGGGGACGATCATTGCCATGTCGGGCGTCGCGTTTGCGGTGGCGAGGCTAGTGCATTAGATTGCGTTTGTGGGAGCGCTGGCTTTCAAAGCCTGAATGGAGGAAAAAACGCCTTGCGCTGCGCGCTTTGGGCGGTTTTTTCTACCTGCCTTATTGCGCTGGCGGCTCGCCTTGCACATGTGGCGGGTATAAAAAAAGCTCCCTTGCGGGAGCTTCTCTTATGTATTCTGGCGGAGAGGGTGGGATTCGAACCCACGGTACGATTTAACGTACGCTTGATTTCGAGTCAAGTACATTCGACCACTCTGCCACCTCTCCGTTTACTGCGGTCTATTCGTTCAAACTGACGTGCCTGTTTGAACGAGGCGCTATTTTAGCATGGGGATTGTTGGGTTGGGTAGGGGTTTTATTGGCGATTTGCAACTGAGGGCTGGTAGCCAAACCAAAAAACCAATTGGTCGATTCGGGGAGCCTCGCGCGAATACGCGCTCGTCTTCGAATCCCACGCGCAAGGCGCGCAGGCGCCTTGCTCCTCTTCGCCGCCACAAATAAAAAAAGCTCCCTTGCGGGAGCTTTCTCTATTTGTTCTGGCGGAGAGGGTGGGATTCGAACCCACGGTACGATTTAACGTACGCTTGATTTCGAGTCAAGTACATTCGACCACTCTGCCACCTCTCCATTTGCTGCGGTCTTTCCCGCATTGCTGCGAGAAGGCAAGATTATAGCAGCCCGCGGCGAAAAGAAAAGGACTATTTTAGGCCTTCAGATGCGTCAGGCCACCCATGTATGGGCGCAGCACGGCCGGGATCTCGACGCTGCCGTCTGCCTGCTGGTAGTTTTCCAGCACGGCCACCAGGGTGCGGCCCACTGCCAGGCCGGAGCCGTTCAGAGTGTGGGCCAGTTCCGGCTTGCCGGCGGCGTTACGGAAACGCGCCTGCATGCGGCGGGCCTGGAAGGCTTCGCAGTTCGACAGGGACGAGATTTCACGGTAGGTGTTTTGCGCCGGCAGCCATACTTCCAGGTCGAAGGTCTTGGTGGCGCCGAAACCCATGTCGCCCGTGCACAGCGACATCACGCGGTATGGCAGGCCCAGGCGTTGCAAAATCGTTTCCGCATGGCCGACCATTTCATCGAGCACCTGGTACGACGTGTCCGGATGCACCACTTGCACCATTTCCACCTTGTCGAACTGGTGCTGGCGGATCATGCCGCGCGTGTCGCGACCGTAGCTGCCCGCTTCCGAACGGAAGCATGGCGTATGGGCCGTCATTTTCAGGGGCAGTTGATCCAGCGCGAGGATTTCATCGCGTGCGATATTGGTCAGCGACACTTCCGACGTCGGGATCAGGTAGAAGGTCTCGCCCTCGCCTTCCGCGCCGCCTTTTTTCACCGAGAACAGGTCGGCTTCGAATTTCGGCAGCTGACCCGTGCCGCGCAGCGAGTCGGCATTGACCATGTACGGGGTATAGCATTCCGTGTAGCCGTGCTCGTCCACGTGCGTGTTGAGCATGAATTGCGCCAGCGCGCGGTGCAGGCGGGCGATGCCGCCCTTCATGACGGAGAAGCGCGAGCCGGTCAGCTTGGTGGCCACTTCGAAATCGAGGCCCAGCGGGCCGCCCACATCGACGTGATCCTTGACTTCAAAGTCAAAAGTGCGTGGCGTGCCGACCTTGCGCACTTCCACGTTGCCCGACTCGTCCGTACCCAGAGGCGACGATTCGTGCGGCAAATTCGGCACGGCCATGATGAAGTCGCTCAGCTTGGCTTGCACTACGCTCAGGGCCGCCTCATCGGCTTTCAATTCATCGCCCAGGCCGGCCACTTGCGCCATCACGGCCGAGGTGTCTTCCCCCTTGCCTTTCAACATGCCGATTTGCTTGGACAGCGCATTGCGCTTGCCTTGCAGCTCTTCGGTGCGCGTCTGGATCGCCTTGCGTTCGGCTTCGAGGGCATTGAAACCTGCCACGTCGAGCTGGAATTTGCGCGTCGCCAGGCGTTCTGCGACGGTGGCGATGTCTTTACGGAGAAGTTGGATATCTATCATGGGTGGATGGCGGTGCCGATGTATCGAAAGCACTCATTGTACCAAGACCCGTTCAGTTCTTTATGAGTTTTGCACATGGCCAACCATCGTCATGGCGGCATGGCCGGGCACTCGCACCCGCTTTACATTGTCTGCTTAGCTTATTGCTTAAATGAACGCGGCTTTTTCGGCAGCGGTCAGGCGGCGGGCGCTGACGGTAACGACGGGCATCGTGCTGTCGGCAGCCTGGGCGATCACGGTGGAGGTGGCGCTCACTTCCACCGTATTCGCGCCGGCGGTGGCGAAGCTGGCGCCGATGGCGATGATGGCGGCGGCGACAAAGGTGATTTCCATGTTTTTCAGTGCGTTCATGATGTTACTCCTGGTTAGTTTTTTTCGTTGACTGCTGCTGGTATGGTGGTACTTTAGCCAACGGCCGCGAACAACGCCACCGGCTTGCGACCAGCGGCGAAAAACAGGGAGCGAACGGTGAAAAACGGGGACTGAAGCGCAGAGAATAGTTACAAGGCATCCTTGACCAGACGGCCCAGGCGGCCGATGGCCTGCTCGATGCGCGGCGTCCACGCATTGCCGCAATTGAGACGCAGATAATTGCCGAACTTGCCCGAGGCCGAGAACAGCTGGCCCGGCATATACGCCACGCCTTCCGCGATGGCCTGGCCGTGCAGGGCCAGCGCATCGATATGCGGCGGCATCTGCACCCACAGCACGAAACCGCCCTGCGGCTCGGACAGCATGCAGTCCGCCGGGAAGCTGGCCACCACGGCGTCGGACATGCGGGCGATGCGCTGCACCAGGGTGCGCCGCATCTTGCGCAGCTGCTGGTCGTAACTGCTGCCTTCCAAAAAGTCGGCCAGCACGGCCTGGAAGAAATGGCTGGTGGCACCGCTCGACACGGTTTTGAGCAAAGCCACTTCCTGCGCGAAACGCCCGGCCAGCACGTAGCCGACGCGCGACGCGGGCGTGATGGCCTTGGAAAACGAGGAACACAATAAAACGTTGCCGCTCGTATCGTAGGCTTTCACGGGCCACGGCCGCTGCGGTGCAAAGCACAGGTCGCCATACACATCGTCTTCCACCAACGGAATATTGAATTCCGACAGCAGGCCCGCCAGGCGCTTCTTGTTTGCTTCCGGCATGACGCAACCGAGCGGGTTGTTCGCGTTCGGCACGAACAGGCACGCTTGCACGAGGCCGGCACGCAGGGCCAGCTCGAGCGCGTCGAGCGACGGCCCCGTCTTCGGGTCGGTGGGAATTTCCAGCGCCTTCATACCCAGGCTTTCGATCATCTGCAGCAGCACGAAATACGTGGCCGACTCGATGGCGATGGTGTCGCCCGGCTTGGCGACGGCGCGCAGGCACAGGCTGATCGCTTCCGTGCAGGAATTCGTCACGACGATCTCTTGCGGGTCCAGCTTGCCCCAGTCCAGCGCCCGGCGCGCAACCTGGCGCAGGAAATTGCCTTCGCTGACGTCGTAGCAGCTGACCTTGCTCAATAAAGCGGGTTCGCGCCGCGCCACGGCGCTGATGGTGCGCTGCATGCGCTTGATGGGCAGTATCTCGTCGGGCGGCCAGGCCGTGCCCAGCTGCACGATATCGGACGTTTCGTTGTCCTTCAGCACGCGCATCAACAGATTGTTGATGCCGACAAAGGCCGGTTCCTTCAGGTGCTGGGCGTCGGCACTGCACGGGCGGCGTGGCGCGCGGTGGCGCACGAAATAGCCGGACTGGGGCCGCGCATCGACCTGCCCCCGGTCTTCCATCAAGCGCAAGGCTTGCATCACGGTACTGATGGAGATGCGCTTTTGCTGCGCCAGGTGGCGGATCGACGGCAGGCGGTCGCCGGGCGCGAACACGCGCGAGTCGATCAAGGCGCCCAGCTCGTTGGCCAGGTGCTCGTACAGATTCAAATGCGCGCTCATGTTCATCCTTTCAGTATGCGGCTGCCGCGCGTCGCCGGCACAGATACAGTTGCCGAGTTTTTTGATAAGCACAGTCTACGACAAGGGACACTGTATTCATGACAATTTCGTTTTCCTGCATCTGTCATGGTTCACTGCAAGGGCCTAAGCTGTTCCTGTCAGCACAACAGGAGCGATGCCATGCATACCGACCACGAATTACGCAGCGAACGGCCTTTACGCCTGGAAAAAGCGCATGCCAAGGTCATCGAATGCCTGTCCGGCACGGCGTGGATCACGGCCTACGCCCAGTTCGAGGATTGCGTGCTGCGCAGCGGCGAACGCTATACGATACCGAATGACGGCCTGGTGCTGGTCGAAGCCGTGGGCAGCGGACACATCCGCGTGCATGGGACTGCCGCACCCCGCCCTACCCTGCTGCGCTGGCTGAACCTGGCACTGCCTCACACACTGAACACAAGGAATACATGACTAAAGAATCACTGCGTCAAGCGCCTTTGCGCGTCCTCGTCACGGGCGCCGCCGGCGTTATCGGCACCGTTTTCTGGAAGAGCCGGCACGGGGAATTCCCCCTGCGCCTGGCCGACCTGCACACAGGCAAGCTGGCCGAAGCGCCCTGCCCATCCATTCAACTCGACGTGGCCGACTATGCCGCCTGCCTGGCCGCCTGCGCCGATATCGATGTGGTGCTGCACCTGGCCGGCGTGCCGCACGCCAGCGCCGATTTCGATACGCAATTGCTGCAGCCGAATATCCTCGGCACGCACAATATCTTCCGCGCGGCACGGGCGCAAGGTGTGAAAAGAGTCGTGTTTGCCAGCAGCGCGCAAGCCATCGAAGGCTATCCGCTGGACGCGCAAGTGCATGAGCACATGCCGGCGCGGCCAGCAAACATGTATGGCGCCAGCAAGGCCTTCGGCGAAGGCGTGGCCTCGGCGTTCGCGCACCAGCATGGCATGACGGCGATTGCCGTGCGCATCGCCAATGTGGCCAACTTTGCGCCAGGCCAGCAGCACAGCGCGCGCGACGTGGCCGCCTTCATCAGCGAACGGGACGTGGTGCAATTGCTGGCGCGCTGCATCGCCGCCGACGTGCCCCCCGGCTACCACGTCGTGCATGGCGTGTCGGACAACCGCTACAAGCGGCTGTCCATCGCGGCGACGCGCCAGCTGGTGGGCTACGCGCCGCAGGATGACGGTTTTACCTTGCTGGGCCTGTAGCCTCAGCCCTTGCTGGCTGGTTTTCCCGCTTTGCGGTCCAGCTCGCGCAGCCAGGCCAATTTATCGGCGATCTTGCTTTCCAGGCCGCGCGGCACGGGCTGGTACCAGCCCGGTTCCGCCATGCCGTCCGGAAAATAGGTTTCGCCGGCCGCATATGCATCGGGCTCGTCGTGCGCATAGCGGTAGGCGTGGCCGTAGCCCAGTTCCTTCATCAGCTTCGTCGGCGCATTGCGCAAGTGCACGGGCACTTCCTTGGATTTATCTTTCTTGACGAAAGCCATGGCCGTATTGAACGCGTTATAGCCGGCATTGCTTTTCGCGGCAATCGCCAGGTAAATCACTGCTTGGCCCAGCGCCAGCTCGCCTTCCGGCGAACCGAGGCGTTCATACGTTTCCGCCGCGTCATTGACCATGGTCAAGGCACGGGGATCGGCCAGGCCGATGTCTTCCCAGGCCATGCGCACGATGCGCCGCGACAGGTAGCGCGGGTCGGCACCGCCGTCGATCATGCGGCAAAACCAGTACAGGGCCGCATCGGGGTTCGAGCCGCGCACGGACTTATGCAGTGCGGAAATCTGATCATAGAAATTGTCGCCACCCTTGTCGAAGCGGCGTGAATTGAGGGTCAGCGCATTGTCGACAAAGGCCGCGTCGATCTTCGTCGTGCCCGTCGAGCTGGCGGCTGTCTCGGCCTGTTCCAGCAAATTCAGGAAACGGCGCGCATCACCATCCGCATAGCCGATCAGGGTATCGGCGGCCGCCTCGTCGAAGGTCAGGTGCGTCAGGGCCGTGCTTTGCGCCTTGGCCAGCAACTGCTTCATCTCGTCTTCGTTGAGCGATTTCAACACATACACTTGCGCGCGCGACAGCAGCGCCGAGTTCACTTCAAAGCTGGGGTTTTCCGTCGTCGCGCCAATGAACGTCACCAGGCCCGATTCCACGAAAGGCAGCAAGGCGTCCTGCTGCGACTTGTTGAATCTGTGGATTTCGTCGACGAACAGCAGGGTGTGCTTGCCGAACTGGTCCAGGCTGTGGCGGGCCTGGTCCATGGCTGCACGGATATCTTTTACGCCAGCAAACACGGCTGACAAAGCGATGAATTCGCTGTCGAAGGCGTTCGCCATCAGGCGCGCCAGGGTCGTCTTGCCCACGCCGGGCGGTCCCCACAAGATCATCGAGTGGGCCTTGCCCGCCTCGAACGCCAGGCGCAGCGGCTTGCCCACGCCCAGCAGGTGCGTCTGGCCGATGACTTCGTTCAGGGTGGCCGGCCGCAAGGCTTCAGCCAGCGGCTGGCGCGGTGCGGTGGAAAAGAGATCCGCCATAATGAGTTACCTAATAAGAATGCAAAAGCCCCGCATTGCTGCGAGGCCGGCTCATACGCAAGGCGCGACAGTCTTAATTATTAATGACGTCGGCGCCCTTGGGCATGACAAATTTAAAGTGATTGGCCGAAAGCGCCGGATTTTTCTGGAAGTTCTTGAACGCCAGCACCGACGTCTGGCCGAACGAATCGCGCAACTCCATCGCTTCCGGCACGCCGTTGCGCAGGCCGATGGTGATTTCATCAAACGTCGTGTCCTTGGCTTTCGGCGTGGCCTTCAGCCATTCCAGGCCATCGCGCGTGCCCGCTTCGGCCAGGGTGAAATTCTTTTCCAGGTCGTTGCTGCCGAACAAAATTGCGGCTGGCGAGGAGCCGAGCGCATCGCCCAGTTTCTTGACCGTCACCTGGCTCAAGTCCTTGTCGTAGATATACAGCTTGTCGCCGTCCGCTTGCAGCAGCTGCTCGTACGGCTTCAGATACGTCCAGATAAACTTGCCCGGACGGGCAAACTCGAACGTGCCGCTGGCAGGCGTCGACACTTTCGCCTTGCCGCTGGCATCCGCCTTCTTGACTTGCCGCTGCACGAACTCGCCCTTGGCCGACTTGGTGCCGGCCGCAAAGCTCTTGAATTGCTCGAGGGCGCTGGCCGAGGCGCTGGCCGCGAACAGCAGGCTGCAGGCAACGCTGGCTGCGCCGATCATCATTTTTGCTGCGAAAGTCGTGTTCTTCATTCTGTTTACCCTTGTTCACTACTGGCCGCCGGCACCAGGATTTCCCGGTTGCCATTGGATTGCATGGTTGAGACCACCCCGCTCTGCTCCATCTGCTCAAGCAGACGGGCGGCGCGGTTGTAGCCGATGCGCAAATGACGCTGCACCAGCGAAATCGAGGCGCGGCGGTTTTTCAGCACCACCGCCACCGCCTGGTCGTACAGGGCATCGGCCTCGCCGCCGCCCTCGCCCGGCGCGCCGCCTTCGGCGCCGTCGCCTTCCAGGGTGCCGCCTTCGAGGATGCCCTCGATGTAATTCGGTTCGCCCTGCAGCTTGAGATGGCTGACAACGCGGTGGACTTCTTCATCGGAAACAAACGCGCCGTGCACGCGCATCGGCAAGCCGGTGCCGGGCGGCATGTACAGCATGTCACCCATGCCCAACAGGGTTTCCGCGCCCATCTGGTCGAGAATGGTGCGCGAGTCGATCTTCGACGATACCTGGAAGGCGATACGCGTCGGGATATTTGCCTTAATCAGGCCCGTGATCACGTCTACAGATGGGCGCTGCGTGGCCAGAATCAAGTGCAAGCCGGCGGCGCGCGCCTTTTGCGCGATACGCGCGATCAATTCCTCGACTTTTTTACCAACCACCATCATCAGATCGGCCAGCTCATCGATGATGATGACGATGGTCGGCAGTTTTTCCAGCGGCTCCGGCGAATCCGGCGTCAGGCTGAACGGATTCGGGATATGTTCCTCGCGCTTTTTCGCGTCGGCAATCTTGGCGTTATAGCCGGCCAGGTTACGCACGCCCATCTTGCTCATCAGCTTGTAGCGGCGTTCCATCTCGTTCACGGCCCAGTTCAGCGCATGGCCAGCCTGGCGCATGTCCGTCACGACGGGCGCCAGCAAGTGCGGAATGCCTTCATACACGGACATTTCCAGCATCTTCGGATCGATCAGGATCAGACGCACGTCGAGCGGGTCGGACTTGTACAGCAGCGACAAAATCGTCGCATTGATGCCGACCGACTTACCGGAACCGGTGGTGCCGGCCACCAGCAAGTGGGGCATCTTGGCCAGATCCGCCACGACGGGCTTGCCGGCGATATCCTTGCCCAGCGCAATCGTCAGGCTGGACACGCCATCGTTGTAGACCTTGGAGCCGAGGATTTCCGTCAGGCGCACGATCTGGCGTTTACTATTCGGCAGTTCCAGCGCCATATAGTTCTTACCGGGAATGGTTTCCACCACCCTGATTGACGTCAAGGACAGCGAACGGGCCAGGTCGCGCGCCAGGCCGACGATCTGACTGCCCTTGACGCCCGTGGCCGGCTCGATTTCATAGCGCGTCACCACCGGGCCGGGGTAAGCGGCCACTACCTTGGCATCCACGCCAAAGTCGGACAATTTCTTTTCGATCAGGCGGCTAGTAAACTCCAGGGTTTCCACGGAGACTGTTTCCACCACGGGCGGCGCTTCATCGAGCAAGGACAGCGGCGGCAGCTTGCCGTCGCCAGGGGTTTCAAACAGATGCGCCTGGCGTTCCTTTTCCACGCGCTCCGATTTCACCACCGTCACAACCTGCGGCTCGATCTTCACGGGTGGCGCGGCCACATGTTTCTCCACATGCTTGGCCCGCTCGATCACCACCACTTCGTCGCGGCGCACGGCGGCCACTTCGCCCTGGCGGCGGTCTTCGCGGTCCTGGTAGCGCAGCACGAACCAGTTGAAGGCGTCTTCGATGGCGCCGCCGATGCGCTCGGCCACTTGCAGCCAAGACACGTGGAAGAACAGACTGAAACCCAGGCCGAACAGCAGCAACAGCAGCAAGGTCGCGCCCGTAAAACCGAAGGCCACGTGGGCCGAGTGCCCCACCAGCTGGCCCAGCACGCCGCCCGGATCGCGCGGCAGCTGCACGTGCAGGCTCTTTGCCATGCGCAGGTATTCGAGGCCCATGCTGCCGATCAGCATGATGGAGAAGCCGACGATGCGGATCAGCATCTCGACATGGTGTTCGCGCTCCACCTCTTCCTCTTCCAGCAGGAAGCGCTTACTCAACCGGCGATAGCCATGCCACACCGTGCGCAGCAGCCACACGCACCACCACCAGGCGGAAAAACCGAAGATATACAGCAACAGATCGGAAAAGGTCGCACCGAGCTTGCCGCCCAGGTTGGCCACCTTGTCGACGTTGGTGGCGTGCGACCAGCCGGGGTCGAGCTTGTTGAAGCTGGCCAGTATCAGCACGAAATACAGGGCAAACGCGGCCAGCGCGAACCAGCGCGCCTCGGACAGCAGCCGCACCAGCCGGTTGGGCAAGGGCCGGCGTTCGACCGGTTTTCGGGTGTAGCTATTTTGATTGGCCTGGGCTGGTTTAGTCATTCTGGGAAGCGCTGCAAGGTGATAAATGTTTCTGAAAGGGAATTTCCCATAATAAGGAAGTATTCTAAGCCATATATGCCCCGGACGGCCCCACGATTCGTCGCTACAGGCGGCTTGGTCTATAATCGTGGATTGCTTGCACAAGCGCAATACGCCCTTGTTCTTCGCGCGTATGCCCCCAATTCGGATAGACCCCACTCATAGAGAAGCCTCATTATGACCACTACCAAACACGCCCGCGTTTTGATCCTCGGCTCCGGCCCAGCCGGCTACAGCGCCGCCGTCTACGCCGCCCGCGCCAACCTGAACCCGATGCTGGTCACCGGCGTGGAACAAGGCGGTCAATTGATGACCACCACCGACGTGGAAAACTGGCCTGGCGATCCGATGGGCGTGCAAGGTCCGGACCTGATGCAGCGCCTGTTGCAGCACGCCGAGCGTTTCAATACGGAAATCGTGTTTGACCACATCCACACCACCTTCCTGAATGAAAAACCGATCCGCCTGAAGGGCGACAGCCACGAATACACGTGCGACACGCTGATCATCGCCACAGGCGCGTCCGCGCAATACCTGGGCCTGCCATCGGAAGCGGAATTCATGGGCAAGGGCGTGTCCGCCTGCGCCACCTGCGATGGTTTCTTCTACCGCAACCAGGAAGTGGCTGTCGTCGGCGGCGGCAACACGGCCGTCGAGGAAGCGCTGTACCTGTCGAACATCGCCAATAAAGTCACGCTGATCCACCGCCGCGACAAGTTCCGCGCCGAAGCGATTTTGATCGACCGCTTGAACGCCAAGGTTGCCGAAGGCAAGATTGTGTTGAAATATAACCACACCTTGGACGAAGTGACGGGCAACGAAGGCGGTGTGACGGGCCTAAACATCAAGTCGACCATCGACGGCAAGGTCGAAGCGTTGAGCGTGCACGGCGTGTTCATCGCCATCGGCCACAAGCCGAACACGGGCATCTTCGAAGGCCAACTGGAAATGCACAACGGCTACATCAAGACCAAGACGGGTCTGGAAGGCATGGCCACCGCCACCAGCGCGCCGGGCGTGTTTGCCGCTGGCGACGTGCAAGACCACATCTACCGCCAGGCCATCACCAGCGCCGGCACGGGTTGCATGGCAGCACTGGACGCCCAGCGCTACCTGGAAGGCCAGGAGTAAGCGGCGCATGGCGTCGATGAAAGACTTTGCCGACCTGAAAGCGGTCAGCAAGCAGCTCAAGGAGCAGGCCGATGCGCGCGCGCAAGCTGCGGCTGAGCGCGCGCAGCAGGTGAAGGTGCAGGCCGTGGAGAGCAATCTGTTCAAGGCCAGCATCGGCGGCGTCAAGCGCCTGCCCGAGTCGGACCGCTACGTGCCCAGCCTGCCCAAGGCAGGCGCCATGGCGGCCCAGCAGCCGGCGCGCAAGCTGTCGCCGGAAGAGGACGATGCGGCCGTGCTGCGCGAGTCGCTGTCGGACTTGTTCGAAGTCGACCACTACCTGGAAAACGATCCGGCCCTGAACTACGCCCGCCCCGGCGTGGGACCGGACGTGATCAAGAAGATGCGCAAGGGCCACTGGCCCATCCAGGATGAGCTGGACTTGCACGGCTTGCGCCGCGACGAGGCGCGCGACGGCATCGGCGCCTTCCTGAACCAGGCGACAAGACGCAAGCTGCGCTGCGTGCGCGTGATCCACGGCAAGGGTTTTGGCTCGAAAGGCCAGGAACCGGTCTTGAAATCGATGGTGCACAGCTGGCTCGTGCAAAAGGATGAAGTCATCGCCTTTTGCCAGGCGCGCCGCTCCGAAGGGGGCGATGGCGCACTGGTCGTATTGCTTTCTTCCGCACTGCAGCCTATCCGCTAGCCTTACAGCAAGATCACAATTCAATAACAAGTTCCGCACTGCACACGGCCCCGTTTGTCACCATTCGGGGCCGTGTCATGTTAACCTGTGACAATTATTTCCTGCTCAAGCGCTCCACCCATGATGCCACCCCAATTGCCGCCTGGCTCGCTGATCAAGATCATTGAGGTCATCGCCATCCTGGTGGGCGCGTTTTCCGGCTTCATCGAAGCGCGCCGCAAGCGCATGGACCTGGTCGGCGTGTTCGTCGTGGCATTCATCACGGCGTTTGGCGGGGGGACCTTGCGCGACATCCTGCTCGACAAGCGGCCCCTGTTCTGGGTGTCGCACCAGGAATACGCGATTCTCATCTTCGTGCTGGCCCTGACGGCCGCGCCCCTGATCCAGCATTTGCGCCAGATCGTCTCGGAACGCCTGATCGTCATCGCCGACGCCATCGGCCTGGGCATGTTCGCCATCGCGGGCGTGGCCGAAGCCATGCGCGCCGGCATGCCGATTTTTATTGCCTCGATGATGGGGGTGATTACGGGGATTTTTGGCGGCGTGATGCGCGACATCGTCTGCAACGAAGTGCCGATGGTGTTTCGCGACGGCAAACCGTACGCCATCTGCGCGTTTTTCGGCTGCTGGGCCTACCTGCTGCAGATGCACTTCGGTGCCGAACACGACTTCGCGCTGTGGACCAGCGCCAGCGGCATCACGATTCTGCGCCTGATATGCTGGAAATTCGACATGCGGCTGGGGCGCTGATGCGCGCAAACATCATTCGCCAACAATGTTGTCGGATTACGGCCCTGCGGGCCTAATCCGACCTACGCCCACAAGGAACTTATACCGCGTCCGGGCCGGTTTCGCCCGTACGGATGCGGATAACCTGCTCCACGTCGCGCACGAAGATCTTGCCATCGCCGATCTTGCCCGTGCGGGCCGCCTTGATGATGGCGTCAACCACCAGTTCCGACACGCTGTCGTCCACCACCACTTCGACTTTGACTTTCGGCAAGAAGTCGACCACGTACTCGGCGCCACGGTACAGCTCAGTATGGCCTTTCTGGCGGCCAAAGCCCTTCACTTCCGTCACGGTCAAGCCCGTCACGTTCACATCGGCCAGGGCCTCGCGCACTTCGTCGAGCTTGAATGGTTTGATGATGGCGGTAATCTGTTTCATGGCTACTCCTTAAAATTGTTGGATTGTGGACAGATGGCTGCTTATTCGTAAAACTTCGACGTGATCGGGTAACGCCAGTCGCGGCCGAAGCCACGGTGCGTGACGCGGATGCCCACCGGCGACTGGCGCCGCTTGTATTCATTGATCTTGATCAGGCGCGTGACCCGGGCCACATCGGCCGGCGGGTAGCCAGCCTCGATAATCTCGGCGATCGGCCGGTTTTCTTCCATGTACAGCTGCATGATGCCGTCGAGCACGTCATATGGCGGCAAGGAATCTTGGTCCAGCTGGTCGGCGCGCAGCTCGGCCGACGGTCCGCGCGTCAGGATGCGCTCGGGAATCACGTCCGACACGCTGTTGCGCCAGGCGCACAGGCGGTACACCAGGGTCTTGGCGATATCCTTGATGACGGCAAAGCCGCCCGCCATGTCGCCATACAGAGTGCAATAACCGACGGCCATCTCGCTCTTGTTGCCGGTCGTTAGCACGATGCTGCCATGCTTGTTCGACAGGGCCATCAGCAAGGTGCCGCGGATGCGCGCCTGGATGTTTTCTTCCGTCGCGTCTTCCGCCAGTCCGGCGAACTCGTCAGCCAGGGTGGCGCGGAAAGCGTCGAAGGTTTGCTTGATCGGAATTTCATCGTAGCGCACATTAAGGCGTTTTACCATGTCGCGCGAATCGATCCACGAGATATCGGCCGTAAATTGCGACGGCATCATGACGGCGCGCACCTTGTCGGCGCCCAGCGCATCGACGGCGATGGCCAGGGTCAGGGCGGAATCGACGCCGCCCGACATGCCGATCAGCACGCCCGGGAAGCCGTTCTTGCCGATATAGTCGCGCACGCCCAGCACCAGCGCCTGGTACACCTGCGCCTCGGTGGTCAATGGCGCGGCCAGCGCCTGCGGCACGGGCGTGGCGCCGTCGAAGTCGACGACCTGCAAGTCTTCCTCGAAATGGCGCAGCTGGGCGCAGATCGTGCCGGCCGCATCCATGACAAACGAGTCGCCGTCGAAGATCAGTTCATCCTGGCCGCCGACCAGGTTGGCGTACACGAGGGCCATGCCTTGCGCGCTGACATTCCTGCGCATCGTTTCATAGCGCAGATGCTGCTTGTTCATGTGGTAGGGCGAGCCGTTCGGCACCAGCAACACTTGCGCGCCGGCAGCGCGGGCGCGCATCGGCGCATGCTCGAACCACGTGTCTTCGCAAATATTGATGCCGAAACGCACGCCCTTCACGCCAAACACGAAAGCCTGGTCGGACGACGTAAAGTAACGCTTTTCATCAAACACGGTCGTGTTCGGCAAATCGTGCTTGCGGTAGGTGCCCAGCACTTCGCCGTTCAGCAGCACGGAGGCGGCATTGTGGCGCACGCCCTTCTCGTCTTGCAGGGGCAAGCCCACCACCACGTGCAAATCCTTGAACTGGACCAGGTCAGCGGCCAGTCCGGCAAACGCTTCCTGCGTTTTTGCGTAGAATGCATTGCGCAGCAACAGGTCCTCGGGTGGATAGCCGACCAGCGACAGTTCCGGCGTGAGCACGATATCGGCGCCCGCCTCAAAGGCGCGGCGGGAAAGATCGAAGATCTTGGCACGGTTGCCGGCCAGATCGCCGACCGTACTATTCATTTGAGCAATTGCGACTTTGACTGTCATGATGATGATGGATATTTTCGTTCTATTAAACAAGACAGGGGCGCGCGGGCCGATGGCGGCGCCCCGAGAGTGATGAATGCACACTACAACAATGAATTATCGCACGGCTATCGTCACTACCCTGGCTGAAATTGGCGAAGCAGCCTGGTCTGAACTACTGGCAAGCCAGGCGGACGCCACTCCCTTCCTTTCCTACGCCTTTTTGCACGCGCTGCACGAGTCCGGCTGCGCCAGCGCGGACACGGGCTGGCAGCCGAATTACCTGGTGCTGTGGCAAGGCGATGTGCTGGCTGCCGCCCTGCCCCTGTACCTGAAAATGCACTCGTATGGCGAGTACGTGTTCGACTGGGCCTGGGCCGAGGCCTATCAGCAACATGGTCTCGAATATTACCCGAAACTGTTGTCCGCGATACCGTTTACGCCCGTGAGCGGCACGCGCTTGCTGGCCCGCGATGGCGAGGCGCGCGCGGCCCTGCTGGCCTTCCTGCAAGCGCAGCAGCAAGCTAGCGAGGTGTCGTCCTGCCACATCCTGTTCCCGCCGGAAAGCGAAGCGCGCCAGCTGGCGCAAGCTGGCTATCTGATGCGTAGTGGCGTGCAGTTTCACTGGCTCAATCCCGGCTACACGGATTTCGAGCAATTCCTCGCCACGCTGGAACACAAGAAGCGCAAGAATATCCGCGCCGAGCGGCGCAAGGTGCGGGAAGCGGGCGTCACCATGCGCCAGGTGCGGGGCGTGGATGCTGTCGAGGCCGACTGGAAGCTGTTCCACCGCTGCTACAGCAATACCTATGCGGAACACCGCTCGTCGCCTTATCTGAGCCTGGACTTCTTCCGGCGCATCGGCGCCAGCATGCCGCAAAACATTCTATTGGTCATTGCCGAGCGCGAAGGCCGGGCCATTGCCGCCTCGCTGGTGATCCACACGGCCGACACCCTGTACGGCCGCTACTGGGGCGCGCTCGAGCACGTGCCCTGCCTGCATTTCGAGACGGCGTATTACCAGCCGCTGGAGTTTTGCATCGCCAACGGCATCGCCACCTTCGAAGGGGGCGCCCAGGGCGAGCACAAGATGGCGCGCGGCTTCCTGCCGCAAAAGACCTGGTCCGCCCACTGGCTGGCGCACCCGGCCTTTGCGGACGCCGTACAGCGCTTCCTCGAGCGCGAACGGGGCGGCATCGACGCCTACCTCGATGAATTGAACGAGCACAGTCCGTTTCGCGCATAAAAAAACGCTCCCGGCCATGACTGGCGGGGAGCGTTTTTTACTGGGTATTCTTAGGCTTTGGCGGCGTCAGTCTTGAAAGCGGCAACGCCGTTCAGGATTTCTTCCTTGGCCACTTCAGGACCATACCAGCCGTCGATCTTGACCCATTTGCCTTTTTCCAGATCTTTGTAGTGCTCAAAGAAATGCTGGATCTGGCGCAAACGCAGTTCGTTCAAGTCTTCCGGCTTTTGCCAGTGGCTGTAGATCGACAGGACCTTGTCGACTGGCACGGCCAGCACTTTCGCGTCTTCGCCCGACTCGTCGGTCATTTTCAGCACGCCGATAGGACGGCAGCGCACGACCACGCCCGGAATCAGCGGGAATGGGGTGATGACCAGCACGTCAACCGGGTCGCCGTCCGGCGACAGGGTGTTCGGCACATAGCCGTAGTTGCACGGGTAATGCATGGCGGTACCCATGAAGCGATCGACGAAAATCGCGCCGCTTTCCTTGTCGACTTCGTACTTGATCGGATCGGCGTTCATCGGGATTTCGATGACGACGTTGAAATCGTTCGGCAGGTCGCGGCCGGAAGAGACGTTATTCAAACTCATGGGGTTCCTCATTAGCGGATGGTGTTTTAACCGCGTAATTATAGCGAAGTACAGGCACCTTGTGCGATGCAGCAGCGCCCCGCCGGCGTTTTGCGCGTCCCGCCAGCAACAGTGGCGTGCATGGCCCGCCGGCGCGCGCAACTGGCCATCGAGAGAATAAATAAGCCATCGGCAATAATAAGTACAAACACCTAAGCAATACTACCGACGCCTTGAATTAATGCCGATGGAATATCCGCATATTTTCATTTGAATATCGCCACACACCAGGCATAGTTATTATAATCCGCATTGCATTTTTTGCAGCCACTTATAACAACAGTTTTATTTTCATTCATTCCGCGGCACCCCTGCATTATTGCGCGACCACCCCGCCCTTTCCCCTCCAGGCGGCCTGCCAGCCCCGCAAAACCGTTATCCAGCATAATATTTGTTCTTATTTGAAGTGTTTATTTGATTCAAACAAGAGCCCCGCCAAAAAATGGCACGACCGGAAGACAATCATCAATTCTGATAAACTGTCACATTCTGGTGATTCCAAACTTTGTATATTCTGCAATCGACGCCTTCCCTGAAATCAATATGGCGCAGCAACGCGCCACCGATAAATCCTTGCAAAAAGGAATATGATGATTCCCTCTTTCCGGCCCGGTCCTTTATTAAAGGTCACCGGCGTTATTTTCATTCTGTTTGGCCTCGCCCTGCTGGGCGGCGGCATCTGGCTGGCCACGCTTGGCGGCTCCTGGTACTACTTGCTGGCCGGCATAGGCATGCTGGTCGCGGGCGTGCTCGTCTTCAAAGGCAAGCGCAGCGCGCAACCGTTCATGGCGCTGCTGCTGACCGCCACCCTCATCTGGTCCGTCATTGAAGTGGAATTCGACTGGTGGCAATTGCTGCCGCGCCTCGATATCTGGTTTGCCGCCGCCGTCTGGCTGCTGCTGCCCTTCGTCAGCCGCCGCCTGGCGCCACCGGCCGCAGCAAAACAGGGGCAGACGGGCAAGACGGCGCTCTGCGCCGCCGTGGCCCTGACCGTCATCGCCGGCGTCATCGCCCTGTTCCAGGACTACCATGACCTGCATGGCGACGTGCCGGCGGAAAACATGGCCGCCACCGCCACCGGCGACCTGGCCCCTGGCGTCGAGCACAACGACTGGTCCGCGTATGGCCGCTCCGGCTATGGCGACCGCTATGCCCCGGCCGCGCAGATTACGCCGGCCAATATTTCCGGCTTGAAAGAAGCCTGGACCTACCACACGGGCGACTTCAAGGGCTTGAGCGACCCGGGCGAGATCGCCAACGAAGTCACGCCGCTGAAGGTCAATGACATGCTGTACCTGTGCACGCCGCACAATATCGTCATCGCCCTGAACCCGGACACGGGCAAGGAAATCTGGCGCCACGATCCGAAGATCAACCGCGATGCGGCCAGCTACCAGCACATGATCTGCCGCGGCGTGGCGTACTGGGACGTCAACGCGGGCCGCGCGAAGAACAATCCGGCACCCGAAGCTGCCAGCATGGAATGCCCGCGCCGCATCCTGGCGCCGACCATGGACGGCACCATGATCGCCGTCAATGCCGATACGGGCGAGTCGTGCAAGAGCTTTGGCAACAACGGCGTCGTCAACCTGTATAAAAACATGGCCATGATCAAGCGCGGTTTCCTGATGCCAACGTCGCCGCCGGCCGTCTCGCAGAAAATGGCCGTGATCGCCGCCAGCGTGACGGATAACCATTCAACGGAAGAGCCATCGGGCGTGATCCGCGGCTACGATCCCGTTACCGGCAAGCTGATGTGGAACTGGGACCCGGCCACGCCGGAAGATACGGCGCCCTTCCCTGAAGGCAAGAACTACACCAACAACTCGCCCAATTCGTGGGGCGTGGCCAGCATCGATGAAAAGCTGGGCATGGTGTACATCCCGATGGGCAATGAAACGCCCGACACCTGGGGCGGCAACCGCAACAAGAATGGCGAGAAATTCAACAGCGCCATCGTCGCGCTGGACCTGGCGACGGGTAAAGTGCGCTGGGTCTACCAGACCGTCCACCACGATATCTGGGACATGGATATCGGCGGCCAACCGTCGCTGGTCGACATCGACACGCCCAAAGGCAAAGTACCATCTGTTGTTGCCACGACAAAACGGGGTGACATCTATGTGATCGACCGCCGCGACGGCAGCCTGGTCGTGCCAGCGCCGGAAAAACCCGTGCCAACGAGCAATCCAGCCGCTGGCGACACCCTGTCGCCCACGCAGCCGTTCTCGGCCCTGACCTTCTTGCCTGAGCGCAATATCAGCGAAGCGGACATGTGGGGCACGACGCCGTTCGACCAGCTCGCTTGCCGCATCATCTTCAAGGAACGCCGCTATGAGGGCCCGTTCACGCCGCAAACGGCCGGCAAGGGCGCCGTCATCTCGCCGGGTCCGCTCGGTATCTTCGAATGGGGTGGCGCGGCCATCGACCCCGTGCGCCAGTTGTTGATCGTCAACCCTGACTACATGGGCTTCCTGGAAAAACTCGTGCCGCGCGCGGAAACGACGGCCAAGGGCGGCACGGGCGGCGAAATGGGCTTGCAGCCGCAGACGGGCGTCCCGTTCGCCGTGGAAATCAAGGCATTCCTGTCGCCGCTGGGCTTCCCATGCCAGGCACCGCCGTGGGGCTATGTGGCCGCCGTCGACCTGCGCACTATGAAAAAAGTGTGGATGCACAAGAACGGCACCACGCGCGACAGCGGCCCCGTGCCGATTCCCTTGCCACTGGGCGTGCCCAGCCTGGGCGGCATGGTCACCACCGGTGGCGGCGTGACCTTCCTCAGCAGCACGCTCGACTACTACATCCGCGGCTACGACGTCAGCAACGGCAAAGTGATCTGGAAAGCCCGCCTGCCGGCCGGCGGCCAGGCTACGCCGATGAGCTACGTGTCGAACAAGTCGGGACGCCAGTTCGTCGTCGTCATGGCCGGCGGCCACGGTTCGCTGGGCACGAAGATGAGCGACTCCCTGGTCGCATATGCCTTGCCGGAAGGCACTGCGGTACCGAAGAAGTAAGTTAGCCAGGTAGCAGCGCACTCCGCCATGGGGTGCGCACAAAGAAAAAGCCGTTCAGTCTGCACTGAACGGCTTTTTTACGTCCGAGGAAATGGTCTGCAAGGCTTACAGGATGGTCGCCAGCGCGCACTGCCGGTAATGCGCTGCAGCCTGCTCCGTCTGCTGCAAGGCGTCGTGCATCTGCGCCAGCTTCAGGTGCGCGTCGCGCACCATCTGCGGCTCGTTCGCGTCGGACAAAGCCTGCTCCAGGTGGCGCTGGGCCTTGCCCCACAGTTTTTGCTTGAGGCACAAGGTGCCCAGGGTCAGCGCCAGTTCCGCATCCAGCGGACGCTGTTTCATCCATTGCTCGCAATGCTCGATCTGCAGCAGCAGGGCCGGCGTGCCGCTTGGCGCCGCCGCTTCGCGGTAGGCGCGCACGACGCGCTCGTCCCAGTCGGCAGCCAGCGACTCTTCGCACACGAGGCGCGCTTCGTCGTGCAGGCCGCGCGCATTCAGGGCCGTGGCGGCGCGGCAGGCGATATACGGCTTGACCCGGTCCGCGCTCGGCACGGTGGACCACACGCGCATCAACGATTCGGCGTCATGCGACGGGTCGGACAGCAAATGGTCGTAGGCCAGTTCGCGCAGGCGCGACGACAGGGCCGGATGCAGGGCGCGGTGCTTGTCGAGCGAACGCACGAGGCGCAGCACTTCCGGCCAGTTCTTCGCCTGCTGCTCGGCCTTGAGCGACCATTGCAGCGCGTGGATATGGCGCGTGCCGCTGGCATTGAGTTCGCGCACGGCGGCCAAGGCCGCTTCCGGCTGGTGGTCGTCGACCAGCAATTCCGTCACCGTCATCAGCCGCGCTGTCTTCAGGCTGGCATCGCCTTCGACGCGGGACAGCCAGCTGTCGCGGCGTTCGGACTGGCGCATGCGGTGCGCGGCGCGCGCGCCGATCAGCGCGGCCAGGCCGGCGTTTTCTTCCAGCTCGGCGGCGCGCAAGGCAGCCTTCTCGGCATGGCCGAAACGGCCTTCGAACAGGGCTTTCAAGGCTTCGCGCAAGCCCTTGTTGCCGTCGCGCTCACGCTTGCGCTGGCGGTAGGCCGCCACTTGCGCCGGCATGCGCACGGTGGCGCGCACGGCGCGCACCAGCAGGTACAGCAGCACGAACAGCACGACCTGCAGCAGCAGGAAGAAGTTCAGCGACAAGTCGATGCGGTACGGCGGATAGAACAGCACCACGTTGCCGGGATTGAAACGGGCCGTCACGGCGATACCGATCGCCGCGGCCATCAGGGCGAGTAACCAGAGAAATAGACGCATGGGCTCAGGACTTCGCTTTGTAGTTGCGCACAGCCGTCAGGCTGTCGGACAAGGTTGGCATCTCGATGGCCAGGTTGCTGCCCTGCACCTGGCGCAGCAGGGCTTGCGCCGTCTGCGTGCTCTTGGCGCGGGTGTCGAAATACTTGGCCAGCGCATCCTGCGCCGCGATCAAGTCGTTGCGGAAGGCCGTTTCATTGCGCGACAACAAGGCCATGCGGGCATTGAGCAGGCGCAGCTTGACGTTTTCACGCAAGAAATACGATTGCGTCGGCGACAGCATCAGCGCTTCCGGCGTATCGACGCGGCGGATGCGGATCAATTGACGCACGTCGGCCCACATGTCGCCGCTCCAGGTATTCCAGCCGTCGCGCACTTTTTGCAGCAGCGGTTCCGGCGCAGGCGGTCCCATCAGCTTGCCGCTCGCATCGCGCACGGGCTTGGCCTTGCCCGGTTTTTCCGGCGCGGCCGGCAAGGCCGGCGTTTCGTCGGACAGCATCGGCAAGGAGTCGACCTGGGCGATCACGGCATCGAGGCGCAGGGCCACGCCCGTCGAATCGACGCTGGGTAGGGCCTTGAGTTTTTCCATGTCGCGCCCGATGGCGCGGCGGATGGTGATGAATTGCGGCTTGTCGGAACGCGACAGGCTGCGGTCCGCGTTTTGCAGGGCGATCAGCGCGCCAGGCACGTTGCCGGCCAGCTGCAGCTGCTGGCTGGCCGTCGACAGCACTTGCTCGATTTCCGTCAGCGCCCACTCGTCGCGGTTCTTCGACAAGTCGTTGTACAGTTGTTCCAGGGCCAGCTGCTGGCTTTGCGTTTCGCTCTGGCGGTTTTCCAGCGCGCCCACCTTGATTTCCAGCTCTTTCGTGCCTTCTTGCACGTTGCGCGCCAGCACGCCCGTCTCGGCGTTGCTGACATCGCCCTTTTGCAGGCGCTTGGCCACTTCTTCGCGCAGGTTGCGGATCTGCTTGCTGGTCGACCAGCTTTGCGCAGCCAGCAGCACGGCCAGCACGATGACGGCGATGCTCATGGGCTTTTGCAGCTGTTCGAGCAGGGTCGGCGCGCGGCCGGCAGGTTGGTCGGCCGCCTGCGGCGCCGTCTTCACGGCGCTGCCAGGCGTTGCATTCGGTTCGGAGAGTGTAGGCATTTCGTTCATGGTCGTGATTGTAACGCGGCGAGCACTCCTGCGTCGCCTGATCCTGTCAAGGTGACACGGGCAAAACCCAGGGCCGCCGCCGTTTGTGCAATGCGGGCGTGCGGTACGATCAGATGCTGCTGTTGCATTTTCACAACAACTGTCTTTTCAGCATCCATTTCGCCCAGCAGCGCCAGCAGACCGCGCAGCGCTTCCGAGCTGGTGATGATCCAGTCATTATTATGCTGCAACAGATTTTCCAGGGTCGCCCGCAAGGCCGGCGTCAGCCTTGGCACCTTGCGGCGGTAGGCCGTGACGAACTCGACTGCGGCGCCCGCGGCGCGCAAGCCGTCGGCCAGATAATCGCGTCCGCCATCGCCGCGCACGATCAGCACGCGCTTGCCGCGCAGGGCCGGCAAGTCCAGCGCCAGCAACAGATGTTCGGAATCGCTGCGCGCCGTATCGAGCGGACTCGTGATGCTGGCATTCGCATCCGTGACGCCATGCGCCCCCAATGCCATCCTGCTGCCCTCGCCCACCACGGCCAGCGGCAGGCCGGGCGGCCAGGCGGGCAAGTGCGCAAAGACGCAGTCGATGGCGTTGGGCGAGACGAACGCCACCAGGTCATATTCGGCCAGGCGCGCCAGCACGGCTTGCAGCTGCGCGCATTCCTCTGCGCCGTCAAGCGCGTGGATTTCCAGCAGCGGCAGCAGTTGCACGGGCAAACCCAGCGCCGCGATTTTGGCGGCCAGCGGCCCCGCTTGCGCCGCGGGCCGCGTGATCACCACGGTGTCAGGCATGCGGCGCCAGGCCTTCATGGTTGTCGGGTGTGACGGCGCACGAGGCGAGGATGCCGGCGGCATCTTGCCCGCGCAGCAGTTCGGCCACCTGCTCGCCCAGCTGTTCCGGCGCACCGGCCGGGCCACTGACGTCGGCGCTGGCCATGCGCGCGCCGTCCGGCGTGGCGACCATGGCGCGCAAGCGCATGTTGCCACCGTCGACTGTCGCGAACGCGGCCAGCGGAATCTGGCAGCTGCCGCCGAAGATCTTCGACACCTTGCGCTCGGCCGTGACGGCTTGCGCCGTATCGGTGTGGTTCAGCGGCGCCAGCAGGCGCACCAGGTCGGCGCCGTCGGCGCGCCCGCTGCGGATTTCGATCGCCATGGCGCCCTGGCCGGCGGCCGGCAGGCTGTCTTCCGGCGCCAGCACGGCGCGGATGCGCGACGCCAGGCCCAGGCGTTTCAAGCCGGCGGCGGCCAGGATGATGGCGGCGTAGTCGCCACGGTCCAGCTTGCCCAAACGCGTATCGAGGTTGCCGCGCAGGGGCAGAATCGTCAGGTGCGGATAGCGTGCGGCGATCAGCGACTGGCGGCGCAGGCTGCTGGTGCCGACGACGGCGCCATGCGGCAGCTCGGCCAGGCTGGCGTAGTCGTTCGACACGAACGCATCGCGCGGGTCTTCGCGTTCGAGGATGGCAGCCAGGGCAAAGCCTTCCGGCAATTCCATCGGCACGTCTTTCAGCGAATGCACGGCCAGGTCGGCGCGGCCTTCTTCCATCGCCACTTCCAGCTCCTTGACGAACAGGCCCTTGCCGCCTACCTTGAACAGGGCGCGGTCCAGAATCTGGTCGCCGCGTGTGGTCATGCCGAGAATTTCAACGCTACACTGCGGATACAGGGCGGCCAGGCGCGCGCGCACGTGTTCAGCTTGCCACATGGCAAGACGGCTCTCGCGCGTGGCGATCACCAGGCGGGCGGGAATTTTCGGCGTCAATTCGTTCACGGGCAATTCATTCGGGGTCAATTCGGATGCTTTCAAAACAAGTTCTTTCGCTGTGGCTGTCGTTGTCATTATCGTTGCCATTTGGCCCGTCCGATATCAATTTGTATCGAAAAGGCGCTTGGCGTCGCTATAATCGTTATCCCTTGGCCTAGAAGGCCAAGTCAGGCTAGCGTCCATGTTGAAGACCACAAATTTTATCATGCGCCCCCTCCCCTCTGCGGCCAAACGCCCGGTGCGATCCACATTCCCTTGCTTTTACACTTACTTTGGTTCTTTATTATGCTCAATGACGCAGTAGCACCAGAAATAGTTCCAGCGGCCGGCTCCGACAAGGACGCGCCACTGAAAGAAGACATCCGCCTGCTGGGCCGCCTGCTGGGCGACGTGCTGCGCGAACAGGAAGGCGACGCCGTCTTCAATGTGGTGGAAACCATACGCCAGACGTCCGTGCGCTTTCGCCGCGAAGCGGACGCGGGCGCCGCGCTGGAGCTCGACGCCATGCTCAAGAAACTGAGCCGCGAACAGACGATTTCCGTCGTGCGTGCCTTTTCCTACTTTTCGCACCTGGCCAACATTGCGGAAGATCAGCACCACATCCGCCGCCGCCGCGCCCATTTGCTGGCCGGCTCGCCGGCGCAAAAGGGCAGCGTCAGCTTCGCGCTGAAAAAACTGCGCGCCGCCGGCGTGCCGCGCAAGACCGTCGACACCTTCTTCCAGGACGCCCTGATCGCCCCCGTGCTGACGGCCCACCCGACGGAAGTGCAGCGCAAGAGCATCCTCGACGCCGAGCACGACATCGCCCGCCTGCTGGCCGAGCGCGACTTGCCGCAGACGCCGAAAGAGCGGCACGCCAACATGCAGCTGCTGCGCTCGCGCGTGGCCACCTTGTGGCAGACGCGCATGCTGCGCTACTCGAAGCTGACGGTGGCCGACGAAATCGAAAACGCCCTGTCCTACTACCGCATCACCTTCCTGCGCGAACTGCCGGGCCTGTATGACGATATCGAGGACGACATCGCCGCCGAGTACCCGAACGGCAATGGCACCATCGAACCGATCAATGCCGCCTACGTGCAGATGGGCAGCTGGATCGGCGGCGACCGCGACGGAAATCCGAACGTCAACGCGGGCACCATGCAGCACGCGCTGGCGCGCCACGCCACCACCATCCTCGACTTTTACCTCGACGAAGTGCACGCGCTGGGCGCGGAATTGTCCGTTTCGACCCTGATGGTGGGCGTGAGCGGCGAGCTGCAGGCGCTGGCCGACCAGTCTCCGGACGCCTCGCCGCACCGCAGCGACGAACCGTACCGCCGCGCCCTGATCGGCATCTATGCGCGCCTGGCCGCCACGGCCCGCGCCCTGGGCGCCACCAACATCCTGCGCAAGGAAGTGGGCGCCGCAGCCGCCTACCCTGACGCGGCCGCCTTTGTGGCCGACTTGCGCACCATCGTCGCCTCGCTCGAATCGCACCACGGCGCCGCCCTCGTGCGCCCGCGCCTGGCCACCCTGGCGCGCGCGGCCGACATCTTCGGTTTCCACCTGGCCTCGCTCGACATGCGCCAGACCTCGGACGTGCACGAACGCGTACTGGCCGACCTGTTCGCGAAAAGCGGCGTAGCCGCCGACTACACGGCCCTGTCCGAAGAAGATAAGCAAGCGCTGCTGCTGAATGAACTGGCCCAGCCGCGTTTGCTGTACTCGCCCTACATCAGCTACGCCACGGAAACGGATTCCGAGCTGGCGATTCTGCGCGCGGCGCGCGACATCCGCCAGCGCTACGGCGCGCGGGCCATCCGCAACTACATCATCTCGCACACGGAAACCGTGTCCGACTTGCTGGAAGTATTGCTGCTGCAAAAGGAAACCGGCTTGCTGCGTACCGACTGGCAAACTGGCGACAGCAGCTGCGAGCTGATGGTCATCCCCCTGTTCGAAACGATACCCGACCTGCAGCGCGCGGCCGGCATCATGAGCCAGGTCATGGCCTTGCCCTTGGTCAAGCAATTGATCGCCAAGCAGGGCCAGTTGCAGGAAGTCATGCTCGGCTATTCCGATTCGAACAAGGATGGCGGTTTCCTCACCTCCAACTGGGAACTGTACAAGGCGGAACTGGCATTGGTGGCCGATTTCCGGAAGGCCGGCGTCAAGCTGCGCCTGTTCCATGGCCGCGGCGGCACGGTGGGCCGGGGCGGCGGCCCCAGCTACGAAGCCATCCTGGCTCAGCCGCCGGGCACCGTCAACGGCCAGATCCGCCTGACGGAGCAAGGCGAGATCATCGCCTCGAAATTCTCCAACGCGGAAATCGGCCGGCGCAACCTGGAATTGCTGGTCGCCGCCACCCTGGAAGCGAGCCTGGCGCCGCAGGAAGCCAATCCGGCCCGCAACAGCCAGCTGGCGCAGTTCGAAGCCGTGATGGCGGAACTGTCGGACCTCGCCTACCACGCCTACCGCCACCTCGTGTATGAAACGCCGGGTTTTACGGAGTATTTCTTCTCGGCTACGCCGATTGCGGAAATTGCCGAACTGAACCTCGGTTCGCGCCCCGCCTCGCGCAAGGCCAACCAGCGTATCGAAGACTTGCGCGCCATTCCCTGGGGCTTTTCCTGGGGCCAGTGCCGCCTGCTGCTGCCGGGCTGGTTCGGCTTTGGCAGCGCCATCGAAGCCTGGATCAGGCAGGCCGACGGCGCCGCGCAGGATGAAAGGATCGCCACCCTGCGCGCCATGCATGCCGAATGGCCATTCTTTGCCACCCTGCTGTCGAACATGGACATGGTGCTGGCCAAGACGGACCTGGCAATTGCCTCGCGCTATGCGGAACTGGTGGCGGACCAGGACTTGCGCGAACGCATCTACAAGCGCATCACGGACGAGCATGGCAACACCTTGCGCTGCCTGGAGCTGATCACCGGCAATACCGAGCGCCTGGCGGGCAATCCGCTGCTGGCCCGCTCGATCCAGAACCGCTTCGCCTATCTCGATCCGCTGAACCACTTGCAGGTGGAATTGATCAAGCGCAACCGCGCCCTGTCGGCGGAAAGCCGGATCGATGAAAGGGTGCACCGCGGCATCCAGCTGTCGATCAATGGCGTGGCGGCCGGCCTGCGCAATACGGGCTGATAGCACCACATTGCCATCGGCAGGCAGGGGCCGGCACCGCAAGGGCCGGCCCTTTTGCTTGCTCAATGGAAAAATATTCTCAATAAAACAACATTTGGTATTACACTAGCGTCAGATACTTTCCCCTCTTCGGCGCCAGGCGCACCGCAGCGGCCAACCATGACGCCAGGGACGCGGATGAGCAAATGGTCGATTGAAACGCTGAGTACGGCATGCGCCGCCCTCATCCTGATCATGCTGGGCTGGCTGGCAGGCGCAGCCTGGCAGGCACTCGACTTCTGGGAACATGTCTGGCTGGCGCTGCTGCTGACGGCCGCCGCCGGCATCGCCATGTGGCTGATGCGCACGCTGCGCGCCCACCTGGCCAGCACGCGCCAGCAACTCGATGCCAGCGCCATGCGCTACCGCGACCTGAGCGAAGCGGCGCAGGACGGCATGTGGCAAACGGACGCGCACGGCCGCATCCTGCACGTCAACCAGCGCCTGTGCGACATGCTGGGCCTCCCCGCCGAGCTGCTGCTGAACCATACCATGGAGGAATTCCACGACGAGGCTACCTTGCTGCGCCTGTGTCCGCTGCGCCAGACAGCCACGGATAGCTGCATGGGAGAACTGCATTACCGGCACAGCGATGGCTCGGAACGCTGGGCCATGATCAGCGGCCGCTGCCTGTACGACCCGCAAGGCAACCTGACGGGCGCCCTCGTGCTGGCCAGCGACATCACGGAACACAAGCGGGCGGAACACGCGTTGAGCGTCGCCCATGCGGAACTGGAAAACCGCGTGGCCCTGCGCACGGCGCAGCTGCTCGATGTCAATCTCCAGCTCTCCGCGGAAATCGCCATGCGCGCGCAAACGGAAGCGGCGCTGGCGCGCAGCGAAGAGCGGCTGCAGGACATCATTTCCATGATGCCCCTGTCGCTGTTCCTGAAAGACGCCGATTCGCGCATGCTGCTGATGAACCAGGCCTGCGAGCAGCAATGGGGCGTGCTATTCCAGGATATCGCCGAGGGACGCGACGTGCAGCACTTTCCCTCGGACCAGACCCAGGGATTCCATGCGGCGGACCAGGAAGCGTTTGCCAGCCGCCAGGTGGTGATCCGCGAAGAATTGGTATGGAATGCGCGGCTGCAGGAAAACCGCCTGCTGCAGACGCATAAAAAACCCATCTTCGACGCGCAAGGCCGGCCGCAGATGATCATCGCCATGGGCATCGACATCACGGAAAGCAAGCGCAACGAGGAGAACCTGCAGCGCACCCTGGCCCAGCTGCGCGAACTGACCGACCACCAGCAGACCATCAAGGAAGAGGAAAGGCGCCGCATCGCGCTCGACATTCATGACGACCTGGGCCAGAACCTGATGGTGCTGCGCATCGACGTGTCGCTGCTGCATGCGCGCACGGCCAAGTCCCACCCGCGCCTGCACCGCCACGCCCAGCGCGTGCTCGACACCATCGATGCCACCATCCGCTCGGTGCGCACCATCATCAATGACTTGCATCCCAGCACCCTGGAGCTGGGGCTGGGCCCGGCGGCCGAATGGCTGATACGCCAGATGGAAAGCCGCGGCGCCATCCGTTACCAGCTATCGCTCGACAGCGAGGTGCCCGACCTGGGCCTGGACCAGCGCCAGACGTCGGCCATCTTCCGCGTGCTGCAGGAATCGCTGTCGAACATCGTGCGCCACGCCCAGGCCAGCGAAGTGAAGGTGGCGTTGGCGCAGGATACGGATGCCATCGTGCTGCGCATCAGCGACAACGGCATCGGCATGCAGCCGGACGATCACGGCAAGAAGGCCGCCTTCGGCCTGAAAAGCATACGCGAACGCGTCCACGCGCTGGGCGGCGAACTGCGCATCGACAGCCAGGCGGGCCGGGGCACGGTGCTGGCCATCCACCTGCCGCAGGCCAGGAAAGGCGCGTCAGCCGGGCATAATGAAACACAGGAATTATCAAAAACAGTAGCAAATTAAGTATGCATCCTCGACATTAAAAAGTATAGTAAGTTTTTTCTTTGAGGAAACTATCATGCCGCCACAGTTCTCCCGCTTCCACGCCCCACTGCTCGGCCTGTGCCTGCTGGCCGCCGTCCCCACCGCCAGCGCCACCCTCTATGCCGAACGCGGCTTTGGTGAAAGGGATGGCAACGGCAGCATCGCGTCCGACCTGAATCCGGCGGGCCTGGTGGCCGGCATCATCATGGAGCAAGAAGGACGGCGCCGCGCCGTGACGTATCAGCATGGCCGCATCCGCGAGCTGGGCACCCTGGGCGGTGATGAAGGCTTCACCAAGGCCATCAATATCCATGGCGTGGTGGTCGGTTCGGCGCAGACGGCCAGCGGCGCCTGGCACGCCTTTCACTACGACGCGGCGGGCGGCATGCGCGACCTGGGCACCCTGGGCGGCACCAGCAGCTATGCCACGGCCATCGCGCGCGGCGGCCAGGTGGCCGGCTATGCCGATACCAGCGGCGGCGATTTCCACGCCTTTGTCACGAAAGCCGACCACAGCCTGCAAGACCTGGGCACCCTGGGCGGCGCCAGCAGCTATGCCAGCGGCCTGAACAACCATGGCGTGGTGGTCGGCACGGCCCAGCGCGGCGACGGCTACCGCCGCGCCTTCGTCTACCGCCCCGGCGCGGGCATGCAGGAAATCGGCACCCTGCCCGGCGGGCGCATCAGCTCGGCCACCGCCATCAATGACGCGGGCCTGGTCGTGGGCGCTTCGGAAACGGAGAAGCGCCGCTGGCACGCCTTTGCCTGGGACGGCAAGCGCATGCTCGACTTGGGCGCCCTGATCGGCCAGGGCGACAGCTACGCCACGGCCGTCAACGCGGCCGGACACGTGGTCGGCAGCGTCAGCATCAACGGCTTCGAACCGATGACCTTTGTCTACAAGGAAGGCGTGATGACGGTGCGCCGGCGCGACGATGGCCTGTACCTGACCAACAAGATCACGGATGGCGGACTGGTGGTGGGCGCCATTTATACGGGACATAAATTCCAGGCCTTCGCCGTGCCGTCGCAAGCGTCGCCACCGCCGCCACCGCGCCGCACCCCGCTGGACTGGCTGTTCATCACCTTCATCCTCGGCGCCAGCGGCGTGGCGCTGTACCAGCTGCGGCGCCGTCACCGCGCCGGCGTGTCGGGCCAGCGCATGCATTTCCTGTAAGGCCGCGCGCGGCACGGACGAAAAAAAAGAGGCTTGCGCCTCTTTTTTATTGCCTGCTGACTACTTAATTTTGAGTCAAGAAGGTTTTCAGCTTGTCCGAACGCGAAGGCTGGCGCAGCTTGCTCATGGCTTTCGCTTCGATCTGGCGGATACGCTCGCGCGTCACGTCGAACTGCTTGCCCACTTCTTCCAGCGTGTGGTCGTTCGACATTTCCACGCCGTAACGCATACGCAGCACTTTCGCTTCGCGCGGCGTCAGGGAATCGAGCACTTCCTTGATCACGTTGCGCATCGACGCGTGCAGCGCGGCGTCCAGCGGCGCCAACGTCGTGTTGTCTTCGATGAAGTCGCCCAGTTGCGAATCGCCATCTTCGCCCATCGGCGTTTCCATGGAAATCGGCTCTTTCGCGATCTTCATGATTTCGCGTACCTTGTTTTCCGGCATTTCCATCTTGACGGCCAGGGTCGCCAGGTCCGGCTCACTGCCCGTTTCCTGCATGATCTGGCGCGAGATGCGGTTCATCTTGTTGATCGTTTCGATCATGTGCACCGGCACGCGGATGGTGCGGGCCATGTCGGCGATCGAACGCGTGATGGCCTGGCGGATCCACCAGGTGGCGTAGGTCGAGAACTTGTAGCCGCGGCGGTATTCGAACTTGTCGACGGCCTTCAGCAAGCCGATGTTGCCTTCCTGGATCAGGTCGAGGAATTGCAAGCCGCGGTTGATGTATTTCTTGGCGATCGAGATCACGAGGCGCAAGTTGGCCACCGTCATTTCGCGTTTCGCGTGACGGGCACGCTTTTCGCCGGCAGCCATCTGCTTGTTGATCTTGCGCAAGTCAGCCAGCGGCAAGGCCACGCGGGCTTGCAGGTCGATCATCTTCTTTTGCAGTTCCTTGACGGCAGGCACGTTGCGGCTGAGGATGGCGCTGTACGGATACTTGCAATCGACTTCACGGTCGACCCATTCCAGGTCGCATTCATTGCCCGGGAATACCTTGATGAAGTGGGCGCGCGGCATGCCGCATTTGTTCACGCACAGTTCCAGCACGGCGCGCTCGATATGGCGCACTTCTTCCATCTGGCCGCGCAGGGTGTCGCACAGCTTTTCGACGACCTTGGCCGTGAAGCGGATGCCCAGCAATTCCTGCGAAATGGCTTCCTGCGCCTTGATGTAGGCTTTCGAGTTGTAGCCCTCGGGCGCCTTGCGCATCTTGTCGTACTGCGTCGAAATGACGTTAAATTTCTCCAACGCATTCTTTTTCAGCTGGGCCAGCTGTTCGCTGGAGAAACCGGCCGCGCCGCCATTGGCGTCGCCGTCTTCTTCCTCGGCTTCTTCTTCCTCTTCCTCGTCGTCACCGCTGGCGGCGGCAGGCGCGGGGGCAGCGGCGGGCGCTGGGGCATTGCTTTCGTTCAAATCGACAAAGCCGTCGACCACTTCATCGACCTTGATTTCGTCGCGCGCGATTTTTTGCGACAGCGCAACGATTTCGCCGATGGTGGTCGGGCAGGCGGAAATCGCCTGGATCATGTCCTTCAGGCCGCCTTCGATGCGCTTGGCGATCTCGATCTCGCCTTCGCGCGTCAGCAGCGCCACGGCGCCCATTTCACGCATGTACATGCGCACGGGGTCGGTGGTGCGGCCGAAGTCGGAGTCGACGGTCGACAGGGCGGTCGCGGCAGCCGCTTCCACTTCATCGTCGCTGGTGACGGTGGCGACGTTGTCAGTCAACAACAGGCTTTCCGCATCGGGGGCGCGCTCGTAGACGGCGATGCCCATGTCGTTGAAGGTGGCGATGATGCCTTCGATCGCTTCCGGATCGATGATGTTTTCCGGCAATTGGTCATTGATCTCGGCATAGGTCAGGAAACCGCGTTCCTTGCCCATGTTGATCAAGCCCGTGATCTGCTTGCGGCGGCGTTCCAGGTCCGCTGCCGAGGCTTCCGGATCGCCCAGTGCGTCCGCCAGGCCGCCCTTGGCCTTGCGGTCGCGCGCTTTCGACACGGCCTTCAGTTCGGCGCGTTCGACGGCGTTCAGCGCTGCCACTTCATCGTTTTCCGGCGTGAATTCGCTCGGTTTGCGGCCACGGCGGCCCGGCACCTTGACGGTTGGCAGGAAGTAATTCGAGGTATCGATGGCGGCCAGGGCATCGGCGTCCGTGGTCTTGCTGACCACTTGTGCGCCGGTGATGATGGTCACGGGCGCCGCTTCAGGCTTGGCGCGCACGACTTTCGAACGGGCTGCCGTCACCACCTTGTTCGTGGCGGCGCTTTCGCTGACCTTGCGCGGCGCGGCCGGAGCCTTGGCGCCGGGAGCGATCTTCACGCTTGGGGTTTTCGCCGGTGCGGCTTCGGCAACCTCGGCCACGTCGGCAACAGCCTCGGCGGCTGGCGCGCTGACGGCCGCTTCCGCAGCCGTGTCGGCCGGTGGCACGGCGGCCAGGCGCGAGCGGCTTTTCTTCACCACGGTGACGACGGTCGGCGCCGTCGTGACGGTGGCTTCCGGATTCGCTTGCGCATTATCGATGAAGTAAGATAAAGTCGTTTTGGGTACGGCAAGTGGCGCCGCAGCTGGGCGTGGCGCCTTGGCGGACAACGTTAAAGTTTTTGGCGTATTCTTCATGAGATATCTCTTAATGCGAGACCAGATGGTGTCGGCGCGAAGTGAATGATTCCACCTAAGCCTGCGAAACCGGACTCGATGGAGCGTATTGTTGCGGCTGCCGTGTTAACGGCAGCGGCGCCTGTCTATCGGGACGTTCAAAGCCCGCGCATCCGTCATGGGGAGCGGCGGGGCCGAAGCCGGGTCAGATAAATAAGCGATGTACATTGCGGAATGAAAAAAAGCCCGTACCAGAACGGGCTTGAATCTATTGTTGTTCAGTGAAGACACAGCGGAGAGCAAGATTATGCACGAAGGCCAGTTATCTGGATAATTGATAAACAAAATATCTGATATCAAAAATATCAATAATCGTGGCCCTGCACCGCACTGCTCCTATCCCCTGCACACCTGAGCCAGACCGTCAAATACGGGGTCCAGTCATCAGCGCAAGCCGACATTATACACATTTCCCGCATTTCGCGCTTGGCACGGCCAGCCACGCGCAGGCAGATCGCAGCGCAAGTTGCCAAAAAAGACAATGCACTTGCCTGTGGCGCGTGCTATGCTCCCCTTTTATAGCCCAACCAATGATGTCGATGACCAGCTCCACGCCAGACCAGCAAGCCACCACTCCTGACACGCCAGTCGATGCAGCCCCAGCGGCGGCACCGGCCGCAGCGACCACGCCGGCACCTGCCGGCCTGACCGCGCGCGCCCTGCTGAAGCAGTTCCAGGAGCAATTCCCGCCATTCCGCGATTGCCTGCCCTTGTCGATCGGTATCGACAAGCAGATCCTGGCGCGCCTGCCGGACCTGGACCGCAAGCTGATGCGCACGGCGCTGGGCATCCACACGGGTTCGCTGCGCTACCTGCGCGTGATGGAAAAAGCCAAGGTACGCTACGACCTCGACGGCACCGCCGGCGCGGAAGTGACGCAAACCCACCGCGACCACGCCACGCAAGTATTGCAGCAACGCTTCAAGAAGGAAGCCGAGCGCAAGAAAGCCGAGCGCGACGCGGCCGCCGCGGAAGAAGCGAGCCGTTTGCGCCTGGAAAAACTGAATCAGCTGACCGCGAAATTCTCGCGCAAAGGCTGATCCGGTTTCATGGACACAGCTGCCGCACCGCCACTGCCCCCCTATCAAGGCATTGCCCTCGACCACGTCAAGCTGGTACGCACCAGCGATGATGCAAAAGCGGCCATGGCCGCCCTGCTGGCAGCGGACGCCATCGGCTTCGATACGGAATCGAAGCCGACTTTTGTGAAGGGCGAGTCCTCCACGGGCCCCCATCTGATCCAGCTGGCCACCGACGACATCGCCTACCTGTTCCAGGTGGGCAGCACGCCGGCGCCGGCCCTGGCCGAACTGAAAGCCATCCTCGAATCGACCACCACCCTGAAAGTGGGTTTTGGCCTGTCCGACGACGTCAAGCGCCTGCGCAACAAGCTGGGCATCGCCCCGGCCCAGGTGCTCGACCTGTCCGTCGCCCTGCGCGGCGGCCAGCGCAACGACCTGGGCGCGAAGACGGCCGTGGCCAAGTTCTTCGGCCTGCACCTGCAGAAATCGAAAAAGATCTCCACCACCAACTGGGCCACGTCGCGCCTGACGGAAAAGCAGATCCTGTACGCGGCCGACGATGCGCAAGTGGCCCTGCGCGTGTACCGCCGCTGGATCGCCGACGGCGGCAAAGTGGCGCCGCAAAAAGCCCCGCGCGCCAGCACGCCACCGGCCCCGCCACCCATCGCCGCCTGAGCCGGCGCGCCTTCCGCAGCATGAACAAGAGCAAGTCCATCGGCACCACGCTTGACGCGATCGCCGCCGCCGAACAGGCGCTGGGGCGTAAACTGCCCGCGTCCCATGTGCAATGGTTATTGGAGAACAATGGCCGCGCGCTGGGCGCCTTGACTGTATTTCCCGTCTACGACGCGGACCATGCGCGCAAGACGTGGGAATCGATCACGCGCCACTACCGCGAAAGCTGGCAGGAATGGCTGGAGAGTATGGGCGACAGCGGCAACGACGCCAGTAGCCTGCTGCCCTTCGCCCAGTTCGGCACGGGCGATTACTATTGTTTTGACTATGCACAAACGGGGCCGACCGGTGAACCGGTGGTCGTGCTGTGGTCGCACGAAACAGGCGCCGCCACCGCGGTGGCGCCCGACTTTGCCGCACTCCTGATACTGCCCGGCCGCCCGGGCTGAAACCCGGCGGCCGGCGCAGTTTTATTTGACGAGCCGCAAGGTCAGGGGATAACGGTAAGTGACTCCGTTGCTGGCCTTCACGGCCGCGACGATCGAGCACACCAGGTTGGCCAGCGCCACGATCCAGAACAGGAACAGGCCGATCAGCACGAACGACAGGATGAAGCAGGCGAAATACCAGATGATCAGGGTGATCTGGAAATTCAGCGCTTCGCGGGCGTTCTCGGCCGAGAATTTATCCGCATCGTCCTTCTTGATCAAATAAATGATCAGCGGCGCCACCCAGCTGGTGAACAGGCCGCCAACATGGGACAGAATGGCGATCGTCGTATCTTGCGTACGACCCACTTCCGGCTGCGTGTTATCCATTATCATTCCCATCATTAGTTATAGATACACCAATATAACAGCAATATTTCTTTTTGGAATGAAACACTTGCTGTCGCCAGGGACTTTTTTTTGTTCTCCGCTATGCCGCCGCCAGCGCCAGCCGCCCCAGGGTGGCGATGGCCTCTTCCAGTTGCGGGCTCCAGGGATGGCCGTAATTGAGGCGGATACAGTGGCGAAACGCGCGCGTGGCGGAAAAAATGGGACCGGGCGCGATGCTGATGCCGGCCGCCAGCGCGCTGCGGTGCAGGGCCAGCGCATCGATACCGGCAGGCATTTCCACCCAGACGAAATAGCCACCCTGCGGCCGCGTGACCCGCGTGCCGGGCGGAAAATGCACGGCAATGACTTGCAGCATGGTACTTTGCTGCGCCGCAAGGGTCAGCCGCAGCTGGCGCAAATGGCGGTCGTAGCCGCCCTGCGCCAGGTAGTCGGCCAGCGCCATCTGCAGCGGTATCGGCGCCGACAGGCTGGTGGTCAATTTCAAGCGCTCGACCTGGCGCGCGTAGCGGCCCGCCACGGTCCAGCCCAGCCGGAAACCGGGCGCCAGGGTCTTGGAAAACGAGCTGCAATGCATCACCAGACCCGCGCTGTCATGGCTTTTCGTCAGGCCTGGACGCTGCTTGCCAAAGTACAGCTCGCCATACACGTCATCCTCGATCAGCGGCACGCCATAGCGCGCCAGCAGTTCGACCAGCGCGCGCTTCTTTTCCGGCGGCATCAGGCTGCCCAGGGGATTCTGGAAATTCGTCATCAGCCAGCACGCCTTGGGCTGGTGGCGCTGCAGCAACTCTTCCAGCGCCGCCAGGTCGACGCCGTCGCGCGGACTGGTGGCAATTTCCACCGCCTTCAGTTCCAGCCGTTCCAGCGCCTGCAGGCACGCATAGAAGCTGGGCGACTCGATCAGCACCGTGTCGCCGGGCCGCGTGACGGCTTGCAGGCACAGGTTCAGCGCTTCCAGCGCGCCATTCGTGATGACGATGTCGTCGCTGGACACGAGTACCCCGTCGAGCTGGTAGCGCAGGGCGATCTGGCGGCGCAGCTCCGCATTGCCCTGTGACAAATCCGTGACGGTGCTCCACGGATCGAGGCGGCGCATGCTGGCCGACACGGCCCGCGCCAGCCGTTCCATCGGAAACAGATGCGGGCTGGGAAAAGCCGAACCGAAGGGCACGATATCGCGCGCGCCCACGGCGCCCAGCACCTCGAACACGAGGTCGCTGACATCGACGGTGGTGCTGGCATCGAGCGGATGGGAACTGTCCGGTTCGGGCGCCAGCGCGGCGCGCTGCGGCGCCACGTAATAGCCGGAGCGGGGCCGCGAGACGATCATGCCGCGCGCTTCGAGCAAATAATACGCCTGGAACACCGTCGACGGACTCACGCCCCTGCGCGCATGCTGCTGGCGCACGGAGGGCAACTTATCGCCAGGCAGCAACAACTGCGCACTGATCATGGCGGCGACTTCTTCCGCCAATTCCTCATATCGTTTCAACCCTGCTCCTCAAACTGATCCGTAGTTTTATTGCACAACTGATCCTGTCACAGTGACAGCACCCGGTATATGCTAGGGTAACAACATCCGGGCAGCAACACCGGCACGCCATCCCGACCGACGAGACAGCTCATTTCCCATGCCATTTCCCATGCGACTTTCCATGCTACTGCATTTCCCCCTCGTGCCGGTGCTGACCCTGGCCCTGGCCGTCGCACTGCCCGGCATGACGCTGGCCGCGCCCGCCGCCATCTCAGCCAGCCACGACAGCCTGGAACAGCGCATCAAGGCGTGCACGGCCTGTCATGCGCAACAAGAGCGCCACGACGCCTTCTTTCCCCGCATCGCCGGCAAGCCGGCCGGCTACCTGTACCACCAGCTGCTGAACTTTCGCGAGGGACGGCGCCAGTATCCGCTGATGAACTATATGGTCGAACACTTGCCGGACGATTACCTGCGCGAAATTGCCGAGTATTTTGCGGCACAGCACCCGGCCCCGCCGCCGGCCCAGCCCAGCAGCGCCGGCACGACAGCCTTGGCGCGGGGTAGACAATTGGTGCTGCAAGGCGATGCCGGCAAAAAGATTCCCGCCTGTATCGCCTGCCATGGCCAGCAGCTGGCTGGCGTGGCGCCCGCCATCCCCGGCTTGCTGGGCTTGCCGCGCGACTATATCAACGCCCAGCTGGGCGCCTGGAAGAACGGCATCCGCCGCGCCCATGCGCCCGACTGCATGGCGCAAGTGGCACAGCGCCTGTCGGACGCGGACGTGGGCGCCGTCTCGGCCTGGCTGGGCACGCAGGTGGCATCGGCCGACGCGCGCCCCGCCAGCAGCATCGCCCTGCCCTTGCCGCTGCATTGCGGCGGCGTGCCGGGCTCCGCCGCGCAGGTGGCGCCATGAAAAAATGGATGATCGCAGCCGCCATCGTCGCCATCGTCGCGGCCGGCGCCAAATTCGTGCTGTACCCTGGCGACGACCCGGGCCCGCCCGCCGTGGCCAGCCCCCTGAACCAGGAACAGCTGGTCGCGCGCGGCGCCTACCTGGCCAAGGCGGGCGACTGCATGGCTTGCCACACGACGCGCGGCGGCGTGCCGTATGCGGGTGGACGCGCCTTGCAGACGCCGTTCGGCAAGGTGCTTTCGCCCAACATCACGGCCGACAAGGAAACGGGCATCGGCAGCTGGACGGCCGACGATTTCTGGCGCGCCATCCACAACGGCAAGTCGAAGGATGGCCGGCTGCTGTATCCGGCCTTTCCGTACACCAGCTACACCAAGGTAAAGCGCGAGGACAGCGACGCCTTGTATGCGTACTTCCAGAGCGTGCCGCCGCACAAGCAGGCGAACGCGCCGCACGCGCTGCGCTTCCCCTACAACCAGCAGATCGCGCTGGCCGCCTGGCGCGCCCTGTACTTCAAGCCTGGCGTGTACCAGCCGCTCACGACGCAAAGCATGGAATGGAACCGCGGCGCCTACCTGGTACAGGGCCTGGGCCACTGCAGCGCCTGCCATAGCAGCCGCACGACGCTGGGCGGCAGCGATGACGGCCTGTCGGGCGGCCTGATCCCCGTGCTGGGCTGGTACGCGCCGTCGCTGACGTCGGATGCGGAAGCGGGCCTGGGCGACTGGGACACGGCGCATATCGTGGCATTGCTGCAAACGGGCGTGTCGCCGCGCGCCACCGTCTTCGGCCCCATGGCCGAAGTCGTGCGGCAAAGCTTGCAGCACATGAGCACGGCCGACGTGCAGGCCATGGCCGTCTACCTGAAAAGCCTGCCCGGTCCCGCGCAGCCCGCACAACGGGCGCCGCGCGACACGTCGGAGCAAGCCAGGCAGCAACTGGCCCTGGGCGCGAAACTGTATGAGGCGCAATGCGCGAGCTGCCACCAGGCCGACGGCAAGGGCGTGCCGCCCGGCTACCCGCCGCTGGCCGGCAATCGCGCGCTGACGACGGAGTCGGCCGTCAACGCCATCCGGCTCGTGCTCAACGGCGGCTTCGCGCCCGGAACAAAAGGCAACCCGCGCCCCTACGGCATGCCGCCATTCGGCCCCGTCATGGATGACGCGGAAGTGGCCGCCGTGGTGACCTATCTGCGCGCGTCGTGGGGCAATGATGCGCCGGCCGTGTCGGCCCTGGAGGTGAACAAATACCGCAGCGTGCCGCTGGAGTAGCGCCGTTTGACGATTATCTCAAATTGAGATAATCTATACATCACGATATCACTTCGTCACGGCATCGCTTTGACATATGCGCATCGTCGCCAACAAGGCTTTGATGGATTTCGCCAGAAAACACCCGCTGGCGGGCGAACCCATGCAAGCGTGGCGCAAGGTCATCGAATCGCGGTCGTTTGCCAATTTCGCCGTGCTGAAGTCGACATTTAACGCCACCGATCGCGTCGGTGATTACTATGTTTTTAATATCGGCGGCAACAAGTACCGGATCATCGCCGCGATTCACTTCAATCGCCAGCTGCTATTCATCCGGGAAGTAATGACGCAAAGGAGTACGACGCATGGCAACCTTGATGCATCGTGAAATGATTACGGAAATCACTGTCCACTATCAAGCCCTGTCCAAGCTCGTTCCTCTGCAGGCAATTCCTGATGCGGCCGCTTATGAACAGGCTGTCAGCGTATTGCATCATCTGTTGGACGCCGGGGCGGCTGATGAACAGCATCCGCTGGCCGGTCTGGTTGACAGTATCGGCCGGCTGATCGGCGACTACGATCAGGAGCATTTTCCGCCTGCCGCCATCTCGCCTGCCGCGACACTGCGCCTGTTGATGGAACAGCATGCACTGACGCAATCCGACCTGCCGGAAGTTGGCACCCAGGGCGTCGTCTCTGAAATACTCAGCAGCAAGCGAGCATTGAATGTGCGGCAGATCAAGGCCCTGACACAACGGTTCAATGTTCCCGCCAGTGTGTTCATGGCGTAAGCCAATAAAAAAAACCGGCCAGCGCCGGTTTTTTTTATGTCAGGCAGCAATTCTCAGCGGAACTTGCTCTTGTGCCCTGTCTTCAAATCCAGCGCATAGCGCACGCCGTTGTCCGTCAACATGACTTCATCGGGTGGCTCTTCCCCGGCCAGGGCGCCGTCGATCAGGGGCAAGCCTTCGCCCTTGCGCATCAGGTCGTCGCAGCGATCGTACACGTTCACGCAACCGGTGGACGCCATCAGCGATTGCACGATGGCCACTTTCCATGCATCGACGCCGCCGGCGTTGAATTCGCAGATCAGGTAGCCTTGCACGCCGCCAAACAACTGCACCACCAGGCCGGGCAGGCCCTCGTCTTCGCCCTTGATCAGGGTCAACAACTGGTTTTCGCCCGCCTTCTTGATGGCTGGCAGTTTTTTCTCGATGGCGGCCTTGACGCGGCGCTTGATCAGCGCGTGGTCGACCGGTTCGTCTTCCTTGAAGCTCCAGATGCGCGCGCGGATCTGCGACTTCGAATTGTAGGCGGCACGGGCGATGAACTGCTTCGACGAGCTTTGCACGATGGCCGTCGAGCCCGGCTTCATTTTTTCCTGCGGCTTGCCCTCGACTTTTTCTATCGCGGACGCGTAGATCCACGATTGGCCCAGCAAGCTCTTTTCCTTGCCCTGTTTGATGGTGATGATCAGCATGTAATTCCAGTAGTGTGAGCGGCGCGAGCCGGTCGTCGTATGTCCAATACCGGCATGATACCTCATGCCATCCTGTCGCATCCTCCTGCATTCCATGCCGCTGCCGGTGCAGTCTGTCGCAGCGCGGTACGCAAGCCTGGCCGGCTGGCATACCATGCACACAGTCCAATTCCAAACAGGGAGCAAGAATGACACACGCAATTTTCCAAGCCCGCCATGCCCGCGCCGTGACCACCCTGCTGCTGGCCGCCTGCGCGCTGGCCATCCCGGCCGCTCCGGCGCTGGCGTCGCCGCTCGACTGGATTTCCGGCAACAGCATTCAGGGCAGCGGCAAGCTGCAAAAGCAGACGCGCGAAGTGGGCAGTTTCCATGCCGTGGCGCTGAACGTGCCGGGCACGGTCGAATTGCGTATCGGCAACACGGACAGCATCAGCATCGAGGCCGACGACAATATCCTGCCGCTGATCGAGACGGCGGTGGAGAACGGCACCTTGCGCATCCGGCCCGCCAAGCGCAACGCCAACTTCCGCCAGAGCAGCCTGACCATCGTCATCCAGGCGCGCCAGGTGGAACGCATCAGCGTGGGCGGCTCGGGCAACATCACGGCCACGGGCTTGCGCGCCGAGAATCTGCGCTTCGACGTGGGCGGCTCCGGCTCCATCCACGCGCGCGACCTCGACAGCCGCCAGGTCTCCGTGGCCATCGGCGGCAGCGGCAACTTCAAGGCCAGCGGCAAGACGGAGCAGCTGACGGCCTCCATCGGTGGCTCGGGCAATATCCAGGCGGGCAAGCTGGCCGCACGCGAGGTGCAGGTGAGCATCGGCGGCTCGGGCGAGGCGCAGGTGTGGGCCAAGGATGACTTGACCATCAGCATCGGCGGCTCGGGCGAAGTCAGCTACTACGGCGATCCGCGCATCAGCCGCAGCATGCAGCGTTCGAGCAGCATCAAGCGGCTGGGCAGCGCGCCGAACTAAGCGCCCGCAATGACAAAAGCCCGGAGCGATCCGGGCTTTTTGCGTTGCAAACGGTAAAAATCAGCGGGCCGGCTTCACCGGTTCGCGGTCGATCAGGACCGTGTTGACGCTGTCCGTCAGCCAGATCTGGCCATCCTGGATCGTGCATTGCAGCTGCATGTTGCGCTGCGCCAGCTTGCTCATGTCTTGCGCCGCCTCGGATGGCAGGTTGATCACGGTCAAGTTCTTCGCCCGTTCCAGTTTATTCGCGATCTGCTTCCACCAGATGTGGCTGGTTGCGCCATAACTGTAGACGATCACCTGTTCCGAACGGCCGCACGCCTTCAGGATGCGCTTTTCATCTGGCTGGCCCACTTCGATCCACAGCTGGATGGCGCCCGTCAAGTCTTTCTGCCACAGGTCCGGCTCTTCCGTATCGAACAGGCCCTTGGTGAAGGTCAGCGCCTCATCGGCGTGGATGGCGAACGCCAGCAGGCGCACCATCATGCGCTCGTCCGTTTCGGACGGGTGGCGCGCCAGGGTCAGCGCGTGATCCTGGTAGTAATTGCGGTCCATGTCGGCGATCTGCAGATCGGCTTTGAAAATTGTTGCTTTGAGGGCCATCGTGTTTCTGTCTCGGTAAAGTGGATGTCAATATTGTACGGGCGAAGGTATCAGCGGAAAACCACGGTCTTGTCGCCATTTTTCAGGATGCGGTGCTCGACGAACCATTTCACGGCGCGCGCCAGCACCACGCACTCGACGTCGCGGCCGATGGCCGTCAGGGTCTCGGCATCCATCGCATGGTCGACGCGCTCGACGTCCTGCTCGATGATCGGGCCTTCATCCAGGTCGCCCGTGACGAAGTGGGCCGTCGCGCCGATCAGCTTGACGCCGCGGTGATGCGCCTGCGCATACGGCTTGGCGCCCTTGAAGCTGGGCAGGAAGGAATGGTGGATATTGATGGCGCGGCCATCGAGCGCCTGGCACAGGCCCGGCGACAGGATCTGCATGTAGCGGGCCAGCACCACCAGGTCGATCTTGTGCGTGTCCATCAAGTCGATGATCTTCGCTTCCTGCGCCAGCTTGGCCGCTTCCGGCGCGCCGGCCGCCAGCGGCAGGTGATGGAAGGGAATATTGTAGCTGGCCGCCAGCTGGTAGAACTCCATGTGGTTCGACACGATGGCGGGAATTTCCACGTTCAGCAAGCCGCTCTTGTAGCGGAACAGCAAATCGTTCAGGCAATGGCCAATCTTCGACACCATCAGCATCACGCGCGGCTTGACGCGCGCATCGTGCAGCTGGCCGTGGAAGGGGCCGTTCAATTGCATGGCTTGCGACAGGTCGGCGAAGTCGCTGCGCAACTGGGCGTCGCTGACGGCGCCGTCTTCCAGCGCGAAATGCACGCGCATGAAGAACAGCTGGGATTCCTGGTCGCCGAACTGGGCGGAATCGAGGATGTTGCAGCCGCGTTCGGCCAGGAAGCCGGACACGCGGTGCACGATGCCGCGCTGGTCCAGGCAGGACAGGGTCAGGATGTATTCGGGATGCGTCATGGTCGCGGAATAAGGCAAAAAAGGTGGGCTATGCTCGGCTCAGCCACGCGCGCCGGCCATCGGCTGCGCTGCCGCGAGCCGGCTATTGTCGCACGGCCGGGCCTGTAAACCTGCATTTTCCACACAAGCAGCATGGCTGCCGGCGGCGGCAAGCTGATTCACGTTCATTTGATCTGGCGCAAAACCATCGCGTTTTTCCTCCTGCCAGGCCCCATTCTCGCGCCAAACCGGCATCTGGCGTGGAACCTGGCACACCATCCGGCGTCTATCCCTTTGCTTGTTGCACCATACGCCGCATCCGGTACACCGGGTGTTTCCTGGATCCGCTTTTCATTGAGGTAGAACATGTTCACAACCAGTATGTCCCCCAGTTTCAGCCCCGCCCTGAAGTCCCATCTGGAGGCCCAGTGCAATTTCGCCACGGAACTATCGCGCAAGATGTTCGATACGGCGCAGCAACTGAGCGAGCTGCATCTGCGGCTGGCGCAAGACTTGCTGCAGGAATGGAGCAACGCCAGCCAGCAACTGCTGTGCGCGCGCGACACGGGCGAGTTCATGTCGCTGGCTGCTGCCCAGCTGCAGCCGGGCAGCAACAAGCTGCGCCAGTACCAGCAGCAACTCGGCAACCTCGTCGCCAACGCCAATGTCGAGATGAACCGCACGGCAGAGAACCACCTGCCCGAAGCGAGCCGCACGGCCGTGGCCTTCGCTGACGAAGTGGTGCGCAAGACGGCCGAGGAAACAGAAAAAGCCACGCAGCGCCAGCGTGAAATGATCGAAAAAATGCACGCGACGGGCCGCCGCGATGGCGCCGGCCACAGCCGCGATACCAGCAGGCAATCCGATCAGGCGCATTGAACACCTGAATTGAACACTAGACCCCACTCGACAGCAAGGAGAGCGACATGGCTAACAATCAAGGTAATGAGCAGGGCAAAGGCGCTGGCAGCAGCCAGAAAGCCAGCGAATCGGGCAGCGCCAAAGGCACGAGCAAACGCGGCTTTGCCGCCATGAATGAGGAGCAGCAACGCGAAATTGCCAGCAAGGGGGGCCAGGCAGCCCACCAAAAGGGCACGGCGCATGAATTCGACTCGGAAGAAGCACGCCGGGCCGGGCAGAAAGGCGGCGAAGCCGTCAGCCGCAACCGTGTACACATGGCGGAAATAGGCCGCAAGGGCGGCGAAAGCCGGCAATCGGCCCAGCGCGCCAATGAAAACCGCGGCGGCACGGCGGCGCGCAGCGGCAACACTGGCCGGCAGGGTGGCAAGGACGAAGACGACAAGGGCTGATCCGGGCTGACGGGCTGACCGGGATTACCCGGACAGCGCGGCTTGACGAAGGCACGGGACGGTCCCAGCGGCCCCGCGCAAGGGCTGGCAAGGGCTGGCGCAGCGCGGGGCGCGGCGGTATGGTACATTCTCGCCTTACCGACACCTCCGCGCCCCGCCCCGCCCTTCCCCGCATGCAGCCATCCCTGAAATACCTGAGCGCCTATTCCGAACAAACGCAAGCGCAAGTGCAGCAACTGATCGCGCAAGACAAGCTGGGCGACGTCCTGTTGAAACGCTATCCGAACGCGCACGATGTGCGCAACGACAAGGCGTTATACCAGTATGTGCAGGACTTGAAGAATGAATTCCTGCGCAATGCCGAACCCATCAACAAGGTGGCGTTCGACAGCAAGATCCATGTGATCCAGCATGCGCTGGGTTTGCATACCTCGATCTCGCGCGTGCAGGGCGGCAAGCTCAAGGCCAAGCATGAAATCCGCGTGGCCACCATGTTCAAGGAAGTGCCGCTGGAATTCCTGCGCATGATCGCCGTGCACGAACTGGCGCATGTGAAAGAAAAGCAGCATGACAAGGCGTTCTACAAGCTGTGCACGTATATGGAACCGCAATACCACCAGTATGAATTCGACGTGCGCCTGTACCTGACCCAGCTCGACCTGTCAGGCCAGCGCCTGTGGTCATGAAGTCAATGTCATGAAGTCCACGTAACAATGCCGCCCGGCATCCACTGGGCGGCATTGTTTACGTATGCGCCGGCATGGCCGGCACCATGTTCAGGCTCAGGCGGCGTTCTTGCGGCGAAGCATGAAGCCCAGCAGGCCCAGTCCGCCCAGCAGCATGCCGTAGGTGGCCGGTTCCGGCACGGCGCTGACAGTGGCGGAGATATTGTCAACCTGGAAGGTGTGCAAGGCGCCTTCCTTCCACGATGCCGACAGCAGATTGCTGAAACCCGTAAACGTGTAATCGGCAAAGGTGTGGCCGCCGCCAAGGCTGAAGGTCTGGGTCACCGTGCCGCCGCCCACTTGGTGGCCGACAAAGGTCACATCGAAGGAACCAGGCAAGCTCACGAAATCGGCCAGGCTGATCGAACTCAGCGAGAAAGCGGCGCCATCGGCGCGCGACAAGGTCGTTGTCGACAGGGCTGTCGCACCCAGGCCGGCCGAGCCGGCATAGGCGAAGCTATCCTGATGTGCCGAGCTCAACAGGCCCAGGAAGCTGCTGTCAAAGTTATAGCCGCCTTCGGAGTAGGAATTGAATACGGAACCAAAGTAGCCGGGATGTTCGAGCGAATCGAAGCCGATCGTCGTCGTCTGCGCCTGAGCACCGCCAGCGGCTGCAAGAATGGCGGCGACAGCGGTCGCGCGCAAGAGGGTCATAGGTTTCAAAATAGCATCCTTTCGAGATGATGAAGTAGCGTGGCTGTGGCAACTTGAAATGGCTCGGCACCGTTTTTTAGGAGTCTTGTCGCGCTCACGGGTGTCCGATAGTCCTAACTTTTGAACAGGACAAGTAGACCACAACCATAATTAAAAAGCATCTTCATTTTCAAAATAACATGCATCCGGAGAAATATTATGGACATATATTTATCAATTGAATCATCGAGCGCGATCAATTTTCCCGTGTGGAAATAAAAAAAGCCATGCACTGCGCAGTGCATGGCTCCCTGTCAATTTCTATGAAGAAAGATTAAGGCGCGCACTCCTTCAGACGCTGCACCAGCGCGGCAGGATCGGCGTCGGCATTCAGGAACGCCGCGTGCTGCGGGCGGATAAAGCCCTGTTCCTTGCCGTTTTGCACGAAAGCGATCAAGCCATCATAGAAACGGTCGACATTGAGCAAGCCGATGGGTTTGGCGTGCAAGCCCAGCTGGGCCCACGTGAGCATCTCGAACAGCTCTTCCAGGGTGCCATAGCCGCCGGGCATGGCGATGAAGGCGTCAGACAGGCTGGCCATCATCGCCTTGCGCTCATGCATGTCCTTCACGATGAACTGGCGCGTCAAGCCCGTGTGGCCCACTTCGCGCTCGACCAGCTGGGTGGGAATCACGCCCGTCACTTCGCCGCCCAGGCGCAGCACTTCATCGGCGATCACGCCCATCAGGCCCACCTTGCCACCCCCATATACGAGCGAGATATTTTCCGCCACCAGCACGCGCGCCAGTTCGCGCGCCGCCACGGCATAGTCCGGCGAGACGCCCGCATTGGCGCCACAGTACACACATAAAGCCTTGATCACAGTAATCCCTACCCTTTCAATTCATCGATCGCCGCCTCGACCTCGAGGCGCTCCTTGGCGTCCAGTGCCTCGCACTCGGCCGCCTTTTCATACAATGCCAGCGCTTCCGCCAGCTTTTTCTTTCCGTCGAGCATGTTCAAGGCGCGCGCATATTCGCTATGCGCCAGCGCCGAATACGGCGTCAGGGCCAGTGCCGTCTTGAAGTGCTGATAGCCGTCTTCCTTGTTGGCGCCGTAGGTCAGGCTGCCTATCATGGCGCCGACCTTGTCGATAATTTCCGTATGATAAATCCCAAACGCGATATGCGCTTCCGCATGCATGGGCGCCACCGTCATCGTGCGGTCCAGGCTGTTGCGCACGCGCGCGCCCATGCCCTGCGCCAGGGCCTTGACGACGGACGTGCCCAGCGCATAACGGCCCAGGCTGTAGGCATGCCAGTAGTAGCCGGCCGGATTGTCCGGCTGCTCGCTCTGCTGGCGCTCGCAGCGCTCCGCGACTTCTTCGTACATGTCGAGTTTCCGGCTGTCGTCCACTTCCAGGTGCGTGGCGTAGATGCAGGTCGCCTTGTGCGCCACCGCATAACCGGGCACGCCGACGGCCAGGCCCAGCTTCACGGCGCGCTCGAAGTCGCCCGCATGGAAGGCCAGCCAGGCTTGCACCAGCGCAGAGTGCGTGGGAAAGGGTTCCACGTCGCCCGCATGCAGACGCGGCCAGGCCGCTTCCAGGGTTTGCGGCGTGTAGACATATGCCTCGTCCGGATAGGGGAATTGTTTCCAAGCCATATATCTCTCCTGTAAATAGCGACGTGGCGCCAGCAGCCGCGTCAGTCGTTCTTGAGTTTCGTCACGTACTCTTCCGACAGTTTGCGAAACAGCAAATGCGTTTCATTGCGCAGATACGGGCCGATCAGGGACAGCACCTGGTAGCAGCCGCGCGCCAGCGCATCGGACATCGATTGCTGCTCGCTGTACTTGCGCGGGTTGCGCACATACTCGTACGACAGCCAGTAGGTGGCGACAACCACCATATTCGTCGCCATCGCAGCAATTTCCATGTCCGACGCTTCCAGCGACTGTTCGCTGCGCAAGTCTTCGCACAGCTGTGTGGCCACCTTGATCTTGTGCGCCAGGATCAGCTTGAAGTGCAATTCCAGTTTGCGGTTGCGCGACAGCAAATCATTGAGGTCACGATAGAAAAAGCGGTAGCGCCAGATCAGTTCGAACATCAGGTGCAAATACAGCCAGACATCCTCGATATTCGAGCGGCGACCGTCGGGCACGGTCAGGATGCGTTCGATTTCCGCCTCGAACTGGACGAAGATCGAATTGACGATGTCGTCCTTGTTACGGAAGTGGTAATACAGGTTGCCGGGCGAAATGTTCATCTCTTCGGCAATCACGGTCGTCGTGATATTCGGCTCACCAAACTCATTGAACAGGCGCAGCGACAACTCCAGGATGCGTTCGCGGGTACGGCGTGGTGCTTTTTGTAGCATGGCGGGCAATCTCTCTGTGTTCTACCTCAAGCATACCACCTAAAATAGCCATAATGAAACACTCCGCCCCTGGCCGTCGGCGAAAAACGCAGGCAAAAAAAAGCCTGCGCGAGCAGGCTGGAGGAATGCGGCGCCAGCTCAGGCGGCCGGCGCTTTTTTCTTCGCCGCCGGTCTCGCCGCCGGTTTGCTCAGCGGCTTGCTCACCGGTTTGGCTGCGGCGCGCGGCGCGGCCCTGGCTGCCGGCTTGGCCGTGGCCTTGGCGACGGCCGTTTTCGGTGCGGTTTTTGGCGCGGTTTTCGGTGCGGCTTTCGGCGCCGCCTTCACGGCGGGCTTGGCCGCAGCCTTCGGCCTGGGCGCCGGCGCGGCCTTGGCCGACAGCGCCGCCACTTGCCGGCTCAAGGCATCGATCTGCGCGTGCAGCGCGGCGAGGTCCTGTTGCGTGGGCACGCCGATGGTGGCCAGGGCGCGCGCGACGCGCTCTTCAAACACCTGTTCCAGCTTGTCCCAGGAGCCGCTGGCCTGCTTGCCCACGCCATCGGCCAGCTTGCTGACACTGTCGCTGACACCGGCCACCTTGTCTTCGGCGCGCTTCTGGAATTCCGTGCCTTCCTTTACCAGCTTGGAAAACACTCGCCCGCCCTCTTCCTGCGCCTTGGCAAAGGCACCGAGGCCCGCTTGCCAGATCTGCTGCGCGGACGAGCGCACGGCGCTTGCCAATTCCTTGTCTTCCGTCGGTTCCTTCAATTTCTTCACCATCGCCAGCTCCCGTCATGTGAAAGGCCATGCCACTTCATGGATACATTTTATTCTAGTGAGCAAAACTAGAGACGGGGGTCTAATTCGATAGAAAGCGGCTGCTCAACGTGCGCCAGCGCACGCGGCGGCCGGAACCTAGGCCGCCGCCTTCACCTGGCCATGCAGCAGCTTGTGCAGGCGGAAGCCTTCGCGGATATTCTCGCGCAGCACGGCGCCTTTCCACGGCTTGGTATAGAAGCGGTCGACGGCGCCGCGGTTGATGGCCGCCATGATGGGCGTCAGGTCGGCAAAGGCCGACAGCATGATGCGGAAGGTGTCGGGACACAGGTGCTTGACCCGCTCCATGAATTCGGTGCCGCTCATGAGCGGCATGCACTGGTCGCACAGGATCACCTGCACCTTGTGGCGCGCCAGGATGTCGAAGCCTTCGGCGGCCGTCTGCGCCGTGAGGATGCGGTAGCCGTCCTGCGCCAGGAAGTCGCTGAGCACGTCGAGCATGAAGACGTCGTCGTCGACGATCAGCAAGGTTTGCTGCTCTTCGCCACCGGCATCCTGTGGCGCCTGCAACAGCTTGCCACCCATCAGCATCTGTTCGAATTCCTCGTGCGGCACGGGACGGCTGAAGTAATAACCCTGCATCTCGTCGCAGCCGTGGCGCCGCAAATAGGCCAGCTGCGCATCGTTTTCCACGCCTTCGGCGATCACTTCCAGCTTCATGCTGTGCGCCATGCTGATAATGGCCAGCACGATGGCCGCGTCGTCCGGATTGCTGGTCACTTCGCGCACGAAGGCGATATCGATCTTCAGCTTGTCGATGGGGAAGCGCTTCAGGTAGGCCAGGCTGGAATAGCCGGTGCCGAAATCGTCGATGGAAATCTGGATGCCCAGCGCCTTCAGGTTGCGCAGCACGGCGATGGTTTCCTCGGCATTCGACATGAGCGAGCTTTCCGTCAGCTCCAGCTCCAGCAGCTCGGGCGCGATATCGTATTTGCGGATCGCCTTGAGCACCTCCTCTTCCAGGCCGCCGACGAAAAACTGGATACCCGACACGTTGACCGACAGGTGCACGGGCCCGATGCTGCTGGCGCCCCATTCGCTGATCTTCCGGCACGCTTCGTCGAGCACCCAGTTACCGACGCGCACGATCAGCCCCGTTTCTTCCAGCAGGGGAATGAACAGGGCTGGCGAGACCATGCCGTGGCCGGGGCGGCGCCAGCGTATCAGCGCCTCGGCGCCGCTGATGCGTCCCGAGATGATATTCACCTTGGGCTGGAAGAACAGCACGAATTCCTCGTTGTCGATGGCGCGCCGCAGGGCGTTTTCCATGTCCAGCCGCGCCATCGACTGCGCATTCATTTCCGCCGTGAAGAAGCGGAAGGCGTCGCGGCCCGCTTCCTTGGCGCGGTACATGGCCGTGTCGGCATATTGAATCAGCGTGTCCGCATCGATGCCATCGTCCGGGTACACGGATATGCCGATGCTGACCGTCACCGTCACCTCGTGGCCCTGCAAGTCGAAGGGCTTGCGCATCGCCTCGCGGATCTTGTCGACCACGCCCACGGCATGCTGGGCGCCATCGGGCAGTACCAGGATGGTGGCAAATTCATCGCCGCCAAAGCGGCCGATGGTATCGCGCACGCGCAGGCAATCGACGAGGCGGCTGGAAAACTGGCGCAGCAGATCGTCGCCGATGGTGTGGCCCAGGGTATCGTTGATATTCTTGAAGCGGTCGATATCCATGAACAGCACGGCCACGGCCCACTGGTGCTCGGACGCCTGGGTCAGCGAATGGGTCAGCGAGGCGTAGAACTGGCTGCGGTTCGGCAAGCCCGTCAAGGTATCGAAATGCGCCAGCTTCATCAGGCGGTGCTCGGCATCCTTGCGCTCGGTGATGTCGCGCGCCACGGCCACCAGGATCCAGCTCTGCCCCGAGCGCAGGGTACGCCGCTGCACTTCCACCGACAGCGGCGAACCGTCCTTGCGCTGCAGCTGCAATTCCGTCATCGGGCCGCCCTGGTCGCCGGCCAGCAGCTTGTTGTACAGCTCTTCCAGCTGGGATTCGCCCTCGTGCGCGCGGCCCGGCCCCACGCGCAGAAAATCCTCGCGCTCGAAACCAAGCATGCGGCAAGCCGTCTGGTTGACGTCGACGAAGCACATGCCGGCGCGGTCGACGAGGAAAATCGCGTCGGCCGTGGCATCCATCGCCAGGCGGAAGCGGCGCAAGTCTTCATCGAGGCGGATGCGCGCCGCCATGTCCAGGGTCAGCTGCTCATGGTGGCGCTTGATCTCGTCGTACAGCAGCAGGTTGTCGTAGGCGACGGCGATCTGCGCCGCCACCGTGGCGGCGACGCGCTCGTCGACTTCGGAAAATTCATTCGCGCCCAGCTTGTCGACCAGGTACAGCCAGCCGTGGCTGCGCTCGCGCGAGGCGATGGCCACGCCCAGAAAGGAATGCACGGGCGGGTGCGTGTCGGGCAAGCCCAGCGCGCCGGGGTCGCCCTTCAAGCCGTTGACCCGGTAGGGCTGGCGCTGTTCCAGCAAGCGGTTCAGGATGCCCGTGCGCGGTGTGCTGGCGATGCGATCGAGGTTTTTCTCGGCGCCGCACGAGGAAAAATAGCTGAGCTTTTCGGCGCCCTCTTCCAGCATGCCGATGCAGGCGTACTTGGAGACGCAGATATTCTGCGCCACCTTGCAGCCCGCCTCGATCAGGGCGCGCGGATCGCGTTCGGCGCCCAGCTCGATGCCCAGTTCGATCAGGGCCGTGAGGCGCAGGCTGACGGCCTGCAGGCTCGACAGCGAGCGCGACAGGCGCTCCGTCATGACGCCCAGGTCTTCGGGGATGACGGCCTGGCCCTCGCGCTGGCCGGCCAGCTGCGAAATCTGCAGGCTGCTCGATTCGAGTTCGTCGAGGTAGCCGCTGACCTGGTGCTCGATGCCGGCCAGCTTGCCCGTGGCGGGAGGCGCCGCACCGCCGCTGATCTCCGGCGCAGCCGGCACCTGGGCCGCCGCCGGCATCAGTCCCAGCGCCTCGTTTACGGTGCGCACGATGACTTCGGGGTCGGACGGCTTGGGCAGCACCCAGCGCACGCCGCACGCCTGCGCCAGCAAGATCGCTTCCTGCTCGCGGTAGGTGGCCGTATAGAAAATGATGGGCACGTCGGCCAGCACGGGATCGGCATGCACGCGCGTGACGAATTCGTAGCCGTCCATGTTCGGCATGAGGATGTCGGAAATGATCAGGTCCGGCCGCTCCGTGCGCAGGATTTCCAGCGCATCGGCGCCATTCGCCGCTTCCAGCAGGCGGTGGCCGCCGTAACCGAGCAAAGCGGTCAGGAATTCGCGGTTCAGCACATGATCATCGACGATCAGGATGGTGGCTATGTCGTTTTTAACTGGCGTCGACGGCGCCCCGGGTAAAAAAGATTCCAGCTCCGCGACGAACAGGTCGGGCTCGATCGGCTTGCCGATGTAGCCATTGAAACCCGCTTCGAGCAGACGTTCGCGGTCGCCCACCATGGCCAGCGCCGTCACGGCCAGGGCCGGGATATTGCGCAGCTGCGGATCTTTCTTCAGCTCGGCCACCACGCCATAGCCATCGAGCTTGGGCAAATGCACGTCGCAAATGATCAAGTCCGGCAATTCGCTGCGCGCCATGCGCACGCCCTCTTCGCCGTCATAGGCGGCCAGCGGCGTGTACCCGAAGGCACGCAGCAAATACACCATCAATTCCATATTGGTGGCGTTATCTTCAATAATCAGGATACGTGCGGACAATTAGCGCCCCCAATAAAAACTGCATGGACTCATTTTCTGCCTGCGTTCAACTTTTCGCATGCGCGGGCTACATAACAATCCTACAATATCTTGCCATAGATCCTGAGAAAAATCTGGCCGCCGGACGTCTGCAGAACGGCGCAAGCGGCCTCAGGAACAATTTTTCCCGCTGCCCTTCTGACCTTAGCTTAATACAGTACGCCAGCGGAAAACAGCATTATCTGCCCATGGCGTTGTTAAACAGGGGCAACAGCAGAGTCAAAACAGACAGTCTTGCCATGCAGACAAAACACAACAGGAGTCAGGAAAAATGCGGGCAAGACGGAGGCTGGGCGACTTCGTTCTTGATAGTGATTTCTTCCAGCAACTGACGCAGCACGCGCGCATCGCTGGCCAGCGCCACGTGGCCGATGCCGCCGAAGGCCAGATTGCGCGCGCCGGGCAGCTGCGCGGACGACTGCGGCGCGACGATATTGTCGTGATGCGAGTACATCGAGGTGATCAGGGCGCGCGTTGCCGGCGTCTCGCTGGCGGCCAGCTGCGCCAGCCAGGCGTCCGGAGCGCCATGGATACGGCTCATCTGCCGGGCATTCGCGCCTGCAGCCAGGTTGGCCAGCGCCGTGCCGTGGTGCGGCGTGCCGATGGTGATGATGCGGGCGACACGCCGCGCGCCATGCCGGCGCAGCCAGGCGCGCGCCACCAGGCCGCCCATGCTGTGGGCGACGAGAATCACGCGATCGCTGCCCGTGCGGGCGCGCAGCGCCTCGATGGCCTGCTCCACCTGCGGCACGCAATCCTCGATGTCGGCGACGATGGGTTCCAGGTCGACAGCGTCATGCGCGACGCCGGCCCGCGCCAGCTGGCGGCTCAGTTGCGCCCAGTAGCCGCGGTTGCACACATAGCCGTGGATCAGCAGCACCGGCAAGCCCCGGGAAGCCGTGGCGGCGTCCAGCGCATGCAGGCGCGGACGCAGCATGCCCCATGACGAAGCCCACAGGGTGGCGCGCAGTTCGCCCAGGAACAGCCGCGCGGCACCCCGCACACCCAATTGATATTCCTGTGGCACGGGGCTACCCAGCCGCCGGCTCTGCCAAAAATTGCGCGCCACGACCAGCGCGCGCACGGCCAGCAGCATGGCCAGCGCCAGCAACACGGCCTGCACCGGCGAAGCCACGCCCCACGCCTGCATGGCCAGGTACGCCAACCCCAGCACGGCCAGCAGCTGCAGCAGCATCAGCCACTTGAGTATGCGTGCGATCATGCCGGCGCTGGAACGGGCACCGGCGCCGGTTTGCCCGTCAGCTCCCGCGCCAGGCCGCTGGCCAGGCGCGCGGCCAGCGCATACAGCGTCAATTGCGGATTGGCGCCTATCGACGTGGGCAGCAGCGAGCCGTCGTGTACGGACAAATTGCGCACGCCGTGGTAGCGGCCATCGGCACCCGCCACGCCCAGGCGCGCATCGTCCGACATGGCGCAGCCGCCCATCACGTGGGCCGACACCACCCGCGCCAGCAGCACCTTCATCGGCAAATCGCCGATGGCCTGCTTCGCCTGCGCCCAGCTGGTGTAATGGCTGGCCATTTCATGCACGGGATAGACACTTTTCGCGCCGGCGGCGAACTGGATTTCCGCCATCGACAGCAGCGCGCGCCGCACGCCATCCCACATAAAAGGCGTGAGCGGATAGTCGAGCACGGGCGCGCCGAAGCTGTCGATCGATACCGTGCCGCCCGCCGAATCATGGTGAAAGCCGTCGCGCAGCAGGGCCAGCAAGCCATGCGCATGGGGGAATTCGCGCATGGTGCGCGTGTGTTCATCGCCGAAACCGCCCATGGTGGTGGCCATCAGCAGCGGATGCAGCGGCGGCGCTTCGAGCTTGTAGCCGATGGGACCATCGATGGGCGCCGCGTGCAGGAAATGGTCGGAATAAATCGTCTGGGGCGCGCCCGCATAGGCGTCGACGCGCTGCGGGAACAGGCCCGCCGAGATCACCGTCGGATGCAGGAAGGTGCGCCGCCCCAGCAAGCCATGCGGATCCGGCGCCTGCGAGCGCAACAGCAGCGCCGGCGAATTGATGGCGCCGCCGGCCAGCACGAAGTGTCTGGCGCGCAGCGTGAGGCGCACGCCCGTCGGCACCTGCCCGGCGGCGTCGAGCGCCGTCACCTGCAGGCTGTCGATGCGCTCGCCCTTGAAGCTGAAACGCTCGGCGCGCGCATGCACGAGCAGGCCCGCGCCCAGCGCCAGCGCCGACGGGATCGTCGTCACCAGCATCGACTGCTTGGCGTTGGTCGGGCAGCCCATGCCGCAGTAGCCGAGGTTCCAGCAGCCGTTCACGTTGCGCCGGATGGCAGCCGTGGGAATGCCCAGCGCCGTGGCGCCACGGCGCAATAAGTCGTTGTTTTCATTGGGCGGCGCGGCCCAGTCGCTCACGTGCAGGCGCTTTTCCATCATGGCGAACCACGGCGCCATGGCATCGACGGAATAGCCGGACAAGCCAAAATGCTTGCGCCAGTATTCGAGGGTGCCGGGCGGCGTGCGGAAGCTCGAGGTCCAGTTGACGGTGGTCGAACCGCCCACGGTGCGCCCCTGCAGGATATTGATCGCCTTGTCGCGCGTCTTGCGCGCGGCCGATTCCTGGTACAGCGCGGGATAGGCGTCCGCTTCGCGCATCTTGAAGTCTTGCGAGGACTTCAAGCCGCCCTCTTCGACGATCAGCACTTTGAGGCCGGCCAGCGCGAGGATTTCCGCCGTCACGCCGCCGCCGGCGCCGCTGCCGATGATGACCACGTCGGCTTCCAGCGTACGGTCGGCGGCCACGGTGCTGGCGTCGGTGACGTTCCAGCCGCTGGCCACGCCGATGGCGATGGGGTCAAGAATGGGAGATGTGCTCATGGATGCCTTATGCGCTCAGTTCGGGCAGCGGCCCCGGATAGCCGATGGCGGCCCAGTGGGCGGCATCGGCATACCAGGCGCCGAGGATCAGATCGTGCAGGGCCAGGTAGGCCGTCTGCAAGGTGGCCAGGCGGTGCGTGCGCCACGACTGCAGAAAGGCGGCCACCTGGGCAGGATCGGCTTCGCGCCAGCCGCCATGCACGCCGGCGACGAAGCGCCGCGCGGGTGCCAGCGCCAGCAGGCCAAACAGGTCCTGCACTTCCTGCTGCGCCGCCAGGGGCAAGCCACGGATGGCCGTATCCACGCCGGCGATGGCGCCATCGAGCGCCGCAGCCCGCGCGGGGGCTTCCCGCGGCAGCGCGCTGCCCAGCATGGCCGGCACGATGGCCGCCAGCGCCGCGCGCGCCGCGCCATCGAGGACGAAGCGGCCTGGTGGCGCCGGCCCGCGCACCAGGCGATAGGCCGCCCCTCCGGCGGCCAGCGCGCAGGCGCCGAGCACACCCAGTTTCAGAAACGATCTGCGTTGCATACCCCTGTCCCCTTGTTTTATACCGCCTTTTGCAGGCCAGTGTACGCCAAAGGCAGTGGGCGCTTGAACGCAAAAACTAGAGCGGAGAGTCTAGTTTTTGCGCCTGAACCCATAGCAACAGCATGGCCAGCAGCGCCGCCAGCGCGCCGCCGATGGCAATGCTGGGCAAGCCGAAGGCGACGATCAGCGCACCTCCCAGCGCGCCGCCAAAGGCCGTGCCCGCATTGAAGGCGGCGATATTCAGGCCCGCCGCCACGGCGTCGCTGCCCGGGCAATGCCGTTGCGCCAGGCGTAGCAGCCGCATGGTGGACAGGGTGACGAGGGCAAAGAACAGCAAGCCCAAAGTGCCGCACAGGGCCAGCATGGCCAGGGGCCAAGCGCGCAGCAGATAAAACCCCAGCAGATTGAGCGCCAGCGCGGCCAGGGCCAGCACGGTGGAGCGCAGCGCGTGGGGGCGGTCGGCGCACCAGCCGCCCAGCAGGTTGCCGCCGATGGCGCACACGCCAAAGCACAGCATGGCGGCGCCCAGCCAGCCCGCATCGAGCCCGCCCAGCTGCAGCAGGAAAGGCGAGACATACGTGAAAAAGCTGAAGGTAGCCACGCTGACCAGCGCCGCCACGCCGGCCGCCAGCAGCAGGGGCGGCTGCAGGATGGCGCGCAGGCTGGCCAGCGCCGATACGGCGGCGGCCTGCTGGCGCGCGGCCGGCATGGCCAAGCGCAGGCCGGCGCCGCCGCACAGGGCCAGCACGCCGATGGCCGCGAAAACCCAGCGCCACGACGAGACGGCGCCCAGCCACGTCCCCAGCGGCACGCCGCCGGCCAGCGCCAGGGTCAGGCCCAGCCAGACGATGGACAGCGCGCGTCCCGCGCGGGACGGGTCGACCAGGCTGGTGGCCGCATGCGACGCCACCGCCATGAAGACGCCATGCGCGAGGCCGACGGCAAAGCGCACCCCCAGCAGCGCGCCCAGCGCTGGCGCGGCCGCCATGGCCACGCTGCCGGCCGCCAGCACGAGCATGGTGGCCACCAGCACCTGGCGCACGGGCCGGCGCGCCAGCATGGCCGTCAGGATGGGCGCGCCGATGGCCGCCCCCAGCGCGTACGCGGCGATGGCGCCGCCGGCCGCCGCCACGCTGGCGTGCAAGTCGCGCGCCATGGGGGTCAACAGGCCGGCGGCGATGAATTCGCACAAGCCGAAGGCAAAGCTGCACAGGGAGAGCAGGTAAATGGAGAGTGGCAGCGTGGCGGACGGCAGCACTGTGCGCGAGGACATGGTGGACATGGCAGTTCCTGACAATCAAAACGCCATGCTGCCCCCTCGTTCACCGTCTGTAAAATATCTTATTTATCTTGAAACGAGACTTTGAAAGTCTCAATAGGCGGAAAAGTGCCGCAGCTGCGCCAGCAGCCGCTCGCGCACGGGAGACGTGCGCTGCGGATCCCACGCCATGTACAGGTCAAGCTGGCGCAACGGTTCGGGCGCGCTGCTTGCCAGCGGCAGCATGACGACGCCCGCTGGCGCGCAGGCGGCCAGGCTGGCGGGCAGCAGGGCCACGCCAAAACCGGCAGCTACCAGTCCCAGCACCGTTTGCAAACGGCGCGCCTGCTGCGCCACGCGCGGCACGAAGCCCGCGTGCAGGCACAGGCTGGCCAGCTGGTCGTGGAAACCCTGGCCCAGGTCGCGCGGCGAAGCGACGAAATCGTCGCCGGCCAGGTCCGCCAGATCCACGCGCGCCTGGCCCGCGCAGCGGTGGTTCGACGGCAGCGCGATCACGATGTCTTCGCCGGACAGGCGCTCGAAGCGCAAGCCCGGCGTGCTGCGTCCCGGCGCGCGCAGCAGGGCGATATCGACCTCGCCTTTTTCCAGCCACTCGACCTGCTGCTGCGTCGACGCTTCGCGCAAGGTGAACTGCACGGCGGGCGAAGCGGCGCGAAACGCGCGCAAGGCATTCAATACGTGGGCATACGGCGTGATGTGGATAAAGCTCAGGCGCAAGTGGCCCTCGATGCCCTGCGCCACGCGGCGCGTGGCCGCCACGCCCTCTTCCAGGCTGGCCAGCACCTGGCGCGCCGTGACCAGGAAAGCCATGCCGGCCGGCGTCAGGCTGACCTTGCGGTTCGTGCGCTCGAATACGGGATAGCCGAGCGCTTCTTCCAGCCGCAATATCGCCTGCGACAAAGGCGGCTGCGCCATGTGCAGCCGCTCGGCCGCGCGGCGGAAATTGAGTTCCTCGGCGACGGCGATGAACTGGCGCAGCAGCCGGGTCTCTATCATGGACCTTTTTTCGCTACCGCCAGGATATGCCGCGCGATGCCGCGCAGGATATTGACTTCTTCCGTTTCCAGCCCCGTGCGCGAAAACAGGCGTTTCAGCCTTGGCATGAGTTTTTTCGGGTTGTCCGCGTCGAGGAAGTCGATGGCCACCAGCGCCTGCTCCAGATGCGCGTACATGCCGTCGACCTGCGCCAGGCTGGCCGCGTCGCCATGGAAACCGACGGGACTGGCGATCTGCCCGTCGCCGAGGGCAGCCACGCGGCATTCATAGGCGACGACCTGCGCCGCCTGCGACAGGTTCAGCGAGGAATACTCGGGGTTGGCGGGGATGTTGATCAGCACATTGCACTGCTCGACGATCTCGTTGGGCAAGCCGAAGCGCTCGTTGCCGAAGATGACGGCTGCGTGCAAGTCGTCGCTGGCCGCCAGCTGGGCCGCGATGGCGCGCGGGGCCGTGACGGGCGGAGAAAATTCGCGCAGGCGGGCTGAGACGGCCGCCGCGTAATTGCAGCCTTCGAGCGCCTCGGCGATGGAGCCGACGATGCGCGCGCCGGACAGGATATCCTGCGCGCCGCTGGCGAAGGCCACCGCTTCCGCGTCCGTCAAGGCATCGGGAAAGCGGGGATTGACCAGCACCAGATCGGAAAAACCCATCGTTTTCATGGCCCGCGCGACGGCGCCAATGTTGCCAGAGCGACTAGTTTCGACAAGAATAAATCGCAGGCGTTTGAAAAGAGACGTGTTGATTTCGGGCAGATTCATTTAAAATAGCGCTATTGCGCGGTATCGATACAGGAAATTTCGGGAAACGGAGTCACAAAACGCTGACTCCAGGCCGGGATTTTAACCACTTCGGCACCGCTCCGCTCTTTAATTCATTCTTGCACTCTATCGTACCGGCGCCGAAAGGCGACGCTGGGCGGTCGCGTGCTTTTAACGGAAGCTCACATGCACCCAATGCTCAACACGGCGATCAAAGCCGCCCGCCGCGGCGCCGCCGTCATCAATCGCGCCTCTTTTGACCTCGACCGCGTCGTCGTCACGGAAAAACAACATAACGATTTCGTCACCGACGTCGACCAGGCGGCCGAACAAGCCATCATCGAGGTGCTGTCCAAAGCCTACCCGGACCACGCGTTCCTGGCTGAGGAATCGGGAGCTTCCGCCAACTCGCACGACGAGAATGAATATCAGTGGATCATCGATCCGCTGGACGGCACCACCAACTTTATCCACGGCTTCCCCCAATACTGCATCTCGATCGCCCTCGCGCATCGCGGCGTCGTCACGCAAGCCGTCATCTACGACCCTGTACGCAACGACCTGTTCACGGCCACCAAGGGCGCCGGCGCCTACCTGAACGAAAAACGCATCCGCGTCACCAAGCTGGACCGCATCTCGAACGCCCTGCTGGGCACCGGCTACGTGGCCGGCAGCGCCCGCGCGCTGGACGAATACCTGAAGATGTACGCGATCATGGGCGAACGCAGCCAGGGCGTACGCCGCGCCGGCTCGGCCGCGCTGGACCTGGCCTACGTCGCTTGCGGCCGCCTGGACGGCTTCTATGAAAAAGGCTTGAAGCCTTGGGATATCGCCGCCGGCGCCCTGATGATCACGGAATCGGGCGGCATCGTCGGTGAATTTTCCGGCGAATCGGACTACCTGTACAAGGGCGACGTCATCGCCGCCAGCCCGAAGATCTTTGGCCAGATGATCACCCTCTTGACGCCATTCGCCTGATTGCCAAGCCCAGGCTGATGTAACAAAAGCTGCCGGAGGCGACTCCGGCAGCTTTTTTTTCGGCCCGGCCAGTCCTCAGCTGCCCCGCATGGCCGGCAGCAGCACGCGGTAAATCTGCAGGAACGCCGGCCCCATCAGCACGACCATCAGCGATGGGAAGATGAAAAAGATCAGCGGAAACAGCAGCTTGAGGGCGATCCTGGCCGCCGTTTCCTCGGCCCGCTGGCGCCGCTTGGTGCGCAGCTGGTCGGATTGCACGCGCAGCGACGCGGCGATGCTCGTGCCGAAGCGCTCGGCCTGGATCAGCAGGGTCACCAGCGCGTCCACATCGTCCACTCCCGTGCGCAGGGCCAGATTGCGCAAGGCCTTGTCCTTGGCGCTGCCGGCGCGCAACTCCAAGGTCACCAGTTGCAGCTCTTCGGCCAGGACGGCGCTTTTCAGGCCGATTTCCTGCGCCACGCGCGCCAGCGCCGCATCCATCGCCAGCCCCGCTTCGACACACACCGTCATCAGGTCCAGCGCATCGGGAAAGGTCTCGAACACTTCGCGCTGACGCTGTTTCAGGCAGTGCGACAGCCAGACATTCGGCAGGTAATAGCCGAGGGCGGCCGCCGCGACCAGCCACAACAGCATATTGTGCCCGCCCTGGCGCAGCAGAAAATACACGAGCAGCGGCAAGCCCACGAACAAGCCTGTCTTGGCCGCGTAAAACAGCGCGGGCGCGGCCTGGCTGCGCCAGCCGGCATGGACGAAGCGGCTGCGGATGGGCGAACTTTCCCAGCCTTCGTCCGGCAGCGACAGCCTGGCCAGCGGACGCGTCAGGCTGACGGCGTGCACCAGCCAGCGCCGCCTGGCATGGCGCCCGCTATCGCCGGCGGCACCCGCATCGCCCAGCGCCTGCAGCCGCTCCTGCACGGCACTGCCAGTGAGCAGGCGCAACGCCAGCAAGGCCAGCGCGAAGACAATCAGGAACAGCAGGCCCAGCAAAGCCAGCTGCGCCGCACTCATCGTGCCCATCGTGTCTTTTCTTTCATCTTCATCTTATACCCGGATATTGATAATTTTTCTGATGCAGATCACGCCCAGCATCAGCAAGCCCAGCGATACGCCGACCATCTTGCGCCCGCCCCCATCCGTGTACAGCACGGCAATAAACTGCGGATTCATCAAATGCATCATCAGCGCCGCGCCGAACGGCAGCAAGCCCAGGACCCAGGCCGACATGCGCCCTTCGGCCGACAGCACGCGCACCTGGCCCAGCAATTTCAGGCGGTCGCGGATGATGGCGCTGATGCTACTCAGCAATTCAGTCAGGTTGCCGCCCGTTTCGCGCTGGATCAGCACGGCGATGACGAAATAGCGCAAGTCCGTGCTGGGCACGCGCGCGGCCAGGTTGCCCAGCGCATCGGCCATCGCGACGCCGAAACTGACTTCGTCGAACACGGCGCGGAACTCGTCGGCCAGCGGTCCCGTCATTTCCTCGCCCACCATTTTCAGCGCGGTGGGAAAGGCGTGGCCGGCGCGCATGGCGCGGCTCATCAGGTCGAGCGCGTCCGGCAGTTGCTGCTCGATGCGCACCAGCCGCTTGCTCCTGGCGCGGCGCACCAGCAGATACGGCAGCGCGGCGCCGCCCGCGCCCAGCCCCAGGCGCACATACCATGGCAGCGGCAGCGCACCGGCCAGCAGCATGCCGGCCATCCCGCCAAGCGCGCAATAGCCCAGAAAAGTGGCCACGAACCAGCGCATGCCCGCCTGCAGCAGCAGCTGATCGAGGCGCCGCGCGCCGGGCAAGCCTTCCAGCACGCCGTGCAGGAAGGGATGGGCGCTCAGCGGGCGCTGCTTGGTGATCGACAGCGCCTGTTCGCCATCGCTAGCCGTGTACATGCCCTGCAGGCGCCGCGCCACCCGCGCCGCGCCCGCCCCCCGCGCCGCTTGCCACGCCAGCCAGGCGCCAGCCACCAGCAGCAGCACGGCCAGGAAGAGGAACAGATAGACCAGATAGGGAAGCATGATGGATCAGCGCCCCGCCGCAGTGGGTTCGAACAGGGCGGCCGACACGCCGATGCCAAAGCTGTTCAGGCGATCGAGGAAGCGCGGGCGGATGCCGCTGGCCGAGAAATGCCCGACCACCGCGCCGCCCTCGGCCACGCCCGTCTGCCGGAAACTGAAGATTTCCTGCATCGTGATGACCTCCCCTTCCATGCCCGTGATTTCCTGGATCGACGTGACCTTGCGCTTGCCGTCGATCAGGCGCGACACTTGCACCACCACCGACACGGCCGAGCTGATCTGCTGCCGGATGGCCTTGCTGGGCAGGTTGGCGGCCGCCATGCTGATCATGTTTTCCAGCCGCGTGATGGCGTCGCGCGGCGTATTGGCGTGGATGGTGGCCATCGAGCCTTCATGGCCCGTGTTCATCGCGCCCAGCATGTCGAGCGCCTCGGCGCCGCGCACCTCGCCCAGGATGATGCGGTCGGGGCGCATGCGCAGCGCGTTGCGCACCAGCGCCCGCTGCGTCACTTCGCCCTTGCCTTCGATATTCGCGGGCCGCGTTTCCAGCCGTACCACGTGCGGCTGCTGCAATTGCAGCTCGGCCGCGTCTTCCACCGTGACGATGCGTTCCGTCTGGCCGATAAAGCCGGAAATCACGTTGAGCATGGTGGTCTTGCCGCTGCCCGTGCCGCCGGAAATGAGGATATTCATCTTCGCCTTGCCCAGGCCCTGCAGCACTTCGGCCATCTCGGCCGTCATGCTGTGGTAGGCGACCAGGTCGGCCAGGCGCAGCGGATCGACGGAGAAGCGCCGGATCGACATCACGGGGCCGTCGATGGCCAGCGGCGGGATGATGGCGTTGACGCGCGAACCGTCGGGCAGGCGCGCATCGACCATGGGGCTCGATTCGTCGATGCGCCGTCCCACGCGCGAGACGATCTTGTCGATGATCTTCATCAGGTGGGCGTCATCGTCGAAGCTGACGTCGGTCAGCTCCAGGCGGCCGCCGCGCTCCACATACACCTGCTTGTGGCCGTTGACCAGGATGTCCGACACGCTGGCATCCGAGAGCAGCGTTTCGAGCGGCCCGAAGCCCAGCATCTCGTGCTGGATGTCGCGCGTCAGGCTCTTGCGCTCGGCGTCGTTGATGACCACCGCCTCTTCCTCCAGCAAGCGCTCGACCAGGCCGCGCAATTCTTCGCGGATGCGCTCCTGCGACAGGCGCTGCATGCTTTCCAGGTCGACCCGTTCGAGCAGCAGCCCATGGATGCGCAGCTTGAGGTCGCGGTAGCCGTGGTTGTCGATGGTGGCCATGCGTAGCGGCGCGAGCGCGGCGATCTTGGCGCTGCCGAGCCGTTCGCGGATGGACAAGGCGGCGATGGGGGAACTAGCCATGAAATGCTCCTGTTCTGGGATGGGGATCAGCGCGTGGATCAGGCGCGCCGCAGGACGCGGCCGAGCCAGCCCTGGCGCGCCGTGCTGGCCGCGCCGCCGGCCAGGCTGGCGGCGAACTCCTGCAGCGAGCGGGTGATCGGGCTGGCCTTGTCGAGCTGCAGGATAGGCACGCCCTGGTTGACCGAGGCGGCCGCCGAGGCGTAGTGATTCGGCACGGTGCGGTAGACCGCCGTGCCGTACGCCGCTTCCAGGTCGCGCAGGCGGATTTCGCCGCCCTTATCGTGGCGGTTGACGATGATGTGCACCTTCTCCTTCGCGTATTCGAGCGAGCGGAACATGCCCAGCAGGCGCTTGCCATCGCGGATGTAGGGCAAGGTCGCCTGCAGGACGGGAAAGATCATGTCGGCGTGGTCCAGCGCGCGCACGCTGACGGCGTCGAGATTGCGGCCCACGTCGAGCACGATGAAATCGTACTGGCGCCTGGCTTGCCGGATGATGGCGTCGATGTGTTCGGGTGCCACTTCGCTGGCGTGGGCCGGATCCTCGGGCGCGGCCAGCACGCTGTAGTTGGGCGTGATGTGCAGCATGCTCGATGCCAGGAACGAGGCGTCGAGCCGGTGGATGTCGCGCGTGACGTCGGACAGCGTGGCCAGCGGCTTGTTCTCGGACACGAAGAGCGAGGCGTCGCCGAAATGCAGGTTCATGTCGATCAGGGCAACGCGCTGCTGGCCGCCGGCGGCCAGCGCATAACCGAGGTTGCTGGCGATGAAGGTGGCGCCGCTGCCGCCCTTGCAGGAGATGAAGGCCAGCACCTTGCCGTTGCCATGCTCGCGCCGCTCCAGCTTTTCCTCGATGCGTTCGAGCGCCGCATACAGGCTGGCCGGCGCGGCGGGAAACGGCAGCACGTCGCGCACGCCTGCACGCATGGCCTGCAGTAGGAATTCAGGCGCCTGCTGGTGGCACAGCACGATGAAGGCCATGCGCGGATGCTGGTTGCTGAGGCGCTCGATGGCGGCCAGGTCGGCGCCGTCGTTCGACGGGCGGTCGAAGATCAGCACGTCGGGCAGCGATTGCGCCGCCTGCAGCGGTTCCAGCGTTTCACCGCCCGCGTTGATCTCGTCGAGCCGGTTGCGGCTGCGCAGCAGCAGGCCCAGTTCGGACAGCGTTTTTTGATCAGTGGAATGGATGGCGATTTTCACGATATGCCTTGCTGGTTCTGTGGTGACGATGCCAGGCTCACTGGCGCGCCCCGACGCCGATGGTGAAGGCGGCCCCTTGCGGTGCGGGCGCGGCAAAGCTTTTCTGGTACGCCGCGTAGGCGGCCTGGGCGGCCTTGCCATCCATGCCGGCCACGGGGTCGCGGTTCGCGCCCGCCTGCGGCGATAGCACTTGCCGCAGGCGCAGTTGCTCGACGCTGTGGCCGAACTGGCGGTCCAGGTTCGGCGTGGCGGCGCAGCCGCTGGCGGCCAGGGCGGCCAGCAGCACAGAGAGGAAAAGGGAATGCTGCATGCTGTGCTCCTATTGAGTGTCCGGACTGGCTGGCGGTGTCTGCGTGGCCGCTTCCTGCCGTGGCCGTGGCGCGCCAGCGCCTTCCATTTTTCCTTGCAAGAAGAACTCGCCGCGGCTGGGCGCCACATAGGCGTCGGTCGGCAAGACGATATCGCCGTCAAGCGTGCCGTCGAGCGGCTTGACCAAATGCGGCGTGATGATGAACACCAGTTCCGTGCGGTCGGTCTGGAAATCGCTGCTGCGGAACAGCGCGCCCAGCACGGGAATCTCGCCCAGGAAGGGCAAGGCCTTGATATTGGTCGTCACATTGTTCTTGATCAAACCACCCACGGCAAAACTCTGGCCATCGAACAGCTGCACCGTGGTGGTGGTGCGCCGCGTGGTAAATGCCGGCAACACGGCATTGGCGGTAGCGCCACCCCCGGTGGTGATGCCGATGCCTTCGCGGTTCAGCTCCGACACTTCCGGCGCCACCTTCAGGTTGATGCGTCCGCCCTCCAGCACGGTGGGCGTGAACTTGACGGCAATGCCGAATTCCTTTTCTTCCAGCGTGATCTTGTTGGTGGTGCTGTCTTGCGCGACCGGAATGAAAATCTTGCCGCCCGCCAGGAAACTGGCTTCCTGGCCACTGATGGCCATGATGTTCGGTTCGGCCAGCACCTTGACCAGGCCGTCGCGCTTTTGCGCATCGAGCGTCAGCCCGTTGCCATTCTTGCCATGCACGGCGCCCAGCTGGCTGGGGTTGCCGCTGAGCAGGTTCGACAGCAGACCATACGTCCAGTTGCCGCGCGTGCCGCTGATGCCCACGCTGGCGCCCAGCTGGTCGACCAGGGTCTTCGATACTTCGGCGATTTTCACTTCCAGCATGACCTGTTGCGGCGCCGCGATCGACAGCATATTGATGACCTTGACGCTGCCGGCCGCACTGGCCGCGCCGTCGGCCGGCGCAGCCGCTTCGCCGGCGCCGCGCTGCGCATAGGCCTGCGCCATCTCCAGGATCTGGCTGGCCTTGACGCTGTCGCTCACCTGCCCCGACAGCACGATGCTGCCGCCGGCCGCGCCGGCCTTGACGGCGCGCTCGCCGGGGAAGACATAGGCCAGCTGCGCCTGCAAGCCTTCGACATCGACCTCGACTTCAATATCAACGATCACGGGGCGCTGCTGCCGGTCCCACAGGATCAGGTTGGTGCTGCCCGGCGCCAGGCCCCAGACGAACAGCTGGCTGGACGTGCCCAGCATCCTGGCGCCGGCCACCCGGGGATCGTTGACGGCGATCTGCGACACAGGCAGGCTCAGGTTGCGCAAGGTAGACTTGCCCACGGCGATGCGCACGGGCGCGCCCAGGCGGGCGATATCGGCACCCAGCGACATGGCTGGCGCCGCGACGGGCGACATGACGGCCTGCCTGGCCGGCGCCGCCGCGCTGGCGCTGACCGGCCAGGCCATGCCTGCCGCCGCGCTGCCCAGCATCAGGGCCAGGCGCATGCCCGCACCCGCGGCGTGCTTACGAAATTTGTTCATCGATCATCCTTGCTTGCCTGCTGATTTTTAAAATTGCTGGACGCTCGTATCCATGCCCTTGATGACGGTGACGCTGTCGCGCGCGGGAGCGCGTGCCGGGGCCGCCTGGCGCCGCGCCGCGCGCACCGGCGCGGCCGCCGGCGCCTTCAGTTCCAGCAGCGACTCCTTGGTGGCGCCGCCCGTGGTGACGGGCGCCGGATCGACCTGGTTGCGCAGCACCAGCGACAAGCTGCCCACGCTGCGCGCCAGGTCCAGCTTCTCCACCTGCTCCGGCGTCAGCTCTAGGGTCACGGCATTGACCACCTTGGGCTTGTTGTCATCGCGGCCGGACTCTTGCGCCACTGCCAGCACCAGGATGCGTTCCAGCACGATCTTGGAAATGGCCAGCGGCCCGCCGCCCGCCGGCCTGGCCCGGTCATCCTGCGTATGCACGAGAATGTCGACGAAATTGCCCGGCAGGGCGAAGCCGGCCACGCCCACCACGTCATTGACGCGCACGGTCATGGCGCGCTTGCCGGCAGCCACGATGGCCGACAGGCCGCCGGTGGCGCCGGGCGGCGCGAGCTTGCTTTCCAGCACAGGCTCGCCCCTGCTGACGGCCGTGCGCGTGATGCGCCCGTCCAGCGCGCCGGCCTCGCCAAACGCCCCCGGCGGCATGGCGCCCGCCGGCCAGTCCATGCCGCGCAGCATGGCCGGTGTCACCTTCGCGCCCACGCCGATATCGACCAGCGCAACCATCACCGTCTGGCTGGCCGGCGCGCCTTGTCCTGACATCCAGCGCGCCGCCGCCAGCACGGCGCCCCCCGCCATCAGCAGCGCCAGCAGCAGCACGATCGCAACGCGGCTATTTCTCATGATTTTTCCTCTTGGTAAAACTTGGGTTTCCGGACGCGCACATCATGCATGGCCGCCGGCCGCCAGGGCCAGCCAGATGGCGGTGCCGGCGGCAATGGCGATCGCGTACGGCAGTTTGCCGCCCGGCACGGCGGGCGCATCGACCCGCGGCATTTCGCCTGCCGCGGCGCGCAGCCAGCCTTGCAGCAGCAATTGCCGGGCATTCGCCAGCGCCTGGCGCAGCGTGCCCTGGCACAGGGCGACGGCCAGCGCCAGCACGCCGCCAGCGAGCAGGCTGCACAGCACGGCAAACACGGCGGGACCGGGACCGAGAAAAGCCCCCACCATCGCCATCAGCTTGACGTCGCCCGCGCCCAGCGCCTTCATCGCATACATGGGCAGCAGCAAGCCCAGGCCGACGGCCAGGCCGCCCAGCGCCAGCCACGGCCCGGCCGGCGTCACCCCGGGCAGCGCCAGGCTGTTGAGCAGCACGCCAAGCAAGGCGCCGGAAAACACCAGCCGGTTGGGAATGCGCCGGCGGCGCACGTCATGCCAGACAGCCGCGGCAAGCAGCCCCCACAAGACCATGGCGGGGCTGAACGTCCAGAAAGAATGAGGGTCCATCGTGTACCTGATGCAAGCCGATGGCATGACGGCATGCGCATCGTTGGGCGGGAAGTCGACAGGCCGGTGCGCAAGGGCAGCCGGCCTGCCGGGGTGCAGCGCGGTGGGCAGGCGCCTTAGATCGCCGCGCCCGTCAGCTTGGTGCCGATCGCCTTGAAGGCGCCATCGAGGCCGGTGGTGAAATAGCCGACGGCCGTGACCAGCGCCGCAGCCACCAGCGCAGCGATCAGCGCATATTCGATGGCAGTCACGCCATCTTCTTCGGCGATAAAGTTTTTAATGAAATTCATATTATTCCCTTTCAGGTCAAGTTTTAAACATGATAAAAACTGAAAATACAGTCTGAAAATAAAAACATTATCCTTGTTTTTATTTGCCATTTTCTGATGCGTGTATTTTATATAAACAAACATTAAATCGAATCAGAGAAAAGTCATTTTATGCCCAGTACAAACCATCTTAATTTTTTGTCTATAATCAGGACATATGTACTGTCATTCCGCATGGACGGGTTCGGCCAGGCGGTTGCGGGTGGCGTACACATATAATTCCAGGCGGTTGGTGACATCGAGCTTGCTGTAGATCGATGTCAGATGATTACGCAAGGTTTGCTCCGAGATAAAAGCCCGCTGGGCTATCGCACGGTTCAGCGCGCCATTTCCTTCCACCATCATGGCCACGATCTTGCGCTCCTTCAGCGTCAGCCTGGCGATCCGCTGCTCTTCCGGGTCGGGCGCCGCTTCCGGCTTGTTCAGCACGCCCAGCATGCTGTCGAGCAGCGCCGGATCCAGGCACAATTCGCCTCGATGCAGGCGGGCGATGGCGTCGATCAGTTGCTTGACGGACGTTTCCTTGCCCAGCACGGCGCGCGCGCCGCTGCGCACGGCCCGCCCGCAGGCGGCCTGGTCCTGCGTGCCGCTGAACAGCAGCACCCGCGAGACGCCATTGCCCAGCAGCTGCGGCAGATAATCGATGGCGCAGGCGCCGCCACAGCCAAGATCGGCGTCGAGCACGATGACGTCGGGACACAGGGTGCGCGCCAGCAGCAGCGCGCTGTCGATCTCGGTGGAGCTGGCCACCACCTGCATCGCGGGCTGGGCGCTGGCGAGCAACTGCTCCAGGCCCCACAGCCAGGTCTTGTGGTCCGACACCAGCATGACGCGTATGACATTGTTTGTTGACATGCTTTACCTCTTTACTTGTAGCCCACTCCCTTCGGGGGAAGGTGGTTGATCCGAATCGGGTTGCCTGCCTCGTCCGCGCGCGCCTTCTGCTGCCGCGCACGGGGGAAAGAAGTCATGGGGGCACGAAGGAAGAGGCGTTGGGCCGGCACGCGCAAACGCGGTGCGTGCCCCACGGCAGCGGTCGCCGCATGCCGGGCGTGTGCCGATGGATGGGCAGCGTGGCCAGGGCGGACGCGCCGCTGGCGCGCCATCGCTGCTGCCACCGCTGCTGTTGCTTACATTGCAGCATTTTTGTTGCATCACCTTGCAAAACAAGTCCTTGCCTGCACGCAGGACAATCCTGACACCAGGCCTGTTTTCATACCCGCGCATATTACTCCCGGCCCTGTAGCGACGGGGCCGGCACGTTTGAAATAACGCAGTTAATTGCGATTATCTTGACCTGTAATAATTTAAATGGCGGACACGCCCTTGAAAATCGATATAGAATAATTGCCAGTCAAATGGCGCAATGCCATCCGCCCGACATTCGTCATCGCGGAACTTAACCGGATTATTCCCATGCGCTTAAAACAGGCCGATTCCCGCATATTCCGCAAGCACAGCGGACAGGCTGGCGCCACCCTGCTCGAATTGGCCCTGATAACACCGGTCTTTCTCATGCTGATAATCGGCATCATTGAATTGAGCATGGCTTATTTTGCCAATATGACCATGCAGCACGCGGTGCGCGAAGGGGCGCGCTATGCCGTCACGGGGGCCAGGGACCTCGACCCCGACAGCGCCAACCAGCAGCGCTACCACGCCGTCATGCAAAAGATACGCGACAGCTCCATGGGCATGTATGACAAGGTCAGCCCCGTGATCTCCGTCAACGGCAGCGATGCGGTGAGCGCCGCCATGTTCGGCCAGGCCGGCGATATCGTCGTCATTTCCGTCGATTGCCGCTGGGCGTTTGCCACGCCTTTGATCCGTGCCCTGTTTCGCGACGGCCAGGCGCATTTCGTGGTGGCGGCCACCATGCGCAATGAAAGCTTTGGCGGCCTGTGATGCGCGCGCCCACTCCCCGTTTTCCGCGCCGCGCCGCGCGTGGCATCGCCGCCATCGAATTTGCCATCGTGCTGCCCTTGCTGGCCTTGCTGCTGTTCATGCTGGTTGACCTGTCGCGCGCCATCCAGGCCAAGACTATCCTGCTCAATATCAGCCGCGAAGGCGCCAACCTGTCCGCGCGCGCCACGTCCGACCTGAGCGGCTCGAGCCAGGGCATCATGAATGCGCTGGCCGCCAGCACGCCGCCGCTGGACATGCACGGGCGCGGCATGATCTACATCACCAAGATCATGGGCTACACGGCGCAGAGCGGCTTGCGCAATATCGTGCTGGAACAGTACCGCTGGGACGCCGGCGCAAAGGCCAGCGGCTACCTGCCAGCCAGCCAGGTGTGGCAATGCGGCAGCTGGCGCGATGGCACGTGCACCGGCATCGCCAAGGACGAATACGCCCCTGCGGTGTCATTGATGCAGAGCCAGCTGGCCGATGGCGAACTGATTTACGCCGTGGAAACTTTCTACAATTTCGACATGCTGTTCGGCACATTGAAATTTGGCAACAGCACGACGCCCGTGCTGGCGCCCAACCTGACTTCGATGACGGTATTCTGATGCGCATTCCACACCAGCGGCAAGGCGGGCAAGTACTGGTCATGGTGGCGCTGTCGGCCGTCGTCCTGATCGCCTCCGTGGGCCTGGCCATCGATTCGGCCCTCGGCTACTTCGTCAAGGCCAAGCTCAATGCGGCCGTCGACTCGGCCAGCCTGGCGGCGGCGCGCGGCGTCACTGCGGGCAACTCGGAAGAAGAACAGCGGACCAGGGCGCGCCAGTCGGCAAGGGATTTTTTTGACGTCAATTATCCGGACCACTTCCTGCTGTCGACGCCGACCCTCCATCCCGTCGACGTCACGTTCGACAAGGGCACCGTCACCATCGACGTCTCCGCCAGCGCCTCGCTGCCCGTCTCGCTGATGGGCGTACTCGGCTTCAAGACCCTGGAGGTGGCCGCCAGCGCGCAAACCATCCGCAAGGACCTGGACATGGTGCTGGTGATGGATACGTCGGGGTCGCTGAAAAACAATGCGGACGCCGTGCGGGCGGCGGGCAAGTCCTTCCTGAACAAGTTCAACGCCACGGTCGACCGGGTCGGCTTGCTGCACTTCGCCTCGGAAGCGCAAATCGACGTCCCGATCAGGCAGATCGAGCGCGGCTTCGACCGCGGCGGCATGACCATGAAAGGTGGAAAGATCGATCAATTCGCCTTTGTCGGCGGCACCAACTCTTCCGCCGGCATGTTCCAGGCGCGCAAACAGCTGAACGACATCGAGCAGGTCAACCGCTCCAGCCTGCGCGTCATCGTGTTTTTCTCCGATGGCTCGCCAGCGGCATTTTCCTCGTACTTTCCCAACAAGGACAACAAATGCAAGGACGCAGGCGGCCTCGCCACCTTTCCGAAACTGCAAAACCCCGCATTGGCGGGCCTGTACCGGATGAAAGTGAGCGACACGCTCCAGTACGGCGATTGCGCCGCCAGCCAGATCACCGCGCTTCCCGCATGGTATAACGCGACGAATGACGCCGCCCACGCCAACGACGCGGCGCTGCGCGAGTTTCCCATCGTCACCAACTCGCCCCGCGTCGTGACCGCTTCCATCGCGACGGCGCAGGCGCAATGGACGAATGTGCACCGCGCCTCGCGCAACCTGGTCGAAGCGATGGCGGCCAAGGCGCGCCAGGAAGGCATTTTCGTCTTTACCCTGGGCATGGGCGCCTCGCTGAAAACCAAGGAAGGGCCGGACAACGAGCTAGGCGAAGACTTGCTGCGCTGCCTGGCCAATACCACCGATGCGAAAGCGACTTGCCGCAAGCCGGCCGAACCCGTGGGCCTGTACTGCTATGCGGCCAGCGACAGCGACCTGAGTCCCTGCTTCACCCGGCTCGCCTCGGCCATCCTGCGCATTTCCAAATAACGCCTGGCCAGCCGCTAAAAGGCAAAACAGCTGCAGCCCAAGGTGCCCCAGAAACCGGAAAAATCGCTGACCGGCACGGCCGACTTGCGCGCCCGGTCGTGGGCGTGGGCGTGCACGCCGCAGGCGCCCGCGCACTGGTGCGGCAACATGGTTTGCGCTTGCGCCGGCCTGGCTGCGGGACGGTAGTGTCCCGGCACCGTGCGCACGGGCGACCATTCGGGCAGCACGGGAATCAAGGGCGGCGCAAGATGGGTAAATTCCGCCTGGCCGTAGACGATCTTGCCGCCCACCATGGTCAGCACGGATTCGATGGACTTGATCGCTTCTTCCGGCACGGCGAAGTAATCGGCCGACAGCACGCTCAAATCGGCCAGCATGCCCTCGCGGATGCGCCCCTTCTTGCCTTGCTCGCTCGAGAACCAGGCGCTGCCCGCCGTCCACAGTTCCAGCGCCGTATCGCGCGACAATCTGCCCGCCGCATCCGTCAGGGCCAGGCCGCCCACGGTGCGCCCCGATACCAGCCAGTACAGCGCCGTCCACGGGTTGTAGCTGGCCACCCGCGTGGCATCCGTGCCGCCGCCCACTGGCACGCCCGCGTCCAGCATGCGCTGCACGGGCGGCGTGGCCTTGGCTGCATCGGCGCCATAGCGCTCGACAAAATATTCGCCCTGGAACGCCATGCGGTGCTGGATGGCCAGGCCGCCGCCCAGCGCCCTGACCCGGTCGATATTACGGGGGCTGATGGTTTCCGCGTGGTCGAACAGCCAGTGCAGGCCGCCGAACGGCGTGTCGCGGTTGACCTTTTCAAACACGTCGAGCATGCGGCTGATCGATTCGTCATAGGTGGCGTGCAGGCGGAACGGCCAGCGCTGCTCGACCAGGTGGCGCACGACCTTTTCCAGCTCGTCTTCCATGCCGGCCGCCAGCTCGGGACGCGGTTCGAGGAAATCCTCGAAGTCGGCGGCGGAAAACACCAGCATTTCGCCGGCGCCGTTATGCCGGTAAAAGTCCGTGCCGTCGCCCGGCTTGATCATGCCCGTCCACTTCTGGAAGTCCTGCAATTCCGCGCCCTTGTTTTGCGTAAACAGGTTGTAGGCGATGCGGATGGTCAGTTGCTCTTTTTGCGCCAGTTCGTCGACGACGGCGTAATCCTCGGGATAATTCTGGAAGCCGCCGCCCGCGTCGATGGCGCTGGTCAGCCCCAAGCGGTTCAGTTCGCGCATGAACTGGCGCGTGGAGTTCACCTGCAATTCCAGCGGCAGCTTCGGGCCTTGCGCCAGGGTCGCATACAGGATCATGGCGTTCGGGCGGGCGATCAGCAAGCCGGTGGGGTTGCCGGCCCCGTCGCGCACGATTTCGCCACCGGGCGGGTTCGGCGTGTTCCTGTCGTAGCCGACGGCGCGCAGGGCGGCGCGGTTCAGCAGGGCGCGGTCATACAGGTGCAGGATGAAGACGGGCGTGTCCGGCGCGGCCGCGTTGATTTCATCAAGCGTGGGCATGCGCTTTTCCGCGAACTGGAATTCCGTCCAGCCGCCCACCACGCGCACCCATTGCGGATTCGGCGTGCGCAGCGCCTGTTCTTTCAACATGCGCAAGGCGTCGGCCAGCGAAGGCACGCCTTCCCAGCGCAATTCCAGGTTGTAGTTCAAGCCGCCGCGGATCAGGTGCAGGTGCGAGTCGTTCAGGCCAGGAATCACCGTGCGGCCAGCCAGGTCGATCACCTGCGTGGTCGGACCGCGATGGCGCATCACGTCTTCAACGTCGCCCACGGCGAGAAATTTGCCATCGGCGATGGCGACGGCGGACGCCAGCGGCTGCGTCCTGTCGACCGTATGGAAACGGCCATTGAGCAAGATCGTGTTTGCGTGCATGGGAACTCCCAAATCAGGTGAAAACACGGTCCCGCCGGCAGGCGGCGGAACCTGAGTCAGTGAACAATCAATGGCCTTCGCTGGCGTTGAACATGGATTTGGCGTAGATCAGGCCCAGGCCATAGCCGCCGCCGTGCGCCACAGCCGTCGCCACCGTCTCGTTGTAGGTCTCGCCACGGGCCCAGTCGCGCTGCAGTTCCAGCAAGTATTGCACGGACGTCATCGGCTGCGCACCCGCCTGTATCATGCGCTGCATGGCCATCGCATGCGCTTCGTCGGAGACGTCGCCGCTGGCGTCGGCGATCACGTAGACCTCGAAGCCCTGCTCCAGCGCCGACAGGGCTGGTCCCACGATGCAGACGGAGGTCCACAGGCCGGCCAGCACGATCTTGCCCTTGCCGTAGCCATTCACCTTGTCGGCGATGCGCGCATCTTCCCAGGTATTCATGCTGGTGCGGTCGATCGGCGCCTGCTCGGGGAAGACGGACTGGATTTCGTCAAAAATAGGGCCGGAGAACGATTTGGCTGCCACCGTCGTGAGGATCGTCGGCACCTTGAATTCCGCTGCCGCCTTGGCCACCAGGGCCGCATTGTTGCGCAGCAGGGCCAGGTCGATGGAACGGGTGGCGAACGCCATCTGTGACTGGTGGTCGATCATGATCAGGGTATGATCGTTAGGGGTCAGCAGTTTTTGTGCGGCTTGGGCGGTGGCGATAGGCATGATGTTTTCCTTAGTGAAAATAATTGAACATGAAAAAAGATGTCGTTGCATGGTGTTTCTGCTCCTGCCCTTGCGTCACGCTGTGTGTGCCGGGCCAGTGCTATGCAGTATGGACGAGATACTTTGAAAACAAAAACGGAAAGAATGCGAAGTTATATTCGATTTTTTCGATGATGAAAAATAACCGCGGCGACAGCCCGCGCATCCAGGAGAAAACATGGGATTTGAATTCAGGGTCACGGCCAGCCTGACGCCGGAACAGCGCCAGCACATCGCACCGCTGCTGGCGGCGCTGCCGCCGGCATCAGGCGCCATGCCGGACACGGACGCCAGGCTGACGGACGCCGGCCTGTATATATGCCAGCACCTGCGACCGGACCCGTGGCACGGCCTTGAAGCCCTGCGCGCCTGGCTCGATGCGCAGGGCGTGCGCTACACCGTCGACGAGATCGACGACTAGGCACCCTTTTCTTTACTTGCGGCATTGCAAAGCTGAAACAAAACAGGCGCGTTTTTGCCAGGCTGTTATACTTCGCGTGTGCGGCACATATGACCAGTCCCCTTGCCGCTGTCTTTCGACCCCTAATCTGATTGCCTGCGACTGGCGCCCCACGATGGCGACAGGCCGATCTCACAATAAAGTTACCATGTCCTTTTCCTCCCTCGGATTGTCCGACGCTATCGTACGTGCCGTTACCGAACACGGCTACACCGTGCCGACCCCGATCCAGTCGCAGGCGATTCCCGCCGTGCTGGCTGGCGGCGACTTGCTGGCCGGTGCACAAACCGGCACCGGCAAGACGGCCGGCTTTACCCTGCCCGTGCTGCACCGCCTGTCGACGGACGCCAATGGCGCGTCCATCACCAGCAACACCTCGACGCGCCCGATTCGCGCCCTGATCCTGGCCCCGACGCGCGAACTCGCCGCGCAGGTCGAGGAAAGCGTGCGCGCCTACAGCAAGTACACCAAATTGAACTCGACCGTGATCTTCGGCGGCGTCGGCATCAACCCGCAAATCAAGCAGCTCAAGCATGGCGTCGACATCCTCGTCGCCACGCCGGGCCGTTTGCTGGACCATATGGGCCAGGGCACCGTCGACCTGTCGAAAGTGGAAATCCTGATCCTGGACGAAGCCGACCGCATGCTGGACATGGGCTTCATCCGCGACATCAAGAAAGTGCTGGCCGTACTGCCGCCAAAACGCCAGAACCTGCTGTTCTCGGCCACGTTCTCGGAAGAGATCAAGGCCCTGGCCGACGGCTTGCTGAACAAGCCGGCCATGATCGAAGTGGCGCGCCGCAATTCGACCGTCGAAGTGATCAAGCAAAAGATCCATCCGGTCGACCGCGACAAGAAGCACCCGATGCTGTCCTACCTGATCAAGTCGAACAACTGGACGCAAGTGCTGGTATTTACGCGCACCAAGCATGGCGCCAATAAACTGGTCGAGCAACTGGGCGCGGACGGCATCGGCGCCCTGGCCATCCACGGCAACAAGAGCCAGTCGGCACGCACGCGCGCGCTGTCCGAGTTCAAGGATGGCACCTTGCAAGTGCTGGTCGCCACCGACATCGCCGCACGCGGCATCGATATCGACCAGTTGCCGCACGTCGTCAACTACGACTTGCCGAACATTCCGGAAGACTATGTGCACCGTATCGGCCGCACGGGCCGTGCCGGCGCCAAGGGCGAAGCCGTGTCGCTGGTCTGCGTGGATGAGCACGAAATGTTGAAAGACATCGAAAAGCTGATCAAGCAAACCCTGCCGCGCGAAGTCATCCCGGGCTTCGAACCGGACCTGAACGCCCGCGCCCAGCCTGTGCAATTGCGCAGCGGCACCGGCGGTCACCGCAACAACAGCCGCGCGCCAGCTGGCGCCGTCGTGCGCGTGAAAACCGGCGGCAGCGGCGCCAAGCCACGCAGCGCCGGCCCATCGGGCGGCGGTGGCGGCGGCAACCGTTCGGGCAATGCGCCGCGTTCCGCGGCGAACCACCGTTCCGGCGGCCGCGGCCGCTAATACACGGTTGCAAACCTACTGCGCGGGGCGCTATCGATTCTCCGTTGCGCGCCGTACTTTAGTACGGCTGTGCTACTCGAACCGATATCACTCCCGCTCGCTACGGTTTTCAACCATGTATTGACCGCAAGGCTAAAAACCGTTCCAGAACTAGCTTCTGGGACGGTTTTTTTATGCACGCCACCAATTGGCGATTTGGGCTAGGATAGTGTCCATCGTCCTCACCTGCGTGCCGCCATGCCGAACTTCGCTGCCAACCTCAGCATGATGTTTACCGAACTGCCCTTCCTCGACCGCTTTGCCGCCGCCAGGGAAGCGGGCTTCGATGCCGTCGAATTCCTGTTCCCCTATGCCGTCGAGGCGCGGCAGATCGCCATGCGGCTGGAACGCCACCAGCTGCAGCTGGCCGTCTTCAACTTCCCGCCCGGCGACTGGGAGCACGGCGAGCGGGGCATTGCCTGCGATCCGCGCCGGGGCGAGGAATTCCGCGGCAACGTGCAACTGGCGCTCAACTATGCGCTGGCGCTCGGGGCGAAGCAGTTGCACTGCATGGCCGGCATCGTGCCGCCCGGCATGAGCCTGGAGCGGGCGCGGCAAAGCCTGATCGGCAACCTGCAATTTGCGGCCGACGCCTGCCGTCCGCATGGCATCAACGTGCTGATCGAGCCCATCAACCGCTACGACATGCCCGGTTACTTTCTGAACCATAGCCAGCAGGCGGCCGACATCATCGCCGACTGCCAGCGCAGCAATATCTTCCTGCAATACGACGTTTATCACATGCAGCGCATGGAGGGCGAGCTGAGCAACACCATCCGCGCCATGCTGCCCCTGATCCGCCACATCCAGATCGCCGATACGCCGGGCCGCCACGAACCGGGCACGGGCGAGATCAACTACCGCCATGTGTTCAAGCTGCTCGACCAGGTCGGCTACGCAGGCTGGGTCGGCTGCGAATACCGCCCCGCCAGCGATACCGTCGCGGGACTGGGCTGGCGCGAGCAATTGACGGGCACAGCGGGCACGCTGGGCGCCTGATCGCAGCGCGCTTGCGCCCGCACAAGGCGGCCGGCGCAGGCCGGCACGACAATACCTTTCCATACAGTATTTCCTGTCGAGAGGTGCCGTGTCCACCCCGCCCGCCCGCCATCGCCGCGCCCTTTGCCTGAAGCTGTACCTGAGCCTCTTCCTGGCTGCCGTGCTGTGCGGCTGCACCACCTCGCGCCCCGAGCTGGCGCAAGTGCGCGCCCTGGCCGCCGGCACCGATGCCTTGACCGCCTTCAACGAACTGTCGCAGCGCCACGTGGACACTTACCAGCGCGCCCGCCCCTATCTGTCGCCGGCCGAAGACGCGCGCGAACGCCTGCTCGATGCGCAGCGCCGCGCCGCGCAGGCGGACGTGGCGCGCCTGGCGCAGGCCGTGCGCCTGTACCTGCAGGCGCTGGGCCGGCTGGCCGATGCCGATGCGTATGACGTGCAGTCCGAACTGGCTGGCGCCGGCGCCGCCATCCGCGCCTGGCCAGGCAGCGGCATCGACGACCGCCATGTCAGCGCCTATACCTTGCTGCTGCAGCAACTGTCGCGCCTGGGCGGCGCGGCCAGCCAGCAGGCGCACCTGGCGCAAGTGCTGCACGAGGGCGACGCGCCGCTGCAAGCCCTGCTGGCCGCGCTCGACAGCTTGCTGGCGCTGTACGACAAAAGCGGCGATAACGAGCGCGACATGGTGCTCGGCTTGCTCGACGTGGAAATCGCCTATGCGGACACGCCGCAGCAGCGCCTGCTGGCCGTGCTGGCGAAAAACATGCAGCAAAGCAAAACCGAGGAATACCGCCTGGTTGGCCTGCGCCATACCCTGGCGCGCCGGCAACTGGCGGCACTGGGTCGCGAACACGCGCAGCTCGCTGCCACCCTCACCACCACGGAGGCAAGATGGACGGATCGGTAGGCAGCAGCAGCGAACGCCGCGAAGCGGCTCTCAGCAGCGCCATGCGCGTCGAGCAATTGGCCGACAGCCTGTCGCAGGCGGCCGTCACCTTGCACGGCGCCGTCATGCGCGCCATCCGCAAGCGCGCCAGCCAGGGGGGAAACGGCATCAGCCTGAGCCAGGCGCAAGCCGTCTTCGCCCTGGAAGTGGCCTTGCGCCAGCAAGCCAACCAGCTGTATGCCGATGCGGCCGGGCACACCGTGGCGGGCCTGGAAACGGCGCAGCGCCAGCTCAGCGGCCTGCTCGACACGGTGCGCCTGCGCATCGCCCGCAACGACGACGTGCGGCACTGGATCAGCCTGGCGACGAGCTTGTTGCACCTGGGCAGCGCCGTCCTCGCCGGCAATCCCGAGCGCATCCTCGCCACTCTGGGCAGGGTGCGTGAGCGGCTGCAAGAGATGGCGCCGGACTGATTGAAATCGGCCGGCAAGCGCCTATACTGGGACGGCCCCGCCTGGCAATCGTGCCTGCGGGGCGATGACCAGAGGAGACCAACATGCGTATCGAACCGTATTTGCAATTCGATGGAAACTGCGCGCAAGCGCTGGAATACTACCGTCAGCACCTGCATGGCACGGACCTGTGCCTGATGCCGTATCGGGGCAGCCCGGGCCAGGACCAGGTCAAGGAAGACTGGTATGACAAGATCATGCACGGCTCCGTGCAGCTGGGACCCACCATGCTGATGGGCTCGGACGGCGGCTGCAGCGAAGATGGCGCCAAGGGCATGAGCGGCAGCGCGATCTGCCTGACCGTCGATACGCCGGAAGAGGCGGAACGGGTCTTCGACGCGCTGGCGCGTGACGGCAACATCCAGATGCCCCTGGAAGTAACGTTCTGGGCCAAACGCTTCGGCATGCTGAAAGACCAGTTCGGCGTGGCCTGGATGGTCAACTGCCTCAAGGAACCAGCATAGAACGGCCGCTGCCAGCCTGCGCCGCGTCAAACGCGGCGCGGGTGGTAGCGCAAGCAGAGTCGCCAATCTTGGACTACCATAATGGAAGTAACCTCTACCGGGTGACAACCATGAATGGATTGCCGCAAGACCAGCTGCAGCGTCTGCAGGGCGTGCTGGAGCAACGCAAGCTGGCGTTGCTGGAACAGATCGAGAATGAAACGGCGGAAGCGGACGCGCGCGCCTCGCTGCTCAATGAAATCGAAGCCTCGCCGGCCGACAACGCCAGCGTGCGCACCTTGAACGCCCTCGTCAGCGAAGCGGCCGAACACAACCTGGCGCAGCTGGCCATCATCAAGCACGCGCTGGCCAAGTTTGCCGATGGCAGCTACGGCCTGTGCGACAACTGCGGCGAAGCCATCGGCCTGTCGCGCCTGAACGCGCGCCCCGAAGCGCGCCTGTGCATCGATTGCCAGACGCGGCTGGAAAAAAACCAGCGCTGAGTAGCGTGACAGTGCCATGACGGCTGCGCCACGACAAAGGGCAAGGCATCGCTGCCCTGCCCCCTGTTTTCCAGCGTGACGACCATGCTGCCAGCCGCCCCCGCCAGCGTCTGTGCGCCGGCTGGATGGACGGGTCTCCTCTACTGCCATTGCCCTGCTTCACGTATCCAGCTGCACGCGGGATCAACTCATGTGCTGTCCGCCATTGATGGCGATATTCGCGCCCGTGACGAAGGCCGCCTCGTCGGACGCCAGATAAGCGACCAGGGCCGCTACCTCGTCCGGTTCGCCCAATCGGCCCAGGGGAATCTGCGGCAGGATCTTCGTTTCCAGGATCTCGGCCGGCACGGCCGTCACCATCTGCGTGCGCAGATAGCCGGGCGACACCGTGTTGACGGTGATGCCATGGCGCGCCACTTCCAGCGCCAGCGCCTTGCTGAAGCCATGCACGCCCGCCTTGGCCGCCGCGTAGTTGCACTGGCCAAACGCGCCCTTCTGGCCGTTGACGGACGAGATATTGATGATGCGGCCCCAGCGATTAGCCAGCATCGGCTCGAGCACCTGCTTGCTCATGTTGAACAGGCTGTCGAGATTGGTGCGCATGACCTCGGCCCAGTGCGGCAATTCCATCTTGCGCATGCTCTGGTCGCGCGTGATGCCGGCGTTATTGACCAGCACGTCAATGCGGCCGAACTGCGCCAGCACGCTTGCCACGGCCTCGCTGCAGGCATCGAAATCGCCCACATCGAGGGCCAGCGGGTGAAAATAATACTGCTGTGACCGCTGCTTGTCGAGCCAGCTTTCCACGCGGGCATTGCCCGGCGTATGCGCCGCCACGACGGCAAAGCCCGCCGCATGCAGGCGGCGGCACAAGGCCGTGCCCAGGCCGCCCATGCCACCCGTGACCAGCGCTACTTTTTGCTCATTCATTGCTGTCTCTCCCGCTTGTTATGGTTGTTCTGCGTGGGATCAAGTGTAAGTGGCACTTTTGAAAGCGGCATTGCGCCATATCAAAGGCTGAGCCCGCATCTAGCAGCGTCTGCCTGCGCTGCATCCATGCATGAAAAATTGTCAAAATTATACTCATCCGTGAGGTGATGGCACCTCGACAGGCAAGCCGTGCAGACTTTGCTTGAAGGTAAGACTCACATGGAGAACGCGATGGAAATCCAGGACGACACAGAAGCATTGAGGGACTTGTTCAACGACATCAATCCCGGCATGAGCGACGTGGAATCGGTGCATCAGGCGGAGCTCGATCCACAGCATGCGCTGGCCCTGATGGCCAATCCGAAAGCGGCACTGAAAGCCATGGGCATCCCCGTCAGCGACGCCTCGCAAGTGCAGGTGACGATGAAGAACCGCGCCAGCCGCGCCATGCCGGAGGTGGCGCAAAAGGTGGCGCAATTGCGGCGCATCATCGTCATCGTGATTCACTACCGTAACTGCGACGCCGACATCATCATCATCGCCATGAGCTGAGGCGGCAAGCACCGGCCGCAGTCGTGCGCGGCCGGCCGCCCGGACTGTGCCAGAATGATCCCTACTGCACAGCGAGAGGACAGGCCATGACATACAAGACCGTATTGCTCCACATCGACGACAGCGCCGGGCGCGCCGCCCGCATCGAGGCGGCCGCCAGCATCGCCCAGGCGTGCGGCGGCCACCTGACGGGCGTGGCGCTGACGGGCGTGTCGCGCCTGCTGTACCAGAACCAGCCCGACCTCGATGCGGATCCGAACCTGAGCTTGCATTTGAATTTCCTGCGGGAACGGGCGACGCGCGCCCTCGACGGTTTCGAGGCGCAGGTGCGCGCGGCCGGCGTCGCCTCGTTCGAGCAGCGCGTGCTCGACGACGAGGCGGCGGGCGGCATCAGCCTGCTGGCCCGCTATGCGGACCTGGTCGTCATCAGCCAATACAATGCCAAGGATAAATCGCCGTCCGTGATGCGCGACTTTCCCGCCTATGTGCTGCTGCATTCGGGCCGTCCCGTGCTGATCGTGCCGTATGCGCCGCCGCTGCCCCTGCTGGCGCCGCCGGCAGCGGCGCGCAATGTGCTCATTTCCTGGAATGCCAGCAAGGAAGCGAGCCGCGCCGTGAGCGCCGCCCTGCCCCTGCTGCAACGCGCCGGACAAGTCCACGTGGCCATCTTCGATGCCCAGGTGCACGCGGCCGAACATGGCGAACAGCCGGGCGCGGAACTGACGCATTACCTGGCGCGACACGGCGTGGAAGCGCGGCTGCATTTGCTCGATGGCGGGGGCGTGCGGCGCGGCGATATCGGCGAAGCGCTGCTGTCGCAGGCAGCCGACCTGTCGGCCGACTTGCTGGTGATGGGAGCGTATGGCCATTCGCGCCTGCGCGAAACGATTCTCGGCGGCGTCACGCGCACGATCCTGCAAAGCATGACCATCCCCGTGCTGATGGCGCACTAGGGACGAGTGAAAGCGGCGGGCTAGCCGCCCTGCCATGGCAGGCTGCGGATCTTCGCCACCTGGCGCTGCGCCAGCCACTGCCACAGTTGCAGGGCGTCGCCCTGCGGCAGGGCCGACATGTGGCGCGGACTGGCGAGGGCGATTTCGCAATCGCGGTCCGACCATTCCTCGAAAGTGACTTCGCCTCCGCTAGCGACTTCGACCTGATACATCAAGCCATCGTCGTAGCCAAAGCGCAACAGGACGGCGGCCGGGCTGCCGTCCGGCGCGACGCCGCCACCGCGGTAGACCTCGGCCAGCGCATCGGCCAACTGTGCCGGCGAGGGCGCACAGATGTCGCGCCCATCGGCCCGTGTCAGAATGAACCATGCCTGTGTCATGACGCGACCTCCTATCCATACTCGTTAGCATGCGAGGCAAGTACTACAGGCAGTCACCTTGGTCCAGTGTCACTTCGGGCGCGCGGAAACTATCCCTGTCGGCATTGTTTACCAATAATTACGAATACTAACAAGGATCATACCTAAATTTCATGCAGCGCGGCATTTATGCATATTGCACGGCTGGCGCGCCGATTCACGCCACCAGCACGGGAATGCTGAGCGGATCGAAATCATGCCAGTCGCCATTGGCGATCGTGCCTTCCGCTTCCTCGATATGCTCGGCGCCGAGCCGGTGCAGCGCCTCGAGCGCCCGTTCACGCTCGTCGAGACCGCCCAGCGCCACGGCGATCAGCATGCCCGGATGGCGTGGCTGGCGGCGGTTTTCGCCATTGCTTTCGCCATTCTTTTCGGCTTCGCCCGCGTCCTTCATCTTATTGAAACTGTAGAGCGAACCCACGTGGGCGCCCACCAGCGCCCCCACCACAGGGCCCAGCGGCCCCGTCGCCAGGGTGGTGACCGCGCCGATGCCCGCGCCCACGGCGGCCCCGACGGCCACGCCTTCCACCACGCCCTCCGGCGTTTCCTTCGCGCCCGGCGACATGTCGCGGTCGCCGCCAAGCGCATGCAGATCATGCTGCCCCGGCTGGTTGACAAAAAAGGCGCTGATGCGGCTGTCGGAAAAGCCCGCCTGGTTCAGCGCGGCGCGCGCGACGTCGATCTGCTCCTGCAACTGAAAATGACCTGCAATGATGCGTGACATGATACGGCCCTCCTCGTCGGCTGCTGGCGCACCATGCGCCGCCTCGATAGCGTGCGCCAGACAACGCCAGGATACCGTTCGCTTACGCACACAGCCGCTTACTCCCATGCCCAATCATATGCTCACTCAAGCAGACGCGCTGAAGGGGCTGCGGATATCAGACAGGAATTGCTGTGTGCGCGCATGTTGCGGCCGCGCAAAGAAATCCTCGGGCGTGGCCCGTTCCAGCACTTGCCCATGGTCCATGAACCAGACCCGGTCCGCCACTTCGCGCGCAAAACCCATCTCGTGCGTCACGCATACCATCGTCATGCCGCCCTGCGCCAGGTCGCGCATCACTTGCAGCACCTCGCCCACCATTTCCGGGTCCAGCGCGCTGGTCGGTTCATCGAACAGCATCAGCGGCGGCTGCATGGCCAGCGCGCGGGCGATCGCCACCCGCTGCTGCTGCCCGCCCGACAGGGCTGACGGCATGGCGCGCGCCTTGTGCGCCAGGCCCACCCGTTCCAGCAGGGCCAGCGCCCGCTCTTCCGCTTCGCGCCGGGTCAGGCCGCGCAAGCGCTGCGGCGCCAGCGCGCAATTGTCCAGCACGGAAAGATGGGGAAACAGGTTGAATTGCTGGAAAACAAATCCGATATGCGAACGGAAGGCATTCACGTCCAGCCCCGGCGCATAAATGTCCTGGCCCGCCACCGTGATGCGACCCGAAGCGATCGGTTCCAGGCGGTTGATGGTGCGGATCAGGGTCGACTTGCCGGAGCCGGACGGCCCGCACACGACCAGCACCTCGCCCTTGGCGACGTGCTCATTGATGCCGCTCAAGGCCTGATAGTCGCCATAGTATTTGTTGACATTGTCAAAGGTGATCATGCAGCCGCTTTCAAGAGACGCGCCTGGCGCCGCTCGAGCCAGAAGGCGGCGCGCGACAGGCTGAAACACAAGACAAAATAGGTCATGCCCAGCAGGAAATACACTTGCACGGGTTTCGTCAGCACCAGGCCGTTCACTTGCGAAGCGATGAACGACACTTCGGCCAGGCCGATGATGTATCCCAGCGAGGTTTCCTTGATGGTCGAGACGAACTGGTTGACCAATGACGGCAGCATGTGGCGCAGCGCCTGCGGCAGGACGACCTGGCGCATGCTGTCCAGGTATGTCAAGCCCAGGGAACGGGCCGCCTCCACTTGCCCCTTGGGCACGGCTTGCACACCGGCGCGCACGATTTCCGCCAGATAAATGCCGTCAAAGATGACGAGGGCCGCCAGCATGGTGCCAAACTGCCCGCTTTCGTGACCCGTGATGCTGGGCAGGAAGAAATACGCCCAGAAGATCACCAGCAGCAAGGGAATGCCCCGCACCACGTGGATCAGCGCGGCGACGGGCCAGCGCAGCAGCCGCCAGGGACTCAGGCGCGCCAGCCCCAGCAGCAAGCCGAACGGCAAGCTGAGCACCAGCGCCAGGCTGGCCAGCAGCACCGTCAGCGCGAGGCCGCCCAGCGGACCCTCGGGATAGCGGCCGACGAGGAAATACAGCCAATAATCGTGGATCAGTTCCAGCATCAGGACACCTTCTTTTGCAGCAAGGCCGCCAGGCCCGCGATCACCAGCGAAATGGCAAGATACGCCGCGCTGGCGAAGACGAACGCTTCCACGCTGCGGAACGAGGCCGCTTCCACGCGCTGCGTCTGGTACATCAGCTCGGCCACGCCGATGACGGTGGCGATGCTGGTGTTTTGCCACAGGTTCAGGGTTTGCGACAACAGCGGCGGCGCGGCCAGCCGCAGCGCCTGCGGCACGATGCACAGGCGCATGGTGGCGAGAAAGCTGAAACCCAGCGCCCTGCCCGCCTCGAATTGCTGGGCGGGTATGGCGCGGATGCCGCTGCGGATGTCTTCCGCCATGTAGGCGGCCGTGTACAAGGTCAGGGCCGTGATGGCGCTGACGGCTTCGATATTGCCGGCATACAAGCGCTCCTTCCAGGCGTCGGGCAGCAGTTCGGGCGCGCCGAAATACCAGAACAGGAAGTGGGCCAGCAAGGGCACGTTGCGGATCAGTTCGACATACGCGGCGCCCAGCCCGTTGAGCAGGCGCGACGGCGCCAGGCGCAGCATGGCCACGCCGCACGCCAGCGGCAGGGAAAAGAGCAAGGTAATGCCCATCAGTTGCAATGACAACAGCAGGCCGGACAGCAACCAGTCGCGGTAGTCGCCAGCCAGCAAAAAGTTCAGATCAAATTGGAGCATGATGGTGAAATATCATTGATGCCTAAGAAAACCGTAGCGAGCGGCAATGATTTGCGGCTAAGAAGCGCAACCGTGCTGGAGCACGGTGAGCATCGCAGGCCGCAAAGCGAGCCGCGCAGTAGGTTTGCTTAGGCGTCGATCTTGTCCGATTCAATTTTAAATGTGCGCTTCTGGAATTTCACATTGCTCGTCGGGCCATACCATTTGAAGAACAGTTTTTCTGCCTCGCCCGACTTTTCCAGGCCGCGCAGCACCTGGTCAACGGCTGTTTTCACGCCCGTCTCGCCCTTGCGGATGCCGAAGGCAAACACTTCCTGGCTGATGTTTTGCGGCAGCACAATGTAATCCTTTTGCGCGGCGCCCAGCTTGGCGTAGTTATTCAGCAAGGAGACTTCATCGTCGACATAGCCGACGCCCTTGCCCTGCTGCAAGCCCAAGTAAGCCTGGCCCGCCGTCTCGAACGTCACCACATCCACACCAGGCACGGCCTTGCGGATATTCGGTTCCTGCGTGCCTCCCTTGACGGTCAGCACTTTCTTGCCGGCCAGGCCAGCAACCGTCGTGATATTGCTGCTTTTTTTGACCAGCACGCGCTGACCCGTGTAAAACGTGGACAGGGAAAAATCGATCAGCGCTTCGCGTTCCTTATTGTGCGTCAGCGATGCCGTCAGGATATCGATGCGGCCCTGCTGCAATTCAGGAATGCGGGCGGCCACGGCCAGCTGCTTGATCACCGGTTTGACGCCCAGGCCCTGGGCGATGGCGCGGCACAGGTCCACTTCATAGCCGACCAGCTGGCGCGACTTGGCATCGATAAAACTGTTTGGCTCATCCGTGCCCAGGGTCCCGCAGACCAGCTCGCCCTTCGCCTTGATGGCGGCCAGCTGGTCCGCTTGCGCCACCTGGGTGAAGGCGATGGAGGTGAAAAGAAGCGCGGCGAAATGAAGACGGGTCTGCATGGAATTCCTCTGGTGACAATGAATGCCGCCATTAGACCGCGGCACGCTTATTTCCAAAAAGGAATCTTTTCACCCATGTTTATGCAGAATTCATCTAAGGCATCAGCGAAGACATCAACTAAGGCGCCAGCGCCTTCGTCTCGCCGCCCAAGCGAATGATCGCCGCTTTTGCCCCCACGGCGCCCGGATAGCGGGGGTCGAGCTGCAGCGCCTGGCGATAGGCGGCCACCGCCTGCGGGCGCAAGCCTTGCTCCACATAAAACTCGGCCAGGCTGTCCTGCAGATTCGCGTCGCGCGGATGCAGGCTGACGGCCGCCTGCAGCACGGCCATGCCTTGCGACACGGCGCCGCCACCTTTCAAACGGTAGGCTTCCAGGTTCAGCGCCGCAGGACTGGCCGCGCCCAGCGGGTCGCGGTCCAGCGCCAGGCGCAGGGCGGCGAGGGCAGGCTCCCACTTGCCGGCGCGCAGCAGGGTCAAGCCTTGCAACGCATGCGCACGGTCGCTGAGCGGATACAGCTCCACGGCCAGGCGGCTGGCCGCCAGCGACGTATCCGCCTCGCCGCGCGCGGACGACGCTTGCGCCAGTTCCTGCAGTTCGGGCACGAAATCGGGATAGGCGCGCTGGCCGCGGAAGGCCGTGCGCAGCTGGCTATCGAGTGCAGCGATGGAGACGGGTGCGGCCGGCCAGGCGATGGCGGCCGTGCGGTCCCAGCTGCTGGCCAGGGCCACGATGGCCTGTTCGAAGGCGGGGTCGAAACGGGGCAAGGCACCGGCCTTTGCATCTTGCGACAAGCGGACATAGTCGCGCGCAAATGCCAGCGCGCCGCCGCGCGAGTATTGATTCAGGTCGATGCCCGCCTCGCGCAGCTGCCTGGCCATGCTGGCGCCAGCCGTGAGAAACACGCGGCCGCCTGCGGGATGGCGGGCCGTATCGATATAAGCGCGCGCCGCCTGGGCGTCCGGCGCCAGCGCTTGCAGATTGATTTGCGTAAATGCCTCGCGCGTGGCGGCCGCATCGGCATATGCTTGATCCGTGCGCTCGGCATGCGCCCTGCCCTCCTCGAACATGCCTTGCGCCACCCGGTAAGCGCGCTGCGCACCCGCATCGGCAATATACGTGTTCAACTGCCACGGTTCGCCCGTGACCACTTCGAACAGGCGCTGCACGAAGGCCTCGGGATTGACGCGCTCGAGATTGGCGGCGACGGCGATGGTGAGCTTGCGCGAAGGAAAGCTGTACAGGTAGGTGACGGTTTCCGGCTGCTGGCCGCCGTGGGCGATGGCGTAGCGCCCGCCCGTCGGCAGGATTTCCCAGCCCATGCCGTAATTCGTCAAGCGGCCCGCACGCGTGGCCATCGGCTGTACCATGGCGGCCACGCTGGCCGCCGACAGGATCTTGCCGTCGTGGACGCCCCGGCCGAAGGCCAGCATGTCGGGCACGCTGGCGCGCGTGCCGCCGGCGGAAAAGCGGCTGCTGATGTCGACGAATTCGGAATTCTTCAACTCCTTGCCGGCCAGCCGGTAGCCGCGCACGCGGTGCGCGATCACGGCGTCCGGGTCATCCAGCACGGTGGCGTCCATGCCCAGCGGCCCCCACACGTGGCGCCGCATGTAGCCGCCATAGCTTTCGCCCGAAGCGCCCTCGATGACGGCGCCCAGCAAGTTGTAGCCATAGCTGGTGTAGCGGAAGCGCGTGCCCGGTTCGGCGATCAGGTCGAACTGTTCGAAGACGGCGATGGACTGGCGCGTGTCCTTGTGTTCCTTGAAATGCTGTTCCACTTTGCTGTCGCGGTAGGCGTCGATGCCGCCCAGGTGGCCCAGCAGCTGGCGCACCGTCACGGGGAACGGCTTGACGGGGAAATACGGCACATAGGTTTGCACGGGTGCATCCAGGTCGATCTTGCCCTGTTCCACCAGTTGCAAGATGGCCACCGCCGTCATGGGCTTGGTGACGGACGCCAGCCGGTAGCTGGACTGGGCCGTGGCCGGCACGCGGTTTTCCAGATCGGCATAACCGTAACCCTTCACCCATTCCACGTCGCCCTGGCTGAAACCGACGGTCACGCCCGGAATGCGTTCCGCGCCCATGCGCCGGGCCGCCCAGCCATCGAAATCCGCCAGGCGCGCGGCCAGCCCAGCGGAGGGAACGGAGGCGGCTTGCGCCAAGCCGCAGAACAGCGCCAGCGCGCCGGCGAAACCGTAGTATTTGCTGCTTTGCATAGTCATGATTCCATGGTGAGGGCCGTGTGCACAGCACGGCGCTGATGCATGGTAAATGTCTTTCACACACCGTTGGCAGGCCGTGCACGAAATGCACGCAGCCCGCACGAACGGCACCGGCGTTGATGAAAATGTTGCAAAGGGGTAGCAACGGGGTAGCACATGAGCAGCTACAATGCCCGCCATGCCCTCCTTCTTCCGCTCCCTGCTGCGGTACTGCCTTGCTTGCTGCCTGGCCGTGCCCTCTTTCGCCTGCGCCATGCATCCGCTCTGGCTGGACGAAGGCTGGCGCACCTGCGGCAACACCCCGTCCGCACCCGCCTCGCTGCAGCAGCTGGTCCAGCCGGGCCTGTTGCTGTGCGTGGAGCGCGAGGTCACCCTGGCCGCCACGCCGTCGTCGACGCAGTTGCTGGTGCTGTCGGCGCTGGCTTCCAGCGAACTGTGGCTGGATGGTGTCTTGATCGGCAGCAATGGCCAGCCGGCCCGCCAGGCCAGCGGGGAACGCGCGGGCGACATCGATTTCGCCATCCACCTGACGCCACAACAATTGGCCATGGGCAAGCACCACCTGCGCCTGCTGCTGTCGACGCAGCACGTGCCGGCCCACCTGGCGTCGCCATTTTATGCGCTGTACCTGGTCGACCGGCAAGACTACCGCGTGGGCCTGGCCTGGTACCGGCTGCCGCCACTGCTGCTGGCCGGGGCGCTGGGCGCCGTCGCAGCGCTCTTCCTGGCCCTCACCGCGCTGTACCAGCGGCAGCGTCACTGGGCCATGTTTGCCGCGCTGTGCCTGGTGGCGGCGCTGCTGCTGGTGGTGGAACTCTGGCGCAGCTTGACCGGCTATGCCTATCCCTGGCACATGCCGCGCCTGTATGCCGTCAGCGCCCTGACGTGGCTGTTTTCCGCCTTGCTGCCCCTGTATTTCTATACGGCTTACCGCCTGCCGCGCTGGCCGCTGGCGGCGGCAGTGCTGCTGGCGGGCATCGCGCTGGCCGGCGCGCTGCACGTGCATTTCGACGCGCGCTGCTGGCTGATGTTCCTGACGGGCCTGGCAGCGAGCCTGGCGCTCAACCTGGGCGCCCTGTGGCGCCGCCTGCCGGGCAGCCGTGGCGGCACCTTGATCGCGTTGGCCTCGTGCGCGCTGTTCCTGCTGACGGGCAGCCAGTTTGCCGAAGGCGGCTTCGCCCTCGTCGTGTGCTTCCTGCTGCTGCCTTTATGCGCGCAATTGCTGGCCCAGCTGCTGCGCGAGCGCAGCAAGGCGGCACGTGCCCAGCAGCTGGAAAACCAGCTCCTGCGTAAAAGCATGCAACCGCATTTCCTGATGAATTCCCTCAGCCTGATCAGCGAACTCAACGCACAATCGCCGCAGTCAGCCGAAACCTTCATCGAGGCGCTGGGCGCCGAGCTGCGCATGCTCAACGAATTCGCGCAGCAGCCCAGCATTGCCCTGACGCAGGAACTGGCCCTGTGCGAGAATTACCTGAGCATCATGGGCACGCGGCTGCAGCAGCCGTGCAGCCTGCAACTCGATGGCGAGGCGGCGGGCATCACCGTGCCGCCCGCCATGTTGCTGACGGCACTGGAAAATGCGTTCAGCCACAACCGCTACCGCCACGGCGCCGTGTTTGTCCTGCGCATCGCACAACATGCGCAAACGCAGGTGCTTACCCTGCTCCTGCCCGCAGGCGAGGCGCGCCCGCACGCGGGCGGCGGCGTGGGCGAACAGTACATCCGCGCCAGCCTGCAAGCCGTGTTCGGCGATATGGCCCGCTATGCGAGCGAACAGCAGCCAACGGGCTGGCGCCTCACCTTTACCTTGCCGGCGGCGCCATGAATGTCTTGATACTGGAAGATGAACCGCTGATCGCGCAGGGCCTCGAACGCGAGGTGCGCGCGCATTTCGGCGCGCGCCTCCGCAATCTCGTGCTGCATGACAATGTGCCGCAAGCCCTGGCTACCCTGGCGCAAGAGCAGGGGCAGGACCGGATCGACTTGCTGTTGCTGGACTTGAACCTGCATGGCGCGGACGGCTATGACCTGCTGCGCCTGGCCCAAAATGCTTCGTTCCAGACCATCATCGTCTCGGCCCACGCGGAACGCTCGATCACGGCGTTCGAATTTGGCGTGCTCGACTTCGTCGCCAAGCCTTTCAGCCGCGAACGCCTGCACAAGGCGCTGCAACGCTATACGGGAAGGCACACGGAGGCGGCCTCGCTGGCCGTCAAGAAGCGCGGTTCCCTGGAATGGATCGCCATGGCCGACATCGACCACGTGCAAGCCGACGGCCACTACAGCAATATCGTGCTGCGCAACGGCGAACAGTGTTTCCATGACTTGCCTATCGACAAGCTTATGGCCCTGCTGCCGCCCCACTTCCTGCGCGTGCACCGCTCCTACATCGTCAACAGCCTGGGTTTCAAGCGGCTGCAGATCGCGGCAGGCGGCAAATACGCGCTCGACACGCAGACCAGCACGGGCATCCCCGTGTCGCGCAGCAGCTATCCCGCGCTGAAACAGCGGCTGCTGGGCTGATATTGTTGAGTTAAAGCCAGACTTACCAGTGCGGCGCGTAGTTGGGGAACGGCGGGGCCATGTGCTCGGCTTCCACGGGCGGCGCTATCCAGTCGCGCGGGTCGACCTTGTAGTACTGCAAGAATTGCGCGTACAGCTCCTCGTGGTGCTCGGCCATCTGGTACGGCTTTTCAAAGAAGGTTTCCGTGGCCACGGCAAAGAATTCGGCGGGATTCGTGGCGCCATAATGGTCCATCACGCTTTGCTGCTGGACCATGGCATCGTGGCGCAAGTTGTCGAAGTCGCGCGACAGCACGGTGGCCCAGCTGCGATAGCTCGACACGCTGGGTAGGTAGGGCGCGCCATTCGCGGCGCCCGATTCGCTGTCAAGCTGGTGCGCAAATTCATGCAGCACGACATTGTGGCCATCGCTCCAGTCGGCCGCGCCCCGCTGCACGTGGTCCCAGGCCAGCACCACGCGGCCATCGCCCCAGGATTCGCCCAGCAAGCCATTCGCCGATGGCGTCACCACGCCGCCCGGCCCCACTTCATCGCGCGTGACGATAAATTCCGTGGGATACACGAGGATGGTGTCGAGTTCCGGATACACCTGCGTCTGGCGGTTCAGCAGCAGCAAGCAAGCCTGGCCGGCAATCGTATAGCGCATCTCGTCCGTGATCTCCAGGCCGCCGCAACCGACGAATTTCTTTTGATACAGGAATTGCACGACGAGACGGCGCAATTGCTCCTGCAGCGGCGCCGGCATATGCCGGTAGACGGGAATATTGTTTTCCAGCACAGCCAAGCCTTCTGCCGGCAAGGGTTTCGCCAGGGCCCGCTTCAAGCGCCAGCGGGGAAACCACAGTGAAAATACGATGGCGGCCGTGACGAGGGCGATCCACAGCAGCGGATTCATGCGGCGACCCGTTTCAGGCAAGGCAGGGGCGGACACGATAACAAGGCGGCGTAGGCAGACAAGGACAAGCTCCTTCGAATGAACCCCGCATCGGGACGGGCGGGCAGTCCAGCCCACATGGGGTTGATTAACATCTTTTCAATCCGCCAAGATCAAAGGGCCGGCTCCAACGCCAAAAGCCGGGTTGCAACCCGGCTTTCATTCTTTCATTACAACGTTCCAACGCCTGACAAAACCGTAGCGAGCGGCGATGATTTATGGCTAAGAAGCGCAACCGTACTCTAGTACGGTGAGCATCGCAGGCCGCACGCCGCGCGAGGTTTGGTCAAGCGTTATTCTGCGGCCTTTTGCTGTGGTGCACCAAACAGAGCGGCAACCAGGGGATCGCGCGTCACGGGACCGCGGTTGACGCGGATGGCGTAATGCGTGTCATCGGCCAGGATGTGGAAGTGACGGCCGCTGCCTGCCATGCTTTGCTCGCGCAGGCCTGGACGGTCCTTGCGCGGTGGCGCACCTTCGCGTTTTGGCTGAACGATGGCGGCCAGGAAGGCGCGCACGCGCTCAGGATCCGGCGTCAGCTGGTACACTGCCTTGCCCAGGTAGGTGGCAGTGCCTTCGATGTAGCGGGCCAGTTCGATCACGCCCGCTTCGCGCAGGTCGCGGATGTATTTACGGGCGCCCGATGGCGAAAACTTGAGGAACCACGCGATTTCGTCGGCCAGCATCTCGTGCAGCGACAATTCGCCGATCAGCTTTTGCATGTTTTCGATGCGGCGCAAGGTGGCAGACGTCGAACGCACGCGCTCGATCGGTGCCATGGAAATGGGATTCATGCGTTCCGGGGGGATGGGTGCTGCGCGTTCTACCATTTGCGAGCCTTTTTCGGGGCTACGAAGTTCCTGGTGCGCTGCCTTTAATTCGCTCTTCACGTGAGACTGAGTCATTGCATGCATTTGAATACTCCTTTTAAACGATTGCCGGTAGCCCGGATTGTTAAGTTCTTGGCAATTTTTATACCAGAACACCACGAATCCTGAGCGTCTGGACACAGAATGCCTGTGCCGGCGGCTACGGTCTGTGCGTTAACGAACATTAGAAGCAAGAAAGTGAAAAATATTGCTCTACTGAATTCTTTCTCTCATGGCATTTCAAAAAAACATCTAAAAACTCTGCACTCCCGCTCTGTGCTCCCATTCATGGCACAAAGTGAAATAGCGAACAGAAGCGGAACCACCATTGCAATAAATTCAAGCTTCGCACGCGGCGCCCGCCGCCCGCATCGCGCACCTTCGACTCTTGCAAAGGAAATATCATGAAAATACCTGCCCTGTTGGCCGCCGCCTTGCTTGTCAGCCTGTCCGCCTGTAAAAAACCGGCCGAGCCGCCCCTGCCCGAAACGGCACCCAATCCCGCTTCCACCCCGCAAGTGATGCCGGCACCTGTCATGCCAGCCACGCCGGAGACGGGTCCAGGCAGCACGACGCCGCCTGCGCCGCTGACCGACCCGGCCACCGCGCCCGCGCTGCCGCCCGCCACGGCGCCGAAGTAAAGCCTGAAGACGAGGCCGCCGGACGGCGATCGATCAGGCGCCCATGCGGCGGCGCCCCTACTCCACGGGGGAGTTACGCGTTGCCAGCCTGTCTGCAACGCGTTTTTTTACGATTGGAGTCGGCTACGCCATGAAGGTTCACCTGCAATGAACCCGCAAGCGGACATCGGACCCGTCCGCCAAAAATGCGGCAATCCGCACAGCCTTTCCCCTCCCCGTGCGGAAAGGCGGAATCTCGCCATTTCCCATTTTCACTAGATTCAAATTAAACCTTTATAAACAATCACTTGCAATAAACGCCAAAATGCGCTCCACTGGCACGGAAGATGCTTTTATATTTTCATAACCGCCATCAGAGCGGCAGCCTGACCCACTATATAAAACCATCTACCTTTTGGAGACAAACAGCATGGCACGCACCTTCCGCATCTCGTCCTTCCTGAACACCAAGGCACTGACCGTCGCCGTCGCACTGGCCGCGCAATTCCCGCTGGCCGTCCACGCAGCCGATACCGTACGCCTGGGCAACCTGAAATTCGCCCATTACGGCGCCGTCGCCTACATGAAGGAAATCGCGCCGAAATACGACCTGAAAATTGAAGAACGCATCTTCGCCAAGGGCCTCGACATCGTGCCAGCCATGATCGCCGGCGAAATCGACGTGTCCGCCAGCGCGCTGGAAGCGGCCATCACGGGCCGCGCCACGGGCTTGCCCGTGTACCTGGTGGGCGGCTTCGCCAAGGGCGGCGTGCAGATCGTCGGCCGTCCCGACCTGAACATCAAGGGCATCGCCGACCTGAAAGGCAAGAAAGTCGGCGTCACGCGCGGCGGCCCGCAGGAAATCCTGCTGTTTGCCGAACTGACCAAGGCCAAGCTGACCTGGTCCGACAAGCCGGGCAAGGACGTGCAGATCCTGTACATGGGCTACCCTGACTTGAACCAGGCGCTCCTGACCAAGGATATCGACGTCATGAGCCAGTCCGAGCCGTACTCGACCCAGGCGATCCACAAGAAATACGGCGCGGCCATCCTCAAGCCTTACGACACGCCGCTGGGCGAGCCCGTGCGCGCGCTCGTGATGACGGAAAAAATGTACAAGGAAAAGCCGGCCGTGGCCCAGCGCTTCATGGATTGCTTCGTCGCTGCCACGCGCGCCTTCCTGGCCGACCCGAAACTGGCGGAAAAATACGTGCGCGAATCGATGTTCAAGAACCAGATCACCACCGAGGATTACCGCGATGCCATCGACAATGCCATCTTCACGGAAGACATCACGCAAAGCCACGTGCAGCTGACCACCGACTACATGGTGAAGTTCGGCGTGGGCCGCATGGCCAAAGCGCCTGTCGCCAAGGATTGGGTCAAGCTGGACCTGCTGGAAAAAGCCAAGAAGTCCTACGCACCTCGCTAATCTGAAAGTGTCACGATGAATATTCAAATGATGAAACGCTTCGCGCACGGCGCCGCCGTGCCCGTCGCCGTGCTGCTGTTGTGGCAAGCCATGTCGACGTTTGGCTGGATCAACCCGCAGATCCTGCCGTCGCCCGTCGCCGTGGTGGTGAAATGGTATGAATACCTGATCCCCATGGAAGCCTACACGCCCGAAGCGGGCAATTACCTGGTGTGGATGTTCTCCGGCGAACTGCCGCACGATGCCTGGGCCAGCCTGTCGCGCGTGCTGGGCGGCTTTGCCATCGGCGCCGGCCTGGCCTTGCCGCTGGGCCTGCTGATGGGTACCAACAAGACCATCTATAAACTGTTCGACCCGCTGGTGCAGGTGCTGCGCCCGATTCCACCGATCGCCTACATTCCGCTGGCGATCCTGTGGTTCGGCCTGGGCAACCCGCCCGCCTTCTTCCTGATCAGCATCGGTTCCTTCTTCCCCGTGCTGATGAATACCATCGCCGGCGTGCGCCAGGTCGACGGCATCTACATCCGTGCCGCGCGCAACCTGGGCGCCAGCCAGATGACCATGTTCCGCCGCGTCATCCTGCCGGCGGCCACGCCGTATATCCTGGCCGGCGCGCGCATCGGCATGGGCACGGCCTTCATCGTCGTGATCGTGGCCGAGATGATCGCCGTAAATAGCGGCCTCGGCTTCCGCATCCTGGAAGCGCGCGAGTACTTCTGGTCCGACAAGATTATCGCCGGCATGTTCACCATCGGCCTGTTCGGCCTGGCCATCGATATCGCCATGAATGCCCTGAATAATCATTTGCTGCAGTGGCACCGCGGCCTGGAACACTGAGAGGAACGGCCATGACCACGATCAATATCAATGCAGTCAATAAAATCTTCACCACGGGCGGTGCGGACGTCATCGCCCTGAAGGATATCAACCTGGAGATCGCCAGCGGCGAGTTCATCTGCCTGCTGGGGCCATCCGGCTGCGGCAAGTCGACCCTGTTGAACGCCATCGCCGGCTTTTCGCAGCCGACCTCGGGCCAGATCCTGGCCGGCGGCAAGCTGATCACCGAACCCGGTCCCGACCGCGGCATGGTGTTCCAGGAATACGCGCTGTTCCCATGGATGACCATCGAAAGCAATATCGCTTTCGGCCTGGAAATCGCCGGCAAGACGCCGGCCGAGATCAAGGAACGGGTCGACATGCTGCTGAGCATGCTGGGCTTGACGGAATTCCGTGCCCGCTACCCGAAAGACTTGTCGGGCGGCATGCGCCAGCGCGTGGCGATTGCCCGCGTGCTGGCCCTCGATTCGCCGATCATGCTGATGGATGAGCCCTTCGGCGCACTGGATGCCTTGACGCGACGCAACCTGCAAGATGAATTGCTGAAAATCTGGAAAGTCTTCGGCACCACCATCGTGTTCGTCACGCACTCGATCGAGGAATCGATCTACCTGGCCGACCGCACCATCGTCATGACCTACCGTCCCGGCACCATCAAGCGCGACGTGGCCATCGACCTGCCCCGCCCGCGCGACCCGAGCGACCCCGAGTTCAACCGCTTGAAACGCATGCTGGGCGAGATGGTGATGGAAGAGCAACAGCGCCATCACAACGCCGAGACCATGGCCAGCACAGCAGATTAGTGGTGTCTGACCAAACCTACTGCGCGTCGGTATAGGCGGCCTGCGATGCTCACCGTACTAGAGTACGGTTCCGCTTCTCGGCCACCTCTCCCTTCCGCTCGCTACGGTTTTGTCAGACACTGCAACTTTGCATGTCAGTCGTAAATCAGGATTCACCCATTCGGGTGAATCCCGCCGTACACTACCATTCCTTCTTTGCGGCACACGCAAGCTTAACCCGACACACGGAGCACCATGGCATTCGGCAAATGGCCCCTGAGACCCGCGCTCGCCCCCCTGCTGGCCGTGGGCTCGCTGGTCGTGCTGACGTGGGCGTCGTATGCCTGGGTCAAGCAGCGCCAGCTCGATGAATTGCACCGCACCCTCGATTCGCGCGCGGAACTGTATGCGGCGTCCATCGGCGGCGCCCTCAACAAGTACGAATTCCTGCCCCTGGCCGTGGCCCAGAGCGATGCCGTCGCGCAATTGCTGGAACAGCCCAGCGCCGACAAGGTCACGCAGATCAACGCCTACCTGGTCGACATGAACCGCCGCGCGGGCGCCTTTGCCGTCTACGTGCTCGACGACAAGGGCACGACCCTGGCGTCGAGCAACTGGCAAGACCGCAGCTCCTACGTGGGCGTCAACTACGGTTTCCGGCCCTACTTCAAGGATGCGTTCGCGGGCGGCATCGGCCGCTTCTACGGCATCGGCGCCTCGACCTTCGAAGCCGGCTATTTCATTTCGCAGCCCGTGCAGCGCAACGGGCGCATCATCGGCATCGTCGCCGCCAAGGTCAACCTGGACTGGATCGAGCAATCGTGGCGCACGCCAGGCGCGGGCGAACAGATCTGGGTCAAGGATGCGAATGGCGTGCTGATCCTGGCGACCACACCCGCGTTCAAGTTCAAGACCCTGGCCCCGCTGTCGGCGGACGCCAAGAAAGACATCAGCGAACAGCGCCAGTTCTTGCAAGAAAACCTGCCCATCCTGCCGCACCGCGTGCGGCGCCAGTTTGCCGATGGCGCCAGCGTGATGACATTGGAACGTCCGCAGACGGGCGACACGCCTGCCCTGTCCGGCAGCGCAGACTACCTGGCCGTGAACCGCGCCCTGGGTCCGCTGCAATGGCAGATCACCGTGCTGGCCGAGCTCGACCAGGTCAACGAGGCGGCGCGCAATGCAGCCATCGCCGCCGCGCTGGGCTGGGCCTTGCTGCTGCTGGCCCTGATGTATGCGCGCCAGCGCCGGCGCCGCATCGCCGACAAGCTCAATGCACAGCAAACCCTGGCGCGCGCCTATGAGCAGCTGGAAATCAAGGTCGAACAGCGCACGGCCGACCTCGTGCATGCAAATGGCCGCCTGCAGGCCGAAGTGGCCGAGCGCGAACGGGCCGAACAGACCTTGCGCTACGCCCAGGCGGAACTGGTGCAAAGCGGCAAGCTGGCGGCCATCGGCCAGATGGCGGCCGGCGTCACGCACGAGCTGAACCAGCCGCTGGCCGCCCTGCAAACGTTTTCCGACAATGCCAAGGTGTTTCTGGCGCGCGGGCGCATCGACGATGCGCTCGATAACCTGTCGACCATTTCCGACCTCGTCAAGCGGCTCGGCTATGTGACGTCGCAACTGAAAGGCTTTGCCCGGCGCAGCGACGATGCCCGCAAGCCCGTCAGCGTGCGCCAGGCATTTGCGCAAACCATGCTGCAAATCCGCACGCGCAAGCATTCTCAGCGCCTGACCCTGCATGAAAGCTGGCTTGAGGACGATATCATCGTGCTGTGCAACGCCATCGGCCTGGAACAGGTGTTTACCAACCTGATCACGAACGCCATGGATGCCGTGCCGGAAAACGAGCCCGTGCACATCTGGTTCCAGGTGCGCCGCGAAGGCGACCTCGCCGTGCTGCATATCACCGATAATGGTCCCGGCATCCCGCTCGCTTCGCTCGACAAGATCTTCGACCCCTTCTATACCACCAAGGAACACGGGCTGGGCTTGGGATTATCGATCAGCGCAGGCATACTGCGCGCGGCCGGCAGCGCCCTGGCCGTGCGCAACCGCAGCGCGCAGGAAGGGGGCGGCGCACAATTTACCATCACCCTGAGCTGCGCCCCGGGGGAGAATAAGATAGAGACGAAGGAATAGGGAATGCACGAGAATAATTTTGAAGGCATGCAAGTGCTGCTGGTGGAAGACGATGCCGTCGTGCGCAAGGGTGCCCGGCAATCGCTGGAGCTGGCCGGCTTGCAAGTGACGGCCGTCGCCACGGCCGAGGAAGCGCTGCCCTACCTGGTGCCCGAATTTGCCGGCATTTTATTGAGCGATATCAAGCTGCCCGGCATGGATGGTTTGAAACTGCTTGATATCGCCGTGGCGCAGGATGCCAGCCTGCCCGTCATCCTCGTCACGGGCCACGGCGACGTGTCGATGGCCGTGGGCGCCATGCGCCGTGGCGCCTACGATTTCATCGAAAAACCGTTTTCCGCCGACTTGCTGGTGGAAGTGTGCCGCCGCGCGCTCGACAAGCGCCACCTGGTGCTGGAAAACATGAACTTGCGCCGCCAGCTCGAGCAGCGGGTCGGCATCGAGGCGCGCATCGTGGGCCGCAGCGCGGCCATGGCCAAGGTGCGCCAGCTGGTGCTGAACCTGGCGCCGAAATCGGCCGACATCATCATCCTCGGCGAAACGGGCACCGGCAAGGAACTGATCGCCCGCTGCCTGCACGACTTCAGCGAACGGCGCGACCATCCGTTCGTCGCCATCAACTGCGGCGCCCTGCCCGAATCCATCTTCGAATCGGAACTGTTCGGCCACGAGGAAGGCGCGTTTACGGGCGCGCAGCGCCAGCGCATCGGCAAGATCGAATATGCGAACGGCGGCACCCTGTTTCTCGATGAAATCGAAAGCATGCCGCTGGCCCTGCAAGTGAAACTGCTGCGCGTGCTGCAGGAACGCCAGGTGGAACGGCTCGGTTCCAATAAACTCATTTCCGTCAATTTCCGCGTCATCGCCGCCGCCAAGGAAGATTTGAATGTCCTGGCGGAACAAGGGAAATTCCGGCCCGACCTGTATTACCGCCTGAACGTGGCCAGCCTGACCCTGCCCGCCCTGCGCAACCGGCGCGAGGATATCCCGCTGCTGTTCGAGTTTTTCGTGCTGCAGGCAGCCCTGCGCTACGGCCAGCCGGCCGCTCTCGTCAGCGGCGAACTGATCGCTTCCTTGATGGCGCAGCGCTGGGCCGGCAATGTGCGCGAACTGCACAATGTGGCGGACCGCTTCGTGCTGGGCTTGCTGGACGACACCCTGAGCCCGGCCGGCTGCCGCGAAGCCTCGCTGGCCGAGCAAGTCGACACGTTCGAGATTTCCATCATCGAAGAAGCCTTGCGCCGCCACAACGGCAACGTCATCGACGCGGCTGCCAGCCTGAATATTCCAAAGAAAACCCTGTACGACAAGCTCAAGCGCTTCGATATCTCGACGGAACAATTCCGATAATCAGTAGCAAGTAGCCGACACAGCCATGAGGCGGCGTCCTACCCGTGCCGCCGGTATCCTGTGTGAGAATGCAAGCTCTTCCTCATTTCTGCACAGGACACTGCCATGAAAACCGCCGCTCTCTTGCTGGCCGCCACCCTGATGACCGTCGGCGGCGCCTGGGTGCAAGCCCAGTCGACGACGAATCTGAACCAGACGGGCAACCACACCAACAATGCCAACGATCCGGGCCAGAAATCGGACCAGTCCGACAAGCTCGACAATAAAGGCAAGCTGGTTCACGACGGCAAGCCCGCCAAGACGCGCACGGACAAGCGCACGCGGCGCGGCAAGCCCGTAGCCACGCCGGACACCCCGGCCGCCAGCGGACCGGCCACCGCGCCGCCAGCGACGCCAGTCGCGCCGGCCCGCTAAGTCTGCCTCCAGCGCTGCGCCACATTGCTCCAAGGCACGTTATGATCGCGCCTTTGCAATATATTCAGGATGACAATGAAAGCAGCATGGTGTGGAATAGTGGCGGCCAGCGTATTCGCGGCCGCGGGTGTACAAGCGGCGCCCACTGTGGGCGAATGCATGGAATTGACGACAGGCATCAAGTTCAGCAAGAACAATGGCGATGCGCAAGTCAACGTCGAAGAGATGTTCGAAGGCAAGAAACAGAAAGGCACGCAGTTGATCCTCGACGGCGGCGTGCTGCTGGCCACGTCTTACCAGGATATCCGCGATGGCCAGGTCTTCCTGACGGGCGCCATCCACTACAACGAAGACGGCACCGTGCGCAGCAAGAACGTCTACACGCCGCAGTCCGCCATCCCCTCCACCATGCGCCCCGGCCAGGAAGTGCGCGTGCAGTTCACGGACACGCAAACGAGCACCCACTACCCGCTGGCGGGCCTGTCCGACAAGATCACCACCTCCACGCGCACCGACAAACGCGATTTCTCCATCACCTTCCTGGGCTGGGAACGCCTGGAACTGGGCGGCCGCCGCTTCCCCGACGCCTGCAAGTTCGAACTGCGCGACGTCGGTGGCAAGAGCAAAGGCAAGAGCGGCGAATACGTGTGGTACGCGCAAGGCTACGGCGTGATCATGACGGACAAGCTGGACAAGGATGGCGACGTGCAGCCCGCGTACCGCATCGCGCTGACGAAGATCATCAGTGCGCCGTAAGGCCGCCTTCTTTTCCGCAATGCTTGCGTAAACGCAATTAATCCGCCATCCCGCCCCTCTACACTGGCCTGTCTGGTCAGCATGGAGCGGCGATGGCCTATCCCAAACTTCCCTACACCAGCGGCAAGAACACCGCCCTGCTCCATTGCGGCCGCCTCAACGACGCCATCGTGCGCATCCGCCCTTAGCTGCCGGGCAACGTCATCGTCATCCATAGCGTCAACGACGTGGGTACGAGTTTCAGTGCCGTGGAAAAAGGACTCTGCCAGGGACTCGATGCGCGCATGTATGGCGGCGGCCACGTGTTCACCCCAGCCACCTACCGCCTGCCGCAGGAGTCCGACAAGCGTGAAACCATAGCCGACCCGGACGACGTGTATTTCAAGCGCAAGCCGGATGACGCGACGTACAACCCCGTCATCCCGTTCTACTGGGGCTTTCGCGAACGCAGCAACGCCAGCAAAATGGTCAACGGCCAGAATACGGACCGCTATGGCAACCGCCTGGACAAGGACATGTCGAAGAACGGCGGCCCGTTCGGCAATGCCACCAATACCCTGCCCGACATGTGGAACAAGGGATTATTCTCTCCATACGACGTGGGCGGCGACCCCGTGCGTCCGCTGATGACGGCACCGGGCCGCATGTACATGGTGCTGGCCGCCAAGCGCCTGGCCGCGCTCATCGCCATGATCCGCGACTACGACAGCAATGACGTGGTGTCCATCGTCGCGCACAGCCAGGGCTGTCTGATCTCGCTGCTGGCACAGGCCTTTCTGCTCGACGAAGGCAAGCGGCCGGCCGACACGCTGATCCTTACGCATCCGCCCTACAGCCTGGTGGAAGACACAACCATGTTTTTCGGCGCGGCGGAAACCAGCCGCATCTTTGGCGGTGGCCGGGATGCGGCGATGGAAGACCAGTACGACGCCATCAGCAATCGCCAGACCCTGCATGCGCGCCTGCAAACGCTGGTGCAGATCGTGCAGGGCGTGGTGGCAAAAAAGCACGCCACGCCCGCCTTCGCGCAGATCAAGGATCATACCGTCTGCCATGGGATGGCGGGCGCGGCATGGCGCGCGGAAGCGGACCGCGACAACCGAGGCAAGGTCTACCTGTACTTTTGTCCCGAAGACATGACGGTGGCGCTGGATAATATGCAAGGCATCGGCTGGCAGGGGATACCCGACCACATCGACGGCCATGGCCTGTCAAAGACCAGGGGCAAGACGGATAAAAGCATCTGGGGCGATGGCCCCACCTACTGGGAAAAGGAATTCCAGCGCCGCCAGCCGCTGGTGGAACTGGGTAAAGGATTTTACCAGCGCGTCTTTACCAACAAGCAACGCCTGGATGCCACTGGCAAGAACAGCGGGCCGGTGCTGGTGGGCCTGCCGCCGCACGACTTCGCCCTGCGCGTGGAAGGTGAGGATGACCATGCCCATGTGGCGGGCGCCAACCGGGGTCATCGGGGCAACCATGCCGAGACACAATGGCCGCCCGTCAAACCCGCAAAATGGAATATCTTTTCAACGGAAGCTGGACGGCGCGAAGGCTTGCGCACGATCAATGGCGAAGCACTGCGCGCTCCCAGGGCGCCCGTGCTGGACGGTGGCGAGATCCGCCCTGGTAAGTTCCCGAGGGATTCCGACCAGGCCAGGCTGCCGCGCGACCAGCAAGGACCGTGCGAGGAGGTCGACCCGATCGATGCGGCCATCGCGGTAACCAGCAAGCAAGGTTTGCGCATGCGCAGGCAGGAAATCATCGCCGATCCCCGGCCACTCAAGCATCGTATTCCCGAATACGGCGCCGGCATGTTCGGCGCGGGCGAGCGCGAGCAAGTGGAAAAGGCCCTGAACCTGGGCAAGGAAGCGGGCGACCAATGCAAGCTCGACCGCGTCTCGCGCCACCCGGGCGGTGGCGACAGGCTGCGCGTGGACCGCGAAGAAACCCCGAACGAGGCGCGCCAGCGCTGGCAGAACGAGGTCAGCCCCAAATCCTTCCACGGCGCCATCATCGGCAATGCGGAAAACCACCGCAACGTGACGGCGTATGACGTGGCCATTGGCGGAGGCAAGGCGAGCAGCGATCCGAGGTTTTACCAGTATTTGTGTGCGGTGGCGGATTGGCGGCTGCAAAACGACAAAAAAAATCCTATAAGAAAATCCATCCTGAGATGGGAGGATTTCATGAAAAAATTTGCAGTCTATTGGGCTGCAGAACCTCTACAACGCAAGCAAATCATTGAAGGTAATGCCCATTATTACAGTTCGGGAGAGTTACCAGCCTTTGTGCCCGCATTGCAAGCAGGCCTGCCGTCTACCGTCGTTTGTGAAATAGTCAACGGTAGGCGCACTGAGTCGGTCATCACTCCGGTCGTCCATAAATCAAGCGACGATATTCCAAGATGAAAAATTTATTCCCACGCTGGCAGTATTCGTTTGGTGCAGCTGCCATCGTGTTGGCACTGCTACTAATGTTCATTCCATCCCCTTTCTTGCTGGAGTTCACAATGAGCAGCAAAATATGGAAGCACCTGCAATGGTTCTTGCTGATCCCGCCCATCGTGGCAGCCACATTGCTCGGCTCTCGCTGGCTGCATGCGTCCAAGCCTGTGGCCGTCGCACAGCCACAAGTGCAGCAGGCGGCGCCCAGCGAACAGGACAAGCGGGAATATGTGCTGGAAGTCATCGGTCTGGGCGTCACCCTGGACAAATACCGGCAGGGAAAACTGTGGGAAGCGCTACAAAAGGGAAACGCCTACGCCAGCATCCGCGAACAGGACAAGGAAAAATACACCTGGGATGCCATGCAAAGAGCTGGGATAGCAGGTGGCCGCGGTGGCGACACGCTGGAAAATGGGGCGAGGGATATTCCCATGTACTTCGGCGTCCCCGTTTTCAATGCTGAGCCACCGATCTTTAATTCGCGCATGCTGGACAGCCCCGACTCGCCAGCCATAGGCCTGGCCGGTGGCGCCGCGTCATCCGGTCTGCACTGGCATCTGTTCGCCAGTGGTCCGCGCCGCCTGAGCGAACATCCGGAGCGCATCCTGGAAGACGTATTTGCCTTTTTCGATGCCCATCCCGACGTGCCTTACATTGTGCTCAATTCCGAAGACAGCATGCCAACGCGCAACCTGTACAGCCCGGACAACTCGCCGCCGCTCACACATGACGGCCGCTACATTCCCGAAATGCCCGACGCCTCGGCCCTGTTCGTGCTGGCCCGGCGCGAGCGCATCGATGCCGTGCGAAAGTTCGCCTACGACGATGCACCGCCCGAGGATAGCGTCGATGACTTGAATACCTACGGCGTGGCGCGGCGCCTGTATCTGGCCTACTATGACTTGATGGGCACCGTGCCCCAGGAACGTCTGGAAAGCGATCCGGCAGCCACCACCCGGCGCCAGCCCACGATCGCCGAATGGCTCCCCGTCGCCGCACAATTCGCCCGGCGTCCCGACATCCGCGGCACGGGCAGCTTCAGCATGCTCGACAAGCTCCAGCACAAGACTTATCACCCACCGAAAGACTGGCAACCCACGCCCTGGTTTCCCTTGCCGTTCAACAAGGAGCAACTGGCGCAACTGGACCGCCTGCCCACCTTCGGCTTCATCCACAGGCCCACGTTCGTCAGGATGCTCGACAAGGAGGGCAAACCCTTGACGCGCAAGGACCAGCGCGAACAGGCATTGCAGGCGGGCTGGCAGGAAGCCTTGCGCAGCTTGCCGGAAGCCGAGCGTCCCGCCGCACCGGCACGCCTGGTCGCCGCCACGGGCGGCAATCAGGCGCAGCTGGTTGCGCTGCACAAGACCTTGCTGAAACATGCGGAAGATGGCGGCACGGAACTCGACAGCGGCAACACGGCGCAGTGGATCGACACGGATCAGCGACTGGGCAACACGGGCGCGGCCACCCTGTTCGTGCAGATGGCCATCGGCGTGATGGGCAGCTACCGCGATGGGGGGATCAGCGCCGTGGTGAACCTGCGCAATCCGGACGAAGCGACCATCGTGCTGGTCAGCCCGCCATCGGAAGAAAAACGCCGCACACAAAAGCATCCGCACGGCGGCGATGTGCTGCGGCACTACGTCACGCCAGCCATCGATCCGGCGAATTATCCATCGAACTGATTATTTGCCCTGTGCGGCAAGCTGCGCCAAGGCATTCCCCCGCACCTGAAACGCCACCTGCGCCACCGTCTTGCCGGCGCCGTCGACGAGCGCCAGCGCATGCTTGCCTGGCACGGGACGCCAGCTGATGCTCTCCGCTGCGCCGCCCATGTCCTTGCCATCGAGCACCCAGCGCAAGGCGTGGCTGCCCTGGGCCTGGAAGAACACGCGCTGCAAGGCGGGCGGGATGTCGGGATCGATGGCGAGGATGCTGTCTTCGGCCGGATACACGATGGCGGGTGGCTTTACGGTGTCGCCCAATACGGCGATGACGGGGCTTTCCGTGCCGGCGATAAACCATTCGCGGCGCGGCGCTTCCAGCGCGGGCTGGTACGCCACCATCTGCTGCAATACGCCGGGCGGCGCTTTCGGGGCATGGCTGGGCACGTTCTTGTGCAGGTAATCCATCACGTCGCGCCACACGGGCGCGGCGCCCGTCACGCCCGACACGTCCCACATGGGCTTGCCGTCGAAGTTGCCCACCCAGACGCCCACCGTGTAGCGCGCCGAGTAGCCCATGCACCAGTTGTCGCGCATGTCCTTGCTCGTGCCCGTCTTGACGGCGCTCCAGAAATTCGTCCCTAGCTCATTGCGCAAGCCAAAGGTCATGCTGCGCGCGGCGCGGTCGGCCAGGATGTCGCCGACGATGAAGGCAGCGCCCGGCTCCATCACGCGGCGCCGGTCCTTGCCCGCCTGGCCCGGCTGCAGGCTGGCCGTGCTGTACAGCCCGCCATTGGCCAGCGCACGGTAGGCGTTGGCCAGTTCCAGCAGGCTTACTTCGGACGAACCCAGCGCCAGCGATGGGCCGTAGTATTCGGCCGGTTCCGTCAGGCTGGACAGGCCCACATCCTTGAGGCGGTTATAGAAGCCGTCCTGCCCCGTCAGCAACACCGTGCGCACGGCGGGAATGTTGAGGGAACTGGCCAGGCTGGTGCGGGCGCTGACATACCCTTTGAAATTGCGGTCATAGTTTTGCGGCGCATACATGCCGGACGCCGTGGCGACGTCGAGCGGCGAGTCGTCCATGACGGACGCGGCCGTCATCAGCCGGCGCTCAATGGCCAGTTCATACAGGAACGGTTTCAAGGTGGAACCGGCCTGGCGCAGGGCCGCCACGCCATCGACATGGCTGCCTCCCGCATTGCCCACATAGGCGAGAATGTCGCCGCTGCGGTTGTCCAGCACGATGATGGCGCCATCGTTGACATTGCGCTCGCGCAAGGACGCCAGTTGCTGGCGCAGGTTCTCCTGCGCGAAACGCTGCAAGGGGCCGTCCAGGGTGCTGGCCACTTGCGCGCCCGGCTGTTTCAACAGTTGCTGCGCCACTTGCGGCGCCGGCGCCAGCTCCGCATACAGGGCGTTACGCTGCAAGGCCGTCTGCACGCGCTGGCCGATCAGCTGGCAGCTGCTGTCCATGCGCCACTCCTTCGCCAGCGCGCAGGCGCGGCGCGTGACGGTGGCCGGCGGCGCATTCGGCGCCCGCACGAGGCTGGCCAAAATGATGCCATCCGTCTGGTTCAGGCCCGACGGTGCCTTGCCGAACAGGCTGTACGAGGCGGAGGCGATGCCCTGCAATTCGCCACGGAACGATACGAGGTTCAGATACGCTTCGAAAATCTGCGCCTTGCTCCAGCTATCCTCGATAGCCTGGGCCGCACGCATCTGGTCCCATTTCTGGCGCAGGCTGCGTCCGCCCGAAGACGCCTGCAAGTCCGCGTCCAGCTGGCCTGCCAGCTGCATGGTGATGGTCGAAGCGCCCCGAGGTTTCTTGGAAAACAGATTGTCCCAGGCGGCCGTGGCCAGCGCGGACACATCCACGCCGCCATGGCGCATGAAGCGCTGGTCTTCCGCCAGCAGCACGGCCTGCTGCACGGCGGGAGAGATGTCTGCCAGCGGCACCCACGGCAAGCGGCGCACTTTCATGTCCACGCGCAAGGATTGCAGCGGCACGCCGCTGCGGTCCAGCAGCTGCGCTTCCGAACTGCGGTACGCGGCCTGCACCTGGGCCGGCGTCAATATCGCTTCAGCGAAGACCGGGCCGGCCAGCAAGCCGCCCATCAGTAAAACAAACCCTTTCACTGCGCCACCTTCACATTCGCGTTCGGCGACTCGCCAAACATCTCGGGCGAATACATGGCTTCGATGCGCGTGGCCGGCAAGCTGAAATCCCCCGCATTGTTCAGGCGCACCGTGTATTCCACGCTCCAGTTACCCTTTGGCACGAAGGCGTAATACGCGCGGAAAGCGTCGAACGCCCGCTCTTCGAACGTGGGCCAGACCCAGCCCGTGGATTTTTCGCCCGCCGTCAGCAGCTGCGAATCGCGCCCCAGGCCGTTGCCCAGCACCGTGGCGCTGGCCGGGATCGGGTCGTCGACCACTACCCAGCTCATGTCCGCCTGCGCCGACAAGTCCAGGCGCACGCGGTAGACATCGCCGCGCGACCAGGCGCCCGCCGTCTTCTGTTCCACCGGCATAATGGTTTTCTTGATCGTGTAACCGCTGGAGACGGGCGCCTTGAGCGGGATGGCGGCCAGGCTTTGCACGGTGGCCCAAGGCTTGCCCGTGCCGCTGTGCGCCAGGCCCAGGGTGTCCGTGCCCTTCGGCCACGCTTGCAGCACGGGGCCGACCTTCGCCGCGCCATTCCACACGAGGGCTTGCGTATCGGTGCCCAGCTTGACGGCGCTGGCGCCCGTCACGGGCGTAGCTTCGAACTTGGCCGAGAACTTGGCGATCGCCAGGGTGCCCCAGGCGTTGGCCACCGTCGTATCCCAGCGACCCTTCTTCTGCCGGCCCATGCTGCCGCGCACCAGACGGCCGATGTCGTCCTTCCACGCCGGATTGTCCATCACGGCCAGCAGCAGCCGGTTGGCGTTGACGTCGCCGGAGACCATCAGCCACCACCAGTTATCCTTGCGCTCGGTGGAAAAACCCATGGTCGTGCCCTGGAAATTCAGTCGCGCGCGCAATATCTGCTGCGCCTCGGCCAGCAGGACATCGCGGCGCGCCAGGCTTGGCGTGCGTTGCAGCAACAAGCTCCAGTCGATGACGGCGGACGTCGGCCACAGGTTCGGGCTGATGCTGATGTTCTCCAGGGCATCGGGCGGCACCTTGTTCGAACGCGACAGCGCTTCCAGCGCGGCCAGCTTGCGCACGGCCAGGTCGGTCGTGTCCAGCGCGGAACGGCGCACGATGCGGCCCTGCACGAAGGCCGTCAAGGCTGCCTCCATGCGGTTCTTCGTCTGTTCGGGAATCGCATAGCCCGCCTCTTTCGTTGCCGACAGCACATACGCCGTCAGGCTGTCGCTGCCCTGCTCCATGATGGGGAAGTATTTCAGCAGGCCGTCGCTGTCCAGGTAGGCGGGCAGGCTGGCGGCCAGCCTGTTCCACGCATCCTGGTCTTGCAGGGCGATGGCCTTCGACGTGTTTTGCTCGAAGCAGGTGTACGGATAGGCCGCCATGTACTCGCGCACGCCGGGCAGCTCGCCGCCCAGTTTGGCGACAAAGCTCGTCTGGATGCCGCCCCGGCCCGGCAAGGCGCCGGACGGCATCTGCACGGACATGTTGATGGGCTTGTCGATTTGCTGCAAGGTGGCTTGATACGTGCGCATGGGCGTGGCCTGGCCCACCTTTTGCGTGATCTTGAGTTTATCCGTATGGCTGCCCGCCTTGGCGACTATCTCCCACACAATGCTGGTCGCGCCGAGCGGCACCTGATAATCCCAGCCCGTTTCGCGCGCTTCACCCGCCGCCAGGGTCAAGCTCTGGCGCGGCAAGGCTTCGCCGGCCGCGCTGGCGTTGAGGTCCACGCTCAAGGATGCGGCCGAGGTGTTGCGCACGGTAAATCCGGCGCGCAACTGGTCGCCTTCGCGCACGAGGGTCGGCAAGCCCGACATCAAGATCAAGTCTTGCGAGCTGCGGATATCCGTACTGCCCGTGCCAAACAATTCCTTGCCGGCGCTGGCGATGGCGACGATGCGAAACGCCGTCAGCGAGTCGTTCAGCGGCACTTGCACCGTCGCTTCGCCTTTTGCGTCGAGCTTGACGGAACCCTTCCAGAACAGCAGGGTGTCGAACAGCTCGCGGCTGGCGCCCTTGCCGCCGCCACCGCCGGCCGGGAAGGCCTTGCGGCCGAAGTGGCGCTTGCCGATCACCTGCATCTGCGCCGTCGCCGTTTCCACCTGCAGGCTGCGCTGCGCCATCATGGTGTCGAGCAGCTTCCAGCTATCGTTGGGCATCAGTTCCAGCAAGCCCGTGTCGACGGCTGCCAGCGCCACTTCGGCGCCAGCCGGCAGCGGTTTGCCATCGGCGCGGCGCACGCGCACGGACACTTCCGCCTTGTCGCGTGTTTTATATACTTCCTTGTCGGACACCACCATGACGTTCAGTTCATGCGCCTGCCAACCCACGTTCAGCGGCGCAATGCCCATCTTGTAAGCGGGCTTGCCCAGGTCCACCAGGGCCGTCGGCTGCACGCCATCGACCCTGCCCCGGACAACAAACACGGAGACATATACATTCGGCGCGTAGTTTGGTTTGACCGGGATATTCACCACCGGTTCCCGGCCATTGAGCTGGCGCACATAGGTGTCGAGGATGCCTTCGCGCTCGACCGTGATCAGCGCCGTGCCCGAACGGAATGGCATGCGCACCTGCAAGCTCGCTTCCTGGCCCGGTTCATAGCGTTTCTTTTCAGGCAGCACATCGATGCGGTCATTGTCGCTGGCGTTGAACCACCAGTCGCCGCTGCCGGCCACCCAGGTTTCGCGGTTGGCCACCGCCGCGTTGCCGGACGTATCCTGCGTGCGCGCGCGCAAAATCAGATTGCCGCTGGCGGGCGCCTTCACGTCGCAGATCAACAGGCCCTTGGCGTCCGTCTTGCCCGAGCATGCCGGGCCCAGCTTGACCACTTCGCTGCTGTTTTCATATGCATAGAAGCCGCCGATCAGCCGACGGCGGTGCGAATAGCTGTTGCGCTGGAAAAAGTCGACGGCGACCGGGGCGTTCGCCACCGGCTTGCCATTGGTACCGAGTACGGCCACCGTGAACTTGAAGGCATCCTTGCTCAGTGCCCAGGCGTCGGGCTTGATGCCGATCACGACGTTCGATGGCCACAGTGGCACTCTTGTCGCCACGGAGGCCGTCTCGCCATTCGCATCCTGGAAGGCCATTTCCGCCACCAGGTCGCGCGGCGTGGACAGCTGCGGCAGCTGGTCGATGACGATGCGCGCGCCGCCCGCCTTGTCCAGGGTCAAGCTTTGCGTGCGCGCGGCCGTGGCGCCAGCACCGGCACGCCCGCCATTGCCCTCGTCCTGCCACTCGCCCTCATCGTCGTCGTAACCGGTGCCCTGTTTGACGAGGCCTTCCTTCACGTCGCCATTGCTGAAGCTATAGTCGGGATAGTCGGCAAAGGTCACGCTCTTGTCCTGCAGCACCGTGCGCAGCTTGACGGGCGCGTTGGTGGCGGCGCCGCCGGCCAGATACGTGATTTGCGCATCGAGGGCCAGCTGTTTCGCCTGCACGGCGGGCGCCTTCGGCCCCTGCAGCACGGCTTTCATGGTCGGCACGCGGAACGCTTCCACACGGAAACTGCCGGACGGGCGGCCCGCCATCGTCACGCTGTATTCGCCCTGCTTGGCATCGGCGGGAATGAGCCAGTCGCTTTCCGCCGTGCCGCTGGCGGACCAGCGCAGGGGCAGCTGGTAGTTCTGGTCGCTGCCCTGGTGCGTGATGACGATGGAGGTGGCACTGCCGGGGCCGTTGTTCTTGTCAACCAGGCTCATGCCTTCGCCCGTGTGCTTGCGGATGAAATGCTTCATGTGCACGGTTTCGCCGGCGCGCAGCAAGGTGCGGTCGAATACCGTGGCCAGCAAGGTGTTGTCGGCGCGCGTGTCGTCCGTGGGCAAATTGAAACGCCAGGCTTCGATGCCGCCCACCCAGTCCGACAGGGTGAACGTCATGTCGCCGCCGCTGCGCGCACTGATAAAGTAGCGGCCATTGTTCTTGCACGAGGAATTGGCCAGCTCGCCGGGGATGTGCGCCACGCCGTCCGCGCCCGTGGTGCCTTGCCACAGCAGCTTGCCGGCGCAGTCGCGCACGGCCACTTGCGCTTTCGCAACAGGCGCGCCATTGTCCAGCGACGTCACCCACACGAGCGACGATTGCGCGCCATGCTTGAAGTGGGCCGCCAGATTCGTCACCAGCGCGGCCGTGCGGATGTAGGCCGTCGTCGGTTTGCCCAGCAAGGCCTTGCCGAGGATGGGGCTGGCCAGCTCGACCACATAAAAGCCGGGTTTCAGCAAAGGAATGCCGATCACTTCAAAGGTTTTCCTGCCGTCCGGACGAGGCAGGCTGATGGGGCGCGTGCCGGCAGCGTCGGCCAGCACGGATTTGCTCATGTTGCCCGCATATTGGGCGTACGGCTGCCAGTATTCGCCCCCGTCGCCATTGCCGGCCAGGCGCCGCATCCACTCGATGATGAACTTGTCGTCATTGTCGGGCACGCGCAAGGTGGCGCCCGTGGCGGCAGCTGGCTGGGCGACTTCCTTGCCGGAGAGCACAGGCTCGATATTGCGCACGGTGACGGGCAGCAAGCCATCGCCCTTGGCTTCGATGATGCCGAACGGGGCCGGGAACTTCAGCAGCGGCGGCTGTTCGCCCGTGCGCACCGTCATGGGGAAGCGCGCGCGGTTGAGCAAGGCGCGGCCCGCGTCATCCGTCAGCTTCGGCGGCAGGGCCAGCACGAAACTGGCCTGCACGGGAAACGGGCCATTGAAGGTGGCGCCATACAGGAATTCCGCCTTTTCTTCTTCTTTTGCAATCGTCGGCGCATACGTCTTGCCGCCGCCCTTCAGGGTCATGGCGCGTACCTGCGCCGCGCTCACGGGCGCGGAAAATTGCACGCGCATGGGCAGGAAGGGAATGCACTGCTCCTTCGGATTGCTGCGCTCGCAGCTGAACTTGGCCGTGAAATCGGGACGCGTCTTGAACTGCAGCGTTTGCGCCTTGTCCGTGGCGATGCCGCTGGCGCTGGCGATGCCCTCGCCCCACACGAGCGACACCTTGGCGTTGGCGGGAAAACTGCGCTTGCATTGAAACACGGTCACAGGCAGCGGCGGCGCGCCCTTGCTGGCGACGGGCATGCCCACTTTCCACAGCGTGCCCCGCTTCTTGAAATACACGGTCAGGTAGCGGTCGAGAAAACTCTTGCGCAGGGTCAGTACCTGCTCGAGTTCCTTGCCCACAAGCTGCCGCACGGGAATCTTTTCATTGATGCCATCGGCGCGGCAATACGCGTTGGCGGCCACGCTGGCGTCGTTCGGCACGGCGTCGAGGCCCAGCACGAAGATCTGGTTTTCATCGATATACGGCTGACCGTCATATGGCACGGCCTCGACGATGGCCGGACCGCCCGTGGAAAAGCGGTAGGATGCCGTCCCCTGCAAGGGCTTGCCTGCCTGGTCCTTCAGTCCCGATTTCAAGCTAAAACTGCACGCCACGCCGGCCGGCAAGTCGCGTTCGAAATCGTAGTTCCAGTTGCGCTCGTCGGCCCAGCGCCCCGCGCCCGCCACGGCGGCAGGTTCGGCCTTGCCACAATCGATGGCGAACGGCGCGGGCAAACCCATGTCGCCGAACGGCACCATCGGCGTGGAGAACTGGGCCCGTACCTGGCGCACGGCCTTGACCGTGCCGCTCGGTGAAAACAGGGACACGCCGCTATCGGCCCAGGCCGGCATCGCCATGCCCAGCGACAGCAGCACCGCCAGCAGACCCAGCGGGGCCAATTTGCCGGACAACGGGGAAGAAACAGCACGGGGGTGGTCAGGCACGGGTAACTCCTTGATGAAAAGTGGCGGAGCTGACTGCGGCGCACGATAGTTGCCCGAGAGAAGCCCGGAAAAACAACAGAACGCGGCAGGAATACAACATCAATGTAATATTAGTTATCAAGCTCATCATTGTTGCTAATATACAGTGGCATGCTGGTAACAAGTCGTACGATTGCCTCCAGTTACGGCGCCAGGATATGGCCGTGATTGCAAAATTTTCCGGAGGCGAATTAGTTTTTTTCAACACCGAAGTAGTTGTCGTGAATCTGCAACACCATTGATATACAACAATGCTTTGTGCGCTAACGCACCGACCACGTGAACCTGCAACCGTATTCTCTACTCCAACAGCAGTGCATTTATCGCAAGAAAGCGCACCTGGAATTGTTGTCTATCTCTAGCAAAGCATGTCTGGCAGTTGTCGCATTGATGCATTAGAGAAAATCTCTTATCAACGTTGGGAGTTACTTGTGAATAATCTAAAAAAAATCGCCGTTGCCGCCGCAGTACTGTGCTCCGCCCTCGGCGCACAGGCCCAGGAAATCAATCCTTCCTGGTACATTCAACCTAGCCTCAACGCACTCAAGCCAGATTCCGACTTCGCTACGGATAAAACCGGGTATGGCGCAGGCTTGCGTTTCGGTAAACCTGTTTCCCAGGACTGGGATATCCAGCTGGGCACCACGTATGCCCGTTCCAAGGATGGCCAACAGCGCTACCAGCAAAATACGCTGGGCGTAGACGGTCTGTACATGTTCTCGCGTAAAGCCTTCCGCCCCTTCCTGCTGGTCGGTGCCGGCATGCAGCGCGACAAGGACACCAGCTTCGCTTTCGGCGAACGCAAAAAGAGCTCGCCTTACGCCAGCGTCGGTCTGGGCTTCCAGTCCACGATCAACGATCAACTGTCGTTCCAGGCTGACGTGCGCAACGTGCACGGCTTCCTGCGCGGCAATACGTTCGACCCGAGCAGCAAGGCCAACAACTACTACGTCACCGTGGGCCTGAACTTCGCGTTCGACAAACCACCTGCACCGCCGCCACCACCGCCACCGCCGCCAGTGCGTGAAGAAGTCGTCGTGGTCGTGCCGCCACCACCGCCGCCACCGCCAGCACGCTTTGAAAAAGTGACGATGGCAGCAACGGAACTGTTCGCGTTCGACAGCGCCAAGCTGGGCCCGACACAGACCAAGCTTGACGAAATCGCCCGCGTGCTGAACGCAGCGCCGGACGTCAACAACGTCGTCATCAGTGGTTATGCCGACCGCATCGGTTCGGCCAAGTACAACCTGAAACTGTCGCAGCAGCGCGCTGATGCAGTCAAGGAATACCTGGTCGCCCACGGTGTCGCCGCCAACCGCCTGACGGCCGAAGGCAAGGGCTCCACCAATCCTGTCGTCACCTGCGATAACAAGAAGCGTGCCGACCTGATCAAGTGCCTGGAACCAAACCGCCGCGTTGAAGTGGAACAAATCACCATCGAACGCCGCGTGCAGTAAGCTAAACAGTGGTACGCCACTTGTGAATAAAAAAAGGGGCTCGCGCCCCTTTTTTGCATTGAAAGCCACCATGAATATTTCTACCCGCTATCCCAGACTGGCCGGCCTGGCGCCGTTCAGCAAGCAGATGCGCAGTGTCATCGTCTGTTCCGTCACCGAATGGCTGGAACACCGCGCCTCGAGCAAGGGCGCGGCCCTCGCCTATTACACCCTGTTTTCCATCGCCCCCATCCTCGTGCTGGTGATCGCCATCGCCGGCTTTTTCTATGGCCCGGCCGCCGCGCGCGGCGAACTGATGGGGCAACTGCAGGGATTGCTGGGCACGCAGGGCGCCGAAGCCATCCAGCTGGTGCTGGCCGGCGCGAAGAACCATGAACAGGGACGCATCGCCACCCTCATCGCCAGCGCCCTGCTGCTGTTCGGCGCCACCAGCGTATTTGCCGAACTGAAAGCCAGCCTCGATGAAATCTGGCAAGTACCGCCGCTGAAGGAAGCGGGCGCCTGGGACATGCTGCGCACGCGCTTGCTGTCCTTCGGCCTGGTGCTGGTGCTGGCCTTCCTGCTGATGGTGTCGCTGGTGGTCAATGCGGCCATGGCCATCCTCGCCAACTTCTGGGAAGGCGTGTGGAAGGACACGGCCGTGCTGTTTACCATCCTGTCGAACCTGATCGGCTTTGCCGTCATCGCCAGCCTGTTTGCCGTCATCTATAAAATGCTGCCGCGCGTGCGCCTGTCCTGGCGCGACGTGCTGATCGGCGCCATCGGCACGGCCTTCATGTTTTCACTGGGGAAATATGCCATTGGCGTGTATATCGGCAATAGCGGCGTGGCCAGCAGCTATGGCGCGGCCGGTTCGCTCGTGGCCCTGCTGCTGTGGGTATATTATTCAGCGCAAATCTTCTTCCTGGGCGCCGAATTCACGCGCCAGTTCGCCCTGCAGCTGGGCAGCATGAAGGATATGCCGAAGACGGACGATGGCGATGTGCAAGTCAAGATACTGAAACGCCACCAGTCCTAAGCGATACGTCTGCATGCAACAACGGCGCCCGCGGGCGCCGTTTTCTTTACGTTGCCGCAAGCTATTCGCCCAGCAGCTCGGCCACCACTTCCATGCCCTGCACGCGCTCGGCCACGACCTTCACGATGACGATGATGGGCACGCCCAGCAGCAAGCCCCAGACGCCCCACAGCCAGCCCCAGAACAGCAGGCTGATGAACACGGCCGTGGGATTCATGCGGGCGATGCGTCCCGTCATCCAGGTGGTGACAAAGGTGCCCACCAGGGTGGCGATGGCCATCGACGTGCCCGTCACCAGCAAGACCATTTCCAGCGATTCGAACTGCAGGAAGGCAACGAGGCCCGTGGCGATGGTGATGAGCAAGGGGCCGAAATACGGCATGATGTGCAGCAAGCCGGCCACGATGGCCCAGGCGCCCGCGTTTTCCAGGCCGATCACGCGCAGGGCGATCCACATCAGGACGGCCAGCAAGCCATTCGTGACGAGCAGCATGAACATATAGTTCTGGATCGACGTATTGATGTCTTCCAGGATGTGCACGGTGACCTTCTTGCGGCTCAGCGACGGCCCCGTCAGCTTGACGAGCTTGCGCTTGAAGGTGTCGCCCGACAGCAGCAGGAAAAACACGAGGAAGATGACCATGGTGGCCTGGCTGAGGAAGCCCACCAGGCCCAGCGAGCCGGCCCAGACCCAGTCCATGATCTTGAAGTTGGGCGCCTCGGCGGCGGCCGCGCGGCGGTTGTTGCGGCGCGCTTCGGCGCCGGCGGCCACTTGCTCGATTTCATTGGCCACGGCCTGCATCTTCTGGAAGGTGCTGTTCTTGCCGCCCGTACTGGCGGCGATCAGGCGCGACAATTTATGCGTGGCGGCCGGCAATTCTTCAACGATGGATTCGAATTCGCCCTGCACGCGCTCGACCACGACGATGGAGCCGAACAGGATCAGGGCCGTGACGGCCGTGGCGCCGATGGCGCGCGGCAGGCGCAGCTTTTCCAGCCAGGCGACGACGGGATTGAGGGTGTAGGCGATGAAAATGCCGAAGATGACGGGAATGAGGAATTTCTGTGCCCACTGCAGCGCATAAATGAAGCTGACGGTGGCGATGATGCCCAGCGCCATGCCACGCGCATTGACATGCAGCGGCAAACGCAAGGATGAGTCTGGCTGCTCCGCGGGCGCGCCGGGAGGTGGCCCGGCAGGCTCGGTGGAGGCAGCCGCCACCGGCTCGGGCGGGGTATCTGTAGGCTGGATATGCATGCGATTCCCGCGACGGTCGGTGGAAGGCCGCAGGGCCAGCCCTGGGGCTGGCCGCTGCGGCAGGTCAGGCCATTACTTGACGCGGATGTCGTTTTTCACGGACTTCACGCCCTTGACGCCACGGGTGATTTCACCCGCTTTGGCGGCATCGGCTGGCTGGGCCACGAAGCCGCTCAGCTGAACCACGCCCTTGAAGGTTTCAACGTTGATTTCCGTCGATTTCAAGGTAGGCTCGTTGAAGATGCTGGCTTTCACTTTGGTGGTGATGGCCGCGTCGTCGATGTACTCGCCCGTGCCTTCCTTGGTTGGGGTCGAAGCGCAACCTGCAACAGCGAACAGGGAAGCGACGAAAAGGCCAGTAGCGATAGATTTGGTGAATTTCATGGTTTTTTCCTTAGGAGTGGTCAATCAATGTGCTCACAATGAGCTTCTTATACCAGTTTGGTGACTGCGCGCCGGAGGGAGCTCAGTAACCGAACTGGGTTTTTGCAGCCTTGATACAGTCATCCTTGGCTGCGCCGGCTAGTGCATCGCATTTTTCTGTCGCGACCTTGTACTCGGCTTTTCTTTTTGCTTCACGCGCATCGCTGCGCGCTTCGATGACTTTCTTGTCTGCCTTGGCATCGGCCAGGGCCGCCACCTTGGTGGACTTGGCCAGCTTGACGCAGACATCCTTGTCGTTGCCCGTCAGCGCATTGCAGCGCGTCAGGTCGACGTCGTAATTGGCATCGGCAATCTTGATGCGCGCCTTGGTGTAGGCGCGCAGGGTATTCGTGTATTGCGCCTGAGCCACAGCTTCATCGTAGGTGCGCACGGCCTTTGCTTCGGCGATGCAGACATCCTTCGGGTTGCCCGTGATTTTTTCGCATTCCGCATGGGCCAGCTTGTAATTCAGGCCCGCCTGTTCATTGGCCGCCTTGTAGGCTGCTTTTGCTTCCGGCGTGGCAGCCACGGCCTGGCCGCCCCAAGCGGCGCACGCCAGGCTGACAACGATGGCGGTGAAAAGCTTATTCTTGTTCATGTATTTCTCCCTGGTAGTGACAAGCATGTCTGCTTGGCATGACTACCGTTTTACGTGGATCGCCGCCTCTCTTCTGTACGCTGCCGTACACAAGTAATTTATTTTGAAAGCGGAAGCCAGACAGGGATAAATAACAACGTTTTGCTGGATCGTCCCGGTAAAAAATACCATTATCGGCACCAAATAAGTACGTGCGGCAGCGTACAGACCGGAAACAGGGGCATGACTAAGATGGCACTACACCCTCACCTCGTCAGGAGAATAAAATGAAAACCAACGCCACCTTGGCTGCACTGATGCTCGCCGCCACCGCCGCACTGAGCGGTTGCGCCACCGGTCCTTCCCAGTCACAACAATATTACCCGGCCAACCAGCCTGAATCCGCCATGTACGGCACCGTCGACTCCATCCAGATCGTGCAGGGTGGCGGACAAACCAGCGGCGCGGGCGCCGTGGTCGGCGGCATCGCCGGCGCACTGCTGGGCAATACCATCGGCTCGGGCGGCGGACGCACGGCCGCCACCGTGGCGGGCGCCGTCGCCGGCGGCGTCGTGGGCAACCAGGTGGAAGGCCGCAGGCAGCAAGCGCAGGCCTACCAGATCAGCGTACGCCTCGACAACGGCGAATACCGCACCGTGGTGCAGGACAACGCGAATGATTTGCGCCCGGGCAACCGCGTGCGCGTCGTTGACGGCCGCGTCTACCGCTATTAATTTTCGGCGGAGCTTGCCAACAGGCAGCCGCCATCCCGCATGAGTCATACGATAACAAGGAGTTGCCATGGGCACCATCATTCTGATCATCTTGATCCTGGCCCTGGTCGGCGTCCTGCCTACCTGGCCGCATAGCCGCAACTGGGGTTACGGCCCCAGCGGCATCGCCGGCCTGGTCGTAGTGATACTGATCCTGCTATTACTGACGGGCAGGTTGTAAAAAAAGGCGCTGCGGCGCCTTTTTTATTTCAAGGAGGAACTATCATGACTATCCACAACACACTCTTGGCCACCCTGTTCGCCTGCAGCCTGGCGCCTTTGGCACTGGCCCAGACGGCCATGCCGCAACCGGGCGACCCGCAACGCTGGTACCAGGAAGACAGCACGGCGCAAGCCCAGCTGCGCACCCTGCGCAAGGAAATCGCCGCCGCCCTGGCCGAGGCCAAAAAAGCCTGCCGTTCGGAACCATCCGCCGCGCGCGCCACCTGCCTGAAGGATGCGCAGGACACGTATCGGCAAGACATGGCCAACGCGGAAAAACTGCGCGAAGCGGCCCATCCGCAGTAGTGAAGCGTACTCTTGCGACTCGGCCTGATCAGGCGGCGTCGCGCTCGTAGGGCGGCAGTTCGTGCACCACGAGTGGCGTATCTTCCGTGACAAAGGCCAGCCAGCCGGCCGCCTTGATCGCGCGCAAGCCATCCTGGTAGCCCTGCTCCCAGCGCCACTCGATGGAGCCCCGGGAAAAATTGATATCCTTGGCCGCCATGTGCCAGTCGCGCCCCGCATACGGCAGGCGCACGATGTGCATGGTGCTGTCGCAACCGAGCGCCACCAGCTCTTCCGTCTGCTGGCGGTTGTGCTTTGTATCGGGCAGGCCGGCGTACAGTTCGCGCAATTTGCGCTGCAAGGTATGCGTATTGACGTAATCGGCGATATGCCGCTTCGAGCGCGACGCGAAGGTCACGTCCTTTTGCCGCGTCTGCACTTCGTCGAGCGTGGTCGGTTCCGGTCCTTCCGAGCTCCACAAATCGACCATGAAGACCAGGGTGTCGACGTGGGGCGTATCGTCAAGCACGGTTTCCAGCGGCGTGTTCGAGTACAGGGCGCCGTCCCAATATAAATCGCCATCGACGCGTACGCCGGCAAAGCCGGGCGGCAAGGCGCCGCTGGCGCGGATATGGTCCGCCGTCAGAGGCTGCTGCTGGCTGTCGAAACTGGTGAGGCTACCGCATTTGACGCGCAGGGCGTTGACGGTCAGGCGCATGCCGCCGGGCTGGTTCAGGTAATCGAAATCGACCAGATCCTCGAGGGTGCCGGCCAGTTCGCTGGTGTCATAGAAGCTGGCCTCTTCCGGCTTGACGGCGATTCCGGCGGGAAACAGGCTGAAGGCCCGCGGCTTGAAGAAGCCAGGCACGCCGCGCAGCACCGTATCGAGCGTGGCCAGCCAGATGTTCGAGCGGCGCTGCTGGTCCGATACCAGGTTCATGTCGATGCTGTCGCGGTGCGCCACGCGCTGCCAGAATTCCTTCAGACGCACGAGCCGGTCTTCGTGCTTGTTACCCGCCAGAATGGCGGCATTGATGGCGCCGATCGAGGTGCCCACCACCCAGTCGGGCGCCAGGCCATGTTCGTGCAGCGCGTGGTAGACGCCGGCCTGGTAGGCGCCCAGTGCGCCGCCGCCTTGCAGCACCAGCACGATGCGCAGGCGCGAAGGATTTAACTGATTGATCGGTGTCTTCGAATTCGTCATCAAGATAGCCCTCTGTCCGCCGCGCGGGTGCGGCGTGAATCATTGTAAGGGATTGCGCCTGCACGTGCCGGACGTTGGGTACGGGCAAAAAAAACGCCGTCAATGACGGCGTTCCTGTGCAACACGGCTGGCGTTCAGCGCTTGCGGCGCAGCCAGCTGGCGGCGACGGCGGCCACGGCCACGAGGACCAGGGCCGGCTTGACCAGCTTCTTGCGTCCGATAAACGATAGCGCCGTCAGCACATAGGGCATGGCGCCTTGCAAACGCATGCCGCCCGGCGCCAGCAGGGATTCGACGCGGTGGCCGGCAAAGCCGACCGCCGTTTCGACCACGCCCTGCAGCATCGATTCCGGGCGCAGCGCATAGCCCACGTTGGCGCGCGCATGCACGATGCCCACGCGGTACATTTCGCCCTGGGCGATCAGCAGGCGCTTGCGGGCGGCTTGCGCCGCCAGTTTGTCGTTGTCCGACATGAATTCTCCTCGTAATGCAGCTTACATCAGCATGTCGCGGTCAGCCTTCAATTCCGCCATGGTGGCCGGCATGGACAGCTTTCCTTGACGCAGCATGGCGCGCGCATACATGACCAGGGCGATGGCCAGCAGTACGAACACGACCGTCATGATCGCCAGGATCTTCCAGCCCAAGCTATCCCAGGCCAGAAAGACGATCAGCACGCTGCCGTAAGCGATGGCAAACAAGCCCGCCACGGTCGCCAGCGCGAAAATGACAATCAGCTGCAGCATGTGATTGCGCACTTCCGACAGTTCGATGGTGGCCAGTTCCAGCCGCGACAACATCAGTCCGACGGCGTTTTTGGCCAGGCCGGCGACCGAGCCGATCAATCCCGGCCCCTGGTGAGACGAAGCAGACTTGTCCATATCGCTCCTGACAGTGGATTACTTGCGGCCCAGGATGAAGCCGACCAGTACGCCGACGCCAGCGGCGACGGCCACCGTGCGCCATGGGTTTTCCTTGACGTAGCCGTCAGCCTGGGAGGCGAGCTGCTTGGTGGCAACGATGGCCGACGCTTGCGCTTCATGCGCCTTGGCCAGGGCGGCATCCAGGGTTTTCATGCCCTTGACGCGCACTTCATCGGCTTTTTCACCGGTCAGGGCGGCAGCGGCGCTGAACAGGGCTTGCGCATCCTTGACCAAGGTTTTGACATCGTTATTGACGGTGGTGATATTGTTTTCCAACATGGTTTAGCTCCTTAGCTGTGGATGAATGTAGTTACTATACCTACTTTACTCAAAAACACTATTCCATTAGATCGCGCATATCATCGGCGTGCTCTTCCTCGACAGCCATGATCTTGATCAACAAATGGCGTGTGGTCGGGTCTTTGTCGCCGATTTTCACGATCATCTGGCGATATGACTCGATCGCTACCCGTTCCGCGATCAGATTGGCACGCACCATGCTCTGCACGTCTTCAGAGTCATCATACTCGGCATGGCTACGCGCAAGCAATGTTGCAGGATTAAAATCTGGCTTGCCATTCAATTGCACGATGCGTTCAGCCAGCCAGTCGGCGTGCTCCTGCTCCTGCTGCGCATGTTCAAGGAACTCGGCCTTGATGGTGCCGTTGTCGCGTCCGCTCACCGTGTAGTAATGGCGCTTGTAGCGCGCAATACACACCAGTTCGGTGGCCAGCGCCCCATTCAACAGGGTAATCAACTCCTGGCGGTCGGCCTGGTAGCCGGCCGTCACGGCGCCATCGTCCAGGTTTTTGGCGGCAGCGCGGATGGCCGCCGTATCGATGCCAGCTGGAATCTCAACAGATGTTTGGGTCATGATGTTTCCTTTCAAGTCTTGCATGGGTATCCACCGGCCAAGCTTCGGCCGGTGCTGCCTACTAACAAATCAAACACTAGGCAAAACCGTAGCGAGCGGCAGTGAATTGTGGCCGAGAAGCGGAGCTGTGCTAGAGCACAGTGAGCATCGGAGGCCGCAAGTCGCGACGCGCAGCAGGTTTGGCCTGGTGTTTTAGCGGCGGGCGGGAATCGCGGTGTTATCTTCCGATAAGACGATTTCCACCCGGCGATTCAGCTGGCGGTTCGACGCCGTGTCGTTGCCGGCGGCCGGATAGGCGGCGCCATAGCCTTTCGTGGCGATGCGATCACGGCTGATGCCTTGCTCCAGCAGCGCATTGCGCACGGATTCCGCGCGGCGTTGCGACAATTCCAGGTTGTGCGCGGAGCCGCCCGTGCTATCCGTAAAGCCTTCGATCAGCACGGTGCGCTGCGGGTTGTTTTTCAGCACATCGGCCAGCTTGCGCGCCGTATTTGCGCCATCGGCCGTCAGGTTCGCCTTATCCGTGCCAAACAGCACATCACCCAGGGTGATCACCATGCCGCGTTCCGTTTTCTTGGCGGCCAGGTCGGCCAGCTGCGCTTCGAGTCCGGCGGCGCGCGCTTGCGCATCGCGGGCCGACGCTTCGGCCGCTTGCGCCTGGGCCTTGGCCGCTTCCGCATCCGCCTGCGCCGACTGGGCGCGAGCCGTGGCCTGGTCCGCCTGCTGCGTGCGCGCATCGAGGCGCAACTGGTCGCGCTGCTTGCCGGCGTTGGCGATATCGGCTTCAGCGGCCTTCTGCTTGGCGACTTCTTGCGCCGTGGCTATCTTTTGCTTGGCCAGGTAGGCCAGCTTGTCGACTTTTTCGCTATCTTCCTGGCGCGTGGCGGCCGCGTTTGCCGCTTCCAACGCAGCGCTCGCTTCGCGGAATTCGCGTGGCGCATAGGTCGACACGATCGGGTTCGATTGCGCCGCCATGTAGTCGCCGCGGGTCTGGTCGAGCAGGCTGGTGGTGGTCGGTGCGGAGCTGCAGGCGGCAACCAGAGCGGCCATGGCCAGCAGGCCGGGAATGGTAGTGTAGGTAGCTTTTTTCATGATGGGGTCCTGTTATTAGTTATTGTTGTTGCTTATTGTTTTGGGGCTTGCTGATTGGCACGGTCGAGCTCTTCGCGCATGACGCGGATGTTCTCGTTGATTTCATCAGCGGCGCTGGTGGCCTTGGCCGAATTGGCCTTGCTTTGCGCCAGCTTGGCATCGGCTTGCGCCTGGTCCGCCAGATCGCGCGCCGTCTTGTAGTCGCGGTCTTTCAATGCCTGGTTAGCCATGCGCATTTTTTCGCGGGCCGAACGCATTTCATCGGGCGCCAGGTCGGCGGCGCCAGCGCTGGCAGCGTTATCGACAGCGGCGCGCGACACGGCAACATCGGCCGTGGCGGGCGTTTTCAGGCTGGAGCAGCCCGTCATCAGGACGACAGCGGTAGCGCAGGCGGCCAAGGCGGCCAATGGGGACATCTTGAAATCTCGGTTTGTCATTTTTCTTCTCCTGGAGAATGTTAAGCAATAGGGTTCATACGTCGGTGCATCTGGAATCAGGAACTGCGTTTGATGTATGACGTTATAGGCTCCGGCTCCCCGCATATCCGTTCGGTGCCGCACATAGGGTAAGAAATCGACAATACTTGCATGGGCAACGTGCGCCAGCGCACGTGCCCGCCAGCAAAACCTGAAACAGGCCCGGCTTTGGAGCGATTCCTGTAGCATCGCAACTACTTGTCCAGAAAGAATCAGCTTATGCCGCTCTCCCGCCGTCAGAAAATCGCCCTCGCCAGCACCGCCGTGCTCATCGCCCTGCCCGTCACGGCTTCCATCATCGTGCTGAACATGGACTGGAACCGCGCCAAGCCCTGGCTCAATGCGCGCGTCAGCGATGCGTTGGGAAGGCCGTTTGCCATCGAGGGCGACCTGGCGCTGACGTGGCAGCAGCCAACGGCTGGCGGGCAAAAAAGCTGGCGCGACTATCTGCCGTGGCCGCACCTGCAGGCAAAGGACGTGCGCCTGGGCAATCCGAGCGCCATGACGGACACGGATGGCCAGGCGCAGCTGGCCAGCGTCAGCCAGCTGGCGTTCTCGCTCAATCCGCTGGCCCTGCTCGACAAGAAAATCATCATTCCGCAATTGCGCTTCGACACGCCGCAGGTGCGCTTGCTGCGCAACAAGGATGGCAAGAACAACTGGACCTTCGACAAGCAGGACCAGCCATCGCCTTGGCAGCTGGAATTGCAAAGCGTGGTCTTCAGCAAGGGCACCGTGTACCTGGACGATGGCGTCAGCAAAACGGCGATGCGCGCCGATGTCGACACCATCGCGGACGATGCGCGCTACGGCATCGCCTGGACCTTGTCCGGCAAATACCATGGAGAAAGCATCAAGGGTGGCGGCAAGGCCGGCGGCGTACTGTCGCTGCAGCAGCAGGGCACGCCCTTCCCCATCCAGGCAGACATGCGCGCGGGCGGCAGCAGCGTGGCCATCGAAGGCACCCTGACGCGCCCGGCCAACCTGGCCGCGCTCGACGTGCGCCTGAAGCTATCCGGACCCAGCATGGCGCGCCTGTATCCATTGACGGGCGTGCTGTTGCCGGAGACGCCGCACTTCAGCACGGAAGGCCATTTGACGGCGACCCTGGCGCCCCGCGGCGGCGAGTGGGTGTACGACAAGTTCAGCGGCAAGGTGGGCTCCAGCGACGTCCAAGGCAAGCTGGCCTTTTCCGCCAGCACGCCGCGCAAGCGCCTGACGGGTGAAGTCCACTCGCGCCTGCTGCAATTTTCCGATTTGGGTCCGCTGGTGGGCGCCGATTCCAGCGCCAGCAAGAAGGAACGGGGCGTGCCATCGACGCAGCCGGCCGGCCGGGTCTTGCCGGTGGAAACCTTCAAGACGGAGCGCTGGACCAGCCTGGACGCCGACGTGCGCTACACGGCCGACAAGATCACACGCGATGCCGAACTGCCGATCAGCAAGCTCGACACGCATGTGGTGCTGACGGACGGCGTGCTGTCCTTGACGCCGCTCAACTTCAACGTGGCGGGCGGCACCCTGACGTCGCAAATCAAGCTCGACGGCAGCGGCAAGGTCATCGCCAATGGCATCGCGGCCGAGCTCAAGGCCAGCGCCCGCCATCTGCACATCCAGCAGCTGTTTCCCCGCCTGCCGGCCCTGCAGGCTAGCGTGGGCGAAATCAATGGCGATGCGTCGCTGTCGGCGACGGGCAATTCCGTCGCCACCCTGCTGGGCAGCTCTAACGGCGAAGTGCGCGCGCTGATCAACCGTGGCAGCATCAGCAAGCTGCTGCTGGAAGAAATGGGCTTGAATATCGGCAGTGTCGTGCTGGCCAAACTGGCGGGCGACAAACAGGTCAAGCTGAACTGCATGGCCGCCGATTTCGCCGTCACCAAGGGACTGATGCGCACGCGCCAGTTCATCGTGGACACGGATGACGCCGTCCTGAATATCGACGGCACGGTGAACCTGGCCGATGAACGGCTGGACCTGACCCTGCGGCCGGACAGCAAGGGCTTGCGCATCTTTTCGCTGCGCTCGCCCCTGTATGTACACGGCACCTTCAGCAAGCCCGACGTGAGCGTCGACAAGGGCGTGCTGGCCCTGCGCGCCGGTGGCGCCCTGGCGCTGGCCGTGGTGGCGCCCGTGGCGGCGCTGCTGCCGCTGGTCAATACCGGCCCCGTCGAAGATAGCGAATGCGCGGCACTGCTGGCCCAGGCGCGCGTAAAACCGGTGGCGCCGAAACCTGGCAAGGCACCGCGCAAAAACCGGTAAGTCACACGTAGCCGTGCACGATTACAATTGTTACACCCCTATGTGCGTTGCCGAACAGACCCTGCCTTGCCACAATCCTATTCTGTAATCGTGCCTGAAACACCCAAGACGTGGCGATACGAAGTCTCACCGGCCCATACCATGCCGGCGCCACGAGGTCCGAATTCATAGGAGAACTATCATGCAAATCATTAAAAAAATCGCCGCTACCACTTCCGTTGCCGCCTTGCTGTTGAGCTTGACCGCTTGCGCCAACATGTCCGGCCAGGATAAAAACACCGCCATCGGCGCTGGCGTCGGCGCAGTTGCCGGCTCCGTGCTGACGGGCGGCAGCGCCATCGGCGCAGTCGGCGGCGCCGCAGTCGGCGGCGTGATCGGCAACCAGGTCAAGCCGAAGTAATTATTGATCGAGAAAGCGGGGTGGGTGCCCAGGCGCCCGCCCCGCTTTTTTGCGTCTGCGGCAGAAGGTTGAACGCCAGCAGGAAGAATCAGACGAAGACGTTGGCCATGCCGATGGCGCCGCTATCCTTGACCAGCTCGTAGCAGCGGCAGGACACGGCTTCCAGCCCCGCCGAATCGAGGATCTCGATATTGCCGCGGCTGTAGGTGATGAGTTTTTGCTGTTGCAGCGCGCTGGCCGCCTTGGTCACGCCGACCCGCCGCACGCCCAGGGTGTGGGCAAGAAATTCATGCGTGAGGTGAAATTTTTCCGACTGCAGGCGGTCGCGCGTGATCAGCAGCGAACGGGCCAGGCGCGCCTCGAGCACGTGGAAGCGGCTGCACACGGCAATCTGGATGGCTTGCGCCAGCAGGGTGTCCGTGTAGCGGTACAGCAAACGCTGCAGGGACTCGAGCTGGGCGAACTCGGCGCAGAACTCGGCCCGCCCGATGCGGCTGGCCGTACCGGAACGCTGCACCACGGCACGCACTTGCGCCACGTCATGACCGAGCGCGACGGACGCGCCCAGGACACCTTCGCGGCCGACGGAGCCCACTTCCAAGGTCATCCGGCCTTCCGCCACGGCCAGCAGCGAGATCAGGCAATCGCCAGGAAAATAGATGTGGCCGATAGGCTGGCCTGGTTCGTACAGCACCTCGCCCACCTCGACCGTGACGGTATCGAACAGCGCCGTCAGGTGCCGCAAGTCGTGATCGGGCAGGCTGGCCAGCAGGCGGTTGCCGGCGTCAAGCGCGCCCACGGGCGAACCCAGGCCGGATCGGCCTGCATCGCGGGACAGGGTCATGCTGGCAGTCGTTGGTGGCATTGCTTTTCCTTGGTGTCGTTACAACTCGACATAATTTTTACTTAGCCTACGGTGCAGTACCGGCCCTGTATGTACGGTGACGCACGGAAGCGGAGCAAGCGGCACAGCACACTGGCACTACACGCACAGAACAAGCATCAACAAACAGAACACGCAGCACCCTTTATTTAAAATAACCAAGGAGCCTTCCATGACTACCACCACCAAATCCCTCCATCCGCTGGTGCTTGCCGCCGCCGTCGCCGTCCTGCTGTTTTGCGGCGTCGGCACGGCTGCCCTGATGGGCTGGCTGCCTTCGTCCCAGGGCGATAGCCAGCCACTGGCGGCCAGCACCTCGGCCGAACAAATGGCCAACCTGCAGGCAAACCAGCCGCCAGCAAACTTGCAACCGGCCAGCGCGCAGCCGCTGGCCGCCCTGCCGCCACAGCAGCAGCAGCAACCAGTGCGCCAGCCGCAACCGCAGCAACCGCAGCAACAATACGCCGCGGCAGCCCCGGCGCCGCAGGTGTGCGCCAATTGCGGCGTGATCGAAGCCATCCATGAAGTCAATACGCGCGCCGAAGGCAGCGGCGTGGGCGCGGCTGGCGGCGCCGTCGTCGGCGGCTTGCTGGGCAACCAGGTGGGCGGCGGCCACGGCAAGCAACTGGCCACCGTGCTGGGCGCCGTCGGCGGCGCCGTGGCCGGCAACCAGATCGAAGGCAGCGTGCGCGCCACGCGCAGCTACAACATCGTCGTGCGCCTAGATAACGGCAAGACGCGCACCGTGCACCAGAGCGCCGCGCCAAACTGGCGCCAGGGCGACCGCGTGCGCGTCGTCAACGGCGGCTTGCGCGCCATTGGCTAAGGCATGGACCGCAGCGCTGCCGCCGCTGCAATAAGTTGCAAATTCAACACACGCCCGGCTTGTCCGGGCGTTTTCTTTTTAGCAATGTTCGTTGGCGTACAGATGAGCTTGCCGTCCCGCGAGATGATGCATTCAGGAAAGTTCAACGAAACGTCATCAAGGAGTAGCCATGCAAGACGACAAGGCAGGCAGCAACAGGATCTGGCTGGGCTTTATTGGCGGCGGCTTGCTGGCCACCGCGCTGGGCTTTTGCGCGCTGGATCTGGCGCCCGAAGCGGGCGGCCCCGTGTTCGGCGTCATGCTGCTGCTGACGGGCGGCATGGTCAGCTGCCTGGCCGGCGCCGTCGGCATGGCCGGCATGCTGGCATGGGTGCCGGGCATGGCCGATGAACACGCCGACCGCTCACGATAGTTAAGTCTTGTGTACGACAGCGTACAGAACGCAAGGGAAACAAAGTAGACACTTAGTCATGGCATCAGCGTTCAGCGACCCAGTCGCCGCGCAATGACAAGAACCGATGACGGCGCCACGCGCCAGCGCCTGCAAGGCCAAGGCCGTCGCCGTCATCCACACATTACTCTCGGAGGACACATCATGCTGTATACAATCGCCGTCGTACTCATCATTCTTTGGCTGCTGGGCCTGGTAACTTCCTATACCATTGGCGGCTTCATCCACATACTGCTGGTGGTCGCCGTGATCATGGTGCTGCTGCGCCTGATCAGCGGACGCGGTTTATAGAGGCCAATTTACTGGCCAGACGGGGCGGCGCGCGTGCGAACGGGCGCCGCCCTTTTGCCTGTAGTGCGCGCACACTGGCACGCCGCGCCATTTTGCAGTAACGTGTGCAGGTAATTCCTGGGTATGTCCCAATAACAAAACAAGGAGAAAATCCATGAAAGAAGCATTCAAAAAAGGCCCTGGCGCCAAATCCCTGATCGGCATGCTGGTGATCGCATTGGCCGCCAGCGGCTGCGCGGACATGTCCGCCACGCAACGTGGCACGGCCACGGGCGCCGGCGTCGGCGCGGGCCTGGGCGCCTTAATCGGCGGCACCACCGGTGGCGGCAGCAGCGGCCGCACGGCCGGCGGCGCCCTGATCGGCGCGGCGGCGGGCGCCGTGATCGGCAATATCTGGTCGAACCGCATGGAAAACCAGAAGCGCGCGATGGAACAAGCGACACAGGGTACTGGTGTGCAAGTAACGCAGACGGCCGATAACCGCCTGAAAATGGAAATCCCCAGCGATATTTCCTTCGACACCAACCGCGCCGACATCAAGGGCAATTTCCGCCCCATCCTCGACCGCTTTGCCGCCACCCTGAACGAAAACCCGAACACCACGGTCAGCATCATCGGCCATACGGACAGCACGGGCAGCGCTTCCATCAACGAACCGCTGTCGGTGGAACGCGCGGCCCACACGCGCGACTACCTGTCCATGCGCGGCGTCTCGCCAACCCGCGTCGTCACGGAAGGCCGCGGCGCCCGCGAGCCGATCGCCTCGAATGCGGATGCATCGGGACGCGCACGCAACCGCCGCGTGGAAATCTACGTAGCAGAGCTCGCTCCCCGCTAAGGCCGGGAAATCGCCATAAAAAAAGCCCGCTGGCAAATAACTTGCCAGCGGGCTTTTTTATTTAAAACAGCTTACTTCGACGTCGTTGCCTTGGCGCCGCTTTCCCCCTCTTTCGCCACCTTGGCAAAGTCGCCGGCCACCACCACCGAGACGGCCGATGGCTTCAGGTACTCGCGCAGGCCCTGGTTCACTTGCGCCAGGGTCAAGGCGGCCACTTTCGCTTCCAGGTCCTTGTCGTAAGCCATGGTACGCTCTTCGGCAAGGTAGCCGGCCAGTTCGCGCGCCAGGCCGCTGTCCTGCGTGCGGCCCACTTCCTGCGATTGCAGCCAGCCTTTCTTCGCTTCGGCCAATTCCTCTTGCGTGAAGCCGTCGGCCAGCGCCTTGGCGATTTCCTCGCGCAGGGCCGCTTCCACCTTGACCGTGTTTTGCGGCGCGCTGATGGCATACGCCATCCAGTAGCCGGCCGGTTCGCGCGACGGGATGCTCACTTGCGAGCCGACGCCGTACGACAGGCCTTCCTTCTGGCGGATGCGGTCGGCCAAACGGCTGCGCAAGGCGCCGCCACCGAGCATGTGATTGGCGATCAGCAAGGCGGGATAGTTGGCGGCGTCATCCTTGAGGGGAATCGGCTGGATGGCAAACAGCACGCTGTTCGCCTTGTCCGGCGTTTCCAGGGTGACTTTTTCGCCGCTGACAGGCTTGACGGCATCAAGTATGCGCGCATACGGCTGCTGCGCCTTCCAGCTGCCGTACAGGCTGGCCACTTGCGCCTTCAGCGCGGCCGGGTCGAAGTCGCCCACGGCAGCGAAAGTCGCGTTCGCCGCGCCATAGTAGGCGCCATGGAAAGCTTTCACATCGGCCACCTTGATGGCTTTCCATTGCACCAGTTCGGCCGGCAAGGTGGCCACGTGGCGCACATGGCCTTCCGGCGTGGCGTCGAGCAGGCGGCGGAAGGCGTTCACGGCCAGCGGCTGCGGCTCAGGCAACTCCTGCTCCGCGCGGCCGACGCGCTCGCGCTGCAATTCCAGGAATTCCGTCTCGTTCAAGGCCGGCTTTTGCAGCACTTGCGCCAGCAGGTCCATGGCGGCCGGCAAGTTCTCGCGCTTGCCATTTAGCATGGCGGTGACGCCCTCGGCGCCGCCCGTGATGGCGACCTGCATGCCCAGCTGGTCGAACTTGTCCTTCACTTCCTGGCGCGACAGTTTATCCGTGCCGCGCGACAGCAGATTGGCCGTGTAGACGCCCACTTGCGCCTTGCCGCGCAAGTTTTCTTCGCTGCCGATCTGCAATTTCAACACGACGCTGACCGTGCTGCCCTTGGTTTTCTTCGACAGCAAGGCGCCCTTCAAGCCATTCGGCAAGGTGAAACGCTGGGTGCGCGCTTCGATATTGTCGGGGCTCGGGTCGAACGCTTCGCCCTGCGCCACCACGGCGCGGCCCGTGTAGCCGGCCAGTTGCGGCGCCACATCGGCATAGGCCGGCACGACGGTGCGGTCCGGCGCATCGGTCGGAATGAAGCGGCCCAGGGTGCGGTTCGAGCTCTTCAGGTATTTCTCGGCCGCCGCCTGCACCTGCGCCGTCGTCAGCTTGTCGAGCTGGTCGCGCTGCAGGAAGAACAGACGCCAGTCGCCGGCCGCCAGGGACTCCGTCAGGGCGATCGTCATGCGCGCCGTGTTTGAGGTGATCAGTTCCACCTGCTTGTTCAGCTGCTGTTTCACGCGCGCCACTTCCGCATCCGTGATGGGCTGCGATTTCAAGTCTTCCAGCACTTTCAGCATGGCCGTCTGCGCCGCATCAAGGTTGCCATCGAGCGGCACCAGCGCGCCGAACAGGTTGTAGCCCGGCTCCAGGTTGCTCACGGAGTTGTATTCGATCTTGCTGGCCAGCTTGGTTTCCACCAGCGCCTTGTGCAGGCGGCCGGCAGGCGCGTCCGTCAGCACGTGACCGAGCACCTCGATGGCGACGGCGTCCGGGTTGCCGGACGGCGCCACGTGGTAGCCGGCGCCGACGAACTGCGTGCCGCCGCTGCGGCGCACCGTCACGGCGCGCTCGCCATCCTGCACGGGCTCGGCCGTGTAGGTCGGTTCGATCACGCGCGTCGGTTTCGGGATCTTGCCGAACAGTTCATTGATCTGTTTCAAGACCTTGGCTTCGTCGAAGCGGCCCGCCACCATCAGCACGGCATTATCAGGCTGATAATATTTGTGGTAAAACGCGCGCAGACGGGGAATGTTCACCTGCTCGATGTCGGAACGGGCGCCGATGGTCGACTTGCCATAGTTGTGCCAGTCGTAGGCGATGGCCTGGATGCGCTCGCTGGTCACGCCGATCGGGTCGCTCTCGCCCATCTCGAACTCGTTGCGCACGACGGTCATTTCGCCCTTCTGCGTCTTCGGGTTCCACAGGTCGTTCTGGTCGATGGCCGCGTTGACCATGCGGTCCGCTTCCATGGCCAGCATCTGGCGCAGGTTATCGTCGTTGGCGGGGAAGGTCGCGTAGTAATTGGTGCGGTCGTACCAGGTGGTGCCGTTGAAATCAGCGCCCGTCGAGTTCAGTATCTCGACGGGGGTCTTGCTGCCCTTCTTGATGCCGAAGTTGGCGCTGGGCTTGAACAGCAAATGCTCGAGCAAGTGGGCCATGCCCGTTTCGCCATAGTTTTCATGGCGCGAACCGACCAGGTAGACGATGTTGGTGGTCAGGGTCGGCTTGCTGGCGTCCGGGAACAGCAGCACGCGCAAGCCATTGGCCAGGCGGTATTCGGTGATGCCTTCGACGGACGTGACTTTGACGGCGGCGGCACGGCTGGGCGCAGCCTTGCCGGCTTTCTGGGTCGGCGCCGCTTCCACGGGGGTGGCGGCAAGGATGAACGATGGCGAGAGGATGCCGGCGGCAAGCAGGAGGGCGGTAATGGGTTTCAAGGCAGAGTCCTGGTAACACTACGTTATAGACGTGCGCAAGCAAACGGCGCAGGCGCAATGTGATACGAACGCAAGAATAGTCACGGGGCCCGCGCTGCGTCTTCGCCGCCACGTGAAATTATTGCTATTTCATAATTTACGGCATACGTATCACTATTGCAAGCCTCTGTCATCAGGCTGCCATACAGGCGTGTTATACTCGACCGTTCCAGAACTATCTGCCTGTATATGAGACGAGCTCTCGTCCTGCTCTGCCTTTTTGTTTTCATCGCGTTACCCCAGGCGTTTGCCAGCATGGCTTACGCCAGCCCTTCCCCATTCCAGCATGCAATCGCGGCCGGCGCTAGCGCCACGCCCGCCTTCAGCATCGATTGTGCCGATGCCAGCCTCCATGCGGGCCTGCCTGGCGACAGCTGCGATAGCTGCAGTAGCGAAGAATGCGACAACGACCCCATCACGCTGTACCCGAGCTCGCGCCAGGCCGTGCCGTTTTACGCCATCATTTGGCAAGCGGGACCGGGCGCACTTGCCGAAGCGGACGTGCGGCTGGCCACCCGGCCACCGTGCGTCCGCCCCTGAAGACATGCATGCAGCACCCACGCGCCCGGGGCTTTAGCCGCCAGGCACGCTTTACACTGATCGACTTTACAAGGTTACACACATGGAATGGTTATTTGACCCGACAATCTGGGTCGGCCTGCTGACGCTGGTCGTACTGGAAATCGTACTGGGTATCGACAACCTGATTTTCATCGCCATCCTGGCCGAGAAACTGCCGCCGCACCAGCGCGACAAGGCTAGAGTGCTGGGCCTGACCCTGGCCCTCGTCATGCGCCTGGGCCTGCTTTCCCTGATTTCCTGGCTGGTCACCCTGACCACGCCATTGTTTTCCATATGGACATTCTCGTTTTCGGGGCGCGACCTGATCCTGCTCTTCGGCGGCCTGTTCCTGCTGTTCAAGGCAACCAGCGAGCTGCACGAGCGCCTGGAAGGCATCACGCACGCCCAGACGGGCCCGAAGGTCTATGCCGGCTTCGGCCTGGTGGTGGCGCAGATCGTCGTGCTCGACGCCGTCTTTTCGCTCGACGCCGTCATCACGGCCGTCGGCATGGTGGAAAACCTGTATGTGATGATGGCCGCCGTCGTCATTTCCATCGTCGTCATGATGCTCGCGTCGAAGGTGCTGACGCGCTTCGTCAACGCCCACCCCACCGTCGTGGTGCTGTGCCTGAGCTTCCTGCTGATGATCGGCCTCTCCCTGGTGGCCGAAGGCCTGGGCTTCCACATTCCGAAAGGATATCTGTACGCCGCTATCGGTTTCTCGATCGTCATCGAATTCTTCAATCAATTGGCGCGCCGCAACTTCCTCAAGCTGCAGTCGAACGCCCCCCTGCGCGACCGTACGGCGCAAGCCGTGCTGAGCCTGCTGGGCGGACGCAAGGGCCGCGAAGCCGTGGAAGAGCACGAAGTCAAGGAAATGCCCGATGTCTCCGCCTTCGGCGTGGAAGAGCGCAACATGGTCAGCGGCGTGCTGACCCTGGCCGAACGCTCGATCCGCTCCGTCATGACGCCGCGCGGCGACGTGTCGTGGGTCAACCTGAACGACAGCAGCGAAAAGATGCTGCAACTGCTGCGCGACACGCCGCACAGCATGATTCCTGTCTGCAATGATGACCTCGACAATGTGGTCGGCATCGCGCGCAGCAAGGACCTCATCGAGGATCTGGTCTCGCGCGGCAAGATCGACCCGGACAGCATGCGCGAAGCCGTCGTCGTGCCGGAAGCGGCCGGCGTGCTGAAAGCCATGGAAACGTTAAAGCGCTCGCGCGGCCAGCTGGTGCTGGTGGTCGACGAGTTCGGCACCGTGCAGGGCGTGCTGACGCCGATCGACATCCTGGAAGCCATCGCCGGCGAATTCCCCGACGAGGACGAGCAGCCCGACGTGGAAGTGCTGGGCCCCGGCCACTGGCGCATCGACGGCGCGACGGACCTGCATTATCTGGAGCAAGTGTTCGAAACGGAAACCCTGGTCAGCGAAGACGGCGAATACAACTCGCTGGCCGGCTTCCTGCTGGCGCATTTCGAAAACATGCCGGCCGTGGGCGAAGTACTGGAGCTCGATGACTTGCGCTATGAAATCATCGAGGCCGACGAGCGCCGCATCGCCTGCGTGGACGTGCGCCGCATCGAGCCCGATCACAGTTTGTAACACAATGGCAAGCGTGCCCCGCTTGCCATGCCGTATGCTGGGGTCTGCCCATACCGGAGACCCCACGATGAAAAAATCCCTGCTACGCCTGACCCTGCTGGCTTGCGCCGCCCTCGGCGCCCACGCCAATGCCATGGCCGCCTCGCAGTCCGCCACCATCAAGCCGGGCCTGTGGCAAGTCGACAGCAAGATGGCGTCGCCGGACGCCGCCACCGACAACGCCATGTCCATGGTGCTGCAGCAACTGGGCAACCTTCCTCCCGATCAACGCAAGCAGCTGGAAAGCATGGCGGCCAGCCGCGGCATGGCCATGCCCACCGTGGGCGCCGATGGCGCCGTGCGCGTGACGGCATGCGTGACGCCGGACATGGCGGCGCGCAAGCAGATTCCCACGGGCCAGCCCGGTGACTGCAAATCGAAAAACACGGATGTCGCGGGCGGCATGAATGTCTCGTTCACTTGCGCCAATCCGAAATCGAGCGGCGAAGGCAAGGTACTGTTTACGGGCGACCAGGCGTTCAGCATGCAACTGGCGGTGACCACCAGCGCGCGCGGCACGCCGGAACAGGTGAATGTGACGAGCAACGGCAAATGGCTGGGCGCAAGCTGCCCTGCCCCATCGGCGACCGCGGCTCAGAAACCGTGACGGAAGCCGAGATTAAACGCCGCATCGCCACGCCCCGAATCGCTGGCATTGCCCACCGTGTAGCGGGCGCCGTTCTTGTTGTGGATCTTCGCGTAGGACGCATAGAAATCGCTGCGCTTTGACAGCGAGTACGTGAGGCCGACGGCCATCTGGCTGGCGTCGCGGTTGGCCAGGTCGCGGTCATCCTTGCGCACCCAGGACGCCAGCAGTTTGAAACCGCCCACGGGCACCGATACGCCCAGCAAGGTGTCGCGGCTGTCCGAGGACGACATCGACAGGGCCAGCGCGCTGTAGGCATTGTTCGGGTCCCATGGCGAGCTGCCATAGCCCTTGTTGATGCCCACGGCGGCAAAAGCGGTGGCCACTTTCAGGTCGATATTCGCCGCGATCAGGGTGTTGCGGGCAGACATGTCGATGGCGGGCAAGGTGCCGGAAGCGAGGATGAGGTTATTCTTGCGCTGGTGCGACACGCTGACATTCACGGCGCCGGCCGAATAGCCGAGGGTGGCGCCATACGCGCGGTTGTTGGCGTTGCTGTACGGCGACTCGCCAAAGCTGTAGATGGCGCTGGCAGTCACGCCGCGCAAGGCGGGCGTCACGTATTTGACGGTATTGTCGTAGCGTTTCACGCTGTAGCCGGCCAAGTTGCTGGCGCTGCCGGCCATGCCGCCCTTGAACGGGTCGGCCACATCGGTCAGGGTCAGGTATTGCAGGTTGTACTGGCGCCCCAGGGTCAGCGCGCCCAGGCGGCTGTCGAGGCCCACGTAGGCCTGGCGGCCGAACAAACGGCCCTCGTCCGACTGGCCCGTGTCGTTCTGGATGCCCGCTTCCAGGGTAAACACGGCCGTGACATCATTACCCAGCGCCTCGCGGCCCTGCACGCTCAGACGCGAACCGGACGCGACACCGCCGGACACCTTGGCGCCGGCGCAATTGGCGGCACAGCCCCGCTCGGCCACGATGCCCGCGTCGAGCACGCCGTACACGGCAACGTTACTGGATGCGGCACTGCCTGCGCCATCGGCAGCCTGGGCCGTCGCGCCCAGCGCGAAAGGCCCCATCCCTATCACAGCAAGCGCAAAATACGAGGTCTTCATGATAAATATCTCGGTAACGTGAATTGAAACTTCCCGGTATTGATCAGGACATGCGCTGTGTGTCTGATCTCAGTGTTACCTTATCCCCGCTTTTTGTCCAGCGTCCGTGCGTTGTACAACAGAAACTTCAGCTTAGCCCAGGAAAAGAGTCGCACACTGACAACACGCAATATTGACCATGATTCAGCTAATTTGCGGCAAAATGGCGTTAAATGCAGGCCCTGCCGTAAAGCAATGTTCGGTGGCGAACGTTGCGCGATTTGACGCAGGCGGTACACTACTGGTTTTACCGACAGCGGCTCGCCCGTTTTTTCTGCATGCTAGCTATCCTCGAACGCATTGACCCCAACTCCAGCAATATCGACTTGCTGGTGGAATTATTCAACTCACTGCGTCCCAAGCGCTCCCACGACAGCGCTACCGCGATTGCCAACGTGCGCACCCTGCGCCAGCTTCTCAAAGGTAACCCCGCGCAAGCACGCGCCCTGCACGAATACGTGCTGCGCGTGCTGGCCGCGCGCCGCCACGCCAGCCTGTACACCGACATCGGCGTGCTGTCGAACAGCGGTTTCTTCACGGAATTGAAACGCCGCATCGCCTACCGCATGCTGCCGCCCGCCCTCGGCGACGAGTACCTGAACGACGCGCTCGACCAGGTGCTGTACCTGAAGACCGATTATTTGTGGATCAGCAATGTGCCCGCCACGGACTGGCTGGAACTGTTCGACGTACTGACCAGCGACGAGATCGAACTGGCCGTCGGCGATGGCAATATCATGCTGCCGGGCATGCTCGACGCCATCCGCACCCTGTCCTACCGGGTCTGCGCCATGGGCCTGGAGCCGGAACTGACACGTTTCCACAGCGAAATCGAAGTGTTCCAGTCGCCATTCATGGTGCAGAACACGGAAGTGAACGCCTACCTGGACGCCTACACGAATCTGCTGCACGGCGATCTCGAGCACATCGAAGACGCGCGCCATTTGCTGGTGATGCTGGACCAGTGCGACGCCGTCATCGCCAAGATCCGCAAGAAGGCGCTGTACCAGGGCACCAGCATTCCCCTCACGTATTTATTGGTGGCCTTGGCGCAAAGCATCGAGCGCTTGCGCAAGCTGCTGTTCCTCGTCGACACGAGCGGCGAGCTGCCTGCCTCCAACAACGTGGACATCGCCGCCATCACGGTCGATGCCACGCAAGACTTGCTGTACCCGCAGCCCGTCAGCCGCCGCCGCGCGGGCGCCGTCGGATTGGCGCTGGAACTGATACGCGCGCACAACCACAAGTACAAGGTCAGCGACCTGTTTTCCGACAATATCAACTTGCTGGCGCGCAATGTGACGGAAAACGCCAGCCGCACGGGCGAGCATTACATCGCGGAAAACCGCCGCGAAATGGGCGCCATGTTCCTCTCGTCCGCGGGCGCGGGCGTGATCATCGGCTTCATGGCCCTGTTCAAGATATTGATGTCCTACCTGCGCTCGGCGCCGCTGGTCGAAGCGTTCATGTTCAGCATGAATTACTCGATCGGCTTCATGTTCATCCACTTGCTGCATTTCACGGTGGCCACCAAGCAGCCGGCCATGACGGCGTCGCGCATCGCCGCCGGCCTGCACAGCAAGGATGGCAGGAATATCGACCTCGACAGCATGGCGGAACTGATCAACAAGGTCTTCCGCACGCAAAACATGGCCGTGCTGGGCAACCTGGCGACCGCCATTCCCACGGCCTGGCTGATCGCGCTCGGCTACAAGGCGATTACGGGACACAATCTGGTGACGCCCGAGAAGGCCATGCATTTGCTGCACGATATCGACCCCATCGGCAGCCCCGCCATCTTCTACGCCATGATCGCCGGCGTATGCCTGTTCGTGGCCGGCCTGATTTCCGGCTACTATGACAACCAGGCCCTGTACACGCGCTGGGCGCAGCGCATCGCGCAATTGCGCGGCCTGGGCAGCGTGATTGGCCAGGAACGCCTGCAACGGCTGGGCATGTACCTGGAAAACAACCTGGGCGGGCTGATGGGTAACTTCTATTTCGGTATCCTGCTCGGCTCCATCGGCACCCTGGGCTTTTTGATCGGCTTGCCCATCGATATCCGCCACATCACCTTCTCGGCCGCCAACTTCGCCACGGCCCTGGTGGGTCTGGACCACAACATGAGCTGGCAACTGGCCGTCAAGTCGCTGTCGGGCATCTTCGCCATCGGCACGGCCAACCTGCTGGTCAGCTTCGGCCTGGCCCTGTGGGTGGCTCTGCGTTCGCGCCAGGTGCGCTTCAAGCACGGCATGCAGTTATTGAAGATTCTGGGCAAGCGCTTCCTCCGGTCGCCCATCGTCTTCTTCTTCGGTTCAAAAAACCCGCCACCTTTGGCACTGGCCGATGAGTCGGCAAACCTGTCACCCACAACCAAGGCTCAAAAATGACCGCTCGGCGCATGCAACCCTGCCTCACCGCCCTACTGCTGTGCTGGACCCTGGCTGCATGCGCCTCGCTGCCCAATGTCAAGAACCTCAACACCACCCTGGAGCCGGTGGCCAAGCCCAAGGTGATCACGGGCAAGGGTGCCGTGCTGAACGTCAACAGCCGCGCAGCCCTGCTCAACAAGCGCTGGGCCAAGTCCGGCATGGACTTGAAAACCCAGGCGGCGCTGGAAGAGGCGGCCACGGGCGTGCCTTTGATCAAGGGCAACAAGGTGACCCTGCTGTTTGACGGCCCGCAAACGATGGCCGCCATGTTCCAGGCCATCAGCGAAGCGAAAAACAGCATCAACCTGGAAACGTATATCTTCGACCAGGATCCGCTGGGCCTCAAATTTGCCGACATGCTGATCGAAAAGCAGCAATCGGGCGTGACGGTCAATGTCATCTACGACAGCGTGGGCACCCTCGGCGTGCCGCAAGCGTTCTTTGACCGCATGCGCGCGGCCGGCGTGCACCTGGTGGCCTTCAACCCCGTCAATCCCGCCAAGCTCAAGGGCGACGACTGGAAGATCAATAACCGCGACCACCGCAAGGTGCTGATCGTCGACGGCAAGATGGCATTTACGGGCGGCATCAATATCAGCGATACCTATGCGAAAAGCTCGCTGTTCCGCTCGAAATCGAAACCCACCGACAAGAAGGACGTGGGCTGGCGCGATACCCACGTGAAAGTGGAAGGCCCGGCCGTGGCCGCCTTCCAGTGGCTGTTCATCCGCACCTGGGCCCAGCAAGACCAGGCCGACTTGCCGGACGCCAATTATTTCCCGACCTTGTCGGAAGTGGGCGACAAGCTGGTGCGCGTGGTGGCCAGCGAGCCGGAGGGCGGCTTCGAGATCTACAAGGCGTATATCCTGGCCATCCAGGAAGCCAAGAAATCCATCCACATCACGTCCGCCTATTTCGTGCCCGACCAGCAGACGGTCGACGCCCTGATCGCGGCCGCGAAACGGGGCGTGGATGTCACCGTCGTGCTACCGGGCGTGTCCGACAGCGGCCTCGTATTCCATGCGGGACACGCGCTGTACGACCAGCTGCTGGCCGGCGGCATCCGCATCTTCCACTTGAAACTGGCCGTGCTGCACGCCAAGACGGCCGTCATCGACGGCGCCTGGTCGACAGTGGGCTCGACCAACATCGACATGCGCAGCTTCCTGCATAACAGCGAACTGAACGTGATCGTGCTGGGCGACAGCTTCGGCAGGGAGATGGAAAACGCCTTCCAGGAAGACTTGCGCGACTCGGAAGAGATCACCAGGGCGAAATGGGAAACGCGGCCGATTGCCGACCGCATGAAGGAGTGGGCGGCCCGTTTCATGAACTACTGGCTGTAGCGGAGTAGCCATCAAAAAGTCCAGGGCGTTGTTGCATTGCCTCGCCGTACTATTCGTACTGTCTTCGGCAACGCGCCTAGCCCTGGCCATTTTGACGGCCACTCGACGACAGGTGCAGGTCGGTGTAGGTCGGATTAGCGCAGCGTAATCCGACATCACCACAGCTATTACCAAAGCCAACAATAGCGTCGGATTACGCGGGGCCTTGCCCCGCCAATCCGACCTACAGCGGCCGCAAGCTGGCCCACACCCCGCCCTGGCGCTCGAACGCTTCCGTGCTGACCTTTTCAAAGTCGGCGCTGTCTTCATTCCAGCTGTAGCGCTCGACGCGAATACAACTATTTTCCACGCGCAGCACGTTAAAGGAGTTCGACTCGCCCCGGCCCCGCGTGGACGTGGCCGTGCCCGCCTGCACCATCAGGGCAGCGTAGCCGGCGATCTTGTAGCGCTCGGCCGTGTTGCCCGCCACGCTGGCGTGCAAGTGCCCGGCCAGCAGCAGATCCACGCCGCATTCAGAAAACATTTGCAGCGCCTGCGGGGCGCGGTCGACCAGGTCATCCTCGTCGAAGTGCTCGGGCAAGTCAAATGGATGGTGCGTGACGATGATGCGCGTCAAACCGGGCGGCAAACTGCCCAGGCGTTCACGCAGGAAATCGATCTGCTCGTGGCTGATGCGGCCATCCTTGAACGTCATGGAGCGGGCCGTATTGATGCCCAGCACGGCGATTTCCTCATCCACATATTCGGGCGACAAATCGTCCGTTACATGGCGCCGGTACTTCACCAGCGGCGTCAGGAAGCGGGAAACGACGTTGTAGAGTGGCACGTCATGGTTGCCCGGCACGACGATCTGCGGCCCCGGCAAACTGTCGAGAAAATGCCGTGCTTCCTGGAACTGGGCGCTGCGGGCGCGCTGCGTGAGGTCGCCCGAGACCACCACCACGTCCGGTTCCAGGCGCTCGACGAGCGCGCGCAAAGGCGCCAGCAGGTCAGCATCGACCCTGCCAAAATGCAAGTCGGACAAATGCACGATGGTACGCATGGCGTTCTCCTAGCTGGCTGCGGGTACGGGCGCCGGCACGATCACATCGAGCGCGGCCTTGCGGATGCGGTAATGCAGCGGCGTATTCATGACGGTCACTTCGCCATCGGTGGCCACGCGCAGGCGGCGGTGTTGCGTGGCAATCTCCAGGTCGGTGGCCGTCAACACGTCGAAATCCTTGGCCTGCGACAACTTGCCAAACAGCGCATGCAGAGCCAGCTTCAGCAAACCCAGGCGGCCCGGACGCTGCGCCACGTACAAGCTCAGCTGGCCGCCGTCGAGCCGCTCGCGCTCGCCGATATTCAAGCCTTCCATCAGGTATTCATTATTGCCGATGAAGACGAAAGGCGTGCGCCGCGCATGCACGGCGTCGTTGAGCTTCAATTGCACGCTGAGGAATGGGTAGCGGCGCAGCGCGGCCACCAGCGCCCAGCTGAAGGCCAGCCACTTGCCCCGTCCCAGCCGGCGCTGCTGCTTTTCGCGGTCGCGCACGATATCGGGATACAGGCCCAGGCTGGAATTGTTCAGGAAGATGCGGCCATTGACTTCGCCCACGTCGACCTGGTGCCGCACGCCCTGCGCTACATTGGCAATGGCCGCATCGAGGTCGAGCGGGATATTCAAATCCTTGGCGAAATGGTTCAGGGTACCCAGCGGCAAGACACCAAACGGCGTGCCGCTGCCGACAACGACGGATGCGACGGCATTGATAGTGCCGTCGCCGCCACCGGCCACGACGATGGGCGCGCCATCGCGCAGGGCTTGCTCGGCCGTGGCGATCATGTCGGCGCCGCCTTGCGCCAGGGTGATGGCGGCGTCGAGTCCCACGGCGGCAAAAGCCGCTTCGAGCTGCTGCGCCCAGTCGGGCGCATAGCCGCAACCGGCGCCCGCATTGATGATGACTGCAATCTTGCTCAGGATCGTACCCCTTATTTGGTTTGCCGGATATGCCGGCGGCGGCGCAGGGTCGACACGCCGGCGATGCAGATGGCCAGCCAGCCATAGCTTTCCGCCATGGCCGCCAGCACATCGCTCAAGTAATGCGCGCCCAGGTAAATGCGGCTGAAGCCCACGAGTGACGCCATCAGGAAAGCACCCAGCGCGATGGCGATGCGCTTGCCCCACGCGCCCGGCGCCGTCTGGCAAATCAGGTAGGCGGCCAGCAAGCCGTACAGGGCTGTCGAGGTGGCCGTATGGCCACTGGGAAAGCTGTACGTGCTCAGGGCCGTCTGCAAGATGGGCTCGTCAAAGCTGGGCCGCGCGCGCACAAAAATGTACTTTAGCAGCAGGTTCAAAAACATGACGCCCGGCATGGTGATGACCAGGGTAAACAGCCAGTAATCGGCGCCCTTGCGGTGCAGATACCAGCCCAGCAAGACAGCCAGGGTGATGGCGCCGACCACGCCATGCATGTGCGTGACGACCAGCAGGCAGCTGGTGATCCACGGCACGGCATGCTGGTTGAACCAGTGCGCCACCTGCAAGTCGATCACCGTGATCCGGGCCATGCCCATGACGGCTTCGGCGATTTCGTGAAATACCACGATGGCCACCAGCATCAGCGCCACGCCCACCGTCATATGCAGGCCCAGCTCGCCTTCGGGCGACAGGCGCGCCTCGACGAAGCGGCGCAGTTTCGTGGTCCAGCCCGTGGTCATGCCCATGTCATTTTTCTCTTGCAAACTCATCTCTCTTTCATGTTCCTGGTGCTGATCAAAAAAACCACACCAGTAAAAAAATACTGTTTATTCATACAGTAGCTGTGTATTCATACAGTACTTATGCTATTCTGATGACTCGTTCAACACATCTCCCTCAAAGGAATTGTCATGGCAACATTGAATAGCGGTTTTGGCTCACGGTTCGGCCTGGAATACGCCCCAAGCTCTTTCCTCGTCCGCATGGGCAAGCGCGAAATCCTCGTCTGCCGCGACTTCCGCAAGCGCTACTACACCGTCAATCCCTTGATCGAGTGCGGTACGGGCATCGAGCCGGGCTATGTTGAAGTGCTGCTGATGCGCCGTTGGTTGCTTATTCTATCCAAGGCACATTAAGAATGACTTTAAAACAAGGTGTTCGCACCCTGTTATCAAGTCAGCTCCGTCCGGCCACGCCGGGAACGCCTCAGTACCGGCCAGCGGCACGCTGACCGACCCCTCACTACTGTGTGCGTTCCGGCGCGGCCGGGCTGGCAGGTGTTTCGGCAGCTGTGCCAGCAACCGTACCGGCAAGTGCGTCGGCACCTGCATCGGCAGCTGTGCTGGAAGGCATGTTGGCCGGCGGTACGCGGTCAGTCGCATTCGCTTCGTACCACAAGGTAACAAACAGCACCATCACGACGGGGCCGATGAACAGGCCCACGAGGCCCAGGGTTTCCACGCCGCCCAGGATGCCGAACAGCACGGCCAGGAAGGGCAAGCGGGTAGCGTTGCCGATCATGCCGGGGCGCACGAAGTGGTCGGCAACAAACAGCACGATGGTGCCCCACGCGGCCACGCCGATGGCGGCGCCCACATTGCCCTGGAAGACCAGCAAGGCGGCCGCGCACAGGTAAGCGAGCGGCGCGCCGAACGGGATGATGGCCAGGATGCCCGTGGCAAAGGCCCACAGGGCGGGCGACGGCAAACCGGCAATCGCATAGGCGATGCCGATCAGCACGCCTTCGGCCAGGCCCACCAGTACCAGGCCGTTGACGGTGGCGCGGATGGCCGTGGGGATCTTTTGCGCATACCGGCCCCACCGTTCGGGGCGCAAAAAATGGCTGCCGACGGCCGTGATCTGGCGCGTCAGCGCTTCGCCATCCTTGTAAAAGAAAAACAGGCATAAAAACGCCAGGCCAAAGTCGACCAGGCGATGGAACACGTCCGCCCCCAGCACCTTGAGCATGTCGCGCGCGGAATGAAAGCCGCCCACGGCGCTGCCCGCAAAGAAGTGGCCCAGGCCGTGCGGCTGGCTCAGGGTGGCCAGCCACCAGTCGCCGATGGCGCTGCCGGCCAGCGGAATATGCGCCACCCAGTCAGGCACGGGCAAGCCATCGGCATTCGCATGCACGATGAAATTGGCCAGCACGGGTACTTCGCGCGCCGCCTGCGCCACGCCGAACAGCACGGGAATGATGAAGATGCAGGCGAACGCCAGGGTCAGCGCGGCCGCCGCAATGATGGGGCGCTGCCCCAGCGCCGCGCGCACGCGCAGGTACAAGGGCCAGGTAGCCACGCACAGGATGCCGGCCCACACGAGCGGCAAAAAGAAACGCTGCATGACGAAGGCCGTCACGGCGATCAAGGCCAGGGAAAAGCCTGCGCTGACAATATCGCGCTGGGTATCGTTCATGCCACTCCATTCATGCCCGGCGCCACAAGCCGCCGGTTTTCGCTACGCGCCAGTTGCGCAGGCGTAGCGTAACACGGTGGCATTCCGATTTACACGAGCCCCAGCTCCGCCGGTTTCACGCCGGCAAACACGTGATCGAGCTGCGCCGAGGTCAAGCCGAACGTGCGGCGCAGCAAGCCGCCCAGCACGGCCCGGTATTCATTCAGCACGGGCATGTCGCGGTTCTGGAACAGGTTTGCCTGCGCAATCGCCACTTGCTCGCCCGCCACCTGCTTGCCCTTGATGCCGCCGCCCAGCACCCAGAACACGCTGCCGTGGCCGTGGTCCGTGCCGCGGTTACCGTTTTCGCGGAAGGTGCGGCCAAATTCGCTAACCACCACCACCACGGTATGGCGCCAGGCGCTGCCCATTTCCTGCGAAAACGCTGACAGCCCCCGTCCCAGCTCGTCAAAACGTCCCGCCAGGTAGCCGCTGGCGCCGCCCTGCCCCACGTGCGTATCCCAGCCGCCCACATCGACGAAGCCGATGTTGTATTTATCCTTCATCAAACGGGCGATGCGCTGCGCCTCCAGCTCAAAGCCCTTGGTACTGATGGCGTTGCGGTTGGCCGCCTGCATCTCCCCCGTCAACTCCTTCGTCACGTCGTCGCGCACGACAAAGCCCGCGCTGACGGGTTGCTGCAGGGGCGTGCCCCGGTACATGGCGGCGATGATCTGGCTTTGACGCGCATCAATGCCGGACTTGCCCACCGAGCGCAACGCCATGTTCGGCACTTGCACGCCGCCCTGGAAGATCAGCGGCAGCTGGTCCGTGAAGGCGATGGCGGGATTGAGCGGATTGGCCTTGCTGCCATTCAAGGTCTGCACGAGGCGGTTCAGGAAACCCGAACGGAAGTCGCGGCGCGTGTTGATCTCTTGCCCCAGCTCGATCGTATCCTGCGTTTCAAAATGGCTGCGCGTCAAATCCGTCGTGCCCGCAAACGGGATGAAGGCCGCCTCGCCGCCCGTGAACATGGGATAGATGGTCTCGCGCAAGGCTGGATGCAAGGCCCAGTCAGCGTTCAAGGCCAGCGCGCCGTTTTCCTCACCGGGTTTCGCAATGGCGATATTCGGCCGCGCCGCATAGTAAAAATCGCTGCCGACCGGCACCAGCAAGTTGTTCGCATCATAGCCGCCGCGCAAAAAGACGAACAGCAGCTTCGCATCCGTGGCGGGCGCCGCCAGCAGACTGCCCGCATGGGTCAACAAGGGCGCGGCGGCCAGGGCTTTTAACAAGTCACGACGATTCATGGCAATCCTCCGGTTTCAACTTAGCGGTGCATCATTTCGGGTGACGAGAGCAGGAAGGTATTCCACTCCTGCGGCGAGGCGGCCTGCTCCAGGGCCAGGCGCGTGGCGGGACTCAAGGCTGGCTGCAACGACTGGTAATACAGGGCGCTGGCCAGTTGCGGGAACGCCACTTTTTCCTGCGGCTGCGGGCCATCCGTCTTGAACAGGCCGGCGCTGCCCGAGCCGATGGTGCGGGCGATATCGAAACGCGTCGTCATCTGGCCGGGGCTGGCCCAGGAGGCGTCCGCCAGCGGATAGCCGTCCGGCGTTTGGCGTCCGTACAGGGGCTGGCCCATGCGCGACAGCCAGCTCAGCATGGGGCCCGCGTTCAGGATGGGCTTGTCGTCATAGCTGAGGCGCACGGCCGACACCACATAATGCATGGGGTCCTTGAATTTCTTGCCCAGCGACTGCTTGAACTCCGGGCTGCTGAACATGGTTTGCAACACGTCGGCGATCATGCCATCGCTCTGCTGGAAGGTGGCGGCCATGCGCGCCACCAGCGGCGCGGGCGGATTATCGCCGACGAAATACTGGGCCAGCTTGCCGCTGATGAAATGCGCGGTGGCCGGACTGCGGCTGAGGCGGTCCAGCGCTTCATCGAGCTCGGCCAATCCCCTGCCCTTCACCGTCTGTCCGAGGAATTGTTTATCGCCGTAATCGTGGCGGTTCGGATTGAACTCGAACAAGCCCCGGCGCACGTATTGCGATTGCAGCGCCGGTTTCACCTTCGGCGTGTCCGCGCCCAAATTCACGCCCACGCCCGTCAGGATGCGCGCCAGTTCCTGCACATCCGCCTGGCTGTAGCCGCCGTTGACGCCCAGGGTGTGCAGCTCCATCAGCTCGCGCGCATAGTTTTCATTGATGCGCTTGGCGGCGTTGGCTTCATTGTCCAGGTAGCGCAGCATGGCCGGATGGTGGACGGTGGCGCCCAGCAAGTCGCGAAATTTCCCCAGCGCGTGCGGCGCGATGGCGTTCGCCTCGTAATCGCCGACCATGGCGCGCAAGTTGTGCTTGCCCTGGTGCACGCTGAAATGGTTGAGCCAAAACCAGCTCAGTTGCTGCTGCAACTGGTTCGGCGAATATACATCGAGCAACAGCGAGCGCGTGGCCGCTTCGCGCGCCAGGCGGTTCAATTCCTGCTGGTACTCCTTTTGCGCCTGCTGCTTCGCCATGTCGTCCATGACGCCGGCCGACTCCTTGCGCTTTTGCTCGATAGAAAACACCAACTGATCGAGCGGCACCTGACTGATGGTCATGGCGTCGATTTGCGCGGCGATGGCCGGCGGCAAGGCCGCTTTTCCTGGATGCAACTGCGCCTGCAAGTAGGCGTTCCAGCCTTGCACCTGCACTTGGCGCACGCTGCCCCCGTTCACGCCCCAGCTGACCCGTTCCAGCATGGCGATGTCCTGCGCGGAACTGGTTTGCGCGCGATGACCGGCCTGCACGGCAGGTTCGGTTGCGGCGCAGCCGGCCAGCAAGAGCAGGGAAATCAAGGTCGTCGGCAACAGTCGGTGCGGGGTCATGGCAGTCCTTCAAGCGGTTTCATGCAGAATGCCTGAGGGTACGCCCAGGTTGACCTGCGCATGATTGCCATTTGCAACGAGTTGTAATCCAGCACGATAGTTTTCCGGCCAACCTTTCGCCGGCAAGAGTGCCGCGCGTACCATTACGAATGAATAATCTCGGATAAAATATTATCGGGAGAATGGCGTATTGCAATGGCAGCTGCGTATTTTCTCTCGAACCAGACATTATCCATACAAAAGTCATATTGAAAATAGATGAAAATATTGTTTATCGCTGCATTCGGAATGTTATCGCTGATTCAAACACCATCCTCCTTCGCGGAAAATCTCAACGGGAAAACGCTGTATGTACAGAGATGCGCCGTGTGCCATGGAGCGGAGATCAAGGGAACCGGGCCATTGGCGAATAAAAGCAGTCCTCCCACGCCGGACCTGACCACCGCCGCTTTCAAAAAACGCCTGAAAGATTATCCGGGCGTGATTGTATCGTCGGTCATCCTGCGTCCGAATGGCGATTTGATTCCAAAGACCTTGAAAGAGAATGGTGTCAAGATCGCGCCATATGCCTGGCGAGTGAAGGATTTTCGCGATTTGAATCAATACATGAGTGACGTGATTTTAAAAAATCGATGAAATCGGGCTAAGCGGCGAGAACATCGCAAATGAGCAATCCACCGTCAATCATGCTGTCTCAATAGCTCCGCACATTGGTCGCGCAGGAAATCGCGCAGCTGCAGCACCAGCGGCGTCACCTGCGCCCGGTGCGTGCAGACCAGGTGCAAGGGCGTGGCTTCGCCCGCCACGCCGGGCAACAGCGCTTGCAGGCGGCCGGCGGCCAGGTCGCCCGCCACGTCGAGCCGTGATTTGTAGGCGATGCCCAGCCCCGCTACGGCCCAGCGCCGCACCAGGTCGGCGTCGTCGGCGCTGCGGTTGCCGCTCACGGATACCGTCACTTGCTCGCGCTGGGGCAGGCGGTAAAAGGTCCAGCGGTCGTGCAAACCGTCTTCCAGCGCAAAGCGCAGGCAATTACGCTGCGACAAATCTTCCAGCGCCAGCAGGGGGCCATGTTCGCGCAGGTAGGCGGGCGACGCCACCAGCACCCGGTCGTTGGCGGGCGCGATCGGCATGGCGACCATGCTCGAATCGTCTTGCTGGCCATAGCGGATGGCCACGTCGACTTGCTGGCGCACCATGTCGGCCACCCGGTCGCTGACGCTGAGCTGATAGTGCAGTTTCGGATGGCGCGACTGGAATTCGTCCAGCCAGCCCAGCATCAGGTTGCGGCCCAGGTCGGAGGGCATGGCAATTTTCAAGGTTCCGCCGAAACTGTCCTTGCCGGCCAGCAGCGCATCGTGGCCTGCGCGCAGCAGGCGCAAGGCTTCCCGCGCGTGTTCCAGGTATTGCGTGCCTTCCGCCGTCAGGCTCAGCGAACGGGTCGTGCGGGCCAGCAAACGCAAGCCCAGCTCCCCTTCCAGGCGCTTGACGGCGGCGCTGGCCAGCGCGGGCGAAATGCCGATCTCGCGCGCGGCCGCCGACAAACTGCCCCGGTCGGCCGTGCGCACAAATACCTGCAAGTCATCGAGTCGCAGCAATTTTCAGCATTCCTTTGAAAGTGTTTCGGTACGTACCCTCTTTTTCCCTGGCGAGAAAATGGCCATGATACGTCATCAAGCCTGTATGGCGTAGGTCGGATTAGGTCCGAAGGACCGTAATCCGACAACATTGTTGGCGTGGCCGATGGTGGTGTCGGATTACGCGCGGTACAGCCGCGCTAATCCGACCTACCCGACTCCATCACTGTTTTACCAAAGGAAGAATATGAAAGCCATCGCCTACCACCACAGCCTGCCCATCACGGATGCCGACGCCCTGCTCGACATCGAGCTGCCCGTGCCCGTCGCCACGGGGCGCGACCTGCTCGTCGCCGTGCGCGCCATCTCCGTCAATCCCGTCGACACCAAGGTGCGCAAGAACCGCGCCCCGAAAGAGGGCCAGCCGGAAGTGCTGGGCTGGGATGCGGCCGGCGTCGTCACCGCCGTCGGCCCCGACGTGACCCTGTTCCAGGTGGGAGATAAAGTCTGGTACGCGGGCGCCATCAACCGCCCCGGCAGCAACAGCGAATTCCAGCTGGTCGACGAGCGCATCGTCGGCCACATGCCCGCCAGCCTGGACTTTGCCCCGGCCGCCGCCCTGCCGCTGACGGCCATTACGGCCTGGGAACTGCTGTTCGACCGCCTGCAGCTCAGCCGCGACAAGAGTTTGACGGGCAAGTCGCTGCTCGTGATCGGCGCAGCCGGCGGCGTCGGCTCCGTGCTGGTGCAGCTGGCGCGGCAATTGACGGGTGTCACCATCATCGGCACGGCTTCGCGCGCGGAAACGGCGGACTGGGTGAAGGAATTGGGCGCGCACCACGTGATCGACCACAGCCTGCCGCTGGCGGGAGAAATCACGCGCCTGGGCTTGCCGCCCGTCGATTATGTGATCAGCCTGAACCAGACCGACAAGCATTTCGAGCAGATCGTGGAACTGATCGCGCCGCAGGGCAAGTTCGCCCTGATCGACGACCCCGAGCACATCGACGTGCGCAAGTTCAAGGGCAAGAGCGTGTCGCTGCACTGGGAACTGATGTTTACCCGTTCGCTGTTCCAGACGGCCGACATGGTCAAGCAGCATGATCTACTGGAAGAGCTGGCGCAGCTGGTCGATGCGGGCATCATCAAGACCACCCTGGCCGAGCGCTTCGGCACGATCAATGCGGCGAATTTGAAGCGCGCACATGCCCTGCTGGAAAGCAATACGGCAAAAGGGAAGATTGTGCTGGAAGGTTTCCAGTAATCAGGTAATCAGGATAGCCCTGAAATCATTGACGTTCGTCAATGTCGGGCCCGTGACCACGCTGTCTCCCAGCGCCTGGAAGAAGCCATGGCCATCGTTGTCGTCGAGGCTGTCGCGCGGTTTGATACCCTGGGTCCAGGCCCGTTGCAGGGTGTCGGGCGCCAGAACAGCGCCGGCGATGTCTTCCTGGCCGTCGACGCCATCCGTGTCGCCGGCCAGCGCGTGGATACCCTCGTGCCCATCGAGTGCGATGCCCAGCGCCAGCAGGAATTCCACGTTGCGCCCGCCACGGCCGTTGCCGCGCACGGTGACGGTCGTTTCGCCGCCCGACAGCAGCACGCACGGGGCGGGAAACGGCTGGCCCCGCACGGCCGTTTGCAGTGCGATGCCGGCCATCAGCTTGCCCACGTCGCGCGCCTCGCCCTCCAGGCTGTCGCCCAATATATACGGCGTGACGCCGGCCGCGCGCGCCACGGCGGCTGCCGCTTCGAGCGCCATCTGCGGCGTGGCGATCAGGGTGGTGTGCGTGCGCGCCAGACGGGGATCGTCGGGCTTCACGGATTCGCCGCGCCCGCTTTCCAGCACTTTGCGTATGCTGTCCGGCAAGTCCATGCCATAGCGGCGCACGATGGCCAGCGCGTCCTCGCACGTGGTGGCGTCGCCCACCGTGGGGCCGGACGCGATATCGCCCAGCTTGTCGCCGGGCACGTCGGAAATCGCCAAAGTGATGACTTGCGCCGGATGGCAGGCGGCTGCCAGGCGCCCGCCCTTGATGGCGGACAAATGGCGGCGCACGCAATTCATTTCGCCGATGGTGGCGCCCGACGCCAGCAGCGCGCGGTTCAGCGCCTGCTTGTCTTCCAGGCTGATGCCCTCCAGCGGCAAGGCCAGCAGGGACGAGCCGCCGCCCGAAATCAGACACAGCACCGTGTCGTCGGCCTGCAAGTTGGCAACCAGTTCGAGCATGCGCCGGGCCGCCTCCATGCCGGCCGCATCCGGCACGGGATGCGACGCTTCGACGATCTCGATGCGCTCACACGGCACGGCATAGCCATAGCGCGTGACGACGAGGCCCGACAGCGGCCCCGGCCAGTGCCGTTCCACGGCTTGCGCCATGGCGGCCGACGCCTTGCCGGCGCCAATGACGATCAGGCGGCCCTTGGGCGCGGGCGGCAGATGGGGCGGTATGCAGTGCGATGGCTGGGCCGCTTCGATGGCGGCCTGGAACATGGCTTGCAGCAAGGCGCGTGGCGCTGGGGTGGTCGTCATTTTGTTTCCTCCGGGATCCGGTTCCGATCATAGCAGGGCCGGCAGCCTGGCAGCTACAATGGCTACTCGACGGTAAAAACAGGAATGCAATGAACGATGCAATTGAATGGACTGGACTGGCCCGCACCTTCGGGCTGTTTACCGTCACGGCCGTGGCCGAACTGCTGGGCTGCTACCTGCCCATGCTATGGCTGAGCAACAAGGGCAGCGCCTGGCTGCTGTTACCGGCCGCCGTCAGCCTCTTGATCTTCGTCTGGCTGCTGACCTTGCACCCGGCCGCCAGCGGCAGGGTGTATGCCACGTATGGCGCCATCTATATCGCCACGGCGCTGGGATGGCTGTGGCTGGTGGACGGCGTCACGCCGGCCTGGACGGACATCGCCGGCGTGGGCCTGGCCCTGGCCGGCGCCGCCGTCATTGCCATGGGTCACAAGACGGCTTGATGCGCATCACGCGGCATGCGCGCGGAAGTTCGTTTCCGCCGACCATGCCGCGCTGGCGCGGGCCAGCAAGACGGCTTCGCCATCGGCCAGCCAATCGTCCGCATCGGCGATCTTCCACATGGCTTGCAACAGCTTGCGGCGCAAGTCCGGGTCATCGATTTCATCGAGCAGGCTGTCGATCACGCCATTGGCCAGCTGCACGGCGCCATGCACGGTCGACGTTAGCATGTCGTCGCACAAGTCTTGCAGCAGTTGCTGGAAGGCGGCCGGCGCCAGGTCGATATGCTCGAGGATCTTGCTGCGGTGCATGGCTTGCAGCTCGGCGCTGGCCAGGTTGCCGTCGACCACCATCATCAGGGCCAGGATACGTCCCGCTGCCTGGGGACTGTTTACTTCATACGTACGCATAATCTCTTTTCCATTGTGAGTTTAAAAAGCGCGCCACCGCCGTGCGGGGCGCGCCGTACTGCTGTTTTACTGTTTGTCGCTGCGGGCGATGAACACGCTGGCCACGCAACTCGACACGATCAGGACTGCCACCACCAGCAACGACGCTTCCACCGGCACGTGGTACCACGGCATGATCAGCATCTTTGCACCGATGAACACCAGCACCATCGCCAGGCCATACTTGAGCATGTGGAAGCGGTCAGCCACGTCCACCAGCAGGAAGTACAGGGCCCGCAATCCCATGATGGCGAACAGGTTCGACGTGAAGACGATGAACGGGTCCGTCGTGATGGCGAAGATCGCCGGGATCGAGTCAACCGCGAATACCAGGTCCGTCACCTCGATCAGGATCAGCACCAGGAATAACGGCGTGACATAACGCAAGCCACCCTTGGCCACGAAGAAACGCTCGCCATGGTCGCCGTCGGCCACCCGCAAGTGGCGGCGGGCAAAGCGCAGCACCGGGTTGTTCGCCACGTCCGGTTCCGCATCGGCCGCCACCAGCATGCGCATGCCTGTAATCAACAGGAAGGCGCCGAACAGGTACAGCACCCAGCTGAACTCGCTCACCACCCATGCACCGGCCATGATCATCACGGCGCGCATGACGATCGCGCCCAGCACGCCATAGATCAGCACGCGGCGCTGGTACTGGATCGGCACCTGGAAGGCGCTGAAGATCAGCAGGAAGACGAACACGTTATCGACCGACAGGGCTTTCTCGATCAGGTAGCCGGAGAAAAATTCCAGCGCCTTCTGGTTGGCGATCTCGGGACCGGCCGTGCCGTTCAGATACCACCACAGGCCGCCGTTGAACAGCAGGGCCAGGCTGACCCACACGAGCGACCATGTCGCCGCTTCCTTGACACTGACCTTGTGCGCCTTGTTGCCGCCAAAGACGAACAAGTCCAGCGCCAGCATCACCAGGACAAAGGCGATGAAGCCGGCCCACATGGGGGCCGTTGCAATACTTTCCAGGCCGTTCATCGGCGGCCTCCGCAATGCTCTGTTTGTATCCTGAAGTCCATGGCACTCTCCTTGCATGAATTGAGCAGCCATCATAGTCCGAATATAAACATCGAACAAATCGAATATAATTTAAGAATACATCGAAAAATTCGATGTATTAATCTGCCGGGAAATACCATGTCGACACTCAACTTCAAGCACTTGCGCTATTTCTGGATGGTGGCAAAGACGGGCAGCATCGCCCGCGCGGCCGAGCAGCTGCACCTGACGCCGCAATCGATTTCCGGCCAGCTCAGCGAGTTTGCCGACACCCTGGGCGTGGAACTGTTCCGCCGCAGCGGGCGCCAGCTGGAATTGACGGACACGGGCCGGCGCATCCTCAGCCATGCCGAAAGCATCTTCAGCACGGGCGATGAATTGCTGGAAATCGTGCGCGACCAGTCGCGCACCACGACGACGACCTTCCGCGTGGGCTGCGCCGATTCCGTCTCAAAACTGATCGCCTGCCGCCTCGTCGCGCCGGCGCTGGGACTGGCCGAGCCGCTGCGCATCATTTGCCGCGAAGGCCGGCTGGCCAGCCTGCTGGCGGACCTGGCCGTGCACCGGCTCGACCTGATCATGGCTGACCGTCCCATGCCGGCCCACTTGAGCGTGCGCGGCTTTAACCATTTGCTGGGCGAAAGCGGCATGACCCTGTTCGGCACGCCAGCGCTGGCCGCCACCCTGACGGGGAGCTTCCCGCAATGCCTCGATGGCGCGCCGCTGCTGCTGCCCGGCGAAGACTTCGCCATTTACGGACGCTTGCTGCAGTGGCTGGGCGACAACAACCTGCACCCGCGCATCGTCGGCGAGTTCGACGACAGCGCCATGATGAAAGCCTTCGGCCAGTCCGGCGCCGGCCTGTTCTTTGCGCCCACCGTGATCGCGCCCCAGGTCTGCGAACAGTACGCCGTGGTGGCGCTGGGCCGGGTCGACAGCCTCGTCGAGCAAGTCTACGCGATCACCACGGAACGGCGCCTGAGCCACCCGGCCACCATCGCCATCAGCCAGAGCGCGCGACACGAGCTGTTCGTGTAAGCCAGATTCAATCGCTGACGACGATCTTGCCCGGCTGCCCGCCCCGCTCCAGCAGCGCATGCGCGCGCCGTAAAGTGGCGGCATCCATCGGCGACAGGCGCTGTCCTCTTGATCTGCAACACCATACTTGCCTGCACTACCGCTTCCGCCACAGCGGCAAGGTCGAACAGTGGCGCTTGCGCCAGGACGATGGCCAGGCTGCGCCGGACTTGCCTTTGTCCATGATCTGCAACAACGTGGAAGCACGCCTGCACTTCGCCCGGCAAGGCCTGGGCATCGCCTGGCTGCCCGACTTTCATGTGCGCAGCGCGCTGGCCGACGGCGGCCTGGTCGAGGTGCTGAGGGACTACGCGATCGCCGACCATCCAGCCCACAGTTGCTGGCTGCTGTGGCCGTCCGGGCCGCACCTGGCGCCGAAAGTGCGGGCGCTCGTCGATTTCCTGGCCGAGGCGCAGCTGTTGTCGTCAATTGCCCACAAATAAGGCACAGGAAATACATTTGAACAAATACATCTATATAATGGCAAGTCTCCCCGACGCCCTGCGCGCCCCTTCCTGGACTTGCCGCAATGAAGCACTTGCACGATATTCCCTCTGCCTTCAAGCATGAATTTGCCAACCCGCGCCTGTGGTGGTCGCGCGCCGTCGTCGTCGGCATGGCTGCCATCGCGGGCCTCGTCGTCGTGGGCTTTACGTGGCTGGCGGAAGAAGCGCTGGACTTGTTTCTCTTTTTTAACGGCAAGGCCTGGTGGTTTGCCCTGCTGTGGACACCGGCCTGCGCCGCCCTGCTGGTTTGGCTGACGCGCCGCTACGCGATGGGCGCGGCCGGTTCCGGCATCCCGCAAGTGATGGCCACCCTGGACCCTGCCGTGGCGCCGGAACAGCGCTCCTTGTTTGTCTCGTTGAAACTCAGTGCCGCGAAAATCTGCCTGACGGCCGGCGGCTTGCTGGGGGGATTGTCCCTGGGGCGCGAAGGGCCGTCCGTGCAGATCGCGGCCGGCGTGATGCTGGCCGCGCGCCGCTGGCTGCCCCGTCACTCGCAGGTGAGCGCCCATTCCCTGCTGGTGGCCGGTGGCGCGGCCGGCATCGCGGCCGCCTTCAACACGCCGCTGGCCGGCGTCATGTTTGCCATCGAGGAACTGTCACGCTCGCCGGAACAGCGCAACAGCGGCCTGATCGTGGCCGGCATCGTGCTGGCCGGCATGATGGCCGTGTCGATCCACGGCAACGCCACCCATTTCGGCATCATCCACCCCGGCCCCATCGGCCTGGCGCTGGCCTTGCCGGGCTTGCTCGTGACCCTGGTCGCGGGCGTGGCGGGCGGCCTGTTCGCCCGGCTGCTGCTGGCGTCCGCCCGGGGCAATCCGCTGGGAAAATTGTCTGCGTGGAGAACAGGCCGGCCCGTGCTGTTCGCCGCCGTCTGCGGCGTGCTGGTGGCGGCCATCGGCATCGCCAGCCACGGCGCCACGTTCGGCAGCGGCACTGTGGCCACGCGCGCCATGCTGGAAGGCGCCAGTGACGCCTCCCCTGCCTTTGTTGCCTTCAAGTATGTGGCGACGTGGCTGACCGTCTGGTCGGGCGTGCCGGCCGGCATCTTCGCGCCGTCCCTGGCCATCGGCGCCGGCATTGGCCACGATATCGCCGTGCTGCTGCACTATCCGCACGCGCCGGCCCTGATCGCGCTGGGCATGGTGGGCTTCCTGGCCGCCGCCACGCAGGCGCCGCTGACAGCCTTCATCATTGTCATGGAAATGGTCGACGGCCACGGCATGGTGCTGAGCCTGATGGCCTGCGCCGTCGTCGCCAGCACGGTGTCGCGCGTACTCAGCGAACCGCTGTACGGGGCGCTGGCGCAGCTGCAATTGCAACGGTTGCCAGCGGCAGCAAGCTAGAAACTGCGGCAGGCACGCAGCAAGCGGCCATCCTGCCACTCGCAGATGGTGCGCGTGCCGTCGCCGGCCCAGGCCCGTTCCAGGCCCTGCTTGCGCCCGTGCACGTAGTCCACGGCATGGCGGGGCGAGCCGTCCGCATGCCACTCCCGCCAGACGCCATGCGGCACGTCATCATGGTAGGCAACGAGCCGGGCAAGCTTGCCGTTCGCATGCCATTGCCTGTCCTCGCCCTGCGCGCGGCCCTGCTCATCCTGCTGTCGCTGGCGCAGCGGCGTGCCATCGTCGCGCCAGCTTTGCGTGCTCAGCATGACGCCATCCTCGAACAGGTTTTTCTGGTCCAGCTGGCCATTCGCGAAATACAGCAGCGACCAGCCCTGCGGCTTGCCATGCAGGAAATTGAGGCGCGACATTTCACTGCCGTCCGGCCACCAGGCCTGGTGCAGGCCGTTGCGCTGGCCGTCCAGATACGGTCCCCGCTCGGCCAGCCTGCCATCCGGATGAAACGCCGTCACTTCACCGGTCAGCACGCCATCGACGAAATGCGCGCGGTTGCTGACCTGGCCATGCTCGTCAAAGCTCAGGAATTCGCCATCGGCGGGCTGGCCCGCGTGATACAGCAATGCATGCCTCGGCTGGCCATTCGCATGATAGTGGCTATGCAAGCCTTCGTACTCGCCTGCGCGGTAAGCCTTGCGGCTTTTCACCGTACCGTCCGCATAGTACGCGACGGTCACGCCATCGAAGTCTCCTTCCCCATTGCGCTCTTCCAGCAAGCCCAGCTGGCCATCGGCGAAATACACGCTGCGCTGGTAGACGTAACCGGGCGACGCCAGATCCGGGCTGCGCAGCCAGGCATCCATGTGCAGCCTGCCTGGCGGCTGCGCGAAATGCAGCTGCCAATGCCAGGCCTGGCGGGCCGCATCGTGGTGCAACGGTGCGCGCTGCTCGTACATGGCCGCAGCGGGCGCAGCGGGCTGGTAATCCGCGTCGAAATAGAGGGAGGCCGGCGATTGCCCGGAAGGCAAGGCCGGGATGGCCAACTCGTTGGCCATGCAAATGGTGGAAGAACCGGCCAGGACGGTGGCCAGCAAAACGGATGTGAATATCTTCAATGCGTGCTTTCATCAACAGTGCGACAGCGCCGATGATAATGGCAAGCGCGGCGGTCCAGCCGCACGCTTGCCAGGGATTACATGGTGAACGGAAACGGTTGCATGCCCGCCTGCCTGTCATCGGGAGCGACGACGGCCAGCAAGGCGCTCAAGCCCTGGTTCAGGTGCGCCAGGCTGTCGGCATCGAGCTGGCTCAGCGCGCTGGGCAGCAAGCCGCGCGCCGGCTGCGGCGCGCCAGCGATCACGGCCTGCCCTTCCGCCGTCAGGGTCAAGGTCACCACGCGCTGGTCGGGCTGGTCGCGCGCCTTGCGCACATAGGCTTTTTTGACCAGCGCCTCAACCAGGTTGCTGGCCGTCGTCTGGTGGATCGACATCTTGCTGGCCAGCTCGCCCATGCGCAAGCCCGGCCGCTCCAGCAATTCCTGCATCACCCACAATTGCGCGCCCGATACGCCGCATTGCTTCTCGATCTGCGCCGAGTGGCGCTGCGCCGCGCGCATCACGACGCGCATGTTTTGCAAGGCCATGCCTTGCGCCCTGGCCATCGCCGATACTTCCGCTTCCACCACCATTGCCTCCAGTTATCCCGCCGGCTTCACGCCTGCTGGCGGGCCGGAATCCCTGCATGATACCTGCAAAGGCGGACGACTCCTAGCGCATGGAAACTGGCTCTCCGGCTTGCCACGCCTGTTCCAGCACCAGCTTGCCGGCCTTGTCCCATTGGCGCTCGATGCCGTGCTTCTTGCCGTGTTCGTACGGCACGATCTGGCGCAGGCTGCCATCGTCGTACCACGTCTGCAGCAAGCCATGGCGCTGGCCTTCGACAAACGGGGTCACGCTGGCGCGCGCGCCGTTGGCATGCCAATCCGTCGTGTCGCCGTGGTCGCGCCCCTGCGCGTCTTTCTGCCAGGCAAACACGGGCCGGCCATTCGGGGCCCACGTTTGCAAGCTGAGCACGGCGCCTTTCTGGTACAGCGTCTTGTTCGACACGACGCCATTGCCATGGCTTTCAAACGACCAGCCGTCGGGTTGGCCGTGCACCCAGACGGTCCGGGCCAGCACCTTGCCATCCTGCGCGTACATGACGAACTCGCCCTCGCGCTGGCCATCGACGTACCGCCCCTTCCGGAACAGCTTGCCATCGGCATAAAACGATTCCTCCACACCATCCATCTGGCCATGGCGTCGATACGAGCGGTTGCTGACGGCCCCGTTCGCGCCATACGACACTTGCTCGCCATCGGCCATCTCGTCGCCGTGATACAGCGTGCGGCTCATCAGCTGGCCATTCTGGTGATACGTTTCCGATATGCTGTCGCGCCCGTTCGGCAAGGCGGTCACCCGCTGCTGGACCTGCCCACTCTCGAAGTACACGGAGCCGCCGAGCAGCTCCTCGCCCTGGGCATTGAAATAGGTTTCACGCAGCAGCTGGCCATTCTCGTGGTAGTACTTGCGAAACTTCACGAATTTGACCTGACTCAAGTCCAGGTCCGTGGCATAGGTTTCAAAGGCCAGCACGCCCGGCGTATCGGGAAATTCGAGCCGTACATGCCAGGCGCCCAGCGCCTCGTCGCGCACGGGCGGCGTGCGCAGCGCATACACGGCGCGACGCTCGTTGCTGGGCATGAAATTTTCATCCAGATACATGGTCCTGTCCTCTTCTTGCGCGTGATGGGAAGCCGTTGCCGGCGACGGCGTATCTTCCTGTGCCGCCAGCGGCAAGGCCGTACTCATACCCAGCGCGGCGGCCAGCAGCCAGCGCATTGTCTGTTGATTCTTCATGTTGCTCCATTGTTCATGTTGCTTTGCGGCTGCCATCATAAAGGCAAGCGCCGGTCGCCACAGGCACGATTGCCGCCCCATGAAAAAAGGCCGGGACGGACCTGCTGGTCCGGCTCCGGCCTGGCGCATGGGCAGGCGCAGGATGGGCCAGGCGTCAGCCCAGGGCATCCTTGACGGGCGACAACTGGCTCGCATGCAGGCGCGCATACGCGCCGCCCTGCTGCAGCAAGTCCGCATGGCTGCCCGATTCCACCAGGCGCCCGCCCTGCATGACGACGATGCGGTCGGCGCTTTCGATGGTCGACAGCCTGTGGGCGATGACGATGGTGGTGCGGTTGCGCATCAGCACTTCCAGCGCGGCCTGCACGGAGCGCTCCGACTCCGTGTCCAGCGCGCTGGTCGCTTCGTCGAGCAGCAAAATCGGCGCATCCTTGTACAGGGCGCGGGCGATGGCCAGGCGCTGGCGTTGTCCGCCCGACAGGCGCGAACCGTTCTGCCCCGCCTGCGTGTCGTAGCCTTGCGGCAGTTGCATGATGAAGTCGTGGGCGTAGGCAGCGCGCGCCGATGCTTCGATCCTGTCCTGGTCCGGGGCCGGATCGCCGTAGGCGATATTCGCCGCCATCGTATCATTGAACAGGATCACATCCTGGCTGACGAGGGCGAACTGGCGCCGCAGGGCCAGCAAGGCGTAGTCGCGCACGTCGACGCCGTCGAGCAGGATCTGGCCGCCGCTGACGTCATAGAAGCGCGGCAGCAAGCCCAGCAAGGTTGTCTTGCCGCCGCCGGAACCGCCCACCAGGGCCACCGTCTCACCGGCGCGGATGTCGAGCGTGATATCGCTCAAGGCCGTGGGTGCATCGGGATCGTCGCTGTTGTAGCGGAAATGGACGTTCTGCAAGGACAAATTGCCCTGCACCGTGACCGGCGCGATGGTGCCCGGGTCCGGTTCCAGCGGCATGTCGATCAAGCCGAAGACGGACTCGGCTGCCGCCAGGCCCCGCTGCAGCGGTTCATTGATCTTCGTCAAGTTCTTGATCGGCGACTGCATGGCCATCAGCGCGCCCATGAACGCGACGAAGGCGCCCGGCGTGATGGCGCCGCTCTGCGCGCGCAGCATGGCGAAATAGATCACGGACGACAGGGTAATGCCGACAAGCATCATGATGAAACCGGAATTCATGGCCGAAGTAGCCGCGTGCTTGACGGCCAGCTGGCGGTTGCGCTTGACCACGTCGACGAAGCGCGCCTGTTCATAATCTTGCCCTCCAAAGATTTTCACGACGCGCTGGCCGGCTATGCTTTCGTCCAGCACGGACGTCAGCTCGCCCACGGCTTGCTGCGAACTCTTGCTCAGGTGGCGCATGCGGCGTCCCGCCAGGGTCACGACGATGGCCACGATGGGCATCGACGCCATGCAGAACAGGGCCAGTTTCACGTCGATGCTGAACAGCAGGATCAGGTAGCCGACGGTGGCGACGGAGTCGCGCACCATCACGTTGAGCACGTTCAAGCCCGCCTGCGACACCTGGCTGGCGTCGAAGGCCACGCGCGACTGCGTCAGGCTGGTGGTGGTGGTATCGAAAAAGCGGCTGGGCAGCCGCATGATGGTGGCGAACATCTTTTCGCGCAGGTCGGCCTGCACCCGGCTCGATAGCCAGACGGAACCATAATCGCCGGCAAAGCTCGACACCATGCGCAGCACGGCCAGGCCCAGGATAGTGGCGGGAATCACCCACAGGTCCACCTGCCCCGCCTGTGCAGGCAAGAAACGGTCGACCCAGCCCTGCAACATGCCCATCACGCCGGACACGGGCGCGACCTGCGTGCTGGCCGTCGCGCGCATGGCATCGACGACGTTTTGCAACTGGCGGATTAACAACACATCGGTGGCGGACGCCACGCCCACGGCCAGCAAGGTGGCGGCAACGATGGCGCCATAGCGGCGAAACTGGCCGGCCAGGCGGAAAAACAGGAGGCGACTTTGCTGCATGCAGGTGAGAAAAGTGAGGGTAAAGCGTGATTCTAACCGCTGCAACACTTACTTATGAGAAAGTCGCACCTTGCCGGTGCAGAACCGGCAAGGGAAATGCACGGGCAATCAGCTCTTCGCCACTTTCCACGCGGCCGCGCCGGCCTTGCAGACCTTCAGCTTGAGGGTCTGTTCCTGGCCCTTGGCGTTCAAGGCAACCTGCACCTTACGGCATGTTTGCGCATCCGTCTTTTCCGTGTCGCTGGCCGTGATCTCGGCCGCGATGCGCACGGAATTGCGCAAGCCTTCATTGCTCCATTGCACGGTTTCGCCATCCTTCTTGTCATTGAGCACGTCGGTGACGGCCTTCACGAAGACGGGCTTGTCGTTCTTGTTCAGGTAAGCCATGGGCGTATCGGCCAGGAAACCCAGGCCGACGGCGGAAGCGGAAGCGCTGAAGACGACGCTGCCGAAGATCAGGGCGGACAGCAATGTGGCGGGACGAATACGCATGGAAAACTCCTTTAAAGTAAAAATAGGGACCGCCGGGACGGCCCTCAGCCGGGATCCGCCGGCGAAATACCCACGGCCAGCAAGGCATCGATGCTGGGCACAAAATAGATCGCCGACGACAGCGCCGTGGAAAAATCCAGCAGCCGGTCCGTCTTGGTGACGCCATCATAGCCTACGCCGTACATTTGCCGCAGCATGCCCATGGTCACCGTGATGTCCTTGCAGAAACCGACAAACATGACGCCCGCCTCGCTGGCATTGGCGTAATTGGCATTGCGGCGCACGATATCGACTTCCTCGCCATCGCGGATGAACTGGTTGCGGCCCACGTGGGAATCGACGGGCAGCGGCGACAGTTCATGGCTGCCGGCCTTGGTGCGGCCCCACACCTGCTCCGCCGCGTGCACGGGCAAGGCGCGCAGGCGTTCCACATCCATGCGCCATTTTTGCAGCAGCACGGTGGAGCCGCCCGCGCCCACTTCACCGTCCGGAATGATGGCCACGCCCTTGGCGCGAAACGGATTCGGGTTGGCGACGCCGTCGGCAAAGCCGTCGAACGTCACGTTATTGTGATACGGAAAACACACCTGCTCGCTGGCCAGCTCGGCGAAAGGACTCAGCAAGGTGAGCGTCGTGCGCATGCTGTCGTACAGGGTGGCCGCGTTCGACTGCGTGATCCAGACCCAGAAATCGTGCTGGGTGGCCGGCGCCATCTTGCCGTTGGCGCCCACCAGGTCTTGGCCGAACGACGCCATATTGTCCGGCACGCAACCCGGGCAAGCGGCGCGCCACAGCTCGGGCTTGAATCCCAGTACCACGTTGGCCGTGCCGCCCGTCAACTGATGGTGGCGATTCAGGGTGGGATCCAGGATGCCCGTGACCTCGGACTCCCACAGCTTGCCCAGCACCTTGAACAGCTGCTCCGGTTCAACGCCGGCCTTCACATTGAACTGCAAATGCACTTCGTCGCGCGCGACGACGGACAGCATGCTTTGTGGAATTGCCATGACCGATATTCCTTTTTTCATTTTCTATGTGGATGGTAAACCAGAAGTGCCGGATGGCAGTTTCATTTTGGCAACATGCGATAACTGTAACTATAGGTAGTCATGAATTGGACGATAATGCAATGACGTAGAGCAAGAATCAAAGAATGGATACCATTGCATGAAATTGTATGAAAAGCTCGTCAGCGACATCGAGCAACTGGTGGCCAAGGGCGTGCTCTTGCCCGGCGAACGCATTCCCTCCGTGCGCCAGACCAGCCAGCAGCACAAGCTGAGCATCACCACGGTGCTGCGCGCCTACGTCAAGCTGGAAAGCATGGGCGTGATCGAAAGCCGGCCCCAGTCCGGCTACTTCGTGCGCCCGCGCGCCAGCGACACGGCCGCGCCCGCCATGTGCATGCAGGCGTCGCATCCCAGCCCCGTGCCGGCGGAAGTGCACGTCAGCCGCCTGGTGCTGTCGACCCTGCGCTCGATCGGCTTGCACGACGCCATCCCGCTGGGCTCGCCCTACCCCGACCCTTCGCTGTTTCCCTGGGAGCGCATCAACCAGTATGCGGGCGCCGTGGCGCGCCGCAACCGCGCGTGGAACGTGACGGACGACCTGCCGCCGGGTAATCCGCAGCTGATCCGCGAAATCGCCCGCCGCTACATGGAGAACGGCCTGGCCGTCGATCCCGACGAAATCATCGTCACCGTGGGCGCCACGGAAGCGATCAACCTGTGCCTGCAAGCCGTGGCCAAGCCGGGCGACACCATCGCCGTCGAGTCGCCCACCTTCTATGCCATGCTGATGGCCGTCGAACGACTGGGCATGAAGGTGGTGGAAGTATCCACCGATCCGTACGACGGCATCAGCATCGAGGCGCTGGCCGACATCATGGCCCGCCAGCCCATCGCCGCCGTCATGGTGATGCCGAACTTCCAGAATCCGCTGGGCTTCCAGATGTCCGACCAGCGCAAGCGGGCCCTGTACCAGCTGCTGGAGCAGCACGACGTGCCCGCCATCGAAAACGGCGTCTACAACGAACTGTATTACGGCGATGCCCATCCGTCCTCGCTCAAATCGTACGACCGCAAGGGCCTGGTGCTGCACTGCTCCTCGTTTTCCAAGAGCCTCAGTTCGGCGCAGCGCGTGGGCTGGGCCCTGGCCGGACGCTACCGGGGCAAGGTGGAAGAGCTCAAATTCCTCAATACCCTGGCCACGTCCTCGTTTCCCCAGCTGGCCATCGCCGAATACCTGCAAAACGACGGCTACGAACAGCATCTACGCCGCACCCGCAAGGCGTATGCCCAGCAAGCGCGCATCATGGCGGCCGCCGTGCTGCGCTTCTTTCCTGCCGGCACGAAAATCTCGCACCCGCAGGGCGGCTACGTGCTGTGGGTGGAGCTGCCCGGCAATATAGATTCCATGCAGTTGTACCGGCGCGCGCTGGAATGCAAGATCACGGTGGGTCCGGGCCGCATGTTTTCCGTCAGCCAGGCCTACAAGCATTGCATCCGCCTCAACTACAGTTATCCTTGGAGCGTGGGCGTCGAGCAAGCCATTATTCTGCTCGGTAAGCTCATCACCGAATTCCTGTAGGCATTTCACGCAGTCCCGTCACCCTCCCACCAGCGACATGCGCACGGTGGGATACTGCTTGCGCCCGCCAACCTGGGCCAACGCGCCGCGCACTTCCGAGTAGCGGTCGCCACGTCGCTGCCAGTGCTGGCGCAGCAGGGCTTCCAGTCCTTTCACCGAGTCAAGCCGGGGCCGCAGGTCGAGGCCGTCGTGGGCAAACAGGCAGGTAAACAGTTTGCCGTCCGACGACACGCGCACGCGGCTGCAGTCGCCGCAGAACGGCTGCGACACGCTGGAAATGAAACCCACTTCGCCGCCGCCATCAAGGTAGCGGTAGCGGCTGGCCGTTTCGTGCAAGACAGGCTTGCCTTCGCCCAGCGACACGAGGGGAAATGCGGCGGCGATCAGCGCGCGCGCCGCCTCGGACGTGACGACGTGCGTGCGCGACCAGGCGCCGATGCCGCCCACGTCCATGAATTCGATCAGGCGCAGGATCACGCCCGTGTGGCGGAAATGGCGCGCCAGCGGCACGATCTGGCTATCGTTGACGCCTTTCTGCACGACCATGTTGACCTTCACGGGAGTCAAGCCCACGGCTTGCGCTACCTCGATACCGTGCAGCACTTTCTCGACAGGAAAATCGACGCCATTCATGCGCTGGAAAATACCATTGTCAAGACTGTCGAGGCTGACGGTGACCCGCTCCAGGCCCGCATCCTTCAGCGAACGCGCCTTGGCCGCCAGCAAGCTGCCATTCGTCGTCAGCGCGATGCTCACGGCGCGCCCGTCCGGCGTGGTGAGGCTCGCCAGCATTTCGATCAGCCGTTCCAGGTTCTTGCGCAGCAGCGGCTCGCCGCCCGTGATGCGGATTTTATCGACGCCGAGGCGCACGAAGGCGCGCGCCATGGTTTCGATCTGCGCGAAGGACAGGCGCTCGCTGGAGGGAAGAAACGGGTAATCGCTGGGGTACAGTTCGGCCGGCATGCAATAGGTGCAGCGGAAATTGCACTGGTCGATGACGGAAATGCGCAAGTCCGTCAGGGGGCGGCCCAGCATATCCACGCATGGCTCACTATAGTCTGGCTGCCGGAGCGCTGGCTGCGGATACAGGATGGTGTTCATTGTGCTTCCCCTTGATGTGCATTCGTCTGTGTCCAGCATAGGACGAATGGAAGCAGGCAAAGAGGTACAGTCCGGCGCCAGCCGATAGAGTACAGACGCGATCTATTCCGCTGGCGGTGCAGTAAAGACGCTGGCGCACAGTTCCGCGCCCGCCGCGCTGAGTAGCGCGCTGCCGCCGCCGCTCTCCGCCGTGGCGACCACCACCAGTCCCGCGCTGGACAGCGCATTGAGCTGGCGCAGCAAAGTGCTCATCTGTACTCCCGCCCGCTTGGCCAGCTTGGCCAGCGACCATGGTCTCACCGGCGCCTCCTGGCGCGCTTGCCACAGCAGCGCCAGCAGCGCGATCAGCGCCGCATCGATTCCTTCTTCCTTTTGCATATTTTTTCTCCTTGTCCACATCATAGATCACGGCCGGCGCCGGCGCGACCGGCATCGTCGTCTTGCCATCTGTACTCTGTTTTTTTGTCCGGAACTGTGCGCCTACGGGGCAGGCCGCCGCCCCTACCATGTGATTGTCCCATCGCACATCACCAGGAGAGTCATCATGAGCAAGCCAAAGTCCGACGCGCGCATCGCGCCCTACACCCATGCCGCGGCCGGTTGGGGTGCCCTCAAGTATGTGGCCATCAATCTGTTCAAGGAAAAAGTCAGCGCAGGCAATTACCGCTCCCTGTTCGAGCAAAACCAGCCCGACGGTTTCGACTGTCCCGGCTGCGCCTGGCCCGACCGCGAACACGCGTCGACGTTCGAATTCTGCGAAAACGGCGTCAAGGCCGTGGCCGCCGAATCGACGAGCAAGCGCGTGCGCCCCGAGTTTTTCCAGGAACACACTGTCACCGAACTGATGGAGCAGTCGGACTATGATCTGGAGCAACATGGCCGCTTGACGGACCCCATGGTGTACGACGCCGCAAGCGACAAATACCAGGCCATTTCCTGGGACGACGCCTTCGCCCTCGTGGCGCACCACCTGCATGCGCTGGACGACCCGAACCAGGCCGCCTTCTATACGTCGGGCCGCGCCAGCAACGAAGCGGCTTTCCTGTACCAACTGTTCGTGCGCGCCTACGGCACCAATAACTTCCCCGATTGCTCCAACCTGTGCCACGAAGCCACCAGCCGCGGCTTGCCGGAAACCGTGGGCATCGGCAAGGGCACGGTGCTGCTGGACGACTTCGAGCATGCGGACACCCTGCTGCTGTTCGGCCAGAATCCGGCTACCAACCACCCGCGCATGCTGGGCGAATTGCGCGAAGCGTCGCGCCGCGGCGCCACCATCGTTTCCATCAACCCATTGCACGAACGGGGCCTGGAACGCTTCACCAGCCCGCAGCATCCGCTGGAAATGCTGACGGGCGGCAGCACGAACATCTGTTCGCTGTTCATCTGCCCGACATTGGGCGGCGACTTCGCACTGATCAAGGCCATGGCCAAGCGCGTCGTCGAACTCGATGACGAGGCCAGCGCCCACGGCCAGGAGCGCGTGCTCGACTGCGATTTCATCGCCGAACACACGACGGGCTTCGACGCCTTCGCGGCCGACCTGCGCGCGGAAAGCTGGGACTTGCTGCTGGCCGAATCGGGCGTGGCGCGCGACAAGATCGAAGAGCTCACGCAAATCTATGTGAAGGGCAAGGCCGTCATCTCTACCTGGGGCATGGGCGTGACGCAGCACAAGAATTCGCTGGCCACCGTGCAAATCCTGTCGAACTTGATGATGATGCGCGGCAATATCGGCAAGCGCGGCGCGGGACTGTGCCCCGTGCGCGGCCACTCGAACGTGCAGGGCGACCGCACCATGGGCATCGAGGAACAGCCGACCAAAGAATTCCTCGACCGCCTGGGCCTGGTCTTCAACTTCGAGCCGCCGCGCCACCACGGCTACGATGCCGTCGGCACCATAGCAGCGATGCTGGAGAAAAAGGTCAAAGTGTTTGTCGCGCTCGGCGGCAATTTCTCGATGGCCACGCCGGACACGCCGCGCACGTGGGACGCGCTGCGTTCGTGCGACCTGACCGTGCACATCGCCACCAAGCTCAACCGCAGCCACCTCGTGCACGGCAAGGATGCGCTGATCCTGCCCACCCTGGGACGCACGGAAATCGACGTGCAGGCGGGCGTGGCGCAAGGCGTGACGGTGGAGGATTCCATGAGCATGGTGCACATCTCGTTCGGCATGAACCAGCCCGCCTCACCCAATCTGCGTTCGGAAATCGCCATCGTGGCCGGCATGGCGCAGGCGACCCTGGGCAGCGAAAAGATCGACTGGCTGCGCTATGCCGGCAACTATGCGCTGTTGCGCGATTCCATCGAGCAAGTGTTCGACGACTTTTTCGACTACAACTTGCGCGTGGCCAAGCCCGGCGGTTTCCATCTGGAAATTGCCTCGCGCGAACGCGTGTGGAAGACGCAAAGCGGCAAGGCGCAATTCCTCGTCAATGCCATCGAACTCGATACGCCGATCCACCGTGCGCGCCAGCAATATGGCGAGCGCCTGATGGTGCTGATGACCACGCGTTCGCACGACCAGTACAACACGACGATCTACGCCATGGACGACCGCTACCGTGGCGTGTTCGGCCAGCGCCGGGTCGTCTTCATCAACAAGGACGACCTGGCCATGCTGGGCTTTGCGGCCGGCGACTGGGTCGACCTGATCGGCGTGTGGGATGACGGCATAGCCCGCCGCGCCGACCGTTTCCTGCTGGTCGAGTACGACATCCCGCGCGGCTGCATCGGCGCCTACTACCCGGAAACCAATCCGCTGGTGCCGCTCGACAGCGTGGGCGAAGGCTCGCGCACACCGACCTTCAAATCCATTCCCGTGCTGCTGTCGCCTTCGGCCGCAGTCAGCTGAACAGGAGAACGCCATGTTCGGTTTCGATACCCTGGACCTGTCGCGCGCGCAATTTGCGATGACGGCCATCTTCCACATCCTGTGGCCCATATTGACGATCAGCCTGTCGCTGTTCCTGTTTGTTGTCGAGGCGCTGTGGCTGCGCACCAGCGACCCCGTCTACTACCGTCACGCGCGCTTCTGGAGCAAGCTGCTGGTGCTGAACTTTGCCGTCGGCGTCGTCAGCGGGATTCCCCTGGAATTCCAGTTCGGCACCAACTGGGCGCCGTTTTCGCACCATTCCGGCCAGTTCATCGGCAACATCCTCGGCTTCGAGGGCGCCATGGCCTTCATGCTGGAAGCGGGCTTCATCGGCATCATGATGTTCGGCTGGGGCCGCGTACCGAAGGGCGTGCACCTGTTTGCCACCGGCATGGTGGCGCTCGGGTCGAGCATTTCCTCGTTCTGGATCATGGTCGCCAATTCCTGGATGCAGACGCCGGCCGGCGTGCGCGTGGTCGACGGCAAGATCATCGTCACCGATTACGTGGCTGCCATCTTCAATCCCGACATGGCCTGGGCCGTGGGCCACATGTGGGTGGCCGCCGTGGAAACGGGCTTGTTCGTCATCGCCGGCATTTCCGCCTGGTATATGTTCAAGCGCCGCGAACCGGCCTTCTTCGCCCGCTCGTTCAAGCTGGCGCTGATGTTGCTGCTGGTCATCGCACCCTTGCAGGTCTGGCTCGGCGATTCGAGCGGCGTCGACGTCTTCAAGACCCAGCCAGCCAAGGGCGCGGCCATCGAAGGCCACTGGCACACGAATCCTGATGGCGAGGGTGCGGCCTGGTCCCTGCTGGCCTGGCCTAACCAGGCGGAGCAAAAGAATGACTGGTCCATCGAAGTGCCCGGCATGCTCAGCGTGATTGCCACGCATAGCGCCACGGGCAAGATCACGGGCCTGGCCGACATCGCCCGCGAAGACCAGCCGCCCATGCTGCCGTTGCTGTACTACGCCTTCCGCACCATGGCCGGCATCGGCATGTGGTTCGTGCTGCTGTCGTTCTGGACCTTCATGGCCTGGCGCAAGGTAGGCGGGCGCGTGGAAGAGTTCGTGCGCAAGCGCACACTGCTGCTGGCCTGGGTGCTGACGATACCGCTGCCGTATATCGCCGTCGAGTGCGGCTGGATCGTGCGCGAAGTGGGACGCCAGCCGTGGGTCGTGTATGGCCTGCTGCGTACGCGCGACGCCGTCTCCGACGTGGCGGCCCACGCCGTGGCCGGCAGCATGCTGATGTTCTTCCTGTTTTACATCGTGCTGTTCGTCACCTTCTTTGTGTTTGCCAAGAAATGGCTGCAGCAAGGCCCGGACGTGGCGCTGCCGCTGCCGGACGCCGCCCATGCCGCGGGGTATTGAAATGCGCCGCTATCTGACGAGGAGTGTGTAATGGATATGAATTCGCATGCCATGCTGGGCAATGCCTGGTTCGGCCTGATCGGCCTGATGCTGATCTTTTACGTGGTCACGGACGGCTTCGACCTGGGCGTGGGCATCCTCAGCCTGTTCACCCGCCGCGAGCAGGAACGCAACCTGATCTTTCAATCGATCGCCCATGTGTGGGACGCCAACGAAACCTGGCTGGTGGTGGTGGGCGGCGCCCTGTTCGGCGCCTTTCCCAGCGCCTATGCCACCTTGCTGGAGCAGTTGTACATTCCCATCATGCTGCTGATCGCCAGCCTGATCATGCGCGGCGCCTCGATCGAGTTCCGCCATGCGGCCGGCAACAAGCGCCTGTGGGACGTGGTCTTCGGCGTGGGCAGCCTGCTGGCCGCCGTGGCGCAAGGCGTGGTGCTGGGCGAGGTCATCACGGGCTTGCAGCCGGGCTGGCTGAGCGGTATTTTCACGGCCTGCACGGCGCTGGGCGTGGTGGCCGGTTATTGCCTCCTGGGTAGCACTTACCTGATCAAGAAGACGGGCGGCCAGCTGGAAGCGGCGGCGCGCCGCTATGCCACGGCCAGCGTGCTGGCGACTGTCGCGGCCGCCATCGTGCTGTCTGCCGGCACCATGGTCTTCAGCGCCATCGGCCACGACCGCTGGGCGCAGCCGGGCGTGTTCGGCGTGCTGCTGGCCCTGGCCGCCATCGCCGCCAGCGCCTTCATCTACATCCTGTGGGCCGTGCATGTGAACGGCGTGCGCGGCCCCTTCCGCGGCGCCATCGTGCTGTTCCTGGCCTCGTTCGCGGGCCTGGCCATCAGCTTCTTCCCCGACCTCGTGCCGGGCAAGCTGAGCATCGCGGCGGCCGCATCCGATGAACCGACCTTGATCTTCATGCTGATCGGCATGGGTTCCATGCTGCCGATCATGATCGGCTACAACCTGTTCCAATACTACGTCTTCGAGGGCAAAGTCGTGCCTCGGAAACATTAACCGGCATCACGGCATGCGCATTCCATCATGATTATCCGCCCCACCACCAACTGGTTTCGCATGCTGTTCGTCTGGGATGGCTCGGTGCTGCAAGCCATCATCCCGCAATTGCTGCTGATGCTGGTCGTCAGTTCGCTGGCCCTGCTGACGGATGGCCGCATCTTCGGCATCAAGATTCCGCTCGATACGGCGCCGTTTCCCATGGTCGGCATCAGTCTGGCGATCTTTCTCGGCTTTCGCAATAACGCCAGCTATGCGCGCTTTGTCGAGGCGCGGCATATCTGGGGGCAATTGCTGATCGCCGCGCGGGCCCTGGCTTCGCAAGCGATCACGTATCTGCCACGGGAAACGAGCGGCCTGGACCATGAGTTGCTGATGAACCGGCTGATCGCCTTCGTCTACGCGCTCAAGCACCAGTTGCGCCAGACGGACCCGCAGGAAGACATGGCGCGCTACCTGCCGGCCGAAGAAGTGCAGCGCTTGCAGGGACTGAACTTCAGGCCCGTCGCCGTGCTGCACACGGTGCGGGCGATGCTGCACGACGCCGTGCAGCGCCAGCCGGGCCAGGCGCAGCTGCTGTGGATGCTCGACACCCAGCTCAACGACCTGGCCGCCACCGTGGCCGGTTGCGAGCGCATCAAGAACACGCCGATTCCATATCCGTACGGCGTGCTGGTGCACCGCACCGTCTACATGTACTGTTTTTTACTGCCGCTGGGCCTGGTGGACGCCATCGGCGTGGCCACGCCCCTCATTTCCGTCTTTGTCGCCTACACCCTGTTTGCGCTGGAAGCCATCGCGCAGCAGATCGCCGAACCGTTCGGCCTGGCGCCCAACTGCCTGGCCCTGAACGCCACGACGCGGGAAACGGAACGCTCGCTGCTGGAATTGCATGGCGCCCCGCTGCCACCGTCGATACGGCCCTGCCCGCGCTATCAGATCGATTAACCGGAGGAAAAAATCATGGAATGCGATATCGGCATCAGCACCATCGAACGCGACGGTTACCTGGACGTCCCCATGGTACGCCACCAGGGGAGCGTGGCCACGGCGGGCCGCGACATGGTGGCCGAGGAGTATCCGGTGGCCCTCGTCTACAACGGCATCGCCCACGCGGTGATGATGGCCACGCCGCGCGACCTGGAGGAATTCGCCGTCGGCTTCACCTTGACCGAAGGCATCGTCGGCAGCGTGCGCGACATCTACGACCTCGATGTGTGTTGCGGCGAGGATAGCGCAGAAGTGCGGCTGACCATCGCGCAGCCGGATTTGGTCAAGCTCAAGGCCCGCCGCCGCGCGCTGACCGGGCGCACCGGTTGCGGCGTGTGTGGCATCGAAAGCCTGGCCCTGTTGGACCTGGTGCCGGAAAAGATCACGCGTCCCCTGCCGCCGCTGGTGGCCAGCAGCGCCATCCTCGGCCGCGCCGCGCGCGAACTGCTGCCGTACCAGGAGCTGATGCACAAGACGGGCGGCGTGCACGCGGCCGCCTGGTGCACGGCCGAAGGTGCCATCGTGAAAGTGTTCGAGGATGTGGGCCGGCATAACGGCCTGGACAAGTTGATCGGCTACCTGGCCCTGCACCGCATCGCCATGCACGACGGCTTCGTCTTCCTCTCCAGCCGCGCCAGCTATGAACTGGTGCGCAAGTCGGCGCGCATGCATATCGGGCTCGTCGCCACCATCTCGGCACCCACCTCGCTGGCCATCCGCATCGCGCGCCAGGCCGGCATGCAGCTGGCCAGCTTTTGCCGCCGCGACGGCTTTGTCGACTACACGGCCGACGACGGGGAAGATGGCGGCCAGCATGCACCTTAGCATGTACCTTTAACGGCAGATGCTACATTCTTTGCTGTAAAGCAAGTGCACGCTTGACTTGCCGACGCTGCGGGCTTTCAATGGGAATAGTTTTCTATTGTTAACTTTGCCTGCGGCCACTCTCCTGGCGCGGCAGCGATGAAAGGATGGCGGCGATGGCACTGGCACAGGAGCAGCATCTGATCGATACGTGGCAAACGGGCGGCTTGAAGCCGCGCGCCTGCGACTGCGGCGGCACCGTCTTTACCATCCTGCACCAGCGGGTGATGGCCGACATGCGGCGCCGGCAATTTCTCGGCGGCGCGGCCGCCATGCTGGCACCCTTCGTCGGCCTCGGCCTGTCCACCGGCAACGCCATCGCCCAGCAGCCGCAAACGCCCCAGCGCCCCCTGCTGTTGACCAATCTGCGCCTGTTCGACGGCACGGGCAAGGCGCCCCGCTCCGGCATCCACGTGCTGGTGACGGGCCCGACCATTACGGCCCTGCTGCCGGCCGGCGAAAAGGTGGACGGCGCGCAAGTGATCGATTGCCAGGGCAAGCTGGTGATGCCGGGCCTGATCGACGCCCACTGGCACACCATGCTCGCCGCCATCAACCAGGTGACGGCCATGACGTCCGATGTGGGCTATCTGTACCTGGTGGCGGCGCAGGAAGCGCAGCGCACCCTGCTGCGGGGCTTTACATCCGTGCGCGATCCTGGCGGCCCCGCCTTTGCATTGAAACGCGCCATCGATGAAGGCATCGTCGACGGTCCGCGCATCTTTCCGTCGGGCGCCATGATTTCGCAAACCTCGGGCCATGGCGACTTCCGTTTGCGTTCCGACATCCCCCGTGCGGCGAATGCACCGCTGGGCATGGCGGAAACGGCGGGCATGGCCATGATCGCCGATGGCGAGGCGGAAGTGCTGCGCCGCGTGCGCGAACAATTGATGCTGGGCGCGACGCAAATCAAGATGATGGCTGGCGGCGGTGTCGCGTCCATGTACGACCCGCTCGACAGCACGCAGTATTCGGAACGCGAACTGCGCGCAGGCGTGGAAGCGGCCGCCGACTGGGGCACGTATGTGATGACCCACGTCTACACGCCGAAAGGCATACAGCGGGCCATCCGCGCAGGCGTGCGCAGCATCGAGCATGGCCAGCTGGCGGACGACGAATCCGTGCGCATGATGCGCGACACGGGCACGTGGTGGAGCCTGCAGCCTTTCCTGCAAGACGCGGATGCGAATGTCTACCCCGATGCGGCGCGCAAGGCCAGCCAGGCCATTGTCTCGGAAGGCACGGTGAAGGCATATGCGCTGGCGCAAAAGTACGGCATCAGGACGGGCTGGGGCACGGATATCCTGTTCAACGCGAAAAACACGCCCACGCAGGGCCGCCAGTTGGCGAAACTCACGCGCTTTTACGATCCCCTGACCTTGCTGGCGCAGGCGACGGGGCAAAATGGCGAACTGCTGGCCCTGTCCGGCCAGCGCTCGCCCTACCCGGGCACTTTGGGCCGCCTGGCCGCGGGTGCGCTGGCCGACTTGCTGGTGGCCGATGGCGACCCCGCGAAGAATCTCGATTTCCTGGCCCGGCCGGAAGAAAACCTGCTGCTGATCATGAAGAACGGGCGTATCTACAAGGACAAATTGAGCGCGCCATTGGCAGGCTGAAGACTGGCGCGTTGGCAACGGCGGTGGCTTGCCGCATAATGCGCCCATGTTCAAACTGACTTTTCTCGGCACGTCTTCCGGCGTGCCCACGCGCCACCGCAACGTCACGTCGCTGGCCCTGCAAACCACGCACAACCGCGACTGGTGGATGATCGATTGCGGCGAAGCCACGCAGCACCGGCTGCAGCGCCTGCCCCTGTCCGTGCACGACCTGGTGGGCATTTGCATCACCCACGTACATGGCGACCACAGCTACGGGCTGCCGGGCCTGCTGGCCAGCGCCTCGATGACGGGGCGCAAGAAGCCCTTGCTGCTGATCGCCCCGGCCGCCATCAAGGCCTGGATCGACGCGACGCTACTGCACACGGAACTGTTCCTGACGTATCCGCTGATCCACATCGACGTGGACAGCGCGCCAGTGGTCTACGAGGAAGCGGGCTTGACCGTTTCGCGCCATGCGCTGTCGCACCGCGCACCGAGCGTCGGTTATCGTTTCGCGCTGGAAACGAGCAGGTGGAAGCTGGACAAGGCGGCCCTGCAGGCAGCGGGCGTGCCGCCCGGCCCCGCGTGGGGACTCTTGCAAGCTGGCCAGGATGCGCTGCTCGACGATGGCACGGTATTGAACGCCGCCACTTTCCGCCAGTTGGAAACGCAGCGCGCCACGGTGGTGATAGGCGGCGACAACGACACGCCGGCCTTGCTGGCGGAGGCTTGCACGGGCGCGCAATTGCTCGTGCATGAAGCCACCTACACGGAAGCCATGCTGCAGAAAGTGGGGCCCGGCCCCACGCACAGCTCCGTGCAGCGCGTGGCGCAGTTTGCCGAAGCGGCCCGCTTGCCGAACCTGATCCTCACCCACTTCAGCGCCCGCTACCATAATGCGGACGGCATGGCCGAGCTGGAAGCGGAAGCCCGGCTGCATTATTCGGGTGAACTGTTCCTGGCGCGCGATTTCGACAGCTATGAACTCGACGCGGCCGGCGTGCTGAGCAAACTACCTGGGAAATCCCAATAACAACGCCTAACAAAACCGTAGCGAGCGGAAGTAAGTTGTGGTTGAGAAGCGCAACTGTACGAAGGTACAGTGAGCATCGCAGACCGCAAATTACGACGCGCAGTAGGTTTTGTTAGGTGTTACTTTAGTGGGGATTGACGCCATACTGCGCCGCATACTCGGCAGCCAGCGCGCGCGCCGCCTGCTGCTGTGACGGCGTGAGGATTTCCAGCAACTGGTCGCGGTTCTTGATCGATTGCACGCTGCCTGCCTCGGCCGGCATGGCGATCCACGCATACGCCTGCACGTAGTCGAGCTCCACGCCCTGCCCTTGCGCGTACAGCAAGCCATATTCATTCTGCGCCGACAGGGAACCGGCTTCGGCCGCCTGCTTGTACCAGAACGCCGCTTCGGCAAAGTCTTGCGGTACGCCATCGCCCTTGCGGTAAGCCTGCGCCAGGTTGAATTGCGACTGGCCATCGCCCGCCTCGGCCGCCTGGCGGCCGTACGCGAGCGATTGCGCCATGTCTTGCGCGACGCCATCGCCGCTCGCATACATCAGGGCCAGATTGGCCAGCGATGGCGGAAAACCCGCCTGCGCTGCCGCCGTAAACAATTCCACCGCTTTCGGCAAATCTTGCGTCACGCCATGGCCCTGGTAATACAGGCTGGCCAATAAATGCTGGCCGGCCGGATCGCCGGTGCGCGCGGCCGCATCGAATTGCTTGAATGCCTCGGCATGATGACCGTCGTTATAAGCGAGGATGCCCGCTTCATTCAAAGATTCGGGAGAGGATGTCATAAAGATTCCTTGTTCATGGATTTTTTGGCATTGTACACAGCCCTGTTCCGCGCAGAATGCACGATAGGGAATGGTGTGGCGCACTGCCCAAATCCTGCAGTATGATCACTCTCCGCCTGATGCAATCGGGGTATTGTGCCCCAACGCCCGTCCACGAATATCGCCATGAAATTGATTGCTCTGCTTTTATCCCTGATTTCCACCTCGGTTTATGCTGGCACCTTGCATCTGGATAAAGCAGTGACAGGCAAAGTGTGGCAAGCGGCCGATATCCGTTATGCGAATCACGATGAAAAACAGACGTATCAGCTGAAAGTCGGGAAACAGTGGCTCAATGGCAGTTGTAGCAGCAGCGGCACGGGCAATTTGCACGCGCTGCTGCTGGACATGAATTTCGACGGCCATGCCGACCTGTGGGTCACCGGCTATACGGATAGCCAGGGGCGCATCCGCTGTTCCGATGTATGGCTATGGGATGCGCCGGCGAAGCAATACAGTTTCAACAAGCCATTATCAGCCATTCCAAATCTGGATATCGGCATGAACGATCAAAGAATCGAAGGCGGCATCGCCAATTGCGGCTGCGCGGCGCAATGCTTTTATGAAGACAGCTATGCGTGGCGGGCTGACACATTAATCGCCACCGCGCGGCGCGGACAGGATTGCGAGCGTTATCGGGAATATCGTCTGAATGACAAAAACGACTTGATCATCGTCAAGGATGAAATCATCGATAGCAGCAACCCGGGCCAGCAGGCCATCGAGAATACAAAAGTAGTTGACTGGCAGCGTCACGCGAAAATCATGCGCAAACCCTGGGAATGATTTTTATCCTGCCCTGCCCGCCATTCATCCCACACCATCGAGCAAAGACATGACGACACACCCAACATCGATTACTTTCCATCCCGCCAAGGCGGAAGACACCCCCGCCTTCATCGACTTGCGCGGCAAGACGCGGCAAAACGCCATTCCCGCGGAACGCCTGGCGGAAGTGGGCATCACGGCCGACTCCTGGGCCGAGATGATGCGCTCGGGCAGCCTGCCTGGCCAGGTCTGCCATCACGACGGCCAGCTGGTCGGCTACTGCTTTGGCGAGCGCGACACGGGCGAAATCATCGTCCTGGCCCTGCTGCCGGAATTCGAAGGCTTAGGTATCGGCAAGACCTTGCTGGAATTGGTGATGACGGAACTGCGCGCGCAAGGCCACCAACGGCTGTTCCTCGGCTGCTCCAACGACCCCGCCTCGCGCTCCTACGGTTTTTACCGCTACCTGGGCTGGACCGCGACGGGCGAGACGGACAAGTACGGCGACGATGTGCTGGAGTTCCGCTTTACGGCCTAGGCTGCCAAGCGGTTGGCATCCCACACGCGCATGATTTGCGTGATGGCAGAGTCAAACACGGCGTAGCCTACGCCATCGCGGGCCTGGATAGCCACGCCCGACAGAAAGCTGTCGAAGACGGACGCCAGCGCCACGGCATCCATATCACCAGGCAGGTCGCCGCTGGCCATGCCCCGCTCGACGCAGCGCACGAAGCCGGCGCGCGTGCGGGCGCGCGATTGCGTGAGGGGCGCGGCCACGGCCGCGTGTTCGGCCGTCGGCGCGCTCATGCAGCCGAGCGCCACCATGCAGCCGGGCGGATGTCCCGGCTCGGACTGCATGCTGGCCGACTGGCGCAAGGCCAGCTCGATGGCCGCGCGCGGCGCAAGGCTATCATCCCACAGGCACTCCGTCACGCGGGCAAACGTGTCCAGATAGCATTGTGCCGCTTCGCGGAACAGCGCTTCCTTCGAACCGAACGCCGCATAAAAACTGGGCGCGGAAATGCCGCCGCCCAGGCTCGCCTTGAGCTGGCTCAAGGACGTCGATTCATATCCCTGCTGCCAGAATAAAAACATGGCCTGCTCGACCGCTGCCTGCCGGTCGAACGTGCGCGGCCGTCCCATTTGCGCCATCCTTCGCTCCTCCTCATTTACTTACATACTACTCGATACAGAAGTCATTGACAACGCGGCACGTCATCACCTATATTTATACCGATCGATACATATGTACCGCAACGACGGTCAGGGGCGCTCCTGCGCCTGATCTCTTTACAAGGATGTTTGCCGTGAATCTCGCCACTATCACCACCGGAGCCAGCCCCGCGCTGGCCGACCGCCTCCCCGTCGCCGGCCTGCTGGCCCTGGCCATGACGGGTTTTATCTGCATCGTCACGGAAACCTTGCCCGCCGGCTTGCTGCCGCAGATCAGCTCTGGACTCGGCATCAGCGCCGCGCTGGCCGGGCAAATGGTCACGGCCTATGCCCTCGGCTCCCTGCTGGCAGCCATTCCACTCACCATCGCCACGCGCGGCTGGCGCCGCCGCAACGTGCTATTGCTGACCATCATCGGCTTTCTCGTGTTCAATACCGTCACGGCCCTGTCGTCGCACTACTGGCTGACCCTGGCGGCCCGCTTCTTTGCCGGCATGGCGGCCGGACTGGCGTGGAGCTTGCTGGCCGGCTATGCGCGGCGCATGGTGGCGCCACACCAGCAAGGCCGCGCCTTGGCGCTGGCCATGGTGGGCGCACCGGTCGCCCTGTCCCTGGGCGTGCCGCTGGGCACCTTGCTCGGTTCGCTCGTCGGCTGGCGCGCCGCGTTCTGGATCATTTCCGCACTGACATTGATCCTCATCGCCTGGGTGCTGGCCAAGGTGCCGGACTACCCGGGCCAGTCCGTCCATGAGCGCCTGCCCTTGCGCCGCGTCTTCACGACGCCGGGCGTGCGCCCCGTGCTGGCTGTCGTCATCGCCTGGATGTTGGCCCACAATATTCTCTACACCTACATCGCCCCATTCGTGGCGCCGGCCGGATTGACGGAGCGAGTCGACCTGGTGCTGCTCGTCTTCGGCGCCGCCGCCATGGCCGGCATCTGGATCACGGGCAAGCTGGTCGAGCGCCACTTGCGCGCCACCGTGCTGGCCAGCCTGGCCGTGTTCGCCGCGACGGCCCTCGTGCTGGGCGTCGCATCGCACATTCCCGCTGTCATCTACCTGGGCATGGCCGTCTGGGGCTTGTCCTTTGGCGGCGCGGCAACGCTGTTGCAGACGGCGCTGGCCGACACGGCAGGCAGTGGCGCCGACGTGGCGCTATCGATGAACGTGGTGGCGTGGAATGGCGCGATTGCGGCTGCGGGCGTGGTGGGCGGCGCCCTGCTGGAAACGTGGGGCGCGGACGCCTTCCCGTGGGCCATGGTCAGCTTGCTGGTGCTGGCGCTCCTCGTCGCCTGGTCGGCCCGCGCGCACGGTTTCCGGCCGGGACGGCGCAGCGGCGGCGCGTCCGTGGCCGGGCATTGATACAACGCGTTTAATCAGCCGCCGGCACGCTCAGAATGCGGGGTACGTGTCCAGTATGGGCGAGGAAATCGACCAGGGTGGCATGCGACAGCGCCACCGTGGCCGTATTGCGCAAGGGATGGGCTTGCACAGAACCAGCTTCCCATACGGCATGGTCCAGCACCAGTTCCACCGCCTGCGCGCTGTCGTGGATCAGCGCAAACAGGCTGACGGACCCCGGCGTGATGCCCAGATGCTGGAGCAAGCGTTCAGGCGAAGCCATGCTCAGCTTACTGGCCGGCAACAGCCGCCCCAGCGCCGCCAAGTCGATGCGCTTGTCGAAAGGCACGATGACGAGATAATGCCGCCGGCCCTTTTCATCGCGCACGAACAGGTTCTTCACCATCAGGCCGGGCATGGCTGGCACGTGGATCAGCGCCTCGTCGATGGTGTGGACGGCCGGGTGTTCGGCCAGGGTGTAATCGCCGGCGCTGCTTGCCAGCCAGCGGGACAGGGCTTCTTGCATGGAGACTCCTCAGCTCGGACGCGATGAAGAGATTGTAGCGGCGCGCCGCGTGCTGCGCTTGCCATCAGGGCGGGTTCTCGTCCTTGTCGTCCTTGTCGGCCGCCGCCAGCCCCCAGTCATTCCAGCCCTCGCCAAACAGCTCGATCGGATGCTGCGTGCGCTCGGAACCATTGCCGCAGCGCATGGCGTCCGGCGGACAATACTTGTCGCAGCCCCAGCAGATGCGTTCGGGGTTCTTGGGATTCAAGGGAAAAGGCTTGGCCATGGTGTGGGCGCCGGGGTCGGTTGGGTCTTGTTGATGACTCTAGACCTGGCGCGGTGGGCGGTCAAACCAATTTCAGCTAAAAACTTGTCCAATATCAAGCTTGTGCAGATAGTGGAGCATCGGCATGGCGCGGCCCCCTTACTCTTTATCTTGTCTAACGGAGATGGCCACTTCCAGCACGGTTCGCGCGTAGTGGATGCTGCCGTCGACGGCTGGCTGTGCCTTGAGCTCATCGAGCACGTAGACCATCGTCACCATGGCGCCAGGCACGAACAGCTTGATGTCCTGTTTGTCGTTCATGTAGATGCTCTCGTCCACTGCCGAGCCATCCGCCAGGCGCAAGGTAACGCTGTTGACCTGATCGCCACGGCGGCTGTCCTGGCCCGCGAAATACGTTCTTTCGATGATGCCCGTCAAGGTTTGCGTCTGGAGGCGCTTGGCCTCGATGCTTTTCCACCATGTTGTGGAAGCGAACAGGCCGTGCCTGCCTTTCAGGCCCATGTAGGGCCTGGCACTGTCAAGGGTGAGGGCCTGGGTTTTGGCAACACGGCCGGGATCTTTTGCCAGGGCTTCGGCAAGGATGTAGATGCGTTTCATAGGGCGCAGAAGTTCCTGGAAGCGATCGCTCAATGTTTGCGCCGAATGACGTAGGCATTGCCGGCAGGCTCAAAACCGAGCGTCGGATAGTAAGACATGGCGTCCGGGGCGGAGAGCAGTATCAAGGACACATCGTCGCCGATGACGGCCCGGGTCCGCTTGACAAGTTCCTTGCCAATTCCCAGGCCCTGATAATCCTTGTTGACGGCCAGATCCGACAGATAGCAGCAATAGGCATAATCGGTCAGCGAGCGGGCCAATCCCACCAGCTCATTATCCACCCAAGCCGACAGCAAGAGGCAAGGTGCGGCGAACATGCGCGCGATTCTCGGGAGATTGTCGGTGGGGCGCTTGATTCCGGACTGATCGAAAACCCGGACGACATCGACCGGATCAAGGGGAAAATTGTGACGATATTCTACGGTAATGTTTTTCATGGTTTCAAAGGTGGAGGTAAGCGCGCTTGGGCGTGCTGTACCCATGATATGGCCGCAGCCTGTTTCGACAAGTATCGCTCATGTCGGCGTATTCATAGTATGGCAGTTGCGGGAAATGAGGGCTGTTTCCGTCCCCGCCACGCACCTGTATTTCAGTCAATTGCCCGGAACTTTAAAAAACATTGTCCTTTATACTCCACTTCGCAATCCAATGCGAAGCCGATTCTTGCAAGCCCCTTGACGCGAGTGCGGCTGGGCGGCAGCAGGATACTGACCGGGCCAATACCCAGTTCCAGCCGGAGGTGCATGAACCGGCGAACCAGCGCAGGACCATGTCCCCAGAACGCGGGGAGCAATACCAGTGCCAGGTCAGCTTCGCGCCCTTCCTTCTGAAAACCGCCCCAGCCGGCAAACGCGCCATCACTCCGGATAGCCCACGGCCCATAGCCATTTGCTTGCCACTGCGCGTCCTTGCCTTTCGCCCATTCCATCACAGCGTGCTCATCCCAGCTTTCGGTGGCGAGCGGCATGTGGCGGATGACGTCCGGGTGATTCAACAGAACGAGCCATTCTTCATTGGCAATATCGGAGAGCGGGTGAAAAGTAAAAGCCATGTGCGTCTTGTCAGTTTAATGAGAACCCGATGAACCTCTCATCGTGCCACGAAAACTACACACTCACCAGTGGAGAACAAAAAAGCTGGAGCCGGGATTGTTGACTGTAGACGGGGCAGTTCCATCCTTCCTGCATTCGCAAGACTGTGAAGGCAGAGTCAACATGCGTGAGGCAATACTGCCAGCAAACGAGCAGGCTGTCGGCAGCTTGTGTGACAATGCAGACATTGGAAATGTGGAAGCTTCCATATCTCTATCTGATATCGAACAGACTTGGCAAGGATTGTAAATATGTTGGCACCGTTACGTTTGAATAGACGCATGTACGCTTCCTTTGTCGCCGCCGTTTTTCTTGTTGCTGGCGTCTCATCGGCGCGCGCGACCACGCTTGACGAGGACAGGACACGCGGTGATATACATGGCTTATTTGAGATCAGGGATGCTGCAGTAAAGTTCATGGCAGCAGAGAATTCCAAAAACGGCACACGGTGGCGGGTCTTGGAGCCGAACCGGAAGATTCTGGTGACGAAATGCGCGGTATTGTTGCGTGTGGAATGGGTTCCGAAGAGCCGTGGCCTGTCTGGATCAAATGTTGCGGTGAGCTGCGCCAAGACTATAAAGCCCACGATACAACATAAATGGGAAGTGTTTGTGCCAATCGTCAAGGATCCACAACACGTCACAGTTATTCCAGGAAACTCCTGAGTGACACCGCTTATTTTGAGCCGCGGACGTAAAAAATGACCAAAGAATAATCATTGACCCAAATATTTCATTTGGGTAGTATCGATTTGCATTTCTGAAAAGTCATACACTTATCAGGACTTCGTTTCACACTAGAACATTGACCGCATCAATTTAAAAGGGTTTACAATGCCATTTAAAAAGTCGATTTTTGCAACGTTTTCCGTAGGATTATTAGCTTTTTCAGCCTATGCTTATGCGGCAGCTGCGTACTCCATTTCATACGCATACTATTCCGATGCCAGCTACAGCGAGCAAGTGGGCGAAGGACAATTCAATTGCAATGGAAGAACCATTGTCCTGTGGGGGCAGTCGACCTCTTACAAATTGGAGCAAACACGCGAATCTTGCCGCTCAGGCGATCCGTATACTGATCCTTGGGGAAACTAAATAAATTCCTTGCGTAGCCAAGAAACGCCATCTTCTTAATTCATTGCCCAACATTTTGTGCGATAAAAAAGCCAGTCAAATGACTGGCTTTTTTATTATGCAGGACTTTCTTGAAACTGTTTTGCATTATCACAAATTTCATACCATGCGGGCTTGGAGCCGACATAAACATGAAATTGTATGCTGACCTCAGGGTCATCATCCAGGCAGTTAACTGATATCGGAAACGAATCATTTTCTGAGTCAATTTCCCCCAAAGAAGTCCCACAGTGTCTACAAAAAGTTCTTGCATATTTAAAGGGAGTCTCTGGCTCATATCGCTGAATAAATTCTCGCCCCTCCAGCAAGGTAAATGAATTCTTATCAACGAAGGCCAAGGCACTCGCGCCGGCCTTCCGACAACGAGAACAGTGACACATGCCCATCATGCCCGGGGGCGACGCCAGTTCAAACTTTACTGAGCCACAGCAGCAACTGCCTCTGATCATGAGATGTCCTTTTTGAAAGTTGATACTGTATTTTTACACAGTACTTTTGGACAGGCAAGTTACATATGGGGAAATTTTTCAGGACCGAAGCGAGGAAGGGGCAGCTCTGCCATTCAGGCACAGACTGATGCGTTGAGTGCCGTGAAAGCTTGTTCAGTCGAAAACTGATTAGAGCTCTGCGTAAAGTTTGCGAACGGTAGCTGTGGATCTATCCTGCTGTTGGGACAGGCCGGGAGATCGTGCTGGTGTTGATGATGAGCGTGCACTGGAGTCAAAAAAGCAAGGAGATGATTCTGGGCGGGCTGGCCCCATAGGCCCAGCCTGTAGCCCAAGCTTTATTCTTCACCAGTGTACACGGGGTTCAACTGGAATATTTATCAATGGCTTCACTGAATAATCTGGCTTGCGATCCAAGAAACAAGCAACGTCGGGAATGGGAAGGATCTGTGCAAATATTCCTAGCTTTGTCTTGTATTCGATTTTATTGAGCAACATGGCATTCGCATGGGATAGAGCATGGATGTCCTCGCAAGCAAGATCGAGTGTCTCGTATCGCGCATAGTGATCGCCCGGCTGATTGGCCCAGTAGATGCACAGCGCTGTAGCAAATTCACACTTTGCTTGCGCTATGATCTGCGTTAGAAGCCATATGCCACTATCATAATTATGATGCTGGACGATGGCATGAAGCTGACATCCAGACAGAGTCAAGAGATCGTTTTCTACTTCTTTTTTGAACGCTTGAATACCTATCGTTCTCTGCCGAACATAGAAGTGATAAAAATCTTCCTCCTCGTTACCTTCCATAGCGCTGTCAAAAACGGACTGATCCATGTTGTGGTAATAGGTGTCGCCGGTACATTTTCCTTTCAGGGCCAGGATTAGGATATCTTGCTCGGCATCCGAGCCGTTCGGCTGTTTAAGTCCCAGCGCTTTTTCCAGTTTTGTTAAAATTTGCATTCCTTGGAGTAGACGGTTTGACAAAACTTCAGGATGAGTGAATGCGACAAATGGAAAAGAAATGTCGTTCCTCATGCAGCCTGCACAATATTGTCGTAACTATTTAGCTGGCGCGACCCGCACCGCAACGTACCAGCAATATGAAAGAGTTAATGGAAAACATCAATTGTAAAGGCATGCCACACATCCGCGTACTGGCAGACGAAGACACCGACGGCCCCACATACGAAACTCTGCCGGCGCGCCAGATTGACGAGCACGTCTTCGAACTGCTGGCGTCGCCCGGCTTGGCCCTGAACCTGGCGCGCGGCGACATCGTAAACATCGCCGACCCGCTCTCCCCTGCACAAGTATTAAAGCGCGGCGGCAACTTCTGCATCCAGATCTACGATGCCGACGCCGTGAGCCAGTCCGCAGTCGAGCAGCTCGAGTACGACGTGCAAAAGCAGCTTGGCGGCACCATGGACGGCCAAATCTGACCTTCAGCGTGTCAGGCCACCACGGCATTTACAACGTCAACAGTCCCTTCGACGCCTTCCGCGAAGCAACGGGCGTGGAATGGTACTTCGCCAATATCTACGCCAACCTCGATGACGACAATGATGAAACCCTACTCAACTGGTGGGTGGATATGTAAGTTTACTGACTGCCTTAACGAGGCGCCGCAAGCCTTGGTCCAGCACGTCATCAAAGGCTACCTCATACCAACACCAAAACCGTAGAAAAGGTTTATAGCGCCTGGGCCACTTGGCGAGGCAAGTTCGGTCCCAGATGTTTCCACCACTGAATTTTAGAATCAACTAGGCAGCTAGAAGAAAGCTGTCATTATTTGAGGTGTTTTTGGGGTGTTTTAGCCTGGGAATGACAACAAAATGACAGCTTTGTTTCGTACGTTAGCGACTCAGCAACAACAGCCATCCCCTCACTTCGTAGCCTTGCGATGGGTTTGCGTCAAGACCCTGAGCGCTATGTGCATAGGAACGTTGTTTTTCGCCAAGTAGGCGGCCGCAGTCGCTGTGCCTAGCATTTCTTGAAAAATGACTCCGACATCGACTTTTTGCGCTGTTAGACCGTCATGCCTTAAACAGTCATAATTTTGGTTGGCTGCAATAGCAAATATGGGTTCATCAAGGTTGTTAACGTGCATTTTTGCCTCATCAATAAAAGAGAAAAATGTCTCCTTTTTTGTCTTAAAGATAACTTAAATTTCCATTTTTGAGTAAATATTTTCTTTAATCAAGTTGTTGAAAAAGTAAAAAATTAACTATTAACAAGCAAAAATCATGCTGACAAGAACGTAAGGAAGCATGGGGGCAAAACACCTAGTATTGTAAGGGAGACTCTCCCACTTCCCCTGCAAATCCCTTGGCTAGGACACACCACGCGCACTGACGCGAGGGTCAGGTTTGGCGTTCAGACACGGACTGATGCGTTGCCGGCTGTGAAAGCTAGGTCAGTTGAAAAGCTGATTGGAACCCCGAACGCGCGCCCACGGCGCGCGGAACTGCCGCGCAGTGGCAGCGTCCACCTACGCACAAACATCGATATAAAAAAGCCTTTGCGTACCTGAAGCGCAATGACACCAAGCTGGCACACGCATGGATGCGTGCCACTGGCTTGGATGGTACTGCGCATGAAACGTAGCGACTGGGGGAGCCACTACGGAATCACCTAGGCGTTAACACTATGAAGCAGGCCGGATCACTTCCAGACTCCAGCCTTCCCCATCGCCGAAACAAAAGTGGAAAAATCGCGCGCCGGCTTGCCAAGCACAGCCTCGACGTCACCCGAGACTTGCGCCAGCTTATTGTTAGCGATGTCCTGATAGAGAACGCTGAAAGAGTAGGCCCACTCCTCCGGCACCTGTTGCGCGATTTGCTCGGCGACGTAGATAGCAGGATCGACCGGCACATACGAGAGAGGGTGTTGCGCCCCCGAGGTAATTTCCTGCGCCACCTCTGCAAAGCTCAGCAGGCCAGGGCCAGTCAGATCGTACTTGCAGCCGTTGTGGCGATCATCCGTCAACGCGGCGACCGCCACTTCAGCGATGTCATCCGCATCGACAAACGCTTCCTTTCCGGACCCTGCTGGCAAACGCAGCTCGCCCGAGCGTACGGACTGGAGCAGAAAATCCTCGCTGAAATTCTGGAAAAACCAGCGCAGACGCAGACTGGTCAGGTTTAAGCCGGCGCTGACTATATGATGCTCTGCAGCGCGCATGGCCTGTGAAAACTCGCTACCGTCGTCCGGAGTCGAAGCCAGCACAGTCTTTTTCACGCCGGCAGCAGCGGCGGCACGGGCGAAATCTCCCACTTGCTCAGTCGCGCCGTCAAAGCCCAAACCGGGGTGCACGATGTACACAGCGCGTACGCCCTGCAGCGCCGGTTGCCAGGTCGAGGCATCGTCCCAGTCGAAGCGCACGGCCGATTTGCGCGAAACGGCGCGGACGGCGAACCCTCGTTGCCTGAGATTGGCGGCGACGCGGCTGCCGGTCTTACCGGTGGCGCCGATGACGAGAATTGGACTGTCAGACATGATGCTCTCCTGATGGTGTTGCGGTGGTTAAAAAAGTCATGGCTATCAAACGCGCTCTGATCGCTGGCAGGTCCAGAACCCTTGCCGAAGCGCCAACGCTCAGCGAAGTAAACCAAGCGCCATCGGCCGCCAGTCTGACGACCTCTAGAAGTTCTCCAGCGTCGGTGTCAGCATGGCGGCGCAATCGTTGCGCCAGCCAGGCGTGCCATTGGGCTGCCATCAACGTCTCCGCAGTCAGCGAACTAAAAAGAGCAGACCAAATGCGCGTGGTGTCGTCATCCATAGAGAGTGCGGCGTGAACATAGGCGCGGGTAAAGCTGCCGCGCGGCTCCTGATCGGCGGCGATCAAGTCGTCAAGCGCCGCGTCCAACTCCTGCATCAGCTCATTGACCATCGCATCGACCATCGCCTGTTTATTAGCGAAATGGTGGAAGAGCGCGCCCTTGGTCACGCCTGCAGCTGCCGACACACCTGCAACTGTCACGGCAGCGAGACCCTCGCTACCAGCGATCAACGCTGCACAATTGAGCAAGGCACGACGCACCGCTTCGGGATCCTTTCGACGTTCGTAAGCAGATGCCATGTCAATGCCCGCTTGCTTTAGAGAAGCCGTTGACGATAATCACCCCGGCCACGATGAAGCCGATGCCGACCATGGCAATCCAGTCGAGCCGCTGCTTAAACACCACGATGCTGACAATCGCGGTAAGAACGATGCCCAGGCCGCCCCATATCGCATATGCCACGCCAATCGGCAAAGTCCTAAGTGCCTGGGCCAGTAAATAGAATGAGACGCCATACAGCCCGAGGGAGATCAAGGTCGGCGCCAATTTACTGAATTGCTCGGACTTGTTGAGAAACGCGGTGCCGGCCACCTCGCATGCAATGGCGCCGCCCAAAGCCACCCACGATAATAAATTTGGATTCATTTGAAGAAAAATTTTCACAATTGAAGATGGGTGCAAAGATAACATACCGCCCGGTATCTTTCAATTGAAAGTGTGTACTATCACCATCATCAAAGCCCTTCACTACAACCTCTATGCGGCTGCGATACAGCCTCTTCAGCACACAAACATCATCCGTTTCACGCCATCACATCACCTGTACGAAAAACCGCTCACAGTGCGTCAAAATGCGTCAAATCGCATGCCCCCTCTTCGCCCCGCCGCGCCAGTCCTCATGCGCCTTCGGCCATGGCGCACATTTGAGTCAAAAGACCCCTGTATAGCGGGCAGGTGTGGAAGGGGGGGGCAACTGCGCGCGCCGGGCCGAAATGGGCTTTTTTCTTACATCCGATGCAACATCATTCGCTGGGGCGTGAAAAAGCCGCCTCGTGGGCGGCTTGCACGGTGTCTAGGGATCTCCAGCGTGCAGGGAACGTCCGGGACTCTGCCCTGCCGACTATAGCGGTGTGGCGGTCATCCTGTGCGTAAGCGCCCAGCCATCCCGTTTAAGAATTCCTGATCGTTATCTCCAAACTATTCCTCGACCAATACGGGAGGCAACGGTGTCAAACGTGGAGTGGCAGAAGGTGCGGAAGGAACGGGTAGCGGAGTGGCGGGCCAGCGTACAATCGGAGGCCAACAATGATAACCTCTCGATAACACCTCCTCGCTGAAAGCGATATACCCTGAGACACCTTATGAAAAAGATGACGGCGACTGAAAAAAAGGCGATTACTCAAGACTGGAAAGAAGCGATTGGTGCGTATGAAATATATAAGCCACTTCACTTATTGAAGCGTAACGGCCCTCTGCTGACTGGCATTTATCTACAACCTGTGTATGGCGAGGAACATTATGTTCCCGTGTTCCACACGCACTCACTGATGACGCCGTTTCCTGTGGTTTCGCTGGCCACACCGAGTCCTTTATTGAATGGTAAAGGCGTAGATGAGTCAATAAGTCCCTTGCGCCACTCAAGCAAGTTTGATGAGCTAGTTGAACGGTTTCGATTGCAGTGCCCTACTGCATTTCTCGACACACTTTCCTGCTCCACGCTGGACACGCTGTATCAAAATGCTGTAGCAAGTACGCATAACTTCCCGATACAAGCCATGACCGACAATGTCTTGTTGCTGGCTTGGTGCAAAAAGGAGGCAAGGGTCGCCGAACGTATTGAGTATTACAAACTCATCTTGCAGGGATGGCCGGAAGGTGTAACCCATCACGTAGGGGGAGCTATAGGCTGGGAGCGTGAAATCAAGACGTTATTAGAGCCTCAACGTCTTGTAGAGTCCGTCACACAAGAATTGAAAAAATTCAAGTTGAGTCATTTCCCAGATCATTCACTGGCATGTGATTAATCCTGTGTGGCCGGCGCGCGCCTTTGCAAGCCAGTTCCTTGTCATACTCGTCTCGGCACTCCACGCTACAGAACAGCAACGCAGGTGCCTGCGCCTCGTCGCAGTAGTGGCAGCAGCCATGTGCCGCGCACGGCGGCCAAGCCGCGCGCCACTTCCGCGAAAATGGTCTTGCCGTTGTTGTCGATATGGTCGCTCATTGCGCTGTCTCTTGTCCAGGCCCACGACGCGAGGGTCAGGTGCGGCGTTCAGACACGGACTGAGGCGTTGCCGGCTGTGACAGCTGGGTCAGTTGAAAAGTTGATTGGAACCACGAACGCGCGCCCACGGCGCGCGGGGCTGCCGCGCAGCGGCAGCGGTTGGAGGATTCAGGAAGGGCTGGGCCGGTAGGCCCAGCCCTTCGAATCTCACACGCAGGGCGCCGCCCTGCTCGCTTCCGCCAAGAAAAAAAAAGCCGCCCAAAGGGGCGGCTCTTCTTTTTATTTCTTGGCGGAAGCGGTGAGATTCGAACTCACGAACAGTTTAACCCGTCGCTAGTTTTCAAGACTAGTGCCTTCAACCACTCGGCCACGCTTCCAGATGGCAGCATTATACATAAAGGTCCGTGGCTTACCAATGGCTAGTACCGTCACGGCGTTTTCCGCGACAGGAAACAGCGGACACGCCTGCCTTACACGCCCCAGTTTTTCCGCAGCGCCCTTTCGAACTCCCCCGCCGGCAACGGCCGCGAGAACAGGTAGCCCTGCACTTCGTCGCAGCCAGAACTCTTCAGGAAGGCCAGCTGCTCCGCCGTTTCCACGCCTTCCGCGATGACTTTATGGTGCAGCTGCTGGGCGATGCTGATGATGGTGCTGGCGATGGCGCAGTCGCTGGCATCTGTCGGAATGCCGGTGGTGAACGAGCGGTCGATCTTTAATGTGTCGATGGGGAAACGCTTGAGGTAGGACAAACTTGAGTAACCAGTGCCGAAATCGTCCAGCGACAGGGCCACGCCCAGCGCCGTGATGCGGTCCATGATGCCGATGACCCTCTCGATGTTGTGCATCAGGGTGCTTTCCGTGATTTCCAGCTCCAGCCAGGCCGCCTCCAGGCCGTAGCGGGCCAGGGTCGCGGCCACCCTGGCGGGCAGGGCTGCCGTGAATTCGCGTGCGGACACGTTGACGGCCAGGCGGATCGGCGGCAGGCCGGCCAGTTTCCACGCTTGCGCCTGGGCGCAGGCCGCTTCCAGCACCCATTCGCCCACTTGCACCACCAGCCCCGTCGATTCGGCCAAAGGAATAAACTCGGCGGGCGGGATCATGCCGTGCTGCGGGTGGTGCCAGCGCACCAGGGCTTCGGCGCCGATGATGCGCCCGCTGGCCAAGGCATACTTTGGCTGGTAGTGCAGCAGCAGTTGCTGCTCAGACAGGGCCTGGCGCAAGCCTGTTTCCAGGCGCATGCGCGCCTGCATGCCCAGGTTCATGTCCTGGCTGTAGAAGGCCACGCTTTCCGCTTCGCCGCCGCTGTCCTGTTTGGCCCGGTACATGGCGATATCGGCCAGGCGCAGCAGGGTTTCCGCGTCCTGCCCGTCTTGCGGATACACGCTGATGCCGATGCTGGCACCCACGCGCAAGTCGTGGCCTTCGATCAAAAACGGTTCCACCAGCGAGGCCAGCAGCTTTTGCGCCACCATGCTGGCCTCGAAATGCTGGCCGATGTCGAACAGGCCGACGGCGAACTCGTCGCCGCCCAGGCGCGCCACCAGGTCCTGGTCGCGCAAGGCGTGGCGGAAACGCAGCGAGACTTGCCGCAGCAGTTCGTCGCCGATACGCCGGCCCAGGGTATCGTTGATCAGTTTAAAACGGTTCAAGTCGATGAACAGCACGCAGCCGAGCATCTTGCTGCGCTGCGCCACGCTGAGGGCCTGGTCGACCAGCTTGGCCAGCAAGGTACGGTTAGGCAGGCTGGTCAGGGGGTCGTAATAGGCCAGGTGGTGCAGGCGCTCTTCGGCCAGCTTGCGCTCCGTGATGTCCGTCAGGTAGGCGATGAGTCCGATGGGCTTGTCGTCCAGGTCTTGCAGCGGCGACAAGGACAGGCTGGCCCAGAAGATCTCGCCCGACTTCTTTCGGCGGCGCACCTCCATCAGGCGCCCTCCCTGCTCCAGGAAAGCGTCGTGGAAACCCGTGTCTTCGTCGTCATACAGGAACAGGATGTTGCGCCCCACGGCTTCCACCGAGGTGTAACCGAACAGGCGCTCGGCGCCCTTGTTCCAGCTGGTGATGTAGCCGGTCAAGTCCATCGTCAGCACGGATTCGTGCAATTGATCGAGGATTTGCGTCTGCTGCGCCAGCAAGGCTTCGACTTGCGCGTAAGCATGGGTCGAGCGTTGCGCCAGCGAATGCACTTGCAAGACGCCGGCCGTCAACGATGCAAGGCTGGCCAGGTGGCGGCGGTCGGCGTCGTTATACAGCGGGCGCCCCGCCACGCTGTAATGGCCGAAGCAGTGGCCGTCGAAACTGATTTCCTGCAGCAAGGCGGGCGTATCGTCGGGAAACAGCGCGACCGGCGCAGCGGCGTCCATGTTGGCCGCCGGCAGGAACCTGCCATGCGGGCTGGCCATCACGGCGCTGGCGATACGGCCCAGCTCGGCCACCAGCGCAGGGCCGCGCAAACGCACGACGGCGTCGCACAGGGCGGCGCTGTCACCGAGGAAATCCGACACCGGAAACAGGGTCATGCTAGAGGTTCCGGCTGACCTGGATGGCCCATTGGTAGGCCTGCAGCAGGCTGCGCCAATAGGTTTCTCCATCGATGCCGGCGCGACGCAAGCCCTCGGGCGGCGGCGCGGCGCTTTCGACCAGCGCCAGCAAGGTGCCCAGTTCGCCATTGCGTTCGAGCAAGGCGGCACTCACTTCCGGCGCCAGATTCAGGGTGGCGATGATTTCCTGCATCGGCATGCCCAGCAGGACGTCGAGCAGCGAAAACACGCCCGCCATGAAGGCCAGGTCCTGCGCGTCGCGGTCGCCGCCGCGCAGCTGGCACAGCGCTTCCATCTGCGCCGCGCGCACGGCCGCCAGCGGCAGCAGCGCGTGGATCTTGCCATCGTCCTGTTGCCGCGCATACAGCAGCAGTTGCAGCCAGCGCTGCAGCTGGCGCCGGCCCAGCAGGGTGATGGCCTGGCTGAAGCTGGTAATCGGCGCCGTGAAGCCGAAGGCGGCTGAATTGACCAGTTTCAATAAATGATAGCTGAGCGATGGATCTTGCTTGAGCGGCACTTCCAGCTCGTGCGCGTCGGCATCGCGGGCCAGCAAGCCCAGCAGCGCCAGCAGGCGCCGCCGCGACGTGGCGTCTTCCGGCTCGCTTTGCTGGCGCGCATGGTGCAGGGCGTAGTCGCCGGCAAACCAGCTCACGCCGAGTTCTTGCAAGACAGCAAGCTGCTCCGCGTCGGCGATGTTGTAGGCCAGGTGCGGCCCTGGCAAGGGCAGGAACTGGTGCAGGGCCGGGCGCGCGCCGGACGCGTCAAAGCTCAGCGCGCGCGCGTCGACTTGCGCCGCCGCCACGGGACCGGCATCGGCGCCATCGAGGATGAGGCGGTAGCCGGCGTCGCGCCATTGCTGGCATTTTTTCTGGATCTGCTTGTCGCCGGCAAGATGGGCGGGCAAACGGAAGATGGTGCGTTGCGGCGCCAGATGCGCCAGCACGGCCTCGTCCACGCCATGCGGATCGGCCAGGGGAATAATGCAGTCGAGCGGCGCCAGGAAGGCATACGCATCGGCGGCGGCCAGCGCCGCCAGCAGCGGCGCCGTCGAGGCCTGCGGTACATGCAAGGTGACAGCGACCCACTCGTTATGAGCATTGGCAACTGCTTGTAATCCCACCAACGGAAACAGGTTTGATTCAGACGCTGACATCGGTATCTCAGTGTGGGTAGGGCGCCATAGTAAATAAACTGACCAGCATTGGCAACCCTGGCCCGACAGGGATGCCATTTCGACAGCGAGAATCATTCTATCCGAATCTCACCCATGAAACAGTTTAATTTTGGCAATAAATATTCAAAAAGAACATTCCCCCGCGAGACCCGCCTGCCATGCGGGTTTGACAAAAACACGGCACGGCGCGCGCATTCTCAGGCGCTGCCGCCATGCGCGTGCTCGACCGCATATTTGATCAATTCGGCCTGCCCTTCGATACCGAGCTTGCGCTTGATGTTCAGCCGGTGCGTCTCCACCGTGCGCACGCTCAGGTCGAGGTCGCGGGCGATCTGCTTGTTCGACTGGCCCGCCGCGATGTGCTGCAGCACTTGCTGCTCGCGCGTGGTGAGGAAGGAATCGTGCACCTGCGGGCGCGACAGTTGCCGCGCCAGGGCCGCGCTGTAATAAATGCCGCCGGACATCACCGTCTCGATGGCGAACACAATATCTTTCCCAGGAGCATCTTTGAGCACATAGCCGCGCGCCCCGGCGGCGATGGCTTGCGACACATATTCGAGCTTGTCGTGCATGGACAGGATCAGCACGGCAATCTGCGGAAACGCCTGCTTGAACAGCGCCGTCGCTTCGATGCCGTTGATGCCGCGCATATTAATATCCATCAACACGAGGTCCACCTGGTGCGCGCGCGCCTGGCTCAACGCCTCGTCGGCGCCGCCCGCCTCGGCCACCACGTCGAAATGCGCCACCGCTTCCAGGCGCGCGCGCAAGCCGTCGCGTACGAGGGGGTGGTCGTCCACCAGCAGGATGTTGATCTTCTCGGTCATGTGTATCTATCAGTGTGAGGGTGGAAGGGCGAGCCGCGCCAGCACCAGGGTACCGGCCGCAGACGAGGTGATGTGCAGGCTGCCGCCGATGGCTTCCATACGTTCCGTCATGTTGCGCAGGCCGATGCCGCGCTGCGGATGCAGGGCGATGCCGTCGAAATCGAAGCCGCCGCCATTATCCTGGATGCGCAATTCCACGGCCTTGCCCGCTTCGTGCAAGCTCACTTCCACGCCGCGGGCGTGGGCATGGCGCTCGCAATTGGTCAGCGCTTCCTGGGCGATGCGGAACAAGACGGTATTGACCATGTCGGGCAAGCCCTCGCCCGCCGCCGCAGGGCTGGCCGTGAAACTGGCTTGCGCGCTGCTGCTGTCGTTAAATTCATGCACGAGGTGGTCGAGCGCGGCGGCCAGGCCCAGGTCGTCGAGGATGGCCGGGCGCAGGTTATGCGAAATGCGCCGCACCTCGCCCAGCACCTTGTTGAGTTGCTCGGCGGCCCGCTCGAAGGTGGCGGGCGCCTTTTCTTTTTGCTCGGTATTGCCGGCCAGGCGCGCGATGCCCGCCTCGATCTGCAGCTTGATGGACACCAGCCACTGGCTGATGCCGTCATGCAAGTCGCGCGACAGCCGCGCCCGCTCTTCTTCCTGCGATTCCACCACGCGCTGCGCCAGCACTTTCAGCTTGGCGTCGGCCACCCGCAATTCGCGCAGGTTCAGCACGAGGCCGCAGGCGGCCACCAGCAGGGAGCCGAGGATGGCGATGGCGGCGATCAGTTCCATGGTCGAGCGGATATTGCGCGACTGCTGGGCGTCAACCTTGGCCAGCGCCTGGTCCACGTCATCCATATAAATGCCGGTGCCCATCATCCAGCCCCATTCCGGCATCAGGATCACATAGCCGAGCTTGGGGGCGGACTTGTTCGTCGACGGCTTGATCCAGTTGTAGCGCTCGAAGCCGCCGCCGCTCTTCGCCCGCTGCATCAGGCGCTGGATGGTCAGATTGCCCTCGGCGTCGCGCAATTGCCACAGATTCTGCCCCACCAGTTCGGGCTGGCGCGGATGCATCAGCGACTTGCCCTGCAAATCATAGATGAAGAAATAGCCGTCGTCTCCATAGCTGAGGGCGGACAGGATGCGCTTGGCCTCCTCTTGCGTGGCCTCATCCTTGCGCCCCGACTGGTACAGGGAAGCGATGGAATGGCTGGCCAGGGTCACGTAATGCTTGAGTTCAGCTTCCTTGCTGGCCAAATACGCCTGCTGGATGGTGGCGCGCTGCTGCTCGGCCAGGGTGATGGCCTGGTGCCGCACGGCAAATGCGATGGCGCACAGGGCGAGGATCAGCGGCGTGATGGCCAGGAAGATGACTTTCTGTCTGAGTTTCATGGCCTGGCGCTCCGGCGGCGTCGATGCTGGTGGGAATGCGTGATTTTACGTCGCGGCACGGCGATCGGTCTGCGTAGTAATACTGAGCGTTACTGCGTAGTCGTGCGCTTGCGGCAATTATACGATTCCTGAATACTCGCCATAAGCTGCAAACACCCAATTCACACCCAAACTGGCGACGACCAGGCTCGGCAGCACACATCATCGCACGGCACAGCGCCCGTCAATCTCTGGAGGAAGCATGAACCGCATTTTCAAACAACTGGGCTGGGCAGCGCTTGCGCTGGCAGGCGCCGGGTCCCTGGGCGTCGTCGCCCTGCAACGTGGCGAACCGATCAGCGCGATCTGGATCGTCATCGCCGCCGTCTGCGTGTATCTGATCGCCTACCGTTTCTACAGCCTGTTCATCGCCGACAAGGTGCTGGGCCTGGACGCGCGCCGCATGACGCCGGCCTTCAAGCACAACGATGGCCTCGATCACGTGCCGACGAATAAATATGTGTTGTTCGGCCACCATTTCGCGGCGATCGCCGGCGCCGGCCCCCTGGTCGGCCCCGTGCTGGCCGCGCAGATGGGCTATCTGCCCGGCATGCTGTGGATCCTGGCGGGCGTGGTGTTTGCGGGCGCCGTGCAGGATTTCATCGTGCTGTTCATTTCCATGCGCCGCGATGGCCGCTCGCTGGGCGACCTGATCAAGGCTGAACTGGGCGAAATTCCCGGCATGATTGCACTCCTGGGCTGCTTCATGATCATGGTCATCATCCTGGCCGTACTGGCATTGATCGTCGTCAAGGCGCTGACCGGTTCCCCATGGGGCAGCTTCACCGTGATGGCAACGATCCCCATCGCGCTGTTCATGGGCGTGTATTCGCGCTTCATCCGCGTGGGCCGCATCGGAGAAATTTCCATCATCGGTTTTGTCTTGCTGATGCTGGCCATCATCGGCGGCCAGTACGTGCAGGAACACGCCGTGCTGGGCCCGATGTTCACGTTCACGGGCACGGAACTGACGTGGATGCTGATCGGCTACGGCTTCATCGCTTCCGTGCTGCCCGTGTGGCTGCTTCTGGCGCCGCGCGACTACCTGTCTACTTTTCTCAAAATCGGCACCATCCTGGGCCTGGCCATCGGCATCATCGTCGTCGCGCCGTACCTGAAAATGCCGGCCATGACCAAGTTCATCGACGGCTCCGGCCCCGTCTGGTCGGGCAATCTGTTCCCCTTCCTGTTCATCACGATCGCCTGCGGCGCCGTCTCCGGCTTCCACGCCTTGATTTCCTCGGGCACCACGCCGAAGATGATTGAAAACGAAAGCCACGCCCGCTTCATCGGCTATGGCGCCATGCTGATGGAATCGTTTGTGGCCATCATGGCCCTGGTGGCAGCCTCGACCATCGAGCCGGGCATCTATTTCGCCATGAACAGCCCGGCCGCCCTGATCGGCACGACAGCCGAGTCCGCCGCACAGGCGATCTCGCAGTGGGGCTTCTATGTCACGCCGGACATGCTGACGCAGACGGCCAAGGACGTTGGCGAACACAGCATCATCTCGCGCGCCGGCGGCGCACCGACCCTGGCCGTCGGCATGGCGCAGATTCTGTCCGGCGCCATCGGCGGCAAGGCCATGATGGCCTTCTGGTACCACTTCGCCATCCTGTTCGAAGCGCTGTTCATCCTGACGGCCGTCGATGCGGGCACGCGTGCCGGCCGCTTCATGCTGCAAGACTTGCTGGGCAGCTTCGTGCCAGCTTTGAAACAGACTGAAAACGTCATCGCCAACCTGCTGGCCACGGGCCTGTGCGTGGCGGCCTGGGGCTACTTCCTGTACCAGGGCGTGGTCGATCCGCTGGGCGGCATCAACACCCTGTGGCCGCTGTTCGGCATCGCCAACCAGATGCTGGCGGCCATCGCGCTGATCCTCGGCACCTGCGTGCTGTTCAAGATGAAGCGTGGCCAGTATGCGTGGGTGACCATCACGCCGACGATCTGGCTGCTGCTGTGCACCCTGACGGCGGGCTGGCAAAAGATTTTCGACGCCAACCCGCGCGTCGGCTTCCTCGCGCACGCCAAGAAATACTCGGCGGCCCTGGATGAAGGCACCTTGCTGGCGCCGGCCAAGTCGGTGGCGCAGATGCAACAGATCATCTTCAACGATTACCTGGACGCCGGTCTGGCCGCCTTCTTCGTCATCGTCGTGATCAGCGTGCTGTTCTTCGGCATCCGCACCATCATGAAGGCGCGCGCCGACAGCCGTCCGAGCACCAAGGAAACGCCGTTCCAGGCCATGCCCACGGTGCAATGATGATAGACGAAATCATCAAGGCGGGTCGGTATCTGGGGCAAAGCATGCGGCTGATGTGCGGCTTGCCCGAGTACGACACCTACGTGGCCCACCGGGAAGTCACCCATCCCGGCGAGCCGATGATGACGTATGAAGAGTTCTTCCGCGAACGGCAGGAAGCCCGCTACGGCGGCGCCGGCAAACGCGGAGGTTGTTGTTAGTAGCGGGGTCAGACCCTTCGGGTCTGACCCCAGCTTTTCACCGGGTTTGATTTTATGAACCCCAAAAGCAACAACTGGGGTCAGACCCGACAGGGTCCGACCCCGGAGTTCCCCTCCCCTCTCTTCCCTTAGACCCACATCAACATCTGGGTGTGTCTTCGCGTCTATATTTTTCCAATAGGAATTAAATAACAGTCAACGGGCGACCGGGGAAGCAGCGACGCATGTTCAATTTCCAACGCTCCAGCATCAGCCAGAAGCTGACCATGATTTCGGTACTGTCATCGGGCTGCGCGCTGCTGCTGGTGTTCGTGGCGTTTGCTCTGACGTCCGTGCTCAGCCACAAGAACGATGAAGGCAAGCAATTGCTGTCGCTGGCGGGCGTGATCGGTGCGGCCGGCGCGGTGCCTTTGCTGGCGGGAAAATCGGCGCAGGGGCAGGCGGAACAGGTGCTGGCGGCCTTGTCCGCGCGCGACGAGGTAGCCCAGGCGGCCCTGTTCGACAAGGGCGGGCGTTTGTTCGCCCTGTACCGCGCGCCGCAGCATGCGGACGGCCTGCCGGCGCCGGAAGACATGGACCCGGCCTTGCTGGCCGACATGGCCGTGCAGCCCGTCACGCAAGGCTCGGGCACGACCCTGGCGCCCGCCATGCGTTTGTACCGCCCCGTCTACCGGCCAGGCGAGCCGCAACAGATCATCGGCGCCGTGCTGATCGAGGCCGACCTGAACCACATGTGGCGCGACATCGGCCGCCACGTGGGCGCCATCGGCGGCGCCACCGTGCTGTCCTTCCTGATCGCCGTGTTCCTCGCGCGGCGCTTCAAGAGCGTGATCGCCGAACCGATCACCAAGCTGATCGATACCGCGCAGAAGGTATCGAGCAGCCAGACCTACAGCCACCGCATCGCGCACCAGCGCAGCGACGAGCTGGGCGTGCTGATCGACAGTTTCAACGACATGCTGGCGCAGATCGACAGCCGCGACAGCACCCTGGCCAATTACCGCGACCAGCTCGAGCGCCAGGTGGGCGTGCGCACGGCGCAACTGGAAAAGGCCAAGGATGCGGCCGAGGCGGCCAGTCACGCGAAAAGCGCCTTCCTCGCCACCATGAGCCATGAAATCCGCACGCCGATGAATGGCGTGCTGGGCATGACGGAACTGCTGCTGGCCAGCCCTTTGAGCCCGCAGCAGCGCCACTACACGAGCATGGTGCAGCGCTCGGGACAGAATTTGCTGGTGATCATCAACGACATCCTCGACTTTTCCAAGATCGAGGCGGGCAAGCTGAGCGTGGAATACATCCGCTTCAATTTCCGCGAATTGCTCGACGACATAGAACACGTGTTCGCGCCGCAGGCGGAAGCGAAAAACATCAGCCTGGAATTCGATATCGCCTACGACATCCCCATCGCCATCTGCGGCGACCCGAACCGTTTGCGCCAGATCATCGTCAATCTGCTGGGCAATGCCATCAAGTTCACGGAAACGGGCAAGGTCACGGTGAAAGTGACCGTGTGCAGCGAAGACGCGCCCAGCGTGGGCTTGCGTTTCGAGGTGCACGACACGGGCATCGGTGTGTCGAACGAGGCGCAGACGCGCATCTTCGAATCGTTCTCGCAGGCGGACGGTTCGACCACGCGCAAGCACGGCGGCACGGGCCTGGGGCTGACGATCTCGAAACAGCTGGTGGAGCTGATGGGCGGCACTATCGGCGTTGATAATGCTTTAACGCAAGGCTCGATCTTCTGGTTCGAAGTAAATTTCGATAAGCGGCGGGTCGACAGCGACGACCCGTCCTTCAACCTGAAAACCACGCGAGGGTTACGCGCCTTGATCGTCGACCACACACCCGCCACGCGCGCCGTGCTGGAGCGGCAACTGGCCAGCTGGCACATCGTCAGCGACAGCGCCGGCACGGCCAGCGACTGCCTGGGCAAGCTGCGCGCGGCGGCCCAGGCGGGCACGCCGTATGCCGTGGCCCTGCTGGACATGGAATTGCCGCGCACCAGCGGCCTGGCCCTGGCCGCCAACATCAAGAGCGATCCGCTGCTGGCCGACCTCAAATTACTGCTGCTGAGCACGGAACAGGCGGCGGCCGATCCCGTGCAGCGGCGCGAGGCGGGCGTGGCCTTCCAGCTGATCAAGCCGGCCCGCGAATGCGACCTGTTCGACTGCATCGTCACGCCGCCACGCGCCAGCGACAGCCTGCGCATCCATCCGCCGCACACGGCGCGCCAGGTGGGCCGGCGCCAGCGCCGCCGCGTACTGCTGGCCGAGGACAATGCCGTCAACGTGGAAGTGGCGCTGGCCATGCTCGACAGCCTTGGCCTGGACGTCGTCTGCGCGCGCAACGGCGAAGAAGCCTTGCAGGCGGCGCAGGCCGAGGATTTCGATTTGATCCTGATGGATTGCCAGATGCCGGTGATGGATGGCTTTGCCGCCACGGCGGAAATCCGCCGCCACGAACAGCAGTGCGGCCACGCGCGCGTGCTGCCCATCGTCGCCATCACGGCCAATGCGCTGCAGGGCGACCGCGAAGCATGCCTAGCGGCCGGCATGGACGATTACCTGAGCAAACCGTTCACGCAGCAAGACCTGGGCCACACGATCGCCCGCTGGATCACCCTGCCGCGCGCGGCCACCGTGCACCACAGCGAAGCGCCGCAGTCACACACGCCGCAGGAGGCGCCGCCCGAAGTGCCGCCGCCTGCGCCTGCCTCCGCGACATCGGCCCAGCCGCTGAACCGGCAGGCGCTGGAAAACATCCGCGCCCTGTCCGGCACGGATGGCGATGCGCTGCTCGAACGGGTCATCCTCGCGTTTACCGGCGAGACGCCGCGCCAGCTGGGCGCCATGCGCGAAGCCATCGCGAAAGCGGATGCGGAAGCGCTGCGCAAGGTGGCGCACAGCCTCAAGTCGGGCAGCGCCAACGTGGGCGCCGACGGCCTGGCGCAGCTGTGCAAGGAGATGGAAAAACTGGGCCGCGCCGGCAGCACCGAGGGCGCGGCTCCCCTGCTGCAAGAAATGCAGCAGGCCTTCCTGGCCGTACGCGAATCGCTGAACGCCATCCTCGTGAAGGAACACTGACATGACAGCGCCCCTCTCCCCTCCCCGCGGCCTGGTGCTGGTGGCCGACGACGATCCCGTGATGCGCTTGCTGATGCGGCAAATGCTCACGCAGGTGGGCCTGGACGTGATCGAGGCCGAGGACGGCGTGCAGGCCCTGGCCAGCTACAAGCACAGCGGGCCTGACCTGGTCATGCTCGACGTCGACATGCCGGCCATGGACGGCTTTGCCGTATGCCGCGAAATCCGCCACCAGGAAGTGGGCGGCACGGTGCCCATCATCATGGTCACGGGCGGCGACGAACTGGAAGCCGTCACGCGGGCCTACGAGGTGGGCGCCACGGATTTCATTTCCAAGCCCATCAACTGGCCCATCCTCGGCCACCGCGTGCTGTACGTGCTGCGCGCCAGCGACGCCATCGCCCGCCTGCGCATCGCCGACGCGCACAACCGCGCCGTGCTGGCCGCCATCCCCGACACCTTCTTCCGCCTGAACCGCGAAGGCTTTTATCTCGACTACGAACAAGGGCACGACGCCAGCGCCGGCTTTTCCCTCAGCGACTGCGTGGGCAGCCATATCCGCGACGTGCTGCCGCCCGAAATCGCCGCGCGCCTGCTGGACCAGGCGCACGCCGTGCTGGCCACGCAGCATATCGGCTCGGTCGACTACACGCTCACGCACGAAGACAGCACGCGCCATTTCGAGGCGCGCCTGGTGGCGACGGGGGCCGACGAAGTGCTGGGCCTGGTACGCGACATCAGCGAGCGCAAGCGCACGGAGGAGCAGATCCGCCGCCTCGCCTATTGCGACAGCCTGACGGGCATCCCCAACCGCCAAGCGTTCCTGGAAACGCTGGAGCGCGAACTGGTGCGCTCGAAGGAACACGACAAGAAATTCGCCGTGCTGTTCATGGACCTCGACGCTTTCAAGCGCATCAACGATACCCTGGGACACGACGTGGGCGACCATTTGCTCAAGGTGGTATCCGAACGCCTGCGCGAAACCATCCGCCCCAGCGACCTGGTGCTGCGCGCAGAGTATGAACTCGACGGCATCTCCGGCGGCAGCAACCTGGCGCGCCTGGGCGGCGACGAATTCACGATCCTGATTCCCGACCTGGAGCGGGTGGAGGACGCGCTCAACGTGGCGCATCGCGTGAAAGAAGCCATGCGCCGGCCCTTCATGATCGAAGGACACGAGATTTTCGTCACGGCCAGCATCGGCATCTCGCTGTATCCGGAAGATGGCGAGGACTGCAATTCGCTGCTCAAATATGCGGACACGGCCATGTACCACGCGAAGAACTGCGGCAAGAACAACGCCAAGCTGTACAGCTCATCGCTGACGATGGAAATCATGAGCCACGTCAAGATGGAAGTGGGCCTGCGCAAAGCCTTGCAGAACAACGAGCTGTATCTGCTGTACCAGCCGCAGATCGACGTGCCCAGCACGCAGATCGTCGGCGTGGAAGCGCTGGTCCGCTGGCGCCATCCCGAGCGGGGCATCATCTCGCCCACGGAATTCATCCCGCTGGCCGAAGAGACGGGATTGATTGTGCCGATCGGCGAATGGGTGCTGCGCACGGCGTGCAACCAGGCCAAGGCCTGGCAAAGCGATGGCGGACGGGCCATCCGCATGGCCGTCAACCTGTCGGCCAAGCAATTCAAGGATGAAAACCTGATGCAGATCGTGCTCTCGGCCCTGGCCGACACGGGCCTCGACGCGCGCCTGCTGGAACTGGAATTGACGGAAGGAACGTTGATGGACGATGCGCGCGCCACCATGGTGACCCTGGAGCAATTGCGCGGCATCGGCGTGTACCTGTCGATCGACGACTTCGGCACGGGATATTCTTCAATGAATTACCTGAAACGCTTCGACGTGCGGGCCTTGAAGATCGACAAGAGTTTTATTGCCGGCTTGCCGCAAGATACGGAAAATGCGGCCATCACGCGCGCCATCATCGCCATGGCGCATGGCTTGAAGATGGTGGTGGTGGCCGAGGGCGTGGAAACAGACGAGCAACTGCTGATGCTGGAAGAATACGGCTGCGACATGGCGCAGGGATACTTCCTGGGCCACCCGTCGCCGCACGACACGATCACGGCCATGCTGGCCAGGCAAAGGGGCCAGCTGGCCAGCGTGGAAACTAGAGCACTTCGAAGGCAAGGATTTGCGTGACTTGCTGGGCGTTGAAATTATCGTCGGAAATCATCACCAGGCTGCGGCGGCCGTTTTCCAGACGCGGCCCCCAGCTGATGCCTTCGATATTGTCGACTCTTTCAAGGCCGGTCTTTTCCAGGTCCAGCAGCAATCGCTTGCGCGCCGGCACATAGCGGGCGCCCGCCAGCGCCGGAATGGCCTGGATATCGGTGGCGCCCTGCGTTTCCATCTCGTAGATGCGCACGTGATTCGTGTACAGGCCGTCGGCGTGCTCCACGCCAGCCCGCTCCACCACCAGCAGCTGGTGATCGTTGACGGCGAGGATTTCCGACACGCCATTGTCCGCTTCCTTCCCCGGCGCGGGCCGCGATGCCACGGGCTCAATCGGATACGCGTACTGGCCCAGCACGGTGCCGGCGCGGTCCAGGCGCATGATGCGCACGACGGAGCCGTGGTCCGGCGTGGCCAGCGGAGCATCCTGGTACAGAGCCGCTTCCATGCCCAGCCACAGGCTCTTGCCATCCGAAGAAAACGACAGCGCTTCAAAGCTCATGTTGTTGCGCGAGCCGATTTCATCCTTCGCAACCTTGAACATGGCGGGCGTGGGCAAGGTGGCCAGGTAGTGGCCGCCACTATCGGCATGGCGCACGAACGGGTCCAAGCCCACCTTGCGGTTGCCTTCGCTGCCGTACCACAGACTGCCGTCCTGGGGATCGACGCGGATGGTTTCGATGTCGGGCACCTGGTCGCCCTGCTCGAGCTTTGCATGCGCCAGGTTCGGATAGCGGCTGCCGTCGGGCTGCGTGAAGAAATGCACGCTGGCCAGGGTCACGTCCGTAAACGCCTTGCTGTCGTAGGCCAAGGTGGCGCGGTAAAAGCGAGCCGGATTGATTGCCGAGCGGTCATCGCTTTCCATCACCCAGCTGTTATTGGCCGCATCGTAATCGATGCCGGACAAGCCGCCCACCGTGGTGCCCTCGAACGGGTATTTCAAGGCGATGCGCTGCTCGCCGATCAGGCGCAAGCCCGCGATGGGCGCGTCGTGGGGGAAGCTGGCGCATGCGGAAAGGAGGATGGCGGCGGACGCCAGGGCAAGCGCGGTGCGGAACAATGGAGGCATGATCGGTATCAAGTAAGTCGGGAAGCAAATTCAGGGGTCAGACCCGCCGGGTCTGACCCCAGCTTTAATTCTGTGGGTTAATAGCGAATTACACCACCCCATCCGCCTTCAGCCGCGCAATGGCGGCCGCGTCATAGCCGAGCGACGCCAGCACCTCGTCGTTGTGCTGGCCCAGGGTCGGCCCCAGCCACTGCGTCTTGCCCGGCGTGGCGGACAGTTTCGGGCTGATCGCCGGCAATTTCACGGGCGTGCCGTCGGCGAAATGGTGTTGTTCGAACATGTCGCGGGCGAGAAATTGCGGGTCGCTCAGCATGTCGCGCACCGAGTAGATTTTGCCGGCCGGTACGTCGGCTGCCTTCAACACGGCCAGCGCGCTGTCTATCGTGTGCGTGGCGCACCAAGCACCGATGGCGTCGTCGATTTCCTGCGTGCGCGCCACCCGGCCGTCGTTGCGCGCCAGTTGCGGGTCGCCCGCCATGTCGATGCGGCCCATGGCCAGCATCAAGCGCTTGAAGATGGCGTCGCCATTGCCCGCGATGACGATGTTTTCGCCGTCGCCCGTCGTGTAGGTATTCGAGGGTACGATGCCGGGGAGCGAGCCGCCCGTGCGCTCGCGCACCACGCCCGCCTGGTCGTATTCGGGCACCAAGGACTCCATCAGGTTGAACACGGATTCGTACAGGGCCACGTCGACCATCTGCCCTTCGCCGCCATCCCGGCCACCCGTCACGTCGCGGTGGCGCAGGGCCATCATGGCGCCGATCACGCCGTGCAGGGCCGCCACGGAGTCGCCGATCGACACGCCCACGCGCACGGGCGGGCGGTCGGCAAAGCCGGACACGTAGCGCAAGCCGCCCATGGATTCGCCTATAGCGCCGAAACCGGGCAAGTCCTTCATCGGCCCCGTCTGGCCAAAGCCGGACAGGCGCACCATGATGAGCGACGGTTTCTCTTTCTTGAGCTGCTCGTAGCCGAGATCCCACTTTTCCAGCACGCCGGGGCGGTAATTCTCGATGATGATGTCCGCTTCCAGGGCCAGCTGGCGCGCGATGGCGCGGCCCTCGGGCGACTTCAGGTTCAAGGTGATGCTTTTCTTGTTGCGTGCCTGCACCGTCCACCACAGCGAGGTGCCATCCTTCAGCACGCGCCAGGTACGGATAGGGTCGCCGCCATCGGGCGACTCGATCTTGATCACGTCGGCGCCGAATTCGGCCAGCATGCGGGCACAGAACGGCCCCGCGATCAGGGTGCCCAGTTCCAGCACTTTAATGCCTTGCAATGGACCAGTGGTCGCGGAGGATGTTGTCATGTTGTGTTCAGGTTGCCCTGCGGTCGAGCATCGCGCGGGCAATCGTGCCCGCGTCGACGTATTCCAGTTCGCCGCCCACGGGCACGCCGCGGGCCAGGCGGCTCACGCGCAAGCCCCGCGCCTTCAGCATTTCGCTGATGTAGTGGGCGGTGGCTTCGCCTTCATTCGTGAAATTGGTGGCCAGCACCACTTCGCCGACCACGCCATCATTGGCACGGTTCAGCAATTTTTCGAGGTGGATATCTTTCGGGCCGATGCCGTCCAGCGGAGAGAGTCGCCCCATGAGGACGAAATACAAGCCCTTGTAGGTGAGCGTCTGCTCGATCATCAGCTGGTCGGCGGGCGTTTCCACCACGCACAGCAAGCGCTTGTCGCGCTCTTCGTCGAGACAGGTCTCGCACACTTCGTGTTCGGTAAACGTATTGCACAGGCCGCAGTGATGCACGGCATCGACGGCCTGGAACAGGGCGCGCGACAGCATGGCCGCGCCTTCCCTATCGTGCTGCAACAAATGAAACGCCATCCGCTGCGCCGACTTGGGGCCGACGCCGGGCAGGCGCCGCAACGCCTCGGTCAGGAATTCAAGCGACTTGGACATGGATCAACCTTGCCCCGTGCCATAGATCGAGCGCATGCGGTCTAGCATCAGAATGGCATTTTGAAGCCGGCTGGCAAATTCATGCCGCCAGTCAAGCCCGCCATTTTTTCAGCGGACGTCGCTTCCGCCTTGCGCACGGCGTCGTTGAAGGCGGCAGCTACCAGGTCTTCCAGCATGTCCTTGTCGTCGGCCAGCAGCGACGGGTCGATGGAGACGCGCTTGACGTCGTTCTTGCACGTCATGACGATTTTGACGAGGCCGGCGCCGGACTGGCCTTCCACTTCCACCAGCGCCAGTTGTTCCTGGGCCTTTTTCATGTTGTCTTGCATTGCTTGCGCCTGCTTCATCAGGCCAGCCAGTTGATTTTTCATCATGAGAATGCTCCGTTCAATTCAGTTTGTGAGTGTGTTAATCATCAATGCAGGGTCGGCGCGGCGGAGCCGGCCGGTGCAGGGGTAATCGTTCCCGGCACAACAAAAGCGTCGAATGCACGCTTCATGTCGAGCACGAAGGGATCGCTGGCGATGGTTTCTTCCGCTTGCAGCTGGCACGCCTCGCGGTGGGCCTGCGCTTCCGCGCTGGCCGTATACCAGACAGCGCCCAGTTCCGTATCGACATTGACCTTGCGGCCGAAGCGCTCGCTCAGCACGGCAGCCAGTTTTTCCACGTTGGCCGGACTGCGCCACGTGTCGATCGGCACGCGCAGGCGGAACGTGGTGCTGTGACCGTCGTGCAGGCACTCGATCAACTCGGCCTGCACGGCCAATTGCTGGGCTATGCCGCGCAGGGGCAGCACGGCGGCGACGGCCGGCCAGTTGCCATCCCAGTCCAGGCCAGGCACGGGCGTGATCACATACGGTCCGCTGGGGGCGGCTTGCTTGGCGGCACGCTGCGGCATGATGACGGCCGGCTGCTCGCTGCTCTGCGCGGCGGGCGCCGACACGGCCGCGGAGGCGCTGTCGTCGGAAAATTCGGTGACCCACGGCGGCAAGTCGTCGTCGGCGGGCGCCTGCTGCTGTGGCGGCGCCTGGCGTACCGGTGCCGCCGCCGGTACGGATACCGGTGCTTCCATCACGGCCACGGGTGGCGCGTCGTCCCACGGCGCCGGCGCTTTCGCGGCGGCGGGCGGTGGCGGCGGAGCTGCCTGGACTGGCGCGGCCGGGGCAGCGGCGACAGGCGCCACTGCTGGTACCGGTGCGGCTGGCTTGGGCGCCGACGATGGCGCCGACGGCGCGCTGCCCGGACGGCCCTTCGAGGCGGCGCGGGCCGCTTCCAGCGCCGCATTGATGGCGGCGCGCGCGGAACTGATCGGGGCGCCCGATGCTGCCGGGGCAGCCGCAGCAGGAGCAGCCGCTGGCGGCGTAGCGGGCGGCGGCGCCATTGGTGCCGGCGCCGGTGCAGCGGCTGGCGCCGGCGCAGCCGCGCGTGGCGGCGGCGCTTCGCTGCGCGCCATGCTGGCGGCTGCGGCGGCGACCACGGCGGGCGGTGTCACGGCGGCGTGGCTGGCCACGCTGTTCGTGGCGGCGCGGGCGGCGGGAGCCGAAGCCCCAGCGGCGGCGCGCGCGGCGGCCACGGCGGCCGGACGGTTGCCCGTGGCAGCGGCCGGTGCAGCCGGCACGCCATCGGCGCCGCCTATGCCGGGCCGAAAGGCCAGCATGCGCAGCAAGGTCATGGTAAAGCCCGCGTATTCATCGGGCGCCAGGCCCAGCTCATTGCGGCCATGCACGGCGATCTGGTAAAACAGCTGCACTTCTTCCGCGTCAAACGCGGAAGCCAGGCGCACGATGTCCGCGTATTCGGGCAAATCCTGCGGCAAGGCGGCGGGCACGGTTTGCGCCAGCGCAATGCGGTGCAACAAGGTGCCCAGGTCCTGCAAAGCGCCGTTGTAGGACAGGCTGCGCGAAGCCATCTCGTCGGCCACGGCCAGGAGATCGGCGCCATCCTGCTGCGCCAGCGCGTCGAGCAGGCGCACCAGATACGACTGGTCGAGCGCGCCCAGCATGCCTTGCACGGCATCCAGCGTGACTTCGCCGGCCGCATACGCGATGGCCTGGTCCGTCAAGGACAGCGCATCGCGCATGGAACCGTGGGCGCCCTGGGCCAGCAGGCGCAAGGCTGGCTGTTCGAAGGCGATGCCCTCCTGCCCCAGGATATTGTCCAGGTGGCTGATGATGTGGCCGGGCGGCATCTGCTTGAGGTTGAACTGCAGGCAGCGCGACAGCACGGTCACGGGAATCTTTTGCGGGTCCGTCGTGGCCAGGATGAACTTCACGTGCTCGGGCGGCTCTTCCAGGGTTTTCAGCATGGAATTGAACGCGTGGTTCGTCAGCATGTGCACCTCATCGATCATATAGACCTTGAAGCGCGCATTGCTTGGCGCATACACGGCTTGCTCGAGCAGCTGCGCCATTTCATCGACGCCACGGTTCGATGCCGCATCCATCTCTATATAGTCGACAAAGCGTCCCGCATCGATCGCCGTGCACGCTTCGCACACGCCGCAAGGCTGGGCCGTGATGCCGCCCGTGCCATCGGGGCCGATGCAATTGAGCGACTTGGCCAGGATGCGCGACAGGGTCGTCTTGCCGACGCCGCGCGTGCCTGTGAACAGGTAGGCGTGATGCAATCGGCCGCTGTGCAAGGCATGCGTGAGCGCGCGCACGACGTGCTCCTGGCCGACGAGCGTCTCGAAATTCTTGGGGCGGTATTTACGGGCGAGGACTTGATAGGACATGCTGAGATTTTACCATGCGATTTTGCGGGTGATCCTGCGCGGCGGGCGCAAGCCTCATGGCCGGGCCATTCAAAATGGCAAACGCGGCAAAGCAGCAATTGTATAACATGGCCAGCTGGAAATATGGAAAACACGGCAAGCCTGGCAATGCTGCGGGCCGGCAAGAAAATATGGCCGTAAAAGCAAAAAAGCTGCCCATGGCAGCTTGATTGTCGATCCTGATAAAACATTCCCGAAGGAGGCGAGCCTGATCTGCGGCACTCATGGTTAATAGCCGTGGCTGCTTCGTTCCCGACCTGACCAGGTTAGCCATGCCACGATGCGCAGGGGCCCGCCAGGGACAATTATAACCGACCTGCGCAAGATTGGGAAATTGCCGTACTGCACGCGATCATTTCATGCGTAGGTCGGCTTAGGCCGCAGGCCGTAAACCGACACTGCTGACTACGCACGCCCTGAACATGCAAGCGCCGCAACGTCGGGTTACGCGCAAGCGCCAACCCGACCTACTTAGCGCCTACAAACCCAGCTCTTGCCAGATGCCATCCACCCTCGCCTTCACTTCCGGCGTCATGGCGATCACCGTGCCCCACTCGCGCGTCGTTTCGCCCGGCCATTTATTCGTCGCGTCGATCCCCATCTTGCTGCCCAGGCCACTGACCGGCGAGGCGAAGTCCAGGTAATCGATGGGCGTGTTGTCGACCAGCGTCGTGTCGCGGATGGGGTCGACCCGCGTCGTGATGGCCCAAATGACTTCTTTCCAGTCGCGGATATTCACGTCTTCGTCGACCACCACGATGAACTTGGTATACATGAACTGGCGCAAGAAGCTCCACACGCCGAACATCACGCGCTTGGCGTGGCCCGCGTACTGCTTCTTGATCTGCACCACGGCCATGCGGTAGCTGCAGCCTTCGGGCGGCAGATAGAAGTCCGTGATTTCGCTGAACTGCTTTTGCAGCAGCGGCACGAACACTTCGTTCAGGGCCAGGCCCAGCACGGCCGGCTCGTCCGGCGGCTTGCCTGTATACGTGGAGTGGTAGATCGGGTCGCGGCGCATGGTGATGCGGTCGATGGTAAACACGGGGAAACTGTCCTGCTCATTATAGTAGCCCGTGTGATCGCCATACGGCCCTTCCAGCGCGTGCTCGTAGCCGCTCGGATGGTTTTCATCCGGGTAGATATGGCCTTCAAGCACGATTTCGGCGGAAGCGGGCACGCGCAGCTCGCTGCCGATGGCTTTCACCAGCTCCGTGCGGCTGCCGCGCAGCAAGCCGGCGAACTGGTATTCGGACAGGCTGTCCGGCACCGGCGTGACGGCCCCTAATATAGTAGCGGGATCGGCGCCCAGCGCGACGGCGATCGGATACGGCTTGCCCTTGCTCTGGATCGCGTGCTCGCGGAAGTCCAGCGCCCCGCCCCGGTGCGCCAGCCAGCGCATGATGACCTTATTACGCCCCAGCACTTGCTGGCGGTAGATGCCCAGGTTCTGCCGCTTCTTGTTCGGGCCCTTGGTGATCACCAGGCCCCACGTGATCAGGGGAGCGACGTCGCCGGGCCAGCAATGCTGGATCGGCAGGCGCGCCAGGTCCACGTCGTTGCCTTCCCAGACGATTTCCTGGCACTTCGCGCCGCGCAACTCCTTCGGCGACATGTCCCACACGGATTTCACCAGGGAACCGAGGCCCAGCAGATCCTTGAAATCCTTCGGCGGTTCCGGTTCCTTCAGCCGCGCCAGCACATGGCCGATCTTGCGCAACTCGCTCACATCTTCCGCGCCCATGCCCAGCGCCACGCGGCGCGTGGTGCCGAACAGATTGCCCAGCACCGGCATGTCGTATCCCGTCGGATGATTGAATAGCAAGGCCGGTCCGCCCGCGCGCAAGGTGCGATCGCAGACTTCCGTCATCTCCAAAATCGGTGAAATGGGGGTCGAAATGGGCTTAAGTTCACCCATTTGTTGCAGTTGAGAAATAAAATCTCGCAAATCTGAATATTTCATGTGTTTTTAATTTTTTTTGACGTCGGACGCCGTTGCTGAAGGATCTATGCCAAGTAATTGATTTTATTGGCTTTTGGCACAATGCAAGTCAAAAAGTAAGACATAAAAGTAATAAAGAAACGATTCGTTAGTATTGACTTGATATAAAACGGCTTCTACAATTCGCCCAACTTGAAAGAGCACGCCGGCCCAGAGCTTGATTTTAGCGTTTCTCTTTCATTCACGGAGTCGGGGCTCCACATGACATTTTAAGGAGTGTTTTCAAAAGGCGTCTGCCTTACCCCCGGTAAAAGTTGTATTGCGACTGATCCAATACCAAAAACGGGACCGATCAGCTCAAGCAAGCAATGACGGCGTTTCTCGCACGCATCCATACGCGGCGGAAACGATGATATTTCTGATGCACGGCATTGGCAGTACCCACAACACCGCGAGACCGCGGAGGGACTGCCTGTTGACGCGACATTTCGGGGAACTCTATGACTCATCGTAGCACTGAAGCAGCTTTGCCTGCTTCAACCGTGGCTGGCCAGCCAGCGTTAGCGCGTTTGCGCGCCCGCGCACAAGCCATTTCGGCACGTGGCGTATTGACCACGGCACAACACACACTGACAGTCTTCGGCATTTCCGCCCTCGCACTGATCGCCCTGCTGATGTTCCGCCCTGACCTGGGCAAGCAACTGACGCACAGCCTGTTCCCGCTGCCGATGGCAGAGGCGCAAGCCGTTGAAGCACCGGCCCTGTCGGCACTGATGGAAGCGCCTGCTTCCGTGCAAACGGCCGCCAGCGACGCACCGCTGAGCAAGGAAGAAAAAGCCTTGCTGGGCACGCAAAAGCAGCAGCAATGGGTCACCAACTGGCTTTCCAAGCGCTACCGCGTAGCCAACGATGCGACCAATATGCTCGTCTCGACGGCCTACCTGACAGCCCGTGAAATCAAGCTGGACCCGCTGCTGATCCTGGCCGTGATGGCCATCGAATCGGGCTTGAACCCGTTCGCGGAAAGCCCGGTCGGCGCGCAAGGCTTGATGCAGGTCATGTCGAAAGTGCACCATGAGCGCTTCCAGGAAATGGGCGGCGTGCAGGCAGCGCTGAATCCCGTCGCCAACATCCGTGTCGGCTCGCTGATCCTGAAAGACTACGTCACGCGTGGCGGTTCCGTCGAAGCGGGCCTCAAAACCTACGTCGGCGCCGCCAACTTCGCCACCGACTCGGGCTATGGCTCGCGCGTGCTGGCTGAATACCGCCGCCTGAAACAAGTGTCGGCCGGCCAGCGCGTGCCGACCACGACGCCGGTGATGGCATCGAACACGCCAGCGCCAGCCAAGGCCCCGGCAGCGGAAAGCGGCATCACCATCAAAGTATTGCCCCATAACGAGATCGCCGGCCTGTGACCCTTTAAAAGCCCTCACAGGGGCATCCAAAAAGCGGCACCCAGTAAAAAAGCCACCGCACGCAAGTGCCGGTGGCTTTTTTATTGCCCTGCGGCATTGGCCGCAGGAACTGCTCTATATTACTTGCGCTTGTTGGCGCCCACTTCTTCCTCGCGGAATTTCACTGCCAGCTTGTCCAGCACGCCGTTCACATACTTGTGGCCATCGATACCGCCAAACGACTTGGCCAGCTCGACCGCTTCGTTGATGACGACGCGGTACGGGATTTCCATGTTGTTCTTCAGCTCGAATGCGCCGATCAGCAGGATGCCGTGTTCGATCGGCGACAGTTCCGCGATATTGCGGTCGATCAAAGGTGCCATGCTTTCGCGCAGCGCCAGCGAATCCTTGATGGCGCCGTACAGCAACACCGTGAAATGATCGCCATCGGCCTTGTCGAAACCATGCGCGGCGCGAATATTATTCACGACGGTGGTCGCGTCTTCATTGTTCAGCAGCCACTGGTACAAGCCCTGCAGCGCAAACTCGCGCGCGCGGTGACGCGGCGTACGGTTTTTGCTGGGATTGGCGAGCAAATTTTTCTCAGTCATGATTGTTACCTGTTCTTAAATACGTGTTCACTACAAATTCCGGCGAGACACTGCGGCGCGCCTTTAGGTAGCGCAGCCGCAATTCAAGCGTGCGTGAGAAGGATGTCAGGGCAAGGCGCGGGGCCGAAGGCAGTACGATAGTACGGCGAGGCCTTGCAACGCAGCCATGGCATTCTTATCACGCGCGCTTAGTCTTCGTCGGTGTCTTGCAACTCTTCCAGCGCTTGCGCCAGATTGGCCATTTCAACTGCCACGCGTGCCGCTTCTGCTCCCTTGACCAGCATGCGTACTTCCGCTTGCTCGTCGTTTTCGGTCGTCAACACTGCGTTGGCGATGGGGATGCCGTAATCGAGACCGACGCGCGTGATGCCCGCGCCCGATTCGTTCGATACCAGCTCGAAGTGGTAGGTTTCACCGCGAATCACGGCGCCCAGTGCGATCAGGGCATCGAATTGCTCGGTTTCCGCCATTTTTTGCAGAATCAGTGGGATTTCCAGGGCGCCCGGCACGGTCACGTGCAGGATATCTTCATCGGCCACGCCCAGCTTGCTCAACTCTTCCAGGCATGCCGACAGCAAGCCACCACCGACGATTTCATTGAATCGTGCCTGGACGATACCGACGCGCAAACCTTCGCCGGCAAAATTGGTTTCATATGTTCCTACGCTCATCATAAGCCTCTTTAATCTGGTGATTCAGGGCGACATGCACATGTCGCCATCATTTACTCTACATCGACGCCTGACAAAATCGTAGCGAGCGGCAGCGAGTTGTGGTCGAGAAGCGCAACTGTACGAAGGTACAGTGAGCATCACAGGCCGCAAATCGCGACGCGCAGTAGATTTAGTCAGGCGTCCTGGCCTGGATGGCACTGAAAACCCGTTACTTCCAGGTCGAACCCGGCCATCGACGGCATCTTGCGGGGGCTGGCCAGCAATTGCATCTTGCTCACGCCCAGGTCGCGCAGGATTTGCGCGCCGATGCCGTAACTGCGCAAGTCCATGCTGGCGGCGCGGCCTTTCGGCTTCGCTTGCGGCGTATCGAGCGCGGCGAACTGGGCAAACAGCTCGCTCGACGTCTCGCCGCAGTTCAGCAAGACCATCACGCCCCGCTCGGCCTGCTTGATGGCGGCCATCGAAGCGGCTACCGTCCACGAGTGGGTGGTCGCTTCGCTTTCCAGCACGTCCAGCAGGGAAACGGGCTGGTGCACGCGCACCAGGGCTTCCAGACCGGGCGCCAAATCGCCATGCACGAGGGCCAGGTGGGCCGACGCGCTGGGCTTGTCGCGGAAGGCGATCAGGCGGAATTCGCCGTGCGCCGTGTGCAAGGTGCGCTCGGCAACGCGCTCGACCAGCGATTCCGTCTGGCTGCGGTAATGGATCAGGTCGGCAATCGTGCCGATTTTCAAGCCATGCTGCTCAGCAAAGACCAGCAAGTCCGGCAGGCGTGCCATGGTGCCGTCGTCCTTCATGATTTCGCAAATCACGGAGGCGGGCGTCAAGCCGGCCATGGCCGTCAGGTCGCAACCGGCTTCCGTATGGCCTGCGCGCATCAGCACGCCGCCTTTTTGCGCTTTCAGCGGGAAGATATGGCCAGGCTGGACGATATCGCTGGGCTGCGTGCCCTTGGCTACGGCCACCTGGATGGTCTTGGCGCGGTCGGCGGCGGAAATGCCCGTCGTCACGCCTTCGGCCGCTTCGATGGACACGGTAAAATTGGTGCCGTAGGCGGTGCCGTTGCGCGATGTCATCATCGACAGGTTCAGCTCGTCGCAACGCTCTTCCGTCAGGGTCAGGCAGACCAGGCCACGCGCATGCGTGATCATGAAATTGATGGCTTCAGGCGTCACGAAATCGGCGGCAAGCACCAGATCGCCTTCATTTTCCCGGTCTTCTTCATCGACCAGTATCACCATGCGGCCGGCGCGCAATTCAGCGACGATCTCTTCGGTGCTGGATATTGACATTATTCATCCTCTGAAGACACCTGGCAAAACCTGCTGCGCGTCGGTATAGGCGGCTTGCGATGCTCACCGTACCTTCGTACGGTTGCGCTTCTCAGCCACCTCTTCCTTCCGCTCGCGACGGTTTTGCCTGGCGTTGTTAGTGAAACTAAAAACTGAAACCGAACTGAAACATCGAGTGCGAATATTCCTCAGATTTCCGGGAATTTTCTTATAACCTGCTATTTTAAAGGATTTAGCGCTTGCAGACCTGAAATAAGACAGCTTTGCGGCACGGATGCCACCGCCTGCCCTGCAAAGCGCCCATTCCCTGATCCAGCGCATACGGCGACGGCAAGGCGCGCGCCGCCGGCCTTGCAAAGAGCATAAGATCAGCCAGTCACCGCCACGGCGCTGACGCCCCACTCGCAGCGACACCCCACACAGGAGCGGCACTATGAAAACCAATGGATCGGCCATCTGGTCAGGCGGCATCAAGGATGGCAAGGGCGCCATCAGCACGCGCAGCGGCGCCTTGCAGGAATATCCCTACGGCTTTGCCAGCCGCTTCGAAGGCAAGCCCGGCACGAATCCCGAGGAATTGATCGGCGCCGCGCACGCGGGCTGCTTCACCATGGCCCTGTCGCTGATCCTCGGCGAAGCGGGCCTGACGGCGGAAAAGATGGAGACGACGGCCGAAGTCACCCTCGACAAGGTCGACGACGGTTTTGCCATCACGGCCGTCCATTTGATCCTGAAAGCAAAGATCCCCGGCGCCAGCCAGGCTCAATTCGAGGAATTGACGGGCAAGGCCAAGGCCGGCTGCCCCGTGTCGAAGCTGCTTAAAGCCAACATTACCCTGGACGCTACCCTGCAGCCCTAGATTTTCGTCACGGGCTTGACGGGTTCCACGGGGGCCACCGGCGCCACCAGCGGCAGGCGCGAGTCGCTGGCCGGCAATGGCCGGTTCATCAAACCGGGATTCAGGGCTGCATTGTTCAGGTTATAGGCGGCGATGGCCGCCGCCACGGACGGGTCTTGCGATGAAGGCGGCGGCACGGCCTGGCCCGCGTTTTGCGCGGCCAGCTCTTGCGCCTGCGCATTTTGCTGGGCCAGCCGGGCTTGCGCCGTCGCCAGGCCCTCGTCGGCCTGCCCCTGCGCCGCGCGCGCCAGCGACTGCGCCCGGTCGGATGCCGCCTGGGCCGCCATCTGCGCGTCGCTGGCGGCCAGCTGCGCCCGCGCCGCATCGTCCGCCGCTGCTTGCGCCTGCTGCTGCAATCCCTGCTGCTGCACTTGCCCCTGCCGCAGTTCGTCCACCCGCGCAGCTTCCTGCTGCTGCGCCTGCTGATCGGTATTGATGCGTTCGCTGTCCAGGCGTTCGGCGTCCAGGCGCTGCGCATCGACGCGCTGGTTGTCGATGCGCTGCGTCTGCAGCAATTGCGCTGCATCGGCCGCTGCTTGCGCCTGCGGCTGGGGCCGCAGCTCCTGCAAGTCCAGGTTCAGCTCCTCCGCTTCCAGTTGCTGCTGCAGTTCCAGCTGCCGCTGCGCAATGGCGGCCGTTTGCGACGGCGCTTCGTCGATGGCCTGCATCTGCTCGGCCTGCGGAGCCTGCGCAGCGCTGGACGGCAGTGCTTCGCCCGTCAAATCCGCTTCGACCACGGCAGCCAGCGGGGCGCCCTGCTGCTGGGCCAGCACGGCGCCCACCTGCGCCAGCACGTCCGTTCCCTGTTGCAAGGCATCCAGGGTGGCATTGCTGTCGGCCGCATACGCGGCCTGCAAAATGACCGCATCGACATCTTCATTGCGCAAGTCGATGCCGATGCGGGCCAGCTGCGCTTGCGTGAGCAAGCTGCCGTCCTGCGCCAGCGCGGCGGCCGCATCCGTCGTGCCGTCGCCCGACAGCAAATCGTAGCGCTGCGCCAGGCTGCCCGGCGCATCGCCGGCCGTCGCCAGCTGGCTGGCATCGATGCCGCTCGTTTGCAGCTGGGCGAACGATTCCGTCAACTGCCGAGCCAGCGCCAGCAAGTCATCATTGACATTCACTGGGGTATTGGCCGCCCTGGCCTCTTCCGTGGCGCCCTGCAAGGCCAGCAGTTGCCGGCGCGACAAGGCCACGCCGGACAGGAACTGGCCCAGCGGGGAGATGTCGACCTGGGTCGATGACAGGATGGCAAGAGCAGCCGCCTCGTTGGAAGGCGGCACGGGCAGTACAGGCGGCAGCGGCGCCGTTGCGCCCACGCGGGACGTGGCCGGGATGGTGTTGGGCACGGTTGCGCGCGAAATCGGGTCCATGGCTAGCCTCCACTGCGGAAAGCTTCATAGTATGCGCGTCTGAAAGAAAAGCAACACACGCTTGGCAGGGCAGCAAGTGTGTTGCTTCAAGCTGTGATGTTAAGCGGCAGCCTTGTCCAGCGACAGCATGCGCTCGACGTAGCGGGCGATCAGGTCGATTTCCAGGTTGACCTTGCCATCGACCGTCAAGTGCTTCAGGGTCGTCATGGCGATCGTGTGCGGGATCAGGTTGATCGAGAAGCGGCAGCCGTTGACGGCGCCCGCGCCCAGGTCTTCCACGCGGTTGACGGTCAGGGACACGCCATTGACGACGACGGAACCCTTGAAGGCCAGGTATTTCGCCAGCTCGTGCGGCGCCTCGATCACCAGTTCCCACGATTCGCCCACGGCTTCGAACTTGCGCACGATGCCCAGGCCGTCGACGTGGCCGGACACCAAGTGGCCGCCCAGGCGCTCGGCCAGGGTCAGGGCTTTTTCCAGATTCACTTCCGTGGTGGTATCGAGGCCCACGGTGCAATTGAGGCTTTCGCGCGAGACATCGACTGCAAAACCCGTGTCCGACTTTTCCACCACCGTCATGCAGGCGCCATTGATGGCGATCGAATCGCCCAGGGCCACGTCAGCCAGCGGCAAGCCGCCCGCGTGGATGTTCAGGCGCACGCCTGCATCGAGGCCGCCGTCGAGCGGTTGTACGGTTTCAATCTTGCCGATGGCGGCAACAATTCCTGTAAACATGAACTAACCCTATAAAAGTATGAAAGTATTAATTGCGCTGGGCGAATCTTGCAAGGATACGCAAATCTTCGCCCACTTGCTGAACCTGGTGAAATTGCAAAGTGCGCTGCTGCTTGATATCCGTCAATGCGGGCAAGGCAAACATGCCTTGCGCATCGCCCAGCAAGGTAGGCGCCAGGTAGACCAGCAGCTCGTCGACGCAGCCTTCGCGGATCAGCGAGCCGTTCAGTTTGGAACCGGCCTCGACGTGGACTTCATTGCATTGCCGGCGTCCCAGTTCCAGCATCAGCGCGGCCAGGTCGACCTTGCCGGCCGCGTTCGGCAGCATGATGACTTCCGCGCCGAGCGCCTGCAACTGCGCTTCCTTTTCCGGGTTGGCCACGGCCGCCACGATCCACGTGCCGCCCCCTTGCAGGATGCGCGCGTCGGGGCTGATGTCGAGCCGGCTGTCGACGACGATGCGGCGCGGCTGGCGCGGCGTCTCGACGGCGCGCACGTTCAATTGCGGGTCGTCCGCCTTGACGGTGCCGATGCCCGTCAGGATGGCGCAGGCGCGCGCGCGCCAGGCGTGGCCGTCGGCGCGCGCTTGCGGCCCGGTGATCCACTGGCTTTGCCCGTTGTGCAAGGCTGTCATGCCGTCCAGGCTGGCCGCCGTTTTCATGCGCACCCACGGCTTGCCGCGCTGCATGCGCGAAAAGAAGCCGATATTCATTTCATATGCCTCGTCGGCCAGCACGCCCGTGGTGACGGCGATGCCGGCCGCCTCCAGCTTGGCCAGTCCCTGCCCCGCCACCAGCGGGTTCGGGTCCGTCATGGCGGCCACGACGCGCCCCAGCCCCGCGCGCACGAGCGCATCGGAGCATGGCGGCGTGCGGCCGTGGTGGTTGCACGGTTCCAGGGTGACATAGGCGGTGGCGCCGCGCACATCGTTGCCACGCGCCGCCGCATTGGCCAGCGCTTGCACTTCGGCATGATCCTGCCCGGCCGCCTGCGTCACGCCGGCGCCGATCACCTGGCCATCCCTGACGATCACGCAGCCGATGCGGGGATTGGGCGAGGTCGTGTACAAACCGCGCGCCGCCCATTCCAGCGCCAGGCGCATGCCATCGATATCGTTGAGTATTTCCACGGGCTTCTTTGATAGTGAGTGATAGGTGAGTCGGGTTACGAACTGTCGGCCACGCCGCTGCAATTGGCCGCCTGCTGCTGCGGGTCGCACACGCGCACCCTGCCCAGCATATTGATTTTAATATGCCGTACCTGCTTTCCCAAAGCCAGGGACAAGGTACCCCAGCGCGCCGCCAGGCTATTGGTCGCGCTGCAACTGCGTCCTGCGCCATTGTAGGCGATATAAAACGGCGCCGTGGCCGACGAAAACGCGAACTGGGCCGTGATGCCCGCCGGCAGCGGCCCCTGGCGGAACAGCAATTCGTCATCGCCATCGAACGCCAGGTTGGCATTGCGGTCGATGAATATCAGCCAGCCCGTACGCCAATCCACGCCACCGGCTCCGGCCGGCATCAGCAGCACGCGCTGTCCCCGCGCCATCGCCTGTGCCCGCGTCAATTCGATGGCCGAAAACAAGTCGGTAGCCGCCATCCTCACCTGCTGGCGCGCCAGCACCTGCTGCAGGCTGGGCATGGCAGCGGCAGCCAGCAACGCGGCAATCGCCAACACGGCCAGCAATTCGGGCAGGGTATGCCCGACGGTGTTCCCGACGGTGTGCCCAATCCGCGGTGAGCGATTGTGCATGGCCATGGCCTAGGGCCAGCAGTGGCTGGACGGGCCGCTGCTGCCGCGCTGACCCGTGCTGCTCAAGGACAACACGCCGCAATCGGCATCCTGGAAATGCGCATCGACCTTGGACGTGCCCGGCATCGCGCGCAACAGCACGCATTGCCCGATCGCCAGGCCGGGACAAGCCAGCGCCTCGATTTCATACGCGCTGCCGGCCGCGCCCCCGTCGCCAGACCACCATGGAAACTGCTGCACTTGCGACGACGGCGACGCGGAGGAAAATGCCAGATAGTGGTTGTTTTGCGAATAATAGCGTTCCTGCTGCTGCATCAGCCGCAGCAGGGCCGCCTGTCCCTGCACCCGCTTGGCGCGCACGACATGGCCGTGATAAGCGGGCACGGCCAGCGCCAACAACAGGCTCAGGATCGCCAGAGCGGATAGCAGTTCGATCAGGCTGAAGCCCCGTGTGGCAGCAGGAGCACCACCGTTTGCAGCGGGACCGTTCCGGCTTGCCACCACGCCCATATGCCCCCCTCTTTCCTGAAATCGCCGCCGATGCGATGCGCCAGCCTCACTGGGCCTATTTTTTCTTGGCCGCCTCGTGCAATTCGCGCCAGTTCGCCACTTCGCGCCAACTGAGGCGCCGGGCAGGCAGCGGTGCGCTGACGACCTTGAGTCCCGTTCCGCTGGCTGCGCCAGGCAAGCCAGGCTGCAGCACCGCCAGTTCCTTGCGCCCCTCGGCCCGCCCCGTCGCCGTCGCGGCGCCCACCGTGCTGTTCAATTCCAGCGCCAGCGGCGGCGCGCGCGCCAGACCGTCGAACAAGCGCCCCGTCTGCACACCCGCCTGCACGACACCGGCGCCATCGGCGGCAAAGCCGCTCAGCACATCAAGCACGTACAGGCGCGTAGCCGGCTTGGCGCAAGAATCGCGCCCGGGCAGGACGGTGTTGAACAGCACCTTGCCGGCGGCCAGCACGGGACTGCTGATGCTGCGTTCGCCCGTTTGCCCGGCATTGAGGAAATCGAGGTACCAGCCGCGCATCGCGTCGCTGCCTGTATAGCGCAGCTCGGCGCCATCGACGCGCACGCCGCCCACCGCCTCGCCCAGGCTGCGCTGTTCCAAATCAGCCCGGCTGCGCGTGGGAGACGACTCCCGCAAATCGTCGTGCACGGCGTAAAACGATTGCGACAAAAAGGCGGCAGGCCAGGTATCGGCCGCTTCGACCAGTTTGCCCGTGCCGAACAGCAGCAGATAGCCGCCACCGGGCGCGTAGGCCACGTTCAGCTGCTGCGTCACGGGCTGGCGCCTGCCCTGCGCATCGCGCGCGACAAAGACGAGCTTGCGTCCCGCCCCCTCTTTCCACGGCGGCCCGCCAGCCATGTCAAGGCGCCAGATATTGCCCTGCAGATCGCCCGCATATAGATAAGCCAGCGCGCCGTCGCCGCCCGGCACCACGACGGGCGGACCCAGCGCGTGGGGCATGGCGTCAGCGCCCGCGTTCGCGCCCGCATCAGCGTCATGGCCGCCATCGCCACCACCACCGCTGGCCACAGGCACCTTGAGGCGAAAGTAATTACTTCCCAACACCCAGGGCGTGCCGGGCGCCTTGTCCAGCGCCAGCAGGAAAATGGCGGCGGCCGATGCGGGCGCCGTCGTGTCCTTGCCATCATCCACATGGTTGTTATAGCCGCTGGCGACGATGGCAAAATCGCGGTAGGCTGGCGCGCCCTCCTTGCCGCCCATGTTGATGCGGGCAAAGCTGGGCGGCGCGCGCACGTTGCCCAGCAGCCTGTCGTCACGGTCCGTAAACTCCCACAGCGCTCCGTCTTGCGCGAAGCGGGCCGGATCCGTGATGTCGAGCGCAAACACGCCTTGTGCCCCGCCGCCCATGCCCGATACCAGTACCGTCTTCCAATGCCCCAGCGCCAGCACTTCCGCCGTGGCCGCCGCACCATCGAGCAGGGGGCCGGGGCTGTAGTGAGTACTCGCAGCGGCTGGCGCAAGGTGCAGCAGCGCTTGCGGCAGATAGGCAAACAATTCGCTGCCCGTGCGCGCATCGTAGGCATGCAGCAAGCCATCGTTGGCGCCCAGGTACAGCATTTTGCGCCGCTGCAGCAGCGCCTTGCGGTGCAAGCCATAGCCTGCCCCCGGCATGCCCAGCCCCGGTGCGCCCACGTACAGCAAATTGCCATGCGGCGCGGCGCCCAGGCTGCTCGTGCGGCGGCGCAGGAAGCCGCCCGGCTGGCCTACCTCATGCGTGCGCTGGCCCAGCAGATACGCCAGGCGCGCTTCCCCTCTTCCATCACCGCCGTCGAATGCGCCGCGCTGCTCCGTATCGAGCCGCTTCCAGGCCAGCGGCATCAAGGTGCCCTTGGCGTCGAGCGTGTAGACGGGACGCAAAACCGCCGGCGTTCCATCTGGCGCGACCTGCTCCTGCCCGCCCGTGCGCCACCATGGCTTGCCGGGAAGCAGTGCGCCATCGCCCCCCACGGTAAATGCGGTGCGCGACAAGGTCATGCTGCCATCGGCCAGGCGCATCTGCGTCTGGAACCAGTATGCCTCTTCCGTGCCGCTGGCCAGCGCCATCAGGGCCGGCCCGGCGAGCGTCGCCGGCAAGCTACCCTTGTCGGCGGCCGCAAAGGCTGCGCGCAGTCCCCCGATCAGGGCGGCCGGGTCGCTGCCGGGCAGGTAATGGGCGGGCCAGCGGCCATCCAGGCTCCACTCGCTCAGCGCGCTGCCAGTCGCGCTCTTGAAGGGGTTGGCATCGCCATTAGCATCGAGAAAGCCGCCATACTTGGCCGCCAATAACAAGGGCGTAGCGGCGGGAGTGTCGGCCGGGTCGCCCTGGCGCAAGTCGCCCGCATAGTGCTCGACCTTCGCCATGCCGTCGCTCTTGCCGCCGGGACGCAGGGCCTGCACATGCGACCAGTAGGCCAGTCCTGCCGCATGGTAGCTGGCGCCGCCCGCCCCCTCGGCCAGCAATTCCAGTGCCGCCAGTTCGGGCCGTGGCGCGGGATTGCCTTGCGCCCCACCGTTTTCCAGGCTGCCCACCGCATGCGTCCAGGCCATGACATCGAACGGGGGCGGCGCAAAACTGTCCGGCGCGCGGGCGCGGTCGCCGTTTGATGCGGGAGTCGCCGGAACGTTGCCGGGCACGTAGCGGTCGCCCGCCATGCCCGCATCGCCGAAACTGACGACGATGTGACGCTGGCAACTGGCCGTTTGCGGGTCACTCCATTGCGTCACGACCGGCAAGCCGTCGTCGATGGCAGGCGGTGCCGTAGCGGGTGGCACGACGGCGCTCGCTTGCCGCCCCTGCAGATAGCGCAGCGATTCGTACAGCAATTCAGCCAGCGGTGCCGCGCTGGCGTACGCACCGGGATGCCCGGCGTTGCCGCGGCCCAGGCCATTGATGTAAGCGGTCACCCCGCCGCCAGGGCTCGCGCCTTGGGCCGCAGCTTGAACCGCATACACGCCAGTGGCGGGATGCCACTCGGCGCCAGCATTGTCTTGCGGCATAAAGTCGGGCGCCATCCAGCGCTGCTGTCCCACGTGGGCCAGCGGCGCGCGCAGCACGCCGCCATACACGGCGCCGGCGCTTACAGGCAGGCCGTTCAAATGGCCAAACACGCCCACGCGCACCCTGCCGCCATGGCGCTGCACGGCGCCCACCGGCTTGTAGTTCTTGCCATACGCCAGGCACAAGTCGTCGCGCAGCGGCCCCTCATCAGCGTCGCACACGCGCACGCGCGCGAGGAACACGCCGTGCGTGGCGGCGGCCCCAGGCGCGTCGCAATTGCCGCCCGGAGGCAAACTGGCGTCGCCGAACAACAGGCGATTACGGCAAGAAACGATGGCCAGTTGCGCCAACGCAAACGGTGTCGCCGCCGCCACGCCAGTCTGCAAGACCTTGCGCGGGAAAAAGACGGGGTGGGCAAAAAAGTCGATGGGGCTGTCGGCATCGGGCAAATAGGCGCGCTGCAGCACCGTCTTGCGCACCTCGTCGATGACGCGGTCGCCGCCCGTCAGCGCATAGCGCACGATGTCGAGCATGCTGGCACTGGCCCAGTTGAGAAAGTTGCCGCTGAAACTGTCTCCGCCGCAGCCGTGCAGCGCATCCGCCGGTTTCAGCACGGAGAAGTAAGCGATCGCTACGCGCAAGTCCGGCAGCATGACGCCGTCCTTGCTGCGATACGGATAGCTGTAGCACATGCGGGCATGGAAGTAACCGAGGTACTCGCGCTGCGGCGCATAGTCGCCGCCATGTGCGGCAGCGGCGGCAGCGTGCGTAAGGGACAGGTTGAGCAGCAGATTCGGCGGCACCCTGGCGCCGTGCAAGCCCGCGTCGGCCCGCGCCAGCGCCACCGGGGGAGCGGCGGCAAGGACACTACTGCAAATCAGGCCAGCCCCCAGCAGCCAGGCCCAGCCGGAGCAGCGCAGCGCGGATGAGAAAGCGGACGGCAAAGCCCTCATGGCCCCGCTCCAGCCGCCTGCTTGCGGTAGTAACTTTGCAGCACGACTTGCGTGCTTTCCTGCGCGCCAAAACCGATGGCCGTGATGCGGTACACATAGCTTTCCGTGGCCAGACCACTGGCCACTGCAGTGGCCTGCGCGCCGGGCGGGTGAAACGGCAGCAGTTCGATAAGGTAGCGGGGCCGGCGCGATGGCAGGAAACCCTGCCCTGTCTGCATGACGGCGCCCGTAAATTGGCCATACGGCACGGTGCGGCTGCCCCCTGCGTCACCATCCAGGTCCGTGCTCAGCCAGAGTGCCGGCGCACCCGGGGCTGCCGGCAGGCACAGGCCCAGTATTCCCCCTTCGCCGCAGCCGTCCGCAAACCCTGCCGCACTGCCTGGTGCGAAGAGGCTGCTGCGCCCCGGTGCGCCGGGCAAGCCTTCGATATCGTTCTGCGCATCCACCAATGCCTCCTCCGCCGCCTGAAACGCGATCTGCCTGTCGCGCTCGCCCCGTGCCGCCTTTTCGCCCTGCAAGGCCATCTGCGCCGCCGATATGCCCAGCAACAAGATGATCACCAGCAGGCACAGCACATACACGAGGGTGGCGCCGCCGCGGCGCTCACGAAGTGCACGACAAGATAAGCAACAGCGGACGCCCGCGCCAACCATCGCGCCGCCCGCCTAGGCCGGCCCGTTGCGCAGCATGATGCTCGTCTGCGCCAGTTGCCGCAGCCGGGAGCGCGTTGCGGCGGGCAAGGACGCGCGCGCAATGCGCACGCCCGTGTCCCCGGCGCCGTGCGCCTCGGCATACGCCTTGCCGAACAGATCGAACTGCGCCGGCCCCAGTTCCGCCATCTTGTCCGCCTGGCCCGCCTCGCCATGCAATAGCAGCGCCACGCGCACGCTGGCCACGCGCTTCCAGTGCGTGCGCCGGTGAAAATCGCGCTGACGCGCGGCCGCGTCCGCGCCAACCAGCACCAGCGCCGCATCGTAGGCGTCGAGCGCGCTGGCGTTGATATAGCGGTTCGCCACGCCGTCGGCAGGCGTATCCGTGTCGAGGCCATACAGCACCTGGAAAGCATCGACGCCGCGGATGATGGCGTCCGCGCCCCAGCCGTTCGCGCCACGGTATTTGCAGCGTAGCTCGCCCTCGCCATCGGCGCCCTGCGCCACATAGAAAATGCTCCAGCCCCGCTGCGCCTCCGTTTGCGCGGCGCCCACGCCAAAACCCGCGCAATTGAGCACGGAACCGTCGCCGCCCTCTTCCTTGCCGGCGCCGTAATAGCGCAAGGCCAGCACATCGCTGCCATGCAGGGCGCCGGGCAGCGCGCCGCTGATGCCTTCGCTGTTCTTGCCCAGGCTGCGCGCGTCGAGCCCGGCCACATTGGCGCTGTCGTCATCGGCATGGGCGACGGGCGCGGCGCTGCTATCCCAGTTCACGTACGCCGTCTGGCGCACGGCGCGGGCGATGGTATCGAGCGCATAGCGGCCGTTGTCATCCAGCCGCGCGCTGGCGGACTGGTCGCCATAGCTGCCGCTGGCCGCCAGCAACACGCTACTGGCCGCCAACATCAACAGCGCACCGAGCGATAGGGCCACCAGCAATTCCACCAAGCTCATGCCACGATGCCGGCGCCACGCGGCAGGCACGCGGTTCATGCCCCGCCTCCGCCCAGCTGGAATGCCAGCCTGGGCAGCGACTCGCCTGCCGCATTCTCCGCGGACGAGCCATCGGGCAGACGGGCGCGCCAGCCCAGCTTGATGACGATGGGCGCCCCCTTGCCGCCGCTGCAAGCCCAGTGCAAACCCTCGGCAGCGGCGTCCCACGCGGCGAGGTCCCGGCAAATGTGCAGACGCGCGCCGGGCAAGGCCGCATACAGCCGTTGCTTCCATTCGGCGATATCGAATTGCGCCAGTTCAGCCGCACCGCAGGCGGCGGCACCGAAGCAGTCCGGCGCACCGCCGCCAGCGTCGACGCCGTCCGCCGCCGCGTACGCCACGTTCAGGTAGGGATTGCCCGCATCGGGTCCATTCATGAGCACGCTGTTTGCACGCATGCGCTCGGCCATGCCGGCGGCCAGTTGCACGCCCGCCGACAACAACGCCGACTCATGGCGCGCGCGCAGGGCGTTCAGTTGCAGGATGCTGGCACCGAGCAGGCCCAGCGCCAACAGCAGCAGCGACACGAGCACCTCGACGAGGCTGCTGCCACCCGCAGGAAACATAGTGCGACCGCCATTGCGCATGCGCTACTCCCTTCCGCAGAAAGAGTCGCAAGAACACGCGGCCCAGCTACAAGATAGGCGCGCGCAAAAAACCGGATCTGCGCTAGCGCAAACAGGACAGCGATAAGGTGAGAAGAACTGCGTTGAATTGATCAGGCCGCTTGCCAGCCGAACGCTGGCGTGGTGAAAACGGGGCGCATGAGTAGCCCCGTTGTCGGCGAAGTGAACGTCAGGGCTTGCGTGCCTGTCCCACTTCGGCAATCGCATCCTGGAACTCGGCCAGGTCTTCGAAGTTCTTGTAAACGGAGGCGAAGCGGATGTAGGCGATCTTGTCCAGGCGCTTCAATTCTTGCATGACGAGTTCGCCGATATAGCCGGAATCGACTTCGCGCAAGCCGCTGGTCAACAGTTTTTCCTGGATGGACGCGATGGCCGTATCCACGGAGGCGGCCGCGACGGGACGCTTGCGCAAGGCCAGCATCAAACTGCCGCGCAACTTATCCGCAGCGAACTCCGTCCGGCTGCCATTCTTTTTGACGACGGCCGGCATGATAAGTTCAATGCGCTCGTACGTGGTAAAACGCTTGTCGCATTTGCCGCAGCGGCGGCGGCGCCGAATGGCATCCCCTTCCTCCGATACGCGCGTATCGAGAACCTGGGTGTCGCCGTGCTGGCAAAATGGACATTTCATGGGCTGGCTACAACTTTATAGTAATAATTACGGGAAATCGCCGCCCTTGTACAAAGGGCGCCCGAATCACTCCGGGCGCCCTTGGGCACGACTGGAATGTGTCATACAGAATCTTACTCCGTATGACACATTCTGGACAAATAATTATGCAGCGTACACAGGGTGCGCGTCGGCCAGCACTTTCACGGCCGCTTTCACGCGCTCGATGGTGGCGGCGTCATGCGGATTGTCCAGCACGTCGGCGATCAGGTTGCCCACTTCTTCCGCTTGCGCTTCCTTGAAACCGCGCGTCGTCATCGCCGGGCTGCCCAGGCGGATGCCCGAGGTGACGAATGGCTTTTGCGGGTCGTTCGGGATGCCGTTCTTGTTGCAGGTGATGTGCGCGGAACCGAGGATGGCTTCGGCTTCCTTGCCCGTCAGGTTCTTGGCGCGCAGGTCGACCAGCATGACGTGCGATTCGGTGCCGCCAGACACGATGCGCAGGCCGCGCTTGATCAGGGTTTTCGCCAGCACGTCGGCGTTCTTGATCACTTGCTTCTGGTATTCGACGAATTCAGGGCTCAGCGCTTCCTTGAAGGCGACGGCCTTGCCGGCGATCACGTGCATCAGCGGGCCGCCCTGGATGCCAGGGAAGATGGCCGAGTTGATGGCTTTTTCGTGTTCGGCCTTCATCAGGATGATGCCGCCGCGCGGGCCGCGCAGGGATTTATGCGTGGTCGAGGTGACGAAGTCGGCGAACGGCACCGGGTTCGGGTACAGGCCGGCGGCGATCAGGCCGGCGTAGTGGGCCATGTCGACCATGAAATACGCGCCAACTTCCTTGGCGATCTTGCTGAAGCGTTCGAAGTCGATCTTTTTCGAGAACGCCGACGCGCCAGCGATGATCAGTTTCGGCTTGCGTTCGCGGGCCAGGCGCTCCATTGCCTCGTAGTCGATGTCTTCTTCCGCCGTCAAGCCGTAGGAGACGACGTCAAACCATTTGCCGGACATGTTCAGCGGCATGCCGTGGGTCAGGTGGCCGCCTTCGGCCAGCGACATACCCATGATCAGGTCGCCTGGTTTCAGCATGGCGAAGAACACGCCCTGGTTCGCCTGCGAGCCGGAATTCGGCTGCACGTTCGCGCATTCGGCGCCGAACAGCTGTTTCACGCGGTCGATGGCCAGTTGCTCGGCCACATCGACGTATTCGCAGCCACCGTAGTAGCGCTTGCCTGGGTAGCCTTCGGCATATTTATTCGTCAGCTGCGAGCCTTGCGCTTCCATTACGGCTGGCGACGTGTAGTTCTCCGACGCGATCAGTTCGATGTGGTCGTGCTGGCGCGTATTCTCTTTTTGGATGACGGCGAACAATTCAGGATCGACGTTGGCGAGGTTGTGATCTTTTGCAAACATGTAAAAACTCCAAGTATGAGGGTGCTTGTACTGGCAGGTTGGATCGAATGAGGGGAGCCGGCGTTAAGTGAATAACAACATTGGACAGGCAGCCTCTTCGTGCTTTTCCATAGTGGCTACCCAGGCGAACGGCTGATGAAAAATCTCACGTTTCCCGGTGGATGCCCACCTTTCGCCGGTTTGCCGATCGCCATTCATGGAGATCGCCCGACTTTTCGCCAGTCACGTGAGACGTAATGGAAGACAAATTGTAAGTTAAGTGCCCAAATTGAGCAAGGAATGCAACCGTGCGGCTATAATCGCCGCGCGCCACCCCTGCCAGGGTGCGGCCACAAGCTGCCCCGGGCATGACTGCGGCTTTTAAGCTGAACTTAAACCTGGCCATGGCATGTAAGCGTATGTTACGAGGCTTGCCATTGCACACGCCGGATTTACAATGCTGCGGTGCAACTTATATGCAGCTTTTGCATGGCTTTCCAGCAAGCGCCCACAGTCACAAGAAGAAAAATCGCGTAAAATGTTGCTCAATCTCACTACTGGCGCAATAAACATGCCTTCAGTCTTTACCTGGAACGTACGTGTCTACTATGAAGACACCGACGCCGGCGGCATCGTCTATTACGCAAATTACCTGAAATTCTTCGAACGCGCGCGTACCGAATGGCTGCGCGCCATCGACGTGGGCCAGCAGGAATTGCTGGAGCAGCACGATGCAATGTTCGTTGTCAAAAGCGTCAACGCCGACTATCATGCGCCAGCCAGGCTCGATGACACGGTAAGATTAACCTTAAGCATAGAAAAAATGGGGCGCGCCTCCATCGTTTTCCTGCAACAAGCCTGGTGCGGCGACCGCCTGCTCAATACGGCCCGCGTCAAGATCGGCTGCGTCGATTCGGCACTGCGCCCGCGCGCCGTGCCTGATGCAGTCGCGGCCCGCATGCGCGCCGCCTGAGCCCTACCCGCCACTCCCGGACAATTCACCCAACAGACTGCCAGCCAATGAACGTTACACAAGATCTTTCTTTCCTCGCGCTCATCTCCAATGCCCATTTGATCGTGCAACTGATCATGGCCCTGCTGCTGCTGATTTCCCTGACCAGCTGGACCTACATTTTCCGCAAGATGTTTGCCGTGCGCCAGGCGCGCAAGCAAACCATCGAATTCGAACGCAGCTTCTGGGCCGGCGGCAACCTGCATGCGCTGCACCAGAACGCCAGCGGCAACCGCGACCAGAGCGGCGCGCTGGCCCGCATCTTCGACGCCGGCATGGGCGAATTCATCAAGGGCAAGGCTTCCTACGGTTCGCGCGAAGCGCTGGACGTGGGCGCCGTGCTCGACGGCGCACGCCGCGCCATGCGCGCCGCGTTTCAGCGTGAAATGGACGTGCTCGAATCGCACCTGGCCTTCCTCGCTTCCGTCGGCTCCGTCTCGCCGTACATCGGTCTGCTCGGCACCGTCTGGGGCATCATGAACGCCTTCCGCGGCCTGGCCAACGTACAGCAAGCCACCCTGGCCGCCGTCGCGCCCGGCATCGCCGAAGCGCTGATCGCCACCGCCATCGGCCTGTTCGCGGCCATTCCCGCCGTCGTCGCCTACAACCGTTTTTCGCATGACATCGACCGTCTGGCGATCCGCTTCGAAAGCTTCGTCGAGGAATTCTCCAACATCCTGCAGCGCCAGTCGCGCTAAGAGGGAGCAGCGTCCATGGGTTCCTCATTCAATAGCGGCGGCATGCGCGGTGGCCGTGGCCGCAAGTTCAAGTCCGAGATCAACGTCGTGCCGTATATCGACGTGATGCTGGTACTGCTGATCATTTTCATGGTGATGCCGTCGTCGAACAATCCCAGCGTGGTGAACTTGCCCAACGCGGAAAAGTCGGCCAAACCGCCCGATGACTATATTCAGATCGTGCTGAAGCCGAATGGTTCACTGTCGATCGGCGTCATCGGCAAGGAACAGCTGTCGCCGGAAACGGAACCGAACCGCGACGCCCTGCTGCGCAAGCTGCGCGGTTTGCATGAAAGTAATCCCGACTATCCCGTGATGATCGCGGGCGACAAGGAAAGCAAGTACGACGATGTGATCCAGCTCATTTCGGAAGCGAAAAAGATGGGCATTACCCGCGTCGGCCTGGCCACCAAGTAAGCGCAGCACCCTGTTTCCAGACTTGACCGTTTTTAGATAGACTAGACTTTGCAGAACAAACAAATCGACCATGTACTCGGCAAGCCCTACAGCGTGCCGCGCGAACGCAGCCGCTGGCCCTCGCTGGGCCTGGCGCTGGCGATGCACCTTGGGCTGCTGTTTTTCCTGTGGGTGGGCGTACACTGGCAAAATACGGAACCTGTCGCCGTCGAAGCGGAAGTGTGGGATATGAAAGTGCAGACGGCCGCGCCGCCGCCTGAAGTGGCGACGGAACCGGAGCCGACACCGGCGCCGCCGCCGGAACCGCAAGTGGAACAGCCGGCCCCGCCGCCACCGCCGCCCGTGGCAGCGCCCGAGCCGAAGGTCGACCTGCGCGAGGCGGAGATCGCCCTCGAGCGCAAGAAGGCCAAGCTGAAGGAAGAAAAAGACAAAGCGGCAGCGGAAGAACGCCGCAAGCAGGAATTGAAGGAACGCGAGGAAGAAAAGCGCGAACTGGAAAAACAGAAGCAGAAAGAAAAAGACAAGGCTGAAAAGCTGGAAAAAGAAAAGGCCGACAAGCTGGAGAAAGCCAAGGAAGCCAAAGAGAAAGAAAAAGCGGCGGAAGAAAAAGCCGAGAAAGAACTGTCCGAGAAAAAGGCAGCGGCGGAAAAAGCCGCCAAGGCGAAAAAAGCGGCGGAAGAGAAAAAAGCCGCCGACAAGGCGCGTGCCGCGGAAATGAGCCGCATCACGGGTGCGGCGGGCGCCGGCACGACGGGCACGGCCGCGAAAGCGACCGCGCCACGCAAGGACAGCGGCTATGTCGCTGCCCTGACGAGCAAGATCAAGAGCAATATCGCGTACAGCGGTAGCACGGACGTGCCGGGCAACCCGCGCGCCGTGTTCAAGATCGAGCAACTGCCAACTGGGGAAATTATTTCGGTCCGAAAGATTAAAAGTAGCGGCCTGCCGGCGTATGACAGCTCGGTGGAAAACGCCATTAATAAATCGTCGCCACTGCCGAAGAAAAAAGACGGCACCGTGGAACGCGAGATTGAACTCATATTCGAGATGAAGGATTTGCCTAAATGATGACCATGAAAAAAATGAGCTATGTCGTGCTCTGCGCCAGCCTGGTGCTGGGAGCGTCAAGCGCCCAGGCGCAGCTGCGCGTGGAGATTACGGGGATCGGCAGCAACCAGATCCCGGTGGCTGTCTCCAGCTTCGTCAATGAATCGGCGGCGCCGCAATCGCTGTCGGGCATTATCAAGGCCGACCTGGCGCGCAGCGGCGTGTTCAAGCTGATCGACGCCGATGCGCCCGTATCGGAAACGGCGCCCGTCAGCTACGAACAGTGGAAGTCGCGCGGCGCCGACGCGCTGGCGGCCGGCACCGTGCAAAGCATGGCCGATGGCCGCCTGGACGTGCGCTACAAGCTGTTCGACACCATCAAGGGCGCCCAGATCTCCAGCATGAACAATGCGGCCGCGCCGCAGTTCAACCGCTTGCTGGCGCACAAGATCGCCGATGACATCTATGAAAAACTGACAGGCGTCAAGGGCGCGTTCGCCACGCGCATCGCCTACGTCACGCAATCGGGCCGCGAATACCGCCTGGAAGTGGCCGACGCCGATGGCGAAGGCATCCAGGTCGCCCTGCGCTCGAACGAACCGATCATTTCGCCGTCGTGGTCGCCGGATGGCACCAAGGTCGCGTATGTGTCGTTTGAAAAGAAAAAGCCGATTGTCTACGTGCAAAATCTGGTGACGCGCCAGCGCACCATCGTGTCGAATGAAAAAGGCAGCAATTCGGCGCCGAGCTGGAGCCCGGACGGCTCGCGCCTGGCCGTGGCCCTGTCGCGCGATGGCCATACCCAGGTCTACACCGTCAATGCCGACGGCAGCGGCTTGCGCCGCGTCAGCAGCAGCAGCGGCATCGATACGGAACCTCAATTCTCGGCCGATGGCCAAAGCATTTACTTCACCAGCGATCGCAGCGGCGGACCACAAATCTACCGCATGTCGGTCAGCGGCGGCGAAGCCAAGCGCGTGACGTTTGGCGGCTCCTACAATATCAGCCCGCGGATTTCATCCGACGGGAAGACACTCGCTTATATTTCCCGTCGCGACGGCAATTTCCAGCTCTACGCGCTTGACCTGGCTAGTGGCCAGGAACTGCGCCTGTCGGACACCGCCAACGACGAATCACCGAGCTTTTCGCCCAACGGGAAATATATCATGTACGCGACCGAATCCGGACGACGCAAGTCGCTGGCAGTGGTATCGGTGGATGGCCGCGTCAAACAGCGTTTGACTACGCAAGCTGGCAATATCAAGGAGCCCACCTGGGGTCCTTTTATGAAGTAAATGCTGTACAGTTTCACCTTTAACCATGACCCGGAGAATAAAAATGAGTAACTTTAAAAGTTTGGCTTTCATCGCCGCTACCGCAGCCCTGCTGTCCGCCTGCAGCACCCCAGTCAAAGTCGCAGAAACCCCAGTGGTTGAGCGCGCTCCTGAAAAAGTCGTTGCTCCAGTTGACACCCGTCAAGTTCAGCCAGTGACGACCGCATCGGTCGATCCACTGGACGATCCAAAAGGCGTGCTGGCTAACCGCAGCATCTACTTCGACTTCGACAAGTACGTCGTGCGCGAAGCGGACACCCCAGTCGTGCAAAACCACGCTGGCTACCTGGTGAAAACGCCTAGCCGCAAGATCCTGATCCAAGGTAACACCGATGAACGCGGTGGCGCTGAGTACAATCTGGCCCTGGGTCAGAAACGTGCTGAAGCCGTGCGCAAGTCGATGGCCGCCCTGGGCGTGCCAGAAGGCCAAATGGAAGCCGTGTCGCTGGGCAAAGAAAAGCCTAAAGCTCAAGGCAGCAACGAAGCAGCATGGGCAGAAAACCGCCGCGCTGACATCGTTTATTGATGTTCAGGGGTGAGCGCCGCAGCATTGACGCTTACCTAACTGGCCAGTCATAGGCATAATAATGGGGCGCAGCGCGGTGATTCACCGCCCGGCGCCCCGTTTGCATGTTTTGCGTAACCTTTGAAAGCCCGACCCATGATGACATTCTCGAAAGCCGGCGTCGCCGCCGCCTTGATGGCCGCGTTTGCCTACCTGCCCCTGCACGCCAACGCCGCCCTGTTCGACGACGACGAAGCACGCAAGGCCATCCTCGAGCTGCGCGCCAAGGTCGACGCCATGGCGCGCGACCTGAACAGCCGCATCGACACCAAGGCGGACAAGACCAGCACCTTGAGCCTGATCAACCAGCACGACCAGACCATGCAAGAGATCGCTCGCCTGCGCGGCCAGATCGAAGTGCTCGGTAACGACCTGGCGAATGTGCAAAAGCGCCAGAAGGATTTCTACACCGACATCGACGCGCGCCTGCGCAAGCTCGAGCCGCGCCAGGTCACCATCGACGGCCAGGAAGCGGCCGTGGGCGTCTCCGAGCAAAGCGCGTACGAATCCGCGTTCGGCCTGTTCAAGTCGGGCGACTACAAGGGCGCCGTCACGGCGCTGGACGGCTTCGTGAAACGCTACCCGGAATCGGCCTACGCGGCCAACGCGCAATACTGGCTGGGCAACGCCTATTACGCCCAGCGCGACTGCAAGAGCGCCATCACGGCCCAGCAGGCAGTGCTGAAGAACTACCCGGATAGCCCGAAGGCGGCCGATGCCATGCTCAACATCGCCAGCTGCTACACGGAGCTGAAAGACAAGCCGAACGCGACCAAGACGCTGAACGCGCTGATCTCGCGCTACCCGGACTCCAGCGCGGCCCAGGCGGCCAAGGAACGGGGCGGCAAAAAGTAAAAGCGGGGAAAAAGTTGCCCGTTAGGTTTGACAGAATCCCGGGCACCCCCTATAATCTTTCTTCTTCGGGTCGTTAGCTCAGCTGGTAGAGCAGCGGACTTTTAATCCGTTGGTCGCAGGTTCGAATCCCGCACGGCCTACCACGAATACGCAGTACTGATCTGCTTGCGAGTTGTTATAGCAAGCATTTTTTTACGGCACAGTGTTACCGAAGTTGTTGTAAAAAGTTTTTGGGTCGTTAGCTCAGCTGGTAGAGCAGCGGACTTTTAATCCGTTGGTCGCAGGTTCGAATCCCGCACGGCCTACCAAATTCTACAGAGAAGCCAACCGTTCGCGGTTGGCTTTTTTGTTTTCTAGGTTTGCCTGGATCGCAGCCACTCCTTCAGCGCCTCATTCATGCGCGTTTGCCACCCATCACCGGTGGCCTTGAAGGCGTCGAGAATCTCTGCATCGAAGCGTATGGTCGTGCTGACCTTGCCGCCAGTGCCAGCGGGTCTGCCGCGGCGGCGTGCCGCTTCCTGCCGCGCGTCGGGACGGGAAACGGGCTTGTCGCCCACTTGCCAGACACCCTGCTCGAAAAAACCGTCCGTCAATTCAGGCGCATCGTCGGGATCAACCCAGGCTTTGCTTGTATTTGTCGATTTCGCGTTCATTTGCCTTCCTCATGCTGATGATTCTGCGCGCCCGGCCACGCGGCGTCCAGACCAGTACAACCAGGCGCTCGTCGAGCCAGCCTGCAGTGATGAAGCGGGGTTCGCCGCAGTCCTGGCGCTGGTCCGGCAGCGTAATGGTGAGCCCGTCAAACACTACACGCGCACGCGCAAAGTCGAGACCACGCTCCCTGAGCGTCTTTTCACGCTTGACAGCATCAAAAGTGATTCTCATTATTTATTGTAGTAACAAATAATAGAAACAGCCAGCCCTGTTTCGCGAGCAAGGGCGCCATCGGGACTGCTACATCGCCACCCTTAACGCGACGCCAACGCCGGCCTGCCGGCAAGATGCGCCAGCACACCACCCATCACCCGCCCCAGCGGCACCTCCACCCAGCGGTAAAACGCGGCGCCGGCCGCCAGGCTGGCAGCCCAGGCTGTAAGCATGCCCAGCGCTTGCCATTCCGGCTCGAGCGGCACATACGTGATGAACAAGGCATTCACCAGCAGGCTGACGGGGAAGTGGACGAGAAACACGGCATACGAGATCCGCCCCAGCGCATTGATGATGTTCCAGGCGCCGCCTTGGGATGGCGTGCGGGCGCGGCCGAACAGGAACAGGGCGCAGGCGACGATCAGGGCCAGGGCTATGCGGCTACGGTAATCGATGGCCAGGGCCAGCAGGACGGGCACTGCGGCCATGGCCATGAGCGCGGTCATGGCGCCGGGTTTGCGGGCCGGATCGCTGGCCCACCAGGCCAGCATGCCAAGGCCATAGCTGCCGAAGAAATACGGCGCCCAATTGTCCCAGTCCGCGTCGAGATTGAAATACAGCAGGGAAAAGGTGATGCCCGCGGTGACGGCCAACGGCATCAGCCAGTGCCCGCGCCGCTGGCCCGCCAGGCGGCCGCCCAACCACAACAGCGATACCGTCAGCAGGTACAGCTGGAAATCGATGGCCACGTACCAGGCGCCGGCGGACAGCGACTCATAACCGAGCACGCCATGCAGCAACAAGGCATGGGCGCTCAGCTGGCCCAGGGTGACGGCGGCCGACATGGAGTCATGCATCATCCAGATGCCGGCGACCGGCGTAATCACGGCGGCGAGCAAGGTGGCAGCCAGGAAAGGCGGCGCCAGCTTGGCATAGCGGCGCCAGATCGCCTGTAGCGGGGTGGCGATGCCGGGGCGGCCGGCGGGTGACAGGGATTTGGCGACGAGAAAGCCGCCGATGACGAGAAACACTTGCACGGCGATGCGCGCACTGCCGCCCAGCCAGTCCAGCAATGCGGGCCACATGGGCTGCACATAGTCGGACATGGGGCCGTAAAACGCCAGGTGATGCAACACGATCAACTGCGCCGCGCCTGCCTTCAAACCATTGATCCAGCCAAACTGCGGACGATTTGCCAGGTCCGCCTGTGATACCACTGCTGCTGCCGTCATTCCCATCCCTTGCCGTGCCAGGTAGCGTCGCCAGCCCATCGCGCAACAGGCGCGCGGCCGGGGACTTACCGAAAGGCCGATATCATAGCCGAGCCTGGAAGATGGCGGGGCACGGCAGGCCGCTACACGCCCTGCCCGCCCGCGTCCGGCGCCTTGGGCGCCAATGGCTGCTGCGCCAAGATGGCGTCCAGCAAGCCGGGGAAGCGGCTTTCGATATCGGCGCGGCGCAAGGTATTCATGTGCGTCGTGCCCGCGTTTTCCGTATAGACGAGGCCCGCTTCGCGCAAGACCTTGAAATGGTGGGAAACGGTCGACTTCGGCCGTCCGCCGTCGAGGTCGCCGCAAGCGGCCGCGTCGACTCTGGCCAGGTGGCGCACGATGTCGAGGCGAATGGAGTCGCTCAAGGCGTAGAGCACGCGTTCAAGCACGAATTCGCTGGCGGGAGGATGTTTGTGTGGGCGCATGAGCAGAATCATACAGCATGCGCTATACTAATTCCATTCTTCGAATATTTACGAACTAACGAATCAGTATTCCCCAATACTTCCACCAACAAACACAAAGGCCACCATGTCCGCCCTCTTCCAGCCCTACACCCTCAAAGGCATCACCCTGCGCAACCGCATCGCCGTGCCGCCGATGTGTCAATACATGGCCGTCGATGGCCAGGCCAACGACTGGCATCTGTCGCACTATGCGGGCATGGCCCGTGGCGGCGCCGGCCTGGTGATCGTCGAAGCGACGGCCGTGGCGCCCGAAGGCCGCATCACACCAGGCTGCACGGGCATCTGGAACGATGACCTGGCGCAAGCCTTCGTGCCTGTCGTGAAGGCCATCAAGGCGGCCGGCTCCGTGCCCGGCATCCAGATCGCCCACGCGGGCCGCAAGGCCAGCGCCAACCGCCCATGGGAAGGCGACGACCATATCGCTGAGGGCGACGCACGCGGCTGGCAAACCATCGCCCCGTCCGCCATCGCCTTTGGCGGCGGCCTGCCGAAAGTGCCGCGCGCCATGGACCTCGACGATATCGCCCGGGTGAAGCAGAACTTCGTCGACGCGGCCGTGCGCGCCCGCGAAGTGGGCTTCGAATGGCTGGAACTGCACTTCGCCCACGGCTACCTGGCGCAAAGCTTCTTTTCAGCCCACTCGAATCAGCGCGACGACATCTATGGCGGCAGCGTGGAAAACCGCAGCCGCTTCCTGCTGGAAACCTTGAAAGCCGTGCGCGAAGTGTGGCCCGAGCACCTGCCGCTGACGATCCGCTTCGGCGTGCTGGAATTCGATGGCCGCGACGAGCAAACCCTGCTCGAATCGATAGCCCTCGTGCGCCAGTTCAAGGATGCCGGCATGGATATGCTCAGCGTCAGCATGGGCTTCACGATTCCCGACGTGGCGATTCCGTGGGGTCCGGCCTTCATGGGTCCGATTGCCGAGCGCGTGCGCCGCGAAGCGGGCGTGCCCGTCTCGTCCGCCTGGGGCTTCGGCACGCCGGCCATCGCCGAGCGCGTCGTCAAGGAAGAACAGCTGGACGTGGTGATGGTGGGCAAGGCGCACCTGGCCAATCCGCACTGGGCATATTTTGCCGCCAAGGAGCTCGGCGTCGAGCGCGCCTCGTGGACCCTGCCGGCGCCCTACGCGCACTGGCTGGAACGCTACTGATCGTCCTTCGTCTGCGTCGCCGGATGCCCTTCCAGGGGCAATTCCGGCAGGAACAGCAGGAAGACCAGTCCCACCAGCAGCACGGCGCCGGCAGCAAACACGCTGGCGATGGCATGACAGCACGCCGCGCGTGACCAGTCCCGGATGGCGCGGAAAATGATCAGTTCCCTCATGTTCTGCACCAGCGCTCGGGAACGGCGACGTGAAGGTCTTTGGTAGTATAAATGGAAGGTTGCCTATGCACGTTGGACCGCGCATGACGCCCATGCCAGGTTTTTCCACCCCGGCCCTTCCCAAAACCGCCGTTGGCCGTCATAATAGCCGCCCTTGGGTCGTTAGCTCAGCTGGTAGAGCAGCGGACTTTTAATCCGTTGGTCGCAGGTTCGAATCCCGCACGGCCTACCAAGAATTTGTGGTTTGTTTGCATGCCGTCATGGCAAGCGATACCGCACAGTGTTACCGCAGCAAGTAGTCAAAGTTTTTGGGTCGTTAGCTCAGCTGGTAGAGCAGCGGACTTTTAATCCGTTGGTCGCAGGTTCGAATCCCGCACGGCCTACCAAATACTTCAGAGAAGCCAACCGTTCGCGGTTGGCTTTTTTCATTTCCTATCTAAGCAGATACATTGAAGGCTTGCCGTATGCCTCCAAATCCTCTCGCATATTTCAAGCCATATCAAACTTCACACCATGCTTGCGTCTTGCGCGCAACACAAGCACAACCACTCCCACAAAAAACATGCCGTAAGTGCTAGGTTCAGGAACGGGAGATACCAACGATCCATTTAACGTAATTTCGCCAATAGAATATAAAGGATCCGATGCTACTTTTGTCTTGAAACCACTGATTGTGATCACATCGGTAGCAACACCTTCTAACGCAGTACCTGCAAAACTGAAGCGATTATTACAAAGATAGGAACTGCATCGTGGCCCCCAGTTCGGCGAATCCATGTATAACGACTGCCCACCAAAGCTAACGGTAGCGCCGGATAAATTACCGGCAGAACCATTCCATGCATACAACATGCTATAAAAATTCATTTCACTGACAATGGTTTTGCCAGATAAGTGCAAGGTAATTATCGGATTTTCAGGGGCATAAATGAATTGAGTACTCTCAATACTATTCGGAATAACTCCGTCGTTCAGCGAACCGCTACCACCGGTGTAATTATAATTCCAGTTCGATCCGGGGGTCGCTGGGGTAATTTCCCCATTATAGTTGTTACTCCAGTGCCCTGCATTCTGCGCGCGCCCATTAGTTATATCATAAGTAACGATCGTTTGAGCGTTGACAGACGCGCATGACAGCGCCATAAAAATCACTGAGGCTTTCAAGAGATTCATTTTTTAAATTTTCCAATATTTATATTTTAAACATGATAGCCTTGATAAAAAATACTATCAATTATCATTTAATTACTACCAATTATTAAAATAAAACTTGACTTAATAAACAAAAATATACTACGCCATCACATTAAAAAAGTCACTTCATTAAAATCGACAAAGTTCGATGGATTTAATGCTTAAAAAAATAATGGCATTGACCAGAAAAAGGTGATTCGGATCGAGGCCAAGTCCAGCATTCGTACACGACTTTAGCCTTGGCCGTCTCCATCTGCAGCAAGTTGCGCTTTACCAAATACCGATATTGCTCGATTCACTGCCATCCATTTCCCCATACCTGCCCGGCGTCACCCCCATCACCCGCTTGAACATGGCGATGAAGGCGCTGACGTTGTCGTAGCCCAGGTCCAGCGCAATCGTCGTGACGGGCTGGCCGGCGGCCAATAACTCCAGGGCGCGCAGGATGCGGGCGCGCTGGCGCCAGGCGGACGGAGTAAAGCCTGTCTCCAGCGTAAAACGGCGCGCCAGGGTGCGCGGCGAGACGCCGGCCCAGGCGGCCAGCGCTTCCACGCCCCGCTCGTCGGCCAGGTCATCGAGCACGGCGCGCGCCACGCGCAGCAGGCGCGGGTCCGTGGGTAGCGACAGACCGAACGGCTCGTGCGGCGCGGCGGCGATCTCGTCGAGGATCACGCCCGCCACCCTGGCCTGCCGCGCATCGAGCGCACCCTCGTCCCAGGCGCTGGCGCGGCCCACCGCTTCGCGCAGCAAGCCCGAGACACGCATCACGCACGGTGCGGCAGGCAGACCGCTGCAACTGGCCTCGTCCACATACACGCTCCAGCCCGCAAACGGGCCATGCGAACGCAGCCCATGCACGTGATGGGGCGGCATCCACACACAATGGCTGGCCGGCACCACCCATTGCCCACTGTCGGCGGCAACGGAAAGCAAGCCCCGCATGGCGCCGAACAGCTGGCCGCTGGCATGGCGGTGCGCCGCCGTCACCCGCTCCTGCGGCTGGACAATGCGCATGGCGCGCAGCGGCGACGCTGGAAAAATTGGCGGATTTGACGTATCGAATGACATAAACAACGCAGGCAAGACAATCCCGCCATCATACAGTGGAGTCTTTCCATCGTTCAGGAGTTCACCATGCGTGCAGAAGACGTATTAGCGGATCAACAAAACCAGGGCCAGTTCAATGGCGTCACTGTACGCAAGGGAACGGTGGGGGCCTTCCTGGCCAACGCTCGGCTATGGCTGGACGAGACCAGCAGCGACGCCGACCGGAGCAGCGCCGAGCGCGACATTATTGAAGCGCTGCCCGCCCTGCACGCGCTGGGACTGTTCGACATCGTGCAAGTGCGCGATGCGGCGCTGCGCGAACTGGTATCGCCATCGGGCGCCTAGGCGGCACCGGCTCGTCGCCGGCGCGCATTTCCTCTATCATGCTGCTTTGCCCGCCTTCGCACCCGCCATGCCGTTTACCATTGCCGCCCCCGTCCACAGCGAACTGATCATCAAGAAAAGCCGTTTCATCGGTTGCGTGCAGCCGATGACGGACCGTGCCAGCGCGCAGCAGGTGGTCAATGACTTGAAGGCGCAGCATCCGGGCGCCTGCCATGTGTGCTGGGCGCTGCTGGCGGGAGGGCAGTCGGCGGCCGTCGATGATGGCGAACCGAGCGGCACGGCCGGGCGGCCCATGCTCGACGTGCTGCGCCACCAGGACCTGGAAGGCGTGCTGGCGACGGTGGTGCGCTACTTTGGCGGGATCAAGCTGGGCGCGGGCGGTCTCGTGCGGGCCTACACGGATAGCGTGGCGCAAGCGCTGCTGCAGGCGGAAAAGACGGCCATCGTGCGCCAGCGTACCCTGCGTTGCACGGTGCCGTATGCGATGGAAGGCATGCTGCGCCGCGAACTAGACGGCGCCGGCGCCACCTTGCTGAACGTGGAACACGGCGCAGACGTACTGTTCGACTTCAGCCTGGCGGAAGCGGCGGCCACCGCCCTGCTGGCCCATCTGGATGAGGCAGGCAATGGACGGATAGCCTGGCTGAAAGCAGAAGCCGAAGAGGAAGAATAAAACTTACAAGTTGCCAGGGCGCTTGATCTGCTGCAAGATGAAATGCGTCCACGCCAGCGCCGGCAGCACCATCAACAGCAGCATCAGTCCGGCCGGCATGTCCGGCACGAAACGTACGAAGCAACCGAGAAAACCGGCGATGGCCAGCCAGAAGCGCCAGTTGAATGCATACGCCTTGCGCGCCACCGTTGCCAGGGCGATGCGCCAGAATTCCAGCAAGGCCCACAGGCCGGCCGTCAGCAGCAACGCGGCCAGCGCATTGGCGCCGGGGGCGTCGGCCCAGGTGCGCACCAGGTTGTACAACAGCACGGGATAGCCGGCCGTGATGGCCAAGGTGGCCGGGCCGGCGGCGATGACAGCTTCCAACAGCTGCCCTTTGGAACGATGATCCACTAACTCTTGCTCCTCAAGCCACGACGCCGGAATGGGCGGCTATCACTTGCAGCGCGCCGGCCGCATCCTGCGCCCAGACGCGCGTAAAACGGAAGTCGCCATGCGTTTCCACGTCGTGATAGCTGCCCGTCAAGTGCATGCGCACGGAGACGACGGCCACGTTGCCAGTGACACGCACATGGCGCTCGGACGCGCGCAAGTCCGTGATGGTCAGCAGCCGCTGCTCGTGCGCGGCCAGGTCCGCATGTTTGCTCAGCAGATGACCCAGGTGATTCGTAAACAACAAGTCATCGGCCAGCAACACATTCAGTACAGCCACATCGGAGGCCATCATGGCCAGGCGCAAGCGTTCTTCCGCATCGAGTACCTGTACTTCCGTTAAAGCATTCATCTTTTTCCTTGAAATAATTGGCACGACGTTAATAAATAAGCAAAACATGCTTGCATGAAATCTTCTTTTTCACAATCCGCCGGAAGACTTATGCCTGTGGAGCATATTTATATAGCGTAATATTCGCAGCGGTATTGCGCAAAACGCCACCATAGTACTGTACAGTGCTTGCCCTTCAGCCCCGGGCTGGGGCAGCTGTCAGTTGCAGTACTGTTTTATGTGCTCCGTGCAGTCTCGAATAAAACCAAGATAAGGCCCCTTCATGGCAATTAACATCATCCTGAACCTGCTCGTTGCGTTGCTCGTCTTCGCTTTCATGTTCCACCAGCAACGCAAACACGCGACATTTACCGTGCGCGTCTTTACAGGCCTGGGCCTGGGCGTGCTGCTCGGTGCGGCCGTGCAGTGGCTGTACGGCGCCGGCTCGCCCATCATCGCCGGCACCAATGAATACATCGACATCGTCGGCAGCGGCTACGTCAAATTGCTGCAGATGATCATCATGCCGCTGATCATGGTCTCGATCATTTCCGCCATTCTAAAGCTCAAGGATGCAAGTTCCCTGGGCAAGATCAGTGCGCTGACCATCGGCACCCTGCTCATCACCACGACCATCGCCGCCGCGCTGGGCATCCTGATGGCCAAGCTGTTCGGCCTGACGGCTGTCGGCCTGACGTCGAGCGCCGCCGAAGTGGCGCGCGGCGTGCAGCTGCAAGGCTCGCTGGAAACGGCGAAGGCCCTGTCGCTGCCGAAACTGCTGGTCAGCTTCGTGCCGACCAACCCCTTCCTCGACATGACGGGCGCGCGCAAGACGTCGACCATCGCCGTGGTGGTGTTCTCCATCTTCATCGGCATCTCGGCCACGGGCATCGCCGCGAAAAAGCCGGAAATCTTCGCGTCCTTCGAAAACTTCATGAAAGTGGCGCACGCCATCGTCATGCGCATGGTCACCCTGGTGCTGCGCCTGACGCCGTACGGCGTATTCGCGCTGATGTTTGAAGTGGTGGCGTCGTCGAGCTACACGGACATCTTGAAACTGATCAACTTCGTCGTCGCCTCGTACAGCGCGCTGATATTGATGTTCCTCGTGCACCTGGCCATCATCGCCGGCGTTGGCCTCAATCCGCTGCGCTTCGTGAAAAAAGTCTTCCCCGTGCTGGCCTTCGCGTTTACCTCGCGCACCAGCGCCGGTTCGATCCCGATGAGCGTGCAGACGCAGACGCAGCGCCTGGGCACGCCGGAAGGCATCGCCAACTTCGCCGCCTCGTTCGGTTCGACCATCGGCCAGAACGGCTGCGCCGGCATCTATCCCGCCATGCTGGCCGTCATGATCGCTCCCACCGTCGGCGTCGACCCGTTCACGATCAGCTTCCTGCTGCCCTTGCTGGCCATCATCACCATCGGTTCCGTCGGCGTGGCCGGCGTGGGCGGCGGCGCCACGTTTGCCGCCCTGATCGTGCTGTCGGCGATGGACTTGCCCGTTGCGCTGGCCGGCTTGCTGATCTCCGTCGAACCGCTGATCGACATGGGCCGCACGGCCCTGAACGTGAGCGGCTCGATCACGGCCGGCACCGTCACCAGCCGGGTCATGGGACAAACCGACCTGGCCGTCTACAACAGCGACGACGCACCCGACTTGGACGAAGCGGAACACGCCGCCTAAGCAGCAGTCCAGCGGCGCGCCGCGCCTTGCCGCTTTCGTCTATATTTATTAACAATAAATACAGAGGAAGGCGCAAGGCGATGGAACAGAAATGGCCGCAGCAAATCTGGATCGTGCGTCACGGCCAAAGTGCCGGCAACGTGGCGCGCGATGCCGCAGAAGCGGAAAAGCAGTTATTGATCGCCATCGCCGAGCGCGATGTCGACGTCCCCCTCTCCGAGCTGGGCGCGCGCCAGGCGCAAGCCCTGGGCGACTGGTTCGCCACCCTCCCCCCTGAACAACAACCGACCGTGGTGCTGTATTCGCCGTATGTGCGGGCCCAGCAGACGGCGCAAGCCGTGCTGGCGCGCATCGATGCGGACAGCCTCGCCTCCGTGGTGGCCGACGAGCGCCTGCGCGAAAAGGAATTCGGTATCCTCGACCGCCTGACCGTGCACGGCATCGCCAGCAAGTACCCGGAACTGCACGAACAGCGCCAGCACGTCGGCAAATTTTACTTCCGTCCGCCGGGCGGCGAAAGCTGGTGCGACGTCATCCTGCGCCTGCGCAGCGTGCTCGACACCATCACCCGCGAATACCGGGGAGAGCGGGTGCTGATCGTCGGCCACCAGGTCATCGTCAACTGTTTCCGCTACCTGCTCGAGCGCTGCGACGAGCACGCCATCCTGGCCATCGACAAGGCCGCCGACGTGCCCAACTGCGGCGTTACCTCCTACGCCTTCAACCCCGCCCTGGGCAAGCACGGCAAGCTGCAGCTGGACCTGTGCAACTTCGTCGCGCCGCTGGAAGCGGCCGGCACACCCGTTACCGCGCAGCCCGACATGCCGGCCGCGCCCAAGTCCTAGTTTTTTCGGAGTCACGCATGGACACCACCGCCATCACCCCATCCCTGCTGCGCTCCTGGCCCCTGCCCATGCCGCAGCCCGACGGCGACAAGGAAGTGCGCGGCCACCTGCTGATCGTTGCCGGCTCGGCGGAAATGCCGGGCGCCATCCTGCTGGCGGCCACGGCAGCGCTGCGCGCGGGCGCCGGCAAGCTGACCCTGGCGACGGGCGCATCGGTGGCGGCGCAGGTAGCCGTTGCCATGCCCGAGGCGCGGGTCATTGGCCTGGACGAGACGGCGCTGGGCGGCTTCCGGCATGAGGCGCAACACCATCTGGCGCCACTGGCCGGCAAGGTGGACGCCGTCCTCGTCGGGCCAGGCATGTGCGACACGGCCGCCAGCTGCGAGCTGATGCGCCACCTGCTGCCCCTGTTTGCCGGCAGCCGCCTCATTCTCGACGCCTGCGCCATGCAGGTCGTGCGCAAGCCCGCGCACTTCCGTTTTGAGCAAGCCGTGCTGCTGACGCCGCACGCGGGCGAACTGGCCCAGTTGCTGGGCCTGTCGAAAGACGCCGTGCTGGCCGACCCGCATGCCTGCGCCGTGGACGCGGCGCGGCGCTGGAACGCCATCGTCGTCCTGAAAGGCGCACTGACCGTCATCGCCATGCCTGACGGCACCAGCTGGACGCATGCAGGCGGCAATATCGGCCTGGCCATTTCCGGTTCCGGCGACACCCTGGCCGGCATCATCACGGGCCTGGCCGCGCGCGGGGCGCCGTTGGAGCAGGCGTGCGCCTGGGGCATCGCCCTGCATGCGCTGGCAGGCGAACAGCTGGCCCTGCGCTTCGGCAGGCTCGGCTACCTGGCACGCGAAATCCCGGCCGAGATTCCCGCCCTGCTGCGCCATCTGGCCGCATGAACGGCGCGGCGTGGAAACAACAGCATAAGCATATCCAGAAAGAATCGTTAGCGCCGGCGGGCGCCTCCCTTAAGCTCATTGCAACTGTTTCCATACGAACACCAATCGAGCCCAAAGGACACCGCCTTGCATCCGCGCCATTCATCCACCCCTGCCTCCCTTCCCGCCACGCGCCTGCGCGCCATCGTGCTGGCCTGCGCCATGCTGGGCACCGCGCCCGCCTGGGCCCAGGACGCGCAAGCCACCGCCAGCACAGGCACCACCGCTGAAACGGCCAGCCCCAGCATCGACCAGGTCACCGTCGTCGGCTCGCGCGCGCGCAACCGCACGGTGTTCGACAGCAGTGTGCCCATCGACCGTTTCGGCGCACGCGAAGTGAGCAATGCGCTGGCGACGGGCGACGTGGGCGCGGCCCTGCAAAACCTGTCGCCGTCGATCAACTTCCCCCGCATCGAGTCGAGCGGCGCGTCCGATTCCGTGCGCGGCATCCAGTTGCGCGGGCTGGCGCCCGACCAGGTGCTGGTGCTGATCAACGGCAAGCGCCGCCACACGAGCGCCGTGCTCGATACGGAAAGCAGCTTTGCCGGCACCGTGCCGGTGGACATCAACGCCATTCCGCCGAACGCCATCGACCATATCGAAATCCTGCGCGACGGCGCCGGCGCCCAGTACGGCAGCGATGCCGTGGCGGGCGTGATCAACATCGTACTGAAAAAGGCCCGTACGGGCGGCGCCGCTTCCGTCAGCCATGGCGCCAACCACACGCATTTCGACCCGACCGACCAGACCCTGACGGATGGCCAGACCGTCATCGTCAACGCCGACTATGGTGTGCCGCTGGGCGAGGCGGGCTTCTTCCGCTTCGGCGCGGAGACGCGGCACCGCTCGCCCACGGAACGGGCCGGCCCCAGCGACGCGGGCTGGACTTCCTACAACTTCACGCCAGCCGACCAGGCGCTCGACGGCAAGGTGGTGTTCAAGTCGGGCGACTCGCGCCAGCGCAACCACTATTTGTTCTACAACACCCAGCTCACCCTGGACAGCGGCCTGGACCTGTACTCGTTTGCCACCCTCAACGAACGCACATCGGACGGCAGCGCCTACTTCCGCTATCCGGGCGACCCGTCGAACGTAGCGGCCCTGTATCCGAATGGCTACCGCCCCGTCACCAATGGCGACAAGCGCGACCTCAGCATCGTGGCCGGCGTGCGCGGCAGCGCTGGCGAATGGAACTGGGACGCCAGCGCGCGCCACGGCAGCGACCGCTTTGACTACGGCGTGAGCCACTCCGTCAACGCTTCGCTGGGTGCGGCCAGCCCCACGCGTTTTGATCTGGCCGGCTTCGACTTCCGCCAGAATGCCTTGAACCTCGATGCCACGCGCAGCATCGACATCGGCTTGCCCGCCCCTTTGAGCCTGGCGGTGGGCGCCGAATGGATGCGTGAAACCTACACCAGCTCGGCCGGCGATCCTGCCTCCTATGCGGCCGGCAGCTTCACGGACGCTCCGCCGGGCGCGCAGGCGGGACCGGGCTTGCGCCCCTCGGACGCCTACGACGGCAGCCGCCAGATCCGCTCCGTGTATGCGGACGTGGAAAGCGACCTCACGCCGCGCCTGCTGGTGGGCGCCGCCGCCCGCTATTCCCACTACAGCGACTTCGGCAGCGCCAGCACGGGCAAGCTGTCCACGCGCTATAAAGTGACGGATAACTTCCTCGTGCGCGGCTCGCTGTCGAACAGCTTCCGCGCGCCGGCCCTCGTGCAGACGGGTTTCCGCTTCGCCACACTGAACTTCAACGCCGATGGCACGGCACTGCAAACTGCGGCCCTGCTGCCGGCCAGCGATCCGCTGGCGCGCAGCTTCGGCGCACAACAGCTGAAACCGGAAAAATCGACCAACGTCTCGCTGGGCCTGGCCTGGAAACCGGCCACCGCCACCAGCGTGACGGTGGACGCCTACGTGATCCGCATCCGCGACCGCATCACCCGCTCGAGCGACTTGCAAAGCGACGCCGTCACGGCCTACCTGGCCGCGAATGGCCGCAACGATATCCAGTCCGTGGCCTACCTGGCCAACCTGCTCGACACCGCTACCCGCGGCCTGGACGTGGTGCTGAACCATGACCTGGCGTTCACCTCAGGCAAGCTGAACCTGAATGCGGCGCTGAACCTGAACAAGACCAGCCTTGACAAGGTACGCCAGAGTTCCGCCGCGCTGGCCAACATCGATCCGAGTCTGACCCTGCTGACGGAGACGAGTTTGTTCCGCATCAAACATGCGTCACCCGCGAGCAAATTGATCCTCGGCGCCGACTGGCAGGCAGCCGGCTGGGGCGTGCAGGCGCGCGCCACGCGCTTTGGCGAGCTGAAAGATTTTTCCTACGACAGCGATGCACCCTTGATCGACGGCATCCCCGCCCAGCGCTTCGGCGCCGTCTGGTCGCTGGACCTGGAAGGCCAATTGAAACTGAGCAAGCAACTGACTTTGAGCGTGGGCGGCAACAACATCCTTGACCGCTATCCGCAGCGCGTGCGGGAAACGAATAACGCCACGTATGGCGGCGCCCTGCCCTACAATTTCATCAACCCCATCGGCGTCAATGGCGCGTACTTCTACGCCAAGCTGAACTACACCTTCTAACGCCACGGAAAGAATCCATGATCATCAAGAAAATCTCCCACCTCGTCGCCGGCGCCTGCCTGAGCGCCCTCCTGCTGTCCAGCGCCCAGGCCGCCGCGCCGCTGGTGCTGATGACGGACTTCGGCACGGCCGATGGCGCCGTATCGGCCATGCATGGCGTGGCCTATGGCGTCGATCCCCAGCTCACCATTTCGGACCTGACGCACCAGATTCCCGACTACGACATCTGGCTGGGCGCCTATCGTCTGTACCAGACGGCCAATTACTGGCCCCAAGGCACGGTGTTCGTGTCCGTCATCGACCCGGGCGTGGGCACGGCGCGCAAGTCGGTGGTGCTGAAAACCAAGGGTGGACGCTATTTCGTGGGGCCGGACAATGGCCTGTTCACCCTGATCGCCGAGCGCGACGGCGTGGCCGAACTGCGTGAAATCGATGAAAAGGTCAATCGCCTGGCGGGTTCCGCCGAATCGTACACTTTCCATGGCCGCGACGTGTACGCGTATGTCGGTGCGCGCCTGGCGTCGGGCGCCATCACGTATGAACAGGTGGGTCCGCAATTGCCGAGCGAATCCGTGGTGAAGATCGCGTATCAAAAACCTGTACGCGACGGCAACACCATCCGCGGCATCGTGCCCGTGCTGGACGTCAAGTATGGCAATGTGTGGACGAATATCCCGAAATCCCTGCTCGACGAATTGCAGGTAAAGCTGCACGATCCGCTGCAAGTGCGCATCTTGCACAAGGGCAAACAAGTGGCCAAGGTCACGGCGCCATTCGAACACACGTTTGGCGGCGTCGCCAAAGGCAAACCGCTCGTCTACCTGAACAGCCTGCTCGACGTGGCCGTCGCCATCAGCCAGGGCGACTTTGCCGCCAAGCACCACGTCGAGTCGGGCGTGGATTGGGAAGTGGAAGTGAGCAAGGCCCCTGCCGCCAAATAAACCGGTCGAACGCGGCCAGGGCATCCTGTCCTGGCCCACCTCGTATCCCTTGCGGATTTGCGCTGCGTCAAACGCAGCGCGCTCCCCGCCCCCGCCAGCACGGTGCCTACGCAAGTCCGGTGAACCTGTGCCGGCCCGCCTACTCTAAACCTTGCAAGCGATGCCAGCCTTGTTCCAGATACGCAATCTGGCAAGGCATGCGTTTCCACGACAGTCTTACACTGAAAAGGAACAATCATGACGGCTCCACTCCTGACTACCAGCAAGCTCGTCCTCGGCAGCGCCATCGTCTGTGCGCTGCTGGGCGGTTGCAATAAACGCAATGACACCAGCACCACCGCCACGCCCGCCGCCACCGAACCGGCAACGCCGCCCGCCACCAGCGGCACGTCCGGCACCACGGGCACGACCAACCCGGACGCCACCACGCCAGCCACGCCTGGCATGACACCGGGCGCCACCGCCAACCCCGATGGCACGACCACGCCGCCATCCACCACGCCGCCCCCCAACGGCACGACACCGGGAACAGGCACGGGCACAGGCACCACGCCGCCACCACGCAACAGTTAGCCCTCTGGCCAGACGGGCGGGCAAAAAAAAGAGCCTTCCGCGGAAGGCTCTTGAAATACCACGGCGCAGCGCAAGCTGCGCCTTGGCCCGGTATTACTTTTGCAGGCTGACCGACGTCGCCTTCGGCGTGCGGCGTCCCATCAGGAACAGCACGGCCTTTTTCAGCATGCGGTAGACGAAGCGCACCAACAGCAGGGTCAACACGCATTCGAGCAAGGTCAATATCATGGCCACGGCTACGGGCATGCGCGCGGCGCGGCGGTGGAACTTGGCCACGGCGCCATCGCGGGCGATCTCGATGCTGTCATAGAAGGTAGGCACGACCAGCAGGGTCAAAATCGTCGAGGTGATGGTGCCGCCGATGATGGCGATCGCCAATGGACGGTAGAACTCGCCACCCTCGCCCAGGCCCAGCGCCACGGGGAACATGCCCGCGATCAGCGCGAACGTCGTCATCAGGATGGGGCGCAGACGCATGCGGCCCGCGTACATCAGCGCGTCTTCGCGGCCATGCCCCTCTTCCTCGCGCTTGCGCGCCGCGTCCAGCAGCAGGATGGCGTTCTTGGCGACCAGGCCCATCAGCATGATGATGCCGATAAAGCTCATCAGGTTGAGGGTGTTGTTCGTGATCACCAGCGCCACCACCACGCCGATCAGACTCAGCGGCAAGGACATCATCACGGCCACCGGCGCCGTAAATGAACCAAACTGCATGACCAGGATCAAATACATCAGGCCAATACCCATCACCAGCGCGATCAGCATTTCCGTGAACAGCTCTTGCTGATCCTGGCCGGCGCCACCCAGCGCCAGGCCGTAGCCGGGCGGGAAGTCGATGGAGTTGGCCAGTTTCATGGCGTCGCTCGTCACTTCGCCGTTCGAGCGGCCTTGCGCATTGGCCGACACGGTGATCGTGCGCTTGCCATTCTTGTGCTCGATGCCGGACGGGCCCTTGCCCATGGTGATGGTGGCGATCTGGTCGAGCGGCACCATTTGCGACGTGCCCGTCACGCTGATCGGCAGGCGCTCGATGTTTTCCGATGCCACGCGGTCATCGGGATGCAGGCGCACGGCCACGTCGCGCGTTTCGCCCGTCGGATCGACCCAGTCGCCCACTTCCACGCCGGCGAATGCTACGCGCAACGATTGCGCCGCATCATTGACGGAAATGCCCATCGAGTTGGCCAGGCCGCGATTGAGCTCGATCTGCAGCTCGTTCTTCGGGTCCTGCTCGGACAGGCCCACGTCGACGGCGCCGGGAATCGCACGCAGCTTGTCCATATAGGCATTCGTGATTTCCATGAGTTTACGCGAGTCCGGGCCCGTGAATTCCACCTGGATCGGCTTTTGCGAACCATTGCTCAAGTCATCCTGCACCACGTATTCGGCGCCCACCAGGCGCGACATCTTCTCGCGCAGCTCGACGGCGATTTCCTTGGCCGAACGCTTGCGGGTGTTGCGCTTGCCGATGTCGACATACACTCTTCCGCCGCCGGCATTGATGGAGCTGTTGGTATCCTTGGTTTCAGGCAAGGTGCGCGCCAGCACGGCCGCCGCTTCCAGTTTCAAGCGCGAATACTCGATGCTGCTCGACGATGGCGTGCGCACATTGATCATCAGATTGCCCGAATCGGATGCCGGCAAGAAACTCGTGCCGCCATGCGTAGAGTGCAGGACAATGGCGCCCACCAGGCTGCCGAAGGCGATGACGGCCATCCAGCGGCGGTGATGCAGGGCCCAGGCGATCACGCGGCCATAGCGGTCGGCCTGATGGTCGAACCAGTGGTTGAATTTTTCCAGCACGCGGCCAATGCCCTTTTTCGGCGCCGAGTGTTCCTCGACCGGGTCGCCCCAGTAGGCCGACAGCATCGGGTCGAGCGTAAACGAGATGCCCAGGCTGACGAGCACCGAGCACGTCACCGTCAAGGCAAACGGGCGGAACCATTCGCCAGAGATGCCGGGCATGAAGGCCACGGGAATGAAGACGGCGATGATGGAGAAGGTCGTGGCAGCCACGGCCATGCCGATCTCGGCCGTGCCTTCCAGCGCGGCCGTGCGGCGGTCCTTGCCCATCTGCATGTGGCGCACAATGTTTTCGCGCACGACGATGGCGTCATCGATCAGCACGCCGATGGCCAGCGACAAGCCCAGCAAGGTCATGAAGTTCAGGGTAAAGCCGCACAGCCACACGGCAATGAAGGCGGCAATCACGGACGTCGGCAGGCTCAGCGCCGTGATCAGGGTCGAACGCCACGAATTCAGGAAGGCGTAGACGACGAAAATCGTCAGCACGGCGCCCAGCACCAGCGATTCGATCACGTTGTTCAGGCTATGCTGGGCGTTTTCGCCGCCGTCGCGCGTCACTTGCAGGATCGTGCCTTTCGGCAAGGTCTTGTTGATTTCCGCCACCATGTCGCGGATCTTGTTGGCCACGCTGACAGTGGACGCGTCGCGCACGCGGGTGATCGAAATGCCCACGTTCGGCTTGCCGCTGCGCATGCTCAGGCTATTGACTTCGGCAAAGCCATCTTCGATGGTCGCCACTTGCGCCAGGCGCACGATTTCCTCGCCGCGCCGCTTGATCACCACTTTCTCGAAGTCGCTTGGCGATTCGATGCGGCCCACCAGACGGATGCTTTTCTCGTCCAGGGTGCCGCGCACCTTGCCCACGGGCGCATTCGTGTTTTGGTTACGCAAGGCGGTGACGACGTCGCTGACGGAAACATTATATTCACGCAATTTTTCCGCCCGCAGCAGCACGGACAGCTCGCGTTTCAGCGAACCGCCCACGTTGACCAGCGCCACGCCATCGACGGTGCGGAAGCGGTCCGACAGCACGTCTTCGGCCAGGCGCGAAATTTCCGCATGGCTTTGCGTATTCGACGACAGCGCCAGTTGCATGATCGGTTCGGCAGCCGGGTCGATGCGCTGCAAGATAGGCTCGCGCATTTCCGTCGGCAACTTGTAGCGCACGGCGGCAATCGCATTGCGGATATTGTCGGACGCTTCGATCAGGTTGGTATTGAAGGAAAACTTCAGGAAGATGCTGGCCGAACCTTCATTCGAATCGCTATTGACTTCGGTCACGCCGGAAATACTTTGCAAGGACTTTTCCAGGCGGTTCACCACTTCGCGCTCGACCGTGTCGGGCGATGCGCCAGGGTAAGGGATGCTGACGACGATGAAGGGCACTTCGACGTCCGGGTTCTGGTTGACGCGCAATTTCTTGAGCGCCAGCAAGCCGACGCACATCATGGCCAGGATCAGGACGATGGTGGCGGTGGGCCGCTTGATACTGAAATCGGAAAGGAACATGGCTTAGTTTCCTTTACCAGCAACGGCGCTGCTGCTGCTGGCCACGGCGGCGGCAGGCACGGCCTTGGCGGCCGTCAATTCCACTTTCTGACCATCCTTGAAGGTCGAGCCCGGCGTGCGCAGCACGGTGTCGCCGCTGGCCAGGCCGCTTTGCACTTCCCACTGGCCCGTGCGCACGTCGCGCGCGCCGATGCGCAAGTTGACTTTATGCAAAGCCTTGTCCTTGACCTTCCACGTGTAGGTCACGTCGCCCGCCTTCACCAGGGCCGAATCGGGGATCATCAGCGCGCTGACGGTTTCCGTCTCGATGCGCCCTTCCGCATACAGGCCGGCCACGCGCGGTTGTTCCTTGTCATTGAAATCGACCAGCACGGCCACCTGGCGCGTGACGGCATTGGCGGCAGGATCGACGCGGCGCACCTTGCCCGCGAAATCCTGGCCCGGATACCCATTGATGCGGAACAGCACGGGCTGGCCCACCTTGACGACGCCGATCTTGTCGGCCGACACCAGGCCTTCGAGGCGCATGCTGGTTGGATCGATGACCTTGATCAATTCCTTGCCGATTTGCGCCGTATCGCCATTCGAGACCTTGCGCTCGCTCACGATGCCGTCGAACGGCGCGCGCACGAGGGTCCGCTGCAACTGCTGGCGGGCTTGCACGGCGCGGCTTTTCGCGGCGGACAGGTCGCTTTGCGCATTGTTGCGGCGGATTTCCGCGTCTTCCAGCGCCTGCGTCGACGTCATGCCCGAGGCGCGCAGGGTTTTCATGCGCTGGAACATGCGTTCGGACTGCTCCAGCACCTGGCTGGCGGCGCGGCTGGCTTCCTCGGCCGAATTGAGGCCGTCGCGGATGGACGTTTCGTCCAGGCGCACCAGCACGTCGCCCCGTTTGACCACTTCGCCATTTTCCTTCATGACCTGGATCACCACGGCCGACACTTCGGCGCGCAAGTCCGCATTGCGCTCAGGCTGCACGGAACCGGTGATGACAGGCCCCGATGCCAGCGCATTGCTCTGGATGGTCAGCAGGTCTTCCGGGGATACCAGCAGATTGACGGCAGCGCCCGCCTGTTCCTTGCCCCCCTTGCCAGCGCCTTTGCCAGGATCTTTGGACTCTTTGCCGCAGGCGGCCAGGGCGGAAGCGATTGCCAGAACAAACAGGGTTTTGCGCAACATGGGTAATTCTCCGGATAGATAGCACCACTACCGTTGCTGCGGCCCGGATAGGGCTGCAAGCGATAGCAAGCATAATATTTTTATTAAAACCACAAGCGCCAAAGTATCCATGAGCGTGTCCGGGCATGTCAATCGGCGGCTTCCTGTAATGCTTTAATGAATGGATGAAACGTAGTTTTTACGCCCTGAAACGCAAAACCCCGCCTTCAGGCGGGGTTTTGCGTTTCAGGGAAAGCGAACTTAGCGGGCAAAAACGGTGTTGATCAGGAAACCGATCGCCACGCCCGTGCACAGGCCGCCGGCGATTTCCACCAGGGTATGCCCCATGCGCTCGCGCAGCCAGGTATGCGCCGGGCTGGCCGCTTCCTTGGCCAGGCGGTTGATGGCCGCCGCCTGCTTGCCTACGTGCTGGCGCAGGCTGTTGGCGTCGATGATGACGATGAAGGCCAAGGTCACTGCCACGCCGAAGGCGGGATGGCCGATGCCTTCGCGCAAGGCGATCAGGGTGGCCATGCTGGAAACGACGGCGCTATGGTTGCTGGGAAAGCCGCCATTGCCGACCAGGCCGAACGCCCATTGCCGCGTGCGGACACTGTTGATCAGGAATTTGATCGGTCCGACCAGGATCCAGGTGATCAGGGGCGTGACGAGGTAAGCGATATCCACGGAGTATTCCTTCTTATATATGTATAGAGTGTGCAAGAGACTGCGGCAGCCCGATGGGCGCGCCGCAATTATCGCAGATCATCCGCGCCAGCAGAACTGTCTATCGTCAGCCTATAAAACGCCGCCCCCGGCGGCAACTAATATAAAATCATGGCATATACAACAATTGACGTATATCAACACTGAGTGCGGCGCGCACAGCGGCGCGGATAATCAAACGTCTTTCACACTTGCAACGGGGTCCTCATGCGGCATTTCAGAATTTCCTTTTTAGTCACTTTTATCCTGATGGCAGTGTCAGGCTGGTGGGGGTACAGCCATGGCGGCATGTCAGGCATGATCCAGGCGCTGTGGATCACGGGCGTGCTGGGCATCATGGAAGTGTCGCTGTCGTTCGACAATGCCGTGGTGAATGCCTCGGTCTTGCGTCACTGGAATGAGTTCTGGCAAAAACTGTTCTTGACGGTCGGTATCCTCGTGGCCGTCTTCGGCATGCGGCTGCTATTTCCGTTGGTCATCGTTTCCGTCGCCACGGGCCTGGGCCTGGTCGACGTGTGGACCATGGCCACCACGACGCCGGACGTGTATGCCAAGCACTTGACGGACAACCATGCGCAAGTGGCGGCCTTCGGCGGCGCCTTCCTGCTGCTGGTGTTCCTGAACTTCCTGTTCGACGATGAGAAGGAGTTGCACTGGCTGGGCTGGGCCGAGGAAAAAGTCAATGCGCTGGGCACCGAAAGCCTGGCCGTGCTGATCACCATGGGCGCCGTGGCCGCCTGCGTGGCGATGGGCCCTGTGGATGAAAAATACAGCGTGCTCGCTTCGGGCATCGTCGGTATCGCCGTCTACATCGGCGTGAACTGGATCAGCGGCTTGCTGGAAGAAGACGAACCGGACTTGCAGGATGACGCAGAAGAAGGCGCCGCGCCAGCCAGGAACGGCAATGGCGACCTGGTAAAAACGGTGGCGCGCGGCAGTATCGGCGGCTTCCTGTACCTGGAAGTGCTGGACGCCTCGTTCAGCTTTGATGGCGTGATCGGCGCGTTCGCCATCACCAACGATGTCGTCATCATCATGCTGGGCCTGGCCATCGGCGCCATGTTCGTGCGCTCGATGACGGTGTACCTGGTGCACAAGGGTACCCTGGACGAATTCGTCTACCTGGAGCACGGCGCCCATTATGCGATCGGCATCCTGGCCTTGATCATGCTGGCGTCCGTCAAGTACCATATTCCGGAGTGGTTCACGGGCCTGTCGGGCGTGGCCTTCATCCTGGTCTCGCTGTGGTCCTCCTTGCGCTATCGCAAACGGCACGCGGCACAAGCTTGAAATCGGGGGTTCCGCCCCCAGTTGAGGAAGTAATGGCACGAGCGCTTTGCGCTCATCCCATGCAGGTATGTTTAAGTAAATTACTGAAAAGGAGCACCACATGGCAATCAGTTTGCAAAAAGGCGGCAACGTCAACCTGAGCAAGGAAGCACCGAACCTGAAGAAGATCATCGTCGGCCTCGGCTGGGATCCTCGTTCGACGGACGGCGCCACCTTCGACCTTGACGGCAGCGCTTTCCTCCTGAAAAGCGACGGCAAAGTCCGTGGCGACTCTGACTTCATCTTCTACAACAACCTGAAGTCGACCGACGGTTCCGTCGTCCACACGGGCGACAACACCACGGGCGAAGGCGAAGGCGACGATGAGCGCATCGAAATCGACCTGTCGCGCGTGCCGGCCGACATCGACCGCATCAGCATCACCGTCACCATTCACGATGCCGACGCGCGCCGCCAGAACTTCGGCATGGTCTCGAAAGCCTTCATCCGCTGCCTGAACGCGGAAGGCGAAAAAGAAATCGCCCGCTACGACCTGTCCGAAGACAGCTCGACGGAAACGGCGATGATCTTTGGCGAAATCTACCGCTACAACGGCGAATGGAAGTTCAAGGCTATCGGCCAGGGCTTCAACGGCGGCCTGGGCCCACTGGCCCGCTCGTTCGGCGTCAATGCCTAAAATTCACACGCAGAAAGCCTGCCTGGCTTTCTGCGGTGAATTGGACTAGTGTCGTATCATCACTGCCGCCTGCACAGTTCAGGCGGCTTTTTTTTGGAGATTTATCATGCCAGTATTTAGTGTCACGGGCGACGTCGATCCTTTCCTCCACGTCAGCATGAAACAGGGCGAAACCATCTATTGCGAATCCGACGCGATGGTGATGATGGAAACGGCGCTGGACTTGAAAGGCAAGATGACGGGCGGCCTGGGCAGCGCCATCATGCGCCGCTTCGCGAATGGCGAATCGTTCTTCCAGCAGCATATCGAAGCGGTGCGCGGCAGCGGCGATTGCCTGCTTTCCCCCACCCTGCCGGGCGCCATCGAAGTGGTCGACGTGGGCGCGCGCCAGTACCTGCTCAACGACGGCGCCTTTGTCGCCGCCACCTCTGGCACGGAAATGAAGGTGCGCACGCAAAGCATCGGCAACGCCTTGTTCGCCCAGTCGGGCGGCTTCTTCGTCATGGAGACGGCCGGCACGGGACAAGTGGTGGTGTCGGGCTTCGGCTCCATGTTCCAGCTCGACGTCGAGCCGGGCAAGGATGTCGTGATCGACAATTCCCACGTCGTGTGCTGGGACAACAGCCTGAAATACGAGATTTCCGTGACCACGGGCGGCGGTGCCAGCGGCGGCGGCATCGGCGGCTTCCTCGGCAATATCGTCAATAGCGTCACCAGCGGCGAAGGCATCGTGCTGCGCTTTTCCGGCTCGGGCAAAGTGTTCATCTGCTCGCGCAACCGCGACGCCTTCCTCAAATGGACAGCCAGCGGCAAGGCTGGCTGATCCTCAAACGCCCGCCAAAACCGTTGCGAGCGGAAGGGGACGTGGCCGAGAAGCGCAGCTGTGCGTATGCACAGTGAGCATCGCAGGCCGCGTCCACGACGCGCAGCAGGTTTGGGCGGGCGTTTTTCTAAGGCCAGGTTAAGTCTGGCTGGCTAGAATCCCCGCGCGCGCACCTGCGCGCGGCTTTCCCTTTCTTTACCCGGTCCCCGTACATGCAAAGAGTCTGGTTCAACAAAACATTTTCCTCGGTCGGCACGGCCATGCGCCTGATCCGCGAGGCCGATATGGCCGCGACAAGCGGTGCGCCCCGCTATCACATCGTGTGCAGCAATACGAACGCGCACGCGGCCGCCTTCCTGTCGGCCCACGAATACGCGGTCGAACCGTCGGGCCTGACGGGCCTCAATTATGTCGAGTGGTGCCTGGAATTCTGCCGCGACCGGGGCATCACGATTTTCTGGCCGGGCAAGGAAGCGGGCCTGATCGGCAGCGCCAGCGCGCGCTTCGCCGCCATCGGCACGCGCGTGCTCAGCGTGGCCAGCGAAGACACCCTGAATTTAATGCACGACAAGGCGCGCTTCTGCGACGGACTCGATCTGCCCATGGCGCGCCCGGCCGACTACCGCGCCGTCACCACGATCGCAGAATACGACGCCGCCTACGCCGAACTGCGCCCGCTGCATCGCAAGCTGTGCATCAAGCCGTCCGAATCCGTGTATGCCCTGGGCTTTGCCATTCTCGATGAAGAGCGCACCAGCGCCCAGCTGCTGCTGGCCGGCGCCGCCTACCAGATCAATGCGCAAGAGCTGCGCAGCGGCCTGGCGCAGATGGCATCGTTCAAGACCCTGCTGCTGATGGAATACCTCGACGGCCACGAATACAGCGCCGACTGCGTCGCCGACCAGGGAAAGCTCGTTTGCGCCGTGCCGCGCAAGAAGCTGCACGGGGGCGGCAGCGGCCAGCTGATCGAACTGCGCGACGACTTGCTGGCAGCCTGCGACAAACTCGCGCGCGACTACCGCCTGAATGGCGTCTTCAACATCCAGTTCCGCGAAGGCGCGAATGGCCTGGCGCTGCTGGAGATCAACCCGCGCATGTCGGGCGGCATCGGCATGGCGTGCGCTGCCGGCCCGAACCTGCCCTACCTGGCGCTGGCCGGTTTCGACCAGGGCTTTGACAAGCTCACCGTGCCCGCCATCCACGAAGGCATGCGCGTGGGCGAAGCCGCCTATGCCGTGGAGCTGCCATGAACATCGTCAAGCAGCAGATGCCCACGGGCGAGCTGACCTTGAAAGTGGACGAGGCGCGCTTTCCGCTGGACTGGCTGATCGGCTTTGCCGCGCGCGCCAACGCCAAGCGGGGCTTTTTGTTCCTGTCCAAGGTGCTGGGCAAGCACTGGCCCGTCACGCCGCGCGCCATGCAAGCCATCCACGACGACCTGGCCGCGCAGATCCCCCCCAGCCTGCCCGGTCCCGTGGTCTTCATCGCCATGGCGGAAACGGCCGTCGGCCTGGGCCAGGGCGTGTTCGAGGCATGGCTGCGCGCCAACCCGCATGGAAAAGCCCTGTTTTTGCACAGCTCGCGCTACCGCGTGGGTACGGTGCCCTTCTTCGAATTCGAGGAATCGCATAGCCACGCGCCGCGCCAGTTCCTGCATTTATCGGACGCCGCCAGCGCGCTGTTTTCCACGGCCCGCAGCCTGGTGCTGATCGACGATGAAGCGTCGACCGGCAACACCTTCGCCAACCTGGTGCAAGTGTGCCGCGCGCGCTATCCGCAGCTGGAAAAGCTGCACCTGGGCGTGATCACCAATTTCATGGGCCAGGCCGCCAACGCGGGCTTGAGTGAGCGTTTCGGCCTGCCCACCAGCATCGGCGCGGCGCTCTCCGGCCAGTACGCCTTCCAGGCAGGCGATGCGCCTGCTCCGGTAGCGGCCAGCGCGCAGCGCTTCGAGGCGAATGCGGAACGGGGCGCCAGCCCCGCGTTTGGCCGCATCGGCGTGGGACGCGCCCTGGCGCCGCCGCAAGGCCTGGCGGTGCAGCTGGCGCAGGAAATCGGCGCCGGCGACTCCGTGCTGGTGCTGGGCACGGGCGAATTCATGCACCCGTCGTTCTTGCTGGCGCGCGAGCTGGAAGCGCTGGGCAAGAACGTGGTGGTGCAATCGACCACGCGCTCGCCCATCCTGTCATGGGGCTCCGTCGGCCACATCGTCAACTGCGACGACAACTACGGCGAAGGCATCGCCAATTACCTGTACAACGTGGCGCCTGGCCAGTACCAGCACGTTTTCATCTGCCATGAAACCCCGGCCAGCCCGGCCCTCATGCAACTCGCCGGCCAGTTGAATGGCCGCCTGTTCCACTTTCAGTCAGAGACCAAAATTGAAGAAATTCCTGTTTGTTGATCTGGACGACACACTGTTCCAGACCCCGAAAAAATGCCCGGGCGAGACCGACCTGCAGCCGGCCGCCTATCTGAAAAATGGCGACGCCTGCTCGTTTACGACGGCGCGCCAGCGCGCCTTCTTTGAATTCGCGCACAGCGGCATGACCCTGATTCCCGCCACGGCGAGAAATGGCGACGCCTTCCGCCGGGTCGACCTGCCGTTTACCAGCTACAGCGTGCTCGATTACGGCGGCATCGTGCTGCAGCCGGGCGGCGCGCTCGACGCGGGCTGGCTGGCCCTGATGCAGGACGACATGCAGACGGCCTTGCCCGGCCTGCGGGAAGCCATGCGCATCATCGACGATTTCCAGGCCAAGACGGGCATGCCTTCGCGCGCGCGCCTGATCGAGGACTACAACACGCCGTTCTACATCGTCGTCAAGGACCACGAAGCGCGCGGCGAACGCCTGGCCGATATCGAAGAGCAGGTGCTGCAGCAGTGGATCGCCACCGAAGGCAGCGACTACTTCATCCACCGCAACGGCAACAACCTGGCCGTGCTGCCGAAAACCCTGAACAAGGCACGCGCCGTCGCTTACCTGCGCGCGGAGCTGGAAGCCGAACATGGCCCCATCGTCAGCTTCGGCATGGGCGACAGCCGTTCGGACGCCCGCTTCATGGCCGCCTGCGACTACGCCATCATCCCCAACGGCACCCAGCTGGCGGCACTCACGGTGGCGGCGCTATGACCGACGGCACGCAGCATTTCAGCGGCAGCTACCGCCAGGAAGACGTGGAGTTTCTGCTCACGCCGATGGCGCTCGAACCCATCCTCGACCTGGCCGAAAAAGAGCGCTTGATCCAGTCTGGCCAACGTCACTACAGCGAAATGCTGTCGCCCGAATCCCTGCCCTCGCCCGCCTACCTGGCCCTGTTCCGGAGCGCGTTTGCGGCCAACCGCCTGCAGATGGCGCGCGACTGCCTGCGCCTGGCCGCCCTGATCGCGGCGCGGCGCACGGGCCCCATCACGCTGGTCTCGCTGGCGCGCGCCGGTACGCCCGTGGGCGTCATCCTGGGCCACTTGCTGCGCCAGGTGTTCCAGCGCGAATGCAGCCACTATTCCGTCTCCATCATCCGCGACCGCGGCATCGACGCCAATGCCCTGCAGCATATCCTGGCGCAGGGCCACGGTGACGCTTCCATCGTCTTCGTCGACGGCTGGACGGGCAAGGGCGTGATTTCGCGCGAACTGCGCCAGACGGTGAACGACTTCAACGCGGCGCATGGCACGGCCATCGACGGCGGCCTGTTCGTGCTGTCCGACCTGGCCGGCACGGCCGCCTGCGCCGCATCGGCCAGCGACTACCTGATCCCGTCGAGCATTCTGAATGCCACGGTCTCGGGCCTGGTCAGCCGCTCCGTGTTGAATGATGCCATCGGCCCGGACGACTTCCATGGCTGCGTGTACTACGCGCAGTTCGAAGCGCACGACCAGTCGCGCGATTTCGCCGACGGCCTGGTGGCCGACGCCATGGCGATTGCCGCCAGCAGCGGTATCCCGCTGGCCGAAGCGAGCGATGCGCCAGCCATGGCGGCCCGCTCGCAAGCCTACATGGCCGCGGCGCAGCAGGAATACGGCATCAGCGACATCAACCTGATCAAGCCAGGCATCGGCGAAGCGACGCGCGTGCTGCTGCGCCGCGTGCCCGAGCGCCTGATCGTGCGCGACACGAATGCGCCGGACGTGGCACATTTGCTGCTTCTGGCGCAGGAAAAAGCCATACCCGTCACAGTAGAACCGGCGCTGCCCTACCAGGCGGTTGCCCTTATCAGGAGCGCAGTCGATGGATAACAACTCCCTACACCCACAAAGCGAACATAAAGCGGCGCTGGGCGCCTCCATGTATGTGCCGACCACGCACAAGGACTTGCTGGCAATCGCGAATGGCGACAAATTCAGCCATTTGCGTTCGGTCATCCTTTGCACCGAAGACGCCATCGCGGAACGCGACCTCAGTTACGCGATGTTCAACCTGTCGCTGGCGCTGCAAAACATGTGCGACGAATCGGATACCTTGCGCTTCGTGCGCGTGCGCAATCTCGACGTGCTGGCGCGCGTGCTGGCCATGCCCGGCGCCGACAAATTGAGCGGCTTCGTGCTGCCGAAATCCACGCGCCACAATTTCGCCGCCTACTTCGAGCTGGTGCGCCACACGCACCATCTGCTGATGCCGACCCTGGAAACGGCGGAAGTGTTCGACGACGAGGAAATGAAGCAGTTCCGCATCATCCTGTCGGCGCCGGAAGTGCGGCGCCGCATCCTGGCGCTACGCATCGGCGGCAACGATCTGCTGGCATTACTCGGCTTGCGCCGCCCCACCAGCGGCACCATTTATTCAACGCCGCTGGGCCAGGTCATCGGCCGCTTGGTCACCATCTTCAAGCCGCACGGCTTCCAGCTGACGGCGCCCGTCTTCGAGCACCTGTCGCAGGGCAGCTGGCTCGATGCCGAAGTGGCGCAGGACATGGCGCACGGCATGATCGCCAAGACGGCCATCCACCCGGACCAGGTGCCGCAGATCGAACGCCACTACCAGGTGGCGCAGTCGGACATCGAACTGGCGCTGCGCATCATCGACCCGGACAGCCCGGCCGTGTTCCGCATGCAGGAATCGATGTGCGAAGTGGCCACGCACAGCAGCTGGGCACTGCGCATCATCGAGCAGGCGCGCCTGTTCGGCATCCGCCATGCGGCCGACGGCGCCGCGGCGCCCGCCCCCCATTTGCACCACTCCTTGAATACTCAACTCTCCAGCGACGAAGGGACTGCACGACCATGACCAATTTCACACGCGGACAAAAAGGCAAACTGGCTGACCTGGGCTTGAATGGCCCGTTTGCCGTCACGCTCGATATCGTTTCGGGCTCGATGGAAGTGGACGTCAGCTGCTTCGGCGTCGATGCGGCCGGCAAGCTGTCGGACGACCGCTACATGGTGTTCTTCAACCAGAAAAGCGCGCCGGACAACGCCATCACCGTGGACTTGAACGGCCCCCGCTCCACCTTCCAGGTCGACCTTTCCCGCCTGCCCGCCTCGATCGACAAGCTGGTGTTCACGGCGGCGACGGAACAGGGCAGCATGCGCGCGCTGGGCAATTCCAGCATGGCACTGGGCCAGGCGGCCACGTTTGCCTTCACGGGCAATGACTTCCAGGATGAAAAAGCCGTCATCATCGGCGAACTGTATCGCCGCGACGGCAGCTGGCGCTTCGGCGCCGTGGGCCAGGGTTTCGCGGGCGGCCTGGCGGCCCTGCTGAAGCACTTTGGCGGCAGCGAAGCGGGGGCATCCTCCCCGGCGCCAGCGCCGGCTTCCGTGCCCACGCCGGCGGCCCCGCCGCCGGCGAATAAAATCTCGCTGTCGAAAATCCGCCTGGAAAAACGCGGCGACAAGATTTCGCTCGACAAGCGCGACAGCGGCGGCTATGGCCGCATCCGGGTCAACCTGAACTGGAACCAGAACGCGTCGCAAGGCCAGGCGCCCGCTTCGAAGCTGGACACGGGCTTCCTGGGCAAGCTGTTCAACAAACCGGCCGGCCGTTCGGGCGGCATCGACCTCGACATCGGCTGCCTGTTCGAAATGAGCAATGGCAGCAAAAGCGCCGTGCAGGCGCTGGGCAACAGCTGGGGCGCCTACGACCGTCCGCCGTACATCCACCTGGAAGGCGACGACCGCACGGGCAGCATCAGCAGCGGCGAAAACATCTTCATCAACGGCACCCATTTCGACCAGATCAAGCGCGTGCTCGTGTACGCCTTCATCTACGAAGGCGTGCCGAACTGGGCCGCCACCGATGGCGTCGTGACGATCGAGATTCCCGGCCAGCCGACGGTGGAAGTGCGCCTCGACAGCGACAGCCAGCACGCCATGTGCGCCATCGCCATGCTGGAAAACCACGGCGGCAACCTGCAGGTGACAAAGTTGGTGGAATACTTCGGCGGCCAAGGTAAAATCACGGCGCACCAGGCCATGGACGAGCGCTACAATTTCGGACTGAACTGGAAAGCCGGCCGCAAGGACTGATCCTTTTACCTAAACAACCCTACCATGACCCCTACGACCAAAAAAGTCACCTTCGCCTTCGCCATCTTCCTCGTGGCCGGCTTCCTGCTGCTGGCCGCCTACACGTGGATGGCCCTCAGCTTCTCGTACTCGGAAGGCGAACGGGCGGGCTACCTGCAAAAGTTCTCCAAGCGGGGCTGGATCTGCAAGACATGGGAAGGTGAATTGCTGTTGACGGCACTGCCCGGCACCATCCCGGAAAAATTCCAGTTCAGCGTGCGCGATGAAGACGTGGCCAAGCAGTTGTCGGCCGCCGCCGGCAAGCGCATTCTCGTCACCTACAGCCAGCACAAGGGCGTGCCCACGCAATGCTTCGGCGAGACGGAATATTTTGCCGATAAAGTCGTATTGAGCCAGTAATACCGCCATTCAGCAGCATCGCGCCGGCCAGCTCCTTCAGGCCGGCGCCTCCCCTCCCGCCCGCCCGCCACCGATGCATTCTCAACAAGAAAACATTGGCGCGCATCACGCATTCCCGCTTTCTTATACACTTGTGACAAGTCCTGGCTAAACAGTTTACAAATGTAGTCAATGTGCAAGATTCTTGCGCAATCGCATGGCACTTCGCCAGCCTATCGTTAGCGTGTATTCACCCATCAATGGAAACGTCATGCGCATGCCATTCACCGTCCTGGCCCTGCTGGCCGTCTCGCTCCCCCTGTCCATCCACGCACAGGACTTGGCCGGCATGGCCGGTTCCCTGAAAGTCAACTCGACCAACGAGCGCACCTTTGTCGGCGCCATCAGCTACACGCAGCCGGTGGGCAATTACAACGCGGTGAGCCTGTCGTATATCAACGAGGGGCACCCGGAAGACCATCACCGCGACGGCATGGCGGGCCAGGTGTGGCTGCGCACGAAAAATGTGGAGCAGGGCCTGATGCTGGGCGCCGGCATCGGCCGCTACTTCTTCTTCGACACGGCCAAGACGGACGATGCACCGCACAATTTCGACAATGACCATGGCTGGGGCTCCATCGCCAGCCTGCAGGCGCGCTGGCAATTCGACAACCGCTGGTATGCCATGGCCCAGGTCAACCGCATCCGCCCCAGCGGCAAGGACACTACCACGCACCTGCTGATCGGCGCCGGCTACCGCTATGACGGCGTGCCGGGCGCCAAGCTGCACTTGCAGAACTGGGCGCACGACGACACCCTGACCTTATCGACAGGCCACACCATCGTCAACAGCTTCCGCTCCGAGTCCTCGCGCCCGTTCACCGTGGAATACCGGCGCGCGGCGGGAAAATACGTGGACTGGAGCGCCACGCTCATCGACGAAGGCAGCACGGCGCTGGCGCGCCGGCGCGGCGCGGCCGCCCAGTTGTGGCTGATCCGCTCGCTCAACGAAAAAGTGGAATTCGGCATGGGCGGCGGCCCCTACGTGGCGTGGGACGGGCGCGACAGCCAGGGCCACAGCACGCGCCTGACAGGCTTGCTGTCGGCCGTGGCCCGCTACCACGTCAACCGCCGCTGGGTGGCGCAAGCGGCGTGGAACCGGGTGGTGACGGATTACCACCGCGATGCGGATGTGTTGCTGGTGGGGGTGGGGAGAAAATTCTGATGGAAAAACGTAAAAAATCTTCTCTTCCACTAAAGTAACGATATCGAACAAAACCGTAGCGAGCGGCAGTGATTTGTGGCTGAGAAGCGCAACCGTACTTCCAGTACGGTGAGCATCGCCAGCCGCAAAGCGCGCCGCGCAGTAGGTTTGGTTCGGTATCCTGCCTAGCGTGAGCGCCAGACAGCGCCTGCGGATTCATTCGGCTGCGTCAGGCGCTCGATCACCTCACGCGTCAAACTGGCCGAGCTGACCTGTTCTGCTTTCGCGCGGGCGGCGGTCAGGGAACTGGAAAACGCGCTTTGCGGCTGCTCCAGGCTGGCGCGCAGGGCGGCCAGTTCGCGCTCTTTCTGCTGCGCGCGCGCCGTTTCCAGATCCAGCAATTGCTGCTTGGCGGCGGCCATCGCGCGTGTCGTCTCGGCCGCCTTGCGCTGCAGGGCGGCATGGGCCTGGGCACTGGCCAGCAAGGCTTGCTGCGCGGCGAGCTTCTCGCTGGCCGCCTGCTGCGCGGCCAGTTCCAGCTGCTCGCGCTGGCGCATGGCTTCCAGCGCCTGCTGCTCCATGGCGGCGCGCGCTTCGGCAGCCGCCGTCGCCTGCTTTTCCACTTCCAGGCGGCCGGCAATGGCTTGCGAGGCGCGCTCTTCGGCACTGCTGGTCTGGCGCTGCTGCACCAGCTTCTGCGCGATCAGGGCCAGCGACTCGCGCTCGGCCGCGACGAAATCGCGCTCGGACGCCAGCAGCGCATCTGCCGCTTGCGCCTTGGATTCTTCCACGCGGGCGCGCTCGGCATGCACTTGTCCCAGTTCCACGGCCAGGCGCGCCTGTGCCTGTACGGCTTGCGCGGCAGCGGCTTTCTGTTCGCCTTCGACCAGGGCCTGATCCATCAAAATACGGATGGCGTCCGCTTCTTTTTGCGCCGCTTCCGTCAAGGCCTGTTCGGCCGCCTGCTGGCCGCGCAGCAGTTCCGCTTGCGCGCCTTCGGCGGCGATGCGTTCCTGTGCCGCGTTGAACGCCAGTGCTTCCGCTTCCAGTTTCTCTTTCAAGGCGGCAATGGCGGCTTGTTCGGCGGCCAGGCGCTCCTGCTCCGCCTGCAGCAGCTGCTCTGCCTGCTGCGCTTTTTCCTGTGCCAGTTGCGACGCCTGTTCCTGCGCGGCCAATGTCGCCCGGCCGGCATCGACCTCGGCCTGCTCGGCTTCGTTCTGGCTGGCGGCCAGTTCCGCGGCCTGGCGCGCCAGTTCGGCCCGTTCGTGCGCCAGGCTGGCGGCGCGCTGCTGCTCTTCCAGTTCGCGGGCTGCCGCCACGGCGGCGGCCTGCTCGGCCGCTTCGCGTGCCTTGGTTTCTTCGAGGGCCGCCGTTTCCGCTTCCAGCTTGGCGTGGCCGGCGATTTCCGCATCCTGTTCGGCGGCGACGCGGGCCAGCGCCACGGCGCGCAGCTGGCGGTCTACCTCGATGCGTGCTTCGGTGGCGGCCAGGATGCGCACGTCCGCATCGCGGCGCGCCTGCGCGCTGGCCACGGCGACCATTTCCAGGCGCTCGCGGTGGATGGCCGCGTCGCGCAATTCCTTTTCCGTCTGCAGGCGCAAACGCAGCGATTGCGCCGCATGGCGTTCCGATTCCGCCTGTGCCAGCGCGATGGCTTCGCGTTCCTGTTCCAGGTGCGCCAGCGCGCGCGCTTCTTCCAGGGCGCGCACTTCGGCGGCGGCCCGGTTGAAGGCCGATTCCAGCGCGATCTGGTCGGCACGCTCGCGCTGCACCGTCAAGTCCAGCGCTTCGCTTTCCGCTTCGGCCAGCATCTGCGCCGTCTGGCGCGCACCGTGCGCATGGCGCTCGCGTTCACGCGCCAGCACGGCGACTCTTGCATCGGCCGAGGCGATGCCCACCATTTCTTCCTTGGCTGCCTGCACGGCGGCGACGCGCTCGACGGCCTGCAGGCGCGCCTGCTCCGTCTGCACCTGCAATTCTTCGGCGGCGCGGGCGGCCTGTTCGGCCAGTTCCGACTGCACGGCCACCTGCTCGCTGGCGCGCAAGCGGCTTTCCTGTTCCGCGCGCGAACGCTGTTCGGCGGCCAGGCGGATTTCATTGTCCGACTCCACGCGGGCGCGCAGTTCCGCCGTCTCCTGCTTGACGGCTTCCAGGCGGGCCACGCTGGCTTGCGCGGCAGCGCGCATGGTGTCGAGACGTTCGCGGTTGGCGGCAATCGCTTCTTCGGCTGCCTGTGCATTTTGCTGTGCGGCGGCGGCGGCGGCGGCGTCGATGGCGGCGCGGTCCTCGGCCAGCGAGCGCACGCGCGCCTCGGCCAGCGCGCGGCTTTCGGCGGCGCAGGTGGCCTTCGCTTCCGCTTCCACGCGGGCAATCGCCTCGTGGATGGCTTTCAATTCCATTTTCTGGCGTTCGGCGGCCGGTGCCTTGCCATCAACGTCGGCTGCCGGCCCGGCTTGCGGCTCGGGCATCGCGGTGACGGGAGCGGCAGGGACAGGCGCATCGGCCTTGCGCTCCAGGTCCTTGAAATCATGCAGCGAGACCATGCTGTCCTGGTCGAACTCGTCGTCGGCGGAATACGCGACGGTGAGGGAGGCGGCCTGGCGCTGATTTTGCTGTGCTTGCATGATTTCTCGCTTATTCGGGTGAATTCCGTTGCTTATGGGAATTTATTAACACCATTATCGAGTAAGCACATGCAAATCAGCACTGCAAGAAGAGCGACTTTTACCACGCTTTTCGGGCGTTTAGGTCAAACAGGCCACAATGGCGCTTCATCCATCAAGGCCACCTGCTCCCTGAGTTCCAGGATGCGGTCCTGCCAGTAGCGCTGCGTGTTAAACCACGGGAAGGCGACGGGGAAGGCGGGATCGTCCCAGCGGCGCGCCAGCCAGGCCGAATAATGGATCAGGCGCAGGGTGCGCAGCGCTTCGACCAGGTACAGCTGGCGCGGGTCGAAGTCGCAAAAATCTTCATAGCCGGCCAGGATGTCGCTCATCTGGCGCACCATGTCGCCCCGCTCCCCCGACAGCATCATCCACAGGTCCTGGATGGCCGGGCCCATGCGGCTGTCGTCGAAATCGACAAAATGGGGGCCGGCATCCGTCCACAGCACGTTGCCGCCATGGCAGTCGCCATGCGTGCGCAGCATAGCCACGTCGCCCGCGCGGTCATAGCAGCGCTTGACGCCATCGAGCGCCTGCTGCGCCACGCTGGAATACGCGGCCAGCAGTTCGGGCGGCAGGAAATTGCCCTCCAGCAGGAACTCGCGCGGCTCGACGCCGAACGTCTGGTGGTCGAGCGCCGGACGCTCCTTGTACGTGGACAGGGCACCGACGGCGTGGATGCGGCCGATGAAGCGCCCTATCCATTCCAGCGTCGCCGGGTCGTCCAGCTCAGGCGCGCGGCCGCCGTGGCGGGGGAAGACGGCAAAGCGGAAGCCCTGGTACTGGTGCAGGGTGCTGCCATGGATTTCCAGCGCCGGCACCACCTGGATTTCGCGCTCGACCAGCTCGGACACGAACGCGTGCTCTTCCAGGATGGCCGTATCGCTCCAGCGCTCTGGACGGTAGAACTTGGCCACCAGGGGCGCGCTGTCTTCGATGCCCACCTGGTAGACGCGGTTTTCATAGCTGTTCAAGGCCAGCAGACGGCCATCGCCGCGCAGCCCCACGCTGTCGAGGGCGTCGAGCACGCAATCGGGGCTCAGGGCGGAAAAGGGATGGACGGGCCGGTCGTCCTCGTGCGGCTGGTTTTCATTGTGCATAAGCGACATTGTAAGGCGCGCGCGGGCCGCCGGTGCAAACACTTAGGTGAGGAAGCGCCGCTAGGCGTATACTGTCTGCTTACATTCAATAAAGAGCAAGCCATGCAACTCGAACAGCCATTATCAGAAAAAGAATTCGACGAATTAGACCAATTCCTGTTGTCGGAGCGCTGCTCCGAAGACGCGATGACCATGGATATGCTGCACGGCTATCTGACGGCCGTCGCCATCGGCCCGGAACCGATCATGCCGGCCGAGTGGTTGCCGCGCGTGTGGGGCGAAGATGCCGAAGATGCGCCGAAATTCAAGAACAGCAAGGAAGAAGAGCGCATCGTCAACCTGATCATGCGCTTCATGAACGAAGTGCTGGTGACGTTTGAAGTGGCGCCGAAGGAATTCGAAGCCCTGTTCGTCGAGCACGACTACGAAGGCCAGACCCTGATCGACGCCGAAGCCTGGTGCTGGGGCTTCTGGGACGGCATGGAGCTGCGCCCTGGCTCGTGGAACGAAATCTGGGATTCCGAAGTGGCCGAGCTGATGCAGCCGATCTACCTGCTGGGCGCCGACGAAATCAAGGAAGAAGAGCTGAAACTGGTGGAAGACCCGGTCAAGGCGCACAAGCTGGCGCAGGAACTGGAAGCGAACCTGCCGGCCATCCACCGTTTCTGGGTCCCGCGCCGCAAGGCTCCCGTGCAGACCATGAAGCGCGAAGAGCCGAAAGTGGGCCGCAACGACGACTGCCCATGCGGCAGCGGCAAGAAGTTCAAGAAATGCTGCGGCGCCGAGCCGGCAGCCGAGTAATCCCGCAGTAGCATCACTGTCTGCGCCGGCGTCGTGCCGGCGCAGCGCTGGCGCTGGCCCCCGGGCTATAATCGCCGCATGAAACTCCCTGACCTGAACCTGCTCGTCGCCCTCGACATCCTGCTCGAGGAAGGCAGCGCCGTGGCCGCCGCGCGGCGCATGAATTTGAGCGCGCCGGCCATGAGCCGCACCCTGGCGCGCATCCGCGACGCCATCGGCGACCCCGTCTTCGTGCGCTCCGGGCGCGGCCTGGCGCCCACCCCGCGCGCGCTGGAATTGCGCGAGCAGGTGCGCGGCGTGGTGGAACAGGCGCACGCCATCTTCACGTCGGGCCGCGAAGTGGACTTGCGCACGCTGGAACGCACGTTCAGCCTGTGCGCCAACGACGTGTTTGTCGGTTCCTACGGCGGCAAGCTGCGCGACCTGCTGGCCCGCCATGCGCCGCACACGGTGCTGCGCTTCGTGCCAGAGGGCGATGGCGCCACGGAAAACGACGCCCTGCACGCTGGCCGCATCGACCTGTACATCAGCGCGCGGCGCGCCTTCGCGCCCGACATCAAGCTGCAGCAGCTGTTTACCACCGGCTTTGTCGGCATCGCCCGCAGCGATCACCCGATCTTCGACGGCCCCATCAACCTCGACAGCTTTACCGAATACGAACATATCAGCGTCTCCCGGCGCGGCCTGGCGCGCGGTCCCTTCGACACCATCCTGGCCGAGCGGGGCTACACGCGCAGAGTGTCCCTGATCAGCCCCAACTTCCAGTCCGCCATCTTCGCCGTGGCCGATTCGCGCCTGCTGCTGCCGCTGATGCCCACGCCCCTGCTGGCCATCGTCGAGCGCCTGGGCTTGAAGCTGCGCACCTTCCAGCTGCCCATCCCCGTCGACAGCGTGGAAGTCTTCCAGGCCTGGCACCCGCGCCTCGACCACGACCATGCGCACCGCTGGCTGCGCCGCATGATCAAGGAGCTGTGCGACGGCACGCCACCCGACGCTTAGGGTCTGAGCCCACAATCATTGCGCCAGACGCAATTCAGAATTCATTAATTATCAATTTTCACAAGATTGACGGCTACCTATACTGCGTGGACTGATCCTCATCCACGGAGTTCCCTGTGTCTGCTGTACCCCTTCCTGGCGCCGCCCCCGCGGCCGCGCCGCCCGCGCCTCCCATCTTCGGACTGCGCCTGGCCACGGGCCTGGCTGGCGTGCTGCTGGCCGTGCTGGTATCCGGCCTGAATGAAAACATCACCAAGGTCGCGCTGGCCGACATCCGCGGCGCCATGGGCATCGCGCGCGACGACGCCAGCTGGCTCGTCGCCCTGTATGCGGCCGCCTCGGTCTCGGCCATGGCGTTCGCGCCGTGGTGCTCCGTCACCTTTTCGCTGCGCCGGCTGACGGCCACCGCCATCATCGTCTGCATGGCCGCCGGCGTGCTGTGCCCGTTCGCGCCGAACCTGTCCGTGCTGATGGTCCTGCGCGTGGTGCAGGGCGCGGCCGGCGGCGCCCTGCCGCCCATGCTGATGACGGTGGCGCTGCGCTTCCTGCCGCCGAACATCAAGCTGTATGGCCTGGGCGGCTATGCGCTGAGCGCCACCTTCGGTCCCAGCCTGGGCACGCCGCTGGCCGCCTTCTGGACCGAGTACCTGGGCTGGCAATGGGCCTTCTGGCAAGTCGTCCCGGGCAGCATCGTCGCCCTGCTGATGGTGTCCTGGGGCTTGCCGCAAGACCCGCTGCGCCTGGAGCGCTTGCGCCAGTTCGACTGGCGCGGCCTGCTGCTTGGCCTGCCCGCCATCAGCATGCTGGTGGTGGGATTGCTGCAGGGCGAACGCCTGGCGTGGTTCGCCTCGCCGCTGATCTGCGTGCTGCTGGGCGGCGGTCTGTTGCTGCTGGTGCTGTTCTTCATCAACGAGTGGTCGCACCCGCTGCCGTTCTTCAAACTGCAGCTGCTGTCGCGGCGCAATCTCAGCCATGCCCTGCTGACCCTGGGCGGCGTGCTGTTCGTGCTGCTGGCCGTGATCCTGATTCCCTCGTCCTACCTGGCGCAGGTGCACGCCTACCGCCCGCTGCAAACGGCGCCCGTGATGCTGATGGTGGCGCTGCCGCAGTTGATCGCCCTGCCGCTGGTGGCCGCCCTGTGCAACATCCGCGCCGTCGACTGCCGCTGGGTGCTGGCCATCGGCCTGGCCCTGCTGGCCCTGTCCTGCGTGCTGGGCGCGCGCATGTCGCCGGACTGGATACGCACGCATTTCTACCTGCTGCAAGCGGTGCAGATCTTCGCGCAACCGATGGCCGTGATTCCCTTGCTGCTGCTGGCCACCACGGGCCTGGCGCCGCAGGATGGCCCGTTCGCCTCGGCCTGGTTCAACACCATCAAGGGCATGTCGGCCGTCGTCGCCACCGGCGTGCTCGATGCGCTGATCACGCGCCGCAACCATTTTCATTCGACGGTGCTCAGCGAGCGCCTGGGCAACCTGCCGGCCGGCGTGGACATGGCGGGAATTGCGCAGCGCATGCATGCGCAAGTCGTCACCCTGACCTCGTCCGACCTGTACCTCACCGTGGCCGCCATCGCGCTGGCCATGATTGTGATCATTCCCATCCTGCCGACACGCGTATTCCCTCCGCGCGCCGCCTGATTTCTATTGTTACGAAAGAGCTTCACCATGCAAACACCCATACTGCGCTCGCGCGCATTTCTTCTCGGCCTGGCCCTGCTGGCCTGCGCCCTCGCCTTTTGCGCCTGGCAACTGCTGTTCGCCCGTGGCGACGAACAAGCCACCGACGACGCCTTTGTCAGCGCCGACTACACCGTGCTTTCACCCAAGGTGGGCGGCATCGTGCGGGAAGTGCTGGTGGAAGACAACCAGACTGTCAAGGCGGGTCAGCTGCTGGCGCGCATCGACGACCGCGACTACCAGGCCGCCGCCGCCTCGGCCCGTGCCGAGGTAGCCGGCGCCGAAGCGCAACTGGCGAATGCCCGCGCCACCTTGCAGCGCCAGCAATCGGTGATCGAACAAGCCAGCACCCTGGTCGACGCCAACCAGGCGGAAGACAAACTGGCGCAGCAGGAACTGGCCCGCTCGCAGCACCTGGCTGGCCAGGGCGCGGGCAGCGTGCAGAACGCGCAGCAGGCGCAATCGCGCTTCGACGTGAGCCGCGCGCGCCTGGCGCAAAACCGCGCCGCCCTCGTCGCCACCCGCAAGCAGACGGAAATTTTGCAAGCGCAGCAAGGCGCGGCCGAAGCGGCCTTGCTGCGCGCCAGCGCCAGCCTGCAACGGGCCGAACTGGATCTGTCGCATACGCAGCTGCGCGCCCCCATCGACGGCATCGTCGGACGCCGCATCGTGCGCGTCGGCGCCCTGGTGGCTCCCGGCGCCAGCCTGATGGCCGTGGTGCCCCTGAACCGCAGCTTTGTCGTCGCCAACCTGCAGGAAACCCAGCTGACCCACGTGCGCCAGGGCCAGCGCGCCAGCATCGCCGTCGACGCCTATCCGGGCGTGCTCCTGCACGGCACGGTACACAGTATCGCGCCGGCCACGGGCGTGACGTTCGCCGCCATCGCGCCGGAAAACGCCACCGGCAACTTCACCAAGGTGGTGCAGCGCATCCCCGTCAGGATCGCGCTCGATCCGGGCCAGGATGGCGACGCCCGCCTGCGCGTGGGCATGTCGGCCGAAGTGCGCATCGATACGGCCATGCGCCGTCAACATCTGCAACAGGTGAGCGCGCGATGAAAGCATGGATACTCTTCACGGCCCTGGGCCTGGCCGGCTGCGGCAGCGTCGGCAGCGATTTCCAGCGCCCGCACCATGATCTGGGACAGCAATGGCGTCAGGCGCAGGATGCCCGTTTCGCCGCACAGCAGGATGGCGCCATCGAGCAGCGCTGGTGGGACAGCTTTGGCGATACCACCCTGTCGTCACTGCTGCAGCGCGCCGCCGGCGCCAACCTCGACGTGCTGGCGGCCGCCAGCCGGCTGGAGCAAAGCCGCGCCGCACGCGGAGTCATCGGCGCCGCGCAAGGCCCGTCGCTGGGTGCGAATGGCGGCTACAGCCGCGCGCGCAACAGCGAACAGGGCTTGAGCGACCCGTCGCGCAACAATGGCCAGTCCGCCTACAACCTATGGCAAAGCAACCTTGACGCAGCCTGGGAACTGGACCTGTGGGGCCGCGTGCGGCGCGAAGTGGAAGCTGCCGATGCGCGCGTCGACGTGGCAGTGGAAACGCAGCGCGGCGTGCTGCTGGCCGTGCTGGCAGAAACGGCGCGCGACTACATCGAGCTGCGCGGCGCGCAGCAGACGCTGGCCATCACGCAGCAACTGCTCGATATCGCCCGCCATACCTTGAACCTGACCCGCATCCGCCTGCGCGAAGGTGCGGCGACGCAGCTCGACGAGGCCGAGGCGGCGGCCCATGTCGCCACCATCGAAGCGCGCCTGCCGCCGCTGCAGCAGCGCGAAGCGCGCCTGGGCAATGCCCTCGCCCTCCTGCTGGCGCTGCCGCCGCAAGGCTTGCGGGCGGAACTGGCGGCGGCCAAGGACATTCCCGCCATGACCATGCAGGTGCAGCTGGGCGTGCCGAGCAGCCTGGCCGAACGGCGGCCCGACATCCGCCGCGCCGAAGCGCAGCTGCACGCGGCCACGGCCGCCATCGGCGTGGCGCAGGGCGATTTTTATCCGCGCATTACGCTCTCGGGCAGCGTCGGCCTGCAAGCGATGCAGCTGTCCGACATCGGCTGGGACGCCAGGCGCTTCGCCTTCGGCCCCGGCTTCAGCGTGCCCCTGTTCGATGGCGGCCGCCTGCGCGGCAACCTGCAACTGCGCGAGGCGCAGCAACAGGAAGCGGCCATCGCCTACCGCCAGACGGTTCTGGCCGCCTGGCACGAGGTGGAGGATGCGCTATCTGGCTACCAGGCCAACGCCCGCCGCCAGGCCAGCCTCGATGAAGCCGTCAAGCAGGGACGGCGGGCGCTGGGCAGCGCGGAACTGCAGTACCGCCAGGGCGGCACGGACCTGATCAACGTGCTGCATGTGCAAAACACCTTATTGAACAACGAAGCGGCGCTGGTCGACAGCCGTGCCACCGCGTCGCTGTCGCTGGTCCAGGTCTACAAGGCGCTGGGCGGCGGCTGGCAAGCATTTTCAACCACCTCGCAAGGAAGCACGCCATGAAACCGAATCCCGCACATTTCTCCATCCACGACGTCAGCGACTTTCCCGTCGTGCGCTTTCGCCCTGAAACGGCCGTTACCGGCTATGCCCCGCTGTGGGAAAACGACATGGACGCCCTGCTGCGCCATGGCGAACCGTTCGTCATGCTGTTCGAAGAGGAACGCAGCGATGAAGCGCACATCGACCGCAAGCGGCGCGGCCTTTGGCTCAAGCACAACAAGGTAGCGCTGGCCGCCATTTGCCGGGGCCTCGTATCGGTCGAGGCGGACGCGGAACAGCGCGCGCGCCTGCAGGCGATGGCGGCCGGCGCCATGAAAGCCTTCGGTATCCTGCAGGAGGTGGCGGCCACGCGCGAACAGGCCGAGGCCCTGATGGTGTGGCTGCTGGGCAGCGGCCAGATGGCGCGGCCGCGCGCGGCGGACGTGTGGTGAGTGAATGGCTCAGGCGGCCCTGCGGACGGCGCTTCTGGCAGGGATGACGCACACGTCGCCATCGCTGCTGGTCGCCGTCGTCAGGGCGATGCCGTACAGCGCGGCCAGGGGCGGCACGGCGCCGGCATCGCTGGCGATATCGGCCACCAGCTGGCCCGAACGCACCAGCAGCAGGCGCTCGAAGCCCAGCAAGGCGTGATTGATGTCGTGCAGGATGGCGATGACGGCGTGGCCGCGCGCGGCGCAAAACTGCTGCAGGCTATCGAGCAAATCGAACTGCAGGCCGGGATCGAGCGCCGCCAGCGGTTCGTCGACGAGTATCAAGCCATCCTGTACGTCCCACATCTGCGCGAAGATGCGCGCCAACTGCACCCTGGCCTGCTCGCCGCCGGACAGGGTATCCAGGCAGCGGCCCAGCAAATGCCCGGCGTGCGCCAGGGTAGCCGCGTCCTGCACGATCCGCCCCAGCTGCGGGTCGACCAGGCGCGATACCCGTCCCAGGCCGATCACCAGCTCGCACTGCAGTCCGAAGGCCACGTTCGAGCCCTGCGGCAGGACGGCGCGGCGCCGCGCCAGGTCGGCCAGCGGCCACTGCGCCAGCGGCCTGCCCGCGAACGCCACCTGGCCCGCCTGCGGGTGCAGTTCGCGCGCCATCAATTTGAGCAGGGTCGACTTGCCCGCGCCGCTGGGGCCCAGGATGGCGACGCGCTCGCCGGCCGCGATCCGCAGATTGAACGGGCCGAAATACTGCTGGCCCAGTTGTGTGGTGGCGAAGGAGAGTTCCAGCAGGGGCGTCATGTTCACCTCTAGGCTGTGCCGTGGCGGAAGCGCCGCAACAGCATCAGGAAAAATGGCCCGCCCAGCAAGGCCGTGAAAATGCCGACGGGGACTTCCGCGGGAATGGCGACCGTGCGCGCCAGCGTGTCGGCCAACAGCAGCAGCAAGCCGCCGGCCAGCATCGCCAGGGGCAGGACGCGGCGCTGGTCGGCGCCCAGCCAGGTGCGCACCAGGTGCGGCGCGATCAGGCCGATGAAGCCGATGCCGCCGCACCAGGCGACGGCAAAGCCCGTCAGCACGGCCACCAGCACGATGACCTGCGTGCGCAGCCGGCCCACATCGATACCCACGTGCAGCGCCTGCGCCTCGCCCAGCGCCAGCGCATTCAATGAGCGCATCAGGAAGCGCGTGGTCCACAGCGCGCCAGCCAGCACCAGCAGCAAAGCCGCCACCTGGCGCCAGCTGCCGGCCGACAGCGAGCCGAGGGTCCAGAAAGTCAGGGTGCGCAACTGGTCGTCGCTGGCCAGGTAGATGCACAAGCCCATGACGGCCACCGTGATGGCGTTCAGCGCCACGCCCGTCAGCAGCAAGCCGACGATGGAGCCGGGGGTGGCCCAGCGCGCGACCCGGTCGAGCAGCACGCAGATCAGCATGGCGCCGGCAAACGCGGCGGCCGGCAGCAGCCACACGCGCAGCTCGGGCGCCACGTGCAGGCTGGCCGCGAAGACGATGGTGGCCGCGCCCGCGCAGGCGGCGCCGCTGCTCACGCCCAGCAGCCCCGGATCGGCCAGCGGATTGCGGAACAGCCCTTGCGTCAGGCCGCCGGCCAGCGCCAGCGCGGCGCCGATCAGGATGGCAAACAGGGCGCGCGGCAAACGGATATGCCATAGCACATACGCGCCGCCGGACAGCGTCTCCTCGCCGGATTGAAACGGTGCCAGCCAATCGGCCAAGGTCACCGGCACGGCGCCCGCCTGCACGGCGATGACCAAGCCGGCAAACAGCGCCACGGCCAGCAGCCCGCCAGCGCCCCAGCGTGGCCAGCGCCACGGGGCGACAGACGCCAGGGAGGCCACGTTCATGCCGTCATGGCTTTGGCGAAGGCGGCGTCGAGTTCGCCCAGCGCCTGCGGCATGCGCGGGCCAAAGCCCAGCAGCAGCATGGCTTCCAGCGACACGATGCGGTGCTTGCGCCCGGCCGGCGTCTGCGCCAGGCCTGGCAGCTTCAAGATGCCGTCCACGCCGCCCGATGCCTTCAGCCCCTGGTCCGTGACGAGCACGATGTCGGGCCGCGCGGCGATCACGGCTTCGGGCGTGAGCGGCTTGTAGCCGGCAAAACCGGCCGATCCCCCCATCACGTTGACGGCGCCCGCATACGCGAGCATGGCGTCGGCGCCCGTCTCGCGCCCGCCCACCATCACCTGGTTGGGCGCATGGGCGAGGATGAACAGCACGCGCACAGGCGCGTGGCTGCGCAGGCGCACCTTGCCCAGGGCGCCGTCCCACTGCTGCTGCAAGGCTTGCGCCAGGCGCGCGGCGGGGTCGGCGCGTCCCGTGATCTGGCCCACCTGTTTCACCCGTTCGAGCAAGCCTTCGAATCTGTTATTCGCGTTCAGCACCGCCACCGGCACGCCCGCGTCGCGCACCTGGCGCAGCACCGTTTGCGGCCCCGCTTCCTCGGTGGCGATCAGCTGCGTGGGCGCCAGCGACAGCACGCCCTCGGCCGACAAGGTGCGCGCATAACCCACCTGCGGCAGCTGTTGCGCCACCGGTGGATACAGCGAGGTGGTATCGACGCCCACCAGTTCCCCCTGCGCTTCCAGCGCATAGACGATTTCCGTCAACGCGCCGCCCACGCTGACGATGCGCCGCGCCTTGACCATCGGCTTGGACGCGTCGCTGACGGCGGCCAGCACCTGCATCGGCGCGGCCAGCGCCAGCGCTCCCGCCCCCATTTTTTTCAGCGCGATGCGGCGCGCCACGCTGGCGGCGATCATGCGGCGCATAGTTCGCCCTCCAGCAGCACGCGCTCGACGACGTTGCGCCATTCGCACAGTTCGTGCACGCCCGGCTTGCGTTCGCCGAAGAACATGACGATGGTGTCGCCCTTGGCGTCGAACAGTTCCACCGATGTCACCAGGCCATCGACGGTCGGCTTTTTCACCACCCAGGCGCTGGCGATATGGTCTTCGCGCAAATGCAGGTTGAAGCGCGTGTCGAGGACATTGATCCACGGCCCCATCACGGCGATCTTGTGCACGGGTCCCGAATGGATCTGGATCATGCCGGCATTGCCGACGAAGGCCATGATGGCCACCTTTTCGAGGGCGGCATTATTGAGCAGGTCGAGCACGCAGGATTTGTCGAGCTGCTGCACGAAACGCGCCTCGGCCAGGCGCAGGCCTTGCAGGCGCGAGACCGAATATTTTTTCAGCACGGTGAAAAATTCATGCGTGTCGCGCAAGTCGGCCCAGGCGGCGCGAAAGCCGGCCACGTCGATCTGCGCGTCGGGCAGTTCCGCCGGCGGCGGCGCTGGCGCCGTCACGGCAATGCCGGCCGCCTGATCCGCATCGGCGAAGCGCGCCACCAGCGCGTCGTAGGCGGCCAGGTCGCTTTGCGGCTTCATGAAAATCTTGTGCACGGCATGGCCGGCGGCATCGAAAAACTGCAGGCTGCGCTGCACTTCCTTCTCGCCCATCTCGCGAACGGCAAAACCATGCGCCCACTGGCGGTAAAACACGCGCAGGTCGATATCGCCACCGAGCACCAGGCCCACGTGGTTGTTGTGGCTGGCTTTTCGATACACGCCCGTCTTTTCATGCACGCACGAGGCGTTGCGCGTCAGCGCCATGACTTCACCCAGCGGTTCCAGGGCGGCAATGATGGCGGGCCAGTCGGCCTGCAGGCGCTCGGCGCCCAGCAAGGCGCCATCGGCCAGCGACAGGCCGGCGTGCGCGGCGATCAGCTCGCCTTCGGAAATGGCCAGCTCCTCGGCGATATCGCGGTGGCGGGCTTTCTTTTCGCGACGCAGGCGGGCAAATTCGCCGGCGACCAGCTCGGTATTGCAAATAGGGGGCATGCTCGTCACGGTGTCTCCTTTCAAGGCGAACACTGGCTGGCATGGGCTGGCTGGTGGTGGGGGAATCTTGAAATCAATTATAAATGAGAATCATTCGCAATCAAGTGTTATTTGTGCGCGGCCAAAAAAAAGCGCCGCGGCAGGAAACCCGTCGCGGCGCAAAGGAGACCGATCGGTATTGCCGATCAGTTCAGGAAAAAAGTTCAGGCGCTGGCTTGCACGCCAGGCATGGAGACCGGCTTGGCACTGGGCCGCTGTGCCAGCAAGACCACGGCGGCCAGCACCATGGCGCCGCCCAGCAATTGCGTGCCGCTGACGGATTCCTTCAGCAAGGTCACGCCGAATGCCATCGTGATGACGGGTTCAAACGTGGAAATGATGGATGCCTTGGCCGCGCCGATCTGCGCCACGCCGGCAAAGAAGGCGGCAATCGCGATGGCCGTCGAGAACAGGGCGATGGCGCTGACGGCCAGCCAGCCCGTCGCCGTGCCCGGCAAGGACACGCCTTGCCACAAAGCAATCGCGCTGTTCGACAGGCCGGCCGTGCCCAGGATCACCACACAGGCGGCCAATGGGTGAATATTCTCGCGGCTTTTCGACAGGCTGTTGCCAAACAGGATGTACACGGCGTACACGCCGGCGGCCATCAATGCCAGCGCGATGCCGATGGGCTGGCCCTGCAGCTTGCCGCCCAGGGTGATGGCCATGCCGGCAATGGCCAGCGCCATCAGCACCAGCATGCGCCGGTCCAGCTTTTCCCAGCCCAGCGCCAGCGCGAGGATGGTGACCAGCACGGGATACACGTACAGCAGCATGCCGCACAGGCCGCTGCTGGCATACATGAGCGCATTGAAATAGCCTTGCGACTGGGCCGTGTACATCAGGCCCATCAGCATGTAGCCGGCCAGCAGGCGGCCGCGCGGCAAGCGCCAGCCACCGAGCCACACGAGCGGCAGCAACAGCATGGCGGCGATGACGAAACGCAAGGCCAGCATGGTCGACGGGTTGACCCCGGACGCATATGCCGCCTTGGCAAACACTGCGGAACTGCCGAATCCGGCGGCCGACAGCAACACCAGCGCAACAGCGCGGCGATCAGACATGACTAACCTCTTTGAGTACACCCGGGCAAACCTGCTGCGCATCGCGACGGTTTTCCCTGGCGTTGTAAATATAAATGCCAAGCAAGGCTGGTAGATGATTCATGCGTGAATCATATTGCGGGTCACTTCACGCATAGCCGGCATCATATTCGCTTGCGCAAAATGAAACAAACCAATATTCTTCACGGATAGGCCAAATAATACTGAGGCTCAATTCTCTTGAGAATGCCATGTCACGTCCCCTGCCCCCACTTGCCGCCCTGCACGCCTTCGAGGCGGCCGCCCGCCACGAAGGCTTCCAGCGCGCGGGCGAAGAATTGCACGTCTCGGCCGGTGCCATCGGCCACCATGTGAAACAGCTGGAAGCGTGGCTTGGCATCGTGCTGTTCCAGCGCCTGCCGCGCGGCGTGGTGCTCACCAGCGCCGGCCAGCGCTATGCGGCCTCGCTGGGGCCGATACTCAACCAGCTGGCCGATGTATCCGAGCAGGCGCGGCGCCAGGGCGATGACAAGGTGGTGACGGTGACGGCCACCAGCTCGCTCGTCTCGCGCTGGCTGATGCCGCGCCTGGGACGCTTGCGCGACCGCTATCCGCAGATCGAACTGCGCGTGCTGGCCTCGATGCACCCGGTCGACCTGGCGCGCGATGGCGTGGACGTGGCCATCCGCCTGGGACCGGGCCGCTATCCGGGCCTGAAAGTGGATTTATTGATGGAAGAATGGTTTTCCGCCGTCTGCAGCCCCGATTTCCGCGCCAACGCGGCCAGCCTGCGCCAGCCCGACGACCTGCTGCGCTACCCGCTGCTGCACGACGAGCCGGAAGTGCACCTGCCCGGCGAAATCGACTGGACGCGCTGGCTGCACAGCTGCGGTGTGCATTACAGCGGCAATAGCGGCAACAGCGGCGCGCGCTTTTCGCACACGTATCTGTGCCTGGACGCGGCCGCCAGCGGCCAGGGCGTGGCCATCGCCGCCAGCCCCCTGATCGGCGACGACCTGCGCTCGGGCCGCCTGGTGCGCGTGTTCGAACATGCCGTGCGCGGCCCCCACTGCTATTATCTGCTGCGTTCGCCCCAGGCGGAAACGCGCCCCCTCGTGCACGCCTTCTGCGAATGGCTGATCGCCGAGGCGCGCGCCGACCAGGAAACCGTCTGGCCCACCGTGGAGACAGCATGACGAGCAGGGAACTGGCGCGCAGCGCCCAATATATTGTCCAGCATGAATATGAACACGCCAAGGTGACGGCGGCCGATGGCCGGCAAACCAGCCTGGGCGAGTTCTACGGCGACCCGGCCGTGGGCTTGATCGATGTCCACGAGCAATGGTGCGCCGTGGCGGGCGAGGGATTGGTGCTGTGCCGGCTGGAGCAGCCGTTCGGGCAGTGCGTGGCGTATTTTCGCGAACCTGGAGAGACAGTGTGGATCACGGGCTTGCGGCAAACGGGACCGTTTGCGCTGGAGTGGCAGGATGAAGACGGCGTTTGGCACGGCCTGGTCTTCGCGGCCCCGGATGCGTCGGCTTACGCGCCAGGGCGCTAAGCCGACCTACGCCACCTGGATATCTTCGCGGCGGAGGATCGTCGGATTACGCTCCGCTAATCCGACCTACGCCCCCGGCGCGGCGCGCCATATGTAGGTCGGCTTAGCGCCTGGGCGCGTAAGCCGACAACACTATTACAATTTGATGAAGTGCTCGCGGTAGTACTTCAGCTCTTCGATCGACTCGAGGATATCGGCCAGCGCAGTGTGCTTCTGGTGCTTCTTGAAACCGGTGGCGATTTCCGGCTTCCAGCGCTTGCACAGCTCTTTCAGTGTCGACACGTCAACATTGCGGTAGTGGAAGAATGCTTCCAGCTTCGGCATGCCGCGTACCATGAAGCGGCGGTCCTGGCCGATGGTGTTGCCGCACATGGGCGACTTGCCTGCCGGTACGTATTTCTTCAGGAAGGCGATCAGCTCCGCTTCCGCCTGGGCTTCCGTCACGGTCGATGCCTTGACCTTGTCGATCAGGCCCGAGCGGCCGTGCGTGCCCTTGTTCCAGGCATCCATCTTGTTCAGGGTTTCATCCGACTGGTGAATCACGAACACGGGGCCTTCGGCCAGCAGGTTCAAGTGCATGTCCGTCACCACTACCGCCACCTCGATGATGCGGTCGGTATCGGGCTCCAGACCCGTCATTTCCATGTCGACCCAGACCAGGTTCATCTCATTTGGACGTGCGGGCACCGCGGGTGCGGGGGTGGATGCAGTTAAGTCGGTCGCTTGTGACATAATTCTCTCTTGGCCTAATCAAACTAAATAATCAGCCATTTTCTCACAGGCACAGAATGTATTCACTCGCGTTTTCGATTTTGTTTGTATCCGTCCTCGTTTTGACCCTCGCCGTGCGCTTCTGGCTCGCTTCGCGGCAGATCCGCCACGTGCTGGCGCACCGCGCCGTTGTCCCGCCCGAATTCGCGGAAAAAATCCCGCTGGCCGCGCACCAGAAGGCGGCCGACTACACAGTGGCAAAGACCAAGTTCAGCTTGCTGACCTTGCTGATCAACTATGCCGTGCTGATCGGTTTTACCTTGCTGGGCGGCCTGCAATGGCTGGCGCTGCACCTGAATGAATGGATGGGTCCCGGCTCGCCCATGTTGTACCAGATCGGCCTGATCGCCGCCTTTGCCGCCATTTCCGGCCTGATCGACCTGCCCTTCGACTATTACCGCCAGTTCGTGCTGGAGCAGCGCTTCGGCTTCAACACCATGGCGCGCAAGCTGTTTTTCACGGACATGCTCAAGGGCGTGGGCCTGGGCGCCGTCATCGGCTTGCCGCTGATCTGGGTCGTGCTGACCCTGATGGCCAAGTCGGGCGACCTGTGGTGGCTGTACGCGTGGTTCGTCTGGAGCGGCTTCCAGCTGCTGATGATGGTGCTGTTCCCAACCGTCATTGCCCCACTGTTCAACAAATTCACGCCGCTGGCCGACGAAGCGCTGAAAAGCCGCATCGAAGGCTTGATGCAGCGCGTCGGCTTCGCTTCGAAAGGCTTGTTCGTCATGGATGGCTCGAAGCGCAGCGCCCACGGCAATGCGTATTTCTCGGGCTTTGGCGCCAACAAGCGCATCGTCTTCTTCGACACCCTGCTGTCGCGCCTGGCGCCGCAGGAAATCGAAGCCGTATTGGCGCATGAACTGGGCCACTTCAAGCTCAAGCACATCGTCAAGCGCATCGCCATGATGTTCGTCATCTCGCTGGGTTTCCTCGCGCTGCTGGGCTTCCTGAAGACGCAGCCGTGGTTTTACGCGGGCCTGGGCGTCGATCCCGTGGCGCTGGCGCTGACGGGCCAGCCGACGGACGCGCTGGCGCTGCTGCTGTTCATGCTGGCCTTGCCCGTCTTCACTTTCCTGCTGGGGCCGTTGACGTCGCTCAGCTCGCGCAAGCACGAATTCGAAGCCGACGCCTTTGCCGCCACGCACACGCAGGCGGACGACCTGGTGTCGGCGCTCGTCAAAATGTATGAAGACAATGCGTCGACCCTGACGCCCGACCCGCTGCACTCGGCCTTCTATGACTCGCATCCGCCGGCCAGCGTGCGCATCCGCCACCTGAAAGGGGCTTCCGCATGAATACGCCATCCACTTCGCAAGACCTGGCTCAACTGAGCTGCACGCCGCGCCAGCAGGCGCTGGGCGACACGGATATCGCCACCCTGCACGCCCTGCTGCCCCAGTGGACGGTGCAAAACGGCAAGCTGTGCCGCGACTTCGGCTTCAAGAATTACTACCAGACCCTGGCGTTCGTGAACGCCCTGGCCTATATGACCCATACGCAAGACCACCATCCGGAGCTCATCATTACTTACAAAACCTGCGCCGTGCGCTACGACACGCACTCGGTCAACCAGGGTGCCGGCGGCCTGTCCGAAAACGACTTCATCTGCGCCGCCAAGGCCGACCTTATCTACCAGAGCAGCCAGGTGGCCCCATGAGCGAAGGCAAGTTGACGGGCATCATCATCGCCGCCCACGGCCGCCATTACCTGGCCGACGTGGACGGTGCCAAGCTGCAATGCGTAACGCGCGGCAAAAAAACCAATGTGGCCGTGGGCGACATCGTGCACCTGACGCGCACTTCCAACGACCAGGCCGTCATCGACCGCATCGAGGAACGCAAGACCTTGCTGTACCGGTCGGACCAGTACAAGTCGAAATTGCTGGCCGCCAACCTGACGCAGCTGTTCATCGTCGTGGCGACGGAACCGGGCTTTGCCGACGACCTGATCTCGCGCTCGCTGGTGGCGGCCGACGCGGCCGGCATCGAAGCGCGCATCATCCTCAACAAGACGGATGTAACGGCTTCGCTGGAGCGTGCCCGGGAACGCCTGCTGCCGTATTCCTCGATGGGCTATCCCGTCGATGAAGTGTCGGCGCGCGCCGAACCGGAGCACGCCGTGGCCACCCTGGCGCCCCTGCTGGCGGGCCAGTCGTCGATTCTCATCGGTCAGTCGGGCATGGGCAAGTCGTCCCTGATCAACCTGCTGGTGCCAGACGCGGACATCGCCGTGCGCGAAATCTCCGCCGCGCTCGACACGGGCAAGCACACGACCACCTTTACGCGCCTGTACAAGCTCGACGAACTGGGCGCGAACAGCTCCATCATCGATTCGCCCGGCTTCCAGGAATTCGGCCTGTACCACTTATCCGAGGGCATGCTGGAACGGGCCTTCCGCGAATTCCAGCCCTACCTGGGCGGCTGCAAGTTCTATAACTGCCGCCACCTGATCGAGCCGCAGTGCGCCATCCTGCAAGCCTTGTCCGAAGGTAAGATCGCCAAGATGCGCCATACCCTGTATGGCCAGCTGCTGCACGAATCGGCGCAAACGCTGTATTGAGAAATATTTCTCTCATTCAAATATAGCGCCGAAAAACACCCGGCAGGCGAAATTTAATTTCGCCTCCGAAGCCGCCTTCCGACTTTAATCCCAAAACCATTCATCTGCCGTTTTATGCGCTTCATCGCGTAAAACCTGCCTTCCATCGCCTGCCGCTGGCGCTGGCCAGGCACGTTTGCTAACTTGACACCAGTCCCTGCCGGAAACCTGCCAGCGACCACACGATCTAACTCTAACCAATCCCGTCATCCTGATCGAAGGTGAATGTCATGCATACCAAACGCTTCCTCCCTCTTATCGCCGCCCTGTTCGCACTTGTCGCCGGCGCCTCTCACGCGCAAACTGTTGCGGCTCCACAAACGACTGGCAGCGTTAGAGTCAGCAGCAACGCGTACTACCATGTCACGGCGCAGGAAGCGTCCGAGATCGAACGGCAATACCGCCTGTCGAACGGGCAACGCCTGGAAGTGCTCCAGCAGGGCAGCCACTTCTATGGCCGTCTGATCGACGACCGCGAAATGCAGCCAAAACCCAGTGTCAGAATCACTCCCGTCGGATCTGGCCAGTTTGCCACCCAGAAAGGTGCAATGTTCGCCTTCAGCAATGCGGGCGAACAGGTGACCATCGACAACGCCCAGCTGCTGTCGGGCCTGCGTCTGCCGGCCGACGTGCGCAGCATCAGCGGCGTCAGCGTCAACAGCGTTCGCCTGGTTTCACGCTAAGCGCACGGCAGAGCGTATGCGGCGCGGGGCAAATCGCCCTCGCCGGTGGCGCCATGCCAGATGAATAATCCTGACTGGCGTACTGAACAATTCCCCTGAATGCAGCTTACAATGCGATGACGCATGGCCTGTGCGGTCGCAGGCTGGCGCCACCGTTTGCAGGGAGAATGCTTGAATGGAAATGTTCGCGCTCGAACACGACGTAGCGCAGTGGGAAAGCGCATTGCTGCCGTTGCACGGCGCCGGGCGCGTACCGCTGCTGTTGTTGCTATCCTGGCATTTGCGCCAGCGTGATTGCAACAGAGCAATTGAGCTGAGCAAGGAAGCGCATCGGCTGCTGCCGCTGGCAGGCCTGGAAGCGGCAGCACTAGAACAGGCGCAGGCGCGCCTGCAACTGGTGCAGGCGGAAGTGGCCTGGCTGCAAGGTGCGCTCGATGCGGCCGAAAGCCTGGCCATGGCGGCGCACGCCATCCTGTGCGCGCATGGCGACGGCGCCGCTTGCGCCGACGCGCACTGGCTGCTGTCCTCGATTGCCGTCGACCGGGGCGACCATGCCCGCTGCGATGCCGAACTGCTGGCCGCTGCCGAACAGGCGCGCAGCGCCGGCGATGCGATGCGCGCCAGCCTGGCCGACGCGGCCACGGCGCGCTGGGCCGTGCTGCGCGATGCGCCGGCCGCCCAAGCGCGCTGGGGCAGCCACTTCCAGGCCGACGGCGCCAGCGGCAAGCTGCCCGCGCCGCTGGCTGCCTGGGTGCATGATTTCCGCGGCTTGCTGGCGCACACTTCGCGCGACCTGGGCACGGCCGCCGGCCACTACATGCAAAGCTACGAGGCGGCGCTGGAAAGCGGCCAGCTGCGCGGCGCCATCACGGCCGCCATCAATATCGGCGACTGCTTCGCCAGCCTCAACGACAACGAATCGGCCCTCGAATGGATGCAGTGCGCGCTGGACCTGGCGCGCCCCACCGGCTGGCCGCGCAGCATCGGCGCCTGCCAGACGCATACGGCCGAAACCATGCGCAAGCTGGGGCGGCTGGCCGCGGCCGAAGACTTGCTGCGCCAGGCGCTGCTCATCCTGGCCCCCGTGGCAGGCGCGCGCACCTATGCCAACGCCCTATTCCACCTGGGTGAACTGAGCCTGGACAAGGGCGACTACGACACGGCGCTCGACGCCTTCAGCCGGCTGGCGCAGCGCGCCGAAGCGCTGAGCCAGGCCGATTTCCGCAGTTTGGCGCAGCGCGGCAGCGCGCATGCGCTGTCCTACCTGGACCGCCCCGATGAAGCGCTGCAGGCGGCCGAACGGGCTTGCCAGCTGGCCACCGCGCAAGGCGACGCCATGCATCAGGTGGCGGCGCTGCGCGTCTTGTCCATGCTGCATGCGCGCCACGAGCTGCCACCGCCCGCAGGCATGCTGGAACGCAATCCCGCCCTGCATTTCCTGCACCAGGCGCTGCAGGTGGCCGCCTCCATCGAAGGCTATTCGCCGCCCGGCGAACTGCTCGATGCGCTGGCGCGCGAATACGCGCATGCGGGCGACTATGCGCGCGCCTACGATATCGCCCTCGATGCGGGCATGGCGCGTGAAAAAAGCCACACCCAGCAGGCGAGCAACCGCGCCACGGCCATGCAGGTCTACCACCAGACGGAACATGCGCGTTCGGAAGGCTATCACCACCGCGAGCTGGCCGCCTCCGAAGCGCGCCGCGCCGAAGTGCTGCAACAGACCAGCGACACCTTGGAACGGCTGTCGGCCATCGGCCAGGAAATCACCACCCACCTCGACGCCAGCGCTGTATTCCAGGTGCTGGACCGCCATGTGCACGCCTTGCTGCCAGTCAACACCTTCGCCGTCTACATGCTCGATCCGGCTGGCACGGCGCTGCGCCGCGCGCACGGCATGGAAGCGGGCCGCCCCCTGCCCGACAACGCCATTCCACTGAGCAATCCACGCGCCTACTCCGTGCGCTGCCTGCTGGGCCGGCGCGAAGTGTATATCGACCAGGTACCGCCGCGCCGCCATGCCTACACGGTGCCCGGCACCCTGCATAACCAGAGCGTGCTGTACGTGCCGCTGATGGTGGGCGAACGCGTGCTGGGCGTGATGACGGTGCAAGCTTGCCATGCCAACGCGTATGGCGAACGCGAGCGGCTGATCTTCCGTACCCTGTGCGCGTATGGCGCCATCGCGCTCGACAACGCCAGCGCCTACCGGCAATTGCAAGATGCCCAGGCGCAACTGGTATCGCAGGAAAAACTGGCTGCTCTCGGTTCGCTGATGGCCGGCGTGGCGCATGAACTGAATACCCCGATCGGCAACAGTTTATTAATCGCCAGTACCATGCAGCAAAAGACGGAAGACGTGGAACGCCTGATGAACGGCCCCGGCCTGCGCCGCTCGGACCTGGCCGCCTTCATCGACGATGCGAACAAGGCGTCGGCGCTGGTGATGCGCGGCCTGCGCAGCGCGGCCGACCTGGTCAACAGTTTCAAGCAGGTGGCCGTCGACCGTACCACCGAGCAACGGCGCCGGTTTGACTTGCAACAAGTAAGCAATGAAATCATCGCCACCGTCATGAACCGCATCCGCAGCTCGGGCCACCGCATCGAAGTGGAGATAGCCTTCGGCATCGCCATGGACAGCTATCCTGGCCCGTTCGGCCAGGTGATCACCAACCTGATCAACAATGCCCTGCTGCACGCCTTCCCCCCCGCGCCCAACGATGGCGGCGCCGGCGCGGGCTGCATGCGTTTGTCCGCCACGATGGAGGCGGCGCGCGTGCAGATCGTCTTCGAGGACAATGGCGGGGGCATCGCCGAACAGCACTTGTCGCGCATCTTCGACCCCTTCTTTACCACCAAGCTAGGCCAGGGTGGCAGCGGCCTGGGTTTGTCGATCAGCTACAACATCGTCACGGCCCTACTGGGCGGCACCATCCAGGTGGCCAGCAGCCCTGCCGGCACCCGCTTCACCCTGGACTTGCCCCTGGTGGCGCCCCAGCTGGACGGCGCTGCGCCCGCCAGCATCTATTAATCCACCGCCCCGTTGCCCGGGCGCAGACTTGCCTATACAAGTACGCGCCCGGCCAGTCTTTCCAATCTAAAAGCAAAACCCTTATAATTGAACGGCTGAAGTACTTGCCATTGCATTATTTTCAACTTGGCAAACCGCATCGTACCGCGCGACAGGCGTCGCGCTGGCACCGATCAACACAGCAGCGCGCCGGGCGAGGCAGTCATCAGACGAGATGTTTTACGCTGATGCAACCCGGCGGGAAAGGCACGCCGCCGGCGGCCTGCGCATCTTCAAGTGGTCATTATGTCGACAAAAAAACCGATCAAGCACTACCTCCAGTTCTCCGATTTCACGTTGGAAGAGTACGAATATGTGATCGAACGCGCCCATCTGATCAAGCGCAAGTTCAAGAACTACGAAATCTACCATCCCCTGATCGACCGCACCCTGGTGATGGTCTTTGAAAAGAACTCGACCCGCACGCGATTGTCGTTCGAAGCCGGCATGCACCAGCTGGGCGGCGCCGCCATCTACCTGAACACGCGCGACTCCCAATTGGGCCGCGGCGAGCCGGTGGAAGACGCCGGCCAGGTCATGTCGCGCATGTGCGACATCATCATGGTGCGCACCTTCGGCCAGGAAATCATCGAGCGTTTCGCCGCCAATTCGCGCGTGCCGGTGATCAATGGCCTGACCAATGAACACCACCCGTGCCAGGTCTTTGCCGACATCTTCACCTACATCGAACACCGCGGCTCGATCGCCGGCAAGGTCGTCGCCTGGATCGGCGACGCCAACAACATGCTGTACTCGTGGCTGCAGGCGGCCGAAGTGTTCGGCTTCCACGTCAACGTGTCGACGCCGAAGGGCTACGACATCGACCTGTCGCAAGTCAAGACCGAGCGCTACACCTTCTTTGCCAACCCATCCGACGCCTGCGAAGGCGCGCACCTGGTCAACACGGACGTGTGGACCAGCATGGGCTACGAAGCGGAAAACGCGGCCCGCATCGCCGCCTTCGACGGCTGGATCGTCGATGGCGCGAAGATGGCCCGCGCGGCGCCCGACGCGCTATTCATGCACTGCCTGCCCGCCCACCGCGGCGAGGAAGTAGCCGCCGAAGTGATCGACGGCCCGCAATCGGTGGTGTGGGATGAAGCGGAAAACCGTTTGCACGTGCAAAAAGCGCTGATCGAATACCTGTTACTGGGTAAAATCCAATAATTCGCCTGGAACTGCAGAACTCCCGGCAGCATCGCAACACATATATCGACAACGACAACTGGAAGCAATATGAGCGACATTAAAAAAGTAGTCCTGGCCTATTCCGGCGGACTCGACACCTCCGTCATCCTGAAATGGCTGCAAGATAACTACCAGTGCGAAATCGTCACCTTCACGGCCGACCTGGGCCAGGGCGAAGAACTGGAACCGGCGCGCGCCAAGGCCATCAAGTTCGGCATCAAGCCGGAAAACATCCATATCGAAGATGTACGCGAAGAATTCGTGCGCGATTTCGTCTTCCCGATGTTCCGCGCCAATACCGTCTATGAAGGCGAATACCTGCTGGGCACCTCGATCGCCCGTCCTTTGATCGCCAAGCGCCTGATCGAAATCGCCAACGCCACCGGCGCCGACGCCATCTCGCACGGCGCGACCGGCAAGGGCAACGATCAGGTGCGTTTCGAACTGGGCGCCTACGCGCTGAAGCCAGGCGTGAAAATCATCGCTCCATGGCGCGAGTGGGATCTGCTGTCGCGCGAAAAACTGCTGAAGTACGCGGAAGACGCCGGCATCGAAATCGACATGAAGCACAAGAACGGCGGCGCGCCGTACTCGATGGACGCCAACTTGCTGCACATCAGCTTTGAAGGCCGCCACCTGGAAAACCCGAGCGCCGAAGCGGAAGAAACGATGTGGCGCTGGACCGTCAGCCCTGAAAAGGCCCCGGACGAAGCGGAATACCTGGACATCGAATACGAAAAAGGCGACATCGTCGCCATCAACGGCGTGCGCATGTCGCCTGCCACCGTGCTGGCCGAACTGAACAAGGTTGGCGGCAAGCATGGCGTGGGTCGCCTGGACCTGGTGGAAAACCGCTACGTCGGCATGAAATCGCGCGGCTGCTATGAAACCCCGGGCGGCACTATCATGCTGAAAGCCCACCGCGCCATCGAATCGATCACCCTGGACCGCGAAGTGGCCCACCTGAAAGATGACCTGATGCCGCGCTACGCATCGATGATCTACAACGGCTACTGGTGGGCGCCTGAGCGCGTTGCCCTGCAAACCCTGATCGACCACACGCAGGAAACCGTGAACGGCTGGGTACGCATCAAGCTGTACAAAGGCAATGTCATCGTCGTCTCGCGCGATTCGAAGACGGATTCGCTGTTCGACATGAACATCGCCACCTTCGACGAAGACGGCGGCGCCTACAACCAGGCCGACGCAGGCGGCTTCATCAAGCTGAATGCCTTGCGCATGCGCATCGCCGCCATCGCCCGCGAAAAGCGCGGCCAGAAGTAATTAGTTGCCGGGAGGCACTGCCTCCCGCAGCTGCCTGAGCCGCCCACGGGCGGCTTTTTTGCGTCTGGAGCGCACTCTGCCGCAAATTACGCCCCGCCACGTCCCGAGATCGCCCCCATTTTGCTGTCCGCATGGCAAAATGCTACAGTGCAATTGTGCTGACCTTCCCGCTTCCGGAGCCCTCCCATGTTCAAAGACCTGAGTATCAAGAATAAACTGTACCTGGGCTTCGGCTCCATCGTGGCCATCATCCTGATCCTGCTGGGCGTGGCCTACAACAGCTTTTCGCGCCTGTCGGAAGCTAATGCATGGGACCGCCACACGATGGAAGTGCTGGTCGAGATCGACAGGATTCACAATTCCATCCTGCAAATCCAGGTGGAAGCACGCGGTTTCATCCTCACAGGCAACGAAGCCTCGCTGAACCCTGGAACGGACGAGATGGCGGTGCTGAGCCAGCACACGCAAAAAGCCATCGCCATGACGGTCGACAACAAGGTACAGTCGGAACGCTTCCGCAAGATCGACCAGCTGACCACCACCTGGGTCAAGGAGTGGATCAATCCCCTGATCGAGAAGCGCCGCGCGCTGGGCAACGCGCCGGGCGCCACGGAAGCGGTGGCGCGCACCATGCCGCCGACCGGCTACCCGGCCGTCGCGCAAGCGAACAAACTGCTTGACGAAGCCGCCGCCGAAGAAAACCGCCTGCTGGCCGAGCGCACGGCCACGTCAAGTCGCCTGCAGGAAACCATGCTGCTGACGCTGGCGCTGGGCGGCGTGCTGTGCGTGGTGCTGGCGCTGGGCATTTCCTACCTGCTGGGCCGTTCCATCCTCGGCCCGCTGAACAGCCTGACGGACGCCGTCGGGCGCATCGCCGGCGGCGAGCAGGGCGCGCGCGCCGCCATCATCTCGCGCGACGAGCTAGGCAAGGTGACGGAAGAATTCAACCGCATGGCGCAAACCATCCAGGACAACCAGGCCAACGAACTGGCCGCCACCAACACCTTGCGGGCCAAGGTCGATTCCCTGCTGGAAGTGGTGTCGAAGGCGGCCTCGGGCGACCTGACGGGCAAGGTCGGCATCACCGGCAATGACGCCATCGGCCAGCTGGGCAACGGCCTGGCGAAGATGTTCGAAAACCTGCGCAGCCTGCTCAACAATGTGCAAAAGGCCGGCATCCAAGTGACGACCTCGGCCACGGAAATCGCCGCCTCGGCACGCCAGCAGGAAGCCACGGGCATCGAACAGGCGCAAACCAGCGTGGAAATTCTCAGCACCACCAAGGAAATCTCGGCCAACACGAGCCAGTTGCTGAAAACCATGGAAGACGCCACCGCCGTAGCCGACTACACGACGAATGCCACGGCCGAAGCACAAAACAACCTCAAGCGCATGGACTCGACCATGCAGCACATGGTCTCGGCCACCGATTCCATCAACGCCAAGCTGGCCGCCCTGTCGGAAAAAGCCAGCAATATCAATAGCGTGCTGATCACCATCACCAAGGTGGCCGACCAGACCAACATCCTGTCGCTGAACGCCGCCATCGAGGCGGAAAAAGCGGGCGAGGCGGGCCGCGGCTTCTCCGTGGTGGCGACGGAAATCCGCCGCCTGGCCGACCAGACGTCCGTCTCCACCTGGGATATCGAGCAAATGCTCAAGGAAATGCAGTCGGCCGTTTCGGCCAGCGTGATGGGCATGGATAAATTCTCGGAAGAAATTCGCCGCAGCGTGGGCGAGGTGCGGCAAGTGGCGGAACAATTGTCGTCCGTGATGGACCAGGTACAGAAACTCACGCCGCAATTCGATGCCGTGCTGCAAGGCATGCAATCGCAGGCCATCGGCGCCTCGCAGATTTCCGATACCATGATGCAGCTCAACGATGCCACGCAGCAGACGGTGGAATCGCTGAAAGCCACCAGCGAAGCGGTGCACCAGCTGCAATATGCGGCGGGCGACCTGCAGTCGAGCGTGTCGACCTTCGCCGTCACCATCTGATCCCATGAAAGTACTGCTCTTTCACATCGGACGCGACCGCTATGGCCTGCCCCTGGCCGGCATCGTGCGCGTTCTGCCGCTGCTGGAGCTGAAACAGTTGCCGCTCACGCCAGACTACGTGGCCGGCCTGATGGACTTGCACGGCACGCCCGTGCCCGTGATCGACCTGTCGCGCCTGGCCGGGCTGCCTGCCGCCGCCGCGCAGTTCGACACGCGCATCGTCATCATCGACTACCGCGCGCCTGGCGGCGCCACGCATGCGCTGGGCTTGCTGGCCTCGCAGGTGCGCGGCATCGCCGACATCGATGCGGAAAAGCTCGACGACAGCGGCGTGGCGACGGCGCCCTTCCTGGGCCAGGTGGCCAGCGACGCCGACGGCATCGTGCAACTGGTGGAACTGGAGCACCTGCTGCCGCCCGACGTACGCGCGCTGCTGTTTCAAGACGCGGGCGCGGCATGACGGCACAAGCCCTGCTGCGCCGCGCGACCGGCCTGTCCGTCTCCAAAGCCGTGGCCGAACGGGCCGTCGGCCAGCGAATGGAGCAAACGGGCTTCAGCGATAGCGAGGCCTACCTGCAGGCGCTCACGCCGGCCGAAATGACGCAATTGATCGAGCTGGTGGTGGTGCCGGAATCGTGGCTGTTCCGCGACCCGCAGGCGTTCTACGCCACCGTCGAACTGGTACAGGAACGCTGGGCACGGGGGCGCGCCACGCGCATCCTGTCGATCCCGTGCGCGGGCGGCGAGGAACCGTATTCGATGGCCATGGCGCTGCGCGACGGCGGCGTGCCGAAACAGGCGTTCAGCATCGATGCGTATGACCTGAGTCCAGGCTGCATCGAGCGGGCGCAGGCCGGCGTATATGGCCGCAATGCCTTCCGCGCGCAGGACGTGGCCTTCCGCGACCGCTATTTCACGCACGTGGCCGACGACGCCTACCGCATCATCGACTCCCTGCGCGAACAGGTAACCTTCAGGCAGGGCAATCTGCTGCAGTTCGATACCGCCACCTACAGCCGCCATTACGACGTCATCTTCTGCCGCAACCTCTTGATTTACTTCGACAAGCCGACCACGCGCGCGGCCATCCACAACCTGTCCGCCCTGCTGGCCGACGACGGCATGCTGCTGGCCGGCTATGCGGAAGTGCCGTCGTTCTGCCAGAACGGCTTTGCGCCGCTGCAGTTCCGCCAGGCCTTCGCCCTGAAGAAGGAGACGGCGGCGCCGGCCAGCCCCATGCAAGTGGCGCCGCTGCCGGCCGCGCGCTCCCTGCGCAGCGTGCCGCCCGCGCCAAGGCGCGCCGCCGCAGCCGCCCCTGCCGCCGCGACAGCGCCGCGCACGCGCCCCGTGTCCGTGCCATCGCCGGCGCCGGCCGCGCAAGCCGCGCAGGCCGATTTGCTGGCCGAGGCGCGCCTGCTGGCCGACCGTGGCCAGCTGCGCGAGGCCGGCGAAAAATGCCACGCCCACCTGGCCAGAGTGCCCGAGGCGGCGGAAGCGTATTTCATGCTGGGCATCATCAATGAACTGGCCGGCAAGATGGACCTGGCCGACGATTACTGGCGCCGCTGCATCTACCTGCAGCCCGACCATTACGAAGCGCTGTGCCACCTGTCCCTGCTGGCCGAACGCAATGGCAACCACACGGCCGCCGCCACCCTGAAGGCGCGTGCGGCGCGCATCTACCAGCGCCGCCAGGCGTCCAACTAAGGGGCAAGCATGACCAACCTCATCGCCACCGAGTCCCCCGCCGCCATCGACGACTGCTGGAACCATATCGGCGTGGTCGGCGACCAGAGCTGCCCCAAGCTGCCGGCCAATGTGCATTGCCGCAACTGCGACGTGTATGCGGGTGCCGCGCAGCGCAACCTGCAGCGGCCCGTGGATGAACACTACCAGCGCGACTGGGCCAGCCACTTCCGCCAGATCGATGCGGGCGGCGAAGTGCGCGACAGCTCGGTGCTGGTGTTTCGCATCGGCCGCGAATGGCTGGCGCTGCCCACGCGCGTGTTCGACTCCGTGGCGCCGCAGGCCAAGCCGCACGTGCTGCCGCACCGCGGCGGGCGCGGCCTGGCGGGCATCGTCAATATCGGCGGCAAGCTGTATCCATGCATGTCGCTGGCCAGTTTGCTGGGCATCGACGAACAGGGCGCGCCGCCGGCCAAGGGCCGCCACACGTTCGCGCGCCTGCTGCTGATGCGCTGGGAAGAGCAGGCCTACGCCCTGCCCGTGGCCGACCTGCACGGCATCGTGCGCTATGCATCAAGCACCGTGCAGGCGCCGGCGGCCACCATCAACAAGGGCCTGTCGCGCTATCTGTCCGGTGTCATCACCGAGGGCGACATGCGCATCGGCTGCCTCGACACGGCGCTGATCGGCTTTCAACTTGCGAGACTATTACGATGAGCCAGGACCAGCACGGCGACCTGAGTGCCTTTTCCATGCTGGACCTGTTCCGCATGGAGGCGGACAGCCAGACCCAGATCCTCACCGACGGCTTGCTGGCGATGGAGCGCCATGCGGGCGACGCGGCCGCCGTCGAGGCGATGATGCGCGCGGCGCACTCGATCAAGGGCGCGGCCGCCATCGTCGGCCTGCAGGTGGTGGTGCAGCTGGCGCACGGCATGGAAGACAGCTTTGTCGCCGCCCAGCATGGCCGACTGAAGCTCACGCCGGAGCGGGTCGATGTGCTGCTGTCGGGCGTCGACCTGATCGTGCAGCTGTCGCGCCTGGACGACGCGGGCGCCGAAGCATGGCTGGCCGCGAATGCGGCGCAGATCGACCAGACCCTGAACGCCATCGCCGGCATCGCCGAACTGCCCGAATTGCCGGCCCTGCCCTCGGCGCCTGCGCCCATGCCGGCGCCAGCAGCGGCCACACCACAGCTTCCCGTGGCCAGCGGCCTGGCGATAGAGGAGCCGGAAGCGGCCGCGCCTGCGCCGCGCACGGGAGCCGCACCAGCCAAGGCGCCCGCGCAAAACTTCGACAAATTGCTGTCGCTGGCCAGCGAATCGCGCATCAACGCGCACCAGATGCACCCGTTCATCGGCGCGCTGCAGCGCTTCAAACGCAACCAGAGCAGCCTGTTTTCCGCCATCGAGCACCTGCACGAAGCCATTGCCCGCGCGGGCGACGCGGGCCTGATGGAAAAATCGCTGCTGGCGCTGCAAAAGACGCAGCCCCTGAAGCAGTTCATGCTCGAGCACATCGCCGACATCGAAACCTATGAGCGGCGCCTGCTGGCCGTCTCGCAAGGCATGGTCGACGAAGTGCTGGCCCTGCGCATGCGCCCCTTCCGCGACGGCATCCATGCATTTCCCCGCATGGTGCGCGACCTGGCGCGCAGCCTGGGCAAGGAAGTGCAGCTGGAGATCGAGGGCGAAGACACCCTGGTCGACCGCGACATCCTGGCGAAGATCGAAAGCCCGCTGAACCACATGCTGAGGAATGCCATCGACCATGGCATGGAAGGCCCGTACGAGCGCATCGACGCGGGCAAGGAGGCGCTGGGCATGATACGCATGGAGGCGCGCCACCGCGCCGGCATGCTGAGCATCGAAATCAGCGACGACGGCCGTGGCGTCGACCTGGAAAAAATCCGCCAGTCCGTCATCGAGCGCAAGATGGCCAGCCCCGTCATGGCCGCCGCGCTGTCGCCGGGCGAGCTGCTGGAATTCTTGTTCCTGCCCGCCTTCAGCCTGAAGGAAAAGGCGAACCAATTGTCCGGCCGCGGCGTGGGCCTCGACATCGTACACGAGACGATACGCCAGCAAAACGGCACGGTGCGCCTGGAATCGGAGCCGGGCCGGGGTTTCCGCGCCCTGATCACCCTGCCGCTGACGCAATCGATCGTGCGCGCGCTGGTGATCGATATCCAGGGTGAAGCCTACGCCATCCCCATCGTCAAGGTGGAAAGCGTGGTGCGCGTACCGCAGGCGGCCATCCATACCTTGGAAAACAAGCAGTTCTTTGAACTCAAGGGCGAGCATCTGGGCCTGGTCTCGGCGGCGCAGGTGCTGGAACTGGGCGAAGCGGCCAACCAGGCAGAGGACTTGCCGGTGGTGGTGATCGGGCGCGGCAAGCAAAGCTATGCCCTGGTGGTCGACGCCATCCGCGGCGAGCAAAGCCTGGCGGTGCAGGCCATCGATCCGATCTTCGGCAAGATGCGCGACATTTCCGCCGCCGCCCTGCTGGACGACGGCGAACCGGTGCTGATCCTCGACGTGCCCGATTTGCTGCTGTCGATCGACAAGCTGCTGCACGAAGGCGGCCTGCACCAGCTGGCGCAGGCGGGCCACGCGCAGCAGCGCCGCGCCAAGCGTATCCTCGTCGTCGACGATTCGCTGACGGTGCGCGAGATGGAGCGCAAGCTGCTGCTGGCGCGCGGCTTCGAAGTCGACGTGGCCATCGACGGCATCGACGGCTGGAACGTGGTGCGCAGCGGCGAGTACGACCTGGTGATCACCGACGTCGACATGCCGCGCATGGATGGCATCGAACTGGTATCGCTGATCAAGAAGGACTTGCACCTGCACAAGCTGCCGGTGATGATCGTCTCGTACAAGGACCGCCCGGAAGACCGCGCGCGCGGCCTGTCCGCCGGAGCCGACTATTATCTGACCAAAGGCAGCTTCCACGACGAGACCTTGCTCGACGCGGTGGCCGACCTGATAGGAGATGCCCGCTTATGAGTTGTACTTCATGAAAATTGCAATTGCCAACGATGTCGCCATGGCCGCCGAGGCCCTGCGCCGCGTGGTGGCCAGCACGCAGGAACACCAGGTGCTGTGGATCGCCCGCACGGGGCTCGAAGCCGTGCGCATGTGCGAAGGCAACCGCCCCGACCTGATCCTGATGGACCTGAACATGCCGGAGATGGATGGCGTCGAGGCGACGCGCCTGATCATGGAGCAAAGCCCGTGCGCCATCCTGGTGGTCACGGGCCGCCCGCAAGACAATGTCAACCAGGTCTTCCGCGCACTGGGCGCGGGCGCGCTCGACGTCACGGCCACCCCCGTGCTGCAGGGACAAGTGGGCGGCGACAGCGAACTGCTGGCCAAGATCAAGACCATCGGCAAGCTGATACGCCACAGCGCAGAACCTCCGCCGCCGCGCCAGGCGAACGGCAATGGCGGCGAACGGGGCGACGGGCAAGTCACGACGCTGGTGGCCATCGGCGCCTCGACGGGCGGCCCTTCGGCCGTGGCCAGGGTGCTGTCCGGCTGGACGGCGCCGCCCGGCTGCGCCATCGTGGTGGTGCAGCACATCGATGAAACCTTTGCCTCGCACTTCGCCAAATGGCTCGATGACCAGCTCAGCATGCCTGTGCGCGTGATTGCCGAAGGCGACGAACTGGTGTCCGGCACGGTACTAATCGCCAAGACCAATGATCACCTGCTGCTAGATCAAAATTATCGTTTGGGTTACGATGCAGCACCACGCGAGTATGTTTACCGTCCTTCCGTCGATGTATTCTTCAACTGCGTGGCGGAGCACTGGCGCGGCGACGCCATCGGTGTATTGCTCACAGGCATGGGGCGCGACGGCGGCGATGGCTTGCTGGCCATGCGTCGCGCCGGCAAGACGACCATCGCGCAAGACCAGGCCAGCAGCGCCGTGTACGGCATGCCGCGCGCGGCGGCCGAACTCGATGCGGCGCAGCACATCCTGCCATTGGATAGAATTGGCGCCAGCCTGCGCAGCCGCCTGGGCGCCAAACTCAACAATGGGTGGGAGCCCTCCCCTAACATCTGAAAAGAATGCAATGCCAGAATTTTCCTCCAGCTTCATCCAGCAAGAACCCGCATTGACCGAATTCAAGGTCAGCGTCCTGCTGGTGGACGACCAGTTGATTATTGCTGAGGCAATCCGGCGCATGCTGAGCGATCAGCAGGATATCGAGTTTCACTATGTGACCGACGCCACCCAGGCGCTGGACACGGCGCTGCGTTTGCAACCGACCGTCATCCTGCAGGATCTGGTGATGCCGGGCATCGACGGCTTCGCCTTGATCAAGCTGTACCGCGAAAACGAGGCGCTGGCGCATGTGCCGGTGATCGTGATGTCGGCCAAGGATGACCCGAAACTGAAGGCGCACAGCTTTGCCGTCGGCGCCAACGATTACGTGGTGAAACTGCCAGACCGACTGGAGTTGCTGGCGCGCATACGCTATCACTCGGCGGCCCACATCAGCCGCTTGCAGCGCGACCAGGCTTTTCGTTTCCTGCGAGAAAGTCAAAAAAACCTGGCCGACGCAAATATCGAGCTGCAAAAACTGGCCGCCCTCGATGGCTTGACGGGCATCGCCAACCGCCGCCGCTTCGATGAAACTCTGCAATTCGAATGGCAGCGTGGCCAGCGCGACAAAACACCGCTGAGCTTGCTGTTCTGCGATATCGACCATTTTAAAAGCTATAACGATCACTTTGGCCACCTGGCGGGCGACCTGGGCCTGAAAAAAGTCGCCGCCGTGCTGACGGAACATTTGAAACGCCCGGCCGACCTGGCCGCCCGTTACGGCGGCGAAGAATTCGCCTTGATCCTGCCGGAAACAAATCCGGCCGGCGCGCTGCTGATCGCCGAAGCGTGCCGGCGCCATCTGGAAGGCTTGCAGATCGAGAATCCGGCGGCAAGCACGGGCATCGTCACCATCTCGATCGGCGTGGCCACCATTGTGCCGTCACCGGACTCGACGGTGGAGCAACTGATCAACCGCGCCGACCAGGCCCTGTACGCGGCCAAGCGTGGCGGACGCAACAGCGTGCTGAGCGCCGATGACGTCCAGGACTGATTTTTAACAGCAAGGAAAGTGAAGCATGAGCACACAACTGGACAATGTCAGCGTCGTCAAGAAGTCGAATATCTACTTTGACGGCAAATGCGTCTCGCATAACGTCATCCTGGCCGATGGCACGAAGAAAAGCGTGGGCGTGATTTTCGCGTCATCGTTGCGCTTCAATACGGGCGCGCCGGAAATCATGGAAATCGTCAGCGGCCTGTGCAAGGTGCGCCTGGCCGACGCGACAGAATGGAACAGCTATGCCGCGGGCACGCAATTCAAAGTGCCGGGCAATAGCTATTTTGATATTAAAACGCTCGAGACCGTCGATTACGTCTGCCACTTCGGTTAATCCATGCAGAAAAAACGTCCATGGCTGCGTTGCACTGCCTTGCCCTGAACATTTTTTCAAGCGCGGATTGACTATTTAGACAAACACAGGCTCGGGCGACAGGCGCACGCCATATTTCGCCTCTACATCATCCTGTATCGCTACAGCCAACCGGGTAATGTCCGCGCCACGAGCGCCGCCATTATTCACCAGAACCAGTGCCTGCTTGGGATACACTCCCGCGGGCCCCAGGTTTTTCCCCTTCCAGCCGCACTGATCGATCAGCCAGCCGGCCGCCAGCTTTTCCGTACCATCGGGCTGCGCATGGTGCACGAGGGTCGGGAAACGTTCCAGCAAGGCAAGACATTGCTCGCGCGACACCACGGGATTCTTGAAGAAGCTGCCCGCATTGCCAATGACGGCCGGGTCGGGCAATTTTCTCCGGCGAATCGCCATCACCGTCTCGGCTACCTGTTGTGCTGTCGGCTCGGCAAGATTGCGCTCGGCCACGGCCTGTGCCAGTTCCGCATAGCGCAAGTTCGGCTGCCACTCGGCCGGCAAGGCAAACGTGACTTCCAGCACGATCAGTTCGCGCCCGTCCGCCTGCTTGAAGATGCTGTCGCGGTAAGCGAAGCGGCAAGCATCGCGGTCCATGTCGAAGACGATGCCGCTGGCGCTGTGCATGACGCTCACGCTGTGCAGATAATCCTTGATTTCAACGCCATACGCGCCAATATTCTGGATAGGCGCCGCGCCTACCGTGCCGGGAATCAGGGACAGGTTTTCCAGCCCGCCCACGCCTTGCGCCAGGGTCCATTGCACGAAATCGTGCCAGTTTTCGCCGGCCGCGGCTGTGACGAGTATCGTCTCGAAATCCGCCTGCGCCAGGCGCATGCCGCGCGTGGCCATGTGCAGCACGGCGCCGGGAAAGTCGCCCGTCAGCACGATGTTGCTGCCGCCGCCCAGTATCAGGCGCGGCATGGCGGACAGGGCGGGATCTTGCAGCGCGGCGTGCAATTCGGCCTGCGAAGTAATGCGTACGTAGGCGGCCGCGTTGGCCGTGATGCCGAAGGTATTCAGGCGCTGGAGGGAGTAATTGTGTTCGATGGTGAGCTCTGCAGACATGGGATAGGAAAATTTTGCTCGATTATAGAGCGAAAGCGACAAAAAACCACCTCAGGACAAGGGCGACTTGCCCGTTGTCCGTTAAAATGTCGCATCTTTAACAGGGCCGTCCCATGGCGCAGAATCAGCCGCCAAGGCCCAGCGCGCCGAGCGTGCGCTCGCTTTAACAAGAAAAGGAACAGACCATGCCGTCATTTGATGTAGTCTCCGAAGCCGATATGATCGAAGTCAAGAATGCAGTCGAGCAATCCAACAAGGAAATCACGACCCGCTTCGACTTCAAGGGCAGCGACGCCCGCGTCGAGCACAAGGAAAACGAATTGACCGCGTTTGCGGACTCGGAATTCCAGCTCAGCCAGGTGCGCGACGTGCTGACCAACAAATTGACCAAACGCAAGGTCGATGTGCGCTTCCTCGACGAAGGTGACATCAAGAAGATCGGCGGCGACAAGGTCAAGCAGATCATCAAGATCAAGAATGGCATCGAATCGGATGATGCGAAGAAAATCGTGCGTGTCATCAAGGACAGCAAGATGAAGGTGCAAGCGAGCATCCAGGGCGAAGCCGTGCGCGTCACGGGCGCCAAGCGCGACGACCTGCAGGCGGCCATGGCCATGCTGCGCAAGGACGTGCCCGACATGCCGCTGGAATTTAACAATTTCCGCGATTAATTTCGATGATGCGCACGCTCCGGCCTGCGCTTGCACCGGCATGGCGGCAAGCTGCCTCGGAGCGCCTGCCCGCTTGGGGTAGAATTGAAGCTGCGCGCAGCTACATGCGCCCGCGCGCCTGACCGGCGGCGGGCTTGACCGTACATCTGGCTCAGTGATAACCACGGTAGTCTAAGGATAGCAATGAAACGTGTTGATGATTTCCGCCTGCGATTTGGCAAAAAAGAATATGTGCCCATCATGATAGGCGGAATGGGTGTGGATATTTCCACGTCGGAGCTGGCCCTGGAAGCGGCCCGGCTGAACGGTATCGGGCATATCTCCGATGCCATGGTGGAAGACGTGTCGGATCGCCGTTTCGACACCACCTTCGTCAAAGACAAGACGAAACTGTACAAGTTCAACATCAATAACAGCGACAAGGCCGTGGTGCAATTCGACCTGGGCCGTCTGGCGGAAGCGCAGCGGCTGCATATCGGCCGCACCATGGAAGCAAAAAAAGGCGATGGTTTGATCTTCGTCAATTGCATGGAAAAGCTGACCATGAATGGCCCGCGTGAAACCTTGCGCGTGCGTCTGAATGCGGCGCTGGACGCTGGCATCGACGGCATCACCCTGTCCGCCGGTTTGCACTTCGGCTCGTTCGCCCTGATGGCCGACCATCCGCGTTTCCGTGATGCCAAGCTGGGCATCATCGTCTCGTCCGTACGCGCCCTGCAGATTTTCCTGCGCAAGAACGCCAAGCTCGACCGTTTGCCCGACTTCATCATCGTCGAGGGGCCATTGGCCGGCGGCCACCTGGGTTTCGGCATGGACTGGGCCAATTACGACCTGCACACGATCACGGCGGAACTGCTGGCCTACCTGAAGGCCGAACAGCTGGATATCCCGCTGATCGCCGCTGGCGGCATCTTCACGGGCAGCGACGCCGTCTCCTTCCTGGAAGCGGGCGCGGCTGGCGTGCAAGTGGCGACGCGCTTTACCGTCACCAAGGAATGCGGCTTGCCAAACAAGGTCAAGCAGGAATATTACAAGGCCTCGGAAGAAGACATCATCGTCAATGGCGTATCGCCGACGGGCTACCCGATGCGCATGCTGAAGAACACGCCCGCCATCGGCGCCGGCATCCGCCCAGGCTGCGAATCGTATGGCTACCTGCTCGATGCAACGGGCAACTGCGCGTACATCAACTCGTACAACCGCGAAGTGGCGGCCCATCCGGAACAAAAAACCGTCGTCGTGATGGACAAGACGTGCCTGTGCACCCACATGCGCAACTTCAACTGCTGGACCTGCGGCCATTACACGTATCGCCTGAAGGACACCACGCATAAGCTCGACAACGGCGAATACCAGATCCTGACGGCCGAACACGTCTTCAAGGATTACCAGTTCAGTGTCGACAACCAGATCGCCCTGCCGGAAAAAGAAATCTTGGTGGCAAGCTGAATCTTGCCAGCCTGAAATGAAAATGGCGCAGCCTGCGAAGGCTGCGCCATTTTTTTATGCGGGGAGCATGTCCCGCAATGCCAGTTCGATCGCATAGAACCTTGGCCGCCGCAATATTTCTTCCTGCAAGCAAGTTTCTTGCAAGGCATGCAAGGCGGGCAAAGGCGTCGCACAATGCGCGATCAGTTCGCCCAGCAGCACGCCAAAGGCACGCGCCTCTATGCCCTGCAGCAAGTCCCCGCGCGGCGAGCCCGGCACAAACATGGACGCCGCGCCAAAGTCGCCCAGCAGGCAGGTACCAGCGTCCGCATGCAGGATATTGTGTGCATACAAGTCGCCATGCACGATGCCGCGCGCGTGCAGCTGGCACACGGCCGAAGCGATGCCATGGGCAATGGCCAGCGCTTGCGGAATATCAAAGCGCACACCATCGGCATACACGTCGCGCGTGCAAGATTCCAGGCTCGGTGGTCCCGCCAGGTTGCGAAAGGCCGCGTCGATGAGCGGCATGATGAGTCCCATTGCCCCTTGCGGATGCGCATCGAGCGTCCCGAGGATGGGAATCAGGCCCGGGTGCGCACCGGCGCCGACGCAGGCGGCCATTTCACTGCGCGGCAAGCCGTCGCTGGTCATGGCCCCCTTGAACACTTTGACGGCGACATCATCCACGCCATCCAGACAGGCACGGTAAATCACCCCCGATGCGCCCTCGCCCAGCTGCTGCGCCAGTTCCAGGCGCTGCCATGCCACGCCAGCCGCAGCTGTCCCGGCCAAGGCCGCCAGTTCCCGCGCTTCCGTGCAGGGATTGCCCGCATACGCGAGCCAGCTCAGGCGTGGCAGGGACAGCAGGCAGTCGGGCAGCGCCGTAAAACGGTTGGCGGCGATACGCACCAGTTCCAGACGGCGGCAGTTCGTCAACGAAGCGGGCAAGCTGTCCAGGCAATTTCCCGCCAACATGAGTTTCTGCAGCTCACTGCACTTGCCCAGTTCGTCCGGCAAGGCCTCGATGGCATTGTCGGTCAGGGTCAGCCAGCGCAGCCTGGCTGGCAAGGCGGCAGCAGGCACGTGGCGGATCCGGTTCGCCTTGAAACCGATCATACTCAGTTCTTCGCAGCTCCCCAGCACGACAGGCAAGCTGGTGAACAGATTATCCGAACAAAAAATGATGCGCAGCTTGTGCAGGCGCGGCAAGTCGTCGGGTAAAGTGGACAGCGCGTTGCCCGAGAGGTCGAGGATTTCCAGGCTGTCGGCCAGGTCGAAAATCGCGCGGGGAAAGTCGGTCAAGCCGCAGGACAGCTTCAGGCGGCGCAGGCCGGCCAGTTGACCAGCCCGTAATTGCTCCAGTGTATGCACAGCAGACAAGACATCCCTTTCAAAAACCCGGCAATCGCTGGTGCAGCTAAAACCAGCGGACGTAAAAAAACCCCAACCGGATCACCGGAAGGGGTTTTTTCGAATAACAAGCCTGACGATAACCTACTTTCACACTGGTTGCAGCACTATCATCGGCGCAAAGTTGTTTCACGGTCCTGTTCGGGATGGGAAGGGGTGGGACCAACTTGCTATGGTCATCAGGCATA
>NZ_CP088968.1:1377244-2032671 GCF_021165895.1 Janthinobacterium sp. PLB04 | reverse complement strand
CTGACAGGTCGGACAGTATCACTACCATCCAAATCTTTTGCATTGCAAAAGATTTGCTCACTCAAAAAACTGACAGGCCACTACTTTCGTAGCGCCTATTTCATTATTTCTTGTGAACATTTGATATTTTAAGTTTTACAGCGATCCGAAGATCACTGCTGCACTTACATCAAATGCCCACACTTATCGACTGTTAATTGTTAAAGAACTGTATTCGGTTACTGCTTTCGCGCTATCGACAAAGCGTTGTGTTTGTCAGCTGCGAAGAAGGAAGAGTATGAAGCGTTTAGATCGTTTCGTCAACCTTCTTTTTTCACCCTGCTTTACTCGGCATTTGCATGCGTCGTTCAGCGAGGGGGCGAATTATAGCCGTGCCCCGCACTCTCCGCAAGGGCTATTTCCCCGCCCTCACGGCCCAGCAAGCCTTGTCTTCACTTCAAGCGCCTTTTTGTGCAGCCTGTCGCAATCGGCTGGCGTAGTTCGTGGTCTTTAGGCACAGTGGCAACATCAGACTCTGACGCTACTCAACAAGGGGTTAAACTTGCCCGCTGCGTCGATTAACTCTTGTATTTGAAAGTGCCCTCATGCTTCCGATTTCCAGCCTGCCCCAATTGTTGAAAACCATCCTCGCTTGGTTGCAACGGGCATTCGACGCGACGACGACCTGGGTTACCCAACTGTCCTGGTGGAAATTCTTCCTGTTCGCTGCACTGGCACTGATCGCCGGCTCCATTTTGCAAGATGAGCTGTTCTCGTCCAGCCCGGACGAAGAAGTGGTCATCAAGTCGCATAAACGCAGCAGCAAGGGCTCGGGCGAAACCAATATCCTGATCGACGATACGGGCATTCACTTCAATCCCCGCAACAGCAAGAACCGCCGTAGCAGCCCGGCCGATCCAGCCGATGCCGCCGAGGCAGACGCACAAGCCGGTGCCGTGCCGCCCGAACCGCCTGAACCACCGGCGGCCCCTGCCAAACCCAGCTATCCAGTAACGACGAATGCCTCGGGCGAAGAAGTCCATATTGAATTGCCGCCGCAAATCGGCGAAGAGCTGTCGAATGCTATTGAAGAAGCGGTCGATGATGCGGCAGAACAAAAAGTGTCGCGCTATCACCAGCAGGCATCGACCTGGTTCAAGAGCTTTGTGTCCTTGCTGGTATTGGCCCTGTTTGCCATGAAAGCCCTGGTTGGCGGCAAGAAACGTGCGGAAGCGGAAACTGTCACGGCAAACGAAGCGGCCGAGCGCGAATCCATGCAGCGCCAGCTCAGCGAAGCGAAGATGCAGATGATGCAGGCGCAAGTCGAGCCGCACTTCCTGTTCAACACACTGGCCTCCGTCGAACACCTGATCCAGGTCGATCCGCCGCGCGCAGCCAAGATGCAGCGCAGCCTGATCCAGTATCTGCGCGCCGTGCTGCCGCAAATGCGCGACAACGCCCTGATTACCAACCTGGGCCGTGAAGCGGATATGGTGCAAGCGTACTTGAACCTGCTGAAAATGCGCATGGAAGAACGCCTGACCGTCGATTTCCAGATTCCCGACGGCCTGCGCAGCGCCGCCTTCCCGCCCATGATGCTGCAATCGATGGTAGAGAATGCCATCAAACACGGCCTGGAAGTCAAACCGGAAGGCGGCACCCTGCGCATCGTGGCAGAAGTGGCGCACAGCAAGCTGCGCGTCACGGTGACCGATGACGGCCTGGGCTTTGGCGTGGTACCCAGCGATGGCACGGGACTCGGTTTGCCCACCATCCGCGAGCGCCTGAAGCTGCTGCATGGCGACCAGGGCAGCCTGACCATTACGCCTAATCAACCGTCCGGCGTATGCGCCGTGATCGAAGTGCCATATCAATTGTCCAAATAAGACAGAGTAGTTGATAAAAACGCTAAATCATTGAATAATCAATCTTCGCCTGTTCACACTTGAGACCTATGCCTACCGCTATTATTGCCGACGACGAAAGACTGATGCGCGACCAGCTGCGCCTGCGCCTGGGCCAAGCCTGGCCTGAACTGGAAATCATCGGCGAAGCCAAGAATGGCGACGAAGCGATCAAACTGGTGGAGCAACTCAAGCCGGACTTTGCCTTCCTCGATATCCGCATGCCGGGCAAGACAGGCATGGAAGCAGCGCAAGTGATTGGCGGCAAGACGCATATCGTCTTCGTCACGGCCTATGATACCCACGCCGTCGAAGCCTTCGAGCGGGGCGCCGTCGACTACGTGCTCAAGCCGCCCGAGCATGAGCGCTTACTGGTCACGGTGGAGCGCCTGAAAACCCATTTGAACAAGCCGGCCCTGGACGTCAACAGCAGCGTCACGGCCATGCTGTCGCAACTGGCGGAAAAAATCACGGCCAAGCCCACGTATCTGCAATGGATACAGGCCAGCATCGGCCAGGACTTGCGCATGATCCCCGTGGAAGAAATTCTGTTCTTCCGTTCTGACGAGAAATACACCTGCGTGCAGACAGCCAAGTATGAGGCGCTGATCCGCAAGCCCGTGCGCGACCTGGCCGAAGAGCTCGATCCTTCGCTGTTCTGGCAAATCCACCGCGCCACACTGGTCAACGTGAATGCCATCGAAGGCGTGACGCGCGACATCCGCGGCCGCCACCTGGTGCTCATCAAAGGCAAGTCCGACAAGCTCGAAGTGAGCCGCAGCTTCCTGCACCTGTTCAAGCAAATGTAAGTCTCTCGCCGCCGCCCGGCCCAGGCCGGCGCGGCGCATCACTCGCTTCTTTCCCCTTCCTGCGCCATATCAAGCCGCGCCGTGCCAACAGGCATAGGCTAAAGTCCTGTCTGCCATTCCTGTCTTGCCTTCGTTCACGTTCGCAAGGAGAACCCCATGCCTGACCGAGGCAGTTCCACACTGCTGCGCATCCTGCCGCTGGGCATGGCTGCAGCGCTTTTGCTGTGCTTGTTTCCTCCCCTGAAAGCCCTCCGGCAACGGCAGGCGCGTGGCCAGGCCATCATCGACAGCGCCAGCGACGCCATCATCAGCATCGACAGCGGGCAAATCATCCTGCATGCGAACGCGGCGGCAGCCAGGTTGTTCGATGACACGCCGGACGGCATGCGCGGCATGCGCCTGGGCCACTACATCCTGCGCGACTTGCGTACCCTTGACGGCCTGGGCAAGCACGATGGCGATCCGCCGTTTGGCGACATCAGCCAGGAGCTGCGCCTGACGGGCCGGCGTGCCACCGATTACACCTTGACGGGCCGGCGCAGCGATGGCGCCATGTTTCCCCTCGAAGGTTCACTCTCGGCCATGCAGGAAGACGGCCATAGCGTGTTTACCATCATCGTGCGCGATATCAGTGCGCGCCAGCAAATGCATGAACAGCTGGCCCGCTCCTTTTCGCAACTGCGCGAATTGTCGAGCGCGCTGCAATCCATCCGCGAAGAGGAGCGCAAGCATATCGCACGCGAACTGCATGATGACCTGGGGCAGCTGCTGGCCACCTTGCGCGTCGACCTGACCCTGGTGCGCCAGCACACGGATACCACCGCATCCTTGCAAGCACTGCTGCACAGCATGGACGGCTTGCTGGTGACGGCCATCACCTCGCTGCGGCGCATCGCCAGCAACCTGCGTCCGCGCGCGCTCGATGAAGGGGGCTTATATTTTGCGCTACAAAAACTGCGGCACGACTTCCTGCTGCGCCGCGCCATCCATTTCGACTTGCTGGCCGACGAAGCCGACCTCGTGCTCGACGATGCGCGCAGCACGGCCATCTATCGCATCGTGCAGGAAGCGCTGACGAATATCGCGCGCCATGCCGAGGCCAGCCACATCACCATCGCTCTGCACCGCATCGATTCCTCGCTCGCCATCACCATCCAGGATGACGGCCGCGGCATTGCCGAACACGACCTGGAAAAAGCCACGGCCCTGGGCTTGCTGGGTATGCGCGAACGGGTGTGGGGCTTGAACGGCAGCATCCATATCGGCGCCGATAGCGAATTGGGCGGTACGCGCATCGACATCTCGCTGCCCATGCATGCGGAGGCGGCAGCAGCAGCGGCGATGCAATAAAAAAGGCGCCCGCAGGCGCCTTTGCTTCCTTACATCGAATGATGCTTAGAATTTGTGTGCCAGGCCGATCTGGTACGAAGTCAGCGACTTCACGCGCTCGCGGCCAGCGTAAGCGTACACGTCGGTGCGCTTCGACAGGTGGTAGTCATAACCGACGCCGAATTCCTTGATGGTGTCCTGATCCTTGAACTTGTTGTTGCTTTGCTCTTGCTTGCCATACGACACTTTGGCATCGCCGCCGCCAACCGTGTAGTTCAGGCCGATCAGGTAAGACTTGAATTCGCCGGTCGTTGCAACTTTGGTGTCGCCTTTCGAGTAGGCGGCCGTGATCTTGGCTGGGCCGAATTTATAGCCGCCACCGATGGACCACAGGTCAGGCTTGGCGGCCGTTGCCGTTGCTTGCACGGCTTTTTCGTAGCCGGCGTGCAAGCTGATCGGGCCATTGTCGTAAGTTGCCAGGCCGATCACGCCTGCGTCAGCGCTGTTGACTTCGCTCAGCACGTATTGCAGGCTGCCCACGAAACCTTCAAAGCTTGGGCTGTTGTAGGTCACGGCGTTGTTGACGCGCGATGTGCCGACGCCCGAACGCAGCAGGGTTTCATTGTTCTTGCCGACCACGCCGTAGGTGTTGAATGGATCGACGCGGGCGATGGTGCCATCGACCAGGTTCTTGGTGCGGCCCAGGATGGCGGTACCAAACGCGCCTTTCAAGCCCACATAAGCTTGACGGTCGAACAACACGCCTTTTTGTGCGCCGGTATCGGCCAGGAATTCACTTTCCAGGTTGAAAATTGCGGACAGACCGCCACCCAGATCTTCCGTACCCTTGAAACCGAGGCGCGACGCATTGTTTTCGCGTTGTACCGTCGGCTGGCCAGTGGTCTTGGCAATACCGAGGTCAACCAGGCCATACACGGTGACGTTCGATTGTGCTTGTGCCGTAGCTGCTGCGAAGGTGCCGATGATCAATGCTGCCAGAGTAATTTTTTTCACTTGAGATTCTCTACATTAGGTTGGACAAGAATGTTGCTGCTTAGCTGCTGAACCGAATCATGCCCACCAAATACTTCAACAATATGACATCGACAAGATGTTGTTTTTTGGCACAATGTCTTGTCAGATAAAAACAACAGGCGAAAAAAAACCGCCCGAGGGCGGCTTGTGGCGGCAGTCCGGCCTTACTTCAGGCGGCAGCTCAGCAGCCAGTAGTATTCCAGGCGCTTCATGCGGATTTCGCGGGCCGAATGGGCGAACTTCTTGCGCAGGTGGCTATCCGACGGGAAATTCTTCAGCACTTCATAGCGCTCGCCCCCATCCGTCGTGCGGAACTGGTGGGTATTGCCTTCCAGGTCGGTGCGCGCGATAACGGTGCTGCTGCCATCGACATAGGAATTGTCAATCAGTACCAGCAGGATGTCCTTGCCCAGCTTGCTACGCAATTGCTTCAGGTATTTGTCCTGGTCTTCACGCTTGACGTGCGACCACCAGAAACCGGCAAACACGGCCGTGAACTTGCCCAGCAAGTCGTCCGGCAAGTTGAACGCGTCGAGCTTGGCGAAGGTGACGTTGTCGGGCAAACCGCGCGCCTGGGCCAGCGCCAGCATTTCATCGTTGATATCGGTGGCCAGGACGGACTCGGCCGACTCGGCAACCACCTCCGTCCAATAGCCGGTACCGCAAGCCAGTTCCAGCACGGTGTGGCCTTCCAGCACGTCGGCGACCTTGTCGCGCAACACTTCCAGGTCTTCCTGGCGTTCGGGCTTGTCATAGACGCGCTCGTACTGCTGCGCGATGGTGGCGTAATATTTGGCAAGCTGATCGGTAATCATTGTTTCTTCTCTTCTTAAATAATCTTGGCCAGGCACCTCGCCCGGCCGACTTCATGCATTGTTATAGTTCGTAGTGCTCTTTATCACCGCTCATCGCCTGCTCGATGAGCTTGCGGTTCAGGGTCGGCGTCAGCAACTCGATAAAGGTATAAATATAGCTGCGCAAATACGCGCCTTGCTTGACAGCCACGCGCGACACATTCATGCCGAACAGGTGGCCGACAGGGATGGCGCGCAAGCCTTTGTCGCGCTCGGCATCGAAGGCCATACCCGCTATGATACCAATCCCCATGCCCAACTCGACATAAGTCTTGATCACGTCCGCATCGATGGCTTCGAGCAAGATGTCAGGCTTCAGGCCGCGCAACACGAAAGCGTGGTCGATCTTGTTGCGTCCGGCAAACGCGCTGTCATAGGTAATCAGGGGGAAAGCGGCGATTTCTTCCAGGGTCACGGACTTCGACTTGAGCAGCGGATGGTCGACCGGCACCACCACCACGTGCTCCCACTGATAGCATGGCAAGGTGATCAAGCCATCGATGGCGGCGATCGATTCCGTGGCGATGGCCAGGTCGGCCTGGTCGCGCTGCACCATCTCGGCGATCTGGCGCGGATTGCCTTGCAGCAACGACAATCTTACCTTCGGGAACTTCAACATGAAGGCTTGCACCACCTTCGGCAAGGTGTAGCGCGCCTGCGTATGCGTGGTGGCAATGGTAAAGCTGCCGCTGTCCTGCGCCGCGAATTCCTTGCCGATGCGCTTCATGCTGTCGATTTCCTGCATGATCAGCTCGACGGACTCCAGCACCAGGCGGCCCGGTTCCGTCAAGCCGCGGATGCGCTTGCCGTGGCGCGTAAAAATATCCACGCCCAGCTCTTCCTCCAGCTCGATGATGGCTTTCGATACGCCCGGTTGCGACGTAAACAAGGCCTTGGCGGCGTCCGTCAGGTTGTAATTCTGCCGGACCGCTTCGCGCACGAAGCGCAATTGATGGAGATTCATTGCTGGTTTGCCCTAGATTGCCGTAATTTGCCGAGTTTCCGCCCCACCCATGATTTTACGTTCATGCATATACGCATATCGCATATAAGCAAATGCGTACTTAGTAGTTTGGAATAAACACTAAGTTTATTACTATTGCGGGTACTTTGGGGGTGCAAGCATGACTTTGTCTTATATAGTCTCAGGATTTGCCGTAGGATTACTCGTAGGAATGACCGGCGTGGGCGGCGGTTCGCTGATGACGCCGCTGTTAACCTTGCTGTTTGGCGTGCCGCCTTCCGTGGCGGTGGGCACCGACCTGGCGTTCGCCTCGATCACCAAGAGCGCCGGCACGCTCACGCACCGCCTGCGCGGCACCATCCGCTGGGATATCGTCAAGCGCCTGTGCATCGGCGCCCTGCCCGCCGCCGTCATCGCGACCCTGGCGCTGAAATCGTTCGGCACCCTGTCGCCGGAAATCGGCCAGATCATCCGTTACTCGATCGCCGGCTCCGTGCTGCTGACCGTCGTGGCGCTGATTTTCAAGGGCCGCATGCTGGCCTGGATCAATGCACACCCCGAGAAACAATTGCAAGGTAACAAGCTTGCCGCTGCGACCATTATTTCCGGCGCCGTGCTGGGCGTGCTGGTCACGGTGTCCTCGATCGGCGCCGGCGCCATCGGCGCGACCCTGCTGGTGATGCTGTATCCACGCATGAGCTCGGCCGAAGTGGCGGGCACCGATATCGCCTACGCCGTGCCCCTGACGGCCATCGCCGCCCTGGGCCACTGGTGGCTCGGCTCCATCCACTGGGAATTGCTGGCCTCCTTGCTGGTCGGCTCCCTGCCCGGCATCACGCTCGGTTCCTGGGTCGCCCGCTCCGTGCCGGAAAAGTTTTTACGAGTGCTGCTGGCGATGACCTTGACCGGCGTGGCAGTGAAGCTAATCTATTAATTACCGAACAAGTGACAAGAGCAGTATCAAGAACATAATCCCAGGCAATCTTCCAGCACCCCGGCTTTTTTAGGAATTGATATGTACCACTACGATCAGTACGACCACCTCATCATCAAAGAACGCATCGCCCAGTACCGAGACCAGGTTGCGCGCCGTATCGCCAATGAGCTGACGGAAGAGGAGTTCATTCCGCTGCGTCTGCAAAACGGCCTGTACATGCAACGCCACGCCTACATGCTGCGCATCGCCGTGCCGTACGGCTTGCTGTCGTCGAAGCAGATGCGCATGTTCGCGCACATCGCGCGCAAGTACGACCGCGGCTATGGCCACTTCACGACGCGCCAGAATATCCAGTTCAACTGGATCGAACTGGAGCAAACCCCCGATATCCTGACGGACCTGGCATCGGTGGAAATGCACGCGATCCAGACTTCCGGCAACTGTATCCGTAATACAACATCGGACCCGTTCGCCGGCGTCGCCGCCGATGAAATCATCGATCCGCGCCCGTACGCGGAAGTGTTGCGCCAATGGAGCACCTTCCACCCCGAGTTCATCGCCCTGCCGCGTAAATTCAAGGTCGCCATCAATGGCGCCGAAGAAGACCGTGCCGCCATCGCCGTGCACGATATCGGCTTGACGGCCGTGCGCAACGAAGCTGGCGAAGTGGGCTTCAAGGTGATGGCAGGCGGCGGCATGGGCCGCACGCCGATCCTGGGCAGCGTCGTGCGCGAATTCTTGCCGTGGCAGCATTTGCTGACGTATATCCAGGCCATCATGCGCGTGTACAACCTGCACGGCCGCCGCGACAACAAATACAAGGCGCGCATCAAGATCCTGTTGAAGGCCATCGGCGTGGAAGAATTCACGCGCCAGGTGGAAGCAGAGTGGGTCGACTTGAAAGATGGTCCGGAAACCTTGACGGCCGAGGAAATGCAGCGCGTGGCGGACTTCTTCAATCCACCCGCCTACCTTGCCCTGCCGGAACTCGACTACAAGGCGGAGCACGCGGACAACAAGGCGTACGTAAACTGGCTGGCGCGCAACGTCAAGCCGCACCAGCGTCCCGGCTACGTGGCCGTGGTACTGTCGCTGAAGAAAACGGGTGTGCCGCCAGGCGATGCGACAGCCGAGCAGATCGACTTCGTGGCGGATCTGGCCGACCGCTACAGCTTTGGCGAACTGCGCGTGACCCACGAGCAAAACCTGGTGCTGGCCGACGTGGAGCAGTCGAAACTGTTCAAACTGTGGCAGGAAGCCAAGGCGCATGGCCTGGCCACGCCGAACATCGGCTTGCTGACGGACATGATCTGCTGCCCCGGTGGCGACTTCTGCTCGCTGGCCAACGCCAAGTCGCTGCCGATCGCGGCCGCCATTGCCGAACGCTTCGACAGCATCGACTTCCAGCATGACATCGGCGAGATCGAACTGAATATTTCCGGCTGCATCAATGCCTGCGGCCATCATCACGTGGGCAGCATCGGCATCCTCGGCGTCGACAAGGATGGCAGCGAATGGTATCAAGTGTCGATTGGCGGCGCACAAGGCAACAATGCGGCCATCGGCAAGATCATCGGACCATCGTTCTCTTCCCTGCAGATGCCTGAAGTCATCGGCCGCCTGCTGCACGTCTATGTGCGCGACCGCCACGAAGGCGAGCGCTTCGTCGATACGGCTCAGCGCCTGGGAGTGGCGCCGTTCAAGGAACACGTATATGCAACGCCGATCACGGTCGGCAACCTGGTGGGAGAGGACGAATATGTTTGAAGTACGCGAAGAAATCATCAAGAATGCCGCCGTGGTGCCAAATACCTGGGGCTTGCTGCGCCTCGATGAAAACGACACGCCGGAAACAGTCGTCGTGCCTGCAGGCAAGGTCATCGTGCCCCTGCTCGTATGGCAAGCCCAGCGCGAGACCCTGACCGCCCGCCTGCCCGACATCGGCGTATGGCTGGCCAGCGACGAGCGCCCGGAAGAACTGGCGGCCGACGTGGCGCAACTGCCCGTGATCGGCGTGGACTTCCCGAAATTCACGGATGGCCGCGGCTATTCGATCGCCTTCAACCTGCGCGCCCGCCTGGGTTTCCAGGGTGAGTTGCGCGCCATCGGCGACGTGCTGCGCGATCAGCTGTTTTCCATGCACAGGGTAGGCTTTGACGCTTATGCCACCCGGCCCGACCGCAGCATCCACGACGCCCTGAAAGGTTTGTCGGTCTTTTCGGAAACCTACCAGGCTTCGTGGGATCAAAAATCACCGCTGTTCCGCCGCCACCAGCGCGAAGGCCAGAATCCTGACCTCGACAACGCGGCCGGCATCTGAGGGCCCATCATGAGCAATTTGACTTCTTTGATTGACGCCACCGAGCAAACGCTGACACGCATCGCCGCGGATTTTTCGCCGGCCGTGTTCGCGTCCAGCCTGGCAGCCGAAGACATGGTGCTGACCGACATGATTCTCAAGGCGAAGCTGCCCATCGGCATCTTTTCCCTGGAAACGGGCCGGCTGCACCAGGAAACCCTGGCCGTGCTCGACAAGGTCAAGACCCGTTACGACCACGACATCACCTTGTACCGCCCGCAGCCGGAAGCGGTGGCTGCCTACGTGGAACAGAACGGCCTGAACGCCTTTTATAACAGCGTCGAGATGCGCCGCGAATGCTGCCGCATCCGCAAGGTCGAACCGCTGGGGCGCGCCCTGGCCGGCAACAAGGCCTGGGTGACGGGACAACGCCGCGCCCAGTCCACCACGCGCGCCGAATTGCACGTGCAGGAAGACGACGCGGCGCACGCGATGACGAAATTCAATCCGCTGGCCGACTGGTCGGAAGAAGACGTGTGGGCATACATCCGCGCCAACGACGTGCCCTACAACGCGCTGCACGACCAGGGCTACCCGTCGATCGGCTGCGAACCCTGTACGCGGGCCGTCCAGCCGGGCGAAGATGTGCGCGCCGGACGCTGGTGGTGGGAAAACCCGGACTCCAAGGAATGCGGCCTGCACATGGTGGACGGCAAATTGATACGCATCAAATCCGTGGCAGCCTGAACAGACACAACAGACTCAGCAGAATAAGAAAGCACCCATATGAGCAATATTTTGAACCAGCGTCACCTCGACAGCCTTGAATCGGAAGCCATCCACATCATGCGTGAAGTGGCGGCCGAATCGGCCAATCCTGCGCTGCTGTTTTCCGGTGGCAAGGATTCCGTCGTCCTCTTGCGCTTGGCTGAAAAAGCCTTCCGCCCGGGCAAGTTCCCATTTCCCCTCGTGCATATCGACACGGGCCACAACTTCCCGGAAGTCATTACTTTCCGTGATAAAAAGGTGGCGGAACTGGGCGAACGCCTGATCGTCGGCTCCGTGGAAGACTCGATCAAGCGCGGCACCGTGCGTCTGCGCAACCCGGCCACGGATTCGCGCAATGCGGCGCAAGCCGTCACCTTGCTGGAAACCATCGCCGAACACGGCTTTGACGCCTGCATCGGCGGCGCCCGCCGCGATGAAGAAAAGGCCCGCGCCAAGGAACGCATCTTCTCGTTCCGCGACGAATTCGGCGCCTGGGACCCGAAAGCCCAGCGTCCGGAACTGTGGGACCTGTATAACACCCGCGTGCATCCCGGTGAAAACATGCGCGTGTTTCCCATCTCGAACTGGACGGAGCTGGACGTGTGGCAATACATCGCCCGCGAGCAACTGGAATTGCCGCCGATCTACTTCGCGCACGAGCGCCAGGTGATCCCGCGCAACGGCTTGCTGGTGCCGCTGACGGACCTGACGCCGCCACGCGAAGGCGAAACAGTGGAAACGCAAGTCGTGCGCTTCCGCACGGTGGGCGATATCTCGTGCACCTGCCCTGTCTCCTCCGATGCGGCGACGGTCGACGCCATCATCGCCGAAACGGCAATCACGCAAATCACGGAACGGGGGGCCACCCGCATGGATGACCAGACTTCCGAAGCCTCGATGGAAAAACGCAAGAAAGCAGGGTATTTCTAATGAACGCAGCAATCCAGAACACCAACCTCACCGACAGCCTGGAGCGCGGCATGTTGCGCTTCATCACGGCCGGTTCCGTCGATGACGGCAAAAGCACCCTGATCGGCCGTTTGCTGTTCGACAGCAAGGGCATCTTCGCCGACCAGCTCGACGCCATGTCGCGCTCCAAGCACAAGCGCACGGTGGGCGACACGGTCGACCTGTCCCTGCTGACGGACGGCCTGGAAGCGGAACGCGAGCAAGGCATCACCATCGACGTGGCCTACCGTTACTTTGCTACGCCGAAACGCAAATTCATCATCGCCGACACCCCGGGCCACGAACAATACACGCGCAACATGGTCACGGGCGCTTCCACCGCCGATGCCGTCATCATCCTGATCGACGTGTCGAAGGTAAAACTGGGCGACGATGGCAGCGTGGAATTGTTGATCCAGACCAAGCGTCATTCGACCATCGCGCACTTGCTGCAGATCGAGCACGTGGTCGTGGCCGTCAACAAGATGGACCTCGTCGACTACGATGAAACGGTGTACAAGCGCATCGTGGCCGCCTACCGCGAATTTGCCCAGTCGCTGGGTTTGAAGGACATCACGCCGATTCCCCTGTCGGCACTCACTGGCGACAACGTCGTCGAACGCGGCGACAAGCTGGGCTGGTACACGGGCCCGACCCTGATCGAACTGCTCGAATCGCTGTCCGTCTACGATGAATCGCACGACACGCCATTCCGCTTCCCGGTGCAGCTGGTGGCGCGCCACAATGGCCACGAAGCGAACGACTTCCGCGGCTACATGGGCCGCATCGAAGCGGGCAAGGTCAGCATCGGCGACACCCTGGTGGTGCAGCCATCGGGCCAGACGGCAACCGTCAAGGATATCGTCACCCTGGACGGTTCGCTGTCGACGGCCGTGGTGGGCCAGTCCGTGACCCTGCTGCTCAATGAATACCTCGATATCTCGCGCGGCGACTTGCTGGCAAGCAGCGAGCGTCCTGCCACCCTGCTGAAACAGGTGGTGGCCGACGTGTGCTGGCTGTCGGAAGACGCGCTGGACCTGCGCCGCAAGTACTGGATCAAGCACGGCACGAAACAGACGGCAGCCAAGGTGACGGCGATCGAATCGATCCTCGACATCAATACGCAGCAGCGCCATCCGGCCGAAGGCTTGAAGCTCAACGATATCGCCCGCATCAGCCTGAATGTGCAGCAGGCGCTGGCGGCCGACGCGTATGCCGATATCCGCGCCACCGGTGCCTTCATCCTGATCGATGAAGTCACCCACCAGACGGTCGCGGCCGGCATGGTTCGACTCTAACTCCGCATCGTCCAGGAAAGGCAGCCACATGAACAGCTCCCCATCTCTCCCCGGCAAGGTCTACCTGGTCGGCGCCGGCCCCGGCGCGCAAGACCTGATGACCTTGCGCGGCGCGCGCCTGCTGGCGCAAGCAGACGTCGTGCTGCACGACGCGCTGGTCACCGAAGAGATGCTGGAGCTGTGCCCGCAGGCGAAGAAAATCCTCGTAGGCAAGCGCTGCGGCCAGTTGTCGACGGCGCAGGCCTTCATCAACAAGCAACTGGTCGACCATGCGCGCAAGCACGCCGTCGTCGTGCGCCTGAAAGGGGGCGACCCCATGCTGTTCGGGCGCGCCGACGAGGAATTGCGCGCGCTGGAAGAGGCGGGCATCGCGGTGGAAGTGGTGCCCGGCATTACCACGGCACTGGCGGCAGCGGCCGCCACACAGCAGCCGCTGACCAAGCGGGGCGTGTCGCGCAGCGTGGCCTTTTTCACGTCCAGCACGGCGCCGGGCGAACCTGACCAGACGCGCATTCCCGACTGCGACACCCTGGTGCAATACATGGGCGGCCGTGAAGCCATCGCCACGGCACAGCGCCTGCTAGCGCAGGGCCGCCGTGCCGACACCCCGGTGGTGGTGATTGAAAACTGCAGCCGCCCGGACCAGCGCATCGTACGCCTGCCGCTGAGCGCCCTGGCGCATGGCCTGGGCGATACCCACGGCCCCGTGCTGGTGATGCTGGGCGACGCCATGGCCGCGCGCGCGCACCAGAGCACCGAAGAAGCAGCGGCCATGCTGGCGCGCCATGCTTGAATAAACACACCGTATTTTACCGACTTTAAAGTCAGTAATCGACGTCTTCAGAGGAAACATGATACGATGCGGACGCATCTTTTCTCGAGAAGTTGTTGTGTGATAGCAATAAATTCACGCTTCGCCCCGCCATAGCGCTTGCCATGCGGTCTCCCGGCTGACGGAACCACTGGCAACCTCCCCGAAAAAAGCTGCGCCCGCAGGCTGCAATACCGCGCCGCGCAACTTTAGCCTTACGACCACACATGAATTTCACCTCCATGCGCGAAGCCCTGACTTCGCTCAGCCGCAGCAATGTCGGCGTCGCCAGCGCTGTGCTGTTAAGCATGCTCGCCTCTATCGCCCTGTGGACGGTGTTCCCGAATATCGACGACGAAAACCATTTGTTGGAATGGCTGCAAGCGCTGTTCCTGGCCCTGGCTTGCACCGTGCACGGCGTGCGCGCCTGGCAAGAGACTGACCGCCAGTCGCTGCGCTTCCTCATGCATGCAGGCTTGTGCGCCCTGCTGTTCGGCTTCCTGCTGCGCGAACTCGATATCGACCAGTTCGGCACTGCGCCCGTCTGGGCCCAGCTGGAAAAAGCCCTGCGCGTGCTGGAATTGCTGATCCTGATACGCATCCTGATCTTTTTCGCCCCGCGTGCCCGCAAGGTGTTTGCCCATGCCGGCCTGATTTTCAGCATGCGCATCACCATCCTGACGGCCATCGGCGGCTTGCTGATGGTCGCCGGCTGGCCCTTCGACAAGAAGGTCTTCCATGGCATGCCGGACGCCTACGCGCTGCTGGGCGAGGAAGTCTTCGAACTGGGCGCCTATCTGCTGCTGTTCCTCGCTTCGCTGTCCGACAGTTCTGCCGCCGCCCGCATCAGCCTGGCACCAAAGAAGAAATCGGCTTAAGCGCCTTCAAATGAAGATGGCAGCGGCAGCAGCCGCTGCAAGGTCGCGGCCACGCGCAGCAGGCGCGGGTCGTCATCCTCGGCCTCGTCGCAGGTATCGTTGATACAGAAAAACGGCAAGCTGCCAAAACGCGCCGCCAGCTCTTCAAGCTGCTGCGGCGCCGCCACATCGCCGCTGGCGATATGCAGCGGGTCGAGCATGCGCGACCGCGCAATCCCCTGATGCACCATCCAGCGCGGCACCAGGTCTGGCAGCAACGCCGGCACCTGCCACGAGCGAAACACCGTCGCGCGCACGCCGGCAAACATGGCCGGCGCCAGCCCTTCCAGTGCATGCAGCGCGCTTTTCAGCATGGGCCGCGGCGCGTGCGCATACAGGCGCGGTTCATGCTGGTAAGCTGCATACTGCGCCGACAGCCATTGCCGCGATAAGGTGGCGCAATTGACAGGCGCCGCCACGTCGGCGCGCAAGCACTGCATGTCTTCGTGCAGCGCACTCTCCGTGAAAACGCTCAAACGCCCGTCCCCTTCCTCCCCAAACCAGAATGCGGGCTCGAACGGCGCGCCAAAAAATACGTCGTCGTTCAGATACAGGAAGCGCTCGGACAGGCCCGGGATATGGTGCAGATACGATTCGATATGGCCGGAATCGAACACGGGCAAGGCGGCGCCGGGCATCAGGCTCGCATGATCGATCACCGTCAGGCGCGGTGAGGCGCGCAGCCAGTGGGGCACTTGCCGGTCCGTCAGCAGGTAGACATGGCCGTGGCCGGGGAAGAAGCGCTCGAGCGCGCGCAGGTTGTAACGCAGCTCGCCGTTGTCGCGGTAGCGCCCCGCCACGTTGCCGTGCAAGGCCAGCTGGCCGGGATGCGCCTGCGCCCAGGCGGCATACGCGTGCTGCCAGCGCGCGCGCCAGGCGGGATCGGTGCCGTCAACCCACAGGTAGACGATGTCGATGCCGCTCAAGGGAGAGTGCTGGAGCCTGGCGCCGCCACGCAGTAATCGGCGATGGCGGCGAGCACGCTGGCGTTCTCGCCGACCGCCTCGACCACCTTCAGGCGCAGTGCCGGATGCCGCTGGCGCAATTCTTCCAGCAATAGCGGCAAGTCGCGCAGCACATGCCCGCCCTGCCCCAGGAACACGGGCACCACGGTGACGTCCAGGATGGCGCCGGCCGGCAGCTTGGCCAGCAGGCTTTGCACCAGCTCGGGCAGGCGTGGCGTCATCAGTTCAAGGAAAGCCAGGTGCACGCCGGTGCCGGGCATGCGCGCCTGGGTCAGGTCGCGCAGGCGCTCGAAGGGCGCGGCCCACGATGCGGCGCGCGCGCCATGGGCAAACAGGATCAGCGCCTGTTCCGCGTTCGTCTCCATCAGTGCCGCTCCACCCACCACAGGGCGCCCAGCGCCAGCAGCAGATACAGCGCGCTCGGCGCCACCGCCGTCAGGAAGGCCGGCCAGGTGCTGAGCAGCCCCAGATGCGAGAACAGGGTGTTGACCAGCATGAAGCTCACGCCGATCATGATGCCGATGAAGATCTTCAGGCTGATGCCGCCGCTGCGCGTATGCATGTAGGCGAACGGCAGCGCCAGCGCCATCAACACGAAAATGGCCAGCGGATCGATCAGCTTTTTCCAGAAGGCGATGCGGAAACGCTCGGTTTCCTGCTTGTTCTCGGCCAGGTGGCGCGTGTACACGGCCAGTTCGCTGGCCGACATGCGCTCGGGATCGGAAGCCGACACCGTCAGGATCTTCGGCGTCACTTCCGACGTCATGTCCTTGCTGGCGCTTTGCACAGTATGCACCAGGCTCGTTTCCTGTCCATAGTAGTTCGACAGCTTCGGCTCGAAGCCGGGCGACGTGGCCGCGCTGTTCGAGAACGAGGTTTCCGTCACATCGGTCAGGCGCCAGATATTATTGCCCCGATACGTCGCGCCCTTGGCCACGGTCAGGGTGCGCAAACGCATATCGGTGTCGAATTCATACAGCTTGACGTTTTTCAGCTGGCCGTCCGGACGCGCTTCGCCGACATTGAAAAAGCGCGAACCGGTGACGGTGCCCGTCAGGCCATCGCTCTTGACCATGTCCTTGGTCCACAGGCCCGAGCGAAACTCGCTCGACACGGCCGCGCCGCGCGAGGTCAGCTTGAGGCGTTCGGCCAGCGGTTCCGTGCGCGGCGTGATCAACTCGCCGAAGATGAAGGTGATGACGACGAAGACGATACCGATGCGGAACAGGAAACCGGCCGCCATCGCCGTCGACATGCTCGATGCGCGCATGATGGTAAATTCGGAACTGGCGGCAAACTGCGCCATCGTATAGATCGTGCCGATCAGCGCCGCGATCGGCATCACCTCGTACACGTGCCCCGGCACCAGCACCAGCACGTACAGGAAGGCATACTGGATGGTGTAGCCGTTGCGGCCCACCTTGGGCAGCTCGCCCGTCAGGTCGATGAAGGCTTGCAGTGCCAGGAAGGCCAGCAGCACGAACAGCACCGCCTGGAATATCGAGACCGCAAAATAGCGCTGTAAAATCTTCATTTCGATGCCGCTTTACTTGTATTGCCGGCGCGGCGCGCGCGCTTGAAAGCCGCCAGCAGGACCAGCGGATGATAGCGGTGGTTCACATTCAGGCGCCACGCAAACAGCGCCACCACGGCCAGCGCCGCCAGCAGGTGCAGCGGCCACCAGGCCAGGCCAAAGGTCAGGCGGCCCTGTTTCACGCTCGCTTCGATGACCTTGATCAGGTTGCTGTACGTAAAGAAAATCAGCAGGGCGATGATCAGGTTGGTCGAACTGCCGGCACGCGGATTGACAAAGCCCAGCGGAATGGCCAGCAGGATCAGCATCAGGCCGATCAGGGGCGCGCTGACCCGCCACAGCAATTCGGCCATGGTATACGGATTCGGATCGGCGATGAGCGCCATGGTGCTCATGGCGCGCACGCCCAGTTCCGCGCCCAGTTCCTGCTGCTTGCTCTCGATGCGCATGATGTACTGTTCGAACTCCATGGTCTGGAAGTCCGCCTGCGTCGGCACGCCCTGGTAGCGGCGGCCGCTCTTGAGCACCAGGAAGCGTTCACCCTTGGCGTCGGTATTGATCACGCCTTCCTTGGCGACGACGACGACGGCGCTGCCTTTTTCATCGACGGTATTGACGAAGACGTTTTGCACCACCGTCTTCTCGCCGCTGACGCCCTCGACGAAGAAGATGCGGTTGCTGCCGGCCGATTCGCGGAACTGGCCCGGCGTGACTTTCTGCAGGTCTTCGCGCTTTTCAAAGCGCGCCACATATTCATCGCTTTTCTTTTGCGCCCACGGCGTGGCGTACAGGCTCAGGATGCCGGTGGCCAGCACCAGCGGCAGGCCGAAGCTGAGCACGGGCCAGATCCAGCGCGACAGGCTCAGGCCGGAGGCAAACCACACCACCATCTCCGACTCCTTGTAGCTGCGGGTGACGACCATCAGCACCGAAATGAATCCGGTGAGGATGATGATGGTGGGCAGCTGCATCAGGGCGGAAAAGACCATCAGCGACATGACGTCGGACGACGCAATCTTGCCGCCCGCCGCCTTGCCGAGAATACCGATCAGCATCCAGGTGAGCAGGATGCTGAACAAAACTGTGAAGGTGGCCCCGGCGGCACTAGCCAATTCACGTCGAAGGGCGCGTTGAAAGATCATTCGGAGTTTATAATTCGGATCAGTTAGTTGAGTAACACGTTACTAGTAAATGAAAACGGAGAACCAAATGGACTTTAGCATAAAAGCATTCGATACCAAGAGCACCCTCGGCACGGCCAAAAGCGGATGCATCGCGGTTGCGGTATTCGAAAACAAAAAACTGTCGCCAGCGGCAAAATCGCTGGACAGCAAGGGTGCGATTTCGGCTGCGCTGAAGTCCGGCGACATCAGCGGCAAGCCTGGCAGCACCTTGCTGCTGCGCGCAGTCGACGGCGTCGCCGCCGAACGTGTTCTGCTGGTAGGCATGGGCAGCGATGACACTGTCAGCGAAAAAAGCTTCACGACCGGCGTACAAGCCGCACTGAAGGCCTTCGGCTCGCTGGGCGCTGCGGACGCCATTATCGCATTACCGCTGGCTGAAGTGAAAGAGCGCGACGTAAATTGGGCAATCCGTTGCGTGGTGCAAGCCGCACATGACAGCCAATACCGCTGCGACTCGCAAAAAAGCAAAAAAGATCCGGCGCCAGCAGGCGTGCGCAAGATCGTCCTGGCTGCTCCTGCAACGGCCGCCACGCGCGGCGCGCTGGCGCAAGCCATCGCCATCGCCAACGGTTCCGACCTGACGCGCAACCTGGGCGACCTGCCGGCAAACATCGCCAATCCGACCTACCTGGCCAACACGGCCAAGCAGCTGGCCAAGGATTACAAGTTCGAAGTCGAAGTGCTGGACCGCAAACAGCTCGAAGCGCTGAAAATGGGCAGCTTCCTGTCCGTCACCAACGGCAGCGAGCAGCCGCCGAAGTTCATCGTCCTGAAACACATGGGCGGCAAGGCCAAGGATGCGCCAGTCGTCCTGGTCGGCAAAGGTATCACCTTCGACACGGGCGGCATTTCGATCAAGGCCGGTCCTGGCATGGATGAAATGAAGTACGACATGTGCGGCGCCGCCTCCGTCCTGGGCACCTTCCGCGCCATCGGCGAAATGAACCTGAAGCTGAACGTCATCGGCATCATCGCCGCGTGCGAAAACATGCCGTCGGGCCGTGCCACCAAGCCGGGCGACATCGTCACTTCCATGAACGGCCTGACCATCGAAGTGCTGAACACGGACGCCGAAGGCCGTCTGGTGCTGTGCGACGCGCTGACCTACGCCGAACGCTTCAAGCCGGCAGCCGTGGTCGATATCGCCACCCTGACGGGCGCTTGCGTCGTGGCCCTGGGCCACCACAACAGCGGCCTGTTTACGCGCAGCGATGCGGCGCATGACCAGCTGGCCAATGAATTGCTGGCAGCGGGCAAACAGTCGAGCGACACGGCATGGCGCATGCCGATCGAAGAGGCGTACAACGAGCAGCTGAAGTCCAACTTCGCCGACCTGGCCAACATCGGCACGCCAGGCGGCGGTTCGGTGACGGCAGCGGCCTTCCTGGAAAACTTCACCAAGAAGTACACCTGGGCGCATCTGGACATCGCCGGCACGGCATGGAAATCGGGCGGCGCAAAAGGCGCGACCGGCCGTCCAGTCCCACTGCTGACGACGTTCCTGATCAACCGCGTGTAAGAGAACGCCAGACCAAACCTACTGCGCGGGGCCATTGGCGGCCGGCGATGCTCGCTGTACATAAAGTACAGCTGCGCTTCTCGGCCACCACTAGCTCCCGCTCGCTACGGTTTTGTCAGGCGTCGTTACGCAAGAAGACAGTCGCCACGGTCACTGACCCTGGCGGCTTTTTCATGTGCAGTTGAATCAGTAGACGACGGGATTGGGCAAGGGCGACGGCGCCACCTTCGGCTGCACCACCGTTTCCGGCACGGCGGCCGGCTGCGGCTTCGCGGCGACGGGCGCGGGCGGCGGCGCCAGGCGCGCGGGGTCCTGCATGACGATGGTCAAAATGGATGGGTAGTCAAAGCCGGCGCCCGTGTTGCGGTCGACGAAATAGCCGACGCCCAGGGTCAGGATGACATTGCCCCAGACGCTGCCATTGAGCTTGGGGTCGATATGGTCGTCCGTCGCTATGGCGGGCGAACCGTGCTTGCGGCAGTCGACCTTCAACGGTTCCTGGCTCTTGCGGATGGTGATGCGCCCGGGCGTGGTGACGAACCACTTGCCCACGTCGTTGCTGAGGATGCAGCCGGCGCCCGTCAGTTCGCGGTTGTCCTGGATGGTTTGCACCAGCACCATCTGCTCGGTGTTGCCAGTCAGGGTGGCGCAGCCGCCCAGGCCAAACAGCAGCAGCAGCGTCCTGGCGGCAAGGGCGGCAGACGATGGCACGCGCATGGGAAGCTCGCTTAACGGACGGGAATCGGCTGGTCGCCAGGCACGGCAACGGCGGTGACGCTGTTTTTCGGACTGCCGTCGATCAGGCGGTCGGAATACACGAGGTAGACCAGCGCATTGCGCTTGCTGTCGACCATGCGCACGACGCGCACATGCTTGAAGAAGATCGAGGCTCGCTCGGTAAACACTTCTTCCTGGCGTGGCAGCTTGCCCTTGAATTGCAGCGGCCCCACCTGGCGGCACGCCACGGCCGCATCGGCCTTGTCTTCGGCCAGGCCGACGGCGCCCTTGATGCCGCCCGTCTTGGCGCGCGACAGATAACAGCTGACGCCGGCGACGCGCGGGTCGTCATACGCTTCGACGACGATCTTGTGGTCAGGACCGATCAGTTTGAACACCGTGTCGACCGAGCCGATGGTTTCGGCGTGCGCCGCGGCGCAGGCAAAGCCCAGCACCAGAACGGCAGGCAGCAATTTACGCATGAAGAGTATCCCGGGCACGCACGCAGGCGGCCATCAGTTGATGGGAGCGAAACGCTGGACCATGACGCCTTCGACTTCGATCAGTTGAAAGAACACGTCCTTCGGCCGGGTCCAGATGGAACCGTCGGCGGCGCGATAGACGATCATCGGCGTCAGATCCGCTTCCAGCGTGGCTTCGCACACCAGTTCGTAAATGCCGCCCTTGTAGTGCCGATAACGCATCGCCGTCCCCTCAAGCCGTTGAATCTTCGCTCTTGTCGTCGGCCAGCGCCTTCTGCTTCTGCTTCAGGCCCTGGATCACTTTCAGTATGCCTTCCATGCCGGCCGCGCCATCGGCGCCGCTGAAGGCGTCGAGCACTTCATTGAGCACCTTGTTGCGCACGGTCGCTTCATCGGAAGACATTTCCAGCGCGCGCTGGGCTTTCGCCGCCTTTTCGGCAGCGCTCACGCGCGGCTTGGCAGCCGTCTTGCCATGCGTCAGAGCAGCCTGCCAGATAACCCAGCGGCGCTGGGTCTCGAAAATCAGGTACTCATCCGGTTTGTCTTCTCTTCGCCGCACAATGTGGCCGTCACGCTGCGCCCACGCTTCAAATGCAGTTCGCATTTTCTTCCTTTGCAAATGCTACGCGCAAGTCTCACTATTAAAACTGCAACATTTCAAAATAGTACCATCTATTGATGTCGCAAAACAGTCTCATAGATATAGTACTGCAATTTATATAACAAGTCTGGCGGCGCCAGGGACGGAATTGACACTCCGTCCCCGGCACAGTGGTCATGTAATCGGAATAGCAATTACAACTAATTACAACTGCTTCCTGTCTGGTTGCCAACTTGGCCGTAACAAAGCTGTGTGACACAGTTGTTACACGGTGCCATTTTAGTAGTTTTTATCGCGTTTTAGCGAGAAACTTTACACCTTTGTCGCGTTAATCAGCGAGACGCATCCTGCCACGCCAGCCACTTATGCCAAATCAAACATAGGGGTTGATCAATGATACACAAAAACATAATATTCATGCGTCACGATTGGTTAAGTATAAATACTTTATTTGTACTCTTTTTCCCTGCCAGCAAATAAAGCTCCTACCCGGCAAGCGGCGCAAGACGTCATCGACACGCATGCGGTAAGATTCGCGCCTATCGATACCCATTCAAGCAAGGATTTTTCCCATGAAACTCGCCACCTGCCAGTTTCATTCGGGTATCAAGTTGTAGCCTTGCATGCCAGCCCTGACCATCTCACCCCTATGCGACGCAAAAAAATGTTTCCTTGTGTCTCATGTTAACGCACAATGGCGCCTGTGATATTTGTAGCTAGATTTGTAGCTAGCTACAAAACCGATAGGATAGCCCACAGGATACGGGAGAAAAATGGCGAAGCGCGGAACCAACCAGCTGGAAGACTTGCAGATCAAGCGATGGATTGCCAAGGGGGAGCCGATCGCCAAGTCCGACGGCGGCGGGCTAACATTTACTCTATCACGCGCCGGTACCGCAAGCTGGGTTTTACGGTACATGCGCGACGCCAAGGCCCGTGAGCTGACTATCGGGAACTACCCCGACATCTCGCTGGCTGCTGCCAGGAAGATCGCTCGCGAGAAGCGTGGCGCCATTGATGGAGGCCAAGACCCGGCCGCGCAAAAGAAGGAGGCGCGGATGAAGTCGAAGATGGCCTGGACTGTTAACGCCTTAATCAAAGATTACACGGTCAAGCGACTTGTGCCGCCCGATTTCGCCGAAGGCACTATATATTACCGAAAAAGTGACTTTACCAACGATATAGGGCCTACTCTCGGGACTTTAAACGTCACTGATGTTACGCCCGCTCACGTGGTCCACATGCTGGAAAAATCCGAGAAAACGTGGGCTGTACAGAAGAGGATATTGACCTCGACGACACAAATATTTGATCATGCCATTGGAAAACAGTTGATACATAGCAATCCATGTGCCGCGATCAAACTCGCCGCGCTGATGGGCAAGCGGCCAGCACCAAGGAAGCGTGTGATGCTATCCGAGCAAGATTTACGGAAACTATTATCATCAATCGCGGACATCGGAACAGAAAACGCTTTGGCATTCCGCATCATGTTGGCGACCTGCGTTCGATCTGTCGAACTCGTCAAGGCAAAATGGGCGGATATCGATTTCGACCGTGCAACCTGGTTCGTGCCGGACGAATCTGTAAAGACACGTACAGGCTTCCTTGTTCCGCTCACGCCAACAGTATTGAACTGGTTTGGCAGCCTTCGTGATTTATCTGATGGCTCCGAATGGGTGTTGCCATCGAGGCGCCCCAGCCGCGCTGGGCAGCACGTCGGCCGGACAACCCTCTGGGCGGCGATCACACGAGCGTTCGAACGTGGGGATATAGAAATTCAACGCTTTACCCCTCATGACACGCGCAGTACCGCCAAAGGGCATATGCGAAACATGGGTATCTCGAGAGAGATTTCGGAAATTGCACTTAACCACGCACTCAAGGGGATGGAAGGCATCTACGACGTGCGAGAAGAAATACCTGAACGCCGCAGGGCTCTAGAGCAATGGGCACTGTTCTTGGTAGCTTGTGAGTTTGGCCGCCCAGATAACGTATTGGCACTGCCACTCCAAGCCGAAGCATAAAATTTTCTATCCTGATCTTTTCAACGCGATCAAATTTCAGCGCTTCCACTGCGCAGGGCCAGTTCGGGCGGCGGCCGCTTTTTCCAGGTCCGCTTGAGAGGTGAGCACTGAAACCTCTGTTTCTCCGTCAAGTGGCACCAGTACTCGCCCAGGACGCTGATCTGCCACAATCTCCGCGCCCCAAGCCATCGCCACATGAGCCTTGGTCATGGGGTTGATTTCAAATCCACGGACCCGCAACCGCCCATCCCCCACCCACACAATGGCAGCGTCATACAATTGGGGAAGGATGAGGTTTTTCCCGCCGCCAATTGGACTCAAGTGCGCTACACGCACTGTGCGCTGAAAGTCTTTTTCGAATCTCTCGATCATCGTAAATACACCTACGCCCGTGCAACGCAAGGTAATTTCCCTATGCCGAGGTAAGGGCACGCCTTGATCGGAATATAATTTTGCTGCTATTACAAGCACGGTGGCACCTCAATATACTGTATATGCATACAGTATATCCAAACATCGAACGCTGTAAAGTAAACTATGGCCGAGCGTGTAGCGCAGCGACAATCAGCCATCCCTTCTATGGCGCCATGCCATTTTCACGCACGAATGACTGGCATGCGCGGCCCGTCGCGGCAACTTCCTCCGTTTGCAGGATCAAGGCTTGAATATTTCGCGCCACTGCGTCAGGAAGTAGCCCGCCGGCGGGATCGGCTGCAGCGCCTCCTTCGGGGCCACTGGCACCGGCCGGGGCGGCAGGTCCAGCACTTGCACAGAAGGCGGGCTTGCGCATGCGCTCAGCAGCAAGGCGAGCGCGGACATCGTTGATTTCATCATCGTAGACTTTCTTGATGGCCAGCGCAGCGGCGGCCTGCTGCCTGGCTTGCACCAGATTCTTGGCAGCGCGCTGCGCCACCGCTTTAATTTCCGCCGCCGCACAGATCTGCTTGTCGGCATCCCACAGCGCCTGCACGGCCGCCCTCCCCTGGGCGTTGCCCTGCGCACGCTGATGCAGCATGCTGGCGCCGGACACCACGCATACCAGCACGGCGCCGTACAGCCAGCCAGGCACCATGCTCGCCAGCTTGGCCAGCGCGATCACACCAGCACCTTGCGCGCTTCCCGATACAAGGCCAAGCGCTCGGCTAGGCCGTTCACGCCACCGTTGATGCGGCGCGTCACCCGTTCCTGGTCGCCAGCGTCAGCCAGGGCATTCAGGCCGCGCGTCTGCCAAAACCAACCGGCCGAACGGCAGGCGTTGACGGTCTGCTCCAGCAGCTCAGGCTGAGCCAGCAGATCCAGCCCCAGCGCCTTGCCACAGGCAGCGTAGTTAGCGCGGCCAGTCACCTGCAAAAAGCCTCGCCCACGGAAGCGCACGCCGTCGCCGCGCTGGGTGTTGCCCAGGTCGACGCGCCCCTCGTAGGCCTGGCCGCTGGCCAGCTCGCGCACATAGCGCAGCTGGCCGGACTCGTGCCCCACCTGGGACAGGAAGGAAGCCTGGCGTGCCGGCGTCGTGATCCCGAATTCCACCATGGCCGCATTCAGCGGCGCCAAGAAGGCTACCGCGCGCGTGCGAGCCAGCGGCATGATCGCCAGCAGCTGGGCCAGCGTGACGGCGCTCACATGCCACCCCGCACGTCCTTGACGACGGCGGCCGCATCGCGCGCCATCTCGCCAATGTCCTTGTCCTTGCGCTTGTCGAACCAGCGCACCGTGGCGCCCAGTACCCACCAAGCAGGCAAGCCGGCGGCCACCATCAGCGGCGCGGCGATGAACAGGAAGCCCAGCGCCGGGTCGCTACCGTACAGCACGGCGACGGCGCGCGCGCTGTCGAACAGGCCTGGCATCCAGTTGCGCACGACCACGACCAGGGCCGGCCCCATCAGGGCGGAAAACAGAATGGTGACGAAGAAGCGCACGCCCGCTTCCTTGGCAGTTTTTGGCCACATAAACATGAATCCTAGTGAGGTTGCGGCAGCGCCGGCCAGAACCGGGATGCCAAAAATTTTGATCAGTGCGCCGCCGGCGGCGGTCGTTTCGATGGCCATGTAATGCCTTTCAAGTGGTGGAAATGAAAAAACCCGCCGAAGCGGGTTTGTGGTGGAGCATTGATTTTTTAAGCTGCTTCGAGTAAAGCCAGCCGCGCCTCCTGGCCGGCGGCAATAAACATGGCCAGTTCGTCATACCGGAACGCGTAGCGGTCGCCAGCCTCCTGCGTGACCTCCGTGTAAGCCGTGCGCGCTTCGACGGCTGGAAAGCCCGCGCTGGCCAGCACTCCTGGCGTGATGACGTCACCGAATGAATTGCGCACCTCCGGCACCGCCTCGGTGGCGGGAATGGCCGGTTGGGCCTCGATGGCCGGATGCTCGATGGTTTGCTGCTCCCAGATGTCGTGGCAGATAAAACCATAGTTGAAAGGATCCAGGCCGTGGGCCTGCATGATTTCGATGGCGGCCTGTACGGTCGGACCGACGTGCTCCCGCGCGGCGGCACCCTTACAGTCAACCGCATCACGCCATCGGTAAGCGCCAATGGCACTGGCAATATCCTTCGCGGCGGCAATCTCGGCCGCAGTCAGGTCACGGAAATCACATTTCAGGCGTGCGTCGGAGGTGTTGATGGTGCCGGTCCGGGCATAGATGGTGCGGTATGCCGTCGCCGCCGAACCGATGTCATGCGCATTATCGGCAGCAGGGAGAAGCCGCGCCGCCGTAAATTCGCATGGCGTGCTGATCGTTGTTGGTGTAATGGTTAATGATTTGACGCTGCCAAATGCGGTGATCTGCTGGGCCAACATCGCCTGCCCTGCCGGCGCCACAACCCCGTACGGCTGGAAGTCGGGCGTGAATCCAAACTGACCATATACTTGCACATCACCATTAAAAAATGCCCCAAGAAGCAAATATACGTCTTTCAGGCTGTCTATGATCACGGCGGATACTGCACTGTTACCTGCCGTCGTGCTGTAAAAAAAACCGCGAATTACGTTATCATTTTCACCGCGAAAATGAATTACGGTGGCGCCCGCACTGGCAGCGGTTGCCCCTCCGGCGCCGTACCCATTTACCCCGCCAACCACCATGCGGCCTGCGGAGGGCGTCACGCCGATCAATCGCCCTACTTTATACCACTGCCCTCCGCCACCGGTTTGCAACCCGGCCCCGACCAGGGCCCGCGTCTGTAACGAGTTCGCGGAAACGAGTGTGCCGTACAGTGCCCCACTCAGCGTACCTCCCGTTAGCGGAAGCGCGTTATACGGCCCGGCAGCAAACGCCGTGTACATCTGGTTGAGGCGTTGGATATAGTCGATCTGCCCGTCCTTAAAAAAATCTGCCATTTAAATACCCTCGATTTGTAGTGGTGCTGCATAGGTGTCGAAATACGGGGTGACCACAGCGTCAAGATTGCTGACGCGGCCATAAACCATGTGGTCCTGCTCGAGCAAGACGTCGGTATGCTCAGGGAACAGGCTGAACAACAGGCTCCGCCGAGTGCCGTTCTGGCGCAGGATGCGCATCAGCTGTGCTCGGTCTGCTGGCGTTAGGTGTGCAAGGTTGACGCTGATCTTGTCGCTTGCCACGCCTTGGGCGGCGTGCAGGTCACCGGCGGACGTGCGGTAATTCTCGCCGGTGTCCTGCAGTTGCAGCTGAGCACCGTATTCAGCGTTATATTCCGGGGACCAGTAATTGCCGGCCACCAGACGTGATATTTCCAAGTAGCCGCCGTCGCTGTATGGCGAAGATATATCGATGGCCAGCTGCGCGACCCGTGCCACAGGGAACCAGACCACGCCGTCGGAGCCGCCGCCGCGCGCCCAGGTATTTGCACAGCCCCATTTGTAAGCATTCCAGCCCAGTGGCTGCGCGCCCCACGTGAAATGCCCCAGCGGAACCGGCGGGCAGGGAAATACCTCGCCAGTATCGAGCACAGGCACAGCGTCACCGATCCGTGCATAGCCGCGCACGCGCACGCGCGCGCTGCTGGTCATGTTCGTATTGATCAGCGCCACACAGGCAATCGCCTCCTGAATGGGCCATGTGGCCATAATGGTCTGGGTGACACCGGCGGCTCGCAACACGGCCGATTTGCGGTCAACCTGCAGGTTGGCCGGGCCCAGCTCTCCGGTTTGGCTCGCGGCGGTCAACACGGCGCGGTCGCCGGCGTTGTCGTAGATGATGCGCAGATTGGTCATCAAAACTCCTGCAAAACTGGTACCGGCCATGTCACAGCTGCTACCTGCCCTATCGTGGTGGCGGCATCCAGATCTCGGCGCAACGCCTGCCCCTGATCGATGACGGCTTGCACGTGCGCGCCGGCCGCCGCGCCCAGGGCCATCGTTTCGGCGGCATCCAGATCGCGTGACGTGTTATCGGCCAATACCCATGTCACCTTGTACGGTGTGGCGGCAGAGACCGCCATCATGGCCAGCATGGCAGCGCCGGTGATGCGCGAGATCGAAACCGGATCGCTGTCAAAAATACTGCCGTCGAACGCAATGCCGCCAGCGAGTGCTGCGTCGCGCGCCACCTTGATCTGGTCCCATTGGCGCAATTTCATCGCCTCCAGGCCTTGAGCCTGGTCCGTCGTGATCACGCCGCCCGCAAAGATGCTATCCGTAGCACCTGTAAGCCAAACCTCTGCCGAGGCCAACAACGGGGCGGCACATGCCGTCGCCGGCACCAGGACAGGAGTGGTATAAATCGGCCCAGCGCCGGCTAGATATGCTGCCTCGTTCGGATAGCTTAAGACCGATAACATGGCAATCGATTTGACAAAATCGACCTCCAGGCGCCGGGCCACGTGGAATTCACCAACAGCATGGTTGGGCAAGGTAATGGATTTGAGAATGGGCATGGTTGCTTTCAGGCAAGGCCGCTTGCATCGATGAGAATGGCGGAGATTTGTCGGATGGTGTCGACCGCGCTCGCGCCGCCGTCTTCGCGCCGCCAGCGGTTCTGGAAAATATTGCGTTGTACAGTGCCGGCCACAAGCTGCCAGCCGCGTCCTTGGTTCCTGATGATGTAAAAAGCGCCGTCCCGTACGGACGTCACGTTGTAGTCCATCGGTGTTCCAACGATGGCCGGGATCGTTACGCCAGCAGGCATGCCCCAGGACAATGATCCCGCCGCAATACTGATGCGCGCACGGTATGTCAGCGGCTGACGGGTAAGATCGGCACAAACACTGGTGTCGTCGCTATACAGGGCTGCGGTGAAACCGGGCACCAGCACCGGCGCGCCGAACACATACACCTCGGTCGCCTCCTGGATATCGAAGCCATTGGCATCGAAAGCACCATTTCCCTTATGCACGTTGATGGTCCAGGTATTGCCGGATTTGCTGATATTGCGCAGCGCCGTGGTGCCGTTGGCCTTGACCGGCAGGGCGACGACAATGTCGCCAGCCCAATCGATGGTATAGACGCTCTGCCCTGGCGTTTTCGTGATAGTGCCGCCCCCGGCCTGCGCCACCCCGGACAGCTGCGCGCGCCCGATGTAGCCGTAGGTGATGCCGCGATCAGAGATCACCAGCTCATCGCTGTCATTGACGATTTGAACAAAGGTAGACATTAATACACCTCCACGGCAAACCGCCTGGTCGTGCTGGCAACGGATACCCTGATGCGTGGATAGCCCAGTGCAGTATCTGCCACGACGCCCATCGTGCCCGCTTCGACCCACAGTAACAACGGCACGATCTCGACCGAGCGACCAGCAAAAATGGGATAGGTCAACTCTGCAGTCTCGGTGCTGGCATATTGACGGACGTCAGCAATGATGCCGCCGGCAACGGTCCGGGAATCCCAGTTCTTGGTGCCGTCATCGTTGAAAAGCTGCAGCGCCGTCGTCATGGTTCACCCATTTTCAGCTTCAACGTATTGGCAGAATTGAAAAATGAGAAACCTGAACTTGTGAGGTCATACCCGGCACCAGTTCCTGTAGCGATACGTCCAGGGCTGCGGATAAGCTGGAAGGAACCGGTAACGGCAGATAGCACGCCAGAAAAAGTAGCCACCAGGCCGTTCACTTTAAATCCTGGCATGGCTACCGTGCCGTCGGCAAAGATAGCAGCGTATCCTCCTGCCGTCCTAGCGTTTCCCAGAAGCAGTCCGGCGGCGCTCAGGTGGAAGCCAGTGCCGCCATTTGTGGGCCAGTCAGCCACGTTTGTGGGGTAGCCAGAGCCGCCATGCAGCGTAGTCCCGTACAAGTCACCAGCCGTCACTTGGCCCAGGTCTGCTCGAATCGCCGAAAGGGTATCTGCCGCCAGTGCTGCGGAAGCTATCGAGCCGTTCACCAGCAAATTGCCGTTCAGCACCGTGCCCAGCACCAGCCAGGCGCCGTTCTCGAAATACTTCGTCACTGCATGCGTCGCGTCGTACAGCGTGACGGTGTCGCGGTTGATCGGCGCGCCGTAGCCGGCGTGGCCCAGCTCATACTCGGCCGAAGCATCCGACCAGGCGGAATAGCCTGGCGCTGTCACGGTAACGGTGCCGCGCTGGCCAGCTGCGCCGTCGGCAGCCAGGCGCGCAGCGGCGGCCCATTCGCCTGGCGCGATGTCGTCGGTCGCGGTGCGCGAAGCGGCCGTGGCGCCCGATGTGAACAGGTAGGCACCGCCGGCCGTCGGCACCTGCGTCGACCAGCCATTATTCAGGCCCGTCAGCGCGCCCGTGGCAAAGGTGAACGTGCATGCCGCGCTCGGCAGCGCCGGCGCAATATTCGTGGCGCCGCGCTGGTAGATGCGCACGGGCGCCACATTCAACCCATCCACCCCGTTTGCGCCGTTGCTGCCATTGGCACCGGCAGCGCCATCTTTGGCCAGCTGCACCGCTCCTGCCCACTCATTGGCGGCAATATTGTCCGTGGCATTGCGCGAACTGGCGGCAGCCACGCGCACAAACAGCGGCGCCGTGCCGGCCGGGATATTTTTCGACCAGCCGTTGGCCAGATCGTTGCCGGCCGGCGTCGTGATACTGGCCGTGGCAAAGGTATAGATCACATCACCTGGCGAATCAACTGGCGCCACAGCCGCGCGCTTGTAGGCGAAGGCCTGGCCCGTGTTCAAGCCGGCCAGGCCGGTCTCGCCGGCGACGCCGTCGAAGACCTTGCTGATCATGTAGTTGCCAACATAGTCGACACCGAATTCGCGGATGCGCGCCTGCACCAGGGCGGTATCAGTGGTCATGGTGGCAAAATCGACCGTGGCCACGTTGCCGTTGACGGTGATCTGCGTGCCTGCGGATACCGAAAATACGATGTCGCCCACCAAGTTCACCGGTTTGGCGGTGATGGCAATCGATCCAGGTGCGCCAGCACCGGCGCTGTTCACACGAAACACAGGCGTGCTGCCAGCCAGCAGGATCGCCTTGCCGTCAGCCGTCGTGCTGAAACGCTCGGCCGTAGCCTGCAGCAGCTTGTCACGGGCACCGCCGATGGCAGTCATACCAGCACTCCCACCGTCACGCGCCCGGTCAGCCACTGGGGTGACAGCAACACCACCACACCAGACACGCCTCCCTGCAAGCCGAAACGATCATCGCGCAGCATCACGGGCTGCCCCAGTTCCAGCATCATCATTTCAGACTCCCCATCAAATTCGTAAATCGTGCGCTGCACCTTGTTCAAGGCCAGGCGCCGCGCAGCTTCCGCTTGTGCGTCTTCGTTGGTCTTGAGGCAGGTGTCGATCTGCGGCGGGTCGTCCGTCAGACGGTAGCGCGCACGCACCGCCTCATCGACCGCCGTTTCCGTCAGCCACTCCGTCGCATACAGGTCGGCATGCGCCGGTGGAATGCTGGTGGTCAGGTTCGTTTGCACCGTCCAGTTCTTGTCGAAGCCGATCTTGACGGCAGCCACCACCGGCAGGCGCTGCACCGGACGCAGGGAATCGAGCCGCATGTGTTCCGGGCCAATCTCCACTGGCATGCCGGCGGCCGGCAGCGCGATCTGCACCAGGCGCAGCTGGCCGGTGCGCGACATGATCGCCTGGGCGCCCACGCTTGCCGCCAGCTGCTGGATAGCCTGCGCCTGGTTCGTCCGGTCCGCAACGTACAGGCCCACCAGTTGCGGGTGCGCAGCATCGAAGGCAGCCAAGTTGACCAGGTCGAGGTCGGCCAGAGTGAAGCGATCCGATGCCTTGCCGTAGGCGGTGGCGATACGCTGCACCAGCGGGGCGATGCGCGGCGCATATCCGCCGCCGTTGTCGCCCTGCACGCTGACTGTGATCGTGGTGGAAAACGGGTCGGTGGTCAGGTTGAAGCGCCCCACCTGGTCATTCAAGGCCACGGCAATCGGCTTGCCGTTCGTGCGCACTTCGAAGCTCGACTCCACGGCACCCAGGAATCCATATTCCAGCGTGGCTGGGTTAGTCAGCAATGGCGTCACGTTGTGGCATTCGCCAAACGGGATCGGCAAGGTCGCGTCCTTGTTTGGCGTGGTGCCGCCCAGCTTCGCCTCGGCGATAGGCGTGTCCAGGCGCTGCAGCTTGTCGCGCAACGACAGGTTGATCGATTCGCGCGCGGAGCTGCCGATATCGGCAACTATGCCGTCAAAGATCAGGCGAAAGTCGCTGCGCGGCCATTCTGGATCACCGGCCCAGGCCTTGATGGGTCGGTTACGCCATACGTCGGAGAGCCAGCCATCGAGCGCACCATCGGCGTTATCGAGTTCAATATCGCCGCCCGACAGGCCAGCTTCACCTGTCAGGCTAACCTGTTCGGTGAATGCCAGCCCGCCGGTAGCCAGCGGCAAGTACTCGACGTTGGGCGGGAGGTCGGCCGGGCCGGTAATGTACGGCCAGGATGAGATAAAACGCGTCACTTCAACGCCCGCCACATTGACCTGTACCTCGATCAGCACCATGCGAGTGGCCGAGGAGCTTTGCAGCCACGCTAAATATTGCACATCGGTCATGCGGAATACTCCACTTGTTTCGCCCAGGCGGATGCCTTGGCGGATTTGTCGACACCTGCCACGACCGTTTTAGCCGCTTTGGCGTTCGATTCGACGGTGGCCTGAATGGTGGCGCCGGTTTGCTTGGCCTGATCGGCGCGCAAGCCCTTGATCTCGACTGTCTGGGCATCCAGCCTGGCGTTCAAGGCGCGGATTTCAGCGACCAATGCGTCGGAGCCAACATTCGAGCCAGCCGAATACCGCATCGCGTCAAAAACTACGGGTGCCGGGGCGTTAGAAAAGGCGACTGGCGCATCGACGGCTGGCGCACTGGTAAATTCCACACCCAGCCCCGCGGCCGTGCCCATCGCCGCACGCAGGTTGACGATGGCTTGCGCCACCGTCAGCACGCTGTCGTTGATGGTGATCAGGCCCGACACCTGGGCCTTGAGGGCGTCCAGGCTGGCCTGCTGCACGTCGACCTGGGCGGAGGCCCATTTCAACGCCTCGTTGTTGGCCGCCACCACGCGGGCGTAATCTGCCGCGTAGCGAGCGTCCGAGGCGTTGACCACTTGGGAAGCCGTCAGGAATGCCTGCTCTGCAGCAGACAGACCGGACTGCGCCGTGGTGTCGCCGGCATTCGCCGCCGCCAGGGTCTTCTCGAACTGGGCGCGCGCCTCGGCGTATTTCTGCTCCGGCGTCAGGGTAGACTGGCTGCCCAGGGCCATGCTGGCGTTCAGGCCGTTGAGCGTGGCCACCCACGACTTCGATTTATCCAGCGCCGTCTGGGCCGCTGCTGCCTCTCTGTCGTAAGCCTTGGCCAGCACGTCCTTGGCCGTCACCACAGCCTTAGCCGCCTGCACCTGGTCGAACAGCGCACGATTGACGGCGGCGATGCTGGAACGCTGGATGGCCAGCAGTTCCGTTTCGCTTTTCGTCAGTTCGTTCAGTTGCTTTTGCAGATCCATGCGCTCGCTGGCAATCTCGCTGGCAGTCTTGACCACAGCGGCATAATTGCCGGTCGCTGCGGCCAGCTGGTTGCCGTAGTCGGCGGCCGCCTTGAAGGCCGGCGCCAGAGCCAGCAGCTTGATGTACATCTCTTGGCCGCCCGTGCTGGCCAAGTCAAGTCCCAGCACCACCTCCTTGTACTGCTCCACCGATTTGACGCCAGACATGCCCAACTTGCCCAGCGTATCGGCCACGGTCGACAGCACGGGCGCCATCTGCTCGGCTTCCGTCAGGAAGTTTTCGGCAAAGAAACTGGTCCCGCTGGTGAGCGAGTCCAGGCTGCCAGCCAGCTTGATCAGGTTCTCGCGTGCGCCAATGGTGGCCACGCCCACCGCGCCGAAGGCATCCTGCGACGTGCGGCCGATCAGCTGCAGGGCCGCGTCGACGCCGGCGTAATTTCCCGCAACGCGCTGCAGGGTAACGCTCAACTCCTCGTTGCCCTGCTTGAACTGGCCGACATTCGGCAGCAGCTCGACGGCGATGGCATTGCCGACGCCTTCGAAGAACTTGGTCACGGCGCCCAGCCTGTCAGCTTCCGTGGTGAGGCCGGTCAGATTGATGTTGAGCGCCTGGGCACGCGTGGCCAGGCTGGACGTGTCGATGCCCAGCGTATTGGCCAAGGTGGCCGAGACATTGCGGATTGCGGCGTATGTTTCCACAAACGCATTGGACGTCGTGGCGTCGACGGCTTTGCGGTCGGTATCCTTCTTGTCGCTGCGCAGCCAGCCGCCCTTTTGCGTCCATTTGGCATATTCGGTGCCACTGAACCCGGTACCGGACAGCGCGCCGGTAATGCCAGTCTCCCCGTATTTCTTTTCACCCATGCCGAACACACGATTGCCGATACCGCCGATCACGCCGCCCAGGGCGCCGCCGATGGCCGCGCCGATAGGGCCGCCCATGAATGCCCCAGCGACGGCGCCGATGCCGGTACCGACATTCACCGTAGAGTTGCTGCCGTACTGGCCAGAGATCAGTTTTCCGCCCAGCACGCCGGCAGCAATACCGGCGGCAGCCGTAACTGCCGCTCCAGCGAGGGCGCCAGAAGTCAGCGCCGTTCCGGTGCCGGCCATACCTGCCGAGCCATAGGCTGCGGAAGCCGCGGCAGCCTGCGCTCCCGTCATCCCCATACCGGCGCCGAAAGCGGATACGGCGGAGGAGCCGAAGAGATTACCAAGAGTGGCAATGCTGCCACCGATGCCGGCAGCCACACCGGAGAATCCCTGCGTGGCAATGGTGTAGGCCGTTTTGGCGCTCTGGGCCAAGCTCGCGATGCCACCCAGGCCACCACCCGCCGCGCCGCCAGTCAGGCCCAGGCCATCGGCCGAGGCCAAGCCGGCCGCCCCTCCCCCGGATACCGCCGCACCAATATTCAGGATCCATTTCTTGATCGTCATCTGGTACAGCAGGTCCAGCAAGCCATTTTTCAGGGTATCGCGCAGGCGGTCGAACGTCGACTTGCCCGAATCGAAAATAGAGACGAACGTATCGTGCGCCGTCGTATCGATCGATTCCCACATCTTGCGGTTGCCTTCGATCTCGGGCTTGGCCAGCTGGTTGCTGTACCAGGTCGAATATTCCTCCTGCAGGCGCTTCTGCGCTTCCGTCCCGGCGCCGGCCAGGGCAATACGCTCCTGCCACATGGCGGCGTCGATTTTCAGCAGCGCGGCAGCGCGCGATTTCTCGTCGAATTGCGATTCAGCGACGAAGCGACGGTTCTCGTCTGCCAGTTGGGCGGCATAGCCCAGCGCCTTGGTCTGCGCCAGCGTGGCTTGCTCGACGCGCACGCGCGCGGCAGCCTCTTCCGTCAGGCGCTTGATCTGATCCTCGGTGACCGCCTTGCCGGCCAGTTTTTCCTGAAGCAGGAATCTTTCCAACGCTGTCTGCTCGCGCACTGCCACCATGGCCAATTCACGTGCATCGCTGGACTTGCCCATCATCAGATATTCCACCGCCAGCGCCGCCGCGGAGTCTTGGCGTGCCAACGTGCTTTCCTGAATGCGCGCGGACACGTCCTTTTCCGTGGCCCGGGCCTTGGCGATCTTTTCGACAGCATCCAGCTCGTCCAGCGCTGCACGGGCCGCAATGAGGTGTGCATCAGCCAGTTTCAGCTTACCTGCCTTGATCTCCGATTCCAGCTTGATGCGCAGCTTCTGGCTCTCGGTCGCATCGACGTCGGTGGCATTCTCCAGGCGCCCAGCCTCGATTTTTTCGCGGATGCTGGCGATCAGCGTGACATAGGCCTGCTCTTCTTTTTTCAGGCCCGCCGCCGCGCCCTTGTCGGCGTACTTCAAATTAATGCGGCCCAGGATGTCGGCGTACTGTTCCGCATTCAAATTGCGCGATTTCAGGTCGGCGATCTCGGCGGCGCGCTGCTCTTCGCGGGTGGCGTAGGTCTTCTTCCACTCGTTATAGGCCTCTTGCCCCATCAATTTCTCGGCGGCCGCGCCAGTCTCGCGCGCTTTTGCGATTTTCGCTTGTACTACAGCGATTTCCTTATCAATTTCTCGCATCAGGTCCAATGCCACGCTCGCAGACGTCCCCCTTGTCCCTTGTTCATACGCCGCACGACGGCGCTCTAAAGCTGCCAATTGCGCGTATACATCCGCATGTTTCTCGGCTTCTTCCTTCTTAACTCCTTTGTCCCGTAGGGCTAAGATCGCTTCGTGTTTCTCAATTTGCTTGTCGAGCAGCTTATTGATGCGGATGGTGGCCTCCTCCAAGGATTCCACCGCCTCGGCATTCGCCTCTTTCGCCTTCTTTCCGAACAGCTGCCACGCCAGCGTCAGGGCACCAATGATGAGAATGATGGCGCCAATAGGACCGCCTAGAAAGGCGATTGCTTTCGAGGCCATTCCAGCGGCGGTTATACCCCCGGCGGTAGCGGCGTTAAGGCTATTTTGGGCTAAGGTCTGCGCGGCAGTTGCGGCAGCGAGTTGCGCCAGAGCCGCAACCTTTGCCTTATCGAGTGCCGCCGATTCGACGAGGTACGCTGCCCGCAGGGTTTCCGCCACTGCGAGTTCAGCCGTGGAGGTGCGTAGCACCATTAATGCATAGCTTTGTGCACCTGCCGCCGTGGCTGCGGCGATGGCCGCTTGTGCGGATGCCCTTGTGGCATTTGCAGCTCGCAGACTGACCAAAGTTGATTCATGAGTCACAGCAAGGCCTGCAATAGCCGCTTCCGCCTGCGCGACTTCCGTCGCTGTGCGGATTACGTCCGCCTCGGCTTGGGCTATAGTGGCGGCGCGCAACGCCATTGACGCCGTAACCTGGGTATATGTGGTCTTCGTCCAATTCGCCATCCAGGTACCGATCTGGTAGGCCATGGCCGTCTTGAGGACCGTTACCAAAGCGTCAAGATGCTCAGCCAGATACCCAATGGATGCGGTGATAATGGCCACAGTACCGTTTGCCTGCGCCTGCATGCCGAAAAACTCCAGCATTTCATTTTTTAGAACAGTAAAGGCACCAGAGATCGTCTGGATATTCTTGCTTTCCTCGCGCAACGACTCCAGCGCCTTCGGCAGCACCGTGGCCATGATGTTGGAAGTGATCTGTCCCTCGCCAGCCATGGCCTTGAGCGCGCCCACTGGCAAGCCCATGCCGTCGGCCAGTGCCTTCATCAGGCGCGGCGCCGCCTCGTTCACAGCGTTGAATTCCTCGCCACGCAGCGTGCCCGATGCGAATGCCTGCGACAGCTGCAGCTGGGCCGATGCCGACTCGGTCGCCGTGGCACCGCTGACGCGCAGCGCCAGGTTGACGGTCTCGGTGATGGCAGCCACCTGCTTTTGCGTGGTGCCGAGTTCACGCGTGCCGTTGGCAATTCGCGCATACAGTACCCCCGTGCTGGCCATGTCCTGCTGCGAGGTCTTCGCAATGCGTTTGACAGCTTCATAGGACGCGGCATAGTCGGCGACCGACGTCGACGCCAGGCGCAGCTGCGCCGTGAATTTGGCGTATTCATCAGCCATCTTGATGATTTCGGCCAGGCCGGCGCCGATACCGATGCCGGCCAGCGCCATCTTCATGGCATTGGCGGCCGAGTTGATCCTGTCCTGGGTTTCCGTGACAGTACGGCGCGCCTGCGTCATATCGGCCTGCAGCCGGGCGATATCTGCCCTCAGGCGAATTTCAAGATCACCGACGATCATCGCGTATCCAATAAAAAAGCCACCTCATGGGCGGCAGACGAAAAAAGACCGCCACGTGGACGGTCTTATGCAAGAAACATCTCAAGGGCACGTGCTGACGCGCGGTCGGCGCTGACGCGAATGGCGACAGATCCACCCCACGGTGGAGGGCAATCCCTCTTGGTAGCGCGGTGCGACTCGGCCAGGTAGTCGATGGACAAGCGCCGTAGCAGGCGCGCCTCCCATGGTTCCAGTTCGAAGCCGCGGGCCGCATGCCATGCGGCAATCTCGGTAAATGTCACCGGACCAGCACCCATGCCGGCCGCCACGGTAGGCCCCACCTCGTAGAGGTAGCCAATCAGGTAATCGCCTTGATCGAACGGCGGCGTTTCAATTTCGCCACCGTCCCGCTCGATCCGTTCGCGGCGAGACAGCTCGGCGCTGTCGGTCCGCGCGCCCTCCTTTGCCTCGGGCACGGCGCCAAGCCAGGCGCTGTGCCGCACGAACAGGCTTAGTTCTTCGCCGAGGTTTTCGTAAAATTTGCCCAGTCATTCAGATGGGCGTTGACCTGTGCAGTGATGAAGCCGATGGTTTCGTCCAGGTACACGGCCTTGTGCAGCGCTTCGCCAGCGAGGTCATCGTAGCTGATGTTCTCGAACGAATGCGTGAGGGCTGCCAGCTTGTCGGCACCTTCTTGCGCCTGGTCTTCCGCCGACTGGTCTTCCTTGCCTTTTTTCTTCAGGCGGGTGAACAGCTTGTTGTTGCTGGCGGCCTGTACCTTGGCGTACTGCTTGGAGCCGGGGCCGTACAGCTTGATGCACATGGGTTTGTTCTTGTCGGGATTGCCGTCTGCGCCATCGGCGTACATCAGGTCGTCATTGGCGTCCTTCAGGTGCAAGGTGCTGGTTTCGGTGACTGCGAATTTTTTGATATTGGACATGGTAAAGCCTTTCTTCGAGGGAATAAATGCCCGTGCTCGGCCCGGCCGCCCCTCGAAGGGCGAAGCGGACCAGGTCGGTGCAGGGGTGGCCGAGGCCGTAAGGGTTGCCGCTGTTACGCGGTGAGGGTGTCGCTCTGGCGCAGCAGGGTGAAAGCGCCCTTGACGGTATCGTTGCTGGTACCCATGTTTTCAATGAACTTGGACACCTGCGCGGTGAAGTAGCGCACGCCGCCGCCCTGCTTTTCCAGCTTGAAGGCGGGGATTGTGTAGTTGTTAGCCGCCGCTTCGATGATGATCTGGCCAGCGTCGTCTTCGACCCAGGCGCATTCCATTTCAGCGTTCGGCAACTTGTAGGACCCCTTCTTTTCGCGGTCGTGGGCGTTGCTGACGGTCGCCAGCGTGGAAGTGTTGTATTCGCGTCCCTTCACGCCGCCGACGTTGGTAATGTCGCCTACCTCGACCCAGGTGAGCGCCGCGAAGGCCGCTACCGTGTTGTCGGCCGGGCGGGTCGCGCACACATACAGCTTGGTGCCGGCGACTGTCTCGAAATCATTTTCGAATGCCATTTTGATACCTTTCAATAAAAAAGCCCGCACGCAAAATTGCGGTGCGGGCGGGCTGATAAAACCGGGGAAGTACTAATTTGCTTCGACGAAAACCACTTTGAAGTCGCGCGACTGCTGATAGACGCCAGCATCGTCGCCGGTCATATCGGGGCCGACCACGTCGCGCATCACACTACGTACGGCAATGCCGGCGACATTGCCGGTATGCGCGCCCGCGCCCAGCCTGGCCGCCTGCAGCACGGCTTTTTGATCCGGATAGGTGCCGGCGTGCACCGTGACCTGTACGCGCGCGGTAACCTGGACGGAGCGCTGGCCCAGCGACACGGTCGGTAGCTCGACCCGGCTGATTTCGGTCAGGCCGATGGCAGGCAGCGACGTGCCCTGCGGCACGGTACCGGCTACGATGCGCGCCGCCGGCACCAGGGCCAGCACCGGCGCATGCGCGACCAGCAGCGCGCGGATCACTTTGATGGCGCTCATTTCTTGGCGCGTGCCTTGCGCACTGGCGCGGCCGCTACTGGGTCGCCGCCGGTGGCGGCGTCGATGACTTCGACGGCCTCGCTGCGGCGGATGTAGGCAGCAGCACGGCGCACGCCGCGCGCGGCGTCGGTCATGGTGTATTCGGTACCGGCCTGCAGCTCAATCACGGTCACGCCGTCGATCGAGCCCGGCATGGTTTTCAGCATCTTGATTTTCATGGTGGTCCTAATCGGTTTCAGCCGCTGGCACATTGATGCCCTCGGCGGTCAGGCGCTTGCGGATCTGCGCGCCCACGGCAGCAATTGCGGCGGCCGGCTTGGTGTCAAACGCCGGCCGGATGAACGGATGTGGCTTGGCGCCCGGGTGATCGACCACCATGGCGCGGGTCTGTCCAATGACCAGGGCGCCCTTCTTTTTCGGCACGATCTTGTGCGGCGTGGTGCCGAACTCCACCATGTGGCCATACCAGGCGCGCTTGTTGCCCACGCGCACGGATGCCGTAACCCGGCCGCCCTTTGCCTTGGTGACCACGCGCACGCTGCGGCGCAGCTCGCCGCTGTCGACGGGAATGTTTTCGCGCACCTCGGCCTTGAATACATTGGCGCCCTGGCGCAGCGCCGAGCGCATGATGTTGCGCTCGATCTTGGCAGGCAAGGATTTAAGGAAGTCGTCAAGAGCCTTCCCGCCGGTGATGTTGCGGTCATCTGCCATTACTGCCCCTGGGTTGAATATTGCTCGATGGTCATTTCCAGCCATTCCCGACGGCCGATCTGGGCCGGGCCACCAACGATCTGGAAAACCTCGTCGGTATCGCCATGCAGCGTGATGCGCATGTCCGAGGTGATACCGCGCAGATAACGTATGCGCAGGCGCGCCGGGCGCGTGGCCACGGCAAGGCCGTCCTGCACTGTTTCCGACTTGCTGGGCAAGGCGTCCTGCACCTGGGCCGGCACGCGCGCGGCGAACGGCACCCAGCCGCCAGGCTGCGGGCCGTAGCCGTCACCGGCATCAGCCGAGGTTGGCCGATCGATGGTGATCCGGCGATCCAGCTGGCCGGCCCGCATCACACACCATTCCCGACACGATGCGGGCGCAGCAGCTCGCGCGAGCTCAACGGCAGCTCCGCCACGGACACGGCCAGCACGCTGTCCTCGCGGTTCTCGTACATGTCGCCGAACAGTTTCAAGATGGCGACTTTGATATCGTCCTCGATCACCATAGGGAACGCGCCGGCGGTACCGGCCTCGACAGCTGCCGCCATCGTTGTCGCGTCGGCGAACACTTGACGGTTCAGGTAGGCCAGCGCCGCCTTTTCGGCGCCCGACAGGATCAGGGCGATCACGTCGTCCTCATCGTTGCCGACGATGCGCTGGTAGCCCTTGGCCAGTTCAGGTGTCAGGAACATGGATTACTTGTCCTTTTTCTTCGACTCGACCGCTTCAGGTACTTCGAGCACTTCCAGGCTCCGCGCCGCGTCGACCAGTTCGGGTGGGCACTCGTCGCCCGGCTGGAACGTTTCGGGGTAGATTTCGCCGTCGCGCACGCCGCGGAACTCTTTGCTGAAAATCATGGTAATTCCTTTCAAGGGTCGCACCGGGCCAGGCAGGCCCGGTGCTGGTGGTTTAGGCTGCGACCGTCAAGGCCTTGAGCACGTCGGGGTTCATCAGGCCGCCACCGACGCGCTTGGTGGTGTAGAAGTGCACGTACGGCTTGTTGGTGAACGGATCGCGCAGCACGCGTACGCCGGCGCGGTCGACGATCATGTAGCCGCGCTTGAAGTCGCCAAACACGATCGGTTTGGAGTTGGCGGCAACGTCAGGCATGCCCGCCATCTCGGCAATGCCGTAACCCAACACCGTCGCAGGGGCGCCCGCTTCGAAGGATGGCTGCCACAGGTAATTCCCCTGACCGTCTTTCAGTTTGCGGACGGCCGCCTGCGTGTTGCGGTTCATCGCCGCACGTGCATTGGCCGTATACTCGCCCGGCAGGGCATACACCAGGTCGATCAGGCCGTCAGCGGTCAGCGTCGCCGCCGCGCCGCTCTTGACGGTCTTGATATCGCCCCAGGGATGGGCCGCCGCGTTGGCGCCGCCGGTGATGTAGGTCAGCAGGCCGTTCGGTTTGTTGACGCCATTGCCGGTCAGGAAGGCAACGCCTTCCTGAATCGAAAACTCGGTTTCGACTTCCGACGCCAGCCAGGCTTCCAGGTTCACCGCGGAGTCGTCCAGCATCTGCTGCGTGGCGGCCGGGTTTGCATACAGCTCGCCGGTGTTGTAGGCCAGGCTGCCCAGCGTCGGGCCATTGGTTTCGGGACGTGCCGCCGTTTCGCCGACCCAGCCGGAACTGGTGCCGCGATTGTTGAACAGCTTGCTGAAACCATTGGTGCTGATGGACTGGATGAAGCACAGGGCGCGCATCGGAGAGACCACCAGCAGGCGGTCGGTGATGGTACGGTCCCACTCTACCGGCGCCAGGTAGCCGCCTTCGCTGGCAGTGCCCTTGTTCAGCGAGGCCTGCACTTCGCCCTTCTTGAAGTGTGCGCTGAAAGCGTCGGTATATTCTTTGTCCTTCAACTGGTTGCCGCCGCCATTCATGGCGGCGGCAACCATGCGCTCGTTGGCCGCATCGACCGATGCCTGCAGCTTGGCAATTTCTGCGTTGATGTTTTCGACTTTCAGCGCCTGCAGGGCATCAGCGTTGCCCTTCTTGACGTCTTCCAGTTGCTTGGTGTGCTCTTCCTTGAACGCGTGAAATGCCTTGTTAAGATCGGTGATCAGGACATTTACGTCACCGTCGGCGCGAACAGCCACAATGCCGCGCGGGATGGGTTGGTTGGCCTGGCCGGCGTGTGCCGCCATGGCGCTTGCGATCATCGCCGTGGCGATGCCGGTCATCATTACTTTTTTCATTTCTTGCCTTTCAGATTGTTGATCAGGGTTTGCAGTGACGCTGCTACTTCTTTAGTGCCAGCGCTCGGCGTGGCGATTTTTCCAGCAGCGCCCGGCATGCCAGAAAACAGGGACTTGATGGCTTCGCGGCGCACCGAGCGTGAATGTCCCGCCCGAGCCATGGCCGCTTCCACCATCGCAAGATATTTCGTGTCGGCACTGGCCTCGGGGTCGTGGCCCAACTGCTCGCGCTCCAGAATGCCGCTGGCAAAGCCTTGTTCGACGGCCTGAGCCGCACCAATCCAGCTTTCTTTGTCCATCATGGCGGCTGCTTCCGCCGCACCCAGCCCTGACCGGGCGGCGTAGACCGAGGCCATGGCCGCATCGAAGGGCGCCAGCTGCTCGGACGCTTTAATCATGTCGTGGCGATTGCCGATCGCCATTGCCCAGGCGTTGTGGATCATCAAGAAGGCGCCGTCCCCCATCAGGATCTCGTCGCCGGCCATGGCAATCACGGACGCCGCCGAGGCGGCGATGCCCATCACCTTGACGGTGACCTTGGCCTTGTGCTCGCGCAGCAGGTTGTAGATGGCCACGCCTTGGAAGAAGTCGCCGCCGGGCGAATTGACGTTGACCGTCACGTCGCGCGCGCCGATGTTGCGCAGTGCGGCGGAAATACGCTTGGTGGTCACGCCCTCGCCGTCATACGACTCGCCGATGCGGTCGTAGATGGAAATGGTGGGGCCGTCGTCGTCGGCCGCTGCACGGATGCCCGGTTCCCAGCGCTCCAGCGCGTCAGGGCGCATGTCAAACTGGATGGCGCTCAGACCGTGCGCGGCGTTGATTTTAGGCAGTTGCAGCAGGCTCATTGGCTTTTTTTCCTTGGTTGGCGGGCGCCCGCAGCTCGTCGGCGCCCTTGTCAGTGGAGCGGGGCAGGTCCTGCAGATCGCGCACTTCGTTTTGTGTCATCCACGGCGCGTGGCCGCCGCTGCCCAGCGCCTTGGTGAAGAATTCGGCTTGGTCCTTCAGGGTGCCGCGCAGCAGCGCGCGCTCGTTGAATTTGGCGCGCAGCCTTTTGTTGTCGTCCTTCGACAGCAGGGTGCGCTCGATGCCTTGCTCCCAGATCGTGAACCAGTGCTGCAGCGAAAACTGGATGAACAGGATGGCCAGCTGCTCGATGCCGCTGCCCCAGGATGTGTCATCCATCATCAGCAGCGGGCGCGGCACGCCCATGGCGCGCGCGATTTCCTCGATCTGGTGATTACGGTTTTCAAGGTGCTGGGAATCCGCAGCCGTGTTGGCAAATTGTTCGGCCTTCAAGCCCTCTTCCAGGATCATCCACTTCCCAGCATTTTCGGCACCGGTCTTGTCGTTGATCGAGTCTTGCAGGCGGCCAAAGGCTTTATCACTGAGCGCGTTGGCCGCCGACAGCGCGCCGCCGGCCATCACGCCATTCTTGAATAGCCGCGCGGCGGCCTTCTCGGCCTGCTGTGCGATGCCGATGGCCTCATGCGCCAAGCGTACGCGGGACAAGCCCGTCACGCCATCTTCTGACAGGTCGCGCAGGTGAAACACTTCTTCTGCCGGCAACGTGATCTGGTGACCATCCTTGCGCGTGAACTTGTAGACCATGTTCCAGCTGTCATCCAGCTCTGCCGTCACGCGCTTCGGGCACATCGGGATCAGGCGCAGCACCTGATTGCGCGACCAGATCACACGGGCGTAGGCGTTGCCGTGCATCATCACGCGCAGCTGCATCAGCGCCTTGAATTCATAGGCGGTCTGCCAGCCGTTCGGTTTAGCCTTCAAAATGTCATACAGCGGGTGCTCGGTGGCATAGCGCTTTTCGTCACCGCGCTCGACCAGGTTGAGCGGCAGCATGCCGATCGATTCCGAGATCAGCGTCACGCAGCGCAGCAGGGCCATGTTCTGCAGCGCCTTCGACGCGTTGACGTAGGCGCCCGAAGCGGTTCCGCTACCGGTGCGCATGAAGGCCAATAGGTCGGGATCGTCCAGGCCGGCAAACAGGTGGCCGGTCGACGCCTGGACGCTTGGCGCTACCGGCGCCGCAGCGGCCGGCGCCGGCTCTACTTCATGATCGGCCGGACGTGACTGTGCCTCCGGCTCTGCTACTGGCCGGAAGAAATCTAAAAATCTCATGGGTTATACAGTCCTTATACCGCGCGATTCATACACCGAACCACCTTGCGCCGGCGGATTCAGTTCCATCAGGGAGACGGCGTCGAATGTCGCCATCAGTGGGTCGATCTTGGCGGACCCAGACGCCTGCTTGGTAATCAAAATGGCGTTGCCTCGTGGCTCGACCTTGGCATTACCCACGCACCAGGCCATCATCGGCTGGCCGCCGTGCTCGATCACGCCCTCGGCCAGCTTGCGCTCGGTGGTCTTGATGGCGCCGCCGAGGCGCCATCCCTGCGAGATGGCGACAATCTTTTCCTGCGGCACGCCGGCCTCGACCATCGCATCGAGAATGGCGCCGATGCCGGCCGAGTCCGCACCCACCTTGTCGAGCAGTCCGGATTGCTCCACTTGCAGCACGGCCGCCGCCACCTGCTCGACGTCTTCACCAATGCGCTCGACCAGCACCAGGTCGCCCTGCTTGGCGAAGTCTTCGAAGCGGGCAGCCTCGATTTTTCGCCGCTCCATCACCGAGGGGTGTGCCCATGCCCTGGTCCACAGGAGCCAGCGGCGCGTTTCGCGCTCGCGGCCGATCACCGCCAGGCCCAGCAAGTCGTCAAGGCCGCCGCCATCGATGCCGACGGTTACCACCTCGCTACGCCCCAGCAAGTCTTCCAGGGTCATCGCCGGGCGCAGGCCCTGCTGCTCCCAAAAATCGGCGCCCGGCCAGCGGTTCGACATCAGCGCCAGGCCGATCTGCACATTCAGGTGCTTGGCGAGGAAGCCGCGAAACTCGACTTCGCCTTTTTCCTGCGCCTGACGGAAACCGCGCTCGATGAATTCCTCGTCTACGGACGTTCCCATATTCGGGTTCGTTACATACGCGTTGCGCACGTCTCGGTGCGCGCCGGCCTTGAGCATGCTTGTCGGGAATTCATACAAAATTGGGTAGCACGCTGGGTCATGGATCGTCCCGTCGCGCACGCCACGCGCGTACAGCAGCCGCGACAGGAACGCGCCGGCCGGCGGGTCATCCGATTGCGTAGTCGCGAAGATCACGAAACCCTCAGGGCGCGAAGCCAGGCCGCCCGTCGCTTCCAGCAGCATGGCGTCGGCGCGCGGGTTTTTGCCGAACAGCCAAAGCTCGTCGATAAACACGCCGATGGCTTTCTTGCCCGACACCGTCTCGCCATCGGCCGCCACCACCTTCAATGTGGCATTGGTGGTCAGGTGGGTGATGGTGCGAATGTGGTCCTGCACCTTCAGCATCACGCTCAGCTCGTCGTCAGCCTTGATCATTGCTGCCATCGGCTTATAACTGTTGTCGGCGATCTCCTTCGTTGGCGCCAGGACGATATACTCCCCTTCCAGGCGCCAGTTCATCAGCAGGGCCGTCAACATGATGCCCGCCGCAATTGTCGACTTGCCGTTTTTCTTGCTGATCAGGAGCATGAATTCCTTGATCAGCCGGCGGCCCGTCTCTGCGTTGTAGGCGCCGAAGATGGCCGCAACGAAATCGAGAACCCACTCGCGCACGACGTCGCCCATGCGCGGGCTGCCCGGCGCATCGACCATGCGTAGTTCTTTAAAGATCGCCAGCGCGGCCTCGGCCTGGTCAGGATAGAGCGGCGGGCACGGCGTCAGCGGAAGGCCCGCGACAATGCGCGTCTCCCAGTCATGACATGCTGTCGTCCACTCTGGATGTGGCGTCATTTACCGCCGCCAGACACCAGGCGCGGCGGTGGGGGCGGCGCGCCGAAGCGGCCGCCAGCGGCCTTCTGTGCCGCATCCAGTTTTTCCTCTTTCTTCCCAATCTCGCCGGGCTTCTTGTGCACGAAGGGCATCAGGGCCTTGGCGGCATCGATGCGCAGCTTCTCGCCCAAAGCAATGTCATTCATCGCCGCCATCAAGAACGTTTTCGGGTCCGTGTGCTGCAGCGCCCGGTTCAAGTCGAACGTGGGGCGCGGCGGCGGTGCGACTGGCGCCACCGCAGGCGCACCAGGTACGGCACTGGCGCGCGCCGCCTTCAGGTATTCGGCCACGGCCGGGTCTTTAACAAGACGCGAGCCAGCAGCTGACGCCGTCGCTGGGCTGTACCCGGCCATAATCGCCGCATCCTTATTGGTGCGGCCAGCCAAAACGGCATCGGCGAACGCACGCTTTTTGCCTGTTAAAGCCATTAACAAAATCCTCAATGAGGGAAAAATTCTGCGCGTGGGAGAGGACGCGGTCTAGGTCGGCGAGGGGTCGGGAACTTTTCGCCCCCCCTCCCCTTATGTTGCTTTTTTGAAAGGTTTCTTTTGATTCATGTTGTTATTTTGCAACGTCAGAAAAATTTCCTCTTTGATACATTTCTTCGTGTTGCTTTGGCGTCATCTATTCGCCGCGCCGTTGGGCCGCCTCTTCGCGCTGCTTGTCCGCGCTGTGGTGCGTGCCGCAAAGCGACTGCCAGTTGGCCTTATTCCAGAACAACGCCTGGTCGCCACGATGCGGCTCGATGTGGTCGACCACGGAAGCCGCGGGAACAATCAGGCCCAACTCCGCGCAGCGCAAAATGGCCGTGCTGGGCGCCATGTCGCGAATGGGAGCATAGGCAGGGTCACGCAGGCAGTACACGCACAGCGGGTGGCTGCGCAAGTAACCGGCGCGCGCCTTCTGCCAAGCGTAGCCGTAGCCGCGCTTGGTACTGTTCATTTGATCGGTGCGCCATGAGCCTGGCTGCATGATCGGACTACGGATCGCAGTCGCTTGCAAACGTGGTCGCAGAGCCTGCAGACGAGCCATCAGGCGAATCTCCGGGCCAAAACACGCCCAACGTCTAAGCATGCAGTGGCGAGGGCGGGAACAGTCCAGCTGACGCTTACAATACTGCTGGAAAACGCGCCTGCCACAGCAACACGGCGCGTGCGATCAATCTTCCATGGTGTAAGGGTATGTCCTGGGAGGCGGCCAGTGCTGGTATCTCCCGCAATTGCCGCACCGAATTTATTCCCTGCGACCAGATGCTGATCATTGAAACCGACCGTCAGCCTGATCAACCCATCAGGGTTCCCTGAGCCTGGCGTAGATGCCGCTGATAACAGCAGGGCCATCCCATACTCAAGAGAGTCGCCGTCGACCATAGATGCGTGGAACGAGGCAGTGGAAAGCGTCACAACAACAGCAACAGCACCTGGCGCCGAATTGTCGACAATGACGCGCTGAGCATTGCCGAGCGAGTCGCCATGGACTGCCTTCGAGCGCTGAACGATGCCAGCCTTCACGACAGTTGCGGCGCTTCCGCCTGTGGTTTTCAGCTCATAGGTATCGGCCACCTCGGCGCCGGCAGCGCCCGCCAAGTTCTGGAAGGTAGCAGCGCCTACCGCAGTACCGCCCACATCCCGCTTCATCAGGGGGTTCACGGGCAAATAGCCCTGAGCCACATTAAGAGAGGCGGATGCGGGCAGGAAGTCGGCAGCAGGAATACTTCGCAACGAACGTGCGATTCCGCCACCCAGGACCGCAGCACCTAAAGCGACCGGGTGAACACCATCAGCGCTGATGGTTTGCGTAGCAGTGGCGATGTACGCGTCGGCAGTCGCTGAGGCTGGGTCGGCATACGTCATGCCACCCAGGTCGGCTGCGGTCATATCCACGAAATCAGCTCCAATAGTGGAGGCGTACGCGCGGCGCCATTCGTTGACCTGTCGCCAGACTGCAAAGGCACCAGCAGACCAACCCGTTGCGGTGCTGCGGCGTGGCGGCACGCCGAGCAGTACCAAACGCGCGGCACGACGCATTATCTTCAGGTTGAAGATATCGGATGCCTTAATGCGCTCAAATCCCCAGCCGCGCGAGTAGATGTCATTCATGCCTGGGCCGTAAATCGCGATATCCGAATCTACCCAGTCGCGGGCCAGCACCTCCCCGATTTGCTCGGAATCGCCGCCACCAATCGCCGCATCCACTGACAAGACAAAACGCATGCCCTGTTGGGCGAATGCCTGGCTGATATGGCTGGTGGAAGACGTAGAGTAGCGACGGTACAGGTTTGGCTTATCGCCGATCACCCCGTTTCCCCGCCCGGCTGGGCACGTGTATTCCACCCACATGCGAGCTGGGTCAACGGAGGTAACAACGCCGGCCATAGTGTTGCATTCACGGATAGGCGCTGCGCTGGCCCGAACTTCATCGCCTGGCCAGTACGAACCACCAGGAAGCGCCGCATCAAAAGTAATGCGGGCGATACCAGGCGCGACCATCGTTGCGCCGTTCCCCGTGGACGCATTCAATATGTCCGTGGTCGAATCGCCGGCTATCGCCAGCCGTGGCATGCCGGCTACCTGCCGTAGCGATACGACTCCATTTGGGCCAGCCAGCCCTGCCATATTGCCTGCTGCATCATAGGCAATTTGTGGCGCTGCTAGTGATGCAGACTGAGGGGCGGCGGTGACGCTCCCGGACGTACAGTTCACCAAGAAGCGTTGCTGTCCAGAAAATGGACCAATTGGCGCCAACTTCCCATCGCCTACTACCCATGATTGCACTTGCGTGAATCCATCAACGGGGTCAAGCCGATGCACCCTTCCTACCGATCCAGCTCCACCACTTACGTTTAATACCTGGCCTTCTGGCAATACAAGTCGTGACTGTTCAGCTGACAGGAGTGAGAGAGACCCTACGGCAACTTGCGGCGACTGCAGTGGCAGCCCAGGACGCGGAAGGAAGTATTCAAAGCCACCCGCTAAGTTCGCCGATGCTTGGCCCGCCTCGATCATGGCAGCCTCGGTGCTTGCGTCAAATGTGGCAATAGCCCCGACCGGGCGTTGGGCGTAAGGCTTCAGCAGGCGAACGGTCATGGAAGTGGCTTTCTTTCAGTTGGTTTTACTTGTGGCACAAGGGCGGCCGTTGCACTGGCAGATAAGCCCGCCACGCCGTACCCGTTGGCGCGCAAGATTTCCTTGGCGCGCTCGGCATCGACCACATGCTCGACGATCAGGCCGAGCGTCTTGCCGTCGGGCTCGCCCACTGCGCGGATGATCATGTCTCGGTAGTGGCGCGGGTTCATGCCAGGTAAAAGACGGCAGCAGCCGTCAATCCGATAGAAACAACAACAGCAAGGCCAACCACCGCCAAGAACCGAAGGCATTGGGAGAACATCGGCACCTCAAATAAAAAGGCCGCTGTCGCACGGAGCGGTCAGCAGCTAAAGCCCAGGGAAAGGCGGAGATCTGAAATGCAAAAAGCCCGCATCTGTGAAGAGGCGGGCTTTTGTTTAGGCGTGCGAATACCGCCTATGGATGAATCATATCAGAAGAGTACGGCGGTGCACACATTATTTTTAAGGCGCATGGTGAGATCGCCACGCGCCTCCATCGCAACGTCGGCAAATACTGCGTTGGGGAACCGCCATGGCGTAGCCTGACTACACAGCTTGTAGATCGCCCAGATGTGAATGCGCGCCATACTGTCGATCATCGCGTCGGTTGCCTGGGCGATGCGCATGTCGTTCGCCTGCTGGGCCTCATGTATATCCATGCCGTGCCCATCGCCCTCCCCTCGCAAGCCACGCATGGTCTTGGTGCCCAGGTCGCGATCGGCATCACCTGCCATCCAGGCCTTCCACAATTCCAGGCAAAGGTCGAGCGGATCAGGGTCGGTCCATGCCGTGAGGCGCAGCGCCGGAACTGTCGGCGTCAAGATTGGCGCCGATGCTACCGCCTCCACCTCGACGAAAGTGATATCAGCCACTGGCGCGCTCTTGCCGGCCCATCCCAGCGTAATTTTTTCTCGTTGCATTTCAATCCCTGTTTGGTGGTGCTGGAAGTGTTCTAACCGATGATTCACAATAATCATGAACATGAGGAAATATGCGGCGTTGCGGGGTGGTCTTCGCCACTTTCCCGCCAACGTTTTTGCCATTTCCTATGCTGCGTGCAGCGTCACCGCCAGGCTCAACTGCGTGGCGATGTGATGCTCAAGCGTCGCGCCGCGTGACACTTCCCACCCGGGCAGCAGGTGAATGCGGTCACAGGTAACCAGCTCGGCGATATCGCGGCGCATGCACGCCTGCCACGAAGTGGTCTGATCCGGATTCACCTCGGCAGGGTTGATCACGGTGTGGCCCTGGGCGCGCAACTCAGCGGTGGCCGCGTGGAATGCAGGAAAATTGAGACCGGGAAGCCCAGTCATCGGGCCGGCGATGTAGATTTTCATTCTGTATATCCCTTCGTGGCGGACAGCACAGCGCGGGCGAACTTGACCACGTTGCCGTCACTGATAGGGCCAAGGATGCCGACTTCGCGGCCAAGGTCGAGGATGGCTTCGGCACTGAGTCCTGGGGTTGCAGGTGCGGGAAAATGAGTCCGGCGCAGATCGAAGGCAAAAGCCCCGATGCGTTTGGCCAAGCCCTTGTCCGCCCGGCCACCGGCCAGCAGGCCGGCAGCAGTCGTAACATCTGTCAGGAACTGCGTCATCGGCACGGTCAGCGTCGGCCGAGCGCCGTCCGCCGCACAGGTAGGGGCGGCCTTCGACGGCAGTGGTATCCAATGCGATGGGCCGCCCGGTGCGTCTTTCGCGTGGTTGATAAGCCAGGTCACGCCATCGTTTGTGTCGATAAATTGCCATGGAAAAGGCAGCCCAGCGATGTACTTCGCTTGTGACACGCCGTCTTCGCCGAAACGGATAATGATGTTGCTGCCATCACGCGGCGCACTGGCAATAGGCTTCCAGCCATCCGGCACGGCCATGTGCTGCGGCGATGCGGCGGCCGAAAGTGGCGCAGCTTGCTCCAGCGCGTCAATACTGTCGTTGTTGATCATTCTGCTTGCTCCATGTAAGTGATTTCACTGGGTTGGCGCGGTGTCGCGTCGCCCATCAGGTAAATAATTGTCGAGATCCCGCCGCCCAGCACTTGGGGATACATGCTGTGCAGGTGGTGCTGCTTGCCGTCGAACAGCACGGGCTGGCAGGTGTAGAGCGCGCGCAGCAGGGCGCGGTCACGCTTGTACGCCGCCTCGGCTGGCGTTTCCAGCGCCGGCGCGGCGCTCCTGGCGCTCAAGGCGTCACCCGTTTGAATTCGATCACCCACACCCAGGGGTTGTCGGCCCAGGCGCCGGCGCCATTGATGTGGTCCCATAACGCCGCGTACATGCCCTTGGCCGTCGGCCCACAGCAACCGATCTCTTCGCACGACAGACGAACGTGATCGCACGGCTCAGCCTTGACGCCCTCGGCCAAGGCGTCTGCCTCGCTGCAGTCGTTCAGCCGCTCGACGCGCACGCTGACGATCTCCAGCAGGATGCGGCTGGCGGCGCGCGGCATGTGGATGCTGGGCGTCCAGCGCGCAGGTTTCCGTGTCGGCTGCCGCTGCGGGAGCTTGGCGCCATCAGCGCGGAAGACAGGCCATTCCTCGTGCCCGTCATCATCCAGGCAGAACGTCTCGCGCACCCAAATGCGGTTACCTGGCTGGCCGTGAGGGCAAGCGTCATCGAAAATGCCGGGATGCTTCTGAAAACCATCCTCGACGCGCATCATCGACTGCGCTGCATTCGAGGGCCACCAGTGCTTGCCCGGCTCTCCAGGAATCGGCACCGGCTGCGGCTTCATGATGCGCCGCGTCTGCTTCTTGCTGCCGTCGAGCAGCGCGCGCACCATTGGCGCACTGAACAACATCGGACCCTCCTTCACTGTCAGCTTGCCGCTTTTCTCTTCCAATTTATTCTCCTGGGGTTGGTTCGGCTGGCGTCGATTTCGCGCCCGAATTGCCATCAACTGATGACTGATGATAATCATGAAGGTGCGTATCCATGCGGGTTTGCTGGGTGCTTCCCGCCACTTTCTCGCCACGCCCAAAACCGATTTTCTCGGCGATATCGTTCTGCGCCTGCGCTGCCGTCTCCCGGTTTTTCTCCAGGTAGGCCATGGTCGTCATCGGCGACTTGTGGCGCATCACCGCCTGGATGGTCTGAATCGGCACCCCCTGCTCCGACAGCATCGTGGCGAACGTGCCGCGCAGCCTATGTGGAGTGATGCCCTTGATCTTGCAGCTCAAGTTGGCGGACTTCATGGCCTTGCGCGCGAAGCCGGGAGGGTGCTGCTGGGCGCCGCCGCGCTTGCCGGCGATCAGGCCCTCCACTTGGCGGTGCGGTGCCAGCTGTTCGACCAGCCATGCCGGTACAGGCACGGGCTCGGCCTCGCGGCCCTTGGTGATGCCGGGCGTGTAGGTGGCGCGCTGCCAGTCCAGCCATTCCCAGCGCGCGCCGGCCGCCTCGGACTCGCGCAGGCCCAGGCCGAACATCAGGCGAATGGCCGTGGCCACCGACGGGTCGGCGCGCGTGACCTGGTCGACCGCTGCAAACCATTCGGCCACGGCGGCGATAGGCAGTATCGAACGTGGGCGCTTCTGCACCTTCAGCATGCGCACCTGCCAGGGGATCGACCTGATCAACTCGCGCTTCACTGCCCAGTTTGCGATCAGCTTGAGCACGCGCAGCCAGTGGTTTGCGCTGGCCGGCTTGTGATCGACCAGGTGCAGGTTGCGCGCCAGCTCGACGTGGCTGGTGGTGATCTGGTTCAGCGGCAGGTCGCCCAGGTCGTAAAAGTGCAGCCGGGCGGTCGTCTCGACGCTGCGCTGGTGTGCGGCGCTGCTGATCGGGCCATTCACCTCCAGCCACTCCTTCGCCATGACCGACAGCGTGGGTACGACTTTGCCGCCATTGGTCAGGATCAGCGCCTCGTCGTACGCGCGCTGCGCCACCGCGTTGGCTTTCGCCTTGCTGCTCTCGCGGGTGCTGCGCTGCACGCGCGCGCCGGCGATCTGGAAGCGGTAGTGGTAATTCTTGGCCTTGCCGGCCCGGAACAGGTGGAAGGTCATGCCGCCACCCGTCCGCGATACGATTCCCAGTCGAACACAACCCACTGGCCGCCCTCGCGCAGCCGGTCAAAACTTCGATCGCCCAGGAACGTTTTCAAGCCGCCCTTGCCTTGATTCGTCAGCAGGATGGTCGGCATCAGCGCGCGGTACCGCTTGTCGATTATGTCGAACAGGTTCACTTGCTCGGCCTCGGTGCCGTACTGCACGCCCACCTCGTCGAGCACCAGCAGGTCCACGCCCGCCAGCATGTCGAGCACCTGCGTTTCGGTGCGCTCGGAATCGCGGCGCCAGGTATTGCGGATCATCCGCACGGCATCGATGGCGCTGGTGTAGAGCGCGGTGTGGCCCACCATCACGGCCTGGGCGATGGCGATTGCCAGATGGCTCTTGCCGGTACCGGGCACGCCCGAGAACACAATCACGGTACCGCTGCGGCGGTGCGTCTCAAAATTGGCGGCAAACTCCATGGCCACGCACAGCGCCCGCTCCTGTGCATCGTTTTCGACGACGAACGATTCGAATGTTTTGCGGCGGTACCGAACAGGGATGCCGGCCTGGTTCAGGCTGGACTCCAGTCGGCGCTGCGCCTCTGCCACGGAACGGGCCGCTTCTGCCTGGCCCTTCTCTGCCTGGGCCTGCTTCGAGCATTCCGGGCAGCTCATCCAGTGCACCACGCGGCCGACGGAGAATCCCTTGGCCATGTAGGCGCCATGCGTTTCGCATGAAGCTTCGCGCTCGCTCTGCGCCACCGTCACGGCGGCAAGGCGGTTAGGCAATTCGGCCATTCTGTATCCCTTCGTGGTAGTCGATTTTGTCAAAATTGCTGTGCCGCGATGCCTGCGGTGGGCCGGCGCGCTGGGCGTTTCCTGCCGGCGGCAAAACCCATTCCGCCTTGAACCCCTGCCAGCCACGGGTGCAGCACAGCGCCAGTGTCGAGTCCAGGGTCATGCCCGCCGTCTCTGCCTCACGCTTGATCGAGTCCAGGGCGGTCTTGCTCACTGGCGCCTTCTTGGTCTTGCGCAGTGCAAGCCAGTCCGCCGCCGTTTGTTGGGTGACACCTGACGCGACCAGATCCGCTTGTGCCGAATACTTCGGCGCAGCCGCAGCGGCCGGCACGGCCGTATGATCTTTGTTCTTTTCTGTATCTGTATCTGTATCTGTATCTGTATCTAGGGCGTTACTTTTCTGTTGCGGTAACGTTACACCGCCGTTTCGTGCCGCTTCTTCGGCTGCTTTCTTGGCCGCCCGGTGCTTCGCCACCCTCTGTGCACTGGTGTCTGAGCTGAATTGGCGCTTTTCCCAGTTCAGCAATTCCCACGCCTCGTTGATGAAACCTTTCGCGACGAAAAGCGCCTTCGTTTCTTCGAGTTGCGCGGCGTCGATACGCAGGTGAAACGCAATCTCATCTTCCTGTAACGTTACAAGCGCGTTACTGCAACGCATGCACATCAACATGACGTAACGACGCTGCATTACCTCGGGCAGCATCTGCACCTTCGGATCGTGCGCGAACTCGGAATACATGCGGAACCAGGGGTTGGACATTATTCCCACCCACCCCGTCCGGCATCGACGGCGCGTATCGCATGCGCCCAGTCGTTGTTCAAACTCATGTCCAGCCTTCCATCCAGCCGTGAATGGGGACGGGGCGTGACCGGCGGGCTGGATTCGCCAGGTCGCAGCTGCGCAGCCGCTGCCCCGTTTGAAACTTGTTCCGGCGAAAAACCGGCAATTGGGCGAGTAATTCCTGCCGCGTGTTAAATTGCCAATTCCACTCAACAATTTTCGGAAAGGAACTACCCATGGATAAAGCGCTTGCGCTGAAGGAAGCCGGCAAGGCACTGGAACTTTTGATCGTTAATCAGCCAAATCTTTTCAGTAGCCCTAACACTGTTGGCAATAATCACGGAGCCGTCTTGGCCGACTATTGCCACAACTTCATGGAGCAGTATGCGAAGCGCTTGATTGCCAGGGCTGAGTAAGCGATATCCCGTTTACTGCAGCTGAAAGGTCGCGTGCAGCATTTGCAAGCTCATCTGCATTGCTGCCCGCTCTCGCCATAACGCACAGGGCATCCACGATCTTGCCTCGCTCTACGATGCGTCCGGCGCGGTCCGCGCGATCCCATGCATCAAGGGCGTCGGCAAGTTCGGCCTTGAGCAGCTCGACCTTGACCACCGCCGCATCGATCGAGATGGTGTCCACCTCGATCGACAGGCTGGCGATCGTGGCCGAGGCCTTACTCGTCGGCGCCAACTCGTCACGCACGTCAGACGGATAAGGAAAACGCTTCAGCTTGCCCATGAGCTGGCGGCAAGCATCTTTCACTTGCTCGTCGCTGTATGGTTCGAGCTGATCGGACCAGGTCTTTACCAGCGCCATGTAATCCTCGCGGCCATCAATACGGCCAGGCATTGGGAAGACTCTGGCGAAATGCTGCAAAATTTCAATCATCAACGGAGTAGTAATTGCCATGACACATCCTTTAAAAAAAGTTTCAGTTGTTGACCTTCAAACCGCGTTTGCAGAGGCCGTCGAAAAACTGACCGATAGAAAATGCAGCATCGAAATCAGAGAAATTGACTTCCAAGAACCAGCAGGGGATCGCGCGGTCCTTTCGATGCAATTCAAGTTCGTGCTCGATCTAAAAGACTGCGAAACACCCTTCTGACTACGCTTTCTCCCTCGCCCCTCGCCCTGGATGCAGCACACGCTGCAGCACGTCCCTGGTGCGAGACATGGCCCGGCGCGCGCCAGTGAGGATGCGGACAATGCGCGCCTTCTTCTCGGCTGCTCGTGCGGCCTTGCGCAGCGCAATCTCGTAATTGGCTTGCGTGGGTGCGGCCACGACGGCGGCCAGCGATGCCAGAGCGTCAGCATCGGCGCTGGCCAGGTCGCAGATATCGCCCAGGTCCAGGCCGCCTTCGTCTTGCGTCTCAATGGCGCGGACGCACAGACCAAAGCGGCGCAGCATCTCATTCAGGCAGTGCACGCGCGCGTCGTCGGGCATGCCGGCCAGGATCGAGAAAACGAAGTTCGCCGGCAGGAAATTGGTGTCCTTGGTTTCGTCGTCGAGCCAGCGCAGCACGCGGTCGCTGTTGTTCTTCATGCGCTGGAACTCGTCCGTGTGCGCATCAAAGCGGATACCGGTCACGGCCGGCCCGCCGACTTGCGCATGCACCGCGACGATCATGTCGATGGCGCTTGCGCTCGACAGCCCCGCGGCGCGGCGCCAGGCGGCCACGTGCTCGCGCAGAATGCCGATCAGGGTTTTGTGCGACTCGTTACGCATGCTTTTTCCCGTGAGGTAATTTATGCTGGGTGAATGGACAATATTGCAAAGCTAGAAAACGATTTAACAATCAGCGCCGGGCGCTGGCGTCGGTGCAACAGCCAGACCGCACAGTTCCTTGTGAAGCGCCATCAGCCGAAGACCAATGGTCAAGGTCGGCCGCCGCCCGCGAATACCCCTTGAAAACGCGCTGATTGCCGCTTGACTGCACGGAACTCTGTCCGCAAGCGCCTTTTGGGTGAGCCCAGTAGCGAGCAATTCTTCGGTAATTTTTTTGGTATCCATGCCTCATTATCACGGTTGTGTTTGATTTGGTCAACACCATCGTGTTTAATTTTTGTATTACATTCGTGATATATGAAGAAACTAGAACACCGCTTGGCTTGGGCCAGGGAACAAAAAAAACTGACGCAGGCAGAGCTGGCGAAACTCGCGGGCGTATCACAGTCGACCATTGGGAATTTGGAGGCAGGTATTCGCTTCAGCGCACGACGTATTGCTAATATCGCAGACGCCCTGGGGGTATCAGCGATCTGGCTGGCAGAGGGCATTGGCGAAATTCGGCGGTCAACGGCTACGGAGCAAGATATCGACGTGCTAGATTACCGATTAGACCAAGCACGTACAGAGGCCATTACTGCCGCCAATCCTGAATTCAAGCGCGTGAAGTTGAGCAACCCCGACGGCGCTGGACTCGTCCATATTAAAAAAGTAAAGCTTCGTCTATCTGCTGGGGTCACAGGATTCATCGCAGATCCCGACTTTGAGGACGCTGGAACAGTAACACTAGATCCAGCATGGGTTCAGAAACAAGGACTTGTACCTAGTCGACTTGTCGCCACGACGGTAAAGGGTGAGAGTATGGAGCCGGCGCTTTACGAAGGAGACGTGGTCGTCATAAATACTGCGGCCACAGATCCGGTGGATGGCGATGTGTTCGCTGTGAATTATGAAGGTGAAGCTGTGGTCAAAAGACTGACGCGAGATGCTGGAGAGTGGTGGCTCACATCCGATAATTTAGACCAAAGAAAATTCAGTCGTAAATTATGTCGGAATGGCGACTGTATAATTGTAGGTAAGGTAGTTCATCGACAAGGGAACAGGATATAGACATGAGAATTATTGGCTTCATCCTTCTAACTATAGGTTCCGTCCTGGCTCTTTATGCCCTTACGATGGACGTTACCGTTACTGTAGGCCGAGGTAGCGATTTGATTGGCGTGGCAAATATTGATCGGCTCTCGCAAAGACTGAATTTTGTAATTCTCGCTGGTGTCTTAGCAGTAATTGGGGCACTCTTCACTGGCTTCAGTTCCCTACACCCATTGCCCGAAGAGGCCGCTGAGCACAGCGAAGATGTGCCAATCACACAACCGCGACTGGCCGATGCCAGCGGCGAAGTATCCGTGAGGATTTGCCCTTATTGCAAGCACATGGGTGATGGAAATGCGGAAAGCTGCGCCCGCTGTGACACACAATTCGCACCCCAATAGCTCGCCTTTAGTCTGCAGCCCGGTTTACCGGGCTTTTTTTTCAACCTTACGCTGAAAAAATCACGTGATCGCCTCGCCACAACAAAAATAAACACAAATGTGTTTGACTTCATGAAACACGTTTGTGATAATCACTCCATCGACGCACCACCTCAACCGATGGAGAGAAAATGTCACACGCCGCCAGCCATGCCGACCTACACAAAACGCACGCCGCTATCCCATTTCTGACCGGCACCGCGTCAGCTTTGGCAATCGATGCCATCGCCGACGGTCTGCTCGACGCCGAACTGTGGCCCGAAGACGGCGAGCTCGTCGCCGAGATCCGCGCCATGTTCATGCACAACTGGGGCATGGACCAGGCCCAGGCCGACGCTCGCATGTCCCGCCTCAACTTCAAGGCCGCCCTCGCCGCTCTGGAAGGCGGTGCAGCATGAAATTCAAGATCAACATCTACCTGCTGATCGCCGTGGCCATCATCGGCACCATCACCGGCAGCCTGGCAATGACCCTGGGCGAAATCGAGCCAGCGGCCAGCGCCGCCATCATCCTGGTGTCCGTGCTTGTCTTGGGCTGGGGCGCCGGCAGCGTGTCGTCGCAGGCCGAGATCGACCGCCTCACCAGCATTGAGACGGCCCGCCGCATCCAGGCCAACTGCGCCATCATCACCCGCACTCACCTTGAGCGCGATCTCCAGCAACTGCTGGATGTGAAAGGCGGTGCACTGTGAGCGCCGACTGCACCGAGGAGCGCTTCCTGCGCGACGTCGCCGAGCATGCGATGACCGTGATCCGCGAAGATGGCGTGAGCCGACATGTCCGGTTCGCCAAGCCGGGCACGAGCTGCATGCACTTCGACCTGATCACATGGCCCGGAATTCTCTGCTACACCGGCGACATGGGTACGTACGTGTTTCAGCGCACGACCGATATGTTCGAGTTCTTCCGCCATGATCGCGCATATAACCAGTCACGCGGCCGGGCACTGAGCATCAATCTTGGCTACTGGACAGAGAAGCTGATTGCTATTGATGGCGGCCGACACGGCGGAAAGGTGAAGGAGTTCGATGACGAAAAGTTCAAGCGCGTCATCAACGAATACCGCGTGGGCTGGATGCGCGGCGCCAAGGAGCGCGGCACGCTCGATAAGGATGGCAGGCGAGAGCTTTGGGAGGCGGTTGAGGACGAGGTTATGGGTGCGCTGGAAGATGGCGGCGACCGTGCACAGTTCGCCGCCTTCGATTTTAGCCATTCCCTTTCTCACACCACCGCCCGTGGCAGCTGGCAGTTCGATGATCTGTTCGAGCACGATTTCACCGAGTACACGCACAGCATCGTCTGGTGCTGTTACGCGCTTGCCTGGGGTATCGAGAAATACGACCAATCGAAGGCAGCGATAGCGCCTGAAGGGGTAGCAGCATGAAGCGCGACGCCTTCACCATGTCCCTTGACCTGGGCAATGAGCTGATCATCGACAACTTCGCCGGCGGCGGCGGTACCAGCACCGGCCTGGAGCAGGCATTCGGCCGCCCAGTCGACATCGCCATCAACCATGACCCCGAAGCGCTGGCTATGCACGCGGCGAACCACCCGCACACCACGCACCTGTGCGAGAGCGTGTGGGACGTCGATCCGATCAAGGTGACGGGCAATCGCCCCGTCGGCTTGGTGTGGCTGTCGCCGGACTGCAAGCACTTCAGCAAGGCCAAGGGCGGCAAGCCCGTCGAGAAACGCATCCGTGGCCTGGCATGGGTGACGCTGCGCTGGGCGGCCAAGTGCAAGCCGCGCGTCATCATGCTGGAAAACGTCGAGGAATTTAAGACGTGGGGCCCGCTGCTGGTCGAAGCCGACGGCAGCGCCAAGCCGGACCCGGCCAAGAAGGGCAAGACCTTCGACAGCTTCATCCGCCAGTTGCGCGCGCACGGTTACACCGTCGATTACCGCGAAATGCGCGGCTGCGATCACGATACGCCGACCATCCGCAAGCGGTTTTTCCTGGTGGCGCGCCGCGACGGCATCGCCATCAAGTGGCCAGAGCCGACACATGGCGCGCCTGACAGCATCGGTGTACGCGCCGGCAAGCTGCTGCCGTACCGCACAGCCGCCGAGTGCATCGACTTCAGCCTGCCATGCCCATCGATCTTCGAGCGCGACAAGCCGCTGGCACCAGCCACGCTGCGTCGCATCGCCAAGGGCATCATGCGCTATGTGGTCGACGCGGCCGATCCGTTCATCGTCGGCGCCGGCGGCCCAGCACGTGCTGGCGAACCGCGCCCGACGGCCCGGCCGTTCGGCACGCTGCTAGCTCGCAACGACAGCTATTTCTGCGCACCAACCATCGTCCCGGTCACGCACCAGGGCGGCGACCGCACCGAATCCATCGGCGAGCCATTCCGCACCATCACTGGCGCACACCGCGGCGAGAAGGCGCTGGGCGTGGCCACGCTGGTACAGGTGGGCTACGGGGAGCGCGAGGGCCAGGCGCCGCGCGCGCTGGATATCGAGAAGCCACTGGGCACGGTGGTGGGCGCGGCCGCGAAGCATGCGCTGGTCGAGGCTGAGCTTGCGCCTTTCGTCATGACCAATACCACCGGTCACCTTGGCGCTGCCGCCGACATGCCGGTACCGACCATCACCGCTGCTGGAAATCAGGCGTTGGTGTCAGCTGTGCTGGTCGATGCAGCGCACGGCGAGGTGTCGCCCAGCGGCGTAAAGCGCTGGGGCACGGGTGCGCACGACGTCGAGGCGCCGCTGGGCACCGTGACGGCCAGTGGCAACAAGGCCGTAGCCACGGCCTTCCTGGCCAAGCACTACACCGGCGTTGTGGGTTCCGACCTGACCAATCCTATCGGCACGGTCACCGCATGCGACCACCACAGCCTGGTGACGGCTTTCTTGACGGAGCACGCCAACGCGAGCAATCAGCGCGTGATGCCGGCCGACGAGCCGCTGCGCACCATTTGCGCCCAGGTCAAGGGCGGCCATTTCTCGATGGTGTCGGCGCACATCACCAAATTCCGCACCGGCGCCACCGGTAGCGACATGAACACACCGCTGCCGACGATCACGGCCGGGCCGAAGGAAAAGCCCGCCGGCGCGCCGCATGCGCTGGGCATCGTCACCAGCAACCTGGTCAAGCTGCGCGGAACAAGCACGGCGGCCGGTACCGACGAGCCGCTGGGCACGGTCAGCGCCGGCGGCCAGCACCATGCCGAGGTGCGTGCGTTCCTGCTGAGTTATTACGGTACCGACCAGGCGCCGGAGATCGACGGGCCACTGGCCACCGTCACGAGCCGCGACCGTTTCGGTCTGGTGACGATCCACGGCCAGGACTATCAGATCGTGGACATCGGCTTGCGCATGCTGCAGCCGCGCGAACTGTTCCGAGCCCAGGGCTTCCCCGACGACTACATCATCGGTGACGACCCGACGCAGGGCCTGAAACTGACGAAGAGCGCCCAGGTGCGCATGTGCGGCAACTCGGTCTGCCCGCCCATGGCCAAGGCGCTGATCCTCGCCAACTTCGCGCATGAGCGCGAGATTGCGAGGGTCGCATGATGTACGACCTCGCCCGCGTCGAACGCCAGCACCAGGCAAACAACAAGGGGCCTGTGTATTCGCTAATCCGAAAGCGCTGCGCCTGCGGCAAGGCCACCACCGCGCGCCAGCTGGCCCAGTACGGGCGCTGCGTCAAGTGTGAGCACAAATCTACAACCTCACTTGGGAGATGACATGGGAGCATTTTGTGTATTTGGCATCAGTCGCGGCGTCTGCAAAGCAGCGGCATCGAAGAAAACGCCCTTTGGAGAAGGGGAAGGCGCGGACCGCCGCAATTACTCCCCCGCAGAATGGGGGGGCAAGCGGGACGCCCTGGCGGAAAAGATGTTTAAGGATGCTACGAGGCGCGTGAAAGTAAGCCCTGAACTGGATACGCCACAGTTTTGCGCCGACTGGCTGGCGATCAGCCCCGGCGAAGTTCGAGAAGCAGTGATCATGGTGCGCGGTCCGAAGGTCGACAAGAGCGGCAGTGTCGTGAAACGTGGCGGCGCGGTGGTCGAGACCTGGCTTGAATATGCTGCTGAATGCGCGCGGCGCAATATTCCGGTGGCCGTATGACGAAATGCATCACAAGCGACAAATGGCGTGGCGAGCGCGGCGAACCGGTCAACCCATCGACCGTGCGCTTCAAAGCGCAGGAAGCGAACGCGCCCAGCTGCGACGGCTGCCTGTTCGAGCGCTCTGTGGGCGTGTGCTCGACGGCCGCTGCGCTGGCCGTGGCCAACAACCAGCCGGACTGCGACGACCGCTCGCCGGGAGGCATGACCTACATCTATGTGCTGGACCACAGCGACCCGGGCCAGCTCGACCTTATCAAGACCCTGCAAATGGAGAACGCATCATGAACACTACGCCACAACCTGTCGAACAACGCCTGTACAAAATCAGCAGCGCCATGGAGCGCCTGGAGGTATCCCGCGCCACACTGTACCGCATGGTGTCGCGCGGCCAGCTGGTCCTGGTCAAGATCAGCATCGGCGCAAGCCGAATCACGTCGGAAAGCCTGGCTTTGGCCATGAGAGGAAGAAAGCCGGGCGAATAAAGGCCGTGTATGATGCGGCAAGAAGCGCCCCAAAGTGGCTCATCAACGATTTGTAGCTAGATTTGTAGCTAGATCGTTTTTCACAAGATACGAAGCCTTGAAACCCGCATAAAACATGACTGAAAATCAAATAATGAAAATAGCCACCTGGAACGTCAACTCGCTCAAAGTGCGCCTGCCGCAAGTGCTGCAGTGGCTGACAGACAACCCGGTCGACATACTCTGCCTGCAAGAGACCAAACTGACGGACGACAAGTTCCCCGTCGCCGAGATCGAGGCGGCCGGCTACCAGGTGGTCTTCAGCGGCCAGAAAACGTATAACGGCGTGGCCATCCTGTCGAAGCTGCCGATCACCGACGTGGTGAAGAACAACCCGCGCTATGAAGATGCGCAGCAGCGCATCCTGGCCGCCACCATCGGTGGCGTGCGCGTCGTCTGCGCCTACGTGCCGAACGGCCAGAGCGTCGACTCGGACAAGTACGAATACAAGCTGGGCTGGCTGGCCGCCCTGCACGACTGGCTGGCCGAAGAAGCGCAGCAGCACCCGCAACTGGCCGTCGTCGGCGACTACAATATCGCGCCCGACGACCGCGACGTGCACGACCCTGTCGCCTGGGAAGGCCAGGTACTGGTGTCGGACAAGGAACGCGCCGCCCTGCAGCGCCTGTTCGACATCGGCCTGACGGATGCCTTCCGCCTGTTCGAGCAGGCGGACAAATCGTTCAGCTGGTGGGATTACCGCCAGCTGGGCTTCCGCCTGAACAAGGGCCTGCGCATCGACCACATCCTGCTCTCGCCCGCCCTCGCCGCCCGCTGCACGGCGTGCGTCATCGACCGCGTACCGCGCAAGTGGGAACAGCCGTCCGACCATGCGCCAGTCGTGGCGACGATTGACTAGCTAACGGCTATCCGCTCCAGCAAGGCCTGCGCGTTCACGGCAGGCACTGGCGCGGAAAACAGATAGCCCTGCGCATAGCGGCAGCCGTTCGCCTGCAGCAGGGCGAACTGCTCTTCCGTCTCCACGCCCTCGGCCACGGCCGACAATTGCAGGCTGTCGGCCAGCGCGATGATGGCCGCCACGATGGCGCGGTCTTCCCCGCTGTGCTCCAGGTCCTTGATGAAGGCGCGGTCGATCTTGACCTTCTTCACGGGGAAGCGCTTCAGGTAGGCCAGGCTGGAATAGCCGGTGCCGAAATCGTCGATCGACAGGCGCAAGCCCATGCCATTGATCTGCCGCAAAATCTCCAGCGTATGCTCGCCGTGCTGCATCAGCGCCGTCTCGGTGATCTCGAATTCCAGCAGCGCCGGGTCGATGCCCGTTTCCCGCACCACGGCGCCAATCGCCGCCACCAGGCCTTTGTGCATGAACTGGCGCGGCGACAGATTCACCGCCAAGGGCACGGGCTGCAAGCCCTGGCGCTGCCAGGCCATGCTTTGCTCGCAGGCCTGGCGCATCACCCATTCGCCCACCGGCACGATCAGGCCGTTTTCCTCCATGATGGGAATGAAGCGGTCCGGCAGCACCAGGCCGTGGCTCGGGCGGCGCCAGCGCAGCAGCACTTCCATGCCGTGCAGCCGGCGCGTGGCGATATCGATGACGGGCTGGTAAAACAGTTCGAACTGCTGCAGCGCCAGCGCCGTGCGCAAGCTGCTTTCCAGGTCGAAGTGCAAGGCCGCCGCCTGGTTCATCGTCTGCGTGAAGAACTGGTAGTTATTGCGGCCATTACCCTTGGCGTGGTACATGGCCGCATCGGCATGGCGCATCAGGGCGTCGACGTCGCCGCCATCGTCCGGATACAGGCAGATGCCGATCGACGGCGTCACGTGCAGCACATGGCCGTCGAGCGGAAAGGCGGGTGTCAGCGCTTCGATGATCTTCTCGGCCACGCGCGCCGCTTCGTCGCTGCCGCGGATGCCCGGCACCAGCACGACGAATTCGTCGCCGCCCAGGCGCGCCACCGTGTCGCTGGCGCGCACGGCGCCGCACAGCCGGGCGGCCACTTCCTTGAGCAGCAGGTCGCCCGTCATGTGGCCCAGCGAATCGTTGATGGTCTTGAAGCGGTCCAGGTCGATGAACATCACGGCCAGCTTGCGCCCGGAACGCTGCGAGGCCAGCATGGCCCGTTCCAGCCGGTCCGACAGCAACGCGCGGTTCGGCAAGCCTGTCAGGTTGTCGTGATAGGCCATGTGGTGCACCCGCGCCTCGGCCTGGCGCCGCTCGACGATCTCGCCCTGCAACAGCAGGTTGGCGCCGGCCAGTTCGGCCGTGCGTTCCTGCACGCGCAATTCCAGCTCGTCGCGCGCGCGGCGCACCGCCTCGGCCGCCTCGCGGCGCGCCGTCACGTCATCGACCAGCCACACGGAACGGCCATGCGCATGCGCCAGGTCGAACGGCCGGCCGGACAGGCGCGCCCAGAAGCGGCTGCCATCCTTGCGCACCAGCTGGTATTCCGACATGTGCACGCGTCCCGCATCGAAATCGCGCGCCGTGTCGCCGCGCGCCTCCTTCCACGCGGCCATGTCCGGATACAGGGCCTGCACCGACAGGCCGTTAATTTCACCCGGTCCATAGCCGAACAACTCTTCCATCTTGCTGTTGGCACGCAAATTGTAGCCGCCCTCTATCACCGAGATGCCCAGCACGGCGCTGTCCAGGATGGCCTGGTTTTCCAGCAGCGCGTTGCGCAGGGATTCTTCGGCGCGCTTGGCTTCCGTGCGGTCCTCGATGATCCAGATGGTGCCGGCGGCGGGATCGTCCGGATTGACGACATAGGCGATCAGCTGCGCCCACAAGGTGCTGCCGTCGCGGCGCATCATTTCCACTTCCGTCTGGAAGGGCTTGGCCACGGACAGGAAGGGGAAGGCCGCCGCGCCCAGCAGCTCGTACGATTGCTGCGACACGTACAGCGCGCGCCCGGGCAAGCCCAGCGCCTCGTCGCCGCTATAGCCGAACATCGCGGCAAAGCCCAGGTTATAGCGCGTGATCAGGCGGTTCTTGGTATACAGGATGCTCACCGAGGCATTCGTCATGATGGCCGCCACTTCCATCTGCGTCTGGCGGCTGGCCGTGATGTCTTCCAGTATCCAGATGGCGCCCTGCTCGCTGTGCGTCTGGTCGACGGCCTTGGCGCGGATGCGGCACCAGAACAGGCTGCCGTCGCGGCGGCGGAACAGCGATTCATCCTGCTCGTATGGCAAGCCCTGCCCCAGCAGCGGCGTGGCCTGCACGCCAAACTCCTCGTAGGCGGCGGGCGAAGGAAACAGTTCGGCGGCGGGCAGGCCCGTCATCTCCGCCTGCGCGTAGCCGAACATTTCGGCGAAACGGGGATTGCAGCGAAGGATCAGGCGCGAACGGGAAAACAGGATGCCGACGGAGGCATTGTCGAGGATAGCCTGCTGCTCGAGCATCAGCTGGCGCGTCGCCTCCTCGGCTGCCTTCTGCGCGCTGCGGTCATCGAACAGCCAGATCGTGTCGCGCAGCGCGCGGTCGGACTGGCTCTCGGGATTCAGGACATAGCCATACGCCAGGGCCCAGAACGTGGAGCCGTCGCGGCGGCGCATCTCCATCTCGCCCTGGAACGGCAAGCCGCGCCGCAGCAGCGGTGCGGCCTGGCGCACGACATTGTCATACGCCGCGCGCGACGGATACAGGTCGGCGACGGCCAGGCCCACGCCGCTGTCGCCGTCAAAACCGAAGCATTCGGCGAAGCGCCGGTTATAGCGCAGCACGCCCTTGTCGCGCTGAAAACCGATGGCCAAGGGCGCGTTATCCATCACCGCCTGCATTTCCAGCATGGCGCGCCGCAGCTGGTCTTCATCGCGCCGGTGGTCGCTGATGTCTTCGATAATCCAGACCGTGCCGTCATGCGTATTGAGGGGATCGACGGCGCGCCCGTGCAGGCGGCTCCAGAACAGGGTGCCATCCTGGCGCCGCAATTCCAGCTCCGTGCGGTAGGGCTTGCCCTTCGACAGCAGCGGCGCCGCTTCCAGCCCCAGGGCGCGGCAATGCTCGGCGGAGCGGTACAGCACCGCGCCCGGCATGCCAGTCAACTGGTGGCGCGCGTAGCCGAGCATCTCGGCGGCGCGGATATTGCACTCCTCGATGAAGCCGCCTTTGGAAAAGACGATGCCGACGGCCGCGCTTTCCAGGATCGCCTGCTGCTCGAGCAAGGTCTTGCGCAAGGCTTGCTGGTCGCGCTGCTGCACGCTGATGTCGGCAAACACGAGGGTCGCACCGGGCAGGCCATCGTCCACCAGCAGGGGCCGCGACCAGACCTGCACGGCGATGGCGCCCGCCTCCCCTTCCAGGCTGCTGTCCCAGTGCCGCTCGCGCCCGGCCGCGCCAAGCGTGCCGCGCAGCATGCTGGTGCTCGACGCGCGGTAGGCGTCCGTAAAGCAGTCGGCCAGCAGCCGGCCCGCCATATCCCGACCCAGCAGGGCCTGCAAGGCGCCATTCGCGGCCACCACCATGCCGCAGGCATCGCAGGCGCAGGCCGGCAAGGCGATCAGTTGCAAGGCATCGGCGATGAAATCGGGACTGGTCGGTACGCGGTTCATGGACACCATGGGATGGTTAAGGACAAGATAAACATGCGCCTGGGCAAATATTCTTCCAAGCATCATGGTGCTGCTAGATCATAAACCAGTTTCCCGGGGTTTTTTCATATTCCTTATTGGCAATATCTGAAACACCACAGACCACTTGCAACACGCCCGTTGCAACGCCGTTGCATGGCTGAAAAATGAAACAAATCGTTTAGAATAAAGCATGCGCCGCCCTCCCCAACCTCCGCTCGACCACCGCGACAAACCCGTCATCTGGACCGTCTCCGTCTCGCGCCTGTTCGACCTGTTCCGCGACATCACGCTCGAATACGACGACCTGGCGACGATTGAACCGATCAACCTGGGCTTCGACGACGCCGTGCGCCACATCCGCGAACGCATGGCCACGGAGCGCTGCGACGCCGTCATCGCGGCCGGTTCGAACGGCGCCTACCTGAAAGGCAGGCTGTCGGTACCCGTCATCATCGCCAAGGCCAGCGGCTACGACGTGATGCAGGCGCTGGCGCGCGCGCGGCGCATCTCGCCGCACATCGGCGTCGTCACCTACCAGGACCCGATGCCGGAACTGGCCGAATTTGCCGCCACCTTCGGCTTCCAGATCTTTCAGCGCACCTATGCCACCGAGGAAGACGCGCGCGCGCAGATCAATGAACTGAAGGCGGCCGGGGTCAAAGCCGTCGTCGGCGCGGGCCTCGTCACCGACCTGGCCGAAGAGGCGGGACTGGCCGCCGTCTTCGTGTATTCGGCCACGGCCATCCGGCGCGCCTTCGACGATGCGCTGGAACTGGCGCGCCTGACCCAGATCGAATCGAACCGGGGACGCCGCACGGTAGTGGCCGACACCCTGCGCGCGCGGCACGGCCTGCACGATCTGCGCGGCGAATCGGAAGCGATGGAAGCGCTGCGCCAGTCGGTGGTGCTGTATGCGCGCTCGCCGGCAACGGTGCTGATCCAGGGAGAAACGGGCAGCGGCAAGGAACTGGTGGCACAGGCGATCCACCGCGAAAGCCCGCGCAGCCTGGGCGCGAACCGCCCCTTCATCGCCATCAACTGCGGCGCCATCGCCGAATCCCTGCTGGAATCGGAACTATTCGGCCACGAGGATGGGGCCTTCACGGGCGCCCGCAGGGGCGGCCATGCGGGCCTGTTCGAGGCGGCCAACCACGGCACCCTGTTCCTCGACGAAATCGGCGAAATGCCGCTGGCCCTGCAAACGCGATTGCTGCGCGTGCTGGAAGAGCGCGAAGTGGTGCGCGTGGGCGGCACGCGGCCCATCGCCATCAATGTGCGCATCATCAGCGCCACGCATTGCGACCTGGAACAGCGCATCCGCGAAGGACGCTTCCGCGCCGACCTGTTCTACCGTCTGGCCGTGCTGCGCCTGCATTTGCCCGCCTTGCGCGAACGCGCCAGCGACATTCCCGGCCTGGCCGAGTGGTCGCTGAAAAATGCGCTGGCCGCGCTGGGCGCCCGTCCGCACCCCAACCTGCATGCGGAAATCCAGGCTTGCGCGCCGCTGCTGCGCCGCTACGACTGGCCCGGCAACGTGCGCGAACTGCGCAACCTGGCCGAGCGCCTGGCCCTGTTCCTGGCCGCCGAACCGCTGCAGGCGCTGACGCCCGCCTTCGTGCTGGGCGTGGCGCCGGAACTGGCCAATGCTGCCGGCACGCCGGCGCCGGCCGCCGCCATCGCGCCGCGCCCGGAAGACGAAAGCGCCAGCGCCGTGCTGGCGCGCTTTGGCGGACGCCGCGACGCCGCCGCCCACTACCTCGGCATCAGCCGCACCACCCTGTGGCGCCGCCTGCGCACCGGCTGATTTCTTCAACCAGACAAAAGACACCATGGACGACTGGCCTCACTTGCACGAATTATGGCAACGCTGCACGGGACACGGCGGCGCGGCCGGCAGCCAGGGACTGGCGCGCGACCACCGCGACATCAAGGCGCTGTATGCGCGCGGCATTTCCATGGAAGACGCCATGCAGTTCCTGTTCCAGCAACGCCCTACGCTGGAAGCCTTCCAGGCGTGGCTGGCTGGCCGCACGCGCATCCGCCCGGCGCACGCCGCCAGCGCGCATCAGGACGTGCTGTCGGCCGCCGAACTGCGCCATTTCGATGAGCACGGCTACCTGGTGCTGCGCGGCGCCGTACCGCGCGCGCAGTGCGTCGCCGCACAAACGGCGATATGGGAATACCTGGGCGCCAGCCCCGATGATATGGCATCGTGGTACCGGCCGCACCCGGGCAAGCGGGGCCTGATGCTGCAGTTTTCCGACCATCCGGCCCTCGAGGAAAACCGCCACTGCGCGCACGTACGCCACGCCTGTCAGCAGCTATATGACACCGGCATCGGCGCCGGCACCGGCATCTACGCCAGCATCGACAAGGTGAGCTTCAATCCGCCGGAAACGCCGCAGCATCGTTTCCTTGGCAGCGCCCTGCACTGGGACGTCAGCCTGCAACAGCCGGTTCCCTTCAAGCTGCAAGGCATGCTGTACCTGAGCGACTGTCCGGCGCAGCACGGCGCCTTTCACTGCGTGCCCGGCTTCCAGCACCACATGGCCGGCTGGCTGCGGCAAGTACCGCCGGGCCGCCAGCCGCGCGAATGGGCCGTCGAGGACTTGCGGCCCGTGCCCGTCGAAGGCATGGCCGGCGATTTCATCATCTGGCACCAGGCCCTGCCCCATTGCGCCACGCCCAACCGCGGCCCGGCGCCGCGCATGGTGCAGTACCTGACCTACCTCCCGGAGCACTGCCAGGACCAGGATGCTTGGATCTGAACCACTCATCCCGCCCTGGCGCCGCTCATCCCGCAGCACTGGCCGCGCGCTCCCGGCGCCGCTAGCATGGTCGTCAAGGAGGAGTACCCCATGAAACGAACACTGCAAACATGCATCCTGCTCGCCGGCGTGCTGCTGGCAGGCGCCAGCCAGGCCGCCGCGCCCGCGGCATTCAAGGTCGAGGTCACAGGACAAGGCCGTTCCCTGGTCCTGATTCCCGGCCTGGCGTCTTCCGGCGAAGTCTGGCAAGGCACGGTGGCGCGCCTGTGCGGCCCGCAAGCCGCACGCCAATGCCACGTGCTGACACTGGCCGGCTTTGCCGGCGTGGCGCCCATCGAGGGCGACTTGCTGGCGCAGGCCGAGCAACAACTGGCCGACTACATCGGCACCCAAAAACTGGGCCAGCCGGCCATCATCGGGCATAGCCTGGGCGGCTTCCTGGCGTTGAAAATGGCCATCGACCATCCTGACCAAACGGGCAAGCTGGTGATCGTCGACTCGCTGCCGGCGCTGGGCGCGACGCAGCTGCCCTCCATCACGCCGCCGCAGCTGCAAGCCATGGCTGCGCAGATGCAATCGGCCATGCGCGCGCAGGATGGGACCACCTACGCCGCCAGCCAGCGCCGCACGGTAAGCAGCATGGCCAGCGCGCCGGCCGACGTGGAGCGCATCATCGGCTGGGGCCAGCGCTCGGACCGCGAGACGGTGATCAAGGCCATGGGCACCCTGGTGGCCAGCGACCTGCGCCAGGACGTGGCGAAAATAAAATCGCCAACCCTGGTGCTGGGTACCTGGATCGCCTACAAGGACTATGCGCCGCGCGCCGCCATCGAAGCGACCTTCCAGCAGCAGTATGCCCAGCTGCCCGGCGTAAAAGTCGCGCTGGCCGACACGGCACGCCACTTCATCATGTACGACCAGCCGGACTGGATGCAGGCGCGCATCGAACAGTTCCTGGACTAGGCGATGAACGCACCCTTGCATCGGCCGCCGCTGCTGGCCAGGATCAACTGGTACTGGACCTTCCAGCTGGCCGGCTGGGGCGCGCTCACCCTGTTCAACAGCGTGTATGGCGGCTCCACGCAGCTGCGCATCGTCGTGACGATTGCCAGCTGGGGCTCGCTGGGCGGGCTGCTGCTGTCGCACCTGTGGCATGGCGTCCTGCGCCGGCGCGGCTGGGCGGCGAACGGCTTGCGCTGGCAGCGCATCGTGCCGTCGCTGATCGTGCTGGCCGCCATCCAGACGGCCAGCGTGACGGCCGCTTTCCACGTCATGTATCCGCCGGATACCATCCGCGGCATCGCCTGGCTGCCCGGCGCGCTGCTGTTCTGGTTCGGGGTATTCCTGACCTGGACGGTGTTCTACTTCACCACGCTGTCGCTGCGCCGCGCCAGCCGTTTCGAGGCCGAGGCGCTGCGCCTGGAAGTGCTGGCCAAGGATGCCCAGTTGCGTGCCCTGCAGGCGCAAGTCAATCCGCATTTTTTCTTCAACAGCCTCAATAGCGTGCGCGCGCTGATCTTCGAAGACCGCGAAGCGGCCGCGCACATGATCGACCAGCTGGCCAACCTGATGCGCCATGCGCTGCAGTCCAGCCAGCACGCTACCGTGCCGCTGGCGGCAGAACTGGAGGCCGTGCGCGCCTACCTGGCCATCGAACAGAGTCGCTTCGAGGAACGCCTGCGCGTCAGCTTCGACATCCCCCCCGGCCTGGAGCTCGTGCGCGTGCCGCCCATGGCCCTGCAAACGCTGGTGGAAAATGCCGTCAAATATGGCGTCGAAGCGAGTGCCGATGGCGGCGACATCCGCATCGCGGCGCGGCGCGGCGCTGGCATGGATACGCTGCAGATCGAGGTCGCCAACACGGGCAGGCTGCGCAGCGCGTCCGGCTCCACCGGCATCGGCCTGCGCAATGCGCGCCAGCGCCTGCAGCTGGCCTGCGGCGAGCGCGCCAGCCTGGAACTGTGCGAACAGGCGGGCTGGGTATACGCCACCATCCACTTGCCGGAGCTGGCATGAACGGCCAGCCGCTCAAGATACTGCTGGTCGATGACGAGCGCCTGGCGCGCGCCGAGCTGCGGCGCCTGCTGGCGCCGCATGTGCAGCAAGGTGCCGTGGAAATCGTGGGCGAGGCGGCCAGCGCGGCCGACGCCATCACGCAGATCTCCAAACTGCGCCCCGACCTGCTGCTGCTCGACGTACAGATGCCGGGCGGCTCCGGCTTCGACCTGCTGGCCGCTCTGGACGATGCGCCCGACGTCATCTTTTGCACGGCCTTCGACCAGTACGCGCTGCAGGCGTTCGAGGTCAGCGCCCTCGACTACCTGCAAAAACCCGTGCAGGCGGCGCGCCTGGCCACGGCGCTGGCGCGTGCCGGCGCACGGGCGCAAGCCGTGCCGCCGCCCGCGCCGCGCAAGGTCTTCATCAAGGATGGAGAACGCTGCTGGTTTGTGGCGTTTGACGATATCCGCCTGCTGGAATCGGAAGGCAACTACACGCGCGCGCATTTCGGCGAACAGCGTCCGCTGATGCTGCGCACCCTGAACCAGCTGGAAGAAAAACTCGGTCCCGCCCTGTTCCTGCGCGCCAACCGGCGCCAGATCGTCAACCTGGCGCAGGTGGCGCAGCTGTCACCGAACGGCGCCGATGGCCTCGACCTGCACCTGCTGGATGGCAGCGTGGTCGAGGTGTCACGCCGCCGCGCGCAACAGTTCAAGGCCGCCTGCGGCCTGTAGCGGGGCTATTTCAGCGCGGGGATCGGCTGCGCCTGGAATGCGGGGCGCGGCTGCTCCTTGAGCTTTTTCGCCAGCATGTCCAGCGCCACTTCCAGCTGGCGGTCGGCGCCATTGAAGGTGGCGTGCGGCGGGTTTTCCACCTCCACGTCCGGCACCACGCCCACGCCTTCGATCAGCCACTGGCCATCGATGCCGAACTGGCCGTTTTCCGCCACGCGCGCCATGCCGTTATCCGCCAGGCGCGTATTGTCGCTGAGCCAGACGCCGGCGCCGGCCGTGCGCTTGCCCACCAGCGGCGCCAGGCCCAGGGCCTTGACGCCGGCGGCAAAGGTCTCGCCATCGGAATACGTGAGTTCATCGACCAGCACCACCAGGTGGCCGCGGAAGGTGTTCTGCATGTTCGACGATGGCTGCACGCCCGGCGGCGCCCAGTAGGCCCAGGCCTTGCGCAGCAGTTTTTCAATGATCCAGCTGTCGATATTGCCGCCGTTATTGCGCCGTACGTCGATGATCAGACCTTCGCGGTTGATGTTGGCGTAAAAATCGCGCGCGAACGAGGCGATGTCATTCGGGCCCATGGCGCGCAGGTGCAGGTAGCCGATGCGCCCCTGCGAAGCGGCCGCCACCTGCTCGGCGCGGCTCAATTCCCAGTCGCCATAGCGCAGCGCCGTCTGTTTCGCCATGTTGACGGGCGTGACGATGACGGCGCGCGGCGCGCCCTTGCCATTCCCCCGTTTGACCTGCAACAAGACCTGCTTGTCGGCCTGGTTCAGCAGCAGGTCGCTGATATCGCGCGCGGCCAGCACGTCCTTGCCGTTGACGGCCGTGATCACGTCGCCCGCCTTCACATCCACGTCGGGGCGCGACAGCGGCGCGCGCGCCGAGGGCAATTCCGCTTCGCTGCGGTAGACATGCTCGACCCGGTAACCGTCGTTTGTCCGCGCCAGCACGGCGCCCAGGCCCGCAGGCGTGCCTTCCTGCTCCGTGCGGCGCAATTCGCCGGGACGGATCTGCGAATGCAGCGCGCCCACTTCGGCCACCATCATGCCGAGTAGATCATTGAGTTCGGCGCGGTCCGTGACCCGCTCGACCAGCGGCGCATATTTGTCGCGCGCCGCCTTCCAGTTCACGCCGCGCATCTTCGCGTCGTACAGGAAGTCGCGGTGCAAGCGCCAGGCATCGTTGAACATCTGCTTCCATTCCAGGCGCGGATTCGACACAAACGTCCAGTCGTCAACCTTGACCTTGGCTTTCGACAGGTCGGACGGCAGCTTGGCGCCCGCCTCGATCACCAGCATCTCGCCCGGGCCGGTGGCGGCCGCCGTGCGGTAGTACAAATGCTTTTTATCCTGCGCCAGGTCGAATTCGCGCACGTTGGCCACCAGCAGTTCCGGCTTGGAACCGGTATTGCCAATCGCCAAAGTCTTCAGGCTGGACTTGTTCTCGCCGCTGTCCCGTTCGAGGAAATACAGGCGCTTGTCATCGGCGGCCAGCGCGCTGTAATTGCCCGCCGCCAGCGGCACTTCATACAGGCGCTCGGCCAGGCCCTGGCTGACGATGGCCGGCAAGGCGGCCGGCGCCTTTTTCACGGCCGCCTTGCCGCCGGCCTTTTCCAGTGCCTTTTCCGCCGCCTGCTCGGCCGCCTTCTCATCGTCCGTCTCGGCCGGCTTGACGCCAGGGCGGCTCAGTTCATCGTCGGGCTGGAACGGGAAACGGTTGCCCGGCTGCAGCGCCAGCGCATACACGCCGATGCGCTTGTCGAATACGGGGCCCATGTTGCGGTCGCCCCACGGCGAACCATTGGCCAGCTGGAAATTACGCGCCGACATGAAGTACAACCATCGCCCGTCGGGCGAGAACACGGGTGAACCGGAGGTATAGCGGTCGCTGGTGACGAACTGCAGCTGTTTCGACGCGAGGTTGTACAGGCCGATCTGCTCGCGCTGCTCATTGCTGGCCACGCGCACGATGGCCAAGTTGCGGCTGTCGGGCGACCATTGCACTTCGTCGTGCTTGTCCACGCCCGCCTTGCCCGCGTCGTCGATCAGCTGATTGCCCCTGGTCGCCAGGTCCAGCAGCCAGAAGCGGCCCTTCTTGTCCGTGTGGGCCAGCCAGCGCCCGTCCGGCGACGGGTACAGTTTCCAGCGGTGGTTATCTCCCTGCGTCGTCAGCTGCTCGCCCTTGCCCGAGCCATCGGCGGCGTACTTCCAGATTTCATTCTCTCCGCTCGTGTCGACGATGGCGAAGACGGATTTTTCGTCGCTGGAAAAGACGGCGTCGCGCGCCCGCGCCCCTTCGGGAATGGCGATATCGACGCGGCGCATGCTGCCCGTGCCGGCGATGCTGACGCGTCCGCGAGCCGTCAGGATGATGCGCTCATCCTTGCCGGACAGCTGCACATTGCTCAAGGTGTCCAGCGGCGAGCGGATCTGGCGCGCGCGCTGCTGGTCGAAGTCGGATACGAGGCTGATCGGCAATGGCGATGAGTCCGTCCCTGCCGCCAGGTCCAGCACCTGCAGGTCCGCGCCCAATTGATACACAATCTTGCCGTCGCCCAAGGAAGCATTACGCACGTCCCATTGCTTGTGCGCCGTCAATGCGCGGCGGTCGGAACCGTCCGGCAGCATGCTCCACAGATTGTCGCTGCCGCCCGCGTCGCTAATATAGTAAACGCGGCCCTGCCACCACATGGGACGCTTGTTGTTGCCAGCCAATACGGCAGGTTCCGCATGTATGCGCACGGCCTCGCCCTTGCCGCCCAGCTCATAGCGCCACAGGGTGGCATGCGCGCCGCCCCGGTAATTGCGCACATTGTCGTTGGTCATGGCCAGGCCGAAACGCGTGAAAAACAGCGTCTTGCCCGCATCGTCGAGCACGGCGTCGTTGGCATCGGCCACGGGAAACACGCGGCGCGTCTGTTTCACGGGGTCGATGGCGGCGACGATGCGGCGCGAAGCGGGACCATCCGTGTTTTGCGTGCTGACCAGCACCTCGCCCTGCGCCGTCCAGCCCAGGACCAGCACGCCGCCATTGTCATACGAAATACGCCGCGGCAAGCCGCCTGCCAGCGGCATCACATACGCTTCCTGCGCCCCTTCATAGGCGGCGGAAAAGGCAATCCATTGGCCATCGTGCGAAATCGCCGCGTTCGTTTCATAGCCGGGATGCGTGGTCAGGCGTTGCGCGGCGCCACCGCGCACGCTGCTTTTCCACAAGTCGCCTTCGGCGGTAAACACCACGGTATCGCCGCGCACGGCGGGAAAGCGGAAATAGCTGCTGGCAGGAGAAGAGGCAGCGGTGGCGTTGCCCAGCAGGCCGGCGGACAACAGGAGCAAGCTAAGATTGCGGGAAATTTTCATATGAGCATCCAGATAGCGGTCAGGTGGCATGGACATCATGTCGATACCGGACAGCAATTCTGGCATAACTATGACCAAAGAAAACCTTCTTAAAACCTTCTTTATTGCCCACAAAAACGTAAAAAAACCCGCGCCACTTGCGTGGGCGGGTTTTTATTGACAGCAGGAAGCTTATTCCACTTCCACCGTTTCCGGCGCAGCCGTCGGCGCCGCATCTGGCGGTTCCGGGAATTCCAGCAAGACCTGGTCCTTGTCGTCGAGGTCGACCGTGACCCGTCCGCCCGTCACCAGGCGGCCGAACAACAGTTCGTCGGCCAGGGCCTTGCGGATCATGTCCTGGATCAAACGCGCCATCGGGCGCGCGCCCATCAGCGGATCGAATCCTTTCTTGCCGAGGAAGGCACGCAGCTTCTCGGTAAACACGGCTTCGACCTTTTTCTCGTGCAGCTGCTCTTCCAGTTGCATCAGGAACTTGTCGACCACGCGCAGGATGATTTCCTGGTCCAGCGCGCGGAAGCTGATGGTCGCGTCGATACGGTTGCGGAACTCCGGCGTAAACATGCGCTTGATGTCGGCCATCTCGTCGCCAGCCTGCTTCGAATTCGTGAAGCCGATCGACGTCTTTTGCAAGCTTTCCGCGCCCGCATTCGTCGTCATGATGATGATCACGTTGCGGAAATCGGCTTTGCGGCCATTGTTGTCCGTCAAGGTACCGTGATCCATCACTTGCAGCAGGATATTGAAAATGTCCGGATGGGCTTTTTCAATTTCATCGAGCAGCAAGACCGCATGCGGCTTCTTGGTGATCGCTTCCGTCAGCAAGCCGCCCTGGTCGAAACCAACGTAGCCCGGTGGCGCGCCGATCAAACGGCTGACGGCGTGGCGTTCCATGTATTCCGACATGTCGAAACGGATCAGCTCGATACCGAGGATGAAGGCCAGCTGTTTCGCCACCTCGGTCTTGCCCACGCCCGTCGGACCGGAGAACAGGAAGGAACCGATCGGCTTGTCTGTCTTGCCCAGGCCGGCACGAGCCATCTTGATGGCCGACGCCAGCGCGTCGATGGCGGGATCTTGCCCGAACACGACATTGCGCAAGTCGCGGTCGATCGTCTGCAGCTTGCTGCGGTCGTCCTGGTTGACCGTTTGCGGCGGAATGCGCGCGATCTTGGCGATGATGTCCTCGATCTCGGCCTTGCCGATGGTTTTCTTCTGTTTCGACTTCGGCAGGATGCGCTGTGCCGCGCCCGCTTCATCGATGACGTCGATCGCCTTGTCGGGCAGATGGCGGTCGTTGATGAAGCGCGCCGCCAGTTCGGCCGCCGTCGACAGGGCCGAGGCCGAGTATTTCACGCCATGGTGCTCTTCGAAGCGCGATTTCAAGCCGCGCAGGATCTGCACGGTTTGCTCGACGGTAGGCTCGTTGACGTCCACTTTCTGGAAACGGCGGGAGAGCGCATGGTCTTTCTCGAACACGCCGCGGAATTCCGTGTACGTGGTCGCGCCGATGCACTTCAATTGACCGTTGGCGAGTGCCGGTTTCAACAGGTTGGACGCGTCCAGCGTGCCGCCCGACGCCGAGCCCGCACCGATGATGGTGTGGATTTCGTCGATGAACAGTATGCCGTTCGGATTGTCCTTCAATTGCTTGAGCACGGCTTTCAGGCGCTGTTCGAAGTCACCGCGGTATTTGGTACCGGCCAGCAAGGCACCCATGTCCAGCGAATACACGACGGCATTCTGCAGGATTTCCGGCACATCGCTTTGCGTGATGCGGTAAGCGAGGCCTTCGGCGATGGCCGTCTTGCCCACGCCCGCCTCGCCGACCAGCAGCGGATTGTTCTTGCGGCGGCGGCACAGGATCTGGATCACGCGGTCGACTTCTTCCTCGCGCCCGATCAGCGGGTCGATCTTGCCTTCGGCAGCGGCCTTGTTCAGGTTTTGCGTGAACTGGTCGAGCGGGCTTTCCTTCGGCTGGCCATCGACAGGCGCTTCTTCCACCCCTTCGGAGGCTTTCGCGCTTTCCGTCGACTGGTCCTTGCGCACGCCGTGCGAAATGAAATTGACCACGTCCAGGCGCGTCACGCCCTGCTGGTGCAGGTAGTAGACCGCATGCGAATCCTTTTCGCCGAAGATGGCCACCAGCACATTGGCGCCCGTGACTTCCTTCTTGCCATTCGAGGCGGACTGGACATGCATGATGGCGCGCTGGATCACGCGCTGGAAACCAAGCGTCGGCTGGGTGTCGACTTCGCCCGTGCCAGGCACGGTCGGCGTGTTATCGCCGATGAAATTGGTGAGGGTCTTGCGCAGGTCTTCTATATTGACCGCGCAGGCACGCAACACCTCGGCAGCGGAGGGATTGTCCAGCAGTGCCAGCAGTAAATGCTCAACCGTGATGAATTCGTGCCGTGCCTGCCGAGCTTCGACAAACGCCATGTGCAAACTTACTTCTAATTCCTGCGCAATCATACTTCCTCCATCACGCACTGCAGGGGATGCCCCGCCTTGCGCGCATGCGTTAAAACGAACTCCACTTTGGTACACGCTATATCTTTAGAGAACACGCCGCACACTCCTTTGCCGTAGCGATGAACACTGAGCATGATTTGCGTCGCCGTTTCACGGTCCTTGTTGAAATACTCCTGAATGATGGCCACCACAAATTCCATCGGGGTGTAGTCGTCATTGAGCAAGGCTACCTGGTAGAGCGGTGGCGGCTTCAGCACTTGCCGCTCCAGCAGGGTTTCTGTGTCGTGCTTGGTTGCCATACGCTTATTCTAATGCTTTCACAGTGGTTGTCATGCGCAATATCTACGCCTTTCCAATTGTTTTCAATCTTACGCGTTTTCTTAATACTGCGCAGATGGCGACCTTGCCGTCAAAATCAAGAGTTGCTTTTTTGGTTGTCGTGAAGAATTTGGCAATATCGATGGAAAAGCGCTTGACTTCATTATTTATTCCGCCAACAATGCTGTATCGACTGTTGCAGTAATGTACAGCTTGATAAGAAGTGAGACGTCGAGGAGGGGGCAAGAAGCTTCTTGCTTTTATGGCTCGTGTGATTTGTTTTAATTTTGAAAGTTCTTTTTATGGCAACAGGTACAGTTAAGTGGTTCAATGATTCCAAAGGTTTTGGCTTCATCACTCCAGATGATGGCGGCGAAGATTTGTTTGCTCATTTCTCCGCAATCAACATGAACGGTTTCAAGACCCTCAAAGAAGGTCAAAAAGTTCAATTCGAAGTCACGCAAGGCCCTAAAGGCAAGCAAGCTTCCAACATCCAAGCAGCCTAAGCATCGCCGGCCCTCAGATGTGAAAAACCCCGTCTCCTGACGGGGTTTTTTTTCGTCCGCAGGGTGCGCGGCACCCTGCCCCTCCAGTTACATGTGCTCGATCATCACTTCGCCGAAGCCGGAGCACGACACTTGCGTGGCGCCTTCCATCAGGCGGGCAAAGTCATAGGTGACGCGTTTCGAGGCGATCGATTTTTGCATCGAAGAAATCACCAGGTCGGCCGCTTCCAGCCAGCCCATGTGGCGCAGCATCATTTCCGCCGACAAAATCAACGAACCGGGGTTCACGTAATCCTTGCCCGCATACTTGGGCGCCGTGCCGTGCGTCGCTTCGAACATGGCGACGGAGTCGGACAGGTTGGCGCCCGGCGCGATGCCGATGCCGCCCACTTGCGCCGCCAGCGCGTCGGAAATGTAATCGCCGTTCAAATTCAGGGTGGCGATGACGCTGTATTCGGCCGGACGCAGCAAGATCTGTTGCAGGAACGCGTCAGCGATGGAGTCCTTGACGATGATGTCGCGGCCCGTCTTCGGATTCTTGAACTTGCACCATGGGCCGCCATCGATCAGCTCGGCGCCAAATTCCTTTTGCGCCAGCGCATACGCCCAGTCGCGGAAGCCGCCTTCCGTGTACTTCATGATGTTGCCTTTATGCACAATCGTCACGGATGGCTTGTCATTGTCGATCGCATACTGAATGGCCTTGCGCACCAGGCGCTGCGTGCCTTCGATGGACACGGGCTTGATGCCCAGGCCCGACGTGGCCGGGAAGCGGATTTTCGTCACGCCCATTTCATTGACGAGGAAATCCATCAATTTCTTGGCCTCGGGGGAGCCTTGCTGGTATTCGATGCCGGCGTAGATATCTTCCGAGTTTTCGCGGAAAATCACCATGTCCGTCTTTTCCGGCTCTTTCACGGGCGATGGCACGCCCGTAAAGTAGCGCACGGGGCGCAGGCAGACGTACAGATCGAGCTGCTGGCGCAGGGCCACGTTCAGCGAGCGGATGCCGCCGCCGACGGGCGTGGTCAGCGGGCCCTTGATGGAGACCACGTAATCTTTCAGCACTTGCAAGGTTTCTTCCGGCAGCCACACGTCGGGGCCGTACACATTCGTCGATTTTTCGCCCGCATAGATTTCCATCCAGCTGATCTTGCGCGCGCCGCCGTAGGCCTTGGCCACGGCGGCATCGATCACCTTGATCATGACCGGGCTGATATCGATGCCCGTGCCATCGCCTTCAATGAAGGGAACGATGGGATTATCTGGTACATTCAGCGAAAAATCGGCGTTGACGGTGATTTTTTGGCCGTCAGCAGGTACAGTGATATGTTGATACATCGTGATCTCCGAAGTGGGACACACCGCTGGCGGGCAACGCAGGCCGGCGACGCGCTCTGCGGTTGCAGAGTTTACAAAAACAAGTGCGAACATGGCGGCAACAACGCACTTTAGCAGGGAAAGAACACCCGGGCCATCTGCGGCGCCAAAGAATCTCAATGCCATACCGTCCATGTCTTCTATAAGACATAAGACTAACATCCATATTATGCACCAGTATCCTACAGGGCGCCACGCTTTTGCGGCGCCAACCAGCAGCCACCATCGCTTACATCAATTCCTCTACCAGCATGCCACTCATCCTCTTCAATAAACCATTCCAGGTCCTGTGCCAATTCTCGCCACAGGATGGCCGCGCCACCCTGGCCGACCATCTGAGCATCCCCGGCATCTACCCGGCCGGCCGGCTCGACGCCGACAGCGAAGGCTTGCTGCTGCTGACGGACGACGGCCGCCTGCAGCACGAAATCAGCCACCCGGACCGCAAGGAAGCGAAAACCTACCTGGTGCAGGTCGATGGCGTGCCCGATGCGGCCAGCCTGGCGCGCCTGCAGGCGCCGCTGGACCTGGGCGACTTCATCACCAAGCCATGCAAGGCCGTGCGCATCGCCGAGCCGGACTGGCTGTGGCCGCGCAATCCGCCCATCCGCGCACGCGCCGACAAGCCGACCTCATGGCTGGCAATCACCTTGAAAGAAGGAAAGAACCGGCAAGTGCGGCGCATGACGGCCGCCGTCGGCCTGCCCACCCTGCGCTTGGTGCGCAGCGCCATCGGCCCGTTCTCGCTGGCCAGCCATCCCTTGCTGCCCGGAGAATGGTGCGAGGTGCCGGCCGAGAACATTGGGAAAACGTGAGCCGGACAAGAAAAAACGCCTTCCGTACCGAATTTTGCCAATAAGCACTATTTATTTTTAGATAATGCATTAAAATCATCTGACCTCAACATGACCGAAAAGGAAAGATGATGACAAAAGTAATACTGGCCCTGGCCGCTTCCCTGCTTGCCGGCGCCGCACTGGCGCAATCGGGCGCCCAGGTGCATGCTTCCGCCGCGACCGATGCCGTCAAGCCGCCGCCCGCATCGGCTGCCAGCCATGCCTCGGCCGCCACCGACGCCACCAAGCCGGTGCCGCCGGCATCGGCCACCGTCAACGCTTCGGCCGCGACGGATGCGGCGCGCTCAGGTGCATCGACCAAGGCCTCGGCCGCAACGGATGCGCCGCGCCTGATTCCCCAGGCGCGCAAGACCAAGCAGCCGGCCGCTGAAGGCAAGCCCGTGAAATAAACGCGGTTCCCGGGGTTACGGCAGCATGTTGCTGTAACCCCACGCTTTCGGCGCGGCCAGGCAGCACGCTTGACCAGGCAGCCACCAGCATGGCTTAATCGCCGCTTCGCAGCCACCGTCCCGCCCCATGAAAAATTCCCTACGCCGTCTCAGCCTGTCGATCGCCCTGCTGGCGTGCGCCAGCATTGCTCAAGCGCAGACAAAGAGCTTGCAACTGTCGGCTGGCATGCATTTGATCCAGGCAGAAGTGGCCGCCACGGAAGAGCAGCGCGAACAGGGTTTGATGTACCGTGAAAAGATGCCGGCCAATGCGGGCATGCTGTTCGTCTTTGGCAACCCATCGACGCAATGCATGTGGATGAAGAACACGCCGCTGCCCCTGTCCGTGGCCTTTATCGATGCCGGCGGCAAGATCGTCAATATCGAAGACATGCAGCCGCACACGCTCGACAGCCATTGCTCCACCAGGACCGTGCCCGTGCGCTATGCGCTGGAAATGAACCTGGGCTGGTTCAAGCAAAAGAATATCAAGCCGGGCATGAACATCGGCAACTTGCCGGCGGCGCGCTAGGCCGGCGCGGCCGCGGCCTGCCGCTGGCGGACGCGGCCGCAAAAAATCCTGAAAAAACGCGAAAAAACCCGCCAGAATGAATCTGCGGGTTTTTGCTTTTCAACCAGTGCCAGCGTACCGGCACAGACAAGGCCACCATGGTGGCTTGCCTGCTGGCGAATATTAAGCGGACAGTGCTTTCAAAGCAGCTGCCAGACGGCTCTTATGGCGAGCTGCCTTGTTTTTGTGGATGATCTTCTTGTCAGCGATACGGTCGATGGTCGACACGGATGCTTGGAAGATTGCAGCAGCAGCTGCCTTGTCGCCGCCCTGGATCGCTTTGCGAGCAGCTTTGATAGCCGTGCGCAAGGTCGAACGTTGGGACGAATTGTGTGCGTTTTGCTTAACTGCTTGACGAGCGCGTTTGCGCGCTTGTGCGGTATTTGCCATGGAATTTCCTAAAACAGGGTCAAAGTGCGTTTGCAAACATTAGTGTTTGCCAACCGGTGCGTTCTGTGCGTCTGCCGAACCATGTGTGCCAAACCAGTGCCTGTCAAACATTAGTGTCTGCGTAACAGAATTCTGTACAGCCTTCGATTATAGCGATATTTTCAAGCGGGGGCAAATCAAAAAACCGGGTATCGCGGTAAAAACACCTGAAAATGGGCCTGGCAAGGGCGAATCGGCGGCGCTTGTTACCCGCTTGTTACCATATTTTAACCGTTTGCCAGTACCGCGCCCGGCTATAATCTGGCCCCATGAACTTGCTTAAAACCCTCGCCGCCATTTCCAGCATGACCATGCTGTCCCGTGTAACCGGATTATTGCGCGAAAGCCTGTTCGCGCGCGCCTTTGGCGCCGGCGCCTACACGGACGCCTTCATTGTTGCCTTCCGCATCCCCAACCTGTTGCGCCGCCTGTTTGCCGAGGGAGCCTTCTCGCAAGCCTTCGTGCCGATCTTGTCTGAATACAAGAACCAGCATGGCCAGGAAGCCAGCAAGCAACTGGCCGACCATGTGGCCACCACCCTCGTCTGGGCCACCTTGCTCGTGTCCGCCATCGGCATCGTCGGCGCGCCGTGGTTCGTCTACGCCATCGCCACGGGCCTGTCCAAGGACCCGGGCGCTTTTGACGCGGCCGTGTGGATGACGCGCTTGATGTTCCCTTATATTACTTGCATGTCCTTCGTGGCCCTGGCCGGCGGCATCTTGAACACCTGGCGCGAATTCAAGATTCCCGCGTTCACGCCGGTGCTGCTGAACCTGTCGTTCATCGCCGCCTCGCTGTTCCTCGCACCCCATCTGGAGCAGCCGATCTATGCCATGGCCATTGCCGTGTTCGCCGGCGGCCTGCTGCAGGTGGCCATCCAGATCCCTGCGCTGATCAAGATCGGCATGCTGCCGCGCCTGTCGATCAACCCCGCCATCGGCCTGTCCGACGGCGGCGTGCGCCGCGTGCTGAAAAAGATGGGGCCGGCCGTGTTTGCCGTCTCGGCAGCGCAGATCAGCCTGATGATCAACACGAGCATCGCCTCGCGCCTGGCCGAGGGCAGCATTTCCTGGCTGTCCTATGCGGACCGCCTGATGGAGTTTCCCACCGCCATGCTGGGCGTGGCCCTGGGCACCATCTTGCTGCCCAGCCTGTCGAAGGCGAATGTGGATGGCGACAAGACGGAATACTCGGCCCTGCTGGACTGGGGCTTGCGCCTGACTTTCCTGCTGGCCCTGCCCGCCGCCGTCGGCATGGCGACCCTGGCCACGCCGCTGATCGCCACCCTCTTCCACTACGGCAAGTTCACGGCCGAATCCGTGACCATGTCGACGCAGCCGCTGGTGGCCTACAGCCTGGGCCTGATCGGCATCATCCTCGTGAAAACCCTGGCGCCCGCCTTCTATGCGCGCCAGGACATCCGCACGCCCGTGAAAATCGCCATCGGCGTGCTGATCGCCACGCAACTGATGAATCTGCTGTTCGTGCCCTACATTGCCGTGGCTGGCCTGGCCCTGTCGATCGGCCTGGGCGCCTGCCTGAACGCCAGTTTCCTGTACTGGGGCTTGCGCAAGCGCGGCATCTACCAGCCGAAGCCGGGCTGGGCCAAGTTTTTCCTGCGCCTGCTGCCGGCACTCATCGTGATGGGCGGCGTGGCATATGTTGGCGCCATGCGCATCGACTGGATCGCCATGCAAGCCCATCCGCTGCTGCGGGCCGGCGCGCTGGCCCTGGTGGTGGCCGTGTGCGGCGTGGCGTACTTTGCCACTTTGTTCCTGGTTGGCTTCCGCTTCCGCGACTTCAAGCGCCACGCGTGACAAGCTGTGCAGGACGCTGTTGCCGACGTCTCGCCGTACTGGCGTACTGTCTTCGACTTGGCGCCTGGTCCTGCGCAGCTTGTCCGGATTGTGCAGGACGTTGTTGCGGCGTCTCGCCATACTGACGAAAGACGAAAAAAAACCCGCCGAAGCGGGTTTTTTTTCATTGCAGCGAAAGCTTAGGCAGCTTTCTTGGCGCGGCGGCGGGCCACGGCGCCAACCAGTACCAGGCCGCCCAGCAGCATGCCATAGGTTTCTGGCTCTGGTACTGGCAGGGCCGACACGGAACCCAGGTAAGCGGCATTTTTCAGACCCGTCAGGCCCGTCACATGCACCGTGTACGAACCGGCGGCCAGCTGGCCATCCCAGCTCAGGCTCTGGATACCAGCGGCGCTGGTGTTGGTCAGGTTGCCGTAACCCAGCAAAGTGGCCGAGAAATCCTTGATCGCGCCTTCAACCACGGAGAACGTTTGCAGTGCGCCAAACGACGTCGACGATGGGGTGACCAGCTTGAAGGTCCAGAAGTCGTCAACTGCCGAGTTAGCGGCAAACTTGGTGGTAATGGCCGACAGGGTATCGGAACCGGTTGGATCCAGGATGCCCAGGTCGTACGTTGCTGCCGATGCGCTGAACGATGCTGCTGCCAGAATGCCTGCAGCGATAAATTTCAATTTCATAGTTTATCCCTTAAAAAGTAATTTATGGCTGCAATGCGCAGGCCACCAATAGTTTTAGTACCGGAAGTACTAGACAGGATGGTAGCATAATCACATCAAATTACTTATAAATATTTTATCGAAGTTTCATTTGGCATAACTATTTTCGAAATGAACTATTTGCCACTATCTATGAATTTCTATGGAAAAATAGTTACCGGGGCATACATCTAATTTTTCCCATGTTTAACGGTGAAAACGCCTATTCGGCAAGGTTTTCAACGGGACTTTGCGGTTCAGGCGGCTCAACTGGCTCAGGTGGCGCCTGTTCTTGCGATGGAGTAACAGGGCGGGAAAACAACGGTGGTGGCGGCAAGGCGGGCATGATGCCGACCTCATCACCCGCCGGAACAGTTGCCGGTCCCGCAGGCGGCACGGATGACAGCCGTGCATCGACCATGAAGTGCCACTCCGAGAAATGCGCCCTGCCTTCGAAGCCCGCAAACCGGGCCTCGAAATTGCCAACCTTTAAAGGCGCCGCCTGCGACAGGCTGTGTACGCCGATGATGCCCTGGCTGCCGGGCTGGTACAGCAAGCCCCACTCGGCGCGTCCCGTGATGGGGTCCACATACAGCTTGCGCAAATGGCGGCGCACTTGCGGAAAGCGGGGGTCGCGCAGCAAGGCCGCCAAGGTCGGAGGTTGCTGCGGCTGGCCGGCCGGCGTAGCGGCCGCATAGCTGTAGAGGGCATCTGAAAACTGCGCGCCGATGTCGAGCAACTCCTGCTCGGTCGCCTGGCGCTGCAGCAAGGAACCCATCTTCAGTCCGGCCGCCCCCACGAGGCCCAGGATAGCCACCAGGATGATCAGGCCCAGGTAGGTAAAACCACGCTGACGGCGCGCAGGACGGTGCATGGCCGCTACCAGTCGGCAAACGGCGTGCCGCTGCGGTCCTTGCCGGGCGCGCCGCTTTTCACGTCATACACCTGGCCCGGCGTGTCGTCGGGAGGCGGCACGATGAGCCAGCTGCTGTCGCTATCGGTGATGGGATCGATGGGCATGGCCCGCAAATATTTCTTTTCCACCAGCTGCTCCAGCGTATCGGGATAGCGCCCCGTATCGCCGTGGAACTGGTCGATGGTCGCGCGCAGGTTGCGCAAGTTGTCCGCCAACACGGTTTCCTTCGCCTTGTCCAGGCTGGGAAAGTAGCGGGGCACGGCCAAGGTCAGCAGCAGCGCCACGATGCCGAGCACCACCAGCAACTCGATCAGGGTAAAGCCGCGCCTGCGGTGTGGGATATTTTCAGCAGCCATGGTTCACCATAGACGGTAAGGCACGTTGTTCAAGCCCGTTTTGCCGGACGTACAATACACATCGTAGACATCGTCGCCCTCGCGTGGTTCGGCCGCTTCGCTGGCGTAGCTGCGCTTGCCCCACGTTTGCGCATCGCTCAGGCCAGCGTCCGCGTTGAACGGGTCGCGCGGCACGCGGCGCAGGAAAAACAGCTTGCTGCGCTTCGGGTTGCGCTGGTCAGGCACGCCCTCGACCAGCAGTTCCAGGCTTTTCGGATAGCCGCTGGCGTCTGGCGCGCGCAGGATACGGCCCTCGTCGCCGGCCCGTTTATAGGCATCGAGCCCCTGGCGGATCTCGCGCAGCGCGCGCCGCAATTCCTGCTCCTGGCGCCGCTGCACCGTTACCTGCGTGACGGGGATCACCAGGGTGGCCAGCACGCCCAGGATGGCCAGGGTCACCAGCAGCTCGATCAGGGTGAAGCCGCCCTGCCCACCCTGCGCATGCGCCAGTCTCATTTGACGGGCGGCGGCGGCACCACCGGCACCGGCTGGCTCGATGACAGCGGCAAGGGCGCCGCCTGCAGCGGCACGGGCTGGCCCGACGATATCGGCAAGGGCGAGGCGGCCGGCTCGGGCGACGGCGCCACTTCCGGCGCCGGAACGCTCTGCGGCAAGGCCGGTGGCACCTGGCCGGGCACCATCAGCGGCTGCGCCGGCGCCGACTGCATGCCGACGGCCGACGGGCCGGAACGCACGATCACCGTGCCCGGCATCTGCGTGGGCGCCTTGGCCGCCATGTCGGGCCGGCGGCGGAAGCTGCCTTCCGTGCCGGCCGAGAATTCCGATTCCTTCGCTTCCGGACGCTGCACCGTGCGCACGAGGTGCGGCGTGATCGACAGCACGATTTCCGTCTTCTGGCTGTCGTCCTTGCTGCTGCCGAACAGGCGCCCCAGCACGGGTATGTCGCCCAGGCCAGGCACCTTGTTGCCCGAACTGCGCTCTTCATTGTTGATCAGGCCCGCCAGCACCTGGTTTTCGCCATCCTTCAGTTGCAGCATGGTCGACGCCTGGCGCGTGCCGATCTGGTACAGGGTCGAGCCGCTGCGGGTGGTGGTGGCCGCGCCCAGGTTGCTCACTTCGAGCGAGATGCGGATGCCCACTTCATTGTTCAAATAAATGGTCGGCTCGGCATTCACCGTCAGGCCCACGTCCAGGTAACTGATGGACTCGGAAGCGAAGCCGCCCGTGCCCGGCGAAATGGTGGTGGTCACCACGGGCACCCTGTCGCCGATGACGAACTTCGCCTTTTCCCGGTTGCGCACGCGGATGCGCGGATTGGCCAGGATGTTCGCGTCGCCATCCGTCTTCTTGGCGTTCGCCGTCACGGACAGGTCGCTCACGCCGATGGTGCGCTGGTTCAGGTTATTCAAGTCATTGATGGTCAGGCCCGCGCCGCCCGAGGTGGAGAGCGGCGTCAGGGTCAGGCTGGTGGGCCAGGCCACGCCCAGTTCCATCAGGCGGCTGCGCTTGACTTCGAGGATTTCCAGTTCCAGCACGACCTCGGCCTCCGGCACGTCCTGCAGCGCGATCAGGCGCTCGGCCAGGCGGATCGCCTCCGGCGTGTCGCGCACGATGACGAGGTTGAGTTTTTCATCGGCCACCACGTCGCGCGTCTTCAAGATGGTCTTGAGGGTGTTGGCCACCTGCTTGGCGTCCGCATTCGCCAGGAAGAAGGTTTTCACCAGCACTTCCTGGTACTCCTTCAATTTTGCCGCCACGTTCGGGTAGATCAAGATCGTGTTTGCATCCATCACCTGCTGTTCCAGCTGGTTCGTCACCAGCAGGAAGTAGACGGCCGATTCCACCGTGCTGTTTTTCAGGAAGATCGAGGTTTTCGCATCCGCCTTGACGTCCTTGTCGAAGACGAAATTGAGGCCGGAACGGCGCGCGATCAGCTCGAACACCTGTTTTAATGGCGCTTCGCGAAACTCGATGGTGATCGGCTGCCTGTACGATTTGGCCAGGCCCGATTCGACGACGGGCGGCGCCGTTTTGTCATCGACCTCGCGCAGCAGCGCGCGCGCGCCGGCGTGATTCGGCTGCTCGGTCAGAATCGCGTTCAGGCGCTGGCGCGCCGGGTCGTAGCGCTTGGCCTCGATATCTTTCTGCGCTTCGGCCAGCAGCTTGCCCTGGCGCTGCTCGCGCTCGAGCGCGCGCAAGCCGCTGTTGGCCCGTTCGTTCTGCGCATCGATTTCCAGCACGCTCATGAACGAGGCGCGCGCCAGCTCGCCCTGCCCCGCCTGCGCCTGGCGCTCGGCCTGCTGCAAGCGGCTGCCAGTCGCCCGTTCGCGCGCCTGCAGATAGGCGCTGCGGTATTGCGCATTGCCGGGGTCCTGCTGCAGCGCCTCCTGCAGTTTTTGCAGGCCGGCCAGGATTTGATCTTGCGCAATCAGCTCGCGCCCGTCGCGGTAGGCTTGCTGCCCTGCGCAGCCGGACAGCAGCAAGAGCAGCAGCGCCGATGAAAAGGAACGAGACATCACTCGGAAACTCCAATGTTGAGCTGCTGAACCTGGTTCAACGGCAGATAAGTGAGCGTCATGACGGGCGGCGCAATCGTCACGACCTTGTAGGCGCCATCGATGACGGTGTTGGCGCGCACGATATACGTCTTGTCGGCGCGCGACAAAAACACTTCCCAGGCGCCATCGGCGGCCGCCTTGCCCAGGTAGACGAAGGGCAGCGGCGGCGCCATCGGCGGTGGCGGCGGCGGTGGCGCGACGGCTACCATTTTCGGCGGCGGCGGATTCCAGTTCTGGCTCTGGAAGACAGCGCCGGCGCCGGCAAAGGTATCGCCATCCTCGCCCGCCACTTCGCTGCGCGGCAGCAGGGCCAGGATGGCCGGCTGCGCGGCTGACGGCTTGGCGGCCGCATGGCGCGCGGGCGCGACGGCCCGCTCCACCGCTTCGGCCACATCGGCCACGGGCTGGCGCTCGCCGAACAGCAGCAAGGCGCCCGCGCCCAGCACGCCGGCCAGCATGAGCCAATGGCGCGGGGTCATGGCGCCTCTCCCGCATCGCTAGGCGTATCGGTCAGATAAAAGGTGAGGCGCAAGCGCGCTTCGAGTTCCGTATCGGCGATCTGCTCGCGGCGAAAACTCAGTTCGTCGAGCGAGGCGAAGGGGACGGCGCGCAGCGCTTGCAGCGCGAACTGCCACACAGCCGCATAACTGCCCTTCAGCGGCAAGGTCACCTGATAGCTGGCAACCCTGCTGGCCTTGTCGTAGCCGCTCTTGTATTCGCCCTGCGCCAGCAGCAAGCCGTTTTTCGCGGCCAGGTCGAACAGCTGCTTGACTTGCTGCTCCGCGTGGCGCTGCTGTCCCAGGGCGGCATAAAAGCGCGCCAGGTTCTCGCTGGATGTCGCCGGCGGCGCCGCGATGACTGCGGCCAGCGATGGCTGCGGCAAGGGCCGCGCTTCCAGCTGCGCCGCCACGGCGCGCTGCTGCCAGGCCCACGCCCAGGCGGTCAAGCCCAGCGCGAGCAGGGCCACGGCCAGGCAGGCAGGCGCGCCCAGGCGGCGCAGCAGCAGTTGCGCGCGCAGGCGCACGCTATTGATGTCGATGGCCATCATGGCGTGCCCCAGCGCGCTTCGAGCTGGAAGCGCAAGGGTTTGTTCGGATCGAGCGCGTTGATTTCATGGCGCAGCAGCTGCACGCGGGTGCCGAACAGCTCCTGCTGCTTCAGTTGCGCCACATACGCGACCATGGCGTCGCTACTGGTCGTCTCGGCCGTGATCTTCAGCACGCGCTTGCGCGCATCCGGTTCCAGCGCCAGCAGCGCGATGGCGGGTGGCGTGGCGCTGGCCAGCGCATCCTGCACGTCGCGCCACGGCAGATTCAGTTGCAGGATGGCCGCATTCACGGCCGCCGCCTGCGCCGGCGCGATGGGTGTTTGCGGTGCAGCCACAGGTCCCTGCGTGGCGGCCATGACGCGCTGCTGCGCCAGCCGCCAATGTGCCTCGCTTGCCTGCTGCCGCTGCAGCGCGGCGCTGCCGCTGTACGCCGCCGAGGCGATCAGCGCCGCACCCACGGCGCCGATGCACCACGCCCACGCGGGCACGCGGTGCAGGCTGCGGCGCCAGCTGGGCGGCGCGAAATCGATATCGAGGCGCGTCATGCCACGCCCCCGCTGCAGGCCAGCCGGGCGGCCGGCGACAAGGCGCCGTCCCCATCCGGCGTGGAAAAAATCTGACAGTGGAACTCTTTCGTCTGAGGCAGCCATGCGGGCGGCGGCGCGCCGCACAGCTGCAGCAGCGCCGGTGCGGGCACGCCTTGCAGCAGCGCCTCGCGCGCCAAGGTCTGCGCCAGCCAGGCATGGCCGGCGTCCGGGGGCACGGGCAGCGCGCGCACGGCGCGCAGGCGGCCATCGTGCCGCACGCCCAGGGTCAGGACGTTCTCCTGCAGCTGGCCAAACCAGGCGCCCGGCTTCAACGCGCCGTGCCAGCGGTTCCAGTGGCGCGCGAATTGCGGTGCGATAAAAATCAGGGCCAGCTTGCGTGCGTCGGCCACGCGCGTCAGCTGCGCCAGCAGCGCACGGGGCACGGCGCAAAAGAACGGCGCGCGCGCATCCCAGGCGCTGCTGCTGTGCCACAGGCCGGGCGCATCGCCATACAGCGACTGGAAGCGCAGCGCGGCGGCAGCCTCGATATCGGCCAGGCGCGCGGCGCCTTGCGGCATGTCCACTTGCCACAGGCGCGCCAGCCCATCGTCAAGCACCACGGACAGGGGCCAGCCGGCGTATTGGCTGGCTGGCAGAATCTGTTCCAACGCCTGGCCCAGGGCGGCAAAGTCGCCATGCAGCGTGTCGTCCGGCACATACGCGGCTTCACCCAGCAATATCCATGCAGGGGCGCGCCAGCGGCTGCTGCGCCACAGGCTCACCTTGCCCGCCGCCACGCCCAGGCGCAAACCTTGTCCAAAACCTCTACGCATGCAGGGTGACCCTCTTGATTTCCGTGATGGTGGTGGCGCCCCGCTTGACCAGTTCCAGCGCCGCCAGGCGCAGGTTGCGCGTGCCGTTCGCATACGCGGCCGCCTTGATCTGCCGGATCGGTTTCTTGTCGACGATCAGTTCGCGGATTTCATCGGTCAGCACGAGGATTTCGGCAATCGAGCGGCGCCCCTTGTAGCCCGTGCCGCGACAGTCGCCGCAGCCCTTGCCCTGCTTGAATTGATACTGCGCCACGTCGGCGCGCGCCAGGCCCACGCTGGCCAGCTCACCATCGTCGGGCGTGTAGTCGGTGGCGCAATGGGGGCAGTTGGTGCGGATCAGCCGTTGCGCCCAGATGCCGTTCAGGGCCGAGACGAACGCATACGGATCGATGCCCATGTGGGTAAACCGGCCGAACACGTCGAAGACATTATTCGCATGCACGGTGGTGAGCACCAGGTGGCCCGTAAGGGCCGACTGCACGGCGATTTCCGCCGTTTCGCGGTCGCGGATCTCGCCCACCATGATCTTGTCGGGGTCGTGGCGCAGGATGGAGCGCAAGCCCTTGGCAAACGTCAGCCCCTTCTTTTCATTGACGGGTATCTGCAGAATGCCGGGCAGCTGGTATTCGACGGGGTCTTCGATGGTGATGATCTTTTCGCGCCCGTTGTGGATTTCCGTCAGCGCCGCATACAGGGTCGTCGTCTTGCCGGAGCCGGTCGGTCCCGTCACGAGCAGCATGCCGTAGGCTTCCTGCGCCAGCGCGCGCAAGGCTTCCAGCGATGGCGCGTCAAAGCCCAGCGCTTCCAGGGTCAGGGCGCCATACGCCTCGATCATGGCGCGCTTGTCGAGGATACGGATGACCGCATCCTCGCCATGGATGCTGGGCATGATGGAGACGCGCAGATCGATTTCGCGTCCGCCCGATTCGACGCGGAAGCTGCCGTCCTGCGGCACGCGGCGCTCGGCGATATCGAGTTCTGCCAGCACTTTCAGGCGCGAGATGATGTGCTCGGCCACTTCGATGCCGTTGACGGACGTGGCGTGATCGAGCACGCCGTCGACGCGGTACTTGACGGCCAGGCCGCCGGCCGTGCTTTCCAGGTGGATGTCGGAAGCGCCCGCCTTCAGCGCGTCATATAAGGTCGAGTTGACCAGCTTGACGGCGGGACTGGCCGCTTCCGACACGCTGGCGAACGACAGCACGGCCGCCGTCTTGCCGTCGCGCCGCGCGTCCGTGGCGGCGCCGGGCAGCAGGCTGTCGACGGCGCGCGCCGATTCTTCCTGCTTGGACAGATAGGCGCCGATGTCGGCCTGCAGCGCCAGGCGCACGTGCAAGGTGCCCTGCCCGGCGCGCGCACTCAGCCAGGTTTGCAGGTCGAGATCGAACGGGTCGGCAATCACGCCCACCAGTTGGCCGTCGGCGGCGCGCAGCAGCACGCTGTGGCGCGCCAGCGCCTGCGACAGGGGCAGCACATCGAAGGCGGGAGAAAACGCCAGCATGTCGGCCGTTTCCAGCACGTCCAGGCCGAACGGGCGCGCCAGTTCGCGCACCACGGCGCGCGCCTCGATGCCGCTCAGTTCCTGCAATTCCTCGACCAGGCTGCGCTTCGACTGGCGGCTCAGGACGCGGGCGCGCTGCAGCAGGGTGGCGTCGATGGCGACGCTGGCCAGGGTGGATTCGGCAGCGGTCTGCATCATGAAATATCGCCGGCAAGGTCAAAGATGGGCATGTACAGCAGGATCACGATGGCGCCCACGACCAGGCCGATGCCAGCCATCAGCAAGGGTTCGAAAGTACGCGTAAAGCGGTCGATCCAGCGGCTGATTTCACCGTCGTAGAAGGCGGCCGACTGCGTCAGCATGGGCCCCATGTCGCCCGTGCGCTCGCCCACGCGCAGCATGCGCAGGGAAATCGGCGTCGTCAATTGATGCTGCTCGAAGGCGGACGACAGGGGCTGGCCCGCCTCGATGGCGCCGCGCGCGCCCTGCAAGGATGCCTGCATGCCCGGCGAGACCATCGCTTGCACGGTGGAAATCGCCTGCACGATGGTGATACCGCCCTCGGCCAGCATGCCCAGGGTCAGGTACAGGCGCGACAGTTCATAGATGCGCACGCGCTCGCCGATGCCGGGCAGTTTCGCCAGCAGGCGCGCCACGCCGCCATGGCGCAGCACGCGCCGCACGGCCATGAACACCGCGCTGCCGACGAGCGCCAGCCCGAGCAGCAACAGCACTCCATGCTGCGTGACGAACTGGCCCCAGCTGAGCATCACTTGCGACATCCACGGCAGGTTGCGCCCTGCGCCCTGGTAGACCTCGGCGAAGCGGGGCACCACATAGCTGATCAGGAAAGCGCTGACGCCGCCGCCCACGGCCAGCAGGATGGTGGGATAGATGGCGGCGCTGACGATCTTGCCACGCACCGTATCGATGCGCTGCTGGTAGTCGATGTAGCGCGACAGCGCGCGCGGCAAGTCGCTCGTGCCCTCGGCCGCCTTGACGATGCCGATATACAAAGGGGGGAACAGTTCCGCTTGCTCTGCCAGCACGGCGGAAAAGCGCTTGCCTTCGCGCAAGCCTTCCAGCAGGCGCGTGAGCACGCTGCGCGTGGCCGGCGACGCTTCCTTTTCCAGCAAGGCTTCCAGCGCTTCGACGATGCCCAGGCCCGCTTGCAGCAGCGCCAGCAATTCCTGGCTGAACAGCAGCAGTGGCAAGGCGCGCGCCCGCTGGCGCCCGGCCGCGCTGAACGGCGTGGCACGCAACGGGCGGATGGCGCTGACAAACAGGCCGCGCGCTTCGGCCTGGCGGCGTGCGTCGGCTTCGTCGCGGCCGTCGATCACGCACGTATGCAAGGTTGCTACGGCCTGGTCCGTGGAAAGCGCGCGTACTTCGAACTGCATGATGGCTTGTCCGTAGGAAAAAGAATGGCGCTGGCGTTATTGCGAGCTGATGTCGGCGTTCTCGCCGCTGCCGCCCGGCTGGCCATCCTTGCCCATCGAGACGATGTCGTACTCGCCCTTGCTGCCGGGCGCGCGGTATTGATAGGCATGGCCCCACGGGTCGAGCGGCACGGCCTTTTTCAGGTAGGGGCCATTCCAGCGCGTGCCGGCGGCGGGCGGCGCGGCCAGCAGCGCGGCCAGGCCTTCTTCCGTGGTGGGATAGCGCCCCACGTCGAGGCGGTAGGTGTCGAGCGATTTTTCAAACGCCTCGATCTGTGCCTTGGCCACCGTCACTTCGGATTTGCCCAGCTGGGCGAAATACTTGGGGCCGACATACGCCGCCAGCAAGCCGATGATCACGATGACGACCAGCAATTCGAGCAAGGTAAAGCCGCGCGCATGGCGCGTTGCCGCAAGGTTCTGCCTGTGTACTGCATGCATCCGGTAACTCCTTATTGCCTACCTTCAATACATTGCGTCGCTGCGCGCGGCGGATGGCCACGCACAGGCGACACGCGCTTGCCTGATGCTTATCAGCCTACCATGCCGGTTATGGTTCATACAATCTTTTCTTTGCACTGTGAACAACAAATTCCGGCGGAAACCATCCAGTGTGCGCGAAACCGCCACGGCGACGCGCGCGCTTGACTGGCTGGTCAATCACTCAACTATTTTCAATGCGGAAACTATCTACTACTGGTTACCAATTCATAGTAGGTGATGAATTTTATTCATTCATTATTTGTAACTTTCAAATTAAATTTGCAAGAATATCAAACAATGAAATTGCCTCTTTTGCTATAGTAAAAATCAATTTTCTACGTATTGGTCTTATCCGTCCACGCAGGAAAGAGCATCCCAGACGCAAAACATATTGCATCCTACATAATCACCAAGGGAAAATTCATGACTCGTATTGTGCATTCGAAGGCAGCTTCCGCAGCAAGTCCTTTCTCGGCCAAGCAGTGGACCGGCGCCGCCATCCTGGCCCTGTCCGCCGCCTGGGCCCCCGCCGCCATCGCGGACGTGATCAACTTTGACAATCTGGATAGCCAGTTCGTCGGCCATGGCGACTTCCTGGAATTCGGCAAATTCCTGCTGACGGGTGCTTCGAATACCGCCGGCGCCAGTTATGGCGACCTGGTCGGCGCCGTGTTCGACGGCACGGATCCGGCCGCCTGCGGCCTGGCGTGCCCGACCAACAATACGAGCCATTACTATGCCTCGCTCAACGACGGCATCATCTACCTAGACCCGCTGAACCCGGGCGGCAGCGTCAGCCTGCAGGGTTTCGACGCCAGCTTCATCGGCTACGCCCAGGGCGTCACCTATCCGGCGGTAGCCGGCCTGCTGCGCGTGCAAGGTTTCTACGCGGACGGCTCTTCCCTGTATGAAACATACCAGCTGGGCGGCCCCATCGGCGGCAACTTCCAGTTCCAACACTACAACACCAGCGCCAGCTTCGGCAGCCAGCAATTCGCCTCGCTGGCCTTCTTCGGCTTCACTTGCAACACGGCCGGCAATTGCAACGCCTTCAGCACCAACAAGGGCCAGTTTGCGCTCGACAATATCGTCGCCTCGGTACCGGAGCCATCGACCTACGCGATGATGCTGCTGGGCCTGGCAGGCATCGGTTTCGCGGCGCGCCGCCGCCAGCAAGCCTGATTTCCCCCTTTCGATTCCCGCTACCGTCACCAGGAAACCCTACATGACATTCCGTCCCGCCTTGCGTCCCATTTCGCTCGCCGTGCTGAGCCTGTTTGCCAGCCTCAGCTTCCAGGCCCACGCCGACGACCTGCGCCGCCCCTACATCGTGCAACTGAACGACAAACCGATCGCTTCCTACACCGGCTCGGTGGAAGGCCTGGGCGCCACCCAGCCTGCCGCCGGCGGCCGCCTCGACCTGGCCAGCACACAAGTGCAACTGTACGGCGACTACCTTGAACAGAAACAGGCCCGGGTACAAGCCCTTGTCGCCGCCGCGCCCGTGCAATACCAGTACAAGATCGTCCTCAACGGCTTCTCCGCCCTGCTGACCGACGCCGAAGTGCGCCAGCTGCAGGCGAGCGGCGAAGTGGCCAGCATCGCCCCCGACGAACCGCGCGCCCTGCAGACGAACTACACACCCACCTTCCTGGGCCTGGACCAGCCGGGCGGCCTGTGGAGCCAGCTGGGCGGCAAGCAGCATGCGGGCGAAGACATCATCATCGGCATCGTCGATGGCGGCGTGTGGCCGGAAAACCTGTCGTATGCCGACAAGGTCGACGCCAACGGCGCCCCGACCTTCGACCCGAACGCCACCCTGGCCTACGGCGCCGCGCCGGCCGCCTGGAAAGGCAGCTGCCAGACGGGCGAAGGCTTTACGCAAGACCACTGCAACAACAAGCTGCTCGGTGCGCAATACTTCAATGCCGTGCGCCTGACCGAGACGGACAAGATCCAGCACTGGAGCGAATTCACCTCGCCGCGCGATTCCATCGGCGACCCGAATGGCGAAGGCGGCCACGGCACGCACACCTCGTCCACCGCGGGCGGCAATGCGGGCGTGCCCGTCACGGCCAACGGCACGCCGCTGGGCGCCATTTCCGGCGTGGCGCCGCGCGCCCGCCTGTCCGTCTACAAGGTGTGCTGGTCGTACAACCTGGCTACCCAGCCGACCGGTGCGAAGAACGGCTGCTACGGCGGCGACAGCGTGGCGGCGATTGAAAAAGCCGTGCAGGATGGCGTACATGTCATCAATTACTCGATCAGCGGCGGCGGTACCGTCAACGATCCCGTCGAGCAAGCCTTTTTGCACGCCTCGAATGCGGGCGTCTTCGTTGCCGCTTCGGCCGGCAATGCGGGACCGGCCAATACCGTGGCCCACGTCAGCCCATGGATCACCACAGTGGCCGCCTCGACGCACAACCGCGCCAACCAGGCCAAGGTGACCTTGAGCAACGGCGCCAGCTACACGGGCGCCTCGCTCAACTACAATCCGCTGCCGGCCACCACCCTGATCCGCGCGCAAGACGCGGGCCTGGCCGGCGCCGATGCGCAAAAACTGGCCCTGTGCTACCGCGCCGGCGACAACGGCGGCGTGGCCCTGCTGGATCCGGCCAAGGTCGCCGGCAAGGTCGTCAGCTGCCTGCGCGGCACCACGGCGCGCACCGACAAGGGCGTCGCCGTGCTCGAAGCGGGCGGCGCCGGCATGGTGCTGGTCGACACGGGCGTGGGCCTGGTGTCCGACCCGCACGTGCTGCCGGCCGTGCACGTGAGCGCCGCCGATGGCGCGCTGATCAATGCCCAGGCGCAAACGGGCACGGCCACGGCCGCCATCTCGCGCTTCGTCACCAACGGCAACGGCCCTGCCGCGCCCGTGGTGGCCGACTTCTCGTCGCGCGGCCCGAACCTGTACGACGCCAACCTGCTCAAGCCGGACGTCACCGCGCCTGGCGTGGACATCCTGGCCGGCGGCACGCCTGCCCTGTCGCGCGCCCAGCGCGACGCCGTGCAGGATGGCAGCCTGGTCCCTGCGCAAGCCTACATCTTCCTGCAAGGCACCTCGATGGCCAGCCCGCACGTGGCCGGCCTGGCCGCCCTGCTGCGCCAGCAGCATCCGGACTGGAGCCCGGCCGCCATCAAGTCGGCCCTGATGACGACCGGCAGCACCACCTTGCCCGACATCCAGGCTGGCGACGCGCGCGGCATCCTGCCATGGGGCCAGGGCGCCGGCCACGTGACGCCGAACAAGGCGACCGATCCCGGCCTCGTGTATGACGCCAACCTGGCCGACTACAAGAAATACATGTGCGGCGTCGGCATGACGGCCGAGTGCGCGGGCGGCACCCTGGCCGGCTACAACCTGAACATGCCGTCCATCACCATCGGCAACGTGCTGGGCACGCAAACGGTAACGCGCCGCGTCACCAACGTGGGCAGCAGCAGCGCCACCTACACGGCCAGCGCCTCGCTCAGCGGCTACAGCGTTGCGGTGGCGCCTGCCACCCTGGCGCTGGCGCCCGGCGAAACCAAGTCCTTCACCGTCACCCTGACGCGCACCACGGCACCGGACAACGCCTGGCAGTATGGCGCCCTCGTGTGGAGCGACGGCGTGCATACGGTACGCAGCCCCGTCACGGCCCGCTCGGGCCGCGCGGTGCAGTCGCCGGCATTGCTGCAGGCCGACAAGGTCAGCGGCCTGCGTTCGCTGACCCTGTCCACCGGCTTTGCCGGCAAGGTCGGCGCGGCGACGGGCGGCCTGAAGGAAGTGGCGCGCAGCGCGCAAACCATCAGCCAGGCCGCGCCGGGCAGCGTGGAAACGCTGGTGCAGATGGCCGACGCGTGCAAGGCGGGCGGCAGCGGCGTGCGGGTCGTCAATGTCAGCATTCCCGCCAGCACCGTCGTGGCGCGCTTCGAAATCTTCGACCGCGACACCAGCGAAGGCGCGGGCAATGACCTCGACCTGCTGCTGCTCAACAGCGCGGGCGCGACCGTTGCCACCTCGGCCACGGCCGGCTCGAACGAGGCGATCACCGTGACCACCCCGGCGGCAGGCAGCTACAAGGTGTGCGTGGTCGGCTATGAGCTGGCGAATGGCGCGTCGACCGGCTTCGGCCTGTCGTCGGCCGTCGTCACGACAGCCGACAAGGGCGGCAACCTGAAAGCCACCCTGCCTACCAAGGTGTATGTGGGCGGCAGCGCCACGGCCGGCGTCAGCTGGTCGGGGCTGGAAACGGGCAAGCGCTACCTGGGCGGCGTAGTCTTCCTTGATGGCAACAACGCGGCAGCGTCCACCACCGTGCTGTCGGTGGAGACCAACAGCCCGTTGCCGCTGGCCGTCCCCAGCCAGCGCAACGTGAAGGCGGACGCCAAGCTGTAACGGTATCGCTCCAGGCGGTAACACGACGCGCCCTGCGGGGCGCGTTTTTTATGCGTAACACGCGTACAATCGGCGCACGGGCAACTCGTCCGCCATGCGCAAAGGAGTTTGCATGTCCGCATTTCGCCTCAGCATTGCCATCCTGGCCGGCATGGCCAGCCTCCATGCACTGCCTGTCGCGGCGCAGGCCGCTGCGGCGCGACTATCCTATCTGGTGCAATTGCGCGCCCCGCCGCTGGCCTCGCAAGCGGACGGCGTGCATAGGCTCGATACGGACAGCGACGCGGCGCGGCGCTACACGGCCCAGCTGGAAGCGCAGCAGCGCGCCGTGCTGGCGCTGGTGCCCGATGCCCCAGTGCAATACCGCTACACGGTGGCCTTCAATGGCTTTGCCGCCATGCTGACACGCGCCGAAGTGGCGCGCCTGCAAGCGAGCCCGGACGTGGCACGGGTATCACCCGGCAGCATCGAACACACGCAAGATGGCGGCGGCAGTGGCAAGCCGCAGGCCAGGCCGCAGGACCAGCGCTAATGGCTGAGCAAGCGCAGCGCGATGCCGCGCGACACGGCTTGCATGCGATTGCTCACGCCCAATAATTTGTAGATACGCTGCAAATGGCTTTTCACGGTAGTGCCGCTGATACCGAGAATTTCCCCCACCTCGTCATTGCTTTTCCCTTCGCGCACCCAATGCAGCACTTCCAGTTCGCGCGCACTGGCCGCGCGCGTGGCAGCCGGGCCGGTCATGCGCGCACGCTGGCTGCCTGGCAGCGCCAGCCAGTGCACGTGGAGGTAGGGCAACAGCAGTTCCAGCACATACGCCTGGCGCGCAGCGTCCGCCGGCATCACGGCGAACAGGGCAAAAAAGCTGCCGCCGGCGTCGCCCACGCTGCCGTGCACCAGCACGCCGTCGATGACGGCAGCCCCCTGGCCGCCCGCGCGCCAGGCCAGCGCAAGGTGCGCCAGCTGGCCCTGGCGCTCGCGCAGCAGCGCGTGATCGGGCGCGGCGCTGTGCCAGGCTTCGCTGCGCAGCACGGCACCATCGGCATCCAGTTGCGCGCACATTAATATGTCGTGCGGCAACAGCGTTTGCAGCGGCCCCTGGCTCCACAGAAAGAAATCGCCGGGCGCGGCGATGCCATGCGCGCCGAGGATGGCGTGCAGCAGGTATTCCTGCTCCCGCCCCGTCAGCAGCAGCATCATGCGCACACGGCGGCGTCAAACGCCAGATAGCGGTAGCCGCTGCCGCGCACGGTTTCGATGCGGTGGCCGCAGCCGCCCGGCTGCAGCGCCTGCCGCAAACGCCCCACGTGGGCGTCGACCGTGCGCTCGTCGAGATACGCTGCATGGCCCCACACCTGGTCCAGCAACTGCGCGCGGCTATGCACCCTGCCCGGATGGTTCATCAGGAAATGCAGCAGCTTGAATTCCACGCGGCCCAGGTTGACGGGCACGTTACCGGCCGTCACGCGCAGGGTGTGCGGGTCGAGCCGCAGCGCTGCCGTGCCTGCGCGCAAGGCCGATGGCGCGCGCCGGCGCAGCAGCGCGTGCACGCGGGCCAGCATTTCACGGGGACCGAAAGGCTTGCACAGATAGTCGTCGGCGCCGCTTTCCAGCGCCAGCACCTTGTCCTGTTCGCTGTTGCGCGCGCTGACCATGATGATGGGCAAGTCGCACAGCACGCCATCCTGGCGCACCTGGCGCAGCAGCGCGATGCCGGACGCATCCGGCAGCTCCCATTCCAGCAGCAGTACGTCGGGCGGGTCGGCCGCCAGCAGCGCCAGCGCGCCGCGCGCATCCAGGGCGCAGCTGACCCGGTAGCCGGCGCCTGCGAAGTTATGCGCCAGCAGCGCTTGCATGGCAGGCGCAGGGTCCAGCACCAGGATATGGCCAGGCATCGATGCATCTCCCGAAAAAGTTGGCGGCAATCTATGAAGAACTAAGTAATCGCCAGAAAATTATTGTGAATTTATAGCAAACAGACGTGGATGTGATGCAAGGCGCCCGGCGCGACGCAGTGCGAGCACTGCTAGCGATGGGTAACGCAGCAGCGCGCCACTTATGGAAGCTAGAAAACACAAGAATTTATTGGGGGTTACTTAGACTGCCCGACAAGTTTTTTACTATGCATCAAGCGTAAAACGGTGACCAATACAATTTAGTTTCCTGATTTATAGCTATTTCAAATAAATAAACAAAAAAAACACAGCGGCCCGCAGGCGCGCTGTGTCCAGGCTGGAAAGACTAGGCCCGTGTGCCAGGCTGGCGGCGGCGCAGGGCAAAACCGATCAGCGCCAGGCCGCCCGTCAGCATCATCCATTCCGACGCTTCCGGCACGGCCGAGATCGTCGCGATGCTGGCGTAGCTACTGCCTGTAATGCTGGCGGGCAAGCCGCCGTTGAGCGGGGTCAGTTCGAATTGCACGAGGTTGCCATTCGCATTGCCCAGATAAGCCATGCCGGTGTAGTCGAGCAAGCCCACGCCAAACGTCGTGCCCGCGTTGCCGGCCGTGTTCAGGAAGTCGCCGCCGAAGACGATATTGAAACCGAACTTGCCGCCCAGGGTCACGTTGTGAAACCAGTCGTTGTAGGCGCCGCTATTGCCGAAGGTCAAGGTACCGGGCAAGCTGCCGCTGACATTGCCTTCCTGCGATGCCAGCGCGCCGAACGCACCCGAGAAATTGCTGAGTACGGCGCTGGCGCCCGGCGCGGGGCTGTTGCCGGCGATAAAGGCGAAGTCGAGGAAACCGGCGCCCGAGAACTGGCTCGTGTCGATTTCCACGCGGTAGCCGAGCGGATCCGCCAGCGCCAGGCTGGAGCTGGCGGCCAGCACGGCGGCCAGGACGGCGCGGCGCAGGGCCGGATGAAGTGTCGTTGTCAACATGATGGTGTCCTTAGAAGTTGCCGGCGAAAATGCTGGCGGAATAATTGATCGTCACTTTCGACGGATTGGTGAAACTGACGGCAAACGAGGCTGTCGCGCCCGGCGCCAGGCTGGCCGCGTTGACCGTGACATACGCGGCGCCCGCATGGCTGCCCGTGGCATTGGCCAGGGCCACGCCGGCAGGCAAGCCGCCGAACACCACCTGGAACGGGCCGTTCAAGGCGCTCGTGCCCGTGTTGGTGAACGAGAAGGTGCCCGTGTATTTTTGCGTCACGCGGTTGTACGCGAGGCCCGAACTGGCTTGCGCCACGCCGGCCGTGATGTCGCGGTAAGCGGGCTGCAAGTCCAGGCTGATGACGACGGGATCGTGGTCCGAGGCGCGGTAGGGCAAGCCGTTGTACAAGTCTTGCGGCTTGGCCGAGTCGATGTTGTAGTCGATCACTTCCGGCTCGTCCGCATTCACATGCCATTCGGCCACGCCTGCCACTTGCGGGCTCAGCGACGCACTGGCCAGCGCATGGTCGAGGTAGCCGCTCTGGCCGCCGAATACATACGAGTACGGCATGCCGGACGGCCGCACGAAACGCTCGAGTTCATTGACGAAGCCAGTGCCCGTGATGACCTGGATCGGGTCTTCCGCGCCATATGAATTCAGGTCGCCGATGACCAGCACGTCCGCGTCGCCGGCAGCGGCCGCCACTTGCGGCACGAAACTGCCCACCAGACGCTGGGCTTGCTGCACGCGGGTGGCATTCCAGCAGCTCTGGCTATCGTTCTGGTCCGCGTCCAGCCCGCTCGATGGACAACTGCCCTTCGACTTCAGGTGGTTGACGACCAGCGAGAATTTCTCGCCATTGCCGGCGCGGAAGGTCTGTGCCATGGGTGGACGGTTGTTGATGGCGTTGGCATCCGACAAGGCGCCGCCTACCAGGCCCAGCTTGGCCGGCTTGTAGATCATGGCCACGCGGATGGCATCCGTACCTGTGGCGGCCGGCTTCGGCACCACGGCATACGTGACGCCGCCGATGGCAGCGTTGAGCTGCTCGACCAGATAAGTGACGGCCGTTTCGCCATTGTTCTGGATTTCCATCAAGCCCACCACGTCCGCATCGATGGCTTTCAGTTCGGCGACGATCTTGTCGCGCTGGCGCACGAATTCGGCCAGGTTGTCGGCGCCGCGGCAATTGCTCTTGGTGGTAGACGAGCCCACGGTGCAGCCCTGCCCCGTCTGGCCAAACACGTTATTGCCATTGGTAAAGGTCGTAAAGAAGTTCAGCACGTTCGCGCTGGCCACCTTGACGTTGCCTGATGGCAGTTCCGGGCTGCCCGTGCGCGGGTTGTCGCGCGAAAATTGCGGCGCCTGCGTCGGCTGCAGTTTGTAGGCGGCACCGCCACCGCCGATGGCGCCAAAGTCCACCACGCCCGTCAGGTCGGCTACCGTGTCGCCGCTGCGCACGGTGTTATCCTGGCCGATGTACGGTATCGTTGGCGGCGCAATGAAAATACCATCATCGAGCACGATCAGGTTGTTCGCATTGGCGGCGATCAAGGCTTGCGCCTCGGCGGAGCCGGCCGGATAACGGTTGGTCGGCACTTCGCGCCGTCCCGCCGAGAGGGTCAGCTCGCCGCGCGCGCCCAGGTAGGCGTTTTGCGACACGGTCAAGGGCTGCGTGAAGCGCACCAGCATGCCTTCCACGGCGGCCAGGTTCTCGTTCGGCAAGATCACATTCGTCGGCACGATGGCGTGGCCCGCGCTTTGCGTGAGGATGGCCGTCACGTCCTTGAATTCCGTATAGGAATTTTTCGCGCCCGACGGCGTGTATTCGACCACCGTGCCCGTCACGCGCACCAGCTCGCCCGGCTGCACGGTGGTGGCCGTCGCGCCCGTGTACACGAAAATGCCGTCCGAGGTCGACGGGTCGCCATCGCCGGCCGCGTCCTGGATGAAGAAGCCGGTGCCTACTTTCAGGGTGACCACACCCTGCGTCGTCTGCACGGAATTGGCGTACGGGCTGGCCGCGCCGCTGCCCTGGATTTGCGGGATCGTGTGGCTGACGGCAGCCAGGCCTTGCACGGCGACATCGATCTTGCAACTGGCGCTTTGCTGCTGGTCGTTGCTGAAATTCACGATGACAGGGTAATTTCCCACCGGCACGCCGGCGGCCACCAGCAGGCTGACCATGGCGCTCTCGCCCGCCACGCCGGCCGCGCTGAAATTGGCCAGGCTGATGCCGGCCACGGCCGGCGAGCTCAAGTTGGCGGCATTCACGACGCCATCGACGTCGGATGCGCGCAGCACGGCGCTGCCGCCATTGCCCACGGCCAAGGCCAGGCTGGCGGGGCAGCTGGTGACGATCTGGTGCACGACAGGGCCGCCGCAGGCATTCAATGGCGAAGCCGTATTGCGCGGCGTCACGCTGCCGGTGGCGAAGTCGGCGCTGTTATCGTCCGTGTCGGCGCAGCCGCCATTCGCACGCGCAATCGACAGCGTATTCGATGGCGCGGGCGCGACGGCGCCTTCGAAGCCGTTGGCCGTGCCGAAGCCGACCAGGTCGATGACGGCGGCGCCCGTGGGGCTGGTGCCCGTTTGCGCCGTCTTGCTATTACTCAGCAACACCTTGCCCGCCGTACCGGACATGGCCAGGCTGCCCGTGGCATCCGGTGCAGGCAAGTCCTGCGTACCGCCCGCGCCCTTGGCTTGCTGGACCAGCAAATACTGGCCAGGTTGCAATTCGATAGCCGGCAAGGCCGTCACCGACCAGCTGGAACCAGCGGCGGACGCGTATTGCACGCTCCAGTTGCTCACATTCACGGGGCTGGCACCGCGGTTGAACAGTTCGATGAAATCGTTGCGGTACAGCGCGCCCGTATTGCCGCCCCCGCCATACACCTGGCTGATGACGATATCGGAAGCAGCCAGGGCCGGCACGGACAGGCTGGCCAGCAGGGAGGCCATGACGGTCAGGCGCAACGGCGTGCGCAAGGGGGAAAACGAGGTGTGCATGAGGATCCTGGTCGGTAAATAAAGGACGCCGGTCCCGCATGATCGGCCGGCGCGCCACAATTAACAAAAGTATTTCAGACTTGTTATTTGCATATTAAAGGCCCGGGATGACGACTTGATGACATTTGATTAAGCCGAATGGAGTAAGGTGGCGCCCATTAAAGTGGCGACCAAGCAACAAAAATAATTCTGCAGAACATCGCCTCAGCAGCAACAGGCAAAATATGATATATTTCCTACAAATAAGTTTAATTACTTGCAACGATTTAAATGTTGCTGGCGCCCATACTCCAGGTACCAGCAATACAGTCGAAAACGTATCGGGCCCAACCCATGCCTGTTTTTCAGCTGTGCACAGCAACAGCGATGTACCGCATTGGCCCAACGAAGACAGCACAAGCTGTCAGTAATAACTCCGCGAGATCAAACATGACCACACCGATCAATTTCAAATTATCATTCTTACTCGTCACGCTGTTGACATTGACACACGCGACAGTTAACGCGCAGAACGCGCGCGCGCAAACCGGGGCGGAACAACAGAAACGATGCGAGGCTGCCGGCGGCAACAGCGCCGGTGGCAAGGCAAACAAAAATGACGATATGGACAGCACTTATAGCTCATGCCGGCTGATCGACGGCTATATCGGCATTGATGTCCGCAGCAACGACGGTGTCGGCGAGACAAAGCAATATGACGGCAATGACGCCACGCCCGACCTGAGCAAACCAGCTCAGTCCGGACGCACGCACTCGCTTGGCCTGTTCGACGATGCTGGTTTGAGTGGCATGAATGGCGGCCAGGGCGGCAAAGGCTTAAAGAGCCGCAACTCTGGCAGCAATATCGACCAGTTTACCTATGCGGCCACTGCGGATGAGTTTCCCAGCTGGGATGGCTACCACGCACCCTCGCTCGTGCGTCAGAACGTGCCGGAAGACGTTACGCAATTGCTGAGCTCAACCTCAAGCAGCGGCGGCAGTTTGCCAGCCGGCAGCGGCGTGGGTGGCGGTGGCAGCGGCGGCGGTATCGATACGGGCCGCAATACGGTGCCCGTCCCATTGGTCCCTCCCATTCCTGCCGTTCCTGAACCACAAACCTGGGCCATGCTGATGGCTGGGCTGGCCTTACTGGGCTTTGCCGCACGCCGCAAGGCATAACAAAAAAGGCTCGCAAGAGCCTTTTTTTTCATCGATCAACACCACCTCAGCGCCGGAACCTGGCATACGGCGCCGCCAGGGGATCGCCGATAAACAGGCCTTGCGCGGGCCAGGCCACGCTGCCCCAGTACGCTTCCAGCGCCGTCATGCCGGTCAGGTAGCGCCGCAGCAACACCGTCGAATTGGGAAACTTTTGCCAGTAGTTGCACGGCTCGCTGACGGTGCCGTAGCTGGCCGTCGCGCCCGCCTCCAGCCAGCGCTGGCTGCTCATTTGCGCCGTCCCCTGCAGATCGCCACCGAACGAAGTCAGGTGATCCGCCAGGGCGCCAGGCAGGAAGCGCAAGGTGTCGAGCTTGGCGACCTTGGCCATGCCCGTCTGGTACACCATGATGTCCTGCGCCCCATCGAGCACATCGGCCTTCAGGTTCCTGACCGTCAGCTTGCGCTGGCGCACAATCCCGGCAGGCGGAAAAAAAGCGGCACGGCTGTTGCGCGCACTTTCGCTGGTGGTCAGATAATACGCGCTGGCGGCAGGCACGGAAAAACCGCTGACCGTTCCACGATCCACCACGGCCTTGGCCTCTTCCACAAAATCGATGGGCAGCAGCATGGACAGGCGCATGCCCATCTGCGTAAATGGTTGCGGCACATTGCTGTTGAAATAGCTACTGGACTTGCCGGCGTCACACGTCTTCGCGCATTGCCCCGCGTCATAGCCCAGGGTATAGGCGGAAGTGATGGAATTGCATTCGACCGCATATGGCGCACTCCACACCATCAGCACGGCCTGGATATGGGGCTTCAATTGCGCATCGATGCGCTCCTTCAACTGCGCGAACTGATCCACGCTGAGCTTGCGCGGGCGGTTCGGGATATTCACGTGCACAACGTTTGCAGGAGGAATGCCATGCGCCTGGCGGTAATATTCGCCCACCGCGATGCTGTTCGGTTCGGCGTCATTGATCACGACAGCCAATTGCGCGGCATGCAATCCCGGCGGCATGGATGGTGCATCGGCATGGGCGATGCCAGCGGCCAGCGCCAGCGAAAGGAAGAGAAATTTATGCAAGGTCAATATCGTCGTTGAGGAAGATCGAAGCAGCCGTGCCGCAGCCGCCCACTGTGCGTGACGATTATAGCCCCACGTCGGCCGGCGGCAAAAAAAACGGAGGCCGCAGCCTCCGTTTCATATCCAGAATGTTTTATCTTCAGGCTTGCAGCTTGCGGCGGCGTGCCGCGAATCCCACCAAACCCAGGCCCGCCAGCAACATGCCGTAGGTTTCCGGTTCCGGTACCGGCGTGACGGCCAGGATGCCGCTATAGCTGCCGCCAGTTGGCGAGGCAACATAACCATCAATTTGCAGGAAGTAATTACTAGCAGCCAAAGGCGTGGAACCGGACTGCAGCGACCATGCCTGGTCTTGCGCCGTGAAGTTGATCAGGTCAAGCGCGCCATGAAACAGAATGCCGCTGGCATTACCCAGGCTGAAGCCGGTCAGGGTCAGGCCCGAGTTGGCGCTCGGCTTGAGCGACGTCGCCAATGCGCTCAGGTCATTCAAGCCCGTCACGCTGAACGTGAATTTGTCGCTGAAAAAGTTATTGCCCGCGCCGGCCAACTGGCCTGAGGCCAGCGAAAACGAGCCCAGCAGCTCACTACTGGAATAATCGAGCAAATCTTGCGTCAGATCCACAGTCGCGTGGCTGAGGTCAACCGGCGCCGCATGGGCTGCCAGGCTGCTGCCAGCAAACATGGCGGCCACAAACAGGGATTTCAGGAATTTTTTCATACTTTTCACCAAGAGGACTGCAACTGGCTCAGGCCAGCTGCGGGAAGGAAACGCAAACGAGGATGCCAATCAGCCAGGCAGGACTCAAGCCCCATTCTGGCGGCGACGTGCCATGAAGCCCAGCAGACCCAAGCCCGCCAGCAACATCGCATACGTACCTGGCTCAGGCACGGCCGATACCAGGCTGCCATTCGCACTGAAAGCCGCGCCCGTGTTCGACACCACATTGCCACTGACTTTCAAGTAATAGGAACCGGCGGCCAGATTGGCATACGACAGAGTCCACTTGTCATCGATGCCGGTCAACAACTGATCGCCGCCCAGCAGCAAGGTATTGCCAACGCTGCTGTACAAGCCGAAACCCGTCAGGTTCAGGCCATTCGTCGCGCTGCTGCTGCGCGAACTCAGTACCACGCTCAGGTCGCTGGCCTGTGCCACATTGAACGTGAACAGGTCATTGAAAAAATTACTCTTTTGATTATTTTTGAACTTGTCGCTGAACGTCAGCGAACCGCCCGCTGCCAGATTGACGGCGCCAGGCGTGGAACTGATGTCGACAGGCGCGGCAAAGGCTGCCTGCGCGAATAAAGCTGAGCCGGCAAAGGCCAGCGCGGCCAGCACCGAATACGTATTTTTCTTCATGCGATTCCACTGAGCGTAAACGCGGACGCGCCAGCGCGTCCGCATGAGTTATCTGATCAAACCAGGCAGAATCATAGCATAAAGCAATTTTTTATGTTAACTATTGTTTAATGAAAAGTTACTTTATAGCATCATTCTTTAAGCCAATAGTTTCACGGTGCTGGTATCGCCAAAACCGCACCTCAGGCACGCTGGTAAACATCCTCCAGGCGCACGATGTCGTCTTCACCCAGGTAGCTGCCCGACTGCACTTCGATCAGGTGCAAGGCCAGCTTGCCCGGGTTTTCCAGGCGGTGCGTCATGCCGATGGGGATGTAGGTCGATTCGTTTTCCGTCAGCAAAGTCACCTTCTCGCCACACGTGACTTGCGCCGTGCCGCTGACCACCACCCAGTGTTCGGCGCGGTGATGGTGCATCTGCAGCGACAGTTTGCCGCCCGGATTGACCGTGATGCGCTTGACCTGGAAACGTTCGCCGATATCGATGCCTTCATAACTGCCCCATGGGCGGTACACCTTGCGGTGCTGCACGTGTTCGCTGCGCCCCGCCTGCTTCAAGTGATCGACCACCTGTTTCACGCGCTGCACCTGGTCCTTGTGCGCCACCAGCACGGCGTCGTCCGTTTCCACCACGATCAAGTCCTGCACGCCCAGCACGGCCACCATGCGGCGCTCGGCGCGCACCAGGCAATTGCTCACGCCGTCGAGATACACGTCGCCGCGCACCACATTGCCGTTGGCATCACCCTGCTGCACTTCCCACAGGGCCGACCAGGAACCGACATCGCTCCAGCCGATGGCGGCAGGCAGCACCACCGCATGCGCCGTATGTTCCATGACGGCATAGTCGATCGAATCGGATGGACAGGCGGCGAAGGCTTTCTCTTCCAGGCGGCAGAAATCGAGGTCGCGGTAGCCGTCGCGCACGGCCGTTTCACAGGCGGCCAGCATGGCGGGCTGGAATTGCCCCAGCTCGCCCAGATAGCGTTCGGCGCGGAACATGAACATGCCGCTGTTCCAGAAATAGTTACCGGCGGCCAGGAACGACTGCGCCGTGGCCAGGTCCGGCTTTTCCACGAAGCGCTCGACCTTGCAGCCCGCCGTACCCGACGCCACGGGCGCACCGCTGCGGATATAGCCATAGCCCGTTTCCGGCGCCGTCGGCACGATGCCGAAGGTGGCCAGCGCGCCATCGGCCGCCAGCAGCGCCGCCTGGGCGATAGCCTGGTGAAACGCAGCCACGTCGGTGATGACGTGGTCGGCCGGCAAGACCAGCATCAGCGCCTGCGGGTCGATGGCCAGCAGGTATTGCGCGGCCACGGCCACGGCCGGCGCCGTGTTGCGTCCCACTGGCTCGAGCAAAATGCCCAGCGGCGGCAAGCCGATCTCGCGCAGCTGCTCGGCCACCATGAAGCGGTGCTCATTGCCGCACACCACCAGCGGCGGCATGACCTCGAAATCGGCCAGTCCGCTATCGCCGGCACGGCGGTTGGGCAGGCTCTGCACGCGCAGCGCCGTTTCCTGCAGCATGGTCTTGTCCGTTACCAGCGGCAACAGCTGCTTGGGCAGCACGGCGCGCGACAGCGGCCATAAACGGGTGCCCGAACCGCCGGACAGAATGACTGGATAAATTTTCATGGTTTCACTTCACAAACAGTTTATTGAGGAGCATGCACGCTCGACACTATAATCCTTCAGACGATCAGCAGGCCGCGCACGGCGCTGTTGCCCGGTGCTATCCGCCGCCATCCTTGCTCAAGGTCACTGAAACGGCGGGCGTGGCGGCGGGAAACAGGCGCGCATACGCGGCCAGCAGCTTGGGCGCTTCATATTCCCACTCCAGCTCGTTGATCACGCGATGGCGGCCAAACGCGCCCATCTGCTCGCGGCGGGCGGGATCGTCGAGTAATTCAACGATCTTGCGCGCCATGTCGATGGGGTCGTTCTTCAAGGCATACAGCGACGCCTGCTGCGCGGACACCTTGCCCTCGACCAGGTCGAATTGCACGATCGGCTTGCCAAGCGCCATGTATTCCATGATCTTGTTCATGGTCGACTTGTCGTTCATGTCGTTGGCCACGTCCGGGTTCACGCACACATCGGACGTGTTGAGCATTTCCAGCAATTGCTGGTCCGGCACGCGCCCGGTAAACGTCACGTAGTCGGCGATACCCATGTCCTGCGCCATCTGCTTCATCTGTTCCAGCGACGTGCCGCCACCCACCAGGCCGAACTGCACATCCTCGCGCTTCAAGGTCTGCACGATGTATTGCGCCGCTTGCAGCAGCAGATCGATGCCTTCCTGCGCGCCCATCACGCCCACATAGCCGACCAGGTAAGTGCGGTCCTTCTTGAGCTCCGGCACGGGCGGCAGCACGCGCAAGCGGTCCAGCTTGGGCCCGCTGCGCACCACGTAGACATCCTCGGGCTTCATGCTGCCCCGCTCGATGGCAATCTTCTTGTACGACTCGTTGGTGGCGATCGACACGTCGGCGCTCTTGAACGACCAGCGCTCGAACAGCACCATCAATTTATAAAAGAAATCGCGCCGGCCGAACTTGGCTTCGTACAGTTCCGGATTGATGTCGTGGTGGTCGAACAGGAAACGCTTGCCCATCGTCAACTTGAAGAAGCCGCCGATGAGGAACAACAGGTCGGGCGGATTGCAGGCGTGAATGACGTCGAAGCCGCGCGCGAAATGCACCTTCCACGCCAGGCGGAAAGTGTGGAACAGCGCCAGCGAATATTCGACCAGGTAGCCCTTCGCCCCTTCCGCTTCCAGCGGGAGGTTGTAGCGGTAGATATGGATGCCGTCGATGGCTTCGTAGCGCGACTCGTAGCCCTTGCCCGTCGGGCAGATGATCGACACTTCATAGCCGTTCGCATGCAGAGTGGTCGCTTCCTGCCACACGCGCCGGTCGAATGGCGAGGGCAGGTTTTCCACCAGGATCAGCACGCGACGCGGCTGGCCTGCCACGGTGTTACCAGCAGATGCCGTCATACTGCTCTCCACTTTGTTCCTTGCTGATGCGCACCAGGTCGACGATGTGCTGGTGCGGCTTCAGGCTGCCCGGCACGCTCTTGAATTCGGCTGCGCCATTGCCGATGACGATGGTGTCGGCAAAGTCGAGCACGTCCTGCATGTTGTCCACCATCAGCTTGGAAATATGCGGGATCATGTTCAGGATGTAATCCTGGTTGGCACCCGTCAAGGCAGCCAGGTTGACGTTCTTGTCGTACAGCTTCAGTTCGTAACCTTTGCCCAGCAGATACTCGATGACATCGACCAGCGGCGACTCGCGCAAGTCATCCGTGCCGGCCTTGAACGAGAAGCCCAAGATACCCACCTTGCGCGCACCTTTGTCGACGATCATCTTGATGCCCTTTTCCACTTGCCGCTGATTCGACGGCAGGATGGAGTTAAGCAGCGGCAAATCGAGGTCCAGGCTGCGCGCCTTGTAGGTCAGCGCGCGCACGTCTTTCGGCAGGCACGAGCCGCCGAAGGCAAAGCCCGGCTTCATGTAGTACGGCGACAGGTTCAGTTTGGTATCCTGGCAGAAGATTTCCATCACCGTGTGGCCATCGATGCCGACGGCCTTGCAGATGTTGCCGATTTCATTCGCGAACGCCACTTTCACGGCATGCCAGGTATTGTCCGTGTACTTGACCATCTCGGCCGTTTCCACATCCGTGCGCACCAGCGGCGCGTCCATCTTTTCATACAGTTGCACCAGCAGCGCGCCAGCCTTTTCATCGGATTCGCCGATGACGGTCTTCGGCGGATTGTAGTAATCGTAGACAGCCGTGCCTTCGCGCAGGAATTCCGGGTTGTTGCACACGCCAAAGTCGACGCCGGCCACCTTGCCCGACGCCGCTTCCAGGGTCGGAATGACCAGCGAGCGCATGGAACCAGGCAGCATGGTCGAGCGCGCCACGACGACGTGGAAGCTGTCCTTTTCACGGATGGCGGCGCCGATTTCCTGGCACACCTTGCGCACGTGGCTCAGGTCCAGGTTGCCATTGAGCTGCGAGGGCGTGCCCACGCAGATGAGCGACATGTCCGAGCCGAAGACGGCGTCGCGCACATCGAACGTGGCGCGCAAATGGCCGCTCTTCACGGTGGCGGCGATCATCTCGCCGATGTCTTTTTCAATGATGGGCGTGGTGCCCTGGTTGATCAGCTCAACCTTGGTCCTGTTCGGATCGACGCCGATGACTTCGTGTCCATCCGTTGCCAGGCAACCGGCCGAAACGGCACCCACATAACCCAAACCAAATATGCTAATTTTCATGTTTTCCTCGTATTTTCTGACAGATCAGGGGTAGCCAAACTCAGGTGAAACTGCGTGCGCAAGGTGGCCGCACCTTGCAGCTGCCCACGCCAGACCACCACAGGCGCAGCCTGTTTTTCATCGAAGCGGTACGAAACCCAGCCCAGGGGCGGAGCTTCGCTGCCGCATACCAATTGCACGGAGGCATCCGGCAACGGCGGCAAATGTATTTCCAGCGAGAAGGTGTCGCCCGCCACGCGCAGCACCTGGCCGTCCAGCTGCACGCGGCAGCGGGGATCGATGTGCCAGAACAGCTCCACCTCATGCGCGCCCTCGCATTCGAGCACATCGTCGACCACGATCAGCGCGGCGCCGGGCGCCACGCGCACGTCGCGCCGGTGCAGCACGGCATCTTTCAATCCCAGGTAGCCGTCATGGCTGGCGCTCCAGAATTGCCCATCCGCATCATCGCGCCACGCCAGGCACTCTGCCCTGGCCTTGCGCAGCCACAGGAAGTTACCGCCCGACTCGGACTGGTCGCGGCCATCGATGCGCACGGTGTTGTGCGCGCTGGTGCCGCGGAAATAGTCGCGCCACTGCTTTTGCGTATGATAGGCATACGTGCCCGGGTCGACCAGCACCATCTGGCCCGCCACGGACAAGGTCAGCGCCAGCGCATCGGCATGGCCGTGCGCGGCGATACCCAGGTAGCCCAGGGGACCGGCGTCGGCGGTCAAGCGCACTTCAGCGGGCGTGCCGAAGCCGGCGCCCATCACGTAATAGCCGCCCTCGGGGAAGGCGCGCGGCAAGGTATCCTGCGCAGCGTCCGGCAAGGCGTCAAACGCCTGGCGCCCCGCCTCGCCCAGCAGCCAGGCGCTTTTCTCGTCGAAGGTACGCGCCTTGGCCTTGAAGTCGGCGCGGCCGAACAGGGCTCCACCGCTGGCCAGCAGCGAGGTGTAGGGATTGGCGCCCGGCGCCTTGTCCCAGTGCGCCAGCAGCGCGTCGTCGGCGTCGCCGATCATCGGCACCTCGCCCGCCACGTTCGTCATGGCGGCGATAAAGTCCAGCATGGCTTCCAGGCGCTGCAAAAAGGCGGCCGAGCGGGGCCGACCATTGGCGCGGCCCGCCAGCACGCACAGCAGCATTTCATCGGCCACCGTGTGTTGATAATAAATCGCTTGCTCGCGGTTCACGCCATCCGGGCCGTTTTGCTTGAGCGCCTGCGCTTCCAGCTCGCGTTCCGTCTGCGCCAGCCAGCCGGCACTTTCTGGCCAGCACGGCCATGTGACCGCCGCGATATGCAAGCCCGTCAATTCACCAAACAGGTGATTGTTAGCCGACGAATGGCGCGAAAAATGGCCGGCGATGAAATGGCAATGCTGGTAGATGCTGTCGAGCCAGCGCTGCAGGAAGGCTTGACCCTGCGCGCCCTGGAACAAGGGACTATTGATGCCACCGAGCAAATGCCACGCATGCGACCAGCTGACCAGGCGCAAGGCCAGTTCCAGCGCGCTGCTCCAGTTCGGCCCCAGCGGATACGGACACTGCTGCCACCACGATTCGAGCAAGGCTTGCGCGCCGCGCGCATGGCGCAGGTCGCCACCGAGGCGGTACGCCATCGCCAGGTCGGCCACAGCCAGGTGGCGGTTCGGTTCCCACAGGCATTTGATGTCGCCTACCACCGCTTCATCGCGGTAATTGAGCGTCTTGCCAAAGCCCAGCGGCACCACGGTGCCCGTCTTCGGATCGCGGTTCCATTGGGGCGGGAAACCCAGGTCCGCATCGCGCAGGGCGAAGACATCGAAGCGGCCCGCCAGGATGCGTTCGGCGGCCGCCAGGTGCGGCGCCGCATCGATGGGCAAACCCAGCCATGGCGCGCCGAAACGCTGGCGCACGGCGGGCGGCGGCACATGCACCAGGCCATAGCCGCGCGCCTGCAGCCGCTGCTGCACGGCATCGCGCACACGGTGCGCCACCTCGGGCGCCCCCATGGCGCGCAAGCGGTTCAGTTTCCAGGACAGGTTACTCAGCATGGACATCTCACAGATACTGGCGGTGCCAGATTTCCAGGGTGAGCAAGCTCCACAGCAACTTCTCGTGGTTTTGCCGCCCGGCCACGTGTTCGGCCAGCACCTGCTGCAAGGCTTGCGCATGGTAATAGTGGCGCGTGCGCGACTCGGCGCCCGTCAGGTGCTCGTACAGATAATCCTTCATGGGACCGCGGAACCATTCGTTGACGGGCACGCGGAAGCCCACCTTCGGCCGCGACAGAATATTTTCCGGCAGCAACTGCTTCATGGCTTCGCGCAAGATCCACTTGGTGGTACGGCCCCGCACGCGGTACTCATCCGGCAGGCTCGACACGTAGGCGGCCAGTTCGTGGTCCATGAAGGGCATGCGCGCTTCCAGCGACGCGGCCATGGTCATGCGGTCGCCCCGCTCGAGCAGATTGTCTGGCAGCCAGCTCCGCTGATCGAAGCACAGGATACGGCGCAAGGCGCTGTTGCCGGCGCTGCCGCAGCCCAGCGAGGGATCCCGCTGGCGCGACGGCGCCTGCATGGCCACCAGGCGCGCGCGTTCCTGGTCGGACATCATGCCGAACCAGCGCGGCATGCGCTCGTCGAACGCTTCCAGGCCCAGGTTCACGATGGCCGTCTTGGCACGGCGGAAACGGTACGGCAAGGCGCCGATGGCCGGCTCGATCAAGCCGTGACGCAGCAGGCCCGGCAGCATTTGGTAGTTGCCCGCATAGCGCTCGTACACGTGCTTCGGGTAACCGCCGAGGATTTCATCGGAGCCTTCGCCCGTCAAGACCATCTTCACCGTCTTGCGCGATTCCTTCGCCAGCAAGTAGATGGGAATGTCTGACGGCTCGGCCACGGGGGCGTCGCGGAAGCGCACGAGGTCGGGCAACAGCGCGATGACCTGGTCGACCGATACTTCCAGCTCATGGTGCTCCGTGGAAAATTGCCGCGCGATATCGGCCGCATACGCCAGCTCGCTGAAGCCGCCCTCCTTGAAACCGACGGAAAAGGTTTTCACGGGCATGCCCGCATGGCGCGACATCAGCGCGACCACGGCCGACGAGTCGATGCCGCCGGACAAGAAAGCGCCGAAGGGCACGTCGGAAATCATGCGGATGCGCACGGACTCATCGAGCTTGTCGAGAAAAGTGGCAACGGGGTCGGCCGGCAACGGTGCCGCCACGCGCGGCCGGCTGTCGGCAGGCGTGAAATACACCTGTTCGCGCAGTGCGCCATTTTCCCATGTCAGGGTGGAGCCAGGCGCGAGCTTGCGTATCCCCTGGAACAGGGTTGCCGGACCCGGCACATAGCGGTAGGCAAAATAATCCCAGATGGCGGACTCGTCAGCTTGCGCGGCCATACCAGGAACGGCCAGCAATGCCTTGATTTCCGAGGCAAACAGCAAGCCGCCTGCGTGCTCGCACAGGAACAGCGGTTTCTTGCCGAACGGATCGCGCGCGATAAACAGGCGGTCGTGGCGCGCATCCCAGATGGCGAAGGCAAACATGCCGCGGAAATGCCGCACGCACTCCTCGCCCCACTGCACATACGCGTGCACGATGGTTTCCGTATCGGATGCGGTTTTGAACGTATGTCCCAGTGCAATCAGTTGCTCGCGCAGGGGCTGGAAATTATAAATTTCGCCGTTAAAAATTACTTGCACCGAACCATCGGCATTGCCCAGTGGCTGGTGGCCGGTGGCCAGATCGATGATCGACAGGCGCCGGTGCACCAGGCCGACACGATATTGTGCATTGCCGGTGGCGACATCGAGTATGCCGGTATCGTCGGGGCCACGATGAGCAATCGCCGCGCCCATCGCGGTCATGATGTCACGCTGTCCAGGAACAGATGCGGGGAGAATGAAACCAGCAATACCACACATGAATAACAGCCTCTTGAAAAGTAATCTTATCGACGCAGTGCGCCATAGGTGTCGCGGAAATCCTGCGCCAGGCGCTCCAGCGAATACTGGCTCTCGATGCGCAAGCGGCAGGCCTGGCCCATGCTTTGCAGCAAGGCACGGTCCCCATCGAGCCGTAAAATAGCCTGCGCCAGTGCTTGTGGATCGCGCAGTGCCACGAAAAAGCCGTGCACGCCATCCTGCATCACGTCAGGAATGGCGCCCACCGGACACACCAGCGCCGGCGTACGGGCTGCCATACTTTCCAACAACGCATAGGGCAGGCCCTCATGATGCGTGGGAAACCCAAATACATCCGCACATTTCCACAACTGGTCTTTCTCCTTGCCAAACACCGGCCCAAGGAAGCTTACGGCGTCTTGCAAGCCCAACTCGGCGGCCCGCGCCCGCAAGGAGGCCTCGGCCGGACCGCTGCCGGCGATCTTCAATGTCGCCGTCACGCCGGCAGAGCGAACCATGGCCAGGGCCGCCAGCAGTTCGAACAGGCCCTTGCTTTCCGCCAGCCTTCCCACGTAGACCAGAAGCAAGGGGCGAGCATGCATCCGTTTGTCCTGCGGATCGTCGGCGATATCGATGGCATTCGGTATCACCGCCAACGGCAGCGCTTCGTCAAAATGCCGGTAGGCGCGCAATTCCGTTTGCGCCAGCAACACGACCTTGTCAGCGGAACGCAACACCTTGCGCAATAGTCCGGTAAGCAATGGCCGGTTGCCAAAAAAATCCTCTGGCAGCGCGCCGCCATGCACCTGATAAACGACTTGTTTGCCCATCAGTTTGGCGATAAATACGTACACGATATCGCGCCAGTAACTCTTTTGCTCCATCGACGTGTTCACATGGACAATATCGGGACGTTTCCGCAACAACGATACGGCAAATTGAAACGGGCTGGTCAACAGACGCACCAATTTTCCTGGCGCGGACTCCCCGCGTCCTTCGCTGCCCACCTGGAAATGTACAAGATGAAAATCTCGCGACAAGCTGGATCGGTACATTTGATTCAGATGGGTACTAACCCCACTGACCGCATCAAGGGACGGTCCAAGCAACATCACAGTAATCATTTTCATATTATAAATTATTTTTTTGCAATCTAGTTAATCATGTAACCAGTGTGCGGGCGACATCACTTTACGCCGGAGAAAAAAGCTGGAGAAAGGCTAAAGGACGTGCTTTTCGGAAATAGTGTTCAGTCGCGTATGCCGGCGGCATGGAGAAAAGCCTCGAAGGACGCGAACTGCGCCTTGTGATTCGCCACATACCGCGGATAGGCCCGATCCAGCTGGCGTTTCACCGGCACGCGGTCGTCCAGTTGGTCGCCGTCCATGAACAATGGAAATTCCTCCCAGAAATCCTCCACGACAGGACGCCGCCCCAGCCGTTCCTGGATGCTGCGCGCATACTCAAAGGCTTCTGCCACACATTTGACTTTGCGTTTTTCATAATACTGTTCAACATTTCCGACAATCCGCGCCGGATTACCCGCCACGATCGCGCCAGACGGCACGTCCCTGGTGACGACGGCCCCATAGCCGATCACGCAGTTATCGCCGATGGTCACGCCCTTGAGCACGGTGCAATTGCGGGCAAAATACACATTTCGGCCGATTACCACCTTCCCCGAGGAATTCACGAAGTCGCCATGCAAATCCAGGAACAGGTTGGTGACGAAATCATGCGTCAGAATCTCCGTGCCGGAATTGATCGTCGTTCCCGCGCCGATTTCCAGCAAGGTTGGGCGGGTGACATCGATACTGATGGTCTTCAAATTCCCCCAACGAATGTTTTCGCCAAGCGCAACGCCGCGCCCGCGGAGCATCTGCTCAAAACGACGTACCCGCCGTGCAGCAAGCATTTTTTTTATAGAAGCAAGCATACCGATTATCCCAAGTCATTAATAACAGAACCATCCACGCGGTGCGGGACAGTCGTGCAACTTACAAAATATAGCGCCAACGCCGCGCCAGCAGCATCAACGGCAGGCTGGCTAGCAGCGACAGGAACAGCCCTGCCAAGGTCAGGCTTCCCCAGTCTTGCCATCCCCAATAGACGGCCAAGGCCAGGCAAGCAGGATGAATAAAGTAGACTGCGGATGACATTCTGGAAGCCAGCATGCTGCCGTGCGAGGGGGCGTGCAGTGCCACCATAAAGCATGCTGGTGCGGCCAGGGCCAGGGCAAACAGCATGTCGAAACTTTTCTTCGTTGCGCCTTGCAAGAGATAGTTCGCATGCGATTCCAGCACAACAAGAAGCAATGCGGCAGCGGCAACGCTCGCCATCGCCGTCAGACCTCGCGGACGCCAAGCATGCTTGGCAATCAAGAAACCCGCACACAGGAAAGGGAAGCCGAAAAACAAAAAGTTACGAGACGTCCAGTTCAACGCCACGATATTTTGTAGCAGAGACGATGAGAAATTGTGATAAACGCGACAATATTGCAGGCAGCCCCCCATGACAAACAAGATGGTCGCCATTGCGGCAAGACGGATGCTTGCCTGCTCACGCAAGCAATACAGCAAGATCCCCCCACAGATCAGACCCGCCATATACCAGAGGTGGTGATACCCCATCACCATCGTGGCAAACAGCATGGCCCAGGCAGTCGCGCCGGAGAGTGTCTGCGGATGCAGATAGCAGGGCAAATACAACACCATCCAGCATACATAAATACCTGCGGCTTTTTTCAACCATGAAAGAAAAGTGGCCCGGTTCGTACATGCCTTGCTGAAATAATAGCCATTCATGATGAAAAACACGGGTACCGCTATACGGAACAGGCCGTTGACCGTCAAATAAGCCCCTTCTCCCACGGCCGCGCTGCCGGCATGCAAAGCCAGTACCATGACGGCCAGCACCATGCGAAATCCATCGAGCACCCCGTCACGCGACGGCGTGCTATTTACTGGCGACAAAGTTCCCATCCATTGATCTCCTTTGCCTTCGTTACATGGCGAAAGCCTAGGCGGCTGCGATATGGCGATACTGCTGAGCAACTTGCGCCGCAATGATGGCATAGCTGCGCGCGCTGGCAATATACGCCGGCCCACGGCTGGCCCGCAGGCGGGCGCGTTCCGGGTCGGCCAGCACTTCGGCCATGGCGCCGGCCATGGCGGCAGGCACGCTGGCCGTCAGCCAGCCTGCCTGACTGGCCTCCAGCACCTGCACCTGGTCGGGGCTGTCATTGCCGATGGCCGGCATTGCCAGCGCCAGGTATTCCAGTAATTTGGTCGGGGAACTGACATCGTAGCGGACTCCGCGCGGAATATAGGACAGCGCCAGATCGGCGCCCAGCAGCAATTCCCAGGCTTGCGCCGAAGGCAGCCACCCGGTAATGCGCACAGCGTCGGACAGGCCGGCACGCGCCGCGTGCTGCAGCAAGTCCTGCTCATCCTGGGCATAGGGCGAACCGCCGATCAATAACAGACAGGCACGCGGAACCGTTACGCGCAACAACTGGAGCGCATCGATCATGCGTTCCACATTACGCGACTTGTCCAGGGTCCCCAGATAGGCAAGCAGCGGTACGTCCTGCCAGCCTTCCGGACGCCGGCTCGATCGGGGGGCACCTTCCATGAGTTCCATGTCCACGCCCATCGGCACGGCACTCAGGCGCTCGGCGGGAATTCCTTTTGCAATCATATAGTCTCGCATGGCATCGCTTTGCACGAAGATGTGCTTGGCCCCCGGCAAGACGAACCGGTATAGAAGTTGCGCCTCCAACAATCCTTTGAGCAGTACCAGCCGCTGACGCAGGCTGGGCCGGCGAGCCAGCTGATGGCGCGCGTTTTCTATGCGGCCTTCGCACATCAGGTAAGAGACCCAATAGGTAAATGGAATTTTCTTGAAACGGGCAATCCACATTCCAAGCAGGCCGATCGATACCATGTCGCGTACCTGGATAATATGGCAATCGCCACGCCGGGCCGACAACAGGCTACGAAGGCTCAACTTGATGAACGACCATTCGCGCCGCAGGCGGCTGGCGTGATAGGGGGGCCGCTGCGCCGAGGCGAAGTTCTGCTCCTGGAATGGCGTACTGTCCGCCGTCCCCACCAGATCACAGACGACTTGATGGCGGGGCAGATACTTACCGAACAGGACAGCCACATCCGGGCGAAAAGTCGGCAATGCCTCAGGCACGAGCTGTAGTATTTTGAGAAACATGTATGAATAGTCGCAGAGGCAGGGTGAATCAATCGTCGAGGACGAAAAATATTATCATAAATGGCATAAAATTATTATAATTATACCATCCATGCCTGGGAACAATGTCAGTTACACCATATCTTCAGCAACATCACTCGTACTGCAGAACAAAGTGTACAGGGCAACTGGCCACACATCCGATATTTCATTGCAATTTCACCAGCTATCCGGTTACGCTGCCGTCTACCGACGCCACGCCGCCGTAATCCATCGCCAACTTGAAAAGGCCGCGCTCTCCATGCTAAGAATATTTCGCCTGTCTGCCTGGCTACACCGTCATCGCATCCCGTTCTTGCCAAGAATGCTGTATGTGCTCAACCGCATGCTGTTTGCCGTGGTGCTGCCGCCAGGCGTAACAATGGGCGGTGACGTATTGCTGGCGTATAGCGGGCTGGGTATCGTGGTGCATGCACGTGCCGTCATTGGCGACCGCGTCAAGATATCGCAGAACGTCACCATCGGTGGACGCGCTGGACTGCTGGAGGTGCCGGTGATCGAAGACGATGTGGAAATTGGTGCGGGCGCCTGTGTCCTGGGCCCCATTACGATCGGCCGCGGCGCGAAGATAGGCGCCAATGCGGTAGTACTGCACGACGTGCCAGCCGGCGCCACTGCGGTCGGCATCCCGGCGCGCGCCATATCGTAGAACCGCAACCACACTTGCAACAATGCCGGCGTTGCGCCGACATTGTCATCAAGTTTACATCAAGGCAAGACGATAGTCTGCGTGCCCACGGTAAGTTGTCGCCCTGTCGCCGTTTGCGTCAGCTGCGGTTTGATGCCCTTGCACCCCACATCGAGCACCACCAGAAACTCGCCTTTCAATGCCGCAGTCGGTTTGAGGAAGGCTGCGTGGTCTTCTACCGTACCGGCCTTCGATGGTGGACTCAAACGCTTGGCCAGCGCCGTGCCGTCAGTCGACAATGACTGCAAACACAGGCTGCGATCAACGTTGACGATCTTCGCCGCATTGGTAGCGGTAAAAGTAATGGGCGCGGCTGCATGCAGGTTCCATTCGAAAATACGCGGTGTCGCAGAAGCGAGCGTATCGAGGACAACCACCATATCCTGCCCGCGCAAATACCAGACCTTGCGCAATGCCGTCGTCAACAACCCGTTGTAAGCGGGCAAGGCATCGCCTTCGGCATAGTCCAGCGTCGGCGACGTGTGGAAGGCAGTAATGCGCCCCTTGCGATCAAGCAACTCCAGCGTACCGGCGACTGGCTGGCCCAACCCGCCATCGACCGTCACCGCATTGTGCGCCTTGGTGGTGCGATACCAGCTCATCGCTTGCGGCGACGCAAAATAATCCTGATAACCGGCTTCCGTCAGCAGTTTGCGGCCGCCGCTGTTGATCACGATGCTATTTTGGTCACCATGACTATGGTTATAGGAGCCATACGGGCTGGACTTGAAGAAAACGGAAGTGCGCGCCCGATCGGCCATGCTGCTATGCATGGCCACCCAGCCGATACTTGGAAACAGCATTGCATTCGGCGGCGGCGCCGAGGCTGTCACTGTCGCCACTGGCAGGGGGTACGGCGCCTGCAGCAACGTAATCGGACTTTCCTCCCCCACCGTGTTGCTGACAAACCACGCCGCAGCGGGCGTTTTCTGGCGCGAGATGAACGCCTTCATCAATGCCTGATCAGGCACGCCTTCATGTACGTCGCCAAACACATGGCTAGGGGTGCCAGGCGGAGTGAATTGCATGAAGAAATTGGCAAAGCCTGCTGCCCACGGTTTTTCGAACAGGTTGATGCCGGTTGCCTGGGCCAGTGGTTGCCACACCTGCATCTGCATGTCGATCGTGTATTGCGCATACGCCGTGCCATTTGAATAGCCCCCTTCGGCGCCACTCCAGACATGGATCAAGTGCGCATATGAGCGCACTGCAAAATCGAGCCAGACCTTCGCTTCAGGCGATTCGCCCAGTGCCAGGACAGAAATCAGGCTCAGGTAGCCAAGTGCCTCGATACCGTGCGAGTCCAGCGGTGTCTGGTCGAGCCGGCCATTGGCCACCGCCAGATTATTGTAGATTGGGCGCGCGCGCAGAACCGCCATGTCCATCCAGGCCTTGCGCCGTGGCGCATCCAGCTCATTCCAGAGCAAGTCGGCCCCCTTGGCCAGCACCAGCGACATCATGCGCGCCACCTGGTCTTGCGATGCAAAACTGGTTGCCCCCTCGGGATTGAGCGAAGCGATCTGGTCGCCTCGCGCAATGGCTTCTTGCAGATACTTCTTGTCGAGGGTGAGCCGATACATGAGCGCTGCGGCTTCAAGCTGCCGTATCACGCCACCCATCGTATTCGACACCAGCGTATATTGCGCGGAAACCGCCGCAGAGCCTGCCGTCGATGACAAGGTCGGGAAGGTCGCATTGGATACCGGCGCCAGTGAAATCATGCGCGTATTCACCTCGGTAGTGAGCTTGGCAAGGGCACCGCCGCGGTCTGCGCGCATGACAGCGGACCAAGTGCTTGCCGGCTGGAAGTTGGTCGCCAGTTGCCGCGGACGTGGGTGGGCAAGTATCGCCGTACCAATATTACTATTCTCGGGCACGACAAATTGTTTGGACGTAGCATCAATCATGAAACCACGCCAATCCGACCAGTCGATGACCGTGCTCAGAGGACGCACCCGCCACGCATACTGGCCAGCCTCCAGGGGCTGCGCGAGCAGGATGAAATTGCGGCTGACGGTATAGGACGTCGTCGTCCCGCCCTTACGTTGGATTTCAACGACATATTGCGCCGGATAAGTCCGATGACGCGCCCATGTGATGGAAGGGGGATTTTGCGGCTGCGTCTGTAATTGATCTGGCGCAGGGCGTACGATGCCTGGCGTGGCCGACATGACCCAGTCCGCCCGGCTGGGCAAACAAGTCACCAGCAGGCTGGCCAGCAGCAAGCCGGAACTGGACATTATTCTTGTAGGCATTTGATATCTCCTGATATAGAGGTGAAGGGCATGATAAGCGCCTCCCCGACTGCAGTCAGGCTTGCCGGTGCCAATCACCAGTGAACATATCGGACTCAAGGGGGGAACTTCTTCAATTAAAACGGCAACAGGGAATAACGGCAGTGCCAGAAAAACCTGATTAATGTTGCATTCAGCCGTCACTATACACCAAGGAATTGTAAATAACTGTCGCTTGGAGACAACCACTCCACAAAAAAATATATACACGCAGATCCGCATGGAATGCGACTTAAGCAACCATTTACGAAAATGAAATGTGAAATATGGATAAATATAGCGCTTTAAGCATGACTAACCAACAAGCGAACAAATATCAAATAATTAATTCCAATTTCCCGGAAAAGGATTGAAGGAAATTTGCCATTTACGGCGAATGGCAAGTTTTGCCAAGGCACGGGATAGCAGCCGCTGCACGCGCCCATCGGCCCAGGAACCATGTAATCCATAGTGATGTACGCCATAAGTTTCCGCCGTCACATCCGCATACATGAATTGCCGGGGATTGCGCGCGATATCAGGATCATACGGATTAAACGGATAAAACGACTTGGGCGTCAGAATCCTGCTATGTTCCGCCCCCGCCAGGGCGACCGCACGTTTGAGGATATGCGGCGAAGTGGCAAACATCTGGCGCTTGCTTAGCTCATCAGCGATAAGACTGCGCGCATGCTGCATCGTTAAATCACCAGCCTGACAGGCGATAAATGCGGTGGCAATTGAACGCTTGCTTTCACGTGCCAGCAGGCAGTCCACGCCAATTAATAATTCATCAATCGGACGGATCAACTCAAGATCGGTATCCAGATAAATGCCGCCATGCGCCACCAGTGCGTCAAAACGAACCCAATCGGCGACAAATGCCCATTTTTTTTGCTTGATCGCCGCGCGACAATAGGCATTATCCAGATTGGAATTACTCTCATTCCACAGCTTGATTTCATAATCGGGACAGTATTTTCTCCATGATGCCACGCACCGCTCGTGCAAGCCATTCATCTGTCCATCGCCAAACCAGCAATAATGTATCAGCTTAGGTATCATATTTATTGAGGCATCAAACGCCGTAGTAAGAATATTTTTAATATAGCCACAAGAGAAACATGCACGAGAAATGCGCTGACACTGCCAAGCAGGCCGTAGTGCGAGGTCAGCAGCCATAACATCAGCAAGTAAAAGACATTCGACCCTATCGCGATAATAGTCGTCTGCCGCAACTTGCCAAGCGACCAATATAAGGCATGCGTCGTGACGAAGGTTCCCGCCAGCATGGCGCTGGCCAGCACCACGGCAAACTCCCATGGATAATTCTGCAGGCCATAAAATATCAACGGCATCCATAACGTTTGGCTGGCAAAGCACAGCGCTCCTGCGACCAGCGAAACGCCTGAAAGCACGCGCAGCGTTTTCAGCCACAGCGTAAAAGCACCGCGCACGTCGCCCGCGTTCACGCGTGAAGCAAATTCGGGGATGGAGGCTGAATAGAACGGGGCACTGGCCATATTCACCAGGGCATAAATCCGCTTCAGGATACTGAATACGCCGAGGTACTCTCCCGACAGGGAAAAGCCCAGTATCACGCGGTCCAGCTGAGCCACGGGCAAGTCACAGATCGCCTGGAAAGTACTCCAGCGTCCAGCTCTAACTATGCGACCTTGATCCACGGTGCTGGCCTCGAGGCTGCCATCGAGTCCTTTCCTGGCCAAGTGAATATATAAAAAGAGGCCCGCACAGCGCAGCGCTTCCGGCACAAAATAGGCCAATACCAGCATAAAAGCGCTTGGCGAAAAATGCGCTGCCAAAAATAGCGACAGCAGGCGTAACAGACTGCTCAGCAAACCAGCCAGCATCAACACCTGATATTTGTTAATCAGGCGAAAATAAGCCGTAGGGGTGCCCACAATGGGAAAGATGGCCGCCAAGGCCAGCAATATCAGCTGCGACAAAGAAAAGGTGCTTAGCTGGCTTAGCTGAAACAGCTTCAGTATCAGCATCACGGTCATGACGCCGCACACCGCGAGCAATTCGAAACGCGCGCTTTTCCAGACAGCGGCACTCAGTGCCTGCGGCAACAGGCGGCGGCCGGGCAACTCAATCAGCAATCCTTGCCAGTACTGAAAATTGCACACGGTGAACACGGCCAGCGCAATTGACTGCACCAACACCAGGTGACCGAATGCGGCGATACCAATAATCTTCAGGCTGAGTGGAATGGCAAGTACGCTGACGCCTGCCGAAGCTATGTTCAGCAGAAACATCATCGAACTGTTCTTGAGCAAATTATTAAAACTGCTGCGCGAATGGCTCATCGTCCCGGCAGTGCCCCGGCACGCGCTGTGCGCGGCTTCTGAAGCGGCTGAGCAGCTGTCGCATCCGCATGACGGTAACGGCAGAAATGTACGATACAGCCCAGACTGAAAAACATCAGCAATTGCAAGGTGGACTCATCAAGCAAGGCACGGTTGTAGATCACTGTCGTACTGAGCATGATCATTGTGACTGTACTGACATCCACTATCGCCAGCCGTTCCGGATCTGCCCCCGAGAATTTCACGTAACGCAGCCCCGCCACGATGCCCGTCAGGGGAATGGCAAGGAAGGCCAGCAAGCCGAGGACGCCGACATCCCATAGCAACGCGGAAATGGCCGTGGCGTTGATGGCCAGGCGACGATAACGCACCGCAACAATACCTTGTCCCGTACCTGCATTCGTGGCGCTTGCCCCTGGCCCGTAACCGACCAGCCGCTCCACCAGGGTGGGCATGGGGTCGCGATACCATAGATACATGGAAGCGCCGCGCCCCACCTCGCCAGTGGTGTAGTTGACACTGCGTGGGTCAAAGAAATACCCGCCCGTCCGGTCGAGCTTTTCTTCCACCGTCTTACCGCCACCGATCACATCCCCCCAGTACAGTGCCTTATAGGCACCATACGTGCCACCCATAAACAGGCCAATAAACAGGCCAAAGGTAATAAAAGCAAAGATGTTTTTCAGCACGCGCTGGCGCAGGATCAAAAAGAGGGTCAAAGGCAGCCAGATAAAAACTGCCTTGACTTCGCCCAGGATACTGATTGCCAGAACCACCGCCAGCATAGCCGCTGGCAGCAAAGGGCCGCTCAAGCCGCGTACCCAGCGCGCCACCACATACAGCAGGCCGCTCGTGCTGAACAAGACCAGCGTAGCGCTCATGCCCAGTCCGAAAGTGCCAACGACACCATCCCAACCCAAGCTGCTCATCATGAAGAAATGCTGGTAAATTACAATTGGCAACTGGATCACAGTGACGATGGCGATCAGCTTCCAAAGCGTCTGGAGCCGGTTCAACGGCCATTCAAACCAGTACAGCGCAAACAGCACACCAAACATGGGTACGCAAAAGCGAAAGGCGGAAATCATCTTGGGCAAACTCAAGTGCCCAATGGCCATGCCGAAGAAAAAGAAGGACAAGTAGAGGAATGAGGCAACTATGACGGCGCTGGCGCCAAAAGCGGGCTTCGGCGCGCGCTCGCGGCGTCCATTGAAGGAACTCAACTCAAGAATGGCTCGGGCGAAGAACAGGGCGCCGAGGCCACTGCCCAGCCATGCCGCCAAACGCAGGTTGAACGCATACTGCGCCATGCCCTGCACCAGGAAAGTAAACACAAACAGGACCGGCAGCAAATTTTTCGTGTTGACCACTGCAACTACCGGCACGATCAGCATGATACCGGCGAGAATGAGGGTCAATTGGTTCGAACCGAGCGCCACCACGGCACCGAGCAGCAGCGCCAGAAAGGCCACTGCAAGCGCAATAAATACGGTGGAAGCACCCGGCATGCGCAAGCCCGCGTTTTTGCGGCGGGGGGAATTCGTTTGCGGCACACCTGCCGGGCTTAGCTTAGCTCGAAAAAAACTCATCTTGATTCCAATTTGGGTGCAGGCTTGCACCACATTGATTGTTTGGGCGGCAAACCAGGCAACCTCGCCAGGCAGGCGTTAGCTGCCCTGGCCCGAGAAATGACGACGATGCGCCGGTGTCATGGAGGACAGCATCTGATTGACAAACTCCTGGGCTAAAGTAAAGCCACGAGCATTATCCTGCGTAATCGTCGACACGCGCATCAGGGTAGCGTCCGGAATGCGGCCATCCAGCGCATAGGCCAGCTTGACCTTTTTCATCTGCCAGATGTCGTTAACCGCCTTCTCGCCAACCACGACCCAATAAATGATCGGCTCATTGCGATTATTTAATGTTGCCACCAGGCGCGAGGCAGGAATGCTGCCGGCGATCGTCTCCAGTGGTTCATGCGTGGTGGCGCCGACCGCGAAGCCCTGGCCACCATAACAGCCTTCGGGGAAGTGAACCGACAAATTGTCGCTTTGATCCGTTCCGTAGGCAATCGATAGCATGATGCGTTCGCCATCACGATTGACATAGGTGCGCGTCAGGGTCTGGTTATAAATTTTGTTGATTTCCGCTAGCGCCGTCGGATTGACAACGGCGGAAATCTGCGTACGGTCTTCCTGCCAGTCGCCGAACTCGGCAGGAATCGCCGTTTCCAGCATAATTTTCGGCCGGCTGTCAGCGATGCGGATCGTGGGGGTCGCACGCTGTCCAAGCCATAATGCGAACAACATGCACAGACCCAGTATCACGCCGCTGATCCAGGACTTGCTCACTTGCGTATGCGTATTCATGGCTGGCCTCCCCGGCTGCGTTTGCTATTGCCGCGGCGCACTATCCATTGCAGCAAGGTGTCGAGACTAATAATCAGTATCAGGGCGCTGATGAAGAGCACCATGCCGGCAAAACCATGCAGGAAACCTTGACCTGCGGCATCACCAAAATAATACGTGATGAGCGTGAGCGTCACGACGCGTATCACATTGGCGGTAAAGGAAATCGGGATGATCAGCGTCGCCAGGACGATATTGCGGAACGGTGAAGTATGGCGCACCAGATTCAGGTAGAACAAGCCCAGCGCCTCAAGCGTCAACAATGTCTGCAAACCGGCACACGCATCGGCGACCAGCAACTGATATTGTCCGATCTGCAGAATCACGCCACTGCGTGCGATGGGATAGCCGGCCCAGAACAACAGGTGTTCCGTGACATAGGAAACGGCGATCTTCATTGGCAGCGTCAATGCCGAGACAATAGCGCTAGGCAATGGGATCATGAAAAACATGAAGAAAAACGGGAACCACACGGCACGCAGCGAAGCCGTGCCAAACTTGAAGCAGACAAGCGACATCGTCACGACAACAAAGGAGCCTATCTCGAACGCCAGGATCTGTTGCGAGACGCCCGCGACATACAGCAGCAGGCCAAATACGAACATGACCGAACCCAGCACAGGAGAACCGCGGGGATCAGCACGTTCCAGGAGCTTGGCGCGCTGGTGATACAGCAGCCATACGGACAGCGCCAAAATGATCGGTCCATGCGCCTGGTCTTCTGTCGCCCAAATACCATGGAAAAGCGAGTAAAACGATGGCAGGTACAGCGCCAGGAAGCCAACAATGATCGGCAACCATTCCAGAATGATCGCGCGCGACGGCAACTTGCCGCGCGCTGACGCAGGATGGCTTAGCGTACTCATCAAAAATCTACCAGCACGGAACCGACGACTTCGACGCCGCTTTGCACCATTTGCTCCGTCATCGCATGGATATCGTGCAGCAGCGTGTAATTCTTGCGCGCCACCAGCAGCACGCCACCAGCCCGGGTTGCCGTGATCAAGGCATCGGAACCAACGGAAAAAGCGGAGGTATCGTACAGCACCACATCATAGCGGGACTCCAGCTGCGCATTGAGTCCGCTAAATGGCGAACGGCTCAGCATCTCCTGCGGGTTCGGAGGAAGCGTGCCGGCACCCAGCACGGACAGATCGACAAAGGAGTCGATTTTCGTGATGGCATCCTGATCAGCGCGTCCGGCCAGCATGTCCGACAGCCCCTGCCGGCCCTTCAAATCAAAGATCTCATGCTGACGCGGCGTACGCAGGTTGGCATCCACCAGCAGGGTGTGCTCCCCAAGCTGTGAAAATACCACGGCCAGGTTAGCTGCGAACAGGCTCGCGCCTTCGCCGGGATTGACGGACATCACGACCAGCGCCTTGTGGTCGCGCGCAAACCAGCGCAACATGAGTTGGCTGCGCACAGCGCGCAACGTTTCCACTTGGGCACTGAATGGCTGATAGGCCGCCACCAGCTTGTCGGAAAAATCACCCTGCCCCGCTTGCAGATAGGGATAGTCGAACTGGCGTGCCAGAACTTGCTGGATATCGGCTTCCGTCACAAGTCCAAGGCGCTGTGCGGCTTCGCCAAAACGAATGCCCAGTTCTTTTTGCATGCGCAATACGCGCTCGGCATTTTCAGGCGAAATCTTGCCCGATTCAAGCAGCAAGCCGCCTATGCTCGAGTCGCCGCCACGCGGCAGGGTTGGGGTGGTCTGAACAGAATGTGGGACTGGATTCATGATGCTTTCCAATAAAAATTAATTTGCGCGCAAAGAGCGCGGCAACAGCGACCAGAAACGGTTCCCCCGTGAACGGGCTGGCGCATTCCAGGCAATGCTGCCAAGCATGGGCAACTGCAAGGCATCGGAAAGATCATTTTCAGAACGCACGCGGCGATCCAGCATTTCAGCCAGCAAGGCCACACCGATACCGAACATTGTGCCAAGGAACAGGGCCAGTACCGTATTCAACAAGACCTTGGGACCCGCCGGCTGGCTAGGTGGCACTGCAGGGTTCAACAGCGAGATATCGGACTGCTCGGATTGCCCTTCCAGGCGCGTCTGCGACAGGCGCTGCGATGTCGCCTCGAAAGCACGCTGGGCGCTTTCCACATCCTTTTGCAACACGCCCATCTCGTCCCGGGTACGGTTCAATTCCAGCACTTTCGCCTTTTGCGCGGCAAGCGCGGCACGAATGGCAGCTTCGCGCTGCGACATGATCTGCGCATTGTTGCCGACGCTATTGGAAGTAACACGCAGGCTTTCCTTCAGGTCACTGCGTAATTTATCCACTTCAGCCTTTGCGGACTGATACTGCGGGTGATTGGTGCCCAATCGCTGGCCAATCTCGGCAAGCTTCGATTCGGCGCTACCCAGCCCCACCTTCAGGCTCTGGATCAGCGGATTGGCCGCCACGTCGGGAGATTCGGCAAAGGCACCGCCCTGCGCCATGCGCTGGCGCGACGTCGCTTCCATTGCCAGCCCTTGTGCCGCGACCAACTGCGCCGACAGGTCGTTGAGGCGGTTCGACTCGACATCGAGGCGGTTATCCAGGCTCACGATGCCATTTTTTTGTTGATACTCGGACAGACGGCTTTGCGCGCTCTCCAGGGCATCGCGCAACAGCTTCGTCTGTTCCGTGAAATACGTCGATGCCTTTCTCATGGGATCGACTTTAAGTTGAATACTGGTCTTTTGATACTCATCAGCAAAGGCATTGGCTACTGCCGCAACAAATTGCGGATCGCTACCCTTGAAACTGATGTCGACCACGCTACTTTCGTGCGAGGGAACAATTTCCAGCTTGGCCAACAGTAACTCGGCAAGCCAGTCACGCACATTGCCCACGCCCTTCGAGGCTTCATTGAACTGCGCAATCACGGCTGGACTTTCCGCCAGGTGCAATTGATCGACCACACGCAGTGCAACATTCTTGCTGCTGATAATATCAATCTGCGTGGCCATGTAGCCGGGTAACAACTGTCCAGGCATCGCCATCCCGGTGACGGGATCAATGCCCTTGTAGTTCATCAGTACCGACGCCGATGCCTTGTATGTCTTGGGCAGCAGCGCGCTGACGATGACGGTCGCGCCCACCGTGATCAGCAAGGTAATGATCAATATCCATTTGCGCGCACGCAGGATAAGTAAAAATTGTGAAAAATTCATGGTACAGCTCTCATATCAGAGAAATCGGTTCAGACAAATCATCCGGACGTGCGCGACGCAAATTAAAACAGGCTTTCCCTGACATACACGACGTCGTCGGTTTGCAGCAGATCATCGTGCTTCGCTTCAATCGTCTCCAATTTACCAGCGGTGTCGCGGCGCTTGATGCGCATGCTGCGCTCCGTGCCACGCTGCGTCAGGCCGCCACCGACAGACAGCGCCTGAAGGACGGTCATGCCCCGTTCGAGGCGGAAGGTCCCAGGACGCTGTACTTCTCCATAGATATAGAAACGCGGCGTGCGTTCCACGTAAATCACGTCATTGCCAGTCAGATTAACGTCACGGTCCAGTGAACCGGCGCGCACCATTTCGATAATGTCGATCACTTCCTTGCTGGTCTTGCCATCACGCTTGCGGATCAGATTGATGGTATCGCCCGCATCGGCTGTAAAGCCTCCCGCCATTGCCAGCACATCCATCAGGCTGCGCTTGCCTTCGAGCGGATAACGTCCAGGACGATTCACCTGCCCCAGCACGGATACCTGCTGGCTCTGCAGCGAAGTTACGATGATATTGACCTGTGCCTTGCGCAGAAAACCGCCGCCTTCGAGAAGGTTGCCAATTTTCTTTTCTGCAGCGGCAACGGAAAGCCCGCCAATGGGTACAGCGCCAACCAGAGGAAACGTGATCTCACCCGCTTCGCTGACGCGCGTTTCCAGACCAAGGTCCGGGCTACCGTACACGGAGATTTTCAGCACATCGCCTGCACCGAGCAAAACATCGGCGGCGCCGGCGACACCAGCGGTCAGCGCAAAAAAGGCTGCCATCATCCACATTGCAAGTCGTTTCATGATTTGCCTGCTTCCATAAAAATTGCGTTCATCTTATACCGGGCATTACTTCAGCCCAGCTGCTCCACGTTCATTCATTTCGTTCGACACTGCTGCCGGCGCGGCAGGCGCTGACACCGACGCCGACGGGGCAGCCGAAGCCGAAGCAGCTGTCGAGGCTGCGTCCTTGCCCGCGGCAGGCTTGTTCAGATATTCGATCTTTGCCGTTGCGCGCAAACGCTTGAGCTCAGCATCGGCCACTTCCTTGGTTTTCTTATTGGCGAGAAACTGTTCGATTTGCGGCGCCGCCTGGGCCAAGGTCACTGGGCTATCCTTGATATCGACCAGCGAAATCAGCAAGGTACGGTCGCCTTCGCGAATGATGAATAACTGTCCTTTTGGCATGGTCAGCAGCTTCCCGCTCAACTCCGGCGCCAGATCGGCGCTCGAGCGGGACAATTGCGTACGACCATACTTGACCTGATGCGTGTCGAGCCAGGCAGCCACGTCATCGAGCGACTTGGCTGCGTCCATTGCAGCCTTCAGCGCATCATTCATATCGGCGCTGGCAATAATCAACTCGCGCATATCGAACTGCTTGCGCTGGCTGAAATACTGTGGATTCTTTTCAAAATACGCTTCCACCTCGGCCTTGCCCGGACGGGGCAGCGCACCGATCTTTTTCTGCATATAGGCCTGTGCAATGATCAAAGACTTCGCGCGCTCGACCGCCTGCACTACCTTGGGGTCGCGGTCCATCTTTTCCTTGACCGCTTCGTTCAACAGCAATTGGCGATCGATCAGCGATTCCAGCAGTTGCTTGCTCGCGGCTTCTTGCTGCACAGCCTGTACATTGGCACGCTGCATTTCCTCATTGAGCTGAAGAACAGTAATTTCCTCGCCATTCACACTTGCCAGTGCCTGCCCGGCCTTTTTTTCTTTATTGCCACACGCGGCCATCCCTACTGCAGTCAGCAAGACCAAGGCCGAACACAGCATACGAGAGTTCAGTTCCGGCACGTGGACACTCCAACGTTGTTTATGCAAGAGGTTCAAAATTACTCCTTTAGTTCAGAAAAGAAATCGATCACGACAATTTAATGACAAAAAACACAACTATACTATCAAAAAATATTGCCAAAATAACAGATTTCTCATGAAATTATGGGACTTGGCCACATAATTGTCAATATTATAAATATGATACACAATGTACAAGAGCCGCCGGAAAGTATTTGCTTAAAAATCCATTAAGCAGATTTAAAAACAACTGTTTCCAAGAAAACTCACAGCCACAGCCATTTCATTCGTTACCTGCAGATTAACAAAATAGCATTTCTTGTGCTTGGTACGTATGTAGTTTCCTGCGGGCACGCTGTCGTAACGCGTTCCCGCGCAGGATCGGCGAGGATGGGGCCGTAGTCTGAAGCGCAGCATGGACAAACCACCGGCGGGTGAGAAGGCGAAGCCATGCGAACCAGGCCGGCTGCCGGCAAGACAACCGAAGCAATACGCGTGGCCACCTGCCGTCACATGATGCTGTCGCACCTTTCTCATATTGTTCTTTGCATTACGCCTGGTTCGCCGGAACGGACCATGGGTCCGTACTTCGAATGCTTGCTTCATTTTAACGCGTATTGATCTGACGCAAAACAAATTCCTACAGTGTTGCGGCGTCACTGCACTCAATGGGCATTGTCACGCTTGAGTACAACTTTCACCGTGCGCATGATGATCCACAGATCCAGCCAGAGTGACCAGTTGCGCAGGTAGTCGAGGTCAAAATGAATGCGCGCTTCCATCTTGTCCAGGGTTTCTGTCTCGCCGCGCAATCCATTCACCTGCGCCCATCCCGTGATGCCGGGCTTGACCTTGTGACGCAGCATGTATCCTTTGATCAACTTACGATACTGCTCATTGTGCGCCACCGCATGGGGACGCGGCCCGACTATGCTCATGCGGCCCTGCAACACATTGATAAATTGTGGCAGTTCATCGAGTGAACTGCGACGCAGGAAACCGCCGATGCGCGTGACGCGCTGGTCGTTCTTCGTGGCCTGCACCACCTTGTCGCCATCCTCGCTGACCGTCATCGAGCGGAATTTATACACAATAATTTCCTCGCCATACAAGCCATAGCGGCGCTGGCGGAAAATCACGGGACCTTTCGAGGTCATCTTCACGGCAATGGCGATGATCAGCATCACTGGCAACAACATGATCTGGATCAGCAGGCCCAGCACGATGTCGCTGCCGCGCTTGACCATGCTGTTAAAGCCCGTAAACGGCGACTCACGGATGGCGATCACCGGCATGCCGCCCACATTATCGAAGCGCGCCTGCATCAGGTCGAAGATATAGATATCCGGCAGGAAGTACACGGACGCCGTCGTATCCTGCAATTCATCGAGCATCTTGCGGATGCGCGGCTGGGCTGAAATCGGCTGGCTGATGAATATCATCTTGATATTATGTTCGCGCACATAGGCGGCAATATCAGCCATCTTGCCCAGCATGGGTTCACGCATCTTCTCCGGCCATCGGTCATCGGTACGGTCGTCAAAAAACCCCCGCACGCTCATGAACAGGTTCGGATTGCGCTCCACGGTCGTGGCAAACTTCAGGCTGGCGTCATTGGCGCCAATGATGACGACCGAGCGCACTTCGCTGTCGCGCCCGGGATCGGCCACCATGCGCCGTGCGGCAAGATGACTGAGCAGCAATATGAATGGCGTCAGCAGAAACCAGGCCAGTACCAGCTCGCGGTCGAAATGGAACGCCAGTCCCGTCGCCGAGCCGAGAAAGATCAGAATCAGGGCGGTAATGCCCCAGCTGACAAAGACATCGCGGGCGTAAGCGAGCATGCGGCCGCTGCGCCACGTACGGTAGGGGTCGACATACTGAAACACCGACGATGAAATAAAAAACGCCAAAATCATCAGCACCAGCGAATAACCGGTAAAAGGCGAACCCGACAGGACTGACAGCAGGTACAGCATCCCCATGATGATCAATGGGTCGAGGATGCGCTGGAAAAATGAAATCAGGGGTATATCATTGACCGTCATAATACTCATCAGAACTGGATGCTGGCGTTAATGGAAGCGCCTTTGGCACGGTAACTACCTGTGTTGATAATGGGAGCGCCTCTGCGCGTATCGCGGAATGCGCTGACGCCCAATTGAATATTGGGCCGCGGCGCATAAGTCAGACCGATGCTGGCCGTCTTCGTGGTGTCGTCGACATCGACGGGCAGCACCAGGCCGCTCGCCGCGGAAAAATCGCGTTTCTCGCGCCGCAGTTGCGCATCCATGCGCACTTTGGCCGAGATATCCCAGGCAGCGGCAAGGCTGGCGCCATTATTCAAGCTACTGGTAATTAAGGAATTTTCCACTGCAGCAAATTCATGCCACAGGCTTCCCGTAAAACGCACCTTGCCGAGCGGGGCCCAGTTCACGGTGACGCGCCCATTGGCACCGCTGGAATCGCGTCCGGAAAATAGCTCGTTCTTGCGTTTCACCCAGCCGCCAAGCAGCTGCACTTGCGTCACGCCGCTGAGAATCCAGTAAATATTCGCCTTCACCTCGTCCTGCTCATACCCCTGTTCAATACCGAACGCAGCCAGGTTTTCCCGGTTCGGATAGCTCCCTTTCAAATGGCGCAGTTGTATGCCGATCCGGCTTCCGCTGGCGGGCAAATAATCGAAGCCCAGCTCAATGGCATCTTCTTGCCTGTTGGAAAATCTTTGCGCAATCGAATCATAACTATATCGATCGCGCGAGAATCCCCCCCGCACGCGCCAGCTGGGATGAAAGCGCCAGCCGCCATTCGCATACTCGCGGCGTATCGTGCGCAAGTTACGTTCCGAGCTTCGCAAATCGCTGAACGGCGTCAGGGTCTGCGCATAGCTGGCACCCACATGGCCTTCGAGGTGATTCGCAATATGCCACTCGAGATCAGCCAGATAATCCTTGCCCGTGTAGTTGAGCTGGTCAAAATGATCAAAATAGACGCGTGACCACTTTACCTGCCCCGTCAGCAATTGCCGGCCGATGGGACGCTTGATCAGGAATCCCGCTTGCACCTGGCGCGAGGTGTCGGAGCGCTGCCCATCAAATCCGGGCACATTGTCATCGACGCGGAACAGATTATCGTCATACGAGTACGAGGTCGCAATAAAAGGCGAAATCGTATCGCTGATAGCGGCGCCAGCCGGCAAACTGCATGCCGCGCCACCGGCCGCCAACAGCGTAGCTGGCAATATGCGCGCCAGAGCCGAAGCCAAACGGTTGCGCTGCAATCCTGGTTGCCCGATACGGGCAGGGCAATGATACGATGAAGTCAACATGGGCATTGTCTTTGAAAGAGCAAACAGTTGGTTAGCAATATTACCAGTAAGTCCAGTGGCCGCCGGAAACAATCCAGAGTCCCAGCACGCCGTTGGTGACGCCGTGCGCCAGGATGGGCGACCACAGTGACTGACTGCGCATATAAAGCAGAGTATAGGCGGCACCAGCAACAATGCCCGCCAGCCACAAATTATGTTCAAAGCCAAACAACACGACGCTGATGACAAAAGCCTTGGCGCTGGCCAGACGTGGCTGGAAATTCAGGAAGTCAGGGGCATCGATCCAGCGCAGCAGGAAGGAGCGCCAGAACAGCTCTTCCATCACGGGCACCACCAGGGCGGCGCCGGCGATGCGCACGACCACCAGGCTCCACTCGATCCGGCCGTCATTGCGCGGATCGAAGCCGTCGGCACTGCCGATCATCATCCAGCCTGCGTCCAGGTTAATCCACAACAGAAAAACAACAAGCCCGGTGGCCAGCGCCACCGCCAGAGCACGCGCGCCCAGCGGCATCCACCGCAGTTCCGTGTAGCTGCGGCGCCAATACAACAACATGCCCAGCACGACGCCGATCTTGACGGCGTACAGCCAGCGCAGGTCCTGCGCGGCAAAGCCTGCCCGGCCCAGCATGTCGGCGATAAAGATAAAGGAGAGGTAGGCCAGGAATGGCGCTACCCGGGGCAAGGCGGCGCGGTCAAACATGCTGATGCGCACCGGAGGTGGAACCACGCGCCGGACGCCGTGGTCCGGCGCGCGTGTTTTTGATAACAAACATGCATCCCCCGATGTAAAAAATATAATTATATAATTATATCAAGCTGAACCGTTGCCGTGGCAAATAATCCTAACTTAATTACAACAGGAGAGGTGGAAAACAATCAACCGTTGGCGCGCGCCTCGATCTGCTCCCACTTTTCCAGCGCTTCCAGCAGTTCGCCTTCGATCTCGGCCACCCGCGCATTCAGGCGCTTGCCTTCGGCCGGCGTCTTTTTGTAGAAGTCCGGGTGCGACAGCTCGGCGGCCAGCACCGATTGCTCGTCTTCCAGCTTGGCGATCAGTTTCGGCAACTCTTCCAGCTCGCGCTGTTCCTTGTAGCTGAGCTTTTTCTGCTTGGCGGCCGGCGCGGCGGCCTCGACCTTCACGGCCGGCTTGCTGGCGGGCGCCGTGGCGATCGGCAAGGTGCGCACGCGCTCCCAATCCGTGTAGCCGCCGACGAATTCGCGCCACTTGCCCTCGCCTTCGGCAACGATCACTTGCGTGACCACGTTGTCGAGGAAGGTGCGGTCATGGCTGACAAGGAAAACGGTGCCAGTGTATTCTTCCAGCAACTCTTCCAGCAATTCCAGGGTATCGATATCCAAGTCATTGGTCGGCTCATCGAGCACCAGCACGTTGGCCGGCTTGGCGAACAGGCGCGCCAGCAGCAAACGGTTGCGCTCGCCACCGGACAGCGACTTGACGGGCGAACGGGCACGCTCCGGCGCGAACAGGAAATCGTTCAGGTAGGTCATCACGTGACGGCGCTGACCATTGATCTCGACCCAGTCGCTGCCTGGCGCGATGGTTTCCATCAGGTTGGCCTCTTCGTTCAGCTGCGTGCGCATCTGGTCGAAATACGCCACTTGCAGCTTGGTGCCCAGGCGGATGGTGCCCGTGTCCGACTCTTCCTGACCCAGGATCATCTTCAGCAAGGTGGTCTTGCCGGCGCCGTTGGCGCCGATCAGGCCGACCTTGTCGCCACGCAGGATGGTGGCGCTGAAATCCTTGACGATGACCTTGTCGCCATAGATCTTCGAGACGTTTTCCAGGTCCGCCACAATCTTGCCCGAGCGTTCGCCGGCAGATACATCCAGCTTGACCTGTCCCTGCTGTTCGCGGCGCGCATTGCGCGTCAGGCGCAGCGCTTCCAGGCGGCGCACGCGGCCTTCGTCACGCACGCGGCGGGCCTTGACGCCCTTGCGTATCCACACTTCTTCCTGCGCCAGGAACTTGTCGAACTTGGCGTTTTCCACTTCCTCGATTTCCAGCTGCTCCGCCTTGCGGGTCTGGTAAGCCGTGAAATTGCCCGGATACGACAGCAAACGGCCGCGGTCGAGCTCGATGATGCGCGTGGCAACATTGTCGAGGAAGGACCGGTCATGGGTAATGAACAGCACGCTACCCTTGAAGTCGCGCAACAAGCCTTCCAGCCACAGGATGGAGCTGAAATCCAGATGGTTGGTCGGCTCATCGAGCAGCAGCACGTCGGGCGCCGAGACCAGCGCGCGCGCCAGCGCCACGCGCTTTTGCATCCCGCCGGACAGAGTTTTCATCAGCATGTCGCCCGTCAGGTTCAAACGGTCGAGTACGGTTTCCACCTTGTTCGGCAAGCTCCACGCATCGGCCGCATCGAGTTTGACCTGGATGTCGTGCATGCGTTCCATCAGTTCGTCGTCATTTCCTTGGCCGAACTGGCCCGTCAGCGCATCGTATTCCTTCAGCCACGCCTGCGATTCGCCCATGCCGGAAGCGACGGCGTCGAACACGGACATGTCCGGGTCGAATTGCGGTTCCTGCTCCACATAGGCGATCTTGATGCCTTGCTGCATCACCAACAAGCCGTCATCGAGCTTGAACTTGCCCGAAATAACCTTCAACAGCGACGATTTACCCGTACCGTTGCGGCCGATCAAGCCGACCCGCTCCGAGGTTTCCAGTGAAAATTCCGCGTGATCGAGCAGCGCGACGTGACCGAACGCAAGTTGCGCCGATGAAAGAGAAATGACAGCCATAATGAGTAAGAGTGCTCGGGCGCCGTCTCGCGCACACCGCGTGGTGTGCAAAACAGCCGCCGATTGGATGAATGAAGCACGCATTGTACCGATAACTTGGACTTCAATCGCCATCGACCAGTAACTACCGCCTGGATGATCACAGGCTGCCGACGCGCGTTGCGTGGAAACGTGGTGTCGCCAGCAGGAATCGAACCTGCATTTAAGTCTTAGGAGGACCTTGTACTATCCATTGTACGATGGCGACACGCGCAGCGGCATTATACAGGCAAGCGCCCGTCATTGACAGCGTGGCAAGCGTGCGTTTGACGGGCAATTCAGGCCAGGATGTCCGGACGCCCGCGGCGCCGGACCCTGATCAGCACGCCCAGGCCAGCCAGCAGCAAGCCATAGGTGGCAGGTTCCGGTACCGCGCTGACAGTAAAGATCTGGATCGCGCCAAAGGTCACATTGTTACCCTGCCAAGTCGACCCATCTAGCAGGCTGATGCCGGAGAGGGGTTGGCCCAATGCATTATAGGTGTACAGAAAAGAGCCGCCGTTGTGCGTCAGGTCGCGCGGCACATACAAGTCATGCCCATAGCCGAAGGTGGGGCCGTAGTCGGCATGATTGTACGTTTGATCCTTGCCGATTTCGTCGCCATTGAAATACTGTTTCAATTGGGGCCGCATGAATCCTGACGTCAAATTGAACAGGAAGCCTGTACGCTGGCTATCGTCCATGGTCACATGCATGCCGTCGGTGGAACTCCAGCTTTGCGGATTGTAACCGCCAATCAGCCAGGTCTGTCCGGCGCTGTTGGTTGCTTCCATGACAGAAAAAGTACGTCCCTTGCCGTCGGATGCCTTGTGAAAATCCAGCGAGGTATCGCCCGCCGCCTTGGTATAAATATTCGTCAGCGCCAGGCGACCTTCGCCGAGCCAGGTTTCCAGCTGTGCCTGATAGCCGGGGGAGAGTAGCGACGTACCGGATCCCGCCTGCGCGCCCAAGCAAAAAACCATACCGGCCACGGCCAGAACCACATTCCTTGTCACTTTGAAATTAGTGCGCATCTCTACCTCGACTGTCAGTATTTAAAACCGGTGTATTTTCCGGTTGCCAAATATAACACGATAGATAATGTTTTTATATTTATTATTTAGATGCCGATACGCAATATTTCATAGCAGAAATTCATCCCGGCAGCACCGCCGTCACCTCGATCTCGACCTTCGCCCTGTCTTCGATCAGTCCCGCCACCTGCACCGCCGTCATGGCCGGAAAATGCTTGCCGATCAGCTCGCGGTAGGCAAGGCCGATTTGTGGATATGCCGCCACATATTCCTTCTTGTCCAGTACATACCAGTTCATGCGCACGATGTGCTCGGGCAAGGCGCCCGCCTCGGCCAGCACGGCGACGATATTTTGCAAGGCCTGGCGCACCTGTGCCGCAAAATCGTCCGTGTGGAACTGGCCCTGCGCATCCCAGCCTATCATGCCGCTGACGTACACCGTGCGCCCGCTGGCGGCAATGCCATTCGCATAGCCGCGCGGCCTGGCCCATCCCGGTGGTTGTAACACTTGCATATTGTTTTCCTCGTTGTTCATGCGGTTCATGCGTCCGCTGCCTCGCGCAGCAGTTCGCGCGCGATGATCAATTGCTGTACTTCGCTGGCGCCCTCATAGATGCGCAAGGCGCGAATTTCGCGGTACAGGCGCTCGACCGGATGCCCGCTGACCACGCCCATGCCGCCAAACAGTTGCACGGCCGCGTCGATCACCTGCTGCGCCGTTTCCGTGGCCGTCAGCTTGGCCATGGCCGCTTCCTTCGTCACCTTGCGACCCTGGTCGCGCTGCCAGGCGGCGCGGTAGGTGAGCAGCGCGGCCGCGTCGATGCCGGTGGCCATCTGCGCCAATTTTGCCTGCGTCAGCTGAAAGTCCGCCAGGGTTTGGCCAAACATCTGGCGCTTTGTCGCGTGGCGCAGCGCTTCGTCGAACGCGCACCGCGCAAAGCCCAGCGCCGCGGCGGCGACCGAGGTGCGGAACACGTCGAGTGTCGCCATCGCCACCTTGAAGCCCTGCCCCGCCTCTCCCAGGCGCTGCGACACGGGCACGCGGCAATTGGCAAAGCGCAGGCGCGCCAGCGGATGCGGCGCAATGACGGCGATGCGCTCGGCGATTTCCAGCCCGGGATTGTCGGCATCGACGATGAAGGCGCTGATGCCGCGCGCGCCCGGCGCCTCGCCCGTGCGGGCGAACACCACGTAAAAGTCGGCGATGCCGCCGTTCGAGATCCACGTCTTTTCGCCGTCGAGCACGTAATCGTCGCCATCGCGGCGCGCCGCGCACGCCATGGCCGCCACGTCGGAGCCGGCCTGCGGCTCGGACAGGGCAAAGGCGGCGATGCGCTTGCCGCTGGCCACGTCCGGCAAATAGCGCGCCTTGTTCTGCGCGCTGCCGAACAGGCCGATGGCGCCCGAACCGAGTCCCTGCATGGCAAAGGCGAAATCGGCCAGGCCGTTATGGCGCGCCAGGGTTTCGCGCATCAGGCAAATGGCGCGCGTATCGATCTTGCCGTCGATACCCGTGGCATGGGCCAGCCAGCCGCCCTGCCCCAATTGCGCCACCAGCGCGCGACAAGCCGCATCGACGTCGGCGCCGTGCGCGTCGTCCAGGTGCTGCGTCGCCCAGGCATCGAGTTCACGTTCCAGTTCTGCATGGCGCGCTTCGAAAAACGGCCAGTCCAGGTAAGTCATATCGCGTGTATATTGCATCTTAATCGCCCTCGAATTGCGGTGTTTCTTTCGCCACGAAGGCGTGATAGGCGCGGTGGAAATCGTTGGTGGCCATGCAAATGGCTTGCGCCTGCGCTTCCGCTTCGATGGCTTCATCGACACCCATGTTCCATTCCTGCTGCAGCATTTTTTTCGTCATGCCGTGCGCGAACGTGGGACCGCTGGCCAGGCCGGCGGCGAACAGCTGCGCCGCCTGCGCCAGTTCTTCCGGCTCGACCAGGCGGTTGAGCCAGCCCCAGCGTTCGGCCTCCGTCCCTGGCAAGGAGCGCCCCGTATACAGCAGCTCGGCGGCGCGGCCCTGGCCGATCACGCGCGGCAGCAAGGCGCAGGCGCCCATGTCGCAGCCGGCCAGGCCCACGCGGGTAAACAGGAAAGCCGTCTTGCTGCGCGCCGTGCCGATGCGGATATCGGAAGCCAGCGCCAGCATGGCGCCGGCGCCCGCGCAAATGCCGTCGATGGCGGCGATGATGGGCTGCGGGCAGGCGCGCATGGCTTTCACCACGTCGCCCGTCATGCGGGTAAACGCCAGCAGGCCTGGCATGTCGAGCTGCGTCAGGGGGCCGATGATGTCGTGCACATCGCCGCCGGAGCAGAAATTGTCGCCGCTGCCCGTGATGACCACGGCCTTGACGTCGTCCGCATGCGCCAGCGCGCGAAACAGCTCGCGCAGTTCCGCATACGAGTCAAAAGTGAGCGGATTCTTGCGCTCGGGCCGGTGCAGGGTCAAGGTGGCGACGCCTGCGTCGACGGAAAACAGGAAATGCCGCGCGGCGTAGCCAGCCAGGCTGGCGCGGTTGCCTGGCAGGTCTTGCGGCTGGCCGGGTAGATGGCGCATGGTCAATCCTTGAGGGAAGTGTTATTCAACTGCTGCTTCATGTGCGACAGCAGGTCGATCAATTGGTTTTTGTCGTCCGGCGTCACGCCGTGCAGCAGTTCCGCGATCCAGCCTTCGTGCACGCGCGCCATCTCGTCGAAAGCGCGCCGGCCGGCCGGCGTCAGCTTGACGCTGTACGAGCGGCGGTCCTTCGGATCGACCACGCGCGCCACGAGTTTTTCCTGCTCCAGCTGGTCGGTGATGCCCGTGATATTGCCGCCCGTGACCATCATGCGCTTGGACAGTTCGCCCATGCGCAAGCCATCAGGAAAGCGTTCGAGCTGCGCCATCAAGTCGAAACGGGGCAAGGTGATGCCGAAGGTGGCGCGCAATCGCGTGCGCACCTCGTTTTCAATCTTGACCGTGCACGAGAGCATGCGCAGCCACAGCTTGAGCGACTGGTGGTGGTCCTGCGTCAGCCGGCTTGCCAGGTCCAGCACGGGTTCTTCCGGTACGTTCTCGGTTTCTTTATCCATGGTCTTCATTCAGTTACATGACTTCGCCGCCGGCGACGGCGATCGATTGTCCATTCATGGCGGCCGACGCGGGCAGGCAGAGCCACGCTACCGCATCGGCCACTTCCCGTGGCTGCACCAGCCGCTGCTGCGGATTGCCGGCCGCCAGTTCCGCGCGCGCCGCGTCTTCGCCGCGCCCCGTCTTGCGCACGATGTTCTGCACGGCCTGCGCCACCATGTCCGTTTCCGTGTAGCCGGGGCAGACGGCATTGACGGTGACGCCGCGCGGCGCCACTTCCAGCGCCAGCGCGCGCGTCAGGCCGATCACGCCATGCTTGGCGGCGACATAGGCGCTGACATAGCGATAGCCTTTCAAGCCCGCCGTCGACGCCACGTTGACGATGCGCCCCCAGCCCGCTTCCAGCATGGCCGGCATGGCCGCCTGGCAGCAGTGGAACACGCCCGTCAGGTTCACGGCCAGCATCTGCTGCCAGATGGCCGAGTCCGTCTTGCCGAAGGGCGCCGCATGCGCCTGGCCCGCGTTATTGATCAAGATATCGATGCGGCCGAAATGCGCGGCAGCCTGCGCGAAGCCCGCCTGAACGGACGCTTCCACGCTCACGTCGAGCACGCAGATGGCGACCCTGCCCGCATGGCCCGCCTCTTCCAGCTGCATGCGCGCGCGCGCCAGCCGCGCGCCATCGCGCCCGGCCAAGGTCACCCTGGCGCCCGCGTCCAGCAAGGCGCGCGCGCAGGCCAGGCCAATGCCGCTGCCGGCGCCCGTCACCAGCGCATGCTTGTCGACTATCGCTTGCGTCTTCATGTCATCCTTCCAGCAGCCGCGCGGCCACCTGTTGCGGGGTGAGGCCCGTGCTGGCGGCGGCCAGCTGGCGCTCGCGCTGCAGATTGCGTTCCAGCTGCTGCCGGCCCGGACGGTACTGTTTCGGCCAAGCCGCTCCGGCGCCGGCGCCGCCGTAGCCGATGCGCGCCATTTCCGTCAGGGTCCAGGCGGGGTTGGCCAGGTGCGGCCGGCCCACGGCGCACAGGTCGGCGCGCCCTGCGGCGATGATGCTGTTGGCGTGGTCCGCTTCGAAGATCGAACCGACGGCCATGCTGGCGATGCCCGCCTCGTTGCGCACGCGGTCGGCAAACGGCGCCTGGAACATGCGCCCGTACACGGGCTGTTCGAGCTTGCTGACCTGGCCCGAGGAACAGTCGATCAGGTCGGCGCCTGCCTGCTTGAACAGGCGGGCGATCAGTACCGCATCGTCGGGCGTGATACCGCCTTCGACCCAGTCGTGGGCCGAGATGCGCACGCTCATGGGTTTATCCTGCGGCCAGGCGGCGCGCATGGCGCGAAACACGCGCAGCGGATAGCGGCAGCGGTTTTCCAGGCTGCCGCCATATTCGTCCGCGCGGCGGTTGGTCAGCGGCGAGATAAAACTCGACAGCAAATAGCCATGCGCACAGTGCAGTTCCAGCCAGTCGAAACCGGCGACGGCCGCAGCCAGGGTGGCGCGCACGAAATCCTGCTCGATGCGCGCCAGGTCGCTTTCCGTGGCCGCCCGCGCCACCTGCGACACGCCCGCCAGATATTGCTGTTCCGACGCCGCCAGCAGCGTCCAATTATCCTCTTTCAAGGGCAGATCGATGCCATCCCACATGGGCCGCGTCGAGCCTTTCGGCCCCGCGTGGCCCAGCTGCAGGGCGATCTTCGCATCGCTGTTCGCATGCACGAAATCGACGATGCGGCGCCAGGCTTGCGTATGCGCTTCGCTGTACATGCCGGGACAAGCGGGCGTGATGCGCGCATCGGCCGACACGCACGTCATCTCGGCAAACACGAGCCCCGCACCACCCATGGCGCGCGCGCCCAGGTGCATCAGATGGTAGTCGCCCGCCACGCCATCGACGGCGCTGTACTGCGCCATCGGCGAGACAGCGATGCGGTTTTTCAGCAGCACGCCGCGCAGGCGGAAGGGCGTGAGCATGGGCGGCAAAGCCTCGTCCCGCATCTCCACGCCAGCCTGCTCGCCCGCGCGCCGCGCCAGCCATTGTTCATAGCCGGCCACGTAGGCAGGGTCGCGCAGGCGCAGGTTTTCATGCGAAATGCGCTGGCTGCGCGTGAGCATGGAATAGGCGAACTGCGGCGCTTCCATGGCGCTGTAGCGCTCGACGTTTTCAAACCACTCCATGGAATTGCGCGCCGCGCTCTGGATTTTCAGCACTTCGATGGCGCGCAGCTGCTGGTAGGCGGCCAGCGCCGCAGCCGTCTCGGCATGCTGATCGAAGCAGCGCGCCAGCTCGATGGCGTCTTCCAGCGCCAGCTTGGTGCCCGAGCCGATGGAATAATGGGCCGTGTGGGCCGCATCGCCCATCAGCACGACGGGCACGCCGTCCTGTACATGCACCCATTGCCGGCAGACGATGCGGGGAAAGGTGATCCACTGGGCCGAACCGCGCAAGTGCGGCGAATTGCTCAGCAGGCCATGGCCGTCGAGTTCCTCGGCGAACAGGGCTTCGCAAAAGGCGATGCCCTCTTCCTGGCTCATGGCATCCAGGCCGACCGCCCGCCACACGTGCTCCGGCGTTTCGACGATAAAGGTCGAGGTCTCGCCGTCATACTGGTAGATATGCGCCTGGAACCAGCCGTGTGGCGTCTGGCGGAACGCAAACGTGAACGCTTCGAATTTCTTGCGCGTGCCCAGCCAGACGAAGCGGCAATGGCGCTGCTCGATCTCCGGCTGGTAGCTGGCCGCATAGCGCGTGCGGATGCGGCTGTTCAAGCCGTCGCTGGCGATCACCAGGTCGGCGCCGTACTGGCGCGCGATGGCCTGGTCGTCCTGCACCTCCGTCTCGAATACCAGCTGCACGCCGAGTTCCTCGCAGCGCGCCTGCAGGATATTGAGCAGGCGCTTGCGGCCGATGCCGCAAAAGCCATGGCCGCCGGAACGCACGGTCTCGCCCTTGAAGTGGATCTCGATATCGTCCCAGTGGTTGAACGCCTGCAGGATGGCGCGCGCAGTCGGCTCGTCCGCATTGGCCAGGTTGCCCAGCGTCTGGTCGGAAAACACCACGCCCCAGCCAAACGTGTCGTACGGGCGGTTGCGCTCGATGACGGTGATGCGGTGATCCGGGTTCTGCTTTTTCATGAGCAGGCTGAAATACAGGCCGGCGGGACCGCCGCCGATGCAGACAATATTCATGGGGTGTCCGTGCGAAGTTTGAAGCGCTGCAGCTTGCCCGTTTCCGTGCGCGGCAGGGAAGGCAGGAAACGGATGGCGCGCGGATATTTATACGGGGCGATCTGCTGGCGCACGAAGTCCTGCAGTTCGGCTGCCAGCAGGTCGCTGGCCTGCCAGCCATCCTTCAGCACCACGTGCGCCTCGACGATCTGGCCACGCTCGGCATCGGCGCGCCCGACCACGCCGCATTCGGCCACGGCCGGGTGGCGCAGCAGCGCCTCTTCCACTTCCGGACCGGCGATGTTGTAGCCGGCCGAGACGATCATGTCGTCGCTGCGCGAGCGGTAATAGAAATAGCCGTCGGCATCCATCTCGAAGGTGTCGCCCGTCAGGTTCCAGCCATTCTGCACATACTCGCGCTGGCGCGGGTCGGACAGGTAGCGGCAACCGGTGGGGCCTTTCACTGCCAGGCGGCCCGTCACGCCTGGCGGCTGCGGCACGCCGGCGTCATCGACGATGCACGCCTGGTAGCCGGGAATCGCCTTGCCGATGGCGCCGCGGCGGATGCCCTCGCCCGTGGCGGAAATGAAGATATGCAGCATCTCGGTGGCGCCGATGCCGTCCGTCATGGCCAGGCCCGTCGCCGCCTGCCAGGCGTCGCGCGTGGCCAGCGGCAGCGCCTCGCCGGCCGACACGGACAAACGCAGGCTGCGCACGTCGTGGCTGGCCGCCAGGGGCGCCATCTGGCGGTAAAAGGTAGGCGCCGTGAAGCAGATCGTGGCTTGATAGGCGCCGATGGCGCGCAGCAGGCCGTCGGGCGTGAGTTTTTCCAGCAGTACGGTGGCCGCGCCAAAGCGCAGGGGGAACAGCAGCAAGCCGCCGAGGCCAAAGGTGAACGCCAGCGGCGGCGTGCCGATGAAGATATCGTCGGCGCGCACCTGCAGCATGGAGCGGGGAAAGCAGTCGCAGATGGCCAGCAGGTCGCGGTGCATGTGCATGGTGCCTTTGGGGACGCCCGTCGTGCCCGAGGTAAAGCTGATCAGGCAGACGTCGTCGGCCGCCGTATCGCATGCGGAAAATGGCGCATCGTGGGACGCCATGCGCTGCTCCAGTTCCGTGTCGTCGGCGCCAAAACACAGCATGGGCGGCACGGACGCCAGCGCGTCAAGTTCCGCGCGCAAGCCCTGCGCGCACAGCACGGCGTTCACTTCCGCCTTGGCCAGGATGGCGGACAGTTCGCGCGCGCGCAGCAGCGGCATGGTGGGCACGGCGATGCAGCCGGCTTTCAGCACGGCCAGCAGGCAGGCGGCCATCATGGGCGTATTCGCGCCGCGCAGCAGCACGCGGTTGCCGGGGATCAGATGCAGGTCGCTGCGCAGCACGCGGGCGATGCGGTCGACCTGCCGCGCCAGCTGCGCATAGGTCCAGCGCTGGCCGTCGGCAAGGATGGCGGTGCGCTCGCCACCGCCGCCGGCCACGGCCACATCGAGCAGCGCGGCGACGCAATTGAGACGCGGCGGATACTGCAGCTCGGGCAAGTCCAGGCACAGCTGCGGCCAGAGTTCGCGCGGCGGCAAGTGCGTGTGGGCAAAGTCGTCCTGGGGAGATGCGGTGGTAGGCGAAGGGTCGCTGCTCATGCTCATCCTGGCTGATAGCGGGCGCGTGCACAAGGCCCGGAAGCAGATACTTTAAACCTAAAGTATTTTTCCAGCAAGCGGAAAACAGCAATTTCAGTCGACGCCGTCCTGCCGCCGCAGCAAACGCGCCTGCTGCGCCACGCTGCGCGCCAGCGCGGCCAGAGCCGCTTGTATCTGGTCGCCATCGAGCACCGAGGCCTGCAGCAGGGCCATCATGCCCGCTTCCGCGCCATGCAAGCCGAGGGTGCGGCAACCGAGGTGCAGCCGTTCGAGCTGCTGGCGCGCCTGGGCCGGTTCGCCGCGTGCCAGCAAGGCATCGACCTGTTCGCCGGCGGCGACTATCTGCCCCTGGAAGCCCGTCAGATACGCCAGCAGGCGTTCGCTGTCGATGCCCAGCCGCTGCAGCGTGTCGCGCGGCGCCTCGGCCGGCAAGGCGGAGACGTCGAAACAGGCGTCGATATGCTGGCGCACCTGCTCCGGCTGGAAAGGCTTGACGATATAGCCGGCAGCACCTGCCTGCACGGCGTCACGCACCGTGTCATGGTCATTGGCCGACGATACCAGCACGAGCGGCATGGCATCGAGCGCGCTGTCGGAGCGGATTTTCTGCAGCAGCTCCATGCCGGACAGGCGCGGCATGCGCAAATCGCAGAAGCACAGCGACGGACGCAAGCCGCCTTCGAGCTGCTCCCACGCGGCCGCGCCATCTTCGGCTTCCACGATATCGTGCACGCCGCAACTGTCGATCAAATGCATCAATACCATGCGCGACACGACATCATCGTCAACCACCAGTACTTTCATTGCTTTCTCCATTGGCGGCAGCGTCAAGGTGCCTGGCCGTATTCTACCCAGTTTCGCCGCGCGCTCGATGGCCGGCATTGCCTATTTTACATTTCCTTGCCCGAAACGGCTATTTGCGCCAACAGTGCGCGCAATTGCGGCAAATGCACGGCCACTTGCGTCCAGCGCCCGCCGTCCGCCGCCTCTTCCATTTCCGTGCACAGCATGTGCAGCTGCGTTTCATCGAGATAGGCGGCGCTGCCCTTCAAACCGTGCAGCAGGCGCCCGGCGTTTTCCTTGTCCTGCGCCGCCAGGGCGGCATCGAGTTCACGCAGGCGTCCCTCCAGGTCGGCGACAAAGGCGACGCGGATGCGCCGTTGCAGTTCGCCGCTGCGGATGGACTGGGACGGCGCCGGAACGGGAATCGCCGGCGCGATGCCGAACAGGGCATCGAGTTCGGCCTGCCCCCGCGCCGCGCCGCGCGGCACGTTCGACGGCATGCGCGGCAACATGAAGCCGCGCTGCAGCTGGCGCTCGATGGCGCGCGCCAGCAAGCCATGCAGCGCCGCCTCGTCCACGGGCTTGCTGAGGAAATCATCCATGCCGACGCCGAGATAGCGGCTGCGGTCTTCTTCGCTGGCATTCGCCGTCAGGGCCACGATCATCAGTTCCTGGTCGCGCACGGGCTGGTCCGGCCAGCCGCCCACGCGGATCAGGCGCGTCGCCGTCGCCCCATCCATCTCCGGCATGCGCCCGTCCATCAGGATCAGGTCATAGCGCGTATGCACGCAGGCCGCCACCGCCAGCACGCCGTTGGCGACCACGTCGACCCGGTGCCCCAGCTCTTCGAGCATGACGCGGATGATGATCTGGTTGGTGGGGAAGTCTTCCGCACACAGCACGCGCAGCTGGTGGCTGTGCGGCGCCAGCGCCACCTGCGGCACCAGCGGCGGCGCCACGCCATCGGCCAACGGCAAGGTGAAGGCAAACGTGCTGCCCTGCCCCGGCGTGCTGGCCACCTCGATCTCGCCATCCATCAGTTCGACCAGCTGGCGGCAGATCGCCAGGCCCAGTCCCGTGCCGCCGTAGCGCCGCGTGGTGCTGGCGTCGGCCTGCTCGAACTTCTGGAACAGCCGCGCCATGGCTTCCGCATCGATGCCGATGCCGCTGTCGCTGACGGTGAAGCGGATCAGGTTGACCTTGCGTCCGCCGCTGCCGCTGGCCACGCCGGCGCGCTCGACGCACACGCTGACGCCGCCGCGCTGGGTGAACTTGAAGGCATTGCCGACCAGGTTGACCAGCACCTGGCGCAAGCGGGTCGGGTCGCCCACCACGAAGGGCGGCAGGTCGGGCGCAAAGTCGATGGAGAAACCGATGCTGCGCGCGGCCGCCTGCTCCTCGAACAGGCTGACGACCGTCTCGATTGCCGCGCCGAGCGCGAAGTCGATGTTTTCGATGCTCAGCTTGCCCGCCTCGATCTTGGAAAAATCGAGCAAGTCATTGATGATCACCAGCAGCGACTGGGCGTTGGCCTGGCCGCGCAGGATCTGCTCGCGCGTGGCGTCGTGCAGCTGCTCGTCGCGCAGGGCAAAGCCCAGCATGCCGATCACGCCGGCCAGCGGCGTGCGCATCTCGTGGCTCATGTTGGCCAAAAATTCCGACTTCTGGCGCGTCGCATCCTCGGCCTTGCGCTTGGCCTGGCGCAGGCTTTCCTCGTTTTTCGTCAGGCTGCTGTTCACTTGCGCCAGCTTTTCCGACTGGGCCAGCACTTCGATTTCCTTGCTCTGCAACTCGGCCGTGCGTTCGCTGACCTGCTTTTCCAGTTCATTCTGTTGATGCCGCAGCGCGCGCACGCGCTGGCGGTAGGCGCCATAGATGGCGCCCAGCAGCAGCACCGCCATCAGGGTGCGGAACCACCAGGTTTTCCAGAACGGCGGCAGGATCGTGATGGCCAGGGTGGCGCCGCTCTCGTTCCAGACGCCGTCCTTGTTGGCCGCCTTGACGCGAAACACGTAGTTGCCGGCATCGAGGTTGGTATAGGTGGCAAAGCGCCGCCCCGCATCCGTCATGACCCAGTCCTGGTCGAAGCCTTCGAGCCGGTAGGCGAACATGTTGCGCTGGGGCGCGGCGAAATGCAGGGCCGCGAATTCCAGCGAAAAGACGCTTTCGCGGCTGGTCAGCACGAGGTTGCGCGTGTGGTCGATGGCCGCCTTGAGCACGTGCGCGAACTCGCCGCGGCCGATGGCCACCGGCTTGTTGAATATCTGCAGTTCCGTGATGGCCACCAGCGGCGGCACGCGGTTGTCGTGGATATCCTGCGGCACGAACGCCGTCATGCCGTTGAAGCCGCCGAAATACATGGTCCCGTCCGAGGCGCGCAAGGCCGCGCCATCGAAGTACGAGCCTTCCACCGTGCCATCGGCGCTGTCGTAGTTGCGAAACAGGCCGCTGCGCATGTCGAGCCGCGTGATGCCGCTATTCGTGCTCAGCCACAGCTGCTCGTTGTCGTCGCCGAGGATGCTGGCGACGGCGTCGTCGGCCATGCCATCCTTGCGCAGGAAGCGCCGGAAACGGATCTCGCCCTTGGCATCGACGTCCATGCGGTTCAAGCCATTGGCCGTGCCCACCCACAGCACGCCGCGCTTGTCTTCGTGCAGGAAATGCACTTCATCGTGGCTCAGGCTATGCGGGTTTTGCGGATCGTGGCGGAAATGGCGGAAGTGGCCGCTGGCGCGGTCCAGCAAGTCCAGACCGTGGAAGGAACCGATCCACAGGCGCCCCTTGCCATCTTCCAGCACGGGCCGCACCATGTTGTCGGACAGGCTGTTCGGGTTGGCCGGGTCGTGGCGGTAGGTGGTGAAGCGCTTGGTGACGGGGTCGAAGCGGTGCACGCCACCCCGCGTCGAGACCCACAGCATGCCGCTGCGGTCGCTCACGATATTGCGGATGGTGTCGCTGTTCGGGTCGCCGGCGGCAAAGCGCATGGTAAAGAAGCGCCCCAGTGCCGGATCGAAGCGGTGCAAGCCCGTCGAGCCGCCCACCCACAGGGTGCCGTCCGGCGCCTTGTACAGGGTGGTGACCTGTTCGTCGCGCGACATGCCGGGAGAACTGCGCAGGTCGAACAGGCGCGAGCTGCCGTCGCGCGTGTCATACAGTTTCAGGCCGCCCTTGGTGGCCAGCCACAGCTTGCCATTGCCCGCGTCGGCCACGGCGCGCACTTTCTTGTCCGCCAGCGCGCCCACATCGCCGGGCGCGCGCGCCATGCGCGAAAAGCCGCCGCTGCCCAGGTCGACCCGGCTCACGCCGTTGTACCAGGAGCCGACCCAGAAGGTGCCGGCGCGGTCGCGGTACAGCGACGACAGCTGGTTATCGGCGACGCTGAATTTGTCGCCCGTCTGATGCCGGTACTGCAGGAAGGTGTCGCTCTCGGGCAGCCAGCGGAACAGGCCATCGGCATTGCTGCCCAGCCAGACAGTGGCGTCGACATCCTGGTACAGGCTGGCGACGCGGATGGCGGAAAAGCCATTTTTCTCACCGAAGCGCACTCTTGCCTGCGGCGGCTGGCCGGCGGCGCCCAGGCGCCAGCGCTCGGCGCCGGCCATGGTGCCGATCCACAGGTTCTGCTGGCGGTCGATCAGCAGCGACTGGATCACGTTGTACTTCGAGCCGGGCTCCGTGTCGACGGCAAAATGCTCGAAGCGCTCGCTGCCCGGTGCCAGCATGTCCAGGCCCGTTACCGTGCCGATCCACAGGCGCTGCTGCGCGTCCAGCGCCAGCGCCTTGATTTCATTGTCGCCCAGGCTGTGCGGGTTTCCCTCTTCATGGTGCCAGGTACGGAAGACGCCCGTGGCGGGATCGAAATGCTGCAAGCCGTCCGAGGTGGCGATCCAGAAGCCGCGCGCGCCATCTTCGAGAATGGCGTGGATATGCCGGTTGCCGTTACCGCGCTTGCTCTTTTCGGCCGGGACGTAATGGATGAAGGTCTGGCTGGCGGCATCGAAGCGGTCCAGGCCATTGTCGGTACCCACCCACAACTGGCCCTGGCTGTCGACATGCAGTTCGCCCACCCAGTTGTCGGCCAGGCTGGTCTTGTCGCCTTCGATATTCTTGTAGACGACCATGCGGTAGCCATCGTAGCGGCTCAAGCCAGACTGGCTGCCGAACCACATATAGCCCTGCCGGTCCTGGGCGATGGCCAGCACCGATTCCTGCGCCAGGCCCTGGTCGACGCTGAGCTGGTCGAAACGCAGGGTGGGCGCAGGCGCCGCCGCAGCCGGGCCGCCCAGCAGCAGAATTAACAGTAAGGCAACATCGTAAACACGTCGAAATACCAGCACAATCGTCCTGTCAAAAAAAACGCGAAAAACCCGCACGCCGCTCCAAGGGCCGTCTCAGGAACCAAAGAACGCCAGGACATCATCCTTGCGGGCTTGCGTATCGCGCTGTCCAAGACGGATCAGCTCGTTAGTATACGTCGATTCGAACAATAAATACGATGCCAGCGCCGCGCCGCGCGCTTCTGCCGCGCCGATGCCCGACAACATGGTGCGGATGGGACGGGGCAGACTGCCGATATGCCGGCTGGCGATGGCGTCGAGCCGTTCGGACGGCGCGATGACCAGCAATTCCACCGGCCGCAAGGCCGTCTTGCCCAGTAATTCGGGCGGCAGCATCGACAGGGTCAGGTTGATGCGGTTCAGACGCTCGATGTCGACGGCCAGGCCATCGAGGAAGATCGACGACAGCGCATGGCCGGCGATCTGCGCCAGGCTCGGGTAGCGCGCCGCCTCGGAGGCGGCGGGCGCCGGTTCCGTCATGCGCCCCGCGCCCACCACCAGCACCTTGTTCGCGCCCAGGTGGATCGCCGGCGAGATCGGCGCCAGCTGGCGCATGGAACCATCGCCGCAGTACTCGCGCTGGCCGCCCACATACAAAGGCACGGCAGGAAAGATGAAGGGGATGGCGGCCGAGGCGAGCAAGTGCTCCACGCCGATCTGGTCCGGCAGGGCCAGGCGCTGCGTGCGCACCCACGGCGCGATATCCTCGGCCGTCTGGTAAAACGTCATGTGGCGGCTGCCCGAATACGACGACGCCGTCACGGCCAGCGCATGCAGCAAGCCGTCAGCCAGGGCCGCGTCCAGGCGCGGCAAGTCGAGCATGCGGTGCAGCAGGCTGACCAGCGGGGTATTGTCGAGCAGGGAACTGGGCGGCGACGCATGCCACTGGCGCAGCAGCCAGCCGAACGACAGCAGCGACAGCCAGCGCGCGCCCGAGCGGATCACGCCCAGTGAATCGGCCCGATACACTTGCTCGACTTCGATGTGCTGCCACACGTCGAGCAGCTTTTGCACGCCTTCGCCGAAGTTATCCGCGCGGCAGGCCAGCGCCGTGGCGTTGATGGCGCCGGCCGAGGTGCCGCAGATGATGTCGAACGGGTTGCGCGCCGGCGCCCAGCCCGCTTCCCACAGAATCGCTGAAATCGCCTGCAGCACGCCCACCTGGTAGGCGGCACGGGCGCCTCCTCCCGTCAGTATCAAGCCTGTTTTATTTTGCATTCCCATGCCGGCAGATTAGCAGGGTCTTGATACTTTGTGGAAATTTCAGTCGCCGCGCACCATGCCTTCCCTGCGTGGGTCGGCGCCGCCAAACCAGAAATCCTTGCCATGCGCATTCAGGCGCATGATGCCCTGCAAGCCGGAATTCTGTTCGATGACGCGCACCTCGTGGCCCATGGCTTGCAGCGCCTCGACTTGCGCGGCAGGCGCGCGGCCCTTTTCCAGTTCCGTCGGGCCGTTGCGGCTGCCAAAGTTCGGCAGGTTGATCGCCTGCTGCACGTTCATCCCCCAGTCCATGGTGCCGACCAGGACCTTGGCGACATAATTGATGATGGACGAGCCGCCGGGCGAACCCGTCGCCAGCACCAGCTTGTGCGTGCCCTTCTCGAACACGAGGGTGGGCGACATGGCGCTGCGCGGACGCTTGCCCGCCTCGACCCGGTTGGCAATCGGGCCGTCCGCGTCGCGCGAATCGAACGAGAAATCCGTCAGCTGGTTATTCAGCAAAAAGCCGTCGACCATCTGGCGCGAGCCGAACGCGTCTTCCACGCTGGTGGTCATCGACAGGCCGCCCCCAAAAGCGTCCACGGCCACCAGGTGCGAGGTCGACGGGCGCTGCAAGGCGTTGTCCATGCCCCACGCCACCTGCATGCCGGGCGGCGTGCCGGGCATGGCCTTGCCCATGGATTTGTCGCCGATCAGCGAGGCGCGCTGCGCCAGATAGGTTTTATCGAGCATCGAGGCGATACCGTTGCCCGGCAGCGGCACGAAGTCCGTGTCGGCCACGTATCGGTTGCGGTCCGCGTAGGCCAGGCGCCCCGCTTCCGAGAACAGGTGGATCGCTTGCGCATCGAGCACGCCGTCTACGGGCGCATACGGCCGGATATCCTTCACTTCCAGCATGCCCAGCATCTGCGCGATGGCGATGCCGCCCGACGATGGCGGAGGCATGCCGCACACGGTCCATGCCTTGTAATCGCTGCAGACGGGTTCACGCACCTTGGCCCGGTAGCCGGAAATATCTTGCGCCGTCAGTTTGCCCGGATTGGTCGGATGCACCGCCACCTTGGCGGCGATGTCGCGCGCGATGCGGCCCTGGTAAAAAGCGTCGGCGCCGCCACGGGCGATCTCGCGCAGGGTGCGCGCCAACTGCGGGTTTTTCAGCACGTGGCCGACGGGCCAGGCCTTGCCCTCTTTGTCATAGAAATAGGCGGCGGCGACAGGGTCGCGCTTCAATGCCTGGTCCCAATTCAATAGGCCGTTGAGGCGCTGGCTGACGGGAAAGCCGCCGTGCGCCAGCTTGATGGCGGGGCCGAACAGGGTCGCCCACGGCAGCTTGCCGTGTTCCTTGTGCGCCAGTTCCAGCATGCGCAGCACGCCCGGCGCGCCCACGGAACGCCCGCCCACCACGCCCGTGGCGCGCGAGACGGGGCTGCCGTCCGCATTCTGGAACAGGTGTTCATCGGCGCTAGCAGGGGCCGTTTCGCGTCCGTCGAACGCCTGCACGCCCTTGGCCGTGGAATACAGCAGGAAGGCGCCGCCGCCGATACCCGACGACTGCGGTTCGACCAGGGTCAGGACCAACTGCGTGGCGATGGCCGCGTCGATGGCGCTGCCGCCCTTTTTCAGCATCTGGTAGCCCGCATCGGCGGCCAGCGGATTGGCGGCGGCGACCATGAATTTCTGCGCTGCCCAACCCGATTTTTCCGCATACGCGGTGGCGATTTCCGGCGCCTTTTGCGGCACCTCGGCAAATACGGGACTGGCAGCCAGGGCTCCCAGCAAGGTCAGGCTCAGCGCCAGCGGCTTCAATGTGATCATGGATTCTCCGATAAAAAAAGGGCGCACAGCCAGGCAAGGCTGTACGCCCCATACGGGGGTATCCTACATCAAATCACGCCAGGCTTATTTCGGTTGCATGCGAATGGCGCCGTCCAAACGAATCGTCTCGCCATTGAGCATGACGTTTTCCACGATGGCTTTCACCAGTTGCGCGTACTCGCCGGGCTTGCCCAGGCGCGAAGGGAACGGCACCATCTTGCCCAGCGCATCCTGCACTTCGGCCGGCATGCCGAGCAGCATCGGCGTTTCGAAAATGCCGGGCGCCACCGTCATCACGCGGATGCCGTTGCGCGACAGGTCGCGCGCCATCGGCAGGGTCAGTCCCACCACGGCCGCCTTCGACGACGCATACGCGGCCTGGCCGATCTGGCCATCGTAGGCCGCCACGGAAGCCGTGTTGATGATGACGCCGCGCTCGCCTTCAACGGTGGCATCCTGCTTGGCCATGGCGTCGGCCGCCAGGCGGCACATATTGAAGGTACCCACCAGGTTGATGTTGACGACCTTCTGGAACAGGGCCAGCGGATGCGGGCCGTCCTTGCCCACGGTTTTCACGGCCGGCGCCACGCCGGCGCAGTTGACCAGGCCGCGCAAGGTACCCAGTTGGCTTGCGGCGGCCACCACGGCCAGGCCGTCTTCTTCCGAGGTCACGTCGCACTGCACGAACACGCCGTTCAACTCCGCGGCCAGCGCCTGGCCCGCCTCCGTCTGCACGTCGGCCAGCACGACCTTGCCGCCGGCTGCCGTCAGCATGCGCGCCGTGGCCGCGCCCAGGCCCGATGCGCCGCCCGTGATGATGAATACATTGTCCTGAATCTGCATGAAATCTCCTGAGTGATAAGGGCCGTGTTCCCGGCGCCTGATGGTGGATGCACGATGCCATCGTTACGCGCTATTACGCGCTATTACGTTTACGTAAACGTAATGTCGGCGACAATTGTAGCCATTTTTGCGGGCACCGAGCGAAAACTTGCAGCGCTGGCGAATGAGAACGTTAAAAACACTGGATGAAAGCGCCGTTGCGGTGGCAGATGCGCCCGTTGGCATCGAGCGTGGCATTGCCCGCGCCGTTATAGCGCGTGCCGGCAGAGTCGCGGCAACCGCCCGTATCGCATGCACCGATGGGCTGCGGCGCGCGCGGCATCGGTACAGCCGGGCTGGGCGACAGGGGCGCCATGGGCACGACGGGCGGCACGGATTGCGCCGGCATGCGGCCGATCACCTGCGCCACGGAACGGCGCGGCTGCACGGGCGGCGCCGGGCGGCATGGTTCCACCGCCAGCTTGCTGCTGTCGCGCGGGTCGAGCTGGCACACGGGCAAGGACTCGGACGCCTGCTGCTGCGCCCAGGCATGGCCGCCAGCCGATACCGACATGCCGCAAGCCAGCGCCACTATGCTTTTTGTCATCCGCTTCATGCCCTCTCCCAACGCATCCATCGCCCGGTTTTCATTATTGGCACATGCCGCGCCAGATGCCAGCAAGGTAACAATTACTCACGCTTGCTGGTGCCGCACACCGCCGATGCGCGTCCGGTAACGGTGTTTTATTTCCTTTCAGTACTTTCTTTCTTGCCAGCATGGCATTACAATAAGAACGATTCTTATTCTCATTAGTGGAGTGAGAGCGCAATTTATTATCTTTTCACTCATTTATACCCGAGCCACCCGGAAGGCAGCCAGGAAATAACAATATCCGGAAAGTTCATCATGACCAAGCGTAGTTCCGTCTCCGTAGCCCCCGTCGCCACTCCCGCCCGCTCCATTCATTCCGCCGCCCTGCTCCTGCCCTGCCTGCTGTCGCTGGCCGTCAGCAATGCCTGGGCCGAAGGCAATGTGGCCGCCGATCCCACCATGAATACGGTGGTCGTCACCGCGTCGGGCACGGCCATCGATATCAAGGATGCGCCGGCCAGTATCAGCGTCATCACGCGCGAGGAAATCGAACGCCAGCCCGTGTATGACTTGAACACGCTGCTGCGCCGTATCCCCGGCGTGACGGGCGGCACCAGCCCTGAAGGCGAGGCGTCGAAGATCAAGCTGCGCGGCTTGCCCGACAAATACACGCTGATCCTGGTCGATGGCAAGCGCGTGGGCAGCTCGGCCGACACGGCTTACCGTCCCGACCTGGGCCGCCAGGACTTGAACTGGATTTCGCCCGACATGATCGAACGTATCGAAGTGGTGCGTGGCCCCATGTCCTCGTTGTACGGATCGGACGCCATGGGCGGCGTGATCAACATCATCACGCGCAAGGTGCCGGGCAAATGGAACGGTTCGGCCACGGCCAACTACACGCAGCCGCAGGACAGTGACCGCGGCACGGCGCACCAGCTGGGCGTAAACCTGGCCGGCCCCCTGTCGGACACGGTCGGCATGCGCCTGGGCGTGAGCCAGTCGCGCCAGAACGCCGATAAAAAATTCGACAAAGCGGGTGGCATGGGCGGCGAACGCAACCAGACTGTCTCGGGCCAGCTGAGCTGGGCGCTGGACAAGAAACAGAACCTGTCGCTGGACGCCAGCTATGGCAGGCAGGAAGCCAGCGATTCGAGCGCGCATGATGCGGATGGCGAGCCGCTGGTCTACAGCTGGGGCGCCAACAAACTGATACGCAAGAGCGTCAGCCTCGGCTACGAAGGCCGCTGGGACTTCGGCAAGGCGACGGTCAATCTGTACCACAACGATTTCGACAACGAAGTCGTCGGCACGGTGGCGAAATCCAAGGACAGCACCCTGGACGCCAGCCTGGAAAAACGGGTCGGCTGGGGCGGCATCGAGCAAATGCTGGTGATGGGCGGCCAGTGGAAGCACCAGGAGCTGACGAACACGGACACCATCGGCACCGTGCCCACCGATTACCTGGGCAACCCCGTGAGCGGCGCGACCCTGTCGGGCACCACCTCGGCCCTGTTTGCGGAAGACCAGCTGTTCCTGCGCGAAAACCTGACGGCCACGGCTGGCCTGCGCCTCGACCACCACAGCAAGTTCGGCAACCACTACAGCCCGCGCCTGTACCTCGTGTACCACCCTGCCCCGGCCTGGACCATCAAGGGCGGCATTTCGCAAGGCTTCCGCGCCCCGAGCCTGAAGGAAAACTCGCCAGCGGCAGCGACCAACTCGGGCGGACGCGGTTGCGGCAGCCTGAAACCGCTGGGCTACATCACCGGCTCCTGCTACATGGCTGGCAATGCGGACTTGAAACCGGAAACGAGCACGGCCGGCGAGATCGGCGTGGCGTGGGAACAGAATGGCTGGGATGTGGGCCTGACCTACTTCCACACGGATTTCAAGAACAAGATCGACTATGCGCCGCTGGGCTTTTACCAGAAACGCTGGTGGACCAAGATGACGAATATCCAGAAGGCGCGCACCAGCGGCCTGGAAGCGACGGCCACCATCCCGCTGACGAAAAACCTGAACTGGCGTAACAACGTCACCTACATGGCGGAAGCGAAGAACCTGACCACGGGAGCCAACCTGCTGTCCACGCCAAAACTGTCGTGGTACTCGGCGCTGGGCTGGCAAGTCAACGACCAGCTGTTCGGCGAAGTATCGGCCCAGTACACGGGCAAGGAACTCGATGCCGGCAAGCTGGCCGAAAAAGCCTACACCATCGTCGACACCGTCGTGTCGTACAAGGTCACGCCACAGTGGACCGTGCGTGGCGGCGTGCAGAACCTGTTCAAGAAGGGGCCGATGGCCGATGGACTGGTCGACTATTACGTGCCGGGACGCCGCATGTTCGTCGGCCTGACGTCGCGTTTTTAAGGCCTGGCTGTAAGACTTGATAAGGGGGCGGCAGCGTGCCGGCGTTGGCCGGCACGCTGCCAGCATGGGCGTCGCCCTTCACCACCCGTTCCTGTTCATGCCGGCGGCCTCCCGCGTCTCAGCGTCCGCCCAAGGACGCCACTGCGCGCCATGGCGTCAGGCAATTTTTCACATACGGATAATAGCCCTGCGGCCGCGCGCAGTAATACCACCTCTGCGCCGTCGGTACGCCACCCTGCTCGATATACACGGGCGGCGGCGGCACGATGAGCGTGCGGCCATACGGATAACGGTAGGGATAGCCATACCACGGGTCGCCATACCAGCCCGGCCCATAGCCCCACGACGATCCCAGCCATACGCCCACCTGCGGGCGGCCGTGAAAGTGGCCGTGATGACCATGGTGGCCATGGAATTGGCCGTGCCCCATGTGCGCGCCATGCCCGCCACGTCCACCGTGTCCGCCAGGCCCGGCCGCGGCGGCGCCGCTGAGCGCCAGTCCCACCACCAGCAGCACCAGCCCCACGCCACGTCTCTTGTACTTGCTGTCCATGACATCCTCCCGCCATGCACCATCAACGGTGACTATCACTCCATTATTGGTCGCTGCGGCCGGAAGTCAAAGGCAGGGTAACAAATGCTCACCGTTGATACGCGAGGGATACGGATGGCAGGAAAGTTTCGCGTGTGCACAGAAAAACAGCCCCGCTGGCTGCGGGGCTGTTGCGCGTGAGTGCGCTGCCTTACTGCGCCGGCAAGACCTGCGCCGGTGTCGCCGGCGCCAGGATGGGCGGCACGGGCGCATGGATGGGTGCCGGCGCCTTGACCGCCAGCCAGCCCGTGGCCGGCAGCAGCGGCACCAGCAGCAGGGCCACGATATTGATGATCTTGATCAAGGGATTGACTGCCGGACCGGCCGTATCCTTGTACGGATCGCCCACTGTGTCGCCCGTGACGGCCGCCTTGTGCGCATCGGAACCCTTGCCGCCGAAATGGCCATCCTCGATGTATTTCTTCGCATTGTCCCAGGCGCCGCCGCCCGTCGTCATGGAAATGGCCACGAACAGCCCCGTGACGATGGTTCCCATCAAGAGGCCGCCGAGCGCCGCTGGCCCCAGCAGCATGCCCACCACGATGGGCACCACCACGGGCAGCAGCGAGGGCACGATCATTTCGCGGATGGCCGACGCCGTCAGCATGTCGACGGCCTTGTCGTATTCGGGCCGCGCCGTGCCTTCCATGATGCCCTTGATGTCGCGGAACTGGCGCCGCACTTCCACCACCACGGCGCCGGCCGCGCGGCCCACGGCTTCCATCGCCATGGCGCCGAACAGATACGGTATCAGCCCGCCGATGAACAGGCCAACGATGACCATGGGGTTCGACAAATCAAAGGTGATGTGCTGGCCCACGGATTCGAGCGCATGCGTGTAGTCGGCAAACAGCACCAGCGCGGCCAGGCCGGCCGAGCCGATGGCATAGCCCTTGGTAACGGCCTTGGTGGTGTTGCCGACGGCGTCGAGCGGATCGGTGATGGCGCGCACGGAGTCGGGCAGGCCCGACATCTCGGCGATGCCGCCCGCGTTATCCGTGATGGGGCCATATGCGTCGAGCGCGACGATGATGCCCGCCATCGACAGCATCGAGGTGGCCGCGATGGCAATGCCGTACAGGCCCGCCAGCTGGTACGAAACGAGGATGGCGACGCAGACGGCCAGCACCGGATACGCAGTGGATTTCATCGACACGCCCAGGCCGGCGATGATATTCGTGCCGTGGCCCGTCGTCGACGCTTCGGCGATGTGGCGCACGGGCTTGAAGTCCGTGCCCGTGTAGTACTCGGTGATGTACACCATCAGGCCCGTGAGGACGATGCCGACGACGGTGGCGCCCAGCATCTTGTAGCGCATGGCGTCATCGGGCCACAGCAGCCACGTGACGACGGCAAAGCCGACCAGCGACAGGCCGGCGGCCCACCACAGGCCCGTGTACAGTGCCGACATGATTTTCGCGCCCGGCTTGGTCTTCACCATCGAGCAGCCGACGATGGAGGCGAGGATGGAGACAGCACCCAGCAGCAGCGGATAGAGGATGGCCGTGCCGCTGGCCTCGGCCATCAGCAAGGCGCCCAGCAGCATGGTGGCGATCAGGGTCACGACATAGGTTTCGAACAGGTCGGCCGCCATGCCGGCGCAGTCGCCCACGTTGTCGCCCACGTTGTCGGCGATGACGGCAGGGTTGCGCGGATCATCCTCGGGTATGCCCGCCTCCACCTTGCCCACCAGGTCCGCGCCCACGTCGGCGCCCTTGGTGAAGATGCCGCCGCCCAGACGCGCGAAGATGGAAATGAGCGAGGCGCCGAAGGCCAGGCCGATCAGGGGCTTGATCAGGTCATGCTGGGTCAGGCCGGGCGCGCCCGTCGTCACCAGCAGCCAGTAGAACAGGGTCACGCCCAGTAAGCCCAGTCCCACCACCAGCATGCCGGTGATCGCCCCGCCCTTGAAGGCCACGTTCAGCGCCTGGTTGATGCCCAGGGTGGCCGCCTGCGCCGTGCGCACATTGGCCCGCACGGAGACATTCATGCCGATGAAGCCGCAGGCGCCCGACAGCACGGCGCCGATCAGGAAACCCAGTGCCGTATGCAGGCCAAGCAACGCATAGATGGCGATCAGGAGCACCACGCCGACGATGGCGATGGTGCGGTACTGGCGCGCCAGGTAGGCGGCCGCACCCTGCTGGATGGCCAGGGCGATTTCCTGCATGCGCGCGTTGCCGGGATCCTGCCTCAGGATCCAGCTGCGCGACACCAAACCGTAAATGACTGCGACCACGCCGCAGGCTACCGCAAACCACAAACTGGCTGCCATATCGTCCCCTTCTGTTTTTATCCGACGTCATTGCCAACAGCTGCAGACCGCACCGGGTAGGCACGCGCAGCCAGGAAAACACGACCTGCAAAAAACCTGAACTACGAAAACGATGTGGCACCGCTGCTGAAAAGCGGGCACAAAAAAAGCGGACACTCAGGTCCGCTTTTCATAAACTGCTTATTCCGCCAGGGCGGCAAATGCGCTGTCGCGGATTTGCTCGACCGGACCGACGCCGGCGATGCGGCGGTATTTCGGTGCGCCTGGCAGGCCGGACTTGGCCCAGTCATTGTAGTAGCCCAGCAAGACCTTGGTCTGGTTGTGGTACACGTCCAGGCGCTTCTTGACCGTTTCCGCCTTGTCGTCGTCGCGCTGAATCAGCGGTTCGCCGGTGATGTCGTCGATACCGTCGACCTTGGGCGGATTGAATTTGACGTGGTAGACGCGGCCCGAACCCGGGTGGCTGCGGCGACCATCCATGCGCTCGATGATCGACGCGTCAGGCACGTCGATTTCCAGCACGTAGTCGACATTGATGCCGGCATCTTTCATGGCATCCGCTTGCGCGATGGTGCGCGGGAAGCCGTCGAACAGGTAGCCATTGGCGCAATCGGCTTCCTGCAGGCGGTTCTTGACCAGGCCGATCATGATGTCGTCCGACACGAGGCCGCCCGCATCCATGACTTTTTTCGCAGCCAGGCCCAGTTCCGTGCCTTCCTTGATCGCCGCGCGCAGCATGTCGCCCGTGGAGATTTGTGGAATGTTGTATTTTTCTTTGATGAAATTAGCTTGGGTGCCCTTGCCGGCACCGGGTGCTCCTAAAAGTATCAGACGCATTGAAAAGTTCCTAAAAAACAGATTTTGGATGGTGGTATGTGTAATTATTTTTAGATGGTGTTGCTAAGGCTATCTTTCCCTACGAAACTTACCACAAAAAAACCCCGGAACGCCAGTTTGCTATCGAATTGCTATGCCCTGATTGATCAAAGCCAGCAATTCGCGCGACGCACGTTTCAAAATGTGGTTTTTACTGCAGGCGCACAAAATTATATTTGCACGCCTGCCGTTTTGCGGGTAGCGCTTACAGGGCGCCGTAGTGGGCTTGCACCCTGGCAAGATCTTCCGGCGTGTCGACACCGGCGGCTGGCGCCGAGTCCGTGACATGCACGGCGATGGCCACACCGTGCCACAGCACGCGCAACTGCTCCAGCGCCTCGATGGCTTCCAGCGGCGAAGCGGACAATTGCGGATATTCTTGCAAGAACGCATTGCTGTACGCATACAGGCCGATATGGCGCAGCGGCACGTAGCCAGCCGGCAGGCTGTCTTTCGATTGCGCGAAACCGTCGCGGTGCCACGGGATGGTGGCGCGCGAGAAATACAAGGCGCGGCCATTCTTGTCCAGCACGACCTTCACCACGTTCGGGTTGAACGCATCCTGCACATCGTGCAGCGGATGGGCGCAGGTGGCCATTGGGACGGCAGCGCTGATCTGCGCCGCGCAGGCGGCCAGCAGGCCCGGATCGATCAGGGGCTCGTCGCCCTGCAGGTTGACGACGATGGCGTCCAACGGCAAATCGAGCGTGCGCGCCACTTCGGCGATGCGGTCCGTGCCCGACGGATGATCGCTGCGCGTCATGCACACTTCCACGCCATGCGCGGCGCAGGCGGCGCGGATGCTGTCATGGTCGGTGGCGACGATGACGCGCGCGGCGCCCGACAAGGCGGCCTGCTCGGCCACGCGCACCACCATGGGCTTGCCGCCCAGGTCAGCCAGCGGCTTGCCCGGCAGGCGCGTCGAGGCCAGGCGGGCCGGGATGATGACGATGAACGCCATCGTTATTCCACTGCGTCTTGCAGGGTGCGCGCTTCGTCCGCCCACATGATCGGGATGCCATCGCGGATCGGATAGGCCAGGCGGTCGGCGCGGCAAATCAGTTCCTGCGCCTTCTTATCGTGTTCAAGCGGACCCTTGCAAACAGGGCAGACCAGGATATCAAGCAGTCGAGCGTCCACGACATTTCTCCACAATTTGTTGGGCCAGCGCGCTATCGATGCGCGCACTGACGGGGACGACCCACAGTCTCGGGTCATCTTTGAGATGTTCAATTTGCGCACATTTTACTGCATCCTTCTCGGTGATCAAGATCACATCCGTGTCGAGCGCCGCAAATGGCTGGTCGAGGAAGTCGTGATGGTCGGGCAGGGGCAATTCCATGAAGTCCAATCCGGCCCCGCGCAGCATGGCAAAGAAACGCTGGGGGTTGCCGATGCCGGCCGCCGCCACGATGCGCTGGCCGCCAGCCGCCAGGGTCGCCAAAGGCATGCGCTCGCTGCGGTCGAGCAGGCGCTCGGCCACGCCACCGGCCAGCAACATCTGCACCACCAGCCCGCCCTGCGGCGCGGCCCTGGCCACCAGTGCCGGCGTCAGCTCGGGCGCATTGATCACCGTCACATCGCGCCGGCGGCGCGGCGATTCGCGCAAAGGCCCCGCCGGCAGCAGCCAGCCATTGCCTGCGCCGCGGCCGTCGAACAGCACGATTTCCACGTCGCGCTGCAAGGCGTAATGCTGCAAGCCGTCGTCCGTCACCAGCACGTCGACGTCGGGATGCGCGGCCAGCAGCGCCCTGCCCGCTTGCGCGCGGTCGCGCCCCACCATCACGGGGCAGCCGCCGCGCTGGAAGATCAGCAGCGGCTCATCACCCACCTGCTGCGGCGTGGAGGCGGCGCTGACGGCGCGCGGCAAACGGTCGGCGCTGCCATGGCCGCGCGAAATGACGCCCGGGCGCATGCCCGCCTCGCGCAAGGCTTGCACCAGCCAGATCGTCAGCGGCGTCTTGCCCGTGCCGCCGATAAAAATATTGCCGACGACGACGACAGGCACGGGCAGGCGCGCGGATTTCAGGAGCTTGGCCCGATACAGGCCGCGCCGCACGGCGCTCAGGGCGCCGAACAGCAGGGATACGGGCCACAGCGCGCACGCCAGCGGGCCGCGCGTCAGCCAGGCGCGGGTAAGAGTGGTTTCAAGCTTGGCGGGAGAGGATGTGGGCATGCGTGTCAACTAAAATTGGAACCCAAAATCGACACCTGGGGTCAGACCCTGAGGGTCCGACCCCGGCACTTCGGTTGGGGTTGGAGGTTGGCCTTACTTGCCACCCGCCTGCGCCGCAAACGTCAGCTTTTCATAGCCGGCCAGGCGCGCCGCTTCCATCACGTGGATGACCATCTGGTGCATGGCGAACTGGTCGGCGTTGACCACCACCACCGGCGTCTGCGCGGGTGCCTTGCCGCCATTGGCTGCCTTGGCCGCGCTTTGCAGGGCGTCGGCCAAGCCGGCCACGTCGCGGAACGAGACGGGCTCGCGGTTGACCGTGTAATTGCCCTTGGCATCGATGGTGACGTCGATCTGCTGCGGCTTTTCCTTGGCTTGCTCGGCGTCGGCCGTCGGCAAGGTGATCTGCAGCTCCGTAAACTTGCTGTAGGTGGTGCTGACCATGAGGAAGATCAGGATCACCAGCAGCACGTCGATGAACGGGATCAAATTGATTTCGGGATCTTCACGCCCCTTGCCTTTGCGGAAGTTCATTTGCGGCCACTGTGGACGATGTCGACGAACTTGACCGCTTGCTGCTCCATGTCAATGACGAAGCTGTCGACGAGGGCGCGGAAATGGCGGTAGAAGACCAGGGTCGGCATGGCGATGGCCAGGCCAAAGCCCGTGTTATACAGGGCCACCGAGATGCCGTGGGCCAACTGTGCGGGATTGGAGCCGCTGGCGTTTTGCGAGCCGAAGATTTCGATCATGCCCACCACCGTGCCAAACAGGCCCATCAGTGGAGCCAGGGTGGCGATGGTGCCCAGGGTCGTCAGGAAACGCTCCAGCGTGTGGGCCACGCCGCTGCCCGCCTCTTCGATCGATTCCTTCATCACCTCGCGTGGCGCGTCGACGTTGCGCAGGGCGGCGGCCAGCACCACGCCCAGCGGCGAGTTGTCTTCCAGCTTGGCCACCGTGTCCGGCGTGATCTTGCCGCTGCGATACACCTGCACCACTTCATCAAACAGCTTGCGGGGCAGGATCTTGGCGCGGCGCAAATACAGCAGGCGCTCGATGATCAGGGCCAGGGCGACGATGGAAGCGATCAACAACAGCCAGATGGGCCAGCCAGCGGCTTGAAATATAGCGAGCAAAAGAAACTCCTGGAAAAGGGAAGGCGATGGACCGCCCGAACAGCCTGTATTGTACCGAGCGCCGAAGACCGATTGTACGTCCGCGCAGGAATGGCGCAATGTAGCGCGTTGCCGCGCCGGCGGCAAGTGGCGCCCGCATGTCCCCACCGCGCGGCGGGCACGCGCTGCCCAGTTTTGCACATTTTATGTGGATAAGATTGTGAGCAAGCATGAAGTCCATCAGGCAAGTCCTTGATTTATATGTGGATTATAGAACTGCGCAAAATACAGGCATAGCAGCTTAACGGCAGTAGTCAATATCAATAAATCAATACCTGAAGAGTTCTGCACATTTACTGTGGACAAGATTGTGCGCAAAGCCCGGTAATTCAATTAAGCCATTGATTTTAAAGGAAATTAAATCAATGAGTAAAAAAGTGGCAGCTGGCATGCGATACGCGGCATAGTAGCCGTAAAAGTTCTGCACACAATCTGTGGACAAGATTGTGCGCAAGCTCAAAGATAGGCGCCAAGTACATTGATTTATATCGTTTTTATTGCCATGCATAAAAATGTAGCACGGCCTGAAAAGCAGGGTTTTCGGCCTCCGATTTCACTTCAACACGGCAGTTTTTAAGCGTGAAGGCAGTTCCACACATAAAGTGTGGATAAGATTGTGAGCAAGCGGATTGACTCCATGTAAGAGCATTGATTTTAAAGGAGTTTTTTTCAATGCTGAAAAATGAGGCAGAGGAATGCTCTGGTCGTGCAGTGGAAAAGCAGGCGAAAAGGCGAAACGGTTTATGCAGTTTTGCACACATTCTGTGGATAAGATTGTGAGCAAGGCGTACGGCGTGATGCTATACCCTTGATTTATATGGCTATTTTTATGCTGCGCAAAATTCAGGCAAGCCATGCCATGGGCGTTCCAGTGGATAAATCAGGCGCTGTGCCAGAGTTCTGCACATTTTTTGTGGATAAGATTGTGCGCAAGGCCATGCATGGCATACTAAGCGCTTGATTCCTATACACTTTATTTCCGTGCGCAAAAATGTAGCACGGCACTTTTATCGCTCAATGCTGGCTTGTCAGGCAACGTTTGTCCAAGGCAAAAAGTTCCGCACACTTTCTGTGGATAACTTTGTGCGTAAGTGGCAGGGGCTTTACTGATGTGCTTGATATTAAAGGTTTTTTTCCCTGTGCACGCAAATCAGGCATACAGGAATTCATCATGAAATCAAATACTTAGAAATAGAACTTGTTGTTTTGCACGATATATGACATAAGCATGACCTCGCCGATAATATGTGGACAGTTCCCTCCCCCATAGCACCAGATGATGACCGATACTCCAACTGACAGCGGCTTTGCCGCCCCGCCCGTGCTGACCGTCAGCACCCTGAACCAGGCCGTCGCGCGCCTGCTCGAGCGCTCGTTTCCCCTGACGTGGATCGCCGGCGAGATTTCCAACTTCACGCGCGCCGCGTCCGGCCACTGGTATTTCACATTAAAAGATGATGGCGCCCAGGTGCGCGCCGTGATGTTCCGCGGTCGCGCCCAGTTTGCCGGCTTCACGCCGCGCGAAGGCGACAAGGTGGAAGTGCGCGCCCTCGTCACCCTGTACGGCGCGCGCGGCGATTACCAGATCAACGTGGAAGCCATCCGCCGCGCCGGCGTGGGGGCCCTGTATGAAGCGTTCCAGCGCCTGAAGGAAAAGCTGGCCGCGCAGGGACTGTTCGACCAGGAACGCAAGCGCGCCATCCCCATGTTCGCGCGCAGCATCGGCATCGTCACCAGCCCGCAGGCGGCCGCCCTGCGCGACGTGCTGATCGCCCTCAAGCGCCGCGCGCCGCACGTCTCCATCATCCTCTACCCCACGCCCGTCCAGGGGCAGCAGGCGCCGGAAAAGATCGCGCACGCCATCCGCACGGCATCCACAAGGGCCGAGTGCGACGTGCTGCTGGTGTGCCGTGGCGGCGGCAGTATCGAAGATTTGTGGTCGTTCAACGATGAAGCCGTGGCCCATGCGATTGCCGACTGTTCCATGCCCGTGATCAGCGGCGTGGGACACGAGACTGATTTCACCATCGCCGACTTCGCGGCCGACCTGCGCGCAGCCACGCCGACAGCGGCGGCCGAACTGGCGGCCACGCCGCGCGCCGACTGGATGGCTTCCCTGCGCGCCGATGCGGCCGACCTGCGCCGCGCCATGCGCCGGAGCCTCGACGACGCGGCGCAGACCCTGGACCGCCACAGCCGCCGCCTGCTCAACCCGAAGGCGCAGCTGCAGCAGCAGCGTTTGCAGCTGCTGGCCCTGTCGACAGCCATGACGCATGCGGCGCGCGCGCCCGTGAACCAGTCGCAGTACGCGCTCGAACGCCTGCGTGCGCGCTGGGCGGCCTTGCGGCCCGACGTCGCGGCGCCGCGCGCGCGCCTGGAAGAAATGCAGCGGCGCCGCGGCGCGGCCATGACACAGCAGCTGGGACAGCGGCGCCACCGCCTCGACGGCCTGGCGGCGCAGCTGGAGCTGTTGAATCCCCAGCGCACCCTGGAACGCGGCTACGCCATCCTGCGCGATGAAAAAGGCGCGATCGTGCGCTCGCCGGCGCAGCTGCAGGCGCGCCAGAACGTCAATGTGCGCCTGGCCGAAGGCAGCGCGCAGATCGGCATCGCCAGCGTGCAAGCGAGTTTGGAATAAACGCTGGAATAAAAAAGGCCGGGGAAGCTCCCCGGCCCAACACCTACCCTACTGAGTGGACTGCTACTGCAACTGCTCTTTCACCCTACGCCATCAGAACTTCATCGACACGCGCGCGCCAAAGGTGCGCGGCGCATTGTAGAAGGCGCCGTATATCTGCTGCGTGGGCTGGCATGGCATGCCGACGTCCGTGCAGATTTCATTGACGTCAAGCTTGACCGCCTTGTCCGTGGCGTTCTGCACGAACGCCTCCACCGTATAGGCCTTGTTCGCCGGCTGGAAGCGCAGGCTCAGGTCCAGGGTCGTGTAGGCTTCCTGGCGCTTGACGCCGGCATGGCCCGGCACGTCGCCGTTGAACGCGCCCGCGCCCACATACGACATGGTTTCATAATGCACCGAGGCGCGCGGCGTGAGCTGGCCGCCGGCGACATTGAAATCATGCTCGTACTGGACGGTCGTGGAAAACTTCGGCGCATGCTTCATGGTGCTGCCGCCCACGTTCACCAATGGCGCCGTCGAACCGCAGGACTGGCCATTCGCGCGCGCCGCATCGACGTCGCACGACATGAAGTCGTCATACACGGCTTTCAGCCAGGTGGCGTTGCCCGTCAGGCGGTCGACCTTCGTTGGCCGCCACACCCATTCCGCTTCCAGGCCCTTGACGGTGGCGCCGGCCGCATTGAAGTTGGCCAGCACGCTGTTGACCACCTGCGACTCGAGCTTGTCCTTGTACTTCATCAGGAAAGCATCGAGGTTCAGCGTCAGTTCGCGGTTCAGCAGGTCCGACTTGAAGCCGATTTCATAGCTGGTCAGCTTTTCCGGCTTGGTGGTGGCGCCGCCATCGCCGATGGCAGGCGAATGGAAACCCGTCGTCACGGAACCGAACAGCAGGATATCGGAGCGCAGCTTGTACTCGATGCGGCCCAGCCAGGTGGCCTGGCCGTATTTCAGGTCGGCCGTATTGTCGCCCGGCGTATTGCCGCAGGTGGCCGCCGTGATGGCGCCGCCGGGGCCGATATTGTGCGTGTTGGCCAGGCCCGTGCCCGGCGTGACCAGCTGCGCCAGTTGATCGGGCGTGAGCACGGTGGTGCCCAGCGGCGTGTTGGCAGGCCAGTTCGGGCAGGCCCAGTTCTTGCCACCGACGTCGAATTTATGGTCTTTCGTGTAGCGCGCGCCGGCCGTCAGCTTGATCTGGTCCGTCAACTGCTGGCTGACCTGGCCGAATACGGCCTTTGATTTGAGCTGGCGGTCGCCCTGGATGAAGGACATGGACGAGGCATACTGGCCCACGGTCGGCTGCACGAAGATCACGGCGCCGTTGGCGATATCCTGCTGCACGGCGGCCTGCGAAATCTGGCTGCGGTCGATATCGAAGCGCACTTTGTTCTTTTCATTGAACAGGAACAGGCCGGCTACCCACTGGAACGGCGCATCGTCGTCCGAGCGCGCCTGCAGCTCGTGCGAATAGCTGTCGAACTGCGCCCAGTCGGTGCGGTTTTCCGACTTGAAGCCGGGGAACAGGCCCGCATCGGCATCGTTGCTGTTCTGGCGCTTGTAGCGGCTCCAGCTGCCCAGGTAGGTGAAGTCCAGCGCATCGGTCGGCTTGTAATTGAGCTTGCCCTTGTAAGTCAAAATCGACTGGTCGAGGGTGCCCGGCGTGTCGATCAGGGCCGAGCGCAGCTTCTCGCCCCGTTTCGGTTCGGCCGCCAGATACACGTTGCCGGCGCCCTGGTCGAGGAAGTAGTCGGCGATGAACGTGCCGCGCAGTTGCGGCGTGAACTTCCACAGCAGCGAGGCGCGCACGCCCATCTGGTCGCCGGCGCCATACTTGGCCGTGCCCGGCATGACGTTCGAGCCGCGGCGGAAATCCACCGTGCCGTCATGGCTATCCTTGATGGCGGCGATGCGCAGCGCCACGTCGTCGGAAAACGGGATATTGATCATGCCCTGCGTCTGCAAATGGCGCTTGTCGCCCACCGTGATGCCGGCCGAGCCCATGAACTTGGCCGTGCTCGGCGCGGCCGACACGAGGTTGACGGCGCCTGCCGTGGAATTGCGGCCGTTCAGGGTGCCCTGCGGTCCGCGCGCCACCTCGACGTGCGACAGGTCATACATCAGCGCCGTGGCGCCCTGCGGACGCGGCGAATACACGCCGTCGACATAAAAGGCGACGGCCGGGTCGCCCAGCTCCGTGTGGTTGGCCGAGCCGACACCACGCATGTAGACGTGCACGCCGCCCGAGTCGCCATGCTGCTCGACGACGAGGCTGGGCACCATGGTTGCCAGCGACGCCAGATCCTTGACCTGGTTGTTTTGCAGGGTGTCCTGGTTGAAGGCGGTGACGGCCAGCGGCGTCTCCTGCACGAAGGTATTGCGGCGCGTGGCCGTGACGACGATGCGGTCCATCTGTTCTGAGGCCGGTTTTGCCGCGTCCGTAGCTGCCGCTTCCTGGGCCATGGCGGCGCCGCTGCCCAGCAAGATGAACTGGGCGAATGTCGCATGCGCCAGGCTGAGGGCGATGGTATTGCGTTTGAGCTGTTGCATTGTTGTTGTCTCCTGTACCGCTGGTTGAATGATGATCACATAGCTCTTTGGCTACTGCTGCACATTTTTTGGGTGTCAATCTGAAGTCATGTCGCCTCCGTGCGGGGTCAATGGGTAGCCACGGCGCGCCCGGCCGTGTCGAATAGAAAGGCATGGCCTTCTTCCGGCGCAAAGCCGATGGCGCTGCCCTGCGCCAGCGCGTGGCGCGCCTCGCCGTGCAGCTTGATGGCCACCGCATGCGGTCTGCCGTCAATACCGCCATCGAGCGTCGCGTGGATGATTTGCGCATCGCCCAGCTGCTCGATCAGCGTGACGGTGGCGCCGTAGCCCTCCTCGCGCGGCACCAGGCGCAGGTGTTCCGGACGTATGCCGACCAGCATGCCCGCCTCGCCACCGAGCTGGCTGGCCAGCGCCGGGACGGCGGCGCACGGCAAAAAATTCATGCGCAGCGCGCCGATGAAGCCGGCCACGAACTGGCTGGCCGGATGGCGGTACAGGTCCAGGGGCGCGCCCACCTGCTCCAGGTGACCGCCGTGGAAGACGGCGACCCTGTCGCCGAGGGTCATGGCCTCGACCTGGTCGTGCGTAACGTAGATCATCGTGGTGCCCAGTTCCTGGTGCAGCTTGGCCAGCTCGATGCGCGTCTGCACGCGCAGCGATGCATCGAGGTTGGACAGCGGCTCGTCAAACAGGAATACCTTGGGCTGGCGCACGATGGAGCGGCCGATGGCCACGCGCTGGCGTTCGCCGCCGGACAATGCCTTGGGTTTGCGGTCGAGCAGGTGCGTGATCTGCAAAATCTCGGCCACCTTGCCGACGGCAGCGCGCACCTCGGCTTCCCCCTTGCCCGCCAGTTTCAAGGCAAAACCCATGTTGTCGCGCGCCGTCATGTGCGGATACAGGGCGTAGCTCTGGAAGACCATGGCGATGCCCCGCTCCGCCGGCGCCACGTCGTTGGCCAGCAGGTCGCCGATGCGCAGCTGGCCCGCGCTGATGTCTTCCAGTCCCGCGATCATGCGCAGCAGGGTCGACTTGCCGCAGCCGGACGGTCCCACGAAGACCATGAATTCGCCGTCATGGATATCAAGGTCCAGGCCCTTGACGATTTCCGGACCGTCGCCGTAGGTCTTGCGGATGCCGCGCAGGGAAATGGCGGCCATGTCAGTGCTCCCCGGCCAGGACGGCCGCATCGGCATGCGCGGCGCGCTGCGCGGCGATGAAGTCGCGGTACCACAGGGCGCTGTCCTTGAAACTGCGCTGCTGCGTGGCGTAATCGACGTACAGCATGCCGAAGCGCTTGGCGTAGCCGGAGTTCCACTCGAAGTTATCCATCAGGCTCCAGTAGAAATAGCCGCGCACGTCGATGCCTTGCGCGATCACGGCGCGCAAGGCGTCCAGGTGCAGTTGCACGTACTCGATGCGCGGTTCGTCATGAATCTTGCCGTCGACGGGCTTGTCGGCAACGGCCATGCCGTTTTCCGTGATGTAGACGGGCGGCAGCCGGTATTCGCGGTGCAGGCCAACGAGCAGCTCCGTCAAGCCTTGCGGATAGGTTTCCCAGCCCATGTCGTTGACCCCGAGCTTGCAGTCGGGCTTGCGCGGCGGCGTCTCGGCGCTCATGAAAGCGCGCGTGTAGTAGTTCACGCCAAGGAAATCGATAGGCTGTTTAATATCTATGAAATCGTTTTCAAATATGGATAAAGCAGAAGCGTCGGCGTGTTTCAGGGCCAGGGCCGGGTAGCGGCCCTTGAAGATGGCGTCCATATACCACTGCACCGAGCGTGCATATTCGAGTTCGGCCAGTTCGCGGTCCTGGGCGCTGTCGGTGGCCGGCGTGGCCGTCCATTGATTGAGCACGATGCCCAGCTTCGCCGGCGCATTCACCGTGCGCATGGCTTGCATGGCCAGGCCGTGCGACAGCAGCAAGTGGTGCGACACTTGCACGGCGGCGGCCGGATCGGCCATGCCCGGAGCGAACTGGCCCGTGCCGTGGCCCAGCACGGCCGTGCACCACGGTTCGTTATGGGTGGCGATGCTGACGACCTTGTGGCCGAACCGGCGCGCCACCTCGGCCGCATAGGCGGCGAAGTGGTAGCAGGTGGCGCGATTGAGCCAGCCGCCCTCGTCCTGCAGCGCTTGCGGCAAGTCCCAGTGATACAGGGTCAAATGGGCGTCGAGTCCCTTGGCGGCCAGGGCGTCGAGCAGGCGCGCATAGAAGTCGAAGCCCGCTTCGTTCCAGGCGCCGGAACCCGCCGGCTGCACGCGCGACCAGGACATGGAAAAGCGGTAGGCGTTCACGCCCAGGCTGGCGATCAGCTCCACGTCCTCGGCATAGCGGTGATAGTGGTCGCAGGCCACGTCGCCATTGCTGCCGTCGATGATCTTGCCATCCGTGTGGCTGAAGGTATCCCAGATGGATGGGCCGCGGCCGTCGATGGCGGCGGCGCCCTCGATCTGGTAGGCGCTGGTGGCCACGCCCCAGGTGAAGGTGGCGGGAAAGTTGCTGTCAATGTCGTCGTTATGCATGGTGGTCATGTCAGTGTGAGTGGATTAAAAGAGTGCTAGCCTTTGACGGCGCCCTGGGTCAGCCCTTCGATCAGGCGCTTGGAGGCAACAAAAAACATCAGCAGCAGCGGCAGCACGGCAATGGCGGCGCCCGTCATCAGCGAGCCCCACTCCGTGTTGTTGGGCGCCTGCATGCTGCGCAGGGCCAGCGGGATCGTGTAGTTCTCGACCGAGCGCATGACGACCAGCGGCGTGATGAAATTGTTCCACGAGTTGATGAAGGTGATCAGGCCCAGGGTGCCCATGGCGGGGCCGATCAGCGGCAGCACGACCCGCCAGTAGATGGCGAATTCGCCGCAGCCGTCGATGCGCGCCGCCTCGATCAGGTCCTTCGGTATCGCCGTGCCGATGTACTGGCGCATGAGGAAAATCCCCAGTGCGCCGGCCGCTCCCGGCACGTACAGGGCGCGCGGCTGGTCCAGCCAGCCGAGGAAATCCATCAGCATGAAGGTGGGGATCATGTTCATGAACGACGGGATGATCATCGACGCCATCACCAGGGTAAACAAGGGCCGCTTGAAGCGGAACTCGTACATGGCGAACGCATAGCCGCCCAGCGAGCAAAAGAACAGGGTCAGCGCCGTCGTCATCAGGGCCACATACAGGCTGATGCCGATATTGCGCCAGAATGGCAGGCGCTCCTGCAGCAGCTCGATGTTGTTCAGCAGGGCCGTGCCGAACCAGCGCGGCGGCGGCAGGCTGTAGATCTCGGCGCTCGTGTGCGTGGCGAAGACGAACATGAAGTAGAACGGCGCGACCATGATCAGGGCGCCGATGGCCACCATGGCGTAGGCCGTCCAGCGGGTGGTTTTCATCGGACCTCCTTGCGTTCATTGCGGCTGAAGATGCGGTTGTTGACCCAGGTGGTGCTGGCGATGATGAGGAACAGCAGCCAGGAAATGGCCGACGCCGTGCCGAAGTCGCCCGAGGAAAACGCCGTCTTGTAGACGAAGATGGCCGTCGTCATCACGGACTGGCTCACGCCGCTCGATTCGGCCACCAGCACGAACGGCTCCTCGAACAGCTGCAGATTGCCCATGATGGTGAGGGTCACGGCCAGGTAGATCATGGGGCGCAGCTGCGGCAGGGTGATGTACCAGAACTGCTGGCGTTTCGAGGCGCCATCGATGGTGGCTGCTTCGTACAGGTCCTTCGGGATCACCTGCAGCGCGGACAGGTACAGCACCAGATTCCAGCCCAGGTAGCGCCAGAAAATCACGAAGGCGACGGCCGGCTTGATGAACAGCGAGCTGCCCAGCCAGTCGATCGATTCTGCCGGAAACAGGCCGCCCACCAGCGGCAGGCTGGCGCACCATTGGATCAGTACATTGATCTGCCCATAGTCGCGCGAGAACAGGGTGTTGAAGACCATGGCGATGGCCACGCTGGACGTGATGAACGGTAAAAAATAGATGCCGATCACCAGGTTGCGCGAGCGCTTGAAGCTGTTGTGGATGAAGGCCGCCAGCGGAATGGCCACCAGGTGCTGCGGCACGCCCGAGGCCAGCGCCAGCCACACGGTATTGCCCAGCGAGCGCAGGAACCACGGGTCGCTCAAGGCATACTTGTAGTTGTCCAAGCCCACCCACTGCATGGCTTCCACGCCGCTGGCCGCTTCCCACTGGTTGAACGACAAATAGATGGAAAACAGCAGCGGGAACAGACTGAAGACGGCGAACAGGATGAAGAAGGGGCTGATGAAGATGTACGGCGCCCACTGCTTCATGTTGAAGCGTTTTTTTGCGGGCCGCGCTGCCGCAGCAGCGGGCGCACCCTCGGTACAAGGCATGGAGGTAGTCATGCTGCTCCTAGCGCCGCGCGCGGTGGGTGATCAGGGCCTTGGCGTCGGCCAGGGCCGTCTTGATATCCTTGTTTTGCGCCAGCACGCTTTCCAGTTCCATGTTGACGATGTCGCGCGCCACGGCGTCGAACTTGTCGACGCGGATGACGGGGATCTTCGCTGCCGTGTCGCGCGCCAGCAGGCGCGTCTTCTGGCCGCCGAAGTACGGCTGCGGCTCGTCCATCATCGGGTCCGCATAGGCTGCCTTGAGGGCCGGGAAGGCGCCGATCTCTTTCAGCGAGTGCAGCTGGATATCCTTGTTGACGGTCATGAACTTGATGAATTCCCAGGCCTGGGTTTTATTCGCCGCCTTTTTCGGAATGCCGTAGAAGGAGCCGCCATACGACGCCAGCGCGCCGGCCGGCAAGTTCGCCGCGCGCCACTGGCCGGACGAAGCCGGCGCCAGCCACTTGGCCAGGTGGCCGCTGAGCCACGATCCCATCATCTGGCTGGCCACCTTGTCGCGTTTGAAGCCTTCGGCCCACTCGCCCGTCCAGGCCACGGTTCGCGCATCGATGCCGGCCACCCGTGCCGCCTTGGCCAGCTCGAACGCCTTCACGAAGCGGGGCGAGTCGACCAGCACCTGGCCCTTGTCGCCAAAGTAAATGCCTTCGCCATCTTTCAAATTGGCGCGGATATAGATGTCGGCCAGGTCGCTGGCGCCGGCCAGCAGATAGGTACCGGTGGCGGCCTTGAGCTTCTTGCCGGCGGCGATATACGACTCCCACGATTGCGTCAGGTCGGTTTCCTTGATGCCCGCCTTGTCCATCAGGTCCTTGCGGTAGAACAGGGTGCCCGGTCCCAGGTCGGCCGGCATGGCGCCCAGGGTACCGCGCGAACTGGTCGCCTGCACGAAGGTGAACGGCACGAACTGGGCGCGGTACTGCCCTGCCCCGTATGGCGCTTGCAGCAAATCTTCCATGCCCTTCGATTCGGCGAAGCTGCCGACATAGCGGAAGTCGATGGCCATCACGTCGGGCAGGCGCGCGCCGGCCGCCAGCGCCGTCGTCATCGAGTTATGGTGGTCGTCGATCTGCAGGCTGACCAGCTTGACCTTCACTTGCGGATACAGTTTTTCCCACAGGGGCAAGGCCGTCTTGACGGCGCGGTCCAGGTCGGGGAACGAGGCGACGGTAATCGTGGCCGGGGCCAGCGTCGGCAGGGCTGCAGCCGGCGGCACGGCTGCGGGCGCGGCGGCCACACTGACGGCCAGGGTCAGCGCTGCCAGCGGGGCGGCGCCAAGGATGCTTGACTTCATTATTTCATCTCCGTTTATTGAGCGTCTTCTATCTTGAAAACGTTTTCACAACATGTGTCCATTTAACACCGCAAAGAAAATCAAGTCAACCGAAAAAGTTGTCATTTTTATTGAAGGCAGCGTGGCAAGCGGCACGCCGTGGCGCGTTTTCTCCTATGAAAAAGCGCACAAATTCGTCATTTGCGCTGCCGTTGTTTTTTGTGAAAACGTTTTCAATCGTAGGTCGGGTTAGCGCGCAAGCGCGTAACCCGACGTGCACGGCCAACAATATGTCGGCTTACGCCCTGCGGGCTAAGCCGACCTACGCCGACCTGCAACGACCTGCACCGACCTGCGGTTGCTCGTGGCCATTTATGGTAATCTTCCGATGAAAAGGTTTTCAGAGCACTGAGAACCAGCCATCTTGATACCCAGGAATCACCTTGAACGATAGCGCCCACGCTGCTCCCCCTTCCACCCTGCTCGACGTGGCACGCCAGGCCGGCGTGTCGCCCAGCACCGTCTCGCGCATCCTGAATGGCACGGCCAGGGTCTCCGACGACAAGCGCGACGCCGTGCTGGCGGCGATCGCGCACATGAAATTCGCGCCGAACCAGATGGCGCAGGGGTTGAAAAAAGGCCGCTCGATGACCATCGGCATCGTGGTGCAGGATATTTCCAGCCCCTTCTTCGACGAAAGCCTGCGCGGCGTGGACGATGGCTTGAAGGACACGGGCTATGCGTCCGTCATCGTCAGCGGGCACTGGAATGCGCAGGAAGAGGCGGACCGCATCCGCCTGCTGCTGGCAAGAAAGGTTGACGGCATCATTTTGCTGTCGGGGCGCATCTCGGACGAGAGCGTGCTCGATTTCTCGCAGCAGCGTCCCATCGTCTCGACAGGCCGCCTGCTGGCCACGAAAAGCGCCATCGGCTTCAAGCTCGACAACGAATACGGCGCCTACCTGGCCGTGCGCCACCTGGTGGAACTGGGCCACCGGCGCATCGCCTTCGTGGCCGGCCCCGCCAACAACACGGATGCGGCCGAGCGCCTGACGGGCTACCAGCGCGCACTGCGCGAAGCGGACATCGCCATCGACCCGAAGCTGATGGTGGAAGGCGATTTCCACGAAGCAAGCGGAATGCTGGCCATGAACCATTTGTTCGATACGCAGCAGCAGTTCAGCGCCGTCTTCGCCGCCAACGACCTGTCCGCCTACGGCGTGCGCCTGTGCCTGTACCGCAAGGGCATCCGCGTGCCCGACGATATCTCGCTCGTCGGCTTCGATGACTTGCCCGGCTCGTCCTACACGACGCCGCCGCTCACCACCATCCATCAGCCCCTGTACGACATCGGCCGCATCGCCACAGAAGCGCTGCTGGGCCTGATCAATGGCGAAGCCGTGCAGGCCGCCATCCCGCCGCTGGAACTCATCGTGCGGGAAACCACTCGCCGCATCCGCTAAGGATTGCACCATGATAAACCTACTGCGCAGCCCACTCTCGGGTCGGCGTTGCTCGCTGTACTTTTTGTACAGCTGCGCTACTCAACCCGATATCGGGCTTGCTCGCTACGGTTTCTCAAGGTGCTGACGCTTCACCATATACCATTATTTTCCTGAACGAGAATCAATACGCTACCAGTATCCGCAACGCATGCGGGAATCTGCAGCAATGGCGCATCCGCTTTACAATAGTGGCTCGTTCAGCAAGAATGCCTGCTTCAAGCAAGCTTGGCTCAACCCTCCGGCCGCAGGCTGGAAGACTCCGAACATTCACCACAAAGGGACATCACATGGAACATACTCTGCCACCACTGCCGTATGAAATGGACGCTCTGGCGCCGCATATTTCGAAAGAAACCCTGGAATACCACTATGCCAAGCATCACCAGGCGTATGTCACCAACTTGAACAACCTGATCAAGGGTACCGAGTTCGAGAACCTGTCGCTGGAAGAGATCATCAAGAAATCGTCGGGCGGCATCTTCAACAATGCAGCGCAAGTATGGAACCACACCTTCTACTGGAACGGCATGAAGCCGGCCGGCGGCGGCGCGCCTGCGGGTGCCGTGGCTGACGCGATCAACGCCAAATGGTCGTCGTTCGACAAGTTCAAGGAAGAATTCACCAAGTCGTGCGTGGGCAACTTCGGTTCGGGCTGGACCTGGCTGGTGCAAAAAGCCGACGGCTCCGTCGACATCGTCAACACCTCGAACGCCGGCTGCCCGCTGACCACCGGCGACAAGCCGCTGCTGACCTGCGACGTGTGGGAACACGCCTACTATATCGACTACCGCAACCTGCGCGCCAAGTATGTGGAAACGTTCTGGGGCCTGGTCAACTGGGACTTCGTTGCCAAGAACTTCGCGTAAGCAGTTCCTGTCAACGTAAGGAGAAAAAGCCTGCGCCGCCCCGCGCGGGCTTTTTTTTGCCTGCTGAAAGGCGAGGCGCTGCGCTACAATCAGCATCTTCCCACCCCGCCCTGCCCCGATGTCCGCTCGCCTGCTGCGCCGCCTGTTGATTTTGCCCCTGCTGGCGTGCCACCTGCACGCGTGCGCGGCCGCCCCATCGCCCCTGCTGTCCGACTACACCCACAACGCCTGGGGCGCCCTGCAAGGCGCGCCCGTCGACGTACTGAAATTCGCCCAGGGCAAGGATGGCTGGCTGTGGATCGCCACGGCCACCGGCCTGTACCGCTACGATGGCGTGCGCTTCGACCGCGTCGACAGCGTGTACGGCCACCGCCTGCCGTCGAGCAATGTGCTGGGCCTGGCCACGCCGCCTGACGGCGCCGTCTGGGTCGGCTACCGCCTCGGCGGCGTCAGCGTCTTTCGCCAGGGTGCCACGCGCACGTACGGGGAAGCGGACGGCTTGCCGCCGGGCGCCGTGTTCCATATCGAGGCAGCGCCCGACGGCGCCATCTGGGTCGGCACGCGCGATGGCGCGGCGCGCCTGGCGCCGGGCGCCGACCGCTTCGTCGCGCAGGCCGCCAACGTGGGCCTGCCCGACAAGCGCGTGTACCAGATCCTGTTCGGGCGCGATGGCACGCAGTGGATGGGCACCATGCACGGCGTCTTTTTCCGCAGGCCGGGCGAGATGCGCTTTTCCCATGCCTGGCCGCGCACCATGCTCACCAGCATGGATGAAGCGCCCGATGGCGCCATCTGGGCTGTGGACGCGCAAAGCAATTACTATCGCGTGCGCACCAGCGCGCCGCGCGGCGACGCGCCCATCCGGCCCGACGCCACGGGCAACGGCATCCGCTTCGACCGCGCCGGCACCATGTGGCTGATGCAGCCCGATGGCATTGAGCGCAAGTTCGATCCTTCCGGCCCCAGCCTGCCGGCCCAGCGCCTGACGCGCCAGAACGGCATCAGCGGCCCGCTGCCGCAAACGTCGTTCCAGGACCGCGAAGGCAATCTGTGGTTCGGCACGTCGACGGGCCTGGACCGGCTGCGGCCGAACCGCCTGAAGACCCTGGCCGTCGCCGTGCCCTTCGACCATCCCGGCATGCTGCCGGGGCCCGATGGCGACGTGTGGATCGGCGACTACGTGGGCGACGTGCGCAGCTTTACCGCCGACGGAGTAAAGAAAGTGATACTGAAAGGAGCACTGGCGGCCAGCCACTGGGCGCCCGACGGCACGCTGTGGCTGGGCAACGAGCAGGAGCTGCACCATCGCGCGCGCAACGGCGCCATGACGCGCGTGGTGCCGCCCGTGCTGGGACTCGATCCGCAGGCGCTGCAGCAGGACCGCTCGGGCGCCATGTGGGCCTCGTTTTCCGGCGGCGGCCTGTTTCGCCTGAGCGAAGGAAAATGGATCGCCGACGGCGGCCTGTCCGGCCTGCCGGCGGTGCTGACCACGGCCATGGCGATGGATGGCGCCGGCACCGTCTGGCTGGGCCATGCCGACAATACGCTCAGCCTGGTGGCCGATGGCCAGCGCGCAGGCGCCGTCAAGCGGCTCGGCGCGCCCGAGGGCCTGCAGGTGGGCACCGTGCTGCAGCTGTACCGCGATGGCGAGGCGATGTGGGCCGGCGGCGAAAACGGCGTGGCCCTGTACCGCGCCGGCCGCTTCCAGATGCTGCGCGGCGCGCACGGGGCGGCGTTTCGCGGCGTATCGGGCATCGTGCGCCTGCCGGACGGCGACCTGTGGCTGCATGGCGCGGACGGCATCGACCATATCGCTGCCGCCAGCCTGGCCGCGTGGATGCGGGACGGCAGCGCTGTTACCTCGGAGCGCTTCGACGCGCTCGACGGCTTGCAGGGCCATGCCTCGCAACTGCGCCCCGTGCCGTCGCTGATCCATGCGCCCGATGGCAAGCTGTGGTTCTCCACCTCGGCCACCATCGCCATGCTGGACCCGCTGCACATCCGCCGCAACGCCCTGGCGCCGCCCGTGCAGATCCACAGCTTGCTGGCCGATGGCGTGCGTTACGCCCTGGACGATGGCAAGCCGCAGCACCTGCCGCAAGGCAGCAAGACCCTACAGATCGGCTTCACGGCCCTGAGCCTGTCGATGCCGGAACGCGTGCGCCTGCGCTACCGGCTGGCAGGCGTGGACACGGGCTGGCAGGAGGCGGTGGGACGCCGCGAAGCCTACTACACCAACCTTGCCCCCGGCAGCTACCGCTTCGACGTCACGGCCGCCAACGAAGACGGCGTGTGGAACAAGCAGGGGACAGGGCTCGACATCGTCATCGCGCCCGCCTTCGTGCAAACGCCGTGGTTCGTCGTGCTGCTGGCGCTGGGCGCCGCGCTGCTGCTGTATGGCGGCTACGTGCTGCGCATCCGCCACCTGACGCGCAATATGCAGGAACGGTTGCAGGAACGCTTGCAGGAGCGCCTGGCCGAACGCTCGCGCATCGCCCGTTCGCTGCACGACACACTGCTGCAAAGCGTGCAAGGCCTGATCCTGTCGTTCCATGCGCATGCGGACATGCTGCCCAAGGGCACGCGCGAACGGGCACGCCTCGATGGCACCCTCAACCTGGCGGACCAGCTGCTGATCGAAGGCCGCGACCAGATCATGGACTTGCGCGCCTCGGCCGAACCCGACGAACTGCGGCTGGCGCTGCAGCAATTCGGCAAGGGCCTGGCCGAGCACCGCGCGCACGCCTTCACGGTGCATGTCAGCGGCATCTGCCGGCGCCTGCAGCCGCGCGTGCACGACGAAATCTATGCCATCGCGCGCGAAGCGCTGTTCAACGCTTCGCGCTACGCCGAGGCGGCAAACATCGTGCTGGAGCTCGACTATGCGGAGCGGGCATTCACCCTGCGCGTGCGCGACGACGGCTGCGGCCTCGATGACGCCGTGGCGCAGGCGGGCCAGCGGCCCGGCCACTGGGGCCTGGTCGGCATGCGCGAGCGCGCCGCCGCCATCGGGGCCAGCCTGCGCATCGACAGCCGGCCCGGCGCCGGCACACAGATCGAAGTGAGCGTGCCGGGCCGCCTGGCCTATTGACGGCACACTTGCGGGCGCGCCCGCAAGCGTCTGCGGCCCGGATGGAAAATGTTATACGATGCGCAAGAGCGCTGCCGTGCTCGCCTATCCTGCCACACCACTTTCTGAAAGCACTCCATGAAAAAATGCCTGCTCGCCCTATTGCTCTGCGCCTCCGGCTCCGCCTTCGCCAACTCGGCCTGCGACACGCCGCGCAACGACTTCGATGGCCTGTATTGCCTCAACAAGGTGTACCAGGAAGCGGACAAGGAACTCAACGCCAACTACAAGAAACTTAGCTCCCAGCTCGATGCCGGCGGCAAGCAAAAGCTGAAATCGGGCCAGCTTTCCTGGATCAGCGAGCGCAACGAGCGATGCTCGAAAAAGGATGGCTCGGGCTTCTATGTGAACCTCGATTGCGCCACGCGCACCACCATCGAACGCGCGCAATTCCTGCAAGACCGCGTGCGCGAATGCGTGAGCGCCGGCTGCCAGAACAGCAAACTGTGAGCTGAACCTGCGCTAGCGCAAACGTGAGCGGGCGGCAGGCGCCCATACTGGCCGCTCCGATGTCTTCCCCGTTTGTGCCATGAGCAAACTCATCGACATTTCCCTGAACCAGTGGGACGCCAGCGGCAGCGCCGTGCAGCAGGCGGCGGCGCTGCAGGCACTCGAAGATGGGCAAGTGCTGCTGTTGCCCCGCCTGGGCTTCGCCCTGCGACAGGAAGAGCATGCGCTGCTGAACGGCGCGGTGGGTAACGCCAGCAGCGCCAAGAATATCAGCTGGGAACCGGCGCGCGGCGTGCGCGGCCACGGCGATGCCTACGATGCGGCCCTGCTGGCCGCGCTGATGCAGCGCTACGCGCGGCACACGCAGCGCTTGCTGGGCGGCTTGCTGCCTGGCTATTCTTCCCATCTGCAGCAAGGCAAGGGCAGCTTTCGCCCCGTGGAAATCGCCGGCCGGGCGAGTTCCTGGCGCAAGGACGATACGCGCCTGCATGTCGACAGCTTTCCCTCCTCGCCCACGCAGGGCCGGCGCATCCTGCGCGTCTTCACAAACATCCATCCGCGCGACGCACCCCGCGTGTGGAAACTGGGCGCGCCATTCGAGCAGGTGGCGCAGCATTTTTTACCCGTCGCGAAGCGTCCGCAACCCGTGCTGGCGGCCCTGCTGCAATGGCTGGGCATCACCAAGTCGCGGCGCACGCCCTACGACCACTACATGCTGCAGCTGCACGACGCCATGAAGGCCGACCTGGGCTACCAGGCGCAGGTGGAACAGCACACCCATGCGTTCGCGCCGGGCCAGACGTGGATCGTCTTCAGTGACGCCGTATCGCACGCGGCCCTGCGGGGACAGCATGCGCTGGAGCAAACCTGGCTGCTGCCGGTGCACGCCATGGCCGCCCCGCACAAATCGCCGCTGGCCATCCTCGAACGCCGGTTGCAGCGCCCGCTGGCCTAGCCGCGCCTGGTCTGGCTTGGCCTGGCCTGATACTGCGGCAAGAGCGGGCTCAGGCCGGCAAGCGGGCCGCCTTGAAGCGCCGCCAGGCCTTGTGCATGCGGCCATCGCTGTCCTGCGCCTGCGCGCGCGCCGCCAGATAGCCGCGCACGAAGGCCGCGTGCAGCCGCAAGCCATCCCGGGCGGACTGGGCCGACTGAGCGGAATGGTCAGCCTGGCCAGTCTGAACCTCGGGCAATTGCTGCAGCAGCCGGTCCGCCACCTGCACATCGTTGAGCCAACCCAGTTCATCCTGCAGCAGCGACAGCCGCCCCACATACGGCTGCACGGTGCGCGCGGCAAACAGCGAGGCAAAGAATTCCGTCGCATACCGCGTCTTCTTGGCCGCGATGCGCACCCGGTGGCGCTGCTGCGGCGTGGCATGCAGCAGGCGCTTGCCGCGCTTCATCAGGCGGCGCTGGTCCTTGCGCAGGGTCGCGCGGGCAAACGACAAGACGTGCGCGTCCAGGCGCCGCAATTGGCGCGCGGAGCAATTGTCGCGCCAGGCGCACGCCTGCAGCCAGCGCTGCAAGCCCAGCATGCAGGCCGTGTAGCGCGCCGAGGTGACGGCCTGGGCCGCTTGCGCGTGCTTGAACCGCGCCTGCGCGTGCGCCGCCTCCGCCAGCGCCGCCGCATCCGCGGCCGCCTCGCCATCGAGCTGCGCCAGAGTATTGCCAGCCAACACATCCCAATCGCGCGCCTCGCCCAGCGCGCCGCCCAGCCAGCCGAGTTCGCCCTTCAAGGCGTCCGGCAGCGCCAGCAGGGACTTGAACATGCCCAGCGCCGAGCGCAAGCGGCGCAGGCCCACGCGCATCTGGTGCACGCTTTCCACGTCCTCGCCCGCCGCCACGCCATCCTGGTTGCCGCTGACTTGCTCCAGGCAATTGCCGGCGATGGCCAGGAATACCTGCTCCACGGACATGGCCGCGTCCAGCGCCAGGGGCTGCGCCTTGACGGCTTGCAAGGGATAGGATGCCGCCAGCCGGTAACCGCGTTCCGCCTTGCTCATGTGGCCCAGCTGCAGCGGCACGTCCTGCAGCAGGGCCAGCGCCACGTCGAACAGGCTGGCCGCCTGCCCCTGCTTCAACTCCAGTTCGATCTCGCTGACGGGCACGCTGCGGACGGCGCCATCCGCACCGCTTTCAATGACACCCTGGTCCAGCACGCATTCGATCTGGTCGCCCTGCGGCGTGCGCAACTGCCATACGGTGCGCTCGATACGCGTGGTAAACACGGGCTGCAAGGCGTCGCGGATGGCGTCCTGGCGCAGCAGCGCGCGGATCGGCTGCTTGCGGCCGATGGCCGCATCGAGCGCGGCAAGGTCCGGTTGCGGCCCGGGAACTTCGCCTTCCCACTCGTGGCGGCTGTGCAAGCCGCCGCTGACAGTGCCGCCCGCCTTCAGGGTTTGCACCCAGTGTCCATCCACGTGCCGCACGCGCAAGCCCGCCTGCTGGCGGCACAGCTGCAAATCGGGCGTATCGACATAGATATCGTGTATCTGCAGCAGTTGCGGCTCGCCTTGCGCAGACTGCGCCAGCAGCGGGTGCGCGCGCAAACGCAATACATCTTCCTGCGCCAGCAACAATTTCAATTCGATTTCCATGACCGCTCCTTGCGAGACTTCTCAACGCTTATTGTAAGGCGCGTCCCTTCGCGCGCAAGGCGCACGCACGCACGCAGACCTTGATTTTGCGCGAAAATAAGCACTTCATTCAACTAGGAGATGCCATGACCTACCACGCCGCCGAGAACCGCTACGACACCATGCAATACCGCACGTGCGGGCGCAGCGGGCTGAAACTGCCGCTGCTGTCGCTGGGACTGTGGCACAACTTTGGCGACAGCAACAGCCTCGCTTCCCAGCGCGACATGCTGCGCACGGCGTTTGACCTGGGCATCACGCATTTCGACCTGGCGAATAACTATGGCCCACCGTATGGCAGCGCGGAAAGCAATTTCGGCAAGCTGCTGCGCGACGATTTTTTACCATACCGCGATGAACTGATCATTTCCACCAAGGCAGGCTGGGACATGTGGCCGGGCCCGTACGGCCAGGGCGGCGGTTCGCGCAAATATGTGCTGGCCAGCCTGGACCAGAGCTTGCAGCGCCTGGGCCTCGACTACGTCGACATCTTTTACTCGCACCGCTACGACGCCGACACGCCGCTGGAAGAAACCATGGGCGCGCTGGCCACGGCCGTGCAGCAGGGCAAGGCGCTGTACGTGGGCCTGTCGTCGTATTCTCCGCAAAAGACGGCCGAGGCGGCCGCCCTGCTGAAAGAGTGGAAAGTGCCGTGTCTGATCCACCAGCCGGCCTACAATATGCTCAACCGCTGGATCGAGGAAGACGGCTTGCTCGACACCCTGCAAGAGCAAGGCATGGGTTGCATCACGTTCACGGCGCTGGCGCAGGGGCTGCTCAGCGACAAATACCTCGATGGCGTGCCGCAGGATGCGCGCGTCAACCGCCCCGGCGGCGGCTCGCTGCTGCAAAAGCACCTGAGCGCGGAAAACCTGGCCCGCGTGCGCGCGCTGAACCAGATCGCCGCGCAGCGGGGGCAAACCCTGGCGCAGATGGCGCTGGCCTGGGTCTTGCGCGATCCCCGCGTCACCTCGACCCTGATCGGCGCCAGCAGCAGCGCGCAAATCCGCGAAAACGTGGCCGCGCTGCAGCAATTGTCATTCACGGCCGACGAGCTGGCCGCCATCGACGTGCAGGCGCGCGAAGGGCATATCAATCTGTGGGAAGGCCCGTCGCGGGCCGTGTAAGGCGATTACGCTGGCGGTGGCAGCAGGGCCAGCAGTTCCTGCGCCACTTGCCGGCGCCGTTCGGGCGTGGCGAACACGCCCACGTCCACATGCGCGCCAGCCTGGCCGACATCCTTGATGCGTATCAACTGGCGCGGCCCTTGCGGCATGGCGATGCGCGTGCGCCACGGCGAAAAGTGGTGGCGCCGGCAGCGCCCGGCGCTGACCTGTTCGATGATCAGCTCGCCGTCGCGCAGGGCGATGTGTTCATAGTCGCGCGCATGGCGCAGATAATGCAGCAGTGCAATGGCCACCAAGCCCAGCTCGGCGAACGAAAAGACGGGAATGTACCAGAGGCCGCGCAGCGCAAAGGCGGCGGCAATCACGAGGGAAAACAGGCATAGCAAGCCATAGGCGCGCAGCAGCTGGCGCGCCGTCAAGGCACTGTGGCGCGCCAGCAGCCATTGCGGCTGCTCGCGCGAGTGATCGCGTGGCATGGCGCCTCCCGCACTATCGCTCCATCACCGCAGCGGCCCCCGCCGCCGCAGGTTCAGCCAGATCGCGCCAAGATCAGGCGCCCATGCGCACCAGCGCGTGGCCCACGTGCTGCCACCAGTGATCGCGCGACTTGACCTGCTTCAGGCAAGACGTGTCGATTTCCGTGGGGAACACGTGATCCTGGCAAGCCTTCGTTTCCAGGGCATAACGCTGGTTTTCCGCCGCCGCCAGGGCCACGACAAGCCAGAACGCCAACGCCAGCAAGACCACCAGCAAACTCCAGGCCAGGTGATTGGTGTTACTTTTTTCGCCAAAAAACTCGCGCGGCCGCGTCTCGCGGTACATCGACATCAAGTCTTTTTCTTTCTCTTCCGACATCTGCGTTTGCATCCTCTGACATCCTATCCTGTGCCGGCCGGCTGGCCATGGCGGCGCGCACGCCGCCTTGACCGCATTTTACGCTGATGGCGCAGGAGAGACAGTAATTCGTGGTGACCGTGCCGCCAGCAGCCGTCAGGGGCGCGGCGCAGTCCCCCGCGAACCGCCGGGTTCGCCCTCGCCCTCCTCCTCTGCCGGCCGCACGGGCGCCACGCTTTCCACATGGTCGACGTCGATATCGCCGCCATCGGGCGCCGTATTCTGCGGCTCCACGCCAGCCCGCTCGCCCGTGCCGGCCGCATCGCTGTCGTTCTCGAGCGCTTCCGGGTCCTGGCCCGGCACGCCCTGCATGTCGCTGCCGCTGTCGGAACTGTCGCTGGGCCCAAGCGCGCCCTTGCCATGGCCGCTGCCCAGGATACGGTCGGGCGTGACGGGCAAATTGTCCGGATCGAGTGAACTGCTGCTCATGGCTGGCTCCCCTTGATAAAAAAACCAGCTTACTCCCCTGGCCTGGCCAGCGGCGCACGTCTGCACGGCATTTTCCCTGGGGGAAATGCGGCGGCGCACAAATATTTTCAAAAATTACTTCACAAATGTAATATTCATTGCTATAGTTAATTCAAGTAAGCATCTTCTCATCCAGAAACTGCTTCATCGGCGGCAGGGCGCCCACCAGCGCCCTGCCGCCGAACCGACCGGTACGTGGCGATCCGGCCCATCCACCCAGCCATCATGCACATTTTGGAGTTTTATCATGCAAGCCAAATCACTCATCGCAGCATTGTTTGCCATCACCACCGCTACCTCGGCTTTCGCCCAAAGCGCCGCGCCAGCCGCTGCCAGCCAGCAACTCACACGCGCCGACGTCACGGCCGAATACATCCGTGCCCGCAACGCCGGCGAAATCGCCACCAGCGAAGTCGACTACCCGAAAACGCCGGCCACCGCCGCCAGCAACGTGACGCGCGAACAAGTCATGGCCGAGTTCTACGCCGCCCGCAAGGCTGGCCTGATCCCGCAAACGGAAGCGGACTTTGATGTCGCGCAAACGACAAAACACGTCGTGAAATAAGAAACCAGTCAGCCGGTTTCAGTCAGTCAGTAACACACCTCAGTTGCGGCGCAGCACCCGGGCCACTCCCGGCGCTCACCGCGGCGAGCTGTCAGCAGCACCCCCAACACGATCTTTCCCGGAGTCCCTGCATGTCCCTGCACCGCCGTTTGCTTGCCGCCAGCCTGATCCTTGCCTTGAGCGCTTGCGCCGACATGGGCCATATCGCGCCGCAATCGGCCATGCTCGACGCCAACAAGCTGCAAGCGAGCCAGGCCATGGATGCCGCCGCCAGCGCCGCCATCCAATGGCCGCGCACGCAATGGTGGCAAGACTTGCACGATCCCCAATTGAACCGCCTGATGGAGCAGGCGCTGGCCGACAGTCCCACCCTGCGCGGCGCCCAGGCGCGCGTGCGCCAGGCCGAGGCGCTGGCCGGCGCGGCCGAGGACAAGACCCGTCCGCAGGCGGACGCGAATGTCTCCATCAACCGCGAGCTGTATTCGCAGCACGGCAGCACCCCGGCGCCGCTGGCCGGCAACTACGCCTGGCGCAACCAGGCCACCGTCACGGCCTCGTACGACCTGGACCTGTGGGGCCGCAACCGCGCCGCCCTGTCAGCCGCGCTGGGCGACGTGCAGATGGCGTCGGCCGAATCGCAGATGGCCCTCCTGGCCCTGGAAACGGCGCTGGTGCGCACCTACATCCAGCTGTCGTATGAATTCCAGTTGCAGGACGTGATCGAACGAAGCCTGGCGCAGCGCGCCCGCATCCTCGACATCACGCGCCAGCGCAAGGCCGCCGGCATCGGCACGGACATCGACGTGGCGCAGATCGAAACCACCTTGCCGGCGGGACGCCGCCAGCTGGAACAGTCGGCCGAATCGCTGGCCCTGCTGCGCAACCAGCTGGCGGCCCTGGCGGGCAAGGGCCCGGCTGCGGGCGCGGCCTTGAGCCGCCCCGTGCTGCGCCTGGACCAGCCGCTGGCCATTCCCGCCGCGCTGCCGGCCGACCTGATCGGCCGCCGTCCCGACATCGCCGCCCAGCGCTGGAGAGTGGAAGCGGCGGCGCAGCGCATCGACGCCGCCAAGGCCGAGTTCTACCCGAACGTCAACCTGGTGGCCTTTGCCGGCTTCCAGGCCTTCGGCTTCAGCCACTTTCTCGACGCCAATTCGCAGGTGCGCGGCGCCTCGCCCGCACTGAGCCTGCCCATCTTCGCCGGCGCCCGCCTGCGCGCCCAGCTGGGCAGCCAGACTGCCGTGTACGACGGCGCCGTGGAGCAATACAACGCCACCGTCATCAACGCCATGTCGGACGTGGCCAATGCCGTCACCCGCGCCCAGTCGCTGGAAAAGCAGCACCAGCTGACGGTGCAGGCGCTGGCCACGGCGCAGCGCGCGCGCGACCTGGCGGAAAAGGCTTACAAGGCAGGCATGAGCGACGCCATCAACATGCTCAACACGCAAGTGGCGCTGCTGGCGGAAGAACAGCAGCAGGCGCAGAATGGGGCACGCGAGCTCGATCTGTACGTTTCCTTGATGAATGCACTGGGAGGCGGCATCTGAGCTTGCAATCCTGGCATTGCCCTAGCCCAACAAGATACAATCGGAACTTTATTCACACATGAAGGAATATGACATGACCGCTTTTGACGCCACCTCCAAGCGGCTGCAAAACATCCGCACGCGCATGCCAGGCTTCCCCATGGAACTGATGCGCCTGTTGCGCATGACGTACCACATTCAAAAAGGCATGAAGGACCTGACCAACGCGGCGCTGAAAAAGCACGACCTGGTCGATGCCAGCTACATGGTGCTGGCCGTGCTGTACGGCACGGACGACGAAACCTCGAACGCCTGCACCCTGGGCATGGCCTGCCATGAAAAGCCGGCCAACCTGACGCGCGTGTGCAACGACCTGGAAACACGCGGCCTGATCCACCGCGGCACGCGTCCCGGCGACCGCCGCTCGGTGATGATCTCGCTGACCGACAAGGGCCGCGCACTGATCGAAACGGCACTGCCCGATGTGTACCAGGAAACCTCGGCCCTGTATGAAGGGTTCACGGACGAAGAGCTGCAAGTGCTCGACAAGCTGTACATGCGCCAGTTGCGCAACCTGAACAATCTCAACAACCAGAACTGATAGCCTATCGATGACGCCAGCCACAGCAACTAAATTCACACACGGCCCCCTGACCCGGGCGGCTCACTGGCTGGCGCTGGCGCTGCAGGACTGGCGCGCAACGGAAGGCGAACGCTGGATCTACGTCGGCAAGACCCTCATCGCGTCCTTCTGCGCCCTGTGGCTGGCCTACCGCCTTGGGCTCGATTCGCCCAGCACGGCGATGACCACCACCATCATCCTGGCCCTGCCCAGCAGCGGCATGGTGCTGGAAAAAAGCTTTTACCGCCTGTGCGGCACCCTGCTCGGCTGCACGGCCGCGCTGACCCTGATCGGCCTGTTCCCGCAGCAGCCCGTGCTGCTGTTCGCCGGCCTGGCCCTGTGGGTGGGCCTGTGCACGAGCGGCTCTGCCCTGCACCGCAACGCGCAATCGTATGTGTACGTGCTGGCTGGCTACACGGCCTGCATGATCGTACTGCCCGCCATCGAGCAACCGATGCAGGTGTTCGCGCTGGCCGTCACGCGCGTGGCCGAAGTGAGCCTGGGCATCATCTGCTCGGCGGCCGTCTCCAGCGTGCTGCTGCCGCGCCACCAGGGCACGCAGGTGATGCGCACGGTGCAGGCCCGCTACGGCAAATTCCTCACCTTTTGCCAGGACGTGCTGCAGCAAAAACTCACGCCGGCGCAGGTGGAACTGATGCATTTGCAGTTTGCCGCCGACGTCGCGGCGCTGGAACTGGGCCGCTCGGCCGCCCTGTTCGAAGTCACCAGCAAGGTCAGCCACGTGCGCGCGCAAAACCGCAAGCTGCACGCCTTCAACGCCACCTTCATGACGGCGCTGACCACTTTCTACACCTTCCACCGCCTGTTCGACCGCCTGCAGCGCGATGGCGAAACCCAAGTCATGCAGGCCTGCGCGCCCCTGTACGCCATCGTCGCCGAAGCGCTGCAGGCGACGCCTTCGCAAGACTCGCTCGACACCATGCAGCTGCACCTGCAAACGGCCCTGGCGCAGGCCCGCTCGGATATCGACGGCGCGACCATCGCGCATGCGCAGCGCATCGATTTCGACACCGTATGCGAACTGCTGGAGCGCTTCGCGCGCGACATGAGCCGCTTCCACGAAGTGTATTTCAGCCTGGCGCACGACACGCCCCTGGAAATCAGCACGCCGCAGGCGTATGCGCCGAAGACGCCGCCCGCGCTGGTGATCGCCAGCGGCGCGCGCGCGGCCATCAGCCTGGCCCTGCTGGCGCTGGGCGCCTACTTCCTCGCCTGGCCCTACGCCAGCACGGCGATGCTGATGGCGGCCGTGTTCTGCGCGCTGGCCTCGTCCTCGCCGCGCCCCATCATGATGATCCGCCAGGTGCTGGCGGGCTTCCTCATCGCCATGCCGCTGTCGCTGGTGTGCGTGTATTTCGTGCTGGTGCATGGCGACGGCTTCCCCATGCTGGTACTCAGTTTTGCGCCGTTCCTCGCCGTCGGCCTGTACCTGATGACGAATCCCGCCAAGCTGGGCGTGGGCCTGGGCGTGTCGACCTTCATCACGCAGATGGCGCCGACGAATCTGATGCATGTCGACGGCGCGGCCTTCTTGAACACGGGCATGGCCCTGATCGTGGGCCTGATGCTGGCGGCCCTCGTGTTTGCCGTGCTGCTGCCCGAGCACACGATGGGCCACAAGGACCACATCGGCCGTGCCCTGTGGCGCGAAGCGCTGCATGCGTGCACGGCGCCCGCGCGGCGCGTGAAACACCGTTTCGACAACCGCGTGCGCGACTTGCTCAGCCAGCTCAATGCGGCGGCCGGACCGGCGCCGGGCGAGGCTGCGCGCGCCGTCGTGCGCCAGGCCTTGACCTTGCTGGAAATCGGCCACTCGGTGATCGAATTGCGCGAACTGATCGCGACGGCCCGGCCAGGCGCCACGCGCCACGCGCTGCAGCGGTGCGTGGACCACATCGCCGCCTGGCTGCGCACGCGCAGCGACACGGCACTGCAGGCGGCGCTGGCAGCCACCCTGCAGGCGGGCGCCGTGGTGCGCGCGGCCCAGACGGAAGCTGGTGCGACACCAGAACGCAAGCAGGAGCAAGACCTGCGCCTGCACACGGCATTGGCCGACCTGCATTCGATCTACACCTCATTACTCGACCATATGGCGCCTGGCGCCGGAGACCACCATGCCGCGTGAATTCGCCCTGTTCGGAATTCTGATTCCTACCCTGCTGCCCCTGTTCATCCTCAGCATCGGCCTGCAAACCCTGCTCGACCGCATGCTGGGCTGGCTGGGCGTGTACCGCATGGTGTGGCACCCGTCGCTGGCGCGGCTGTGCATTTTCATCGCCATCTTTGGCGCGCTGGCTTTATCGCTTTACAAATAAAAAAAACTGTTCAACCCCATCAAGGAAAGGCTGCCGACATGGTAAGCAAACTGACCCGCTATGCAATCACCTTGCTGCTCCTGGCCGCCGCGCTGTGGATAGGCAAGACCGTCTGGGACCGCTACATGGAGTCGCCGTGGACGCGCGACGGCCGCATCAAGGCCGACATCGTCAATATCAGCGCCGACGTGGCCGGCACCGTCACGGACGTGCTGGTGCGCGACAACCAGGTGGTGCAAAAGGGCGACGTGCTCTTCGTCGTCGACAAGGAACGCTACACGAGCGCACTGGCGCAGGCCGACGCCGTGCTGGCCGCGCAAAAAACGGAAATGGGCCGCCGCGGCAAGGAAGCCCAGCGCCGCGCAGGCCTTGACGCCAGCATCATCTCGACGGAAAGCCGCGAAAGCGCGGCGTTTGCCGCCAGCTCGGCCTCGTCGCAGGTGCAGGCCGCCATGGCCGCGCGCGCGCTGGCGCAATTGAACCTGGAACGCACCACCGTGCGCGCCCCCGTCAGCGGCTACGTGACGAACCTGAACGTGCACAAGGGCGATTTCGCCGCCGTCGGCGCGGCCAAGCTGGCCGTCATCGACAGCGCCTCGTACTATGTCGTCGGCTATTTCGAAGAGACCAAGCTGGGCATGCTGGCGCAGGACGACAAGGCTGAAATGAATCTGATGAGCGGCGGCACCCTGCATGGCCATATCGAAAGCATCGCGCGCGGCATCACCGACCGCGACGCCGCCACGGGCCGCGAACTGCTGGCCGACGTCAATCCCACCTTCAACTGGGTGCGCCTGGCGCAGCGCGTGCCCGTGCGCATCCACATCGACGAGCAGCCGAAAGGGCAATTGCTGGTGGCCGGCACCACCTGCACCGTGGTGATCACGCCCCATTCTGCGCCGGCGCCAAAGCCCGCGGCCGCGCACCCGGCATGATCCGCAGCGGCGGCGCCGGGCGCCTGGCGGAAATCGCCCTGTTCCTCGACGCCGCGGCGCTGGGCAGCTTTTCCGCGGCCGGCCGCAAGCACGGCCTGTCGCCGGCCGCCGCCAGCGCCGCCATCGCGCGCCTGGAAACGGCGCTGGGCGTCACCCTGTTCGAGCGCACCACGCGCCAGCTGCGCCTGACGGAAGAGGGTTTGCACTACCGCCATTACAGCGAGCAGGCGCTGGACTTGCTGGCGCAGGCCGAAGACGGCTTGCACGCAGGCGGCGCCGGCGTACGCGGCGTGGTGCGCATCTCGGCGCCGTCCGACATCGGCCGCCAGCTGCTGCTGCCCATGCTCGACCGCTTTGCCGCCCAGCACCCGCAGGTGCGCCATGCGCTGACCTTGACGGACGCCACGGCCAGGCTGCTGCAGGACGACATCGACCTGGCCATCCGCTACGGCGAACTGCCCGACAGCGACATGGTGGCGCGTTTGCTGCACCCTGGCCGGCGCGTCGTGTGCGTGTCTCCCGCGCTGGCCGCCAGGGTGGGCGTGCCGGCCACGCCGCGCGACCTGGCGCTGCTGCCGACCCTCGTGCTCACGGCGGGCGACGGCGCGCCGCAGGAGTGGCGCTACCGCGAGGACGGCAAGCGCCATAGCCTGCGCCTGCAGGGCGCCTGGCACAGCAACGACGGCGAAATCATCCGCCGCTGGGCCGTGGCCGGCCATGGCTATGCCTACAAATCCCTGCTCGACATCGGCGGCGACCTGCGCGCTGGGCGCCTGCAGACGGTGCTCGACGATTACTTTTCCGACAGCGTTCCCCTGAACCTGCTGTACCGGCGCAGCCGCTTCCAGCCGCCGCGCGTGGCCCTGCTGATCGAATTCCTGCTGCAGCAGTTCGCGGCCCTGCCGGCGCAAGGCTAGCGGGCCGTCATCAAGGCGCCAGCACGCCCAGCTGGCGCAGCAGGGTCAGATTATCTTCCAGGTGCCAGTTGTCGCTGATGCGGCCCTGCGCATTGACCTGGTACAGATCGAAGGCATGGAAATCGATGGCTTGCCCCTGCCCCTGCAAAGGTCCCTGCGGCGTGGGGAAGACGCCCGTGAAGCGCCCCGTGAAATGCAGGCGCAAGGTGACACGGTCGCCCGCCACCAGCATGTCCTCGATGGCCACCTGCAAATCCGGCACGGCCGCGTGGAACACTTGCGATGCCTGCAGCGGGCCTGCCGGCCCCTGCGGACGACCGGCAGGCAAGGTGCGGTCGTTGAAATCATCGGCCAGCGCCAGGCGCGCCAAGGCCGGATCGCCGCTCTGCCAGAACGCGGCATAACGGCGCGCCGCCAGTACCACCTTGTCGGTGATGGCCGCGCCGGCCAGGTGGGCCGGCATGGGCAGATTTACGGCGGCATGGGCTGGAGCGGCAGCGGCCAGCAGAGAAAGGGCAAGGATGGCGGGGGCAAGAACAGGTGCGGGCATGGTAAGTCCAGGTAGGTTGATCGGCGTGCCTGCTGCATAGGGCACCCCGCCATTCTGGACTCGCTTGCCGTATTTGACAATTGGCCCCGCGCTTGAATCACTTGCTTGCAGCGGTTGAAAATATGTTGAAAATGCGTGGAAATCAGCGACCGCCCGCCACGTCGAGGATGCTGCCCGTCACATAGCTGGCGCCCGGTCCCAGCAGGTACAGGATGGCGTCGGCGATTTCTTCCGGCTGGCCGCCCCGCTGCATGGGCACGCCGGACGCCAGGCGCGCCACCCGTCCCGGTTCGCCGCCGGAAGCGTGGATCTCCGTATAGATGATGCCAGGGCGCACGCCATTGACGCGGATGCCCTCGGCCGCCACTTCCTTCGCCAGGCCGAGGGTCAGGGTATCGACGGCGCCTTTCGAGGCCGCGTAATCGATGTATTCGCCCGGGGAGCCGAGGCGCGCGGCTGCCGACGAGACGTTCACGATGCGCCCGCCCTGCCCGCCGTTGGCCGTCGACATGCGCCGCACGGCCTGCTGGCAGCACAGGAAATAACTGATCACGTTGGTGCGCAGCACGCGTTCCAGGCGCTGCACGGAGATATCGGCCAGCCGGCATTTCTGCTCCAGCACGCCCACATTGTTGACCAGCGCCGTGAGCGTCCCCAGGCGCGCGTCGACTTCCGCAAACAGCCGTTCCACGTCTTGCGCGTCGCTGACGTCGGCCTGCACGGCGATGGCTTCGCCCCCATCGGCGACGATGCGCGCGCACAGCGCGTCGGCCGCCTGCGCATCGCGCACATAATTGACGCACACGGCATAGCCCTGGCGCGCCGCCAGCTGTGCCGTCGCCGCGCCGATGCCGCGGCTGCTGCCGGTAATCAAGATCACTTCCTTCATCGTTCCTCCTCGATAGTTGTGGTTCCATCATACGCGGACGAAAAAAAACCCGCGCATGGCGGGTTCTGTATGCAAACACCTTCAGTTCCTGAAGTGCGTCATGGCGTAAGTCAAGTGCTGCCACCAGTGCTCGCGCGACTGCACCGACGCCAGGCATTTCGCGTCGACCTCGTTCTTGAACGCGGGGTCCACGCACGCCTTGGTGACCAGCGCATTGCGCTGGTTTTCCACGCTGACGACGGCAATCGCCAGCCACGCCACGAGGGCAAGAGCCAGTGCGCACAAGGTCCAGGGCAGCTGTTTCATGATGCGCTCCGCTTACTTCTTCGCTGCCGCCGGGGCGCGCTCTTTCAGCACGCGCGCCACCAGTTCATCCATCACGCGCAGGGTCGCTGTCTGGGTTTGCGGCTCGGACTGCCCCGGACGCGACAGCTGCGCCGGCGACGTCACGAAGCGGCCATCGATGACGATGGTCGGCGCGCTGTCGATCTTGCTGGCGGTGATCAGCTGTTCATTGCGTTTCAGCTTGGTCTGCACGCCGAAGGAATTGAACATGTCCAGGTATTTCGCCTTGTCGATGCCATTCTTGACCAGCAGGTCGAGGATGGCGTCATCGCGGTTCAGGCGGTTGCGCTCGACGTGGATGGCGCGGAAGATCTTGTCGTGGAACTGGTCCAGCTGGCCCATCGCTTCCAGGGTGGCATAGGCGTGCGCCTGCGGATCCTTCGGGCCATTGAAGGCCAGGTGGATGCGGCGGAAGGCGATCTTGTCGCCCTGCTTCTTGACCCAGTCGTGCATCAGCGGATCGAGCGCGTAGCAATGCGGGCAGGAATACATGAAGTACTCGACCACTTCCACCTTCTTGCCCGTGTCCGTGCGCACTGGCGTCGGGAGCGTGGTAAAGCCGGTATCGGCCGCCATGGCGCCGCCGGTGGCGGCCACCAGGGTGACGGCGGCAAGCAGGGGACGCAAGAAACGCAGAAAACGCATAATAATCCTTCATCATAAATGGTCGTGAACGGGGCGAGATTACCACTTTTTGCGCCGGGCGATGAAGCCCGGGCGGAAAAAAACCGTCTTTATCGCCCCGGTCTGCGCCCGCTTAAGCCCCATTTAAGCCCCGCCGCGCCCGCGCCTCAAAAATGGTAGCGCGCCGACACGCGCAGCTGGCGCGCATCCTTGAGATAAATGCTGGAGCGGCAGCCGGGCGCATCGCCGTAATGGCGGCGGTTGGCCAGGTTGCTGCCGGCCAGTTCCAGCTCCCAGGCGTCCAGCTTGCGCACATAGCGCCCGTCCACGGTGGCAAACGCAGGCACTTGCGCCAGGCAGCTGTTGGCGAAATCGGGACCGTAGCGCAGCGCGCGCAGCCATTGCACGCCCATGTCGGCACTGGCGCCGGCCTGCCCTGTCCAGTACAGGCGCAGGCTGGCCAGGGTTTTCGGCACGAGGGCGATATCCGGGCCGTCATAGGCGTAATCGTCATAGCGCGCATGCACTTGCCGCAGTTGCCCGTCGAGGCGCCAGTCGCGCGCCAGCGCCATGCTGGCCTCGATGGCGATGCCGTCGCGGCGCGAGGGGTCGAGGTTGCCCGCAAAGCCCAGCTGGCCCAGGCTCTGGTCGAAAACGATCTGGTTGCTCAGGCGCTCGCTGAACACGCGCACGGAAGCGCTGCGCGCCGCGTCCCCGAAGGTGGCGCCCACTTCCATTTCGCGCCGCAGCTGTCCCGCCAGGGGGCGGTAGCCGGCGCGGGTATAACCATCGTCGTCGATGCGGTAGCTGCGCGCGGCCTTGGCGTACACGCTCAGTTGCGGGCGCAATTGCAGGCTGCCCTGCACGTCCCAGGCATTCTGGTTTTCCCAGTCGCTGCCACCGGCGGGCATGTCGGCAGGATCGAGCTGGAACTGTTCATGCCGCAGTCCCAGCAACAGGCGCGGCGCATACAGGCCGCCGAAGGCCAGCTCCTCGCGCAGCAGCAGCGCGCGCGAATACTGGCGGCGCTGCCCATCGCCATCGCTGCCCGAGCGTCGCTGCCACTGCATCAGGTCCAGGCCCACTTCCGTATCCGTGCCCACGCCGCCCACCTTGCCGTAATGGCGCAGGCGCGGTGCCAGCTGCCGGCGGCGGCTGCTGTATCTCGATTCGCTGCTGCCCTCCTCGCCCGCATAGTGGGCCGTGGCGCGCTTTTCCCGCTGCGACAGTTCCACGCCCAGCTCGAAACTGCCCACATAGCGCTGCACGAAGGCGCTGGCGCGCCGCACTTCATAGCGGTACAGGTCTTCCGGGCGGGCCGCCAGCATGGCCAGGAACGGTGCCTCGGGCGCGGGATAGCTGGTGTCCTGGTTCAGCTGGTCGGCGCTGAAGCCGAAGCGGCCCTGCCGCACCTTCCATTCCGCGCCGCCATTGAAGCCGCGCTGGTGAAACACGCTGCCATCGCGGTAATTGCCATTGCGCAGTCCGTCCATGGCCACATCGAGCATCATGCCGCCCTGCTCGCGCGACAAGGCGCCGCGCACGCTGTGCTGGCCGCCCTGCGCCAGCTCGGCGGACAAGTCGCCATGCGTGACGCCGGCCGCGCCGCCATCCACGCCATCCTGCGCGCACGCCGGCATGGCCAGGGCGCACAGCAGCAAGGCGCGCGCGGCAATGGTCAGGACGGGAGTGGCAGGCATCATGGCGGCAGGCTTGAGGCGTCATCGCGGCGCGGACGCACGCTGGTGGGACGGGGGGATGGCAAAAGCGAATCATTATACGCACGGCGCACGGCGCCGCAAGCGCCGGCCCGATGGTACTTTCCTAATGCCAATATTTTATTGGTGATTTGGCATTTTTGTAGGTATATTAAGCTGCGCCCGGCGATCCTGAGCGCAGCCGACTGCATTTGAAAATCAACAATAAGAAGTCACTGTGGGAGTCACGCATGGAAAGTCGTAGCACAACGCGCCAGGGGCCGCCAAGTCCCCGCGGCACGCGCCGCAGCATTGGTTTTTTCCCCATCTCGGGCAAGCTCAAAGCCCTCTCCATCGCCGCCCTGCTGCTGGCCGGCCTGGCCCTGCAGGCCGACCTGTTCGCCCAGCCGGGCCAAGGCAAGCCGGCCAGCGCGCCCACGCCGCTGGCGCCGTCCGCCGACGGCATCGCCCTGGCTTCGCCGCACGCTTCCGCCGTCAGCACGCCCAGCGCCAGCAACGCCTGGGGCGGTGCGCGCACGGGCGCGCAAGCGACCCTGTCGGACCGCGTGGTCGATTACCAGATCGAAGCGACGCTCGATCCCGTCAAGCACACCATCGACGGCCAGCAGAAACTGCGCTGGCGCAACCGCAGCGCGCAAGCCGTCAGCAGCGTCTACCTGCACCTGTACCTGAACGCGTTCGAAGGCGAGCATTCGACCTTCTTCACCGAGAAGCGCAAGCTCGATACGGGCTTCCGCTCGGGCGTCGACACGCGCGACGGCGAGTGGGGCTACATCGAACTGCGCAGCATGACGCAGAACGGCGCCAAGGCGCCCTGGCATTTCGTCCAGCCCGACAACGGCCCGGCCACCGACCGCACCGTGGTGCGCGTCGACTTGCCGCAGGCCGTCGCGCCGGGCGCCGAGACGACGCTCGACATCCGCTTCTTCGACCAGCTGCCGCGCGTCATCGCGCGCACCGGCTATTTCGGCAGCTTCCACCTGGTGGGCCAGTGGTTCCCCAAGATCGCGGTGCTGGAATTGCCCGGCGAACGGGGCGCCACCGCGCCGCGCTGGAATGCGCATGAATTCCACCTCAATTCGGAGTTCTACGCCGATTTCGGCAACTATGACGTGAAGCTGACCGTGCCCAAGGAGTACACGGTGGGCGCCACGGGCGAGCTGCAAGGCGCGCCGCAGGAAAAGAACGGCATGCTCACGCACCACTATGTGCAGGGCGACGTGCACGATTTCGCCTGGACGGCCGACAAGCGCAGCGCGCAGCCACTGACGGGCAGCTGGAGCGGCCCCGGCAGTCCGCCGGTGGCCATCAAGGTGCTGTACCCGCCCGAATACGCATCGAACGCGGCGCCGGCGCTGCAGGCGGCCAAGGATTCGCTCACGTATTTCTCGCGCACCCTGGGCCCGTATCCGTACAAGACCCTGACGGTGGTGATCCCGCCGTTCAATGCGGCCGAAGCGGGCGGCATGGAATATCCGACCTTCATCACGGCCTCGAGCTACGCCAACCTGCAGCCGAAGACCATACCCGAATTCGGCCTCGATTTCGTCACCATCCATGAATTCGGCCATGGCTATTTCTACGGCATCCTGGCGTCGAACGAGTTCGAGGAACCCCTTCTCGACGAAGGCTTGAACGAGTACTGGGACCAGCGCATGCTGCGCGCGCGCGGCCAGCACATCCACGCCACCACGCCCCTGCTCAAGCGCCTGGGCTTCGATCCCGTCTTCAAGGTCTTCGAATTCGAGCGCATGGCCGCGCCGCGCCAGGATGCGGCAGATCCGCTGGGCCAGAACGCGTGGGACCGCCTGCAGGGCGTGGGGCCCGTCTACAGCCGCACGGCCATCACCATGCGCGACCTGGAAGCGCGCATCGGCAGCGAAGCCATGGAACGGGGCTTCAAGGCCTACTACGAACAGTGGAAATTCCGCCACCCGAGCGTGGCCGACCTGCGCGAAACGCTGGCCGAGGCGACGGGCCAGCGGCGCATCGTGGAACAGGTCTTCGCGCAGCAAGTCTATGCCAGCGCGAATATCGACGACCGCATCGGCACCTTCACCAGCGAAGAGCAGACGCCGCTGGCCGGCATGGCACTGGTGAACGGCAAACGCGTGGAGCATACGGCCGAAGCGCTGGAAAAAGAGGAAAAAAAGGTACGCGATGCATGGGACAAGGCGCATCCGGACGCCAAGCCGGGCACGGGACCGTACCCTTATCTCACCAGCGTGGTCCTGCGCCGCCGCGGCGCGCCCGTGCCGCAGGTGCTGCTGGTGAAGTTCGCCGACGGCAGCTCCGAACGCGTGGTGTGGGATAACGAGCAGCTGTGGCAACGCTACACCTGGAGCAAGCCCGTGAAGGCCGTCTCGGCCGAACTGGACCCCGACCGCGTGCACTATCTCGACGTCAACAAGCTCGATGACAGCCGCACCCTGAAGGCAGACAAATCCGCCTCGCAGCGCTGGAGCTTCGACCTTGCGGCCGCCTTCCAATACCTCCTTTCCCTGATTGCCATCGTATGAGCGCCACTTCCACGACACGGGCCAGCGGCCTGACCCTGACCACGCGCGCCAGCCGCGCAGCCCTGCAATGGCGCTTGCTGCTGCTGTGGGCCGGCCTGCTGCTGATCCCCGCCATCCTTGCCGTCATTCCCCTCTGGCGCACCTTGAGCGCCAGCCTCGATAACGCCGTGCATGCGGCGGCCCTGGCGCACAGGCTCGACCTGATGACCCTGGCCGACCTGGTGGCCAATGCGGGACGCAACGGCGCCGCCATCAGCCAGGCCGCCATCACGGGCATCGTGCTGGCCTTGCTGCTGTCGCCGCTGCTGAGCGGCCTGGTGGTGACGGCCGCGCGCGCGCCTGCGCCACCCGGCTTCGGTCCCCTGCTGACGGGCGCCTTCAGCGAATACGGCCGCATGCTGCGCATGCTGCTGTGGAGCATCGTGCCACTGGGCCTGGCGCTGGCGATCGGCGCCGGCGCGCTGAAACTGGCCGACAAGCACGCGGCGAAAGCCATCCTGGAAGCCGATGCGGACCTGGCCCGCCACCTGGCCTTGCTGCTCACGGGTTTGCTGTTCCTGCTGGCCTGCGCCACGCTCGACGCGGGCCGCGCGGCCCTGGCCGTCGACCGTCGCCGCACCTCGGCCGTCAAGGCATGGTGGCGGGGCCTCGGCATGCTGCGCCGGCGTCCGCTGGCCAGCCTGGCCATCTACCTCGTCATCACCGTACTGGGACTGGCGCTGTACGCGCTACTGGGCGTGGCGCGCCTGAACCTGGCGGCGCCCGGTCCACTGGCCATCGTGGCCGGCTTCTTGGTGACGCAGCTGGCGGCGCTGGTGCTGGCATGGATGCGCAGCGCCCGCCTGTTCGCGCTGATCGACATCAAGCGCTCGCTCGCGTAATCAACTCCCCAGGCGCCCTTCATCGGCGAGAAAGTCGATGAAGGTGCGCACCTTCGACGACAGGTAGCGGCGGCTCGTGTAGACGGCATACACGCTGCCGCCCGCCAGCTTGAAATCATCGAAGAGGCGCACCAGCCGCCCCGCCGCCAGGTCCGCATCCGTCTGCCACGACGGCAACAGGGCGATGCCCATGCCATCGAGCGCGGCCGCGTGCAGCAGGCTTTCGTTATTGCATTGCAGGACGGGCGAGAACTTCACCGTCTCGCGCCCCTGTACCCCGTCGAAGGCCAGCTCATTGCCGTTCGCCAACAAGGAATAGCTGATCATGGCGTGCCGCGCCAGGTCCTGCGGCAGGTGCGGATGGCCCGCGCGCGCCAGGTAGGCCGGCGCGGCCACCAGGTGGAATTCGATGCTGCCGATGGGCCGTGCGATCAGGGTCGGCGATGGCGCCTGGCTCACGCGCAGGGCCAGGTCGAAACCTTCTTCCACCAGGTTCACCACTCTTCCGCTCAAATCGATGTCGAACGTGACTTCCGGAAAGCGTTCGCGGTAGGCGGCCAGGGTGCGCGTAAAGATGGCGTTGGCGAACCAGACGGGCGCGCTCAGGCGCAGCATGCCGCGCGGCACCACCGTCGTGCGGCCGACCGTCGCTTCCACCTCGTCGAGATTGTCGAGCATGTCGCGGCACTGTTCAAAATACACCTTGCCGATTTCCGTCAGGCTCAGGTGGCGGCTGCTGCGGTTCAGCAGGCGCGCGCCCAGGTGGCGCTCCAGGTGCATCACGTGCTTGCTGACCATGGCCGGCGACAGATCGAGGCGCTCGCTGGCGCGCACAAAACTGTCGAGCTCCACGACGGCGCGAAACACGCGCATGCTGCGCAAGGTATCCATACCCATCCAATCATCAACAAATTGGAAATGATATATCAATAATAGCGATCTTGATCAACTGACTGCGCATGACTATCATGGTCCCATCGTTAGCCATTCCCCCAGGAGCCGCCATGCAAGAGCACACCTTCCCCACGTATTTCCTGTCGCACGGCGGCGGCCCGTGGCCATTCATGAAAGACCAGTTCGGCGGCCGCTACGACGTGCTGGAAGCATCGTTGCAGGATATTCCGCGCCAGATCGGCGCGCGGCCGACAGCCGTGCTGGTCGTCACGGCACACTGGGAAGGGCCGCAATTTCTCGTCTCGGCCAGCCCGCGCCCGGGCATGATCTACGATTATTCGGGCTTTCCGCCGCATACGTACCAGATCCAGTACCCGGCGCCCGGCGCGCCGGAACTGGCGGCGCAAGTCAAACAGTTGCTCGACGCGGCTGGCCATCCGGCGCGCCTCGATCACGAGCGGGGTTTCGACCACGGCACCTTCAGCGCCCTGTTCCCCATCTACCCTCAGGCCGACATGCCGCTGGTGCAGCTGTCGCTGAAACACGGCTACGACCCGCTCACGCACATCGAGGTGGGCCGCGCGCTGGCCAGCCTGCGCCGGCAAGGCGTGCTGATACTCGGCAGCGGCCTGTCTTACCATAACCTGCGCCAGTTCGGCCAGGCGGGCGCCGTCGCCTCGCACCAGTTCGACGCCTGGCTGCGACAGGCCATGGCCTTGCCGCCAGAACAAAGGCTGGCGCAGTTGCTGGCCTGGGACCAGGCGCCGGGCGCGCGCCAGGCCCATCCGCAGGAAGACCATCTGCTGCCGCTGATGGTGGCGCTGGGCGCGGCCGAGCAGGAAGCGGCGCAGGTGGTGTACCACGAGGAGGATTTCTTTGGGGCGCTGGCGGTGACCAGTTTCAGGTTTGGCAACGCAGCCCAATGAAACCCGAACGCGGAAATGCCGGGGTCGGCCCCTCAGGGTCCGACCCCAGTCGTCGCTATTGGGTTTAAAAAAAAGCCGCTAACTAGCGGCTTTTTTTACTTACGTGCCGCGCTTGCCGCGCGCCGCATTCTTCGCCTTCTCGGCGGCGATCTCCGCTGCCTTGGCCGCTTTTTCCGCCATCTCGGCCGCGTGCTGGGCCAGCAGGGCTGCGCGCGTGTCCGGCGTTTCCAGCGAAATGCGTCCGAGGATGCCGCTGCGGTAGTCGAGCAGCAGGGTGTGCGACGCTTTCTCGAAATCGTAGTCGCCGCCCTTGATGCGGAAACCGCGCTTGGCGGCGATGCCTTCGACCACGCCGATGGCGTCGACTTCATCGACCTTGGTGCCATAGCGGGTTGCCAGCAAGTCCGGGTAGCGCTTGAGCAATTCCTCGGCAAGGAATACGGCCACTTCTTCTTCGATCAGCGCGTTCGAGCCGATCGCGTGGCTGGCCGCCAGCATCAGGCCGTCGCTGGGGATGGCGATCTTTGGCCACAGCATGCCGGGCGTGTCGACGAGAATGGTGTTCTTGTCCAGGTACAGCTTTTGCTGCATTTTGGTGACGGCTGGCTCGTCGCCCACCTTGGCCACGCGCTTTTTCAGCAGCGCGTTCATCAGGGTCGATTTACCCACGTTGGGGATGCCCATGATCATGATGCGCAGCGGCTTCGTCGGCACGCCGCGGTGCGGCGCCAGCGATTTGGCCAGGTCCGGAATGCGCGCCACGTCACCCGGCTTCTTGGTCGTCATCGCATATGCGGTCACGCCCTCCTGGGCATTGAAATAGGCTACCCAGGCGGCAGTGGCGGCAGGATCGGCCAGGTCGGTCTTGTTGAGGATTTTCAGGCAAGGGCGCTGGCGGAACAGGCGCAGCTCGTCCACCATGGGATTGCAGCTGGCCGCTGGCAGGCGCGCGTCCACCACTTCAATCACCAGATCGGTGTTTTCCATGGTCTCGGCCGCTTTCTTGCGGGCCGCGTTCATGTGTCCTGGGTACCATTGTATCGCCATGCTCTTGCTTTCAAAATCGTTCGGTCAATCCGCTATTTTACGTGGTTGCCGCCACGACGTCCCATTTTCCGCCGCCAGCGCCAGCCGTGCGACACGAACGAGACAATTGGTGATAATTTGGCAGTTACATGAATGATAAGATTCGCAGTCCGTCCAGCCTGGCCGGTTCCCCATCGCACGCTTAACCTGACACGCATTCCATGCACTTTTCCCGCTTTTGCCTCCTCGCCTCCCTTTATGCCTGCCTGCCGCCCGCCATGGCCCAGGAAAAACCGGCGGCACCAGGCGACGCGGTGAACCAGGAAATGCAGCAGATCGTCGACGTGCAAAGCACGCGCGATCCCGACCTGCGTCCCTACCGCACCATGCTCAAGGGGCTCGACGCGTATGCCGACCACCAGCGCCTGGCGCCGGGCGCGCCGCTGCGCTTCATGCTGATTCCCGCCACGCCCCAGGCCAGGCTCGATGGCGTGACCCTGCACCTGTCGGCCGACAACCTGTCGATCCCCGTGCCGCTGGCGGCGGACGGCGGCTTCACCTTGTCGCGCGACAAGACCGCCTACGATGCGAATGCCGACTTGGTCAGCAACAAGAAGCGCGACACCTTGCGCTGGCGCGCCGACATCCACACGCCGGGCCTGCCACAGAATGTGCGCCGCCTGGGCGACCTGCGCCTGGAATGTGAAATCCGCTGGGCCGTCGAGCAGGATGAATTGTCCTTTGTCCGGCGCAACCTGTTCCGCCTGGCGGGCGGACCGTGCCACTCGTCGCTGATCCACGTGCCGTTTCCCGTGGCCCGCAAGCTGCTTGCCGTGCAGGCGCGCTCGGGCGAGCGCACGCTGGACATCCGCGTCACGGAAGACCGGCAGCGCTATGTGCCGCCGCTGCATGACGTGAACTGGGACGACAATACCCTGCTGACCCTGACCTACGCCGACGACGGCAAAATGGCCGGAGCCGCCCCGGCTGCGCCCTTGCAGGCAGCGCAGCGCCAGTAAGGCGCGCCCGGAAAGTCAGGTCAATTATTTCCACATGGATTCTTATATTTACTGAAAGAAATAAAAAAGTATGCTCTAATATCGCCTCTTAAATGAAAAGCAATTATTTCCAGGCTGGCTCCCGCCAGGGAAATATGCGATGGGGATAGTTCGATATGATGATGGAACACACCGGCACGGCGCCCAAGCGCGTGCCGCGCAATGACTGGAAGAAAGAGTGCCGGCAATTGCAGGGACAAGTGGCGCAGCTGGAAGAGCGGTTGAAGCGCCAGAGCGCCGACAGCTATGGCTTGCAAGTGCTGTATGACCAGCTGGTCAATGAAATCAAGCACCACCGCGACATGTTGCAGCTCGACAGCTTCGACGCGGATAAATCATCGCTCGTCTACACGCAAGCCTGGCGCCGCTTCATGGCTGGCGACGCGCTCGACTACCAGACGCACCGCCACACGAATTCCCGCAGCCGGCCCACCTTGCTGTAGTAACCCCGCCCCCTTACAGCTCCGCCAGCGCCTTCACGTGCGCGGCCACGCTGCGGCCCAGGGACGACAGGTTGTAGCCCCCTTCCAGGCAGCTGACGATGCGGCCCTTGCCATACTGCCTGGCCACGGCCATCATTTGCTGCGTCATCCACGTGTAGTCGGCCTCCACCAGGCCCATGCCGCCCACGTCGTCTTCGCGGTGGGCATCGAAACCGGCGGAAATGAAAATCATCTGCGGCTGCTGCCGGTGCAGCGCGGGCAGCCAATGGTCGAGCACCAGCTGGCGCACGGCATCGCCTTTCGAGCGGGCCGGCACGGGCACGTTGACGCGCGTGTCCGTATACGATTCCACGTCGCTGTACGGATAGAACGGGTGCTGGAAAAAACTGACCATCAGGATGCGCGGGTCGTGCGCCACGGACTCGGCCGTGCCATTGCCATGGTGCACATCGAAGTCGACGATGGCGACCCGTTCCAGCCCGCGCACGTCGAGCGCATGCTTGGCGGCGATGGCGATATTGTTGAACAGGCAAAAACCCATGGGTTCGCTGGGCCGCGCATGGTGGCCAGGCGGGCGGATCGCGCAAAAGGCGTTGCTGATCTCGCCGTCGATGACGGCATCCGTGGCTGCCACGGCCGAGCCTGCCGCCGCCAGCGCCGCATCGTAGCTGTGCGCGTTGAGCAGGGTGTCGCCGTCGAGCGGGTAATAGTCGCCCGCCGGCGGCACGTTGTCGCGCACGAGGCCGATGGCCGTGGCGCTGTGGTTGCGCTCGATATCGGACAATTGCGCGCGCACGCCGTCGCGGTGCTCGACCAGGTCGCTGATATGCGCCAGGATCAATTGATCGTTGATGGCCTGCAAACGGGCCGGCGATTCGGGATGCCAGTCGCCCATTTCATGGCGCTGGCAATCGGGATGGGTATAAATAGCTGTGCTCATGCGCTGTACTGGTTACCTCTGTCTCTGTCCATTCTCTGTGCATACTGGAACACTGCATGGCATTCCTGTTCGCCCTGCGCGTTCTCGCATAAAATCACTGGCTGGTCTGTGCCGCCGCTGCACTAATCTACCACGTGCGCGGCACGGGCGGGCGGCACGGCTTGACCTGGCCAAAGCGATTGTAAATTAAATAATCCGTCTTACTGTGATAGAAATAGCATGTTTTCGAAAATACACCAGGCCGCACGGCAGATCGGCGAAGTTCTCGTCGGCAAACACTTGCAGATCCGCCAGACCCTCGCCTGCGTGCTGGCAGGCGGCCACCTGCTGATCGAAGACGTGCCCGGCGTGGGCAAGACGACCCTGGCCCACGCGCTGGCCATCTCGCTGGGCCTGCAATGGAAGCGCCAGCAATTTACCAGCGACCTGTTGCCTGCCGACGTGGCCGGCATGAGCGTGTATGACCGGGGCAGTGGCAGTTTCATCTTCCACCCTGGCCCCCTGTTTACCCAGGTGCTGCTGGCCGACGAGATCAACCGCGCCACGCCGAAGACGCAATCGGGCTTGCTCGAAGCGATGGAAGAGCGGCAAGTGAGTCTCGATGGCGTCACGCGCGCCCTGCCGCAGCCCTTTTTCGTCATCGCCACGCAAAACTGCGCGCACCAGTTGGGCACCTTCCCCCTGCCCGAGTCGCAGCTCGACCGTTTTCTCATGTGCGTCACCCTGGGCTACCCCGATGCGACCGCCGAACGGGAACTGCTGCTGGGCGCCGACCGCCGCGCCATGCTGCAAACCTTGCCGGCCGTGATGAGCGCGGAAGAGTTGCTGCAGGCGCAAGCGGACCTGCGCGCCATCCACGCCTCGCCTGCCGTCGTCGACTACGTGCTGGCCCTCGTGCATGCCACCCGCGCGCCGGGCGTGTTTGCCGATGGCCTGAGCCCGCGCGCCGCGCTGGCCTTGCTGCAGGCGGCGCGCGCCTGGGCCGCGTTGGCCGGACGCGACCACGTCACGCCCGACGATGTGCAAGCCGTACTCATTCCCGTCTGCGCCCACCGCCTGCATGCCGCGCAAGGGTCCACGGACAGCCGCAGCCTGCTGCAGCAATTGCTGCTGGCGACACCCGTCTGACAGCCGTGCGCCTGCGCGATATCCGATGGCTGCCTGCGCGCCCCTGGCTGGGCGCGCAGCGCGTGCACATCCGTCCCTCGCGCGCGGGCCTGGCCTTTGCCGCGCTGCTGCTGGCGCTGTGGATCGCCGCCGTCAATTACCATCTGGGCCTGGGCTACGCGCTGACGTATTTCGCGGCCGCCTGCGCCATCGCCGACATGCTGTTTGCCAGCCGCAACCTGGCGGGCCTGGCGCTGGCCGCCACGCCGGGCGAGCCCGTGTTCGCGGGCAGCCAGGCCATGTTCACCTTGCGCCTGATCAACCGCAGCACGCGCCCGCGCCATGCGATCCGGCTGGCCGTGATCAATTCCACTGCAGCGCCCGGCCAGGCAGATATCGCCGCCCACGGGGAAACGGCCGTCAGCATCGTCGTGGCGGCGCGGCAACGCGGCTGGCTCGATGCGCCCTCCATGCGCCTGTCCGGCAGTTTCCCGCTGGGCCTGTTTATTGCCTGGTGCCATTGGCAACCCGAAGCGCGCTTGCTCGTATATCCGCAGCCCGAGCAGAACGCGCCGCCGCTGCCCTTGCCGGCCGGCACGGTGCAACAGGCGCAGCAAACACAACAATCACGCTCGTCCGGCGGCGCCCTGGAACTGGCGGGCGTACACGCCTACCAGCCCGGCGATCCCTTGCACCGCCTGGCCTGGCGCCAGATCGCCCGGCATGACGGCGAGCATTTATTCAGCAAGCAATTCCAGCCTGCCGCCGACGCACAGTCGGGCACAGCCCGTGGCAGCATCGTGTTCGATCATGCCGCCCTGCACGCGCTGACGCCGGAAGCGCGCCTGTCACGCCTGGCCGCCTGGGTGCTGCAGGCGGAACGCACGGGCTTGCCGTATGGTTTGCGCCTGGGCACGCTGACTCTGGCGCCTGCCTTGGGCGCCAGCCAGCGCGACGCCTGCCTGCGCGCGCTGGCCCTGCATGACGTGCCGCACGATTTGCCACAGGATGAGGCCATGGCATGAGGCAATGGCTGGCCAACTTGCCGCGTGACAAGGCCGACATCCTGCTGCTGTTGCTGGCCGCCGCCATGGTGCTGGCGCCGCACGCGCTGCACCTGCCCCCGTGGCTGTCGGCCGCCGCTGCCGCGCCGCTGCTGTGGCGCGCCGTCATCACCGTGCGGGGCCGGCGCCAGCCTCAGCTAGCCGTGCTCGCGCCGCTGGCTTTGCTGGGCATCGCCGCCGTCTACGCCAGCTATGGCACGCTGCTGGGACGCGATGCGGGCGTGGCCATGCTGGTCCTGCTGCTAGCCTTGAAATCGCTGGAAATGCATGGCCGGCGCGACATTTTCGTCTTTGTCTTCCTCGGTTTTTTCCTCCTGCTGGCAAACTTCTTTCATGCGCAAGGCATCCTCAGCGCCGCCTGGATGCTGGCCACCGTCATCGTCTTGCTGGCCTGCCTGTTGTCGGCCCAGTACGGCGCCATGCAGCCGCGCCTGGCGCAAAGGCTGGGCTTGCTGGGACGCATGCTGGCGCTGGCCATTCCCCTGTCGGCCCTGATGTTTCTTGCCGTGCCACGCATCGACGGCCCCCTGTGGGGCACGGCACAAGAAGGCGCGCAAGCGCGCACAGGCTTGTCCGACAGCATGCAGCCGGGCGCCATCGCCTCGCTGGCCCTTTCAAGCGAACCCGTCTTTACTGCCGATTTCAGCACAGCTATCCCGCCACAGGATCAGTTGTATTGGCGCGGCGTGGTGCTGGGCGACTACGATGGCGCCACCTGGACGCGCAGGGGCGCCGGCCAGCGCACGCCTGCCGGCGACAGCCGGATAGACATCGCGCTGGAAGGTCAGCCCAGCCAGTACGAAGTGACGTTGCAAGCGAGCGGCCAGCGGCGCATCTTCGCGCTCGATGTGCCGCGCAGCATCGAGCGCTTGCCCGGCAATCCATATGTCGTGTCGTCCGCGCTGGAAGTGCTGACCGTACAACCCATTACTTCGACCGTGCGTTACCGCGCCAGTTCCCAGCCCAGCTACCGGCTGCAGGCAGGCTTGTCGGTCGCGCAGCAACAGCCATGGCTGGCCTTGCCTGCTGGCAGCAATCCGCGCAGCGTGGCCTGGGCCCGCGCATTGCGCGGCCATGGCGCGCAGGCGCTGGCGCCCGCCGACGCCATCGCCGCCGTGTTGCAGCACTTCCGCCGCGCACCCTTCCGCTACACCTTGCAGCCACCGCTGCTGGGCAAGCATGGCGTCGACGACTTCCTGTTCACCACGCAGGCGGGCTTTTGCGAACATTACGCCGGCAGCTTTGTCGTGCTGATGCGTGCCATGGGCATACCCGCGCGCGTCGTCACGGGCTACCAGGGCGGCCTGCGCAACGGGACAGGCAACAGCTTGAGCGTGCGCCAGTCAGACGCCCATGCCTGGAGCGAAGTGTGGCTGGCGGGCCGGGGCTGGGTGCGCATCGATCCCACCGGCGCCGTCGCGCCCCTGCGCACGGAGCGCAACCTTGATGCCGCCCTGCCGCCGGCCCCGTCGCCGCTGACGGCATGGCGCGCCCTGGCAGGGCTCGATGGCGGCGCGCACGGGGCGCTTGCCGCGTGGCGCCAGCAATGGCAGCAAGCCGAGCACGCCTGGAGCAGCTGGGTGCTCGACACCTCGCCGCAACGCCAGCGCGCCATCCTCGATGGCTTGAAAAACGTGCCGGCGAAAAAGCTGGCACTCGCTTGTGCCGTATTGGCCCTGCTGTGCGCCGTGGCGGGCGTATTGGTCTGGTGGTGGCAAGCCCGGCAAGGCGATCCGCTCGACATCCTGTACGCGCAATTTTGCCGCCAGCAGGCGCGGCGCGGCTACAGCCGTGCGCCGCATGAAGGCCCGCACGGTTATGCTGCCCGGTTGGCCGCGGGCAAGGCCACACAAGAGGCGCACGCCGCCATCGCACAGTTTCTGGCAATCTATGCCGCGATGAAGTATGGTAATGCCAACCCAGACGAACAACTCCGCGCGCGGCGCAGCTTGCGCCGCCTGTTAACCCAATGCCGATGAGACGCTCCTTGTTACCGATCAAATACTCCGCCCTGTCCCTGCTCCTCTCCCTTCCCCTGTGCCTGTCCACCGCGCACGCTGGCGAAAACAGCAACATTTCCGCTGCCGACCGCGCCCGTGCCGTGCGCGCGGCCAAGGCCCAGCCCGTCAAGAAGGTGGCTGGCAAGCCGGCGGCGAAGAAAGCACCGGCGAAATTCGACTTCGAAGGCGAATTTGTCGACTATGCCAATTGGAAAGAAGTACGCGCCTTCCTCGACGACATGTCCGCCAAGCACGGCTTTGACCGCGCCGAACTCGATACCCTGATCGGCAAGGTGCGCTATGTTGAGTCGACCGTGCAACTGATGAAGCCAGCCCCGCCGGGCAAGCCAAAGAACTGGCAAGCATACAGCTCCCGCTTCATCGAGCCGGTGCGCATCAATGCGGGCGTGAAATTCTGGGAAGAGAACGCGGAAGCGCTGGCGCGCGCCGAACGCGAATATGGCGTGCCGGCCGAGATCATCGTCGGCATCATCGGCGTGGAAACCGTGTACGGACGCAATACGGGCCGCTTCCGCGTGCTCGACGCGCTGACCACCCTGGCGTTTTCCTATCCGGAAAGCCCGACGCGGGCCGCGCGCATGGAGTTTTTCAAGGGAGAACTGGAAAACGCGCTGCTGTACGCGCGCAAGGATGGCATCGATCCCTTGACCCTGCTCGGTTCGTATGCGGGCGCCATCGGCCTGCCCCAGTTCATGCCTAGCAGCATCATGAAATATGCGGTGGACTTCGATGGCGATAGTCACATCGACCTGCGCAATTCGACGGCCGACGCCATCGGCAGCGTCGCGCATTTCCTCGTCGAACACGGCTGGCGGCGCGACGATCCGGCCATCAGCACGTATCCCGTCACCGTTTCGGCCAGCCGCGCGTGGGAAAAGTTCATCGGCCAGGGCTTGCAGGCGAAGTACCGGCTGGCGGAATTGCAGGAAGCTGGCGTGAGTGCCGCCCCGTCCACGCCTCAGAACATGTTGTTTGGCTTGATCGACTTGCAAAATGGTTCAGAAGCAACTGAGTATCACTTGGCAACCAATAACTTCTTTGCTATAACTCAGTACAACAGAAGTTATTTTTATGCCATGTCAGTGATTGACTTGGGCAAGGCCATCAGTCAAGTGCGCGCACGCTAACCGAAAGTCAGTGTAAAGTTATAATATTACTTGTAAGAAAGCGTAAGCGATATTGAAGCGACCAGAAAACAGGTCTATGGTAAGGGCCGATAACATGTGCCAGCCTTGCTCGCCAGCCTTTGTGCGGCACGGAATACGGAAATGGTTTTATACTTAACTTTTGTCAAAGTACAATTTTTGTTCTATCATAGAGCATAATAAAGAATAAATAGGTGTTGCAACTAGACAACACCGATTCTGTACCAGGCAAGATTATCGGGCTTTCCCGCCTGAAATTGAATCCTGTTGTACAATTGTGTATATATCATGAAAAACTGTATCCCGGATCGTACCGTGTGTGAATTCGTTCCTTTTAGTAAAGAATGAACATGAACGCAGCAAGAGCGAGCTCCGAGTGTTTTTTACTTTGCAGTGCAACTACAGAAGGAACAATAACATCATGACAAACCAAGTCGGCATTGATATGAACAGCGATTCGGACTCCGACGATCTGCTTCAATACAACCCAAACAGATTGCTCGATACCCTGATCGAAAACCTGCGCCTGAAAAACGATGCAGCCCTGTCCCGCGCGCTGGAAGTAGCGCCACCAGTCATCAGCAAAATCCGCCACCACCGCCTGCCGGTCGGCGCATCGCTGCTGATCCGCATGCACGAAGTCAGCGACCTGAGCATCCGCGACCTGCGTTACCTGATGGGTGACCGCCGCAACAAATTCCGCATCAGCGACAAGCAATTCAAGCCAAAAGAAGGCGAAACGCCACAAGGCTGATCCTGCCAGTTTCGCAGGTTTTCCCTCCCCGCCATGGGGAGGGGGTATTTCCAGCAGTTCTCAGGCCGTTCTGGCCGATATCAATTCAATTACACCATTACGCAGGGAAAACACCTGTGGACAGATAGCGGTCGCCACGGTCGCACACGACAAACACGATCGTCGCGTTTTCCACCGTTTGCGAGATGCGCAACGCGATTTCGCAGGCGCCGGCTGCCGAGATGCCGCAGAACAAGCCCTCTTCCGCGGCCAGGCTGCGCGCCATGCGCTCGGCCACGCCCTGGCTCACGTATTCCACCTGGTCGACGCGCGACTTGTCGTAGATCTTCGGCAAGTACGCTTCCGGCCACTTGCGGATGCCGGGAATCTGCGATCCTTCCTCGGGCTGGGCGCCGATGATCTGGATGGCGGGATTCTGCTCTTTCAAATAGCGCGACACGCCCATGATGGTGCCCGTCGTGCCCATGGCGCTGACGAAGTGCGTGATCCGGCCTTCCGTGTCGCGCCAGATTTCCGGTCCCGTGCTTTCATAGTGGGCGCGCGAATTGTCTTCGTTGGCAAACTGGTCGAGGATCACGCCGCGGCCATCCTTCTGCATCTGCTCGGCCAGGTCGCGTGCATATTCCATGCCGCCCGTCCTCGGCGTCAATAAAATGTCGGCGCCGTAGGCCGCCATGCTCTGGCGGCGCTCCACGCTGAGGTTATCCGGCATCAGCAATAACATCTTGTAGCCGCGCAAGGCAGCGGCCATGGCCAGTGCGATGCCCGTATTGCCGCTGGTCGCCTCGATCAGGGTATCGCCCGGCTTGATGACGCCACGCTCTTCGGCGCGCTTGAGCATGGACATGGCAGCGCGGTCCTTTACGGAGCCGGCCGGATTATTACCCTCCAGCTTGCCAAGGATGACGTTGTTGCGCGCAAGCGCATCGGCACCCGGCAAGCGCGTCAGCTGCACCAGCGGGGTATTGCCTATCGTATCTTCAAGTGTCTTGTAAGCCATCGTGTCTGTTTGAGTGGATTCAACAAAGACCCATTCTAATATGAGATGCTGGACGGTGTATCACTCATCGGCGCCGGCATCCGGGCCCGCGGGCGCGTCCGGCTGCGCCGCCACATGCCGCATGACGCCTGCCGCGCCGCCATTTCCGGGCGTGCGCCAGGGATATTGCGGCAGGCGCGCGCCGCATGCGCTAGACTCGTCACTGTTAGTTATTTTTGTTATTTGCTTATTCAGTCTTCGAACGGACTCGCCATGGCCAGCAGCACACCCGAATTCATTCCCGAAACGACGCAGGACGATCCCGTCCAGTTCGCCACGCTCGACTTGCAGGGCCGCAGCCACCAGATCTCGCCCGTCTTCAATGCGCCCGAACTGCAGCGCTTGCAGCGCTATGGCACGCGGCAACACTTTGCCGATGGCGATACGCTGTTCGAGGCGGGCAGCAGCAGTTTCGGCATGCTGGTGATACTGTCGGGGCGGGTCAGCATCAAGCGCCACGAGGTGCTGGGGCAGGCGTCGCAGCTGCGCGAAGTGGGTGTCGGCCACTTCATTGCCGAGGTGGCGCAATTGTCCGGCCGCCCTACCCTCGTCAACGGCAGCGCCGTGGGCGCGGTGGAATTGCTCGACATCAGTTCGGAATCCTTGCGCGCGCTGATCGTGGCCGAGGCGGAGATGGGCGAACGCATCGTGCGCGCCCTGATCCTGCGCCGCGTGGCGCTGATCGAGTCCAATTCGGGCGGCCCCGTGCTGGTGGGACCGCGCGGCAATGGCAATCTGTTCCATCTGCAAAGCTTTTTATCGAGCAATGGCCATCCGCACACAGTACTCGACCCGACCACCGATGCGGCCGCCGCCGCGCTGGCCGAGCGCTACCAGCCCACGCCGCAGGAATGGCCGCTGGTGGTCTGTCCTGATGGCAAGATCATGAAGAATCCCGGCAATGCGGAACTGGGACGCTGCCTGGGCATGCTGCCCGATTTGTCCGGCGACAAGATTTTTGACGTGCTGGTGGTGGGCGCCGGTCCTGCCGGCCTGGCCACGGCCGTGTATGCGGCATCCGAAGGCTTGAGCGTGCTGGCCCTGGAACAGCGCGCGTATGGCGGCCAGGCGGGCGCCAGCGCGCGCATCGAAAATTACCTGGGCTTTCCCACCGGTATTTCCGGCCGTGCACTGGCAGGACGCGCCTACGTGCAGGCGCAAAAATTCGGCGTCGAGATCGCCACTCCGGCCAGCGCCGCCAACTTGCTCTGCGACACCTGGCCGCTGCGCGTCAATCTGTGCGACGGCACGCAGGTGCGCGCCCGCACGGTGGTGCTGTCCTGCGGCGCGCGCTACCGGCGTCCCTCGCTGGCGAACCTGAAAACGTATGAGGGACGGGGCGTGTATTACTGGGCCTCGCCCATCGAAGCCAAGCTGTGCCGGCAGGAAGAGATCATCCTGGTCGGCGGCGGCAATTCGGCCGGCCAGGCGGCCGTGTTTCTCTCCGGCCACGCCGCCAAGGTCCACATGGTGATCCGCGGCGAAGGGCTGGCGGCCAGCATGTCGAGCTACCTGATCGAGCGCATCGCCGCCACGCCCAACATCACCCTGCATACGCACACGGAAATCATCGCCCTCGAAGGCGACGACGATGGCTTGACGGAGGTGCGCTGGCGCAACAACCGTACGGGCGAGGAAGCCGATTGCGCCGTGCGCCGCGTGTTTCTCTTCGTCGGCGCCGATCCGAACACGGACTGGCTGCACGACTGTGCCGTGGCCGTCGACGAACAGGGTTTCATCCGCACGGGCTTCGACGTCACGCGCGCAGAATGCCGCGCCCATGGCCACGGCCACGTGGTGTATCCCCCCGACTTGCCGGACCGGGCCGCGCTGGAAACGAGCGTGCCGGGCGTGTTCGCCATCGGCGACGTGCGGGCCGGCTCAACCAAACGCGTGGCCGCCGCCGTCGGCGAAGGGGCGGCCGTGGTATCGCAGATTCACGGCTTCCTGGCGCGGCTGCCGGCGGGCTCGGCCTGAAAATCGTGCATTGTAGAAACTGCTACAATCGGCTGTTGCCATCCAGCTGAAAGAGTCCGCATGCCCCACACCGCCAAGCTTTCCTCGCGCCGCAGCATGTCCGCGGCCCGCTGACGGTGCGCCGCATGTTCATCAAGTTGCTGCTGCTGGCCACCTTGTTTGCCGTGCTCAGCATCGGCGCCCTGTACAGCTATGGGCGTTTCGCCGAGCGGTCGCTGGGCGCGCCTGGCACGGCCTTGCCCGTGGCGGCAGACGCCACCCTGCTCGACCGCGTGCTGGCGCCGCAACTGGCGCAACGCCCGGGCCACAGCGGCACGGCCCTGATCGACGACAATCTGGAAGCCTTCGCCCTGCGCGCACTGAGCGCGCGCGAGGCGGGACGCAGCCTCGACCTGCAGTACTACATCTGGCATAACGACGTCACGGGACGGTTGCTGGTGCGCGAACTGCTGCGCGCGGCCGACCGCGGCGTGCGCGTGCGCGTGTTGCTCGACGATATCAACGCGCGCGGCCAGGACGCCGCCATCCTCGCGCTCGACAGCCACCCGCTGATCGACGTGCGCATCTTCAATCCGAGCCGCAACCGCGACGGCATCTGGTTGCGCGCCGTGGAAATGGCCTTGCGCGCCGTCAGCCTGAACCGGCGCATGCACAACAAGGCATGGATCGTCGATGGCAGGGTGGCCCTCGTCGGCGGGCGCAATATCGGCGATGAATACTTTGATGCCGCCGAGCAAGTCAATTTCCAGGATGCTGACTTGCTGCTGGTGGGCCCCGCCGTGCAGCAGACGAGCGATATCTTCGACCGCTTCTGGAACAGCCGCGCCGTCATCCCCATCAGCGCCTTGCACGCTGGCAAGGACGCGGGCGCGCCGGAATTGCCGCAGTTGCCCGCCGTGCGTGCCCGCCTCGACGCGCTCACGGGCGAACTGGGCGCCTCGCCCTACCTGCGGCAGCTGACGGATACGGGCCAGCTGCAAGCCCACCTCGACGGCCGGATACGCCTGCACTGGAGCGGGCAAGTGCAAGTGCTGTCGGACCCGCCGGAAAAAGCCGCGCCCGTGGCCAGTTTGCAACGCAGCGAGCACTGGCTCATGCACAGTTTGCTGCCCCTGTTGACGGACGCGCGCGAAGAAGCGCTGCTGACCTCGCCTTATTTTGTGCCCGGCACGGCGCTGACGCAGACCCTGGCCGAAAAAGTCGCGGCCGGCGTCAAGGTCCAGGTACTGACCAACTCGCTGGCGGCCACCGACGTGGCCCTCGTGCATGCGGGCTATGCGCGCTACCGGCAGGCGCTGCTGGGCGGCGGCATCGAGCTGTATGAATTGAAGACCCTGCACCGCAAGCGCATCAGCCTGATGGGTTCGAGCCGCGCCAGCCTGCATACCAAGGCCGTGGTGGTCGACGGCCAGAGGGGCTTCGTCGGCTCCTTCAACCTCGATCCCCGCTCGGCCCAGCTGAATACGGAGATGGGCGTGCTGTTCAACGACGCCGCACTGGCGGCCGACATGCGCACGCTGTTCCTGCACTCGACGGCTAGCGACACCAGCTATCGTTTGCTCCTCGACAACGGCGCCCTGCGCTGGTCCGACGCCACAGAAGAGCCAGCCAAGGTGTGGACGCACGAGCCGGAAGCAGGCATCTGGCGCCGCATGCTGGTGTACGTGATGCGCTGGCTGCCGATCGAGTCGCAGCTGTAGCCGCGCATGGCATGCAAAAACTTTAACCCTGGCAAGATTACCATCTAAAAATATTTGTTGTTTTCTAAACATGTTAGATGCCGTTTTGCCAAACGCTGCTATAATCGCTTCAACGAGACACCACCGCTGTGTCCGCAATACCTTTCTCGCCCTTCCGCGATTGAATCCAACGTTGGCCAAAAGCTCGCCGACAGACTGCAACACTACCCTGTCACTTTTGGAGCTTTATCATGCGTAAAACATCTATCTTGCTGGCGCTGGCCGCCGCTTCCCTGTGCGTCACTGCTGCCCAGGCCGCCACAACCAACCTGGTCAAGAATGGCGATTTCGAACTGACCAGCAACGGCACCTCGAAACAGCTGAACGAAGGCAGCTACGCCCGCGCGGACCGCACCTACCTGAGCGACTGGTCCAGCAAGGGCTATAACTTTGTCTTGAATGGTAACAACATCGACGACACCAACGCCGCGACGGCGCTGGCCTTGTGGGGCCCGAATTCGTATAGCGGCGCGGGACCGAAAAACGGCCTGGGTGTCAGCCCCACGGGCGGCAATGTGCTGGCTGCCGACTGGGATTATTTCCCTGGTCCCGTCACGCAGCTGGTCAGCGGCCTGGTGGCCGGCCATGCCTACACCCTGAGTTTTTCGTATGGCGCGGGCCAGCAAGTGGGCTTCCGCGGCGATAACCTCGTCAATTACTGGGACGTTGCGCTGGGCAGCAGCAAGCAGCAGACGGCATCGCTGGCCAATGTCAGCCAGGGCTTCACGGGCTGGCACCAGGCCAGCATGACCTTCACGGCCACGAACAGCAGCGAATTGCTGTCGTTCATGGCCAAGGGCAGCCCGACGGGCGCGCCACCGTTCATGCTGCTCGATGGCGTATCGCTGGTGTCGGCCGTGCCGGAACCATCGACCTGGGGCATGCTGATCGGTGGACTGGGCTTGCTGGGCTTCATGGCGCGCCGCCGCAAGGCTGTTGTTGCAGTCTGAGCCGCCAGCGCGCATAACAGAATCCGGACCAGCCCAGCTTTGTCCGGATTTTTTTTGTTCTTACCTGATGGAATGAAATGAGCCTGCTGCACACCTTGCAAACCCACCTGCCCGGCATCGCCATCGATGTGCTGCGCCTGATCCTGTGGCTGGTGCTCCTGGCCGTGATTTTCGTGCCGCTCGAGCGCTTCTTTGGCGAACGTCACGCGGGGCGTGCCCGCACGGAACTGTTCAGCGACCTGGGCTTTTATTTCATCAGCAGTCTGCTGCCGGCCGCCTTGCTGGCCGCGCCGCTGGCCCTGATCGCCGTCGCTGGCCAGCGCTTGCTGCCGGATGCCATCCCCGCCGCCCTGTCTGCCCTGCCCCTGTGGGGCAAGATACTGCTGGGCTTGCTGATCGGCGAAGTCGGCACTTACTGGGGCCATCGGCTCAGCCATGAAATTCCATGGCTGTGGCGCTACCATGCCGTGCACCACAGCACGGAACAGCTGTATTTCCTCGCCAATACGCGCACCCATCCAGTCGACATGGTCGTCACGCGCCTGTTCGGCCTGACACCCCTGTATCTGCTGGGCCTGGCCGGCCCAAGTGCGGCAGGCAGCGCCGCCCCCGTGCTGCTGTTGCTGATCGGCACCGTCTGGGGCTTCTTCATCCACGCCAACCTGCGCTGGCGCTTCGGCCCGCTGGAATGGCTGGTGGCCACGCCCGCCTTCCACCACTGGCATCACAGCAAATTCGAGCACATCAACCGCAACTACGCCTCTACCTTACCCGTGCTGGACCGGCTGTTCGGCACATATCACTTGCCGCGCGCCTGGCCGGCCGCCTGCGGCATCGAGGCCGCCATGCCGCAGACGCTGGCGGGGCAACTGGCTGCGCCATTCCGGCGCACTGGCAAGCCGGAAGTCCAGGCTGCGGAATAAAAAAAACCCCGCGCGGCCGGTACCACGCGGGGTTTTCTTCTCGTGCTGCGCGGCACCACCACGCAACACGCTTCACAACGACACGCTTACTTTTTCTCGGCTTCGGCCTTCTTCGCGTCGGCAGCAGCCAGTTTGGCTTCCTTCTTCGCAGCCGCTTCCGCAGCCTTGGCTTCTTTCTTGGCGGCCGTTGCCGCTTTCTTCGCGGCAGCGGCTTCCTTCTTCGTTTCGGCAGCCGTTTTCACGGGGGCGGCATCGGCCGCCGCGGCAGCAGGAGCAACGGCTGCTGCAGGCACTGCCTTGGCGGCGGCGGCTTCTTTTTTCGCGGCAGCGGCGGCGGCCTTGGCTTCTTTCTTGGCAGCAGCAGCTTCCTTCCTCGTTTCAGCAGCTGTCTTGGCTGGCGCCGCAGCGGTGTCTGTCGCAGCAGCGGGCTTCGGTGCGGCTTCTTTCGCTGCAACTTCCTTCACAGCAGCGTCCTTTTTTGCCGGGGCAGCTTTCGCCGCCGGAGCCGGTGCCGCTGGCGCGCCGGACTTGGCCTGGCCATTCACCTGCAAGCCCGCTTCCGACAGCTTCACGGAACTTTTCGGGCCGATGCCCTTCACGCGTGTTTCGAAATCAGCCCAATCCTTGAAGGCGCCGCCCTTGGCGCGTTCATCGATGATGGCTTTCGACGTGACGGGGCCGATGCCCTTGACGCTGTCGAGTGCCGCCTGATCCGCCTTGTTGACATCGACCTGGGCAAAGGCAAAGCCCATCGTCGCGATCAGTGTGGCGATGGCCAGCAGTATTTTTTTGAACATGGGTATCTCTCCGTAATGTGGTTTCAAGATGACTCGAACGCAAAGGAGGAACAGCGCCTTAACGGCTTTAACGGCTGTGGCGTGATACGGTTGACAAGACGGGACAGCGAAACGGTGGGGAAACCTGCGCCAGATCAAACAGACCGGCGCAGGTGATACAGCATATTTACTGCGGGAACAGCTCTTCTCGGGTGACGGTGGCCGTGCCCAGCTTGCCGACGACGATGCCGCCGGCGCGGTTGGCCGTGCGCACGGCGTCGCCCAGGCTCATGCCGGCGCCCAGCATGGCCGCCATGGTGGCGATCACCGTGTCGCCGGCGCCCGAGACATCGAACACTTCGCGCGCATCGGTGGGCATGTGCACCACCTCATCGGCCGTGTACAGGCTCATGCCCTCTTCCGAGCGCGTCAGCAGCAAGGCGTCCAGGCCCAGTTGCGCGCGCATCTGCTGCGCGCGCTCCGTGAGTTGCTCTTCCGTGTTCCAGCTGCCGATCACGCGGCGCAGTTCAGACTTGTTCGGAGTGAGTACTGACGCACCCGAATAGCGGCTGAAATCATCGCCTTTCGGGTCGACCATGACGATCTTGCCGGCCTTTCTCGCCGCCTTGATCATCTCGGCCACGTTCACCAGGCTGCCTTTGGCGTAATCGGACAGGACCACCACATCGTAGTGCGGCAAGAGGGCATTAAACTGCGCCAGCTTGTCGCGCAGCACCGTATCGCTGGGCGCATCTTCGAAGTCGATGCGCAGCATCTGCTGCTGCCGGCCGATCACGCGCAGCTTGATGATGGTGGAAATGGCCGCATCGCGCTGCAGATAACTGTGGATGCCGCCGCCTTCGAGCAGGCGCTCGACCTGGCTGCCGGCCTCGTCGTCGCCCACCACGCCCAGCAAGCTCGTCTTCGCGCCCAGCGCGGCCGCGTTGCGCGCCACGTTGGCCGCCCCGCCCAGGCGCTCTTCGCGCTTCTCGATGCGCACGATGGGCACGGGCGCTTCCGGCGAGATGCGGCTGACATCGCCGAACCAGTAGCGGTCCAGCATCACATCGCCCACCACCAGCAGGCGTACCTGGGCCAATGCGGCCGGCGCCGTCAAGGCGACCACCTCTTGGGCGCTCATGCGCGCGTCAGGATCGAGCGACCGATCCCGTGGTATTCGATGCCATTCTCGGCCATGACGGCCGGCTCGAACAGGTTACGCCCGTCAAAGATCACGGCCTGCTTCAGGCGCGCCTTGATCTGCTCGAAATCAGGACTGCGGAAGGCTTTCCATTCGGTCACGATGACCAGCGCATCGGCGTCCTGCAGCGCATCCTTCGGACTGTCGGCAAAGCGCACCTTGGCCAGTTGCTCCGGCGTCAAGTCCAGTTGCAGCACGCGGCGCGCCTCGGCCATGGCGACGGGGTCATACACGGCCACGGTGGCGCCGCGTGCCAGCAAGTCCGCCAGCAGGACACGGGCCGACGCTTCGCGCATGTCGTCCGTATTCGGCTTGAAGGCCAGGCCCCACACGGCGAAATGCCGGCCCGTCAGGTCGCTGCCGAAGCGAGTGACCACTTTGCGGCCCAGCACCTGCTTCTGCTGGTCATTGACGGCTTCGACGGCACGCAGGATCAGCAGTTCCTGGCCGTGGCCGCGCGCCGTGCGCTCGAGCGCCTGCACGTCTTTCGGGAAACAGGAACCGCCATAGCCGCAGCCGGCGTACAGGAAGCTGTGGCCGATGCGCGGATCGGAACCGATGCCGTGGCGCACGGCCTCGATGTCGACGCCCACCTTGTCGGCCAGGTTCGCCAATTCATTCATGAACGAGATGCGCGTGGCCAGCATGGCATTGGCCGCATACTTCGTGAATTCGGCCGAGCGCACATCCATCCAGTAGGTGCGCTCGTGGTTGCGGTTGAACGGCGCATACAGGCTTTTCAGCAATTCGCGCGCGCGCTCGCCGTCTGGCGTCGCATCGACACCGATGACGATGCGGTCGGGGCGCATGAAATCTTCGACGGCAGCGCCTTCCTTGAGGAATTCCGGGTTCGACGCCACCGAGAACGTGGCGGCCACGCCGCGTGCATCGAGTTCGCCCTGGATGGCGGCGCGCACTTTTTCGGCTGTGCCAACGGGCACGGTGGACTTGTCGACGATGACCTTGAAGTCCGTCATGTACTTGCCGATGCCGCGCGCCGCCGCCAGCACGTATTGCAGGTCGGCCGAGCCGTCTTCATCGGGCGGCGTGCCGACGGCGATGAATTGCATCACGCCGTGCGCGGCAGCAGCCTCGACGTCGGTGGAAAAGGTCATGCGGCCGGCGGCGCGGTTGCGCGCCACGACTTCTTCCAGGCCAGGTTCATGGATGGGGATGCCGCCGCTGTTGAGCAAAGCGACCTTCTGTGCGTCCAGGTCGAGGCAAAAGACGTCGTTGCCCAGCTCCGCCAGGCAGGCGCCGGTCACGAGGCCAACATAGCCGGTGCCGATAATGGTGATTTTCATGGATGTACCGTATGGATAAAAAGCAGGTCTTACATAGAAGTACACGCCACATTGCTCAGGGCAAGGTGACGTGTACGAATCAGTTCATGACATTGAGTTCTTCTGTGCGGCGTGGTGGGTAAGTCTCCCACTTGTTGCAGCCAGGGCAGTGCCAGTAGAACTGGCGCGCCTTGAAGCCGCAGTGGCTGCACTGGTAGCGGGCCAGCTTCTGCGTGTAGCCGTGCACGAGGTTTTTCACCATCGACAGCTCGGACCAGATGGCGGCCGGCGCATCCATCATGCGCGCTTCCAGCAGTTTATCCAGGCCCAGCAGGGTCGGCGTGCGGCGCAGCTCGGCGCTGACCAGCTGCTTCGCCGCTTCCACGCCGTCGAGCTCGATGACGGCCTTGAAGACGACTTCGATCAGGTCGATCGACGACGCCTCTTCCAGATAGGAGCGCAGCAAGTTGACGCCTTCCTGCGCACGGCCGACCTTGGTATACCCGTCCATCAGGCGCTGCGCCACCAGGGCTACGTGCGGCACGCTTTGCTGCTCCACGCGGCGCCAGGTGGTCAGCGCGCCTTCCACGTCGCCGCGCGCCAGCAGCACGTCGCCCGTCAGGATGGTGGCACGCACGCTCTTGCGGTCCGTCTGCAAGGCTTTTTCCAGCAGCGGCATGGCGTCGTCCGGCTTCATGTGCACGAGGGCGTCATGCGCCAGTTCGCAATAGAACTGGGCGATTTCCTTCTGGCGCGCGCCGGCGCCCGATTCCTGCAAGCCCACGGCCGCTTCGATGGCGCGTGGCCATTCCTTTTCGCGCTGGTAGATTTCCAGCAGCGCGCGGCGCGCCTGGGCCGCATATTGCGTGTCGACCAGGCTGTTGAAGGTTTCTTCGGCGCGGTCCAGCAAGCCTGCCTTCAGGTAATCCATGCCCAGCTCATAGGCGGCATGGCCCTGCTGTTCCAGCGGCAGGTCCGGGCGCGCCAGCAAATTCTGGTGCACGCGGATGGCGCGCTCCGTTTCGCCGCGGCGGCGGAACAGATTGCCCAGCGCAAAGTGCATATCGGCCGATTCCGGGTCCAGCTTGACGACTTCGATGAAGGCATCGATGGCCTTGTCATGCTGTTCATTGAGCAGGAAATTCAAGCCCTTGAAGTAATTGCGCGGCAGGCTGCGCGATTCGGACACCAGTTGATGAATGTCCACACGCGCGGCAATCCAGCCCAGCGCGAAAAACACCGGGATACCCAAGAGCCACCAGAGTTCAAAATCCATGCGATTGTTTTTATTCGAGTAAGAGAGATAGGAGCGACGGCGCCGCTTACTGCGCGCTCACGCTGTCCGGTTGCGGCTGGACATTGCTGGCCACGCCAACGGTCTGCAGCGCGGCAATGGTGGTTTTTTGCTTGGTCGCTTCGCGGCGGTGACGGAACACGGTCGGCGTCAGGGCCAGTACGCCCAGGCTGGCGCCAGCGACAAAAAAGCCCAGCAGCATCAAGACCAGGGGGCCGCGAATTTCATAATTGAGGAATACATGCAAGTCGACAACCTGCGCATTCTTCAGCGCAAAACTGAAGAACAGGACGAAAAGAACACAGCCAACGATGGTGGAGATGATTTTCATCGATAGGTCCAGAGTGAACAAAAAAAATGCCCGTGCCATATGACACAAACGTAGAGCGCTGATCAAACCGTAGCGAGCGTCAGCGAGGCTCGGCGCCCCCTTTGGTCCGAGAAGCGCAACCGTACTGAAGTACGGTGAGCATCGCAGGCCGCAAAGCGTGACGCGCAGTAGCTGATGTCAGGCATTCTCAGCATATTAACAAAAAAAAGCGGCATCCAAGGACGCCGCTTTCTATGTCGCCTTCCAGCAGACGATTAATCCTCGATAATCGGTTGCCCGACCATCGCGTCCACCCGCTCGCGCAACTGTTTGCCCGGCTTGAAGTGGGGTACCCGTTTTTCGGGAACCATCACCTTGTCGCCGGACTTCGGGTTGCGGCCGATGCGCGGGGGCCTGCTGTTCAGGGCAAAACTGCCAAAACCGCGGATCTCGATACGCTGACCAGTCGCCAGGGCGTTGGTCATCGCATCGAGAATGGTCTTGACGGCATACTCCGCATCTTTCGCCACCAGCTGAGAATAACGCTCAGCGAGGCGGTTGATCAGCTCGGACTTTGTCATCTGCCGTATCCGCAGTCTTAGTTCTTGTTATCGAACTTAGCTTTCAACAAGGCGCCCAGGCTGGTGGTGCCCGAAGCTGCGTTGTTGTCGGTAGCTGCCATCTTCTGCATGGCTTCCTGGGTTTCAACATTGTCTTTCGCTTTGATCGACAGTTGGATACCACGGGCTTTGCGGTCGATGTTCAACACCATTGCTTCGACGGTGTCGCCGACTTTCAGGTGCGTACCAGCATCTTCAACGCGGTCGCGCGAGATTTCGGAAGCGCGCAGGTAGCCTTCAACTTCTTCGGACAGTTGGATCACGGCGCCTTTAGGCTCAACCGATTTAACGGTACCGGTTACCAGCGAGCCTTTGTCGTTCATGGCTGCGAAGTTGTTGAATGGGTCACCTTCCAGTTGCTTGACGCCCAGGGAAACGCGCTCGCGCTCAACGTCGATGGCCAGAACGATGGCTTCCAGTTCGTCACCTTTCTTGAAGCGACGCACGGCTTCTTCGCCGGTTTCGGTCCAGGACAGGTCGGACAGGTGCACCAGACCGTCGATGTTGCCGGCCAGGCCGATGAACACGCCGAAGTCGGTGATCGATTTGATCGCGCCGCGGACTTTGTCACCTTTCTTATGGGTAACACCGAAGTCGTCCCATGGATTGGCTTTGCACTGTTTCATGCCCAGCGAAATACGACGACGCTCTTCGTCGATTTCCAGAACCATCACTTCTACTTCGTCGCCCAGTTGGACAACTTTGTTAGGAGCAACGTTTTTGTTCGTCCAGTCCATTTCGGAAACGTGTACCAGACCTTCGATACCTTGTTCCACTTCAACGAACGCGCCGTAGTCGGTCAGGTTCGTTACTTTACCGAACAGACGGGTGCTTTGTGGGTAACGACGGGACAGACCGGTCCAAGGATCGTCGCCCAGTTGTTTCACGCCCAGCGAAACACGGTTTTTCTCTTGATCGTATTTCAGGACTTTGGCGGTGATTTCCTGGCCAACCGTCAGAACTTCCGACGGGTGACGTACACGGCGCCATGCCAGGTCGGTGATGTGCAGCAGGCCATCGATACCGCCCAGATCCACGAACGCGCCGTAGTCGGTGATATTTTTGACGACGCCGGTCACGACCGTGCCTTCTTTCAGCGTTTCCATCAGTTTCTGACGCTCTTCGCCCATCGAAGCTTCGATGACGGCGCGGCGGGACAGAACCACGTTGTTACGCTTGCGATCCAGCTTGATCACTTTGAATTCGAGGGTTTTGCCTTCGAATGGGGTGGTGTCTTTGACAGGACGGGTATCAACCAGCGAGCCCGGCAGGAATGCGCGGATGCCGTTGGTCAACACGGTCAGACCGCCTTTGACTTTACCATTGACGGTACCGACGACGATTTCGCCCGATTCCATCGCTTTTTCCAGAGCCAGCCACGAAGCCAGACGCTTGGCTTTATCGCGCGACAGGATGGTATCGCCGAAACCGTTTTCCAGCGATTCGATCGCCACGGAAACGAAGTCACCAACTTTGACTTCCAGTTCGCCGTGGTCGTTCTTGAATTCTTCGACAGGGATGAATGCTTCGGATTTGAGGCCAGCGTTCACGATCACGAAATTGTGGTCGAGGCGCACGACTTCAGCGGAAATAACTTCGCCGGAGCGCATATCTTGACGCGACAACGATTCCTCGAAGAGCGCAGCAAAACTTTCCATACCGGTAGATTCGTTAGTTGTAACAGTAGACATAGGGTTCACACAGGTTATCCAGCAGAGATCGCACAATGCGACTTAAACTGGGTTAGGTTTTTGACACACCCGGACAGGCCAGGAGCCGTCAACGGGCACCACATAGCATGCACTACACATCAATACACGCTATTTTGCTGCTTATTTTGCAACTGCGGCATACCATTTCAACACGGTTTCAACAGCTTCATCCGCTGTCATGGCCGAGGTATCGAGGACATGCGCCCCTTCCGCGGGGACCAGCGGCGCAATCGCACGGTGAGTATCACGTTCGTCCCGCGCCTGCAAATCCATCAGAAGGTCTTCCATATTAGCAGAAAAACCCTTGTCTATCAATTGCTTGTAGCGCCGTTGCGCGCGCGCCTCGACGCTGGCCGTCAGGAAGACCTTCAATTGCGCATGCGGGAAGATCACCGTGCCCATGTCGCGCCCGTCGGCCACCAGGCCCGGCGTCTTGCGAAAGCCCAGCTGCAAGCCCACGAGGGCATGGCGCACCGTTGGCAATACGGCAATCTTCGACGCCGTATTGCCCACCTCTTCGGCACGGATCTGCTCGGTGACGTTTTCATGCGCCAGCAGGATCTCGCCACCCGCAAAATGGCAGGGCAAGTGTTCGGCCAGCTTGGCCAGCGCGTGCTCGTCGCGCAAGTCAGTGCCGCGGCGCAGCGCGCTCAAGGCCGTCAGGCGGTACAGCGCGCCCGAGTCCAGGTAATGAAAGCCCAGCTTGTCGGCCACGCGGTGCGCCACCGTGCCCTTGCCGGAAGCGGTGGGGCCGTCGATGGCGATGACTGGGATGTGGGAGGTCGGCATAGTATGAGCAATCAATTAAATCAGGGTGTCTTTTGCAATCCCCGCAAACGCGGCGAAATACTCGGGGAAGGTCTTGGCCACGCATTTCGGGTCGTTGATGCGCATCTCATTGCCGCGGCGCGCGGCGCCATCCAGCGAGGCGAGCGAGAAGCACATGGCCATGCGGTGGTCGTCATACGTGTCGATGGTGGCGGCAAGAATCTCGGCCGGCGGCGTCACGCGCAGGTAATCGGCGCCCTCTTCCACTTCCGCGCCCAGCTTGCGCAATTCCGTCGCCATGGCGGCCAGGCGGTCCGTTTCCTTCACCCTCCAGCTGGCGATATTGCGCAAAGTGCTGGTGCCGTCCGCGTACAGGGCGGCCACGGCGATCGTCATGGCCGCGTCGGGAATATGGTTGAAATCCATGTCGACGGCTTTCAATACGCCGTTGGAACGGGCTTCGATCCAGTTCTCGCCCATGGTGATGGTCGCGCCCATCTGCTGCAAGGCTTCGACGAAGCGCACGTCGCCCTGGATGCTGTCGCGCCCCACGCCTTCCACGCGCACGGGACCGCCGCCGATGGCGCCGGCCGCCAGGAAATACGAGGCCGACGACGCATCGCCTTCCACGTGGATGGTGCCCGGGCTTTGATATTGCTGGCCCGGCTGCACGGTGAACGACTGCCAGCCGTCATGCTCGACCGTCACACCGAAACGGCGCATCAGGTTCAGCGTGATCTCGATGTACGGCTTCGAAATCAGCTCGCCCGTCACATCGATGGTGACAGCATGGTCGCGCGCCATCAGCGGCGCCACCATCAGCAAGGCCGTCAAAAACTGGCTCGACACGTTGCCGCGCACGGCGATGCGCTGCGCGTGGATGTGGCCGCGGCGGATGCGCAGCGGCGGGAAGCCCTGCTCGCCCGTGTATTCGATCTGCGTGCCGACGGCGTTCAGCGCGTCGACCAGGTCGCCGATGGGGCGCTCGTGCATGCGCGATACGCCATGCAGGGTATAGTCGCCGCCGATCACGGCCAGCGCCGCCGTCAGCGGGCGGATCGCCGTGCCGGCGTTCCCCATGAACAGGTCCGCCTCGTGGTGCGGGAACACGCCGCCGCAGCCTTCCACGTGGTGGATCTGATGCGCCGTGGCCGGATCGCCCGTCAGCTCGTCCTGCGTCCATTTCACGCCCAGCGACGTCAATGCCGTCAGCATGACGAAGGTGTCGTCGGAGGCGAGCAGGTCGACGATCTTCGTCGTGCCCTTGGCCAGCGCGGCCAGCAGCAGCACGCGATTGGAAATGCTTTTCGAGCCGGGCAAGCGCACCGTGCCTTCGGCATGCATCACCGGCTTCAAATCGATATGGTGGGGGTAGTGCTTGGTCTGGGTCATGCTGGAATCCTTGAGTATTTATCGTGAGGGCAAGGCTGGCACTTCCGCCGTTTCAATCGCCTCGATCCATTGCTGCCGCGCGTGCTGGGCGTTCGCATACACGCCTTCGATGGCGGCGCCGTCATTCGCGGCCAGATGGGCGCGCAAGGTCGTCAACTGCGCCAGGTAGGCGTCCAGTTCGTGCAGCAGCGCCGGCTGGTTGGCCAGACTGATGTCGCGCCACATTTCCGGCGATGAGCCAGCGATGCGCGTAAAGTCGCGAAAGCCGCTGGCCGCGTATTGGAACAGCAGGCCCGCGTGCGGTTTGTTGGCGATGTCGTCGACCAGCGCAAAGGCCAGCAGATGCGGCAGATGGCTGACGGCGGCAAACACCTTGTCATGTTCTTCGGGGCTCAAAGTGTGCAGGATGGCGCCGCAGGCGCGCCACGCGGCCGCCACGCGCGCCACGTCAGCCGCAGCGTTTTCCGCCAGCGGCGTGAGCACCACTTTCTTGCCCTGATACAGATCGATGATGGCGGCGTCGGGGCCATTCGTCTCGCGCCCCGCGATCGGGTGGCCGGGCACGAATTGCCCGACTTTTCCACCCAGCGCCGCGCGCGCGGCCGCCACCACGTCGCTCTTCGTGCTGCCCGCATCGGTGACGATGGTGCCCGGCTGCAGGTGCGGCGCGATGGCTGCCAGGATGGCGCCCGTTTGCGCCACGGGCGCGGCCAACAGCACCAGATCGGCGCCATGCAAGGCTTGCGCCATGTCGCCGCCGATTTCATCGATGATGCCCAGTTCGAGCGCGCGCACCATCGACGCCTGCGAGCGACCCATGCCGACCACGGTGGCCGCCACGCCCGCATGTTTCAGGGCGCGCGCGAACGAACCGCCGATCAGGCCTACGCCAAAGATGACTACCTTGTTCAGTGCAGGCGTCGTCATATCGTCAGGCCAGCGCTTTCGTCAGCGCGGCGATGAAGATGGCGTTTTCCTGCGGCAGGCCGATGGAAATGCGCAGCCATTGCGGCAAGCCATAGCTGCCCACGGGACGCACGATCACGCCCTGCTTGAGCAGCGCCAGGTTCACGCGCGCGCCGGCGCCATCGTCGTCGCCCACCTTGACCAGCACGAAATTGCCGTGCGACGGCACGTATTCCAGGCCCAGTTGCGTAAACGCTTCCGTGAACTGCTGGTAGCCGGCCGCGTTGTTGCGCGCGCTTTGCTCGAGGAAGGCCTTGTCGTTCAGGGCGGCAATCGCAGCCGCCTGCGCCAGCGAGTTGACGTTGAACGGCTGGCGGATGCGGTTCATCAGGTCCGTCAGCACAGGCTGGGCGATGGCGAAGCCGATGCGCAGGCCGGCCAGGCCGTAGGCCTTCGACAGGGTGCGCGAGACCACCAGGTTCGGATACTGGCGCACCCACGCCGTCGACTCGTACTGGTCGTCGGCCGACAGGAATTCGTTGTAGGCTTCGTCCAGCACGACGACCACATGCGCCGGCACTTTCTGCAGGAAGGCCTCGAGCTGCGCCGCCGTCAGGAAGGTGCCGGTCGGGTTATTCGGGTTGGCGATGAAAACCAGACGCGTGTCGTCGGCAATCGCCGCCGCCATGGCGTCCAGGTCGTGGCCGTAGGCTTGCGCCGGGACGACGATATGGCGCGCGCCCAGGCCTTGCGTGGCCAGCGCGTACACGGCGAACGAATACTGCGAGTACACGACGGATTCGCCATGCTGCACGAAGGCGTGCGCGGCGATTTCCAGGATGTCGTTGCTGCCATTGCCCAGGGTGATCCAGTCGGCCGGCACGTCATAGCGCTTCGACAGCACGGCTTTCAAGTCAAAGCCGTTGGCGTCCGGATAGCGGCCCAGGTCATCGATGGCGGCGATCATCGCCTGCTTGGCCGATTCCGGCATGCCGTACGGGTTTTCATTCGACGCCAGCTTGACGATGGCTGCCTCGTCGAGGCCGAATTCGCGCGCGACTTCCGCGATCGGTTTGCCGCTCTGGTAAGGGGCGATGGCGCGGACGTATTCTGGACCGATATTTTTAGACATGGTGTTCTTTAAAAAAGTGGGTGATTGTAAGAATAGCTACAGTTTCACAGACTGACCGGATATGACCCCAGCACCTTGAAAAACGCCGCATTGCTTTGCAGCTCGGCCAGCGCCTGGGCGACGGCCGCGTCGTGCACGTGGCCTTCCACATCGACATAGAAATAATACTCCCAGCTGCCCATGCGCGCCGGGCGCGACTCGAAGCGCGTCATCGACACGCCGTGTTTCGCCAGGGGCGCCAGCAACTGGTACACGGCGCCCGCCTTGTTCGGCACGGCCAGCACCAGCGACGTCTGGTCCTTGCCCGACGGCGCCGTCTGCAGGGTGCCCACGACGGCAAAGCGCGTGCGGTTGTGCGGATCGTCCTGGATGTGGCCCTTGACCACGCCCAGCTTGTACTGCGCGCCCGCCAGTTCGCTGGCAATCGCGGCCACCGTGCCATCTTCGCCGGCCATGCGGGCCGCTTCGGCGTTCGATGCCACGGCGTGGCGCGCGACGTGCGGATAATTCTGGTTCAGCCACACCTGGCACTGCGCCAGCGCCTGCGAATGGGCGCAGATGGACGTGACGCCGTCCATGTTGCCGCTCTTCGTCATCAGGCTGTGGTGCACGGCGATCGCCACCTCGCCGCTGATGATGAGGCTCGTCTGCAGCATCATGTCGAGCGTGCGGTTGACGGCGCCCTCCGAGGAATTCTCGATCGGCACCACGCCGAAGTCCGCCGTTCCCGCTTCGGCGGAACGGAACACTTCATCGATGGATGCGCACGGCAAGCCTTCCACGGCGCTGCCGAACTGCTGATACACGGCCTGTTCGCTGAAGGTGCCGGCCGGGCCCAGATACGCCACGGTGACCCGCTTTTCCAGCGAGCGGCAGGACGACATGATTTCGCGGAAGATGGTCTGTACTTCGCGGTCGCCCATGGGGCCGGGATTGCGCTCTGCCACGCCGCGCAGCACCTGCGCCTCGCGCTCGGGACGGAACACGGGCGCCTGCGTCTCGGCCTTCACATGGCCCACTTGCTGGGCGATTTGCGCGCGGCGGTTCAGCAGCTCGAGGATTTGCGCGTCGATCGCATCGATCTGTTCGCGCAGCGGTTTCAATTTATCGGTCATGGTGGTTTGTTTCGTCAGCTGTACTTCAATCATGGCCGCGCGGCCTGCGCCGGCGGCGGGCCGGCGCGGTCGTCTAGGCGACTCAGCGTCCGGCAAACTCGTTCAGATAATTCACTAAGGCTTGCACGCCCTCGATCGGCATCGCGTTATAGATCGATGCACGCATGCCGCCGACGGACTTGTGGCCCTTCAGTTGCAGCAGGCCGCGCTGCTTGGCGCCGGCCAGGAATGCATCGTTCAGACTTTCGTCGCGCAGATAGAACGGGATGGTCATGCGCGAGCGGTATGCGGGATCGACCCGGTTCTGGTAGAAGTCGTCCGCATCGAGCGCCGCGTACAGCAGCGCCGCTTTCTCAATATTACGCTGTTCCATGGCTGCAACGCCACCCTGGCGTTTGAGCCACTGGAAAACCAGGCCGGCGATATAGATGCCGTAGGTGGGCGGCGTGTTGTACATCGACTCATGTTCGGCAACGATGGTCCAGTCGAAGGCCGACGGGCAGATCGGCAAGGCCTTGCCCAGCAAGTCTTCGCGCACGATGACCAGGGTCAGGCCGGCCGGGCCGATATTTTTCTGCGCGCCGCCGAAGATGACGCCATATTGCGACACGTCGATCACGCGCGACAGAATGTGCGAGGACATGTCTGCCACGATGGTGGTCCCTGCCGGCACGTCTGGCGCCTGCTGGAATTCCACACCGTCGATGGTTTCATTGGTGCAGATATGCAGGTAGGCGGCGCCTGGCGTCAGCTTCCATTCGGAGACTGGTGGCACGCCCGTGAAACGGGCAGCCTTGGACGACGCGGCCACGTTGACGTTCGCATACTTGGCCGCTTCCTGGATCGACTTGCCCGACCACGAACCCGTGTGCACGAAGTCCACAGTGGCCGGCTGCTGCGCGGCCAGGCCCGCCAGGTTCATCGGGATGATGGCGTTCTCGCCCAGTCCACCGCCCTGCAGGAACAGGATTTTGTAGTTCGCGGGCACGGCCAGCAGCTCGCGCAGGTCGGCCACGGCCTGCTTGTAGATGGAAATGAATTCGGGACCACGGTGGCTCATTTCCATCACCGACATGCCACTGCCATGCCAGTCCTGCATCTCGGCGGCCGCTTGCGCCAGCACTTCCTTGGGCAGGACGGCGGGGCCGGCGGAGAAGTTGTAGATATGGGTCACGATACGGTCCTTAGTAAAATGAAATTATTGGGGCGACTGCGTGGCCACCCGCATGACCTGGTCAAGCACGGCGTTCACGCGGGGGATCAGCACGCGCTGGCTGATGGCCATCGATTCGGCGGACAGTTGCGGCATGGTAGCCAGCATCTTGCGGCCCAGCGGCGTCTTGTAGAAGGCCGCCAGCTGCTCGACTTCCGGCACCGTGTAAAAGCGCGCGTACAGGGGCACCATTTCATCGCCCAGTTCATCGATCAGGGTCGGGTCGGCCAGCACCTGCGTCAGAGTGGCGATGGCCAGGGGAATTTCCTCTTCGGCGCTGGCCAGCGCGCGCGCCTTGCGCTGCTCGTCCATCTTCGGGTTGCCGTTGATTTGCTGCTGCGCCGACTGGCGGATCATGGCGGGCACCGATTGCAGCATCTGGTCGAAGATATTGCGCGTCAGTTGCGGGAACTGCATCGCGTCGAGCATGCGTCGCACGGCCACTTTCATGGCGGGGCTGGGCGCCGCCTGGCGCGAAGGCGTGGCTTGCGTGCTCTGGGCCAGGGCCGGCAGGGTCGCAAGGAAGGCCAGCGAAAACGCGGCAAAGAAGGTGGCAACGATTTTTCTCATGGCATGCGGGACTTTATAAAAGCGGGGAACAAATGGGACACGCAGGCTGGCGCCCCAACTGGCGCGCCAATAGCAATTGGGGCTCCCGAAAGAGCCCCAATCATCTTACTCCGGCTGGGCCGGATCGACCGGATCGACCGGGTCGGCCGCCGCCGGCGCGGCCTCCGTGCCCGCCTCCGTCGTCAGTTCGACTTCGTCGATATCCGTTTCCACCACGCGCTGCAGGCCGGACAGCTTGGTGCCGTCTTCCACGGCGATCAGGGTCACGCCCTGCGTCGCGCGGCCCATCTCGCGGATTTCCGACACGCGGGTGCGGATCAATACGCCACCGGTGGTGATCAGCATGATTTCATCGCTGGTATCGACCAGGGTCGCGGCAACCACTTTACCGTTGCGCTCGCTGGTCTGGATGGCGATCATGCCTTTCGTGCCACGGCCATGGCGCGTGTACTCGGTGATCGGCGTACGCTTGCCGTAGCCGTTTTCCGTTGCCGTCAGCACCGATTGCTGCTCGTTCTCGGCCACCAGCAGGGCGATCACGTGCTGGCCTTCTTCCAGGTTCATGCCGCGCACGCCGCGCGCCGTACGGCCCATCGGACGCACATCGTTTTCATCGAAGCGCACTGCCTTGCCCGAATCGGAGAACAGCATCACGTCGTGCTGGCCGTCGGTCAGCGCCGCGCCGATCAGGAAATCGCCGTCGTCCAGGTCGACCGCGATGATGCCGGCCTTGCGTGGATTGCTGAAGTCCTTCAGCGGCGTTTTCTTGACGGTACCGAGGCTGGTCGACATGAACACGTAATGGTCTTCCGGGAACGTGCGGTTCTCGCCCGACAGCGGCAGGATCACGGTGATCTTTTCGTTGTCCTGCAGCGGGAACATGTTGACGATCGGCTTGCCGCGCGAATTGCGCGAGCCTTGCGGCACTTCCCACACCTTCAGCCAGTACATGCGGCCACGATCCGAGAAGCACAGGATGTAGTCGTGCGTGTTGGCGATGAACAGCTGGTCGATCCAGTCTTCCTCTTTCGTCGCCATGGCCTGCTTGCCGCGGCCACCGCGCTTCTGCGCGCGGTATTCGGTGATCGGCTGGGCCTTCATGTAGCCGGTGTGCGACAGGGTCACGACCATGTCCTGCGGCGTGATCAGGTCTTCCGTTTCCAGGTCGGTCGCGTTCAACTCGATCTGCGAGCGGCGCGCGTCCTTGTTGCCAATGCCGTATTCGTTCTTCGCCGCCGTCATTTCATCGGTGATGATGACGGTCACGCGTTCAGGCTTGGCCAGGATGTCGAGCAAGTCGGCGATATGCTCCATCACGTCCTTGTACTCGTTGACGATCTTGTCCTGCTCCAGGCCGGTCAGGCGCTGCAGGCGCATCTGCAGAATTTCCTGCGCCTGGTCGTCCGACAGCTTGTACAGGCCATCCGTTTGCATGCCATAGTGTTTCGGCAGGTTTTCGGGACGGTAGGCATCGATGCCGCCTGGCGTCGTGCCGTCGCCCGTGCGGGCCAGCATTTCGCGCACGACGGACGAATCCCATGCCTTGGCCATCAGCTCGACTTTGGCGATCGGCGGCGTCGGCGCAGCCTTGATGATGGCGATGAAGTCATCGATGTTGGCCAGCGCGACAGCCAGGCCTTCGAGCACGTGGCCGCGTTCGCGCGCCTTGCGCAGTTCAAACACGGTACGGCGCGTCACCACTTCGCGGCGGTGCGACAGGAAGCACTGCAGCATCTGCTTGAGGTTCAGCAGCTTCGGCTGTCCATCGACCAGGGCCACCATGTTCATGCCGAAGGTATCCTGCAACTGGGTCTGCTTGTACAGATTGTTCAGCACCACTTCCGGCACTTCGCCCCGTTTCAGCTCGATCACCACGCGCATGCCCGACTTGTCGGATTCGTCGCGGATGTCGGAAATGCCGTCGAGCTTCTTGTCGCGCACGTTTTCAGCGATGCGTTCCAGCAAGGACTTCTTGTTGACCTGGAATGGCAGCTCGTCGACGATGATGGCGATGCGGCCGCCATCCTTGCCGTATTCTTCGAAGTGGGTCTTGGCGCGCATGACCACGCGGCCGCGGCCCGTGCGGTAGCCGTCGCGCACGCCGGACACGCCATAGATGATGCCGGCCGTCGGGAAGTCCGGCGCCGGGATCAGCTCGATCAATTCATCGATCGTGCAATCGGGGTTGCGCAGCACGTGCAGCGCGCCGTCGATGACCTCGGTGATGTTGTGTGGCGGAATGTTCGTCGCCATGCCGACGGCGATACCGGACGAGCCATTGATCAGCAGGTTCGGGATACGCGTCGGCAAGACCGTCGGTTCCTTTTCCTTGCCATCGTAGTTGGGCTGGAAGTCGACGGTATCCTTGTCGATATCGGCCAGCAGTTCGCCGGCGATCTTGTCCAGGCGGCACTCGGTGTAACGCATCGCCGCGGCGCCGTCGCCGTCGACGGAACCGAAGTTGCCCTGGCCATCGACGAGCATGTAGCGCAGCGAAAAATCTTGCGCCATGCGCACCAGCGTGTCGTAGATCGAGGCATCGCCGTGGGGATGGTATTTACCCATGGTTTCGCCGACCACGCGGGCGCACTTGACGTAAGGGCGGTTCCACACGTTATTCATTTCATGCATCGCGAACAAGACGCGGCGGTGCACTGGCTTCAAGCCATCGCGCGCATCGGGCAAGGCGCGACCGACGATCACGCTCATGGCGTAATCGAGGTAGCTCTTGCGCATCTCTTCTTCGAGGGAAATAGGAATTGTTTCTTTTGCGAATTGATCCATTGGCGGTTCGACTGATCTCAGGCTGTGGTTAACTTATCTGTTACGCAATGTATGACGCAATACTGCATATCCTGGGTGGCTGTCGTCGTGGACGCCGCGCCGCGCGCTGCTGGCGCGGCCCGGCTTCCATGTCGCAGAGTGCCAGACAAATCGGCGGGCTGGCGGCACAGCCAGTACGGGTACCGCAAGGGTATGTCCTGGCCATGCAGTGCCGCCGTGGGCATTTGCTCGACACTCTTAACAGTCAAGCGCACGATTTTAGCATGCGCGCCCAGCTACCTGTACAAATTGGCCATACCAACAAGATTGGCAGTTTGCACCGGGGACGTGCACGTTGACCTGTCGATAATGCACAATGGCAATATCAGTTCAAGATACCTGCCCTTAAAAGAGGCAAAAAAAGCGATCAATTGTTACAGGCGCGTTACAAATGGGCATTTTCGTTGCGCAAAAACAACGCACGGTCTAAAATCGGGCAAGCTTTGATTTAACCACGGTCGTGTGCCCCTGATGCGTGTGGCAAAATGACTGGGAAGTTAATTGCTAGTTTCGCAATCTGAAACGAGCGCATATGGTCTACATGATAAAATCTTGGCACGTAGCACCAGTAGCGCAGTGTTGTTCTGCGGATATCACCCCCCGAAAGGAAAAAAGAATGAATAAATTTGTAACGCTGTTTTTCGCTGCATCCGCAGTGATTGCTGGCTCGGCTTCGGCCCAAACCCCAACCTCCCCACCATTCGCGCCAGTTACCACTGACATCAAAGCACCAAGCCCAAAAAGCGCTTACGTGCAAGATGCCCGCGGCGTAATCGTGCGTGACCCATTCGGCCTGTGCTGGCGTACCGGCTACTGGACACCTGCTGACGCAGTGCCAGGTTGCGACGTGCCACTGTGCGTAGAGCCAGAAACCCTGCAAGACGGCAAATGCGTGGCTCCTCCAGCACCAGTCGTACCTGCTCCAGCACCAGCACCTGTCGTGCCAGTGCCAGTCGTAGTTGCTCCTACCTCGGAAAAAGTCAGCTTCGCCGCTGATGCATTCTTCGATTTCGACAAAGCTACGCTGAAGCCAGAAGGCAAAGCCAAGCTGGACGAGCTGTCCGCACAACTGGGCGGCATCAACCTGGAAGTCATCATCGCTGTGGGTCACACCGATTCGGTCGGCACCGATGCTTACAACCAAAAACTGTCGGTACGTCGTGCTGATGCTGTCAAAGCCTACCTGGTCACCAAAGGCGTTGAAAGCAACCGCGTGTACACCGAAGGCAAAGGCGAGAAACAACCTGTTGCTGATAACAAAACTGCCGAAGGCCGTGCGAAAAACCGTCGCGTGGAAATCGAAGTTGTTGGTACCCGCAACAAGTAATAGCTGATCCCCTGGACTTGCCGCAAGTCATCGCGCAAGTCAAGAACAGCATGAAAAACCCCGCTACGGCGGGGTTTTTTTTCGTCCGTGGCTGCCCAATTGTAAAATTGCCGCTATTATTCGACCTATGAACGCCGACCCTCTTGAAATCCAAAAATTCAGTGAGCTGGCCCACCGCTGGTGGGACCCCACTTCCGAGTTTCGTCCCCTGCACGAAATTAACCCCCTGCGCCTGGAATGGATCAACGCGAAAGTGCCGCTGGCCGGCAAGCGCGTGATCGACATCGGCTGCGGCGGCGGCATCCTGGCCGAATCGATGGCCCGCAAGGGCGCCGACGTGACGGGCATCGACCTGTCCGACAAGGCATTGAAAGTTGCCGATCTGCACAGCCTGGAATCGGGCGCCAAGGTGCGCTACAAGCTGATCGCCGCCGAAGCCATGGCCGAGGAAGAGCCGGGCCAGTACGACGTCGTGACCTGCATGGAAATGCTCGAGCACGTGCCGGATCCCGCCGCCATCGTCAAGGCCTGCGCCGCGCTGGTGAAACCGGGCGGCCACGTATTCCTGTCCACCCTGAACCGCAACCCGAAAGCGTATCTGTTCGCCATCCTGGGCGCCGAATACCTGCTGCGTTTGTTGCCGAAAGGCACGCACGACTATGACAAATTCATCACCCCGGCCGAACTGTCGCAATACGTGCGCAGCGCCGGGCTGGACGTCAACAGCATGCGCGGCATGGGCTACAATCCATTGACCAAGATTTACTCACTTAATAGCGATACCAGCGTCAATTACCTGGTGGCCTGCACCCGGCCGCTGTAACCATCACGCACAATACAAGGCGGCTGCGGCCGCCATTTTTCATTCCTACTTGACACACTTTGCCCGCCATGATCACAGACCATCTGCCAGCCCCGCGCGCCATTCTGTTCGACCTCGACGGCACCCTGGCCGACACCGCGCCCGACCTGGCAGCGGCCATCAACCTGCTGCGCGCGCGCGCCGGCCTGGCGCCGACCCCGTATGACATCCTGCGCCCCACGGCCTCGGCAGGCGCACGCGGCATGATAGGCGCGTCGTATGGCGTCCAACCGGGCGAAAGCGGCTACGAAGCCCTGAAAGACGGCTTCCTGAACAATTACGAAGCGGCCCTGGCCGTGGAAAGCCGCTTGTTCGACGGCATCCCCGCCCTGCTGGAAGGCCTGCAAGCCCTGGGTCTGGCCTGGGGCGTGGTCACCAACAAGGCCGCCCGCTTCACCGATCCGCTGGTGGGCCAGATCGGCCTGGGCGCGGCCGGCTGCGTGATCTCGGGCGACACCATGGCGCACCCGAAACCACACCCTGCCCCCCTGCTGGAAGCGGCGCGCCGCCTGGAGCTGGCGCCGGAAGACTGCTGGTACGTGGGCGACGACCTGCGCGACATCCAGGCCGGCCGCGCCGCCGGCATGCGCACGGTCGCCTGCGCCTGGGGCTACTGCGGCCCCATCGAACCGCAGCACTGGAATGCCGACCATTTGCTGGACACGCCGCAAGCGCTGCTGGAACTGGTCAGCGCAGTGGTGAAGGCGGCGCAGGCGCGGCAGCTGGCAGCATAAATCGGCCTGCGCTTGATCTGGCACGCCGGCAAGCGAATGCATCATGCAAGAGTGGGCAGATTGCGCTACAATGAAGGTTCTGTGGGGACGACCTGGTTTCGACGTGGGTTGCAAAGCAGCGCAGGGCATACCGAGGGCGGGCTACCTCGTAAATACAACCTGAAAAAACTTAACTGCAAACGATAACTCGTACGCACTGGCAGCTTAATCGCTGTTAGCTCTAGAACACCTCGTCCCTGGGGTGGGCCGTCAAAAGCTCTAGAGTCATTTACAGGGACTCGTCGTATGCTGGGTTACTTAGCGTCCGACTAAATAATAGGTAACTCGCTTGCCCATAACGTGCACATCCGTGCTGGCTGAGTTAAATTAAATGATAGTGCTAAGTATGTAGAACTGTCTGTAGAGTGCTTGCGGACGCGGGTTCGATTCCCGCCGTCTCCACCACTGAATAAATAAAAGGGCTTCCCCGTTTTGGCGGGGAGGCCCTTTTTATTTATTCCATGCATGCAGAACGCCGGCGTCGAATCCGCGTCCGGTACGGGCGCGGGGGTTTTGCGGGACTTCGGCGAGCGCAGCTCGGTGCCGCAAAACCGGGTTGCGCTTGCAAGCGCAACCCTCTTCGATTCCTCTGACTAGCTCTTGCGCCGCAGGCGGTTTCCTAGCAACAACATCAGCTGCTCAGGCCATGTGCGAATGACGGACCTGCCCCTCTATGTGGGAAGCAAAACAGATAGGGCATGCTGGACGATAATTGCCAGAATATACGGGCGTTGGATGCCGTATGCAGATCAGGCGGCCGGATCAACAGCGGAAATTGTGTTCGGTCTTTACTGATTAAATCTGGCGGCTGTCTGTCCTGCAACATCAGGGGCCAATGATATAGTGGCGGAAATGTACTCACTGAAGAAAACTGCCATGAAAAACGACACAAACGCTCGCCCGCAAGCAACCCAAGCACCTGCCAGGCTCAGCAAAGGGGACTTCGTCGCCGCACTGCGCAAGCTGCTGCAAGAAGAAGGAAAGGCCGGCAAGTCCAGCGTGGACGTACGCGCTGCGAACCTGCACACCGACGTTGGCGTTTATCCGGCGCGCGGCCACTCGATGCCGACCTGTTGCACGGTAATGTATGAAGAGATGCAACCGGGTGACGAGATACTGCTGACGCCACCCGGCGGCAAAGGACCTACGCTCCTGGTACGGTATAAATTCCCGCGCTGAGAATCGCGGCCTTAGGCTACTGATGGCGATTCGCAGCGCTAATCGGCTCCGTCCGCTTCCCCCCCCCACAGCGGACATGGAGCGTCCGAGCAGGCCGGGTTTCATAACAGCGACCTCGGCAGCCCAGTCTCATTGTGTTTTGGGGTCATGACGATTGATGCCGCCTGGACTGCAACAGTTTCAGCGTCGTTACCGCCATCGGTATTGCTTGATACGGCCACTTGGACAGAAAAACCCCATGCATCAATGCAGCCGCGCCGAAGGCGTCGAATTGAACGGTTCAGATCTCTTATGGAACATGAAATACGCAAATGGCACAAAGTAGAACACTAGCCAGTGCCCGGAGAAACCTCGCACTTGATTTACCTTGAAAGTGGAATACTCCACGGCGGTCAGTTCGCGAATGAAATTTCCACGGTTCAATAGCACAAATTTCCCGTCAACGATCGAAGGATTACCGCCCGCCGCGTTCATCATGAAGAGTGCAAAATTCACCAATGCGTAAGCAGCTATACAGAGTCCCAGTCCGACCACCCACTTCGGAAAAGCTGCGCGTAGTTCAGCGAACGTTGGTTTGGGGCCGAGTGACTTTCGACTGGAGAAGACAAACGGAATGAACACAAGGAAAATGCCGCCGTGCAGCCACCAGATCGCAGGAAAATTATCAGATACATTGACTCCCATCAATGCCGCAATGTGCACAATCAGTGCGGTTGCAAAGCCAATTAGTGAGGTAACGCCAAAAATTTGGTTCATAGAATCGGATTACATATATCGTAAAGATGTCGGTCTGCAACTAAATTCGTAAGTGATGCAACTTCACAAAGTATATTAACTGTCCGGCTTGCGCCCTGTGAAAAAAGGCCAGGCAAACACCACAATGCCTGCAACGACACATCCGGCCAGGCTAACGGCGACACCAAAAATGTACCACGCCACATCGACTCCGTGACTGTAGAGCGTTCCGACAAATAGTCCACTCACCAGCCAGACTAACACCGCTAATTTAAGCAGAAAATATTTTACTTTACCGATGGAACGATTCAGCCGCATTTGTTGAATAGCGGCCATGCCCATGACTAAACACGCCACACCAGCCGCAATTATCAAGCGTGAAACCGAATGCTCCATGTCGCAACCTGACTTGTAGTTGAGCCAGCGGGCCCAGAGATTAAAAGATCGAGGGCTTAAATCCAGCAGCCAATTATCGCTTGCCACTACGTCCCCGGCTTGAGTCTGCACTACGGAACCCATGCGGCCAGAGAGCGGAGGCGCAGCGTTCACTTTACAAGCTCCCGTCCTTAGCGCCATGGATCGAAGGACTCGCAAGCAGAAGCCTTGCTTCCCTTATTGGAGTACCAAACCGAAATACGGCACCCGACGTTGACAGCACCACAACCAAGCCAGCCTTGATTGTTATTTGATCAAATGGATTGGATTGATCCGAAACAAACGTCCAAATAGGTTCATGATTTTGCAGCGATTCCAAAACGACTACGCCGATTGAGCCGTGTTCCATAGCCTCTCCGCACTTGACTATGTACTGTCCACCATACAGCTCTTCTTGTGCCAGAATCGCGACATTGAGCCAACTGCCAAGCTCCTGTTCTTCATGTACTTTGGCCATCCAGGTTTCGTGCACTTCGTAGATATCACCGTTGGTGCACACGAGGCCATTGTAGCTTCGCACCTCTTGGTTCTTCCACTTTTTTGCCATCACTGTGATTGATTCCATATTTAGAAATGGGCGACTGCACGCCCTGAATTAAACAACTTGTATTCTTGCCCGTAACGGAATGCAAGAAGCAGCGCAAGCTTATTCCACATCCGCTCTTGGCCGGTTAATTGTCTGCAATTTGCCAGCAAAACTTTCAAGACGCCTAATGCGCTGCAGCGCGGCGGCTCCCCCCAGAATTAAAACCAGCCATACCCGAGCACCAGCTTAACGCCAATGTAATTAGTAAATATGCTATATTTACCAACACTAAAAATCTAGACTCAAGTCTGCGCCCGTTGTTATCGGTCACGCCGACCAGGCCAACCCGAACCTCAATGGCGGCGGCGAAAAAAATAGCGAGCAGGATTACAGGCATGGCCAGCGAGTTATCTTCAACAAAGGCAAGATTATCCAAGTCACCAAGCAGAAGCGCCATCTGGCCGAACGCGATCTCGAAGCATTGGCAAAGAAATCCCAACCATGAAACTTGCTCGCCTGCTTTCCTCCAGTTTCCTCGTGCTGGCTGTGGCCCTCGTCGCTTATGGTCTTTTCGGCTTTTCCCGTTTTGCCTGGTACACCGGCGCATACTATGATGAGCGCATGATCTTGTTCGATCACGGCTTCTATCCTTTTGCGTGGGGTATCGCGCTGCTGCTGATGGGGCAAATTGCCCGCTTGCACCATCGTCGACCGGCGATGCTGCTCGCCGCTGGCGCCGCCCTGGTGCTGCTTCTCTGGAAGCGTGCAACAGTGCCCGCCCCTATCGCCAATCAGCAACTTTTTCCTGATCCAGCTTTACTGGAGGGACTGATTGTTACTGCTGTCGTGGTCATCGTCCTGGCGCTGATAGACCGCCCCGTCGAGCAGGCCATCCGCAAAGCTCTTGCCCGTACTCCGTGATCCCGGGGGCCAGAGCCACTCGGATACGCTCTCGGCATGAAAGAATCATTGCTGCGATATGAGTTGCTGAATAGCCCTCCGATACTTTGCCACCCGCTCCAAATCCTTCTGCGTCGGATTCTCTATCCTCGACAAGTCGCTATTCTCTGCCAGATCAGCCAGCTTGACGGCCTTGCCGACGGGGTTCAATGCCGCGCGGGCGATGAACGCTTCGTAGGACTCGCCTTCGATCTTGGTCACGGCGCGCACGGCGTCGATGACTTCCTGCGAGAACCCTTCGCGTGCCAGGTCGTCGAAGGTGACTTTGCCGTCGCTGTCTTCCACCACATCATGCAGCACGGCGACAATCTGCTGGGCGCCGGGGGCGACGCGCAGCATGACGCGCAAGGGATGGAGGATGTACGGCGCACCGCCCTTGTCCGTCTGGCCGGCATGGGTGGCGGCGGCGATTTCAATCGCGCGCTCCAAGGTGGCGCGTCTTGCGTTTTCACTCATGTTCACTCCTTTTCATTCCACTTGGATTGATGACCCCGTTGCGCGCCAGCCGCGGCGCTGCAAATGGCAAACGCTGGTGCACAGCACGGCTGGCAACAATAAATTGAGGACCGGTACGAGCATCAGCAAGCACAGCAACAGTCCCAGGGCAAAAATCGCCGGGCGCTGTTCGCGGCGCAACGCCGCTTGCTGTTCCGCGCCGAGCACCTCTTCAGCTGCCGCGCCGTAGATCATGTGGACATTCCAGGCCAGCAAGTACGAGATCAGCACGCACATGGCCCACACGGGGATCAGCAGGGAAAGCAGCAGCAACAGGCGACGCCGCCAGGCGGGACGCGCGGCGGACAGCTCCAGGCCGGCCGGTGCTTGCCACGCTGCATAGCGGCGCGCCGCCACAGCCTTGGCGCGCTCCAGCAATAGCCAGCGCAGCGGCAAGCGCGCCGTACCGATGGCGCCGACGATAAAAACCATCACATAGAAAAAGGCAGCCAGCGCCAGCAAGGCCAGGGCGATCTGGCCGATCGACAGCATGGCCTTGGCGGCACTGCCCAGGCCGCCGGCGATATTGCCCAGCTGCGAGAGCGTGGCAGGCCCGTTGGCCAGTGTCCCGACGCCATCCATCACGCCCAGGCCCAGCAAGCCGGTGACGGATACCAGCGCCAGCATGGCGCTCAGCTCGACAAAGAAGCGGCCGAAATAGCCATACAGTCCCAGCCACAGGGCTACGACCGCCATGCACCACAGCGCGGAGCGCCACCATAACCCCGCATGACGCGCATCGCGCAATCCCAGGCCGATGCACGTGAAGGCTTCCCGCCAGGCCAGCAGCCAGGTTTGCAATGTTTGTGTCACGCTCAGGCGTACTCCGCAATGAAGGGGCGGATACGTCGATCCGGATGTTGCCGATTGTACATGGATCAGCCTGGCGCACGCGCCCCCTCCGCCGTCAGCAATCGCTATCGAAACGCAAAAGCCGTCGCGGCCTGCTCGACAGGCTCGCAAGGCGAGGCATAACAGACTTGATTTCTGCCGGATGCCTTGGCCTTGTACAGTGCCGTATCAGCGAGTTCAACCAGCTCGACCGCCTGGTTTTCCAGGTGCGTCGGCATGAAAGCCGCCACGCCGACGCTGACCGTCACCACCCCAAGGGGATTGCCCCGATGCTCGACGCCCAGCGATTGCGCTGCCTGGCGAACGCCTTCCGCCACCGCCAGGGCGCCCGGCAAATCCGTTCCAGGCAATAAAATGACCATTTCCTCGCCACCATAGCGTGCCGCCAGGTCGCCCGGCCTGCGCATGCTGTAGCCGACCACCTTGCCGATTTTTCTCAGGCACTCGTCGCCGGCCACATGGCCATAGATATCGTTGTATTGCTTGAAGAAGTCGACATCGATCAACACCAGCGCAAGCGAGCCGTCTTCACGCTGCGCACGGCTGAACTCGGCAAGCAGCGACTGGTCGAAGTAGCGCCGGTTCGCCAGCCCCGTCAATCCATCCTGGTTGGCAAGGCGGGCCAGGGTTTCATTGATCAATTCCAGTTCATTGCGCGCCTCGAGCAATCCAGCCTCGCTCTTGACCCGCAAATCGATTTGCCGCACCACGCGGTATCCGATGAAGGCAATCAGCAGCACCAGCACGCCACCCACCGCGTTCTGCAACATCATGTCGAGACGCCACGAAGCGAGGACTTCATCCTGTGACCGTGCGGCAGAGACCACCAGCGGGTATTCCTCGACCCTTCGATAGCTATTGATACGCGTCACGCCATCGACGCCCGACTTGATCACAGCCGTGCCAACGGGACTTTTGGGCAAATAATCGTGAAACACGGGGAATTGCGAAATATCGCGTCCCAACAGGCTTTCATCGAAAGGCCTTCGCAATAAAAGAATGCCTTTTCCATTCGCAATGAAAATGGCGCCTTTTTTCCCTATCGAAAAGCGTTCATAAAACAGCCTGAAATAATTCATGTCGATGGTCGCCAGCGCAACGCCGCCGAAACTTCCGTCAGGCATATTGATTCGCCGCGATACCGTGACTATCCAGTGCCCCGTTGATTTGCTGCGCACGGGAGGCCCGACATAGGGCCCCCGGTCCTCATGCGTTCGATGGTAGTTGAAATAATCCCGATCAGAATTATTCAGATTGCTCAACAGCGTTTTCTGCGAATTCACGAGCCAGCTGCCATCCCTGGCATAGATGAAGATGCCGTGTAACTGGCGCAGCTCGGCGACACGGACGACCAGCAATTTGTGCATGCGGGCCAATTCGCTATCGGAAACACCGTCTGTTTCCACCCGCTCCACCAGTCCGACCAGCACCGTATCGGCTTCCTTGATGGTGTCATAGGCATGCTGTGCAACAGATTGCGCCAGATTGGCGCTTTCGCGGGCCGCCTCACTCAGCTGTACTTCCCGTGCGCGCAAGGTCATCCATAGCTGGATCGCCAAGAGCGACAGGCACACCAGCACGACAAAGGAAATGGCCAGCGGCAGCAGGGAAAAGCCACGGAAACCTGCTCCCAACAAGCGTGGCGGCAAGCTGCGTGACCTGATCATGGATACACTCCCGAATGGATATCCGGCAAAGTGTGCACCAAATCGGCAACAACATGCTCACACATTATCACAAGCAAGATATAAAAAAGTTACCACACTTGCTGGGTGAAATGCCTTCGCCGCCAGGACGTCAAGGAAGGCGCTTTCAGCCTCCCATTATTTACAATACCGCCATTCCAGCACCCACACACGTTCCAGCAACAGCCCTCGCAAAGGCATGCGCACGTGCATCGTCCGCATCCCTCGCCTTAACGGCGTACACTGGCTCCTCTTCCATCAACGCATTGGTCCACCGTGAAACTATCGCGCTTTATTACCGACCATCTGGAGCCGATCCTGGAAGAGTGGGAACTCTTCGCCAGGTCGCTCCCCATTCCTGGCGCCGCCATCTCGAAAGCAGAATTACGCGATCATGCCAGGCAGATGCTGGAAACCATCGTGCACGACATGGATGTCATCGAAAACGCGGTACAGCGAAAGAAGAAATCGACCACGGGCGTATCGGAAATTACGGGCAAGGAAACGGCAGCCGCCACGCATGGTTCCCTGCGCCAGCAGATTGGCTTCACGATGCCGCAGCTGACGGCGGAATTTCGCGCGGTGCGGGCCAGCGTTCTGCGCCTGTGGATGGCACAGGTCTCGGTGGCGTCGAAAACGGCAACGGAAGACATCCTGCGCTTCAATGAAGCGATAGACAAGGCGCTGCAGGAATCGGCCATACGCTATTCGCAGCAGAGCGACCGCACCCGCAATACCTTTCTCGCCATCCTCAGCCACGATCTGCGCAGTCCGCTAAGCACCATGACGATGGCAGGCGCGCTGCTGAGCCGGCCGAGTGCAAGCCCTTCTTCCACGCTGCAGATCGGTGCACGGGTGGCCCGCAGCGCAGCCACCATGACAACCATGGTGAACGATCTGCTGGAATTCGCCAGGACGCAGCTGGGGGGGCGCATGCCCATGTCGCCCACCTTGGGCGATCTGGGGGAAATCTGCAAGACGGCCGTCGAGGATGCCTCGGCCGCTCACCCGCAATGCAAGTTTGAACTGAGTACCACGGGCGAGATGATCGGCGACTTCGATGCGGCCCGCCTGGCCCAGCTGTTTTCGAATTTGCTCAACAATGCTGCGCAATATCGCACCGACGAGCAGCCCGTGACCATCACGGCCTGCGGCGATGCCGATACGGCCGTGGTGCAAGTCAAGAATTTCGGCCGCCAGATCCCGGAAGCCTCGCTGAAGAGCATTTTCGATCCGCTGGTACAGCTGGCCATTTCCGATGATCACAAAGCGCCGAATGCCACCAGTATCGGGCTGGGTCTGTTTATCGCGCGTGAAATCGCCAGTGCGCACGGCGGCACCATCGGCGCCGAGTCCAGCCTGGAAAGCGGCACGGTGTTTACCGTGCGCCTGCCCAGAGTGTCGTTGAACGACAGGGGGAACGGCAACTAGGGGCTATCCCGGCAGAGGGCTGCTTTCCTTGCTGCCCCTTCTGCCGGGACGGGCCTATCCTATCTGCGGCTGAGCGGCACATACTCGCCCGGCAAGCTGGCCGCTTCCAGCGCATCGGCAAACGCCAATAAAAACTTGGCGGGACCATGTTCCGACACCAGCAGGGAGGCCCCCTTGTGGCGCAGCAGTTTCAATACTTCCTGCTGGTGCGCCTGGTATTCCTGCGAATGGCCATAGAAGGTCTGATACATCTCCAGCGTTTCCATGGCTTTCGCGGCCAGGATGAATTCGGCTTTGTCCATCATATCTCCTCTTGATCGGCTCGGAAACACAGAAGACGCATTGCTCCCCTGTGCGCACGGCCATCACCCGCATGGCCGCACTTCCATCATACGCCTCATCGCCTAAGCCCGGTAAGGCTCGCCCGACAGGATGCCCTGGTACTGGCTGAGGGTAGCGCCGATCTTCAAGCCCCCGGCGTCGATATCGTAGAAACGGATATCCTTGCTGTGGCCGCTGCCGCGCACCTTCACCACGGATACGACGCGCTTGAACTGGCCTTCGAGCTCGATGTAGCGCTGCATGACGATGGCGTCGGCCAGGAAGGCGTTGCCATAGGAGCTGAACCGCAGCATGGTGTACTGGTCTTCCAGCTCGGCCGTCATCAGCACGGACACGCCCATGTCCGTCAAGGCCGCCACCAGGCGGTACAGCGATTCGCGGAAATCCTCGCGGAACATGGACGCCAGCGCCATTTCAAAGCCGGACAGCGAGTCGATGACCACGCGCTTGGCCTTCATGCGCGTGATCATGCTCAGCAGGTCGTGCAGGATTTCATCGAGCGACAGGTCGAGCGTACGCGTGTTGATCACGCCGATCTGGCCGGAATCGACAAGGGCATTCAGCTGATGGCTGAGCAGCTGGTTCGGGCTTTTCTCGAAGGCGGCGATCACGCCGGGCTCGCCGCAGCGCACGCCTTCCGCGAGAAATTGCGTGGCCAGCACGGTCTTGCCGGAACCTGACGGTCCCACCAGCAGCAACGAATAGCCGGCCGGCAAGCCCCCCCCCATCATCTGGTCGAGCTCCGGCACGCCCAGCGACAGGCGCTCATTACCGGAAATGCTGACCTTTCCCATGCCACTGGCCTTCAGCACGGCGCGGGAAAAGATTTCCACGCCATCGTCATTGATGCGGAAGGTATGCGCGCCCAGGCTTTGTGACTGGCCGCGCATCTTGACCACCTGGATCTTGCGCACCATGGCGTCGCGGTGCACGAGCTGCGACAGCCACAGGATGCCATCGGCGACCGTGAACACGGCGCTGGATTCAGCCTCGGGCGCCAGGTATTCGCCGATCAGGAAAGTCGTGGCCAGCCAGCTGGTCATTTGCGCGCCCAGCTGCTGCACAAAATTCTGCAGGCCGGCAGCGCCCGTGTCCATGGACTTTGCCGACTGCACCACGGAGCGGAAGGAGTCGACGAAGACGAGGCTGGGCGAGAACGCCTCGACCTCTTCGGCGATGCGCGCCAGCACGCGGTCGAAATCGCCCTCCAGCAAGTCAGCCGACAGATTGACGAACTTGATCGACTGGTTGATCTTGTCCACATCGAAGAAAGGAAACTGCTGCTGATAGCGCAGCATCTTCAGCGGTGGTTCGCCCAGGACCGTGAAAAACAGCGCCTTGCGCTCCGGCGCGGCGAGGGAAAACATGATCTGGTGCGCCAGCGTCGTCTTGCCGCTGCCGGGCGTGCCCGCTACCAGGTTAAAGGAAAACTCCGGTATTCCGCCGCCCAGCAGTTCGTCCAGCCCCGGCACGCCAGTGGCCAGGCGTTGGATGGTGACTTTGTTCATTCGTTCGGCTCCGTTCCAGCATTATTCACAACGTCATCACCCCAGGCCTTGAGGAGGATGCTATTCGTTAAGAGTTCGCCAATTAATAAAATAAGTGTGTTGATGAAGTGCATCATCATCGCCGTGCTCGCCGCGCAGGCGGCGGTGTCCGCCTGTCCCTGCAAGCTGGCGCGCAAGGCTCTCATGGCAGCTGCCAGCGCTTGCGGCGGATGGGGCGTCAGCCAGTTGAACTGTTTCTGACTCTGGTGCAGGCTGCGGGCATACATCGACTCCACGCCCCGCTCACCAATGATCTGATTCAACTCAGTGGCCAGCTGCTCCCAAAGGCGAATACTGACGTCTACCACCGCACCTGGGTCGCGTAACAGCGCGTGCTCTATCCTGCGCTGCCGCTGTTCATGGACTGTGGCCATAATCGGATCTTTTCTCTGCGGTTTTCGGTGCATGGACCATGTTAAAAAAAAGCATCGGGACTCCTTCGCCCGTCAGCGGGGAACCTTTGCCGTGATTATTTTCGACAAGGCGTCGATATTGATGGGTTTTACCAGGTAATGGTCAAACCCTGCCTGGCCGGCACGGTCGAACTCGCCAAGCTGGCTGTATCCGGACGCGGCGACAAAGCACGGCAGCGGCGGCGGCAGGGCCGCGCGTGCAGAACTGATGACTTGAAAGCCATCCATGCCCGGCAAGCCGATATCGCATACGATCACATCGTAGGGCGCATCGAGCGCGGCGCGCAAGCCACTGGGGCCGTCATTGCACACATCGACATGGTGGCCATCCTGCGTCAGCAGCAGCGCCAGCAGTTCCGCCGCATCGGTATTATCCTCGATCAACAATATGCGGCGTGGCGATGCATGCGCCGCATGCTCCACTTGCAAGTCCTGCGACGGTGGCGCCAGCGACGACAGGGGCAGCTGCAAGACAAACTGGCTGCCGAAGCCGACCCCTGCGCTGAACACGTCCACGGTTCCCCCATGCAACTGGGTAATGATCCGCACCAGCGACAGGCCGATACCCAGGCCGCCCTGCGCCCGTTCCAGCGAGCGGAATCCCTGCGTAAACAGGTCAAAAATGAAGGGCTGGATATCGAGGGCGATACCGGCGCCATCGTCGGTGACGGCAATTTCCACCAGATTATCGTGGCGCCTGACGACGATGTCGATGTGGCCAAACTCATGCGTGAATTTGCTGGCATTGATGAGCAAGTTGGCAAACACCTGTGTCAGACGTACCAGGTCCCCTTCGATCACCAGCGGTTCGTCCGGCAGACTCACGCTCAGCACTTGCTGGCGTTGGCTGATGCTGGCCTGGCCAACTTCCATGGCGCTGGCGAGGATGTCGCTCAGCAGGATGGGCGCCAGCTGCAAGGTAATCTTCCCGCTGCTGACGCGCGAAGCATCGAGCAAGTCGTCGATCAGCCGCGCCATGTGCGCCACCTGGCGGCCGATCACGCCATGCACATGCGCCAGTTGGGGATCGAGGTCGACCTTCTTGGCCAGCAAGTCATTGGCCATCGCCAGCGGCTGGAGGGGATTGCGCAACTCATGCGCGAGCATGGCCAGGAATTCCGTCTGGCGCAAGGTGGTCGCCTCGGCGGACGCTTGCATGTCCTGCGCGCCAAACGTTGCCAGCACGAGGTTTTGATTGGCTTCGCGCAACTGCATGATCAGCAGGCCGAAGGCGTCGGATTTATCCTTTTCCTGCACCTGCATCTTGGCCATGATCAACAATTGATTGATCGTCTCGCGCAGCAGCTTGACCTCACGGCTATGCAAGGCATGCAGATTGTGCTCAGAGGGCAACTGCTGGGCGGGCGCATCCTCAGGATCCGGCGAGAGTGCTGTGTGGTGCATGGTGACGGTGTACGGCCTGTGGGGGCCGGCCTCAAGGACAACTCTTCGTTCCGCGGCGTTCACTCAGACATCGCCGCGCACGCCAGCTCTATTGCTGCATACGGTGTATTGCTTTCTATCCGAACACGATACTCTATTTCCCTTACTAAATGAAAGCATTAGATTACTTATCGTCAACAGTGCGCAGGGGTAGCACGTAATTGGCCAGCTGCCAGCCCATGGCCAGGGCAGATTGCTCCGCTTCGTGCTGCGTATCGCGATTTTCCAGATTGGCTTGCCGGACATCTTCAAAGCCGCACTTGCTCAGCACCAACTGTCCCTGCCAGCACCCCTCGGGCAGTTCGCAGGCGTAGGCCGAAATCAGGAACCCGTTATGGGTGGTGGGATTCGCATAAGACATGAGCCCTCCGTGGGATTGCCAGCGCCGCCGAGAACAAGAACCACGGCTGTTATTGCAGTATAGCCAGACTTAGTGTAACCGCAATGCGGCCCGAATTTCATTTAAATCAAATACATACGCATCAGGCCGCCTGACGGGGGCCGCACGCACGCATTGGCAGCGTTTGGCATCCCGTGCAAAAATATGTCCTTCGATACCCTCCCCGCGCATTGCCCTATGGACCAATACCATTTCCTCGTCGGCGAATTCACCAAGGATAGTCCCTTCATTCCCGCCGCGGCCAGCGCGCAGCTGCTCGCCTGGTTCGCGCACATCGGAGAACCCGTCGAGCGCTACGGCAGCAAGAGCGGCAAGGTCGTCAAGTTTTCGCAGCGAAACTACGAGAAAACCCTGTTGGCGCCCGATACCAGCAGCATCGAGTTGTTTTCACCTCGGATCTTGCCGCCCGACGAGGCCGACGAGGTCACGAACTGCGACGCGCTCGCCGTGTATGAGCCGACAGTTTCGCTGCTGCTGGCGATGCGCGCCAGCAAGCTGCCGTTGCCACAGCTGTTCGACGGCGCGGCAAGCATACCCGGCTTGCTGGATCATTGCGAGTATGTGTACGGCTATAGTGAAACCCTGGGCTACGGCACCGGCTACGCACGCGGCTACCGGCAGCTCGATGCAGCCCATCCGATGACCTTTGGCACTCCTTGCCCGGCCAACAACTGGGCCGCCATCAAGCGGCGCGGGTTGCAAGCTTCGCACCTGCGCGATGTATATCCCGTCAATATCTTCAACCACGGAAAACTGGCTGCGCTGCCGCCGCCAAGACTGCAGGCATTACGCCAGAGCATGCAAGCCCATGGCCGCAGCGAAGAGAAGCATGGGCGGATCCACTGGTTTTTATCGAACGAGGAACTGGACGCCGCCCGCGCCGCACTGAACGCACACGCCATGCTGGGCGCCTACATCAACAATTGATACCCATGACCACACATTTATCGCTGCACTGCTATCTGCAGGACGAAGCCGCAGAACGCCCCAAACGCTGTTCCGACGTCACCATCCAGGCCGACCCGGCCACCCTGCGCGCCATCGCCCACTTCCTGCTGGCCAGCGCGGACACCTTTGATCAGGCGCAAGACCGGGCCGGCATGCATGCCCATCTGCAAGATGAATGGGACGGCTGGCAGGCTGACTTCCCCGACCTCGTCGTGGTAGCGGCCTGAGGTGAGGCTTAGAATGGCGCCCCGGCTGGCGCGCGTCGGGTAACATACGCCACCTTTGCCATACAGAGAACACTCGATGCTCCATTCCCGATACGCCCTGCCGTCGCTGCGCACGGCCGTGCTGGCCGCCGCGCTGGCCAACCTGTCCGCCTGTGCCAGTCCCCCCGCGCACGAAACGCTGTTCCTCGCCACCACCCTCACGCCCGCGCATTCCTTCACCAAGGGCATCGAAGGCCCGGCCGTGGATGCGGATGGCAATATCTATGCCGTCAACTTTGCGCGCCAGCAAACCATCGGCAAGGTCAGTCCCGGCGGCATGGGCGAGGTGTACCTGAGCCTGCCCGGCACCAGCATCGCCAACGGCATCCGCTTCGGCAGCCGCGGGCAGATGTACCTGGCCGACTACATGGAACACACAATCTACCTGGTCGATCCGGCCACGCGCGCGCTGACCATTCACGCGCGCGAGCCGCGCATGACGCAGCCGAACGACATCGCCATCACGGCCGATGATGTGCTGTATGCGAGCGACCCGAACTGGAAAGAAAACACGGGCCGCGTGTGGCGCATCGCGGCCGATGGCACGGTGACCCTGGCGCTCGACACCATGGGTACGGCCAACGGCATCGAAGTCAGCCCCGACGGCAAGATCTTGTATGTAAATGAAAGCGTGCAGCGCAATATCTGGATGTATGACATCGGCGCGGACGGCAGCCTGAGCGGCAAGCGCCTGCTGATCAAGTTCGACGATTTCGGCATGGATGGCATGCGCGTGGATGTCGACGGCAACCTGTACGTGACGCGCTACGGCAAGGGCACGGTAGTCAAATTATCACCGCAGGGACGCATCCTGCGCGAGATCAGCGTGCCCGGCGCCAAGCCCAGCAACATCACCTTCGGCGGCCCCGATGGCCGCACGGCGTACGTGACGGAAGTGGTGCAGGGCCGGCTGCTGCAATTTCGCGTCGACCGCCCGGGGCTTGAGTGGCAGCGGGCACAGCAGCACAAGAGTAATGCGGCGGCAGCGGCAGCCGCGCCACCGGCCGCAGCGGAGCAGGTCAGCGCGGAATGACGCGCTCCGCCTTCAGGCGCTCGAACAGGGCGATGAAGGCATCCTGCGTATCCTGGTAATCGAGAAAACCCGCCTTGCGGCTCTTGCCCATGTCCGTCATCACTTCCATCGGCCGTCCCAGGTCGGCATCCGTATGCCACCAGGAAGCGAGGCGGCTGATGTCGGCTTCCACCAGGCCGTGCTGCTGCGCGATGGCGCGCCACTGCGCGGGCGCATCCTGCATGCGCCCGGCCAGCGGCGCCATCGTCCCGGGCAAGTCCGCCGCCTCGACGCCAAAGTAGGCGGCCAGGCGCGGCCACAGCCACTTCCAGCGGAACACGTCGCCATTGACGATATTGAAGTCCTCGTTGCGCGCGGCGGGGCTGTCGGCCGCCCATGCCAGGTGGCGCGCGATCTGGCCTGCGTCCGTCATGTCGGACAAGCCGTGCCATTGGGCGCTTGAACCGGGAAAGACGAAAGGCTGGCCGCCGGCCTTGCACAGGCTGGCATACACGGCCAAAGTTAATCCCATGTTCATGGCATTGCCCAGCGCATAGCCGATGATGGTGTGCGGGCGGTGCACGCTCCACGTAAAACCGTACTGCGCGGCCGCGTCGAACAGCCGGTCTTCCTGCTCATAGTAAAAATTGTCAACGTCCTGGCGGCCCTGCTCTTCACGGAACGGCGTGACGGGAACGCTGCCCTTGCCATAGGCATCGAACGGTCCCAGGTAATGCTTGAGGCCCGTCACCAGCGCCGCATGGCGCAAGTGGCCAGTGGGGCCCAGGGCAGCCAGCACATTGGCCACCATGGCGCCATTGACGCGGATGTTTTCCTGCTCGTTTGCCTGGCGTGCCCAGGCCGTGAAAAAGACGTGGCTGGCGTCAAAGCCCGCCAGGGCGGCGGTGACGGCCGCACCGTCCGTGGCGTCCAGGTGCAGCGCGGTGCAGCCGGGGGGCACGGACGTGCGGCCGCGCGAAAGGCCCGTGACTTGCCAGCCCTGCGCCAGCAGATGGCTGGCCAGGCTGCTGCCGATAACGCCGCTGGCGCCGATAATCAATGCGTGCTTGTTCATGCGTACTCCCATGCCTGTATAAAGAAAATCATGATATATCGGACAGGAATTCTTATTCGGGATACTATTTTCACTCTATTCGTGAATAAAATTCCTCAATCATGTTTTCATCGGAACATTTGAAGGGCATCACGCCCTTTCTCGCCACGGCGGATGCTGGCAGCTTTACGAGGGCGGCCGAGCACCTGCACCTGAGCAGTTCAGCCGTCAGCAAGAGCGTGGCGCGGCTGGAGGAGCGGCTGGGCGTGATCCTGTTCGAGCGCAGCACGCGCCGCCTGAAATTGAGCGAGGCGGGCCGCGCCTACTACGCCACCTGCAAGCGCGTGCTGCAGGAACTGGCCGATGCGGAAGAGGTCCTGGCCGAACACGCGACGGAACTGGCGGGCAAGGTGCGCATCGGCGTGCCCGCCTCGTACGGCCGCCTGCGCGTCATGCCGGCGCTGCTGGCCCTTTGCGCGCAGTATCCCGGGCTGCAGCCATCGATCGCCTTCAGCGACCGCTTCGTCGACCTGTTCGAGGAGCGCATCGATATCGCCGTGCGCATCGGCGCGCCATCGCACTGGCCCGCCGCGGTGGGCCAGATGCAGCTGGGGGCGGAACGCCTGATCCTGTGCGCGGCGCCCGCCTACCTGGCGCGGCGCGGCACGCCCGCCTCCATCGCGGAACTGGAGCGGCACGACTGCATCGCCTATGGCCGTGGCGACGGCTCGCCCATGCCGTGGCTGTTCCCGGATGAGGACAAGGGCGGCCAGCTGGAATACCGCGTGGCCGCGCCGCGCATGACGGTGGGCGACGCCGAGGCGCGCACGTCCGCCGTGCTGGCGGGCCTGGGCGTGGCGCAGCTGGCCACGTGGCTGGTGGAAGAACACCTGGCGTCAGGCGCCATCGTCGCCGTGCTGCCGCAGCTGGCCACGCCAGGCCTGCCGTTGTATCTGGCATGGCCGCTGGCGCGCCAGTTGACGCCGAAGACGGGCACCCTGCTGCAGGAGTTGCGCCAGCGCCTGACGATCTGAGGATATGAGTACCTGAAGACGTAAAAAATCAGTACAACACGTTCTTCGCTTCCGGCAGTTCGACATTGGCCTTGGTGACGATCACCACGCCCGTGTTGACGAACGGCGCGACCTTCTTGCCTTCGATCAGGCTGACGAGGGTTTTCACGCCCAGCGCGCCCATCGAGTAGGAACCCTGCACGGCGGTCGCATACAGGGTGCCGTCCTTGACGAAGTTTTTCAGGTCTTCATTGCCGTCGAAGCCCACGGCGATCACCTTGCCGGCCTTGCCCGCCTGCGCGATGGCGCGGCCCATGCCCACGGCCGTCGGTTCATTGGCGCCGAAGATGCCCTTCAAGTCAGGATTCGAGGCCAGCACGTCGGTCGTCTGGTTCAGCGCCGTGGCCATCTGCGACTGCGAGTAATACGTGCCGACGATCTGCAGCTGCGAGTTCTTTTCGATATAGCGCTTGAAGCCGCCCACCCTGCCCGTCTCGGAACCGGCGCCCGCCACATACGACATCACGGCGATCTTGCCCGTCTTGCCGACCTGCGAAATGAGGGCCTTGGCGCTTTGCTCGCCGGCCGCTTCATTGTCGGTCGAGAGGAAGGACTGGTAATAGCGCTTGCCGCTGTCGGCCACCAGCGAATCGATCAGCACCACGGGAATCTTCGCTTCCCACGCCTTCTTCAGGGCCGGCACCAGCGCGTCCGGGTCGGACGCGGCCAGCACGATGCCGGCCACTTTGCGCGTGACGGCGTTTTCCACCATGCTGACCTGGTCGGCGATGGCCGATTCCGAGGCCGGCCCCTGGAAGGTCAGGCTGTAGCCCTTGGCATCGGCGGCGCTGGCCGTGGCGCCCTTCTTGACGTTTTGCCAGTAGTTGGAATTGGTCGTCTTGACGATCACGGCGATCTCGCCCGGGGCGGCGAAGGCGGCGCTGGAGCTCAGGGCAAATACTGCGGTCGACAGACCGAACAGGATGGTGTTGAAGGCTTGGATGGTTTTCATTGTCGTCCTCATTTAATTATAGATTTATAGGTAAGACTGCGTTGCTGCACTGCCTCAGGCGCGGTTGCGCTTCTGATCGATCCAGACGGTCAGCAGGATGACCAGTCCGATAATGATTTGCTGGATAAAGCTCGATACCCCGTTCATGTTCAAGCCATTGCGCAGGATGCCGATGACGAAGGAGCCGATGACGGTGCCGGAAATGGTGCCGATGCCGCCGATCAGCGAGGCGCCGCCGATCACGGCGCTGGCGATCGCATCGAGTTCGTACATCACCCCCTCGTTCGGCTGCGCCGTCACCAGGCGCGACATCAGCACACAGCCCGTCAGGCCCGACAGGGCGCCGGACAAGGTGTACACCAGCAGGGTCACGCGCCCCACCTTCACGCCGGACAGGCGCGCCGCTTCCGCATTCGAACCGACGGCATAGATATGCCGGCCAAAGGTGGTGCGGCTGAGCATGATGGACACGGCCACGGCGATCACCACCATAAGCACCACCGGATACGGAATGCCGGGGAAGACGACTTCGGGAAAGGTGCCGCCCGTGTCGCGCTCGATGCGCCACAGCACGCCGTTGCCCAGTTCGCCGAACGAGTCGCCCAGGCCGGAAATGGCGCGCGCGCCCGTCACCTGCAGCGCCAGGCCACGGGCGATCAGCATCATGCCCAGGGTGGCGATGAAAGGAGGCAGTTTCAATTGCGTGATGCAAAAGCCGTTGACGGCGCCGCACATGGCGCCCACCACGACGCCGCCCAGCATGGCGAGCGGCACGGGCACGCCGCTCTTGACGAGCAGCGCGGCGGCCACGCCGGCCAGCGCCAGCACGGAGCCGGAACTCAGGTCGATGCCGCCCGTGATGATGACGCAGGTGGCGGCAATGCCCAGGTAGGCGATCGACGTCACCTGCAAGGCCACGCTCATGCCGTTGCTGACGGAGAAAAAGGCGTTGCTGGTCAGGGAAAACACCAGCAGCAACAGCGACAGGCTGCCCAGCGCGGCAAATTTTTGTATCAGTTCTTTATTCATTTTTTTAAGCTTTCTGTTTTTAATGGGCTGCCGCCTGGCCAGGTGCGGGACTGGCTACGCGTCCCGACGCCAGTTGCATGATCTCTTCCTGCGACGACTCGCGCGTATTGACGATGCCGCTGATGCGCCCTTCATGGAACACGGCCACCCGGTCCGTCATACCCATGATCTCGGGCAGCTCGGACGTGATCAGCACCACGCCGATGCCTTCCGACGCAAGCTTGTCGAGCAGCTGGTAGATGGCGAACTTGGCCCCCACGTCGATGCCGCGCGTGGGTTCGTCGAAGAAGATGATTTTCGATTCGCGGTACAGCCATTTGCTAATGACGATCTTTTGCTGGTTGCCGCCAGAGAGGTTGCGCGCGATCTGTTTCGAGGTCGGCGTCTTGATGCCCAGCGCCGCGATGTACTGCTGCGCCACCGCCTCTTCCCTGGCGAAATCGATGAAGCCGAAACGGTTCGCCAGCCCCGATACATTCGTCAGGGTCAGGTTGGCCGCCACCGACATGCGGATCGCCAGGCCGTGGCTCTTGCGGTCTTCCGACAGGTAGGCGATGCCGTGTCCGATGGCGTCGATGGGGCTGGCGATCGTCACCGCCATGTCGCCCAGGTGGATCGCGCCGCCGGTGAGGGGATCTGCGCCGAAGATGGCACGCGCCACTTCCGTGCGCCCCGCACCCATCAGGCCGGAAAAGCCGAGGATCTCGCCGCGCCGCAAATCAAAGCTCAGCGGGCCGAAGACATCCTTGCGGTGCAAATCGGTCACGCGCAGCAGCACGTCAGCGGTCGGCGTCGAGACGCGGTCGGGAAATTTTTCATCGAGGGTGCGGCCCACCATCTTGGCCACGATGGCATCCAGGGTGGTGGCGGCAAAATCGTCGGTGCAGACGAATTTCCCGTCGCGCAGCACCGTCACCCTGTCGATGATGTGCTGCATCTCTTCCAGGCGGTGCGAGATGTAGACCACGCTCACGCCGTTGCGCTTGAGTTCATTGATGATGTCGAACAGCTGGCCCGTCTCGCTTTCCGTCAGCGATGACGTGGGCTCGTCCATGATCAGCACTTCCGTATTGAGCGACAGGGCCTTGGCGATTTCCACCATCTGCTGCTGTGCGCAGGACAGGTTCTTGACCAGCTGGCGCGGGTCGATGCGCAGTTTCAAACGGTCCAGCAGCGCCTGCGCGTCGGCACGCATTTTTTTGCGGTCGATGAAGATGCCGCGCACCGGTTCGCGCGCGAGGAAAATATTCTCCGCCACGCTCAGGTGCGGGATCAAATTCAGTTCCTGGTGGATGATGGCGATGCCTGCCGCCTCCGCATCCACGCTGCAGGCAAAACTGCATACCTTGCCCTTGTAGACCAGTTCCCCCTCGTCGGCCTGGTACACGCCGCTCATCACCTTCATCAGGGTGGACTTGCCGGCGCCGTTTTCGCCGCACAGCGCATGCGCCTCGCCCTTGCGCAGGCTGAAACTGACGTTGTCGAGCGCCAGCACGCCGGGAAAGCGCTTGCTGACCTTGTTCAGCGCCAGTATCTCTTCGGATTCATTCATAGTGTGTCTCCTCCACTCCACTGCCATAGGCCGGCGCACCGATGTCTGAGCACCTTGGCGGCACGCCGGTCTGCTACTTCATTAACTGTCGATCAGTTGCGGATTCCAGGCATGCACGGTCTGGTGCTGCTCACCGAGGCCGTTGATCCCCAGGCGCATGGTGTCGCCCGGCTTCAGGTACACGGCCGCGGGTTTCTGGCCCATGCCCACGCCCGGTGGCGTGCCGGTGCTGATGATGTCGCCCGGGTACAGGGTCATGAAGCGGCTGATATAGCTGACCAGATTGGCCACGCCGAAGACCATCGTCCTGGTATTGCCGTCCTGGACACGCTTGCCGTTCACTTCCAGCCACAGGCCCAGGTTTTGCGGGTCCGCCACTTCGTCGGCCGTCACCAGCCAGGGGCCGATCGGGCCGAAGGTATCGCAGCCCTTGCCCTTGTCCCACTGGCCGCCGCGCTCCAGTTGATACTCGCGTTCGGACAAGTCATTGACGACGCAGTAGCCGGCCACGTACGACAGCGCATCGGCTTCGCTCACATAGCGGGCGGTGGTGCCGATCACCACGCCCAGTTCCACTTCCCAGTCGCTTTTCTTCGAGTCCTGCGGCATCACCACGGCATCGTTGGCGCCGATGATGGCGCTGGTGGCTTTCATGAACAGCACCGGCTCGGCCGGCACGGCCATGCCCGATTCGGCGGCATGGTCGGCATAGTTCAGGCCCACGCACAAAAATTTGCCCACGCCTTTCCACGGCGGCGCGATGCGGCCGGGATGGTCCACCACCGGCAGGCTGGCAATATCGATGGCGGCCAGGGTCGCCAGGCCATCCTTGCCCAGGGTCGCGCCCGTGATATCCGACAGCACGCCGGAGAGGTCGCGCACGGCGCCGTCAGCATCGATCAAGGCAGGTTTTTCAGCGCCCTTGGCGCCATAACGCATCAGTTTCATGGGGTTCTCTCGTTGTAGTGATTAATTTGACCAGCCACCGTCGATCACATGGACCATGCCGGTGGTAAAGGCGGATTCGTCGGAAGCCAGGTAGACGGCCAGGGCGGCGATTTCCTCTGCCCTGCCCACTCTTCCCATCGGCTGGCGTGCCACGAAAGCGGCTTGCACTTCATCGATGCTCACGCCCGTCGCTGCCGCCTGCGCGGCAATGCGTTCCTTCAGCGAAGGCGACTCGATGGTGCCGGGGCAGATCGCATTGCAGCGGATGCCGCGCGTGACAAAGTCCGCCGCCACCGATTTCGTCATGCCCACCACGGCCGCCTTCGACGTACCGTAGATAAAGCGGTTCGGCGCGCCCTTCACGCTGGACGCCACGGACGACATATTGACGATGGAACCGGTGCCCCTGGCCAGCATGCCGGGCAGCACGGCGCGCATCAGCCGGTACATGGAGCGGGCGTTGATGTCGAAGGAACGGTCCCAGGCCGCATCGTCGCAGTCGAGGATGGTGCCGCCGTCGACGAAGCCGGCGCAGTTGAACAGGATATCGACGGAGCCGATCTCGTCGGCCAGCGCGGTGATCGCCGCGCCATCGGTCACGTCGAGCCGGCGGATGGCGCAACCAGTCGCCTCCTTCAGCGCGTCGAGCTGGGACTGGTTGATATCGGTGGCGATCACGGTGGCGCCTTCGCGCACGAACGCTTCGGCCGTGGCGCGGCCGATGCCCTGGCCGGCGGCGGTGAGCAGGGCGATTTTGCCTTGTAGTCTGGCGGTCATGTTGTCTCCTTTGTTTTATATTTATTACCCCAACACCTGAACTGCCGGGGTCAGCCCCTCAGGGTCTGACCCCAGTCTTCGCTTTGGGGTCTACGACTAATCCATATGAAAAACCTGTTCCATCATCGCCCAGTGCTCGCCTTCGGCGCGCGAGGCCAGCGGCTGCTGGCACGGGGCGCAAAAGGTCCACCAGCGCTGCGTTTCAGGGTCGGCGGCGATGGCCGCCATGTCGGCTTCGAAGTCCTCGCCGTGGTATTCCCAGTAACCGAACAGCAGGTTTTCCGGCTGGCGCAGGAAGATCGAATAATTGCTGACATGCGCGGCTGCCAGTTTGGCCAGCACCTGCGGCCAGACGGCCGCGTGCAGGGTTTTGTATTCAGCGATACGCTCCGGCGCGATGCCGATGAGCATGCCCATTCTTTTCATGGCGTTTCCTCGTTGATACCGTAAAAGCGCAGTGCGTTGAGGCCGAAGATATCGTTCCTGTCCGCTTGCCCCAGATGCGCCAGCAGCGCTTCGCTGGCGGCCAGCCACGCCGCATAGCCGCCGGCCAGGTCCACCACTGGCCAGTCGCTGCCCCAGATCACGCGCCGGGGGCCGAATACTTGCAGCACATGTGCGGCATAGGGGCGCAAATCGTCCACGCACCAGCCGGGCCGCGCTTCCGTCACCAGCCCGGACAGCTTGCAATGCACGTTCGGCAGCGCGGCCAGCTGCGCCATGTCTTCGCGCCAGGTGCCGAAGGCGGCATCGGCTATCGACGGCTTGGCCGCATGGTCGATCACGATGGGAAGCCGCGGATAGTCGCGCGCGCATTGCAGCAGCGCGGGCAGGTGGCGCGGCAGCACCAGCGCGTCCAGCCGCAAACCGTGTTCCACCATGGCGTTCAAAGCTGGCGCCAGCGCGGGATCGGCGATCCATGCATCGTCATCGAGATCCTGCAGCATGGGACGCAAGCCTTTGAGCTTGCCGTGCGACGCCAGGCGGGCGATATTGGCCGGCGCGTCGGGCGCCCGCAGCTCCGTCCAGCCCACGACGGCGCGGATAAAGCTGCTTTGTTCGGAGAGCGCCAGCAGCCAGTGCGTATCGTCTTCGGACGGCAGCGACTGCACCAGCACTGTGCCGGCGATGCCGTGCGCAGCCAGCAGGGGCGCCAGGTCGGCGGGCGCAAAATCGCGGTGGATGGCGGCCAGGGATGGCGGCGGCCAGCTGCCGGCACGCGCGGCCAGCTGCCAGAAGTGCTGGTGGGCGTCGATGCGCATCATGCGGCCACTCCCGCAGGCAGCGGCGCGCGCGCATCGAGCAAGTCCGCGTCCCGCAGCGCCAGCCACAGGGCGTCAGGCAGCGGCGTGGCGAACCAGTCCAGATTTTGCCGCAGCTGCGCCAGGTCCTGGCCGCCCGGGATGCAGGAAGCGACGGCGGGATGGGCGAGCGGAAACTGCAGCGCGGCAGCTTGCAAGGGCACGCCAAAGTCACGGCAGACGGCGTCCAGGCGCGCCACGCGCTTGAGTATCGCGGCCGGCGCATCGGCGTAATTGAATTTGCCGTTCCCGGCCAGCACGCCCGAGTTGAACGGACCGCCGATCACGATGGCGTTGCCGCGCTCCACGCAGGCGTCCAGCAATGGCGACAGCGAGGCCTGTTCCAGCAAGGTGTAGCGGCCGGCCAGCAGGGTGCAATCGAGGTCGAATTCCACCATCGCGCGCAGCACGATCTCGCATTCGTTGACACCCAGGCCCACGGCTTTCACCTGGCCGCTGGCGCGCAGTTCATCGAGGGCGCGAAAGCCGCCGCCGGACGTCAGCTGGCGCCAGTAGTGCTGATCGCGTTCGCCATGCGTGGCCTTGCCGATATCGTGCACGAACAGGATGTCGATGCGATCGAGCCCCAGCCGCTGCAGGCTGTCGTCGTGCGAACGCAGCACGCCGTCATACGTGTAGTCGTAATGGGGGCGGAACGGCAGCGGCGCGGCAAAACCGTCATCGCCTGGGCGCACGGAGGCGTCGGGCCGCATCAGTCGTCCCACCTTGGTGCTGACAACAAAATGATCGCGGGGCCGCCCGCTCAGCGCCGCGCCGAGACGGTGTTCGGACCGGGTGTAGCCGTAGAACGGCGCCGTGTCGAAGAAACGCACGCCGGCATCCCAGGCGCCATCGAGAGTGGCGCGCGCCTGCGCGTCGCTGACCGGCTGGTACAGGCCGCCCAGCGGCGCGCAGCCCATGCCGATGCAGGGCAGCGAGAGGCCGCCGCGCGGCAGGGTACGGCGGCGCGTGGTATCCATGACATCCATCGCCGTGGCCCTCATGCTGCGCGCAGCGGGAAGCAGCCTGGCCCCACCGCCTCGAATTGTTTATAGGTCAGCACGAATTCCTGGTGGCCCAGGTCTTCCGAGCGGCTCAGTGCTCCATTGGCCACGTTCAGCACGGCGGCAACGATCTCCGCACCCACCTCTTCCAGCGTGGCCTCGCCCGTGAGGATCTTGCCGGCGTTGATATCCATATCGTCGGCCAGGCGCTCGAAGGTCTGCGGATTGGCGCACACCTTGATGACGGGCGAAATCGCCGAGCCCACCACGGAGCCGCGGCCCGTCGTGAACAAGGTGATGTGGGCGCCGCAGGAAATGAGTTCGACGATTTCCGCGTTGTCCGACACGTTAGGGAAACCGAAGCGCGGCTCGCCGTCCGGCACCACGTCGAGCAGGTACAGGCCGCCGCCGGCCGGCTGATCGCCCGGTTTCAAAATGCCGACGATGGGCGAGGAACCGCTCTTGGCGTAGGCGCCCAGCGACTTTTCTTCCTGCGTGGTGAGGCCGCCATCGGCATTCCCCGGCGAGAAGCTGCCATGGCCCATGATGGTGTAGTAGCGGGCCGCCTTGGCCACGGTTTCAACGATGGCGTTGCCCAGGTCCGGGCTGACGGCGCGCCGCTGCATGTGGTATTCGCAGCCGACCAGTTCACCCGTCTCCTCGAAGATGCAGGGGCTACCGGCCGCGATCAGCGTGTCGAACGCCACGCCGACGGCCGGGTTGGCGCTGATGCCGCTGGTGCTGTCGGAGCCGCCGCAGATGGTGGCCACCACCAGTTCATCGATCCCCATCGGCACGCGCTCCTGCTGCGCCAGGTGCTCGAGGGCCCAGCTGATCCACTCGACGCCGCTGCTCACGCTGGGGCGCGTGCCGCTGTTTTCCTGGATGGTAATCGTATGCACGGGGCGGTCGCTGTCAGCCACGGCGCTGGAGAGGCCATATTTGTTGAAGCCTTCGCAGCCCAGGGACACCAGCAGCACGGCGCCCACGTTCGGATGCGTCAGCAGGCGGCGCATCACCTGGTCCGCGTATTCATTGGGGAAGCAGCCAGTAAAGCCGATCAGGTGCACGGGCTGGCCGGGAAAAGCGTTGACCATCAAGCGCGCCACGTGGTGCGCGCATTCGACCATATAGGCCACCACCACGATATTGCGGATGCCCTTGCGGCCATCGGCGCGCAGATAGCCCGACAGGGCCGGTGTCGTTACGGGAGCGTTCATGCTTGGTCGTCCTTGTCCAGGAAATGGTGGCCGTCCTGGCCCAGGGTAAACGTGGGGATGTAATCGCTTGCCAGGTTGTGGGTGTGGATATGCTCACCGATGGCGACGGGGGCCGTGATGCTGCCGATCAGGGCGCCGTAGCGCAGCACCTTGTCGCCCACGGCCAGCGCGCGGCGCGCCACCTTGTGGCCGATGTGGATGTCTTGCACCAGGGTGATGGGCAAGCCATCGATGGCGACGACGTCGCCGCAGGCCAATGCCGTCCTGGCGATCAGGCAGTTATCCTCGGGCGACATCAACAGCAGGCTGGCAGGCTGGGAAGCGAGGCTCATGGCGCACCCTCCCCGGCAAGGATGGCTAGGCGTCCGGCTGGCTCAGTTTTTCGCGCGTGCCGATCGAGGACAGCATGGTGCGGCGCGAGGAATCCAGGTGCGAGCGCATGCCCTCGAGCGCCTTCGGTATGTCGTGCTCCGCCAACGCGCGCAGGATCGCCAGGTGCTCCTGCACCGCGTACTGGTTGCGGCCTTTTTCCTCGCCCTTGTCCCACTGGTAGTGGTAGTGGAAGACAAACGAGACGATATCGTAGAAGCCCTGCGCGAAGCGGTTGTTCAGCAAGCCGATCAGAAAAGTGTGGAACTCGCGGTCCAGCGCCGGAAACGCGTTGTGGCGCGTGTCGATCCTGGCCGCCAGCTTCTCGTGCTGCTTGATCAGCCGCGCCAGTTCCGCATACGCCGGATCGCCGTGCGGCAGGTGCGCAAACTGCTCCACGGCCGCCATCTCGAACATGCGCCGCATATCCGCCAGTTCGGTGGCGAACGAGCGGTCGAACGCGCACAGGCGCCAGCCGCCGCGCGGTTTCTTTTCGATCAGGCCGAAGCGCGAAAAGCCGATCAGGAATTCGCGCACGCTGACGGTACTGGCGCCCGCCTCGCGCGCCAGCTCCGCTTCCGAGAATTCCGCGCCGGGCGGCATGTCGCGCTGGTACACGCGCTCCATCAGCACTTGCTGGATGCGCTCGGCCCCCGACTGCAATTCGGAGATATCGAAGTAGTCGCCCGGTATCGGTTTGCGCAGCAAGCGCCGGTCCGCCGGGCTGGCGATCAGCCGCCGCGTCGACAGGTAGGCGATCGCGCTGCGGATCGCCGTGCGGCTGCCCTGGCAGATGGTGGTCAGGAACTGCTCCGTCGGCAGCATCTCGCCCACTGCGGCATTCTCGGCGAGAAATTGCAACAGCAGATTGGTACTGCGCTTGAAGACGGTGGCGGGTTTGGACATGGATGAATGAACGCGCTATGCCAGCGAAGGGGAAAGTGGATGAGTGGGCCATTTTAGTCGATATCGGATTGGATCGGCATGCCGAAAAAGAAACAACTGCGTTGACCGGGGCGTTCATGGCAGCGCTCCCGGCGCCAGCATGGCGTGCAGGCGCGGCTGCGCCAGGGAGGGACAGAGCTGCCGCGCCAGCGATGCCACGGGCGCCATGCGGCGCGCGATCTTGCCGGCGTGGTGCTGGGCGATGTCGGCCAGGCGGTGCGCGAGGAAGGGGTTGCCGAAGCGCTCCCTGACCTGCGCCACGTAGGCCAGCGCGGCGTCACCGTGCTGCGCCCCCATGGCGGCAAACACGGGCAGCACTTCCTCTTGCCATACCGCTTCCAGCGCGGCGCGCATGGCGCCGTCGTCCATCGCCTCGCGCACCGTCATGCCGGCCGGGCTGCCCCGCTCCATCCACAGCTGCGCCAGATAGGTGTGGCCCAGGTTGAGCAAGAACAGCTTGCGCCGTTCATATTCGCGCAGGCTGCCCGTCACCACCACTTGCGGGTGGCGGCACGGCAGCAGCATGCCTTCCTGCGCCTCGATGGCCCACAGGGCATAGGGCTCGGCCACCGCGCCTATCGGTTCGATCGGTTCGGAAACGATGCGGTCGACCAGGGAATTGATCCACAGGCAGCCCGTTTCCAGGTAGCCGATGAACGCGGCAGCGCAACCCCACTGTCGCGCCAATGTCACGATCACCTGGCGCAGTACATGGCCGTTGTCGGCCACCAGTTCGCACGGAAAAATCGAGATGGGCGCGGCGCCGGCCAGGAAGCGCCCGTGCAGCAGCACCAGCAGCTTGGCGGGAAAGCTGGCGGGAACGGCCGCGCCGTCGAGCATGCCGGCGTGGTCGGCGCCATCGAGCTGGTAACCCGTGTCGCCCGTATTCGAGATGATCACGCGCGCGGCCACGGCCGCATCGCGCACCTGCCGCCAGTCGCTGCCGGCTTGCCACGCCTGCGTGACGGCGTCGGCACGGCGCTCTTCATCGACTTGCGCGCCGTCCTGCCAGCCGCGGATGCGCACGGGGTAGCCGTCGCTGCGGCGAAACGCCGCCACCCTCGCCGCGCCCTGCGCGCTGTGCGTGGTCTGTACGATGGTGATATTGCCCAGCGCCTCGCCTGTCTTGGCCGCTTCGCTGACGAACAGGTCGGCGTGCGCCTGCAGGAAGCGGCTGGTGCCAAATTGAAGTATCGGGTTGATGTCGCTCATCTCAGACCTCGACGATGGCCTTGATGACGCCCGCTTCCGGCTGCATCCAGCGATCGAGCACGCCGGTAAATTCGTCGAGCGTGGTGCGGTGGGTATTGAGCAGCGCGGTGGGTACCTTTCCCGCCTTCATGGCCGCCACCACTTCCTCGAAATCGTCGACGGTGGCGTTGCGGCTGCCCAGCAAGGTCGTTTCGCGCTTGTGGAATTCAGGGTCGGAAAAGGACAGGCGGTCGCGCACGATGGACACCAGCACATAGGACCCGCCATGGGCGACGAAGTCCAGGCCCCGCTCCATGGCAGCGATATTGCCGGTGGCGTCAAACACCACGTCGAAAAATTCGCCGCCGGTGGCGTCCAGCAGCTGCTCCTTGTCGCCCTCGCCCAGCGCCACCGTGCGGGCGATGCCCAGCGCGTCGCGGCAGAACTGCAGACGGTCGGCGCGGCCATCGAGCACCGTCACGTCGGCGCCTTTCAACGATGCGAACAGCATCACGGCCATGCCGATCGGGCCGGCGCCCACTACCAGCACGCGCTTGCCGGCATCGACCGCGCCGCGCTTGACGGCGTGCGCGCCGATGGCGAGAAATTCGATCATGGCCGCGTCGTCGAGCGAGATGCCTTCCGTCTTGAAGACAAAGCGCTCGGGCAGCGCCAGGTATTCGGTCATGCCGCCGTCGCGGTGCACGCCCAGCACTTCGATGCGGGTGCAGCAGTTGGTCTTGCCCTGGCGGCAGGCCACGCAGCTGCCGCACGACAGGTAGGGCATCACGTAGACCTGGTCGCCCACGGCCAGGCGCGAGCCGGCTGGCGCGCTCTCGATATGGCCGGACAGTTCATGCCCCATCACGCGCGGGTAGCTGAGGAAAGGCTGGGTGCCGCGGAAGATATGCATGTCGGTGCCGCAGATGCCGACGCGGCGTATGCGCAGCAGCACTTCGCCCTCGCCGGGCACAGGCACGGGGCGCTGCTCCATGCGCAAACTGCCGGGCGTATCGCAAACGATACTTTTCATCATGGTCGTCCCTCTCGCCGCCCGGATCTTGCCGGTGGCATATTATATTTAACGTACAAACCAACTGTGAAAAAAATCCGTCTGCGCGGATTGTCTTTCCAGTCCTGCCAAGGGCGCTTCTTGCTGCGCCGCACAACGATCCATTCGTCATTCCATGTGGCTCGAACGCGCCGCTCATGCCGCAGTCGTCGTTCGGTTTTATAAATATACCGTACAAAAAAATGAAGGTCAACGGATTCTTTTATCAGCTTTTTCAGTTCCTCTGCTACATTTCTGCTTGACCCTGACGTGGCGTCAGGCGCCATCGTGGTTGCACGCACTGGAGACAAGGAGAAGGCGATGCTGTTGAAAATCGGGGAACTGGCCAGGCTCACGGGCCTGACTATCCGCACCCTGCACCACTACGACAGCATCGGTCTGCTCTCGCCTTCGGCGCGCACGCAAGCTGGCTACCGCCTGTACCAGCACGGCGACATGGACCGGCTGCACCGGATCATGGCGCTGCGCAAGTTCGGGCTGTCGCTGGCCGATATCGCCAACGCCCTCGCCGGCCCGGATCTTCCTTTGCATACCATCGTGGCGCAGCAGATCGCCATGCTGGAACACCAGATCGCGCAGGCTTCCACCTTGCGCGAACGCCTGTGCAGCTTGCAGGCGCAACTGGCGCAGGGACAGGCGCCGGAACTGGCCGAGTGGCTCACCACTATGGAGTTAATGACCATGTACGACAAATACTTTAGTCACGAAGAACTGCAACAACTGCCGCTGCTGTCCGATGCGGCCGTGGAAGAGGAATGGAAAGCACTGGTGGCGCGGGTGCGCGCCGCCATGGAGGCAGGCGCCAGCCCCGGCGATGCGCCGGCGCAGGCGCTGGCCACGGAATGGATGGTCAAGCTGGTGCGCGACACGGGCGCCCATCCGGGTCTGTTCGCGCGCCTGAACGACATGCACGCGCAGGAGCCCATCATGCAGGCCACGACCAGCATCGATGCGCAACTGATGCAGTTCATCCTCGCCGCCTTCAATGCCTCGCGCATGGCGCTGTACCGGCCTTTCCTCGACGAGCAGGAATACGCGCACCTGGTAGCCAACTACGGCAAGCGTTCGGGCGAATGGCCGGCCCTGATCGCCGCCGTGCGCGCCGCCATGGATGCGCGCACGCCGCCCACGGATCCGGCCGTGCTGCAGCTGGCGCGGCAGTGGCTGGACCTGTTCCGCTCGTATGCAGGCACGAACCCGGCCACGCAGCTGAAATTCCGCCAGGCGCACCAGCAGGAACCGCGTCTGATGGAAGGCAGCTTCGTCGACGGAGCCATGCTGCAATACCTGGCCGCGGCGATGGCCGTGGTGGCGCAGGAGCGTCCCGCCAAATAAGTTGACGTGTGACATCTCGTGGGCGGGGCCATGTAGAATCGGCCTTCGCCCACGAGAGGAAAAACCGATGCGCCGCTTTCTGTTTGCTTGCCTGACCCTGCCCGCCCTGAATGCCGCCATGGCCGCCGAGCCGCCCGTGCAAGGCGTGTGGCAAGGCACCGTGGGCAAGGCCAATATCGTGGCTTGCTTCAACCAGCCCAGCCCCACGCAAGGGGCTGACCGCAGCGGCAACTATTACTATACGCGCTACAAGACGCCGATCATGCTGTCCCGGCCCAACGGCAAGACGCTGTGGCAGGAACTCGACGCCAAGGGCGATACGACGGGAACGTGGAGCCTGGGCGCCCCGCAAGACGGCAAGGTCACCGGCACATGGACGGAGCCGAAAAGCGGCAAGACCCTGCCCGTGGCCTTGACCCTGCTGGAGGCGGCGGGCGACCGCGAACACCCATCCTGCGCCAGCGATGCCTACAACCTGGCGCTGGAAGATTTTCCCAATACCAAGACGAGCAAACCGATCGCCTTCGAAGGCAAGCAATACCGCAACCTGCAAGTGGGCGACACCATCACCGTGGAATTGATCGCGCCCGGCGATGGCGTGGCAAAAATCAATGCGCAGCTGCGCGCCGTGCTGGCCAGGAACAAGAAGGACCTGGCCGACTTCTATGCCACGCGCCGCGAATACCTGGGCCGCAACGGTTTCACGACGGAAGACGAAGTGTATGCGGAGCCGACCTACTGGTCGCCGCGCTGGGTGACGGTCAAGTTCTACCGCTGGCCGGCCGGCTATGGCGCCAGCGGCATCTCCATCAAGTTCCGCACCTGGGACGTGAAGACGGGCCAGGAAACGGACGTGTGGAACTGGTTTGGCGCCAGCGCCAGCGATGGCGACGACAAGGCCGAATTGCCCGACCGCCTGCGTCAGGCCCTCTTCAAGAATGTGACAATCGATGCCGAGTGCAAGGGCACGGATTACGACGGCCGCGGCCGCTTCCACCTGTCATTGAAACCCGAAGGTGTGTCCTTCTGGGAAGACTCGAATGGCAGCGGCTGTGAAAACGATTTTTTACTTCCCTACAACAAGGTCGGCCCCTTCCTCACCGTCAAGGGCCGCGCCGCGCTCAGCGACCTGCTGCCGAAGAACTAAGCATAGTAGCTGTCATCGAGCAGCATGTCCTCGAAGAAAGCGCCATACGGCAAGGTCGGATGGCGCAGATGGATTTCCAGGATCCAGCGCATCGGTGACGGCGAAAAATCCGCGTCGGCCAGCGCGCCCGCATAGATCGTCGCGTGCGGGAAGTCGGACACGCGGTGGCCGCCCAGGTCAAAGTTCAATTCCCAGCCCAGCTTGCGCGCTTCCTCTTCTGCGTAGGCATACAGGGCTTGCCCCGTCAGCCTGTCGCGCTGCCACACGGCGCGCACCTGGTGGAACAGGCATTCCGCATCGCGCGCGCAGCGGGCATAGTCCGCCTGCTGTTCGCTGGCGCCCACCGTAAACGTGGCGCCGCCATCGCCTTCCCACGCCTGCACACGCGGTGCGATATCGAGGAAGAAAATATCGCTCTCTTGCAGGATCACGCCGGGCTCGGAGGCGCGTTTCATCGGTTTCGTGGTATTGCGCCCGAAGCGCACGCGCGTGGGGTGCCAGCTCAGCGCAAGCCCCATGTCCAGCAACACCTGCTTCGCCATGGCGACAGCGTCTTCTTCCAGCATGCCGGGGCGGATGCGCGCGGCGATGGCGGCAATCGCCTCGCGCGTCTTGCGGCGCGCCAGCAGCATGCCGTCCTCAGTATAGGTGGGGCCGACCCGCTCGGCGTCCAGTGTGGTGTGCATGTTTGACTTTCCTCAAGGGCGCGGCCGAAGTGGCGCGCCAGCAGGAAAAGTATAGATTTACGCCAGGTACAGCGGGGGTGCTGGCTGCCGCGCTTTCCGGACAGCATGGCGGGGATTCCTGCCATGCGCGATGTCAGGCTTGCCGGTAACTGGAGAAATGTTGCCGGTATTGCTTGGCCGATACGCCCAGGCGCCGCAGGAATACCGTGCGCAACTGGTCGGCCGTGCCGAAGCCGCAGCGCCAGGCGACGGTTTTCAGCGGATCGCTACTCGCTTCGAGCAGGGCGCGCGCCGCATCGAGCCGGGCGCTTTCGATGAACTGGGCTGGCGTCACACCCAGCTCGCGCACGAAGACGCGGGCAAAGTTGCGCGGACTCATGGCCACCAGCCGCGCCAGGGTGTCCACGTCGAGCACCTCGCCCAAATGTGCCAGCACGTATTGCTGCGCCTGCGCCACGGGAGAAGCCGCATCCACCACGGGCGTCAGATACGGACTGAACTGCGACTGCCCGCCCTGGCGCTGCGTGTACACCACCAGGCGGCGCGCCACTTTCAGCGCCAGCTGCGCCCCGCCCACCCCGCCTGCTTCGGCCAGCAACGATAGCGACAGGTCGATGCCGGCCGTTACGCCCGCCGAGCTGACCAGATTGCCGTCATGCACATAGATACTGTCCGCATCGACCTGCGCCAGCGGAAAACGCGCGGCCAGCGCGGCCGCATCGTTCCAGTGCGTGGCCACTTTTTTACCATCGAGCAAGCCCGCATGGCCCAGCAAAAACGCGCCATTGCAGATGGAACCGTGGCGGCGCGCCTTGCCGGCCGCACTGGCCAGCCAGGCGCTCAGGTCCGCGTCAACCGGTTGCGCCGGCAAGCCGGGGCCGCCCGCCACCAGCAACAGGTCATAGGCGTCGTGCGCCTGGGCATAATGCCGGTGCGCGGCCAGGCATAAGCCGTTGGAACAGCGCAGCAAGCCTTCCTGCGTGCCCAGCACCTCGATCCGGTATTGCCGTTCTGGCGGCAGAAAGCTGTTCGCCTCGGCAAACACGTCCATGGGCCCGCTGACGTCGAGCGCCTGCACGCCGGGAAAGATCAGGATGGCGATCGTTGGCATGGCTCAATTCCGCGCCACGGCAGCCACTTGCTGCGCCACCATCTCCGCCGTGGCCGCCGCCAGGGTCCAGCCCAGGTGGCCGTGGCCCGTGTTGTAGTACACGCCCGGCGCCTTGCCCGGTCCCACTTTCGGCAGCATGTCCGGCAGCATGGGACGCAAGCCCGCCCAAGGGATCACCTTGCGCGTATTGATGCCCGGAAAGCACTGCTCGACCCACTGCAGCAGTGGCCGGATGCGGTCGGCGCGGATATCGTGGTTGATGCCGTTGAATTCGGCCGTGCCCGCCACTCTGAGCCGGTCTTCGCCCAGGCGGCTGCTGACCAGCTTGGTGGCATCATCGAGCAGGCTGACCTTGGGCGCCGCCGCGCGGCTGGCAAGGTCATCGAGCTGCACGGTAATCGAGTACCCTTTCACGGGATACACATTCACATGGTCGCCCAGCGATGCGGCCAGGGTGCGGCTGGCCGTGCCCGCGCAGATCACGACGGCGTCGAACAGGGTGCTGTCCTCGCCCGCGCCGTCTCCCACGCTAATGCGCACCTTGCCGTGTTCGCGCGCCAGCGCCGTGACCTCTGCACCGTAGCGGCAAGCCACACCACGGCGCACGCAGGCGTCGGCCAGGCCGCTGGTGAACTTGTGGATGTCGCCCGTGGAATCGCTGTCCGTGTAGTAGCCGCCATAAAAGTCGCCCTGCAAGGTCGGCTCGATGGCGCGCATTTCCTGCCGCGTGACGGCGCGCCGCTCCAGTCCGCCCTGTGCCAGCAGGCGCGAGACGCCAGCCGCCCGCTCGAAGCCGGCACGCTCCCGGTACACATGCAGGATGCCGGCGCGGCGGTGATCGAAAGCTATATTTTCCTCTTTCGCCCAGGCAAACAAATGTTCGCGCGCGGCGATCGCCATGCGCGCCGTGGTGATGGTGTTGCGCTCGTAGGCGGGCATGGCGGCAAGAAACTCCGCAAACCAGCTCAGCTTGTGCCAGCTGGGCCATGGATGCAGCAGCAGCGGCGCATCGCGCCGCGCCATCCATTTCAAGGCGTTGAGTATCGTTGCCTTGTGATTCCACACTTCCGCATGCGAGGCCGACAATTGCCCGCCGTTCGCGTATGACGTTTCCATGGCCGCATAGCGGTGGCGCTCGATCAGGGTCACGTTCACGCCCCGTTTCGCCAGCGCATACGCCGTCGTCACGCCCGTGATCCCCCCGCCCAGCACGGCCACGCGGCTCATTGCGGCAACACCTTGTGCACGACCGTGTCGCCCGCCTGCAACACGTGCCCATCCGCTGCCAGCACATCCATGCGGCGCACGGGCAAGCCTGAACCGCGTTGCAGCAAGGTGGAATGCGCCTCGCCCGCCTCGAACAAGTGCGACTCGCTCCACTGGCGCAAGCCGACGACGACGGGAAACAGGGCCAGCCCCTTTTGCGTCAGCACGTATTCCTGGTACGCCGTGCCGTCCGAGGCGGGGGCAACCGTAAAGATGCCTTCTTCCACCAGGGTGTGCAGGCGGTCGGCCAGGATGTTCTTCGCCACGCCCAGGCTTTTCTGGAATTCGCCAAAGCGGCGCATGCCGTCGAAGGCGTCGCGCACGATCAGGAGCGACCAGCGCTCGCCGATCGCGTCAAGCGCGCGCGCCACGGGACAGGGGTCGGTTTTCAGGCTCTTGCGCTTGGCCACGGGCATTCTCCAGGATTGACTGGTTGCATTTTAAAACTTCTCGGCGTAGACTCAAACTAGTTTTAATTTGAAACCACTTACATACAAGCCCATGCGCGATACCAACCCACCCATCACGACAGCACTTCCCTCTTCCCTCGTCTGGCTGTTTGCCACGGCGGCCGGCCTCAGCGTGGCCAATGTGTATTACGCCCAGCCTTTACTCGCCACCCTGGCGCACGAATTCGGCATGACGGACGCTGCCAGCGGCATGGTCGTCACGGCCACGCAGTTCGGCTGCGCGCTGGCCCTGCTCTTGCTCGTGCCGCTGGGCGACATGCTGAACCGGCGCCGGCTGACCCTGTTCCAGCTGGGCTTGTTGGCCGTCACGCTGGCGGCGCTGGGCTGCGCCCGTTCCACGGCCGGTTTGCTGGGCGGCATGCTGCTGGTGGGTCTGCTGGGCACGGCCATGACACAGGGCTTGATCGCCTATGCGGCCAGCGCGGCAGCCAGCCATGAGCGGGGCAGAGTCGTCGGCATGGCGCAGGGCGGCGTGGTGATCGGCTTGCTGCTGGCGCGCACCCTGTCCGGCGTAGTGGCCGATCTTGCCGACTGGCGCGCCGTGTATTTTGTTTCGGCAGCCATCGCTTGCGCCCTGCTGTTGCTGCTGTGGCGCAAGCTGCCGCCGGCGCAGCCGGCCAATCGACGGCTGGGCTACGGCGCCCTGCTCGCCTCGATGCTGGACATGCTGCTGCACCACAAGGTGCTGCGCGTAAGGGGCATGCTGGCCCTGCTGATGTTTGCCGTTTTCAATATTTTCTGGAGCGCCCTGGTGCTGCCCTTGACGGCGCAAGGCTATTCGCATGCGGCCATCGGCGCGTTTGGCCTGGTGGGCGTGATCGGCGCGCTGGGCGCGGCGCGCGCCGGGGCGCTGGCCGACGGCGGACGCGCGCAATGGACGACGGGGGCGGCCCTGTTGCTGCTGCTGGCCGCGTGGCTGCCGCTGAGCTTTGCGGGCGCAGCCCTGTGGCCCTTGATCGTCGGCATCATCGCGCTGGACCTGGCGGGCCAGGCCATCCACGTGACGAACCAGAGCCTGATTTTCAGGCAGGACAGCGACGCGCACAGCCGCCTGGTGGCGTGCTACATGCTGTTTTATGCGGTGGGAAGCGGAGTCGGTGCGATTGCCGCCACCAGCGTGTATGCGCTGGCGGGCTGGCATGGGGTATGCGCGCTGGGCGCGGCGGTCAGCTTGCTCGCCCTGCTGTTCTGGCGGCTGACCTTGCCTGCTGAAAAAGCTTAATTCAGCATGGCCGTGGCGGAACCGTGGCGATACGTCTTCAAGGCATCCGGCTGGATCTGGATCAGCGAACCGCTGACTTTAATCAGGTGCAAGTCCGTCAACTGGTGCAGCACGCGCGACAGGGTGGCGGGCGCCAGGTTCAAAAACGATGCCAACAGACTTTTCTTCAGGTCCAGCTTGACCTCGTTCGAACGCTGCTGGTCCGATGCCTGCAGCAGGTACTCGACCACGCGCTGGGTGGCGTTCTGCACGGAGCAGCGTTCCACGTTGCGGATAAAACCCATCAGGTGATGCGACAGGCTGTTCATCATCTGGCGCGCGATGCGTGGCGACTGGTCCAGCAGGCGCAGCAGCGCGTGCGGCGGGATGCGCAACAGCAGGCAGTGCTCGAGCGCTTCGGCGCAGAACGGATACGGTTCATCGAGGAAAATCATGGCTTCGCCGAAACTCTGGCCTGGACGGATCAGTTCCAGTACCTTGTCCGTGCCTTCCATGGAAAACACGCTCAGCTTGACGAGGCCGAAGACCACCACATAGGCGCCTTCCGCCACTTCGCCCTTGCGGAACAGCACTTTGCCTTTTTCCACTTCGACGCGCACGACATCCTGGCGCAATTGCTCTAATTGCGAAGGGGAAATATGGCGGAACAGAGCCTGGCTCGATAGCAAGCCATCGACGTTGACCTTATGCATGACACTCTCTTATTAGATTAGCGAATGACTAAGAGTGTAATGCGCAGGCACGGTCAAGGCCATACGTCAAAGGAACTAGGGTTGTCTAGGCCGGAACGCCATGCAGATCAAACAATCGCGGATTCCTTGCGCACTATTTGCGCGTTGTTTGATCTTTATTTACTCAATTCGCGCTCGACGGCGTAGACGGCGATCTGCACGCGGCTGCTGAGCTTAAGCTTTTTGAGGATGTTTTGCACGTGGATTTTCACCGTGCTTTCGGCCACGTCCAGCTGGCGCGCGATTTCCTTGTTGCTCAGTCCTTGCGCCAGGCAGGCCATGGCTTCGCGTTCGCGCGGCGTCAGTTTGTCATAGTCGGCCTGGGGCGCATTCTGTCCCGCGCGGAACTGCGACACGAGCTTGGCCGTCATGGCGTCGGCAATCACGGATTCGCCGGCGGCGGCCCGGCAAATGGCCTGGCCCAGCTGCTCGGCTTCGATATTTTTCAGCAAGTAGCCGCGTGCGCCAGCGCGCAGGGCCGCACCCAGGTCGGCCGCGTTTTCCGACACGGTCAGCATCAGCACGATCATCTGCGGCAAGTCCTGCAAGATCAACTGCAGCGCCTCGACGCCGGACACGCCGGGCATGTTCAAGTCCATCAGCACCACGTCGGGCTGCAGTTCGGCCGTCAGGCGCACGCCGTCGAGCCCGTTCGATGCCTCGCCCACCACCTGGAATTGAGGATTGCGCTGCAACAGCAGCTTGACGCCGCTGCGCAGCAAGGTGTGGTCATCGACCAGCAGGATTTTGATTGGTGCGTTCACTATGTTTGTTGCCTGATAGGGATAAGTCATCTGTTACGCGGCCTGGCGCCGGGCTGCCGGCAAGGCCAGCGAGATCGTCGTGCCGGCGCCGGGCCGGCTGTCGATGGCAAATTGCGCACCGAGCCGCTCGGCCCGTTCCTGCATGATACGCAAGCCGATCTGCAATTCCGTTTTCTTGTCGCGCAGGTTGGCGGCAAAGCCTTCGCCATCGTCGCGCACCTGCAGCGCAAAATCGCGCCCGTTTTCCACGCGCAGCGTCACGCTGCCCGCTTGCGCGTGCTTGCGGATATTCGACAGCGCCTCCTGCACGATGAACAGGATCTGCAACTGCTGTTCCGGCGCCAGCGGCGCGCCATTGCCGCTCATCTCCAGGGTTCCCGTGACGCCCGTCTGCAGCTCGAACTTGGCCAGCACTTCCGTGAGCTTGCTTTCCAGGTCGCTGCCATGCCAGCGCGTGCGGAAATTGACCAGCAATTCGCGCACGTCCTGGTAGCTTTGCTCGACGCCCATGCGCATCAGCGGCAACACTTCGGCCGCTTCGTCGAGCTGGCCCCGGCGCACGGAATCGTCGAGCATCTGCACTTGCAGGCTGATGAAATTGAGGCTTTGCGCGATGCTGTCGTGCAAGCCTTCGGCCAGCAGGCTGCGTTCGCGCGCCACGGCAAATTCCTTTTCGCGCGCGATCAGGCGCTGGTTTTCGATGGCGATACCCAGGCTCTGACCCAGGGTTTCCAGCCAGCCCTGCTGCTGCGCCTGCACGGCTTGCGGCTGCGCAAAGTGCAGCGAAAAACTGCCCACCACCTGCTCGCGCGCAAGGATGGGAAAGACGGCGATGGCGATAAAGCCTTCGTCCTGGCAACGGTAGCGCTGCAAGGCATCGACCTGGCGGAAATCGCGGATCTGGATCACGCCCTGCGCCACGGCCGCGCCGCACAGGCAATCGTTGTTGCGGATGCAGTGTTCCTCTTCCACCATGGCGTCGGAAATGCCCTCGTGCACGATGATATGCACGGTATCGTGCTGCGGGTCGAGGATGCGCACGGTGCCCCCTTCGGCCTGCGCGAACTGCATCACGTGGCGCAGGAAGCCGCGGCACAGCGCATCGATGGCGTGCTGCCCCGCCAGCAAGGTGGAAATCTCGTGCAGGGTGGCCAGCTGGCGTTCCTGCGCGGCGCTCAGGCCCGATGCGGCTTGCGCCAGGCGGCGCTGGCGCCAGCGCGAGGCTGGAAGTTGTTTGCGGGAAGATTGACTGCGCAGCGCATGCATGAAGAACTCGAATCTGAAAAGTGGTGCGCCCGGCAAGCGCTGCGGCCTGCCGGGCTGGTAAAGGTTACAAACGGATCTCGGTACCGAGCAGCTTGACGAACTGCGCCAGCCAGGCCGGATGCGCGGGCCAGGCAGGGGCCGTGACGAACTGGCCATCCGTGACGGCGTCCGTGACGGCGATGTCGGCATACGTGCCGCCCGCCAGTTTCACTTCCGGCGCGCAGGCGGGATAGGCGGAAATGCGCTTGCCGCGGATGACGTCGGCGGCAGCCAGCAATTGCGCGCCGTGGCAGACGGCCGCGACAGGCTTGCCCGCTTCGGCGAAATGGCGCACGGCGGCGATGACTTTCTCGTTCAGGCGCAGATATTCGGGCGCGCGGCCGCCGGCGATCATCACGGCGTCATAGTGGGCCGGGTCGATCTCGTCGAAGCTGGCGTTCAGGGTGAACAAATGGCCCGGCTTTTCTGTATATGTCTGGTCGCCCTCGAAATCGTGGATGGCCGTCTTGATCGTCTCGCCGCTTTTCTTGCCGGGACAGACGGCATGCACGGTATGACCGAGCATCAGCAGGGCCTGGAAGGGCACCATCGTTTCATAATCTTCTGCAAAATCGCCGGTCAAAAACAGAATTTTCTTCGCTGCCATTTGGTTCTCCTATGAAAGATTGATCCCGCATCCCTGCCTGCAGGACGCACCGCAAGGCGTATCTTAGCGCGACTTGGCAACCATACTGGATATTTATCAAACTTTTGCGCCTTGATCGAGGATTTTACAGGCTGAGGCAGAATTTTTTACAGGCTCGCCGGTCAAATTCAAACGACACCTTCCGGGAGCCAGACCATGAGCACCGCCACGCACCCCCTTGCCCCATCTGCCCTGATCCGTATCTTCGACCATTTTGCCGATGCGCAGCAGGCCCGCAGCGCCCTGCTCGACGATGGGTTCCCCGCATACGCCGTGCAGCTCGACACGGTCGACGACGAGGCCGTCCCCACCGTCCCCATACAGGGCAAGGCCGCATGGCGCGGCATGTTCCGCCTCGTCGTCGCCATCGGCACCCCGCAGGAACGGGAACGGGCGCACGCCATCGTGCAGGCGTATCACGGCTGCGATATCGACCAGCGCACGGCCAGCCACGCGGGCGGCCGGTGCGCAAGCGCACAGGCGCTTGCAGGCTGACGTCCTCCCCCCTGCGCGGCGAAATTATGGCAAGATCAGCATTCCTTCATTCCACAGTGGAACTTGCCATGATTTTTGAAATTGCCCACATCCAGATCAAATCGGCCACGCATGCTGCCTTCGAAGCGGCCGTGACGAAAGCCATCCCCCTGTTCCAGCGCGCACGCGGCTGCGAATCGATGCGCCTGGAGCGCTCGATCGAAAACGGCGATGCCTACCGCCTGGTGGTGGGCTGGACGACCCTGGAAGACCATACCGTGCATTTCCGCGGCAGCGACGACTTCCAGGCATGGCGCGGCCTCGTCGGTGAGTTTTTCGCCGCCCCGCCCCAGGTCGAGCACATGAACACGGTAGTGACGGGCTTCTAGCCAGGCACCTACACTGCCGGGTGGTGAAACACCTGCCGTAAATACGCAAGGAAGGTTTCATCCTTGCACAGGGTCTTGCCCGGCGAATCCGACAGTTTCGCCACGGACTGGCCATTGCAGCGCACCAGTTTCATGACGATGTTGAGCGGCGTCAAACCGACATCGTTGGTGAGATTGGTGCCGATGCCAAAGCCCGTCATGATGCGGTCGGCGAAGTGCTGGTACAGGGCAAACGCCTTGTCCAGGTCCAGCCCGTCGGAAAACACGAGGCGCTTGGTATTGGCGTCGATGCGCAGGGCCGCGTAGTGGGCCAGCGCCTTCTCGCCCCACGCGACGGGGTCGCCCGAATCATGGCGCAAGCCGTCGAACAGCTTGGCGAAATACAGGTCGAAGTCAGCCAAAAAGGCATCCATGCCGACCACGTCCGTCAGGGCGATGCCCAGGTCGCCCCGGTATTCCTGTACCCAGTCTTCCAGTGCCGCCTTTTGAAAGTCACGCAGGCGCACGCCGAAGGACTGAAACGATTGCATGTATTCATGCGCCATGGTGCCGATCGGCACGATGCCCAGCTTTTTCGCCAGGTAGACATTCGACGTGCCCTTGAAATATTCGGGCACCTCGCGCGCCAGCCGTTGCACCACCTCGTCATGCCAGGCGCCTGAAAAGCGCCGGCGCACGCCGAAGTCGGAAAACTCGAACGGATGCTTGCGCCGCGGCAGCTTGCCGAATTCCTTGACGGCCGCCACTTTCAAGCCCAGGCGGTGGCGCCCTTCGCGCATGGCCGCATTGAGGTCGAAGCGGCGGAAATACAGTTCGTTGATGATGTACAGCACGAAAATCTCGAAGCCCATCACGTGCACCTGCGGCCCGGCCGCATGCACGAGCAGAGTGTCGCCATCCGTGCTGACGTCGATGAATTTGCGCTGGAAGCGGAACACCGTCAAGAAGTCGACGAAATCGCTCTTCATGAAGCGCAGGGTGCGCAGATAGGCCAGCTCGTCGTCGGCAAACGACATCGAGCATAAATGGTCGAGCTGTTCTTCCAGTTCGCCCTTCAGTTCGGCCAGGGGAAAGGCGGTGGCGTTACGGCAGACAAATTCGTATTCGGTATGGGTATTCGGATGACCGTGCAGCAATGCTTGCCACATTGTAAATTTATACAGATCGGTTTCCAGCAAACTGCGCACTATCGGGGTCATGTGTGTTTTCTCCAACTTCCTGAAGCCAGAATAGTACGCCACCGCAAGCATTTCAGCAGGGCACGATTAATAATGGCTCAGGCAGCCGCGTTGGCCAACAATTCGGGCAAGACGTCGGCGGAGGTGGCCAGCCGCGCGCCGCGCGCATGCATGGCCGCCAGGAAGTCGCGCTGCTGCGATGCAAAACCCGTGACGGGGCTCATGCAGTCCGTCAGCAATACCAGGCGCGACAGGGCCTGCGGTCCCTGCTGCGCTTGCAGGTAGTCGGCGATGTGCTCGATGCTGGCTTTCACGCAATGGCTGCCCGCCTCGCCGGTGACATAAATCTGCTGCGCCGGCAACAAGGTGGCAAGGAAATCCAGGTTCAGCTGGGTAGCCGCATCCTGAGGATCAGGCACTTCCGCCATGACGGCCGAGTAATGCTCGGTCCATGGATTGGAACCCTTGCTCAGCTTGGCCACCACTTGCAGGTGATCCACTTCCCAGGCGTTGTAGGCGGCGCGCACGGCCGCATGGATATTCTGGCCCCAGCTGCCGATCTCGCAATGCACGGGCCACACCATCAATTGATAGCGTCCCGCTTGCTGCAAGGCATCGAGGTACGCCAGCGCGCGCGGCAGGGCGCCGCTGGCGGCGGGCAGGAACAGGCGGTCGCGCACCTGCTGCGCGCTGATCTGCGTAAACGGCGGCACGGCGCCGCCATCGCCCGTGCGCCAGAAGGCGGGGTGGGCGATATCGTAGCGGTGGTGGGCGTCGAGGGTCACGCTGATCTGCGTCAGGCCACCGCCCCCTTCGCGGATCAGTTGCGCCACGTGCAGCATGTCGGCGTGGGCGCCGGGCACGGCCAGCGCCGGTGCGGTATCTGGCGGCAGCCAGGCGGCGGGCAAGTCGCAAAAATCGTTTTGCGGATCGATGACAAGCAGGTGCAACTGGCGTTTCATGGCGGTCCTCTGGCGTGGCAATAGTTCGCATGATACGGGCAACTTCGCCGGCGCGCCTGCACCGGCTACGCCAGGACTGTGCTCACTCGCAATAACTTGCGCCGAAACAAGCCACGCGACGGTTCAGGGATGGAAGACGTAACGGCGCTGGCGCCGCTCGACCAGCTTGACGGCCACCTCGCCCGCTTCGGCCATGGCGTCCGCTTCCGTTGTAAACTGGTGGTCGGCCGACACCCGGCGCTTGCGAACCAGATTCATCCGGTGCATGGGATTGGGCGAAGGGGCATAGATGGCGACGTAGGCGCCCCATAGCTTGCAGCCCGGCAAGCGCTCTGCCGTGTAATTCACCTCATAAAAATCAACATACTTTATCGGCACGATGTTCGCTCCAAAAATGACATGGCCGGACAGCTTGTCTCTACGGACTGACGCGGTGAGGGTAAAACCATGCGCTCGCGATTGCTCAGGATACTCAATTCAGCTCTCTTTTTATAACGCGGCACAGGAGAAAAAGATGAATGACTACATTATCTTCATGCACGACGACACGGAAACACCGGTGGACGTCGCCACCTCAGCCTGGGAAGACTACTTCGCCATGCTCAGGGCCAGTGGCCGCTTCTGCGGTGGCAGCTCCATCGGACCCGGTATCTGCGTGCACCAGTCCGGCCAGGCCAGGCCGGTCACGTCACACTTGTCAGGCTATCTACGTGTGCAAGCTGAAAGTATAGACGATGCAAAAAAATTGTTAATCGGAAACCCCGTACTGAACGCAGGGGGGACGGTGGAAATTCGCGAACTGCCGCGCGACTGACGCGGCCTGTCTGGCGCCTATTTTCCCGCCTCGGCCGCGGGATGCATGGACCAGACGACGCTGAGGATTTTCCATTCGCCATCGCGCTTGACCATCTGCCACGCTTCCATGCCATAGTTGGACAATTTGTCGCCGACGAGGAATTCGTAGTCGAAGTTGACCCATGCCACGTGGCGGTCCTGGGTGATCTTGACGTTGTAGAATTTTTCTTCCGTGCGCTGCGGTTCGCGCTTGATGAAGTTGGCGAATGCAACATAGCCGGCCGCCCCGACGCCGTCGAAGTGGACGTCCGTCGTGTCGCGCATTTTCTTGATGAAACCGTCGTCGGCCGGCGAGGCGAACAGGATGTTCGTATGCAGCAGCATCGACGACAGCAGCTTGACATCCTTGGCGATCAGGGCCGCCTGGAAGTCGGCGACGACTTTTTCGATGGCGCGGATATCCTCGGGCGTGGAGGCGTGGCGGCCCACGTGAGGCGGCGCAGGGGGCGCGGTCTGCGCCAGCGCCATGCCTGCTGAAAACAAGGAACATCCGAACAATATCGCGCTTGCCAACTTGTGCATGAGGGACTTTCATGGCGAACGGCTCGCCAGGCTGGCACGGGGCGTGCCGCTGGCAAGCTTATGTCAACCATGGCAGATTGGCAATCCCTCTTTGGAACTAGAGGAGAGCCTGACTCAGGCAGCCAGCGCCTCGATCGAGGCACGGCCCTTGGCGATCGCGCTGCTGACGGCTTCCTCGCCCATGGCCACGCCTTCGGCTTGCACGAACTCGATATCCGTGATGCCGATGAAGCCCAGCGCCGTGCGCAGATAGGTGCTCAGGTAGTCATACGCGGCGCCCGGGCCTTCGCTGTAGACGCCGCCGCTGGCCGTGAAAATCACCGCTTTCTTGCCCGTGGCCAGGCCGACAGGGCCCGTCGCCGTGTACTGGAACGTGCGTCCCGCGCGCGCCACGTGGTCGATCCACGCCTTCAGGGTCGACGGCACGGAAAAGTTGTACATGGGCGCGGCCAGTACCAGCACGTCGGCGGCCAGCAATTCATCGACCAGCATATCGGACAATTGCACGGCCGCTGCCGCCTGCGCGCTGCGCTGGTCGGCTGGCGTGAAGAAGGCGCCCATCACCTCTTCCGTCAGGTGCGGCACGGGCTGCGCCGCCAAGTCGCGTTCAACGACGCTGGCGCCTTGCGCGGCCAGTTTGGCGACGAATTCGCCGGACAATTGACGCGACAGGGAACCGCTGTTGCGCACGCTGCTATTGATGTACAAGACTTTGCTCATGAAATGCTCCTTCGAAAACGGTAGACTGGAATGCCGCATCGCGGCCCTTGCACACAGCATAGTTCGGGTCTACCATCGATGAAACCGTATAAATATAAATGATTAGCATCGAATTTTTAGATATGGAGTCACCATGAGAGAACCGGGCCAGCCTTCGCTCGACCAGTTGCGCGTGTTTGTCGCCGTCATCGACGCGGGCGGCTTCGCCCACGCGGCGCGCCAGCTGCACCGCACGCAATCGGTGATCAGCTACACCATCGCCAACCTGGAAGAACAACTGAATGTGGTGCTGCTCGACCGCGGCAAGCGCAAACCCACCCTGACTGACGCGGGCAAGGCCCTGTTGGCCGACGCACGCGCCGTGGCCCTGAAGGTCGACGGCATGCGCGCGCGCGCCAAGGCGCTGGCGGGCGGACTGGAAGCGGAAGTATCTGTCGTGGTGGACGTGATGTTTCCCACCTGCGTGCTGGTGCGCGTCCTGGAAGCGTTCCAGGCGCAGTTCCCCACCGTCGCCCTGCGCCTGCGCATCGAAGCCATGGGCGCCGTGGCGCAGCTGGTGATGGATGGCAGCTGCCACATCGGCCTCGGTGGCTGGATGACGGCCACGGCCAGCGTCTTCGAGCGCCTCGCCGTCGGCCATGTGCGCCTGATTCCCGTGGCCGCCCCCAGCCACGCGCTGGCGCAGCAGGCAGGGCCGATTGCCTCCAGCGTGGCGCGCGAACACGTGCAACTGGTGCTCAGCGACCGCAGCGTGCTGACGGAGGGCCAGGATTTTGGCGTGCTGGGATTGCGCAACTGGCGCCTGGGCGACCTCGGTTCCAAGCACGCGCTGCTACGCGCTGGCCTGGGCTGGGGCAACATGCCCGAAGCGATGGTGCGGGAAGACCTGGCCGAAGGCCGCCTGGTGCACCTGCCGCTGGCCGTCGACAATGGCGAGAATTACCCGATTTACCTAATCCAGCGCGCCGACACGCCGCCGGGCCAGGCAGGCAAGTGGCTGACGGAGCGGTTTGCGGAGCAGTTGCCGTTGCTGGCCCAAGGGTTTTAAACGCCAAACAAAACCTACTGCGCGTCGCGCTTTGCGGCCTGCGATGCTCACCGTACTAAAGTACGGTTGCGCTTCTTAGCCACAAATCGCTGCCGCTCGCTACGGTTTTGTTAGGCGTTGTGAGTTCACAATTGACACAGGTATGATGCGGGTAACACTTTAATAAGGAACCACATGGCCGGCATCGACGACTTCGTCAACAAGCAAAAACCTGGCGCGCGCTTCGTCATCACGGCGCAGATGCTGCGCATGACGCCGCAGCAGTTCGACTCGCTGGCGCAGGAATGGATGGAAGACGGCGGTCCCGGCTTCGACGTGGCCGGCATCCCGCACCGGGTCGTCGTCAATGGGCAATTCTATATCGGCAGGCTCACCGTGCAGCGGCACGGCGAGCCTGCATAAGGACTACTCCACGCCCAGCACGTGCAGGCGGCGGCGCAAACGCGCCACTTCTTCCGACAGGTCGACCACCAGCGCGGCCAGTTCGGCGTTCGCGTCGAACACGGATTCGATTTCGTGCAGGCGGCGCGCGCGCACCAGGTCCAGGCTGGTAAAGCGCCAGGCCGTCAGCTGCCCCGCCGGCGGGCCATTTTGCAGCAGCACGCCCGTCTGCACGTGCTGCACCACCCAATCCGGCTCCACGGCGCAGGCGCGCGCCAGTTCTTCCAGGCTCAGGGCACGGTCTTCGAGCAATTCGCCAATTACCTTGTTTGTCATGATTTACCCTCCCAGCTTCTGGCGCGGATTGAAAGCCATCTCGCGCGCCATGGTTGCATACAGTTCGCGCGCCTTGTCGTCGTTCGCCGGCGGCAGCACCACTTCCAGCAGCAGATACAGGTCGCCCGGCTGGGCGGCGGGAATGCCGCGCCCTTTCAGGCGCAGCTTGCGCCCCGTCTGCGAATTGGGCGGCACGCTGACGGACACCGTGCCCGATGGCGTGGGCACGTCGATCTCGCCGCCCAGCGCCGCTTCCCATGGCGTGACGGGCACCGTCTCGAACACGTCGCGCCCTTCCACCTTGTAGCGCGCATCGGGCCGGAAGCGGATCTCCAGGTACAAATCACCGGCGGGAGCACCGCCACTGCCGGGATTGCCCTGCCCTTTCATGCGCAGCTGCTGTCCTTCCGTGACGCCTTTCGGTATCGTCACTTCCAGGGTACGCTCGCGCGTTACCACGTGGCCTTGCGCATCCGCTTCGGGCACGCGCATGACGATGTGGCGCTTGGCGCCCTGGTAGCTGTCCTGCAGGTCAATGGTGATGGCCGCGTGGCTGTCCTCGCCCTGCATCTGGAAGGTGCTGTTGGCGCGGCGCCGGCCGCCCACGTGGGCGAACAGGTCGGCAAAGAAATCGCTGTCGTCGGCGCCCGACGATTCGTAGCCCGAACCCCAGTCCGGCGGCGGACGGAAGGGCTGGCCCTGCGCGCCCTGGTTACGGCCCAGTTCATCGTAGGCGGCGCGCTTTTCCGCGTCGCCCAGCACGCCATAGGCCTCGTTCAGGGCCTTGGTGCGCTTGTCGGCGTCCGGTTCCTTGCTCACGTCTGGATGGTATTTGCGCACCAGCTTGCGGTACGCCTTCTTGATCTCGGCCTCGGTCGCCGTCTTCTCGACGCCCAGCTCCTTGTAGTAGTCCTTGTATTCCACCGTGCTTGCTCCCCATGGTTGAACTGCCTATGGGAAGAGTACACGAATTGGCGCCGACAGCGCGTGCGCACAATACAACACCGCCCGCGGGGCACGGGGCGCGCGGGCGGTGAAAATAGCAGCGGAAAATGCCTAGCGCACGCGGCGCACCGAGGAAATGCGGCGGTCCAGGCCTCCATGCAGGCGGCCATAGCTGCCCGGCCCCATCACCACGCAGCGGCCACGGAAATTGGCATCGACGCAGAACTCCCAGCGGCCGTAATTGACGACGATCGATTCGGCGCGGTCGTTGAAGCCATAGCGGTTCAAGTCATGCACTTCGCGGTCCAGGCGCACGGGCCGTCCGCGCATGCCGGCGTCAGGGAACATCAGCACGGCGCCATTCATGTCGGGACGGTGGCCGCCGCCGTGGCCGGGATAACCTGGATGGCCGGGATAAGGACGCTCCGGCTCCGGACGCGGAGGGCGCGGCGGGTAGGGACGGTGGTCACCGCCGCCATGGCCCGGGCGGCCCGCTTCGCGCACCGAAGAGATGGCGTCGTTCATGCCCGGCATGCTGCTGTAGCGGCCCGGCCCCAGGGTGCGGCAGCTGCCCCGGTAATTGGCGTCCTTGCACACTTCCCAGGTACCCGAGCGCACGATGATGCTGGAGGTCTTGTCGTTAAAGCCCATGCGCGACAAATCTCCCGCATCGGAACGCAGGGTGACGGGACGGCCGCGGAAACCGGCGTCCTCGAACAGGGTGATTTCGCCCGCGGATGCGGCAAGGGGGGCGAGGAAGGTGGCGGCGCACAGCAGCGCGGGGCGGAAAGATCGAACCATGACAACTCCAATACTGAGACATTTTCGCCAGTGTAGTCCAGGCGGCAGGCGGCGAGTGTAACAAAGGGCAAGCAAATGTCAGCACACGGCTGAGAATGTAAAAGCCGCCTGGCGGGACATTCCCGGCAGGCGGCCTGTCAGCACGGCGTCAGGACGCGGTCAGCGCACGCGGCGCAGCGAGGAAATCTGGTTTTCCATGCCATTCAGGCGGCCATATTCGCCCGGCCCGATCACTTCGCAGCGGCCGCGGAAGTTCGAATCGCTGCACACTTCCCACTGGCCCTCATTGACGACGATGGACGAGGCGCGGTCATTGAAATTGAAGCGCACCAGATCTTCCGCATTGCGGTCCAGCGCCAGCGGTTCGCCGCGCATGCCCGCCTCGGGGAACAGCAGGACGGCGCCGCGCTGCTGGTATTGCGGCTGCTGATATTGTGGCTGCTGGTACTGCGGCCGCTCATACTGCTGCTGGCGGCGCGCTTCGCGCTCGTCGACCATGCGCGCCGAGGAGACGCGCCCGTCAAGGCCGCGCCCCAGGTCGTCGTGACGGCCGGGGCCGAAAATGCGGCAAGTGCCCTGGTAGTTCGAGTCGCTGCACAGCTGCCAGTAGCCGTTATAGATGACGATGCTGCTGGTGCGGTCGTTGAAACCGATGCTGACGAAATCGTCCGTGTCGCGGTTCAGGCGCGCCGAGCCGCCATTCTGGCCCGCGCCCGAATACACTTCCAGGGTGCCGCCGCGCCCATAACCGCCATGGCCACGGTCTGGATCGCGCCCCGGGCGCCCCGGATTGTAGCCATCGCCGCGCCCCGTTTCGCGCACCGAGGTGATGGCGTCGTTCATGCCAGGCATGGAGCGGTATTCGCCTGGCCCCAGGCTGCGGCAATTGCCGCGAAAACCAGAGTCCGTGCACACATCCCAGGTGCCCGAACGTACCATGATGCTCGACGCCTTGTCGTTGAAGCCCATGCGCGACAGGTCGTCCGTCGTTTCGCGCAGCGTCACGGCGCGGCCACGGAAATTGTCGTCCTCGAACAGGGTGATCTCGCCCGCATGGGCGCCCAGGTGGGTGAACAGGACGGCGCTGGAAAACAGCGCCAGTTTCAGGCTAGGGGATATCATTCTCAACTCCAGTTAATTAATCGTTATTCTTCATGCATTGCGGTGCCGTGTCAACGCAGGCGGCGCAGCGAGGAAATGCGGCCGTCGAGTGCATCAAGCGTATTGTAGATACCGGGCTCGAGGATCTCGCAGCGGCCACCGTAATGCGCATCGGCGCACACTTCCCAGTCGCCGGCATTGATCACGATGGAATTGGTCTGGTCGTTGAAGTTCATGCGTACCAGATCGCTCACATCGCGATTCACCGGCAGGCCGCGTCCCCCCATATGAGAGCGCGGGTACAGCAGCAGCATCGGGTCTTCGCTGGCCGGCTGGTTTTCCTCGCGCGGGTCAACCAGGCGTGCCGATGACGTCTTGCCTTGCAGATTGCGTGGCAACTCGTAGCTGCCCGGGGCATACACTCGGCAGCTGCCATGGAAATTGGAGTCACTGCACAGTTGCCAGTAACCGTGGCGCACGCGGATGCTGGCGGAGCGGTCATTGAAGCCGATATCGACAAAGTCGTCGCGGTCGCTATTGATGTCGACCGAGGCACCGCGCTGCGCCGAGGTATCAAACACTTGCAGCGCCGCACCGCGCTCGCGTTCTCGCTCTGGCGGTGGCCGCGACGTTTCTGGCGACGGCGACACTTCTGGCGAAGATGGCGACGGCGCGGATGGCGTTTCGGGTCGGCTGCCGCCGCCCCTGCCGTCCGCCAGGCGCACCGAGGAAATCTTGTCGTTCATGCCGGGCATGGAAGGGTAATCGCCGCGCTCGAACGTCTTGCATGCGCCCTTGAAGTTGGCATGCGCGCACACCTCCCAGCGGCCCGAAGCAACCTTGATGCTCGACACCTTGTCATTGAAATTCATGCGCGACAAATCGTCCGTCGTGTCGCGCAAGACCACCATGCGGCCCTTGAAATTATCATCGGTGTACAAGCTGATTTCAGCGGCGTGCGCCGACACATGGGCTAACAGCGCACTGGCACACAGCAGCGCAAGACTCAGCGGACGATTCATCGGGTGGTCTCCAGTACCGGTAAAGATCAATCAGTGATCGACATGACAACTGATGCCAGTGTAACCATCCGCAGAAAAAAACGGTGTAACAAAGTATGGGAAAAGCACAATAAATTGTTACCAAAAGCAATAACCGGCCCCGGCAGGGACCGGTCGTTCCTGCCCGCTTTGCGTCAGCGCACTTCGCGCACGGACGAGATGCGGTTGCTCATGCGCTCCAGGCTCGCGTATTCACCGGGGACCAGTGTCCGGCAACGGCCGCGGAAATCCACGTCCTCGCACACTTCCCAATAGCCGGAGCGCACGCGCACGCTTTGCACCGTATCGTTGAAATCGCGCTCGCGCAAATCGGCCGAGGCGTTGCGCACGGTCAAACTGCGGCCGGCGAAATCGTCGCGCGTATAGAAGGTCAGCTCACCGCCCAGCGAGCGCCCTGGCAAATGGCCGTGCTCACGGTCGCGGTCCCGGCGGCCGTCCCAGTCGCGCCCACGGTCACGATCACGATCACCGTCGCGATCGCGGCCAGGATGACCACCCCAGCCGCCGCGCACTTCGCGCAGCGAGGTGATTTTGTTGGCGCGGCCATCGAGCGAGGGATACTCGCCCGCCTCCAGCAGGAAGCAGGCGCCGCGGAAATCGGCTTCCTCGCATGCTTCCCAGCGGCCCGAGCGCACGCGGATGCTTTGCGTCGTGTCGTTGAAACGGAGGTCTTCAAGGTCGGCGACGGCATCGCGCACGGTCTGCGAGCGGCCGTGATAATCGTCGCGCGAATACAGGGTCAGTTCGCCGGCGCCGGCCAGTTCGGCCGTCATGGCGGCGCCCAGCAACAGGGCGCAATTCAAGGCTTTCTTCAACATGGTCTTACTCCATAGTCAGGGTACTGCGGTTGACTATTTGGTCATTTTGCCAAATAGAGCACGCAGTCTATCCGCGACCGGCCCACTTAGCTGTAACAAATGATTACCGCGCCCGGCTCCCCTCCAGGCATCTCCCGGGAGCGGCGGCGGACAAGCACGGCGAATGCCGGTAGAATCTTGTGTTTAGTCAAGCTTGCCGCCCATGCCACACACTACCTCGTTCACCCTGCCCGCCATCCGCACTGAAGTCTCGTCTCTGTGGAAGCTGGCCTGGCCCATCCTGATCGGCCAACTGGCCACCGTCGGCATGGGCGCGGCCGACGTGGCGATGACGGGCCATACGAATCCCGAGGAACTGGCCGCCGTGTCGCTGGGCGCGGCCATCTGGTCCATCGTGCTCGTCACCGTGAGCGGCATCATGATGGCGATCAATACCCTGGTGGCGCATGAAATCGGCGCCGCGCGCCACGACCGGGTGCCGCACATCGTGCGCCAGTCGCTGTGGAAGGCGCTGCTCGTGGGCCTCGTGGCTTGTTTGCTGACGAACATGGCGGCGCTGGTATTCGACCACCTGATGCTGGAACCCGCCGTGGCGGCCAAGGCCAAGCTGTTCGTGCATATCATCAGCTGCGCGCTGCCGCCGTTCGCCGCCTACCGCGCGCTGTACGGCTACAGCACCAGCATCAACCAGACCAAGCCCGTGATGGTGATCGCGCTGGCCGCGCTGGGCCTCAATATCCTCGTCAACTACCTGCTGATCTACGGCCACTGGGGCATGCCGAAGATGGGCGGCGTGGGCTGCGCCGTGGCCACCACCTGCTGCGTATGGATGATGCTGCTGGCCATGCTGGCCTGGATCAGGATCGCCCCCGCCTACCGCGCCACGTATCCGTTTACGCACTGGGAATGGCCGCAGCTGTCGTCCATCGGTCCCATGCTGCGCCTGGGCCTGCCCATCGGCGTGACCTACTTTGCCGAAGTGAGCGCCTTTGGCGTCATCAGCCTGCTGGTGGCGCGCTTCGGCGTGATCCAGGTGTCGGCGCACCAGATCGCCCTGAATTTCTCGTCCGTCGTCTTCATGGTGCCGCTCACGTTCGGCATCGCGCTGGTCACGCGCGTGGGCCACGCCGTGGGCGAAGCCAATCTGCACCGCGCGCGCTTCATTTCGTGGGTGGGCGTGGCCATGTCGCTGACGGCGGCCATCGTTTCGGCTACCGTCATCACCATCTTCCGCCACCAGATCGCGCAAGCCTACACGTCCGACCCGCAGGTGCAGGCCCTGTGCGCGCAGCTGCTGCTGTTCGCCGCCCTGTTCCAGCTGTCCGACGCCACGCAGGTGGCGACGTCCTGCGCGATCCGCGGCTACAAGGTGACGCGCCAGCCGATGCTGATCCAGCTGCTGGCGTTCTGGGGCTTCTCGCTGCCGATCGGCTACGTGCTGGGCCTCGCGCCGTCCGGCTTCCCCTGGTCGCCGGCCGAACCGATGGGCGCCGTCGGTTTCTGGATCGGCCTCGTCACGGGCCTGACGGTGGCGGCCGTGCTGCTGACCTGGTATTTGAACCGCCTGTCGCTGCAGCGCCTGCGCGCGGCGCATTGAAACAATGCATTGAACACAGGGCGGCGCGCAATTTATGCGTGCCGCCCTCCCTGCTTCGCCATACAAAGCACCACTTCCTCACTCTTTCCGCCAAAGTAAAGAAGGCAATTTCCGGATTATTCCGTGGCTGGCCCTATCGCATTAAACGCCGTGCTCTGGTATCGTTTGCTGTCAAGCATCTTTCTTGACCATCCCTTTACAATCACCGAGACATCCATGCGTTTTATTCTTTGTTTTCTGGCCGCGATGGCCAGCGTTCCCGCATCGGCTGAAAAGCTGACCCTGGAACGCATCCACGCCGATCCGGCGCTGGCCGGCCCCGGCGTGCGCAACCTGAAGGTCTCGCCCGACGGCGAGCGCGTCACGTTCCTGCGCGGCCGCGCCGACAACCAGTTCCAGCTCGACCTGTGGGAATTCAAGCTGAAGGACAAGAGCACGCACCGTCTGGTCGACTCGAAGGCGCTGGTGCCGAATGAAACGATTTCGCCCGAAGAGCAGGCGCGCCGCGAACGCGAGCGCACGGCCAGCCTGAACGGCATTCTCAGCTACAGCTGGTCGCCCGATGGCAAGCAGCTGCTGGTGCCGCTAGCCGGCAATCTGTACCTGGTCGACGCGGCCCATCCTGACAAGGCGCGCCTGGTCGCCAAGGGCAATGTGCTCGACCCGAAAATCTCGCCGAAAGGCCGCTATGTGTCGTTCGTGCGCGACCAGAACATCTATGTCATCGACCTGAAGTCGGGCCAGGAACGCCAGCTGACGACGGACGGCAAGGGCACCATCCGCAACGGCGAAGCCGAATTCGTGGCGCAGGAAGAAATGGGCCAGCGCACCGGCTACTACTGGGCTCCCGACGATTCCGCCATCGCGTATAAACGCTATGACGAAGCACCCGTGCCCGTCGTGCGCCGCTTCGAAATCTTCGCCGACCGCACCGACGTCGTCGAGCAGCGCTACCCGGCTGCCGGCGACCCGAACGTGCTGGTGCAGCTGCTGATCGTCTCGCCGGAAACGGGCGCGCAGCGCCAGGTGGACCTGGGCACGAACCCGGACATCTACCTGGTGCGCGCCGACTGGAGCGCGGACAGCAAGTCGCTCGTGTACCAGCGCCAGTCGCGCGACCAGAAGACCCTCGATTTGGTGGCAGTTGATGCAGCCACGTTGGCGCAGCGCACCCTGCTGACGGAAACGTCGAAGACCTGGGTCAGCATCCATGACGACCTGCGCTTCCTGTCGAACGGCACCTTCCTCTGGTCGTCCGAACGCACGGGCCGCAACCATCTGTATTTGTACGACATGGGCGGCAAGCTGCTGCACCCGGTCACTTCCGGCGCATGGGGCATCGACAGCGTGCTGGCCGTGAACCAGAAGACGGGCAAGGTGTTCGTCTCGTCGAACCGCGACGCCGTGATCGACAAGCAGACCTACGCGCTGGCCCTGGACGGCAGCACGGCCGACAAGCCGCAGCGCGTGACGAAAGCCGATGGCTGGCACGACACGACGTTCTCGCGCAATGGCGAAGTCTTCGTCGACACGTATTCCGACCCGGCCACGCCGCCGCAAGTGAGCATCCGCCGCCCGGACGGCGCCATGGTGGGCTGGCTGGAAGAAAACGCGCTGAACGCCAGCCACCCGTACGCGAAATACAAGGCGGACCACCTGCCGACGGAATACGGCACCCTGAAAGCCAACGATGGCCAGACGCTGTACTACTCCATCGTCAAGCCGTCGAACTTCGACGCAAGCAAACGCTACCCCGTCTACCTGTCGACGTATGGCGGCCCGCACTCGCAGCACGTGGCTCGCCGCTGGGGCAACAACTTCGACCAGTACATGGCGCAGCAGGGCTTTGTCGTCTTCCGCCTCGATAACCGCGGCTCGTCGCGCCGCGAGCGCGCATTCACGGACGCCATCTACCACAACCTGGGCGCGGCCGAAGTGGCCGACCAGCTGGTCGGCATCGACTGGCTGGGCAAGCAAAGCTTCGTCGATGCAAAACGCATCGGCGTGTTCGGCTGGAGCTATGGCGGCTTCATGACCCTGCGCTTGCTGTCGGCGGCATCGGACAAGATCGCCATGGGCGTCTCGGTGGCGCCCGTCACCGACTGGTCGCTGTACGACACCCACTACACGGAGCAATTCCTCGGCATGCCGAAGGAAAACGTCGATGGCTACAAGGCCAGTACCGTGTTCGCCCACCTCGACGGCCTGAAGTCGCCGCTGCTGCTGGTGCACGGCATGGCCGACGACAACGTCCTGTTCAGCAACAGCACCCGCCTGATCGACGCGCTGGTGAACCGCGGCGTGCAGTTCGACCTGATGACGTATCCGGGCGCCAAGCACGGCATCTCGTCGCGCGCGGGCCAGCGCCACGTGTACAAGAAAATCGAGATGTTCTTCAAGCAGAACCTGGGCGTAGCGAAGTAAAACGTGCCCACAAATAAAAACCGCCGCCTGTCTCGCGACAGGCGGCGGTTTTTTTATTGAGCGTGCGTCAGCTTAAGGTTTGCGCGTAACGGTCTCGACCGCATCCTTGACGTCGCCAACCTTCTTCTGCACTTTGCCTTCGACCTGGTTTGCCAGGCCCTTGGCTTGCTGTTCTTCGCTGCCGACGACTTTGCCAGCGGCTTCCTGGATTTTACCGCCGACTTCCTTCAGTTTACCTTCGACTTGATCTTTGTTCATGATGGATCCTCACTGTAGTTGGTACATCTGTTGTCCGGCCCCGAAGGGCCGGTACTGCGGCTCACACGCTGTTGCAAACTGCTTGCTGCGTGTCGATGTATCCATAGTACGCAAGGGGGATCAAAGGCTCTGTACGGTTCCTAACACATGCTCAATTTGCGCCAATATCGGCGATCACACGGGCTTGCGCCACACGGTGGCCAGCCACGGCTGCTGGTCGCGCGGCAAGCCGGGCGGGCGGTAGTACTGCTCGACCAAGGTAAAACCGGCCGCCTGCACGTAGGCGGCCCACGTCGCTTCGTCGTGATAGCTGCCATAGCGCGCGCCATTCCAGCCTTCCTGGTTCTGCCCGCGCGGGTTCGAGCTGAACAGCACGCCACCGGGCTTCAGGCACGCGTACAAAGCGCGCAGCACGCCGGGCAAGGCGGCGCTGGGCACGTGGAACAGCACGGCATTGGCAAACACGCCGTCGAAGTGCGCGGCGGGCAGATCGAGGTCGACGAAATCCTGCTGCCATACGGTGCAGCCGCTGTAGGCGCGCGCCATCTCGACGAAGCGGGGGCAGCCATCGACGCCCGTCGCATGGTGGCCCATGGCCGTGAACGCTTTCAGATCGCGGCCAGGGCCGCAGCCCAGGTCGAGAATATCCAGGGGCGCCGGCTTGCCGATGGCCCCCAGCAGCGCGGCGATGTTCTGGCTGACGTCGTGGTCGCGCGTGCCTTCGAAAAACTGCTCGGCACTGGCGTCGTAATGAGCCAGGGTGCGCCCGGTGATGGCGTGGATGGGGTCTTGCGGTGGGGTTGGCTTCATGGCGGTCCTGTCGATATGTGCCGCCATTTTACGGTGCCAGCGCACTGCGCGCTGGCACCGCTTTATAACCTACCAGACGCGCACGCGCTGTTCCGGCGCCAGGTACAGCTGCTGCCCCGGCTGGACGTCGAAGGCCGGGTACCAGGCGTCGAGGTTGCGCACGGTGGCGGCGCGGTATTGCGCCGGCGCATGGCCATCCGTGAGGATTTGCTGGCGCGCCGCCGCTTCGCGCGCCTTGCTGCGCCAGCTGACGCCATAACCCGTGAAGAAATCGCGGTCCGCATCCGCCTGCGCCGGCTTGCCCTGCTGCGACAAGGTGAACGCGTCATGCGCGGCCGCCACGCCGGCCAGGTCGGCCAGGTTTTCGCTCAGGGTCAGCTGGCCATTCACGCTCAGGTCGGGAAACGGCTTGTAGGCCGCGAACTGCGCCACCAATTGCTTGGATGCGGTCTGGAAATGCGCCAGGTCGGCCGGCGTCCACCAGTCGCGCAACTTGCCCTGGGCGTCGAACTGGGCGCCCTGGTCATCGAAGCTGTGGCTGATCTCGTGGCCGATGGTGGCGCCGATGCCGCCATAGTTGGCCGCATCGGATGCCTGGGGGTCGAAGAATGGCGGCTGCAGGATGGCGGCCGGAAAGTTCAGCGCATTTTGCAGCGGCAGGTTGACGGCATTGACCAGCTGCGCCGGCATGGCCCAGGCCTTGCGGTCAGGCGACTGGCCCAGCTTGGCCAGCTCCTGCCGGTAGTGGAACTGTTCCGCCCGCTGCACATTACCCAGCGCATCGCCGCGCACCACGCGCAAGCCCGCATAGCTGTCCCAGCGTTCCGGATAGCCGACGCCCACGTACAGGGTCTTGAGTTTTTCCTGCGCCTGCGCCTTGGTGGCCGGCGCCATCCAGTCCAGCTTGTCGATGCGGCGCGAGAAGGCGGCGACGATATTCGTCACCATGTCCTGTACGCGGGCTTTCGATTCAGGCGGGAAATAGCGCTCCACGTACAGCTTGCCGACGGCGTCGCTCAGGGCTGCATTCGTCGCGGCCAGCGCGCGCTTGCTGCGCGGCGACTGCTGCGGCGTGCCGCTCAAGGCGCTGCCGTAGAAGGCGAAGCGCTGGTCGGCGGCCGCTTTCGGCAAGGTCGTGCTGAAATGATTGATCGCGTGGAAGGCCAGGAAATCCTTCCATGTGGCCAGCGGCACACTCGCCACCAGCGCCGCGCTGCCCGTCATGGCCGTCGGATGCCAGACGATGAAGTCCGTCTGCCTGCCCAAGCCGGCCACCTGGAAGAAGGCCTTCCAGTCCAGTCCAGGCGCCTTGCTGGCGAAGTCGGCGGCACGCCACGCGTTATTGCCCTTGGCGACATCGGCCGAATCCTCGCGGCTGGCGTGGCTGGCGGCAATTTTCTGTTCCAGCGCAAACACGCGCGCGGCGCGGGCCGGCGCATCGCTGTAGCCAGCCTGCTTGAGCATGGCGGCGATATGCGCCTGGTAGCCTGCGCGCAAGCCCTGCATGCGCGCGCTGTCGCCCTGGTAGAACGCGCGGTCGGGCAAGCCCAGCCCGCCCTGCAGCAGGTAGGCCACGTTGCGCGTGGTGTCGTTCAAGTCTTGCGCCACCCACAGGCCGAACAGGTTTTCCGTATAAAAATTGGTGGCATTGAGCGGGTCGACATCGGCGCGCAAGCTCTCGCCCAGCGCGCGGGCCAGCCCTGCCTGGTCGCGTATGCCATCGATCTTCTTCAGCAGCGGCTTGATCGGCGCCCAGCCTTTCGCTTCGATAGCTGACTCATCCATCCAGGAACGGTAGAAATCGCTGACCTGGCGCGCCGATGCATCCGCCTGCGGCGCCGCCGCCAGGCCTTCGACGAGGGCGATGATGCGCTCGTTGGTCGCATTGGCGAGGATGGCGAACGAGCCCCAGCTGCTGCGGTCGGCGGGAATCTCCGTGCCGCGCAGCCAGTCGCCATTCACGTAATCGTAGAAATCGTCGCCGGGCAAGACAGCCGTGGGTGCCGCCATCGCGGCGGCAGGACTGGCGGCCGCCTCCTGGCCATGCGCGTGGACGACACCCCCGGCCAGGGCGATGCCGGACAGGGCCAGCGCCATGGCGCGCTTGCGCCAGGAAGCAGGGAAAGAGGAAGCGGCAGCAGTGACAACGCGCATGGTGATCCTTTCAGGCAAAGTAACGACAGTAGTATGCAAAATCATAACGCGTTTTGAAGCGCCGCAACACATTCCCCGGTCACCACGACGCCAGCAGGCATGCGTCTTGGGAGGCGATTCCGGCAGCAGGCAAGCAATCATCTAAATTATTTTCATTTTTTTTCAAAAACACCCTCAAGTTCCCGTTGCAGCCGCCGTTAATCTAGACAAGCGGTAATCCATTCACTAGTTACGGGTGTGCTCATGACCTCCAACGACGTTCTCTCGATGTATGAAAATATTGCAGGAATGACCAATAAAATGGTCTTGGCCGCACGTTCGAGCGACTGGGATGGATTGGATACCCTGGAAAACCAGTGCGCCAGCGCCGCCAGCGCGACCATGACAGGCAAGGTACCCGCCCTGGCCGGCGCCTCGCGCCTGCGCAAGATCGACTTGCTCAAGCAAATCTTGGCAAATGACCGCGAAATCCGCAGCATCACGGAACCGTGGATGACGCAGTTGCCGAGCGCCATGCCAGGTTCGCGCGCCCGCATGTAAGAAACTTGCAGCACCAGAAACGACAAAAGCACCTGCGGGTGCTTTTTTTGCGTCTGTCTCCGTGCCAGGGAGCGCGCCATCTGCGGCACCAGGCAAGGAAGGGGAATTTGGAAGGCGAGCCCCAGGTATCTCCTGGCGTCGCCTCGCTGCCGGTTGCATCCGGCGTTCGCGAGCACATCGTCGGCATCGCAAACCGCTTCCAGACCCAGGCGTTTATGCAACGCTACACCTGTTTGCCGCGCCACACTATCGTTGGTGACTGCGCCAGGCTGGGGCTGTTTTATCGTAGAGCAAGTCCACTGAATTAATCATATCACCATCTTTAAGAAATAAGCAACGCGATTGGCAAGCGTTTCCATGTATTTTTTCAATATCTTTTTTTATATCAAATTGTCGTGCCGCCTTGCATCAGCGTTAACGCGAGAACGGCTCCGGTTCCGGCTCAGCCCCTACCCCGCCTTCCACCGCTTCCGTCAGCACGGGCACATCCTTCTTCTTGCGGCTGAAAGGCTTGCGCAGCAAGACCCAGTATTTCGACGGCGCGCCCGGCCCGGCCGCCTGCTTGCGCTTGCGCACGACATACACGATGACCGCCGTCAGCAACAGGAAGACCAGAGTGCCGATGCCGAGCCACAGCAAGCCATTGCCACCCGCCGCCTTCTCGCCCGCTGGCGGCACCAGGGGCTTGGGCTTGGCATGCGGCACCCGCGCCTCGGCCGGCGCGGCAGCAGGCGCAGCGACGGCGGCAGCGGTGGCAGGCTGAGCCAGCGCCTTTTGCAAGGCGCCGAGCTTGCCTTCCAATTCGCCGAGCTTCTCATTCAAAGCCGCGTTTTTCTCATCCAGCGCCACGCACGCTTGCGCCTGCTCCACATTGGCCTGCGGCGCGCAGGCGGCGACGGGCGCCGTCGCGCGGCGCAACGGCGCCGGACGCAGCGCGGGCACAGCCGGCGCGGGCGCGGCCGGCGGCACGAACACGCGCGCCGGGCGCACGAGGCCCTCGGCGCGCGCGCGGGCCGCCAGCGCGGCGGCATCGGGTGACGGCGCGCCGGCCGCAGCCCGTGGCAACGGTGCGGATACGGGCGCAGGCAACGGAATCGCGGGCCGGACTGGCGCACTGACGGCAGCGGCAGCAGGCGGGGCCGCCGTCAGCCACACGGTGCCCAGGCGCACGACGGCGCCATTGCCACTGCCCAGCAACAAATACAGATGCACATGGCCCGCCTGGATCGCTTGCCGGGTACTCACGCGCACATAGTGGCGCCCGCCGCGTTCCAGCGGGCTGATCGTCAAGGTTTGCAGGGCCGGATCCATGCCGATGCCCCCGCCGCGGTACACATCGGGCGAAGCCAGGCGCACGGCCACGCCATTGGCTTCCTCGGGCGCCAGAGCCGTCAGTTCGATTTCGGCCAGCAGAGGCTGGCCCACATGCGACAGCACGGCCATCTCGCCCAGTTCGGCCGCCATGACGGGCGGCAAGGCCAGGCTGGCGGCGGCGCACGCGATCAGGGACCAACGGGGAAGACTGCTGCTCTGCATGGACTGATCACTTTGATAACAGGGTAAATAAGGGGAACTCGCCTGTCTTTAACGGCAGGAAAACGCAAAAATATAGATAGGCCAGGGTAAAAATGATGCATTACAGCATCATCCTGTGCCTTTTTTGCGCCTGGAGTACACTCGATCCACCTCTATCGATGAAAGGGATGTCATGAGTAGCAGAATCGAACGCGACAGTTTCGGCCCGATCGACGTACCCGCCGACCGGCTGTGGGGAGCGCAAACGCAGCGCTCGCTCGAGCACTTCCACATTTCCACGGAAAAGATGCCGCCCGAACTGATCGCCGCCCTGGCCACCGTCAAGCGCGCGGCCGCCCACGTCAACCTGGACTTGGGATTACTAGATGGCAAGAAAGCCGTGGCCATCACGCAGGCGGCCGACGAAGTGCTGGCCGGCAAGCACGACGCGGAATTCCCGCTGGCCGTCTGGCAGACGGGCTCTGGCACGCAAAGCAATATGAACATGAACGAAGTGCTGGCCAACCGCGGTTCCGAGCTGATCGGCGGCTTGCGGGGCGCCGAGCGCCTGCTGCACCCGAACGACGACGTCAACCTGGGCCAGTCTTCGAACGATATCTTTCCGACAGCCATCCACGTGGCCGCCGCCCTGGCCGTTGCCAACACGGTCTTGCCGCCGCTGCGCCAGCTGCGCGCCACCCTGGATGCGAAAGCCACGGAATTTGCCGACATCGTCAAGATCGGCCGCACCCATTTGCAGGATGCGACGCCGCTGACCCTGGGCCAGGAATTTTCCGGCTACGTGGCGCAACTGGACTTTGCCGAGCACATCATCACGGCATCGTTGCCGCCGCTGCTGCAACTGGCCGCCGGCGGCACGGCCGTGGGCACGGGCTTGAATGCCCACGTGGAATTTGCCGGCCGCATCGCGGCCGAGCTGGCGCGCCTGACGGGCCAGCCGTTCGAGACGGCCAGCAACAAGTTCGCCGCCCTGGCCGCCCACGACGCCCTCGTCGCCGCCCATGGCGCACTGAAAACCCTGGCCACGGCCCTGATGAAAATCGCCAACGACGTGCGCTGGATGGCCTCCGGCCCCCGTTCCGGCCTGGGCGAAATCACCATCCCCGAAAATGAGCCGGGCAGCTCCATCATGCCGGGCAAGGTCAATCCTACCCAGTGCGAAGCGCTGACCATGCTGTGCTGCCAGGTCTTCGGCAACGACGTCGCCATCACGGTGGGCGGCGCCTCGGGCAATTTCGAGCTGAATGTCTTCAAACCCTTGATTGCGCACAACTTTCTGCAAAGCGCGCGCCTGCTGGGCGACGGCATGCGCAGCTTCGACGAGCATTGCGCCCACGGCATCGCGCCGAACCGCGAACGCATCGCCGAACTGATGGAGCGTTCCTTGATGCTGGTCACGGCGCTGGCGCCGCACATCGGCTACGACAAGGCGGCGCAAATCGCCAAGCAGGCCCAGCATGAAGGCACGACCCTGAAGGACGCGGCGCTGGCCCTGGGCTTTGTGACGGAAGAGCAATTTGGCGCGTGGATCGTGCCCCTGGAGATGACGCGTCCCAACAAAAGCTGAGGCTGCACCCTGCATTGCTGGCGGCTTCAGGTAAACTAGGGATTAGTTGAGGTCGTCATCAAGTGTTTAAAACACATCATTGCAATAAGGGATACAATGCAAAAAGTAAGCTTTGATTTAACATCCGAGTTCGTCGAGCTGAACCAGCTGTTGAAGCTGGTCGGCCTGTGCGACAGCGGTGGCGCAGGCAAGGTCATGGTCGATAGCGGCGTGGTGAAGGTCGATGGCAAGAAGGAATTGCGCAAGACCGCCAAGATCCGCGCCGGCCAGGTCGTCAGCGTGGGCGATATCCGTATCACGGTCGTCGGCCCCGCTTGATGCCGGCATGGGGCGCGAAAGCAGCCCCATGCTTCCAGCCATCACCGCTGCCAGCCGGCTGCCTGGATCAAGCTGCAACATGTCGTTATTGCCAGATAAATATCGATTGCAGAAGGGAAGCGCCATGGACCATCCCGAACAAGGTACGCGCAGCCAGGAACGCCTGATCGGCGACTTGCGCCAGGTAATAGAAAACGCGGAAGAATTGCTGCGCAACACAGACAAATACACCAGCAGCCTGTACCAGGGGGCGCGCGCCAGGCTGGAACTGGCCCTCGTCGCGGCCACGGCCGAGCTGGCCCGCTTTGAAGAAGAGCAAGTGACGCGCATGATGGACGCCACCCTGGCCGCGAATACCCTGTACCGCGATCAGACGGGCGAAGCGCGCGTGCTGCGGGCCTTCGAATAACAAGGCCTGACAAAACCGTAGCGAGCGGAAGGAAGTTGTGGTTGAGAAGCGCAACTGTACGAAGGTACAGTGAGCATCGCAGACCGCAAATTACGACGCGTAGTAGGTTTTGATAGGCGTACTAAACCGTCACGCCGTCAATACGGCATGCGCCAGCCACTGGCGCAAGTATGCGGCCAGGTCAAATGCCGGATCCAGCTCGAACGCCGCATCGAGCGCGGCGCCAAAGGTCTGCCCCTGCTGCAAGGCCAGCAATGCCGCATGCGCGGCCGCATCCAGTACCAGCACCTGCGCCTTCCAGCGCGTCCGGCATACCAGCGCGTAGCTGGCCACCTGCATCTCTTGCGGAAACATCCCCTGCCCTTCACCATCCTGATGCGCCTGCCATAGGGCCGCCACCTGCCAGCCGGACGCCAGCAAAACGCAAGCGGGATGCAAGGTAAAACAGTGCGCTTCCAGTTGATCGGGATGCAGGGCGGCCAGCGCCTCTGGCGCCAGGCCCTGCGCATCGGCTGCGTAATGTGCCAGGTGCAAGGCCCATTCCAAGCGCGCCATGTCCGGCAGATAGGGCAACTCCGCCACGGGCGGGAACACAGCGAGAAAATCGGCGAAACGGGCACCAAACTGATTCAAATCAGCGCTATCGGATGGCATCTGCCGGCCATACGCGTGCGCCAGGCCACCGAAGAATTCCTCCCCCACCAGCGCCAGCACGACGGGGTAGACCTGGCTCAGGGTGCGGCGCCAGTTGGCGCCCAGGCTGCCGCGGTACAGTGAGAAACGCTGTGGCACCGCGTCTCCCGCGAACGGCGGCAAGGCTGCCGCCGTATCCAGCAAGGCTGCGGCAAACGCTTGCTGGCCAGCCGCCAGCGCGTCGAGCGGCACTGGCGCTGGCGAGGACGGCAGCGCCGCTCCCTGCCATGGCGTCTGCGGCACATGGCGCGCCAGCATGGCCTGCGCCTTGTCCGCCTCGCCCAGCAGGATATCCAGCGGCGGCAGATCCGTATCCCATTCGATCAGGGTGGGCACAGCGCCAAAGCGCAGCAAGGCAGCCGCATACAAGTCCCAGACGGGATCGGCCACGGCGGCGCCATGGTGATCGACCACGGCGTGCGGCGTCAGCAGGTGGCCGCCCAGGTGCAGCTCACCCACGCTGCCCGGCGCAATGGACTGCATGGCCGTCAAGGCGTCTTCGCCGTGGTTGCACTGGTTCACATACAAGTTATTGATATCGAGCAGCAACCCGCAGCCGCTGCGGCGCGCCAGTTCCGCCAAGAATTGCGTCTCGCTCATGGCATCGTCGGCAAAACGCAGGTAAGTGGAGACATTCTCCAGCAAGATCGGCCTTTTCAGCACATCCTGCACTCGCCCCACCCTGGCGCACAGCAAATCGAGGGCGGCGCCGTTCAAGGCCAGCGGCAACAGATCGTTGAGTTGCCGCTGCGCCACGGCGCCCCAGCACAGGTGTTCCGACACGAGGGCGGGCTCGATGCGCTCGGCCACGGCGCGCACGCGCTGCAGGTGCGCCTCGGAAAAACCGCGCGCGGAACCCAGGCCCAGGCCCACGCCATGCAGGCTGATCGGGTAATCCTGGCGCAGGGTCTGCAGCACATGATGATCCCAGCCCGACGGCTGCAGATAATTTTCAGTGTGTACTTCCAGCCAGCCCACCTTGGGCCGGCGCGCCAGGAAGTCGCGGTAGTGCACGGCGCGCAGGCCGACGCCGGCAAGCGCCTGGATGGTCGGCGGCATGGGCAGGCGGCGGACGCTTACGGTTGCGTGGCCGGCTTGGCAGCCTTGCCGGCCTTGATGGGCTTGACGGAACCGCCTGTCTGTTCGCACGTGCCCTTGGCAACATACGTCCATTCCGTGGGCAGGTTGTCCGCTTCCGCCTGGCCGGCGCAGGAATGCGCGCCATCGGACGAGGCGCAATCGTTCTGCCCCGCCTTGGCCACGCCATAGCATTTTTCCTTGTCGCCGGGGGCGGGGCCATCGTGTGCGGCCGCGTTGATGGTGGTGCCGGCGCAGATGCCCGCGAGGGCGGCAGCGATGAGAGCTTGACGTTTGTTCATGGTGATTCCTCTTGCATGGGTCAAAGTGATGGCGCGCCCCGGGCTGCGCCATGGGCAACGCGAGGTGGTGGACATCATTTTACTGAATCGGCCGCGCCATGGCGAACCATGGTCAATTAGTCAATTTTACAGGAAGGAAGGGAAGGCAGGAAGACAGACAAAAACGCCCACTCGCCACCGTCGATGACGGTGGTGTGGGCATAGCGATGGCGAGCGCCAGACCGGCGCCGCGGGACTGCGCTCAGGCTGTCGTGTTGATGCGGTTACCGAGGTGGGCCGGCAGGCTCGGCGCCGACTGTACCGGTGGCAGCGCTGCCAGCAAGGCTGTGGCAGTCGAGCTTTGGATATCCTGGGCTTTTTTGAGGACAGTCAAGCCGACGGCTTGCCGCGTGCCTGTCTCCGCCATCGTGGTTGACAGTTGAGCAATGCTTCCGACGTCCATACGTTTCTCCAATGAGGTTCTACTCTTGTTAACGGATGCCGCCGGCAAACCTTTAGCTTATTTTTCCAGTCTATGCAGCAGCCAGGCCAATACGTGCTCGCGCGCATTCAAGTCCAGCCATGCTACGCCCTCGCGCAAATCGGCCGGCGCCGGGCTGTCGGACGCGACGGCGACCACATGCGGGTCGTGCGGATACAGGGGCGCTTGCCCCACTTCCGGGCGGAACACTTCCAGCTTGGGGATGGGGTCCGTCTTGAAACCTTCGACCAGGGTCAGGTCTGCCGGCCCCATGCGGGCCAATTGCTGCGCCAGGCTCGGTTCCGGCGCGCCGCGCAGCTCATGCACGATGGCAAAGCGGTACGGCGACGCCACCAGCACTTCCGCGGCACCGGCCAGGCGCAGGCGGGCGCTGTCCTTTTGCGGCGGTTCCAGCGCCAGGTCATGGTGGCTGTGCTTGACCAGGTTGACGCGCAAGCCGCGCGCCGCCAGTTCCTTCACCACAAATTCCAGCAGGGTCGTCTTGCCGCTACCGGAACGGCCGATCACACCAAGTACCGGGTGTGCGGGCATCGCATCGTGCATGGTCACTCCTTGATTGAGAAGGAATGATTATACGCAGCCCCACGGGCGCCACCGCCTGGCACAGGCGCCGCGCATTGCCCACCTCATCGCCCAGATCAAGCGCCTGTGGATTTCCCGCCATTCCCGCCGCCGGCGGACGCCGGCTTGCCGCCCTGCCGCCGGCGCCTGTACGCCGTCCTGCCTGCCGTTTTATTCGCCGTTTGACTTTTCACCGCCTGCGCATTCCTGGCCATGCGCGCCAATTGCCGGTGGGCGGCGATCGCGCCCGCCTCGGCATCGGATTGGGACGGGGCGGCGTCAGCGGCGGCCACCTCGCCATCAGACGGGCAGGCGGGCGCCAGCAGCATGAAATCCTGCGCCCGCACATCCGCCTCCCATGCGGCGCGCTGCGCCAGCACGACGGCGGGCACGGCAGGCGCTGCGCGTGGCTGCGCCAGGGTCAGCACGTTCCCCAGGCCGCTGGCGGCCGCCACGCGCGCGCCCATCTGGGGCAAGGCGCCATCGGCGGCGCGGCAAAAGCGCTGCAGGATGGTCTTGATGATCGACGTGTGGTCGACCACCTCGTGGCTGACGCTGCCCGGCGCGATCAGCGGCGACACCAGCAGCATGGGCACGCGCACGCCGTAGCGGCGAAACGCGGGATCGTCGTCGATGGCGGGGCCAGGCGGCACATGGTCGAAAAAGCCGCCGTGTTCGTCATAGCTGAGGATCAGCAAGGTGCGCGCCCAAGCGGGACCACGCGACAGGGCCTGGTAGACCTGCGCCACGAGCGCCTGGCCGGCGCGGATATCGGCCGGCGGATGGTCGTCATTCTCAAAGAAATGCGGATCGATCCAGCTGACCGAGGGCAAGTCACCCGCCAGGGCATCGCCGATGAAGCCATAGCGGCGCGCGCTGGAGCCGAACGGTTCGTACCATTCGGACGAGCGGTAATGGTCGTCCGTCAGCGCCAGGCTCCAGGGCTTCCAGGCGGAATAAAATTTCCAGCTGACCTGGGCACGCTCGAGGTGGCGCACGAAGGACTTGTTCGCATACAGGGGCACGCGCTTGCTGTCCTTGCTGCCGGCCGCCTTGCCGCTGAGCGCATACAGGCGGTTAGGCCAGGTAGCGCCCGGCACGGAACTGTAGCAGCGGTCGCAGACGCAGAACTGCTGCGCCAGGAAATCGTACATGGGCAAGTCGGCGCCATTGTAATAGCCCATGACCAGGTCGATATCGGGGTCGCCCGGATGCGTTTGCGCATAGTCGCCGACAAAGCCGCCGTTATTGTTTTGCAATTGCTGCGCCACCGACATGCCCGTATGCGACGGATCTTGCTGCGGCCCGAAGGCCGTGCGCCGCAAATGGTGCACGGGGTAGGTCACGCCCGCATGCACGTTGGCATGGCTGGCCTGCAAGCCGTCGATGTCGGCGCGCCCGCCTTCCAGGCTCAGGTAGCCGAGCATGTGGTCAAACGAGCGGTTTTCCATCATCAGCACGACGATATGGTCGATGTGCGCCAGGTTTCCAGGCACACCCACATCAAGGACACCCTCACCAGCTACGGCAGCAATCATCGGAACTCCCCGGCCGCGCACACGGTCGCAGCGACCCTGGTTCGACCAGGCCTGGCCAGTATGGTTCAGCGATGGCGGTCCGGTCTTGATGCGCAACAGTTCAATACGGCACGCGGTAGCGGTAGCCCTTGAAACTGAAGATGGCTGCCTTCGGCTGCAACTTTTCCAGCACCAGGCCGGGCGCCAGCTCCTCGCCTTCGTGGCGCAGGACCTTGTCGATCAACAACAGGCGGTCGGCCGGATTCTTCGAGTAGATATAGCCGCCGATGGCGACCGGGGGGATTTGCCGCTGTATCGGCTCTGGCAAGTCGCGCATGCCGGGCACCGTCTCTTCGGCTGACGGCGCGGGCGCGGGCATGGTCGGCGCCGCAACGGGAGCGGGAGCGGGGACAGGCGGAGCCGCCTGCCCTGGCGACTCTTGTTTCGGCTCCGGCACAGGTCTGGCATGGTGCACGGGGGCGGCGGTGACCGCCGCCGGCACGGAGGGGACCTGCGCGACGGGAACTGGCGCAGGCGCGGGAGCCGCTGGTGGCGGCGCTGCCGGCACCGGCGCGGGCACGGCCTGGGCCAGCACGGCTGGAACGACAGGAATCGCCGCAGGCACGTTGGCCGCTGCCTGCCAAGGCTGCCACAGCAGCAGCGCGGCGGCCACGGCCACCGTCACGCCACCCAGCGCCAGCCAGACGGGCGCGCGCCGCGCCACGCCGGACGCGGCGGTATCGTGCAGCTGCACCTGCGGTGCGTGGATCGACGGCAACTCGCCCAGCTGGCGCTCGGCTTGCGATTTTTTCAGTGCTTCAAGTATGTAGGACATCTTATTTCCCCGCCACCATCGCCGTCGCAGCGGGCGCCGCCACGGCAGGAGCTGCGCTGCTCAGGCGCGGCTCCGAATTGTCACCCAGCTGCATCAGGCGTATGAATGTTTTCGGGCCTGCCAGGCCATCGGCCCGCAAGTTCTGGCGCTGCTGGAAGGCGCGCAACAGGCCTTGCATCTCGGCATCCAGCGGCAGATTGGCGGCCGGCGCCGGCAAGCCCTGCTGTTGCGCCAGGCGCTGCGCCAGCCAGTCCACGTCGGCGCCGCGGGCGCCCAGCGGCACTTCGTCGCGCCAGTTGCGCGGGGCGCGCCAGAAGGTCGTGAAAATGCCATCGCTGCGCTGCGCCAACTGGGCCAGCGGCAGGCTTTGCTGTTTGCCATCGAGCATCAGTGTGGCCGTCTCGTCCTGCAAGCGCGTCAGCAGCGCCAGCTGTTCCACACCCTCCGCACCGCGCAAGGCCAGCATGGCGGGACGGTCCAGCACGCGCAGCTCGGCGATGCCGCCCCGGCTGTGCAGGCAGCGCAGGCCGGCGCGGGCGCCCGCCTGGCAAGCGTCGCCGGCCGGTAACTGCTCGCCCCACAGGCTGGCCAGCTGGCGCAGCACGGCGTTGCGGTCCGGCACGCTGACGGGCGCGGGCGTGGAGGCGGCGGCAACCACCACGCTGGATGCGGCCGGCGCAGAGGCTGCCACGGCAGGTACAGCGGGCACAGCGGACGGGCGCGGCATGAAATGCCAGGCCAGCGCGGCCGTGACCACGGCGCCGGCCAGCACGCCGCCCGTCACGTGGACCCAGCGCAGGCCCCGTCCGGCAGCCGGCTTGCCCTCTTCCGCAAACACTTCCTCGGCGGCACGGCGCAGGATCTGGCGCGTCACCTGCGGCTGGTTTTCCACGTAGGCGCCCAGCAACGCGCGGTCGCACAGCAGATTGATGCGGCGCGGCACGCCGTGGCTCATGGCATGGATGGGCGCCATCAGGCGCGGCGCGAACGGCGTCTGCGCCGTGCTGCCCGCCACGGCCAGGCGGTGGCGGATATAACTGGCCGTCTCGTCCGCCGTCAGCGACCCCAGGTGATAGCGGGCGATCACGCGCTGCGCCAGCTGCTGCAGTTCCGGCCGGGCCAGCATGGCGCGCAATTCCGGCTGGCCGATGAGGATGATCTGCAGCAGCTTGCGCTCGCTCGTCTCCAGATTGGTCAGCAAACGCAGCTGCTCCAGCACGGCGGCGGACAGGTTTTGCGCCTCGTCGATGATCAGCACATTGTTCTTGCCCTGCGCATGGCTGGCCAGCAGGTGCGCATTGATGGCGTCGACATAGCCTTTCACGCTGGCCACGCCGGGCGCCACGGCGATGCGGAATTCCTCGCAGATCGACAGCAGCAATTCCTCGACGGACAGTTTCGGATTGAAGATATACGCGAGCTGGCAGTTTTCCGGAATCTGCTCCATGAAGCAGCGGCACACGGTGGTCTTGCCGGCGCCGATTTCTCCCGTCAGCAGCACGAAGCCGCCGCCGCTGCCCACGCCATACAGCAGGTGCGCCAGCGCTTCGCGGTGGCGTTCGCTCATGAACAGGTAGCGCGGATCGGGGGCGATCGAGAACGGCGATTGCTTGAGCTGGAAATAATGCGTGTACATGGAGACCCTGCGGATGAAACGATCAAAATGCGCGGCGCCAAGCCGAACCCCTCATCGGGTGCGGGCGGGCGGCAACGGCTTGTATTTGGCGCAATACACTTTCGCCTTGCTACGGAAGTAGACGATTTTACTGCCAGGCACGGAACCACGGACAGGAAAGGCGGAATTGTCGAGTTTATTGAAACGCAGGCCCGAGGCGCCGCGGATGGCGGGTTCCAGCTTTTCCGGCGTCGCGTCCGCCACCACGCCCATGAAGACGAGGGGGCTGGTGTCGTCGCTGACGATCACGTCGGTAATCGGCGCGCCCCACAAGGTAGCGTCCGTGCGGAACCAGTAGGCGCCCCCTTCATGCTTGTAGGCCGGGCCGAAGGCCGTCAGCAAATAGGCATAGAAGGCCTTGTTGTCGATCTGGTCGATGCACAGCACGGCATTGCCCACCACTTGCCCGAACGTGGACGGCGGCGGCTTTTGCTGCGCCAGCACGCCGGGCACGGGCACGCCAATGGCCAGCAAGGCGAACGCCGCCAGCAGGGCCGGCGCACGCCACGGGCGCATCAATGCACGGCGCACGCGCATGATCAGTGCTTGCGCTCTTCTTTCTTGACCTTCTTGGCTTCCTTCTTTTCCTTCATGGTCTTGGCCGGTTCCTTCTTGGCTTCCTTCTTGCTGTCCTGTGCCTTGCTCATCATCTACTCCATGCCTGGGCGGAAATGCCTGGGCCATTATGACACTCCCCCATGAAAATGCCACGTCATTTCCCCCATGCAATGAATCCCACCCGGCAAGCACAGGCAGCGCATGCACTTATTTGCAAAAAGACGTTTGCATTTCGATTTTATTATGTTTTAATACACGAAATTTATAAATAGATATCATTTCGGTGCGGCATGAGCAGCGCCGGAAAGCATACCAACTGGGGACAGGACATGGGCCGGCATACGGCGGGACCATGTGTCATCGACTTACAGCCCTCGGCGGAAACAAACAATATGATGAGAAAGATGATCTTGCTGGGCGCGGCCCTGTCGTTCTGGGCCGCTGGCAACATGCATGCGGCAGACACGCCGCCGATTCAAGTGGCCGCCTACCAGGCGGCGCCCGCCACCCTGGCCATGCAGCTGGCCAGCTTCCAGTCACCGAACGCCAGCCGGCACGCCTCCGGCCCGCATGAACCGGGTACCCATTCGCTGCTGCTGGTCGCCATCTTGCTGCTGAGCCTGCGCATGCGCGCGCGCCCCAGCAGCGAAAAATTCAGTACCTGACATGAAAACGGCCGCGCAAGGCGGCCGTTCCATTCACACGTCAGCGCACTATCAGTGCAGGCACAGGCGGCGGCGCGTCTTTTCGATCAGCGCCGCATCGTAGGGATACAGGTTCTCGATAAAGAACAATTCCGTTTCCGCCTCGTCTTCCAGGCACATTTCGATCATGACCGGGCCATCGCTTTCGCGGCCCAGGAAATCCTTCGGCCAGCGGTTCTTGCGGTGCGTGCGCATCATTTCCATGCCCAGCGCGGCCAGCAGCGCCGACACGCCGGCGGCCAGCGCCTCTTGCTGCCAGTCGTCCCAGTACTCGCTCTTTGCTGCCTTGTCGTTCATCATGCTCTTCCAACTCAGGTGTAAAAGGCGGACTTTACTCTTCATGGCGTCCCTTGCCAAGCATGCATACAAGCAATAACGCAACACCGAGCACAGACCAGTCTGAAAAAATTGGCATTAAACAAGGCCAATTTCAATACCATTCACGACACACAAAAACTCCTTTATTAACAATCACTTGCAATCACGCCCTCGGGCATGGCTCGCCATCGTGCAACGCATTTGTTAATACCACTTAAATACCTGTTGACAAGCCATCGGGGCGACAATATAGTGCCTTCAGCTTTTTCGCCGCCCGACAAATAAAAGAACCGAGACAGGCGCATTCAACCAAACGCGGGACTGCACAACATGATCGAATACATAATCGGCGTCGACGGCGGGGGCAGCGGAACCCGCGTACGCCTGGCGCGCCTCGATGGCCAGGAACTGGCGCAGGGACAAAGCGGCCCTTCCGGCCTGGGACTGGGCATCGAACGGGCCTGGACTTCCGTGGCGCATGCCGTCACCCTGGCCTTCCGCGCCGCCGGCCTGGAACAGCCGCCGCTGCAGCGCATGGCCATCGGCCTGGGCCTGGCCGGCGTGCACAACAAGCAGTGGGCCGCCAGCTTCGTCGAACACAATCCCGGCTATGCCTTTGTGGCACTCGAATCCGATGCCCTGACCACCCTGCTGGGCGCGCACGCGGGCCAGCCGGGCGCCATCGTTGCCATCGGCACGGGCAGCGTGGGCGAAGTGCTGCACGCGGACGGCAGCCGCCATGAAGTGGGAGGCTGGGGCTTCCCCTCGGGCGACGAGGCGGGCGGCGCCTGGATCGGCATGCGCGCCATCAACCACGCGCAGCAGGTGGTCGACGGGCGCGTGCCCGGCAGCGCCTTCGCCACGGCCATCATCGATGCCTGCGGCGGCCAGCGCGACGCCATGCAGGTGTGGCTGGCCGCCGCCAGCCAGACCAATTTCGCGCAACTGGCGCGGCTGGTGCTCGAACACGCGGCCAGCAATGCGGTGGCGCGCACCATCCTGACGGATGCGGGGCAGCAGATCGCCCTCATCGCCAGGGCGCTCGATCCGGCTGGCACCTTGCCCGTGGCCCTGTGCGGCGGCCTGGCGGCGCCCTTGTCGAGCTACCTGCCGGCGGACTTATTGCAACTGGTCGTGCCGGCACAGGGCGACTCGGCCGCAGGCGGCCTGCGCCTGATACGCAAGTACTTGCAGGAGCAATGACCATGCTGGCCAAACTGTCCGCCTTCAAACCCAATCCGGCCAGCGACACGCCGCTCTACATGCAGCTGGCGAACATGCTGTCGGACGGCATCGCCAGCGGCGACTGGCGCGCCAACCAGGCCTTGCCTTCCGAGCGCGTGCTGTCGGACATCCTGGAAATTTCGCGCGTCACGGCGCGCAAGGCCATCGACATGCTGTGCGACCGGGGCATGCTGACACGCAAGCGCGGCTCGGGCACCTACATCACGCCCAAGCTGGAACAGCCGCTGTCGCGCCTGACGAGCTTTTCGGAAGAGTTGCGCCAACGGGGGTTTACCGCCGGCTCGCGCTGGCTGCAGCGCGATATCGGCTCGGCCGCGCCGCTGGAGCTGCTGTCGCTGGGATTGTCGCCGCACATGCCGGTGGCGCGCTTGCGCCGCCTGCGCACGGCCGACGAAGTGGTGATGGCGATCGAAACGACCACCATCCCCGCGCTCTACATGCCGGACCCGCAGCAGGTGACCGATTCGCTGTACGGCTACCTGGAGTCGCGCGGCACCATCCCGATGCGCGCGCTGCAGCATATCCGCGCCGTCAACGCCACGGCGGAACAGGCCAAGCTGGCCAATATCAAGACGGGTGAAGCCATGCTGCACATCACCCGTGTCAGTTATCTCGACAACGGCGCAGCGGTGGAACTGACCCACTCGTATTGCCGCAGTGATTATTATGAATTCGTAGCGGAGTCGCGCAGATGAGCAGCACTATCAAAGGCAATATCCTTACCCCCGGCGGCTGGATCCACGGCGCCATCGCCTTCGGCGAGCGCGTCGACAGCATCACGGGCGAATCCCTTCACCCGTCGGGCAACAGCGACGACTATATTTTGCCGGGCTTTATCGACCTGCACGTGCACGGCGGCGCCGGCAAGGACATCATGGAAGGCGGCGAAGCCGTCTACACCATCGCGGCCATCCATGCGCGCCACGGCACCACCAGCCTGCTGGCCACCACCATGACGGCGCCGCCGGAAGATATCGACATGGCCCTGACGGCCATCGGCATCGCCGCCAACCACCGCCGCCCGAACACGGCGCGCGTGCTGGGCGCCCACCTGGAAGGTCCGTACATCAATTCCGGCAAGCTGGGGGCGCAGCCGAACTATGCGCGCGCCGCCAACCTGGCCGAAATCGAACGCCTGCAAACCCTGGCCAAGCTGCGCGTCATCACCGTCGCGCCGGAAATCGCCGGCCACCTGGACCTGGTGCGCGCCCTGGCCGATGCCGGCGTGCGCGTGCAGATCGGCCACACGCTCGGTTCCTATGAAGACGGCGTGGCCGCGCTGGAACACGGCGCCATGGGTTTCACGCATCTGTTCAACGCCATGAGCGGCCTGCACCACCGCGAGCCTGGCATGGTCGGCGCCGCCCTGGCGCACGCCGAATACGCCGAACTGATCCCCGACCTGCTGCACGTGCATCCGGGCGCCATCAAGGTGGCCCTGCGCGCCATCCCGCGCCTGTACTGCGTCACCGATTCGACCGCCGCCACCGGCATGCCGGACGGCGAATACATGCTGGGCCGCCACGCCGTGCAGAAATGCATGGGCGGCGTGCGTCTGCCCGACGGCACGCTGGCGGGCAGCACCCTGACCCTGGACCAGGCGCTGCGCAACCTGGTGGGACTGGGACTGGACCTGGCCGACGCGTCCAAGCGCGTGTCGACCAATGCCGCCGATTACCTGGGCCTGGAAGAACGCGGCCGGCTGGCCCCCGGTACTTACGCCGATCTGGTGGTACTCGATCGCGATCTCAAACTCAAAGCTGTGTATATAGAAGGAGAAATCTGTGACCTCAATGATGCTTAAAGAAGCCATTTCCGCCGCCGAATGCGTCGCCCTGCAACTGGCCAGCGACACGGAACGCTACGCGGAACTGGGCCGCAAATTGAGGAGCACCTCGTTCTCGACCGCGCTGACCATCGCGCGCGGCAGCTCGGACCACGCCTGCAACTACGTCGCCTACCTGATCATGGCGCGCCTGGGCCGTGTCGTCGCGTCCCTGCCGATGTCGCTGGTGACCCTGAACAAGTCGCCGCTGGTGACGCGCGACACGCTGGCCATCTCGATCTCGCAATCGGGCCAGAGCCCTGACGTGGTCGAGCCGATCCGCTACTTCCGCGACGGCGGCGCCACCACCGTGGCCCTGGTCAACGATATCGAGTCGCCGCTGGCGCACGCCGCCGAATGGGCCATGCCCCTGCGCGCCGGCAAGGAACAAAGCGTCGCCGCCACCAAGAGCTTCATCACCAGCCTGGTCGCCGGCGCGCGCATGGTGGCCCAGTGGCAGAACGACCCTGAACTGCAGGCGGGCCTGGAAGCGCTGCCTGAAGCGCTGCTCGAAGCGACCCGCGTCGACTGGTCGCCCGCCATCGACGTGCTGGCTCCGGCCCGCAACATCATGGTCGTGGGACGCGGCATCAGCTTCCCCGTGGCGCTGGAAGCGGCGCTGAAATTCAAGGAAACCTCGGCCCTGCAGGCGGAAGCCTTCAGCGGCGCCGAAATCAAGCACGGCCCGATGGCCCTGATCGAAGACGGTTACCCGCTGCTGATTTTCGCCACGCGCGGCCCGACGCAAGCCGGCCTGCTGCAGCTGGCAACGGAGATGCGCGGCCGTGGCGCCAAGGTCTTGCTGGCGGCGCCAAGCGATGTGGCCGAGCGCGACCTGACCCTGCCCGTGGCGGCCACGCCGGATCTCGATCCGATCGTCGCCATCCAGTCCTTCTACGTGATGGCGGCGAAACTGTCGGCCGCGCGCGGCATGGACCCGGATGCGCCGCGTCACCTGAGCAAGGTTACGAAAACCAATTAAGCAGCAAGCGGCAGCTGCGCCCCCGGCACGGGGCGCGGCGGCCGTCCGTAGCACCCGAATATAAGCGACGGCAAGGGCATGTACCCGCGCCGCGGACTCATGGACATTGGAGCGCCACGCTCCAGGATAAAAATGACGATCAAGAGACTGTTGGCGGTTGTTGCCTGCGCGGGCCTGCTCGCGCCGCAGGCATGGGCTGCCGAGAAAATCGAATTCTGGACCTTCAGCATGAAGCCCAAGTTCACGCCGTATTTCAATGCGGTGGTGGCGCGCTATGAGGCGCAGAATCCCGACGTCAAGATCGAATGGATCGACTTCCCGTGGGACGTCATCCAGACCAAGCTGGTCACGCGCATCGTGGCCGGCACGCCGCCCGCGCTGGTCAGCCTGAACGTGCCCTGGGCCGACGAATTTGCGCGCGACGGCTTGCTCACGCCCGTCGATGGCCTGATCAAGGAAGCGCGCGCCAGCTACATTCCCAGCGCCCTGGACGACTTGCGCTTCAAGGGCGGCACCTACGGTTTTCCCATGTACAGCAATGTCGCGGTGATCGCCTTCAATACCGCCATCTTCAAACAGGCGGGACTCACGCGCGGCCCCGCCAGCCTCGATGAACAACTGGCGTACGCGCGGCAGATCGCGCAACGCACGGGCAAGGCCGGCATCGCGCCCGCCCTGTCGAAGATCGATGGCCTGTTCATGCAGCAGGGCCTGGCCGTCATCACCGGCAACCGCGCCGTCTTCAATTCGCCGCAGCACGTGGCGCTGGTGCAGAAACTGGCCGACACCTATAAAGTGGGCGGCCTGCTGAAGGAAAGCCTGTTCGCCGAAGACAATTTCCCCGCCGTGATCGACGCCTACAAGGGCGGCCGCCTGGGCATGCTGCTGGCGCCGCCCACGGCCATGCAGCGCATCCGCGGCGATGCGAAAGACATCTACGCCATCACCGACGTGGCGCCCGCACCGCTGGGCCCGACCGGCATCGCCGACGGCGGCTGGCTGGTCCACTTCGCCATTCCGAAAGGCGTGCCGGCGCGCCAGCTGCCATCGGTCGGCAAGTTCGCGCGCTTCCTGACGAACGACGAGAACCAGCTGGCCTTCGCCAAGCAGGCCAGCGTCTTCCCCACCACGGTGAAAGCGGCGGCCGACCCGTTCTTCCTCGCCACGCCGCATAACGCGGGTGCGGCCGAAAAGGCGGTGGCCGCCGGCGCCCTGTCGATGGGCCACTCGCGCACCCTGTACGTGGCCGGCATCGACGACTACGACGAGTTGCGCCGCTCGCTGGTGAAAGCCGTCGAGGCGGGCGTGACGGGCAAGCAGGATGTGAAGCAGGCGCTGGACCAGGCCGTCGCCATCTGGAACCGCAAGCTGGCCACCCTGCCGCGCCACTGAGGACGCCATGAAACTTACCCACCGCCATACCGTGCAAGCCTGGCTTTTCCTCACCCCCGCCCTGCTGCTGCTGGCCGCCTTTTCCTTCTGGCCCGTCGGCTACGGCTCCGTGCTGGCCTTCACCGATTACAGCCTGATACGCGAGACGCGCTTTGTCGGCCTCGATAACTTCCGCTACATCTTCAACAACGAGATGTTCGTCTCGGGCCTGAAAAACTCGCTGATGTTTTTACTGATGGTGCCCTTCGTGCAGGTGGGCGCCATCGTGCTGGCCGTGCTGGTGAACAACCGCCTGCCCGGCATCCGCCTGTTCCGCGCCGCCTTCTACGTGCCCGTAGTGACCACCGTTTCCGTGGTCGGCATCATGTGGGGCTTCATGTTCCACGAACAGGGCGCGCTGAACTACGCGATGATGACCTTGAAGCTGGTGAACGCGCCCGTGGGCTGGCTGTCGAACGACAGCCTGGCCCTGTTTGCCGTGATGTTCGTCACCCTGTGGCGTGGCCTGGGCTGGTACATGGTGATGTACCTGGCGGCCCTGCAATCGATCCCGTCGGACATGCAGGAAGCGGCCATGCTCGATGGCGCCAACCGCTGGCAGTGCTTCTGGAAGATCACCGTGCCGATGCTGCGCCCCACCATCATGCTGTGCTCCATCCTGTCCGTGCTGGCGGCCCTGAAGGCTTACCAGGAAGTCGATGTGCTGACCCAGGGCGGCCCGATGAACTCCACCTTCACGGCGCTGTACTACGCGTATGACCAGGGCCTCAAGCACTTGAAACTGCCGCGCGCGCTGGCGGCCAGCTTCGTCGTCTCGCTGTTCTGCATCGGCATCGCCCTGCTGTGTCTGCGCTACCTCAAACCCAAGCACCGCTGACAGGGGAATGACCATGACAACCCGTTCCCGCTCCCTGAAAACGCGCCTGCACATACTGGGCCACTATGCCGTGCTGTGCGCGATCGCCGTCGTCTGCGTCTTCCCCTTCTGGTGGACCCTGGTGACGGCCATTTCCACGGAAGGCAATATCTTTGCCTTCCCGCCCACCTTCTGGCCGAAGGCGCCGTCCTTCGACAACTTCATCGAAGTGTTCAATGCGATCCCAATCTGGTCGTTCTTCAAGAACTCCGTGCTGATCGCCGTGTTTACCGTGTTCTGGAAACTGCTGCTGTGTTCACTGGCCGCGTATCCGCTGGCGCGCCTGAAATTCCGTGGCCGCAAGCTCGTGTTCGGACTGATCCTCGCCACCCTGGTGCTGCCATCCGAGGTCAACTTCCTCGTCAACTTCATCACCATCACGCAAATGAGCCTGGTCGACACCTACACGGGCGTGATCCTGCCCAACGTGGTGACGGCCGTGGCCATCTTGCTGCTCAAGCAGGCGTTCGAGGAAGTGCCGCAAGACCTGATCGACGCGGCGCGTGTCGATGGCGCTACCGAGTGGGTCATCTTCAGCCGCATCATGCTGCCGCTGATTACGCCATGGCTGGCCACCGTCGGCATCCTGACGGCCGTCGAATCGTGGAATGAATACATCTGGCCCTCCATCGTCATGAGCAAACCCGATGAATTCCCCCTGTCGGTGGGAGTGCTGTACTTGCGCGGCACCTTCGGCAGCAGCACGCGCGTGATCGCCGCCGGCACCCTGATCACCATCGTGCCGACCCTGCTCGCCTTCCTGTTTACCCAACGCTTCTTCATGCGCGGCATGGACGGCGCAGTCAAATGAAAACGTCTCTCGATAAGGAAGCCCCCATGCACGACCAGCGCATCAGCATCAGCAAAAAAGTCCGCAGCCCGATTTCCTGGGTGCCCACCTTGTACTTCGCCCAGGGCTTGCCGTTCTACGCCGTGGCCCTGGTGGCCGGCCTGATGTTCAAGAGCATGGGCGTGCCGAACGACCAGATCGCCCGCTGGACGGGCCTGATCGGCTTTGCCTGGGTCTTCAAGTCGCTGTGGAGCCCCTTCCTGGAACTGGCGTCGAGCAAGAAGACCATGGTGGTGCTGTTCCAGTTCGCCGGTGGCCTGAGCCTGGGCCTGATCGCGCTGGCCCTGCAAACGCCGCTGTGGTTCGCCGCCTGCATCGCCGTGCTGTTCGTCGCCGCGCTGGCCTCGTCCACGCACGACATCGTCTGCGACGGCCTGTATATCGCCAGCCTGTCGGACAAGCAGCAAGCGGCCTACGCCGGCTGGCAAGGCGCCTTTTTCAATGCGGGCAAGTTCATCTCGCTGGGCGGCCTGGTGATCCTGGCCGGCTACCTGGAGAAAAAAATCGGCATCAAGCCCGCATGGTCGGTGATCTTCCTGATCATCGGCGCCATGATGCTGTCGCTGGCCGCGTACCACCTATGGGCGCTGCCGCAGGTGCGCAATGCGGTCGTGGCCGACAAGAGCGTGGCCGGCATCAGCCGCACCCTGTGGGACGTGCTGGTGGACTTCCTGAAAAAGCCCGGCATCTGGGGCATGATCGCCTTCATCATCCTGTTCCGCGCCGGCGAGGCGCAAGTGCAGACCATCGGCCCGCTGTTCCTGCGCGAAGCACGCGAACTGGGCGGGCTGGGCCTGTCGACGACGGAAGTGGGCGCCGTGTACGGCACGGCCGGCACCGTGGCATTCCTGCTGGGCAGCATCGGCGGCGGCTACTTCACTTCGTGGCTGGGCCTGAAGCGCGCCATGTTCTTCCTGATCCTGGCCATGAACTTGCCGAATCTGGTGTTCTATTACCTGAGCCACAGCATGCCGACCGACCTGACCCTGATCACGGCCGCGCTCAGCGTGGAGATGTTCGGCTATGGCTTCGGCTTCGTCGGCCTGATCCTGTTCATGATGCAGGTGGTCTCCGTCGGCAAGTACCAGACGGCCCACTATGCGTTCGCCACCGGCGTGATGCAACTGGGCTTCGTGCTGTTCAAGATGATCAGCGGCGACATCCAGACGGCGCTCGGCTACAAGACGTTTTTCCTGTGGGTGCTGGTGTCGGCCGTGCCCGTATTGATCCTATCGCGCTTCATGCGCATCGGCCCGAAGGATACCTCCGACCAGTCTGACGCCGGCGCCACGTCCGCGCCGGCCAGCGCAAGCTAGGAATCACACAGTCCATGGCACACATCGCATTAAAGAATATCGTCAAGCTGTATGACGACAAGCACCCGGTCATCCACGGCATCGACCTCGATATCCGCGACGGCGAATTCGTCGTCTTCGTGGGGCCCTCCGGCTGCGGCAAATCGACCCTGCTGCGCATGATCGCCGGGCTGGAAGACATCACCGATGGCGAGCTGCATATCGGCGGCAAGCTGGCCAACGATATCGCGCCGGCCGAGCGGGGCCTGGCCATGGTCTTCCAGAGCTACGCCCTGTATCCGCACATGACGGTGTACGAAAACATGGCCTTCGCCCTCTCCCTGGCGGGACACAAGAAGGCCGAGGTGCGCGCCGCCGTCGAGCGCGCGGCCGACATCCTGCAGATCACGCCACTGTTGAAACGCAAGCCGAAGGACCTGTCGGGCGGCCAGCGCCAGCGCGTGGCCATCGGCCGCGCCATCGTGCGCAAGCCACAGGTTTTCCTGTTCGACGAACCGCTGTCGAACCTCGACGCATCGCTGCGCGTGCAGATGCGCGTGGAAATCTCGCGCCTGCACCAGGAACTGAAAACCACCATGATCTACGTCACGCACGACCAGGTCGAGGCGATGACCCTGGGCGAGCGCATCGTCGTCTTCAATGGCGGGCGCATCGAGCAGGTAGGCAGTCCGCACGCGCTGTATAACAATCCCGGCAACCTGTTCGTGGCCGGCTTCCTCGGCGCACCGAAGATGAACTTCATCGCTTGCACGGCCGTTGCCAGCGGCCCTGGCTCGGTGGCCGTGCGCCTGCCCGGCGGCGCCGTCATCGACGTCGAAGCGCAGGGCGGGAGCGTGGCGCCGGGCGACGGGCTGACCCTGGGCGTGCGCGCCGAGCATGTCAGCCTGCAGCACGGGAACAATGCGGACGGCAACGTGATCGACGCGGCCGTCAGCCATGTCGAATACCTGGGCGACGTGGCCATCGTCTACGCCAGCATGCCAGGCGTGGCCGAGATGCTTGCCGTCAAGCTGCCGGCCGAGGAAGGCTTGCGCCACGCGGGCGACGCCATGCGCCTGCACCTGCCAGCGCAGCGCTGCCTGCTGTTCGATGCCGCAGGGCAAGCCCTGGCACGCACGTTTGCCGCACCCGCTCAGCCGTTTATGTGACAATAGCCGTTTTGTATCATGCCGCTTCTGTTTGACTTACGCAGGCAGAACGGCAGAAATGTGTTTTTCGAGCTTCCTTGCCCCTCTGGCAATGCCACTGCACGATGTTGCGGTTGCCAGTGCAGGTGCGTATTTTTGTTATTGATTGAAGGATTGACCATGTCCCAATTCCGTCTTGCCCGTCTTAGCCTGCTCCTGGCCGCCATCGGCCTGAATGTCCTGCCATCCCTGTCGCACGCGCAGGATGCCAAGCCAGCCGCCGCCGCGGCTGCAGCTCCAGCCGAATCGGTGCGCCCTGAAGTGTTCAAGCTGCTCGATCCGACCGCCGTGAAGGCATCGATGGATGCCAAGAACTACGCCGACGTGCAAAGCCGCATCGACCAGGCTGCCGCCATTCCGGCCCTGACGCCGTATGAAACGTTCGTGCTGAACCGCCTGCGCGTGGCATTGGCATCGGCCACCAACAATGCGCCCATGGCCATGACGGCACTGGAAGCGGTGATCGAATCGGGCAAGCTGGAAAAGAACGTCAAGGGCGATTTCATCCAGGCGCTGGCCAACTACCACTACAACGCCAAGGATTACCCGAACGCCATCAAATGGTTCACCCGCTACCAGACGGAAACGGGCGATGTCGCCAGCGTACGCAAGTACATCGTGCGCGCCTATTACCTGGGCAATGACTTTGCGCGCGCAAAACAGGAATTGCTGGCCGATATCACGGCACAACAGCAAGCGGGCAAGACACCTAGCCTGGAAGAATTGCAATTGCTGGCCAACACGGGCTCAAAAAGCAAGGATCCGGCCACCTACCTGATCGCCATGGAAAACCTGGTGCGCTACTACCCGTCGGACGACTACTGGACCGACCTGCTGGGCCGTTTGCAGGGCAAGGCCGGCTATTCCGACCGCTTCGCGCTGGACGTGCTGCGCCTGCAATTCCAGGCCGTCGGCACCATGTCGCCGCAAGATTACAGCGACATGGCTGAAATCGCCTTGCAAAACGCCTTCCCGACGGAAGCGAAAAAAGTCCTCGACGCCGGCTTTGCCAAAGGCGTGCTGGGCACGGGCGCGAATGCGGCCAAGCACAAGAAACTGCGCGACCAGGCCAACAAGGCTGCCGCCGACGATGCAAAAAACATCGCCAGCGGCGAAGCGTCGGCCATGAAGAGCAAGGATGGCACGGGCTTGATCAACCTGGGCTACGCCTTCGTGACGATGGACCAGTTCGACAAAGGTATCGACCTGATCCAGAAAGGCATCGCCAAGGGCGGCCTGAAACGTGCTGAAGACGCCAAGCTGCGCCTCGGCTATTCCTACGCCATGGCTGGCAAGAAAGATGACGCCATCAAGGTCCTGGAAACGGTCAAGGGCGGCGACGGCGTGGGCGACCTGGCCCGCTACTGGATCCTGTGGCTGAACCGTCCTGCCACGGCAGCGGCGGCACCGGCAGCAGCGGCACAGTAATTCCCGCTCCGTCCAGCATGCGCAAGGCAGTTCCCGGCTCAGGCCGGGGCTGCTTTTTTTTCGACCTTTTTTCATCCTTCCATGCCGCCAGCCACTGTCGCCACCGCCACCGCCGCCGCCGCCGAACGATTGACCAGCCTGGACGCCTTTCGCGGCTTCGTGATCGTCACCATGATCTGGGTCAACTACCTGGCCGGCATGCCCGGCATTGCCTGGTGGCTCGAACATGCGGGGCCGCGCGCCGACGGCATCAGCGTGCCGGACCTGGTCTTTCCCGGCTTTCTGTTCATGGTCGGCATGGCTATTCCGCTGGCCTTGCAGCGCCATTGCGGCCACGTCACGCCAGCCCTGCTGGGACGCCTGCTGTGGCGCTCCGCCAGCCTGATGCTGGCCGGCGTGGTGCTGGCGAACGCCTACCGCTACGATGCGCAGGCGGCGCTGCTGCCGCACGCCGTGTATTTCCTGCTGTTTTACGTGGCCATGATCCTGCTGTGGCGCCAGGGTGCGGGCAAGCTTGAGCTGGCTGCGGGCGGCGCCCTGATGCTGTTCCTGCTGGCGACGTTCCGCGGTGAATTGAATGCGGAATTTTCCAGCACCTGGCTGCAACCGTCCTGGTGGGGCATCCTCGGCATGATCGGCTGGTCTTACCTGCTGTGCAGCCTGCTGTACCTGGCATGCCAGGGCAGCGGCACGGCGCTGATGGGCGTGCTTTCCCTACTGATCGCGCTATACATGGGCGGCACGGCGGGCAGCCTGGATTTCCTGCCGGCGGGTATCAACGGGGTTGTCAACGTGCCGCAAGTGCTCGGTTCGACGGCGGCCAATGTGCTGGCCGGTACCCTGGTGGGCCGGCTGTTCCTGCGTGGCGCGGCATTGAACCATGCCCAGAGGATACGTTTCATGGCGTGGTTCGCGCTGGGCCTGCTGGTGGCCGGCCTGCTGCTGCGGCCGTATCACCACATCAACAAGATCGCGGCAACGGAATCCTACACGCTTGTGTGCAGCGCCATCATCCTGGCCCTGTTCCTCGTGTTTTATGTCGTCATCGACGTGTGGCGCTGGCGCGCCTGGGCGGTGGTGCTGTTGCCCGCCGGCACCAATGCCCTGTTCGCCTACATCGTGCCCGACCTGTGGCAGCAACTGGCAACCGTGCTGCACCTGCAGCGCTTCTGGTGGCCGTATCTGGAGACGGGCGGCGCGGCCGGCCTGTGGAATGCCGCCGCCGTCACCGCCCTGATGCTGCTCTTCACGGCCCTGGCCACACGCTATGGCCTGAAGCTGAAGTTCTAGCGCTAGACCTTGATATAGATCTTGCGCTTGTCCATGCCGTAGGCGATCAGCCAGCACAGCAGCATGAAGCTGACGGCAAACAGCAAGGAGCCCACGCGCGCCGGCGCCCAGCCCGTAAACCACTGCTGGTACAGCCACTGGTAGAGGTTGCCGCCACCGATGCGCACGGTAAACGCAATGATCACCAGCACTTCCGACACCAGGTAGATGAACAGGGTGTTCTTGCCGAAGACTTCAAAAAAATACGTCCAGCCCGTGATCTTGCGCACGTCGATGATGAACATCAGCAGCGCCAGCAGCAGCAAGTCCAGGCCGATGCCCAGCATCACGTAAGAGCTGGTCCACAGCTTCTTGTTGATCGGAAACACTTCATTCCAGCACAGCGCCACGGCCACGCAAATGGCGCCGGCCACGGCCAGCTGATACAGGCTCGAGCGCAATTGCATCGGTGCCGCCTGGCGCAGGAAGCTGCCCGCCAGGTAGCCGGCGATGACGTTGACGATAGCGGGCAAGGTGCCGAGGATGCCTTCCGGATCGAAGGCGATGCCTTCGCCGTGGTACAAATGGCTGTCGCCCAGCAGGATCAGATCCAACTTGGCCGGCGCGTTGCCGTGCAAGCTGTAGTCGCCCCAGGTCGCCAGGATGGCCCAATAGCCGAGCAAGGCGCAGGCGCTGAAGACCAGCGCGCCCCGCGTCTTCCAATAATGGAGGATCAGGGCGGCGGCCAGGTAGCACACGGCGATGCGCTGCAGCACGCCGGGGATGCGCGTGTGCGACAGGGGCGACCAGGCGAACTGGCCCGCATCGTCGAGCTTGAAGAAGGGGAACCAGTACAGCAGGAAGCCCAGTAAAAAGATCAGCGCGCTGCGCTTGCACAGCTTGGCCAGCACGGCGCCAGGGCCCAGATTTTCATACTTCCCCAGCGCAAAGGCCAACGCATTGCCGACGACAAACAAAAAGCTGGGAAAGACCAGGTCCGTCACGGTAAAACCATGCCATTCGGCATGCAGGAACGGCGCATACACGCTGCCCCAGTCGCCCGGCGTATTGACGACGATCATCAGGGCCACGGTCAGGCCGCGCAGGACGTCGAGGGCGAGGTAACGCTGAGGTGCAATAGTCATGTCAAACAATTCCAAAAGATAACAGCCAGCTCCCCGCTTGTGGCAGAAAGCCGGCAAAAAAAAACTACAGCTTGGCGCGCAGACCAAAGTAATACTGGCGGCCGTTCGAGTAGAGGGCCGTCGGCTGGTCCTGGTTGGCGCCGTAATACTTGAGTACCGGATTATTCAGGTTCAGCACATCGAAGGTCAGCGAATAGCGCTCGTCGATCTTGTAGTTGAGCGACGCGGCCAGGTTGCCCACACCATGCACATACTGGGGTGAGCTGCTGAACAGGCCGGCCAGGAAGCTGGAGCGGTAGGTGTAAGCCAGGCGCGCGCTCAGGCGCTCGTCCTCGTAATAGCCTTCCAGGTTGTAGGTGCCGCGCGAGCTACCGACCACGGCGGCGCCATCGTCGGCCTTGCCATTCGTATAGGTGTAGTTGCCCACCACGCCGAAACCGCCCCACAGGCCCTGCTGGTAACTGAGTTCCACGCCCTTGTTCTTGGCGCCGATATTTGTCGGCGACTGGATCACATAGGTGTTGAATTTCTTGAAGGTATTATTGTAGTAGCTCACGGGCGCCGTACCAAACGTCACGTACGATTTCATGTCCATGTAGAACGCGCCGACCGACAGCATGGCCTTCGGCGCGAAATACCATTCCAAGGTGGCGTCGTAGTTGGTCGAACGGATCGGTTTCAGATCCGGATTGCCGCCCGTTCCCGTCAGCAACTGGTCGTTCAGGTTGACGGCACCCACCAGCGCGCTGTAGTCGGCGCGCGCCATGGTTTTCGCTACGGCCGCGCGGGCCACCAGGTCCTTGCTCAGGTCAAACTTGAAATTGGCGCTGGGCAGCACGTCCGTGTAGCTGTGCTTGACGACGGTCGGCGTATAGGTGCCGAAGATGTTTTCCTGGCCAATGGGGTTCTCGCCGCCAGGCACGTTCGTCACCGTCGTCTGCTGGGTGCGCACCACGCGCACGCCCACATTGCCGCGCCACTTGTTGCCCGCCAGATTGGCCATGATATAGGCCGCGCTATCCTTTTCTTTCACGTCCAGCTCGGCCGGCCAGTTGCGCGAATTCGGTCCGCCCGAATTGTCGTATTTGTTGGCCCACGCCACGAGGTCGGCCGGATCGAGCTGCCAATAGCGGCCCTGCGCATTGCCGCCCAGCCCCTTGCCATAGTCGCCTGGGTATGTAGCGCCATTCCACTTCGGCAAGGGTGCATTCGTCGTGCCGTCGCATACGGCGCAACTGCGATTTTCCGGCCACGACACATTGCGGTGATGTTCCGCGTAGCGGGCACCGAACTTCAACGATTCGAGCACGCCGTAATCCATGCTCAGCTCGCCATCGGCCTGACCATATTTTTCCGTGTCCAGGGTTTCCACATGCGAACCCCAGGCCGACGCCGTGACCACGTTGGAAAATTTCGAAATATCGAGACCCGGAAAATTCAGCCTGGCCGGCGACAGGCCGTTCAGCTGGTACGACACGCCCACGCCCGTCAAGCCAGCCTCATAGCCGAGGTCGACGGGCGTTTCGCCGATGCCGCGCGTGTAGCCTAGGCTGCCCGTGATGCGCAGGCGCTCGCTGGCGCGGTAGCTGCCGTTGAAGTCGACATACGCGGTCGACGAGTTCGACCCGGGGCGGTATATCTGGTCGACCAAGGCCGGATACAGCTGGCCGTTATACGGCGTGGTGGCATTCGCGGCAGGAAATTGCGACGCGGGAAAATCTGCCGCCACCAGCGTATTGTTCTTGACCGTAAACGCGCTGGGAGTCACGCCGACGTGCTTGCCGTCATTGTCGACGGCATTCAGGTTGGCGCCCGGCTGGTTATAAAAGCTGCGGTTGTAATTGGCCGCGTCCAGCTTGGAATAGAAGCCGTTGACGTCGAGCATCAAATCAGACGTCGGCTTGAATTGCAGATCGATACTGCCGCCCTGGCGCTTGCGCACTTGCTCGAACAGGGCCGAGTTGATGCCCAGCGGCGCCAGCACGCCGGCCAGTTCCGGATATTTCTGCGCGGCCGGGCTGTTGGCGTCGATGGCGCCATAACCGAAGAATTCCTGGCCATCGCGGCGCTCATGGCGTTTTTCGGAAAACACCTGGAACAGCACGCCCAGGGTCTTGGCCTCGTTCTTCCAGTTGAACAAGGCATTCATTTGCGGATCTGTCTTGCCCGGCAAGTCCGCATAGATCGCCTGCACGGCCAGCTCGGCCGTGAACGGATTCTTGAAACTGAGGGGCTTGCGCGTCTCGATATTGATGGAGCCGGCCACGCCGCCTTCCACCAGGTCCGCCTGCGAACTCTTTTGCACAGTGACCCGGCTGACGATTTCCGATGGCAGCAAGGCAAAGCTGACGCTGCGCCCCACAGTGCCCACCTGGTCGGTGACGAACCAGTCGCCCGTGCCGACGGCATGGCCATTGATCAGGGTCTGCGTCAGGCTGGGGCTGGTGCCTCGAATGCTGACCCGGTCATTTTCCGAAAAACCGCCCTCGCCGCCTGCCGACGAGGAAATATTCACGCCCGGCACCCGCTGTACGGCGTCGGCCACGTTCTTGTCCGGCAGCTTGCCGATGTCTTCGGCGCTGACGACGTCGATCACGGAATCGCTGTTGCGCTTCTGGCTCAGCGACTGCTCCAACGAGGCGCGAATGCCGGTGACGACGACCTCCTGCATCGATGGAGCGGCGACCTGGGCCTGCTGCGCCTGGGCCGCCATGCTCATGGACAGCAAGGCTGCAGCGGCGGCGATGGGGTGCAATACGGGGTGCAAACGACTGTTCATAGACTCCTCGTTATAGATGTCCGCCACAGTGGCAAGACGGTTTTATATGAGTACAGACGGCAGGCGCCCTGCCAGTGGGCGTCGAAAAAAAAGGCAAGCTCCCAAACAGGAACTTGCCTTGAAAAGACCGAGGAAGACCGGGCCCGACGCGGATGCATCAGGCCAGATCGTCTTGCTTACAGCTTGGCGCGCAGGCCCAAGTAGAAGGTACGGCCGTTGCTATAGAAAGCGCGTGGCTGATCCTTGTTTTCCGCGTACATCTTGATGGTCGTGTTCGTCAAGTTAAGCGCATCGAACGTGATCGTGAAGTGTTCGTTGATCTTGTAGTTGAGCGAACCGGCCAGGCCGCCCGCGCCGGCAACGTGCTGGCTGGCGCCACGGTCCACGCCCGCTTTGTAAGCCGAACGGTAGTTGTAGGCCAGGCGTGCGCTAAGGGCATTGGCTTCGTAGAAGGCCGTCAGGTTATACGTGCTGCGCGATGCATTGACCAGTTCATCACCATTGTCCAGCTTGCCGTCGGCATAGGTGTAGTTGGCCAGGATGCCGAAGTCGCCGAACAGCGGTTGCTGGTAGCTGAACTCCGCGCCCTTGTTCTTGCCGCTGGTGTTGAATGGCGACGTGATCTGGTACACGGCATTGGCATTACGCTTGCTGTTGAAGTAGGTAGCGTTGACGGTACCATTCGACACGACCGATTTCAAGTCCATGTAGAACAGGCCCACCGAGAAAGCCGACTTCGGTGCGAAATACCATTCGGCGCTGACTTCGGCGTTATCCGACTTGACCGGGTTCAGGTTGACGTTGCCGCCGCTGCCGCTGAGTGCATCGTCGTTCAGCGATACCGAACCACCGAGCGCGCTGTAGTCAGGACGGGCGATGGTGCGGGCAATGGCGCCGCGGACGACCAGGTCATTGCGCACGTCGAACTTGATGTTGGCGCTAGGCAGGTAGTCGTTGTAGCTACGCTCGTACAGGTGCTGCGAGTATGCGCCCCAGTCGGAGCCGGTGATCGGGCCGCCAGCCTGGTTGACCAGCGTCGATTGCTTGGTGTGGACGGCGCGCAGGCCGAAGTTACCGCTCCAGTTGTCGCCCGTCAGGTTGGCCATGGCATAGATTGCCGAGGTTTTTTCCTTCAGTTTGAATTCGTCGGTCCAGTTATGGCGACGCACGTAGTCAAACAGACGGTTGCCAGGAGCCGCGCCCCATGCGCCCAGTGCCGAACCGTCGTACTTGAAGTAATTGCTCGACAGGTTGCCACCGAGATCCTTGGCGAAGTCGCTTGGGTACATGCTGCCATTCCATGCCGGGCCAGGGTTGCTGAAACCCAGGTCGCCCGGACGGGTCTCAAACGGATGCTCGGCATCGCGCTTGTGGTCGGTCAAGCGGCCACCGAACTTGACCGAATCCCAGATGCCGGACGACAGGCGCAGTTCCGCATCGATCTGGGCATATTTTTCCTGGTCGACGGAACGCGATTCGCCGCCGCCGGCCCATGCCGTCGAGCCAGGCTTGGTGGTGGTGCCGCCCGGATAGGAAACGCTGGCCGGGCTCATGCCATTCAATTGATACACCATGCCGCCATCGACGTTGTTCTGGTAGTACACATCATCACGGTCATAGCCGACGCCATGGGTCTTGCCCAGTTTACCGGTCAGTGTCAGGTCCTTGGTGGCGCGGTATTTGAAGTTGAAATCGAGATAGTACGATTCGCCACCGGCGTCAGGACGGTAGATATTATCGACTTCGCCCGAGTTCCTGGCGAAGGTGGCGCCTGTCAGCGTGCCATTCTTGACCGTGTAGTTGGTCGGCACCTGACCGGTCGACACGCCTTTGTCGTCCGTGCTATTAATCGAGTTGGCAGGCGCAGCCAGCCAGTTGGTGTTTTGATGCGGCGCCTTCAATTGCGAATAGAAGCCGTTCACATCCAGGGTCAAGTCCTTGCTGGGCTTGAATTCGATGTCGAATGCGCCGCCTTCGCGGGTTTTCTTTTGCTCGAACAGGCTGGCGCCGATAAAGGTCGGCACTTTCACGCCGGCCAGTTCAGGATGGGCCTTGGCCGCGTTGCTGCCCGCGGCGATGGGCGTGTAGCCGAGGATTTCCTGGCCATCGCGGCGCACGGTCGATTTTTGGGAAAAACCTTGCACCATGATGCCCAAGGTATTCGTGTCATTCTTCCAGTTCACCAGGCCGGAGAACTGCGGATCGGTCTTGCCGGCCAGGTCATTGTGGAAAGCCTGGATCGAACCTTCTGCCGTAATTTGGTTCTTGAATTCCAACGGACGGCGGGTGATCACGTCAATCACGCCCGAGACGCCGCCTTCAGGCAGGTCCGCCGTGGCGCTCTTGTGTACGACAACGGAGCTCACCAGTTCCGATGGCAGCAAGGAAAAGCTGCTGCTGCGGCCGACATTGCCGCCGAACTGGTTCAGGACGAACCAGTCGCCCGTGCTGATGGCGTGGCCGTTGAACAGGGTTTGCTGGAAGCTGGGGCTAGTGCCACGCAAGCTGACGCGATCGTTTTCGCCGAAGCCGCCTTCGCCACCGGCAGACGATTGGGTATTCACACCTGGCAGGCGCTGGATCGCGTCAGCCACGTTACGGTCTGGCATCTTGCCGATATCTTCGGCGGTGACCACTTCCACCACGGAATCCGCATTGCGTTTTTGCTTCAGCGATTTTTCCAGCGAGGCACGCACGCCGGTCACCGTCACCACGGTGGCCACGTCTTCGGCGGGCGCCTCCTGCGCCTGCGCCGAAAAGGACAGACCGGCGACCATCACGGCAACGGCCGCGGCGATCGGCGTACGGCTACGCGAACCGGATTTCACGACGGCAGCTGCAGGTGTCAAATTGCGTTTCATGTACTCCCCCTTGATTTAGGCTCCAGGATTGGATCCTTTTCATTTTTAATGTAGGTCTTCTTTCCAGCCACCCACTCTCGCCGGCATGCTGCAGACCCTTCGGCACAACCACTTACAAAACCAATTCAACGCCAATATACTACTATCCAATACCAGAACACTACCAGTTGCAACTTTTTTTTTATAACGTTGCTTGAATCACACAGACCACTTTATCTAAATCAATCCGTAGCCCGTATGAGCGGGCTAAATCCCAGCGAAGCCAGGCATAAATTGCTGGCATGACAATTCAAATTGGTTTTATAACGGCCTTTTTTGGTATTATCCAGCGACACAAAACAGATACAGAGCGCGTCTGCAACGCGCCGTAACGGAGACCCTCAGCGTATGACAACCCTGGCTCACATCATGCAAGGCCTGGGGCAGACGAGTAGCCTGCCCCTGTACCAGCAACTGCAGCGCGCGCTGCGCGAAGCGATCGACAAGCGCATCCTCGGCCCCGAGGAAGCCCTGCCGGCCGAGCGCCAGCTGGCCAGCGACCTGTCCGTCTCGCGCATCACCGTGCGCAAGGCCATCGATGGCCTCGTCAACGAGGGCTTGCTGGTGCGGCGCCCCGGCTCGGGTAATTTCATCAATACGCGCATCGAGAAAAATTTCGCCAAGCTGACCTCGTTTTCCGAGGATATGCGGGCACGCGGACGCACGCCGCGCAGCGTGTGGCTCAAGCGCGCGGAGGGCACCGTCACCCCGGAAGAGGCCTTGCGCCTGCGGCTGTCGCCGGGCGCGCCCGTGTACCGCTTCCACCGCATCCGCTATGCGGACGAGGTGCCGATGTGCCTGGAATACGCGACCATCGTCGCCAGCTGCCTGCCGAACCTCGACGCTGTCGATATCTCCATGTATGACGCGCTGGAACAGGCGGGCAACCGGCCCGTGCGCGCCTTGCAACGGCTCAGCGCCTTGTTGTTGACGGGGGAGCAGGCCAGCCTGTTGCAGGCGGAGGAAGGCGACGCGGGATTGTCGGTGGAAAGACTGGGCTTTTTGCGCGATGGCCGCGCCGTGGAATTTTGCCGCTCCTACTTCCGCGGCGATATGTATGACTTCGTGGCCGAATTAAGTACCAATTAATACCAGCTGCCCGAATTTCTGAATACCAGATAAAACCACTTATTGCAGTGCAATATATATGCCGGCATCGCGGCTATATATGCACGGCAATGGTGCAATCATCGGCGGCGATTATGTGGCTGCCTGCGCGGAATATAAAATAAGAGCGTGCAATACGCTTTTGCGCATTGCAGCAAAACGGAGATTATCCGTCAGGAAGCGGGCGCGGCGCGGCGGCCCACGCACAGCAAAATCACACCCAACACCACGCACAGCCAGCCGAATAGCGGCCCCAGCCATCCTGCCCAGGTAGCGACGCTCGGGTGCGCCGGCAGCGGCGCCAGCAAGGTACTGCCCGGCATGGCGCTGCTGGCCCGCTCCGCCAGCACGCGTCCATACGCATCGCTGACCGTCAGCACACCCTCGCGCGCCGCGCGCAGCACGGCATAACCGTTTTCCACGCCGCGCACCACCGTCATGCGCGCCCCCATCCAGGCGTCCAGCTGGAAATCCCAGGCCGGCACCAGCATCGCCTGCGCCCCGGCCGCGCCATACGCCTGTCCCAGGGGTGCGAAATGCATGTCCTTGCAGATGGCCAGTCCCATGGCCATCCCCGCCACCGGCTGCACGGCATAGGCGCTGCCAGCAAGAAACTCGCGCTCGGGCGGCGCCAGATGATGTTTTTGATAGCTGACAGGCGCGGCGCCATCGGGCGCGAACAGCCACGCCAGGTTGCGCCGGCCGGCAGCGTCCTGCACGCCCAGCCCCAGGGTGATCCACACGCCCGTGCTACGCGCCAGCGCCTGGAAACGCTGTTGCACGACGTCCGCCTGCGCTGGGGCCAGCACGGCTATTTTTTCCGGCAACAGCACCAGCCTGGCGCCCTGCCCGGCCAGTTCTTCGACATGGCGCGCGTACTGGTCCCAGATGGCTTGTGTGCGCGCTGGCGGCGTGGCCGGGCCGATAAAGTCATCGATAGCCACTAGCCCCGCCAGCAGCCCTGCCGGCGCAAGTGCCGGAGCGCCCTGCACGCGCCAGGCGCCGCCGGCAAACGCCACCGCCAGCAGCAACACGGCAGCACTGGCCGCTGGCGCATACGCGCGGCCGCCCGCCAGCAGCAAGGCCAGCGCGGATGGCGCCAGGCACAGCAAAAACAGCAGGCCAGGCACGCCCGCCAGGGCCGCCACCTGCAGCACGGCAAGGTTATCCGCTTGCGAATACGCGAGGCTGCCCCAGTTACCGTCCGGCAGCAAGGCCGCCATCAGCGTATCGATGGCCACCCACAGCACGGGATACGCCAGCACCGTCCAGGACGCCCGATAGCGCAGCACGAGGCGCCGCGCGGCCAGCACCACCAGCAGCCACAACAGTGCCTTGACGGTGATCACGGCCAGCACGGCCGGCAAGGGCATGAGCAGGCGGAAATAGGCAAAGTTCGATGACAGGCCGAGCACGGCGGCCAGGAACGTCATCCAGGCCGCATCGCGGCGCGACGAGCGCAGGGCCAGCCACAGCACGGGCAGCGGCGCGCACCAGGCCAGCCAGCCCAGCGGCTGCGGTCCCAGCACCCAGTACAGGGGCAAGCCCGCCGCCAGCGCGGCGGCGGTTTGCAACAGGCGCTGGCGCAGCGCGGTGCCGCCGGCAAACGCAGCCGATGTAGTCAAGGTCGGGAACATGCTCATGCTTTCAAGGGGAGCCAGATTTCCACGCCGCCGATGCCGCTGGCGGGATCGAAATGCTGGTCGTAGCGTTCAAAATCGGGCGCGTCGGCCACTTCCAGCCCGGACTGGGGCAGCCATTCGTTCCACACCGTGTGCCAGGTGGCGCGGATGGTCGAAATATGCCCGCGGTGATGAAACACGGCGTAGCGCTGCGGTGCGATGCGCAGCCGCGTCCAGTTCTCGGGGGCCTGGGAAAAGTCGCTTACCGGCATGGCGCACAGGTAATCGAAATTGCCCGCGTCGTCATTGTTGCAGCACACGCCATACACCAGCTGGCCGGGCGCCACATGGGGCAGGAAGCGCTGCCACAGGGCGGGGATGCCGGCAGCCGTTTCTGCGCGATAACGTTCGACGAAGCCCGCCACCAGCAAGGCGGGGCCCTGCTCGAAACGGGGTGCTTCCAGAGGCACGCCCGTCGCCACATCCATTTTGATGGCGTCCACCAGCGCGAGGTTGCCGACATGGCGCTGGGCCCGTACCCGCTCCGGCGTGATCTGGAACTGCTCGCGGAAGGCCCGCGTAAATGCCTCATGGGAACTGTAGCCCGCTTCCAGCGCGACGGCGAGGATGTCTTGCGCGCCCTGCGCCAGCGCGCGGGCCGCCTCGCTGAGCCGGCGCGCCCGCACATAGCGCATCACGGAATGGCCCGTGGCCAGGCCAAACGCACGCGTCAGGTGACATGGCGAGGCACCGCCCACATTGGCGATGTCACCGAGCGAGATATTCTCCGCATAATGCGATTCGATATACCAGAGTGCCTTGGCCAGATAGTGCATGAACGCTTCCCGTTGAACGAGCAGCGACTGTAGCATTTTCGGGGGAAGTGGATTTGACTGGAATTGCGCAATACGGGCTTACTTCCGGGTGCGCTTTTCGTACACCAGCTGGCCGCTGCTGATGCGGGCCAGCTCGGCCATTTCCTGGGCCAGGAAGGCAAGCAGGTCGTCGATGCTGACGACGCCGGAGAGCGCGCCCAGGCTGTTGACCACGGGCAGGCGGCGGATGCCGTTGACGCGCATGCGTTCGATGATGTCATAGACGTCCTCGTCTTCGCTGGCGGTAAGCAGCTGCGCGCTCATGATGTCGCCCACCAGCAGGCTGGCGGGGTCGAGGCCCAGGGCAATGACGGAAATGACGATGTCGCGGTCGGTGAGGATGCCGATGGGGACGCGCTCGCCGTTCGGCTGCTCGGCCACGATCAGGTCACCCACGTGGTGCTGGCGCATCAGCAGCGCCGCGTCCTGCACGCTGGTGTCACGCTGGCAATGGATGGTGTGCAGGGTACAGATGTCGCCGATGCGCATGTCGCCACTCCGTTTGAGGCCGAGTGTCCACGCTACGCCAGCCCGCCGTGGCGGGTTTGAGGCACATCAATGAAACGGGTCTTACTTTTCTTCGGGAGGCGGCAGGAAGCAGGCTTCGACGATTTGCAGGTCGTTATCCTTGGCGAATTCGCGCACGAAGTGAAACGCCATCGGCTCGATCTCGCGCAACTTGGTGTTGACGACCACCGACTTGACGCCATTGACGACGGTCGGGCGCACGTAGGGCGAATACTGGAGGTGCGCATTGCGCCCGCCACCTTCGGGATTGAAACAGGACATCACTCCGCAAAGGCGCTCGGCCCAATCGCTGGGTCGGAATTGCTTGCCATTGCTGGTGAGACCAAGGATGAAGAACTCGTCTGAGAGTTCCCCTGTTTTTTGAGATAACTCGGCCATGTGGCTTGTCGGGACTGGATTGCGTGAATGGCCCCGGCGGATAAGCCGGGCTGGTAATTCAACTACGTTTGCTGCGGTAAGCCAGTATTATATCTTATAGAAGACTTGGGTTCTACCTCGATCTGCCCTGACGATGCAAACAGGGGCCGGCACGCCTTGCGCGCCAGCCCCTATTTTAACCTTGTTCCACGCGCAGGGCGCATGGATGGCGCATGTGCGCCCGCGTCAGCCGAGGAAAACGGCGCCCGACATCAACAGCAGCAGCAGCATCCACAGCAGCAAGGCGCGCCACACGAGGCCCACCGTACTCTGCAAGGCGCGCGCGCCCGGCTCTTCGCCTGGCAGGATATCGCTTTCGCTGTCGCTGTCATCGACGGCCATGTCCGGCGTGACGAGCACGCGGGCCGCCGTTTCCGCTGGCGTGCCCAGGCGTACGCCCATGGCGCCGCCGCCAGCCGTCAAAATGATGCCGATGGCCTCGTCCTGCCAGCGCTGGGCGAAGTTGCGCCAGGCGTAGATGGCATCCTCAAAATTGCCGACCACGGCAAACGCCACGGCCGTCAGGCGCACGGGAATCCAGTCGATCCAGTAAAAGGCGCGCGCGGCGAACTGGCCGAACGCTTCATTGCGCATGTGCTCGGGTTCGTTCCAGGCGCGCGCCAGGTATTCGGCCACACGGTACATCACGGCGCAGGCAGGGCCCAGCGGCATGAGGAACCAGAAGAACACGCCAAATACATTGCGGTGCGTGGTGACCAGGGCTTTTTCCACGGCGATGCGGGCGATTTCGCTCGCTTCCATGCCCACCGTGTCGAGCTTGGTCCACTCGGCCAGCAAGGTGCGCGCGGTCGCTTCGTCGCCGGCGCTCAGGGCCAGCTGGATCGACGTGAAGTAATGGCTGTAGTGGCGGAAGCCCAGGGTCAGGTAGACGATGAGGACGTTCCAGGCAAAGGCCAGCAGGGTCAGCTGATAATGCTGCAAGAGCCAGTAAATGCCGGCCGTCGGCACCATCAGCACGCCGATCATGAGGAACCAGCCCATGCGGCCATGGTTGGCGTGGCCGGCATTGAACCAGGTCTCCATGCGCATTGCCAGGCTCTTGATTTCGGCGTAGATCGGATTGTCCGCGCGCAAAGGTTTGAGCTGCTCGATCAGCAATGCGCAAAGTATGGAGAGAAATGTCATCAAACGTCCTTTTTGTCTTTTTCAGCAATACCGCAATGCCCGCTACGATAGCGCAGTGCAGTGCTGGAATCAAACTTATTACGTGCGGGGCGCCATTTTACGCGCGCAAGAGGTGAAACAGATTGCGCAGCATGCCGGCGGTGGCGCCCCAGATGTAGAAGCGCTCGTACGGCATGGCGTAGAACGAGCGCCGTCCGCCGGGCAATTCCACCGACAGGCGCTGATGGTTGAGGCCATCCATGAGGAAGACCAGCGGCACTTCGAAGATTTCCGCCACTTCGGACGGGTCGGCGCGCAGCTCGAACGGCGGCGTCACCAGGCCCACCACGGGCGTGACCTGATAGCCGGTACCCGTCAGGTAATCGGGCAGGCAGCCCAGCACTTCGATATGCTCGCGCGCCAGGCCCACTTCTTCTTCCGTTTCGCGCAAGGCCGTGGCGATGGGCGACGCATCGAAGGCTTCGCTGCGCCCGCCTGGAAAGCTGACCTGCCCCGCATGGCTGCTCAGGTGGTCCGTGCGCATGGTCAGCAAGATGGTCAAGCCCTGTGGCCGTTGCACCAGGGGAATGAGCACGGCGGCGCGCACTGGCACGGCACGGGCGGAAAGAAAATCCTGGGTAATCTCGGGCTGCCAGTCAGGCTGTTCGGCCAGGCGCTGGCGCAGCCAGCCGGGCGTCAGGCGCACGGCGTCCAGCGCCGCCTCGCCGGCGATCGCATCGATGGCGAGTTGTTTTGGATCAAATGCGATAGTGGCCATGGCAGCTTGCCTCAATAGCAATTCAGAATAAAAAAAGGGGCACCATAACAGGCACCCCTTTTCCCAACGCAGACGCTGATATTACGCGCTTGCTTTCGCCACAACGCGGCGATTTGGCAATTTTTCTTTGATACGCGCCGATTTACCCGAACGCTCACGCAGATAGTACAGCTTGGCGCGGCGAACGTCACCACGGCGTTTCACTTCGATCGAAGCGATCAGCGGCGAGTACAGTTGGAACGTACGCTCAACGCCTTCGCCGGACGAGATCTTGCGAACGATGAAGTTCGAGTTCAGGCCACGGTTACGACGGGAGATAACGACGCCTTCGTAAGCCTGGGCGCGCTTGCGCGTACCTTCGACTACGTTGACGCTGACGATAACGGTATCGCCTGGTGCGAATTCAGGAATGGTTTTACCCAGACGAGCAATTTCTTCCTGCTCTAATTGTTGAATCAAGTCCATTTTTATAACTCCGAAAACCATCATGCCGGCGCACTGTGGATAGCAAGTATCCGCCCGGTAGAGGATGGGTATTACCAATTTGGGCAACATGCCCGGCACTGCAAGGCCACCCTGCCTGCCGTCCGGAGACGGCTTACAGGCTGGCCAGGAATTTTTCGTCGGTCTTGCTGAGCAAGCCGGCGGCACGCGCACTGACCAGCAGGTCAGGCCGCTTTGTCGCGGTCGCTTCCAGCATGCGCTGGCGGCGCCACTTGACGATCTCGGCATGGTTTCCACCCATCAAGACGGGCGGCACGGCCATGCCTTCATATGTTTCCGGCCGCGTGTAGTGCGGCGAATCGAGCAAGCCATTGACAAAGCTGTCCTCGATGGCCGATGCCTCGGTGTTCAAGACACCCGGCAACAGGCGGATCACCGCATCCATCAGCGCCATGGCAGGCAATTCACCGCCCGACAGGACAAAGTCGCCAACGCTGATTTCTTCGTCGACGCAACGGTCCAGCAAACGCTGGTCCACGGCTTCATAGCGGCCACACAGGATCACCAAACCAGGTTCGGCTTTCAGTTGCGTGACGCGCTCGTGCGTCAACGGACGGCCTTGCGGCGACATGAACACCACGCGGGGCGCCGCCAGACCGAGGTCAAGCTGGCGTTGCTTCGCGGCATGAATTGTCGCTTCAAGGGGACGGGCCATCATCACCATGCCGGGGCCGCCGCCATACGGGCGGTCATCCACGGTACGGTGATTGTCGGTCGTGAAATCACGGGGATTCCACAGCGACAAGCCACATTTCCCCTGCTCGAAGGCGCGCCGGGTCACACCCGACTGCGTCAGCGCGGCAAACATTTCCGGGAACAGGGTCACGACATCAAATTGCATCGTTCACCATCCTGCAAAGTTTGCCCGGCGCAAAGTTAAGCGCAGGCGGTTTAATAATCGAGGCCCCAGTCGACCGTGATCTTGCTGGCAGCCTTGTCAACGTTAATGACAAACTGGCCAACAAACGGGATCAGGCGCTCAGGCGCCTTTTCAACGGTCTCATCGGCAGTGGCGACGGGCGTAACGCGCAAGATCGACTGCGGACCATTGCTCATCATGTCGTGCACTGTGCCGAGGCACTCGCCTTGCAAATTCTCGACTGTCAGTCCGATCAGATCGGACCAATAAAATTCATCGGCCGTCAGCGTCGGGAAATGGCTACGCGGAATTTGCACAGAGACGCCTTTCAGCGCTTCTGCGGCATCCCGCCCGACCACACCCACCAGCTGGGCCACGACGTCGCCGCCGTGTAACTTCGCTTGCCTGACTTGAACATCATGCAAGGTCGGTTTATCAAACCACCAGGTTTTGACGCTTAATAATGCATCCGCATCTTCGGAGAAAGGAGTGATCCTGACTCCGCCAGCAATGCCATAAGCACCGGAGACATAGCCTACCTGTACCAGGTCATCGGGGACTTTCACCCCGGATGCAGTCTTGACCGTCAAACCAGTGATCTAATTAAGCTGCTGCTTTGTTGTTGCTGGCTACCAGGCGAGCAACGGTTGGCGACAATTGTGCGCCAACGCCTTGCCAGTAGGCCAGACGGTCTGCGGTGATACGCAGTGGAACTTCGCCACCTTGCGCCATCGGGTTGTAAAAACCGATACGCTCAATGAAGCGACCATCGCGGCGATTGCGCGAATCAGTAGCGACGATGTTGAAGAACGGGCGCTTCTTGGCGCCTCCACGAGCTAAACGAATAACGACCATAATATTTCCAAAAAGTGTGCTGAGGCGGAAAAAGCCGCAAATTATAGCGCGCTTTACCGCCAGGCAGCAAGCGTTATGATGACGGGCGTGTAATTTGGGCTAATCAAACATTATGACCAGTCATGGCCGAAGACGCAATAGGCGCGTGCGTCTATCGTGCCTGCCATGCCACGTCCAGGCGGTGATCTTGCACAACAGCATCGCCTGAACGCCGTCTGAAAGTGCTATCGTTGCGGCAAGCAATGACCGATACTGGCAATCTTTACCGATGAGCAACTCTGGAGTCCCATGACCACCGCTACCATTTTGCACCAGTCGCACAAAAACAAGGCATTCACGACACTACTGGCCTTCCTGCTGGGCATGCTGGGCGCCCACCGCTTCTACCTGCATGGCAGCAAAGACCGCTGGGGCTGGCTACACCTGGCCGCCCTGCCCGCCTCCTTGCTGTTGCGCCAGCTGTTTCCCGAGGCCGACTGGTTTTACCAGATTTTGCCGCTGACCCTGTCCGCCCTGAGCGGTTTCCTGGAAGCGCTGGTGCTGGGCCTGATGCCGGACGACAAGTGGGATGCGCGCTACAACGCTGGCTCCGGCCGCCTGTCGGACACGGGCTGGCCCCTGGCCGTCGTGCTGGTCGCTACCTTGATGCTAGGCGCAGGCGTACTGATCGCCACCATGGCGCGCCTGTTCGACTTGCTGTATACAGGCGGTGCCTACGGTTAATTTCCATGCGGAAAATGACTTCAGATATGGCGCGCCACACGCACATGTAAGTGTTGGTAAGCAATCATGATTTTCCTCTATACTGCATTCACAATGCCGACATTACTGGCACATTTAACACCCCCTAGGAGAAGATCATGATTCGTCGCCCACTCATCCTCGCAGTCGCCATCACGGCCCTGTTCAGCACCTCCGCCTTCGCGCAAAACCTGTCGCCGAAGGCGCAATACGCCTACGACACCAAGCAAGCCAGCACGCGCTATGCGGATGACAAGAAACTGTGCGCAGAAGAAAGCAGCTCGAAAGCCCGCATGCAATGCCTGCGCGACGCCAAGGGCGAATACGACCAGGCCATCATCAACGCCAAGGCCGCGCAAAAGGCCGGCAATTCGTACGCAGGCCAGAACAACAAGCCAGCCCAGCAGCAAATCTGCGCCGAGTGCGGCAAGGTGCTGGCAGTCAACGTCGCTGAAAAAGCGGGCGAAGGCGGCGCCCTGGGCATGATCGGCGGCGGCGTGGCCGGCGCCCTGCTGGGCCGCCAGGTCGGCGGCGGACGCGGCAAGGACCTGGCCACCCTGGCCGGCGCCGCCGGCGGCGCTTTCGCAGGCAAACAAGTCGAAGGCCACATGAAAAACAGCAAGGTGTGGACTGTCACCGTGCAATACGAAACAGGCGCCAAGGCTGACTTCGCATTTGACCAGGATCCTGGACTGGCGGCTGGCGACTTGGTACGTAATTCCGGTAATGGTATTGCCAGAAGATAAGAACGCAGGCAAAGCGTCCATGGCGGCGTTGCATTGTCTTGTCGCACTAGCGTGCTGCCTGCGACAACGCGCCTTGCCCTGAACGCTTTCCCAAGCATTCTTGATAGAAATAAAAAAAGCGCTGGAGAGTGATCTCCAGCGCTTTTTGCATTCAGCCAGCTTGCACTGGCCAAGCTTCAACTTAAAACTGCTCTTCCGACAAGGCCATCACGCCGGCGCTGCCATCGATGATGGTGGCGCGCAATCCTGGCGCTTGCGACAGGATGTGGTCGGCAAAGAAGCGCGCCGTGGCGATTTTTGCCTTGTAGAACGAAGCGTCGCCGCTGCCCTCGCCCAGCTTTTGCTGCGCCACCACGGCCGCGCGCGCCATTTGCCAGCCGCCCAGCACGATCCCGGCCAGCTTCAAATAGGGCACGCTGCCCGCGAACACGGCCTTGATGTCCGTCTTCATGTTCGCCACCACGTACTCGACCACGGCTTCCAGCGCGGCGCTGCCTTCGGCCAGGTGGCGCTGCATGGCCTGGAAGTCGGCGCCGGTCAGCTCGCCCAACTGGGCTTCCGTGGCGCGCACCTGGGCGATGATGGCTTTCGCCACGGCGCCGCCGTCGCGCACCGTCTTGCGGCCCACGAGGTCGTTCGCCTGGATGGCCGTGGTGCCTTCATAGATGGTGAGGATCTTGGCGTCGCGGTAATGCTGGGCGGCGCCTGTCTCTTCGATGAAACCCATGCCGCCATGCACTTGCACGCCATCGCGCGTGACATCCTGCGACATTTCCGTGGCCCAGCCCTTGATCACGGGCACCAGGTATTCATACGTCGCCAGGCTTTCCGCGCGCACGTCCGCCTCCGGATGGTGGTGCGCCACGTCGCTGATGGCCGCGCCCACGTAGGCCAGCGCGCGCGCCGCCTCCGTCTGCGAGCGCATCGACATCAGCATGCGGCGCACGTCCGGGTGGTGGATGATGGGCACCGGGCCAGGCGAGCCCGCCAGGTCGCGCGACTGCACGCGGTCCTTGGCGAACGCCACGGCCTGCTGGTAGGCGCGCTCGGCCAGGCCGATGCCTTGCAAGCCCACGCCGAAGCGGGCCGCGTTCATCATGATGAACATGTATTCGAGGCCGCGGTTTTCCTCACCCACCAGGGTGCCGATGGCGCCGCCGTGGTCGCCAAACTGCAATACCGCCGTCGGACTGGCCTTGATGCCCAGTTTATGCTCGATGGAAACACAGTGGGCGTCGTTGCGCGCGCCCAGGCTGCCATCGGCGTTGACGAGGAATTTCGGCACGATGAACAGCGAGATGCCTTTCACGCCAGCGGGCGCATCCGGCGTGCGGGCCAGCACCAGGTGGACGATATTTTCCGCCATGTCGTGTTCGCCGTACGTGATGAAAATCTTCGTGCCGAACACTTTATACGTGCCATCGTCCTGTGGCACGGCGCGCGTGCGCACGGCGGCCAGGTCGGAACCGGCCTGCGGCTCCGTCAGATTCATGGTACCCGTCCACTTGCCGGACACCAGGTTTTCCAGGTAAACCGCCTTTTGCTCATCGCTGCCGGCCGTCAGCAGCGCTTCGATGGCGCCGTCCGACAGCAGTGCCACGAGGGCGAACGAGATGCTGGCCGAGTTGAGCATTTCGATGCACGGCGTGGCCAAGAGCTTGGGCAAGCCCTGGCCGCCGAATTCCGTCGGGTGCTGCACGCCCTGCCAGCCCGCTTCGCCATACGCCTTGAACGCTTCCTTGAAGCCTTTCGAGGTGGTGACTTGGCCGTCGTGCCAGAAGCTCGGCTCCTTGTCGCTGGGGCCGTTCAAGGGGGCCACCACGCCGCCGCAGAACTTGGCGTTCTCTTCCAGCACGGCTTCGGCCGTGTCGGGCGTGGCGTCTTCGCAGCCGGGCAAGGTGTGGATTTCGGCCAGGCCGGCCAGTTCGTTCATCACGAACAACATGTCTTTCAGCGGGGCTTGATAGCTCATCTTCTTTTCTCCAAGAAAAAAGCCACGCGCGGCTCGCCGTGTGGGGCGGGCCGGCGTGGCTTTGTCAGTAACAAAACCGGAAGGGGTGTGACTTAACCCAGTTCTTTGACCAGTTGCGGCACGATCTCGAACAGATCGCCCACGATGCCGTAGTCGGCCACGGCAAAGATCGGCGCTTCAGGATCCTTGTTGATGGCGACGATGGTTTTCGAGTCTTTCATGCCGGCCAGATGCTGGATCGCGCCCGAGATACCGACGGCGATGTACAGCGATGGCGCGACGATCTTGCCCGTCTGGCCCACTTGCCAGTCGTTCGGCACGAAGCCGGCGTCGACGGCGGCGCGCGAAGCACCCATGGCGGCGCCCAGCTTGTCGGCCAGCGGTTCCAGGATGTGGAAGTTCTCGGCCGAACCCATGCCACGGCCGCCCGACACGATGATTTTCGCGGCGGTCAGTTCAGGGCGGTCGGACTTGGCCAGCTCGCGGCCCACGAAGGCCGATTTGCCATTGTCGGCAACGGCGGCGACGGTTTCCGTCGCAGCCGAACCGCCGGTGGCGGCAGCCGCGTCGAAGCCGGTGGTGCGCACGGTGATGACCTTGATCTTGTCGCCAGATTGCACGGTGGCAATCGCGTTACCGGCGTAGATCGGACGCTCGAAGGTGTCAGGGGAATCGACCTTGGTGATTTCCGAGATTTGCGCGACGTCCAGCTTGGCGGCCACGCGCGGCAGGATGTTCTTGCCGTAGGCGGTGGCTGGCGCCAGGATATGGCTGTAGTTGCCGGCGATGGCCAGCACTTGCTCGGCCACGTTTTCGGCCAGGCCGTCGGCAAAGTATGGCGCGTCGGCCACGATGACTTTCGTCACGCCGGCGATTTGCGCGGCGGCAGCGGCAGCGGCCGATGCGTTCGAACCTGCGACCAGTACGTGCACGTCGCCGCCGCACTGGGCGGCCGCGGTCACGGTGTGGTGGGTGCTGCCCTTTAAGGTAGCGTTGTCGTGTTCAGCAATAACTAATGCGACCATGATGTGTCCTGTAATTGTTCTGGATAAACGGCGGGGCCGCGCTTAGATGACTTTGGCTTCGGTACGCAGCTTGGCGACCAGGGTAGCGACGTCCGGCACCTTGATACCGGCCGAGCGCTTGGCTGGCTCGACGACTTTCAGGGTCTTCAGGCGTGGCGCAACGTCGACGCCCAGGTCTTCCGGCTTGACGGTCTCGAGCGGCTTTTTCTTCGCCTTCATGATGTTCGGCAAGGTCACATAGCGTGGCTCGTTCAAACGCAGGTCGGTGGTGATAATCGCTGGCAAGGTCAATGCCAGGGTTTCCAGGCCGCCGTCAACTTCGCGGGTAACGGTGACTTTACCGTCTTCCAGCACGACTTTCGAAGCGAACGTGGCTTGCGGCCAACCCAGCAGGGCTGCCAGCATCTGGCCGGTCTGGTTGCTGTCGTCATCGATGGCTTGCTTGCCCAGGATGATCAGTTGCGGCTGCTCTTTCTCGGCCAGGGATTTCACCAGCTTGGCGACGGCCAGCGGTTCCAGTTCAGTCGTCGTTTCCACCAGGATGCCGCGGTCGGCGCCGATGGCCATGGCCGTGCGCAGGGTTTCCTGGCACTGCGTCACGCCGCAGGAGATGGCGACCACTTCAGTGACCTTGCCAGCTTCTTTCAGGCGCATCGCTTCTTCCAGTGCGATCTCATCGAAAGGGTTCATCGACATTTTGACGTTGGCGGTATCGACGCCAGTGCCGTCACTCTTGACGCGGACTTTGACGTTGTAGTCGACCACGCGTTTGACGGGTACCAAGACTTTCATAGCTATGCCTTTGGGAAATTATAAAAATGACGGATCAAGTGCTGATTGTGCGTTCGATTATAAGAGAAATTTGAATCCTGAACCGAATTTAAGCACGATCGTGCGATTTTTTGTTAGAGCAATCCATCTAAACTGTCCAGCTTTGAGGATTTCAGGGGGCTCGGCCGCTACGCTGCAGGGCAGCAAAAGGGCCTGAAAGTGACGCGGCACGGCAAGGAGAAACCAGGCCGCACCACGGCGGCCCCGGCTGGCAGAATTATTTGCGTTGCATCAGGAAGACGAACTCGGTGCCCGTCTGCACATGCGACAGCAGGGCATTGCCCGTTTGCTTGGCGAAAGCCTGGAAGTCGCGCACGGAACCGGGATCGGTTGCCATGATGCGCAGCACTTCCCCGCTCTGCAGCTCTGACAAAGCCTTTTTCGCCTTCAGAATCGGTAACGGGCAATTCAAGCCCCGCGCGTCGAGTTCTTTGTGAAATTCCATAATCTCGGTATCAAGTAGTGTGTCGCTCATCATCAATATCCCACCATTGTTTTGTTGTACTGATTTTCGACATACTACTCTAAATCAGGGGCATTGACGCGCTGCACCAAAATAGTTCATCGGCTGTTGTGGTGTCACAACGAGATTCCACACGGCAAAACGGCCCACAAACAGTGTCTGCGGGCCGTTTTCAAGGGGCTGTGGGACGAAAACCCCGCATGCCCTCTAGCTTACGCCTTATTTTACGCGTTCGCCGACCCAGGCCGGCACGCCAGCCAGGGCATTCGCCAGGCCGCTCGGATCGGTGCCGCCAGCTTGCGCCATATCGGGGCGTCCGCCGCCTTTTCCGCCCACTTGCTGTGCAACGAAGTTCACCAGCTCGCCCGCTTTGACCTTGGAAGTCGCATCCGCCGTCACGCCGGCGATCAGGCTGACCTTGCCGTCCGCCACGCTGGCCAGCACGATGGCGGCCGTTTTCAGCTTGTCCTTCAGCTTGTCCATGGTTTCGCGCAAGCGGGCCACGTCGGCGCCGTCCAGCACGGCTGCGAGCACCTTGATGCCATTGACATCGACGGCTTGCGTGACCAGTTCATCGCCCTGGCCCGAGGCCAGTTTCGATTTCAGCGCGGCCAGCTCCTTCTCCAGCGCCTTCACATGGTCCTGCACCTGGCCGATGCGGGCAGTCAGCTCTTCCGGCTGCGCCTTCAGGGCGTTGGCCGCTTCGACCAGGCGGCGGTTGATGGTTTGCACCAGCGCCAGCGCACCTTCGCCCGTCACGGCTTCCACGCGGCGGATGCCGGCGGCAACACCGCTTTCGCCGATGATCTTGAACAGGCCGATATCGCCCGTGCGCTGCACATGGACGCCGCCGCACAGCTCTTTCGAGCTGCCGATATCGAGCACGCGCACTTCGTCGCCGTATTTCTCGCCGAACAGGGCCATCGCGCCATGCTTGACGGCATCGTCAAACGACATCAGGTGCGCTTGCGTGGCGCGGTTTTCCAGGATCTCTTTGTTGACGATGGTTTCCACGGCGGCGATCTGCTCGGCCGTCATCGGCGCATTGTGGCTGAAGTCGAAACGGGTTTTGTCCGGGTCGACCAGCGAACCCTTTTGCGCCACGTGGCTGCCCAGCACTTCGCGCAAGGCCTTGTGCATCAAGTGCGTGGCCGAGTGGTTGCGGATGGTGCGCGCGCGCTTGGCCGTATCGACCTGCGCCGAGACGGCGTCGCCTACCTTCAGTACGCCCGATTCCAGCACGCCGTGGTGGCCAAACACGTCAGCCTGGATTTTCAGGGTATCGCTGACGGCAAAGCTGCCTGCGCCCGAGGAAATCACGCCCTGGTCGCCCACCTGGCCGCCCGATTCCGCATAGAACGGCGTGGTGTCGAGCACGACGATGCCATCCTGGCCCGCCTTCAGTTCCGTGACCTGCGTGCCGGCCGCGTACAGCGCCACGACCTTGCTGCTGAACGTCAATTGATCGTAGCCGACGAAGGTGTTTTTCTCGCCCGTGTACTCGACCTTGCTGTCCTTGTGCGTCTTGCCGCCCTTGCGCGACAATTCCTGGCTTTCCTTCAGGGCAGCGTCGTAGCCGGCCTGGTCGAACGTGATATTGCGCTCGCGGCAAATGTCGGCCGTCAGGTCTGGCGGGAAGCCATACGTTTCATACAGCGTGAAGGCGGTGGCGCCGTCGATGCCCGTGGCATCCTTGGCCAGCTGCGCTTCCAGCACTTTCATGCCCGTTTCCAGGGTTTCGCCGAAACGCTCTTCCTCGGCTTTCAGCATGCTGGCGACGTTGTCTTTCGCTTCTTCCAGCTCGGGATAGGCGCCGCCCATCTCGATGGCCAGGTCGGCCACCAGCTTGTAGAAGAACGGTTTCGTCTGGCCCAGCTTGTGGCCATGGCGCAAGGCGCGGCGGATGATGCGGCGCAGGACATACGCGCGGCCTTCGCTGCCCGGAATGATGCCGTCGACGATCATGAAGGCGGCGGCGCGGATGTGGTCGGCGATCACGCGCAGCGACTTGTTTTCCAGGTCCGTGGCGCCCGTTTCGCGCGCGGCGGCCTTGATCAGGTGCTGGAACAGGTCGATTTCATAGTTCGAATGCACGTGCTGCAGCACGGCGGCAAGGCGCTCCATGCCCATGCCCGTGTCGACGCACGGTTTCGGCAGCTTGTGCATGACACCGGCTTCGTCGCGGTTGAACTGCATGAACACCAGGTTCCAGATTTCAATGAAGCGGTCGCCATCTTCGTCAGGCGAGCCCGGCGGGCCACCAGGAATGTCGGCGCCATGGTCGTAGAAGATTTCCGTGCATGGACCGCATGGGCCCGTGTCCGCCATCTGCCAGAAATTGTCCGATGCGTAGCGCGCACCCTTGTTGTCGCCGATGCGGATGATGCGCTCGGTCGGCACGCCGATTTCTTTCGCCCAGATATCGTACGCTTCGTCATCTTCGATGTAGACGGTGACCGTCAGCTTGTCAGCAGGCAAGCCGTACACCTTGGTCAGCAATTCCCACGCGTATTGAATCGCATCGCGCTTGAAATAGTCGCCGAAGCTGAAGTTGCCCAGCATTTCAAAGAAAGTATGGTGGCGCGCCGTGTAGCCGACGTTTTCCAGGTCGTTGTGCTTGCCGCCAGCGCGCACGCAGCGCTGCACCGAGGTGGCGCGCGTGTACGGACGGCTGTCCGTGCCCGTAAACACATCCTTGAATTGCACCATGCCGCTGTTCGTCAACAGCAAGGTCGGATCGTTGCCTGGCACCAGGGAGCTGGAACGGACGATGGAATGGCCCTTGGACTCGAAAAATTTGAGGAACTTGTCGCGGATTTCAGTTGATTTCATGTTTTTTTGGCAAAGAGTGGCGGCAGCTTTAAAGGGAAGATTATACGTGATATGGGGTGCGGCAATGACGGCTGGCCAGGGCATTGTTGCGCCCGTGCCAACATCGACGACCTGCCCGCTCAGGCCGGGTCGTGGTGGCTGGCGCAGGCGTGCGGTGCAGGCGCGGCCTTGGCCCCGGCAGCGGCGCCCTTGGCCGCAGAGCCTGTGGCGCCGGCGGCGGCATTGCAGTCGGCGCAGCGGCCGTACAGGGTCAGCTCGTGGCGCTCGACAACAAAGCCTTGCGGCGCCATGCGCTTCAAGTCGCCCGGGCAATCATGCACGTCGAACACACGCTGGCATGTGGTGCACTGGAAATGGTGGTGGTGGTGATTGGCGACCGTGTTCGACTCGTAGCGCGGGTTTTCACCCGGCAAGGTCACCACGTGCACTTTTTCTTCCAGTACCAGGGACTTCAAATTGCGGTAGACGGTAGCGATGCCCAGCTGCGTCACTTGCAAGCTGGCCTGTTCGAGGATTTCCTGCGCCGACAGGGGGCGCTGGGCCGACTCGATGGCGGCTTGAATAGCGGTTTTTTGACGTGTTGTGCGTTCCATAGCCGACAGAATACACCATCCGACTATATCTACCGTCCGGAAAAACTGTCACACAGTAATGATAATGGGTTATCATTATCATCTTAGGGCAGGCTATTTCCTTTTCACGCGCTGCCCCAACCCTGCCAACACTGATAGCCGATAAGGAACCTTGCCCATGTCCGTCCGTCCTCACCAACCCACTCCCCTCGCGCTGGCCATCATGCTGGCCTTTGCCGCTCCCGCCAGCGCCCTGGCGCAGCAGGCCGCCACCTTGCCTGCCGTCACCGTCTCGGCCAGTGCGCTGGCCTTGGGCAGCGACGACATGAGCACGCCCGTGACCGTGCTTGAAGGCGAGGCACTGGTGCGCGCCCGCGAAGCGACCCTGGGTGAAACCCTGGCCGGCCAGCCCGGCATCACGTCCAGCCATTTCGGCGCCGGCGCCAGCCGTCCCATCATCCGCGGTATGGATGGCCCGCGCGTCAAGGTGCTCTCCGATGGCGCCGAAGTGCAGGACGCGTCGACCATCAGCCCGGATCATGCCGTCGCGGCCGAACCGATGCTGTCGGAACAGATCGAAGTCTTGCGCGGCCCGTCCGCGCTGGCCTACGGCGGCGGCGCCGTCGGCGGCGTCGTCAATGTGATCGACAAGAAAATCCCCACGCGCGTGCCGGCAAAAGGCTTTGAAGGCAGCGCGGAAGTGCGCGCCAACTCGGCCGCGCGCGAAAAGGCGGGCGCCTTTGAAGTGACTGGCGGCTCCGGCAACATCGCCTTCCACGCGGAAGGTGTCAAGCGCGACGCGAAGGAATACAAGGTCGGCAGCGGCTGGGAAGGAGGCTCGAAAGTGGCCGGCAGCTACAACAAGACGGACACGGGCAGCGTGGGCGTGTCGTGGGTGGGATCACGCGGCTTCCTGGGCCTGGCCTTCACCAGCCAGCACGCGGAATACGGCTTGCCTGGCCACAACCACGAATTCGAAAGCTGCCACCCGCACGGCACGCACCTGCATTGCGGCGGCCACGAAGGCCACGACCATGGCGATGAAGAGGAACACGACCACGATCACGGGCATGAAAGCGTGCCGTACGTGAAGCTGAAGAGCGAACGCTGGGATGTGCGCGGCGAATTGCGCGACCCCGTGCCCGGCTTCGCCAAGCTGCGCCTGCGCGCCGCGTTCACCGATTACAAGCACGATGAAATCGAAGGCACGGAAATCGCTACCACCTTCAAGAACAAGGGCCACGATGCGCGCCTGGAAATGGAACACCATCCCGTCTTCGGCTGGCGCGGCGTGGTCGGCCTGCAAACGTCGAAGCGCGATTTCTCCGCCCTCGGTGAAGAAGCGTACGTGGCGCCGACGGTAACGAAGAAACACGCGGCCTTCCTGGTGGAAGAATACAAGCTCGACCAATGGCGCTTCGAAGCGGGCTTGCGCCACGAATGGCAGGACATCACGGTCGACAGCGCCACCTTGCAAGACCGCAGCGCCAAGGGCACGTCCATCTCGCTGGGCGCCGTGTGGAAATTCGCGCCCCAGTACTCGCTCGGCTCGACCATTTCCCGCACGCACCGCCTGCCCAGCGCCGAGGAACTGTATGCGCACGGCGTGCACATGGCCACGGCCACGTATGAGCTGGGCAATGAAAACCTGGGCAAGGAAACGTCGAACAATATCGACTTGACCTTGCGCAAATATGCGGGCGCCACGACCTTCTCGGCCAGCGCCTACCGCAACAAGGTCGACAACTACATCTTCGGTTCCACCCTGGACAACCACGAAGGCTTCCAGCTGATCCAGTACGCCCAGCGCGACGCCACGTTCACGGGCGTCGAAGGCCAGATCCGCCAGCAATTGAACCCCATGTTCGGCGCCAGCGTGTTCGGCGACTACGTGCGGGCCAAGCTGGCCAACGACGGTGGCAACTTGCCGCGCATCCCGGCCCAGCGCGTCGGCGTGAAGTTCGATGCCAACTGGCAGGCATGGAGCGGCGTGGCCGAGTTCTACCGCGTGGGCAAGCAGGATAAAGTGGCAGCGTTCGAAACGGCAACCCCGGGCTACAACATGCTGAACCTCTCCGCCAACTACGACACGCGCATCGGCACGACACCGGCCCAGTTCTACATCAAGGCAAACAACCTGACGAATGAACTGGCGTACAGCCACACCTCGTTCATCAAGAATGCGGCGCCATTGATGGGGCGCAATGTCACCGTCGGCATGCGCGTGACGTTCTAAGGATGGAAGCGTAGGTCGGCTTAGCGCGTGGCGCGTAAGCCGACGTTGCCACGGCACCATGAAGTCGGATTACGCTACGCTAATCCGACCTACGCCTTGATCAGATCGATCCTGTCCGTGCAAAAACCGTCCACGCCCCAGGCCAGCAGCTCGCTGGCCCGCTCGGGCGTGTTGACGGTGTAGCAGAACAACCCGTATCCCGCCTCCTTTACCTCTCGCGCCAGCTCCGGCGTCAGCTGCTGGTGATCGCAATGGAGCGCCACCACGCCCAGTTCGCGCGCCTGTCGTTCCCAGCCATCCGGTATCTGTTCGACCAGCCAGCCGCGCGCCAGTTCCGGCGCCGCCTCGCGCGCCGCCTGCAAGGCTTCGATGCTGAACGATGACAGCAGCGGCAGCAATTCCCCTGCCGCGATTTCCTGCGCAAAGTAACCGCGCGTGGCGCGCGCCACCGTTTCGCCCGTGGCCACGTCGAAGCCGGGCGCCGGTTTGATTTCGATATTCATCCAGATGCGCTGCGCCTTGCAATACGCCACCACGGCCTCGAACGTGGGCACGCCGTCACCGGCGAATGCGGCGCCGAACCAGGCGCCCGCTTCCATCGCTCCCAGCTGCGCGGCCGTGTAATCGCTGATATGCCCGCTGCCGGCCACGGTGCGCCCCAGCTCGGGGTCGTGCACGACGACGGGCACGCCGTCGGACGCCAGCATGACGTCGAATTCCACGGCATGGTAGCCGTAGGCCAGGCCGCAGCGCAGGGCGGCCAAGGTATTCTCAGGCGCCAAGGTGCCGCCGCCGCGGTGCGCCAGGGTGCGTGGATAGGGCCACATGATGCTTCCTTTATAGCAATTCCATGGATACAAACTGTCTTGCCATACTATTGCGTGCCTGTCCTGAAAAGTAAAGCGGCCCCGTTTGGCGACCCTCCGCGGCGAATGGCGATGCGCCAGCCCCGTTTCGTCGCAGCCCGGTTGCGCGTGGGCCTCTGCTGGCACACAATGCCCCATCGCTACCAGCAGACAACAACATGAAAACCGACGCTCCATCCGCCGCTGCGCCAGCAGCCAAGGCCAAGTCTCCGTACTACCGCATGCTGCACGATGCGCGCTACGCACTGGCGCTGAACGTGATCTGCGCGCTGGTCATTACCTTCATCCTCAACCCGGGCAGCCATTTTGGACAAAACCTGGTCGCCTCGATGTGCATCGGCACGATCGCCTTCCTGCTGATCGACGGCATGCGCCTGACGTTATGGGGCGCTGACCAGCGGCCCAAATTCCTGCCCTTCATGCTCATCATCCTGATTTCCGTGCCTGTGGCGCAAGTGCTGGGCCTGACGCTGTTCAGCTGGCTGACGGGCGTGGACGTGGGCGGCTTCGAAAACCTGCTTCCCACGCAGATGGTCAGCACCCTCGTGTTCACCTTGCTGGCCACGGGCGGCGCCGTGCTGTTTTTCTCCAGCCGCGAAAAGATTACCCGCCTTCAAATGGCGGCAGCCCAGGAAAAGGCCCGCGCCGAATCCGTGGCGCGCCAGGCCATGCAGGCGCAGCTGCAATTGCTGCAAGCGCAGATCGAACCGCACATGCTGTTCAACACCCTGGCCAACCTGCAGGGCCTGATCAGCTTTGATCCAGACCGCGCCCAGTTACTGCTCGACCAGCTGATCCAGTATTTGCGCGCCACCCTCTCTTCCTCGCGCGCCGAATCGACCACTCTCGAACAGGAGTTTTCCCTGATGCAAGCCTACCTGGGCCTGATGTCCATCCGCATGGGCGCGCGCCTGAGCTTTGCGCTGGACTTGCCCGAGGCTTTGCGCCAGATCAAGGTACCGCCCATGCTGCTGCAGCCGCTGGTGGAAAACGCCATCCAGCATGGCCTGGAACCTAAGATCGAAGGCGGCCATATCCATGTGCAAGCCTCCACGGACGCTGGCGTGCTGATTCTTACCGTCAGCGACGATGGCCTGGGCCTCGACCATCCGGGCCAGACCAAGGGCACGCACCTGGGCGTGGAAAATATCCGCGAACGCCTGCGCGGTATGCACGGCGATGCCGCCAGCCTGTCGCTGGCCGCCAACCATCCGGCAGGCGCGACCGCACGCCTGACATTTCCCCTTCCACCCACCATCACGAGTCCCCTCGCATGAGCCAACACACCGCACGCGCGCCACGCGCCCTGATCGCCGAAGACGAACCGATACTCGCCGCCGCCCTCGCGCACGCCTTGCAGCGGCTGTGGCCGGAACTCGACATTGTCGCCACCTGCCCCAACGGCGTGGAAGCCTTGCGGCAAGGCCTGGCGCTGCAGCCCGACATACTATTTCTCGACATCAAGATGCCAGGCAAGACGGGCCTGGAAGCGGCCGAGGAGCTGGCAGAGCTATGGCCGGACGGCGTCCCTTTTCCTCACATCGTGTTTGTGACCGCCTACGACGAATACGCGCTGGCCGCCTTCGAGCACGCAGCCGCCGATTACGTCTTAAAACCCGTCAACGATGCGCGCCTGGGCAAGACGGTGGAACGCCTGCAGCAGCGCTTGCGCGACATCGGCGGTGGCAATGCTGCGGCAGCGCCGGCGAACGCGACAGCGACGGCCGCCACGATGGCGCCGGCAGCCGGATCCGCCAGCGACGACAACATGGCCCGCCTGCTGAGCCAGCTGCAAGCCATGCTGCCGCCCGCGCCGCGCCTGCAAATGATACGCGCGGCCGTCGGCAACAGCGTGCGCATGATCGCCCTGGCCGACGTCGTGTATTTCGAAGCGCTGGACAAATACATTAACGTCGTGTGCCAGGACAGCGAAGCGCTGATACGCACGAGCCTGAAGGAACTCTTGCCCCAGCTGGACCCGCAACAATTCTGGCAAATTCACCGGGGTACCATCGTCAACGCCAGCGCCATCGCCACGGCCGTGCGCGACGAGGCGGGCAAGCTGTCGCTGACCCTGCGCCAGCACCCGGCGCAGTTACGCGTCAGCCCTCTATATGCCCATCTGTTCCGCCAGATGTGAAGCGGTCAAGAGGTAAGACCTAGTGCAGCTGATGTTTCAGGTCCGACAATTCATCATGCACCTTGAGCACGGCACTCTTCATTTCCGGCGTCACGCTGGTCGCCGTGCCGCACGCCCGCTTGGCGCGGTCGCCCAGTGATTCCATCTGGTCGACGGCTTGCCGGATGCGCGCATCGTCTTGCGTGTCGATGGCTTGCCGCACGGCGTTCTTTTGCTGGTCCAGCTGGTTGATGCAATCCTTCAAGTCCATCGGCATGCCCTGCTGCTTGCCGCACAGCTGGGCTGCCTGGCCGATCGCGTGTTCAATGGCGCCAAAGCGCCGTGCCACTTCCTTTACTTGCATCATGATGATCTCCTGTTCGCGTGATGTCCGGGTTGGATCACCAGACTGGCGCAGGGTTCCCCGCCAGCCGCCATGGCATCGAAATTTCCATGTGGCACTTTTTTGTAAGCGCTTGTGACATTTTAGATAATTATCAAATCATTCAGATACATTGGCGTACCTGAACCACCATGCCCTCCATGACCTCGCTGACTACCTTGCCCCGCCGCGCTCCCGGCCTGCTGCTGATTATCCTGCTGCACGTGGGCCTGGCATATAGTGTCTTGCAATCGCGGCCCCGCGCTATCACGGACGAACACCTGCCGCCGGGCCCGGCCATCGCCTGGCTGCGCTACACGCTCCCCGCGCCGCCCAAGCCGGTCCCCGTACCATTGCCCGACGTAAAACCAGCCGCCGCGCGCCTGCCGCGCCTGCCCATGCCGGCGCCCGTCAGCCGCCCCTTGCCCGTTCCCGCCGCCGAGCAGGCGCCGGCGCCGGCGCCAGCAACGCCGGAAGCGATCACACTCGTCGCGCCACCCAGCGCGGCCGATATCCTGGCGCAAGCCAAGCGCGACGTGGGCAAGATCGACAGGGAGTTGCGCAAGGAATTCCCGCAGCGGGGAGAGCAAAAACTGGACGACACAGCCTTCAAGCGCATGCAGCAAGGCTTTGCCGAGGCCTACGCAGCCGTGCCGCCGAAATGGTATGAAGCGTCAAGAATCGAAGAGATCGGCGCGAATGAGGCCAAAGGCAGCCGCACTTATAAAATCACCAGCGCGCTGGGTACCTTGTGCGTGACCACGCGCGCGGGCAAGCAGGGGGAAACGATGATCGGCATGTGTCCCAAATAATTGCCTCAGCCCACCGCTTCGCGCGCCCCCAGCGGCTGCAGATGGCGCAGGCGCAAGGCGATCAGCACGCCGCCGCCCAGGCACAGGCCCAGCATGATGACCACGCCCGTCCAGCCGTCGAAGCCCCACATCATACCCGAGGCGGAACCGATCAGGCTCGATCCCAGGTAATAGAACAGCAAATAAAAGGCCGAGGCCAGGGCCTGCGGTGCGCGGGCACGGCGGCTGACCCAGCTGCTGGCGATCGAATGCGAGGCGAAGAAGCCGAAGGTGGCCAGCGCCATGCCGATGACGATCAGCGGCAGGGAATCGAACAGGGTCAATAAAATGCCGGACAGCATCACCGACAGCATGATCCACAGCACGCCCCGGCGCCCCAGGCGGTCCACCAGACGGCCTGCCCAGACGGAACTGAAGATGCCGATCAGATACAAGAAGGCCAGCAAGCCGACCGTGCTCTGGCGCAAGCCAAATGGCGCGGCCAGCAGGCGGTAGCCGATGTAATTGTACAAGCTGACGAAACAGCCCATCAGCACGAACGCCAGGCAGAACAGCCATGGCAAGCCCTTATCCGAAAAATGCTGCTTGATGGCATGCGGCAAGGCGTTCCAGCCCTTGGTGCTGGGCACGAAGTTCTTCGATGCGGGCAGGCTGCGCCAGAATTCCGCCGCCGCCAGCACGCCAGCCACGCCCAGCACGCCCAGGGCCCAGCGCCACGACAGGAAATCGCTGAGCATGGACGCCACCAGACGCCCCGACATGCCGCCAAACGCGCTGCCGGCAATATACAAGCCCATCGACAGGCCCAGCGATGGCCCTTCGATTTCCTCGCCCAGGTAAGCCATGGCCACGGCCGGCATGCCGCCCAGGGCAATGCCCAGCGCGGCGCGAATCGCCAGCAGCTGCGCATAATCCTGCGCGAAGGCGGACAAGATGGTGAGGATCGCGGCGGAAAACATCGACGCCACCATCAAGGGCTTGCGGCCGACCCGGTCTGAGACGGCGCTCAGCAGCACCAGCGAGATGGCCAGCAAGCCGCTCGACACGGACAGGGACCAGCTGCTTTGCGCCGGCGTCAGATGAAACTGGTGCGACAGCAGCGGAAACAGGGGCTGGATGCAATACAGCAGGCTGAAGGTGGAAAAGCCGCCAAAGAACAGGGCGCGGTTGCTGCGCTTGAATTCCGCCGTACCTTTGGCGATGGCCGAACGGGGAGCGGGAGGAGCGACAGGAGCAAGCGCCGGGGTGGCGGCGGAGGCAAAAGCAAGCGATGAATCAGACATGGCCGTGTTTCGAAGAGGAAGCGAGTCTTCATCTTAGGATTGCCAACTCATATCGTCCAATATATATTCAAGGCCCAACTCATACTTTAAAACGATTACTGGACAAATATGGAACTGCGCCATCTGCGTTACTTTGTCGCCGTCGCCGAGGAACTCCACTTCACGCGCGCGGCCGAGCGCCTGCACATCGGCCAGCCGCCGCTGAGCCAGCAAATCCAGGCGCTGGAGGCGGAATTGGGCGCGCAGTTGTTCGAGCGCAACAAGCGCTCCGTGCGGCTGACGCAGGCGGGCACGCTGTTTCTCGACGATGCGCGGCGCATCCTGGCCCTGTCGGAACAGGCGGCCGTGACGGCGCGCCGGGCGCAGCGGGGCGAAGCGGGCGAATTGCGCATCGGTTTTACGTTTTCCACGCCGTTTACGCCGTATTTCGCCACTGTCATCAACCGCTACCGCCAGCTCTTTCCGCACGTCACCTTGACCTTGCACGAAATGGCGACCCTGCATCAGCTCGAAGCGATCTCGGGCAGGACCATGGACCTGGGCTTCGTGCGCCCGCCGGAAACGACGTACCCCTCCGATATCAAGCTGACGCAATTGCGGCAAGACCCGTTGTTCCTCGTGCTGCCCGTCGCCCACGCGCTGGCGGCCAAGAAGGCGATTGCCATTGCCGACATGGCGGGCGAAGGCTTTGTCATGTACCCCAAGGATGCGGGCACGGGGATTTATCCGCAGATCTTCCGCCTGTGCAAGGCGGCAGGCTTCGTGCCCCAGGTCGCGCAGGAAGCGGGCGAGGCGTCCACCATCATCGGCCTGGTGGCGGCCGGCTGCGGCATTTCCGTGCTGCCCGCCTCGTTCGACCGCATCCGCATGGATGGCGTGTGCTACCGCCCGATCGCCGACCCGCAGGCGACGACCAGCTTATTGCTTGCACAAAGGGAGGAAGAGACATCGCCGCTGGTGGCTGCGTTCGTGAAACTGGCCGAGGAAGCGGCGCTGGAAGAAAAAGAATAGGCCGGCAAGTGCCGGCCCACGTTGACATGCGTCAGGAGTAATCCGCGTCCAGCTCGGAACCCGCGTAGTTTTCCAGGTCCTCGAACAGGCTCTTCATGCTGGCGCGCGTGAGGATTTTATGCACGACGGTGCAGCTGCGGCGGTACGAGTCTATGCGGTCGAGCAACACGGGATGGTGCTGCACAGGCACCTTGGCAACCAGGGCGGCCCAGCCTTCCTCGAAGTCGGGCTTGTTCTTGCGCACGGAACGCACAAAGCGTTCAAACTCCTTTTGACCCGTGCGCGCGATGATGCGCCCGCCGCCTTCGATGGCGAAGATGATGGCCAGGGCGATGACGCCCTCGGCATTCAAGTCGCTGTCGCTGACGGGGCCGTTGTCATGGTGGCGGCGCAGCCAGCCGGCCAGGCGCACGACGGCTTGCACTTCCTTGCGCTGTTGCAACTGCAGCGCATACTTTTCATAGCCGGCCCAGTTCTGGTTCGGGTCGGCCTGGCAAATATCGATGAACAGCTCGCGCAAACGGCGCTGCAGGTAGACGGGGTCCTGGTCGTATTCGCCGACGAGGGCGTCTTCCGGCAACTGCGACAGGTCCTTGATCAGGCGAAAGCCCACCTGGAACGCGTGCTCGGCGCCGTGCTCGACGAGGAAATCGAGCGCGGCCTGGTCGCCTTCATGCGTGACGGCCTGCTCCAGGCCCAGCGACACGCCGCCCACCGTCAGGTACAGCGCTTTCTGGATGCCATCGGCCGTGCGTTCATTCGTGAACTTCTCGGCCACCATGGCCGTGATGCCCGTCAATTCGTCGGCCAGGTTCAGCGCCGCGTCCTCGCGCGGGTCGCGCGGCAACAGTTTGATGGCGCGCACCAGGCGCGGAAGATTCTCTACAACAATTGCTGGCAGCATTAGACGTTCCCTGCTTTCATTACGAGAAAATGCCGGTGCCCAGGCTGCGGCGCGTGCTGGAGCGTGGCGCGCTGCGCGTGCTCGGCACTTGCTTGCGCAGGCGGTACAGCAATTCCTTGGTGCTACGCTGCAACATGGTCGGCTCTTCGTCCGGGTCGTCCGAGTATTCCGCGTCGGCCAGGTCGGCGCTGTGGCGGAAGTCGGGGAACAGTTCGAACAACGAGCGGTCCCAGCCGTCTTCATTCGCTTGCGCCAGCTCGATGGCCAGCGGCACGACGTCGTTGTCGGACGAGGTCACGCCCGTCACGTACGGTCCCTTGATGACGATCTCGCCCGCCACTTCGAGGATTTCCTTCGGCGCCATCGAGAACAGGATCGCAAACGCCGTGGCGCCCCAGTCGGTGGCCGATGCTTCCAGCAGCAGCTCGCGGCGGCGCTCGGCGTCGTCGGTGGAAAACACCACACCGTGGATGTGCGCGAACAGGGCTTCGGCGATGCGTTCAGGATCGTCCTCGATCTGGTCGTCGCTCCAGGTGGCGGCGATGAAGGCCAGGCTGTCGGCCCACGCTTTCGGCGGCACCAGCAAGGTCGCCAGCGACATCTTGCCGCCGTCGAAACCGGCCAAATGCAGGGCCGTCACCTGTGGCGGGATGGCATTCAATACTTCCACCACGGCCAGGTCGCCATACTGGTCGGCCGCATCGGCAAACGCCTGCTCGGCGTGGCCCAGCGAACCGGACAGCACCAATTCCGTGACCTGTTTCGTCAGCGCGGGAAGATTGCTTTTTTGTTCATTATTATCTGCCATGGTCATCTCCATCCTGGTCAAACATCTGGGCGAAATCGTCGGTGGCTTCGTCTTCGTCGTGCTCGTCGTCGCCGTCGTCATTGGCGGCCAGCTGGTCGAGCGACTGGTCATCGTCGTCCCACAGGCGCGGATTCTTGTGCAAAAAGGCCGTGATGATGGCCTGGCGCGCCAGGTCGGGGAAGCTCTCTTCGATGGCGGCGTACATCTTTGCCGCTTCCGGCGCGGCGCACGCGGCCATGGAAAACACGCGGGCCGTATCGCCGAATTCGTAGTCTTCGCTTTCGGCCAGCAAGCCTTTCGGGTCGCTGAAGGTGATGTGGTCGACCAGCGCGAAGGCCAGCATATTCACGTCTTCGATGCCGCCGCCGCTCGCGTATTCACCGACCAGGGCGTCGACCATGCTTTTGTAGTTCTTGCGGTTCGGCGGGTCGCCGAGGATGCCTTCGATCTGGCCTTCCAGCTCGCGCGACTGGTACGCGAATTCAGGGTGTACTCTTCTCATGCTGTGCTTTCCAATGTGGTGCGCGGCACTTTTACTTAAAAGCAAAAGCACCATTGTTTGTTGTTTTTCAAATCATTCAGGCTGGCCGGACAGCCGCCAGCAGGCTTAATCTGCCGGTAGGACGGTGCCATGCAGGCGGAACACGCCGCACCACAGGGCATAGGCTTCCGCTTCCGGGTCGATGATGATGCGGTGATTCACGCTCTGGTCGTACTCGGCGCGCTTGGCCGGGTCGGCCAGGATTTCATACGCCTTGGTGACGCTCTTGAAGCGCGCCTCGGCGCCGGGGGCCTGGTTGCGGTCGGGGTGGAAGCGCATGGCCAGCGAACGGTAAACCTTCTTGATTTCATCGTCGCTGGCATTGGGCGCGACACCGAGGACGTTATATAAATTTTCCATAAAAGGCTCCGGGGTCACGTTTTTCTACTAATTAAAGGCGAATTATCCTATAGAACGGCGCCCGCGTCGCTTGCATGCTGGGATATGGGGGCAAATACGTGCTTATAAAGCGCTTGCGGTACGGTAAAATGCTTTTTACTGTCACTCTTCCGCATTGATCAATGAGCAACGATAAACCGAATACCGCCGCGCCAGCGCTGGCGCCCAATTTCTTGCGTAACATCATCGAAGCCGACCTGGCTGCCGGCGCCCACGTGCGTCCCGGCCTGCCCCAGGTGATCACGCGTTTCCCCCCGGAGCCGAACGGCTACCTGCACGTGGGCCACGCCAAGTCGATCTGCGTCAACTTCGGCCTGGCGCGCGATTACGCCGGTCAGTGCAACCTGCGCTTCGACGACACCAATCCGGCGAAGGAAGAGCAGGAATACGTCGACACCATCATGGACAGCGTGAAATGGCTGGGCTTTGACTGGGAGCCGAAGCATGCCGATGGCCAGAGCCACCTGCACTACGCGAGCGACTATTTCGACCAGTTGTACGCGATGGCCGAATACCTGATCACGGCGGGCTTTGCCTATGTGGACAGCCAGAGCGCCGAAGACATGGCCACCAACCGGGGCAATTTCGGCCAGGCCGGCAAGAATTCGCCGTTCCGCGACCGTCCGCGCGACGAATCGCTGGCCCTGTTCCGCGCCATGAAGGCGGGCGAATTCAAGGATGGCGAGCACATCCTGCGCGCGAAGATGAGCGAAGATGCCATGAGTTCGCCGAACATGAACTTGCGCGACCCGGCCATCTACCGCATCCGCCACGCGCATCATCACCGCACGGGCGACGCCTGGTGCATCTATCCGATGTACGACTACACGCACCCGATCTCGGACGCGCTGGAAAACATCACGCATTCGATCTGCACGTTGGAATTCCAGGACCACCGCCCATTCTACGACTGGCTGCTGGAAACCCTGTCGGCCGGCGGCTTCTTCGCCAAGCCGGTGCCGCACCAGTTCGAATTCTCGCGCCTGAACCTGACCTATATCGTCACCAGCAAGCGCAAGCTGCGCCAACTGGTGGAAGAAAAAATCGTCGACGGCTGGGACGATCCGCGCATGCCGACCCTGGTGGGCATGCGCCGCCGCGGCTACACGCCGGAAGCGGTCCAGCTGATGTGCGAACGCACGGGCGTGACGAAATCCGACGGCTGGATCGACTACAGCGTGCTGGAAGGCTGCCTGCGCGAAGACCTGGATCCGAAAGCACCGCGTACGGTGGCCGTGCTGCGTCCGTTGAAACTGATCATCGACAATTTCCCTGAAAACGAAAGCGTGGAATGCACGGCGCCCGTGCACCCGCACTTCCCGGAACGTGGCTTGCGCACCTTCCCCATCTCGCGCGAGCTGTGGATCGAGGAAGACGACTTCATGGAAGTGCCGAACAAGGGCTATTTCCGCCTGTATCCGCCGATCGACGACAAGCCGGGCAGCAAGGTACGCTTGCGCTACGGCTACGTGATCGAGTGCACGGGCTTTGACAAGGATGCGGACGGCAAGGTCATCGCCGTGCATTGCACCTATTTCCCGGACAGCAAGTCGGGCACGGAAGGCAGCGCCAACTACAAGGTCAAGGGCAATATGCACTGGGTCAGCGCGCCGACGGCCATTCCCGCCGAAGTGCGCCTGTACGACCGCCTGTTTACGGACCCGCAGCCGGACGCGGGCGGCAAGGACTTCAAGCTGGCCTTGAATCCGCTGGCCAAGGAAGTGGTGCAAGCGTGGCTGGAACCGGGCGCGGAACTGGCCCAGCCGGAACAGCGCTTCCAGTTCGAGCGCCACGGCTACTTTGCGGCCGACCGGGTCGACAGCCAGCCTGGCAAGCCCGTCTTCAACCGCATCGTCACCCTGAAAGACAGCTGGCAGCCCGCCAAGTAAGGCGCCGGGACGACCCACAAAAAAACCGCTGCGGCGGTTTTTTTTCGTTTCAACGGGAAATATTGCCTGTTGACTATAATAACGATAATTTTGTATATTAGGCAGCTATTGAGCAATTTGCAATTTTAATAGTGCTTGTACAACCTAGCCTAGCCTCCGCCACCAGGCGGCACCCGATTCCTCTTCCTGATGCGGATGGCAATGCCTTCTACTGCCGGCGAACACCCCTTAGCTGCTGAAAAAAGACCGCTGTGGCTGTTCGGCTTTGTCGTGTCGACGATGGTGGGCCTGCTGTTCTACATGGCCGCTTCGCTGTCGATCGAAAGCGATGCCAGCGAAGAATTCAACAATCTGGCGCACAACACCCAGAAAAACATCGAATCGCGCACCAAGTCGTATGCCAACCTGCTGCGCGGCACGGCCAGCCTGTTCCAGGCCAACGAACACGTGAGCCGCGAGCAATTCCACCGCTACGTGGCTAACATCGCCCTGCAACAGAACTACCCGGGCGTGATGAACCTCAATTACAGCCAGGAACTCGACGAGACGCAGCGCGCCGCCTACGAAGCGGCCATAAGGCGCGACTATCCGCCCGGGCGCGACGGCTATCCGGCGTTTGCCATCCACCCGCCCGGCCCGCGCGCCCAGTATTCCGTGCTCGTATACATCGAGCCGATCGCCAGCGCCCCAGAAAAGTATGGCCATGACATCGCCTCGCGCCCCCAGATCGCGGAAGCGCTGGCGGAGTCGCGCGATTCCGGCCGCATCAGCAATTCCGGCGTGCCCGTGCCGATGGACGGCCGTCCCCAGCTGACGGGCATGGCCATGCGCCTGCCCGTGTACCGCTTCGGCATGCCGGTCGATACGGTGGAACAGCGGCGCGCGGCTTACCAGGGTTCCGTCGGCATCGGCTACGACCTGGTGACGATGATGCGCAGCGCGCTGGCCGACATGCCGGTACGCAACGTCCGCCTGACCCTGTTCGATATCGGCCCGCAGGCGCTGCAACAGCGGGAGGTGCCGCTGCAGTTGCCGCACGACATGCGCCCCATCTTCGACAGCACGGCGGCGGGCATGCATGCGCCATGGTGGCAGCTCGGCAGTTCGGGCCGCTACCTGAGCAGCACGCTGCTGATCGAGCACAATGGCCGCGCCTGGCAAGCGCTGTTCAGCGTGCGCAAGAGCGACCTGTATTCGCGCTTCGACGCCTTCCTGCCGTGGCTGGCTCTGCTGATCGGCTTTGCCAGCACCATGCTGCTGTATGTGCTGTTCCACACCCTGGCGTCGTCGCGCCGGCGCGCCATCCAGATGGCGACAGGCATGACGGAGGAATTGCGCGCCAGCCAGATCCGCCTGCAGCTGTCGCACCAGAAACTGCGCCGCCTGGCGGCTCACGCCGACCAGATCAAGGAAGAAGAGCGCAAGCGCATCGCGCGCGAAATCCACGACGACCTGGGGCAGAACCTGCTGGTGCTGCGCATCGACGCCGACATGCTGGCCTCGCGCACGCAGCGCCGCCACCCGCGCCTGAACGCCCGCGCCCGCTCAACCCTGGAGCAGATCGACGCCACCATCAAGAGCGTGCGGCAGATCATCAACGACTTGCGCCCTACCGTGCTGGACCTGGGCGTGAATGCGGCCGTCGAATGGCAAGTGGCGCAATTTCGCCAGCGCACGGGCATCGCCTGCGAAGTGAGCGAAAGCCATGACGACATTTGCCTCAGCGACCAATGCGCGACGGCCCTGTTCCGCATCCTGCAAGAGTCGCTCAGCAATATTTCCCAGCATGCGAATGCCAGCCGCGTCCAAGTCAAATTGGAAAAGTGCCGCGATACGGTGTCGATGAGCATCAGCGACAACGGCGTGGGCGCGGCCATCGACGGGCGCAACAAGCTGGGCTCGTTTGGCCTGGTGGGCATCGAAGAACGTATAAAGTTGCTGGGCGGCACTTTCTACATTGAAAGCAGCCCCGGCGCCGGCATGAGCGTGCATGTCAGCGTACCGCTGGGCGCGGACGCCACCGCGTTTCCCTACCAGGAAGAAAGCCGGGCCAGCAGCTGAGCGGCGCGCGTTCCGCATGAAACAAGCTCAGCTTGCGTATTTTGTAATTAGATGCAATATTGATGTAGAACAACTTAGCGCCTGCCCGCCATCGGCCAGGCATTCCCCCGACTACTTGCCAGGAGTACACAGCCACCGCTTTCCCTTGTTTTACCGCAGTTCCCACAACGCTCTTTACCAAAGGACATTCATGGATACGAACGACAGTTTCAAGGCAATTGCCGATTTGAATTTGGACGCGATCAAGGTCAAGCTGATGCACCGGGAGTCAGGCGAAGGATGGAGCCTCGAGAAGGCCAATGCGGTGGAATTCGAATACCGCCGCTTCCTGATCCTGATGAAACAGTTTCCGCAGGAAGAAACGGCGCCGCTGATGGACGTCGATACCTTCTGGCACTACCACATCCTCGATACCCTCAAATATGCGGCGGATTGCGAACAGGTGTTCGGCTACTTCCTGCATCACTTCCCATACATCGGCTTGCGCGGCGAAGACGACGAAGCGGCGCACCACCGCGTGGGCGAACGCATGAAGCAGTTGTACGAGCAGACATTCGGGGAAGATTATCTCCGCGCGGAGACGGCGTATTCGGGACGCGCCGTGCAGGCGGCATTTTCCAGTGCGGCAGTACAGGCGACGGCATTTTCCAGCGCGGCCGTGCAGGCGACGGCGTATTCGGGGCGCGCCGTACAAACGGCGTTTTCCAGTGCCGCGGTACAGGCAACGGCGTATTCTGGCCGGGCCGTGCAGACGGCGTTTTCCAGTGCTGCGGTGCAAGCGACCGCGTATTCGGGCCGCGCCACCGGTGCTGCCCAGACCGCATTTTCCAGCGCGCCCGGCAAAGTGGCCGCAGCGCTGGTCGAGTCATCCCCGACTGGTCTGGAAACAGGGCGCTTCTATACGGATCGTCCGACGCTGAGCCCGGACACGCAATAGAAAACGGGAAGGCAGGTATGGCTGCCGCACGCGGCAAGCTTGACTAACGCAGACGGCACCTCTCAGTTTGCCGTCTGTCAGGCGCTCTTAGGCAGCCATCAACTCGCGCAGTTCACGGATGCTGAAATCGCTGATTTCATGCATGCGGATGAGGATCGTGGCGCCGATCGGCAAGGTGTTGTGACGAATCTTGCTGATGACCGGTGGCGCCACTTCCAGTGCTCGCGACAGGGCGGCATCGTTCTTCAGTTGCAGCTTGTCGATGATCGCATCGAGGACGCGATTCGGGTTGTAGGTAGGCAAAGAGGTAATTTGTTTGAGAGACATGATCGAAAATCCGTACTTGTTGTATTAAGGCAAAAAGAAACCGAATGTCTCTTCTGCAATAATTCAGGGTAAACACACTAAAAAGCGCCATCACTTATGCGGCTTTTACGCCGCAAACAATATAATACACGCTATTGTTGATTTTTGCGTAACTTAAAGCAAAATTGTGATAATTGAAGAGAATTGACGCACTTGGAATGTGCTAGAGGATAACTCAAATTGGAAAAATTTGCTGCACGTCATCAATTTTTACGATGAGCAACACCGCTATGCATGAGCCAGGCTATGGCCATGAGGGTGCTCAGGCGGGCCATTTCCGCTGATAAATGCCAGCCTTGCGCAGCCACGCCGGCCGGGGTGGCAAGCGGGCAAGTGCCCGGAATGGCATCCACGCGGCACCAGGCCAGTTGCCGGCGGATTTCATCGGGCGGCGGCGGCGGCTGCAGCGCGCGTTCGCGCCGGCGCATATAGGCGCGCACCTGTTCCTTGCTGGGGTGACTCGTAGCTCGCATGGCTCGCTCCTGCTGACGGGAAACAACGCCACGCTCATTGTAGATGCCGAGCCCGCCACAAGAGCCCGGACGCGTGACGACATTGCTCACCATATCGCCAGCGTGCCATGGCACGTTTGCGCTGCATCAAATGGCCGGCCCCGGCATTGCGCCGAAGCCCATGTTGCCCCACGGCCTGGCGGCCAGAGGCCCGGTGATCCGTTCTTATTTCTTTTGCTGGCGCACGCGCTGCTGCTGTTTTTCCTGCGTTTGCTGGCGATTCTGCTTGCGCTCGAACAAGGTGACCGCATCCTTCTTGGCTTGTTCGGCGGTACGCATTTCTTCATGGGCATCGTGCGGGACAAAAAATTCGGCGTCCTGCGCCGCCACGACCAGCTTGATGGCGGCGTCGTCGTCGAGGTCATACAGTTCCGTCAGGACAGTGGTGACCTCGTCCAGGTATTCTTCGTAAGTGAGGGTGCTCATGCGGTATTCCTTAAGTGAATGGCGCACCGCCGGAACGGCGCGCTGCGCGCCGGCCCAGGAAAAGTGCGCAGATAACCGGCCATTTTACCCGATGCCGGCCCCGTCGGCAGACAGCGGCCGCAAGGCATCGGCCACGCGCGCGTAGCGCAGGCGCACGCCCAGCTCGCGCTTGATGCGCGTATTGTGCAGGCGGCGCGATTCGGACATGAATGACAGCAGCATCGGCGTGACCACCTGCTGCAGTTCTGCGCGCGGCAGACGCGGCGGGCGCGGCAAGCCGAACGTGTCGGCCACGGCATCGAAATACTCCGCCATTTTGAGTTCGCTGTCATCGCTGGCGTGGTACACGCGCCCCGGCTTGCCCCGCCACAAGGCCCGTTCGATGATGCGCGCCAGGTCATCGGCATGGATATGGTTGGTGTATACATCGTCATCCGCGGCCAGGGCTGGCGTGCCCTCGCGCAGGCGCTTCAGCGGCAGGCGGTCATCCGCATAGATGCCGGGCACGCGCAGGATGGCCACGCTGGCGCGGCGGCGCACGCCCCAGCCGCGCAAGACCTGCTCGGCATCCACGCGCCGCTTCGCGCGCGCATTCGCCGGCGCCGTCGGCCGCGTCTCATCGACCCAGGCGCCGCCGCAATCGCCATACACGCCGCTGGTACTCACATACACCATGCGTGCGTGCTCGGGTAAAATGGCGGCCAGATTGCGCGTGCGCCGGTCCAGCAAGCCCGACGACCGGGGCGGCGCCAGGTGCACGATCATCGTCGCCAGCCCCGCCAGCCGTTTCAGGCTGGCGCGCTCGTCGAGGTTGGCCACGATGGGCACGGCGCCGGCCGCCCGCAGCTGCGCGCAGCGCGCCGGCTGGCTGGTGACGGCAAAGACGCGAAAGCGCGTACGCAGCAAGGGCAGCAACCGCATGCCGACGTCGCCGCAGCCCAGGATCAGCAGGCGCGGCAAGCCTGACGGCTTGCGCAAAGAGTGCATTAACATATTTTTCATCTCAAGGATTGTATGACTTTTCAAGTTACTGTTCAGCCCAGCGGCCACCAGTTCAGCTGCGAAGCGGACGAAACCGTGCTGGCGGCGGCGATACGCGCCGGCGTCGGCCTGCCGTATGGCTGTAAAAATGGCGCCTGCGGTTCCTGCAAGGGCAAAGTGGTTTCCGGCACCGTCCAGCACAAGGCGCACCAGCAGCGCGCCCTGACGCCGGAAGAGGAAGCGGCCGGCTTTTCCCTGTTCTGCTGCGCCACCACCAACGCCGACCTCGTCATCGAAGCGCGCGAAGTGGCGGGCAGCAGCGACTACCCGATCAAGAAAATGCCGTCGCGCGTGACCACCATCGAAAAAGTCGCGCCCGACGTCGTCGTGCTGACCCTGCAGTTGCCAGCCAGCGAACGCCTCAACTACCGCGCCGGACAGTATATCGAAATCCTGTTACGCGACAACAAACGCCGCAGCTACAGCATGGCCAGCGCGCCCGCCGATGGCGGCCCGATGACCCTGCACATCCGCCACCTGCCGGGCGGCCTGTTCACCGACCAGGTGTTTGGCACCATGAAGGAGCGCGACATCCTGCGCTTCGAAGGCCCGATGGGCACTTTCTTCCTGCGCGAAGATTCCGACAAGCCCGTCGTGCTGCTGGCCTCGGGCACGGGCTTTGCTCCCTTGAAAGCCATCGTCGAGCACATGATCAACGAGCAATCCACGCGCCCGATCACCCTGTACTGGGGCGGCCGCCGTCCGCACGATCTGTACATGGATGCGCTGTGCCGCCAGTGGGCCGCCGACTTGCCGCAGTTCACCTATGTGCCCGTCGTTTCAGACGCGCTGCCGGAAGACGCGTGGCAAGGCCGCACGGGCTTCGTGCACCAGGCCGTCATCGCCGACTTGCCCGACATGTCCGCGTATCAAGTGTATGCCTGCGGCGCGCCCGTGATGGTCGATGCGGCCCACCGCGATTTCGTGCAACTGTGCCAGCTGCCAGCCGACGAGTTCTACGCGGACGCCTTCACCACGGAAGCCGACCTGGCCAAGTAAGCATCCAGACAGCGGGGTGCTGCTGGCGCGGCATCCGCTGCCGCCACCCGCCTCACCCCGTCGTGTCCTGGAAAGTATTCATGTCTCTCGCCTCTGCCGGCAACGGCTTCAGTATCCTGCGTCACCGCAACTTCGCCTTTTATCTTTCCGCCCGCGTGCTGGGCACGGTGGCCGTGCAGATGCAAAGCGTGGCCATCGGCTGGCAGGTGTACCAGATCACGGGCAGCCTGTTCGACCTGGGCTTGATCGGCCTGGCGCAATTCGCCCCCTTTTTGGTATTGATTTTGCCTGCCGGCCACGTGGCCGACCGCTATAACCGCCGCAATATCATCGCCTGGTGCCTGGCGGCGCAACTGGCTTGCGCGCTGGCCCTGCTGGCGTTCACCCTGAGCGGCCTGTCCATCGTCTGGCCCGTGTTTGCCGTGCTGGTGCTGTTCGGCAGCGCGCGCGCCTTCATGATGCCGGCCACGCAAGCCGTGCTGGTCAACATGGTGCCCACGCAACATTTCAGCCGCGCCGTGGCGCTCAGCTCGTCCAGTTCCCACGTGGCCATCATCCTGGGGCCTACCTTGGGCGGCTTGCTGTATTACTTCGGCCCCAAGGTGGTGTATCTGATCTCGTCCGCACTGCTGGTCGTGTCCGTCCTGCTGATGCGCGCCACCACGCCCGCGCCGCAAGTGGTGAAGCGCGAACCCGTCAGCTGGCATACCCTGCTCGAAGGCTTGCGCTTCGTCTGGTCGAAACCCATCGTACTGGGCGCCATTTCGCTCGACCTGTTTGCCGTGCTGTTCGGCGGCGCCACGGCGCTGCTGCCGGCGCTGGCGCACGACGTGCTGCATATCGGCCCCAGCGGCCTGGGCTTGCTGCGCACGGCGCCGGGGGCCGGCGCGGCCCTGTGCTCGATCGCGCTGGCCATCTTCCCCATCACGCGCCGCGTGGGCGCCTGGATGTTCGGCGGCGTGGCCGTCTTCGGCCTGGGCACCCTGGTGCTGGGCAGCACCAGCTATTTTCCGCTGGCGCTGGCGGCGCTGTTCCTGATGGGCGCCGGCGACATGGTCAGCGTCTACATCCGCCACCTGCTGGTGCAGTTCGAGACGCCGGACGAGATCCGCGGCCGGGTCAGCGCCGTGAATGCCGTCTTCATCGGCGCCTCGAACGAACTGGGCGAATTCGAATCGGGCCTGACGGCCGGCTGGTTCGGCCTGGTACGCGCCGTGCTCTTCGGCGGCGCCGCCACCCTGGCCGTGACGGGTATCTGGGCCGTGATGTTCCCCGTGCTGTCGCGCATGGACCGCTTCCCCCACCACGAGAAGGAAACGGCCGCCAGGACGGCCAGCACGGCAAGCGCATAAGGTCTAAGATGCGCTATCGCCACTGACGAACCCGCACCATGAAAATCACGCTTCCGTTCCACAGCTTCATCCGCAGCCGCCCCCACCTGAGCATGGCCACGGCCATCGGCGTGGCGGCCGGCCTGCTGCTGCCCGCATCCTGGCAACAGATGACGCGTTTGCTGACGGCGTGGAACGTGGCCGTCTGGTTCTACCTGGCGACGATGGCCTGGATGATGATGCGCGCCAACCATCACAAGGTCAAAGCCATGGCGGCGCGCCAGGACGAGCGGGCGGCAACCGTCCTGTCGGCCCTGTCCGTCGCATCCGTGATGAGCCTGGTGGCCATCGTCTCGCAGCTGTCCTCGATGAAAGACATGGCGCCGGACGAGCGCGCGCTGCACTACGGCCTGACGATCCTCACCCTGGTCGGTTCCTGGTTCCTCGTCGGTACCCTGTTCTGCTTTCATTACGCCCACCTGTATTACCAGGCCGACCCCGCACTGCGCCCCCTGAAGTTTCCCGACGACGAACAAGACCCCGATTACTGGGATTTCCTGTATTTCGCCTTCACCATCGCCGTGGCCGTGCAAACGTCGGACGTTTCCGTGCAGACGCGCATGATGCGGCAGATCGTGCTGGGACAATCCGTGCTGAGCTTTTTCTTCAACCTGGTCGTGCTGGGGCTGTCGATCAATATCGCGGCCGGTCTCATCAATGGCTGAGGGCAAATAATTTCGTAGTGGAAACTTGACCTGGCTGAAGGGTTAAGCCCATCTTAATCGTGCGCACCCTCTTGAAATACTGGAAAGAGGAGTAAGATAAGTTCCATGCACGAGGTCATGTGCATGAGGCAGCAACCAGGCCGCATCACGCCTGAGATGGGTTTTTTTTGAATTGACAGGAGTAAGCATATGCAAATCAATATTCATACCGACAGCACCATCGCCAACACCGCTGGACTGAACGAACATGTGCAATCCGTACTTGAAAGCGCACTGAACCGCTTCCGCGACAACCTGACCCGCATCGAAGTCCACATCAGCGACACGAATGGCCCGAAAGGCGGCGCCGACGATATCCGCTGCGTCATGGAAGCACGCGTTGCTGGCTATCAACCGATTGCCGTGACCGAACAGAACGCCACCGTGCATCAATCCGTTGCCGGCGCCACCGATAAACTGAAACGCGCCATCGATAGTGCCCTGGGCCGCCTGCAAGACAGCAAGCGCCACGCCACCGGCAAGAATGCCGTGATCGATACGGCCGAAGCGGAAGAAACCGCCGAGTAACTCCCCACACGCAGGATTTCCAGAGACTGAGGCAGCCGTTCAAGGCTGCCTTTGCACATCTGCCCTCGCAGCTCATGCGCGGCAACATCCATACTAAAACAGCAAGTGTTCCAGCGTATTAACGCGGCAATGAAATAATTGTCGTATTTCTCACAGTAAGTGACCTCAAGCAAGCCTTTGCCGTTACAGCCAAGGCTGCTTTACGCTATCATGAAGATACCGGCACCCTGCTCGCGCGCCGGCTTTTTGAAAGTGTGATTGTGGAACAGATCGGCAACTTCGGCGCTTCAGGCTGCAACATCGGCGATTTACAGCTATTTCGCGATGGAGCGGATAGCCAGACGGCTGCCATGCTGGCGCCCTGCCCCGTCATGCGCCTCGAAGCGGGCGAAGCCATTGCCGACACGCAAGGCGCCAGCCTGTACATCGTCCTGCGCGGCTCGCTGGCCGTGGCCGCCGACACCCACACGGGCATGGATGACGGCACCGTCAGCAAGGTCTTGCCCGGCGAAAGCGTGGGCGAACAATCGGTGCTCGATGAAGCGAGCAACCTGGCCGCCATTTCCGCCCTGGAAGAAACCGATTTGCTGGTAATCGACGCGGCCATCGTCTGGGAATTGATCGAGCAGTCGAACGGCCTGGCGCGCAACCTGCTGCGGCTGCTGTCCTTCCGCATCCGCGCCGCCAACGCCCTGCTGCGCCGCCGGCAGAAACTGGGCGAATTCTACCGCCAGCTGTCGATGGTCGACAGCCTGACGGGCTTGTACAACCGCGCCTGGCTGACGGATTTATTGCCGAACATGATCGTCACGGCCCACGCCAGCGGCTCTCCCCTGTCGCTGGTGATGATCGACCTCGACCATTTCAAGCGCTTCAACGACACGCACGGCCACCAGGCGGGCGACCAGGCACTGCGCATCGCCGCGCAAGTGCTGGGCGCGGCCCTGCGGCCCACGGATTTTGCCGTGCGTTATGGTGGCGAGGAAATGATGGTGATCTTGCCCGACACCAACGAACACGTGGCCCTGCGGGTCGCAGAGCGCCTGTGCGAGCGCATGCAGCAAGCCGTCATCTTCGCCGACATGCGCAGCGCGCTGCCGCACATCACGGGTTCCTTCGGCGTAGCCAGCCTGGCCGCAGAACAGGACGACCATGCGCTGATCGCCGCGGCCGACGCGGCACTTTACCGCGCGAAGGCGGGCGGGCGCAACCGCGTAAGCACCTGATAAAAAGCCCATGGCGTCGTTGCATTGCCTCGCCGTACATTCGTACTGCCTTCGGCAATGCGCCTAGCCCTGGACATTTTCTCAGGCGCTTCCGGCGTAATAATGATCAGGCAGCCTTGCTGTCGGCCGGCTTGGCGGCATCATCCTTCTTGCTGCTGTGCGCGGCGATGAAGTCCGCATAGCCTTTCTGCACCAGTTCATACGTCTTGTCGATATTGCCGGCGATATCGCCGTTCAGCACTTTCAAACCGCCGAGGATATCGCGCGCTTCCTTGAAGCCTTTTTCCATGCCGCCGCTGATGGTGTCCATGAACTTGCTCAGGGCCGTATCGTCGTCCATGCCGGGATTCTGTTTCTTGAACGCATCAAAAAACCCCGTCGACAGCGATACAATGCGGCTCGCCGTCGCTTCGGCGCTGTTATCCTGCGAAGCCGCGTTCTGGATCGCGTCCTCGCCGTACTGGCCCTTCAGCGCTTCATTGATGTTGGTGATGGCCGTCTTGTACAGCAGCGCCAGCGGTTCGTTCTCGGAACCGATCGACACGCTCAGCGACGCCTGCATGATGGACGCGTTCAATTGCAGCTTGGTGCGGTCGTTAACGCTCATTTCAGTGTTGACGCCGTCCTTTTGCTGGACTTTATCGTCCTTGCCGGCAACGCCAGTACTGACGGAAGTCACGGAAGGGTTGGAATTGCCGCTTGCGGCGATGGGAATTGACACGATAGACCTCCTTGAACAGGCAATGTATGCCACCATGCGGGAAACGCGATGATGACCATCCTCTCGTGTAGTATCGGCAGGTTTTCAGAAAACTGTAGCAGCGGCTCTTTCACGGGCCCGGATAACCCATCAAGTAACGACCATCAATGACTAACCAGACCTTTCTTTGGCACGACTACGAAACCTTTGGCGCCCAGCCGCGCCGCGACCGCCCGGCCCAGTTCGCCGCCATCCGCACGGATGCAGACCTCAACGAGATCGGCGAACCGATCATGCTGTATTGCCAGCCTGCCAATGATTTCCTGCCCGACCCGCAATCGTGCCTGATCACGGGCATCACGCCGCAGCAATGTCTGCAGCTGGGCGTACCCGAACACCAGTTCGCCGCCACCGTCGAAGCGGCCTTTTCGGAACCGGGCACCATCGGCGTGGGCTACAACACCATCCGTTTCGACGATGAAGTCACGCGTTTCCTGTTCTGGCGCAACCTGATCGATCCATATGCGCGCGAATGGAAAAACCATTGCGGCCGCTGGGACATCCTCGACGTCGTGCGCATGACGCACGCGCTGCGCCCGGAAGGCATCGAATGGCCGAAGCGCGACGATGGCCAGACCAGTTTCAGGCTGGAACACTTGAGCAAGGCCAATGGCCTGACCCACGAAGCGGCGCACGATGCGCTGTCCGACGTGCGCGCCACCATCGCCCTGGCACGCCTGATCAAGGAAAAACAGCCGAAACTGTTCGAATTCTGCCTGGCCCTGCACAAGAAGGACAGGGTCGCCAGCGAAATGGGCATGCACCTGGCCGCCAGCGAGCGCCAGCCTTTCCTGCACGTGTCCGGCATGTTCCCCGCCGAACGGGGCTGCCTGGGCGTCGTCTGGCCGCTGGCCACGCATCCGAGCAATAAAAACGAAATCCTCGTCTGGGATTGCGCCTACGATCCGCGCGAACTGTTCGCCCTGGACGCCGACACCATCCGCACGCGTTTGTTTACGCGCAAGGACGCCATGCCGGAAGGCATGACGCGCCTGCCCGTGAAAAGCGTGCACCTGAACAAGTCGCCCATGCTGGTCGGCAATCTGAAAACCCTGTCGCCGGCCATGGCCGCGCAATGGGGCATCGATCTGGACGCGGCGAAGGTCAACGCGCAATTGGCCGCCACGGCGCCGAACATGGATGCCATCTGGGCCGAAGTGTTCCAGCGCCCGGGCGCGAATGTCGCGCTGGACGTGGATGAGGATTTGTACAATGGTTTCGTCAGCAACGACGACCGCCGCCTGCTCGAATCCCTGCGCCGCGACACGCCGGCAAAGCTGGCCACGGCCCGCCCTTCGTTTGCCGACGAGCGCCTGCAGGAACTGCTGTTCCGCTACCGCGCCCGCAATTTCCCGCAAACCCTGAGCGAAGCGGAAAGCCTGCGCTGGGAGCAGCACCGCGCTGCCCGCCTGTTCGACGGCGACGGCGGCGCCCGCACCATCGAAATGCTGTTTACGGAAATCGACGTGCTGTCGGAATCCGTGGATGAGCGTGGCGAGGAAATTCTGGGTGAGTTGTACGATTACGTGGAGATGGTGGCGCCCATGCGCGACTGAAAGTCGGGTAGGTCGGATTAGCGAAGCGTAATCCGACAAGTGCCGACGACGACTCATGTCGGCTTACGCCATGCGGCCAAGCCGACCTACCAATGAAAAATGCCGGGCTAGCCCGGCATTTTTTATGCATGCAACTTAAACCGAACGATGCGCATTGATCGCATCGCGCGTTTCGATGGCCACGCGGCGTGCCGCGTCGGCGTAGTCTTCGCCAGCCTGCGGCGTGGCATAGATGATGGCGCGCGAGGAGCTGATCATCATGCCCATGCCGTTGGCCGTCTGGCCCGCGCCGACGGTGGCGGCAATGTCGCCGCCCTGGGCGCCGATGCCGGGCACCAGCAGCGGCATGTCGCCGACGATGGCGCGCACCTGCGCCAGTTCTTCAGGGAAGGTGGCGCCGACGACGAGCGCGCACTGGCCATTCTTGTTCCACTTGTCGGCCACCAGGCGCGCCACGCGCTGGTACAAGGGCACGCCATCCGTGTCGAGGAATTGCAGGTCCGAGCCGCCCGGGTTCGAGGTGCGGCACAGGATGATCACGCCGCGGTCTTGCCACGCCAGGTAGGGATCGAGCGAATCCTCGCCCATGTACGGGTTCACGGTGACGGCGTCGGCGCCGTAGCGCTCGAACGCTTCGCGCGCGTACTGCGTGGCCGTCGCGCCGATGTCGCCCCGTTTCGCGTCGAGGATCAGCGGGATGTGCGGATAGTTTTCGCGCACGTAGCGGCAGATGTCTTCCAGCTGCTTTTCCGCGCCCAGCGCGCCAAAATACGCGATCTGCGGTTTGAAGGCGCAGGCCAGGTCGGCCGTGGCATCGATGATGCGCGTGCAAAAGGTGGTGATTCCATCAGGCAGATCGCGCAGTTCGGCCGGCAATTTCGCCAGGTCGGGGTCCAGGCCCACGCACAGCAGGGAATTATTGGCCGTCCACGCGGCGGATAATTTATTGATGAAATTCACGGCACACCTTCTCTATATTCAGTTGCAAACCCCGTATTGTAACGCGGCGCGGCGTTGCCACGGCGTGGCAACGCGGCCAGACGCGACGGCCGGCGCTTATTAAACCGACATCCCGGGCCGTTTCAGGTATATTTGCCTCACCTCCCTTACTCTGCACGGAACCCATCATGCAAATCACCAATCAATTCACCAAATGGCTGCGCCTGGCACTGAGCGTCACCGTCCTGGCCGGCGTCCTGACGGGCTGCGGCTACAACGACTTCCAGAGCAAGGATGAAGCCACCAAGGCAGCCTGGGGCGAAGTGGTCAACCAGTACCAGCGCCGCGCCGACCTGATCCCCAACCTGGTCAACACCGTCAAGGGCTATGCGACGCACGAGCGCGAAACCCTGGAAGCGGTGACCAAGGCGCGCGCCGCCGCCACCAGTTTCCAGATCACGCCCGAAGTGCTGAACGACCCGGCCGCCTTCGAGAAATTCCAGCAGGTGCAAGGCCAGCTGTCGTCGGCCCTGTCGCGCCTGATGGTGGTGTCCGAGAAATACCCGGACTTGAAGGCTGACACCAGCTTCCGCGACTTGCAGTCGCAGCTGGAAGGCACGGAAAACCGCATCACCGTGGCGCGCCAGCGTTACATCGTTGCCGTTCAGGATTACAACGTACATGCGCGCAGCTTCCCGAACAATCTGACGGCCATGGTCTTCGGCTACAAGGTCAAGCCATCGTTCACGGTGGAAAATGAAAAAGCCATCTCGACCGCACCGACCGTCAACTTCGGCAAATAAGATGAAAGCCTGGTCTTATCTGGCGGCGCTGGCGACGGCGCTGCTGCTGTGGACGATGCCGCCAGCCGGCGCACAGGGCTTGCAGCCCGTGCCGCCGCTGGCCGCGCGCGTGACGGATGACGCCGGCATGCTGGACGCCAAGCAAAAGGCGGCGCTGGAAGGCGTGCTGGCCGATTACGAAGCCAAGACGGGCAGCCAGATCGCCGTGCTGCTGGTCAAGAGCACGGAACCGGAAGCGATCGAGCAGTACAGCATCCGCGTGACGGATGCCTGGAAGCTGGGCCGCAAGGGCGTCGATGACGGCGTGCTGCTGATGGTGGCAAAGGACAACCCATCGTCGCTGCGCCGCCTGCGCATCGAGGCGGGCCGCGGCGTGCAGGGCGTGCTGACGGATGCGCAATCGAAACGCATCCTGCAAGACGTGATCGCGCCGCATTTCAAGCAGAATGATTATTACGGCGGCCTGGTGGCCGGCGTGGGGTCGATTGCCACCCTGCTGAACCAGGAGCAATTCCCCGCCCCTGCACAGCAGAAAGCGCCGGCGACCGTGGAAGCGGGCGGCATGACCTTCTGGCTGCCGCTGCTGTTCTTCGGCTTCCTCGTCGTGCTGACCCTGTTCCGCTCGCGCGGCGGGCCGACGCGGCTGCAGCGTGGCAGCAACTGGTCCAGCGGCGCCACCGGCGTCGTGCTGGGCAGCATTTTGAGCCAGGCGCTGAACAACCGCGGTGGCGGCGGAGGCTTCGGCGGCGGTGGTGGTTTTGGCGGTGGCGGTGGCGGCGGTGGTTTCGGTGGCGGCGGCGGCGGTTTTGACGGCGGCGGCGCCTCGGGAGATTGGTAATGACGAAACAACTGACATTCGGACAGCGCTGCGGACGGGCCTTGAAACATTTGCGGGGCACGCCGGCGACGGCACGCCAGGCCTTTCCGGAACGCACCCTGAAAGCCATCGAGACAGCGATTGCCAACGGTGAAGCGATGCACCAGGCGGAAGTGCGCCTGATCGTCGAAGCGGCCCTGACACCCGGCATGGCTTACCAGGGCGTGAGCAACCGCGAGCGGGCGCGCGAACTGTTTGCCCAGTATGGCGTGTGGGATACGGAAGACAACGTTGGCGTACTAATCTATATCAACCTGGCCGAGCACCAGGTCGATATCGTCGCCGACCGCAACGTGGGCCGGCGCGTCACGCCGGAACAGTGGCAAGCCGTGTGCCGCACCATGACCAAAGGCTTCAAGGACGGCAATTACCACGACAGCACGCTGGATGCCTTGCAGCAGTTGAATACCTTGTTGCAAAGCCACTTCCCTGCCGATGGCACGCGCGGCAACCAGTTGCCAAACGAACCCATCCTCCTCTGATTCCCGCCCAGGGATTAAAATCTGCCCATTGCCGCGCGGGCCGGTGGCCCGGGCAGCGGCCCCTATTACCGCCGAGGAGTACACATGAAGCTAGTCAATAAAACCGCCATCGTCACGGGCGCCACGCAAGGCATCGGCCTGGCTTGCGCCACCCGCCTGATCGCCGAAGGGGCGCAGGTGATGCTGGTCGACATCAAGGAAGAAGGCGCGCAGGCGGCCGCCGCCCTCGGCCCGCAGGCGCGCTTCTTTTGCGCCGACGTCAGCCAGAAGGCGGACGTTGATGCCTTGCTGAAGGAAACCCTGGCCCAGTTCGGCCACATCGATATCCTCGTCAACAATGCGGGCGTCACGCACGCGGCCGATTTCCTCGACGTGTGCGAAGACGATTTCGACCGGGTCATGCGCATCAACCTGAAATCGATGTTCCTGTGCGGCCAGGCCGTGGCGCGCGAAATGGTCAAGCGCAATACTGGCTGCATCATCAACATGTCCAGCGTGAATGCGGAACTGGCGATCCCGAACCAGGTACCGTACGTGGTATCGAAAGGCGCCATCAACCAGTTGACCAAGGTCATGGCCTTGAACCTGGCCTCGCATGGCGTGCGCGTGAACGGCATCGGGCCGGGCACCATCCTGACGGAACTGGCCAAGCAGGCAGTGCTGTCGAGCCCGGAGGCGCGCCACACGATCCTGTCGCGCACGCCGCTGGGCCGCTGCGGCGAACCGGAAGAAGTGGCTGGCATCGCCGCCTTCCTGGCCAGCGACGACGCCACCTACATGACGGGCCAGACCATCTATGTCGATGGCGGGCGCATGGCGCTCAACTACACGGTGGCCGTGAAGGAATGAAGGCAGCGACAGGCAGAACTACAGGAAGTTATATCAAAAAACGATAATGGTTATCTGAAAAGACCATTAGACACATATCGTGCGACGCAGCATAATGCACCTGTCTCCACTATTCTCCTCCAAGAAAATAGTTTTAAGCCCGCTTTCACCAGCGGGCTTTTTTTTTGCTATCACTGCTGAAACATGGCCATTCTTGCCATGACAGACAATCTTGCCAGCAATTTCGTCCGCCGCAAAAAAATGTTGCGGCGTGTCATCAGCCCGTCATCTTCGCCCCCTATACTTGCTTCATCTGCTGTACAGGCAACCGATATGCCTGACTACAGACAGGTGTGCCGCGATGGCACACCACTCCCCTTTCATGACCGTGGCGGGCGCCCGCAAGGCGCGCGACATGGTGAGTACCGAGCAACTCTCAACTCTTGACCCATTTCATTTGGGTTTTTGGCCCGCCTCCCCGCGGGCCTTTTTTTGCCTGCACGGCAAGCTCTTGCGCAAAAACATGGCGGCCCGCCTTGCCCATGATATTGTGACGACCTTTCCCTCTGCCCTCACGCATCATGCCTGCACCACTGCTCGAACTCTGTTTTGCCGACCGCCACGAACGCCTGCGCTACCGCACCGCGCTGCTGCTGTATGTGCTGGTGATCCTGATCGGCGACATTCCTGGCGTGCGCGCGGATGTGGGCCAGTATGCATCAGGCGGCGTGCTGCATTCCTTCGGCTATGGCGTGCTGGCCCTGATCCTGTTCAGCGGCACGGGCGGCGGCATGGCGCGCCGCGCGCTGCTGTCGGTGCTGATGGTGGCGGCCATGGGCGCGCTGGACGAATTCTTCCAGAGTTTCCTGCCCTACCGCCATGGCGCCGTCAGCGACTGGGTGGTCGATATCACGGCCGCCGTGGCGGTCTGCCTGCCGCTGTATTTCCTCTGGCCGAAAATGGTCGCCGCCGCCCTTGGCAAGGGCGTGCCGCGGCCTGAAGCCTGAACGGGGAGATGACTCGCGCCCGTCAGGCGCGGTCCGCTTCGCTATCTTGCAATTCCAGCCGCAACTGTCCCTGGCCGCGCGCGCTGCGCGTGCCCAGGCGGCGCATCAGGGCGCGCGCCTCGCGCCGGCTGCCGCCCCCCATGGCGCGTGCCGCATCGCGCTGCATGTCCAGCAACTGTTCCGAGCGCGCCAGCCGCACCAGGCCATGCAAGGCCTGGGCCAGGACATGGCGCGCGCGGGCATCGCGCGCGGTGCCGCCGACGGCCAGCACCAACTCATCGATCAGTTTTTCGGTAGGGCCAGATGACATTTTTTCTCCCGATTCAACAGTGAGGAAGCGTGCAGCCGCACGAAGTGGTAATTGCCAGCATCTTTTATACCAAGCACGGCAATTGGACTCTTGATCTAGCTCAATCGACAATGACGGGCGCCGAACATCCCTGCTCCGCCATGCTCTTACATGCAGCAATCGCGGCTATCCGCAATCACCGTGGGTGCCGATCCTGAGTGTGCGACCATGAGGAGACCAAGATGAGATCGAAAACAACCCTGCTGCTGACCGGCCTGACATGCGCCTTGCTGGCGGCCTGCCAGTCCACGGACAAAACCAGCCTGGCACGCAGCAATAGCGGCGAAACCTATGCCGCACCGGCCGGCACGACGCCGCCAAGCAGTACGGCCAGCGCCACCAGCAGCACGGCCACCGATACCGGCAACGCCATGAGCAGCGACATGCGCAATGACGCGAACCAGTCCACCCTGAACATCAGCTACGCCACGGTGCAGTCGATAGAAACCGTGCCGCGCAGCATGGACCAAGGCAGTGCCGACATGCAGGCGGGTACGTCGGGCACGGCCGGCAGCACCTCGGGGGCGGCGGGCAATATGCTGTATCGCGTCACCTTGCGCCTGGACGACGGCACGACGCGCACTTTTGTGCAAAATACCCAGCCCGCCTTCCAGATCGGCGAGCGGGTCAGCGTGCAAAAAGGCGTGATGCAGCGCTATTGATATGTACCAGCACTGGCCGATGCTGGTCGCAACTGACCGCATCAAGCCAGCGCCAGGGTCAACGGCCGGCTGCGCCCCTGCACCACGGCCGAAGGCCAGGCCGGATCGTGCGTCAGATTGTGCAAATGGCTGCCGTCGAGCAAAAACGTGTCTTCCACCGTGCTGCCGGGCAGGCTGGGGTGAAAGGCCAGCGCCATGCCCCGCTTGAGGATGATTTCCGTGTGCGCGCCGGCCGCCACTTCGGGCGCCAGGTAGCCATTGATACCGCCCTGCCGGCTGGTACGCACCGTGTCGGGCTGGCCGGCATAGGCGTAGGCGCTGTCGAGCGCGTGATACACCATGCTCAGCGCATGGCCCGTTTCGCAAGCGTCGAGCGCCACCGCTTCCAGCGCCAGCATGGCCGCATCGGCATCGTCCATGACCACCGCCGCGCCGTCGGCCCGATGCTGCGCCGGGCCGAAGCGCCGTTGACGGCTGAGACTGGCGCACAGGCCGAAACGCCGCGCGCACAAGGCCAGCACGGCTTGCTTGCCCAGCACCGCCTGGGCTGGCGGCGCGCGCCGATAACGGTGCTGGCGCTCCCCACCGCTGGCCAGCACGTACACGGCTTGCAAGCCGCGCAGCCACAGCGCGCGCGCACACGCGGCAGCCAGTTCCAGCTCGCTCCAGTCGGGGCGGGCCTGGCGCAGCGCATCCGCGGCCGCACCGGCTGCCAGCAGTCCCACCTGCCGGTAGCGTAACTGCTCCGATTCCAGCAGCACCAGCCGCTCTTCGCGCAGGGCCACAGGCAGGCTGCGTTCGTGCAAGCCGGGCCGGTCGGACAAGACAGGTGCGCCGCCGGCCGCATGCTGCACGAAATGCTCGCGCAATTCATACAGCTGCGGCTGCATCCAGGGCGACACCTGCCACGTCCATGGCCCGCGCACTTCTTCCTCGCGCATGCGCATGGCTTCGGCTTCGTCCGTCAGGATGTAGGCGGCATCGCGCGTCACCAGCACTTCCGCACAGCCGCACTCGGTCGTATGGCAATGGCTGTTCGATGCGCCCGCCGTGGCCCACGCAAACCAGTCCACGCCGCGCAGGCGCACGGCACCGGCACGCTGGTCTTCCAGCCAGCCCCGCATCTGCGCCAGCTTGTGCGCCACTTCCAGCTCCAGCGGCCAGTTCATGACCGCCCCTCGTGCGGGATGCGGCGCGGCGCCACCCCGCCTGCCCTGCCTGGCACCAGCCGGGAATCCTGTTGTGCATGCATAGCTGCTCCCTTCCTACATGGAAACTTAAGACCGGCGCGCGCATAAAAAGTTCAGTGCCTGGCCTCGTCTCAGGCTTGCAGTCTATGACTTCCCGCTATTTTTGCAAGCGGCTATTTCGCCAGTTCAATCAACACTGCCGTGTACATCTGCAAGTTCAACAGCAACTGCTTTTCCGTGATGAACTCATGTTCGGAATGCCCCGTGTAGACCGTGTGCGGCATGGCCGGGCCAAAGCTCACGGCATTCGGGAACAGACGCGAATTGGTGCCGCCGCCGATGGCCACCGGTTGCGGATTGGCGATGCCCGTATAGTGTTCGAAGACGGACAACAAGGTGGGAATCTGCGGCGCCGCCGTCTGCAGCCACGGTTCACCGATCTGCACCTGCAGGGTAGCCGGCACGTGGCGCCGCGCCTTCCAGCCGTCGAACGCGGCCGTCACCTGCTGTTGCAGCACGGCCGCCGTCTTGCCTTGCGGACGGCGCAAATTGATAGTCAGTTCCAGCGCGCCACCGTTCTGCTTGAGCACGGTCGGCGCTACGGTCATTGGCCCCATGAAGCCGTCGCGGTAAGCGATCTGCCCAAAGCGTTCGCCGTAGATGCCCGTGCCCACCAGTTCATTCAGGAACGACAGCATGTCGGCCGCCTGCGTGCCCTGCCACGGCTGCACGGCCAGCGCGTCGGCCAGCATGCTGATGGCGTTGACGCCATCTTCCGGTTTCGACGAGTGGGCCGACACGCCCAGCGCCGTCACCGTCAAGGTGCCGCCATCGCGTGCATAGCTGTAGCGCACGCCCTGTTGCTGCTGCGCGCGGGCGCGGATGGCCGCTTCCAGCTCGGCTGGCGCGTGGTCGATCACGGCTTGTGCATCTTCCGGGATCTGACTGCCGAAAAAGCCGCCTGTCAGCTGCGTCAGCACAGGGCCCTTCCCCGCCGGCATGGCCGTGCGCGGCGGCAAGGTCAGCTTGATGGAACCGTAGCCCTTCTCGGCCGTCACCACCGGGTATTCCGCATCGATGGTGATGTTCACTTGCGGCGGCGTGTGGGTTTTCAGGAACTGTTTCAGCGGTTCCCAGTCCGATTCCTCGGCCATGTAGACGTACAGCTCGATGCGTTTGCTCAACGGCACCTGCTGGTCCTGGATAGCCTTCATCGCGTACAGGGCCGTGGCGATCGGCCCCTTGTCGTCTTCCGTGCCCCGTCCCAGCAGCTTGCCCGGTTCGCTGGTGCGGTCCAGCTCGAACGGCGAACGGGCCCATTTCGCGGGGTTCACAGGCTGCACGTCGCCGTGCGTGATCACGCCCACGCGCTCGCTGCCGCTGCCCATGCCGATGATGAGCACGTGGCCATGCTCCTGGAAGTCGAATCCCAGGCGCTGCGCCTCGGACGCCAGGTAGCGCTTGAAGCCCGTGTGCTGGGGATTCGCGGCAAACGGCACGGCCGGGTCTGCCACCGTGTTGAAACTGACCATCTTCGCCAGGCTGGCGATCAGCGGTTCGGGATAGGTGGCCAGCGCGTAGCGCGCCGTTTCCTGCGCCTGCAGGCTGATGGGCGCGGCGTGAACGGAGGGCTGCAGCAGCAGGCCAATCAGGGTCAGCAGGATGGGTTTCTTGAACATGGCGGGGCGCATAAAGTGGGGAGGCCCACTCTAGCATCGCCCGCACCGATTTCCAATCGATACGAGTTTTTTACCGATCAGTACGCAAATTCCCGATTCGCATTATCATGTGCACAGCCTGTCATCCCTGCCCGCGTCCAGGGCCGACCCTATTGTCGTCAGGGGATAGACAAATCGTCCATTGTGATTTTCCACCACGTCCCGATATCGCTACCATGATTCCATTTTCCATACTCGACCTGGCCCCCATCGCCGAAGGCAGCGACGCCAGCCAGTCGTTCAAGAACACGCTCGACCTGGCGCAGCACGGCGAACGCTGGGGCTACAACCGCTACTGGCTGGCCGAACACCACGGCATGCCCGGCATCGCCAGCGCCGCCACGGCCGTCGTCATCGCCCATGTGGCGGCTGGCACGACAACCATCCGCGTGGGCGCGGGCGGCGTCATGCTGCCCAATCATTCTCCGCTGGTCATCGCGGAACAGTTCGGTACCCTGGAAGCGCTGCACCCGGGCCGCATCGACCTGGGCCTGGGCCGCGCGCCCGGCTCCGACCAGACGACGGCGCGCGCGCTGCGCCGCGACCTGCAGTCCGACGCGGAACAGTTTCCGCAAGACGTGCTGGAATTGATCGACTACATGTCCGACGAGCCGCGCCAGCGCGTGCTGGCCGTACCCGGCAAGGGCGCGAAAGTGCCCGTGTGGATACTCGGCTCGAGCCTGTTCGGCGCCCAGCTGGCCGCCCACCTGGGCTTGCCGTATGCATTCGCCTCGCACTTTGCGCCGCAAATGATGCTGCAAGCCGTGGCGTATTACCGCGAACATTTCAAGCCGTCAAAACAATTGGCGAAACCGTACGTGATGCTGGGCTTCAATGTGTTTGCCGCCGACACGGATGCCGAGGCGCACCTGCGCGCCACGTCGATGCAGCAGGCCTTCGTCAACCTGCGCACGGGCCGCCCGTCGCGCCTGCAGCCCCCTGTGCCCGGTTACCTGGAGCAATTGGGTCCGCAGGAACGCGCCATGCTCGACTCCGTCCTGTCCTGCACGGCCATCGGCGCGCCGGACACCGTCAAGGCGAAGATGGCCGCCTTCATTGCTGAGACGGGCGCCGACGAACTGATGATCACCTCGCAGATCTTCGAGCATCAGCACCGGCTGCGGTCGTATGAAATCACGGCGCAGGTGCATGCGGAGCTGGCGCGCGCGCAGTAAGTTTTAAGTCTCCCCTGGTATATCCCCCTATACCCTTTTCCCGGCCGTCGGCAACGATCGCCGGGATTTTTTTGCCTGCTGCGTTGCCTGCCGCCCCACCGCAAAATCGGCCGCGCCCGGCAAGAAATGCGCAGCCCCGCTATCATGCTCATCCAAAAGCATCACTCCAAGAAAGTTGTCTCGCATGAAATCTGCACCATCCACCGTCGACGCCAGCGCCCTGCTGACGTCGACCCGCATCCTGTTGTTCGCCCTGTCCGCCGGCGTGCTCGTCGCCAGCCTCTACTATGTGCAGCCGCTCACTTCCATACTGGCCGCCTCGTTTGGCGTCAGCGTGCCGCAGGCGGGCTACCTGGTCACGGCCACGCAAATCGGCTATGTGCTGGGCATCGTGTTCCTGGTTCCCCTCAGCGACGTGCTGAACCGCCGCCAGCTGCTGACGTGGATGCTGATCGCCAAGATCGGCGCCCTGCTGCTGGCCGCCACCAGCCAGAACATTATTATCTTTGCCATCGCAAGCGTCTTGATGGGGATCACGTCCAGCGCCTTGATGGTGGTCACGGCCATGGTGGCATCGTATGCACCCGACCACAGCCGGGGCCGCATGGTGGGCACCGTCATGACGGGCTTGTTGCTGGGGATTCTGCTGGCGCGTACCGTGTCCGGCACCGTATCGCAGATCAGCGGCGGCTGGCGCACCGTCTACGTGCTGGCCGCCATCGTCGTCGCGGCCCTGCTCGTCATGCTGCGCCGCATCCTGCCGAACGAGGCGCCACGGGGCAAGCTGCAATACGGAAAATTGCTGGCCTCGCTGGCCGACATCATCCGCCAGGAACCGTTGCTGCGCCAACGCGCCCTGTTCTCGGGCCTGGGCCTGGGCACCTTCAGCGTGTTCTGGACGGGCCTGACCTTTTTGCTCAGCGGCGCGCCGTACCACTACTCGGAAATGCAGATCGGCCTGTTCGGCCTGGCCGGTGCCACGGGCGCCTTTGCCGCCAACACGGCGGGCCGCATGGCCGACCGCGGCTATGCGCGCCAGGCCACCTGGCTGCTGGCCGTGGCTTCCATCGCGGGCTGGGCATTGATCGGCTTTGGCGCCCATTCGCTGGTGCTGCTGCTGATCGGCATCGTCCTGCTGGACATGGGCGTGATGGGCTTGCAAGTGACGCACCAGTCCATCATCTATAAACTGGCGCCGCATGCGCGGGCGCGGGTCACCACCGTGTTCATCGCGGGCGGCTTCATCGGCGCGTCGGCAGGCTCGGCCCTGGCCAGCGCCAGCTTTGCCGCCGGCGGCTGGCCCGCCCTGTGCATGGTGGGGGGCGCCATGCCGCTGCTGATGCTGCTGGTGTGGAGCAAGTACCGCCACACGCAGCGCAGGCTGGAACGGGCCGCCCAGGCATCTATCACGTAGGTCGAATTAACGGCGGCACGCCGCGTAATCCGACACTGCTGCGCCAACTGTCGGATGACGCTCTTCGAGCTAATCCGACCTACGATCCTAAAAAAAACCGCTCGGCCGAGCGGTTTTTTTACGTGCTTACTTCGCTGGCTCACGCGCCTTGCCGAACGCATCGCCCGCCTTCCAGGCCGGCATCTTCGCGCCATTTGCCACGGCTTGCCCCAGGTTCAGGGTAAATTGCGCCTGCTGCGTCATGCCGGACAAATCCCAGCTGGCATCGTACTCATCGGTAACCTGATGGTAGCGGGGGCCATACGCGGCCGCCTTGGCTTTCGACGCAGCCACGTCCTTGATGTACTCGCGTCCGCCATTGATGGAAAACGCGGGCACGCCCGCCTTGGCAAAGCTGAAATGGTCGCTGCGGAAATAGCCGCCGGCCAGGTCGGGACGGGCTGGCGCGATATGCATGCCCATGGCTTTGGCCACCGTGGCCGCCATGGCGCCCAGCTCCGTGCGCTCGCTGCCCTGCGCGCCGATGTCATGCGTGGCACCGACAAAGTTCAGGCTGTCCAGGTTCAGCGCGGCGGCCGTCTTGTTCAAGGGCCACAACGGGTCGGCCGCGTAGGCGGCGCTACCCAGCAAGCCCTGCTCTTCGGCCGCCACCCACAGGAAGATCTGCGTGCGCTTCGCAGGCTTTTTCACGGCTTCCTGGGCCATGGCCAGCAAGCCGGCCGTGCCGGAAGCGTTGTCGACGGCGCCGTTGTAGATGGTGTCGCCACTGTCACCCTGCTTGCCCAGGTGGTCCCAGTGGCCGCTGTAGATGACGGCTTCATCCTTCAATACCGGGTCGGTGCCCGGCACCATGCCGGCGATATTGAATTGTTCCACCTTGCGCACGGCGGACTTCATTTCGCCCGACAGTTTGGCATCCAGCGCGACGGCCTTGAAATCCTTGTTTTCCGCTTGCGCGCGCAAGGCGTCCAGGTCCTGGCCGCCAGCCGCGAACAGGCGGCGCGCCGCCTCTTCCGCGATCCAGCCCTGCAGCGGCGTGCCGGCCGTGCGGTCGGCCAACTGGAAACGCTCGCTGCCGCTCCAGCTGTTCTGCACCACGCTCCAGTCGTACGATGCGGACGGTTTCGTGTGGATCAGCAATACGCCAGCCGCGCCCTGGCGCTTGGCTTCCTCGAATTTGTAGGTCCAGCGGCCGTAATAGGTCAGCGCCTTGCCGGCAAAGCGGTTCGGCTCGGCACTAGTCGGTTGCGGGTCGTTGACCATCATGACGACGATCTTGCCTTTGACATCGGCGCCCTTGAAATCGTTCCAGCCTTCTTCCGGCGCCGTGATGCCATAACCGACGAACACAAGCGGCGCATCGAAGGTGTGGGCGGCAACGGAGTCGCCCGTGGCCCACACCCAGTCCGGGCCGAAAGCCAGCGGCACGGGCTTGCCGCCCGCCACGGCTTGCAGGCTGCTGTCTTGTGGCAAGGATTTCACGCCGGCGATCTGCACGCTTTGGCGGTAGCTGTTGCCGCGCACGGGTTGCAGTCCGGCCATCTGCGCCTGGGTTTCCAGGTAGGCCACCGTCAGGTCGGCGCCGCGCTGGCCCGTGCCCCGGCCTTCCAGCAAATCGTTGGACAGGAAGGCCAGGTGGGCGCGCAAGGGCGCTTCCTGCACCACGGGCAAGCCGGTCGCGGCGTGCGCGGAAAACGCCAGCGCCAGGCTGGAAGCGAGCGCCGTGACGGCCAGGGAAGAAAACAGCTTCTGCATAAGATCCTTTGGGTAAGAGGAGACATTCAGTCCGGCGGATGGCCGAGCCGGCGATTGTATGCCATAGGGAAAGATGCATCAAAATGCGGACGAAAAAAATCCCCGCGGCAAGGGCGGGGATTTTGCAGGGGAAACGTTCAGACCAGCAAGGCGGCCGCCAGAGATTCGATCTCTTCCGCCGATTCCTCGAGGATGGTGTGCAAGGTGCTGCCACCGATGCCAAAGTCGATCTTCGCTGCAGCCTGGCGCCGCGCGGCGCTTTCCGGCGGGTGCAATGGCGAGCCGACGGGCGACAGATCGTTGGCCAGCACCAGGGTCGCGCCCAGGGTGCGGGGCGGGAACGTGCTGCCGCCGTGCCACATGCCTTCCACGGCCTGCAAGACCATGTCCGGCACTTGCAACTGGCGCAGCACGCCGCGGCCGATCAGTTTTTCGCCGTATTCGATCCAGTCTTCCGTATTGTCGTCCAGCAAACCCGGATATTCCTCGGCGCGCGACAACAGATAAAAGCCGCCCACTTCGTGCACGATGGCGGCGAACATGGCCGTTTCCACGTCCACATGCGTGACTTTCTTGGCGATTACCTGGCTCAGCGCGGCCACGTGGGCCGTGTGTTCCCACAGCTTGGCCGCCTTGGCGCGCAATTGCGGGTCGGTAATCTGGCTGCCCAGCTGGCGCACGATGACGGATGCCACCATCGATTTCAGAGTAGCAAAGCCCAGGCGCGAGACAGCCGCGCGCACATTGGCGATTTCATTGCCGGAACGGTTGTAGGCGGCCGAGTTGGCCAATGCCACGACCCGCGCCGACAGCAGCGGTTCGGCCATGACCATGCGGGCGGCCGCCTCGATATGGCAATCGGGGTCGTCCAGCGCTTCCTGCAGCTTCAAGGTGGCCTTGACGTTGGCGGGGAACGTCAGCTCGCCCTTGCTCGCTTGCAGCGCGATAATCTTGAATACTTCCAGTCTGTCCATGGGTCAATCTCCGGTACGGGCCTGTTCAGGCTCTGCTGTTTGGGTGGGCCGGGAATGCACTCCCGGCCCGGCTCCCGTTTCCGGCAATATTACAGCAAGTTCAAACTCAAACCTATTACTTTCCGGAAACTTTTCCTGCCACGCCTTCGACAAAATAATCCATCTTCGTCAGCGCCGCATCGTCCAGCACGCCTTTGTCCAGGCGCACCTTGCCATCGTTATCCTTGATCGGCGCGCTGAAAGGATTAAGCTTGCCAGCTACCAAGTCTTTCTCGCGTGCCAATACAAACTGTTTCACGTCGGCCGGCACTATGGCGTTGATGCCTTCCAGCTTGACCATGCCATCCTTGATGCCGCCCCAGGTGCTGCTGGACTTCCACGTGCCATCCAGCACGGCTTGCGCCTGCTTCGTATAGTAGTCGCCCCAATGGTGGGTGACGGCAGCCAGCTGCGCCTTCGGCCCGTACTTTTTCATGTCCGAATGGTAGGCGATCGCGTACTTGCCCTTCTCTTCCGCCGCCTGCACCACGGCGGTCGAATCCGTGTGGTGGGTAACCACGTCGGCGCCCTGGCCGATCAGGGTGATGGCCGCGTCGCGTTCCTTGCCCGGATCGAACCAGCTATTCACCCACACCACTTTCACTTCCGCCTTCGGGTCGACGCTGCGCATGCCGCGCGTAAAAGCGTTAACACCCTGCAACACCTCGGGGATCGGGAATGCCGCCACGTAGCCGGCCACATGGGTCTTGCTCATCTTGCCCGCCAGCACGCCGGCCAGGTAGCGGCCCTCGTAGAAACGGGCGTTGGTATTGGCCACGTTGACGGCCGTCTTGTAGCCCGTCAAATGAATGAACTTCACATTAGGAAATTGCTTCGCCACTTTCAAGGTGGGATTCATGTAGCCGAACGAGGTTGTGATGACGAGCTTGCTGCCCGTTTGCGCCAGGTCGCGGATCACCCGTTCCGCATCGGCGCTTTCCGGCACGTTTTCCACGTACTTGGTGGTGATCTTGCTGCCCAGCGCCTTTTCCATTTCCTTGCGGGCCAGATCATGCTGGGTGGTCCAGCCCGCGTCGCCGATGGGGCTGATATACACGAAGCCGACATTCAGCGGCGCGGTGGCGGGAGCGGCGGCCATGACGGGCATCAAAACAGCACTGCAAACGGCGGCGCATACTAGTTTCTTGGACATGGTTTTCCTTGTGGTGAGTGATTAATTTCCCGGATTGAAATTCTTGCCCAGCGAAGCGGGCATATTGAGCTTGATGTAATTGGCGTTGCTGGAGATCAAAACCAGCACGACGATGGCTGCCACATACGGCAGCATCGACAGCAGTTGCGACGCGATGGGCACGCCCAGCGCCTGCGCGTGGAAGGTCAGAATCGTGATGCCGCCGAACAGGTAGGCGCCGCCCACCACGCGCGCGGGACGCCAGGTGGCAAAGGTGGTCAGCGCCAGCGCGATCCAGCCCCGTCCCGCCACCATGCCTTCGACCCACAGCGGCGTGTAGACGAGCGACAAAAAGGCGCCGGCCAGGCCGCAGCAGGCGCCGCCGAACAGCACGGCCGCCAGGCGGATGCGGCGCACGGGGTAGCCGAGCGCATGCGCGGAAGCGGGCGACTCGCCCACGGCGCGCAGCACGAGGCCCGCCCGCGTGCGGTACAAAAACCAGGCGATGGCCAGGCAAAGCAGCAACGACAGATACACCATCGGATGCTGGCGGAACAGGGCCGGCCCCAGCACGGGAATATCTTCCAGGAAAGGGATGCCGAAGCGGCCATTCTGCAAGCTGTTGCCCACATATTTCAAGCCGATATACGTGGATGCACCCGCGCCGAACAGCGACAAGGCCAGGCCCGTCGCGTACTGGTTTGTGCCCAGCCACACGGTCAGCCAGGCAAAGAAGCCGGACAGCAGCATGCTGGCGCCCGCGCCCGCCAGAAAGCCCAGGGTGGGGCTACCCGTGTTGACAGCCACGGCAAAGCCCGTGATGGCCGAGACCAGCATCATGCCTTCCGCCCCCAGGTTGACCACGCCCGCCTTTTCATTCACCAATAAACCGAGCGCGGCCAGCATCAGCGGCGTGCCCGCATTGATGCTGGCCGCGATCAGCGGCGCGATGGTCAGCAGCAAGTTATCCATGTTTCCTCCAACGCAATTTGTATTGGATCAGCACATCGCAAGCGAGCAAGGCGAACAGCAAGATGCCCTGAAACACACCCGTGATCGCACTGGGCAAGCCCAGGCGCGACTGCGCCAGTTCGCCGCCGATATAGAACAGGGCCATGACGAAGCTGGAGAAAATCACGCCTACCGGATGCAGGCGCCCGACAAAGGCGACGATGATGGCGGCAAAGCCGTAGCCGGGCGAGACCGTGGGCGTCAACTGCCCCATCGGTCCCAGCACTTCGCACGCACCCGCCAGGCCCGACAAGGCGCCGCAGATCAGCAGGGACGACCACAAGGTCTTGCGCGAGGAAAAGCCCGCATAGCGGGCGGCGGCAGGCGCCATGCCGCCCACGCGCAAACGGAAGCCGGCAATGCTTCTGGATAAGTACAGCCAGCCGCCCAGCGAGGCCAGCAAGGCAAACACGATGCCCACGTGCAAGCGCGTGTCGCTGATCAGCATCGGCAACAGCAAGCCGTCCGACAACAGTTTCGACTGGGGGAAATTGAATCCTTCCGGGTCGCGCAGCACCCCATACACGAGATAGCTGAGCAGCAATTGGGCGATGTAGACCAGCATCAGCGAGACGAGGATTTCGCTGGCGTTGTAGCGGTCGCGCAGCCAGGCAACCAGCCCCGCCCACGCCATGCCGCCCGCCATGCCGGCCAGCAAGGACACGCCGATGATGGCAATACTGCCTACGCCGTCGTCCAGGTACAGGGCGGCCGCGCCGCCGCAGATGGCGCCCAGGGTCAGCTGCCCTTCCGCGCCGATGTTATAGATGTTGGCGCGAAAGCAGATGGCCAGGCCGACGGCGATCAGGAGCAAAGGCGCCACCTTGATGCCCAGCTCGGACCAGCCGTGTGCGTCGCGCAAGGGTTCCACAAAGAAGACGGCCAGTCCCGCCAGCGGATCGTGTCCCAGCGCAAGAAACAGCAGCGCGCCGCACAGCACGGTAAGCAGCACGGCCAGCACGGGCGACAGCCACGACATCAGCCGCGACGGAGAAGGACGGGCTTCCAGGCGCAAGGCGAACTTAGCCATTGATTGCCTCCTGCGGCCACAGCCCGCTCATCCATTGCCCCACGAGGCTCACGCTGGCCTCGCCCACATCCAGCGACGGAGAAATCTTTCCTTTCGCCATCACCAGCAAGCGGTCGCTGATGTCGAACAATTCATCGAGCTCCTCCGACACGACCAGCAGCGCGCAGCCCGCGTCGCGCAAGGCCAGCAATTCGGCGCGGATTTGCGCGGCCGCGCCCACGTCCACGCCCCAGGTCGGCTGCGCCACCACCAGCACGGTGGGTTCGCGCATGACTTCGCGTCCGACTATGTATTTCTGCAAGTTGCCGCCCGACAGGCTGCGCGCCAGCGCCTGCGGCCCGCCCGCCTTCACCTGAAAGCGCGCGATGATGGCGGCCGCCCGCTGCGCAATGACCTTGTGGCGCACGAAGCCGTGGCGGATGGTGGCTGGTGTCTGCAAACTCAGCAGCACGTTGTCGGCCAGCGCCATGTCGGGCACGGCGCCCCGCCCCAGCCTTTCCTCCGGCACGAAGCCGAAGCCCAGGGCGCGCCGGCGTCCCGGCGGCAAGCGTCCCGCCGGCGTACCGTTCAGGACGATGCTGCCGACAGCTGCGCGCATGTCCTCGCCCGACAGGGCGGCGAGCAATTCCTGCTGGCCATTGCCGGACACGCCCGCGATGCCGACGATCTCTCCCGCGCGCACGTCGAAGCTGATGTCCGTCAACTGCGTGGCGAACGGATGGCTCTTGGGCAAGTTCAAATTCTTGACGCTCAACATGGCCGCGCCGGGCGTGCGCGCCACGCGGGTGACGGCGGGCGGCTCGGCGCCGATCATCATGCGCGACAGGCTGGCCGCCGACTCTTGCGAGGGGTCGCACACGCCCGCATTCTTGCCGGCGCGCACCACCGTGCACGTGTGGCACAGGGCGCGGATCTCGTCGAGCTTGTGGCTGATGTACAGGATGCTACAGCCTTCGGCGGCCAGCTGGCGCAAGGTGGTAAACAGCTTTTCCACGGCGCCCGGCGTCAGCACGGAAGTCGGTTCGTCGAGGATCAGCAGTTGCGGCTTGGCCAGCAGTGCGCGCACGATTTCCACGCGCTGGCATTCGCCAACGGAAAGCGTGTGCACGTGGCGCTGCGGCTCCAGGTCCAGGCCATACTGGCGCGCCGTCGCTTCGATGCGCTGCGCCAGCTCCGCCATGTTGGTGCCCGCGGGCAAACCGAGGGCGATGTTTTCCGTGACCGTCAAGGTGTCGAACAGGGAAAAGTGCTGGAACACCATGGCGATGCCCAGCGCCCGCGCGGCCGACGGGTTGGCGATCTCGACTTCACGGCCATTCCACAGGATGCGGCCGCCATCGGGCTGCACGGCGCCGTAGATGATTTTCATCAAGGTCGATTTGCCGGCGCCGTTTTCGCCAAGCACGGCATGAATCTGTCCGGGCGCGACGGTGAGACAGATGCCGTCATTGGCCACCACGGCCGGATAGCGCTTGCTGATATCGATGAGTTCCAGGCGTGCCGTCATTGTTTTTTTCGTGCCTCGCTGCGTGGTATGCGGGATGCCGATCGGTGGAAAAAATCAACACTCAGTCTCTATCGTATCGGCATCCGCGGCGCTTGGGGGGCGGGCGCGGCGGCGTGCATTTCTATTTCCACAAAAAAACAACACCTGTATACAATTTTGAAAAAAATTATCAGCTTTGCAGCGTCCGCCTTGCCCCGCAAGGACGAGAAGGTGCGATGATTATATGCAGGAACTGATAGTAAGTATGCACACAAGACATATCGCCCGGCGCGGCGATGCTCGCATCATGGATTGAACGGCGCGCGTTATCCCATTGCAGCGCTACATGCGGACTACGCGTCCAGCCATCCCCAGTTCCCGTTTTCCCACACCGCCATCAGGAGCCGAAAGTGCCAAAAACCATACCGTGTCTGTTGCTCTGCCTCACTACCACCCTCGGCGTGGGCGCGACCGCCCAGGCTGCCGAATGGAGCGATACCGCGCTGAGCTGGCGCGCCGGCAATGATTACCGCGAGCCGTTCAATCCGGACGACATCAAGAAAAACATCTTTGCCATCACGCACGCCAGCGGCTACAAATACGGCAGCAATTTCGTCAACCTCGATTTCCTCATGTCCGACAGCAAGGACCCCGGCGCACTGGGCAAAACGTCCGGCGCACAGGAGGCGTACCTGGTCTACCGCAACACCATCGACATCGGCAAGGTGCGCGGCAGCGACATCAAGTTCGGCCCCGTGCGCGGCGTCGGCGTCACCCTGGGCTTCGACGTCAACACGAAAAATGACGTCGGCTACAACTCGCGCAAGCGCATGCTGGTGGCCGGCCCCACCCTGATGTGGGACGTGCCCGGCTTCTTCAATACCAGCCTGCTGTTGCTGCGCGAAAGCAACGCCCCCAGCGGCGCCTTCCCGCCCATCTCGCAGGTGACGGGCCGCTACACGTATAAAACGCACGCCATGCTGACGGGCGCCTGGGCCATCCCCCTGTCGCCGCTGTTCTCGTTCGAAGGCTTCTTCAACCTCATCGACTCGAAAGGCAAGGATGAAGTGGGTCGCGACACGGCAGTGGAAACGAATATCGACATGCAAGTAATGTACGACGTAGGCGCGGCCTTGGGCAGCGCCAAGAACACCTTCCGCGTGGGCCTGGAATACCAGTACTGGAAGAACAAGTTCGGCAATTCGCCCGCCACCACGGGCAATGTGGGCCAGACGGCAAAGACGCCGATGATACGCGCGGAGTACCATTTCTAAAATTCATTGTTACGCATCAACACCCACGATCGCGCCTGATGCCAGCATGAAGCTTTCCCACTGGCGGAGAGCGCGACCGTGGAACAACTACTGCCATATTACGAGCGCGAGCTGGGCCTGTTCCGCCAGTACACGCGCGAGTTTTCCAGCCGCTACCCGAAGGCGGCCGGGCGCCTGCTGATCGCCGGAGAAACCTGCGAAGACCCGCATGTCGAACGCCTGATCCAGTCCGTCGCCCTGCTCACGGCCAGGGTCGCCAAGCGCCTCGACGACGCCTATCCGCAATTTACCCATTCCCTGCTCGACACCTTGTACCCGCACTACCTGCGGCCGTTTCCTTCGTGCTCCATCGTGCGCATCGCCGCCGACGAAGCGCCGGGCGGCGGCCAGCTGGACCAGGTGGCGCATGTGGCGCGCGGCACGGTGCTGCGCTCGCAGCCGGTGCAGGGCGTGGCTTGCAAATTTACGAGCGCCTATGACGTGACCCTGGTGCCGCTGGCCATTTCTCGCCTGCATTTCTCACCTGTCATCGACGCGCCGCCCGGCCTGCGCCTGCCCGCCGGCGCCAGCGCCTTGCTCAGCATTCAGTTCACCAGCAGCAGCGACAACTATCATCTGGATCAGCCGGGTATCGCCAGGCTGCGCCTGTTTGCCGATGGAGAACCATCCGTGCGCGCGGCCTTGCTCGACGCCCTGTTCCTGCGCGGCGCGGGCGCATACGTGGCGCTGGACGAACACAGCCCGTGGCAAGCCGTCGATGGCACGCCGCTAGCGCCGGCCGGCTATGCGGAAGACGATGCGCTGATCCCCATTTCCGCCCGCTCGCACCCGGCCCTGCGCCTGCTGACCGAGTACTTTGCGTTTCCGGAAAAATTTCACTTCATCGATATCGGATGGTCACTGCTGACGCCCTTGCTGCCGAAACAGTGCCGCCAGTTCACCTTGCACCTGCCCCTCAAGGGCGTGCGCAGCGACAGCCACGAAGCGCGGCTCTTGTCCGGCGTCAGCCGCGACAACCTCTTGCTGGGCTGCACGCCCGTCGTCAACCTGTTTGCCAAATCCGGCGTGCCGATCCGCCTCACGCATACCGAACCCGACTATGCGCTGGCGGCCGATGCCACGCATGCGTTTGCCTATGACATCCACAGCATCGAAGCCGTCACCGTAGTGCGCAAGGACGAGACCGGCGAGCGCCTGAGCAGCTTCCTGCCGTTGTATGCCTCGCTGCAAGGCGCCCAGGCCGACTATGGCCAGGAGCGTGGTCAGGAGCATGGACAGTACTGGCTGGCGCGCCGCGACGAAACCGTGGCCGCCATCAGTCCCGGTCACGAAATGCGCCTGAGCCTGATCGACCCGCAGTTTTCACCAAGCAGCGCGGCCTGCGCCACCGTATCGACGCAACTGCTGTGCAGCAACCGCGACTTGCCCGTGCAGTTGCACTACGGCTTGCCCGGCGGCGACCTGCTGGCCGAAGACGTACCCGACGGCATCCCCGCGCGCTTCCTGCGCAAACCGTCACCCAGCATGCGTTTCCTGGCGGACACGCACTGGCGCCTGATCGCGCACCTGTCGCTCAATTACTCGAGCCTGACGCAGGCGGGCCTGGGTGAATTCCAGAAAATGCTGAGTCTGTACGACCTGCCCCGCTCGCCCGCCACGCAACGCCTGATCCAGGGCATCGTCACGCTCGAGCACGGCAGCACGCGCGCGTGGATGCCAACGCTCCCGTTTCCCACCCTGATGCCCGGCATCGCCATCCGCCTGGGCATCGACGAGCAAGCCTTCGTCGGCAGCAGCATCTATATTTTTGCCCAGGTGCTGCAACGCTATTTCGCCCTGAACAGCCAGCTCAACTGCTTTAGCCAACTGACGCTGCTGTCTCATCGCAGCGGCGAGGAACTCCTACGATGCCCAGAACGCAGCGCCGACGCCACGCCAGCGTGATCCAGCAATTGCTCGATGCGCCGCAGCGCTTCGAGTGCTTCCAGGCACTGCGCCTGCTGCTGGCGTGGCTGGCCGAACACGGCATCGATGAGCACACGGCGCTGGCAAAGCACATACGCTTCGACAACAGCGTCTCGCTGCGTTTTCCCGCCAGCCAGGTCGAAACGCTCACGGCAAACAGCATCGGCGATGCGGATGCCCTGCTGCAAGCGCTGCTGTCCGGTCACGGCCAGCACATCCACCTCACGCCCACCTTCATGGGCCTCCTGGGCTGCCAAGGCAGCTTGCCCAGCCACTATTCGGAGCGCATTGCCGCGCACCAGCATAGCGAACGCGAGAATAGCCCGCGCGCTTTCCTCGACCTGTTTTCCAGCCGCACCGTGGCCCTGTTTTACCAGGCCTGGCGAAAATACCGCATCGAGCAGGCCGGCCACAGCGGGGACTTCCTGTCGCGCCTGCTGGCCCTGGCCGCATGCCAACCGGGCCAGGACCAGGGCCAGGACGTGGCAGCGGCCGGCTTGTACAGCGGCTTGCTACAGCAGCACAACATCTCATCCATCGTCATGGCGCGCATCCTCGGCGACCACTTCGGCGTGCCTTGCCATATCGACGAGGCGACGGGCGCCATGGACATGCTGGCACCGCGCGAACAAACGGCGCTGGGCATGGAAAATGCCATGCTGGGCCAGCGCGCCCTCGTCGGCGAACGCTGCCGCCGCCCCGACCTGGCCGTACGCCTGCGCCTCGGTCCGCTCACGGCGCAGCAGCACGCCAGCTTCCTGCCGCGCGCCCCTGGTAGCCACGCGTTGCGGCACATGCTGATGCTGTTCGGCCAGCCGCTCGTGCGCTACGACATCGTGCTGGTGCTGCGCGCCAGCGATGTGCGGGGGACGGCATTGACCACCTCGCCACAAGGCGGCCTGGGCTGCAACAGTTTCCTCGGCAGTGCGGCAACGCCGTGCCACCGCGATGACAAACATTACGAGATGCAATTGATGCCCTCATTCAACGATTGATCCTTGCGGCCGCGCAAAACGCATGTGTTTGCTATTGCTACAGTCGGCCAACGATCCCTAGCCACATATGAATCAGGGCATTAGTTTGACTTGAATATCACTCTGAACGATACTTAGCGCTGCCTGCTATAGATGAGTCATGGCTCATAGCAACACCAGCACGTATCACTACCGTCAACAACCTTCATCCGTATGCTCCTGTCCACCGCCCCCTACATCGGCCGCTTCGCCCCCTCCCCCTCCGGCCCTCTGCACATGGGCTCGCTCGTTGCCGCCATGGCCAGTTACCTCGACGCCAAGGTGCATCGGGGCACGTGGCTGCTGCGCATCGAGGATCTGGACTATGACCGCAATGTCGAAGGTGCCTATCTCGGCATCCTGGCCAGCCTGCAGCGCTGCGGCATGTATTGGGATGGCGAGGCGACGTGGCAGAGCAAGCGCTTGCCGCTGTACGAGGCGGCGCTGAAGCAGTTGCAGGATGATGGCCTCCTGTATGCGTGCGGCTGTTCGCGCAAGGAGATCCAGGATTCGAACTTGCAAGCGGGAGCGCCAAAAAATGGGGCCGCCGTGTATCCGGGCACCTGCCGTCATGGACTGGCACCGGGCAAGGCGGCGCGGGCCTTGCGGCTGCGGGTACCGAAGGGGGCCGATGCGGTGTACGCGTTTGCCGACCGCTGGGCGGGTCCGCAGCGGCAGGATCTGGCCGGTGAAGTGGGCGACTTCATCGTGCTGCGCGGCGATGGCTACTGGGCGTATCAGCTGGCAGTGGTGGTCGACGATGGTGCGCAGGGCATCACGCAGGTGGTGCGCGGCGCGGACTTGCTCGATTCCACGCCGCGCCAACTGTATCTGCAGGACGTGCTGGGCTTGCCGCATCCCGGCTTCCTGCACGTGCCCGTCGTCACGAACGACAGCGGCGAAAAACTGTCCAAGCAGACGGGCGCCCTCGCCTTCGATACGGCAAGCAATGCTGCAGACCTTCTGGCGTCGGCGCTGCAGCCTGCGGCCCGCTTCCTGGGACTCGACGTGCGCGCCGACAAGGTGGAAGATTTCTGGCAGCAAGCCATTCCCGCCTGGGCACAGCGGCTGGCGCAACTTCCCGAGCACCCATAAAAAAAACCCGCCGCGGCGAACCGGGCGGGTTGCAATGCAGGCGCCAGCACATGGCCGGCGCCTGAAGTCTGGCAATTAGAAGTTGCCTTTAAATTGCACCCCAAACTGACGTGGCTCATTGATGAAGCCCGTGCGGTTGTTGAAGTCGATGGCGCCCGTGATACGCTGGGTGTCGGTGATGTTGCGGCCAAAAGCGGCCACTTCATACTTGCCGGCATCCCAGGTGTAGCCTACGCGCAAGCCGCCTTCGACCATCGGCTTGCCGGTGAACTCGGTTGCTTCATACAGGAAGAAGTTGATCTTGCTGCGGTATGCCCAGTCCGTGAAGACGAAGAATTCGCCGTTTTCCATCGGGATCGAATAACGGCCCGTGGCGGTGATCGTCCACTTCGGCGCTTGCGGCAATGGATTGCCGTCGATGATGGCACGGTTGCCGGTGGTCAGCGAATCGGTCACGGTGCAACGCGTTTGGGCGCAGGTGGCGATCGACAGGCTCGGGTCCTTGATTTCCGTGAAGTTGTAGCTGCCGCCCAGGGACATCTTCAGGCTAGGCGTGACAAAACCTTCCAGTTCCAGCTCGGCGCCACGGCCATTCGTCTTGGCTGCATTGATCAGGCGCGTCACGTTCGAGGTGCCGCCAACGACCGTCAATTGCTGGTTCTTCACCTGGTAGTTATACAGGCTGAAGGCAACGCGGGCGCGGCGCTCGAACAGGTCGGCCTTGATGCCCGCTTCGAACGAGGTGATCGTTTCAGCATCGGCCACGGTGACAGGCACGCTGGTGCTGGCCGGGGCGATACTTGGCGCGCGGAAACCGGTAGCGACACGGCCGTAGAAGTTCACGTCCTTGTTGTATTTATAGGTACCGCTCAAGTCCCAGTTGACCTTGGCTTTGCTGACATCGGCGCTGGTCGGGTTGACCTGCACGATGCTGGTCGCTTCCACCGTGTTGAAATCCTTCTTGTCCTTGGTGTAGCGCAAGCCGGCGCGCAGCATGAAGTCATCGCTGACGGCGTAGTTGACGGAACCAAACGTTGCCCAGGCCGAGTTCTTCTGGCGGCTGGCCAGGTGCGTGGTCAGCACATGCGTGTCGGTATTGAAGTTGTCGGTGAAACCGTTGGCATCTTCGTTGAAGTAGTACACGCCTGCCTGCCAGTTGAGGGGACCGGCATTCTTCGATTCGGCGCGGAATTCTTGCGAGTATTGTTTCACGCTGGTGATGCCGCCAGCCGTTTCAACCTGGAAAGGAATGAAGCCTGGGCCCGTCGGCGTGCCGCCGTCGATATCGCCATGCGACACGTAATTGCCGACCTGTTCAAAGCCGGTGATCGAGTACAGTTTAATACCGTCCAGGTCCCAGCTCAGGCGGGCGCTGGCGCCGTTGGTGCGCAGGCGCTGGAAGTTCGGCGCATTCGTGAACGACTTGTTCGGGTCGAAACCGTCGACGATGTCGTTCGTGCCCTGCTTGATCATGTTGGCGTAGAAGACGCGCGCGCTGCCCGTGGTGTTGCGCTGGTGCACATTGAACAGGGCATTGAAGGTGGTGTTCGGTGCGTACAGCAGTTGCACGCGCTCGGCGTGTTCGTTGTAGCCGTCCAGCGCGTTTTTCTGGCCCGTAAAGGTGTTGTCGACGTAATCGTCGCGGTGCTGGCGCAGGGTCGAGAAGCGCAGCGCCCATTCTTTGCTCAGCGGCACGTTGACGGCGCCGTCGAAGTTGGTCGTGTTGTGCGTGGCGGCGGAAACGTTGTAATAGCCTTCAACCTTGTCCAGGTTCGGCTTGACGGATTCGAACTTGACCACGCCGGCAGGCGTATTGCGGCCGAACAAGGTGCCTTGCGGGCCGCGCAACACTTCCACGCCAGCCACGTCGAAAATCGGATAGCCCTTGAGGATCGGATTTTCTTGCACGACATCGTCGTAAATCAGGGAAACAGGTTGCGATGCAAAAATGTTGAAGTCGGTATTGCCGTAGCCGCGGATGTAGAAGCGGGGGAAGGTGCGGCCATTCGACGATTCCACGTTCAGGCTCGGCACTTTGCCGGCCAGCACGCGAATGTCTTGTCCGCTGGACACCAGCACGTCGAGCTTCTCGTCGCGCAGCAGCGACACGGAGACGGGCACGTCGCGGATATTTTCCTTGCGGCGCTGCGCCGTCACGGTCACGGTTTCCAGCTGGCTGGCGGCAGGGGTCGTATCAGCAGCGACTTCATCAGCATAAGCCGAGCCGATAGGCAAGGCAGCGGACAGTGCCAGCATAGCAGCGCTTTTGGCGCACAAACGCTTGTGCATCTTGGACATCTTGATCATGTTGTTTCCCAGAAGTTTAAAAAAGAATTGCGAAACCTGTCTCCGGGTTATGTACGGCGCTGGATGATCGTCTGCACCATCACGGTGCAGCAGCGCGAGCGGATGTTTCTCCGCCCATGGCGTCACTGGCTCTGCCCTGGCTGTCGTCCAAGCCGACAGCGGTCTGGCCGCATCTCTGGGATGTCTGATGAACACCAACTTTTGAGTAAGGCGCCAATTTAATTCAAGCGCCTTATGCGCTGCAAGAATATTGTTATGTAAAATATTCATTCATCAACATAATGCGCTGACTAGTGGTTATTCAGCCACAATAGCGCCCTTGTCTTCCTATTTCCTTGCTATTTCCCCCGATCACTTGCCGCCTGGCGCGATTTTTTCGCCAACCCTGAGAAAGTGGAAACGGCGTCCTGCAAGACAGCCCAGAGCGTATAAATAGTTGTAATATCGCCAGAATTGAGTTGCCAGGCCGCCCCATTCCGGTGCGGCGGGGCCCCCTGCACCATTGTCCATAACCTCCATGCCAGAACCCAGCCAGCCCAGCAACGCCGTCCCGTCCTCCACCGTCGCTGCCCAGGCGGCGCATTTACTGCTGAGCGCCCATTGCGACATCGTCTGGAGCACGAAAACCTTCGGCCAGTTCGACGCAGACCAGCCATCCTGGCGCGCCTTCACAGGCCAGACCGAGGCTGAACTGCTGGGCCGCGGCTGGGTCAATGCCCTGCATCCGGACGACCGCAACTTGCCGTACGTCATGCCATCGCACCTGACCAGCGTGTTCGAAGCGGAATACCGGCTGCGCCACGTCAGCGGCACCTACCGCAACATGCTCGTGCGCATGCTGCCCGTGCTGGCGCCCGACGGCAGCATCGTTGAATGGCTGGGCTCGCATTGCGACGTGACGCAGCAACGGCAGACGGAACAGCGGCTGCGCCTGGCCATGCAGGGCGGCCGCATGGGTACGTGGGAGATCGACCTGGGCAGCGGCAGCATGACCGGCTCCGATGCCTTCAAGGCCAATCTGGGCTTGCCGCCGGACAGCCACATCGATTACGCGCAACTGACGGGCGCCATGCTCGACGGCGACCTGCAGCACTGGCAGACGGTGGTGCACGCCGCCATCGCCAGCGCCAGCGATTTCGAAATCGACATCCGCGTGCGCTGGCCCGATGGTTCACTGCACTGGGCGCACATGCGCGGCACCTGCGCCAGCGATGGCGCCGGCAACGTGATCGCCCTGTCCGGCATCTCGCTCGACCTGACGACCAGCAAACAGAACGAGGAAACCCTGCGCCTGACCCTGGCGGCCGGCGAAGTGGCCACCTGGAACTGGGATATCGTTGCCGACCGGGTCACGGCCGACAGCAATATGGCGCGCTTGTTCCCCGTCAATGCCGATGCTGCCACGGCGGCGCCGCTGGCGCGCTACCTGGACCTCATCCATCCAGATGACCGCGAGCAAGTCAGCGCGCAGATTACCCAGGCATTGCACGCACACACGCCGTTCGAGGCCAGTTACCGCGTCGGCGACGGCGACGGCCAATACCGCTCGGTCATCGCGCGGGGCCGTGCCGAATACGCGCCCGATGGCACACCCCTGCAATTGCCAGGCGTCCTGCTCGACATCACGCGCCAGAAACAGGTGGAAGATGCGCTGCGCCGCAGCGAGGAACGCTACCGCACCTTGATCGAGCTGATGGACCAGGCCTTTTGCGTCATCGAAATGCTGTACGACGAGCAAGGCCGCCCCATCGATTTCCGCTACCTGGAGGGCAACGCCGCCTTCGTCAAGCAGTCGGGGCTGGTCAATGCCATCGGCAAGACCATCCGCAGCTTCGTGCCCGACCACGACCAGCACTGGTTCGACCTGTACGACCAGGTCGTCAAGACTGGCGAACCCGTGCGCTACGAAAACGAAGCCGTGGCCATGGAGCGCTGGTTCGAGGTCTTCGCCGCGCGCCTGGGCGGCCCCGGCAGCCGCCTGTTGACGGTATTGTTCAGCGACATCAGCGAGCGCAAGCGTTCTGAGCAGCAATTGCGCCAGCTGGCCGACAACCTGTCCGAAATGGACCGTCGCAAGACGGAATTCCTGGCCACCCTGGCGCACGAACTGCGCAACCCGCTGGCGCCCATCCGCAACGGCTTGCAAATCATGCGCCTGGCCGCCGACAAGCCCGCCACCGTGGCGCGCGTGCGCGACGTGATGGAGCGGCAAGTCAATCAGATGGTGCATCTGGTCAATGATTTGCTGGATGTGGCACGCATCACGCGGGGCCAGATCGAACTCAAGCTGGAACGCGCGGACTTGAAAACCATCATCGCGGGCGCCGTGGAAACGAGCATGCCGCTGATCGAAGCGGGCCGCCACCAGTTGCAGGTGCAACTTGCTGAAGAGGCGCTGCCGCTTGAGGCCGACCCCACGCGCCTGGCGCAAGTGCTGGGCAATTTGCTCAACAATGCCGCCAAGTACACGCCCGCCGGCGGCCACATCAGCTTGCGCGCCTTACGCGATGACAACGAGGCATTGATTGAAGTCAAAGACAGCGGCGTGGGCATTCCCGCCGAATCGCTGGCTACCGTCTTCGACATGTTTACGCAGGTGGGACAGAACATGGGTCGCGCGCAGGGCGGGCTGGGCATCGGCCTGTCGCTGGTGCGGCGCCTGGCCGAGTTGCATGGCGGCAGCGCCACGGCGGCCAGTCCAGGCGCCGGCCTGGGCAGCACCTTCAGCGTGCGCCTGCCACTGCTGGAGGAGGAAGCGAAGGCGCCTGCCGTACTGGCTGCGCCTGCCAACACCACCAGCGGCCCGCACTTCCGCGTGCTGGTGGTCGATGACAATGTCGATGCGGCCGATACCCTCGCCGCCGTGCTCGACATGATGGGCCATGCCGCGCAAGTGGCCCACGATGGAGCGCAAGCCCTGGCCTTGGTGCCGCAATTCTTGCCAGACGTTATATTCCTCGATATCGGCCTGCCCGGCATGAGCGGCTATGAAGTGGCGCGCGCGCTGCGCCGGATACCGGCCGGCGCCAACGTCGTGCTCGTGGCATTGACGGGCTGGGGCGCCGAAAATGACCGCAGTCAATCGAGCGCGGCCGGCTTCGACCACCATTTGACCAAACCGGCCAACCTGCTCGCCATCGGCGAACTGCTGGCCGCCCTTCCCACTCCCAACACTCCTACAAACCATGACTGAATCCCTGAACCACGTCCGCCGCAACCTCCTGCTGGCCGGCGGCGCCGCCCTGCTGTGCCCGGCACCGCTGCTGTTTGCCGCGCCCGCCACCAGCATCGCCGCAGCACAGACACAACTGGCCGCGCTGGAAAAAGCCGCAGGCGGACGCCTCGGCGTTGCCGCCTGGCGCCAGGGCAGCGACCTGCGCGTTGCCTATCGCGCAGACGAACGCTTTCCCCTGGCCAGCACCTTCAAGGCGATGCTGGCGGCCGCCGTGCTGGCCCGCAGCGTCAGCCAGCCGGGCTTGCTGGACCAGCACGTGCGTTACGAGAAAAAAGACCTGGTCACCTATTCGCCCATCACGGAGAAGCATCTGGCCGACGGCATGACCGTGGCCGATCTGTGCGCCGCCACCTTGCAGTACAGCGACAATAGCGCGGCCAATTTCTTGATGACATTATTAGGCGGGCCGCAAGCCGTGACGGCCTATGCGCGCAGCATCGGCAATACGGTGTTCCAACTGGAACGCTGGGAAACGGAATTGAATAGCGCCATCCCCGGCGAAGTGCGCGACACGGCCAGCCCCGCGTCGATGGCGCACAGCTTGCAGCAATTGTTATTGGGAAATAGCTTGCCAGCGCCGCAGCGCCAGCAACTGGACGCCTGGATGCGCGGCAACACGACGGGCGACAAACGCATCCGCGCCGGCGTACCGGCCGGCTGGCAGGTGGCCGACAAGACAGGCTCGGGCGCGTATGGCAGCGTCAACGATATCGGCGTGGCCTACCCGGCCAGCGGCGCGCCGCTGGTGATCGCCGTGTACTACACGCGCGAACAGAAAAAAGCGGACACAAATCAGGACATCATCACGGCCGCCACGCACATCGTGACGGCCGCGTTGGCCTGATTACTTCGGCAACGCAGCCATGAAACCCGCGTATGTGGACCAGGCGGGGTCAGCCGCGCTGCGGATTTCAATCGGGAACTTTGGACGCGGCGCCAGCGCCGTGTTCAGGCGATTGAAGAATTCTTCGCCCGACTGCGTGTAGTAAATCCATTCGCGCAGATTTTCACCCGTCGATACGAGGGCCAGGGTGGCGAAGCCACCCTCTTCCACCACGGGTGCCAGCGCAGCTTCCAGCTCTTCCATGTGCTCGCGCTCGTTCGGTGCGGGCATGCCCGTCTCGTCCTCGTAGCGCCAGGCGATGATGATGCGGTCCGGCTGCGACGACAGGTCCCAGTCGTCATGGAAGGCGTCGACATAGCGGTAGATGATGGCCATCTCGTCGCTATGCGTGACGATGGTGCCCCAACTGCGGGCGGAAGTGGAGTTTTCGTTCATGGTTGCAACAGTCAAAAAGTGAAATCGGGCAAAGGGCGAGCAGTCTACAGTACTGGCGGGCAAGTCACATTCCACGCGTCATACTGGGCACCGCTCTTGCGCAGCCAGACGCGGGCGTAGCTGTCGCGGTCGCTCTTGAATACCAGCGCATAGCGCTCTTCGGCACGCGGTGCGGCGGCGCCCACGTCGACGGCCGCCAGCGTAAACTTCAGCGCCCGCAACGGGGCACAGGCCGTGTTACCCGCCATCAATAATCGCGCCCGCTCCAGCAGCGGCTTCTGATACAGCAACACGCCTTCCAGTTCCGCATCGGGAACGCGCTGCAGCATGCGCATGGGTTCGGCCACCGCACGGCAGGTGCCACGGTCGAGCCAGGCGTAATACTCCATGCCCGCCTCCTGCCAGCGCGCCTGCTTGCCCTCGCCGTGCAGCACGAACTTGGTTCGCTGCGTACGGCACAGCGCGCCATGTCCACGATACGGCGACGTTTCCACGCTGCCCACCACTTCGCTGCCACGGCCACCGACCACGGGCACGCTCTCGAACACGGTGCGTGCAGCCGGCTCGCCCGGATATTGCTGCGCATAAAATTCCAGCAAGGACGCGCGCTGCTGCGCATCCACCGCCACCGCCTCGGCGGCACTGGCAGGGAGGCACATGGCCGACACTACACACAGCGCCAAGGGGCGCACGAAATAACCTGGCATGGCATTCCTTCAATCTGAGTCCAGGGCGGGTATCGCCCAAGCGCAGATTATATAGTTACCGGGAAATGGCAGGCGAACGCGGCGTCAGGAGGTGCGCAAGGTGGCGCCGCCAGCAAGCAACTTGGCGCCACAGGTGGTGGTATCGCCTTCGATGGCGATGGCAATGCCGTTGATGCTGTGCCGGGACGAGCCGCTGGCAATCTTGCAGCCCTGATGTCCCTTGATGGGGCAGCTGCACAAATCCCCGACGCAGGCGACAGGAATCCCGTTGACCGTAAAATGCGTGGCGGCACAACTGAGCACCTTGCCGCCATGCGACGTGGCGTCGCCCAAACGGATGACTTTGCGCATACAGCCTCCCGAATTATTGTCCCGCCTGGCTTTCCAGGATGGCTTCCACCGATGGCGCCGCGTAATTGGCCGGATCGACGGCAGGTGTGACGCGGCTGCGGAAGATATCGCCATTGGCATCCTGCTGCCGGCGTTTGGCGTCCGATGGCGGCGTGATGAAGATGATGCTCGCTTCATTATTGTCGCGCAGATTGATCGCCGCACTGGCGCCGCCATCGCGATAGCTGCCCATCACGCCAATGGCCATCTGCATGAACCAGGTCGCCGCACCGGTATTGCCCAGGCGATGATCGGTATTGATGAACTGCGCGCTCTTGCTGCTGTCAATTTCCGGTCCGCCCTGTGACGCGTAATCGTGCAGCATGCTTTCCAACATCAGCAACTGCTCAGGCTGGTTTCCCGTCCCTGCCACGACGCGCGCAGCCCCCTTGCCGCGCTCCGCTTCCGGCAAGGTCTGCAGCGCCTGCTGCCAGCCCGCATTGAACATCTTCTGGCGCTGGTCACGCCGCGTGACGGGCTTGCCCTCTTCATCCGCAAATTGGACAAACACGGGCCGATGCACGAAACCGAACGAGGGCAAACGGTCAAAGGTTTCCATCTGTTCCCGGTTCCACGGAATGGGAAACCACGGCGTCGGTTTCCAGTCACGCGGGGGACGATTTTCCCAAGGGTTGAGTTTGTCGAAAGTATGCAAGCCCACGCCGCGGATATCGGGCCTCTGGGCGAAGGCGGCGGCAGCGGCGAGCCATTCGGCGACGGTGGGTTGACGAGACATGCTAAAACTGGACCATATTGATTTGACTGGCCTGGCCAATGAACTCTTCAAATCGTAATACATGGCCTTGAATTGCCCCTGTACAAACTTATTCTCGGGATCCTCCCATACGTAAGGACGCAAAGGATCTATTCTTTCGCGGCGCGCCAACACAAACACGGCGGTGGTATCGGGCATCTCGGGGACGTAATAGCCATCCTTTAGTTTCATTGCATCACCCGGCTTGCGACCTCCATCGCGCGTACCCAAACTATCTTCGGAATGTACAACAACATAAGGCAGCTCTGGATGTTGGTCGAAAAATTCAAAGACTTCAATCAACAAGCGATCCGGTCTCTCATCCAGTTTCCAAGGACCTATGGAAAATAAATGTGCCGGCAGACCAATTGTCGATGCACCTGCTACCAGTCCGGCCATCGGCTCGTACAAACTGGGCTGCTCATCAGGATCAAGAATGGGAGAACCAGCATAAAACGATGGCAAGCCCCAATACATGGGCGTGAAATTAACGCCGTTTTCCAATGCGTCGCAGGCTCGGCCTCCCCCTTGCCCATCCTTATCCATCCCTTTCCACGGATACTTCGTCGGATCCTGCTCACGTATGCTGGTATAAGCACTTCCTTTTTGTAAGGTTTCCCACAATTTACCTTGCCGATATTTATCCAACGTCACGCCAAATCCGATCACTTCCAGCACATACTCTCGTCCTAGTTCCAAAGGCAGCTTTTTCTGTTGCGCCTGCAACTGTGACGCAATTTCACGTGCCTGACTCTTAGATGCGGCGCCTAGCCATAACCAGCCAGCAAATACAATTACAACAACTATCGATATCCCCAACCAACGAAGCATCATCATAGTTCTCACCTTTTGAGTCAGCAATTCCGAAGGAAGCACAGTCAGTTCAAATCATCTGTTATCGATGCGTCTTGGACACGCTACTTATCTTTTTTTCGGCCACTATTTTCATATTTTTTGTTTGCGATACGACAATCTTCCATAAAGCGCCCGACAGTAATGGAAGTCCTGCAGGCAAACTTCCGCTGTTGTAATAGCCAATATTCCCTTCAATAATTGCTTGCCGCCATGCTGGCTCAACATCCAGATAAGAAGAATACAAAGCACGAAATCGATGCGTTAATAGTATTCCGTCTCTCGGTTGCTCACCTTTCTTCAGAATCTTCACTCGCCAATCCGCCACCGCACACAAATACGCATAAAACTGCGGATCTGACGACGCCTTGCCACTGCCTATGGCCACGTCATACGCCGTCACCTGGCTGTGATTCTTCGCGCTGCCGATGATGGAACTATGGAAAGATCTTGGACTCACCTCACGTTGCCAGCGCAAGCGTGACTCATTCGGGCTTTCCTGAATCTGTGCCACGACCTTGCTGTCTGGGTAGCGTTTCGCGGAAACAACTTCGCGTTGATCCCGCTTGTCTTTCACATGCAGTCCTTTTTCCTTGTTGTAGCTTGCCGTCATCAATGCCAACTCTCGTTGACTGAGATATTCTTCCCTTTCGGGAAACTTTTGATAACCTCCCGGGTCAGGACGATATTCGCTGCGTATCTGCATGCCGCTTCCGCTGGTCGGTGCTACCGACGCATCGCAGGGATCGACTTCTTCCACAGGTCCCTGATCTTCAGGTTTACGGTTTCGCATCATGGACGTTGTGGGAATATTGGCGGGATCAATTTGCGAGGTGCCACGCAAGTCGGCCGGTACCGGTTGTTTCAACGCTTCGCCAGTGATGGTGCGTACGCCATTGCGCTGTTCCACCTTGCTCAACCTGGTATTGACAGGCCACGCCACCGCCTTGTGTAGCGCACGATGATTACGCAAGGAAACCTCCACATGGGACTGTTCGCTTTCTGTCGCGAGCCTTAGTGGAAAATCAAAAGGCGGCGGTTTTCCAACCAACGACACCGTGGTCTTTCCCGTAGCCGGATCCAGTCTGGTCTTGTTGCTGAATACCCGCTGATAAAACCTGCCGCCCAGTTCCGCCAGCGCGCCGCGTACCTGCTTGCGCTCCACCATCTTGGTATGTCCGGAGGAGATACTGTACCCATCAAGACTGGATGTCTCCTCTTCTTCTATGAGTTCACTTCCCGAGGCATAATCGGGCACGCCATCCCATCCTATGCCCTGGATATTATCCAGCGCCACCGTCATATCTTCAGGGCAAAAATACAGATAGACCTTGCGGCGATTGTCGCAGTCCTCTGCACTCTGCCAGCGGCCGCCGACCATGCCGCGATGTTCGTCTTTCTTCAGGTCGGCAAACGGCGGCATGCAGGGCTGACCGTTACCCTTCGCCACCCCGGCAACTATATTCACCAAGGTCTTCAGACGCGCACCCAGCGTCTGCGCACCACTGAGCAAATGGTAATAGGGCTTCATCGCCGCATCCTCACCGCCATCGAACCAGGCAGCGCCTCGCATCAACAGAGGCAGGCTGTCCACCAGGCTGTACGGCGGATGCGTGAGTATCAAATTATCGGCTGGCGCCAGTCCCTTCTCCATCAACATGGCTTGCGCCAGCAGCGACAGCAGGCAACCCTGGCTATGCGCAACGATGCTGACGGTATCATCCGCATCGTAATCGCGAATCATGGCAATGAGCGCGGCCAGCCGCTGGGCCGCCAGCACCATGTACATGCGTCCAGGCGCCGTCCTCAGTGGCCGCAAGGCATCCCCCATGGGATCGGCTGGCGCATAGATTCCCGGACGCCACATATCGGGCAAATTACTGGTGGCATTGCCGAACGGCCCGCCTTCCTTGGACAGGTCCTTGTCGAGGCGGTTACCGTAACGGTCGACAAACTGGCCGTTGACGGAACTCGTCTTACCTTCAACTTCACGGTAGCCCCAGTAAAACGGAATCACTGGGCTATCGGTGTCCTTGTCTATCGTGCGCTTGAAGAATACGGCGTCGGGATCGTCTTCCAGCTTGTCCTTGTCCGCCGCCACAGGCATGCGGTAAGACGCGGGCGTAAAGCCGCGCCCCAACCTTTGCGTCAAGCCTTCGCACAAGCCATGTTCCACCGCCTTGTAGCTGACGCCCACATCGTTGACGCCGTGAATGACGATAATATTGCCCGGCAGGTTGCGGCGTATCTTGACCTTTTTGCACACGCTGCGTTCGCAATGCAGGATCGCCACGTCCTCACCCACGACGTACGGTACTTTCGGGTAGCTGCCCATCGCACTCTCCTGGCCTCATCAATCCTTGTTGTTGAATACTTCGATGGCGGCCAGGTGCATTGCCGCGCGCTCCAGCACGTCCGTCTTGCCGCTCCCATCGCTGCGCCCATCGGCCGCCGAACCATCGCCCAGCTTCACGGCAAAGTGCGCCTGCGGCGCCAGCTGCGGTGCTGGCGGTACGCCATCGACGGCACTGTCGTCGCCCGCGTACTGAAAAATGAATTGCTGATCGGCCTTGCCTTCGGCAAAGCTTGGCAATTGCACTGCCATGCTTTGCGGGTCGTTGAAGACAAAGTTGGGCGCATTGAACTGCAGCGGCGACTTGCTGCCAAAGCTGATGCCGTCGGCGATGCGGATGAAAGCGCCGTGCTTGGAAATCAAAACGATTTCATCGGCCATGCCAATCACCTTGCCTTCGCTGGCCGTCAGCTTCAGGTTTTTCGCCGCATTGATTTCCATGTCGTCATGCTGGCTTTGCAGCAGGAACTTGCCATGGTGGGCGATGGCGCGGATGCCGTCCGCGTGGGAAAACAGCGAGATACCCTTGCCCGCATTCACACTGTAGCGCTGGCCAGCCACCGCCTGCAGGTGCTGCTGCGCCACGGTATCGATGCTGCCGGCGGCGTAGCTGACGATAGCCGTCGAACTGGCAAAGCTGATGCCGGCGGGCGCCGTGACGGCTATCGCCGCCGCCCCACCCAGCTCGGCACGGGGCGCCGTATTGCTGCCGCCTTCCCAGCCTTTCAAGCTGTGCTGCAGCTCCTGCTGCGCGTGGTCTTCCTGTTCCAGTGCCTGATGCGTCGCCGCATAGCTGCCAAGCGAGCGAAACAATTCCAGGCAGTTTTCCATCAAGCCCAGATATTCGCTGCGCGCCATGTGGCCGCCATCGCCGTTCAGGCGCTTCCAGGCGGAAATCAGCATGCCCTTGCCCGCCCGCATCGCCAACTGCTCGTCGGTACGCAATTCAGCGCCCTCGCCCCGCGCATCGCCCTGGCCATTGCGCCGGTCCTGCGTCAGCCAGCCCAGGTTGAGCTGGGTGGAACCATGATCGCTGGCAAGCTGGGTATTGATTTGTCCGTGGACATCATCAAAGCGCAGCTGGTTGCCACGCGTGCCCTTGATTTCGCGGCTCTTCATGCCGGACAAATAACGGTTGCCGGGCAAGTCGCCTGCCTTGCTCAAGGCAGCCGGCTGCGCGTTGTGGTTGTACAACTGGCCCACGATAATGGGCCGGTCCGGATCGCCACCGAGAAAGGCCAGCAAGACTTCGCTGCCCACGCGGGGCAAGCCCAGGTAGCCGCATTGCAGCATGCTGCCGGGACCGTTACCCGCCCAGCTCGACGCGACGCGCACCCAGGCCGAATCGGCATCCGTGTCGGAGGCGCCAGTGCCGCCTGCATGCTCGTGATCCAGCGTGCGCGTGGCGGGAAAGCGCACCTTGACCCGGCCCATCGCGTCGCAATGGACTTCCTCATTCGCCGGCCCCACCACCACGGCGCTTTGCATGGGAACTGGCGGCAGGTCGATGCACGCGTCATAGGCAGGAACAATGGGCACGCCGCGCCGCACGGCAGCCAGTTCAATATGCATGCGCAAGGGGCCATCGTCCACCGCCGCCGCCAGTTCGCGCTGCGGCAGCGATCCGTCATCGGCCAGCCAGCGGTTGCGCGCGAACAAACGTGCCACCCTGGCGGCAAGCTCCCTCGGTAGATTATTTTGCGCCGCCACCTGCAGCGACGTGACGACAAAATCGCGCTCCGCCACTGGCAAGGCGTCGATATCGGGATGCTCGGTCAGGCTGAAGTACTCGCCTGGGCACAGGTCGCGCACGCTGCCTTCGGCGTGAAAGCAGTGGCTCTCGTAATCGTGCTGCTGCATGGCCAGCATGCCCAGCTGGCACAATGCGTCATGATCCGCGCCCGCGCGCGGCGGCAGCACGCGGTAATCATCGAGGGTGGCGGCAATGGCATTGCCATGCATGCCTTGCTGCCCCCGCCCCAAGGCATCGGCAGTCATGAACGGCCGCGCACGCGGGTGTTCCTCATTCCAGCTATGGCGCGTCACCTTGCCCGCCTGCAGCTTGCGCACTTCGCTCCACGACGTCAGGGTATCGCGCTGCTCCGTGGCGCGGTCCGCGTGATAGCGCACGGTGTCCGCCATGTTTTTCCGCAAGCCGTCGGCATGGTTGAACAGCACCAGGGTATGCGCCGGCTCGGCATGTGCATCCGTATTGTCCGCGGCACAAAAAAACCAGGCGACCCCACTGCGCTTGAGCAGGCGCCGCACAAAGGCCGCATCGGACTCATTGTGCTGCATGACAAATTCGCGCTGCGGGTATGCCTGCGCTTCGAAGAAATCGGCAAACGCATACTGGAAGGCGTGCGCCAGCACGGTATTGCTGCGTATCCATTCGTCGAGCAGGGTCTTGACGATCTCGATATCCGTCAGGCGCCGGAAGACGCGCGTATTGCAGCGCTTTTCCATGATGGCAAAGGCGTCCGTCAGCACCAGCTGGTAGCTGGCCAGCGCGCCATCGCTGTCACCGGCACTCGCTTGCGCGACGATGCCGCAAATACTGCGCAGCTGCCCCTGGTCGGTGACGATGTCGAGTGCGGCGGGCAAGGCAATCAAACTACTCAGCGGCAAGTCCGCATGCGTCGAGACACACAGCACGCGGTACTCGATGCCGCCACAGATGGCTTCCCTGCCGGCAATACGCTGCGGTATCAGTACACCGGCAGGTATCTTGGGCGATACCCCCAGGCGCAGGCGCAAGGGAAGCTGGGCACCCGATATCGACTCGTCACCGTCCATGGCGTTCTCCTCATGCGCACTGCATTTAGAGCCTATCCCAGTAGATGAATACATCTCCCTACTGGGATAGGCTCTTAATCAAGCTGGAGAACCGACAATGCCATGGGATGGCGGGGAAATACTTGATATTTAGTAAGAATCCGCCAAGGTTCCCAATACTTCCCTCAACTTTTCCCGCTTGGCCAGCAAGGCGGGATCAAACGCCGTCCACCGCTCCAGCCGCAGCGCATACGCCGGCGTCATCATCCAGCCGAACACTTCCGCCTTGTCTTCCTCGGGGCCGTAGGCCGCGTACAGGCTGACGAGGCCTGGCTGCGGGTGGCCCAGGTTCTGAAAGCCCTTGCCATAGGCCGTGGCGCCACCCTGGCCGTAGGCTGTGCCGGGCGGGTTCAGGACCAGCCAGGCAGGGTCGCGGTAATAGAAATCGTTGAACAGGCGGTATTCGATGAAGTGGTAATACTCGTGGTGCACGCGCAGCTCCATGCCCGATGGACACAGGGCGGCCAGCAGGTTGTCGGCATAGACGACGCTGTCGATTTCCGGCGCCGGCATGGCCAGGCGGCGCTGGCCATCCACGCTCAAATCCTTCACCAGCACGACGTGGCGCAAGCCCGTGCGCGCGAAGACGCCGGCCGGGTAGCGTTCCATGGCCGGCAAGACGATACTGAGCAATAATTGCAGCCCGGCGCGGTCCTCTTCCGACGCCGTAAAGGCATGCGCCTCGCTGCCGGGCATCGACAAGGTCCAGGCGGGCGCCAGCTGCAGGGCCGCCAGGCGCGCCGTGGCGATGGCCTGCAGTTGCGCCACGCTGGCGTCCTTTGCTGCGACGGGCGCATAGCGCACGTTCCAGTCGCATTCGCTGCGCATGCTGTCTTGCTGGGCGGCACGCTCGAACGCTTGCGCATAGGCGGCCGATGGCGCGGGCGGGCCGACGCTGGCGCAAGCGGACAGCAACGCAAGGGCAAGATAGGACAGGAGGCGGCAAACAGGCATGGGATCTTTCACAGGCATGAAATGGGGCGCAATCGCTGCGCCCCATTGTACAAGCTGCAAGTTTCTCAACCCGTCAACGCTGGTAATTCTTGAAGAAATTCCAGCTGATCACGGTGGCGTCCGGACCCAGCTCATCGCTGAACGGCCAGCCGGGAGGACCGCCGCTCCATGCGTGGTTCATGCCTTCCACCGTATACTTTTGCGCGATGACGGCGCCGTTGTGCAGATACGTGTCGATGGAATAGCTGCGGCCGTACGGCACCGTCTGGCGCACGATGCTGTCGGCACGGTAGCGCACGCTGTCATTGTCGAGGCCATCGTCGCCATAATCGCTGGTCTGCAGGAATTGCTCGATGGTTTGCTCGCCGTTGACGGGATTGACGACGATGTCCGAGGTGCCATGGAACACCATTGTCGGCATCAGGCGGCGCGGCGAACCGGAGCAGCGCCAGGCATCCTTGCCCCGTACTTTCGGGTCGAACGAACTGCCGTTGAACAGCGAATCGGCGGCCGTGACCATGCCGATGGCGCCCTTGTACATGCCGCCCGAATGCACCATCACGGCGGCGAACACATCGGAATAACAGGCGGCCATGATGGAGGCCATGGCACCACCGGCCGAGATGCCCGTCACATACACGCGGCTGTCCTGCACCGCATACTTGTTCTTGACCTTGTTCAAGATACCCATCAGCACGGCCGGCTCGCCCGTACCCCGCTCCTGGTTCAGCGGCAACATGAAATTCCAGCAGCGCATGGGATTGGCCGTGGCGTTCTGGCGCGGATAGACAACAATAAAGTTTTCGCTGTCGGCCAGCTGGTTGTAGCGGCTGACGGCGGCCATGCTGTTGGGCTCGGAACCGCAGCCGTGCAACATCAACACGACGGGCAGCGGCGTGTTCGGATTGTAATTGCTCGGTAGCCAGACCTGGTATTCACGTGTACCCCACAGGCTCGCGTACAGGCCGAAATCCCACTGCCCGGCGGCAGCCGGCAGCGCGGCCAGCAAGCCGCAGGCGGCGATGAGTGCAGATAATAAATGACGCAGTTGTTGATTCAGATGTGCCATGCCAGTCTCCTGATTATTATTCACGACGAAAACAGCGACAACCAACCGGCTTGACGCCCGTCAAGCCGGCACTTCTACAACCTCTTAAAATTTGTAGCCAGCCTTGGCGATGATCTGGCGTGGCGGACCATAGAAACCGTCGAGGATGAACACGGCGGGAATGTTGTAGCCATCCGTGCGGTAGCGTTTATTGCCCAGGTTGCTGCCATGCAAGCTGAAGGTCCAGTTCTTCGGCGCTTCCCACACGACGCCAGCCGTCCAGATGCTGTAGCCGCCCTGCGCCAGAGTTTCGCTCAAGTCCGTGGTCGGATACACCTTGCTGCGGTAGCCGTAGCCGACCATGCTGCGCAGCGCGCCGCCGAACACGTCGCGGTCCGTGCGCGTCAGGTTCAGGCCCACTTGCCGGGCCGGCGTATTGCTGAACTTTTGCGTATCCGCGATGTTCTTGCCGCCGCTCATGAACTCGTCATAGCCGGCGCTCAGCAAGGCGAGGAAGCCGTTGACTTCCCACTGGCGGTTGGGACGCCACGAGAATTCGAACTCGGCGCCTTTGACGGTGGCCTTGCCCGCATTCGTGAAGTCGCCATAGAAGCCCGGCACGCCGCCCGGCTGCACATAGCTGGTGAACACGGACAACTGGATATCCTTGTAGCGGTTGTAGAACAGGGCCACGTTGGCGTCAAACGTGTCGTCCGGCGCCGCGTACTTCATGCCCACTTCCAGCGCATCGAGTTTTTCATCCTTGTACGGCCGCGCCGAGTCTGGCACCACCAGGTTGTTGGCGCGCACGTTGTAGCCGCCCGACTTGAAACCGCGCGACAGGTTGCTGTAGAAATTCGTCGTCTTTGACGCTTCGTAGCGCACGGACAGTTTCGGCGAGGTATTGCTGACCGACAAGGACTTGTCGAAGTCGGCCGCCGTCTGGATAGGCCGCGTAAAGCCCACGTCGGCGAAAGCACGGTTGAGCACGATGGCGCGCTTTTCCTCGCGCGTGTGGCGCAAGCCCGCATTGATGCTCCACACCTTGCCCAGCGGCCAGGTCCAGTCCGTGTACAACGCCGTGCTGTCCGTCTCCACCGTGCTGACGGCGGCCGTGAACTGGCGCCCCAGGAAATTGTTGTAGATGCCGCCGCCGGCCGTGCCTTCGAAGCGGTACAGGCCGATCACGCCGGCGCCATAGTCGCCGCTGTACGAGGCCTGCAATTCCAGGCTCTTCTGTTCGTCACGCGAGTCGCCGAACACGTCGGCGATGGGCAGCGGCAAGCCGTCGAAGTCGATGGTTTGCTCGGACGTGCTGCGCCGCTTGGCGCCGATCACTTTGACGGACCAGTCATTCGACAAGGTGTAGTTGGCCACCAGCGAACCGCCACGGTTGTGCGTGAAGTTGTTGCCCGGCATGCCGCTCTGGATGTCATAGGCATCCGTGCTGGCCGGCCGCTTGAGCGGATCGAAGGCGCTCACGCCCATGCGCTGGAAACCGCGCACGCCCGACTTGTCGTCCGTGGCGTCCAGGCTCAGCACGACGGTGAGCGGGATGTCCTGCGGAAAGTAGCCGACGGACAGGCGCGCGGCCGTGCTGTCCTGGTCGCTGACCTGTTCGCCGTTGAAGGTGTTGCGGCCAAAACCGTCGCGGTCCAGCTTGGCAGCTGCCAGGCGCGCGCGCCAGGTACCGTTCTCGTTGGCCACATTGAAGGCGGCCTTGAAGTTGCGCTGGTTGTAATTGCCGATGCCTACTTCCGCCGAGGCGCCGTTTTCCTTCGCCAATGGGCGCGAGATGTACTTGATGGCGCCGCCGATGGTGTTCTTGCCATACAAGGTGCCTTGCGGGCCGCGCAGCACTTCGATGCGCTGCACGTCGAACACGTCGAGCAAGGCGCCTTGCGGCCGGGCCATGTAGACATCGTCAAAATAAATGCCCACGCCCGGGTCCACGCCCCAGACTGGGTCGGCCTGGCCCACGCCGCGAATGAAGGCCGTCAGGGTGGTATTCGTGCCGCGCGAAGCGTACACGGTCAGGTTCGGCACGCGCTCCTGCAAGTCGGCCAGGTTCTGGATATTCGCCCGTTCCAGGGCCTTGGCGGAAAACGCCGTGACGGCCAGCGGCACGTCCTGCAGCCGCTCTTCGCGGCGGCGGGCGGAAACGGTGACGGTTTCCATGCGTTCTTTCGCATCGCTGGCCTCGCTGGCGCTTTGGGCGCTGGCGGCGCCAGACGTGGCGGCCTCCTGTGCCAGGGCCTGGGTAGAAAAGCTGAAGGCACCGGCAACGGCAAGGGCGGCGGGCATCAATTTCAAAGCAAGTTTCATAGCGTCTCCAATGTCAGGCTTGCTTACCGCCAGGGAAGACGGCCGGATTCCAGAATCGCAAGACGTAACGGTACCCGCGCGCGCAATGCGAGCACCTGCCCAGCGATGACTGTTTCCCGGCCCCCGGCTCGTGCGGCGAGTGGCCTGTTTATTTTGAATGTAGAGTAAGGAAGGACTGCAACAAGGTATTCACACGCTGCGCCTGGTCCAGGGGCGTGGCGTGGCGCGAGTTCGCGATGATCTCGATCTCGCACTGCTGAAACTGTGCGGCAAAGGCCCGCTTGCTGGCGACGGGCGTGTAATCCTGGTCCGCCGCCATGATGAAGACGGGCATGGCCAGGGCCTGGAAATGAATGTCGATATCCCAGTGGAAAATGGCGTCCAGCGCGGCCAGGTAGGCGCGCTTGTCCATGCCCGCCATCTGCGTGGCGAAACGCTCGACGAGGGCTTGCTGGACCGGATCGGGAAACAGTCTCTTGCCGATGATCTTGCCCATGGCTTTCAGGCCGAAGGTGGCGATCACCGTGCGGCGCAGCCAGTAGGCAAACAGCAGCGCGGCCGGCTTGCTGCCCTGGAACGGCTGGGAATTGATCAGGCACAAACTGGCCACGCGGCCGGGGGCGCGGTTGGCCATTTCCAGGCCCACCATGCCGCCCAGGGAAAAGCCGACGATGTGCGCGCGCGGCACGTCTAGCTGGTCCATCAGGTTGAAGAGGTCGTTGGCGAAGTCGCCGATCTGCCAGTCGCCGTTTGGCGCGGGACTGGCGCCATGGCCACGCAGGTCTGGCACGATCAGGCGATGCGAAAGACTGAGGGCGTCGATTTGCGGGCGCCAGTCTTCAGCGCAGGAACCGAGGCCGTGCAACAAAAACACGGGATCGCCCTGCCCTGTCTCTGTGCCGGGATCGAGGTCGAGGTAATGCAATGGAACATCGGATGTCGTGTGACGCCGCATTCTGTCTCCTTGCTGTTGAACATGCTTTGTGTTCAGGTGCAGGAATATATTTTCCTGCTGTTGGAAAACATAATACGGAATCCGAATTCCGATTTCAAGTTAAATCGCTAAATATCTCAAGTCAGGTAATTTAAAGCAACACGCACCAGCTCATCCTCCAGCGCCGCGGCCGATAAAAAGGAGAGCGAGCCCGACAACACGTGCTGGTTCAGGATGCCCAGCAGCACGGGCGGCACCACCATCATCGCCTGCGTGGGATTCGGATGGCGGATGCTGGCCGACTTGCTGGCCAGCACGGCCACCGTGCGCTGCGAAATCAGATGGTTGATCTGGTGCACCTTGTCGCGGAATTGCGCATCCTGCGAGCAACGGGTGATCAAGGCGCGCAACACGCCGCGCCGGCCCATGTTGACGGCCACGAACATGGCCACCATGGCGCGGATGAACTCTTCCAGGCTGCGCCCTTCCCACTGGCGCAGCTCCGTCAGGGTCTCGACCTTTTCCACCATGTCGGAAAAAAAACGCTGCAGCAGCAAGCGGCTCAGGGTGTCCTTGTCGCCCAATAAACGGTAAAACGTACCCACCGAGGTTTCCGCCAGCTTGGCCAGGTCGGCCACGCCGATTTCATCGAAACGGTTTTCCGCCAACAACTGTTCACCCACCAGCAGCAAGCGCTCGAAGGCCAGCTTGCTGCGCGCCTGGGTGGGCTCGGGTGGAACGATCAACTGCGGGAAGGGCATCGGGAAGGAAGGCATGCGGCGTCGGCGTCTCGAAATAGTGGAACCTGGGTTCCGTTATGGGTGCGCGTATTGTAACGCGGGAGACGCCCGATGGGGAGCGCCGCGTGGCGCCCTCGCGTGTGCTACCTGCCCTGCCACTCCATGTAGACGTCGGCACGCTGGTAATGGGCGTCGCCGGCGGGCCGCGCCACGTGGGTAAAGCCGCTGCTTTCATACAGGCGGATGGCGGGCGCCAGCTTGCTGTTCGACTCCAGGAACAGCCGTTGCGCGCCGCTGGCCTCGAAGGCATCGAAAGCCCGTTCGATCATCCGGCGCGCGATGCCCAGGCCCTGGCATTCAGGCGTGACGGCCATCTTCGACAGCTCGATACTGCCATCGCCGGCGCGGATGAGGGCGCAGGTGCCGACGATCTTGCCGTCCAAACGCGCGAGAAAAATCTGCCCGCCGTCGTCGAGGATCGAACGTTGCGGATCGGACAGCACCTTGTCGTCCAGCGCCTCGACATAGAAATAACGCTCCAGCCATTCGATATTCAGGCGCTTGAAATCTGCCGCGTAAGGCGCCGCGTAATCGATGATTTCCACGGCAGCCCGCTCGCGCTGGCGCCGGCAAGCGGCGATCGTCTCGCCGAATCCCTGCGATTGCAAGCGCGCTTCAGCCCGCTCCAGGCTGGCCATCAGCTGCGGCGCGCCCTGCTCGAACACCACATCGACGGCCGCGCGCACATCGTCCCACAGGGGCGCCATGTTGCGCAGCAAGGCTTGCCCGGCGTCGGACAGCGCCAGCAGGCGCCGCCGTTCATCCTTGGCGTCCGGCATCTCCGCCACCACGCCCGCATCGAGCAGCTTGCGTCCCAGCTGCACCACCACAGGGTGCGTCTGCCCGATCTGCGCGGCCAGGGCCGTGATCGCCGTCGGGCCATTGTCGCGCAGCAGCAATAACAAAGGGAAACAGCGCGACGTCAGCTCGACACCGGCCGCCAGATAGCTGGTATCGACGCCGGCATACAGTTGATCGGAAAGACGGCGCAGGCGGCTGGCCAGCATCAGGGAGCCATAGGTTTGCAGGGTGGAGGACATGTTGGGCAGGATATATGTAAGTAGTTACGTATACACTAACGTAAACCAGTTTCCTTGGTCAAGAAGAAGTATTCGCCGCACAACAGGCACGTCGAAGTCAGAACACGCCAGCCTTGCCCGCATCAAAGGCTTCCTTCCACAGATGGTAGCCCTCCAGTTCGCTTTCATGAACAGCTTCATGGCCTATCAATGACTGCCCCTCCGCTGCGCCCGGACTGCGATTCGGAGCGTGGCCTATCCTGACCGTCCAGCTGCCATCCAGCGCAGCGGCCTGCGCCTCCTCGGCCGAGTCGAACTCGTATTCGCCGTATGCACAGCCGATGATCAGCAGGTAATCGTCCTCCGTTGCCACGATGTCCTTGCCGCCCATGTAAATCGCCTCGCCGCGGCCGACCTCGACTGTATCTATCTTCAACACCTTGGAAACAGAAAACTTGCCGCCCTCGTCTTGGGAAAGCAGCAGGTCTCCTTGCTCGAAAGGAAAAGTTTTATAGTCGGGAGGGAAGAAATTTCCTGCAATCATGGGTACACCTTTCAGTTTATATTTACATCAATCTTCATCGGCCAGCGCCGCTTGCAGCCTGGCTCGGAACACCGCCCCGGCCAGCTCGCCCAAGGTCGGCCACACCTGCGTCAGCCAGCGCTTGCCCTCCTCGCTCACCGCCACATACGGCGCGTCGCGCGTGGCGCAGGCCAGGCCAATCGCGATGACTTGCCCCGCATCTTCCAGGCCGCCCGCGATCATGGCGTCAATGGGCAAGGCGATCAGCTCGGCGGTCAGATGCGGACGCAGCAGGCAGGCAGGCGCGATGATGGCGAACGACGCTTCCGCATAATTCCAGCAATTGGTGGGCCAGTGGGCGTTTTTCACATTTTCCAGGAAGACAGCATCACTGAGCGTTTCCGGATGGGCTTGCGCCTGCGCATAAAAGGCGGCAAGGGCGACGAGTTGGGGCGGGGAAGTCCAGGTGGGCATGGGAACACAGACAAGAAGGGCTGGCGAATACGAGACCGAAGCCCGGCATTCGCCATATTACATCACTTAATTTGACGTGAAGTCGGCGTTATAAACGAAAGACTGGCCCGTTTCCGCCACAAAGAACTTGTACGTCAGTTTGGCAGTTGCGCTATTCGTCTTGGGCGACACCAGCGAGAAGGTGGCGCTGCTGCCGGCAGGAATGACCTGGCCCGACACCAGACCGACGATGGCTGGAACGACCTTGCCGGTACTGTCGACGGCCGTCACATGGGTAATCATGAAGCTCGTCCCGGCGGCGGCCACCTTGAAGGTATCGACCGTAAAGTTGGCCGCACACGATCCCGAGCACGACTTATGTACCGTCGCATTGGCGAGGTAAGGCAAACCGGCCTTCGTGTCGACCGGACCGGCCCCATTGTCCTGCACCTGGTACAAATTGAGCAGATTCGGCGTCGCCGTCACCGCCATATTATCTTCGCGACTATTCTCCGAGCCATCGTTGACGATTAATGTCGCGACATAACTGCCGGCCATATCTGCGAAAAATGTCGGCTGCGCGGCAGTCAGCGATGACAGCACGGCCGCGCTGCCAGCAGGCTTGCTCCTCAATTGCCAGCGGTATGTCAAGACATCGTGTTCCACATCCGTACTGCCAAGTCCCGTCAAACGCACGGTCGTTCCTGGCGCGACAAACTGATCTATGCCCGCATTGGCCCTCGGCTCCACATTGGTCGAGCTTGCAGTGGCAATAATGGTGGCGGTCGATGGGGCACTGTCGACCGTACCGTCATTGACGACAAGGCTGACGACATAGGTTCCCGGCACATTCGCCCAAAATCTGCTGACTGTCTGGCTGCGGTCCCATTCGCCGGGAAATGGCTGCAGCATACTATTTGCAGGCACGGAGATGAACGTCCATTTATAACTGAGATTGTCGCCGTCCGCATCCGAACTACCCCTGCCATCGAGGGTCACACCATACGCACTTGCCTGCACACGCTGATCCACCCCGGCATTCGCCACCGGGGCGGCATTCGTGGACGTCGCCGTAATCGTGACGCTCATTGAATCGCTCATTCTCGCTGCGTCCCACACACGCAACGTGGCGACATACGTGCCAGCCTTGTCGGCGATAAAAGAGGGGTTCACCAGCGTTGCGGACGACAACGTGGCAGTACTCCCCACAGGACGGTAAGTCAGGGTCCAGTAATACGTCAGGGCATCGCCATTCGCATCGGAACTTGCGCTGCCGTCGAGAATGACGGTGCTACCTTTGAGCACGTTTTGCGCCACGCCCGCATTGGCCAATGGTCGGACATTGCCGACAACCGCCGTCGTCGTCACGAAAGCCGGCGCACTATCCACCTTGCCATCATTGACAACTAGGCTCAGTTCATAGGCACCCGGCAAATCCACGTCGACATACGGACGCACGGAGTTTGCATCCACGATCCGTGCAGTACTGCCGGCCGGCTTCGATACCAGGCTCCATTTATAGGTGAGGATATCGCCATTCGCATCGCTGCTTGCGCTACCGTCCAACATGATGCCCATACCCGCAACGATGGTCATTGCATGCCCCGCGTTGGCGACCGGCGGTGCATTGGCTACCGATGCGGTGATCGTGACCGAAGACAGCTCGCTGCTGATCTTGCCATCGTTGACCTGCAAAGTGGCCATGTAAGTACCAGCCACATCGGCGGTAAAGGTCGGTTTCACCGCGGATAAGGAATCGAGGGCGGCGGCACTGGTGACGGGTTTGGAACTCATCACCCATTTATAGGTCAAGGCATCGCCATTGGCGTCGGAGCTGGTACTCGCATCCAGGGTCACGACGCTACCAACCACCACGCTTTGGGTGGGCCCGGCTTGCGCGACTGGCTGCGTATTGACCACGGTGACGGGGGGCGTTACGGGTGGCGCCACGACGCCGCCATTGTCCGCAGCGTCATTGCTCCCGCCGCCACAGGCCGACAAGGCAGCAAAAGCCAGCGCATAAAATAAAATTCTACTATTCACGTAATATTCCGATCAGGTTAATGATATTTCACTCGACCCGAATTATTCATGATAAATAAAAAATATGATAGGCAAGCGCTGAATTGAACGGCATAAAAATATCTTAATTCCAGCGCCGTCTTCGTATTATCCATTTCAAATAAAGAAAAATAATCGTATCGAAACCATCGACCAACCCTTATTTGTAACGATGAGTCACCATGGACAATCCAATTGATAAACACGAAAACAAGGATGATTCATTTTCATCGAAAGGAAATATGCCACCATCAATAGAATTACAGACAAAGGCAGCATAAGTCATAATGGCAGCCCCGTCGCGATCATTTCATTCACTCCATGCCATCATCATTCGAACGTTGGAAAGCCGAACTTCTAATTGTGGGTAACATCGTCCAGGATGACGATACCTCCACGCCGCCCGATGAGGCCCATCGGCGCTTCCAGCGCTACTGCGCCATGCTCGATGCGCTGACGGGCACGGAAGGCGCGCAATTCGCACTGGCCATTTTTCAATCCGTGCAAGCCGAGCACGACTACGGCGCCTATCAGACCGCCAACCGCGCCGCCTGGCGCTTCGGTGAAACAGTGTATTGCACGGCACTACTACAGGAACTGCCGCGCCTGATCGCCAGCCTGCCCGACTGGGCTGGAGAATTTCTTGTCGGTATCGCCAACGGCGCCGGCACGCCCAGCGCCTCGACCATCACCTGCTTCAACACCGTGCTGGCCACCGCGCCACCAGCGCATCAAGCGCTGATCGCAGCCTTTATTGCACAGGAAGAAGACGACGGCTGGTTCGACCATTGCCCTGGCGTACTGGGGCATCCGTCAAGGCCGGGCGCCTTTCCACTCCCTGTCAACATCACTACTTGAGGAATATGCATGTCGGTCTACGCCATTACCATACCCTGCTTTGCACAGATGCTGCGCTCCCTGACGACGCTGTTAAATAAAGGCGAGGAACGCGCCCAGACGCTGGGTTTCGATCCCCAAAATCTGCTCGACGCGCGACTGGCGCCCGACATGCACACCCTGGCGCGCCAGGTGGAATTCACGTGTACCCAGGCGCAGGAAGCCGTGTGCCGGCTGACACAGCAAGCTCTGCCCCTGCTCGCCACGCCCGCCAACATGCCGCAAGCCAAGGTGCTGATCGACGACACCTTGGCCATGCTCGCTTCGGCGGACCGCGCAGCCATCGACGCTGGCGCGCAGCAGCCAGTGTCGATCGCCCTGGCCGGTGGACTGACCTTCGACATGACGGGCCAGGAATACGCGCTCAACTGGGCCACGCCGCAGTTCTATTTTCACCTGGTGACGGCGTATAACATCCTGCGCCATAACGGCGTGCCGCTTGGCAAGGCCGAGTATGTACAACATATGTTTGCGTATGCGCGCCAGCCATAACCACCAGGGCGCCATTGACGGCGAGCGCTACGCGGGCATCATGCCTGGCCACGCTGGCGGTGCCGGCTACCGGCTGTTCCTGCTGCCCGGCGAAGCCGATGCCCTGCCCTGGCAAGCCGCGCTCGACTGGGCCGCGGCACGCGATGCCTGCCTGCCGACGCGCAGCGAATTGGCCCTGCTGCACGCCAACTTGCGCCATGTCTTCCCGGACGCCTGGTACTGGTCGTCGGAAGCGGACGCCATCCTGCCCCGCATGGCCTGGAGCCACGATTTCGATAACGGCACCCAGTACAACTTTCGCAAAACCTACTCGGGCCGCGCCTGCGCCGTGCGCCGGGTCGCGCTGCCGCCATCGGCCGCCGCGCCCGTCCCTTTGCAGCAGGGCGAACGCTATGCCGGCCTGATCCTCGGCACGGATGACGCGCCCGATTACCATCTGGTATTGCAGCCGGACAAGTTCGAGTCGGAGTACAACTCGTGGCAAGCCGCATCAGACTGGGCCGCCAGTCTGGGCCACAGCTTGCCGGATCGACGCGAGCAGACCTTGCTGTATGCAACGCTGAAAGATGCATTCCGGCCAAACTGGCACTGGTCGAGCGAATGGGGCGACATCAAGGACGAAGCGTGGTGCAAGGATTTTGACACGGGCGTCGCCTATCAGAACGCGCGCGAGTTTGACGGCTATGCGCGCTGCGTGCGCCGGGTGCTTGTATAGTACGCGTTTGCTCAAGCGAGCGATGCCCCATCAAGGAAAACCATGCTGTTATCACTCGACGATCCCCTCTGGCCCACCCTGGAAGGCGGCTACCGCGTACCTTACGACGTGGCCGAGGCGCTCAAGGCCATGCAGGCGGGCGAAGACGTGTGGCATGAGCTATGGGAAGAGTTGCACCACCAGGGCGACGTGGGCGTCGCCTCGTATGCTGCCGTGCCCCAGCTCGTGCACATGTTGGGCGGCGCCGAGTCGCGCGAGGAAGATTTCTATGCGCTCATCGCCCTGATTGAAATCGAGCGCCACCGCCAGCACAATCCGCCTCTGCCGGACTGGCTGGCCGACAGCTATCGCGATGCCTGGGCGCAACTGCCCGCCATCGCCGCGCGCGACTTGCAGGGCCAGCTCGACCCCGTCATGCTGGAATCCGTGTTCGCCGTGCTGGCCCTGGCCAAGGGCAAGCTGCGGCTGGGCGCCGCCCTGATGCACATGGATAGCTCGGAAGTGGACGAGTGGCTGGAAGAGCATCTCGGCTGGTCCGAGGTCTACGGCAAGGACGCTTAAGAGTCAGAAACGCTCGTCGCGCAGCGCCGGCATCACCAGTTCGCGCACGAACGAGGCGTTCGACAAGCTCAGCAAGGTGCGCACGACGGCAACGACGTCATGCACGGGTATCAGCTCGCCTTCGCCGCGCGCGCTAGCGTCCGCCAGCGGCACGGACAAGCCATCGTAGGTATTCAGGTAGCCGAGTTGCAGCGCCGTCACGGCCAGTCCCTGTTCGCGGAAACCTTCGCGCAAGGCGTCGGCGATGCCGTTCAAGGCGAATTTCGACGCGCTGAACGTCACTTCCGGGCGGCCGCTCTGGCGCAGGCCGGACGTCGAGCCCGTGAGTATCAGCTGCGGCTTGCTGCTGGCCAGCAATCTCGGCACCAGGCGCTTGAGCAGTAATATCGTCGCCGTAATGTTGGTATTGACCATGTCGACGATGGCATCGTCCGCATCGCCGAGAAAAGCATACTCGTCGCTGAACGCTTTTTCTTCCCACACGCCCAGGTTATAGATAACCGCGTCCAGCGCGGCGGGCGCTGCACGCGCGATGCGTTCGACGGCCTCCGCCGGCGCCGCCAGGTTCGCCGCGATCCATTGCAGTTGCGTCCCCTGGCCTGCGGGCAAGTCGGCAGGTTGCTGGCGCGATACGCCGATGACGGCATGTCCGTCAGCGAGCATACCGTCCACCAGCGCGCGTCCCAGGCCCCGGCTGGCGCCCACGATCATGATATGCATACTGTGTCCTTTCCAATGAAGTCAACGCCGATGATAGCGGCGTTGTATTAAGCACAGCTGAGGCGGCTCCCCCTACGCGCGCGCCTGCCACAGCATTTACTCACGCGGCGGAAATGCGTATGCTAGATCCGGCAATCTCCGATAACACACAAGAACGAGACACATGCCTACTTCCGACACCGCCGCAAGCAACGCCGCAACGCGTCCCCTCACCCAGCAAGACTATAAAACCCTGTCGCTGGCCGCCCTCGGTGGCGCGCTGGAATTCTACGATTTCATCATCTTCGTTTTCTTTGCCAACGCCATCGGCCAGTTGTTCTTCCCGCCGGAAATGCCGGAATGGCTGCGTTTGCTGCAAACCTTCGGCATCTTCGCCGCCGGCTACGTCGTGCGTCCCCTGGGCGGCATCGTCATGGCCCACTTCGGCGACTTGCTGGGCCGCAAACGCATGTTCACGCTCTCCATCCTGATGATGGCCGTGCCGACACTGCTGATCGGCCTGCTGCCCACCTACGCCACCATCGGCCTGGCCGCCCCGCTGCTGCTGCTGTTGATGCGCATCTTCCAGGGTGCGGCCGTGGGCGGCGAAGTGCCGGGCGCCTGGGTGTTTGTCTCCGAACACGTGCCCAGCCGTTTCACGGGTTTTGCCTGCGGCGTGCTGACGGCCGGCCTGACCGTCGGCATCCTGCTCGGTTCGCTCGTGGCGACGGGCTTGAACACCGTGTACACGCCGCAAGAAATCACCGATGGCGCCTGGCGCTATCCATTCCTGCTGGGCGGCATCTTCGGCTTTGGCGCCATGTATCTGCGCCGCTGGCTGCATGAAACGCCGGTGTTTGCGGAAATGCAGCAGCGCAAGGCCCTGGCCACGGAAATGCCCTTGAAATCCGTGCTGCGCAGCCACCGCGGCGCCGTCGTCGTGTCGATGCTGCTGACCTGGATGCTGTCGGCCGGCATCGTCGTCGTCATTTTGATGACGCCTGCCCTGCTGCAAAAGATCCACCACATCGCGCCGCGCACCACCCTGGTGGCCAATACCGTTGCCACCCTGTGCCTGGCTTTCGGTTGCATCATCGCCGGCATGCTGGCCGACCGCCTGGGCGGCAAGCGCGTGATCTTCGTCGGTTCCGTGCTGCTGGCCATTTCCACGTACCTCTTCTACACCACCGTCGGCAGCCGCCCCGACCTGCTGCTGCCCCTGTACGCGATGACGGGCCTGTTCGTCGGCGTCGTCGGCGCCGTGCCCTACGTGCTGGTGCAAGCGTTCCCGGCCCAGGTGCGCTTCTCGGGACTGTCGTTTTCCTACAACTTGTCGTACGCGATTTTCGGCGGCCTGACACCCGTGGTCGTCACCCTCATGCTGAAGAACAACGTGCTGGGCCCCGCCTATTACGTGATCGGCGTGTGCGTGGTGGGCATGCTCACGGCACTGTTCATCAAGGACCAGCGGCAGACGGTGGGACGTTAAATCAGCCGCCAGCGAGCCAAGCCACCTTCGGGTGGCTTTTTTTTCGCCCTGATTTGTCGCGCTGCACCAAAATCTGAAAAGGCGTTTCACATCGCGGGATTTCAAACGGCAGACTCATCCATTAATGCTCTCACTTTTTGAAAATTCATTTCACATCCTGAAAAATTATAATTAAGTCGTTGAAAAAGAACGATTAAATTTAAGTTATATGTCTTATATAAGACTTGAAGATCGGCGCGAATCGGCCTACTATTTAGTCATGCAGTTTGCTTCGACAAGACGTTGTGGCGCACTCGGCGATTTTCTCAAACATAGCTTTTCTTTTTAGGAGATTCACATGTCCCAATATCAAGACGACATCAAGACTGTTGCTGGTTTGAAAGACCAACAAGGTAGCGCCTGGAACGCCATCAATCCCGAGTCCGCCGCCCGCATGCGCGCACAGAACAAGTTCAAGACCGGCCTGGACATCGCCAAGTACACGGCAAAGATCATGCGCAACGACATGGCCGCCTATGATGCGGACCCATCCAAGTACACCCAGTCGCTCGGTTGCTGGCATGGTTTCATCGGTCAACAGAAGATGATCTCGATCAAGAAGCACTTCAACAGCACCGACCGCCGCTACCTCTACCTGTCAGGCTGGATGGTTGCCGCCCTGCGCTCCGAGTTCGGCCCGCTGCCGGACCAGTCGATGCACGAGAAAACCGCCGTTTCCGCCTTGATCAAGGAGCTGTACACCTTCCTGCGCCAGGCCGATGCCCGCGAACTGGGCGGCCTGTTCCGCCAGCTGGACGCGGCCCAAGGTGATGCCAAGCAAGCCATCCAGGCCAAGATCGACGGCCACGTCACCCACGTCGTGCCCATCATCGCCGACATCGACGCCGGTTTCGGCAATGCCGAAGCCACCTATTTGCTGGCGAAACAGTTCATCGAAGCGGGCGCCTGCTGCATCCAGATCGAAAACCAGGTGTCCGACGAGAAACAATGCGGCCACCAGGACGGTAAAGTCACGGTGCCGCACGAAGACTTCCTGGCCAAGATCCGCGCCATCCGCTACGCCTTCCTGGAACTGGGCGTGGACGACGGCATCATCGTTGCCCGTACCGATTCGCTGGGCGCCGGCCTGACCAAGCAGATCGCCGTCACCAACGAGCCAGGCGACCTGGGCGACCAATACAACTCCTTCCTCGACTGCGAAGAAGTGTCGGCCGACGCGCTGGGCAATGGCGACGTCATCATCAAGCGCGAAGGCAAGCTGCTGCGTCCGAAACGCCTGCCGAGCAACCTGTTCCAGTTCCGTGCCGGTTCCGGCGAAGAGCGTTGCGTGCTCGACTGCATCACCTCGCTGCAAAACGGCGCCGACCTGCTGTGGATCGAAACGGAAAAACCGCATATCGCGCAAATCGGCGGCATGGTCAGCGAAATCCGCAAGGTCATCCCGAATGCCAAGCTGGTGTACAACAACAGCCCGTCGTTCAACTGGACCCTGAACTTCCGCCAGCAAATCTTCGACGGCATGAAAGCGGCAGGCAAGGACGTGTCCGCCTACGACCGCGCCCAGCTGATGAGCGTGGAATATGACCAGACGGAACTGGCGATCGCCGCCGACGAGAAAATCCGCACCTTCCAGGCCGACTCGGCCCGCGAAGCCGGCATCTTCCACCACCTGATCACCCTGCCGACCTACCACACGGCAGCCTTGTCGACCGACAACCTGGCCAAGGAATACTTCGGCGACCAGGGCATGCTGGGCTACGTGGCCGGCGTGCAGCGCAAGGAAATCCGCCAGGGCATCGCCTGCGTGAAACATCAAAACATGTCCGGCTCGGACATCGGCGACGATCACAAGGATTACTTCAGCGGCGAAGCGGCGCTGAAGGCGGCTGGTAAAGACAATACGATGAACCAGTTCTGAGCTTTTGGTTTGGTTGTAGAGTAAGAAGGCCCGCTTTGGCGGGCTTTTTTCGTTAACCGAACGGCAATCCCGCTTGCTAAGGATGTTAATGCTTTATAGGCATACCGCGAAGCGATAGCGCCAATGTCAACGGCAATCGATATCGTTCTGCCCGGCCGTGCTGGCATTCCTGTAAATAAATTCGCAAAAGATAACACCGTCGTTCATCCTGCCCGACAGCGTTACTTCACCGCTGCATTGCAGTCACTTCCTGTATTTCCTCTATCTGCCGATGGCAGAGCCTTAGAAAATTCTTGATCATTTATTTCTCCGCAAAGTCTGGTCTGGCGCAGCCGAAGATACGGTGGAGGGCGGGAATTGCCTGCAGGCCTGGAATGAATCTATTGGGCGGCTATGGCCGGCTGGGAGCCGGCTTCCGTTACCCAGTGCCCCGCCTTTCTGCCGCCGGGTTTATGCAAATGGCTGACTGAAAATTGGCCGCACCGGAAAGTGTCCAGGAATTTCCCGAAACTTCACATGCAATATCAGCTTGACCGCCCTTGATTGGATTTCATCCTTCAAGATATGATGACAAAAAAATTAATTTTAGGAAACTTACACGATACATCGACATTCCGCTCCCGCACGTCAAAAGCTGAAGCGACATATTTTGCAACCGAGCGAGATACGCTCAATCAAAAACACTCACTACAAAGGATTTTCAAGCATGGCAAATGATTTGGACGAAGTAACTGGCCCGATAAATGAACAGGGGCGCGACATCAACGTCATCAGCAAGCAGATTTCCGTCCAAGTCGGCACCGGGTCGCTCATATTTGAAATCGCCCTGTGGGCGGTCCTTCCGCTGATCGGAGGCTTGGCGCTGCTGACCGGTGCGCTGCCGCAAACGTACGGCTTGGCACTCCTGGTGCTGGGGGCACTGCCGGGCCTGGTCTTCCTGTTCATGAAGATCTCCGCCCTGGCGTATCTGCGCAAGCTGCAGCAGAAAATCCAGGCCGATGCTTCACAGATCGACAATTACCTGGAACAGCGCGTCGTCGTCCTGAACAACGTGGTTGGCCTGGTCGCAAAAGCGATCGACCTCGACAAGGACGTGATGAAGTCGGTAGCGGCTTACCGGAGCGGACACAACGCCGATGCCGAACGCAATCAGGCATCCCAGAAAATCGACGGGATTTTTTCCCGCATCAGCCTGGCGTGCGAAGCCTACCCGGATCTGAAGGCACAAGCCGTCATCGCCGATGCCATGCGCCAGAACAGTTATCTGCAAAAGGAAGTGACCGCCGCGCGCACGCTGTATAACGATACCGTCGGCATGTGGAACCAGGACGTCTTTGCCTGGCCGACCAAGCAGATCGTTGCGGCGCGCCAAGGTTATACCACGCGCATTCCTTTCACTGCCTCCGCCGAAACCAAGGCTGCCGCCCGGAGCGTCTTCTTTTGATCAACGACGTCCATGAACCATTGGAGCAGTATTCTTTCCATTTCAAAAATGCTCACGCCAGCAATACGTCGGACTTTTTCGAAGACCTCGTGCGCCGTTCCGGCGTGGATGAGAATGCCAACATCACGACGGTGCAGGAACTACGCGTGCTCGAAAAGCAGGCCGCGGGCGCCGGGTCCAGCAACAAATGGTGGCGTATCCTGCGCGGCGCCAGCATCGTGGCCGCGCTGCTGGCGGCAATCTATATTTACGCCTATCACGCATGGCCATGGCTCATGGTCCCGGCGATTGCGCTTGCCGTTGCGATTCCTACGCTCAACCGCATCATCAACGATTCCGACGCGCAGTTAAAGCGGCTGCAGAAAGCCTGCGACGAAAAGCGTGCCGTGGCCTGGGGCCAGATGGTGCCGCTGAACAGCCTGTACGACTGGGATATCGTGGCGAAGCTGATGCAACAAACAGTGCCTCGCATCGCATTCGACCCGTATTTCAGCAACGGCCGCATGGAAGAGCTGCGCAACAGCTTTGGCTGGTATGGCAATCTTGGTGACAACCACTCGATCGAGTTCTCGCACAGCGGCGTACTGAACGGCAACCCGTTCATTCTTGCACGCACCTTGTCACACTCGATAGGCAGCAAGACATACCATGGCTCGCTGGCCATCAGCTGGACGGAACAGTACCGCAATTCGCAAGGCAAATCGGAAACCAGAACCCGCCACGAAACTCTGCGGGCATCGATCGAGCGTCCGCTGCCCGAGTACGAAAACCAGACGTTTATCGTCTACGGCAACGAAGCGGCGCCGGATCTCGTGTTCAGCCGTCACCCGTCAAAACTTTCCCGCCTGGAGGACGGCTTCTTCGACAAATGGCGGAAGAATCGCGCCATCAAGAAGCTGGAGGAAAAATCCCGCGATGTCGACGAGGGGCATAATTTTACGGTAATGGCCAACCGCGAATTCGACGCCTTGTTCGATGCCACGGACCGCAACCATGAAGTACAGTTCCGGCTGTTGTTCACGCCGTTGGCGCAACAGGAAATGCTCAAGCTGCTCAAGGATAGTCAAACAGGTTTTGGCGACACATTCGTATTCGAAAAAACCCGCATGATCAACGTGCTGGAATCGGGACATATGCGCGCTACCGATATCAGCGGCGCCCCGGAGAAATTTTTCGCCTACGAACTGGCCCAGGCGCGCATGTTTTTCAACGCCTATCACAACGATTTCTTCAAGTCGTTCTACTTTGGGATCGCCCCGCTGCTAGCCATCCCATTGTACCAACAGCATCGGCCGCACTCGGACATCTATCAAGACACGTATTCGCACAAACCCTGCTTCTGGGAGCATGAAGCGATTGCCAATTACCACGGCGAGGCGATGTTCAAGCATCCCGAATGCGTCACGCGAAGTATCCTGAAGACAACCATGCACCAGGAGGCCGACGGATCGCAGAAAGTGCATGTAACGGCCAGCGGCTTCCGCAGCGTCGCGCGCACCCACTACGTCTCGGTCAGAGGCGGAGATGGCCGCTCCCATCAGGTTCCAGTGCATTGGGACGAGTACTTCGAGGTCGAGAATAGCGCCAGCATGCTGGTAAAGGAAACGGCTTCGCCAGGCAACACTGCAACGGATGATGTCGCGTTGCCGCCGGCGTTTTCACAGCGTGGCATCGATGCCGAAAGGACTGTGCTTCGCCGGTCGATTCTTTCGGCGGTTTTGGCAGGTTAGGTCACCTTCGCGGATTACAGTGGCAGAAGTTGGCTGCTTTAGTATGAAAGCATCAGGCGGTATGCCGGCATAGACGCGGGGGCAGGTCCGCCATTTGGACAAGAACTGTTGCGCTAGGCGCCGTAAAAGCATGCTCATTCACAAAGCTGATTAGAACCACGAACGCGCGGGACTGCCGCGCAGCGGCGGCAGTTGGTCGATTCGGAGAGGGCCGGGTCCGTAAGCCCGCTCCTTCGAATCCCCCCGTGCAGGGAGAAGCACGGAATCCGCAGGGCACTGCCATACGCCTGCGGAACGAAGTGCTTCTCTCCGCGTACAGACGAAAAAGAAAAAGCTACCCGAGAGGGGGATTCGAATCCTAGTTGGCAATGCTTATGGACGGTTAATTTTAACGGGTTGTAAATTGAGGATTACCCTCAATTATGCCCTTACTGATAAGTTGCTTAATTGCACCGTGTAGTGGTCAACCCATCCCGGAGACTACGTTAAGTTTTTCTTCGGCGATGGCCGGTGCCAATCCGTGATTAAACTGATTCGCCGATGCCGACCGACCGGCTTGCCTCCGTATGGCTATATCCTTGATCCAGTATCAGGCATGCCGCCTGCTGTTTGAACTCAGGGGAAAACGTACGTCTTTGCTTGCTCATCAAACACCTCTCCATGGCGAACATTCTCGCCTAAATCAATGTCCGGGTACATTAAACCACTACAGGAACGGCCGCCGCCTATTATCGCGTCGGATAAAACAACTGCGCGAGCCGCCCTTCCAGGCGTGCCGCGCAGCGAATTAAACACCTCAGCATTAAACAGCACTGCTTCGATTGCATAAGCCGACTTATTCCATCGTCTTGAGCACGTCGCCGAAAGAGGTCGCTACAAGGTAGTGGACCGGATTCTCACCAACTCCAAGCGCCGCGAAGTGCGCCTTGCCACACGCGATCTTGGCATCTTCCTTGCGCCGCAAGTCGTCGGTGAACAGGCTGCTCTTGGTCTCCACGACGAAGTACAAACGCTGCGTGCCGTCTTCGTCGAACAGGATAGCCCAGTCTGGGTTATAAGGCCCCAGTGGCGTGGGCACCTTGAACCAGCTAGGCAACTTCGCATACAGCACCACGCCGTGGTTCTTCTCCAAGGCATCAGCGAAGTCGCGCTCTGTGTTCGAGTCGTAGATGACGTGCTCGTAGATTGACCGCTTGGTATCCAGTAACATATTGCGCAGGTAGCCGGTCAACTCGTCCTTGGCGAACAGCTCCTGAGCGTAGAAGTGTTCGTCGCCAATCCTCTGGTACTTGATTCCATCTACCAGTGCCAAGCGCTTGCAGCGGATGATGACCTCGGCCGTCTGCTCGATGAACTGCTGCGGGTTGCGCTTAAAGTCGTCCAACCGACCGCTGCCGGTCAGGATGGCGATGATGCTGCGCCGCGTGAGCTGGGTGCGATCCTGCAAATCGGTCAGCAAATCTGGCAACTCAATGTCGCCCTCCTCCAGCACCACGGTCGCAGCGCCTTCCTTCTCGGTGGCCAGTACACCAGCCTGGCCGATGGAAATGTCGGCCTTGCGCCACTGCAGTCGCGCCTTAGCGATGGCCGGGGCCTTCTTCAGTTCGGCTATGCAGTCCTGCAGCAACTTGGCATTGTCGAACTGCACCCGGTAGGTGGTCTTGTGCTTGATGCGGTTCCACAGCGCCTTGAAATCATCAGACAGATAGACGGCCTTGCCGTCTTTGTCCTTGCGCAGCGGCGCGGCCCTGCGCTCGTCGGCGTTCTTGACTTCGAGCCGACCCAAAACCTTGCGTAGCACTTCGGAAATCTGGCCGCGATGCGCGTCGAAGACCGCGGGCAGTGCCAAGGTACCGTCCTTCAGGGCCAGCCTCAGCGAGTCCTGCACCTTGCCCTTGGCATCGACGTGTCCAGCCGCCTTCAGGTGCTCCCACAGGGTTTTGGACTGGTCCACGCCCAGCGGGGAGAGCGTGCCATCGTCCCCCTTGATGGCGATGCCTGCAAATTGGTGCTGTTCCAGAATGCCGAATCGGATTCCCGTGTCGGCCTCGATCTCCTTTTGCAGGTTCTCGGCGAACTGCTCGTAGGACTCGGTGGCGATGACGGTCAACCGATTAACCTCGAAGCCGCGCACCCGCTCGCCATGTTGATTCACGCACAGCCGCAGACCCCGGCCAATGGTCTGTCGGCGCTCGCGCTCGGTGCCCATTTCCCGTAGCGTGCAAATCTGGAAGACGTTGGGGTTGTCCCACCCCTCCTTCAGTGCAGAGTGTGAAAAGATGAATTTCAGCGGCGTTTCAAAGGCAAGCAATTTCTCCTTGTCCTTCATGATCAGGTTGTAGGCCCGCTCGGCGTTGTCGCGGTTGCCGGCGTTGTTCTCGGCCGTGTCTGACCAGCCGCCCTTCTTGTCAATGGAGAAGTAACCGTTGTGCACTTCTTCGACGGCGTGGATCAAATCCACTTCGGCGAACAGGCTCTGGTAGGCCGGCAACTTGGCCGCATTCCTGTATTCTTCCTCGAAGATGCGGGCATAGTCGCCTTTCACCGGGTTACCCTTGGCGTCGTACTGGCGGTAACGCTCCACGGCGTCGATGAAAAATAGCGACAACACCTTGATGCCCTTTGGCCGGAGCACCTTCTCCTTATCCAAATGTTCGCGGATGGTGCGGCGGATCATCTGGCGCTTCACCGCCATGGCATCGACGTCGCCATAGGCCTGCCCGAGAGCCAGGAAAGTTTCGCCACCGGGGTAGCGAAGCTCCAGGAACTCTTCGCCCTTGGCCGTGCTGATCTCGCCCACGCGGAAGTCGGCATAGATGTCGCGCTTGGCGGTCTGCTGCAGATCGTCCCCGTCGCTGACCGGCATCTCCTGCCGCTTCACGCCCGTCGCGGTCTTTACATCTAGCTCGACCTTCGCGCTGATGCTGCCACGCTTGTTGCTGACCGATACCAGTCGCACAAAGGCCTTGTTGTGCGCGTCTTCAATGGTGGCCGCTGCCACCTCGATTTGCTTTACCAGCTTGCGTTCGTAGGCGTCCAGCGCATCGAGGCGGAACACCATGTGGTGCTTGTTGGCGTGCGTGGCGGAATAGCGCAGCGTGCACAGAGGGTTCATCGCGTCCAGCGCGGTCTTGCCGGCGCCCGTAAGGCCACCGTCCACACTCTGCGGTTCGTCCACGATGACGATGGGGCACGTAGCTTTAATTAGGTCAATGGGCTTCTCACCGCCCGTCCTCTCGTTGTCCTTGTAGAGATTGTTCACGTCCTTTTTGTTGATGGCGCCAACCGTAACAACCATCACTTGGATGGTAGAACTGGTGGCGAAGTTGCGCACCTGTCCCAGCTTGCTGGAGTCGTAGAGGAAGAAGTCCACCGGCACTCCGGCATAAATCCCCTTGAAGTGGTCTTCGGTGATCTGGAGCGACTTGTAGACTCCTTCCTTAATCGCAACCGAGGGCACCACGATGACGAACTTAGTAAATCCGTACCGCTTGTTCAGCTCGAAGATCGTGCGCAGGTAGACGTAGGTCTTGCCAGTGCCCGTCTCCATTTCGACAGTGAAGTCACCAGAGGCCAGCACGCCAGACGGCGCCAGGCCACCGCGCAATTGAACGTCCCGCAGGTTCCGAAGCAGTTGATCGTCCAGCAATGTCAGTCGATTGCCCACGCCGAGGTCGGTATCGGCCACGCCCAGCGTCAACTGCTGGTCGGGCAGCTTCATTGTCACCGTGAATTCGGTGCGGCAGGATTCTTGACCTCGAAACAGTTCGCAGATGGCCTCAATGGCTTGGAGTTGGTAGTCGAGGTTCGGCTCAAAGTGAAGTTTCATCGTCCTGGCCTCACAGACTGCGCACGTTCTGAATGCCGTTCTGTACGAGGATGGCAGCCATGTTGGTTTTAGCCACGTCATCGGCGAAGGAACTGTCGCAGAATACGCAGGTTGTGTCGCCGGAAGGTGCTAACTCCTTATGCCAGCTAACGATTCCTTGGGCCAATGCCTCCACTTCGGCCGCTCCGATCCCAGGTGTCAGACAAGCCATCAATATACCGTTGCCCACAGCGTAGACATCTTTCCCGGCTATGGCTTGGTGGCTGATTGGCACGCATAAATCGAGGCCAAACTTGAGGAGCAGTTCATAAAGCAGGTCTGACTCGCTTCGATCCTCGAGAAGATGATCCTGACTGTCGAGCAGCGATTGAACAAGGTCGCTAGAATTGGGAACCCAGGCGCGAATATTCGAGGTATCCAGGCTGAAAACCCTAAATCCCAAGTCTGCTCCGGCAGGAGCAGATGGCTTAAGCGCCTTAGCGGCCTGCCGCAAACGCCCTTTGGTGATGTCTGCAACTGTCGCGTAATCACCTTCCGCAATCGGCTCGGGTAGCTGAACCGCAATAAATCTCCTGCGTCCGCCATCCTTCAGATTCTGTCGAAATACTGCTTCGCCCATCGTTCCTGACCCAGCGAAAAAATCTAAGACGACATCATCACTTGATGGATCAGTTCCAATTTCAAGTACACGCTGCAATAGCCTTGTTGGCTTAGGAGTGTCAAAGACAGACTGACTACCAAAGATGGTCTGAATCTCTTTTCGAGCCTCGTCCGTGTGGCCGACTTCACTCGCCGGCCACCAAGTCCAAGGAACCAATCCTTCGAGTTCTGTGAGGTATCGAATGACGTTCGGTTGCGCACTACCGTCCTTGCCGTAGTAAATGCGACCTTGCTCGACGAGCTTAAAGTATTCGCGCTCAATCATTCCCCAGCATCGTCCCTCTGGTGGACGATGGCGCGCACCGGAAGGCGTCACGACCTCGTACATCTGGTTTGGTCGGTATCCTTGTGCGGTCATCGGAACTGGCCGCCACCTTCCCTTTGGGTCGTTGTTAGAGTTTCGATACACAGCTGTCTGCTCTTCCGTGGGGGCAATCAGTCCCCGAACGCGCTGAAAGTAGTCAAAATCTCGTGCGTAAACAATTAAATACTCGTGCGCGTCCCCGATAGCTCCCCGGTTCTCCCGCGAGTACCTTTTTTGCCAAACACAGCAAGCTACAAAGTTTTCTTCACCAAAGATTTCATCGGCGACCTTCCGTAGAGCGGGGGCTTCGTTGTCGTCAATAGAGATGAAGATCGCCCCCTCCTGAGAGAGAAGCTCTCGCGCCAGACGAAGGCGCGGATAGATCATGTTCAGCCAGTCGGTGTGGAAACGTCCACTGGCATCGGTGTTGCTGCTGATCCTTCGTCCCCCTTCAGCCTGCCCAGTCAGTTCCAAATAGTTCTTTATGCTATCTTGAAAGTTGTCCGGGTAAACGAAGTCTTTACCGGTGTTATATGGCGGGTCGATATAGATTAGCTTGACCTTACCCGCGTAACTCTTTTGCAGAAGTTTGAGCACCTCCAGATTGTCGCCCTCAACCATCACGTTCTGCGTCGTATCCCAATCAACGCTGTCCTCAGGGCATGGTCGGAGCGTACCTGCGCTCGGCGTGAGGGCCAGCTTACGTGCCTGTCGCTTGCCATGCCAGTTGAGGCCGTACTTCTCTTCGGCATCGGTCGCGGTCTTATCGCCCACCAGCGCTTTGAGCACGTCAACGTTCACGGCAACGCCGTTCGCCCCTTCGGTGATCAGCTCAGGAAACAGCGCCTTGATCTGCATGATGTTGGCCGCCGTCAGGTCGGCTGATTGCGCTTCCGCACTTGTGGCGTCGATCATTTTCATTTTGTTTGGTGTCATCGGGTTCATCTTCAAAGTTGTTCGCGGGCGGCTGACAGGTCAGCCTGAATGCCTTTAATCGCCAGGTTTAGGTCCACCTGCTTGGCCATCTGTTTTTCCTTAGCGGCCTGCACGCTTAGGCGGGTAGCCTCCTGTTCCAGTCGCAGGCATTCGCGCAGGGCCGCTCTGCGCGCATCGGCGTGCGCCGGATCATCCATAACCTTATAAGTGCCTGTGTAACGTGACACTTGCAACGCCGTCAGACAGTCCAACCAGCCTTGGTATAGGGCCATCAGCGTGGTTTGGGGTTGGCGCGTCAAGGCAACGCTTTGCATGAATGGATGCGCTGGAGTTAGATCAACGGCGACTTCGACGATGGTCACCTCGCCATCCAGCACAATTTTTGCGGCCTCATTCTGTGCCCAACGTTTGTGGGCAGCAGACAGAAACAGTCCCTGCGGTGTCGTCAGCAGTAGCAGTACGGGGTAGGGCACTGCCCGGTGTACCAGCTCGGCCAGCCGTGCTGTGTTGACCATTTTAGTGGCGGGCATGCGGGCTGGGGCTGCCGCCTCGTCGTCTGCGGAAATGGAATTCGCACCGCGCGTCGTGATGCTCAGCACCGCCACTTCCAGGTATTCGCGTTGCCCGTCCCGATAGTTGGGAATGCCCACCGTGTTGGGCTTGAGCGCGGCGATCCATTGGATTTCCTCGATGGTGTCGGTCAGAAGCCGTTTATCGGCAGCGGTGGGGGCGCCGTTCTCGATCAGCATCCTCTTCGGGACACGCTGGTCCACACGGCAACTGGCTGGCAACGCCAGCGCCGCAATTACCTCGAACGCCATCACGCGCAGTTCCCTGGCAATACCACCAAGAAAGCGGCCACCTCGAAGTCATTGCTGCCGGCGAACTCACCCTTCATGGCATGGGTGCCGCCCGGCGAAAACAGGCTGGCCACGGCACGTTCTTCGTTCTTGCCCACCACCGACGCCACTGCGGCGGCAAGCAGTTTCTGGGCGTGGCGCATGTCCTCGCCCTGGCGCGTGTCCTTATCGAACTTGGCGCAGGCGCCATCATCGGGCAGCTCGCGCCCGAGGGCCAGGCGCTTGAGTCGATCCAGAATACGCTTGGCCTGGGGGAACGGCAACAGCACGGCACCATCATCGCCAACATGGGCCAAGTAGATCGGCGCGAGTGGATAGTCGGATTGCTGGCCCTTGGCCGCGACGGCGCCTTCGGCCCGTAGGCAGAAGATGACGCCGGGAGCGATATCAGCGTCAATGCTGGTCGTGACTGCATAGGTGCCTAACGGCAGGGTATCGAGCTGGCCAGGATGCTCTTTGATGTATTGCGCCAAGTCGATGCGGAAGTCCGTCAGCGTCAGGTCAGTGATGGAAACGCCATTGCTCAAGTCTTCCATGTCGATGACCGTGTCCTGCAGCTTGAGCAACTGCTTGCGCCGATACTCCAGGTCGTTCATCGGGTTGCCCGACTGTTGCTCGATAAGGTTTTCCTCGCCCGTGGCTGACACGTCCAGCAGCACCATACGCCCACTGACGCGCTGCTCCAGGCCGATGTATTCCTCTAGCTCCATATTGGGCCAGAAATTGACCAGTTGAATATTTTGGTTCGGCGAGCCGATGCGGTCGATCCGGCCGAAGCGCTGAATAATGCGAACCGGGTTCCAGTGAATGTCGTAGTTGATCAGCCAGTCACAGTCCTGCAGGTTCTGACCTTCAGAAATGCAGTCGGTGGCGATGAGCAAGTCGATTTCGCCTTCGTCCGCCAGATCAGCCGGGCGCTCCTTCGCACGCGGCGCGAAGGCCGACAGCACGCTGCTCATGCTCTTGCGCAGGCCAGGCAAGGTAGTCTGGATGCCCGCGCTGCCAGTAATCAAACCCGCGTCGATGCCCAACGCGCTCTTGGCCCAGGGCGCGAGGTTGGCGTACAAGTATTGCGCGGTGTCCGAGAATGCGGTGAATACAATGATCTTGCGATTGGCATCGTTGATGGGCTTGCGGCACTTCTGCTCGATCATGTCGCGTAGCTTGGCCAGCTTGGCATCGCGCGCGGCATTAACCTGCTGGGCAGCGGCCAGCAGCGTGGCAAGGCGGTTGCGGTCTTCAATGAGGTCTTGCTTCCACCGGATGAGGTCGACATCAGTGAGCAACACCTTAACCTTGCGCCCGACCAGTAAGGACTCGAAGGCCGGATCGGCGATGTCCACGTCGGCGATGTCAATTTCCTCGATGCTTTCGTCGTGGTTCTCGATGTGGGCCAGCACGGCTTCAACGTCCTTTAGCTGACGCTGAATGGTCAGCGAGAATGAGGACACGGCGCTCTCCATGCGCTTGAGCACGTTGACCCTCAACAGGTGAATCAAGCTCTCTTCACGATCAGCCTGGCGGAAGAAACTCTCGCCACCCCGAATTTCGGTGCTGTATTTGGCATCGTAGGCAGCCTGCTTATGCTTCAGCACGTAGCGCAGCGGCGCATAGCTGGCCAGGTTCAGACGTCGGATTTCAAGATTGATGTCCTTGATGGCTCGGAACTGGCCCGCCAGGTCCACATCGGCCTTGATGTTGATTGGCGGCAGGCGGGCCGGAAATTTTCCCGTCTCGGCCGTGCCGTAGTACTTCTCGATATGGCGGCGCGAACGCGCGATGGTCAGATGATCTAGCAGGGTGAAGTAGTCGAAGCCGAGCATTTCGATCAAATGGCCAGGCGTGCGCTCGGCCTCGTCCATTTCCAGCCAGCGGTTGAACTGGGTTTGGGCCTTGCGGGTAGTCTGCTCGATGCTGGTTATTCCATGCTCCACCAGCGCTGTGTCGTCCCCTTCGGTAACAAAGGCGATTTGGTTCTTCAGGTCCGCCAAGCGGTTGTTCACGGGCGTAGCCGACAACATCAACACGCGCGTCTTGACGCCCTCCTTAATGATTTTTCGCATGAGCCGGTCGTAGCGGGTCTCTTTGCCTTTATTACTCGCCTTGTTGCGAAAGTTGTGACTCTCGTCGATGACCACGAGATCGTAGTTGCCCCAGTTCACATTGGTCAGGTCGATGTCACCGGAGTTGCCCCCATCACGCGACAGGTCGGTATGGTTCAGTACATCGTAATTGAACCGATCGGCCGCCAGTATGTTGCGCTTGTCGTTGGCCTTATAGAGCGTCCAGTTATCGCGCAAGCGCTTGGGCACCAGTACAAGCACACGGTCGTTGCGTAGCTCGTGGTATTTGATGACGGCCAGGGCCTCGAAGGTTTTGCCCAGGCCCACGCTGTCCGCGATGATGCAGCCGCCGAAGCGGGCCAGCTTGTCGATGGCGCCTACGACACCATCGCGCTGAAACTTGAACAACTTGTTCCAGACCACTGTATTACGGATGCCGGTGGCCGACTTGACGATACGTTCCTCGTCCATCTCGTCGCCCCTGTTTCCGAACAGGTGGTTCAGGATCAGGGCGTAGAGCGTGAATGGCGCGCGGTGCTGGCCCATGCCCTGCATGGATTCAATCAGGGCTGGCCGGCTATCGGGCTGCGCTTGCAGCGTGGCCCACTGCTGGTCAAGCCATCGGGCGAGCTGCGCGGCTTCTTCAGCCGACTCGGATGCCTGGATCAGGCTCAAGGGGTTGCCGGGCGTCAGGCCCAGGCCATCCGTGCTGAATGCAAAGGAACCCAACACCGCCTGGTCGGTCGTGCCGTCCGGCGCGCGCATGACTGCGGCCCCCTGGGGCACGCGACCATGCGCCCGGCGCAATTCGACCGTGCCACCAAGCCACTTGGCGCACTGGTTGGCTAACCATCTGGATTGCAGCCGGTTGCGTGCGGCGCGGTCACTCTCGCCTCCGAGAAAGTCGAGTCCGTCGTCGGCCGGGGGCAGGATGAGCTGCACTCGTTCCAGCTTGGTCAGCACGTCGCGCAGTTCTGCGAAGGCGAACAGCGAGAACGATGGGGTGACACAACCGAGTTGATGCCCCGGCATCAAATGTGGGCGCATTAGGTCAATGACGCGGTCCGAGCCGCTGTTGTTGATGAGCTTCATCTTACTCGTCTACCTGCTGGGTACCTGGTTCGTCGGCCAGTATTGCGCTCGAAGACTGCGCCGCTATCCATCCGTCGATGTCGCCCCTCTTGAAGCGCCAGTTCGTACCGACCTTGAAGCCCGGCAAGCGGTTCTCAGCCGCAAGCCGATACACAGTTCGCTGATTAACCCGCAAATAGTCGGCCACTTCTTTGACGGTCATGACGCTATTAGCTGGGGTATCCATGGACGTGTAGGTTATCTCTAAGTGTGGTTTCAAGTGTAAGGCAGTACAAGACAGTCTAACATGGTGTAGTCTGCAAGGAAATTTTATCCTAGCAACTTTCCCTTGGTGGCTGATCATGCAGTCGGTGGCCGAAGCATTCGCCCCAACCGTCGCCACCGCCGTCACTACCGCCATCGCGTCGGACGCTGACGCTGTAGCCGCCAGTGGCACGGCATCGACGTTTGGACGCGCCTGCGATTGAGAAGAGGGGCAATTGACACAGGAGACCGATGTTATGCTGCCGTTACTGGTTACGTGCACCAAGGGTTGAGTGGCCGACTATGTATAGGGAAGCGGTTGCTCTCCCTGTAGAAAGCAAAAGAGAAGCAGAGGCAGAAACAGCAAAGCCCGCACAGGGCGGGCTTTGAGGGAAGTGCTGTCTTACGCAACCTCATTTTTTTGAGGGGTCGTTTGAGGGGTAGAAGCCCCACAAACGATTTTCTCAATCGTGAGGGAGGGATTCGAATCATTATTGGAAAAGCGCATGGGTAGCCAAATTCGAACGATGGTGAATTGAAGCCCCCCCAAATCGTGTCTTTACAAAAAAAATGCACACCTGCACCACAAATTAGTGCATATCTATTCGATATGAAGATTGAAAATCCTTTTGTCGGTGGTTCGATTCCGCTTCCGGCCACCAAGGAACTATGTCAAACAGAACGCAGATCCACTCAAATCGGCGTTGTTTGCGCTCCTCCACTCTCGGCATGTCATTAAGTTCACACTATCATGCGACCAAGCATCAACTGATGCCAGCAGGCGCTCAACCCAGCTTGTAGAAAGCCTACTGGAAGCGCAGCGATATGCCTAAATCTCTATAAACTATTAGCATCGCATCGTGTGTACTTGCGAATGGACACACGTCAAACGCACTCCTGCTATCTTTCTGGACAAGCCAATATGCATACAACGCCTTCGGCTAAGTAGGTCGTGGGAAATTATTGTGAAGTTATGACGAACAGAACCAGATGCTCTGCAAGGCGCCCGCTGCGACGCAGTGCGAGCACTGCTAGCAGCGGGCAACACCGCAGAGCGCCGCTTATGGAAGTCAGAAATCACAATAATTTATTACGACCTACTTAGTACCAAAACGGGTCGCTCGGGATGCTAGCTCTAATTTTTTTGAGCAAAATTTTTCGTAATTGAAAGAGATGTTTAATCTCCTCAAGCGCCGTATCGGACCAGTACTTATCGCAACTGTCCAAGACTTCCGAGTTTGACTTTTCATCGAAACATAAACCTACGTCACTCAAACTGGAACTGTACAGCCCTCCCCATCCCAAAATTGCTTTCGTGGCCTGCACTCTTCCTCTAGTAGGCGCATAGTTTTACAAAAAATATGATCAGCGGTTTCGATCAATGCCATACTATCGAAACGACACACGCTGTCAGATGAGTTAGAACTCTCTTACATCCAGCGTCGATAACAAATATAAATCACATGATATGTCGATTAAAATTTTTCATCTTTACGTAAGGGAGTTTCAATATCCAGCAAAAATCTTTGAATCCCACGTAGTCCGTACTTATAAGTCAGAGCGTAGGATCACTTACATGAAATGTACCGAACTAGAAGCAGCTTTAAGGTCCCATGGCAGCAAGTTTGTATTTAATCGTTTTTTGATGAATGAAGATGTATACGTGTTACAAGAGCGCTATAAGGAAAGTGCGATTAAAACGTATCATGATATTAAAGTTGCAGCATCAGATGCACTTGACATACCAGTCAAAAATGTTGCAATAGTTGGAAGTGCAAAGACGGGTTATAGCCTTACGCCTGGACGTAATTTTTCACCTTTCAATGATAAGTCGGATCTTGATTTAGTTATCGTTTCAGAAGTTCTTTTTCGCGAACTTTGGGAAAGCTATCTAGATTTTTTGAACAGTTCCACCGGCCAAGCCTATGCTCCCGTGGCAAAAAATGTTTTTCGTCATTTTATTTCCATAAAATCTGAGGATATTCAAGGGGATCAACTAGAATATTTTTCACACTGGATTAGTCGAGTTGATAAATTGCGGCAAACTTTCCAGCTGCAATTTAAACTTCCTTCTGAAATAAATTATCGAGTCTATGACGCTTGGAAGTATGTCGAACAGTACCACGTAGCAGGTTTAAATGCATTGATTGGAGAAAAATGAGTATTATTTCAAACATGGATACAGAGTCTCGGCCGGTGAAATGGGTATTTGACGAATTCAAGAAAGGTAACCTATTTGTCGATGAATCATTCCAGAGAAATTACATTTGGATTCGAAAAGATAGGATCTCATTGATGGAGACCATTCTTCTAGGATATCCTATCCCTGAAATTTATCTATGGGCAACCGGAACTGATCCAAATACTGGCGAAACCAAATATAGCATAGTAGACGGGCAGCAGAGAATTCGGACAATCGGTCAATTCATCGATAGCAAGCTAAAACTTACGGACGCTGGATTAGAGTTTAAAAATACAGATTACCGTGGAAAGATATTCGACGAGTTAAGTCCTGAGCTTCGTACCGCTCTTTGGTCCTACAAAATATCTATCCGCTTTGTTAAGGAGGGAGTTTTGAGAGATGATATAGTTAAGATGTTCTTGCGTCTTAATCGAACATCCAACGCGTTGAACCCACAGGAGCTGCGTAATGCTGAGTTCGACGGCGAATTTCTTAAAGCATCTGAAACGGTGGCCTCGCTTCCATTCTGGAAGATCTGGAATATTTTTAGCGAAGGCGAGATCAGAAGAATGACTGATATCCAGTTCGCAAGCACGCTTTTAATTTTTGTTCGGAGCGGCTTCGAGGATGAAACGACTCAAGCAGCAATCAACAAGATGTACGACTTATTGAATGAGTCTTACGTTGACAAAGATGTCGACATCAAGAAAATTTCTGACACATTGCATTTACTGAATGAGGTACTTCAAAAAAATCCTTCACTAGCCTTAACTCTTCAGAAAAAGACTCATCTTTATAGCATCTTTACATTATGCTTCGTTGCTAAAGAAAAACCGAACCTAGATATCTCCGCTTTATCAGATTCTTTGGCATCTTGGTTTGCTTGGTACGAGGAGACAATTGTACCCGATCCGAAATGGGTAGATGGCATCGTTGAGTATCGACGTTTAAGCCAAGAGGGCGTACAAAAAAAATCCAACCGTCTTTCCAGACACACAATCCTTGAGGAGTTCATTGGTTTGTAGATGAATCTAACCATCTTACCTTCTAGTATTTCACTTCCACCAGACTTGTTGTGAAATACTAGGAAAATAGGTTGATTGACTACTTCGAGAAATCCTACCTGCCGCGTTAGATCGCGGCCGGTCGTCTAACGTAATATATTATGTCAGTCAGAAATACTCCAACTTATCGTTAAACGATAATATTAGATTGGCAAAATCTCGGCTACTTTAGCCTTGGCATTAGCCGGATTACTTTTAGGCAGTAAAAAATCACTCGACCCTCGCACCGTCGACAACGGTTTCACCATCAACGTTTTATTTTTTCGACATCCCAAATTTCCAGACCAAACTTGGGCTCTTCTACTTTCTCAGCACTTATTGACTCCAACAAAAATTCCTTTCCGAACTTGGTAAGGAAAAGTTGCATAAATGCCTGGTCCGTCCCCGGTAAACCGTTGAAACCCGCCTCCAATAAAATTCAAGATCTGTGATGTCGTGAAGATATCTCGATGGGATAAGCGAACGCACACTGCAACTTTCGATCGGTAACAAACTATTATGATCTGGTTTGGCTATACAAGATCAGCGAGGCGTCTTCATCACCAAAACCGTCGAGCTAGAATCGCATCTAGAAAATACTTCTGTCGGTGGTTCGATTCTGCCAAGCGATCCACGGCTAGCATCTATACAACGCTGCTGCCACTGAGCAATTTCCTCAGCGTCCCAGGCGACAGACTTGGGACCGATAGGAATAGGTGCTGGCAACACGCCTGCCTTCACCTTGCGCCAGATTGTGGCGCGGGACCAGCCCGTGGCTTCGATTACCGCAGGCAAGCGGAGGAATTTTTTAGTCGTGGTCATAAGATTCTCCTTCGATTAATGAACAGCAAACAATAGAGAGTCATGCCGACTCTCCGCGATCATTCCGGCAGCGCCAGGGCTGCACTCCTTTGCATCTCTTCTGTTCCATGCGCTGCGCCCTAGATACAAGTGGGCGGTCATCTGCCCAGATAGATGGAAGTGACCTGTTCACGGCCATGTCCCATCTCCGTCGAAATCTTTAACCTTGCAGCGTTATCCTCCACCTTTTGTGAAGCATCCAGCTGCCTCGACGTCAGGCCGCCGCTGGCTGGACTAGCTCGGCCCGTCAACTCCGCATAGCGCCGCTGCGCGTACTCATGGCGTAGCCCATGCACGCCATGGATGCCAGCCTTGTCGCACTGCGCCCGAAAGCGGTTCAATTGGTCCCGATACCGCAACTGCGCCGGAATCAAGCTGCCTTTTCCCGCCAGCGCCTTGGCAGCGTCCAGCGCGGCGCGCTGCTGCATGGTGGCAATTGGTACCTCCCGATATTTGCCGCCTTTGGTCCAGCTATCCTGCAGCCGCAGGACATTCCCGCCATCAGCCCATCCCGGCTTGATCTTGATGCTTTCCTCGCGCCGCAATCCAAACGCCGCCTGCAACTGCAAGGACATGCGCGTATACGGATCGTTCACGCGGGCCAGCGTGTCGGCGTCGAGCACCTTCGCCTTCGAGACATTGGTGACAAACACCCGCTCCGCGATGCCATATTCGCCGTTGGTGCGCGCGATGATGTTCTCCTTGCCGATCTTCTCGGCCCACCAGCGCAAAGCGCTCATGCGATTCTTGATCGTTCCGGTACTGACGCCATCCTGCTTCCACTTGTCGAGCAGCGCCGCCACGTGCTTTGGTTTCAGACTGTCCACGCTCATATGCTGGAAGCCCCGTTCCACCAGGTCGTTGGCGCACAAGTTTAATAGGCGCTCGCGGTCGGCCTGCGTCGCAAAGCTGCCATCCCGGTTGCGGTGACACAGTTGCTTGAGCTGGTAGTTCAGGTCGCGCATGGCAAAGTCATCCTTTCGATCCTTGGTTTTTACATCGATGCTGCGTGGTGTAATCCTGTCTGGTAAGTGTTTCTGGCCACCCTCACTGCCTCGGCAGAAAAGGTTGAATCAAGGGCCTCGGGACACCACTCCCGTGTATGCGGTGGCTGTTACTGCCTGCCCGCGCCGCATGCGCGTGTGGCACCGCTGCGCGCTCCCGGAGGGAGCCGCCGCAGCAGGGACCAATCACCCAGGGTCCATGGAGTGCACCTCGTGCACGGTTCAACTTCTACTAATCAGCCCGTAGCGGGCGAAGGAAATCGCAAGGCTAGCCTGCGATGAAGAGGCATCTGGCCTCGTCACTGAGCACCGTCACGCGGACGCTCTGTGCTTGCCGCCTTGGCCTATGCCGTCGGCGGCGCGTCGTCACTGGCAGCACGCCGCCAGTAACGACGCGCGCACGTAGCCATGGCATGTGACGGCATACATGCCAGCATCGCACTCGCGGTGACGATACTGGCGGCTCTGAAGCACATGCGCTGGCGGCGGCCACGATGGCATCGCATCGCTGGCATTTCTGCTGACGGTGCGGCTTGCGGCAAAGCCATGCTGTGCTTTATAGGGTGCGCTACCTCGGGGGGCATGCGAACCAATCAGGACAGGAGTCTTGCTCCTGTTTGAAGAAGCGCCCACCGGGCGCAATCATCCAGGCAATCCGTCTTGCGGACTGTGGGATATGTAGGCGCTAAAGGCAGCGCTTTATCGTGCCGAGATGTGCATGCTTCTGCATGGCCCGGCGATATATATCTCTAGCAGAAACTGCTAGGTATCATGGTGGCGGGTAACGACCGCAACGCCTATGCCGCTAAGCACAGGGACATGCTCGAAGCATGCCCTCGTAGGAGCGATTCCCACATAAGAGAGCTTCATTCTATGCCGGTTAACGACGTTTGCAAGCGGTTCGTTTCGTCAAGTGCGCTTTTCGTAGTACGCAGAATTGGAACCGACGCGGGCTGGACTGATGCCACTGGCATTGACCGGCAGCGTTGCAGCCCGGACAAAGGCTCCGATAGCCAGTTTATGTAATTTTTCCTTGGAAGCGGTCTGCTTGATAAGCGCATCCGTGAGGCGCAATACATACTTAGACATGGTGCCCTCCTGTTCCACCATCCCGGCTGAATTCGCCACTGACCAGCGTTAATCTGGGCGTCTGCGGCGGCTCTCCCTTGCCGCTGACGGCATCGATGTAGTCGGCCCAATCCTGCATCATCTTGCGCCGTTCCGCCAGGAACTGCGCCCGGTCATAGGCGCTGGCCACCTTGTCCTTTGGTGCATGTGCCAGTTGCCGGTCCACGACTTCATGCCGGTAGCCCAGGCGCTCCTTGATGGTGCTCATGGCCAGCGCCCGGAAGCCATGGCCGGTCATCTTGCCCTTGTATCCCATGCGTCCAAGCGCCACCAGTATCGTGTTATTGCTGATCGGCTTTTCGTGGTCGCGCTGATTCGGGAACAGGTACTTGCTGCGGCCCGTGATCGCGTGCAGTTCGCGCAGCAGCTCCAGCGCCTGGCGCGCCAGGCATACGTGATGGTTGGTCATATCCGGATTGACGGTCAGCTTGCCGCGCTTCATGCGCTGCCATGGAATGATCCACTCGCCGCGCTCCAGGTCAATTTCACTCCAGGGCGTCTCGATCAACTCGCTGGTACGCACAAAGCACAGCAGCATCAGCCGCAGCGCAATGCGGGTCGGCGCGAACATACGTGCTTCGTTGCGGTCCAGAATGGCCAGAAACTGAGGTAGTTCGTCGGCGTTGATGGCGGCGAAGTGTCCGGCGCGGACGGTCTTCAGCACATCCTTCATATCGGTGACCAGATTGCGCTCTGTGAATCCGCACTGAATCGCGTAGCTGAAAATTGACGCACATACCGCTCTCAGGCGATGGGCGACTTCACTTGCGCCACGCTCCTCGATCTTACGCAGCGCGGCAATCAGATCGCGGTGCTTTATCTCATCGATCGGCATGCGGCCAATGGCTGGAAAGATGTCCGCTTGCAGGCGCTGGATGGTGTTCTTGGCGGTGCGTTCGCTCCACGTGGGCACTTTGTTGCCATGCCACTCGCGCGCGATTTTTTCGAACGTGTTGGACGCCTTATCCTTTGCCAAGCGTTTGGCATCGTCGCGATGCTTGGCGGGGTCGATTCCTTGCAGCAGCAGGCGGCGTGTCGCCAGGCGCTTTTCTCGTGCGTCCTGCAAGGTGATTTCCGGGTAAGGACCGAACGTCAGCGTATTCTCTTTGCCGTTGGCCTGCCGGAACTTGAACCGCCAGATACGGGAGCCGGTTGGCGCGACGACGAGGTACATGCCGTCACCATCGAACATTTTGTACGGCCGCTCGCGTGGCTTGGCGTTGCGGATGAGTAAATCTGTCAACGGAGCAATGATCTTTGGCATGGCAAACCTCCTGCGCGGCATGCTGTAAAAATCAATATAGTCGTTTTTTTGAATTTTTGGGGCAAGCGGCAATGGCTGAGTACGAGAAGCCCCCAAACTTGCGCCTACTTGAGGTTGATGTCCCGGGACGCTGTGCAACGTCCAGAAACGAAAAAACCGCTTAGAATCAAGGCTCTAAGCGGTTTTTGAGGGACTTCCTGAGACGTCCTGATCTTACTTAATTACTATCCGTGGCGGAGAGAGGGGGATTCGAACCCCCGATAGAGTATTACCCTATACACGCTTTCCAGGCGTGCGCCTTCAGCCGCTCAGCCATCTCTCCTGAAGGCAATGCGCGCGTCTTGCTTGCTCACATTGTGTACTGCATATCGCTTGTCGCGAAGCCGCAGATTATAGCAAAGATTCTACGGACTGCCAAAGTTATTTACCCAGGGGTAAAAGTTTGGCCAGGCCTGCAGGAAGGATGCGCCCTGGTGGTGCGCACAGCCCCTCCCGAGGCACTGGCCTGTCTGTTAAGACGTTTCCTTCAGCTGCTCCAGGATGGCCGGGTTTTCCAGGGTCGAGACGTCTTGCGTGATCGTCTCGCCCTTGGCCAGTACGCGCAGCAGGCGGCGCATGATTTTGCCGGAGCGGGTTTTCGGCAGGTTGTCGCCGAAACGGATTTCCTTCGGTTTCGCGATCGGGCCGATTTCCTTGCCGACCCAGTTGCGCAGCTCCAGGGCCAGCTTCTTGGCTTCCTCGCCGGTCGGACGCGCCTGTTTCAGCACCACGAAGGCGCAGATCGATTCACCGGTCGTGTCGTCCGGACGACCCACCACGGCGGCCTCGGCCACCAGCGGGTTGGCGACCAGGGCCGATTCGATTTCCATCGTGCCCATGCGGTGGCCCGACACGTTCAGCACGTCATCGATGCGGCCCGTGATGGTGAAGTAGCCCGTGTCCTTGTTGCGGATGGCGCCGTCGCCCGCCAGGTACATCTTGCCGCCCAGCTCTTCCGGGAAGTAGCTGGATTTGAAACGCTCGGGGTTGTTCCAGATCGTGCGGATCATCGATGGCCATGGACGCTTCACGACCAAGATGCCGCCCTGGCCATTCGGCACGTCCTGGCCCGCTTCGTCGACGATGGCGGCCATGATGCCCGGCAATGGCAGGGTGCAGGAACCGGGCACCATTGGCGTCGCGCCCGGCAGCGGGGTGATCATGTGGCCACCCGTTTCCGTTTGCCAGAAGGTATCGACGATCGGGCATTTCTCGCCGCCGATATGCTTGTAGTACCACATCCACGCTTCCGGATTGATCGGCTCGCCGACCGTGCCCAGCAGGCGCAGGCTGGTCAGGTCGTAGTTGCCTGGATGGACTTTCGGGTCCACGTCGGCCGCCTTGATCAGCGAACGGATGGCCGTTGGCGCCGTGTAGAAAATGCTGACGTTGTGCTTCTTGATGGTTTCCCAGAAACGGCCCGCATTCGGGTAGGTAGGGATGCCTTCGAACACCACTTGCGTGGCGCCCACGGCCATTGGGCCATACGCGATGTAGCTGTGGCCCGTCACCCAGCCGATGTCGGCCGTGCACCAGAACACGTCGTCCGGCTTGATATCGAAGCTCCACTTCATCGTCAGCGCGGCCCACAGCAGGTAGCCGCCGCTCGAGTGCTGCACGCCCTTCGGCGTGCCCGTCGAACCGGAGGTGTACAAGATAAACAGTGGATGCTCGGCATCGACCCATTCCGGCTCGCATTGCGCCGACTGGCCTTCGACCAGGTCGTGCAGCCACGTGTCGCGGCCGGCCACCATCGGCAAGTCGCTGCCCGTACGTTTATACACGATGACGTTTTTCACGGAGTCGCAGCCGCCCAGCGCCAGCGCTTCGTCGACGATGGATTTCAATGGCAGCTTCTTGCCACCGCGCAATTGCTCGTCGCCCGTGATGACGGCCACGGCGCCCGCGTCGATGATGCGCTCCTGCAGGGATTTCGCCGAGAAGCCGCCGAAGACCACCGAGTGGGTGGCGCCGATACGCGCGCAGGCTTGCATTGCGGCAACGCCTTCGACGGACATCGACATATAGATGATCACGCGGTCGCCCTTGGCGATGCCCTTGGCTTTCAGGCCGTTGGCGAACTTGCAGACTTTTTCGTGCAGCTCTTTATATGTTGCCCTGGTGACGGTGCCATCGTCCGCTTCGAAGATGATGGCCGTCTTGTCGCCCAGGCCATTTTCGATATTGCGGTCCAGGCAGTTGTACGACACGTTCAGCTGGCCGTCTTCGAACCATTTGTAGAACGGGGCGTTGTCTTCGTTCAGGGTGCGGGTGAACGGCTTTTTCCAGCTCAGGTTCTCGCGCGCCAGCTTGGCCCAGAAGCCTTCATAGTCGGTTTCCGCCTCTTTCACCATGGCGCGGTAGGCGTCCATGCCGGAAATGGTGGCCTGTGCGGCAAACGCCGCCGACGGGTCAAATACGCGCGACTCTTCCGGTCCCTGCTGTTCCGTGCCCTGCCCTTGGTTTTCTGTAGCGCTCATGCTTGTCTCCAGTGTAGTAATTGTTTGCTAACACGATAGACCCCGTGTCTTACGGACGCCTTACATGTCGCGTTTATGCAGCGTTTTACCCCTATCAAGGCTAACCATAAGCGCCTTCGGCAATGGGAGTCAAGGGGACGCCGTACAGTATTTTCACTGGGAAAATGCATGCGGCACCGAAGGTTCAATACCACTTCGTGTTTCATCAAACTTAATAATCAGGAGCAAGGCCATGCGCAGTAATCAGCAGCAAGTGTAAAATGTCGGGCATACCAAAAATTGGTATTTACTCCCCCAGGAAACCCCACATGATCGACCACCTACCACCGTCATCCAAACATACCAAGCTGCACCCGCTGTCCTCCTTCATCTTCATGTCGCGCTGGCTGCAGTTGCCGCTGTACCTGGGCCTGATCCTCGCACAATGCGTGTATGTCTTCCATTTCTGGGTAGAATTGTCCGACCTGATCGGCGCCGTGTTCGGCAATGATGCAGCCCTGCAGCACGTGCTGACGGCCGTTGCCGTGCCGGGCAGCGCCCTGCCGACCAAGCTCAATGAAGCGACCATCATGCTGGTGGTATTAGGCCTGATCGACGTGGTCATGATTTCGAACCTGTTGATCATGGTCATTATTGGCGGCTACGAAACCTTCGTTTCGCGCATGCACCTCGATGACCACCCAGACCAGCCGGAATGGTTGTCACATGTCAATGCTTCCGTGCTGAAGACGAAATTGGCGATGGCCATCATCGGCATCTCGTCCATCCACCTGCTGAAGACATTTATCAATGCCAATTCCTACAAGATGGAAGTGATCATCGCGCAAACGGTGATCCACATGGTCTTCATCATTTCGGCCATGGCCATTGCGTACACCGACCGCATCATGACGGTAACCCAGAACCAGGCACGACCGCATTAAGGAGCGCTCCTGCACTACCGTACTAATTAGCAAGCAGCACCAAGCATCAAGTAACTAGCATCAAAGTCTTACCCTTCTTATCCACCGCGAGAACACCATGACTGTCATAAAGCAAGAAGACCTGATCGAATCCGTCGCCGCAGCGTTGCAGTACATTAGCTACTACCACCCTGCTGATTACATCGAGCACCTGGCGCGCGCCTACGCGGCCGAGCAAAGCCCGGCGGCAAAAGATGCGATCGCGCAAATCCTGACCAACTCGCGCATGTGCGCGGAAGGCAAGCGTCCTATCTGCCAGGACACGGGTATCGTCAACGTCTTCCTGAAAATCGGCATGGGCGTGCGCTTCGAAGGTTTCAGCGGCACGGTTACCGACGCCGTCAACGAAGGCGTGCGCCGCGCGTACAACTTCGACGACAACAAGCTGCGCGCCTCCATCGTGGCCGACCCGCACTTCGACCGCAAGAACACCAAGGACAACACGCCAGCCGTCGTGCACATGGAACTGGTCGAAGGCAATACCGTCGACGTGAAAGTCGCTGCCAAGGGCGGCGGCTCGGAAAACAAATCCAAGATGATCATGATGAACCCGTCCGATTCGCTGGTGGACTGGGTCATGAAGACCGTGCCGACCATGGGCGCCGGCTGGTGCCCACCTGGCATGCTGGGCATCGGCATCGGCGGCACGGCCGAAAAAGCCATGCTGATGGCAAAAGAAGTGTTGATGGAAGACATCGACATGTTTGAGCTGAAACAACGCGGCCCGCAAAACAAGCTGGAAGAACTGCGTATCGAGCTGTGCGACAAGATCAACTCGCTGGGCATCGGCGCGCAAGGTCTGGGCGGCCTGACGACCGTGCTCGACGTCAAGATCATGATGCACCCGACGCACGCCGCGTCGAAGCCTGTCGCCATGATCCCGAACTGCGCCGCCACGCGCCACGGCCACTTCGTGCTCGACGGCTCGGGCCCGGCCTACATGGAACCGCCATCGCTGTCGTCGTGGCCGGAAGTGCACTGGACGCCGGATACGGAAAAATCCAAGCGCGTCGACCTGAACACCCTGACGAAAGAAGAAGTCGCTTCGTGGACGCCGGGCCAGACCTTGCTGTTGAACGGCAAGATGCTGACGGGCCGCGACGCCGCGCACAAGCGCATCCAGGACATGCTGGCCAAGGGCGAAGAATTGCCGGTCGATTTCAAGAACCGCGTCATTTACTACGTCGGCCCCGTCGACCCGGTGCGCGACGAAGCCGTCGGTCCGGCCGGTCCGACGACCGCCACGCGCATGGACAAGTTCACCGACATGATGCTGGAAAAAACGGGCCTGATCGCCATGATCGGCAAGGCCGAACGGGGACCAGTGGCCATCGAATCGATCCAGAAGCACCAGTCGGCCTACCTGATGGCCGTGGGCGGCGCCGCCTATCTGGTGTCGAAAGCCATCAAGCACGCCAAGGTGCTGGGCTTTGCCGACATGGGCATGGAAGCGATCTACGAATTCGACGTGGTCGACATGCCGGTGACGGTGGCCGTGGATGCGAAAGGCACTTCGGTGCACAACACGGGCCCGAAAGAGTGGCAGGCAAAGATCGAGCAACTCAATAGCGTCAGCAAGATTCCCGTGACGGTCGCTTAAACAAGCACTACCATAGACGCCGCGCGGCAACATCAGCGCGGCGTTTTCTTATCTACTCCGGTTCCCCATGACTTCTATTGCAAGCAATGTCCACCCAGACGCGCCCATCGGTATTTTTGACTCCGGCGTGGGCGGCCTGTCGGTGCTGCGCCATATCCGCGCGCAGCTGCCGCAGGAAGACCTGATTTACTTTGCCGATTCCGGCTATGCGCCGTATGGCGACAAGACGGAACAGCAAGTGGTCGACCGTTCGCTGGCGATCACCGCCTTTTTATTGCAGCAAGGCGCGAAGGCGCTGGTCGTGGCGTGCAACACGGCCACCATCGCCGCCATCAAGGCGCTGCGCGCGCGCTATCCCGACCTGCCCATCGTCGGCGTCGAACCGGGCCTGAAACCGGCAGCCGCCATCAGCCGCAATGGCAAGATCGCCGTGCTGGCCACGGAACGCGCCTTGCGCGGCGACAAACTGCTGGCCCTGCGCGAACAGGTGAGCGCCACCACGGGCGCCACGTTCATCTTGCAGCCCTGCATCGGCCTGGCCGACCGCATCGAGCAATGCGAGCTGGGCACAGATCCGCTGGACGCCACCAGCGCCATGCTGGAACGCTACATCGCCCCCATGCTGGAACAAGGCGCCGACACGCTGGTGCTCGGCTGCACCCACTACCCCTTCGTGCAGGACGCCATCGAACGCACGGTGCGCGCCCACACGCAGGAACAGATCACCCTGGTGGACACGGGCGACGCCGTGGCGCGCCAGCTGGCCCGTCTGCTCGATGCGGCAAGCTTGCGCCGCATCAACAACGACGCGCCACGGCTGCAGGGCTACACGACGGCCAAGGTCGAATCCCTGGCGCAAGCCTTCGCCGGTTTGCTGGACTTGCAGCCGCCTGTCGCGCACCTGTCCGTGTGAGCGGTGGGAGCAAAAGCGACCGTTTTCATGCAATCTTTCGATTCTTTAAAAAAGACTGCATTTAGATTTGCCACTTTGCCGAGTTCTTTGTATAATTCGGCACCTGTTCAGCAAAACAGCTAAACAGGTAAGTAAGACAGTGGTGGCTGTAGCTCAGTTGGTAGAGTCCAGGATTGTGATTCCTGTTGTCGTGGGTTCGAGCCCCATCAGCCACCCCACAGAATAAAGAAGAGCCCGGTTTTCGAACCGGGCTTTTTCTATTCCGGCGCCGCTTTTCTATCTTCACCGATACCGGCCCCGGTATCGCTTCCTGCAAAAAATTCATTAGTGCAAATTTGACCATCGCCCTACTCTGGGGTGCGGCCTGGACCGCCCCATAAAAACAGTACGGAGACAACGATGAAGCAAATCCTGGCAGCACTGTGCCTGATGTTCTGCGCCCATGCGCAAGCGATCACCCTGACGGGCGTGCCGAACGCGCACGACCCCGGCACCCTCACGCGCGACGGCGATACGTATTTCAATTTCACGACAGGCGACGGCATCTGGTATTCCACCTCGACGGACCTGCTGAAATGGTCGGCCGGCCCCGCGCCCGTGTTCAGCACGCCGCCGGCCTGGATCGCCAATAAAATGCCCAACTTCAGCGGCTCGTACTGGGCGCCCGACGTGATCCACATGAACGGCTACTATTACCTGTACTACTCGGTCTCCACTTTCGGCACCTCCGTGTCGGCCATCGGCGTGGCCCGCTCCGCCTCGCTGAAAAATCCCAGCTGGACGGACCTGGGTATCGTCGTGCAATCGTATGGGGGCGGTGCGGAAATTAATGCCATCGACCCGGCCCTGTTCCGCGATCATGACGGCAAGGTCTATATGTCGTACGGCTCGTTCTTTGGCGGCATCGGCGTGACGGAAATCAACCAGGCCACGGGCAAGACGAGCGGCAACGTCACCACCATCCTAGGTGGCGGCGGCAAGGATATCGAAGCGCCCTACATCACGCACGACGGCGAGTATTACTATCTGTTCGTCAACCGCGGCAAATGCTGCCAGGGCGCGGCCAGCACGTATTACGTGGAAGTGCAGCGCGCCAGCAGCGTGACGGGGCCGTACAGCGGCACGCGCACGCTGCTGCCTAACCTCGATGGCAAATACAAGGGACCGGGCCATATCGGCGTACTCAAGCAGGATGGCTGCAACTACACGTCGGTCCACTACTACGACGTCAACGACAATGGCACGGCCAAGCTCGACATTTTGAAGATGATGTATGACAGCGGCTGGCCCAGCCTGACGCGCAATTTCACGGTCGCCAGCTGTGGCGGCATCTCGGACGGCCCCACGGTGCTACGCTCGCGCCTGAGCGGCAAGGCGCTCGCCGTGGCGGGCGCCGGCACGGCGAATGGCGCACTGGTGCAGCAGCAAACTTATACGGGAGCAAAACACCAGCAATGGTATGTGGTGGGACACGGCGATGGCTACTATAGCCTGATCAATGCGAACAGCCTGCTGGGCCTGGACGACTACAACAATTCGACCACGGCCGGCACGAATATCGCCCAATGGAGCTACTGGGGCGGACTGGGCCAGCAATGGCGCTTCGCCAGTCCCGCTGCCGGCTACCAGACGATCAGCAACCGCTACAGCAACCTGACCCTGGACGTACTCAACCTGAGCACGGCGGAAAACGCGCAGATCATCCAGTGGAATCTGACCAACGCGAACAACCAGCAGTGGTCACTGAGCCGGCCATAGGATCGGGAACTAGCCCGCCAGCACCGACTGCACCGTCGTCGCCAGGTCGTCCAGCCGCACGGGTTTGACGAGGAAGTGGCGGAAGCCCACGGCCAGCGCATCGTCCATGTACATGGGCAGGCTGTGGCCCGTGACGGCGATCAGCACGGCGTTGGCCGTCTCGGGATTGTGGTGCAGGCGGCGGCCGATTTCGATGCCGCTGATGCCGGGCATTTCGATGTCGAGGTAGACGGCATCGGGCACGCACAGCTTGACTTGCTCGACCGCCATCTGCCAGTTGCGCACCACCACCGCGTGGTGGCCCAGCGCTTCAAGCAGCATGGCCAGCGATTCGCCCACTTCCTGGTTGTCATCGACCACCAGCAGATTCAATTTGCGCGCAGCACTTGCCGGCTGGTCGCCCTGACGGCGTTCCACGGGGGGATTGCCTGGTGTCGTTTCAGTTGTCTGGCTCATTGTACGTTTACGTCTGACGGCTGCAAAAGCGGGAGTATACAAGAAGCGCGCGCAATGCCGCCGCACCCGAGCAATGGTGCCAGGCGGCAATCCAAGCCGCCCGCTGTACCGGGCCAGCAACACTTCTCCGCCCGCAGGCAGCCATATGGCCAATACGCAATATTCGCAATTGACGGATAAAATGAGAATCATTATCATTATCATCCCCTTGCGCCGGATGTCCACGCCACGATGTTGTCGCGCCGCCCGATTGCCCGCGCAAACATTGTCATTACGGAGATCCATGCATGGCTGCCACACCTTTCACACTGCCCTTTTCGCTGCGCCCGTGCGCGCTGGCCATCGCCCTCGCCTGCCTGGGCGTTTCTTTTTCCGCGCAGGCACAGGAGGCCAATACCGCAGATGACGCCGGCCCCATCCTGGAATCCATCCAGGTCAGCAGCAACTTGCTGGGCACGAGCATGGCTGCCAGCACGAAGAATTTCGCGGGTGCCCGCACGGTGGTGCAAAAGGATGACATCGAGAACTCGGGCGCGACCAGCCTCAGCGATGTGATGCGCCGCATTCCCGGCGTGCAGATCAGCGACAACTCGGGCAGCGCCGGCAGCGCCATTTCACTGAACATCGGCGTGCGCGGCCTGGCCGGACGCTATTCGCCGCGCAGCACGGTCTTGCTGGACGGCATCCCGATGTCGGTGGCGCCGTATGGCCAGCCGCAACTGTCGTTCGCGCCCGTCAGCCTGGCCAATGTCGAGACGGTCGACGTCGTGCGCGGCGGCGGCGCCGTGCGCTTCGGCCCGCAAAACGTGGGCGGCATCATCAACTTCAAGACACGCCGCGTGCCCACCACGCCAGGCATCACGGGCGACGCTACCGTCCGCTACAACTCGTACAGCGAAGTGGGCCACAATACGCAGGCCAGCGTCTTTGCCGGCACCCAGCTCGACAGCGGCCTGGGCCTTGCCGTGCTGTATTCCGGCATCCGTGGCAGCGACTGGCGCGTGGGCAGCGATGAAAAGGTCAACGACTTCGCCCTCAAATTCCGCTACGATCTGAGCCCGACGGCCGAGGTGTACGCCAAGCTGTCCTACTACGACGTGACGTCGCGCACGCCGGGCGGCCTGACCGCCGCCCAGTACAAGGCCGACCCGTTCCAGAACACGCGCCCTACCGATTACTGGAGCGGCGAGCGCAAGGCCTTCGACATCGGCTACCTGAACGCCATTTCCAGCACGCAGGAATTCGAAGTGCGCGCCTATTACAACAAGAGCTCGCGCGAAAGCACCCTGATCAACACTGGCCGCACGGGCCTGGGCCGCCAGCCGCGCAACTATGAAACGACGGCCATCGAGCCGCGCTACACGCAGCGCTTCACGACCGGCAAGGTATCGCAGGACATCACCGTCGGCTATCGCTACCTGGCCGAACGGGCCGACGAGACCATCTACAACATCGTCATCGCCAGCGGTGTAAAGCAAAAGCCGACGCGCTTCGCCAACAATTCCACCGATGCGCAAGCCGTGTATATCGACGACAAGATCGCCATCGATGCCTGGCGCATCACGCCCGGCGTGCGCTACGAACACATCAAGACGGAACGCTTCAACCACTTGCCGACCGACCAGAAGATCGAGTTGCTCAACAACAAGGCCCTGCCTTCGCTGAACGTGGCGTACTTGCTCAACAACAACGTGACCCTGTTCAGCAACTACAACAGCTCGTTTGGCGCCGTGCAAAACACGCAGCTGAACTCGCAATCGGACAAGAATCCACTGCAGCCGGAACTGGCCAAGACGGCCGAACTGGGCGCGCGCTGGAAGAGCGGTCAGCTGTCGGCCGAAGCGACCTTGTTCAACATCAAGTTCGACAACCAGATCCAGTCCGTCGGCAGCGGCGAAAGCGCCGTCTTCTACAACGTGGGCGCCACGCATCACCGGGGCCTGGAAACGGCCATCGACTACCATTTCGACAAGTCCGGCCCGCTGGCCGGCTTGAATGCCTACGCCACCTACACCTACACCAAGGCGACCTTGCAGGATGGCGTGAATGCGGGCAATGACGTGCCCTTCTATTCGCGCAACACGGACACCGTCGGCGCCCACTACCAGCTGGGCGCCTGGGGCTTCGACCTGTCGAGCAACCATCAGAGCCGCCAGTTCGCGGACGAAGCCAACACCGTGGCGGAAAACCCGGCCGGCAACCTGGGCGTCATTCCCGGCTTCCGCACCTGGAACACGCAAGTGAAATGGAAAGTGCCGGGCCAGGCGGACCTGGAGCTGGTCGCCGGCGTCAACAACCTGAGCGACAAGCGCTACTTCACGCGCACATCGGACGGCAACCTGGGCAAGATGGTGGGTGCGCCGCGCATGGTCTACCTGCAGGGCCGCCTGGCGTTCTGAGCTGATCCGCCGCCCCCGCCTATCGAATCGATAGGCGGGGGGCGCACGCTTGCTGCACGCAAAAACCTGCACCATTGTTGTAATGGTGCAGGTTTTTTTTACGTCCCCGATGTCACAAAAATTCTTTGCTGCAAGCACGCTGCAGGCCGCGTTCACTGTGGAGCAAAATTGCAATTAGTTCACCATAGAAATTACTTGCAGTGCAGATACAAATGATTTCACAATTGCAAATATTTTCAGCGAGCGGGCGTTCTTTATGTGATTTTTGGTGATATTCTTTAAATGTCATTTAGGAAATTGAATGATCTTTTAATCAACTAAAACGAGAGCTCACATGAACACGCCTGCCACCTTGCTGAAGATCGCCGCACTGGCCACCCTGGTCACCGCCGGCACCGCCAACGCCGCGACCGAATTGGTGGTCAACGGCAGTTTTGAAAGCAATGCCATCTCCTCGCCTTATGCCCAGTTGAGCGCCATTACAGGCTGGACTTCGTCTGTCAGCGGCAACACGGCCTTTGAAATTCAGAAAGGCGCCACGCAAGGCGGCCTGAGCGGCTTCAATCCCGTCGCGGCAGACGGCACGCAATACCTGGAACTGAACACGGAAAGTATGTCGTCCACCTACCAGACGATCGCCACCACGGCCGGCGGCACCTACGCGCTGTCATTCGCCTACTCGGGCCGTCCCGATACCCCGGGCGGCGCCAACAGCCTGATGAATGTCTACTGGGGTTCGACCCTCCTGACGCCAACGGCGCTGGTCGGCACCACGAGCGGCGTGTGGCAAACCTACAGCCAGAACGTCACGGCGCTCGGCTCGTCGAGCCTGCTGCGCTTTGAATCGATCGGCCCTGTCTCCGCGCCAACCTACGGCTCCTACCTGGACAACGTCTCGGTGACGGCTGCCGTGCCGGAACCGGAAACCTACGCCATGATGCTGCTGGGCCTGGGCTTGCTGGGTTTCATGGCGCGCCGCAAGGCAGCTGCCTGAATCTGAAAAGCCGTCGCGCAACAGCCGCTCCGCCGCCTGGCCGGGCGGCTTTTTTCATGGGAAAACGGCAGCATCACATCAGTAAATGTTGCCAAGAAGAATTAAATTGACGCTACAATAGCGGGGTATCAAGCAATGCCAAGCATCGCTCCGCCAGGGCCCCTACCCCGCCCTGATCATCAGCACGCATTTTTTGAACAGGATGACTGGCGCTGCCGGGCCCGATTGCGCTCCCGGCACGGCCACCACACACGCACCATGTCCGCAGAAAAAACCATTACCGAAACGAGTTCCTACGGCAAGGAAACGCCCGTAGGGCGTCCTGACATCGATGGCCGCGCCGGCATTTTCGTGCCCACGGCGGAATTTGACATCAACAACACCACCACCATCCGCAAGGGCGCGGGCATTGTCGGCTTCGGCAACCTCGATGGCACCCTGACCGTATATTTCGAAGCGAACCGCTTCGACGAAAGCAATCTGCACAAGTGGGAACACAAGGCGCGCAAGGCGTATGACCGCATGGTCATGGGCGCGCCCACGGTGTCGAAAGCGAAAATCGATGCGCGCATGCTGGAACAGGTCGGCATCATCGATGGCATGGGCATCAATCTCAAGCACCCGGAACGCCTGACGCACTGGCTGGCGATCTCGAACGTGCCGGACACGGCGCCGGAAGAGCCGGTGGTGCGCTGGAAAAACCGCTAAGTAACCGGAGAGCGAGGCGGGCCGCCAGGCACGAGGTGTTGTCCTACATGGCGGCGGACATTCATCCGATGCCCAAAGGCATCAACTCATCCTATGATGAAAACCTGACCACACCTCACACCACTCAGGAGTACGACATGTCCCGCCTCATCCCGATCAGCTTTGGCGCCTTGCAAATAGGTCTGGCAGCGGCGGCGATGTACATCCTGTGTTCGGCGGACGTGCTGCACCAGGGTTCGGTTTATTTCCACTAATAAAATGACAAAGCCGGGCAAGCAACGCTTGTCCGGCTTTGTCCTGCATGCAAGCGCAATAGTCTAGCGGCGGCCGTGGTAGCGTCCATGCCCGCCCCAGCCACCGCGGTGTCCACCGTAGCGCCCAAAGCCGAACATGAAGTCCAGCCCGATCGTCACGGGCGGATTGTAATAATACGGTTGCGGCGCGTACACGGGCGCCGGCACATACACGGGTTGCTGCACGTACACCGGCTGCTGCTGCACGTACACGGGTTCATTCGTGTACTCCACGCGCGGTGCGCTCATCACGCGGCCCGACTGCACCGGCTCGGACGAGACCGTATGCCATTCATAGGGATTGTAGGCCCCCTGCGGCGCGCGCGAACCGTAATATGCGGGACCGGGGGGTGCCACGGCGCAGCCACCCAGGGCGGCCAGCGAAATTACTGCCAACAGGGTTTTCATTGCAATTCTCCTCGAGTACCAATTCCATGTACTACCTTAATTAAGTACTATAAGAAATTACGTCGAGCTTTGCTGCGCTTTTACCGATTGTTACACGCCGACGCACGCCGCAACATGAAATGTGGCAAAGCCGCCACAAGCCACTCGTGCGGCATGTTTCCTCAAATAAACGGAATCGCGCACGTATCGATGGCCTTGCCGGCCGCATCGTAGCGCTGCACGCACACCTGGTAGCGCACGCCGTAATCGAGCTCGACCTGCTCGACCTTGCCATACTTCAATTTCCAGCTGGGCTGCACCTGTTGCCGGCCAGCCAACGCGGCCACATCCTGCGGAATCGCCATCGCCGTTTGCGTCTCGCCCTGGCGCGCATCCTGGCGCCGCGCCACGTCGGTCGATACGCTCACGGCCAGGTCCACGCCGCCGTCCACATAGCTCAGCGTGGGCGCGCTGCGCTGCGCCCGCATCACGCCCCAGGCGCAAGGCTTGCCGCCGGCCTCGCATTGCTTCAATTGCGCCAGTGGGAAATATTCAGGGGCAATCTTGCCATCCTTGATGGGCCAGCTGGTGCGCACGCCGTCGCGCTTGCCCGTCAGGGGATTATCCCAGCTCAGGCTATTGACGACGGCCACGGTCTGCCCCGCCTGCAAGCCCACGGGCTTGCCCAGCGAGGCGCAGGCGGAAAGCAGCAAGCCGCTGGCGGCCAGGGAAAAAAGTGTCAGGATGCGCTGCATGGTAGGCCTCTTGTAATGGGAGATCCCGAAGGTATGTTTCGAGGGTAACAGAATCGGCGGCGACAGTGCCGTTGGCTGGCGCACATAACAGTACGGGCGGCACCCTTGCAGGCGCCGCCCGTAGCGGATATGCCATGCCGGGAGCCTCGCTCCCGGCAATACGTGGATCAGTCCAGCTTCCAGGCGTAGTCAACCTTGGTCCAGGTTTGCGCTGCGGCGCCATCCTTGGTGCCCGGCTTGAACTTGCACGCGGACAGGGCCTTGATGGCAGCCTTGTCCAGGTTCTTGAAGCCGCTGCTCTTGTCGACTTTCGAATCGGCAACAGTACCATCGGCATTGACCAGGAAAGACATCGACACGGTGCCCTGCTCTTCGTTCATCAGCGAGGCTTTCGGATAGTCGGCCTTGCAGTTCTTGGCATCGAACGACGCCGGCACCTCGGCAGCAAAGGCCGCGGAAGAAACGGACACCAGCAAGGCTGCTGCAACACTCATAAAACGCTTATTCTCAAACATGTGCTTCCCCATGATTATCAGATACGGTAATTACAATTTCCGGTGCGCTGTTGACCGCGCTTAAAACTCTTCCCACTCGTCATTGCTGCCGGCGCCTGCCGCCTTGCGTGGCGCCGCGGCGGCCACGGGAGCGGCCGCTTCCGCCTTGCGGGTCAGCGACTTCACCGGGCGCAATGCCGCTGCCGGCTTGCGCACGGCCACTGGTGCGGCGGCCACGGGAGCCGGCACATACGCTGCCGGCTTCTCTTCGCCTTCGACCAGTTTGAAGATGCTGACCACGTGGGCCAGTTCGGCCGCCTGGTCTTGCAAACTTTGCGCCGCGGCGGCTGCCTGCTCCACCAGGGCGGCATTTTGCTGCGTCATACCATCCATCTCGATGATCGACAGGTTGACCTGTTCGATGCCGGCGCTTTGTTCCTGGCTGGCACTGGCGATCTCGCTCATGATGTCGGTCACGCGGCGCACGCTGTCGACCACTTCACCCATCGTCACGCCAGCCTGGCCGACCAGGCGCGTGCCCCGTTCCGTTTTCTCGGCCGAATCGTCGATGAGGATCTTGATTTCTTTCGCCGCGCCAGCGGAGCGCTGGGCCAGGTTGCGCACTTCCGACGCCACCACGGCAAAGCCGCGGCCTTGCTCGCCGGCACGTGCCGCTTCCACGGCCGCGTTCAGCGCCAGGATGTTGGTCTGGAAGGCGATGCCATCGATCACGCCGATGATGTCGACAATCTTCTTCGCCGACTCATTGATCGAGCTCATGGTGTCAACCACTTGCGACACCACGGAGCCGCCCTTGATGGCAACATCCGAAGCGGTGGCGGCCAGCTTGTTGGCTTCCCGCGCATTGTCCGCATTCTGTTTCACGGTCGAGGTCAGCTCTTCCATTGCCGACGCGGTTTTTTCCAGCGCGCTGGCCTGCATTTCCGTACGCGACGACAGGTCGATATTGCCGTCGGCAATTTCACGCGAGGCCGTGCCGATGGTTTCCGTACCGACGCGCACCTGGCCGACGATGCCCACCAGGCTGTTGCGCATTTCCTTCATTTCCGCCAGCAGGCTGGAGGTATCGGAAGGCTGCGTGTGGATGCCGATCGACAGGTCGCCATTGGCGATGCTGCCGGCGATCGATGCCGTGTAGTCCGGTTCGCCGCCCAGCTGTTTCAGCAGGCCGCGGGTAATCACCAGTGCCGCTGCCACGCCCATCGCCACGGCCAGTACGCCGAGGATGATCATGAACAGGCGCGCGCTGTCGAAGGCCTTGCGAGCGTCCGATTGCATCTGCTCATTGAGCTTGTCTTCCAGCACGGCCAGCTGCTCCAGCGCTTCCATCCATTTTTTCTGTACCGGACGGATTTCCTTGATCATCACGCGCGTGGCGCCTTCCGCATCGTTGGCCATCCACAGCGCGGATGCCTTGGCGATGGCCGGCATGGCGGCGGCTTCATATTCCTTGATCGAGGCCAGCAGGGCTTTTTCTTCAGAAGTCGACTCGACGGCGAATTTCTCTTCGAGCTTCTTCTGCGTTTCCTGATAGGTGCTGGTCTGCGTCTTGATACGCGCCATTTCAGGTTCCATATCGCCCGCATCGGTCATCAGGGTCAGGATGCGCAGCGAAGTGATGCGGTCGCTGACGTTGCCACGCATGTCGATCACGAGGCGGGTGACGACGTTGTTGACATTGATCACGTGATCGAGACGTTCCTGGATTTGCGCCATGCGCGCGATGCCGAGGACGGTCACGGCCACCAGCAGAACCAGTACAAGGGCGAAACCCAGACCCAGGCGGGTACCAACCTTCATTTTTGCTAAATTCATTTCGGCTCTTCGTAAATGAAACTATTGATAAGAATTTTGCCCGGCACGACAAGACGAAGGCTGCGTAACACCGGTATCCGCCCTTACCCATTGGTATGCTGGCGGTCTCCGGCCGCACGCAGCCTGGGGTACTTCCTGGTCTACAACAGCCCTGAAAACGCCAGTGACTGCGAATGCAAATTTGTTCCACACACTGAATTTTTGACACCGTTGATGTGAGATCAACATCAAACATTCATATGAGAAATATTTGTCTATAATCAATTATAGGTGTAAATTTTGCCTCAAAGCAAGCAATAAGTACCTGAATAAATAGCTGATTAACTTTCTTCGGGGAAATGGCAACAATGCCGTTTCTTGCCCCTTAGAAATGCCCCACGACAGTGCGGGCGTGCGCCGAAACAGCGCATTTACAACACATGGCATAGCCATATGACATCGTTTTGGGAAAGGTACTCAGAGGAAGGGGTGGTGCGGACAATACCACTGCGCCGGGGCAGCGGTATAGACAACTTGGATCAGCGGTCCCAGCTGCAATACATCATATAGGCGTGGCCGTCCGTACCGAAGACAAAGATGCTCCAGATGGCACCCAATCGACCAGCCGCGATGCCCTGGCCCGATGATACCAATTGATACCAGTACGGCTCGCTGCCCAGCAGCTCGGACAGTTCGCCCTCGAAACCGTCATATAAACGGGTGTCGAGCGGCTCGCGGTCGGCCTCGCTCGTCGGAAGCAAGCGCTCGAGCAGCCACTGGCGCGGCGTGCACAAGGCACCGCTACATACCATGCTTTCGATCGGCTGCAGGCGCATGCCGTCCGGCGGCAGCTTCAGCGTGCGGCACAGCGCGTCGAGCGACGCCTGCGGCGCGATGGGCCCCAGATACTCGCAAAGAAACAGACTGCCATCATCCTTCAGCGCGGTGACGGCTTGCAGGTAGCCATGCAACTGCTGTGCATGGGCGTGGCAGTCGCCGCGCATCAGGCAGGCAAGGACAAGCGCGCCGCCGCTTCCAGCAGCAAACGCGGGTCGCCCGAGGCCAGCTTCTTCGAATCCGACAAGGTCTGGCGGAAGCCGCGCGCGCCGGGCAGGTTCTGCATCAGGCCCAGCATGTGGCGCGTGACGCTGTTCAGCTTCAAGCGCCCCGCCTCTTTTTCCAGCTGCGCGCTGATGTAGGGAATCATCGCTTCGAGCACCTGTTCGCGCGTTTTGACGGGAGCGTCGTCGCCATAGTAGCGCTGGTCGAACTGCGCCATCACATACGGGTTGTGGTACGCCTCGCGGCCCAGCATGACGCCGTCCAGGTGCTGCAGGTGCAGGTCGATCTCGTCGAGGGTCTTGATGCCGCCATTGATGATGAACTCGAACTGGGGAAAATCACGCTTCAAGCGGTAGGCATAGTCATACTTGAGTGGCGGCACTTCGCGGTTCTCCTTCGGGCTCAGGCCTTTCAGGATGGCGTTGCGCGCATGCACGATAAACGTCTTGCAGCCGGCGTCGGCCACGGTGCCGACGAAGTCGCGCACGAAGTCGTACGATTCGCTGTCATCGATGCCGATGCGGTGTTTCACCGTGACGTCGATATCGACCACGTCGCGCATGGCTTTCACGCAGTCGGCCACCAGTTGCGGCTCGGCCATCAGGCAGGCACCGAACGCGCCCTTTTGCACGCGCTCGGACGGGCAGCCGCAGTTCAGGTTGACTTCGTCGTAGCCCCACTGCTGGCCCAGCTTGGCGCTGGTGGCCAGATCCTTCGGATCGCTGCCGCCCAGCTGCAGCGCCACCGGATGCTCTTCCTCGTTGAAGCGCAAATGGCGCTCCACGTCGCCGTATACCAGCGCGCCCGTCGTCACCATCTCGGTATAGAGCCAGGTATGGCGTGTGATTTCGCGGTGGAACTTGCGGCAATGGCGGTCGGTCCAGTCCATCATCGGGGCGACGGACAGGCGGCGGGAAGGCAAAGAAGAGGAAGTCATGGTGTCTACAAAAAAACAGGAGCTGCAAATGACAAACCCGCTGCGCGCCTCACCAGTGATGGTGACGCGGCGCAGCGGGCCGGGAGCGGCATGGCCCGCAGGCCATGCTCTACAACAGATTACGAATCACGCGACGCTTTTTTACGCTCGTGCTCTTTCAGGAAGCGCTTGCGCAGACGGATCGATTTAGGCGTGATTTCCACCAGTTCGTCGTCCTCGATGAATTCGACTGCGTATTCCAGCGACATCTGAATTGGCGGCACCAGGCGCACCGCTTCGTCGGTACCCGACGAACGCACGTTGGTCAGCTGCTTGCCCTTGATCGGGTTGACGACCAGGTCGTTGTCGCGCGAGTGGATACCGATGACCATGCCTTCGTAGACTGGGTCATTGTGCGACACGAACATGCGGCCGCGGTCTTGCAGTTTCCAGATAGCGTAGGCAACAGCAGCGCCGTCATCTTGCGAGATCAGCACGCCGTTACGACGGCCGGCCATTTCGCCACGGGTGTTGTCGACTGGCGCGTATTCATGGAATACGTGGCTCATCAGGCCGGTGCCGCGGGTCAGGGTCATGAATTCGCCCTGGAAGCCGATCAGGCCACGCGCCGGGATCAGGTACTCGAGACGCACGCGGCCCTTGCCATCCGATTCCATGTTTTGCAGGTCGCCACGACGACGGCCCAGTTCTTCCATGACGCCGCCCTGGTTGACTTCTTCCACGTCAACCGACAGGTTTTCAAACGGCTCGTGGCGCACGCCATCGACCATTTTGAAGACCACACGTGGACGCGAAACGGCCAGCTCGAAGCCTTCGCGACGCATGTTTTCGATCAGAATCGTCAGGTGCAGCTCGCCGCGGCCCGATACTTCAAAGATCGTGTCGTCGTCGGTTGGTGCCACGCGCAGAGCAACGTTGGCTTTCAATTCTTTTTCCAGACGGTCACGCAGTTGACGCGAGGTAACAAACTTGCCTTCGCGGCCAGCCAGTGGCGAGTTGTTGACCATGAAGTTCATGGTCAGGGTCGGCTCGTCGACGGTCAGCATAGGCAGCGCTTCCGGAGTGTCCACTGCGCACAGGGTCGAACCGATGCCGATTTCGTCGATACCGTTGATCAGGCAGATGTCGCCGGCGACGGCTTCGTCCACCAGCACGCGCTCCAGGCCCTTGAAGTTCAGCACCTGGTTGATGCGGCCTTTGATTGGCGTGGCGCCTGGGCCATTGATGACCAGCACGTCCTGGCCGACCTTGACGGTACCGCGGTTGACGCGGCCAATGCCGATCTTGCCGACGTACGACGAGTAGTCCAGCGAGGTGATCTGCATTTGCAGCGGGCCTTCAGGATTGTCGTCGCGTACTGGAACGTGTTCCAGGATGGCGTCGAACATCGGCTTCATGTCGCCGCCGCGCACGTCTTCGGTCAGGCCGGCATAGCCGTTCAGGCCCGAAGCGTAAATGATAGGGAAGTCCAGTTGTTCGTCGGTAGCGCCCAGCTTGTCGAACAGTTCGAACGTCTGGTTGATGGCCCAGTCCGGACGTGCGCCTGGACGGTCGATCTTGTTGACGATAACGATAGGCTTCAGACCCAGTGCCAGCGCCTTGCGCGTGACGAAACGGGTTTGCGGCATCGGGCCTTCTTGTGCATCGATCAGCAGCAGAACCGAGTCCACCATCGACAGAACACGTTCCACTTCGCCGCCGAAGTCGGCGTGGCCTGGGGTGTCGACGATGTTGATGTGGGTGCCTTCGTACTCAACGGCGCAGTTCTTCGACAGAATCGTAATGCCGCGCTCCTTTTCCAGGTCGTTCGAGTCCATGACTCGGGTGTCGACCGCTTGGTTTTCACGGAAGGTGCCGGACTGGCGCAGCAGCTGATCCACCAGCGTGGTTTTGCCGTGGTCAACGTGGGCGATAATGGCGATATTACGAATTGCGCGTTTTGTATTTGACATGGTCGTAGTAGTTACTGAAAAACTGCGGAGTGCGTACAAGGTGTACGAGATACCCGAATGCTAATCTATTTCCGGAACCGCGTAGTATAGCATGTTGCGTTGCAACGCTATCTAAAAATGCTGGCGGCTCCCGCAGTCGGGGACGATTTGTTTAAAAAAGCGACACTGTTTAACGAGTGTCGCTGGGTAATATGACGTTGCTGTGACTTATTGATGTGCTGTCGCGATCAGACGCTCCGGGGCCAGGATGCTGTACTCCTGCAACTGGCCCGTGCCCAGCAACTTGCTGTCGTGATACACGCGCACACGGCCCGGTTCGGCCGGTACGGCGACGTCTTCCTTGCCCAGCGCGATGCGCTGGCCATGCAGGAAACGCTTGGCCAATTCTTCCGTCAGCTGGACGGCAGGGAAACTCGACAATAATGCATCGACGGGCGCCAGCAGGCTCAACGGTTCGGCATGCGCCGTCAATTCGTCGAGCGTGACGACGCCGTCCAGCGTCAGGCTGCCCACCTGCGTGCGGCGCAAGGCGTTCAAATGGCCGCCGCAACCGAGGGCATGGCCGATGTCTTCGCCCAGCACGCGGATATACGTGCCTTTGCTGCACATCACGGACAATTTCAGGAACGGGGCGTCATAGCCGAGGAACTCGAGCTTGTGGATGGTCACCGGGCGCGCTTCGCGCTCCAGGGTGATGCCTGCCCTTGCATACTCATATAGGGGCTTGCCGTCCCTTTTCAAGGCCGAGTACATGGGCGGCGTCTGCAGGATAGGCCCGCGGAACTGCGCCAGCACGGCTTCAATCTGCTCGTCGGTGACGTTGACGTCGCGCGTTTCCAGCACTTCGCCTTCCGTGTCGCCCGTATCCGTCGTCTGCCCCAGGTGCACCAGGGTTTCGTAGGTTTTATCGGCTTCCAGCAAGTCCTGCGAGAACTTGGTTGCTTCGCCAAAGCACAGCGGCAGCAAACCCGTGGCGAACGGATCCAGCGTGCCCGTATGGCCCGCCTTCTTCGCGTTCAAGACGCGCTTGGCCTTGATCAGGGCGTCGTTGCTGGACCAGCCGACAGGCTTATCCAGCAGCAGGACACCATCGACCAGGTCGCGCACCCGCTTGATGCCGGGCGGTTTCTTCGGACCCGCCACGCTTATTGCTCGTCCGCTTTGTCTGCAGGCTTTTCGTCCGGCTCGGCGTCGGCCGCGCGCGTGGCGTTGGCCTTGTCGATCAGCAAGGACATTTCCATGCCGCGCGAAGTCGAGCTGTCATGCACGAAATGCAGCATCGGCAGGGTGTGGATGTGCAGGCGCTTGCCCAGCAAGCCACGGATGAAGCCAGACGCGGCCATCAGGCCTTCGGTGGTGTTCTTGATGGCTTCCTTGCTGTCTTTCAACATCGTGAAAAACACCTTGGCGTGCGCGTAATCGGGGGTGATCTGCACTTCGGTGATGGTGATCATCGTGCCGACGCGTGGGTCCTTCAATTCGTAGGCGACGATTTCAGCCAGATCGCGCTGGATCTGGTCGGCCACGCGCAAGCCGCGCGCTGGCATGGTTTTGCTATGTTTAGCCATGATTATTATGCTGTCCTAAGTGCCGCAGGGCGCATGGGTCAAACGGTTGCCCGTTGACCAATGCGCCCCACGTGTTTGCGCGGACAACGATATGTCCGCGCCATTACTTCTGTGATTACAGGGTACGAGCGATTTCCTGGACTTCGAACACTTCCAGCGTGTCGCCAACCTGAATGTCGTTGTAGTTCTTCAGCGACAGGCCACACTCCAGACCGGCGCGAACTTCTTTCGCATCGTCCTTGAAGCGTTTCAGGGAGTCGATCTCGCCGCTCCACACCACGATGTTGTTGCGCAACAGGCGGACGGAAGAAGCACGCTTGACCACGCCATCGGTGACCAGGCAACCGGCAATCGCGCCCACTTTCGAGACCAGGATAACCTGGCGGATCTCGACCTGGCCGATGACGGTTTCGCGTTTCTCTGGTGCCAACATGCCCGACAACGCCGATTTGATCTCGTCGATCGCATCGTAAATGATGTTGTAGTAGCGAATGTCCACGCCATTCGACTCGGCCAGCTTGCGTGCCTGGGCATCAGCACGGGCGTTAAAGCCGATGATGACCGCTTTCGAGGCGACTGCCAGGTTGACGTCCGATTCCGTGATGCCGCCGACGGCTGCGTGAACGACTTGTACGCGCACTTCGGAGGTCGACAGTTTCTGCAGCGAACCGACCAGCGCTTCTTGCGAACCTTGCACGTCGGTTTTGATGATCAACGGCAAGTTTTTCACTTCGCCTTCGGCCATCTGGTCGAACATGTTTTCCAGTTTCGCAGCTTGCTGCTTGGCCAGTTTCACGTCGCGGAACTTACCTTGACGGAACAGACCGATTTCACGCGCCTTGCGCTCGTCAGCCATGACGACGACTTCTTCACCGGCAACCGGCACTTCCGTCAAGCCCTGGATTTCGACCGGAATCGAAGGACCCGCTTCAGCGATGGACTTGCCGTTCTCGTCCAGCATGGCGCGAACACGGCCATACGAAGAGCCCGCCAGAATCACGTCGCCGCGCTTCAGGGTACCGGACTGCACCAGGATCGTCGCGACAGGACCACGGCCCTTGTCCAGACGTGCCTCGACTACCAGGCCGCGTGCAGGCGCATCGACCGGTGCCGTCAGTTCCAGCACTTCGGCTTGCAACAGCACTTGTTCCAGCAGGTCGTCGATACCTTGACCCGTTTTGGCCGAGACCGGCACGAATGGCGACTCGCCACCGTATTCTTCCGGTACCACTTGTTCTGCGACCAGTTCCTGCGTCACGCGGTCCACGTTGCCACCCGGTTTGTCGACCTTGTTGATCGCCACGACCAGCGGTACGCCGGCTGCTTTCGCATGGGCAATCGCTTCTTTCGTTTGCGGCATCACGCCATCGTCGGCGGCAACCACCAGAATCACGATGTCGGTTGCCTTGGCGCCACGGGCACGCATGGCGGTAAACGCTTCGTGGCCCGGGGTGTCGAGGAAGGTGATCATGCCGCGTGGCGTATCGACGTGGTAAGCGCCGATATGCTGCGTAATCCCGCCCGCTTCGCCGGAGGCAACCTTGGCGCGACGAATATAGTCCAGCAGCGAGGTCTTGCCGTGGTCGACGTGACCCATGACGGTGACCACCGGTGCGCGTGGCTTGGTTTCGAAGTGCGCGTGTTCGCCCACATCGGCCAGCAACGCTTCCGGATCGTCCAGTTCGGCGGCGAACGCCTTGTGGCCCATTTCTTCCACCAGAATCATGGCGGTTTCCTGGTCCAGCACCTGGTTGATCGTGCACATCTGGCCCAATTTCATCAAATGCTTGATGACTTCGGATGCCTTGACGGACATTTTGTGCGCCAGTTCGGCCACGGTGATCGTTTCCGGTACGTGCACGTCTTTGACGACGGCTTCCGTAGGAGCCTGGAAGTTCGATTCACGGTCGTCATGGTGCGTCGGGCGACGGCCCTTCGCGCCACCGCGCCAGCTGTCACGGCCGCCTGGGCCGCTATTGCCGCGTGGCTTGGGACCACCGGTGGTGCCGCGTTTTTTCGCGTCATCGGACCAGGTGGACGACACATTGGCCGACTTGATGGATTTCTTGTCTGCAACAGCAGGCTTCTTGTCGCCCGGCTTGTCGCCAGGTTTCTTGTCAGCAGGCTTGTGCAGGGTGCCTTCCGGCGCCTTCGGCTTGACCGGAACCGGTACGGGTTCAGGTGCCTTGATGGCGCGGCGTGGCGCGTTCATCATGGCCTTGATCTGGGCAACTTCGTCGGCAACGGCCTTGCGTGCACGCTCGGTGGCTTCCGCTTTGTCAGCGGCTTCCTTGGCGGCAACAGCAGCGGCAGCCGCTTTCTTCTTCGCTTCTTCGGCGGCAGCAGCTTTTTTCGCTTCGGCGGCGGCGTCGTCAACGACAGGCGCAGCAGCGCTGGCGGCAGGCGCGGCAGCAGCCTTGGCAGCGGCTTTCTTCGCTTCCGCTTCCGCTTCTTTCTTCGCAGCCAGTTCAGCCTGTTGCGTGGCTTTCGCCTGGGCTTCTTTTTCCGCGTCGAGCTTGGCCAGACGTTCTTGCTTTTCGCGCAGATCGGCTTCCTGGCGGGCGATCAGTTCAGCCTGTTTACGGGCTTCTTCTTCACGGCGCGCCACGTCGGCGGGATCGATCACCGGTGCGGCAGGCGCGACCGGTTCTGCTGCGACCGGCGCAGCTTCGTCACGCTGGACGAAAGTGCGTTTCTTGCGCACTTCCACCTGGATGGTGCGCGATTTGCCGGTTGCGTCAGCTTGCTTGATTTCAGTCGTTTCCTTGCGGGTCACGGTGATTTTTTTCTTTTCTGTGTCAGCCGCTGCGCCGTGTGTGCGGCGCAGATGATCCAAAAGCTTGTCCTTATCATCTTTCGACAATGGATCTGACGTCGAACTTTTCTCGACGCCGGCAGAACGCAGCTGCGTCAGCAGCAAATCTGCAGGCATCTTCAGTTCGGTGGCAAATTGGGCTACGTTGTTACTCGCCATTCAGTCCTCTTTTCTATGTGTCGCGGAGATGATAAAGATACTCAAATTAAGCCTTTGCGGATTCGGCCAGACTCCATGCCTTGGCTTGCAACGCCTTGGCACGATCGTCGTATTTCGAGTCAACCAACTTCATCTCATCGTCGGTCACATCTTTAAATTCACTTGTAATCAGTTCACGCGCACGGTCCGCAGACAAGGCCAGGATTGCGCCAAATTCGTCGTATGCCAGTGCTGCAAATGCTTCAACGGTCTTGATACCAGCCAGACCCAGCTTGCCGGCGGTAATGCGGTCCATGCCTTCCAGACCCACCAACGCCTCGTCCATGCCTTCCAGACCCTCTTCCGAAGCAATCGCTTCGGTAACCAGCGCATCACGCGCACGGGTACGGAGTTCATTGACGGTATCTTCGTCAAACGATTCGATTTCCAGCATTTCGGAAATTGGCACGTAAGCGATTTCTTCCAGACTGGCGAAACCTTCTTCCACCAGAATATCGGCCACTTCCTGGTCGACATCGAGCTTTTCCATGAACAGGATGCGCACGGCAGCCGTTTCCTGGGCAGCTTTGTCAGCCGATTCTTCGGCCGTCATGATGTTGATCTTCCAGCCGGTCAGGTCCGAGGCCAGGCGCACGTTCTGGCCGGAGCGGCCGATCGCGATTGCCAGGTTTTCTTCGTCCACGACGACATCCATCGCGTGTTTTTCTTCATCGACCATGATCGACGACACGTTCGCCGGCGCCAGGGCGCCGATGACGAACTGCGCCGGATCTTCCGACCACAGCACGATGTCGACGCGTTCGCCACCGAGTTCGCCAGTCACGGCCTGCACGCGCGAACCGCGCATGCCGACGCAAGTACCGATCGGGTCGATGCGCTTGTCGGCCGTGTAGACGGCGATCTTGGCGCGCACGCCGGCATCGCGGGCAGCGGATTTGATCTCCAGCATGCCTTGCTCGATTTCCGGCACTTCCAGTTCGAACAGCTTCATGATGAATTCCGGCGCGGTGCGCGACAGAATCACTTGCGGGCCGCGCATGTTGCGGTCGATGCGCAAGATGAAAGCACGCACACGGTCGCCGATACGCAGATTCTCTTTCGGGATCATCTGGTCGCGTGGCAGACGCGCTTCGATCTTGCCCGATTCGACGATGGCGTCGCCGCGTTCCATGCGCTTGATGGTGCCGGTGACGAGCGAATCGCCGCGTTCCAGGAAGTCGACCAGGATCTGTTCGCGTTCGGCATCACGCACGCGCTGCAGGACGACCTGTTTGGTATCCTGGGCGAAACGGCGGCCGAATTCAACTGATTCGATCGGTTCTTCGATATGGTCATCGACTTCGATATCGGAAATCTGTTCTTTTGCCTCGAAATGCAGGATCTCCTGATCCGGCAATTGCAGGCCCGCTTCATCGGGCACCACGTGCCAGCGGCGGAACGATTCGAATTCGCCCGTTTCGCGGTCGATCGAAACGCGGATGTCTACCTCACCCTCATACCGTTTCTTCGTGGCTTGCGCCAACGCGAATTCGAGGGCGCCGAAGACGACATCTTTATCGACGTTTTTTTCGCGCGCCAGCGCGTCAACCAATAATAAAACTTCGCGGCTCATGCTTTGCGTCCCTTAAAAACCACCTGCGGCACCAAGCGTGCCTTATCCACATCCGCGAGCGTAAACTCCAACATCGCCGGACCATCCTTACCTTCAAATTCCAACGACAATTTATCGCCCACGGGTTCTTGCAAGATCCCCTGGAACGATTTCCGGTTGTTCGTACCCGGCATCGCCACCATCAGCTTGACGATGATTTCCTGGCCTGCGAAACGGACAAAGTCTTCCAGCTTGCGCACCGGACGATCCAGACCCGGGGAAGAAATTTCGAGACGCTCGTAAGGAACGTTCTCTACCGTCAACACATGCGATAACTGGTGACTCACCGTGGCACAGTCTTCGACCGTGATCGGACCTTTTTCAGCGGCATCGGCGGCGCTGAAATCAATAAAGACGCGCAGCAGTCCGCGCTCGGCACGTTCGACATCAACGAGCTCATAGCCCAGACCAATCACTGTCTTTTCAATTAATCCCAACTGCTGCAAGAAATTCTCCAGAAATAAGGCCCGTTTTCAGCATGAGAGCGCCGCATTGAGCGCCGACAACATGCAAAAACACGCATTCAAGTCATATATGGCCCCTTGCGGAGCCATTACAAACGGTTCAACAAAAAAAAAATGGGCATCTGCCCATCTTCTTGTATTTTCCCAACCAGATGAAAGCACTCCCCACCAAACAACCCTGCGGAGAACTTTTATTAGGCTGCAGATTATAACCTCTTATTAACTTCGCCGCAATGCCGCACGCAAGGAGCGGCCCGGCTTACAACAGTTACAAGAGCGCGCACCCGCAGCAGATCAGCGGGCGCGCAAGAAGAAACTCTTCCCGATTAACCTTTGCTGCGGCGGCGCGGCATGCCATCCATGCCGCCACGGTCCATGCCGCCACGCGGCTGGCCACCGGAACGCGCTTGCCCACCGGCACCACCGCCCGTATTGCGGCGCGGACCCGTGTTGGCGAAGCCGAATGCCGTCTGCAGCGGATCGGGCTGGCGCGGACCGCGCTGCGGCGCGCGGCCTTCGCCACCACCGGCCGGACGGCCCTGGCCTGCCGCACGCGGCGGACGACCCTGGCCTTGTGGCGAACCTTCGAACGATGCCGACGAGCGGGGCTGGCCGCCCTGGAACGGACCTTGCGGCTGGCCGCGGCCAGGACCACGCGCTTCGCCTGGACGGCCTGCGCCGCCCGGGCGACCCTGACCTTGCGGACGGGCAAACTGGCCTTGCGGCTGGCCACGGCGCGGCGCGACCGGGAAAGGATCGGCGTTGCGGTTGCTCACATCGATGCGGTTGCCATTCGGCTCGTCATCACGGCTGGCCTTGCGCGCTTCGCGGCCCTTGGCGGCGCCAGCGGCACGAGGGTCGCCCGATGCCGGCATTTTCTTTTCGATGCCGTAGGCGGTCAGCAGGTCGCGCACGGTGTTTTCATCCATCTCTTCCCAACGGCCGCGTTTCAGGCCGCTCGGCAGGGTCATGGCGCCGTAGCGGGTACGGATCAGGCGCGAAACGGTCAGACCGATCGCTTCGAACATGCGGCGCACTTCGCGGTTACGGCCTTCGCCGATCACCACGCGGTACCACTTGTTGATGCCTTCGCCGCCGCCATCGGCGATCTTCGAGAACTGCGCCAGGCCGTCTTCCAGCTCGACGCCGGCCAGCAGTTTCTGGCGCATGCCCTCTTCCAGCTCGCCCAGGGTACGCACGGCGTACTCGCGGTCGATGCCGTAGCGCGGGTGCATCAGGCGGTTGGCCAGGTCACCGGACGTGGTAAACAGCAGCAAGCCTTCCGTGTTGAAGTCGAGGCGGCCAACGGCCAGCCACTTGCCCGCTTTCATGGTCGGCAGGCGGTCGAACACGGATGGACGGCCGTCCGGGTCGTTGTGGCTGACGATTTCGCCGGCCGGCTTGTGGTAGACCAGTACGCGTGGCGGCTTCTTGCTGACGCGGCGCTGGATCAACTTGCCGTTGATGCGCACGTGGTCGCTCGGCAGGATGCGCTGGCCGATGTGGGCCGGCTCGCCATTCACGGACACGCGGCCCGAAATGATCAGGTCTTCCATGTCGCGGCGCGAACCGAGACCGGCTTCGGCCAGCACCTTGTGCAGCTTCGGCGCGTCATCGTCGGACGTCAGGTCGCGGCGCACGGCCGCTTTCTGCACGCGGCCCGTGCCGCCCTCTTCGCTGTCGAAAGCGTCGGAGGTGACAAACGAGAACACGGCATCAGCGTCGCTGAGCTTGCCTGGCGCAGCCTGGCGGCCCTTGCCCTTCTTGCGGCTCTTGCCGGCATTCTTGCCAGCGCCCGGTACATCGTTGCGCGGACCGCGCGGCAGGCGCGGGCCGGACACGAGATTGCCTTCGGCATCGAACACGTCGGCGACAGGCGCCGCAGCTTGCTCCGCGGCAGGCGCTGCGGCAACGGCATCGGCTGCCTGCGGCGCTTCCGCGCGCGGCGGCTGGCGCAGCGCGCGTTCCGCCTGCACGCCACGCATCTGGCGCGGACCGCGGGTCGGGCGCGCTTCGGCCGGCTTGTCGGCGACGGCTTCCGGCGCCGTTTCAGCGACGGCGGCAGCGGCCTTCGCGGCGGCGCGGGCGCGCGGTGGACGCGGCGCAGGTGCGGCGACGGCTTCGGCAGCCGCTTCGGCGGCGTCGGCCACCGCCTTCAGGGCTGGCTTGGCGCGGGTTTTCTTGACGGCAGGCGCAGCTTCTTCTACCGCAGCAGCGGCAACGGGCGCGTCGGCAGCCACGTCGGCTTTCGTGCGGCGCTTCGGCTTGGCAGCGGCGGTATCGCCGGCAACTGCAGCAGCAGCCGTATCGGCTTCGATCTGGGCCTTGGTGCGGCGCTTGGGCTTGGCAACGATGGCTTCGTCGCTGGCGATTACTGTCTCGGGTGTGTTCGGATTATTCATTCTTCGTTTCTTGGCTGTGCTGACCTGGCGCAGCGTCAACCGTTAGTTCTGGCGCAGGGTCGTGAGTGTAGGCTTCGTCCGTGGGCGAAGCATCGGGGCCGGCATCAAGGCTTGCTGTCACATCTACATCTGTCACAGCCGTATTGCTACCTGCACCAAGCTGGGGGACAAGCTCATTGCTTGCCTTGTCAAAATTTTCTTGCAGGGCCGCTTCCAGGGCTTCGAGCCCATTGCCCTGCATTTCACTGATTTGCTGCAAAGGCGGCAGCTGGGACAGCGAATGCAAACCCAGGTCATCCAAAAACTGCTTGGTGGTGGCCAGCAAGGCCGGCCGTCCCACCACGTCGCGGTAGCCGATGGCATCGACCCAGCCACGGTCTTCCAGCATCTTGATCGTCTGCGAATTGACGGCAACGCCGCGAATCTCCTCGATATCGCCGCGCGTCACCGGCTGGCGATAGGCGATGATGGCCAGGGTTTCCAGGGTCGCCCGCGAATACTTGGGCGGCCGCTCGGGCGTCATGCGATCGAGATACATCTTCATTTCCGGGCGGCTTTGAAAGCGCCAGCCCGAAGCGAGACTGACGATCTCGATGCCGCGCCCTTCCCACTCCTGCCGCAACTCTTCCAGCAATTGCTTGATCGTATCGGCGCCAACGCCGACACCACGCACGCGACCATTCTCGTCCGCATCGACGAACAGCTTCTTCAAGCTGTGGATCGTCAGCGATTCACGAGCGCACAGCAACGCGGTTTCGAGGACTTTTTTAGCCTCAATTGTATTCATAGCAATTCTGTGCGGATGTGTATTGCAATTCGTATGCAGAGAAAGAAATCAAAAACGTTCATTTCAACGTAACAGATGGCAGACATCATGATGACGCCGTGCTGGGTTACTAGTTGAGGCTGTTTTTCCGACGCCTTGGCCGATGCGCGCAAAGCGGGACTAAAGCGGATGCAGTGAAAGTCCTGCCATCCATGGTGCTGGCCTTAAATAACCAGCAATGAAACGAACTCCGGAGCAGCTGCTTTTCCCGTGGCGGCGAACCAGCCAGACGGGAGAGCTACAGTCGTCGTTTCATCCAACGATGCCAATTGTACCTGATAAAAAGCGGAAAAGCGCAAAACCGGGTAAAACACGCGTTTTACCCGGCCCTGGCGCGACACATCGCCCGCACCCTGTATATCACAGGGAGGCGAGTTTCTCCGAGAGAATGGCCGATGCACCCAGGAAAGCTGGGTATTGCGCCGTGATGACGAAGGTCGGCACTTGCGAGACATAATTGGCGAAACGGCCCTTGCGCTCGAAGCGGGCGCGGAAGCCGGAGCGGTCGAAACGCGCGCCCAGGCGCGGCACGATGCCGCCGCCGATATAGATGCCGCCCAGCGCGCCCAGGGTGACGGCGACGTTGCCCGCCACCGTGCCCAGCATGCAGCAGAATGCCTCGATGACGTCGTCGCACAGCTGGGATTCGCCAGCCAGCGCGCGGCGCGTGATTTCCGCCGCCGGCAAGTCTTCCGCCGGCACGCCGGCGCGGTCGGCCAGGGCGCGGTAGATCAGTTCCAGGCCATCGCCGGAAATCAGGCGCTCGGCCGAAACGTGCTCGTATTCGCGCCAGGCAAATTGCAGAATGCTCACTTCCACTTCATTGAACGGCGCGAAGCTGACGTGGCCGCCCTCGCTTTGCAGGGCGATCCAGCCGCCGTGCGACGGGATCAGGCCCGACACGCCCAGGCCCGTGCCGGCGCCGATCAGGCCGATGGCCGTGTTCGGACGGGCCGTGCCGGCGCCCACCTGGTGCTTTTGCTCGTTCGACAGCTGGGGCAAGGCGCGCGCCAGGGCCGTGAAATCGTTGACCACGTCCAGGGTCGTGAAACCGCACTCGTCGCGCATGGCGCGGATCGAGAACGACCAGTGGTGGTTCGTCATGCTGAGGAAATCGCCGTCGACCGGATTGGCGATGGCGATCACGGCATGGCGCACGGCTTGCCCGCCGGCGGCAGCGATGTGCGGCAGGGCGAGGTAGGCTTGCAGGGCGGCGGACAGGCTCGGGTAATCGGCACAGGGCAACACTTCCACCAGGGTGATGTGGCCAGCGGCCACTTCCAGGGCGAAACGGGCATTGGTGCCGCCCACGTCGGCCAGCAGGCGCGGTCCATCGGCGAAGGCGGAAGTCGGCAGTACGGGAGAAGACGAAGCGCTCATGATTTTAAATGATGAAGTGGGACGCATGGGACGCCAAGCTTAAAGGATGAATGCGCCCGGAGGCAAGCAAAGTTTGTAGTTTAAGTACATCAAAACAAGCCTTTATTGGTAGTTCCACTCCAAATGCAACAGGCAGCGTCAAAATTGCTTAGAAACAATGATTTATAGTAAGTACTTGCACTCGCGAGGCACGCGAAAAGCATGCTGCACAGCAGCAGGAATCACCTTGAAAGCAGAGTATGCCGGAGTTTGCGCAAAGGCGCTTTGTACGCGGCGGCGGCGGTGCGGCGCTCCCGTCCCGGCGGCGCCGCAAAGGTGTTTTCGTATTATTACTACCGTTTTTTATTGCGGGTCTTGCTGCCAGCCTGGCGTGCCGGCGGCAGCCCGGCTCAGGACGGCAAGCCTTCGCCCAGCAGGCTGGCGGGCGCCGGCTGATCCGAACGGTAGGCGGCATTCCACGCATCGAGGCCGCCATGCAGGGGCTTGGCGCGGTGAAAGCCGTGCTGGTGCAGCAGCTTGGCCACTTGCGCGGCCGTCACGTCGTTGGGACAGCTGCAATACACGATGATGTGGCGGTCCTTGTCCATGGCGATCATGGCTGGCACGGGTTCCTTGCCATTGAAGAACAAGGCGCCCGGCACGGCCGGTTCCAGCGCCTGCGCCGTGGCGCTGCGCGCGTCGACCATCAGCGGCTCTGCGCCCTGCTCTATGAGTTCGAGCAATTCATCGATGCCAATGCGTTCGATCTGCAAGGCCTGGCGGAAACGCCGGCGTTCGAGGAATTTGTACAGCAGGAACAAGCCCAGCAAGGTGGCCAGCATCAGCAAGGCCGTGCTGCCCATGGTGCTGAGCAAGTCGAGCACCTGCTGCACGCTGGCATGGAAAATCACGCCGACGACGATGCCCGTGCCGCTCCACAGCAGGGCGCCCAGGCCCGCGTACAGGAAGAACAGTCCCGGTGGCGTGCCCAGCGCGCCCGACATGGGCGCGGCCACGGTATTGAAACCCGGCACGAATTTGGAAACGATCAGGGCTTTCGGGCCCCAGCGCTTGAATTTGTCTTCCGTCTGGCTGACGCAGTAATCGGGCGACAGCGAGATGCGGCACAGCAGCCGCAGGATGCGCTTGCCGAAATGGCGGCCCGCGCGGAACCACGTGAAGTCGCTGATCAGGCAAGCGCTGAGCGCGGCGGCCAGCACCAGGCCCCCATTCATGTCGCCATCGACGGCCAGCGCGCCCGCCACCACAAGGATGGGAAAGGCGGGAATCGGCAGGCCGAGCTGCTCCACCAGCACGATGCCAAAGACAATCAGGACACCGTAATGTTCGAGCAGGTAAATGAGGTTGGGCATGGCCGCTATCTTACCGTAAAAAGCCCCTTACAACTGCACGCCCTTCGGTATGGCGCTGAGCAAAGTGCGCGTGTATGGATGCACGGGATTGCGGTACAGCTCATCCGAATCGGCCAGTTCCACCACTTGCCCCTTGTGCATCACCATCACCTGGTCGGCGATATATTTCACCACGGACAAATCGTGCGAAATGAAGATGTAGGACAGGCCGAATTCATCCTGCAAGTCCTGCAGCAGATTGAGCACCTGCGCCTGCACCGACACGTCCAGCGCGGACACGGATTCGTCGCAGACGAGGATTTCCGGCTGCATGGTCAGGCAGCGGGCAATGGCGATGCGCTGGCGTTGTCCACCGGAAAACTCGTGCGGATAGCGGTGGAAGGCCTGTTCCGGCAAGCCAACCTTATCGAGCAGCCAGTAAGCCTTGGCGATGCGTTCCTGGTCGTTCGCGCCGATCTTGTGGATGCGCATGGGTTCCAGGAGGATCTGTCCCACCGTAAAGCGCGGGTTCAGCGATGCATACGGATTCTGGAAGATGATCTGGATGCGGCGCTTGTACGGCAAATATTCCCTGTTCGGCATGGCAATCAGATCCTTGCCGTGGAACATGGCCGTGCCGCCCGTTGCCTGGTGCAGGCGCAGCAGGGTCAAGCCCACCGTCGTCTTGCCGGAGCCGGACTCGCCCACCACGCCCAGCGTCTTGCCGCGCGGCAAAGTGAACGACACATCCTTGACGGCCTGGAACTCGCGCTTGCCGAACAGTCCCTCGCGCGTGTAAAAACTTTTACTCAAGTTATTCACCACCAGCACGGGTTCGTCACCGGGCGTGTAGCCGCGCGTGCGCTGTTTCACCTCGATGCCGGGGCCCGCCTTGCCGTCCATATAATCGGCGATAACGGGCAGGCGCCATGGGCGCTCGTCCAGCGATGGGCGGCAATGCAGCAGGGCCTTGGTATAACTGTCTTGCGGCGCTTCAAACACTTGCCGCACTTCCCCCGTCTCGCGCACTTCGCCGTGGCGCATGACGATCACCTGGTCGGCGATCTCGCCCACCAGACCCAGGTCGTGGGTAATGAACAGCACGGACATCTGATGCTTCTTTTGCAGCGCCGCGATCAAGTCCATGATCTGCTTCTGGATCGTCACGTCGAGCGCCGTTGTCGGCTCGTCCGCGATCAAGAGCTTCGGTTCGCAGGCGATCGCCATGGCGATCATCACGCGCTGCTGCTGGCCGCCCGACATCTGGCTCGGGTAGGCGTCGATCTTGGTGGCAGGATCGGGTATGCCCACTTCCTCGAGCAGCGCCAGTGTGCGCGCGCGCGCCTGCTTGCGGTTCATGCCCATATGCTGGCGCAACACTTCGGCGATCTGGAACCCGACCGTGAACACGGGGTTCAGCGACGACATCGGCTCCTGGAAGATCATCGAGATATCCTTGCCGCACATGGTGCGCCGCTCGGCGATCGACAGTTTGAGCAGATCGCGCCCGCCGAAATGGATGCTCGAGGCAGGATCGATGATGGTGTTATCCGGAGGCAACAAGCCCATCACGGCCAGCGAACTGACGGACTTGCCGCTGCCCGATTCCCCCACCAGCGCGACGGTGCTGTTGCGCGGCACGTTGAACGAGATGCCCTTGACGGCTTCGAACGTGGTCTTCTTGTCCAGGCGGAAGGTGACGCGCAGGTCGCGCACTTCCAACAGGTTATTCTGGTCCATGAGCAACTCCTATTTCACTTTGGGGTCGAGCGCATCGCGCAAGGCATCGGTAAACAGCGAGAACGCCGTCACCAGCACGGCCATCGCCGTGGCGGCGGCTGTCAGCTGCCACCATTTGCCCAGGATCAGTTCATTTTGTGCCTCGTTGAGCATGCTGCCCCAAGAGACGGTACCCACCGGCACGCCAAAGCCGAGGAAGCTCAGAATCACTTCCGCCTTGATGAAACCCACGACCAGAATCGACATTTGCACCAGCGCCACGTGGCTGACGTTCGGGAAGATGTGCGAGAACATCTTGCGCCAGTGCGAAGCGCCGATGGCGTCGGCCGCCATCACGTATTCGCGCGCCTTGTGCTTGATGTATTCGGCGCGGATCAAGCGGTACGGCCCCGTCCAACCCGTCAAGCCCAGGATCAGCACGATGGTCAGCACGCCCTTCTGCTGCAGCACGGCCGCCACCGTCAAAATCATCAGGATGGACGGAATCGACGTGAAGATGCTGTAGAACCAGTTGAAGAAATCATCGACGATGCCGCCGAAGTAGCCGGACACGGCGCCAAAAATCGTGCCCAGCACGACGGCCAGCAAGGCGGCCACCAGGCCCACGACGATCGATGTCTCGCCGCCCTTGACGGTTTTCTGCAGGATGTCATGGCCCCACTTGTCGGCGCCGAACGGCAGTGTTGCCGCCTTGTGCGTGACGAGCTTCTTGGCCTTGCCCATGCCGGCGCGCAAGGCCGTCAAGTCGTCGGCCAGCGGGTCGGTGACGCCGTACATCTCGACGCCAGCCGATGGGTTACTGCCCATCTGGGCGCGCAGTTCGGCGATATCGTCGGCCAGCGGATCGAGCACGTTGACGGGGGTGGGTGCGCTGCGCTCGTCCGTCACGGGCATCGCGCCATCGGCGGCGACATCCCTGTCGGCACCCACAAACGTGGGCGGCGCATAGCTGACGGCCACTTCGTCTTCCCAGTTCGAGGCGACCAGGCCGCTGGCGGACGCCAGCACCAGCAGGAAAAAGGCGCCGACCACGGCCAGCGATACCATTGCAATCTTGTCGCCGCGCAAACGGCGCCACGCCAGGGCCCACAGGCCGGGCGATGTATGAGGTTTCGACATCGTCTCTTTCTACTTCAGTTGTACGCGAGGATCGACCGCCTGGTACAGCAGGTCGGTGAGCAGGTTGAAGAGCATGGTGGCGGCGGCAACGTACACAGTGATCGCCTTGATCACCGGAAAGTCGCTGCGCTCGACGGCCAGGATCACTTCACGCCCGATGCCGGGGATGCCGAAGAAGCGTTCCAACAGGAAGGCGCCGATCAGCAGGGCCGGCAAGTTCGACATCACATAGGTAATGATGGGAATGCCGGCGTTGCGCAGCACGTGCACCCACATGATGCGGCCTTCCTTGAGGCCCTTGGCGCGCGCCGTGCGCACGTAATCCTGGTTGGCCTCGTCCAGCACGAAGGTGCGGAACAGGCGCAGGGTCGGCGCAATCGACACGGCCAGGCCGATCAGGATAGGCAAGGTGGAATAGCGCAGCAGGTTTTCCCAGAAGCTGTCGCCCCAGCCCTGCACGGGGAACAGGCCCAGTTTATAGGCGAAGCCGTACTGGAAGACGATGATGTAGACGAGGATGGAAATCGACATGCCCACCGTGCAGGCGATCATGACGGCGCGGTCCGTCAGCGAGCCGCGCACGAAAGCGATGGCCAGCGCCAGCGCCACGCCAAAAAACGTTTCCAGCACGGTCAGCGGGATCAAGACCATCATCGACGGCCCCAGGCGCGACGTGATGATGTGCGACACGGATTCCCCCGTGGCCCAGCTCTGGCCGAAATCGAACGTGACGATCTGCTTGATGAAGATCCACAGCTGCACATAATAGGGCTGGTCGACACCGAGCTGGCGGCGGATGTTGGCGATGCTTTCCGCACTAGACATCTTGCCGGCCAGGATGTAGGCGGGATCGCCGCCCACCCAGTTGAACAGGATAAACACCAGCAGGACGACGCCCAGCATGGTGGGCAGCATCTGCCACAAGCGGCGCAGGATATAAGCAAACATAATGATTCCTTGTCGTTATAAGCCGCGCTTATTTGCTGGCGGGAGCCGGAGTAACAACCGGCGTACCCGTGCTGTCGATATCCATGTACGCCCATTCCTGGAACAGGATCGGGTGCTTCTTGTAGCCCTGCACCGACTTTTGCGCCAGCATATTGCGGTAGCGCGCATAGCCGATCAGCGCGCCCGCATTGACTTCCAGGCGGCGCGCCATCTTGTGGAACAGCTCGTCGCGCTCGGGGCTGGCAGGCATGGCCTGGCTGGCCGCGTACCATTTATCGTACTCGGGATCCTGGTAGCAGCCATTGTTGTTCTGGTGCGTGTTCGGACCGTAGAACAGCTGCATGAAGTTGTCGCCGTCCGGATAATCGGCCAGCCACGGCGCCGTGCGCGTCTGCATCTTGCACTGCTTTTCCGTCTTTAAAATGTCGGAAAAGATCATGCGGTCGTTTTCCATGCGGATGCCCAGCGAGTTGTAGGTCTTGCGCCACATTTCCGCCTGCAGCACGCCATTGGCTTCATTGCGCGAAGCGTAGCGGATCAGCAGCGGTTTGCCGTCAGGCAAAGTACGCCAGCCATCGGCGCCCTTCTTGTAGCCGAATTTATCCAGCAGTTTGTTCGCCAGCACGGGATCGTATTGCAGCAGGGATTTGTAGTGCGGATCGTAGCCGACGACGCCAGGCGGGATCGGATAGTCGAGGCGCTTGGCCTGGCCATTCCAGATGATGCGGATTTCTTCATCGATATTGTGCGCCATGGCAATGGCGCGGCGCAGGGCGATCTTTTCCTTGCTGAAGCCGCCGAGGGTCGGGTCTTCCATATTCCAGTAGTAATAGCTGATCTCGGGATCCAGCAAGCGCGACAGTTGCACGCCCTTTTCCGCCAGCTCGGGACGCAGCTTGCCGTTCAGCAATGCTTTCGGCGCCAGCGGACCGTCGAGCCAGAACACGTCCGTGCCGCCGCTCTGGAAGGACAGCCAGCGCGACTGGTCTTCGATCATCACGGAAATTTCGATGCGGTCGATGGCAGGAATGCGCTTGCCCTGCATCTGGCGCACGATGCGCTGGTCGTCCGGGTCGTCGCCGGCCATGAAATTCCACGTTTCCGGCAAGTGCTGCGGGTTGCGGTTCAGGACGATGCGGTTGCCGCGCGTCCATTCACCGAGCGTGTAGTAGCCGGTGCCGACGGGATTCGAGCCCACTTCGCCCTTCACGTCGCCGTATTTGTCCACCACTTCGCGCGCCACGGCGGCCGTCGGCACGTAGGCGAGGATCATGGGGAAGTTGAAATCGGTCTTGGTCAGCGTGATGCGCAAGGTGTACGGATCGAGAATTTCCAGGCCGGCCACCTTCTTGCTGAAGTCCAGCTTGTTCGCCTTGGCCGCTTCCTTGGCCAGGTCGTCCAGCCCCACCACCTTGCCTTCGAACAGCCAGCTGTGCGGCGAGGCCAGGCGCGGGTCGAACAGTCGTTTCCACGAATACACGTAGTCGGCCATCGTCAGTTCGCGGCGCTTGCCGCCAAACGCGGCGTCGGGCGTGAACAGGATGCCTTTTTTCAGGCGGATGGTGTAGGTCTTGCCGTCGGCCGACACTTCCGGCATGGCCGCGGCCGCGCCGGGCACCACCTTGACGGGGCGCGCCAGATAATCATAGGTGTACAGGGTGTCGAAGACGGCCTGCGTGATGTGGTTCGAATACAGGTCGCGCGCGGTGGCCGGATCGAAGCCCGTCTCGGCGGCCGGCAGGATATAGCGCAAGGTTTTGACCGGCGCGGCCGCGGCGCTTGGGGCATCGGCGGCAACGGCCGCCAGCGGCAGGGTGGCCAGGCAGGCGAGCAGCGCCACGCGCCGCATCCATGGTGACTTCATGTAATACCCTTCATCTCGATTATCTGTCGCACCGTATTGGTGCGCTTGTACTGGCTTCCCCCTGGGATACAGGATTCCACCGCCAAAACCAGTCCATCCTCGCAAGATCTATGCCTTGTTCATCGTCCGCCCCGTCCGCATGCGGGCGAGCTGGAAAAAGGCGTAACGATAACGCATATTTTGTTCGCCGGGCGAAAAGCCGCAGCAAGGGCGTGGCACGCAGCCACGCCCGCCTGCCTCGTGGAGGAAATCTTCTGCAGTGCAACAAAGGCGGCTCACCACCATGAAAAACCGACTTGGTAGAAACCCTTACGGCCCAGAATGACAACGGTTTTTATGGCAGTACGGAAAATATGCGGCGCAGTGCAACATTAAAATAATTGCACATATTGAAACACATCAACATTATAAAAAACACTGTTGTTTCCATGCTGAAAGAGCATGTGTGCGCGTTGACAAGGTTTCTCGGCAAGTGGTCTTATCGATGACGGCACTTATAAAAATGCCGCCTTATCCACAGCGATTGCCGACGCAGCAATCTTTATCACCCTGGCAAAGCTGTGCCGCACGAAGGCCAGCCGAGCTTACTTTCGGAGTTCAGAGAATGATGATGGAAACAGTGATATCCCGCTCCGTACGCCTGATTTTTTCGGGTAGCGTAGCAGCGCTCAGCCTTGGCATGATGGCTGCGCCGGCAATGGCGCAAGACGCCAATGTGCAACGTGTGGAAATTACCGGCTCGAGCATCAAACGGGCCACGGCCGAGACCGCATCGCCGGTACAGCTGATCACCCGCGACGACTTGATGAAATCGGGCAAGGCCACCGTCGCTGAATACCTGCAAACCCTCACCGCCGATGGCGCCGGCTCCCTGCCGACGGGTTTCGGCAACGGCTTTGCCGCCGGCTCCACGGCCATCTCGCTGCGCGGCCTGGGCGCCACCTCGACCCTGGTCTTGCTCAATGGCCGCCGCATGGCCCCGTTCGCGCGCGCGGACGATGGCCAGAAGAGCTTTACCGACCTGTCCACCGTGCCGATGCAGATCGTCGAACGCATCGAAATCCTCAAGGATGGCGCTTCGTCCACCTACGGCGCGGACGCCATCGCCGGCGTCGTCAACATCATCCTGCGCAAGGACTTCGAAGGCCTGACCCTGAAGGGCGACACGGGCATCTCCGGCGACAGCGACGCCAAACAGCACCGCGCCTCGCTGACCTTCGGCAAAGGCAACCTGGACACGGATAAATTCAATGTCGTCGTCAATGCCGAATACAGCAAATCGGACATGCTGATGAACAGCGACCGCGCCGGTCGAAAATGGATAGGCAAGGGCGACCTGCGCCCGTATGGCTATGCGATCAACACCCAGTTCGCCGGCGGCTACATCAATAGCAACAACGATGCGAATGCCGCGCCGACTGGCCTGATCCGCGACCCCGTCACCAACAACTATGTCTCCCTGCCCGGTTGCTCCACCTTGTCCGTGTCTTCGCCGCAAGATCCGAAAGGCGGCTGCGTGTGGCACCACGACCAGTTCCGTTCGATGCAGCCGAAGATCGAATCGGTCAACCTGTACACGCGCGGTACCTGGCAAGTCAATGCCAACACCCAGGTATATGCGGAAGCGGGCTACTCGAAACGCGATACGGCGTTCACCATGATCCCGCCATCGGTCACGCCCACCGTCGCCTTCCCGCCGAATGCCGGCAACAAGGCGGGCGTCATCAACTACGCTAGCGGCAGCGGCACCAGCATCGTGCTGGCGGCCAACCACCCGCAAAATCCGTATGGCGTGCCGGTGCGCGTGCGCTACCAGGCTTTCGACGTCGGCCCCAGCACGCGCAAGGCCAACAACGAGTTCAACCGCATCGTGCTCGGCGTCAAGGGCAATGCCATGGGCTGGGACTACGATGCCGGCTATACGCATTCGGAATCGAAGCTGCACCTCGATTACAGCAACATGCTGAACATGGCCGTCGTCAAGGCGGCCCTGGGCGATTCCAGCCCAAAAAACCCGTATTTCCCATACTACATCGGTGCGCAGGCAAACAAGAATCCCGCCTCGCTGTACGCGGCCATGGTAACGAACGCCACCTCCGATTCCACGACCAAGCTCGACATCATCGACGTCAAGGCCACACGCGAACTGATGCAGTTGCCGGGCGGCGCCCTGGGTCTGGCCGTGGGCGCGGAACACCGTCGCGACAAGCTCGACAATCCCTCCCTGACGGGCACGGAAGACGGCTCCATCAACGCCAGTTACGTGGCGGCCAAGGGCGACAGCAAGGTCTCGGCCGTGTTCCTCGAAGTGCTGGCACCCGTGATCAAGACGGTGGAACTATCGGGGGCCTTGCGTTACGACAAATACGACCGTTTCTCGTCGACCACGCCAAAACTGGGCGCCAAGTGGACGCCGCTGAAAACCTTCGCCGTGCGCGGCACGTATTCGGAAGGCTTCCGCGCCCCAGGCCCCGCCGAAAGCAATGCCGATTCGCAATCCACGGGTACCTCGACCGTGACCGATCCCGTGCGCTGCCCTGGCGGCAACCGCCTGCCGGGCGCCAATGCCAGCGACTGCGAACTGCAAGTGGCGGCCGTCAAGGTCGGCGACCCCAGCCTCAAGCCGGAAAAATCCAAGGGCTACACCCTGGGCCTGGTGTGGGATCCGTTCAACGATACCAGCCTGTCGCTCGATGCCTGGAAAATCAAGCGTGAAAACGAGATCAATCCGCTGCCGTACAACGAAGCGGCCGCCCTGCCGACCGCCATCCGTTCCGACAACAACCTGACCATCAATGGCGTCGTCACGCCGAACACGGGCACTTTGCTGATCACCAAGGCACCGTACCGCAACTCCAGCTTTACGGAGATCAAGGGTATCGACCTGGACGTCAAGCAGCGCGTGCGCCTGGGCGACTACGGCCGCGCCACGTTCGGCCTGACCTGGACCCACATCGCCTCATGGGTGCGGGCCGAGTCGTCCACTGTGCGCTACCAGTTCGCCGGCACGCACGGCAATTGCGATACCTCCAACTGCGCCGGCACGCCGAAGGACAAGATCAATCTCACCGGTTCGTGGGACCTGGGTAACTGGAACGTCAGCGGCGTGCTGAACTACCGTTCGGACATGAAAAATATCAAGTTTGAAGGCGACCCTTGCGCTTCCAAACTGGCGAACGGCACACCGGCGCCGAACGGTTGCAAGCTCGCCTCGTTCACCACGCTCGACCTGTCCTCCCGTTGGAACGTCAACAAACAGTTGCAACTGTTTGCCTCGATCAACAACGTGACCGACAAGATCGCGCCGCTTGACCCGCTGACCTACGGCGGCATGAGCTACAACCCGATGGATGCCAGCGGCGCCATCGGCCGCTACTTCAAACTGGGCGCCAGCTACAAGTTCTTCTAAGCTGGCACAGGCATCCTGACGCGAGGCGGTGAGCAATCACCGCCTTTTTTTCGTCGGCGACTGTGGCGCCAGTTCACTCATCCACACGCCTATTGCGCCAGCGCAAACCTTATCTCCTGCGCGCCTGTAAAACTCCCTTGCAAGCCACTTGGCCCATGACCATGCCACAGGAGTGTCAGATGACGCAAACCCGCAGTCCCTCCCCTACCTTGCGCCTGCTGTGCGCAGCCTTGCTCGGCGCGTTTGGCCATGCGGCCATGGCGCAGGAAACCGACGCCGCCGGCACGCCCGCCATGCAAAGAGTCGAAGTCACCGGTTCCTCCATCAAGCGCCTCGTCTCGGAAACGGCGACGCCCCTGTCCATCTTCAAGGCCGAGGATTTCGCCAAGCAGGGCTTGACGACGGCCCAGGAGGTGCTGGGCAGGATTCCCTCGAATGCGTCGAGCATGGGCAGCGGCAATGCCGTCGGCGGCAATACCAGCGGCTTGCCCACGGGCGGCCAGGCCAGCGCCGACTTGCGTGGCCTGGGCGGCGACAAGACCCTGGTGCTGCTCAATGGCCGGCGCATCGCCAACCATCCGTATGACGGCGCCAGTGTCGACCTGAACATCATTCCCATCGCCGCCCTGGAACGGGTCGAAGTGCTGCGCGACGGCGCCTCGGCCATCTACGGCACGGACGCCATCGGCGGCGTCATCAATTTCATCACGAAGCGCTCCGTCAACGTCACGAATATCACCGCCGAGATCGTTGCCCCACAGCACAAGGGCGGCGGCGAGCACCGCATCAACCTGTCGACGGGCTATGGCGAGCTCGACACGGATGGCTACAATATTTTTGGCGTGCTCGACTATCACAAGCAAAAAGTGCTGACCTCGCAAGACCGCGCCTTCTCGGCCACCGGCATCGTTCCCTCGCGCGGCCTGTCCATTACCAGTGGCACGACTTTCCCCGGCAATTACTTCGATGCGGCGGCCAACGGCGGCGACGGCCTGGCTGGCAATCCCTACGCGGCCAGCGGCTGCCTGCCGCCGCTGTCGGTGCCGGCCGTGCCGGCGAATGGCACTTGCCGCCAGGATTACACGCGCCAGATTGACAACTTGCCGGCCCAGCAACAACTGGCCTTCTTCGGCAAGGGCGCCTTCAAGCTCGGTGGCGGCCACCTGGCCACGCTGGAATATCTGCATTCGGAAAACAAGGTGAAAGCACGCACGGCGCCGCCGCCGCAAACGGGCTTGATCTTGCCAATTAGCAGCAAATATTATCCGGGCAATGCGGGTGGCGTGCCAGCCCAGCCAGGCTTGTCGGGCCAGCCGCTAAGCGTCAACTGGCGCCCCGTCGAGGCAGGCCAGCGGCAAATCGATTCCACCGGCAAGGCCGACCGCCTGGTGCTGGCGCTGGAAGGCGAACTGGCGGGCTGGGATTACAAGACGGCGCTCAGCCATGCGATCAGCAAGTCGTCGGAAAAGTTCACGAACGGCTATGTGCAGGATGCGGGCTTTGCCTCTGGCGTGCTGAACGGCATCCTGAACCCGTTTGGCGTGCAGGATGCCGCCGGCAAGGCTTACCTGGCCAGCACGGCCCTGCGCGGCGAAGTGCAGAACGCCAAGGTCACTACCACGGGTGTCGACCTCAAGGGCAGCCGCGATCTGATGCAGCTGGCTGGCGGCCCGCTGGCCATCGCGCTCGGCGGCGAAATGCGGCGCGAAAAGGCCGACTTCAACGTGAACCGCGATATCGCCGGCCAGGCCGCCAGTTCCGGCTTGTCCGGCTCGCTGTCGAAGCGCGGTGCGCGCACGATCCAGGCCGTCTTCGGCGAAATCAACTTGCCGCTGATCAAGGACCTGGAAGTGCAGCTGGCCGCCCGTTTCGACCATTACAGCGACGTGGGCAGCACCACCAATCCCAAGCTGGCCCTGCGCTACCAGGCCAGCAGCGCGCTGGTGCTGCGCGGCTCGGCCAGCACGGGTTTCCGTGCCCCAACCCTGTTTGAAAAGAATGCGCCGCCGTCGAAGAACGATACCAACGATAGCTATGACGACCCGATCTTGTGCCCCGGTGGCGTGCCGCAACCCGGTGCCAATCCCTTGCGCGATTGCGACTTGCAGCAGTTCAAGCTACAAGGCGGCAATGAAAACCTGAAACCGGAAAAATCCACCACCTTCGCCTTCGGCCTGGTGCTCGAACCGGTGAAGGAAGTGACGGTGGCCATCGATTACTGGAACATCCATCTGAAGGACAAGATTGCATCCTTGCCCGAGCAATCGATCTTCGGCAACTACGAAAAATACAAGGCCTTGTTCCTGCGCAATCCCGACGGTTCGCCCTACGCCATTCTCGACCTGAACGACAACCTCGGTGAAGTGAAAACGGACGGCATCGATGTCAGCCTGAATGCGCGGCTGGGACGCGGCGCGTATGGCGATGTCAGCGTATCGGTCGACGGCACGTGGACCCGCAAGTACGACTACCAGAACGAGCGCGGCGGCGCCTTCATCGCCAACGTGGGCCGCTATGCGGACAACAATCCCGTGTTTCGCTGGAAGCATATGGCGGCGCTGAACTGGCGCAAGGGTAACTGGGGCGCTACCTTGTCGCAATCGTTCAAGTCCGGCTACACGGACCAGAATCTGGTCGCGCCGCCATACCGGCACGATGTGCCCTCGTACAGCCTGCTTGGACTGTCGGGCAGCTATGCGTGGAAAGGCTTGCTGCTGACGGCCGGCGTGAAGAACCTGCTGGACAGGGAGCCGCCGTTTTCGAACCAGGGCACCTTGTTCCAGAAAGGCTATGACCCGCGCTACACGGACCCGATCGGGCGCGCCTGGTACCTGCGCGGCAGCTATACGTTTTAAGGGGAGAAATTCAGATCGGCAAATAAAACAGGCAGCGCTGGCAACAGCGTACCAGCAACAGAAAAGCGGCGCCATCAGCGATGATGTGCGCCGTTTTATTTTACGCATCTGAGCCAGTCTGACAAGGGTTCGCGATACTTTATTGCTGAAGGATTATGAAAAAAACAGGGAAATGTTGCATTTCGTCCAAAAAGTCCGCACGAAATTGACAATCTGAATCGTGAATGTTTTGATGAGGGCCCTGAAAATTTACAGAATTTTCATTGGTGGATTTTCAAAAAGGCAAATAAATTGTTGGTTAGCAACAAGTTATTTCAAAATAATTGCCGCCTTTATCACAATAACAAGGAATTTCAGATGATGATAGAAAATGTAATATCGCGATCGCTGCGCCTGATGTTTGCAGGCGGCATGGCCCTGAGCATGCACGCCGCGTATGCACAAGAAACAACAGATAGCCCCATGCAACGCGTGGAAGTCACCGGTTCGAGCATCAAGCGTCTGGCATCGGAGACAGCGCTGCCGATCACCTCGATCAAGGCCGACGATTTCGCCAAGCAAGGCTTGACGACGGCGCAAGAAGTCCTGTCCACCATTTCCATGAACCAGAGCTCGCAAAGCAGCTCGCAATCCGTTGGTTCCGGTACTGGCGGCCAGTCCGTCGCCGACCTGCGCGGCATCGGCGGCGACAAGACCCTGGTCCTGCTGAACGGCCGCCGTATCGCCAGCCACCCGTTCAACGGTTCGTCTGTCGACCTGAACATCATCCCGATTTCCGCCCTGGAGCGCGTCGAAGTGCTGCGTGACGGCGCTTCCGCCATCTACGGCACCGACGCCATCGGCGGCGTGATCAACTTCATCACCAAGCGTTCCGTCAAAGGCGGCTCCGTCACGGTCGAACATTACGAGCCACAGAAATCGGGCGGCGGCGACGAGTCGCGCCTGAACCTGTCCGGCGGCTATGGCGACCTGAACAAAGATGGCTTCAACGTCTTCGGTGTTGTCGACGTACATCGCCAGTCGGCGCTGAGCACGGCCGACCGTTCCTTCTCGAAGAGCGGCTACATCCCGAGCAAGGGCGTGGATAACCTGAGCGGCACCACCTTCCCTGCCAACTTCTACGATACGGGCAATGGCCTGATCGGCAACCCAGCCTTTGCCGGCGGTTGCGTGGGTGAAAACCTGTACAAGAATACCTCGGGCAAGAGCACGTGCGCCATGGATGTCACGCCATTCATCCAGGCCATTCCGAAAACCCAGCAGGAATCCTTCCTGGGCAAGGCCAGCTTCAAGCTGAACCAGGATCACCTGGCCACCATCGAATACCTGCACTCGCGCAGCACCAACGAAGCGCGCATCTCGCCGCCGCCGATGTCGAACATCGGCATCCTCATGTCGTCGAGCTCGCCGTACTACCCGGGCGGCAGCGGCGGTGTGCCAGCCATGGCAGGCCTGTCGGGCGAGCCGCTGGACATCAGCTGGCGTCCAGTGGCGTCGGGCCAGCGCAGCGGCTTCGACACCAGCACCTCGGATCGCCTGGTACTGGCTTCCGAAGGCGTCCTGGGCGCATGGGACTACAACGTCGGCCTGAGCTACTCCGTCAGCAAGGCCACCAGCGCCTTCACGGGCGGCTACCTGAATGACCAGCGCATCATCGACGGCATCGGCAATGGTATCCTGAACCCGTTCGGCGAGCAAAGCGCCGCCGGCCAGGCCTACCTGAATGACTCCGTCCTGAAAGGCGAGTACCTGAGCGCCAAGATGACCAGCACTGCGGTCGACGCCAAAGTCAGCCGTGAGCTGTTCACCCTGCCGGCAGGCGCCGTCGGTTTCGCCGTCGGTACGGAATTCCGCAACGACAAGGCGGAATACAATGTGAACCGCGACCTGGCTGGCCAGGCGTCGAGCTCCGGCTACGCCGAAGCGCAGAACCAGTCGGGCAGCCGCAACATCGCCGCCATCTTCTCGGAACTGAGCATTCCTGTCGTGAAAGACCTGGAACTGTCTCTGGCAGCCCGTTATGACCACTACAACGACGTCGGCGGCAGCTTCAACCCGAAAGTCGGCGTGCGCTGGCAGCCAACGAGCCAGGTGCTGCTGCGCGGCTCCTACAACACAGGTTTCCGCGCGCCAACGCTGTATGACCTGCATGGTCCGCAAACCAAGACCTTCACGGCCAACAAGTATGACGATCCACGCCTGTGCCCAGGCGGCGTACCGATCCCTGGCGCCAACAGCAACGTCGCCTGCGGCGCGCAGCAATACATCCGTTCGGGCGGCAATCCGGACGTCGGCCCGGAAAAATCGAAAACCTTCAGCGCCGGTATCGTCATCGAACCGACGAAATCGCTGACCGTCTCGCTCGATTACTTCAAAATCAAGCTGCGCGACAAGATCGGCACCGTGGCCGAACAGACCCTGTTCGACAACTACGATAAATATCAAAGCAACTTCATCTACACGGCTGACGGCAAGCTCGATTACGTGCTGGCCACCCTGGGCAACCTTGGCGAAATGCACACTTCGGGCATCGACCTGGGCCTGAACTGGAAATTGCCACGCAGCCAGTACGGCAACTTCACCTTCAACTTCGATGGCACCTGGGTACAGAAGTATGAGTACCAGAATGAGCGCGGCGGCGAATTCGTGCAAAACGTGGGTGTGTATGGCGACAATGCACCGGTATTCCGCTGGAGACACAATGCCTCCCTGCAATGGAATATGGACAAGTGGAATGCCACGCTGTCGAACAAGTACATGAGCGGCTACCGCGACCAGAATTATGTCGATCCGCAATTCGAGCAAAGCGTCAAGGCTTACTCGGTGTGGTCGCTGTCGGGCGCGTACTCGGGCTTCAAGAACACCGAAGTCACCGTGGGCGTGAAAAACCTGCTGAACGAAGATCCACCGTTCAGTAACCAGATCGGCACATTCCAGTCCGGCTACGATCCGCGTTACGCTGATCCGCTGGGCCGTACTTTCTACGTGCGCGCTACCTACAAGTTCTAAGTACACCTGACATAAGCTACTGCGCGTCGCGATTTGCGGCCTGCGATGCTCACTGTGCTCAAGCACAGTTCCGCGTCTCGGCCGCAACTTGCTGCCGCTCGCTACGCTTCTGTCAGGCGTCTTGAATGCATTAAAAAAGCCCGGAAAGCTTAGCTTTCCGGGCTTTTTTTCATGCTGCGCGCCACGTTATTCCGCGTCGCCCTGCAAGCGGCGCTGCCTGACGGCCGCCGCCAGGTTTTCCAGCACGGCCACGCTGGCGCTCCAGTCGATGCAGCCATCCGTGACAGACTGGCCATAGATCAATTCCTTGCCCGGGATCAAATCCTGGCGTCCCGCCACCAGGTGCGATTCCACCATCACGCCAACGATGCGGCCATCGCCCGCCGCCACCTGGCTGGCGATGTCGGCGCACACGGGGATCTGGTTTTCCGGTTTTTTCGAGCTGTTCGCATGCGAGGCGTCGATCATCAGGCGCGCCGCCAGGCCTTGTGCCGCGATCGCCTTGCACGCCTCGTCCACGCTGGCTGCGTCATAGTTCGGGGTTTTCCCGCCGCGCAAGATGATGTGGCAATCCTCGTTGCCGTTGGTCGAGACGATGGCCGAGTGGCCGCCCTTCGTGACGGAAAGAAAATGGTGCGGCTGCGAGGCGGCCTTGATGGCTTCCACGGCGATCTTCACATTGCCGTCCGTGCCATTCTTGAAGCCGACCGGACAGGACAGCCCCGACGCCAGCTCGCGGTGCACCTGCGATTCCGTCGTGCGCGCGCCGATGGCGCCCCAGCTGATCAGGTCGGCGATGTATTGCGGGCTGATCACGTCGAGGAACTCGGTGCCAGCCGGCAAACCCAGCTCATTGATATCGCGCAACAGTTCGCGCGCCATGCGCAAGCCGTCGTTGATGCGGAAGCTGTTGTCCATGTACGGATCGTTGATCAGGCCCTTCCATCCCACCGTGGTGCGCGGCTTCTCGAAGTAGACGCGCATGACGATTTCCAGTTCGCCCGCGAAACGCGCGCGCTCCTTGACCAGCAGACGCGCATATTCCATGGCCGCCTTGGTATCGTGAATGGAGCAAGGCCCGATCACCACCATCAGGCGGTCGTCCTGGCCATGCAGGATACGGTGCAGGGCAATGCGGGCGCTGGCAGCGGTCTGTTCGGCTTGCTCCGAGCAGGCAAATTCGCGGATCAGGTGGGACGGCGGGGTCAATTCCTTCATTTCGCGAATACGCAAATCATCGGTGCGGGGCATCATTTTCTCCAAAATTTAAGGATGGGTAAAACATCTGGGTAAAAAAAAACCGCCATGAGTGGCGGTTTTTTAGAATTTGCTGGGATCTCGTTTTGCTGCTACGTGAACCGACCGCTACTCCACCGCCTTTGGGTTGGAATTGCTAAAGTAAAAATAAGCGGTAAAAAAGTGGCGAGCGAACATGCGAGTCATCCGTAAGTGATGAACGACTATAAACCTAAATTGCAAGGGTTGGCAAGCATATTTGTCGGCAAAGCCGCATACCACCGTCCTTTTACACTGCACAACACGCAAAAAAGCATAAAAAGTTGCGCGCTATGACTCTCGCTGTGCATCTGCGCTGTGACTCTGCATACCGGACGCCACCGCTGTGTCCGTCGTGGCAACCACGCCACGCCAGCCATTCTATCGACTAGAAGCGGGGCACTACTTGATCTAGATCAATTCCAGCGTCGCGGGACGGAGAAAACTCAAGGACGTATCGATGACCTTTGACTGCCTGACCTTTCCGGAGAACCGCATGATCCCGACACCATCCTTACAGTCCACCACCTTTTCACCACCCAGACTGGGCCTGGCACTGGCCAGTGCGCTGCTGAGTCTACCCGTCCTGGCGCAGGATGCCGCGCCGATTGCCCGCGTGGAAATCACCGGCTCGAACATCCGCCGCGCGCAGGCGGAAACGGCTTCGGCCGTACAAACCCTGAACGCGGCCGACATTGAAAAGTCGGGCAAGTCCAGCGTGGCCGAACTGCTGCAGACCCTGGCCGTCGACAACCAGGGTTCCGTGCCCACGTCCTTCGGCAACGGCTTTGCCGCCGGCGCTTCCGGCGTGTCGCTGCGGGGCCTGGGCACGGCCTCGACCCTGGTCTTGCTGAATGGCCGCAGGGTGGCGCCGTATGGCCTGGCCGACGATGGCCAGAAAGTGTTTGCCGACCTGAACATCATTCCCCTGGAAGCGGTGGAACGGGTGGAAATCCTCAAGGATGGCGCCTCGGCCATCTACGGTTCGGACGCCATCGCCGGCGTGGTCAACGTGATCCTGCGGCGCGACTACCAGGGCACGGCCATCAAGGGCAATTACGGCAAGACCAAGGAATGGGACGGGCGCGACGCGCGCGCCGCCATCACGCACGGCTTCGGCGACATCGACAGCGACCGCTACAACGTGCTGCTGAATCTCGAATACAGCGAAAAGGCCGCCATCTGGAACCGCGACCGGGCCGGGCGGGGAGCCGTCGGCCGCAGCGACTTGCGCGACCTGGGCTTCAGCGCGCAGGAGTCGCTCAGCGGCGCGGGTGCCATCACCACCAACAATGCGGCCGGCAGCGCCGTCAACGGCAATGTGCGCAATCCCGACACGCTCGACTACTACAACCGCGGCAATCTCGCCGGCGCGGGTTTTACGCGCGCCTTCCCCGGCGCCGCCTGCGGCAACTTCACCACGCATCCGCAAGGCGACCCGGGCGGCGGCTGCCTGACCGATGCTGCGCAACAATACGGCCAGATCCAGCCGAAACAGAAGAACATCAATTTCTTTGGCCGCGCCGCCTGGCAACTGACGCCAGCGTTGCAGACGTATACCGAATTGAACGTATATCACAGCGAATCGCACTCGGCCACCACGCTATCCACGGTCAGCGGCTCGGTCGGCTACCCGGGCGGCCCTGTCAGCAATGCGGGCGTGTCGCTGGGTGCCGCCCACCCGGACAATCCGTATTTCGGCACGGCGGCGCGGCTGCGCTACCTGGCGGCCGACGTGGGGCCGCGCCTGTCGGAAGTCAATTCCACCTTCACGCGCTTCGTCGCCGGCATCAAGGGCGCGGTGGCGGGCTGGGATATCGACAGCGCCTTGCTGTACTCGCAGAACAAGGTGTCGAACGACTTGAACGGCTACCTGCAGCGCGACGTCGCCTTCGCCCTGCTCAACCCGACTACCGCGAATGTGGCGGCGGCCAGCCTGAACCCCGCGTATGCGGCCCTGCCGGCCGGCAGCCTGTGGCGCATCGCGGAAAACGCGGGCCTCAATTCAGCCGAGCTGTACGCGGCCCTGTCGCCACGCATTTCCAACGATGCCAAGACGCATATCGCGCAGATCGACTTCAAGGCCAGCCGCGAGGTGGCCAAGCTGGACGGCGGCGGCCTGGGCGTGGCCGTGGGTGCCGAATTCCGCCACGAATCGACGGAACTGAAGCCCACCACGGGCACGGAGCGGGGCAATATCATTGGCCTCGGCTATTCCGCATACAAGGGCAGCCGCAATGCTTCGGCCATCTATGCCGAGGTGCTGGCGCCCGTGCTGAAAACCGTGGAACTGTCGGGCGCCCTGCGCGCCGACCATTTCACCGACGTGGGCAATTCCTATACCCCGAAAGCGGGCGTGAAATGGACGCCCCTGCGCGAACTGGCCCTGCGCGGCACCTTCGCCAAGGGTTTCCGCGCCCCCAGCGCGGCGGAAAACGGCATCGGCGGCCTGGCCGCGTTCTCCACCGCCAGCGATCCGCTGCGCTGCGGGCTCGGCGTGGAAGCGGCTTGCGATCCAGCCTCCATCGCCGTCATCACGTCGCCCAATCCCAAGCTGTCGCCCGAACGTTCGCGCAGCTATTCCGTGGGCGCCGTGTGGGACCCGCTGCCGCGCACCAGTATTTCCGTGGATCTGTGGCAAATCCGCCGCAAGAATGAAATCAATCAGGAGCAAACGGACACCGCCATCGCCGAAGGCCATGTGGCGCGCGACCCGTCGACGGCCACGGGCATCGCCGGCGATCCGGGTGCCATCACGGCCGTGCTGGCCAATTATGTGAATTCGGCGCAAACGACGGTGCGCGGCATCGATATCGACGCGCGCCAGCGCTTCAGCCTGGGCAGCGACTATGGCAGCCTGGTATTCGACCTGAAATGGACGCATCTGTACAAATGGCTGCGCACGGAGCAGGATGGCACGCAGCGCGATTTTGCCGGCACGCATGGCAATTGCGATGTGTCCAACTGCATGGGCACGCCGGACGACCGCATCAACCTGGGTGCCACCTGGGAGCGCCAGGACTGGCGGGTCACGGCCAACGTCAACTACCGCGCGCCGCTCGACAACGTGCTGTTCAAGAATGACCCGGACGGCTGCGCCACGCATTTCGCCGACGGCACGGATGCCCCTCGCGGCTGCCGCATCGCCTCGTTCACCACGGTGGACCTGACGGCCCGCTGGCTGGCCACGCCCAAGCTGGAAGTGTTTGCAACGGTGCAAAACCTGTTCGACAAGATCGCCCCGCTCGATCCGCTCACATATGGCGCCACGGGCTACAACCCGCTCGACTACGCGGGCGCGGCAGGACGCTTCATCAGCGCGGGGGTGAAGTACAAGTTCTGAATTTCGTCATATTTTCAACGTATCAGGCGTTTCAGGAACCGTAGCGAGCAAGCACAATATTGGGTTGAGTAGCGCAGCTGTACTTCAGGTACAGCGAGCAACGCAAACTCAAGAGTGGGCTGCGCAGTAGGTTCCTGAAATGGCGATCTAAGCCGTCCCGCCGACCGTGATGCCATCCAGGCGCAAGGTCGGCTGCCCCACGCCCACGGGCACGCTTTGCCCCTCCTTGCCGCACACGCCCACGCCCGAATCGAGGCGCATGTCGTTGCCGATCATGGAAACGCGGTTGAGCACGTCCGGGCCGTTGCCGATCAGGGTGGCGCCCTTCACCGGGTAGCTGAGCTTGCCGTTTTCAATCATGTACGCTTCGCTGGCCGAGAAGACGAACTTGCCGTTCGTGATGTCGACCTGGCCGCCGCCGAAGTTGACGGCGTACAAACCGTTCTTGACGGACGCGAGGATTTCGCCCGGGTCCTTGTCGCCGCCCAGCATATATGTATTCGTCATGCGCGGCATGGGCAGGTGGGCGAACGATTCGCGGCGCGCATTGCCCGTCACGGGCATCTTCATCAGGCGCGCATTCATGGTGTCCTGGATGTAACCCTTCAGGATGCCGTCCTCGATCAGGGTCGTGCACTGCGTCGGGTTGCCCTCGTCATCGATATTCAGCGAGCCGCGCCGCCCCGCCAGGGTGCCGTCATCGACCACGGTGACGCCCTTGGCGGCCACGCGTTCGCCGATGCGGCCCGAAAACGCGGACGAACCCTTGCGGTTGAAATCGCCTTCCAGGCCGTGGCCGATCGCTTCGTGCAGCAGGATGCCGGGCCAGCCCGGTCCCAGCACGATGGTCATGGGACCGGCGGGCGCCGGGCGCGCTTCCAGGTTCACCAGGGCCGAATTGACGGCGTCCGTTGCGTATTGTTCCAGCACGGCATCGCTGAAATAGTCATAGCTGAAACGCCCGCCGCCGCCGGCCGAGCCCGTTTCGCGGCGGCCATTCTGTTCCGCGATCACCGTCAGCGAGACGCGCACCAGCGGGCGGATGTCGGCCGCCAGCACGCCATCGCTGCGCAGCACCAGCACCACGTCGTATTCGCCGGCCAGGCCCGCCATCACTTGCACCACTCTGGGATCTTTCGCCCGCGCCATCTTTTCCACGCGTTCCAGCAATTGCACCTTGGCCGTGGCATCTAGCGAGGCGAGCGGATCGTTGGGCAGGTACAAGGAACGGCCGCCCTGCGCAAGCATCTGGCCCGCGATCCTGATTTTGCCGCTACCTGCGCGCGCGATGGTACGCGTGGCCGCCGCCGCTTCCAGCAGGGCCCGCTCGGAAATATCGTCGGAGTACGCAAAGGCCGTCTTGTCGCCAGACACGGCACGCACGCCCACACCCTGGTCGATGGAAAAACTGCCCGTCTTGACGATGCCCTCTTCCAGGCTCCAGCCTTCGCTCTTGGTCGACTGGAAGTACAGGTCGGCATAGTCGACCTTGTGCGTAAACATCGTGCCCAGGGCTTTCAACAGCTTGTCTTCATCCAGGCCGAACGGCGTGAGCAGGATATCGCGCGCCACGGCCAGGCTGGACAGATTGGGTTCAAATGGATTCATAGCTTTGCACTCGCTAATTATATTCAACTCATTCTCAGTACCTGACAGAAGCGTAGCGAGCGGCAGTGATTTGTGGCCGAGAAGCGCAGCCGTGCTTGAGCACGGTGAGCATCGCAGGCCGCAAAGCGCGACGCGCAGTAGCTTATGTCAGGTATCCTCACATAGTGCGGTGCGCCAGGGCAGGCAGCGACTCGCGCACGCCGGCCAGGAACACCAGGTCGATCTCGCCGCTGACCACGCCCTCGCCTTCGGGCAGCACGGCTTTCACTTCGCCCCACGGGTCGATCAGCATGCTGTGGCCCCACGTGCGGCGGCCGTTCGGATGCAAGCCGCCTTGCGCCGAGGCCAGCACATAGCACTGGTTTTCGATGGCGCGCGCGCGCAGCAGCACTTCCCAGTGGGCGCTGCCCGTCGTATGGGTAAACGCGGCCGGCACGACGATCAGCGCGCAATCGCCCATGGCGCGGTACAGCTCGGGAAAGCGCAGGTCATAGCAGATGGACAGGCCGACCCGGCCGAACGGCGTCTCGATCGAGCGCACCTGCGCGCCCGGCACGATGGTGCGCGATTCATTGTACGACTCGGTGCCGCGCGTAAAGCCGAACAGGTGGATCTTGTCGTAGCGCCCGGCCGGCGCGCCTTGCGGGTCGTACACCAGCGTCGTATTGAGTACCTTGCCCTCCTCACCGGAAATCAGGGGCAAGGTGCCGCCGATCAGCCAGATGCCGTGCTGGCGCGCCATCTGCGCCATGCCATCCTGGATCGGTCCGCTGCCGGGCTGTTCCGCATGGGCCAGCTTGTCCGTTTCCTGCTTGCCCATGATGGCCCAGTATTCGGGCAGCACCACCAGCTGCGCGCCACCGGCGGCGGCCTGCGCCACGAGCCGGCGCGCCGTGGCCAGGTTGTCTTCCACGGAGGGCGAGGAAATCATTTGTACTGCTGCGACTGTATGCATCATTGCCACCTCTTATCCATTCGAACGCCTCGCCTATTTCGCCACGGCCTCCACGGCTGCAGCGGCAGGCACGGCGACAGGTTCCAATTTACCACCATCGAGCTTGGTCACGACGGGCGATTTCCACGGGCCGGCGATCTGCATGTGGTAAGTGAGCGCCTTCATCACGGGAGCGCGCAAGAACAATTGCGCCAGGAAACTGCCCAGGCCGATGACGGGGTTGACGGCCAGCGCGTACACGAGCGGCCCCGTGCCCAGGTTAAATTCGGGGATCACCACCACGTGCAAATTCGTCGTTTCATTGGCGATATCGGCCGTGCCATCCATCAGCACGGTGGCCGCCACGCCATGCATCTTGAGGTTGTCCGTGGTCACGACGCCGCGCTTGATGCTGACGTTGGCCGTGATGCCGTCGAAGGCCAGGCCTTCGGAAAACACGTCGTGGAAATCGAGTTTCAGCAAGCGGGGCAAGGCTTGCAGGCTCAGCACGCCCAACAGCTTGGCCGCGCCCGGATCCTGCTTGAGGAACTGGCCCGATTCCACGTTCATCTCGATCTGCCCCGACAAGGTGGGAATGTCGAGCGAATACGGCAAGCCATTCCAGGCGATGTCACCGCTCAGGCGGCCCTTGCCGCGACGCACCGTATCGGCAAAGCCGAAGCGGTCGAGCAACTTGCCCGCATCGACGATATCGAGGCCAAAACGCAGGCTGGTCGTGCTTTGCCCATCCTTGATGACCCATTTGCCATTGCCGCTCAGCGCGCCATCGGGGTTCGACAGCTGCAGCTTGCCCACGCGCCACTCTCTCCCGCCCGCCGCCATGGTGTTATAGGCTTGCAACTCCAGCCGGCCGATCTTCTTGTTGAACAGTTCAAACTGCTCGGCGACGATATCGAGCGAAGGGATCGACTGGGCGCCACTTTTTCCTTCCAACAGATTCTTCACGTCGTTGGCGGCCGACTCGGGAATAATCAGCGACGACAGGCGCGCCGTCATCTTGCCCAGGCCGGACGGCGTTTCCAGCCACGTTACATAGCCGGACACCTGCTTCGCGTCAATATTGGCTTGCCACACATCCTTTTGATGGGTGGCGCCCACGACCACGTTTTCCAGCTTGCGCTCGCCCAGCATCAGTTCGCTGGCACGGGCCGCCATCATGTCAGGCACCACGTATTGCGCAATATCGGGCGCATCGTCGGCGGCGCCGCTGTCGGCGGGGGCCGTGCCGCTGCCGGCGATTTCACTGCCGGCGGCAATCCAGCTGTCCACGTCCAGGGTTTTCATGTTGACGTTGAACATCATGCCGCTGTCCGGTTCCGGCGCCGGCACATTCACGCCGATGCCGCCGCGCACCAGGCGCCAGGCATCCTTGCCCTGCTTCTGGCGCTGGTAGCGGGCAGCGATGCCGGAACCCAGCGCGATGCGGATATCGTCCGTGCGCAAGCCCGCGCCGTTGGCCGCATTGCCCGTCAGGGTGAATTTCACGGGCAGGCTGTCGCCGGCCGGCTTTTTCAGGGGGGCGGGGAAATCCAGACCCAGGCCCGTCAGCGGCGACTCGACATTGACCACCACCTGGTGGTCGCGCGCAGTGATCAGGCCGCTGTAACGGGCGCCGCCATTCAAATGTTTCGCCAGGCGCTGCAGCACGGGCGCCGGATAGGTCTTGCGCAAGCCGTCGATCGTCATGTTGCCGGCCAGTTTCACCTGGATGGAACTGTCCGGCTGCGTGCCGCCCGAAATGGCCAGCGGCCCGCCCAGCAGGCTGCCATTCAAGCCATTCAGGTTGACGCCTTTTTCGTTGAATTCGATCTTGCCCTGCGTGCCAAGCACGGGCGGCATGTCGTGGAACAGCACCACGTCGTTGCCCGCCAGCTGCAAGCTGCCCTGCACGGTCGACTCGAGCATGCGCTCCGTCGGCAAGTGCAATTTGAGGGCCAGCTTGGCATTGCCCGTTGCCGTCGTTTCATCCGTGAAATGCTCGATCCAGCCGAGCACGGGGCTGGCCGTCACGTACTTGAGGAATTCCTGCATCGGGCCGGCCGCATTGCCCTCGATATCGAGCAAGGTGTCGAAGACAGTCAGGTCGGGGATCACGGCTTTGACATTCGTCAAGGCCACGCCGCCCGTGGTGGCCGTGTCGCCGCGGATTTCCATGCGTGCCCGCTCGAACACGAAACTGCCCTTGATCTTTTCCGCCTGCGGCCACAGCGGTGCCTTGCCGGCCAGGGGGCCGCTTTCCGCAAATTCGCCGGGCGCGTAGTTCAGCGTGCCATTCTCGATCTTGCCGGCCACGCGGAAGTCACCGCGATTGCGCTGGGCCGGGGTGTCGGCCTTGAAAGGGAAATGTTCGAGTTCGCCGCGCAGGCGCAGGCTGACATCGCGCGCCACGCCGCCCTCCAATGCGCCCGTCAGCCAGTGGCGCAGGTGTTCGGGCGTTTGCAGCGGCAGATAGCGGCCGATGGTGTTGATCTGGAAGTTGTCGATCGTACCCGTCACATCCACCTGACCCAATTTGCTGCCGTCGAGCGGCAAACGCTGCGAACCATGCAAGGCGACCCGCATGCCTTGTTGATTAAAATCAAGCCTGTCCAGGTCAACTTGCAGCATATTGTCTGCTTGGAAAGCCCAGCGCGCCTCCATTTCGAATTGTTCGAACGGCAAGGCCGGCTCACTCAAGTAGGAGGCCAGTTGCAATACCAATCCCTGTGCATCGATATCGATCTTGCCGCCCTTGTCGCTGGCGTCGATACTGCCCGTCAAATGATCGAAACCGGGGATAGCCGGTGCGGCCGCCTGCGCAAGGCTGGTCGCCGTCTTCGCCACGGCCAGGCGCGCCGGCTGCGCATTCAGGCCCAGATCGATGAGCTTGCCACGCAAGCGGTAGCTGGCCGGCGTCGCCATCTCGCCTTCCCATTGCGCAGAAAAATCCTGCAAACGCCCGCGCGGCGCCAGGGCGTCGAGGCGCTGGCGCTGCTGTTCGCCCAGCGGCAGCTTGTCGGCCAATGCGGCCAGGGTCTGCAAATCGAGCGACTTGGCCGTGATTTCCGTACGCGCCGGCTTGCGCTTCGTGGCGGCAACAAAGCGTTCGGACAGGGTCGTGGGCGGCAGGCTGAGGCCATCGCGGGTTTCCACCGCAAAATTCGTCAACTCGACCTGGTGCCCATTCGCGCCAAAGGTGGGCTTGCCGTCCGGCACCTGCGCCGACAACTCTTCCTTTGCCGAAATGCGCCCGCTGACCGACAGCAAGTCGAGCGGCGCGATATGTTCGCCCAGCTGCGCCTGCACATCCGTCAAGCCCACGTCGGCCGTGAAGCCGGCCAGGCGCGCGTGATCCAGGCTCAACCAGGCGCGCAGGGCGCCCTTGCCCTGGCTCAATTCAAACGGATAGTCGAGATAGCGGCGCCAGGCGGCCAGGTCGGCATTTTTCAGGTCGGCGTACAGTTCCCCCTTCCACATCGACACATCCGAGATGCGCGTGCTGAAAGGCGGATGCGTGAAGTGGGCGCGCACATCGATGGGCGCGGCCAGGCTAGGGGGCGGCGTGGCCTGCAAGCCCAGCCGGTGGCTGCGCCAGCGGTTGCGCAACAGCACATTGACCTGCGATAAAGCCAGCTCGGGTGTGCCGCGCGCTTCATCCGTCCAGCGCACCTTGCCGTCGCGAATGATGATGTCATGCTGCGACAGCAGCCAGTCGGCGCCCTTGCCATCGCTGCCTTGCGTGCTGTCGATCAATACCCCGGCTACGTACAGCTTGCCATCCTTGCTGCGCCGCACGTCCAGGTCGGGCCGCGTGATTTCCAGGGTAGTAAAGCGCACGGAGCCAAGCACGCTCCACCACGACACGGTGGCCGATATGCTCGGCAGGCTCAACGCCTGGCGGCCCGCCTGGTCGCGCAGGGTCACGTCGCCAAGGAAAAGATTCGGACGTACGCCATGCCAGGAGGCATAAATGCGCGCAATGCTGACAGGGTTGCCCAGCGCGCGGCTGGCCGCCCGCTCGATATCGCCTTTGTAGTAATCGATATTCGGCAAGATCGCGTAGCGCAGGAATAAAAACAGCACGGCGAAGGCGAAGTACGCCAGCAATACCAGTTTGATGGTAAAACCCAACACATGGTGGGTGGCCAGGTTGGCCATGCGATAGGCGGCACGCAGCCGCTGCCAGCGCAGGGCCAATGGCACATGTTCTGTCACGCTTGCTTCTGGCGGTTTTTGCATCAATAAGCTAATAAACTGGCCCGGCGTCAAATAATGGCAAAAATCGTCTGCATTCGTGGTGCGCGCCTGCATCCTTGCGCTTGCGTCTGAGCAAAGCCTCCCTTACCATCGTCCGGAAGAGCACGCACTGCCGGCGGTATTGGGCCGGCGGCACAATTTTACCGCATCCCCCGCCGTTCGCAGCCAAGTTAAGCAAGAACATGCACGCAGCATCCACGAGACACTTACCGATACCATGAGCACACAGCCTTTGATCTCCGCCTCCCGTTTCTACCAGCGCTGGCTGGACGCCGCCCCCGAGCGCGCCGCGCAGGTGGCGCAACTGGTGCGCGCGCCGCTGGACGGGCTCGACTTTGCCGCCGAGTTGGCCGCCCAGGCGAACGCCGCCACGCCGCCGCTGCCGCCCGAGCGGGCCATGCGCCGCCTGCGCAACCTGCTCGTCTGCGGCCTGATCGCGCGCGATCTTGGCGGCCAGGCCGACTTGAACGAAGTCGTCACGGCCATGACGGGCTTTGCCGATTTCGCCATCCGCACGCATGTGGACGCCATCATGGCCGAAATGGTGGCCCTGCACGGCATGCCTGTCGGCGAGGAGTCGGGCGAGGAGCAGGCCTTGATGGTATTGGCGATGGGCAAGCAAGGCGGCGGCGAACTGAATGTCTCGTCGGATATCGACCTGATCTTTGTCTACCCGGAAGATGGCGACACGCAAGTCACCATGGCGGGCCAGCGCAGTCTGTCCAACCACGAGTTTTTCATTCGCATGGGCAAGAAACTGATCGCCGCCCTGGCCGAGATCACGCAAGATGGTTTTACTTTCCGCGTGGACATGGCCTTGCGTCCGAACGGCAACTCGGGTCCGCTGGCCGCCAGCCTCAGCATGGTGGAACAGTACCTGATCGTGCAAGGGCGCGAATGGGAGCGCTACGCCTGGGTCAAGGCGCGCGCCGTAACGGGCAAGGCCGAGGATATCGCCTCGCTCGACGCCATCGTGCGCCCGTTTGTCTTCCGCCGCTACCTCGATTTCGGCGTCATCGATGCCATCCGCACCATGCACGGCCAGATCCGCGCCGAGGTCAACCGCCAGGAACGGCTGCACCCGGACCGCAGCAACAACGTCAAGCTGGGCCGTGGCGGCATCCGCGAAATCGAATTCCTCGCGCAAGTGTTTCAGTTGATACGGGGCGGGCGCGACGCCGAGCTGCGCGAACGTTCCACGCGCGCCACCCTGCGCACGGTGGCAGACAAGGGCTTGCTGGAGCCGGCCATCGTGGAACAGTTGCTGGGTTCCTACACCTTCCTGCGCAACCTCGAACACCGGCTGCAATACCTGGACGATGCGCAAACCCACACCCTGCCCGCGAATGACGCCGACCGCCTGACCGTGGCGCAGATGATGGGCTTGCCCGACACGCCCACCCTGCTGGCCCAGCTGGAAGCACACCGCGTATTTGTCGCCGGCCAGTTCGACGAGATGTTCAGCGACAAGAGCAGCGGCACGCCGCCGGCCGACACGGGCATCGACCCGCAAACCTCGAACGACTGCGCCGCATCCGACCAGCAGGAAGCCATCGAAGCGCGCTTTGCCGCCCTGGGTTTCCATGAGCCCGCCGCCTGCGCGCGCCGCCTGCTGGCCACGTGGCAGGCGCCCCGTTTGCAATCGTTGCCCGAGGCGAGCCGCACGCGCCTCGTCGCCCTCGTCAATTCCGCCCTGCCCCTGATCACAGATTGCTCCGTTTCCAACGGCAATGCCAGCCAGCTGGCCACCCTGGGCCGGCTGCTCGATTTCCTGGAAGCGATTGCGCGCCGCTCGGCCTATCTGTCGCTGCTGACGGAATACCCGCATACGCTCGAGCGCGTCGTGCGCATGGTGTGCGCCAGCGGCTGGGCCGCCACCTTCCTCACGCAGCACCCGATCCTGCTCGACGAGTTGCTCGATGAGCGCATCCGCAACACGGTGCCGGACCCGGCCGCCCTGGCGCTCGACCTGCAGCGCCAGCTCGACGACGCGCCCGGCGACACGGAGCGGCAGATGGATATCCTGCGCGAAATGCACCACGCGCAGCTGTTCCAGTGCCTGGCGCAAGACCTGGCGGGCGACCTCAGCGTGGAAAAACTGGCCGACTACCTGTCGCAGCTGGCCGACATCATCGTCGCCGCCACCGTGCAAGCCGTCTGGCAAACCTTGCCGACGCGCCACCGCGACGTGCCGAAATTCGCCGTCATCGCGTACGGCAAGCTGGGCGGCAAGGAACTGGGCTATGTGTCCGACCTGGATGTCATTTTCCTCTTCGACGACGACGACCAGGAAGCGCCCGGCCTGTACGCCAAGCTGGCGCAACGTTTCATTACCTGGATGACCTCGCACACGTCGGCCGGCATTCTGTTCGATATCGACATCGCCCTGCGTCCCGACGGCGCCTCGGGCATGCTGGTTTCCAGCGTGCAGGCATTCGAGCGCTACCAGAGCAGCGCGGCCTGGGTGTGGGAACACCAGGCGCTCACGCGCGCGCGCTTTTGCGCCGGAGATACCACCATCGGCAAGCATTTTGAGCGCATCCGCGACACGATCTTGCGCAAGGAGCGCCCGGAAAACGGTCCGCTCAAGGGCGAAGTGGTGGCCATGCGCAAGAAGATGCTGGATGCGCATCCGCCCCGTCCGGGCAGCTTTGACTTGAAGCAGGATCCGGGCGGCATGATCGACATCGAGTTCATGGTGCAGTACCTGGTGCTCCAGCATGCGGCGCAGTATCCGCAACTGACGGCCAACTCGGGCAATATCGCCCTGCTGCGCCTGTGCGGCGAACTGGGACTGATCGACGCCCAGCTGGCCGCCCTGGTCGCCGACGCCTACCGCGCGCTGCGCAAGCTGCAGCACCAGTTGCGCCTGCAGGGGCAGGACCTGGCCCGCGTGGAACCGGAGCGCGTGCGCGTGCATGCGGATAACGTCGTGCGCCTGTGGCAAGCCATCTTCGGCGCCGCAGCCTGAGGCCGGCCCGGGCATGCCGCTCCATTACCTGTCGCGCCTGAGCGGCTCGGCGCGCGATACGCAAGCCAACCTGCAGCTGGGCTGCGTGCTGGCGCTGGTGGCGGGCGCCGTGAATGCGGGCGGTTTTCTCGCCATCGGCGGCTATACCTCGCACATGACGGGCATCGTCTCGGGCATGGCGGATGACCTGGCGCTGGGCAATATCACCGTGGCCCTGGCAGCGCTGGGCGCATGGCTGGCCTTTGTCAGCGGTGCGGCCGTCACGGCCATCATGGTGAACTGGGGCAAGCGGCGCCGGCTGCACAGCCAGTTTGCCGCCAGCCTGCTGCTGGAAGCAGCCTTGCTGTTGCTGTTCGGCTTGACGGGTAATTACCTAGCCGCCATGCCCGACGTGCTGGGCCCCGTCACCATCTTGCTGCTGTGCTTTGTGATGGGATTGCAAAACGCCATCATCACCAAGATTTCGGGCGCCGTCATCCGCACCACGCACGTGACGGGCCTGTCCACCGATATCGGCATCGAACTGGGCAAGATGGCATATTACAACCGGCGCCACCTGCCGGACCGGATGGTGAAGGTCAACCGCGGCAAGCTGAGAACGCACAGCCTGCTGATCGCCTGCTTCTTCATCGGCGGCGTCAGCGGCGCCCTGGCCTTCAAGCACATCGGTTTTCCAGCCGCCACCATCCTGCTCGCCGGCGTGCTGACCCTGCTCTCCGGCGTGCCCGTGCTGCGCGACTTGCGCCTGCTGTGGCGCTTTTACCGGCGCCGCCTGCACGCATGGCGTTAGTTAGCAGGAATATTTTTCTTTATAGCAATAAATTACTGATTTTAATGCTAATATTTTTCTGCGTCTGGCCGGTTCACCATGCCTGCCGTGGCGGCCTTTTGATTTGACACCCTACCGTTGTCCAATTGTGAAAGCGAGAAAAATGATTTCCATTAAAAAAGCCCTGTTTATCTTTGCCATCGCCGTCGGCGCCGCAGCTTCGTTCTCCAGCACGGCCGCCGTGCGCGCGTGGATTCCGTCGGAAAACTGCGACTACATCCTCAACATGTGCTACCAGGGCGTCGAGGCGTCGTGCGAGCAGTGGCGCAACCAGTGCGAACCCAAGGAATAAGCTGGCAACAGACGAAAAAAACGCCCCGAAGGGCGTTTTTTGTATGCTAGCCAGGAATTACTTGGCCGACATCAGTGCGACGGTGGTGTCGAGCATGCGGTTCGAGAAACCCCACTCGTTGTCGTACCACGACGATACTTTCACCAGACGGCCCGACACTTTGGTCAGGGTCGAATCGAAGTTCGACGAAGCCGGGTTGTGGTTGAAGTCGATCGAGACCAGCGGTTCGGTCTGGTACGTCAGGATGCCTTCCAGCGCGCCTTCCGAAGCGGCCTTCATCAGGGCGTTGACTTCTTCCACGGTGGTGTCGCGCTTGGCGATGAAGGACAGGTCGACCAGCGACACGTTGATGGTCGGCACGCGGATGGCGAAGCCGTCCAGTTTGCCATTCAGCTCAGGCAAGACCAGGCCCACGGCGGCAGCGGCGCCCGTCTTGGTCGGGATCATGCTCATGGTGGCCGAACGGGCGCGGCGCAGGTCTTCATGCATCACGTCGGACAGCACCTGGTCGTTGGTGTAGGCGTGCACGGTGGTCATCAGGCCCGTTTCGATGCCGATGGCGTCGTTGAGCGGCTTGACCAGCGGTGCCAGGCAGTTGGTGGTGCACGAAGCGTTCGAGATGACGGTGTCGGTCGATTTCAGTACCGAGTGGTTGACGCCGAACACGACGGTTGCGTCGACATCCTTGCCGCCTGGTGCCGAAATGATGACTTTTTTCGCGCCGCCCTTCAAGTGAGCCGAAGCTTTCTCTTTGGTGGTGAAGAAGCCCGTGCATTCCAGCACGACGTCCACGCCCAGCTCGCCCCATGGGATTTCAGCCGGATTGCGCTGTGCGAATACGCGGATCGGATCGCCATTGACGATCATGTTGTCGCCTTCGACGGTGACCGTGCCCGGGAACTTGCCGTGCGCGGTGTCATAGCGGGTCAGGTGGGCGTTCGATTTGGCATCGCCCAGGTCGTTGATGGCAACGATCTGGATATCCTGTTTCTTGCCGCCTTCGTAGAAAGCGCGCAACACATTACGGCCGATGCGGCCGTAGCCATTGATTGCAACTTTGATCGTCATACTCTGCTCCTGATTAAAAAAGAAGGTACATGCACGGCCCTGGCAAATGCATCGCCAGGGCCGTTAGAAATCAATATTAGCCAGCGATAACGGCTTTGACCTTGGCCACGACGTTCTCGACCGTGAAGCCGAAGTGCTTGAACAGCACGCCAGCCGGAGCCGATTCGCCAAACGTGTCGATACCAACCACGGCGCCTTCCAGGCCCACGTATTTGTACCAGAAACTGGTCACACCCGCTTCGATAGCCACGCGCGGCACGCCTTTCGTCAGCACGCTGGCCTTGTAGGCGGCGTCCTGGCGGTCATACACGTCGGTCGACGGCATCGACACCACGCGCACGTTGATGCCTTCGGCGGCCAGCGCGCTGGCGGCGGCGACAGCCAGTTCCACTTCGGAACCGGTGGCGATCAGGATCGCCTTGGCATCGGCCACGTCGTTCAGCACATAGCCGCCGCGGTAGATGTTCTCGATCTGTTCGGCGCTACGCTCCTGGTACGGCAGGTTCTGGCGCGAGAAGATCAGGGTCGACGGGCCATCCTTGCGGCGCACGGCGGCGCCCCAGGCAGCGGCCGACTCGACGGTGTCGCATGGACGCCAGTTGTCCAGGTTCGGGATCAAACGCATCGACGAAACGTGCTCGACCGATTGGTGCGTCGGGCCGTCTTCGCCCAGGCCGATCGAATCGTGGGTGAACACGAAGATCGAACGCAGTTTCATCAGCGCGGCCATGCGCAGGGCATTGCGGCTATAGTCGGAGAACGTCAGGAACGTGGCGCCGAACGGAATGTAGCCGCCGTGCAAGGTGATGCCGTTCATGATGGCGCTCATGCCGAATTCGCGCACGCCGTAGTTGATATGGTTGCCCGGCTGGCCCGAACGCACGGCTACGCACTCTTTCCAGTTGGTCAGGTTCGAACCGGTCAGGTCAGCCGAACCGCCGAGGAATTCCGGCAGGGACGAAGCCAGGGCCTGGATGGCGTTCTGGCTGGCCTTGCGGGTGGCGATGTTTTCTTTTTTCTCGACGCAGGAAGCGATGGCGGCCGACAGCGCCGTTTCAAACGCGGCTGGCAACTCGCCCTGCATGCGACGCGACAATTCTGCGGCTTGCTGCGGGAATTCACGGCTGTAGGCGGCAAAGCGCTCGTTCCAGTCCGCTTCCAGCAAGGCACCTTGTTTCTTGGCATCCCAGGCCGCGTACACGTCGGCCGGCATCTCAAATGGCGCGGCATCCCAGCCGATGTATTCGCGTACGGCAGCGATTTCCTTGTCGCCCAGCGCGGCGCCGTGGACCTTGTCGCCGCCTTGCAGGTTCGGCGAACCCTTGCCGATGATGGTCTTGCAGCAGATCAGGGTTGGCTTCGATGCGGTCTTGGCGGCGGCGATGGCGGCAGCCACGGCGGCAACATCGTGGCCATCGACGGCGCGGATGACGTTCCAGCCGTACGCTTCGAAGCGGGCCGGGGTGTCGTCCGTGAACCAGCCTTCGACTTTGCCGTCGATGGAAATGCCGTTGTCATCGTACAGGGCGATCAGTTTGTTCAAGCCCAGGGTGCCGGCCAGCGCGCACACTTCGTGCGAAATACCTTCCATCAGGCAACCGTCGCCAACGAAAGCATAAGTGTAGTGGTTGACGATATCGTAGCCAGGCTTGTTGAATTCAGCAGCCAGCAATTGCTCCGACAGGGCCATGCCGACGGCGTTGGCGATGCCCTGGCCCAGCGGGCCGGTAGTCGTCTCGATGCCTGGCGTGATATCGACTTCCGGGTGGCCCGGGGTTTTCGAATGCATCTGGCGGAAAGCCTTGATGTCATCCATCGACAGGTCGTAACCGGTCAGGTGCAGCAGCGCGTAATGCAGCATCGAGCCGTGGCCGTTCGACAACAGGAAACGGTCGCGGTTCTGCCATTTTGGATTCGCGGGATTGTGGCGATAGTGACCACTCCACAGAGCAACTGCGATCTCGGCCATGCCCATTGGCATGCCTGGATGGCCGGAGTTGGCCTTTTGTACAGCGTCCATTGCCAGTGCGCGGATCGCATTGGCCATTTTGGTAGTTGGGAGCGTAGTTGTCATGATGGTGTGGGTCAGTCGCGAGTTTGGGATTCGTTTGCAACAGCACGGACAGGGAAGCCGGCTGCTTTCTGTGGTCAAGTATTTTACCAGACTGGGGGGCCGCAAATTAGAATTGCGGCGTACTGGCCAGCCAAATGGCTATACTTTGACGTCTTTCCACCCCACATATACCCCCGTTGAGGATTTGCATGCCGCGTTTTTTCTGCCCCCAGCCGCTCGTTGCCGGCACCACCATCGCCCTGCCGGAGGCTGTCGCCCACCATATCCAAGTCGTGCGCCTGGCGCCGGGCGATGTCATCACACTGTTCAATGGCGAAGGCGGCGAAGTGCAAGCGAGCCTGGTGACGGTTGCCAAGCGCAGCGTGACGGCTGAAATCCAGACGCACATAGCGCGTGAAGCGGAGCTGCCGTATGCCGTGACCCTGGCGCAGGCGCTGCCGGAAGCATCCAAAATGGACTGGATCATCGAAAAAGCCATCGAACTGGGCGCGGCCGGCATCGTGCCGCTGTCGGCCCAGCGCTGCGTCGTGCGCCTGTCAAGCGAACGGGCCGAGAAAAAACTCGCGCATTGGCAAGGCATTATCGTTTCCGCTTCGGAACAATGCGGGCGCAACCGCCTGGCGCAGCTGGCACCGCTGCAGGATTTCAATAGCTGGAGCAGCCAGCAAGATTTACATAAACGCATCATTTTGACGCCGCGCGCGGAGCAGTCGCTGGCCGACTGGGCCCGCCACCAGCCGCCGCAAGCCATCACCGTGATGGTAGGACCGGAAGGCGGGTTTTCGGAAGCGGAAGAAAAGGCGGCCCTGGCCGCCGGCGCCATCGGCCTGGCCATGGGCCCGCGCATCCTGCGCACGGAAACGGCGGGCCTGACGGCATTGGCCACCTTGGGCGCATTGTGGGGCGGGATGTAAGACACCGTCACGACGCCCTACAAAAGCGCGCCGCCAAAGAAAACGCCCCGCAAGCTTCTCAGCTTGCGGGGCGCCAGACTGGCATAGCCTGCTATGTTTTACCATATCCGCCTGTGTACACCAGCCTCCACCAGTTGACAACTGTCAAGCGGCGAAGGCGAAGTCACATCAGAACTTGTGGCTGTACTGAGCCGACAAACGCACGGTGCGCGGGTTCGAATACGCGTTGACCATGCCAGCCGTAGGGCTGACGGCAGTGCCGGCGGCGCTGGTGTTGTAGGCCTCGTCAATGGATTGCGCCACTTGACGGTTGGTTGCGTTCAGCACGTCGACTTTTAACACGATGCCTTTGATTTGCTCTGGCTTGTAGATGAAGTTCAAGTCCAGGCGCATTTCCGTTGGCAGTGTGCCGTATGCGCCACGGCCGTTCGGACCCGTTGGGCACAGGAAGAAGATCGAGCCGTATTGCGACAAGCCCAAGCCTTGTTGATCCATGGACGCAGGGATATTGCAAGTACGCGACATTGGACGGCCCGTTGCCACCAGCAAGTTGCCACCGACGCCGAACTGGCTCGTGAACTCATAGTAGCCGTAGGTTTTCAACTGGTGCGTACGGTTGTTCGGCAACAAGCCGCTGCCGTTGACCATCGTTTCCGGGAAGTCCCATCCCGAGCTGAAGCCCACGTCGGCCTGGCCGTTATCCGATTTGGTCTGGCCTTCCTGATTGCCTTCGCTGCGCGACCACGTGTAGTTCATCTTGCCATACCAGCCATTGCGCATCGGATGTTCCAGCATGAATTCCAGCGCCGTGTAGGTACGCTTGGCTTTTTCCGGGAAGCCTGCATCGGCAGCCGTAATCGTCACCGCGCGTTGCGCACCGTTTGGTCCCACCGGGATCATGAAGGTGTTGTCCTTGCCTGGATTGAACAGGGCGCCGTTCCAGCCATGGTCGTCGAAGTACTCTTTCTCAGCACCCGTCAGCTTGGCCGAAATGGCGCGCGGATCCGAGTAGTCATCGATCGTGTTTTTCAGCTTACGATAGGTAAACTTGATGCCGCCGTTGAAATCAGGCGTCAGCGCCTTCTCGAAGCCCAGGTTGATCTCGTCCTGGAAGTGGGCCTTCAAGTTGGTTGCAGCCAATTCATTGGCGCGTTTTTCCTGGCCAAATTCATTGTTAGCCGACACGACATTGCTGATCGGGTTCAAGCCCAGCGGTGCACCGGTGGTTGGATTGACGCCGGTATAGGTGTAGAAGCGGTCGGTGTTCAGCGAAGCGCCTGCAAAACGTACGGCCATGTTGGCCGGCAATTGCATGAAGTAGCGGCCAGCCGTACCGAAGACTTTCAGGGAACCGTCGCCATACACATTCCAGGCCGCATTCAAGCGCGGCGCCAGCATGTTTTTCTGTTCCACGAAGGTTTCACCGATACCGTTCATATTCTTGAACGACTCATTGCGCAAGCCCAGGGTCACGACCAGGTTTTCGGTGGCTTGATAGCGGTCCTCGATGTATTGCGCCGACTGCTCGACGGTCGGGGTGGAGCCGCCGCGCTGCAGGTTTTCACGCACATAGTAACCTTGAGCGCCATAACCGCCACCAGCTGCCGGCGACATATTGTGGCCAGACAATACCGTGTTCGGATTGGTTTTCAGGTAAGTCCAGGTACCGCCGCCGGCCGCTTCCGTACCGTTCAGGGCATTGATCTTGTTGTGGTCAAGACCGCCGCGTATCGTATGCTGCTTGGCCAGTTTGTATTCCAGGTCCAGGCGATAACCGCGGTTGGTGTCTTGCGCACCGTCGCGCAACAGGGCCGAGCTGAAACCCTGCACCTGGCTAGGCTGGTAATTCACGCCTGGCACCTGGTTGTCCGGGGAGGCAACGACAGGACGCAAGCCTGGAATGTAGCCGAACGGATTTTGCTCGCGTTGCGTCTTGGCCTGGCCGATCAGGGCCTGCACGGTAAAATCGTCGGTCACATAGCTGGTCAGCTTGAGGATGTCGATATTGGAACCCTGGGCTGCCGCCAGCGCGGCGCCGGTGGCGTTGAGGAACAGCACACCTGCCGAATAGTTCTTGAATCTGGCGCCGCCGTTCTGCACATAGCCGCGCTGCTTGGTGTCGTAGTTGAAGCCGTAGTATTGATCGTTGACATTCGACTCGTCCGAAATATGCGTGTATTCGAGACGGTTGTTGTCGGTGATATTCCAGTCGATCTTGGCGATATAGCGCGGTACGTCGGATTTCTGTACCAGCCAGCCAGTCTGGTTATTCACCGTGCTGGTCGATGCCAGACGCGCCGTTTCGCGGTCCATCTTGGTAAATTCACCACCCAGATAGATGAACAGCTTGTCCTTGATCAGCGGGCCGCTGACATAGGCGTTGTAGACCTTCTCGGTCAGCTTGTCGCCTTCGCGGTAGTTGTAGATCTTGCCATCCGTCTTGGGATTGGCGCCCGTATTCGGGAACATGATGTTCTTGGCCTTGCCGCGCAGCGAATCCGGCGCGTAGGTAAAGCCGGCACCGAATTCCCAGTTATTCGTGCCGCTCTTGGTGGTGATATTGACCACGCCACCTGTCGAACGACCGAATTCGGCGCCGTAGCCGCCGGTAATGATTTGTGCTTCAGCAATCGAGCCGAAAGGCAGGGAAGAGTAGCCAACCTGATACAGGCTGTTGGTGACAGGGAAACCGTTGATGTATGCCGCATTTTCCGACGCGCTCGAACCGCCGAAGCTGGCGGCGTTGTTGCCGTAGCGCGAGTCGGCGCGCGTGGTGCCGCCTGCCAGTTGCACGATGTTGGCAACCGTAGGCGCCAGTGGCAGGGTAGCCAGTTCGCGCGAATTGAAGGAGGAGCCGGAGTTGGAACTGGTGACATCGATCGAACGACGGCGGCTCGTCACGTTCACGGTTTGCACCTGCTGCAGCGCCACTTCGCTTTCCTGGCCGATGCGCACTTCCACATCCTGCGTGCTGACGACGGAAGAGCCTTTCAGCAAGGTCACCTTGTAGTTGCCAACTGGCAGGGAGGTGATGCGGAAAGTACCACTTGCATCGGGCGAAATGGTCCGTTTGAAACCATTGTCAGAACCGACGATCTGCACCGACGCGCTGGCATCCGGCGCGATCTTGCCGATGATATTGCCCGTGGCATTCGACTGTGCCATTACCGCTGGAACAATCGCAACGCTCAATACCGATGCGCTGAAAGCGATCGTTAATGCACGTGCTATTACAGTTTTTCTCAACATGTCATTCCCTATTATTTATATGAGCGCAGTAATACTGCTTTGGTAAAGGAGTTTTTCACTCACGCTTATGCGTTTTTAAACGCTTTCTACTCTCATCGCCTTGCCATCCCGCCACACAAGACATCCTCTCGGTCTCCACTTTGCATACGCAAAATAAAACAGAATGGCACATCGGAACATATTGAATCGAACTGGTCAATAAAATTAGAGAAACTGTTATATTGACGCAACACTTCAATTTACCCAATAAATAGACACGGAAAAAGCGCCCTGGCTGAATGAAAACATTCGCGGACGATAATCAAACTTACTTGGAATGACTGCAAACAGTGGCTTTGCGCCAATGGAATTAGAAAACCTCTGGAAGAGCTCGCTTTAAAAAAGATGAATACAAAGAGCCCGCAAAATAGATGAGGCGCAAGACGAAATCATTTTACGAGATGAGGCAGAATATATTGCATATCCACCTCGCAATAAACAAACATATTTTCTCAGGAATGGATCTATATAGAATAAATTCCTTGTCATAGTCTCAAAATAGAATCCCGCCCCAATTGAGGAAACCGCAGCGGCAAAAGACAACGCTGCTCACTTCCTGGAATGAGGGCGAAACAAAGATACAGAATTGCGCCGACAAGAAACAAAACACTATCAAATCACACGCAATGGCAAGGCGTCAACAAAATCAGCTTGCCACAACAAAAAAGCAACACAAATTTACCTGAAAAATAAGGCTCGGATTTGCGCGCCCCAACAAGGAGCAGCGGACGCACCAGCAACGCACCGATTTGCACCAGTTTGTAGCAGCCAGAAAACAGCTCCAGGTCCCGCCATGGCATTGTGGCGACAATGCGCACAGACGGCACACGTGCCTTTGCACCCCAAAAAAAGCTCCTGTAAACGAAGCAGTGAGCGCTGTGGAGGTAAAATAGCGCCCGGATGCCCTCACGCGGCACCACACACTCTCCGCTAGATACGGAGCCCTGCATTTTTCGGATATTCACCATGCTGCGACTCAACGAAGTAAAACTCCCCCTTGAACACGACGAAGCGGCCCTGCCCGCCGCCATCCTGGCGCGCCTGGGCATAGCCGCCGCCGATTTGCTCGGCTTTACCGTCTTCAAACGCAGCTATGACGCGCGCAAGCGCAGCGCCGTGGTGTTGATTTACTCGCTGCACGTCGAAGTCAGGAACGAAGCCGCCGTGCTGGCGCGCCTGCAGCACGACGTGCACCTGATGCCCGCGCCCGACACCGACTACAAATTCGTCGCCGGCGGCGAACAGCTGGCCGGCCACACCAATGAACCGCGCCCCATCGTCATCGGCACGGGCCCGTGCGGCCTGTTCGTGGCGCTGATCCTGGCGCAGATGGGCTTGCGCCCCCTCATCCTGGAGCGGGGCAAGCAGGTGCGCGAACGCACGGTCGACACCTTCGGCTTCTGGCGCAAGCGCGAACTGAACCCGGAATCGAACGTGCAGTTCGGCGAAGGCGGCGCCGGCACCTTCTCGGACGGCAAGCTGTACAGCCAGATCAAGGACCCCAAGCACTACGGCCGCAAGGTCTTGACGGAATTCGTGAAGGCGGGCGCGCCTGAAGAAATCATGTACGTGAGCAAACCGCACATCGGCACCTTCCGCCTGGTCAAGATGGTGGAAGAAATGCGCGCCAATATCGAACGGCTGGGCGGCGAATACCGCTTCAGCAGCAAAGTGGTCGATCTCGACATCGTGCCAGGCAGCGATGGCGGCCAGGTGCGTGGCGTGGTGCTGGACAATGGCGAAACCATCGCCAGCAACCACGTCGTGCTGGCCATCGGTCACAGCGCGCGCGACACCTTCGAGATGCTGCACCGCCGCGGCGTGTACATCGAAGCGAAACCGTTTTCGATCGGCTTCCGCGTGGAACACCCGCAATCCCTGATCGACAGCTGCCGCTTCGGCCCCAGCGCGGGCCACCCGATCCTGGGCGCGGCCGACTACAAGCTGGTGCACCACGCCAGCAATGGCCGTTCCGTCTACAGCTTCTGCATGTGCCCGGGCGGCACGGTGGTGGCGGCCGCGTCGGAACCGGGGCGCCTGGTGACGAACGGCATGAGCCAGTATTCGCGCAACGAACGCAACGCCAACAGCGCCATCGTGGTCGGCATCACGCCGGCCGACTACCCGGGCGACCCGCTGGCCGGCATCGCCCTGCAACGCGAACTGGAAGAGCGCGCGTTTGCCCTGGGAGGCGGCAACTACGATGCGCCAGGGCAATTGGTCGGCGACTTCGTCGCAGGCCGCGCCTCGACCGAATTTGGCAGCGTGGTGCCATCGTACAAGCCGGCCGTACACTTGACGGACCTGGCCCCATCGCTGCCCGAATACGCGATCACGGCCTTGCGCGAAGCGTTTCCGGCGTTCAACAAGCAGATCAAGGGCTATTACAAGGCCGACGCCGTGCTGACGGGCGTGGAAACGCGCACCTCTTCGCCGATCCGCATCAAGCGCCGCGACGACGACCTGCAAAGCCTGAATACACGGGGACTGTTCCCCGCGGGCGAAGGCGCCGGCTATGCGGGCGGCATCCTGTCGGCGGCCGTCGACGGCATCAAGGTGGCTGAAGCGGTGGCGCTGTCGATGGCGGCGCGCGGCTAAGCACGCTGTCCCCGCCCTGCAGCGTGACGAAAAAAAACCGGCACCATGTGCCGGTTTTTTTACGCCTGCGCGCTGCTTAAAACTTGTACGAGGCATTCAGGTAGCCAGTGCGGCCGCGCGGATCGTAGTAGCGGTCGTCATAGCCGAATTGCTGGCCGCGGTTCGCGCCGGACGTCGATGGCACGAATGGCGGGCTCTTGTCGGTCAAGTTCAGCACGCCTGCGGTGAGGACCCAGCTCTTGCTGGGCGTCCATACCGTTTGCCAGTCGAGCGTCGAATAGAAGCCCACTTTCATGCGGATCTTTTCCTGGCCCGTCACTGCGCCCGAAGCGTCAAGCACGTCGACCGACGTTTCCTGGTCCTTGTAGCCGGACAGGAAATTGACCGTCAGCGAATTGGCCCAGTTGCCCGTTTTCAGGGTATTCGTCCACTGGCCGCGCGTGCGGAAAGTCACCGTACCCAGATCGGCAAAGTTGCCCAGCGCCGAATAATATTGGCCATCGCGTTCCAGCTGCACATCCTCGCGCAGCATCTGCGTCGCGTTCAGCTGCGACGTGAACAGGCCGATGCCGGAGCGGTAACGGGCGCTGACGTCGATATCGACGCCGGTGGCAAACGATTTACCGAGGTTCTGGTTATCCGCCAGGAAGGCCAGGTAGGTCGTCCCCGTGCCCACGTCCTTGTTGACGCCCCAGGATTTCGGGAAGTTGGCCGGATTGGCGAATACCAGCTGTTCCGTCAGCTGGCCGAAGGAATCGCGGATCTGCACATGCCACAGGTCGGCGCCCAGGGTGATGGCGCTGATCGGCTCGTAACGGAAACCGATGGTCGCCTGCTTCGATTTCTCGGGCTGCAAGTCGCGGTTGCCGCCGGCCAGCTGGTCGTACTGGCGATTGCCTGGCTGGCATTGTGCATTCAGACGCGTGGCGATGGCTTGCAAGGCTGGCGAGCACGTGTACTTTTCGCTGGTGACACCATAGCCGCGCTGCAAGGCATTCACTTGCGGCACGGTCGGCGCATGGAAGCCATTACCGACCGAACCGCGGATCAGCAAGGTGGGCGCCGGCGTCCACTTGAAGCTGGCCTTGGCCGTGGTGGCGCCGCCGAAGTCCGAGAAGTCATCGAAACGCAAGGCCGCGCCCAGTTCCAGTTCTTTCAGCACAGGTGCGATAACTTCGCCAAAGATGCCCTTCGAGGTGCGGCTGGCGCTGTATGGCTGGCTGCTGGCCGCGTCGCCGAAACGCTGGTCGCATTCCAGGCCCGTCGTGCCGCCGCACAAGGTGCCTTTTACGGGATCGGCCAGGATGCCTTGCGCAAACGGGCTCGGCTTGGCCGAGAATTCCTCGCGGTTGATGTTGGCGCCCACGCCCAACATCATGGCGCCGCCAGCCAGACGCCGCACTTCCGTCGATCCATTCAAATTGATGGTTTGCAGGCGCGAGGTGCCGCCATCCCAGTAACCGGAGAAGGTGGCGCTTTTGATGGCTTCCTGCGCCGCAGTGGACTGCTTGCCCGGGCCGACGAAGGGATCGAGCAAGCCGCTTGACGTGAGATTATTGACGGCGATGGCGCCAGGATAGCCGGAAATACTTCCTTTTACGCGGCTTTCCGAGAAGTTGTACGAGGCGTTGTAATCCCAGCCGGCAGCGACGCCGCGCGTACCGACCACCACGCTGGCGAAGTCAGCCGTATCCTTCGAGGTACGCTGGCCCATGTCGAACAGCCGGTAAAAAGCCGTGCTGTCGCCGGTAATACCGATTGGCAATAAATACTTGTCATGCAGGGGCGTGCCGGCATCCACGGCGATGGCGCCAGGGACGGGCGCGATACGCGAGGTTTGCTTGGTGCGCGACAGCAGCACGTCCGCAAACACTTCGTGGCCGGCAATCTTGAACGTGCCCGAGGCCATGAAGTTGTCACGCTTGCGCTCCGGATAGATTTCCAGATCCTTCGTGAAATCGTAGCCGCAGTAGTCATCGACCAGGCCGCTGCCATCGTTATACGGTTCGATCACGCGGAACGTCTTCTCGGGACAGGATCCGTTGCTCTTCTGGAAAGGACTGATCAACTGGCCATTGTCATCGGTGGCGTTGGCCGGAATCGGGCTGGCCGAGAATTGCTGCTTCTGATAGCGCTTGCCGTTGGCCGAAAATTGCACCTTGCCCGTGCTGGCGAACTTGCGGTCGACGGAAGCGAGCTTGTCGCGCTCGTCGTGGCCAAAAGTCAGCACCACGTTGTAGCCATCGTCTTCCAGGTTGCCAAAGCCCTTGGTGGCGCTGATGCGTTTCTCGCGCGCACCGTTTTTTGGTGCGGAGTAGCCGATGGACACATCGCCTTCAGTCGTGTCGTGCTTGGTAATGAAGTTGACCACGCCGGCAATGGCGTCGGCGCCGTACAGCGCGGAGGCGCCGTCGGTCAGCAGTTCGACGCGCTGAATGGCTGAAATGGGAATCGAATTCAAATCGAAACCGGCGGCAAAACCGGTCAGCGTCTGGCCGCCGAACTGGGCCAGGCGCTTGCCGTTCAGCAAGACGAGGGTACGCGTCTCACCCACGTTATGCACGGAAATACCGGAGAAACCAAAGGTGCTGCCGCCCACCGAGGAACTTTCGCTGGTGGCGCCCTGGGCGGAAGAGAGTTTCTTGACCAGATCGGTGACCGAGGTGGCGCCCGAGGTGCGGATGGCTTCAGCGGTCAGGACGGTGACTGGCAAGGCGCCTTCGGCGGCGATGCGCTTGATCGACGAGCCCGTGACTTCCACGCGCTGGATCTGCGTATCGGCAGCCTGTGCATCTTGTGCAATCGCGGACTGCGAAACAACGGACATGGCGGCAGCTACACCGCCGGCGCAGACGATGCGAACGGCACGAGAGATGACGGTTTCTTTAAGCATGGTGAACCCTTTTTCATTTGTACGGTTATATATGACTCCGGATTTGCGACCCGGATTGCACTCGTTCATCTAAAGGAAACGCCTCGCACGGCACTGCGATCGGGTGCCGCGAATTTCGCTGGGACAGTTGTACAGAGCGACTCCAGACGACTAAAAGTCAACTAGACAACTACATAGAATCACAGCAACAATATGAGTGTCAACAGAACTCAGCATGCGTATGGCGTACATACAACATGTGAAAAGCAGGGATGAAAAGGGATAGGGCGGCCTTTCCCGGGAGCCCGGGAAGCCGCGCGGCGTCAGCCGGCCAGCGGCAGCCTGATCTGTATATGACAGCCGGGACTGCTGTCGATGGCGCACACCTGGCCGCCCAGTTGCTGCACGATGGTGTAGACGATGTGCATGCCCAGGCCGGAGCCGCCCTGGCCCCGCTTGGTGGTAAAAAACGGTTCAAACATATGCTCGCGCACGGCAGGCGCCAGGCCGATGCCGTCGTCGGAAAAATCCAGCAGCAGCCAGCGCGCAGCCGCGTCAGTGTCATCCGCCTCGATGCGCGCGCGTATCGTGATGCGCCCCGGCCCGCCCTGCGGATAGCCATGGCGGGCGCTGTTCATCAGCAGGTTCGAGAGGATTTGCGACAGCTTGCCGGCCGCCAGGCGCACCTGGCAATCGGGGGCGATATCGAGTTCCACGCCGAGCGCCGCCTTGCGCAATTCCGGACTGTGCGCCGATACCAGGCCGTGCACATAGTCGTGCAGGGCCAGGTCGGCCACGTATTCGCTGACCTGGTCCACCGCCAGCTGCTTGAAATTGCCGATCAGGTCGGCAGCGCGCGCCAGGTTGCGCTCGACGAGGGCGGCCGCGCCTTTCAAGGATTCGGCAATGTCGATCAGTTCGGCGCGGCTGACCTTGGCGCCGCCCAGCAGCTGCACCAGCTGGTCGGCATAGCTGCCCATGCTCGACGCCGCCGTCAGCGCCACGCCGATGGGCGTGTTGACTTCATGCGAGACACCGGCCACCAGCGAACCGAGCGCCGCCATCTGTTCCTGCTCGATCAGGTTCGCTTGCGCCGCCAGCAGCGACTCGGTGCGCACGCGCACGATTTCTTCCAGCTGCTGGGTGCGCTCCTGGTGCTGCAGCTCGGCCGCGCCGCGCGCCGAGAAGATCGACAGCAGCAGCAGCGCCAGCAAGCGCTTGTTTTCATCGATGGGCCGCGTGTCGATGGCCGACAGGATGCCCAGGGTCTTGCCATCGGTATCGATCAGCGGCATGCCGACATAGCTTTCCGCCCGCATGTCGACGAGGAGGCTATCGTATGGAAAGCGACGCTGGATGTCGCTGCCATGAAAACACATGCTCTGGCAAGTCACGTCCTGGCAAGGCGTGTGCTGCAGGCTGTATTCGATATTCGGCTGGTAGCCGTCGCCGCCCCACAGGGCGAGGGTGCGGATGCCTTCGCTGCCGTCGTCCAGGCGCACCAGCCGCCCGGCGATCACATAGTGCACGTCGAGCGCTTCGGCCAGGTCCTTGACGAGGATGCGCAGGAAGTCGTCGCCACGGGCATGCGCCGTCGAGGCGGTAATCGAGCGCAGCGCCGCTTCCGCCAGGGTGCGCCGCTGCTCGGCATCGAACAGGGGTTCTTGCGAATTCACATCAAACAACGGAATACTCATGAATGCTCCTGCGCAGCACCGGAAGCGCAGGCACACTTGCCGGCGCGGCGACTCTCAGCCATGGCCCGCCCCAGCGGACCTGCCGCGATTGTACCCCTGGCTATTGTTTAATAATACAGATACACAGGAATTTTTTATAGCCAGCCGGAACGCTTGAACAAGTAATACATATAACCGCAGACACAGCTCATCACTGCCACGGCGGCCGGGTAGCCATAATGCCAGTCCAGCTCCGGCATGAACTTGAAGTTCATGCCCCAGATGCCGGCAAACGCCGTGAACACGGCGAAAATAGCGGCCCAGGCCGCCAATTGCTTGTTCACTTCGCTCTCGTCGATGGCCACCATCGACAGATTCACCTGGATCGCCGTGCTGATCGTGTCGCGGATGGTGTCGAGCGTGCCGTTGATGCGTGCCAGATGGTCATGCACGTCACGGAAATACTCCTGGGTATCGTGGCACAGGGGCGGCACGCGGCCGCCATGCAGCTTGCCCACGGCTTCCATCAGGGGCGCCACCACGTGGCGCAAGACCATGACCTTGCGCTTCAATTGATACAGGCGTTCGATATTGTCGCGCTCGGTGCCACGGTCGAAGATGCGGTCCTCGATCAGTTCCAGTTCCGATTCCAGCGCGTCGAGCACGGGAAAGTAACGGTCGACGACGGCGTCCATCAGCGCATACAGCACAAAGGCGGAGCCCTGACGCAGCAAGTGCGGTTCACGCTCGGCGCGCGCACGGACGCCAAGGAACCCTTGCGAGCTGTTGCTGCGCGACGAAAGCACGTAATTGGCGCCCACGAAAATGTCGACTTCGCCCAACACCAGTTCGTTCTCGACCATTTCTACGGTTTTCACGACGGCAAACAGGGAATCGCCATATTCCTCGATCTTCGGGCGCTGGTGACCCCGTTGCGCGTCTTCCACCGCCAGTTCGTGCAGGCAAAACTCGTGCTGCATCTGTTTCAGCTCGTCCGGCGTAGCGTCGAGCAGGGCTACCCAGACGAAGCAATCGGGGCGCTCGACGTAGTCGCTGATGTCGTCGATCGGCAAGTCGGCCAGTTTTTTGCCATCCTGGTAGGCCACGCAGTTTATGAGCATGCTATTCCACAGTTCAAGTTAACACCGGACGAAACAGTCCGGCAGGCGCCAGCTTACCTTATCGCCTGCTGTGGGTGTTGTAGCGTGCAAGGAACACCGCAAGAAAAAGCGGACGGGGGAGCCCCCGTCCGGCAAGACGTCAATCGTCCTTGGCGCCGTCGATACCCAATTCGGATATCTTGCGGGTGATGGTGTTGCGGCCGATGCCCAGGCGCACGGCGGCATCGTTCTTGCGCCCGTGCGTATGCTTGAGCGCCGTCTTGATCAGGGCCGACTCGAACTGGCGTCCCAGCACGGCCATGACTTCCTGCTGCCCTGCCCCCAGCATGCCGGCCGCCTGCAATTCCAGTAAACCGATCCAGCCCGGCGGCGCGCCGTTGGCGGGTGCGGCCGCCTCGAAGACCTGGCCGCCATGCGGATGAGCCACGGCCGCCGGCGCAGCTTCGCCCGCCGCCGCGGTGGCCGCGCCATCGCCCTGCCCCTGCGTCAATTCCAGCGGCAAGTCCTTGATTTCCACCGTCTGGCCCGGCGCCATGACGGTGATCCAGTTGCACAGGTTTTCCAGCTGGCGCACATTGCCGGGCAAATCGAGGCTGCTGAGGAACTGCATCGTCGGCTCGCTCATGCGCTTGGCTTCCACGCCCAGCTGGCGCGCGCTTTGCACCAGGAAGTGGCGCACCAGGATGGGGATATCCTCGCGCCGCTCCCTCAAACTGGGCAGGCGCAGGCGGATCACGTTCAGGCGGTGATACAAGTCTTCGCGGAACAGGCCGTCGCGCACGCGCTGCTCGAGATTCTGGTGCGTGGCGGTAATGACGCGCACGTTCGCCTTCATGGGCTGATGGCCGCCGACGCGGTAGAAATGGCCGTCGGACAGCACGCGCAGCAAGCGCGTCTGCAGGTCGAACGGCATGTCGCCGATTTCATCGAGGAACAAAGTGCCGTTCTCGGCTTGCTCGAAGCGGCCCCGGCGCGTCGTTTGCGCGCCCGTAAATGCACCGCGTTCGTGGCCAAACAGTTCGGACTCCAGCAAATCCTTCGGGATCGCCGCCGTGTTCAGGGCAATGAAAGGCTGCGCCGCGCGCGGGCTGTGCTTGTGCAGCGCGCGCGCCACGAGTTCCTTGCCGGAACCGGATTCGCCCGTGATCAGCACGGTCACATTCGATTGCGACAGGCGGCCGATGGCGCGGAAGACTTCCTGCATGGCCGGCGCCTGGCCGAGGATTTCCGGCGTTTCCGACGGGCCCGATTCGACGCTGGTCTCGCGCAGGCTTTCTTCCAGCGCGCGGCGGATCAGCTCGACGGCCTTGTCGATATCGAAGGGTTTCGCCAGGTATTCGAAGGCGCCGCCCTGGAAGGCTGCGACGGCCGAATCGAGGTCGGAGAAGGCCGTGATGATGATGACCGGCAAGCCGGGAAAACGCGACTTGACCGTCTGCAGCAATTCCAGGCCGGATGCGCCCGGCATGCGGATATCGGACACGAGCACTTGCGGCGTGTCAAATTCCAGTGCGGCGATGGCGTCGCGCGCATTGGCAAAACTCTTGGTGGCGAGATTTTCCCGCGCCAGGGCTTTTTCCAGCACCCAGCGGATTGATTCGTCGTCGTCAACTATCCAGATTGGCTTCATTAGTGTGTGCGTCCCGCAATGGATTTCATGGGTGGGATACCTCCTCGCTTATGGCAAGGGTAGAACGATCCTGAAATCGGTGTATCCAGGCCGGCTTTCGCACTCGATCACGCCCAGGTGCTGTTGCACGAAGGTTTGCGCCAAGGTCAGTCCCAACCCGCTGCCGCCTTCCCTGCCCGACACCAGCGGGTAGAAAATCCGGTCGCGGATCTGGGGTGCGATGCCCGGTCCATTGTCAATGATATGCAAGTCTAATGCCAGGCCGTAACGGACCTTGGCCAAGGTCACCTGGCGCGCCACGCGCGTCTTGAAAATCAGCTCCGCATCGCCCGCCTCGATGCGCTCGGCCAGGGCTTGCGCCGCGTTGTGCGCGATGTTGAGCACGGTTTGTATCAATTGTTCCTTGTCGCCGCGAAACTCGGGGATCGAGGCATCGTAATCGCGCGAAATAGTCAAGCCACTGGGAAATTCGGCCAGGATCAGGCTGCGCACGCGCTCGCACACTTCGTGGATATTCACGTCGCCCACGATATGCGGGCGGCGGTGCGGCGCCAGCAGGCGGTCGACCAGGGTTTGCAGGCGGTCCGCTTCCTTGATAATGACTTGCGTGTATTCGCGCAGCTCGCTCAGGTGCAGAGCCGGCAATTCCAGCTCCAGCAACTGGGCCGCGCCGCGGATGCCGCCCAGCGGGTTCTTGATTTCATGCGCCAGGTTGCGGATCAACTCCTTGTTGACCTGGCTCTGGTCGAGGATGCGCTCCTCGCGGTCGAGCTTTAGCTGCTGCACGTTTTCGCGCAGCTCGATCAGCACGCCGTCGCGCGGCGCGTCGAGCGCGCTGATGATGCTGTGCACGCGCAGCGGTTCGCGCCCCAGGCGTTCCAGGCTCAGGTCCTGCCGCAAGTCGGAAAATTTATGTTCGAGCGCCTGCGTGCAAATACCGGACAGCTCGTCGGGATTGAGGAACAGCGCCGTCAGCTTTTGCCGCGACAGGGCTTTCAATGAGCTTTCCAGCAGGTTTTCCGCCGCCGCGTTGGCATAGCTGATGCGGCCGTCGCCATCGATCAGGATCACGGCTGAAGCGAGCAAATCAAGGCCGGCCAGGTGGGCGGGACGGCTGGAATGGTTGTCTGGTGTCATGTGCTTTACCGAATATTCGCGATCTCGCGTTTCAGGGCCTCGACGTTCTGCTGTGTTCGGCTAATGTTGTCCTTCAATTGCGCCACCCGTTCCTGGTATTTCGCATAGTTGCGCTCATTGCCCTGGCGCTCGGGCTGGCCGGCGTTGAACTCCAGGCGCTGTGCCGCCAGTTTCTGCTCTTCGCTGCGCAATTCATCCTGCAGGATCTGGCGCCGGTCCAGGTCGCGCGCGCGCTGCTCGGCGCCATCGACCTTGGGAAACGCGCCGGCGGCAGGCGCCGCGGTGGCCGCCGCCTGCATGGCGGGCCGGGCAGGCGCGCCGGCCAGCGGCACCGTCTTGCGTGGCGGCTCCGTCATGGCGCCCGGTAAATCGAGCAGCTGGCAATGCGCGCCAGCCCGCTTGTCCGTGTACGTCTTGTGTCCTTGCGCATCGGCGCACACATACAGCTGCCCGTGCGCCTGTGCCGCCGCGCCCAGCAATCCTGCCATCAGCGCCATTCTGTAATGCTTGGTCAATCTTCACTCCTGTCGGCACATGCCGCATCGTTCCTGGGCCGACTATACAACACCGCACGATCACCGCCTTGGCGTACTGCATAAAAAAACGCGGGCAAGACCATCGCCTCACCCGCGTTTTTTATTCACTACCGGCACATTGCCGGCATGGCGCCATTACAGCGAGTAGTACATGTCGAACTCGGCAGGATGCGTGGTCATGCGCATGCGCTGTACGTCCTGCATTTTCAGTTCCAGGTAAGCGTCGATCATCGAATCGCTGAACACGCCGCCACGGGTCAGGAACTCGCGGTCCTTGTCCAGTGCGTCCAAAGCTTCTTCCAGCGAAGCGCACACGGTCGGGATCAGTGCGTCTTCTTCCGGCGGCAGATGGTACAGATCTTTCGAGGCGGCTTCGCCTGGATGGATCTTGTTGGCAACGCCGTCCAGGCCAGCCATCAGCAGTGCGGCGAAGCACAGGTACGGGTTCGCCAGTGGGTCCGGGAAGCGCGCTTCGACGCGGCGGCCTTTTGGATTGGCCACGTGCGGGATGCGGATCGAGGCGGAACGGTTTTTCGCCGAGTACGCCAGTTTCACTGGGGCTTCGTAGCCTGGTACCAGGCGCTTGTACGAGTTGGTGCCCGGATTGGTGATCGCGTTCAGTGCCTTGGCGTGCTTGATGATGCCGCCGATGTAGTACAGGGCGAAATCGGACAGGCCGGCATAGCCGTCGCCAGCGAACAGGTTTTTGCCATCTTTCCATACGGATTGATGCACGTGCATGCCCGAACCGTTGTCGCCAACGATAGGTTTCGGCATGAAGGTGGCGGTCTTGCCATAGCTGTGCGCCACGTTCCACACCACGTATTTCAGGTTTTGCGTCCAGTCGGCGCGCTCGACCAGGGTCGAGAACTTGGTGCCGATTTCATTCTGGCCGGCGCCGGCCACTTCGTGATGATGTACCTCAACCGGGATGCCCAGCGATTCCAGGATCAGGCACATTTCCGAACGCATGTCCTGGAAGCTGTCCACTGGTGGCACGGGGAAGTAGCCGCCCTTGACGGTAGGACGGTGGCCGCTGTTGCCGCCTTCGATGTCCTTGCCGGTCGACCACGAACCTTCGTCCGAACCGATCTTGACGAAGCAGCCCGACATGTCGATCTTCCAGCGCACGCTGTCGAAGATGAAGAATTCCGGCTCAGGGCCGAAGTAGGCGGTGTCGCCCATGCCCGACGATTTCAGGTAGGCTTCGGCGCGTTTCGCGATCGAGCGCGGGTCGCGGTCATAGCCCTTGCCGTCCGACGGTTCGATCACGTCGCACTGCATGAACAGGGTCGTTTCTTCCATGAACGGGTCGATATTGGCCGTGTTTGGATCCGGCAGCAAGATCATGTCGGACGCTTCAATGCCTTTCCAGCCAGCGATCGAAGAACCGTCAAAGGCGTGGCCCGACTCGAATTTGTCCATGTCGAAGTGCGACACGGGAACCGTCACGTGCTGCTCTTTACCACGGGTATCAGCAAAGCGGAAATCAACGAATTTGACTTCGTTTTCTTCTACCATCTTCAAGACTTCTGCGGCTGTCATTGCCATGCGTATCTCCTAAATGAATGTGGGGTGAGCCGACCTTAGTGCGTCTGGGCTGATGAAGCGAAGCAAACATTGCGTGCCACCAAAACTCATAAGGATCATAGCAGATTCCATGCCAGCTCCAGGAGCCCCCTGGTGCCGGCAACAAAATTACTGCCATCCCAGTGAAAGTTTCATGCCCGCGATTTTCCTGCTGCGTTTGCGTCAAATCAAGAATGCACTATGCAAGTGCAAAAAACGAATAACGCACCATTATCGTGCATTTTGTATGAATTTCTGGAAAATGCCTCGTTGTGGTGCAAAGACTGTGCACCATGGTTTCCCGTTTGCGGGGCGCGAACGGCGCACTATAATCGTACACACCTGCCCACTTTCATCGAGGACGCCATGACTACCGCCGCCGACATCCTGACCAACGCCCGCAGCCGGGCCAATGAAGGTACGCCGTATGCCGGCGCCGTCACGCCGCAGGAAGCGTACGACCTATTGCAACTCGACGCTGCCGCCAAGCTCATCGATGTGCGCACGAATGCCGAGCGCGACTGGGTCGGCCGGGTCGACATCGCCGATACCCAGCATGGTGCGGTGCAGTGGGCCACCTACCCGGGTGGCGTGCCGAATCCCGATTTCCTTGCGCAACTGGCCGCCCAGGCCGGCAAGGATGAGGTGCTGCTGTTCCTGTGCCGCTCCGGCGTGCGTTCGCGCCATGCCGCCAAGCTGGCGACGGAACACGGCTACATGAACTGCTTCGACATCCTCGAAGGTTTTGAGGGTGACAAGGACGCCGATGGCCACCGCAAGCAGATCGGCGGCTGGTGCAAGGCGGGGTTACCGTGGCTGGGCGCTTGAAAGCAGGAGTAAAGGAACCGCTGCCGATGACGGCCACGCGTCGTCCGGAGGCAAGTCCCGCCCTGGCTTGATGCTTCAGGCCGGCTCGCCCGCCTCCGCGGCAGGATGCTCGCCCATCAGGGTCAAGATGCGCTTGCGCACGAAATTGATGTGGCTGCGCAAGCCATACAGGCCGTCCGCAAACGACAGCGGTATCGATATCTGGTTGACCATTTCCTCGATCTGGTCCAGCCGTTGCAATTGCGCCGCATAGACTTGTGCGCGCTGCGCTTCCGGCACGTCTTCCAGCGCCTGCTCGACCGTGCGCAGCTGGCCGTACCAGCGGTACACACGCGAGCGTATGCGCCACACGTACAGGGGCGGCACCACGCGCGACAGGGGCAGGATCAAGGCGCCCAGCGCCACCACCAGCACCCACATGCGGTCAAAGAAATTGGCCAGCCAGAAACTCATGTAGCGCTGCAGCACAGGCGCGCCATCCTTGTAGAATTTCAGCGCTTCCGGCGCGACGGGAATCTCCGTGTAGCGCGCGGATGGGAACTGCCCCTGCTGCTGGAACCAGCCCGTGCCGCCATGGATGCCGGCCGCCGCCTGCACGAACAGGTCGACCAGGGCAGGATGCAAGTCTTCGCGCGCGACCAAAGTGGCGGTCGGCGCAATCAGGTGATAATCCTGCGCGGGAATGTTCTGCCCCAGGTCGACGATGCCGCGCGGCAAGACGACGTGCGTGAGGAAAGGCAGGCGCCGCGTGTACGCTTCCGCCTGTGAAAAGTCAAACAGCTTGATGCCCGGCGTTTGCAGCAGCATCTGGATCAGCGGCGCTTCCGGCGCCGAACTGAATACGAGACCGTCGATGCGCCCTTCCAGCAGCTCCACCGTGGCAGGCGTGTTCTGCAAGTCGCTCACCGTCAAGTCCTTGGCTTCGACGCCATTTACGGACAGCAATTGCCGGAACAGGCCGGGCACGCCCGTGCCTTCCGGCCCCAGGTTGATCTTCATGCCCTTCAGTTGCGTCAGCTCCGTCACGGCCTTGTCTTCGCGCAAGAACAGCCAGACGGGTTCCGTAAACAGGCTGCCCAGGGAAATGAGGCCGTGGCGCTCGGCATCGTCGTGTTCCGTCGAGCCACTTTGCACGAAGGCGATATCGGTCTTGCCCGCGTTCAAACGCTGCAGGTTTTCCTGCGAACCCAGCGACGGTTGCAAGGTCACCTTGATGCCGTGCTTGGCCAGGGTGGCCGCATATTTCTTGCCGAACTCTTCGTAGGCGCTATTGTCCTGCCCCGTCGACAGGCTCACCTGGCGTGGCGGCGCGGGGTCGACCAGCCAATAAGCGAGCGCGCAAAACGCGCCGACCAGCAGCAAGGTGGGACCGGCGGTGGCGAGGAAGTCGCGCACGGAAAAGCGGCTGAACGCGAGGATTTTGGACATGTGGTGGCGCATAGGTTTCATGGGTGGCTACGATGCCAAGAAAACCCCAACTATGCAAGGCACTTTCACATGCGCGGCGCGGCCAATTCGGCTACAGTTCTGGATCGCCCACCTGCCTATGGAGTCCCGCATGCTGAAAATTCTTGGAAAAGCCGCTTCGATCAATGTCCGCAAAGTCCTGTGGACGTGCGAGGAACTCGACCTGCCGTATGAACGCGAAGACTGGGGCAGCGGCTTTCGCAGCACGGACGACCCGGCCTTTCTGGCCTTGAACCCGAACGCCATGGTGCCCGTGCTGCTCGATGGCGACCTGGTGCTGTGGGAATCAAACACGATTTGCCGCTACCTGTGCGCCCAGGCGGGCCGCGACGACTTGCTGCCGAGTAATCCGCGTGCCCGCGCGGAAGTGGAAAAATGGATGGACTGGCAAATGGGTGATTTGAACAACAGCTGGCGCTACGCCTTCATGTCGCTGGTGCGCCACAGCCCGGCCCACCAGGATGCGGCGCAACTGGCGACCGGTATTTCCGGATGGAACAAGATGATGGGCGTGCTGGAACAGCAGCTGCAGCGCACGGGCGCCTTCGTCTGCGGCGAAGCATTCACCCTGGCCGATATCGTGCTGGGCCTGTCCGTCAAGCGCTGGCTGATGGCGCCCATGCAGCGTCCCGACTATCCGGCCATCGCCGTCTACCATGCGCGCCTGGAAGATAAAACGGCCGTATTTGCCGGCTAATCGAGTTCGATTGCCTCGACCGTGCCGCCGATGACGTAGCAATCGCCATCGCGGCGCACTTCGTCCAGTGTAGCGGGATCATCGTGCGCATACGTGCCGTCGATATCGACGCACCAGACGTCGCCAAAGCGCAGCAACTTCACGCCGCAGCAGATGCGGTTGATGAAGTTGCCCGGCGTCCTGACCAGTACTTCCCGCACTTCTCCCACCGTGATGGCGACTTTGCGCCAGACATTGCCTTCCAGCCCATGATTTCTTGCGTACAAGACGATGCGTACGGCCTGCACGCCTTGGGACTGGTACATCTGTTCCATCGACACCAGTGAGCCATCGTCAAATCGGTGGTATTGCTGAAAAATCTGCTGCGTCTTGTCCAATTCCACTCCCCAAAAAAAACGCCGGCCTTGCGGGCCGGCGTTCACACAAGCCAGATACTTTTAATTCGTGCACTGCTTGGCCACGCCCTCGGCCGGCGCGGGCGCCTCGATCAACGGCATCAAACTCGGCGCCAGGGACACCAGCAGTTGCACGGGCAAGGCGCTGGTGAAGTCATAGTTCTTCGATTCCGGTCCGCGCACATACGCCGTCATGCTGCCATAGAATCGCTCGCCGATATTGAACACAAATGTCGCCGAGCGGTTCACATAGCGCGACTCGATCAGGCGGCCACCGGCGCCGTACACGTCGAAGCGCTGGTCGCCCGTACCCGTCTTGCCGCCCATGGGGATCGGCACGCCGTCGGCGCCGACAAACGCCGTCTTCGCCCGTTTCGCCGTACCGTCCGACACCACTTCGCGGATGGCCTTGGCCACTGCCTTGGCCACGTCCGGCGACAGCACTTGCTCCGCTTCCACCTTGCTGCCACGCTTGACCATGGTGTCGTATGGCGTATTGGCGGCGAAATGCATGGAATCGATGCGCACGCTCGGTTTACGCACGCCATCGTTGATGATGATGCCCATCAACTCGGCCAGTGCGGCGGGACGGTCGGCCGATGCACCCAGGGTCGTCGCGTATGACGGCACGAGCGAGTCGAATGGATAGCCCATCTTCTTCCACTGGCGGTGGATTTCCAGGAACCCTTCCACTTCCAGCAAGTTGGCGATGCGGCGGTCCTGCGCATGCTTGCGGTGCGTATTGAACAGCCATTTATAGACTTCCTGGCGTTCCTTCTCGCTGGCCGCCACCATCTGCGACAGGGTGGAACCTTCGTGCTGGCGCAGATACGCCACCATCCACAGTTCCAGCGGATGCACATTGGCCAGGTAGCCACGGTCGGCCAGCGACCAGTTTTCCATCGCGTACTGCTGGTACATCTTGGCGACGCGCTCGGGCGGTACTTCGTTTTGCGACGTCAAGTTGGCATTGAGGAAATCGCCGAATTCCGCCACGGTCCCCTTCGGATTCACGGTGCGGAAGATATTCGCCAGGCGCACGGGGGTCGGGCGGATGCTGGCCAACAAAATCTTTTCCTGCTCGTCAACGCTCTTGCCGCGGTATTTCTGATAGAAGCGGTGCAGAAATTCACGCCCTTCCTTGTCGGCAAAACGGCTCAGGTACTGGGCCCGGCGCGGATCATCCGCATCCGCCAGCAGCGAGGCCGAGGAATCGGGACGCGAAAACATGTAATAGCGGGCCACGTCGCGCATCAGGCGCACGAACACCAGGTTGGTCGACTGGCGCAGCGCCTGCTGCAAGGTCATGATGCGGCTGTCGTCGAGCTTGGAGAAGTTGCCGAAATGGTGCAAGCCGCCGCCCGTGAAGAAGCCTTCGCCCGGGTTGCCCGAATATTTGCGTTCCATGGCGGCCGCCAGCATGGCCGGCAGGTTGCGCGCCTCGCCGAGTGCCAACGGTTTCAGATAGGCAATCGCCCACTGCGACAGCATGTCCTTGGGATCGACGGCGATCTTATTCAGCTCGGCGGCGCCCATGCCGCTGTAGCGCTGGTGCAACTGGTCGATGATGTCCAGGTAGGTGACCAGGGTGCGCAGCTTGGCCGTGGAACCGAGGTCCAGCTTGGCGCCTTCGTTGATGTCGAGCGGCTGGTCGTAGTTATCCGTCTGCACGCGCAGCAAGTTGGCTTGATCGCCCTTTTGCAGCAGGGTAAAGCTGTAGACCACGTTGGCCGGGTCGCCATTGCCCAGCATGCCCTTGCCCGTCAGGCCGGCAGCTTTCGCCACCTCCGGATCGCGCAATTCGCGCAAGACCTTGGTGACGGCGTTTTGCGCCTGCGCGTCGAGCGTGCTGACCACTTTCAGGTCGAGGCGGTCGAGGTTGTACAAGCGCGGGTCGCCCAGCATGCTGGCCAGGTGATTGCGCACGGCATTCGAGGCCTTGCGCGTGACGAACGAGGTCGATGCTTCCGATTGCACGCCGGACGCCGTCGACGGACGCAGCTTCTCGGCGATGGCCGCATTGCGCAGCTGCGGTGAAATCACGCCCGCTTGCGCCAGCAGGCGCAGATGGCTGTTGGTCAATTCTTCCAGGTCGGCGCCGCCGGCCACCAGGTAATGTGATGGACGGCGCTGCGCGATCAAGAGGCTCAGCGCCTGCTTGTAGGCCAGCGCGCTGCCCGGCTGGTCCATATTACCCTTGAGCAAAGTCTTCACTTCGGCAAATGGCCTGCCATACCAGACCCACATGCCGTCGCCAATGCCGTTGACTTCGCCAAAACCGCTCTTTGCCGACAGCGGCACGGTATTGAGGTAATTGACGACGATCTTGCGCCGCGCTTCCATGGTGTTTTCGCCATCCTGGTACGAGCGCAGGCTGGCCGAAATCATCTGCAGCAACTTGTCCTGCATGGAACTGGTGCGGCCGTCTTCCGAATGCCGGTATTTTTCAATTTGGGTAGCCAGAGTGCTGCCGCCGCCACTGCGGTGGCCGCCGAACAGGTTCAGCGCCTTGTCGAGGACAGCCTTGCTCAGGCGGTCCCATTCCACGGCGGGATTGCGCTCGGGCGTGCCCGGGTCGAGCAATTCGCGGTTTTCGATGAACAGCAGGCTTTGCACGAGCGCGGGCGGCGCTTCGGCGAAGCCGTCGAACATGCGCTCGGGATAGCTGGCCGCGAACAGGGGCGCGGCGCGGCAATCGAGGATGGTCAGTCCGGCGCGGTTTTTCTCGTGATACGTGGCAAAGATGCCCCGGTCGACCAGTTGCACCATTTTCGGCGACATGCGCGCCTGCGCCGTCACTTCATAGTCGCGCGCATTGAGCTTGCTAATAAAATCCGGCAAGCTGGCATAGCCGAGCCGCTCGTCATACGGCCCGTGCTGCGGATAGCGGATGGCGCCCGCCGGTGCCGGGCCAGGCTCGACCTTGAACGCCAGCTGGCGGTCCAGGCGCGTGAAAAACTCCGCCTGCAGGGCCGAGGTGCGCACTTCGCGCATGACGAACCACGCCGCGCCGGCGATCAGCGCCAGCACGATGATGGCAAAGATGGGCCAGATGCGCGAACGGCGCTTCTTCGGCGGGCGCGCCGGCGGCGGCGCCTCGGCGCCCGTGTCGGAGAGTGGATCAGAGGGGGGCCGCTCTTGCGCGGCCAGATTGACGCCTGTGTCTTTCATGGGATGCTGGGGTAAGGTTGGGTTTGGACGGCGCGGGAAATGCGGTAGCGATACCGCTCCGCGCGGGATAAGACCAGGGCCGGCCAGGGCCGGTCACGACAAAGCTTGCTTAACATGATGTCCATACCGGTGAATCAAAAAAACACGCTACTGCACAGGCAGGCAACCCCGCGTTTGACACGCCAGGCTCCTGTTCACCATTCCACCACATCGGCATGGGAACGACTGACGAGCGCACACAAAAATCTTGCTTCATTGAAGATTTTCGCAAAAAAACAACGTCTTGGAATGTACGCTTGCGTACATAGATGCAAGGCGGGCTGGACGCCGACGAAAAAGCCGCCGGCGCCGGGCTGGCTGCATGTCAGATGGTGGTGTATTCCGCTTGCAAGGTATCGAGCGCGGCGCACATCTGCGCGAAGGCGGCCTCTGCCTGCGCGGGCTCGCCCTTGACACCCAGTTCGATATGCCGGCGCGTCTGCGCATCGCCCACGCTGGGCAGGCTGAACACCTTAATCAGCGGAAAATCTGTTTCCAGGCGCACCATCAGCGGCGTCAGCAGGGATTCGGCCGTTTCATACACGAGCAGGGCGTGTTCCGCGTGCGGCACCTGGTTGAACAGGTGCGCATAATGCGTGTTGAGCACCCATTCGATCATGGGCCAGGACATGACGGGAAAGCCCGGCACGAAATAATGTTCGCGTATGGCAAAGCCGGCAATCTTGTTGTACGGATTCGGAATCAGCTCGGCGCCTTCGACAAATTCCGCCATTTTCAGGCGGTGCAGGTTTTCCGGCGAGTTCAGATCGGCCGGCACGCCCGCCTCTAGGCCCATTTCCGTGATGCGCTGCTGGATATTGACCTTGCCCTGCGGATGCAGCACCAGCGGCAAGCCCAGCGCATCGGCCGCTGCCTGGCGCGTATGGTCATCCGGCGTGGCGCCGATGCCGCCAAAGCTGAAGACGATGTCGCCGCTGGCAAAGCTGCGCTTGAGCAAGGCAACCAGGCGCGCCGGCTCGTCGCCCACGTATTCCGCCCAGCTCAGCTGCAAGCCCCGTGCCTTGAGCATGCTCACTACTTTCGGGAAATGCTGGTCCGTGCGCTTGCCCGACAGGATTTCGTCGCCGATGATGATCAATCCGATAGCCATGAAGCTCCCTCGTAGAATTCGATAAAAATACTCAGGCGTCCGCCGGCGCCACGTCGGTCATGCCGCGTACGCCCCGCAAACGCGACAATGCTTCCAGGCAGTAATACTGGAACCACAGGCCCGTGAAGATAAAGATCAGTACGTACAGCCAGATGGCGAACGCCGCCAGGAAGGGGAAGAACACCACCGACATCACGCCGCCCATCCACAGCAGGCCCGGCACGGCGCCGGCCGCGCCGGACACCATGCCGATGGCCAGCAGGGGCCAGCGCTGCGTGCGCATGATGGCGTGGCGCTCTTCCGCGCTGGCGTAGTCGGCCATGGCGTCATACGCCATCACGCGGTAGGTCAGCCAGCCCCACAGCACGGCTTGCCCCGCCAGCGCGGCCGGCGGAAACGCGTACAGGGGCAGCATGATGACCCAAGCGATGATGAACAGCAAAAAGGTGGCCAGGGACGTCCCCACGCTGCCCAGCAGGCTGCCACCATGTTTCTTTTCCAGCTCAGGAAAGTGCCGACCGCCGATATGGCGGCCGATGGCCGGCATGGCGAACAGGCCCATGAAGATCAGCGCCGTCAGGATCATCAGCGGCAGCAGCATGAACATGGCGATCAGGGGCACGATCACGGCCTTCAGCACGCCCAGGCCAAAGGTGGACAGCACCTGCCCGCTGGTGCGGAAGAAATCGTACTGCGTAAACAGCGCATGCAGGCTGTCGATCAGCGGCTGCAAGCCCACATACAGCAGTCCGCCCCACAAGATCAGCGACAGGATGAACGGCGCCACGCTCAGCAGCAATATCCTGCCATGCAATTGCGACAGGAAAGCACGGCCATACGAATTCAACACATTACGCATCAACGGCGTCCTTTTCGTTTGATTCTTGCAAATTCCACCATGCGGCGCAGGCCCAGCCATTGCTGTTGCCAGAAGCCGTGGCCATAGCTGCGCCCCGGCCGGCCCATGCCCTTGCTATCGATACGGGCCAGCTGGTCGCGCACGCCCGTGCGCGCATAGCCGGCCGAGAAATTCGCGGTGCCCAGCAGCATATCCCAAATCGGCAAGACCACGCCGAAGTTGCAACCGCCCATGCTGCCCTTGCCTTTCGACTCGTGCCCCACGCCGATCGCGTGATGCGTGCGGTGAAAACGGGGCGAGATCAGCAGCCGCTCGCCGATACGGCCGAAGTGTATCCTCACATTTGCATGCTGCAAGCTTTGCAGAATGCGCGAAATCGACACCAGCAGCACATACTGGCCTGGCGGCACGCCGATACCGAGCGCCACCAGCGCCATCACCACGTCGCGCAGGAAGTCATCGAGCAGATGGTTGCGGTCATCGCTCCACAAGTTCATGTTTTGCTGGCTGTGATGCAGGCTGTGCAAGCCCCACCACCAGCCGAAATGGTGCGAGGCCCGGTGGTAGCAATAGTCGACGAAGTCCAGTATCACAAAATAAATGATAAAACTGAGCAAGGGACTGATGCCGGGCAACAGCGATTCCAGGTTCAGGGGATGAATATTGTCGAAACGCAAGGCGCCCGCCAATGCATCCATCAGCGGATCGAGCGTGAAAAAGACCACGACAGAAAACAGGCCGATGCGGTGCAGCACGGTGTAGATGAAATCGTTCCAGCGGGCGCGCGGATCGGTGATCTTTTGCGCGGGGATCAAGGCTTCAAGCGGGCGCAGCACGAGAAACAGCAGCACCAGTTCGCACAGGCCGATCAGCAGCCACTCCGTGCCCTCGAACGCTTCTTCCGTGAATTCGCCAAAGCCCAGGTGATACACGAGGGGATTCACGATGGTCTGGAACAGCCAGCCTTGCGCCACGCCAAAGGCATCGACGACGGCGTCGATGACGGGAGTGACGTGGCCGAGGATGTCGGCGGCGATCATGGCTGGCCCTTCTTCTGCGCGTAGGCAGGATGCTCGCGCAGGGTAGCAAAGCAGAACCCTTTGTCTTGCAAGCCGGAAATCAAGGCGTCCAGGTTGGCGGGTGCCCACGCATCCTTGCGCGACCAGATGCCCATATGCGAAATGAAAATATCGCCGCTGCGCAAGTTCGCCAGCGCTTTTTTCAGCAACATGGCGTTCGGATACTTATCGCTGGGCAACTCATCGCCGGAATACCCCGCCGGCGCCCAGCCCGCATGCTGGTAGCCGCAGGCGCTGCCGGCGGCCAGGGTGCGCGGCGACGTGTAACCGCCCGGCGCACGCCAGAATGGGTCGAGCTTGTGCCCGGTCAATTCCTGGAAGCGCGTATCGACGCGGCGCAATTCCTCGCAGAACTGTTTATCCGTGAACGACGCCAGCTTGCCGCCATCCTTTCCAAACTGAGGCTTGACCTGGATCAAACCGTTGGCCAGATCCTTCTTCCAGTACACATGGTCAAACGTATGCGTACCAAACGCATGGCCTTCAGCCACGCGGGCTTTCCAGTACGGCGCCCACGAGGCATCGAGCGAATAATCGCCGCGCGTGGTCTTTTCATTGGCGAGGAAGAAGGTTGCCTTCACATGGCGTTGATTCAGCACGTCGGCGATCAGTTGCGCTTGCGACTGGCTGCCCGTGTCGAAGGTCATGTAGATGGTGCCCTTGCAGGCGGCCGGCGCTGGAGATGCAGCTGGGACAACAGATACGGCGGCCTGCGCGGGCGACAGCATGGCGCTGGCGCACAACAGCATGGCGGGCACGTGGCACGCGGGAATCAGACGTTTCATCAGCACACCCGCCATCACATGCGCGGCGAGTGGGTGGCGAAATACACGCCATGGGGCGAGCGGCCCACCGGTATGGTCTTGATGACCTTGCGCGTCGTCAGGTCGATCACGGCCACTTTCTTGATCCAGCGCAGGGTCACCCACATGGTCTTGCCATCGGGCGTGATTTCCATGCAGTCCGGGCCGCCCGGCACATTGATGGTGCCCACGTTTTCCAGGGTTTTCTGGTCGATGATGTTGATCGTGTTCGACACGCGGTTCGAGACGAACGTCATGCGGTTATCCCCCAGCGCACGGAAATTATGCGTGCCGGCGCCCGCCTTGATGCGCTTGACGGTCTTTTGCGTGCGCCAGTCGATCACTTCCACGTAATCGCTGCCCATGATGCCGACCAGCAAATGCTTGCCATCGGGCGTCATGGTGATGCCGGCTGGCGCCGGGCCGACGGGCATGGTCCATTTCACGGTTTGCGTGGCCAGATCGATGGCGCTGACTTGGTTGCTGCCCTGCTGCGTGATGAAAGCCATGGTGCTGTCAGCCGTGAACGCCATGTGGCTGGGCAACTTCGGCAGCGGGATGCGCTTGGCCAGGGTCAGGTTCTTGCCGTCGTAGCGGTACAGGTCGATGCGGTCCAGGCGCAGCGAATTCGAAATGAACCACTTCTGGTCCGGCGAAAAGCCGATCTGGTAAGGATCGAGGATATTGCTGATGCGGCGCTGGATCTGGCCCGAGACAGGGTCGAGGAAAATCAGCTCGTTGCCGACGGAACTGGCGACGATCAGCGACTTGCCATCCGGCGTTTCCATCAGATGGTGCGGTTCCTTGCCGACGGCAAAGGTAGACAGGGGAGCATAGGTTTTCTGGTCCAGCAGTTGCACCGTAGCATCACGGGAATTGAGCACCACCACCACTTCGGCTTGCGCCGTCGATATTGCGGAAACCAGGCACAGCGAGGAAAAAACAAGGCGGCATAGACTGCGGAACATGGCAAAAATCACTGTTAAATACAAAACATGCATTTTACGTGGAACACTGTATTTATTGTGTTAAATCCCCCCTTAAATGCGACCGGCAGCCACACATCGTCGTAATTTCTGGTTTTTCCCTGCGCCGGGCCTGGAATGGCGCTTTGCAACTCATTGCTCTACAATCTGAAGCTTTCATCGCCTACACAAGGATTATCATGACCACCACCACTACCGCTTCCGGCCTGCAATACATCGATACCACCGTTGGCGAAGGCGCTGAAGCGCAAGCTGGCAACAATGTTGTCGTGCATTACACGGGCTGGCTGCAAAACGACGACGGCAGCGCCGGCGCGAAATTTGACTCGAGCAAGGACCGCAACGACCCATTCGAATTCCCGCTGGGCGCCGGCCGCGTCATTCAAGGCTGGGACGAAGGCGTGCAAGGCATGAAAGTGGGCGGCAAGCGCCAGCTGATCATCCCTGCGGCACTGGGCTATGGCGCACGCGGCGCCGGCGGCGTGATTCCACCGAACGCCACCCTGATTTTCGACGTCGAACTGCTGGGCGTATAAGAACAGACTCCGCAGCGCGCAAGCGACTGTACCAGGCGCCGCCCCTGTTCACGCAGCGGCGGCGTTTTTGTTTTGAGTGTGTCCTCTAATGCACGGCACGCTTTTTTCACTATGATGTCAGGCACTGCAGCACGCACGGTGGCCACTCCGCCGGGCCTGCCGCACTTTTCCAGCGATTCCATCAGCACACAGGAGCCATCATGAGTTTACAAGAGCAATTCGAACAAGCGCAGCTCGATTCCAAGACCCTGTCCGAGCGTCCGGACAATATGACCTTGTTGAAAATCTATGCCTTGTTCAAGCAAGCCTCGAGCGGCGACGCCACGGGCGAGCGTCCTGGCATGACCGACTTCGTCAACCGCGCCAAGTTCGACGCCTGGGCGGCCCTGGCCGGCACCTCGAAGGAAGAGGCGCAACAGCAATACATCGATCTGATCGAAGACTTGAAGGACTGATGTATCCCTGCCCCGACGCCTGCCGGGGCAGTATAATTTCTGCATGACACCATCCCCGCTTTCCCCAGTTTCCCTGGCGCATGCCGCCGACCTGCCCCGTTTGTTCGACGTCTGGCACCTGTCCGTCCGCGCCACCCATGATTTCCTCGCCGATAGCGATATCGCCTTCCTGATGCCCTTCGTCCGCGATGAGCTGGCCAGGGTGACGGCCGCACGCCTGCTGCACGTGCTGCGCGCCGATGACGGCGTCGCTCAGGCCTTCCTGTGCGTCGAGCACGCCAAGATCGAGATGCTGTTCGTCCATCCGGATCACCGGGGCAGCGGCGCCGGCCGCACCCTGGTCCGTCACGCCATCGCGGCCCTGGGAGCCACAGCCGTCGACGTCAACGAGCACAACGCGCAAGCGCACGGTTTTTACCGCCACCTGGGCTTTATCGTGGAAAATCGCTCGGAATGCGACCCGTTCGGCAAGCCTTTCCCCATTTTGCACCTGAAACTGGCAGAAAGGGCCTAAAAACTCACCAAAAACCACCAAAACAGGCCGTTAACGCAAAAGTGGCTACCGAATCGGTAGCCACTTCTTTCAATGCCGGGTAGCGCTGAAACTTACTTCTTTGCCGCCGCCAGCGCTTGCGCGATCCAGCCATCAAATTTTTGCTGGTGGAACTTGATCCAGCCAGCCGTATGGCGGGCGATATCGGCCTGCGTGTTTTCGCCGCGGCGCATGCGCTCGTTCTGCGCATTGATGTCCGCCACGGGCAATTGCATCACTTCGAACAGCTTGGCCGCGGCGGGATTTTTCTCCGCCCAGGCCTTGTTCGACACGATACGCGCCGTGTTGACGGCAAAACCGTAGTCGCTGCCATCGTCGAGGCGGGTATTCACCTTGTCCGGATTGGCCGAGAATGGCACTTTCAGCCAGACCACGTCCTTGCCCGGCACCAGCACGCCACTGACCCAGTACGGCGTCCACGTGTAATACAGGATGGACTCGCCACGCTTGTAGCGGCCCAGGGTATCGGCGATCAGGGCCGCATAGCTGCCCTGCACGTGCGTCACCGTCTCGCGCAATTTATACGCATCCATGTGGTTCTCGATCAGCGCTTCGCAGCCCCAGCCGGGGTTGCAGCCCGTCAAGTCGGCCTTGCCGTCGCCATCGTGGTCGAACAGCTTGGCCAGGGTGGGGTCGCGCAACTGGTCGATATTCGTGATGTTGTACTTCTCGGCCGTCGCCTTGTCGATCAGATAACCTTGTGCGGCAGGACCGGCGTATTGGCCCGTGCGCAACAGCTTGGCGTCGCCGCCCGCATTGTTATAGAAATCCTTGTGCATCGGATCCCAGTGCACGGCCATGAAGGTGGCGTCGCCGTTGGCGATGGCGATATGCGCGGTCGGATACTCCACTTCCTTGATCGGCTGCACTTCGTAGCCCAGCTTTTCCAGGGCCTTGTCGACCAGCATGGTCTGGAAGGTTTCTTCCGCGATCGAGCTTTGCAGCGGCTGCACCTTGACGCCCTTGCCGGGCAGCACATCGGCGGCCACGGCCGGCGTCTGCGCCATGGCCAGGCTGGTGGTCAGGGCCAGGGCGGCGATCGCCAGGGCGGAAAACAGCTGGAACTTGCGTTGCGATTTTTGCGTCTCTTTAAAATGTGCGATTTGATGCATGTAAATCCTTTCTTATTGTGCGTTGGCCAGCGTTGCTTGCTGTTCAACATTATTTTTGTCCGTGTTGCCGCGCACCAGGCGCAGCACGAAACCGGCAGGACCCGTCTGGTACCAATGGCGCACGCCACGGCGTGGCTGGCCCATCGCTTGCGTCAATCGGTCCAGGGTGATGGCCAGCAGCACGATGCCCAGGCCACCCACGGTTGCCAGGCCCATGTCCAGGCGGCCAATGCCGCGCAATACCATCTGGCCCAGGCCACCCACGGCGATCATCGAGGCGATCACGACCATCGACAGCGACAGCATCAGCGACTGGTTGATACCGGCCATGATGGACGGCATGGCCAGCGGAAATTGCACGCGGGTCAGCAGCTGCCACGGCGAGGCGCCATAGGCGCGGGCCGCTTCGATCAGGTCGGGACGCACCTGGCGGATACCGAGGTTGGTCAAACGCACCAGCGGCGGCAGGGCAAAGATGATCGTCACGATCACGCCTGGCGCATTACCGATACCAAACAGCATCACCACGGGCACCAGGTAGACGAAGGCAGGCGTCGTCTGCATGGCGTCCAGCAGGGGACGCAGGATATTCTGCGCGCGGTCGCTGCTGGCAAGGAAAATACCCAGCGGCAAGCCGATGGCCAGACAGAAAGCCAGCGACGTCAATACCAGCGACAGGGTGGTCATGGCTTCCGGCCAGATGCCCAGCATCGACACCACCAGCAGCGCCAGCACGGTGCCGATGGCCAGGGTACGGCTGGTAAATTGCCACGCCAGCAAGCCGATGATGGCGATCACCGTCAGCGACGGGGCCGCCAGCAGCACGCCTTCCACGCCGGACAGCACGCTGTCGATCGGTGCGCGCACGGCCTGGAAGAAGGGACGGAAATGCGCGACGACCCAGCCCAGGCCCTGGTTGATCCAGCTTTCCAGCGGCAGCGAGCCGTCGAAGATCTGTGTCAGGTGAAAGCCGCTCGCATGTTCCGGCTGCACGGCAGGCGCGGCGGCGTCCAGCCAGGCGGTGCTGGCGTCGGTGGGCGGCGTCAGCGCCCAGGGATTGATTTGGGCGGCCTGTTCAACAACAGGTTCTACTGTGGAAACGGTGCTTGGGTTCATGCTTGTCCTTTCTGTTGTTGTTCGGCTATGGCTGGCGTGTCGCGGTCGAGGAACTTCAGCAAGGTCGTCTTGCTGATGGCGCCGCGGAAGCTGCCGTCATTGGCCACCACAGGGACGGCGTAAGGCAGTTGCGCCACCTGGCCGAACAGGCCGGCGACTGGCTCATCTGCATTGATGGTCTGCACGTCGGGCAGATAGGCATGCGCCAGGCCCAGCGGTCCCACATGGCCGTCGAGCGCACTGCGCAGCGAATCGGCCGAGACGACGCCGAGGAACTTGCGCTGCGGATTGACGACATAGGCAAACGCGCGATCCTGCTCTTCCAGCATCGACAGCGCGGCGCGCGAGCCGCGGCTCGGCGACTCGGACACGACGATCTGGCTCTTGCGGGCGATATCGCTGGCCTTGAACACGGCCGCCGCATCCACGCCGCGCACGAAATTGCGCACGTAATCATTGGCAGGCTTGCGCAAAATCTCTTCCGGCGTGCCCACTTGCACCACGTGGCCGTCTTTCATGATGGCGACGCGGTCGCCGATGCGCATGGCTTCGTCGAGGTCATGCGAAATGAAGACGATGGTGCGGCGCTTGATTTGCTGCAAGCGCAGCAGTTCCGATTGCATTTCCGTACGAATAATCGGATCGAGCGCGGAAAATGCTTCATCCATCAGCAAAATCGATGGATCGCAAGCCAATGCACGGGCCAGGCCCACGCGCTGCTGCATGCCGCCCGACAATTCGTCGGGATAGCTGGCGCCGTAGCCGTCCAGGCCCACTTGCTCCAGCGCTTGCTGGGCCAGCGCATGGCGCTCAGCTTTTGGCATGCCGGCCAGTTCCATGCCGAAGGCAGTGTTGTCGAGCACGGTAATTTGCGGCAGCAGCGCGAACGACTGGAACACCATGCTGATGTCCTTGCGGCGCAGGGCGCGCAGCTGGGCGTCCGGCAAGGTATTGATGTCGTTGCCGTCGATCAGGATGCGGCCGGCGGTCGGCTCGATCAGGCGGTTCAGCATGCGCACCAGGGTCGACTTGCCCGAACCGGACAGGCCCATGATGACGAAGATCTCGCCCGCTTCAATGGTAAAGGTGGCGTCGAAAACGCCGATGGTGCAGTCCGTCTTGGCCAGGATATCCTGCTTGCTGGCGCCTTGGTGGACGAGTTCAAGTGCTTCTTCTGGCTTGTCGCCGAACACTTTGAACACATGGTCGATAATGATTTGTTTTGCCACGATGTGGTTCTCCCTCGATTTGACGAATGGAATGAAACCCAGCAAGCTGCTAGCTTGCGGCGGGAATCAGCAAACCCTGTTGCGTCGGCTACGCCACGGCGCAAAAAGCGCACGGGAGCGACAGGAAACAGGGGGTGACACGCGTGTGACCAGCGGATGGCCAAGGCCGGTGCCGGGGTGCCGTGTGCGTGCTAAAAGAGGCTGTGGTTCAGGACTTTTAACAACGCTAGCGCCATGCAAATACATGGCACCAAATGTATTTGACCGAAAAAAAAATCGACCAAGCTACTTTTAACTGGATGCGGGTGTAAAACCCGAAGAATTATTCACCACTCAGCGAGTGGGGAGTACTGCGAAGCAGAAGGTGAAACGCGGTGTAGCTGTTGTAAATATGACTCAAGTATAACGCAAAAAGCCACCAAAGTCCAATGGCTTTCCAAATAGAAATGTGCTAGCAATGTTCGCCAGCGTACAGTCAGACGTAAAAAAGGCGAAAAGAGACTTGTTTTCATCGTCTTTTCGCCCATCGCTGCGACACGCTCCCTAGCACCAAACCGGGCGCCAGACAAGCGGTGCAAAGCCGTCAAGCCGGCTCGGTAAATACCTTGCGCATCTTCTCGGCAATCTTGCCTTCAATCGTGGAGGCGAAGGCGCTCAGCATGAAACCCAGCTTGATTTGCAGTTGCGCCTGCTCTTTTTCCAGGGTCAGCGATCCGTCGACGCCGCTGCGCTCGAAACGCAGCACGTCGCCATCCCAGGCGCACGCCAGGTCATATTCCTGGGCCAGCTTGTCGGCCACTTGCTGCGCCGCTTGGCGCGCCTTTTCTGCTGTCAGCTTATGTTGCTGAACTATATTTATATCCGCCATCAAACGATCCTTTTATTATAAAAACGGGAGCAATACGGCCAGCATCATACCAGCCGCCATGCGGCAGCCGCGGCCATCGGTGGCGCCGGCACGCGGAAAAAACCGCGCTTTCCTGCGCCGCACTTGCGCCGCATCAAACCGAAACCACCGAAGCGGGCCGACTATCTCAGTTCCAGTTGCGAGTGTCTTGGAGAGCTACCATGGACCAGAAAGTCATCGTGCCGGTCGAAGCCGTGCTGACCAAATGCGTGTCCCTGCCCGTCGGCTATGTCCCCACCCCATCGGCGCCCTACCGCCAGCACCGCAAGAATGCACAGCTGACCTTGCAGCCGGGTCCGCCCCGCGTGCTCGACCCCACCACCCGCAAGCTCGAAGCCGTGCCGGTCGGTTCGCGCGTGCTGATCTGGAAGCAGGACCCGTCCGTGAGCGAGCTGGGCACGCGCAAGACCTTCCTCGCGGGCCTGACCCTGCAAGGCCCGCGCGATGCACGCATCACCTTTGGCGAGCCGGGCATCGCCCAGGTCAGCCCGAACGCCTTTGGCGACTTCATCGTCTCGCCCAATACCGACCAGTTCGACGCCGTGCACACGTTTGCCATCGTGCGCATGACGCTCACCATGTACCAGCGCGCGCTGGCCAGCAACGGCACGGCCTCGCCCCTGCCCTGGCAATGGAATAGCGCCAGCAATACGGCCCCGCTGCGCGTGTTTCCGCACGGCTTGCCCAATGTCATGAATGCGTACTACAGCCGCAGCGACAAGGCCCTCAAGTTCGGCGATTTCATTCCCAGCGGCGCCACCGAGCGCGTCTATACCTGCCGTTCGCTCGACATCGTCTCGCATGAAACTGGGCATGCCATCCTCGATGGCCTCAAACCGAATTGGCTGCTCAACAATAATCCGCCGCAGACGGGCGGCTTGCACGAATCGTTCGGCGATCTGACGGCCATCTTCCTGGCCCTGTCGCAGCTGGACCAGGTCGAAGCCGTGATCGCGCAAACCAAGTCCGATCTGCACGACAAAACCTTCCTGGCCGACCTGGCGGAACAATTCGGTCTGGCGCTGGGCCGGCCTAACGGTTTGCGCAATGCCGACAATGACATCAAATTGTCGGAGGCAGGCACGGAAGTGCACGCCATCTCGCAAGTGTTTACAGGCGCCATCTACGACATCCTGGCCGACATCTTTGCCCATGAACGCCAGCCCCAGCTGGAAGACGACGCTGCCGTGCTGCACCGCTGCGGCGACTACCTGCGCAGCCTGGTCTTGCGCGCCCTGGTGGCGTCTCCCGACCATGCGGCCACGTATGCCGACGTGGCCGGCCAGATGCTGACCCTGGCGCAGGCCGACGGCTATACCGCCTACCTGGACTTCATCCGCAACAGCTTTACCGTGCGCGAAGTGCTCAAGAACAATGCCATGACGGAAGATGGGCAAATGACCTTTGCCGCAGGCATCGTCGATGACGAGGGTGCCGTGCAAGACAGGCGCGCCTGCTGCGGTACCATGAACCATGCGGAATACAGCGAATCGGACCACTTGCTGGAAGCGGAGCGCGAAGCGCTGGCGGCCTGGTGCCGCAGCTACGCGCCCCGATAAATGCCATACGCCGCAAGCCAGTCAATAGTCGGCAGCAGGCGATGACATGCCGCACCACGTCCCCACCACAGCCCACCAGAAGGAGCAGCATGAAAATTTCAGCCCGCAGCAGCGGCGGCTTTGCCGGCCTGAGCGAACAGTACGACATCGATACGCAAGCCCATCCGGCCGGCCCCGGACTGGAAGCGGCATTGGCCAGCAGCGGCTTTTTCACGCACTCGCAGGCGACGAGCGAGCAGGTGGGTGCCGATATCCCCCAATGGCAGATCACCGTTGACGCACCCACCGCGCGCCGCACCATCACATTTGCCGAGGATGGCAGTGCTGAAAATGCACGTTGGCAACAGTTACTGACGCAGATACGCGCCAGCGCCTGAATGTTCCGGCACTTGGCCTGATTGTTCCGGCGCTTATTTTGTGCCGGTCTTGATTTGAGTAAAACAAAAACACCACACGGCAAGCCAGCACATCGCCCACCCTGCACCCTGCCGCATCGGGTGACTGTCGCTTTCTTGCCGCGTTCTTTATGGCAACGTCCCGGATAGTCGCTGAATTACCCGCTCTGCGCGGCAACGGCACTGTCAAAAAATGAATTTGCTTATATGTATTGTATATAAGCGGGATTTGTGAGAAATAGCGAATTGCCTTAAAATACAATGCTTTGCTTTAGTATGCGCCGCCGAGTTTCCTGCAGGCGCTACAGCACCTCCCCCAAATTGATAGGACTGTTATGACCCACGTTGTCACCGAATCCTGCATCGCCTGTCGCTATACCGACTGCGTCGATGTCTGCCCGGTAGATTGTTTCCGGGAAGGCCCGAACTTCCTGGCAATCGATCCGGACGAATGTATTGACTGCGCAGTCTGCGTGGCAGAGTGCCCGGTGAACGCGATTTTCGCGGAAGAAGACGTGCCGGGCGACCAGCAAGCCTTCATCAAGATCAACGTCGATCTGGCCCGTAACTGGCCTTCGATCACCAAGACGAAGGCTGCCTTGCCGGAAGCCGAGCAATTCAAGGACGTCAAGGACAAGCTCGACATGCTGGTGCGCTAAGCGCACGGCACTTGCCGCGGCCGTTCTGGCGGAGAGACTCTTCTCCGCAGGGGCGGGGCGGCGAAAAAACAGACGAAAAGCAGCGGAAACGCTGCTTTTTTTGCTTTTAAAGCATCGTTGCAGCTCTATCCACGCAAGTGTGGCGCCCTGTCACACCAAAGCGCAAACTGTGGACCTGTGCGCGGTAAAGCACATTTTGTCCTCAACAAATATCGTAGAATTGGATTATGATATTTGAGCCGATATTGGCGCTTGGAATTAAACAAGGACTCTATATGCTTTACCAACTGCACGAACTGCAACGCTCTTTCCTCACTCCGGTGATGCAATGGGCAGACATGTCCTCCAAGTTATTTACCAACCCGGTTTCTCCACTGGCCCACACCCCGTTTTCGCAACGCATCGCAGCCGGCTACGAGCTGATGTACCGCCTTGGCAAAGACTACGAAAAACCACAATTCGACATCCAATCCGTTCTCGTCCAAGGCGAGAGCGTCGACATCCGCGAACACGTTGTCGTGACAAAACCGTTTTGCCGCCTGATTCACTTCAAAAAAGAAGCCACTGGCTTGCAACAGCCCAAAGTTTTGCTGGTTGCCCCCCTGTCCGGTCACCACTCGACCCTGCTGCGCGATACCGTGCGCGGCTTGCTGGCCGAGCACGATGTCTACATCACCGACTGGACGGACGCGCGCATGGTACCGCTGACGGAAGGCCCGTTCCACCTGGACGACTACATTTATTATGTGCAGGAATTCATCCGCCTGCTGGCGCCTGACTTGCACGTTATTTCCGTCTGTCAACCGACCGTGCCCGTGCTGGCCGCCATCTCGCTGATGGCGACAGCCAAAGATCCGCACATGCCGAAAACCATGACGATGATGGGCGGCCCGATCGACCCGCGCCGCTCGCCCACGCAAGTGAACAACCTGGCGACGGAAAAGAAATTCTCATGGTTTGAAAACACCGTGATCTACGCGGTGCCGCCGAACTATCCGGGCTTTGGCCGCAAGGTGTATCCGGGCTTCCTGCAGCATGCCGGCTTCATCGCCATGAACCCGGGCCGCCACGCGCAAAGCCACCGCGAGTTCTACATGCACCTGGTGACGGGCGACGACGAGCCGGCGGAAGGCCACCGCCAGTTCTACAACGAGTATAACGCCGTACTGGACATGCCGGCCGAGTACTACCTGGAAACCATTAAAACGGTTTTCCAGGAATTCAGCCTGCCGATGGGCACCTGGAAAGTGGGCGGCCAGCTGGTGCGTCCGCAAGACATCACGAATGTGGCGCTGTTCACCGTGGAAGGCGAACTGGACGACATTTCCGGCGCCGGCCAGACGCAGGCGGCGCATGACTTGTGTTCCGGCATCCCTGCCGAGATGCAACAAGACTTCGTGGCGCCGAAATGCGGCCATTACGGCATCTTCTCGGGCCGCCGCTGGCGCGAGATCATTTGCCCGAAAATCGGCGAATTCATCCAAAAACACGGCTAATACACGGCATATCCATCAAAAAGCCACCCCAGTTCACACTGGTGTGGCTTTTTTTCATGCGCGCTCGATTTTCACCGTCGGACGCGTATTGACAAATATCTGCTCGACTCTCGGCTCGCCCGGTCCCGGCTTCTTCATCGCATAGCCATTCACAGGCTGCGAGCGGTTTACCCACAGCGCGTAATACAGGTGATCGGCGCGCGGATCTTCCGTATTCGGGTGGATCAGTATCGTCAGGCCCAGGCTGTTCAGCTGCAGCCACGGCACGATCACGGGCAGCAGATCATTGGTAAAGCCAAAATAAAACGACGGCGTCACGTGCGGGCCGCGCGGCTCCAGGTTCCAGTCGCCCAGCTCGATCTGGAAACGCTCGGCCGCCCACTTGCGTATCAGCGCCGCTTTCTGGTAACTGTCTTCGTCAAAATAGATATGCGCGTGATAGCTCTCGATATCCGTGTAGGCGCGCGGTGTCGACGGCAAGGTTTCCTCGCCGGGCCGCACGCTGACGGGGCGCGGCGTGGGCGCCTTGTCCGTATGATCGCCCCACGGGCTCTTGCCCGGTGCAGGTTTGGCGCGTTTTACTGCGCCATCCTGCGCCAGGGCGGTGCCCGCCAAGCCGGAAGCGGCCAATGCCGCCACCAGACCGCCACCGCGCAAGACCGTGCGACGCTGCGGCGAGAGGAGATTGGCCCATTCCAGGTCGATGGCCGCGTGTTGAGTGTTGTCAGACATGTCAATTCCTGTTCTTGATGATAAGTACGGAGATAGAGAAGGCAGATCAAAAGTGAACAGTGGCGCGGGCGTAGTAGTAACCGCCCAATACGCCCAATGGTCCCGAATTGTCGTAGGCGCCCGTGTACTGCGCCAGATTCGCGGCGCTGCGCGCTGCGCGCGGCACCTGGCTGGGCTTCTGGTCGAAGACATTGTTGGCGCCCACCGTCACATTGATGCGCTTGCTGATGTCGTAGCCGACGCTGACATCCGTCACGAAGGCGGCCTTCAGCTGGTAGTCGCCGCCCGTGATGGCGTTCAGGCGCTTGAGCTTGCCGTAGCGCGTTTCGCGCAGGTTGAATGTCCAGCCGGCTTTTTCATACGCCAGGGTGACGATCTCCTTGTCGCGCGGCGCCCGGTACAGCAAGTCGTACTCGGCCGACTTGCTCAAGGTGCCGATGTTCGGCAAGCCTTGCAGCACCGCCGGCAGTTCCGCCTTGCCAACCAGACTCGTATGATTGATATTCGCGGCCGCCGTCCAGCGCAGCTTGCCATCAGCCACGCGCAGGACATCCTCGGCCGTCAAGTCGATGCCGCGCGTGCGCGTGTCGCCCACGTTGGCAAAGTAATGCGCCACCAGGCCATTGCCTACCGTCAGCCTCGCCGAGCGCAGCAGGTTTTCAATGACGCTCGCTTGCGCCCCCGTCAGCGGCCGGCCGCTGCCGTCGAGCGCCACGCCCGAGCTGCGGTCGATGCCGATGTTCGACGACACGCCCAGGCGGTCGCTGACCTTGATTTGATACGCGTCGACAGCCAGGCGCAGGGTGGGCGTGGGATTGAAGGTCAGCCCGGCCGACAGATTCGTCGATTTTTCCGGTTTTAAAGCTTGCGCACCCAGGGCCCGTGCGGCAGCGGAATTGGGCTGCGCCAGGGTGTACGGCACGCCCGCATGGTCGGACGTGTTCGAATACGATTGCGTCACCAGGCTAGGTGCATGGAAACCGTTGCTGACGGTAGCGCGCACGGCGACCGTGGACGTCACGTCATAACGGGTGGACAAGCGGCCCGTCGTCTTGCTGCCGAAATCGGAATATTTCTCGGCGCGCAGAGCCGTGTCGAGCAGCCATTGCGGCGTCAGTTTCGCGCCCAGGCCGATATACGCCGCATGGCTGTGGCGCGCCGTGTCCGAGGCATCGACGGGCAGATAGCCGGCCAGCGCCGACGAGCCGCTGCCCCGGTAAGAGGCAGGTTCTCCCGGGCTGCGCTGCTGCGTTTCATGCGAATACTCGAGACCGGCACTGAGGTCCGCCGGCTCGCTCAAGCCCAGCGGCACGGCGCGGCGCACGTCGGCATTCGTGGTCGAGCGGCTGTAGCGCTGATTACCGATCGTAAAATCGGTCTTGCCTCCCGGATAGGGCAGCGAGTAATTGGCCGAGTTTTCCACACCCACATCGATATCGTCGCGTCCGTAAGTGCTGCTGATATCCCAGCTCCAGCCTGCCGTCTCGCCCTTGATGCCGCCCGTCAGCGCAACATCGTTTTCGCTCGTCGTTTCATACGGCGTAAAACCATCCGGGTACACGGCCAGCAAGCCTTTGTTGTTATTAAAAATGGTATTGGGCAGGCGGAAATTCTGCGCCGAGCGGGCATTGCGGTGCGCATAGGTACCGAAACCATACAGTTGCACCTCGTTCGACACGTCATAGCCGAGGTTGGCGCTGAGCGAAGCGGTCGTGCTTTGCGGCACGCCCGTATTGCGCCATGGATTGCTGTTGCGGTTTGCTTCGGCCGGGTTCGGCGAAGCGCCGGCCGGCAAGCTGTTGTTCGGTCCCAATTTCACCAGCTGGCCATCGCTGTTGCGCACGGCCGGATACGACAGATAGGCGGGATTCAATCCAAAATTGCGCACGGCGATGCCCTGGCGCTGGACTTCGGCGCCGAAGTGGGCAAAGCCGTGTTCGCCCAGGCGCGTGCCGCCATCGATGCGCACTGAACCATTCGTGCCGTCGCCCTCGTAGGTGGAACCGAGTTGCGTGCTGAAACTGCCCTTGTCATCCGACTTCAGGATGATGTTGATGACGCCGGCGATGGCGTCCGAACCGTAGATGGCGGAAGCACCGTCGCGCAGGATTTCCACGCGGGCAATCGCCCCCGTGGGGATCAGGGCCAGGTCGGTGGCGACGGAACCCGGAAAGCCATCCTCATTGACGATGGCCGTCGTATGCCGGCGCTTGCCATTGACCAGCACCAGAGTATGCGAGGGATCGAGGTTGCGCAGCTGCCCGGCGCGCACGATGCTGCCCAGGTCAGGCTGCACGCGGGCCGGCAAGTTAAATGACGGCAAGGCCGTATCCAGCGCATCGAGCAAGTTCAATTTGCCCGTGGCCTGCAATTGCTGCGCGCTGATCACGTCGATCGGTGCGGCGCTGTTGGCCACCGTGCGGCCCGTGCCGCGCGCCCCCGTGACAATGACGGTGTCAAACGGCGCCGCGGCCTGCGCGTGGACCACGCCAGGCGCCCCCAGCACGAGCACTGCCACCGAGACGGCGTACGCCAGTTGCCGCAGGCGCGGGATGGGGTCTTGCTTGTGAATCAATTCCAGCATACAGAAACATCCTTTTAAAGTCGTCAACACAGTGGTTGCAGACTAAAGGATGGACAAACAAACAAGAACGAATGGTTTCGTATTTAGATATTTCGTTTTGGCAACGTGCAACAGCGGCGCGCCGTGTCAGGGACTGGCCGGGGCGGTCGCCAGGCTCTGGTCGAGCCGCTTCCAGTAATCGCGTTCCAGCCGGGCCGTATCGATGTCGCGCGCCGCCTCGTTGAAGCGCTTTTGCCGCGCCGCCCCTTCCGCGTCGCGCTGGAAGCACACATGCACGGGACGCTCCTTGAAGACGGTATCGATGATGGCGATGCGCTCCCGCTCGGCCTTGCTGAAGTTGCGTCCCATCAGCAAGTGCTGCAGGACATGACGCTCGATGACGATCACGCGGTAACGCTTGATGAGCAGTTTCTTCAGATTCGTCGCATCGTTCAAGCCCTCTTCCGTCTTCAACTCGCCGCGCGCCACCATGCCGTCGAACTGCTCGCCATTCGAATAACCGGCCACGGTGCCGATACGCAGCTTGCCCAGGTCGGCCAGGGCGGTACCGGGCACGCCATCCTCCTTCAGGTAGGCCAGCACGCCTTGCGTATTGCCAACCGGAACAGAAAAGTGGCACAGTTTTTCCCGTTCGGGCGTACGCCAGACAGCCAGAAACCCGGCATAGCGGGAACTGGCCAGGCCAAACTGCATGGCACGCTTCCACGGGAAATACTCATATTTGACGACATAGCCCATGCGTTCGAAGATGGCGCTGACCATCGCCCCGGACATGCCGTCGGCAGGCAGGCTGCGGGAAATAAAGGGCGGCCAGTCTTCGGCGGCGAAGCGGACGATGCGCGAGCTGGCAGCGCCCGGCGCCGCCATGGGGGAGCCAGCCTGCCCGTGTGCAAGGGCAAGTGTAGCGTGCATGAATAAACAGAAGGGCAAACCAACTGTCCGGAGGAAACGCATGTTTGGCTCCTATGGCCTGGCGCACCTTGCAATGCAGGCGCGGCAACAGGACTGGCGGTCGGCTTTTTTTGATTACAGGCTTGATAAAAATCATGCTCCCATAAAAAAAAGAAATTGCAAAGTTGTTTATTTGCACTTTGACATTCCCAGGGGAAATAAAATACGATTGCGGCGTGCCTGCAACAGGCCTGCCATGCGCCAGCTATTCCCTCTCACGAGCCAGGTTTTTACTTGTGCGCGCGCCAGATGGCCGATAATGACGTTTTACCGTATTGAAGATGACCGTGCCGCATCCCGCCTCTCCCCCACTTGCAGACCAGATCGAAGACTTGCTGCCGCAAACGCAATGCACCAAATGCGGCTACAACGGCTGCCGCCCGTATGCGGAAGCGATTGCCGCAGGCAGCGCCGACATCAACCAGTGCCCGCCGGGCGGCGCGCAGGGCATCGTGCGCCTGGCCGGCTTGCTGGGCAAAAAAGTCATTCCGCTCAATCCCGTCAACGGTCTCGAACGTCCACGATCTGTCGCCTATATCGACGAATCGCTGTGTATCGGCTGTACCCTGTGCATCCAGGCCTGTCCCGTCGACGCCATCGTCGGCGCCGCCAAGCAGATGCATACGGTGGTCACCGATCTGTGCACCGGCTGCGACCTGTGCGTGGCGCCCTGCCCCGTCGACTGCATCGTCATGTACCCGGTCAGCGGCGACGCCACGGGCTGGGATGCCTGGAGCCAGGCCGAGGCGGACGACGCGCGCGCGCGCCACGATTTCCGCACGCAGCGTTTGCGCCGCGAAACAGAGGAAAATGAAGCACGCCTGGCCGCCAAGGCCGTCGCCAAGATGCGCGAAGTGACGCAGGAAGTACCCGTCACGCCAGACGAACAGGCCGAAAAGGAACGCAAGCGCGCCATCATCGCCGCCGCCATGGAGCGCGCGCGCGCCAAGGCCGCTGCCGCTAGCACGGACACCGCCCAGCCAGCCCCCATCACCCCGAAAAAAGACGCATGAACGCCGCCAAACGCCTGGAAATCTTTACGCGCTTTCGCGCCGCCAACCCTTCCCCGAAAACGGAACTCGACTACACGACGCCGTTCGAGCTGCTGATCGCCGTGCTGCTGTCGGCGCAGGCGACGGACGTGTCCGTCAACAAGGCGACCCGCTTGCTGTATCCGGTCGCCAATACGCCGGCCACGATACTGGCCCTGGGCGTGGACGAGCTGGCCAGCTACATCCGCACCATCGGCCTGTTCCGCACCAAGGCGAAGAACGTCATCGCCACCTGCCAGATCCTGCTGGAGCAGCACGGCGGCGAAGTGCCGCGCGACCGCGTCTCGCTGGAAGCCTTGCCCGGCGTGGGCCGCAAGACGGCGAATGTGGTCATGAACACGGCGTTTGGCGAACCGACCATGGCCGTGGACACGCATATCTTCCGCGTCTCGAACCGCACCGGCATCGCGCCGGGCAAGAATGTCGATATCGTCGAGCAAAAACTGCTGAAATTCATCCCCAAGGAATTCCTGCACGACGCCCACCACTGGCTGATCTTGCACGGCCGCTACAGGTGCACGGCGCGCAAGCCCCAATGCTGGAACTGCATGATTGCCGACCTGTGCGATTACAAGGACAAGTCGCCGATGCCGGCCGTGGTATAGAGCAAAAAAAACGGCCCGCAAGGGCCGTTTTTTGATTCGCAGCAAGCGGGAGCTTACAACAAGACCATATTATCGCGATGGATCAGCTCATGGCCTTCCATATAGCCGAGGATGGACTCGATCTCGGTGGAAGGCTTGCGCATGATGCGGCGCGCTTCGCCGCTCGTGTAGTTGGACAGGCCGCGCGCCACGGGCGCACCATCGGCATCGACGCAGGTGATCACGGCGCCGCGGCCGAATTCGCCATTCACGCCCGTCACGCCGATCGGCAGCAAGGACTTGCCTTCCTGGCGCAGCTTTTGCACCGCGCCCGCATCGAGCACGACGGCGCCGGCCGTATGCAGATGATCGGCCATCCACTGCTTGCGCGCCGTCAATTGCCCTGTTTGCGCCCGCAACTCCGTGCCGATCGCTTCGCCCTGGGCCAGGCGGCTGAGCACGTCGCTGTCGCGGCCCCAGGCGATGATGGTATGGGCGCCGGACTTGGCGGCGCGCTTGGCGGCAAGAATTTTCGTCAGCATGCCGCCACGCCCCAGGCTGCTGCCGGCACCGCCGGCCATCGCTTCCAGGGCCGGATCGCCGGCGATGCCTTGCGTGATCAGGTAAGCGTCCGGGTCCTTGCGCGGGTCGGCCGAGAACAGGCCGTGCTGGTCCGTCAGGATGACCAGCGCATCGGCTTCGATCAGGTTGGCCACCAGGGCGCCCAGCGTGTCGTTGTCGCCGAACTTGATTTCATCGGTGACGACGGTGTCGTTTTCATTGATGATCGGCACCACGCCCAGGCGCAGCAGGGTCGTCAGGGTGGAACGGGCATTCAGGTAGCGTTCGCGGTCGGCCAGGTCGGCGTGCGTGAGCAGCACTTGCGCCGTGCCGAGGCTGTGGGCGCGGAAGCTGCTTTCATAGATTTGCGCCAGGCCCATCTGGCCGACGGCGGCGCAAGCCTGCAATTCGTGGATATCGGTGGGGCGCTGCTCGAAACCGAGGCGCAGCATGCCTTCGGCGATGGCGCCGGAGCTCACCAGCACGACTTCCTTGCCCAGGGCGCGCAAGCCGGAAATCTGCGCGGCCCAGCGCGCGATGGCGGCATGATCGAGTCCGCGGCCATCGTTGGTGACCAGCGAAGAACCGACTTTGATGATGATGCGGGTAGCTTTTTGAATCACGGAATCCATGGGGCGGCGCTCTTCACTTAATAGACGTCAGCGCGCAGGACGCAGCAGCAGCAAGGCCAGCCCCGCTGTCAGCTCCATTGCGCACATGAACAACACAAAACCCTGGGGCAAGCCGAAGCTGATGGCCGCGAATAAACGGCCGGCGGGCTGCGCCAGGACCAACATTGCAGTGATATCGCCGAGGACAGGCGGTTCGCCCTGCCGTGCCGCGAACAGCGCCAGGAGCGCGGTAGCGCCCCAGACACCGACATGAGTAGCGTAGAACTGGCTGTAGCCGTTGACGCCATTGAGGAAGATGCCCATGCCGGCCGCCATTTCATCGGCGAACAACAGGCAGGCGACCGCGCTCAGCCCGTAAGCATACGCGATCAGATGCAATACACGGCGCTGCCACGCTTGCTTGCGCGCTGGCGCGACAGCGGCCGTCTGTACCGACATCAGGGTAAAGCCTTAGTCGAGGATCTTGAAACGCGGATCATCCGGGTCGATCGACGAGATACCGCGTGCTTCTTCGGTCATCTGCGTTTCTTCGGCACGGCTTTCGCTGTGTTTCTTCTCTTCCAGATGCTGGTAAATCGCATTCACCAGTTCCGGGCAACCCTGATGGTTCAGCGCGGAGATCTCGAAGACGGGACCTTTCCAGGCGAAACGCTTGAGGAAGTCCTTGACGATCTTCTTGCGCTCTTCTTCCGGCACCATGTCGAGCTTGTTCAACACCAGCCAGCGCGGCTTATCGACCAGCGACTCGTCGTACTTTTTCAATTCCTTGACCAGCGCCTTGGCTTCCTTGACAGGATCGACGTTGGTTTCAAACGGCGCCAGGTCGACGATGTGCAACAGCAGACCCGTGCGCTGCAAGTGGCGCAGGAATTGATGGCCCAGGCCCGCGCCTTCGGAAGCGCCTTCGATCAAGCCGGGAATGTCGGCGATCACAAAGCTCTTCTCGTGCGACACGCGCACCACGCCCAGGTTCGGGTGCAGGGTGGTAAATGGATAATCGGCAATTTTCGGACGCGCGTTCGAGACGGCCGAAATGAAGGTCGACTTGCCGGCGTTCGGCATGCCCAGCAGGCCCACGTCAGCCAGGACTTTCAGTTCCAGGCGCAGTTCGCGGCGTTCGCCTTCCTTGCCCTCGCCTTTTTGGCGCGGTGCGCGGTTGGTCGAGGACTTGAAGTGGATATTGCCCCAGCCGCCTTCGCCGCCCTTGGCCAGCATTTCGGTCTGGCCGTGCTCGGTCAGATCGGCCAGAATTTCGCCGCTCGCGTTGTCGATGATCAAGGTGCCGACCGGCATGCGCAGGTGGATGTCATCGGCGCCCTTGCCATAGCAATCTGCGCCACGGCCAGGCTCGCCATTGCGAGCCTTGTGCATTTTGGAGAAGCGGAAATCGACGAGCGTGTTGATATTGCGGTCGGCGACTGCCCAGATGGTGCCGCCCTTGCCGCCATCGCCGCCATCGGGACCGCCAAAAGGCCGGAATTTTTCACGGCAGAAAGAGGCGCAGCCGTTGCCGCCATCGCCCGCGATGACTTCGATTTTTGCTTCGTCGATAAACTTCATAATTTTGCCGCCATAAAACTAAAAAGGCTCTACCTTGGGCAGAGCCTTTCGATTGAAGGCTTGCGCCTTACATCATGCGATCATTGCGGAGCGAACTGGCGCTCCGCGACGAATTACGCTGGTACTGCTGCGTTAGGTACAACGGTCACGAATTGCTTCGAGCCAGCACCTTTGACAACGAACTTCACTTTGCCCGCGATCAGCGCGAACAACGTGTGGTCCTTGCCCATGCCTACGCCTTCGCCGGCGCGCACTGGGGTGCCGCGTTGACGAATGATGATGCCGCCAGCATTGATAGCTTGGCCGCCGTAGACTTTAACGCCCAGACGTTTTGATTCTGAATCACGGCCGTTTCGCGTTGTGCCGCCGCCTTTTTTATGTGCCATTTAAGACTCCTTGATAGCTGATTAATTCAAACAGCGGCGATTAGCCGTTGATCGAAACGATTTGGATTTCGGTAAAATTCTGGCGATGGCCTTGATGCTTTTGGTAATGCTTACGACGACGCATCTTGAAAATTTTGACCTTATCATGGCGACCATGCGCCACAACCGTAACCAGTACCGTTGCACCTTCGACCAATGGAGCACCAAACTTGATGCTGTCGCCCGCGCCTACTGCGAGAACTTGATCGATGGTGATTTCGGAACCAATGTCTGCCGGTATCTGTTCTACTTTAAGTTTTTCGCCAGCGACAACTTTGTATTGTTTGCCACCGGTTTTTATGACCGCGTACATGATTTGAAACCTCATCAAATGTTGAAAGAATTTGTCCCACTGCCATGAAAAGCAAGCCGTGCACAACAGGGGGAACCAGCGATTATACACGGACTGAGAAATTGCGTCAAAAAGTATTCACAAAGCTTGACGATCGTGGTATGTCGACAACCTGACCATCATGTCAGGCTTGCGCCAGGCGGACAGCAAAACGCGCGCCAGTGCCAACAAGGTCAATCAATTGCTCTACAGTCATAGGCAAACGTCACGCACGCGCAAGCCTTGTCGTATAATCGCGGCACCCACAATCTAATGCAGGTTCGCCTTGTCTGACGCTAACAAACACGTTAACCAAAACACCATCGTGCAAACGATTGCCGCCGATATGGACGCAGTCAATACGGTGATCCGCCAAAAGTTGCACTCCGATGTGATTCTGATCAACCAGATCGCTGAATACATCATCAGCGCAGGCGGCAAACGCATCCGTCCCGTGCTGATCTTGCTGGTGGCCAATGCCCACGCCTATCGCGGCACGGCGCACCATGAACTGGCCGCCGTGGTCGAATTCATCCACACCGCCACCCTGTTGCACGACGACGTCGTCGATGAATCGTCGATGCGCCGCGGACGCCAGACGGCCAATGCCCTGTTCGGCAATGCCGCTTCGGTGCTGGTGGGCGACTTCCTGCACTCGCGCTCGTTCCAGCTGATGGTATCGCTGAATAATATGCGCGTCATGCAAATCCTGTCCGACGCCACCAACGTGATCGCCGAAGGCGAAGTGCTGCAGTTGCTGAACATGCACGATCCGGACGTGACACAGGAAAGCTATCTGAACGTCATCCGCTCGAAGACAGCCAAGCTGTTCGAAGCGTCGGCGCAACTGGGCGCCCTGATCGCCGGCGCCAGCGAAGACGATATCGAAGCGGCAGCCGAATACGGCCGCTCGCTGGGCACGGCCTTCCAGCTGATCGACGACGTGCTCGACTATGCAGGCGACGCCGCCGAAATCGGCAAGAACGTGGGCGACGACTTGCGCGAAGGCAAACCGACCATGCCACTGATCTGGCTGATGGAAAACGGTACGCCAGAGCAACGCGAACTGGTGCGCAGCTGCATCGAACAAGGCGACGAACAGCATTTCGACGCTGTCCTGACGGCCATCACCAGCAGCGGCGCCCTCGACTACACGCGCAAGCAGGCGGAAATCGCCGGCCAGCGCGCCGCCGATGCCATCGCCGGCTGGCCGGACAGCGTCTACAAGCAATCCATGCTGCAGCTGTGCTCGTTTGCCGTGGACCGCAATCACTGATCGCGTTTCATCCCATGCAATACAAAACGGCGCCACTGGCGCCGTTTTCTTTATGTGCCGCTTATTTGCTGCGCTCATGCTCCATCGCCGCGCCCGCCAATGCCTGGACGATGGCCGGCGCCGCTTCCAGCCGCTCGCTGTAGCGGCTGCCCAGGTAATCGCGGCGGTCGCGCACCAGCAGGGTGAATTTGTACAGCTCCTCCATCACGTCGACCAGGCGCTCGTAATACGGCGATGGCTTCATGCGGCCGTCATCGTCGAATTCCTGATACGCCTTGGCAACCGAAGACTGGTTCGGTATCGTCACCATGCGCATCCAGCGTCCCAGCACGCGCAAGCCGTTGACGGCATTGAACGATTGCGAACCGCCCGACACTTGCATCACGGCCAGGGTCCGGCCCTGCGTGGGCCGCACGCTGCCCGTTTCCAGCGGCAGCCAGTCGATCTGCGACTTGAACACGCCCGTGACGGCGCCATGGCGTTCCGGGCTGCACCACACTTGCCCTTCCGACCATAGCGACAGCGCGCGCAATTCCTGCACCTTCGGATGCTCGGGTGACACGCTGTCGACCATGGGCAAGCCATGCGGATCGAACACGCGCGTGTCGGCGCCAAAGTGGCGCAGGATGCGCTCCGCTTCCAGGGTCAGCAGCTTGCTGTACGAGCGCTCGCGCAAGGAGCCATACAGCAGCAGGATGCGCGGCGCATGGGTGGACACGCTGGCCGGCGCCAGCTTGTCCAGGTCCGGCACGTCCAGGTGCGCGGCGCTGATATTCGGCAAATCATTCATTCAGGCCACCGGCTTGCCGTCGGCGCCGACCACGGCCTGGCCGTCTTCCTTGACGAAGGCCCCTTGCTGCGGCAGCGGCAGCGGCAGGATGTCCAGCACTTTTTCCGACGGCCGGCACAGGCGCACACCCAGTTCCGTGACGACGATGGGGCGGTTGATCAAGATAGGATGGGCTTGCATGGCGTCCAGCAGGGCCGCGTCCGGCAAGTCCGGATTGGCCAGGCCCAGCTCGTCGTACAGGGCGCCCTTGTCGCGCATGACGGCGCGCACGGTCAGGCCGGCGCGGGCGATCAGGTCGAGCAATTCCTCGCGCGAAGGCGGATGCTTGACGTAATCGATGATGACGGGCTCGACACCCGTGTTGCGGATCATGGCCAGGGTATTGCGCGAGGTGCCGCACGCCGTGTTGTGATAGATCGTGATCGTCATGTCGTGATGTCCTTGAGTAAATGAGATTCAGTGACGCAACAAGGGGCGCCAGCACAGCAGTTCTCGGTCAAAAAGGCCAGCAAGCCATTCATGCCCGCATAGTTGGCCGCATAGATGATGGAACGACCCGCCTTGCTTGCCGTGACCAGATTGGCGTGCGCCAATTCCTTCAAGTGAAACGACAGCGACGAGGGGGCGATCGCCAGCGCTTCGGCGATTTTCGTCGCGGCCATGCCTTGCGGCCCCGCTTGCACCAGCAGGCGGAACACGGCCAGCCGCGATTCCTGTGCCAGCGCAGCCAGGGCAGCGATGGCGGCCGTGCTTGTCAGCGGCGCAGCCTGCGTTGCGATAGTATTGTTGTTTTCCATAATTCAATAATACTCGAATTATGGAATCAATGCCAGTAATCACGATGCGTACGTAACCCAGCGTACCGACTGTCATGATCAATCGGTCTATCTTGATGAAAAAATCACTGCGATTGGCATCCCCATGACACGCTCGACACCCCTGAAAATCTTCGGCTGGAGCCTGGCCGCCCTGCTGGCCCTGATCGCCATCGTGGTCATCTTCGTGCTGACCTTCGACTGGAACCGCGCCCGCCCCTACATCAACGAAAAGGTGTCGGAAAGCACGGGCCGCACTTTCGTCATCGGCGGCGATTTGCAGGTGCAATGGAAGCAAGGGCTGAAAACGGAGCCGGGCTGGCGCCGCTACGTGCCGCGTCCCATCATCAGTGCGCAGGACGTGCGCATGAGCAACCCGGACTGGGCGACGGCCGGCCCGCAACTGGCCAGTGCGAAACGCATCGACGTGGCCATCCATCCGCTGCCCCTGCTGCAGCACAGGCTGGTGCTGACGGACCTGGCGCTCGACTCTCCCAATATTGCCCTGCAGCGGCGCGCCGACGGCAGCAACAGCTGGACCTTGAAGGATAACGGCCCTTCGGCATGGGACGTGGAAATCCAGCGCATGGCCTTCGGCGACGGCGCCATCCGCTACCTCGACGAGGGCATCGCGCTGGACCTGCGCGCCAAGGTCAGCTCGACAGCACCCGACGCCACGCCGGGCGACGCGCCAGGCAGCGCGCCCGTACAGAAATACGGCATCGAATTCACCCTGGGCGGCAGCTACCGCAAGGCGCCCGTGACGGGCGGCGGCAAGGCCGGTGCCGTGCTGTCCTTGACCGATAACAACACAGTCTATCCCGTGCAGGCGCATGCCGTGCTGGGCAAGAACAAGGCCAGCATCGATGGCACCTTGACGGATCCGCGCTCGCTGTCGGGTATCGATTTGCAGCTGAGCCTGGCCGGCGCCAGCATGGCCGACCTGTATCCGCTGACGGGTGTGCTGCTGCCGGAAACCCCGGACTACGCCACCAAAGGCCGCCTGCTGGGCAAGAAGGACGGCGCCATCTGGAACTGGACCTATCAAGACTTCAAGGGCACGGTGGGCCAGAGCGACCTGGCCGGTACCCTGCAGTACTTGCCGCGCCAGCCGCGTCCCTTGCTGCGCGGCGAAGTGACGTCGCAACAATTGCGCCTGGAAGACCTGGGTCCCACCATCGGCGCCGACAGCAATGCGCAGAAACAGGCGCGCGGCAAGGCGCCTGTGCAGCCCGACAACAAAGCCTTGCCCGTGGAACAGTTCAATACAGCCAAATGGAATGCGCTCGACGCCGACGTGAAATTCACGGGCAAGAAACTGGTGCGCACGCACGATATCCCGCTCAACAATGTCGTCGCCAACATCCACATGAAAGACAAGGTGCTGAGTCTGACGCCGCTCAACTTCGGCATGGCCGGCGGCGACATCACCTCGAACATCACGCTCGATGGCCGTCAAAAGACCATCGCCGCGCAAGCCAAGGTGGTGGCGCGCCACCTCAAAATTCGCGAACTGTTTCCCAAGCTGCAATCGATGCAAGCGAGCTTCGGCGAAGTGTATGGCGATGCGGCGCTGACGGGCCACGGCAATTCCGTCTCGGCCATGCTGGCCAGCGCGAATGGCGAGCTGGCGGCCACCGTCAGCGAAGGCTCCGTCAGCCAGTTCATGCTGGAACTGGCTGGCCTGAACCTGGCCAACGCCGTCTTCGTGAAAATCTTTGGCGACAAGCAAGTCCACCTGAACTGCCTGGCCAGCGACTTCGCCGTCACGAATGGCCAGGCCAACGTGCGCCGCTTCGTGCTCGACACGGACAGCGCCGTCGTGAATGTCACGGGCAACGTCAACCTGGCAAGCGAAACCCTGGACCTCGACGTGCGCCCCCGTACCAAGGGTGCCCGCATCATCACCCTGCGCACGCCGCTGTATGCGAAAGGCACGTTCAAGAACCCGGACGTGGGCCCGCAGAAAGGCCCGCTGGCGTTGAAAGCCGGCGCCGCCGTGGCACTGGCTACCGTCGTCACGCCGCTGGCCGCCCTGCTGCCGCTGGTCAGTGTCGACAAGGCCCCCGACACGGACTGCGCCGCCGTCATGGCGCAAGCCAACGCCACCCGCAAGGCCCCGACTTCGCCGGCGACGAATGCGCCAGCGAAAAAAGTGAGCGAAGCGGACATCAGGAAGGCGCAGCAGGAAAAGAATAGACCTTGATGCAGCCGCTTGAAAGCCGTGCCGCCATCTGCTGTAATACCAGTATGCGGGGTGTGGCTCAGCCTGGTAGAGCGCTGCGTTCGGGACGCAGAGGCCGGAGGTTCGAATCCTCTCACCCCGACCAGCTTTTTCCTCACTAGGCTGACGTGAACTACCGTCACCTTGACCTGCGCGTTGGCAGGTTGCCGGGAAGTATGATATTAACTGCATTATTAATATCTTGATCACTTCTCGCGCAAGGGCCTGACCGATGTCTTTCCTGATAGTTCTGGCCGCACTGGCCTTCCTGATGCTGGCCGCCTACCGTGGCTACAGCGTGATCCTGTTTGCGCCGGTCGCCGCGCTGGGTGCCGTGCTGCTCACCGATCCGTCCGCCGTGCCGGCTGTCTTCAGCGGCATCTTCATGGAAAAGATGGTGGGCTTTATCAAGCTGTATTTCCCCGTCTTTTTGCTCGGTGCCGTGTTCGGCAAGCTGATCGAGCTGTCCGGCTTTTCACAGTCGATCGTCGTGGCCGCCATCCGCTATATCGGCAGTTCGCGCGCGAATGCCGTCATCGTTGCCGTGTGCGCGGCCCTGACGTACGGCGGCGTGTCGCTGTTCGTGGTGGTATTTGCCGTGTACCCGTTCGCGGCCGAGCTGTACCGCCAGAGCAATATCCCCAAGCGGCTGATGCCGGGCGCCATCGCCCTGGGCGCATTTTCCTTCACCATGGATACCTTGCCCGGCACGCCGCAAATCCAGAACATCATCCCCAGCACCTTTTTCAATACGACCGGCTGGGCCGCGCCATGGCTGGGCACCATCGGTGCCGTGCTGACGGTGATCATGGGACTGGCCTTCCTGGAATGGCGCCGCCGGTCCGTCATGGCGACGGGCGAGGGTTATGGAGTGGAAGCGGAACAGGCCAAGACCGGCGGTGGCGACTTGCCCCATCCGCTGCTGTCGGTGGCGCCTTTGGTGCTGGTGGGCGTGGCCAACTTTGCGCTGACCAAGCTGATTCCCCACTGGTATGGCGACAGTTACGTACTCACCGCCGAGGCCCTGCCCGGCTTGCATGCACCCGTGTCGACGTCGATAGCGTCCGTGACCGGTATCTGGGCCGTGGAAGGTGCCTTATTGCTGGGCATCTTGCTCGTGTGCGTGACGGCCTTCGGGCGTATCCGCGCCGCCTTTGCCGAAGGCACCAAGGCGGCCGTGGGCGGCGCCCTGCTGGCGGCCATGAATACGGCATCCGAATATGGCTTTGGCGGCGTCATCGCGGCCCTGCCCGGTTTTCTTGCCGTCAGCAACACCTTGCGCAGCGTGCCCGATCCGCTCGTCAACGCAGCGGTCTCCGTGACGACCCTGGCCGGCATTACGGGATCGGCTTCGGGCGGCATGAGCATCGCGCTGGCCGCCATGTCGGACAGTTTTATCCAGGCCGCGCAGCAGGCGCACATTCCGCTCGAAGTCATGCACCGCGTGGTGGCCATGGCCAGCGGCGGCATGGATACCTTGCCGCACAATGGCGCCGTGATCACCCTGCTGGCCGTCACGGGCCTCACGCACCGCCAGTCCTACCGCGACATTTTCGGCATCACCGTCATCAAGACGGTGGCCGTGTTCCTCGTCATTGCCATCTATTACATGACGGGACTGGTGTGAGGGTTGGGGTAAGCTACAGCCGCGACGACGATGCCGGTTTCGCCAACGCTTGCGCCGGCTTGAACAGATGGCTGATGCCCATGGTCAGCAGCGGGCCAGCCAGCGCCAGGTAGGAACTGTCGACACCGTACGGATTGCCCGCCAGGAACCAGCCGATGGTGGCGATCACGGAGACGATCACGCCAACGAAGGCGCCGCGCGGCGTGCCGAACTTCGGCGCATAGAAGGCCATCAGCACCAGCACGGCCAGGGTGGCGCGCAGGGCCTTGCCCAGGAAGGCGATCATCAGCAGTTTTTCCGCATACAGCGCCAGCACCAGCGGCAGCAAGCCGGCCACGACGATGGCGATGCGCAGGAACATCAGCGATTTCGCGTCGTTCTTCGCCTTGTTGTACCAGGGATCATAAAAATCCTTCATGGCCAGGGTGGCCGATGCCAGGGTGGTGGCGGAAATGCCGCCGAACAGGGCGCCGGCCAGGCCGACGATCATGATACTGGCGGAAAACGCCGGCATGTGGGCGATCAGGGTCGGGAAGGCGTCGATCGACTTCATGCCCGGATACAGCACGGCGCTGCACATGCCGATCAGGGCCGCCATCAGGCCGAACGGGATCATCAGCGACGATACGTAGTAACAGGCGCGCTTGGCCACGGCCGGATTGTCCGTGCTGACCAGGGCCTGGATCACGTATTGCGTGGCGAAGATGGAACCGATGCCGCCGATCATCCAGGCGATGATCTGGCCCCAGCCGATCTCGACCCAGTTGAACATCTTGGCCGGCAGTTGCGCCTGCAGCGCGCCGATGCCGCCTGTTGCTTCCAGTGCATACGCCAGCGCCAGGATCACGCCCAGGTACTTGACGATGGAGTGGGCAAAATTGGTGTACACCACCGAGCGCATGCCGCCCAGGCTGACATAGATCACGGTAATGGCGCCCACCAGCAAGATGGCCACGGTCTTGTTGATATGCAGCACGGCTGCCAGCACGGCGCCGCCACTCGCGTACAGGGCCACGGCAACGATGCTCAGCGCAACGATGGTGAGGATGGACGCCGCATAGCGCACGGGTTCGCCGTAGGTTTGCGCCAGGATGCCGGAAATCGTCGACTGCCCGCTTTCCTTGTATTTTTTCACCAGCACGATGGCCAGCAGCAAGAAGCCCAGCGACAGCGCCACCAGATTCCAGGCGGCGGAAATACCCAGTTCATAACCCTTCTGGGCCGTGCCGATGCTGACGGAGCTGCCAATAAATTCCGACAACAAGAGCGCGCCGATCAGGTAGGCGGGATAGTTGCGCCCGCCCGCCGTCATGCCCTCGGCGCTGTTGGCATGCTTGCGCACGCTATACGTAATGTACGACATGAGGGCGAAATAGCCCACCGTGACCGCCGCGATAATGATCAATCTGTTTTCCATCCGTCTACTCCAAGTCTGCTTTTCTTATTATTATTTTTCAAGAAAGCTTCCCCTGCCGCATGCCGGACCAGCCGGCGGCGGTGCTCAGAGGAAAACCACATTCCTGCCGTACCGATACGGTACAGCAAGCCTCACACTAAAAAAGTGCGCAACTGCGCCGTAAACAAGTCAGCCGCCTCGATGTTCGAGATATGCGAGGCGGGCAGGCTTGCCAGGCGAGCGCCCGCGATCTGCTGCTGCAGCCAGCGCCCGTCGTCGACGGTGGTCACGGGATCGTGCTCGCCGGCGATGATCAGGGTGGGCACGGCGATCGTGCCGACGCAGGCGTGCAAGTCCGCCTGGGCCAGCATGTCGCAGCAGGCCGCGTAGCCGCCGGCATCCTGATCGCGCAAGGTGCCGACCAGGCGCGCCACCGTGTCCGCTTCGCGCGCGATGAACTGCGGCGTGAACCAGCGCGCGGCGGCGCCCTCGGCCACCGCGGCCATGCCGTCGCGGCGCACTTGCTCCGCCCGCAGCTGCCACGGCGCGGCACCGCCGATGCGCGCCGCCGTATTTGCCAGCACGAGCTTCGTCAGGCGCTGCGGCTGGTGAATGCCCAGCCACTGGCCCGTCAAGCCACCCATGGAAATGCCGCAGAAGGCGGCGCTGGGGATATCGAGGTGGTCGAGCAGTGCCACCACGTCCAGTCCCAGCCGCCCGATGCCGAACGGCGCGCTGCCGCTGGCCGACTGGCCATGGCCGCGCGTGTCGTAGCGCACGACAAAAAAATCGCCTGCCAGCGCGGCCGCTTGCGCATTCCACATGGACAGGTCCGTGCCGAGGGAATTCGACAGGACGAGGCAGGGCTTGCCGCGCTCGCCATCCGTGCGGTAATGCAGGCCGATACCGTCCACCTCGCACATTTTCCCGGCAGTGTCGTTGCCTGTATCCGTCATCGCATGTCTCCTCAAGAATCGTCGTCGCGCACCGACGAGGGATGGCGGCACAGCGGCATCACGTCGATCTGCATGTAGGGAAACAGCGGCAAGGAGGTGAGCAAGTTGTGCAGCTCCTCCACGCTGTCCACGTCGAAGACGCTGATGTTGGCGTACTGGCCGGCAATGCGCCACAGGTGACGCCACTTGCCTTCGTGCTGCAGGCGCTGCGCCAGTGCCTTTTCCGTCTGCTTGAGCTGCGCCGCCTGCTCGGCGGGCATGCTCAATGGCAGGTTCACGTTCATGCGTACATGGAATAACATGGTTTCTCCTTAAGATTTTTATAGGCACTTACAACGCCTAACAAAACCGTAGCGAGCGGAAGAGAGTTGCGGTCGAGAAGCGCAACTGTACGAAGGTACAGTGAGCATCGCAGACCGTAAATCACGACGCGCAGTAGGTTTTGTTAGGCGTCCTCAGGCGCGCTGCATGGCGCGTAGCTTGTCCATATCGATCTCGACACCCAGGCCCGGTCCCGTCGGCACTTGCAGCATGAAGTCACGGTACACGAGCGGCTCGCGCAGGACTTCCTGCGTCAGCAGCAGTGGCCCGAACAGCTCCGTGCCCCAGGCCAGTTCCGCGAACGTGGAGCACACGTGGGCCGTGGCGGCGGTGCCGACGCCGCCTTCGAGCATGGTGCCGCCGTACAGTCCCACGCCAGCCAGGCGCGCCACGGTGGCCACTTCCAGCGCGGGCAGCAAGCCGCCCGACTGGGTGATTTTCACCGCATACACGTCGGCCGCATCGGCCTGGGCCAGCGCCAGCGCATCGGCGGGACCGTGCAAGGCTTCGTCGGCCATAATGGCCACATCGAAGCGCCGCGTCAGGCGCGCCAGCGCGGCGCGGTTGCCGGCTTTCACCGGCTGCTCGATCAGGTCGATGCCGCCCGCTTCCAGTGCGGCGATGCCGCGCACGGCGTCCGTCTCGCTCCATGCCTGGTTGACATCGACGCGCACGCTGGCCCGTTCGCCCAGCGCCCGCTTGATCTCCAGCACGTGGGCCACGTCATCCATCACGTCGCGCATGCCGATCTTCAGCTTGAAGATGCGGTGCCGGCGCAAGTCCAGCATTTTTTCCCCTTCGGCGATATCGCGCGCGGTGTCGCCGCTGGCCAGCACCCAGGCCACAGGCAGTGCATCGCGCACGCGGCCGCCCAGCAATTCCGACAGCGGCACATTCAGGCGGCGCGCCTGCGCATCGAGCAGCGCCGTCTCGATCGCGCACTTGGCGAAGCGGTTGCCCTGTATGACCTTGCGCACCCTGGCCATGGCCTTGGCCACTTCGCTCGCTTCCATGCCGACCAGCAGCGGCGCGATATAGGTATCGATATTCGTCTTGATGCTTTCCGGGCTTTCGCCGCCGTAGCTCAAGCCGCCGATGGTGGTCGCTTCGCCCCAGCCCGTGATGCCGTCAGCGCAGCGCAGCCGCACCAGCACCAGGGTTTGCGTATTCATGGTGGCGACAGACATCCGGTGCGGACGAATGGTTGGCACATCGACCAGGTAGGTCTCGATATTTTGAATCATATTTATTCCGTATAATTCTGTGGAGTGGTGACACCATATTCCCCGAATCTCCCCACGTCCAACACCGAGTTGGTATCAAACCTATACCTGAAAGGTATGAAGATGGAATTACGGCACTTGCGCTACTTCGTTGCGGTCGCGGAAGAAAGAAACTTCACGCGGGCCGCCGCGCGCTTGCACATCGCGCAGCCGCCGCTGAGCCGGCAGATGCAGCAGCTGGAAGAAATCCTGGGCGTGGCGCTGATCGAAAAGGGTTCGCGTCCCTTGCGCCTGACGGAAGCGGGCGAGTTTTTCCTCGCCCATGCGCGGCCCCTGCTCGACCAGGTGCGCGACCTGCAGGCAATGACGCAGCGTGTCGGCAAACTGGAACGCACCCTGTCGATCGGCTTTGTCGCCTCTACCCTGTATGGGGAATTGCCAGACATCGTGCACCGCTTTTGCGAGCGCCATCCCGAGGTCGACGTGACCCTGCATGAAATGACGACGGTGCAGCAGCTCAAGGCCCTGAAGGAAGGCCGCATCGACGTGGGTTTCGGGCGCCTGAAAAGCGAAGACCCCAGCATCCGCCGCATCCTGCTGCGCGAGGAGCGGCTGGTGGTGGCCCTGCCGCCCGGCCACCGGCTGGCCAAGGGGGAAGGCGGATTGCGCCTCACTGACCTGATCCACGAAACCCTGCTCGTGTATCCGAAAGCGCCCCGCCCCAGCTTTGCCGACCAGGTGCTGGCCATGTTCAGCGAAGGCAATGTCACCCCCGGCCCCGTCACGGAAGTGCGCGAGCTGCAGATTTCCATGGGACTGGTGGCGGCCGGCCAGGGCATTTCCATCGTGCCGGAAAGCGTACAAGCCATGCATCACCGGAACGTCGTGTACCGCAAGCTGGACGACAAGCATGCGTTCTCGCCGATTTTATTCAGCATGCGGCATATGGACCGCTCGCCTGAACTGGAAAACATCCTCGCCGCCGTGTACTCGATCTACGATGAACACGGCATCGCGCACGTCAAGGAAAGCCTGTAGCAGTGACTACGCCGCGTCGGCCAGCAATTCCGGGCGCAGCGCGCGGATGCGCAGTTCCGTGAAGTAGCCGCCCGCCTCGTTGTAGCGCAGGTAGTAACGGCCGCAGTTCAGGCAGCGGGCCACCTGGCTCAGGTTCGCGGGATAGTAGCGCGGGGCGATGGGTGCATCGATGCTGTCGTAGCGCGTGCCGTGCGGGTGGTATTCGGCAAACGTCGGTTCCTCGTACGGATCTTCGCGCAGGGTGCCGATTTCTTCAAAGCGGTCCAGCTCCAGCGAGGTAGGCAGGCGCTGCCAGGCGTCCAGCGGGACGGCGCAGCAGCTGCATTTTTTGGTAATCGTGGCCGAAGCGGTGGCCAGCGCGGACAAGGCGGGAAAGTCGAGGAATATCATGTTCAGCCATTGCAAAGGTGCGGCCTGTGGCAACGAGCCTGGCCGCGCCCTTTCATTCTAGCGGAATGCATCTTTCAATGCCCCATGAAGTCATTCCACTTCGGCAGCAGCACGATGCTGTTCGGATTGAGGCCCTTGTTTTTCAGGGTGTCGACACTACCCGCCACCACCTCCTTTTTCATGTCGATGACGGTGATGCTGCCATCGCTCATGCCCGGCAGGTTGAGCAGCGCGTTCTGCACGAAGGCATAGCGGCCATCCCTGGTGAACGCCACGTGATGCGCGCCTTCGGCGGCAGGGATCGATTTCAATAGCCGGGGCTTGCCGATGCCGCCCGTCAGGTCGAAGATATGCAGGTGGCCCGGCTTGGCCGTCGTCAGGTACAGCCGCGTCGCGCCCTTGTTGAAATACAGCTCCAGCGGCACGCCCGCCTTTTGTTCGGCAAAGTCATGCACCTGGGCCGTGTCGAAATCCCTGGTTGCCGGATTCCACGTGGCGGTCCACACGGTGCCGCCGTACATATTGGCGACGTAGGCGACAGGCGGTTTGCTGCCCGGGACGAACAGCACTTCCACCGGCGCTTCGCCAGACGGCGACGGCTTTTTCGACAGCTTGTGCGTGCCCAGCACCTTGCCCGTGCTCGTTTCCAGCACGCTGATCACTTCACCCGCGTCGCCCAGGTCCGTGGGGCGGATGGTGCTCGTCAGCAGGGTGCGGTCGATGCCATCGTGGACGGCCAGGCCATGCGGATATGGCGCCGGCAGCATGACGGTGCGCCCCGGCTTGTCGTGCACGGCGTCGCCTTCCAGCATGGCCTGCGATCCCATGCAGCTCAGATACCAGCGCTTGTGGTCATCCGAAAAGACGATGTCCTCGCCCACCTGGCAAGTCGGCACCTCGATCACCTTGATGGGAAAGTCCTTGTGGCGCATGTCCATCACGCGCAGCTGCGTCTTGCCCAGCGCCGTGATGTAAGCCTTGCTCATGTCGTGGTTGTAGAAGATATGGTGCGCCACCAAGTCCGGCGGCAGGGCGATGTCGCGCACGATCTTGCCGAAGTTTTTCGACTCGGGATCGACATCGATGATGGCGATGCCCTCCTTGCGCGACGGCGGCGCGACAGGGCTTTTCAGCGATTTCAATGACTCGGGCGTCTTGCTCTCGTAATTGACCATGGCCAGGATTTCGGCCGACGCAGGCAACACCGCCATGCATGTCACGGCCAATGCAAACATCGCTTTTTTCATCATATTCCCCGCCTTTTCCAAGTGTCGTCGGATCCGCGCCGATCATTCTACGGCCGCACTTTTTCAAACTGGCGTTTTTTTTCAGATGGCCAATGCTGGAAATATTTCCTAAAATTTAAGCATGAAAAAATACTCATTCCACCCTCCGCTTGCCAGCCTGGGCCTGGCCATTTTCCTGCTGTGCATATCGGCGCAAAGCCAGTCGCAGAGCGGCTCTGCGGCAAAACCGCAGCAACAGGAACAGCATGTGGCGCTGGCCATCGCGCAGCGCAAAATCGCCGCGAAGCCACCGACGATACGGGTCCGGCAGGACACCCGGATCACCGTGGATTGGAGTACCGACGAAATAGTCAGTATCCACTTGCATGGCTACGATCAGCTGCTGGAGGTCAAGCCGGGCGAGACAAAAGCCATGCGCATCGACGCCACGGTGCCGGGACGCTTCCCTGTTTCCGCGCACGGCTATGGCGCGCAAACGGAGGGCAAGGGCAAGCAGCACAAGCATCACCGCGAGGCGCCCCTGATGTACCTGGAAGTGCTGCCGCGATGATGCGGCGCGCCATCGCTTTCGTCCTGCTGGCCGCGCCAGGCATCGCCCATGCGCACGGCTTTGGCCAGCGCTACGACCTGCCCTTGCCGCTCTGGCTATATTTGCTGGGTGCGGGACTGACGGTGGCGCTGTCGTTTGCCTTCCTGGCACTGTGGCGCCGGGATGGCACAGCGACCTGCCAGGGCGACTATGCACGCCTCGTCCTGCGGCAGGTTCCTGGCGCGCGCGCCATCGCTTTCGCACTGCGCCTGCTGGTGCTGGCGTTGTATATCCTGGTGATTGTGGCGGGACTGGTGGGCGTGCAAAACCCCGTGAAAAATATCGCGCCCGCCATGGTGTGGGCCATCTGGTGGGTCGGCATGGCCTACGTGTCGGCGCTGCTGGGCGACTTGTGGGCGCTGGTCAATCCGCTCGACAGCGTGGCGCGCGCGGCACAGCATCTGTTCCCCCGCTGGCGCGCACCGCTGGCGTGGCCGCGCTGGCTCGACAGCTGGCCGGCGGCGGCCCTGTTCTTCGGCTTTATCTGGATGGAGCTGAACTGGGAAGGCAGCGAGCAGCCGGCCAGCCTGGCCTGGACCATGCTGCTGTATTCTGCCTGCACGTGGGCAGGCATGGCGCTGTTCGGCCGCGCCGCCTGGCTGCGCCATGCGGAAGTTTTCAACGTCGTCTTCGGTCTGCTGGCGCGCTTCGCGCCCGTGACATTCCGCGACGGCGCCTGCTACGTGCGCCCGTATGCGGCGGGCTTGCTGGCAGTGGAACCCGTGCGCCCTGCCTGCCTCGTGCTGGTGATTCTCATGCTGGCCTCCGTCAGCTTCGACGGCATGATGGAAACGCAAACGTGGTACGACATCGTCGACGCCGTCCTCGCCGTGGCGCCAGGTGCGCTGGCATGGATCACCACGGCCGCCCTGCTGCTGATGCCGGCCCTGTTCCTGCTGGTGTTCCTGCTGTTTTGCGCGCTGATCGCCCGCTGCGGCGCCAGCGATGGCCAGCCGGCCATACCCTTGCTGCGCGTGGCCGGCCACTTCGTGCTGACCCTGGTGCCGATCGCCATCGCCTACCATTTCGCCCACTACCTGTCTTTCCTGGCGATGGCGGGCCAGTACCTGATTCCGCTGGCGTCAGACCCGCTGGGCCTTGACTGGGACCTGTTCGGCACGAAGCTGTACTTCATCCGCCTTGGCATCGTCGACGCCAAGGTGGTGTGGTACGTGTCCCTGTTCGCCATCGTCGCAGGCCACGTGGCGGCCGTCTGGCTGGCCCATGTCTGCGCGCTGCGCCTGTACGCCAGTCGCCGCGCGGCCCTGCGCAGCCAGTATCCGATGCTGGCCCTGATGATCGCCTACACTTTGCTCAGTCTCTGGATCATCGCGCAGCCCATCGTCGGCGGCTAGCCCGTGCCAGGAACAGCTCCAGCAGCAACAGCATGCCGCCGGAAACGAGCAGCAGCGGCATCAGCGCGCACATGGCGGCTGCCGCCAGCCAGGCCAGCGCGGAAGGCGAAGTCCAGGCGCCCGGCAGCAGCCTGGGTAAACCCAGCGAGCCAGGCAAGCGCCGTTTGAAAAACATCACCCAGCCCGACACCAGCGAGAACAGCACGCTGGCGCCGAATAGCAGCAGCACGGCCTGGTTCCACCAGCCGAATTCGCCGCGGTGGAACGGAATGCCGATGGCGGTGGCCTTGCCGAACGCCGTCTGCGCCTCCCATCCCGCGTAATACAGGGGCTTGCCGCTGTAGGCATCGAATTGCAGGTCGAAGCGCAAGGTGGGCTGGCTGCGGTCAGCCATGGTGGCGCGCCACACATCATCCTGGCTGGCCGGCGCCGTCAGCTGCACGGCGATGGCGGGCGCGTGGCTGCGCGCTACCTGCCACGCATCCTGCCAGTCGAGCGGAGCGCCCTCCTCGCGCGAGTGCAAATCACGTGGCACGGGCGGCGGCGCCTGGCCGCTGACGTCGCGCAACGCGCGGATGCGCCCGCCCGCCTGCTGGCTCCACGTCAGGCCCGTCGTCAGGATCACGACGCTGACGATGCCGAGCGCCACGCCCAGGAAAGCATGCCACTGGCGCCAGCCATTGCGGCCCCGCACGCCCCGCTTCGGCAAGCCCGATTGCGCGCCGCGCGGCCACCACAGCACCACGCCCGTCACCAGCATCACCATCAGCCAGCTGGCCGCCAGCTCGATCATCCAGCGCCAGCCATCGTTCTGCAGCAGACGCGAATGCAGCTTTTTCGCCCAGTTGCCGAAGCGCTCGCTGCTGGCCAGGCTGCCCATCACGCGCGCGTCATAGGGATTCACATACACGACGATGGCTTGCGCGGGCAGGCCGAACTTCGGCCTGGCGGGCGTGAGCGACGCGGCATGTCCGCCATGGCCCGCATGTTCATCCTGCGCGCCGCCGGGCGGCGCGAACGCCACCTGCACCGCATCGTCCAATTGAAACGGCGGCACCACGTGCTGCACCGCCCAGCCTCGAGGCGCAGCCCGCTCCGCAGCCTCCACGGCGGCGTCCAGCGGCAGCATGGACGCTTGCGGCGCCACATGGTCCAGGTGCTGGTACAGCCTTGCCTCGATCTGCGGCGTGAACACGTACAAAATGCCCGTCAGGGTGGCCATCAGGGCAAACGGCGAGGCGATCAGCGCGGCCCAGAAGTGGATGCGCCAGTACAGGCTTTTGCGCCGCGCGATGAGAAAGGTGAAATCATCCATGGCCATCCTCACAGTGCGTTATAGGTATAGGACAGGCCCAGCATCACGCTGCGCGGCGCACCGGGCGTGTACTGGTTCTGGCTGTTCGGCGCATAGCTGCCCACTCCCGCATAGCTGCTGCTGGCCGAATCGGCATAGCGTTTATCGGCCAGGTTGCGCACCTGCGCCCACGCTTCCAGCCCGCGCGCGACCTGATAGCTGGCACGCAGGTTCAGCAAGGCGTGGCCCTTGTACTCTACCGTGTTGGCATTGTTCATCCAGTAGCGGCCCTGGTGCACGGCTTCAAGTGCGATACGCGCGCCGGCCACGGGCTTGTAGCCGATCTCGAACGAGGTGATGTCGCGCGGCGCCTGCGGCATGGCGCGGCCGCTGTAATCGAGAGTACTGGAGAGCTGGTAGCGCAGGTAGCGGTGGCGCGCGATGGCCGTGGCGAAGCGCGCGTCGAACGGGCCGCTGTCGTAATTCAGGCCCAGCTCCAGCCCTTCGCTGCGCGTGCGCCCCGCATTGCGGTTTTCACTGTTGCCCGGCGAGAGCGTGTAGCTGACGATCGTGTCGCGCCCATCGAGCCGGTACAGGGCCGTATCGAGTTTCAAACGGCCCTGCAAAAAGGCCCAGCGCAGGCCCAGTTCATAGTTGTTGTAGACGGACGGCTGCAAGTTGGCGATGCCCGTCTTGCCATACAACTGGCTCACTTCCGGCGGCGTGAAGCCCTGGCTGACGTTTGCATACGCACTGCCCGCATGGCCGATGGCGTAGGTGGCGCCCAGTTTCGGGCTCACATGCGAAAAACTGCGCGACTCGTCGGGCGCGCCGTAATTGACGCTGCCGCCGGGCGCCAGCTTGTTATGGTAGTCGTAGCGGATGGCGTCCGAACGGCCACCCAGCACCACGCGCGTGCCCACCAGCGGAGAAAATTCCCATTGCGCGAAGACGGCCGTGTTGAGGATATCCGTCTGGTAGTCGCGCACGCCCTGCGGATTGCTGGCATTGGCCAGGGAGTAGCGCAGGTAGCGGCCCGTGGCGGCATCGCGCACGATGGACAGATTGTCGCTGACAAAAGGATTGTCGCTCTTGTCCACGTACACACCGGCGATCAGGCGCGAACGCAGCCACGCGAATTCCTGCTGGTGTTTCACGTCCAGTCCCAGCGAATCGACGTGGTTGTTGTTGATGACGCCCTTGCACAGCATGCCCGCGCAACTGCCTATGGAATACGCGGGAATCTGCCCATGGTCGTTCTTGCGCGTAAACACGGTGACGGTGCTCGTGCCATTGGCTGTCGTCGCGCCTTCCCACGCCAGGTTCATGCGTGTGGTCTTGTCCTTGCGGTAGGTAAACGTATTCAAACTCTTGCCGGGATTGCTGCGGTAATCGTTTTCGAACAGGCTGCCCGTCATGGCCGCATCGAGATCCGTGTGGACGATGGTGGCGCGCAGCTGCGAGGTGGAACTGAGCGCATAGTCGGCGCGCAGCGAGAACGAATCCTTGTCGCCATAGCTGTACTCCTGCCAGTTATCGCGCGAACGGCGCGAGCTGTAATGGGAAAAGCGCAGTCCCAGCGGCCCCCAGGTATCGCTGGCGGAAGTGTCGTAGCGGGTGTAGCCGCCCACGTTATCGCGCCGCACGCCCACGCTTGCCGTGGGTGTCGCGCTGGCGCCGGCCGTGAGGAAATTGACGGCGCCGCCGACGGCATTGCTGCCGTACAGCGACGAGGCGGCGCCCTTCACCACTTCCACGCCGCTGGCGCCCGCCATGTTCATCTCGTTGAGCGAGTTATGGTTGAAGACGCCCAGCGGGCGGATGGGAATGCCGTCTTCGAGGTACTGGTAGACGGCATTCGTGCCGATGGGCTGGCGGATGCTCATGCTGTGCTGCTCGTTGCCCAGGTCATTCCAGTACACGCCGGCGATGCGGTTGAGGATATCGCCCATGGTCTTGGGCTTGTCGCGTTCCAGCATTTTGGCATTGACGGCACCGATGGCCTGCGGCGTCTCGGACAGCCACGATTGCGCGCGCGAACCGGAAACGACGACGGTGTCGATGGCGTGGTCGGTTTGGTCAAGTTGCTGCGCCTGCGCGCAGGGGTAAGCGAGGGTGATGGCGACGGCCAGCACCAATAATTTCTTGTTCATGTGATTCTCGTATAAGTGTGCGGATGCGGCGCGTCACACCGCAAGGTGGGCAGCGCCAGCATTGAAAATGCAAAAACCTAGACGAGAGCGGGCGGCGCGCGCGACTGCGCGGTGGACCAGATGAACAGCGGTGACGGGGACTGGTAGTACAGGGCCGGGAAAATGGCCGTGCCGCTGGCCACAAGCAGCGGCAGCACGGTACTGGCGGGCGGCAGGCCGACGGAACCCGCGTGCGTGGAACAGAAGGCGCAATGCTCCATCTGCATGGCCTTGCCGCCGGATTTTTCATCGGCGGCACCGTCATTGTCGACCTGGACGAAACGGATGCCGGCCACCGAACAGATTTCCGCCCAGCCGGAGCCGGACTCCTGCTTGGCGTTGGCGACAGCCTGGGAAATCGACGGCGCGAGCGCCGCCAGCAGGATCGCGAAACAGGCGATCCAGGCGGCAAAGCGGCGCGTGAACAAGGTCATTCCCATGGCCGCATTTTACCAGCGGCCGCCGGGACTGGGTAGCGGAAAGCGGCTCAGGAGGCCGGGCAGGCGGCGTTGCCGTTGTCAAAAGCGCGCACCACGCTCGCCGTATCGGCGGCGATACGGTTCACGGCGCGGCGGTGACCGAGCACCAGTTCATCGTAGCCGGCGCCCACCTTTTCATTGGCTATCGTGCGGCAAGTGACCACCTTGCTGCTGGCCAGCTGGCGTACGCTCCACACGGCATCGATCAGCGCATACTGGCCCATCACGGACTCGAAACGCTGCACATTGGTGCTGATACGGTACACGGGCAGGTTGTCCGGATACGGCGTGCGGAATACATCGATGGCGCCCAGGTCGTTCGTCACGGCCGTCGACAGGGCCTGGCCGATCTCGCCGGCCAGCGGCCCGGCCCAGCGCTGCTGCTCCAGCAGTTCGATGCGCCCCGATGGCCCCGTCACGACAAACTGGTTGCGGCTCACCTGCTGCGGCACGCTGACGGCCAGCACCTCGACATAGTATTTGACGGGTTTGGCCGGCTGCGCATCGGCGCCGCCGCTGAGCGTATAGAAATGCTCGGGCTGGGGCGTGGAGCAGGCGCCCAGCAGGCTGGCCGCCAGCAGCGCGGAAAAAATCGGTTTCATCATTTTTTTTCATCTCCTTTTTTACCGCGGATCAGGGACTCGGGATGACGTTCCAGGTAATCCGACAGCGCGTTCAGCGATTGCAGGGTTTGCGTCAGTTGCTGCAAGGCCTGGCGCACGTCCGACTGCAGTGGCGAATCCTTTTGCAGCACCTGTTCCGCGGTGCCGAAGGTCTGTTTCGCCGCCGTCAGGGTATCGCGCATTTCCGGCACCACCTGGCCATCGAGCTGCCTGAACAGGGTATTGGCCTGCTTGATGGTGGCGTTCAGGTTATTGCCGATCTCAGCATAAGGCACCTGATCGAGCTTGCGGGCAATGCTGGCGATCTGCGTCTGCAGTTCATCGAGGGTATTGGGCACGGTCGGCACTTCCAGCGGATACTTGTTCGGGTCGAGCGCCACCTTCGGCGCTTTCGGGAAGAAGTCCAGCGCGATGTACAGCTGGCTGGTGAGCAGGTTGCCCGTGCGTAGCTGGGCGCGCAAGCCACGGCTGACCATGCGTTCGAGCAGCTGGTGGCCGGCCGAGCCTTCCTCATCGTCGACGGCGGCCTTGAAGCGCATGCCCAGGCGGGCCGGGTACAGATTGACGGTGACCGGCATGCGGAAGTTCTTCTTCACGGGATCGAACTCGATGCCGACCGAACGCACCTCGCCCAGTACGATGCCGCGGAAATCCACCGTGGCGCCAGGCTGCAAGCCGCGCAGCGACTGGTCGAAATAGAACACGGTGGTAATGGCCTGGCCATCGGGCTCGCGCATGGCACTGGCCTCGTCGGCCGCCAAGCGGAAATTGGTATTGGCCGGCGCCGGCTCCTCGGGCTTGCGGCCATTTTCCGCCTCGAAGGCGATGCCGCCCACCAGCATGGCGGCCAGCGACTGCGTGTTCAACTTGAAGCCGTTGGAATCCAAGCGCACATCGACGCCGCTGGCATGCCACCAGCGCGCATTCTTGCCGACGAACTGGTCGTATGGCGCGTTCACGAAGACCGACATGGTAATGCCGTTGCCATCCTTGTCCAGCGCAAAGCTGACCACCTTGCCCACGCGCAGGCGGTGGAAGAACAGGGGCGAACCCACGTCGACGGAACCGAGACTTTCCGCGTGCAGGGTGTACAGCTTGCCCTTCTGGTCACCGGCCACGGCGGGCGGACTCTCCATGCCGATGAAATTCTCCTTTTTGGCTTCCGACTTGCCCGTGTCGACGCCGATGTAGGCGCCCGACAGCAAGGTACCCAGGCCCGTCACGCCGCTGGCGCCGATCTGCGGGCGCACCACCCAGAAGCGCGAATCGGCAGTGGCGAAACGGCGCGCCTCCTTGCTCATGTCGATCGTCACGAGGACATTGCTCAAGTCGTCGCCCAGGGTGATGGCGCGCACCTGGCCGATATCGACATCCTTGTATTTGACCTTGGTCTTGCCCGGCTCCAGGCCTTCGGCGCTCTTGAAGCTGACCGTCACCGTGGGCCCCTGGTCAAGGATGGACTTGGCGGCCAGGCCGGCGCCTATCAGGGCGGCCAGCAGCGGAATGAGCCATACCAGCGACGGCAGCCAGCGGCTGCCCTGTTCCACATCGGGTTCCGGCAATGGACGGCCACCCGTTTCGGCAAGGCCGCCCGCTTCTTTGTCAGACATGCTGTTCTCCAATCACTGTATTGTTTCCGGTATTTGCCACCACCACGGGTTCTTCCTCGCCAGGCACCTGCCCGTCGACGGGGTCCCAGATCAGGCGCGGGTCGAACTGCATCGCCGCCAGCATGGTCAGCACCACCACGGCGCCAAAGGCCAGCGCGCCGGGTCCGGCCGTGATCACGGCCAGCGACTTGAAGCGCACCAGCGCCACCGTCAGGGTGACGACAAAGATGTCGAGCATGGACCAGCGGCCGATGAATTCGACCATGCGATACAAAATGGTGCGCTGACGCGGGCGCCAACGCGAACGCCGCTGCGCGGTGAACGCCAGCAGCGCCAGCACGCCCAGCTTGAGCATGGGCACGACCACGCTGGCGATGAAAATGATGATGGCCAGGCCTTTCGAGCCGCTGGTCCAGAACAGCACAACGCCGCTCATGATGGTATCGTTTTGTGCGCCAAACAGGGAATACGTCACCATCACGGGCAGCAGGTTGGCGGGAATGTAGAGGATCATGGCGGCGATCAGCAAGGCCCAGGTGCGGTTGATGCTGTCCGGTTTGCGCACGTGCAGGGCCGTGCCACAGCGCACGCACGCCATGTGCTTGCCCTTGCCCAGGGGCGGCGCCACCAGGCCGCAGGCATGGCAGGGCACGACCTTCTCGCCGGGCGCGAAGGCCTTGTAGCGGATGCCGGGCAGCGCTTGCCGGGTCAGGTCGTCGCCCAGGTTCCACAGGGCCTTGGGGTCGAACGAGACGACGATGGCCAGCATCAGGGTCAGCGCGCCAAACGCGAACAGCCCCGGTTGCGGCAGCACCGTGGCCAGGCTGGTCATCTTGACGACGGTGATCAGGATGCCGATCATCAGCACTTCCGTCATGCCCCATTCGCGCGCCGTCTGCACGGCACGCAGCACGCGGTTAAAACCGGGCACCTTGACGCCGCCGCGCAAGCCCAGCGCCACATACAGCAGCGAACCGAGTTCGATGGCGGGAAAGAGTATGGTAAACAGGAAGACCATCGTCGCCACGATATGCATCTGCTCGGACCACAGCACGCGGATGGAACCGAGCAAGGTGGCGCTGGACGTCAGGCCATTGACGTCGAGTTCGACGATGGGAAAAAACTGGGCGATCAGGAAGACAAAGGCGGCGCCCAGGGTCAGCGCCACCACCTTGCTCAATTCCGCCGATGCCCCCCGCGCGTGAGCGCCCCGGTATAGCACCGAGCGGCAACGGATGCAGCGCGCCTTTTCGCGGGGACGCAGCGGACGTTTGCGGTACAGCACGCCACAGTCATGACAGCTAATCAGGTCGTATCGGTGCACAGTGTGAAGTTTGCCAGCGCCCGAAGCGCGACTATTCCATGTCAATGCCAGCCATCATGACAGAGTTGGCATTTTCCTGCACCTCAGCACTATTTATTGTTGCACATCCAACAACATCTCGACCGCACGGCCAATTTGCAGCACTCTTTCATCCGCGCCGGCCAGGCAGCAAATGCCCAGCCCCACGGGCAGTTCGCCCTCGGCATGGCACGGCAGCGATAGCGCGCAGCCATCGAGAAAGTTGATCACGCTGGCGTTGCGCAGCACCAGGCCATTCGTGGCAAAGAAAGTGGCATCATCCGCTTCCAGGGGCGCAAGCTGCGGCGCCAGAATCGCCACGCTGGGCATCAGCCAGGCGTCGAATGGCGCCAGGCGCCGCCGGGCGATGGCGATCAGGCGCGCGCGCGCATCGAGCAAATCGATGTAATCGGCCGCGCCCTGCTGCTGGCCGCGGCGAATGCGCGCCGCCACGCGCTGGTCGTATTGCGCGCCTTTTTCCGCGAGCAGCGCGCGGTGCCAATGCCAGGCTTCCGCCGCCACCAGGCCGCCGCCGCCATTGATCTCCGGCAGTTCCAGCAACTCGGGGAAATCGAACTGTTCCACCAGGGCGCCGGCTTGCCGCAGCTTGTCCAGCGCGGCGTCGAAAGCCCGCTGCACCTGCGGCTCCACGTGCGTACCGACATAGTCAAGGGTAAAGCCGAAGCGCAAGCCTCTCAGCGCTGGCGCCTGCACGCCGATGTCATGGCCCGACAGCGCAGCGTACAGAATGGCGCAGCAATCGACGCTGCGGGCAATGGGCCCTGCCGAGTCGAGAGAGCGCGACAAAGGCACCGTGCCCGCCAGCGACACGGAAGCGGCCGTCGGCTTGAAACCCGTCAAACCGCAAAAGGCGGAAGGGATGCGGATCGAGCCGCCCGTGTCCGTGCCCAGCGCGCCGGCCGCCATTGCCAACGCCACCGTGACGGCGCCGCCCGCAGTGGAGCCGCCCGCCACACGTTCATGGTCCAGCGGATTGCGCGGCGTGCCGTAATGGGGATTCAAGCCCAGGCCGGAAAACGCGAATTCGCTCATGTTGGTGCGGCCCAGCAGGACGGCGCCAGCCCGACGCAGGCGCGCCACGGCGCCCGCATCGGCCACGGCGGGCGGGGCGTCGGCCAGCGCCAGCGAAGCGGCGCTGCTGGTTTGCCCCTCGACGTCGAACAGGTCCTTGATCGAGATGGGCACGCCGGCCAGGGGCGAGGCAACGATACCGGCCGCGCGCGCCGCGTCGCTGGCCCGCGCCTCGGCCAGGGCCTGTTCGCCATCGAGGCTGACATACGCATGGCCGCCCTGCACCCGGTGCGCCTCGGCGCGCGCCAGCATGCGCTGCGTCAGTTCCACGCTGGTGATGCGTCCGGCGGCCAGGTCGGCCGCCAGTTCGCGGATAGTCTTGGTCAACTGGGTCATTCTCTTATCCTTCCACGGGCAGGGTTTGCACGGCATAGCGGTGCTGCAAGCGGCGCTGCAAGGCTGGATCATACAGCTCCAGCTCGAAGGCGTCGCCGTGGCCCATTTCACCGATGATGGGCTGCGTGCCGCAGAACATGGCGCTGCCCACTGGCAGGGTCGCTTGCCCCGTGTAGCGCAAAATCAAATCTTCCGGCGACAGCATGCGTGTCACGGGACCATCCTGGTACAGGGCCGGCACGCCGGCGCGCTCGCGCCAGGAGCGCATCTGCAGCTTGTCCCAGTGGCCGGCCACGTCGGCATAGCGCCACAAGGTATCGCCCACGGGCTTGCCGCACATCTGCTTCGACACCGTCACGCCATAGCTTTCCACCTTGCGGTCCGTATGGTCGGAACCGATCCCCACCAGCAGGCCGTATTCCGTGGAGAACAGCACGAATTCCGCCTCGCCGGACGAGTCCAGGCCCGGCACTTCGATGGCGGCGTCGCTCGAGAGCAGTGCTGCCGAAACCCGGTAAAACGTTGGCACGCTTTTCGGGCGCGCCACGCCGATGGCTTCCAGTTCGGCGATATGGTGTTCCACCATCGCCATGTCGCGGCCCGTCCAGCCGGCGATGATCAACTGATCGATATCGAAGGTGACGGGGCCGTGGCCGGCCAGTTGAAAACTCAATGTCGTCATGATTTTATTCCTCAAGGGGGCCGCGGCCCGTTTCGCGTGCAGCAAAAACGGCGGCGCCGGTGATCAGCAAGGCCGCCGCCACATACAGCGAGACGGCCATGCTGCTGTTGTACGAGCGGTACAGGCTGGCGATGACGAGCGGGGCGAAGCCGCCGCCGATGACGCCGGCCAGGGTGTAGGCCAGCGAGGAACCCGCATAGCGCACCTTGGTGGGGAATTGCTCGATGACGAAGGCGGCCTGCGGGCCGTACATGATGGCGTGGATGACCAGGCCCACGACGACAGCCGTGACGATGGCAGCCGGGCTGGCAGTATCGAGCAAGGTAAAGAAGGCAAACGCCCACACGAGACCCAGGATGGCGCCCAGCGCATACACGGGACGGCGGCCGATCTTGTCCGACAGCGCGCCAAACACGGGCACCGCCAGCGCATTGCAAGCCGTGCCGATCATGATGGCGGTCAGTGCCAGCGTCGACGACAGGTGCAGCACGGTCGTCACATACGTGAGCGTGAACACCACCACCAGCGCATACAGCACGTCCGAACCGATGCGCACGCCGCCGGCGATCAGCAGACGGCGCCAGTAGATGCGCAGCACGTCGCCGATCGGCGCTTCCACCTTCGCATCCTGCTGGTCGAGTTCCTTGAACAGCGGGGTTTCCTCGATGCCGCTGCGTATCCACATGCCGAAGGCCACCAGCAGCAGGCTGGCGATGAACGGCATGCGCCAGCCCCAGTCCATGAATGCTTCATGCGGCAGCAGGTAGGTGATCAGGCCGATGCAACCGGTCGCCAGCAAGGTGCCGAACGACGGTCCCACCTGCGTCCACGAGGCGTTGCGGCCCCGCTTGTCCGCTGCCCCGTGTTCGACGGAGATCAGCACGGCGCCGGCCCATTCGCCGCCCAAAGCGATGCCCTGCACGAAGCGCAGCGCCACCAGCAGGATGGGACTCCAGATGCCGGCCGTCGCGTAAGTCGGCAAGAGGCCCATCAGGCCCGTCGTCACGCCCATCAGCATCAGGGTCACCACCAGCACCCAGCGGCGTCCCAGCTTGTCGCCCAGGTGGCCGAAGATCACGCCGCCGATGGGACGCGAGATATAGCCGACGGCATACGTGGAAAAGGCCAGGATGGTGCCCGTCAGCGGATCGAACGAGGGAAAGAACAGGTGATTGAAGATCAGCGCGGCCATGGTGTTGTAGACGGTGAAGTCATACCATTCCAGGGTCGTGCCGACCATGCTGGCCGTGGCCAGGCGGCCCGTTTTCGGCTTGTCGCCCGGCGCCTGGGCCGCCGGATGCGCAGCGTTTGCCGTTGTATATGTGGTCATTGCCTACCTCTCTCGTCAGTTTTATTGCAGGCCCGGCGCAGGATGCTTCGCCCTGCGCCGTGGCCCGTGTCTCGTGTTATCAGTGCCGGCAAGATGCGCGCGGCCGTGTCAGGCAGCGTGCAGGTCGGCCTCGCGCAACTGCCAGGACAGTTGCAGGATGGCTGCCTGCTCAGCGTCCAGGCCCAGTGCCGCGCTGGCGGCATCGGCCGCCGCCGAGGCGGCGCTTTCGGAGGACGCGTCGATCAGGAAGATCGGGTCGAGCACGCGGCCCTCCTTCTGCTCCGCCGGCAGGGGACCGGACAGATTCGCGTCAGGTGTGAGCAAGCGCGTGGCAATGACGCCATCGATCTGCAAAAGCTGCGCGCCCAGCGCTGCCATGCTGGCCACGGCTGCAGCATCCTGGCCGATGGCGGGCGCGCCCAGGCGCAGCACGGCCAGCCAGGCGCCCGTGCCCATGCCCGTTTCCGCCTCGATGGCGCAGACGCGGCGCATCGGATCGACCATGCGCTGCAGATTCGTCACCGACCATGGGGTCTGCTGGCCGAATGCCTTGAAATAGTCGGGGGTCTGGAAGGCGCCCAGCGAATCGGTGCGGTACAGGCCCAGGTATTTGCGCGAACCGCGCACGCTCTGGTAGCGCGTGCCGCTGACGAAGCCGGGAATGCGCACGCGCTCTTCCACGTGCTCGCGGTCGTACCAGCGGTTGAAATCGAGCTCGTGTTCCGGGTCGGCGCTGGTCCAGACAAACAGGATGCCTGGCAAGGTGGGGGACGTCGTCATGATGGTTCCGTTCTGCGTGATGGATGGTGTGCCAACCCAGAATAGGTGGCGCGCCGTCACTTGGCAAACGGGTTATTCTGAACGCGACTGATAAGTTTTTCTTGTGGGTGGAACCAACAATGTTGCCGGATTACGCGCCTGGGCGCTCATCCGACCTACGCGACTCACCTCGACCACGGCATTGTAGGTCGGCTTAGCGCCAGCGTAAGCCGACATCACCCTGCCCCATATTCCTCACCCAGCGCCAAAGTGAACCTGGCCGCCTCCTCGCACGCCAGCATGGCCACCAGCTGGATCGCTTCCGTCGTGATGTCTTCGCTGTAGCTGATGACGATGCGCTGCGGCGCCAGGCTGCTGGTGCAGGGAATCAGGGCGATGTGGCCCTGTTCGATCTCCTCGCGCAGGGGCGCCAGCGGCAGCACGGCGATGCCGAATCCCGCTTTGACCAGGCGCACGATGGCGGAGATCGAACTGACGCAGTGGACCCTTCCCAGCTGCACACCCTCGTCCTGGCACAGCGCCTTCAAGGCGGAATGCGGCTGCGAACCGCGGTTCATGGTGATGATGGGGTGCTGCGCCAGTTGCGCCACCGTGAATGGCGCGCCCGTATCGGGCCAGTCGGCGGCCCTGCCGGCCCAGCCCATGGCGATGGCGCCGCTGCCCGTGCTGCGGATATGGTCGCCCGTCAGCATGTCCGTCTGCAGCGCGATATCGAGTTCGCCCTGCTGCAGCTGTTCGTGCAGGCGGCGCGTCGATTCGGACGTCAGTTGAATCTCGATGCCCGGATAGCGCTCCTGCACGCGCTGCAGGAACGGGATCAGCCACGTATGCACGATGGTTTCGATGACGCCGATGCGCACTTCGCCCGTGATCTGCGCGGGCGAGGAATTGGCCGCATACATGTCGCGGCACAGTTCCAGCATGCGTTCGGCATACACGAGCAGGTTGCGCCCGGCAAAGGTCAGGCGGATTTCACGCGCGTCGCGGTCGAACAGGCGCGTACCGAAATCCTGCTCCAGCGAAGCGATGCGGTTGGAGATGGCCGCCTGCGTGATGTGCAGCTTGTCGGCGGCCGTGCGAAAACTGCCCAGCCGCGCTGCCCAGACAAACGCTTCGAGAAAACGGGTATTCAATTTGGCTCTTCAATCAATGGGGGCACTTCTTCACAGAATGTGTGGTCGCCCCATTGTAAGCCAAAGCGCGCTGCCTTATTTCTGGCCCAGGAAGTCCAGCAGGGTCAGGGCGACGATCTTGCTGGCCTTGCGCAAATCATCGAGCGCCAGGCGCTCGTCAGCCTTCTTCGCGTTCGATTCGGGCACCGTGCGCGGCCCGGCGCCATACAGCACGGCGGGGATGCCCCGCTCGCCATACAGGCGCGCGTCCGCATACAGGGGCGTGCCGACGGCGGGAATCGTCTCGCCGAGGATGGCTTGCGCATTCTTTTGCAGGCTGTCGACCAGTTGTTCGGAACCGGGCAAGGGCCGCAGCGCGTGCGACAGCAGCAGGCGGCGGATCTCGATGCGGATGCCAGGCTCGCCCCGCACGGCGTCTTCGATCAGCGCGCGCACCTGCGCTTCCACCGCCACAGGATCTTCTTCGGGAATCATGCGGCGGTCCATCTTCATGACGACCTTGCCCGGCACCACATTGGTATTCGTGCCGCCGTCGATGCGCCCCACCAGCATGGTGGGCGAGTCGATGCCGGCCACTTTGGATTTGATCTTTTTCAGCTCCGGCAACTGGCCGTAGATGGCGTTGAGTATCTTGTTGGCCGCCTGCAGCGCGTCATGGCCCGTCTCCGGCATGGAACCATGGCCAGCCTTGCCGTGCACGGTGATTTCCAGTTGCAGGCAGGCGTTGTGCGCCGTGACGATGCCGTAGCTGAAACCGGCGGCAATGACGAAATCGGGCTTCGTCAGTTGCTGTTCCAGCAGCCAGCCCGGCCCCAGCAAGCCGCCGAACTCCTCGTCGTACGTGAAGTGCAGCTCGAGCTGGCCTTTGAGTGGAATGCCCAGCGCTTCGAGCGCGCGGGCGGCAAATACATAGGTGGCGAAATCGCCTTTCGAGACGGCCGTCGCGCGGCCATACATGTAGCCGCCGTCGATCTGGCCGCCATACGGCGGATACGTCCAGTTGTCGCCGGGCGGCACCACGTCGCCATGCGCATTCAGGGCCACGGTCGGCCCGCCTGCGGCATACGGCCGGCGCACGATCAAATTGGTGATGCTTTGCATGCCGTACGCTTCCACCTGATCGTTTGGGACGGCGTGCTTTTCCGCCTGCCAGCCATACGCCTGCAGCAGTTGCGCCACCAAATCCGCATGGGGCGCGTTGTTGCCGGGCGGCGTATCCGTCGGCTGCTGCACCACCTTCTGTAAAAATGCGACTTCCTCGTCGAAGTGATCATCGATCCAGGCCGTGATTCGTTCTGCGTGCATTGTCATTTTGTTCCTTGCATGGTCTGTTGCAGCCAGGCGCCAAGTTCGCTGCGCTCGGCCTCCGTCATATTGGTCAGGTTCCCGATCGGCATGGCCTTCAATTCAATGGCCTGCTTGTAGATTTGCGCCGCGTGCTGGCGGATTTCAGTTTCATTATCCAGCATCATGCCGGCCGGCGCCGTGGCGAAACCCGGTTGCATGGGCTGGGCCGAATGACAGGTGGCGCAGCGCTGGGCGATGATGGCATGCACGCTCTTGAATTGCGCAGCCGGATCCACCGCCGGCGCGGCCGCCACGGCCACGGGCGCTTTCGGCGCGATGGCGATAGCTACGGCCAGCAGCAGGGCCACGCCGATGGCCGGATAGCGCCACTCCACTCTTCCCTTGTGGCGCAGGTTGAAAAAGTGGCGGATGAAGACGCCGGCCGCCATGATCAGCGCCAGCACCAGCCACGCGTGGTCGTTCCGGTATGTCATCGCATAATGGTTGCTGATCATGATGAACAGCACCGGCAAGGTAAAATAATTGTTATGCACACTGCGCTGCTTGGCTTTCAGGCCGTGCTTGGGATCGGGCAGCTTGCCGGCGGCCATGGCCTCGACCATCTTGCGCTGGCCGGGAATGATCAGCATCAGCACATTGGCCACCATGATGGTGCCGATCATGGCGCCCACATGGATATAGGCGGCGCGTCCGCTGAGCAAATGCGTGAGCACGTACGCGGCGCCGACGATCAGCGCGAACACGGTCACGCCGAACCACAGTTCATATTGCGCTAATGTTGACCTGCACAGCAAATCGTACACGGTCCAGCCGATGACGAGGGTGGCGATGCCGATACCGACTGCCTGCCCGCTGGAGATGTCCGCCACGGATTTGTCGATCATCATGGCCTGGGCATTGAAATAATACGCGATGGTCAGCAGCGCGAAACCGGACAGCCAGGTCGAATACGCTTCCCATTTGAACCAGTGCAGTTCCTTCGGCAGTTCGGCGGGCGCCACCAGGTATTTTTGCGGGTTGTAGAAGCCGCCGCCATGCACGGCCCACAATTCTCCCGACACGCCCTTCTTCGCCAGCTCTGAGCCGGGCGCGGGCGGGCGGATCGAGTTGTCGAGCCAGACGAAATAGAAGGAAGCACCGATCCAGGCGATGCCCGTGATGACGTGCAGCCAGCGGACGATCAGGTTCAGCCACTCAAGGCCGTACGGGATCAGGTAGGCAAATACTTCCATAAATTTCCTCTAGTCAGACCGAACCAATATTCGTGCCAATCTACACAAGATAAACGGATTTACCGCCCGCCACATGAAAAATATCGTATATTTGACATATTCAAATCGATATACAACAGAGGCGCCGCCACATGTCCAGCCTGCCGCAACACCTCGACCTGCACCTGATCCGCATCCTCTACCTGCTGCTGGTGGAAAAGAATGTCTCACGCGTGGCGCTGAAACTCAATCAGCCGCAGCCATCGATTTCCGCCTCCTTGCGCAAGCTGCGCGAATTGACGGGCGACCCGCTGCTCGTGCGCGGCGCGCGCGGCATGGTGCCGACCCAGCATGGCGAAAGCCTGCTCAATCCGGCCAAGCGCATCCTCGACCAGACGGAGAGCCTGTTCGTCAAGAAGACGCCGTTCGTGGCGCAGGAAGAGGCACGCACCTTCCATATCGCCGCGCCCGATTACCTGGACAGCCAGTTCCTGCCCAACGTGGTGGCCCTGCTGCGCCGCGGCTCGCCGAAAAGCCGCGTCGTGCTGCATAGCCTGGGGCCGGGCATCGACCATATCCGCCAACTCTCCGATGGTGGCCTGGACCTGGTCATCGCCAATTGGGACGAGCCGCCCGCGCATCTGCACATTTCGAAGCTGTTCGAAGACCCCATCATCTGCGCCATGCATGCGGAAAATGCCTATGCGCGTCGCACGGCCAGCGACGCCATGACCCTCGACGACTATTTGAGCCTGCCCCACGTAGCGCCGTCGCAGATGATGCCCGGCTATCACGGCGTGATCGATTCCTTCCTCGAGCGGCAAAACCTGCAGCGCAACGTGGTGGTGGAATCGGCGTATTTCGGCCTGATCCCCTACATGCTGACGCAGACGGACCTGGTACTCACCACGGGCCGGCAATTCATGCGCTTCTATGAAAAGACGCTGCCGCTGAAAACGTATACCGTGCCGCTGAAATTCCCGCCGATGCGCTTTTACCAGCTGTGGCACCAGCGCGTACACCAGGCGCCCGAGCACAAATGGCTGCGCGACCAGGTCAGCGCGGCCGCCAAGGCGCTGGTGCAGCGATAGCCGCTATCAGCACGCGCATATAATGGACGCAGGAACGGGGCGCTATCATCACCGCTTGCATGATCGGAAAACCATGACCACCCTTTCAGACCTGAACGCCGGCAGCCCGGCAGACTTTATCGCACGGCTGCATGGCATCTACGAACACTCGCCCTGGATCGCCCAGCGCGCGGCCCCCGCCCGGCCGTTTGCCAGCCTGACGGCACTCAAGACGGAGCTGCAGCGCGTGCTGGCGCATGCCTCGCCCGAAGAGCAGCTGGGGCTGATACGCGCCCACCCGGAGCTGGCCGGCAAGGCCGCCATCGCAGGACAGCTGACGGCGGAATCGACGCGCGAGCAGGCCAAGTCCGGCCTGAACCTGTGCAGTGCCGAGGAATTCGCCACCCTGCAGCGCCTGAATACCGAGTACAACGCCAAGTTCGGCTTTCCCTTCATCCTGGCCGTCAAGGGCCCGACGGGTGAAGGCTTGACGCGCCAGGACATCATCGCCACGTTTGCGCGGCGCCTGAAGAACCGGCGCGCCGATGAACTGGCCGAGTCGCTGCGGCAGATCAAGCGCATCGCCGAGCTGCGCCTGAACGACCTGTTCGACGTGCGCCTGGACTTCGGCCCGGCCATCATGCAGCAGGCCGAAACGCTGGCTGCCTGGAGCGACAGCGATTACAACCTGACGTGCGCCTACCTGACGCCGGCGCACCAGAAAACGGCCGCGCAGCTGGCCGAATGGATGCGGGACGCGGGCATGCAGGTGCACATCGACGCCGTCGGCAATGTCGTCGGGTGCTATCTGTCCGACGCGCCCGGCGCAAAAACCCTGATGACGGGATCGCATTACGACACGGTGCGCAACGGCGGCAAGTACGATGGCCGCCTGGGCATCGTACTGCCCATCGCCGTCGTGCGCCACCTGCATGAGCGGGGCGAAAAGCTGCCCTTCCACTTCGAGATCGTCGGCTTCGCCGAGGAAGAAGGCGTGCGCTTCAAGAGCACGTTTTTGGGCAGCACGGCTGTCACGGGCAAGTTCGACGTGTCGCTGCTGGAACAGGTGGATGCGGATGGCGTGAGCATGCGCGACGCGCTGGCGGCCGCCGGCCACGAGGCAAGCGCCATCGGCGCCATCGCGCGCGATCCCGCCGACTTGCTCGGTTATGTGGAAGTGCATATCGAGCAGGGGCCGGTACTGCTGGAACGCGACCTGCCGCTGGGGATCGTCACGGCGATTGCCGGCAGCTCGCGCTACCTGGTCAATCTTGGCGGCGTGGCCAGCCACGCGGGAACCACGCCCATGACCATGCGCAAGGATGCCGCCAGCGCGGCAGCCGAAATCATCCTGCTGGTGGAACAGCGCTGCAGCAAGGGCGAGGCGCTGGTGGGCACCGTAGGGCAGCTGCACGTGCCCAACGGCTCCGTCAACGTGATCGCCGGCGCCTGCACCCTGTCGCTCGACATCCGCGCGGCCGTTGACGCGGTACGCCAGGCGGCCGTCGACGATATTCTCGATGGCATCGCCGCCATCTGCGCGCGGCGCCAGATCGACTGCCAGCTGGAACTGCTGCTGTCGGCGCGTGCCGCGCCATGCGCGCCATGGCTGATGGCGCAGCTGGCGCAGGCCGTGGAATCGGTCGGCATCGAACCGTATGCGCTGCTGTCTGGCGCCGGCCACGACGCCATGGCCATGGCCGCCATCACCGACGTGGCCATGCTGTTTACCCGCTGCGGCAATGGCGGCATCAGCCACAACCCACTGGAAACCATGACGGCGGACGACGCCGACATCGCGGCGCGCGCGCTGCTGGCGTTCCTGCGCAACTTCCAGCCCAAGCCCTGAAGCGGGCATGGGCCGGTGGAGCTACACGGCCACGGCCCGCTCCAGCATCGCGTGCAGCAGGACATTACAGCCCGCTTCCAGGTGCTCGGGCTTGGCGTCTTCGATTTCATTGTGGCTGATGCCATCCTTGCACGGCACGAAGATCATGCCGGCCGGCGCCAGCCGGGCCGCGTAGATGGCATCGTGTCCGGCGCCGGACACCACGTCCATCACCGAGTAGCCCAGCTTTTCCGTGGCGTTGCGCACGGCGCCCACGCAGTCGGGATGGAACGGGCATGGCGGGTAATAAGAGACTCTTTCCAGCGAAATGCCCAGCCCTGTCTTCTCGCGCGTGGCATCGATGAAGGCCGTGATCTCGCCATGCATGGTGTTGAGCAGTTCGTCGTTCACATTGCGCAGGTCGATGCTGAATGTGACTTCGCCGGGGATCACGTTACGGCTGTTCGGGAAGACCTGCACCATGCCCACCGTGCCGCGGCCATACGGCGGGTAGCGGTTGGCAATCGCCACCACCTCCTGCATGATCGTCGTTGCCACCTGCAGCGCATCCTTGCGCAATCCCATGGGGGTGGGGCCAGCATGCGCTTCCATGCCCGTTACCACACAGTCGTACCACGACAGGCCCATCACGGCCGGTACCACGCCAATGACTTTATCGGCGTCTTCCAGCACGGGTCCCTGCTCGATATGCGTTTCAAAGTAAGCGCCGATGGGATGGTCTCCCGGCACCTGCTCGCCCTTGTAGCCGATGCGCGCCAGTTCCTCGCCCACGGTTTTTCCCTCCGTATCCTTGGCCGCATACGCCGTCTCCAGCGAGAAGGCGCCGCAAAATACGCCGGAACCCATCATCACGGGCACGAAGCGCGAACCCTCCTCGTTGGTCCAGAAGGCCACCTCGATGGGCGCCTGCGTCTTGATTTTCAAGTCGTTCAGGGTACGCACCACTTCCAGGCCGGCCAGCACGCCGTAATTGCCATCGAACTTGCCACCCGTGGGTTGCGTGTCGATATGGCTGCCCGTCATCACGGGCGGTAGGCTGTTGTCGGCGCCGTCGCGGCGCATGAAGACATTGCCGATCTGGTCGATCGTGATGCTCATGCCCGCTTCGCGGCCCCATCCCACCACCAGGTCGCGGCCCTGCTTGTCCAGGTCCGTCAGGGCCAGGCGCTTGACGCCGCCCTTCGCTGTCGCGCCGATCTGCGCCAGCTCCATCAGCGCAGCCCACAGGCGCTCGCCATTGATACGCAATTCATCCATCGTCAACTCCTTATGCGGTGGTAGCGGAAAAGGCGGGCCGTTCGACATAGCGCCCCGCCCCTTCGACGGCCGTCAGTTCGCCCTTGTGGAACACTACCTTGCCGGCGGCAATCGTGGTGCTGGGGATGCCGCGCACGGTGCGCCCTTCGAAGACGTTGAAGCCTCCCTTGGCGAACTGCGTGGCGGCGGAAATGGTGCGCGTGCCTTGCGGATCCCACAGCACGATGTCGGCATCGCTGCCAGCGGCGATGACGCCCTTGCGCGGATACATATTGAAGATCTGCGCCGCATTGGTGGAGCTCACCTTGACGAATTCGGAGGGCGTCAGCATGCCGGAATTGACGCCGGCGTCCCACACGACGGCCATGCGTTCCTCTACGCCGCCGCAACCGTTCGGGATGCGCGTAAAGTCCTGCTTGCCCGCCGCCTTCTGTTCGGCGCAAAAGGTGCAGTGGTCGGTGGCCGTCGTCTGCAGGTTGCCGCTTTGCAGGCCGTGCCACAGCGCCGATTGGTGGTGCTTGCCGCGAAACGGAGGGCTCATGACGTGGCCCGCCACGTAGTCGAAATCGTCGCTCTGGTAGACGCTGTCGTCGATCACCAAGTGGCCCGCCAGCGCTTCGCCATACACGCGCTGGCCATTGGCGCGCGCCCGCGTGATGGCGTCGAGCGACTCGGCGCACGAAACGTGCACGATGTACACGGGGGTATTGAGTACGTTGGCAATTGCGATGGCGCGGTTGGCAGCCTCCGCTTCCACGGCCGGCGGACGCGACCGCGGATGCGCCTGCGGCCCGGTAATCCCCTTCTTGAGCAAAGCTTGCTGCAATTGAAAAACCAGCTCGCCGTTTTCCGCATGCACGGTGGGCAGCGCGCCCAGTTCCAGCGAACGGGTAAAACTTTTCACCAGGGTTTCATCGTCGGCCATGATGGCGTTTTTATACGCCATGAAGTGCTTGAAGCTGTTCACGCCATGCTCGCGCACGAGGGTGCCCATCTCTTCATGTACCTGCTCGCTCCACCAGGTAATCGCCACGTGGAAGGTGTAGTCGCCGGCCGCCTTGGCCGACCACTCGCGCCACTGGTGATAGGCCTCGATCAAGGATTGCTTGGGCGCCGGGATGACGAAGTCCATGATGGTGGTCGTGCCGCCCGCCAGTCCCGCCGCCGTGCCCGTGAAAAAATCGTCGGACGTCACGGTACCCATGAAGGGCAGGTTCATGTGCGTGTGCGTGTCGATTCCGCCCGGCATCACGTACAGGCCGCCCGCGTCGATCACCGTGGCGCCGGCGGGTGCCAAAAGGTTCTCGCCGACGGCGGCGATGGTGTCGCCCTCGATCAGCACATCGGCGCGGAAAGCGCGGTCGGCGTTGACGACGGTACCGCCACGTATCAGTGTAGCCATCTTGTCTCCTTTGTGATTACGACTGCGGCGCCTGCTGCACGTGCGTCACGGCCTTGCCCTTCATCATGACGCCGTACACGACGGCGGCGATGGCCACGCCCACGAACCAGGCGTAGGTGTAGATGGTTTTAAAGCCTTCGGCCACGTCGGGAAACGCCGTGGGAAAGGCCGCGTTCAAAAAGCCAGGGATATTCGGCAGCACGGCGATGACAAAGGCGATCAGCGCCGCCATATTCCAGCCATTGCCATACGAGTAGACGCCGTCGTCGCGGTACAGCTGCCTGACGTCGAGCTGCGTCTTGCGCACAAAATAATAGTCGACGATGAGGATGCCGGCGATGGGGCCCAGCAGGGCCGAGTAGCCGATCAGCCATGTGAAGATATAGCCCTGCGTCGACTCGAGCACCTTCCACGGCATCATGACGATGGCGATGAAGGCCGTGATGTAGCCCCCCATCTTGTAGGAAATCTGCTTCGGTGCCAGCGAGGAAAAGTCGTACGCCGGGCCCACCAGGTTGGCGGCCAGGTTGACGCTGACCGTGTCGATCAGGAGGATGATCAAGGCGATCAGCACGGCGGCGCCCGTCATGCGGCTGGCCAGGTCGACCGGGTCCCAGATGGCCTTGCCGTACATGACGACGGAGCCGGCAGTGACGATCACGGCCAGCATGGCCAGCAATCCCATAGGCACCGGCAAGCCGATCGACTGGCCGATCACCTGGTCGCGCTGCGTCTTGGCAAAGCGCGTGAAGTCGGGGATGTTCAAGGCCAGGGTGGCCCAGAAACCCACCATGGCCGTCAGCGACGGCCAGAAGACGCTCCAGAACTGGCCCGCCTTTTTACCGCCGGGGATGAATTGCGATGGCTGGTCCAGCAGGCTGGCCACGCCGCCGGCCTTGCTGTGAACCCAGTACAGCAGTACGAAGCAGATGAGGATTTTCAGCGGCGCAGTGTAGGTTTCGAGTTTGCGGATCGACTCCATGCCATGCAGGATGTAATAGAACTGGATGGCCCAGAAAGCCAGGAAGCACAATAGCTGGCTGCCGTTGATGCCCAGGCCCGCGATCTTCTCGCCGCCAAGTTCATGGCCTACCAGCACGCCCATCAGGGTATAGATCATCTGCCCGCCGAACCAGGTCTGGATGCCATACCAGCCGCAGGCGACGATGGCGCGCATCAGGGCCGGCAACCGCGCACCCATGGTGCCGAACGAGGCACGCGCCAGCACGGCATACGGGATGCCGTACTTGGTGCCCGCATGGCCGATCAGCAGCATCGGCAGGAGCACGATGGCATTGGCGAGAAATACCGTGAGCACGGCCTGGTAACCGGACATGCCGCTGTCGATCAGGCTGGCCGACAGGGTGTAGGCGGGAATGCACATCACCATGCCGACCCACAGCGCGGCGAAGTGATACCAGCGCCAGGTGCGCTGCGCCGCCGTGGTGGGCGCCAGGTCTTCATTCCAGAGTTGCGTGTTGCCTGAATAGTCGTGGTTCACAGGGTTGCTCCATCGGTTAGACCGCTGGCACGCGAAGGCGCCAGGGATACGGCAATGTGGAAACGGCTCGGCTTTTAAGTAATCTAGCTTACTGCAAAGACGCGCCGCTGTTTATAAAATAAACGCACGCAATAACCGTGCCCTATGCCGTCTCCGCCAACGCGCGGGGATTCCTGGGATCCTGCGTCCAGTTCATGTACGGCTTGCCCGTGGCCTGCGGCACCATCGTGATGCAGCCCTGCACCGGGCAGGTGATTTCGCACAGGTTGCAGCCCACGCACTCCTCCTTGATCACCTCATACGTGCGCGTGCCGGCGGCGTCGATCAGTTGCGCAATCGACTGGTGCGAGGTGTCTTCGCAAGCCACGTAGCACTTGCCGCATTTGATGCAGTCGTCCTGGTTGATCTGCGCGATGACCTGGTAATTCATGTCCAGGTATTTCCAGTCCGTCGTGTTGGCCACGGCCTTGCCGGAAAAGTCGCTGATGCGCTCGTAGCCCTTCTCGTCCATCCAGCGCGACAGGCCATCCTTCATCTCTTCGACGATGCGGAAGCCATGCAGCATGGCGGCCGTGCACACCTGCACGCAGCCCGCGCCCAGGGCGAGGAATTCGGCCGCGTCGCGCCAGTTGCCGATGCCGCCGATGCCGGAAATGGGCAAGCCGCGCGTCTGCGGATCGCGGGCGATTTCCGCCACCATGTTCAGGGCGATCGGTTTGACGGCCGCGCCGCAATAGCCGCCATGCGTGCTGGCGCCACCGACAATCGGCAAGGCCACCATGCGGTCCAGGTCCAGCGAGGTGATGGAATTGATGGTGTTGATCAGCGAGACGGCGTCCGCGCCGCCCGCCTTGGCCGCGCGCGCCGGCATGCGCACGTCCGTGATATTGGGCGTGAGCTTGACGATGACGGGGAGTTTGCTGTGCTTCTTGCACCAGGCGGTGACCATCTGCACATACTCGGGCACCTGGCCCACGGCCGCGCCCATGCCCCGCTCCGGCATGCCGTGCGGGCAGCCGAAATTAAGCTCGATGCCGTCCGCCCCTGTCGCCTCCACCTTGGGCAGGATGTCGGCCCAATAGTGCTCTTCGCAGGGCAGCATCAGGGAGACGATCATGGCGCGGTCGGGCCAATCCTTTTTCACCTGCGTGATTTCGCGCAGGTTGATCTCCAGCGAGCGGTCGGTGATCAGCTCGATGTTATTGAAACCGAGCACTTCGCGGTTCTTGCCATACAGGGCCGAGTAGCGCGACGAGACGTTGACGGCGGCCGGGTCTTCACCCAGGGTTTTCCACACGACGCCGCCCCAACCCGCCTCGAAGGCGCGCACCACGTTGTAGGCCTTGTCGGTCGGCGGTGCGGACGCCAGCCAGAAGGGATTCGGCGCCTTGATGCCGCAAAATTCGATGCTGAGATCAGCCATTATGCAGCCTCCACTTTATTCAACAAATCGGAATGGATCGCCAGTGCGGCCAGCTTGCCATGCTGGACGGCTTGCACCGTCAGGTCCTGCCCCGGCGCCACGCAGTCGCCGCCCGCATAGATCCCCGGCAGCACCGTGCGAAAACCCGCATCGACGGCGATCTTGTCGCCTTCGCGCTGTAGCAGCGACGCCATCGGATCATGCAGCACATCGGTGTCGAGGCTCTGGCCGATGGCCTTGAAGATGGCGTCGGCCGCCACGTCGAACGTTTCACCCGTCCCCGCCAAACGCGTGCCCTGCATGCGCGTCTTCTCGAAACGCATGCCGGCGACCTTGCCGTCAGTATCGAGCAGCACCTGCTGCGGCTGCGCCCACGTCAGCATGCGCACCTGGTTGGCCTTGGCGATGTCCTGTTCATGGTGGGTGGCCGTCATGGCGTCGAAACCGCGCCGGTAGACGAGGGTGACTTCCTCGGCGCCCAGGCGTTGGATCTGCACGGCCATGTCGATGGCCGTATTGCCAGCGCCAATCACAATCGCCCGTTTCGGCACGGGCAGCGCGGCCAGGTCGTCGGCCTGGCGCAGCGCGGCAATGTAATCGACGGCGGCCAGCAAGCCCGGTGCATCCTCGCCCGTCAGGCCCAGCTTGCGGCTGGCACCCAGGCCCAGGCCGAGGAACACGGCGTCATATTGCGCGTGCAGATCGCGCAGCTGCAGGTTCTCGCCCAGCGCCTGGCGACATCGGATCTCGATACCGCCGATATCCAGCAGGAAGTCGATTTCCTTTTGCGCGAAATCGTCCGTCAGCTTGTATTTGGCGATGCCGTACTCATTCAGGCCACCCGCCTTGCCTTCCTTTTCAAAGATCACCACGTCGTGGCCCAGCATGGCCAGGCGGTGCGCGCACGACAGGCCCGCCGGCCCCGCGCCGACGATGGCTATCGTCTTGCCGGTGCTTGGCGCCCGTTTGAACGGGTGGCTTGCGAAATGCATGTGGTCGACGGCGTAGCGCTGCAAGAGGCCGATCTTGACGGGCTGCCCCTCCGCGTCGTGGTTGCGCACGCAGACGTCCTCGCACAGGATTTCCGTGGGACAGACGCGGGCGCAGCTGCCGCCCAGGATGTTCTGTTTCAGAATGCCTGCCGCGGCACCGTTGATGTTCTTGTCGTGGATATTGCGGATGAAGCTGGCCACGTCGATTTCCGACGGACAGATGCGGCTGCACGGCGCGTCATAACAGTACAGGCAGCGGCCGCTTTCGATGGCCGCCTGGCGCGCGTTCAAGGGAGGCGCCAGGTCGGTGAAATGGCCTGCCAGTTCCTCGTTGGGCAGGGCGGGATGCGGCAAATAGTTCAAAGACTCGATCATCGCGTATTCCTCTTTTTATGTGCGGCCGGCTTGTAGTTTGAAACCTTTACTTCATCTGGGGAAAAGCAAATTCCACACCAGCGCTTGCCGTATTCGGCCAGCGCTGCATCACGGCCTTGTGCCGCGTGTAGAAACGCACGCCTTCAGGGCCATAGGCGTGGTGGTCGCCGAACATGCTGCGCTTCCAGCCGCCGAAACTGTTGAAGGCCATCGGCACGGGCAAGGGGATGTTGACGCCCACCATGCCGACCTGGATCTGGCGCACGAATTCACGCGCTACGCCGCCGTCGCGCGTGTAGATGGCCACGCCGTTGCCATACTCGTTGGCGTTGATCAGCTCCACCGCATGCACCACGTCAGGACACCGGAGCACGCACAGCACGGGGCCAAAAATTTCTTCCTTGTAGATGCTCATGTCGCGCGTCACATGGTCAAATAAAGTACCGCCGACAAAGAAGCCGTTCTCGCGTCCCGCCACCACATGGTTGCGGCCATCGACGACGAGAGTCGCGCCCTGCTCCACGCCAGAAGCGATGAGTTTTTCGATGCGCTGCTTGGCGGCCAGCGATACGACCGGCCCCATTTCCGCACCGTCGGCCATGCCGTCGCGCACTTTCAGTGCGGCCGTGCGCGTTGCCAGTGCATCGATCAATTTGTCGCCCGCGTCGCCCACGGCCACCACCACCGAGATGGCCATGCAGCGCTCGCCCGCCGAACCGTAGGCCGCGCCGATCAACGCATCGACCGTCATGTCCATGTCCGCATCGGGCATCACCACCATGTGGTTCTTCGCGCCGCCCAGCGCCTGCACGCGCTTGCCGCTGGCGCTGCCGCGCGCATAGATGTATTCGGCGATCGGCGTGGAGCCGACAAAGCTGATCGCCTGCACCACGGGATGGTCGAGCAAGGCATCGACCGTGACCTTGTCGCCCTGTACCACGTTGAAGACGCCGTCGGGCAAACCCGCTTCTTTCAGCAGTTTCGCGTGCAGCAGGGAGGCGGATGGATCGCGCTCGGATGGTTTCAGGACGAAGGTATTGCCGCAGGCGATGGCAACGGGGAACATCCACATCGGCACCATCACGGGGAAATTGAACGGCGTGATACCGGCCACCACGCCGAGCGCCTGGCGCATGGACCAGGCATCGATGCCGCGCGAAATCTGGTCCGTGAATTCGCCCTTTAACAATTGCGGAATGCCGACGGCAAATTCCACCATCTCGATGCCGCGCGCCACCTCGCCCTGCGCATCGGCAAAGGTCTTGCCATGCTCGCGCGTGAGCATGGCGGCAAAGTCGTCCGTGTGCTGCTGGCATAACTGCAGGTAGCGGAACAGCACCCGCGCGCGCGTCAGGGGCGGCGTGGCCGACCAGGAGGGAAAGGCGGCGGCGGCCGCCTGCACGGCAGCGTCCACGTCCTCCACGGTGCCCAGCGCGACGCGGGCGACGGGTTCGCCGAGCGCGGGGTTATACACGTCGCCATAGTGGCCGCTCTGGGTGTCGACTTTGACGCCGTTGATGTAGTGGGTGATGGTGTCGAGAGTGTTCATGGTGTTCCTTTTTCAAACCCAAAAACAAGTGCCGGGGTCGGACCCTCAGGGTCCGACCCCAGGTTTTGCTTGGGGTCGCAGTTCAATCGAGATTTTTGAGTACCTTGGCCAGCTTGCCAAACAGCTCGTCGACATGCTGTTTTTCCAGCACCAGCGGCGGCGACAGGGCGATGATGTCGCCTGTCGTGCGTATCAGCACGCCGTCGGCGAACGCCTGCTTGAAGGCGTTGAAGGCGCGCGTGCCGGGTTTGCCGGCGATGGGATCGAGCTCGATGCCGGCGATCAGGCCGATGCTGCGCAAGTCGATCACATGCGGCAGGCCCTTCAGGGAATGCACAGCGTCGCTCCAATACGCCTGCATCGCTTTAGCGTGGCCCAGGATGTCCTGTTCCTCGAACACTTGCAGGGTCGCCAGCGAGGCGGCGCAAGCCAGCGGGTGGCCGGAATACGTGTAGCCGTGGAACAGTTCGATGCCGGCCGGCGCGTCCATGAAGGCGTCGTGGATGTATTGTTTGCTGAACACGGCGCCCATGGGCACCATGCCGTTGGTCAGGCCCTTGGCCGTCGTCATCAGGTCCGGCTCGACATCGAAATAGTCGGCAGCGAACGGCGTCGTCATGCGGCCGAAACCCGTGATCACCTCATCGAAGATCAGCAGGATGCCGTGCTTGGTGCACAGTTCGCGCAAGCGTTTCAGATAGCCTTTCGGCGGGATCAGCACACCCGTGGAACCGGCCACCGGTTCGACGATGACGGCGGCAATCGTCGAGGCGTCGTGCAGGGCGACGATGCGTTCCAGTTCATCAGCCAGGTGGGTGCCGTATTCGGGCTCGCCCACCGTGTAGGCGTTCTTGTCCAGGTTATGCGTGTGCGGCAGGTGGTCCACGCCCGGCAGCAGCGGGCCGAAGGTCTTGCGGTTGCCGCCGATGCCGCCCACGGAAATGCCGCCAAAACCCACGCCGTGGTAACCGCGTTCGCGGCCGATCAGACGGGTGCGCGCGCCCTCGCCGCGCGCCCGGTGATAGGCCAGCGCGATCTTCAACGCCGTGTCGACGGCTTCGGAACCGGAGTTCGTATAAAACACGTGGCCGAACTTGTGGCCCGTGTAGTCCATCAGCTTTTCCGCCAGGTCGAAGGCGGCCGGATGGCCCATCTGAAAGGTCGGCGCGAAGTCCAGCTGGCCCACCATGTCGCGGATGGCACCGACGATTTTCGGCTGTGCATGGCCGCACGGCACGCACCACAGGCCAGCCGTGCCATCGAGGATGGCGTTGCCATCGACGTCCTTGTAGTACATGCCTTCAGCCGACACGAGCAGGCGCGGGTTGGCCTTGAAATCACGGTTGTTCGTAAACGGCATCCAGAATGCCGACATCGATTCCGGCCTTGTTTCGTTCATGACCTTCTCCTTGGGATGGGCTGGCGCGGGGCCAGGATCGTTTTTGACGAAGCGTAAAATAATTTACCAGTTGGCAAAAAGCTGATGTAATAATAGACAGGCCATCCCCAATGGCACAGATACACAAACGGCAAAGTACCCCAACCGTACAGGTCGGAAAACCACTACAGTTTTGTGCAAGGCAGCATAAGGAGCCACCGTGAAGCACAGCGACAGCACAGACGATGCCCCCGAGCAAGCAAGCGGTTGGCCCGTGCTGGACATCGACCGCCAGAAAAAGGGCGGCCTCGTCGAGCAGATCGTCATCGCCATCAGCGTCATGGTGGGCAGCCGCGCCCTGCGCATCGGCACGCGCATGCCGTCCGTGCGCCAGTTCGCCCGCTGCAATGGCGTGTCGACGTTTACCGTCGTCGAATCGTACGACCGCCTGGTCAACCTGGGCTTGCTGTCGTCGCGCCGCGGTTCCGGCTATTTCGTCGCGCGCCACGATGTCGCCGCCTCGCCGCAGGCGGCCGTACACGCGAGTCCCACCGCCATCGACGCCCTCACGCCGGACCTGTATTCGGGCGTGTCCGACGCCCTGCCCGTGGGTGCGGGCTGGCTGCCGCCCGAGATGTATGGCGAAGCGACCGTGCTCGATGCCGTGCGCCAGGCCATGCGCATTCCCGCCAGCCGGCTGCGCGGCTATGGCCATCCTCTCGGTTTTCCCTCGCTGCGCCAGCACCTGGCCACCAGCCTGTCGGAAGAACTGTTTCAGGTGGAGCCGGACCAGGTCTTGCTGACGCATGGCGCCACGCATGCCTTCGATTTGATCCTGCGCAGCCTGACCAAGCCGGGCGACACGGTGCTGGTGGAAGACCCCGGCTACAGCAATCTGCAGTCGCTGATCCGCCACCATGGCTGCATCCCCGTCGGCATCAGCCGCGGCGAGGCGGGCCTCGACCTCGATGCGCTGGCCAGCGAGGCCGCGCGCACGCAGCCCAAGCTGATGTTCGTCAACACGGTGCTGCAAAACCCGCTCGGCACCTCGCTCAGCCAGGCGCAGACGCACCGGCTGCTGGCGCTGGCCGAGCAATTCGATTTCTGGCTGGTGGAAGACGATATCTACCGCGAACTGGCGGCGCGCGGCGACGCATCGCTGGCGGCCATGGATGGCTTGCGCCGCGTGATCCGCGTGGGCAGCTTTTCCAAGACCCTGTCGCCCGTGCTGCGCGTGGGGTCGATTTGCGCCTCGCCTTCGCTGGTGGCCGAACTGGTACGCGTGAAAATGCTGGCGGGACTGACGACGTCGGAAATCAACGAGCGCGCCGTCTACCACGCCATCTCCGCGCGGCCCTACAAGCGGATGGTCGAACGGCTGGTGGCGCAGCTCGATGCGGCACGCGAGCGCAGCATCGACTGCCTGGCGCAGGTGGGCATGGCGCCCGTGGCACGGCCCCGCGGCGGCATGTTCGTCAGCGCCGGCTGGCCCGACGTGCAAACGCCGGAATGGAATGGCAAGATCATCGCCGACATGGCCTTGAAGGCCGGCATCCTGCTCTCGCCGAACGAATTTTTCATGCTGCGCGCGCCCGAGACGGTGTGGTTCCGCTTCAACGTGGCCTACACCGATACCCCCGTGCTGCAAGCGTTCCTGCAATCGATCCGCCCACGCTAAAGAACCTGCCATGGCCAGCGAAAAATCCCCTGCCCTTCCCGTGAAAAATGCCGGCGGCCGGCGCCTGCAAAACCGCGACCGCCTGGAAGCGGACATCCTGGAACAAGCCGTGCGCGCGTTCGCGGAAAGCGGCTATGAGGGCGCGTCGATCGCCACCATCGCCGAACGGGCCGGCCTGTCGAAGCAAAACCTGATGTATTACTTCCCGTCCAAGCAGCTGCTGTACCAGCGCGTGCTCGACGATGTGCTCGACGACTGGCTGGCGCGCATGGAGTCGCTGGCCAATGAACACGACGAGCCGCGCGACGTGCTGCGCGCCTACATCGGCGCCAAGCTGCGTTTTTCGCGCGAACAGCCGTGGGCTTCGCGCGTGTATGCGCTGGAAGTGATCAATGGCGCGCCCCTGTACGGCGCGCAGATACGCGACCGGGTCGTGCCCCTGCTGCGCAAGGATATCGCCGTCTTCGAAGCCTGGATCGCGGCCGGCAGGATCGCGCCCGTCAACGCCACGCACCTGATGTTCGCCATCTGGGCCATGACGCAATCGTATGCGGATTTTTCAGCGCAGATGGCCCTGGTGCTGGAGCGCAAGCAGCTCACGCGCAAGGACTACGAGGATGCGGAAATCCTGATCGCGCACATGGTGCTGGCGGCCGTGTCCATGCCGCCCGCAGGCGAAAAAAAACCGCCTTGCAAGGCGGTTTCCTGAACAGCGCAAACGCTTATGCTGCCGTCTTGCCCTTGCGGCGGCGCGCCATGAAGCCAACCAGGCCCAGGCCTGCCAACAACATCGCATAGGTTTCCGGTTCCGGCACGGCCGAAACATAACCGGCCACGTTGGTGGCGTTGAAATAATGGTTGGCGTTGACCTGGATGTTCGAAGCCCAGTTACCCACCACCACGTTGCCGTTGATCTGGCCATTGCCGCCGGCCAGGGTCGCCAGCGGCGCCAGAATGCTGCCATACAGGCCCACACCGTTCAAGGTGATGTTTTGCGCTTCATAGAAGTTGTACAGCACATTGTATTTGCTGAAATCGCCGTAGCCGCCGGACAGGTTCACATTCTTGCCGCTGATATTGAGGATCAGGGTGTCGTTCGTGTGCAGGTTGCTGAACTTGAAGTTGTTCACCGAGCCCAACGCCGCGGAAGTCAGATCGAACACTTGCACGCTGCCCGTGCCGCCCTTCAGGGTCATGCCGCCGTAGGCCACGGAGCTGCTGCCCGTGGACGCCACTTTCGCCAGCGAGGTCGAGGTGTTTTTCAGTTGCGCCGAGGTGGAGGCAAACGATACGGGCGACGCCGTGGTCTTGGTCGCCGTGTTCAGGCCCACGCTGCTCGTCGTCGTGCTGCCACCCACAAAATAGTTGCCGTTCTTGATCGAGCCGGAGCTGTAGTTCAGGTTGCCGCCAACGACCAGCGCATAGCCGGTATTACCGTGTGTGACGTAGGCGTCCTTGTTCTTGTCATTGATCGAATAGCTCGACGCGGACAGGTTACCGGCAACCAGCACGCCGCCTTCGACATCGCTGCCGGATGCGCTGAAGTTGCTCAGGGAATACAAATTGGCGCCACCGATACCCAGATCGACAACACCGGCTTGCGCGGCGCCGGCAACGAACACGGTCGACAGAACGAGAAGGAGTGGCAATTTAGGCATGCTTGACATTTTTATTTCCAAAAAGAAAATTAACTTGACGCCAGAATATCATATCTATTTGATTTGAGATGTCGTAAATCAACAACTTTTGTAACGATTATGCAAACATAGTTGCATAGTGGAAATTGTTTTCCTATCGCTGCCCGGAGAACGCCTTAGCCATCCGGATAGCGCTTTGAACAGACGGGAAAACAGCCGTCTGTTCTGCTCTTTCAATATTGCTTAGAAGCGCAGCCAACTTGGTGATACGATCGCGGCAGCGCCAGACCAGGCCAGGCCAGGCCACAGAATACGAAATCATAAGGATGAAGCACGCATGAAACGATTGTCCCTAGGCGCACTGATGCTGGCATATGCCTGCGGCGCACACGCCGATGTTGTGAACATGATCGATAACCAGCCGCTGAGCGAAACCTGGCTCAACGCGGGCTTTTATTCGTACCACTTTCAGCGCGACAAGAACCTGAATGACAGCAATCCGGGCCTGGGCGCCGAATACCGCTTTTCCACGGTCGCGTCGGTCACGGCGGGCCGCTTCTACAATAGCGACCGTGCCTACTCGAACTACCTGGGCGTGTACTACCAGCCGATCAAGGTAGGCCCGCTGCGCGTCGGCGCCGTCGTTGGCGGCTTCAGCGGCTATCCGAAGATGCGCGATGGTGGCTGGTTCCCGGCCCTGGTCCCTACCATCAGCTATGAATACCAGCGCGTGGGCGTGAATATCGCCATCGTGCCTTCCTACAAGGACCGCCTGTATGGCGCCCTCAGTTTCCAGCTGAAACTCAAGGTGTTTGAATAACCGTTTGTCCTGATTTGTCGCCGTTCGGTCCGCCATTCCTGCCATTCGTCGCATACGCGATGCCCGGCAGCATGGTTCTGCCTATAGTGGACTCATCGCCAGCATGCATACGGCAGCGGCACCCACACGACAGGAGAACGGCATGAAAGACATCAATTCGGCACCGGGCAGCACTTCCTTCAGCGCTTTCTGGAACGAGCTGTGCGCTTACACGCGCCAGGGCATGGCCGCCTTGCGGGCCATGTCGTGGCCCATGCTGCTGGCGTGCTGCCTGGGCCTGGCGTTCCTGATTACCATCTTGCCGCTGGCCATCATGCTGTTTGCCCTCGTCATGCTGCTGAAATGGGCAAGCAACAGCGATGATGCCGGCGCAGACGAAAAAGCGCCGGGCTCGCAGCAGTCGCCACAATAAAAATTTGCGTCGTGGCAAGAGTGCAATGATTATTCTATGGCACTATGAATGGGCACAGCACTGACAGGCATCAAACCCATCCCGATGGACGGTATGGGTACGGAACGCCACGCAGTATCCATGATCGAAGCTACTCCCCCACCGCCATAGGAGTTTTCTGATGACCACGACAGCAAAAGCTACAGCAGCGACGACCATTCCCTGCCTGCGCTACCGCGACGCGCCCGCCGCCATTGAATGGCTGTGCAAGGCGCTCGGCTTTGAAAAACAATTGATCGTGCCTGACGGCAACGGTGGCGTCGCCCATGCGCAGCTGAGCTTCGGCAATGGCATGGTCATGGTGGCGCCAGCCATCGACAGCGACTATGGCCGCCTGATGAAACTGCCCGGCGACGTCGGCGGCGCCAATACGCAAAACTGCTACCTGATCGTCAGCGATGCCGATGCCGTCTACCGCAGCGCGCGCGAAGCCGGCGCCGAGATCGTGCTCGACATCAAGGATGAAGATTACGGCGGACGGGGCTTTACCTGCCGCGACCCGGAAGGCCATATCTGGAGCTTGGGCACCTACGATCCATGGTAAAACGGAGAACAATGATTATCAGTACCCTCGCCGCCGCCAGCCTTGCGCTGATCGGCGGTTTCCTGTCCGCTCCCGTCCTCGTCGACGAGCACCTCAACCGTGTCCACCCTCCGTCCGGCAAGGCGCCATCGGCAGCCACCGTGGCCCTGCACCAGAGCCTGTGGATCGCCGACCTGCATGCGGACAGCCTGCTGTGGCAACGCAACCTGAACCGCGACAGCCAGCGCGGACATGTCGACTTTCCCCGCCTGCAACGGGCCAACGTGGCGCTGCAAGCCTTTTCCGTCGTGACCAAGACGCCGCGCAAGATGAATATCGAGCGCAATGGCAGTGACACGGACAACATCACGGCCCTGGTGGTGGCACAAGGCTTGCCGCCCGCTACCTGGAACAGCCTGCTGGCGCGCGCCACCTGGCAGGCCGACGAACTGCGCCAGCAAGCGGCCAAGAGCCATGGCAAGGTCCGGGTGATCGGCAGCCGCGCCCAGCTGCGCAGCTTCATCGCCGCGCGCGAAAAAGACCCCGCCCTGCTGGCCGGCTGGCTGACACTGGAAGGCGCGCATGCGCTCGAAGGCAAGCTGGACAACCTCGATACCCTGTACCGGGCCGGCTACCGCATGGCCGCGCCCACGCATTTCTTCGACACGGAACTCTCCGGTTCCCAGCACGGCATGAAAAAAGGCGGCTTGACGCCGCTGGGCCGGCAATGGCTGCGCGCCATGGAGCAGCGCAAGATGATCGTCGACCTGGCGCACGCCTCGCCGGCCACCATCGACGACGTGTTAACGATGGCGAAACGCCCCGTGATGGTCTCGCACACGGGCGTGCGCGGCACTTGCGCCAACGGCCGCAACCTCAGCGACAGCCAGTTGAAACGCATCGCCGCCCAGGGTGGCCTGGTGGGCATCGGCTTCTGGAACACGGCCGTCTGCGGCAAGGACGTGGCGTCCATCGCGCGCGCCATCAAGTACACGGTAAGACTGATCGGCGCCGAACACGTGGCCTATGGTTCGGACTTCGACGGCGCCGTCACCACGGCCATCGATGCGACGGGCTTGCCGCGATTGACGCAGGCGCTGCTCGACGCTGGCCTGTCGGAAGCGCAGATCCGCCGCGTGGCAGGCGAAAACGTACGCGACTTCCTGCTGAAGAACCTGCCGGACGACGACGCCTAGCCGAGTGCGTCGATCAAGGGCTGGCTCGGCACCTGGCGTGGCCGGATGCGTATCAGCTTGCGGTACAACGGCGGCATCGACTCGCACAGCGCCAGCAGCGCGTCTTCATCCATGGCCGGGCGCACATACTGGAATTGCGCGGGATTATTTTCCGGCAGCGCCCCCTCCATGGTGGAGCCGTAGGCGCCCAGGGTCATGAAGCTGGCGGCGCTGTCGTCCGGGCCGATGGCCAGCACGAAGGTGCCATGCTTGGGATGCCCCAGGTAGCTTTTGATTTCTTCCTGCAGCGCCGGCTCCGCGTTCGCCATCAATTCAAAGCGCAGCTGCGCGTACTGGCGCGTGCATTCCATGAATGGCGTGCGGATGACCGACTGCGCCAATTTTCCCGGCATGCATAGCAGCAGGTTGCCAAAGGAATCGAGCAAGGCGGCCGCGTCGCCCTGCCCGCCATCGCGCACATCCTGCTCCATGGCCGCCTGCAAAAATGGCGCCAGGCCGGCATCCGGCGCATGCGGCGCGCAGCGGTAAGTGAGGGCATCAGGATAGCGGCGGCGCAGGGCGCGCACCACGGCATGCTCGGATGGCAAGGTGGCGGGATCGCGCAAGTACACGTCGTCGCCGGCGTTCAGCAACTGCATCACCTGCGCCGATGTCGACTCGAACACGAGCGAGCACAGTGCCTGCGTCGCCTCGTGGATGCTCTTGCCGATGAAAAAAGATTTGGGCGCGGCGCCGGAAGGCAGGCGCGCATACTCGGTGGCGCCACGCACGGCCGGATAGCAAAAGCTGCGGCCGGCCTGCGCCTGCAGCGGCGCCGGCAAGGCGGTAAAACTGGCGCTGCCATCGTAATTGATGCCCGCCTTGACGTCGGGAGCGGCCACCACCACGTTGAAACCGGCCGCCAAAATCGCCCCCGTGCACATGCAGCACGGATCGAGCGAGGTGACGATGGTCAGTTCACCCGGCGGCGGCAAGGGCGTGCCCTTGGCCCGTTCGGCGAAATACCAATCCACCAGCTGGCGCTCGCCATGAGCGGTGGGGTCGAACACCAGGCCCTGGCGCACGACGTTGTTGTGCATCGATTGCAGCACGTTGCCGGCGCCATCGAGCAGCACGCCGCCCACGCCAAATGTACCCTGCGTCTTGGCTGCCATGGCTTCGGCCGCGGCAATCGCCACGGCGGCCTGGATGTCGATCGTCTTGTTCAAGCGGATCCTGTTACTTCATGTCCAGGTCGGAATTGCCGAAGCCGTGCGGCAGCAGCCAGCCCGCCGTCACTTCCATGACATCGTTTTTCAGATTGGTGAGGATCACCGGCAGGTCGGCGCCGCCCATCTCGAAGATCACCTGGCGGCAGGCGCCGCATGGCGAGATCGGTTCCGCCGTGTCGCCCGTGACGGCCAGCCTGGCAAAGTCGCCCGGCTTGCAGCCATGCGCGATGGCGCTGAAAAACGCCGTGCGTTCGGCGCAGTTGCACAGGCCATACGCGGCATTTTCCACGTTACAGCCGCGGAAGACGCGGCCATCCTTGCACAGCAGCGCCGCGCCCACCTTGAAACGCGAGTATGGCGCGTAGGCCAGTTCGCGGCCAGCGTTGGCTTCGGCGATCAGTTCTTGGTTGTTCATTTGCTTATCTATCTGTAAAACCCGCGAAAGACCGGGGTCAGACCCTCAGGGTCTGACCCCAGATTTTGCTTCTAGGGCTAAGTTATGGTCGAATGGTACGGTAAATCACCGGATTGGCCGCCAGCGCCACCGCGCTGATGGCATACGCTTGCTGGATTTCCCTGACGGCTTGCTGCGCCGCCGCTTCCGTGCGCGCGTGCACCATGGCCAGCGGCTGGCCGACAGCCACCTGCTCGCCCAGGCCCACGAGGTCCGTCAGGCCGACAGCGAAATCGATGCTGTCGGTCGGACGCCGGCGGCCACCACCCAGGGCCACCACGGCCAGGCCGATGGCGCGGCAATCGCGCACGTTGGCAAAACCGGCAGACAGCGCCGGCGCCGGCACGATGAATGGTGCCTGCTCCAGGTGCTTGTCCGGATGTTCGACCAGATCGGCCGGGCCACCCAAGGCAGACACCATGCGCGAAAAGCGCTCGGCCGCTTCACCCGAATCGAGGGCCGCCATCAATTTCACGCGCGCGTCTTCTTCGGTGGCAGCCAGGCCGCCCAGCACCAGCATCTCGGCGCACAGCGCCAGGGTGACTTCGTGCAGGCGCGCGGGACGCGAACGGCCCGTCAGGTAATCCATGGCGCCGCGCACTTCCAGCGCATTGCCCGCATACGGCGCCAGCGATTCGTTCATGTCCGTCAGAATCGCCGACGTCTGCATGCCCGCGCCGTTGCCGACGGCGACGATGCTCTCGGCCAGTTCCACCGACTTTTCGTAGGTCGGCATGAAGGCGCCCGTGCCCACTTTCACGTCCATCACCAGCGCATCCAGGCCAGCCGACAGTTTCTTCGACAGGATGGAGCCGGTGATCATGGCCACCGATTCCACCGTGGCGGTGACGTCGCGGATGCTGTAGAAACGCTTGTCGGCCGGCGCCAGCTGCGCCGTCTGGCCGATGATGGCCACGCCGATCTCCTGCACCACCTTGCGGAACAGTTCATTGTCCGGCACCGTGCAGTAGCCGGGAATGGCGTCGAACTTGTCGAGCGTGCCGCCCGTGTGGCCCAGGCCGCGGCCCGAGATCATCGGCACGTAGCCGCCACACGCGGCGACCATGGGGCCCAGCAGCAGGGAGACGACATCGCCCACGCCGCCCGTCGAATGCTTGTCGACGATGGGGCCCGGCAGGTTCAGCGAGCGCCAGTCCAGCACCTGGCCGGAATCGCGCATGGCCAGGGTGAACGCCACGCGCTCGTCCATGTTCATGTCGTTGAAATAGACGGCCATGCCCAGCGCCGCGATCTGGCCTTCGCTGACGCTGCCGTCAGTAATGCCGCGCACAAAAAACTGGATTTCCTCGGCGCTCAGCACGCCCTTGTCGCGTTTCTTGCGAATGATTTCCTGGGTTAACAACATGGAATAACTCCAATCATGAGATCTGGGGTCAGTCCCTGCGGATCTGACCCCAGCTTTGTAACGCTAGTTACCTATCAGACGCCGTAAGGAATCCACACGTTTTTCACTTGCGACGCATGCGCCAGCACGGCACGGCCGCCGCTTTGCGCGGCGCTGTACCAGTCGCGGCCCTTCGCGCCGCCTACCCAGGTGCGCTTCAGGGTGCCGGCCGACAGGCGCTCGACTTCCGCGCAACCTTCGGAGGAACCGTCATGGCGCCAGACGGCGTCGATGTCGGCGTGTGTGGCCAGGGTGCGCGCCAGTTCATCGGCGTTGCCGCTGATGATGTTGACGACGCCGCCCGGCAAGTCGGACGTATCGAACACCTGGTACAGGTCCATCGCGGAGAGCGGATGCGCTTCCGACGGCACCACCACCACGCGGTTGCCCAGCGCGATGGCCGGCGCCACCAGCGAAATGAAGCCGAGCAAAGGCGCTTCATTCGGGCAAACGATGCCGATCACGCCGACCGCTTCGTTCAGCGCCACGGTGATGCCTTTTGTTGGCGGCTGGTGCGCCAGGCCGTCGTACTTGTCGGCCCAGGCAGCGTAGTAGAACAGGCGTTCGATCGATGCCTGTACTTCCTTCTCAGGATTTTTACTGCCCGTCATGGCGGCGATGCGGGCGGCAAATTCGTCGGCGCGCGCGGCCAGGTTTTCAGCGATGTAGTACAGCACTTGCGCGCGGTTGTGCGCCGTGGCGCCGGTCCAGCCGGACGCTTTATGGGCCGCTTCGACGGCATTGCGGATATCCTTGCGGCTGCCCACGCCCACTTCGGCCAGCAGGGTGCCATTCGCGCCGAAAACGGGGGTGCTGTAGGCGCTGTCAGGGCGCGCCTGCTTGCCGCCGATGTACATCTTGGCCGTGCGGTCGATGGCGAACGGATCGGCTGCCGCCGGCTTCACATTGCCCTTGGCTTTCGCTTCCACCACCGGCAAGGCCGGACGCGCATCTTCGGCCAGGGCAGTCATGTATTCCAGCATGCCTTCGCGGCCGCCTTCGCGGCCGAAGCCCGATTCGCGGTAGCCGCCGAAGCCGCACGCGGCGTCGAACTGATTCGCGCTGTTGATCCACACCACGCCAGCCTTGATGGCGGGAGCGATATCGAGCGCCAGGCTGATCGACTCGGTCCACACGCTGGCGGCCAGGCCGTACACCGTGTTGTTCGCCAGTTGCACCGCTTCAGGCGGCGTGCGGAAGCTCATGGCCACCAGCACGGGGCCAAAGATCTCAGCCTGCGCCACGGCGGCCGAGGTCGACGCGCCCGTGATCAGGGTGGGCGGGAACCACGAACCGTCGGCAGGCAACTCGCACGCCGGCTGCCATACATCGCAGCCTTCGGCACGGGCCGAATCGACCAGCGCGGCGATGCGCTGGCGCTGCACGGGGTCGACCAGCGCGCCCACGTCCATCGATTTGTCCAGGGGCGAGCCGAGACGCAGGTTTTCCATGCGCGCGCGCACCTTGTTCAGGAAGCGCTCCTGGATCGATTCCTGCACCAGCAGGCGCGAACCGGCGCAGCACACTTGCCCCTGGTTGAACCAGATCGAATCGACCAGGCCTTCCACGGCGCCGTCCAGGTCCGCGTCCTCAAAGACGATGAACGGCGACTTGCCGCCCAGCTCCAGCGACAGCTTCTTGCCGCTGCCGGCCGTCGCTTCACGAATGAGGCGGCCCACTTCGGTGGAACCCGTAAACGCGATCTTGTCGACGCCAGGATGGTTGACGATGGCCGAGCCCACGCGGCCGTCGCCGGTGACGATGTTGACCACGCCGGCCGGCACGCCCGCCTGCACGCACAGTTCGGCGAACAGCATGGCGGTCAGCGACGTGAATTCGGCCGGCTTGAAGACGACCGTGTTACCGGCCGCCAGGGCCGGGGCGATTTTCCACGACAGCATCAGCAGGGGGAAATTCCACGGCACGATCTGGCCCACCACGCCCACGGCGCGGTAGTCGGCGAATTCTTCCGACTGCAGCTGCGCCCAGCCGGCGTGATGGTAGAAATGGCGCGCGGCCAGCGGCAGGTCGATATCGCGCGTTTCGCGGATGGTCTTGCCGTTGTCCAGGGTTTCCAGCACGGCGAACAGGCGCGAATGCTTTTGCAGCAGACGGGCCAGCGCGTACATGACTTTCGCGCGGCCGTGGCCACCCATGCCTTGCCATACGGGCAGCGCGCGGCGCGCCGCTTCCACGGCGCGTTCCACGTCTGCATCGCTCGCTTGCGTCAGTTCCGCCAGTTGCGTGCCGTCGGCAGGATTGGTCGAGGCGAACAGTTCCGCAGGCTCGCTCCAGGCATTGTCGATGAACAAACCGAATGTGCGCTGGTGGCCAGCTAGCCACGCCTGCGCTTCTTTTTGACTTTCGGGAGCAGGGCCGTAGTCCATAGTATTGAGAATCTCGTTAATTGTTGGCATGACGATTGTTCTTTAAGGTTGTGCGTGACGATGATTGGCCGAGTAGCTGCCGGTGACGTAGTGCTCGAGCTGGCGCTCGATGTCGGTCAGCAGGCTGGAAGCGCCGATGCGGAACAGGTGCGGCTGCAGCCATTCGTTGCCCAGTTCTTCCTTCATCAGGGTCAGGTATTGCAGCGCGCTCTTGGCCGAGCTGACGCCGCCGGCCGGCTTGAAGCCCACCTGGAAGCCCGTCTGCTCGTGGTATTCGCGGATCGTGCGCACCATCGTCAGGGCCACGGGAATGGTGGCGTTCACGCCCTCCTTGCCGGTGGAAGTCTTGATGAAATCGGCGCCTGCCATCATGCAGACCCACGAAGCCTTGGCCACGTTTTCCATGGTCAGCAGGTCGCCCGTGGCGAGAATCGCCTTCACGTGCGCTTCGCCGCAAGCCTTGCGGTAAGCGAGCATTTCGTCGTACAGCACTTGCCAGTTGCCGTTCAGGACGTGCTGGCGCGTGATGACGATATCGATCTCCGAAGCGCCGGCGGCGACCGACAGTTCGATCTCGCGCAGCTTCGTTTCCATGCTCGTCAGGCCGGCCGGGAAACCCGTCGACACGGCGGCGATGGGCAAACGGCCCTGGATGACCTTCACGGCCGGCTGGATCATCTCGTGGTACACGCACACGGCGCCGGTGCTCAGTTCCGTCAAGCCCAGTGCGTCCATCAGGTCGGCGCGCAGCGGGCGCATGGCCTTCATGCACAGGCGTTCCACGCGGCCCGGCGTATCGTCGCCGCCCAGGGTGGTCAGGTCGATCATCTGGATGGCTTTCACCAGCCAGGCGGCCTGGTATTCCTTTTTCACGGTGCGGCGGTTCGCCAGGCTGGCCGCGCGGCGGTCTGTCGCGGCGCGGTTGACGCGGATCTGGTTGATCCAGCCCAGGTCGAGGCCGACGGCCTCGTTACGCTTGAATTCGGGGTGCATGAGTGTCATAACAAGCTGGTTCCATTAGCAAGTGGTGGTACGCCAAGGTGCTTGGCGAGGGTTTGGCCAATATCGGAGAAGGTCTCGGAAATACCCAGTGCGCGCGGGGCGACGCCGGGGCCGAAGAAGATCATCGGTATATGTTCGCGGGTGTGGTCGGAGCCGTGCCAAGTCGGGTCGCAGCCATGGTCGGCCGTGATCACGACCAGGTCGCCTTCCTTGAGCTTGGCCATGAATTCCGGCAGGCGCGCATCCATTTCGCGCAGCGCGTCGGCATAGCCTTCGACGTTGCGGCGGTGGCCGAAAGCCTGGTCGAAATCGACGAAGTTCACAAAGGTGAGCGACTTGTCCTGCACTTCATCGGCCGTTTTCAACAGCGCTTCGAACAGCGCCATGTTGTCGACGCCCTTGACGACTCTGGAGATGCCCTGGGTAGCGAAAATGTCGCTGATCTTGCCCAGGCCGACGACTTCACCGCCCGCGTTCTTCACATGGTCGAGCAGGGTCGGCGCGGGCGGCGCGACGGCGTAGTCGTGGCGGTTGGACGTGCGCGTGTAGTTGCCATTGCTGCCGGTGAACGGGCGGGCGATGACGCGGCCGATGTTGTACGGCTCGACCAGCTTGAAGGCCATTTCGCATACCTGGTACAGGCGCTCGAGGCCGAACGATTCTTCATGCGCGGCGATCTGCATCACCGAGTCGCCCGACGTATAGATAATCAGCTTGCCGGTGGCGACGTGTTCATCGCCATGCTTGTTGATGATGTCCGTGCCCGAGGCATGGCAGTCACCGAGGAAGCCCGGCACGCCGGACATGGCCTTGAGCTTGTCGGTCAGGTCGGCGGGGAACGATGGCGTAGTACGGGGAAAATATCCCCAGTCGAATTCGACGGGCACGCCGGCGATTTCCCAGTGGCCGCTCTGCGTGTCCTTGCCGGTGGAGCGCTCGCGCGCCGCACCGTAGGCGCCGGTAAAACCGTCGCGCTGGTCGAAGCCCGTGGCCCATTCGCCGCTGGCCAGTTGCGCCGCGGCGCCCAGGCCCAGGCGTTCCATGTTCGGGAGTTTCAAGGTCTTGCCGCTTTTGGCGACAGTGCTGGCAATGTGGCCAAAGGTATTGGCACCTGCGTCGCCATACTTGGCGGCGTCTGGCGTCGCGCCAAGGCCGAAGGAATCAAGCAGGAGGATAAATGCGCGTGACATGATAAGGCTCGCTTTATGGATTGATGCGGGATGATGCGGACAGTGTAGGCCGGTTTTTCCCGGCCTGCCGCGCGGCAGCGCCGGTGGCCGGCGCGCCGCTACTGCATAAAAAAGTGCTTAGGCTTGCGGTTTTTCAGCGACTTTGGCGAGGAAAGCCAGGATCAGCTTGACCAGGTCTTTCGCGCCGATGGCCGCGTATTTCAGGGTTTGCTCGTGCGACAGGGCGAATGGCGACATGCCTTCGGCCAGGTTGGTGATGACGGACACGCCCACCACTTTCAGGTCGCAATGGCGGGCCGAGACCACTTCCGGTACCACCGACATGCCGACCGTGTCGGCGCCCAGGCGGGCCATCATGCGGATTTCGGCGGCCGTCTCGAAGTTCGGGCCAGGGTAAGCGACGAACACGCCTTCGTGCAGGGTGATGCCGTTGGAGGCAGCCGTGTCCGCGACCAGCTTGCGCAGGTCCGCATCGTAGGCGTTGGCCATGCTGAAGAAGCGCGGACCGAAGCGGTCGTCGTTCGGGCCGACCATCGGCGTGCCTGGCAACAGGTTGATGTGGTCGCTGATGGCCACCAGGCTGCCGGCGTCCACTTCAGGGCGCAGGGAACCGGCGGCGTTGGTGACGAACAGCATTTCGCAGCCCAGCAGTTTCAGGGTGCGGATGGCGCTCGTCATCACGCCCATGCCATAGCCTTCATAGAAGTGGCCACGGCCTTTCATGCAGACGACGGCGACGCCCGACAGGGTGCCGATCACCAGTTCGCCGGCATGGCCGTGCACGGTGCTGATCGGGAAGCCTGGCAATTCGTCAAAGCTGATGCTGACGGCGTCCGTCATCTGCTCGGCCAACACGCCCAGGCCGGAGCCGAGGATCATCGCTACGCGCGGCTTGAAATTTTCAGGAGCGCGGGCACGGATGATTTCGGCGGCGTGGAAAGGGGTGTTGTTCGACATGGTTATCCTCTGATTGACTAATGATGATGGGTTGCTGCCTGCACGGCCGTGCCCGGTGAAGGACTGCGGCCCAGGTATCGGGTAAGTATGGTGTTACAGGTATATCGAAATGCGTATTGCCTCTATTTGCCGCCACTATGCATCAAACGGAATATGTATGGCAAATACCATTTTTCTTGCCCATTTATACAATTCAAATATAAATGGCCGATATTATAGTCGAGACAAGCCCAGGTTCGCCATGCCCGGGAAATGCTTGCATACAAGCTCCATACGACCACTTTTGGCGCACGCCCGATACGAACTTCACACACGCTTGACACCGACAAGACAAATGTTTACAGTTTCAGACAAATGTTTAAACCTCAGCGAAAACCTTGTGACCGATACCAATAAAAAAGACCTGTTGTACACGCTGATCCGCAACAACCCCTTCATCTCGCAGCAAGACCTGGCGAGCGAACTGGGCTTGTCGCGCTCGGCCGTCGCCGGCCACATCGCCGGCCTCATCCGTGAGCGGCGCCTGCTGGGACGCGCCTACGTGCTGCCCGACAGCCGCCCCGTGCTATGCATAGGCGCCGCCAACCTCGACCGCAAGATGCGCACCCTGGCGACCTTGCAGATGGGCACCTCGAATCCCGTGCGTTCGGAAGAAGTATTTGGCGGCGTGGGCCGCAACATCGCGGAAAACCTGGCCCGATTGTCGATTCCCGTGGCCCTGCTGACGGCACTGGGCGACGATGCGGCCGGCCACGCCCTGCAGACGCACGCGGAAGACGCCGGCATCGACATGCGCGGCAGCTTACATCTGAGCAACACCAGCAGCGGCACCTACACGGCCGTGCTCGACGAACATGGCGAAATGCTGCTGGCGATGGCCAACATGCAACTCTATGAACAGCTGACACCGGCCTTTTTGCATAGCCGCCAGCCGCAGCGCGCCGCCGCCGCCCTCACCGTCTGCGACCTGAACCTGGGTCACGACAGCGTGCAGGCACTGCTGGCCGACGCGCGCCAGGATGCGGCCCACGCGACGCCGCTCGTCATCGTCGCCGTCTCGCAGCCGAAGATGGCGCACCTGCCGCAAGACCTGACGGGCTTGTACCTGCTGATCCTCAACCGGGGCGAACTGGAAACGCGCGTGGCGCGGACCTTGCCCACGGCAGCGGACCTGCGCGCCGCCTGCCGCGAAGTACAGCGCCAGGGCGCGCGCCAGGTGATCGTCACCTGCGGCGGCGAAGGCGTGTACTTCACGGATGGCGACAGCCCGGACGCGCCTATCGTCCACCTGGCCGCGCGCGAAGTGGACGCCGTCGACGTGACGGGCGCCGGCGACGCGTTTTCCGCCGCCGTCTGCTGGTCGCTCTACCACGACAGCAGCGATTTGAAACTGGCGTGCCGGCGCGGCCTGAAGCTGGCCGCCATGACCCTGGAATCGGCTGCCACCGTCTCCCCCCAGATTTCCGCCGGCGCGCTCGACAGCATTGACGACGCCGACCTGGCGCCACCTCCCCCTACCCTCTTTCAACAGGATTAACATGACCCAATTACAGAATTTCCTCTTGTTCTCGCAAGAAGTGCTCGACGCGCGCGCCGCCGGCAAGGCCATCGTGGCGCTGGAATCGACCATTATTTCGCACGGCATGCCGTATCCGCAAAACGTGGAAATGGCGCGCGAAGTGGAGCAGATCATCCGCGACGGCGGCGCCGTGCCGGCCACCATCGCCATCATCGACGGCAAGATCTGCGTGGGCCTGTCGCCCGAACAGCTGGAATTGCTGGGCACCTCGCCCGACGCCATGAAGGTCAGCCGCCGCGACCTGCCGTTCGTCCTGTCGCAGCGCAAACTGGGCGCCACCACCGTGGCCGCCACCATGATCTGCGCGGAACTGGCCGGTATTTCCGTGTTCGTCACGGGCGGCATCGGCGGCGTGCACCGCGGCGCGGAAACGAGCTTCGACATTTCCGCCGACCTGCAGGAACTGGCGCAAACCTCGGTGGCCGTCGTCTGCGCGGGCGTGAAATCCATCCTCGACATCGGCCTGACCCTGGAATACCTGGAAACCCACGGCGTGCCCGTCATCAGCGTGGGCCAGGAAGGTTTTCCGGCATTCTTCACGCGCGAAAGCGGCTTCAAGGCCGATTTCCGCCTCGACACGGCCGCCGAACAAGCCGCCTTCATCGGCACCAAGTGGCAGCTGGGCTTGACAGGCGGCGTGGTCGTCAGCAACCCCGTGCCAGCCGCGCAAGCCATGCCCAAGGAGGAAATCGATGCCATCACCGCGCAAGCGCTGCAGGAAGCGGACGCGGGCGGCGTGAAGGGCAAGCAAGTCACGCCATTCCTGTTATCGCGCATCAAGCAACTGACGGATGGCCGCAGCCTGGCGACGAATATCGCGCTGGTCAAGCACAATGCCCAGGTCGGCACCGCGCTGGCCATTGCCATGCAGGCGGTCGTGGCACGATAATAGGACCGCTGTAAAGAAAGCGCACGCGCCTTCACGGGTTCGTGCGCCGCTCCATCGCCTAGCAACACGCAACGCCAAGGAAAGCATGTCCATCGATCTGAAACAGTTAAAGTATTTTCTTGCCGTTGCCGAGGAGAAAAGCTTCAGCCGCGCCGCCGAGCGCCTGCATATCTCGCAGCCGCCCCTGAGCCAGCAGATCATGAAACTGGAAAGCGAACTGGGCGTGCGCCTGTTTGCCCGCACCACGCGCACGTTCGAGCTGACCGTGGCGGGCAAGGCGCTGATGAACGAGGCCGCCGACCTGCTGGCCAAGATGCGCATGACCATCGACACCATCCGCCAGATCGACCGTGGCGAAGTGGGCCGCTTGCGCGTGGGCATCGTCGGCTCGGCCATGTGGGGCCCCATCCCCAGCCTGCTGGAAGAATTCCAGACCAAATTCCCCCGCGTCACCTGGACCATCCATGAATTCGGTCCCACGGTGCAATACGAAGCCTTGCGCGCCAAGCAGATCGACGTGGGCTTCTGGCGCGAACCCAAGCTCAACGACGACGACTTGCGTCACGATAATCTGCGCCAGGAACTGTGCTTCCGCGAAAATGTCTGCGTGGCCGTCAATGAACACCATCCGCTGGCGAAAAACACGGCCATCGAGCTGATCGACATCGCCCACGAGCCGATGCTCACCCTGAACCTCGATAAATCCGCGTTTCCCCGCTACCTGGTGCAATGCTGCATCAATGCCGGTTTCGAACCCGTAATCTTCCAGGAAGCGAGCGAGCCGCAAACCCTGCTGGCCATGGTCGGCGCGGGCCTGGGCGTGACCCTGGTGCCGGAAACGACAAGCCGCATCGGCTGGCCCGGCGTCGTGTTTCTGCCGATCAAGACGAATCCCCCATCGGCCAACCTGTACATCAGCTACACCACGCTGGACGACGCTCCCGTCGTGCGGGCCTTCCTGAATATCCTCAATCCCCCGGCCGTCTAAGCTACGGCACCAGCTATTTATATGCACTGCGTATAAATACATAAACAAAAACGTATTTGTCATACATATCTGGCATGATGCATAGTGATTCGGACGCCCATCGCGGCGCCGGTCCCGTGCTTGCCCTGCCCGTCAACTGACGGCGCATCCCAGCCCGCTCCGGCAGCCCCATTCGATGTTGTACCTATAAAAGAGACGGGGCGCGACTGTTGCATGAGCATCACACTGACGACATAAAAGCACACGAGGCCAGCAATGATCTTGTGCAATACAGTGCAATGTTGATAAGGAATTATCACCTCGTGCATCAAAAACAGGCTAAATCGGCCCCAAATTATATGTTTCACCTATAAAAAATATACAATATCGATCTTCCAGGAGCCAATTCATGAAACTTACACAATTTAGTTTGACGATCGCAGCCGTATTTCTGACTGCTCAAGCGTCCGCGGCTACCCCAAAACTGGGTGTCGTGTATGACGCGGGCGGCAAGTTCGACAAGTCGTTCAACCAATCCGCTTTCGAAGGCGCATCGCGCTTCAAAAAAGACACGGGCATTTCCTTCATCGAAGTGCAGGCATCGAGCGATACGCAGGCTGAACAAGTCATGCGTGGCCTGGCCCGCAAGAAACTCGACATGATCGCCGCCATCGGCTTTGCGCAAACGCAAGCCGTGCAAAAGGTCGCCAAGGAATTCCCGAACGTAAAATTCGTGCTGATCGACGGCCAGGCCGCCGGCAGCAACGTCAATTCCGTCGTCTTCAAGGAAGAAGAAGGTTCCTACCTGGTGGGCGTGGCAGCGGCCATGGCCAGCAAGAGCAAGAAAGTCGGCTTCATCGGCGGCATCGATATTCCACTGATCCGCAACTTCGCCTGCGGCTACGCGCAAGGCGCGAAGGCCGTCAATCCGAAGATGGAAATCACGCAAAACATGGTTGGCACCACGTCCGGCGCCTGGAATGACCCGGCCAAGGGTGGCGAACTGGCCCGCTCGCAATTCGAGCGCGGCGTCGATGTCGTCTTCGCCGTCGCTGGCGGCAGCGGCATGGGCACCCTGCAAATGGCCAAGGAAAAAGGCAAGCTGGCCATCGGCGTCGATTCGAACCAGAATCATCTGTATCCAGGCAGCATCCTGACCTCGATGGTCAAGCGCGTCGACAACACGGTCTACGACAGCTTCATGCAAGTCAAGGACGGCACCTGGAAGGGCGGCGTCAGCTATAAAGGCTTGAAAGAAGGCGGCGTGGATTGGGCGCTCGACGCGAACAACCGCAAGCTGATCACGCCGGAAATCGAAAAGCGCGTGTTGGGTGCGCGTAAGGACATTATCGATGGCAAGATCAAAGTGATCGATTACCGCGTCGGCAGCAGCTGCCCGGTTTAATTTTTCTCCGTATCTTTTAGCGCGCCGCCGGGGCCAGTCTCCGCGCGGCGCGTTTCCATGAAACTATCCAGTTATGAACCTATGCAGCCAGCAGTAGAATTTCGCAGCATTTCCAAGCAGTTTGGACATGTGAAGGCGAACGCCGACGTCAGCTTCTCCATCGCCAAGGGCAGTATCCATGGCCTGGTGGGGGAAAATGGCGCAGGCAAATCGACCTTGATGAGCATCCTGTACGGGTATTACCGTGCCGACGGCGGAGAAATCCTGCTTGACGGAAAAGTACAGCCTATCCGCAACAGCCAGGAAGCAATCAACCTCGGCATTGGCATGGTGCACCAGCATTTCATGCTCGTCGAGAACTTCACCGTCCTCGACAATATCATGCTGGGCACGGAAGGCGGCTTTCGCCTGGCCAGCCACCGCACGGAAGCGGAAGCCAAGCTGCGCGAGATTTGCGCGCGCTACCGCCTCGACGTCGACCCGCTGGCGAAGATCGAAGACCTGTCAGTCGGCGCGCAGCAGCGCGTGGAAATCCTCAAGCAGATTTACCGCAGCGCCAATATCCTGATCCTCGACGAGCCGACGGCCGTGCTGACGGCCCAGGAAACGGCCTCGCTGTTTGAAATCCTGCGCCTGTTCAAGGAACAGGGCAAGACCATCATCCTGATCACGCACAAGCTGCAAGAGATCCTGGAAATCACCGACAACGTCACCGTCATGCGCGGCGGCACGGTGGTGGGCGCCGTTGCCACGGCAACTACCTCGAAAGAGGAACTGGCCAACATGATGGTCGGCCGCCCCATCCAGAGCCACTTGCCGCGTGCCCCATACAATCCGGGCGCCACGGTGCTGGAAGTGGACGGTCTGCAACTGGCCGACGAGCAACAGGTCAAACTGCTGGCCGACATTGGTTTCAACTTGCGCGCCGGCGAAATCGTCGCCATCGCGGGGGTCTCGGGCAATGGCCAGAGCGAGCTGCTGGAAATTCTGTCGGGCATGCGTTTGCCCACCTCGGGCAAGCTGCGTTTTCTCGACAAGGACTTGCCGTTTGCCAAGCGCCACGATGCCGATGGCTTGCCGCTGGCCTTCCGCGAGCTGGGCATCGCCCACATTCCGGAAGACCGCTTGCGCGATGGCGTGGTGAAGAATTTTTCCGTCATGCAAAACACCATCCTAGGCTACCAGGACCACCTGAAAAACCGCTGGGGCCTGTTCAACTTCAAGGCCATCGGCGCCCGCTGCGCGGAACTGCTGAAGACTTTCGACGTGCGCCCGGCCAATCCGGACCTGCGCATCGGCCTGCTGTCGGGCGGTAACCAGCAAAAGGTGGTGATCGCGCGCGAAGTGCTGGCCAAGCCGAAACTGATGCTGGTGGGCCAGCCCACGCGCGGCGTCGACATCGGCACCATCGAAAGCATCCATACGCAATTGCTGGCCCTGCGCGACGCGGGCGTGGCGATCCTGCTGGTGTCCGTTGAACTGGAGGAAGTGCGGGCGCTGGCCGACCGCATTCTCGTCATGTGCGGCGGACGCATCACCGGCGAACTGAAAATTGAAGAATTCGATACCACCCGCATCGGTCTGTTGATGGGGGGAATGCATAAATCATGAATAACGACTTGCCACGCTGGGCGACAGCCTTTGTCATGCCCATGTTAAACCTGCTGTCGGCCTTGCTGGTCGCAGCCCTGGTGATTTATATGCTGGGCGAAGATCCCGCCGAATCGCTGGGTATCCTCGTCAACAGCGCCGTCCTCAATCCGGAAGGCTTGAGCTACACCCTGTTCTACGCCAGCACCTTCATCTTCACGGGCCTGTCGGTGTCCGTGGCGATGCAGGCCGGGCTGTTCAATATCGGTTCCGAAGGCCAGATGTATATCGGCGGCCTGGGCTTGACGGTGGCCATGCTGGCCTTCGACCAGACCCTGCCCGCATGGCTCCTGATTCCAGCCGCCATGATCGGCGCGGCCCTGTTTGGCGCGCTGTGGGGCTTCCTGCCCGGCTACCTGCAAGCGAAGCGCGGCAGCCACATCGTCGTCACCACCATCATGTTCAACTTCATCGCCGCCAGCCTGATGAACTTCGTGATCGTGAAATACCTGATCCCGCCTGGCGAACAGAATACGGCCAGCCGCGTGTTTGCGGAAAGCGGCGAAATGCCGCGCCTCTCCACCTGGTTCCCATCGCTGGGCGACACGCCGCTGAACATCAGTTTTATTCTGGCGATCGCCGCGCTGGTGATCTATGGCGTGATGGTGTGGCGCTCGTCGTGGGGCTTCAAGCTGCGCGCCACGGGCTTGAACAAGCATGCGGCCCACTATGCGGGCGTGTCGATCAGCAAGATGATCATCATCGTCATGCTGATCTCCGGCGCGCTGGCGGGCCTCGGTTCCGTCAATTCCATCATGGGTTCGACGCATTATCTGTCGCTCAATTTCGTCGGCGGCGCCGGTTTCATCGGCATCGCCATCGCCCTGATGGGCCGCCAGCATCCGGTCGGCATCTTTTTGTCGGCCGTGCTGTTCGGTGCGCTGATCCAGGGTGGCTTCGACCTGTCGCTGGAAAAACCGAATATCCCGACGGAAACTTTCATTTTCATCCAGGGCTTGATCATCCTGTTCTGCGGCGCCATGGAAAACTTCTACGCACCGGCCATTTCCGCCCTGCTCAAGCGCACCAAAGGCTAACACCATGACACTCGACGACTTTCAATTCGCCAGCATCCTGGTATCGACCGTGCGCAATGCGCCCGTCCTGATCTTTGCCGCCATGGCCGGCCTGTTTGCCGAACGCAGCGGCATGATCGACATCGGCCTGGAAGGCAAGATCCTGGCCAGCGCCTTCGCTTCCGCCGCCGTGGCCTACACGACGCAAAACCCGTATTACGGCATGGCTGCCGGCATGCTCGTGTGCGTCGCCTTGGCCTTGCTGCAGGCTTACGTCAGCATCACGCAAAAGGGCAACCAGCTGGTGGCTGGCATGGCGATCAATATCGCCATGAGCGGGCTGACGTTCGTGCTGGCGCAGTTCTTCTTCCAGCAGGGCGGCCGCACGCCCGACCTCGGTTCGGCGCGGCTGTTTGACGTGGTCTTGCCGGGCACGCAGTACGTGGAGCACATTCCCTTCATCGGCTGGGTATATGCCCACCTGATCGGCGGCCATTCCATCCTCGTCTATGTGGCGTTCCTGCTGATCCCGCTCGTGCACTGGCTGCTGTACCACACGCGCTTCGGCCTGCGCCTGCGCGCCTGCGGCGAAAACCCGCATGCGGCCGATTCGGCCGGCGTGAGCGTGGAAGCGACGCGCTACCTTGCCATGCTGGTGGCCGGCATCCTGTGCTCGTTCTCGGGCGCCTACCTGGCCATCGTGCAAAGCGGCTTCTTCTTGCGCGACATGTCGGCCGGCGCCGGCTACCTGGCCCTGACGGCCATGGTGTTCGGCAACTGGCGTCCCGTCTACACCTTCCTCGGCTGCCTGATGTTCGGCTTCTTCGCCGCCATCCAGATCCAGATTGAAGGCGTGGACTTGCCGGTCGTGGGCCGCATCCCCGGCTCGCTGATCCAGATGGTGCCGTACGTCGTCACCGTGATCGTGCTGGCGGGCTTGATGGCGAAATCCATCGCGCCAAAAGCCATTGGTATCCCGTTCGTCAAATCGCGTTAAATTTCAACGAGCGCATGAAAAAAGCGAAGCCCGCGGGCTTCGCTTTTTTTACGCCTGCGAAATCTCATCCAGCGAGAAAAACACAGGCAGACCCAGGCTGCGCGCCACCGCCACCATCTGGTCCGCCCCAGCCGATGCGCCACCGAGACGCAGCACGGCATCGCAATGGCTCAATAAACGCGTCGCATGCGCATGGAACAATTCCTCGTACACGGCGTCGCCCACCCGGGTGGAACCGGCCAGCGCCAGCATGGGCAAGGCCAGCCATTCACCGAGCACGGGCATGTGTCCCATGGCATACAGCGGCAGGCAAACGGCTTGCATCGCGTCCACATTGCTCTGCATCAAGAGCGGATCGTCACCCGTGCCGGAACGGTAGGGGCCGGCAACCAGTATCTGCATGCCCTGATTCACCGGCATCAGTTGCAACTGCGCATGCTGCAGCAGCATGATGGTCTTGCCATCGCAGATGCGCCCATCGGCCACCATCTGCAGCGCCTGCGCCAGGGGCAGTTCCAGCACTTCGATATCCTCGCCCTCGTGCGCCAGGCCACCGCCGTCGCCAACGCGGCTGGCCGGATCATATTCGCCGACAAAAAAATGCAGGCGTTCCGTCACGGAACCGGGACTCATGAAGGCCTGGAATATCTTTTGCACCTGCCCCACGCGGTAACCGGTTTCCTCTTCCACCTCGGCGCGGATGCGCTCTTCAGCACTGGCTTCTTCCAGCAAGCCGGCCGCTGATTCGATGAGGAAACCGTCGTGACCTTCGCGGTAGGTGGGAAAACGGAACTGGCGGATCAAAATCACCGTGCGCTTTACCTTGTTGTAAAGCAGGATGGTGGCGCCATCGCCGCGGTCATAGGTTTCCCGCGTCTGCGTCTGCCATTCGCCATCGTGGCGCAGATAGTCGAACGTGGTCTTTTGCAATAGATACCAGTCGTGCGACAGGGTCTGCACCTGCTGTATGCGTACCCTCTCCTGCCCCAAATTGTCTTCGCGCATATCGTCTCCTTGTGCTTGTATTTTCCGACTTTATCATGCAAACTCGTGCAATATCAAGAATTAACAAGAAAAACCATGCTGACACATCAACGCAAACAATATCTGCTGGATTTGCTCCAGCGCGAAGGGCAGATCGTCGCCAAGGCCGTCAGCGATAGCCTGGGCTTGTCGGAAGACACGATACGGCGCGACCTGCGCGAGCTGGCAAAAGAAGGACTACTGGAGCGCGTGCATGGCGGCGCCCTGCCCTTGCTGCCGCGCTCGCCCGCACTGGCGCCGTTTGCGGGACGCGAACAGATCTCCCCCGAAGCCAAGCCCGCCATCGGCCGCGCGGCGGGCGCCATGATACAAACGGGACAAGTGGTATTCCTCGATGGCGGCACGACCGCCGTGCAGCTGGCGCGCCAGCTGCCGCGCGACTTGCGCGCCACCATCGTCACGCACAGCCCGTCGATTGCCGTCGAACTGGTGAATCACCCATCGATCGAAGTGCTGATGCTGGGCGGGCGCCTGTACAAGCACTCGATCGTCGGCGTCGGCGCGGCGACCGTGGAAGCCATCGGCCGCATCCGCGCCGACCTGTATTTCATGGGCGTGTCCAGCCTGCATCCGCAAGCGGGCATCACCACCGGCGATTATGAGGAAGCATGCGTGAAGCGCGCACTGAGCGAGGCGTCAAGCCGCACCGTCGTGCTGGCCTCGCCGGAAAAGTTCAATACGGCTTCGCCGTTCCAGGTCGCCCCCTTGAGCCAGGTCAACGACATCATCGTGCACCGCGACGTGGACGACGCGCTGGTCGCGCCCTACCGCGAGATGGGAATCGCCGTCATCCTGGCATGAAAAAAGCGGCCCGCGGGCCGCTTTCGAGTGCCATCTTACTGCGGCCAGATCGCCTGCAGCACGGCCGCCAGGTGATAGCCGCCCTCGATCAGCTGCTGCTTCGCCAGCGCCGAGCTGGGCACCGGATAATTATCGGGCACCGTCAAGGCCCACACGTTATAGACATCGCCCTTGCGGCTGGTCTGCTGCGTGGCAGGGCCGGCCACCACGTCCGTGAAAGCAATCTTTGACGCCGCCAGCGAGGCATCGGCCCACTGATACGGCCAGGTGGCGGGGTCGCCGCTATTGGCGCTCACCACAGGCGCGCTGGCGATCACCGTGCGGGCGAACTGCTGCGGCGTGCGCGTGCTCAGGCGGCGCATGGCGTAATCGACGACGGTCGTGTCCCAATACGAATGCAGGGGCTTGGTGGGCGACTTCGGATACGCACTGGCTGGCTTGGCCGTGCCCTCTTCTGCCGGCAGCGGCGCGGGAATCACGGCATCGGACAGCGCCGTCATCTTCGCATCGTCGAGCAGCAAATCGTTGCCGCCACGTGCATTGAAAATGGCGATGTCGTCGATCTGCGCCTGCGTGGCGGGCACAAAGAACTGGCCATCCTTGCCGAGAAACGCATTGCCAACATGCAGTGGCTGATGGATATCGCCCACCAGGTGCGTGATCAGGATCAGGGCTTCGCGCTGGCTGAAGCCGTGCGGATTGCTGGCCGCATCAGCCTTGCCTTGCAATACCAGGATCGCCTGCTTGAGCGTTTGCACGATATCGTCGTCGGCCGTGCCTACGCCATGGTCATGGTAGTGCGCGTTCTGGAACGGCACATTCGTGTAATGGTATTCGCCATGCTTGGGGTTGGCCGCCACATAGCTCAGCATTTCCGGCGATTGCGGACCGCAATACGTGCCCTTCACGCAATCGGGCCAGTTGGCGATCTTTTCCAGGCTTTCGCCAGGCAACAGCAACTTGGCCACCTGTGCCTGGGCCGCGCTACCCTTGAGCAATTGATCGGCGATGGCGCCCACGGCGCGGTGGCCGTCATTGCCCCACGCCAGCACATTGCCGGAAGCGAAAGCGGCACCCAGCGCCAGCACGCACAGTAATTTTTTCATGTTCACTCCTTGCCTTGCGGCGCGGCCTTGGCCGGTTTCGGATACTGCTTGTTGATGTCGATGGGCTGCGCGTACGCCGAGCTCCACGTCTGCTCATGCAGCGCGGCAATGCGCTGCGCCATCTGTTCGTTGCGCAGCACCACTTCCAGGTTGCGCGACAAGTCGAAATAACCGCCCGCCCAGTTGCTCGTGCCGACCCAGGCCAGCTTGCCGTCGATGCTCATGGTCTTGCTGTGGATCACGCGCGCGAACGGGATAAAACCCGTCGACGCCGTGGGTATCGTCACGATGCGGATTTCCACGTTCGGCACCAGGGCCAGGCTTTTCAGGTAGGCGATGGCCGGCGCTTCCGTGTTCCAGGCGGACACCATCAGCTTGATTTTCACGCCGCGCTGGGCGGCTGTGCGCACGGCGTTGTCGATCACGGCGTAGTACGGACGCGTGCGGTTCGGGCCGTAGGACAGCGGCGCATAATCGAGCAGCTGGATGCGCACTTCGCTTTTCGCGTCCGCCAACAAGGCGGGCAAGCCTGTTTCCGAGTCGCCCACACCGGCCGGGTTGTAGGCATTCGGGCTGGCCAGCAGGAAAGCGTTTTGCGCGTAATTGGCCGGCACGACCTTGCTGTTGAGGACCGTGGCGCGGCTGCCTTGCGACGTCAATGCCTGCGCCTGCCAATCCTGCTCGAAAATCGCTTGCACCTGGCTCACCATGGCCGGATCCGTGATCTTCAAGCCCGTCTCATGGATGTGCTCGAACGAGCGCCAGTCGAAATTCTGGCTGCCGATGTACGCCACCTGGCCATCGACGGCCAGGTATTTCGCATGCACGATGCCGTTGCCCGTGATTTTATTGAAGTCGATGAGGCGCAAGTCCAGGTTCGGAATCGCCTTGATCCGGGCGATGGTGGCCGCTTCCGACAGGCCCACGCCCTTCTGGTCGAGCAGGAAACGGATCTTCACGCCGCGCTGGCCCGCGGCCGTCAGGCTGGCCAGCACCTTTTCAAAAGCCGTGCCCGGCTTGCTGACGGCGTAGAACTGGGCGATGACGATTTCTTTCTTGGCCGAATCAAACAGCTCGCTCCACACGGCGACGGGTTCGCGCAGGTCGGGATTCGTCAAGCTCGTTTCCACGGGCGAAGTGTGCACCAGTTCAAAGCCGGGAATGGTGAAATCGGCGTGGGCCGTGCCCGCGAACAGGGTAGTGACGAGCAGGGAAACAAATAAACGACGCATGGTTTTTCCTTGTAAAGATTATTGGACGCGCACGATGCGGCCGGCCGCCGTGGCGCTGCCAGCCGGTTTGCCGACGCGCGCGCGGTCGATCAGGTAATTGCTGAAGGCGTCGATATCGCGCACGCCCGTGTCGAGCCGGCGCGTGCCGGCCGCCAGCACGGTGAAACGGTCGCCGCCGCCGGCCAGGAAACTGTTGGCGGCGACACGGTATTGTTGATTGTCATCAATGGCGACGCCATTGAGCATGATGCTGCCCGGCAGCACGCGCTGGCCCGGCGGCCGCGTGCTGTCCCAGCGGTAACTAAAACCTTCGGACACTTGCAACAGGTTGCCCTCGCCTGCCTCTTCGCCCGGCCATTGCTGCTCGAGCAAGGTACGGATTTGCGCGCCGGAAAGACTCACGACGATCAGGGTATTGCCAAACGGCACCACGGCCTGGTTCTGGCCCACGTTCGTCATCAAGTCGGCGCCCGCTTCCAGGTCCTTGCGGATGCCGCCATTGTTCATCAGGCCAATTTGCGCGCCGGCTGCGCGCGCGCCGAACAGGGTACTGTCGGCCACCAGGTCGCCCAGCGGGGAAGCGCCGCCGCCCTTGGTGCTGCGGCCCACGGTGGGCACGGCGATGGCGGCCACGGGACGCGACAATTCGGCCGCGCTGCGCTGCTTCACCGATTCCAGGTAGGCTGCCACGGCCGGGTCCGGCTCATACATGCCTGGCAGCATGACAACGTTTTGCGCGCTGGCATCGATCACCGCATTCTTGACGGGATCGACCTTGAGCTTGATGCGCGTCAGCATGTGTCCGCCCATCTGCGCCTGCGTCACCAGGCGGCCATCGACACGGCACAGATAACCCTGGTGCGAATGGCCGCTGATGACCAGCTGAATCGCCGGGTCGAGGCGTTTCACCACGTCGACCACTTCGCCCTTCAGGTGGCTGCAATCGGGCTGGTCGACGGCTTCCTTGGTCTCGCCGCCCTGGTGCAGCAGCACCACGAACACGCCCACGCCTTGCGCGCGCAGTTGCGGCAAGGTGGCGTTGATGGCGTCCGCTTCATCGCCAAACTGCAGGCCGGCAATGCCGGCGGCCGTCACCACGGACGGCGTATCCTTCAGCACGGCGCCGATCAGACCCACCTTGACGCCATGCGCCTCTTCGATGCGGTAGGCGGGCAACAGGGACTTGCCCGTTTGCGTGTCGATGACATTGGCCGCCATATAGGTGTAGCTGGCGCCCTTGAAGTCGGGCGTGAATTTGCACGCCTTGTCGGCGCGCGATGATTCACAGCCGCCGCGCTGCTGGCGCAGCAATTCCGCCTTGCCTTGGTCAAATTCATGGTTGCCGACGGAACTGGCCTTCATGCCCAGCATGTTCATGGCGACGATGCTCGGCTCGTCCGCCCACAGCGCCGACATGGCGGGACTGGCGCCGACCAGGTCGCCATTGCCGACAAAGATCAGTTGGGCATCTTCGCGCCGCCACGCCGTCAATGCGCCGGACAAGGTATCGATGCCGCCGGCCTGCACCGTCTTGCGCTCGGCATCGGCGACGCTCGTGTAGGTAAATTTGCTGCGGTCGAGATTGCCGTGAAAATCGTTCAGGGCGACCAGGTTGATATCGACGGGCGCCACGGAAGGCGTGGGAGGCATGGCGCAGGCGGCCAGCAGCAAGGTCAGGGCCGCCGCTGTGGCGAGTGGTGTCAGATGATGTTTCATGGTCCCCACGTAGTCATCGTTGTCAAAAAAACTGTCTCATCCGGGGGGCGCCGCGCGCCGCATGCCCATCCGAGCATTACAAGAAAGCAGAACATAAACGAAAAAACGGCCGGTGTCGCCACCAGCCGTTTGCAACTTCAATCAAGCGTCGAGATTAGAACTCGTACTTGACCGTAGCCTGGATCGCCCATTGGGACTCACCCTTTTGTTGACGCACGGTGTAGTCCTCTACCTTGTCACGCACTTGGTAGATATAACGGCCTTGAGCATCGAGACCCGCAAAATCAACAAAGTTACGCGTTTGACCACCAGCCGAGCGGAAAGCCATTTCATTGATACGGCCCCACTTGCGGTTGATCATGTTGCCCACGTTGAAGAAGTCCATCGTGAACACGCCTTTGTTGCCTTTGAAGAAGCCTGGGACTTCCTGGCTGACACGCATGTCGAAGCTGTTGGTCCAAGGCGAGAAGCTGTCGTTACGCTTCACCACGCCGCCTTTCGCGCTGCGCAGGTCACCGTTTGCGTTAACAAATGACCAGAAACGGTCTTCGTTGGCGTGATTGGTTGCCGTATCACCACGGAACACCACTTCGCCCGAACCCGGTTTCGATGGGATGTACATCAAATCGTTGCCGCTGACGCCGTCACCGTTCAAGTCATTGCTGTAGGTCCAGCTGAATGGCTTGCCCTTGCGGCCTTCATAGAACAGACCGAAGCTGGTCTTGTAATTGTCGAAGAAACGCTTCTGGAAGTTCAACACTGCATTGAAGCGGTCTTTTACCAAGTAGCCGGAATTGGCGGCAACGTTTTCGTTCGGATTGAAAATCGAACGGGCATTGAAGTTCGACGTCGATACCGACGAGGTCAAAGGTGACACTTCCGTTGCATCCGTGTAGGTGTAGGCAACCGACCAGCCGAAGCCTTTGGTCATAGGCTGGCTAACCGACAGGGTTACCAAATTGCCTGCGCCCTTGTCCGTTTTCTGGGCAACCATGACGTTGTTGAAAGCAGGATTCTTGAGTGCCTTGGCAACGATGGAACCGGAGCAGCCCGTGTTCGTCGCCGACAAGCCACCGGTGGAAGTCCAGCAATTCGTATTGTAAGCACCGGCACCGTAGTACAGCTCACGGCCATCGGTACCCTTACGCGTCGCCGCGCCCAAGTTCAGATGCTCATAGTAAATGGCATCCTTGTTTTGCGTGCGCAGGTATTCCGCGCCGAAAACCAGGCCCATCCATGGCAACTCGTGTTCGAATGCCAGGTTGCCCTTCCAGATCGATGGCTGACGCAAGCTAGGCGACAGGAAGTCCACGTTAGCCGCAGGCGCGGCATCAGCGAAGTTCGTCGGCTGCATGGTCGGATCAGGATTGAACAAGCCACCGACGGTTGGGCAAGCCTTGAAGCCGCTGGTGCCGCAACCGACGATACGGGTCGCCACGCCAGGATTGGCGAACGGATTCGACATCCAGACCGTGGCTGCCGCGCCCTGGAACAGGCCGAAGCCGCCGCGCAACTGGGTAGGACGGGCGCTCTCAAACTTGTAGTTGAAGCCCACGCGTGGCTGCCACAGCGTCTGGCCATCGATGGTTTGCGTATTGTTCAAGCCAAAACCGCCGCTTTGTGCCTTGCCAGTCTGAGCGTTGCCAGCAACCAAAGGTGCCGCTGCCGCGGCGTTGTACAGCGGACGGTCGCTGATGCCGGCCTTGTCCACGCGCACGCCATATTGCACGGTCAACTGTTTGTTGACGGTCCATACGTCTTGAGCGAAGAAGCCATAGTTTTTCAGGCTGAAATCAGCAATGGCGTTTTCCAGGGAGCCGCCTGCCAACGGTACCTGAACCTGATAAGAGCTCGGGCGTCCAATGCGGAAGTTTTCCAGGATGGCTTGTTGCTGAAGCGTCGGTGAATTGTTGCAGTTGAAACTAGTGCTGCCATCCGGGTTCGGTTTGACGAACGAGTAGCCAACGTTATTGATACAACCGAAGGTGTAGTTACCGTTCACGTTTTGCAGGAACGCATTGTAGACATCGTTCTTGCTAAAGTCGGTACCAAACTTGACTTCATGGTCACCCAAGGCCCAGTTGGCGCCCAGGTAGGCATCTTTGGTCTTGGTGCGCAAGACGTTGAACTGGTACGACTGGTCGGTACCAAAGTTCAGGTAGCGGTCTTTGGTCGAGATACCTGCAGGCGATCCCGCTGGCACGTCACCCGTAAACTTGAGGGACATCGTTGGCAGGGTGGAATTGTTCTTCGGCAGACTTTCATAGTCGCGCGACGACACCTTGAATTCCGTCGAGAAATTCGGCGTCCAGTCGGCAAACCACTGGCCAACGATGGTCTCGATCGACTTGTTTTGCGAACGCCATGCCGAGTTCAGGGCGATGCCGCTATCCGATACACCGGTAAACATCGGCTCGGACTGATCGGTTTTGGAGTAGCGAACCATCGCGCGATGGTTATCGTTGATGTTCCAGTCCAGTTTCAGCAAGACATCATCAACTGTCAACTTCGTGCCTGCGGGAACTGCCGTGGTACCGACTGGCAAGTTGTACTTATCCTTGGCAATCGTCTGTAAAGCCGAAATAGCGGATTCGGTAATACCGACGTTCGTCATCGAGCTGCCAATTGGACCAAAGTTCGGCGCAGTGCGAGTGCTTTCCAGCTTTTCCTTGTTGGCGAAGAAGAACAGTTTGTCCTTGATCAACGGGCCGCCGACGGAAACACCCTTGGTCGTTTCGCGGAACGGCGCTGGCGCGTAATAGCTGTCTTTGACGTTGTCGTAACGGTCACCGGCCATCCGGTCATTACGGAACACGTAGTAGACGCTGCCCTTGATATCATTGGTACCGGACTTGGTCACGGCATTGATATTGGCGCCCGTATAGCCTTTTTGCGTCACGTCGTAGTTGGCGACGTTCACTTGCACGGACTGGATGGCATCGATCGAAATCGGTTGCTTGGCAGTCGGGCTGCCGTTCGATTCCAGGCCGAAGGTGTCGTTCACCGCCACGCCATCGATGGTCATCGAGTTGTAGCGCGAGTTTTGACCGGCAACGGACAATTCGCCGCGCTCTTTGTCGGTTTGCGAAACACGCGGGTCGGAACGGGCGTAATCTTGCAGATTGCGCTGGATCGACGCTTGCATGGCCAGCTCATTGGCGCCAATGTTGGTGCCGGCACCCATGTTGCTGCGGTTAAAGATCTGTGCGCGTGCGCCTGTACCCGTCACGTTCACGACTTGCATCTGGGCGCCCAGGGTGGCGTCCACATTGGCCGTTTCGGCCAGTTCCAGGAACACGCCTTCGCGTTTTTCAACTTCACCATTCTTGGTGATGGTGATGGTGTAGGGACCGCCAGCGCGCAAGCCGCGGGCGACGTAACGGCCTTCCGCATCGGTCGTCACATTGCTGACGGAACCCGATTCGGTGTGCACGATGGTAACAGTGGCGCCAGCTGCCGGCTTGCCGTCGGTGGCCGAGATACGGCCGCCAATGGAAGACGTAGTGTTCTGTGCGAACGATGGTGCCGCCGCCAGTGCAATAGACAGGCTGAACGCGATTTGCGTTAGCCGAAGTCGCTTGTGATTGATCATCTTTAACCCCAGAAAAGACTATTATTTTTGAAAATCCTGGATTGCCCCACCATCCGGCTGCGCCGCACAGCAACACAAACACAACATTTCCTCTTTACGATGCTGCAACTGTTACGCCGGCGGGACTGGCTGCGGTCCTGACAAGACCAGCACAAAATGCCGCTCCACACATCACAACCATTCCTATTCAGACAATAACGGCGGAAAAAACTGCAACCGATCCGTACGACCCAGGGCGCTAGCTCCTGTGTCATTCACCCGACAGGCTTACCCGGCGAATATGGCAAGCCGCGAGTGTAATTGTTAAATATTTCAAGACTGTGACACGGCGGTAAAATGCAGAGGAATGTCGTCATTTAGCTGCGCGACTGTTTGTTTCACTCTGCATCTCACCTTTATTTACTGCAAATACCCATCTTCATACGCTATCAGTCATACGAATTGTGACTTTTTAATATCACATTTATCCCACTATGCATCATCAAAAAATGGATGACAAATACGTTTTTTTTTACATATTTATATATTTTAAGTATAAATAGCGTGGGGTAACTAGCTGGATTGATATCGTGCTGACAGCGTCCGGGCTTATGGCGCGTGATTATAAATGAGCAATATGTACTTGAAATTGATTCATCCAAGAAATTGGACAAAGTCGTGCATCTGCCGTTAATTGTGTCGCATGACCGCCACAAAATTAACAAAAAGATATTACGGAGATTTGAGGGGAGAAATGAAAACAGCCGGAATATCCAGCCGTCCTGAGAGTATCAGTTGTGAACGTCGCGCAACTTACGGTTTTCTGCTCTTGCCTGCCTTGTCGGCGGCAGCAATTTGCGCTTCAAAGCGGGTGAAACGGGCATCGAGCGCTTTCAGCAAACGTTGCTTGTCCGCTTCCGCCAAGAAGGAATAGCGCAGGCTGTTGTAGGACAGCTTTTTGATTTCCGCATAATCCGTCTTGTACTGGCTGGCAAACCGCACATATTCATTCGACAAGGTATTGCGCGAGACGCCTGCGTCATCGGTGGAGATGACGAAGGGCACGCCATATTTGCGGTACAGGGTGATCGGATGGGCCTGGCCCTTGATGCCGAGAATGTAATCGTTGCTGGTCAGGTTCACTTCCACGGGTATGCCCCGTTCGCGCATTTTTTGCATGGTCACCAGTGCATTGTGCTCATAGGCGATATCCATGCCGTGACCGATACGGTCGGCGCCCGCCACATCGACGGCTTCGGCGATGTGGAAAGCCATGCCTTCCGGCGGCACCATGCCCAGCGCCAGCTCACCGGCGTGCAAGGCGATCTTGACGTTCGGATATTTTACCTTGAGGAACTTGAACATTTCCATGTGCAGGCTGTAATCGCGCATCGACACGTTCACGCTTTCCTGGCCCACGATGTTCACGCCCACCAGCAAGGGATTCAGGCTCGCTGCCTTGAACGCGGCCACCATCGAGGAAAAAACTTGCGATGGCGACAGGAAACGCAACACATACGCCTGGTAACGCATGGTGAAGTTCGCGTCGTCGATGCCGGCGCTGCTGGCGTTGACGTTGTCGTTGTAGGCGGTGATGCTTTTCTGGAAGCCGGCATCCTGCTCCAGGCTGCCTGTCCAGTTGGCCAGCAGCGCTTGCAGCGCGGCCGGCTGCAAGCCCGGCGCCAGCACTTGCTGGTCGAACTGCGCGTTTTGCACGAATGGCGACAGCTCGAAAATCGTTTCGATATAGCTGAGGTTTTCCGCGATGGCGCGCTGCTTCAGGGTTTTCAGGCCATCGGCCGTGTTCGTGGATGCCACGGGGCCGAAATAGCCAAAGGTATCGAAGAAGGTACGGTCCGGCGGCGTCTGGATGGCGCCGTGATTATAGAAATCCTTGGTCGACCAGCGCTGCAGCAATTCCGCATACAGGCCCGCATCGGCAAACACTTCCGTGGACGACAGGCATCCACGCTGCGTGGCCGGCTTGGCGCGCTCGGCCGCCACGACGTCCTTGTTGCTTTCGATGCGGTAGGTCGTCTTGTTGACGCAATAGTTTTCCTTGTCGACCCAGTCGAGGAATTGCTCGGCGTAAATGGCGCCCGAGTAATGGTGATGCAAGTCACCGCCCTTGGGCATCATGGAAAAGAACAGGCTCAACTCGGCTGTCTTCGGCTGCGCACCGGCAACCAGGGCTGCAAAATGGCGCGCGGTGGCCGCTTCGTTGGAAGACGGGGTGGCCTGCGCCTTGGCGGCCTGCGCCGTTCCAGTCAATGCCAGCGCGGCGCCAAGCGCCAGGCCAGTGAGTTTCTTGTGCATTCGCGTTCTCGCTCAGGATAATTCGTGTTGAACAACGGGTAGGTCAGCCCTGCCCCCGCACATGCACGCATTGCCCGCCTGAATAGGTGGCGGCCACGGCGCGGTCGTCGCCCAGCAGCGCAAAGGCAAACAGCAATTCCTCCAGGCTTTGACAGCCGGCCGTGCGGCGCTCGAGCAACGGCGTCGATTGCTTGTCGAGCACAATAAAATCCGCTTCCGTGCCTGCCGTAAAATTGCCGAGGGTGCCTTCCAGCTGCATGGCGCGCGCGGCGCCCAAGGTCGCCAGGTAAAACATGCGCAAGGCGGGCAGATAGCTGCCTTTCAAGCGTGCTACTTTATAGGCTTCGTTCATGGTTTGCAACATCGAGAACGAAGTGCCGCCGCCCACATCGGTCGCCAGCGACAGCAGCACTTTCGCCGCATCGGCCCGCTCGAAATCGAACAGGCCGCTACCGAGGAAGAGGTTTGACGTAGGACAAATGGCGGCCGCCGACGACGTTTCCGCCATGCGCGCGCGGTCGCGCTCGTCGAGCCAGATGCAGTGCCCGAACATGGCGCGCGGACGCAGCATGCCGTACTGGTCATACACATCGAGGTAGCTGCGCGCCTGCGGATGCAGTTCGCGCACCCAGCGGCATTCATCCTCGTTTTCCGATACGTGGGTCTGCAAATACGTATCCGGATAGGCGCGCGCCAGCTCGCCCGCCAGCTGCATCTGTTCATTCGTGGACGTCGGCACGAAACGGGGCGTGATCGCATACAGCGAGCGGCCATGCTTGTGCCAGCGCCGGATCAGCTCTTCACTTTCGCGCGCGCCGGACTCGGCCGTGTCGCGCAGGAACTCGGGGCAATTGCGGTCCATCATGACCTTGCCTGCCACCATGCGCAAGCCGCGCGCCTCGCTGGCGCCAAAGAAAGCATCGACCGATTGCGGATGCACGCTGCCATACACCATGGCCGTGGTGGTGCCGCAGCGCAGCAGTTCATCGAGGAAAAACTCGGCCACGTTGCGCGCATGCTCGGGATTCTCAAACGCGCGCTCGGTAGGGAAGGTGTACGTCTCCAGCCATGGCAGCAAACCCGGGGCAGGCGAGGCGATCATTTCCGTCTGCGGGAAGTGCAGATGGGTATCGATGAAACCCGGCACGATCAGCTTGCCGCGGTAATCGACGATCTCGGTACCTGGCGGCAAAGTCGGTTGCAGCGATGCATAATCGCCAGCGGCCACGACCTTGCCGTCGGCCACGATCAGCAAGCCGTCCGCATGCCAAACGTGCGCCTCCTCGGTGAAAGCGGGATCGGCGTGAAAGTGCAGCAAGCTGGCACAGTAAGCTTGCAATGTGGCAGGAACTATCGGCATGACTTCTTTCTATAACGGGTGAATGGCGGCGCGTTTCTCGCGTCGCGGTGGCGCACTGGCAGTAGCCAGCCGCAGCGGTGCGGCCAGGGCGGCCGCGGCCGCTTCCTCCCACACCATGAGTAGTTGACAGGCAACGGAAGCGGCGATCACGGCCGGCGCCTTGTTGCGGATGCCGGGCATGCCGATCGGACAGACCATGGCGGCAATGCGCTCGTCCGGTACGCCGCGCGCCTGCAGTCGGTGCTCGAATTGCTTGCGTTTCGTGTGCGAACCGATCAAGCCGAACCAGCCCGCATCCTCGCGCTCCATGATCGCTTGCGTCAAGCGTTGATCGAGCGCATGGCTGTGCGTCATGACGAGAAAACTGCCGCCCGGCGGCGCCATGGCGACAAATTCCTCGGGCGTGTCGGTGGCGGCGATGCGCACGTTCTCTGGCAGTTGCTCTGGAAACATGTCTTCGCGTTCATCGACCCAGGTGATATTGCAGGGCAAGTGGGCCAGCGCGCGCACGATGGCGGCGCCCACGTGACCGGCGCCAAACAAGGTCAGGTGCGCGCGCGGCGCCAGGCAGGGGTCGACCAGCCAGCGCCGCCCCTTGCCATCCTGAGCGACATGGGTACTGCGTTCGCGCGCGAACGTATTGGGTGCCTGGCCTGGTGCGCCGGCAATCAGTTTACCGGCAGCATCGAACAGGGCCGACGCGGCATCGCCGTCAAGCGCCGTGACTTTCCAGCTGTCATGCTGGCGCCGTTCGCGCAAGGCGGCCAGCAATGCTTTCAAGCTAGCATCGACATACTCGAACGCCAGGTGGACGACGCCACCGCAGCATTGTCCCAGGCTGGGGCCGAGCGCAAAACGTTCAAGCCGCGCATGGGTCTCTGCCGTGGCCAGCATGGTCTTGGCGATTTCCACGGCACGCAATTCCAGGTGGCCGCCACCGATGGTGTCCGCCTGGCCTTCAAGGGTGACGCGCATCTTCGCGCCCGCCTCGCGCGGCCCCGAGCCTTCCACCAGGGCGACCGTCACCAGCACGGATGCCTGCGTGTCATTCTCGATTGCTGTCAGCCAGTCGCTCATCCTCTGCTCCTAGGCGCCGGCATGCGCCGCTTGCACGGCCATGACTGCCTTGAGGATTTCCTCGCTGGTAGCGGGGGCATTCAGCGGTGGCTGCACGGCGTGATGGCCCACGCTGGAAATGGCATCGCGAATGGCAAAGAAGACGGAGAACGGCAGCAGCAACGGCGGTTCGCCCACGGCTTTGGAACGGTGGATGCTGTCTTCCACGTTGCGGTTCTGGAACAACTTGACGCGAAAATCTTCGGGGCAATCGGAAATGCCGGGAATTTTGTATGTCGATGGCGCGTGCGTCATCAGCTTGCCCGCCGCGTTCCACCACAGCTGCTCCGTCGTCAGCCAACCCATGCCCTGGATAAATGCGCCTTCCACCTGACCCAGATCAATCGCGGGATTCAATGACTGGCCAGCATCGTACAAGGCGTCCGCACGCAGCAGCTTCCATTCCCCCGTCAAGGTATCGACCACCACTTCAGCCACGGCCGCGCCATACGCATAGTAGGAAAACGGATGGCCCTTCATCGTCTTCGCATCCCACGACAGGCCAGGCGTGGCATAAAAGCCGTCCGACCACAATTGCACCCGGGCCAGATAAGCCTTCTGTACCAGCTCGGCAAACGCGACGACATGGCCATGCACGTGGATATGGTTATTGAAGAAGCGCACTGCAGCAACGTCGCCGCCGTACAGTTTGACCGCGTAATCGGCCAGGCGTTCACGGATCTGGCGCGCCGCATCCTGCGCCGCCTTGCCATTCAGGTCGGCGCCGGTAGACGCTGCCGTGGCCGACGTGTTCGCCACCTTGCTGGTATCCGTGGCCGTGGCCCGTACGCGCTCCAGGTCCAGCCCCAGTTCGTGCGCCACCACTTGCATCACCTTGGTATTGATACCCTGCCCCATTTCCGTGCCGCCATGGTTGACCAGTACGGAGCCATCCACATACACATGGACCAAGGCACCGGCCTGGTTCAGATGCGTGACGTTGAAGGCGATGCCGAATTTCAGCGGCGTGAACGCCAGGCCCTTCTTCAGGATCGGGCTGGCTTCGTTGAAGGCGTCGATGGCGCGGCGGCGCGCCCGGTAATCGCTGCTCTCTTCCAGTTCGGCAACGAGTTCATGAATCACGTTGTCGACGATGGTCTGCCCATACGGCGTGACATTGCGCCCCTCTGCATCGTTGCGCCCATAGAAATTGAGCAGGCGGATATCGAGCGCATCGCGTTGCAAATGGCGGGCGATTTCATCGATCACGTACTCGATGGCAATGGCGCCCTGCGGCCCGCCAAAGCCCCGGAAAGCCGTATTCGACTGGGTGTTCGTCTTGCCGCAGGCGGCGCGGATATCCACGTCGGACAGGTAATATGTGTTGTCGAAGTGACAGACGGCGCGCGTGGCGACGGGGCCGGACAAGTCCGCCGAGTAACCGGCGCGCGTGGTCATATCGACCTTGGCGGCAAGTATCCTGCCCTCATCGTCGTAGCCCACTTCGTATTCATAGTAGAAACAGTGGCGCTTGCCCGTCACCAGCATGTCGTCGTCGCGGTCGGCGCGCAGTTTCACGGGGCGCTTCAGTTTGGCCGCCGCAATCGATGCCGCCGCCGCCCACAGGGCCGACTGCGATTCCTTGCCGCCAAAACCGCCGCCCATGCGCCGGCATTCGACGGTGATGTTGTGCGAATGCACGCCCAGCGCATGCGCCACCACGTGCTGCATCTCGCTCGGATGCTGGGTCGAACACAGCACCAGCATGCCTTGCGCTTCCTTCGGGATGGCGTAGGAAATCTGTCCTTCCAGATAAAACTGTTCCTGGCCACCCACATACAGCTGGCCCTTGACCACATGCGGCGCCTTCTCGAACGCCGCCTGATAATCGCCCCGCGTCAGCTGCATCGGCGGCAGCACGTACGATTGTGCGGCCTTGGCCGCTTGCGGCGTCATGATCGCGGGCAATTCCTCGTACGATACCTGCGCCAGGCGGGCGGCGCGGCGCGCATGGTCGTGCGTATCGGCCACCACGATGAAGATGGGCTGGCCCACGTATTGCACCAGTTCCGCAGCCAGGATGGGATCGTCATGGATGATAGGGCCGCAGTCATTGGTGCCGGGAATGTCCTGCGCCGTGTAGACGGCGACGACACCGTTCGCACTGCGCACAGCCGACAAATCCATGGCCGTGATGCGTGCATGGGGCTTTTGCGACAGGCCCAGCGCCGCGTGCAAGGTGCCTTGCAACTCGGCGATATCGTCCGTGTATGTGGCTTGCCCCAGCACATGCAATTGCGCAGATTCATGCGGACTGGGCTTGCCCACGGCGGCCCAGGCGGCCGCTTGCAATTCGGGCGTGGCAGGATGGTTCATGCTGCTCCTTTCAGGCGCGGCAAGCGTAGGCGTTGACGGCAGTGCGCAACAGCGGCGCACCGGGGCGTGTTTCCAGCCAGAAGCGGCGCAACAGGTTTTGCGCCGTCGTCATGCGGTAGGTATCCGAGGCGCGCATGTCCGACAGGGGCGCGTAATCGTCGGCCAGCAAACGCATGGCGATGACCAGATTGTCTTCAGTCCATGCTTGTCCGCGCAAAAACGTTTCCGTTTGCGCGGCGCGCTGCGGCGTGGCCGCCATGCCGCCAAAGGCGATGCGCGCATCGATGATGCGCTCGCCGTCGAGCTGGAAGGCAAATGCGGCACATACGGCCGAGATATCCTGGTCGAAACGCTTGGCCAGCTTATACGTGCGGAATTGCACCTCGACACGCGGCAAGGGCACGCGCACGGCTTCGACGAATTCGCTTGGCTGCAAATCTTTCTTTTGGTAACCCAGATAAAAATTTTCCAGCGGCATGATCCGCTGGCCGGCGGGACCGCGCAGCACGATCTCGCTGCCCAGCGCAATCAGCCACGGCATCGAGTCGCCGATGGGCGAGCCATTGGCCACATTGCCGCCCAAAGTGCCTGCGTTGCGGATCGGCAAGGAAGCAAAGCGTTGCCATAGTTCCGACAATTCCTCCGGGTAATGCTGGCACAGCGCCGCATAGGCATCGTTGAGGCTGGCGCCGGCGCCGATGTGCAACTTGCCATCGTCCACGACGATGGTTTTCAGCGCAGCGACGTTGCCCAAATAAATGATGTCGCCCAGGTCGCGCAATTGCTTGGTCACCCACAAGCCCACGTCGGTGGAACCGGCCAGCAGGCAGGCTTGCGGCTTTGCCGCGCGCAGTGCCACCAGTTCATCGATGCTGCGCGGCGCGTGAAATTGCTGGCCGCCATGCTCATACGTGCTCAGGCTGCTGCGCTGCAACGCCTGCAATTGCTGCGCCACGGCATCGCGATCGAACGTGACGTGCGGCAATTCGCCCATGCGTCTGGCTGCATCGATGATGGGCCGGTAGCCCGTGCAGCGGCACAGATTGCCCGACAGGGTATCGTCGATTTCGCCGCGCGTGGGTGTCTCGCCGTTTTTTTTCAGATACATGCCCCACAAGGACATGACAAAACCGGGCGTGCAAAAACCGCACTGGGAACCGTGACACTCGACCATCGCCTGCTGCACCGGGTGCAGGGCGCCGTCGGGCTGTTGCAAGTCTTCCACGGAAAACAGGGCCTTGCCATCGAGTGTAGGCGTGAGCTGGATGCAGGCGTTGACGGCCTTCATCTCGATTTGCCCATCCACCAGGCTGCCGATGACGACGGTGCAAGCGCCGCAATCGCCTTCGGCGCAGCCTTCCTTGGTGCCCGTGCAATGCAAATCCTCGCGCAGGTGCTGCAACACAGTCTGCGTAGGGGCGGCGTTGCGTACTTCCTGTACGGCACCACGGTAGTAAAAGCGGATCGGTTCTGACATGCTGGCCTCGGTATAGTCCCAGTATAGGAGATTAACACCGGCATATGGGACAACTATATGCAAAGACTGATTTTACTTATCATCCAATTTCAATACCTATCAACCGGTACAGGGATGCGTCGCGTGCCAATGTTCGGCAATATCGATGCGGCGCGTGATCCACACATGCTCATGGCCCTGCACATAGTCGAGAAAGCGCGCCAGGGCGGCCGCGCGGCCAGGCCGTCCTACCAGGCGGCAATGCAAGCCCACGGACAGCATCTTCGGCTGATTCAAGCCGTTCGGATCGCCTTCCGCGTACAGCACATCGAAGGCATCCTTCAAGTAATCAAAAAACTGCGTGCCCGAATTAAAGCCCTGCATGGCTGCAAAGCGCATATCGTTCGTGTCCAGTGTATAAGGCACGATCAGTTGCGGCTGCACGGCAGACATGCCGGAGGCATCCGTGTACGCTACCTTGTCCCAAAATGGCAGATCATCGCCGTAATAATCGGCGTCGTAGCGGAAACCGCCATGCTCGACTACCAGTTTGCGCGTATTCGGAGAATCGCGTCCCGTGTACCAGCCTTGCGGGGCCGAACCCGTCAATTCGCGGATGATCTGCACGGCTTCGCGCATGTGTTCGCGTTCCGTCGCCTCGTCCATGTTTTGATAGGAAATCCAGCGCAAGCCATGACAGGCGATTTCATGCCCCAGTTCCTGGAAGGCGGCCACCGCTTCCGGATTGCGCTTCAATGCCATCGAGACGCCGAATACGGTCAGCGGCAGGCGCCGCTCCTCGAACATGCGCAGCAGGCGCCACAACCCAGCGCGCGAGCCATATTCATAAATCGACTCCATGCTCAGGTGGCGCGCAGGAAAAGCGGCCGCCCCGATCATTTCCGACAAAAACGTTTCCGAGGCGGGATCGCCATGCAGCACGCTGTTTTCCGCCCCTTCCTCGTAATTGAGGACGAATTGCAGCGCGATGCGGGCCTTGCCCGGCCATTGCGGATGGGGTGGCGTGCGGCCATAGCCGATCAAGTCGCGTGGATAATGTTCGTAATTGTTCATGCGGAGGCGCGCCTATAGGAGGACAATGTTGGCTATATGTCCAATCATATAGCCCGGCGCAGTCACCGGTATATGATTTGCACGATAAGCACATTCACTCACCCTATATACAGGATAGCAAATGGGAAAACTCAGCACGCATGTACTCGATATCGCCCACGGCAGGCCGGGAGCCGGCGTCAAGGTGGCCCTGTTTTCAGTTGCGCCGGAAGGCAAAGTGTTATTGAAGATGGATATGACGAACAGCGACGGCCGTTGCAGTTCGCCCTTGCTGGAAGGCGACAGCATGAAGGCGGGCCAGTATGAACTGGTCTTCAATGCAGGAGACTATTTCGCCGCCCAAGGCGTGGAACTGCCCTCCCCCCGCTTCATCGACCTGGTCACCCTGTCCTTCGGCATTGCGCATACAGACGAGAACTACCACGTGCCGCTGGTGGTATCGCCGTGGTCGTATTCGACTTATCGCGGGAGTTAAGCGACGTTAAGTAAAAAAGGCAGCGCGTAGCGCTGCCTTTTTTTACGCCTGCTGAACCGAACCACCGGGGTCAGACCCTCCACACCGCCAACGCCAGATTCGACGCCAACGCGGGAGGGGGTCTGACCCCAGCCTTCGTTTGGGGTTCGCCATCACAAACCGCCAGACGAAAAAAAACCCGACCATTGCTGATCGGGTTTTTCTCTTACTGCGAATAACAAGCCTGACGATAACCTACTTTCACACTGGTTGCAGCACTATCATCGGCGCAAAGTTGTTTCACGGTCCTGTTCGGGATGGGAAGGGGTGGGACCAACTTGC
>NZ_CP088968.1:1344752-1367135 GCF_021165895.1 Janthinobacterium sp. PLB04 | reverse complement strand
TTCGCCACTCGCCACCAGAGCAAGCTCCGTGCTGCCGTTCGACTTGCATGTGTAAGGCATGCCGCCAGCGTTCAATCTGAGCCAGGATCAAACTCTTCAGTTTAATCTCTGTTACTTTGCCCTTTTATAGGCACCATCATTGCTGATGGGTCGCTCACTCAAAAAACTGACAGGCCACTACTTTCGTAGCGCCTATTTCATTATTTCTTGTGAACATTTGATATATTTTAAGTTTGACGCCAATCCGAAGATTGACGCTGCACTTACATCAAATGCCCACACTTATCGACTGTCAATTGTTAAAGAACTGTATTCGGTACTGCTTTCGCGCTATCGACAAAGCGTTGTGTTTGTCAGCTGCGAAGAAGGAAGAGTATGAAGCATTTTGCTACGTCCGTCAACTCCTTCTTTTTCCTCACCGCACTCAGCATTTGCATGCGTCGTTCAGCGAGGGGGCGAATTATAGCCCTGCCCTGCGCACCCCGCAAGCGCTATTTTTGCGCCAGCTCAAAGGCAATAAGCCTGGCACCGCAATTGCTTATATGAACACATGCATCGACCACCGAGGGGAGCAACTCTGGGCCCGGCAGCAACACTGGGGATAGCCCGGTTCGCTTTGCTTTGCTCCCATCTGTGACAGGTGCTACATTATGGAACACTCTCGATATTCAAAAGAGCGCCGCAGTACAGGGCCCAACGGAGGCAACGAGATCATGTATCAACCGTCAGCTACTTACCGTAGCGCACCGTTTTCGTCCATTGCGGACGCGAACATTTTGCCGGCAGGACAGGACAGCGTCCCCGTCATCATCGAAACTTCCCATCAGCGTTCAGTCGCCTTTGGCCTGTCGCCCACGGCCACGCCCGACTTTACGCCGGCGGGCAAATCCGACCTGTCCTTGCTGATCGAGCAAAACCGCCTGCTGCACACGCACGCGCTGCCCGCCATGGAAACCCTGTACCAGCAAATCGTCAATACCCACAATATGGTCATCTTGACGGATGCCAACGGCGTCATCGTGCATTCGCTGGGCGACGATGATTTCCTGGAGAAAGCCAACCGCGTCGCCCTGCAGCCGGGCGTGGCATGGTCGGAACAAAGCCGCGGTACGAATGCCATCGGCACGGCCATCACGGAAAAAGTACCGACCTTGGTCCATGCGGACCAGCATTACCTGGCGGCCAATCATTTTCTCACTTGCTCCGCGGCACCGATCACCGACCACCGGGGCAATGTCATCGGCGTACTGGACGTGTCCAGCGACCAGCGCAGTTTTCACAAGCATACGATGGCCCTCGTGCGCATGTCGGCGCTGATGATCGAAAATCAACTGTTTTCCGCCACCTTCGAAGACGCCATCACCGTGCACTTCCACGCGCGCCCCGAATTCATCGGCACCTTGATGGAGGGCATCGCCTCGTTCACACCCGGTGGACGATTTTTATCGGCCAACAAGAATGGCTTGTTCCAGCTGGGCCTCTCATTTGCCGCGCTGCAATCACACACGTTCAGCTCCCTGTTCGGCTTGCCCGTTTCCGCCCTGTACGACCATTACCGCACGGCCGCCCCCGGTTTGCTGAACCTGTGCATGCACAGCGGCGTGCGCGTGTATGGTCGCGCGCAGTTACGCCTGTCCAATAGCGTCTTCCAGCACGGTTTTGCTTCCAGCACCGACCATAGCGATATCAACGCCGTGCCGGCACAGGTTCCCGCGTCCGCCAGCCATGCGGCCAACGCGGCGCGGCGCCTGTCCGGCTTGCGCTACCTGCGCACGGGCGATCCGCAGCTGGAACTGGTTATCGAAAAGGTCAACAAGGTGCTGGGGCGCGACATCCCCATCCTCGTCATGGGCGAAACGGGCACCGGCAAGGAATTGCTGGCGCAAGCCATCCACAACGATTCGCCACGGGCCATGGGACCGTTTATCGCCGTCAATTGCGCATCGATTCCGGAAACCCTGATCGAGTCCGAACTGTTCGGCTATGAAGACGGGGCATTTACGGGCGCGCGCAAGAAGGGTGCCATTGGCAAGATATTGCAAGCCAATGGCGGCACCCTGTTCCTCGATGAAATCGGCGACATGCCGTTTGGCTTGCAGGCGCGGCTGTTGCGCGTGTTGCAGGAACGCATGGTCACGCCTCTGGGCAGCAGCAAGTCGATCACCGTCAACGTGGAACTCATTTGCGCCACGAATCATAACTTGCGCGAACGCATGGCCAAGGGACTGTTTCGCGAAGACTTGTATTACCGCCTGAATGGCCTGGTGGTCAAACTGCCGCCACTGCGCGAACGCACGGACCTGGACACGGTCGTGAAAAAAATCCTCGCAACGGAAGCGCCCGACACGCGCTACACGGTGGCGCCGGACATCCTGCGTATGTTTCACCAGCATAAATGGCCAGGCAACTTCCGCCAACTGACCAATCTGTTGCGCACGGCCATCGTCATGGCAGGTGACGAACATGAAATCTGTTTGCGCCACATGCCCGATGATTTCCTCGACGATATTGAGATGACGCAAGCGACTGCCGCCAGCGCCAGCACGGACCGCATGATCGCGGCGGGCGCCAACCTGGAAGAAATGGAGCAAAGCGTCATTCTCAAATCGCTCGATGCCCACGGCGGCAACGTCTCGGCCACGGCGCGGGCCCTGGGCATATCGCGTAACACGATCTATCGCAAGGTGCCGCATCTGAAATAAGCTAGAGTAGACGGGAAAAACCGGGCGACATTGCGCGCCGGCCCCGCTTGTCGATGGTCATCAGGTCGACGCCTTCCATTTGCGCGGCCATCGCATGCGCGCGCGCCGCGCCCGTCACCATGAACGTTGTCGACAAACCATCGGCCAGCAAGCCCGTGGGCGCCAGCACCGTCACGCTGGCCAGTTCGCCCGGCGAATCGCCGTTCGACGGGTCGAAGATATGGTGATGCATGAAGTCGGGCGTGAACGTGCATTCGTAATCGCCCGACGTGGCCACGCTGCGCCCCTCCACTTTCAAGGTGGCCGCGAGGATTTCTGCATCGCGCGGATCCTGGATGCCCAAGGTCCACGGGCGGCGCACGGAACGCTGCCCCCGCGCAACGAATTCGCCCGTATCGAGCAGCGCGTGCCGTATGCCGCGCGCCTGCACGGCCGCCAGCGCCATGTCCGCCGCGTAGCCTTGCGCCAAGCCATTCAAGGTCAGCGCCATGCCAGGTCGGAGAAAACGCACTTCCCGGCTATTCCACGCCAGTTGCCGCCAGCCTACCCGCGCCTGCGCTGCGCGCCGCAATGCTTCCGCAGGCAAGCTGGCCTGGTCTGCCGCCGCACGAAACAGCTGCCATAAGGGTTGCACGGTGATATCAAACGCCCCATCGCTCCATTGCGACAAGGCTTGCGCCTGCGCCAGCACGGTCAGCAAATGGGCATCCGGCCGGGCCAGTCGGCCGTCACGGTTCAGCTGAAAGACTTGGCTGGCGGGACTGTAAATGCTCATCAGGCGGTCGATATTCCTCGCTGCATGCAAGGCGTCCTCGATGGCCAGCTCGGCCTGGCGCTGATCGTGGTGCAACACGGTGACAGTAATCGTCGTGCCAAACGCCAGTGCGGCGCCTTGATAAGGCCGCACGCCGGAGGCCGTGGCCGTGCCGCGCGCCATGCTGCCAGGAAAAGACAAGCCCGCCATGCCAGACACGCTGCCTATCGCTGCGGAAATAAACGTTCTACGCTGCATTGCTGCTCTCCTCTGCCGTGACCCGGACTATGGGGATGGTGCGGGCACGCTTGATTTCCAGCATCAAGGGCGCGCATTTTTCATCGCTGGCATAAATCACGACGCAATCCATGCACTGGAAACACTCGCCGTAATCAACTTTCCCGCTCGGCGCGATGGCGTGATGCTCGCAACGGTGGCGGCAAGTCTGGCACGGTGTGCCGCACTCCTTGCGACGGGGAATCCAGTTGAACAGGCGAAACCGTCCCAGCAGCGCCAGTGCCGCCCCAAACGGACACAAGTAGCGGCAAAAGAATTTATAAGAAACACTACTAAGCAACAGCAAACCCAGGGCATACGCGACAAAGGGCCAGGCCCGCACGAAGTTCAGGGTGATGGCCGTTTTAAATGGTTCCAGCTCCACCAGCTTGTCCGTGATCTGGCTGGAAAATACGCTGCTGCCCAGAATGGCCGCCAGCAAGCCATACTTGATCCATTTCAAGCGCCCGTCCAGGCGCGGCTTGATCTTCCATTGGGGCAAGCGTAGCCACTGGCCCAGCTTGCCCGTGAATTCCTGCAGGGCCCCAAACGGACACAGCCAGCCGCAAAACGTGCCGCGCCCCCAGATCAGCAGGCTGAGCAGCACGAATGCCCACAGGATCACCGTCATCGGGTCAAACAGGAAGAAGCCCAGGCTGCGTCCCGCCAGCAGCGCCTGGATGACGCCCGTAATGTTGACGATCGATAACTGCCCTTGCGCGTAATAGCCGATGAAGCCAATCGTAAACACCAGGAACAGGCGGCGGAACCAGATAAATTGCCTGCCATCGCGCACCAGGCGTTTCTGCCAGGCCAATGCGCCGGCCAGCAGCGCCAGCCCGGCGAGCAACAGCAGCAACTCAGCCTTGCGCCCCTTCCACGTGCCGCGCCAGCTTGCATCGTCGCCTTGCGGCGCCGTATAAAACTCGGCCGGCAGACGGTAGTTGACATCGACATTGCGGGCGATGCGTTCGGGATACACGATGCCCTTGCTGCGCGTGATCGGCATGGTAAAAGCCAGCGGGCTGGCCGCATCGAGTCCCGCCTGGCTGATGACGCGCAAGACGGCGATATTCTCCGTCGGCAGCGAGGCCGTATCGGCCAGGCTCAATTCCAGGTCCAGGTCGCGCATGTCGATGGGCAAGCCATCCTGCTTCAGCAACAGCCGGTCCGGCACCGTGCCGCGCACGAAATCATCGCCCAGCACGCTGTAACGGCCGCGCGACATGACGAGAATGGCGTGGTCGCCCTCGTCCAGCCGGTTGCGCAATTTGTTCCAGCTGCGTTCCGTCAACAGGTTGCGTCCCACCGTGGGCACGGACACGTACGCCAGGTACAGGTCGATGAACAAGCCATCGGGCGCACGCGTCGCTTCCGCATCGAGTCCCGCGCCGGGACTGCCGACAAACAAGGTTTCCACATCCTTATTGCTCCAGCGTACGTGCTGGATCAAGCCCTGCTTTAACATTTGTGCGACATCAAGTTTTTCGAACATGTCCATGCGGATGCGGGCAATCTGGTCCGGGTCGCGCCCTTGCGCAAATCCCAGCTTTTTGCGCGACACTTTCAAGGCCGAGGCCAGCACGCTTTGGTTGATGATGCGCACGGAAGCCGTGGCCTTCGACACGCCATCGATATCGGCGTGCGTGGCATCTGGCGCGCGTTTCTTTCTGGCATCGATGGCGATATTCTGTTTCAGCGACAAGCCCTGGTACTGCTTGACGAACTGAAACAGCGGTGCCTCTCCCAGGCCATCGAGAAACACGGGTTCATGCTGCGACAGCACGGCGACGTCCAAAAAACTCCCTTGCGGATTGATGGCGATCAGCAGATTGACGGGCACGCCGGAAAAGCCGGGAATGGGCGCCAGGTCCACGGATTCAAACACGTAGCCGATCAGCTCGGTGGCCGTGGCGTTTTGCTTGAACAGGGGCCAGACGGGCAAGTCGGTCTCCTTGTCGCCCACGACGATGGGAGCAGGAAAGCGCCGTGCCAGCTCGGCCTTGGTGAGCACGCCCGCCCACGCCTGTCCCAGAATAAACAGGAATAGCCAGCATGCTATGAACAACCGCATTGTCCTCATGCACTACGCTCCGTGCGGCGCCTTGTCGCAAGGCGCCGCGTTCATTAATTAGAAGAAAATAATGCCGCCCAGGGACACGCCATTCATCTTCGCTTCGCCACCCGTAAAGCCTTTCGAGCGCGTCTGGCCCAGCTCGCCCACCAGGGTGATCGCGCTGTTGAGCGAGTAGTACGCCCCCAGGGTCAAGTTGGCATTCGACTTCAAGCCGCCCGTGCCGGCCGTGTTGTCGTCGTTCTTGCTGATGCCGTAGGACAAGCCCAGTTTCAGCTTGTCCGTCGTCTTGTACGTGCCTTGCAACAGCCAGTTCTTCGACTTGGTATCGCCCTGGTCCGCATCGGACAAGATGCCCAGCCCCTTGCCGCCCTGGAAGTTGAGCAGCACGCCGGCCGGCCCCATCTGGTAGGAGCCGCCCACTTCCACGCCGCGCATGGTCAGGTCATCGACACCTGCGGTTTTCGAGGTGAACTTTTGCGACTTCACGCCCAGCCAGGCTTTCAAGCCGTCCTGCACATACGTCAGTTGCGCCTGCACTTGCGGGCTCGACTTCGATGAATACGTCGAGCCTGCAACAATCGGCGTATCGGAGACGGGGCTGACCAGCGCCACGTCGACGCCAACGCCGCCCGACTTCGGCGTGCTGTACATGATCTGGCCATAGTTGCCCAGATAGGTATAGCCGGCGCCGATATGGCCCAAGGTCACCCTGCCCCGCTGCGTCGCCTGCACCGGTGCGCCCGAACCCAACAAGGTCATGTCCGACAAAATCGCATTCGCGCCGAAGATGCCATAGTCGCGGCCCAGCTTGAAGGTACCCATGTGCTCATTGCCAAACGTAAAGAAGGCCTGGCGCACATCGACCACGCTGTTCTGGCTGATGGCGCTGTCCGTGGCCGTCGAGTTGTAGATGCCGATCAAGGCTTTCACGTCGTACTCGCCCAGGCGCGAGCTTGCCGAGGTGATCAAGCCATTCGGCAGCAAGCCGTTGCCGATGGTCGTGCGGTCCTTTTCTCCGCCGCAACCGAGCGCCTGCCCGCCCAGCGCCAGCCCGCCCACCGCATCGCCCGAACACGACACTTGCGTGTAATAGGCGTTGACGATGCCGCCCACCGACACGGTCCAGTCGCCAGCCTTGATATCGACGGCTTGTGCCTGCCCCACCGCTGCGATTGTCATGACACCCAGGCTCCCCAGCTTGCTCAATGTGTTCATTTGTTCTCCTCTTTCTTCTCTGTTTTTAGTGTGCACACCAGTGATTGATGTACCTCAAGCGTTGGCAATAAGCGTGCCCAGCACGGCTCAGAGGGAGAAAGAGAAAAAGCGTAGTTAACGTGTGCAGCAGCGGATCAATCGCCACTGACAGTGTTCATTTTTTGACCGCAAGCAGGCGTATCGGGCATCCAGGTAAACAAAAAACTGACGGCCTGGGCCGTCAGCAAAAAGAAAACATCCGGCGGACAGGGAGACACCCATCCGTGTGGCCCGGATGTTTCACCCCGTTACTTCGACGCCAGCTTGAAGACCCACACGGAACCGCCCTGTTCCAGGAAGTTGACCTTCTTCGCCACTTCGCCGCCCCACAGCGGCACCGCGCCCCCCCAGCCGGAAACGACAGCCACGTATTGCGTATCGCCATCCTGCCAGGTGACGGGCGGCGCCACGACGCCGGAGCCCGTCTGGAATTTCCACAGCTCCTTGCCCGTCTTCGCATCGACGGCTTTCAGGAAGCCTTCCGGCGTGCCGTAGAACACCAGGTTGCCGGCCGTACTCATCACGCCACCCCACAGCGGCGCGTTGTTCTTGATTTCCCAGACGATCTTGCCCGTCTTCGGATCGATGGCGCGCATGGCGCCGATGTAGTCGTCAAACAGGGGCTTGATGGTGAAACCGGCACCGAGGAAAGCGCCGCCCTTCTTGTAGCTGATCGGCTCGTTCCAGATATCCATGCCCCATTCGTTCGCGGGCACGTAGAACAGCCTGGTTTGCGGCGAGTACGCCATCGGCATCTGGTTTTTGGCGCCGAGGAAAGCGGGCGCGGCAAACACGGTCGTGCCCTTCTTGCCCTCTTCGCCCTTGGTCGGGTCGCCAGGGCGGCCGGCGGCAATGAAATTCGGCCGGCCCGTCTTCAGGTCGATGCTGCTGGCCCAGGTGATTTTCTTCACAAACGGAAAGGCGTTCTGCAGCTTGCCATTGGCCGCATCGATGACATAGAAGAAACCGTTGCGGTCGGCCTTGCCGCCGTAGCGCTTGCCATCCATGTCGAAAGTGACGAATTCGTTGGCGCCATCGAAATCCCAGGCATCGTTCGGCGTGTTTTGATACGCCCACTTGATCTGCCCCGTTTTCACATCCAGCGCCACGGTGGATGATGAGTACAGGTTGTCGCCGGGACGCAAGTGGCTGTTCCACGGCGCCGGGTTGCCGGTGCCAAAATACGCGAGCTTGGTTTGCGGATCGTAGGTGCCACCCATCCACGTCGAGGCGCCGCCCGTTTTCCACAGGTCGCCCGGCCACGTCTTGTTCACGGTACCGGACACGCCGTTGTCGATGGCCTTGCCATCCTTGTCATAGCGGTGGCCCATATGGCCCTCTACCGTCGGACGGCTCCACACGAGGTCGCCCGTCATCGGGTTGCGCGCTTCGACCCGGCCCACGATGCCAAATTCCCCGCCCGACACACCCGTCAGCAACAAGCCTTCGGCGATCAGCGGCGCGGCCGTCATCGAGTAGCCGGCCGCGTAGTCATCCACTTTCTCCTTCCAGACGATCTTGCCCGTATTCTGGTCCAGCGCCACCAGGTAGGCGTCGAGCGTGCCGAAGATCACCAGGTTGCCGTACAGGGCGGCACCGCGGTTGACCACGTCGCAGCATGGCATGATGCCGTCTGGCAAGCGATGCTCATACTTCCACAGCTTGGCGCCCGTTTTCAAGTCGACGGCAAAGATGCGCGAATACGATGCCGTGACGAACATCTTGCCGTTGTGAATCAGCGGCTGCGATTCCTGGCCCCGCTGCTTTTCGCCGCCGAACGAAAACGACCAGGCCGGCACCAGCTTGGTCACGGTCTTGTCATTGATCTGCGTCAACGGCGAATAGCGCTGGCCCTGCATGCCCATGCCAAACGACAGGACGCTGGCCGGATTCTTCGCCGTGCTGTCGAGCATGGCATTGGTGACATTGCCCACGTCGGCCGCCTGGGCCAGCGATGCCAAACCCAAACCGATGAGTATCCCCATGATTTTTTTCTGCACAATCATCTCCCTCTGTTTTATTAGTATGTGTGTATCAAGTCTTGCGGTGCTCATGCGGCTGGGCATGCAACAGCGCGCACTCTTCATCGGTGAACAGGCGCGAGCGCGTCAGGAAGCGCTTGCCCGTGCCGTTGTCGAGTGAAAACATGCCGCCATTGCCGTCGACCACATCGATAATCAACTGGGTATGCTCCCAGTACTCGAATTGCTCGAGTCCCATGTAGAACGGTGTGCCATTCAAATTGCCGAGATAGATATCGGTGTCGCTGACATCGAACTCGCCCAGCGCATAGCACATGGGCGCGCTGCCGTCGCAGCATCCGCCCGACTGGAAAAACATCAGCGGGCCGTGACGCTGGCGCAATTTGTCCATCATTTCCAGCGCCGCATCGGTGGCGACCACCCGGGCAATTGCTGCACTCATGGCATCCCTTTCTGCACGCCGCGCCTAGCTAAGGGCGCGGCGCCTGTTGCCGATTTAGAAGAAGCCCAGCGCTTTCGGGCTATAGCTCACCAGCAAGTTCTTCGTTTGCTGGTAGTGATCGAGCATCATCTTATGGTTTTCGCGGCCGATACCCGATTGCTTGTAGCCGCCGAACGCGGCGTGGGCCGGATACAGGTGGTAGCAATTGGTCCACACGCGGCCCGCCTGGATCGCGCGTCCCATGCGGAAGGCGCGCGAACCGTCACGCGTCCACAGGCCGGCGCCCAGGCCGTACAAGGTATCGTTTGCAATCGCCAGCGCGTCGGCCTCATCCTTGAAGGTGGTCACGGACACGACGGGTCCGAAGATCTCTTCCTGGAAGATGCGCATCTTGTTATGCCCCTTGAACACGGTCGGACGCACGTAGTAGCCGCCTTCCAAGTCGCCCGCCTGCGTGTTGCGCTCGCCGCCGGCCAGCACTTCCGCGCCTTCCTGGCGGCCGATGTCGAGGTAGGACAGGATTTTTTCCAGCTGCTCCTGCGAAGCCTGCGCGCCGATCATGGTGGACGAGTCAAGCGGGTTGCCCTGCTTGATGGCGGCCACGCGCTTCAAGGCACGTTCGATGAATTTCTCGTAGATCGATTCCTGGATCAGCACGCGCGATGGGCAGGTGCACACTTCGCCCTGGTTCAGCGCGAACATGGCAAAACCCTCCAGGCACTTGTCGAAATAGTCATCGTCGGCATCCATCACGTCTTCAAAGAAGATGTTCGGCGACTTGCCGCCCAGCTCCAGAGTGACGGGAATCAGGTTTTGCGCGGCATAGCCCATGATCAGACGGCCCGTGCCCGTTTCGCCCGTAAAGGCGATCTTGGCGATGCGCTTGCTCGAGGCCAGCGGTTTACCCGCTTCCAGGCCGAAACCGTTGATGATGTTCAGCACGCCCGGCGGCAGCAGGTCGCCGATCAGCTCGATCAACACCATGATGGATGCCGGGGTCTGCTCGGCCGGTTTGAGCACCACGCAATTGCCGGCGGCCAGGGCTGGCGCCAGTTTCCACACGGCCATCAGAATCGGGAAATTCCACGGAATGATCTGCCCCACGACGCCCAGCGGCTCATGGTAGTGGTAGGCATAGGTTTCCGCATCGATTTGCGCGACGGAACCTTCCTGCGCGCGGATACAACCGGCGAAGTAACGGAAATGGTCGATGGCCAGTGGAATGTCGGCATTCATCGTTTCGCGGATCGGCTTGCCGTTATCGATGGTTTCCGCCGTGGCGATCAGGCTCAGGTTCTGTTCGATGCGGTCGGCGATGCGGTTCAGGATATTGGCGCGCTCGGCCGGCGAAGTCTTGCCCCATGCCTCCTTGGCGGCGTGCGCGGCATCCAGCGCCAGCTCGACGTCTTCCGTCGTGGAACGGGCGATTTCGCAAAACGGCAATCCTGTGATCGGCGTGATGTTAGGAAAGTATTCACCTTTTACTGGTGCAACGAATTTGCCGCCGATGTAATTGTCATAGCGTTGTTTGAAGGGATTGGCTACGCCCAGTTTGCTGATGTCTGCGAGATTCATGTCGTCCTCTATCGGGTTAATTAGAATGGAATTACTTAATTAAAATCAAACGTCCTGGTACAGATGGGGTGAGTACACGGAGTCTTCCGCAAATGCCGTGCCAGCTCGCCATCCCACTACAAACTTAGCCGGTTTTATCCCTGTTACAAGGGCGCGACATCAAACCCGGCACGTTTTTCAGCGCAGGCCACCTGCTTGGGTGGGGACGTGGGCCTGTTTGCATTTTGAACAAGGTGAAGACGTCCTGTTCCAATCCGGGCCAGCCCTGCGGCATCTCCCCTGCGCCGCTGCACAATGGAACAGGTGTACCAGACTGGAACACCTGCGCCTGTGCCACCAAGGAATCAACGAATCACCACGCCCCAGGGCAATTCGCCCACGGCAATATCGGCCACCTTGCGCGCGCTGGCCGTGTCGATGACGGACACACTGTTCGAACGGCCATTGGCCACGTACAGCTTGGCGCCGTCGGGCGTGATGGCCATGTTCCACGGGCGCTTGCCGACGGCAATCGTGGCCGTCACTTGATTGCTGGCCGTGTCGATCACCATCACCGTGCCGTCCGTGCCATTCGAGACATACACTTGCTTGCCATCGGGATGGACCACGATGCCATTCGCATTCTCGCCCGCTGGAATGGTGGCAATCGCCTTGCGCGCGGCCATGTCGATCACGTAGACGGCATTGACCAGTTCGCACGCCACATAGGCGCGGTCCGAGTCCGGGCTGAAACCGATGCCGCGCGGACGCAGTCCCACGGCGATGGACGCGACCTGGCGGCGTTGCGCCACATCAATGACATCGACTTGCTCCGCCTCTTCCGCACTGACCAGCAGCCAGCGTCCATCCGGGCTGAAGACGGCATGTTCCGGATTGCGTCCCTGCACTTTGATATCGGCGAGCAAGGTAGCTGTCTGGCCATCGAGCAAGGCCACGCTATTGCTTTCCTCGACGGCCACTGCCACGTAATGACCGTCCCGGGAAGCGCTGACGCCTTCGGGCGATTTGCCCAGCGCCACCGTGCGCACGGGCGCGCCGCCCGCGTTATCGATCAGCAACAAGGCACTGCTGGCGGCATCCGTGACAAACAATTGCCGTCCGGTGGGGTCGGCGGCAATGCCGCGCGGCCGCTTGCCTGCCGCGATTTGACGCACCACCTGGTCGGTCGCCGTGTCGATCACGCTCAAGGTGCCCGACTTTTCATTGGGAACATAGGCAAAGGGAGCGGCCTGGAGGGCGGTGCTGGCGAGCGCCGGCAACAGCCAGCAAACCTGGCGCAAGCACGAGAAGAAGTTGGGCATAATCACCTTTTCAATGGCAAAACACAGGAAAAGCGCGCGGCATCGGCGCATCTGCCCATTGCTGTATGCAAACGCCGTGCCACTGATACGCGTATAATTTCAGCCCACCAATGGAGACATGGCAGGCATATTGCTTGATACACCTACGCAGACCTGTACCGCGCACGCGATCAAGCAGGCTTTTATTCACATTGGAGAATCCGCATGCAGCACCGTTTCCGCCTGAACACCATCGCCAGCCTGTTTGTCGCCGGCAGCGCCACCCTCGCCCCCCACGTCTTTGCCGCCGAGTCAGCTGACCTGGCCGCCGGACAACTGATGGATACGGTGGTCATCAGCGGCAGCCGCATCGCCCATCCCAGCCAGGAAGTGCCGGCCTCGATCGACGTGGTCGACAGCGCCCGCATCCAGGATGGCCAAATCCGCGTCAACGCGTCGGAAGCGCTGGCCGCCGTGCCGGGCCTGGTGGCGCAAAACCGCCAGAACTATGCGCAAGACTTGCAGATCTCGTCGCGCGGCTTCGGCGCACGCTCGGCCTTTGGCGTGCGCGGCGTCAAGCTGATCAGTGATGGCATTCCCGCCAGCATGCCCGACGGCCAAGGCCAGGCCGCCACTTTCAACCTCGATACAGCCGAGCGCATCGAAGTATTGCGCGGGCCATTTTCTGCCATCTACGGCAACCATTCGGGCGGCGTGATCCAGCTGTTTTCCAGGGATGGACAAAATCCCCCGTCCGTCGAACTGAATGTGACGGGCGGCAGCTACGGCACCAGCAAGGTCGATCTCTCGGCGCAAGGCCAGGCAGGCGGCATCGGCTACGTGCTCGACGGTTCGCGCTTCCGCACGGACGGCTTCCGCGACCATAGCGCCGCCACGCGCGAACAGGCGTTCGGCAAGATCACCGTCAAGCCCACGGCGGACAGCAAGCTGACCATCGTCGCCAACAGCCTGCATCAAGGCAATACGCAAGATCCGCTGGGCGCTACCTGGGCCACGTTTGCCGCCGACCCGCGCGCCGGTGAGGTCGACGCGACGGATACGCAAAACCCGAAACGCACCCTGGCCGAACGCTACAACACCCGCAAGAGCATCGACCACCAGCAAATCGGCGCCACCTATGAACAGTCGTTCGGCGATGACCGCCTGCATGTGATGGTGTATGGCGGCAACCGCGACGTGATCCAGTACCAGGCATTTACCAAGGGCTTCCAGGCGCCGGCCAGCCATTCGGGCGGCGTGGTCGATTTCCGGCGCCAGTTCTATGGCATCGACACCAACTGGCTGCACGTGAACCAGCTGGCCGGCGGCAAGCTGAGCACCACCATCGGCATCGATTACGGCCGCTCCAGCGATGACCGTACCGGCTACGAAAACTTCATCGGCAATAGCTTTGGCGTAAAGGGCAAGCTGCGCCGCGACGAGCAGAATGTCGTGTCCAGCCTCGATCCGTATATCCAGGCAGAATGGCAAGGCGGCCCGTGGCTGCTCAACGCAGGCGTACGCTACAGCAAGATGAAAGTGGCGGTCGACGACCATTTCCTCAGCAACGGCAACGATAGCGGCAGCCTGGAGTTCAGCCACACGACACCGGTGCTGGGCCTGCTGTACAAGCTGACGCCGAACGTCAACGTCTACGCCAGTGCCGCGCGCGGTTTCGAAGCGCCTACGTTGAACGAACTGTTTTACTCGGGCACGGGCGGCGGCTTCAATTTCAACTTGAAACCAGCGACCAGCACCAACCTGGAAGCCGGTATCAAAGCCAGGATCAATAACAATACGCACGTCAACGCGGCCGTGTTCCAGATCAAGACCAACGACGAACTGGTGGTCGACAAGTCCAGCGGCGGGCGCACCAGCTATCGCAATGCAGGCAAGACCTTGCGCCAGGGCATGGAAGTATCGCTGGACTCGAACCTGCCATATGGCTTCACGACAAAATTGGCGCTGACCAGCCTGCACGCCGTGTATGACCAGGCGTTTGGCGGCGTGCGCGAAGGCAGCCGCTTGCCGGGCGTGCCCAGCGCCAACTTGTTTGCGGAACTGGCCTGGAAAGATACACTCGACCGTTTTGGCGCAGCGCTGGAAAGCGTGGCCAGCAACCAGGTCTATGCGGAAGACAGCAACAGCGAAAAACCGGCACCCGGCTATACGGTGTTCAATGCGCGCTTCAACGCCAAACAAACCGCGGGGAATTGGCGCTTCAAGGAGTTTGCCCGCCTGAACAATCTTTTCGACAAGACCTACGTGGGTTCCGTCATCGTCGGCGACAGCAACAAGCGCTACTATGAAGCGGCGCCGGGACGCAACTGGTTGCTGGGCGTCAGCGCCCAATATAGTTTCTAAAAATAAAAAGCCCGCGCATCGATCGATGCACGGGCTTTTCAACTCAAGCACGCTACGTCAGGGCCGTGCTTCCTTCACGCCATATTTTTCAAAGATGGCTTTCAATTCACCGCTGGCCGCCATCTCGTTCATGGCCGCCTGCAGCAACTTTGCCACGTCGAGCTGCTGGCGGCTGACGGCCAGGCCCACGGCCCAGCCGGCACGCGGCAAGCGGGCGAACGCCACTTCGCTCATGGGGAAAGCGGGATCGCTTTTCAGCACCGATTCGATCTCCGAACGGTTGGCCAGCACGGCATCGAGTTGCCCTGCCTGCAATTGCTGCAAGGCTTCGGCGGCCGTGTCGAAGATGCGCACGTCGTCGCGGTACTTGCCATTGTCTTCGCCCAGCATCAGCATGGCCGCGATCGATACTTTTTCCACGCCGATGCGCTTGCCGGCCAGCGAAGCGACGCCATCGAATTGCGGCACGGCTTGCGCGCTGCGCGCCAGACGCACGGTTTCCACGTAATACGGCGCGAAGATCTCGACCTTGTCGTTATCCGCCATCAACTTCTTGTCGACCGGCACATGCAGCATCACATCGGCGGGACCATAACCAAGGTAATGCCCCTTCCACACCATATTGCGCAAATCGTCGTTGAGATTTTCGCCAGCGGGAAATGGCAGCAAGCTCAGTTTCAAACCCAGCTTTTTCGCCAGCGCTTCGGCGATGTCGATATCGATGCCCGCCCCCTTGTCGGAAAACGGCGCGAACTCGTTATACACAGCCACTTTCAGGCTGCCCGACTGCTGCACTTTTTGCCAGTCGGCGCGCGCCGGCGCGGCTGCGCACAGCGCCAGGCAGGCGAGCGAGATCATCGCGCGCGCGCCCCGGAATTGAAATGAACGCATGGGACTCCTTTGTGATCAGTTCGACTTAATTCGACTCGCGGCGAGTTTCCAGATAGGTCTTGATGGCCCACATGGCTTCCTGGTTGAACACGCCTTCGAACGGCGGCATGTACACAGCGCCATTGCGCACCTTACCGTGGCGTATGGTGGTCAGGTAGTAATTGTCCGTCTCCTTGTAGCACGCCTGTTTCTTTGTCTCATTCTTGATACCGAAGCAATCGCGGTCCAGCTGGCGCAAGTCCGGCGCGATGCCGCCCGAGATGGCTTCGATGCCGTGGCAGCGGGCGCAATTCTGGTTGTAGGCCGAGGTGCCCACCGTCAAGGCCAGCTTGTTGCCCCGATACGGGTTTTGTTCGAGCCACTTGTCGCCCACCTTGGGCAAGCCCGTGGTATCGACGCCTTGCGGCGTGACATTGCCGTGCGCATAGGCATGCGGCAAGGTCAGCAGGGAAGTGAGGGCAACGGCGCCGGCCGCCGCCACGCCGAGCAGGGTACGAATGGAATAGGTCATGCTGGTCTCCTTGGTTTTTTTAGTGAATATCCAAGAAGAGCAAATGCCATGCCATGCGTCTATGCCCCACATCCAGCCGCCCATGTATCAATTTGGAACAGCTGCAACACGTAGTTGTGTCAGCGCGCGCCTCAGGCGGCGGCCACCTTGCAGATGCTGCTCCGCTCCTGCTGCGCGAAAGTGATACGCACGGGTAAAAACCGGGCAATCACCTCGGCATTCGTCAGCGCATGCTGCGAGACCTTGTTGCAACTGAAGGTACCGCCGCCGGCCAGCGCCATGGGCAGCAAGAGCTGGTCGGCCAGGTGCTCGCCGACGGCCGCGTCCGTCTTGAGATAGGCACGCACCTCGTTCAACAGGCGCTTGGCCACCGATTCGGCCAGCAAGGACTTTTCACCGAAAGAAGTAAACACTTCCGTGACATGCTCATGCTCGAGCGTCAGCAACAAGACATTGCCCGGTCCCTGCTCCGCCGGCAAGCCGACGAGGCGCAACTGCTTGCCGCTCCAGCCCATGCCCCCGGCGACGCGCTCGAGTTCGCGCTGCGCCACCTGCACATGCACGCCCGCCACCACGCTTTCCGCATACCCCGCCTTCCGTTCGCCGCGCTGCAGCAGTTGAATCGGCTGCAAGCGCTGGCACGGTTGCACGGTGGCCATCACCTCGCCGCCGCCCGCAGGATGAAAGCCGTAGCGTTGCAGCGTCATATCCACCTCGGCCCCCATCTGTTCCAGGACACGGCCATATGCGCGCTGCAGGAAATGCACGGGCGGTGCCATGGCATTGTGCGTGCCGCCACTGATGCGCACGGTGGACGGCCCATCCGCATGCAGCAGGGCCGGCAACAGGGTTTGCAATACCAGAGTGCAACTGCCCGCGCTGCCGATGGCAAAGCGGTAGTCGCCGCCGCGCAGGGGACCAGGCACGAATTCCAGGCTCGAGGCGCGCAGCGCCACCGGCGTCGTGCGCGCCCCGCAGATGGCGGTTGCCGCCTGCACAGCCAGCAAATGCTGGCGCAGCAAGCCGGGCTTTTCCCGCCCCGCGCGAATGTTAATCAGCCGAAACGGTTGCCCCGTGATCATCGACAGGCTCAGCGCCGAACGCAAAATCTGTCCGCCGCCTTCGCCTTGCGCACCATCTATTTCTATCATCTCTGTTTTCTCTCTATTATCCTTTGACGCAGACGACCTGCTTCAAGATATGCACCACATCGACCAGCTCGCGCTGCGCCAGCATCACCGCATCGATATCCTTGTAAGCCATCGGGATTTCATCGATCACGTTTTCATCCTTGCGGCATTCCACGCCTTGCGTGGCTCGGATCTGGTCATCCAGGTTGAAGCGCCGCTTCGCTTCCGTGCGGCTCATCGTGCGTCCCGCACCGTGGCTGCAGCTATGGAAACTCTCCGCATTGCCTTTACCGCGCACGATAAAGCTCTTCGCCCCCATGGAACCGGGAATGATCCCCAGCTCGCCGGCGCGGGCCGACACAGCACCTTTGCGCGTGACCAGCACATCCTTGCCGAAGTGGTGCTCTTTCTGTACATAGTTATGGTGGCAGTTGACGGCTTCCACGTGCGTCTGGAACGGTTTATGGATGACCGTGCGCACGGCGGCGATCAAGTTCTGCATCATCACTTCGCGGTTGTTGCGGGCGAAACGCTGCGCCCAGCCCACCGCCTCCACGTAATCGTCGTAATGCTGCGTTCCTTCGGCCAGGTAAGCCAGATCCTGGTCGGGCAGGTTGATGAAGTGGGTGCGCATATCCTGCTTGGCCAGTTCGATGAAATGCGTGCCGATGGCATTGCCCACGCCGCGCGAACCGGAATGCAGCATGAACCATACGGAACCCTGTTCATCGAGACAAACTTCGACGAAGTGGTTACCGCTGCCCAAAGTCCCCAGGTGGCGATAATTGTTCGTGTTCTTCAGCTTTGGCGTTTTCAGGCAGATCGCATCGAATTCATCCTTCAATTGCAGCCACGCGGCATCGACCACCGAAGGCGGCGTATGCCAGGAACCCTCATCGCGGCCGCGGTGTCCGCGCGTCTTTGGCGACATCCCGTGCGGAATGGCGCGTTCGATGGCGCTGCGCAGCGGCCCCAGATTATCGGGCAAATCATTCGCCGTCAGCGTGGTTTTCGCCGCCATCATGCCGCAACCGATATCCACGCCCACCGCCGCAGGAATCACGGCGCCCAGGGTGGGAATCACGCTGCCGATGGTCGACCCTTTACCCAGGTGGACGTCGGGCATGACGGCGATGTGCTTGTAAATGAACGGCAGGGTCGCCGTGTTGCGCAATTGCTTTTTGGCCGCTTCTTCGACGGGCACGCCACGTGTCCACATTTTGACGGGACGGCTGCCTTCGGTATGCAGGACTTCGTATTCTTCTTTTTTCATCGCTTCTCTCATTTTCTATTGTAATCAGTACGACAACCCGACAAGGAGGGACAGGATTTTCTGGCGGCGTACTGCGCGCGCCAGGCCGGTTTGACGCGGCTGATCGATGTAATCCTGTCTGCATTCGGGGCACTGCGGCGCATGACAAGTCTGGACAGGACGTCTCTTATGTAGTCTTGTCCGCATTCATGCGCTTTACTTCAACAACCGGTTGCCGCGATATCGATGGCGGCGATTTCTCCCACCCAGTGGGCGGGGTCCAGCTGGCCGGCGGCAAAGGCGGCGATGATCTTGAAGACGTCATCGGAAAAACCGCCGATATTCAGGATATCCTCGCATTCCATCGCCTGCGTCGTGGCATGCGGCGCAATATCGATGCACACCAGTTTCGCCTGCGGATTGCGCTGCTTGAACACCTTCCATTGTCCCATCGTCGCCGTGGCGCCGCTGTGTTTCGCGTCGATCCACGATTCGTTATCGGACACATAAATCACCAGGTCGGCCAGCTCCTTCTTGCTGTTCATGCGCATCAGCGGTGCGCTGCAATTGGTGCCGCCGCCACCGATGGCCGCCAGCCTGGCCGCGTTGCTCATCACGCTGTCATCCGCAGCCAGCCCGCACTGGACGACGCTGTGCTCGAACGGCAGCAGCATCGCATCCGGATTCTTGCGCAGCATGGCCGCCGCCACCAGCGCCGCCACATCGATGCAGCGCACGCTCGACGTGGCGCTGCCGCGAAAACCGCTGACGGGCGACGACATCGAGCCAGAGACGTCTGGGCACACCACCACCCTGCCAGCGATCCGCGGCACGTTCAGCAGCGCTATTTCCAGCGCCGCTTCCAGCGCATCGCGCACGATGGCCGGCACGCTCTCGTCGGCCGCCAGGTACGCCGACAGCAGCTGGTACGGAAACACCCGTGCCCGGCTAATCGCCTCGGGATCGCGCAGCTTGGCAGCGATCAATTCCGGCATGCCGGCTATCGCATACACGCCGTGACGCCCAAAGGTGTTCAGATTCATGCGCACCATTTGCCAGCTGCCCTGGCGGGCGATCTGCGCCCAATCCTGCGCGCTCAAGGACAGCGCCGTCAGCATCTGGAACGGTACGTCCGGTATCGCTTGCGAAGGATCCGCCTTGTAGGCCTCGAACGCGGCCAGCGCCGGCGGCAGCGCCTTGGCATCGTAGGGCTTGCCGATCAGCCAGGCAAAGAATGCCTCCCGCCACGCTTCCTGCGGTTTCGGATGCACCATCTTCACCACGTCGGCCAGCGAAGGCGCATTGCCCACGGCGGCGGCCAGCAAGGCCTGTTCCGAAGCGGTGTTCAGCCATGCCTGCACGAGCTTTTTCGGACGCGATCCCAGCGACTTGCGTCCCACGGCGCCGGAGCGCATGATCTGCACAAAGTTGCGCAGCATCTTGCCGTTGTTGATGACACGCCGGAATGCCGGTGCGAATTGCGCAGCGCCCTGCCCCGCCAGCACGGCCACCAGCAAGGCCGGCATGTCTTTCATGTAGCCCCGTTCGCGGCAGTACACGGCCGTCTGCGCAATGAAGGCGGGGTCGACCGCCTGGCACAGCTCGAGTACTGTTGCCAGCTGCGCTTCGGCGCTGGCATAAAACGTCGTGTTCAGGCAGCCGGTGGCCGCGTATTGCGCCAGCTGATGCCGGGGCGTCAGCGCATAGGCTGGCGCGCCTTCCGCATTGCGCGCCAAGGCCGCTGGCAAGGTTTCTGTCTGTTGCGCGCTCTGGAATAACTGGGCGTTGGCCATTTTTCGTCCCTCTCTGCTCTCTACGTTTATCTCGTTGGTATCTCCTCTATTGCAAGCGCTGTGCCAGCTTTCAATAATTCCTCAAAAATTTTCATAACCAATTGATTTCATTAAGTAATATTTCCACGCAAGCTGTGCACTGAAAATATCCCTGTCATGGCGATTTGGAATACAATTATCTTTTAAGATAAATTTTTATCTCACATATGCAAGCAAAACGCACCGTCGTTATCGGTTTTCTCGGCACGCAGCTCGACAACGGCAGGGGAGCGGCACGCTGGGAAAAATGGCGTCCCAGCATCGCCCTGACCCAGCACGAGGACAAGATCATCGACCGCTTCGAGTTGCTGTACGCGGGCAGCCAGTTCGACAACCTGGTGCGCCAGGTGTCGCAGGATATCGCCAGCGTCTCGCCTGAAACCAGACTGATCGCCCATGAACTGCCTATCAGCGATGCCTGGGACTTCGAGAATGTGTATGGCGCGCTCTATGATTTTGCCAACAGCTACCCCTTCGATCCGGACAAGGAAGACTATTGGATCCACATCACCACCGGCAGCCACGTGGTGCAGATCTGCATGTTCCTGATGACGGAAGCGCGCTATTTCCCCGGCCGCCTCGTGCAAACGTCGCCGCCAAAGCGCCAGGGCGCCGGCAATCCCGGCAGCTACGCGCTGATCGACCTCGATCTGTCGCGCTACGACCAGATCGCCCAGCGTTTTACGCGCGAACAGGCCGAAGGCGTGGCCTTCCTGAAGTCCGGCATCGCCACGCGCAATGCCAAGTTCAACGGCATGATCGATGAAATCGAGCGCGTCGCCATCAAGTCAAAAGCCCCCATGCTGTTGATGGGGCCGACCGGTGCCGGCAAATCCGTCCTCGCGCGCCGCGTGTATGAGCTGAAAAAATCGCGCCATCAGATCGATGGCAAGTTCATCGACCTCAATTGCGCCACCCTGCATGGCGATGGTGCAGCCTCCACCTTGTTCGGGCATATCAAGGGTTCCTTCACGGGGGCTGGCTCGGACCGGCCAGGCTTGCTGCGCAGCGCGCACAAGGGACTGCTGTTTCTCGATGAAATCGGTGAACTGGGGCTCGACGAACAGGCGATGCTGCTGAAAGCCATCGAAGAAAAGCGCTTTTTCCCCGTCGGTGCCGATACGGAGGTGCAGAGCGACTTCCAGCTGATCGCCGGCACCAACCGAGATTTGGGCATAGAAGTGGCGGCCGGCCGCTTCCGCGAAGACCTGTATGCGCGCATCAATCTGTGGACATACGAATTGCCGGGCCTGGCGCAGCGCCCGGAAGATATCGAGCCGAACCTGGAATACCTACTGACGCAATACAGCGCGGAGACGGGCGAACGAGTGCGCTTCAACAAGGAGGCACACGAGCGTTTCATGCGTTTCGCCACCCTGCCCAGCTCGGCATGGAAGGGTAATTTCCGCGACCTGTCCGCCGCTGTCACGCGCCTGGCCACCCTGTCGGAAGCGGGACGCATCACGGATGGCGTGGTCGACGAGGAAATCCGGCGCTTGAAGCGCATGTGGCAGCATCATGACAAGCCCGCCGCCAGCACGGAAATCGACCTGGCCGATATTATGGGAAGCGAGGCAGCCGCGCAGCTCGACCTGTTTGATGTCCTGCAGCTGAGGTCGGTAATTCAGGTATGCCAGCAATCGAACAGTTTGTCCGATGCGGGTCGCAAGCTATATGCCGTATCGCGTGATGCGAAGGCCAAGCCAAATGACGCTGACAGGTTGAAAAAGTATCTGACGAAGTTTGGCTTGAGCTGGGAAGAAGTGAGTCGATAAAACGCCGCACCCGAACCGCCGGGGTCAGACCCTCCACACCGCCAACGCCAGATTCGACGCCAACGCGGGAGGGGGTCTGACCCCAGCCTTCGTTTGGGGTTCGCCATCACAAACCGCCAGACGAAAAAAAACCCGCCAATTGCTTGACGGGTTTTTCTCTACTGCGAATAACAAGCCTGACGATAACCTACTTTCACACTGGTTGCAGCACTATCATCGGCGCAAAGTTGTTTCACGGTCCTGTTCGGGATGGGAAGGGGTGGGACCAACTTGCTATGGTCATCAG
>NZ_CP088968.1:1025971-1325346 GCF_021165895.1 Janthinobacterium sp. PLB04 | reverse complement strand
CATGTGTAAGGCATGCCGCCAGCGTTCAATCTGAGCCAGGATCAAACTCTTCAGTTTAATCTCTGTTACTTTGCCCTTTTACAGGCACCATCATTGCTGATGGGTCGCTCACTCAAAAAACTGACAGGCCACTACTTTCGTAGCGCCTATTTCATTATTTCTTGTGAACATTTGATATATTTTAAGTTAGACGCCAATCCGAAGATTGACGCTGCACTTACATCAAATGCCCACACTTATCGACTGTTAATTGTTAAAGAACTGTATTCGGCACTGCTTTCGCGCTATCGACAAAGCGTTGTGTTTGTCAGCTGCGAAGAAGGAAGAGTATGAAGCATTTTGCTACCTCCGTCAACTCCTTCTTTTTTCTCGTCTCACTCGGCATTTGCATGCGTCGTTCAGCGAGGGGGCGAATTATAGCCTTGCCCCGCACGCCCCGCAAGCGCTATTTTGCAGCTGGGCAAATATTGCTGTGTGATATCGTATCGCCGACCATACCCTGCCTTATCCACATAGATTCCCATGCCTATCCCACACATCAGCCCTACCGCCAATTCCGCCCTGTCCAGCGCACTCGAACACGCCATCAATAGCAAGACCAAGCCGCTGGGCAGCCTCGGCATGCTGGAAACCCTGGCCCGCCAGATTGGCCTGATCCAGCAAAGCACGCAGCTGGCATTGCACCAGCCGGCCATCATCGTTTTTGCGGCTGACCATGGGGTCGTCGCCGAAGGCATTTCCGCCTATCCACAAAGCGTGACCTGGCAAATGGTGGAGAATTTCCTCGGCAACGGCGCCGCTATCAACGTTTTCGCCCGCCAGGCAGATTGCGCCCTCTATATAGTAGACGCCGGCGTGAACCACGCTTTCGGGCCACGCGACGGCTTGCTCGACCGCAAGCAAGGCCCGGGCACCCGTAACTTCGCCAAAGAACCTGCCATGAGCGAGCAACAATGCCTGGCCGCCATGCAGGCGGGGATGGATCTGGTCGCCACCCTGGATGGCAATGTGCTGGGCTTTGGCGAAATGGGTATCGGTAACACCACCGCTGCCGCAGCGCTGATGCACAAGCTGACGCAAACACCGGTCGCCGATTGCGTGGGCGCCGGCACCGGCCTGTCGAAGGAAGGCATCTTGCATAAACAGCAGGTCATCGAAGCGGCCGTCGCCCATCATGCGGCAGTCACCACGCCGCTCGACGCGCTGGCCACCTTCGGCGGCTTCGAAATCGCCATGATGGCCGGCGCCATGCTCAAGGCGGCCGAACGGCGCATGATACTGCTGATCGATGGCTTCATCGTCAGCAGCGCCCTGCTGGTGGCGGCCCGTCTGCAGCCGGCCATCCTCGATTACTGCGTGTTTTCGCACTGCTCCGATGAAAACGGTCATCGCCAGCTGCTGGCCAACCTGGGTGCGCGTCCGCTGCTGCACCTCGATTTGCGCCTGGGTGAAGGGACGGGTTCGGCGCTGGCCTTGCCGCTGCTGCACGCAGCCGTCAATTTCATGCGCGAGATGGCGACGTTTGCCTCGGCCCAGGTCAGCGAAAAATCCACGCCAGATTAAGACCATGGCCAATCCCGTTTCCGTCGCAGTCCATCAGTGCCGCCTCTTCTTCATCGCGCTGCAGTTTTTCACGCGCCTGCCCATCCCCCGCTGGGTGGGTTTCGAGCCGGCCTGGCTGCAGCATGCCTCGCGCTACTTCCCGCTGGTCGGCGTGGTCGTGGCATCCATCAGTGGCGCCGTGTATCTACTGGCCAGCTGGCTCCTGCCGTCGGCGGTAGCCGTGCTGCTGGCCGTCGCCGCCGGCATCTATCTGACGGGCGCCTTTCATGAAGACGGCTTCGCCGACATGTGCGACGGCTTTGGCGGCGGGACGACGCGCGAGCGGGTATTGGAAATCATGAAGGATTCGCGCATCGGCGCGTATGGCGCCATCGGCATCCTCTGCCTGCTGGCCATCAAGTGCACGGCGCTGGCCTCCCTGCCGCCACACATCGTCGTGGCGACACTGTTCATCGCCCACCCGCTCTCGCGCCTGGCCGCCGTTTCGCTGATCCGGTTCATGGACTATGCGCGCGACGAAGGTAAATCCAAGCCGATGGCGCAGGAGATGAGCACCGCTGAATTCCTCATCGCAGCCATCTGCGGCCTGCTGCCGCTCGTCGTGTGCGGCGCCCTGGGACTTTTTTACTGGGCCACGCTGGTCTTCGCCGTCGTGGCGGCGGCGGCGGCCGCATTCTGGCTGGGCCGCAAGTGCCAGCGCCGCCTGCAAGGCTACACGGGCGACTGCCTGGGCGCAGTGCAGCAAGTGGCGGAAGTGGCGGTCTATCTGGCCATCCTCTCCAGCTTCCAGCCTCCCCTGCGCTTCTATTAAACAAGCATGCGCCTGATCCTCGTTCGCCACCCCACGCCACAGGTAACCAGCGGCACCTGCTATGGCCGCAGCGACGTGGCGGTGGCGCCGCACGAACTGGCCACGGTGCGCGCCAGCCTGCAAGCAACCTTGCCAGCACATGTGCCGCTCTACGCCAGTCCGCTGCGCCGCTGCGCCGACCTGGCGACGGCCTTGGCGCAGGACTTGTCCGCGAGCGCCCTGCGTTTCGACGCGCGGCTGGCGGAGATGGATTTCGGAGCGTGGGAAATGCAGCCCTGGCATGCGATTGCGCGCGCGGAAATCGATGCCTGGGCAGCCGACGTAGCCTGGTACCGCCCCGGCGGGGGCGAGAATGTGCTGGCGATGGCCGCCCGCGTCGATGCGTTTTTAGGCGATCTGTTGCGCGAACAACACGAAACGGTCGTCATCATCTGCCATGCGGGCACCATCCGTCTGCTGTCGGCACTGCAAGCCCGGCTGCCATTGGAAGAAACGGCCCTGCTGGCCGCCCATTCCGCCCATAAAATCGCCTATGGTGCGACGGTCGTCGTCGATTTCTGATATCGAATCGCCCAGCCAGCCATTTCAGTCCACGCCTGCTGCACGTATAATGGCGGGGTTTTGGTGCCCGCGCTCATGTCCATGAGCGCAGTTAAACGGGAAACACGATGCCGCGACTGCGGCGAACGTGTGCTGCCCCCGCAACGGTAAGCAAGTGTCGCCCCTCTCTACAGGAAGCGGGCGACAAGCTATCTCTGACAACCACTGTGCTTGCAATCATCGAGCATGGGAAGGTGGGATAGCCCTACTTGCCAGCCCGGATACCGGCCAGGACAGGTGGAAGTGTGCGAACGGGGATGTTCGCGATCCGAATGGCCCATGGCCATCTTCGATCGTCATCTTCAGTTCCCACTTCTGTTCAATCTGGCCTACGGGGACGTCGGCTGGTTGCATATTACTTACTGAAAATTATCATGACCCATGCTGTTTCCCGCCACGCGGCGCTCACGTCGCTCGCGCTAGCCATTGCCGCGCCTGCCGCTTTCGCCCAGACCACGCCAGATACCTTCGATCCAGTGATCGTCACCGCAACCCGCACCCCGCAAAAAACCAGCGAACTGCTGGCCAATACGGCCATCATCACCAGCGAAGACATCGCGCGTTCGGGCGCAGGTTCCGTTACCGAATTGCTGCAAAAACAGCGCGGCATCGAAGTCGCTCGCAATGGCGGCGCAGGCACCGCAGCGTCGGTGTACATCCGTGGCGCGAACAGCACCCAGAATATCGTTCTGGTGGATGGCGTCCGCATCGGTTCCTCGACCTTGGGCACCGCCAACTGGAGCCCGGTTCCACTGGCAAACATCGACCGCATCGAAATCGTCTACGGTCCATTGAGCACCCTGTACGGTGCCGATGCCATCGGTGGCGTCATCCAGATTTTCACCAAAAAAGGTAGCGGCGCACCCGTGGTTGGCGCGTCCGTCGGCTTTGGCAGCGATGCCACGCGTCAATATGACGCCAGCGTTTCGGGTGCAACCGGTGGCTACAACAGCCTGAGCTACTCGCTGAACGTCAGCAAGGAAAAAAGCGACGGCTTTTCGGCCACCAAACCAGGTAATTTCTCTTACAACGCCGACAAAGACGGCTACGACAAGAAAAGCGTTACGGGCCAGGTTGGTTTCCAGCTGGCCAAGGGGCACGATCTGGGCCTGGTGTTCATGAACAGCAAGCTTGAAGCCCAGTACGATAGCGGCCCGGGCTATGACACGCGCAGCAATCAAAAGCTGGAAAACATCGGCGTATTCATGAACAATGAATTCGTTCAAGGCTGGCACAGCAAGGTACAAGTTGCCGAAGCACGCGACAAGGCCAACGAGGACACCTTTGCGGGCGCGGCCGGCAAGAGCTCTCTGGAAACCAAGCAATCGACTTTCGACTGGCAAAATGACATCGCTATCGGCGTCGACACGCTGCAATTGCTAGCCAGCTACCGCAAGGAAGAAGTCGTATCCAGCGCCAAGCCGATCTTGAATCGCGCCCGCGATACCAAGTCGCTGGCGGCTTCCTACACCATGAAGCGCGACCAGCACCTGCTCAGCGCCAGCCTGCGCCGTGACAAAATGTCGGAAACCGGTTCGACCACCACTGGCAGCCTTGGTTACGGCTACCAGATCAACAATGCCTTGCGCGCCACGGCCAGCTATGGCACCAGCTTCCGCCAGCCCACCTACAATGAGCTGTATTACCCGGGATACGGCATCGCCAGCAACCGTCCTGAAAAAGGCCGTAATGCTGAAGTTGGCCTGCGCTACGATGATGGCAAGACGCAACTGAGCGCCGTGTACTATCACAATCGCGTGACCGATTTGCTGATTTATGCGGATACCTGCCCGGTTGAAGTGGCCACGCATCCGTTCGGCTGCGCCTACAACGTCAACAAGGCATTGCTGGAAGGCATCACCCTGACTGGCCGCCGCAAGTTTGGCGACTTTGGTCTCAGCGGCAATATCGACCTGCAAGATCCGCGCGATCAAACCCTGGACAAATCGCTGGTGCGCCGCGCCAAGCGCCACGCCAACTTTGCAGCGGACTACAGCATCGGTCAACTGAATACGGGCGCCGAATGGCAATTGTCGGGCAAGCGTTTTGAAAATCCTGCCAATACGACCAGCTTGGGCGGTTATGGCTTGGTTAACCTGTTCGCTACCTATCAAGTGGCGCAGGACTGGTCGGTGCTGGCGCGCTGGAACAATATCACTGATAAGAAGTATGAACTGGCACGCAACTACAATACCGCCGGCTCCAACTTCTTCGTCGGCCTGCGTTACGGCTCGAAATAACCATGTAGTAATGATGTAAGCTGCGGGCGGTGGCGCTATCCGTCATCGCCCGCAGTGCAGTTCTGTGGTCCCCGTTTTAAAGGTATGCATGCACCCATTTTTCCGCAACATGCGCCACCGCGCCACCGTGATCCTCACGGTGCTGATCGTGTGCGCGGTTGCCAGCCTGATTTTCTCCGGCATGATCGGTTCGATCGCGATCCCGCTCGCCGACCTGCCTTCCGCCCTGTTCCATGTCGTGCAGGGCAAGACCGACACTCTCGCCGCCACCCTGCTCGACCTGCGCCTGGGCCGCGCGCTGACCGCGTTTGTCACCGGCGCGGCGTTGTCCTTGGCCGGCGTCATGATGCAGGCGCTGCTGCGCAATCCCCTGGCGGACCCCTATGTACTGGGCATTTCCGCCGGCGCTTCCGTCGGCGCGCTGGCCGCGCTGCTATTCATGTGCGCGCTGTGGGTGGTCGACGCGGCCGCCTTTGCAGGTGCCGTCGGCGTGTCCATGCTGCTGTATTTCTTTGCCCGCCGCGACCTGCGCGGCGGCACGGCCGCTGAAGGCGGCGCCTCGCTCTTGCTGCTGACGGGCGTGATACTGGCTTCGGCCTGCATGGCCATCGTCACCCTGATGCTCTCCATCGCCCCGGAAAGCCGCTTGCGCAGCATGGTGTTCTGGATGATAGGCGACCTGTCCGGCGCGCCCGCGCGGCTGATGCCGTGGCTGGTCCTGGCTGGCGCCATGGTCTTCGCGCTGCGCTGCGCGCGTTCGCTGAACGTCATGGCGCTGCACGCGGAAGCGGCCAGTACCCTGGGCGTGCGCGTGGGCGCCCTGCGCAAGGGCCTGTTCTTCTGCTCCGGCCTGCTCACGGCCAGCGCCGTCACCAGCGCCGGCAGCGTGGGTTTTGTGGGCCTGATCGTGCCGCATGCGCTGCGCTTTGCCTGCGGCCCCGATCATCGCCTGTTGATTCCCGCCGCCGCGCTGGCCGGCGGCACCTTCCTCGTATTAGCCGATACCTTGGCGCGCACCGTGCTGGCGCCATTGCAGCTGCCCGTCGGCGTGGTGACAGCCATGATCGGTGCGCCCGTCTTCCTGTACCAACTGCACCGCTTGCGCCGCACATGATACGTACCTACCAACTTGGCCTGAAGGCAGGCACGCGCTCCCTGGTGGAAAACCTCATCTGGCACATCAGGGATGGCGAATGCTGGAGCGTGATCGGCCGCAATGGCGCGGGCAAGAGCACCTTGCTGCGCACCCTGGCCGGCTTGCGCGAACCGGATGCTGGCCACGTGACGATACAGGGCCGCGCCCTGATCGATTGGCCTCTCGACGAACTGGCGCGCGAACGGGCTTTCCTGGCGCAGGCGCGCCACGATGCGTTCTCTTACCGCGTCATCGAAACGGTGCTGTCGGCGCGCCACCCGTACCACGACAATCATTACTGGGAAGGCAGCGACGACCAGCGCATCGCGCTGGCGGCGCTGGCCTCGATGGAAGTGGAGCACCTGGCCGAACGCGACGTGCGCAGCCTGTCCGGCGGCGAACGCCAGCGCGTGGCGATTGCCGCCATGCTGGCGCAGGATACGCCCTTGCTGCTGCTGGACGAACCGGCCAATGCGCTGGACCTGGCGCACCAGGTCAGCGTCATGGGCCTGCTGTCAAAACTGTGCCGCGAACAGAATAAAACCGTGGTGATGGTGGGGCATGACCTGAACCTGGCGCACAGCGTCTCGACCCATGCGCTGCTGCTGATGGGCGACGGCGGCTGGCTGGCCGGTCCCGTGGCCGATGTGATGCAGGCATCCATCCTGAGCGACTACCTGGGCCACCCGATCGAGATCATCGATCACGGCAAACGCAAGATATTCATACCGAAAGAGGATCAGACATGAGCAACAACAAACCTAGCGACGTAGAAACAGCCGCAATCAACGAACGCCACCGCGTGCGCATGGAGCGAAAAAAAGCCATCATTGACGCGGCCATCGCCAAGGCCGACAAGGAAATCGGCATCATCATCGTCAACACGGGCAACGGCAAGGGCAAGAGCTCGAGCGGCTTCGGCATGGCCATCCGCGCCATGGGTCACGGCATGAAGGTAGGCGTGGTGCAGTTCATCAAGGGCGCCATGTCGACGGGCGAAGAAAAATTCCTGCGCCGCTTCCCCGATGAAATCAGTTTTCATGCGATGGGCGAAGGCTATACCTGGGAAACGCAGAACCGCGAGCGCGACATCGAAAAGGCCGAACTGGCATGGGAACAGGCGAAGACCTTCCTGGCCGACCCAAGCTACGGCCTGGTGCTGTTCGACGAACTCAATATCGCCCTCAAGTACAACTACCTCGACGTGCACAAGATCATCGCCGATCTGCTGGAACGTCCGCAGATGCAGCACGTGGTCATCACGGGCCGCGGCGCACCGGACGAACTGATCGCGATCGCCGACACCGTCACCGAAATGGCCGTCGTCAAGCATGCTTACGCGGCCGGCATCGGCGCACAAATCGGCACCGAGTGGTAACAGCGCCATGACGCGCACTCTGGTCTTCGGCGGCGCCCGTTCCGGCAAGAGCGCCCATGCGGAAATGCTGGCCCGCGAGTCCGGCAAGGAAGTGATCTACCTCGCCACCGCGCAGGCGGGCGATGCTGAAATGGCCACGCGCGTCAGGCATCACCGCGCACAGCGCCCGGCCGAGTGGACAACCCTGGAAGAACCGCTGCGCCTGGGCGACGCCATCCTGCGGGAAGCACGGTCCGGCCGTCTGCTGCTGGTCGACTGCCTGACCCTGTGGCTGACGAATCTGATGTTTTCCAGCGGCGAGACGTATCCGGACGTGGGCGATATCATCTTGCCTGAACTGTTCCACAGCGAGCGAGCGCACCTGCTGTATGCGCTGGCCGAAATCGGCGACACCGGCTGCGACCTCGTTCTCGTATCAAACGAAGTGGGCATGGGCATCGTGCCGTATGGCGCCATCTCGCGCTGCTTCACCGACGAGGCAGGCCGCTTGAACCAGGCCGTGGCGGCCGTGTGCGACAAGGCTGTCTTTGTCGCCGCCGGCCTGCCGCTGTACCTGAAAGGCAGCCCATGCTGAGCGGCTTGTCGCTGCCCATGCTGGCCGCCTTGATGACGGCCGGCGTGCTGCTCGACATGCTGCTGGGAGAAACGCGCCGCTGGCATCCGCTGGTCGGCTTTGGCCGCATCGCCAGCACACTGGAACGCCTGCTGAACCGGGGCCGCGCACGTTTTATGCGCGGCATGCTGGCATGGTGGCTGGCCGTGCTGCCCATCAGCTATGCCGCCTACTGGTTGTGCGGCCTGGCGGGTGCCGCCCTCCACGTCTTCCTGCTGTATCTATGTCTGGGCCTGCGCAGCCTGCGCGACCACAATCAACCGATTGCCGATGCCCTGCTCATCGATGACCTGGACAATGCGCGCCTGCTGACGGCGCGCATTGTCAGCCGCGACACGGCCGACGCCGATGCGGCCAGCCTGGCCAAGGCCAGCACGGAATCCCTGCTGGAAAACGGCAACGATGCCGTCTTCGGCACCCTGTTCTGGTTTGCGGTGGCGGGCGGCCCTGGCGCAGTCCTATTCAGGCTGGCCAATACCCTCGACGCCATGTGGGGCTACCGCAACGCACGCTACAACTGGTTCGGCTGCTGCGCCGCGCGCATCGACGACATCCTCAATTATCTGCCGGCGCGCCTGACGGCCCTGTCCTATGTCTTGCTGGGCAAGAGCATGGCGGACAAGAAGCGCGCCTGGCAGTGCTGGCGCACGCAGGCCCCAAACTGGGGCAGTCCGAACGCGGGTCCAGTGATGGCAAGCGGCGCCGGCGCCCTGGGCCTGGCCCTCGGCGGCGACGCCATCTACGATGGCGAACTGGAACGCCGCCCGCCGCTGGGCGCCGGCCGTACCGCCGAAGCGCGCGACATCGACCGCGCCTGGCGCCTCGTGGCCGAGACGGCCGTGTTGTGGCTGATCTGGGTGGCGCTGCTGGCGGGCCTGTTCTACCTGAAGGGGAAATACCTTGCTTGAACATGGCGGCAACCTGCGCGACGCCGCGCGCGAGTATGGACGGCCCATCGCCGGCTGGATCGACCTGTCGACGGGCATCAATCCGCACTGGTATGCAGCGCCGGCAGTCGACGCCAACGCCTGGCACCGGCTGCCGGAAGCCGATCCCGCGCTGGCCGCTACCGCCTGCGCGTATTACAACGCACCCGCCATGCTGCCGGTTGCCGGCACGCAAGCCGCCATCCAGGCCCTGCCCCGGCTACGCGCGCCGTCGCGCGTGATGGTGGCCGCACCGTCGTATGCGGAACATGCGCACCACTGGAGCCAGCACGGCCACGCATTACACCAAGTGCCATATGCGCAGCTGGCCGATGCCGTCGGCCACTGCGACGTGCTGGTCATCTGCAACCCGAACAATCCCACGGGCGAACGCATCGCCCCCGCACTGCTGCTGGAATGGGCTGGCAAATTGGCCGCGCGCGGCGGCTGGCTGGTGGTCGATGAAGCGTTTGGCGACACGGAAACGCACGCCAGCCTGGGGCCACACTCGGGCCAGCTTGGCCTGATCGTGCTGCGCTCCATCGGCAAATTCTTTGGCCTGGCGGGACTGCGCCTGGGCTTTGTCGCCGCCCATCCCGCACTGCTGGTACAACTGGCCGATATGCTGGGTCCGTGGACCGTCAGCGGCCCGGCGCAGCAAGTGGCACTGGCCGCCTTGAACGACACGCACTGGCAGGAAGCGATGCGCGAGCGTCTGCGCGGCGAAGGCGCCCGTTTGCAACAGCTATTGGCCGCGCACGGCATCGCCAGCAGCGGTACGGCGCTGTTTCAATGGTGGCCGGACACGCGCGCCGAAGCGTTCTGGCAGCACATGGCAGAATCAGGCATCTGGGTACGCCTGTTCCGCCACGCGGCCCACGGCATCCGCCTGGGCCTGCCCCCCGACGAACACGCCTGGCTGCGCCTGCAGCAGGCCCTCACCGCATGGAAGCACACATGAAAATCCTGAAAATATCGCTGCTGCTGGCTGGGCTGGTCTCGCTGCAGGCGCATGCCGCCATCACCGTGCGCGACGACGATGGGAATACCGTCACCGTGGAAAAACCGGCGCAGCGCATCCTGGCGCTGGCGCCGCACGTGACGGAACTGCTGTTCGCAGCCGGCGGCGGCGAGAAGATCGCCGGTGTCGTCAGCTATAGCGACTACCCGGAAGCGGCAAAGAAGATCACGCAAGTGGGCGACAACCGCCAGTACGACATGGAGCGCATCATCGCCATGAAGCCGGACCTGATCGTCGTGTGGATGCACGGCAGCGCCGAGCGCCAGATCGCCATGCTGCGCCAGCTGAAGGTGCCGATCTATCACAGCGAACCGCGCAAGCTGGCCGATATCCCCGACAGCATGGAGCGCCTGGGGCAATTAATGGGCACGGAAAAAACCGCCAAACCGGCCGCCGCGCAGCTGCGCGCCAAACTGGCCAGCCTGACGGCCCGGTATGCGCAGCGTCCGCCCGTGCGCGTGTTTTACCAGGTGTGGGACAAACCCTTGTATACCTTGAGCGGCGCGAGCATCATCAGCGATTCCATGCGCGTGTGCGGCGGCCAGAATGTCTTTGCCGCGATGAAGGTGGTGGCGCCCGTCGTCACGCCGGAAGGCGTGCTGCAGGAAGATCCGGAAGTCATTTTCGGCACCAGCGAAAAAAGCGATCCGCGCAGCGAAGGCGGCCTGGCCATGTGGCGCGCCTTCCCGTCGATGACGGCCGTGCGCCGGAATAACCTGCTCCGCCTGAATGGCGACCTGCTGAACCGCGCCGGCCCGCGCATGATCGAAGGCACCGCCGCCATGTGCGAACAGCTGGAAGCGGCCCGCCAGCGCCGCACCAGCAAGGCGGCTCAATGAGCCACTACCAGCGCATCGCGTGCCTGTCGACGGAAGCCGTGGAGACACTGTACGCGCTGGGCGCGGAAGACGTCATCGCGGGCATTTCCGGCTTTACCGTGCGTCCACCCCGGGCGCGCGAGGAAAAAACCAAAATCAGCGGCTTTTCCTCCTCGAACCTGGAGCGCATCCTGGCCGTCCAGCCCGACCTCGTGATCGGTTTTTGCGACATGCAGGCCGATATCTGCCGCGACCTGGTCAAGGCCGGCATCGAAGTGCACCAGTTTAACCAGCGCACGGTGGAAGGCATCCTGCGCATGATCGCCGTGCTGGCCGCACTGGTGCGGCGCGAGGAAGCGGGACGCGCACTGATCGCCAGCCTGCGCGCGGACATCGCCGCCGCCCGGGCCCGCGCCGCAGCCTGGACACGCAAGCCCGTGATCTACTTTGAAGAGTGGAACGATCCCCTGATGAGCGGCATCGGCTGGGCTGCCGAATTGATCGGCATCGCCGGCGGCACGGACGCCTTCCCGGAATTGTCCGCGCATCCGGGTGCAAAAGAGCGCATCATCGCCGATCCTTTGACCGTGGTGCGGCGCGCTCCCGACATCATCATCGCCACCTGGTGCGGCAAGAAGTTCCAGCCAGCGCAGTTGACGGCACGTCCGGGCTGGGATGCGATTCCCGCAGTACGCAATGACATGCTGTTCGAGATCAAATCGCCCGACATACTCTCTCCCGGTCCGGCCGCCATCACGGAGGGATTGCGCCAGATCAGCGACATCATCGCGCAATGGCAGGAGAATCAGAAAGAGCAGCAGGCATGAAGAGTCCCTTCCCCGCCCTGATGGTGCAGGGCACGACATCCGACGCGGGCAAGAGCACCGTCGTCGCGGCCCTGTGCCGATTGTTGAAACGCCGTGGCGTGACGGTGGCGCCGTTCAAGCCGCAAAACATGGCCTTGAACAGCGCCGTGACCAGCGACGGCGGCGAGATCGGCCGCGCGCAAGCCCTGCAGGCGCTGGCCTGCGGCATCGCGCCGCACACGGACATGAACCCGGTGCTCTTGAAACCGTCGTCGAACACGGGCGCGCAAGTGATCATCCACGGCAAGGTGCGCGCCGAAATGGATGCGCGCGACTACCAGCAATATAAAACCATCGCCATGGGCGCCGTGCTGGAATCCTACACGCGCTTGCGCCAGCAATACGACGCCGTCGTCGTCGAAGGCGCGGGCAGCCCCGCCGAAGTCAACTTGCGCGCGCGCGACATCGCCAACATGGGCTTTGCGGAAGCCGTCGACTGCCCCGTGATCCTGGTGGCCGACATCGACCGGGGCGGCGTCTTCGCCCACATCATCGGCACCCTGGCCTGCCTGTCCGACAGCGAACGGGCACGCATCCTCGGCTTCGTCATCAACCGCTTCCGCGGCGACATCTCGCTGCTACAACCCGGCATCGACTGGCTGGAACAGCAGACGGGCAAGCCCGTGCTGGCCGTACTGCCCTACCTGCAAGGCCTGTTCCTCGACGCGGAAGACGCCGTCGAAGCGATGCAGGCCGAACGCGGCGCCTTCAAGGTGGTGGTGCCGCAACTGCCGCGCATCAGCAACCACACGGACTTTGACGCGCTGCGCGCCCACCCCGATATCGACCTGCAATTCGTCCAGCATGGGCAGCCGATTCCAGCGGCCGACCTGGTGATCCTGCCGGGCAGCAAAAACACGCGTGGCGACCTGGCCTGGCTGCAGCAGCAAGGCTGGCCCGCCTACCTGGCGAAACACCTGCGCTATGGCGGCAAGGTGCTCGGCATCTGCGGCGGCTTCCAGATGCTGGGGCAAAGCGTGTGCGATCCGCTGGGTGTGGAAGGCGCGGCGGGAGAGTCAAAGGCACTGGGCCTGCTCGACATGGTGACGGAGCTGACGAGCGACAAGCGGCTGGAGCAGGTGCGCGGCCGCTGCGCGTTTGCCGTCGCGGCCGATGCGCCCGTGGCAGGCTATGAAATCCACATGGGTGTGTCGCATGGCGCGGCGCTGGCACAGCCGGCCTTTGTCATCGATGGGCGGCCGGAAGGGGCCGTGTCGGGCGACGGTCAAATCCTCGGCAGCTATTTGCACGGCATGTTCGATACACCCGCCGCATGTTCGGCGCTGCTGCGCTGGGCGGGGCTGGACTCCGGCCACACGGTGGACACCGCCGCCCTGCGCGAGGCCAGCCTGGATCGCATCGCCGATGCTGCCATGCCGCTGCTGGCTGCACTGGATGACCTCAAACGCTAGCGGCTATTTTTTCATGCACATGCCCATGTACGAGCGGTCGGTCGAAAACTCGACCGCCATGCTCGACGACACCGGCATGAACATCGAATAGTCGGCCGGCACGTCGGCCGGGTCCTTGAGCACGGCGATGCCATCGAAATCGGCGGCCTGCGCGCCCAGGCCCAGCTTGTTGACGGTGATGGTTTCCGCATGCGTCTTGCCGGTCGTGTCATTCGTCAGGGTGGCGGTGCTGCCGGCAACCTCGATCTTGGCGCTGATGCCCTGCGCCACACAGGCGTAGCTGCCGTTGATTTCCGTGCCGATCTTTTGCTGCCTGGCGGCCACGATGGTACCCACGCGCAGCACGTTTTCCTGGTTGCGGCTGTAGCGGTCGATGAACAGCGCCAGCCCCCGGTCCCCCGCATGCACGTGCACGATGCCGAAGTCCTGGCCACCCTGCCGGGCGACGATCAAGCCGTTCTTCGCATCCTTGACCAAGGTCAGGCTGGCGTTTTCCGCTTCCAGCTGCGGTGATACTGCGGAGCACACGCCTTGCGCATTGAACACGCCGCCATTGCACAGTTGGGCCGCGCCGTCGGCGGAGATCTTGAGACTGCCTTTCGGATTGAAACGGTCGCCGCCGTTCGAGGCATTGCGCATGGCGCCCAGGAAAATATAGCTGCCGGCCAGCTTGGCCACGTCACCCGCCGCATAGCCGGTACCGCTGACGGTCGAGACCAGATTACCCAATTTGATATTGCCCGACAGAAGACGCGTGCGCGCATCGACGGCGACGCTGAAATCCGTTGCCGTGTAAATAGTGAGATTGCCGCTGGTGGATGCGGTAAACGTGCCGCTGCGGTCGTTCAAGCCGAACTGCGTCGACAGCACGCGGATGGCGTAGGTTTTCTTGACATGGTCAAACGTGATGCGCCAGGTGTCGCCGATATCGGCAGCCACGTCATACACGCTTTCATCGGCGCTGGCGCCCGCAATGACGCTCAAGCCCGCCTCTTTGGCCACGGCGGCGGACGCCACCGTCACGCTGTCGGCGGGGGGGACGGCGGGCGTGACGACGACAGGCGGCGTGATGGGCGCTTCCGGCGCGCCGCCATCACTGCCGCCACCGCATGCGGACAGGGCCGCGCCCAGGACGAGGAACGTAAGTGCATTTTTCATGTGATGTGACTTTCGGGGAAAAGAGGCCGGAGCTGCCAGAAAACACATGCTAGCCTTGCCCGCAATCTATTGCCATAGAACAAATGTTCCATGGACGATGCCCCCGGAACGCTGCCAAAATGCACGGCGCGGGCGGCACGCCTGCGCCATTTATGTGACAATTCACCGTACTGTCGGCTCCGTTTCTCCTCCTCAGGCTCACATCCATGACCAGTTCCCCGATCAAAAGCTACCTTCCCTGGGTGGTCGCCACCGCCCTGTTCATGGAGCAACTCGACTCCACCATCGTCAACACCGCCATCCCTTCCATGGCCGCCAGCCTCAACGTGACGCCGCTGAGCCTGAAGGCCGTCGTCACCAGCTACATCCTGAGCCTGGCCGTGTGTATTCCCATCAGCGGCTGGATGGCCGACCGCTTCGGCACGCGGCGCGTGTTTTCCGCCGCCGTTGCCATCTTTACCCTCGCCTCCATCCTGTGCGGCCTGTCCGTGAATGCGCCCATGCTGGTGGCTGCGCGCCTGCTGCAAGGGGTGGGCGCGGCCATGATGATGCCGGTGGGCAGGCTCACCATCATCCGCACTTTTCCCAAGTCGCAATTGCTGGCGGCCATGAATTTCGTCATCATTCCGGCCCTGATCGGCCCCCTGCTGGGGCCCACGGTGGGCGGGCTGATCGTGCACTGGCTGTCGTGGCGCGAGATTTTCTTCGTCAACGTGCCTGTCGGCCTGGTGGCGCTGTACCTGGCGCACCGCTACATGCCCGACTACTATGGCGACAAGCCCCGTCCGCTGGACCTGATCGGCCTGGTGCTGTTCGGCACGGGCATCGCGCTGCTGTCGTGGCTGCTGGAAATCTTCGGCGAACACCGCATCGATGGCACCTCGTTTGCCGTGCTGCTGTTCATTTCCATCAGCCTGCTGGCCGCGTATGTCTGGCATTCGAGCGAAGTGCTGCACCCGCTGCTGCGCCTGACCCTGTTCAAGATCCGCACCTTCCGCGTCTCCGTGGTGGGCGGCTTCGTCACGCGCCTGGGCGTGGGCGGCCTGCCCTTCCTGCTACCGCTGCTGTACCAGCTGGGCCTGGGCTTGCCCGCCTGGCAATCGGGCTTGCTGATGATGCCGTCGGCCGCGGCCGCCATGGGCATGAAATTCATTTCCGCGCGCGTGCTGGCCCGCTTCGGCTACCGCCAGGTACTGATCGTCAACACCGTGCTGATCGGCGTCACCATCGCCATGTTTTCGCTGGTGGGCGTGGGCACGCCCCTGTACGTGATCGTCGCCATCAGCCTGTGCATGGGCTTTTTCAATTCGCTGCAGTTTTCCAGCATGAACACCATCGCGTATGCCGATGTCGACAAGGCCGATTCCAGCATGGCCAGTACCATCGCCAGTTCGATGCAGCAGCTATCGATGAGCTTTGGCCTGGCTTTCGGTTCGCTGATCACGGGCTGGTACCTGGGCGACATGCCGCAGTCGGACCGCACCATGCTCAGCACGGCCCTGCATCATGCCTTCCTGACCCTGGCGGCCCTGACGGTGCTGTCCTCGCTGACTTTCTGGACACTGCGCCGCGACGATGGCGAAAGCATCAGCAAGGGCACGGACAGCGACGAGGAGGATGCGGCCGACGTGACGGCCCAGGCCGTTGTGCAGACGGAAGTGCAAACCACAAAAGGCTGAGCCACATCAAGCTTGCCGCCAGCGCCGCTGGTGCTTTCTCCCGGCCCTGCTACCGTGACGGCAGGAGGTGCACATGGCGGCCGAGCGGCGCTTTGCGTGGAAGGGCACGGACCGCCATGGCAGGGCGGTCGATGGCGTCTTGCGCGCTGCCGACGCCAGCGCCGCCAAGGTCGCGCTGAGACGCGAGGGTATCCTGGCCACCCGGGTGCAGGCTGAACGCGCCGCGCCCGGCAAGGCCATCACGCGCAAGGATATCGCCCTGTTCACGCGCCAGTTGTCGACCATGATGGCGGCCGGCGTGCCGCTGCTGCACGCCTTCGACATCGCCGGCAAGGGGCACGCCAAACCTGCGATCACGGAACTGATGCGCGACTTGCGCCACGACATCGAAGCGGGCAGCAGCCTGCAGCAGGCATTCCGCCAGTTCCCGCTGCTGTTTGACGAGCTGTACTGCAACCTGCTGGCGGCAGGCGAACAGGCCGGCATCGTGCAGGATTTGCTGGCGCGCCTGGCCACGCACCAGGAAAAGGCCATCGCCCTGCGGCGGCAGGTGCGCGGCGCATTGATGTATCCGCTGGTCATCGTGCTCGTCGCCATCGTCGTCACGGCCATCATCATGAGCGTGGTCGTACCCGCTTTCCGCCAGGTCTTCGACAGCTTTGGCGCGCCCTTGCCGCTGCCCACCCTGGTCGTCATGGGCTTGTCCGCCTTTGTTGTCCGCTACTGGCTGGCCTTGCTGGGGGCGCTGCTGCTGGCCTGCCTGCTGCTGCACCTGGCCTGGCGCCGCTATCCCGCGTGGCGGCGCAACATCCAACTGCAGGCCTTGCGCCTGCCCGTGTTCGGTCCCCTCCTGCGCAAGGCGGCAATCGCCCGCTGGACGCGCACCTTGGCTGCCATGTTCGCCGCCGGCGTGCCGCTGCTCGACTCGCTCAGCCTGGTGGGCGCCGCTTCAGGCCACACGCTGTACCAGGAAGCGACGACACGCATCGAACGCGACATCCGCGCCGGCGGCAGCCTGGCCCTGGCCATGGAACACAGCGGCGTATTTCCGCCCTTGCTGACGCAGCTGGCCCTGATCGGCGAGGAATCGGGCGCGCTCGACGCCATGCTGTCGCGCGCGGCCGATATCATCGAGGCGGACATCGACGCTATGGTCGCCACCCTTTCCACGCTGCTGGAGCCGGCGCTGATGGTGGTGCTGGGCGTGCTGGTCGGCTCCCTCGTGATCGCCCTGTATTTGCCGATTTTCAAGCTGGGCGCCGTGATTTGACGATGCCATCGAGCAAAACGTCCCCATGTGCCGGCGGATGTTTTACACTGCGGCAGTGCCAGGCAATGTTTGCGCGGCAACATCATTACCTCAGACAAATCCACCATGCTGCAAGATACCCTGCTGTTCGCCGCGCCCGGCAACCTGCCCGTCGCCCTCGTCGCCGCCCTGTTCGGCCTGATCGTCGGCAGCTTCCTCAACGTGGTGATCCACCGCGTGCCGAAAATGATGCAGCGCGAATCCGATAATTACGTGGCGGAAGAAAGCGGCTTGCCCTTGCCGCACACGGACCGCTACAACCTGATGCTGCCGCACTCGAACTGCACCGCTTGCGGCCACCGCATCACGGCCATGGAAAACATCCCCGTCATCAGTTACCTGCTGCTGCGCGGCAAATGCAGCGCCTGCCAAGCGCCGATCTCCGTGCGCTATCCGCTGGTCGAACTGCTGACGGGCGCCCTGTCGGCCCTTCTGGTCTGGCACTTCGGCAGCGGCTGGACGGGTCTCGCCACCCTCGTGTTTGCCTGGCTGCTGATCGCCATGACCTTCATCGACGCCGATACGCAAATGCTGCCCGACGATCTCACCTTTCCCCTGCTGTGGGCGGGCCTGCTGGTCAATATCAATGGCACTTTCGTGCCCCTGCAAGACGCCGTCATCGGCGCGGCCGCCGGCTACTTGGCCCTGTGGGGCGTGTACTGGGCCTTCAAGCTGGCGACAGGCAAGGAGGGAATGGGCTATGGTGACTTCAAATTGCTGGCGGCGCTCGGTGCGTGGCTGGGCTGGACGATGCTGCCGACGATCATCTTATTGTCATCGCTGGTCGGCGCCGTGGTCGGCATCGGGCTGATCGTGTTTGCCAAGCGCGGACGCGACAAACCGATTCCGTTCGGCCCCTACCTGGCTGCGGCAGGCCTGATCGCCTTGCTGTACGGTACGCCCCTGTCCCGCCTCACGCTAGGCCTGATTGGCTGACCGGCGCAGCACTGCCCCCTATGGATAAATACATGCAAAGACAAAACGTCCCTTATTTCAGCGTGGGTCTCACCGGCGGCATCGGTTGCGGCAAGAGCACGGTGGCCGACCTGTTCGCCGCGCACGGCGCCTCCATCGTCGATACCGACCAGATCGCGCACAGCCTGACGGCGCAAAATGGCGCAGCCATGCCAGCCCTGGTGGCGGAATTTGGCCCCGACTACGCCGATGCGCGCGGCGCCCTCGACCGCACCAGAATGCGCAACCTCGTGTTTTCCGATGCCGCCGCCAAGGCGAAACTGGAAGCCATCCTGCATCCGCGCATCCGCCAGGCGACCCTGGCGGCGGCCGCCGAAGCGACAGGCAGCTACGTGATCTTTGCCGTGCCCCTGCTCGTCGAGTCCGGCGGATGGGTGGAGCGGGTCAACCGGGTTCTCGTCATCGACTGCCTGGAAAGCCTGCAAGTGTCGCGCGTGATGGCGCGCAATGGCTTGTCGGAAGAACAAGTCAAAGCCATCATGGCCACGCAGGCGACGCGCGCCATGCGCCTGGCGGCGGCGGACGATGTGATCGACAATAATGGCGATTTGGCCGCCCTGGCGCCGCAGATTGCCCAGTTGCACGATTTATATCTGGCATTTTCAAAAAGAATGGCCGGAATCGGGCCGCAACGTTTGTAATTTGTCGACGCTTGGTTCAAAATCACGGGATTGTTTGCAGGTCCTTACTTAAGGGAATTATTTTGATTGTCTACGAATACCCTTTCAACGAACGCATACGTACCTTGTTGCGGCTGGAAGACCTGTACGACAAATTCAAGTTCTTCATCCAGCAAGAGCATGCAATGCAGCATCATGTTGCCTTGGCAACTATTTTCGACATGCTCGAAGTGGCCGGCCGCGCCGACCTGAAGTCAGACCTGCTGCAGGAACTCGAGCGCCAGCGCCAAAGCCTGCTCGGCTACCGCAGCAATCCAAATGTGGAACCGGAAACCCTCGATGCCATCTTGGGCGAACTCGACAGCGTCAGCGGCGCCCTGGTGGCGGCGCAAGGCAAGACGGGCCAGAATATCCGCGACAATGAATGGCTGATGAGTATCCGCGGCCGCACCATCATTCCGGGCGGCGCCTGCGAATTCGACTTGCCGTCCTACTTTGCCTGGCAAAAACGCAGCTCCGAGCAGCGCCTTACCGATATCCACGCGTGGTTTGCCCCGCTGGCGCCCCTGTTCGATGCGCTGGCCCTCGTATTGCGCCTGCTGCGCGATTCCGGCGGACCCGTTAAACTGATCGCCAATGGCGGCAGCTACCAGCAAATGCTGCAAGGCAAGGTGTACCAGATGCTGCGCCTGAGCCTGGATGAAAACAGCGGCGCCATCCCAGAAATTTCCGCCAACAAATATATGCTGTGGGTGCGCTTTACCACCCAGGGTGGCGATTTGAAACCCAAACCGCTGGAAGAAGATGTTCCGTTCGAGCTCACGCTCTGCAATTTTTAATTGTTACTTATTTGCCCCATCATGACCGTCGTTAATTGCCCTACCTGTGCCGCCAAAGTCGAATGGACTGAAGCCAACAAATACCGCCCGTTCTGCTCGGAACGCTGCAAGCAGATCGACCTGGGCGCCTGGGCCGAAGAAAAATACACGATCCCCGCCGCCGATCCGTTCGAAGATCCCCTCGCGGACGAAGACAACAAGCCGCAATAAGCCTCAACTAAACGGATTTTCCAGGCGCAGTCCCTGCGCCGCGAAACTGTCGAGTCTGCCACTGACCACCGTCAATCCATAGGCGATGCCCATCGCCGCGATCTGCCCATCGACGCCGTGCGCGTGGCCGCGCGCATGCAGGCGCGCGCACACGAGCGCGCAATCAAGGTCGAATTCCAGCAGCCGCGGCGCATATTCTGACAGCACGGCTTCCAGCCAGCCTTCCAGCGCCAGTGCTTCCAGCGCCGCCTCGCGCCGCCAGCTGCGCTGTATGCCTGCGCGCAGTTGCGCAATCACCTGCACCGGTACATAGCGCATTTCCGGCGCCACCTGTTCAAAAAAATCGAGCACGCCCGCCGGCGCAGCGCCGCCCTTGCGCCCTGCAACAATCACATCCGTATCGACCAGGTAGGCGGGCATGGCTCAAGAGCGGCGCTCGAAGTCCGCATCGTGCCCCACGTCGGGCATGCCGCGCAGAATATCGTCGAGCGGGCGCTTCGGCAGCGGCCGCAAGGCGCTGCGCAGGATGTCGCGATGCTCGTCCTCGATGCTGCGTCCATGCGCGCGGGCACGCTTGTGCAAGGCGGCAATCAGCAATTCATCGGTATCGGTAAAGGTCAGTGTCAGCGGCATGCGAGACTCCCCAATGCGTGATGAAAGCACTGTAGCGCAAAGCGCGCGCGATACAAGGAAAGTAACAGGAAAGCTTGCGCCAGCACGCAGCATGCTGCTGCCTGCTGGCACAAGTTGGGATCAGGCAGGCGCCAGGGATTCGCGGCGTACCTCATCGAGCCATTCCAGCAGGGGAATGGTGGCCGGCAGCAAGGGTTCCACGCCGACCGTGCCTTGCCAGGCGAACGCCTGTCCTTCCAGGCTTTGCGGCTCGCCCCGCCACTCACGGCTGATATAGAAATGCAGGCGCACATGGGCGTGCGGATACACATATTCGACGCCGCACCAGGCTTCGGCAGTATCGATATGCAAGCCCAATTCTTCGACAAACTCGCGTTTCAAGGCGTCAAAAATGGCTTCGCCCGGTTCCACTTTACCGCCAGGAAACTCCCAATAGCCGTCATACGGCTTGCCGGCCGGGCGTTGGCCCAGCAGCACGTCGCCATTCGGCTTCATCAGGATACCGACGGCGACGTCCACCGGTGTCACTTTCATATCACTCATTGCTGCAACTTTCCCGCAGGTAGTTTCCCAGCATAGTCGCGCGCGAATTGCCACGCCACCCGGCCTGAACGGGAACCGCGCTGCAATGCCCAGCGCAGGGCGTCGCCGCGCGCCGCGGCGATCTGTTCCGGCGTGCAGCCGAACGAAGCGAGCCAGTGCGCCGTGATATCGAGGTAATCGTCCTGCTTGAACGGGTAGAACGACAGCCACAGGCCGAAACGCTCGGACAGCGAGATTTTCTCTTCCACCGTCTCGCCCGGATGCAGGTCGCCATCGTCGTCCGTCTTGTAGCTGGTGTTGTCCGACATCCGTTCCGGCATCAGGTGACGGCGGTTCGAGGTGGCGTAGATCAGCACATTGTCCGATTGCGCGGCGATGCTGCCGTCGAGCGCCACTTTCAGCGCCTTGTAGCCGCTCTCGCCCTCTTCGAACGACAGGTCGTCGCAAAAGATGATGAAGCGCTCGGGGCGCGCCGCCACCAGGTCGACGATGTCGGGCAGGTCGGCCAGGTCCGCCTTGTCCACTTCGATCAGGCGCAGGCCCTGCTCGGCGAACTGGTTCAGACAAGCTTTGATCAGCGAGGACTTGCCCGTGCCGCGCGCGCCCGTCAGCAGCACGTTGTTGGCCGGACGGCTGGCCACGAACTGGCGCGTGTTCTGCTCGATCTGCGCCTTTTGCGTGCCGATATTGTGCAAGTCATCCAGAGCAATGTTCGACACATGGGCCACGGCCTGCAGATGGCTGGCCGCGCCCTGGCGCCGGCGCCAGCGGAAGGCAAAGCTGTTCCAGTCGGTGGCCGGCAAGGCCGGCGGCAAGATCGACTCGAGGCGCGCCAGCACCCGCTCGGCGCGGATCAGGAATTGATCGAGGCTGGTCATGAGCGGTAGTCGGCGTTGATCGACACGTAATCATGCGACAGGTCGCACGTCCACAGGGTGGCCGTGGCGTCGCCGCGCGCCAGCTTGACGCGGATGGTGATTTCACTTTGCTGCATCACGCGCTGGCCATCCTGCTCCTGGTAGTCCGGGTTGCGGCCGCCATTCTTGGCCACCCACACGTCGTCCAGGTACAGGTTCAATTGGCCCACGTCCAAGTCGTCCACGCCCGCGTAGCCGATGGCGGCCAGGATGCGGCCCAGGTTCGGATCGGAGGCGAAGAAGGCCGTTTTCACCAGCGGCGAATGGGCGATGGAATAGGCGATCTTGCGGCATTCTTCCACGTTGCGGCCGTCTTCCACGGTCACGGTCATGAACTTGGTGGCGCCTTCGCCGTCGCGCACGATGGCTTGCGCGAGAAAAGTAGACAGTTCGGTCACGGCAGCGGCCAGTTCAGCATAGTGCGGCGAATCGATCGAATCGATCACCAGGCTGCCGGCGCCCGTGGCGACCAGCATGAACGAGTCATTGGTGGACGTGTCGCCGTCAATGGTGATGCAGTTGAACGATTTGTCGGCCGCCTGTTTCACCAGCTGGTCCAGCACCGGTTGCGCCACGGTGGCGTCAAACGCGAGAAAACCCAGCATGGTGGCCATGTTCGGCTTGATCATGCCGGCGCCCTTGCTGATGCCCGTCAGGGTGACCGCGTGGCCACCGATGGTGACCGTGCGCGAACCGGCTTTCGGCTGCGTGTCGGTCGTCATGATGGCTTCGGCGGCCGAGAACCAATTGTCCGATGTCAGCGCGGCCACGGCTTGCGGCAAGCCGGCGACCAGGCGCTGTACAGGCAAGGGTTCGAGGATCACGCCGGTGGAAAACGGCAGGATTTGCTGCGGCGTGCAGCCCAGCAGCTCGGCCAGTGCGGCGCAGCTGGCCTGCGCGTCGGCCAGGCCCGATTCGCCCGTGCCCGCATTCGCGTTGCCCGTGTTGACCAGCAGCGCGCGGATCGGCGCGGCGCCAGCCGTCACGGCGGCCAGGTTGGCTTTCGAGATTTGCACGGGCGCGGCGCAGAAGCGGTTCAAGGTGAACACGCCAGCCACGGTGGCCGTCGGCGCCAGTTTCAATACCAGCAAATCCTTGCGGTTGGGTTTCTTGATGCCGGCTTCGGCAACACCGATTTCAATGCCGGCGACGGCTTTCAAGTCGGCGGCGACGGGCTTGGGAGAATTGACGGCCATGGTGATTTCTTCTGCGAGGGAAAATGGAAGCGCTATTGTAGCGCCTTCGCGGCTCGGGTGAACATGCGGCAAGGGAATCGTCGCGCCGGCCAGGGCAGTCGCGAAGCAGGTCGGCAACATGACCAGGCTTGCGATTTATCAGAACGCCGGCGCCTGGCGGCGCTAAGGTGTAAGAACCGACGATCACGCGTCTCGCACAAGCGCCCGGGGAGGGGATGTCATGGCGCACGGAAAACCCTACCGCATGCATCGCAGCGATTCAGGCTCGGCACGCCCGTTACGTCTATGGTGTTTATGCTTCCTGTTTTGCCTGCTGGCCTCGTTGACGGCCTGTACGCTGCCAGGTGAAGCGGCCGATCATGCCATCGGCCGCGCCACCGATCTGGCATCCACAGCGCCGCCGGCCGCTGAAACGCCGCCAGCCGCAGAATTTCCACCCACGACCGGGGTGCGACGGCCACCGCCAACCTTTCCATGGAGCAGCTCATGGTCAGGCATCGGCGGCTTGGTCGGCAACCTGGGTAACCTGGCCGGCAGCAGCGGCATGCTCACGGGCAGTAGCGGCATGGCCAAGCCTGGCAACGATCCACCGCCGGCCGGCGCCGTGCACGTCACCGTGTACTACGCCACCGACAGGCAATACCAGGCCAGCAGCCGCAGCTATGGCTGGCAGCCCAACCGCGCCGCGCCCCACCTGAGCTACGGCAGCGTCCTCGTCAGCATCCCGGAAAAAAGAGCGCCGGGCGAACTGCCGTTGCCGCCCTGGTACGCCATCCTGGCCAGCGACAATGCGCAAAAATATGTGCTGATCAAGGAAGCCACGCGCCTGTCGCGCGCGGATTTTCTCGCCACCGTCAAGACCAGGATACAGGCCGCCCCGGAACGGCACGCCGCCTTCATCTACATCCATGGCTACAGCAACTCCTTTGACGACGCCGCGCGGCGCACGGCGCAGATGGCGGTCGACCTCGATATAGGCGCCCTGCCCGTGTTCTACAGCTGGCCATCGAAAGGCACCCTGGCCGGCTATGAATTCGACCAGAATTCCGCCGAATGGACGCAGGCGCACCTGCAGGCATTCCTGGCCGATTTCGCGGAATACTCCTCGGCCACCGATATCTACCTCATCGCCCACAGCATGGGCAACCGCCCGATGACCGTGGCCCTGGCCAACCTGCTGGAAAAACGCCCCGAACTGCTGCCCCTGTTCAAGCAGGTGGTGCTGGCAGCGCCTGACATCAATGCCGATGTCTTCCGCGACCAGATCGCCCCCCGTTTTGCCAGCCTCAAGCTCTCCGCCACCCTGTACGCTTCCGCGAACGACAAGGCCATCCGCGCTTCCTACAATTTTGCCGACTGGGACAGGATAGGCGACATCCGCGGCCCCGTCGTCAGCATCCCCGGCATGGAGCTCGTCGATGCCTCGGCCGTCATCATGAACTTCATGGGGCACGACTACTTCGCCAGCAACCGCGTCCTGCTGACCGATATCGCCACCATGATCAAGACGGGGCAACGGGCAAAAAATCGCGGCGGCTTGAAGGGCATTCCCTCGCAGGCGCCGCAATACTGGGCCTTTCCCTGAGCCGGAACCGCGCAAGACATTCCGGACATAAAAAAACGGAGACCGTGGTCTCCGTTCTTGTTCAAGCTGTCAAACCGGCTTTACGCCAGCTTGCCGTGGCAAGCCTTGTACTTCTTGCCGCTGCCGCAAGGGCATGGGTCGTTACGGCCAACCTTGACGCCCATGCTCACGCTCATGTCGTCGACGTTGTCCATGTTGCCGCCGGCCACAGGCGCCAGCAGCTCTTCCGGCGCAGCGTTCGGGTCGAATTCAGCGTGCTGGTAGTGCACGTTTTCCACGTGCGACTGCTGCATTGCCTGTTCGGCTGCATCGACTTCTTCGCGCGACTGGATGCGTACCGTCATCACGTGTTTCGTGACGTCGTTCTTGATCATGTCGAGCATCTGGCCAAACAGTTCAAACGCTTCGCGCTTGTATTCCTGTTTCGGGTTCTTCTGCGCATAACCGCGCAGGTGAATACCCTGGCGCAGGTGATCGAGCGCCGCCAGGTGTTCGCGCCAGTGGCTGTCCACGCTTTGCAGCATGACATTGCGTTCGAAGCCGCCAAACGATTCCTTGCCGACGATATCGATCTTCGACTGGTACACGGCATCGGCCGCGGCCAGCACTTTTTCCAGGATCTCGTCGTCCGTCAGTGTCGAATCGGCTTCCAGCATCTGCTGCAGCGGCAGGTCGAGCTGCCATTCGCCGGCCAGGGTGTTTTCCAGGCCCTTGATATCCCACTGCTCTTCCACCGATTCGTGCGGCACGTACTCGTGCACGAGGTCGGTGAACACGCCGTGACGCAAGGAAGCGATCATGTCGGAAATATCGGTCGTTTCCAGCAGCTCGTTACGCTGCTGGTAGATGACCTTGCGCTGGTCGTTGGCGACGTCATCGTATTCCAGCAATTGCTTGCGGATGTCGAAGTTGCGCGCTTCCACCTTGCGCTGGGCCGATTCGATCGAACGCGAGACGATGCCTGCCTCGATCGGTTCGCCTTCCGGCATTTTCAAACGGTCCATCACGGCGCGCACGCGGTCGCCGGCGAAGATGCGCAGCAGCGCGTCGTCGAGCGACAGGTAGAAGCGCGACGAACCCGGATCGCCCTGGCGGCCGGCACGGCCACGCAGCTGATTGTCGACGCGGCGCGATTCGTGGCGTTCGGTGCCGATGATGTGCAAGCCGCCCGCATTGACCACGTGGTCGTGCAGTGACTGCCATTCATCGCGCAAGGTCTGCGACTGGGCTGCCTTGTCGGCGTCGCTCAGTTCAGCATTGGCTTCGATGAACTTGATCTGGTTTTCGACGTTACCGCCCAACACGATATCGGTACCGCGACCGGCCATGTTGGTGGCGATGGTGATGGCTTTCGGACGGCCTGCCTGGGCGATGATTTCCGCTTCGCGGGCATGCTGCTTCGCGTTCAGCACGTTGTGCGGCAAACCGGCCTTGGTCAGGATGCCCGACAGCAGTTCCGAGTTCTCGATCGAGGTGGTACCCACCAGCACGGGCTGGCCGCGCTCATAGCAGTCGCGGATGTCGTTCAACATCGCGTTGTATTTTTCCGCCGACGATTTGTAGACCTGATCCTGGCGGTCCTTGCGCTGCAGCGGACGGTTTTGCGGGATCACGACTGTTTCCAGGCCGTAGATTTCCTGGAATTCGTATGCTTCGGTATCGGCCGTGCCGGTCATGCCGGCCAGCTTGGCGTACATGCGGAAGTAGTTCTGGAAGGTGATCGAGGCCAGGGTCTGGTTCTCGTTCTGGATCTTGACGCCTTCTTTCGCTTCGACGGCCTGGTGCAAGCCATCGGACCAGCGGCGGCCCGTCATCAGACGGCCCGTGAATTCATCGACGATCACCACTTCATTGTTCTGCACCACATAGTGCTGATCCTTGAAGTACAGCGCATGCGCGCGCAGGGCCGCATACAGGTGGTGCACGAGGGTGATGTTGGCCGAATCGTACAGCGAAGCGCCTTCCGGCAGCAGGCCCATCTCCATCAGGATGCCTTCCGCCTTTTCGTGGCCGGCTTCCGTCAGCAGCACCTGGTGCGCTTTTTCATCCTTGGTATAGTCGCCCGGCACGTCAACCTTGCCCTTGCCGTCCGGCGTTTCTTCGCCGATCTGCAAAGTCAGGCGCGCAGGCACTTCATTGATCTTGTGATACAGGTCCGTATGGTTCTCGGCCTGGCCCGAAATGATCAGCGGCGTACGCGCTTCATCGATCAGGATCGAGTCGACTTCATCGACGATGCCGAAGTTCAGGCTGCGCTGCACGCGCTCGCGCGCTTCGTAGACCATGTTGTCGCGCAAGAAGTCGAAACCGAATTCATTGTTGGTGCCATACGTGATGTCGGAGTTGTACGCCTGCTGCTTGGCGCTGTGCTCCATCTGCGACATGTTCACGCCCGTCGACAGGCCCAGCCAGGCATACAGGCGGCCCATGGTCTCGGCATCGCGCTGCGCCAGGTAATCATTGACGGTGACGATATGCACGCCCTTGCCCGACAAGGCATTCAGGTAGGCTGGCAAGGTTGCCATCAGGGTCTTGCCCTCGCCCGTGCCCATCTCCGCGATCTTACCGAAATGCAAGACCATGCCGCCGATCATCTGCACATCGAAATGGCGCATGCGCAGGACGCGCTTGCTGGCCTCGCGGCAGACGGCAAATGCTTCCGGCAACAAGGCATCGAGCGATTCGCCAGCGGCGATGCGTTCCTTGAAGGCAGGCGTCTTCGCTTGCAGCTCGGCATCCGACAGCTTTTCGATGGCCGGCTCGAGCGCATTGATCTCGCGTACCGTTTTTTGGTATTGCTTGAGCAGCCGCTGGTTGCGGCTACCGAAAATCTGGGTCAGTAATGACATGCTTGAATTCTTGAAAAAACGCCGTTAAAAAAAGCTCGGTAGGGAACAACGAGGTAGTAATCGCGTCACCGCACGGAGTTCGACTATGGCAAAAGACGATGATTTTATCATGCGTTCCCGACATGGTTGGGGTAATGCGCCATATAACAATAGCTTAATGACAAACAAATGGCAGAAATTGCGGACATTTTCCATACTGTAAGGCAATACGGCCCGCTCGCCTGCGCCGCACCCGCCGCCGCACTCGTCATGCGCGGGCGAGTGTGCTATGTTTCGGCCATGCGAACTCCCACTTATTCTCCGGCACCGCGCCGCGGCTACGGCTTTGCCCGTTCGGGCCCGGCCGTCACGGGCGCAACCGATTTTCTGCGCGGCAACGCGACGATGGCCTCCCTGATGCCCACCGTCACGCGCCTGGCCGCCCTGCAAAAAGATTGCGCCAAGGCCTTGCCGGCCATGTTCGAGCATTGCGACATCCTGCAATTCGAGGGCGGTCAGCTCGTGCTGGCCACGCCGAACGCGGCGCTGGCGGCCAAGCTCAAGCAGCAATTGCCGAAACTGCAAGGGGAACTGGAAAGAAAGGGCTGGCAGATTTCAGGCATCAAGCTGAAAGTGCAAGTCATCAAGAGCATCGCGCCCATCGTGCATACGCGGGCGCTGGTCTTGCCGGAAAAAGCCATGTCGGCCCTGGAAGAGCTGAGCACGGCCCTGCCCGCGTCGAAACAGAACGAGCAATTGATCGCGGCGCTGCGCAGTTTAGTGCGCCACCACCGCGAACCTAAAGATTAAGACTGTCCGACGACATTTTGACACCTCAGAAAACCGTAGCGAGCGGAAGGGAGAGGTGGCTAAGAAGCGCAACCGTACGAAAGTACGGTGAGCATCGCAGGCCGCCTATACCGACGCGCAGTAGGTTTAATGAGGTGTCGCTCAGATCAGGTCAAGGACCACTCGCGTTCCATCTGGCGCAGGTAGGATTGCGGCGCCGCCTCGTTCGTAGCGAACGACACGATTTCATAGGATTCCGGCTGTTCCAGCAGCGCCAGCAGCAGCTGGTTGTTCAGCGCGTGGCCCGACTTGTGCGCCGTGTAGTACGCGAGCAGGGGATGGCCCACCAGGTACAGGTCGCCGATGGCGTCGAGGATCTTGTGGCGCACGAACTCGTCTTCATAGCGCAAGCCATCGGCGTTGAGGATGCGGTACTCGTCCATGACGATGGCGTTTTCCAGCGAACCGCCACGGGCCAGGCCCATGCCGCGCAAGCTTTCCACGTCCTGCATGAAACCGAAGGTGCGCGCGCGCGCCACGTCGTGCACATACGACACGTCGCCAAAATCCACGGAAGCGCGCTGCATCGTGCCATCGACGGCAGGATGGTTGAATTCGATGAAGAAATCGAGCTTGAAGCCATCGTACGGCGACAAGCGCGCCCATTTCTCGGCGTCGCCCTTGCCGTGACGCACTTCCACCGGCTTGATGACCTTGATGAATTTCTTTGGCGCCTGCTGCTCTTCCACGCCCGCCTGCTGCAGCAGGTAGACGAAGGACGAGGCGGAACCGTCCATGATGGGAATTTCTTCCGCATTCACGTCGATGTACATATTGTCGACACCCAAGCCGGCCGCCGCCGACATCAGATGTTCCACGGTGGAAACCCTGGCGCCATCCTTGATCAGCACGGAAGCCATGCGCGTATCGCCCACGGCCATGGCGCTGGCGGGAAACTCGACGATGGGATCGAGGTCGATGCGGCGAAACACGATGCCCGTATCGATCGCGGCAGGACGCAAGATCAGCTCGACCTTGGTGCCAGAGTGCAAACCGACACCGATGGTGCGGACCTGTTGTTTGATAGTGCGTTGTTTTAACATCTGTCGATTATATCTATTTGCCGGATTTTCGTTGCGGCGCGGCATGGCCCACGCCAGAAATACCACAACGGCTCATCACGGATGTTCGCTTTCCGCATGCACGGCTTCGCGGCGCACCAGATAAATGCCGCTGCCGATGATGATGGCCGCGCCGATCAGGGTGTATTCGTCGGGCAAGGCACGCCACAGCATCCAATCCAGGGCCATGCCCCATGCCAGGGCCGAGTATTCGAACGGCGCCACGCTGGACGCCTTGCCATGGCGAAATGCTTCCGTGATGGCCAGCTGGCCCAGGAAGCCACTCAGTGACAAGCCTGCCAGCAGCCACCAGTCTTCGCGGCGGATACTCACCCACTCATGCGCCGACAGGGCCACGCCGCCGAGGGCCATCATCACCATCAGCCAGAAGACCATGCTTTCGCTGGCGTCCGTGCGGCTCAGGATGCGTCCCGTCACAGCGGAAATAGCGTAACAGGCGGCCGAGCCCAGCACGGCCAGCCCGGCCAGCGAAAAGAATCCCGAACCGTCGGGGCGCAGCGCCACCAGCACGCCCAGCAGGCCCACGGCGATGGCGCACCAGCGCGCGAAGTCGACTTTTTCCTTGAGGATAAACACCGACAGGACGGTGATGAACAAGGGGGCAACAAAGAACAGCGCATATGTCTCGGCCAGCGACATGCGCTTCAAGCCGTAGGCGAACAGGGTGATCATCAGCACGCCCAGGGCGCCGCGCAGCAAGTGCAGCGGCCAGCGCACCTTCAGCACGTTCTTGAAGGCGCCGCGGTACAGCAGGTACAGACAGACGAGCGGCAACGACGACAGGGCGCGCAAGGCCGTCACCTGCATGGGAGGATAATGGGCGGACAACAGCTTCATAGCCGTGTCCATCAGGGAAAACATGGCGACGGCGATCAGCATCACATAGATGCTGCGCAGGTTTTGATTGCGGGGTATCAGGACAGACTCCTGGCAAAAGAGCGGGACCGTCATCATGGCGACGGCCGGAGCCAGGACAGCATGGTCTGGAAAGGCAGGGCCAGGCGGTCAGCCAGATTATAACAAGCGCGGCCGTTTTACCTTATGACACAGGCAACAGCATCACCAGTTTCAGTTCATGCTGGCGCGCCAGGTGCAGGGTCACCTGATTGAACGCAAGCAGTCCCTGTTGCGCATGCTGGAACTGGCGCAAGCCGCCATCGCGGCCCTGCACCTGCTGCGCGCCCCACCATAGGCGAAATTCAAAGCTGGCGTCAGCCAGTTCCGCGATCAGGCCGGCCAGCGGCGCCTGGTCCGCCTGCCGGCCGATATCGGCGCGGAACTCCGCCACCAGGCGCTGCGCCCGTTCGGGCCAGCCGATGACCAGGTCGCGCGCCCCCGCGTCCAGGAACATGAAGCGCAACTGGTTCGGTGCGGATGCATCGTCATGCAGCCAGCCGGCAAACAAGGTGGATGCCGCCCCGTTCCACGCCACGGCATTCCATGCGCGGTCGAGGATGTACGCGGGCGCGTCGATGGCGGCAACGATGGCCGCCAGCTCGGCGGCCGCAGGACCACTGCCCTCGCCTGTCCCGTGGCTGGGGTCATGCTTGTCGGCCACCTCGAACAGATAGGCGCGCTCGGCCGTGCTCAGCTGCAGCACCTGCGCCAGGCGGGCCAGCATCCTGGCCGATGCCGACACGGGCCGCCCCTGCTCCAGCCACGTCAGCCAGGTGGGACTGACATCGCACAGCTGTGCCAGCTCTTCGCGCCGCAAGCCCGGCGTGCGCCGGCGCCCGCCGCCGGGCAAGCCAGCCATGGCGGGGGTGACGGCTTCGCGCCGGGCGCGGATGAATTCAGCAAGTTTGTTCGACATGACAGCGGTGCATGGTAGTAGATATACCAGTATAACTTATGGTCTTGTTACATGATAATTTTATCCCTATTCTGCAGGAACTCACCCATCCACAGGAGAAAACCATGCAGCAGCACGATGTCGTTACCGAACAGTTTGGCAAGACGGCGAATGCCTACCTGAGCAGCGCCGTACATGCGCAAGGCGCCGACCTGGTGCTGATGCAGGAATGCGCGCGCCGCCACGGCAAGCCCGTCGTCCTGGACCTGGGCTGCGGCGCAGGCCATGCCAGCTTTGCCGTCGCCCCCGTGGCAGCTTCCGTCGTCGCCTACGATCTGGCGCAGCCCATGCTCGACGTGGTCGACCACGCCAGGGCGCAGCGCGGCTTGCACAACATCAGCACGCAGCAGGGCGATGTGGCCCGCCTGCCGTTTGCCGACGCCAGCTTCGACATGGTCGTCACGCGCTTTTCCGCGCATCACTGGAACGATGTGGCGGGAGCCCTGGCCGAAGCGTGGCGCGTGCTGCGCCCGAACGGCACCTTATTAGTGGTCGACATCGTCGCGCCGAAAACGGCCCTGTACGACAGCACGCTGCAGGCGGTGGAAATGCTGCGCGACGCTTCGCACGTGCGCGACTACCGCACCTGCGAATGGGGCGCCAAGTTCGATAACGCGGGCTTTACGCACAGCTTGCGCAGCGTGTGGAAACTGACGATGCAGTTCGACGAGTGGGTGGCGCGCATGCGCACGCCGATCGAAAGAGTGGCGGCCATCCGCAACCTGTTCGATGGCGCGCCCGAGGAAGCGCGCCGGTATTTCGCGCTGCAGGAGGATTATTCGTTCAGCATCGATGCGGCCATGTTTGAGGCGACGAAACCCTCAGTACAGTAAACGTAAAAACGGCGCCGATGGCGCCGTTTTCATGCGAACAGGAAGCGCTTAAGCCAGCTGGCCCAGCAGCGTCTCGGCATTCGACACTTCAAACTTGCCGCCCTGCTCGATGTTCAATTGCGTCACGACGCCATTGTCGACCAGCAGCGAGTAGCGCTGCGAGCGCGTACCCATGCCATGCTTGGAAAAATCGGCGTCCAGGCCCAGGGCCTTGCTGTAGGCGGCGTTGCCGTCAGCCATCATGCGCACCACGCCGGTGGCTTTCTGGTCACGGCCCCAGGCACCCATCACGAACGCGTCGTTGACGGAGATGCACCAGATTTCATCGACGCCCTTGGCTTTCAGGTCGGCAGCGTGCTTGACGTAGCCTGGCACGTGCTGTGCGGAGCAGGTCGGGGTGTACGCGCCTGGCAGGCCGAAGATGGCGATCTTCTTGCCCTTGACCAAGTCTTGCACGTTGAACGTGTTCGGGCCCAGTGCGCAACCTTCGGTTTCGCTTTCGATGAATTCGGCCAGGGTGCCTTCTGGCAGGGTGTCGCCGATCTTGATGGTCATGTTGACTCCTTGTGTGCTGTCGGTGGAAAACGCTCGCCGCCCGGCCGGGCGGAAAACGCGTGTATTCTGGTTCGGCTAGCATGATGCTGGCTCAGCGCGATAGTATGCCTGACTTGCCGTATTTGTGCAGAAAATGGCCGGAAAGGCAAAGTCAAAAATCAAAAACCGGCAAAAAAAACGGCGGCCCTCAGGCCGCCGTCATGTTTGCTGACATCAGATCACCTCCGCTCACCTAATCACATGAAAAATGCGCAGGGCAAGGCGCATGGCCGAAGACAGTACGACTGTACGGCAAGGCTACGCAACACCGCCATGGGCTTTTTTCACTGTGATTAGTCGGCCTGTTTGCGCAGGAAGGCAGGGATGTCATACGTCTCCATGCCATTCTTTTCCATCGCGCGCACTTGCTCGGAAGCCGATTCGCGACGCCATACCGCCGGCGCCTTCATGCCGTCGAAACCGGCTGCCGGCGTGGCCACGCCAACCGTCGTCGTCGCCGCTTGCGCGCTACCCATGGCAGCCGACGGGGTCAGCGGGCTGTTGTGGGTACCGGTGCGCAGCACTTGCTGCGGTACCAGCTGGATGTTTTTCTTGGCACGGCCCAGGCCCGTGGCCACCACGGTAACGCGGATGTCGTCGCCCATGGCGTCGTCGTAGGCGATACCTTGCGCGATCGACGCGTCCGGCGCGGCAAACGCGCGCACGGCAGCCATGACTTCCTTGATCTCCTTGCCTTTCAAGCCACGGCTGGCCGTGACGTTGACCAGCACGCCGCGCGCGCCGGACAGGTCGATACCATCCAACAGCGGCGAAGCGACAGCCTGTTCGGCGGCGATGCGCGCGCGGTCGACGCCGGAAGCCGTCGCCGTGCCCATCATGGCCTTGCCCTGCTCGCCCATGATGGTTTTCACGTCGTTGAAGTCGACGTTGATATGGCCAGGTACGTTGATGATCTCGGCAATGCCGGCCACTGCGTTGTTGAGCACATCATCGGCGTGCTGCATCCATTCCAGCATGCTTTCATCTTCGTAGATCTCTTCCAGCTTTTCGTTCAGGATGATGATCAGCGAATCGACGTGCAGGGACAGCTGCTCCAGGCCTTCGTCGGCGATGTCCATGCACTTCTGGCCTTCGTACGAGAATGGCTTGGAGACCACGGCCACCGTCAGCGCGCCCAGTTCCTTGGCCACTTCGGCCACGATAGGAGCGGCGCCCGTGCCCGTACCGCCACCCATGCCGGCAGCGATGAAGACCATGTGCGCGCCGCGCAGCGAATCGGCGATGCGCGCGCGCGATTCTTCCGCCAGCTGGCGGCCGACGGCAGGCTTCATGCCGGCGCCCAGACCGGTATCGCCGATCTGGATGATGTTGTGGGCCTTCGATGTCGACAGGGCTTGTGCGTCGGTGTTGGCGGCAATGAACTCCACGCCCGACATGCCTTTGTTGATCATGTGTTGGACTGCATTGCCACCCGCACCGCCGACGCCGACGACCTTGATGACGGTACCTAAAGCTGTGTTATCGACCATATCGAACTCCATGATGTGCTCCTATCAGATGCGGTTTCCAAGCGCCAGGCCTCATATTGGTAGGAGAACTGGAGATTGAAAACTGCGGTTAAATATAAAATAAAGTTATGTGTGTGTACCTGCGATGCTGCCAAAAAACCTGTCCTGCCGGGCGAAAATCATGCCCTTAAAAATTCCCTAAAAACCATTCCTTCATGCGCTGCCAGACTGCCTTCACCGAGCCGTCCTGACGCGTCACGATGTGGCCGCGCAGGTATTGCTTCTTCGCTTCCAGCAGCAGGCCCAATACCGTGGCATAGCGCGGACTGCGCACCACGTCGGCCAGCTGTCCCCGATACTCGGGCGTGCCCAGGCGCGCCGGTTTCAGGAAAATATCTTCCGCCATTTCCACCATGCCGGGCATGATGGAGGTGCCGCCCGTGAGCACGATGCCCGACGACAGCACGCCTTCATAACCGGATTCGCGCACCACCTGGTGCACCATGGCGAACAGCTCCTCGACGCGCGGCTCGATCACTGCCGCCAGCGCCTGGCGCGACAGGTTGCGCGGGCCGCGGTCTCCCAGGCCAGGCACTTCCAGCGATTCGCCGGGGTCGGCCAGGACCTGCTTGGCCACGCCATAGCGGATCTTGATTTCTTCCGCTTCCGCGGTCGGGGTGCGCAAGGCCATGGCGATGTCGTTGGTGATCTGGTCGCCGGCGATGGGGATGACTGCCGTATGGCGGATCGCGCCATCGGAAAATACCGCCACATCGGTCGTGCCGCCACCGATGTCGATCAGTACCACGCCCAGTTCCTTCTCGTCGGGCGTAAGCACCGCATCGGCGGACGCCATCGGCTGCAGGATCAGGTCCGACACTTCCAGGCCGCAGCGGCGCACGCACTTGACGATGTTCTGCACCGCCGACACGGCGCCGGTGACGATATGCACCTTCACCTCCAGGCGGATGCCGCTCATGCCGATAGGCTCGCGCACATCTTCCTGGCTGTCGACGATGAACTCTTGCGGCACCGTGTGCAGCAATTGCTGATCGGTCGGAATGTTAACCGCTTTTGCCGTCTCGATGACGCGCGCCACGTCGGTCGCCGTCACTTCCTTGTCCTTGATGGCCACCATGCCGCTGGAATTGAAGCTGCGGATATGGCTGCCCGCAATGCCCGCGTACACATTGCGGATCTTGCAGTCGGCCATCAGCTCGGCCTCTTCCAGCGCGCGCTGGATGGACTCCACCGTGGCCTCGATATTGACCACCACGCCTTTTTTCAGGCCCTTCGATTCGTGCTGGCCCAGCCCGATCACTTCGTGGCGCCCGTCGGACATCACTTCGGCTACCACCGCCACCACTTTCGAGGTGCCGATGTCGAGGCCGACGATCAGGTTTTTCGCGTCTTTTGTCATTTCTGTCGCCTACTGTATGGGCTATAAATTAAAATTATTGGGTTAAGTCGGTTTTTTAATCGGACTGCTGTTTTTCTTCTTCATGACTGGCTTTCCATCCTTGCCTTCGGCCGGTATCACCAGGCCGGCGGAACTGAGCGCCAGGCCATTCTGGTAGCGCATATCGATCGTGTCGATATTTTCCAGCCGGCTCGCCAGCTGCGGGTAAATGCCCACCAGCCGGTCGACCCGCGCTTTCAGCGTCGTGTGATTTTGCTCGCGTCCCAGTGCCACGCTCATGCCGTTATCCAGTTTCACCGTCCACGCATAGCGGCTCGACAGCGACAGGGTTTCCGGCACCATCTTCAGCGGCGCAAACCACTTTGCCAGCTGCACGTAGGTAGCCAGTACTTCCTTTTCGCTGCCATCGGGGCCGGCAAACGCAGGCAACTCATGGTCGTCTTCGGCTTCGGCCACATTCGCCGTAAACACGTCGCCCTTGACCGACAGCAGGCGTCCATCCTCGCCCCAGGTGCCCAGCGCTTCGTGTTCTTCCAGCGCCACGATCAGCTGGTTCGGCCACTCGCGCCGCACGCTGGCACGGCGTACCCAGGGTACCGATTCGAAGACGCCGCGCACGCTTTCCAGGTTGGTCGTGAAGAAATTGCCCTTGATGCGGCCCAAAGTGCCGCTGCGCAGGGTCAGGTAATTCACGTGGCGCAGGCCCTTGTCGTCCGCGCTTTCCACCTTGATCGTGCGCAGGTCGAACATGGGACGCTGCGACACCCACCAGACGCCGGCGGCCACGCACACGACCAGAACCGCGGCCAGCAAGCCGTTGGCAGTCGTATTGAGGCTTTTAGCGTCATGCCACATATCAGCGCTGTCCCTTGTGCATTTTCAGACGCGCGCCAGCGACGATTTCCAGGCACAGGTCTTCATAGCTGATGCCCACCGCGCGCGCCGCCATCGGCACGAGCGAGTGGCCCGTCATGCCGGGCGAGGTATTCACTTCCAGCAAAAACAGCTTGCTGTCGGCCGCGCGCATCAGCACGTCCACACGTCCCCAGCCTTCGCAGCCGAGGGCGCGGTAGGCTGCCACGGCGATGCGCTCCATCTCCGCCACGATCGCCGGGTCCAGCTGCGGCGGGCAGAAATACTGCGTATCGTCCGTGAAGTACTTGTTCTGGTAATCGTAATTGCCTTGCGGCGCGACGATTTCAATCGGCGGCAGCGCGCGCGCAGTGGCGCCCTTGCCCAGGATCGCGACGGTGAACTCGCGGCCCTTGATGAACTCCTCGGCCAGCACCGAATCATCGAGGCCGGCGGCGATGTCGTAGGCCGCCTGGAAGGCCGATGCTTGGTTGACCGTCGTGATGCCGATGCTCGAACCTTCATGCGGCGGCTTGACGATCAGCGGCAAGCCCAGTTCCGCGGCGACCTTGGCCAGGTCGGAGCTGTCATCGAGCACCGCGTACTTTGGCGTTGGCAGCTGGTGCATCAGCCAGATCATCTTGGTGTAAACCTTGTCCATGCCCACCGCACAGGCCATCACGCCGCTGCCCGTGTAGGGAATGCCCAGCTGCTCCAGCGCGCCCTGCAGGCTGCCGTCTTCGCCGAAGCGGCCGTGCAGCGCGATGAAGACGCGGTCGAATTGTTCAGCGGCCAGTTCGGCCAGGCTGCGTTCGCCCGTGTCGAACGCGTGCGCGTCCACGCCGCGGCTTGTCAAAGCGGCCAGCACGCCCGTGCCGGACATCAGCGACACTTCGCGCTCGGCCGAGCTGCCGCCGAACAGGACGCCGACCTTGCCCAATTGTTTTACGTCGATAGCTGAAGCTTGGTTCACATCAGGCCTTTACAGTGTTGGATGGATACGTTGTCAGTTGTTGCGGGATGCCGCTGATCGAGCCGGCACCCATGGTCAGCACGACATCGCCGTCGCGCGCCACGCTCATGATGGTGTCGGCCATGTCTTTCATGGATTCGACGAAAATCGGTTCGATCTTGCCGCGCGCGCGCAGCGCATGCGCCAGTGCGCGGCCGTCGGCGGCGACGATGGGCGCTTCGCCCGCCGCATACACTTCGGACAGCAGCAGCACGTCGGGCGCGCCCAGCACTTTCACGAAATCCTCGAACAGATCGCGCGTGCGGCTGTAGCGGTGCGGCTGGAATGCGAGCACCAGGCGGCGGCCAGGATAGGCGGCGCGCGCGGCGGCCAGGGTCACTTCCGTTTCCACCGGATGGTGGCCGAAATCGTCGACCAGCGCAAAAGTGCCGCCGTTCGGCAGCGCCACGTCGCCGTAACGCGTGAAGCGCCGGCCCACGCCGGAAAACTCGGCCAGGCCCTGCTGCGTGGCGCTGTCGGCGATGCCGATTTCGCGCGCGATGGCAATCGCCGAGCAGGCATTCTGCACATTGTGCATGCCGGGCTGGTTCAGCACCACGTCGAGGTCCGGATAGCCTTCCTGCAGCACGGTGAAATGCATTTCCAGGCCCACGGCGCGCGCGTTGATGGCGCGCACTTGCGCGTCTTCCGCGAAACCGTAGGTGGTGACGGGCTTGGTGACGGACGGGATGATGGCGCGCACGTGCGGATCGTCGATGCACAGCATGGCGCGGCCATAGAAAGGCAAGCGGTGCGTGAACTGCACGAAAGCCTGCTTGAGCTTTTCAAAATCGTGCTCGTAGGTGTCCATGTGATCGGCGTCGATATTCGTGATCACTTCGATCATCGGCGTCAGGTTCAGGAACGAGGCATCCGATTCATCGGCTTCGGCTACCAGGTAGTCGCCCGAGCCCAGCTTGGCGTTCGCGCCGGCGCTGGTCAGGCGGCCGCCGATAACGAAAGTCGGGTCGAGACCGCCCTGCGCCAGCACGGAAGCGACCAGGCTGGTGGTTGTCGTCTTGCCGTGCGTGCCGGCGATGGCGATACCGCGCTTCAGGCGCATCAATTCACCGAGCATCACGGCACGCGGCACCAGCGGAATCTTGCGCGCGCGCGCGGCCGCCACTTCAGGATTGTCTTGCGGGACGGCGCCCGACGTCACTACCGCATCGGCGTCGCCGATGTTCTCGGCCGCGTGACCCAGCATGACGGTCGCGCCCAGGCTCGCCAGGCGCTGCGTCGCCGCATTGCTGCCCAGGTCGGAGCCCGACACCTTGTAGCCGAGGTTGACCAGCACTTCGGCGATGCCGCTCATGCCGCTGCCGCCAATGCCGACAAAGTGGATATTGTTTACTTTATGCTTCACAGAGCTAACCTCATGCCAGTTTTTCCAATACGTGTGCGATCGCCTCATTGGCGTCGCGCTTGCCTGCTGCCAGTGCCGCTTGCGCCATATGCTGGCAGGTATCGCGGCTCAGCGATGCCAGCAGGGTGCTCAGCGACGCCGCACTCATTTCCGTCTGCGGCAGATGAATCGCCGCGCCTTGTTTTGCCATCCATTGCGCGTTGTCGCGCTGATGGCTGGTGGTCGACGCCACCAGCGGCACGAGCACGCTGGCCACGCCGGCCGCCGTCAATTCCGACAGGGTGATGGCGCCCGCACGGCAAATCACCAGATCGGCCTCGGTATACGCCCTGGCCATGTCGTCGATGAAGTCGACCACATTGGCTTGCACGCCCGCCTGCGCATATGCGGCATGCAGGGCGTCGATATTCTTCTTGCCCGACTGGTGCGTCACCAGCGGGCGTTCGCCCTCCGGCATCAGCGCCAGCGCGGCGGGCAGATTGTCGTTCAGCGCTTTCGCTCCCAGGCTGCCGCCCACCACCAGGATGCGCAACGGTCCGCTGCGGCCAGCGAAACGCGTGGCCGGCGGCGCCATGGCGAGGATCTCGGCGCGCACGGGATTGCCGGTGACGACGGCCTTGCCGGCGGCGCTGCCGAAATCGGCGGGAAAGCCGAAGCACACCTGCTGCGCCAGCGGCACCAGGGTCTTGTTCGACAGCAGCAGCGCCGCGTCGGCATTGACCAGCACCAGCGGCACGCCCTTCAGGCGCGCCATCAGGCCGCCCGGCACGGTGACGTAGCCGCCCATGCCCATCACCACGTCCGGCTTGCGGCTGGCGATGAAGCGGCGGATGGCAAAAAAGCTGGCCAGCATCTTGAAGCCGCCTTTGACCGTGTGCGCCAGGCCCTTGCCGCGCATGCCGGAGAACGCGATGGCATCCATGGGAATGCCGCTTTTCGGCACCAGTTCCTGCTCCATGCCGTGGGTCGTGCCCAGCCAGCTCACTTCCCAGCCGCGCGCGCGCATGGTCTGCGCAATCGCCAGGCCCGGGAAAATATGGCCGCCGGTGCCGGCCGCCATGATCATCAGTCTTTTCGTCGTTTTCAAGTTCGTCACGCTGTTCATAGCCGGCCTCCCCGCATCAGGATCCGGTTTTCATAATCGATGCGCAGCAAAATCGCCAGGCCGATACAGTTAATCAGTACGCCCGTGCCGCCATAACTCATCAAGGGCAAGGTCAGGCCCTTGGTCGGCAGCAGGCCCAGGTTCACGCCCATGTTGATGAAGGTCTGCACGCCGATCCAGATGGCGATGCCTTTCGCCGTCAGGCCGGCAAAGGTCTGGTCGATGGCGATCGCCTGGCGGCCGATGTCAAATGCCCGCTTGATAATCCAGTAGAACATGCCGATCACGATCAGCACGCCCACCAGGCCCAGCTCCTCGCCGATCACGGCCAGCAAAAAGTCCGTATGCGCTTCGGGCAGATAATGCAGTTTTTCCACGCTGCCGCCCAGTCCCACGCCAAACAATTCACCGCGTCCGAAGGCGATCAGCGAATGCGTCAGCTGGTAAGCCTTGTTCAGCGCATTGTCTTCCTGCCACGGATCGAGATACGCAAAAAACCGCTCGCGGCGGAATTTCGACAAGGCGATGATGGTGACGAAGATCGCCGTCAGCATGGCGCCGATGCCGCCGAACCAGATGGCGTTCACGCCGCCCAAAAACAGGATGCCCATGGCGATGCAGACGATCACGCCGAAGGCGCCAAGATCGGGCTCCATCAGCAGCAGCAAGCCGACGAAGCTGACAGCCAGCGCCATCGGCATGAAGCCCTTGGTCAGCTTGTGCATATACTCCTGCTTGCGCACCGTGTAATCGGCCGCGTACAGCACCATCACCACCTTCATCAGCTCGGACGGCTGCGGCCGCAGGCCCGGCAGGTTCAGCCAGCGGCGGCCGCCATTGACCGACACGCCCAGGCCCGGTATCAAGACCATCACCAGCAGCACCAGGGTGCCGATGAACAGCCACGGCGCCATCTTTTGCCAGGTGGCGACGGGGATGCGAAATACCAGCGCGCCAACGACGATCGAAATACCGATGAACAGCGCCTGGCGCACGACAAAATAATTGTTCGTGTAGGCGGCGAACTTGCGCGCATCCGACAGCGAGATCGACGCCGAATACACCATCACCATGCCCAGCAACATGAGCAGCAGGACGACCCACACCAGCGGCTTGTCATAGTCCATCATCTTCGACTGCCGCGCGCGGCTATCCAGCGGCTTGGCAGCCGAGCCGGAACCAAAGCTGAAGGGCAGTTGGAAGGCCATCAGATATCCTGTCCGTTTTCCAGGGCGATGTCGCGCACGGCGCCGACAAACACCTGCGCGCGGTGCGCATAGTTCTTGAACATGTCCAGGCTGGCGCAGGCGGGCGACAGCAGCACGGCATCGCCGGCCAGCGCCAGGCCGCTGGCGCGCTTGACGGCCTCCGGCAAGGTGGCGCAGTCGATGATGTCCACGCCGGCCGGTTCGAGCGCCGCGCGCAAGGCCGGCGCATCGCGGCCGATCAGCACCACGGCGCGCACATAGCGCGACACGGGTTCAGCCAGCGGCGAGAAATCCTGCCCCTTGCCGTCGCCGCCGGCGATCAGCACCAGGCGCTGTTCCGCGCCGCCAAACGCCTTGCCCAGGCCGAACAGGGCGGCTACCGTCGCACCCACATTCGTGCCCTTGCTGTCGTCGTAGTACTCGACTTCATTCACGGCCGTGATCAGTTCCACGCGGTGCGGCTCGCCCTGGTATTCGCGCAAGCCATGCAGCAACGGCGCGAACGGCAAGCCGATGGCGCGGCACAGGGCCAGCGCCGCCAGCGCATTCGAGGCATTGTGCTGGCCGCGGATTTTCAGCGCGTCGGCCGGCATCAGTTTCTTGGCCATCGTCGGCACCGGTTCCGGCGCCGGATCATTCTTCCTGCGTTTTTTCTCGACCACTTCTTCGCTGGGCACGGCTTGCGCCAGCCAGAAGATGCCCCGTTCATTCACCAGGCCAAAGCTGTCCACTTCCACGGGTTCGCCCGTGCCGAAGGTGATCGTTTCGGTCAGCGGGTCGGCCATGTGCATCACGGCCGCGTCGTCGCGGTTCAATATGCGCACGGTCTGCTCGCCGAAGATGCGCGCCTTGTCGGCAGCGTAGGCAGCCATGTTGCCATGCCAGTCCAGGTGATCCTGCGACAGATTCAGGACCGTGGCCGCGTCGGCCTGCAGGCTGAACGTCGTGTGCAGCTGGAAGCTGGACAATTCCAGGATCCACGCCTGCGGCAAGGTGCTGGCGACGGGTTCCGCCACTTCAGCTTCCGCATCCACAGGCTGCGGCGCAGGCTCCGCATCGAGCACTTCGCGCAGCACGTCCAGCGCAGCGGGACTGATATTGCCAGCCACGCGCGTGGCCAGGCCCGCGCGTTCGCACAGCAAGCCTACCAGGCTGGTGACGGTCGTCTTGCCATTCGTGCCCGTGATGGCGATGACTTTCGGCGCATAGCCGCGTTCCGCCTTGAGCGCGGCCAGGGCCTGCGCGAACAGTTCGATCTCGCCCCACACGGGGATATTTTTCTCAAGTGCGGCAGGCGCAATCTGCGCCAGTTCGCGGCCCGGCGCCAGGCCAGGGCTGACGGCGACGAAATCGACGCCATCGAGCAATTCGGCCGTGAAGGCGCCGGCGATGAACTGCGCCTGCGGCACGGCGGCCTGTAACGCTGCAAGGCGCTCGGGAGCCTGGCGCGTATCGGCCACGCGCACGCAGGCACCGCTTCGGGCCAGCCACAGGGCCATGGCCAGCCCCGACTCGCCAAGGCCCAGTACCAGTGCGGTTTTAGCGTCGTACATCATCAGCGCAGCTTCAAGGTGGTCAGGCCGAGCAGCACCAGCATCATGGTGATGATCCAGAAACGCACGACAACCTGCGTCTCCTTCCAGCCTTTTTGTTCAAAATGGTGATGCAACGGCGCCATCAGGAAGACGCGGCGGCCCGCGCCATAGCGCTTCTTGGTGTACTTGAACCAGACGACCTGGATGATCACGGACAGCGTTTCGACGACGAAGATGCCGCCCATGATGAACAGGACGATTTCCTGGCGCACGATGACGGCGATGGTGCCCAGTGCGCCGCCCAGTGCCAGCGCGCCCACGTCGCCCATGAACACTTTCGCGGGGTGCGTGTTATACCAGAGGAAGGCCAGGCCGGAACCGGCCAGCGCGCCGCAGAAGATCACCAGTTCGCCAGCGCCCGGGATGTGCGGGATGAACAGGTAGCGCGCATACGTGGCGTTACCCGTCAGGTAGGCGAACAGGCCCAGGGCCGTGCCCACCATCACGGTCGGCATGATGGCCAGGCCGTCAAGGCCATCGGTGAAATTGACGGCGTTGCTGGTGCCGACGATGACGCAATAGGTCAGCGCGATAAAGCCCCATACGCCCAGCGGATAGCTGATGGTCTTGAAGAACGGGACGATCAGGTCGGCCTTCGGCGGCAAGTCCATGGCGAAGCCCGATTGCACCCAGGCGTAGATCAGATTCCATACCTGGCCAGCATTGGGCTCGGAGATGGAGACGGAAAACGCCAGGTAAAACGCGGCGGCGATGCCGATCAGCGATTGCCAGAAGTATTTCTCGCGCGAGCGCATGCCTTCCGGATCCTGGTGCACCACCTTGCGGTAGTCGTCGGCCCAGCCGACTGCGCCAAAGCCCAAGGTGACGATCAGCACGGGCCAGATGAAGCGGTTCGACAGGTCCGCCCACAGCAAGGTGGAAATGCCGATGGCGATGAGGATCAGCACACCGCCCATGGTGGGGGTGCCGTGTTTTTTCAGGTGCGTTTGCGGGCCGTCCGTACGCACGGCCTGGCCGACCTTCATGCGCGTAAGCATGCGGATCACGGCGGGACCGGCGCACAGGCCGATCAAGATCGCCGTCAGGGTGGCGAAGACGGCGCGGAACGTGATGAAGTTAAAGACCCGCAGTGGGCCAATGTCGTCCTGGAAATAATGAGCGAGCCAGAGCAGCATGATTAGTGAGCTTCCTTGTTATTGTTGTTTGAACCAATCAAATGCTGCACGGCCCGTTCCATCTTCATGAAACGGGAGCCCTTGATCAATACTGTTGCATCCGAACGGCCGGACAAATGCGCATCGAGCGCCGCCAGCAAACCGTCGAACTGTTCGAAATACTCCACGACCGTGCCTGATTCCTGGCTGGCGGATTCCTGCGCCGGATTCGCCAGATGGCGCGCCAGTCCGCCCGTCGCCAGCACGTGTTCGATGCCTTTGGCGGCGGCGTAGGCGCCGATCTCTTCGTGGAACTGCTGCCCCTGCGTGCCGACTTCGCCCATCTCGCCCAGCACCAGGATGCGCGGTGCCGCGGCCTGCGCCAGCACATCGATGGCCGCGCGCGCCGAATCAGGATTGGCGTTATACGTGTCGTCGATGATGGTGGCGCCATTGGCGGCCCGTTTTTTCTGCAGCCGGCCATTCACGGGAGAAAACGCCTCCAGGCCCTGCTTGATATGTTCTGGCGCGATGCCGGCGCCAATCGCGCATGCCACGGCCGCCAGCGCATTGCGCACATTGTGTTCGCCCGCCGCCTGCAAGCCGACAAAAAACTGACGCAAGCTGCCATCCTGTGCCCGCACGCTGACGAACAGGTCGCTGCCAAAATCCTCGGCCGCGCGGTGCGTGCAACTCACGTCCGCCTCTTTCGACAGGCCGAAGGTGATGACGGCGCGTGCGCCTGCCAATTCGCGCCACACGGGCGTGAATTCATCTCCATGCGGGAAGACGGCCACGCCGTCATGCGCCAGGGCCGCCAGCGCGGCGCCGTTCTCGCGCGCCACCGCTTCCACCGTATGCATGAATTCCTGGTGCTCGCGCTGCGCGTTGTTGACCATCGCCAGGGTAGGCGCGGCAATCGCGGCCAGGCGGGCGATTTCTCCCGGATGGTTCATGCCCATCTCGATGACTGCCGCCTTGTGCGCGGCGCTCAGGCGGAACAGCGTCAATGGCACGCCGATTTCATTATTCAGGTTGCCGCGCGTGGCCAAACGGCTTTCTTCGCCAAAGGCCGCCGCCAGGATGGCCGCAATCATTTCCTTGACAGTGGTCTTGCCATTGCTGCCGGTGACGCCGATGACGGGTAAATTGAAGCGACCGCGCCAATGGTTGGCGATGCGGCCCAGCGCCACCAGGGTATCGGCCACCACGATGGCGGGTACCTTGGCGCTGTCCCAGCCTTCGGGCAGGCGCTCGACCACCACGGCGGCGACGCCGCGCGCAGCCACCTGGTCGAGGAAATCGTGGGCATCAAAACTCTCGCCGCGCAGGGCAACGAAGAGCGAGCCGGCCTGGGCGCTGCGGCTGTCGGTGGAGACGCCATCAAAGGATGCGTCGCCCGTCAGCTGCGCGCCATCCAGCGACGGCATCAGTTCGAGCAGGCTTGCGTGCATCAGGCTATCCATCAGTTCGTCCTCATCATCGTCAGGCGCGCGGACAAGGCCAGCTGCGCATGGTCGGCATCGGAGAACGGCAGTTTCTTGCCCTTGATTTCCTGGTACGGCTCATGCCCCTTGCCCGCCAACAGGATCACGTCCGGCTTGGCCGCGTGCTTGATGGCCGACAAAATGGCGCCGGCACGGTCTTCGATGGCTTGCGGCTGCGGACCGTCGGCACGCATGCCGGCGACGATCTGCGCGATGATGGCGTGCGGATCTTCGCTGCGCGGATTGTCGCTGGTGACCAGCACGTGATCGGCCAGCTGCGCGATGGCGCCCATCTGCGGACGCTTGCCCGGATCGCGGTCGCCGCCGCAACCGAACACGCACCACAACTGGCCGCCCCGCTCCTGCGCCACCTGGCGCAAGGCAGCCAGGGTCTTTTCCAGCGCGTCCGGCGTATGCGCGTAATCGATGACGACCATCGGCGCTTCCTGGCCGCCCACCTGCTGCATGCGGCCCGGGGCCGGCTGCAGGGATTCGATGCCGTCGATGGCGGCGCGCAGGCCGGTGCCGTGCGCCAGCAAGGCGCCCAGCACGGCCAGCGCGTTGCTGATATTGAAGTGGCCCACCAGCTGCGTCTTGACCAGCGCCACGCCCAGCGCGCATTCGAGGTGGAAGTCGGTGCCGGCATTGCGGCTGCGGAACTGGCTGGCGCGCAGCATCAGCACACCAGGCAGGTCGGGCAAGGCTGCCGCATCCTGCAAGGTATAGCCGATGACCGGGTACTCGCCCGCCAGCTTGCCGTCCACGTGGCGCGCCAGGCGCAGGCCCATGGGGTCGTCCAGGTTGATGACGGCTGTTTTCAGGCCGGGCCAGTCGAACAGCTTGACCTTGGCCGCCTCGTAGGCCGCCATATCGCCATGGTAGTCGAGGTGGTCGCGCGTCAGATTGGTAAACATGGCGACATCAAAATGCATGCCGGCCGCGCGGTCCTGGTCCAGACCGATCGACGACACTTCAATGGCAACGGCCTTGGCGCCAGCGTCGCGCATGGCGGCCAGTTTGCGCGCCAGCAGCACGGCATCCGGCGTGGTGTAGCCGGTGACGTCGAATTCGATGGCGCCGCGCGGCTTGCACAAGCCCACGCCCAGGGTCCCGATGACGGACGAGGTTTCGCCCAGGCGCGCCATGGCTTGCGCCAGCCACAGCGCGCACGAAGTCTTGCCATTCGTGCCCGTCACGCCGGCGCTGAACATGGCGCTGTCGGGCATGTCGTAGAAAGCATGCGCCACGGGACCGGCCTGGCGTTTCAGGTCGCTGACCAGCAGGTGCGGCACGGCCCATGCGGCGTTCCACTCGACGGCATCATGCACGATGGCGGCGGCGCCCTGCTCGATGGCGGCGTCGATGAAATGGGTGGCGCCCGCGTAGGCGAAAAACACGTCGCCGCGCTGCACACGGCGCGAATCGGACGTCAGCTGCCCGGACGGGGCAGCCGCTTTGATCCACAAACTGATGTCTTGTATGGTCATGAGTGACTTCACATGGCCTCCGGGCCGGCATTGGCCGGGACCACGATTTCGGTAACGGAGGAATCGGGCGGTACGTTCATCGCGCGCAGCGCGTTGGTCGCAATCGCCGCGAAAGCGGGAGCGGCAACCTGGCCGCCATAGTGGGCGGGGCCGGTCGGTTCATCGATCATCACGGCAATGATGAAGCGCGGCGCCGACATCGGCACCATTCCCACGAACGAGCCGATGTATTTGCGCGGCATCGCGTAGCGGCCGTTTTCCACTTTATAGGCGGTACCCGTCTTGCCGCCCACGCGGTAGCCGGCAACCTGGGCGCGCTTGGCCGAGCCGTGCGCGCCGGAGACCACGAGTTCCAGCATGGCGCGCATTTCGGCGGCCGTCTTCGGCTTGATCACTTGCTGGCCCACGGGCAGTTCATTGACTTTCTGGAATGACAGGGGAATCGTGTCGCCATCACGCGCGAACATCATATAAGAGCGCGCCAGCTGGATCAGCGACACGGAAATGCCGTTACCGTAGCTCATGGTGGCCTGCTCCACCGGACGCCACGATTTATACGGACGCACGCGGCCGGCCACGGCGCCAGGGAAGCCCCATTTCGGCTGCTGACCGAAGCCGACCTTGGTAAACATTTCCCACATTTCCTGCGACGGCATGCCCAGCGCGATTTTCGAAGTGCCGATGTTCGACGACATCTCGATGATTTCCGAGACATTGATCACGCCGTGCGGCTTGGTGTCCGTGATCGTGCGGTCGGCGATGGTGTAGCGGCCCGGGCCCGTGTCGATCAGGGTGCCCGGCTTGACGCGGCCCGTATCGAGCGCCAGTGACACCGTGATCGGCTTCAGGGTCGAACCGGGCTCAAAAGTATCGGTCATGACGCGGTTGCGCAGCTGCTGGCCCGTCAGCTTGCGGCGGTCGTTCGGGTCGTAGCTCGGGTAATTGGCGAGGGCCAGCACTTCGCCCGTGTGCACGTCAAGCACCACGGCGCCGCCAGCCTTGGCGTTGAATTTCTCCACCGCTTCCTTCAGCTGCGTGAAGGCGATGTACTGGATCTTGCTGTCGACGGACAGGGTCAGGTCCTTGCCGTCATGCGGTTCGTGGATGAAGCCGATGTCTTCGACGATGTGGCCCAGGCGGTCCTTGATCACGCGGCGGCTGCCGGTGGTGCCGACGAGGGTTTTCTGCTGCGCCAGTTCCATGCTTTCCTGGCCCACGTCTTCCACGTTGGTAAAGCCCACCACGTGGGTCATCACTTCACCCTGTGGATAGAAGCGCTTGTATTCCTTGCGCTCGTCGATGCCGTCGATGCCCAGCTTGGAAATCTTGTCGGCCACGTCCATCTCGACCTGGCGTTTCAGGTAAACGAAGCTGCGGTCCGAATCGAGTTTCTTGCGCAATTCGTTGACATTCATTTCCAGCAGGCCGGCCAGCGCATTGATTTTTTCGGGCGATGCCTGCAGCACGTCGTCGGGAATGGCCCAGATGGCTTTCACGGGGACGGACGAGGCGAGCACCTGGCCATTGCGGTCGGTGATCTTGCCGCGCGTGGCCGGCAATTCCAGGGTGCGCTCATAGCGCGCCTTGCCCTGCTTTTGCAGGAACTGCGTCGATACGCCCTGCAGCCACAGCGCGCGCGCACCCAGGCCGGCGAAAGCGAAGAACAGCAGGAACAGCACGACGCGCGAACGCCAGACGGGCAGACGCACCGCCAGTACGGGGTTCTTCGAGAATGGCACGCCTTTCGATGCCGCCACCCGGCCGTTGCTATTACCGCCCAACTTCATTATTCGCCCTCCGTCAGGTATTGCGTACGCGCCGCCGTCAGCGGCGTCATGCTCAGGTCGCGCCGCGCGATCGATTCGATGCGTTCATGCTTGCCCAAAGTGGACTGGTCCAGCTGCAGTTGCGCCCAGTCGATGTCGAGCTGGCGCGACAGCGCTTGCGCGCGCTCCAGGTCGATCAGCAAGTGGCGCGACTGATACTGCGCATTCACCAGCGACAGGCCGCAGCACACCAGCAGGGCCGACAGCACGACACACAGCTTGCCAGTCATCGGGCGCCGCCACGAACTGGAATGGGCAAACGCTGCGCCACGCGCATCACGGCCGAACGCGAGCGCGGATTGCCCTCGATCTCGGCGTCGGACGGCTTCATCTTCGAAATCAGCTTCATTTCCGGCTGCGGCAAGTCGACCGCGCGGATCGGCAGGCGGCGGTCAGGCTGCTCCACGTTCGCCTTCGAGGCGAAGAAGCGCTTGACCATGCGGTCTTCCAGCGAGTGAAAACTGATCACGGCCATGCGCGCGCCGGGCGCCAGGCAGGCATACGCCTGGCTCAGACCGATCTCGAGATCCTCGAGCTCTTTGTTAATGAAAATGCGTATGGCCTGAAAGGTGCGGGTAGCGGGGTCCTTACCCTTCTCGCGGGTCTTGACGGCGCCTGCCACGATGCCGGCAAGCTGTCGTGTGCTTGAAATTGGCTGGACTGCCCGGCCAGCAACAATCGCCTTTGCAATCTGAAAAGCAAACCGTTCTTCCCCATAATCGCGTATCACTTTCTCTAAATTCTGCTCGGTTTCCACCGCCAGCCATTCGGCCGCGGAGATGCCGCGCGTGGTATCCATGCGCATGTCCAGCGGTCCGTCGTTGCGGAAGCTGAAACCGCGCGCCGCGTCGTCGACTTGCGGCGACGAGATGCCCAGGTCAAGCAGGATGCCATCGACCTGCTGCACGCCGCGTTCGGCCAAGCTGGCCGTCATGGTGGCAAAACTGTCGTGGACGATTTCAAAGCGGGGGTCGCCGATCTGTTCGGCCGTGGCGATGGCTTGCAAATCCTTGTCGAAGCCGATCAGGCGCGCGTCGGGCGCCAGGCGCGACAAGATCAATCGGCTATGGCCGCCGCGGCCAAACGTGCCATCGACATAAATGCCGTGCGCGCGGTCGCCCGACAGGTCGAGCGCATCGACCGCTTCATCGAGCAGCACCGTGCGATGCTGAAATTCCGGCACCGTGAGTTGTGTCATTACGGAGCCTTAGAAAGAAAAATTGGAAAGTACATCGGGGGTGCCGGCATCGATCGCCTGCTGTTCTTTGTCGGCCAACTTGGCGGCATCCCATATTTCAAAGTGGCTGCCCATGCCGATCATCATGACTTCGCGCGCCAGTCCGACGGCGTTGCGCAATTCGGGCGAGATCAGCACGCGGCCCGCCGAGTCCAGCTCGACGTCGACGGCGTTGCCGAGGAAGATGCGCTGCCAGGCGCGCGCCGACATGGGCCAGGCGGCGATTTGCTGGCGGTGGCTTTCCCACACGGGACGGGGGAAAAACAGCAGGCAGCCATCGGGGTGTTTGGTGAGTGTCAAGCGGCCTTCGCATTGAATCGCCAGCGCGTCACGGTGCTTGGCAGGGATAGACATCCTGCCTTTGGCATCGAGATTGATTGCGGACGCGCCTTGAAACACGGAAGACCTTTTTGAGCTTGGGTTGCGACGCTTGCGCATCGCGATGAAAAGGGAAAATTTCCCACAAAAACACACTTTTTCACACAGTTGCCCACTTTAGAGGAAGCAAAGATAGTGGTCAAGCGGTTTCCGATTGGCAAAACAGGAATTTTATTAATGAAATTAAGGACTTAGCGCATATCGTTGAAGGAGTCTCAAATAAAAATATATCGATAAATTAGATACTTATGAAAGATAGTGAATGTGCTACCTCATCTGCACACATGTGTTTTCCTACCGTAAACATCGAAAAAAACGAAATCAAAAAATTGAATTTTTTACAGTTAGTTGACACATGACAATAGTTTCGTCATCCGGACACAACAGCAATCAAGCATCGGAAAAGACTTGGTTTAAAGCAAAAGAAAATCATCCTTGGCGCGTATCGCCCCTGTTTTCCGGGCCTAGCCTGTCGCAGGAAAACTATTTTTGCAACGCAGCAATTAATTGTAAACAGGAAACTTTAACCAATTGTTCATTTTTAGTTGTCTATACAACTTTATCGTGGATGCTATATTTTTAGAAACAAAAAAAGCCCCGTTGCGGGGGCCTTTTGGACGGCCCACAGCATGAAAAACGCTGTGGGCGATACGCTCCCTGGCAAGCCAGGAAACAGGAATTCAAGTGAAGCAGGCCGGTAGGCCGGATTTTGTTACGGCGCCTTCCCTTGCAGGTTGGCGCTATGACAGTCATTCCTCTAGGCGCCAGATTACTCGGGCGCTCAAGCTTTCTACCCGCACGCTCCGCGAGCAGCATCATCGCGTGCCTATTTGAAATTGCACCAGGTGGAGGTTACCGCGTTTCACCGTAACTTAATACGCTCGTCTCTGTGGCCCTATTCCTCGCCTTATACCTTGCGGCTTTCGACGGACGGCCGTTAACCGTCACCCCGCTCTATGGAGTCCGGACCTTCCTCCCGCCAGCGCATTGCTGCGCCGGCCAGCGACTGTCTGGCCTGCTTCACCCGCCATTGTACCGCGCCGCAGCATGTTTCTGCAAAAAGGCCTGTGCACGCGCGACACCGCTCGCCGGGCCCCTCGTCGGGTCCCGGCCCGGGGGATTGTGTAATTCGGTGTCGCCATTTCAAAAGCCGGGCCAAATCGGCTCACATAGAATGAGGCAAGCTGCTTGCATGCAGGCGCATGCGCACCGCTTGCCCCATTTCTTTGCCACCCACTAGAATATAAAGAGCCGAACATGACGCAACAACCCCGTACCGGCGGCCAGATCCTGGTCGATGCCCTGCAGATCCACGGTGTCGACACCGCCTTTGGCGTGCCTGGCGAAAGCTACCTCGACGTGCTCGACGCCCTGCACGATTCGGGCATCCGCTTCATCATCAACCGCCAGGAAGGCGGCGCCGCCTTCATGGCCGAAGCCTACGGCAAGCTGACGGGCAAGCCGGGTATCTGCTTCGTCACGCGGGGACCGGGCGCCACCAACGCCTCGATCGGCGTGCACACGGCCTACCAGGATTCCACGCCGATGATCCTGTTCATCGGCCAGGTGGGCAATGATTTCGTCGACCGCGAAGCATTCCAGGAAATCGACTACCGCCGCATGTACGGCCAGATGGCCAAGTGGGTGGCGCAGATCGACCGCGCTGAGCGCATTCCCGAATACCTGGCGCGCGCCTTCCAGGTTGCCACCAGCGGCCGTCCCGGCCCCGTCGTGCTGGCCCTGCCGGAAGACATGCTCATTGCGCTGGCCACGGTGGCCGACACGCGCGCCTACCAGCCCGTGCAGGCGGCGCCATCGGACGCCCAGCTGCAGCAGTTGCGCGGCATGCTGGCGACCGCGAAGCAGCCGCTGGTCTTGCTGGGCGGTACCACCTGGACGCCGCAAGCGTGCGCCGACCTGCAGCAGTTCGCTGAAGCCAACCACCTGCCCGTCGCCTGCGCCTTCCGTTTCCAGGACTTGCTCGACAATGCCCACCCGAACTACATCGGCGACGTCGGCATCGGCATCAACCCGAAACTGGCCGCGCGCGTGAAAAACGCCGACCTGGTCATCGCCATCGGCCCGCGCCTGGGCGAAATGACGACAGGCGGTTACACCCTGTTCGACTCGCCCGTGCCGCGCCAACGCCTGGTGCACATCCATACGGATGCCGAGGAACTGGGCAGCGTTTACCAGGCCGAGCTGATGATCAACAGCGGCATGCCGCAAGTCTGCGCCATGCTGGCCGCCATGGCGCCCGTCGATGCATCCGCCTGGCAGCATACGCCAGCCGAAGCCAAGGCCGAGCTGGCCGCCTACCAGGAGCGCCCACCCATCTTCCAGGATGGCCAGGCGCCGCTGGACCTGTGGCAAGTCACGCAAGAGATCATGGCGCAGGCCCCCGCTGACACCATCCTGACGAACGGCGCCGGCAATTACGCCTCGTGGGCGCACCGCTTCTATCGCTACGGCGGCATGCGCACCCAGCTGGCGCCAACCAACGGCGCCATGGGCTACGGCGTGCCGTCCGGCGTGGCGGCGAAGATCGTGCACCCGGAGCGCACCGTGATCACGTTCGCCGGCGATGGCGAATACATGATGAATGGCCAGGAGCTGGCCACGGCCGTGCAATACCAGGCGGGCGTGGTCATCATCGTCTTCAATAACCAGATGTTCGGCACCATCCGCATGCACCAGGAGCGCGACTACCCGGGCCGCGTGTCGGGCACGACCCTGCACAACCCGGATTTTGCGGCGCTGGCGCAAGCGTATGGCGCGCATGGCGAAGTGGTGAATACGACAGAAGCGTTCGCCCCCGCCCTGCAACGGGCGCTGGCGCACGCCAAGGCCAACAACTTGCCGGCCTTGATCGAACTGCGCTACGACGGCAACCTGATCACGCCGAACGCGACGCTGGCCACTATCCGCGCCACGGCGGAAAAGGCGCAGGCCGCCAAATAAGCCTCCTGCAAGGCGAGAAATAACAAAGGCCCGGTCGATACCGGGCCTTTTTCTTTTTAACAGCAGCTATCGCTCAGGCGGCGGGCACTGGCGCGCTTTCCTCGGCAGGCACTGCCTCGGCGGGCGCTTGCGGCACCGGCGGGCATGGCGTGCAATGCTTCAGGGGACGGCCGAAATCGCGCACGCGGCTCAGTTTCATCGGCATGCGCACGTTGCCGCCGCAGTAATCGCCTTCCAGGGTCAGGGTCTGGCCATCTTTGGAAAACTTGCCGACGATGGTGCGCTCTTCGCTGTCGGCGCCGGCGATGGTGAAGTCGAAGGCGCCCGTGGCGGCGTCCAGATTGACGTCGTTAGCCACGATGGGCCAGCTCAGGGCGCCTGCCGTGAATTCATAGATGACGGAATCGGCTTCGGCAAAGCGGTGCAGCGTCACGCGCTGGCCGCCGATTTCGCCGCTATCCTTTTGCAGGCACAGGTCGGAGTAGACGGCCACGCCGTAGCGCTCCAGTCCGGCCGGCTTCTTGCCCTTGACGGCAGCGACAGCGGCGCCCGTGGCGCCAGCGAGCAGCAGCGCGGCCAGCAAGGCGGCCAGGCGCGGCGAGGTGAATGAATACATGGCATTCCTTTACTTGAGTAACGGCGCCATTATAACTGGCGCCGCACATGCAAAAACGCGCTGCCAGGCCGAAGCCAGACAGCGCGTTTCCTTGCTTATCAGCATCCCCGAAGGGATGCTGGCAGCGGTACTAAGCTTCGCTTGCGCGAATATTAGAACGAGTGACGAACGCCAACGTTGAAGGCTTTGTCGCCCGTACCAACATTGCTGTTGTTACCAACGGTGTAGCCTGCGCCGTTTTTGTTTTTGATCTTGGCGTACGAAGCGTAGGTGCTCGTGCGCTTCGACAGAGCGTAGGAGTAACCCAGTGCCCATTGATCAGCATCAGCGTTAGCGATGCCTTTGTCGTTGGTCTTGATGTACGAAGCCATCACGGTGCCAGCTGGGCCAACAGGTACGGTTGCGCCGACCAGGATGTTGTTGCTGTCGGTGCTGAAGCCAGCCGAAGTGTAGTTAAACGCGTTAACGTTGCCGTTGTTGCGGATGGCGCTGTTTTGGCCTTTGTTCACGCCGTAAGCGACGTAAGCTTTTGCAACTGCGAAATCGTAGTTAACAGCAGCCAGGTAGTTACGGCCGCTACCGGTTTCGGTCAGCGCGGTGTCGTTAGCGGTGTTGTTGTAAGCGATACGAGCGTTCAAAGGACCGTTCGAGTAGCCAGCCGACGCGCCGATTTTGCGGCCGATTTTGTTCGACTCCGCGTTTTCGCCGAAGGTGTAAGCCACGTCAGCGTCAAAGCCGTTGAAGTTTGGCGAGGTGTACAGCACGGTGTTGCTGGTGCGGGTGTTCGCTGGGAACAAGTTTTTAGCGGAACCAGCGTAGCCAGCTGCGAATGGATCAGCAACTTTCGACAGGGTGTTGTACCAAGGGGTGTATTGACGACCCAGGGTCAAGGTACCGGTCGTTTTGCTGCTCAGACCAACGTAAGCTTGACGATTGAACAAGGTACCTGCAACGTCTTGTTGACCGTTGTCAACGCCGAAGCCCGATTCCAGAACGAACAGTGCCGACAGGCCGCTGCCCAGATCTTCGGTGCCTTTGAAGCCGATACGGGAAGCCGAAGCAATGCCGCTGTCCAGTTTGTTAACGTTGCCGTTAACACCGCCGCGCTCGCTGACGAAACCAGCGTCAACGGTACCGTAGATAACAACGCTCGATTGAGCTTGGGCTACGCCAGTGGCTGCTGCCAGAACTGCCAGGGTGATCAGAGTTTTTTTCATTGCGATTTCCTTTAATTTTTGAAGCAAAAAGTAATACAGCCTATGCATCTCGAGCTGCGCTCTAACAGAGCGCTTTTTATGAGTGAGGGCAAGGTCTCCACCTGCCACATTGCTGTTCCGGTCAGGGGAACAATTCACATCGGTATCGGCACGCTATTGCACCGATAAGCTTGAAGGCTGCAGAGCGACCGTATTTTCATGCGCCGGTTCGGTGCTCAAAGGGCACCGGAAGCGGCACTATAACGACCGTTTCACATTCCATCAAGTTCCAACATGTTACTTCCGGTACCAGGCCGAGTGCTTTTTCAGGCATCCCGGCCATCGCCAACCGTACTACGCGACAGAGCCAGTGCCCCTTGCCAACCAATGCATTGGCCTGATTGACCATTCCATCATAGCGCATGCCTTGTCGACACCCGTTGTATTAGTGCAACAGTATCAGGCGCGTGATTAAAACATCAACATGCTTTACCCATCATTTACCCTTCATGACTTACGCGACAAAGCGCACAATTTGTCAGGCGATAATGGATAAACGGAACGAAGCATACACGGCATCGCCAATGTTTGCTGCCGGATGCCCAAAAACGGGAAATATCACGCTCTGTTTTGGTGCGTTGCCGCATTATTCAGGGGCGTAGACGCCATTTTTGACGTCGGCGCGCGCTTCAGGAAAATAGGCAGAGTATCAACACAATTACTGACTTTCCGGTAATTTAAATTGCTCACATAGAAATGTTTTCCATGTTTTCCGGCTAACTCTTCAGCCACCCGCCTAGAACCGATGAGGACGACTCTTGCTTGCAAATTGCGCATCAGTTGAAACAAATTCTTACAATGTTGCCTTCTCAATATTTCGATATATTTGTGTCTAAAAAACGACACATTGACCTAAATCAAGTTTTCGCCGCCCCGATACCACACAATTTACTTTTTCTTTTTCGCATTTTTTGCTTATAAGCATCAAGAATCAGCCTTAACGCTGGCTTGCGCGGCGGAGCATGCGCATGAAAGGGCCCAGCACCGGCAGTTTTTCATACAATTCTTCCGCCGCATCCCAATAATCGCGGTGCAATACCACCCGTCCCTGCGCATCGAAACGCACATGGGTTGCGCCACGAATGCACTGTTCGCCAGATACCAGGCGTTTCATGCGGAAGCGAAACTCCCACGTCAGGAACGCTTGCTGCCCCTGCCCCAGGCTTTCCAGCACGACAAACCGTGGCGCATCGACTTGCACAAACATGTGCTCGAAGATGGCCAGGATGGCGGCATGCCCCACCACCTCGTTGAACGGGTCCTTGAAATGGGCGTCTGGCGCATACACGGCGCCCAGCTGGGCCAGGCCCTCCAGGCTCAGGTGTTCGTAAAACGCCACCAGGCGCACCAGCGCCTCTTCCATGCCTTCCGTGTCCAGCATCCTTGTAGTCATACGCCCGTCACCTTGCGGATCAGCCAAAAATAGGCGCGGTAGGGCAACAGCCGCGCCAGGCGCATGACATTGGTAAAGCGCTTGGGAAAGTGGATGTGGAACTGGCCCCGCTCGATGCCGCCGAGCATGGCGGCGGCCGCGTCACGCGCCGTCATCAGGGCCGGCATGGTGAAATCGTTGTCCGCGGTCAGGGGCGTGGCGACAAAGCCAGGATTGATCTGATACACGCCGATACCGCGCGGATGCAAGTCCAGGTACAGCGACTCCGTCAGGTTGATCAGCGCCGCCTTGCTGGCGCCGTACGCGAGCGCCTTGGGCAAGCCGCCATAACCGGCCACCGAAGCGACGATGCCGATGCCGCCACTGCCCTGGCGCAATAGCCACGGCAAGGCCTGCTCCAGGCAATTGAAAACGCCGCCCACATTCAGGACCAGCAAGCCCTGGGCCGCCTCGAGGTCGAAGCTATCGGCGCGCATGGCCTGATAGCCGCCGGCGACCACCAGTATCAGGTCGATATGCGTCCACTGCTGCTGCAATTCTACGCAGACGGCCCGCAGCTGCGCGTGCTGAGTGATATCGAGCGGCAATGCCTGCGCCAGCGCCTGTCCCTCGCACAGCCGCTCGAGGCTGGCGCGATGGCGGGCTGACAAGGCCACGCTGGCGCCCTGCTCCAGCAACAAGGTGGCGCACGCGGCACCGATGCCGCTGGAAGCGCCGATGATCCATACGCGCTTGCCGGCCCAGCTGGTAACCTTGCGATTCATGGGGCCGCCTGCGGACGCTTGCTGAACGATAAAGTGACGGCGCCCAGGCTGAAGCCGAACTTGCTCATGGCGGCCCGGTTCAGCATGACCTTGTCATCCATCAGGAACATCCAGTCCTCGAAGTCGACGTGGTAAACCGTGCCATCGACGGGCAACGCCGGCACGTATTGCCAGCGCAGCGCATTGCCGGCCACTTCGCCGACAGCCTCCCCGATCACGTCGGGCGCCGTGCCGATGAAGCGCCCGGGCGCCGTCTTGCGCAAGGTCCACACGCGCCGTTGGCGGCTGCCGTCCGAATACGTGAAGTCTTCATCCAGGGTGCCCGTCTCGCCCACCCAGCTGGCCCGCATCACCACGGTGAAGCGCTTGACCACCTTGCCGGAGCGGTCCTGGAAGATGCCGTGGGCATCGAGCGTGCCATTGAAATACTGTTGCAAATCCAGTATGGGCAATTCCTGCGCATACGTGGCCGGCGTGGGCGGCGTGGAGCAGGCGGCCAGCGCCAGCATCAGGACCGCCAGCGGCAAACGGCGTTGGCAATAACTCATGAAGCGCATGCGCGATTCTCCAGGTGGTCACTATATATATGTTGCAAGGGTGCACGCCACAACAGTAACGCCGCCAGCAGTTTCAAGGCGCAGGGCAGCAAGGCGTAGGCGGCAGCCAGGGCCGGCAAGCCTTTGCTGCTGCCCGGCACATAGCCGAGCCAGGCCAGCAGGGGCAAGGCGATACCGGCCGCCAACGCCAGGCTCATCTGCACGCCCCAGTTCCACCAGCCGAAATATGCCGCTTCGTGCCGCCCGGCATGACCGGCCGCGCCGATCAGCCCTGCCAGCAGGGCCGGCGGCAAGGCCAGGTCGGCGCCCAGCGCCAGGCCCGACAGCAGACAGATGGCGGCAAAGCCCCAGGCGGCGCCCGCGCCCAGGCCATACGCCCAGACAAACACGGTTGCGGCCAACAGCATGGCACCACACCAGGCACGGGCTTCGCCAAAGCGTCGCGCCAGGGCCACCCACACGGGCATCGAGGCGGCCGCCGCGCAAAAGTAGACGATCAGGAAGGGCCCTGCGTAATGGCCCAGGCGCAAGTAGTCAGTGGCAAAGAACAGGAACAGGGTGGCGGGAATGGCGGCCGCCACGCCATTGACGAGCAAGACGGCAAACAGCCAGCGAAAGGCGCGCTGGCGAAACGGCAGGCGCCAGGCGCCAGCGGGCAGCGCCTGCGGGCCTTGGCGCAACACCGGACGCGGCGCGCGCGCCAGCAGCAGCGCACCCGCCGCCAGCAGGCAGACGGCGAAGGCCAGCGACAAGCCGTCATAGCCGAGCACGGAAGTGAGCCCCGCTGCCAGGATCACGCCGAGCAAGCCGCAGCCTTCGCGCACGGCCGTCACCCGCGCCCGCTGCGCGCGCAGCTGGCTCAGGGCCGCGCCCCAGCTCTGGTGCGCGATGCCGGCCAGGCCATAGGCGGCATACACGAGCAGCAAGGCGGCCAGGAACCAGGCCAGGGTGGCAGCTTCCCGCATGGCCGGCGGATGGAACAGGGCAGCAAAGCCCAGCAGCAGCAAGGGCAGCGAGGCGCCAACATATATTGCATAGCCGCGCCCGCCACGCGCCATCCAGACACCGAGGGCAGGATCGATGAAGGCGGCGGCGATGCGTGCCGCCAGCAGCACGGCACCGATTTGCGCCAGGTCAAGACTGCTGCGCTGCGCATAAAACGGCGCCACATATATATAGATGGGCAGCGCCAGCATGGCCAGCGGCAGGCCGAACAGGCCATAACTGAACAAGGCAGGCAAGGTCAAGGCGCTGGCCCCGGCGTTCATGGCAGCGGCGTCGCACTCTGCAGCAAGGCCGCGCGCAGCTTCGGTGCCGTGGTCGACGGCGAGAGCCAGATGGCAAAGAAGGCGCGCGCGAAGTCGCCATCCGTCACGTCGGCCAGCACCTTGCCATCGAGATAAAAACGCACACCGGGCGCGATGCCCGCCCGGTAGGCGCCCGCGATGCGCTGGTCTTCCTTGACGTCAGGAAAGATGCGCTGCATGGTGGTCAGCCAGGCCAGGCGCTGCTCCGGCGTGCCCGCGCCGATTTTCTGCATCTGTTCGTAGCTGGCTTCGGCGATTTTCTTGCCGTCGAGCGCGCGCGCGTAGCGCAGTTCCAGTACAAACGGCGCCGTTTCGGATGCCGCGCCCTGGTAGCCTTGCGGCCCCACCCACAGTTGCGCGCGGTAAATACGCATGCCGAACCACGTGTATTCGCCCGCGCCCGCCAGGCGGGCCTCGGGTACGTCGGCAGCGATGAAGGCTGGCGGCGCGGCAACGGCGCCCAACATGGTCAATGACAGCACAACAGTGGCAAGCAGGCGGCGCATGGTCAGTCCTTGATCAGGGTAAATTGCATCACATCCGTGTTGTGCGCCTGGAAGGCGGCCTCGCAATACGCGAGGTAAAACTCCCAGGTCAGCAGGAAACGGCCATCGAAACCCTGCTTTTCCAGCGCCGCGCGCTGGGCCAGGAAGCTGGCGCGCCACTGGCGCAAGGTTTCCGCGTAATCGAGGCCAAAGCTGAAGGCGTCTTCCACGCGCAAGCCCTGCGCCTCGGCGGCGCGGCGAAACCCGGCCGGCGAAGGCAGCATGCCGCCCGGGAAAATGTACTGTTGAATGAAATCCGTGCTCTTGCTGTAGCGCTCGAACAGTTCGTCGGCGATGACGATGGTCTGAATGCAGGCGCGTCCGCCCGGCTTCAGGTTGCGCGCCACACACTCGAAATAGCCGGGCCAGTAGCTTTGTCCCACGGCTTCGAACATCTCGATCGAGGCGATGGCGTCGTACTGGCCATGGCTGTCGCGGTAATCGCACAGCTGCAGGTCGGCCTGCCCTGCCAGCCCCGCATCGTGCAGGCGCTGGTGCGCATACGCGAGCTGTTCGGTCGACAAGGTCAGGCCCGTCACGTGAGCGCCGTAGCTGCGCGCCGCCGTTTCCGCAAAGCCGCCCCAGCCGCAGCCGATTTCCAGCACGCGCTGGCCCGGCTGCAGTTGCAGTTGATCGGCGATGCGCCGGTATTTGGCACCTTGCGCCTGCTCCAGGCTGGCGCCTTCGGAAAACAGCGCGCTCGAATACGTCATCGACGGGTCCAGCCACAACTGGTAAAAGGCGTTGCCGATGTCGTAATGGGCGTGGATATTCTTCTTGCTGCCGGCACGCGAATTGCGGTGCAGCAGATGGCGCACCTTATAGATCAGGTTGCCCCACCAGTTGCCGTAGATCAGGGATTCGATGTGCGCACGGTTGCGTATCATCAATTCGATCAAGCCCGGCAAATTGTCCGTGCGCCAGTCCCCCGCGATAAACGTTTCGGCAAAGCCGATGTCGCCCGAGCGCAGGACGGCCGCACACAGGCGCCAGTTGTGCAAGTCCAGCGTGACGGGGTGGCTGCCATCGCCGTACAGCAAGATGCTGCCATCAGGCGTGCGCAGGCGCAAAGCGCCATATTGCAATTTTTCCAGCAAGCGCACAATCATGCGCCCGGCAGCGGGCATGTCACGATGGTCATGCACATGCACGGGAGTGGAACTGCTGCGCGCATGCAGGCCGGTCGGCAGGGAATCTGAGCTCATCGGGACACCTTTTCTTGTGGAGGGTGGGGTTTGCTGAAAAACGGCACGCGGCGCAGCCACAGGCGCAATGCCTGCCAATGGATGCGCGCCATCACGCCAAACGTCATCAGGGGGTAGCGCAGCAAGGCCCAGGCGATGGCGCCATCGCGCAGCGGCTGCGCCGTGCCGGACAAGCTCGTCTGCAGCAGCGGGCCGTCGAGGTCGTCGTAATCGACCCTGGCCAGGTGGCGCTCGCCGCCCTGAGCGTGATTGCGCAGGAAACGGAAGCGGTACTGGCCTTCCACCTTGCAAAACGGCGACACGTGGAAAATTTTCTGGGCGACCAGTTCGCTGCCATAGGCGATGGCGCCGCCCTGCTCGAGCAAGTACAAATGGCGCTCGCCAAAGGTATTGCGCACATCGCAGACCACGGCCCGCAGGCCGCCGTCCAGGCGGTGGCAAAACCAGAAACTGACGGGATTGAAGACATAGCCGAACATGCGCGGCATGGTTTGCAGCCAGATTTCGCCGCCCGCGTCCAATACACCATGCTGGCGCAGCAAGCCGTCGATCCAGTCCAGCAGCGGCGTCGTGCCATCGCCGTGGTCGCTGTCGCGGAAGGACAGCACATTGGCGCCGTTGCGCGAAATCAAACGGGCAGCAAAATCGTGCGCGCCCAGGCTGCGCAAGGGCAAACGCAAATAAAATATGCCGTAAGCAAAGGCATGCGCGCGCGGACGCAGCCGCGCATGGCGCACCCGTCCCAGGCACAGCTGGGGCTGCGGCCGGAGCGGCTGCGTGGGATCACGCGGCATGGCCAAGCTCCGCCGACGCCAGGCCATTGAGTGCTTCCGCCACGGCCAGGCCCGACTTCAAGCCGTCTTCATGGAAGCCGTAGCCCGTCCAGGCGCCCGCGAACCACGTGTGCTGCGCGCCCTGGAAGCTGGCCAGGCGCGCCTGGGCCGCAATGGCCGCGCCATCGAACACGGGATGGGCATACGAAAATTCGTCGATGATGCTCGCCGGATCGGGCTCGTCGAGCGGATTGAGCGAAACGATGACAGGCGTGGTGAAGGGCAAAGGCTGCAACTGGTTCAGCAAATAATGCACGCACACTTGCGGCGCATCCCCGTGCGCGGCCGGCCGGCCCTGGTAATTCCAGGCCGACCAGGCACGGCGGCGCTGCGGCAGGCAGGACGCATCCGTATGCAGCACAGCCCGGTTGGGCTGGTAGCGCACGGCGGCGAGCACGGAGCGTTCGTCGTCGCGGATATCTCCCAGCAGGGCCAGCGACTGGTCGCTATGGCAAGCGAGCACGACGTGGTCGACGTGGTCGATGCCGGCGGCCGTCTGCAGCTCGACCATGCGCGCGCCACCGTGCGGCTGGCGGCGCACGGCCAGCACGGGGCAAGCCAGGCGCTGCTGTGGGATGCCTGCCAGCAATTTTTCCACGTACACGCGCGAGCCGCCTCGCACCGTGCGCCATTGCGGCCGGTCGCTCACTTGCAGCAAGCCATGGTTGTGGCAGAAACGGATGAAGATGGCCAAGGGAAAGGCCAGCATCTGGCGCGCCGGACACGACCAGATGCTGGCGGCCATCGGCAGCAGATACCAGTGGCGGAACTCGTCGCCATAGCCGTGCAGGTCGAGGAATTCTCCCAGCGACAGGGCCGGCGCCGGCAAGGCGGCCGTGGCCAGGGCGCTGGCCTGGCGGTTGAAACGCAGAATGTCGCGCAACATGCGCAGAAAGGCGGGGCGCAGCAGATTGCTGCGCTGGGCAAACACGGTGTCCAGATTGGCGCCCGCCCATTCCAGCACGCGGGCGTCCGGCGTCGCGCCCAGCGGCATCTTCACGGAAAACGACATGTCGCTGTCGGCCGCTTCGACGCCCAGTTCCTGGAATAGTTGCACCAGATTCGGATACGTGGCGTGGTTAAACACGAGAAAACCCGTGTCGACGCCATGCGTGACGCCATCGAGCGTGACATCCACCGTATGGCTGTGGCCGCCAAAATAGTCGCCCGCCTCGTACAAAGTGACGTCCTGGCCCGATTGCGCCAGGCGATAGGCACACGACAAACCTGCGATTCCTGCTCCGACGACGGCAATTTTCATGAGTACACCTGCATTAAGTTTGTCCTGGACAAAATCAGCTTCATGGATAATCGATGAAATATTGATTCATGTCAATGAATGTGCGAGCCGCTCCAAAACTCATACGCCCGCGATTTCCAATCGGATTCAGCTATTTGGTATGGGGCGGCGGAAGGCGTAAAATGCATGCCACGTTCTTCCGCATGCGAGCAAAGCCACTCTGGTATGGATACTGACCTGCAACCTACTTCCGCCTTCAGCATCAGCGATGTCGAACGCGATACCGGACTGGCCAAGGAAACCTTGCGTGTGTGGGAGCGCCGCTACGCCTTTCCCCAGCCCCAGCGCGACGCCTTTGGCGAGCGCAGCTACCCGGCCGAGCAAGTGCAGAAGTTGCGCATGGTCAAGCGTTTGCTGGACCTTGGATTCCGCCCGGGCAAAATCATGCAGCACAGCACCGTGCAATTGCAGCAGTTGGCCAGCGCCAGCAGCGCGGCGCCGTCAACGCCAGCCCCCCAGCTCGAACACTACCTGTCCCTGTGCCGTGGCCACCAGATGGCCGAACTGGGCGACGCCCTGCGCCAGGCGCTGGCCGTGCTGGGCCTGAAAGCGTTCACCATCGACGTCATCGCCCCCCTCACCGGCATGGTGGGCGAAGCGTGGGCTTGCGGCGAACTGGCCGTATATGAGGAGCATCTGTATAGCGAAACCTTGCAAACGGTGATGCGCCACGCCATCTTTTCCCTGCCACAAGCAAGCAGCCCGTCCACGCGCTCCCCACGCATCGTCCTCAGTACCTTGCCGCAGGAGCGTCATGGCCTGGGGCTGCTGATGGCCGAGGCGCTGTGCGCGGCGGCCGGCGCCCATTGCATGTCGCTGGGCGTGGAAACGCCGCTGACGGACATCGTCGCGGCCGCCCGCGCGCAACGGGCGGACATCGTGGCGCTGTCGTTTTCCAGCGCCAGCAAGCAACGGCAGACGCGCGACAGCCTGCAGCAGCTGCATGCAAGCTTGCCGCCCAACATGGAATTGTGGGCCGGCGGACGCAGTCCTGTGCTGACCAGGCAGCCGCCACACTTTTTGCATGTGCTGGACCTGCGGCAAGTCGACGAAAGCATCGCCGACTGGCGCCGCCGCCACCAGGCACTGGCCCTGCAAACCCACTGAACCGGCTGAAAAGCGCGGCAACTGCGGCGATCTCCGTGGATAGCGGCGCAATGTTGCCAATCGAACAGTAAAGCATGAAGGGCCGGGCGCGCTCTGGTAGAATAGCCCGTAACACAGTGTCCGGCGCCGCCGGGCCTTAGGTCAGCACCCGCCACCACACATCCATGTTTAGTTTCTTCAAGAAAAAACCCATCGCTCCCGAGGCTGCACCAGCCGAGCCTCTCGTCCTTCCCGCCGCCACGCCGCCTGCCCCGCAGCCTGCCGCTACGCCCCTGAGCGGTGCGCCGGCCGAGCTCGTACCCGTGATCGTGGCCGCCGAACCCGAGAAAAAATCGTGGATGACGCGCCTCAAGGCAGGCCTGTCGAAAACCTCGAACACCCTGTCCGTGCTGTTTGTCGGCGCGAAGATCGACGACGCCCTGTACGAAGAGCTGGAAGCGGCGCTGCTGATGTCCGACGCCGGCATCGACGCCACGGAATTCCTGCTGACGGAACTGAAGAAGAGGGTCAAGGAAGACAAGCTGCTCGACGCGGCCGCCGTCAAGGCCGCCCTGAAAGTGCTGCTGATCGACCTGCTCTCGCCGCTGGAAAAGCGCTTCGAGCTGGGCCGCCACAAGCCGCTGGTGATGATGATTTCCGGCGTAAATGGCGCCGGCAAGACCACCACCATCGGCAAGCTGGCCAAGCACATGCAGTCGAACAACCAGTCCGTGCTGCTGGCCGCGGGCGACACCTTCCGTGCCGCCGCGCGCGAGCAGTTGATGGTCTGGGGCGAGCGCAACAACGTGACCGTGATTTCGCAGGAATCGGGCGACCCGGCCGCCGTGGCCTACGACTCCGTGCAATCGGCGAAGGCGCGCGGCATCGACGTGGTCATGGTCGACACGGCAGGCCGCTTGCCGACGCAGTTGCACCTGATGGAAGAATTGAAGAAAATCAAGCGCGTGATCGGCAAGGGCATGGATGGCGCACCGCATGAAACCTTGCTCGTCATCGACGGCAACACGGGCCAGAACGCCCTCACGCAAGTGAAGGCCTTCGACGATGCCCTGCAGTTGAGCGGCCTGGTGATCACCAAGCTGGACGGCACCGCCAAGGGCGGCGTGCTGGCGGCAATTGCCCGCGTACGTCCCGTGCCCGTGTATTTCATCGGCATCGGTGAGAAAATTGAAGACTTGCAGCCTTTCGTGGCTGCCGAATTTGTCGAAGCGCTGCTCGGATAAGCCCATACATGATTGAATTTCAGCACGTCTCCAAGCAATACTCCCCCGATGCCGTGGCGCTCAGCGACATTTCCCTCAATATTGCCAAAGGCGAGCTGGTGTTTTTAGCGGGCCCGTCCGGCGCCGGCAAATCCACCTTGCTGAAAATGATCGCCGCCATGGAACGCCCCACGTCGGGCAAGCTGATCGTCAATGGCCAGGACATGGCGAAGATCAAGCCGGCCGGCGTTCCCTTCCTGCGCCGCAACATGGGCCTGATCTTCCAGCAGCAAAAATTGCTCAACGACCGCTCCATCCTGGCCAACGTCATGCTGCCGCTGCTCGTCGTCGGCGCCCACAAGGCGGCCGCCGAACAGCGCGCGCGCGCCGCGCTCGACAAGGTGGGACTGCTGGACCGCGCCATGGCGCGACCGCTGTCGCTGTCGGGCGGAGAACAGCAGCGCGTATCGATCGCGCGCGCCATCGTCAACCGGCCGCAGATCATCCTGGCCGACGAACCGACGGCCAACCTGGACCGCGCCAGCGCCAACAAGGTGCTCGACGCCCTGAAAGCATTCCACTCCGTGGGCGTGACCTGCCTCATTTCCAGCCATGACGAACAGATGCTCGACGCCGCCGCCCGCGTGATCCACCTGAAAAACGGCCAGCTGGTCGCCATCGACAAGGCCACGCAGGCGCCCGTCTTCGCGCCGCCCGATCCCGATTTTGCGCCCTCTCCCGACCAGGACGACGCGCAGGGAGAACAGGCATGAGAGGCTGGTTCCGTCAACACCGCTTCGCCCTCGGTTCGGCACTGATTCACTTGCGCAAGTCGCCGGGCGGCTTTCTATTGAACGTGCTCGTCGTCGCCATCGCCCTGTCGCTGCCGTTCGCCGGCTTGACCATGCTCGACAACGTGCGCCCCATGTCGGAACAGATGTCGGTCGACCCGGAAATCAGCGTCTTCCTGAAGATCGACACGCCGCGCGAGCAAGCCGTGGCCCTGGCGAGCGCCATGCGCAAGATCGTGGGCCCGCAAAAGGCGAAGATCGTCTTCATCCCGCGCGAACAGGCGCTGGACTCGCTGAAAAACAAGAGCGGCTTGGCCGATGTGCTCAGCACCCTGGGCGACAATCCCCTGCCCGACAGCTATGTGCTGAAACTCGATGCCTTCAGCAGCGCCAGCGAAGCGCAGGATGTCGATGCGGTGGCGGAACAGTTGCGCCAGCTGCCATTCGTGGAATCGGCGCAAGTCGATTCGGCCTGGGTCAAGCGCCTGGCGGCCCTGCTGGGCGTGCTGCGTCTGGTGCTGCTGCTGCTGGCGATCACGCTGGGCGTGGCCGTGATCGCCGTGGTATTCAATACCATCCGCTTGCAGGTGATGCAGCAGCGCGATGAAATCAGCATCTCGAAATTGATCGGCGCCACCGATACCTTCATCCACCGCCCCTTCTATTACACGGGCGCCCTGCTGGGCCTGTGCGCCGGTGCGCTGGCCCTGGGCGCCGTGGCGCTGGCCTTGCAGCCGCTGAATACGGCGATTGCCGAGTTTGCCCGCCTGTATGCGTCCGAATTCCAGCTGGTGCCGCTGGCGCCGCTGCCGATGGCCGGCTTGCTGGCCGTCAGCGCCGGCCTGGGCCTGATCGGCGCCTTCCTGTGCGTGCAGCGCCACCTGGCGCGCCTGAACTGACCTTCCTTTCCATGGCGGCGCTCCCGCGCCGCCATGCGTCTCGCCATCCCCATATTGCTGTTATATTGATATTAAGCAAGTATTCTTAAGGCTCGCTTCAGCCAGAGGCCGTAGACTGGCCATGTTGTCGTAAAGCGGCCTGCAGCGCTGTTCAAATCGCTTTTTAAAGATGTATATCAAGCATTCATTCGCCATAGCATTTAGGCTATCAGGTCGATTAAATGTGCTGATTGGCACTCTCAAGCAGAGAGTGCTAATATAGGGACATACCAATAGCAGAACCGCCATGGACGCCAGATCAAGATGGTGCCGCGATCTGCAAAGTGCAAGACCGAATACGCAAAAACGAAGATACGAGCTGCCACGTCGCGTGACGTGGCCAACTGGAACAAAGCAAGACTACGAGGGAGAAAACATGACTATGATGTCCGCAACGTCCGCATTGGTTCCGACCAAAAGTAATGCGCTGGGCCTCGGGTTCACTGGCAATCTGGGCAATATCGACGCCTATATTTCGGCCGTGAACCGCCTGCCCATGTTGACCCATGACGAAGAAATTTCGCTGGCGACACGCCTGCGTGAAAAAAATGACCTGGCCGCCGCGCAAGAACTGGTGCTGTCGCACCTGCGCCTGGTGGTCTCGATTGCCCGCGGCTACCTGGGCTATGGCTTGCCGCACGCCGACCTGATTCAGGAAGGCAATATCGGCTTGATGAAAGCCGTGAAGCGTTTCGATCCGGACCAGGGCGTGCGCCTGGTGTCGTACGCCATGCACTGGGTGAAAGCCGAGATGCATGAGTACATCCTGAAAAACTGGCGCCTGGTCAAGGTCGCGACGACGAAGGCGCAGCGCAAGCTGTTCTTCAACCTGCGCAGCCACAAGACGGGCCTGGATGCGATGACGCCAAAGCAGATCGATGCGCTGGCCAAGCTGCTCGACGTGAAGCGCGAAGAAGTGATCGAGATGGAAACCCGCTTGAGCGGCCGCGACATCGCGCTGGAATCGCCGACCGACGATGAAGACGACAAGTTTTCGCCGATAGCCTATCTGTCGTCGGAGCAAAGCGAGCCGACCAAGGTACTGGAAGCGGAACAAGTGACGCGTCTGCAGTCGGAAGGCCTGGAAACGGCACTGTCGAAGCTGGACGCCCGTTCGCGCCGCATCATCGAAGCGCGCTGGCTGGCCAACGACGACGGCTCCGGCGCCACCCTGCACGCGCTGGCAGAAGAGTTCGGCGTATCGGCCGAACGCATCCGCCAGATCGAAGTGGCGGCACTGAAAAAAATGAAGGGCGCCCTGGCAGCCTACGTGTAATCGCAAGCAATGCCGCAATGCAAAAGGCGCCGCAAGGCGCCTTTTAGTTTTATAACTTGATATTTATCAACAGATAAACATTGTCAGCCCTTACGCTGCAGCCAAGCCCTTGGTGATCAGCTCGGCGACCAATTCATTCAGATCCGCGCCGCGTTCCTTGGCCAGGGTCTGCAATTGCAAGACCAGATCGCTGTTCAGCTTGACGGCGAATGGCACCAGGCCCAGGGCCTGATCGCGCTTGCGCTGCTCGCGGCGGTCGATGACCACCGCTTCCTTACCGAATGCACCGGCGCCGGGAACATTCATCTTTCCCATCAGTTTCTTGGCATCGCTTTTGGCCAGGTCGGTTTTTTTCATGGTTGTTTCCTGATTTTCAAAACAGCCATTCTACGCAGTAATCGGCGCGCCGCGTGGCTGGCGCATCAATTCACCGGCAGCACGCCAATAGTGCGCCGTAAAAATATCATTTTGTTACTATCATTTTCATCCCACGCGTGAACAAGCACGCCGGGGACGCTCCACCTGAAAGGAAAAACATGCATTATCTGACCCGCTCTTACCGCACCGTGCTGCTTCCCCTGTTCTTCGCCTGCCTGGCCGTGCTGGCTGGCTGCGGCGCGGCCGGCAGCGCCGGCGACGCGGAAAACACGCCGCGCAGCGTCACCCACGTGCTGTCGCCGGGCGAACAGGTGGCCATCACGGCCACCGACACCCTGAAACTCGAACGTGTCAACGACAGCCGCTGCCGCAAGGGCGCCGTGTGCGTGTGGAAAGGCTACGTCAGCTACAGTTTCAGTTTGCTCAATAGCGCAGGCGCCACGGACATCGTCTTGTCCGACTCCATGCCCGGCGCCGCCAGTTCCGTCACCGTCAACCACCTGACGTTTACCCTGCTCGACGTCGATCCGGCCACGCCGCCCGCCCTGAATGCGGCCGAACCCACTTACCGGGTCAAAGTGAAAATCACGCAGGGCGCACTGCCCCGCTAAACGCTGTGGCGCCGCTGGCTGTCGGCCGGCGCCTGCTGCCGGTCCAGCATGCCGTAATCGCGCACGACGGCGGCAATGCGCAGCCGGTAGTCGTCAAACACGCCCTGCCGGCCGGCCGTTTGCGCCGCGCGGTGCGCTTCCAGCTGCCGCCATTGCGCCAGCGCCGCCTCGTCGCGAAAGAAGGATAGCGAGAGCAATTTTCCTGGCTCGCTCAGGCTGCTGAAGCGCTCGATGGAAATGAAACCGTCCACTTCATCGAGCAAGGGACGCAGCGCGGCGGCCAGGTCCAGATACTGCTCGCGCCCTTCCGCGCCGGGCCAGACTTCGAAAATCACGGCAATTATTTCATTTCTCCCAGGCTAAAAACAGGGATGCGCGCGTTCAGCGACGGCAGATAACGCCACGCCAGCGGCATGCGCTCCAGCCCGTCGGCCCACGCCTGCAGGCAAGCCGTGCCAATGGCCTGCGCGATGGACTGGCCCGGACAAATGTGGCGGCCATGGCCAAAGCCGCACTCCGCATGGCCGGCGCTGGCCAGCACGACGACGATCATCTGCCCGGCCGGCACGCGCACGCCATCGAACTCCACGTCTTGCGCCGTGTAGCGGCGCGTGTTGTGGATGGAGGGGTCATGCCGGCTGACCTCGCGCAGCAGGGCTGGCCACAGCCGGGGTGCGGCACCCACTTGCGTGGACCACTGCGGTTGCGTGCGCAAGGCAACTATGGCATTGCCCAGCAAGCCGGCCGTGGCGTCGCAGGTCTGCGACAGCAGACCCACGAGGTTGGCCAGCACGCCGCCCGAAGCTCGCCAGCCCCGGGCATCCGCCTCGGCCACGACCTTGGCCAGCAAGCTGCCGGGCAATGCATCCGCCTCGCGCAGCAACGCGATAAAACCTTGCAGCAAGGCGGCGGCTGCCACTTGCGCACCGGCCAGTTGTTCTCCATTACTCAGCGGCGACAGGCAGGCGACGAAATCGCGCGTCCAGGCGGCCAGCGCCGGCCATTGCGCTGGAGCAAAACCCAGCAAGTCCGCCATGGCAAACAGGGGCAGTTCGAACAGCGCGCCGTTCAATTGCGCGGCGCTGTCGGGCACGCGGTCGCTGGCCATGCGCAATGTCCGCGCCTGCAGGTGCGCCAGGTCCACCTGTCCCAGCGAACGCGCCAGCACCTGCTTCGGCACGGCATGCCGTTCGCCTTCATTCATGCGCACCAATTCCGCAAAAATCGCACCGCACGGCGTGCCCGCCAGGGTATCCGGCACCGGCTGGCCGGTCGGGCGCACGCGGCAATCGGGATGCTCGAGTACGGCGCGCACGCCGGCCGCGCCCGTCGCCAGCCAGCAGTCGAGCCGCGCATCGAAACGCAGCGGCGGGCCGTCCGCTAGGCGGCGATAGTAGTCATACGGCGCCGCGTGGGTAAGGGCTGAAAAAGGGTCGGCGGGGTCGATAACAAAGTCGGCGAGCGGCATGCGCATTCCATTGCAGTGAGGTGGGGACACGAGTATGCTGCTCCTTCCACCACCACACTTCGCCCTGGAACGAATCATGGATGACAAGCTTCCCTCGGCCGACATGGGACTGGCGCAACTGGCCGGCGCCATCGCCGAACCGGCCCGCGCGCGCATGCTGTGCAGCCTGCTCGACGGCCATGCGCGCACGGCCACGGAATTGGCGGCGCTGGCCGAGGTGGGCGCCTCGACGGCCAGCGCCCATCTGGCGCGCTTGCGCGACGATGGCTTGCTGTCGATGTTGGCGCAGGGCAAGCACCGTTACTACCGCCTGGCCAGCGCGGAAGTGGGCCAGGCCCTCGAAGCGCTGCTGGTGGTGGCCGGCGTGGCGGCAACGCCATTTACGCCCACCACGCCGGACCGCTTGCGCCATGCGCGCACCTGCTACGACCACATGGCCGGCACGGTGGCCGTCGCCCTGCATGACCAGTTGCAAGCGCAAGGCTGGCTGCTGGACGATGGCGGCGAAGGCGAGTATCGGCTGTCGGCATCGGGCGCGACCGGCATGGCGGCCCTGGGCATCGACGTGCCGCAATTGCAGCGCCAGCGCCGCCGCTTCGCGTGCGCCTGCCTGGACTGGAGCGAACGGCGCGCCCACCTGGGCGGCGCGCTGGGGGCGGCCATCCTGCAGCTGGCCCTGCGCCAGCGCTGGGCCGAACGCGAACTCGACAGCCGCGCCCTGCGCCTCACGCCGGCCGGTGAACGGCGCCTGCTGGCCGCCTTCGGTGGCGCTTGACCGGCGCAGGATTTTGTATCTCGGAAGCAACTAGAACGCAAAAAAAATGCGCTTTTATCATTCTTTTCATTCATCATATGCTGCGCCCTTGAGCGATCATCTTTACCTTTCGGCCATGGAAAGAGTCCATCTTGAAAACAGTGTCATCCAGCACGCGTCCCGCCAGCACCTGCCATAACTGCAATACCGATGCGCCAGGCAACTTCTGCAGCGCCTGCGGCCAAACGACTACCCTGCACATGCCCAGCGCGCGTGAATTCCTGCATGAATTCGTCGCCCATTATGTGGCGCTCGAAGGCAAGCTCTGGCGTACCCTGGCCCTGCTGCTGTTCCACCCAGGCGCACTCAGTAATGAATACCTCGCGGGACGCCGCGTGCGCTACGTCGAGCCGCTGCGCGTCTACCTGACCTTCAGCATCCTGTTCTTTGCCATCCTCAAGTTCAGCAGCCCCGGCGTGTTCCTCACCGTCCACGACCAGCAAGCCCAGGTAGGCGCCCATGGTCCCCGCCACATTGCGGAAAACAAGACATCGACCATGCAGGTCAGCATTCTGGGCCAGACGCCCACGCTGCCGCGCCAATGGCAAGACTTTGAGCAACTGCCCACGGCCGAGAAACAAAAACTCGTGGTGGAAAGCTTTTTCCATTACGCGCCGTACGCCATGTTTTGCCTGATGCCGCTGTTCGCCCTGTTCCTGAAAATCCTTTACCTGGGCAGCGGACGCCGCTATGGCGAGCATTTCCTGTTCGCCTTGCATACGAATGCCTTCGCCTTCATCACGATGGCGCTGATGATCCTGATCCCCGTCGACCTTGTCCGCCTCGTGCTCGGCGCCTGGCTGCTGGCCTATCTGCCCTGGGCCATGTGGCGCGTGTATCCAAGCGGCAAACTCGCCACCGTCTGCCGCTGGCTGTTATTGATGGTCGCCTACAGCCTCGCCATGAGCCTGGCGATCCTGGCCTGCATCGCCATCGGCGTGATGCTGCGGCATTAAGTTACGCCACTAAGGGACGCTCTGGCGGCGCAGTATCAGGCTATCATCCTGCACGCTATCTTTTTTGGGATGCACGATGATCAGCTTCGAAGGTTTGTCCAAACAGTACGGCGCGTTCGAGGCCGTCAAGCCGCTGACCTTGCAGGTAGGAAAAGGAGAGGTCTTCGGCTTCCTGGGCCCGAACGGGGCGGGAAAAACCACCACCATCCGCATGCTGATGGGCATCCTCGTGCCCAGCGCCGGGCGCGTGCTGGTCGATGGCCTCGATTGCCACCGCGATGGCGCCGCCGTCAAGCGCAAGGTGGGCTACCTGCCCGACAATCCCATCTTTTACGATTATTTGCGCGGCCGTGAAATCCTGCAATTCGTGGCCGAAATGCATGGTTTTTCGCGCACGGAAGCGGCCGCCCGCTCGGCGCGCCTGTTGACGGAGTTCGGCCTGGACGAAGCGAGCGAGGATTTCGCCGTCAATTACTCGCTGGGCATGAAGAAAAAACTGGGCCTGGCCTGCGCGCTGATCCACGATCCGGCCGTGCTGATCCTCGATGAACCGATCAACGGCCTCGACCCGCGTGCCTCGCGCGACGTGCAGGAACGCCTGCTGCGCCGCGCCGCCGCCGGCGCCACCATCTTCGTTTCCACGCATTTGCTCGATATGGCGCAAAAGCTGTGCAGCCGGGTCGCCATCATCCACCGTGGCGCCCTGGTCGCCACGGGCAGCCTGGGCGATATCCGCCAGCAATTGTCCAGCGATGGCAGCCTGGAAGAGCTCTTCTTGCAACTCACCGATGAAACGTCGACAGCATGACAGCGGCGCCGCCCACCGCCTGGCGCGCCGTCTGGCTGCTGACCCGCTTGCGCCTGCAGCGCCTGCTCAACATCAGCGGCCGGGGGCTTTCCTTCAAGAAAAACAGTAAAAGCCGCCCCGCCACGCCGGGCAAGCGCGGCGGACGCTGGCTGCTGGGCGCGCTGCTATTGCTGCCCATGCTGTTTTCCTTTGGCAGCATCGCCCGCCACAGCGTGCTGAACATGCATTGCTTGCTGGACCAGGTCGCCGCCTGCCAGGCGCGCGGCAGCCTGCACACGGACAGCGGCCTGCTCGACCCCGTCATCACGCAACTGATGGCCACGCCGTTCAGCGCGACGCTGATCGGCGGGCTGACCCTGCAACTAACGCTGTTGTGGCTGGTCAGCGTCCTGCTGCCGCTGGGCATGGGGGAACTATCGAAGCCGGACTGGGACCTGGAATGGCTGGTCACCCTGCCCGTCAGGAAAAGCACCCTGCTATGGGCGCGCGTGCTCGAACGCACGCTCGTCAATCCGGCCGGCTTGCTGGCCCTGTGGCCCAGCACGACCGTCATCGCCTGGTATTCGGGCCAGGGCTGGTTTTCGCCACTGTCCGGCCTGCTCGCCAGCCTCGTCCTGCTGGTCCTGGCCGCCATGCTGCGCACTCTGGTCGACACGGGCTTGCGCCTGTCGCTCACGCCATCCCGGCTGGGCAACCTACAGGCAGTGATTTCGCTGGCCGGGCTGTTGCCCATGTATATGGGCATGTCCTTCGGCATGGGCACGGGCGGCTTCGCGTATGCCTGGGCGGCGGCCATGCCCGCCTGGAGCAGCTGGACGCCGCCGGGCCTGCTGCTGCGCCTGCTCAATGCCGATGGCGTGGCCGCCTTGCTGCCCGCCATCGTGCTGCTGGCGCAATGCCTGTGCTTGATGCTGCTGGGCATGGCCATCCTGCGCCGCCAGTTGCACCATGGCGTCGTGGGCGCGGGCCAGCGCGAAGCCGCGCGCAAGCCGGCAGCTGCGCCATCGCCCACGCAGCGGTGGCGCCCGCGCATCGGCACGGCGATCCAGCGGCGCGAGCTGACGTTGCTCTTGCGCGACCGCAATTTTCTCGTACAAGCCCTGCTGATGCCCTTGCTGATCCTCGGCGGGCAGGCCCTGTTTACGGGCCAGGTGCGCGACGTGCACGCGCTGCTGGCCAGCCCCGTCTTGCTGGCCTCCACCGGCTTTTTCCTCGGCACGTATGTGCTGCTGATGTCGGCCTTCCAGACGCTGAACAAGGAAGGCGGCGCGCTGTGGCTGCTGTACACGTTTCCCGTCTCCATCGAACAGGCGCTGCGGCAAAAGGCGCAGCTGTGGGCCCTGCTGGCCCTGCTGTATCCATTGATACTGTTCGGTGCGGCGCTGGCCTGGCTGCCCGCGTGGTCGTGGCAAACGGCGGGCCTGATGCTGCTGGCCCTGGCCGGCATCCCCTTGTATGCGCTGATCGCCGTGGCGCTGGGCGTGTTTGCCAGCGACCCGCTGGCCACGGAAACCACGGCAAAGGTGCGCCCCACGTATATGTACCTGTATTTGCTGCTCACCGGCCTGTACATCGCCGCGCTGGCCGCCGGCAGCCTGGTGCAGCAACTGGTGTTTGTCGTGTTCACGGGCGCGCTGGCCGTGGCCCTGTGGCAAAAGGCGCGCGACGCGCTGCCCTGCCTGCTCGATCCGGCCGCTTCGCCGCCAGCCACGGTAGCGGCGGCCGATGGCCTGATCGCCGCCATGCTGTTTTTCATCTTGCAGACACTTTCCTTGATCTTGCTCAAAGGGAGCAGTGCGACGCCGCTGGCGCAGCTGGCCATCGCCTTCGGCGCGGCCGGTACGCTCACGTATGCGCTGCTGCGCCTCGTCTACTGGCGCGCCAGGACGGCCGGCGTGCCGCGCATCGGACAGGGCCGCCAGCCGTGGCGCCGGGGAGTCGCGGGCGCCTGTGCCGCGGCGCTGTTCGGCATCGGCTGCGCGGCCCTGTTGCCGCCGCCCGCTTCACCATTGATGCAGATCAATAGCGACGGACTGTGGCTGCTGGCCGTGGGCGTGCTGGCCGCGCCCCTGTGCGAGGAATTCATCTTCCGCGGCTTGCTGCAGGGCGGCTTGCGCCGTTCTCTGCCCGCCTGGCAAGCGATCGGCATCGCCGCCGCGCTGTTTGCCATCGTGCATCCACCGGCCGCCATGCTGCCCGTCTTCGTGCTGGGCCTGTGCACGGGCATCGCATACGAGCGCAGCGGCGCGCTGCTGGCGCCCATGCTCGTGCACGCGCTCTACAATGCCGCCATGCTCGGCTATCAGATGAATAGCTGATTGTTGCCGGGTTTGCTAGAATCCCACACGTTTCCGTCCGTATCCCAACCAATGACTACGCACAGATCACGCATGAATCCACGCTTGTTCGTCCCATTTATCCTCGTTGCGCTGCTGAGCGGCTGCACGGTACTCGCCCTGCGCCCCAACCGCGGCGTCGAAAACCGCACGTTTACCGTGCAGGAAACCCCGCGCCTGCGCATCGACGCGCCCAAGGCGCGCATCCAGAATCCCATGCCGAATGACCATTTCATCGGCATCGCCCTGTCCGGCGGGGGCAGCCGCGCAGCCAATTTCTCGGCCGCCTCGCTGGAACAGCTGGAACAGTTCGGCCTCGTCAGCGGCGCCTCGGCCATTTCCGGCGTGTCGGGCGGCGCCATCGCGGGCGGCTACTATGCGCTGCATGGCAAGCAGACGGACTGGCCCTTACTGCGCAGCAAGCTGAAAACGGATTTCTTCGGCCAGACCATCTTGAAACCCGCCAACCTGACGACGATGTTGTTGACGAACAAGACGCGCACCTCGTTCCTGTCCGACGTGCTCGACGATGTGCTGTACGACAAGAAAACCTACCAGGACTTGCCGCACGACGGCCCCATCTTCCTGGCCAACGCAACGGACGCCACCGATGGCGGCAAGCGCGTGGTGTTTTCCTACGAGTATTTTTACAGCACCCTGCATTCGCCGATCCAGGATATCCGCCTGGCAACAGCCGTAGCCACCTCGGCCGCGTTTCCCGGCGTGTTCGATTCCGTCACCTTCGAGCGCTTCCGCCCGAAAAACAGTTTCGTGCCGGAACTCGGTTCCGAATCGCGCGAATCGCCGTCGTACGTGCATTTGTTCGACGGCGGCGCGGCCGACAACCTGGGTGTGGAAACCCTGTGGGACGTGGCCCTGACGCAGCTGTACGGCAACGACATGGCCGTCGTGCCGCCGCGCCTGAACAGCAAGCCCTTCATCCTCATTTCCATCGATGCCAACGCGCCCAATTCCAGCGCCGTGTTTGAAAAGATGTCGGACGAGCGCCAGCCGCTGGACCGCATCTTCAACAAGAATATTTACGATGCCGTCGACGCCCTGTTTTCGCGCCAGCGCAAGGAAAACCTCGTCAAGATGGGCTTTGGCCAAGCCCGCTTCGATACCATCACGCATGAAAACTTTGGCGACCTGAGCCAGAAATTCGTGAAGGGCAAGCGCACCTCGGCCTTTGCCATTCCCGTGCTGTGCCGCCCCCATCTAGGCCAGTACCGCTGCGAAGTCGATGCGGCCGATCCCTTGCCCGGCCAGATCCGCACGCGGCTGGAAGGCTTTGCCTGGCATATTTCCATCGACCAGATCGCCTCATTGGCGCTGCGCCTGGCCAGCGAAGACGTGCACGTCGACGGTGCGCGCAAGGAAGAGCGCGCCGCCCTCGTCAAGCTGCAACGCCTGGCAACGCAAACGAAAACCCATCTGAAGCTGACAGGTCCGGAAAATTGCAGCCCGGAAGTACTGCAATCGGCCCTGTACAGCGCCGCGCGCGTGCTGATCCTCGACGACGAAGAATCGCGCTTTGCCCTGTGCGACTACATGCTGGCGGGCCAGCTGATCAATGACGACACCATCTGCAAGCAGCGCTATGTGCACGCCGTGCCCCGCTTTGCCATCGAAAGCGAAGATTTGCAGTACCGCAACCTGAGTTCGGACGGCAATTCCGTGAACGTGCCGATACGCTGCAAGAAGTGAGCGCCCACAAAAAAGCCCGCACGATCGCTCGTGCGGGCTTTAGCGCAAGGATTCCAAGCGCCCGGCTGATCTAGATCAACCGACTACGCCTGCGCATGTAGCTGCGGCTTAACGCACCTTCCAGTTCCTGCTCCGTTTTATGCTGGTTCACCGTGTACAGGGCCCACAGGGCCGCCGGCGCCCAGCCGATCACAGTGCACTGCAAGATCAAGGCGACGGCACCGGCCAGCGGGCGCCCCAGCATGAAAAACGTGAGACACGGAAGTAGCAAGGCTATCAGCAATCGCATCACGACATACTCTCCTTCAATATAGAGCAGCGGACAAGGGCCGGTATCCGGTCCGTCCCCCGCCCGCTGCGTACTGCTCCTTATAGATGCACGGATATCTGGGGCATCAAGTCGTCAAACGTGCGACCGTTGCCGTTTTCTCCGATGGCGTGCATCTTCCATTCGCCGTTATGGCGGTACAGCTTGGCCATGATCTGCGCCGTGTGGGAACCTTGCACAGACAGGTTGAAACGCGCGACTTCCTGGTTATTGCTGGCATTCAAGATGCGGCAATAAGCGTTTTCCACCTGCGAGAAGTTCTGGCCAGTAAAGCTGTTGACGGTGAAGACCAGGCTTTTCACGTTCGCCGGCACTTTCGACAGATCGACATTGATCTGTTCGTCGTCGCCATCGCCCGCGCCCGTGCGGTTGTCGCCCGTGTGGACGATGCTGCCGTCCTTGCTTTTCAGCTGGCGGAACCAGACGATGTCGGACGTGCTCTTGTTCTCATCGAACATGACGCACGACGCGTCCAGGTCGACGGCTTCCGTCTTCGAACCGAAACCGAGGAAACCCTTGGTCTTGGCCGCATCCCAGCCCAGGCCCATGGTGATACGGGTCAGGGTGGTACCAGCTTCTTTATCCAGAGAAATCTTCTGGCCTTTGCTCAAATTGACAGACATACGCATTGCTCCTGTTTGGTTGGTTGCATCAACTGCTCTTACGCCGGCTTGCTTTGGGTCCAGGCGAGGAAGGCCGCGCGGTTGCGCGAGCACACGAGTATTTTTCCCGTGCCTGAAAACTTCAGTACCATGCCCTCGCCGCTGGTCTGGCTATTGATCAGGTTACCCAGAAAGCCGCCGCTGCTGCCGGTCGTCATGGAAATTTCGTATTGCAGGCGGTTGTCCCAGCACACGACGTGCGAGTTATCGATCACCACGTCCTTGCCAGGCGTCACTTCCAGTATCGACATCGCGCCAAAACCGGATACCGCCAACTGGCCGCTGCCTGCCGTCTCGGTGATGAAAAAACCACCGCTCTGGGCAAACAGCGCATTGCCAAGGCTTTGCGTGCGCACCTTCAATTCCACGCCAGACGTGGCCGCCACGAAAGCGCCGTCGCTGATCATGTATTGTTGGGCGCCAACCTCGAGCACCCGCATCGCGCCAGGCAAGGTGGGCGACAGCAAGCAATCGCCGTCACCCCGCATGGCCTCGATATGCTGCTGAAAGAACGATTCCCCGTTGGCAAAGGTGCGCATCAGCGCGGCGCCTATGCCGCCGGTCATCTTGCCTTTCAGCTCAAGATTGGTTTCCATCATCACCATCGCGTTGGATTCGCAATAAATCTTCTCGCCCTTGGCAAGCGACACATGCAGGAACGGATCGACGTCCCCGGTAATACTAAAAACTGGCATCTGACTGTTCCTTCCTCAACGATGATGATGGTGTCGGGCTAAACCGCCCTTACTACAGAATAACGGTGCCGCACAAAACCGTAGCGAGCGGATGTGATTTGTGGCCGAGAAGCGCAACCGTACTTTAGTACGGTGAGCATCGCCGGCCGCAAAGCGCACCGCGCAGTAGGTTTGGTGTGGTTACCTTACACGCCGACGCCGAACGATGCTGCGAGTGGACCCAGACCGCCCTTGTAGCCCTGGCCGATGGCCTTGAATTTCCAATCGGCGCCATTGCGGTAGATTTCGCCGAAGACCATGGCCGTTTCCGCCGAACCGTCTTCCGACAGGTCGAAGCGGGCGATTTCCGTGTTGCCATTGGCATTCACGCAGCGTACATACGCCTTCGATACCATACCAAAGTTTTGCTTGCGCGCTTCGGCATCGTGAATCGTGACGCAGACGGCGATCTTGTCGATCTCGGCTGGCACCGTGGCCAGGTCGACGATGACGGTTTCATCATCGCCATCGCCGGCGCCGGTGGTGTTGTCGCCCGAGTGGGTGACGGAACCGTCGCTCGATTTCAGGTTGTTGTAGAAAATCATGTCGACGTCGGCGCGAACCTTGCCGTCGGCCTTCAACAGGAATACGGAACCGTCGATGTCGAACGCGGCGCCATCGGTGGCGCGGGCATCCCAGCCCAGGCCGATGATCATCTTCGAAATGCCAGGGGCTTCCTTGCTCAGGTTGACGTTGCCGCCTTTTTGCAGACTGATTGCCATGATGTATTTCTCCTATGTGGGTTGTATATGACCAAACACCTGGCGTCCTCCACCGGCCTGACTCCCCAGGCCGGCGGCGACGCTTGCTACAACTTGCCGACAAACCGGTGTAGTCGTTTGCCGCGCATTCTTTACACTGCTGCTGTCTTGGCCGGTTCCAGCGCTTCCGCCTGGCCTTCTTCAAGCGCCATCCTGCGCTTGTAGCGGATCGACGACCACAGCGAGGCGAGAATGAAGGCCACCCCGATCAGACCCGTGAAAATCTCGGGAATATGGAACTTCATGCTGACCAACATGATCACGGCCAGGATACCGATCGCATAGTGCGCGCCGTGCTCCAGATAAACGAACTCGTCGAGCGTGCCCTTGCGGACCAGGAACACCGTCATCGAGCGCACGAACATCGCGCCAATCGCCAGGCCCAGCATGATGATCACGACATCCTTGGTGATGGCAAACGCGCCGATCACGCCGTCAAAGCTGAACGAAGCATCGAGCACTTCCAGGTACAGGAAGCCGCCAATACCGCCGCGCTTGACGATGTCGCCCACGTTGCCGTCGCCGTTATCGCCTTCCAGCAAGCCGCTGACCACATCGACGCCCACGTAGGTCAAGATACCCCACAGGCCGGCCGTCAGCACCACCAGTTTCTGCCCTTCTTCGATCATCGACAGGCTGGCCATCAGGGTGCCCAGCGCGATCATCACGGAAATCGAGGAGATCTTGCCCAGCGCGCCCAGTTTTTCTTCAATACGGCCCAGCCAGTGCGTTTCTTTTTCCGAGTCCAGCAGGAAGTTCAGGAACACCAGCAGCAGGAAGATGCCGCCGAAGGCCGCCACTTCCGCATGGTGATTCGTCAAGTGCATCGAGTACTGTTCAGGATTGCTCAGTGCCAGATTCCATACTTCCATCAAACCCAGGTCCGCCGCTTGCGCCACGATAACCAGCGGGAATACCAGACGCATGCCGAAGACGGCGATGATGATACCGACGCCCAGGAACAGGCCCTGCCAGAACTTGTCCCAGTTCTTCAGCACCGAAGCATTGACCACCGCGTTGTCGAACGACAGCGAGACTTCCATCACGCCCAGGATCACCGCGATACCGAGCGCCGCCAGCATCGTCTGCACGCCGCCGTGCGTGTAACCCCACCAGGCGGAAATGCCCAGACAGATAAATGTCACTAGAAATGACACTCTGAAATGTTTCATCGATAGTTCCCCTTTATCCAAATTCAATGGAACGTAGTATAGGGACGTGTGACACATTTAAAAATAGAAGATAATAGAAGCATTACTTCGTAAAAACAGAAGATAGGACCACACGATGAAAACCACGGGCTTCAATTACCGCCATTTGTACTTCTTTTGGGTGGTCGCCAAGGAAGGCGGCGTGACGCGCGCGGCCGAACGGCTGGGACTGGCCGTGCAAACCATCAGCACGCAGCTGGCCTTGCTGGAAAAGGAACTGGGCAAGTCGCTGCTGCAGCCGCAGGGACGGCGCCTGGTGCCGACGGAAGCGGGCCGCCTGGCGCTCGGCTACGCGGACCAGATTTTCCTGCTGGGCGAACAGATGCAGGAAGCGCTGGCCGACACCGACGCGGAAAAGATGCGCCTGACGGTAGGCATTTCCGACTCGCTGCCGAAACTGATGGCGTATCGCATGCTCGACGCCACGCGCAGCCTGGACAAGCCCGTCAAGCTGGTGTGCCTGGAAGACGAATTCGAATCCCTGCTGGCCGACCTGGCCCTGCACAAGCTGGACCTGGTCTTGACGGACCGTGCCGTGCCGGCCGGCGCCAGCCTGCGCGTCTCGAGCCATTTGTGGGGCGAGAGCGCCATGAAGCTGTTCGCCATCCCCGCGCTGGCCGAGCGCTACCGCGAGGATTTCCCGCACCGCCTGAGCGGCGCCCCCTTCCTGCTGCCGGCGCGCAATAACGCCCTGCGCGGGCGCATCGACGAATGGATGGTGCAGCAAGGCGTGCGCCCCGATGTGGTCGGCGAATTCGAGGATAACGCCATGCTCAACGCGTTTGGCCGCAAGGGCCTGGGCCTGTTCTTCGCGTCCGCCAGCCTGGCCGCCGACATCGAGGAGCAATTTGGCGCCGTGCTGGTCGGCGACGCCTCGTCCCTGCGCGAGCAGTTTTACGTCATCTCGAACGAGCGCAAGATCATGCACCCGGCGCTCGATGTCATCCTGGCAGCCGTGCCCGGCCGCGCCGTGCACTGAGCCGGCACTGATCAGTCGCCCAGGTCGACAGCGATGGCCGCCAGCCAGGCCGCCTGGTCCGGCTCGCAACTGTCCACATTCGCCAGCTGGATCACGGACAGGCCCGCCTCGGGCACGCGCAGCAGCAAGGCCCGGAAACCCCACAGTCCGCCGTCGTGGAACACCACCGTGCGTCCGCCATGCCCGATTTGCTCCAGCCCGTAGCGATAGGACCAGCTCAGGCCATCGGGGCCCGGCGTTTCCGCCAGCTGCGCGCGCACCAGGCTGGACGAATCGCGGTACTGGCGCTGCCAGTCGCGCTCCCACAGGGCCAGGTCGTGCAGCGAGGCATACACGCCGCCGTCACCGACCGTATTCGCATTGCCCAAATGCTGGCGATAGCCGCCCGCCTGCGCGGGATCAACGCTATAGCTGCGCACGCGCTGGGGCATGACAGCTTGCCGGTCGACATCGAAGGCCGTGGCGTGCATGCCAAGCGGCGCGAACAGGCGTTCGCGCGCCTGCGCCGCCAGCGGCTGGCCGGCGAGCGCTTCCACCAGTTTGGCCAGCAAGATGTAATTGCAATTGCTGTAGGCATGCGCGCTACCGGGCGGAAATGTCAGATCCTCCATCCGCGCGATCAGGCGCAGCAGCAGCGCATTGTCAAAATAATCGCTGTCGTGGCGGCCCAGCTGGCATGCCAGGTAGTCGAAATAATCGGGAATGCCGCTGGTGTGATTCAACAATTGACGCACCGTGATGACGGCGCCGAACTGGCGCACTTCGGGCAGATGGGGCGCCACGTCGTCGTCGAGGCCGATGGCGCCCTCGCGCACCAGGTCGAGCACGCAGGCGGCCGTGAATTGCTTCGATTCCGACGCCAGGTAGTAGCGCGACTGCGCCGTCAGGGGCACGCCCAGTTCCAGACACGCCAGGCCATGATGCAGTTCCAATAAGGTCTCGCCGTCGCGCTGGATCAGCGCGCTGAAACCGGGACCGTGCGCCGGCAGGCTGGCTTGCAAGGCAAGAAAGTGGCTGAGCAGATTTTTCATGGCGCGATCTTAGCATGCAGGCAAGATTACTTTTGCGCCATATTCATTAGTTAATCCGATAAATCCATTCGAAAATAACGTTTGAATAATCAATCAAAAGCGATTGTAATAAAGCCTGAGACAAACACGCGCCCGTCCCTCGCCGGCTGGGTGCGATCACCATAAAAACAGGAGCGGCACCATGTCTACGGCAGGCACGACGATCGATATTCCCGATCTCATCAATAACAACAAGATCGGCTCCTTCCAGATCGGCATGCTGATCCTGTGCGGGCTGTGCGTCATCATGGATGGCTTCGACGTGCAGGCCATGGGCTATGTGGCGCCCGCCATCATTGCCGACTGGCATGTGAGCAAGGCCAACCTGGGCCCCGTGTTCGGCGCGGGTCTCCTGGGCATGCTGGTGGGCTCGCTCGTCTTCAGCATCACGGCCGACAAGTTCGGCCGCCGCCCCGTGCTGATCGGCTCGACCATCTTCTTTTCGCTGTGCATGCTGGTCACGCCGCTGGCCACCACCATCGAGCAATTGCAACTGATCCGTTTCATCACGGGCCTCGGCCTGGGCGCCGTGATGCCGAACGCCATGGCGCTGGCCGGCGAATACAGCCCCCTGCGCAAGAAAGTCACCCTGATGATGCTGGTCTCGTGCGGCTTTACCCTGGGCGCCGTGCTGGGCGGTTTATTGTCCGCCGCGCTGATTCCCGCATTCGGCTGGCAATCCGTGTTTTACGTGGGCGGCGTGGTGCCGCTCGCCATCGGCGTGCTGATGTTCTTCCTGCTGCCGGAATCGATGCAATTCCTGGTGCTCAAGAAACGCAAGCTCGATAAAGTCGCCAAGTGGCTGAAACGCATCGACCCGACGGTCACCATCACGGCTGACACGCAATACCTCGTGCACGAGAAAGAGCACAAGGGTGCGCCCGTGCTGCAATTGTTTACGGGCGGCCGCGCAAAGATGACGATCCTGCTGTGGGTCATCAACTTCATGAACTTGCTGAACTTGTATTTTCTGTCCAACTGGTTGCCGACGATTGCCAAGGAAGCGGGCTTGTCCACGGCCAACGCCGTGCTGGCCGGCACGGCCCTGCAAGTAGGCGGCACCATCGGCACCCTGGTCATGGGCCAGCTGATCGACCGCTCCAGCTTCCGCCGCATCCTGCTGCCATGCTTCCTCGTCGCCGCCGTGGCGATTGCCCTGATCGGCCGTCCGGACGTCTCGCTCGCCTTCCTGTTCATCACGATCTTCATCGCCGGTTTTTGCGTGGTGGGCGGCCAGCCGGCCGTCAACGCCCTGGCGGCCAGCTACTATCCGACCACCCTGCGTTCGACGGGCATCGGCTGGAGCCTAGGCATCGGGCGCATCGGCTCCATCATCGGCCCCGTGCTCGGTGGCGAGCTGATCCGCCTGAACTGGCCCAACAGCACGATTTTCCTGGTCGTCGCCATTCCCGCCATCGTCTCGGCCGTCATGGTCTTTGCCATGCGCGGCGGGCCGCAAACGGCGACCAAAGGCTGAACAAGCGTGAAAAACCTGCCGCGCCCGCCCGCCTGCACGGGCGGCGAGCGCGGCTAAATTAGGCTATGGCGCCCTTCGTCGTTTAAGATGTCGTTTTTACAGCCCATCTTCAGCGCCCCCATGCACAATGTCTTGCTAGTCCTGCTCGCCCTCTTCCTGGTCGCGCTGAACGGTTTTTTTGTTGCCGCCGAATTTGGCATCGTCACCTTGCGGCGCACACGCATCCGCGCCATCGCCAAGACACAGGGATTGCGGGGCCGCATCCTGGCCAAGGTGCATGGCCAGCTGGACGCCTACCTGTCCGCCTGCCAGCTGGGCATCACCCTCGCGTCGCTGGGCCTGGGCTGGGTCGGCGAACCGGCGTTTGCCGGCTTGCTCGAACCGCTGTTCGGCGCCATCGGCGTCACCTCGCAAGAGCTGATCCACGGCGTCTCGTTTGTCGTTGCCTTCAGCGTGATTTCCTTCCTGCATATCGTCGTGGGCGAACTGGCGCCCAAATCGATGGCCATCCGCAACCCGGAAGCCGTCGGCCTGTGGAGCGCGATTCCCCTGTACGGTTTTTACTGGGCCATGTATCCGGCCATCTACCTGCTCAACGCCAGCGCCAACTGGGTGCTGCGCATGGCGGGCCTGTCCGGCAAGGGCGGCCACGACGCCCATTATTCGTCCGAAGAACTGAAACTGATCCTGCGCACCAGCCAGCCGGGCGAGAAATTCACGCGCGACGAGCGCAACATCCTGGCGCAATCGCTTGATTTCGAACAGATGACGGTATCGGACCTGATGCGTCCGATCAATGAAGTGATCGCCCTGCACGCTTCAAACACCCTGGAAGAAAACCTCGACACGGTGCTGCGCAACCGCTTCAGCCGCTACCCGTATTTCGACATGAATGAAGACGACGTGCTGGGCGTGGTGCACTTGAAAGACCTGTTCTTTGCCCAGCAGGCAGGCAAACCGATCACCTCGCTCACGCCGTTTCTGCGTCCCGTCGACATCATTTCCGCGCGCACGCCGGCGCTGGAACTGTTCCGCCGCTTCCGCGACGGCGCGCCCCACTTCGCCCTGATCGGCGAAAAGGGCAAGCGCCCGCTGGGTTTCATCACCCTGGATAACTTGCTCGGCGCCATGGTCGGCGAAATCCGCGATGAATTCCGCCGCAATGAAAACGACTGGCTCAAGCAAAGCGACGGTACCCTGATCGGCAAGGCCAGCCTGCCCATCTTCTCGCTCGAACGCATCCTCGGCATCGATATCGAAAACGAGGAGCTGGGGCTGGACGACGTGGAATCGGTGGGCGGCTTGATCATGGTCAAGCTGGGCGACATTCCGAAGCAGGGCCAGCGCATCACCTTTGTCGACTTCGACATCGTCGTCAAGAAGATGAACGGACCCCGCATCGTGCTGATCAAGGTGATCCCGAAGCAGGAACGCGACCTCGACGCAGACTTGCGCGACTGACTATTTCTTGCTCGTCAGGGTATCTTTTCCCTGCGGCACGGTGGTCTCGCCCACCGTCCACGTTTGCAGCAAGCTGTATAGTACCGCCAGCAGGGTCGGGCCGATGAAAATGCCGACGAAGCCGAAGGCCAGCACGCCGCCCAGCACGCCGAGCAGCACCAGCAGGAAGGGCAGGCTGCTGCCGCGGCTGATCAGCATGGGCTTGACCACATTGTCCACGCCGCTGATCAGCAAACCGCCCCACACCAGCATGAAGATGCCCCAGCCCGTCTGGCCGTCATTGAACAGCCAGATGGCGGCGCCGCCCCAGATCAGTGGCGGCCCCACGGGAATCAGCGAAAAGATGAAGGTGGCCACGCCCAGCAGCGCCACGGCCGGCACGCCGGCAATCAGGAAACCCACCACGGCCACCAGGGCTTGCGCCAGCGCCGTGCCCAGCAAGCCGTACATGACGCCGCGCACGGTGCGGCTGATGGTCAGGCCCACGCCCGGCGCGCTGTCACCGATGATGCGGCCGGCGCCCGTCATCAGGGCACGGCTCAGCTGCTGGCCATCGCGGTAGAGGAAGAAGCTGACGAACACGGCCAGGCTGGTCTGCGCCAGGCCAGTGCCCAACAGGATGCCGCCGGAAGCGAGGAAATGGCGCGCCGGTTCCAGCATCGTCTTGCCCAAATTCAGTAATTCCTCGCGGTCGGCGAGCAGGCGCTCCACGTAGCCAGCGATGGTTTCGCCCACCACGGGAATGCTGGCCAGCCAGGCCGGCGGATGCAGGCCGCCCGACTCCAGCGCCGTGCGCAACTGTTCATAGATGCGCGACACATTGTCGGCCAGGTTGTAGGTGACGAGGGCCAGCGGCAGCACGATGACCAGGATCAAGGACAGGGTCATGATGGCGGCCGCCCAATTGCGCCGGCCTTTCAGGCGTTCGAGCAGCAGCAGATACAGGGGCCAGCTGGAAATGCCAACGCAGGCGGCAAACAGCATGGCGGCGAGGAAGGGCCGCAAGACGAAAAAGCAGCCGATCAACAGGAAGATGATGGCTGCCAGGCGGGCGTGCGGCTCGAAACGTTTATCCATGTACTGCGTATCCTGAAGATGGCGCCCGGGGGCGCGATCAGGTCAGGATAGCAGAAGTTTAAGATCGTGCGCGATGGCGGCAGGCTTTTCGCCGTGGCGCACGAACAGGCGGATCTTGCCTTCGCGGTCGAAGACATAGGTGCCGGCCGTGTGGTCGACCGTGTAGCTCTCGTCCGTCTCGCCCTCGACCTTGGCGTAATACACCTTGAATTCCTTGGCTACCTTGGCCGTCGCGGCCGCATCGCCATACAGTCCCACGAAGCGCTTGTCGAAGGCCGGCACGTATTCGGCCAGCAAGGCTTGCGTGTCGCGCTCGGGGTCGACGGTGACGAACAGCACTTGCACCTGGTCCGCCTGCGGGCCCATTTCCTGCATCACCTGCGCCATGTCGGCCATGGTGGTGGGACACACGTCCGGGCATTGCGTGTAGCCGAAGAACATCAGCACCAGCTTGCCCTTGTAGTCGGCCAGGGTGCGCGGATGGCCCGTATGGTCCGTCAGCGCAAACTCGCGCGCGTAGCCGAGGCCCGTCACGTCCGTGTTCTTGAAGGCCAGCTTCGGCGCGGCAGGCTTGCCGCAGCCGGCCAGGACGGCGACCAGCGCGGCCGCCAGCAACAGAGTCAGGTATTTTTTCATGTGCCGAGAGGAATGTAGTGGTCAACCAGCAAAGCCGCGAACAGCAAGGCCAGGTAGATGATGGAAAACGTAAAGGCCTTGCGCGCGATCAAGTCCGTGTAGTGGCGGTACATCTTCCACGCGTAGTACAGGAAGCCGGCGTTCAGCACCACGGCCGAAGCCAGGTAGATCAGGCCGCTCATGCGCACGGCATACGGCAGCAAGGTGGTGGCGGCCAGCGCGATCGAGTACAGCCAGACGTGGAATTGCGTGAATTTCAAGCCGTGCGTGACGGGCAGCATGGGCAAGCCCGAGCGCGCGTAATCGTCGCGGCGGTACATGGCCAGGGCCCAGAAATGCGGCGGCGTCCACACAAAGATGATCAGGACCAGCAGCCAGGCCTGCATCGGCACGTCGTTGGCGACGGCGGCCCAGCCCAGCGCGGGCGGCATGGCGCCGGACAGGCCGCCGATAACGATGTTTTGCGGCGTCGCGGGTTTGAGCACCATGGTGTAGATCAGGGCGTAGCCGACAAAGGTGACAAAGGTCAGCCACATGGTCAGCGGATTGACCAGGTGATACAGGATCGCCATGCCCAGGCCGCCGATCACCAGCGCGAATACCACCGTCTGTTTCACCGTGATGTCGCCCATGGCCATCGGGCGGCGCGCCGTGCGGGCCATGCGCGCGTCGATTTCGCGCTCGGCCAGGCAATTGACGGCAAACGCGGCGCCCGCCAGCAGCCAGATGCCGATGGTGCCGAACACCACCGCATGCCAATCAGGCAACTCCTCGCTGGCCAGGAACATGCCGATGACGGCGCAAAACACGGCCAGTTGCGTCACGCGGGGCTTGGTCAGCGCCCAATACTGGGCGATGCGGGGGGATGGTTTACGGCTGATGGTCTGAGTAGTCATTTATGCGATACGGGAAGGACTGGCTGGTGCCGAGGGCACTGGCGCGGCGGCGGAAGCAGATTTCCGCGCTACATCGAGTTGGAATTTAGCCTTGTAGTTTAACATGGTCAGCAATAAGACGAGCAGCGCCGCCCCGCCGTTATGCATGACGGCAATCGACAATGGCCAGCTCAGGTAGATGGTCGCCAGGCCCGTGGCCGCCTGCAGTGCCAGCACCAGCGCCACCCAGCGGGCCGTGCCGCGCAAGGACGGCAGCTTCCACGCGCGAAACACCGTGTAGCCGATGCCAGCGAGCACGATGAAGGCGAAATTGCGGTGCACCCAGTGGATGGCCGTCAGTGCGGAAAACGGCAGATAATGACCGGCGGCCGTCTTGCCCAGCTCGCGCCACAGATGAAAACCATGCTCGAAATCCATCTCCGGAATCACCTTGCCGCCGCACAGGGGGAAATCCGTGCAGGCCAGCGTGGCGTAGTTGGTGCTCACCCAGCCGCCCAGCGCGATCTGCACGGTCAACAGCACCAGCGAAAAAATCGCCAGCGCGCGCACGGGGCGCAGCACGGCAGCGTCCGCATCGGCGCGCAGCACAGGTTTGACGGCATGATCCTGGCGTCCGCCCAGCCACGTCAGCATGGCCAGCAAGCCCATGCCCAGCAGCAAGTGGATGGTGACGATCACCGGTTGCAGCTTCAGTGTGACGGTCCAGGCGCCGAACGCGCCCTGCAGGCAGACGAACAAAAACAGCGCCGTCGGCAGCGCGGGGGCGAATTCCTCGCGTTTGCTTTTCTTCCACTGGCGCCACGCCTGCACCATCATCGCCACGATCAAGACGCCGATGGCCATGGCCAGGTAGCGGTGCGTCATTTCAATCCATGCCTTGACCACCGTGACGGGCCCCGTCGGCATCAGGGTTTCCGCCGCCACGATGTGCTCGTGCGCGAGGAAAGGATTGGCCGAGCCATAGCAGCCTGGCCAGTCCGGGCAGCCCAGGCCGGAATCGGACAGGCGCGTAAAACCGCCAAACATGATCAGGTCGACCGTCAGGAAGACGGCGATCCATACGAGCTTGCGGTATTTATTGGCGTCCGCGGACACCCAGACCATGGTCAGCGGCAGCAGCGCCACCAGCAGACCCGTCAAGCCCAGCTGTGCCAGCGCGGAGAGATGCATCGTCGGCATGCAGACTCCTCAACCGATCGCCGAAGCTTTGAGCAGCTTGGCGATGTCTTTCTTGATCTTGTTCGGGTCCGCGTCTTTCGGGAAGCGCATCATCAGATTACCCAGCGGATCGATCAAATAAAAATGGTCGCTGGTCTTGCCGCCCGGCTCCACGGGCAGCCACGCTTTCAAGGCGTCGCTATTGACGCGCAGCATGCTGGTGCCGTCGAATTCGCGCATCACCAGGGTGTCGAGCGGCTGGGCATCCGTCACCAGCCAGACCCGTTCCAGGCGTTCGCGTTCCTTGCCCTGCATGAGGCGCAGTTGTTGCATGTCAAACAATTGCTTCTTGCATGCTTCCTGGCAATCGGATGGTCCCGTTTGCAGCAGCACCCACTTGCCCTTGAATTGCGCCAGCGGGGCCGCCTTGCCGTCCAGTTCCGTCACCTGCAATTGCGCTTCCGGTATCGGATGCAAACGCGGGTCGATGAGGGCGCCGTAATTGTTGCGGCCCGTGGGCTTGATGATGTAATACGTGAAATACGAGGCGATGATGGGAAACGCGCACACGGCAACGACAGCCAGCAATTTCCACCGTCCCGTATTTTGTGCCTGTTTATTGGTGCTGTCTTGCGTTGTGTCAGGGCTGTTTGTTTGCACGTCGAAATCCTGTAAAGACAAAAAATAGAAAGGCCATCAGTGCCAGTGCATACCACTGGAATGCATAGCCGCGGTGCTTGTCGGCGCCCAGGTCGGGCGCCGGCCAGTCGCGCACGGGAAGCTGGCCGGATGCTGGCGCCGTCGCTGAAGGATCCACTGAATCAGCCGTTTGTTCGAGAATAAATGGCTGCAAGGCCAGGCCGCTCGCCTGGGCCAGCTGGGCGATATCGGCATTTTGCACGATGGCGTGCGGCGCCAGGGCCGGTGCCGTGCCCAGTTCCATCACATGGCCCGCGTTCAGCCGCGCGATGCCGGAAATCGTCACCGTGCCGGCCGGCGTGGCGTAATCAGGAATGCGCGTGCGCTCGGCATTGTTGCGCGGCAACCAGCCCTGCGCCACCAGCACGTGCATGGCAGAACCGTCGATCTGGAATGGCGTGAGCACGTGAAAACCGGCCTGGCCCTTGTAGGGGCGGTTGTCCAGGTACACGGTCCAGGCGGGCACGAAATGGCCCGTGACGGTGATCCGGCGGTATTCGATCGCTTGCGCATCGGCCGGCAGCAGGGGCGCGGCCGTCAATGCCAGCGGTGCGGCCTGGTTGCCCGCCTCGAGCCGGGCGGCGCGGCCGACTTTCTCGTCGCCACGGCGCTGCTGCCATTGCGCCAAAGAGCACCCCAGGGCCACCAGTAGCAGCATTACAACAAATGGAATCCATCTAAAATGGAAGCGGATACGCATTACAATGAAACCTCCTCAAGCCAGGCGCTACCATCCATGAAAATCCTCGTTGCCATTGCCTTCATCCTGATTCTGGGCAGCCTGGGCTCGGCCCTGTTCTTCCTCATGCGCGACAAGGGCAAGAGCAACCGCACCGTACAAGCGCTGGCCCTGCGCGTGGGCTTGTCGATCACCCTGTTTTTGCTGATCCTGCTGGCGCACAAGCTCGGCTATATCCAGCCGACGGGCATACACTAAGCTTCTTGCCTGATTGGCAAATTCTTCAGACTAAGAAAAAAGCCGTACCCAGGATGTCCCGGTACGGCTTTTTTTATGGTGCCGGCGCGCCCCTCAACAACGCGCGCCCTGCCCCGCCATTATAACCAATACACGACCACGTACAGGCCCAGCCAGACGACGTCGACAAAGTGCCAATACCAGGCGGCGCCTTCGAAGCCGAAGTGGTGCTCGGGCGTGAAGTGGCCTTTCAGCACGCGGTACAGGATGACGGACAGCATGATGGCGCCCAGGGTCACGTGGAAGCCGTGGAAACCCGTCAGCATGAAGAAGGTGGCGCCGTAGATGCCCGACGTCAATTTCAAGTTCAGTTCGCTGTAAGCGTGGATGTATTCATACACCTGGAAGCCCATGAAGATGGCGCCCAGCAAGATCGTGGCAAACAGGAACAGGGCCGTCATGCCGCGATGGCCGGCGCGCAGCGCATGGTGCGAAATGGTCAGGGTCACGCCCGACAGCAGCAGCAAGGCCGTGTTGATGGTCGGAATCCAGAACGGCGTCATGGTGGTGAATTCCTGCACCGTGCCGGCTGGCCCCGTATTGCCCCAGTGGGCGGCGAAATCGGGCCAGATCACCTTGTGGTCAAGGTCGGCCAGCCACGGCATGGAGATGCTGCGCGCGTAGAACAGGGCGCCGAAGAAGGCGGCGAAGAACATGACTTCCGAAAAGATGAACCAGCTCATGCTCCAGCGGAAGGAGTGGTCGATGCGCTCGCTGTACAGGCCCTGTTCCGATTCGCTGATGGCGTCGCCGAACCAGAAATACAGCACCAGCAGGATGCCGGCCAGGCCCAGGTAATTCAGGTACGGGCCCCAGGAAACGTCGTTGACCCAGGCCGAGGCGCCGATCATGGTCAGCAGCAGGCTGGCGCCGCCCAGCATGGGCCAGCGCGACGGGCCGGGCACAAAATAATAAGGTACGGCGGCGTGGTTGGAACTCATCATCATCTCCTCAAAAACTTATAGGGTGGTTTTTTATAATTTATAAAACGACGAATTTGACAATCGAAATCAATATGCCGATCAGGCAAGCCACCACCAGGAAACCGGCGATAACGATGTGCACGGGGTTGAGCTTGGCCGAATCCGTGTCGAAATCGCTCTTGCGGCGCAGTCCCGTGAATGACCACACGACGGCCCGCAGCGAATACAGGAACGACGCTTTTTCAGGCTGCTTGGATTCGCCCATGCCACTCTCCTATTGGACGGCCGGCGTCTGAGCCTGGCTCAGACCGGCTATCTCGAAAAACGTGTACGACAGGGTGATGGTTTTCACCTCTTTCGGCAGGGCCGGATCGAGGAAGAACACCACCGGCATCTGCCGCGCTTCCTTCGGTTTCAAGGTCTGCTGCTTGAAACAGAAGCACTCGACCTTCTTGAAATGCGGCGTGGCGCTCTGCGGCGCGTAACTGGGGATGGCTTGCGCGTTGACGACGCGGTTTTGCGTGTTGACCACTTCATACATGACGGTCACCAGTTCGCCCGGATGCACCTGCATGCTCGACACCGTCGGGCGGAAGCGCCATGGCCCCTGCGCATTGCCGTCGAACTCGACGGTGATGCTGCGCGTCGTGTCGACCTGCGTATTGTTGTCGTAGGCTACCGTGCCATCTTTTTGCGTCAGCACGTTGATGCCCATCACTTCGCAAATCTGCTTGTAGACGGGAATCAGGGCATAGCCAAAGCCGAACATCAGCACGGCAATGACGAGCAGCTTGCCCAGCATCTTGCGGTTCAGGCCGCGTGTTTCCTGTTGGTCGGGCGTCGTCACGTCAGAGCCACATGCGCTTGACGAATACGGACAGGAAGAAGAAGGCCGCCAGGGCCCCCAGTATCAGCCCGGTACGCAGGTTGTTCGGTTTTTTACGTTCGGTCATGACAGGCACTTTATTCAAGACGGGCCGCGGAACACGCCGGCCCGGGATACCTTATTTCACTGTCGGCGGCGTTTCAAACGTGTGGAAAGGCGCCGGGCTCGGCACGGTCCATTCCAGGCCTTCCGCGCCTTCCCATGGTTTCGCTGGCGCAGCCTTGCCGCCGCGGATGGTCGGCAAGACCACGAAGAACAGGAAGTACACCTGCATCAGGCCAAAACCGAAGCCGCCGATCGAGGCGATCATGTTGAAGTCGGTGAACTGCGCCGGATAGTCGGCGTAGCGGCGCGGCATGCCGGCCAGGCCCAGGAAGTGCATCGGGAAGAAGGTCACGTTGAACGTGATCAGGGACAGCCAGAAGTGGATCTTGCCGCGCGTCTCGTTGTACATGTGGCCCGTCCATTTCGGCGACCAGTAGTAGAAGCCGGCAAACAGGGCAAACAGCGAACCGGCCACCAGCACGTAGTGGAAATGCGCCACCACATAATAGGTATCCTGCAGCTGGATGTCGATCGGCGTGACGGCCAGGATCAGGCCCGTGAAGCCACCCATGGTGAAGACGAAGATGAAGCCGACCGAGAACAGCATCGGCGTTTCGAACGTCATGGAACCTTTCCACATCGTGGCGATCCAGTTGAACACTTTCACGCCCGTCGGCACGGCGATCAGCATGGTCGCGTACATGAAGAACAGCTGGCTGGTCACCGGCATGCCGGTGGTAAACATGTGGTGCGCCCAGACGATAAACGACAGAATCGCGATGGAAGCGGTAGCGTAGACCATCGATGCGTAGCCGAACAGGGGCTTGCGGGCAAACGCGGGCAGGATCTGCGAGACGATGCCGAAGGCCGGCAGAATCATGATGTAGACCTCGGGATGGCCGAAGAACCAGAAGATGTGCTGGTACATGACGGGATCGCCGCCGCCTGCCGCGTTAAAGAAGGAGGTGCCGAAATGGCGGTCCGTCAGGGTCATGGTGATGGCGCCGGCCAGCACGGGCATGACGGCGATCAACAGATAGGCGGTAATCAGCCAGGTCCAGCAGAACATCGGCATTTTCATCAGGGTCATGCCCGGTGCGCGCATGTTCAGGATGGTGACGATGATGTTGATCGAACCCATGATGGACGAGGCGCCCATCAGGTGCATGGCAAAAATGGCCATGTCCATGCCGGGGCCCATCTGCGTCGACAGCGGCGCATACAGGGTCCAGCCGGCAGCCGTGGCGCCGCCCGGCACGAGGAAGGACGTGGCCAGCAGGATGGCGGCCGGCGGCAGCAGCCAGAACGAGAAGTTGTTCATGCGGGCAAAGGCCATGTCGGACGCGCCCACTTGCAGCGGGATCATCCAGTTGGCGTAGCCGACGAAGGCCGGCATGATGGCGCCAAACACCATCACCAGGCCGTGCATGGTGGTCAGTTGATTGAAAAATTCCGGGTGAAAGAATTGCAAGCCTGGGTGAAACAGTTCCGTCCTGATCATCAGGGCCAGCACGCCGCCCGACAGCAGCATGATGAACGAGAACCACAGGTACAAAGTACCGATATCCTTGTGGTTGGTGGCAAACAGCCAGCGGCGGTAGCCAGTGGGATGATCGTGGGCATGGTCGTGATCGTGACCGGCGTGGTCCAAGGTGCTAGTGCTCGTGCTAGTACTCATATGCGACTCCTAATTACTTGCGTGCAGCCACGATTTCGGCTGGTTGAACGATGTTCTCTTCGGCCTTGTTCGACCAGGTATTGCGCGTGTAAGTGATCACTGCGGCAATTTCCGTGTCGGACAGCTGTTTCCAGGCTGGCATTTCCGCCGGATACTTGCCGCTCTTTTGCCCGTTCAGCAAGACATGGATCTGTTCCGCTTTCGGACCGTTCACCACGGCCGAGCCGTCCAGCGGCGCAAATGCACCTGGCACGCCCTTGCCTGTCGCCTGGTGGCAGACCACGCAGTTGGCCGCATACACTTTCTCGCCCTTGACCTTCAACTCGTCGATGGTCCACACCTTGCTTGGATCATCAGCCAATGCCGCCATTTCCTTTTGTTTTACATCAACCCAGGCCTTGTAGTCATCGGCCGAGACGACCTTGACGACGATGGGCATGAATGCATGTTCCTTGCCGCACAGTTCGGCGCAATTGCCGCGGAAGGTGCCGATATGGTCGGCCTTGAACCAGGTGTCGCGCACGAAGCCGGGAATCGCATCCTGCTTGACGCCGAAGGCGGGTACGGACCAGGCGTGGATGACGTCGTTGGCCGTCAGCACCACGCGGATCTTCTTGTTGACCGGCACGACAACTTCGTTATCGACCTCGATCAGGTAGTTTTCGCCCCGCTTTTCCGTCGGCGGCACGCCTGGCGCGCCTACTTGCGAGCGCGGCGTGGCCAGGTTGGAGAGGAAGGAAATGCCTTCGCCCTCGCCTTTCAGGTAGTCATAGCCCCATTTCCACTGCATCCCGGTGGCCTTGATGGTGATGTCGGCGTTCGAAGTGTCCTTCATGCCGACGACGGTGCGCGTGGCAGGCAGGGCCATGCCGATGACGATCAGGAAAGGCACGACGGTCCAGGCGATCTCGACGGTGGTGCTTTCGTGGAAAGTGGCCGGCTTGTGGCCCAGGGACTTGCGGTGCTTGAAGATGGAATAAAACATGACGCCGAACACGGCTACGAAGATCACCAGGCAGATGATCATCATCAGGGTGTGCAAATCGTAGATTTCATGGGCGATCTGTGTCGCCGGCGGTTGCAGATTCATTTCGAACGGCACGGGACCGCCGGTGCCGGGATAGGTGCCGGCAGCCGGTGCCGCCGTGGCCCATCGCCCGATGCCAAACGCTGTCAAAGACAGCCCGAGCAGCAACGATTGAAGTCGCTTTGCATGTGTCATGTTTTCCCCAACCACCCAAAAATAATGATATTTTAAACGGCTGCGGACTTCTCCGTACTGGACCGCTGCCGCTCCTCCATGAAAGCAACACGGCCAGAATACGGCCATGTGCGTCAAGCACCAGCGAATTCCATGCTGGCTGCCGCAGCAAAAACGGCGGCGCGCAACCATGCTGGAACCCTGTTTTTCTTCTCCACACTGAAATGGCCTTGTGTGGAAGATGGTTACTATACTAATGCAGTAACTTCGAATTAGTCTTGCTTTGTTTTTTTTATTTTGTATGCAGCCCTTGTTTTTTCTACTTAGCAAGCTGACAAACAATCAACGATTATAATCAAGTAAACTTGAATCCATCAAGCAATAATCGGCTTTGTGCGCGCCCTTCTCCTGGCCGCCGCGCGCTTTGCAACGCTTGCTGCTGCATCCATGCGCGAATGCGACCAAGTGTCGGTTTCTTTAGCCTTTTATTTGGGCTTTCTCGGCAAATCAAAGCGGATGATCGCCTCGCCATTGCGCGTCACGCGCGGCGCGGGACGGAAGGCGTGGCCATAGATCACCTCGAAACTCAGGCCCAGCTTGCCGTCGGGACGGCGCATCTTTTCCAGCGCGGCCAGCATGCGCTGCCAGGCCGCCTTGCCCATCAGGCCGCGCCGGCGCGTGGTCAGCGGATTGCCGCCGAAGGCGCGCACGTCCGCCAGCAGTTTTTCCGCCGTATCGTAGGTAACGGTGATGATCTCCATGTCCAGCACGGGCGTGGAAAAACCCGTCTCGACCAGCATGTCGCCAAAGTCGTGCATGTCGACAAAGGGCAAGGCGTGCGGATATAAATCGGCCTCGGCAAAGGCGTCGCGCACTTCGCGGAAGGTGTCGGGACCGAAACAGGAAAACATCAGCAAGCCATCGAGGCGCAGCGCGCGCCGCCATTCGGCAAACACGCGGTCGGGCTGGGCATGCCAGTGCAGCGCCAGGTTGGACCACACGAGGTCGATGCTGCCCTGCGCCAGCGGCAAGTCGCCGAGGTCGCCGCACAGCAGATCCACGCCCGCCTTGGCCGGCAGCAGTTTGCTGAGGAACTGGTTCAGGCTGGCCAGTTTCGACGCGGGCGCGCGCGCCGCCTGCATCATCGCTTGCGCTGCATCGAGACCGATAATCTGCGCTGCGGGATAATCCTTTTGCAACTGCGCTAGGTCCGCACCGGGGCCGCAGCCGGCGTCAAGCACACGGTGCGGCGTGATTTTCACCAGCTCCAGGCGCTCGTGCATGCGTGCCGACACTTCGCGGCGCAGGAAGTCCGATGGCGCGATGCGCGCCGGACGGGAAAAGAAATCGCGTACTTGCACCGCATCGATGGGCGCACTCATTTTGGGCGGACTGGTGGGAACTGGCATGTTGAATCGGGTGAGGTGAGATAATGTCGGCAGTGTACATGGAACGACGCCATCGCGATGCGGACCGCCACCCAGCACCGCCTTGATGCCGCGTGGCAGGCGCTGCGGCTGTGGCTGGGCGCCACCTTGCTGCCGGCCCAGTGCGCGCTGTGCGGCATCGGCTGCCCGGAAGTGCTGTGCCCCCCCTGCCGCGCACAGTACCTGGGACTGCTGCGGCACCGCTGCCGCCAGTGCGCCAATCCGCTCGACGATGTGGCAACGCTGTGCGGACGCTGTTTGCGCCAGCGGCCCGCGTATGACGCCACCGTCACGGCGTTTGATTATGCGGCGCCCGTCGACCAGTTGCTGCTGCAGCTGAAATTCGGCGCGCGCCTGGCGCTGGCGCCCCTGTTGGCAGAATTGCTGCGTGTTGCCATTCAGCAACATCCGAATTGGGAGGCGCCGCAGTTGCTGTGCCCGGTGCCGCTGGGCCCGGCCCGACTGGCCGAACGGGGCTTTAACCAGGCGCTGGAAATTGCCCGCCCGCTGGCGCGCCTGCTGCACGTGCATTTACAGCCCCGCCTGGCGCTGCGGGTGCGCGAAACCCGGGCGCAAAGCGGCGTGGCGCCGCAGGAACGGCAAGCCAACCTGGCGCACGCGTTCGCCATCGCGCCGGAACACGCGCCATTATTGCAAGGATGCCATGTGGGCATCGTCGACGACGTGATGAGCAGCGGCCACACCGTCAACGCGCTGGCCGCCGCCTGCAAGAGCGAAGGCGCGGCCAGGGTCAGCATACTGGTGGTGGCGCGCACACCGCCGCATTGAATTCGCTATATATTAGATACAGACAGACCCAAGGAGAGCATTTTGTTTCACGTTGTTTTGGTAGAACCTGAAATCCCGCCCAATACGGGCAACGTCATCCGCCTGTGCGCGAACACGGGCGCGCAGCTGCACCTGGTCGAACCGCTGGGCTTTCCGCTCGACGATGCCAAGATGAAACGCGCCGGCCTCGATTACCACGATTACGCCAAGATGAAGGTGCACAAGAACTGGGCAGCGTTCCTGGCCGACACCCAGCCCGACCCGGCCCGCATGTTCGCCATGACGACGCGCGGCTCGCGCCCGTTCGGCGACGTGGCCTTCTTGCCGGGCGACGTGTTCGTGTTTGGTTCCGAGACGAAAGGCCTGGACCCGGCCCTGCGCGACGGCTTTCCGGCCGAACAACGTATCCGCCTGCCGATGCGCCCGGACAACCGCAGCTTGAATCTGTCGAATACGGTGGCCGTCGTCGTCTACGAAGCCTGGCGCCAGCATGGCTACCAGGGCGGCGCGTAGGCCGGATTAGGCCCAAGGGGCCGTAATCCGACAACATTGTTGGCGTTAGTGGCGTTGTCGGACTACGCGGGGCTTTACCCCGCTAATCCGACCTACGCGTTTGCATACGGCAATCAGCGCAGCGCCAGCTGCGCGTCAACGCCCGTATCCACATCCAGCATTACCAGCTGCGTGCGCAGGTCGCGCGTGGCGGCCAGCTTGCCGTTCACGTACAGATTCGTCTTGACGCCATACACGCCCTGCGACACGCCGGCCGGCAAGGTCAGCTCGAACGAGTTTTCAAAGCGCCCGCCCGACTTGTTGTTGCTGGCCAGGGCTTTCGAGCCGGACTTGAATGGCTGGCCTTGCGGGTCGAGCACCACCAGCTCTTCGCGCACGTCGTTGACGCTTTGCGCGCTGCCGTTGACCAACTCCACCACCGAATTAACCTTGAACGGCTGGCCGCGCTTGACTGTCGATGCGCTCAGCTGCGGCGTGTACGACACCACTTGCGGTTCGCGCGGCAGCGCGCCGCGCGTGCGGATGTAGTCGCGGTCCGCCTGCGCCGCCGTCTTGGTCTGGCGCGAATTGACATTGATGGCCAGGCAACCGGCCGCCGCCAGGCCGCCGCCGATGGCCGCGCCCTTCAGCGCGCTATTCTTGCCGCCCGCCAGCGCGCCCAGCAGCGCTCCCACGGCCGCGCCAGCAGCCGCCGTCGCGCCCATGCTGCACGGGTCCTCATCCGTGGCCGCCTGGCTTCCACCCTGCGGATAGGAACTGTCCTGGCGCACGCCGTTCGGGTTCATCGGCGCCGTGGCGCAGCCGGTCAGCATGGCCGCAATGGTCAGCGCAGCGGCTGCGCGCAAGGTGGTGTGGTTCAGCATGGTGATTCCCCAGATAGCTAATTGATCGTTGTTTCCGTCTGCAACACTTGCCGTTCGCGCTCGCGGATGCGGCGCGACAGATTGTCGATGCGCGCATTGCCCGGATCGACGCGGCGCGCGCTTTCCAGATACGTCTTGGCCGCATCGAACTTCCCTTCCAGCAAAGAACGCTCGGCATCGCGCAAGAACGATTGCGCCATCTCGTTGCGCATGGCCGCGCCGCTATCGACGGGCGACGTTTCCGGCGGACGGCGTTCGGCCACCGCTGAACGTTCGACCGCGCGCGCGGGCGCAGGTTCCGCTGGCACGGCGCGGGCCGGTGCCGTTTCCACCGGCGCCGGGGCAGGCTCCGCGGGCGCCGACAGCGCCTGCACGTCGGCCTTCAACTGCGGCAATTCCAGCGCTTCGCGGTCGATCGCTTCCAGCCTGGCGATGCCATTCCTTGCCGCCGTCGCATCCTTGCCGTCCAGCGCCTGGCGCACTCCCACCAGCACGGACGCGGCTGCCGCCTGCTGGCGCGCCAGCTGTTTGCGCAGGGAATCCACGCTGGCAGCGCCCGCGCAATCGGCGTCGAGCGCGGCAATGCCCCTGGCCGCGCTTTGCAATTGATGGCCATCAATGTTGCGCTCAATGCCGCGCACGCCCCGCTGGCAGCTGCCCGATGCGGCGCCCGCCTTGCCGATGGCCACCTGCAAGTCGTCCGCCTTGGCGCTGGACTTGCCCGTACACACATTCTTCGCCGTCGCCAGCTTCTGGCGGGCGCCGTCCAGGCTGCCATTCGCCACCAGTTGCAAGCCACTGTCGATGGCGTCATTGCAGGCCGACTCATTCTTTCCGCCCGGCTTGCCATTCATGTAGACGATGACGGCTGCCAGCACGGCAATACCGCCCAGCCAGCGCAGCCACTTGCGTGGCGGTGGCGGTGCTTCGGTTGACGCAGGTGGAGCTGCCGGCACGGGCTTTGGCACGGCTTTCGGCTGGGCCGGCTTCGGCTGCGCTGGCGGCGGTACGGCAGCCGGCGCGGACACCGGCACCGGCGGCGGTTTCGGCGTCGGCACAGGCGCCACAGGCACGGGCACGGGCGGCGGCTTGGGCGCTACCGGCGGGGGCGCTGGTACCGGCGCTGGCCCAGGCAGCGGCGGCGGCACGGCCGCAGCTGCCCGGACAGCGCCAGCCACCGCGTGACCACAGTACGGGCAATGGCTGACAACGGTCCACAGGCCCGTCTTGCATTTGTTGCAGATATCCAAAACTAATCCTTCATTCCAACGTCATTCCAGCGTTCACAGAGGCGGCGGCATCAACGGTGGCGGCGCGCCGAGGAACAAAGGCGCCAGTTCGGGGAACTGGGCCAGGTCGACCCAGGCCGGCAAGCCGGCGCGCCACACCTTGGTGGTGCTTGGTGCGACTTGCCCTGCCTGCACGTACTGCACGATCTGCTGGGCCGTGAACGGTCCCTGCTGCTGGCCGTTTATACCCAGGAAATACTGGTATTCCACCAGCGGCGGCGGCATGCCGCCCAGCGGTGGCGGCATGCCGAACGCGGTTGCCGCAGGGGCAGCGGCCGCACCTGCCGGGCGCAGCAATTGCTCGAGGCGCCCCGCTTCCAGCATTTCCGCCTTGATCGCATATTTCAGGCGGGGCTGGCCGTCCGCTTCCGGCTCGCGCACTTCCCAGTCGTAGGCATCGCTGTCGGAGTCGCCGATGACGTTCGCCCACTCCTTCAGGCGTCCCAGCAAGGCTTGCACCGTGTGGTCGAGCTCGTCGCTGGACATGCCCTTGCGGCGCGCCGACTCGCGCAGGCGCGCGCCCACTTCGGCGGAAATGGCGCTGCCAAAGCCGATGTACGGCAGCTGCGAGCCATCGGCTTGCGCCACCAACTTGGGCGCATACACGCCCCGCTCGTAGTATTTTGCCAGCGCGGCCATGGCCGCCGTCTGCACGGCATCAAGCGCCGTCAATTTTTCTTCGATGCGCAGGGCGATATTTTTCTCGTACGAGGCAGGCATGCCGTTCTGGCGGATGGCCCGTTCATTGCCGATGCGGCGCAAATCGCCCGGTTCGACGGCAAACTGGTACTGGCCCGGCGGCACGACCCGGCCCGTGTGGCGTGTCAGCACGCCCAGCATGATCGCTTGCAGGAATTCGCCGAAGTCTTCCGCCAGACGCTTCATCTCGTCCGTGTTCGGCGCGATCGGGTGCGTGAATTGCGTCGGATCGATGTGCGTGTGGGTCGGCGCCTTGTCGTTGTCGCCTTCCTTGCGGTAACTGGTGCGCCAGCCTTCCAGGCCGCGCAGCACCGTCATCGGCACGCCGGCCAGTTCGCAATAGCAGACGGCGCGCCCGCGGATGCCCGTCTCGACGATTTCCAGCTGGCTCACCGTGATGCCCACCTGGGTCGGCACGCACGATTCGAGCTCGGCGCCGAACTTCGCCTTGAAGGCGGCCGCGTTGGCCACGCCGATCACGCACTTGAACTGGTCCGACACGACCGTGAAGTCGCCCGCCATGTTGGCGTCGATCCACGGCATGGAGCAGGCCAGCAGCTTGCGGAAACGGTCCAGGCGTTCGGACACATCCATCTGTTCCAGCGCGTCGAACAGCGGGTCGGGCGTACTCGTCGCCCCTTCGGCCAGGCCAGCCGTGGCAATCATGTTCTCGGCCATGCGCGTGACCTTGGCCAGGATCAAGCCCCGCTGCGCCGGTTCGCCCAGCATGGGGAACAGCGCTTTCGAGCCGCCCATGTCCTTGAACGCTTCATCGGCCCACTGGCGCAAGGTGGCCGCCGATGGCAGCGCGATGTCTTTTTCCGTGACGGGAATGACGATCAGGGTCGCGTGTTCCTTGTCCAGGTCCTTTTGCAGGATGGTATTGGCCGTCTTCAATTCCGCCAGCATGGCCAGCACGCCTTCGCGGCCCGTTTGCAGCTCGCCCACAAGGCCATTCCACTGCGCGCGGCCTTGCGCATCGACGCCGACCCGGTTGCCCAGCCAGCGCGACAGTTCGCCCAGCAGCAGCACGGACTCGTCCGCCGCCTTGGCGCGCAAATGGAATTTCAGGGCATTCGCCATTTCCGTGCGCAGATGGTCCATCACCACGCCCGCCTGCTTTTCGCCATTGCTGAGGAAGCCGAAGGTGCTGCGCGTCTGCTCCAGGTTGTTCAGCAGGCGCTCGTATTCGCGCGAGCGCACGGCTTCCTTGATTTCACGGTAACGCTCGGCATTGTTGCCGATCTGCGCCGTCAAGCCGCTGCCCGGCGCCTCGATACGGTCCTTGATCTGTTCCACCAGCGACAGCACGTATTCGAGGCCGCCAAATTCCTTGTTGTCCAGGTAGCCATACAGCTGGTCGCGCACGACTTTCTTGACATCTTCCAGCACTTCGCGGCGGCGCTTGCTGATGCGGTCTTCCGTCGTGTCGGCCGTGGAATCCTGGTCGCGCACGGCGTCGCGTTCCAGGTGCTTCATGGCGTCGCGCACCTGCGCCGGCCATTCGCTGCGGTCGAAACCCGTGCGGATATCGTTGATGCGCGTATTGACGCGGTTTTCCACGCCGGCCAGCAAGTGGCCATGGCGGTCTTCCAGCAATTCGTCGACGACGCGGAAATCGATGAAGTCGCCGCTGGAGCGCTTCAGTTCGATGCTCTTGTCGGAAAACTCGGGGAAATCGCTGAACGGCGTGCCCTTCAGGAACATATTAGCGGCGAGGAAATTATCGCGTTGCGTATCCGTGGCCCGGTTGGCGCCCGCATCCGTGCCGCCCACACCAAAGAATGCCTGCAGCATGGCGCCGGCCCAGCGGTGGGCCCGCTCGTCGCGCGCCGCTTCCTGGCGCGTATCGAGCACGGCCATGCCGAACGAGGAAAAGCGCTTCGAGAAATACAGGCGCATGTCGCCGAAACGGTCTTGCGGCACGGGAGCGTTGTACAGCGAGTTCTTGTGCTGCGCCTGGTTGACGGCGATCGAACGCTTGGCGCGCGCGAAGTCGGCCGAGGCGAAATCCTCGAACAGCGAATCGGCCACCATATGGTAGACGTCGCTGACATCCTTGGTGTGCTGCTGCGCCAGGTTGCCCGAATCGATCAGGTAAACCTCGCTGTACGGCTCGCGCGTCAGTTCCGGGCGGTCATACGCATCCCAGCGGCCCACATAGCCCTTGTTGCCCATCATGGCCGATTCCAGTTCCATCAGCGCCGCGTAGCCGTTGGCTTCGACCCGGTCCTTGTTGGCCTTGGTGTAGCCGGTCGGCAAGAACAGCATCAGCTCGACGTCGGCCGCGCCCACTTCGCTGCGCGCCAGCCAGCGCGCCAGCAAGCCCATGTCGAGGAAGGAACCGGAACCCGTGCCGCCCGCCACGGAGCCGACGATGACGATACGGAAACGGTTCGTTTCCATGCGCAAACCCAGTTCGGCCAGCTGGCGCTCGTGCGACAGGCCCGCTTTCAGGGCTTTCAGTTTCAAACGGATCTTGTCGCGGATCTTGGCATACTTGTCGAAGAAATACAGGCGCGAGACGGCGCGGATCTGGCCGGCGCCGCTGCTCATGTCGAAACGCAGTTCGCGGATGCGCTGCGGCGTCAGCGGCAGCCATTCCTTGATGTGCGGATACTTCTCCAGGGAGTCTTCATCGCGGCTGTACTTGTCCATGTCGAACGATTCGACCACCTTGTCGTCGTCCGTGAACTTCACCTGGTCGAACTGCAAGTCCTTCGCCTGCGACTCGCCGCTTTCGATCACGGCGCCATTGTCGAGGTCGAAATGGATAAATTGCGCGATGGGAAAGTCGGCCAGCCCCTCGATGCGCGTGCGGTTGCCCGCGCCGCCCCACAAGGTGTTGAGGATGCGCCGGCGCACGCGCATCAGCACCTGCATGCCCGTGCCGCCGATACCGATGAACAGGGTCGGGCGCAGTTCGATGATCTTGTCCTGCTTGCGCTCGCTGGCGCCGCCGGTGATGGTTTGGTTCAGGTTCTCTGCCATGGTGATTCCTTCGATGATGCGTGCAACGGCGTGTTCTTAGCGGCGGCTGGAGGTAAATGTCAGCAACAGGGCAACCAGGCCCACCAGCACCAGCGGTCCCATGAACAGAGGCGCAAGGAATTTATGCGCGTTCACGGCGGCCAGCACGACACCGGTCGCCAGGCTGGCCAGGAAGATGAACAGCCACCAGCCCGAGGCATTGGCCTTGTTCGGCGGCACGCGCTTGGCCACCAGGCCATTCGCATAGGCATTCTTGGCAAAGAAAAAGGCGATAAACAGCAGCAACAGCACCACGCCGCCGACCAGGGTGTCGCGCGACGAGGTATCGGTCGTCCCGGCCGCATCGAACGCGGGCGCCGGTTCCGTGGTGGCCGTGGTGGTAGCTGCGCTGGCCGCAGGTGCGTCCGTGGCCGGCGGCGCCGACGCCGGAGCCGTTACCGGGGCCGGCAAGGTAAAACCTGCGTTGTCTTTTGGAGTGTCTTGCGCCATGGTATGCCTCTGTTAAAAAATGGAAGGAATTTTTAAGGAATCTGTGTTCAGGCCAGGGTCAAGGTATGGCCTTCGGCCACGCGCACGACAGCCGGCTTGCCGAGGCCCCGTTTGAGTTCGCCAATGTCGCGGCCGTCATCATCGCGGATCTGCACGCTCTTGAACGGTTTTAATAACACTTGCCGCTGCACGCCGTCGGCCAGCACCTTGTAGCGCGTGGCGCGCGTACCGACCAGGCCCAGCGCCAGCAAGCCCAGAACGAGCGCCAGCACGCCGCCCAGTATCACCAGCACGGGCAGCAGCGGATACTGTATGCGCACCAGCAACGGTATCGTTGCCTGCGACGCGCGCACGCTGTCGGGCGGCGTAAACATGCTGGATATCGGGTCGCCCGGGAACAATTCCTGCAAATCCTTGCCAAAGCTGGACGCCAGCGCCAGCCGCTGTTCCGACAGGCCCACCTGGGCCTGCATGGGCAGCATCACCTGCTTGCCCATGGCGGCGATCGCCTGCGCCGACCACGGCGACGGAATTTGCGCCATCGGCAACGCGAACTGTACCTGCACGGACTGGCTGGCGCCCGGCTGCAGCTGGCGGATTTGATCTGGCGCAACGTGCAAGGGCGCGTTCTGCCCGGCCAGGCTGGCGTGCACCCTGGCGCTGTCGATCACGTACGGGAAAAACATGTTTTGCAAGGACGCCTGCAGCACCACTTGCGGCACCAGGTTCGCCGCATCGACGTCGAGCACGATGGTGCGGCCGTCGCGGCCCAGGCTGGCGTGTACGTTGGCACTGTTCTTGACGGACTGGGGCACGATGCGCACGGCATCCTGGTCCACCGGTTTCAGGCGCGCGGGCGGGCGCGTCAGCACTTGCGACAGCCGCCCTTCGGCCAGGATGCGGTTCAAAGCCTCGGATGCCGGCTGGCCATACGCCAGCGCATACACCATCAAGCCCTTGGCGCTGTACAGCTTGCCCTGTACGGGCATGCGCAGTGGAAACACCACCGTCTTGGTGATCGACGGCTCCAGATGCAGCAAACGGTAAAAGTCGCGGTTGCGCTCGGCCGTCTGGCTATCGTTGTTCGGGCTGTTCTTGTTATTCGTAAAGATCCACACGATGCCGGACGCGGACTGGAACGGCCCTGTGATGGTTTTTGTCACGGCTTCCTGGAAATCCGTGTCGGCCAGCGCGCCGCCGGCGCTCTTGCGCGCCAGGCCGAGATTGGCCAGCTGGCCCGCCACGCCGGCGCCGCCCTGCCCTTGCCCCAGCAGCGACGGCGACACGTGCGCGCCGCTGCTCTGGCTGAAGGCCAGCGTATAGACCTTGTCGGACGGGCTCGTCGCGGCCTGCGCCACGGCGCCCACCAGGGCTTTCAGTTGCGAATGCTCATCCGTGTAAAAGGGCTCCATCCAGCCCGAGTTTTGCACGAGAAACGCTTGCTGGATGCCGGCCGCCTGCACGCTGGCGGTGGCGACGGCGAAGGAGAGGAAGGCGGCGCCGGCCGCGATCAGGACGCGCGCTTTCATGCCTGCAAGGCCCAGCCATCGATGCGCGACAGCAGCGGGTGGTACGCCCACAAGGTGCCTTCATGGACAAACAGGCGCACGCGCCACGGCTCGCTGACGGCAAAGGTATGAAACACGGTTTCGCGCAACTCGTCGTCCTGTACCAGCTGGGCCGCCAGGCGCTCGTTCGAACGCAGCACGCTCGACAGGCCGGCGCTGGTGGCAAACTTCACGCCAAAGACGCTGCTGCCGGCCCCCGACTCAAGCAAGGGCATGACAGCCTGGTTCTTGCCGCCATCGTCGCCATGTTCCGGCTCTTCCCACGGCGCCGTTTTCAGCTTGGTGGCGAAGCGGTAATTGAAGCTGCCCGAACACAGGCGCGGCGCCAGCGCATCGGCCCGTTCGGACTGCGCGCCCAGTTTCACGTAGACATAGGTGCCGCGGCCACGCTCGAAGCACAGCTGCCACAGGCCGCCGTCGCGCGACACGTACGGGCTGCCAAATTCGAAATGCGGCACCAGCCCTTCGGGCCAAGGCGTAAACGAAGCGGCCACGTTGCCGTCCGGCTGCAATTGCAGGCGCAGCTGGCCGTTGGCGCAGGGCCACACGGCCATGCGGTTGTAGGCCACGGGCGCGCTGACGGTACCCAGCTCGACCACGCCGTCGAGCAGCACATCGCTGCCCGGCTTTTGCGCCGCATCAAGGTTGACAAAGCGGATACGGCCATCGTCGTCGCGCAGCGGCGCCCACAAACGGTTCTGGAACCAGACGGGCGCGGCCGCGCACGGCGCGCCGCCCACATGCTCGACCACGTAGGTGAGCGAAGGCACGTCGGGGCGGATGCAGGCGAGGCCATGGCTGGTCGGCAAGACCAGCACGCTGTTGAACTCAGGTACCAGCTCGGCGCGCCAGGCGCCGTGGGCCAGGTCCGATTCGGCCAGCAAGCTGCCATAGTCAGGGTCCAGCGCCAGCCAGCGTTTCGAGGCGGGCAGCCAGGCGTGCAAGACGGCCTTGCGCGGGTCGAGCGCCAGCAGCGCAGGCGCGCTGGTACCGAACTGCGCGGAAAAGAATTCGTATTCGCCGGGCGGCGGCATGGGCAGCGAGGCATCGGCTTGCGCATGCTCTTCGCGGGCGCGCTGGTCGGCCAGTTTCAGGGGCACGCTGGCCTGGCGCAAGCCGGCCGGGCCCGCTGGCGGCACGTCGCTGACGGGATATGCGCCGTAGGGCGGCACCCAGGGCGGCGTGGCGGCCGTGTCGGGCGGCACTTGCAAGGCCGCGCCCGAGGCGGGGTCGAACGAAAATTCGGGCGGAAATTGCCGCACGGGCGCGCCGGCGGCTGCGGGCAGGCGCCGCGCGAGCATCAGCTTGCCGATATCGGCATGGCTCACCAAGGGCGAGACGTTCTGGCCGTCCGCGCTGCGCTGCATGCTCCACGCGCCATCGTCATCCACGTGCCAGGCGCCGGAGGGCAGTGGCCAATCCCCAGAAGTTTTATGATCCATTTATTTTCTATGACAAGCAATGCATTCAGACGGTGTAACGTGCTGGGGCTGACGAAACGAGGTCGCAGCCCTGGCAGTTCTCATAGTAACGTCTTTTTATCTGTATGGAAACATTGACGAGCTTCCTCAGCCCTGCTGCGTCCGCACTTTCGTCAACAGCTTGGTGGTCGAACGGTCGTGCTCGAAATCGATGGCCACGGCCTGGCCGCCATACGCCAGCACGGCCTTGCCTTCCGGAATGGCCGCCATGTCGTAGTCGCCGCCCTTGGCATAGATTTCCGGTTCGATGTCCAGCACCACTTCCAGGGCGCTGTCTTCAGAGAACGGCACGACCAGGCTCACCGCTTCCAGCGCAGCCAGCACGGCCATGCGGTCTTCGCAGCTATTCAGGGGACGGTCATCGCCCTTGCCCAGGCGTTTCACTGAAGCATCGGTATTCACGGCAACGATCAGCGAGGCGCCCAGCGCACGCGCCTGTGCCAGATACGTTACGTGGCCACGGTGCAAAATGTCGAACACGCCGTTCGTCACCACCACCGGTTTCGGCAAGGCCGCGGCGCGGGCGCGCAGTTCGTCACGGCCGCACAGTTTGTTTTCAAAATCAGGCATGGATATCTCTTGTTGGGTTAAATAGGGTGACGATACGGTCACGCTCAGGCGTGACTATCGCCTTGGATGCCGCCGGCATCCCGGCGCCAGGCATCGATCAAGGCCACGACTGCCGGGTCCAGCCCTTCTTCGGCGATGCGATCTTGCCGGTAGTAAATCATCAGCGCATACACGCCGGCCAGGCGGCTGACGGACGGCGACAGCGCATATTCATTGCCGCGCGCCGGTTGCCTGGCACGCCAGTAATTGATTGCCGCTTCCAGCGCCTGCAGGTGCAATTCCATCGCCATCTCCCTTCGCTGCCCGGTCCCGCATTATAGGGGGCGATCCGCTACAATACGCCATCGGCGCCACAGTTTCACGTTTGCGCCACCTTTCATTCATTGCAAGTAAGCACTTCCTGTGTTTCAATCAACCTATGACACTGACTGAACTGAAATATATCGTTGCAGTCGCGCGAGCGAAGCACTTCGGCCATGCCGCCGAAGCTTGCTTCGTTGCCCAGCCCACCCTGTCAGTGGCCATCAAAAAACTCGAAGACGAATTGGGCGTGGTCCTGTTCGAACGGGGCGGCGCGGAAATCTCCGTCACGCCACTGGGCGCGCAGATCATTGCGCAAGCCGAGCGCGTGCTGGAACAGACGGCCGCCATCAAGGAACTCGCCAAGCAAAACAAGGACCCGCTGGCCGGCCCCCTGCGCCTGGGCGTGATCTACACGATCGGCCCCTACCTGCTGCCGCCGCTGGTCAAGGCCATGATAGACCAGGTACCGCAGATGCCCTTGATCTTGCAGGAAAACTTCACGGTTCGCCTGCTCGAATTGCTGCGCCAGGGCGAACTGGACGTGGCCATCATGGCCCTGCCCCTGCCCGACCACGGCATGGCCATGCAGGAACTGTATGACGAACCGTTCGTCGTCGCCATGCCGCGCCAGCATCCATGGACGGCGCGCGACAAAATCGCCGCGCAAGACTTGAAATCGGAAACCATGCTGCTGCTGGGCAATGGCCACTGTTTCCGCGACCAGGTACTGGAAGTGTGCCCCGAAATGGCGCGTTTTTCCTCGCCCGGCAATGGCATGCAGCGCACGTTTGAGGGTTCCTCGCTGGAAACCATCCGCCACATGGTGGCCAGCGGCATCGGCCTGACGGTCTTGCCGCGCGCCTCCGTTGCGAATATGCACGCCACCGACGGCATGCTCGAATACCGGCCCTTCGCCGCCCCCGTGCCATCGCGCCGGGTGGTGATGCTGTGGCGCAAGAGCTTTACGCGCAAGGCCGCCATCGACGCCCTGTGCGCAGCCATCGCCAGCTGCAACTTGCCAGGCATTACGCCGCTCTGCGAGGACGAAGACTAGCGCCCCAGGCGCAAAATAGTACATTTACATACTATTTGCGATAATCGACCTTTCTCTTCAACAAGATCGAGTCTTCCATGAACAAGCTGGCGCTGTATTTCCGCCTGATACGGCTGGACAAGCCTATCGGTACCGTATTGCTGCTGTGGCCTACCCTGTGCGCGCTGTGGCTGGCGCAGCAGGGCGTGCCGGACTGGCGGCTGCTGCTCATCTTTACCCTCGGCACTTTCCTGATGCGCTCGGCAGGCTGCGCCATCAATGACTACGCCGACCAGGATATCGACAAATTCGTCAAGCGCACGGCCGAGCGTCCCATCACCAGCGGACGCATCAGCGGCAAGGAAGCGCTGGCCGTGGCTGGCGTGCTCACCGTGCTGGCCTTTTGCCTGATCCTGCCCCTCAACGCGCTGACCAAGCAGTTGTCGGTGGCCGCCGTCATCATCGCCGGCACCTACCCCTACTTCAAGCGTTTCTTTGCCATCCCGCAAGCGTATCTGGGCATCGCCTTCGGCTTCGGCATCCCCATGGGCTTTGCCGCCATCACGGATGCCGTGCCCGCCGTCGCCTGGCTGCTGCTGCTGGGTAATGTCTTCTGGGCCGTGGCCTACGATACGGAATACGCGATGGTCGACCGCGACGACGATCTGAAGATCGGCATCAAGACCTCGGCCATCACCTTTGGCCGCTACGACGTGGCCATCGTCATGGCCTGCTATGCCGTTTTCCTGCTGCTGTGGCTGGCATGCGGCTGGTACCTGGGCTTGCGTTACTGGTTCGTGGCGGGCTTGCTGGTGGCGGCCGGCTGCGCCGTTTACCACTACACCCTGATACGTGCACGCGAGCGTATGCCGTGTTTTGCGGCATTCCGGCATAATAACTGGCTAGGAGCGGCGGTGTTTGCGGGCGTGGTACTGGACTTTGCTTTCCGCTAAGCAAAAACCCTTGCGCCGCGGCAGCCCTTGAGGCGGCGCAAGACAGGCCTGGCCGCAGCTGCCTACACTGGTATTTCACTGTGCAGTTTCACTTCCATGAGGTAATACATGAGCTCGATACATACCGGAAAATCCAGCAGCGACAGCATCCTCGCCGACGCCGACAAAGCCCGCGACAAACTGGTCGGCGACCTGAAAACCGTCATCAATGAAGCGGAAGGCTGGCTCGATGGCGCCAAGGATCAGACGGGCGAGAATGTCAAAGCCGTCAAGGACAAGTTCATCGCCACCCTGGAAACGGCCAAGAAAGACTTGATCAAGCTGGAAGAAGATTTGCTCGAACGTACCAAGCAGGCGGCCAAGGCCACCGATGAATACGTGCAGGACAATCCATGGAAAGCCGTGGGCGCGGGCGCCGTCATCGGCGTGCTGTTCGGCCTGTTGCTCTCCTCGTCACGCCGCTAGATAGTAACGACGCAGTACCGACGCAGCACCGACGGCGCAGGCCGTCTCCTGACGCGAAAGGCAGCATATGGCTATCTTGCACCATGTCGCCCAAGTCGCAGCGACCCTCGCCGCCATCGTCCAGACCCGTCTGGCCCTGGCGGCCGTGGAAATGGAAGAAGAGTCGCTGCGCTTCCTGTCCTATCTGGCGCTGGCCATGCTGGCACTGCTGTGCCTGTTTGTAGGCCTGGTCTTGATCGTGTTCCTCGTCATCGTGCTGTTCTGGGATACGCACCGCATCGCCGCCATCGCCATCACGGCCGCCGTCTTCATCGGCGCCGCCATCGCCACCCTGCTGGGCGTGCGCGCCAGTTTCCGCAGCAAGCCGAAACTGCTTTCTTTTACACTTTCCGAACTGAACAAAGACCTGGACGAGCTGCAACTGCTGGCGCGCCGGGGATCGGAGCGGCCATGACCACGCATCCCACCAAGTTATCGCATGTGCACACGGCCGCCAGCCTGGCGCAGCGGCGCGACGCGCTGCTGGCCGAATGCGCGCTGCAGCGCCTGGCCCTGGACGTGCAGACGCGCCAATTACTGGAGCCTTTAACGGGCGGCAATCTGCGCCACACCCTGGCCACGCGCTTTAAAATTCCCCTGATGATAGGGGGCGCCGTGCTGGGTTTGCTGCTCGTGCGCCCGCGCCGTTTCCTGCCGCTGCTACGGGCCAGCGGCGCGCTGCTCAAGCACGCCACCACCGCCATGCCCGTCGTGCTGGCGCTGGCGCGGCGGTTCAGCAAGAAAGACACGCCAGACTAACAACGCCTAACAAAACCGTAGCGAGCGGAAGGAAGTTGTGGTCGAGAAGCGCAACTGTACGAAGGTACAGTGAGCATCGCAGGCCGCAAATTACGACGCGCAGTAGGTTTTGATAGGCGTTCTAGAATATTTTTTCCTGGCTGCATCCAAATGGCCAGCCCATGCGTAGTAATGGTATCAACCAGCCGGTTGAGCCAACTACCAGGAGTTCGCCATGCTTGCCACCATCGCCCCACGCCATACCGCCCCTTCGCTCACCGTGCTGTGCGCCGCCCTGCTCGTGGCCGCCTGTGCCCCCATGAGTGCCCGCTATTCGCAGGAACAATTACCGAATGCCGTCAAGGTACCCGATGGCCACCAGGTAGCCATGCAAACCGTGGGCGTGGGCAAGATCGCCTACGAATGCAAGGCCAAGAAAGACATGACGGGCCATGAATGGGTTTTCGTGGGCCCGGACGCGGCCCTGAACGACCGCAGCGGGATGCAGGTCGGCACGTATGTCGGCCCACCCGCCACCTGGGCCAACCTGGATGGCTCGAAAGTGACGGCGACGCAAGTGGCCGTGGCGCCGGCCGGCGCCGGCAACATCCCGTATCAGTTGGTGAAAGCCAACCCGGCCACGGGCAGCGGCGCCATGCAGGGCGTCAGCTACATCCAGCGCGTGGCCACCAGCGGTGGCGTGGCGCCAAGCAGCCCCTGCGGCATGGAAAGCATCGGCGCCAAACAATGGGTGCCCTATCAAGCCGACTATATCTTCTGGAAAGCCGCGTAACGACACCTATCAAAACCTGCTGCGCGTCGGGATAGGCGGCCTGCGATGCTCACCGTACTAGAGTACGGTTGCGCTTCTTAGCCACCTCTCCCTTCCGCTCGCGACGGTTTTGTTAGGCGTTGTGAAACAGGAAAACAACGGTAGAAAAGCGGGTTTCTGGCCTATACTCGGCATTAAAAACTTGCTAACCGTTTACTCTTGACGATTGCGCCAACCTTGCCAACGCTAGCCGCCCCTTACGATTACGATGCCGCCCTGCGCGCCTGCGCCAGAGGCGAGCAGCAGGCATTGCACGGTCTGTACCAGCAGGAAAGCCGCTACCTTCTGGGCGTGGCCCTGCGCATCGTGCGCCAGCGGTCCCTGGCCGAAGACGTGCTGCACGACGCCTTCCTGAATATCTGGCGCCGCGCCGGCAGTTTCGACGCCACGCGCGGCAGCGGCAAGGGCTGGATCTATGTGGTGGTGCGGCACCAGGCGCTGGACATGGCGCGCGCCCGCGCCCATGAACTGTCAGCCGACGAGGATACCGTGGAAACCCTGCTGCACCAACGCCAAGGCCACGACGCGGGCGAGGCCTATGCCGACCAGGCGGATCTGGGCAAGCTGCACGATTGCCTCGGCCACCTGGATGAAGCCAAGCGCAATAGCATCCTGTACGCCTACGTCGATGGCTGTTCCCACAGCGAAATCGCGCAGCGCCTGCAAGCGCCGCTGGGGACCGTCAAAGCCTGGGTCAAGCGGGGCCTGGCCGCCTTGCGGGAGTGCATGGGATGATCAACAGCGACGAGGAATTGCACAGGCTGGCCAGCGAATATGTGCTGGGCACCCTGGAACTGGCCGAACGCGCGGAAGTGGAACAGCGCTTGCCGCGCGATGCCGCCTTGCGCAACGCCGTCGATGCCTGGGAACAGCGCTTGCTGCCATTGACCACCCTGGCGCCGCCCGAAACGCCCTCGGCGCAACTGTGGCCGCGCATCAGCGCCAGCCTGTTCACGCCGAAAGCCGTGCGGCAGGCGGGCGGCTGGCAAGCGTGGTGGAACAGCCTGGCCTTCTGGAGACTGCTGGCTGGCGGCGGCCTGGTGGCGACAGCTATGCTGGCCGTGCTGGTCAGCGTGCAACTGCAAGCGCCGGGCGGACCCGGTTATCTGGTGGTGCTGGTGGCGCCGCAGGATAAATCGCCGGGCTGGATCGTGCAGGCGGGCGGACGCGGCGGCAAGAACCGCGACCTGAACCTGATCCCGCTGGGCCCGACAAACGTGCCGCAGCAAAAAGCCCTGCAATTCTGGACCAAGGGCAAGGATTGGGGCGCGCCTGTCTCGCTGGGCCTCGTCAAGCCGGGGCAAAGCCTCAAGCTGACCCTGGACAAGCTGCCGCCGCTGCAAGCCGATCAACTTTTTGAAATCACCCTGGAGCCGGAAGCGGGCTCGCCAACGGGGCGGCCGACAGGACCGATTTTATACATAGGCCGCGCCGTCAAGGTGATCTAATTACTTCGACAGCTCGTCACCCATCTCGCGCCCCCGTTGCGCGGCCGCCTTGATGCCCTTGACGATGGCCGCTTTCACGCCGCTCTCTTCCATGCTGGTGAGTGCCGCATACGTCGTGCCGCCCTTCGACGTGACCCGCTCGCGCAGCAAGGACACGGGCTCGCTGGAGTTCGCCGCCAGTTGCGCGGCGCCCGTAAAGGTGGCAATCGCCAGCTGCGTGCCCTGCTCCGGCGTCAAGCCCAGTTCGGCGGCCGCCTGCTGCATCGCTTCGATAAAGTAAAACACATAGGCGGGACCGCTGCCCGACACGGCCGTGACCGGGTCGATCTTGGCTTCGTCATCGAGCCAGACGGTCTGGCCGACGGCGCGCAGGATGGCGTCCGCCATCTTCTTCTGTTCCTCGCTCACGCCGCTGCTGGCCACCATGCCCGTGATGCCCATGCCGATCAGGGCCGGCGTGTTCGGCATGCAGCGCACGATGGCGGAGTAGTCGCCGAGCCAGCGCGACAGGTCGGCCGCGCGGATGCCGGCCGCGATCGACAGGATCAACGGCGCCCTATCCCCGTCGAGGAAAGGCAGCAACTGGGCCGCCACTTCGCGCATGCTTTGCGGTTTCACGGCCAGCACGATCACATCCACGCCGCGCAATGCCTCGCCCGCGGAAGCCGCCGTCGTGACGCCGAATTGCGCCTGCAGTTTTTCCAGCGCCGGCGCGTGCGGATCGATCACGTGGATATTGCCGCCCAGGGTCAATTTGCCCGCCAGGCCCGCGATCAGGGCGGCCGCCATGTTGCCGCCGCCTACAAAGGCGATATTCAATTCTGTCGTCATGGTTATGCTTTCTGTCAATCAGTTAGGAATAGTTGCGGGAGCCGAAGATGGCGCTGCCCACGCGCACGATGGTGGCACCCTCGAGCACGGCGGCGCGCAAGTCGGCCGACATGCCCATCGACAGGGTATCGAGCGCCAGCCCTTCGGCATTCAATTGTTCGTACAGCGCGCGCAATTGCGCAAAGGCAGCGCGCTGAAGCTGGAGCTCCGTTTCCGGCTCGGGGATGGTCATCAGGCCGCGCAAACGCAAGCGCGGCAGCTGCGCCACGGCGCACGCCAGGGCCGGCAATTCGGCCGGCGTCACGCCGCTCTTGCTGGCCTCGCCGCTGATATTGACTTGCAGGCAGATATTCAGGTCCGGCAAGCCGGCCGGGCGCTGTTCGGACAGGCGCGCGGCGATCTTTTCCCGTTCCACCGTGTGCACCCAGTCGAAATGCTCGGCGATGGGGCGCGTCTTGTTGCTCTGGATGGGGCCGATGAAATGCCAGGCCGGGGCTTGCTGCGGTGCGGCTTCCTTCACAAAGGCAATCTTGTCGAGCGCTTCCTGCAGATAGTTTTCGCCAAACGCCGCCTGGCCCGCGCGCATGGCTGCCAGCACGGCATCCGCGCCGAAGGTCTTCGAGACGGCCAGCAGGGTCACGTCGGCCGGCGCGCGCTGCGCGTCAGCGGCGGCCTGCGCAATACTGTCGCGCACGGCTTGCAAGTTCTGTTCGATTGTGGACATAATCATTTTCTAGTGTATAGGGGCGGCGGCACAGTGCGCCAGCCCATCAATGCAGGCACAGGGATTATAAATGGACATCTCCGAACTACTCGCTTTCTCCGTCAGCAACAAGGCTTCCGACTTGCACCTGTCTTCCGGCCTGCCGCCGATGATACGGGTCAACGGCGACGTGCGCCGCCTGAACGTGGCGCCGCTCGAGCACAAGGAAGTGCACAGCATGATCTACGACATCATGAACGACAGCCAGCGCAAGGCGTATGAAGAAGCGCTGGAATGCGATTTCTCGTTCGAGATTCCCGGCCTGGCCCGCTTCCGCGTCAACGCCTACAACCAGGAACGGGGCGCCTCTGCCGTGCTGCGCACGATTCCGTCGAAGGTGCTGACCCTGGAAGAACTCAACGCCCCGCGCATCTTCGGCGAACTGGCCATGCGTCCGCGGGGCCTCGTGCTGGTGACGGGACCGACGGGCTCCGGCAAGTCGACCACCCTGGCGGCCATGGTGAACCACGTCAACGAGCGCCTGAACCACCATATATTGACCATCGAAGACCCGATCGAATTCGTGCATGAACCGAAGAAATGCCTGATCAACCAGCGCGAAGTGGGCTCGCACACGCATTCGTTCAGCAATGCCCTGCGCTCGGCCCTGCGCGAAGACCCCGACGTGATTTTAGTGGGCGAATTGCGCGACCTGGAAACCATCCGCCTGGCGCTGACGGCGGCCGAGACGGGCCACCTCGTGTTCGGCACGCTGCACACCTCGTCGGCGGCGAAATCGATCGACCGCATCATCGACGTCTTCCCGGCCGAGGAAAAGGAAATGGTGCGTGCCATGCTGTCCGAATCCTTGCAAGCCGTCATTTCGCAGAACTTGCTGAAAACCAAGGATGGCGCGGGCCGCGTGGCCGCGCATGAAATCATGCTGGCCACGCCGGCCGTGCGCAACCTGATCCGCGAAGCGAAAGTGGCGCAAATGTATTCGGCCATCCAGACGGGCAGCAATGTGGGCATGCAGACCCTGGACCAGTGCCTCACCGACCTGGTGCGGCGCGGCACGATCTCGGCGGAAACAGCCCGCTCGGCCGCCAAGGCCCCCGAAAACTTCCCCGGATAAGCCATGCAGACGACGCACGAACACTATGGCGCCATGCACGCGCTGCTGGCGCAGATGCGCGCACGGGGCGGCTCGGACCTGTTCATCACGGCCGGCTTTCCGCCCGCCATCAAGCTCGACGGCAAGCTGACGCCGCTGGCTGGCGGCGCGCTTGACGCGGCACAGGCGGCCGGCTACGTGCGCGCCGTCATGAACGAACGCCAGGCGGCCGAGTTCGCGTCCAGCCGCGAAGCCAATTTCGCCATCAGCCCGGAGGGGCTCGGACGTTTCCGCGTATCCGCCTTCGTGCAGATGGGCCAGGCAGGCATGGTCTTGCGCTTGATCAATACCGCCATTCCCACACTCGATGGGCTGGGTTTGCCCTCCATCCTGCAAGACATCGTGATGAGCAAGCGGGGCCTCGTCATCATGGTGGGCGCCACGGGCTGCGGCAAGTCGACCACGCTGGCGGCCATGGTGGGCCACCGCAACGCGCACAGCCACGGCCACATCATCACCATCGAAGACCCCGTGGAATTCATCCATCCGCACGGCAACTGCATCGTCACCCAACGCGAAGTGGGCGTCGATACGGATGACTGGGCCACGGCCCTGAAAAACACCCTGCGCCAGGCGCCCGACGTGATACAGATCGGAGAAATACGCGACCGCGACACCATGGACCACGCCATCGCGTTTGCCGAAACGGGCCATCTGTGCCTGGCGACCTTGCACGCGAACAACGCCAACCAGGCGCTGGACCGCATCATCAATTTTTTCCCCGAAGAGCGGCGCCAGCAATTGCTGATGGACCTGTCGCTGAATTTGAAGGGCATGATTTCGCAGCGCTTGATTCCCAGCAAGGAAGGCGGCGGGCGCAAGGCGGCGCTGGAAATCCTGCTCAACTCACCGCTGATGAGCGACCTGATCTTCAAGGGCCAGGTGCACGAGATCAAGGAACTGATGAAAAAATCGCGCGAGCATGGCATGCAAACCTTCGACCAGGCCCTGTTCGACCTGCACGAAGGGGGCGCCATCAGCTATGAAGACGCGCTGCGCAATGCGGACTCCGTCAACGACCTGCGCCTGACGATCAAACTCAAGGGCGCGACGGCGCCGGAACCGCCCCCGCAAACGGGCGCCACCAAACTGGGACTCCTCTGACATGACCAGCATCCACGATTTCCAGGCCGAGGCGCTGGACGGCACGCCGATCGACCTGGCGCAATACAAGGGCAAGGTGCTGCTGATCGTCAATACGGCCAGCGCCTGCGGCTTCACGCCGCAGTACCAGGGGCTCGAAACGCTGTACCGCGAATTTCACGACCAGGGCCTGGTCGTGCTGGGTTTTCCCTGCAATCAATTCCGCCAGCAGGAACCGGGGTCGAATGCGGAGATCGGCGCCTTTTGCGAGAAAAACTTCGGCGTCACCTTCCCCCTGTTTGGCAAGGTCGACGTGAATGGCCCGCATACCCATCCCCTGTTTGCGCAATTAAAACAGGCGGCGCCCGGCATATTGGGCACGCAGTCGATCAAATGGAATTTCACCAAGTTTTTGGTGCGCAAGGATGGCAGCGTCTTTCGCCGCTATGCGACGGCCAGCAAACCGGCCAGTCTGGCAGCCGACATACGGCAATTGCTACAGGAGTGAAAAATGCAATACTTTGATTTAAGACAACAATCATGCGAAATCTATAAAACCGTATTTATTTCATGCCTGATATCAATATTGTGTTTCAAATAGCAAATATCGGTGATAATGTTTACATAATTATTCGCAGATATCGATCAAAAAACGATGCCAGTCTTTGGGAAAATATTATCTTCATGGATGCGGATGGGTAGTTATTCCCGCCTCTTCATCCCTATTACCTTCCTGATACTCGCCGTTTCCGCTGTACGCTATCACGCCCTGCTGGGTACGGAAACGGCGCTGGCCAATGCGCGCTACCAGAGCGACGCCCGGCAACTCGACCTGTTCCTGGCCAATAGCGTGCTGCCGCTGGCCGTGCATACGGACCGGCATGCGATGCACGACAGCGTGCAGCAAGCGCTGCGCAGCGCCCTGCCACTGAACCGCAGCCTCGCCTCCGTGCGCTGGGATACGGCTGGCGGGCATGTCGAAGTGCTGGCTGACAACAAGCTGAGCGATGCGCTGGCCGACGGCGTGCCGGCGTGGTTTGCGCGCCTGGCGGGCATGGCGGCCATCCGCAGCCGCCTGACGGTGGCGCTGCCGGACGGCGGCGACGGCATCCTCGACCTGCACTACACGCCCGGCCGGCCCCTGGCCCAGGTGTGGCAAAGGGTGCGCGAGCAGGCCGTGCTCAGCACCATCAATATCGTCCTCGTCTTCCTCCTGCTGGGCTTGATCCTGGCGTCGCACCGCAAGCTGCTGGCGCGGCTCGTGCAAGCGACGGACCGCTTTCGCGATGGCAACTTCGCCGTGCGCCTGGCGGCTGGCGCCACGCCCGAGGCGCAAGCCGTGTCGCAGTCGTTCAACGGCATGGCCGGCGATATCGAAGAACTGCTGACCTCGCTGAAAACCAGCCAGCGCCAGCTGGGCGAACAACTGAACGAAACCGTGCACATGCAGCAGGCGCTGCAAAAGCTGTCCTGGCAAAACTACAATGATGTGCTGACGGGTCTACCCAACCGTGCCGCGCTGGCCGCCCGCTTCGAGCAGGAACTGTTCCTGGCGCGCGAACGCCAGCGCCTGCTGGCCGTCTGCCTGTTCGACCTCGACCATTTCCAGGCCATCAATGACCGCTACGGCGCAGAAGCGGGCGATGAAATCCTCAAGCAGGTGGCCGGGCGCCTGCACGCCTTTACGGGCCAGATCCATTACGCGGCGCGCCTGGGCGGTGATGAATTCGTCCTGCTGCTGTGCGGCCAGGCCAGCATCGCCAGCATCGAACAGAACATCACCCAATTGATGCAGGAACTGAGCCGCCCCTATCATTGCGACCAGCAGGCGCTGCACATGACGGCCAGCGTCGGCATCGCCGTCTACGCGGGCAAGGACCTGAATACGGAAAGCCTGCTGCGCCATGCCGACCACGCCGTCTACCAGGCCAAGCTGACGGGGCGCAACCAGTATCACTTCTTCGATACCAATCTCGATGAGGAAGTGCGTACCCACCACAACCAGCGCACGGAAGTGCGCCAGGCCCTGATCAATGGCGAACTGCGGCTGTACTACCAGCCCAAGGTGAATATGCGGGCCGGCACGGTGGTGGGCATGGAAGCGCTGCTGCGCTGGCAGCATCCGCGCCGCGGCGTGCTGGCGCCCGCGCAGTTCCTGCCGCTGGTGGAACAGACGGATTTGATCATCGACATCGGCGAATGGGTGCTGCGCCAGGCCCTGTGGCAAATGCAGCGCTGGGTCGCTTGCGGCAAGCACTGGGTGGTCAGCGTGAATATCGCGGCGCGCCACTTCCAGCAACCGGACTTCGTCTCGCGCCTGGAAACCATTCTCGGCGAATTTCCCGGCGTACGCGCCAGCATGCTGGAACTGGAAATCCTCGAATCGTCGGCCCTGCACGACATCGAAGACGTGCGCCGCATCATCCGCGCCTGCCAGGCGCTGGGCATCACGTTCGCGCTCGACGATTTCGGCACCGGCTACTCGTCGATGTCGTATCTGAAACGCCTGCCGGCGAATATCGTCAAGATCGACCAGAGCTTCGTGCGCAACATGCTCAACGACCGCGACGACCTGCACCTGGTGCGCGCCGTCATCGGCCTGGCCCGTTCCTTCAGCTTGACGGTGATCGCCGAAGGCGTGGAAAGCGTCGAGCATGGCGCGCGCCTGATCCAGCTGGGCTGCGACCTGGCGCAAGGCTACGGCATCGCCCGCCCCATGCCGGCCGACGCCGTGCTGGAGTGGGCCAACAATTTCATCCCTGCGCCGCAATGGCGCATCGCGCAATACAACGAAGTGCCTATTTGACCGGGGTCAAGGCGGAGTCGATCAATTCGATCCAGTGCCGCACGGGGGTCTCCGTGCCCGACTGCAGGTGGCTCAGGCAGCCGATATTCGCCGACACGATCATCTCCGGCTCGCACGCTTCCAGGTTCGCCACCTTGTTGTCGCGCAGCTGCTGCGACAGTGCCGGCTGCAGGATCGAATACGTGCCCGCCGAACCGCAGCACAGATGGCTATCCGCGCACAGGTGCACGTCGACGCCGACGGCGCGCAAGACCTGCTCCACCTTGCCGCGCACCTGCTGGCCATGCTGCAGGGTGCATGGCGGGTGGTACGCCACGCGTTTCCCGATGCGTCCTTTCAGCAGCGCCGCCAGTTCCGCTTCGAAGGCCGGCATGATCTCGGACAAATCGCGCGTCAGTGCGGCGATGCGCCGCGCCTTCTCCGCATACTGCGCATCGTGCGCCAGCAGGTGGCCATATTCCTTCACCGTGGCGCCGCAGCCGGACGCCGTCATGACGATGGCTTCCGCGCTGTCCGCGCAGTCTACGTAGGGCCACCAGGCGTCGATATTGCGGCGCATGTCGTCCAGCGCCGCTTCCTGGTCGTTCAGGTGATGGCGCAGCGCGCCGCAGCAGCCCGCCTTCGGCGCGACGATCAGCTGCACGCCGAGCGCGTCGAGCACGCGCGCCGTGGCCGCGTTGATGTTGGGCGACATGGCCGGCTGCACGCAGCCGTCGAGCAGCAGCATGGTGCGCGCGTGCCGGCGCGCCGGCCATGCGCCAGCGGCGGCGCCGGGTCGCAATTTATCCTGCAAGCTTTTCGACAGCAGCGGCCGCAGCGCCTGCCCCGCCTTGTACACGGGCGTAAACAGCCAGCGGCGCGGCAAGGCTTCCCTCAGGGCGAAGCGCAAGGCCCGTTCGCGCAAGGGCCGCTGCACGCGCTGCTCGACGACGCTGCGCCCGATGTCGACCAGGCGACCGTACTGCACCCCGGACGGACAGGTGGACTCGCAGTTGCGGCAGGTCAGGCAGCGGTCCAGGTGCGTCTGCGTCTTGGCGGTGACGGGCGCGCCTTCGAGCACTTGCTTGATCAGATAGATGCGCCCGCGCGGGCCATCGAGTTCGTCGCCCAGCAGCTGGTAGGTGGGACAGGTGGCCGTGCAAAAGCCGCAATGCACGCAGGCGCGCAAAATGGCTTCGGCTTCGTCGCCTGCCGGCGTATTCTTGATGAAATCGGCGAGATTGGTTTGCATGCGCGCTCAATACATTCTGTGCGGGTTGAAGATGCCGGCCGGGTCGAAAGCCTGCCGCAGGCGCTGGTGGATGGTGGCCACGGCCGGCGCCAGCGGGTGGAACACGCCCACGGCCTTGTCGCCGCCGCGGAACAGGGTGGCGTGGCCGCCGGCGGCCGCCACGGCCTGGCGGATGTGCCGGGCGCCGTCGGCATCGGCATCGCCATCGAGCTTCAGCCAGCGCTGCGCCCCGCCCCACTCGATCAGCTGGCGCCCCTTTAGAATCATGGCGCTGGCGTGCGGCGGCAACGACAAGCGCCACAGGCTGCCCGCGCCAGTAAAGAAATCGTGCGTTTGCTCGCGCACGGACAGCCAGAAGGCGGCCGCGTCATCGGCTGCCAGCAGCTCGCCTTTCAAGGATTGCAGGGCCGCAGACACGGCCGCCTCGGCACCGGACAGGCGCACCGTCAACACGCCGTCATGCCAGCAGCTGGCCGATATCGGCAGCGGTTTGCCAGCCCATTCATTGAGCATGCGCAAGGCGGCGATTTCCGCACAGGCGACGCGAAACGTCGCTTCGCGCAGCGGCAAGGGCAGCACTTTCAGCGACACTTCCAGGATCAGGCCCAGGGTGCCCAGGGACCCCGCCAGCAGACGCGAGACATCGTAGCCGGCCACGTTCTTCATGACTTGCCCGCCAAACGCCAGGCGCTCGCCATGGCCATCCATCAGCATGGCGCCCAGCACAAAGTCACGCAAGGCTCCTGCGCTGGCCCGGCGCGGGCCGGACAAGGCGCTGGCGACGACGCCGCCCACCGTGGCGTCCTGGCCGAAGTGCGGCGGCTCGAATGCCAGCATCTGGTTGCGCGCGGCCAGCGCCGCCTCGATTTCCGCCAGCGGCGTGCCGCAGCGGGCCGTGATCACCAGCTCCGTCGGTTCATAGTCGATGATGCCCGCATACGCGCGCGTATCGAGCACCTCGCCTTCGAACTGCTGGCCATACCAGTCTTTCGTGCCGCCGCCGCGCAGGCGCAAGGGACTGCCCGCCGCGCTGGCCGCCAGTATCCGCTGCCTGAATTGTTCCGCTATCGCTTGCAAAGGTGTCTCCGGAAAATTAAAAACGGGGCAGGTTGGCGAACGGCAGCCGCCCCGCCGTCACATGCATCTTGCCGAATTCGGCGCAGCGGTTCAAGGTGGGAATCGCCTTGTCCGGGTTCAGCAAGGTATGGGGATCGAAGGCGCGCTTGACGGCAAAGAAGGCATCGAGTTCGGCGCGCGTAAACTGCACGCACATGGAATTGATCTTTTCCATGCCCACGCCATGTTCGCCCGTGATGGTACCGCCCACGGCCACGCACAGGGCCAGGATGTCCGCGCCAAACGCTTCGGCGCGCTCGAATTCGCCGGGCATGTTGGCGTCGAACAGGATCAGGGGATGCAGATTGCCGTCGCCCGCGTGGAACACGTTCGCGCAGCGCAAGCCATGCGTCGTTTCCATGCCGGCGATACCCGTCAGCACTTCCGCCAGGCGCTTGCGCGGGATGGTGCCGTCCATGCAATAGTAGTCGGGCGAGATGCGCCCGGCGGCGGGAAAGGCGTTCTTGCGGCCGGACCAGAATTTCATGCGCTCCGCTTCCGACTGCGAGACGGCGATGGCGCTGGCGCCCGCCCCTTCCAGCACGGCCGTCATGCGGGCGATTTCCTCTTCCACTTCCTCGTGCGTGCCGTCCGCTTCGCACAGCAAAATGGCGGCCGCGTCGATGTCATAGCCGGCCTTGACGAATGGTTCGACCATGCGCGAGGAGGTCCGGTCCATCATTTCCAGCCCGGCCGGGATAATGCCGGCCGCGATCACGTTGGCAACCGCATTGCCGCCCGTGACGACGTCGTCGAACGATGCCATGATGACCCTGGCCGTGGCCGGTTTCGGTATCAGTTTCACGGTCACTTCCGTGACGATGCCCAGCATGCCTTCGGAACCGATGAAGACGGCCAGCAGATCGAGGCCCGGAGCGTCCAGGCATTCGCCGCCCAGTTCCAGCACGTCGCCATCGATGGTGACGATGCGTACGCGCAGCACATTGTGCACGGTCAAGCCGTATTTGAGGCAATGCACGCCGCCCGAGTTTTCCGCCACGTTGCCGCCGATGCTGCAGGCGATCTGCGAGGAAGGATCGGGCGCGTAATACAGCGCGTGGGGCGCCGCCGCTTCGGAAATGGCCAGATTGCGCACGCCCGGCTGCACCACGGCCGTGCGCGCATACGCATCGACGCGCACGATGCGGTTCAAACGCGCCGTCGACAGCACCACGCCATCGGCGATCGGCAAGGCGCCGCCCGACAAGCCCGTGCCGGCGCCGCGCGGCACGATCGGCACTTTCAATGCACGGCAGATGCCGAGGATGGCGATGACCTGTTCTTCCGTGTCCGGCAAGGTCACCACCATCGGCAGCTGGCGGTAGGCGGCCAGGCCATCGCATTCATACGGGCGCGTATCTTCCGCGTCGGACAGCACGCAGCGGGCCGGCAGCACGGCCAGCAGGGCCGCGACGACGGCTTGCTGGCGCGCGGCGGTCAATCCGGATTCAGGGGCAGCATTGAGCATAAGATGGAGGGCAAATGGGCATGGGCGTGCAACGATTGTAAGCACAAAAGTGGCGCGCGCCGCATTTTTTGTCCGATTTGCCCGCAAATCCGGGGCCAGGCGGCGCGCGGTGTCGTATGCTGCCCCCATTCTTCTTTACAGGATCGACATCATGGGCAACCGACTTTCGAAAATCGCCACGCGCACGGGCGACAATGGCAGCACCGGCCTGGGCGACGGCAGCCGCACCAGCAAGGACAGCGCCCGCATCCACGCCATGGGCGACGTGGACGAACTCAATTCGAATCTGGGACTGCTGCTGTGCGAAGCCATGCCCGACGCCTTGCGCGACGAGCTGGTGGCCATCCAGCACGATCTGTTCGACCTGGGCGGAGAAATCTGCATCCCCGGCTACCAGTTGATCAAGGAAGAGCACGTGCTGCGCCTCGACGACCTGCTGGCGAAATACAATGCGGACTTGCCGGCCTTGAGTGAATTCATCCTGCCGGCCGGCTCGCGCGCCGCTTCGCTGGCGCATGTGTGCCGTACCGTGTGCCGCCGCGCCGAGCGCAGCATCGTCGCGCTGGCCAATGCGGAACCCCTCCACGAGCATCCGCGCCAGTACGTGAACCGTCTGTCGGACCTGCTGTTCGTGCTGTCGCGCGTACTCAACCGCTTTGCCGGCGGCAGCGATGTGCTGTGGCGGCATGACCGCACGCGGGGATGACATAAAAAACGGCGATGCCTGTCAAACCGCATCGCCGTGCTTTACCAGCTGCCAGGTTGTTACTCAGCCGCAGGCCTGAAGACACACTTTATTGGCGCGGACGCATGAAGGAACACTGAACTCCATGACACAGGCATCGAGCGCCATATAGCACTCGGACTGGCATTCGGAAATGTCGGCGGTACTACTGGCCATCGCATACGAGGCGCTCACGCCCATGGCAAACAAAAAGAAACCCAGTTTTTTAAACATTGGTACTCCTTTGTGGAAATGTCAGACGATGAGCAACATCCATGGCGCGCCGTCCCTTACGCGTCATCCATAAGTGCCTCCGCGCGTCAGTTATGCGGCGGGCGCAGGCATTCCTTCTGGCAAGCCTGATAATTTTCCATGCAGGCCGGCTGGCCGAATTCCACGCAATCGAGCAGGTTGCGTTCGCAGACAAAGGTGCAGTCAGGGCCACCGGCATGGACACTGAAGGACAGCGCAGCACCGGCGGCAAACAGGAAAGCGGCAATCTTTTTGAACATGGGGAGCCTTTCAGGTTAACAAGTTGAAACGTCAGATTTTCTTCAGCGCCGCTTCCAGCGCGCCAGTATTGAAACCCTGGATCTTGCGGTTGCCGATCAAGACCACGGGTACGCCGCCGCCGCCGAGTTCTTCATGGGCTTTTCTCGCTTCCGGTGATTTCTCGATATCGAGATCGACGAATTCGATCTTGTTTTCCTTGAAATACGCGCGCGTCTTGGCGCAATAGCCGCACCAATCCGTACCGTACAACACCACCTTCGCCTGGGCATTCGGGAAATATGCGGCGTAATTACCCTCGGTGTAATTCGGCTTGAGCAAACCGGGCAACAAGGACAGGCCATACCCGCTGCCCAGGCCGGCGGCCAGGATCAAGCCATACATGGCGATGGTTTTAATTTTTTTCTGCATCATAAGTATTGTCAGAGGCGTCAATGATCGAGGGCGGCTGGCGCAGCGTGCGCTTGCCGGCCGCCTCGCAATGCAACATGGATATCAGGCGCCGATTTGGCAGACTTTCAGGCAGGCTTTGTAACTGCCTATGCAAAAGGGGGATCTGTCGCCGTTCATCATCGTGCATTCCCGCAATTCCTCTTCGCAGCTGGAGCAGCCGATATCCGAAGCAATGGCATAGGAAGCACTCAATCCCACGGTAAAAATAAATGCGGCAATCTTTTTCATTTACTACTCTCCATGTGAGCTATTGCACCAGGCAATCGCGTCAGACCAGTCGTAAGAAATTTCATCTTTGCTTGCTACAAAATCGAATATAGACCGCACTTATTTTAGAGTCAACGTTTCCTTTCGATAAATTTCCAGTTTGGAAAATATATCGGGACAGCCCATGAAATGTGGAATTTGGAGAGATTGGAAGGCGCCAAACGTCTATACAATATTGGCGCCGCAATCAGTAAAGGCCGGTTGCGGGCGCAGCCGGCCGAGCGGCTACACGACGCCGAAAAAACGCGTCAGCACGATGGCGTCACCGCGCGCCGCCAGCCAGCGCCTGCACATGCTCGCGCAGCAAGCCGCGCAGCAGCTGCACCTGGGCCACGGCATCGGCCTGCAGGGCCGTCAATCCCTCGGCAATGCACGGAGCAGGCGCGCCGGCATCGGCTTCACCACGCAGCAAGGCATCGATTTCCCCGCTGACGGCGGCAATCCACCGTTGCAATTCGGGCGGCGCAGGCTCGGCCTGGGGACTCAGACTGATGCGCGCCGTGCTGCCCGCCACGCGGCGCAGCAGCGGCAGGGTGCGCAGCGCCGCCAGACCCACGCCGCTGCTGCGGTCCAGGCGGCGCTCGATGCGCAAGCGCTGCAAGACCTGTTCCGCGTTATTGCTGGCCAGTCCCGCCTCGCGGCGCAGGCGCGCGATGGCGCTATCCCAGCGTCCACCCGCCGCCAGCACGGCCAGCAGGTATTTCAGGTTGGCCGACACGGCTTTCGCCAGGCGCTGGTCCAGGTCGTCCGCCTCGCGGTCCGGCCACAGGAAAAATGTGGCCAGCAGGGCCAGCACGCAGCCCAGCACATTGTTGCCCAGGCGGCTCATCGCATACACCATCTCGCTGGCTGGCGCCGCATAATCGGCCACCAGCACGAAGGCCGGCGTCATGAACAGCACGTGCAGGCTGTAGCTGACGCGGCGCAAGGCCATGGTGGCGACGATCAGGGGAAACACCACCAGCGAGATGCCCAGCGGCGTGTAAATGACCAGACCGATCAGCACGGCCAGCACGGCGCCCAGCACGCTGCCCGCGACCCGCTCGATGCCGCGCGGCCAGGTGGTCGACACGGACGGCTGCAGTATCAGCAAGGTCGCCATGGTGGCCCAGTAGCCGAACGGAATATGCAAGGCCTCGACCAGCAGGAAGCCGGCCGTCGTCGCCAGCGACACGCGCGCCGCATGGCGCCAGCTCAGCGACTGCGGCGTGGCGTTGACTTTTGCCGTCTGCCACGCCTGCCCCAGCGCTAGGAAGGCCGCCTCGCGCCACGGCAGCTGCGCCGCGCGCGGCAAGCCCAGCTCCATGAAGTCCACGTTCAGGCGCAGCGGCAGCAAGGCGCCCAGCGCCGCTTCCAGGCGCCGTCCGCAGCCGGCCAGGCGGCGCTGCAAGGCCAGCGGCGGCGTTTCCGGCTGGCGCTGCACGGCTTGCCCCAGGCGGCGCAGCAGCACGGCCATCACTTCCAGGCTGCGCCGCGCGCGCGGGTCCTGGCGCAGGCGCTGCTGCTCGCGCTCGCACGTATGCGTGACGGCGATCAGATAGGCGAAGATGCGCTCGGCGTCGCTGAGCGCCAGCAGCAGGTTGTCGTACAGGGCGCTGCGGCCCGCGCGCGCGGGCGGCACGGCAGCCAGCGCCACCCGCGCCGCTTCCAGCGCGGCGCGCGCCTGCGAACGGTAGCTGGCGCCATGCGCGGCCGCGTCCGCCTGCGCGGCATCATGTGCGAGAAAGCGCGCATTGTCGCGCGCGATGCCGGCCAGGCGCGAATACGCGGCGCGAATGGCGCGCCTGGCAGGGCTGAACGGGTGGATGCGCCAGATGGTAAAACTGAGCACGGTGGCGAACAGGCAGCCGAACATGTACAGGCCCAGGAAAGGCGCCGTCTGCGTCATCGATTCCAGCGGATGCGTGACCATCACCACGCACGCCGTGGCGGCCAGGATGGCCACCTGCGCCGTGGCCGCGCCCCAGATGCGCGCCAGCGCGCCGGCCCAGGAAAACAGCAGCACGGCAACGGCCGCCGCCGCCACGCCATGGCCGGCCGCCAGCGCCGTCAGGCCGCCGGCCACGGTCGACAGCAAGCCGAAGCCCACCATCGAGACGAAGCGCATGCGCCGCGTGCCCGCCGCGTCTGCCAGGCAAGTCCAGAAGGCGCCGATGGCGGCCCAGGAAAAATCGGGGTGGTCGAACAGCAGGCCCAGCAGCAGCATGGCGCTCGAAGCGCAGGCGGCCCGCAAGCCCTCGGACAGGTTCGTTTCGTCGATGGCCAGGCTGACCATCCACAGGGGGCGGCGCTGCGCCAGGGTATCGGTATAGGCGTGCATGCCCGTCAGCCAGCGGCTGGCCAGCGCGCGCGAACGGCGGTGAAGTTTCCTGAAATGCAAGATCGGCTTTGAAAGGTATCAAAGCGTCATCGTAGCATTCTCAAGCGAAAAATGTTGCAGTGCAACGTAAATGACAGCAGACGAAGCGACACCGCGATGTCGCTTTCCCGTATGCAAGCCAGCTTAGCTGACAGCTGCCAGGCGCGGCGGCTGCGTGCCGCCAAAGCGCTGCTCGATCGAGGCGGCAATGCCGGTGGCGTCCAGGCCCACGCTTTTCAGCAGCTGCACGGGGTCGCCATGGTCGATGAAGGTGTCGGGCAGGCCCAGCATCAGGATCGGCTTGACGATGCCTTCCGCTGCCAGCGCCTCGGCCACGGCCGAACCGGCGCCGCCCATGATGCAGCCCTCTTCCACCGTCACCAGGTAATCGTGCTCGGCGGCAAGCTGTTTCACCAATGCCACGTCGAGCGGCTTGACGAAGCGCATGTTCGCCACCGTCGCGTCGAGCTTCTCGCCCGCCGCCACGCTAGGCGCCACCATGGAACCGAAGGCCAGGATGGCGATGCGCTTGCCTTGGCGCTTGATCTCGCCCTTGCCAATTTCAATGCTCGTCAGTTCCGGCACGATGGCCACGCCGGCGCCGGCGCCGCGCGGATAGCGGATCGCGGCCGGGCCAGGATAATGGTAGCCCGTCGTCAGCATTTGCCGGCATTCGTTTTCGTCGGACGCGGCCATGATGACCATGTTCGGGATGCAGCGCAGGAATGCCATGTCGTAATTGCCCGCGTGCGTGGCGCCGTCGGCGCCCACCAGGCCAGCGCGGTCCAGCGCGAACGTCACGTCCAGGTTTTGCAGGGCCACGTCGTGGATCAGCTGGTCGTAGGCGCGCTGCAGGAAGGTCGAATAGATGGCCACGACGGGTTTCAAGCCTTCGCAGGCCAGGCCCGCGCCAAACGTCACGGAATGCTGCTCGGCAATGCCGACGTCAAAGTAACGGTTCGGATATTGCTGTTCGAACTTGACCATGCCCGAACCTTCGCGCATGGCTGGCGTGATGCCTACTAGGCGCTTGTCGTGGGCGGCCATGTCGCACAGCCAGTTGCCGAACACTTCCGTGTACGTCATCTTGCCCGGCGCCGTGGCCGGCTTGATGCCTTCCAGCGGATTGAACTTCGGCGTGCCGTGATACAGGATCGGCTCCGCCTCGGCCAGCTTGTAGCCTTGCCCCTTCTTGGTGACCACGTGCAGGAATTGCGGGCCCTTCAATTGCTTGATATTTTGCAAGGTCGGGATCAGCGAATCGAGGTCGTGGCCGTCGATGGGACCGATATAGTTAAAACCGAACTCTTCGAACATGGTGGCGGGCACGACCATGCCTTTGGCATGCTCTTCAAAGCGCTTCGCCAGTTCCAGCACGGGGCCGGGCAAGACGGACTTGCCGACATTTTTCGCTGCCGCATAGAACTGGCCCGACATCAGACGCGCCAGGTGGCGGTTCAGGGCGCCCACGGGCGGCGAGATCGACATGTCGTTGTCGTTCAGGATCACCAGCAAGTTGACGTCTTCCTGCACGCCCGCATTGTTCATCGCCTCGAAAGCCATGCCGGCCGTCATCGAGCCGTCGCCGATCACGGCGATCGCATGCAGCGGGTCGCCCTTGATCTTGGCGGCCTGCGCCATGCCCAGCGCGGCCGAGATCGACGTCGACGAGTGCGCCGTGCCGAAGGTGTCGTATTCGCTTTCGTCGCGCTTCGGGAAGCCGGAAATGCCATCCTTCTGGCGCAGCGTGTGCATGCGCTCGCGGCGGCCCGTGAGGATCTTGTGCGAATAGGTCTGGTGGCCCACGTCCCACACGATGCGGTCGTGCGGCGTGTTGAACACGTAATGCAGCGCGACAGTCAGCTCGACCGTGCCCAGGTTGGACGACAAGTGGCCCCCCGTCTTGGAAACGGAGTCGAGCAGGAAGCTGCGCAGTTCCTGGGCCAGCGGCACCAGTTGCGAGCGGGCCAGCTTGCGCACTTGCGCTGGTTCATTGATGGTTTCTAACAGTTTCATTTATGCCTTCCGCTGCACGACCAGGTCCGCCAGCTCGCGCAAACGGCGTGCCTTGTCCCCGAATGGCGCCAGCGCCGCATGGGCGTCGCACCGCAATTGTTCTGCCAGGGCTCTCGATGGTTCCAGCCCCAGTATCGATACGTAAGTGGGCTTGTTGGCGGCCGCATCCTTGCCTGCCGTCTTGCCCAGGGTGGCCGAATCAGCCGTTGCGTCGAGCACATCGTCGACCACCTGGAACGCCAGTCCGACGGCGCGCGCATACGTGTTCAGCGCCGTCATCTCGTCCGCCGTCAAGTCCTTGCCGGCCAGCGCGCCGAGAATCACGGCCGCGCGCAGCAAGGCGCCCGTTTTCAGTTGATGCATCTGTTCCAGCTGCGGCAAGGTCAAGGCCAGGCCGACGCTGTCGAGGTCGATCGCCTGGCCGCCGCACATGCCGGCCGAACCGGAGGCGTGCGCCAGCAGCTTGATCATCGCCATTTGCCGCGCCGGAGGAATGGCAGCGCCATCGGCCAGCAGCATGAACGCTTGCGATTGCAGCGCGTCGCCGACCAGCAGGGCCGTCGCTTCATCGTAGGCGATGTGCACGGTGGGCTTGCCACGGCGCAAGGCATCGTCATCCATGCACGGCATGTCGTCATGCACGAGCGAATACACGTGAATCATTTCCAGCGCGCAAGCAGCACGGGCGAGGGTATCTTGATCGGCATCAAACAATTCGCCAGCCGCCATCACCAGTAACGGACGCACGCGCTTGCCGCCGCCCAGCAGCGCATAGCGCATGGCAGCGTGCAGCTTGTGCGGCACGGTATCGGCCGCCGGCAGGAACTGGTCGAGCCGGGCTTCCACGCCGGACTGGGTGGCTTGCATCCAGTCGCTGAAGGTCACGCCATCTTGTTGCATGCTGGCCATCATTGGGCGGCCTCGCCGGCATCCACGAACGGTTTCAACATGTCGCCTTCGAGTACTTTCACCTGCGCTTCGACGCTGTCGAGCTGGCTTGCGCAATACTTGACCAGTTCCGAGCCGCGCTGATACGCCGCGACCGATGCTTCCAGCGGCAACTGGCCCGCTTCCATTTGCGTTACCAGCTGCGCCAGTTCCGCCATTGCCTCTTCAAACGAGGCCGGCGCTGCGGCAGCGGCAGTTAATTTCTTCGACATAGACTCAGATCTCTTCGTGGCACGAGGGGCTTGTAGGGAGACGCCGGGGATTCCCGGCCAGCATAGAAGCGTTATTTTAGAACAAACCACACTATTAAGTGAAAACTAAAGCGCAATCGGCGCGCTCAAAGTCAATAGCGTTGCCAGCTTGTCAGTGAATTTTAGCCGAATCCCCCCTCTCTGCCGAAAATTGCGCGCCAAATGACAATGTTTCTCATTAATAGGCTATTTCGCGGGGTAGTTTGATAATGCCGAGGCCGATCCGCGCTATAATCGCCGGTTCTGTCCGAAATACCGTTTCAACAAATTTGAATTCAGGTCTTTGCGGATTCTTTCTCTCTGTAGCGGTTGCCCAGGGAATGGCCTGGGGCACTGCTGACCGTTGTACATTTATGGGGGGTTGGGATGTCCGATCTGGCTACTCACGCCAAGCTGGCGCGTTCAAACGCGCAACTTCCGGTCCACGTCTATTTTGACGAAACGCTGTTGCAGCGTGAAATGCAGCAATTGTTCCAAGCCGGCCCGCGCTATGTCGGGCATGAGCTGATGGTGCCGGAAACCGGCGATTTTGCGACCCTGGCGTCTGAGAACGAAGGGCGCATGCTCGTGCGCAACGCCAATGGCATCGAAGTGCTGTCCAACGTGTGCCGTCACCGGCAGGCGCTGATGTTCAATGGCCGCGGCAATGCGAATCATATCGTCTGCCCGCTGCACCGCTGGACCTACGACCTCAAGGGTGAATTGATCGGCGCGCCGCATTTCCCCGAGACGCCGTGCCTGAACCTGTCGAAAACGCCGCTGCAAAGCTGGAATGGCTTGCTGTTCGAGCAAAACGGCTACAACGTGATGGAAAAATTGAAAGATTTGTCCGTCTCGAAAGACCTCGATTTTTCCGGCTATATGTTCGACCACGTGGAAATCCACGAGTGCGACTACAACTGGAAGACCTTCATCGAAGTCTATCTGGAAGACTATCACGTGGAACCGTTCCACCCGGGCCTGGGCAGCTTCGTCAGCTGCGACGACCTGCGCTGGGAATTCGGCAAGGATTACAGCGTGCAAACGGTGGGCGTGCACCGCGGCTTGCAGCAAGCCGGCTCGCCTGCCTACAAGAAATGGCAGGAGCAGGTGCTGCAATTCCGCGGCGGCGAAGCGCCGCCGTATGGCGCCATCTGGCTGACCCTGTATCCGAACATCATGGTCGAATGGTATCCGCACGTGCTGGTCGTCTCGACCCTGTGGCCCGACGGCCCGCAAAAGACGCGCAACGTGGTGGAGTTTTATTACCCGGAAGAAATTGTGTTGTTCGAGCGTGACTTCGTCGAAGCGGAACGGGCTGCCTACATGGAAACCTGTGTCGAGGACGATGAAATCGCCCAACGCATGGACGCGGGCCGCAAGGCCCTGATGGCGCGCGGCGTCAGCGAAGTGGGCCCTTACCAGTCGCCGATGGAAGATGGCATGCAGCATTTCCACGAGTGGTACCGCAACAATATCGAACTGTAGTCCCTCAAGGGCCGCCTCGTGCGGCCTTTTTTTATCCCCGCGTTTTTCAGGAATCAGATGCAATCTCTTTGGATGCTGTTTGCAAGTTTCATGTTCGCCATCATGGGCGTGTGCGTCAAGCTGGCGTCGGATATGTATTCGACGTCCGAAATCGTCATGTACCGCGGCATCATCGGCATGACCGTCATGAGCTGCACCATCCTCTATCAGGGCGGCAGCTTTAAAACCACGATGCCGGGCCAGCATCTGTGGCGCGGCGTGGTAGGCGTGATCGCCCTGTGGCTGTGGTTTTATGCCATCGCCATCCTGCCGCTGGCCACTGCCATGACCCTGAACTATATGGCGCCCATCTGGATCGCCGTGATCCTGCTGGCGGGCGGCTGGTGGAAGGCAACGCAGCAAGTCGAGTGGCCGCTGGTGGCGGCCATTGCCATGAGCTTTGTCGGCGTGACCCTGCTGCTGCAACCCGTGTTCGAGACGGACCAGGCGGCTGGCGCCATCACGGCCTTGATTTCCGGCATGCTGTCGGCCCTCGCCTACCTGCAGGTGCGCAAGCTGGGCCTGCTGGGCGAACCCGAATACCGGGTCGTGTTTTATTTCTCGGTCGTCAATTTCCTCGCTGGCGTGATCGGCCACGTGGCCAGCGCCGGCGGCGGCCCCGTCGTCTGGCACGCGCACACGAGCGGCTACGGCATCGGCTTGCTGGCCGCCATCGGCCTGTGCGCCACCATGGCGCAGATGGCCATGACGCGCGCCTATCGCCTGGGCAAGACCCTCGTGGTTGCAAACCTGCAATACACGGGCATCGTCTTTTCCAGCTTCTGGGGCGTGGTGATCTTTGGCGACCTGTTCGACTGGCATGGCTGGGCCGGCATCGGCATCATTCTCGCTTCCGGCATCGCGGCAACCTATTACAATACCCGCAACACGGCCCGTGGCGCGGCGATCGCGCGCACGGATCCCATCGCCAGCGAAGTGTAAAGGAGCGTTCCTGATGTACACCACCCTGATACAGGCCAGCGAACTGGCCAGCCACCTGAATGACAGCAACTGGGTCATCCTCGATTGCCGCCACGACTTGCTCAACCCGACGGCCGGCAGCGACGCGTTTGCCGCCGGCCACATCCAGAACGCCCAGTTCGCCGATATCGACACGGCCCTGTCCGGCCCCAAGACGGCGCGCGGCGCGGACTTTACCGGACGCCATCCGCTGCCCGACCGCAACGCCCTGCTGGCCACCCTGCGCGGCTGGGGCATCAATGACGACACGCAAGTGGTCGCCTATGACGGGCAAGGCGGCATGTTCGCCGCCCGTTTGTGGTGGCTGCTGCGCTGGGTCGGCCATCCAGCCGTGGCCGTGCTCGACGGCGGCCTGGCCGGCTGGCAGGCGCAAGGCTTGCCGCTGGTCACACCGGTGGCGCCCCGCCCTGCCGGCAACCTGACGGAAAAAGCCAGCCTGACGCGCACGGCCAGCGTGCAGGACGTCGTTGCCAACCTGGAAACCCAGGCGTTGACGGTGATCGACGCGCGCGCGCCCGACCGTTATCGCGGAGAAAACGAAACCATCGACCCCGTGGGCGGCCATATCCCCGGCGCGAAAAACCGTTTCTTCAAGGACAACCTGCTGCCAGACGGCCGTTTTAAAAGCGCGGAAGAACTCAGGCAGGACTTCAGTGCCTTGGTCGCCTCGCCGCAGGCAGCCATCCTGCAGTGCGGTTCCGGCGTGACGGCTTGCCACAACCTGCTGGCACTGGAAGTGGCAGGTTTGCCTGGCGCGGCCCTGTATCCGGGCTCGTGGAGCGAATGGTGCGCCGATCCGGCGCGGCCCGTGGCGACGGGGAGTTAAAAAAAATGGCGGACCAACTGGTCCGCCATTTCACCTGTGGGTAACTACGACGTTATCCCCAGCGCTTGATTCAAGCGCTCCAGTTCCGCCAGCCACGCTTGCTGGCTTGCCGGCTTCTGGTGGCGCGGCTTCCTTGCCAGGTCTTGCGCCAGCAATTGCTCCAGTTCGCACAAGCGTTCCAGCTGTTGATCCACGTCACTGTGCGCTAGCGCCAGCGCAGCCGTTTCCATTCGCGCCGGGGACGGCGGAGCCTGCCCATCTTCAAGGCGCAGGCGTGCATACGCGCTGGCCGCATCCGGCCACTCTTCCAGCCCGCCATCGGCCACCACCCAGTAGCGGTTGCAGGCCGTCTCGATCAGGTCGCGGTCGTGCGACACCAGCAGGCAGCCACCTGCAAAGCTGAGCAACGCTTGCCCCAGTTCCGCCTTGCCCTGCATGTCCAGGTGATTGCTGGGCTCGTCCAGCAGCAGCAAGTGGTAGCTGGCCAGGGACAGCCCCAGGAACAGCAGCCGCGCCCGCTCACCGCCGCTCAGGGTGGCCACCGTCTGGCCATGGCGCGCATACGGGAAACCGGCCGAGATCAACGCTTGCTTGCGCGCCACCTGGCTGCGCGCAGCCTCGTTTTGCACGGCAAACGGATACAGGGCGTCGGACAGGTCGGCCGTATCGGCCAGTTGTTTGAGCGACTGGTCGTAATAGCCGATGTTCGCCGCCTTGTGATAGCGCAAGTCGCTGCGCTCCTCCTGTGCCTGGATCGCTTGCCAGCACAGGCGCAGCAGCGACGACTTGCCGCTGCCGTTGGCGCCAAGCAAGGCGACCCGGTCGCCCGGTTTCAGCCACAGCTGGCCGACCTGGAACAGCACGGGAGACGCGGGCACGGCGCGCACATCCAGCCAGTCGAGCGCCAGCAGCTGGTCGGCCGCCAGCGCCTTGCCGCGCAGACTCAAGCGCCAGGGCGCGCCGTCGCTGACGAACGATTGCACATCCTTCAGCTTGTCGATGCGCCGCTGCATGGTCTTGGCCTTGCGCGCCAGGTCTTCATTGTCATAGGTGCGGCCCCACAAGGCTAGGCGGGCGCTGCTGGCCGACAGGCGGTCGATTTCTTTCTGTTCAGCCGCATGCCGGGCGGCAGCGGCTACGTCCGCCTCGGCCAGCGCCGCCAGCGCGGGGCCGCACGGCAAATCAAAATCGTACAGGCGGCTATCGCGCAAGATCCAGCTGCGCGTGGCCACGTTGTCGAGCAGGCGCTGGTCGTGCGAGACGAGGATGAAGGCGCCGCGCCAGGCCAGCAGGAATTGCTCCAGCCACAGCAGCGACGGCAAGTCCAGGTGATTGCTCGGTTCGTCGAGCAGCAGCACGTTCGGCTCCTGCAGCAGGGCACGCCCCAGCAATAGTCTCGTGTGCTGGCCGCCGGACAGCGAATGCACGGGCACTTGCGCCGTTTCTTGGTCAAAACCCAGTTCGGCCAGCAGGCTGTCGACCCGCCAATGCAATTCCGGCTGCTCCAGCACGGGCGCCAGCAAGGCGTCGTACAGGCTCAGCTTGGCAAGTTCTGGCGGCAAGTGCTGCTCCACGTGCTGCAAGCGGCAGGCACGAGCATAGTGGATGGTGCCGGCAGTGGCTTCTCGCGTGCCGCTGAGCAATCCCAGCAAGGTGGATTTGCCGCAGCCATTGTGGCCGATCAGGCCGATCCGGTCGCCCTGGCGCAAGGTAAAGGCGAGTTCGTTGAAGAGGAAACCGTCGTGGGTATCTAGTTGTAAAGCTTGTGTAGAGATAAGGGTAGTCATGGCTCTTGTCTTTGTTCGGGATGCAAGCATCCGCGTTAACAGGAGCGCTAACGACAACGGAGTACCAGGAAAGGACTCGTCTGGGAGGGTGACTTTGCTCTGGCCAGGTTATCGCAGCGCGATAGAACGTGGGCAAGAGCTGGCAAATGCGCTTAAAGAGCGTGCGCGCCACAAGGCGAGCAACAAGTTTTCTTCCATTATATTTTCCTCCTTTCTGTGCAAGTTAGTCAGAAAGGCAATATAGCATAGGTAGCACTGCGCCGGCAGCGCCAGGCATCAACCACCGTGACGCTTATGCGTCAGGAACAGCACGATGCACACGCCCAGTGCGATCAACAGCACTTGCGGAATGGTTTCGCGCAAGGTGGCGCGGCGCTGCATCTGCGGCATCAAGTCGCTCAAGGCAATATAGATAAAGCCGGACGAGGCGAACACGAGCACGTAAGGAATCAGATTGCTGGCGCGGTCCAGGGTGAAATAGCCGAGCAAGCCGCCCGCCACCGCCATCAGGCTGCACAGCAGATTGAAGATATACGCGCGCAGGCGCGAGAAACCGGCATTGAGCAGCACGATGAAGTCGCCGATTTCCTGCGGGATTTCATGCGCGATGATGGCCAGGCCCGTCACCAGGCCCAGTTTCGGGTCGGCCAGGAAAGCGGCGGCGATCAGGATGCCGTCCGTAAAGTTGTGCATGCCGTCGCCCACTAAAATCATCCAGCCGGCCTTGCCCGCCTCGTGCTTGTCGTGGCCGTGCGCATGGTGGTGGCCATCGCCTTCGTGGTGGTGCGAATGGCGCAAAATCGCGAATTTTTCCAGCATGAAAAAGGCCAGCAAGCCCGCCAGCAGGGTGGCGAATAGACTGCGCGGATCCGCCTGCGATTCGAACGCTTCGGGCAAGGCGTGCAGCAGGGACGTCGACAACATGATGCCGACGGACAAGCTGACCATGCGCTCGACCACTTTGGAGAGGAATGCAAACGAAAAGATCGCCGCCGCGGTAATGCTGAACACGCCCGCGATCGTGGTCGCGAGCAAAATGGATATAAGGACGGGATCGATGATTTTCTTACCTCAAAATGGCGCCGGGTCACTGGCGCCCGCGATGCTGGCGTCTGGCCTGATGAATGCGTTGTTATCTATTGTTTAATTTTTTGCGCGTTTGGCGGCAGCGTCGCGCGATGAAGATGCAATTGTACTGCATTGGCGCGCACCGGGCATTTTACAGCCCGGTGCGTCTTTCGCGTCAATTTATGGAAGATGCGGTATGTTTCTGTTGCAGATCACGCCACGCCGTGGCTTTTGAACCAGGCCAGGCAGCGCGCATAACCGTCTTTCGCATCGGCCGCCACATAGCTGGGGCGGTAATCGGCATTGAAGGCGTGGCCCGCATCGGGATACACGACAAACTCGGATGGGTTGCCACCCTTGGCCAGCGCATCCTTCATCTTGCCGATCGATTCCTGGCTGATGCCCGTATCCTTGCCGCCATACAAGCCCAGCACGGGAACCTTCAAGGTAGCGGCGATATCGATGGGATTGCTCGGCTGCAAGGCAGTCGGCTCGCCGACCAGGCGGCCATACCAGGCCACGCCCGCCTTGACGGCCGGATTGTGCGCCGCGTACAGCCAGGTGATGCGCCCGCCCCAGCAAAAGCCGGTGATGCCCAAACGGCTCGTATCGCCGCCATTCTGTTTCGCCCATGCCACCACCGCATCGAGGTCCGCCATCACTTGCGCGTCCGGCGTCTTGGCGATGATGCCTTTCATCAACTCCGGGATGCTGCCCACCTTGGTGGGATCGCCCTGGCGCACGAACAAATCGGGCGCCAGCGCCAGATAACCCTGCTTGGCGAAACGGCGCGCCATGTCGGCGATATGTTCATGCACACCAAAGATTTCCGAAATGACCAGTACCACGGGCAAACCCGTCTTGCCCTCCGGCTGCGCCGCATACACGGGCACGGCCTGGCCATCGACCATCACCGACATGTGGCCCGTGACGAGCCCGGCGGAATCCGTCTTGATGACGTTTTGCGCCGCCACGGGCAAGACGGCCACGGCAAAGCCAGTGCCCAGCGCCACCTTCAGGAAACCACGCCGGCCATCCGGCCCGGACAAGCTGCTCTGGCCCAGCAAACTTTCACAATCGGTGATCATGTCGCTCATGCGTTTCTCCTGAAGGTATTGCGTTTGGAAATGTCGGCTGACGCTGGGCTAAGCCGACCTACGGTCATTGCTCAAGTAAACATGTAGGTCGGCTTAGCGGGGCATGCCCCGCGTAAGCCGACGCAGCATCAATGCGCTTCGTCCCAGTTCCTGCCGACGCCCACCTCGGCCGTCAGCGGCACTTTCAGCGCGGCCACGCCCGCCATCAGTTCCGGCAGCTTGCGCTTGACCAATTCGAGCTCCGCGTCCGGCACTTCCAGCACCAGTTCATCGTGCACTTGCATGATCATCTTCGTTTGCAAGTTGTCCGTTTCCAGCCAACCTTGCACGGCGATCATGGCCAGCTTGATCAGGTCGGCGGCCGTGCCCTGCATCGGCGCGTTGATCGCCGCCCGTTCCGCGCCCTGGCGGCGCGGGCCGTTCGGCGAATTGATTTCCGGCAGCCACAAACGGCGGCCGAACACGGTTTCCACGTAGCCGCGCGCCTTGGCTTGCTGGCGCGTGTCTTCCATATACTGTTTCACACCGGAGAAGCGGGCAAAGTAGCGGTCGATATAGCTTTGCGCGGCCGTGCGGTCCACGCCCAGGTTACCGGCCAGGCCGAACGCGCTCATGCCGTAGATCAAACCAAAGTTGATGACCTTGGCGTAGCGCCGCTGTTCGCTTTGTACTTCCGCGGCCGGCACGCCAAAGATTTCGGCGGCCGTGGCGCGGTGAATGTCGATGCCGTCGGCAAACGCGCGCAGCATGGCTTCGTCGCCAGAGATATGCGCCATGATGCGCAATTCGATCTGCGAATAGTCGGCCGAGACGATGTGGCTGCCGGGCGGCGCAATAAACGCTTCGCGGATGCGCCGGCCTTCCGCGCTGCGGATGGGGATATTCTGCAAGTTCGGGTCGTTCGACGCCAATCGTCCCGTCACGGCCACGGCTTGCGCATAGTTCGTATGCACCCTGCCCGTGGTGACGTTGATCATCTTCGGCAATTTATCCGTGTACGTCGACTTCAGCTTGGCCATGCCGCGGTATTCCAGCAACACTTTGGGCAATGGATAATCCTCGGCCAGCTTTTGCAGCACTTCTTCATCCGTCGATGGCGCGCCCGTCGGGGTTTTCTTGACTACCGGCAGTTTCAATTTCTCAAAGAAAATCTCGCCGATCTGCTTGGGCGAACCCAGGTTGAATGGCTGCTCGGCCAGTTCATACGCCTTCTTTTCCAGTTCGAGAATTTTCACGGCCAGCTCGGCCGACTGGATGTTGAGCAATTCGTCATCGATCAGCACGCCGTTGCGCTCGATCTTTTGCAAGACCACGGCCGTCGGCATCTCGATCTTTTCATAGATGAAGGTCAGCTTGTCATCATTCGCCACGTTGCCCCACATGGCATTGTGCAAGCGCAAGGTGACGTCGGCATCCTCGGCTGCATATTTCGCCGCCTGCTCTACCTCGACTTGATTGAACGTGATCTGCTTGGCGCCCTTGCCGCACACGTCCTCGAACGGGATCGTCGTGTAGTTCAGGTGGCGCAGGGCCAGGCTGTCCATGTCGTGCTTCTTGTGCGATTCAAACACATACGATTCAAGCAGGGTATCGTGAGCGATGCCGCGCAACGTCACGCCGTGGTTGGCGAAGATGTGGCTGTCGTATTTCAGGTTCTGCCCCAGCTTGGGCTTGTTCGCATCTTCCAGCCACGGGCGCAATTTCGCCAGCACGTGTTCACGCGTTAATTGCTCGGGCGCGCCCGCGTAGTCGTGGGCCAGCGGGATGTAGCAGGCAGCGTGCTCGGCCACGGAGAGGGAAATGCCGACCATTTGCGCCGTCATCGGCTCCAGCGAGGTGGTTTCCGTATCGACGGCCGTCAAAGCCGCCGCATCGATCAGGGCAATCCATTTGTCCAGCTGCTCGTCCGTCAGCACGGTTTCATAGGCGGCTTCCACGGCCGGGGCTGCATCGGCGAACATGTCGCCCGTCGTGTTGGCAGCAGCGGCACCGGCAGTTGCCGGTGCGCCAACAGGCGACATCGGCGGCGGCACCGCGCCCAGTTCGCGCAGCAGGGCCTTGAAGCCGTAGCGCTGGAAGAAGGCCAGCAGCGCTTCCTTGTCTTCGTGTTTCGCCACCAGCGAGTCGGCGATGGTCGTCATGTGTTCGGACAAGTCGCAATCGGTCTTGACGGTGATCAAGGCGCGCGCCTGCGGCAGCCAAGGCAGGGCCGTGCGCAGATTTTCACCCACGGCGCCGCCCACCTTGGCCGCGTTTTCCATCACGCCTTCCAGGCTGTCGTACAAGGTCAGCCATTTGACGGCCGTCTTCGGGCCGCATTTCGATACGCCCGGCACGTTGTCCACGGTATCGCCGATCAGCGACAGATAATCGATGATGCGGTTCGGTGGCACGCCGAATTTGACCAGCACGGCCGCTTCATCGAGCTTTTCGTTGCTCATGGTATTGATCAGGGTCACCTGGCTGTTGACCAGCTGCGCCAGGTCCTTGTCGCCAGTCGACACCACCACGTTCATGCCGGCGGCGGCCGCCTGCACGGCCAGCGTGCCGATCACGTCGTCCGCCTCCACGCCGTCGACCATCAGGATGGGCCAGCCCATGGCACGCACGGCTTCGTGGATCGGCTCGATCTGCAGGCGCAGGTCGTCCGGCATCGAGGCGCGCGTGGCCTTGTATTCGGGATACATGTCGTCACGGAAAGTTTTACCTTTGGCATCGAACACGCAGGCGATGTAGGCGGCCGGGTAATCGGCGCGCAGGCGGCGCAGCATGTTGACCATGCCGTGCATGGCGCCCGTGGGATAGCCATCCGGGCTGCGCAGGTCGGGCAGCGCATGGAAGGCACGATAAAGGTAACTGGAACCGTCGACTAACAGCAGGGTGTTTTGCATAATGCCAATAAAATAAGGTGAGCCGCGCCAGCCGGGAAGAAACAGCGGCGGACGGGCGGAATATCGCACAATTATCGCAGAGTTTAGGGCCGCGCCACCGGCCGCAACGCGTGCCGTTCCTGGCGTTTTTATCACCCCGGCAGCCCCGTGCGGGCGCGCGGGCGGCCGCTGCGAGCCATTTCGGCGCATTAATCAGCCGTATTAAGCAGCATTGCCTACCAGTTTGTTACAATGCCTTATAGATAAATTGACGGCACTACACCACTGCACGCGCTGCAGTCCCTCACATGGAAGCGAACCCATCATGATGCGTACATCGACACTCTGGACATTCCTCGCCCTGCCCCTGCTGGCATGTTCGGCCATCGCCAGCACCCAGACGCCGGCCAAACCGAGTGACGCGCCGCCACAGCTCGAACGTATCGAGGAAATGGGCGAAGCGCCCATCACCGTGGCACCGGCCGCGGCCAAGCAGCAGATTACCGAGAAACGCGAAGCGGGCGTGACGTCCGAAGTGAAAGTGACGAGCGGCGGCAGCACCTATTACATGAAGCCGGCCGCCGGCGGCGACCAGGCCCACAGCGGCGCCCTGCGCGGCCCGCAATGGAAAGTACTGGAATTTGATCTGGGCAAGAAGAAACAGAAACAACGCGATGAAGAGGCAGCGGACGCGCCAGCACCGCCCGCACCAGCGAAGTAAGCAGCCACTCTCTTCTGCCCTGCCCCGGCCACCTGCGGGGCAGCCGGCTTTTTTTGACCTTTTAGACCAATCCTCTCTTTCCCATGGCAGTTTTTACCGCGCTACACCTGGACGATATCGGCCAGTGGATCACGCAGTTTCCACTCGGCAAACCTCTGGCGCTCAAGGGCATCGCGTCCGGCATCGAAAACAGCAATTTCTTCCTGAGCACGGAGCGCGGCGAGTACGTGCTGACGATCTTTGAAAACCTCAGCTTCGAGCAATTGCCGTTTTATCTGCAACTGATGCGCCATTTGGCGGACCGGGGCGTACTGGTGCCGGCGCCGATCGCCAATGCGAACGGCGAACTGGTGACGGCCCTGCAAGGCAAGCCGGCCGCCATCGTCAGCAAACTCGACGGCAGCTCGCAGATGGCGCCGCAGGCCGTGCATTGCGCGGCCGTGGGAGCCATGCTGGCGAAGATGCACCTGGCGGCGCAGGACTTCCCCCTGCAACAGCCGAATTTGCGGGGACTGGACTGGTGGAACACCACCACGCCGCTGGTCCTGCACCACCTCGACGATGCCAGGGCGCACTTGCTGCGCGCGGAAATCCATTTCCAGGACGCGTTTGCTGCCTGCGATACGTATAAAGCCATCCCGCGCGGTCCCGTGCATGCCGACTTGTTCCGCAACAACGTCATGTTTGACGGCGAACAACTGACGGGCTTTTTCGACTTTTACTTTGCCGGCTGCGACACCTGGCTGTTCGACGTGGCCGTCACCGTCAACGACTGGTGCGTGGACCTGGACACGGGCGTGCTCGACACGGTGCGCGTGCGCGCCCTGCTCGACGCCTACCAGGCCGTGCGCCCGTTTACGCACGAAGAACAAACGGCATGGCAACCGATGCTGCGCGCCGCCGCGCTGCGCTTCTGGCTGTCGCGCCTGTACGATTATTACCAGCCGCGCGAAGCGGAAATGCTGACCCCGCACGATCCCACGCATTTCGAACGCATTCTGCGCGAACGTATCGCCACACCTGCTCCGGAACTGTTTTAAACATGGAAAAATTACCTGCAAGTACAGGTTGGCAATGGGTGAAACAAGGCTTCGCCCTGTTTCGCAAGCAACCTGGCGGCATGTCGATGCTGTTTCTCGGCTATATGTTCTGCATGCTGGCCGTCAGCATCGTGCCCGTGCTCGGCCAGATGCTGCCCGTCATCCTGGTCCCCGTGTTTTCCGTCGCCTTCGTGCAAGGCTGCCTGAACATCGACCAGGGCAAGCGCGTCTTGCCCAGTTTGCTGATCTCGGGCTTCCGCAAGCCCGCGTTTCCTTCCCTGTTCGGCCTGGGCGTGCTGTACATCCTGATGGCCATCGTGGCCATCGGCGCCTCGACTTTGGTGGACGACGGCTTGCTGTGGCAACTGGTCACCGGGCAATTGACGGAAGAGGCGGCGCGCACCGCCATCCCCGAATCGCGCCTGGGCCTCGGCATCCTGCTGGCCATCGTGCTGTACGTGCCGGCCGCCATGGCCTTCTGCTTTGCCGCACCGCTGATCTACTGGAAACAAACCGGGCTGGGCAAGGCGCTGTTCTTCAGCTTTTTCGCCGTCTGGCGTTCGCTGTCGGCCTTCATCGTCTTCGCCGCCACCTGGTTCGCCATCAGCGTCGTCACCAGCCAATTGCTGGCCGTCATCTTTGGCCGCACGCCGCTGATGATGCAGCTGATGATGCCGCTGTCGATGATTCTCACCATCATCATGCATTGCTCGTTCTACGCCGCCTACCGCCAGATCTTCGGCTTGCCCGTCGATGAGAGCAAGACGGTGTCGCTGGATAAGCCGAACGACTGATTGCTACGCCGCATAAGAAAAGGGCAGCCTGCGCAGGCTGCCCTTTTCTTATTTGCCGAATGCCTTGCAATGCCACACACAGGCCGGATTAGCCGAAGGCGTCATCCGACACCATTGCTGGCCTCGCAGCGTCGGATTACGCGGCGTTCCGCCGCTAATCCGACCTACGCCCATTACCGCCCCAGGCGTTCCAGTTTCGCGATACCCAGGTCCAGCACCTTCATGCCGTGCTGGCCAAAGTTGATCTGCGCGCGCGCATTGCCGCCGCCGCCTTCGATATTGACGATCACGCCTTCGCCGAACTTGGCGTGCGCCACGGATTCGCCGATGCGCCAGCCGCCGCCCGTGGCTTTTTGCGCGATCTTTTGTGCAATCGCATTGTCCGAACCCAGGCTGGCCACCTTGGGCGCCTCGTCCCAGGCCGACTTGCGGTTGCCGAACCAGTTCGCCTGCACCTTCGGCGACAGCCATTTCAAGGATTCTTCCGGCAATTCGTCGAAGAAGCGCGATTTCATGTTGTAGCGCGTCTGGCCATGCAGCATGCGCGTCTGCGAAAAGCTCATGTACAGCCGCTTGCGCGCGCGCGTGATGGCCACGTACATCAGCCGGCGTTCCTCTTCCACGCCATTGTCTTCCTTCGAGCTGCTTTCGTGCGGAAACAAGCCCTCTTCCAGGCCCGTGATGAACACGTTGTCGAATTCCAGGCCCTTGGCCGAGTGCACGGTCATCATCTGCAGCGCATCCTGGCCCGCCTGCGCCTGGTTGTCGCCCGCTTCCAGCGACGCGTGCGACAGGAAGGCGGACAGCGGCGACATCACGGCCGGCAGCGGCGCGTCGGCATCGAGGATTTCGATGCCGTCCTGGTTGACGACGGGCGCGCCCGATTGCGCCTGGGCGGCAGGGCCCAGATGGGCCGGCGCGCTCTGGCCGAAACCTTCTTCGGAAATGAACTGGCTGGCCGCGCTGACCATCTGCTCCAAGTTCTCGATGCGGTCGGCGCCCTCTTTTTCATTTTGATAATGTTGCAGCAAGGTACTCGCTTCCAGCACCACTCTGACCATTTCCGGCAAGGACAATTGCTGCGTTTCGAAACGCACGCCCTCGATCAGCTTGACGAAACCGGCCAGCACGCTGCCCGCCTTGCCCGCCACATACGGCACGGCCGCATACAGCGAAATGCCGTACTGCTCCGACGCGGCCTGCAATTGCTCGATCGAGCGCATGCCGATGCCCCGCGTGGGGAAATTGACCACGCGCAGGAAGGCCGAATCGTTGTGCGGATTGTCCATCAATTGCAAATAGGCAATCGCGTGCTTGACTTCGGCGCGCTGGAAATAGCGCTGGCCGCCATACACGTGATACGGAATCGCGGCCGAGAACAGCGCGTGCTCGATCACGCGCGACTGCGCATTCGAGCGGTACAAGATGGCGATTTCGCTGCGCGAGGCGCCATCGGCGATCAGGCTTTTCGCCTCTTCGATGATCCACTGCGCTTCCTGCAGATCGGAACTAGCTTCATACACGCGCACCTGCTCGCCATGGCCCGCGTCCGTGCGCAGATTCTTGCCCAGGCGCTTGCTGTTGTTCGCAATCAGCACGTTGGCGCTGTCGAGGATGTGGCCGTGCGAGCGGTAGTTCTGCTCCAGCTTGATCAAGTTCTTGACCTGGAACTCGTGCTCGAAGGCGCTCATGTTGCCCACGTTGGCGCCGCGGAACGCATAGATGCTCTGGTCATCGTCGCCGACGGCAAACAGGGCGCCGCCATCGCGGCTGCCGTGGCCGGCCAGCAATTTGAGCCAGTTGTATTGCAGGTTATTCGTATCCTGGAACTCGTCCACGAGGATGTGACGGAAACGGGCCTGGTAGTGTTCACGCAGAGGCTGGTTACGGCTCAGCAATTCATACGTGCGCAACAGCAATTCCGCGAAATCGACGACGCCTTCGCGCTGGCACTGGTCGTCGTACAGCTGATACAGCTCGACCATCTTGCGCTCGTGCGCGTCGTACGCTTCCACGTCCGTGGCGCGCAAACCCTGGTCCTTGGCATTGTTGATGAAATACATCACCGTCTTCGGCGGGAATTTTTCATCATCGATGTTATTCGCCTTCAACAAGCGCTTGATCACCGACAATTGATCCTGCGAATCGAGGATCTGGAACGTCTGCGGCAAGGCCGCGTCGCGGTAGTGCGTGCGCAGCAAGCGGTTGCACAGGCCGTGGAAGGTGCCGATCCACATGCCGCGCGTGTTGATCGGCAGCATGGCCGAAAGGCGCGTGAGCATTTCCTTGGCGGCTTTATTGGTAAACGTCACGGCCAGGATGCCGGGCGGCGATACCTGCTGGGTCTGGATCAGCCACGCGATGCGGGTGGTCAGCACGCGGGTCTTGCCAGAACCGGCGCCTGCCAGGATCAGCGCATGCTGCGCCGGCAAGGTGACGGCAGCCAATTGTTCGGGATTGAGGTTGTGAAGAAGATTTTGCATGCCGTGATTATACCGGCATGGCTAAAAATACTGTGCATTTGTCCAGCGGTCGCGCCGTATTCGCCGCGTGCGCGCTACAATCGGCATCACTGCACAGCTGACGAAAACATGCCCATGACACCTCCCAGCCACCTCGATGGCGCCCGCGTACTGGCCTGGGCCTGGTCCGGCCTGCCCTTCGGCCACGTCACCAGTGAAGACGGCGCCGCCCCCATCGCCATTCACGGCCTGGCCGTGTGCCGCTATGGGGACGACGCGCAAGTCTACCGTTTCAGCTGCGACGCGCATTGGGAAACGGTACAGGATGAGGTGCATGCCGGCGAGCACGACGCCAGGGAGCAGCTGCCGGCGCAATACCGCGCCGTGGCCGCCGTGTGGAACACACCGTGAGTTACGCCATCCGCGCAGCCACCGGCGCCGACCTGCCCCTGCTGGCCCAGGTCGAGCGCAGCGCCGCAACCCTGTTTGCCCAGGCAGGCCCCGAACTGGCGTGGCTGGCGCAGGGAGAACCCTTGCCACTGAGCACCTTGCAGATGCTGCGGCAGCATGGCGGCGTATGGGTGGCCGCCGATGGCCAGGACCGGCCATCGGGTTTCCTGGCCGCCCAGCCGCTCGACGGCCAGTGGTTCATCGTGGAATTGTCCGTTGCCCTGCCACATCAACGGCAGGGCCTGGGGGCGCGCCTGCTCGACGCGGCGGCGGCCCATGCCCGGGCGCTGCGCTGCGCATACCTGACACTGAGCACTTATCGCCACCTGCCATGGAACGCGCCCTACTATGCGCGCCACGGTTTCAGCGCAATCGAGGCCGCGGCGCTGGGCGCGGGTCACGCGCTCAAGCTGGCGCGCGAAGCGCAGGACGGGCACGATCCGGCGCTGCGCTGCCTGATGCGCAAGCCACTGGCCCGCTGATTCAGCAAAACATTCAGCGCACCAGCTTTGCCTTGCCTTCGCTGAGCGCCTGGGCGATCACCTGGCGCGTGGTCTTGTCGGCGATCTTGACGACTTTTTCCTGCTGGCGGCCCAGGTCGTCCATTTGCTTGCCCAGCGCTTCCATCGGCTTGCTGCGCTGCTCCATCTGGCGCGACATCTGCTCCATTTTCTCGGCCTCGCGCTCGTGCACGTCGGCGATGCGGTCGTTGATCTTTTCCATTTCTTCCTGCGCATCTTCCATCTGCTGCTGCAGGCGTTCCACGTCGCGCTCGGCCTCACGGCGCGCCGTGCCGCTCGTTGCCAGCGCCTGGCGGCGCGAGGCGTCGCCGAGCTTGCGGCCCAGCTCCTGCTGCTGGCGGCCCAGCGCGCGCAGCTGTTCCGACTCGCGCGCGCTGCCCTTTTCCAGGCTGCGGGCGCCCATCTTGCGGCCCATTTCACCCATGGCCTTGCCGTGCGCGCCCATTTGATCGCCAAGCGCGCTCATCTCCTTGCCCAGCTGTTTCGAGGGCAGCCATGCCGTACGCACCTTGCCCAGCAAGGCCGCATCCTGCAGCACGTAGGCCTGCCCCTGGTCGCGGAACCACAGGAAGGGGCCCTTGATCGAGCGCTTGAGCTTTTCCACCTGCTGCGAATGAATATCGCTGTCGATAACGATGACGCCCTCGCTATCCCTCGTGCCATCGACCAGCGCATAGCTTTCGCCCTTGTCGAGCGAGCGGCTGACCTGCACGCTGGGCGCGGCTGGTGCGGCCGGGGGCGCGGGCGGTTGCGGCGGCTGCACGGCCAGCGCGCTGCCGCCAAGCAGGATACCGGCCAGGCTGAGGATCAAACGGTGGGAAGTGGACATGGCTGCCTCGTCGCAAAAGTAGTGGAGCATTGACTGTAGCGGCAACCGAATCTGGCCTCCAGCGCGTTGCGACAGGCTGCAAAAAGACCTGACTGAATGGCAAACACCGGCGATGGATGGCATCCGGGCAAAAAAAAACGGAGGCCGCAGCCTCCGCAAAAACGCCGTGGTACGGCGTATTTCAATTAAATTTCAATGAATTAATACAGCACGACGGAGCGGATCGATTCACCGCTCTTCATCAAGTCGAAACCTTGATTAATATCATCGAGCTTCAGCCTGTGCGTGATCAAATCGTCGATATTGAGCTTGCCTTCCATATACCAGTCAACGATCTTCGGCACGTCCGTGCGTCCCCGCGCGCCGCCGAAGGCGGAACCCTTCCACACGCGTCCCGTCACCAGCTGGAATGGACGGGTGGAAATTTCCTGGCCGGCCGCCGCCACGCCGATGATGATGGACTGGCCCCAGCCCTTGTGGCAGCACTCGAGCGACTGGCGCATGGTGGTGGTGTTGCCGATGCATTCAAACGAATAGTCGGCGCCGCCGTCCGTCAGCTGCACGATAGTGTCGACAACGTTTTCCACCTCGTTGGCGTTGACGAAATGCGTCATGCCGAACTTGCGCGCGATGGCCTGGCGCGCCGGGTTGATGTCCACGCCGATGATCTTGTCGGCGCCAACCATCTTCGCCGCCTGGATCACATTCAGGCCGATGCCGCCCAGGCCGAACACGACCACGTTGGCGCCCGCCTCGACCTTGGCCGTAAACAGCACGGCGCCCACGCCCGTCGTCACGCCGCAGCCGATGTAGCAGACTTTGTCGAATGGAGCATCTTCGCGGATCTTCGCCAGGGCGATTTCCGGCACGACGATGTAGTTCGAGAAGGTGGACGTGCCCATGTAGTGGAAGATGGGCTTGCCGTCGATGGAAAAGCGCGACGTCGCGTCCGGCATCAGGCCGCGGCCCTGGGTCGAGCGGATCGACTGGCACAGGTTGGTTTTTTGCGACAGACAGAATTTGCACTGGCGGCATTCCGGCGTGTACAGGGGAATGACGTGGTCATCCTTCTTCAGGCTTTTCACGCCCGGGCCCACGTCGACGACGATGCCGGCGCCTTCATGGCCGAGGATCGACGGGAAGATGCCTTCCGGATCGGCGCCCGACAGGGTGTAGTAATCGGTATGGCAAATGCCCGTGGCTTTGATCTCGACCAGTACTTCGCCCTCGCGCGGGCCGGCCAGGTCGACTTCTTCGATCGTCAGCGGGGCGCCCGCCTTCCATGCAATCGCTGCTTTGGTTTTCATGTGTGTCCTGTCTATGGTTGAACCAGGCGCGCCAGCGCGCCGTATCGCCACATCATAACAAGGCAAGCGCCGACGTGCCACGCCGGCGCCGGTGCAACGCTTACTTGAAACACTTACTTGGTTTTCGCCCGGTTCAAAAAGGCGCCGTGCAGGCCGTTCAGGGTTTCTTCGGCCAGCAGCAGCTGGCTGGCGATTTCATTGATCTTGCGGCGGCTGGAACGGGCGTGGTCGCGCAGCACTTCGAAGGCCGTGTTGCGGTCCGTCTGGAACTTACCCATCAGCAAACCGACAGCCAGGCTCGTTTCGCGGCCGGCGGCCAGCGCCGCATTCAGGTTCAGTTCGGTGCGCCGGAGCTGGCGGATTTCATCGGCGCGCGCCAGACCCGCTTCAAACGCGGGCATCAAGCGGCCTTCATCGACGGGTTTGACGACATAGCCGACGGCGCCATAGGCGGCCGCCTGCTTGCCCGATTCGCTGTCGCCGCTGCCGGACAGGAACATGAACGGCACGGCCGTTTCGCCATGCAGGCGCTTGGCCAGCTCCAGGCCGGACATGCCCGGCATGTGGATGTCGAGCAAGGCCAGGTCGGGCTCGCGCTGGGCAATCAGCTGCAGCGCCACTTCGGCCGAATGGGCCAGGGCCGTCTCGTAGCCGGCATGGCGCAGGACTTCGCCGAGGAATTCCAACAGGAGTTGGTCATCGTCAACGATCAGGATAAGGCGTTTCGCGGCGGCTGGCTGACTCATGGGCAAAGGGACCTCGGTAATGAATGATGCTCTTATTATATGCCGATTATCCGCCCAAACCAGCCCTGCACCCGCATGCTCATGCCGCAAACAAGTGATTGAATTGCTGCACCGCAATATTCACATCGTCCGCCTGGTATTCTTTGCCAAAGACGCTGCTGATGGCCGCCACCATGTCGGCGCCGCGCGCGACCAGCGGCGCCGCGTTCTCCGGCGTCATGCCGCCGATCACCACGCAGGGCAAGGCGATCTCGCGCTTGGCCTGCAGCACGATATCCAATGGTGTCGTGACCGGATACTTTTTCACCAGCGAGGGATAAAAGCCGCCGAAGGCCACATAGCTGGCACCGCCAGCGTCTGCCGTCCGCGCCAGGGCCATGTCGCCATAGCACGAGGCGCCGATGAGCTTCTCCTTGCCCAGGCGCGCGCGCACCTGCGCGACGGACGCATCCGTGCCGCCCACGTGCACGCCGTCCGCGTCGAGCTCTTCGCACAGCTCGATAAAATCGTTGATGATGAAAGGCACGCCATACTTGCGGGCCAGGGCCAGCAAGGCGCCCGCCTGCTCGCGCCGCTGTTCCGCCTCGGCGCTCTTGTGGCGGTATTGCAGCAGGGCCACGCCACCGTGCAAAGCCTGTTCCGTGATATCGAGCAGGCGGTCGGTGTCATCCCAGTTCGGGGTAACCAGATACAGTCCACGCATGATGTTTTCCTTATTGAATGAATCGTTGCGGTATCAGCTGGCCTGGCGCAACCGCATACGCGCCGGCCAGGGCCGCATGGCAATAGGCTTGCGCTCCATCAAGCGCTTCGGGCAATGCCTGGCCCAGTGCCAGGCGCGCCGCGATGGCGGACGCCAGGGTGCAGCCGCTGCCGTGGAATTCGCCGGGCAGGCGCGGCCAGCGCCACTCGCGCGCCCTGTCCTCGCCATCGTGCCAACGGTTGACGATCACCTCGCCTTCGCCATGGCCGCCCGTCACCAGCACGTTCTTGCAGCCTTGCGCGCGCAGGTTTTTCTCGCCACCGAGGGCCGCCGCTTCCGGCCCGTTCGGTACGATGACGGTAGTCACCGGCAACAAGGGCGCCAGCGCCAGCACGGCGTCGTCCCGGCTGAGCACGTCGCCATGGCCGCTGGCCAGCACGGGATCGAGCACGACAGGCAAATCCGGCCGGACCAGCCGCAATTGCGCGATCAGTTGCGCGATGACGGCCGCATTCGCGGCGCTGCCGGGAATGCCGATCTTCACGGCATCGATGGCGATCTTGTCGATCAGCGCCTGCGCTTGGCGGCGCAGCAATTCCGGGGCCACAGGCTCGACAGCAAACACGCGGTCGTTGTCCTGCACCGTCAGCGCCGTGATGACAGGCAAGGCATGCGCGCCCTGCGCGGCAATCGCCACGATATCGGCGGCGATGCCGGCGCCGCCCGACGGATCGGCGCCGGCAAACACCAGCACCGTCGGCCGGCTCCCCGGCTTCACGCCAGGCGGCCCGCCATCGGCGACGATGGCGAAGCAGCGAATTTACGCGGCATGCGCCCCGCCAGGAATGCTTCGCGCCCGGCCCGCACGGCCAGCTTCATGGCATGCGCCATGCGCACGGGGTCGCGCGCACCGGCGATGGCTGTATTCATCAGCACGCCATCGCAGCCGAGTTCCATGGCAATGGCCGCATCCGACGCCGTGCCCACGCCTGCGTCCACCAGCACGGGTACTTTCGCCTGATCGATGATCAGCGACAAGTTCCACGGATTCAGGATGCCCATGCCCGAGCCGATCAGCGACGCCAGCGGCATGACGGCCACGCAGCCGATGTCCTCCAGAATCTTCGCCTGGATGGGGTCATCGCTGCAGTAGACCATCACGTCGAAGCCATCCTTGACCAGCGCTTCTGCCGCAACCAGGGTTTCCGGCATGTGCGGAAACAAGGTTTTTTCGTCGCCCAGCACTTCCAGCTTCACCAGATTGCGCCCGCCCAAGAGCTCGCGTGCCAGTTGCAGGGTGTAGACGGCATCTTTTGCGTTGTAGCAGCCGGCCGTGTTCGGCAAAATCGTGTACTGGTCCGGTGGCACGAAATCGAGCAGGCTGGGCGCGTTCGGGTCCTGGCCGATATTGACCCTGCGGATCGCCACCGTGATGATCTGCGCTTCCGCCGCATCCGTTGCTTCGCGCGTCTGCGGCAAATCCTTGTACTTGCCGCTGCCCACCAGCAGGCGCGATGGGTACTGCTTTCCTGCGATGGTCAGCAGGTCGTTGTTTGTTGCGGTATTCATGTGTTCTTCCTTAAGTTTTTAAACGTTCGAAGAAAACCGTAGCGAGCGGCGATGATTTGTGGCCGAGACGCGCAACCGTGCTTGAGCACGGTGAGCATCGCAGGCCGCAAAGCGCGACGCGCAGTAGGTTTGCTTGGACGTTTTCAGCCACCGCCGATGGCGCGTACTATCTCCACGTGATCCTGCGTTTCCAGGACCCGGTCCTGCCACGCCTTGCGCGGCACGACGCTGCGGTTGACGGCCAGCGCCAGCGCCTGGTTTTCCAGCGACAGGGCGGCGATCAATTGATCGAGGGTTTGGCCCGGCGGCACCTGGTGCGGTGCGCCGTTGAGCGTGATGGATATCAATGCAGGCATCACGCTCTCCTTCAGACCTTGCGGTACAGCTCGGCGCCGTTCTTGATGAATTCGATGGCCTTGATTTCCATGCCCTGCTTGAGCGCCTTGTCTTCCGCGATACCCATGCCGGCCGCGTATTCGCGCACCTCCTGCGTGATCTTCATCGAGCAGAAATGGGGGCCGCACATGGAGCAGAAATGCGCCACCTTGGCCGAATCCTTGGGCAGGGTTTCATCGTGGAATTCGCGCGCCTTGTCCGGGTCCAGGCCGATGTTGAACTGGTCGTCCCAGCGGAATTCGAAGCGGGCTTTCGACAGCGCGTTGTCGCGGATTTGCGCGCCCGGATGGCCCTTGGCCAGGTCGGCCGCATGCGCCGCGATTTTATACGTGATGATGCCATCCTTGACGTCCGCCTTGTTAGGCAGGCCCAGGTGTTCCTTCGGCGTCACATAGCACAGCATGGCCGTGCCATACCAGCCGATCATGGCCGCGCCGATGCCCGAGGTGATGTGGTCGTAGCCGGGCGCGATATCCGTCGTCAACGGTCCCAGGGTGTAGAACGGCGCTTCGCCGCACTGCTCCAGCTGCAAGTCCATGTTTTCCTTGATGAGCTGCATCGGTACGTGGCCGGGACCTTCGATCATCACCTGTACGTCGTGCTTCCACGCAACCTGCGTCAGTTCGCCCAGGGTTTTCAGTTCGCCCAGCTGCGCCTCGTCGTTGGCGTCGTAGATGGAACCGGGACGCAAACCGTCGCCCAGCGAGAACGACACGTCATACGCCTTCATGATTTCGCAGATTTCTTCGAAATGCGTGTACAGGAACGATTCCTGGTGGTGCGCCAGACACCATTTCGCCATGATGGAACCGCCGCGCGAGACGATGCCCGTCAAGCGCTTGGCCGTCATCGGCACATAGCGCAACAGCACGCCTGCATGGATGGTGAAGTAGTCGACGCCCTGCTCGGCCTGCTCGATCAGGGTGTCGCGGAAAATTTCCCAAGTTAAATCTTCGGCCTTGCCATTGACCTTTTCCAGCGCCTGGTAGATGGGCACGGTGCCGATGGGGACGGGGCTGTTGCGCACGATCCATTCGCGCGTCTCGTGGATATGTTTACCTGTGGACAGATCCATCACATTGTCGCCGCCCCAGCGGATGGCCCAGGTCATCTTTTCCACTTCCTCGCCAATCGACGAGGTGACGGCGGAATTGCCGATATTCGCATTGATCTTCACGAGGAAATTGCGGCCGATAATCATCGGTTCCACTTCCGGGTGGTTGATGTTGGCGGGAATGATGGCGCGGCCGCGGGCGATTTCCTCGCGCACGAATTCCGGCGTGATTTCCGCCGGGATGCTGGCGCCGAACGACTGGCCAGGATGCTGGCGGCCCATCAGGTCGGCCAGGCGTTCGCCCATGGGGCCGGAAGCTTTCAGCTCGCGCAAATATTCCTGCCGGCGCATGTTTTCGCGGATGGCGACGAATTCCATTTCCGGCGTGATGATGCCCTGGCGCGCGTAATGCATTTGCGTCACGTTCTTGCCGGCAATGGCGCGGCGCGGCTTGCGGTGCAGGTTGAAACGCAGCTCGGCCAGTTTCGGGTCCGCCAGGCGGGCGATGCCGTAATCGGAGGTCGGACCGGGCAATTCTTCCGTGTCGGCCCGTTCCATGATCCACGGCAGGCGCGGCGTGTCCAGGCCCGAGCGGATATCGATCTGCACGTCCGGATCCGTGTAGGGGCCGGACGTATCGTAGACGTAGATCGGCGGATTCTTTTCGCCGCCGAACGACGCTTCCGTGTCGGACTGGCTGATCTCGCGCATGGGCACGCGGATGTCGGGGCGGCTGCCTTGCACGTAAATCTTGCGCGAATTGGGCAGCGGCGCGATGGCGGCTTCGTCGACCGTGGCGGTGGCGGAGAGGAATTTCGGGTTGGCGTTCATTTTGGCTCCTTGGCTAGACTGTTTTTAAGCCTGGAGCCAGCTAAGGAGGTTCGGCTGCGCGCACGCGGAAAAGCGGGGTGCGTTCATCCTAAAGCTTCCCTTCGCTGGCATTATCCAGATCAGGTTCGGAGGGTATTTCTCACCCGCGCTTGCACCGTGTTTCCACAGCGAAAGGCAGGACCCCTAGCGTTTGCCGCCTTGCGGCAGCGAGCCAATTATACGCGGTTCACGCCGCGTGGCCAGATGATTTCTTGCAGGTGTCGTCTTTGCGCATCTGCTGCATTGCAACAGGCGCCATCGCGCTTATTTCTTCTTGCCCCAGCCCCAGCTGGTCGGTTCGCCCTTCAGCTGGCAGATGAAAATGAGCACGGCAACGATGGCCACTTCATAGACGATATAGCCGACCAGCATGGTTTGCGGCGGAAACAGGAAGGCGCCGCAGGCGAACAGCGCCAGCGCGGCCAGGAACACCAGCCAGCCTTGCCAGGTGATGGGCAAGCCCCAGCCCCAGCCATAGGTCTTGGCGGGGAACCAATAGGAGGGAGATTTGTCAGCCATGATGCTTTCCTTGTGGATGTGGATGGCACCAAGTATAAATCAGGCGATGCGCAAGCGCTCCGTGACATCGAGGCCGATGCCGCGGTAGCCGATGAAGCGGCTGCCATTGTCGAACATCGGCTCGCCGCTCACTTGCAGGTACTGCGTGCTGCCGTCGAGGTTGGCGCGGCTGTAGATGAAATCAAGGAACGGTTCGCGTGCGGCAATTTTTGCGTCGAGCAGCGCGCGTTCGGTGGCGTTCCAGCGCTGTGGCTCTTCCTCGCTGCCAATGCCCAGCATTTCGGCCACGGGGCCGGAAAAGCGCGTCAGATTGCCTTGCGCATCCTGTTCCCAGTACCAGTCGGACGACAGTTCCGTGAAGCGCTGGAAGCGCGCTTCGCTTTCGCGCAGCTCCGCCGTGCGCGCTTCCACCATCTGTTCCAGCGACTTGTTGTATTCGGCCAGCTTCTGGTACAGCAAGCGCACTTCCAGCATGTTGTGGATGCGCGTTTTCACCTCCACCAGGTCGAAGGGCTTGCTGACGAAATCCTTGGCGCCCGCTTGCAGCGCGCGCAGCTTGTGGCCGGGCTGGGCCGTGATCACCAGCACGGGCAGATAGCTGCCCGCCTCGATATCACGCAAGCCTTCCATCACCTCGAAGCCATCCATTTCCGGCATCTGCAAGTCGAGCAGGATCAGGTCGTAACGGTGCTGCTGGTGCAGCGCATGCACGGCTTGCGGATCCATGGTGGAGGTGATGCGCGTATAGCCGGCATTGCGCAGCACCTGTTCCAGCAGCATGACGTTGGCCTCCTGGTCATCAACGATGAGGATGCTGGCGTTCAGGATCTCGGTGGCTTGAAGCATGGCGGTATTCCTAAAATTAAGTGCTGAATTAGCGTACTGCGTGAGTGTCGTCGGCCAGGCCGTGCGCGGCCGCATGGTGCAGGGCCACGTCGAGCGCATCCATGAATTCGACGACCTTGATCGGCTTGGTCAAATAGCGGAAGAAACCCGCTTCCAGGCCTTTCTCGATGTCGCGCGGCACGGCGTTGGCCGACAGGGCCATCACGGGAATGTGGCTGGTGAGCGGGTCGTCGTGCAGGATATGCAGTGCGCCGAAGCCGCTGATGCCGGGCAGGTTGATATCCATCAAGATCACGTCCGGCTGATACGTGCGCGCCAGGTCGATGCCCAGGTGCGCATCGATGGCTGTGAGCAACTTCAAATCGCTGCGGCGGGCGATCAGTTGCTCCACCAGCGCCAGGTTGGCGGGATTGTCTTCCACGTACAGCAAGGTGCGCTGGCTTTCCTGCGGCACCTGCACCTGCGGCAGCGCGTCGCCGTCGCCCAGCACCAATGCCGGCGCGCTGCTCGAAGCGAGCTCGAACCAGAACGTGGTGCCCACGCCCACCGTGCTGTCGACGCCGATGGTGCCGCCCATCAATTCGATCAATTGCTTGGTGACGACGAGACCGATGCCCGTGCCCTCTTCCGTGCTGTTTTCCTGTCCCAGGCGGTTGAAGGGCTGGAACAACTGTGCCACCTGGCCCGCATCGAGGCCGACGCCACTGTCGCGCACGCTGACCCGCACCTTGGCGCCGCGCTGGCTGCAATCGACGGTAACGGTGCCGCCGCCCTGGTTGTACTTGATGGCGTTCGACAGCAGGTTGACCATCACCTGTTTCACGCGCGTGCGGTCCGCATGCACATAGAATGCCTGGCCGCAGCGGGGGAAGTGCATGCGGATGCCGCGCTTTTCCGCCTGCGGCGCGATCATCGCCTGGCAATCCTGCAGTACGTCGAGCAGGGACATGGCTTCCTGCGACAAGGTGACCTTGCCCGATTCGATCATGGCCAGGTCGAGGATCTCGTTAATCAGGCGTAACAGATACCAGCCGCCCTTGAGGATTTGTTCGATCGAGCGCTGCTGCGGCGGGCTCGGTGGCGGCACGTCGGACGCCATCAGCTGGGCAAAGCCCAGCACGGCATTCAGGGGCGTGCGCAATTCGTGGCTCATGCTCGACAGGAATTCGGACTTGGCGCGGTTGGCCTTTTCCGCCACCAGGCGCGCCTTCTTCAACTCCGCATTGTTGGTCTCTACCAGCGAGCGCGTATACGCCTGCTGTTCGCGCAGGCGCTGGTCCAGCAGCGCCTGTTCCGCCTCGACCTGCTTGCGTGCCGTATTGTCCGTGCCGATCAGCAAGTAACCGATGACCTTGTTCTGCACGTCGCGCAAGGCCGTCACGGAGACGATGGCCGGGAAACGGCTGCCATCCTTGCGGATGTAGGTCAGTTCATAAATGTCTTCGATGCCGCGTGTGGCCTTGAACACGAGCGCTTCCACGCCGGGCGTGATGACCCTGTCGAGTTCGGCACTGAGGGCGGCCGCGCGCGCGACGATTTCTTGCGCATCGGAAATACCGGCCGGCGTCAGCTTGTCCACCACGTCGCTCGCTTCATAGCCCAGCATGCGTTCGGCGCCCACGTTGAAGATCTGGATCACGCCCTGCGCATCGGTGGCGATGCACGAGAAATTGGCGCTGTTGAAAATCGCATCCTGCAAGGCGCCCGCCTTGAGCAGCTGGCGCGGCAGGCTGGCCGCCAAGGTGCGCCGGTACAGCGCGACAAGCAGCATCAGCAGCAAGAAGACCAGCGCGTCGATGACGCATGCCGTCTCGAACGGCGCGCGCCAGGCCAGCAGGCCGATGGCCAGCAGGCCGATGGCCAGCAGCACGATGGCGCTGAACGAAAACGCCAGCGCCATGGGCCAGCGCGACGGTGCGCGCGGGGGAATGTTTTCAACAGATTGCATGGGGTAGCCTGAGCTGTAACAACGATAAAAAAAAGATGCGGTGTTCAGTGCGCCTGGCGCTGGCGCACATCCGACAACAGGCGCGTGAATTCCTTTTTGACCACGCCATAGCATTCGCACACGTGGCCTTCGAGGCCGGCACGGTCCAGCACGGAGATATGGCCGCGCCGGTAGCTGATGAAGCCGCGCGCCTGCAGGCGCCCGGCCGCCTCCGTCACGCCTTCGCGGCGTACGCCCAGCATGTTGGCAATCAACTCCTGCGTCATCGTCAGCTCGCGGTTCGGCAGGCGGTCCATGGTCAGCAGCAGCCAGCGGCACAGCTGCTGCTCCACCGTATGGTGGCGGTTGCAGACGGCCGTTTGCGACATTTGCGTGATCAGCGCTTGCGTATAGCGCAGCAGCAAGCGCATGACGGGACCGGCGCGGTCGAACTCTTCCATCAGCAAATGCGCCTTCAGCCGGTAGCCGACACCGCCCGTCTGCACGACGGCGCGGCTCGGCGTCGAATTGCCGCCCATGAACAGCGACACGCCCACGACGCCTTCATTGCCGACGCCGGCAATTTCCGACGAGCCGCCGTTTTCCAGCAGGTAGTGAATGGAAACGATGGCCGTGGTGGGGAAATACACATGCTGCAGCTTGTCGCCCGAATCGTAGATCACGTCACCGAGCAACATGGATACTTGCTCCAGGTGGGGGGCCAGGCGCGCGAAATCGGCGTCGAGCATGGCGGCGAGCAAATGGTTTTGATTCGGGTTGTGTAGCTGGGCATGCGAACTCGACATGGGCAGGTTTCCTGGTTTCCAGTCGTCAGCTAGGGGGTAGAGGTAAGACGTCCGAACGAGGGGCGCCATATGCGGCAGCGTAACACAGCACTGGCACAGTGACCCGACTATATTTCTTGTCGGCATTACCGTCCGTTCGGTAGCGAACGGACGACATTTCGCCGCCCGCCCTACAGTCAGTCACTGCCCGGCCTGCCTGATCATGGATCGGCACCGGCGCTGCCACGGGACCGCCATGCAATCATTCTTCAAACGCATCTCCATTTCCGTCTCCACCTCGGCCCTGATCACCCTGGCAGTCGGGCTGTGCCTGACGGCCCTATGCTATGTCTCGGCGCGCCAGATCGAGTCGGAAAGCACCCGGCTGCTGCTGCAGTACCACGCCAGCGGGCACACCTTGGGCGCCGCCCTGCTGCCGGCCAACGGCATGAGCCTGGATGCGAACCATCGCGGCTCGCTGTATGTGCTGCTCGGTGGTGTGCTGTCGAGCCTGCTGGCGGCCGCGTATGTGTATCAGCTGGTCTCGCGCAATTCCGTGATTGCCCGCATCACGGGCGAGCGCACGGCGGCGCTGCAGTTTGCCAATTTGCGCCTGTCCGAAGACATCGCCGCGCGCATGCACAATGAAAAGTCGCTGCGGCTGCGCGAACGCATCATCGAAGTGTCGGCCAATGCCATCATCCTGTGCAGCGCCGATGCACCGGGCTACCTGATCGAATACGTCAACCCCGCCTTCGAGCGCATCACCGGCTATGCGGCCGGCGAAGTCATCGGCCAGCGCCTGGAAGACTTGCAGGGTCCCGAGCAGGGGCGGCAAGACATGCACGCCATTACGGCGGCGCTGCGCGAACAGCGCGAAGGCAAGGCCATCGTGCGCAATTTCCGCAAGGATGGCAGCAGCTACTGGAGCGAGCTGTTCGTCGCGCCCGTGCGCGACGATGGCGATGGCGCGCTCAGCCACTTTGTCGTGGCGCAATACGACATCAGCACCGTCATGCGTTTCGAACAGGAAATGGAATTCCAGGCCAGGCACGATATCCTGACGGGCCTGGCCAACCGGGCACTGCTGCGCGAACGGCTGGAGCAGGCGATGGCCGTGACGCGGCGCAGCGGCCTTCCCCTGTGGGTGGTTTTCATCGACCTCGACCGCTTTAAATTCGTCAACGATACCCTGGGCCATGATGCCGGCGACCTGGTGCTGAAAAGCGTGGCCGAGCGCCTGCGCGACGCCACGCGCGAAGTCGACACGGTGGCACGCCTGGGCGGCGACGAATTCGTGCTGCTGCTGCCCCAGCATGGCAATGGCGAACCGGGCGCGGCCATTCTGCAGCGCATCCAGGACGCCGTGGCGCAGCCGCTGCAACTGGGCGAATATGAATTTTTTCTCAGCTGCTGCATGGGCGTGGCCGTGTATCCCGATGATGGACAGAATGCCGACACCCTGATCAAGCACGCCGACATCGCCATGTACCGCGCCAAGGAACAGGGACGGGGCAACTGGCAATTCTATGCCTCGGGCATGAATGCGGGCACCCTGGAGCGCCTGGGGCTGGAGAGCGAGTTGCGCCACGCCCTGGAACGCGGGCAATTCCACCTCGAATATCAGCCCCAGCTGGACCTGGCCAGCGGCGCCGTGGTGGGCATGGAAGCGCTGCTGCGCTGGCAACATCCGCAACTGGGGCGTATTCCACCTGCCAGCTTCATCGGCCTGGCCGAGGAAATGGGCTTGATCACCCCCATTGGCGACTGGGTGCTGCGCACGGCGTGCGCCCAGACGCGCGCCTGGCAACTGGCCGGCCATGGTCCGCTGCGCCTGGCCGTCAACCTGTCAGCGCGACAATTCAAGCAAAGGAATTTGCTGCACGCGGTGGCGCAGGCACTGGCCGAGACAGGCCTCGATGCGGCCCATCTGGAACTGGAATTGACGGAAAGCATGGTCATGCATAACGTGGAGCAAGCCACGGCCATCATGGCCAACTTGAAGGCGCTGGGCGTGCAATTGTCCATCGACGACTTCGGCACCGGCTATTCCAGCCTGGCCTACCTGCGCCACTTCCCTATCGACGTGCTGAAAATCGACAAAACCTTCGTCAGCGACATCACGCACAGCGACGACGACGCCGCCATCGTGCGCGCCATCATTTCGCTGGCGCACAGCTTGCGCCTGAAAGTCATCGCCGAAGGCGTGGAAACGGAACAGCAGCTGGCCTTCCTGCGCCAGCAAGGCTGCGACCAGATGCAGGGCTATTTGTTCAGCCGCCCCCTGGCCGCCCCCGCCTTCGAAGCGCTGCTGCACGAAGGCAGCATGCTGCCCGCCTAGCGTGACGGTTTAAAACGCGTGGCGCAGGCCGACGTTGAAGGCGCGGTTGCCGCTGCCCACTTCGGTGGCATTGCCCACCATGTAGGCGGCATCGTTGCGGTTACGGATGTGCGCGTAGGCAACATACACCTTGCTGCGCTTGGACAAGGCATACGTGGCGCCGATGGCCAGCTGCTGCGCATCGCGGTTGGCAGCGTCGCGGTCATCCTTGCGCACATACGAGGCCAGCAGGGTAGTCGCGCCGAGCGGCACGGACACGCCGACGATGGCGTCGCGGCTGTCGGTGGACTGGGCCGGCGCCTGCGCCGCGCCGTATGGATTCTCGGCAAAGAACATGCTGCTGCCATCGCCCGTATTGCGGCCATAGCCGGCAAACGCCGTGGCCACGCCGAAGTTGTAGTTACCGGCCAATATCGTGTTGTTCACGTCGGCCTTGCCCGGCTCGCCGGCACGGCTCTGGCGCGCCAGGCGCAAGGTCAATGGACCGTTGACATAGCCGAGGGCCAGGCCCAGCGAACGCTGGTCCGCCGCAATCCCCGTGTGTTCGCCAAAGCCGACCATGACCGTGGCAGTGACGCCGCGCAGCTCGGGCGAGGTGTAGCGCACGGTATTGTCGATGCGCGTGGCCGAATAGCCGGCCAGGTTGGTCGACGCGCCCGCCATGCCGCCCTCGAACGGATCGGCCACGTCGGTCAGCGCCTGGCTCTGCAGGTTGTACTGGCGTCCCACGGTCAGCATGCCCAGCGGACTGTCGATGCCGACAAACGCCTGGCGGCCAAACAACTGGCCGGCCTGGTCCGAGCGCCCCGTGTCGCTCAGGACACCCGCTTCCAGCGTGAACACGGCTTGCAAGCCATTACCCAGGGATTCCGTGCCGCGCAAGCCCAGACGCGAGCCGGCCGACACGCCGCTGGTGAGCTTGCTGACGCCGCCTTCCTGCACCAGGCCCGCATCCATCAAGCCATACACGTTGACGGAGGACTGGGCATGGGCGGCAGGCAAGGCGCCCAGGGTGGCGATGGTCGAAACGAGGCCGACACTGATCGAGAGTTTTTTCATGCTGGTTTCCTTATGCAGGCAAAACCGGGAAAGCGCGCGGCCATGGCATCGCCACAGCGGCCAGGCGCTGTGGAACATGCCGTATCGAAAGACGACGGGCCAGATAACAACATTCCTGGCTAAGCTGTGGCGGCAGCGGCGTGCAATGACGAGCCGCCTTGATTCCGCCGTGAATGGTGCACCGCTGGCGGTGCGCGTGGCTCAGGCGCCCAGCCCGCAGGGGACGCTCTGAAAGTGGCTGGCATCGCAGATGCGCTGGCCGGGTGACGCGGACGAGAGTTGGAGTGAAACTTTGATACAACTGCGCCCGCTGGCACTCTCCGCAAAGATAGGGCAGGAGGCGCCAAGGCCGGCATTATAACATCGGCAGCGCTTTTATCCCCGTTCTGTTGCCCGTCAACGGCCCGCAAAGCCGCCAAAACACTGAAAAAGGCGGCTTGCCACGCTGCAGGCGATGCCGCGTCATCTATAATGGTTCCTTTTGCCAATCACACGCCAAATCATGGAATTAGCCAAGTCTTTCGAGCCCGCCGACATTGAACAATTCTGGCGCACCGAGTGGGAACAGCGCGGTTACTTTACCGCCACCCTCGATGCGGGAAAACCTTCCTTCAGCATCCAGTTGCCGCCGCCGAACGTCACCGGCACCCTGCACATGGGCCATGCGTTCAACCAGACCATCATGGATGGCCTGACCCGCTACCACCGCATGCTGGGCCACAACACGGCCTGGATACCCGGCACCGACCACGCGGGCATCGCCACGCAGATCGTCGTGCAACGCCAGTTGGATGCGCAAAAGATTTCGCGCCATGACCTGGGCCGCGAAAAATTCGTGGAAAAAGTGTGGGAATGGAAAGAAAAATCCGGTTCCATCATCACCGGCCAGATGCGCCGCCTGGGCGCCTCGGCCGACTGGCAGCGCGAATACTTCACGATGGACGAACCGCGCTCGAAAGTCGTCACCGACGTCTTCGTGCGCCTGTTCGAGCAAGGCCTGATCTACCGCGGCAAGCGCCTCGTCAACTGGGACCCCGTGCTGGGCACGGCTGTGTCCGACCTGGAAGTGGTGTCCGAGGAAGAAGACGGCTCCATGTGGTACATCAAGTACCCGCTGGCCGACGGCAGCGGTTTCCTGACGGTGGCCACGACCCGTCCTGAAACCATGCTGGGCGACGTGGCCGTGGCCGTCGATCCGACGGACGAGCGCTACACGGCGCTGGTGGGCAAGATGCTGAAACTGCCGCTGACGGACCGCGAAATCCCCATCATCGCCGACGAATACGTCGACAAGGAATTCGGCACCGGCTGCGTGAAGATCACCCCGGCGCACGACATGAACGATTACGCCGTGGGCCAGCGCCACAAGCTGGCGCAGATCGTCATCCTGACCCTGGACGCGAAGATCACGGACGACGCGCCGGCAGCCTACCGCGGCATGGACCGCTTCGCCGCGCGCAAGCAGATCGTCGCCGACCTCGACGCGCAAGGCTTGCTGGAACAAGTCAAGCCGCACAAGCTGATGGTGCCGCGCGGCGACCGCACGGGTGTCGTCATCGAGCCGATGCTGACGGACCAGTGGTTCGTCGCCATGAGCAAACCGGCCCCGGAAGGCACCTTCTTCCCAGGCAAGTCGATCGCGGAAACGGCGCTGGACAAGGTCGCCAATGGCGAAATCAAGTTCGTGCCGGAAAACTGGAGCACCACCTACAACCAATGGCTCAACAACATCCAGGACTGGTGCATCTCGCGCCAGCTGTGGTGGGGCCATCAAATCCCGGCGTGGTACGACGATGCCGGCAATATCTTCGTTGCCAAGACGGAAGCGGAAGCCATCGCCAAGGCGCAGGCGGCCGGCAGCACGGGCCCCTTGAAACGCGACGACGACGTGCTCGACACGTGGTTCTCGTCGGCGCTCGTACCGTTCTCGACCATGGGTTGGCCGGAAGAAACGCCGGACATGAAAGCCTTCCTGCCATCGTCCGTGCTGGTGACGGGTTTCGACATCATCTTCTTCTGGGTCGCGCGCATGGTCATGATGACGGCGCACTTCACGGGCAAGGTACCGTTTGAAACCGTCTACGTGCACGGCCTCGTGCGCGATTCGACGGGCCAGAAGATGTCCAAGTCGAAGGGCAACACCCTGGACCCGATCGACCTGATCGACGGCATCGACCTGGAAGGCTTGATCGTCAAGCGCACCACCGGATTGATGAACCCGCGCGACGCGGAAAAGATCACCAAGGCAACGCGCAAGGAATTCCCGGAAGGCATTTCCGCCTACGGCACGGACGCCGTGCGCTTCACCATGGCCAGCTATGCATCGCTGGGCCGCAACATCAATTTCGACCTGGGCCGCTGCGAAGGCTACCGCAACTTCTGCAACAAGATGTGGAACGCCACCCGTTTCGTCATGATGAATACGGAAGGCAAGGACTGCACACCGAATGACGCCGACCTGTCGCAAGCGGACAAGTGGATCATCTCGCTGCTGCAAAAAGCGGAACTGGACGTGGCCAAGGGCTTTGAAGACTTCCGTTTCGACAATATCGCCGCCACCATCTACAAATTCGTGTGGGACGAGTATTGCGACTGGTACCTGGAAGTCGCGAAAGTCCAAGTGCAACAGGGCACGGAAGGCCAGCAGCGCGCCACCCGTCACACCCTGCTGCGCGTGCTGGAAGTCGTGCTGCGCCTGGCCCATCCGATCATCCCGTTCGTTACGGAAGCGTTGTGGCAAACGGTGGCGCCTTTGGCCGGCAAGACGCTCAAGCCAGAGGGCGATTCGATCATGATGCAGCCGTATCCGATCGCCAACACCGAGAAGATCGATGAAAGTGCGGAAGCGTGGATGCAGCAGCTGAAAGCCTTGACGGATGCAACGCGCAACCTGCGCGGCGAAATGCAGATCTCGCCTTCCGTGCGCGTGCCGCTGATCGTCGAAGCGGGCAATGCCACGGAAAAAGCCGCGCTGGCGTCGTACGCACCGTACATCCAGTCGCTGGGCAAGCTGGCCGAAGTGCAGATCGTCGATGCGCTGCCGGACTCGCCAGCGGCCGTCGCCATCGTCGGCACCACCAAGCTGATGCTGAAAGTGGAAATCGACGTGGCTGCCGAACGCGAGCGCCTGGGCAAGGAAATCGCCCGCATCGAAGCGGAAATTGCCAAGGTCAACAGCAAGTTGGGCAATGAAAGCTTTGTTGCGCGCGCCCCTGCCGCCATCGTTGCGCAAGAAAACGAGCGTTTGCTCAGTTTTTCGGCGACAATTGAAAAACTGCGCGAACAGTTTGCTAAACTAGCCAGCGCATAAGGCAAGTTTGGAAGGATTGCGCGGCGTCATCTCCTGACGCCGCGCAGCACTGCTGGTCTTGCCTTGGTATCTATACTGTTTCGTAACAGATCAAAAAAACCACAGGAGACTAGCGATGCATAAACTATTCAAAGCAAGCGTACTGGTGGCCGCCCTGGCCATCGCCGGCAGCGCCACCGCGCGCGACGGCAACTACACCCCCGTCGGCACGTGGAAAACCATCGATGACGCCAGCGGCAAGCCGAAATCCCTCGTTGTCATCACGGAAAACAATGGTGTCTTGCAAGGCAAGATCGAAAAGCTGTTCCGTGGCCCGAATGAAGATCAAAATCCCAAGTGCGACAAGTGCACGGGCGCCAACAAGGACCAGCCCATCATCGGCCTGGTGATCCTGTCCGGCCTGAAATATGACGGCAAGGAATGGACGGGCGGCGAAATCACGGACCCGGCCAGCGGCAAGGTCTACAAGAGCAAGGCAGAACTGACGGAAGGCGGCACCAAGCTGCAAGTGCGCGGCTATGTCGGCGTGCCGATGTTTGGGCGCTCGCAAACGTGGGTGCGCGAAGAGTAAGCAACCGCCCCGCCCTGTCGAAGCCGGCCCTGCGCCGGCTTTTTTGTGCCTGCTTTCCGCACACGGCCGTTGTTTTTCAGGCCGAATCGTTCCCTTTTGAACCCATTCCCCGTCAAAGACAAGCTAAGCGCGCCAGCGCACATACCTTCAGTTTCCTAAATGAAATAGTGCATGCCTGTGACGCCATCGCCCTGTAGCGAAAGGCGGCATGGCTCTGCCGGATGACCTCATCCGCGGATGCCCGGCAGTGACTGCCATGCACAAAGGAATTATATGAATCTCTTCAAGCGATATCTGAACCCGCTGCTCGTCTCGGCAGGTCTGCTGGCCATGGCCGCCCTGGCCGGCTGTGGCGGCGGCGACCAGGGACGCGATCCCATCCTCGGCTTGCCGGCTGCCACCTTGTCCAGCCTGGCCGTCACGCCAGCCACGGCCACGGTCGCCATCGGCGCGGGCCAGCAATTCACGGCCATCGCCACGTATAGCGACGGCTCTTCGCAAGACGTCAGCGCCAAGTCGGCCTGGACGTCGGCCACGCCAGCCAGTGCGACAGTCAATGGCGCCACAGGCTTGAGCACCGGCATCGCTGCAGGCGGCAGCAGCATCAGCGCCGCGTTCGGCGGCAAGAGCGCGGCGGCCCAGCTGACCGTCTCGCCGGCCACCTTGACGGCGATCGCCATCACGCCGCTCGCGCCATCCATCGCCATCGCCGCAACACAGCAATTCACGGTGAGCGGCAGCTTCAGCGACGGCGCCACGCGCGACGTCACGGCTGTGTCGACCTTTGCTTCGGCCAGCCCTACCACGGCCAGCATCGCCGCTGGCGGCTTGGCGCTGGGTAAGGTTGCCGGCACGACACAGATCACGGCCACCACGGGCACCTTGACAGCCAGCACCGTGCTGACCGTCACGCCAGCGACCCTGCTGGCTATCGCCGTCACGCCGCAAAACCCCGTCATCCCGGCCGCCGCGACGCGCCAGCTGGCCGTCCTTGCCACGTATTCGGATGGCAGCAGCGTGGACGTCACGACCGGCAGCACCTTCGTTTCAGTCACGCCCGCCTCGGCCACCGTCGCCAGCGGCGGCCTCGTCACCGGCGTTGCCTTTGGTACCAGCGTCATGAATGCCAGCTTCAACGGCAAGACGGCCAGCACCACCGTGACCGTACCTGCCCTCACCCTGGTCAGCATCGCCGTTACGCCAGCCACGGCCAGCATCGCTGTTGGTGCCCAACAGCAATTCATTGCCACCGCAACGTATTCGGACAGCTCGAACGCCATCGTCACCAACAGCGCCGCCTGGACGTCGGGCACCGTTGCCAACGCCAGCGTACTGAACACGGGCGTCGCCACCGGCATCGCCGCCGGCACCAGCAGCATCACGGCCACAGCCGGCGGCCAGTCGGGCAGCGCATTGCTGACGGTCACGGCCGTCGCCATCCCGCCCGTCCTCAATCCGATCGTCCTGGGCCGCGCGGCGCCGTTCGGCGTACTGGCCGGCACCTCGATCACGAACAACTCGGGCGGCACCACCCTGATCACGGGCGACGTCGGCGCGCCTTCGCAGACCACCGATCCGACTCAGGCGGCCGGCTTTACCAACTACAAGTCGGGCGCCATCCTGGCCGGCGCCATGACGGATTTGCAAGCGGCGATCACGGACGGCAATAGCCGGACTTGCGACGTCACCTTTGCCGGCGGCATCGACCTCGGTGGCCAGACCTTCGGCCCCGGCGTGTATTGCTATGCCGGTGCCATCAGCATTACCGGTACGCTGACACTGAACGGTCCCGGCGTGTACATCTTCCGCACGGCGCTGACCCTGGACTCGACCGTCAATTCGGTAGTTGCCCTGAATAACGGCGCCACGGCCGACAACGTCAGCTGGCTGCCCGTCGGCCCCACCACCCTGGCCGCGAACAGCGTCTTCAAGGGCAATATCCTGGGCCAGTCGGCCGCCATCACGGTGGGCGACAACACGACCCTGCTCAATGGCCGCGTGCTGACGGCTGCCGCCGTTACCCTGCGCAACAACCAGATCACCAAATAATCGGGACATGACGATGACTATCGCACACACACTGGGCGCCCTGAGCGTCATGGCCGGCGCCTTGCTGGCGGCGCAATCGGCGCAGGCGCAGGACAACACTTTCATCAACCCGGACTGGGCCAACAGCGCCTGGTACATCGGCGCGGGCGTGGGCCAGTCGCGCGCCACCATCGACGAGCCGCGCCTGCGCGCCAGCCTGGCCGCCAACGGCGAAACCGTCACCGGCTTCAGCAAGGACCAGCGCGACACCGGCTATAAGCTGTTTGTCGGCCGCCAACTGAACCAGTATGTCGCCGTGGAAGCGGGCTACTTTGACCTGGGCAAGTTCGATTTCAAGTCGACCACCAGCGGCAACGGCGTGCTCAACGGACAAGCGGCGTTTCGCGGCGTGAACCTGGACCTGCTGGGCCAGCTGCCGCTGTCGCAGCGCCTGTCGTTGCTGGGCCGTGTCGGCATGCACTACACCAAGACCAACACGGAGTTCAGCGGTAACCGCCTGCTCGGTTCGACCAATACCCATGCCAGCGAGCGCAAGCTCAACGCCAAGCTGGGCTTCGGCCTCGAATACAAGTTCAGCGAAGCGCTGGCCCTGCGCGGCGAAGTCGAGCGTTATCGCTTGAACGATGCCGTCGGCAACCGCGGCGATGCGGACCTGTATTCCGTCAGCCTCGTGTATAAACTGGGCCGCCCGGCCAGCGCCACGCCCGCCTACCAGCCGGCGCCCGAAGTCGCCCCTGTCGTCGCCATGCCGGCACCTGTCATCGTGGCCGCACCGGCGCCTGTCCCCGTAGCGGAAAAAGTGTCGTTTGCCTCCGAAGCGCTGTTTGATTTCGATCAATCGACACTCAAGCCGCAAGGCAAGGCGGCGCTGGACCAGCTGCTCGGTCAATTGACGGGCATGGACCTGGAGGTCATCGTCACGGTCGGCCATACGGATGCCGTCGGTTCCGACGCCTACAACCAGAAACTGTCGCAGCGCCGCGCCGAAGCCGTCAAGGCCTATCTGGTGGCGCAAGGCGTGGAAACGAGCCGCGTCTACACGGAAGGCAAGGGAGAAACGCAACCGGTGGCCGACAACACGAGTGCCGCCGGCCGCGCCAAGAACCGCCGCGTGACGGTGGAAGTGGTAGGCACGCGCAAAGTTGCACGCTAAGTTGCATGCACATAAAAAAACCGGCTGACGCCGGTTTTTTTTCGTCCAGAGATTATTGCGCTGGCGCAGGCTTGCGGTGGTGCTTGCTCAAATGCCGGTCCAGGCTATTGGCAAACTGTTGCCGGTCGGACTGGCTGAAGGCGGCCGGACCGCCCGTGTCGACGCCGCCGCTGCGCAATTCTTCCATGAAAGCGCGCATCGTCAGTTGCTGGGCGATATTATCCTTCGTGTAAAACTCGCCGCGCGGATTGAGCGCAAAACCGCCCTTGCTCAGCACGTCGGCAGCCAGCGGGATGTCGCCCGTGATGACGAGGTCGCCGGGATTCAACAGGCGCACGATTTCCTGGTCGGCCACGTCCGCGCCGGACGGCACTTGCACGGTGCGGATAAAACGCGAGGGCGGCACGCGCAAGCCCTGGTTGGCGACCAGGGTGAGCGGCAATTCCAGGCGGTCGGCCACGCGATACAAAATTTCCTTGATGACGACGGGACACGCATCGGCGTCGATCCATATCTGCATGCCAGGCGTGGTCTGCCGGCTGCCTTCCGCCATCACAGTTCCCACGCTTCGCCGCCCGGGCCCATGCGCGGGGCGCTGACGCCAAAGTGCAGGTAGGCGGCCGGCGTGGCGACGCGGCCACGGGGCGTGCGCTGCAGGAAACCTTGCTGTATCAGATACGGTTCCAGCACATCTTCGATGGTATCGGCCGCTTCGCCGATGGCCGCAGCCAGATTCCCGATGCCGACGGGGCCGCCGCCGAACTTGAACAGCACGGCTTCGAGCAGCTTGCGGTCCATCACGTCGAAACCGGCGGAATCGACATCGAGCATGGCCAGCGCGCGGTCGGCCACCACCTTGGTGATCTCGCCATTGCTTTTGACTTCCGCGAAATCGCGCACGCGGCGCAGCAGGCGGTTGGCGATGCGGGGCGTGCCGCGCGCACGCTGGGCGATCTCGTGCGCGCCTTCCGGGTCGATCGGCGCTTTCAGCAAGGCCGCACTGCGCGTAACGATCTTCGTCAATTCGCCCGTGTTATAAAACTCCAGGCGCGCGACGATGCCGAAGCGGTCGCGCAGCGGATTGGTCAGCATGCCGGCGCGCGTGGTGGCGCCCACCAATGTAAACGGTTGCAGATCGAGCTTTACGGAACGGGCGGCCGGGCCTTCGCCGATCATGATATCGATCTGATAATCCTCAAGCGCCGGATACAAAATCTCTTCCACGACGGGCGACAGCCGGTGGATTTCATCGATGAACAGGACGTCGTTCGCTTCCAGGTTGGTCAGGATCGCGGCCAGGTCGCCCGGGCGCTCCAGCACGGGGCCGGAGGTCTGGCGCAGATTGACGCCCATTTCGCGCGCGATAATGTGCGCCAGGGTCGTCTTGCCCAGGCCCGGCGGGCCGAACAACAAAGTGTGGTCGAGCGCTTCCTTGCGCTGGCGCGCAGCCGTGATGAAAATCTCGAGCTGGTCGCGGATCTTTTCCTGTCCCACATACTCGTCGAGCTGCTTGGGGCGCAAGGCCCGTTCGATCGCCTCTTCGTTGTGCGAAATGGGCGCCGCATCGATGATGCGCTGTTCCGTGAAGCTGTCGGTCTGGATGCTCATGCGTTATCAGCCTTTCGACAGCGCTTTCAGCGCCAGTTTGATGCCTTCCGACACGCCGCTGCCAGCCGGCACGTTTTTCACAGCGGCCAGCGCTTCCTTGTCCGAATAGCCGAGCGCAACCAGGGCATTCAAAATGTCCGATTGCGCATCCGGCGCCGCATGCGCGCCGCCGGCGCCGATATCGGCACCCAGCTTGCCCTTCAATTCCAGCAACAGGCGCTCGGCCGTTTTCTTGCCGATGCCCGGCACTTTCACGAGGCGGCCGGAATCCTGCAGGGTGATGGCTTGCGCCAGGTCGGCTATCGTCATGCCCGAAAGGATCGACAAGGCCATGCGCGCGCCCACGCCCGTGATCTTGATCAACTGGCGGAACACGGCCCGCTCGGCCGCATTGCCGAAGCCAAACAACAGGTGCGCATCTTCGCGGATGGCCTGGTGCGTGAACAGCACGACTTTTTCGCCCACGTGGGGCAGGTTGTAAAAGGTGCTCATCGGCACGTCGACTTCATAGCCGACGCCCTGGCAATCGACCAGCAATTGTGGTGGATTCTTTTCAAGCAAAATACCGGAGAGACGGCCTATCATCGCGTGTTCCTAATGTTGTGTATATATATGAGGGCCATGCAGCTATCCCACTAAACGGCCGCGCTTCATGCGCAGCCCCTGCAGCTGGGGCGCCAGCGCGCCGAGCATGGCCAGCGCATCGATGCTGTTGGCGTGGCAAATGGCCACGCCCAGGGCATCGGCCGCATCCGTGCCGGGCAAGCCGGGCAAGGACAGCAGCCGCGACACCATTTCCTGCACCTGCTCCTTGGCCGCCTTGCCGTGGCCCGTGACAGCCTGTTTCACTTGCAGCGCCGTGTACTCGGCCACCGACAGGTCGGCATGGACGAGCGCGCAAATGGCCGCGCCGCGCGCCTGGCCCAGCAGCAAGGTCGATTGGGGATTGACGTTGACAAACACTTTCTCGATGGCCGCGCAATCGGGCTGGTAGGTGCCGACGATTTCGCTCACGCCCTGCAGGATGACCTTCAGGCGCGGCGGCAATTCCCCTTCGGAACCTGTCTTGACGGTACCCGACGCGATATAGCGCAGCTTGTTGCCGTGTTTTTCAATGACCCCAAAGCCGGTCGTGCGCAGGCCAGGATCGATGCCAAGAATAATCATCGCCAGATTCTATAATGAATACGGCAGGCACCGGTGAATAACCGGTGCCTGCCGTATTGTGTCGCAGCAACCCAAACCAACATCTGGGGTCGGCCCCTTAGGGTCCGACCCCGGTCATTGCCGTTGGGTTCAATTATCAATGACGGAAGTGACGCGTGCCCGTGTAAAGCATCACGACGCCGCGCTCGTCCGCCGCATCGATCACTTCCTGGTCGCGCATGGAGCCGCCCGGGTGGATGACGCAGGTTGCGCCCGCGTCGACGACGACGTCGAGGCCGTCGCGGAACGGGAAGAAGGCGTCCGACGCCACGACGGAACCCGTCAGCGACAGGCCGGCGTTTTGCGCCTTGATGGACGCGATGCGGGCCGAGTCGATACGGCTCATCTGGCCTGCGCCCACGCCCAGGGTCATGTTATTGCCGCAGAAGACGATGGCGTTCGACTTGACGAATTTCGCCACTTTCCAGGCGAACATCAGGTCGGCCAGTTGCTGCGGCGTTGGCTGCAGCTTGCTGACCACACGCAAGTCGCCGATACCGACGTTTTTCGCATCCGGCGACTGCACCAGCAAGCCGCCACCGACGCGCTTGAAGTCCATGGCGTGCACGCCTCCGCCCAGCGGGATTTCCAGCATGCGCACGTTTTGCTTGCTCGACAGAATCTGTTTCGCTTCCGCGGAGAACGACGGGGCGATCAGCACTTCGACGAACAACTTGGCGATTTCGCCGGCCGTGGCCCCATCCAGTTCGGTATTAAACGCGATGATGCCGCCGAATGCCGAGGTCGGGTCCGTCTGCAGGGCGCGCGCATACGCTTCCGCCGCATTTTTGCCCAGGGCGACGCCGCATGGATTCGCGTGCTTGACGATGACGCAGGCGGCGCTTTGCTCGAAACCGCCCATGCTCTTCACACATTCCCAAGCAGCATCGGCGTCGGCGATGTTGTTATACGACAATTCCTTGCCTTGCAGCTGGCGGTAGTTGGCCAGCGCGCCATCGGTGGTGACCAGGTCGCGGTAGAAGGCGGCGCTCTGGTGCGGGTTTTCACCGTAGCGCATGTCTTGCACTTTTTCAAAGGCAACGTTCAAGATTTGCGGATAGGCGCCGCGCTCGGCGTGCACTTTCGTCGGACCCAGGCTGGTCAGGTAGTTGGTGATGGCGCCATCGTATTGCGCCGTGTGCGCAAAGACTTTTTTCGCCAGCATGAACTTGGTATCGTAGCTGACGTCGCCTGCCTTGCCGTCGGCCGCACGCATTTCCGCCAGCACCACGTCATAGTCGGTCGGGTCGCAGATGACAACCACGTCCTTGTGGTTCTTGGCTGCCGAACGCAGCATGGTCGGGCCACCGATATCGATATTTTCGATCGCATCTTCCAGGGTGCAATCGGCCTTGGCGACCGTGCCCTGGAACGGGTACAGGTTGACCACCACCATGTCGATGGTCGGCATGTCGTGCTCGACCAGTTTCGACATGTGCTCAGGGAAATCGCGGCGCGCCAGGATACCGCCGTGCACTTTCGGGTGCAGGGTCTTCACACGGCCATCGAGCATCTCCGGGAAACCCGTGTAATCGGCAACTTCCGTGACGGGAACACCGTTGTCAGCCAGCAATTTTGCGGTGCCGCCCGTGGACAGGAGGTTGACGCCGAGGGCGGACAGGGCGCGGGCGAATTCGAGAACGCCGGTCTTGTCGGAAACGGAGAGGAGAGCTTGTTTGATCATGGCTGTGGCTAGGTGGTTAAGTGTTCTTGGCGAATGGCGCAGGCCCGGTGCCGGGCTGCGGCGGATTCAAATCTTGGCGTCACTTGCATGCCGGCATTACAGCAAACCGTGCTCCTGCAATTTCTTGCGCAGGGTATTGCGGTTGATGCCCAGCATCTGCGCGGCGTGCGACTGATTGCCATCGGCGCGTGTCATCACGACTTCCAGGATGGGCTTTTCCACGGTCAGCACGACCATGTCATAGATATTCGATGCTTGCTGTTCGCCCAGGTCATTGAAGTAATCTTCTAGACTTTTCTGTACGACTTCCTGAATGCTTTCTTTGCTCATTTTTATGCTTCAACCGGCTGAACACCTGGCAATCCGGCGCCGCGCCGCCCATGCGGTCCGCGTGCTGCCCTCTTGCCTCGGTGTTGTAATTAATATTGCATGACGCTCTGTATAGGCGCTCGCCCTTGTACTGCTGATCACTCTTGCTTGTCACTATTGCTTATAACTTATATCACTGCCTTGCTATCTGCTCATGCTGCCGTGGCCACAGGTTTGATCACATCGATCAGGCCACTTTCACTGGATTCGGAGAGGCGGTATTGTAACCGTTCGCCAAATTTCCATTGCGACTCAAAAAATTGATCGACGGCCAGCAATTGCGCGTCCGTCGATTCCAGCAAGTTCATTTGCTGGCGAAACGCTTCGCCGCCTTCCAGATCCTTGACATACCAGCCAATGTGCTTGCGTGCCGTGCGCACGCCGAGGAATTCGCCATAAAACGCGTAATGGGCGCGCAAATGCTCGTCCATCAGGGTGCGCACTTCATCCACGTACGGCGCCGGCAGCAAGGTGCCGGTGCGCAGGAAATGGTCGATTTCACGGCAAATCCACGGCCGACCCTGCGCCGCGCGGCCGATCATGACGGCATCGGCGCCCGTTTGATCCAGCACAAAGCGGGCCTTTTCAGGGCTGGTAATGTCGCCGTTAGCCACCACGGGGATGCCCACCGATGCTTTCACGGCGGCAATCGTTTCATATTCGGCATCGCCCTTGTAGCCATCGGCGCGCGTGCGGCCGTGCAAAGTCAGCATCTGGATGCCAGCTTGCTCGGCGATGCGGGCGATGGTCAGGGCATTCTTGTTGGAACGGTTCCAGCCCGTGCGGAATTTCAGGGTGACGGGCACATCGACGGCATTGACGACGGCGTGCAATATCTTTTCGACGAGGCTTTCATCTTGCAACAGGGCCGAACCGCACCAGCTGTTGCACACTTTTTTGACGGGGCAGCCCATGTTGATGTCGATGATCTGCGCGCCCCGGTCCACATTGAACTTGGCGCAGTCGGCCAGGTCTTGCGGATCGGCACCGGCGATCTGCACGGCCTTCGGCTCCATTTCGCCTTCGTGGTCCGTGCGGCGCGAGCTTTTTTCCGTCGCCCACAGGCGCGGATTCGACGCCGCCATTTCCGACACGGCGTAGCCGGCACCCAACTGCTTGCACAACTGGCGGAAAGGCCGATCCGTCACACCCGCCATGGGAGCGACGAAAACGTTGTTGCGCAGAATGTGAGGGCCGATTTGCACTGAAGAACCTGGAATGGACGGAGGAACCTGCTATTTTAACCGATTCCCTGCCTAATTAATAAGCACTATTTTTTTGCTTCAGTGCGCTTGGGCGGGCGCCGCGCTTGTGCAGCACAGCAAAACAGGGGCTCGGCGAGCCCGTCCGTCGGTTCGCCCGGCTCTTAGCCCAGCTCGTCCATCGCGGGCGCGCTCAAGTGTTCGATATTTCCCCAATGCACCAAATGCAGCTTGCCTTCCGCGTAAGAAAAGCGGTTGACGCTGGCATTTTTGACCTGGAAGTCGCGCGGACTGTCGAGCGTCATGCCGACCGCCTCGCGGTAGGCGCATTCGAGCACGCCGCCGTGGGCGACGATGGCGATCGTCTGGCCGTCATATTTCCCGGCCCAACGGGCGATGGCACCGTTCGCACGCGCATAGAACTGGCGGAAACTTTCGGCCTGGCGCTCGCCCGACGGCATCACGGCATCGATCTGGCGCGATTGCCACTGTGCATATTCGTGCGGATAGCGCGCGGCAATGTCCGCATACAGCAAGCCTTCGAAGGCGCCATAGCAGCGCTCGCGCAGCAAGGAATCCGTTTGCACGGGCAAATCTTTCACATCGGCCACGGCTTGCGCCGTCTGCTGCGCGCGCTGCAGATCGCTGGCGATAATGGCCGCCAGCGGTTCGTCCGCCAGCGCCTGCCCCAGCGCCTCCGCTTGCGCCAGGCCCGCCTCGTTCAGCGCGATGTCGATATGGCCCTGCAGGCGGCGGCCCGCATTCCAGGCCGTCTCGCCATGGCGTATCAGTAAAATCGTGGTGCTCATGCGTTATTTCTTCAGGGTAAGTGCCAATTCGGGGTTAAGCGAATAGGCGACGACGAGCTGGGCTTCGTCGAGGATGTGGCCGTACAGGGCTGCATGGGCTTGCTGCCCCGTGAAACGCTCGGGCAGCGCCAGGCGCGGCACGTCGAGCGCGTACAGGCGAAAAATATAATGGTGGATGCGCTCGTCATTCCACGGCGGGCACGGGCCATCATAGCCGTAATAGTCCCCGGCCATGGCGGCATCTCCGGCAAACCAGGCCGTATAGTCGTTGAGGCCCTGGCGCAGTGGCAACGCACCGCCGCTGGCGGCAGGCTTGCCGCGCGGCGTGATGCCGCTGGAAAACTCACCGGCGGCAATAACCCGCATGGCCAGGGGAATATCAAGCAAGCTCCAGTGATAAAAGTCGCCGCGCGGCGCCGTCAGCGGCAGCGATTGGTCATCGCGGTTGGCCAGGCTGGCGTCTTGCGGCGCATCGGGGTCGATGCAGAACAGGGCCAGCGACTCGGTGCCGTTAGGCACCTCGTCCCAGGCCAGATGAGGATTGCGGTTGCCGGCGAGGCGCACGCGGCTGGCCGGATCGATCTCGGCAAAGGCATGGTCGGCCGGCATCAGGCCGCCATCACGAAACGTCTCGCTCCACAATTTCATCGCTTGCTCCTCTTTATATTTTTTAGTTATTGCTTTGCGTTTACCTGCAGCCAGAAGGTGACGGGCCCGTCGTTCGTCAGCGACACCTGCATGTCGGCGCCGAACTGTCCCGTTTGCACGGTCGCGTGGCGGCTGCGCGCCTGGTCCACGAAATGCGTGAACAGGCGCAAGCCGTCCTGCGGCGCGGCCGCCGGCGTAAACGACGGGCGCGTGCCGGACTTGGTGTCGGCCGCCAGCGTAAACTGCGGTACCAGTAGCAAGCCGCCGGACACGTCCGTCACGCTGCGGTTCATCTTGCCCGCCTCGTCGGCAAACACGCGATAGCCCAGCAGTTTTATAAGCAGGGCGTCCGCTTCCTTCTCCGTATCGCCCCGCTCCGCGCACACGAGCACCATCAGGCCGGCATCAATGGCGCCGATGGTGGCGCCGGCCACGTCGACCTTGGCCTGCGTAACGCGCTGCAGCAGCGCGATCATGCCGTCAAGGTGACGCGCGCAAAGCTGCGCTTGCCAACTTGCAACACGAACTGGCCAGCCGCCACTTGCAAGCCCTTGTCGCTGATGACGGTGCCGTCGATGCGCACGCCGCCCTGGTCGATCTTGCGCATGGCTTCTGACGTCGATGGGCACAGGCCCGCTTGCTTGAGCAATTGCGGGATGCCAAGCGGGGCGCCAGCCAGCGTCACTTCCGGGATATCGTCGGGGATGCCGCCCTTCGAGCGGTTGACGAAGTCGGCCAGCGCCTCTTCCGCCGCCTGCTGCGAGTGGAAGCGGGCAACGATCTCTTGCGCCAGCGCAACCTTGGCATCGCGTGGATTGCGGCCTTCCTCGACTTCGCGCTTCAACTGGGCCAGTTCGGCGATCGAGCGCCACGACAGCAGCTCGTAGTAGCGCCACATCATGACGTCGGAAATGCTCATCAGCTTGGCGAACATGGTGTTGCCCGGTTCCGTGATGCCGATGTAGTTATTCTTCGACTTGGACATTTTTTCCACGCCGTCCAAACCTTCCAGCAGAGGCATGGTCAAAATACACTGCTGCTCCTGTCCGTACTGCTTTTGCAGTTCGCGGCCCACCAGCAGGTTGAACTTCTGGTCCGTGCCGCCCAGTTCCAGGTCCGACTTCAGGGCCACCGAGTCGTAGCCCTGCATCAGCGGGTACAGGAATTCATGCACGGAAATAGGAATGCCGCCCTGGAAGCGCTTGGTGAAATCGTCGCGCTCGATCATGCGCGCCACCGTGTAGTGGGAAGCGAGCTGGATGATGCCGCGCGCGCCCAGCGGATCGCACCACTCGGAGTTATAGCGGATTTCGGTCTTGCTGGCGTCCAGCACCAAAGATGCTTGCGCGAAATACGTCATCGCGTTAATCTCGATCTGTTCCTTGGTCAACGGCGGGCGCGTGACGTTGCGGCCCGAAGGGTCGCCGATCATGGACGTGAAGTCGCCGATGAGGAAAATGACTTGATGGCCGAGGTTTTGCAGCTGGCGCATCTTGTTCAGCACGACAGTGTGGCCCAGATGCAAGTCGGGGGCAGTCGGGTCCAGGCCCAGTTTGATGCGCAGCGGAACACCGGTTTTCTCGGAGCGGGCTAATTTTTGCGCAAATTCGCTTTCGATCAAGAGTTCGTCGACGCCACGCTTGGTAATCGCGAGGGCTTCTTGTACTCTGTCCGACAGCGGAAGCGCGGTCTGAGCGGCGTTAGCCTTTGTAGGCGATGCGGTGGTGTTGATTTCCATAAAATTTGACTGTAGATCTCAAAATGGTAGTAGGTTTGCGGAGTTTGCTATAATGCTCGATCCCATCAATCTTGCCGTATGAAAACGAACCAAAATAACAATAACAAAGAGCATTAGTTCAGGTCACGTTCAAGGGCAAATTTTAACTGATTGCATGAACCCTATACATAAAATCACAGGCTCACGCTTGTACACACAGCTGACGACGACACGCAAGGCACGCATTATCGGTGCCTCCGCAGTGCTGCTCGCCGTGGCCGCCTTCGGCGCGGTCGCTGTGTCGCCCATGGCGCCCGACGCATCGGACTTGCCGGTCACGTCCATCGCCCAGAACCTGGAAATGCCTGATCTCGCCTCGCAAATTTCCGCGATGGAACAGGTAGACCAGAATTTCACCCACGAAGAAAAAGTCCGCGCTGGCGATACCCTCGCCACCCTGCTGACCCGTCTCGGCGTGGATGATGCGGCGGCCGCCAATTTCATTAAAACCGACAAGATCGCGCGCGGCGTGATGTTGCTGAAATCGGGCAAGCGCGTGCAAGCGCAAACGTCCGAAAACGGCGACCTCAACTGGATGCGCGCCACGCTCGTCGACGGCACGGACAAATCGGTCAAGAACATCCTGATCACCCGCAAGGGCGACAAGTTCGTGGCCACGGAAGTAGCTGCCCAGCTGGAACGCCGCGTTGAAATGCACGCGCGCAAGATTACTTCCACCCTCTTCGCCGCCACCGACTCCAGCCTGGACGGCACCCGCCTGCCAGATTCGATTTCCGCGCAAATCGTGGAAATGTTCTCCACCAATATCGACTTCCGCTCCGACCTGAAGCGCGGTGACTCGTTTAATGTTGTCTACGAAACATTCTGGCAAGATGGCGAATTTGTCCGAGCGGGCCGCATCCTGGCCGGTGAATTCACCAACCGCGGCACGACTTACCAGTCCGTTTGGTTCGAAGACCCAGCCAGCAAGCAAGGCGGCGGTTACTACAGTTTCGACGGCAAGTCCCTCAAAAAAGCCTTCCTGAAATCCCCCCTCGAATTCTCCCGCATCTCGTCCGGCTTCTCCATGCGCGTGCACCCGATTTCCGGCAACTGGAAAGCGCACAAGGGCATCGATTTCGCTGCAGCAACGGGCACCCCTATCCGCGCTTCGGGCGATGGCGTGGTCGATTCCGTCGGCAGCCAAAACGGCTATGGCAATGTTGTTGTCCTGAAACACTGGGCCAACTATTCCACCGCCTACGCGCACATGAGCCGCTTTGCTTCGGGCCTGAAAAAAGGTCAAAAAGTCAGCCAGGGCGATGTGATTGGCTACGTCGGCACCACCGGCTGGTCGACGGGCGCCCATTTGCACTATGAATTCCGCGTCGGCGGCGTGGCACAGGATCCAAGCAAACTGAACGTACAAGCCCAGGCCCCGTTGACGGCCGCCGAGCTGAGCCGTTTCCGCATGGTGTCGGCTGACATGATGCACCGCTTCACGCTGCTGCGTCCGAACGACACGGCACTGGCTGCGCGCTAAGCAACACTGCCTTCGGGCAACATATAAAGAAAGGCACCGCCCATGCAAATGGCCGGTGCCTTTGTTTTTCCCCGTGCGCTTCTGCGGCCGGCACAAATGCGGCACAATGCACCTCACCACTTACGCATTCAAGGAATACCCCATGCTGTATATCGGTTTAATGTCAGGCACCAGTCTCGATGGCGTCGACGGTGCGCTGGTCGACTTTTCCGACGAGGGCACGCGCAGCCTGGGCGACGCGTACATTCCCTTTCCCGCCAGCCTGCGCGCCGACCTGATGGCGCTGCAAAGTGCGGGCCAGAATGAAATCGAACGCGAAGCGCTGGCGGCAAACCGACTCGTGCGTCATTACGCCGATTGCGTCGCCATGCTTCTGAGCAACGCGGGTATCGGCCCGGACGCCATCGCTGCCATCGGCGCGCATGGCCAGACCATCCGCCACCGCCCGGAGCTGGGCTTTACGCGTCAGCTGAACAACCCGGCCCTGCTGGCCGAACTGACGGGCATCGACGTCATCGCCGACTTGCGCAGCCGCGACGTGGCCGCCGGCGGCCAGGGCGCGCCGCTGGTGCCCGCCTTCCACCAGGCCATCTTCAATCTGCCGGGCCACACGCGCGTGCTGGCCAATATCGGCGGCATCAGCAATATCAGCGTGCTGCACGCGGACGGCACGGTGACGGGCTACGACACGGGTCCCGGCAATGCATTGATGGATGGCTGGGTCTTGCAGCACCTGGGCCAGCCCTACGACGCCGACGGCGCCTGGGCCGCCACGGGCCAAGTCTTGCCCGCGATGCTGGCGGATTTGCTCAACGATCCCTATTTTGACTTGCCTGCGCCGAAAAGCACGGGACGCGACCTGTTCCATGCCGACTGGCTGGGCGCCAAGCTGGCCAGCTATCCGCAAGCCAAGCCAGCCGACGTGCAGGCGACCCTGACCCAGCTGACGGCCGCCAGCCTGGCGCACGCCATCCTGCGCGACGGCGCACGGGCGGAAACCGTGTATGTGTGTGGCGGCGGCGCGCAGAACGCCAGCCTGATGGCGGCGCTGGCCCATGAATTGCCGGGCATGGCGGTGGCATCGACGGCAGCATTGGGCGTGGCGCCCAGCCAGGTCGAAGCCTTGGCGTTCGCCTGGCTGGCCTGGCGTTTTAACCAGCGCAAGCCGGGCAACTTGCCGGCCGTGACGGGTGCGCAGGGCTTACGCGTACTGGGCGCGCTGTATCCGCGCTGAGCCGGCGTAGAAACACAAATAGCGGATCAACGATCCGCTATTTTCTTGCTTGCCCAGTTTAGTGCTTAAACGGAGAAAGACGAACCGCAACCGCAGGTAGACGTCGCCGTTGGGTTTTTGATCACGAACTGCGCGCCTTCCAGGTCATCCTTGTAGTCGATTTCCGCGCCGACCAGGTACTGGTAGCTCATGGAATCGATCAACAGCTGGACGCCGTTCTTGACCATGGTGGTGTCATCTTCGTTGACGATTTCATCGAAGGTGAAGCCATACTGGAAACCGGAGCAGCCGCCACCCTGCACGAACACGCGCAATTTCAGGTCGGGATTGCCTTCTTCTTCGATCAGCTGCGCGACTTTTTCGGCGGCGCTATCGGTAAAGATAATAGGGGAAGGGATCACATCTTGCATTTCAGCGACGGCATTCATATCAGGCACTCCTACTAGAAAACATTAAGTCATTATAGACTGTTGGCGCAACTCGCGCTGCGGCCGCCGCTGATGCGGCTGGACGGTGTTGTTCCTGCTCACATTTCCGATACGGCCAGGTGCAGCACGGGGTCAGCGCTGTCGTGGCGACTCAGCTTGCCTTGCACCAATGCGCCGCTGTGCATTTCCAGCACTTTGTAATAGACCTCTCCTACAATGCGGGCTTTTGGCTGGATTTCAAGCATTTCCGACACATACACGGGGCCATTGATCTCGCCGCTGACGACCAGGCTCGAACAGCGCACTTCGCCATCGATGCGGCCCGCCTCGCCCAGCACCACATACGTGGGCTCGCCCGGCTCGCCCGTGACGTTGCCGCGCACATGGCCATCGATGCGCAAGCCGCCGCAAAACAGCAGGTCGCCCTCGATCCGCGTGGAAGCGCCGATCAGGGTGTCGATGGGGTTTTTCGCATTGCGCTCGAACATGAACGTCATCCTGTCGGGGTACGTGGCAGTCCAATTTATCACAGGTCCGGCAAAAAGGCGCCGGACCCGCGCAAGCAGCGGCGCCGATAATTACGGCAACAGGGCGATATGTTGCAAACCGGCCGTTTCTTTCAAGCCAAACATCAAGTTCATGCACTGCACGGCCTGGCCCGACGCGCCCTTGACCAGATTGTCCTGCACCACCAGCACGATGACGGTATTGCCGCCTTCGGGACGGTGCAAGGCCAGGCGCAGCATGTTCGAGCCGCGCGTGGAGCGGGTTTCCGGGTGCGCACCGAACGGCATCACGTCGACGAAAGGCTCATCCTTGTATTGCTCTTCGAATAAGGATTGCAATTCTTCATTGCTGACATCCTTGTTCAGCTGCGCGTACAGGGTCGAATGCATGCCGCGGATCATCGGCACCAGGTGTGGCGTGAAGGTCAGCGCCACTTTCTCATCCGTGAAACGCTGCAATTGCGCCGTCGTTTCCGGCAGATGGCGGTGGCCGGCCACGCCATAGGCCTTGAAGCTGTCGCTGCTTTCCGAAAACAGGATGCCGATTTCCGCCTTGCGGCCGGCACCCGACACGCCCGACTTGCAGTCGGCGATCAAGCCGCCCGCGTTGACCAGGCCAGCCTTGAGCAGCGGATAAAAGCCCAGCTGCATGGTGGTCGGGTAGCAACCTGGGTTGGCGATCAGCTTGGCTTGCTTGATGTCTTCGCGGTTCAGTTCCGGCAAGCCATACACGGCCTGTTCGATCAGCTCGGGAGCCGTATGGGGAATCTTGTACCACTGCTCGAACTTGGCCTGGTCTTTCAGGCGGAAATCGGCAGCCAGGTCGATGACTTTCACGCCAGCGGCCAGCAAGGCTGGCGCTTGCGCCATAGCAACACCATGCGGAGTGGCAAAGAAGACCACGTCGCACTGCTCCAGATTCGCCTTGTCCGGCGAGGAAAATGCCAGTTTCACATGGCCACGCAGGGAAGGATACATGTCAGCAACGGGCAAGCCATCTTCCTTGCGCGAAGTAATCGCCGTCAACTCGACATCTGGATGGGTAGCGAGCAAGCGCAGCAACTCCACGCCCGTATATCCAGTGCCGCCGACGATGCCAACTTTGATCATGTTCTTTCCTTGTGTATAGATTGCATAAGATTGCATAAAGAAGAGGGGAAACGCTCCCCCTGCGGGTTTTCGCGTATTTTACAGCGCAACGGCGCATCCCGCTGAAATGCAAAAAAGCCGCGGGACCGAAGTCCAGCGGCTTTTCGACCAGCACCCCGGAAGGTGCTGTAGCGTAGAAATTAACGCTTCGAGAATTGCTTTGCGCGACGTGCTTTGCGCAGACCAACTTTTTTACGCTCGACTTCACGTGCATCGCGGGTAACGAAGCCGGCTTTCGCCAGTTCCGGTTTCAACGCTGCATCGTAGTCGATCAGAGCGCGGGTGATGCCGTGACGAACTGCACCAGCCTGGCCCGACTCACCGCCGCCATGGACGTTGACTTTGATGTCGAAACGCTCGACATTGCCGGTCAGTTCCAGTGGTTGACGGATGACCATCAGACCCGTTTCGCGCGAAAAGTATTCGTTTGCTGGTTTGCCGTTAACAACGATCAAGCCTGTGCCAACTTTGATAAAAACCCGAGCCACTGCACTTTTGCGACGGCCGGTTCCATAATTGTAATTACCGATCATGTCAGTTCCTTAGAGAACAAGTGCTTTAGGTTGCTGAGCAGCGTGCGGATGGGAACCTTCCGCGTACACTTTCAGCTTCTTGATCATTGCGTAGCCGAGTGGGCCTTTAGGCAGCATGCCTTTGACCGCTTTCTCAAGCGCGCGACCTGGAAAACGCTGTTGCATTTTCTGGAAGTTGGTTTCGTAGATGCCGCCTGGATAGCCAGAGTGACGGTAGTAAATTTTCTCAGTAGCTTTGGTACCGGTCACACGCAGTTTGCCTGCGTTGATGACGACGATGAAGTCGCCGGTATCGACGTGAGGAGTAAATTCTGGTTTGTGTTTGCCGCGCAGTCGGAGTGCCACTTCGCTGGCAACACGTCCGAGGACTTTGTCCGTCGCGTCAACCACGAACCAATCGCGCTGGACTTCATGTCCTTTAGCGGAAAATGTTTTCATGTTGACTTCCTAATAGATTACACGCTCAAATGGTGGTTCCGCCGATGCTGCCGTGCGGACTCTGCCTTATTTACTTTTCCTGAGCGAACGGAAAGCCGACAAGTATAAGCGGCTTTGCCTTGCCGCGTCAAGCCGCAATCGAGGCCGGCTGCGGGCCGGCGGGCGGCACATGGACAGGCATTCCTCTATTACAATACAAAACGCTTACAATTTTCGGAGAGTACGATGGAATGCAAAGTCAGCTGGAATGGCCCGTCGGGCATGAGTTTTCGGGCAGAAACGGGTTCCGGCCACCTGGTGACCATGGATGGCGCGCCCGATGGCGGCGGCCACAACCTGGCGCCACGCCCCATGGAAATGGTCTTGCTGGGCACGGGCGGCTGCACCGCCTATGACGTGGTGCTGATCCTGAAACGCGGGCGCGAAGCCGTCAGCGGCTGCGAAGTGACCCTGAAGGCCGACCGCGCCGACACCGACCCGAAAGTATTTACCAAGATCCACTTCCACTTCACCGTGCGGGGCAAGGCCCTGAAACCGACGGCCGTGGAACGGGCCGTGGCCTTGTCGCATGACAAATATTGCTCGGCGTCGATCATGCTGGCGAAGACGGCGGAAATCACCCATTCCTTCGAGATCATCGAAGAGTAGGTCGGATTAGCGCGCCAGCGCGTAATCCGACAACACCGCCGACGCCAGCAATGTTGTCGGATTACGGCCTGCGGCCTAATCCGACCTACAAGTAATACGCGGTTTTCGTCATCACCTTCCCCATGATGCCCATCAGCGCCTTCACGGGCGCCGGGGTATCGATGGCGCCCAGTCGCTGGGCGGCGGCGCCGTGCTCCACTTCGTCGATGGCCATCTGCTTGACGATGGCGCGCGACTTGGCGTCCTGCGGCGGCAATTCCTGCAAGTGACTGGCCAGGTGCGCTTCCACCTGGCGTTCCGTTTCCACCACAAAACCCAGGCTGCGGCCGTCGCCCATGCGCGCGGCGATGGTGCCCAGCGCAAACGAACCCGCATACCACAGGGGATTGAGCAGGCTCAGACGCGAGCCCAGCTCCGTCAGGCGCTGCGCCGTCCAGGCCAGGTGGTCTTCCTCTTCGCGTCCCGCTTCGTCGAACTGGGCGCGGATGGCCGGGCTGTGCGCATAGCGCGCCTGCGAGTTGTACAGGGCTTGTGCGCACACTTCGCCCACATGGTTGACGCGCATCAAGCCGGCACTGTGGCGCTGCTCGGCCGGGCTCAGCTCCGCATCGGGCGCATGCGCGGCCGGCGTGGGGCGCGAGGCCGAGGCCACGCCCGCCATGACGCGCAGGGCCTTGTCGGCGCCAACAATCAAACGATCCAGGGGGTCAAAATGGCGGTTCGCGGTCATCGTGGCTATTCATGTAAGGGAAAACATGAATTATAGGACGATCAGGGCCAGCCGTCCCCACGCTGCGCACAGGGTGAACGGGGCTTTATTGACTTGTGCGCGCTTTTTCCTGCTCGATCCAGTCCACCACGGGGCCGACGGCATCCAGGCCGGACAGGCTTTTCGCCACGCCCAGGTTCAGTGAAATCAGGAAAGAAATGCTGTCGACGGGGATGTCCGGGCAGTATTCGGCAAACGCGGCGCGAAAACGCTCCGATTGCAGCACGCGCAAGACTTTCTCGCCGCTCATGAATTGCAGCACGCTGGCGATGCTGTGCCCCCCACCTATCGAGTGGTAGATAAAACGGTTGTACTTCGCGTCAATCTGCTTGAAATCGAGGGTTTCCTCCGTCATCAGGCCGGCCAGGTAGTACAGCCCCAGGCTGACGCGGAAGAAACCGATGGCTTCGGCGCTGGTCATGCCGGCGCGCGCCACGGCCAGTACCTTGTCCTGCATCGCCTGATCGATCGTTTGCATTGCGCTCTCCCGCGCCGTCCGCCGGCGCCCACCGGGCCAGCTTGCATGAAGATGCTGTTTTTTTCAATAGACCAAACGATATTTCCACCTTGCAAGTTACATTTTTTGCATGCTACTCTCGTTCTTCACCGTCAAATGGATGAAGCACATGATTGAAGTCAAGCACCTGGCAAAACGTTTTCGCCTGCCGCCCCATAAGGGCAAGGGCGTGCACGTCAGCGATCCGCGCGAACATGAAGGCTGGTTTCACGCCGTACGCGACGTCAGTTTCAGCTGCGCCCCCGGCGAAGTGCTGGGCCTGCTGGGCCCGAATGGCGCCGGCAAGACCACCACCCTGCGCCTGCTGTCGACGGCCTTGCAAGCGGACGCGGGCAGCGCCCTCGTCAACGGCGTAGACGTGCTGCGCCAGCCGCTGGTGGCGCGCCAGAGCATCGGTTTCCTGTCCGGCTCGACGGGGCTGTACGGTCGCCTGACGGCGCGCGAGAACGTGGAATATTTCGGCCGCCTGCATGGCATGCCGGCCGACAAGCTGAAACGCCGCTGCGACGAACTGTTTGCACTTCTGCAGATGGAAGAATACGGCGGCAAGCGGGCCGATCAGTTGTCGACGGGCATGAAACAGAAGTGCGCGATCGCCCGCACCGTCGTGCACGAGCCGCAGGTGGTCATCCTCGACGAACCGACGACGGGCCTGGACGTGATGTCGGCCAAGATCCTGCTCGACTTCATCGCCAGCTACAAGGCGCTGCGCGTGCCGCTGATCTTTTCCACGCACCACCTGCACGAGGTGGAAAAGCTGTGCGACCGCGTCTGCATCATCAACCGCGGCACCACCGCCTTCAATGGCACGGTCAACGAACTGCGCCACCTGGGCGGCAGCGCGGACTTGTACGACGCCTTTGTCAGCGTCATCAACCAGGGAGCCTGAGCCATGTGGACCATTTATCTGAAAGAGTTGCTGGAACTCACGCGCGACCGCAAGACGCTGATCTTCACCATCCTCATCCCCATCTTTGCAATGCCGCTGATCTTTGGCGGCTTCGCCTATGTCTCCAACAATATGTTCAAGAATGCCAAGACGGCGGAAATGCGCTACACGCTGTTCGGCAAAGACCATTCGCCGGGCTTGAGCGCGCGTTTTACCCAGCAGCACAACCTGCGCGAAGTGCCACTGGCCAGCGAGGGCGATATCCGCCGCGCCATCGGCGACGACACCATCAAGTTTGCCGTCGTCATTCCGCCCCGGTTCGAAGAGGCGCTGCAGCAACAGCAACAAGCGAAGGTGGTACTGCACTACAACAGCGCCAGCACCGTCGACGTGACCCAGCAGCGGGTGCGCGAGATCGTCGAAACCTATAACGCCAGCCTGCGCGAAGGGACGCTGTCTGCCCTGAACCTGAGTCCTGCCCAGCTGGCCTTTGCCCTCAATCCTATCGTGCTCGACAAGCAATCGACGGCCAACGAACGCGAGCAGATGGGCGCCATCGTCGGTGGCATGCTGCCCTATCTGCTGCTGATGGTGTGTCTGACGGCGGCAATGTACCCGGCCATCGACCTGGGCGCCGGCGAAAAGGAGCGGGGCACCCTGGAAACCCTGCTACTGGCGCCCGTGCCGCGCAGCGCCATCGTGCTGGCCAAGTTCCTCGTGCTGTTTACGGTCGGCATGACCTCGGCCGTGCTGATGGTGGGCAGCATGGGCGCCCTGCTGGCCATCTTCGGCAGTTCGCTGGAAGGCAACATGGCCGTCATGGTGCGCAGCATCGGCTTGCCCGACCTGGCCATGGTGACCCTGATGCTGGTGCCGACCGCCGCCATCTTCGCCTCGCTGCTGCTGTCGATCTCGATCTACGCGAAAAGCTACAAGGAAGCGGCCGGCATGATCACGCCATTGATGCTGTTCGTCATCCTGCCCACGGTGGCGGCCATGCTGCCCGGCGTCGAGCTGAACTGGATGTGGGCCATGGTGCCGCTGACCAATGTGTCGCTGGCCATGAAGGAACTGGTCAAGGGCACCATGGATTACCGCATGTTCGGCGTGATCCTGGCCTCGACCACGGTGATCGCGGGCGCCCTGCTGATGCTGTGCCGCTGGTGGTTCAACCGGGAATCCGTATTGTTCCGCAACTAGACACGCCAGCCAGGGTGAAGCGGGGTGCCGTCCACCCCTCCCATCTGCACTCTGGCCACGCGAAAATGCCGTGTATCGCATGTAACTGCCCAGTACGTCTTAAATTCAATACAATGCCAGCATAGAGAAGCCCTGCACCATCGGGCTGCAACGCATGAGTTAGGAGTTGTATGGAATTGCAGATTCGCAAATTGTCGAAGACCTACGCGAATGGCGTGGCGGCGCTGGATAACGTGTCGCTGACGATACCGCCTGGGATGTTTGGCTTGCTGGGCCCGAATGGCGCCGGCAAGTCGACCCTGATGCGCACCCTGGCCACCTTGCAGGAATGCGATTCCGGCTCCATCTTCTTCGGCGACTACGACGTGCTCGACGACAAGGACGAGATCCGCCGCATGCTGGGCTACCTGCCGCAAGACTTCGGCCTGTACCCGAAAGTGACGGCCTACGAACTGCTCGACCACTTCGCCACCTTGAAAGGCTTGTCGCAGCGGGCGCGCCGGCGCGAGGTCGTCGATGGCCTGTTGCAGCAAACCAATCTGTTCGACGTGCGCCACCAGCGCCTGGGCAGCTTTTCCGGCGGCATGCGCCAGCGCTTCGGCATCGCGCAAGCCCTGCTGGGCGACCCGAAACTGATCATCGTCGACGAACCGACGGCCGGCCTCGACCCGCAGGAGCGGGTGCGCTTCCATAATCTGCTGTCCGACATCGGCGAAGACAAGACGGTGATCCTGTCGACCCATATCGTGTCCGACGTGGCCGACCTGTGCGCCAACATGGCCATCATCAACAAGGGCCATTTGCTGCTGTGCGGCAAGACCCAGGAACTGATCGACGAAGTCAGCTGCAAGATCTGGGCGCGTTTCGTCGAGAAGAAGGAGCTGGCCAGCTTCCAGCAGCGCCACGCCGTCATTTCCACGCGCTTGCTGTCGGGCCGCACCTTGATCCACGTCTACAGCGACGACGACCCGGGCGACGGCTTCGAGGAAGCCATCGGCGACCTGGAAGACCTGTATTTCGCCACCATTGCCGGGCGCCACCGCGTCGCCCCGCAGTGCGACTGAGGGGACGGCCATGCTTGCCATCGCCCGCTTTGAAGCGCGACAGCGGCTCAAGCTGCTGTCCACCTGGGTGTATTTCGCCATGTTTCTGGCGCTGGCCATGCTGTGGATGGCTGCCGCCGGCGGCGTCTTCAAGGAAGCGAGCATCAGTTTCGGCGGCAAGTTCCTGATCAACGCGCCCCGCTCGCTGGCGTTCACGTGCAGCCTGCTGGGCTGCTTCGGCGCCGTGGTGGTAGCCGCCATGATGGGCCGCTCGGTGCAGCAGGATTTCGAATACGGCATGCAGCATTTCTTCTTCAGCGCGCCGATCAGGAAATACCAGTATGTTTTCGGCCGCTTCCTCGGCGCCTACCTGGTGCTGGCCGTGGTGTTTTCCAGCATCGTCATCGGTGCCTGGCTGGGCGCCTGGCTGCCCGGCATCGATCCGGAACGGCTGGGGCCACAACGGGCGCTGGCCTACCTGATGCCGTATGTGTTTACGCTGCTGCCCAACCTGTTCATCTTCGGCGCCATCTTCTTCGTCATCGCGGCCCTGACGCGGCGCATGCTGCCTGTGTACATCAGCTCGGTGGTCATGCTGATCGGCTACCTGGTGGCCCCGTCGCTGGCGCGCGACCTCGACTACAAGACCCTGGCCGCCCTGATCGATCCTTTCGGCACCACGGCGCTGATACGCCTGACGGAATACTGGCCAAACGCGGAGCGCAACACGCGCCTGGTGACCTTGGAAGGCGTGTACCTGCTGAACCGCGCCATCTGGTCCGGCTTCGCCCTGGTGGCCTTGCTGCTCGGCTACTGGCGCTTCCAGTTCCACGCCACGACGGACGCGGGCGCCGGCAAGCGCCGCAGCGAGGGCGACGTCCCGCTGCGCCTGTCGAACGCTTCGCTGTCCACGCAGGAAACACCAGACTTCGCGCAGCGCAGCCTGGCCGCCCTGCTCGTCAAGATGAGCTGGCTGAACTTGCGCGAAACCATCAAGAACATCTATTTTGTCGTCATCGTGCTGGCCGGCGTGCTGACCATGTATGCGGGCGCGCTGGACATGGGCTCCATCTACGGCACGAATACCTATCCGGTGACGGAAAAGGTGCTGGACATGGTCAACGCTTCGTTCGCCCTGTTCATGCTGATCATTACCACCTTCTACGCGGGCGAGCTGGTGTGGCGCGAACGGGAAGTGGGCACGTATCAGATGCTCGACGCCCTGCCCGTGCCGAACTGGCTGCCCCTGCTGTCGAAACTGTTTGCGCTGGTCGGCCTGCAAGCTCTGCTGAGTCTGGTCATCATGCTGTGCGGCATGTCGATTCAGGTCTTCAAGGGCTATTACCGCCTCGACCCCGGCCTGTACCTGGAATCGCTGTTCCTGTCGCACTTGCCGTCCTACGCGCTGATCGCCGTGCTGGCCATCTTTTTGCAGGTATTGATCAATCACAAGTACCTGGCGTATTTCGCCATGATTCTGTACCACATCGCCAGCATCAGCTTTTCCTCGCTGGGCCTGGGCGACCCGCTGCTGCTGTATGGCAACACGCCGGACATCGTGTATTCGGCCATGAACGGCGCCGGCCACTATCTGTTGCGCGAGCGCTGGTACTTGCTGTATTGGAGCGGCGCGGCCGTCATGCTGACGGTGCTGTCCCTGCTGTTCTGGCCCCGCGGCGCGCAGGATAGCTGGCGCATCCGCCTGCGCCTGGCGCGCCATGGCCTGACGCACGGCGTACTGGCCAGCTTTGCCGGCGGCGCCCTGCTCTTCCTCGGCGCCGGCACGGTGCTGTTCTACGTCTTCCACGTGGCCAACGATTACAAGTCCGAATTCACCCGCGATGCGGACCGCGCCAGTGTCGAGCGCCAGTACCGCAAGTTTGCCGCCACGCCGCAGCCGAGAATCACCGACGTGAAACTCGACGTGGCCATCTATCCGGCGCAGCGCACCCTCGCCGTCACGGGCCGCTATGTGCTGCAAAACAAGACCAGCCTGCCGATCAGCCACATTTTTGTGCAGCAAGACCCGACCTCCACCATGCGCCTGCGTTTTGACGCGCGCGTGCATCCCGGCCTCGATGATGGGAAGCTGGGCTTCTACAGCTACCGCCTGGCCGCGCCACTGGCGCCGGGCGCTACCCTGGGCCTCGATTTCGACGTCCGCTATGCGCCGCGCGGCATCTTCGGCCTGGGCCAGGACACGCCCGTGGTCGCCAACGGCACCTTCTTCACGAATGCCGTGCTGCCGCACATCGGCTACCAGGCGCAGCAGGAATTGACGGATCCGCGCGACCGCAAGAAACACGGCTTGCCCGCGCGCGAACGGGCCTTGCCGCGCGACGATGCGAAGGGATTGGCCGACAATTACGTCAGCAACGATGCCGACCGCATCAACTTTGACGCCACCGTCAGCACCATCGACGGCCAGACGGCCATCGCGCCGGGCATGCTGGACAACGACTGGATCGCCAAGGGCCGCCATTACTTCCACTACACGATGGAGCAGCCGATCCTGAATTTCTACGCGTTCCAGTCGGCCCGCTACGCCGTCAGGCACGAACGCTGGCAAGACGTGGCCATCGACGTGTATTACCACCCGGGCCATGAATACAATCTGGACCGCTTCGTGCGCGGCAGCAAGGAAGCGCTCGAGTACTACACGAAAAACTTCGGCCCTTATCAGCACAAGATCCTGCGCATCGTCGAGTTCCCCCGCTACGCCACGTTTGCGCAATCGTTCCCGAACACGATACCGTACTCGGAAGGGCTGGGCTTCATCGCCAAGGTGGATGACAAGAACCCGAAAGATATCGATTATCCGTTCTACGTCACGGCGCATGAAGTGGCGCATCAGTGGTGGGCGCATCAATTGGTGGGCGGCAATACACGCGGCGCTACCGTGCTCAGCGAAACCCTGGCCGAATATTCGGCCCTGATGGTGATGAAGAAAACCGTGGGGCCGGCCAAGATGCGCCGCTTCCTGCGCTATGACCTGAATCAATACCTGATGGGGCGCAGCGAAGAGCGCAAGAAGGAATTGCCGCTGGCCGAGAATGAAAACCAGGCGTATATCCACTACAACAAGGGTAGCCTGGCCATGTACTTGCTGCAAGACATCATCGGCGAAGACAAGGTCAACGGCGTGCTGCGCGACTTGCTCAAGACCTATGGCCAGAAAGGCCCGCCGTATGCGAGCGTGACAGCCCTGATTGCCGGCTTGCGCCAGGTCGCGCCACCCGAGCAGGCTTACCTGATCGACGACCTGTTCGAGAAAATCGTGCTGTTCGACAACCGCGCCCTGTCGGCCACGGCCACGAAACGCAGCGACGGCAAGTACGCTGTCACCATCAAGGTGCAGGCGAGCAAATTGACGGCCGGCGAACAGGGCGAGGAACACGACGCGCCCCTGCACGACTGGATCGAGATCGGCGTCGACGACGCGAATGGCCATCCGCTGCTGCGCGAACGCCTGCGCATGGCGAAGCGCGAAGCGAGCTATACCGTCATCGTCGGCAGCCGCCCCGACAAGGCGGGCATCGATCCCGACAACAAGCTGATCGACCGCAAGCCGGACGACAATATGGTCACCGTCGACATCGCCGAAGCATGACAAAAAATGGCCACCCTGAACAGGTGGCCATTTTTTAAGTGTCAGGCGCTCATCAGGCTGCGGCGGAACGCGTTACCAGACTCAGGCTGATGCCCATTTCCGTCAGATGCTGCATGTCGGCCAGCGAGAGGTCGAGCGGCGCATCGAGCGTATCGTCGCCATTCAACTCCAGTTGCAGTTCGGCCACGATGCGCGGCATGCTGAAGCTGACGCCGCGCGAGCGGCATTCGGCCAGGTAGCTGCGTATGCGCGAGGGCAACACTTGCGATTTGGATGCCTGCGCGATCAGCACCTCGAAGCCGGAATCGAGATGCACGCGGCCCGCGCCCTTCGCCTCGCCCTTGCGCCATTGCCGCTCCGGATCGGTGGGCAAGACTTCAAGGATGGATTTGAGCGTGGGGTCGTCCCCATGCACCGACAGCTTCGCCATATTCATATTGCAAGACTTTCTAGTCAGGGCGCCGCCAGGAAGACGGCGCGATCATCAGACCGACAAGTCTACGCATGGGCGGCAAATATGTCCATACGGCAATATTTGGTATTCATCTCTAATTTGTGCTGGATCAACAACAGGCGGAACCAGCTTGTTCCGCCTGCAATACACGCTTACAGGGTCACGCCACGCGCCTGCAGGGCGGCGCGCACGCCGGCGCCGTAGGCGGCATCGGCCCGGTCGAAGTGGCCCAGCTGACGCTGCAGGGTTTCCGCGCGCACCTGGCTCAAGGGACCGGCCAGGTTATCGAACAGGTTCTGCTTGGCCTGTGCCGACATCAAACGGAACAGATTGCCGGCCTGCGTAAAGTCGTCTTCCACGCCGCGGCCATCGTAGCGCGCCGCGCCGCCATCGAGCGCCAGCGCCCCCTCGCCGTGGCCCAGGCCTTGCGGTTGCGTGCCCGCCGCCGCCACGTTCGCATAGTTGCGCGCCGCGCCGCCATTGTGGATCGCCATGCCGCCGTCGCGCTGCTGGTTATGGAAGGGGCAGCGGGCCGCATTCACGGGCAGATGCTGGTGATTCGTGCCGACCCGGTACAACTGGGCGTCGTGGTAGGCGAACAGCCGGCCTTGCAGCATCTTGTCCGGCGAGTATCCCATGCCCGGCACGGCGTTGGCCGGCGAAAAGGCCGCCTGCTCGACTTCCGCGTGGTAATTGTCCGGGTTGCGGTTCAGCTCGAAGATGCCTACCGGCAGCAGCGGGAAGTCCGCATGCGGCCATACTTTCGTCAGGTCGAACGGGTTCCAGCCCGTACGCTGCTCCCATGCATCGAGCTGCTCCTGCGTGGCCACCTGCAGCTTGACTTCCCACTGGGGGAAATCACCGCGTTCGATGGCGCCGAACAGGTCGCGCTGGGCGTAATCGGGGTCGGCGCCGGCCAGGCGGCCCGCTTCCGCGGCAGGCAGATTCCTGATGCCCTGGCGCGTCTTGAAGTGCCATTTCACATACACGCGCTGGCCGTCGGCATTGATCAGGCTATACGTGTGACTGCCGAAGCCATCCATGTGGCGGTAGCCATCCGGCGTGCCGCGGTCCGAGAACAGCATGGTGACCTGGTGCAGGCTTTCCGGCGCATGGCTCCAGAAATCGAACATCATCTCGGCCGATTTCAGGTTGCTTTGCGGATCGCGCTTTTGCGTGTGGACGAAATCGGGGAACTTGATCGGGTCCTTGATGAAGAACATGGGCGTGTTGTTGCCGACCAAATCCCAGTTGCCCTCTTCCGTATAGAAACGCACGGCGAAGCCGCGCGGATCGCGTTCCGTGTCTGCACTGCCGCGTTCGCCGCCGACGGTGGAAAAACGCGCAAAGGTGGCCGTCTGCTTGCCCACTTCACTGAACAGCTTGGCCTTGGTATGGCGCGAGATATCGTGCGTGACGGTAAAAGTGCCGTAGGCGCCCGAACCTTTTGCGTGGACGACGCGCTCGGGGATGCGCTCGCGGTTGAAATGCTGGAGTTTTTCGATCAGGTGGAAGTCTTGCAGCAGCAGCGGGCCACGGGGACCGGCGCTGATGGAATTCTGGTTGTCGGCGACGGGGATGCCCGAGGCGGTACTGAATGGCGGCTGTTGGCTCATGCTGCTTTTCCTTCGTTGTTGACTAATGGAGCCAGTGTAACGAGGTCAACAACAAAGGAAAAGTTAATTGATTTTATCGAATCGATAGCTATTTACAATGCGCACCCTTGCGCATCGCACACGCCACCCAGTTGCGCCTGCAACTTCGCGGGCTGGCCCAAAAAGCCGCCGATATCGATCACGGACAGCTTGCCGCTGCCATCGTCGAGCACGAACGTGGGAAAGCCCTGCCCGCCCACCTGCGCCAGCAAGGCGCGGCTGGCATCGATATGCCGTTGCGTGACAGCGCCCGCCTGTTGCGCATACGCGGCCTGGAATGCCGTCCCATCCATGCCCAGCTCTTGCGCCAAGGTCACCAGCACGGGCACGTCGGCAATGCGCAAGCCGTCCACGTAATGGGCGCGCTGCACGCGCTGCAGCATGTCCAGGCCCTTGCCGGCCAGCGATTCGGCCGCCAGGATGGCCGTGATCGGCGGTTCGGAATCCAGCATGGCCGTCGTGTCGTTCAGCAAGCCATCGATATAGGCGTCGCCAAACGGCTGGCCCGACAATTGCTCGATGCGCCGGTCGTGCGGCAGCACATAGCCGCGCCAGGCGGGCGTGATCTGGCGGCGATTACTGCCCGTCATCATGCCGCCGCCGTGAAACGCCACCGTCAGTCCGGGCACGGCGCGCGCCGCCTCGACCAGCGGCGCGGCGCCGTAGCACCAGCCGCACAGGGGGTCGAAAATGTAATGCAGTGTGGGCATGCTTGACTCCTTGTTGCCGCTTACCATTTCATTTCGCCCTTGGCCACCTTGGCGCTCGTTTCCAGGGCGCCATCAAGGCCCAGCTTCGGATAGCGCATTTTCATCGCTTCGATCAGGGCGGCCGAATTGGCGGCCTTGGCCGTTTCCGCTTCAAACGTCACCAGATAGTCGCGCGTAAAACTGATGCTGTCCGGCGTCAGGGGCGAACCCACCTTGAAATGACCGGGCACGACGGTGACGGGTTTCAGGGCGGCGATACCGTCCAGTGTCTTGAGCCAGTCCTGGCGCGATTGCAGGCTTTGCGTATCGGCTGTCCATACGTGCAAGTTGCCAAACAGCACCACGCCACCGACGACGGCCTTGATCGATGGAATCCACACATAGGTGCGCGCTGGCGTCGGGCCGGCGATGTCCAGCGACTGGCCTTCCAGGCTGATGCGCTTGCCTTGCAACGCTTCGGGAATGACGATGCTTTTCGGCGCATTGTCTTTCAGGATCGGCCCCCAGTAGCCGACCTTGGCGTCGGCCTTGCGGCGGATTTCCGCGACTGTTTCCGGCGTGGCAACGATTTTCGCCTGCGGGAAAGCGGCCTTGATCACATCGAGGCCAAAGTAAAAATCGGGATCGCTGTGGCTGATGTACACGGTCGTCAGTTTCTTGCCGCTGGCACGGATCTTCTCCACCAGCTTTTGCGCTTCGGCGCGCGAGAATTGCGCATCGATCAGCACGGCGTCATGCTTGCCCGCAACCAGCACGGAAGCGACAGGGAAGATGGCCGCTTCGCCCGGGTTGAAGACTTCCAGGGTCAAGGGAGCGCTGGCGGCGGCCGACGCGGCGCCGGCGGAGAACAGGGTGGAAACAAGAACGCTGCTGATGGATTTGGAGAACATGCTGTGCCTTCACAAAATGATTGGGATGCATGCATCTTACGTTGCTCAATCCGGTAGAAAAACCCGTTAAAGCGCAATAGTTTGTTGCTTATTTCGGATGAATAGACAGCTGCCGCGCCAATGCATGCAGCCATTGCCCCGCCAGCGCGCCATCCCACACGAGCAGCACCTGTTCGCTGCAATCGACGCTGCCGGCCAGCTCGACCTGCAGCAAATCATGCGCGCGCACGGCGAAGTCGGGCAGGTAGGCCAGCGCCCGGCCGGACTGCACATAGCCCAGCAGAAGCTGCACGTCGTCGCTCCAGTAGCGGATGGTGCGCCCGGCCACCCCGCGCCAGGCATCGGCGTGGCGGCCCCGCTCCTCGCCGCACAGCAGGGAGTGGGCAGGGCTGGCAAACGCGTGCGGCAAGACGTCCTGCATGGCGCAGCGCACGGATGCGCAGGCTGCCGGCACGCCGCGCGCCAGCACATGGCCGCGCCCGGCCGCCAGCAGCATGCGCATGCTGCCCAGCGCCGTGCTGTGCCAGGTGGCAGGCCAGTCGGCGCCGCGCTGGGCGATGGCGTCCTGCGTCACCAGTGCCGCATGGCAATCGCCGCGCGCCAGGGCCGCCAGCGCCGCATCCTCGAAAGCCGGTTGCAAACGCAAGCTGGCCTGCGGATAGGCGTCCAGCGCCGCCGCCAGGGTCTCCGCGTGGCGCCACAGCAGCAAGGCAGGGCCGGCGATGCGGCCATCGATGGCGCCCCGTTCGCCCATCACGTCCAGGCGCGCCTGTTCGGCCAGCGCCAGCAAGGTGCGCGCACGCTCGAGCAGCAAACGGCCGCTGTCGTTGAGCAGCAATTGCTTGCCGCTCCGGTCAAACAGGGGCGCGCCCATGTCCCCCTCCAGGCGGCGCAAGGCTTTCGACACGGCCGATGGCGTCAGGTGCAATTCCAGCGCCGCCGCGCCCAGGGTCGGCTGGCGCGCGGCGCTGCAAAACACGCGCAGGTCGGCAAGGCTCATGTGCATGATGATTTCCAAATGGGACACGAAAGGTGAAAAATGGTTGCTGTACCGTGCATGATACCGCCCCTATCATCCTGGTATTAAAACTCATCACGTCCTCACATGCTACGTTTCTTCCTTCCCGCCCTGCTCCTGATGTTGTCCAGCCTCGCCCACGCCGCGCCCCCGACCTGGGGCCTGCACGGCATGGTGCTGTTTGGCGGCAAGCAAGGGCTGTATGCCTCGCACCTGCCGATGTTCCATGCGCCGCACGATTACCAGGTGGTGCTGCAAGTGCGGCTGGCCGACCCCGCCCTCGATGCGCGGCTGCGCCAGCAGCTCGATGGCCGTACGGCGCTGTGGACCCTCGAACCGGAACATTTCGAGCTGGCGCGCTTGCTGCCCGCCGCGCCGCTGCCGCTGCGCCAGTTCCGCGCGACGGTGATGCGCGGGCACTTCGAGAAGGCTGGAAAAGCCGAAGCCGGCTACGGCACTGCCGCCATCATCGTCGAGCGCGTCCTGCTGATGCGCCAGCTGTCGCCGGCACCCGCCGCGCACGCCAGCGCGCGCTATCTGCAGGTGGGAGACGGCACGCAGCGCTTCCTCGTCAAGCGCATCGACAGCCGCCCCGATTTCGAACATATCGTCGCCTGGACCAGCCCTGCGCAGGCGCCGCATGGCGACATCGTGGCGGCCAAGCGGGGCGTGCAGGAAACCCCGGCCGCCAGCTTGCAAGCGGCCTTGCGCGCGCAGCTGGGAACAACGGCACGCTTGCGCGGCACGGTGTACTTTTCCACCGAGGACGTGCGCTAAAACAACACGCCAGGCGGACGCGCACCGGCGTGGCCAAATGTGTCACAGCGTCATGAGGGCGTCACATTGGATTGTTATCTTGCTAGCTCTTTCAAACCTAGCCGGATGAACCACATGACACGCAGAAAAATTTCCGTCGCTGGCTGCAGCGTCGCCATCACCCTGATGCTGGCCGCCTGCGGCAGCGACGCCAAAAAAGAAGAGGTAGTGGCTGAAGCACCGCCGAAAAACGTCATCTTCTTCCTCGGCGACGGCATGGGCCTGACCACCATGACGGCCGCGCGCATCTATTCGGTGGGCGAAGAGGGTGCGCTGACCATGGACACCCTGCCGGAAACGGCCTTCGTCAAGACGTTCTCGAACGATGCGCAAGTGACGGACAGCGCGCCATCGATGGCCGCCTACATGACGGGCGTCAAGATGAACAATGAAGTCATCTCGATGTCGGCCAACACGGTCGCCATCGATCCGGGCACGGATGCGAACGGCAACAAGCTGGTCAACAAATGCGGCACCGGCAACGGCACGCCCGCCACCACCCTGCTGGAACTGGCCAAGGCCAAGGGCTTTGCCGCCGGCGTCGTCAGCACGGCGCGCGTGACGCACGCCACGCCGGCCGCGACCTATTCGCACATCTGCCACCGCGACCTGGAAAACGATATCGCCGCGGCCCTGGTGCCTGGCGGCACGGGCTACAACAGCGCGCTGGGCACTGCCGGCCTGGACGTGGTCCTCGGTGGCGGCGCGCAATTCTTCAAGCCGTTCAAGGATGGCGGCAAGCGTTCCGACGGACGCGACCTGCTCGCCGAACTGAAAGCGAAGAGCTACACGGTCGCCAACACGGGCGCCGACTTCAAGGCCGTCGATGCGGCCAAGACGGAGCGCCTGTTCGGCGTGTTCACCTCCAGCCACATGAGCTACGACCTGGACCGCGATGCCGCCAAGGAACCGAGCCTGGCGGAAATGACCACCAAGGCCATGGATGTATTGGCCAAGAACAAGAAGGGTTATTTCCTGATGGTCGAAGGCGGCCGCATCGACCATGCGCTGCACGAAACCACGGCCAAGAAAGCTCTGCAAGATACCGTCGCATTCGATAACGCCATCAAGGCGGCCATCGACAAAGCCAAGCTCACCGACCCGACCCTGGCCAATACCCTGATCGTCGTCACGGCCGACCATGACCACACCCTGGTGCTGAACGGCTACGCCAAGCGCACGGGCAAGACGGCTGCCGGCAACCCTGGCGTGCTGGGCGTGGTAAAGAACTACGTGACCGGCGCGGTCGAGAAAGACCTCGATGGCGCACCGTATTCGATCATCGGCTTCGGCAATGGCGAAAACCGCACCCAGTCGAGCCGCGCCGCCATGGCCAGCCTCGATGAAACCGTCACCAGCGCCAATACTTACCACCAGGAAGCGGTGATCCGCACCACGGCGGGCAATGAAACCCACGGCGGCACCGACGTCTTCCTGGGCGCCATCGGCAAGGGTTCGGAAACCTTCCTCGGCACCATCGACAACACCAAAGTATTCGGCCTGGTCAAGACCGCCGGCGGTCTGTAATCCCCAAGAGACAAGAATTGGACAAGCACATGAAACTTGCATCGACACCCGCCGTACTGAAATCGGCCCTGAAACTCTCCTTGCTGACCACGCTCGTGGCCGCCAGCGTTGCCAGCGCCTACGCCGCCGACGCCAAGAACGTCATCTTCTTCCTCGGCGACGGCATGGGCCCGTCCGTCGTGACGGCGGCGCGCATCTACCAGTACAAGGAAGATGGCAGCCTGACCATGGACACGCTGGAACGCACGGCGCGCATCAAGACGTTCTCGAACGATGCGCAAACGACGGACAGCGCGCCATCGATGGCCGCCTACATGACCGGCGTCAAGATGAACAATGAAGTCATCTCGATGGCGCAGGACACGATCGCCAAGGAACCCAGCCGCGATGCCAACGGCAACCTGGGCGTGGACAATTGCCCGGCCGGCGGCAAGAGCGCGCCGACCATCCTGGAACTGGCAAAGGCCAAGGGCAAGGCCGTGGGCGCCATCACCACCACGGAACTGACGCACGCCACGCCGGCGACGACCTTCTCGCACATCTGCAACCGCAATGCGCAATACGCGATCGCCGCGCAAACGGCGCCAGGCGGCGCGGGCTACAACGCGGCCCTGGGCGATGGCGTCGACGTGCTGATGGGTGGCGGCCGCAACCACTTTACGCCTTGGTCGGCAAGCAACAAGTATGGCCGCGCCGATGGCCGCAACCTGTTGACGGAATTTGCCGCCAAGGGCTACACCGTGGCCGCGACGAAAGCGGAAATGGCGGCAGCGCCGAGTGGCAAGAAATTCATCGGCCTGTACAGTACCCGCAGCCACCTGGAATATGAACTGGACCGTACCGCCACGCCACCGCTGGGCGAAGGCGCGACCCAGCCTAGCCTGTCGGAAATGACGCTGAAAGCCATCGACTTGCTGTCGAAAAATGCGAACGGCTACTTCCTGATGGTCGAAGGCGGCCGCATCGACCACGCCTTGCACGGCATCAACGCCAAGCGCGCGCTGACGGACACCATCGCATTCGACGACGCCATCAAGGCAGCCATCGGCAAGATCAAGGAAACCGATCCGAAACTGGAAAATACCCTGATCGTCGTCACGGCCGACCATGACCATACCCTGGCCTTCAACGGTTACGGCAAGCGCGGCAACCATATCCTCGACATCAACCGCGGCTACAAGGATAACCAGCCAAGCAAGGATGCCGATGGCAATACCTACACCACCCTGGTGTTCGGCAACGGCCCGAACCGCCCTGCCCTGCGCAGCAATGTCGACAGCGCCACGGCCCTGAAAGACAACTACCTGCAGGAAACAGGCGTGCGCCTGGCCAGCGAAACCCACGGCGGCGGCGACGTCAAGCTGCTGGCCACGGGCGCCGGCTCCAAGACCTTCAAGGGCACCCTGGACAATACCAAGGTGTTTGACTTGCTGAAGGCGGCCTTCGGCTTCTGATCCACATCAACACGGCAACCCCACCGGGGCGGATGGCGTATGCCCTCCGCCCCTCTGCACGTAGAGGCAACACCATGAAATCGTCCCTGATCGCCATCCTCCTCGCCGCCGGCTTTGCCGCCAGCGCGCAAGCCGCTCCTGCCACGCCGTCCGCTCCTGCCGACCTGGACCTGGGCATCACCTATTACAGCCGCGTCCTGACGCCGGAAGGCGTGACGCGCGAGAGCCGCTACGAAGAAAAGATGCTGCGCCGCCCCGGCCACGTGTGGGTCGAGCGCGTGCTGGCGCCGTCGACCGATGCACATGCGGGCCACAAGCACGGAGACAACACCAAAGTGGCGCTGAAGGCCACGCAGCATGAACACAAGCACTTCAATCCCGTGCTGATACCGCGCCACGTGATGCTGGAAAAGAACACCGTGCGCGTGGAATACATCGATGCGCATGACAAGGTGGTGGTGGCGATCCCGAAAGCGGAATACGAAAACGTCAATTTCGACGGCTCCTGGGAAAACAGTTTCTATCTGCTGGACCCGAAACTGGTGGCCGCCATGCCGCTGTCGAAACAGGCATCGAACGTGACGGGCGCGCGCTGGCGCGAAGTGGAAAAAAATGGCGTGTTCCAGCGCATCCTGTGGGATGAACAAAAGCAGATTCCCTTGATCATCGAAAGCGGCGACCGCGCGAATACCTTCTATCGCCGGGTCGACGTCAAGCTGCAGCCGACCGTCAGCAAGGCGCAGCCGTGGGCGAATTTGCAGAATTACGCGCAGCGCGAGTATTCGGACTACCTTGACTAAGAGTCTCGGGACGTAAAAAAAGCCAGGGACATCCCTGGCTTTTGTTTGGCTGGCGCCGGATTACTCCGCCGCTGCTGCTTTCTTCGCCGGCGCCTTCTTGGCGGCCGGCTTTTTCACGGCCGTGGCTTTCTTGGCTGGCGCCTTTTTGACGGCTGCCGCTTTCTTGACGGCCGTCTTCTTCGCTGGCGCCGCGCCTTCTTCGCCTTCGGCTTCGACGGCTGCCGCCTTGGTCTTCGCGCCCGGCTTGGCCTTGCGCTCTTCAAACTCGAAGCTCACCTTGCCATCCTTGCCGCGCACGAGGAAGGCCTTGAACGGACGGCGGGTACGCTGCGAAACAAAGCCCGGCAGCAAGTCCGTCTTGCCATCGTTGAGCAGTTTTGCCATTTGTTCCGGCAAGATTTCCTGCTGCAAGATGATGCGGCCGCTGCGGAAATCGCACGTCTTCGGCTTGGCTACGCTGTGTTCGCACACATAGGCCAGGCCCATTTCGTACACGCCGGCATTGCACTTGGGGCACGGTCCCACAGGCGTCTGGCCCGTGAAATCGACGCCTTCGCCATCTTCGCTCTCGTCGTTCTGGCCGAAATCGAATTCCAGCTTGAAATTCTTGATCTCTTCATCGCGCACGATGCGCAGGATGGCGGCGAACGGACGGCCCATCTTCGAGCGGAAGCCTTGCAGCGGGCCGATGGTGCGGTCCTTCAGCAATTGCTCCACTTCGGCGATTTCGAACTGGCGCGAACCCGGCGTCTTGCTCATCGAGAATTCGCACTTGGTGCAGGCGAAACGACGGTAGTTTTCCTTTACCACGCCGCTGCAATTCGGGCACGGCGTTTCCAAGGTCGCGTAGTCGCCGGGGATCGTGTCGTTATCGTATTCCTTGGCGCGCTTGACGATGATTTGCGTCATCTGCGCGATTTCGCGCATGAATTCTTCGCGCGAAATCTTGCCTTTTTCCATCTGCGACAGCTTGTATTCCCACTCGCCCGTCAGCTCCGGCGCCGTTAATTCGTTGACGCCCAGGCCTTTGAGCAAGGTCATCAGCTGCGACGCCTTGGCCGTCGGAATCAGTTCGCGGCCTTCACGAATCAGATAGCGTTCCGTCAGCAAGCCCTCGATGGTGGCCGCGCGCGTCGCTGGCGTGCCGAGGCCCTTGCCAGCCATCGCATCGCGCAGCTCGTCGTCGTCGATCAGCTTGCCGGCACCTTCCATGGCCGACAGCAACGTTGCCTCGGTGAAGCGCGCAGGCGGCTTGGTGACCAGGCCGTTGGCGTTGACGCTTTCCGTCTGTACTTTCTCGCCCTTGGCGACCGGCACCAGATTGCCGTTGCCATTGCTTTCCTTGTCCGCGTCCGTCGATGCTTCCTTGCCGTAGATGGCCAGCCAGCCCGGATTGGTCATGACCTTGCCTTCAGTCTTGAACTGATGGCCGGACACTTCCGTGTAGCGCGTGGTGACCTGGAATTCAGCAGGCGGGAAGAACACGGCCATGAAACGGCGCGTGACGAGGTCGTACAGCTTCTGTTCCGGCTCGGACAAATTCTTTGGCGCGATCGTCGTCGGGATGATCGCGAAGTGATCCGATATCTTCGTGTTGTCGAAGATGCGCTTGTTCGGCTTGACCCAGCCCTTGTCGATGATCTGCTTGGCGAACTGGTGGTAGTTGCTGTTGTCCTTGACCGTTTCCAGCGCCTGCAGCACGGTCGGCATGTAGTCTTCCGGCAGGTGGCGCGAATCGGTACGCGGATACGTCAATACCTTGTGCTTTTCATACAGCGCCTGGGCCAGGCCCAGGGTGTTCTTGGCGGAGAAGCCGAAACGCGAGTTCGCTTCGCGCTGCAAACTGGTCAGGTCGAACAGGCCCGGCGCCATCGAAGTGGTCGGTTTCGACTCTTCCGTGACGATGCCTTGGCGGCCGCGGCAGGCGGTGGCGATCGAGTCGGCAGCCGTCTTGCTCCACAGGCGCTCGGCGCGCTTCTCGGGGTCGTTCTCGTCCTTCTTGAACTTCGTGTCGAGCCAGCGGCCTTCATAGATACCGGCCGCGCAGACGAATTCGGCGCGCACTTCCCAGAAGTCGCGCGGCACGAATTTTTTAATTTTATCTTCGCGTTCGACCACGATGGACAGGGTCGGCGTCTGCACGCGGCCCACGGTGGTCAGATAGAAGCCGCCTTCTTTCGAATTAAACGCCGTCATGGCGCGCGTGCCATTGATGCCGATCAACCAATCGGCTTCCGAACGGCAGCGCGCCGCATCGGCCAGCGGCAGCATTTCTTCGTCGCTGCGCAGGTGCGAAAAACCGTCGCGGATGGCGCCCGGCGTCATCGACTGCAGCCACAGGCGCTTGACCGGTTGCTTGGCTTTCGCGTTCTGCGCGATCAGGCGGAAAATCAGCTCGCCTTCGCGCCCCGCATCGCATGCGTTGATGAGGGTGGTGACGTCTTTGCGTTTGATCAGCTTGTTTAATACTTTGAGGCGCGCTTCCGTCTTGGCGATCGGGTTCAGCGCGAAATACGGTGGAATCATCGGCAAGTGCGCGAAACTCCATTTGCCGCGCTTCACGTCGAATTCTTCCGGTACGGCGATCTCCAGCAAGTGGCCGACCGCCGACGACAGGACGTACTCATCCGATTCAAAGTACTCATCGTGCTTGGTAAAGCCGCCAAGCGTCTTCGCGATATCGTTCGCGACAGAAGGCTTCTCGGCGATGATGAGGGTTTTTGTCATATTTTTTAGTCTCGAAAAATGCTCTAGGATAGTTTCAGCATGCGCATCATACAGTGCATTGCCAGGCGCCGACGCTTTTGTCTGCGCAAGGCCGTGTGACTTGTGGTCTTGTCAAGCGGCCAATGATAAGCGCCTATTGAAGAATTCGGCAAGTTATCTGCAAGCAAGAATGCGCAAGCGCAAACACAACAGGCTGGCGGGCGCGCTGGTGCGGCACATGGTAAAGGGGATGGCGCGGCAGCGGCGCCAGGGTCGGACAGACAGCGAAGAATACGGCTATATATTAGTGCAATAAGCGCGGCGGGAGGTCTTCATCGTCGACGAACAAGTCGTCGAACATCAGGGCATCCGGTTCCTTGCCCTGGCTCCACAGCAGCATCAGCACGATGACTTTCAGCTTGCCCAGCGACACGGGTGCCTCGTCGAGCGCCAGCGCCCGTTCGATGACGATTTCGCGCTGCAGCGGCGAGAGTACCTTGGCGCTTTCCAGGAACTGGATGAAGCCGATGGCGGCCGTGCCCAGCACGTCGCTTTCCTGCTGCACATAGAAGCGCGTGCCCGTGGAACTGGCCGTCAGGGTTTGCTCGACGCCAGCCATGGCATTCAAATCCGTCAGCCAGACAAGCGCTTCGGAAATCTCCACGTCGTCGAAACCGACGGCCGACAGTTTGCGCGCCAGGACTGCCGGCTCGGGGCAGGCATCGGGGCGATAGTAAGTCTCGTAGAGGTACACCAGGATATCGAACATGGCTCTACTCTATCAGCTAAGTTCGCTGCGACACAAGGGTGCGCGCCGACAAAGCGCGGCCGTGCGGCAAGGCCGCCACACAAGTGACAAGCTGTCATTTACAGCGTTGAAACAGTCCTCCTGGCAAGCGCTCCACCCGGCCCGCCAGCTCCAGCGCCAGCAATTCGCCCATCAGCGCGCCCATGGCCAGACCGCTGCGCGCGGCCAGGGTATCGGCATCGAGGGGATCATGGCCCAGCGCGGCCAGCAGCGGCGGTTCGTCTTCCACCACGGCCGGCGCGCCGGGGATGCCGCCCAGCCACTGCAGCTCTTGCAGCACGTCATCGGCCGACTCGACCAGCTTGGCGCCCTGCTTGATGAGCGCATGGCACCCCTTGGCCAGGGTGGCATGGATGGAACCGGGCAAGGCATACACATCGCGCCCCTGCTCGCCGGCCAGGCGCGCCGTGATCAGGGAGCCCGATTGCGCAGCCGCCTCGACCACCAGCACGCCGCGCGCCAGGCCGCTGATCAGGCGGTTGCGGCGCGGAAAGTTACCGGGCATGGCGGGCAGCCCCAGCGCATACTCGCTGACGATGCAACCCTGTTCGGCAATTCTTTGCGCCAGATCAAGGTTACGTCGCGGATACACCAGATCGGCGCCCGTGCCGATCACGGCGACGGTTGCCCCCGCGCCGCGCAAGCCGCCCTCGTGCGCGTGCGTGTCGATGCCCAGCGCCAGCCCGGAAATGATGGTCAAGCCTGCCGTGCTGAGGGCTTGCGCAAAGGCGGCCGCATTCTGCATGCCTTGCGCGCTGGCATTGCGGCTGCCGATGATGGCCACGCCGGGACGCGACAGCAGTTCCGCCCGCCCCCGTACATATAACAAGAGCGGCGGATCGGCGATCTCCAGCAGCAGAGGCGGATACGCGGCATCGGCCAGGGTCAGCACGGCATTGCCGGGGCGTTGCAGCCACTGCAGAGTGAGCTCGAGCTGGCTGTTGGCCACCGGCCTGGGCGGCTGCACGATGGCGCGCGCCACGCTGGCCGGCACCACTTCGCGCAAGGCCTCGAATGACGCGCTGAAGATGGCCGGCGGCAAGCCGAAGCTGACCAGCAAGGCACGCGCCGCCACCGGCCCCACGCCGGGCAGATGCTGCAGGCGCAGCCAGCCCGCCAGTTCCGTGGCCGCGTCTGCCGTCGTGGCAATTGCATGCATGACAACCTCGCTGTGTACTGTGCCATCCCATGCTAGCGCCATGGCGCGCACGCGATACCGACGCGCGCAACAATGCGTGCAATGGCCGTGCAAAACGGCCCGTCATCCACAGGAGCATGGGCGTCTGTGATAAAATTTCCCTTTGCAGCAGACGAATAGCGCACTGGCAAACGCATCTGCCGCGCCGTTGTGCCATACGCGCCCAACCGTAGCGTACTCAAATAAAATAGCCCTGCCATCGTTCGCATGGCCCAGGCATGAATAATCCGGCGCACCGGCGCCCACCTTAACCAGTCGAATCCGTATGTCCATATTAAATATCCTGCGTTACCCCGATCCTCGCCTGCACACGATCGCCAAGCCCGTCACCGAATTTGACGCGCGCCTGCAAACCCTGATCGACGACATGGCCGAAACCATGTACGACGCCCCGGGCGTCGGCCTGGCCGCGTCGCAAGTGGACGAGCATATCCAGATGATGGTGATCGACATCACCGAAGAGAAAAACCAGCTGCAAGTGTTCATCAACCCGGAAATCACCTGGGCCAGCGAAGAAAAGCAGGTCTACGATGAAGGCTGCCTTTCCGTGCCTGGCGTCTACGATGGCGTCGAGCGCCCGGCCCGCATCAAGGTGCGCGCCCTGGACCGCCACGGCAAACAGTTCGAACTGGAAGCCGATGGCTTGCTGGCCGTCTGCATCCAGCATGAGATGGATCACTTGCTGGGCAAGGTATTCGTCGAATACCTGTCGCCGCTCAAGCGCAACCGCATCAAGACCAAGATGATCAAGGAAATCCGTGGTCTCGAGCGCGAAGCGAGCCTGCGCGCTCAGAACCGCCGCTTCTAAGCCACTGCTGATAGACTAAGCCGCAACAGAAGTCGTCACACCACGCCAGCCTGGCGCATTTGGGCGCGGGCCTGTACACCTCACGTCAAGGAACCATATGAAAGTGATCTTCGCAGGCACGCCTGAATTTGCCGCCACGGCCCTGAAAGACTTGCACGAAGCGGGATTCGAGATTCCGCTGGTGCTGACCCAGCCCGACCGCCCTGCCGGACGCGGCATGCAATTGCACGCCTCGGCCGTCAAGCAATATGCGCAGCAGCATGGCATCGAGGTGCTGCAGCCCTTGTCGCTGCGCATGGACAGCAAGGACCCGCAGCGCGCCGCCGAAGCCAAGGCAGCCCATGCGCGCCTGCTGGCCACCGACTACGACGTGATGGTGGTGGCGGCCTACGGCTTGATCTTGCCGCGCAGCACGCTCGACATCAAACCCTGCATCAATATCCACGGTTCATTGCTGCCGCGCTGGCGCGGCGCGGCGCCCATCCACCGCGCCATCGAAGCGGGCGACGACGAGACGGGCGTGACCATCATGCAGATGGAAGAAGGCCTCGATACGGGCCCCATGCTGGCCATCGAGCGCACGCCCATCGAAGCGGGCGATTCCACCGCCAGCCTGCACGACAAGCTGGCGACCCTGGGCGGCAAGATGATCGTCGAGACCCTGCGCAAGATGCAGCAGCAGCCGCTGGAAGCCGTGCCGCAGCCGGAAGCGGGCGTCACCTATGCGGCAAAGATCGCCAAGGAAGAAGCGGCACTCGACTTCAGCCTGCCGGCGCTGGAACTGGGCCTGAAGATCCGCGCCTTCAATCCGTTTCCCGGCGCCTGCGGCCAGGTCGATGGCACCACCATCAAGATCTGGGCCGCCGACGTGCTCGAAGCGGACAGCAAGGAAGCGCCCGGCCAGGTACTGGCGGCCGACGCCCAGCACGGCATCGTCGTGGCTTGCGGCAATGGCTCGCTGCGCCTGACAGAACTGCAGAAACCGGGCGGCAAGCGCCTGCCTGCGGCCGAATTCATCAAGGGCTTCCCCCTCGAAGGCAAGCGCTTCGCCTGACTTCACCGGGTTGCACCGCGCCATCATGCCGATGGCCATAAAAAAAGGCTTGCCGCGGCAAGCCTTTTTTGTATCCAGCCACAGCGCTTAGCGGCGCTGCACCTTCATCAGGCGTGCGCCCACGGACGACGACAGGCTGACTTCGAAACGGCCACCGGCCGGCACGGCGCTCACGTCGACATTGGCTTTGCCACCCGTCAAGTCACTGGCAACCACCGTCTTGCGGCCATCGGCAGCCACGTACATGACGGCGGCATACGGTTCCGCCTCGGCATTCCAAACCAGCACCAGTTGGCCGCCGCTTTGCGTCGCATCAAACGTGGCATCGTTGGCGGCAGCCTTGCTGCGGCGCGCCGGGCGTTCCAGCTTGGCTAAAGCCTTGCCATTTGCCAGCACTTGCACATCGCTGATTTCGCCCGGATTGGCGAAGCTGACGCGGAAGTGGCTCATGGCGTTGCCGCCATGGTCGGCCACGGAGACGCCATCGAAGGGCAAGTCGATAGTCTGTCCGGACGCCGTCAACACGCGCAAGGTATAAGCATGGCCACTGCCGCTGGCAGCGGCGCCGATGCGCGCCGACGAGGCAACGGCTGGGCGCAAGGCCACGCCGGCTGGCGTGATGCGGCCGGAAATGGTCAGATAGCCGTTCTCGGCCACGGACATGCTGGCGGCCAGCACATTGCTGCCCGTCCCCTGCGTGCTGCGTTTTTCCAGGAATTGCTGCACCCGCGCATAGCTGTAGTCGGAGAACCAGGCGCCGCTGCAATAGCTCATCACGTCTTTCATCGGCGTGCTGCCATAGACTGCCTTGCTCAGCTGGCCGATGCTGCCCGCATAGTTGCTGTTATACAGGGGTTGCGGACCCAGATTACCATCCGCATACGGGTAATCGGCAGCGGCGCCGGCCGGGCCGCCGCAGGCAACGTGCTGCAGCGAGTGGTTGTGGCCCAGCTCGTGCACGAGCGTGGTCAGCCATTCAGGCCATTGATTGCCGAATGGATCGACCGATGCGATGCTGTTGAAGCGGGCATCCAGGCCGATGGCCGACGTGAAGTCGCTGCCGCTGCTGCGCTGGTTGATGTAGGCCAGGCCGGCGGCGCGGGTGGAAGACATTCTCGGCACGAAACCATAGTAATAGGCGCCGCTGTCTTCCAGCGCGCGCTTGTTTTCCAGCTTGCCCAGGGTATCGCTCCACCAGCTGTCGGCCGTGCTGCTGCCTGGCATGCTCAGCGCGGCGCGCGTAGTGATGCTGATATTTTCCGTCGCATACGGATACACGCGCAACAGCGCAGCGCGGATCACCTCGGCGTCCGGCAGTTGCGCCACGCCATCGTCGGTGCTCAAGGGAACGAGCACCAGACGGATTCTGGCCAGGCTGGCCACCATGGGTGCCGCTTCCTGGCTCACTTGCACGCCGTCATTGCCGACGGCCGTCACGCGCACGCGCACGCCGGGCAAGATCCAGCCGGAGGGCAGGACGGCACTGAAATTGCCATTGAAACTGTCATCGTTCTTCGTCGTCGGCAAGAGCGCCGGCCCCGTCATTGCGATGCTGCCCAGGTTGCTGCCATTGGCGGCGGTCGCATTCAAGGTCACGGCCGGGCTGGCCTGGCCCGCCTGCGTGGCCAGCACGGACACGCGCACGGCGGCCGGCTTGCCACGCGTCAGGCGCAAGGCCGTATTGCTGGCGTTCAAATTCAGCACTTGCGCGAAATCAATGCTGCCCAAGGTAAAGGCCGACACCGTGCCCGCATTCACGGCGATGCGCGAAGCGGCCGACAGCATCACATTGCCCGTTGCCGAGGCTGGCGCGGACAGCAGCAGCTGGCTGGCACTGGCGCTGACGATGACGGCCGGCGTATTGCCCACCGAAGCCGAGCTGACCTGGTCGAGATTGCTGCCCTGCACCGTCACCGACAAGGTCGCGCCGTTGACGGCCGACGTGATTGACGTCACTGCCACGCTGGCCAGGACCGTGTACGCGTCGCTGCTGATCACATCGTTGTAGGGACCGCGCACCGTCAGCGCGCCTGTCGCTGCACCCGCAGGCACCACCACTGTCACGCTGCTGGCCGTCTGGCTTTGCGGCGTTGCCGCCGCGCCATTGCCAAACTGTACTGCCGTCACGGCGCCCATGCCGCCGCCCGTGATCGTCACGCTGGAACCGACACCGCCCGTCGCCGGCGCGACGCTGCCCACGCTCAGCGGCAGGTACACATTGACGTTATAGCTGGTGGCCGCCGTACCGCTGGCGCTGACCAGGCTCAAGGCACCCGTGACGGGCACGCCAGGCATGGCCAGGGTCACGCTGGTCTCGCTGGCGGCGCTGGTGGCAACGGTCACGCCGCCCACCTGGAAGGCCGTCACGCGGCTCAGATTCGTGCCCGTGACCACCAGGCTGCCGCCCACGGCAACATTCGCCGCCGAGACGGCCGTCACGGCAGGAATCAGGACGGGCGTGCCCGAGGTGGTCGCCACCACCGTGTCGCCACCACCGCCACCACCGCCACCGCAGGCGGACAGGCCCAGCACGACAAACAATGCTACGAGCAGATGGTTTTTCATGGCTGGCAACCATGTTTGTGCAGCGCGATGCCGGGGAGGACACGAGATAAATGTGACATATTGGTGACTTTTGGTGAGAATTTAATTTCTAAGAACCAATATTATGGGTTAATTCGATTCCCAAAGACAACTATTAATGCTTTTGATTCAATTGGTTTTGATAATAGTTAAAATATCTGCTTGGCAAACTTTATTCTGAGTACTATTTCCCTCACTCTGTATTGCCTTAAATCAAAATTAATTTCCTTTGCAGCTATTGCCATTCAATTCATTAAAAATATGCTGAGGCAGCACAAATAATGTGGAAATTTTTCCACAGCCTAGAGGGCGGTATTCTTCTGCCAACTTTGGCGGAAGAATTAACGTTTTGAGTAAGATTTTCAGGAATGTAATTTTCAGCGGCAGGCGTGGCAGGAGGCGATGTGTTGCAAGAAGGCCAGCCGTGGGGCGTACGGCCGCTTTTGCTTAAAACCAAAGCAGCCTGATGCCGTATAATTTTAGACCCGGTGAAATCAGGCGATTGCCACCTTCTGCCTGCCCTACCCGGCCGGCACTCTCCGTCAGCTGATCCTGCTGGCCCGCATCCGCCTCGTACCAGTCTTGTCGCCGCGCCGCCGCCCGTTTGCCTATTGAAAGCATGAAATGAACGATACCGTGATCCCCGCCATGTCCCCGACCGAAGCCACCTTGCGCGCCATTCTGGCGCAGCGGATCATGATCCTCGACGGCGCCATGGGCACGATCATCCAGCAGTACAAGCTCGACGAAGAAGCCTACCGTGGCGGTCCCGCCGGCCGCTTCATCGATTTCGCCGCCCCAGCCGACAGTGGCGCGCGCGAATTGTTCGTCAAGGGCAATAACGAGCTGCTGACCCTGACGCAGCCGCACATCATCCAGGAAATCCACGAGCGCTACCTGGCGGCCGGCGCCGACCTGATCGAAACGAATACCTTCGGCGCCACGACCATCGCGCAAGACGATTACCACATGGCCCACCTGGCCTATGAAATGAACGTGCAGGCAGCCAAGCTGGCGCGGGCCGCCTGCGACAAGTACTCCACCCCGGACAAGCCGCGCTTCGTCGCCGGCGCCCTGGGCCCCACGCCGAAGACGGCATCGATCTCGCCCGACGTCAACGACCCGGCAGCGCGCAACGTCACCTTCGACCAGCTGGTGGCCGCCTACCTGCAGCAGACGCAGGGCCTGGTGGAAGGCGGCGCCGACGTGCTGCTGGTGGAAACCATTTTCGATACCCTGAACTGCAAGGCGGCCCTGTTCGCCATCGACCTGTTCTACGAGCAAAACCCGGATGTCGTGCGCCTGCCGCTGATGATTTCCGGCACCGTCACGGACGCCTCGGGACGCATCTTGTCGGGCCAGACCGTGCCCGCCTTCTGGAATTCCGTGCGCCACGCAAAACCGCTGACCATCGGCCTGAACTGCGCGCTGGGCGCCGCCCTGATGCGCCCGTACGCGGAAGAGCTGGCCAAGATCGCCGACACCTTCGTGTGCATCTACCCGAATGCGGGCTTGCCCAATCCCATGAGCGACACGGGTTTCGACGAGTTGCCAGCCGACACGTCCGCCCTGCTGCGCGAATTTGCCGACGCGGGCTTCTTGAACATGGCGGGCGGCTGCTGCGGCACCACGCCCGAGCACATCGCCGCCATCGGCGCATTGCTGTCGAAAAACACGCCGCGCACCGTGCCGGCCCCATCGCACGACTTGCGCCTGGCGGGCCTGGAGCCGTTCGTCGTCAATGACGAGTCGCTGTTCGTCAACGTGGGCGAGCGCACCAACGTCACGGGCTCGAAAGCGTTCGCGCGCATGATTCTCAACGAGCAATACGACGAAGCGCTGTCGGTGGCGCGCCAGCAAGTGGAAAACGGCGCGCAGGTGATCGACATCAATATGGATGAAGCGATGCTCGATTCGCTGGCCGCCATGACGCGCTTTTTGAACCTGATCGCCTCGGAACCCGATATTTCGCGCGTGCCCATCATGGTCGACTCGTCGAAATGGTCCGTCATCGAAGCAGGCCTGAAATGCGTGCAAGGCAAGGCCATCGTCAACTCGATTTCCATGAAGGAAGGCGAGGAAGAATTCCTGCGCCAGGCAAAACTGTGCCGCCGCTATGGCGCAGCCGTCATCGTCATGGCCTTCGATGAAAAAGGGCAAGCCGATACCTTCGAGCGCAAGATCGAGATTTGCGCCCGCGCATACCATTTATTGATCGATGCGCTCGACTTCCCGCCGGAAGACATCATTTTCGATCCGAACATCTTTGCCGTCGCCACCGGCATCGAAGAGCACAACAACTACGCCGTCGACTTCATCAACGCCACGCGCTGGATCAAGGAAAACTTGCCGTACGCGAAGATCTCGGGCGGCGTGTCGAACGTGTCCTTCAGTTTCCGCGGCAACGATCCAGCCCGCGAAGCCATCCACACCGTCTTCCTGTACCACGCCATCAAGGCCGGCATGACCATGGGCATCGTCAACGCCGGCATGGTGGGCGTGTATGACAACCTGGACCCGGAATTGCGCGAGCGCGTGGAAGACGTGGTGCTGAACCGCCGCGAAGACTCGACCGAGCGCATGATCGAATTTGCCGGCACCCTGAAGGCGGGCGGCAAGGCCGAGGCGCAAACCCTGGCCTGGCGCGAAGGCACCGTACAGGAGCGCCTGTCGCACGCGCTGGTGCACGGCATCACGCAATTCATCGTGGAAGACACGGAAGAGGCGCGCCAGGAATTGCTGCACAATGGCGGGCGCCCCATCCACGTGATCGAGGGCCCCTTGATGGCCGGCATGGACGTGGTCGGCGACCTGTTTGGCCAGGGCAAGATGTTCCTGCCGCAGGTGGTGAAATCGGCGCGCGTGATGAAACAGGCCGTGGCCCATCTGATCCCGTTTATCGAGGAAGAAAAGCTGCTGGAAGAAAAGCGCACGGGCATCGTCGCCAAGCCGAAAGGCAAGATCATCATGGCGACCGTGAAAGGCGACGTGCATGACATCGGCAAGAATATCGTCACCGTCGTTCTGCAGTGCAATAACTTCGAAGTGGTCAACATGGGCGTGATGGTGCCGTGCTCGGAAATCCTCGCGCGTGCCAAGGTGGAAAACGCGGACATCATTGGTCTCTCGGGCCTGATCACGCCATCGCTGGAAGAAATGGCGTATGTCGCCAAGGAAATGCAGCGCGACGAACACTTCCGCATGCTGAAGATCCCCCTGCTGATCGGCGGCGCCACCACCAGTCGCGCCCACACGGCCGTGAAAATCGCGCACAACTACGAAGGCCCCGTGATCTACGTGCCGGACGCCTCGCGTTCCGTATCCGTGGCGCAATCGTTGCTGACGCCGGAGCAGCGCGACAAATACGTGGAAGACATCGAAATCGATTACGCGCGCATCCGCGAGCAGCACGCCAACAAGAAGGCCCTGCCCATCCTGCCGCTGGCGCAGGCGCGCGCCAACAGGATGGTCGTGCCGTTCGACGGCCCCTGCACGCCCGTGAAACCGAAGTTCATCGGCCGCCGCGTGTTCAAGAATGTCGACCTGGCCACGCTGGCCAACTATATCGACTGGGGCCCGTTCTTCCAGACCTGGGACCTGGCAGGTCCCTTCCCCGCCATTTTGACGGATGAAGTGGTGGGCGACGCGGCCACCAAGGTGTACGCGGAAGGCCAGGCCCTGCTGAAAAAACTCATCGACGGGCGCTGGCTGACGGCCAATGGCGTCGTGTCCTTGCTGCCGGCCAACAGCGTCAATGACGACGATATCGAGGTGTACACGGACGATACGCGCAGTACCGTGGCGTTCACCTATTACGGCATGCGCCAGCAAGGCGTCAAGCCCGTGGTCGACGGCGTGCAGCGTCCGAACCAGTGCCTGGCCGACTTCATTGCACCGAAGGCATCGGGCGTGAAGGATTACATCGGCATGTTCGCCGTCACGTCCGGCCTGGGCATTGAAAAGTACGAAAAACGCTTCGAGGATGCGCACGACGATTACTCGTCCATCATGCTCAAATCCCTGGCGGACCGCCTGGCCGAGGCGTTTGCCGAATACCTGCACGAGCGCGTGCGCAAGGATTTGTGGGGCTATGTGCCGGATGAACACCTGGGCAACGACGACATGATCGCCGAAAAGTATGTCGGCATCCGCCCCGCGCCCGGCTACCCGGCTTGCCCGGAGCACACGGTCAAGAAACAGATGTTCGAGGTCATGCAGGCCGAGGAAATCGGCATGCAGCTGACGGAATCGTATGCCATGTTCCCCGGCGCGGCCGTCTCCGGCTTCTATTTTGCCCACCCGGAGTCGAAATACTTCGTCGTCGGCAAGATCGGCATGGACCAGGTGGAAGACATGGCCAAGCGCCGCAACGTCAACATCGAGGACGTGGAACGCTGGCTGGCACCCAATCTGTCATAATATATGCACAAGGCGCGCGGAACTTATCGCGCGCCGAAGCGCACTAACGCAGTATGCCGGCTGGCATGCTGCATGCCCGCTCCGGCCCGTTCCCAACCGGCAAGGAGGATATATGGCAACCAATTTCAAACTGAAACGCTGGCAGGATCAAGTGATCCTGTTGCTGGGCCTATGGCTGGTCGTCTCGCCCTGGGCCTTTTCCTATCCCGAGGGTTCACCGCAGATGATCAACGCCTTTGTCTCGGGACTGGTGATCGCCGTACTGGCCGCCTTCGACCTGTACAAGACCTATTTCTGGGCCGTCGTCGTCAACCTGCTGGTCGGCGTCTGGGTGGCGGCCTCGCCATGGGTACTGCGGCTCGCCGATCAGCCCGTCGTCATGTGGAACGAGTTGCTCGTCGGTATCGCCGTCGTCGTGCTCGCCCTGTGGGAATTGCGCACCGACCCCGAGCTGCACAAGCACTGGCCCGGCGCCGCCGCGTAGCGGCGTAAAAAAGCCCTGCCACGGCGACGCCGTGCAGGGCTCTTTTAGATAAATCGGGTAGGTCGGATTAGGCCGCAGGCCGTAATCCGACATCACTACGATCAGCGTCAACAATGTCGTCGGATTACGCGTGGCCTGGCGGCCGCGCTAATCCGATCTACAGCGCGTAGCGGACTACGTTATCGCTCCATTCGTAGGCGGCCATTTCCAGCTCCACCAGGTCGTCCGGCGACATGGCCAGGTCGCGCAAGGTCGGCACGATCTCGCCTTCCATGTCTTCGATGCGCTCGATGCACTCGGCCAGGCGCAGCAGGTCGCCATAGAAGCCCTCGCGCGACAGCAGTGCTTCGGCCACTTCGTCGATGACTTCGATCTGGCTGAGGATTTCCGACATCGGCACGCCGAACAGGGTATCCATCAGGGACATGATGCCGACCGTAAAGGCGATATCGGCCGAATGGGCGTGGTTCGGGCGCAGTTTATGCGCCAGCAATTCCAGCAGGCGGCCGCGCGTGGTGGCCAGCATCAGCAGCGGCGTCATGCTATGGCCGCGCTTGCTTGGTTCCGCGTACAGCATGATTTGCAGCCAGCGCTGCAATTGGCGGCGGCCCAGCACGGTCACGGCCTGGCTCAGCGAATCGATGCGCTGGCGCGCACCCACGGCCGGCGTATTGACCAGGCGCAGCAGGTTCAGGGCCAGCGACACGTCGCGCTTGATGGCGCGCTCGATATCCATGTTGTCGGCGTCCGACGTGACCAAGGTCATCAGTTCCATGACGGCCAGTTGCGACGGCGACAGCTTCTTGCCCGTCATGATGGCCGGCTTGGCAAAGTAATAGCCCTGGAAGTAATCGAAGCCCAGATCCAGGCCCGACTTGAATTCTTCGCGCGTCTCGACCTTCTCCGCCACCAGTTTCTTGTTTTCCTGCTTGAAACGGGGCGCCAGCGCTGCCAGCACTTTCGGGTCGACCGTGCTCATGTCCATCTTGACGTACTGCACCAGCGGCAGCAGTTCCTGCACTTGCGACGTATCGGATACGACGTTTTCCAGCGCGAAGGTGAAGCCATGGCCCACCAGTTCGCTGATGCGCGCGCGCACTTCCGGCGTGACGGGCATCGATTCGACGATTTCCAGCACGACTTTTTCACGCGGCAGAAACACGAAGATGTCGCTCATGATCACGTCGGCATCGACGTTGACGAAACCGAGCGCGTCGCCGATGACCTTTTCCATGCCCAGCTGAGAAGCGTGGGCGATAACGGATGCCGTGGCGGACAGGTCGCTGGTAATGTTGGCGGGACCGACCGGAGCGTTGCGGAAAAGCAACTCATAGCCAAACAAGGCTTGATTGCGGTCAAGGATAGGTTGTCGCCCCAGATAGAACTCGCGCACGCGCAAGGGTTTCGGGGTGATGTCGTTGCTGGAAATATCGATCATTAACTCTTCATCAATCACGTCGAGTGACACCGGCCGCGCCGCGCCCGCATCAAGGTTCACTATTGACAATACTTTAGCTGAATTCCGCCCGCGCTGTGGGTATTTTGGCAGCAATCCAGTTTATTGTCGTCAACAAATTAGGGCGCAGGGGGTTCTTGCACCATCCCGTCGACAAATAATTTCAATTCACCCGGCACAAACGCCGTCCATTGCTCATTCGTCGTCAGCGGCTGGGTAACGATCACGGCCACTCTGTCCTGGGGAGTCGTCACCTGGGAAAAGTCCACGCTCAGGTCTTCATCGGAGAGTTTAGCAGTTGGAAACGGATGTTGTCGCACCAGATAGTGCAAGCTGGTCGAGCAATGGGCAAACAGCGCCTCGCCGCTCGACAGCATCATGTTGAAGGTGCCGTGGGCGGCGATGCCAGGCAACAACTCCGCCAGGGCGGCATGCAGTTGCGGCAACGCCGGCGGGGCATCGCCAAAGCGCGCATGCAACTCCTGCAGCAGATAGCAGAAAGCCAGTTCGCTGTCCGTGCAGCCGACGGGGCGGTAACTGCCCGTCAGCACGGGGTGGAAATCCTTCAAATCGCCATTGTGGGCAAAGACCCAGTAGCGGCCCCACAGTTCGCGCACGAAAGGGTGGCAGTTTTCCAGCGCCACCTGGCCTTGCGTGGCCTTGCGGATATGCGCGATGACATTGCGCGACTTGATGGGGTAGCGTTTGATCAGTTCGGCCACGGGCGAGGCGATGGCCGCCTGGTGGTCGACGAAATGGCGCACGCCGGCGCCCTCGAAAAAGGCGATGCCCCAGCCGTCATGGTGGGTATCGGTATGGCCGCCACGCATGGCGAAGCCGGTAAAACTAAAGACAATGTCCGTAGGGACATTGCAATTCATTCCAAGAAGTTGGCACATGGTCTGTTTGCAGCGGGATAACACGGCCACCATACCACGCCGCCTGGCGGATTGGTATGGCGGCGATAGCCATCACCCTAATGCAACAGCACGGGCTGGCTCATGAGGGAATCATAGCTGCCCAAAAATTCATCGATCTCTTCCATGCTGGGTTCGCTGGCGATCAGCTCCGTCACATCGCGGCGGAAGTTTTGCGCAAGGATGCCGGCGATAAACGTTTCCCGCTTGCCCCCCTTGTCGACGATTTCATAGCCGCCAAAGCGCAAGGCTTCCAGGTCGCCGTCGACGCCGAATTCCACGACGCTATATTGTTCGCTGTTATAGATCAGGTTCATTTTGCATCCTTCGCTCAAGCAGGAGAAGCTCCTGCGGTGTCAGAACAGAGGTGGGGTTACACGGCGCCATTTCAAGCGGCCATGCCACCCTGCGGGCTACAGAGTTGTAACGAGATGCAAACTGCGCTTGCGGTAAGTCGATCAGGAAATCGTCAGGAAACCACCATGTCTGCTTGCAGCGCCAGCAGGGCATCGTAGGGACTGGCGGTGAGCCAGGTGCGCAGTTGTTCGATGTGCGAGGCGTCGGCCAGGCTGATGAACAAGCGCGCGGGTGGATGGCGCAGCAGACGATTCAATGTTACACGCAATACGAGATTACCGCTGCAGCACAGGCAACCGGGCGCGATGCGCAACAGTTGCAATGGAAATGATGGGGATGGAGAAACTTGCTCGGCCAGGTCGGCCAGGATGCCGTTACCGTCAGCCAATCCTTCAAGGATCACGGCGGCCGGCTGGTCCGGCGGCAAGGCTTGCGCGATGGCCGCCTCGCGCCCGGCGGCGCGTCCACCGCTGACCAGGGTCAGCGGCGTCGGACGCCGCACGGCTGCCGTCACAGGCTTTTCTTGGCCAGCTTGCCCGGTTCGACGCCCAGCTGTTTCAGCTTGCGGTACAAATGGGTGCGTTCGAGGCCCGTTTTTTCCGCCACGCGGGTCATGCTGCCGCCTTCGCGCCCCAGGTGGTGTTCGAAATACATGCGCTCGAACGCGTCGCGCGCCTCGCGCAGGGGCAAGTCGAACGACAGGTTGTAGCCATGGCCTTCGGCCACCGCCGGTACGGCGATGCCCGGGCGTACCATCAGCTGTTGCGGCGCGCTGCCGCCAAAGCTGGGCACGGGATGGCTGCTTTCCTCGGCCACCACGGGTGCCACGGGACGCGGCGCCACGCTCGGCGCGCGCACGGTTTCCTGTGCCCGCGTCAAGCCTTGCTGGACCGCCTTCAGCAGTTTTTGCAGGGCAATCGGTTTCTCCAGGAAGTTCATGGCGCCGATGCGCGTCGCCTCGACCGCCGTATCGATGGTGGCATGGCCCGACATCATGATTACCGGCATGGTCAGCAAGCCGTCGCGCTGCCACTCCTTGAGCAGGGTGACGCCGTCGGTGTCGGGCATCCAGATATCCAGCAATACCAGATCCGGCGCACCGGCGGCACGCGCTTCGCGCGCCTGCTGCGCATTTTCGGCCAGCTGGATAGCATGTCCTTCGTCGCCCAAAATTTCCGAGAGCAACTCACGGATACCCATTTCATCATCCACTACGAGTATGTTTGCCATTCGTGTCTTGCCTTCCTCATTTCGCCGGCCGTCGCGCACAAGATGCACGCGGCGGACAACTATGATTTTATTAGTGTTTTAAATACTAAACCAGACCCTCACGCCAGGAATTCCTGGGCAGGAGTGTCGGGAGCTAACTTTAACAGCAAAATGACCACCGAAGCGCCATTGCCGTCGACCCGGTTCTCGATATCGATGCGTCCGCCGTGTTCATCGATAATTTTCTTGACCATCGCCAGGCCCAATCCCGTGCCGCGCGCCTTCGAGGTCACATACGGCTCGAAAGCCCGCGCCAGGATTTTTGGCGCGAAACCAGGGCCATTGTCGCTGATGGCCAGCCGCACGGCGATATTCACGCCGCCGTCCGCACTGCGATAATGAATTGCTTCCGTCCTTACGTCAATCCGCGGATGCGGCGAGTCCGGCGGCAAGTCGGTCATCGCGTCCTGCGCATTCTGCAGCAGGTTATGGATCACCTGGCGCAATTGGGTCGGATCGCCCATCACCATCGGCAGATTCGGCGCCAGCAGCGGGTGGATGATGTCGCCATCGTCGCCGCGCAGGTACAGGTTCAGTATCTCTTCGATCAGCTCGTTCAAGCGCAGCGGCGTGAGCACGGCCGGCGGCGTGCGCGCATAGTCGCGGAAGTCGTCGACCATGCGCTTCATCGCATCGACCTGCTTGACGATGGTGGTAGTGGCGCGGCTGAGCAGGTCGGCGTCCGGCTGCTCCAGCTTGCCTTCGAGCTTCATCTGCAGGCGCTCGGCCGACAGCTGGATCGGCGTGAGCGGATTCTTGATTTCATGCGCCAGGCGGCGCGCCACTTCGCCCCAGGCGATCGAGCGCTGCGCGGAAATCACGTCGGAAATATCGTCGAACACGACGATGTAGCCGCTGCCGGACTCCAGCGGCAGGCGCGAGCCACGCGCCAGCAAGGTGATGTCATGCTCGTCGGCACTACTGCCCAGGCGGCGGGGAATCTCGATCTGGCGCTGCCAGTGCAGGCGCTGCTGGTTGCGGCCCGACGCCGATTGCGCGCTTTGCGCCGTGAAGGCGCTGATGATGGCGCCGCCAAATTCTTCCATTCCAGCAATATGCGCCAGCGGCTGGCCCACCATGCTCATGCCCGAATGCTGCAGGATGCGTTCGACCGACTCGTTGCAGGTCACCAGCTTGAAATCGCCGTCGAGCACCATCACGCCGGCCGACATGTTCGCCAGCACCGATTCCAGGTGGGCCTTGGCGTTTTGCAGGGCGGCGCGGTTGCTTTCCACGGCCGTGCGCGCATCGAGCAGCTGGCGCGTCATGATATTGAACGATTGCGTCAGGGTACCCAGTTCATCCTTGGTGGCGACGATGGGGCGCGGCGACAGGTCGCCCTCGGCCACGGCGCGCGTGCCTTCGGCCAGCAGCAGCAGGGGCTGGGCCAGGTTGCCCGCGATCAGGAAAGCGCTGCCGATGGCGCCAAAGATGGCCAGCAGCAAGGTCAAGGTGAGGATTTCCATGTACATCTTGCGCAGTCCCACACGCGCGACGAAACGTTCCTTGTATTCGCTGTAGGCGGCGCGCAGCACTTCGCCATTCGTCGCCAGCTTGGGCGGTACCGATTGCAGCAATTGCAGGTAGCGGGGCGAGACGGAAGGCCCCGGCACGGCCACCAGCACGCGCAGGCGCAGGCTGGCCGCCGTTTCCACCGACGCCGGCAAGCCCGAGCGGAAACCGCCGCCGCCCGACTCCGTACCATCGTCGTGCAGCTCCAGCCCGCCCTCGGCGGAGGCATAGCCGGCCGGCAAGGCCGCCTGCACCAGCATGGCCGGCGTCGGCAAGTCGGCTGCGCTATGCGGCCCGGCGCTGGCCAGCAGCACGCCGTCGCCGCTGACAAGCATGACATTTTGCATACCCTCTTCGCGCAGCAGGCTGGTCAGCACGGCCGGGCCGGCCACCGGGTCGGCGCCCAGTTCTTCGACGGCCTTGCGGCCCCGGTGGTCGAGCTCGACCAGGGCCGCATCGAGGCCGGCACGGCCCAGCTCAATCCCCGATTCCAGCGCCGCTTCGATCTTGACGTTGAACCAGGATTCGATGGAATGGGAGACGAATTGCACGGAAACAAGGAAAATCACCAGGCCCGGCAGGATGCCGACGGCGGCGAACAGCATCACCAGGCGCGTCATCAGCTTGGAGCCGAACTTGCCGCTCTTGTAGCGCGCGTACAGGCGCGCCAGGGAAATGCCTACCAGCGCCAGCAGAGACACGGCCACGGCCGCGTTCAAGCCCAGCAGCCAGGTGTAGTAGCGGTCGAAAAAGCCGGAATTATCGGAAGCCGACGCCAGCAGGAACAGCAGGATACTGACGATGCCGCCGCCCACCACCAGCAGATAGCGCAATGCTTGACTCACTACTCCGCCGTATACAAGAAGGTTTTTTTATTCGAAGCCAGGCGCCAGTCGCTGTTATTGAAGGCATTGACCTGTATCGGCTTGGGCAGGTAGTCGCGGTCCATGCCCATGCGCAAGGTAACGTTATATGTCTGCCCCACTTTCAGCTCGCCGCGCCGCGCCACCAGCCAGCGGCTGGGACGGCGGATCAGGAACAGCGCATCGTCGAGCGTGGGGAAACTTTGCTGCAAGCCCACGCCCGACACGTGATACTGGCGCGTCAGCACGTTGTAGGACAGCTTGCTGGTCTGGCGCGCCACGATGGCTTTTTCATCGAACCAGTACCAGCGGGGCCTGGTCAGTTCGATTTCGGTCGTGAAATACAGCGGCACGCCATGCTGTACCGCATCATCGAGGTCGTGATTGAGCTCGAAGGAGTACGTGGCGGCCAGCTTGTAGCCCTCTTCGCTCGACTCGATGTAGGCACGGGTGATCTCGACCATGTCGGCGGCATGCGCGCGTGGCATGGTACATGCCAGCATCAGCAGCAGGGCCAGGAGTCGGAAGAGTCGTGTTGTCACAAGTGTGCCGGTGTAGTCCGTAGGATAAGTATCGACGAATCGCTCAAGCCGCATTTTTTTGGAATAGCGCATAGAACAAACCGTCGTGGTCCTGCTCCGCGCTGCCAGTCGGCAACAGCTGGCCAGGCGCTGTCAATCGGGTTGCATTATTGCGTACCGCAAATGCCGCCGCCTGTGCCTCGGACTCTTGCGGCCACAATGAACATGTCACGAACAGCAATTTACCATCGGGGCGCAGCATCTGCCACAGGTTGTCCAGAATTTTGGATGAAAGTGTTGCAAGTTGGAACGCATCGCCCTTGCGGCGCAACCAGCGGATATCAGGATGGCGGCGCACGATGCCCGAAGCCGTGCACGGCACGTCGGCCAGGATGCGGTCGAACTGCTGGCCGTCCCACCACGCGCTCGATTGCGCATCCTGCGCCTTCAAGGTGGCGTCCAGGCCCAGGCGCTCGAGGTTTTCCGCGATGCGCGGCAGGCGCTTGGCGTCCGCATCAATGGCGGTCACCTGCACGTCGGCCAGCTCAAGGATATGGCACGTCTTGCCGCCCGGCGCCGCGCAGGCGTCCAGCACGCGCATGCCATCCTGCAAATCCAGCAGCGGCGCGGCCAATTGCGCGCCAGCATCCTGCACGGAAACGACGCCCTGCTCGAAGCCGGGAATCAAGGCCACGCCGATCGGCTTGTCCAGGCGCACGGCGAACGGCCCCACCTGGCGCGCGGCAATGCCCGCCTCGGCCAGCACGGCCAGATACGCTTCGACCGTGCTCTTGCGGCGATTCACGCGCAAGGTCAATGGCGGCACGGCATTGCCGGCCGTCAGAATGGCTTGCCAGTCGCGCGGATAGGCCAGGCGCAGCGAGTCGATCCACCACTGCGGATAATTCCATTGCGCTAAAGGTTGCTGCAGGGCCGCTTCCAGCAAGGACTTGCGCTCGCGCAAGAAACGGCGCAAGACGGCATTCACCATGCCCTTGGCATGCGCCAGGTCAGGGTGCGAGGTGGCGACCGTGACGGCCTGGTCGACCACGGTGAATTCTTCGTACGGCTGTTCGCCCGGCTCGGCGGACATCAGCGACAGCGCGCAGCACAGCAGGGCGGCCAGCATCGGCGGCTCGGGCGCCTTCGACGTCATCAGGCCGACCAGGGTTTCGCTGCGGCCCAGCTGGCGCATGGTACGGTAGGAAATATCCTGGATGGCGCCGCGCGCCTGCGGGCTGGCGTTCGATTGCGCAAACACCTTGGCCAGCGCCTGCGGCAGGGCCGTGCCCGTGCGCACTTGCGCCACGGCATTGGCCGCGCCGAGCAGGCAAAACGCCAGCGAATCGGCACGCAAATCGGGTTGGAAGCCTGGCTGCAAGACCGGTTTCAGGTCGGGATGGTAGCTGGGACGCAGTTTCGGTGCGGCAGGAGCTTGGCCTGGCGCCGGCTTGGTTTTCAATTTCAGCGTGGGGCGCTTGTTCATAGTTATCCGGTGTGGCTGCGCGCGGCGGGCTGCATGGTGGCAAAGTCGCGGCCGCGCGTCATCAATAAAGGGTCGATTGTAGCGTTTGTGGCGCCCTCTGACCCAAGCGATTGCAGCGATACATGTAAATTGCGGCAAAAAACTGCATATATACAAGCAGAATGTCCCATGGTGATGTTTTCGTGCACCAACATGGGCATGCTGTCCTGATAATATCGTGAAACGCGCCGGCACGGGGACACTGCCGGCTAGCGTATTGTTCCCGGCAGCAAACCAGTATAATTAACGCAGTCTGGGCGGCTTGGGTACTTGCCGTCCGTTTTGCTTTTTGATTCATTCTATTCATTCTTAACGCGGTTCCACCGCCATCCTGCTCATGCTCGCCCAACAGAAACAAGAAATCATCGCCCTGTTCCAGGCCGCCCTCGCTCCCGTCCTGGCCGGCACTTCGCTTGCGCCTAGCGTAGTGCTCGAGCGACCACGCGATGCATCGCATGGCGACGTCGCCTGCAATATCGCCATGCAACTGGCCAAGCAGCTGAAACAGAATCCCCGCGAACTGGCGCAAACCATCGTTGCGGCCGTGCTGGCCAATCCGGCCGGCAAGGGCCTGGTCGAGGCAGTGGAAATCGCCGGCCCCGGCTTCATCAACGTGCGCGTCTCCGCCGCCGCCAAGCAGGCCGTGGTGAAAACCATCCTGAGCGAGGCCGACAGCTATGGCCGCAGCACGGCAGGCGCCGGCAAGCAGGTCATCCTGGAATTCGTCTCGGCCAACCCGACCGGTCCGCTGCACGTGGGCCACGGCCGCCAGGCAGCCCTGGGCGACGCCCTGTCCTCGCTGTTCGACGCGCAAGGCTACCAGGTGACGCGCGAGTTCTACTATAACGACGCCGGCGTGCAGATCCAGACCCTGGCCAACTCCGTGCAGGCGCGCGCGCGCGGCTTCAAGCCGGGCGACGCAGAATGGCCCGAGTCCGCCTACAACGGCGACTACATTGCCGATATCGCCAGCGACTTCAAGGCCGGCAAGACCGTCTCGGCCAGCGATGGCCAGCCTGCTACGGCCAATGGCAACGTGGAAGACATCGATTCGATCCGCCCGTTCGCCGTCACCTACCTGCGCAACGAGCAGGACATCGACTTGCAGGCGTTTGGCGTGAAGTTCGACAATTACTACCTGGAATCGTCGCTGTACGCGGACGGCAAGGTCAATAGCGCCGTGGAAACCCTGATCAAGGCGGGCCACACGTACGAGCAGGATGGCGCGCTGTGGCTGCGCACCACCGACTTCGGCGATGACAAGGACCGCGTGATGCGCAAGACGGACGGCACCTACACGTATTTCGTGCCGGACGTGGCCTATCACCTGGTGAAATGGCAGCGCGGCTTCGTACAGGCCATCAATATCCAGGGCAGCGACCACCACGGCACCATAGCGCGCGTGCGCGCCGGCCTGCAGGCCGTCGACATGGGCATCCCGCAAGGCTACCCCGACTACGTGCTGCACAAGATGGTCACCGTCATGAAGGACGGCGAAGAAGTCAAGATTTCGAAGCGTGCCGGCTCCTACGTGACCGTGCGCGACCTGATCGAATGGTCGGGCGGCGGCGACATCGCCAAGGGCCGCGATGCCGTGCGCTTCTTCCTGATCTCGCGCAAGGCCGACACGGAATTCGTCTTCGACGTCGACGTGGCGCTGAAAACCACCGATGAAAACCCGGTCTATTACGTGCAGTACGCGCATGCGCGCATCTGCCGCATCCTGGAAAACTGGGGCGGCGATGCCAGCACGGTCGCCGGCGTCGACTTGTCTCCCCTGACAGCGCCGACTGAAGCGACCCTGCTGGCGACCCTGGCCGCCTACCCGGAAATGCTGGCGCGCGCGCAAGCGGAACTGGGCCCGCACCAGGTCGCCTTCTACCTGCGCGACCTGGCCGCCAACCTGCACAGCTTCTACTTCGCCGAAAAAGTGCTGGTCGAGGACGAAGCCGTCAAGATGGCCCGCCTGGCCCTCGTCATCGCCGCGCGCCAGGTACTGCGCAACGGCCTGGCACTGATCGGCGTGTCCGCGCCAAACAAAATGTAATCGCGAAGGTCTAACCGTCAAAATGAATCACGCTTCCCGCTTCTCTTCGACCCGGCGCCAGCAGGGCAATACCCTGGTCGGCATCATCATCGGCCTGGTCATCGGCCTGGGCATCGCCGTGGTGGTCGCCCTGGTGATCACCAAGGGCGCCTCGCCTTTCACCGACAAGTCGGGCAAGGCCGGCAAATCGACCGAACCGACGGCCGGCCAGATCGCCGACCCGAACAAGCCGATGTACGGCAACAAGGAAGCGGCCAAGGAAGCGGCGCGCGACTTCTCCAAGGAGCCACGCGAGATCGTCACGCCAACGCAGCCTGCTGCGCCGGCGCCAGCGCAGCAGCCGAAGGCGCCACCGCCGGACGCGCTGCAGGAATTGATCGGTACATTAAAGGACAAGCCGGCGCCGAAAACGCCGGCGGCAGCACCAGCGGCGCCCGCGCCGCAAGCCAAGGCCGACGCAAAAGAGGCCAAGGCTGATGCAGCCAGCGACAAATGGATTTATTATCTGCAGGCCGGCGCCTTCCATGACATGTCGGACGCCGAAAGCACGCGCGGCAAACTGGCGCTGCTCGGCTTCGAAGCGGCCATCAGCGACCGCAGCACCGACGCCGGCGTGCTGCACCGCGTGCGCATCGGGCCGTTCAACCAGCTCGAAGCGATGAACCGCGCACGCACCAAACTGTCTGAAAACGGCATCGATGTCGCCGTCGTCCGCAACCAAAAATAAGGAACCAGCATGCGTTTTCTGAAGAAAATCCTGTTCGCCGCCGCCCTGTGCACCGCCGCCATGGGCGCATCGGCCTCGCCGGCCGAGCCGAAAAACGGCGTCGAATACGAAACCCTGCCCACGCCGCAGGCGACGGAATCGGGCAAGAAAATCGAAGTGACGGAATTCTTCGCCTATTACTGCCCCCATTGCAACGTGCTCGAACCGCAGCTGGCGGCCTGGGTCAAGAAGCAGGGCGACAACATCGTCTTCAAGCGCGTGCACGTGTCGCGCGATGACAGCGTGGCGCCGCAGCAGCGTTTGTTCTTCACCCTGCAAGCCATGGGCCTGGTCGACAAGCTGCACACCAGCGTATTCCACGCCATGCACGTGGAACGCAACCGCCTGAACACGGACGACGCCGTATTCGATTTCGTCGCCAAGCAAGGCGTGGACCGCCAGAAATTCATCGACACCTACCGTTCGATGGGCGTCTCGGCCCGCGTGCGCCGCGCTGACGCCATGATGCAGGGCTATAACGTGACGTTCTGGCCCATGATCGCCATCGACGGCCGCTACATCACCTCGCCTTCGCAGGCCGATCAGGGCAGCAAGTCTGCCAGGAACGAAGAGCAGCTGAACGCCCAGGCGCTCAGCGTGATGGACGTGCTGGTCGCGAAAGCCAAAGCGGAAAAGAAATAAGCATGGCCACTTCCCTGGCGCGCCCGGGCATCGCCTGATGCATCGCGTTTTCATCACGGGCGCGTCGAGCGGATTGGGCGCCGCCCTGGCGCTGCAGTACGCGCGCCAGGGCGCCCATCTGGGCTTGCTGGCCCGCCGTGGCGACACCCTGCAGCAACTGATCGCCTCCCTGCCCTACCCTGAACGCCACCGCGCCTACGCCGTCGATGTGTGCGACCACGCCGCCCTGAAAAGCGCCGCCGGTGACTTCATCGCCCATGCGGGCGGCATCGACGTCGTCATCGCCAGCGCCGGCGTGTCCTACGGTACCTTGAGCGAACACGCGGAAGACCTCGACGCCTTCGCGCGCCTCATCGCCATCAACGTCACCGCTACCGTCGCCACCTTCGCGCCCTTCATCGCCGCCATGAAAAGCCAGGGCAGCGGGCGCCTGGTAGGCATCGGCAGCGTGGCCGGCATCCGCGGCCTGCCCGGCGCCGAAGCCTACAGCGCCTCGAAGGCGGCCGTCATCAGCTACTGCGAATCGCTGCGCCTGGAATTGAAACCGGCGGGCGTCAAGGTCGTCACCATCACGCCCGGCTACATCGACACGCCGATGACGCGCCACAATGCCTACCGCATGCCATTCCTGATGCCGGCCGAAAAATTCGCCGTGCGCGCCGCGCGCGCCATCGCCGATGGCGACAGCTACCGCGTGATCCCGTGGCAGATGGGCGTCGTCGCCAAGCTGCTGCGCGCGCTGCCCAATGCCGTCTACGACATGGCCTTCGCCAACGCGCCGCACAAGGCACGCAGCAAGCCATCCGGCGGCAGCCAGTAAAACCAACCTCTCCCCATGACGAAGCACTCAGACCTGAACAGCGCGGCCATCGCCGCCCATTGCGCCACGGGCGCCTCCCACGTGGCCATCGAGGTGGTCGATGAAACGGGATCGACCAACGCCGACCTGCTGGCGCGCTGCGCCACCCTGGCCGGCCCCACCCTGCGCATCGCCGGCCAGCAGACGGCCGGACGGGGGCGCGCCGGGCGGCCGTGGGTGTCGCAGCCGGACGCCAGCCTGATGTTTTCGCTGGCCTGGCGCTTCAAGGGGCCGCTGCAGCAGCTGGTCGGCTTGCCGCTGGCCGTCGGCGTGGCGCTGGCCGAGACCATGACGTCGCTGGGCGTGCCGGTGCAGCTGAAGTGGCCAAACGATATGCTCAAGGATGGACACAAGCTGGCCGGCATCCTCGTTGAGACCCAGCAGGCAGCGGACGGTGGCGTGTGGGCCGTCATCGGCTGCGGCATCAATCTGCTGATGCCTGATGCGCTGGAACGGCAGATCGGGCGCAGCGTCTCGGCCGTGCCCTGGCTGGCGCAGATGGAACGCAATACCCTGGTGGCCGCCCTGCTCAGCCGCCTGGCCGGCGTGCTGGCCGAATTCGACGACACGGGCTTTGCACCGTTTACCGAACGCTGGAACGTGCTGCATGCCTGGCAAGGCCAGCACGTAAAAATCCTCGACAATGGCCAACTGCTGCAGCAAGGCGTGGCGGCAGGCGTGGACCAGCTGGGCCGCCTGCTGCTGCGCACCGATGGCGGCCTGCAGGAAATCATGTCCGGCGACGTGTCCTTGCGCCTGACGGGGGAGTAAGCGCATGCTACTGCTGATCGACGCCGGCAATACGCGCATCAAATGGGCGCTCGTGGCCGCCGGCAGTCCCCTCGGCGGCTGGCTGGCCAGCGGCGCCGTCGCGCATGCGCAGATCGACACCCTGGCCGCGCAGTGGGAGACACTCGGCATCAGCGAAGCGCTGCTGTCGAACGTGGCAGGCGCCGCCATCGGCACGCGCCTGCGCGCCATGCTGCCGGTCGTCGCCCGCGACTTTGTATCGCTGCCGCAGCTGGCGGGCCTCACGAATGGCTACCGCGCGCCGTCGCAGCTGGGTTGCGACCGCTTTGCCGCCGCCATCGGCGCGCAGGCGCTGGCGCCTGGCCAGGCCGTCATCGTCGCCAATTGCGGCACCGCCACCACCATCGACGCCGTCACGGCCGATGGCGTTTTCCTCGGCGGGATGATCTTGCCGGGACTGGGATTGATGGCCAGCTCGCTGGCGCGCAACACGGCGCAGCTGCCGCAAATCGCTAGCGACGCCCTGCTGCCGGCCGGCTTTGCCGACAACACGGACGACGCCATCCTCTCCGGCTGCCTGGCGGCACAGGCGGGCGCCATCGAACGGGCCGTGCGCATGCATGGCGCCAGCGCCTGTTTGCTGTCGGGCGGCGCCGCACCGCGCATCGCACCGGCCCTGGCGTTGGCCGTGCCGCTGCATCTGGTGGACAATATCGTCATGCTCGGCCTGCAGGCGGCCGCGCGCGCCGGGACCGCAGGAACACAAGGAAACCACGTATGCTGAAATTCGTCTTCTGGCTGCTGGCCGGCGTCAACCTGCTGGTGCTGGCCATCGGCCAGGGTTATCTGGGCAGTTTTCGCACCGAGACGCGCGAACCGGCGCGCCTGAAAAACCAGCTGCAGGCGGGCAAGCTCACCTTGCTGACGCAGGAGCAGGCCACGGCGCCCGCCGCCGAAGAGGGCGCGACGCCGACGGCGGCACCGGCACCGGCACCGCCGACATCGTATGCCTGCACGGAAGTGGGCAATTTCCTGCTGGCCGATGGGCGCCGCTTTGAAGCGCAAGTGGCGGCATTGGACCTGGGCGACCGTCAGTCGCGCCGCAACGTGGCCGGCCAGGAGATTTCCAGCTACATGGTGTATATCCCGCCGCAGGGCAGCAAGGAAGGCGCCGACCGCAAGGCCGGCGAATTGAAGCAGCTGGGCGTGACGAATTACTTCATCATGAATGAAAGCAGCCCGCTGCGCTGGGGCATTTCACTGGGCGTGTTCAAGTCGGAAACCAGCGCGCAAAGCCAGCTGGCATCGCTCAACAAACAGGGCGTGCACAGCGCCCGCGTCGCGCCGCGCTACAGCGCCGGCAAGCAGCTGGCCTACCAGTTCCGCGACCTCGACGCCGCAACACGCGCGCGTCTCGAGAAGATCAAATCACAATTCCCAGACCAGGAACTGCGCAGCTGCAAATAAGCACCTGACCAAACCTGCTGCGCGTCGGTATAGGCAACCTGCGATGCTCGCTGTGCTTGAGCACAGTTCCGCTTCTCGGGCGCCTCTCCCTTCCGCTCGCTACGGTTTTGTCAGGTGCTTTATCGTTGAATGACGATGGGCTTGATGCCTGTCGATTCAGGCAGGCTGGCCGCCGCCCGCGCCGCATCGGCGCGACTCGAGAATGGGCCACCGTACAGGCGGAACAGATTCCCGGCCTGCACCACGCCCAGGGTCCCCAGGGCTGCCGCGTAGGGTTCCAGGCGCGAGCGGCCCGTTTCCGCATTGTCGGCGCGCGAGTAGGCGCCCAGCTGCAGATAGAAACCGCTGGCCAGCGCCGCCGGTGCCGGTGCGGCGACCGTCGCGTCGACGGGCAGCATTTGCGACGACACTTCCGGCTGCACCACGGCGCCCGTTTCCACCGGCGTATCGATGGAGATGGCCACCACGGACGGCACCGGCTTCGGTGCCGCACGGGCGGCCAGGATGGCGTCGATATCGGCAGGCAGCAGCCGTTCGACCACCACCTGGTGGCTGCCCTTGCCGAGGAAGCCCAGTTTCAGCGCCGCCGTGTACGACACGTCGATGACGCGCGTGGCATGGAAGGGGCCGCGGTCGTTGATGCGCACGATCACCTGCTCGCCGCTGTCGATGCTCGTCACGCGCGCATACGAAGGAATCGGCAAGGTCGGATGGGCCGCCGTCATCTTGTACATATCGTAGATTTCACCCGACGAGGTGCGCTGGCCATGAAATTTCTTGCCATACCAGGTGCCCGTGCCCTTTTGCTTGAAGGGCTCATTGTCGGTGATCGGCGTGTAGGTCTTGCCGAAGACGACATACGGGCGGTTCGAGCGCGTCGAATACGGCTCGTTGCGCACTTCCGCATCGGGCACGTCGCGCAGGTTGGCCGGCGGATTGTCGCCCGGGCCGTCATCCTTGTAGTAGCCGCCGCGCCCGGAGCCGGCCGCCGGCAATGCCGGCAAGGTGGGATCCTGGCGCACGGGCGCCTTGACCTTGCCGCCGGACGGCAGCGGCACGTTATTCGATGCGGGCTTTTGCGGCGTCGTACCGCAAGCGGCCAGGGTCAGCAAGACCGTCAGACTCAGCCCGCGCATGGCGAAAGTATCGAAAGGCGCGCGCATCAGGTCTGCACCAGCTTGCGGTGGCGCTGAATGCTCATCAGGATACCGGTGGCCACGCCCAGGGTCAGCAGCGCGGTGCCGCCATAGCTAAGGAATGGCAAGGGAACGCCGACCACCGGCACGATGCCGCTGACCATGCCCATGTTTACAAAGGCGTAAGTAAAGAAAATCATAGTGATCGCTCCTGCCAGCAGGCGAGTGAAAAAACTGGGGGCATTGGCGGCGATCATCAGCCCCCGTCCCACCAGCAGCAAATACATCAGCATCAGGATCAAGTTACCGACCAGGCCGAATTCCTCGGAATATACGGCAAAAATAAAATCGGTCGTGCGCTCGGGAACAAATTCCAGGTGGGCTTGCGTGCCGTGCGTCCAGCCCTTGCCCGTCATGCCGCCGGAACCGATGGCGATGATGGACTGGATGATATGGAAGCCCTTGCCCAGCGGGTCCTTGGTCGGGTCGATCAGCATCATCACGCGGTCGCGCTGATAATCATGCAGGTGCGACCAGGCGATCGGCAGGCAGGAAACAAAGGTGATCAGCAAGCCGGCCAGCACCTTCCACGACAAACCGGCCAGGAAGATGACGGTAAAGCCGGCCGCCACCACCAGCAGCGCCGTGCCCAGGTCGGGCTGGCGCGCAATCAGGTAGACGGGCACCAGCAACAATATCGCCGCCATCAGGAACGATTTCCAGCGCAAGGCGCCCGCATTGTGCTGGAAGAACCAGGCCAGCATCAGCGGCGTGGCGATCTTCAGGAATTCGGACGGCTGGATGTCGATCACGCCGATATGCAGCCAGCGCCGCGCACCGAGCTTGATGGTGCCGAACAGCGCCACGGCCACCAGCAAGATCACCGATATCGTGTACGCCGGCACGGCGATGCGCATCATCATCTGCGGCGTGACGTTGGCCGCCACCCACATGACGAAAAAGCACAGCAAAATATTGCGCAGGTGGTCTTCGATCTTGCCGGGGATGCCGATGCTGGCCGAATACAGGGTCAGCAAGCTGGTACTGAGCAGCATCAGGATGATGATCATCAGCGGCGGATCGAACACCGCCAGATAGGGTTTGGCGCGCCGCCACAGCGAGCGCCTCTCGTTAATGGGCATGTGCTTCCTTATTGCCTGGCAGGTACCGCCGGGGCGGCCTGCTCGTCAGTGATTTCTTCCAGGGTGCGCACTTCGTCGACATCTTCCTTGGGCACCTTGGTGGTGTCCTTTTCCTTGTCGCTCGGGCGCTTGCCCAGCAGGTAGTAGTCGAGCGCCTTGCGCGCGATCGGCGCGGCCACGCCGGCGCCGAAGCCCGCGTTTTCCACCACGATGGCGATCGCGATGCGCGGCTTGTCGGCCGGCGCAAAGGCCGTAAACAGGGCGTTGTCGCGCAGGCGTTCGGCCAGCAGCTTGGCATTGTACTTCTCGTTTTTCTTGATGCCCACCACCTGCGCCGTACCCGTCTTGCCGCCCACCGTGTACTGCACGCCGGTGAAGATGCGCGCGGCCGTGCCACCCTGCTCGCTGGTCACGCCCACCATGGCGCGCTTGATGACGTCGATGTTTTCCTGCTTGAGCGCGATGCGGTAGCTTTCCTTGGGCACCGTCAGGGTGCGCGCGCGCGTAGCCGCGTCCTCGATGATCTTCACCAGATGCGGCTTCATCACCACGCCGTTATTGGCCAGGTTGGCCGTCGCGTGGGCGATCTGCAGCGGCGTATACGAGTTGTAGCCGGAGCCGTTACTCACCGAAATCGTGTCGCCGCCCACCCATTTTTTCTGCTGCGGCGTCTTGAAGCGGTTGCGCTTCCATTCCGTCGACGGCAGCACGCCCGTCTTTTCGTTATTCAGGTCGATGCCCGTCAGCTGGCCGAAACCGAACGGTTTCATGAAGTCGTGGATGGCGTCGATGCCCATGTCGCGGCCCAACTGGTAGTAATAGGTGTTGCACGAAACGACGATCGACTTGTGCATGTCCACCGTGCCATGGCCGCCCACCTTGTCGTCGCGGAAGGTGTGGCCGCCGAGGATGAAGAAACCGGGATCGGAAATCGACTGGCTCGGCGTGCGCTTGCCCAATTCGAGTGCGGCCAGCGCCATGAAGGGCTTGAAGGTCGAGCCGGGCGCGTAGGTGCCGGACAGGGGACGGTTGACCATCGGCCGGTCCAGCGAGGTATTGAGTTCGTTCCAGCTTTGCTGGTCGATGCCGTCAACGAACAGGTTCGGGTCGTAGCCTGGCTTGGACACGTAAGCGAGGATGTCGCCCGTGGCCGGGTCGATGGCCACGGCCGCGCCGCGCCATTCGCCGAACGCTTCCTCGACGACCTTCTGCAGCTCGATGTCGATCGACAGGATCAGATTGTTGCCAGGGGTGGCGGCCGTGCGCGACAGGGTGCGCATGGCGCGCCCGCCGGCCGACACTTCCACCTCTTCGTAGCCGGTGGTGCCATGCAGCTGCTTTTCGTAGCTTTTTTCCAGACCTTCCTTGCCGATATGGTCGGTGCCGTTGTAATTGGCCGCGTCCTCGCCCTCTTCCAGCGCCTTCGCTTCATTGCGGTTGATGCGGCCGATGAAGCCCACCACGTGCGACGCCACCTCGCCCATCGGATACTGGCGGAACAGGCGCGCCTGCACCTCGACGCCAGGGAAGCGGAAACGCTGCGCCGTGAAGCGCGCCACTTCCTCGTCCGTCAATCGCGTGCGCAGCGGCACGCTGACGAAGTTCTTCGATTCTTCCAGCAGCTTCTTGAAGCGGCGGCGGTCCTTGATGTCGATCTGCACCAGGGTCGACAGCTCGTCGATCACGGAATCGAGGCTGGCGCTCAGTTTCGATGGCGTGATTTCCAGCGTATAGGCCGAGTAATTGCGCGCCAGGACCACGCCGTTGCGGTCGAGGATCAGGCCGCGCGTGGGCACGATGGGCACCACGGCGATACGGTTGTCCTCGGCCTTGGTCGCGTAGTCCTCGTGCTTGATCACCTGCAGCCAGATGAAGCGCGCCAGCAGCAGCGAAAAGCAGACGAAGACGAGCGCGCCCAGGATGGTCAGGCGCATGCGGAAAAAATGCAGTTCGCGCTCGGTGTTCTTAAGTTCAGTCATTGCAGGCGCCCGTCAAATCGGCCGGTTATGGTCGCGGTCCACGGCGCGGCGCTGCGGTGCCAGCAAGATCCACGTGACGATGGGCCACAGGGCGACGGCGACGAAGCTCTCGATGAAATTGAGCCAGCCGGGGAAGCGGCCCGAGACGATCAGACGCGTCAGCAACTGCAGCGCCTGCGTCAGCAGCAGCAGCGGCAGCACGTGCAGCGCCTGCGTCATGATGGGGAACCACAGCACGCGGCGGTGCATCATGATGGCGAAGTACGACAGCAAGGTATAGGCCAGCGCATTCTCGCCCAGCAGGGTCGAGTCGTGCACATCCATCATCAGGCCCATGAAAAACGCCACGCCGATACCGACCTTGCGCGGCTGGTGGATGCCCCAGAAGACCAGCACCAGGGCGACGAAATCGGGCACGCCGACGAACTGCCCCCATGGAAGCAGGTTCAGCAGAAAAGCGCACAGCAGGGAAAACCCGATGAACAGGGGGCTGACCGGCAGCAGGATGTAATGCGGGCGGTTCATCGTGTCGCTTCCTTCGGTGGCACGGCGGCAGGTGTTGGCGTTGCTGCTGGTGTTGCGGCAGGCGCCGCCGGTTTCGGCGCCGGGCTGGCCGGCGGTTTCGCGGCCGGCGCGGTCGCCGCATTGGCGGCCGCTGGTGTCGCAGCGGCCGGCTCCTTGGCGGGATCCTTGATCGGCGCCATCTTGCCGGCGATCTTGCGTCCCGTCTTGACTTCTTCAGCGGGCGGACGCGGCGGAATTTCCGGCGACGTCATCAAGATGAGCAGCTGGGTGTTGCGTTCGATGCCGGCCAGCGGCTGGCACACGACGCGGCCGAACGGGCCATGCGCATTGCGCTCGACCAGGGTCACGCGCGCCACGGCCAGGCCGGCCGGATACAGGCCGTCGAGGCCCGAGGTAATGACGATGTCGCCGATCTGGATGTCGGCGCTGGGGGCAGTGAAGCGCAGCTCCATGGTGCCGGACTTGCCGCGCCCGATGGCCACGCTGCGCACGCCATTGCGCAGCAGCTGCACGGGAATGGCCTGCTCTTCATCGGTCAGGAGCGTCACTTCGGAGGTGAACGGGAACACGCGCGTGACTTGTCCCACCACGCCCAGGTTGTCGATCACGGGGCGGCCCAGTTCCACGCCATGCTGGATGCCCCGGTCAAGCACGATCTTGCGCGTGGCCGAATCGCGCGTGTCGTACAGCACTTCGGCCATCATGGTCTTGACGGGCACGCGCTCGCGCGCTTCCATCAACTTGCGCAGGTGGTTGTTTTCAACGATGTTGAGCTGCGCCTGCTGCAGGATCTGCGCCGAGGCGATCTGTTCGTGTTTCAGGTCGCGCACCTGTTTTTCCAGGGCGGACAGCGAAGAGAAGTAGTTGCCGACACCAACCGCCACATCGCGCGGCACCAGGGCTGCCATCTGTACCGGATACAGCACGGTGCCGACGGCCTGGCGCACGGCCGTCAGCGCGTGCATGCGCGAATCGACCAGCAACAGGGCGATTGAAATGCCGGCGAACACCATCATCTTGACGCGGGCGGAGGCGCCTTGTTTGAAAAGTGGCGGAGGACTGTATTCCATGACTTCCAATAATCAGGCCAGGCGCAGTGCGCCAACGTGCAGGCCCCGGTCAAACGCCGGCGCCAAAACCAAAAAAAGGCCGGAGTTGGTTTCCGGCCCTTCTGTCAGATTATTCGTAGGAAAAGATCGAGCCGAGCTTGTCCATACGTTCCAGGGCCATCCCGGAACCGCGCACCACGCAGGTGAGCGGATCCTCGGCCACCAGCACCGGCAGGCCGGTTTCCTCCATCAGCAGGCGGTCCAGGTCGCGCAGCAGTGCGCCGCCGCCCGTCAGCATCATGCCTTTTTCGGCGATGTCGGCGCCCAGTTCCGGCGGCGTCTGTTCCAGCGCGTTTTTCACGGCCGAGACGATGTTGTTCAGCGGGTCGGTCAGCGCTTCGAGGATTTCGTTGCTGGAGATGGTGAACGAACGCGGGATGCCTTCGGACAGGTTGCGGCCCTTGACTTCCATTTCCTTCACTTCCGAGCCAGGGAAGGCCGAACCGATGGCCTTCTTGATGGCTTCAGCCGTCTGTTCGCCGATCAGCATGCCGTAGTTGCGGCGGATGTAGTTGACGATGGCCTCATCGAATTTGTCGCCGCCGACGCGCACGGAACCTTTGTAGACCATGCCGCCCAGCGAAATGATGCCCACTTCGGTGGTGCCGCCGCCGATGTCGACCACCATCGAGCCGGTCGCTTCGGACACGGGCAAGCCCGCGCCGATGGCCGCAGCCATCGGTTCTTCGATCAGGTACACCTGCGAGGCGCCGGCGCCCAGGGCCGATTCGCGGATCGCGCGGCGCTCAACCTGGGTCGAACCGCACGGCACGCAAATGATGATGCGCGGCGATGGACGGAAGAATTTCGAGTCGTGCACCATGCGAATGAATTGCTTGAGCATCTGCTCGGTCACGGTGAAGTCGGCGATCACGCCATCTTTCATCGGACGAATCGCTTCGATATTGCCCGGCACTTTGCCCAGCATCTGCTTGGCTTCCTTGCCGACTGCCTGAATGGTCTTCTTGCCATTCGGACCGCCTTCCTGGCGGATGGCGACAACGGATGGCTCGTCCAGGACGATACCGAGGCCGCGTACATAAATAAGGGTGTTGGCCGTGCCCAAGTCAATGGCCAGATCGGTGGAGATATACCTGCGTAAAAAACCAAACATGAGTGTCCTGTAGCGCATCGAGCTGCGCAAAAGCTGTTTATGGGGAGTTTCAAAGCGGGCGCTTTCAGGCACCCTGAAAATCCAAAAGGCGATTTTTCCGGGTTTCGCTTGGCGCTTGCGCAATCTTTTCTATGCTGCGGCAGCAGTCCATCAGCGCCGGCAACGCATTAACCCGCCATTCTACCTTATAATTTGAATGCGATTTGCTCAAAAACCATGGAAAAGTGCGACTCTTGCAGCCGCGAGTTACGCGGCATTCCTCGATTTTTGTGAGCAAAATAGCAGTAAATACCCGCGTTTTATCAAAACGCCAACTTAATACTAATGCGCGGCACTCCGCGCCATTCGCCATGTCCCTGACACTCTCCGACGTAAAACGCATCGCCCACCTGGCCCAACTTGAAATGGCCGACGACCAGGCCGTCACGTCTTTGGCCCAATTGAACAAGATTTTTGCACTGGCAGAACAAATGCAAGCCATCAATACCGATGGCGTGGCGCCCCTGAGCCACCCGCTGGCCGCCCATATGGACAATATCGCCCTGCGTCTGCGCGAGGACATCGCCACGGAACAAAACCGCCGCGATGCCTACCAGGCCGTGGCGCCGAAGGTACAGGATGGCCTGTATCTCGTGCCCAAGGTCATCGAGTAACTGGCACCTGACATAAGCTACTGCGCGTCGCGATTTGCGGCCTGCGATGCTCACTGTGCTAAAGCACAGCTCCGCTTCTCGGCCACAACTCACTTCCGCTCGCTACGCTTCTGTCAGGCGCTAGAACGGCGCAGTGCACGAATCCCAACCTTGCCGAATAGATAAAAATAGAAACGCCATGCATACAAAATCCATCAAACAGCTGTCCACGCTCTTGCAGAACAAGGAAATTTCCGCCGTTGCGCTGGCGACGCATTTCCTCGACCGCATCGAAGCGGACAACTCGAACGCCTTTTTGCACGTCGACCGTGCCCTGACCCTGGCGCAGGCTGCCGAGGCGGACGCACGCATCGCGGCAGGCACGGCCACGCCATTGACGGGCGTGCCGATCGCGCACAAGGACTTGTTCGTCACCAAAGGCTGGCGCACGACGGCCGGCTCGAAAATGCTGGCCGACTACGCCAGCCCGTTTGACGCCACCGTGGTGGAGAAATTCCGCGCGGCCGGCATGGTCACCCTGGGCAAGGTCAATTGCGATGAATTTGCCATGGGCTCCGGCAACGAGAACTCGGCCTTCGGCGCCGTGCAGAATCCGTGGGACAAGAATGCCGTACCAGGCGGCTCGTCGGGCGGCTCGGCCGCCGCCGTCGCGGCTGGCCTGACGCCGGCAGCCACCGGCACCGACACGGGCGGCTCGATCCGCCAGCCTGCCGCTTTTTGCGGCATCACCGGCATCAAACCGACGTATGGCCGCGTCTCGCGCTTCGGCATGATCGCCTTTGCCTCGTCGCTGGACCAGGGCGGCCCGATGGCCCGCTCGGCCGAAGACTGCGCCCTGCTGCTGACCGCCATGGCCGGCTTCGACGAACGCGACTCGACCAGCCTGTCGCCGGAACAGGGCGGCGTGGCGGAAGATTTTTCGCGCGATCTTGACCAGCCCCTCACGGGCTTGCGCATCGGCGTGCCGCGCGAGTACTTTGGCGAAGGCTTGGCCAAGGACGTGGAAGCGGCCGTGCGCGGCGCGCTGGCGCAGTATGAAAAGCTGGGCGCCACCCTGGTCGATATCTCGTTGCCGAACACGGCCCTGTCGATTCCCGCCTACTACATGATCGCGCCGGCCGAAGCGTCGTCGAACCTGTCGCGCTACGACGGCGTGCGCTATGGCCACCGCGCCACCGAGTACAAGGACTTGCAGGACATGTACAAGAAGTCGCGCGCGCAGGGCTTCGGCCCGGAAGTACAGCGCCGCATCATGGTCGGCACCTATGTGCTGTGCCACGGCTACTACGACGCCTACTATTTGAAGGCGCAAAAGATCCGCCGCCTGATCGCGCAGGATTTCGACGCCGTGCTGAATGGCCCGAACGCCGTCTGCGACGTCATCATGGGACCGGTCGCGCCGACCGTCGCCTGGGACCTGGGCGACAAGACGGATGACCCGGTGGCGAACTACCTGGCCGACATCTATACCCTGTCGACCAGCCTGGCCGGCCTGCCCGGCATGTCGATTCCATGCGGCTTTGGCGACGGCGAGAAAAACAGCAAGCGCCCCGTCGGACTGCAAATCATCGGCAATTACTTCGGCGAAGCCAAACTGCTGAACGTGGCCCACCAGTTCCAGCAAGTGACGGACTGGCATACGCGCAGCCCTGCAGGCATCTAAGAAAAAATTCGCGCCGCCCAGGCGGCGCCACCAAAAAATAAGCGAGAACACTATGCAATGGGAAGTCGTCATCGGTCTTGAGAACCACGTGCAGCTCACGACCGAATCCAAAATTTTCAGCGGTTCGCCGATCAAGTACGGCGCCGAAGCCAACACGCAGGCCAGCCCAGTCGACCTGGCGCTGCCAGGCGTGCTGCCGGTGATGAACAAGCAGGCCGTCGACCGCGCGATCCGTTTCGGCCTGGCCGTCGGCGCCACCGTCGCGCCGCACTCGGTCTTCGCGCGCAAGAACTATTTTTATCCGGATTCGCCGAAGGGCTACCAGATCAGCCAGTTCGAGGACCCCGTCGTCATCGGCGGCGCCCTGACCTTCGGCTATGAAAAGGATGGCGAATTCGTCACCAAGACGGTCAACCTGACGCGCGCCCACCTGGAAGAAGACGCCGGCAAGTCGCTGCACGAAGACTACGCCGGCATGAGCGGCATCGACTTGAACCGCGCCGGCACGCCGCTGCTGGAAATCGTCTCGGAACCGGAAATCCGCAGCGCCGCCGAAGCCGTGGCCTACGCCAAGGCGCTGCACTCGCTGGTCATGTGGTTGGGCGTGTGCGACGGCAACATGCAGGAAGGCTCGTTCCGCTGCGACGTCAACGTTTCAGTGCGCCCCGTCGGCCAGAAGGAATTCGGCACCCGCTGCGAAATCAAGAACCTGAACTCCTTCCGCTTCATCGAGGAAGCCGTGCACGTGGAAGTGCGCCGCCAGATCGAACTGATCGAAGATGGCGGCAAGGTCGTGCAGGCGACGCGCCTGTATGATCCGGACCGCAAGGAAACGCGCGAAATGCGCAGCAAGGAAGACGCCCAGGATTACCGCTACTTCCCGGATCCTGACCTGCCGCCACTGGTCATCTCGCAAGCGTGGATCGACACCGTCAAGGCCTCGATGCCGGAACTGCCGGCCGCCATGCGCGCCCGTTTCATCAGCGAATACGCGCTGCCGGACTACGATGCGCTGGTGCTGACGCAATCGAAAGCCATGGCCACCTATTTCGTCTCCGTGGTCGACAAGGCCGGCAAGGAAAACGCCAAGGCCGCCGCCAACTGGCTGATGGGCGACGTCTCGTCGACCCTGAACCGCGAAGGCGTGGACCTGGACGATGCCCCCGTCTCCGCCGCGCAGCTGGCCGCCATGCTCAAGCGCATCGCCGACGGCACGATCTCGAACAAGGCGGCGAAAGAAGTCTTCGCCGGCATGTGGGAAGCGAAGTCCAGCGACGAGCACCTGGTCGACGCCATCATCGACGCCAAGGGCCTGAAACAGATCTCGGATTCGGGCGCCCTGGAAGCCATCGTCGATGAAGTACTGGCGGCCAACGCCAAGTCGGTGGAGCAATACCGCGCCGGCAAGGAGGCAGCCATCAACGCGCTGATCGGCCAGGCTATGAAAGCATCCAAGGGCAAGGCCAACCCGGCCCAGCTGACGGAACTGCTGAAGGCCAAGCTGGCGGGCTAACTCTCCCCATCCCCAAAAAAGACGCTGCGGCGTCTTTTTTTTCGCCTGTACGCATCGTTTATAAACAGTCTTGTCTAGACTTTTCCTCTTCCTTCAAGGGCGTTTTCAGACCGCCAGAAATTAAAGTATACATTTTTGTCTACAAGGTTTAATCTAGCCATATTGAATTTCAGGCAAGAGGAAAACAGCATGGCCAAGACGCACGACATCCCGAAACCGACGGCAGCCGAACTCGATCTGCTGCAGGCACTATGGCCGCTGGGCGCCGCCACGGCCAAGCAGGTACACGAGGCGATGGCGATGGCCAAGCCTGCCATCACGTATGGCACCGTGCTGCGCCTGATGCAGATCATGCACGGCAAGGGCTTGCTGATCCGCGACGCAAGCCAGCGTTCGCACGTGTATGCGCCGGCCCAGGCGCAGGACAGCCTGCAGACGAACCTGCTCAAGGAATTGATGCAGAAGGCCTTTGCCGGTTCGGCCAAGGCGCTGGTGCTGGCGGCGCTGCGCACTGGCGTGTCGCGCGCCGAACGCGAGGAAATCGAAAAAATGCTCAAGGACGATCAGTCATGAACGGCTTCGTGCCGGCGCTAGGCTGGACCCTGCTGCACTTCCTGTGGCAAGGCTTGCTGATCGGCTGCGCCACGGCGCTGGCGTGGGCGGCCCTGCGCAATGCGCGTGCGGAGGCGCGCTACGCCGTCGGTTGCGGCGCCCTGCTGGCCTGCCTAGCATGGCCGGCGGCGGGCTTGTGTCTGCGCCTGGCCGGCGGCGATGCCACGGGCGCCCGGTACTCCAGCGCCTTGCTGCCGACCGCCCTGCTGGCGCCCGACAGCCTGCCCGAGCTGGACTTGCTGCTGCGCGCCATCGTCGGCGTGTGGGCGCTGTGCGCCGCCGTGCTGGCCGTACGCATGGCGCTGGGCATGCTGTGGATAGAGCGCAGCGCCAGGAACACCGGCGCCACGCATGGACAACTGCAGACAAGGCTGTCGCGCATGGCCCAGGATGCCGGCGTGACGCGGCCCGTGCGGCTGCGCGTGCTAAACGGCATCGCCAGCCCGCTGGCGGCCGGCATCTGGCGCCCCATGGTGCTGGTGCCCGCTTCGCTGGTCACCGGCATGCCGCCGCACCTGCTCGACGCGCTGCTGGCGCACGAACTGGCGCATATCCGGCGCCACGACTATCTGATCAACCTGCTGCAAAACGCCATCGAGGCGCTGCTGTTCTTCCACCCGGCCGTCTGGTGGATTTCACGCGGCGTGCGCCTCGAACGCGAACACATTGCAGATGATTTCGCAGCAAGACAACTGGGCGAACCGCGGCGTCTGGCTCTTGCACTCTCGGAACTGGAACGCCTCCAGTTCTCAACCCACCACCTGGCCCAGGCGGCCAACGGAGGAGATCTTATGTCACGTATCAAACGATTGCTGCGCCCCGCACCACAAACCCTGAACTGGAAAGCGGCCATACCGCTGCTGGCCCTGGCCGGCGCCTGCCTCGGCATCTACGGCCAGGCCATGGCCGCCGACAGCGCACCCGTGCTGGAACGCCGCCCTGTCATCGACTTTGGCGTCTGCGGCAAGCCGGTCTGGCCAGCCGCATCGCTGCAGGCGAAGGAAGAGGGCACGGTCAACATGTCCTTCGACGTGAATGCCACCGGCAAGGTAACGGGATCGAGCGTGGTCAAAAGCAGCGGCCATCCGGCCCTCGACGAGGCGGCGCGCAGCGGCATCGCCAAGTGCACGTTCAAGCCAGCCCTCGCTGGCGGCAAGCCGGTCAGCGCCAGCGTCAAGGTGCAATACGTCTGGAGCCTGAACTAAAAGCAGCGGCGGCGGCGTTGCAACATCGCAGCAGCGCTGCCGCCGCCCGCTTGCGGGTATGATCATGGATTCTTCCACGCACCTGTGAACACGCCATGAACAAGATCAAAACCGGCCTGGTGGGCTACGGCTTTGCCGGCTCCACCTTCCACGCGCCTGTACTCTCCGCCATCGAAGCCCTGGAACTGACGGCCGTCGCTTCCAGCAAGCCGGAGCTCGTACACAAGGATTGGCCGCACGCGACCGTGTATGCGGAGCCCGCGCAACTGTTTGCCGATCCGTCCATCGAACTGGTCGTCATCGCCGCACCCAACGAGGCGCATTTCAGCTTGGCGCAGGCGGCCCTGCAAGCGGGCAAGCACGTGGTGGTCGACAAGCCATTCACCATTTCCAGCACCGAAGCACAGAGCCTGATCGCGCTGGCAAAAGAGCGCAAGCTGGTGCTCAGCGTGTATCACAACCGGCGCTGGGATGGCGACTTCCTGACCCTGAAAGCGCTGCTGGCCCAGGGTACCCTGGGGCGTATCGCCAGCGTCGAATCGCATTTCGACCGCTTCCGCCCCGAGATCCGCCAGCGCTGGCGCGAGTCCGGCGCGCCGGGCGGCGGTTTGCTGTACGACCTGGGCCCGCACATGCTGGACCAGGCCATGCAGCTGTTCGGCCAGCCGGAAAAGCTGTACGCCGATATCGTCCTGCAGCGCGATGGCGCGCAAGCCGTCGACTACATGCACATCGTTCTGTACTACGACCGGCTGCGCGTGGTGCTGCAAGCGGGCTGCCTGGTAAAGGCGCCGACGGCGCGCTTCGCCGTGCATGGCGACAAGGGCAGTTTCGTGAAGTTTGGCCTCGATCCGCAGGAAGATGCCCTGAAGGCGGGCGGCGGGCCGGGACAGCCCGGCTGGGGCGTGGACCCCGTGCGCGGCGCGCTGCATCTGGGCACGCAACCAGACGGACATTTCGAACACCTCGAGATGCAGGCGGGCCGCTACCAGGACTTTTACCAGGGCATGGCCGACGCCATCCGCCACGGCGCAGCGGCGCCCGTGGCGGCCGAAGATGCGGCGGCGGCGATACGCCTGATCGAACTGGCGCTGCAAAGCGCGGCCGAAGGGCGCGTGCTCACGGTCAGTTGATCGACGTCAGTTGATAACGAAGGCCAGCACCACGGCGCCCAGCGCCAGCAGGGCCAGGCCGCAAAGGAACAGCAGTTCGCCCCACCATTCGTGGCGCAAGCGCGACTGGCCGGGGCGCAGCGACATGAACGAGAGCACGGCGCTGACGAGAAAGACGATGGCATCGATGGCCAGCAGCTTGTCGATGGCCACGCGCACCTCGCCGCGCGGTGCCAGGTGCCCGATCGACAGCACCGTCATGCACACGCCGACCATCGTCGCCGACGTGGGCAGGATATGGGCAGACAAACCGCGCGCCGGCACGCCTCGCTCGGGCGCCTTGCCGTCGCCCGGCATCAAGGCCGGCCCTGGTTCGTTCCCGCCGGCCAGACCAGCTCCACGCGCGCGGAGCTGCCCGCCTTGACCTGCACAGTGCGTTCCAGTGTCTTGCCGGCCAGCGTGGCGCGCAGGCTGTAGCTGCCCGGCGGCAGCTTTGCCAGCAGGAACGGTCCGCTGGCCGTCGTTTCCAGCACCGGCGCGCCCTTGGCGTCGCGTACCTCCAGCTTCACGTCGGAGGCAAATTCCGCCTTGCCCGCCGCCTGCACGGAAAACACGAGACTCAAGGGCCAATGCCGGCTGGCGCTCTGGATGGCCGTCGATTCATCGAGGCCGATGCCGCCGCTCAGGTATTCCACCGCCCCGCTTTTCTGCACGGGCGGCAGTGCGCTGTCGGTTTGGGCCTGCGCCGCACTTCCCAGCAACAGCCCGGCGGCCAGCATTACCGCCGCCAGGTTCAAGGTACCGCGTCTGTCTGGTGCCATCTCACTCTCCTCATGTCGTTTGAATCAAGATAGGAAGCGCAGCTTAGGCCAGTCTTAGGTTAGCGCCGGCGCATGGCCTCGGCGATCTTCTGGTCCGTCTTGTACTGGCTCAGCGCATATACGGCCCAGATCGTCGCAGGCAGCCAGCCGATCAAGGTGATTTGCAGGATCAGGCAAATGATGCCGGCGATCGGACGGCCGATCGTGAAAAAGGTCAGCCACGGGAGTAACAGGGCAATCAGCAAGCGCATCGTTGGTTCCTTGAGTATTCCCCTGTACCGCGGGGACCGGGCCGGCATGCGCCGGCGGTGAATTCAGTTGAACCGATTATAACGATACCGGCGCCTCACGGCGCTACGGGTGCCAGCAGTTTCTCCATCCACGCCAGAATGGCCGCGAAGATGACGTCGCGGTTCACTTCATTGAAGTTCTCGTGATAATTGGCCGGATAGTAGTGATAGTCGAGCAGGCCATCGGGCACGCTGCGCAGCATGCTCTCCGTGGCGCGGCTGTTGGCCAGCTTGTCGTCGCCCGCCACCACGGCGAACAGGGGGAAGCGCCAGTCCGACAAGCCACCCGCCAATTCCTTTTGCGCCGACGTCAGCGCATGGGCAAAGCGCACCGACGCCGCACTGGCGCGTATGCCGTCGCGCTCGTCCTGGAAATGGCGCGCGGTGATGGTTTGATCGTGCGTCAGCAGCATGGTCAAGTTTCCTAGCGGCACCTTCATCATGGCGAAGCGCTGCGCCAGCCAGCCCGACAGCATCTGCAGCACCTTCGGCACGGGAATCGCATTCACGTAATACGGCGATGAGATGATGAAGCCTTTGATCGCCGGGTCGCCCGCGAAGCGCCGCAGCCCCAGGTGCGTGGCGATCAGGCCGCCCATGGAATGGCCCATGACGAATACGGGCAAGCCCGGATACGCCTGCTTGACCCAGGCGAGGAACAGCTCCGCGTCGTCGAGGAAGGCATCGAACGAAGGGATATCGACCTTGCGCTTGCCATCATGGCCCACCATGTCGAAGCTGACGGTGGCGAAACCGTGCTGGCGGAAATACAGCGCCGGCGTGACGTAGTCGCCCGCATGCGCCATGCCGCCGTGGATCGCCAGGATCACTGCACGTGGCTGGATTTGCTCCGGCTGCCAGATGTGGATCGGCCGCTCGACCTGGTCGCTGCACCGCAGGCTGGCCATCTTGTCTTCTGAAAAACGCATCGCTGCTCCTGTCATGCCCTGTCACGCCTTCAGATGATCGATCAACTGGCGCGCATACAGGGGTAATTCACTGAACTGGCGCACGCAGATTGTCAGATTGCGTACCGACCAGGGATCGGATAATTCAAGGCAGCGCAGCGCCATCGTCTGCTGGCAGCGGCTGGCAGCCGCCAGCGGCACCACGCTGATGCCCACGCCGCTGGCCACCATGCGGCAGACGGCATCGAAACTGCGCAGGCGCACGCGCACCTTCAACGGACGCCCCAGGCGCGCCGCATGCATGCCCAGGTACTGCTGCATCGCGCTGTCGTCGGCCAGGCCGATGAAATCGTGATCCAGCACGCTGGCGAAGTCGACGACGCCATCCTGGCCGAGCGCGCGGTGGTGCACGCCGTCGGCCGCGGCGATGACCACCAGCCGGTCGGGGCGGAACAAGAACGTCTGCAAGCCGCGCATGTCGACCGAGTCGGACACGATGCCCATGTCGGCCAGCCCTTCCGAGACAGCCTTGACGATATCGTAACTGAGGCGCTCTTCCAGGTCGATGGTCAGGTTCGGATGGCGGTCGAGAAAAGCGCCGAGCGCCTCGGGCAAGAACTCGCTGAGCGCGGCCGTATTGCACAGCAGCCGCAACTGCCCTTTCAAGCCACGCGCAAATTCGCCAAGCTCGCCGCGCATTTTTTCCATTTGCAGCAGCACCAGGCGCGCATGATGCAGCAAGGTCTGGCCCACGGGCGTCGGCTCCACGCCGCGCCGCCCGCGCAGCAGCAGGGGCATGCCCAGCATCTCTTCCATGCCGCGCACGCGCGCGCTGCTGGAGGCCAATGCGAGATGGCTGCGCGCGGCGCCCGCCGTCAGGCTGCCCGCCTCCACCACGTTGACAAACAGCTGCAAATCGACCAGATCAAAGCGCATGGCGGCTCTCCTTTTCGCCATCTTATCAGCCTTCGTATTTTACTTAGGCTGACTCAAAATAATCCACCTTGGCGAAATCCCCGGGCAAGCGCAGAATCCACGCAAAATCACTCTGGATAAAAAAGATGGAGACGTCATTCCTGCTGGCTGTCGGCGCCAGCTTCCTCGTCGCTGGCTTCGTCAAGGGCGTAGTCGGACTGGGCTTGCCGACAGTGGCCATGGGCACGCTCAGCCTTGTCATGCCGCCCGTGCAGGCGGCTGCCCTGCTGATCGTGCCATCGATGGTGACGAACGTCTGGCAACTGGCGGCGGGTCCCGGCCTGCGCGCCCTGCTGCGCCGTTTGTGGCCCATGCTGGCGGCCGTCATGGCGGGCACCCTGGCGGGCGGCGCCCTGCTGCCGACCGACAGCGGGGTCTGGGCCGTCGTCGCGCTGGGCGTGGCGCTGATGCTGTACGCGCTGGCCGGCCTGTTCTCGCTGCAGTTGCGCGTGCCGGCCCGGCACGAAGCGTGGCTGGGGCCCGTCGCGGGCGCGGCGACAGGGCTGGTGACGGCCGCCACGGGCGTGTTCGTCATCCCCGCCGTGCCATATCTGCAGGGACTGGGGCTGGCGCGCGATGCACTGGTGCAGGCGCTGGGCCTGGCGTTTACGGCATCGACCGTGGCGCTGGCGGCCAGCCTGGCCCTGCACGGCGACTTCAGCCTGGGCGCGGCGGGCGCCTCCGCATATGCGCTGCTGCCGGCGCTGGCCGGCATGCTGGCCGGTCAATGGCTGCGCGGACGCATCGCGCAGCAGGTATTCAAACGGTGTTTTTTTGCCGGGCTGTTCGCCCTGGGCTTGCATGCGGCGCTCAAGCCATGGCTGGCGTGATGCAGATAGACTGGCAAGGGGACAGCGCGCTGTGCGCGTGGATCGACGGCCAGCAGGTGGCCATGCTCGACATCAGCAAGTGCGGGGACGGGGTGACGGTGAACATGCTGTTCGTGAAACCGCCATTCCGGCGGCGCGGCATCGGCGGCGCGCTGCTGCGGCGGCTACTGCAATGCCATCCGCAAGCTGCCACCGCCTGCAGCGACCCGCGGCTGCGGGCGCTGCTGGACAAGACGACTTAAATACCGTAGCGCGTGCGGTAGGCGGAAACAGCCTCTTTATGTTTCAGCAGTTCCGGATCGGCGCCCGCGCCATTCAGGTAGCCGAACAAGTCGTCCAGATTGCCGATCGAGATGACGGGGATGCCGTACTGTTTCGACACTTCCTGCACCGCCGAACTTGGCGACAGCTGGCCGTCCGGGCCGGAACGCTCCATGCGGTCCAGGGCGATCAGCACGGCGCATGGCTCGGCGCCGGCGGCACGGATCATGTCCACCGATTCGCGCACCGAGGTACCGGCCGAGATCACATCGTCAATGATGACAACCTTGCCATGCAGCTTGGCGCCGACGATGGTGCCGCCTTCGCCATGGTCCTTGGCTTCCTTGCGGTTGAAGGCGAACGAAGTGTTGCGACCCTTGCCGGCCAGCGCCACGGCGGTGGCCGATGCCAGGGTGATGCCCTTGTAGGCGGGGCCGAACAGCATGTCGAATTCGACGCCCGAGTCCAGCAGGGTCTGCGCGTAGAACTGCGCCAGCTCGGCCAGGGTGGCGCCGTCGTGGAACAGGCCTGCATTGAAGAAGTACGGCGACTGGCGTCCGGCCTTGGTGGTGAACTCGCCAAACCGCAAGACTCCCTTGGATACTGAAAACGCGATAAACTGCTGGCGTAAATTATTCACATTAGCCTCATTTTTTAAAAGTGCCTGTATTTTAATCCGCGCGCACCGGCGAGACAATCGCCATGCCGCGCCCGCCGGCCCCGTCCAGCGCCCTTTTCACTCTCGACCTATGCCAAAAATTATCTCCGCCAACCTGAACGGCATCCGTTCCGCCGCCAAAAAAGGCTTTTTCAACTGGATGGGCACGCAAACGGCCGATTTCATCTGCGTGCAGGAATTGAAGGCGCAACTGCCCGACATGACGCCGGAATTCCTCAACCCACACGGCTACCATGGCCATTTCCACTACGCTGAGAAAAAGGGCTATTCCGGCACGGGCGTGTACAGCAAGGTCGAACCGGACGCCGTGCATATCGGCTTCGGCAGCCCCGAATTCGATGCCGAAGGCCGCTATGTGCGCTGTGATTTTGGCAACCTGTCCGTCATTTCCGTGTACTGCCCGTCCGGCTCGTCCGGCCCGGAACGCCAGGAAGCCAAGTTCCGCTTCATGGAACTGTTCCTGCCGCACCTGCTGGCATTGAAGGCGCTGGGCCGCGAAGTGGTCATCTGCGGCGACTGGAACATCGCCCACCATGAAATCGACCTGAAAAACTGGAAGGGCAACAAGAAGAATTCCGGCTTCCTGCCCGAGGAACGCGCATGGCTGACGCGCGTCTTCGACGAAGTGGGCTTTGTCGACGTACACCGCGGCCTGGACAAGCGCGAAGACCAGTACACCTGGTGGAGCAACCGCGGACAAGCCTACGCGAAGAACGTGGGCTGGCGCATCGACTACCACGTCGCCACGCCCGGCATCGCGGCCCAGGCGCATACGGTCAGCGTCTACAAGGACGAGCGTTTTTCCGACCATGCGCCGCTGATCATCGATTACACGGTCAAGAGCTGATCTTTGACACGTCGCGGGTGGTGTCGGCTTACGCCTGATCTGCCGTAGGTCGGATTAGGTCCGCAGGACCGTAATCCGACAACATTGTTGGCTGTGTCCTTGGTGGTGTGGGTTACGCAAGCACGCGCCGGCTTTCGAAATGGCGCATTTCGCCCGTCAACGGGTCGGCAAATTCGATGGCCCGCGCCAGCAGCTGCAAGGGCTGCGACATGTCGTCCTCCTTGCACGGCAGGGCCACCGGGTAAAACGCATCGTTGACGATGGGGATGCCCAGCGAGGCCAGGTGCACGCGCAATTGATGCTTGCGCCCCGTGTGCGGCTGCAGCCGGTACAGGTTGACGTCGCCGCGCTCTTCGATCACGTCGATGATGGTTTCCGAATTCGGCTCGCCTGCTTCCTCGCGCATGAGGAAAAACTGCGCGCCTTCGACCATGCGGCTGCGGTAGGCAAATGGAAAATCGCGGCCATCGAGGCGCGGCGCCAGGGCCTCGTAGGTCTTGCGCACTTCGCGGCGCTGGAACAGCGATTGATACGCGCCGCGGCTGGCGATATGGCGCGAAAAAATCACCACGCCGGCCGTCTCGCGGTCGAGGCGATGGATCGGCGTCAGCTCGGCGCAGTCCAGCTTTTTCTTCAGGCGCGTCAGCAGGGTCTCCTGCACGAAACGCCCGGCCGGCGTCATGGGCAGGAAGTGCGGCTTGTCGACCACGATCAAATGCTCGTCCTGGAACAGGATCTCTTCCTGGAACGGGATCGGCGTTTCGCGCTCCAGCTCGCGGTAGTAAAAAATGCGCATGCCGCGCCGGTATGCGCTGTCGGGCGCCAGCACGGCGCCGTCACCGTTGACCACTTCGCCGCGCGCCATGCGGTCCCGCCATTGCGCGGCGCTGATCTGCGGATAGCGCTCGAGCAGAAACGCCAGCATGTCGGGCCACTGCCCTTCCGGCAGCCACAGGTAGCTGGGCGCCACACCGTCGCGCATGGGCAAGGGTGCGGCGATGTGGCGGTTCGACATCCTAGCGCTGCGCGATGGCGTTGCTGCGGTATGGCGGCAAGGCGTCCACGCTGACGCCCTTGCTGCGCGCGTACAGGGGCAGCACTTGCGTCATGTGGCTGTTCATCTGCGAGATGCGGTCCTTGCCCGACGGGTGGGTCGAGAGGAATTCCGGCGGCGCGCCCGCGCTCACGGCCGCCATCTTCTGCCACAGCACCACGCCGGCGCGCGGATCGAAGCCGGCGCGCGCGGCCAGGTCCATGCCGATCAGGTCCGCTTCGCGTTCATCGTCGCGCGAGAATTTCAGCATCACCCCCTTGGCCGCCATATTCGTGGCGGTACTGGTCAGATTCGGGTCGACGCCGAGCCAGGCCGACAGGCCGGCGCCGGCCAGCTTGGCGCCGACGGCGGCCAGGTTGCCCTTGCCGGCCTGCGCCTGCGAATGTTCGCGCAAGGCGTGCGAGATTTCATGGCCCATGACGACGGCCACTTCATCGTCGGTCAGGTTCAGCTTGGTGATGATGCCGCTGTAAAAGGCGATCTGCCCGCCCGGCATGCAAAAGGCGTTGACCTCGTCCGAGTTGAGCAGGTTGATCTGCCAGTTCCAGCTGGCCGCCGCCTCGTTCCAGCGCGTGGCGAACGGGATGATGCGCTGGGCGATGGCGCGCAGGCGCTTCACTTGCGGATCGCTGTCCGGCACCAGCGCATTTTTTTCCTTCGCTTCGTTGACCAGCTGCGTATATTGCTGCTTCGACTGTGCATTGAAATCGGCACCGCCGGCAAAGATGCGCGAGGTCGACAAGGGACGCACCTTGATGCCATCCTGCACTGTCGCCTGCTGGGCGGAGACGGACAGGGGCGCCAGCGCGGTGGCCGCGCACAGGCTGGCCAGGACGGTGTAACGTTTAAGGGATATTGGTGCCATTGGCAGACCTCCATGGAGCGATTTTAGGCAGCATCATCATGGCCGGGAAGGCCAGGAAGAAGCAAACGATGAAAAACGAGAACCAGCCCAGCTCGGCGACGAGGAAGCCCACCGAGGCATTGATCAGGGTGCGCGGCACGGCGCTCAGGCTGGAAAACAGCGCATATTGCGTGGCCGTGTAGCGCGGGTCCGTCGTGCGTGACAGGAACGCGACAAAGGCGGCCGCACCCAGGCCCAGGCTGGCGAAAGCTTCGAAGCCGATCACGGCGCTCAATAGCATGGTGTTCGGCCCCACCTGCGCCAGCCAGGCGAATCCGAGGATGGCGATGGCCTGCAGCGCGCCAAACACCCACAGGCCCCGGTTGATGCCCAGCTTGAGCATCCAGATGCCGCCCACCACGCCGCCGGCCAGGCTGGCCCAGAAACCCGTGGTATTGGCGGCCAGGCCGATCTGCGTCATGGAAAAACCCAGGTCGAGATAAAACTTCGTCGCCAGCGCCGTGGCCATGCTGTCGCCGATTTTGTAGAGTAATACGAAGGCGAGGATCCACATTGCGTTACGCCAACCATCGCGCGCGATGAACTCCTGGAACGGCAGGATGATCGCTTCGCGCATGGTCTTCGGCGGCGAGCCATACACGGTCGGCTCCCTGACAAGCAAGGTGCACACGAGGCCTGGCAGCATGAAGGCCGCCGTGATCCAGAACACGGGCTGCCACGGCATGCGGTCGGCCAGGATCAGCGACAGCGCACCCGGCACCATGCCCGCCACTTTATACGCGTTGACGATGACGGCGGCGCCCAGGCCCTGCTCGTTATCGCTGAGGATTTCGCGCCGGTAGGCGTCGATGACGATGTCCTGGCTGGCCGACAGGAAGGCCACGCCGCCGGCGGCGGCCGCGATCAGGCCGATCTGCGTGAGCGGATCGAGCATGCCCATGCCGCCGATGGAAAAGAACAGCGCCACTTGCGTCAGGGCCATCCAGCCGCGCCGGCGTCCCAGTCCCAGGATGCGGTAGCGGTCCATCAGGGGCGCCCACAGGAATTTCCAGATGTACGGGAACTGCACCAGGGCGAACAGCCCCAGCGCCTTGACGTTCAAGCCCGACTTGGCCAGCCATGCCTGCAGCAGGTACAGCAGGATGAACAGGGGCAAGCCGGAACTGAAGCCCAGCACCAGCACGGCCAGCATGCGGCCATTGGCATAGGAACGCCAGCCTGGCGCCGGGCTTGTGGTCATCAATGCACCGCTTTTTTACGCAGGCGAAAGACGGCCAGGTCGCCGCGCAGGTTCGGCAGCACGGAGACCATCTTGCCTTCGGCCAGGGCCACGCATTCGATCACTTCCAGGCCGCATTCCTCGGCCAGTTCGCGGAAGTCATTGATGGTTGCGCAGCGTACGTTGGGCGTGTCATACCACTGGTAAGGCAGCGATTTCGACACGGGCATGCGGCCTTTGAGCAGCGCCACGCGGTGCGGCCAGTAGGCGAAGTTGGGGAACGAGACGATGGCCTCGGCGCCCACGCGCACGATGTCGCGCAGCAACGGCTCGACCTGCTTCATCATCTGCAAGGACGACAGGCACAGCACCGTATCAAAACTGTTGTCGCCAAAGATGGCCAGGCCCTTCTCCATGTCCTGCTGGATCACGTTCACGCCGCGCACGGTACTGGCCAGCACCTTGTCATCGGCGATCTCGATGCCGTAGCCGCTGCACTCCTTGTCGCTTTGCAGATACTGCAGCATCACGCCTTCGCCGCAGCCCACGTCCAGCACATGCGCGTTGTTCGGCACCCAGTGGGCGATGAAGGCCAGGTCGGGGCGCAGCGCGCTCAATTCGTCAAAAGTCATGCGGTCTCCTTCGCGCCCTGGCGGACGGCGGTGTGCTGTGCAGGAGCGGGCAAGCCCGCCCCGATGTCGTTCCATACCTGGCCATAATAGGCGCGCACCATGTTCATGTAGCGCGCATCTTCCAGCAGGAAGGCGTCGTGGCCGTGTGGCGCATCGATTTCCGCATACGTGACCTGGCGGCGGTTGCATACGAGCGCTTCGACAATCTCCCGGCTGCGCTCGGGCGAAAAGCGCCAGTCGGTGGAAAACGAGGCGAGGAAGAACTTGGCCTTCGTGCCCGACAGGGCCTTGGCCAGGTCGCCGCCATGCGCGCGCGCCGGGTCGAAATAATCGAGCGCCTTGGTGATCAATAAATACGTGTTGGCGTCGAAGTATTCGGAGAATTTGTCGCCCTGGTAGCGCAGATACGATTCGATCTCGAAGTCGATGCCGAAGCCGAATTTGTAGTCGCCCGTCTGCGCCGCGTCGCGCAGCTTGCGGCCGAATTTCTCGGCCATGTCATCGTTCGACAGATACGTGATGTGGCCCACCATGCGCGCCACGCGCAAGCCGTTCTTCGGCACTACGCCATGGGCATAGAAATCGCCGCCATGGTAATCGGGGTCGGACAGGATGGCCTGGCGCGCCACGTCATTGAAGGCGATATTCTGCGCCGACAGCTTGGCCGTCGAGGCGATTACCACGCAGTGGCGCAGGCGCTCGGGGAACATGATGCTCCACGCCAGCGCCTGCATGCCGCCCAGGGATCCCCCCATCACGGCGGCAAACTGCTTGACGCCCAGTTCATCGGCCAGGCGCGCCTGCGCGCTGACCCAGTCTTCCACCGTGACGACGGGGAAGGAGGCGCCATACGGCTTGCCGGTGGCGGGATTGGTGTGCATGGGGCCCGTCGAACCGAAGCAGGAACCCAGGTTGTTGACGCCGATGACGAAGAATTTGTTGGTGTCGAGCGGCTTGCCGGGACCAACCATATTGTCCCACCAGCCCGTGCTTTTCGGTTCGTCCGCGTAGACGCCGGCCACGTGGTGCGAGGCGTTCAGGGCGTGGCAGACCAGCACCGCGTTCGATTTGTCGGCGTTCAGGGTGCCGTAGGTTTCATACATCAACATATAGTCTTGCAGCGATGCTCCGCTTTGCAGCTGCAAGGGTTGCGCAAAATACATGGTTTGCGGCGAAACGATTCCAATGGATGACATGTGTGTCGGTTTATAAAAGGAGGTTGGCCCCACGGGCCATAGTCGATGCAGCACCGCGATGATAGGTGCTGCAACTTTAGCATCAGGACACATCTTGCCGCGCGCGATGTGTCCTGATGCTGATAGGGTGACAGTTTACATGAGCTGCAACTGTTGTACGGCTTCCGCGATCACATTTGGTTCCATGGAACGCATAATTTTGCGCATTTGTGGCGCAATCAGGCCCAGGTCGCTGTTAAGGATCTCTTGCTTGACCGCCAATAGTTGCGCTGGATGCATGGAAAACTCGCGCAGCCCCATGCCCAGCAGCAAGCGCGTAAGCTTCACGTCGCCCGCCATTTCGCCGCAGACGGCCACGTCGATGCCCGCCTTGTGGCCGGCGGCGATCGTCATGGAGATCAGTTGCAGCACGGCCGGGTGCAGCGGGTTGTACAAATGCGCCACCTCGTAATCGACGCGGTCGATGGCCAGCGTGTACTGGATCAAGTCATTCGTGCCGATCGACAGGAAATCCATGCGCTTGACGAACATGGGCAGGGCCAGCGCCGCGGCCGGGATCTCGATCATGGCGCCCACTTCGACCTCGTCGTCGAACTTGACGCCCTCCTCGCGCAGGCTGGCCTTCGCCTGCGCGATCATGGCCAGCGACTGGTCGATCTCGAACGCATGCGCCAGCATGGGAATCAGGATGCGCACCTTGCCAAAGGCGGAGGCGCGCAAAATGGCCCGCAGCTGCGTCAGGAACAGTTGCGGCTCGGCCAGGCAGTAACGGATGGCGCGCAAGCCCAGGGCGGGATTCAATGCCGTATGGTCGGCCTGGTCGAGCGGCTTGTCGGCGCCGATGTCCAAGGTGCGGATGGTCACCACGCGTCCCTTCATCGACTGCACCGTGTTGCGGTAAGCCTCGAACTGCTCGTCCTCGGTAGGTATCTTGTGGGCGCGGCCCATGAACAGGAATTCGGAGCGGAACAGGCCCACGCCGCTGGCGCCCGATTCCAGCGCAAACGGGCAATCCTCGGGCAACTCGATATTCGCCAGCAGGGTGATGGGCGTGCCGCATTTGGTCACGGCCGGCGTCTTTTTCAGCTTGCCCAGCTTTTTGCGCGCGCGCTGCATGGCCGTCTGGCGCTCGCGGTACTGTTCCAGCACCAGGGCGCTGGGGTTGGCGATGACGACGCCGGCATCGCCGTCGATGATCAGCCAGTCGTCCTGCTCGATCAGCATCGACGCCTGCGACATGCCGACGGCGGCCGGGATATCCAGGCTGCGCGCGACGATGGCCGTGTGCGAGTTCTGCCCGCCCACGTCGGTGATGAAGCCGATGAAGGAACGGTCGCGGAACTGCAGCATGTCGGCCGGCGAGATGTCGTGCGCGACGACGATCATCTGCGCCATCAATTCATCTTCGGCGGCCGCCTTGGGCAACAGCTGCTCGGTGCCCAGCAAGACTTTCAAGACGCGTTCGGCAACCTGCTGGATGTCGGCCTTGCGCTCGCGCAGGTACGGGTCTTCGATTTCGTCGAACTGGGCCGACAATTCATCGATCTGCGTGAGCAGCGCCCATTCGGCGTTGTAGTGGCGCTTGCGGATGATGTCGAGCGGCGCTTCGGAAATCATCGGATCGGACAGGATCAGCGCGTGCACGTCGATGAAGGCGCCCAGTTCCGTGGGCGCGTCCTTGGGCAGCTCGTTCCACAGGGTTTGCAGTTCCTTGTGGACGGTGGCGATGGCGCTTTGCAGGCGCTGGACTTCGGCTTCGATCTGTTCCTGGGCGACCAGGTAATGTTTGACGTCAAGGGCGGCCGGCGCCAGCAGATGCGCGCGGCCAATGGCGATGCCGCGGGAGACCGGGATGCCGTGGAGCGTGAAAGATGCCATGGGGTGACCTGTCGGAATGCGGCTGCGGCTGCGTTCGGCGGGCATTACTCGCCTTCGCCAAACCTGTCATTAATCAGGGCGGTGAGCGCATCGACACATGCCAGCTCATCATCGCCCTCGGCTTCCAGGGTCACTTTCGCGCCCTTGCCGGCGGCCAGCATCATCACGCCCATGATGGACTTGGCGTTGATGCGGCGCGCGTTGCGGGTCAGCCAGACGTCGCTCTTGAACTTGGCGGCGAGCTGGGTAAATTTGGCGGAAGCGCGTGCGTGCAATCCCAGCTTGTTGATGATTTCGAGTTCTTTTTGAATCATTTTTGTATGGTCTCTATCCCTGAATGCACTACGCTGATGACAATCTTGGCCTATAAAACCCGCCGCCTTCAGGGCGGCGGCCATGTACTTCCTTATTCGCCTACGCGGATGCGGTTATCGACGCGCACGGCGCCGCTTTGCGCGCCGGCCAGCGCCATCTCCACCACCACGTCGAGCGTGTCGCGGCGATACGTGATGGCGCGCAGCAGCATCGGCAGGCTGATGCCGGCGATGACTTCCACCCGACCCGCATCGGCCAGCTTGTTGCAGCAGTTCGACGGCGTGCCGCCCTTCACGTCGGTAATCACCAGCACGCCGGAGCCGTCATCGAGGCGGCAGATGGCGTCCGACGCCAGCTTCTGCACTTCCGCCAGGTCCTGGTCGGCGACGACGTCGATGGCTTCAAAACGTTCCGTTGGCCCGCGAAACACATGCGCGCAAGCGGCGATGAATGCCTGTCCCAGCGGTGCATGTGTCATGAGCAAAATCCCTACCATAGCCATTCCACTTTCTAGCGCTGCTGCGTTTGCGCAACGCCATGCTCGACGGCGTCGACAAACATGGCAGCCACGTCAAAACCCGTCTGCTGCATGATTTCCTGGAAGCAGGTCGGGCTGGTGACATTGACTTCCGTCAGATAGTCGCCGATCACGTCCAATCCTACCAGCATCAGGCCGCGCGCGGCCAGGATCGGACCCAGCTTTTCAGCGATTTCCAGGTCGCGCGCCGTCAATGGCTGCGCTACGCCCGTGCCGCCGGCGGCCAGGTTGCCCCGCACTTCGCCCGCCTGCGGGATGCGCGCCAGCGAAAATGGCACCGGCTTGCCGCCGATGACGAGGATGCGCTTGTCGCCCTTGTCGATGTCGGGGATAAACCGCTGCGCCATGATGGTTTGCGCGCCGTTCTCGCTCAGGGTCTCGATGATGGCGCCCAGGTTCAGGCCATCGGCCTTGACGCGGAAGATGCCCGTGCCGCCCATGCCGTCGAGCGGCTTGAAGATGACGTCCTGGTGCTTGGCGTGGAAGGCGCGCAGGCGCGCTTCGTTCGACGTCACCAGGGTCGGCGAGGTGAATTCGGAAAACTGGGCGATGGCCAGTTTTTCATTGTTGTCGCGGATGGCGGACGGCTTGTTGAAGACGCAGGCGCCCTGCTTTTCCGCCAGCTCCAGCAGATACGTGCCGTACACGTATTCCATGTCGAACGGCGGATCCTTGCGCTCGATGATGGCATCCAGGGCCGACAGGCGTACTTCCTCGGTGGAGACCACCTTGTACCAGTCGTGTTCGTCGCCCGTCAGCTCGATGTGCTGTACCCGTGCCGTGACGATGCCCTCTTCCAGCGCCATGTCCTTCTGTTCGAAGGCGTACACGGCGTGGCCGCGTTTGGCCGCCTCGCGCATCATGGCGAAAGTGGAATCTTTGTAAGTCTTGAAGCCTGCCAGCGGGTCGGCAAGGAATGCAATTTTCATGGTGCGTCCAATCGGGGGAGCCTGGATAAGGAATGCTTGATTCTAGCCGAGATCGCCAAGCGCGGTAGTCGCCGCGCCCGGCAAGCCTCATTGGTGGATCAATACACCTCGGGATTCGGGTCCGTGCGTTCCATTTCCAGCGATGCGGCCAGCAAGGCCAGGCGCGCCACCACGCCATACACATAGAAGCGGTTCGGCGCGGCCGTGCCCGGCTTGGCCTTCAAGTCTGGCACGGCATGCTGCTGGGCAAATGCCAGCGGCACGTACTGCGAACCGGGCGCGTTCAGGTTCTGGTCCACGCCACGCTCAGCATGTACGCGGTAGAAACCGCCCACCACGTAGCGGTCGATCATGTAGACGACCGGCTCGGCCACGGCATCCTTGATGCTTTCAAAGGTCGGCACGCCTTCCTGGATGATCACGTCGGTGACGACTTTGCCATCCTTGACGATGGACATCTTGTCACGCTGCTTGCGCGACAGGTCGCGCACTTCGCTGGCGTCGCGCACCGTCATGATGCCCGTGCCATACGTGCCCGCATCGGGCTTGACGATGACGAAAGGCTTTTCCTTGATGCCGTATTCCTTGTATTTCTTGCGGATCTTGGCCAGCAGCACGTCGACGCTGGCGGCCAGCGCATCTTCGCCCTCGCCTTCCTGGAAGTTGACGTCGCTGCACTTGGCGTGGAAGGGGTTGAGCATCCACGGATCGACATCGATCATCTTGCCGAATTTTTTCACCACTTCATCGTAAGCCGTGTAGTGGTTGCTCTTGCGGCGCAAGGCCCAGCCCGCGTGCAAGGGCGGCAGCAGGCTTTGCTCATGAATATTTTGCAAGATATCGGGGATGCCGTCCGACAAGTCGTTATTCAGCAGAATCGTGCACGGGTCGAAATCCTTCAAGCCCAGGCGGCGGCCATTGTTCAGGCGCACGAGCGGCTCGATGACGAGCATGTTGCCATCTGGCAACGCCAAGGGTGTCGGCTGGGTAATGTCGGGCGACCAGGAGCCGAAACGCACGTGCAGCCCCGTCTGGCGGAAGATTTGCATCAGGCGCGCCACGTTTTGCAGGTACTGCGGCGTAGTGTTGTGCAATTCCGGCACGATCAGCAGGTTGCGGGCGTCCGGGCAATACTTGTCGATGGCGGCCATGGCCGCCTGCACGGACAAGGGCAGCATTTCCGTGGCCAGGTTATGGAAACCGCCTGGGAACAGATTGGTATCGACGGGCGCCAGCTTGTAGCCGGCGTTACGCAAGTCTACCGAGCAATAGAAGGGCGGCGTGTGTTCTTGCCACTCCATGCGAAACCAGCGCTCAATGGCCGGCGTCGCGGCCAGAATCTTTTTTTCGAGGTCGAGCAGCGGTCCGGTCAGGGCCGTGACGAGATGGGGAACCATAGTTACATCCTTAAATTATGTGCAGTATTCAAAAAAGCACACAGAACTGCCGACTATATTACCGTGTAAGTACCCCAAATCGGGGCAAAAGCCTTGTTTTAAAGACCTTTTACATTCCCACAACGAAAAAAAGGCACCTCAATGAGGTGCCTTTTCCAGCCGGACATGCCGCGCCGGGGCGCTGGCATGCCAGATAATGCCTATTTAGCCATGATACGCTTGCTCGCCGTGGCTGGTGATATCGAGGCCTTCGCGCTCTTCTTCTTCCGGTACGCGCAGGCCGATGACGATGTCGACCAGTTTATAGGCGATGACGGAGACGATGGCCGACCAGAGGATGGTGGTGCCGACCGCTTGCGCCTGCACCCACACCTGGTGGCCGATCGAGTACGGATCCGCCGACATCTTGTTGGTGACATAGTCGAATACGCCCTGGCCGCCCAGTTGTGGCGCAGCAAACACACCCGTCAGCAAGGCACCGAGGATACCGCCCACGCCATGCACGCCGAACACGTCGAGCGAATCGTCCGCGCCGATCAGGCGTTTCAGGCCATTCACGCCCCACAGGCAGACGACACCGGCCAGCAAGCCGATGACCAGGCCGCCCATCGGGCCGACAAAGCCGGCCGCCGGGGTGATCGCCACCAGGCCGGCCACGGCGCCGGACGCGCCACCAAGCATGGAAGGCTTGCCTTTGCTGATCCACTCGCCAAACACCCACGACAGGGTGGCGGCGGCCGTTGCCAGCAAGGTGTTGACGAAGGCCAGGGCAGCCACGTCGCCCGCTTCCATCGAGGAGCCGGCATTGAAACCGAACCAGCCCACCCACAGCAGCGACGCGCCGATCATGGTCATCGTCAGCGAGTGCGGTGCCATCGATTCGCGGCCGTAGCCGACGCGTTTGCCGATCATGATGGCGCCCACCAGGCCGGCGACAGCGGCATTGATGTGCACCACGGTGCCGCCGGCGAAGTCCAGCGCGCCTTTTTGCCAGATCCAGCCCGCTTTCAGGGCTTCGCTGGCCGAGGTGGCGGCGCTGGTGATCAGGTCAGGCCCGGTCCAGAACCACACCATGTGGGCTGCCGGCAGGTAGGCGAACGTGAACCACAGCACGACGAAGGCCAGCACGGCGGAAAACTTGGCACGCTCGGCAAAGGCGCCGACGATCAGTGCGCAGGTGATGGCGGCAAACGTGCCCTGGAAAGCAACGAAGACGAACTCGGGAATGACCACGCCCTTGCTGAAGGTGGCGGCGGCGGCAAACGTACCCTTGGCCGGATCCCAGATACCATTCAGGAACAGGCGGTCGAAGCCACCGAAGAAGGCGGTTTTTTCCGTGAAGGCGATCGAGTAGCCGTAGATACACCACAGCACGATGACCAGCGCGAACACCATGAACACCTGCATCAGCACCGACAGCATGTTTTTCGAGCGCACCAGCCCACCGTAGAACAGGGCCAGGCCGGGGATCGTCATCAAGATCACCAGCAAGGTGCTGATCATCATGAAACTGGTGTCGCCCTTGTTGGCGACGGGCGCGGCGGCTGGCGCGGCAGCCGCCGGGGCCGGAGCGGCGGCGGCAGGCGCTGCGTCAGGAACCGGCGTGACGGCGGGAGCGGCGACGGCCGTGGTTGTGGCCGCCTCCGTCTTGGCGGGCGCATCGGCAAAGCTTGGCGTGGCAATGCCAAACGCACACAGGCAGGCTATCCCAGCTAGCAATTTTGTTATATTTTTATGCATCAATATTCCCCTTAGAGCGCTTCGTTGCCGGTTTCACCGGTACGGATGCGGATGACCTGTTCCAGGTTGTAGACGAAAATCTTGCCATCACCGATTTTACCGGTACGCGCGGCACCTTCGATCGCTTCGATGGCCTGGTCGACAATGGCGTCATCGACGGCCGCTTCGATCTTGGTCTTTGGCAAGAAATCAACGACATACTCGGCGCCACGGTAGAGTTCCGTGTGGCCTTTTTGGCGGCCGAAGCCTTTGACTTCCGTGACGGTAATGCCTTGCACATTGATAGCCGACAAAGCTTCGCGTACTTCGTCCAGTTTGAACGGTTTAATGATTGCAGTAATCATTTTCATGGCAGTCTCGCTTAAAAGGTTTTGGACACGGTCAGCACGAGACCGGATTTCGCCAGATTCTTGCCGTTCGGAGCCAGCGATACGTTATTGGCCTTGACGGCTGCCAGGGAAACGGTCGCCACGCCGAAGTCCTTGGTCACGCCAATCTTGTAATCGCTGTAGCTGAGAGAATCGTTGTGCTCGACCTTCTGACGCCCGGCGTGCAAATTCAAGATGTAACCGTCGTGCACCTCGACGTTGGCACCCACGTCGAGGTAGCCGCTGTTCTTGCTGTCGGCGACACCGAACAGATTCGTCGTCGAATGCGAGTATTTGACATACATCGGGCCATAGCCGAGTTGGCCGTACAGCTCGAAGGTGTTGGCATTGGTGCTCAGTCCATTCGAGGGATAGAAATAGTACAGGCCGCCCACGTCATAGGTAAAATCCTTGCTGATCTCGCCCCGCTTGCCGCCGTAGATATCCCATTCCAGATTGGTGTCGCCGCCGCCATCCTTGATCCATTTGATACTCGACAACCAGGTGCCCACATACAGGCCCGTCGGGTTATGGGTATAGTCGGCGCCGCCGCTGATGGCCGGTTTCAAGCGGCTTTGCGACAGGCCACGGTAACGGTAGTCGCTGGTCAGCGCCACGTTATAGCTCACCACGTTATCAGGCACGGCTTCGACCGCAGCAGGCGCCGCCACTGCATCCTGGGCCATGGCGCTGCCGCACATGGCGGTCATGGCCAGCGTCAACGCTGCAGCTAAAGTCATGTTCTTGGACAGATTCTTCATGGCGATTCCCTTTTATTGAACTTTTAAAGCGGTTGAGGTTTAAAATCTTGGCTGGAGATCACAAAGCGTTCATACCTTCTTTAGCAGAATACGTGCCAGCTCCATTGCCACCTTGACAGGTGCGTTTCCGGCCATACATACCCTGCAAGCCTCTGGGCATGCGGGTACGGGCTGCTAAAGCATTGTGAATTTGCCCAGATTCGCACCAGATTAACGCCGCTGTGCACCGCAATGGTGCGATGCACAGGCCGCACCATAAAAGGACTGACCATGGACATGAATACCTTCTTTAACGATTTGCAAGGCAAGATCCATCAAGCCATCGAAAACTCGCCGGCCAAGGATATCGAGAAAAACGTGAAGTCGATGATGACCCAGGGCTTCGCCCGCCTCGATCTCGTCACGCGCGAGGAATTCGATATCCAGGCGCAAGTACTGGCCAAGACCCGCGCCAAACTGGACGCACTGGAATTGCGCCTGATCGAACTGGAAACGCGCCTGAACGACACCAAGGCGTAAAGTGCGGCCGGCAGGGTCCGTTATTGACGGACTTGCTGGCATACCTCAAGCCTGACGGCGTTTCTAACGCTAGACTGATCCTGCCCGCGCCCGCGCTACAGGGGAGTCTGATGAGCCTGGCCGTCCTGAAAAGCCGCGCCCTGGCCGGCATGGAGGCGCCCGAGGTAAGTGTCGAAGTCCACCTTGCCAACGGCTTGCCTTCGTTTACGATTGTCGGCTTGCCGGATACGGAAGTGAAGGAATCGCGCGACCGTGTTCGTGCCGCGTTGCAAAACTGCGGCTTTGAAATGCCGGCCCGGCGCATCACGGCCAATCTGGCGCCAGCAGACTTGCCCAAGGAATCGGGCCGCTTCGACTTGCCCATTGCACTGGGCATCCTGGCCGCCTCCGGCCAGTTGCCGGGCGATCAATTACATCACTATGAATTCGCGGGCGAACTGTCGCTCTCAGGCCAGTTGCGTCCCATCCGCGGCGCCCTGGCCATGACCTTTGCCATGCAACGCAGCCAGTCGGGCGCGCCACGCGCCTTCATCCTGCCGCAGGCGAACGCGGACGAGGCCGCTCTCGTCGGCGATGCCTGCATCTATCCCGCCCACAGCCTGCTCGAGGTCTGCGCGCATTTTGCCGCGCACGCCAGCCAGACCGCCCTGCAACGCCACCAGCCCGTGCTGGCAGCGCACGCTTTTCCGTATCCCGACTTTGCCGATGTGCAGGGGCAGCAGCAGGCGCGGCGGGCACTGGAAGTGGCGGCAGCGGGCGGTCACAACGTCTTGATGGTGGGGCCGCCAGGCGCAGGCAAGACCATGCTGGCCAGCCGCTTTCCCGGCGTGCTGCCGCCCATGAGCGATGCAGAAGCGCTGGAATCGGCTGCCGTGCATTCGCTGGGCGGCCACTTCAAGGTGGAACACTGGAAACGGCGGCCCTATCGCTCCCCGCATCAGACAGCATCCGGCGTGGCACTGGTGGGTGGCGGCAACGTGCCGCGCCCGGGAGAAATCTCGCTGGCCCACTGCGGTGTGCTGTTTCTCGATGAAATGCCTGTTAGGTCTTATTTCACCTGCCTGTCCTGTGCAAAAAATTTCAGAACGACCACGAAGTTGCCCACTCAAAAATCGATACGAGCACCTTGTTTTTCTATGTGGAAACATCATATAAAAAATAGCACTGCTTAGGAGAGTGCTTTCTTCAACCACTTCGAGGCTCGTCAAATAGTAATTCAAGAACAGGTACCAGCAGTGCACCGTCATGACCATGGCACCGAAGGAGCGCGACGACACGATCTCCTTGCGTGAAGGCGCCACCTCTTCCAGCTCCAGGCAAGAAATTCCGCGCAGCTCGTTGCACGTGCACTCCAGCACGACGCCGAAGTGCGCCCGCATGGTGCTGGGCGGAGCGTCCTTCAAGTCCTGCACGGTGTTAACACCCATGGCGCGCACCTTGGCGCTAATGCGCCGTCCGACACCCCACACCTAGCCAACGTCCATCCGTTCGTGCACTCACTATGCGCACGGTTTGGCAGCTGGTGTTCCCGCTCCACCTAGCACCGCAGTTGGTGCCGCAGGCTTACCGTCCCATTCGTTAAGCAGCTTGGTCACCAACTTGATAATATCTTGCGCGGTTTCCTTTTTGGCGACCACGGCCTGCAATTGCTCAATGATCTTGCGGATCGCAGCGAGTCCGTCCGGCGTAATGGTTTTATACCGCGTGCTCTTGGCCACGTAAGCGTTAATCCACGCACTGAGCTTTAGGTAATCTGATTGGATCTGCCCCAGTTGGATTTTTATGTAAGCAGTCTCACTGGCGCCAGCCTCGCCCGCCCGCGCAATAAGAGCATCCCGTGCCACGTTTAGTCCATTCTGCTTGCTGAGCAACCCAACTAAGTACAGGCTGCCTTCGCTCGTTGGCATCGGTGGAGTACCATCGGGTAAGTCTGGAGTCGTGAGAAAGTCTCCGCCCACCTTGTCTTTATCGCTCATTTTTTATCCTTCACAGTCTCGTTGAGGGTTTTGGCCGAATCGGCCTGCTTCTGTGCTGCCGCTTCGCTATCTTTCTCGATCAATTTACGAACCTCTGTCATGTAAGCAAAGTAAAACCCAGCCTTGTCCTTTGCACTTCGAGCCTCGCCCAGTTCAACAAGTGCTATGGCTGTTTCGTTGAGCTTGGCGCTTTGGAATGAGACGGCACTCTTAGTTGCACGCACTTCTGCTTCCTGCGCGACCTCACGCGCGCGCTTCGCTTCGATCCGGGACAGCAGGTTGCTCGATTCCTCCCTCAATGCATCGAACGAATGCTTGCGGTCGGCCTGGCCAGCAACATTCCAGGTCGCTGCTGCCCGGTACGCATCGCTTTCCTGTTGCATGGCTACTGACTCCAAATTGTCCCGTTGAACCTTGGTGGCCACAGCAAGAGCGTCACGTTGCTTCTGGAATGTAGCCGTGCTTTTCTGAACGGATTGCATGAGCAGGCCGATCTCTTTAGTGTTCTTACGGGCTTCGTCCATGTCCCTTTCAAGCGATCCGCAGCCTCCCAGAAGGAAGGATGAGAGCAACCCCACAGAAGTCAGATTTTTCATGGCATTTCCTCACTTCACGCGCGCAGCGATGATGGGAAGGCTGAGAGCCTGGGACAATGCGGCCAGATCTTCTAGCTTTATTCCGCTGGCGTTCAGTGCGACGATCTGCGTGATCGCAGCTTTGATGACCCCTTCCGTTTGCAATAGCGCTGCTTCAGATTCATCCAGCGCGGCCAATTCAACCTGGTCAATGATAAGGTACTCGCTTTGTTCAGCTGGGATCCTGCCTGCTGTGATTGCAGCGGCAAAGGAAAGCGCTGCACTTGAGGCATGCGTACTGCAACGATTTTTCACGCCGCTGGAAATGCTGGCAAAAAGGGGGGCTTCGGTGCAATCGGGAGTTGCAGCTTTGACAGAGGCCTGGCTGTCGAGCAGGAACTCCAACTCATCGAGGTAGTGGTTCCGCTGGTTCCTGAGAATGGCTTCAGTCTGTGCCGCGCGTTCGATGCGTTTCTCAGCTGCTGCGAGCTGCTGCCTGGTGAACTCTGCCTCCATGAGAATCCCTGCGGTAGGAGGATTTGGCTGCCCGGTCGCGCGATTGACGAGATTCGCGACAAGCGCCACCCTGTGCTCACCGATTGAGGGAGTACTTGATGTCTGGCCCTTCAGCGCCTCAATATATGCCTCCAGCAGCTCCTGCTTCTCCTGCAGCGCGGTCAGACGACCGGTCTCAGCAATTCGCTCAAGGACCGGGTTGTTGTTAACCGTTTCGTTGGAAGATGAGAACGGTATCTTATCCAGATCCTTCAGCGCGGCCTCCAACTTATTGGCCCACTTCTCTGCGGCGCCCGGCAGAGGTTCAGGCACCGAAGCGAGCAAATTTTTGTACTGCCTACGCTTGTTGTTTACGTCAGCAGCAACCACCAGCTTCGCGTTGTCAATCGCATCGAGTTGGGCATTGACGTCAAATAGCAAACCGCTAGAGCCTGTACTCCAGTTCGCAACGCATTCAGCGGCACGCACAGCAGCCGCACACTCCGTATTGAACCGCTCGATCAGTGGCCCCGTGACACCGTCGTTCTTCAGAAATTCCGGTACTTCAACGGGTTTACCCTTAATGCAGGTAAGGGCAGGCGCATCGGTCATCTCCGCAAACTTTACGGCAATCGTACTGCGCGCCCCATTCGTATTGGCAGAAGTCGTTTCCAGCACCCTCCGGGCCAACCCAAGCTGAACGACCATCTCAGATTTGTTCAGTTGTTTCTTGTCGGCCTTTTTAGGTTTTTTCACTTTGGACTCCCCCTCTTTTACTTCGGGCGAACACTCGGCAGGCTTTTTAAAGTCGATTTTCCCGGAAATCAAAGCGATCCGCTCTAACGTCTCCGACGCCAAGTAACCCCAAGAATCGTCCGCAGTTGTCGCGTCGATCATCTGAGCAAGTCTGGCGTCACGTAAGGCAATCTGGGCTCGACTTACAATCCCTTGCCTCACCGCTTGGTTCTTTACCAGGGCCACCCGTTCCGCGACGAGCGCCTTGCCAATTTCCGCATCATTGAACGCTTTGCTAGCGCCCTGTGCTGTTTTATCGTCCTTTACGTTATAAAAGGCTGCGCATCCGGTAAGACTAGTGAGCAAAACTATCGAACCTATTCCTCGAATAGCGAGACGCATTCATTCCTCCAATAGTTTTGTGGTTAGGAGAAGGAAATACCTGGCACGACTGGAGTGGCACCATCCGCACCGCTGCACTTATGAGTGCATTTGTTCAATATACCCTTGATGACAAACTGACATTCTCTCAAATTACCACTTCGACAATTACGCAACAGACGAGTTAAAAGAACAAAAAATGCCAGAGTCAGTGGCTCAGGCATATTGAAAGGTACTACAGTAAAAGGTTTGAAGGTTCGGTAGCGAGACGGATCGAGCGCAGGAGCGGCAGCCGGCCATTACATTGGACGGACTTATGGCGCGAGAGCGTAAATTCGATCGGCAGCCAACATGATCGCCGATCCCGCGATCGTGAATTGATCCTTACAGATCATGTGTATGAACTCGACGCCAGCCAGCACGCAGCTGCCACCACGAAAGGATTTACAATTAAGTATAGGTCACCGGCACCACCAGCGAGCCATTGAAGTGTTCATGGCCGGACTCGCGCAACAGGCCGATGGCTTGCAGCCACACCGCTCGCGGCAAGCGTGGTCCCATGTCGCAGTTGGAGCGCATCAGCGAGCTGCCCAAGCAGAAACAGCGCTTTGTGATGGAAATGCTGAAAACGGTGCTGGCCCAAGCCAACGCCTAGCGTCTTTCCTTAGCCGCTAAAAATTGAAGACGTACCTGCCCTTCGGTCCTACGCTCAAGTCCTGCTGTGACTTCCCGAAATAGGTGCGACGTTTTGGAAATTGCTGCGACGACTAGCCGTAAGTAGCAGAGACCACCGATTCTTGCTGCGCTACACTAGTCGGGATGAACTTCCGCTTTCGGCCAAAAGCGGACATTGACGCTAACGAGAGTCTAACTTTGGCTTTCGCTGAGATTTGGGTTTTGGTAGTGGCAGTTCCGCCGTGGTGCGCTGTGCAAGCTGTACTAGCCATTCTCGTTCATCCCATAGTTCACCGCTGATTAAATAGTACGGCTTGGCCTGCGGGTAGGGAGGCGCCTCCTGTAGGGTGCCGAGTTTGCTGATCCAAGCCCGGCCAGCCTCCGTTGGCTTGATGAAAAGACGGTCGTCTGCGACGATGGCGAACATTTTGCCATCGCAATACACACCGTACTCGCCAAACATCTTTTTCGCGCTGAGGCTACCCGCGCGCGCCATCTGGTCAAGCAGAAAATCCACCGTACCTTGTTGTGATGCCATGTTGTCCTCCGTTTGAAAGAACAGTGTAGCGCACTGGCCAGGAGCGGCCGGCGCGGCTAAACTATGGTCATTAATTTTTTTGTATGAAGTATTTTCCCATGACACGTGAGCATATTATTCACCGCGGCATCTGCATCGCCACCCTGGCCGCCGGCCAGTCCGTCGAAATTCATTGCGCACCTGGCCACACGGCCATCCGCGAACAGGCCGACGGCTGGTGGCTGTATTTTGTCGATGAAGACGGCAAGGTCGACGGCTACGACAGCCCGTTCGCCAGCCACGCCGAAGCGCTTTGGGCGGCCAAGGCCGCAGCCGAGTTCAGCACGCAATGAAGGTCAGCCCCTGGGCCTTCCTGGGCTTGCCGAAAGCGCCCGTGCCGGAAGCTGAAAGTGCGGAGTACGGTGCCTGCCGCGCCGAACTGGAGGGCAAGCGCCTAGTCTTGCGCGTAGCGAAAACCACGCCGACGAAAACCGGCCAGTTCGTCACCGTCTGGAAGCGCCCCCATCCCGACGCCGAGATCGCCCCGCTGGACGAAGCGGACCCCGTTGATGTCGTCATCATCGCCGTCAGCAACGGCGCGCGGCACGGCTTTTTTATCTTTTCTCGCGCCGTGCTGATCGAGCGCGGCGTGATGTCGCGTACCGGCCAGGGCGGCAAGCGCGCGCTGCGCGTGTATCCACCCTGGTGCGTGCCAGAATCGGTGCAGGCGCAGCGCACGCAGCGCTGGCAGGCAGTATGGTTTGTGGACGTTGGTGATCAGCTAAGCCTCATTCGTATCCTCGAAACTTAATGCCGTACGCGAAGTTTCCTAGCAGTTGTTCAGCGAGTAGTTTTATGCCCAGCTCCAAACATCGCATCAAGGGAGGCATGCTTGTACTGCCTTAACGTGGACATGTTTGCTTCTGTCAATGTAATTTGCACCTTCAAGAAGTCTGCCTTTGGAAATAGGTAGTATGAATCTGCCTTCTGGTTTTGAAGATCAAGAAGTACTGCGAGCACGAAGTCACACCTTGACTCTTCATCCATGCGCACGCGCCAGCGGGGGAGGGCCGTTTTCTCATAAAGACAACGCGCGATAGCTATTTTTAGTAATGTTTCCCCGTTCAGCAAAAAGGTATTTCGGGACGGGCCTTTCTCCAACCCGACGCCCGCACCGATTATCAATGCCTTGATTTGCTCATGCGTAGCTGCCCGAACATTGCTGACAACCGCGCGCGTAGCTATAAACTTGCAAATGTTGGTCGGGGGAAGCCCTGCGAGGGTGTAGGCCTCTAGCATGGTGCCAAAGTAATAAGCGAACATCTGCGCGCCGGGAAGTGTATCGTCCTGATCTATTAGCGTGGTTGTCACCTTTCCATGTTTCTCATATAACTTGCGTAGCATTGCCAAGAGCTCTTCTTTTGGAATCGGAGCGAGACGACGTTTGCGCTCTTGCTGCGCTTTACGGAAAAGGGTAACTGGAATGAGGGGAGGGAAGACACCGATTCTTTGTATCCACATCGACGTTGGATTTTCGATGTGTCGCTTTCGGAGCTTAAATGATGCTCTGTTGTAGATGATGTTGCCTATGTATTTTTCATTTGTAAGCACGTCCCGAACGCAGTCGCGAGTCCAAGCGCGCCCACATTCGCGAGGCGCCTCCATTGCATTCAGTAAGAAAGCAATTTCGCTTTCACTCAGCTTCTCCAGTACGTACCAGTCGTAGACCCCTCGAAGAATCTCAAGTTCATCGCTTGGGCCAGGGACGAGGAGTACACGGTCTGTAGGATGGCTCTTTCTCTCGCCAAATCCCAGTGCCGGCTTGGCTTTGCCGCTTGCGCTGATTGGAATTCGGCGCAATCCAAATCCCGCTCGCCCACCTTGTTTAAACCCCATTTCTACAAACCGACATTGCGCTGCAAAAACCTTGGACGAGAGTTCTCTGCTGTACTCGGCAGCCATGGCACGCTTTACGCTCTTAATTATGGACGAAATCGAAGATCCGTTATTCTCGAAATCTTCCGCACAATAGACGATGGCGACCCCTGCGCGCCGGCATATGTATTCGTAGTAGGCGCTTTCGTCTAGGTCTTGGAACCGTCCCCAGCGGCTAATGTCATAGGCAAGAATCGATTGAAATGGCGCTACGCCACTCTGTACGTCCTCGATCAGGCAACGCAGGCCCGGGCGTGAAGAAAAATCGAGCCCACTCCTGCCCTCGTCGGCATATGTCCTAATGATATCTATGCCATGGCGCTCCGCGTAGTCGGAAATGCAATGTAGCTGATGTGAGACAGAATGATTTTGATTGTCTGTAGACATGCGGACGTACACCGCAGCTGTTGGCTTTGCACCAGTTAACAGTGCCTTTGGAACGTGTACTGCAGCTTTGCGTCGCATGTAATTCCTCTATAGGCGGTGCCAAGTAAAGCGAGCTTTTGGCCCTTGCTTGATACGGATCAATACCTGGACCCTCTCCTATTGCATTCTAGCGCTATGGGGAGGCTGCTATGTTCGATAATGCCACTGAAAAAACGTTACGACTAATTGCCGCTGGGGTGCATTTGAAAAAAATGCATGGACTGGAGTTCGCACTTCTTGTACTGATAGATGCGGGGCTTCGTGAGGGCGTCGCAAGAGCTGCTTTACAAGATGAACGGGTTTGCTTAGGTACGGCCTTGGAGTTGAAATATTTCCAAAGTGACGATATTCACCCGGAATGAAATAAAACCTATTGTAGTGTCGCACGATTCAAGCAGCAGGTTCCTTTTTCTCTAGCCGGTGGTCTTCGCCGTAAGGTGCCCAATTGCGTGGTCATACAGTTGGGAAAGGAGTAATCTTCTGTGTAGTCATTTTTACCATTTACAAAGTGCGTTCGTGCAAAGGATATTTAAGATGAAAATCGCTGTATTCAGCTCCCAACCATATGATCGCCGTTTTCTCAATGAGAAAGCAGATCAACGTGATGCTCGTGATGCCGTGGAGATGCGTTTTCACACTGAATCCTTGTCACTGCAGTCAGTGGCTCTTGCTCAAGGTTGCAAGGCAATCTGCGTTTTTGTAAACGATGTGCTTGACGCGGAAGTATTGCATGCTCTTGCTCACATTGGCGTGCGCGCGATATTGCTGCGTTGTGCAGGTTTCAATAATCTCGACACGGAAGCCGCACGGCATTTGGACTTTTTCGTCGCGCGCGTACCGGCATATTCTCCGGAGGCAGTGGCTGAGCATGCTTTGGCACTCACTCTTACATTGAATCGCCGAACTCACCGCGCATATGCGCGGGTACGCGAAGGCAATTTTGCACTTGATGGTCTCCTTGGGAGCAATCTGCATGGGAAGACCGTTGGCATCATCGGTACAGGAAAAATTGGCTTGGCGACAGCCAAGATTTTTAATGGTTTTGGCTGCCGTTTACTGGGATTTGATCCCTATCCGTCTCCAGAGTTTGAGGCCATTGGTGAGATGGTCGCATTATCTGACCTTCTTGCTGAATCGGACATGGTCTCACTGCACTGTCCACTCACTCTTGATACCCATCACTTGATAAATGCAGATACGCTAGATCTGATGAAAGAGGGGGCCATGTTGATCAATACGTCGCGTGGTGCTCTCATCGATACGCAGGCAGTAATCGATGCGCTAAAGTCGCGCCAATTGGGGGCTTTGGCGATTGACGTGTACGAACAAGAAAGCAATCTCTTCTTCGAAGATCGCTCCGACGACATCATTACGGATGATGTTTTTCAGCGCCTAATGACGTTCCCGAACGTTCTTGTTACCGGACATCAAGGTTTCTTTACCATTGAAGCCATGCGTGAGATTGCATCGACAACATTTGAAAACTTGTCGGCATATCAGCTTGGTGCCGAATGCTCGAATCTCGTGCCTGGAACACATTAATGGCTGTTACCTGGCCTGTGTTTTCCGTCCGCTTTGGGGCGGAACCTGCCAACGACGGCAACCTGCCAGAAGCGGACAGTCGGCAATTGACCAATTAAGCTTTACTCAGAAAGTCAGCATGTCTCACCGTGATCCTTTTGATGTTATTTCATCCACCGTTGATCTGGATGATCCGGTAGAGCACGGTGATGCTCAATGCTTTATGGTTAACGCCCTGGCTCGGGTGATCGAATGTCTACCCGTTACCGCGCAGTCTTCTGTTTTGGCTGCTAAACGATATCTTGAGGGCGCGGCAACGGATAGCGAGGCCTTAGCTGTCCGGGTGAGGCTTTGGGAGACCATCCGAGGACGCGATATGTCGGATGACCCTGAGGTGTTGCGTATCAGAACCACGATTTGTGCGCTGCACGGCATGGACGCTGAAGCACCTTACGACAAGTTGGAATACTTTCTGTTTTTTTGGGAGCGCAGCGGCTTAAGCATGGTCGAGCTAGCTGGAGCTATGTTCGACACATACGGCGTTGTTTATCACGACGCTTAATCGGCTGCGGTGGCATATGTCGAATGCGTCAGATCTATGTCTGCTTCGGGGCGATAGCTGACATCGCCCTTGTTCTTACCTACCGCTACCGAGTGAAGATCGCTGTGGTGGTTCAAAGGTCTAATCACTGACGGGTTTGATGCGAATAGGCCTCCGGCCAGCTCTTCATTTCCGGGTGCGGTCTACCAGTTTGATATCTCGCTGCCCATGTCTGACATGGCGAGCGATCCCTTCACTCTGTCAGTCGTGGCTACACAGTATCGGGACGAGTTCGCGCTATAGGCGGTGTGCGAACAACTTCCAGATATTTAAGTCCCTAACATATGGCGATACTGGCTTGGTGTCATGCCCAGGGCGGCGCGCATTGCACTACCCATGTGCGACTGATGTGCAAAGCCACTGGCGCAGGCAATGTCCGCCAGCGGCCGATCCACCTCTTGTAGCATGCTCCGCACCGCCTGCATGCGCGTTTCCACAATGTAGGCATGCGGCGTCATGCCTGTCGCCCGACTAAAGTCGCGCAGGAAGCGCAGGACCGGCAAGCCTTCATCAGCAGCCAGCTGTTCTAGGGTCAGTCCCTGCCCGAACTGGCAAGCGATCCGCTCCAGTACCCGCGTCATGTCGGCCCGCGCCGTGCGTCGGGGTGCGTCTCGGTATACCTGCCGCAGCGACAGAAATGCCAACGCCTCGTGTTCCAGTGCCAGTGGATCAGCCTCTGTAGCCAGCATTAGCCGCCGCAGGCGTAGCGCCAGAGTGAGGGCCTGCCGATGCCCGGCCATTTCCACGCGCCCCCCTTTCGCATCTGCCTCCGGCACGTCGGTCAACACGGCGCCACGCCAGCGTAGGACCAAATATTCGCCACCCTGCGCAGATTCGGAAAAAACATCAATCCCGGCTGGTGTGCAAGCGAGCACGCCAGGCCATGTATCGAAATCGACGCGCCTGTCGGAACCTATCGCATGCACGCCCCGCTGACGCTGCAGCGACACGCCCATGCTTTGTGACTGCACGGGGTCGCGCGCGCTGTAAGGTGCGCCCGGCAAAAGCTGCAGGCACAGTCCGCCTGCTGCGTGTGTGACGACAGGCATTGCTCCGCCTGTACTCTCCTTGATAAGTGGCCGTGCCATGTGAAATTTCCTGATAGATCAAAATGTTGGTAATGGAGATACTAGCCGGGCTCACAGCAGTACATCTACCACACGCGACAGGAAAGCATATGCGAACAATCGGATTGATCGGCGGCATGAGCTGGGAATCCAGTGCAGAATATTACCGCATCATTAACCAGGGCGTACGCGCCCGCCTGGGGCCGCTTCGCTCTGCGCCCGTATTGCTATACAGCGTTGATTTCGGCCCAGTCGCGCAAGCACAGCATGCAGGCCGCTGGCAAGATGCCAGTACCATCCTGCGCGATGCGACGTTATGTCTGCATGCGGGGGGCGCCGACGGCATCGTGCTGTGCACCAACACAATGCATGTGCTCGCCGACGAAATCGCTTCGGCATCGCCATTGCCATTCCTGCACATTGCCGATCCCGTTGGCAGCGCGGCACAGGCGCTAGGATTGTGTACGGTCGGCCTGCTCGGCACCTCGTTCACCATGCAGGAACGCTTTCTGCGCGATCGGCTGGAACGGCATGGCCTGGAAGTGCTCGTACCATCCGAGGCACAGCAAACTGCCTTGCACGACATCATTTATACCGAACTGTGCGCCGGCATTGTGCGAACTTGCTCACGTGCCGTCTTCCTGCGCGCTATCGATGCGCTAGCCGCGCGCGGCGCACAAGCCGTCGTCCTCGGCTGCACGGAAATCAGCTTGCTGCTACAGCAGGAACACAGCGACCTGCCCCTGCTCGACAGCACCCAACTACATGCACTCGCTGCAGTCGATTTCATCCTGGAAGGCGAGGCATGATGCCGCCTCGCCGCGCCGCATGGGCCATGCTCCCAGCGTCACTCGTCGCCCTGTTGTCCGCCTGCGGCGGCAGCGTCGATGCAACCATGCCCCCATCCACCATTCCTTACCTGGTGTACACACATGACGCGCCCAAGCTGCTACCTGGCACGGGCAGTATTAGCATTGCACCAACAGGTACACCAGCAACGATTTCGCCGCGTGGCAGCCTGACGATAGCGGCCGATGGCCGGGCAAGTTGGGGGGCTGGCCTAAACGGGGGAGTTACTGCGTACCACCATCCGCAGGCGAAGCATTTGCCTTATGCAGCCATGTTGTGCATGTCTGGCTTAGGAGGAAAGGATAACCGCAAAGCCACTCATATACTGGTGGCCGCCGTCGCCGAAGTAGTGAGTACAGCAGCTGCTTTGGCGGAGCAACGATTCGGCAGCAGTTTCGACGACTGTGCAGACGACACGGCCAGCGAAAGTCTGCGCTTCGACAGCGCGGGCAACTTGCTGTGGCGCACCACGCATCAGCCTGGTGGCTCGGGCGTGACAACTGCCTACACTGCCACCGAAGTGGACCGCATGCTGGGGAGGGACGGATTGACGGAAATAGGCATCACTACCCGGCTTCAGGCATTCCGCTTGTCCGTTGACGGCGCGCCACGCTACGTACTCGTTGAGCAACGCAGCAGCGCCGCACAAGCAGCGGCAAGCTATCTGATTTTATGGAAACAATAGCAATATTCGGTGTGGTCAAGTCCAGATCAGCCGCGGGATAGCGGCGTGACTGACACCAGCGCCATAACATTGGCATTGGCTGTGGAGCACAGCATCCGCATCGACTTGCCAGCCTGGCCAGCTGCAACGCCAGCAAGGAACGCGATAAAGACACTGTGCGCCACGACTGGAGCAGAACTGTAAGAAAGCAATTAATTTTAATGGTACTTTTGAAATGGGAATACTATTATCAACTATTTAAATTTAGACATTAATAGACGCATTTTTGAGCCAATTGGACAAGAATTTGTGGCGAAAGTTCAAGATCCCGTCACTCGGGTGATTATCGTGGGAGCAGGGTTTTCGGGTATTGCTGCCGCTAATTCACTGCAAACTTGCGGTGTGGAAGTGGTGGTGTTGGAAGGGCGCTCGCAGATCGGTGGGCGTACGCGCACGCTGCCCGCCCTGGGTGCAAGTGTAGAGGCGGGGGGCGCCTGGATTCATGCACCGATCGGTAATCCTTTGACCGACCTGGCCAAGTTTCTTTCTATCGAACAACGCCGGTTTGCCCTGAGCGACATCTTTTCGGAGATGCGGCTGGCAGGCTTGCACGGGGAAGTGTTAGATACGCTGGAGCGTGATCGTGTTATGCAGCTTGCCGATGAGATTGAGACGGAACTGACGCAGTTGGCGTTTAAATATGTGCCCACACAAAACGTCGCCGAACTACTCGAATTGCGACTACGCTCAATCACCGATCCATCTCTACAGGCGTGGGTGCGCTTTGTTGTATACACGGGGTTTCAGGCTGATTTAGCTTGTCATGCAGAAGATATTTCCATTGCCAATTACGCCTTGGATGCAGGGTTCAGCGGGGAAGATAACTGTATCGTGGGCGGTTATGGAAAAATGCTTTCCCGTCTTGCCGATGGTTTGGAAATATACTGCGACGCGCTCGTAAGTGAGGTGCAGCAAACCACTGAGGGCGTTACAGTACGCTGTACCGACGGGCGCGTAGAACGGGGATCGCATGTGGTGATCAGCGTGCCGCTGGGAGTCCTGAAGGCTGGTTGCATCCGTTTTTCGCCGGAATTGCCAGTGGCAAAAAAGAGAGCTATCGAGCAGCTGGGTTTTGGGGCATTCGAAAAACTTATTCTCCAATTCGAGCAGGCATTTTGGAAAATTGGAAATGCTAGTCCCAGTGGTGTATTCATTCGGGATCACCCAGTTTTCCCGTACTGGATTGATGTAACCTCCACCGCCGGTCGACCGACCTTGGTCGCGCACATCGCAGGGCCGCCAGCCCTTGCATTAGCTAACTTCAGCCCCGATGCAACGCTCGCGATGGCTTTAGCGGCACTCGCTACCGCCTTTGCTTGTGAAGTACCGAAACCTACGGCCGTCCATCAGACCAATTGGTCTGGAGATCCTTGTAGTCGCGGCGCGTATACACATTTGTCTCCCGTTTCTACAATTGAGGATTTGCGGTCGCTAAGCGAACCCGTAGGTCGTGTTCTCTTCGCCGGCGAGGCAACTTCTATGCAACGTTTCGGCTATGTTGACGGGGCCTACATCTCGGGTCTTCGCGAGGCACAGAGGTTGGTCAGCGCTCCTCGGGGGCAATTATCAGCAATTAACTACGATCCCCAGGGATAGTGCAATGCAAAAAACGGACTATCGGTGACAAGCGTTGGGAATCCGGTGCCTACTACCACCTTGTTCTCGGTGATCAGTACCCTTGCTAGACGTCGTCACGCTCCAATTGACAGCGCCTGTTTTCGTAGACTTTTCTCAGACTAAAAACACCCTATGAATCAACGTGTACCCGCCGCATTTTCGTGTGTTCAGGACGGCTATGACAAAAGTCAGTTTCAAGCCAGCGGCGCCTTTGTGGAAGAATTTGAACTTAAGCCCTATGCGCCTGGCACTTTGGACGGCTTGCGATTCGCGGTCAAAGATAACATCGACATCTGTGACCGCCTGACCTCATATGGCAGTAAACCGTGGCGTGATGTACATCCGCCTTCAGCATTTCACGCGGTTTGTGTTGAACAGTTGTTGGCGGTCGGCGCTCACTGCGTCGGAAAAACCGTGGCCGATGAATTCACCTACAGCCTGGATGGGGAGAGCCACTTCTTTGGCACCCCATTGAATCCGCGTGCACCTGATCGAATTCCTGGGGGCTCATCTAGTGGTTCGGCATCAGCGGTCGCCTGCGAGCTGGTGGATTTTGCACTTGGTACTGACTGCGGTGGATCTATTCGAGTTCCAGCCAGCCTTTGCGGAGTATTTGGGATGCGTCCAAGTTTACACCGCATTTCCGAAGCCGGCGTGCTTCCTTTTGCACCGAGTGTAAGTACCGTCGGTGTAATGGCTCGAAGTCTACCCATTCTGCGCAAAGCAATGCGCGTGCTTCTTCGCAGCCAAAATGCAATATCCCCAACTGTTAAAAATGTGTATCTATTGGAAGATGCCTTTAAGCTGGCCGATCCTGCTATCCAAGCTGCGCTATCTGAACATCTTGCTTACCTACGCAACCGCACTGACATCACCGTTTCTTCGATTACGCTGCGCGACATAACAGGGCTGGACCTGGACTTGATGTCATGCAACAAGAAAGCGCTACGCGTTCTGCAGACGGTAGAGGTGGGCAATGCGATAGGTGGCTGGATTCGTGCAAATCAACCCGAACTAGGACCAAATTTCCAGGCTGGATATCGGAATGTCGAAGACTATGATCGCAGTACCCTGAGTGACGGCTTGAACCTGTGCGAGAACCTCTTTACCCGAATCGCTGCTTTCACTAAGCCGGGCGATGTTTTCTGTTACCCCACCGTACCAGTATTGGCACCGAAGAAGGGCACATTAACTGGCGACAACCTTCCCGCCGTTCTCGACTATTACGACCGGACCATGGCCGTTACGTCCTTCGCGGGTATTGCCAGATTGCCAGAAATAACCCTCCCGCTGGCCCAGGTCGATGGAGTTCCAATCGGTCTATCTTTAACTGCAGGCCACTATCAAGATGAGTTTCTTCTTGATGCTAGTCAGCACTTATGGGGCGCGCGCTTGGCGTCCTAATGGTTAGGCATCAGTCACGTATTAATTTTTAGAAAAGAAAATATGAAATCAATTTTCCTCAACGGTACCGTTGGTGTGGGGAAATCAACCATTGCCGAACACTTGGGGGCATGCCTTGCCGCGCGCAGCACGCCCCATGCAGTCATTGATTTAGACAGTATTCGGCAGTACTGGCCCGCGTCGGCACGCGATCCGTTCAACCTGGAAATTGAGCTATTGAACTTGGCAGCACTTGCCGCTAACTTTGAACGTGCAGGGGCGCAATACCTGGTGATAGCCGGGGTCATTGAGAGCGTAAATAGCGCGGCGCGTTACCGTGCAGCCCTGCGAGGCAAGTCGCTCTTCATCTGTCGGCTCATGGCCCCATCCGAAGTGATACTGCGGCGCTTGCAGGTACGGCATCAGAACGACTCGAAAGCGCTTCAATGGCATCTGCAACGAAGCCTTGAGCTCGATTTAATTCTTCGCGATGCAAATGTGGATGACACGGTGATTGAATGCGCCGGGAGCTCGCCACATGAAATAGCAGAGACGGTTTTTTCCGTTGTTGGCTGTGCAACAGGCACAGCACTACCAGCCAACAATCAGATACGCTTCAGTTAGAAGAAATACCTTATGAAATCACATACCACCGATCGGCTCATACTACGTCCATGGACGCTAGATGATGTAGAGTTCGTTTTCGACATGTACTCTCGATGGGAGGTCCAACGCTTCATCGGATTCTCCCCTCGAGTTCTGGCACGCCGAGCAGAGGCTGAGGAAAAAATCCTTCAGTGGCAAAGTCTGCGGCATGAGATCAACGGTTTCTGGGCCATCACATCCAAAGAATCAGGAGCCTTGCTTGGTACCGTATTTTTAAAGCCGATTCCATTTTCATTCGAAAACAATGCATCATGCTCACCCGACGACACAGAAATTGGATGGCATCTTCACCCAAAAGCATGGGGCAAGGGCTTTGCATCCGAAAGTGCGGCAGCACTACTACAGCATGCATTCGGTGAAGGTCTTGAACGAGTGGTCGCCGTCACCTATCCTGAAAATATTGCGTCTATCGGCGTATGTGAACGAATCGGCATGCGCTACGAAGGATTGAGTTCAGCGTATTACAACGCGACGGTCAAGCTGTTTACGGCAATGAAACCGGCGCTGTGATTTTCCCGGAAGTATTTCAGAGTAACTGAAGAGTCGTTAGTATTACTTTGTCATGCAATCATCCCGCAGATCTGCAGCCACAGGCTTGCGCAGGGACACGTATTCGAATTCGTCGGCCAGATGAAATTGGTTGCTAGGGCTCCCATGTCCCGAGCTATTCTGTTGACTCTGGAAAGTGTCTGCTTTGGGGCGGTACCTGCCAACGACGGCAACCGGCCAAAAGCGGACGGTCAAACGTAATTTACGCCAACAGGCGATTGAAGGACATTTCGTGTCGAATCTTTCGATTCTTGAGCGACTGGAGAACTCGCTAGAGGCTTACGCCGCAGGCAGTTTGACTCGTGCTGCGTTCGTAGATTTCCTCAGAGATAGAATTCGTGCGCTTAAAGGCGTACCGCTCACTGATAGCTTTCGGCGTGCCATCCTGCCCTCCGGCCGGGCCGGAGAGCGTACATGCCCTTGAACCGGCCCTACGATCAGGTTGAACTCTGCCGTGCCAGCCAATTCAATATCGCCTGGTTGATTTCTTCCGGCTTTTCCTGCTGGATCCAGTGACCGCAATCCAAACTTATCACGTCCACATTGGGCACGAACTCTGCCAGTCTTTCTGATTTGAGAACCACATCACGGTCCCCATAAATCATGAGCGTAGGTTGATGGATGACTGGGTCCACTTCCGCCAATAGGTGCCAGTTGCGGTCGAGATTCCTGTACCAGTTAATACTGCCCGTGAACCCAGTTTTTTCGAAGGCCGAGACGAAAACGGCTAAGTCGCTGTCGCTCATCAAAGGCTCGCCGAGTGGAGTTTCTGCTCTGGCCAGATTGATCATTGCCATGCCCGGCTCGGGTTCTTTAAGTGGCACGTTTTTCCGGTACAGGTTGCGCAGGAACCGGAAGGTATTGTCGTCCAATATGGCGTCCGCGACACCCGGCTTTCGATTGAAATGGACAAAGTAATAGTCGCTGCCCAAGATTTGCTCAAGGACCTCGATCCAGGGTCTTGCGCCACGCTCCTGGTAAGGCAGGCTCAGATTTATCACTTTGTTTACGCGGTCCGGATAGAGCAGGGTCAGCCCCCAAACGACCATTGCACCCCAGTCATGACCAACGAAGGTCGCGTCCTGGTAAACGCCAATCTTCGGCGCGACAGCTTAGACGCCAGCGCGCGATCTTTGCGCTGACCATAGCTGCTGCCAAAGTGCAAACACGATCAGTGCTGCTGCCGTCCGAGCGATATTCGTCCAATGCATCCAGGTAGACCGCAGTGTCGGGAAATGTCGGCGGAGTAACAAGAAAATCACGCACCGTCATGCATACTCCAGCGGTCGCGTACGCTTCCTGCATCAACACGGTTGACTTTCCACTGCCTGGTTCGCCAAGCAAGACGTAGCACTGGCGCTCTCGCAAACTGCCGATCAGCACTTCGCTACCCCGGCCGTGGCCTTCAATGATTCGAACACGTCGGTCTATCTGCGCGGGATTCTCTGGTGAGTAGGTGAAAGGCATAGGAGGCTTGCTCAGCATTTGCATCGGAATTGAGAGGTTGCAATAATAGCAGCCTGTCGGGAGGTACAAATAGCCCCAAGCTCATCACTGCTAATTTCCAATGACTTGGCGTTCATCTAACGTTTCGTCACTCGACAGAAGATGAAATCTACGCTCTCCCATAGAGGGCGGCCGAGTTGGACGTGCCCATACGCATACGCAAGTCACGCAGCTCGATAGTGTATCTACGCACATCTTGCAGAAAATCAATGCCGCATTGGCCCACAAGAATGCCGTAGCCTGCTCATGTCAGCGTTCGTGGCGACCGCACAATAAGGCCGCAAGTATTTATCGAATTGGGTTACACCGCGGTTAATAGGAGGCTTGAGTCTTATAGAAAAGAAAAAAGTTGCAAGCCGAAGCACCTAACCCTTTGATTTTTCTGCTTATTCTGTGGGGGGGGCTAATGGGGCTCGAACCCATGACAACAGGAATCACAAACCTAGCGTTTAACATTGATTTTTCCTTTAAAATCAGATGCTTAACAATTAATTCTTCCAATGGATTGTAAATCTAACTCACCAGCCTATGCGGGCTGCAGCCGGGCCGTTGGAAATTTTCTTGGTTTTTTGACGTAGGTGGACGTGTGCAAGCCGCTACAGCTCCTGACGGAATTGGACTAAGAGCAGAGTAGCCACCAGTCCACGGATTACTTCTTGTCGGGTAGCGAACTCCAGTATTATGGTATTCCGGACTTAGCTCCATTTTTTCTTACAATACTTACCGATACAAACTAGGCAGTCACACCTCTACCAAAGCAGGATTTCATGAGTATTTACAGATCTATGGCGAGGATTTCGTTGAAATCAGCTCTCGCCGAGCTATCGAGTAATGATGATCAGCGCCTTAAGTATGCGGCACTTGAATTACGTATGACCATTGAATCTGTAACTTACGACAGAGCATTAGCATACAAAGATGAATTCCCCCCACAGGAGTATGCAACATGGCAGCCGAAGAAGATTATGCTAGTACTCTTGGAGCTTGATCCAACGGCAGACATAGATAGCACACTAAGTTTTGGTTCGGAGCCGGAGCTTGGAGAACGACCGGTGACCATGACAAGCATGGGTTCGGAGAGCGTTTTCAACCTCAGAACGATTAAAATTCACTATGACGCGTTAGGCAGCTTTCTACATGTTTCGTCGATGAAGCATATGGGTTCCCCAATCGATTACGTTAAGATGCGCAAACGTTGTGAAGTGATCGCAACCGCTCTGGGCGAAGTTCTGGCATCACCTGTTTTTAATATCACTCTTGGTAATTTTGCTAGGTTTGATTGCGGGGTGTGCAAAAAACCAATCCGCAAGAGGATGCCTGGAAAGATAGACACTTTGGACTGTAATTGTTTCGACTGTAAAGCAAGCTATACGTTAACTCGCCTCTCAGACGGTCGAGTCCAGATAGAGCCTCACGAGGAAGAGATACATTGTGCAAATAAACAATGTGGCCACATCGCGTTTGTTCAGCGACGAGAGATTGAAAAGGATAGCCATTGGAAGTGTCAGAAGTGCAATGGTCTGAACGTGTTTAGACTAAGCCTTTTTCACATTCCGTGCACCAGCGGAACCCCATGAAAGTACCCACGATGAATGCAGTTGATTTAGCTCAAGCCAAGATTCTACTAACTGCCAGAACCCTATACGGATGCCTAAAACATGGGCACACTGATTCTCTACATGCGGAGCACAGCAAACGACTGAAGAAGATTCGGGCAGATGCCTTTGGATCAATTGTCGGGATCTGTACCAGCTTACTTAGTATTTACTGGACAGCAACGCATGGACTGCCGTTTAAAACATACTCTTTTGATGGCGTCGCGAGGACACTTGTGATTCTAACAGCTGGGATGTACATTTTTGCCCAATGCATAGCTATCGGTACGTGCATACTGCAGTCAAAACTCAGTACTGCGACGTTGAGGCGTGATCTGAAACAACAAATGCAGACAAGGCCAAATGATGAGTCGATGCAAGATTAAGGAAACGGCAAGCGGCTTGATGTGAATCGCTGCCAGTCTATTGAAATGCGACGTATCTCAAAGACATTAAATTTTGCATACATCTAACATTGGTAAGATGCCATCCTGATGGCCACGCCGGAGTCTGTTCATTGGAGAGCGATGCCGAACCAAGTCCTAGAAACACTTCAACTCGCGAGATTGCTGTGAGCTTACACTTCTTCCAATATGAATTTTTTAAGTAATATTCTTGCTGGCTTTCCCAGCTTCGATAATTTTTTGCCGGCCACTGCTTTAGTCGCGATCCTAATATTTTTAGTGAGGGAGTATGTTGAAGGGAGGCGCCGTAAGTCAACCGATGCACGGAAGGTTCTTGCGCTGAAGAAAGTTTTGGCACGGGATTGTCAGCTTAATTACCATGCGATAGACATGTTGCGCGATGCCATGATAGAAATGAAGGAGGTTGGTGTTGCCGTGGACGCTGCTCGTCTTTCACTATCAAAAAGGGAAGCTGGCGGTTACTCGTTTACTCTTACAGATTTCAAAGGTTCTTACCAGGGGGGAGTGTTACTTGGTATCCAGAGGGAAACCTTATTGAAGTACTTAGTAGAGATTGCAGGGCTAGATGAGAGTCTTTATTCGAAATGCGTGATTGCGCTTGATGGCTTATCCGAGGCAGACAATGTGTATCAGTCTCTTGTTCACGGCCCTGAAAAACACTTCCCGTCGACGGATGAGGATTACTACGATAGTCTAGCCGATTACGGTATAGGCGAACTTAACGACTCTATTTCTGGGTTAAAGGGGCTGTACTTTGTTTGTACCAGCTCCGAACTGAAACAAGGAAAACTAAGATAAAAAGCGAGTTGGGATCATTAGGTGTGCGGCTGGAGAGGGAGGCGATTCTCGAGCTTGATGAGAACGTTCACTCGGTAGCGCCAGCCTTCTTTATTTTCCTCCGATCGTAGTGCTTGTGTGTTGTGCTTGGATTTGCATGGGCCGCAAAATCGTATGCATCGGCATTGCGATTGCTGAGTTTGGTCGTTATCGCAGCTGGCCGGATGTCCTGCAGTGAAAAATACTGCGCGTGGTCTGCCAGCCGGTAGTCCGCCTCGTACTTCGCTACTTTCAGTCCCTTCTTATACGCCAGGATGTATTCCAGTTCGGCAGCCCGTTTGCGAGCGAGTGCGGCTGCTGCCTCGGCGTCGAACGAAGCGATCCACTCGAACATGGCATCCTGCCACACCGATCCCATTCCTGACCGCGTGTACGCCTGGCCTTTGGAATTGGCGAATAGGTACTGGCGCGGAACCGAGTGTGTTTGCTCGGCGCGCGCTACTACTACGCGCAACCTAGTTGACCATTCCCGCAACTTCATCACCTCGGCCTGGCCTTTCTTGCGCTTGGCGCTGGTGACAAGCACGCCTTCCTTTGTCTTGCCGGAGATATGGAACGGCCGAACTTCTGCAGCTCGAAACCCGGTCAAGTAGGTAAACATGGCAGCGCAGCCCAGGTTGCGATAGGTGGCGGTCTGACGCAGCGACCACAGGTAAAAACGCACCACCTGCGGGTCCGTGGATTTGAAATCAACCCCATGACCAAGGCTCATGTGGCGATGGCTTGGGGCGCGGAGATTGTGGCAGATCAGCGTCCTGGACGAGTACTTGTGCCACTTGACGGAGAAACAGAGGTTTCAGTGATCACCTCTCAAGCGGACCTGGAAAAAGCGGCCGCCGACCGAACTGGCCCTGCGCAGTGGGAGCGCTGAAATTTGATCGTGTTGGAAAATAAGAAAAACCGTTGGAAAATGCAAAAAAAGGGTTACAAGCCGAAGCATGTAACCCTTTGATTTTCCTACTCATTCTGTGGGGTGGCTGATGGGGCTCGAACCCACGACAACAGGAATCACAAACCTAATGCCCAATACTGAATTCATCTTTAAAATCAATTACTTAAAAAAATAATTTCCAATATTGAATAATTTTAACCTACCAGCCTATGCAGCCTGCCAACTAGACGTTGAAAGATTCTGACGATATTCAGAATAGCTGAGTTAATAATTTCCATATGACCGTTGGCAGTCTCTGGCGTACACTAGATCCTTGGAGTGGCAAAGATATACCGTCTGGCCAACCGTACGCTAGAGTGATGGGGAGAAACTGATGGAATGGGTTACACTAAATATATCGTCTGTTGTACCTTATTTTACAATTGGTAAGGATTTAGCAATGGCGGGGATAGCTTTCTATGCCGCGAGAATTGCGAGTAAAGGTCTTACTACTTGGAACCGTCAGCTTAAAGGTGGTGCGGAATACGACCTTGCACGTCGAATTTTAAAGTGCACGTATAGATTGCGTGAGGCGTTTGATGGCGTGCGAAATTCCGCGATGTTCAGCACTGAGATGCCCTTTCCGCCAGAGGAGGACGCTGGTAAAATGAATGATTCGCAAATACGTCACTACGGACGATCTAGAGCATATCAAAATCGCTGGCAGAAAGTTTTTGACGTCCGTAACGATCTCCGCACGGAGCTCCTAGAAGCGGAAGCTCTTTGGGGAGAGGAGATACTTACAAAGTTCAAGCGATTGTTTGAACTGCAGCATGATCTTTTTTCTACGGTATATGCTTACCTTGCTGCTTGCGATCCGGATGCGACCCAGGAGGCGAGGAAAATTAACAATGAGTTGTATGATAAGAAGTCGGATATTCTTTATCGCAACTATTCTGAAGGTAATCCCGATAAGTTCAATGCTGCAGTGAAAGCAGAAATATCGGTAATTGAAAATTTCCTAAAGCCTCATCTGCTCAAAAACTAAATAAGCATCAATTACTTGTGCTAGTTCAAACTTAACCTGTCATGTGCTGTCAGATGAGCTAGAGTTCTGAGAGGCCGCAACCATGAGGCACCATCCACGAACCGCGGCTATCTGGTAGCCCGGCAAGCCCGACGCGCCGCGTTAAGACGCGGCCTGCCACCCACAATAGAGGACATATGACACACAGATCCAATTACGCCGCGTTTGTCGATGCAATTTTCGGAGCGGAATCCGCGACGTTCGATGTCACGAAGACCGAATCGAACAACGTAATCGGCGCGCTTGCAAATCCGAATCAGTTTGCCGCATTCATAGCCAACTACGAAGACCGACTGCGGCGTATCGAAGCGGCCACTAAAGCTGATCCGACCCTTCGCAAAGACGTGCTCCATACCGTGAATCTAGTCGCCGGGAACGAGTGGGATGGCGCGTATGCAGAGCTGTGCGCGCTAGACTACTTTCTGGCCGTCCCACAGACTGGACCCGGCAACATTGAGCTGGATCGAACATTGCCGGCATCGGACACGCTCGCCTCGGAAATGGGCAAGCAGAACACGAACCACGATATGCGTTTGAAAGCTCTGGGCGTGTCGATGGATACGAAAAATCTCTCGGATAAGACCGGCCAAATTCTCGACGGCATCTTTCGCGAGTTCCTGCAAGCCAAGGGCATCGCGCGCATGGCAATCGTGCCGACTTACGATCACGACGACGACTTCACGCTATATCGTGAGAATCGTCCCAAGCTGTTGGCAGAGCTCGTGAGCGGCGTAGACGCTAAGGCAAGGACGCCGCAGCTAAGGAGCCAAGTTATCCCGGGGCTGTCTTACGAGTTCGCCTGGGACGCAGGGGCCTACGTCAGCGCGAGCTCGTATTCGCCCTTAGAACACGCGACGAAGCACCACACGCTTCTTTTCGGCCACATCAAGAAATTCTCGCGCGTCGAGCCGACGGTGATCACTTATGTGATGTTTCCATGGTCGGGAGAAGGCGTCTTCCTTGGGTTTGGCAAGGAGACGTTCCAGACTGAACTCGGAAGGCAATTCTTCAACAACTACATCGGCTCCGTCGATCTCGCTCGCAAATTCAATCAGGAGGTCAAATCGAACATCTCCGCCGGAGACGTTACGAAGCATCTCTCGGGCGTGATCTTCTTGGATGACAAGTCCATCACCGCCAAGGATCCGGCACAGATCAACGTGGATGCGAGTTTTGTGTGGAACAAGAACGCGATTCACTCGTTGATCGGCCATCCGCTCGACGTCGAACTCCGACGTCGAGGAGCTGTTGACCGATCATAAGCTGTTGATTCGACTCAAAGAGGCGGATGGAGTTTCCCCCGGGGGGGAACAATGCAGCACGATTTGCCTTCATGCTGCCTCTTACCTTTAGCGGAACAACTATTCGTCAGTATTTTGAATGGGTAGGGAGATGCTTACCTTGATTCTGACGTTGCATCGCTTTCTTGTAACTTTTTATGGACCGCGCGATGACAACTCGCACATACCAGGTACGAGCAGGCCCGTTTTAGAATACGAGTCGCCGCAGCTACGGCTATAGCCAAAGATCGCTGCGCGCACTTCCGAGGTGACTGGCCAATTGGGCGACGTATGCCCAAATGCGCGCAGGTGAGACGGCTTCTAGATGGGCGGTTTCCTCAACCGCCATCACGACCACCTGTAGGGGCGTTTCGTCTAGGAAGTGTAGTAAATAGGATTTATGGTTAGCCGGTACTCGGCCGGTAGCCAAAGCATGCTGTAACTGGTCACTATGGAACTCGCCCCTATAACTGACGCTAGCGTTCTTTGCAGCCATCCACAAGCCTCGCTTTGTATCTCTGGCCTCGATCGATGGCGGAGAAAAATTGAGTCCAAGCACCCTCAGCAGATTAACCAAACGCCCGAAACTCAAGTCACTAATGGTTCCAGCCTCCAGCTGCTGTACGGTCTGGCGCGACAGACCGGCCAACTTCGCTAAACGTTGCTGCGTCAAACCGACTGCCAGACGGCGGACGCGAACTACTTTGCCGACTTCGTAGATGTTCATGAGCTACCGTTCTATGAATGTACATAATATTTTACATTTATTTATTAAATGGCATAAATGGCCTGCCGTCTTGAGCTCGGGGCCGGATCGCTAAATGATGGTATTAGCCCGCTGGGAAGTAGTGTATTTCCTAGGTTGGAGCGAGCTGCGCTGCGCATTTTCAGGAACCGAGACAGTCGACTCGGTTGAAGGAGCTGACGCGCGCAAAGCTGCCGACGGCACGATCGTGCTTGAGCTGGGCCACGTCCGTGGGCGAATCGAAGGCCAGCCCAACACAGCCGCACTGGTGCAGGTGCTCGATCGGGTTCTAAGATGATCGGCCTGCTAGCCGGCCCCGTGTCTGGCTCGCTGCCGGCAACACTGGCATGTGCTCCGGCTTCAACGGCCTGGCTGCCAAAGTGCAAACGGCGCTAGATGAAGATCCATTCAACGGCCAGCTTCCATGTGATCCGCCATCTATGCACCGAGCTGGCGTGCTACTGCGACGCAATCGTCCATCCATCCGCAGACCCACCTTGCTGACTTTGAGAGCGTGCTACAAGCGGATGCCTATGCTGGCTTCGATTCCTTGTTCGAGGACGGTACGATCTGTGAAGCTGCCTGTTGGACGCATGAGCGGCTCAAATTCACGATCTGCACGCCGCGCGCGAGACTCCACTGACAACCTTACATTTTTTCGACGAGGGGAATACCAACTGATTTACTCTTAGTCGTTTCTTCAAGCAGCGTAAGAATTATCGCAGGAACGCTGATACTTCGTCGATTGAGTAGCGTAGCAGCAGCAGAAAGATTCAAGAGATGTTCGTACATTGGTTGAGGTATACGGATGAGGACAGGCTTTTTTTCGTGCGTCGAATTTTGATTACTCATTAGACTAGACTCAATTTTTTTGCGTATCTCAGCAGGTGAATGAAGTGAAAATGGGCCGTAGATGCCGTGGCCTATTTTGCACGAAGATTACACGATGGCGCAATGAGAAATGCGTCGTCAGAGGTGGATACCGAAAGCTTAAGTGCCATAGGACAGGCAATACGAGCTATGAGGCTTGAGAAACACATATCCCAAGAAGAACTTGCACATATCTCGATGTTGGACCGCAGTCACTTAGGGCGGATTGAGCGTGGCGAACGCAATCTCTCCATTCTCAACCTTATTCGAGTCGCACGCGGCTTAGGTTGCACTCCTTCCGCAGTCTTGCATCGAGCTGGTCTATAGAGTTTTTTGTCTGTTCTGGAATTGCAAAACGCCCGAGATCAAATCGATTTACGTCGTGCCTTCACCTTGGAGTCATTAGCTGCTCTAAGTTTCCGGATTTCCGCTTGCAGCTCCAGGCAAACCATGACGAGAGAATCATATTTTGACTGTAGAACCTTCCTGGCGGCAATCGAATCGGAGAGTCTTGCTTGCAAATTTCCTTCCGCTCGTTCACCTGGTAAATCCGTCGCTTTCGTTTGACGAATTTCAGCAACAAGCCCAGGATAGTTCGCGTAAAGGTTTGCCCTGCTCACATCGGCTGAGCGACAAACTGCACTCACGCTTACAGGAACCGAAGGGTTACTCGCTCTTAACAAATGCAATGCCGCCTTTACGCGCAGCGCAATACTTAATCGGTCACTCGCTTCGTTCGTCACTTTGACCTCCATCAAGAGCTGCATGTGAAGTTGCACCAGTTTGCAAACCTCGAAGCACTTTCATCGTGACGCTCAATCTTTTGGTCACAAGGCTCACTGTTTGCTCAGGTAACGACGAATTTTTCAAAAATGCTTGGTCACGCTTTGCCCTCTCATCCCACCACCTTCGATACTCAGTGGTTACAGCAAAGTTGGAACACCGGGCGCAAACATCTGGGGCTCGTAACAATGGATTGGGACCACTATCTGTTCCATCACAGGCCGAATGCGACTTCGAATAGACGCAATAACCCCAATCACACGGTGCTATGACGACTCCTTGGGCGATCAGTTTTCCGACCAGCGCTTTAATCGCATTCTTGCCTTTAAACTTTGATGCCCCGATCAACTCTGCACGTCGCTCAATCAAAGCGGCACCGGCCTTTCCAGCTAGGTGATCGCTTGACAAAAGGCATTCGAGGGCGCGGACCAATTCTTCCTGATCAGCCTCGGCCAGCATTTCCGTCAATTCGATATCAGATCCAACATACACTCCATCAGTAAACTCTGAATAGGCGTGCCCAAACTGCCAAGCGAGCGGTTCTAGCGCACTCTTATCACGCTTCGTTACGAATACCGCGAATGTCTTCCGACACGCATGAGGGTGCAGCCTTTGTATCTTCGGCTGCCATTGGCGATACGGAGCGTTAGCAAACTGTCGAATGCGGTTAGGTAGGTTGGTGGGAACGAATCGCAAAGTTCCGCGTTTAAGTCGAAGGGGCGCCCCATTTACGAAGAGCGGTCTGGAATTTTCACTTTGCCGGATAGAAGAAAACATTTTCTCGATAAAGCGAACTCCCTCAGATAGAGGTTCGGAAATAGCCCACTCGCGCAAAGCCCCTCCTTTCTTCGCTGCAATGCCGCTCAAATATTGTACTATTGAACCATCTTCAGAAATCTTCGTCCTAACACAATTCACATCTAGGCGGCATAGCTCACGGTTCCGCATGCCAACAGTAAAAAGCAGCAATATCATTACGGCTGCCATGGTATGGGAGACCGCTCTCGATAGCGCTTCATGCGCTCTTAGATTTTTTCCTAGTTTTTTCCAAATTTTTGTGAATTCTTGATCACCTCGTAATTCATCAAAAAGAGGCCTAACACGCTTACCGCGTTGCCTCCTTGATAGCCCTACTTCATGAGAAATTTTCCAGTATCGAGATATAGTTCGATAGATAAATTCGGCTTCGTTCTCTAACCAATTCAATGCGTCATGAATTAATGCTAGTGCAGCTTTCTCTGGAATTGCCTTGAACCGCTTAAACGCCAAAGGTTTACACTTAACAACGACTTCAGAATGAAAAGGAGCAGGATCAAAATTAAGACTAGCAATGTATTCACCTCGATTTCTCCACATTTGTTCAAAGAGGCATAACCAGTGCCGCAAGGTACTTTCCGCTGGCGGCTCGCCTGGCAGCCGGCCTTTTCGACTTTTTAAAAATTCCAGTAAATCGTCAGGAGTCAGCGACGAAATCCGCCAAATTTTATTTATCGTCATCCACTTCACTAACGTTGAGAGCATAGTGAATCTGAACGAATATGTCGACGCGTCGTATCGACCATGGATCGAGTCATCGATTGTACAAAGCATAAATTGTTTAACACTCTTTGTTAGGTACGCTCGCTGATGCTTACTACCTAAACCAACAGGCAAAAGCTTTGCCCATCGAATCACAAAGGGCTTTCCTTCATACAACTGCGATGACTGTAGCGTCCAAACCTTATCCGACGCGTTGGAAACCAGTAACGGATGAGACATTGTCACTCCAATACGGGTATGGCAAAGAGACTTATCCTTTTCTCTGCCAAAATATAAATATCGGGATGTATAGCTGGAAGTATTTCTTTTTCCAATATTTCAAGGGTCGGAGCATATAACAAAACAAATCGATTCAGCCAACCAGATCGAACCGATTGGGCTTTTGTTTCTAAAAGTGCTTTTCTAGCGGCAAGCAGATGCGCCACATTATCAATGTCATCGAGTACGATTATCGCCCCGGGACAAGTGGAACAACCAGTAAAGTTCAAACACATCTTCCCTTTAGCACTTGTAGGAGCTATTCCAGCGAATGGATCTTTGCACTTAAAACCAAATACCGAACTCGAACTATCGCACGAAGAAGGGGTTTTTTTAAGTTGCGTACGCACCGATAACGCAGTTCCAAAAGCTCGACTTTCCGCAATAAGCATCCCCTGAAACTTTCGAATAACTTCAGCATGTTCAGATGCTCTATCCTCTAGTGAGGTGTAACTTCCTTGGGTTGTCATCAACCGCTTATGGTTTAAAAGAATTCGGGCAGCCTCCATTTTCCGAGCCATCAGGTGATGTGACTTTGCACCAGTAATTCGGTTATCCTTGAAATCAAAATCACGAAGCTCATGTTTATCTATGAATTCCTTCAAAAAATTGTGAAAAGACTGCACACTTGGTACACGAACCTTACGAGTCTTAGGCGAACTACAGATAAATAGATCGTTTTTGTAGCTTGATGTAGCTCTGTTCCTTATGCCCGCCGAAAGTTCTGCATATCGACGCACAAGATTTGGTGCCGAATTTTCAAATCTTTTAGGAAAATCAACCTTTTGCTCAGCGTGAGACCTTGGCTTATACCAAACCAAACGTTCCAAGTCTTCTCTGATCGGGTGATCACGAATGCAGTCTACGGAGAGCTCGGCTATTGACATTGGGTTTCCACTAGTTTGAATCTGAATTGCAAGATAAAATGGAAATACGCTTTTTGGAGTTGGCCAGATCATGCTCCAAAGATCGGCAATACTACCAACTTGAGCCAATGCTCTACCGATATGTGCGCGTTGTCCACGCCAATCTCTTTGGCGAATAAAAAACCCATCTTCCGAACACAACAGCTGGTGCAACACTTTCTTCTGCATTTTCTCGCTCTCATCCAGCGCCTCACCATTTAATATTCGCTGCCCTTTCATTAAAAGCTCTTCGATCTTTTTTATCTCACTATAACAAATGCTTAACACTTTCTTTTGCTCTTCACCTGTGAGTACTGATCGAATTTTCGGCATCTCACGCTTAAACCGTGCGCTTTTCAAACACAGCCCCATCGGAAATTCTTCAGGTATATTTCTAAAACACCATTTGATAGCTCTTTCGATAAAATTGTAGTGCGATTGAGACGTGCTACCCGCCAAATTAGAGTCTTCGAGCCAGGAAGCGAAATCTTGCAATGCGGCTTTATCAAAATAGGCGTCATTCGCCTTACCAACCTCTATGCGATGTTTTACGAACTTTTTAAGTGACCGCCAGGACTGGCGTTGTGATTCAAGCGATGTGTGCCCAGCAACAGGAATAAAACATCTTGCAAGAGATTCTGATATTGAAGGATGCAACCCGAGGTTCAAAAAATCAAAACTTGAGAGCGTAGTCTCAGTTTCGCTAACCAGGATCAATCGTAGGCCGGCCCATGTGTGAACAATTGGCGATCTCATTGCGATGCACCATAAAGATAAGAAAGTGCCTCAACGACGTCTGAATTTTGAGTTTGAGCTAGGTGCACGTAGAGCTCAGTGGTCTCCAGACGTGCATGCCCCATCAGAACCTGCAAAATTTTAGGAGCGTTATGGGCGATAATTGGATCAGCGGAGCTTTGTAATACAGCGAGAACGTTGGTGGCGTATGTGTGCCTGAGCGAATGCAAAGCGAAGTGCCGCAATCCCACCAAGTCCGCACAACGTCGAAATTCCGTTGAGAGACTAGATTGCCCTACCTTGTCACCATTTCGATTTAGAAATACGTACCGTTCCGATCCCGGTCGCGCGCTCTCTCTATCAGTTAAACAGTACCAGTGCGTCTTTTCTACTAGGTGGGTGGGAACTACGATAGGTAATTCTTTCCCCCCTTTGCGCTGCGCTCTAATTGTTACCAGACCTTCGCTAGACAGGGAAAGCTGCTCTATGGTCGGAAGGCTCGATAGCTTAAGCTCACAGACTTCGACTCGACGCGCCCCACTGCATAGCCCCCATTGGAACATTAGTTTATAGGGTTCTCGGGCTAAAGAAAACACGGAACCAATTTGCTCTGTAGTTAAGACCTGAGGGATTCTCCGAATGACTCGGACTAGCGGAGAGCAGCGATGGTCACCTGATACCAAGTATTCTCCGAGTGGGGTTGGTAGAACTTGCATACGCCATGCCCATTCATGATAAAGTGCGGCGACGGTCACCCGTAAATTCACAGTCGCTGTCGCGTAGCATTCACCGCTTCCGCGTAATTCACAATGCACCAAGTGCGCTCGATATAGCATGAGGTCTTCTTCACTGGCCTGCTCCATGGGCACATTTCGCGTCGAGAGAAATCGCAGCCAGTCAAGGAGGCTTTCTGCGTAAGTTCTAGCCGTTGAGATAGTTATTCCCCTGCTTTTGACAGCATGTTCAAGGAGAAACATTGTCGGCACGTAGACTGGATGCCCAAACTCGTCGACGATTGTGACCACCGCCTTTAGATCTGCGAAGCGACGAGATAGGTCTACGTTGACTACGTTTGCAATCCCCGCAGATTTGCACAGTGACTCAAACGAATGAGCATCAGGATTGGTTGCTACTAGTTTATAGCTGAGTTGAACCGTAGCTACCATGTTGGCCTCTACAATTTCATTATTAGGAATACAGTACCTCAACTCTTATGGCGATTCAACAGACAGACAATTCGCGACACCTAATTGCCGAATTCCAGCGGCGGGTACTCGATGTGCTGCGACAGCCCATGGAATCGGGCGTGATCAGCATTTCACGCGCGGCCCGCCAGGCCGAGTTTCCTGCCCGCTTTCAACTGATCGCCGCCATGAATCCCTGCCCGTGCGGCTATCTGGGCCACGCTTCCGGCCGTTGCCGCTGTACGCCAGACGCCGTGCTGCGCTATCACAATCGCCTGTCCGGCCCGCTGCTCGACCGTATCGACCTGCAGATTGAAGTGGCCGCCATGCCGCCGGCCGCGCTGGGCCGGCAGGCCGGTGCCGGAGAATGCACGCAGCGGATCGCCACGCGGGTAGCGGCAGCCTATGCCTTGCAGCTGGCGCGACAGGGAAAATCAAACCAGCGGCTGAGCAACATGGAAATCGAGCAGCATTGTCGCCTTGAAACGCATGGCGAACAGTTGCTGCATGGCGCCATGACGCGCCTGCACTGGTCCGCGCGCACCTATCACCGGGTACTGCGCGTGGCGCGCAGCATCGCGGACCTGGCGGACAGCCCGGCCATCACGCAGGCGCATGTTGCCGAAGCGATCCAGTACCGGCGCGTACTGCGTGAAATATAAGGCGGCCAATGAGCCCCACGCGTGCGCGATTGCACGTGATGGACGGCGCTGCTACCATCTGCTGATGAAAAAAACATCAATTGCCCTCTTTCTGGCGACGCTCGCGGCCGCCGGCGTCCTGTCTGCCTGTAGTCCGAAATTCGACTGGCGCGACTATCGCAGCCCCGATGCCCAGTTCACGGCCCTGTTTCCAGGCAAGCCGGCCGTGCTGACGCGCGAGATCGATCTCGATGGCAAGAAAGTCAGCCTGACCATGACGGCCAGCGAGGTCGATGGCAATACCTTCGCCATCGGCAGCGCCGTGCTCGACAGTGTGGAACAGGCGCAAGCGGCCCTGCCAGCCATGCAGACGGCCCTGTTGAAAAATATCAACGGTACCGTGCGCAGCGAAAAATCGGCGTCGGCGGCCAGCAGCATGGCGGCCGGCAACCATCAACGCAGTTCGCTGAGCATCGAAGCGACGGGAACGCAGCAGGGCAAGCCCGTCCTGCTGGTCGGCCGTTTTGTGGCGCAGGACAAACGCATCTTCCAGGTCATCATTCTCGGTGAAGAAAGCAAGCTGTCGCGTGACACCATCGACACCTTCATGGACTCCGTGAAACTGGATTGAGACTTAACGATCGCTTAAATGGGTGTTTTCACGATAAACAAGCTCTTGTAAATACGTGCGGTGTCCAACAGATGGCCCTATCCGGCTTGCAAATGTGCAATCCGGGCAATCGGACGGCCTGTGCGACATTTCAAGTCGTGATATTGTTTCGACACTAACAACAAGTTTCAGAAAGCGCTTATGTTGATCTCATTCAAATCCAAATCATCCCCAGAAGTGCTGATGTACCAGGAACATGCCCAACGCATCCTCGACATCCTGCACAAGAACCCCACGCGCGGCGTCATCACGCCAGCTGAAGCGGGCGATGCCCTGGCCCTGCTGGAAAAAGAAGTCGCGGAAAGCAAATTGCATCCGGAAAACGACATCGAACACGATGCACATACCCCGGAAACCCTGGAAGATGGCGAAACGGGCGCTCATGCGCGCGCGCAAAAAGTGCATTTTTCGCAGCGCGCCTATCCATTGATGGAAATGCTGCGCTCGGCCAAGGCGGAAAATGAAAGCATCACCTGGGGCATCTGATCCGATGAATGCTGCAGACGAAAAAAAACCCCGCACACGCGGGGTTTTTTTATATAACAAGCCTGACGATAACCTACTTTCACACTGGTTGCAGCACTATCATCGGCGCAAAGTTGTTTCACGGTCCTGTTCGGGATGGGAAGGGGTGGGACCAACTTGCTATGGTCATCAGGCATAACT
>NZ_CP088968.1:209037-1019124 GCF_021165895.1 Janthinobacterium sp. PLB04 | reverse complement strand
ATATTACTCACCCGTTCGCCACTCGCCACCAGAGCAAGCTCCGTGCTGCCGTTCGACTTGCATGTGTAAGGCATGCCGCCAGCGTTCAATCTGAGCCAGGATCAAACTCTTCAGTTTAATCTCTGTTACTTTGCCCTTTTACAGGCACCATCATTGCTGATGGGTCGCTCACTCAAAAAACTGACAGACTACTTCCGAAGAAGCATCCTATTTCATTATTTCTTGTGAACATTTGATATTTTAAGTTTTACAGCGATCCGAAGATCGCTGCTGCACTACATCAAATGCCCACACTTATCGACTGTTAATTGTTAAAGAACTGTATTCGATTACTGCTTTCGCGCTATCGACAAAGCGTTGTGTTTGTCAGCTGCGAAGAAGGAAGAGTATGAAGCGTTTGCAGCATTTCGTCAACCTTCTTTTTTACTACCCAGCCCCGGAAGGCCGTCCCTTTTGTGCCGCAAACCAGTGCGTCTCATCGGGGAGGCGAATCATATCAAAGACCGTCGAAGTTTGGCAAGCGCTTTTCCAGGAAAGCGTGCATGCCTTCTTTTTGCGCAGGCGTACCGAAGGCGGCCTGGAACAAACGACGCTCGTAGGCGACGCCATCCGTCAAGGTAGTTTCAAAGGCGCGGTTGACGCAATCCTTGATCATCATGGCAACCGAGGTCGGCATGGCGGCAATGGTCTTGGCGGCAGCCAGGGTTTCTTCCAGCAACTTATCTGCCGGCACCACGCGCGACACGAGGCCGATACGTTCCGCCTCGGCAGCATCGATGGTGCGCGCCGTCAGCAACAGGTCCATGGCCTTGGCCTTGCCGATGGCGCGCGGCAAACGCTGCGTACCGCCCGCGCCTGGCGTGACGCCGACCTTGATTTCCGGCTGGCCGAATTTGGCACTGTCGGCAGCGATCAGGAAATCGCACATCATGGCCAGTTCGCAGCCGCCACCGAGCGCATAGCCAGCCACCGCACCCACCACAGGTTTGCGCACGCGCAAGATATGCTCCCAGTTGCGGCTGATGTAGCCCTGGGTAAAGGTGTCCGGATAGGTGTAATCGGCCATGGCGGCGATGTCAGCGCCGGCGGCAAACGCTTTTTCGCTGCCCGTGAGCACGATGCAGCCGATATTCTCGTCGGCATCGAACTTCAGCAAGGCGTCGCCCAGCTCATTCATCATGTTGTCGTTCAAGGCATTCAATGCCTTCGGGCGATTCAGGCGGATGACCGCCACTTTGTCCTGGATATCGATGATCAAGTCTTCGTATTGCATATAGTCTCCTCTGGATGAACACGGTGGCAACGATTGTAGCGGCTAACGGCAGCGGCGCGGCAGGTGCGCTGCTATTATTGTGAGTCTGATCATTTTTATATCGAGCAAGATATTTTCTCCTCCCTCTTCCAGTACTGCGCCCATTACCTGCGCGGCGACGGCAGCGCCGCCAGCGTCAATTTCCGCCGCCTGTGGTTCAGCAACGGCCTCAATTGCTTCGGCGCCCAGATCACCTCGCTGGCCCTGCCCTTGTGCGCGGTACTGTTATTGCATGCGACGCCGGAACAGATGGGCATGCTGGTCGCCCTGCAGGCGCTGCCGTTCGCCCTCTTCGGCTTGCCCGTCGGCGTGCTGCTGGACCGGCGCAGCAAGCACCCGATCATGCTGTTCAGCGAAAGCATGTCCGGCCTGGCCCTGGCCAGCGTGGCCGTGGCTTACTGGTGCGGCGTGCTGTCCATGCCGTGGTTATATATAGTGGGGTTCATTATCGGCACGGGCTTCGTCGTCGGTGGCGGTGCCGAGCAGGTGTTTCTGACTTTCCTGGTGGGCCGCGACGGCTTGATCGATGCGCAGTCGAAATTTGCCGCCACCGAATCGGCTTCGCGCCTGATCGGTCCCGGCCTGGCCGGCGTGCTGGTGCAAGTCTTGTCAGCGCCCGTCGCCATCCTGTGCACGGCGTGCGGCTATCTGATTTCCGTCTTCAATTTGCGTGCCATGAGCGTGCGCGACCCGCGCCCCGCCCCATCCGACAAACATGCCTTGCGCGACATCGCCGACGGCTTGCTGTTCGTCTGGCGCGAACCGCTGCTGCGCGCGCTGGCCTGGGGCGCCGGCATCTGGCACTTCCTGTTTTACGCCAGCATGGCCTTGACGGTGCTGTTCGCCACGCGCGACCTGGGCATGAGTCCTGGCGTGCTGGGCATGACGCAGATGCTGGGCGGCGCCGGCGTCTTGCTCAGCGCCTTCATCGTCAAGCCATTGACGAAGCGCTACGGCGCCGGCCGCACCATCCTGATCGGCCTGGCATCCACCTCCGTGTGCTTTGCCCTGACGCCAACGATTCCGGCAGCACTGTTCGGCAGCGCTGCCGCCAGCGCCGTGGCGTATGCCATATTGATGTTCTTTTTCGATTGCGGCGTGATGCTGTTCTTTATTCCCTATCTGGGCCTGCGCCAGAAAGTCACGCCCGACCCCATGCTGGGCCGCATGACGTCGACCATGCGCTTCCTGACGGTGGCGACGGCGCCGCTGGGCGCGCTGGCCGCCGGCTGGATCGCGGAACACTTTGGCGTGCGCAATGGACTGGCCTGCATCGCGGCCGGCAGCATCCTGTTGACAGCCGCCATGGTGCGGGGCACGCCGCTGCGTAGCGTGCGCACCTGATGCGATGAACAGGCATACACTGCTAAAAGATTGCCTTGGCGACACTATTCACGCCAAAGCCTGTGAGGTTTGATTTATATCAAGGTTTTAATTGATATAAATCCATAAGCTGTCTTACATCACTTGAGGAGCACGCTATGTTTAACACCATCTTATTTCCCACCGACGGCTCGCCGTTGTCCGACAAAGCCGCCGAGACAGCCCTCGCCTTCGCCCAACTGAACAAAGCCAAGCTGGTCGCCATCAGCGTGGTGCAGCCCTTCCCGTTTTCGCCGATGGCCGACGGCGGCATCGTGCTCGACGCCAGCCTGTATGAACAACAGATGCAGGAAGCCTCGCAACGCGCCATCGACAAGATCGGCGCAGCGGCAAGCGCTGCCGGTGTACCCTTCGAAGGCGTGGTGGCCGTGTCACCGAGCCCGCACGATGAAATCGTCAATGCGGCGCAGACCTACCATTGCGACATCATCCTGATGGCCTCGCATGGCCGCAAGGGCTTGAACAAGCTGTTCGTGGGCAGCGAAACGCAAAAAGTGCTGGCCCACACGCACTTGCCAGTGATGGTTCTGCGCTAAGCTGACGCCAGGCCATCACCCGCCGGCGCCGCGCACCTCCTCTAGCGCGCTGGCGCCTGTTTCGGCAACAACACCCACACGGCGCCGCTCTGCTTCATGCGGCCCGCATTCTCGGCCGCTTCCGCGCCAAAGCCAAAGAAATAATCGACACGGATCGGCCCGCGAATGGCGCCGCCCGTATCCTGCGCCATCACCAGGCGCTGCATGGGGATCTCGCTATTGGCTTGCGTGGTGGACAAGAACACGGGCGCGCCCAGCGGCAGGAAGCGCGAATCGATGGCTACCGAGCGCTGCGGCGTCAGCGGCACGCCCAGCGCGCCCTTCGGCCCCACTTTCGGGTCGGGCAAGCGCTCCTCCTTGAAGAAGACATAGCTGGGATTAGCGTTGAACAATTCATCCTTGCGCGTGGGATGGCCGGCGATCCACGCCTTGATGCCTTGCGCGGATGCCTGACTCAAGGTCAGCTCGCCCTTGTCTACCAGGTAGCGGCCGATCGATTTATACGGATGGCCGTTTTGATCCGCGTACGCCACGCGCACGGTTTCCTGCGTATCGGTCAGCTGTACCCGGCCGCTGCCCTGCACTTGCAGGAAGAATGCCTCGACTTCGTCATCCACCCACAGCAATTCCTTGCCCGTGACGGACGTGGCGCGCTCGATGTCGGCGCGGGTCGCGTACGGTATCACCTTCTTGCCGACCAGCTTGCCACGCAAGCGCATGTTCTTCAATTCCGGATACACGCCGGACAAATCCACCGAAACCAGGTCGTCAGGCACCTTGTACAGCGGTGTCTGATATGGACCGCCGCGCTTGCGCGCGCCGTGCAGCAACGGCTCGTAATAACCGGTCACCAGTCCAGTATTGGCGCCATCGGCGGTGATGACTTGATTGGGCACAAAGAAGGTCTCGAAAAACAGGCGGATGGCCTTGTCGCTGTCCGCATTCACCTGGCGCGCAATCGTGCACGATTCTTTCCAGTCCGGACGCTTGACGAGCACGCCACACGACGCCATGAAGGCGGGCCAGGCGGCGCGCATGTCGTCGCGGGCCCAGCCAGGCAAGGCGGCGAACTTGGCGGGCACGAAGGTGGGGGCTGCCGCATCCGTGGCATCCTTAGCATCCTTGGCGTCGGCAGGCTTGGCCGGCACCGGCCTGACGACGGTCGGAGCGATGGCGGGCGCCTTGCCGCTGGAGGCAGCGGGTGGCGTGGACGGCGTGGTGCAGGCGGAAAGCGCAAGCGCGACGCCACCGGCTGAAACGAGTAGACTACCGCGTGTAAACAGACGGCTGGTAAATGGGCTGCGGGTAAATAACATAGGGATGCGTATGTGGATCTTGATGATAGAGGCGCTGGTGGCGTTCTTCTTGCTGGCATTTATAGTCTGGTGGACCATGTACTCGGGCAAAAAGCCCGCACCGCCGGCACGCAAGCAGCTCAGTGAAGAACAGGACGCCACCGAAAAACTGAAATAAGGGGGCAAGCCCCCGGCGTTTCCTTAATGCAGGGTGCGCGGCACCGACAGCACGAACTCGGGGATCGGCGCTTCGAACTGATGGCCGTCTTCGGCCACGCAAAAGTATTCGCCATGCATCGAGCCTTGCGGCGTGCCCAGCATGGTGCCGCTCGTGTATTCGAACTGCTCGCCCGGCTGCAGCAGCGGCTGGTGGCCGACGGCGCCCAGGCCGCGTACCTCTTCCACCTTGTTGTTCGCATCCGTGATGACCCAGTGGCGCGAAATCAGTTGCGCGCCAGCCGTGCCCGTGTTGACGACGCGGATCGTGTAGCTGAACACGTGCCGCCCCTGGTCGGGTGCCGATTGATCGGGCAGGTATTGCGTCTTGACCGTTACCGTAAATTCATAAGTCGCCATCGTCATTCCTATTCAGACATTGCCAGTCATATTGAGTGTCGCGCGCGCCGCATTGGCCATCGCGCGATGCGTATTCTGTATTTCACCGTACTTCAATGAGGCACGGTAGCGGCGTCAGGCGTAAAATAGCGCAAATCGCATTTTCTATCCTTTGGCTACTTCACCATGACAACATTCCGTATCGCTCCCAGCATCCTGTCCGCCGACTTTGCCCGCCTGGGCGAGGAAGTGCGCAACGTCGTTACCGCCGGCGCCGACATCATCCACTTCGACGTGATGGATAACCATTACGTGCCGAACCTGACCATCGGCCCGCTGGTGTGCGAAGCGATCCGTCCGCACGTGCAAGTACCCATCGATGTGCATCTGATGGTCAAGCCTGTCGATCGCATTATCCCGGATTTCGCCAAGGCTGGCGCGAACATCATCACCTTTCACCCGGAAGCGTCGGATCACGTCGACCGTTCGCTGCAGCTGATCCGCGACAATGGCTGCAAATCGGGCCTGGTATTCAACCCGGGCACGCCGTTGCACTACCTGGAACACGTGATGGACAAGATCGACATCATCCTGATCATGTCCGTCAACCCGGGCTTCGGCGGCCAGTCCTTCATTCCGCAAGCGCTGAAGAAGATCGCCGAAGCGCGCCGCATGATCGACGAGTCGGGCCGTGACATCATGCTGGAAGTCGATGGCGGCATCAAGATCGACAACATCGCCGCTGCCGCTGCCGCCGGCGCCGACACCTTCGTCGCCGGCTCGGCCATCTTCGGCAAGCCGGACTACAAGGCCGTCATCGACGCCATGCGCGCCGAGCTGGCCAAAGTAGCGGGCGCCTGATGCAAGCGGGCACGGTGAAAGACCACGTACTGGCCGGCGTGCGCGCCGCCATCATCGACCTCGATGGCACGATGCTCGACACCGTGCCCGATTTTCATGTTGCCATCAACGGCATGCGCGCCGAACTGGACCTGGCGCCCATCAGCGCCGACGCCATCGAACTGATGGTGGGCAAAGGCTCGGAAAACCTGATCCGCACCGTGCTGGCGCTCGACTTCGATGCGGCCGGCGTGGAACAGCGTTTCGAGCAGGCGATGGACGGCTACCAGCGCCACTACCTGGCCATCAACGGCCAGTTCAGCACCCTGTACCCGGACGTGGAAGAGGGACTGGCGGCGATGAAGGCGGCGGGCTTGCGCCTGGCCTGCGTCACCAACAAGCCCATCGCCTTCGCTCTGCCCCTGCTGAAACTGAAAAACCTGGACCAGTATTTCGAGATCGTCTACGGCGGCGATTCGCTGCCGCAGAAAAAACCGCACCCCATGCCGCTGCTGCAAGTGTGCGCGGACTTCGACTTGCCGCCCTCCAAAGTGGTGGCCATCGGCGACTCCTCGAATGACGCACAAGCGGCCAGGGCTGCGGCTTGCCCCGTACTGACGGTACCGTATGGCTACAATCACGGACACTCTATACACGATACCGATTCCGATGGTATAGTAAAGACACTGCTCGAAGCAGCCCGTTTTATTAGCATGCAAAATTAACCAGCATACTGACCAAACCCAACACCATATCGTGAACACGTTTCTCATCAAAAAACACAATGTCACCCAAACCGGCTCGATTGAGGCCTGGCTTTGGCGACGCTGGCAATCCTGGCAGGCCTAAGGGCCGAGCCGTTACGATTGCTGCCGGCTGCACACGCGTCCTTTGCGCATTTTGCGCATATTGCATGTCCCGGCAAGTTTTTTGATAACCCACCGCAGGGTTTGTGCACTATGCACACTCATACCCTGACGGCATGGAGAGAAACATGACCGAACTCGAATTCAAATCGCTGGCCCAGCAAGGCTACAACCGCATCCCCCTGATCGCGGAAGCGTTCGCCGACCTGGAAACCCCGCTCACCCTGTACCTGAAACTGGCACAGTCCCAACAAGGCGGCAAGAACACCTTCCTGCTCGAATCCGTCGTCGGCGGCGAACGCTTCGGCCGCTACTCCTTCATCGGCTTGCCCGCCACGACCGTGTTGCGCAGCTACGGCAAGCGCACCGAAATCGTCAAGAACGGCACAGTGATCGAAGAACACGAAGGCAATCCGCTCGACTTCATCGAACAGTTCCAGTCGCGCTTCAAGGTAGCCCTGCGCCCCGGCATGCCGCGCTTCTGCGGCGGCCTGGCCGGCTACTTCGGCTACGACACCGTGCGCCACATCGAGAAAAAACTGGCCGGCGGCGCGCCGAAAGATGACTTGAAGCTGCCCGACATCCAGCTGATGGTGACGGAAGAACTGGCCGTCATCGATAACCTGTCCGGCAAGCTCTACCTGATCGTCTACGCCGACACCTCGCAGCCCGAATCGTTTTCGAAAGCGCAGCAGCGCCTGAAGGACTTGCGCATGATGCTGCGCCGCGGTGTCGATGCCCCCGTCACCAGCGCTTCCGTGCGCACGGAAACCATCCGCGATTTTTCCAAGGAAGACTACCTGAAGGCCGTCGCCAAGGCGCATGAATACGTGATGGCGGGCGACCTGATGCAGGTACAGATCGGCCAGCGCATCCGCAAGCCGTATGTCGATTCGCCGCTGACACTGTACCGCGCCTTGCGTTCGCTCAATCCGTCGCCGTATATGTACTTCTATAATTTCGGCGACATGCAGATCATCGGCGCCTCGCCCGAAATCCTGGTGCGCAACGAGAAGACGGCGGACGGCGGCAAGAAAGTCACCTTGCGTCCGATTGCCGGCACCCGTCCACGCGGCGCCACGCCAGAGCGCGACGCCGAACTGTCGGCCGAGCTGCTGGCCGATCCGAAGGAGATCGCCGAGCACGTGATGCTGATCGACCTGGCGCGCAACGACATCGGCCGCATCGCCGAGACGGGCAGCGTGCACGTCACGGACCGCATGGTCATCGAAAAATACTCGCATGTGCAACACATCGTCTCGAACGTGGAAGGCAAGCTGAAAGATGGCCTGTCGAACCTGGACGTGCTGCGCGCAACCTTCCCCGCCGGCACCCTGACGGGCGCGCCGAAAGTGCGCGCCATGGAAGTGATCGACGAACTGGAAATCACCAAGCGCGGCATTTACGGCGGCGCCTGCGGCTACCTGTCGTTTGGCGGCGAAATGGACGTGGCGATCGCCATCCGCACGGGCGTGGTCAAGGACGGCATGCTGTATGTGCAGGCCGCGGCTGGCATCGTGGCCGACTCCATCCCCGAAATGGAATGGCAGGAAACCGAGAACAAGGCGCGCGCCGTACTGCGCGCCGCCGAACAAGTGCAAGATGGCCTGGATGGAGGGTTTTAAGATGCTGCTGATGATCGACAACTACGACTCCTTCACCTACAACATCGTGCAGTATTTCGGCGAGTTGGGCGAAGACGTGCGGGTCTACCGCAACGATGAAATCACAATCGCACAGATCGAGGCGCTGAACCCGGACCGCATCTGCATCTCGCCCGGCCCGAAAGCGCCGGCACAGGCGGGCATTTCGGTGGAAGTGCTCAAGCACTTCGCCGGCAAGAAGCCGATACTGGGCGTGTGCCTGGGCCACCAGGCCATCGGCGAAGCGTTTGGCGGCAAGGTCATCCGTGCCAAGCAAGTCATGCATGGCAAGACTTCCCTCATCGCGCATACGGGCGTGGGCGTTTTCAACGGCTTGCCCAGCCCCTTCACAGTGATCCGCTACCACTCTTTGGCGATCGAACGCGCCTCGCTGCCTTCCTGCCTGGAAGTGACGGCGTGGACGGACGACGGCGAAATCATGGGCGTGCGCCACCGGGAATACGATATCGAGGGCGTGCAGTTCCACCCCGAATCGATCCTCTCGGAGCATGGCCACGCCCTGCTGAAGAACTTTCTCGAGCGCTGATTTTCCGCGCACGCCACGGCGTGCCATCAGTGTCGTCCTGCGCCATCATTGAAGAAGGAAGCATCATGCCGATCACCCCACAAGAAGCCCTGCTGCGCTGCATCGAACACCGCGAAATCTTTCACGACGAAATGCTGTACCTGTTCCGCCAGATCATGTCCGGCGAAATGTCGCCCACCATGATCGCCGCCCTCACCATGGGCTTGCGCGTGAAAAAGGAAACCATCGGCGAAATCGCCGCCGCCGCGCAAGTGATGCGCGAGTTTTCCACCAAGGTACCCATGGCCGACACCACCAACCTGCTCGACATCGTCGGCACGGGCGGCGACGGCGCGCACACCTTCAATATTTCCACCGCCTCGATGTTCGTGGCGGCGGCGGCCGGCGCGCGCGTCGCCAAGCATGGCGGGCGCAGCGTTTCGTCCTCGTCCGGCAGCGCCGACGTGCTGGACTCCCTGGGCGTCAACATCAACCTGCAGCCCGAGCAGATCGCCCAGTCGATCGCGCAAACGGGCATCGGCTTCATGTACGCGCCGAACCACCATGCGGCCATGAAGCATGCGGCGCCCGTGCGCAAGGAGCTGGGCGTGCGCACGATTTTCAACATCCTCGGTCCGCTGACGAATCCGGCCGGCGCGCCGAACATCCTGATGGGCGTGTTCCATGCCGACCTGGTCGGCATCCAGGTGCGCGTGCTGCAGCGCCTGGGCGCGCAGCATGCGATCGTCGTGTATGGCCGCGACAATATGGATGAAGTCTCGCTCGGTGCCTCTACCCTCGTCGGCGAACTGGTCAACGGCGAAATCCGCGAATATGAAATCCATCCCGAAGACTTCGGCATGTCGATGATCGCCAGCCGCAACCTGAAAGTGGCCGATGCCGCCGAATCGAAGGCCAAGATGATGGAAGCGCTGCGCGGCGAGCCCGGTGCCGCTGCCGACATCGTCGCCCTGAACGCGGGCACGGCGCTGTACGCGGCCGGCGTGGCCAGCTCGATCGAAGACGGCCTGGCGCGCGCGCGCGCCGCCGTCAGCTCGGGCGCGGCTCTGGCAAAACTCGATCAATTCGTGCAGGTCACGCAGCAGCTGGGCACCCCGGCGCAAGCGTAAGCCACCGCCCTCCTTTATAGAATAGCGACCATCATGTCCGACATACTCGATAAAATCCTGGCCGTGAAGGCCGATGAAGTGGCCAAGGCCAAAGCCCGCCGCAGCCTGGCCAGCCTGCGCGGCGACGTGGAAAGCGACAGCGCACTGCGCGCCGGCCTGCGCGGCTTTGAAGCGAGCCTGCGCCAGCACATCGCCGCCGGCAAGCCCGGCATCATCGCCGAAGTGAAAAAAGCGTCGCCGTCAAAAGGCGTGATCCGCGCCGACTTCCGTCCGTCTGATATCGCCGCCAGCTATGCCGCGCATGGCGCGGCTTGCCTGTCCGTGCTGACGGACGAACAGTTCTTCCAGGGATCCGTGGAGTATCTGCAGCAGGCGCGCGCCGCCTGCGCCATTCCCGTGCTGCGCAAGGATTTCATGGTCGACATGTACCAGATCTATGAAGCGCGGGCCATGGGCGCCGACTGCATCCTCCTGATCGTCGCGGCGCTCGACCATGGCCTGATGGCGGAAATGGAAGCGTGCGCCCACGAACTGGGCATGGGCGTGCTGATCGAAAGCCATGACGGCGAAGAGCTGACGGCGGCCCTGAAACTCAAGAGCGCGCTGATCGGCATCAACAACCGCAATCTGCGCACCTTCGAAACGTCGCTCGACACGACCATCAATCTCTTGCCGCGCATCCCGCAAGACAGATTGATCATCACGGAATCGGGCATCCACAGCACGGCTGACGTGCAACGCATGCGCGACGCGCACATCCACAGCTTCCTCGTGGGCGAAGCGTTCATGCGTGCGCCAGACCCCGGCGTGGAGCTGGAACGCCTGTTCAGCTAAACCATGGTAGGCTGGCAGGCATGAGACACGCGATAATCGTCCTTGCCGCCGCCAGCCTGCTGTCGGCTTGCCAGACTGCGGCCCCGCCAGCGGCGCGCACGCCCACACCTACGCCCGCTCGCACGCCCGCCGCGATACAGCTCGCCGCCAGCATCGACGCCTACAAATCACTGGTGGCGCAGCAAATCATGGAGGCCAACGCTGCATATACGTTCAGCGGACGCCTGCCGCCCATGCTGCCGGCCATCGTCGTGCTCGACCTGAGCGTGGGGCCCGACGGCGAGCTGAAAAGCGTGCATGTCCACCGTTCGCGCGACAGCGAAGCATCGGCTGCGGCCCTGGCCGCCGTGCGGCGCGTGCAGGCGCTCTTTCCGCCAGCGGCACACCTGATGCGCCGCCATGCCCAGACCTTCGATTTTTCCGAAACCTTTCTGTTCAACGACCAGTACCGATTCCAGCTGCGGACATTGTCCGGTCCACAGTAAGCGCAGCGGTATCGAGTTCGATGCGGTCGCGTCCCCGCTCCTTGGCCAGGTACAGGGCCGCATCGGCGCGCGACAGCAACTGTTCCAGCCCTTCCACCACCGATGCCTGGCAAGCGACACCGATGCTGACCGTACACGAAGGCAGTCCCGCATGACTGGACTCACGCAGCAAGGTGCGGATGCGTTCGGCCACGCCCAGCGCACTTTGCACCGGCATGTCCGGCATCAGCACGACGAATTCCTCGCCGCCGTAACGCGCCACGCAATCCGATTCGCGCAAGGCCCCACCGATGACAGTGGCCACATGCGCCAGCACCTGGTCTCCCACCGCGTGACCGTAGCGGTCATTGATCGATTTGAAGTAATCGAGGTCGATGCTGAGCAGTGTCAGCGGCAAACGGCGGCGCCGCAGATTGCCCATTTCGCGCGCATAGGCGTCGCCAAAGCCGCGCCGGTTCAGCACCTGCGTCAGCGGATCGTGGGTCGAGCGGCGCTCCAGTATCTGCTGCAGGCGACGCGTCGCCACCGTCATGAAGCCCACCGTCAGCAGCAGCGCCATGAAATTGGCGACCGCCAGATAGATGCCGGCCGGCGTGCCGGCCACCGTCAGGTTCACGCTGGCGCCACCATGCAGCAAGGCAGACACGCCGCGCGCCAGCACCACGATCGCCTGCGTCAGCATCAGCGCGCCAAAGAAAAAACTCGAGAAATGGCGCTCGCCATGGCGCCACACCAACTGCGCCTGGCGGGCGTAAAACAGGAAGACCAGCAGGGAGAAGACCGCCACGCGCGCCGAGAAATCAGGGTGCACCAGCAGCCACCAGCTATTGCCGGCGATGGCCAGGGCAAGTATCAGCAGATAGGCTCGGCGGCTGGGCGCCAGGCCAAAGAATGTCTCCGTGCCCAGCATCGACAGACCGATGCCGGCCACCAGCGCCGCATTGGCCGCGATCACGGACAATGCCGGCGGCAGCACTTCGCGGGTGCCGAACAGCAGGGACGCGCACACCAGCAACAGCAAACCGGCCGCCCAATGTCCCAGGCCATGCACCTCGCGCCGGAAACTGCGATACACCGAGAACATGACGATGCTCATCGCCCCGCACATCAGGGTCGTCATCAGCATGATGGTTCGCGGATCGAGGGTTTGCACGTTGGCGCGATCTAAAAGAAGCAGTTCGGCAATTTTAGTTTAGTTAAAGAAAAATTAGTTCATTTACGGTAAATATGATGGCAAGCCGCCAGTTCAGCGGATGAGTTGCATTTGAGAAATTGCTGCTAGAAATAAAAAAACCGGCCAGTGACGGCCGGTTTTCTGTCCTACTGCATGACAAACTGCATCATGCCGCGCTAGGACGCTTCGGTCCCGCGGCTTTCTTTGGCGCCGGCAGCAGGGTCAAGCTGACACCTGGCACGCGGTCGCCCTGCAGCATTACCGCAAACGTCATCAGCTCGTCGCGGCGGAAAGCGTGCACCGCCACCTTGGCGCCCACCGCATAGCGGCCCAGCAAGGTGTCCAGGTTGGTGCCCGTCACGCGCAAGCCGTCGACGGCCACCAGCACGTCGCCCGCAGACAGGCCGGCCATATGGGCAGCGCCACCCTGGTGTACCTGCGCCAGCTTGGCATCGTTGCCGTCGCGGCCCAGGTTGACGTCGAGGCTGGCCTTTTCCGCCTTGCGCGCATCGCTGTATTTCACGCCGAACGGCGCCAGCAGGCGCGCCAACGGCACGTCGTCCGTGCCGCGGATGTAGCGCTCGAAGAACGGCTTCATGCGTGTGCCGGCAATCTCATCGAACAGGGCTTCGACTTCCGCCGGCGTCACGCCGCGCGCTTTGCCCTTGTAGAAGTCGCGGCCATAGCGCTGCCACAAGGCCTGCATCACGTCGTCCAGCGACTTTGCGCCGTTCGTCTTGCTGCGGATCGTCAGATCGAAGGCCAGCGCGATCAGCGAACCCTTGGTGTAATAGCTGACGATGGCATTCGGCGCGTTTTCATCCTGGCGGTAGTACTTGCCCCAGGCGTCGAAGCTGGAATCGGCCACGCTTTGCTTGGTGCGGCCGCTGCCGCGCAAGACGCTGTTGACGGTTTTTCCCAGCAATTTGAAATAGGCTGCCTCGTCGATCAGGCCCGCGCGCACCAGCATCAGGTCATCGTAATAGCTGGTGAATCCTTCGAACAGCCACAGCAGCGGCGAATAGCTTTCCGCCTGCAGGTTGTACGGCGCAAAAGCGGCCGGCTTGATGCGCTTGACGTTCCAAGTGTGGAAGTACTCGTGGCTGCACAGGCCCAGGAATTTCAGGTAGCCGTCGCCGATCTCCGTGCTGGTCGAGGCCGTCGTCGGCAAATCGGCGCGCGCGCAGATCAGCGCCGTCGAGGCGCGGTGTTCGAGGCCGCCGTAACCGTCGCCGACGGCCATGGTCATGAACACATAGCGGTCCATCGGCGCCTTTTTGGTCTTCGGCTCGAAGAAGGCGATCTGTGTTTCGCAGATGGCTTTCAGGTCGCGGCACAGACGGTCCAGGTCCAGGTTCGGCACCTTGCCCGTGACGACGATATCGTGCGGCACGCCATGCGCGGTAAAGGTGGCCAGCGCGAAGTCGCCCATCTCCACCGGGTGGTCGATCAGCTCATCGTAGTTGGCCGCCTGGTAGCTGCCGAAGCCATAGCGCTTCGCTTTCAGTTCCGGCAGGGTGGTGGCCACCTTCCAGGTCTTGCAGGCCGCATCCTTCGGCTGCACGATGTGCACTTCATGCGGCTCGGCCTCCTGGCCCAGCACGCGCAGGAACACACTGGTGCCGTTGAAGAAGCCGTGATTCTGGTCCAGGTGGGCGGCGCGCACGGACAGGTCCCAGGCATACACGTCGTATTCCACCGTCAACGGGCCTTTGCACGGAGCGGCTTGCCACGAGTGCTTGTCCAATTTGGTCAGCACCACGGCCTTGCCTTCGGACTCGGCGCGGATGCTGACGATGTTGCGCGAAAATTCGCGGATCATGTAGCTGCCCGGGATCCAGGCCGGCAAGGACAAGACCTGGCCGATGGCGGCCGGCGACTTGACTGTCAACGTCACCTTGAACATGTGGCCGGCCAGGTCGGCAGCGGCGATGCTGTAGATGATACCGGCGGCTGGTGTGGTTTTCACTGCGGTTTTCGCTACGGCTTTGCTTGTGGCTTTGCCGCTTGCCTTGGCTCCCGCCTTGGCGGTGATTTTTTGAATCGGTGCTTTCTTCATGTTTTCCTCGTGTCTGGCATGGATGTTCTACAATCGCCCGGGTGCGCCAGGCACCGGCGACAAATCGTCAGGTGTATCAATATCGCGCAAGATGCCGCTGTCGTCCACTGTCACTTCGCATACGGCATGGCTGTTGACGATGCTGCGCGCGCCCTGGTCGCCATCGAGCGCCAGCAACAGCGGCAAGTGGAAGGCGCTGAAGGCGACAGGATTGCCGCGCCGGCCCTGGAACACGGGCACGGCGATGTGCGCGCCATCGCCAATGGCTTGCGACAAGGCGGCGATTGTAGCCGCTTCCACCCAGGGCATGTCGCCCAGGGCGATCAGCCAGCCCGGCGCGCCGCGCACGTAATCGATGGCGCAGGTAAGCGAGGCGGCCATGCCCGTGTCGGCATCATGGCAGACGCGCACCTCGCAGCCCAGCGCACCGAGCACGCGCGCCACCTGCGTATCGTCGGCACGCACCACGGCCAGCACGCGCGGCAAGGCCGCCAGCATGGCTTTTGCGGCAGCCGCCACCACCGGCAAGCCCGCATGCGGGCCTTCGGCCAGCGGCTGCAATAATTTGTTCTGTACGCCGGAAGGGTCGAACCTGCGCCCCCTTCCGGCTGCCAGCAAGATGCCGACCGTACTCAAAAAACCACTGCCGTCATGCGGCCGCCAGGTCGAATGGCAGCTTGCGCAGGCGCTTGCCCGTCAGCGCGAACAGCGCATTGGCGAAGGCGGGCGCCAATGGCGGCACGCCCGGTTCGCCCATGCCCGTTGGCGCGTCGCCCGATGGCACCAGGTGCACCTCGATCACCGGCATGTCTTGCATGCGCGGTACGGGGTAGTCGCCGAAGTTCTGCTGCTCCACCACGCCATCCTTGAGCGTGATGGCCGCACCGGGGATGGTCATGCCCAGCGCCATCAGCGCGGCTCCCTGTACTTGCGCCTCGATCGTCAAGGGGTTGACGGCCAGGTTGCAATGCACGCCGGCCCATACCTGGTGCAGCTTGGGCGCACCTTCCACCACGGAAGCCGTCACCACGTAGGCGACGACGGAATTGAACGATTCATGCATGGCCACGCCCCAGGCCTGCCCTTTCGGCAGCTTCTTCTTGCCATAGCCGGACTTGGCCACGGCCAGGTCCAGCGCGGCGATGTGGCGCGTGTGCCTGGCGTCGATCAGCTGCTTGCGGTAGGCGACGGGGTCCATCTTCGCCACGTGCGCCGCCTCGTCGATCAGGGTTTCCATGACGAAGGCCGTATGCGTCGAGCCGACGGAGCGCCACCACAGCACGGGCACGTTCGCCTTGGCCGTGTGCACGGACAGCTTCATCGGCAGGGTGTACGGCTCGCCCATGCCTTCGACCATGGTGCCGTCGACGCCATTTTTCACCATGAAGGCTTCGAATGGCGTGCCGGCCATGATGGACTGGCCCACGATGGTGTGGTCCCAGGCAAGGATTTTCCCTTTGGCGTCGAGACCGATCTGCGCGCGGTGCACATGCGACGGCCGGTAGTAGCCGCCCTTGATGTCATCCTCGCGGCTCCACATCAGCTTTAAGGGGCCGCTCTTGCCCGCCGCCCTGTATGCCTTGGCGACGTTGACGGCTTCGACCACATAATCGGACGAGGGCACGGCGCGCCGGCCAAAGCCGCCGCCAGCCATCATGGTGTGCAGCGTCACCTGCCCGGGTTTCAGGCCGGAAGTAGCCGCAATGGCCGCCTGGTCGCCGGTCTGGAATTGCGAGCCCACCCACATCGTGCATTTGTCCGCTTGCAGGTCGACGACGCAGTTGAGCGGCTCCATCGGCGCGTGCGCCAGGTAGGGGAACTCGTACACGGCTTCGATCTTTTTCGGCGCCTTGGCCAGCTTGCCCATGTCGGCAGGTTTGGCGATGGTGCCCGGCGTTTTCGCCAGCGCCTTGAAGGCGGCCAGCTGCTTGTCGCTGCTGACCTTTTCCACGGCGCTCGTATCCCACTCGATCACCAGCGCGTCGCGTCCTTGCTTGGCTGGCCAGTAGCCGTCGGCGATGACGGCCACGCCGCTGCCGCCACGATCGGTCTTCACTTCCAGCACCTCGAGCACGCCCTTGATGGCTTTCGCCTTGCTGGCGTCGAATTTCGCCACCTTGGCGCCAAACACGGGTGGGCGCGCCACCATGGCCACTTTCGCGCCGGGCGGCTTGAAATCGATGCCGAACAGCTGTTTTCCCGTGGACTTGGCGGCCGCGTCGAGGCGTTTCACGGGTTTGCCGATGATGACAAATTCGCGCGGGTCTTTCAGCTTGACGGAGGTAGGCACGGGTTGGCGCATGGCCGCGTCGGCAAACTCGCCATACGTCGCCTTTTGTCCGCCAGGGCCATACAGCACGCCCTTGGCGGCACGCACCTGGTCGGGACTGACCTTCCACTGCGCGGCAGCGGCGCCCACCAGCATGGCGCGCGCCTTGGCGCCGATTTCGCGGTACTGAGTAAACGAGTGGGCGATGCTGCCCGAACCGCCCGTCATCTGCATGCCATAGGCGGCATCCTTGTACTGCTCGCCGGCCGGCGCCAGGGCGCCGTGCACCAGGCTCCAGTCGGCGTCGAGTTCCTCGGCGATCAGCATGGGCAAGCTCGTTTGCACGCCCTGGCCGAATTCCAGCCGGTTCACCTGCACCGTCACCGAATTATCGGGAGCGATGTGCAAGAAGGCGTTCGGCGCATACACGGGCTTGGCGGGCGCGGCATCGGCCGCCTGCGCCAGCTTGCCTGCGCCAGGCAGGAAAAAGCCCAGCATCAAGCCGCCGCCGGCCGCCGCGCCGGCCTTCATGAAACCGCGCCGCGACACGCCATCGGCAACGGCCACCGGCGCCGATGCCAGCGCCGCGCCCAGGGTCACCCCGCCATGCTGCAATGCTTCCTGATTCAACCATTCGATACGCATGTCGCTCTCCTCAGGCCAGGGTCTTGGCCGCGTCCTTGATGGCTGCGCGGATCCGTTGATAGGTGCCGCAGCGGCAGATATTGCCGCTCATGGCGCCGTCGATGTCGGCATCGCTGGGCGCCTTGTTGGTGCGCAGCAGCGCCGTGGCGCTCATCACCTGGCCGCTTTGACAGTAGCCGCATTGCGGCACGTCGTGGCGTACCCATGCCGCCTGCACGGCCTTGCCCACCTGGTCGTTTTCCATCGCTTCGATGGTGGTGATTTTTTGCGCGCCCACCGAGGAAATCGGCGTGATGCAGGAGCGGATAGGCTGGCCGTCGAGGTGCACCGTGCAGGCCCCGCACAGGGCCGCGCCGCAACCGAATTTGGTGCCCGTCATATTCAGGTTATCGCGCAGCGCCCACAGGATGGGCGTGGAAGGATCGGCGTCGACCTGCGTGTCGCGTCCGTTGATATTCAAGGTAATCATCTGCTGCTTCTCCTTTTTTGAATTGTTATGGCGTCTACAAACAACACTTGATGATACGACAGCGGAAAAAAGTGCAAAAAAAAGCGCGCCTTGCGAGGGCGCGCCGTCCAGCCTTCCTGGCGACAGCCCGGATTACTTAATGGTCGAGAATTTCTGTTCCAGCGTCTTCGCATCGACCGCGCCCGGAATGCGGCTGCCGTCGGCAAAGAAGATGGCTGGCGTGCCCGAGACGCGCAATTGCTGGCCCAGGGCCAGGATTTTTTCATGCGGGTTGGCGCAGGTGGCGGCCACCGTGGCCGGCGCCTTGCCGTTCAACATCCAGTCATCCCATGCCTTGTTGCGGTCCGGCGCGCACCACACATTGCGCGACTTGACGATGGAATCGGGCGACAGGATGTTGTACATGAAGGTGTAGACGGTGACGTTGTCGATTTCCTTCAGCGCGTTCTGGCGGAAACGCTTGCAATAGCCGCAGTTCGGGTCTTCGAACACGGCGATCACGCGCTTGCCATTACCCTTGACGGTCTTCATGGCGGAATCGAGCGGCAAGTCGGAGAACTTGATGCGATTGACTTCGTCGAGGCGCACCTTGGTCAGGTCTTGCGACGTCTTGGCGTCGAAGACGTGGCCGACGAACAGGTATTGCGCGGCTTTATCCGTGTACAGGATGTCGCCGCCCGTGCGCACTTCGTACAGGCCGCCGTATGGGGTTTCCTTGACCGAATCGACCTTGGCGCCTTCGCCCAGGCGCGGCTCGATCAGCTTTTTGATGTTCGCTTCCGTCGGCGTTTCCGCGCCGGCGCACGACATCATCAGGCCCGAGGCGAGTACCAATGCGATTCTGCTCATTTTTATCACTATCACTTCTCCACTTGAAACGCCTGGCGGGACTGGCCTCTGGTCCGGCGTCATGATCTCTTTGACAAAACGATCGCCGCAGACCAGCTGCGGCGACCTTGAATTTTCACACCTGCCATTATCCGGCGATATCTTAAGATTCGCTGATATTTACTGATGTCCCAATGCGTGCGCAATCATTTTTCGCTTCAGGGCCGGCAATTTATCCAGCAAGTTTAATCCCAAATTGCGAACCACGCGCAACGGTTCCAGATCGGCGCCAAATAATCGCGCCAGGCCATCGGTCGCCAGCTGCATCAGCAGCACGTCTTCCTTGCGCGCGCGCGCATAGCGGGCCAGCACGCGCTCGTCGCCGATGCCGCGGTGCGCTTCGCGTTCGCTGATCGTCTTGACCAGCTGCGCCACGTCGGCAAAACCCAGGTTCATGCCGTGGCCCGCCATCGGGTGCACCACGTGGGCGGCGTCGCCGACCAGGGCCACGCGCGGCGCCACCATGGCGTGCGGGCGCATCAGGGTCAGGGGAAATGCGCGCACCAGCTCCGGCTGCAGCGGCGTGAGCTTGCCCAGTTTATCGTGGCAATAGGCGGCCAGGCGCGCGGCCAGGGCGTCGGCCGATTCGGCCATCAAGGTATCGGCCAGCGCATCGGGCGCCGACCAGACCAGCGAAACGCGGTCGCCCGGCAGCGGCAGCAGCGCGACGATGCCTTCGCTGCCCGTGAACCACTGGTGGGCAGCGCCATGGTGCGGCTTTTCGCAGGCGAAGTTGCTGACCACGCCGCGCTGGCCATACGAGCGGTAATCGAGCCCGATATCGCACTGGCCCCGCACCCACGACTGGGCGCCGTCCGCGCCCACCACCAGCGCGCAGGTGATGGTGTCGCCGCCATCGAGGTGCACGATGGCCGAATCATTCGTCCATTCCAGGCGGCTGGCCCGGCCCTGCAGCACGCTGACGTTCGGCGCGAACTTGAGGGCTGCGTCCAGCGCCTGGCCCAGGTTGCGGTCTTCGATGATCCACGCCAGCGTGCCCACATGGGCGCCGTAGGCGTCGAAACCGAGTCCCCCCGCCTGCGCGCCATCGCCGTTGACCAGCATGGCGTCAACGGGCGCCACCCTGTCGGCCGCGAGTGCGCCCCACACCTTCAGCGACGACAGCAACTGGTGCGCCGTATTATTGAGCGCATACACGCGCACGTCCCAGCTGGCTTCGACCGGCTTGGCGGCCGAAGCGGGGGCGGGGGCGGGGGCGGGGGCGGGCGGGCTCACCGGGGATAACAGGGTGACGCTTTGTCCTGCCTGGGCAAGCGCCAGCGCCGTGGTTTTCGCGATGGCGCCGTTGCCGACGATGCAAACGTCGCTGTGGCTGTGCATGAAGCGCCGCATGGTAGGGGGAGTGGGACTGTTCATGCGGCCATTATAGCGTTTGCCCCACCCTTTTCAGATAGTCCGGAAGTACAGAACGCGTGCCCCAGATCAAGCGGTGCCATGAAAGACGGGCAGCACGTGGTCCGCGATCTCCTGCATCGTCTCGGCCAGCGGGCGGCGGTTCTGCCGCAGCTGCAAGCCGATATGCCGCACGCCTGCCGCGCGCATGGCGTGCAGCTCCGCGATCAGGCCATGGCGCCCCGTGCGGCCGCCGAAACGAAAACGCTGCAGCGGCAGGTTCGGATCTTCGTCCAGATCCAGGTGGATGAAGCTGACATACGGCTTGTCATCGCCGGCCACGGCGCGCCATTGCGCCGAGCGCCGCGCATGGTCGTCCGGCGTGCCCGGATAGGCGAGCCAGCCATCCATCTGCGCGCCGATCCACGCGGGCGACTGCTGCGCCAGCCCCGCCACCAGCAGGGGCAAGGGCGCGGCTGGCTTGGGCAGCAAACGGACGCCTGGCGGCAGACGCGTCTCGCCCCAGTCGCGCAGCATGGCGACCTGCTCGCGGAAGGCCGCGCCGCGCTGCTCGAAATCGCGGCCAAACACGGGATACTCGACGGGCCGGTCACCGCTGGCCACGCCCAATAGCAAACGCCCGCCGCTCAACTGGTCCACGCTGGCCGCCGCTTTTAACGTCAACACGGGCTCGCGCAGCGGCAGCACCACGGCGGCCGTGCCCAGCAAGATGTTCCCGGTGATGCCGGCCAGGTAGCCCAGGTAGGTAAATACCTCGAAGACCTGGGCCGCGTCGCCGAACGACGGGTCGTACAAAGGCACGTCGCGCAGCCACAGGGCCCTGAAACCGAGGCGGTCGGCCAGCTTCGCCAGCGCCGCGTGCTGTTTCAGGTCCGGTTCGCCCGGCATGCGGCCGGAGACCGCATTCGCCTGGCGCCCCGTGGACGACCAGTCGTTATCGAGCGGCAGTTCCAGGGCGATGCTGAAACCGCCCTGCCCCAGCTTTGTCATGGCGCCCATCTCAATCCCACTGCGGCGCCAGGCCGTCCGGGTTGGCCAGGCGTTCGCCCCGTTCCAGGGTCGCCATCTGCGCCATCTCGTCCGGCGACAGGGTGATGCGCTGGAAATGCAGGTTCGCTTCCAGGTTGGCACGTTTCGTCGACGAGGGGATCACGGCAAAGCCCTGCTGCAGCGACCAGCTCAGGGCCACTTGCGCCGGCGTCACGCCGTGCTTCGCGGCGATGGCGGCGATCACGGGGTCCGCCATCACCTTGCCATAGGCGAGCGGCATGTAGGCCGTGATGTGGATGCCCTGGCTGCGCACAAAATCGATGACCTGGCGGTTTTGCAGAAACGGATGGATCTCGATCTGCTGCGTGGCGATTTCTGCCGCACCCACCGTATCGATGGCTTGCTGCAGCTGCGCATTCGTAAAATTCGATACGCCGATGGCCTTGGTCAGCCCCTGCGCCTTGGCCTCCGCCAGCGCCGCCATGTATTCGGTGACGGGAATCGCGTCCTGCGGCGACGGCCAGTGGATCAGCGTTAAATCCAGCTGCTCCAGCTGCAGCTTGTGCAGGCTGTCTTTCAAGCTGGGAATGAGTTTGTCGCGCCGCAAGCTCTCGATCCAGATCTTGGTGGTGACGAACAGTTCGTCGCGCGGGACGGGGCTGGCGGCGATGGCCTGGCCCACTTCGGCTTCATTGCCGTAGATTTGCGCCGTGTCGATATGGCGGTAGCCGACGTCCAGGCCCGTGGCGACGGAATCGATGACGACCTGTCCCTGCAGACGGAAAGTGCCCAGGCCGATTTCAGGGATGGCGGTGTGATGGGTGGTGGAGTTCATGCGGTAATCCTCTCAAGTCAGTAACGATGACCACACTATGCGCCCATCCTTTGTTGAGAAAAATACCGTTTATATCAAATCATATTTGACCCGTAGGCAAGTAAGGTGTTGCCTATGCAGAAAATCGGGGAAAAGTCACAGCCGGCTCTTGCATTCCCGTTTTGGTCTGCTATAATTCGCCACCTTGGCCTGGTAGCTCAGTCGGTAGAGCAGAGGATTGAAAATCCTTGTGTCGGTGGTTCGATTCCGCCCCGGGCCACCAAGAATTCGTTTTACATTCAAAAACGCCACCTTCGGGTGGCGTTTTTGTTTGTGGACTGCGCCAATTCACCGCAGCATCCCCCTCTTCCGGCCGCATGCCGGCATCCTCCCCTCATCCGATACGGTATTTCCCCTCCAGCGCATGGCCCGGCGGCCTGACGCGAGACGCCAGTACCCCGATACCGGCAGATATTCCCCATGGGAAACATGTTAAAATTAAATAAACATTAACACCGGCATCAAGGATGATGAAAATGAAAAAATGGTTCTTGCTGGCTGCCACCAGCGCACTTGCCGGCATGGGCACGGCACAGGCCACGCAAGTGGCAGAGCAAGTGAAAAGCCCATCGGGCGCAACGCCTCAGGAACAGAAGAGTGCCGTCCTCCACAGGCCATGGGAACGAAAGGTGGAGGGGGAGAAATTTTCCATGGAGATGCTCGACAGCGACCGCCTCGATCCGGCGTATCCAGGCTTGCCGCTGGGCGCGGTCATCGAGGCAGTCAAAAAATTTGTGCGCGAGAAAAAGGGGGAGTTTGAATCGACGGCTGACTACAAGCGCAGAATGGCGGCAGCGCTGAACGAAAAAGTGGTGGCGGATTCGAGCTTGAATGATGCACTGGCCTTTGTTGTTTCCGTCAAAAAAGACGGAGCATATTCCGTTGGCATTGGGTACGATTTCAATGCGGATACGGGAAAAGTGAAGCTGTATGTCTTTCCCCGCACACGAGACTTGAATGGCATCGGCGCGCCGGACTATGACATCAACAAGCCTTCCTATAAAGGACTGGACCAATTTGACTTGAGTTCCAAATTGAACTCGAAAGGCCGTTATAAAGGACGCAGCACCTATCGCGGCTACTATCCCATTGAAGAAACGTACACATCCACGATGGGCGTTGCCGTCAATCGCATCCCATTCCTGGATATTGACCGGGGCTACACCCAATACATAAAACCTGCATTCCAGTTTACGCTGGAAAATGCCGTCGCGGCAAAAGAATTGCCGGTCTTGAAGGCGATGATCGTGATGCAGCTGGCATCGCCTTACATTGCCTACGACTACAAGTCGTCCGATTCAACACCACAACAAATCGACGTGACTACGACAGATAGAGTATTTCTTACTGGGAATATCTTGGGCATCGTTTTTTACTCCGGCATCACTGGCGAAATCCTGGGGCGATTACCAGCGTCATTTGGCCTGCCTGCTGCCAGGCAAGCCACGAATGAGAGAAGCGCGCCCGCAGCGCAGTAATGGTAACTGTCCAGATACCGGCCTAGCCTTGCATCTCCCCGTGCCTTGCTTGCGCCGGGTAACAGAATTTGCCGCGCCAATAAAAACGCCAACCTTCGGGTTGGCGTTTTTATTGAATCGAGCAAGGCTGCCGGCTGCGGCCAGCCCCGTCGTTCTTACCACATCAAATCATCGGGAATCTGGAACGCCGCATACGGATCGTCCTCGTCCACTTCCGTGCTGGCCTGTTTGACGCGCACGACGATGGCGGGGTCGCGTTCGGCGATCTTGTCGGCGATGATGCGCGGCACCAGTTCCACGGCGCCGCCCAGGCAGATGATGACCAGGCGGCCCGCCACCAGGTGGGCCTGCACGGCCGCCGTCACGTAGATGCGCTCGATCTTGTTGTTGAACGTGAAGTTATACGGTACGTCGCCGTTGTTGCCCTTGCTCTGGCGGTTCTTTTGCACCATTTGCGCGATCTGCGCCACGATGGCCTTCTGGTTGGCGGCCGCGTCGCGCTGGGCGTTCAGTTCGCGCGCGCGTTCCGCGTTCTTGCGCTGGGTCTCGAGCGCGGCCAGGCGCACTTCGTCGACGCTTTGCGTGCCGCTCTTGCGCTCGTCCTTTTTTTGCTTGCTCTTGTCCTGGTTGGCCAGTTTGACCTTCTTCTTGTCGACCAGGCCGGCCTTTAAAAACTGCTCTTGCAACGAGACCATAACTACTCCGTATTGAGGGTGCGCCGGCCAAGGCAGCGGCATCGGCCGGTGGAAAGTCGCTAGCATAGCAAAAAACAGGGGGGCTGCCGCCGCAAGATGGCTGCCCGGGGCAGCCGGCAGGTTCCTGGCGCCGGCCAGTAACAAAAAGACACACTCGATTGCAAATTTTGTTGATAAATGTCATATAGTTAGTTACGTTCTGCATATCGGCATTGCCTGCCGGTTGCACGTCCCCTTCCACTGACTGCGTCTACAAGGATTTGCCATGAAACAATTATTCGCCCTCTGCATCGCCGCCGCGTTTGCCAGTACCGCCTTTGCCGCCGCGCCGGAAGCGGCGCCCGCCGCCAAGACGGCCCAACAGTCAAAAATGACGACCTGCAATGCGGACGCCGCCGGCAAGAAAGGCGATGAGCGCAAGGCGTTCATGAAGGAATGCCTGAGCGCCAAGCCGGCGCCGGCCATGACGCAGCAAAACAAGATGAAGGCATGCAATGTCGACGCCAAGGACATGAAGGGCGATGCCCGCAAGGCTTTCATGAAGGAATGCCTGAGCGCGCCGAAAAAATAAGCGCCTCGTCTGCTTGCCCCACAACGCCAGCATCATGCTGGCGTTTTTTTTCACGGCGATGCGTAGGCCTGCATGAGCCGGTCAAGGAAACCGAACAGCTTGCCGTTCATGGCCTGCCAGTCGTGGGCGCGCAGGGTCGCTGGCTGCTGCACGAAGCGGTGCGACTCCAGCGTGGCCAGTTCCGTTTCTGAGGCGGCGATCAGCAGGTCGACCACCTCCGGCGTGAACTCCATATGACACTGGAATCCGTACACCAGATTGCCGTATTCGACGATCTGGCGGGGGCAGCCTTCGCTGTGGGCGATGACCTTCGCGCTGTCAGTCAGGCCCGGCATGTCGCTATGCCAATGTCCGGTCTCCAGGACATCGCCGAAATGGGCGAACTTGTCGTTCGCCTGTCCTTCTCGCGTCAGCATGATGGGGAACTTGCCGATCTCCTTTTCAGGGCTGTGCGCATGGCGCGCTCCCAGGGCCGCGCCGATCAGCTGCGCCCCCAGGCAGACGCCGACGACCGCCTTGCCCGCCGCGGCACATGCGGCGATCAAGGCCTGTTCGGCCGCGGCGTCGAAATGCGGGCATTCCTCGCGCGTCGTCGACGGCGACTGCGGTCCGCCCATGACGACCAGCAGGTCGATGTCCGCGATGGACGGGGGCAGCGGTTCATGGGCGTGGACGCGGGAATACGTGGCTGCGTAGCCGCGCTCGCGTACCCATGTCTCGTAGGCGCCCGGCGCCTCGAACGCTTCATGCACGATGAAATGGACTTTCATGATGTTCCCTTTCTGTGGCGAGGAATTAAAAAACTATGGCCGGCCCAGCACCTGGGCCAGCACGCCGGCGAACGCCTGCGCATGCGCTGCGTCCATGGTCGATACGGTGATCCGCAAGCCCTGCGCCGGCGCCTGCACACCGAAGGCTTCGCCGCCGCGCACCAGCCAGCCATGCCGGGCCAGCGCCAGCACGGCCGCCTGGCTGCCGCCCGGCAGCGGCAGCCACAGGTTCAGTCCATCGGCAGGACTGGCGCCAACCAAGCCTTGCGCCGCCAGCGCATCGGCCAGGATGCCGCGGCGGCGCGCATAGTCGGCGCGGGCCAAGGCCACCTGCGCGGACACTTCCGGTGACGACAGGCAGGCGCTCACGGCATCCTGCAGGAGATGGCTGACCCAGTTCGTGCCGGGCGCCAGGCGCAGGCGCAGGCGCTGGGCGGTCTGCCCGTCGCTGGCGACAACGGCCAGGCGCAGGTCGGGGCCGAAGATCTTCGATACCGAACGGATCAGCGCCCAGCGCCGGGCAGCATGGGGAATCACGTCCTGGTGGCTGGCGACGGACAGCAGCGAGAAATGGTCGTCGATGATGACCAGCACGTGCGGGTAAGCGGCCAGCACCGCGCGCAGCTGGTCCGCGCGCGCCGCGCTCAGGCTGCATCCGGTGGGATTGTGCGCACGCGGCGTCACGATGACGGCTTGCGCGCCTTGCGCCAGCACCCGTTCCAGCGCCTCGGCCTGCATGCCCTCGGCATCGACAGCCACGCCAACGGCGTGCAGCCCGGCGATGCGCAAGGTGTTGATGCTGCTGACGAAGCACGGGTCTTCCACGGCCACCTTGTCGCCCGCGACCAGATACGCGGCCAGCAGGCGCTCCACCGCATCGACCGCCCCATTCGTCAGGGTGATGTCGTGGCCCTCAGGGCAATCGCCGGCCATCCAGCGCCGCGCCAGGGCTTCCAGCTCCGGATCCAGCGTGGCTTCGCCATACAGGCGCGGGCGGTATGGCTTGCGCGCCAGGGCCGCGCCGACATCGGGCAGCCAGGCAAGGTTAGGATTGCCGCCGCCCAGGTCGGCCAGCGGCGAGCCGGGCAACAGGCCTTCCTGCTCGCCGGGATCGCGCTGTGCGCGGATGGCCGTGCCCAATCGCCCTTGCGTGACCGCGATCCCGGCCGTCACCAGGCGCTTGTACGCCAGCGACACGGTATTGCGGTTGACGCCCAAGGTCGCGGCCAGTTCGCGCACGGTCGGCAACTCCTGGCCCGGCGCCAGTTCGCCCGCCTGCGTCAGAGCACGGATGCTGTCGAACAGCTCCGCAGCGGTTTTCCCTGCAATCCTCATGATAGTCTCAGACATGATATATTTTGGCATAGGACAATCATACATCACTGCGGCGACTCCTGCCGCTCATAAGGCTGACACAAGGCTGACACATGAACAATGACACTCCCCTGCTCACTGCGACCATGCACGCGCAGCATGGGCGCTGGCCGCAAGCCGTGTCGGTGGACGACTTCCGCCGCAATCTGGCCGCCGTGCACGCGCGCATGGCCGCCGCATGCCAGCGGGTCGGCCGCGATCCGGCCGGCGTGCGCCTGCTGCCCGTCAGCAAGACCAAGCCCGAGGCGAGCCTGCGCCTGGCCTACGCCGCGGGTTGCCGCATGCTGGGAGAAAACAAGCCGCAGGAGGCAGGTCGCAAGTGGGAAGCGATGGCGGACCTGGGCGACCTGCAATGGTCGGTGATCGGCCATTTGCAGACCAACAAGGCCAAGCTGGTGGCGCGCTTTGCCAGCGAATTCCAGGCTCTCGACAGCCTGCGCGTGGCCGAGGCGCTGGAACGGCGCCTGCAAGCGGCAGGACGAGGGCTCGATGTGTTCGTGCAAGTGAACACATCGGGAGAAGCCAGCAAGTACGGCTTGCCGCCGGACGAGGTGGCCGCTTTCCTGCGCGAGCTGCCCGCCTTCCCGGCGCTGCGGGTACGCGGACTCATGACATTGGCGCTGTTGTCGGCGGAAGCCGTGCGCGTGCGCCGCTGCTTCGTTCTGCTGCGCACATTGCGCGACCGGCTGCGCCAGGATGTTCCCGATGGCATCGGCCTCGACGAGCTGTCGATGGGCATGTCCGGCGACTATGAAATCGCCATTGAAGAAGGCGCCACCGTCGTGCGGGTCGGCCAGGCCATCTTCGGCGCACGGGATACGCCAGATAGCCACTACTGGCCCACGGCGGAAAAGGAATAGACGGCCCGATGCGCCCTGCGGGTAGTCGCGCAGTCAATCATATCGAATGATCAAGATGACATGCAGAACGATACCGCGTAATATTTTTACCATACTGCTCAGCTCGGCAGCACAGCTCCTTGGGGAAAGGACGGCAGCGTGGCCGCGTCAAACGATCTCGCGCACTGGCGCGGACAGATTTTTGCGCGCCTGCTGCAGGCGGTGCTGCTGCTTGGCATCGTCACTGCCATTCCCAGCGCCCTGCTGGCGGCGCGCGAAGCTATCTGGTCCATAGTCGCCCTCGACGTGCTGGCCATCGGCTGGGTCGGCCTCATCTGGCATCTGCGCGCCATGCCCTACCGCTGGCGCGTGTGGCAATTCCTCATCGTCGCCTACCTGGTGGGCGTGGGCCTGCTGCTGAAAATCGGCCCCGTCAGCCAGATCTACATGATGCTCATGCCCGTGCTGGCGGCCCTGCTGCTGGGGATGCGGCCAGCCTTGTCGACCCTGGCCCTGACTTCGCTGACCATTTTTTTCCTCGGCCTGCATCCCGACGTGGAGCTGCAATTGCGCGGCGTGCCCGACTCCCCCGTGCTGCGCGCGCTGATCGTGGCCCTGAACTTCCTGTTCATCGCCGCCGTGCTGACCCTCTCCTGCGCTTTCCTGCTGCGCCACCTGGAGCGCAGCAGCCAGGCCCTGTCGCAGCTGAACGCCGATCTGCGCCTGACGGCCACGGCGCTGGCCCGCCTGAACGACATGGTGATGCTCGCCGAAGTGGCCGATGCCCCGCCAGGCGCGGGTGCGGCGCCGGCCACGCGCATCATCTTCGTCAACGACGCCTTCGAGCGCAGCAGCGGCTATGCGCGCGCCGAGGTGCTGGGCCGCAGCCTGCTGTTCCAGCAAGGCCCCGACACCGATGCGGGCGAACTGGCGCGCATCGCCGCCGCCATGGCCCGCGCCCAGCCGGCACGCGCGGAATTGCTCAATTACAACAAGGCCGGCAAGGCGTACTGGGTCGAAGCGGAACTGGTGCCGTTCACGGATGCGGACGGCAGGCAGACGCACTGGGTGGCCGTCGAGCGCGAAATCGACGAGCGCAAGAAATCGGAAGCGGACATCCACCGCCTGGCCTTCTACGACGTGCTCACGGGCCTGCCCAACCGGCGCCTGCTGATGGACCGCATCGGCCACCTGCTGGCCGCCGCGCCGCGCGGCCATACCATCAGTGCGCTGATGTTCATCGACCTCGACCACTTCAAGCACATCAACGACGCGCGCGGCCACGCCACCGGCGACGCGCTGCTGCGCCTGGCCGGCGAACGGCTGGCGCAGTTGATGCGCAAGGCCGACACGGTGGCGCGCATCGGCGGCGACGAATTCGTCGTGCTGCTGGCGCACCTGGCCGATGACCTGCACAACGCCGCCCGCGCGGCGGCCCAGGTGGCCGAGAAAATCCGCGCCGCCATCGCGCGCGACTTCGAGATCGAAGGGCAGTCCTATCATTGCAGCGCCAGCATCGGCGTGACCCTGCTGCCGAAAGCGGGCCAGCAGGCGCACGACCTGCTGCGCGAAGCGGACATCGCCATGTACCGGGCCAAGGCGGAAGGACGCAACGGCATCGCCTTCTTTGAAGCGGCCATGCAGGCGGGCGTAGAACGCCGCCTGACCCTGGAAAGGACACTCGCGCGCGCCCTCGATGCCAGTGAATTATGCATGCACGTGCAGCCGCAGGTCGACCGCCATGGCCGGGTGACGGGCGCCGAACTGCTGATGCGCTGGCCGCAGGCGGACGGCGGCCATATCGCTCCCGCCATCTTCATCCCCATCGCCGAGGAATCTGGGCTGATCGTCAAGCTGGGCCACTGGGCCCTGCGCGAAGCGTGCCGCGCCGCCGCCATGCTGGCGCGGGCCGGATCGCCTGTCGCCCTGTCCGTGAATGTGAGTCCGGCCCAGTTTCGCCAGCCCGATTTTGCCGCCCGCGTGCAGGCCGCGCTGGCCGAACACGGCACGCCGGCCGGCGCCCTGATCCTGGAACTGACGGAAGGCTTGCTGATCGACCAGCGCGACGCCTCGCTGGCGCGCATGCGCGAACTGGCGGCCCTGGGCATCCGCTTTTCCATCGACGATTTCGGCACCGGCTATTCCAGCCTCGCCTACCTGACGTCGATGCCGCTGTACGAACTCAAGATCGACAAGCGCTTCATCGACGACACGCCGCACGATGCGCGCGACACGGCCATCGTGCAAGCGATCCTGGCCATGGCGCGCCACCTGGGCTTGCGCGTCGTGGCCGAAGGCGTGGAAACGCAGGAGCAGGCCGACTTCCTGATCGCCCACGATTGCGACGGCTTGCAGGGCTACCTGTATGCGCGGCCGATGCCGCTCGATGACTTTCTCGCCTGGCTGGCCCAGCGCCAAGCTTAGCTTTCCGACATTTCCTGCACGAAACTCCTCCGCTAGAATACCGGCCTCATAGCCTGTACCTTCACCATCCCCTTTGATTAAAGTGATCCCCGATGCGTCTGGTTCTTCCCCTGCTGCTCACCCTGATAGCCGCCGCCCTGCCCGCCGCGCATGCGGCCCCATCCACCACCACCCCCACGCCGATCACGCTGGACCAGGCCATGGCCGACCCCGACTGGATCGGCACGCCCGTCGAAGCGGCATGGTGGGGCTGGAATGGCCAGCTCTACTACAAGCAAAAACGCCTCGGCTCGCCCCTGCGCGACACGTATCAATTGCCAGGCGCAAACGCCAAACTGAATAGCGGCAAGAAGGTCGACGATGCGCAGCTGGCCAATCTCGATGGCCAGCAGATGGTCGTCAACCGCTCCGGCACGCGCGCCATCCTGCTGCGCAACGGCGACTTGTTCGAGCGCGACCTGAAAAGCGGCGCCTTGACGCAAATCACGCGCGGCGTCTCGGCCATCAGCGACCCGCAATATTCCGCCGACGGCGCCGCCGTGCAATACCGCAGCGGCACCGACTGGTTCAGCTGGAGCCGCGCGGAGCGCCTGAGCGCCCCCGTCGCCCTGCTGCGCGCCGCCAAGGACCCGGACGCCACACCGGAAGCGGACGCCCTGCGCGACCTGCAGCTGCGCCTGATCGTCAACCTGGCGCGCCAGAAGCAAGACCGCGACGCGAGCCGCGAACGCCGCCATGAAGAGCGCCGCCTGGACGCCACGCGCGCGCCGGAACCGATCTACCTGGGCGACAAAGTCACCATTTCCGGCAGCGCCCTGTCGCCGGACGGCCGCTGGCTGTTGTTCGTCACGCAAGACAAGGCGGCCGAAAAGGGCAAGCTGGGCAAACTGGCCCGCTACGTGACGGAAACGGGCTACCCGGACGTCGATGACGAGCGCACGCGCGTGGGCCGCAACATGCCGATCGCGCAAAGCCTGAAGCTGGCCGACCTGCGCACGGGCACCGTGCGCGAGATCGCCTTTGACAGCCTGCCCGGCATCGCCACCGACCCGCTGGCCAGTCTGCGCGCCGAACAGAAGCTGCCGCCCCTTAAAGGCAACCGTGCCGTGCGCATCGACGCCCAGCGCGACGGCATCGCCTGGACCGATGACGGCAGCAAGGTGGCCGTGCGCATCCGCGCCGTCGACAACAAGGATGGCTGGCTCGCCAACGTCGACCTGGCCAACGCCGCCCTCGTGCCCGTGCACCGCATCAGCGACACGGCCTGGGTCAACCGCCGCGCCGACGAATTCGGCTGGCTGCCCGACAACACCACCCTGTGGTATCTGTCCGAGGAAAGCGGCTACGCCCACCTGTACACGAAGACGGGCGCGGCCCCGGCACGCGCGCTGACCAGCGGCCAGTGGGAAGTGAGCGCCGTCGAATGGAGCCGCGACGGCAAGCATGCCTATTTCATGTGCAACCGGCAGGCGCCCGGCACGTATGAAGTGTGCGCCAGCACGGCCAGGGAAGGCGGCGCGCGCGAAGTGACGAATTTGAAAGGCGTGGAAAACTTCGGCCTGTCGCCCGATAACGGCAAGCTGCTGCTGCGCTATTCGACCAGCTATATGCCGGCCCAGCTGGCGACGGTTGCCGTCGCGGGCGGCAAGGCCAGTATCCTGACCGATACGCGCAGCGACGCCTTCAAGGCGCGCAACTGGGTCATGCCGGAACTGGTGCAAGTACCGTCCACGCATGGCGCGGCGCCGATCTGGGCCAAGCTGTACCGCCCGGCGCAGCTGGAAGCGGGCAAGCGCTATCCGATCGTCATGTTCGCGCACGGCGCCGGCTACCTGCAAAACGTGACCCAGCGCTATCCCGTCTATTTCCGCGAACAGATGTTCCACAACCTGCTGGTCGAGCAAGGCTACATCGTGCTCGACGTCGACTACCGCGCCTCGCTCGGTTACGGCAGCGCCTGGCGCACGGCCATCTACCGCCAGATGGGCCACCCGGAACTGGAAGATTTTGTCGACGGCGCCAACTGGCTGGCGCAGCAGCACCAGGGCGACATCCGGAACGTGGGCATCTATGGCGGCAGCTATGGCGGCTTCATGAGCCTGATGGCACTGATGCGCGCACCGGAAATCTTCAAGTCCGGCGCCGCCCTGCGTCCCGTGACGGACTGGACCACGTACAACCACGAGTACACGGCGAATATCCTGAACACGCCGGACATCGATCCGCAAGCCTATAAAATCTCGTCGCCGATCGAATACGCGGACAAGCTGACGGGCAACCTCCTGATCGCCCACGGCATGATCGACGACAACGTGTTTTACCAGGACTCCGTGCGCCTGTCGCAGCGCCTGATCGAACTGAAAAAGGATAACTGGGAAATGGCCAGCTACCCCATGGAGCGCCATGGCTTCGTGCAGCCGGAAGCGTGGTATGACGAGTACCGCCGGATTTATCAGTTGTTCCAGCGCACGTTGAAGTAAACGAAGCAATCACAATGCCCGCTAGACGCGGGCATTGTTTTAACCCCACCGCAAAAAAACCGGGGTCGGACCCTGAGGGTCCGACCCCAGCCTTGCTGGCGGGTTGACAATCACTCAGTCAAACGGCACGGGCCGTGGCGTCGTGTCCGACGATGGTGGCAGGATCGGCAGCACGAGGTGCGGCTGCTTGCCCGTCAGGGTTTTCAGGAAGGCCACCAGCTTGGCGTTTTCATCGGGCGTGAAGGTGCGGCCCAGCTGCAGGCGGCCCATCACGTCGACGGCTTGCGTCAACGTCGCCGCTTCGCCATCGTGGAAGTAGGGATACGTCAGTTCCACGTTGCGCAAGGTCGGCACCTTGAAATTGAAGCGGTCCGCATCCTTGCCCGTCACGGCCGAGCGTCCCTGCGCCGTCATCGCCGTTTTATACGGTTCCACCACGCCCATCTTCTGGAAGGTATTGCCGCCCACGGCCGGGCCGTTATGACAGGCGATGCAGCCGCTCGATTTAAATAACTGGTAGCCGGCCAGCTCGTCTTTCGTCAGCGCGCTTTTTTTGCCCGACAGCCATTGATCGAAACGGGAACCGGGCGTCACCAGCACCTCTTCAAAGGCGGCGATGGCGCGCGTGACTTGCTCGATGGTCAGCTTATCCTGGCCAAACACTTGCCGGAACTCCGCGCGGTAGGCGGGAATCGAGGCCAGCACGTCGATGGCCAGCTCGTGCGTAAAAGCCATTTCGCCGGGATTGGCGATGGGACCGCCCGCCTGCTCCTGCAAATCCTTGGCGCGGCCATCCCAGAATTGCGCCACATTCATGCTGGAATTGAGCACCGTGGGCGAATTGATGGGGCCGCGCTGCCAGTTGTGGCCGATCGAGGTCTTGATATTGTCCGTGCCGCCCATGCTCAGGTTGTGGCAGCTATTACAGGAAATAAAGCCCGAGCGCGACAGGCGGGGATCGAAAAACAGCTTCTTGCCTAATTCGACCATGGCCGGATTGGCGATCTTGGCGGCGGTGATGGGCTGGATCGGCTCCTTGTCGGCGGCATGCAGGACGCCGCCAAAGGCCAGGCTGGTGATGAAGAGAAAGGGTGAGAGGGTGCGGCGCATAATCTAACTCCTGGAAGCATTCCCGAATCGGCGGCGCGCGCCGGCGCGGGAATGCAGCGCACCGGCCCGGTTGCCACCCGTACATCGCTGGTTGGATGTTGATTTATATTAACTTTGACTAGTTAATAATGAAAATGACCAGGGTCAAGGTTCTCGCCAAGTGCGAATCGCGCTTGCCATTTACGCAAGCGTGGCACATGATAAAGGCATGCACACACCTACCTACTCCCTGCTGCGCGCCGCGTGCGCCAGCTTCCTGCTGCTGGCCGCCAGCGCCTGCGGCAGCGCCCCCACGCAAGATGATGCGCCGCCCGCCCCCGGCAATGCAAGCCTGCTGGCGCAAATCCAGGCGGAAGTGGGCGTAGCCGCCTGCGATTCCACCCAGCAATGCCAGACCATCGCCATCGGCGCCAAGGCTTGCGGCGGCCCCGAGCGCTACCTGGCCTGGTCCAGCAAGGGCAATGACGGCAAGAAACTCAAGGCACTGGCCCAGGCGCAAGCCGAGGCGAGCCGCAAACAGCAGCAAGCGGACGGCATGATGTCGACCTGCTCCATCGTCACGGACCCGGGCGCCACCTGCGAGGCGGGGCGCTGCGTGCTGCAAAAGAGCGCCCTGGGCGGCAGCACCGCCATGTAAAAAACAAAGCCGCTGGATCAGCGGCTTGAGTGCTTCGGCAACACGTCAGGACTGCAATTGCAAGGTCTTGACGATCTTGCTTTCCACCTTCTCGCCCGCGCCTGCGGTGGCATTCTTGCTCTCCTTGCGCAGCAACAATAAATGGTCGCCGCTGACGCCATACTGGCGCGTCTCGTCCGACTTTTGCGTAAAGCTGACGACGACAAAGGCGCGCCCGCTCACGTCAAAGTGGAAATGGCTGGCCAGCGGCGTGCCGTCCGCGGCGATCCATACCTCGATGCCGCCTTCGAACTTCTTCACATACTTGCGGTCTTTCTCAGGCACCTTGTCAAGCGACAAGGTAAAGCTGAGCAAACGCGCCGGCTTGCCCTTGTAGCTATCCATCTTTTCGCTGCTGAACACGGCTTCCTCGATTTCGCGCGACAGGGCATCGGCCGCCGACACCATGGAACGCAGCTCCGTCGCCTTCATTTCCCCCAGCGCAAAGCCGATCGGCGTCTTGACCTTCGGATCCTTCACCCTGGCACGCTGCTCGGCTTCCACTTTCGCCAGCAAGTCCTTGCCGTAAAGCACCTGCAAGCCCGCCGGCCCGCCCTCGACAGTGACAATGGCCTGGCCGCTATCCTCTTCCGCCGCCTTGCCCTCACCCTCGCGGCGCCAGGATTTCGATTCGACCTGCGCCTTGATGGGCATCTGGCCCTGCAAGCGCGCCAGCGCCGCATTCAAATCAGCGAGCCCGTCGGCCCGCGCCGCGCCGCACAACAAGCCGAACAAGCCCGCCACCGCCAGGCCTTGCACTCCAATACATCGCTGCATCGCCACATCCCTTCAGGTCAGACAAGGATGCCAAAACACTATGTTTTGGCCATCTGTTGCATTTGAACACAGCTAGCTCTGGTCAGGTGGAAAGTCTTTCTGCTATAATTCGCCGCCTTGGCCTGGTAGCTCAGTCGGTAGAGCAGAGGATTGAAAATCCTTGTGTCGGTGGTTCGATTCCGCCCCGGGCCACCAAGAATTCAGCAGTACATAGCAAAAAGCCAACCTTCGGGTTGGCTTTTTTGTTTCTCTTTGCCAAACCCTCCCCCACCCCGCCGCTATGTACGCAAACGTACGGACTGCGGCCGCCCAAGAGCACATGCTGCAGGCAGACCACACCCCCTTCCCGCCGCCAGCGTCCTGCGCGACACGGCGCAACGGCCACCTGATCAGATTCTCTCCGTAACACCGCCATGCGAAACTCGCGCCCGACGCCGTCGAGCCGTTCCGTACATCACGGCACACTGCCAAAGGATGCATCATGAAAACTACCCTGATATTGCTCGCGCTCGCCTCTACCCTCGCCTTGACCGCTTGCCAGCGCGAAGCGCCACCTATCGTACAAGTGGTTCCCGGCCCTGCCGGTGCGCCTGGTCCTGCCGGCGCTACGGGTGCGACGGGCGCTGAAGCCCCTGCCGGCGCGACCGGTGCGACCGGCGCCACGGGCCAGACCGGCGACAGCGGTGCCGCCGGATATGACGGCGCCAAGGGCGCCACTGGCGCACAAGGCAACGATGGCGCCAAGGGCGACGACGGCGCCAAAGGCAAGACGGGCGACACGGTGATTGTCGTCCCGCAACGCTAATACGCCGCACGCCATACACCACAACGCCAACCCATGCGGTTGGCGTTGTGCGTATGCGCTGTACCGCACAGTAACATTCGCCAAATCGGCCTACCCTGTTCTCATTACACAGGGAGATACGCATGCTGACGATCCTATTGATGGTAGCCCTGCTGGGCTTGGCTTTACTGTTCGCCCCAGGCCCCGTGCGCCGCGCCCTCGTCACCCCGCGCCTGCTGGCCTTGTTCAAGCGCATCTTGCCAACCATGTCCGACACGGAACGCGACGCGCTCGAAGCGGGTACCACGTGGTGGGACGCGGACCTGTTTTCCGGCCGGCCCGACTGGCCCAAGCTGCTGGCCTATGGACGTGCCTCGCTCACGACCGAGGAGCGTCACTTTCTCGAGCATGACGTCGAGCGGCTGTGCGAACTGGTCAACGACTGGGAAACGCAGCAGGCGCAGGACTTGCCGCCCCAGGCCTGGGCCTACATGAAGGCGCAAGGTTTCCTCGGCATGATCATCCCGAAACAATACGGCGGCAAGCAATTCTCCGCCTACATGCACTCGCAAGTGGTGATGAAGCTGTCGAGCCGCTGCTCGGCGCTGGCCGTCACCGTGATGGTGCCCAATTCGCTGGGGCCGGCCGAGCTGCTGCTGCATTACGGCACCGAAGAACAGAAAAACCATTATCTGCCGCGATTAGCCGCCGGCACCGAGATTCCCTGTTTTGCCCTCACCAGCCCATATGCGGGTTCCGATGCGGCCGCCATTCCCGACCTCGGCGTCGTGTGCATGGGCATGCATGAGGGCCGCGCCACGCTGGGTTTCCGTCTCACCTGGAACAAGCGCTACATCACCCTGGCGCCCGTCGCGACCTTGCTGGGACTGGCATTCCAGACCAGTGATCCCGAACATTTGCTGTCCGAGAATGACACGCCGGGCATCACTTGCGCCCTGATCCCCGCCAGCCACGACGGCGTGGTGATCGGCCGCCGCCATCACCCATTGAACGCCGCGTTCCAGAACGGCCCCACCTCGGGCAACGATGTCTTCATCCCCATCGACTGGGTCATCGGCGGCCAGGCGCAAGTGGGCAAGGGATGGCGCATGCTGATGGAGTGCCTGGCGGCCGGGCGTGCCATTTCGCTGCCCTCGTCCAGCGTGGGCATGGGCAAGATGGCCGTGCGCGGTACCGGCGCGTATGCGGCCGTGCGGCGCCAGTTCAACATGGCTATCGGCAAGTTCGAAGGGGTGCAGGAAGCGCTGGCCCGCATGGGCGCCAACCTGTACCTGATGGATGCGGCCCGCACGCTGGCCGCGCACGCCGTCGACCTGGGCGAAAAGCCGGCCGTCATTTCCGCCATCGTCAAATACCACGTCACGGAACGGGGCCGCGCACTCGTCAATGACGGCATGGACATTCTCGGCGGCAAGGGCATCTGCGTGGGGCCCAACAATTTCCTCGCCAGCGCCTACCAGCAAATCCCCATCGCCATTACCGTCGAAGGCGCCAATATCCTCACGCGCAGCCTGATCATCTTCGGCCAGGGCGCCATCCGCGCGCATCCGTATGTGCTCAGGGAAATGGCCGCCGTCAGCGAAAGCGACGGCCGCAAGGCCCTGCGGGATTTCGACGCTGCCTTCTTTGGCCACGTGGGCTTTGTGCTGGGCAACCTGGCCAGGGGATTATGGTACGGACTGGGCGGTGCGCGCCTGGCGGCCGCGCCCGACGCCGGCGCGCCCGCACTGGCGCCCTACTACCGCGCCCTGACGCGGCTGTCGACGGCGTTTGCCGTCATGACGGATATGTCGATGTTCGTGCTCGGCGGCGAGCTCAAGCGCCGCGAGCGGCTGTCCGCCCGGCTGGGCGACGTGCTGGCGCAACTGTACCTGGCTTCGTCCGTGCTGAAGCGCTACGAGGACGATTGCCGCCCCGAAGCCGACCTGCCCTACGTGCACTGGTCGCTGCAGGATGCGCTGGTCAAGGCGCAGCAGGGCTTGACGGGCGTGCTCGACAATTTCCCCGCGCGCGTGCTGGCCGTGCTGCTGCGCACCCTGCTGTTTCCCTTCGGCCTGCCGCATCGCCCGCCTTCCGACGAGCTTGGCAGTGAAGTGGCGCTGGCCCTGCAAACGCCGGGCGCCGACCGTGAGCGCCTGCTGGCCGACGGTTATGTGGCCAACGACAACACAGATCCCGTGGCTTGCGCCGAGCGGGCACTGGCCCTGCTGGCCGACGTGCTGCACATCGAAAAACGCCTGAAAGACACGCCCGCAGGCGCAGCCCTGCGGCACCTGCCGCAAAGCCTGTCCGCCATGCAGCAGTGGCTGGCAACGGCCAAGGCCGCAGGCTCGGTCAGCTGCCAGGAGCACAATACCTTGCTCGAATATGCGCGCCTGGTCGACGGCTTGATCCAGGTCGACGATTTTCCCGCCGATGCGGCGCATCTGGCTCAAGGCGGCGCCATGCAGCGTCTTGATGACGGATCCGCTGGCGAGAGCCGCGCGGCCTAGGCGGGGCTGCTTTGCGGCCTATACTGAATTGAGCGGGTGCGGTGCCCGCTCTTTCCAGAAAGGAGACGATCATGACGCGCAAATACATCGATTGCAGGGAATTCCCAAGCGACACGCATTGCTCGGTAGCCATCTCGGCTGACAGCGAGGAAGAGCTGTTGGGCATTGCTGTGGAACACGCAGTCTCGGTACACCATCACCACGATACCCCGGAGCTACGCCAGCAACTACGCCAATTGTTCAAGGACGGCATGCCGCCCGAACATCTGCCCATGACGGGACAAGCCGGCAGCAGCGGGGCCTCGCACGCGCACTAGCCTGCCAGGGCTTGCGCCGGTTTCTGCAAGCGCAAGCCCAGCACGAGCGGTACCAGTGCCGCGTACACGACGATCACCGACAGCCAGACGGCGCCGGGCCAGTACGCCCTGACGCCAAAATAGATGCTGGAAAACACCAGCGGGCACAGGACGGATGCCAGGCTCACGGCCGAGGCCAGCACGCCCTGGAACTGGCCTTGCCGGTCCTCGGCCACTTGGCGCGTGGCCAGCGACTGCAGGGCCGGCGCGCCGATGCCGCCCAGGGCGAACACGGGCATAATGGCGAAGATCATCCAGCTGCGCGTGGCAAACGCCATGACGGTCAATGCCACGCAGGCGCAGGCCACGCCCGCCAGGATGGTGGCGCGCTCGCCCAGCAGTTTCACGGCCGGGCCAGGTAGAAAAGCCTGGGCCAGCGCCTGGCACACGCCGAAGGCGCCCAGCGACAGGCCGATCCACAGCCCGTTCCACGCGAACGCGTCGTGGCCCCACAGCGCCCAGCACACGCCATACACTTCGCCGGCCGCGCTGAAGGTAAAGAAGATGACGGTAATCGGCAACAAGCTTTTCTCCGAGAAAACCCAGCGCAACGGGCGCAGAGGGTTCAATGCCGCCAGGTCGATTTTCCCCCGTGTCGGCGTGCGCGAGGGGGCGCGTGATTCTGGCAGCAGATGCCAGGCCAGCAGCAAATTGCCGGCATTCAAAACGGCTGCCGCCATGAACGGCAGGCGCAGCCCGTAATCGCCCAGCGCGCCGCCCAGCACGGGGCCGATGATGAAGCCTGCGCCGAACATGGCGTTGAGCAAGCCGAAGCGGTGCGCCCGCTTCGCCTCGGGAGAAATGTCGGTGATGTAGGCGGTGGCCACGGAAACGTTGGCGCTCGTCAACCCGGCGATGGCACGCCCCAGCAGCAGCATCCACAGGCTGGGCGCAAAGGCGAGGAACAGGTAATTGACGGCCGCGCCCGCCAGCGACAGCAGCAGCACGGGGCGCCGGCCCAGGCGGTCGCTCAGCGCCCCCAGCACGGGCGCAAAGATGAACTGCATCAACGCATACAGGGCCGTCATGATGCCGATATACGGCGCCACATTGGCGGCATGGGTGACGTCCCGCAGCAGCGCCGGCAGGATGGGAAAGATCAGGCCGATGCCGACGGCGTCGAGCACGACAGTGGTAAAAATGACGGGCAATTCCGCCACGGGAACAGATTCTTTCATATACTCAATCTAAATATGTACTCAGTATATAAATAGTACGCCCAGCCTTGCCGCGCCAGCAAGCCTTATCTGTACTCAGTACACTTCGTGTATGATCGTGGCAACATGACGATTCCTTCCGACCTCCGCTCCCGCAAACGCCTTGCCACCCGCCAAGCCATCTCGAATGCCGCCACGCGCCTGTTCTTCGTGCGCGGCTTCGAGCAAGTGACGGTGGACGAGATCGCGGCGGCCGCCAGCGTGGGACGCATGACGGTGTTCAACCATTTCCCCCGCAAGGAAGACATGTTCTTCGACCGCGAGGAAGAGGGGCGCGAACTGCTGCGCGACGCCTTGCGCCAGCGCGATCCCGCCATCCCGCCCATCGAAACCCTGCGCCTGCTGGCGCACCGGCTGGTACTGGAAGACAGTCCCTACATCACCTTTTCCGCCGCTGGTCAGGGTTTCATTGCCACCATCGAAGCCAGCGATACCTTGAAAGCGCGGGCGCGGGCCATCCGCGACGAACTGGCGCAAGTGGTGGCGCAAGCGCTGACCGAATCCACGGGGCGCGATGCAAGCGATCCCCTCGCGCACCTGGCGGCCAGTCTGCTGCTGGCCACCTGGAGCACCGCCCTCATCGAAGCGCACCGTGCCTTCGCGCAACATGGCGACGCGCAACTGGCCAAGGCCGGCTTCCTGTCCCTGGTGGACCGGGGACACACGGGCTTGAACGCCGCCATGGCGGGCACGCCCTACGCCTGAAGCGGCAACCCCTCGCATTTCCTTGTTTCATTTGCCAGCACCTGGGCTTGCGTACCGTCTGGTGCCTTCCTATCATGAAACCACGCGCTGGCAAACGATGCATGCAGGCCGGCACGCGGGGACAGTCCTCCTGCTTCCCGTCACCATACCCATAACCGCATGCAGCCGCTGGGAGGTACACGATGAATACCTTGACGAACGGCCAGCTCAATGAGTTGCAAGCCTCATTGAGAGGGCAACTGTTACAAACGAACGACGCCGGCTACGACAGCGCGCGCGCCGTCTGGAATGCGATGATCGACCGGCATCCGGCACTCATCGCGCGCTGCGCGGGCACGGCCGACGTGCGCACGGCGCTGGCATATGCGCGCGACCACGGCCTGCCCCTGGCCGTGCGCGGCGGCGGCCACAATATCGCCGGCAGCGCCCTGTGCAACGATGGCCTGGTGATCGACCTGTCCGGCATGCGCTCGGTGCATATCGATCCGCAACAACGCCGCGCCCACGTCGAAGGCGGGGCCACCTTGCACGACTTCGACCACGAGGCGCAAGCGTTCGGCCTGGCCACGCCGCTGGGCATCAATTCCACCACGGGCGTGGCAGGACTAGCCCTGGGCGGCGGCTTTGGCTGGCTCAGCCGCACGCTGGGCCTGGCGGCCGACAACCTGCTGGCGGCCGATGTCGTCACGGCCGACGGACAATTCCTGCATGCGAGCGCGACGGAGCATCCCGACCTGTTCTGGGCCTTGCGCGGCGGCGGTGGCAACTTCGGCGTGGTCACGCGCTTCGAGTTCCAGCTGCATCCGGTGGGGCCGCAAGTCACGGCTGGCCTCATCGTGTTTCCTTACGCGCAAGCCAAGGCGGTGCTGACGAAATACCGCGATTTCGTCGACGGCATGCCCGATGAATTGACCGTCTGGGCCGTCTTGCGCAAAGCGCCGCCGCTGCCCTTTCTGCCACCGGAAGTGCACGGCCAGGACGTGCTGGTCCTGCCCGTCTTTTCGCCCGTGCAATCTGCCGCCATGCAGGAAGCGATCGAGCGCATCGGCAGCTTCGGCCAGCCGCTGGGCATGCACCTGGGCAGCATGCCGTACACGGCCTGGCAACAGGCGTTCGATGCCCTGCTCACGCCGGGCGCGCGCAATTACTGGAAATCGCACAACTTCACGCAGCTCAGCGACGCGGCCATCGATACCGTCATCCGCCATGCCGGCAAGCTGCCGACGCCGCAATGCGAAATCTTCCTCGGCCTGCTGGGCGCGCAGGCGAGCCGGCCGGCGCCGCAGGATACGGCCTATCCGCACCGCGACGCCCTGTACGTGATGAACGTGCACACGCGCTGGGACGAGCCGGCCGATGACGCGCGCTGCATCGCCTGGGCACGCGAGTTTTTCAACGACGCCGCGCCGTATGCGACGGGCAGCGTGTACGTCAATTTCCTGACCGAAGATGAAAGCGGGCGCACGGCCGACGCGTATGGCGTGAACTATCCGCGCCTGGCGCGCATCAAGAAGCAATACGATCCCGCCAACCTGTTCCGCGCCAACCAGAACATCTGTCCGGCCGCCTAGGCTGCCACGGCGCAGCGCCTTGCAATCCCTTGATCCAGGGCAATGCAATGCGCTCGCCGCCCGCTTACAATCGCCGGCTTTGCCCCTCCTCCATGCGCCAAGCTCCCGAACTCCTCCTGCCTGCCGGCTCCCTGGCCAAGATGCATGCCGCCTTCGACTTTGGCGCTGACGCCGTCTACGCGGGCCAGCCGCGCTACAGCTTGCGTGTGCGCAATAATGATTTTTCGACCTTGCAAGCCTTGCAGGAGGGAATTGATGGTGCGCATGCGCGCGGCAAGCAATTCTTCGTCGCCAGTAATATCTTCGCCCACAACGCCAAGCTGAAAACGTATTTGCGCGACATGGAACCGGTGATCGCCATGCGCCCGGACGCGCTGATCATGGCCGACCCGGGCCTGATCATGATGGTGCGCGACAAGTGGCCGGACGTCCCCGTGCACCTGTCGGTGCAGGCGAACGCCGTCAACTGGGCCGACGTCAAATTCTGGCACCGCATGGGCTTGACGCGCGTGATCCTGTCGCGCGAATTGTCGCTCGACGAGATCGAGGAAATCCGCCAGCGCTGCCCGGAAATGGAGCTCGAGGTATTCGTCCACGGCGCCCTGTGCATCGCCTATTCGGGGCGCTGCCTGTTGTCCGGTTATTTCAACCACCGCGATCCCAACCAGGGCACGTGCACGAATTCCTGCCGCTGGGATTACAAGGTGAAAAATGCGTCCGAAGACGCCAGCGGCGACCTGGGCGGCATGCAGGTAGTGCCGCTGGAATTTCACCAGGCGCTGGCCGAAGCCGACAACAACGCGTTTTCCGCCCTGCACCAGCAGCCGCGCCACCCGCTGGCCGACCAGCCATATTTTATTGAAGAAGCCCAGCGTCCGGGCCAGCTGATGCCGATACTCGAGGACGAGCAAGGCACCTACATCATGAATTCGAAGGATTTGCGCGCCGTCGAGCACATCGAGCGCCTGGTGAAAATCGGCGTCGACTCGCTGAAGGTCGAAGGCCGCACCAAGTCGCTGTACTACGCGGCGCGTACGGCGCAAGTCTACCGCCAGGCCATCGATGACGCCGTCGCGGGCCGCCCCTTCGATATTGGTCTCTTAGGTCAGCTGCAAGGCCTGGCCAACCGCGGCTACACGGACGGTTTCTACCAGCGCCACCACACGCAGACGCACCAGAACTACATGCGCGGCGCGTCGGAAGCGGACCGCAGCCAGTATGTGGGCGACGTGCTGGGCGTGACGGACGGCTGGGCCAGGGTGGAAGTGAAAAACCGCTTCGCCGTGGGCGACCGCATCGAGGCCGTGCATCCGGGTGGCAACCGCGATGTCACTATTGCGCGCATGCTCAGCGATGACGGCAGCGAGATCCAGGTGGCGCCCGGCAGCGGCCACTTCGTGCGCATCGAACTCGACGGGTCCCTCGACAAGGCCTTGCTGGCACGTTATTTGTAACCGCCAGTCTGGAGCGCGGGGTGAGGAACCAGTATCTAAGTGTTTGATTTGGCAAGTAAAAATCCACGCATCACCGCCTAAACAATTTGTTTAGGCTTCAACATTGCTATACGATACGGCCACCCTGCGCCCGGGGGCCTTATCGGCACCCGGTGCGTCCCTGACACGTTCACCGGAATCCCCGATGCCACCTGCCACTACCGCCCTGATCACCAATGACGCCGTCGTCCTCGGCTTGCTCGCCATGACCCTGGGGACCGTCTTCTGGACCGCTTCCCGCCAAAATGGCTTCTGGAAAAAGTTTTACACGTATATCCCCTCCCTGCTGATGTGCTACCTGATCCCGGCGCTGCTCAACACGTTTGGCATCATCGATGGCAATGCGTCCGGCCTGTACGCCGTGGCGCGCGACTACCTGCTGCCCAGCGCACTGGTCCTGCTGTGCGTGGCCATCGATTTCGGCGGCATCATCCGCCTCGGCCCCAAGGCCATCATCATGTTCTTGACCGGCACCCTGGGCGTCATGCTGGGCGCCCTCGTCTCGTTCGAAGCCTTGCGTTTGATCCACCCGGAAACGGTGGCAGGCGACACGTGGCGCGGCATGACCACCGTGGCCGGCTCGTGGATAGGCGGCGGCGCCAACCAGGCAGCCATGAAGGAAGTATTTGAAGTGGATGCCACCCTGTTCGGCCAGTTCGTCGCCGTCGACGTGCTGGTGGCCAACGTCTGGACGGCCGTGCTGCTGTTCCTGGCCGGCCGCGCGGGCGCCTTCGACCGCTGGACGGGTGCCGATTTGACGGCCATCAATGCGCTCAAGGACAGCATCGAAAGCTACCGCACGCAACACGCTCGCATCGCCACCCTGACCGACATCATGATCATCCTCGGCGTGGGCCTGGGCGTGACGGGCCTGTCGCACTTCCTGGCCGGCCCCATCATCAGCTGGATCAACACCCTGCCCGCCGCATGGCGCTTGCAGGACTACAGCCTGACGTCGAACTTCTTCTGGATCGTCGTGCTCGCCACCACCTTCGGCTTGCTGCTCAGCTTTACCCGGGCGCGCAGCCTGGAAGGCGCGGGCGCCTCGACCATCGGCTCGGCCATGCTGTACGTGCTGGTGGCAACGATCGGCATGCACATGGACCTGGGCGCCCTGCTCGACAAGCCGTTTTTGTTCCTGCTGGGCCTGATCTGGATCGCCGTGCATGGCGGCCTGATGCTGCTCGTCGCCAAACTGATCCGCGCCCCCCTGTTCTTCATGGCCGTGGGATCGCAGGCGAACATCGGCGGCGCCGCCTCCGCCCCCGTCATCGCCAGCGCCTTCCATCCGGCCCTGGCTCCCGTCGGCGTGCTGCTGGCCGTGCTTGGCTACGCGCTGGGCACCTACGGCGCCTACATCACGGGGCTGATCCTGCGCAGCATGGCGGGGTGATGACGATCCTGGCTTGACCAGGCGATCCGCAACGACAACGCCAGCCTTCGGGCTGGCGTTGTCGTTTACCACTCGCATCGGCCGCAACGTCCTCAAAAATCCCCACAATGTAGCAGAAACCCCTCAAAACCAAATTTCCGCACCATTTTTGTGCGAAATCTGCGATGATAGTTGCCCAAATAACCGATTACCTCCATGGAATTCTGATGAAATACGCATCTGCTCACGAGTATGTCCAGCATGTCGCCGCACGCAATCCAGGTCAACCCGAGTTTCTGCAAGCCGTCACCGAAGTCATGGAGAGCTTGTGGCCATTCCTGGAACAGCACCCGAAATACGCGGAACAAGGCTTGCTGGAACGCTTGATCGAGCCGGAGCGCGTGGTGATGTTCCGCGTGTCGTGGGTCGATGACCACGGGCAAGTACAAGTCAATCGCGGCTACCGCATCCAGCACAGCATGGCCATCGGGCCGTACAAGGGCGGCATCCGCTTCCACCCTTCCGTCACCTTGTCCGTGCTGAAATTCCTCGCCTTCGAACAGACGTTCAAGAATGCCCTGACCACCTTGCCGATGGGCGGCGGCAAGGGCGGCGCCGATTTCGATCCGAAGGGCAAGAGCCCGGGCGAAGTGATGCGCTTCTGCCAGGCCTTCGTGAGCGAACTGTTCCGCCATGTGGGTTCGGACACGGACGTGCCGGCCGGCGACATCGGCGTGGGCGGGCGCGAAGTGGGCTATATGGCCGGCATGATGAAAAAACTCAGCAACCGCGCCGACTGCGTATTCACGGGCAAGGGCGCCAGCTTCGGCGGCTCGCTGATGCGTCCGGAAGCGACGGGCTACGGCACCGTGTATTTTGCGCAGGAAATGCTGAAAACCCGGGGCCGCTCGTTCGAAGGCATGCGCGTGTCCGTGTCCGGCTCGGGCAACGTGGCGCAATACGCGGTCGAGAAAGCCATGGCCATGGGCGCGAAAGTCATCACCGTCTCCGATTCGAGCGGCACCGTCATCGACGAGGAAGGTTTCACGCCGGAAAAGCTGGCCATCCTGATGGAGATCAAGAACCATCTGTATGGCAGGGTCAGCGATTACGCCGCGCGCACGGGCGTGCGCTTCGAAGCAGGCGTATCGCCATGGCATGTGCCGGTCGATATCGCCCTGCCCTGCGCCACGCAAAATGAACTGAACATCGACGATGCGCGCACCTTGATTGCCAATGGCGTGCAATGTGTGGCCGAAGGCGCCAACATGCCCACCACCATCGAGGCCGCCAAGGCCTTCGAAGCGGCCGGCGTGCTGTACGCGCCGGGCAAGGCCAGCAATGCGGGCGGCGTGGCGACGTCCGGCCTGGAAATGAGCCAGAACGCGGCGCGCATATCGTGGCCGCGCGAGGAAGTCGATGCGCGTTTGCTGCAGATCATGCAAGGCATCCACGCCGCGTGCAAGCAGTACGGCACGCGCGCCGACGGCACGGTCAGCTATGTGGATGGCGCCAATATCGCCGGCTTCGTCAAAGTGGCCGACGCGATGCTGGCGCAAGGGGTGATTTAACCCAATGACAAAATCTGGGGTCGGACCCTCAGGGTCCGACCCCGGCCCTTGCGTTTGGGGTTAACGCATTTCAGGCTTCATCAGGCTCTTGCGGCTGATCGTGCGACCCGACACCATGAACTCGCCATTGCCACGATAGTGCAGGGTTTCGGGCAGCTTGGGCGACGTGGCCACGTGGGCTTTCACGCACTCGAAAATGAAGAAGCCGCCTTTCGGGTTGCCCGACACCTGGGCCAGCTTGCATTCGAAGTTGGCATAGCACTCGGCGATCAGGGGCGCGCCCACCTGCTCGGCCGGCTGGGCCGTCAGGCCGAAGGCCGTGAACTTGTCCGTATCTTCGCCGCTGCAATTGCCGATGGCCACCACCTGGTCGACCATATCGGCCGTGGGCAGGTTGATCACGCACTCCATGCTGCGCTTGATCATTTCATAGCTGTGGTTCGCGTCGGAAATGAAGCAGCCCAGCAAGGATGGCGTAAATTCCATCAGCATGTGCCAGGCCATGGTCATGACGTCGCTTTCCCCCTTCCACGTTGAACTGACGAGCACCACGGGCCCCGGTTCAAGGAAACGCCGGATGTCGGCGACGGGATAATCTTCTTTGTGGTAATTTTTCATGCAGTCTCCAGGACGCGGTACGCCATAGCATAGCCCAACGGCGCCTTGCCGGGCGCGCGGCTGCCCGATGGCAGCCGTATCATCCGCGCCGCGATTTGTGCCGTTCATCGCAAATTTCTCCTCAATGGAGATGTTGCACAATAGAATACACTGATCAACTACTCAAGGAAACCGCCATGCGCCCTCTGTTCCTGTTGTCAGTCCTGTCCCTTGCCTGCCTCTCCACGCTCGCGCATGCCGACGAGCAAACCCGCACGGTTGGCGCCTTCAACGCCATCGATATCCGCGGCCCCATCAGCATCGAAGTCGAATCGGGCAAGGAGCAAAGCCTGCGACTGCGCGGCGACCAGAAATTCCTCAGCGGCGTGATCACGGAAGTGGTCGATGGCGAGCTGAAAATTTCCATGAAGGACAAGGACATCAAGAAGACGGATGGCGACCCGCGGGTCATCATCACCATGCCCACCTTGCGCAAGCTGATCGCGGAAGGCGCGGGAGAAAAGATATTGACCAAGCTCAATGGTCCACGAGTCGACATCAGCTACAAGGGCGCGGGCCGCCTGGCTGCCGATGGACAGGTCGACTGGCTGCGCCTGAAGGCGCAAGGCGTGGGCGAAGTCGATACGAAAGCCTTGTTGGCGAAAAACGTCGACGTCAATTTCGAAGGCATCGGTTCCGTCAAGGTGTATTCCTCGGGCGAGCTGAACGCCGTCGTGCGCGGCATGGGTGAACTGATCTATTACGGCAAGCCGAAGATCGTGCACAAGTCGATCGCCGGCATCGGCAGCGTCAACGCCGCCAAGTAAGATTTCCTAAAATAACAAGGCCATCAGGCCACTGGAGACCACATGACCGCAACACATGACACGCAAGCACCGCTGGTGCTGCGCGAGGACGAGGGTGGCCTGGTCACCCTGCGCCTGAACCGTCCCCTGCAATTCAATGCCCTGTCGGAAGCCATGCTGGCCGCGCTACAGGCTGAACTCGACTTCATCGCCGGGCAGCCGCACGTGCGCTGCGTGGTGCTGGCCGCCGAAGGCAAGGCGTTTTGCGCAGGCCACGATTTGCGCCAGATGCAGGCGACGCGCCAGCTTGCGTATTACCAAACCCTGTTCGCGCAATGCTCGCGCGTGATGCAAGCCATCCAGGCCTTGCCCGTGCCCGTGATTGCCCGCGTGCACGGCATCGCCACGGCGGCCGGCTGCCAGCTGGTCGCCAGCTGCGACCTGGCCGTGGCGGGCGCGTCCGCGCGCTTTGCCGCGTCCGGCATCAACGTGGGCCTGTTCTGCGCCACGCCATCCGTGGCCCTGTCGCGCAATGTCTCGCCCAAGCGGGCCTTCGACATGCTGGTGACGGGCCGCTTCATCGACGCCGACACGGCCGCCGACTGGGGCCTGATCAACGAAACGGTGGCCGACACAGCGCTCGACGACGCCGTGGCGCGCCTGGCGCAGCAGATCATGGCGAAAAGCCCGACGGCCATCCGCTACGGCAAACAGATGTTTTACCAACAGCGCCAGCTGCCGCTGGACGACGCGTATGCCTACGCGGGCGACGTGATGGCGCGCAACATGATGGAAGAGGATGCGGACGAAGGCGTCACCGCCTTCCTTGAAAAACGGCCGCCCGGCTGGGCGGCCGTCAGGTAACTTAACGCTGTTCCTTCATCTGCTGCTGGACGGAAAGACTCAAGGTACCGAGGTCTTCCTTGCCCAGCAGCGGCAATTGCGCCAGCAGCTGCATCAGGGCGGAACTGCCCGTCACGTCCAGCTCGGACGACTGCACCAGCACCGTGCCGGCGCCCGTGAAGTCGATCTGCTTTTCCTCGCCCGACAAACTGAAACCGGTAAGCGCGCCGGCGGCCGAGGCCCAGCCCTGCACGTGGGCGTAATCGTAGTGATACGACGGGCTGGGGCAATCGGCCCAGCCCAGCACGGCCTGTTCATCGACGCGGCACGGCAGTTCCAGGAAGTGCACGGGCCCGTTCGACGAGGCGATCACCTTGCCCGTGCCGATCATCGTCAGATAGCCGGGCAAGGTCGATTCCTGGCAAATCACGTCCTTCGTAAAACCCAGCAGGTTTTTCGCGCGGATGGTCATGTTGGCGTTGTCCAGATCGTAGCACGCCAGGTCATTGCCGTTGTCGCCCAGGATCAATTGCCCTTGTCCTTGCGCCACGACAAAGTGGTGGATGTATTTCGGTGCATTGAAGGCATTGCGCACGATCAAGTCGAGCACGCTGCTGCCCATGGCTTCGAAGCGCAGCTCGCCATAGAAGGCGATCATCTTGCCCTTGCGAATGAAGATCTGTTCCTTGACGTCGATGACATACGAAAAACGGTTCAGGTTATCGTTCTTCGGCAAGGTATCGGGATTGTAAATCGTCATGGCTTACCTTTCGCTCGCTTGGATATAGACCGTGCCCTGGCCCGTGAACTTCACCTGGTACGATTCGCCGGACGCCTGGCCGACGAAGGTTTTCCAGTTCAGGTCCGTGACGATGGTCGAGCTCAGCTGCCCCGTATGGCCGATATACGCTTGCGGGTCGACAAACACGGGCACATCCGGCGTGACGGGCAAGCCGATGGCGTTGCCGTCGGACAGGATCGCCACTTCGCCCGTGCCTTGCAAGGTGGTGGTAAACAAGCCCTGGCCGGAGGCCATGCCGCGCACCACGCCCTGCACGCCGCCCTGGTTGCCGAGGAACATGGTGCCAGCCGTCAGGCGCGCATCGAAGGCCAGCAGGGAATCGCTTTCCACATAGAAAGTTTCGCCGCGCACGGGGACGATGGTGACGAACAGGCCGCCCTGGGCGTAAAACACGCTGCCCGTGCCTCGCGCCGACATCAGGGCATAGCCTTCATTCGTGACGGCGCGCATGGCCAGGCTTTGCACGCCCTGGCCGGCCAGGAAGGAGCGGCTGAACGCCACGTCGCCCTGATACGACACCATGGCGCCCTTGCGCGCGAACACTTCTTCATTGCCGAGTTTGACCTCAAGCATCTTTTCATTGATCTGCTGATAGACAGGCATCGTGGGTCCTCGCTGACTTAACGTTCGGCGGGCTGGATGAACACCACGCCCTGGCCTGTGAATTTGTGCTGGTACGATTCGCCCGAGCTCTGGCCGATCATCGTGCGCCAGTTGACATCAAAAACGAATTCCTGGCGGATGTCGCCCTTGAAGCCGACGAAGGCGTCCGGGTCCACGCGCAGCGGATGCGCCGGCGTCACTTCCAGCATGATCAGGTTGCCGCGCGAAATGACGGCCAGGTTGCCGTTGCCTTCCACGGTGGTGGAAAACAGGCCCTGGCCGGAACTGGCGCCGCGCAAGCCCGCAAAGCTGGTGCCCGTTTTCAGGCTCGTATCGTAGGCCAGCAGGCTGCTGCTTTCGATGGTCAGCTTTTCGCCGGCCAGCGCCATGACGGTGATCTCGGCCGCATTCTGCGCGAAAAACACGGTGCCCGTGCCGGCGGCCTGCATCACCTGCATGCCTTCGTTTGTCACCTTGCGCTTGAGCGCGCCAAAGATGCCCTCGCCACCGAGCAGGGACTTTTCAAATTTGATGGCGCCCGTATAGGCGACCATGGCGCCGGCAATCGCCAGCACTTTTTCATCCTGCAGGCGCACTTCCAGCAGGCGGTCGGTATTGGTGCGGAAACTGGTCACGCGCGACTCCCCAAGAATGCCAGGGCACAAAGCCATGGCTATCCGACAAGATACCGGTGGCTTTGCCGGCGCGCAAGCGCTATTCCTGGCGAACGGGGGTTCCCATAAAAAAAGGCGTGCCCGGAGGCACGCCTTGCGTTCACACAATGAACGGTTTATTCCGCCAGCACCGGCCTGGCGCCGCGCGCGTTCTGGAACAGCGGCACGGGATCATTGGTATTGACCTCGATCACCGTCACGCCCTGCACCACGCCAGCCACCTGGTAGCCGACGGCGCCCAGGTGGCGCTTGCCTTCGGCCAGGTTGGACCAGCTCAGGGAGACAGATGCGGTGCCGCCCGTGTAGGCCGTGCCCGGCATCAGCGCCTTGAAGCTGCCGTTGTTCAAGCCCGGCGCCAGCACCCACGACGACAAGGTGTAGTCGGCCTGGCCGTTTTGCGGCGCAAAACCGATCACGCACACCTTGTAGGTGCCGGCGGCAGGCAGGCGCAGTTCCACCTGCTCATTCGAACTCTCATTGCCGCTGCTGCCGACCAGCACATTGGCGGCGTTGTAGACCTCCATGTCCATGTCGGTATTCGCGCCGCCCGTCGTTTCCGCATCGTAGGTGGCAAAGCGCGCCGCCAGGGTGCCGGCCGGGATCACCACGTTGTGCACGTTCACACCCGTGGCGCCGCCCGCCTTGCAGGCAGCCGATGCGGCAGCGCCTGTCGCCGCCTGGCCGATCGTGCGCGCCTGGCGCACGGCTTCGACGAGACCCGACTTGACGCCGACCAGCGCGCCCGTGAAGCCCGTGCCCAGGGTCAGCACCTTGCTGCCCGTGGCCGCTTCGCTGCTGACCAGCGGAATGGCGGCCAGCGAGGTGCCGCGCGCCGTCAGCGGGCTGCGCACGGTGTGCGTGCCATCCGTCCAGCTCAGAGCGCCGTAGGTCCAGGTATTGGCCGGCGCCGTGGTGCGCGTCAGCTTGACCTGGTACTGGCCCTTGGCGCCCGGCGCCAGGTTCAGGCTGGTAGGCGTCACCGCCACCGTATAGCCGGGCAGGCTGGCCGAGACGTTGTAGACGGCGCTGCTGGCGCCCACGTTGGTCACCGTGCGCGTCAGCGTTTGCGTGCCCAGCACGTTGGCCGCCGTCAGCGACGCCAGGTTCAGGTTATAGGCCGTGATGGTACCGATGGCCTGGCACGTGGCGGCGCTGTAGACCTTCAGGTTCAGGCCGCACAGGAAGCGCGCATAGTCGATTTCCGACATGTCGTACACGAGGCCAGGATCGGCCGCGCTGTTCGGCGCAATGTGGCCGGCGCCCTGGCCCCATGGCAGCTGGCCCGAGGTCTTCGCCGTGGCATCCCACGACACGGAACCGTTCAAGCCATCCGAATAGGTGCTGAAGGCCGTCGTCATCAGCGCCGACTTGATGGCCGCGGGCGACCAGTCGGGATGCTGCTGCTTGAGCAGCGCCGCCACGCCAGCCACGTGCGGACTGGCCATCGAAGTGCCGGAATAGAAATCCCACTCGGCCGCCGGCGCCACGCCGCCTGCCGCCACGGCATCGCGCTGCGCCTGCGTCAGGTCGGCCGTCACGCCGGCCAGCACGTTGGTGCCGGGCGCCGAGAGATCCGGTTTCAGGATGTTCGCATTGGCCACGTTCGGCCCGCGCGAGGACCGGTCGCTGACGATCGGCGCCTGCACCGTCGTGTCGGGGATCGTATGGACTTCACCCAGCGCCGCCGTGCCATCGGGCGTCGCCGCCATGAAGGCCTTCAGCGCGTCGCCCTGCGCCTGCGCCAGGTGCACGGTCGACAGCACGTGCGCCTGGTTGATGATGGTGTTGGCGCCGCCGGCCACGTTGGCGATGATCACGCCCGCCGCGCCCGCCGTCTTCGCATTCGCGCTCTTGTTGACCAGCACGTTGCCGCCACGGTCGCACACGAGTATCTTGCCGGCCACTTTCGCCGGGTCCAGATACGCCGAAGTGGCATCGGCCGCGCCGAAGCAGCGCAGCAGATTGACGTCCGTCGGCAGCACGCCGGCCAGGCCCGCGTCGCGCGAGCGTATCAGCGGCAGCGCCGGCGTCTTCGCATTGCTCGACGCGCCTTCCAGCTTGGTGCCGTTGCTGAGGATGACATTGCCCGCGTACAGGCGGTTGTGGGTGGAATTGGCCACGGTTGCCAGCCACGGGCTGATGTGCGAGACGGGCGCCGGCACGTCGGGTGCGGGCGTGGCCGGGCCGGAATTGCCGCCCGACGTGGCAACGAATACGCCGGCTGCCGCCGCGCCGAGGAAGGCGACTTCCGTCGGTTCGTCGAAGGCGCCGCCGCCCGCGTTCGGGCCGATGGAGAAGTTGATGACGTTGACGCCATCCTTGACCGCCTGGTCGATGGCGGCCACGCTGTCGGCCGTGGCGCAACCGTTGCGGCCCGTCGATGCGGCCGTCCAGCACACTTTATAGGCGGCGATGCGGGCGCGCGGCGCCATGCCCGATGCCTTGCCCAGCGACACGCCGTTCGAGGTGGCCAGGGCGCCATTGTTGCCGCCGGCCGTGGAGGCCGTATGCGTGCCATGGCCGCCGTGTCCCGTCAGGCCGGCGACGGAATCGCGCGGCGACAAAAATTCCGTCCAGTGCAGCGCCGACGTGGCGGCGCGGTAGTAGCGTGCACCGATCAGCTTGTTGTTGCAATTCTCGGCGGAGAAACCTTCGCCCGTCTGGCAAGTGCCCTGCCAGCTGGCCGGTGGCGCGCCGTACACGACATTGTTGCCGCTGTGGCTAGGTACGCCATTCTCGTCCAGGCGGTCGGCAAAGGCCGTGTTTTCCGGCCAGATGCCGCTGTCGACGATGCCGATGATGATGTCTTCACCCGCGTGCGCCTTGCCGCCCAGCTGCTCCCAGATGCCGCCCGGCTTGTCCAGGCCCAGGAAGCTGGGCGTGTAGCTGGTGTCGAGCTGCAGGATGGAGTCGGCGCTGATGCTGGCCACGCCGCTGTTTTTCTTCAGGGCCCGCACTTCATCGTCCGTCAGCAAGGCGGAAAAGCCGTTGAAGACGACGCTGTACTGGTGCGTGATTTCAGCCGCGCTGACGGTGCCGGCCACGGCGGCCTGCTTGGTGTCGAGGTAGCTCAAATAGGCCTGCACATCGGCGGCGCCCACGTTGATGCGCGCGCCTGGGGCCGGCTTGGTGGCGGCCAGGCCGTCGACCTGGCCCGTATAGGTGGCGGCCGGCTTGTCGACCAATTGCACGATGTAGGAGCGGCGTTCCTGCGCCTGCGCCGCTTGCGCCAGGCTGGCGGCCAGCAGGAGGATACCGAGTGAAACGGGACGTAATTTCATCTCACGCTCCTTGCACGGTGAACGCTGCGAACTTGCCGGTGCGGCGGCGCGACAGCATGCCGATGGCGCCCAGGCCGACCAGCATCAGCATGTAGGTCGACGGTTCCGGCACGGCGCTGATGTTGATGTTGTCGAGCGCAAACTGGCCCTGGTTAAAGGCGGGGAAATCGATGGAATTGCTGCACGCGCCAGTGTCATTGAAAATGCACGCGTTGAAGGTCAGGCCCGTAAACGCGTAGTTGCTGAAGCCGCCCAGCAGGGAAGCGCCCTGGAAATGGTAATTTCCATCGCCGCCCTGGCCGGGAAACGCCAGCGAGGTACTGATCACCTGGCCGTTGCTCAGGGTGCCGCTCAGCTGCAACTGGCCCCAATTCATGTTGGGCAAGCCGGATACGGGCGCGATGAAGGAATAATCGAAACCGGCCAGGCTGAACGCCTGGCGGTCGGCACGCGAAAAATTCACGCCGCCATCGTTGAGGATGGCCAGGTAATTGCCGGTGGCGCCCTGCGGGCAGGCGGCGATATCGCACGACGAGCCCACGCGGCCATCTAGGATGGCGCCCACGCCGCTGACGCCGCCGCCGGCCGCCGTGGTCGGATCGGCCAGGAACAGCAGGTTGTAGCTCGACGTATTGAGCGTCTGGCCGCTGGCATACACGTCGGGGCGCAAGTTATCGAAGGTCAGGACATCGGCCATGGCCGGCGCCGAGGCCAGCACGGACAAGGTGGCCAGCGCGGCCAGGATGGTGGCGCGACCGCGGGTAGCGGGCGGATTGGCGGTGGCGGGCGATACCCGCGCATGTGATGAACGATTCATTCTATTCCCTTGTTTGTTGTGGATAGATAGGTCGGCAGGTCTGGCGCCCGCTTTCAGCTTTTTCACAAAAGTGTCAACAAATATAGCAAATCGCATAAAACAAATAACATATTTTTAATATCATTTATTTATTTTTTATCTAGCTCCGCGAAACTTTGTTTTGTTTTATCTATGAAAGCTTGAGCAATCTCAACGTTACATTGGAACAACAATGCTGCGCACTGCAGACGTGCGCGCCAGCGTGCCGGCCCGACTTCAGATAAGCTCGAAAACTGCGCCTGCCGCACCATCATCTTCCCGTCACATCGCGGTACACCTGTTCCATCCTGGAACACTTGTCTCTCCCCGCCACGCGCCCGGCCACAGCCCCAGCACCGATGGCATGAAGCTTGCACAACAAAGAGATCGACCGTGCTCAGGGAGCAGCATCATGGAACACTACCAACTGGCCGGCAGCGGCCGCTCAGGCACGCTGCCGGCCCGGCGCATCATCGCGTGCGGCACGCTGGCGCTGGCTTTTTTCCTGCTGGCCGCCAGGCTGGACCTGGCCGAACGGCTGACGCGCGCGCTCTGGCGCCAGGAACACTGGCAACTCGATGAACTGGTCCTGAGCCTGTTGCTGCTGGTGCTGGCGCTGGCCGGCTTTGCCGTGCGGCGCGGACGCCAGGTGGCGCTGCTGCTGGCGCAAAACCGCGCCCTCACGCAGCGCCTGCTGCGCGCGCAGGAAGAGGAGCGCTGCGCGCTGGCGCGCGAGCTGCACGATGAAGTGGGACAAGACTGCACGGCCATCCGCGCCGCCGCCAGCTACATCCTGCGCGCGCGCGATGGCGACCAGGCCAACGTGCAGGCCTGCGCCGCCAGCATCGCCCGCTCCTCGGAAGCGCTGCATGCGATGGTGCGCACCATGCTGCGCCGGCTGCGCCCGCCCGTGCTCGACAGCCTGGGATTGGCGCCGGCCCTGCAGGCGCTGTGCGACAGCTGGGCCCAGCAGCACGGCATCGCCTGCCATTTCACGGCGCACGCCATCCCCGCCGGCCTCGACGACAGCACCGCCACCGCCATCTACCGCCTGGTGCAGGAAGGCTTGACGAACGTGGCGCGCCACGCGGGCGCCGACCAGGCCACGGTGGAATTGCGCGCCGATGCGCGCGGCGTGCTGCACCTGGCCATCGAAGACAATGGCCGGGGCTTGCGCCAGGACATGCGGCAGGAATCCGGTTACGGCATGCTGGGCATGCGCGAGCGCGTGGCCGGCTTGCGCGGCCATATCCGCTGGATCAGCGCGCTGGGCAAGGGCTTGCGCATCGAAGTGGCCCTGGCGGCACGGTGCGCGGCATGAGCGCCATGCACTGCAGCATACGGCCGATCCGCGTGATGCTGGTGGACGACCACCCGGTGGTGCGCACGGGCTACCGCCGCCTGCTGGAACAGGGCGGCGACATCGCCGTCGTGGCCGAGGCGGGCAATGGAGAGACGGCGTATGCCTTGCACCAGGAGCAGGCGCCCGACGTCTGCGTGACGGACTTGTCCATGCCCGGCATCGGCGGCCTGGAACTGCTGCGCAAGCTGCTCGCCCGCGATGCCGCCGCCCGCGTGCTGGTGTTTACCATGCACGACACGCCGCAGCTGATCGCGCGCGCGCTCGATGGCGGCGCCTGCGGCTTCGTCAGCAAGCAGGCCTACCCGGAACATCTGGTCGACGCCGTGCGCGCCGCCCACGCGGGCCGGCGCTACCTGGACCCGCACAGCACACCGGGCGTGCTGCAAGGCACGGCCCGCATGGAAGCGCAGCGCTTGAGCAGCCTCAGCCAGCGCGAATTCGAAATTTTCCGCCTGCTGGCCGAAGGCCGCAGCGCCGCCGACTGCGCCCGCCTGCTGCACGTGAGCAGCAAGACGGTGGCCAACCACCAGACCTGCATCAAGGAAAAGCTCGACGTGCCCGGCCCCGCCGCCCTTGTCCACCTTGCCCTGCGCAATGGTGTCATTGAGCATATCCACCCTTAAAACGCGTAGCGCACACCCACGTTCACGCTGCGTGGCGCGCCGGCCGCATAAAACGTGGCATTGACCATCGGATACTCACCGCTCACGGCGGGCAATGGCCGGGCGGCAAAATTGCCGCTGGCATCGAAACCCGTCGCGCCCAGCTGGGCCGCTGTCGCATATTTCCGATCGAACAGATTATTCACCTGAGCGAACACGCTGAGCCGGGGCGTCAGCTGGTACTTGCCGTTCAGCTCGACCACGGCATAGCCGCCGCTCTTGCCCGCGCCCAGGTAAGATGGACCGCCCGCCTGGTGCTGGTTGTTTTCATTGCCGCGCGCATACGCGCTGGAGACGGCCGTCATGGCCAGGCCCACCGTCCAGTCGCGTCCGCCCTGATAATCCACGTGCGCCTTCAGGATATGCCTCGGTGTCAGGGGAATGCGGTTGCCCGGCGCGATGGCGATATTGCCTTCCAGGCCGGGCGCCTCCGCGTCGCTGCTGCTGTTGGCGCTGCCGTTGACGGTTTCCCGGCTTTGGTACGTCGCCTGCAGCCACGTGTAATTGATGCCGAAGTCCACCGCGCCCGCCTTGCCGTCGACCGCCAGTTCCACGCCCTGGTGGCGCGTCTTGCCGAAATTCTTGAAATAGCCGAAACCGGCCTGGTTGTCGGCGACGAACAGGATATCGTCATGGTTTTCCGCGCGGAACACGCCCGCACTCCAGCGGGCCACGTCGCGCCACTGGCCGCGCACGCCCGCCTCCCACGTCTTCGTCACCACCTGTTTCAATGGCGGGTCGCCGGCCATGGCGTTGGGCAGGCGGCATGGGTTTTCCGGGTCGGCGCAACCAAGTTCGATGGCCGTCGGCGTGCGGCTGCCTTCGTTGTAGCCGAAATACGCGCCGGTACCTCCGGCCGGTGCATAGGCGAGGCCGATGGCGGGATTGAAGCGGCTGAAACGATGGTCGCCATCGAGCGAGCCGCTGCCGCCACCGGGCGTGATGGCATCGCGGTTGCGCACCGTGCTGCGGTTGTAACGGCCCGAGATGGTCAGGGTCAGGTCTTGATTGAACGCCATGCTGTCGCTCGCATACACGCTCCACGTGCGCATGCGCCCGCTCAAGTCGACACGGTTGTCGACGGGCGTGCCATCGTCATCGATCTGCGTGCCATCGGCAAAGAAATCCACGGGCGTGATGCTGCGGTCGGGATTCAGATAGCCAAACTGGCTCGTCTGGCGGAAGGTGGCATGGCTCGTGTCGTAGGCGGCACCGGCCGTGACGGCATGGCGCGCTCCCGCCACGTCGGCCAGCGCGGTGACCTGGCCGGAAAACCCATAGTTTTCCTGCCGCGTATGGCTGCGATTGAGCATGCCATTGCACTTTTCGGCCGGCTCATCGTTCAGCAGCACGTTGGCGATGCAGCGCCATTTGGGGAATGGCGTGTTGCCGGCATTCGCCCCGCTGGCGGGAAAGCCCGTGTAGCCGGCCGCTGCCAGGGCCGCCCGCTCGGCCGCGCCGGGCTGGTAGACGGACTGGTCGAGCGACTCATCGTTCAGGTCGCCGTTAAACGTGTGCGTGTCGATCTTGCGGTAGTACACATTGCCGGACAAGAGCAAGGCAGCGCCGGCCTGGTGCTTGCCCGTCAGGTTCAGCAGGGTCGACCTGTTTTGCGTCAAATCCGGCTTGGTGTAGACGCTGCGGTAGTCGCGCGCCAGCAGGCGCTGTTCCTGCAAGCCGTTGCCCGTCAGCGCATTGTCCGCGTGGGCCACGGTGACGGCGATGTCCGTGCGCGCATCGCTCCAGCCCAGCTTGCCAAACGCCTGGCGCACGTCGGACGGCGAATCGTCGCGCCAGCCGTCTTCCTTGAAGCGGTTGCCCGTCACATACCAGTGCCAGCCTTGCGCATTGTTGCCGCCATGCTCGACCTCGACGCCGCGCCGTTTGTCGGAACCCAGGCGCGCCTCGATGGCGGTGCCGGGACTGCTCCTGCCATCCTTGGTTTGCAGCGCCAGCGCGCCGCCCAGGGTATTCAAGCCGAACAGGGGATTCGAGCCCGGCATCAGGGTCAGCGATGCGATGGCCATGCGCGGGATCAAGTCCCAGCTGACGACATCGCCAAACGGCTGGTTCAGGCGCATGCCGTCCAGATACACGGAGAGCCCCTGCGGCGTGCCCAGCAGAGGCGAAGCCGTGTAGCCGCGGTAGCTGATGTCGGGCTGGAACGGGTTGTTCTGCACCTCGTTGACAACCACGCTGCCCAGGTTGCGGCGCAGGAAAGCGGAGATATCGAGCGCGCCGCTGCGGGCGATCTGCTGCGCGCTGGCCGTCTGCACGGGCGCGGCCAACGCATCGCGCGGCTGCTCCACGGTGGGCAGCGGCATGCTGCCCGTGATGATGACGGTGGGCAAGTCACCCGAGGTGGCCAGGCTCGCGGCCAGGCTGGCGTCAGCGGCAAGGTCGGCGGCCTGCGCCTGGCACAGCGCCATGGCAGCGGCGGCCAATAAAGTCAGTTTCATGCGTATCCCCAGTTTTATCGTGGTTTTTATTGCGTCCAGTATCGGACAGCCACAGGGGATGGACTAGGGAAAAACTCCCGCCGTGCGGGGGAACTAGCGTTGCAAGGGCAGGTAGCTCTGTTTAAGCTGGCGCAGCACGAAACTCGATTTGCTGTGGCGGATGCCGGGAATTTTATACAGGCGCTCGCGCAGCAGGCGTTCGTAGTCGCGCGTGTCGCTGACCGCGATGCGCAGATAGTAATCGTAGTCGCCCGAGACGAGAAACGCTTCCAGCACTTCCGGGATCATGGCCAGCGCGTGGCCGAATTCGAACAGGGCCTGGTCGGAATGGTCGTCCAGCGTGACTTGCACAATGACGGTGTCGGCCAGCCCCACCTTGGCCGCGTTGACGTTCACCGTATAGCCTTCGATGACGCCATCGTCTTCCATGCGCTTGATGCGGGCCCAGCATGGCGACGAGGTCAGGCCCACCTTGGCGCTCAGCTCGTGCAAGCTGATGCGGGCATCCTGTTGCAGGGCCGTCAGGATGGCGAGGTCGAATTTATCCAGCTTCATTCTATCATCTCCCTATTTCACAGCAAATTTTGCTGAAGACTGCATTCTATACGAGAAAACCAGCAGCCTTTTCTGTCGGAGCAAGCAGAAAATAGACACATGAAACCCGATCCCGATCTCCTCCTCGCTCCCGCCACCGATACTGCGCCGCGCAACGGCGCCAGCGTCCTGATCGACACCCTGCTGGCCCTGGGCGTCGACACTGTCTTCGGCTACCCGGGCGGCGCCGTGCTGCCCCTGTACGATGCGCTGCACGCGCAGCCCCGCTTGCGCCACGTGCTGGTGCGCCACGAACAGGCAGCCGTGCATGCGGCCGAAGGTTATGCGCGCAGCACGGGCCGGCCCGGCGTCGTCTTCGTCACGTCCGGCCCCGGCATGAGCAACACCACCACGGGCCTGCTCGACGCCCTGTGCGATTCGGTTCCCCTCATCTGCATCAGCGGCCAGGTGGCCACCACCAGCATCGGCACAAACGCCTTCCAGGAATGCGACGCGCTGGGTATTTCGCGCCCCGTCACCAAGTGGAACCGGCAAATCCGCGCGGCCGACGAGACGGCTGGCGTGGTGCAGGAAGCGTACGCGCAGGCCACGCAGGGCCGGCCCGGTCCCGTGCTGATCGATTTTCCCAAGGATATGCAGTTGGCGCGGGTCGCGGCCGGCACGCCGCTGCCGTCCGTCGCAGCCGTCCCTGCCCCCCTGCCCGGCGCGGCTGATATCGAGCAAGCCGCCAGCCTGATCGCCGGTGCGCGCCAGCCCGTATTCTATGGCGGCGGCGGGCTTATCAATTCCGGCCTGGATGCCTGCGCCGCGTTCGGCCAGCTGGTGAAGCTGGCCGCCGCGCCATGCACCTTGACCCTGCTGGGCCTGGGCGCCTTTCCCGCATCGCACCCGGCCTTCCTCGGCATGCTGGGCATGCACGGCACCCTGGAAGCCAACCTGGCCATGCATCATGCGGATTTGATCGTCTGCGTCGGCGCCCGCTTCGACGACCGGGTCACGGGGCGGCTCGACGCCTTCTGCCCCGGCGCGAAAATCATCCACGTCGATATCGACCCGGCATCGATCGGCAAGGTGGTGCGCGCCGACGTGGCCCTGCGCGGCGATTGTGCGCCCGTGCTCGCTGCATTGCTGGCGCAGCTGCGCGGCCGGTTGCTGGCCGACCGCCAACCGTGGTGGCAACGCATCGAAGGCTGGCGCGCGCAAGACTCACTGGCGTTCGACGACACGCCGGAAGTGATCGCGCCGCAGGCGCTGATGCGCCGGCTGCAGGCGGCGCTGGACAGCATGGACGGCGTCGACGCCATCGTCGCCACCGACGTGGGCCAGCACCAGATGTGGGCGGCACAACACCTGCGCTTCGAGCAGCCGCGCCGCTGGCTCACCTCGGGCGGCGCCGGCACCATGGGTTATGGATTGCCAGCGGCCATCGGCGCGCAGATCGCCCATCCCGGCAAGCGCGTGGTGTGCGTCAGCGGCGATGCGTCGATTCTGATGAATATCCAGGAACTGGCCACGGCCGTGCAGCACCGCCTGCCCGTGAAAGTGGTGTTGTCCAACAATGGCTACATGGGCATGGTGCGCCAGTGGCAGGAACTGCACCACGGCGAGCGCTACAGCCACAGCTACACGGAAGCGCTGCCCGATTTCGTCGCCCTGGCACGCGCGTTCGGCTGGCAGGCACAGACGGTGAGCCGACGCGAGGAGCTCGACGCGGCGCTGGCGGCCTGCCTGGAATCCAGCGGCCCCTACTTCCTCGACGTGCGCGTGCATGGCGCGGAAAACTGCTTCCCCATGATGGCGCCCGGCGCGGGGCACCATGAAGTAACCCTATCCAAGGGCAAGGTGTACAGCGAGCGGTAGGTCGGATTACGCGAGACCAGGCCTCGCTAATCCGACCTACGCCCTCAATTCCAGATTCTGTAAATCCAGTAACTTTCATCGTCGCGCATGGCCCGCACCAGCTCGGTGGGACTCAAGCCCGTGATTTCGCGCGTCTCGCGGCAGAAATGGGCCTGGTCGGCGTAACCGCCGCTGGCGGCGACGTCGGACCAGGACGCCGTGCCTTGCAGGATGGCGCCGCGTTCGTCGAGAAACAGCTGTTCCGCGCGGCGCATGCGGCGCAAGGTGCGCATGGGCTGGCCGGCCCAGGCCTTGATGCGGCGCTCGACATTGCGCGCGCTGCTGGCCAGGCCCGTCGATGCCGCCTGCACGCCCAGGCGGCGCACCCAGTCCTGCACGGCGCCCGCCGGATGGTCGCCGCTCTTGCGCGCCAACTGCCAGCGCGGCGCGAGAAAATCCTCCACCAGCCGGACGCGGGCCTCGTCGTCCGGCGCCGCCAGCACGGCGTCCGACAGGGCCTGCCAGTCGGCATCGAACAGCGCGTCGAGCGGGCGAAACTGGTCCAGCAAGGCATCCATCGACACGCCCGTCAACGCATGCAGCGCGGCCGGATAAAACATGACGACAAACGAACGCACGGGACCGGGGTTGTAGCTGACCAGCGGATACGAGCGGGGTCCGCCGAACAGCGCGGGCGGCATGCGCACGTCCCGCAGCGACAGGCCCGGCGCGGCCGCTTCCACATCGCCCGCGACGGTCCAGATGATGCTGCACATGGGCGCAGCGGGAAAGCGGTTCAGGCGCTGCGCCGGCGGCAGGGGCGCGCAGCCCGTGGTGTCGCGCACGAGGAAGGCGCGCACGCAGGAAGCGAGCGCCGTGCGCGGCGCGATCAAACGGGTCAGGGGCGTAGGGGCGGCAGGCATGGCGACGATTGTACCGGCAATTTCTGGCCGCGCACGATGTCGTATTCGTTCAAGACGCGGGCGCGCAAGCGCGCTACAGTCATGCCATCGTTCCCACTGAAACAGGAGCTTGCCATGCCGCCACTCGACCACGCCGCCGCACCCGACATTGCCCGGCCGCTGCGCCAGATCCGCCGCTTGCCGGGGCCCTTCGCCCTGCCCATCGTCGGCAACAGCCTGCAACTCAAGCTCACGCGCATCCACCGCGACGTGGAAGCGTGGGTGCGGCGCTACGGCCCCTACATGCGCGCCTGGTTCGGCCGCACCCTGGTGCTGGTGGTGGCCGACAGCGAGGCCGTCGGCGCCGTGCTGCGCGACCGGCCCGACGGTTTTCGCCGCCCCCTGAGCAGCTCCATCGTGTCCGAGGAAATGGGCGGCATCCCCGGCCTGTTCCTGGCCGAGGGCACGGAGTGGCGCAACCAGCGCCGCATGGTCATGGCCGGCATGGCGCCTGGCGCCATCAAGGCCTATTTCCCCGCGCTGGTGACGGTGGCCCAGCGCTTGCAGCGGCGCTGGCATCTTGCCGCCACGCAAGGTCAGGCGATCGACCTGGACGGCGACCTGAAACGCTACACGGTCGACATCATCGCCGGCCTGGCCTTTGGCACGGAAGTCAACACGCTCGAATCGGGCGAGGACGTGATCCAGCGCCACATGGACGACATCCTGCCCGCCGTGGCGCGGCGCAGCCTGTCCATGTTCCCGTACTGGCGCTACGTCAAGCTGCCCGTCGACCGCCGGCTGGACCGCGACGTGGCGGCCCTTTCCGCCGCCGTGGCCGACCTGGTACAGCAGGCGCGCACGCGCATGGCGCACGACCCGGCGCGCCGAGAACACCCGCCCAACCTGCTCGAAGCCATGATCGCCGCCGCCGACCTGGAAGGCAGCGGCGTGACGGACCGCAACGTGGCCGGCAATGTGCTGACCATGCTGCTGGCCGGCGAAGACACGACGGCCAACACGATTTCCTGGATCATCTACATGCTGCAATGCCATCCGCACACCCTGGCGCGGGCGCGCGAGGAAGTGCGGCGCCTGGCGCCCGACGCGGCCCACTTCACGATCGAGCAGATGGATAGCCTCGACTACCTGGGCGCCTGCGCCAGCGAAGCCATGCGCTTGAAACCGGTGGCGCCCTTCCTGCCTGTCGAAGCGCTGCGCGACACGGTCATCGCCGACATCGCCGTGCCGGCCGGCACCCTCGTGTGGTGCGTGATGCGCCACGACACCGTATCCGATGCGCACTTTCCCGATGCCAGTGCCTTCCAGCCCGAACGCTGGCTGGCCGAAGGCGGCGAAGCGAACAACAAGCGCGCCTCGATGCCGTTCGGCGCCGGCTTGCGCACGTGCCCGGGCCGCTATCTGGCCTTGCTGGAAATCAAGATCGCCATGGCCATGCTGCTGGGCAGCTTCGACATCGCCGGCGTCGACACGCCCGATGGCGGCGAGGCGCGGGAACTGATGGGTTTTGTGATGTCGCCCATCGGCCTGACCATGTGCCTGGCGCAGCCGCAGTGATACCATGGGGGAAGTCCCATTCATTCGACCTCCCTCATGACTATCCGCCTGGAATCGCCGCAGCAAGCCGATGTGCAAACCTTGATCGCCGAGCTTGATGCCTATCAACAGACCCTGTACCCGGCCGAGTGCGTCTACTCGCTGGACCTGGCGTCCGTGCCGCCGGAGACCCTGCTGTTTGCCGTCGCCCGCGATGCGGCCGGTGCGGCGCGCGCCTGCGGCGCCATCGTCGTCACGCCCGCTTTCGGCGAGGTCAAGCGCATGTACGTGCACCCGGACAGCCGCGGCCTGGGCCTGGCCAAGCGCCTGCTGGCCTTGCTGGAAGAACAGGCGCTGGCGCGCGGCTGCCGCTTGCTGACCTTGGAGACGGGCATCCACCAGCCAGAAGCCATCGCCCTGTACGCGCGCCACGGCTACCAGCGGCGCGGACCGTACGGCGACTATCCCGACGATCCGTTCAGTGTCTTCATGGAAAAAACGCTGCAGGTGGCGGCATGAGCGCGCCCACCGACAGCTTGCTCGACATTCGCGCGCGCCTGCGCGCCTTTGCCGACGAACGCGACTGGGAGCAATTCCACACGCCGAAAAACCTGGCCATGGCCCTGTCCGTGGAAGTGGCGGAACTGGTGGAACACTACCAGTGGCTGCCCACGGGGGCGGACGCGGAACTGGACGAAGCGAAGCGCACGGGCATCCGCCACGAACTGGCCGACGTGCTGATGTATCTGGTGCGCCTGGCCGACAAGAGTGGCGTCGACCTGCATGGGGCCGTGCTGGAAAAGATGGAACTCAACGCACAAAAATACCCGGCGCAGCAGGTGCGTGGCGATGCGCGCAAATACAGCGAATACTGACACGCCCACGCGTGCGTGGCTGATGCGCAAAAAGGCGTAGCATTAAGCCATGCGTATTTATCTATTACTGCTGATCATAGGCTTGCTCCATGGACCTATTGCGCTGGCGCAAACCGCGCCCGTGCCGCAAGTCAAAGTGGGCGCCACGCGCGACCCCGTCGATAAATCCTACCGCAAGATGCTGCAGGGCGTGGACCGCTTCGAGCGCGACCATGCGCTGGCGCCGCAGGCCGTGCTGCGCTTTCGCTTGCTGCCGCGCCAGCCCGGCGTGGACATGACGGGCGTGCAACTGCGCATCGCCGGCGACACGGTCAGCATCCCCTTGCCCCTGGCCGAAGACAACAGCTTTGCCCCCGTGCGCCATGCGCAAGCGGCGCGCGAAGACGCCGTGCTGATCGCCAACCGCAAGGCCACCACCATGAGCTGGCGCGCGCAAGTGATCACGCCCGGCTTGCCGCCCGGCACGCGGCGCCTGGGCGACTTGCGCCTGGAATGCCGCGCCGGCATGGATTCCGGCCTGATCTCGAACGACCCGCAAATCATTGCCTGGCTGTCCAGCATGCTCTACAGCACGGACAAGGTGTGTTCCGAGCCGGACGGCAACTATCTGTTTTTCACGGACCGCCCCCTGTTCGGCGTCACCCTCGTGCATGGCGAGCGCCGCCTGGCCCTGCCATTCACCATGCTGTATGCGGGCGGCGAGCAAACGCCCGCCTCGCTGCCCTATTGCGATTGCCAGGTGCTGCTTGACCGCACGTATTACGCGCCCCTGTGGGATAGCAACTGGCCCGACGATACCCTGCTGGAATTTACTTACATGGACGAGGTGGCGCCATGAAATGGCTCAGTGTCTTCGCGCTGGCGCTGCTGGCCGCCTGCTCCGGCACGCGCGCCTTGCAGGCAAGCAAGAATGTGCCTTACGCAACGCTGGAGCAGACGGTACAGCCGGGCAGCAGCACGCGCGAACAGGTGCGCGCCGCGCTGGGCGACAGCACGTCCATCCGTTTCGACAGCGGCAATGAAGTGTGGATGTACACCTATCCGGCCGCCTCGGGCGCGCAGGGAGAATATGTGATTCTGTTTGGCGGGGATGGGTTGGTGCGGAAGGTGCGCAGCGGCGAGGTGTACCGGGTGAAGAAGTAAAAGTACCCAAAAAATAAACTGGGGTCGTACCCTGAGGACTCGGCGTCCCCGTACGACCCCGGTCTTTCGCCGTTGGGGTAATTAGCGTGCTTTCAGCAAGGCCCGCGTCGCCATGCCCGCGCCCGCGCCCACGCTGGCGCTGCGCCCCACGCCCGTGGCCTTGCGCTTGGGCGACGCCTTCAATTTGAAGATGCCAATCGACTGGGCCACGCTGTCGGTGCGCTGCGCCAGGTTGGTGGCGGCGGCCGCCGCCTGCTCCACCAGCGCCGCATTCTGCTGCGTGATGCCATCCATGTGGATGACGGCCTGGTTGACTTGTCCGATGCCCTGGTTCTGCTCGCGCGTGGTGGAGGAAATCTCGTCCATCACTTCCGTCACGCGGGCCACCGAGGCGATCACTTCCGTCATGGTGGCGCCCGCATTGCTGGTCAGCACGCTGCCAGCATTCACGGTGGCGATCGAATGGTCGATCAGGTTTTTCACCTCTTTTGCGGCCGTCGCCGAGCGCTGCGCCAGGCTGCGCACTTCACCGGCCACGACGGCGAAGCCGCGGCCATGCTCGCCCGCGCGCGCCGCTTCCACGGCTGCGTTCAAGGCGAGGATATTCGTCTGGAAGGCGATGCCGTCGATCAAGCCAATGATGTCGAGAATCTTGCGCGACGAAGTGCTGATCTCGTCCATCGTGGTGACCACTTCGCTGACGATGGTGCCGCCCTTGGCCGCGACGGTCGACGCCTGCGCCGCCAGGTCATTGGCCGTGGCCACGTGGTCGGCGCTGTTTTGCACCGTGGAGGTCAGCTCTTCCATGCTCGCTGCCGTCTGCTCGAGGCTGGACGCCTGCGATTCCGTGCGGCTGGACAGGTCCATATTGCCCGTGGCGATCTCCGCCGTGGTAATGCGGATATCCTCGAAGTTGGCGCGCACGTCGCCGATGATGCTGTGCAGGTTGATGTTGGTCTGGCGCAAGGCCGCCATCAATTGCCCCATGTCGTCGTCGCGCACCTTGTCGATGACGCCCGTCAAGTCGCCACCCGCCATCTTGCGCGCCACGGTGATGGCGTCGCCCAGCGGTGCAACGAGGGAATTGTGCAGATGGGCCCAGAAATACAGCATCAGCGCCACGGCCGCGGCGGCAGCACCGCTGAGCCAGCTGCGCGTGGCCGTGCTCGTGTCGCCGTCGATATTCCACACGGCGCAGCCGAGGATGGCCAGCACCACGCCAAACACGATGCAATGCAGGGCCAGGTCTTGCGACAGGCTCAGCTTGCGCCACTCGGCCAGCTTGGCGGCCCAGCCCTGGCGCACGACGCGGCCATTGCGGATCGCCAGGTTGGCACTATTGCCGTCCTTGAAACTTTTATACAGGGCTGCCGCTTCGTTGATCTGCTCGCGCGTGGGCTTGGTGCGCACGGACATATAACCGATCGGGCGGCCGTTTTCGATGACGGGCGTGATATTGGCGAAGACCCAGTAGAAATCGCCATTCTTGCAGCGGTTCTTGACCATGCCGGTCCATGGCATGCCCGTCTTGATGGTGTCCCACAGGTCGGCAAACGCTTCGGCCGGCATATCGGGATGACGCAAGATATTCTGTGGCGCACCCAGCAATTCCATTTCTGAAAAACCGCTGACTTCAATGAAATACTGATTGGCGTAATTGATGTTTCCCTGTAAATCCGTGGTGGAAACAATCGTCATGCCTTCATTTAATACGTATTCATTTTGCGTGATAGGTGTATTGACCCGCATCGTCGCTCCTCTATTTTTTTTCAACTAGCATAACAAAAACATAAAAACAATATACCACATCAAGCACCCATGATATATCGCCTCGGCGACAGTGACGCCAGTCAAATAATTTAATAAAAGCCAATTCATTTATGTTTTAGAATTTACTTTGATTCAACTTGATTGATTTTATTGAATGTAAAATTTAAATTGCGCGCATACAAAATAATTAATAAAAAATTATGTATCGATGCACCAGCCGATAAATACGCTGTTTGTGCCGATAAAAATGCGCAGAGGGGCATGCCAATTACCCGCACATGGCGGCGCCAGTTGCCAACCATAACGCGGCAACCATGTTCATTTCTTGAGGGAAAATAAAAACTGGCGCGAATGCGCCAGTAGGGGAACTGTCTCCAATCCGCGACACAGGCGCCGGAGCGCCCGTGGGAATGGCTTACTTGTACGTTTTACGGGGTGGCGACTTCGGACGCGGTGGCGCAGGCTTGCGCTCCGTCGTGCCATCGTCAAGGCTGATGCGCAGTTTCTGGCCCGAGACCACGACCGATTTCAGGTGGTCGAGGATTTCCGGCGGCATGCCTTCCGGCAGGTCCAGCACGCTGTAGTTGTCAAAGATATCGATGCGGCCGATATGCTTGGCTTCCAGGTTCGCTTCGTTGGCGATGGCGCCGACGATGTTGCTTGGCGTTACGGCATGCTCGCGGCCCACTTCGATGCGGTAGGCCGTCACGCCTGGGCGTGGACGTTCCTTCTTCGGCGCGCGCGGGGCAACTTCGCCCGCGTCCGCTGGCGCATCCTTGAACGCTGGCGCGGACTTGGCGGCGAACGGCTTGCGCGGCGCGGCTGGCGGTGCCAGGTCCGGCGCGTCGCCGTCGCGGCTGATGCGCAGCTGCTGGCCCGCCACCCACACGATTTTCAGCTGATCCAGCAATTCTTTCGGCATGCTGTCTGGCAAGTCCAGGACGCTGTAGTCATCATAGATTTCGATGCGGCCGATGTTTTTCGAATCGATGCCCGCTTCGTTGGCGATGGCGCCCACGATATTGCCCGGTTTCACGCCATGCTGATGACCGACTTCGATGCGGAAGGTCTGCATGCCGGCGTCGGCCGGACGCTGGATGCGTTCCTTTTTCGGGAAGGCCGGGCGTTCGCCACGGTCGCTGCGCTCGTTACGGTCGAAGCGGTCGCCCCGTTCCGGACGGTCGTTGCGCTCGAAGCGGTCTTGGCGCACGGGACGGTCGTCTTGCCACGTGGCTTGCTCGCGCGCCTTGTTCTTGTCCAGCAGCAGTGGGACATTGCCACGCGCCATCTTCGCCAGGGCGGCGGCGATTTCGATGGCGGGAATGTTCTGTTCGCGTTCGAAGTCTTCGATCAGCGACTGGAACTGTTCCAGTTCGCCCAGGGCCAGGGTTTCGCTGATCTGTTCCTTGAACTTGGCGATACGCACGTCGTTGACGGCCTGGATCGTCGGCAGTTCCAGCATGCCGATAGGCTGGCGGGTCGAGCGTTCGATGGCTTTCAACAGGTTCTTTTCACGTGGAGTGATGAACAGGATCGCTTCGCCGCTGCGGCCGGCGCGGCCCGTGCGGCCGATGCGGTGGGTATAGCTTTCCGGATCGTGCGGCACGTCGTAGTTGACGACGTGGCTGATGCGCTCGACGTCCAGGCCGCGGGCGGCCACGTCGGTTGCCACGAGGATGTCGATCTTGCCGTCTTTCAACTGCTGGATCGTGCGCTCGCGCTGGGCTTGCTGAATGTCGCCATTGATGGCGGCAGCCGAGAAGCCACGCGCTTGCAGCTTGCCGGCCAGCTCTTCCGTGCCCAGCTTGGTGCGGGCGAAGATGATCATGCCGTCAAACGCTTCCGCTTCCAGGATGCGGGTCAGCGCGTCGAGCTTGTGCATGCCCGACACCAGCCAGTAGCGCTGGCGGATGTTGTCAGCCGTGCCCGTCTTGGCGGCAACCGTCACTTCGGCCGGGTTCACCAGGTAGGTCGTGGCGATGCGCTTGATGACGGAAGGCATGGTGGCCGAGAAGAGGGCCGTTTGATGGCCTTCCGGCGTTTCTTGCAAGATGCGTTCGACATCGTCGATAAAGCCCATGCGCAGCATTTCATCGGCTTCGTCCAGCACCAGGGTCTTCAGTTTGGACAGGTCGAGCGAACCCTTGTCCAGGTGATCGATGACGCGGCCAGGGGTGCCGACGACGACGTGCACGCCGCGGCGCAGGGCCGACAGTTGCGGGCCGTAGCTTTGGCCGCCGTAGATCGGCAGCACGTGGAAGCCGGGGATGTGGGCGGCATACACCTGGAACGCTTCGGCGACCTGGATGGCCAGTTCGCGCGTCGGTGCCAGGACCAGGGCTTGGGGTGAGCTTTGTTTCAGATCGATGCGCGACAGGATCGGCAAGGCGAAGGCGGCGGTTTTACCCGTGCCTGTTTGCGCCTGGCCCAGCACGTCGCGGTTCGCGAGCAATAATGGAATCGTGGCCGCCTGGATAGGCGACGGTGTTTCGTAACCGACATCCTTGAGCGCGCGAATCAGCGGCTCGCTCAGGTTAAGGTCGGAAAATAAGGAAATTGGTGTATCAGACATGAAATCACTCACAAGTTCGCTCGAATCGCCCAATGCGAAAGAGTGTATCTGCTAGTTTACTCTTTACTGGACCTTACCGGGTGGCCGCATGCCGCAGAACGCCGTTTTTTGCGCCATATCTACCGAAAAAAGCCAGAAAAATCGGCTATCCGCACGCAATTGGCGCGTGATTTTGCCAACATTAGACGATACACAACAATCTGCAGCCTGCGCCGGTTCCACGCGTCAACAGCAACGGCGGGCGCCTCGAGACGATGGCGCCCGCCCCGTTTCAGGTGCGCAAGAACTCCAGCAAGTCCTCATTAAGCCGGTCCTTGTGCGTCGTCGCCAGGCCGTGCGGCGCGCCCGCATACACGAGCAGCTTGCTGCCGATAATGAGCTCGGCCGTGCGCCGCGCCGAGGCGGCGATCGGCACGATCTGGTCGTCGTCGCCATGGATCACCAGGGTCGGCACATCGAACCTGGCCAGGTCGGCCGTAAAGTCCGTCTCGGAAAATTGCTTGATGCACAGGTAGGCGGCCGGCATGCCCGCCTGCATGCCTTGCCGCCAAAAACTGTCGCGCACGCCCTGCGACGGGGTGGCGCCGGGCCGGTTGTAGCCATAGAAGGCCTCGCTCAAGTCGCGGAAGAATTGGCTGCGGTCGGCCTGCACGCCCGCGCGGATGTCATCAAAAACGGATAGCGGCAAGCCCAGCGGGTTTTCCGCGGTTTGCAGCATCAGCGGCGGCACGGCGCCCACCAGCACGGCGCCGGCCAGGCGCTGCGTGCCATGGCGGCCGATGTAGCGGGCCACTTCGCCGCCGCCCGTCGAATGGCCGACGAGGGTAGCGCCCGTCAAGTCCAGCGCGGCGATCAAGGCGGCCAGGTCGTCGGCATAGGTATCCATGTCGTTGCCGTCGAACGGCTGGCTGGAGCGGCCATGGCCGCGCCGGTCGTGCGCGATGACGCGGTAGCCGCGCGAGGCAAGGTAGAACATCTGGTCTTCCCACGCGTCGGACGACAATGGCCAGCCGTGGCTGAAGACGACGGGCGGGCCGCTGCCCCAGTCCTTGTAGTAGATCAGGGTACCGTCGGCGGTACGCAGGGTATTGCTCGATTGCAAGTCAGGGCTAGTCATGGAACGCTCCTTGTCGGTGGACCAGCAGCCATTGTGGCCGCAATCGCCTTGCGCGCGCCGCGCGCTACGCCAGAGCATTGCGGTAGAGTAAGATTGCCGCTGCTTTGTTTTCCCGTATTCACTTTTGGAGTTGCCATGCGTTTTCCCTTCGTCCTCGCCGCCAGCCTGTTCAGCACGGCCGCCCTCGCCCAACCACTCGTTACCGAAGCGCCCCTGCGCGCCCACCTGTCCTTCCTGGCCGACGACTTGCTCGAAGGACGCGGCACGGGCCAGCGCGGCGGCGACCTGGCCGTGCGCTACCTGGAAACCCAGGCAGCCGTGGCCGGCTTGCAACCCTTGCCGGACGGCACATATCGCCAGGCGCTGACCATCGTCGGCAGCAAGGCTTTGCCATCGAGCAAGGTGACCTTCAGCGCGGGCGGCAAGACCTTGTCTCCCGCCTTCGGCCAGGACATCGTCTTCGGCGCGGCGAATGGCCAGGAAAAAGTGGCGTTCGACGCGCCCGTCGTGTTCGCCGGCTACGGCATCCGCGCGCCCGAAGAAAACTGGGACGATTTCAAGGGCGTCGACCTGAAAGGCAAGCTCGTCATCATAATGGTCAACGACCCGCAACCGACAGCAGCCGAACCGAACCGCTTTGCCGGCAAGTCGCTGACCTGGTACGGCCGCTGGGTCTACAAGTACGAGGAAGCGCTGCGCCAGGGCGCCGCCGGCGTGCTGCTGATCCATACGACGGCATCGGCCTCGTATCCATGGTCGGTGCCGGCCAACGGTTTCGGCCATGAGCGCTTCAACCTGGCCGGCGCAGGCAATGCCATGGAAGGATGGCTGCAGGAAGACTTGGCGCGCACGCTGTTCCAGGCCGGCGGACAGGACCTGGACGCCTTGCGCGCGCAGGCGGAAACACGCGAGTTCCGTCCCGTGGCCTTGAACGCCACGGTCAAGGTGGTCTTGAACAGCCAGATCCGCAGCATCGAGCAATTCAACGTGGCCGGCATCGTGCCGGGCACGGATCCGAAACTCAAGGACGAAGCCGTGATTTACTCGGCCCACTGGGACCACCTGGGCAAGGATGACGAAGGCAGCCAACGCGCCGGACAAAGCGACCATATCTACAACGGCGCCATCGACAACGCTTCGGGCGCGGCGGCCCTGCTGGCCATGGCGCAAGTTGCGGTAAAACAACCTGCACGGCGCACGCAGATCTTCCTGTGGCCGGCCGGCGAGGAAACGGGCATGCTGGGCAGCACGGCCTACACGCGCAAGCCCCTGTGGCCGCTGGCGAAAACGGCCGCCGACCTGAACCTCGACAGCATGAATTTCGTCGGCAAGACGCGCGACATCGGCGTGGCCGGCGCCGAGCGCAGCAGCCTGTACGCGAGCGCCGCCAAGGTGGCCAAGCGCATGGGCTTGCGTCTGGCACCCACCATTCCCGACTTGTCCGGCGCGTTTTACCGGGCCGACCATTTTGCCTTCGCCAAGGCTGGCGTGCCCGCCTTCAACGTGGGCTCGGCCGTGTTTTCCGGCGATGGTTCTTTCGATTTCGTCAAGGACCCGAAAGCATCGAGCGAGCGCCTGGTCGCCTTTAAAAAGGATTACCACCAGGTGACGGACGAGTACAACCCGTCATGGGACCTGTCGGGCATGGTGCAGCAGGCGCAGTTCACCCTGAATCTGGGCTATGAAGTGGCGAATGACAAGAATTTGCCTACATGGAACAAGGGCGAGGCGTTTGGAAAAGTAAAACGGTAAGCAGATAGCGGTGAACTAGCAAAAAAGGCCGGGGTCAGACCCTCAGGGTCAGACCCCAGTATTTGCCGTTAGCCCTGGCAAATCAAATTGCCATGATGCGTTTCAGGTCCACGAACGCGGTTTCGTACAAATGTTGAAACGCGCCGGTCATGACTTCTTCCACGCCTTCGGCCGCGTCGAACTCGCTCGACCATTCCGCCACGCAGGAAGCGGCGCCCGGTTCGCCCGTGACGCGCAAAGTAGAACGGTAGTTCTTGACGGGGATCGGGCCCGAGACGATGGTGTAACTGTAGCTCTTGTCCGCTTCGCTGTAGCTTTGCAGGCGTTCGGCGATGATGGCGCCGTCCGTGGTTTTCAGGCGGCGCACGCGGCCGCCGTGCTCGGACAGGCTGGTCTTGATCGAGCTAGACCATTCAGCCAGCGACTGGAAGCCGCCGATAAAATCCCACACGCGTTCGGCGCTTGCCGCCAATGTTACAGAAACAATTACTTGGGCCATCTTTAATTCGGTTCCTTATCCAGGTTTGCCGGGCGCCGTGCCCGGCCGGCCGGAGTTGCCCGGCACAGCCGCTATTTTAACGCCCATGCGGCGTTGCTGCTGGGCGGAAAATAGCAACAGGCCAGCCTGGCGAGGCAGTCTTACAGATTTTCTGCCAGGAAAATCAAGGAATTGCCATGTGCCTGGGCAGCGGCGCGCTGCTGGTAGCTGTCGCGGTGGGTGCAATTGAAACCGTGCTCGGCGCCCGGGTAGATATGGATTTCCACGTCTTGCCGGTCTTCGAAGCGCTCGGCGATCTTTTGCACGGCTTCCGGCGGGATATGGCTGTCCTGGCCGCCGAAATGCATGAGCAGCGGCACCTGGATCCGGTCAGCCAGGTCCAGCTTGTTCTGGATGCCGCCGCCGTAATAGGCGATGGCAACATCGACCAGACCGGCCGCGGCCGCCTGGAACGACAGCCGGCCACCGAAGCAGTAGCCGACGGAAGCCAGCTTGCCCGTCACTTCAGGACGCGCGCGCAGGACGGCGATGGTGGCGGCGATATCGGCGTCGGCATGCGGATTGTCGGTAGCCTGCATCAGTTCGACGGCGCGCTTCCAGCCGTCCGCGTCATAGCCCAGCTCGATGTGCGCGCCGGCGCGCCAGAACAGGTCCGGCACCAGCACCACGTAGCCATCGGCCGCGTACTGGTCGGCCACGGCGCGGATGTGCTCGTTGACGCCGAAAATTTCCTGCAACAGGATGATGGCGGGGCCCTTGCCCACGTGCGGCACGGCCAGGTAAGCCTGGAAGCTGCCGTCCGGGCCGGCGATATCGATCCACTGCGATGTTGTGCTCATAGAAAACTCCAGTCTGAGGTTGGGGGAATGCCACAGCCAGGCATGTTACTGGTTTTCCCCACTTTCTGCGCCCGCCCTTTGTCCAGGCTTAATACATCTCGCGCAGGTAAATCACGGGACCCGACTTGAAGACGCCAAAGACGACGGTGCCCACAGTGCTGGCCAGGTAAGGATGGTTGCCCACGGAAACGTCCACGCTGCCGGCCTTGCCGGCGCCGGGCGCCAGCAACGTCAGGAGATTGGTTTGCGGCAGTGCGCCTTGCGTGACGGTATAGGTCCGGTTATCAACGGCCAGCTTGGCGCAGTCCAGCGTCTTCTTGCAATTGGCCAGCACCACGTCCGACTTGCTCAAGGCACTGATGCTGTCGAGCAGATTCGTGATCCATTTCGTCCCATTCCAGTACTGGACTTGCACGGCCAGCCTGACGGGCAGCAATTCGGAGCCATAGCCGTGGGGCACCATCCATTGCCCCGACAGCACGGTCAACCGTGCCTCGTTCTGTACCAATGGCGAGATTGAATTGACGATAGCGCCGTCGGGATACTTGCTGCTGGCGCGCAAGCGCACGTCGGTGGGCGCCACCTTCACCGGCACGCCTGCCTTGCCCGGAAAACGGTAGGCGACCATGGGCGAAGCGACGCCGAGGGTGAATTTCGCGGGCGCCACGCCGGTAACGGTCGTTTGCGCCTTGCTGCCATCGGTGAGGCGGCTGCTGCCATCAGCGGTACTCGGCGGAAAGGCGGTGGCACCCGTGGCCGCATCCCAGCCATCGAGCAGCACGGGCGCCAGGACGCTCGGATTGCGTTCATCATAATTTTTGGTCGGCGTCCCGCCTTGGGCGCGCGCCGTCACGCGCACGCCTATCGCCTGTCCCGAGTAGGCGTAGCGGCCTTTCTCCCCGTCGTCGGCGCAGGTGAGCGGCGCGGCGCATGGAATGGCGATGCCGTCGCTGGCCTTGGGCTGGTCCGCATCCTTGCTCCTGATCAACTCCGTGATGAAGTGGTGCGGGATGAAGCGCACCTCCCCGCTCAAGCCCGACGCCTTGGGCAAGGTCGGTACGGCAATGTTGGCATCCAGGTAGCCGTTGGGGTTGGCCAGATTGAAGGCGATGGTGATGATTCCCACTTCCGGCCAGTTCATGTCGCTGCTGGTAACGATGCCATTCTTGAAGACCACGCCCCCCAGCACGGCCGGCTTGGCTGGCGCGGCGATCTCGCCTGTCGTCGGCCGGACCAGGCTGGCCAGCGACGGCAGCGCCGTCTCTGCCGTCTTTTCATTGCCAAAGTTGGGCGCCAGGTTGCCCGCGTTATTGAGCGCGCGCATGCCGACCGTCACGGGTGCGCCCGCGCGCTGGGGGCTGGCAATGACCGGGGCGCTGAAGGCGGCCGGCACGACGATGACATCGGCGTTGCCCGTCATGCTCAAGCCGGCGTCGCCGGTAATGGCCGACCCCGTGTAAGTGGCCTTCAGATTCAGCTTGCCCACGTCCGCATACGACATGATGGCCGTGGCGACGCCCTGGTCGTTGAACGCCAGGTTGACGTTCGCGCCCGCCGTGCTGCAGGCGCTGCTGTTGTTCGGGGCCAGTGGCACGAAGGCCCCCGTCCCCTGCGCGAAGACAGGCAGGGTGCCGCTGGCAGGATTGCCATAGCTGCAGGCGAGGTTCAGGTCCTTGTTGGTATTTTTGAACAGCGGCACGCACGCCTGCGCATTGGGGGAAGCCTGCACGGCGCTGACGTCGAACGCCTTTTGCGTGGCCGAAACATGATTGACGGGAATAACCGTCAAGCCTGTCGCCGCAAAGTTCATGTCGCAGCTGCTGCTGTTGTCCGATGCGCGCTTGCATACGAGCGCGCCGGTGGTGCCGGGCACGCTCGTCAGGCTCAGGGTGGCCGTGCCGGCCGTGTACTGGCGCACGCTGGCCGTTGCCACCCCGCTGCTGCCTATCTGCGTCGCCGTGCCGCCGGGGCTGACGGTGACATTCGCGCCGTTCGTGTACTTGGCGCTGCAGGCGGCATCTGCGCACGCCGTCACCGTCACTGGCTGCGGCGCACACGTCAGGGCATTGCCTGAATGCTCGATCTGGAAGTGGTGCGGCCCTGCCAGCGTACCGGGCCCGCACTTCGGCCCCATCGGTTCATTGAAGGCCCAGCCGCTGTTGTTCGTCACGCAACTGCACGGGTTCGATGGCGTATACGCCTTGCAAGTGATGGTTTGCTGCACCCGGCCCTGCCAGCCCAGGGTGATGTGGTCGACCAGCGCATTGCCCGTGATATACGCGTTGGACGAGTCCAGCGTGACGTTGCCGCCCTCGACGTTGCCCTTCACGCCATTGCCGGAGGCGATGCTCAGGGAGCTGGACGCTTTCACGTCGCCCGTGACCAGCAGGCCGGACGCCTTCAGGTCGATGGTCGGCGACGTCAGGTTGCCCTTCACCTGGCTGCCCGAACCGACTGTCAGCGAGGTACTGGCCGTGATATCGCCCTGCACCTGGCTGTTCGCTGCCTCGATGCTGACGACGGGCGCCTTGGTGGTGCCATTCAGGTTGCTGCCCGAACCAAGGCTGAACGCGTTGACAGCCGTCACGTCGCCCGTGATCGACACGCCGGAACTGGTGGTGATGCTGCTGCCGTTGACGGGTCCCGTTATGGTCGAGCTGGAGCCGATGCTGACGTTGCCGCTGGCCTTCACGCTGCCCGTGATCGTGACCTTGGAGTTGCCGCTGATCGAGCCGCCGCTGATGGCGCCATTCAGCGTCGAGCCGGAGGAAATGTCGATATTGCCCGTGGCCGTGATATTGCCCGTCACCTTCACGGGCGTGCCGCCCAGGGAGACGGACGCCGCCGAGATATCGGCCACGAGCACGGTGCCGCCCTGCGCCCCCACCTTGAAATTGCCGCCCTTGGCCGTCAGGCTGCCGCCCGTGATTTTCAGGTTGGGCGGATTGACATTGCCGATGTCGATATTCTTGTTGGCGGTCAGGGCCGCCGTGCCGCTCATGCTCAGGCCCTGGTTGTAGTCGATGCTCACATCGCTGTTGACCGTCACGCCATAGCCGCTGGCGATGACGACGTTGTCGGTGCTGCCCATGATCAGGCTGGCGCAAGTATATTGGTTGCTGGACGCCGGCAGAGTGCAGCCGCTGACGGCGCCGCCATTGAAGTTGAGCGTAACCGCGTGGGCAAGGGATGAGCCCAACAGTAATGTCAGGGCGGCAAAAAGATGGAGTAAGCGCACGATATTCAGGAATCCGATGGGTGGGGAGCCAGCGGGCGCGCGGATTATTTCATGCTAACCTACGCCATCGCCGTTGTTGCATTATGGCAGTATTTATCCCCCTCGCGCATATCGCATGATCAAGCAAAACCCCAAAGAATTCCCCCTGCGCACCGTCGACATCATCGTCTATCCCGGTTTCAAGGCACTCGAAGCCATCGGCGCCATGAAGGTGTTTGACTACGCCAACACCCATTTGCGCCTGCGTAACCTGCCCGGCGGCTACGACGTGCGCATCGCCTCGACGGCCATCGGCCCGGTCGAATCGGACACCCTGATGTCGTTGCACGCCAGCAAGGCGCTCGATGCCAGCCGCTTGCCCGATCTGGCCGTCATCGTCGGCTGCCACCACGTCGAGCAAGTCTTGCAGGACATTCCCGCCCTCGCCGCCTGGGTGGCCGAAGCGGCACCCCGCATCGATACCCTGGCGGCCCTGTGCACGGGCTGCTTCTTCCTGGCCGAGGCGGGCGTGCTTGACGGCAAGAGCGCGGCCACGCACTGGAGCGCCGTGGACAGTTTGCGCCAGCGCTATCCATTGATACAGGTCAATGCCGATGCGATTTTCGTGCGGGAAGGGAAATTCTGGACGTCGGCCGGCGTGACGGCCGGCATCGACCTCGCGCTGGCCCTGGTGGAAGACGATTTCAGCCGCGATATCGCGCTGGAAGTGGCGCGCGACCTGGTGGTGTATTTGAAGCGGCCGGGCGGCCAGTCGCAGTTTTCCGTGCACCTGTCGAGCCAGATGACGACGCATCCGACCATCCGCCAGTTGCAGGGCTGGATCATGGAGCATCTTGCCGAAGAGCTCACCGTGCCGCTGCTGGCGGCCAGGCTGGCCATGAGCGAGCGCAATTTTACGCGCGTGTTTCAGCGCGAAACGGGCACCAGTCCCACGGAATTCATCGACACGGCCCGCTTCGAAGTGGCGCGCCGCTTGCTGGAGGACAATGTGTCTTCCTTAAAACAGGTGGCCGTGCAGGCGGGCTTGCATAGCGAAGAGAGGCTGCGCCGCCTGTTTCAAAAGAAACTCGCCATCACGCCGCGCGACTACCGCGAGCGCTTTTCCAGCACGGCGCGCTAGGCGCAGCGGGAATCAGCGCGGCTTGCCGTGACGCACGTGGCGCGTGGCCAGTTGGCGGCTCTGACGGGCCAGCGGTGTAAACAGCAGTGCGCACAACAGATACGTAGCCAGCAGCGCCAGCCAGATGGCGGGCGTGGCAAGGCTGGCGGCATTGCTCCACCACAAGGCCAGCAGGGAAGACAGGGCCGCGCCGAGGAAGACGGGCAGCATGCGGCGCAAGGTCGCGAGGTAGGCAGTGGCAAACATGGACGGCTCCCAAAGCAAGGCGGATGTCTTCACACTAGCAGGGGCAGCCAGCGAAGTACAGCCTGCCGCCCTGCCCCGTCCGTCAAGTGTTGCGCAATACGTACATTCAGCTCAATCCAGCGCGCTTAATACAGCACGACCGAACGGATCGATTCGCCGCTCTTCATCAGGTCGAAGCCCTGGTTGATATCCTCGAGCTTCAGGCGGTGCGTGATCAGGTCGTCAATATTGAGCTTGCCTTCCATATACCAGTCGACGATCTTCGGCACGTCCGTGCGCCCGCGCGCGCCGCCGAAGGCCGAACCGCGCCATTCGCGCCCCGTCACCAGCTGGAATGGCCGCGTGGAAATTTCCTGGCCAGCCGCCGCCACGCCGATGATGAAAGACTTGCCCCAGCCCTTGTGCGTGCACTCGAGCGCCTGGCGCATCAGGGTCGTGTTGCCCACGCATTCAAACGAGTAATCGGCGCCTCCATCCGTCAGCTGCACGATGGCGTCGACGACGTTTTCCACTTCGTTCGGGTTGATGAAATGCGTCATGCCGAACTTGCGCGCGATGGCCTGGCGCGCCGGGTTGATGTCGATACCGATGATCTTGTCGGCGCCGACCATCTTCGCCGCCTGGATCACGTTCAGGCCGATGCCGCCCAGGCCGAACACGGCCACGTTGGCGCCCGCCTCGACCTTCGCCGAGAACAGGACAGCGCCCACGCCCGTCGTCACGCCGCAGCCGATGTAGCACACCTTATCGAACGGCGCGTCGGAGCGGATTTTTGCGAGAGCGATTTCCGGCACGACGATGTAGTTCGAGAAGGTCGATGTGCCCATGTAGTGGAACAGCGGCTGGCCATTCAGCGAGAAGCGGCTGGTGGCGTCCGGCATCAGGCCGCGGCCCTGCGTGGAACGGATGGCCTGGCACAGGTTCGTCTTTTGCGACAGGCAGAACTTGCACTGGCGGCATTCCGGCGTGTACAGGGGAATGACGTGGTCATCCTTTTTCAGGGTGGTCACGCCCGGGCCCACGTCGACGACGACGCCGGCGCCTTCATGGCCGAGGATGGCAGGGAAGATGCCTTCCGGGTCGGCGCCGGACAGGGTGTAGTAATCGGTGTGGCAAATGCCCGTGGCTTTCAGCTCGACCAGCACTTCGCCGGCGCGCGGGCCGGCCAGGTCGACTTCTTCGATGGTCAGCGGGGCGCCCGCCTTCCAGGCAATCGCGGCTTTGGTTTTCATGTGTGTCATTCCTGCTCGGTTTCAGATGCGCCATTATCGGGCGGCTGCGGGCGCGGCGGTGCCGCTGGACCCGCGCTTGTCTGAAAACGCGGCGCATTTGTCCGATGCCGCCGCACGGTGCAGCAGCGCACGGAAGTGCGGCCGCCACGCGGGGTATGCTTGCGCAAGCTCAATCATGCCGACGCCAAAACGCGCATTCTTGCAGCAAACCTGGCGCCATACCGTGCAGCCGTTTCATCGTTCCCGCAGGAGACTGACATGCGCCACTTCCTATCCCGGTTTTCCCCTGCCTGGCCAGCTTTGCTGCTGGCCTGCTGCCTGAGCCTGCTGGTATCGTGTGGCGGGGGCGGCGGCCACCATCCGCCTGCCGCCGGCACCGGCAGCCTGAATGTCAGCATCGGCGGCTTGCCTGCCGGCGTGGCGGGCGCCGTCACGGTGGGCGGGCCCGCGTCATACAGCAAGGCGCTGACGGCGAGCACCACGCTCACCGGCCTGGCGCCCGGCGTCTACACGCTCAGCGCCGCCAGCGTGGCGCAAGGCACGGGGACGCTGGCGCCCATGCCCGTCACCCAGCAGGTGCAAGTCAATGCGGGGGCGACGGCCAGCGCCAGCGTCCTGTATGCGGCCGCCACGCCGCTGGCCCTGGGGCTGCAGGAAGTGGCCAGCGGCTTGAGCGCGCCCATCTTCCTCACGGCGCCGCCCGGCGACAGCCGTTTGTTCATCATCGAACGGGCCGGCCGCATCCGTGTGATGCAAAATGGCAACCTACTGGCCACGCCCTTCCTCGACATCAGTACGCTCACCACCACGAGCGGCGAACGGGGCTTGCTGTCGCTGGCCTTCCATCCGCAATACGCCAGCAATGGCTATTTCTTCCTGTATTACACCAACCTGGCCGGCGATATCGTCATCGAGCGGCGGCAAGTGTCGGCTGGCAACGCCAACGTGGCCGATCCCCTGTCCGCGCTGACCATCCTGACGATTGCCCACCCCACGTTCAGCAACCACTATGGCGGCTTGCTCAGCTTTGGGCCGGACGGCTATCTGTATGCGGGCACGGGCGACGGCGGCAGCGCGGGCGACCCGCCCGGCAATGCGCAAAACACCAACGTGCTCTTGGGAAAACTGCTGCGCCTGGACGTCAACGCCAGCAGCGTCGCCCAACCGTATGCCATTCCGCCGGGCAACCCATTTGCGGCGGCAGGCGGGCGCCCTGAAATCTGGGCCTACGGCTTGCGCAACCCGTGGCGCTACGCTTTCGATGTGCCGGCCCAGCTGCTGTACCTCGCCGACGTGGGCCAGGGCAACTGGGAAGAGGTCGATGTGCGTCCCGTGGGCCAGGCGGGCAACAACTATGGCTGGAACATCATGGAAGGCGCGCACTGCTACAACAGTGCCAGCTGCAACCAGGCGGGGCTGGTCCTGCCCGCCATCGAATACGGCCACGATGCGGCCGGCGGCTGCTCGATCACGGGCGGCTATGTGTACCGGGGGGCGGCCTTGCCGGAGCTGGCGGGGCAGTACCTGTATTCGGACTACTGCAGCGGCTGGCTGAAGAGTTTCAGCTACAGCAATGGCACGGCATCGGCCGTGACAGACTGGGGCATCACGAACGTGGGTAACATCCTGTCGTTTGGCCAGGATGGTCAAAACGAGCTGTACATGCTGAGCGGCACGGGCAAGGTGTACAAGATCGTCCGTAAATAGGCGTACGCAAACCTGCGTGCCAGTGAAGCGGACGGCACGCACGCGGCTGAGGGCATTTTTCGACGGGACGCGGGGAACCGGCTAGAATTGATATTTCCGCCGCGCCCTGCGCATCAGACCAAGAGAACACCATGGCCCGTTTGAAACTTGAATTTCCTGAAGACCAGTACTGCTATTCCTCGCAACTGACGGTACGCACGACGGACATCAATGCCGGCAACCATCTCGGCAACGATTCCATGATTTCCATGATTTCCGAGGCGCGCGCCCGCTTCCTGTTCGAATATGGCGTGCGCGACATCGAAGCGGACGGCACCGGCATCATCGTCACCGACCTGGCCACCACCTACCGCGCCGAAGCCCATGCGCGCGACCAGCTGCTGTTCGAAGTGGGCGTCATGGATTTCAACAAGTATGGCGGCGATATCACCTTCCGCATCACGCGCCCGCGCGACAACACCCTGATCGCCATGGCCAAGTCCGGTTTTGTCTTCTTCAACTATAAGCTCAGCCAGGTCGTGCCCATGGCGGAAGATTTCGGCAGCAAGTTCCCACAGGTAAACTGGATCGACTGAGGCGCGGTACATTCTGGCCATCATCCTGTATGCTTATCAGGATGACATGCAAAATCAACCTGCGCCACACCGGCGCCTGCCTGCTGGCCGCTTGCGCGATGGCGGCACCCGGCATCGGCCATGCCGCGCCGCAAACCGTCATCCTGTACGGCGACGACGATTATGCACCGTACAGCTATGTGGAAAACGGCGTTTTCAAGGGCATGTATGTCGACATCCTGCGCCTGGCAGCCAGTGCGATGCCCGATTACCGGCTGGAACTGCAGCCACGCCCCTGGAAACGGGGGCTAGCCGCGCTGGAAAAGGGCCAGGTTTTCGGCCTGTTTCCACCCGGACGCAAAACGCAACGGCCGTACGTGCAACCGTATTCGGCCATGCTGTACCGCGAATCAGTGGTCCTGTTTTGCCATGATGCCGTCATGCGCACGCCGCGCACGCGGTTTCCCGCCGACTTTGCCGGCCTGACCATCGGCGTCAATACAGGATTTTTGCTCTCGGAAAAACTGATGGCGCCAGCCCGCGAGGGGTTGCTGCGCCTGGAAGCGGCCAAGGGGAATGAAGCCAACCTGAAAAAACTGGCCTTGCGGCGCATCGATTGCTACGCCAGCGACCGCGGCGCGGCGCGCCACACGGCACGCCAGCTGGGCGCCGAACTGGCCAGTTACGGCTTTCAATTGCACGAAGTGCTGGAATTGTCGTCCGAAGCCACCTATATCGCCTACAGCGCGCGTAACGCACCGGCCTACAAGGCCGATTTCATCGCGCAGATGAATGCCGCCCTGCTGGCCCTGCGGCAGAACGGCCAGCTGGCGCGCATCGAACAAGCCTATCTGCGCTGACAGGCGGCGCCCGGCATTGCCAGCCACCGCCCGCCTGTACGCTTATTTGCGTCCCGCACGCTTGACGGGCTTGCCAAAAGTCTTGGCGAACCAGTCATCAATCATGGCCTTCTCGTAGCGCAGCTTTTCGCCGCTGGAATAATGATTGATGCGCGTCAAATAGGACATATCGGACAGGGCCGAGTCGGCACTGCTGATGACCTTGCCATCCTGTTCGAGCACATAGTGCAGGCGGATGCGCGGCCAGTCGACGCGGCCATTCATCACGCGGAAGTCCTGGCCGATATTCCTGGCGGGCTCTTCACGTCCGGCCAGGTCGACATCGGTCACATCGATTTTCAGATTCTGGCCCGGCGGCAACGATGCCCCCAGTTTCTCGAAATGCGCACTCAGCTGCTTCAGCACCTCTTCACGATCTTGCGCATTGAATGGCAAGTCCGTGAATTGTTCCGGTTTAGTGAAATGCACTTCAGTTCCGGCCCAGACGGCACTGCTGGCCAGCAAGGTCAGGCCGGCGATCAGGGCACGTGTTACCTTCTTTTTCATGATGTATCCTTTCAGGAAAAATGTGGGTGGCACATGGGCCACTTTTATCCGATTCACTATACCCCCATGCGTCTCCTTTCGAAGCGAAATTCATACCTTGTTACCTTTTCATACGGCAACTCGGACAAGACAGGCCACAGATTTTTTTACAGATATATTGGCAATATTAATTAAAACAAAGTATTGTCTTGAAAATATAGTTGCCTAAGCGATAAAGTATACATAATGTCGTCAGCGTGGATTTAAAGTGCTTTTTTGATATGCATGTTGCATGAATTTAGTCAATTATTCTTGCTTGTTGTTAATACTTGGCTGTCAGTCTACAATCGATAAAATGCGCCCGAAAAACGCGCAACGCCAGTAGTGGCGCACAGGCAAGCCTGGCGCGGGCGTCTCAGCATTGCGTCAGTTATGCCTTTTAGCGGAACTCGCCCTTATGTCATTTTTGTCTTCAGCCTCACCCAAGTTACCTCCCTGGAAAGTCCTGCTCGTCGATGATGAACCCGACATCCACGACATCACCAAACTGACGCTGAGCCGTTTTCGCCTGGAAGGCCGCGCCCTGAGTTTCGTGCATGCATACAGCGGCGCCGAGGCCAAGCAGGTGCTGGCGCGCGAAGAAGACATCGCGCTGGTGTTTCTCGACGTGGTGATGGAACGCGAAGACAGCGGCCTGGAAGTGGCGCGCTGGATGCGCGAAGACCTCGGCAACCAGTTTACGCGCATCGTGCTGCGCACGGGACAGCCGGGACAGGCGCCGGAAGAACGGGTGATCGTCAACTACGACATCAACGACTACAAGGAAAAGACGGAACTGGACCGCACCAAGCTGTTCACCACCACCTTTGCCGCCCTGCGCGCCTACCGCGACATCATGAAGGTGGAAGAGGCACGCCAGGCCCAGCTCCATTACCGCGAGGGGCTCGAGCGCGTCATCGCCGCCTCGGCGCACATTTTCAAGCAGCGCAACCTGAGCGACTTCGCCAGCGGCCTGCTGCAGCAAGTCGTCGCCCTGCTGCGCCTGGAAACGAGCATGCTGCTGCGCCTGCGTGGCGCCAGCGCCATCTCGGGCGAACAGGATTATGAAATCCTCGCGCAGATCGGCGACACGGACGACGGCATCCTCAGCCCGTCCCTGCTGTCACAGCTGGACGATGCCAAGAGCAACAAGATCTCGCGCCTGCATGGCGACACCTATGTCGGCTACTTTCCCAACAGCAGCGGCAAGGCCTCGCTGCTGGTGTTGAAAGGCGTGGAAGAAATTTCCGACCTCGACGCGCAATTGCTGGAAGTCTTCTGTTCCGGCGTGGCGATCGCCTTCGACAACATCCTGCTGACGCAGGAAATCACCGATACCCAGGCCGAGCTGATCCTGCGCCTGGGCGACGTCGTCGAATCGCGCTCGCACGAAGGCGGCAACCACGTGCGCCGCATGGCTGAAGTGTGCCAGCTGCTGGCGCAGGCCTCCGGCATGTCGGAAGAGGAAACCATGGTGCTGCGCCACGCGGCGCCCATGCACGACATCGGCAAGATTTCCACGCCCGACGCCGTGCTGCTCAAACCGGGCAAGCTCGACGCGGCCGAGTGGGAAATCATGAAGCAGCATCCGACGGTGGGCATGTCCATCCTCGACGGCTCACAGCGCCCGCTCTTGAAGGCGGCCGCCGTGATCGCCCACCAGCACCATGAAAAATACGACGGCAGCGGCTACCCGCAGGGCCTGGTCGGCGAGCACATCCACAAATACGCGCGCATCGCCGCCGTGGCCGACGTCTTCGACGCGCTCATGCACAAGCGCTGCTACAAGGACGCCTGGCCCCTGGAGCGCGTGGTGGGCTACCTGCGCGAAGTGAGCGGCAGCCACCTCGATCCGCAGTATGTGGAATTGCTGATTGCAAATCTGGATGAGGCGCTTGCGTTAAATCAACGCTTTCCTGATTAGGGGCCACATTTAACCCAAGTACAAATACCGGGGTCAGACCCTGAGGGTCTGACCCCCGCACGCCAGCGAAACACGTTTCGGCCCAAGCCCCCAACACGGGCATTCCGGGCCAAGCGGACCTGAAAAATGTCGAGGGCAAGGCGCGGCGACGCAGACAGTACGCATGTACGGCAAGGAGCTGCAACGCCGCCATCGGCATTTTCTCAGGCCCGCGTCTCCGGCCCGCTGTTTTCAAGTTTCAAATTTCATGCACTCTTTGGCTCCAGCGGGAAGCGTATCTTGTAATGCAACCCCATCCCCGGCGCGCTGACTACCTTCACCGTGCCGCCCAGCGGCCCCGTCACCAGGTTGTAGAGGATATGCGCGCCCAGGCCGCTGCCGCCCGAGCCCCGCTTCGTCGTGAAGAAGGGGTCGAACAGCTGGCCCAGGGTGGCGCTGTCCATGCCCATGCCGTCGTCGCTGTAGTCGAGTTCCAGCATCTCGCCGGCCGTCCGCACGCTGATCTTGATCTTGCCCGGTTCGCCTTCGGCAAAGCCATGCACGAGTGAGTTGACCACCATGTTCGTGACGATCTGCGAAACGGCGCCCGGATAGCTGCGCAGCTGCACCTCGGGCTGGCAATCGATGTCCACCTTGATCGGCTTGCCCTTGAGCTTGGGCTGCAGCGACAGCAGGATTTCATCGAGGTATTTGCGCAAGTTAAAGCTGCGCAATTCGTCCGACGACTGGTCCACGGCCACCTGCTTGAAGCTGCGCACCAGCGCCGCGGCGCGCTGGGTATTCGTCGTCATGATGCGCAGGGTCTGGTCGATGATGTCGAAAAATTGCCGCAAGCCATCTTCATCGAGCTGGCCCCCTTCCAGGTCTTCGCGCGTGAGCTTCAATTCCTGCACCAGGTGGCTGGTAGCCGTCACGCATATGCCCAGCGGCGTATTGATTTCATGCGCCACGCCCGCCACCAGCCGGCCCAGCGAGGCCAGTTTTTCCTGCCGCACCAGTTCCGACTGCGCTTCCTGCAAGGCGCTCAGGGCGCTGTTCAGGGCCGCGTTCTGCTCTTCCAGCGCTTCCTTGGCCTGGCGCATGGCGTTGTCGGCCTGGATGCGGGCCATCGCCACGGCCACATGGCTGGCCATGAAGGCCAGCACGTCCAGTTCCGCCTGGCCATATACGACGGACGTGTCGTAGCTTTGCACGATGATCACGCCATATTTCCGGTCGCCCAGCAGCATGGGCGCGCCCATCCAGCTGGCGATGCCGACATTGCCCAGCGGCTCGTCCATCTCGCCGCTGGCCACCAGCGCCGCATAGCTGCCAGCATCCAGCAGACAGGCTTGCCGGCGCGCCAGCACATACGAGCTCATGCCGATGCCGTAATGAAAGCGTTTCACGGGTGCCTGCGCATCCTTTTCATCGACGAAATACGGGATCGTGATGTCCTTGTTGTCCGGGTGGTACAGGGCGATGAGGAAATTCTTTGCCGTCACCAGCTCGCTGATGATGGCGTGCAGGCGCGCGTACAGGGTCGTCGCATCGGAAGCCTGCGCCGACAGGTTGGCGATTTCATACAGCGCATGCTGCAGGTTTTCCGCGCGGCGCCGCTCGGCCACCTCGTGCGCCAGCAGGGCCGTGCGCTCCTGCACCGCCTTTTCCAGCCGGTCCATGCTTTGCATGCCTTGCAGGGCGCTCGATACGTGCGTGGCGATCAGCGCGAACAGGGCCTGGTCTTCCAGGCTGAAACGGTGTTGCGCGTCATAGCTCTGGATGACGATGGCGCCCAGCACCTGGTGCTGCTGGTCCAGCAGCGGACAGCCGATCCAGTGCTCGGCCGCCGTGCCGCCGCCCCAGGCGCCGCCGCCGATGGCGCGCATGGCGTCGTCGTCGGCCGTCATCACCAGCTGCTTGCGGTTGACGATGACCCACGCCGTGGGCGACTGCGCGGCGCTGGCCAGGCGCACGCCCTCGTCCGGGTCGGGCGCGGCGTCGAACTCGTCGACAAAATAGGGAAAACGCACGAGGCCGTCGTCACGGTCGCTGAGCGCCACGTAAAAGTTCGCCGCATACATGATGCGTCCCAAGGCTGCATGCACCGCCTGCAGGAATTCACTGATATCGCTGCAGGTGCTCGAGCGCTGCCCGATTTCCAGCAACACGGTCTGGACGGCTTCCAGGCGGCTGAGACGGCTTTCCATGGGTGACTATGTACCTTGTGCAAGTATATGTTCTGAAAATCAATATTATCAGTTCAGCCCAGCCTTGGCACGGCATAAAACGGAGAATCTTGCCTTGAAGCAGAGCAACACACGCCACGCGCGCATTTGCCACGATGGCAATACAGTGGCAGACTAGGCCCCTTCCTACAGACCAGACCGTCCTCATGACTGCCACGCTACGCGCCTCGCTTCGCCCCTACACCCTCGCCGGCCTGCTGGCCTTTGCCGCGCTGGGCATGCCGCCGCTGTGCGCCGCGCCAGCCAAGGCGCCGGCGGCGGAAACGGCCGATGGCGGACGCTATTTCGGCCCCCTCGTCGCGGGCAAGATGCATGGCCAGGGCCGGCTCGAATACGCGAGCGGCGCGTTTTACGAAGGGGGCTTCGCGCGCGGCGTGTTTTCCGGCCAGGGCAAGCTGCGCCAGGCTTCCGGCGTCGAATACACGGGCGCCTTCCGCCAGGGTGCCTTCGACGGCATCGGCCGCTACACCTCGCCCAAGGGCGAGATTTATGCGGGCAGCTTCGTCAAGGGCAGCTTCGAGGGACAAGGCCGCTTCCAGGGCGCCGATGGCGCCACCTTTGAAGGCCATTTCAAGCACTGGCGACCGCATGGCGCCGGCAAGCTGACCGACACGGACGGCACCGTCTTCGAAGGCGAATTCGTCCAGGGCCAGGTGCAGGGCAAGGCCAGGGTCACCACCAGCGACGGCATCCATTACGAAGGCGAATTGAAAGACTGGAAATTCGAAGGCGAAGGCGTGCTGCGCACGGCCGAGGGCGACGAATACCGGGGCAGCTTCAAGAATGGCCAGTTCGACGGCAAGGGCGTGCTGCGCTATGCAGTGGCGCAGGCGGATGGACGGCGCGAAGACAGCGGCAACTGGACGGAAGGCCAGCTGGACGATCCGGCCCTGGACAAGCTCACGCGCGACAATATCGAGCTGGCCTTGTACGGCCAGCAATCCTTGCTGGATCGCAGCCTGGCCCGTGTACTGCCGCGCGATGCGGCGAAAAAGATCAATCTGTACCTGCTGGGCGTGGCCGGCGACGGCGCGCAGGAAGTGTTTCACCGCGAAACGGCCTTCGTGCAGCGCCAGTTCGACCGCGATTACGGCACCGTAGGCCGCTCCTTGATGCTCGTCAACAGCCGCAACACGGTGGCGCAGCAGCCGATGGCCACGCGCACCAGCATCGCCGCCAGCCTCGATGCCCTGGGGGCGAAGATGGACAAGAATAACGATATCCTGTTCCTGTTCCTCACCAGCCACGGCTCGCCCGAGCACGAGCTGGCGCTGGCGCAAAACGGCATGGACCTGCACAGCCTGCCCGCGCAAGAGCTGGCATCCATGCTCAAACACAGCGGCATCCGCTGGAAGGTCATCGTGATCTCGGCCTGCTATGCGGGCGGCTTCATTGCGCCACTAAAGGATGACAACACCCTCATCATCACGGCCGCGCGCAGCGACCGCACCTCGTTCGGCTGCGATGACCAGAACGATTTTACCTACTTCAGCGAAGCATATTTCAAGGAAGCGCTGCCCAGGAGCGCCGGCTTTGCCGAAGCCTTCGACAAGGCCAAGGTGCTGGTGCAGGCCCGTGAAGAAGCCGATTTCCGCGAAGGCGGCATGGAGACGGAAGAGCATTCCGAGCCGCAGCTGTTCCAGGGCAAGGCCATCGCCGCGCAGCTGAAGGCGTGGCGTGCCCAGGCACGCTGACATGGGCACGGCCGCCCGCCTTTCTGTACAATAGTCGTCACCATGCGCCGATTCTTCCTCATTTTGCTGCTGTTCGTGCTTCCGCTCCAGATGTCCTGGGCTGCGGCGAGCGCGTATTGCCTGCACGAGGAAGGCAAGGCGGCGCAGCACCTGGGCCACCACAGCCACCAGCACAAGGCAGAGGCCGATGCGGACAAGCAGCCCTTTGGCGACAAAAAAGTGGCGGACCAGCAGAAAAAAGGCCAGCCGCACAGCGACTGCAACGTCTGCCACGGCATCGGCCATGCATGGCTGCCGGCCGGCTCCAGCCTGCCCATCGGCGACACGGCTTCCGTGAATGCGGACACTTCCCCCTTCTTTTACGCTTCCCACATCCCGGACGCTCCCAAGCGCCCTGACTGGTCGTCGGCCACCTAGGCCGACGGGACGTTTCAATCACTTTTCGCAGTAAGCCAGGCGCCAGCCTGCGCGTCCCGTCGAATTCTTTTCCATGCTTTTGGAGAATTCGATGTACCGATCCATCTATCTGTTATTACTCTCCGCCAGCCTGTTGGCTGGCAACTTTGTCCATGCGCAAGCTCCACAGGAGCCTGCCGGCCCCCTGACCTTGCCTGCCGCGCTGCTGCTCGCCGAGGGCGGCAACGCCACTTTGTCCGCTGCCCGCCATGAACTGGCGGCGCAAGGGGGCGCCCTGCAACAGGCGCGCGCCCTGCCCAATCCGGAACTGCAAACCGTGCTGGAAGACACGCGGCGCGCCTCGCGCAGCACCACCGTGCAGCTCAACCAGCTCATCGAACTGGGCGGCAAGCGGGGGGCGCGCGCCGCCGTCGCCCAGCGTGGCGAAGACCTGGCGCAAGCGGGCCTGTCGCTGCAGCAGGCGGAAACCCGCGCCGCCGTGACTTCCGCCTTTGTCGACGTGCTGGCGGCGCAGGAAGGCTTGCGCCTGGCCGACAGCGCGCAGGCGCTGGCCGCGCGCGCCAGCGACATCACGGCGCGCCGGGTCACGGCAGGCAAGGCTTCGCCCGTCGAGGAAACCCGCGCCAGGGTCGCCGAAGCGAGCGTGCGGCTGGAGCTGAACCTGGCCCGCAGCACCCTGGCCAGCGCCCGCAAGCGCCTGGCCTCCCTGTGGGGCAACGCCACGCCACGTTTTACCCTCGCGGAGGGACGCCTGGAAACCGTGCCCGAGCTGCCCCCGGCCAGCGAACTGGCGGCGCGCCTGGCCCAGGCCCCGGCCGTGCGCCAGGCGCAAAGCGCGCTGGCCCAGCGGCAAGCGATGCTGGACGTGGAACAGCGGCGCGCCACGCCCGACGTTACGGTCAGTATCGGCATGAAGCGTTCGGAAGAGCTGGGCCGCAACCAGGCCATCATCGGCCTGGCCTTGCCGCTGCCCCTGTTCGACCGCAATGCCGGCAACAAGCTCGACGCACTGCGGCGCAGCGACAAGGCCAGCGACGAGCTGGCCGCCGCCCGCATCGCCGTGCAAACGGACGTGGCCGCCGCCACCGAACGCCTGGCCACGGCCCGGCTCGACGTGGAAAGCTTGCGCCAGGACATCTTGCCTGGCGCCCAGAGCGCCTACGACGCGGCCAGCAAGGGCTTCGAGTTCGGCAAGTTCGCCTTCCTCGACGTGCTCGATGCCCAGCGCACCTTGCTGCAAGCCAAAAACCAATACCTGCGCGCGCTGACGGAAGCGCAGCACGCCGCCGCCGACATCGAGCGCCTGCTGGGCACACCAGCTCCCCTGTAAGGAATCCCCGACCATGAATATCACACTGAACAAAAAGCAGGCGATCGCCATCGTCTCCATCGCCGCCGCCGGCATCGTGCTGGCAATCCTCATCCTCGGCACGGGCAAGTCCAGCGCCCCGGCAGTCCCGGCCGCCAAGGCGGAAGCACATGTGGAAAAGAAAGACGAACACGGCCACGAAGAAGTGGAAGGCAAGCTGGAATTGACGGCTGCGCAAAGCAAGGCAGCCGGCGTCGTCATCGCCACGGCCGCGCCTGGCCGCATCAAGACGACGGTCGCCCTGCCCGGTGAAATCCGTTTCAATGAAGACCGCACGGCCCACGTCGTGCCGCGCCTGGCTGGCGTGGTGGAAGCCGTGCACGCGGACCTGGGCCAGCTGGTGAAAAAGGGACAAGTGCTGGCCGTCATCGCCAGCACGGAACTGTCGGAACAACGCAGCGCGCTGCTGTCGGCGCAGCGACGGCTGTCGCTGGCCCGTTCCACCTATGAGCGCGAAGAAAAGCTGTGGCGCGAAAAAATCTCGGCCGAACAGGATTACCTGCAGGCGCAGCAAGCGTGGCGCGAGGCGGAAATCGCCGTGCAGAACGCGCAGCAAAAGCTCAGCGCGCTGGGCGCCAGTGGTTCCGGGACCGGGACCGGGACCAGCAAGGGGCCGCTGAACCGCTACGACATCCGCGCGCCGTTCGACGGCATGGTGCTGGAAAAACACATCACGCTGGGCGAAGCCGTCAAGGAAGACGCGAACATCTTCGTCATTTCCGACCTGTCGACCGTGTGGGCGGAAATCGCCGTGCCGGCGAAAGACCTGGCCACCGTGCGCATGGGAGGCAAGGCGGAAGTGAAAGCGTCCGCCTTCGATGCCAGCGCGCAAGGCACGATCACCTATGTGGGCGCGCTGCTGGGCGAGCAGACGCGCACGGCCAAGGCACGCATCAGCTTGCTGAATCCCGACATGGCCTGGCGCCCGGGCCTCTTCGTCACGGTGGAAGTGGTCTCCGGCGAAGCGGACGCGCCTGTCACCGTGCACAGCACGGCGATCCAGACGGTGGAAGACAAGCCCGTCGTCTTCGTGCAGGTGAAAGATGGCTACCAGGCCACGCCCGTGGTGCTGGGCCGCAGCGATGGCACCTTGACGCACATCAAGCAGGGGCTTGCCGCCGGCACGCCGTACGCGGCGCAAGGCAGTTTTGTCCTGAAGTCCGAGCTGGGCAAGGACTCCGCCGGTCACGAACACTGATCACGTCAAGGCTAAGGAAACCATCATGTTTGAACGCTTGATCCGCTTCGCCATCGACCAGCGCTGGCTGGTGATGCTGGCCGTGGCCGCCATGGCTGGCCTGGGCATCTACAGCTATCAAAAGCTGCCCATCGACGCCGTGCCCGACATCACCAATGTGCAGGTGCAAATCAATACCCAGTCCGCCGGCTATTCGCCGCTGGAAACCGAGCAGCGCGTGACGTTCCCCATCGAGACGGCCATGGCCGGCTTGCCGAACCTGGAACAGACGCGTTCGCTGTCACGCTATGGCCTGTCGCAGGTCACCGTGATCTTCAAGGATGGCACGGACATCTATTTTGCGCGCCAGATGATCAACGAGCGCTTGCAGGAGGCGAAGGAAAGTCTGCCGGCCGGCATCACGCCGAAGATGGGCCCCGTCTCCACGGGCCTCGGCGAAATCTACCTGTGGACGGTGGAAACGCAGGACGGCGCGAAAAAGCCCGATGGCACGCCTTACACGCCGACGGACTTGCGCGAAATCCAGGACTGGATCATCAAGCCGCAGTTGCGCAATGTCACGGGTGTCACGGAAATCAATGCCATCGGCGGTTACGCCAAGCAATACCAGGTGGCGCCGTATCCGGAAAAACTGGCCGCCTACGGCATCAGCCTGCAAGACGTGGTGACGGCGCTCGAGCGCAACAACAGCAACGTGGGCGCCGGCTACATCGAAAGGCAGGGCGAGCAGTTGCTGATACGCGCGCCGGGCCAGGTGGCATCAAAAAGCGACCTTGCCAACATCGTCGTCGCCAATGTGCAGGGCGTGGCGATCCGCATCCGCGACGTGGCCGACGTGGTGCTGGGGCGCGAGCTGCGCACGGGCGCGGCCACGGAAAACGGCCGCGAAGTGGTGCTCGGCACGGTCTTCATGCTGATCGGCCAGAACAGCCGCGCCGTCTCGCAAGCCGTCGACAAGAAGATGCTGGAGATCAACCGCAGCCTGCCGAAAGGCGTGCACGCCGTCACCGTGTATGACCGCACGGTGCTCGTCGACAAAGCCATCAATACGGTGAAGAAAAACCTGCTCGAAGGCGCCGTGCTGGTGATCGCCATCCTGTTCCTGTTCCTCGGCAATATCCGCGCGGCAATCATCACGGCCATGGTGATTCCGCTGGCCATGCTGTTCACGTTTACGGGCATGGTGCAATACCATGTGAGCGCCAATCTGATGAGCCTGGGCGCGCTGGACTTCGGCATCATCATCGATGGCGCCGTGGTGATCGTGGAAAACTGCGTGCGCCGCCTGGCCCATGCGCAGCAGAAACTGGGACGGCCCTTGACCTTGCAGGAACGTTTTCACGAAGTGTTTGCGGCATCGCAGGAGGCGCGCCGCCCCCTGCTGTATGGCCAGCTGATTATCATGGTCGTGTACCTGCCCATCTTTGCCCTGACGGGCGTGGAAGGCCGCATGTTTACGCCGATGGCCCTGACGGTCGTCATCGCCCTGCTGGGCGCCATGCTGCTGTCGATCACCTTCATCCCGGCCGCCGTGGCGCTGTTTATCGGCGACAAGGTGGCGGAAAAGGAAAACGCCATCATGCGCGCGGCCAAGCGCTGGTATGCGCCGCTGCTGGACAAGGTGATGCGCAACACGCCTGTCGTGCTGACGGGCGCGGCCGTGGCCGTAGTGCTGTCGGGCTTGCTGGCCACGCGCATGGGCAGCGAATTCGTGCCCAGCCTGAACGAGGGCGACATCGCCATCCAGGCCCTGCGCATCCCCGGCACCAGCTTGACGCAATCGCTGGCCATGCAGCAGCAGCTGGAACGCAAGCTGATGGCAAACCACAAGGAAATCGCGCGCGTGTTCGCCCGCACGGGTACAGCCGAGATCGCGTCCGACCCCATGCCGCCGAATATTTCCGACGGCTACATCATGCTCAAGCCCCGCGACCAGTGGCCGCAACCCGGGAAATCGCGCGAGCAATTGCTGGCGGAAATCGAAGCGACGGCCACCAGCTTGCCGGGCAACAACTACGAGTTTTCGCAGCCGATCCAGCTGCGCTTCAATGAACTGATTTCCGGCGTGCGCAGCGACGTGGCCGTCAAACTGTTCGGCGACGACATGGCCGTGCTCGACGGCACGGCGGCGAAGATCGCCGGCGTGCTTGGGAAGATTCCGGGCGCCACGGAAGTGAAGGTCGAGCAGACGACGGGGCTGCCCATGCTGACGGTGCAGATCGACCGCGAGCAGACTGCCCGCTACGGCCTCAACATTGCCGACGTGCAGGCGGCAATTGCCACGGCCATCGGCGGGCAGGAAGCGGGCACCCTGTTCCAGGGCGACCGCCGCTTCGACATCGTCGTGCGCCTGCCCGACAGCCTGCGCAGCGACCTGGAGCAACTCAAACGCCTACCCATCGCCCTGCCCCTGGGCGCGGCGGCGGAAGGCCGCGCCCGCTTCATCCCGCTGGGCGAAGTGGCCAGCCTGCAAGTGGCGCCGGGGCCGAACCAGATCAGCCGCGAAGACGGCAAGCGCCGCATCGTCATCAGCGCCAACGTGCGCGGCCGCGACATCGGCTCGTTCGTGGCCGACGCCACGCAGCAGCTGCAAGCGCAGGTAGCCATTCCCCCCGGCTACTGGACCAGCTGGGGCGGCCAGTTCGAGCAATTGCAGTCGGCCACGAAACGCCTGGAGCTGGTGGTGCCGGTGGCGCTGGCCCTCGTCTTCGTCTTGCTGTTTGCCATGTTCGGCAACGTGAAGGATGGCTTATTGGTGTTCAGCGGCATCCCGTTCGCCTTGACGGGCGGCATCGTCGCCCTGTGGCTGCGCGACATTCCCATGTCGATCTCGGCCGCAGTCGGCTTCATCGCCCTGTCCGGCGTGGCCGTGCTGAACGGCCTCGTGATGATCGCCTATATCCGCCAGCTGCGCGAACAGGGCATGCCCTTGCAGGAGGCGATACGTGTAGGGGCGATCACGCGCTTGCGGCCCGTGCTGATGACGGCGCTGGTGGCGTCGCTGGGTTTCGTGCCGATGGCTATCGCCACGGGCACGGGCGCTGAAGTGCAGCGTCCGCTGGCCACCGTGGTGATCGGCGGCATTTTATCTTCGACGGCATTGACCCTGCTGGTGCTGCCGCTGCTGTACCGGCTGGCGTACCGCAGGGAAGACGAGGTGGAAATGCAGGCCGCGCCCGAAGGCGCGGCGGTGTAGTCCTGGAACCAGGCGTAGCAAAATCGTAGCGAGCGGCTTCGATTTGTGGCCGAGAAGCGCAGCTGTACTTAAGTACAGCGAGCATCGGAGGCCGCAAAGCGTGCCGCGCAGTAGATTTTGCTAGCCTGGCCGGCGGTAGCCGCCTTCGATCCAGTTCGCCGCTGATGTGGCGTTGAACTTGAAGGCGGCCGAGGTGCGCACCTTGGCGATCTGCTCGCCGTCGGCGTCGTAGGCGCTCAGTTCCGCATACGGGTGCTCTTCGTCGGGCACGATGTCGAACATCACCTTGACTTGCCCCTCGTCGGTGGCGACAAACAGGTTCTTGTGCAATTGGGCATGCAGCTGCTGCTCATGGCGGCGCAGCACTTCCGAAGCCGTCTTGACCAGCGTGTTGAACGCGTTGACGTCGAGCGGCTTCGGATTTTTCTTGTCGCGCCCCATGGTCCACGGGCCCACCAGGGCCGGCTCCGGTTCGCCATCCTTGATCATGGCCACGGCCCAGCCCTCATCTTCCTCGTTCTTGATCACGCGCGCCGTCCAGCCATTGCCTACCCACAGGCGCGGCTCCTGGATCGGGGCGTCATTGTCTTGCTCGGCTGCTTCGTCGGAAAAGTCGGGAAAATCGGTACTCATGGCGGTGCTCGTGATGGAAGGTCGGGGCTAGCATGATAGTCGAAAACGCCCACCCGTGCCGCCTTGCCGCAAGGTAAGGCGCGGCCCGCCATAGTCGATCCCGGCAAGAAGACAAGCTATCAATGTAGTAGCTTTATTCTAGTAATCGAGCTTTGATATTTCTCAAGTAAACCTATTATTATTTTGCAATCTGAATTGTGTTTTTTGTATTTAAATATTGCATGTAGTAATGCTTGGCTCCAAGAAATTCTTTTCTCACGCGACGTCCCTCGTCCCCGCACGCCGCATTGCCCCGCCACGCCAGGCATCTCTATCGTCCATTACCGCTGCATATAACTATACTCATCAGAGGGACTCACATGAAAATCTTGACTACGCTGGCCTTGGCCACGCTAACGGTCGCCGCAGGTACCGCAAGCGCCGTCCCCACCTTCACTGCCGGCGGCACGGCACTGGCAGGGGAAGGCCTTGTCACCTCGGTCGCAGGCGCCACGACGATCAACTTCAACGATGGCTTACTACCAAGCAACTACACGGGCGCCGTGTTTACCAGCAACCACCCCAGCTATGCCGCGCAACCGCCGAATGACTTGACGGCCTTCTATTCCGTCGGCGTCTCGGATGGCCAGATCACGCCAGGCACGGCCACCTTCAGTGGCGGACTCAGCTATTTTGGTTTTTACATGGGATCGCCCGACACGTACAACAGCATCGTCTTCACCATGGGCGACAGCAGCACAGTCGTCCTGACCGGTTCGCAAATGGCCGCCCTGGGCGGCGTCAGCCCGAATGGCGACCAGTCCGTCGGCCTGTATATCAACGCCTGGGCCGGCCAAGGGGCGAGCTTCACCTCGGTCGCCTTCCATTCGCCAAACACGAACGCGTTTGAAAGCGACAACCACGCCTACATCGCCGCCGTGCCGGAACCGGGAACATACGCCATGCTGCTGGCCGGTCTGGGCCTGCTGGGTTTCATGCTGCGCCGCAAAGCGTCATAACACGGCCATGCGCAAGCCAAAGCCCGCGATGCGGGCTTTTTTCACAACCAGCCATCGCATGGACGGCAACGCCTTATAGCCGCCTCAACACATGGACATGGCAGGCCGGCTGGGCCAGGTCAGCGGAGGACCGGGCGGTACCCAGCGCGGGTCGATGGCCGGCAGCGGTGCATGGTAGTTGAATGGGGTGATGATGATCGGCGGTATCGCCGATGGCGCGCCGACGGGCTCGGCGCAGGACTGCGTGGCGCTACGCTGGCGCGTGATTCGATGGTCAGGGGGGGATAGCGATTGATCCCCGGTATCTGCAAACAAAAGCATGTTGCCCTCCTTGCGAGACTGAGGTATTCAGTATAGGACGGCTTGCGCACATTACAAGAAAAGAAATCTTGTTCCAGATCAGCGTTTTTCGCCCCGCCAGCGCTTTCCATACCGTGAAAATGACGGCCTGTCGCACGCCGCTGGCGGCAAGCCGGGCGCGCCCCTACAGTGTGATCATGCAACACCCCATCACCCACACACTGAGGCTCACCATGAAAAAATTGCTCACCTTCGTCCTCATCGTCATGCTCGCCTGCCTGTTCCTCGACAAGATCGGCGGCAGCGACATGCACATGCAGTTCAACGGCGACGATGTCGACGGTCCGCTGGAATGGCTGTTCGGCCTGGTGTTTGCCGGCGGCGGCTTGCTGATCGCCGCCATTGCGGTGGTGTGCGCCGCCGTCATCACCGGCGTCGTCCTGGCCGGCGTGGGCGTGGTGCTGATCGCGGTGGTGGCGCTCTGCGTGGTACTGGCGCTGGCATTGAGCACGCCCGTGCTGCTGCCGCTGCTCATTCCCGTCGCCATCGTCTGGCTGATCGTCAGCCGCAACCGCAAGCAGGCGCAAGCGCGTCAGCACAGCCTGTAATCATTGCGCCATGAACTTGCTGAGCACGCCGTCGCTGCCGCCGTCATTCTGCTCGATGCGGTTGCGCCCACCCCGCTTAGCCCGGTACAGCGCCTCGTCGGCGCGCGCCAGCACGGCGTCGCAATCGGCATCGGTGCCGGCCATGGCGGCCATGCCGATACTCACCGTGACGGTGATCACAATGCCGCCATCGATGGTCAGCGAACTTTCCGCCACGCGCCGGCGCAGCCGTTCGGCAAACACGGCCGCTGCCGACAGGTCGGTGCCGGGCAGCAGGATGGCGAATTCTTCGCCGCCCACGCGGCCCGGCACGTCGACCTTGCGCAGCGCCTGGCACATCAGCGCGCCCAGGTGGCGCAGCACGGCATCACCCACGGCGTGGCCATACTCGTCGTTGACGCGCTTGAAGTGATCGATGTCGAGCATCAGCACGCTGGCGCAGCTGGCCAGCTCACGCTGCAAGCGGGCATGCTCGTTTTCCAGTGACGCCATGAAGTGGCGCCGGTTCGGCAAACCGGTCAGGAAATCCGTGGTAGCCAGTTGCAGCAGTTCCGCGTTCATGCGCTTGCGCTCGGTGATATCGAGCGAGGACACCATGACGAAATCGAGGCTGTCCGCATGGCCGGGCATCACCAGCAAGCTCAATTCATTTTGCCGCGCCGCGCCATCGAGGCGCACGAAGCTGCTCTCGCACTCGTACAGGTGGGCGCCGCCAGCCAGCGCCAGCAGCGCGTCGCCGAAACGGGGCAAGGCGCTGTCGTCGAAATTCTGCGCCAGGCCCAGCGCACCGCGGCGCTGATCGTCCTCGTTGGCGCGCACCTGCGCCAGGGCGGCGCCGTTCGCATCGATGATGCGCACCAGCCCCGCCAGTTGCCGCAGCGCGTCCGGATGGGCCTGGAAGTGGGCGCCCAGGTCGCGCACGCCCGCTTGTTCGAAGGCATCGAGCGCGGCGCGCACGGCCGACCAGTCCTGTTCCCACAGGGCCACGGGCGCATGGTCGTACAGGCTGCGGAAACGCGCTTCGCCGGCGCGCAGGGCCAGCGCCACTTGCGCCTGTTCGATGGCCATGCCGGCCAGGTGCGCCGCCTCGCTCAGCCGCGCCAGATGCGCCGCGCCCGGCAGCGTCGGCTGGCGGTGATACGCCATCAGCACACCGAGCAGCTTGCCCGAGCCGCCACGCACGGGCTCGGCCCAGCACGATTGCAGCTGGGCCCGCCACGCCAGTTCCATCGTTTCCTGCGCATCGGCATGCAGGTCGCCGACGATCACGCGCTGGCCGTCGCGCACGGCTTGCGCGGCGATGCCATGCACGCCCTGCAGGGTATCGAGGTCATGGCCATGGCTGGCCAGGTTGAAAAACGCAGGCAAACTCGGCGCAGCGCCCAGCACCAGGCGGTGGCGGCTTTCATCGAGCAGCAAGATGCTGCACAGCATGGCGGGATGGTCCGCTTGCACGCTCAGCACCACGCTTTCCAGCACCCGTTCCAGCGGCGCGCCCGTGGCCAGCATTTCCAGCACCTGCCGCCGCGTATGTTCGCGCCGTTCCATCTGGCTGCGCTCGCTGATATCGCGGAAGGTCCACAGGCGCGCCTGCTCATTGCCCAGCTGCATGCTGCGCACATATTGCTCGACCACCCGTCCATCGCGCAGGTGCAGCACGTCGCGCCGCTCGCGGTGGCCATGCGGTGCGTGGGCGCGTGCCCCGAGGAACGGCGCCGCCTGCTCCAGCTGGCTTTCCACATGGCGCACCAGCGCCGCGCCATCGGCTTGCCAGTCGAGTGCATCGGGCACTTGCCACAGGTCGCGGAAGCGCCGGTTCGACGTGAAGATGCGGCCATCGGTATTGTCGACCAGAATGCCGTCGATGGTCGAATCGAGGATGCTGCGCAGCATGGCCTGGCTGCGCTGCGCCGCCTCGGCCATGGCCAGCACGCTCGCCTGCCCCTGCTCCAGCTGGCCGGTCAGTTCGCTCGAGCGCGCCAGCGCCGCCTGGGCGCGGGCGCGGCCCGCCGCCAGCAGCCAGGTGGCCAGCGCCAGCCCGATGCTGGCCAGCAAGCCGGTCCAGGCCACCAGGCGGGGCCGCGCCAGCAGTTCGCCATCAAAGCCCGGCATGGCGCGCATGCGCAAGGTCCAGGCATGGCCGGCGATGGTGATCGCCTGCTGCGACACCAGGCTGTCCGAAGCGACAGACGACAAGGCGCCCGGCAAGCTGTCATACATCAGGGCCGCCTCGGCCAGTTGCGCGCCATCATAGATTTCCAGATCCAGCTGGCGCGCGCCCTCGCCGCCCACGCCCGCCATCAGATCCCCCATGCGGAACGGCGCAAACACCCAGGCGCGCAAGGCGGCGCGCCGCTGCTCCACGCTGGCGTGCGGCAAGCCATTGTCATACACGGGCAATACGACCAGGAAGCCATGCGCCCGGGCGCTGCCGCCATCTTGCACCAGGTGGATCTTGCCCGTCATGGCGGCTTGCCCCGTGTCGCGCGCCTGCTCCAGCGCGGCCCGGCGCACGGGTTCGGACCCGATGTCATAGCCGAAGGCCAGCAGGTTGCTCTCGCTCAAAGGTTCCAGATAAGTGATGGGCGCATGCCAATCGCGCTGGCCGTGCGGACGCACGGCATAGCCGGGATAGCCGTCCGCGCGCACGCTGGCCTCATGCCGTGCCAGGGCGGCGCCGGACAGCAGCGGCAGGTAGCCGATGCCGTGAATACCGGGAAAGTGGCGGTCCACTTGCTGCACCGCCAGATAGGCATGGAATTCGCGGCGCGTGACTTCCTGCGAACTGGCATACAGGCCCTGCACCCCGTGCAGCACCTGGATGTAGGTCTGCATGCGGCCGACGATATTGCCCACCAGTTCGCGCACGCGGAAATCGAAATCGGCCTGCACCTGCTGTTCGCTGGCGTCGTCGGCATTGCGCCAGGCGCCATACGTCAATCCCAGGCACAGCGCCAGCACCAGCGAGGCCAACGCGCGCGGTCCCAGCCAGTGCGACACTGAACGAGCAAACCACGACGTAGACGCGCGTGTAGACATGGCAGGCGAAAAAGCAGGACGGACATCAAACCGCTACACGGCCAGCAACATGGCTGGCGGCGGGCCGCACGACGACCATCGGTAGTCGATGAGAATGATAGTACGTTACAGCGGGCGCCCTTGCAATGCTGAATATTGTATTAAAAAGACCACGAATTGCGAAGCTGCAACTGAGTTTTCCCAGCACAAAGTCGACGCCATCGCAACTGATAATGATTCTCATTTATAATGATCATCCCGCTTTTCCTCCACACCCTCGACGATGCCCTCCCAGCCGCCTTCCTCCCACGACACTTCCTGGCAACTACCGTTGGCCACGCCAACGCTGGAACTCAGCGCGGGCACCCTGTCCTTTCCGGCGCCGGCGCACAGCATCGAACACAATGAGGCAGGACTGAAACTGGTGCTGGTCCTGGGCGGCCAGCTGGATTATCAACTGCAAAGCGGTGGCGCCGTGAGTGTCGAAGGCCCGGCCTTCCATATCAGCCTGAGCGACACGCCGTTTTCCGTCAGCCACCACTATGCGGCACGGCAACCGCTGCAGTACCTGAGCGTACGCATGCCGATGCAGGCCTTGCACGATACCTTCGGCGCCGAGCTTGGTTCGCTGGCGCGGCGCATCGCTCCGGCCGCGCGGCAGACCATGGCCACGGCGAACGGATACGCCGGCAAGGCCGTGCAGGCGCTGGGCCGGCAAATCATGCTGTGCCCGCTGGCCGGTCCGCTGCGTCAGCTGTATTTATCCGGCAAGGCGCTGGAACTGACAGCGGCCGTGATGGACGGCCTGACCGGCACCGGCGCCGCGGCCGAGACGGCGCCCGGCACACGCCAGCTGCGCTGCCTGCAGCAGGCGCGCGACATCTTGCTGCAGCGCCTGCACGCACCGCCCACCTTGCCGGAACTGGCGCGCCTGGCCGGCACCAACGCCAGCACCCTGAGCCAGGGCTTTCGCCAGCAGTTCGGCACCAGCGTCTTCGCCTACGTGCGCGAGCAGCGGCTGGAACTGGCGTACCGCATGCTGGCGGCCGGCAACATCAGCGTGGCCGACGCGGCGCATGCCTGCGGCTATACGGATTCGCATTTCAGCAAGGTGTTCCGGCAGCGCTACGGCGTTTCCCCCAGCGACCTGCGCTGCGCCTGACGCAATACGCGCAATCGCCAGGAAAACAGCGGCAATCCTTAACGCCCTGACGCCCTCGGTCCTTACCATATTGAGATTGATTCTCAATACGAAAGGTCTGGTTTTTCATGGCAATGTTTCCCCTCCCCCCACGCGGCGTGCGCTGGCCCCGGCATACCCTGCACGTCCTGGCCGCCCTCGGCTGCAGCCCCCTGGCGCAGGCGGCCGACGCGCCGGCACCCGAGGCCAGTCTGCCCGTCATCGCCGTCACGGCCACGCGCGAAGCGGGCGCCAGCATGGGCAAGACGGGCGCCTCGCTGAAGGACACGCCGCAGTCGCTGAGCATCATCAGCCAGGAACGCATGCAGGAACAAAACCTGCAGACGCTCGACGACGTGCTGCAGCAGGCGACGGGCACCACCGTGCAGCCGTTCCAGCTGCTGACCACGGCCTACTATGCGCGCGGCTTCAAGATCGATTCCTTCGAACAGGACGGCGTGCCCGTGCTGATGGGTCACATGGCCAGTCCGCAGCAAGACATGGCGATGCTGGAACGCGTGGAAATCCTGCGCGGCGCGAATGGCTTGCTGCATGGCAGCGGCAACCCTGCCGCCACCGTCAACCTGGTGGCCAAGCGGCCGCAAAAGAACTTCGCCGCGCAAGGTGCGCTGTCGGCCGGCAGCTGGGACCGGCGCCGTGGCGAAGCCGACATCGGCGGCCCCCTGAACGCCGCGGCCACGCTACGCGCGCGCGTCGTCGCCACGCACGAGGAACGGGGCTTTTTCTATGACGTGGCGCAGCAGAACAGCAGCAATCTGTATGGCGTCGCCGAACTGGACCTGACGCCGGGCAGCACGCTCAGCGTGGGTGTACAGAAACAGCGCATCCGTTCCATCACCAACATGGCAGGCGTGCCCCGCTATGCGGACGGCGGCGATATCGGCTTGCCCCGTTCCACCTATCTCGATGCGGCCTGGGACCAGTTCGACTGGGATACCCAGCGCGTCTTCGCCAGCCTGGAGCAGCATTTTGCCAATGGCTGGCAAGCCAAGGTGCAGGCCAATCACTTGTCCGGGGATTCCTTCCTGAAATACGCGGGTGCATATGGCGCCGCGCGCCGCGACCAACGTCCATCCTCGAGCGTGATGGGCGCCGCCTACCGCTTCGACAACCTGCAGAACAGCGTCGATGCCTACGCCAGCGGTCCCTTCCGCCTGGGCGGACGCCAGCATGAACTATTGTTGGGCGCCAACGTCCAGCACACGTCCAGCGAACAGTTCTCCGCCAGCTTCCTGCCGCCGCCGAAGGGCACCCATGACGTCTTCCACTGGAACCCCTACGCGCTGGCGGAACCGGCCACCAGCGCGTATGCCTCGCGCGGCCCGACCAAGGTCAGTCAGTGGGGCGCCTATGCCATGGGGCGCTTCCAGGTGAGCGACGCGCTGACGGCCATCGCCGGCACGCGCCTGAGCCGCTGGAAACAGGAAACGCGCACGGCGCGCGTGGAACCGGATACCCAGCTGACACCGTATGGCGGCCTGGTCTACGCCCTGTCGCCGCAATGGTCCGGCTATGGCAGCTATACGCAAGTGTTCCAGCCGCAAAGCCAGGCCACCATCGACGGCAAGACGCTAGCTCCCGTGACGGGCAACAACCTGGAAGCGGGGATCAAGGGTGCGCTGGCGAATGGCAAGCTGGACGTTTCCCTGGCCGTGTACCAGATCCGCCAGAACAAGCGGGCCCAGGAAGACCCGAATTTCCCTTGCGCGGGCAACGTCTGCTATTACATCGCCGGCGGCGAAGTGCAAAGCCGCGGCCTGGAAGCGGAAGCGAACGGCCAGCTGACGCCCGACCTGAACCTGTCGGCCGGCTACAGCTACAACACGACGCGCTACCTGAAGGATGCCGAATCGCAGGGCCAGCCGTTTGCCAGCTTCGCACCCGCCCACATCCTGCGCGCGTGGGCCAACGCCACCCTGCCGTGGGCCGGACGCCGTTTGAGCGCCGGACTGGGCCTGCAGGCGCAAAGCCGCTACAGCGTCACCTCGGGCGGCGTGACGCTGCGCCAGGCCGGCTATGCGCTGGCCAATGCCCGCCTGGGCTGGCGCATCGACCACCATTTCACGGCCGCGCTCAATGTCAACAACCTGTTCGACAAACACTATTACCAGAGCCTGTCCGGCACGGCCTGGAACAACCGCTATGGCGAGCCGCGCAGCGTGATGCTGTCCCTGCGCGCCCAGTATTGAGGTCCCCCATGAATGACAACACCTTGACCATTTTCCCGCTCGATGGCCACCTGCTCGCGCTGCACCCCGATGCGCTGGCCCTGGCCATTCCCTACCATGCGCGCGGCAAGAGCCGCGCCGACTGGATCATCGGCGTCAAGCACGTCAGCGACGCCCAGTCCGTGCACGGCGACCATTGGGAGCGCCACCCGCGCGGCGACGAAACCCTGTGCCTGCTCGAAGGCAGCATCGAACTGGTGCTGCAAACGCACGATGGCGCGGAACGCCGCGTCGCCTTGCAGGCGGGGCAAGCCTGCATCGTGCCGTGCGGCACCTGGCACCGGCTGCAGGTGGACGTCCCCGGACGCCTGCTGTTCATCACGCCCAGCATCGGCAGCGAACACCGCAAAGTGGGCGGTGCCGCATGAGGCCGGCACTGCGGCGGGCGCACCTGTGGCTGATGGTGGCGGCCCTGTACTTCACGCAAGGCGTGCCGCTGGGGCTGGCCATGGAAGCGCTGCCGGCCATGCTGCGCCGCGACGGCGCGCCGCTCGACGCCCTGGCTTTTTTACCGCTGGTGGGCTTGCCTTGGGTCCTGAAATTTCTCTGGGCGGCGCAAGTCGACAACCGCTGGAACGCCCGCGTGGGCCGGCGCCGCAGCTGGCTGCTGCCGATGCAGGCGCTGGCCACCGCCTGCCTGCTGGGCGCCGCCCTGCTGGGGCTGTCTGCCGCCACGGCGCCGCTGATCGTCGCCCTGGCAGCGATGGGTTCGCTGGCCAGCGCCACGCAAGATATCGCTACCGACGGCCTGCTGGCCGAGCGCTTCGAAGGCGCCGCGCTGGGCCGCGCCAACGCCTTGCAGGTGGGCGGCACCATGGTGGGCTTTTTCACGGGCGGCTCCGGAGTATTGATGCTGTCGGGCATGTTCGATCAACGCGTGGCGCTGCTGGCACTGGCGGTGATCGGTGCCGCCAGCCTGGCGCTCGTCGTGCTGTGGCGCGAGAGCCCGCTCGCGGCCGCGCTGCCCGCATCGGTCCCGGTCCCGGTCCCGGCGCCACGCAAGGCCAGCTTGCGCGGCTTCATCCGCCGGCCCGGTGCGCCGGCGCTGCTGGGCATCGCCTTTTTGTCGTCCATGACAGCCGTGGCCGGCTATGGCCTGTCGAAACTGCTGCTGGTCGACGCCGGCTGGCCGCTGGAAGATGTCGGCAAGGTGGGCATGGCCGGTGGCATGATCACCGTGCTGCTGGGCTGTGGCGGCGGCGCCTGGCTGATGGGCCGCCATGGCCCGCAGCGCGTCTTCCTGCTAGGCATAGGCGCCTCTGCGGCCGCTGCCGGCCTGTGGCTGTGGCTGGCAGCGATGGCGGCGCCCCTGCCGTCCAGCCTGGTCTGGCTGGCGACGGCGCTGGGCTGCTTCGGCGCCGGCTGTGCATCGGTCTCCATGCTGACCATGGCGATGCAGTTTGCCCGCCAGAGCGGACAGGCGGGCACGGACATGACGGCCGTGCAAAGCATGCGCGACGGCGGTGAAATCCTCACCTCGTCCACCTTGACGGGCGTGGCGGCCACGGCCGGCTACGGCGGCAGTTTCACGCTCGGCATCGTCTGCGCCCTGCTGGCCATGTTGCTGGCGCGCCAGTTGGCGCAGCAACGCCAGCGGGCCTGAGCGCGCTGCTGTACAGTGCTGGCGATTGCAGACACGGGAGCATCGCTTGCACGACGACCGCTGGCAGGGAACCCTATGGCTGGCGCCAGACTTTGCCATTTTGCATGGCGCAGCGGGCGCCACGGACAGCCACGCCCATTATGCGCACCAGCTGATGCTGAGCACGGGCGCGCCCTTCACGGCCAAGCTCGACGGCATCGTCCACACGGCGCGGCACTTGCTGATCGACAGCCTGCGCCCGCACGCCATCCTGGCCGCGCCGGTGCCCATGCTGACCATCTATGCGGAGCCGCAGCGCCTGGGCGGCGCGGCTCTGCTGGCAGCAGCCGCCAGCGCCGGCGTACCCAGTCTGGACAATCTGGCCGCCGCGCTGCAGGCGCAGCCACGCGAACGCTTGCCCGATCCCCGCTTGCGGCGGGCGCTGGACAAGGTCGATGCGCTGCTGTCGGGCAAGGTCAGCGCGGCCGCCGTGGCCGAGGCGGCGCATTTGTCGCTGAGCCAGCTGGAACGCCTGTTCAGCGCCCAGCTGGGCCTGCCCGTGCGGCGCCTGGTGCTGTGGCGCCGCCTGCGCCTGGCCATCCGTTTCATCCTGCTCGGCAGTACACTGACGGAGGCGGCCCACGGCGCCGGCTTTGCCGATGCCGCGCATTTTTCGCGCACCATGCGCAGCCTGTTCGGCGTGCGCGCCGACCGCAGCTTGCGCCAGCTCGACGTCAAGCTGCTCGATTGATGACTTTACGCAAACCGGCTGGCGGCTCGGGCGCCCGCACGCCCTCTTCCGCGCGGAACGGTTCCAGCAGTTGCGCCCCGTATGCGGCCGGATAATCGGGACGGCTGCCGATGCCCAGGTCCTCGCCCCGCATGCGGTAGCCCGGTGCATCGAAACGCGTGCCCAGCAAGCGGTCCCAGCAGGTAAAAAACAGGCCGAAGTTCACATCGCCGGCCGTGCCGTATTTCATGTGATGAAAACGGTGCAATGGCGCCCAGGCGAATATCTGGCGCAGCGGGCCCATGCGCATGTCGACATTCGCATGCTGCAGCAACAGCTGGATCGCCACGGCAAACGCCAGCACGGCCATGACACGCTCCGGCATGCCCAGCAGCAGCAAGGGCAGCATGCCGCCCGCCGCTTCCAGCAGCAGGTGCAGCGGGTGCTTCATCCAGCCATTGAAGCCATACAGGCGCTGTACGCTGTGGTGCACGGCATGCAGTTTCCACAGAAAATAATAGCGGTGGCTCAGGTAATGCACGAGCGTGATGCCGCAATCGGCGATGACGATCGCCAGCAACAGTTGCGCCCAGAACGGCAGCTGGACTGGCCAGAATGCGCCCAGCGCCAGGTGCCCGGCCAGCAAGGGAAAGGCAGCCAGGCCCAGCAGATACAGCGCTTCATTGACGAGCGCATGCAGGCTGTCGCGCCAGCCGTCGCCATGATCGTGGTTCCACGCGCCGTCATACGGCAGATAGCGTTCGGCAAGAAAGGAAGTGAGTAGGGCCAGCAGCAGCAAGGGCGGCAAGACCCAGAGAGAATAATGACACACCGCAATCAGGTAACTGGCGGCGCCGATGAAGCCGGCCCAGAACGCGGGGCCGTACAGCGCGGCAAAGAGGGATTTCATGGCAAGGGACTCCTGTGGCAAAAACCACAGCTTGGCCTTGTCCCCCTCCCCGCCGCTTGAAGAAACGGCGCAAGCTGCTTATTTGGCCTGCTTTGCAGCCTTTCTCGCCGCGTATTGCTGGTAGCCATTCGCGCGCAGGGCGCAGGCGGGGCAGGTGCCGCAGCCATAGCCCCAGTCGTGCAGCTCGCCCCGCTCGCCCAGGTAGCAGGTATGCGTGCCGCTGCGGATCAGGTCGACCAGGGGCTGGCCGCCCAGGTCTTCCGCCAGGTCCCAGCTTTGCGCCTTGTCCAGCCACATCAGCGGCGTTTCCAGCTTCAATCGCGTATTCATGCCCAGGTTCAGGGCCACTTGCAGGGCCTTCATTGTGTCGTCACGGCAATCCGGGTAGCCGGAAAAATCCGTCTCGCACATGCCGCCGACCAGCACCGTCAAGCCGCGGCGGTACGCCACGGTGGCGGCCACGGTCATGAACAGCAAGTTGCGTCCAGGCACGAACGTGTTCGGCAAGCCGTTTTCCTGCATGACGATCTCGACGTTCTGCGTCATGGCCGTATCGGAAATGGCGGAAATCAGGGACAGGTCGATCATGTGATCCTGGCCCAGGCGGCTATCCCACTCGGGCGACTGCTGGCGCATCTGTTCCAGTACACCAGGGCGCACGGTCAGTTCGATCGCGTGACGCTGTCCATAGTCAAAGCCGATGGTTTCCACGCGGCTATAGTGTTTCAAGGCCCAGGCCAGGCAGGTGGTGGAATCTTGTCCACCGCTGAAGAGCACCAGTGCGGAGTCCGTTGCTAGCATAATTTCTTTCTTTCAGTTTTATTCTGTCCAATAGTGCGCAGGGAAACATGATTCCCGGTGCAAAAAATACTTATTCGTCCGCCATCAGTTTACCTATTCCGGTAACATGCAGTCAGCATTTACTCATCTGGAGCACCATGTTTTCTGCACGACCCATACGGCATACGGCTGCCGGCAAGGCGATACGACCACGGATTTTGGCACAAGTAGTGACAAAAGTAATGGGTCAACTGACACTGGCGGCCGCCGGCAGTGTCATCCTGGCATGCCCGGCCGTCCAGGCGCGCGCACAGGAGGAAACGCAAGAGCGTCCGCAAGACGCGGCCGCCGGCACCCCTGCCACGGAAGCGGCGCCCGCCCCGCTGCAGTACGAGGTCAAGGTCAACGCACCGGGCGACCTCGATGAGTTGCTCGAAAAAAACCTGGATCTGGAACGCTTCCGCGGCAACCCGCGCATGGACCGCGAGCAATTGCAGCGCCTCGTGCGCGATACGCCCGAGCAAGCCAAAAACCTCGTCGCCACGGCCGGCTATTACACGCCCGTCGTCACGGTGCGCGTCGATACGACGGGCGCCAAACCCGTCGTCATCGTCGACCTTGACCCGGGCCAGCCGGTGACCATCGACAAGGTCGAGCTGGAATTGCGCGGCTTCGACCCCACGCCGCCGCTGGCCGCCAGCGAACCCTACGATACGGAAGCCCTGAAGCGCAGCTGGTCCTTGAAAACGGGCAGCGTGTTTCGCCAGGCCGACTGGGAATCGGCCAAGCGCGCCCTGCTGCGCGAAGTGGTGCAAACGCGCTACCCGCGCGCCCAGCTGGTCGATACGCAAGCCGTGGTCGACCCGGAAACGCATAAAGTCTCGCTGCTGGTGGTGCTCGACAGCGGCCCCGAGCTGCGCTTCGGCGAGCTGCGCATCGAAGGCTTGAAACGCTACGATGCCAGCATCATCCGCAACCTCGACAAGATACGTCCCGGCGAATACTACAGCGAATCGGCGCTGCAATCGTTCCAGGCGCGCCTGCAGGACACGGGCTATTTTGCCAGCGTGGAAGTGAGCGCCGACATGAGCAGCATCCTCAACGAGCAGATCGAAGCAGGTCAGGAAAGCCAGCAAGCCGAGGTCGAAGGTGCCAGCGCCGCCGCCGAAGCCAAGCCGGCCAACCGCGGCCCCGCGCCGCTGCTGCCGCTGGTGGTACGCGTGACGGAAAACAAGCAGCAGAACGTCAGCGCCGGTCTCGGTTTCAGTACGAACACGGGGAATCGCGCCCAGCTCAACTATGACAATCTGAACGTGTGGGGCACGCGCTTCAAGAGCGCGATCACCATGGAAACGAAGAAACAGGCGGCGCACGCCAATTTTTACTTTCCAACGACCGAACGCGGCTACAACGACAGCGCGGGCGCCTCGTTCGAGCGCAGCGACATTTCCAACGAAATCACGGCCGTCACCACCATCTCGGCCAAGCGCAACTGGGGTGGCACCAACCTCGAGCGCAGCCTGACGTTCGAGTTCCTCAGCGAAGACAAGACCGTCGTCGGCCTGGAACAGACGCGCAGCAAGAGCTTGCCGCTGACCTATGCCATCACCAAGCGCAGCCTCGACAGCCTGCTGTTCCCCACCAAGGGCTATGTCATCAACGCCCAGGTGGGCGGTGCCCTGCTGCCCGTGCTGACGGACGAGCGCTTCGTGCGCGTGGCCGGCAAGGCCGTGTATTACCGTCCGCTCGGTGAAAAAGGCGAACTGATCGTGCGCGGCGAAATGGGCGCGCTGGGCTCGAAGGAAAAACGCGGCGTGCCGGCCGTCTACCTGTTCCGCGCGGGCGGCGACCAGTCGGTGCGCGGCTATGCCTACCAGGAACTGGGCGTCAAGGAAGGCGACGCCACCATCGGTGGTCGCTACATGCTCACCGGCAGCGCCGAATACCAGTACTGGTTCAAACCGAAGTGGGCCGTCGCCGCCTTCTATGACGCCGGCAACGCGGCCGATACCGTGAAAGCGGCCATGACGCCGAAATCGGGCTATGGCCTGGGCGGGCGCTACAAGAGCCCCGTCGGCCCCATCAATGTCGACGTGGCGTATGGCCACGCCGTCCACGCCTACCGTTTGCACTTCTCTCTGGGATTCACTTTCTGATGTCCGATATTACTACCGAGTCCCACGACGCCGCGCCGCCACCGCCGGCGAAAAAACCGCGCCGCTGGGTGCGCTATGTGCTGATCGCCGTCGCCAGTCTGGCCGTGCTGCTGGGCGGCGCCTTCTGGTTCCTGGGCCGCGAATCGACCTTGCAGATGCTGGTGCAAAAAGTGGCCAGCGCCAGCGGCGGCGAAATCGAAGTGTCGGGCGTGTCCGGCTCGCTGTACAACCGCATGCACCTGGGCCACGTCAGCTACCGCAGCAAGACGCAGCACATCACGGCCGACAACATCGATATCAACTGGTCGCCATTCCAGTTCTTCTCGGAAGGCATCGCCATCAGCGAACTGCACGTGGCCAGCCTGTCCGTGGAAAGCACGGCGCCGTCCGAAGAACCATCGACCATGCCTGCCAGCCTGGCCTCGCCCTTCAAGATCGGCATTGCCGACGCGCGCCTGGACAAGGTGACCCTGGTGAGCGCGGGCGGCAACACGGTGTTTGAAAAGATCCATTTCAGCCTGTCGGGCGACAAGACGCAATGGCAGCTGGAAGACGCTTCGGCCCTGACGCCCTTCGGCCAGGCCACGGCCAGCGCGACGATTGCCGCCACACAACCGTTCAAACTGTCAGGCAAGGCCGGCTTGACGCAGCTCACCCCCGCCGCCGGTGAAAAACCCGCCGCCCTCGCCTTGCAACTGGGCGGCGACCTGAATGTGCTGAACGTGACGGCCAAGGGCAGCGCGGGCGCGGCCACGGCCGACGCCCAGCTGGCGCTGGCGCCGTTCGACCCTGTCATCATCCTGCGCTCGGCCAGCATCAAAGGCCGCAACATCAATCCGGGCAAGTTCGACGCGACCCTGCCGCAGGCGGACCTGAGCCTGGAACTCGATGCCGCCATCGATACGCGGCCCAACGCGCAAACCGTGTCGGGCAAGCTGGCCATCCTCAACCACGCCACGCCCGGCCCCATCGACCAGCAAAAGCTGCCGCTGCGCCAGTTCGAGGCGCGCCTGGGCGGCACCCTGACGGCCACCACGCTCGAGTCGGCCATCATCGATTTCGGCAACGCGGGCAAATTCACGGGTAGCGGCAAGCTCAACCGCGACGCCGTCGACGGCCCCATCGGCAACGCGCAGCTGACCTTGCACACCGACAAGATCGACTTGCAACACATTTACAGCAGCATCAACAGCACGAAGATCGTCGGCGACATCGTGCTCGACAGCGATGGCAAGACGCAGACCCTGCGCGCCAAGCTGGGCGAAGCCAAGCTGCGCCTGGACGTGGAAGCCACCCTGGCCGACTCGCTCGTGCAATTGCGCAAGGCAACCTTGCAAGCAGGCAAAAGCAGCGTGAATGCGACGGGCCAGATCAGCCTGAAGGACGATCAGCCCTTCAAGACCGTGGCCAATGCCAGCCGCCTCAATCCCGCCGACTTCGGCGCCTTCCCCGTGGCCGACCTGAACCTCGACGTGCGCGCCAATGGTCACGTGGCGCCCCAGTGGCTGGCGAATGCGGACTTCACCGTACGCCCCAGCAAGCTGCTCGACCAGCCCCTGTCGGGCAAGGGCAAGCTGACGGCCGATGCGGCCCACTTCAGCGGCATCGACGTGCAATTGGCGCTGGGCAAGAACAACGTCACGGCCAAGGGCAACTTTGGCGGCGCCGGCGAAAAGCTGAACTGGAATGTCGATGCACGGCAACTTTCCGCCCTGCAGGGCGATTTGCTGGGCACCGTGCTGGCCAGCGGCGTGGTGCAAGGCACCCTGCAGCAGCCGCGCACGAGCTTTGTTGCCGATGCAAAAGGACTGGGTTTCACCAGCGGCAAGCGCCCTGCGCCGGACAGCGCCATCCACGCCAGCGGCGACGTGGGCTTGACGGGACCGAAAAAGGAAGCGGAACTGAAAATGACGGGTTCCTTGCAAAAGATCAACCCAGCCGCGTTTGGCGCATCACTGCCCAACGGCAACGTCAATGCGGATTTCAACGGCAACGGCCGCCTGAGCGGCGACTGGCAAGTGGCCCTCAACCTGGCCCTGCGCGAATCGACCCTGCAAAACGCTCCGCTGGCCGGCTACGCCAAGCTGTCGGCCAACGCGAAACGCATCGACAGCGTGGATACGGAACTGCGCCTGGGACCGAACAGCCTGCTGGCCAAGGGCGCGCTGGGCGGCGCCACCGACAAGCTGACGTGGAAACTCGATGCGCCGCAACTGTCGACCCTGGGTCCGCGCTTTGCCGGCGTGCTGCAGGCAGCCGGCTCCGTCAGCGGCAAGATGGACGCGCCCGCCGCGCAACTGACGCTCGACGGCCGTGACCTGACCTTCTTTGGCGACCAGCAACTGAAATCCATCAAAGGCAGCGCCAGCGTGGGCGCCGGCCAGGGCGCGCTCGACCCCATGGTCAGCAGCCTGGACATCACGGGCTACAGCACGCCCACCTTCAAGCTGGCCAGCGCCCGCCTGGGCACGACGGGCACGCGCGGCAGCCATACGGTGAGTTTGGCGGCGCGCAACGACGATTTCGACGCCACCGTGCAAGTCCGTGGCAGCCAGAGCGGCGCCGGCTGGACGGGCACCATCGACAGCCTGCAAAACAAGGGCCGCTATGCGCTGGTGCTGCAAGCGCCCGTGCCCGTCAAGGTGGCCGGTCCTGCCGGCAGCGGCGTGGCGGGCCTCGGTCAGCCCGAGCAGATCAGCGTGGGCAACACTGTCATCAAATTGCCAGCAGGCAGCATCACCATGCAAAACCTGGTCAAGAACGGCCCCCGCTGGACCAGTTCCGGCCAGGCGGCAGGCGTGGCGCTGACCTACCTGGCGCAAGTGATCCCCGCGCTGCAGGCCAATGCGCGCAGCGACCTGACCCTGGGCGCGCAGTGGTCGCTCGACATGCAGGTGCCGACGGCCAAGCAGAAAGATCCGTCCCTGGCCGGCATGCTGCATATCTACCGCGAAAAAGGCGACGTGACGGTAGGCGTGGAACAGCCGCTGGCGCTGGGCTTGCGCACCCTCGATGCGCGCATCGACGTGGCCAACCAGCAGCTGCGCCTGGCCGTGAAACTCGATGGCGCACGCGCGGGCCAGAGCGACATCAATGCCACCGTGCAAATGCTGGGCGGGCGCATCAGCAACGACAGCGCCCTCTCGCTGACGGGCACGACCAGCATCGATTCGCTGGCGTGGCTGGCGCCGCTGACGGGCCAGCCGGGCCTGGAACTGGGCGGCGCCTTGAAAATCGCGCTGGCCGGCAGCGGCACCATCGGCACGCCGCAATTGAATGGCGACATCAACGGCAGCAAGCTGCTGGTGAACTGGGCCGACCAGGGCTTGAAGTTGCGCAATGGCGTACTGCAAGCCAAGCTGGCCGGCGATCAATTGCAATTGCAGCGCCTGAGCTTTGACGGCGGCGATGGCAAGGTGCAGGCAGATGGCTGGGTACGCTTTGCGAATGGCGAAGCGAGCCTGGAACTGAAACTGATGGCCGACCGCCTGCAGGCGCTGTCGCGCCCCGACCGTACCTTGATCCTGTCGGGCAACAGCACCCTGGTGCGCAACGACAAGCGCTTCAGCTTTGAGGGCAAGTTCAAGGCCAACCGCGCGCTGATCGAGCTGGCGCCGCAAGACACGCCGACGCAAAGCAGCGACGTGGTGGTGCTGGGCAAGGAAGTGAAGGGCGGCAAGGAAGCGCCTTCGCTCCCCCTGAATATCGACCTCGAGTTCGACCTGGGCAATGCCTTCCACCTGCGCGGCATGGGCATCGATGCGGACCTGGCGGGCAATGTGCGCGCCAGGGTCATCAACCGCGCCGCGCCGCGCGTGACGGGCAGCATCCGGGTCGTCAATGGCCTGTATGCGGCGTATGGGCAGAAACTGGCCATCGAACGGGGCTTGATCGCCTTCACGGGCGCCTACGACAACCCGTCCCTGAACATCCTCGCCGTGCGCAAGCGCCCCGAGGGCGAAGCCTTGTCGGAAACGAATGTGGAAGCGGGCGTGGAAGTGCGCGGCACGGCCCAGGCGCCGACGGCCAAGCTTGTCTCCACGCCAAGCGTGTCGGACAGCGACAAGCTGGCCTGGCTGATCCTGGGCCACGGCGCGGAAACGGCGGCCGGCGATGAAATGGCCCTCTTGACGACGGCTGCAGGCGCCCTCTTCGGCGGCTCCGGCGGCGGCTTGCAGGGCAAGCTGGCCAGTTCGCTGGGACTCGATGAAGTGGGCCTGTCGCAGGCGCAAGGGCTGGAAAGCACGGTCGTCACCGTCGGCAAGCGCCTGTCCTCGCGCGCCTACCTGACGTTCGAGCAAGGCACGAGCACGGCGACGAGCCTGGTCAAGCTGCGCTACAAGCTGAACCGCCGCATCACCCTGCAATTCCAGACTGGCACGAACAATGCGCTCGACGTGCTGTACACGTGGGCGTTCGATTGATCGTCAGACCACTCGGAAATACGGACCGCCGGTAATCAATGCCGCTCAGTGCAAACTGAGCGGCATTTTTTTATCGATGGCCAATAACGAAACGCATAGGCGTAAAAACAAACAATGGCGAAATTGGCGAAACCAAGAATACCGAAAAATTACGATAAAGAATTAAATTATTAAGATACAATCAACTCGCAGCAAATTTATGGGGATATATTTTTTTGAATTTTATAATGAAGGAAAATAGATGAAAACCAAAAAGAAAATTGCTTTTGCCGCTACACTTGCAACATTGCTAGTTGCCGCCGCGGCCTACGCCCGGCCGATGTATTCCATCACTTATTCCTACTATTCCGATCCATCGTACTCGGATCATGTAGGCGGTGCAGAGTTCACCTGCTCGGGCAGGATGATTTATTGGGGCGAACAAACACCGTACCGCTTGGAAGACATGCAAATGCCATGCTCATCCACCGGACCGGAATTGCCAGGAACTGGCCACGGCTACCCATAAAATCTTTGCGCATAAATAATAGAATATTGTGAAGCGCGGAGCAGCATGTATTTGGCATTCATGAATATTGCACTTTTAAAAACATGAGCACCAGACCCTGGAAATGTCATGTTGTTCCGAAAATAAAGCCCGCAATGCGGGCTTTATCTTTCCAGAACTTTTAAAAATACATTCCAGGAGCGCGATGAGGGCCGGATTTTCGCGTCCATATCGCCGGGAATGATGGGGCGGGTGCATGCCGCACTCTTGCGGCAAAGGACGCCAACGGCTTACTCGGCCACGTCGAGCCCGCGCTCGATCATGCCTTCGACGTACGCGCGCAAATATTGTTCCAGCGCGGGGCCGGACAGCACGTTGGCCGTCAGCGCGCCGTGCGGCGAGCCTTTCAGCACGCCGTCGTGGTACACGCGCGCAATCCAGGCCACGTCCGCGCCCTGGGTGTAATCGAGTTCATAGTCGAACGATTCTCCGCTGACTTTGCGTGTGTAGACTTCCTTGACAATTGCCATCTAAAACAGCCTTTCTTGACGAGATTAACTGGGATGCGGGTGCGGCACGGGATCGTCCTGCGGCACCGGATGCACGGGCCCCGGATGATGCCCGGGCGCTTCTTGCGGCTCCGGCGCCGGCATGGGTTCATCGACGGGCGCCGGGTCGGGCGCGCGGTGGGCATGGATGACTGACATGGCTGGCCTCCCTGCAGACAAAAGAAGACCATACCACGAGATGCCCGCCGCTGCCCTTATTTGCCTGCCGGCTTGAGGTCGGCGGCCGGTGGTGCCGCGTTCTTCACATATTTCTCCAGCCAGTTGTTGCTTTCATACAGCATCTGCATGATCGATTCGCGCGCGCGGTAGCCGTGGCTCTCGTTCGGCAGCATCACCAGGCGCGCCGTGCCGCCCAGTCCCTTGACGGCCTGGAACATGCGCTCGCTCTGGATCGGGAATGTGCCCGAGTTGTTGTCCTGCTCGCCATGGATCATCAGCAGCGCATCCTTGATCTTGTCCGCATAATTAAATGGCGACATGGCTTGGTAGACGGCCGGTGCCTGCCAGAACGAGCGTTCTTCCGCCTGGAAGCCGAACGGCGTCAGGGTGCGGTTGTAGGCGCCGCTGCGGGCGATGCCGGCGCGGAACAGACGCGTGTGCGCCAACAAATTGCCCGTCATGAAGGCGCCATACGAGTGGCCGCCGATGGCGATGCGGTTGCGGTCGGACACGCCACGGCGCACCACCTCGTCGACGGCCGCCTCGGCGTCGGCCACCAGTTGCGGCAGATACGTGTCGTTCGGTTCCTGCTCGCCATTGCCGACGATGGGGAACGATGGATTGTCGAGCACGGCGTAGCCCATGGAAAGAAAGGCGGCCGGGCCCCAGTAGCTGACAGCGTTGAATTTGTACGGCGAACCCTTGGTCTGGCTGGCGGCGCTGGCCGTCTTGAATTCCTGCGGGTACGCCCACATCAGGGTCGGCAGCGGGCCGTCACGCTTGACGTCGTAGTTCGGCGGCAGCATCAGGGTGGCCGTCAAGTCCACGCCGTCGGCGCGCTTGTAGCGGATCAACTCTTTCTGCACGTCCTTCAATTGCGGCAGCGGATGGGGGAAATGCGTGAGGGCCGTCAATTGCGCGGCGCCCTGCTGTTTCAGGTTGCGCACATAATAATTCGGCTGCTCGGTCGGCGATTCGCGGGTGGACAGCAGCCGGCTGCCATCCTCGTCCAGCACGGCTACCACGTTTTCATAATACGGCGCGGCGCTCTGGAACAGGCGCTCCTTCTGTTTCGTCGCCAGGTTCAGGCGGTCGATGAAGGGACGGTCGCCTTCCTTCGAGGCGCCCTGGCCGTCGAGCAGGATGGAGCCATCGGCGGCGATGAGCAAACGCGGCAAGCCGGCAGCGTCGGCGCGCATGACGGGCTGGCCCGGATCGTTGTAGCGGTCTTCGAAGGAACCGGCGTACACGAGGTCGCCAGGTGTGCCCGCCACGGCGGATGGCTGGTCCGGCTGGATACGCCACTGCTTGACGGCGCGCGTCTTGTACCACGCTTCGCTGAGCAGGGCCAGGTCGCCACGGCCCCAGGCCACGCCCGCATAGCGCGAAGCCAGCCTGGCCAGCACGGCCGGCTTGGCGGTGAACGGCGCCGCCTGCGTGTAGACGATGTCGCGGATCTCGACCACCTTGGCCGGATCGCCGCCATCCTGCGCTTCGGCCCACACCAGGGTGGCGGGCGCATCGACGCGCCAGCTGACGGAGCGCACGCCGGCGGACACGGCATCATTACCTGGCGGCAGCCCTTCTTCCAGCGGCAGGGCTGCCAGCGCATGCACCACCTTGCCATTCAGGTCGCGCACGTCGATCTTGTGGCCGAAGTCATGCGCCGGCACGATATAGGAATACGGACGCACGATGCTGGTCGTCAACAGATGCTTGCCATCGGGCGAGGCCGACACGCGCGAGAACTGGCCGGGCTGGCCCACGAGGCGCTGCTTGCCCGCCACGTCCAGCAAGGCCAGCTGGACGGTAATGTAATGTTCGAACAGCTGCGCATCCTGTTCGTTTTTCAGCAGGTCGGGATAGGTGCGCAATTGCTTGACGCCACCACCCGGCACGCTGTCCTGGATGGACGGGCCCGTCGGGATGCCGCTCGCCACGGGCGCCGCACCCAGCTTGGCCGGCTTCAACTGCACCAGCAAGGTCTTGCTGTCCGGCATCCAGGAAAAGCCGCGACCATACACGGCCGACAAAGGCTGGCTGGCCAGCTTGCGCGCCGCTTTCGTCTGCACGTCGAGCAACCACAGTTCCACGCCCGATTCCTTCACGCCCTTGGCAGGATCGGCAAAGGCGACGTGCGTAAACGCCAGGTAGCGCTGGTCGGGCGACCAGGCCAGGTCGGCGATGCGGGGTGCGGCCGGCAAGCCGCTGACCTTGATTTCCTTCTGCGTATCGATGTCGAGCAAGCCCAGTCCCGTGTGAAAACTGAAACGGCTGGCCGAATACGTGCGCGGATTGATGCGCAAGCCGGCCAGCTTCAGTTCCGGCTGCGCCACTTCGCTAATGCTGGGCAAGGATGGCGTAGGCAGCACGGCGGCCAGGTTGCGTTTCGGGCTCAGGCTCAGGGTCGGCGCACGCGGCGCATCGACGATGGCTTGCAAGGGCGCTGGCGGGGCTTGATAGGCACCATCTTGCGCCATGGCCAGGGAAGACGAGGCCATCAGGCCGACAGTGATGGGCAGCAAAGGCAAACGAGTAGACATGGAACTCCAGTGTATGAAGGTGGTGACAACAAGCGAGCGCACCGCACCGCTCATGGCGGCGCTTTGTGACAGGGCATAGTGCGTTCATGCCATAAAAATGTCAACATGCAACTTTGCCGTTTGACAAGCATCGTCGCCCGTCCCCATCTGGCTTACAATCGCTGTTTTACCCGTACCCGATTGCATACATGGAAACCACCACCCTCGCCCTGCTGTTACTGGTCCCGCTGCTGGTCTGGCGCATTTATTCGCGCCTGAAAAAACTGGTGGCGCGCCAGAAATCGCAGCTGTGGCGGCACTGGACCGTGGCGATCGCGTTTCCCGCGCTGCTGCTGTTCCTGGCGACGACGACGAAATTCGACGTCCTGCCCCTGTCCAGCCTGGGCGCCGCTGCCCTGGCCGGCGGCTGGCTGGGCGTGCTGGGCTTGAAGCTGACGCGCTTCGAACACGTCGGCAAGGACTTTTTCTTTACCCAGCACCGCTACCTGGGCCTGACCATCACGATGCTGTTCATCGCCCGCTTGCTGTACCGCGGCATGCAAATCTACCTGAACTCGCGCCTCGACGTGCCGGTGCCGCCGCCACCGTTTGGCCAGAGCGCGCTGACCATGGCCGCCTACGGCCTCGTCATCGGCTACTACGCCGTGTATGCGTGGGGCCTCGTGCGCTGGCGCCAGCGCAACCAGCCGCTGCAGGCGCCCGAGTAAGTCATCCCGTCAATAGTACTGGCACAGGCCGGTACACGTCGTCACCGACAGCGCCTGGCGGATCGTCGCCAGCGCCGGCGCCAGGGCCGGATCAAGATCCTTGTCAGCATCCGCCAGGCTGTTCAGCAGACGCTCGCGCAAGGGCGGCGGCATAAGGCCCGCGTTCGCCGTGGCGTGCTGCGCGGCCGCTTCCAGCATCATTTTCTTTTGCGCCACGTTCCAGAACGCCACCTGCACGAACTGCACCACGCCGGAGTAAGCCGTGCTCGATCCCTTGCTGAAGGCGCGCGCGCGCATGCGCTCGGCCCCGCTCACCTCCTGCCCCGGCTGGTGACTGAATTCCTGCTCCATTAGACGGATCAAGTGCGCATGGCAATGCAGGCCAAAGGCGAACATGGTGCTCATTTCATCGCCATAATTGGCCAGGTTCTGCGTCACTTGCTCCTTGCGCGCCTGCTGCAATTCGGCGCCCGACAGCGGCAGCGGCAGCGCGAGGCCAAATTGGTAATAGGCCTTGCCCACGTTGGTGGCCCGCTCGCACAGGGCCACGCTCTGGTTCATGTCCTGCAGCGCCGCGACGGGCGCCTGGAACAGGCGCGGCGCATCGGTCATCCGGGCAAACAACGCTGCCACGTCAGGGTCGCCCAGGCGCGGCAAGCCGCCTTGTGGCGTCGCCTTGGCCATCATCGCTTCCAGGCGCGCGCTGGCTTGCTGGAAATCGGTATAGCTGTCGGCCCAGGCGGCGGGCGCCACGAGGGCGGAGGAAAGGCAGAACAAGCGGCCGATGCGGCGCAGCGGCGGGGAAATCGATAGGGACATCAGATCAGAAGAATACTATTGGATAATTGGTAATTATAGGCAATCTGTATCCATAGTGCATTTAATTGCGTTTTACACCATCATTTGCTTGGGAGATGATGGTGACGCGCGGCCAGCGCGCCGCATAGTCCTTGCTGGCCAGCCGCTGCGCATAGCCATCCAGGCTGATGCGCGCCGGGTTGCGCCGCACCACCATATTGAACAGGTCATCGAGGCCATGCGGCGCGACGATGCCGATCTCGCCGTCAGGCTGCAGATAGATGCCAACCGAGGTGGCAAACTCGGGCCAGGTAGCGATGGCGTCGTCGAGCGACAGCAGGGGCGGCACGGCGTAGCCAAACTCGTCTTCGAACCACAGGTGCACCCTGGCCTGGTTGCACACCTCCCACGGCACGCCCGGTAGCAAGGTGGCCAGGCGCTGGCGCAGCTGCGTTTCGCTTTCCGGGCTTGAATCATGCGCATCGAAATACGCCACGTCGACATCGCTCAATGCCGATGAATGCGCATAGCCGTGCAAGGCGTCCCACACGAGGTTGCGCACGGCGCCGGCGCCGATGCAGCAGTCAGGCAAGCCCAGCTGCGCCACGGCGTGCAGGGCCTGCATGCACCATGGCGTGCTCCTGACGATGGCGCGCAGCCGCGCTGCCAGTGCCGGCTGCGTACTCACGCGTGGGTCCAGGATCGCGTCCAGGCGCGCGCCGGCTTGCTGGAAGCGGCATCACTGTCGGCCCGGGCGGCGGGCACGGCAAGCAGCGCACCCGGGAACAGTCTACACAGTGGGTGCTGAAGAGCAGCAGTTTCCAAGGCGCGGTCTTTCTATTTCGTCAGCAAGTAATTGCTACGCAACGCAGGCGCCTCGCCCGTATTCCCGCTGCCATTCTCGACATTGCCGAAATATACGTTCAGATCCTGCTGCGGGCGGAAGTTGCGCAGCTTGACTTGCAAGGTGGTGGGATTGATCTTGGTGAACGTGCCGGGAAAGCACAGGCTGATCAGCTCATCCGGCTTGCCCTTGACCAGGTTCAAGGTAAAGTCTTCGATGCCATTCTTCCAGGTGTTGCCCGTCTTCAAGATGTACGAGACCCATTTGGCATTGACGAAGCCGCTCTCGCCTTGTTGCGCCGCCAGGCGGTTCCACGTCTTGTAGAAAGCCTTGTCGCCACAATACTTTTGCTCAAACTCCTTGCCGTCGCCCAAGTAGGAGGCACCGGGGCCGGCGGCCACGAAAGGCGCATATTGATGGCGCACGCGCACCGTTTTTCCAGCAGGGAATTTCTGCCGCCACTGGTAAACCACGGTCACGGACCAGGCCGGCACCCATTCTTCGTCTTCGGACAGCTTGGCCAGCAAGCCTTCGGCGATCATGGCTTTTTGCTGCGCGGCGCTCAAGGGCGCCACCTTTTTTTCGAACGGGCTGAACGACGGAAAATAAGCGACTTGCGCGTCCGACAGGCCAAGCTGCGCCAGGCGCGCCGTCACGTCACGGCCGTCGAGTTTGGCGACCAGCACGGTCTGGTAATCCTTGCGCTTGCCATCGACCTCGATCGAGAACTGCTGCGGCTGGCCGTAATACGTGGGCGACTGGTGGTAGCCGGCCTCGTAGGCAGGCAGCGGAAAGATGATGGTCTCTTCCACATCGCTTTTCGATTCGTTGAGAAACTCGTACTCGACCTTGATCAAGTCCGGGCTGACCGTCAGCACCTCCTTTTTCATGGCCACGGCGTCGCTCTTGCCGACGATAATGCCGCCGGTACCGACCGAGCCGATGCCGTCGTTGGCCATTGCCGGCGCCGAACACGCCAGCGCCAGCGCGGCAGATGCCAGCAAGGTGTGCACCAGCATCACGCCGCCTTGCCCGAGACGGGATCGACCCTGCGCTGCAGCACGAAAATCGGTTGTGCCCATTGGGTATCCTTTTTCTTCTTGCTGGTGATTAAGGTCAGCTCCGACGGATCGTAGACATCCGTGTTGTGCGTCAACGGCGTCGTCATCAGGTATTGCGCTTCCGTGTTTTTCAGGAACTCGCCGACCAATTGAATGTTGCGGATATCGAGGTGGGCAAACGGTTCGTCGATGAAGACGAAGCCGCCGGAACCGTCTTCCGATTTCAGCAAGCCGATCAACAGCACCAGCGACTTCATCACCTGCTGGCCGCCCGACGCTTCGCCGTCATTCATACCGATCACGCCCTTGCCATCGAACTTGAAGCGCACATGCAAGCCCGCCTGCGACAGCTGCACATCGTCGTTTTCCAGGCGCACGGGGTCGGCATGCACTTCGATGCCGGCCAGTTCGCCCAGCTCCTTGATGTTCTTGCTGTACGTCTTGATGGTGTAGCGCAAGCGCTCCATGTAGGCGCCGCGGGCATTGCCCGTCGCTTCGATGGCCCGGTTGTTCTGGTAGCGGCGCTCGTCCGTCTCCGACTGGCGGCCATGCAGCTGGTCCGACAGGCGGTGATGCTGGTCGATGACGGTGGCGTCGAGTTCCCAGTCGTCGCGCGCCAGGCTGTTTTGCAGGCTGGCCACGCGCAGATCGACCTGGTGCGCATTCTGGTGCTCGGCCACAAGGGCAGCGCGGCGTGCGGGACGGCGCCAGCTTTTCGGCAAGTGGCGCCATGCATGGCGCAGGGCCAGCAAGGCGCGCGCATGCTCGGCGCGCTGTTCGATCTGCTTCTTGTAACCGAGGCGCGAACCGGCTTCCGCTTCAGACAGTGCCAGGCGCGCGTTTTGCCACACGGTATCGGCACGCGTGCGCGCCACGGTGGCGTTCTTGGTGAGGTTCTGCAACTCGCCCAGGCGGCCGCCCACTTCCAGGCGCTCTTCCTTCAGCGGCTTCGAATTGCGCAGCGCTTCGGCGAATTCTTCCTGGCGCGCACTGAGTTCCTTGGCCGCGTCGACGCCGGCGATGCGCGCTTTCAAGGCGCCCACTTCGGCCGCCAGTTTCGAGATCGCCAGGGTCAAGGTGTCTTCCTGGCCTTCCAGGCCAGGCAAGGAGCGCAGCAGCGCTTCCAGGCGGCCGCTGCGGCCAGCCTGGCCGAAGCGGTAGCGCGACGCTTCCACGAACAGCGAGCGGCCGCCGCGGCGTTCGCGGTGATACGCCTCGGGCGTGATCCACTCTTCGTGGTTGCCCAGCTTGAAACCCGCTTCAACGGAGTCGACGCGGGAAATGCGCGACAGCTGCTCGATCAGCCAGCTGGGCACGGGCGCGGAAAATTTCACCACGGCCAGCAGGCTTTCGTCTTTTGCGACGGGCGCCGTGACCAGGTCGGGCACGATGAAGTGGCGATAGCGTTCCTTCTCGGCCAGGCGGTAGGCGGTAGCCGCATCCTTGGCCTTGTCCAGCAGAACCACCGAGGCGTAACCGCCCAGCACGCCTTCGACGGCGCCCTGCCAGCGGCTGTCCGTCACTTCGACGATATCCGACAGCATGGCGTGGCTGATCCCCGCGTCGCGCAGCGCGCGGCGCATGCCGCGCACATTATCCGGCTCCGGCATGGCCGTCTTGCCTTGCAGCGCGGCAATCGTCGCCTGCTCAGCCGCGATACGGGCCGACAGGGCGTCGCGCTGCTGGCGCTGGCGCAGCAATTCCGCTTCCTTCTGTTCCAGCTGGGCCGCCACTTCGGCGATGTCGCTGCCCGAGTCGGCCGCCAGCTTGTGCAGACGGTCTTTCTGTTCCAGCAGGCTGTCCAGGGGTTTCAGTTTCGCATTGATCAGGGACAAACGGCTCTGCAGACCAATGGATTCCTGCTCCAGCAGGGTCTCGTTCATCTGTGCGTCGGACAGGGCCTTCGCTTGCGCGGCCAGCGCATTGCGTTTCTCCGTCAGCTGCTGGTCGGCCTGCGCCATCGGTTTGCGCGCATCGCGCAATTGCCGGCTGGCGATGGCCGCCTTTTCGCGCGCCTCGTGGTACTGCAAGCTGGGCAGCACTTCTTCCAGCAGGTTGCGGCGTTCCTTGTGCAAGCCTTCCCACTGGTGATAATTGGCCACGCGCAGGCGCAAGCCTTCCAGGTTGGTTTTCGACGCCTCGAGTTCCGTCTCGAAGCGTTTCAGCTCCACTTCCGTATCGCGCTGGTGGCGCTTGGCTTCGTCGTAGGCGTCCAGCACTTCCTTGTCGCCAAACACCTGGAACACCAGGTCGAGCAGCTGGCGCGGCGCGTATTCGCACAATTTGTCCGTCTCGCCCTGCTCCAGCGCCAGCACTTTCGACATGGCGGGCGACAGGCCCGCATTGGCCAGGCGCTTGCGGTAGTTTTCCACGCCCAGCCAGTCGTTGGCATCCGTGATATCCTCGATCTGCACATTACCCGGACGCATCAGATACTGGCGCTTCCAGTCGCCGCCGTTCTTCTGGATCTGGCAAAACAGGGTCACTTCATCGTCGCTGAAGAAGCCGGAACTGCGGAACGGGCGGTTCGACAGCTGCTTGCCCACGTTCTTGTTGTCGACCACGGCGCGCAGCCAGGCCGTCTGCTGGCCCGAGTGGCGCGCATAGTGTTTATACGTGCGGCCCATCGAGCAATCGAGGCCGAACAGGGTGCGCAAGGCGTCGAGCAAGGTGGTCTTGCCGGAACCGTTCTGCCCCGCGATGGTGATGATCTTCGCGTCGAGCGGAATATTCTTGATGCGCTGCCAGTAATCCCAGTGCACCAGTTCAAGTGATTTGATATGAAACATGGGCGCTTTCAGTGAGGGAGGTCGGACGCGGGCTCGTCGCCGGCGTCAGGCAGGTCGCCGATGTCGGCGGACAGGTCGTCTGCCAGGTCGGCGTCGAGCAGTGAATCGCCGCTGACGGCCACCAGGCGTGCCGGTGCCCGCTTGAACACGTCGGCCAGGGCGCCATTGATGATGCGCTCTTTCAAGACGTCCGTGTCCATCATCAGGTCCAGCAGCGGACCTTCCAGGATGAAATCACCGCGCCGCTCGATAAAGCCCAGCTTGGCCAGGGTGCCCAGGTTCATGTCCATGCGCGTCTTCTTGCCCAGCTTGTCGCCGAAGTCGGACAGCAGCGCCTTGTAGGAAATGCCGATCGACGCGTCTTCCGCGCGCGGCAACGGCTTTTCCGTGCCGAACATATCGTTCTGGTCGTCGTCCGCGTGCTGGTGCGTTTCCTGGCGTTCGCGCTTGGGCAGGATGATCTGCGCCCACAGCACCACCAGCAAGGCCACGCCATCGCGCGCCAGGCCGAAATTATTGTTTTGCCACACGTCGCGCGCGCCGAAGATCTTCGGCTCGATAGTGCGCGTCAGGGCCAGGGTGACATGGTCGGCATACACGTTGTCGAGCAGTTTCAGGCCGCAGGCCAGCAGGCGCGCATCGATCTCGGCGCGGAACAGCTCGTCGGACAGCACGCGCTTGACGAGCTTGTCGTCGCGGCGCAGGGTTTGATGCGTGAGCAGGCGCGCAATCAGGATTTGGGAATCGTCATTCATCGGCGGTGCCGCTATCTAAATCAAGTGAAACATTCAGTGAAAGCGAGGCGATCGACATGGCCGCCACGTGGGGGTCGGTCAGTTGGACCATCTCGTCGGTCGGTGTAAAGGTAATCGGCAGACGGGCCAGTTCGGCCGTGGATCCCTGCAAGCTCGCTTCGGACACGTCGCCCAGGAGCGGCAGCATCGAGGCGCGGTAGGAGGCCACGGCAAAGCTGGCCGGCAGCAGCGAGTCCTGCACGGGCACCGATTTCGGCCCCTCTTCGCCGATGCTGGGGAAATTGCCCAGGCTGGCAAAGTTCGACAGGCGTTCGAGCAAGTCATCGAGTTCAAGCTGCATGGCGGGTCCGTCGCTGATGGTGGTGGGCGCGTCCTCGCCGCTGGGCAGGCCCGTGTTGATGACGCCCGCCGCCCGTTCGGACAGCAGTTCCGTTTCCGCCACGTCGATCATTTCGGCCGGCGTGGAGAACAGCGGTACGACGGGCTGGTCGATGGCGCCCTCGGCCAGGCTGGCCAGGTCGTCATGCTGCAAGAGCCAGCGCTTGATGTCCGTGGTCGACAGGCCCGATTGGCCCAGGTGCACGCGCTGGCGCTCGATCTGGTTCAGGGCGCGCGAAAACATGCCTTGCATGTTCAACAATTTGCTTTGTGCGCGGCCAATCGCCTGCGCCGCCTTGTGCGTGGCGCTGTCCGCGTTTTCGTCGGAAGTAATCGCCACGAGAATCTCGGAACCCTTCTCGACCCAGTCGCACGCCATGTTCCACTTCGCCTGCGCCGTGCGCAAACGGAATTCGGAACCGGAAGCGATGGCGTCGGAGAATTCTTCCGTCAAGTCCACCAGGCGCCCCAGCAAATGCTGAAGTTGCTCGACCGACACGCCGCCGACGGCTTGCGCGCCCGCCACCTGCGACAGCAGGAAACCCATTTCCGCTTCATCTTCCGTCTGGCCCAGGCCCAGCAGGCTGTCGATGGCGGACAGCACATTGCGCGCCATCGGCGTCACGCGGTACACGCCCTGCTGCGCATCCCAGGCCAGCAACTGGTTCGAGCGCAGGCGCAGCAAGACCGTTTCCAGGCTTTCCGGCAACAGATACGCCAGTTTCGTGTTGATATCGGCGCGCGTATAGGCGGACGTGGCCGCATCGGACGCGAGTTCGCGCAACACCAGCAGACGCACCAGCACGCCATCGAAACCGCCATGGAACAGGGCCGTAAACACCTGCAGCAGGGGCTGCGCCCGCTTCAAGTGAAATACCTGCTCGATCTCGTCGGCCGAAATATTGGGCTGGAAATGCGCCTGCAAGGAATCGTGATGCTCTTGCTCTGTCTGATTTGCATCCGTAGCCACGGCTGCACTTGCCATTATATCAATCATTCTTTTCCGGATGAGTGTTCAGCGGGCGGCGCTGCGGGCTAACGCGGCGCTGCGGGGCGGGGGCGTCAGTATATCAGTTCTGACATGCAATTTAGCGCATGGGAGGGGGCGGTGCGGACACGGCGCAACACGGCCGGTGCGCCGTGCTGGGCCAGGAGGATGAAATGGGGGGCCAAACACGGCATGCCTGGCCCAAAACCATTAGTGAACACTTACTTCTTGACGATCTTTTGCAGGGTTTGCTCGACGTAGTCGCCGTCTTCATCGGCGAACGTCACCTTGACCGGATACCATTCCAGCGACGGCGCCAGCCACAGGTCCACTTGCTGGCCCTTCTTGTCCGGCGGCGGCGCCTTGACCAGGTGCACGGCCTCCACCAGACCCTGGCCGGTGGCGACGGTCTCCTGCTTGACGACCTTGAAGGTCCACGGTTCGGCGTCGTGGCGGCCGGCAACGAAGAAGCTCCATTCCGAACCGGGCGTGAATTTTTCGGGCGCGGCGCGCGCCACGCTGACCAGTTGCCAGACGGTGCTGTTGCGGTCCTGCTCGCCGCCTTTCAGCGGATAGCTGTCATCGCCCTCGCTGAAGACGATGGTCTTGCTGTCGCGCTTGAAGGTGGTGGTGGCCGCTTCCTTGCGGAAACGCTTTTCCACGAACTGCGCCGGCGCCAGGCCGAAATCGTCGACCGTGCCTTCGCTGCGCTGCTCGAGGATCTTGCCGAACAGGGCGGCCTTGGTTTCGGCCAGCAGCGAGTACTTGCCGTCGCCGGCGCGCCAGTTGCTGACCGATTCGCCCGACAGCGCAATGCCGCGCTGCTTGGCCTTGATCGAATACACGAGGTCGGCCGATGGCGCCAGCTTGTACGGACGTTTGATGACGGGATGGTCCACGGGCTCGTCCGCCGCCATGGCGGGCGTCAGGGTGGCGGCCAGCAGACTGGCCGCCAGGATGCGTTTCAAGGTAGTCAAAGTGGTCATTTATTTTCCTGTTGATTCATTTACGGAGATCTTGGTCACGGTTTGCGTGGTCAGCGCCCCGTTCGCTTCGGTATTGCGTATTTGTACCGGATACCATTGCATCGATGGCGCCAGCCAGATATCGAGCTGCGACGAATACGTGCCGGGCTTCGGCGGCCGGCGCAAATGCCAGGTCACCAGCCGCCCCATCTTGGTCTCCAGTTCTTCCTCGCCCACCAGGTGGAAGCGGAACACGGTCGCTTCCTTTTCCTCGCCGACGAGAATGTCGATATTGCCCACCAGCTGGTTGACGTCGGCGCGGCCGATGGCGGCCAACTGGAACGGCACCGTGGCCTTGTCTTGCACCCCTTCCTGCCATGGCGCCGTGGCCGTCGTGGCCGAAAACGTGATGGCCTTGGCGTCGCGGTTGAAATGCGTGGCCGTTTGCGCGCGGCCCTTGCGTTTCTCCGTGGCCGTGACGGGCACGATGCCGCTGCCATCGATCACGCCTTCGCTGGTCAGCACCAGCAGGTTGATGCGCGTGATCAGCATGCTCAAGCCCACCTCCAGCTTCAGCTGATACGCGTCGCCCCGGTTGTCCCACGCCATCGCGGCCACGCCCTGCCACTTGGTGCCGTCCGCATCGCGCCGGTCCACGTGCAGGTCGAACTGGGCCGACGCGGGCGCATTCGTCTTGTAGTGCCGTGCCTGCTCGACGGGCGGTGGCGGCGGCGCGCTGGCCGGCACGGGTGCCGCTGCCACGGCCGGTGCGGGTGCCGTGATGGCCGGCGCAGCCACCGCGGCCGGCGCGGTCGTGGCCGGGCCTTCCGGCACGTCGCTGACAGGCGCCGTCAACTGCGGCGTTTCGCTCGACGCCAGCTCCGTCAGCGGCGGCGGTGGCGGCGGCCTGGGCTTGGGCACGGGCCGCAGTTCGGGCGGCGGTGGCGGCGGCGCCACCGGCAGGGGCTGGATCGGCTCGGCGATCAAGGCCATGCTGACCACCTGTGCATGATCCTGCCCCAGCGGCACCATGCTGGCATGCGAGGTCAGCCATTCCAGCGCCACGTAATGCAGTGCGCCGATAACCGCAACAAAGATGACGGTACGGCGGCGCGGTGACGAAAAGAAGGAAGCAGGCATCATGAGGCGTAGTGTAACGCTTCCGCCCCGCTTCCCGCTTCTTGCCCGTGCTCAACTCTTAATGTTTTATGTAAGAAAATGTTGACGGCATTGCGTCAGTTGCAAGCCGATATCTGCTACGCTAAGCCTATCCATCTACCAGGAGATTTCGCATGGCAAACCCGCAAATGCCCCAAATTCCGGGCGCAGCAGTTGTGACCGATACGCTCGACTTCGTCAAAAACCTGTGGGGCAGCATGAGCGTGCCCGGCATGGGCGTGCCTGGCATCACGGCGCCTACCATGTCGGTGGAAGAGCTGGACAAGAAAATCAACGACTTGAAAGCCGTCGAAGCGTGGCTGAACCTCAATACCAGCATGCTGCGCGGCAGTATCCAGGCGCTGGAAGTGCAGCGCGGCACCATCGCCACATTGAAATCGATGGGTGCATCACTGGCGGCGGCCATCACGCAACCGGGTGCCAGCGAGAAAACCGTGTTTGAATCGGTACCCTACGCTTCCGCGTTTTTCCAGCAAGCCGCGCCTGCGGCGCCTGAACCGAAACCGGCGCCCGCACCTGCGCCCGCACCGGAACCCGCTGCGGCGGCGCCCGGCGATGCCGGCAGCCAGTTGGCCAATCCAAGTGCCTGGTGGAATTTGTTACAAGATCAGTTCAAGCAAGCCGTATCGACGGCCATGTCGCCCGATGCGGCCAGTGCGGCAGCGGCCAGCTTTGGCAGCGTGAGCAAAGCCAAGCCAGCGGCCAGCAAGCCGGCCAAACCTGCAGAGGCAGGCACGACAGCCAAGGCCAAGGCCCCGCTGCGCAAGGCGCCCGCGAAACGCGCGACACCCAAGGCTAAAGCGCCAGGCAAGGCCTGATGCTGCAAGCCGGCGATATGATCAGGCGATACGATGAATGCGGATCGCCTCGATCATGTTGTCGGCCTGGCGTTTTACGTCACCGATCGTGATCAGGCCTTCGTCGGCCAGCGCCTTGGCGTGCTCGTACGAAGACTGGAATGTTTCCAGCGTGTCTCCCTTGGCGGCGACCGGGCGTACCCAGGCAATACTGCCGACTTTCATTTTTTTGTACACTTCATTGACCACATCACGCATAGTTTCTTCCTTATTGTTGTAAAGCAACTCAAGCACGGGCGAACCCACGCTGGCCCCTAGTTTATCATCCGGCACGCTCGCGCATGGATTTTCCGCCTTTTTCCGGCGCCGGCGGCGCTTTTTCCGCGACCACGACGGCCTCTTCCGGCCCGGGCGGCGGCGTCAGCTGCACCAGTTGCTCCATCAATTGCGCGAAGCGTTGCTGCCCTGGTGCAATTTTGTCTACATACAACAACACTTCCATGGCCTCGGCCGCCAAGTCGGCCTGAAACCCGCGCTGCTGCAGGAAGGACACGATGATTTGCGCGGAATTGAACAGGATGCGCAAATTGTTCGGCAGTTTTTCGCGCGCCGCGCGCATCCAGGCGACCGCTTCGTTGAGCTTGTCCGTCTTCCACAGCAGCACGCCCTTGTTCATCAAGTCCGACGCTTCCTTGCGCGAAGCGATGATCAGGCTGGTGCCTTCGTCGCCCATCTTCGCCTTGTCGAAAATCTTTTGCACTTCGTCCTGCACCACCTGGTTGTCGTGGTTGTTCTTCACCACGTAGCACAGCAGGCCGGCCGGCGCATCCTTGACGCCGACGGCGAACAGCAAGGTGGCCAGTTCCATGCAAATGCTTTTCTCGGGCCGCGCCGGGTCTTCCAGCAACATGGCTTCGAGCTCGTCGCCGCACTTGCGGGCGCGCCGGTAATCGCCCGTTTCATGGTGCACCATGCCTTCCGTGATCTTCGCGCGCAAACCAATCTGCTCGGGCGAGAATTCGCGCTGCGCCAGCAACAGCCATTGCAGCGCCTCCTTGGCATCCTTCTTCAGGCCGCACACGCGCGCCAGGCCCAGATAGGCGTCCGGCGTCTTCATGACGGAAAACTCGCCGATGGAAATACACTTGCGAAATGCCTTTTCCGCCATGCTGACATTGCCGACCTTCAAGGCCGCCAGTCCCAGGTTGCGCTGGCGCGGCACGGAATTGGGTGACAGGCGCGCCGCCTTTTCCAGCACGCCGCACGCTTCCTCGTGCTGGCCCATCAACTGGTAGGCGACGGCCATCTGGTCGTAGGCGTCGATGTAATACTTGTTTTCAACGATCACGCCCTGGAAGATCTGCCGCGCCGCCTCGTGTTCGCCGTTATTCATGCGGATCTTGCCCAGACCCGCCTTGGCCCAGCTGTAATCGCGCTCGGCCAGCACTTTCTCGTACACGGCACGGGCCTTTTCCGGTTCGCCGCTCTTCAGCAGCAAACTGGCCTTCATGCGCAGCAGTTCCAACTCGTGCAGCTTGTTGAGCTCGATCTGCGCATCGCACAATTTGGCCGCGCGCAGATAATCCTTTTCCATGCAAGCCTGGTCGATCTCGCGGAATACCTGCTTCTTGTGCCACACGCGGTTCAGGCGCGTCAGCAGCACGCCTTCCGTGATCGGCTTGATCAGGTAGGCGTCGGGCTGGTGCTCGGCCGCGCCCATCACGGATTCCACGCTTTTCTCGGCCGATACCATCAGCCAGACGCTGGACGGCGCCGTCAGGTTGCGCACGCGCGTCTCTTCCAGCACTTGCTGGCCATTCTTGCCTTCACCCAGGTTGTAGTCGCACAGCACCACGTCGTAGCGCGTCTTGGCCAGCAGCTTCATGGCTTCGCCGCCGCTGGCCGCCTGGTCGATATGGCGCGCGCCCAGGTTGCGCAGGGATTCGCGCAGCAGGATGCGGATGCCGATGAAGTCGTCGACCAGCAGATAATGTTTGTCGGCCCAGTCGGTGCTGCCCGCTTCGGCGGCGGTGGCGTGGCTGTCTGTCGTCATGGATTCCTCGTTCAGGGCAGGCGCAGGATGAAACAGCCGCCGCCCAGGGCGCCGCCGTTTTCCAGCGCGATGCTGCCGCTGCTGCCCCGGTGCTTGTGCATCTTTGCCACTTCGCTGGAAAAATACAGCCCCAGTCCCGTGCTGTTGGTGGAAAAGTTCACGCCGGCCGCCATGCCATCCATGGCCGCGCTGCCCGCGTCGAGCAAGGCCTGCGTATAACCGTCGCCATTGTCTTCCACGCGCAGTTCGAGCAAGCCATCGGCCTCGCAGACCGACAGGCGGATCGTGTCCTTCGTGTAGCGGATGGCGTTGTTGATGGCGTGCGCGAGCACGCCGATGACCAGGTCTTCATCCAGGGTCCAGATCAGCTCGGGCGGACAGGCCGTCTCCAGCTGGATGCCTTTCGAGGCCAGCAGGATCTTTTCCTGGTCCACCACCTGGTCGACCACCTGGCTGACCAGCTGCGGCTGCACGTCGAACGGGTAGCCGGGCTTGCCCACTTCCTTGTACAGGGCCAGCAGCTGGATCAGGTTATCGTTGAGGCGCTTGGTCTGGTACAGCATCTGCGCCATCTGCAGGTAGGCGGGGTCGGCCTGGGGCGAGGGTTTGGCCTGCTCGGCCGCCAGCAGCGACTCCAGGGTGCCGCTGACAACGCTGATCGAGTTTTTCATGTCGTGCACGGTCGACGCCAGGAACAGGAAAAGCTCGGGCGAGCTGTGTTGGTCTTCCACCGGATATCTCCTTGGGCCGCAGCTTGAATATTGCCAAGGATAAATTATACCGCCAGCATGCGCGCGCCTGCCAGCCGCGCGTAAAGTCCCTGACTTGACGCAACAATGCCGCCCCCGCTTGCGCAAGGGCGGCATCGGATGGCCAAGCCGGCAAGATCAGCGGCGTGCGGCCGCCAGGCGTTTGACCACGACGATCATGCGGTCGATTTCCTCATACGTATTGTAGAAGGCGAACGATGGCCGCACGGTCGCCTCGACGCCGAAACGGCGCAAAATCGGCTGGGCGCAGTGGTGGCCCGAGCGTACGGCGATGCCCTCGTCGTTCAGGGCCCGCCCCACTTCCGCCGGCTCGTAACCGGCCAGCACGAACGAGGCCACGCTGGCCTTGTCAAACGCCGTGCCGATCAGGCGCACGCCGGGAATGGCCTGCAGGTGGTGCGTCGCGTATTCCAGCAGCGCGTGCTCGTAGGCGGCGATGTTTTCCAGGCCGATGCGCTGCACGTAGTCGATAGCCGCGCCCAGGCCCACGGCGTCGGCGATATTGCCCGTACCCGCCTCGAAACGGTTCGGCACGCCCTGGTAGACGGTGCGCTCGAACGTGACGTCGGCGATCATGTTGCCGCCGCCCTGCCATGGCGGCAGCTGCTCCAGCAAGTCCGCCTTGCCATATACGGCGCCGATGCCCGTCGGGCCGAACACTTTATGCCCCGAAAACACATAGAAATCGGCGCCCAGCGCCTGCACGTCCACGCGCAGGTGCGACACGGCTTGCGCGCCATCGACCAACACGCGCACGCCGGCCGCATGCGCCAGCGCGATGATCTGCGCCACGGGTGTCACGGTGCCCAATGCATTCGACACCTGCGTCACGGACACCAGCTTGGTACGCCCGTTGAGCAGCTTGCGGAATTCATCGAGCAGTATCTGCCCGCTGTCGTCGACGGGAATCACGCGCAGGGTCGCGCCCTTTTCCGCCGCCAGCTGCTGCCACGGCACGATGTTGGCGTGGTGCTCGAGCTGCGAGACGATGATCTCGTCGCCGCTGCCGATGTATTTGCGGCCAAAGGTGTTGGCGACCAGGTTGATACCCTCGGTGGCGCCACGCACGAAGATGATTTCATTGGGCGAAGCGGCGCCGAGGAACTGCGCCACCTTGGCGCGTGCCGCTTCATACGCATCGCTGGCGCGCGCCGCCAATGCGTGCGCCGCGCGGTGGATGTTCGAATTTTCGTGCGCATAGAAATACGACACCCGGTCGATCACCGACTGCGGCTTGTGCGTGGTGGCAGCATTGTCGAACCAGGCCAGCGGCTTGCCATTGACCCGTTCGGCCAGCACGGGGAAATCGCGCCGCACGGCATGCACGTCGAACGGCGCCGGCGTCTGGTGCTGGCCAGGCTTCGCAGCCGAAGGCAGCTCGGTCTGGAAATAGAACGCGGGCTGGCTGTTAGCCGGCGATACGGGCAGCTGGCGCGCGGGTGTCTGCTGCGGCGTGGCAAACAGTCCCCGCACATCGTCGGGTGCCGCTTGTCCCAACCCCTGCTGCGCCAGGCCGTCGAGCTTGCCGTTCGACACGGGATAGCCATGCGCGCCGCCGACAAAATAATAGGGCGACGGCGCACTCAGGGCGGACAGGCGTGGCGTCGGCACGGAGGCCGGCGCCGGCGCAATCGGCGACTCCAGCGGCGCCGTCACGGGCGGCACTTGCGCCGTCGCCACGCCGGGGGCGATGGCGGCAAACGAAGGGCCGGGCTGCGGCGGCGGCCGGTTCGCATAGCGGGGCGCCGCATCGAGCACGCTTCCGGAACCACCGAGGCTGGGAGATTTATCCACGCCCGGCAGGCGGGCAAAGAATTCACCGGCCAGGCGGTTCAGGGTCGCTTCGTCGGGTAAGAACGGGACGGCAGGCAAGCCCGCCGCACCATCACTTGTAGGTGTCTGGGTAGTCATGGTATTTACCGATCTCCACGTCTTCCAGTACGGCCAGCGCATCGTCGGTCAGCACGGCCAGCGAGCAATACAGCGAAATCAGATAGGACGAAATCGCATGGCGGTTGATGCCCATGAAGCGCACGGACAGGCCCGGGCTTTGCTCGCCCGCCAAGCCAGGCTGGAACAGGCCGATCACGCCCTGCCGCTGTTCGCCCGCGCGCAGTAAGATGATTTTCGTCTTGCCGTCTTCGATCGGCAGTTTGTCCGATGGCACCAGCGGCACGCCGCGCCACGTGAGGAACTGGGAGCCGAACAGGCTGACGGTCGGCGGCGGCACGCCGCGGCGCGTGCATTCGCGGCCAAAAGCGGCAATGGCCAGCGGATGCGCGAGGAAAAAGCCCGGCTCCTTCCACACTTTCGTCAGCAGTTCGTCGAGGTCGTCCGGCGTGGGCGCGCCCGTCAGGGTGAAGATGCGCTGGTCGTCGTGCACGCTGGCCAGCAGGCCGTAGTCGGGATTGTTGATCAACTCGCTTTCCTGGCGCTCCTTGATCGTCTCGATGGTCAGGCGAAGCTGCTCCTTGATCTGGTCGTGCGGGCTGCTGTACAGGTCCGACACGCGCGTGTGCACGTCGAGCACCGTGCTGACGGCATTGAGGAAATACTCGCGCGGCTGGTCGTCGTAGTCGACGAAGGTTTGCGGCAGTTCCGACTCGTCGCGCTGCGAGCAGGCGACGCGCACGTCCTTCGGATTCTTCACGCGGTTCAGGCGGTAGATACCCGCTTCTACGGGCAGCCATTGCAGCAGGTGCACGAGCCAGCGCGGCGTGATCGTGGATAACTGGGGAACGCTCTTGCTTGCATTGGCCAGCTGGCGCGCGGCGTTATCGCCCAGCGCGAACTGGTTCTCTGTTGCTTCTGCCATGACTACTCCTGATGAGAAAAGTGAATATGCTTATCTGAAAAACGAATAAAGTATCGGACGTCTCCCCTCTTCTCTCAACATGCTATCGCCACCAAAACACGCTTAACCAAACCTACTGCGCGTCGCGATTTGCAGCCTGCGATGCTCACTGTGCATTCGCACAGCTGCGCTTCTCGGCCACAACTCACTGCCGCTCGCTACGGTTTTGTTATGCGTTTTACCTGTTTTTAATCCACCAATTCCGGCTCGCAGCGCGCCATCAATCCCGCCAGGCCGATGCCCAGCGCACCGGCCAGCTTTTCCACCGTCAGCAGCGACGGCGTGGCGGCGCCCCGTTCGATCTCGCCGATGAACGAGCGGTTCAAGTCGGCCGCTTCGGCCAGGCGCTCCTGCGACCAGCCATGCCCTTCGCGCAACTGGCGCACGGCCAGTCCAAACTGTTTGATCAACATGCTGTCCTCATGGGTGGTGGGCAAAAGCGGGGTGGGATGGCGCCGGCAATTCCGGCAACTCCTGCGCCTCCTGCTGGTTATGCGCTTGCGTGACATGGCTGCCGGGCGCCACGCTGCGGGTCAGCCAGACATTGCCGCCGATGACGGAGCCCTGGCCGATGGTCACACGTCCCAGGATCGTCGCGCCCGCATAAATGACCACGTCGTCCTGCACGATGGGATGGCGCGCCAGTCCCTTTTTCAGCACGCCGTCGGCGCCGGAGGGAAAGCGCTTGGCGCCCAGGGTGACGGCTTGATAAATGCGCACCCGTTCGCCGATGATGGCCGTCTCGCCGATCACCACGCCCGTGCCATGGTCGATGAAAAAACTGCTGCCGATGATGGCGCCCGGGTGGATGTCGATGCCCGTCTGCGAATGGGCCACTTCGGCGATGATGCGCGCCACCAGCGGCGCGCCCAGCGCATACAGGGTGTGCGCCAGGCGGTAGTGGATGATGGCCAGGATGCCCGGATAGCACAGCAGCACTTCATCGACGCTGTGCGCGGCCGGGTCGCCATGGAAGGCGGCCGCCACGTCCGTGTCGAGCTGGGCGCGGATGCGCGGCAGCGCGCGGGCGAAGCGCTGCACGATGGCCAGCGCCTGCTGTTCGATGGAGACCGTCTGCTGCAAGCCATGCTGGCGCGCGTGGTAACTGAGTTCGCGCCTCACCTGTTCGTGCAGCCCCGTCAAGGTCGTGTCGAGCGTATGGCCGACAAAGAAATCCTCGCTCTCCTGCTGCAGGTCGAGGGGGCCCAGGCGCATGGGAAACAGGGCTGCGCACAGGGCTTTGATGATGTCGTGCAAATGCTGGCGCGACGGGAATTCGCGCGCGCCGCACTCCTGATTGCTGGCCAGTCCTTCGCGCCACTGCTCGCGCACGGCGCGCAATTCATCGACGATCTGGCGCAGTTCCCATTGCGGCTGCGCGGCAAGGGAGACAGGGGGGATGGCTCGCTGGTTCATGGTGGTCCCGGGAAGAGAGTTAATCTTGCAGCCAAGGCAGCGCATGCCAGCGCCAGCCACCGCTGTGGCCACGCTGCTGCTGCTCGTCGAGGTCGCCCTCGAAGCCTTGCGCGATATTGAAGACATGCGTGAAACCCGCCTTGGCGGCCGCTTCGGCGGCAGCGGCCGAGCGCTTGCCGCTGCGGCACAGCAGCACCACGACGGCATCCTTGCCGCCCACCTTCGCTTCCAGTTCGCGCGTAAAGCGGGGATTGCGGTTCATGGACGTGCCGGTCGCCCACGCCACATGCAGCGAGGCCGGCACGTAGCCGACGAAGGTGCGTTCCTCGTTGGTGCGCACGTCGACCAGCACGGCTTTGCCGGCCTGCACCAGCTGCCACGCATCCTGCGCGCTGACGATACCCGCATACGGCAAGCCCTGCGCCTGCGCCTGGGCGCGCGCGAGATTGAGTACTTCGTCAAAGGCCGCCTCGCCGTGCCCGGCGCGGGGATCGAAAATCAGTTCTGCAGCAGCCATCTTTCCACCTCTTTATTCCGTCGTCAAAAACCAGCACGAGTCCACTGTAGCGAACTTATGTTGTTCGGAAAACAAATTAAAAAGAGTTTGGAAAGCTGAAAAACGTATATGGGGGCGGTGTATGGGGTCAGACCCTCACACGCGTTGGCGCCAGGCTTGGCGTCAGCGGTGTTGGGGGTCTGCCCCCAGCCCTCGCCTGCTCTGCGTCTACGCTCAAGCAGCGCGGCGGCGTTCGCGAAGTAAAAAACGGGCAGGATCGAGCGCCTCTGCCAACTGACGTTCCAGCGGCAGCGGCTCGCCCTCCAGCTGGCATGCCAGCAGCTCGGCCGCCAGCGGCGCCCAGATCAGGCCGCGCGAGGCGTAACCGAGCAAACCAAACAGCCCGGGCCAGCGCGGTACGTCGCGCAGGCGCTCGCAGCGGCCTGGGACGCCGGGGTCGGGCAAGGCGCCCGCCAGCGGCAGGCGGTCCGGCGCCATGCAGCGAAAGCCCGTGCGGCCCGCCAGCGGCGCATCGAACGGGGCGACGCCCAGGATGTCGGCGATCTTCCCGATATTGTCTTCCTGGCTCGATGGGCGCAAGTCGGTGTCCGCATCGGCATCGTAGCTGGCGCCCACGCACATGACACCCTGGTGCGCCGGCGTCATGTAGGCTTCGCGGCAGACGACGAACGGCAACGAAGGCAAGCTGCCTTCGGCCAGGTGCGTGACCTGGCCGCGCACGGCGTCCAGCGGCAGGCTCGCCGCCTGCTCGAAATCGACTGCCCCCGTGCCTGCCGCCAGGATGACGGTGGGCGCGGCCGCGATCAAGGTACCTTGCGCATCGCGCACCAGCCATTCCTCCTCGCCACGCTCCAGGCGCAGGGCGCTGCTGGAAAAGCGCCGCGTGAGCGAGGCGCCGCAGGCGTCCAGCATGGCCGCGCAGACGGAAGACGGGCGCGCCCAGCCGCCCTGTTCGAACCACCAGGCGCCATCGGGCGCCGGTGCGCCCAGCATGGCGCTCGCCTCGGGCGCTTCCAGCCAGCGGGCGAATTCGCGCGGATACAGGCCACTGGCGGCGATCTGCCGCTGCACCTGCGCATGCGCGCCGTCGCGCGCCAGGTGCAGCACGCCGCTTTGCACACCCTCGATGGCGGCGCCGATGCCGCCCAGGTCTTTCCAGCGGCTCAGCGAGTACAGGTAGGCGGTGCGCACCAGGCGCGTGGCGATATTATCGTCCTTCGACATCAGCGGCATGAAGATGCCGGCCAGGTTGCCCGACGCCTCGCTGGCCGGCTGCGCGTGGCGTTCGATCAAGGTCACCTTCCAGCCGCGCGCGGCCAGCCGTTCGCAGGCGGCCGCGCCGGCCACGCCCGCGCCGATGACGATGGCGCGCCGCTCGGGCACGGTGACGGCCGCGTACTCTTCGCGCCGCGCATAAAACACGGCGCGCAGGCGGCTCTCGTCGAAGACAAAACCATTCTTTTGCAGGGCGGCGCGCTGCGCCTCGTCCAGGTGCACGGCCTGCAGGCGGGCGCCGTCCATCATCAGGCGCGCCAGCACCGGCGTGGCTGCGGGCACCCAGGCCAGGTGTACTTCATCGACGCGCGCCGACAATTGCGCCAGGCAGGCATCGGGCTCGCCGATCAGCACATCGAGCGTGACGAGGCCATCGTGCGACACCATGCGGTGCAGGCCCGGCACGCAGGGTGGCCACTGTGCACGCCACTGCTCGGGCAAGTGGCGCGCATCGACGGGACGCGGCGCCAGCGCGATGTAATGGAGGCGGCGGCCGCCATGCGCCGCACAGGCGGCGCGCAAGCGGGCGCCGTCAAAATCCGTGTCGAGCAGGACGAGAGCGCGGCGCATCAGCGCCCCGCCCGGCAAAAGCAGGTGGGTGCATGGTCATTGACCATGCCGATGCCCTGCATGTAGGCGTAGATGATGGTCGAGCCGACGAACTTGAAACCCCGCTTGAGCAAGTCTTTCGAGAGTTTGTCGGACAAGGCCGTCTTGGCGGGAAACTCGCCCGGCTGCCAGCTGTTGACGATAGGCTCGCCATCGACATACGCCCACAGGAAGCTGTCCAGGGTCTGCCCTTCCGCGCGCAGGCGCAGGTAGGCTTGCGCATTCGTGATGGCGGCCGCCACCTTCAGGCGGTTGCGCACGATGCCGGGATCGAGCAACAGCTGCGCCACCTTGTCCGGGCCATACGCGGCGATTTTTTCAGCATCCCAGCCGTCGAAGGCGGCGCGGTAGGTATCGCGCTTGTTGAGGATGGTTTCCCAGCTCAGGCCCGCCTGCGCGCCTTCCAGGTTCAGCATCTCGAACAGCCGGCGCTCGTCGTGGCAGGGCACGCCCCACTCTGTATCGTGGTAGTCGAGATAACGGGGATTGGCCGGGTTGGCCCAGGCGCAGCGGGTAATATTCATGGTCGTGTTCTTCATGTGCAGGCAAGTCCCAGTATAGTTTATCGGCCGCGCAGGATGCGGCCCAGTTCCTGCAAGCCGTGCGCCATCTCGGCCGGGGGAATCGCCGCAAAGCCCAGCAGCAGCCCGCGTGGCGTGGCACACTCCGGGCCTGCCGCCGGATCCGCATAGTGGCCCAGCGGACGCAATTCGATGCCATGTTCCAGCCCTGCGCGCGCGACGGCTTCCTCATCGTGGCCGGCGCGAAAATAGGCGCACAGCTCCAGGCCGCTGTCGGCCGGGCCGCACGCGAGCTGGTCGCCCAGTTCGCGCGCGATGCCGCGCACCAGCAGGTCGCGCCGTTCGGCATTGCTATCGCGCGTGCGGCGGATATGCCGGCCAAAGTGTCCTTCGGCGATGAAGTCGGCCAGCGCCATCTGCGGCACGATGGCCGTGTGCCGGTCCATCACGGCCTTGGCTTGCACCAGCGCCTCGGCCAGCGCGGGCGGCGCCACCATATAGCCCAGGCGCAGCCCCGGGAACAGCACCTTCGACAAAGTACCCACGTACACCACGCAGCCGGCCCGGTCCAGACTTTGCAGCGAGGCCAGCGGCGCGCCCGTGTAGCGGTATTCGCTGTCGTAATCGTCTTCCACCAGCCAGGCTTTATTGTGCGCGGCCCAGGCCAGCAGGGCCAGACGGCGGGGCAAGCTCATGCTCACGCCCAGCGGCATCTGGTGCGATGGCGTCACGTACGCCAGCTTCGCCTGCGGACAGTGCGCCACGCCATACGCCACGTCCAGCCCCTGCGCATCGACGGGAACCGGGAAGACGCGCGCGCCGGCCGCGCGCAGCGGGCCGCTGGCGCCCCGGTAGCCGGGCGACTCCATCCAGGCCGCGTCGCCCGGCGCCAGCAGGATGGTCGACAGCAGAAACAGCGCCTGCTGCGAACCGGAAGTGATGACGATCTGCTGCGGCGTGCACTGCACGCCGCGCGAGGCTTTCAAGTACACGCACAGCAGTTCGCGCAGCGGCAGGTAGCCGGCCGGGTCGCTGTAGCCGAAATGATGGTCGGGCCGGCGCCAGCGCCGCGCTTCCAGGCGGTTCCACACGTCGAACGGGAAGTGGTCGATGCGCGGCATGCCGACACGGAAAGCGCGCAGCGGCCCCCGGTGGAACGCCACCTGGCGCATGGCCGCCACCACGCCCTGCCCGCGCGCCGACAGGGGCCGCAGCAGGCCGGGCGCGTCCGCCCTGGCGGGCGGCGCTGCCAGGGGGACGTCGATGCTGACAAAAGTGCCGCGCCCCACGGTGCCGTCGAGATAGCCTTCGGCCGTCAGAAGCGCATATGCATTGAGCACCGTCTGGCGCGACACGGCCAGCAGGCGGCAAAACTCGCGCGTGGGCGGCAACTGCATGCCGGGACTCATGCGGCCATCGAGGATGGCCGCCTTGATGGCCGCATACAGCTGGCGAAACAGCGGCTCGCTGGCGCCGCGCTGCAGCGGCAAGGCGGTGATGATCTGGTGCAGGTGGGAAGCTGGCATGGTGGCGCTCTTGAATTGGTAGCTTAAAGATAGCACTTATTGGTTGTTTTAAATAGCCAAGACTGGCGCTAAGATGGCGCATCCCCTCTACTCTTGCGGAGCACCCATGCATCAGTTTTTCGCCACCGTCGCCTGGCAGCGCGACGGCCAGGATTTCGCCAGCCAGCGCTACAGCCGTGGCCATGCATGGCAGTTCGACGGCGGCCTGACGGTACCCGCCTCGTCGTCGCCCCTGTCCGTGCCGCTGCCCATGTCGGTGGCGGAAAATATCGATCCGGAAGAAGCGCTGGTGGCCGCCACGTCGAGCTGCCACATGCTGTTCTTCCTGTCGCTGGCGGCGCAGCGCGGCTACGTCGTCGACGACTACCGCGACGATGCCGTCGGCGAACTGGGCAAGAATGCACAAGGCCGCCTGGCCATGACGCGCATCGTGCTGCGTCCGCGCATCGCCTTCGCGGGAACGCCACCCTCGCCCGAAGCGCTGGCGGCCCTGCACCACGACGCGCACGAGCGCTGCTACATCGCCAATTCCCTGACGGCCGACGTGGTCGTGGAAGGAGCGCACTAGATGTACACGCCCGCCAGCTTCCGCGAAGAGCGTCTCGAGGTTCTGCATGGCCTGATCGCCGCGCATCCGCTGGGCGCGCTGGTACGCCATGACGACTATGGCTTGTGCGCCGACCATCTGCCGTTCGAGATCGCCGCGCCCACGCCCGAAGCCCCGTTCGGCATCCTGCGCGCCCACGTGGCGCGCGCCAATCCGCTGTGGCGCGGGGCCGGCGGGAACGATGAATGCATGGTGATTTTCCAGGGGCCGCACGCCTACATCACGCCCGCTTGGTATGCGGAAAAGCAGCGCAGCGGCAAGGAAGTGCCGACCTTCAATTACGCCGTGGTGCATGCCCATGGCCCCCTGCGCGCCATCGACGATGCGGCGTGGCTGCTGGGATTGGTGGAGCGGCTGACGGCACGCCATGAAGCGGGACTAGCCGCGCCGTGGCGGGTGGCCGATGCGCCGGCCGGCTATATCGAGAAACTCTTGAAAGCCATCGTCGGCATCGAAATCCCCCTCACGCGCATCACGGGCAAATGGAAGCTGGGGCAGAACCGCAGCATGCAAGACCAGGCCAGCATGGCGCATGGCCTGGCGCTGGACAACCAGCCCGGTGCGGCGCAGGCCCTGGGCGCGCTGATCGCCGCCAACGTCACGCCAGCCAGCTGACGGCCGCTGAAAACGTCAGAAACGACAGCGCCGTCGAGACCAGAATGATGCGGGCGATGCGCGCCGCGCAGTGCTCACGATGATGCGCAAGGCGCGCGGCGTGGCCCGGACCAACGATTCCTCCCTCACGCCAGCCAGCTGACGGCCGCCGAAAACGTCAGAAACGACAGCGCCGTCGAGACCAGGATGATGCGGGCGATGCGCGCCGCGCAGTGCTCACGATGATGCGCAAGGCGCGCGGCGTGGCCCGGACCAACGAGTCCTCCCTCACGCCAGCCAGCTGACGGCCGCTGAAAACGTCAGAAACGACAGCGCCGTCGAGACCAGAATGATGCGGGCGATGCGCGCCGCGCAGTGCTCACGATGACGCGCAAGGCGCGCGGCGTGGCCCGGACCAACGAGTCCTCCCTCACGCCAGCCAGCTGACGGCCGCTGAAAACGTCAGAAACGACAGCGCCGTCGAGACCAGGATGATGCGGGCGATGCGCGCCGTGTTAGCGCCGAAGCGTTCCGACAGCAGCGAGACATTGCTGGCGCTGGGCAGGCAAGCCACCAGCACCATGCAGGTCAGCGCGAACGGATCGAGCGGCGCGCCCAGCGCGATGGCCGCGTGGCCGATGCCCCACACCAGCAGCGGATGCAGCAGCAGTTTTTTCAGCGCCACGGGCACATATTCTCCCAGGGGCGCGGGGTCGCTCGTGCTCATTTGCGAACGGGCCAGCACGGCGCCGATGGTAAACAAGGCGACAGGCGAGGCGGCGTCGGCCAGCAGGTCCACCGTCTGCATCAACGGCTTGGGCAAGGCCAGTTCCAGCCACGACGACAAGGCACCGAGCACGATCGCCCACGGCATCGGATTGCCGGCCATGCCTTTCATGGCATTGACGACGGCGGCGCGGCTGCCGTGCGCGCCGCCGCTGCCGATGCGCGACAGGGCGATGCACAGCGAGCTGGTAATCAACATGTCGACGACGATGGTGACGATGACGGGACCAGACGAACGGGGGCCGAGCAAGGTCAATAGCAGGGGCACGCCCATGAAGCCCGTATTCGGGAAGGCCGCCACCAGCGCACCGAAGGCGGCGTTGTTCCAGTCGATGCGGTGGCTGAGGGTCATGGCCATGGTGACGCCCACCATGATCAGCGCGCACAGCAGGTAGACGCCGAACACGCTGGCGTCGAGCAGCTGCGCGATGGGCGTGGCGGCGCCGAAGCGGTACAGCATGCAGGGCAGCGCGAAGTACAGGACAAAACTGTTCAAGCCGCCGATGGCGGCCAGCGGCAGCAGCTTGCGCCGCACGGCCAGGTAGCCGCATAGCACCAGGGCGAAGAAGGGAAAGGTGATGGCGAGGATGGTCAGCATGGAGCGCCATTGTAGCGCGCACCGTGCACCGGCCGCCTGGCGCAAAAAAAGGCCGCTCGCGCGGCCCAAGGAGGTTTCGGGGATAACGCCGCTGGCCGGCTAGGGCTTGAGCTGGGCGCGGATCTCGCCTGCCGGATAGGCGGCGCTGTGCACGTTCACGTACAGGTTGCCGGCCTGGTAGCTCGCATACTGGGGCGGCGTGAGCATGGCGCCGGCCGGCACGGCAAACATGCCTTCGGCGGTTTTCACCAGCGGCACGATGACGGGACCATTGGCGCCGGCGGGCGCTTCATGGATATGCGCGACGGTCGCCAGCATGCCCGTGTAGCGCACGCCGCCGCTGACGCTGCGGTCGCGGGCGACACGAAGATTGCTGCTGCCGCTGGCCGTGCTGGTATTGGCAGGCACTTCCTGCGCCCCCGTCAAGGTGACGTCATGGCCGCCCGGCTCATGCGGGCCATGGGAACAGGCGCCCAGCAGGACGGCCAGCGCCAGCACGCTGGCGGCGCGGCAAGCGTGTTGTTGCAGTGTGCTCATCGCAGTACTCCTTTCACGGACATCGGCTCACGGCTGGCGCCCTGCCCCGCCCACACAGCCGGGCCGGGCGTACGCCGCACTTGAGTTGCATAGTGCGACAGTAACGCCATGCCGCCGTGTCCGCTTTGCTGTACGCCAAACTTGCTGCTCGTCTGCCAGCGCGTCCTCAGGCCAGGTGGCCTTCCGCCACCCAGCCGCGGTTGGCGGCCGGCGCCTTCGGCTTGGGTGCGATGCCGCTGCTTTTTTCCGCGTCGAGGATGATGCTGCGCATGCTGTCGCTGGCGGCAGGTCCTGGCGCGAATGCGTAGTACTCGTCATTGATGGGCAAGCCCGTCGTGGCGTCGACCAGTACCGGATCGGCGGCCAGGCCCGTGTCGCGGCTGGCGATGACGAGGCTGGCGCCTTCCGGCGCGAAGTTTTCATTACCCCAGGCAATAAACGCCAGCAAGACGGGCTTGAAGGCGCGCCCGGACTTGGTCAGCACATAGTCGTAGCGGGGCGGCTTGGCGCAATACAGGCGGCGCGTCATCAGGCCCCCTTCCACCAGGTCGGCCAGGCGGCGCGTCAGGATGGTGGGCGCAATCTTGAGGCTTTTTTCAAATTCGTCGAAGCGCGTCTTGCCATAAAACGCTTCGCGCAGGATGAGGATGCTCCACCATTCACCCACCTTGCCCAGGCTGCGAGCAATCGGGCAAGGCAAATTATTAAAGTTGGTATGTTTCATGGCCATCTCCTCACGTTGATTCAACACAACAATCGAAAAAGTATTTCAGTTGCAATACGGAAACTTAGTTACTATCATCTTGAAAGCTACGCTCACCCCATGATGGCGGCCTGAAAATACGCACAAATTCACACTTTTCTTGTTCCAGTACAATCATGGCTCGTTCTGTCCCCCTCAACCCGGTACGAAAAACGGTGTCAGCCTTGCCATGCGGCGTCGCTGACCACGCCCGTTTTTCGCCAGATGCATCCAAGATGACTCCTTTGAAGCTTGCCGTACTGCCAGCCCTGTTTGCCCTTGCCGTTTGCCAGACCACCACCGCCGGTACCGTCTCTTCCGCATCGTTCCAGGCCACCTTCGTCGTCCACGATGCGTGCACCATCGTCTCGCAGCGCGGCGGCGCCCAGGTACGCTGCCAGCACAACACGCCCTATCTGCTGCTCCAGCAGGCAACGCCATCGGGCGCCGACCTCGTCACCGTCACGTTCTAAAAATAAATCGTTGCCGTCACCGTGTCCTTGTAGTCGCCGGGGCGCGGCGACACCTGCGCCGGCACGCGGCCGTAGATCGTCAGCGGCACGCTGGCGCCCGTGCCCGTGCCTGTCACCATGCTGGTGCCAGCCGTGCCATCGCCCCATGGCGCACCGTCGAGGGTGGCTGACAGCAGGTAACTGACCTTGTCCGTGGTGACGGTGTTCTTCATTTGCCGGTTGGCCACATTGAGCGCCACGCTGCCGCCGTTGAGGGCAATCTGGTAGGCATTGTTGTTCACGCAACGCACGGACAGGGTGCTGGTGCTGCGCAGGTTGCCCGTCAGGATGGAAGCATTCGCAAACGCCATCGGCGTGGCCGTGATGGTGCAATCGTTGATGGCCGTGGCATTCACCGTGAAACCGAAGCTGCCGCTGCTGGCCGTGCACCCCTGCAGGTTGATGAGGCCATACGTGGTGTAGGTATAGGTGCCCACGCCGGCAAAGCTCGACGTATAGGCGGTATTGGCGTTGGCGACCGTGGGCACGGCGGCCAGGGCCGTGCCGGCGGGGATCTTTGCGTACACGGTAAAGGTGGTGGAATACGTGCCGGGCGGCGCCAGCAAGCCGGCCGACAGGATCATGCCGAAGGTCGACGGCGCGCCCGTCACGCCGGCGCCGCCCCAGATCTTCGCCGTCGCATATGAATTGTCCACGTACACGTTGTACTCCATGCGATTGCTGCCGTTGCCCAGCTTGCGCGGCAGGGCCGAGGTGGAATTCGTGCCCAGCCCCAGCGAGATGCACACTTGCGCATTGGGCGTGAGCAACTGCCCCAGGTTCAGCGACGAAAACAGGCAGCTGAAGGTGCCCGTTGCCTGCGCCACGTAATCGGTGCCGGAAATCGGGCTGACGGAGCCGAAATCGATATTCGTCATGCTGACCGTGCAGGTGTCTGCCGCCTGCGCCACGCTGCCCCAGGCGCAGCCCATCAGCAGAGTCAGCGATAACAGCAGGCGGCGCATCAGCGGCCTGCCCCGGCGCCGGCAGCAGCGCTAACGCAGTGCAGCGGCCCGATCACGGGCAAGCCGCCCGCCGCCGGACGCGCATAGGCAAAACGCACCGTGCAGGCGCTGTCGCCTTCGCCAACTTGCAGCTGATTCTGCTCAAGCAGATCATCGACGAAAACGATGCCGTCAAATCCCACCACCGTCTGCTTGCCGCTTTGCACGTGCAACACGGGCAAGCCCGTGGCCAGCGGCCTGCCCTGCGCATCCTGGACGATGACGGTGGCCGCGCTGTAGCGCTCGATGGGAAAGGCCGCCAGCACGCCCGCCAGGTGCTGCGGCACGACATTGATATTGCTCACGGGTACCCGCGCGTCAACATCGAGTTCATCCGTGGCGATGCTGATCTGGTTATTCCCATAGGGATTCAAATTCGGCACCAGCAGATAGCCGCTCCTGCCCGTCACGCCGATCTGGCGGTTTTCATGCAGCACAGGAATATTGCCCACGCCACCCGTGGAAACCAGCGCAAAACCGTTGCCCACCTGGCGCGCCGTCTCGATATGGCCATCCATCAGCACCAGCGCGCCTGCCGCGCCCAGCGAAGAGGCATTGCCCATGCTGCTGCTTTGCGTGCGCGCGCTCACGCGGCCGTCATTGCCCAGGTATTCCACCTGCGCCTGGCGATAGGCATTGCTGCCCGCCGTACCGGCCTGCAAGTTCCAGCCGAAGCCGCCGCCAAAGTCCGCCGCGCGCTGTGCGCTGATGCTGCGGCCGCTCTCGCCGTTCTGCCGGCTGCTGTTCACGCTGATGGCCAGATTGTTGTCGAAGGCCATGCTCAGGCCAAAGTAGAAGCCCCGTTTCTCGCGTTGCCGCAAGTCCTGGAACAGGCTGGCGTTGAAGAACAGGCCGTGAAACAGGGTGGCCGAATAGCCCAAGGTGGCCAGCTTCGATGGCGGCGCGCCAGGCGTGCGGTAGCTGATGTAGCTGCTGCTGATGCTGCTTCCTGCCGGCAATGGCAGGCTGACGGTGAGGCGGTCCGCCGCGCGCACCACGGGGCTGCCGTCGCGCGAGGCCAGGTCGCCAAACCCGGCGCTGGCGCGCACGCTTTGCGCATCCACGCTGAAGCGCGGCCCCATGTACTGGTAGCCGGCGCCCAGCTGCACGCCACGGCTGCGGCCGGCGCTGGCCGACAGCGAACCGTTGAGCACGCCCGCCTGGCCCAGCCGCACCAGTGCGCCCGCCCCCGCCTGATACAGGCCGGCGGCCAGTTCCGCATGGCCTTCAATCGTCAAATTGTCGCTGACGCCGTGGCGGCCCGAAGCGCTGGCGACCAGTTGCCGTTCATAGCCGAACAGGCGGCGGCCATAGTCGCGCCGCACGGCGCCCGCCTCGACCGAGTAATCGCTCAAGCCGCCGGCCAGCATGCGCGTATCGACATACAGGGGCAGCACGGTCGTCACGCTGCGCCCCAGCGCATCGCGCGTGATGATGGTGGCTTGCCCTGCGCCATTGATGCCGGCCACCTGGTTCAGCACAAATGGACCGCTGGGCACGCTGGCAGCATATTGCTGCACGCCGTTGACATACAGGCTCAGCGACGAAGGCACGAGCGCCGTGCCATCGACGGAGGCGACAGGAAAGGTCAGCAGGTCAGGGCGCAGCTGGAAATTCTTGCGCCACTGCACGCCGCCGACACGCACGGCGCGGCTCCAGCTGAGCGACGAGGAAATCAGGTCGCCCACCTGCCACGTTTGCAAGGTCTCGGTGTCCGCGTGGCTCCAGAAGGTGTCAAAGCGCATGTATTTGCGCTGGTCCGACCCCAGGTTCAAGGTGCCGGTATTACTGAAGACGCCGCTGTCATTAAAATAACGCAAATCGTTGAAGATGGCGGCGCGCCGCGTCTGGCCCAGCTCCGCATACGCTTCGTAATTGAGCACGGCGCCGGGCGTGACGCGCGATGGTGGCGTCTGCGCCGTCGTGCGCGCGCTGATGCGGTAAGGCGAGCGCAAGTCGTCCGCCACCTGCAGCGACACGCTCTGGCGCGCCGCATCATAGTCATAGCGAAGTCCGGGAATCGCATCGAGCGCGACCTCGGCCTGACCGGATGCGCCCAGGCGCGCCGGGTCCAGCCCCAGCTGCTGCAGGTTCGCCACACTGCTGCGCAAGCCTTTGCCCACCTGGGTAAAGCGCAAGATCAGCCCGGTTGACTCAGCATTCACAGTGACCTCCAGATACAGTTCATTCGGCGCCGCCGGATCGCTGGGCAAGCTGGCGGGGCCCGGATCGGCGCCCGTCACGGCCGCCGCATCGGCCCTGGCCAGCGGTGCCATGGCCAGCAGCAGCAAGGATGCCAGGACGCATTTCATGGTTTCGCCGCTTGCGCCCAAGGCGCGCAGCAAGCCGGCCCGTCATGGCAGCCATGTTCAAGGTGTCGAATTCTTGGCAATGAGTGCCTTGGCATTCACATTTACCGCAATACTCAACGGCCCATCCAGTTCAGCCTCCCTGGCAACGGGCAGGCGCCATACGCGCATGCGTGCCGCCAGGACATAACCAAACAGCCCCTTGCTGATGACAAACTCCTTGCCCGCCTGGTTCGTCAACGTCATCGCACCGATCTGCGCATGGAAATTGCCGCTGTTCTTGACACGCAACATCCACTCGCCCTGTTCGCGGAACACTTGCCAGTCGAGCACTTCCTTGCCCGGCGCACCGGCCGGCAGCACGAACACGGGCACCGAGTAGCGCAGGCGGATATCGACGCCGCTGCGGCCCGCCTCATCTTCGCGGCTGACTTCATCGATGAGCACGCGATACGTCTTTTCCTGCGCGACAGGGCCAGCCTGGGCACGCACCAGGCGGATCGTCTGCCGGCTGTTGGCGGCGATTTCGACGATCGGCGGACTGGCCACCAGTTCCTGCGTCGGCGCCAGCGTTTCCTCGCCATCGCGCTGATCCCAGACGAACACGCGCACCTGCCCGTAGATGGGCTGGTCGCCGAGGTTTTGCAGGCTGATGCCGGCCGCACTCTGTGCGGCGCGCAAATTGAGCGTCACCGGCGAAATCTGCAGGCTGGCGCCGTGCGCGCCCGCAGCGCAGCAAGCCAGCAATGCCAGCACGCCTTTCATCAGGGAAGCAGCACAGGCCTTCACGCAGCGCCTGGCTTAAAAGTAAACGGTAGCCGTGATCGTCGACTTGTAGGTATCGGGGGCCGGTGTCGCTTGCGGCGGAATATTGCCGTACACCGTGATCGGCTGCGATGAGCCGTTGCCGGTGCCGCCGACGGTATTCGTGCCCTGGGTATCGCCCCACAAGGTGCTGCCGGCCGTCTGGTACAGATTGAATTGCACCGTCCCCAGGTTGCCGCCCGTGCCGCTCATATAGCGCGTCGTGCCGGTCGAGCCGGTACCCGAGCCGGCCGTCAAGCCCACGTTATACAGCGTGGTATTGGTGCAGGTGACGTTCACGGTCGTATTGACGTTCACGGCAGTAGCCAGTACGCCCTGACTTTGGCCAAAGTCGAGATTGGCCGCCGCGATGGTGCAATTGGCGATGATTTTCAGGGTGACGTCAAAGGTGGTGCTGGCGCTGCCATTCAGATACACGGCTGCGTCGGCGCCACGAGGCAGGAGCGCCGTGGCGGCAATAGCCACGCTGGCAGCAACGATAAGGCGGGGAAAGATAACTCGCAACATGATACCTCCTGATGATGAAACATCATTAATGAGCCCGCCAATATGGAGGGCGTCGAGGATAGTCACGGTATTGCCGGCGTTTTCTTGGGCACGCAAACCAGGACGACAAAATACTTGCGCCGGGAGTCAGGAATCAAGGGACTCCGGCATTGTTTGCAGCATTGGCAAAACAGATTTTTTGGCAATCGACATTGCTTAAAATCAATGCATGAATGAATTATTGGCGATCTGGGAAATCCGCGCTTCTTCTCGCGGAGAAACATCTTTTGAAATACGAGAAAAGCAGAAAAAAAAGAAAAAGCGAGGCATAATAAGCCACAACTTGCTTTTTGGTTAAGTCATCCATGCCATGCCATTGACCAGCGAAACCATCAAAAAAAACATCTTGATCGTGGATGATTCCGCGTTCGAGCAGCGCATGCTGATGGAGCTTCTCAGCGAGCAGCCCTACCGTTTCAGCATTGCCTTCAACGGCTACCAGGGCTACCAGCTGGCATTGGCCACGCATCCCGACCTGATCCTGCTCGATGTGCGCATGCCCGAGATGGATGGCTACACGGCATGCCGTCTGCTCAAGGCCAATCCCGAAACGGAAGAGATTCCCGTGATCTTTCTCAGCGGCGCCGATGCCGCCAAGGAGCGCATCATGGGCTTGCAGGTGGGAGGCGTCGACTACATTTCGAAGCCGTTCACGCCGGAAGAACTGGCCGCGCGCATCCATATCCACCTGGGTTTGATGCGTAAAAGCAACAGTACCTTGCCAGCAACGGCGCCGATCAGCGACAAGCTGCAGCATCCCGACCTGGTGTTCGTCAATGCGGTCAAACAGCTGATCCTCGACAACCTGGGCAGCCTGCCGAACCTGTCCGAAATCGCCCGCAGCGTGGGCACCTACCGCGAAAAGCTGACGCTGATGTTCCGCGAGCAAACGGGCATGACGGTCTTCGCCTTCATCCGCGAAGCGCGCATTGCCCGCGGCGTGGAATTGCTGCAGCAGACGGACATCGACGTGCAGGATATCGCCCTGCTGATCGGCTTTCACAACGCGGGCAACTTCGCCACCGCCTTTCGCGAACGCATGGGCGTTCCCCCCAGCGCCTACCGCCAGCGCCTGCAGGAGCAGACGGGGCAGCGGCAGGCGGCGAGTGGTTAGAACTTGTAGTTCAGCTTGAGCGCCGCAACGCGTCCACGCGGATCGGCCTGGGTAAAGTCAAAGCCGGTGGAAGCATAGTCCCAGGGCGCGCGCTTGTTGGCCAGGTTTTGCACGATGAAGGTGACGTTTGCCGCCGGCGTGACTTGCCAACTGCTGGTCACGTCGAACGTGCTGAAGGCAGCCACCGATTCATCGAGGTGCTGCTGCTGCGCATAGCTGCCCACGTAGTTCCATGTGAGCGTGGACGACCACTTGCCCTGCTCCCAGGTGGCCGACGTGACGCCACGCCATTTCGGGATGGAGCCGAAGTAGTTGGTGCCGGCGCCATCGGTCAGCGGTGCGCCATCGGACAGCGGTTCGGCAAAGCGCAGCACGCGGCTCAGCTGGCCGGCCAGGGTCAGCTTGCCCCAGTCCTTGTCGACGAAGCGCTGGCGCAGGTCGATATCGATGCCCGACACTTCGCGCTGGCCCTGGTTGCGGAACTGGCGGTACAGGGTCGTGATGCGCCCATCGGCACCGCGCGTGATCTGTTGCGGCGCCGTGCTTTCATTCTCGAGGATGGTGGTGGCGCTGGCCGTGCCGATCACGCCATCCTGCTTGATACGGTAGTAATCGAGGCCGATGCTCGAACTGCTGGTGGGCGACACCACCACGCCCAGGTTCAGGTTCTTCGACCGCTCGGGGCGCAGGTTCGGATTGGCGATGGTCATGACCGTCACGCCGCGCGACTGCGTCGGCGTCAGGGGATCGCGGGCATCGATCACGCCGGTATAGCTGACGGCCGTGCTGTCGGTGATTTCCGGCAGCGATGGCGCGCGGAAGGCACGTGAAACGGTGCCACGCAGCAACAACCATGGCGCCGCCTGGTAGCGCGCGCTGGCCTTGGGCGAAAACGCATTGCCGAAGTCGCTGTAATGGTCGGCGCGTCCCGCCACATTGACGGACAGGTCTTTTACGACGGGCACATTGAATTCGGCAAACAGGGCCGACACATTGCGCGAGCCGTTGATGATATTGAGTGCGGGGCGCAGTTCCGTGCCCGACAGCACGGCCGTCGAAGTTTGCGAATCCATCTTTTCGCGGCGCCACTGGGCGCCGGCGGCAAATCCCAGCGGGCCAGCCGGCAGGTCCCAGATATCCTTGGCCGCCGAGAAGTCGAGCGTGTCGAGCGTCGATTCGGCCGGGCGCAGGGTCGACAGGCGCAGGCGGTTGCGCACGGCTTCGCTGTTTTGCGACTGGTCAAAGAAATTGTAGCTGCCGTCGGCCAGCACTTTCTGGAATTCATAGCGGTTGACGAAGTTCTGCACCGTTTCCTCCAGCTTGCTGCTGGAATGGGCCACGGCCGTATCCCAGTCCCAGCCCGCCCAGGTGCCCTTGGCGCCGGCCAGCGCGCGGTAGAAGGTGACGCGGTCCTGCTTCAGGCGCGGTCCCAGGTCGAACAGCGTGGCGGTAAATGGCAAGGGCGTCGTGCCCGGATTGTTCGGATGGCCCACGGGCAGCACCACGGGAATGGTATCGAGCAGCTTGGTGCTGTTGTTCCACACGCGCGTGGCGTTGTTCACCGTCAGCGGCGCGCTGAAGGTCTGGTCGGCGCGCGAATAACTGTGCAGCAAGTCGACATAGGCTTCCGTGTCCGCGTTCAGCTTGAGGGTGCCGCGCAGCGACGAGTGGATGCGCTGGATGCCCGGGATCAGCGTTTTATACGGCGCCGGATTGTAGGCCAGCACCTGGCCGCTGCCAGTGGGATTGATGTCCTTGTACGGCACCAGCTGCAGCGGGCCGCGCACACCGCCGAGGGTCTTCGTGGGATCGTTGCCGGCGTAATTCGTGGCGGTCCAGCCCAGGCTGCCGCGCTGCTGCTGCCGGTAATCGGCATCGCGCAGCCATGCCACGTCGCTTTGCTGCAGCTTGTCGCGCTGCTGGGCATCGACCGAGAAGACCACGCTGTAGCCATCTTCCTCGAGCTTGCCGAAACCCGTTTGCAGCGCGGCGCTCTTTTCGTGCTGGCCCGTGCCTTGCGTCGAGCCGCCCCATTGCGCCGTGATGTCCGTGCCCGTGAATTCCTTGTACAGGATGATGTTGACCACGCCGGCCACGGCGTCGGAGCCATACACGGACGAGGCGCCATCCTTGAGCACCTCGATGCGCTGCACGGCCGCCATCGGCAGGCTGTTCAGGTCAACGAAGGTCTGCTGCAAATCCTGCGCCGTGGCATAGCTGGCCACGCGGCGGCCATTCACGAGGATCAGGGTATTTTGCTGGCCGATGCCGCGCAGCGACAGGCCCGAAGTGCCGGCCGAGAAACTGCCCGTATATTGTTCGTTGTAGCTGTTGCCGCTATTGGCGGAGATGGCGCGCAGCACGTCCGACACGCTGGTCTTGCCGCCGGCTTTCAATTCCTTGGCCGTGATGACCTGCACGGCGCTGGCGCCCTCCTTTTCGCTGACGCGGATATTCGATCCGGTGACGTTAACACGCAGCATCTCGTCCTCGGCATGGGCGAAGGCAGGAAAGGCGGCGGCGATGGCAAGACTGATGGCGAGTGGTTTGAACATGGTTTCCTCTTATTGGGATTGCAGCCTTTTTCCGATAAAAAAGGCCGAGCAGGGGCACGCGGACCGGGTGGGCCAGCGGGCAAACGACAACGAAATGGATGGATTGACTTAGGGGATGCGTGGACGGGCACGCACCGGCATCCACTGCGCCATGCATTGCATGGTCAGCTGGTGCGGGACGGCGGAAAAACAGGCAGAAATGGCAAAACGCAACATAAAAAACACCGGTAAGCGGGGAAAGGCCACTATATCCTGGTGTCTTTAGCGCGTGAACGAATTAAAAATTGATTGTATATATGATTTGAATCTAAGGACTTGGTATATGGCAATATCAAGCGTCGGCAATCACCGCAGGCGCCTCCGCCGCGCGGCGTGCCTGCACGCCCCACCAGTACCAGGAAATCAGGGCATTGATCCAGTAGGCCGCATACAGCACGGCCGTCAGGTGCAGGCCGCGGCTGTAGTAGAGCGGCACGGCCACGGTATTGACCAGCAGCCAGAAAGCCCAGGTTTCGATGCGCCGGCTCATCAGCAAGAATTGCGCGATGATGCTAAATACCAACACCGCCGAATCGATGAAGGGCGCGTAGGCATTCGTAAAGCGGTGCAGCAGCAGGCCGTAGATCGCCACGGAGGCGATGCCGGCCGGTACCACCCAGGCCAGGCTGCGCCAGCCCGTGCGCGTGATCGGCAAGGGCTTGCCGTTGGCGCCGCGCCGCCATTGCAGCCAGCCGATGACGCAGGTGACGATGAAAAACAGCTGCAGCATCACGTCGGCGTACAGGTTGACCTGGAAAAACAGCACGGCAAACAGCACGCAGCCGACCATGCCGATCCACCAGGAATGAATATTATTGCGTCCAGCCAGGATGATGGAGGCAGTCATCAGCACATTGGCGGCGATCTCGAGCGGGGCAGTCAAGCGGTCTTCCTTTGCGGGGCAGTGGTGGCACCGCGCCACTATAGCCGATTACACTGCACGGTGTTCGCCGCGCCGGAGGCGGCACCCATGGGGGAAAGCGGCAAAAAACGCGCAAACATCGAGGAAATGCGAACCAGGCCGGCCTTCAGCGGCCGCAGCCCTTGACTTCCCTGGCCATTCTGGCAAATTGACTATCAAGTTGAAACTCCAGGGAAGCTCCCATATGCGCATGCGCCATCTCCTGTTTGCGGCAGTGCTCGGCGTATCTGCCCTGCCCGCCGTGGCTTGCCGCATGACGATGGCGCTGGAGCAGTGGCCGCCGTATGTCTACCGCGATGCCCAGGACCGCTATACGGGCCTGGACCTGGATTTGCTGAAAGCCATTTTCAAGCAAGCCCGCTGCACCCTGGTCACCTTGCCGGAACTGCCCACGGCGCGGCGCCAGCTGCTGTTCCAGAAAGGGGGACTGGACCTGATGCTGGCCGCCTCGGAGACGCCGGAACGCCAGTCCTATGCGCGCTTTTCCATCCCGTATCGCGACGAAGCCGTGGGACTCTTCAGCAAATCCGGCGCGCCCGCCAGCCAGCGCCAGATCGCCAGCTTCGCGCAGCTCGCGCGCGGCAATGCGACCTTGCTGGCGCCCAAAGTGGGCTGGTATGGCGCGCAGTACGCGGCGGCCCGGCCGGTGCTGGAAAAGGCCGGCCGCCTGAATGCGTTCGGCAGCTTCCAGCAAGGCGTGCGCATGCTCGATGCGGGCCGCGCCGACCTGCTGCTGGGCGATGTGCTGGCCGTGCGCCACGAAGCGCGCCTGCAGGGCGTCGCCTTGAACGCCCTGCCCTTCCTGGCCCTGCGCGCCCCCGTGCACCTGATGCTCAATGCGCGCACGACCAGCGCCGCCGACCTGGCGCGCCTGAACGCCGCCATCACGCACCTGGAACAGCGCGGCGTGCTGGCGGCGATACGCAACAGCTACGAAGCACCGTAGCGGAGGTCAGCCCTTCGATGCCGCCTCGAGGATTTCCAGTTTCGTTTCGCGGCCATTCTTTTGCACGCCCTGCGCCTTGTCGTAGCTTTCGATCAGGGCGCGGTACGGCGGCACGATATGGTCGGTCATGATGGCGGCGAATTCCATCGCGTCGGCGCGGTTCCAGGTGCTCATCACTTCAGCCAGCACGGCATACGTGTCGATCGGCACGGCGCCCGCCTGCGTCACGCGCGCCATGGTGATATCGGTGGCCATCTTCGACCAGTTGCCCGAGGCGTCGATGATGGCAAACACCTTGTAGCCGGCCGCCAGCGCGCTGATGGTGGGAAAAGCCATGCACACGCTGGTGAGCGTGCCGGCGATCAGCAGGGTCTTGCGGCCCGTCTTTTCGATGGCGTCGACCCAGGCCGGATTGTCCCAGGCGTTGATCTGGCCCGTGCGCGGGATGTAGACGGCGTCCGGGTTGAAATGGTGGATTTCCGGGATCAATGGGCCGTTCGGGCCGTCCGGCACGGAAGCGGTGGTAAACGTCGGCATGTTGGCCAGGCGCGACAGCTTGGCCAGCGCCGTGACGTGGCCGCGCAGCACGTGCTGCTCGATGTCGCGCACCAGCTGGAACAAGCCGCTCTGGTGGTCGATCAGCAGCATGACGGCGTCGTCGGGATCGATCATCGGTGGCAAACCTTGGAAGTTGGCGGGGGTGCTCATGGTGGTCTCCTCAAAAAACCATGCCGCGGGATGCGGCATGGGTACTGCACAAATTAATGACGCACATTACGGCGCGATACGGGCGAAGCGGCCGCTGTTGAAATCCTCGAATGCCTGCACGATTTCCGCTTCGCTGTTCATGACGAACGGACCGTGGCCGACGATGGGTTCGTCGATCGGCTCGCCGCTCAGCAGCAGAACCACGGCGTCGTTGTTCGCTTCGATGGTGATGCTGTCGCCATCGCGCTCGAACAGCGCCATCTGCGCTTCGCGCACCACGCTCTCGCCATTGACCAGCACCGTGCCGTGCAGGACGATCAGCGCCGTGCTCCACCCCCTCGTCACGGGCAGCTCCGTCAGCTTGCCCTGAGCCAGGCGCATGTCCCACACCTGCATCGGCGAAAACGTGCGGGCCGGGCCATGCGGGCCGTCGAAGTCGCCGGCGATCACGCGCAACGAACCGGCATCGTCCGGCAGCGCCACCGTGGGAATCGTGTCGCCGGTGATGGCCTGGTAGCCGGGCGCCATCATCTTGTTTTTGGCCGGCAGGTTCACCCACAGCTGCACCATTTCCAGGGTGCCGCCCGACTGCGTGAAGGCAGGCGAGTGAAACTCTTCATGCAGGATGCCGGCGCCAGCCGTCATCCATTGCACGTCGCCGGGGCCGATCACGCCGCCCTGGCCCGTCGAATCGCGGTGCGCCACTTCGCCCTTGTAGACGATGGTCACCGTTTCAAAGCCGCGGTGCGGGTGCGAACCGACGCCGGGCGGACGGGTGCCGGGGGCAAATTCGGCAGGGCCGGCATAGTCGAGCAGCAGGAAGGGGCTCAGCTGCTTGCCATGGCCGTTATACGAAAACATCGAGCGCACGGGGAAACCGTCGCCGACCCAGTGCTGGCGGGGTGCGCTGTAGATACCTGTGACTGTGTTCATCTCGATCTCCTGTTGGGGTTTGCATTACGATGAAGACAGAATACGCTTGCAACGATGAAGCCGGTAGACGGTAAAATATGCCATCAGCGTTCCAAAAATAGAACGATCAAGGAGATGGCATGCAGGACTTGAATGACTTGTATTACTTTGTGCAGGTGGTCGACCATGGCGGCTTCGCGCCGGCCGGGCGCGCGCTGGGCATGCCGAAATCAAAACTGAGCCGGCGCATCGCCCTGCTGGAAGAGCGCCTCGGCGCGCGCCTGCTGCAGCGCACGACGCGCCACTTTTCCGTCACCGACGTGGGCCAGACGTTTTACGAGCATTGCAAGGCCATGCTGGTGGAAGCGGAGGCGGCGCAGGAAGCGATCGAACTGACGCGGGCCGCGCCACGGGGCACGGTGCGCCTGTCCTGTCCCATCGCCCTGCTGCACTCCCTGGTCGCGCCCATGCTGGCCGGCTTCATGCGCGAACATCCGCAGGTCACGCTGCTGCTGGAAGCGAGCAACCGCCGCGTCGACCTGGTAGCCGAAGGCATCGACATGGCCATCCGCGTGCGTCCGCCGCCGCTGCCCGACAGCGACCTGGTGCTGCGCGTGCTGGCCGAACGCAGCCAGTGCATGGTGGGCAGTCCGCTGCTGTTCGCCGGCGCGCCCGTGCCGAAGGCGCCGGCCGACCTGGCCGACTGGCCCAGCCTGGCCCTGGGCACGCCGCAACAGCACTACCAGTGGGATTTGTACGGCCCCGATGGCGCGCGCGCCCAGTTGCGCCACGTGCCGCGCTTCGTCACGGGCGACATGCTGACCCTGCGCGATGCGGCCGTGGCCGGCGTGGGCGTGGTGCAGCTGCCGACCATGATGATCACCGAACAGGTGGCCGATGGCAGCCTGCTGCCGCTGATGGAGCAGTGGCGGCCGCAGCGCGAAATCATCCACGCCGTTTTCCCGTCGCGGCGCGGCCTGCTGCCGGCCGTGCGTACGCTGATCGACTACCTGGCGCACAGCTTCGCCGCGCTGGAGGAAGAGTGAGGGTTTTCAGGTACGATGGCATACCCTCCAATTGCCTGGATACCGCATGCGTTTATTGATTTTGTCGGACCTGCACCACGAGTTATGGCGCGACGAAGCGCCGCAGGGCGACCTCGCGCTCAGCTGCCCCGACGCCGTGATCCTGGCCGGCGACATCGACACGGGCGCCCGCGCCGTCGCCTGGGCCGCCAGTACATTCGCGGGCCTACCCGTGCTGTACGTGCATGGCAACCACGAAGGCTATGGCCACCACCTCGACAAGGTGCGCCAGGAGCTGCGCGCGCTCTGTGCGGCCACGGACAACGTGCATTTTCTCGACGCCGATACCCACGTCATCACCGACAAGGCTGGCAACGCCGTGCGCTTCCTGGGCGCCACCCTGTGGACGGATTTCCGCCTGCTGGGTGACGATACGCGCCAGTCGGCCATGCGCGACGCGGAAGCCGTCATGAACGACTACAAGCGCATCCGCCTGGCCGGCATGGGCTTTCGCAAGCTGCGCGCGGCCGACACGGCCATGTTCCACGCGCAGCAAAAAGCCTGGCTGGCGCGCGAACTGGCGCAGCCATTCCATGGCGCTACCGTCGTCATCAGCCACATGGCGCCGTCGCTGCTTTCGGTCGATGATGCCTACGGCAACGAAGGGTGTTCGCCCGCCTATGCCTCGCGCCTGGACGAGCTGGCCGCGCAGGCGGACCTGTGGGTGCATGGCCACATCCACGCCTCGCGCGACTACCGCATCGGCCAGTGCCGCGTCGTATCCAACCCCTGCGGCTACAAGACGCGCAGCGGCACGCCGCAAAATCCCCAGTTCAACCCGAACTTCATCGTCGAACTGGGCACGCCCTAGTCCTCGGCCTTCAGGCGCCCCGCCAGCAATTGCTGCAGGCGGTGCTTGCCGGCCCGGCGTGCCGCGCGCGGCGACGCTACCGACTGGTGCGCGCCGGCGCCGCCGCGCAGCCTGGCGGCTGCCACCAGCGGATTGCGCGGCTTGGGCGTGGCTTTCACTTTGATCTTCATGGTTTCTCCTTTCAGCCCTTGATGCAGACGACCTGGCGCAAGGTATGCACCACTTCCACCAGGTCGCTCTGGTGCGCCATGACGGCGTCGATATTTTTATAGGCGGCCGGGATCTCGTCGACCACGCCGCCATCCTTGCGGCACTCGATGCCGGCCGTCTGCTCGGCGAGGTCGAAGCGGTTGAAGCGGCGCTTCGCCTCGCTGCGACTCATGCTGCGCCCCGCCCCGTGCGAGCAGGAACAGAACGATTCCGGATTGCCCTTGCCGCGCACGATGAAGCTGCGTGCCCCCATGCTGCCGGGGATGATGCCCAGCTCGCCCTGTCGCGCTGAAATGGCGCCCTTGCGCGTCACATACAAATCCTCATTGCCATACGTTTCGCGCGCAATGTAGTTGTGATGGCAGTTGATCGCTTCGCCATCAAGCCGGAACGGCGGTGCATGCTTCGCCAGCGCGTCGAGCACGCGGCGCATCATTTCACTGCGGTTGAGCAGCGCATAATCCTGCGCCCAGTCCACCGCCTCCACGTAGTCGTCGAAGACCGTGGAACCTTCGCTGAGGTACGCCAGGTCGGCGTCCGGCAGCTGCAGCTGGTGGCGCCGCATGTCCTTCTGCGCAGCAGCGATGAAGTAACGGCCAATCACGTTGCCGATGCCGCGCGAACCAGAATGCAGCATGATCCACACGCGCTGTTCCTCGTCAAGGCAGATTTCGATGAAGTGATTGCCGCCGCCCAGGGTGCCTGCCTGGCAGATCCACGTGCGCTCGAACTGGCGCAGCATCTTGGCAATGCCGCGGTGACGCTCGACGATGTGCGCCAGGCGGTCGCCGAGGGGCCGCACGGCGCGCGCCTGGCGCGAGCCTTGCACACGGCTCCATTCGTGCTGCTCGAAGCCGACAGGTACTTCCGCTTCGATGGCGCTGCGCAGGCGCGCCAGGTTGTCGGGCAGGTCGCTGGCTGTCAGGGTCGTGCGCACGGCATTCATGCCGCAGCCGATGTCGACGCCGACGGCGGACGGGATGATGGCGCCGCGCGTGGGAATCACACTGCCGACGGTGGCGCCGATGCCGGCATGCACGTCAGGCATGGCCGCCACATGCGGATGGACGATGGGCAGGCTGGCAATATTGTGCAACTGGCGCAGCGCCTGCGCGTCGATATCGTCGGTAAAAATATGCACGGGCACATAGGTGCCGTGCAATGTCTGATGGATGGGCATAACGTATTCCTTGGTCTTGTCGTTATGCCGGGGCCCCTATGAAACAAAAAACCCCGGCGAGTTTCCTCACCGGGGTTTGAAGGACACCGGCTCGGGATCGGCAATGTGCCGATGGCCCCGAGCGTCATGCACGGGGCTAGTGGTCGTACTTGCTGCCAGCCTGCTCGAACATGGGTTTCCTTTCTTTTATCTGGTTAATCTGAACTGCGGACGACGATTCTGCACCTTATGCTGCAGTGCGTCAACCGCTTTTCATGGCGAAGACGCCAACGTTGTTATTTTGTCGCAGCCGCTTTTTCTTTCGCTATGCGGGCATCGAGCTTGGCTTCATTTTTGGCAGCGTAACGGCTGCACGCCTGCGCATCGATGAAGGGATTCGGCGTGACGCCTTCCAGCAATTGCGTCAGCTTCTGGTCGCCGCCGGAGTGGTCGGGGTGGGCCGAGATCAGGATGTCGCACGGCAGCCGGGCAAAGTCCTGCATGACGCGGCGGAAGGCCGGCGTCAGGTCCGCATGGCGTTCATCGCCCAGGTAGTGAAAATCGTCGGCCGCCACCGGCGTGAGGCTCGCGCCGAAGACCACGCTCAGGCATTCCTTGCGCTCCGCATCCTCGCACGACACCCAGGTCCAGCTGGTGCTGCCCGGCGTATGGCCGGGCGTGTAGCGCGCCGTGATGGTCACGTCGCCCAGCTGCAGGGTTTCGCCATCGGCGATCTCGCGCACATTCTCCACGGCGGGCATGGGATCGATTTCGCCAGCTTGCGGGTCCATGGCGAGCACCGATCCCGCGCGCAGCGCCTGCGCACCGAGCGGGCTGGCGATCACTTGCGCGCCGCTGTCGCGGGCCAGGGCGGCGATGCCGCCCGAATGGTCGAAATGCGCTTCCGTATTCAGGATGAACTTGATGTCTTCCAGGCGAAAGCCCAGCTCGAGGATATGTTCCTTGATGGCGGCCACCGATTGCGGCAGCGCGCCATCGATAAGGATCAAGCCTTCGCGCGTGTCGATCAGCACCACGCTCAAGCCGCCCACGCCCACATAATACGTGTCGCCGTGGATGCGCGCCGGTTGCTGCGGACGGTTCCACTGCGCCGCATACGGCGAGGCGATCGGCTGCGTCAAGGGATCGACGGCGGGCGTGGCGGCATGCGCGGCAAACGGCAGCGCCATGGCGGCCAGCGCGATACTGAGCAGGGTCTTGGGAAAGAAGAAAGGCGGCATGCGGCTCCAGTAATGAGTGTGCGGTAATCGATGCCACAGGGTAACGTCGCTACCCTCGCGCGGTCAAGCAGACGGACGCAGCGACATGCGCTACGATAGAGGCCCATTGACTGCCGTGCGCCTCGCCGCGCCTCCTGCCATGCGTTTGCTGATCCTGTCCGACCTGCACCTGGAAGTCTGGGGCGAAGACACGCCCGCCATCGATCTTGCCGCCTGCCGACCCGACGTGGTGATCCTGGCCGGCGACATCGATACGGGCAGCAATGCCATCGCCTGGGCCGCGCGCACCTTCGGCTCCCTGCCCGTGCTGTACGTGCACGGCAATCACGAGGGCTATGGGCATCAGCTGGAATACATGCAGGATGCCGTGCGCGACGCCTGCGCCAGCGCCAATGCGCAGGGCGCCAGCATCCGCCTGCTCGACGGCGATGCCGTGGTACTCAACGGCGTGCGCTTCCTCGGCGTCACGCTGTGGACGGATTTTCTGCTGTTCGGCGCGGAGCGCCGGGACGAAGCCTTGAACGCGGCGCAAAGCTACATGCCCGACTACAAGCGCATCAGCACAGGCGGCGACACGCCGCGTCTCTTGTGCGCGGCCGACACGGCGCAGCTGCACGCGCAGCACCGCGCCTGGCTGGAGCGGCAAATGGCGCAACCCTTCGATGGCAAGACCGTCGTCATCACGCACATGGCGCCCTCGATGCTGTCGGTGGAAGAGCAGTACGCGACGAACCTGGGCTCGCCCGCCTTCGCCTCGCAGCTGGACGCGCTGGTGGCGCAGGCGGACCTGTGGGTGCATGGCCACATGCACGCTTCGCTCGACTACCACGTCCAGGACTGCCGCGTGGTCTGCAACCCCTGCGGCTACAAGCGGCCCGATGGCACGCCGGAGAATGAACGCTACGATTCCGGCTTCATCATCGACCTCTCCAGCGCGGTTTAATTTTTCCGATAGCGCAACTGCACCACGCCGCTGGGCAGCTGGCGCGTGCCGTCCAGGCGCCAGTCGCTGCGCGGCAAGCCATCCTCGAACAGGCGCACGCCCCTGCCCAGCACCACGGGCAGCACGGACAAGGTCAGGCTGTCGATGGCGCCTTCGCGCAAGCCGGCACGGATGACGGCGCCGCCATCGAGATACACGTGGCGGCAGCCCTCCTCTGCCAACCCCTCCAGCACTGTCCGCACGCTGCCTTCGCGGCGCTGCTCGCCATGGCGCGGCGCGAAGTCTCGGTGGCTGAGTACCACCACGCGCTTGCCCGCATATGGCCACGGCTCGAAGCCCAGCACAGCGTCATACGTGGTGCGGCCGATCACCAGGGTATCGACTTGATCCATCAATGCCGTGTAGCCGGTGGCGTCGGGCGAGTCGGGGGCCAGTTCGGCCAGCCAGGACAAGTCTCCATTTTCTCCGGCGATGCAGCCGTCGATGCTGATGCCGAGAAAAACGCTGACAGAAGTTTTTTTCATGGGTGTGCTTTCATTTAATTCTACGGTGTAGAATTATGCCCATGAAAACCACAAAACTTCAAGTCATCGGATCTGCCGTGCGCCGCGCCGGGCGTCCGCGCCGCGCCCTCCCCGCACTGGATAACGCCAGCATCCTGCAAGCGGCCCTGGCCCTGCTGGAAGAAAAGGGCGAAGCGTTTTCCATGCGTGCGCTGGCGCAAAGCCTGGGCGTCGACGCCATGGCCCTGTATCACTACTACGCGGGAAAAGAGGAATTATTGCAAGCGTTGATGGTGCAGCGTTTTGCCGCGCTCGATCCGTGCCAGCCGCCGTTTACGCGGCGCCAGGCGGCACCACGGCGTGTGCTCGCGCTGTGCGCGCTATACCTGGAGCTGGTCAGCGCCACGCCGTATTTCGTGCGCCTGATGGCGCGCGGACTGGTGGCGCAAGCCGATGTGGCCGAGCGGTTCACGGCACTGTTCGAGCTGGCTGTGGAGAGCCTCGACCTGGACAAGAAAACCCGTCTGCGCGGGCGCGATGCGCTTGTCGATTTCCTGCACGGCTATGCGCTGGCGGGCAGGCCCGCCAGCGACACAGCCTGGCATGCTTCGGTCGGCCTGATCCTGGCGGGCATGGCCGCCCGGAACTAGCCTGGCATCAGGCCAGCAGCTTGAGCAGCGCCTGCGCGGCCGCTTCCGACGACGCGGGATTCTGGCCCGTGACCAGCACGCCATCGGTGACGGCATACGGCTGCCAGTCGCCCAGCTTCGAGTAGACGCCGCCGTTTTCCTTCAGCATGTCCTCGACCAGGAAAGGCACGATCGCGCTCAAGCCGACGGCGTCTTCCTCGGTATTCGTAAAGCCCGTCACCTGCTTGCCGCGCACCAGCGGCGTACCGTCGGTTGCCTTCACGTGACGCAGCACGCCGGGCGCATGGCAGACGGCGGCGACCGGCTTGCCGGCGGCGATCATCTGTTCGATCAGCGCGATCGAGTGCGGATCTTCGGCCAGGTCCCACAGCGGGCCATGGCCGCCCGGATAGAACACGGCGTCAAAGTCAGCTGCCTTCACGTCGGCCAGCTTGCCCGTGTTGGCCAGCACGGCTTGCGCATCGGCGTCCTGCTTGAAGCGGCGCGTGGCATCCGTTTGCGAATCCGGCTCGTCGCTTTTCGGGTCCAGCGGCGGCTGGCCGCCCAGCGGCGAAACGACCGTCAGCTTCGCGCCCGCTTCCTGCAGCGCATAGTAGGGCGCGGCGAATTCTTCCAGCCAGAAACCGGTTTTCTTGCCGGTGTTACCGAGTTTGTCGTGCGAGGTGAGTACCATCAGGATATTCATGTTGCTTCCTTTTATGTCAGGGTTACAGTGCTGCTTCGAGGATACGGCGGCTGCGCGCGAGGTCGATATCGCGGTGTTCGCCGAGGGAGGTCATGCCATGTGCTTCCAATTGCGTCAGTACCGCTTCCACCGCTTCCTGGCCCAGCTGATAGGCCGATAAACGGGTCGGGATGCCCAGCCCTTCAAAGAAGGCGCGGGTGCGGGCGATGGCCGCGGTTATGCGCTCGTCGTCGCTGCCCTCCGTGATGTTCCAGACACGCTCGCCATACTGTAGCAATTTGCCGCGTTTCTGCTCACGCTGCACGTCCAGCAGCGCGGGCAGCACCAGGGCCAGGGTGCGCGCATGGTCGATGTCGTACAGGGCCGTCAGTTCGTGACCGATCATGTGGGTGGCCCAGTCCTGCGGCACGCCGGCGCCGATCAGGCCATTCAGCGCCAGGGTGGCGGTCCACATCAGGTTGGCGCGGGTGGCGTAATCGTCGGGCGATGCGACGGCCTGCGGCGCGATCTCGACCAGGGTCTGCAGCAAGCCTTCGGCAAAGCGGTCCTGCACCTTCGCCTGCACCGGATAGGTCAGATACTGCTCCGTGGTGTGCACAAAGGCGTCGACCAGGCCGTTGGCCACCTGCGTGGCCGGCAAGGTAAACGTTTTGCTGGGGTCGAGTACGGAAAATTGCGGATACAGCAGCGGGTTGCGAAAACTCAGCTTGTCATGCGTGGCTTTTTTCGTCACCACGCCGCCGCTGTTCATTTCCGACCCCGTGGCCGGCAAGGTCAGTACCGTGCCAAACGGCAGGGCGCGCTGCACATTGGCGCCGCCGCGCTCGGCGATTTCCCACGGCTCGCCGTCGTACAGGGCGGCGGCGGCGACGAACTTGGTGCCATCGATCACCGAGCCGCCACCGACGGCCAGCAGGAAGTCCAGCTTTTCATTGCGCACCTGGGCCACGGCGCGCATCAGGGTTTCATAGCTGGGATTGGGTTCGATGCCGCCAAACTCCTGCACGCTGCGCTGGCCCAGCGCGGCGCGTACCTCGGCCAGAGTGCCGGTCTTTTCCGCGCTGGCGCCGCCGTACAAAATCAGCACGCGCGCATCGGGCGGCACCAGCGTGGACAATTTGGCGACGGTATCAAGACCGAAGACGATACGGGTCGGGTTATGGAATTCAAAATTTTTCATGATGTCGTTCCTTGTTATTAGACTGGTCGTCTAGAATGCAGTTCAAAAAAACGCGGACGAATCTCATCCGCGTACCTGGCGCCCGCCCATTAGTCCGGCGGCAGCTGCAACATCGCCAGGGTCGCCCGCCAGGCAGTTTGCAGGGCGCTGGCGTCGCGCCGCAGCTTGGTCAGCATCGCCGCGCCCAGCCACAGCTGATACAAGGTGGCAGCCATCTGCGCCGGATCAGCCACCGATGGCAGCGAGTCGTCCACCCTGCCCCGCGCGATGGCCAGCGCCAGCCTGGCGATGATGCGGTGGGTGCCATCGAGCAGCGCCACGCGCATCGGTTCCGACATGTCCGCCACTTCGCTGCTGAGCTTGACCACCAGGCAACGGCAGTCGCAGCCGCTGCCATCGAGGCTCTCGCTCGTCCAGCTGGCCCAATACGCCATCAGCGATTGCGCCGCGTTCTGGCCGGGCTGGCCCAGCACGAGCTCCATTTCGTCCAGGTAGCCGGTGACGTAATCTTCCAGCATCGCTTCGCCAAACAATTCCTTGGACTTGAAGTAATGGTAGAACGAGCCCTTGGGCACGTCGGCGGCCGACAAGATCTCGTTCAGTCCCACGCCGGCAAAGCCCTTGCGCGTGATGATGGCCTTGCCCTGGTCGATAATGTGCTGGCGCACGTCGGTGTATTCAGCTTTCATGCGAGGTATTGTAGCACAATTAGACCAGTCGTCTAGAATAAAGTAAACCCAGAAACAAATTCTGGGGTCGGACCCTCAAGGCCGCTAATGCAGAGGCTTGCGCCAGAGGGCGCGGGGGTCTGACCCCGGCAGCCGCAGTCGGCCAGCCAGCTTAGGCAAACTTCTTGAAATCCGGCTTCCTCTTTTCAAAGAAGGCCGTAAACGCTTCCTTCGCTTCGGCGCCGCCCAGCATGGCGCTGAACAGTTTGTTTTCGTCGGCGATGGCCGCCTTCATCGGTTCCATGCGGCTTTGCTTCATCAGGCGCTTGGTGGCGCGGATCGAGGCGGCCGGCAGGGCCACCAGCTTGGCCGCCTGGCCTTGCGCGAAGGTCATCAAGTCATACAGGGGCACGACCTTCGACACCAGGCCCATTTCCAGCGCTTCGCTGGCCGGGAACGCTTCGCCCAGCATCAGCTTTTCCGCCGCGCGCGGGTAGCCGGCCAATTGGGTGAGCAGCAGGCTGGAGCCGAATTCCGGGCACAGGCCCAGTTGCGTGAACGGCATCGAGAAGCTGGCGTTGTCTGCCGCGTAGACCAGGTCGCAGTGCATCAGCAAGGTGGTGCCGATGCCGATGGCCGGGCCGGACACGGCTGCCACCACGGGCTTGCTGCTGCCGTACAGGGCGCGCATGAACTGGAACACGGGACGGTCATGGTCGAGCGAACCATCCTTCGGGCGCGCCGTCTTCATGAAGTCATCGAGGTCGTTACCTGCCGTAAAAATCTCGCGCTTGCCGCAGATCAGGATGGCGCGTACTTCATCATCCGTCTCGGCCGCCACCAGCGCATCGGCCAGGGTCTGGTACATGGCGCCCGTGATCGCATTCTTGCGTTCCAGGCGGTTGAATTCCAGGGTCAGGATGCCCTCGCTCTTGCTGCACAAAATATCCATGTCGTCTCCAAAAAGATAAAGGGCGCCGGAGTCATCCCACAGCGCCCTGTTTTATTGCTTTACTCAGCCAGACTTATACGCGTTCAAAAATTCCGGCCGCGCCCATGCCGGCGCCCACGCACATCGTGACCATGCCGTACTTCTGCTTGGTGCGCTGCAGCGCGTGGATCACGGTGGCGGCGCGAATGGCACCGGTGGCGCCCAGCGGGTGGCCCAGGGCGATCGCACCGCCCATCGGGTTGACTTTTGCCGGGTCCAGGCCCAGGTCGCCGATGACGGCCAGTGCCTGTGCCGCAAACGCTTCGTTCAGCTCGATCCAGTCCAGCTGGTCTTGCGTGATGCCGGCGGCGGCGCACGCTGCTGGAATGGCGAATTTCGGACCGATGCCCATGATTTCAGGCGGCACGCCGCGCACGGCGAACGAGGAGAATTTCGCCAGCGGAGTCAGGTTATGCTCGCGCAGGATTTTTTCGCTGACGATCAGCAGCGCGCCGGCGCCGTCGGACATCTGCGAGCTGTTGGCAGCGGTCACGCTGCCGTTGGCGGCGAAGACAGGCTTCAGCTTGGCCAGCGACTCCATCGACGAATCGGCGCGCGCGCCTTCGTCCGTGTCGACGGTACGGCGGCTCACGTCGACCTGACCGGTAGCCAGGTTCGGCGTGCGCGTGATGATTTCCACTGGCGTCGTTTCCGCCTTGAAGAAACCGGCTTGCTGCGCGGCGATGGCGCGGCGGTGCGATTCAACGGAGAACGCGTCCTGCTGTTCGCGCGACACTTTCCATTGCTGCGCCACTTTTTCGGCCGTCAAGCCCATGCCGTAAGCCATGCCGATATTCTCGTCGCTGAACATGTCCAGGTTCATCGATGGGTGGTGGCCCATCATCGGCACCATCGACATCGATTCGATGCCGCCGGCGATCATCACGTCGGCTTCGCCCACGCGGATGCGGTCGGCCGCCATGGCAATGGCCGTGATGCCCGAAGCGCAGTAGCGGTTGACGGTGACGCCGCCGACGGTTTTCGGCAAGCCGGCCAGCAGCACCGAGTTACGCGCGATATTGAAGCCCTGCTCCGCTTCCGGGAACGAGCAGCCGATGATGGCGTCAGTGATCAACGCAGGGTCGAGGCCAGGCGCTTGCGCCAGGGCCGATTGCAGCACGCGCACCAGCAGGTCGTCCGGGCGGGTGTTCTTGAACATGCCGCGCGGCGCCTTGCCGATCGGGGTGCGGGTTGCAGAGACGATGTAGGCGTCTTGAAGTTGTTTGCTCATTTTATGCTTTCAAAGATGTTGAACGAGGTTCGTGTTCTGTCGAATGTCCGGGATAGAGGCTTATCGCTTCTGCGACAAATACCAGTCCACCGTCACCTGTGCCGCCAGCGTGCCTTCGGAGTCGAAGATATCGACTTCCACGGGAAACGCCACCTTGCCATCCTGCGCCAGCTGCGCCTTCAAGGCAGCCAGGTCGCCCGGTACCCGGCCTTCGGCGCGCGTCGCGCCCCGGGCCACCTTCTGGTACTGGATGCGCGACTCCTTGGCCACCGGGCGCAAGCCCAGTATCAGCTCGGCGAAGCCGCCAGCCATGGCCGCGCCGGAAGCCGTTTCGGCCAGGGTAAACAAGGCACCCGCATGCTGCGTGCCCAGGTGATTATTCAGTTTTGGATCTTCCGGCATCGACACCTTCGAGGTGCCGGCGCCGATGTCGTCGATGCTGATCCCCAGCAGCCGCACGAAGGGCAAGGTGTCCATCATCTGTTGTTTGATACGGTCATACACCATGCTTGGCCTCACGCGCAGTAATACTTTAAATACCAACGGCAGGATCTTCATCGACGCCAGGCTTAGTTGCGTACCGGCTTACCGGTCTGCATCATGCCCATGATCCGTTCCTGGGTTTTCGGATGGTTCAACAGCTCCAGGAATGCCTTGCGTTCCATATCCAGCAGCCACTGTTCGCTGACGAAACTGCCCTGGTCCACGTCGCCGCCCGATACGATCTCGGCGATCATCTCGCCCAGCTTGAAATCGTGCGCCGAAATGAAGCCGCCGTCGCGCATGTTGACCAGCTGCGCCTTGATGGTGCCCCAACCGTAACGGCCCGTCACCTGGATCAGCGACGGCAGTTGCGGACGGAAGCCCGCGTCGAACATGGCGCGCGCTTCGACCTTGGCCACGTGCAGCAGCTCGTAGGCGTTGAACACGATCACGTCGTCTTCCTTCAGGTAGCCCATTTTTTTGGCTTCCAGCGCCGATTTCGACACGTTGGCGGTGGCTGCATTGGTGAAGCCCGTTTTCAGGAATTGCAGGATGTCGTTGCCCTTGGCTTCCTTGTAGGCGCGCTGCGCCGCTTCCTTCAAGCCGCCGCCGGCTGGAATCAGGCCCACGCCCACTTCCACCAGGCCGATGTACGATTCGATCGAGGCCACGCGCTTCGACGCATGCAGCGCCAGTTCGCAACCGCCGCCCAATGCCAGGCCGGCCACCGCGGCGATCACCGGCACGTTCGCGTATTTCAGCGACATGAAGGTGTTCTGCAGTTCGGCGATGATCGGATCGACGGCTTTCACGCCGCCTTGCATGAATGCCGGCAGGGCCGATTGCAGGTCGGCGCCGGCCGAGAAGGCGCCGCCTTCGGCTGCGTCGGCGTGCCAGATCACCAGGCCCTTGAAGTTCTTCTCGGCTTCGGCCAATGCCAGTTTCAGGCCATTGATCACGCCTTCGCCGATCACGTGCATCTTCGTCTTGAACGAGATGACCAGCACATCGTCGCCCGTATGCCAGACGCGCACGGATTCGTCTTCGAAGACGGTGGTGCCGGCCGTCTTGCCGTCGATGGCGCCGCTGCCCAGGACGGGCGCGCGGAATGGCTGGCGGTCATACACGGACAGGGTCGAACGCGGCACGAAGCTGTTCGACACGGCGGAGTACGAACCTTCCGGCGTGTGCACGCCGCCTTTTTCAGCGACCGGACCTTCGAAGACCCAGGCTGGCAGCGGCGCATTGCACAGCGCGTGGCCGGCATCGATGTCTTCCTTGACCCAGTTGGCCACCTGCAGCCAGTTCGATGCCTGCCACGTTTCAAACGGGCCGACGTTCCAGCCGAAGCCCCAGCGCATGGCGAAGTCGATGTCGCGCGCATTGTCGGCCACGGTGTCCAGGTGGATGGCGATGTAGTGGAAAGCGTCGCGGAAGATCGCCCACAGGAACTGGCCTTGCGGATTCGTCGATTCGCGCAGCGCCTTCATCTTCTTGACCGGATCCTTTTCCTTCAGGATGCGGGCGATGATGTCGGCCGCCTTGGCGCCGCCGGCCACGTATTCACCGGTGGCGAAGTCCAGACGCTGGATCTCCTTGCCGACTTTCTTGTAGAAGCCCGCGCCGCTCTTCTGGCCCAGCGCGCCTTTTTCCACCAGCTGCGCCAGCACGGCCGGCGTCTTGTAGACGGCAGCGAACGGATCGTTCGGCAGGTAGTCCTGCATGGTCTTGATCACATGGCCCATGGTGTCCAGGCCGACCACGTCCGCCGTGCGGAAGGTGCCCGACTTGGCGCGGCCCAGCTTGGCGCCCGTCAAGTCATCGACAACGTCCACGGACAGGCCGAATTTTTCGGCTTCGTGCACGATGGCCAGGATGCCGAACACGCCAACGCGGTTGGCGATGAAGTTCGGCGTATCCTTGGCGCGGACCACGCCCTTGCCCAGGGTGGTGGTCAGGAAGCCTTCCAGCTGATCGCTGATCTCGGGCTTGGTGAACTCGGTCGGGATGATCTCGACCAGGTGCATATAGCGCGGCGGGTTGAAGAAGTGCACGCCGCAGTAGCGCGATTTCAGGTCGGCGTCGAAGCCTTCAGCCAGCTTGGTGATCGACAGGCCCGAGGTATTCGAGGCGAAGATCGCGTTCGGGCCGATGTGCGGTGCGACCTTTTGATACAGGTCGTGTTTCCAGTCCATGCGCTCGGCGATGGCTTCGATGATCAGGTCGCAACCGGCCAGCAAGTCCAGGTTGTCTTCGTAGTTGGCCACCTGGATCAGCGCGGCGTCATCCTTGTTTCCCAGCGGAGCAGGCGACAGTTTTTTCAGGTTCTCGATGGCGCGCAGCACGATGCCATTCTTTGGACCTTCTTTTGCCGGCAGGTCGAACAGCACGACCGGCACTTTCGCGTTGATGCAGTGGGCGGCGATCTGCGCGCCCATCACGCCGGCGCCGAGGACGGCTACTTTTTTAACGATGAAATTGGTCATATTTTCCTCAAGTCTTAGAACAGGTCTGCGTCGAGTGCCATCAAGTTGGCCGAACCGGAACGCGCCTGACGGATCAGGGTTGCCGTTTCAGGCTGCAAGCGGGCGAAGTAGAAACGTGCGGTAGCCAGTTTGGCGGTGTAGAACTTGTCGCCGCTGGATTCTTTTTCGAGGGCGATCTTGGCCATCTGCGCGAACAGGTAGCTGTAGATCATGTGGCCGACGACGCGCAGGTAAGGCACGCATGCCGCGCCCACTTCGTCCGGATTCTGGAAGGCCTTCATGCCGATTTCCATGGTCAGCTTGGTGACTTTGTCGCCCAGGTCGCCCAGTGGGGTGACAAATTCGCTCATCGCTTCATCGGTGCCGTTGTCTTCGACAAAAGCCTTGATCTTTTCGCCGAACTTGCGCAGCTTGGCGCCGTTATCACCGAGGATCTTGCGGCCCAACAGGTCCAGCGACTGGATCGTGTTCGTGCCTTCATAGATCATGTTGATGCGCGCGTCGCGCACATACTGCTCCATGCCCCATTCCGAGATGTAGCCGTGGCCGCCGAACACTTGCATCGCGTCCGAGGTGGCGATCCAGGCGTTATCGGTGATGAAGGCCTTGATGACGGGCGTCAGCAGCGCTACTTCGTCGGCCGCTTCCTTGCGCACGTCGGCGTCAGGGTGGTGCAGTTCACGGTCGATCTGCAGCGCCACGTAGGAAGTGAAAGCGCGCGCGCCTTCGGCGTAGGCTTTGCCCGTCAACAGCATGCGGCGCACGTCAGGGTGCACGATGATGCGGTCGGCCGGCAGTTCCGGGTTCTTGATGCCGGACAGCGAACGCATTTGCGTGCGGTCCTTGGCGTAGATCAGCGCGTTCTGGTAAGCGATTTCCGTCAGGCCCAGCGACTGCATGCCCACGCCCAGGCGGGCCGCGTTCATGAAGACGAACATGGCGTTGAGGCCCTTGTTCGGCTGGCCGATGATCCAGCCTTTCGCGCCGTCCAGGTTCATCTGGCAAGTCGAATTGCCGTGGATACCCATTTTTTCTTCGATGGCGCCGCAGGTGATCGGGTTGCGTTCACCGACCGTGCCGTCCGCGTTCGGCAGGAATTTCGGCACCAGGAACAGCGAGATGCCTTTCGAGCCTTCCGGTGCGTCCGGTACGCGGGCCAGCACCAGGTGCAGGATGTTTTCCGCCATGTCGTGCTCGCCGGCCGAGATGAAGATCTTGTTGCCGGTGATGGTCCAGGAACCGTCCGCCTCAGGCAGCGCTTTCGAGCGCAGCAGGCCCAGGTCGGTGCCGCAGTGCGGTTCGGTCAGGCACATGGTGCCCGTCCATTCGCCCGACACCAGCTTCGGCAGATACACTTCCTTCTGGTGGTCGGTGCCGTGCTCCTTCAGGCACTCGTAGGCGCCGTGCGACAGGCCAGGGTACATGGACCAGGCCTGGTTCGACGAGTTCAGCATTTCATAGAACGAGTTGTTCAGCACGACAGGCAAGCCCTGGCCGCCGTATTCCGGATCGCACGCCAAGGCCGCCCAGCCGCCTTCGACGTACTGCTTGTAGGCTTCCTTGAAACCTTTCGGCGTGGTCACGCTTTTCGTGACGGGGTCGTGGTGGCAGCCCTCGCGGTCGCCGGAGTGGTTCAGCGGGAACAATACTTCGGAGGTGAATTTGCCGCCCTCTTCCAGCACCTGGTTGATGATGTCGGCGTCGACGTCGGCGTACGACGGCATTTGCTTCAGTTCTTCTTCCACTTGCAGGAACTCATGCAGGACGAATTGCATATCCCGGATTGGCGCGACGTATTGACCCATAATTTTCTCCTGAAGGCGATTAGCTAAAGTGTTGTACTTGTAGTGCGTGTGCGTTATTGCGGATACTGCCTGACGGCTTATTTGCTTGTGACGGAATTCTGGTACGACGCCAGCAGGCGGATAAAGCCCGCTTGCGCCCGTTCGATGCTGCCCGGCACGCGCAGGAAACGCGCGTCGTGATGCAGGGCCAGGATCAGGCCATACATCTCGTACACCAGCTGCTGGGCGTCCGTGTCCGCTTTCAGGTCGCCCGTGGCGATCGATTGCTCGACACAGCGCAGCAGCGCACCCTGCCAGGCCCGCACCATGGCCACGAGAGCTTCGCGGATGGGGCCCGGACGGTCGTCATACTCGACGGCGCCGCTGATATAGATGCAGCCGGAAGCGATTTCCACGCTGACCCGCTTGACCCAGCGCGCAAACATCGATTGCAGGCGCTGGATGCCGCGTGGTTCTTTCATGCTGGGGAAAAATACTTCTTGCTCGAAACGATAGTGATAGAGCTTCAGCACTTCCATCTGCAAGTCTTCGCGCGAGCCAAAGTGGGCAAACACGCCCGACTTGCTCATGTTCATTTTGTCCGCAAGCAGCCCGATGGTCAGGCCTTCCAGGCCGTCGCGGCTGGACAGGTCCAGCGCCACGTCGAGGATGGCTGCACGGGTCAGTTCGCCCTTGCGCATGAATTTGACTGAAGTATTCAAGAGTACCGTTCTAAAAGTGATGTTGCCGATTTGGCGGACTGAAGCGAGAGTAAAAAAAGCACGCTCCGAAAAAATCCGAACGCTCGTACTATTATCCACTACCACGTAAAAGTCAAACGGGAACTTTAGAGCCGGCGTTCTATTGGTGCAGCGCAGCATTCTAAAGCCGCGTGTTTCTATTGATTTCAGGCAGGCAAAAGCGTCGCGCGCCCGTGCCTGCCCACTACAGACGAACCTCAGGAAAGGTCGCCTGCCTTGCTCAGTTGACGGCGGTCGCGCTTGGTCGGCCGCCCCTTGATGGTGGTGCCCGGCTCGCGGAACAGCTTGCGTTCCTCGGCCAGTTGCTCGCGGCGGGCGATGCTGGCCGGCGTTTCGCCATACAGCAAGCGTGCCACGGGTGCCGCGCCGCGCTTGTCGGACAGGCCCAGCACGGCCACTTCCCACGTCTCCGCGCCATTATCGATGGCCAGCTCGTCGCCCACGCGCACGCTGCGCGCCGGTTTGACGCGCTCGCCGCCCACTTTGACCTTGCCCGTGTCGACGGCTTCGCTGGCCAGCGAGCGCGTCTTGAAGAAGCGCGCCGCCCAAAGCCATTTGTCCAGCCTTACCGTTGTCATCTCGTTCATGCGTACTTGCCTACTGAAAAAATGCGCATCACCAGCCGGTACACGAGAAATGCGGCTTCATAGCCGATGCGCTGGAAACGCCCGATGTGCTTGAAATCATCCTGGTGAATGACGATGCCGTCGGCCACGCCCTGCTCGATGTGCTGGCGCAGGCTTTGCGCGAACGCCACGTCCTTGATCACCACGTTCGCTTCCTGGTTCAGGAACAGGCTCAGCGCGTCAATATTGCTGGAGCCCACCGTCGCCCAGTCATCGTCGACGACGGCCACCTTGGCGTGCAGCTGCGTCTTGCGGTATTCGACGATCTTGACGCCGGCGGCCAGCAGTTTCGGGTAAAACGAGTGCGCCACGGCATCTTGCATGCGGAATTCGCCCACGCCGATCAACAGGACCACGTCCACGCCCCGCAGGGCCGCCTGGGCCAGGGCGTGGCGCAGCTTGTGCCCGGGCGCGAAATACGGGTTGGCCAGCATCACGCTCTTGCGCGCCTGGCCCAGCGCCTGCAAATAGGCGCGCTGGATGGTGCGGCGGTTGCGCAGGTTGTCGCGCACGACAAAACCGGCCACGACGGGGTTCTTCGCCAGCTCCTTGCTGACCACGCGCATCTTGCGGTACAGCTTGATACGCCGCACCAGGTTCATCTTGCCCAGCCTCGCCCACTGCGCCTGCACCTCCTCGTGGATGGCGTCGACCAGCGGGCCCTTCACCTGGACGGCGAAATCCCAGCGCGGCGCTGCCAGGCTGATGTTGTGGTCGTAGTCGCAAAACATGTCGTCGTTGATATTGATGCCGCCCACCAGGGCGATCTCGCCATCGGCCACGCAAATCTTGCGGTGCGTGCGCGTGATGCCGCGCCGGAACCACGGATTGAAGATGCGGTGGTGCACGCCAGCCGCTTCCAGCTGCGCATGCATGGCCTTGACCCGGCGGTTGCCCGTGCCGAACCAGTCCGTGATCATGCACACCAGCACACCGCGCGCGGCGGCACGTTTAAGCGCATCGAGCACCAGGGTGCCCGTGGCGTCGTCGGCAAAGATATACGTTTCGAAATAGACTTCCGAGCGCGCGCCGTCGATGGCGGCAATCAGCGCGGGGAAGTAATCGGTGCCGCAATACAGCAGCTTGATGTCATTGTGGGCGATGAAATTGACTGTGCGCATGCTGGCAGTCTACGCGAGTTTCAAAGCGGCAACGATCGGCGCGTGGTCCGACAGTTTTGCCCACAGGGTGCCATGCATCACTTGCGCGCCTTCCACATGGAAACCGCGCACATAGATGCGGTCCAGGCGGAACCACGGCAAGGCGGCGGGAAAGGTGCGCGCCGGCACGGGGATCGGCGTCTTCGTCTGGCGCCGCGCCAGGGTGCGCACCAGGTCGCCCAGGGCCGAGTTCGACGCGCGCTGGTCGAATACTTCCACCACGCCGAGCGCATTGCGCAGCTTGTCGCTGAGCGTGTTGCGCCAGTCGTTGAAATCGCCGGCAATGATGACGGGCTCGCCATTCGGCGCCGATTCCATGACGGCATCGATCAGCGCCTGCGTCTGGCGGCCCCGTCCCGACTCGAACAGGCCCAGATGGACCACGTAGCAGTGCACGTCCGCCTGCGGCGTCTTGAGCACGCAATGCAGGATGCCGCGCTGTTCATAGGCATGGTCGGACACGTCGTGATTGGTTTGCGAGGCGATGGGAAACTTGCTCAGCAAGGCGTTGCCATGGTGGCCATGGTCATACACGGCATTCATGCCGTAGGCGGAATGGTGCTCGGCGCCGGCAAAGAACTCGTGCTGCGACGCTTCCGGCCAATGCTTGTGGCCGTTTTTCTCGGCGCCAAAGCGGGCCGCATTGCGGTCGTGCTTGCCTTGCACTTCCTGCAAAAAGACGACATCGGCATGGAACAGGGCAATCGCCTGCTTCAAGGCATGCACGCGGGGCAAGCCCCGCACGGAGGAGACGCCCTTGTGAATATTATAAGTTGCTACGCGGATTTTCATGCCTTGATTCTACTCCCTGACAGGCCCCGCACGGCGCCGGCGTAGGTGCGCGTGCGCACCTACCACGCACAATCAGGCCAGCATGCGTCCCACGCCCGCCGTCACGCTGACGATCAGCGCGGTAATGCCGGCCGCCCAGACAATCTTCACCAGCAAGGGCGCGCCGCGCCAGGCCACGGTGCGCTTGCCCTTGGCAAACGCACCCGGGTGCAGCAGCCAGCCGATCGCCATCAGCGGCATGCCGATCGGTGGCGTGCGGCCGGGCACGGTGGAGCCAAACAGCAGGAAGATAAAGCACAGGCAAAAAACGATGCCCAGGGTGCCCAGCAGTTTTTGCTGCGTCGTCAAATGTAACCAGTTCAACATGGAATGCTTTCTAGGAAAATCAGGTGGGGCGCGCCAGGCCCGTCATGGCCGGCAATTGCAAAATCGCTTCCGCGTTGGACGACGAGAAACAGCGGTCGGCCGCCGCCAGGTAGGGCAGCCACGCGTACTGCAAGTGTTCGCGGGGACTCAAGGTGATGGCGATGTCGCGCGGCACTTGCACGCTGAACACGTGTTCCGTGTTGCGCGTCACGCCAGGCGCATAGCGGTGGCGCCAGATCGGATAGATCTCGTACACATTCGACAAGTTCCAGTCGCGCAGCACGATGTCGCGCCCATCGGCAACGATGCCGGTTTCCTCGCACAATTCGCGCGCGGCCGTCTGCAGCAGCGGCTCGTCGACGGCATCGACGGAACCCGTCACCGATTGCCAGAAACCGGGCTGGCCCGCGCGCTCGATCAGCAAGACATCAAGGTCAGCCGTATGGATGACGACCAGCACGGAAACGGGAATTTTATGGCTCATATCAAGAATGAAAAAGGCGCCTCGCAGCGCCTTTTTTGCCTCAGCAAGTAAAAATGGTAGCGGCCGCATGAACGGCCGCCTTGGCCATTACGCTACTTTTGGCTCGGTGCTGCGCAAGCGGATGTGCAGTTCACGCAATTGCTTCTCGTCCACTTCCGACGGCGCATGGGTCAGCAAGTCTTGCGCGCGTTGGGTTTTCGGGAAGGCGATCACGTCGCGGATCGATTCGGAACCCGTCATCATGGTCACGATACGGTCCAGGCCGAATGCCAGGCCGCCATGCGGTGGCGCGCCGTATTGCAGGGCATCGAGCAGGAAGCCGAATTTCAGCTGTGCTTCTTCGGCATCGATCTTCAGTGCACGGAAGACCTTGCTTTGCACTTCTTCGCGGTGGATACGGATCGAACCGCCACCCAGTTCCCAGCCGTTCAAGACCATGTCGTAAGCCTTGGCGATGCAGGCGCCCGGATCGCTTTCCAGCATGTCTTCATGGCCGTCTTTCGGCGCCGTGAATGGATGGTGGGTCGCCGTCCAGCGATCCGCTTCTTCGTCATGCTCGAACATCGGGAAGTCGACCACCCACAATGGCTTCCACACGTCTTCGAACAGGCCGGCTTTCTTGCCGAACTCGCTGTGGCCGATCTTCACGCGCAGCGCGCCGATGGCGTCGTTGACGACCTTGGCCTTGTCCGCGCCGAAGAAGATCAGGTCGCCGTCTTGCGCGCCCGTCTGCTCGAGGATCGTGGCCAGCACGTCGGCAGGCAGGAACTTGACGATCGGCGACTGCAAGCCTTCAGGACCCTTGGCTTTCTCGTTGACCTTGATGTAAGCGAGGCCCTTGGCGCCGTAGATGGCGACGAATTGGGTGTAGGCGTCGATTTCCGAACGGGGCATGCTGCCGCCTTGCGGTACGCGCAGGGCAACCACGCGGCCGCCTTTCATGTTGGCGGCGCCGTTGAAGACCTTGAATTCGACCGACTTCATGACTTCGGTCAAGTCCGTGAAGGCCAGCTTGACGCGCATGTCCGGCTTGTCGGAACCGTACAGGCCCATCGCTTCGGCGAAATCCATCACCGGGAACGGGTTCGGCAGGTCGATGTCCAGGGTGTTCTTGAAGACGACGCGGATCATGTCTTCGAACAGGTCGCGGATTTCCTGTTCCGTCAGGAACGAGGTTTCGCAATCGATCTGCGTGAATTCAGGCTGGCGGTCAGCGCGCAAATCTTCGTCGCGGAAGCACTTGGTGATCTGGTAGTAACGGTCGAAGTTGGCGACCATCAACAGTTGCTTGAACAACTGTGGCGATTGCGGCAAGGCGAAGAAGCTGCCCGCGTTGACACGCGACGGCACCAGGTAATCGCGCGCGCCTTCTGGCGTCGACTTGGTCAGCATCGGCGTTTCGATGTCGATGAAGCCCAGCGCGTCGAGGTACTTGCGCACTTCCATCGTCACCTTGTAGCGCAGGCGCAGGTTGTTCTGCATTTGCGGGCGGCGCAGGTCCAGCACGCGGTGCGTCAGACGCGTCGTTTCCGACAGGTTGTCGTCGTCCAGCTGGAACGGCACGGGCACGGAAGGGTTCAGCACTTCCAGTTCCGAGCAGACCACTTCGATCTTGCCCGATTTCAGGTTGTTGTTGATGGTGCCTTCGATACGGTTGGTCACGACGCCCGTTACGCGCAGGCAGAATTCGTTGCGCACGGCTTCGGCGACCTTGAACATCTCCGCTTGTTCCGGGTTGCAGACGATTTGCACCAGGCCTTCACGGTCGCGCAAGTCGATGAAAATCAGGCTGCCGTGGTCGCGGCGGCGATGTACCCAGCCGCACAGGCTGACGGTTTGTCCCAGCATGGCTTCGGTAACGAGGCCGCAGTATTCAGTACGCATAGACATAAAATTCTCAGTTCAGGTTAGTGAGTGTTCAATCCGGCCACGTCCCGCATGGGACGCCTGCCTTTATTCTTTGGCTGCCGGGGCCGGTACAGCAACAACTTCCGCAGGCGCCACCACGCCCATCGAGACAATATATTTGAGCGCCGCATCGACGCTCATGTCGAGTTCGACGACATCGCTGCGCTTCATCATCAGGAAAAAGCCCGATGTCGGATTGGGCGTCGTCGGCACATACACGCTGACAAAGTCGCCTACCAGGTGGTTCGCCGCATCGCCGCCCGGCACGCCGGTCAGGAAAGCGATGGTCCAGGAGTTCTGGTGCGGATATGGCACCAGCACGGCCTTGCGGAAGGCATTGCCCGACGGGGAAAACAGGGTATCCGACACTTGCTTGACGCTCGAATACAGGGAATTGACGATGGGTATGCGTTGCAGCAATTTTTCCCACAGTTTCACCACGTAATTGCCGACCAGGTTATTCGTCAGCAAACCCGTGAAGAACACGATCAGTACCGTCAATACCGTGCCCAGGCCGGGAATGGTGCTCAGCGCGGGAATCTTGTGGCCGAACCATACGCTGGGCTGCGTACTGCCGGGCACCAGCAACAGCGACTGGTCCATCGTGCTGATCACCAGATTCAGGACCCAGGCGGTAATGGCCAGGGGAACCAAAATCAGCAATCCGGTAATAAAGTATTTACGCATCAGTTTCTCGGTAATGGATCGTATCGGCGCGGCGCGCTTTTCAGTCCGCTTTCGGCGCAGTGGCAACCGGGGCAGGCGCAGGTGCAGGTGCAGCAGCAGGCGCGCTCTCGGCAGCCGGGGCGGGCTTGGCGCCATCGGCCGGGCCCGTTGGAATGGCCGTGGTGGGCGCCGTGCCGCCGCGGAAATCGGTCGCGTACCAGCCAGTGCCCTTCAATTGGAAACCGGCGGCCGTCAATTGTTTCTTGAAACTGGGCTTGCCGCACGACAGGCACACCGTCAGTACTGGATCGGAGATCTTTTGCAAGACATCCTTGGCAAAACCACACTCGTCACAACGGTAAGCGTAAATCGGCATCTCTACTCCGAGAAAATCATCAAAAACCCTGAATTATAAAGCTTTTCCTTTGTCCCCAGCGGAAAATGCCCCGCCCGCCTCACTCCGCCCGGCGGCGCCAGCTCATCCAGCGCTCCTTGCCGGCGAAGACGGCAATGGAATCGTCCACGGCTTCGTCGGCCAGGCAGTCGAAATGCGGCGCCAGCAATTCCTGCAGTTTCTCACGCGATATGCCAAATGGCGGTCCCTTGACATTGTCATCAAAGAAAAAGTAACCGGCCAGCATGGCGCCCGGCGCCAGCAGCTGCGCCCAGCGGGCCGCCACCTGCGGCCACATGGCGCGCGGCATGGCGCACAGGAAGGCCCGTTCATAGATCAGGTCCAGCGGCGCAACGGGTTCCCAGGCAAAGAAATCCGCTTCCACCACCTGCCCTGCCCGCGCACCGACGACAGCGCGCGCGGCGGCCACGGCGGCCGGCGAAAAGTCGATGGCCGTGGCATCCCAGCCGTGATCCAGCATGAAGACCAGTTCATAGGCCGAGCCGCAGCCAGGAATCAGGCAGCGCAGCGGCGCCGGGCTGCCTGCAACAAAGCTGCGCAGGCGCGACGGCACGCCGCCCTGGTCCCACGGCGTGAATTGTTTCTCGAAACGCTCGTCCCAGAAGGCGGGCGAGAGCGGATCGCGGGTAGTGAAGTCAGCCATCACTTACGTCCTCAGGCCGTTAAAACGGCAGTTGATGCCAGCGCATGAACACTTGCAAGCCCAGCGCGCCGAGGGCGAAGGCGCCCACGAAGTACACGATAAAGCTCAGCAATCGATTCGTCTGGCGTTGCTCCGCCAGCAAGGTTTTCATCAGTTCCACCTCGTTTTCGCGCGGCTCGCCATGCACCGTCAAGGCCTGGTGCAGCAAGCGCGGCAGTTGCGGGAAGATGTGCGCATAACGGGGCGCCTCGGCGCGCAGGCGCTCCATGAAGCCTTGCGGCCCCACCTGGTTGCTCATCCATCTTTCCAGATACGGCTTGGCCGTTTGCCACAGGTCCAGTTCCGGGTCCAGCTGGCGGCCCAGGCCTTCGATATTTAGCAGGGTCTTTTGCAGCAGCACCAGTTGCGGCTGCACTTCCACGTTGAAGCGGCGCGAGGTCTGGAACAGCCGCAGCAAAACTTGTCCGAAAGAAATATCCTTCAGCGGACGGTCGAAGATCGGCTCGCAGCAAGCGCGCACGGCCGCTTCCAGCTCATCGACGCGCGTGTCTTTCGGCGCCCAGCCCGATTCGATATGCGCCTCGGCCACGCGCTTGTAATCGCGGCGGAAGAAAGCGAGGAAGTTTTGCGACAGATAATCCTTGTCGTAGTCGTTCAACGTTCCCACGATGCCGAAGTCGAGCGCGATATAGCGGCCGAACGATTCGGGCGCGATCGACACAAGAATATTCCCCGGGTGCATGTCCGCATGGAAAAAGCCGTCACGGAACACTTGCGTGAAGAAAATTTCCACGCCATCGCTGGAGAGCTTGCGCAAATCCACGCCGGCCGCCACCAGGCGCTCGGTCTGCGACACGGGAATCCCATACATGCGCTCCATGACGATGACGCTGCTGGAGCAATAATCCCAGTGCATTTCCGGCACCAGCAGCAATTCCGAGTTGGCGAAGTTGCGGCGCAACTGGCTGGCGTTGGCCGCCTCGCGCATCAGGTCCAGCTCGTCGTGCAGGTATTTGTCGAACTCGCCCACAACTTCCTTGGGTTTCAGGCGCTTGCTGTCGGCCCACAGGCGGCTGGTCCAGTCGGCGGCGATGTGCATCAGCGCCACGTCTTCGTCGATCAGCTTTTTCATGCCTGGACGCAAGACCTTCACGGCCACTTCGCGGCCATCTTTCAAGGTGGCGAAGTGCACCTGGGCAATCGAGGCGGATGCCACCGGTTCGCGCTCGAAGCTGGCAAACAGCTGATCCGGGTGCGCGCCGAGGGACTTGGTGATCTGCGCGATGGCCAGGTCGGAATCAAACGGCGGCACCCGGTCTTGCAGGCGCGCCAGTTCTTCGGCGATGTCGAGCGGCATCAGGTCGCGCCGGGTCGACAGCACCTGGCCGAATTTGACGAAAATCGGACCCAGCTCTTCCAGCGCCAGGCGCAGGCGCAAGCCCCGTGGCGACGACAGGTCGCGCCAGAAAATCAGGGTGTCGATCAATTTGGCGGTGCGGGGAACTTGCAGACCAGAAATCGCTATCTCATCCAGACCGTACTTGATGGAAACACGGATGATTTTAAACAGGCGCAGGAATTTCAATATCATGTAGACAAATCCGGTGAGGAAGACTGCGGCTGGACGGCGGCGGCCGCCTTTTCCAGCCGGGCAAGGCGCTTGGCAAGGCGTTCGACGTCATCGCGCACGCGCGTCACGCCAGCGGAATACTCTTGCAAGGTAGAAGGACGGATCAGCATGGGCTGTTCGTCGAGAAAATATTCGGCCACGTTTTCCGCCAGTTTTTGCTGGCCCGTGCGCACAAAGGCGGCGGCATCCCTGGCACCGGCAACCAGGCGCGTGGCCAGCATGGGTCCCACGACCTTTTCCAGGTCGTGCTCCGCTTCCCAGCGCAAGCCCTTGCTCAATTGCGAAATCGCATTGGCAAACTCGGCATCGCCTTCGATCTTGACGTAGGAAAACGCCCGCTCGCGGTTTTGCAGAATCAGCGGCACATCGGACAATTTCACGCGGATGGTGACGTTGGCCGGCATGTCGGCCGGCGCCGCCTCCAGCATACCTGCGCTATCGACGCGCAGGCGCAAGGCCACGGCGCCCGTGTCGATACAGGCCAGCTTGCCAGCGTGCACGGCCAGCTGCTGGCGCGCCCACGGCTCTTGCGCCAGCAAATGGTTAATTGTCGCGATGACGGGCGTCATCAGGGAGAGATCGGGAAGTGGTGCCATCTATATACAGCGCGCCAGGCGCGCCCCTAAAAAGAAAAAACCGCCCGTAAAACAACGTAGGCGGTTTCGATCTTACCAGTTCAGCAGGAAATATCTGTTAAGCATCATGCATTCCGCATGGACTTAAGCCATTATTCAGCAAGTTTTTACAATTAATTCAATTGCTGGATGCCTGCCAAGACCCAGCCGCTATTGCCGCTGACGGGTTTCGACATATTCCACACTTCCGCGAACGGTTCCGCTGCCGCGCCAGGCGCCGAACGGATCAGGCCCGTAAACTTCACGCTGGCCAGGTAATCGTTGACGCTCGTCTCAATGCCCAGCAGTTCGGCATCGATGGTGACGACATCCGTAAAGTCCGGCTGCGCGCCCCGTTCCTGGATTTGCATGCGCAGTTCCGCATACACTTCCGGCGACGTGAATTCGCGGATATCGTTGACGTCGGCCTTGTCCCAGGCCGCTTGCAAGCGAATGAAATTGCTTTTCGCATGGCGCAGGAAGGCATCCTTGTCGAAGTCGCCTGGCACGCCCCATGGCGCGGCAGCCGGTGCCGGCTTGTCCAGGCCTACGCCGGACGAGACAGGCTGCAGCGGCGGCAGCGGTGGAATACGCGAACCGATGTCAGGCACGTTGCCGGCTGGCGCAGGCTGGTTGCCGCCAAAGCCCGCGAATGGCGCATTGCCGCCAGCATTGTTGTCGCGCTTGCCACGCACCATGCGGTAGATGAAGAACGCCACGCCGGCCAGCAAGGCCACCATCAGCAGGGTGCTGATCATGCTGGCCAGGGCGCCGCCCAGGCCAAAATGCGACAGCAGCGCGCCCAGGCCCAGGCCCAGCAAGGCGCCGCCCAGCAAGCCTTTCCAGCGGCTCGGCGCCTTGGCGGCAGGCGCTGGCGCGGGGGCCGGCGCAGGTTGCGCCTGGCGTGGCGCGGCGGCCGGTGCCGGCGTTGGCGCCGGTGCGGGCGCCTGGCGCCCCACGTTTTGCGACTGGCGGCCAAACGAACGGCCACCGCCCATGGGACGGGCCAGCGCCTCGCCCAGCATGGATACCGTGGTCGCGGCCAGCATCATGCCGACCATAAATTTCTTCAATTTCATTCCATCTCCTAAAATCACCGGCTTGGTGAGTTACAGCTTGAATTACATCTTGATGCCGGTATGCAAAGCGGCAATGCCTGCCGTCAAATTGTAGTACTGCACGCGCTCCAGGCCCGCCGTTTCCATCATGGTCTTCAGCGTTTCCTGGTCCGGATGCATGCGGATCGATTCTGCCAGGTAGCGATAGCTTTCCGCGTCGCCGGCGATTTTCTGTCCAAACCACGGCAAGACCGAGAACGAATACAGGTCGTACGGCTTTTGCAGGGGCGCTGCTACCTTGGAAAACTCCAGCACCAGCAGCTTGCCGCCCGGTTTCAGCACGCGGCGCATTTCCGCCAGCGCCACATCCTTGTGCGTCATGTTGCGCAGGCCAAAGGCCACGCTGACACGGTCAAAATAATTATCGGGGAATGGCAGCTTTTCCGCATCACACAACATGGTGGGGGTGAGCAAGCCGCGATTCAAGAGGCGGTCGCGGCCCACGCGCAACATCGATTCATTGATATCAGTCAACCAGACTTCGCCGGTAGGGCCCGCCTGCTTGGCAAACGCCTTCGACAGGTCGCCCGTGCCGCCGGCGATGTCGAGCACCTTGAAACCGGGGCGCACGCCCGCATTGGCAATGGTAAACGTCTTCCACAGACGGTGCAGCCCGCCCGACATCAAGTCGTTCATCACGTCGTATTTGGCAGCGACGGAATGGAACACCTTGGCGACTTCGCGCACTTTGTCGTCTTCTGCAACTGTTTTGTATCCGAAATGGGTCGTATTGGTCATGGTAGGCAGTCTGTTTGAACTTGGGAGCATTATACAAGCGGCAGGCGCATTTCCCCGTGACGCCGGAGAAGGTATTGCCTTTCCACTGCATTCGAAGCCAGCATTGCCGCCCGGGCATACGCCGCCAGCGCCCCCGGCCGGTCGCCCTGGCGGCGCAGCAAGTCGGCTCGGGCCGCGTGCAGATAGTGCGAATTGGCCAGGCTGGGCACGGTTTCCAGCCGCGCCAGCCAGGCCAGGCCGTGTGCGGCACCGTGCGCCATGGCGCAGGCGATCACGGCATTGAGCAAAATCAACGGCTCCGGCTTGTGCCGCAGCAAGGCGCCGTACAGGGCGCTGATCTGGCGCCAGTCCGTCTGGCTGGCCGTGGGAGCTTTGGCGTGCAAAGCGGCAATGGCTGCCTGCAGCTGGTAGGGCCCTGGCGCGCGCGCAAGCAAAGCCAGTTCCAGCAACGCCAGTCCCTCGGCAATCAGGGCGTCATCCCACAGGCGCCGGTCCTGCTCTTCCAGGGTCAGCAAATGCCCCTCGGGCGACAGGCGGGCCGGACCGCGCGACGCCTGCAGCAGCATCAGGGCCAATAGCCCCTGCACTTCCGGCTGGCCGGGCTGCAGGCTGTCAAGCAGCCGCCCCAGGCGCAGCGCCTCCGCGCACAGGTCGGCGCGCAGCAGGGTGTCGCCGCCGCTGGCGCAATAACCCTCGCTGAACACCAGATAAATCACGTGCAGCACTTGCGCCAGCCGTTGCTGCAATTCTTGCTCAGGTGGCAACTCGAAAGGAATCCGCGCTTCGGCGATCTTGCGCCTGGCGCGCAATAAGCGCTGCGACAGGGCCGCTTCCGCCACGCCGAAGGCGCGCCCGATCTCGGCCGTGGACAAGCCACACAGGGTGCGCAGGGCCAGCGCCACCTGCGCCTCGGACGCCAGCGCGGGATGGCAGCAGATGAACAGCAGGCGCAGGCGGTCGTCCCCGATGGCGTGCGCGTCTTCAATCACGGCCGCCGGCAGGCAGGACAGCACGGCTTCGGCCTCGCTGACGCTCTTGCCTGCCCGGCGCACGTGATCGAGGCCCGCATTGCGCGCCACGGCACTGAGCCAGGCGGCGGGATTATCGGGGATGCCCGCCCGCGGCCACAGTTCCAGCGCCTTGCGGCACGCTTCCTGCAACACATCTTCCGCCAGACCCAGGTCGCCGAAGCGCCGCATCAGGCCGGCCAGCACCCGGCCCTTTTCCTGGCGAAAGACGTGCTCGACGGCCGCAATGGCGTCGCCGGCCATGTTTATGCCGTGACAGGCCGTACTTCGATGGTGCCCAGGGAGGCGGCCGGACAGCGCCCGGCCCAGGCCAGCGCCTCGTCCAGGTGGGCGCAATCCAGCAGATAATAGCCGCCCAGCTGCTCCTTGGTTTCCGCGAACGGCCCATCCGTGATGACAGGCTTGCCGTTTTGCACACGCACGCTGGTGGCGCTGCGCACGGGCGCCAGCTCGGCGCCCCCGCGCAGCACGCCGGCGGCCTCCAGGTCTTGCGTATAGCTGGCAAAGTCGGCCATCAGGCTGGCCATCTGGCCCTCCTCCATGGCTTCATAGCGGGCCTCGTCGGCGTAGATCAGGATCATGTATTCCATAGTCTCTTCTCCAAAAGAAAAATGCCCGCAAGCGCGGGCATTCATACGACGAATGGATATGCGGCAATCCGACAAGCTTACCGCATTATTTTTTCACCTTAGTGTTTGTGCCCGCAACTGGGCCCATGAACATGACCGCCGGAAGATTGCTTGACCGTCATGTCGGCCTTGGCGTCGCGGCCGCTGTCGCCCGGATAGCCGGCTGCCGTCAGGCGGTCCAGATAATCCTGCCACAGGGTCGCTTGCTCCGCGCCCAGCTTGTACAGATAAGCCCAGGTGTACAGGCCGGAATTGTGGCCATCGCTGAAGGTGGGCTGCACGGCGTAGTTGCCGACCGGTTCCAGGCCCGTGATGCCGACCAGGCGTTTTCCTAATTGCAAGGTTTCCTGGCCCTTGCCATGGCCTTGCACTTCGGCCGACGGCGAGTACACGCGCAGGTATTCGAACGGCAGCGCAAATTCGCTGCCATCATCGAAAGCCACGTCGAGCACGCGCGACTGGTTATGCACGGTCAAGCCGGTGGGTTGGGGCGTTGCTACTTTTTCAGTCATGACAATACTTTATGCGGATAAACGTTGAATGATGGCGTCGCGCAAGGCCAGCAACAGGGCGCGGCGCGCGGCCAGCACCTCGGGCGCCGTCTCGCGCTGAATCACCGCCCAGCTGGGATTCGGAAAATGCGCATCGTCGCGGTAGCGGGGAATCACATGCCAATGCACGTGCGGCGTCATGTTGCCGAAACTGGCCACGTTGACCTTTTCCGGCTGCATCACTTCCCGCACGGCCAGTTCGACTTGCCACACGACTTCCATCACATAGTTGCGCTCACCGGGCGTGAGATCCGTCATTTCCTTGACGTGCTTGTTCCAGATCACGCGGCAAAAGCCGGGATAGGCGTCGTCATCAACCGCCACGACGGACAGGCGCTCGCTGCGCCACAGCAAGGCTTCACAGCCCTGCTTGTTGGCAAAGCCGTCGAGCAGTGTGCACAGATCGCAGGTCACACCAACACCCGTTCAATGCCGCCGTCATTGGCGCGTTTCACGTAATCCGGCATCCAGTTCTCTCCCAGCAAGTGTTTGGCGATCTCGACGACGATGTAGTCGGCCGTCGTGCCCGAATCGTCATTGTAGCGCGACAAGCCTTGCAGGCACGACGGGCAGCTGGTGAGGATCTTCACGTCGCCAGTAAAACCGTCGCCGCGCAGCTTGTCGGCGCCCTTGACCATTTCCTCTTCCTTGCGGAAACGCACTTGCGTGGAAATATCGGGGCGCGTGACGGCCAGCGAACCCGATTCGCCGCAGCAACGGTCATTCTTCTCGATCTTCACGTTGTCCACCGTGCTGATCAGGGAGTTGATGGTCTTGCCCGATTCCTGCAGCTTCATCGGATTGTGGCATGGCTCGTGGTACATATAGCGCGTGCCGTTGACGCCTTCCAGCTTGACGTTTTTCTCCAGCAGATACTCATGGATATCCATGATGCGGCAGCCAGGGAAAATCTTTTCAAACTGGTAGGTGGCCAGCTGGTCGTAACACGTGCCGCACGAGACGAGCACCGTCTTGATGTCCAGGTAATTGAGCGTGTTGGCCATGCGGTGGAACAGGACGCGGTTATCCGTCATCATCTTCTCGGCCTTGTCGAACTCGCCCGCGCCCCGCTGCGGATAACCGCAGCACAGGTAGCCCGGCGGCAAGACCGTCTGCACGCCCACTTCCCACAGCATCGCTTGCGTGGCCAGGCCCACTTGCGAGAACAAACGTTCCGAACCGCAACCAGGGAAGTAAAACACGGCTTCCGTATCGGCCGTCGTCGTCTTCGGATTGCGGATGATCGGGATGACCTTGTCGTCTTCGATGTCGAGCAGCGCGCGCGCCGATTTCTTCGGCAGGTTGCCCGGCATCTTTTTGTTGATGAAATGGATCACCTGCGCCTTGACGGGCGGCTTGCCCGTCGATGGCGGCGGCGCCTTGGTTTGCTTCTTGGCAAACTTCTTCAGCAAGTCATGGCCCAGGCGCTGCGCCTTGTAACCCCAGCCGATCATGACCTTGCGCGTGGCGTTGATGGTCACGGGATCGGTGGCGTTGAGGAACATCATCGTTGCCTTGGTGCCCGGATTAAAGCTCTTCTTGTCCATCTTGCGCAGCAAGTTGCGCATGTTCATCGACACGTCGCCGAAGTCGATGTTGACGGGGCAAGGCGTGACGCACTTATGGCATACCGTGCAATGGTCGGCCACGTCTTCGAACTCTTCCCAATGCTTGATGGAAATACCGCGGCGCGTCTGCTCTTCGTACAGGAACGCTTCGATCAGGGACGAGGTCGCCAAGATCTTGTCGCGCGGCGAGTACAGCAAATTGGCGCGCGGCACGTGGGTCGAGCACACGGGCTTGCACTTGCCGCAACGCAAGCAATCCTTGACGCTGTCGGCGATGGCGCCGATATCGCTTTGCTGCATGATCAAGGATTCGTGGCCCATCAGGCCGAACGATGGCGTGTAGGCATTGCGCAAGTCGGCGCCCATGCCCGGCAGGTTCAACAATTTTCCCTTGTTGAAACGGCCTTCCGGATCGATGCGCTGCTTGTAGCTGCGGAACTCGCCGATCTCTTCTTCCGTCAAGAATTCCAGCTTGGTGATGCCGATACCGTGTTCGCCGGAAATGACGCCATTCAGCGAGCGGGCCAAAATCATGATGCGGCCCACGGCTTCATGGGCATCCTGCAGCATTTCGTAATTGTCCGAGTTGACGGGCAAGTTCGTGTGCACGTTGCCGTCGCCTGCGTGCATGTGCAGCGCGACAAAGACGCGCGAACGCAGAATGCGCGCGTGGATGGCGGTAGCCTCGTCGAGGATCAGCTTGAATGCGGCGCCGTTGAAGATCTGGCGCAACTGGGCGCGGATTTCCTGCTTCCAGGTGATGCGCACGGTGCGGTCCTGCACCACGTCGAACAGGGTGGCGTCAGGCTGCGTTTCCAGGCGCGCATCAAACACGGGCAGCAAGCGCTCCATGCCCAGTTCGGCCAATTCGCCCTTCACGTCCACCAGCGGACGGTCCAGCTGGGCCAGCAGATAGGTCCAGCGACTCGTCACTTGCGCCAGCAACTGCTGTGCCTGCTCGGCGCGGTCGCCCAACATTTCCGCATCGTCGACGCGGTCGTCCGATGCATCGTCGCTCTTGCCAACAGGCAAGTTGCCCTTGCCAAAGAATTCGCTCAAGGCGTCCGCCAGTTGCAGCTTGTTCTTGATCGACAGCTCGATATTGATGCGCTCGATGCCATCCGTGTATTCGCCCATGCGGTTCAGGGGAATCACCACGTCTTCATTGATCTTGAACGCATTCGTGTGCTTGGCGATCGCCGCCGTGCGGGCCCGGTCGAGCCAGAATTTCTTGCGCGCTTCCGGGCTGACGGCAACAAAACCTTCGCCCACGCGGGTGTTGGCGATGCGCACCACTTCCGACGCCGCTTGCGCGACGGCGTTTTCATCGTCGCCGACGATGTCGCCAAACAGGGCCATCTTCGGCAGCACGCCCCGCTTCGACTTGGTGGCGTAGCCGACGGCGCGCAGGTAGCGCTCGTCCAGGTGCTCCAGGCCCGCCAGGCGGATGGTCGTATATTGCTCGCCCTTGGCCGGCAAGCCATCGAGGTAATCCTTGATTTCCACGATCGACGGGATCGCGTCGCGCGCCTGGCCAAAGAACTCCAGGCAGACGGTGCGGGCGAACTTCGGCATCTTGTGCAGAATCCAGCGCGCCGACGTGATCAGGCCGTCGCAGCCTTCTTTCTGGATGCCCGGCAAGCCAGCGAGGAATTTGTCCGTTACGTCCTTGCCCAGTCCCTCTTTACGGAACTTGCGGCCAGGAATTTCCAGGATTTCCGTCTTGAACGGTGCGTTCGGCTTCGTCGCGTCGCGCGTGCTCGGGTGGCGCCATTCCAGCTGGAAACGTGCCAGCGCGATATCGTGGATCTTGCCCAGGTTATGGTCGAGGCGCGTGACGTCGAGCCAGTCGCCGTTCGGGTCGACCATGCGCCACGAAGCCAGGTTGTCCAGCGCCGTGCCCCACAGCACGGCCTTCTTGCCGCCCGCATTCATGGCGACGTTGCCGCCGATGCAAGAGGCGTGCGCCGAGGTCGGGTCGACGGCAAACACGAAACCGGCCTTCTCCGCCGCTTCCGACACTTTATTCGTGATCACGCCCGCACCCGAATTAATCGTCGCGTATTCGTGCGTGAGGCCCGGCAAGACCGTCATTTCCACGGCGCCCAGGGTAATGAGTTTTTCCGTGTTGATGACGGCCGACATCGGCGTCAATGGAATCGCGCCGCCCGTGTAGCCGGTGCCGCCGCCGCGCGGGATGATGGTCAGTCCCAGCTCGATACAGCCTTTCACCAGGCCGGCCATTTCCTCTTCCGTGTCGGGCGTCAGGACGACGAACGGGTATTCCACACGCCAGTCGGTGGCGTCCGTCACGTGCGACACGCGCGTCATGCCGTCGAAGCGCACATTGTGTTTTTCCGTGTAGCGGCCCAGCACCTTGACCGTGCGCTTGCGCAAGTCGTAGGTCTTGCGGAATTCATCGCCAAAGTCGGCCACGGCCTTGCTGGCCGCTTTCAGCAGCAACTCCACATTGGCGCTACGCGCCTTGGCAACTTCGGGCGATTCGCCACTGGCGGCCACGTCGCCGCCGGCCGCATCGATGGACAGGCGGCGCTTGTCGACTTCGGCCAGGCGATGATGCAAGGCATCGATCAAGCCCTGGCGGCGCTTCGGGTTGTCGAGCAAGTCATCTTGCAGATACGGATTGCGGCGCACGACCCAGATATCGCCCAGCACCTCGTACAGCATGCGGGCCGAACGACCTGTCTGACGGGCGCCTCGCAGCTCGTCGAGCAGGCGCCAGGAGTCCTCCCCCAACAGGCGTATGACGATCTCGCGATCGGAAAACGACGTGTAGTTATACGGGATTTCGCGCAGGCGGCTTGCTGCGGGACCATTCGGCGTTTCTGCCAGTAAAGCTTGGATATGTGCGGGAGCGTTCATGGAGTGTGGTGACGATGTGGACTGGACCCTAAAGGCCCATTTTATCTTATTGCGCCGCACCATGCCGGAACAGCCTTAGGCCGCCTAAGGTTTAAACACCCCATCCGTCACCATAGCAAATATGGAAAAGCCTTCTTTTGCATGAATAAAAAATCAGTCTTGGTGATTTTTTGACGCAAAAATGCCAAGAATCGGACTCTGCTGCAAACTATCGAACTGCCCAAAAATGGGGCAAACTGGCGTTGCATTACGCCCGTTTGCCTGCCGTTTACGCCAGCATTTGTCCAATCCTGTGCCATACGCCATCGGGCACGTACAGCAGCAAGCCCGTCATGGTCAGGTAGCGCGCGCACTTGCCGACGGCCATGTAGGCCACGCTGGGCCAGAACGGCAGCTTGAGCCAGCCGGCCAGCGTGCACAAGGGGTCGCCCACGAGCGGCAGCCAGGCCAGCAGCATGGTCTTGGCCCCATAGCGGGCCAGCCAGCGGAACCAGCGCGTGTCGCGCTCCTTGGCAAACGCCTGCTTGGCCCGGTAGCCCATCCAGTAGTCGACGATACCGCCCAGGGTATTGCCCAGGGTGGCGACGCCGATGGCGGCCCAGAACAGCGCGGGATTGGCCTTGATGACGGCAAAGACGGCCGGTTCCGAGCCGAGCGGCAACAAGGTGGCGGAAATAAAGCTGATCAGAAAGACCGATGTCAGCCCGACTTCCGGCGCTGCGATCAGTTGCAGCAGCCAGGCGATTGCGGATTCGATCATGGAACACTTCGCGATGCAGTAAGGCTCTCCATTATAATGAAGAGCAGCTTGCGCGCCGCACAATCCGCGCCGGCCGGCAAAGGCCTACCCGCCCGCAGTTCCATAGAGCATTATTGTCGCCAGGCTATCCGCCGCCGCGCCGCCGCTATCGCCCGACACGTTCCAGACCCTTTCTGGCCCAGAATCACTTGCTTGCAGACTATGAACATCGACTACCTCAAGAAAATCCTGACCGCCCGCGTCTATGACGTCGCTACCGAAACGCCACTGGAACTGGCCCCTGCCCTGTCGCAGCGCCTGAACAACCAGATTTACTTCAAGCGCGAAGACATGCAAAGCGTGTTCAGCTTCAAGATTCGTGGCGCCTACAACAAGATGTCCAAGCTGAGCGAAGCGGAACGCAAGCGCGGCGTGATTTGCGCCTCGGCCGGCAACCATGCCCAGGGCGTGGCCCTGTCGGCCGCCCGCATGGGTTGCCGCGCCGTCATCGTCATGCCGACCACCACGCCGCTGGTCAAGGTCGAGGCGGTCAAGGGCCGCGGCGGTGTGAACGTGGAAGTGGTGCTGCACGGCGAGTCCTACACGGATGCCTACAACCACGCGCTGACCCTGGAAAAGGAACAGAAGCTGACCTTCGTGCACCCGTTCGACGATCCGGACGTGATCGCCGGCCAGGGCACGATCGGCATGGAAATCCTGCGCCAGCACGCCGGCCCCATCCACGCCATCTTCGCACCCATCGGCGGCGGCGGCCTGATCGCCGGCATTGCCGCCTACGTGAAACAGATCCGTCCCGACATCAAGATCATCGGCGTGCAAAGCGTCGATTCGAACGCCATGGCCCGCTCGCTGAAGGCGGGCGAGCGCGTGACCCTGAACGACGTGGGCCTGTTTGCCGACGGCACGGCCGTGCGCCTGGCCGGCGAGGAAACTTTCCGCCTGGTGCAGGCGTATGTCGATGAAATCATCACCGTCGACACGGACGCCATCTGCGCCGCCATCAAGGATGTGTTTACGGATACGCGCAGCATTCTGGAACCGTCCGGCGCGCTGGCCATCGCCGGTGCCAAGGCCTATGTGGAACGGGCCAGCCTGACCAAGCATCCCGTCAACAATGAAACGCTGGTCACCATCGCCAGCGGCGCGAACATGAATTTCGACCGTTTGCGCTTCGTCGCGGAACGGGCCGAACTGGGCGAATTCCGCGAAGCCGTGTTTGCCGTCACCATGCGCGAACAGCGGGGCAGCTTCAAACGTTTCTGCTCGCTCATCGGCGCGCGCAACGTGACGGAATTTAATTACCGCATCAGCGATGAAAAAGCCGCGCACGTGTTCGTCGGCATTCAAATTGCCGACCGGCATGAATCGAGCGTGCTGGCAAAGACCTTCGAGGAACACGAATTCAAGACGCTGGACCTGACCCACGACGAGCTGGCCAAGTCGCACATCCGCCACCTGGTGGGCGGCAAGAGCCGGCTGGCGCAGGATGAGCTGCTGTACCGCTTCGAGTTCCCCGAGCGCCCGGGCGCGCTGATGCGCTTCCTCGACAGCATGGCGCCGAACTGGAATATTTCACTTTGCCATTACCGCAGCCAGGGCGGCGACGTGGGCCGCATCCTGATCGGCTTGCAAGTGCCGCCCGATGAAATGGGAGAGTTCGCCCGCTTCCTCGATACCTTGGGGTACCGTTACTGGGATGAAAGCAGCAATCCCGTCTACAAGCTGTTCCTGGGTTAAGCATCACCTCCCGACGGCGGCTACTCGCCGTCGGGGGAATTAGGCTACCATGCGTCCTTGACTGAATTCACGCCACACGACCATGACCACCACCAACGACCTCGCCGAACAATCCCCGCTGGGCAAAAGCTCCGCCTACCGCACCGATTACGCGCCGGAATTGCTGTTTCCCATTCCACGCCAGGGCAAGCGCGACGAGCTGGAATTGCACGGCACCTTGCCGTTTTTCGGCCTCGATATCTGGAATGCCTATGAACTGTCGTGGCTGAACCAGCGCGGCAAGCCGCAGGTGGCCATCGCCAAGGTCAGCGCGCCGGCCGATTCGCCGAACATCATCGAGTCGAAATCGTTCAAGCTGTACCTGAACTCCTTCAACCAGACCAAGCTGGACAGCCCGGATGCGCTGGTGGCATTGCTCAAGCAGGATTTATCGAACGGCTTCGGCGCGCCCGTGCAAGTGGAACTGACCTTGCAGGAAGATTTCGGCAAGCTGAAAATGGGCGAATTCGATGGCGTGCTGCTGGACCGCCTGGACCTGGAAATCACGCAATACACGCCCTCGCCGCTGCTGCTGAAGGCAGCGCTGGACGAAGCGCCAGTGGAAGAAAAACTCGTCTCGCACTTGCTCAAATCGAATTGCCTGGTGACGGGCCAGCCCGACTGGGGCAGCGTGCAGATCGAGTATGCAGGACCGCAGATCGACCAGGAAAGCCTGTTGCGTTACCTGATCGGTTTCCGCGAGCACAATGAATTCCACGAACAATGCGTGGAACGCATCTTTGTCGATATCTTGCGTCAGTGCAAGCCGCAAAAACTGTCCGTGTATGCGCGCTATACGCGCCGCGGCGGCCTCGATATCAATCCTTGGCGCAGCAACTTCAGCACGGGAGCGATGCCGGGGAATCTGCGCAACGCCCGTCAGTAACATTAGGCAACGCCATGAAACCATGCCAACAGGAATGTTGGCTGTGTTTTAAAACAACGTTGCAGTAGTGCCGCAGAGCATGTCAAAGACGCTGAAAAATCGGAAAATCGGCATTCGGCGGCGGAAAAACCGGCGCGCCGCGTGTTTTTAATCAAGAAATAGCCGATACACGCCGATGTTATTTTTTTGCTAAAATGATGGTGACATAGGCTGTAGCGCCCACTGCGCCCGCAGCGGGCGTATACTGTTGAGAATTGGCGTTACAGGCCGCCGAAACAGGCCTATAATTCGGCTCGCAAGCCCTCTGCGCATTGCACCATTTCATTGAGTGTCATGACTAATCTTAGCAAAATACTATCCCTCGAAAACGTCCTGCTGGACCTGGAAGTCTCCAGTAAAAAACGTGCCTTCGAGCAAGCCGGCCTGATCTTCGAAAACAATTACGGCATCGCCCGCTCTACCGTCTCGGACAATCTGTTTGCCCGCGAACGCCTGGGCTCGACTGGTCTGGGCCATGGCGTGGCCGTGCCGCATGGCAGGGTCAAGGGCAGCAAAACCTTGAAATCGCCGCTGGGCGCCTTCGTCCGCCTGGCCGAGCCGATTCCGTTCGAGTCGCCCGATGGCAAGCCTGTCAATCTGCTGTTTTTCCTGCTGATTCCCGATCATGTCACCCAGCAACATCTGGAAATCCTGTCGGAAATCGCTGAAATGTTTTCCGATGACGCCTTCCGCACGGCACTGGCCACGGATCCGGAACCGAAATCCGTACATTCGCGCATCGTCAATTGGCAACCTAGTCTGCAAGCGGCGGGTTAAACTTCAGGTATTCCTCCACTCCTGAAGAAGACTGCCATGTTGCAAACGCCGCTGACGATACAACGCCTGTACGACGACAATCGTGAAAGTCTGCAACTGGGCTGGTTCGCCGGCTTCCCCGGCGGCGAGCGCCTGATCTCGGGCGACGTCTCGTCGGCCGCCGACCAGGTGGGCCACTTGAACCTGATCCATCCGGGCCGCATCCAGGTCTTCGGCCACCAGGAAATCAATTACTACCAGCGCCTGAAGGTCAACACGCGCACCCACGTGATCGGCGAGCTGATCGCCGGCGGTCCGCCCGCGCTGATCATCGCGCAAGGGCTGGAAACGCCGCCCGACATCCTCGCCATCTGCGACGAGCAAAACATTCCCCTGTTCTCCACCCCGCTGCCGGCCGCGCAAGTGATCGACTTCCTGCGCGTCTATCTGTCTAAAAAGCTGGCGCAACGCATCATCATGCATGGCGTGTTCATGGACGTGCTGGGCGTGGGCGTGCTGATCACGGGCGATTCGGGCCTGGGCAAGAGCGAACTGGGGCTGGAACTGATTTCGCGCAGCCACGGCCTGGTGGCCGACGACGCCGTCGAATTCTCGCGCATCGCGCCCAACATGATCGAAGGCCGCTGCCCGCCTTTGCTGCAAAACCTGCTGGAAGTGCGGGGCCTGGGCTTGCTCGATATCAAAGCCATCTTTGGCGAAACGGCCGTGCGCCGCAAGATGCGCCTGAAACTGATCGTGCATCTGGTGCGCCGCAACGCGCTGGAAGAGGAAGTCGAGCGCCTGCCTTTCCTGTTCCCCACGGAAGACGTGCTGGGTTTGCCCGTGCGCAAAGTCGTCATCCCCGTCGCCGCCGGCCGCAACATCGCCGTACTGCTGGAAGCGGCCGTGCGCAACACGATTTTGCAACTGCGCGGCATCGATACCTTGCAGGAGTTCATGGAGCGGCAACGACTCGCCATGAGTGGCGATTAATGTTGCCAAGGAGTTCGCCCTTGCAAGGGCGAACCGTTATGCAGGCACGCAGCTGTGCTGCGTGAATTCCCTGCTGCACCAACGACTCGCCATGAGTGGCGATTAGCAAGTAGGTCGGATTAGCGCGGCAACGCCGTGCGTAATCCGACGACATTGTTGGCCCATGCCGCGGTGTCGGCTTACGCGCGACGCGCTAAGCCGACCTACGGTCGTGACGAGAGCGCCCTGCCAATCCCGGCAATATCACATTCCAAATTGCAATAATTTGTAAAGATAATTGCCTTGGAAGCGGAGCGCCGATCTTTATTGTATGATCGGCGTATGCATATCGTCCTTATCACCGGAATATCCGGCTCCGGTAAATCCGTTGCGCTCAATGTGCTAGAAGATACCGGCTACTATTGTGTCGACAACCTGCCGCCGGCCTTGCTGCCCAGCCTGGTGCAGACCCTGCTCGACGAAGGTACACCGCAACTGGCCGTCGCCGTCGATGCGCGCAGCGCCGAGTCGCTGACCAGCCTGCCGCACAATGTGGCCCTGCTGCGCGACCAGGGGCATGACGTCAAGGTCATGTTCCTGACGGCCACCACGCATTCGTTGGTGGCGCGCTTCTCGGAAACGCGGCGCAGCCATCCGCTGTCGCACGAATTGCGTCCGAACCAGAATCCGGCCAGCCGCCGCACGCTGATCGAGTGCATCTCGGAAGAACGCGAACGCCTGTCAGCCATCGAACAGCTGGGCCATGTGATCGACACGTCGGAACTGAGCGCCAACAAGCTGCGCGCCTGGATCAAGGATATCGTCGCCTCCGAACGCGCGCCGCTGACCCTGTTCTTCGAATCGTTCGCCTTCAAGCTGGGCGTGCCGCTGGACGCCGATTTCGTCTTCGACGTGCGGGCCTTGCCGAATCCGTATTACGACCTCGCGCTGCGCCCGCTCGACGGCCGCGATGCGCCCGTGATCGCCTTCCTCGACGCGCAGCCGAGCGCGCTGGAACTGCTGGCCGACATCCGCGCCTTCATCGAGAAATGGTTGCCGTCATTCAAGTCCGACAACCGCAGCTACCTGACGGTGGCCCTGGGCTGCACGGGCGGCCAGCACCGCTCCGTGTACATGGCGGAGCGGCTGGCGCAGTATTTCGGCCCCAACGAGCGCGTCGTCCTGCGCCACCGCGAACGCAGCTAATTAGTCGAGGTGGCGCAGGGGATGCGCCGCGGCTGGCCAGACGGGGGCAAAGAAGCGCGCCACCATGGCCGCATCGACGTCGTCCAGGTTGGCAGGGTTCCAGCGCGGTGCATTGTCCTTGTCGACCACCAGCGCGCGCACGCCCTCGAGCACTTCGCCATGTTCGAAATTATGACGTACCACCGTGCGCTCCAGGCGCAGGCAATCGGCCACGCCCAGGTGGGCGCCCCGCTGCAGCAATTCCAGGGTCACCGACATCATCAAGGGCGAACGCAGGCGCATGGCCGCCAGCGCCTTGGCCGCGAACGCGCTGTCATCCTGCGCCAGCGAGGCCATGATGGCGGCCACGGAAGGGGCGCTGAAATGGCGGTCCAGCGCCGCGCGCGCCGTGGCCAAGGGAGATACCCCCGCCTCGGCCTGGAAAGGCGCCGCCAGCGCCTTGATGGCCACCGGCAAGGCCTCGCCCCGCGTCGATTCGAACAGGTCCAGCAGCGCCCCCATCTGCGCCTCAGGCACGTAGACATCGGCCAGCCCCGTGTACAGGGCATCGGCCGCGTTGATCGTCAAGCCCGTCAAGCCCAGGTACAGGCCCAGCTGGCCGGCCAGGCGGGATAGAAAATAACTGCCGCCCACGTCCGGAAACAAGCCGATATTGACTTCCGGCATGGCCATGCGCGTGCGGCCCGTCACGATGCGCAGGCGGTTGCCCGGCCCGGCTTGCGCCACGCCCATGCCGCCGCCCATCACCACGCCATCCATCACGGCGATATACGGTTTCGGGTAGAAATGAATTAAATGATTTAAAGCATATTCTTCCGTAAAGAAATCTTCCAGCAAGGCACTGCCGCCTTGCGGCGTGGCCAGGCCCGCATCGTAAAAGAAACGGATGTCGCCGCCGGCGCACAGGGCTTTTTCACTGCTGGAGCGGATCACCACGGCATCCACCTGCGGATCGTCGCGCCAGGCCAGCAAGGCCGCGCTCAGGGCGCGCACCATCTCCAGCGACAGGGAATTCAAGGCTTTCGGACGGTCGAGCACGATATGGCCCGTGCGGTTGCGGATGGAAGTCTGGACGAAATCGCTCATGGCAGGCAGGAAAGAAGTGAAAGTGCAAACATTTTAGCCCCTGCGCGGCGAACATTGCGCTCAAAAGGTCCAGGCGCAAAAAAGGGCGCAAGATGTGCGCCCTTAGTTGATCACAACTGCTGGAAGCGGGTGGCCTTAGACGGCGACGACGGCTTCTTCCTCGGAGTTGTCTGGCAGATGCTTGATCGCCTCTTTACCGTGCCCTTGCACTTTGGTTTTGTATTTCATCACTTGCCTATCGAGCTTGTCGATCAGGGTATCGATCGCGGCGTACAGGTCGTGCGCCAAGCTTTCCACATAGACAGTCTTGCCGCTCAAACGCAGGTTGACTTCAGCCTTTTGACGTTTTTCTTTCTCTTTGAGGTTATCCACGGTCAGAATCACGGCGATATCGATGACTTGATCGAAATGACGTTTCACGCGCTCCAGCTTCGTTTGTACGTATTCACGGATGGCTGGTGTCACTTCGAGATGATGTCCGCTGATGGTGAGATTCATACACACTCCTAAAGATGATCGGGTTCGTGCGGTCCATCCTATCCGGCCCGCAGAGGAACCGAAAAAAACTTACAAACACTTACGCAGGCTCACTGGCGGAATTTTCAACGCTTCCCGGTATTTGGCAACAGTACGTCGCGCAATCACCATGCCTTGTTCCCCCAGCATGTCCGCAATCTTACTGTCGGATAAAGGATTTTTAGGGTCTTCTGCTCCTGTCAGTTGCACGATCAATGCCCGTATCGCCGTCGATGACGCTTCGCCCCCCGCTTCGGTGGCGACGTGGCTACCAAAGAAATATTTCAACTCGAACATGCCGTGCGGGGTCAGCATGTACTTTTGAGTTGTTACCCGCGAGATAGTACTCTCGTGTAAACCTAGTGTATCAGCTATTTCACGGAGCACAAGGGGACGCATGGCAACGGCCCCATGCGAGAAAAAGTTCTTTTGTCTTTCTACTATCGCCTGCGCCACGCGCAGGATCGTGTCGAAGCGCTGACGCATATTCTTGATCAGCCACTTGGCTTCCTGCAACTGTGCGCCCATGGCGCCCTCGCCCTTGCCCTGCTTGAGCAAGTTGGCGTACATGGCATTGACGCGCAGGCGCGGCATGACATCGTTGTTCAGCGTGACTTGCCAGCCATTGCGCGCGCGCTTGACGACGACGTCGGGCACCACGTAATCGGACACGTCCGAGGCGAACACGGCGCCCGGATGCGGATTGCACTGGCGAATCACCGTCTGCGCTTCGCGCAAGTCTTCATCGTCGCAATCGAGGGCTTTTTTCAGCTTGTTGAAATCGCGCTGGGCAAACCAGGCCAGGTGCTTTTCCACGATGACGAGGGCCATGCGGCGCGTCACCATGGCGATGTGCGGCAAGCGCTTGATTTGCAGCGCCAGGCATTCGGAAGCATTGCGCGCGCCCACGCCGGGCGGATCGAAACTTTGCAAGAGAGACAAGGCCGTGCGCATCTCGTCGGCGTCGATTTCCAGCTCTTCCGGCAGGCGCGCCAGGATGTCGTCGAGCGACTCTTCCAGGTAGCCATTGTCGTCGAGCGCGTCGATGATCAGCTCGACCAGCGCGCGGTCGCGCAATTCAAGCACCGTCACGCGCATCTGCTCCATCAAGTGTTCGCGCAGGGTGCAGTGATGGGCTTCGAGTTGCGGGCGCGAATCCTCGTCGTCGGGCGCCTTGCCGCGGCTCGCCTCGCTCCAGTCGCTGTCGCCGCCATCCGCAGCGGCCGGACCCTCGCCGGCATCGCCATCAAAGGTTTCCGCTTCGGCCGGCGCTGCGGGCGCTTCCTGGCCCGGCGGCTGGGGCGGCGCTTCGGCCGGCGCGGCCGTGGAACTCAAGGCGCCATCGGACAGCAGGCGCAGCGAACGGTCGAGCGGATCATCGAGGCGTTCGAGCAAGGGATTGTCCGTCAGCAGTTGCTCTAGTTCCTGGTGCAATTCCAAGGTAGACAATTGCAACAGGCGTATCGATTGCTGCAACTGCGGCGTCAGTGCCAGGTGCTGCGAAGTGCGCAGCTGCAATGATTGTTTCATTGGCTTACATGCGGAAGTGTTCGCCCAGATAGACCCGGCGTACCGACTCGTTCGCGATGATGTCGTCGGGGCGTCCCGACGCCAGTACCGAGCCCTGGTTGATGATGTAGGCACGGTCGCAGATACCCAGCGTCTCGCGCACATTATGATCGGTGATCAGCACGCCGATATTGCGCTCCTTCAAGAAACGCACGATGCGCTGGATCTCGATCACGGCGATCGGATCGACGCCGGCGAACGGTTCGTCGAGCAGCACGAAACGGGGATCGGTGGCCAGCGCGCGGGCGATTTCCACGCGGCGGCGCTCACCGCCCGACAGGGACAGGGCCTGGTTCTCGCGCAGCTTTTCAATCTGCAAGTCGGCCAGCAATTTATCCAGGCGCACCTCGATCTCGGCCTTCGTCAGCGGACGGCCTTCGACGGTCTGGATTTCCAGCACGGCGCGGATATTGTCTTCCACCGTCAGCTTGCGGAAGACGGACGCTTCCTGCGGCAGGTAGGACAGGCCCATCTGCGCGCGGCGGTGGATCGGCAGGCTGGAGATGTCCACGCCGCTGATATCGATGCTGCCGCCATCGGACGGCACCAGGCCGACGATCATGTAGAACGAGGTGGTCTTGCCGGCGCCGTTCGGGCCCAGCAAACCCACCACTTCGCCGCATTCGACTTGCAGCGAGACATCATGCACGACTTGCCGCTTGCCATAGGTTTTTTGCAGCCCGCGAACGATCAGGGTGCTGCCGCAACGAGTATTGTCCATTATTTCTTTCCTGGCGCAGGCGTGGCCGGCGCTTTCTCCGCCGCCGGTGCCTTGGTTTTCGGCTGGATCACCATGCGCACGCTGCCGCCATCCGGGGTGCTGGTGCCGCTGTTGGAATTTTCCATCGCAAACACTTCCTTGCGGCTGTCATACGAGATGAAGGCGCCATTGGCCACGTCGGTCACTTTCGTGCCTTCCAGGCGCGTCAGCTTGGCCCTGGAAAACAGTTTCACCACTTCCGTCTTGTTGTCGTATTCCACGCGCTCCGCTTCGCCTTCCACCCACAGGTCGCCCGCGCCATCGCGCTTCTGGCGGAAGGTGGCGAGCTTGCCGGGATCGGCCCAGAAGGTAATGAACTGGTAGCCTTGCGGATCTTCCGTGATCACGGCGCGGCCCGCCTTCATGGTCAGGGTCCCCTTGACCAGCACGACGTCGCCCGTCAGGGTGCGTACCTGCTTGATGTCATCGACGTGGCCACTGCGTGCCGTGATGACGGCTTCCTTCTCGGAATCGGCCTTCTCGGCATGCGCCACGCCCATGATGGCCAGGGAAAATACGGTCAACAGCAAGATGTTCTTCATAGTATGGTTTCCTTGTTTCATTCTGTCATTTTGCCGCCGCGGCCGGGCGCGGTTTCGGCGGGAGGACCATGCGCAGCGCATTCTGCACTTCCACCACGCCGGTGGCGTTATTCGCTTTCATGCCGATGCCATTGAGACGCGAGGTGCCCGTCAGGATATCGACAGGCACGTCCGTTTCCATTCTTTCCTCATCCGGGAACACCGTCAGCGCTTCCGTCTTGACTGTCAGGTTCTGCGCCTTCGGACTGGCCACGCGGTCGATCACGACATTGCGGTGCAGTTGCAGCCGGGTATTGTCCTGGTCGATATGCGCCAGTTCCGCATTCATGTTCATCGGTGGCATGCCTGGCGTGAGCTTGCGCACGAAGGGCCGGTCGATATCGGACGAATCGTCCAGCGGATAATGCGTGAGCTTGGTGCCCGACACGATATAGCTGGGTTTTCCCGTCAAGTCCATGCGCACCATGCTGAAATTGGTAATGAAATAGTCGGGCTCATCCAGATGCTTGCTGGCCGTGATGTCCTGGCTATTCTTGTTCATCACCTCGAGCAGCCAAAAGCTGCCCAGCGCGACAACAACCGCGCCCAGCACGGTAAAAATCATGCGCCAGCGATGGGCGCCTCCTGGCTTACGCATAGGGCTTCACTCTTTCAAATGTCACTGGCGAGGCGGCGCGCCTCACTCCAGGAACGGCGCCATGACGCGCGCATAATTGTCCTGGGCACGCAGCAGGAATTCGCAGATCTCGCGCACCGCGCCGCGGCCACCGCCGGCCTGCGTCACATGGTGGGCCAGGCCCTGCACTTCCGGGCGTCCGCCCGGCACGCTGACGGCAAAGCCGACGCGTTTCAGGATGGGCGCATCGATGACGTCGTCACCGATATAGCCGCATTGCTCTTCTGTCAAGCCCGTCAGCGCCAGCAGTTCGCGAAACGGCGTCAGCTTGTCGTGGCCGCCCTGGTGCACGTGAGTAATGCCCAGGTCTTGCGCGCGGCGCGCCGTGATGGCCGAGCGGCGCGCGCTGATGATGGCCGTCTGCACGCCCGATTCCTGCAGCAGCTTGATGCCCAGGCCATCATACACATTAAACGTTTTCATCATCTCGCCGTCCGGGCCGAAATGCAGGCTGCCGTCGGTGAGCACGCCATCGACGTCAAAGATCATCAGTTTGACCTTGGCAGCGCGTGCCAGGTTGTCCGCGACGCTATCCATCAGATCACCTTCGCTTGCGTCAGATCATGGATATGCAGCGCGCCCACCAGTTTGCCGTCAGCATCGACGACCAGCATCTGGTTGATGCGGAACTGCTCCATCACGGCCACGGCGTCCACGGCCAGGCGTTCGGGCGCGATGCTGCGCGGCTGCGCATGCATGACGTCGCGGATCGCCACTTGCGTGAAATCCTGCACGCGCTCGAACATGCGGCGCAAGTCGCCATCCGTAAACACGCCCACGGGGCGGTTGTCCGCGTCGACGATGGCCGTCATGCCCATGCCTTTCTTCGTCATTTCTTCCAGCGCCTGCAGCAAGGAAGCCTGCACAGGCACTTTCGGCACGCGTTCGCCGCTGCGCATGACGTCATGCACGTGCGTGAGCAGGCGACGGCCCAGGGCGCCGCCCGGGTGCGAGCGGGCGAAATCTTCTTCCTTGAAGCCGCGCAAGTCGAGCAAGGCCACGGCCAGCGCGTCGCCCAGGGCCAGGGTGACGGTGGTGCTGGCCGTCGGCGCCAGGTTCAGCGGACAGGCTTCTTTCTCAACAGAAATATCCAGGTGCACGTCAGCCAGCTGGGCCAGGCTCGAATTCGGCTTGCCCGTCATGGAAATCAGCACGCCACCCATGCGCTTGACGACGGGCATGATGGCCATCAGTTCCGACGATTCGCCGGAGTACGATATGGCAATAAAAGCATCTTCCGAGGTGACCATGCCCAGGTCGCCATGGGCTGCTTCGGCCGGATGCACGAACAGGGCCGGCGTGCCGGTGGAAGCGAGGGTGGCGGCAATCTTGCGCGCGATATGGCCGGATTTGCCGATGCCGGAGACGACGACTCTTCCTTTGCATTGCAACAACATCGCCACGGCGCGGCCCACGCTGTCGTCCGTGGCCAGGCGCGCGTGCAGCGCAACGATGGCGTCGGACTCGATCTGCAAGGTGGTGCGGGCCAGCGCGACGGCGCGCTCGGTCGTCGCTTGCATGTCAATTCGATCAAAAGCTTTCAGCATTGTTTTTTCATGGGTTACACTCATGCCCAAAGTATAAACGAATTAGGAAAGCAAAAAACTTGCCAGTCACAACAAACAACGATTTCCATTGACCGCACCGGGCAACCCATGTTTTCCTCGCTTGAACTGACCCTGATGTTACTCGGCAGCGCCGTGCTGGGCGTGGTCGCTTTCAGAATGTTGCATTTGCCGCCCATGCTGGGCTACCTGGCCGTCGGCATCGTCATCGGCCCCCACGCGCTGGGCCTGGCGGCGGAAAACGAGGCCAGCCACACTCTGGCCGAATTCGGCGTCGTCTTCCTGATGTTTTCCATCGGGCTCGAGTTTTCCCTGCCCAAGTTCCTCGCCATGCGGCGCATCGTCTTCGGCCTTGGCATGGCGCAGGTGGTCACCACCATCATCGCCACCGTCTTCTTCGGCTGGTTCGTCGGACATTACCTATCCGCCTACATCCACCTGAGCTGGCAAGCCGCCTTCGCCTTGGGCGGCGCGCTGGCCATGTCGTCGACGGCCATCGTCTCGAAAATGCTCACGGAACGGCTGGAACTCGAAAGCGAACACGGCCGCAAGATCATCGGCATTCTGCTGTTCCAGGACCTGGCCGTCGTGCCGCTGCTGATCTTGATTCCCGCCCTCACGCGCGATTCGGACAACTTGGCCGAAACCCTGGCCTGGGCCGGCGGCAAGGCCCTGGTGGTGCTGATCTTGCTGCTTTTCATCGGCCAGAAGCTGGTGCGCGGCTGGCTGACCATCGTCGCCAAGCGCCGCTCGCAAGAGTTGTTCATGCTCAACCTGCTCCTGATTACCCTGGGCGCGGCCTGGATCACGGAACGGGCCGGACTGTCGCTGGCCCTGGGAGCGTTTGTTGCCGGCATGCTCATTTCCGAGACGGAATTCAAGCATCAGGTGGAAGAGGATATCAAGCCCTTCCGCGACGTGCTGCTGGGCCTGTTCTTCATCACCGTCGGCATGCTGCTCAATATCCGTGTGGTGTTTGAAAACTGGTGGCTCGTCCTGCTCTTGCTGTGCGGCCCCGTGCTGCTGAAATTCGCCCTGATCGCGGGCCTGGCCCGGCTGTTCGGCTCCAGCAACGGCGTGGCCTTGCGCACGGGGCTGGGACTGGCGCAGGCGGGCGAGTTCGGCTTCGTGCTGCTGAACCTGGCTGGCGGCATCAAGCTGATGGACCCGTTTGTCGTGCAGGTGGTGCTGGCGTCGATGGTGCTGTCGATGCTGGTGGCGCCCTTCCTCATCGCCAAGTCCGACGCCATCGTCATGAAACTGGCGGCCAACGACTGGATGATGCAATCGTTGGCGCTGACCAAGATCGCCACGCGCACCATGGCGTCGCAGAAACACGTGCTGATCGCCGGCTTCGGGCGCAGCGGACAAAGCCTGGCCACCCTGCTGGCGGAAGAAAAGATCGAATACCACGCGCTGGACCTGGACCCGGAACGGGTGCAGGAAGCGCAGCTGGCCGGCGCCCACGTGTCGTATGGCGACGCGGGCCGGCGCGAAAGCCTGGTGGCGGCCGGCATCTACCGGGCCAGCGCCGTGGTGATCACGTATGCGAATACGCCTTCGGCACTGAAGTTATTGCATTTGCTCAACGAAATGGCGCCGACCCTGCCCGTCATCGTGCGCAGCCACGACGATACCGACCTCGACCAGCTGAAGAAGGCGGGCGCGGCCGAAGTGGTGCCGGAATTGATGGAAGGCAGCCTGATGCTCGCTTCGCATGCGCTGATCATGATGGGCGTGCCCCTGCGCCGCGTCGTGCACCGGGTGCAGGCGGCGCGCGAAGAACGCTATGCGTCCTTGCGCGGCTATTTCCACGGTTCCAGCGACGCGGGCGACGATGCCGAGCTGGAACGCCTGCATACGGTCACCGTCAACGAGGGCGCGCACTGCGTGGGGCTGCCCTTGAGCACGATCGACGTGGCCGGCTGCGGCGCGTTTGTGACCGCCATCCGCCGCGGCCGGGGCCGCCTTGATGTCACCCCCGAGACGCAGCTGGCCAGCGGCGACGTGGTGGTGCTGCGCGGCACGGCCGACGCCGTGGCCAAAGCCGAAACCTTGCTGTTGAAATAATTAGCCGGGCTGCGCCTGCCAGCTGACGACCTTGTTGCGGCCATCGGCCTTGGCCTGGTACAGGGCCTGGTCGGCGTGCGCCACCAGCTGCTGCGCCACCGTTTCGATGGGGAGTAGCGCCGCGTCCGCTTCCAGGCTGGCCACGCCGATCGACACGCTGACCCACGCTTGCGCGCTGCCCGGCAAGTCAAACATGGTGCCGGCGATGCTGGCGCGAATGCGTTCGGCAACAAAGGTCGCGCTATCGAGGTCGGCGTCGATCAGCAGGACGACGAATTCCTCGCCGCCGAAACGGCCCAGCGCATCGGAGCGGCGCAATTCCGTGCGGATGCGCGTGGCCACCTCGCGCAGCACTTCATCGCCGCCCTGGTGGCCATGCGTGTCATTGACCAATTTGAAATGGTCGATGTCGATATACATGCATGAGATGCAATAATTCTGGCGCCGTGCGCGGGCGATTTCTTCCAGCAGCCGGCGGTCGATATAGCGCCGGTTGTAGACGCCCGTCAAGGAATCGGTCAAGCCGATGTATTTGAGCATTTCATTGCTGATCACGTTTTCCAGGCATATGGCGATGATGGACGCCATGTGCTTGATGAAATCCGTGCCCAGCGCGGGCGTAAAGCGCGTCACGTCGCTGCTGGCCAGGTTCAGGCTGCCAATCAGGCGCTTGTTGCGCAGCAAGGGCACCAGCGCCACGCTGCGCAGAGCGTCGATCTGCGGAAAACGCGGGCCATGCACGGCCGCGTCGAAGGCACCCAGCAGCGGCAACGGCGGCAAGGCCGCCTCCCCCTCGGCCACGGACGCCGGCGGAGCAAAACCCAGCTCCGCCACGGCATGCACAAACAGCAACTGCGGGAAGGCGCTGAAATCGACGCCCAGCTTTTCCATCACCAGCACGATATCGTCATCCTCGTCGAGCAGGCTCAGGGTAACGCCGTCGAGGTCGGAAATCACGGGCAAAGTGCGGAAGATGGTGCCGATCAATTCGGGAAAGGTGGACGCGCTGACGATTTCCAGGTCGAACGCCTGGTGCCGGCACATGATGTCGTGGTTGCGCTCGACCTGTTCCAGCAGGAAAGCCATGCGCGCGCGCAAAGCCTGGTTTTCGGCTTCGAGGCTGGCAATGCGCGGGTCTGGCTGTATTGCTTGATTCATAGAAACCTTAAACCCTTGTGTGCGGGCGCCATGCTTAAAATGCCAGTTCGAAACCGATGTCCTGCCCCACCACGATACGCTCATCGCCGCCTTCGGTGACGATGGCGTTCATGCCGAAGCAGATGGCGCCGTCGAGCTCGGGTTTGGCGCGATAGCCATGCATGACGTCGAGCGGGTCCGGGCCGGGCACGCCCGTGGCCTGGTCCACCGACGGGATCGGGCAGCGCGAACACGGCTTGACGGGTTTCAAGGTGGTCGCGCCGAATTGCAGGAAGTCCGCGTAGTCTTCCTCGAAGGCGCCGATGTCGCCAATGACGAGGTTGGGACGGAAACGGTTCATCGGCAGCGCTTCACGGCCGGCGGCGCGCAGCTTGTCATTGACATCGGCTAGCGAGGCGGCACCGGCGATCAGCACGGGATAGCCATCGGCAAACATGGTCGAGGCAGCCACGCCAGCCGTCCATTTGGTGCTGGTGGCGCGCACCACGTCCGGGTGAAAGCGCGCCAGGCGGCATGGCACGCCGATGGCCTGACTGAACCAGGTGGCCGTGACGTCGTCGCAATCGTAGGCGCGCACGGTATCGTCCCACACTTGCACGTCCAGCATCGGTGCCAGTTGCGGGTGCGGCAAGCCCAGCTCGATTTCCAGGCGCAGCATGCCCGGCGCGCGCAATTCCAGGGTCGTGGCCTTGATGGATGGCACGATCAGCGCCATGCGCGGATATTCGCGCTGGGTCAGGAAGCGGCCTTGCGCATCCACCACCATCCATTCGCGGTCGAACACGTGCTCGCTCATCAGCCCGGAGCGCGTCAGGACGGCCTCGCGCAAATGGATGCCGGCGCACGATTTGATCGGATACAGAATGATGTCGGACAGGATAGCCATGGACAGGGGAGAAGGAACAGTATTGCTGCTTCTGCCAGGAAATTATTCAGAAGCGAAGTATGGCAGCAAAGCGGGCAAGCGTAAATCTACCAGGCCCAGCCTCAGTGGCTAGGCCGGCGTGACAGCGATCAATAGGTATAGAAGATACGCTGGATTTCTTGCGTGCTATTCGTTTTGGTCAGGGCCAGCATCAGCAGGATGCGGGCTTTTTGCGGGTTCAGGGTGTCGGATACGACACTGTCGAGTTCATCGTCGTTGGCTTCGCCATTGCGCGCCACGATGCCCTGGCCGACGCGGCTCGAACGCACGATCAGCACGCCCTTCTGGCGCGCTTCCACCAGAGCCGGCTTCATTTGCGCGGCCACGCTGCCATCGCCCACGCCCGCGTGGATGATGCCCTTGGCGCCAGCAGCAATGAAGGCATCGATGCCGACACGGTTCATGTTCGCGTAGCCGTAGACGATGTCCACTTGCGGCAGAGCATCGAGCTTGCTGATGTCAAATTCCGATTCCAAGGTGTGCTTGCGCGTCGACTGGCGGTAAAAGAAGGCCTTGCTGCCCTGGATATAGCCGAGCATGCCCAGTTCCGGCGACTTGAAGGTGTCGGTGGTCGAGGTGTTGGTTTTGGTCACTTCGCGCGCCGCGTTGATCTGGTCGTTCAAGGCCACCAAGACGCCCTTGCCCACGGCTTCCTTGCTGCCCGCCAGCATCACGGCGTTGTACAGGTTGATGGGGCCGTCAGCCGAAATGGCCGTCGACGGACGCATGGCGCCCACGACCACCACCGGTTTATGGCTTTTCACGGTCAGGTTCAGGAAATACGCCGTTTCCTCGATGGTGTCGGTGCCGTGCGTGACGACCACGCCATCGACATCGTTCGAGGCCAGCAGCACGTTGATGCGCTTGGCCAGGGTCAGCCAGTGGCTGTTGCCCATGCTTTCACTGGCGATCTGGAACACTTGCTCGCCTTTCACATTCGCCACTTTCTTCAATTCCGGCACGGCCGCGATCAGGCGCTCGACGCCCACGGTGGCCGAGGTATAGCCGACGGTGGTGGTGCTGTCGGCGCCGCTGCCGGCGATGGTGCCGCCCGTGGCCAGGATCACCACATTCGGCAATTTGACGGCTGCCTGCTGCGCGCGCGCCGGGGAGGCGGCGATAAAGCCCATCAGCAAGGTAGCCAGCATCAGCTGTGCACAAGAATGGAATTTGCGTGAAAACATGGTGCTCCCGTGAAGTGTACTGTCAAAAATAACAAAGTCGTGTGCAAATTATATGTCATCCATGCCGGGGCAAATCCCGAATTCATGCGTATCGCGCAAACGTGCGCGCCTTCCCATGCGCTACAGTGGCGCCATGTCCACACTGCTCCCCTTCCGCTCTTGCCTCGTCCTGGCGCTGGTCTTGATGACGCTGGCAGCCTGCGCCACGCAGGTGGAACTGCGCATGGCGGCACAGCAGGAGCAGTTCGGACGCGAGGCGGCCAGCCAGGGCGACTGGGCGCAAGCCATGCGCAGCTACGCGGACGCCGTCGGGAATGTCGAACTGGGCCATGGCGATCTCGCTTGGCAGGCGCGGCTGCACCACCAGGCGGGACGCGCCGCCAGCGGGGCCTGCCGCTACGATGCGGCTGAATTTCATTTCCGTCAGGCCATCGCACTGGCGAAGCGCAGCAAACAATCGAGCGCCCTCAGCTACAAGGCGCTGATCGACCAGTATGAACGCCAGGGCAAGGCGACGGAAGCCTTGGCCGTGCGCAATGAACTGGGCTGGCATCAATCACAAGCGCTGGGGGCGTTTGCCGACCTGGAATCGCTGCCGGAGGGCAAACCTTGCGGAGTCCCCCGATGAATATCGCACGCACCTTGCTGGCCGCCACCTCCCTCTGCATTGCCATGGCGCCGGCGCGCGCCGCCGAAGCACCGCTGCCCTTATGGGAAGCGGGCGTGTTTGGCGGCACGGCCGTCACGCCCGCCTATCCCGGCGCCAGCGAACGCTCGACGCGCAGCCTGGCCCTGCCCTATCTGATTTATCGCGGGAAAGTGCTGCGCGCCGACCGCTCCGGCGTGGGCGCGCGTCTGCTCAATACAGACCGCCTCGATTTGGATATCGGTTTTGCCCTGTCCTTGCCGGCCAGATCCAGCGACGTGCCGGCCCGGCGCGGCATGCCGGACCTGGGTACCCTGGTGGAGTTTGGCCCGCGCCTGAAGATCAAGCTGGCCGAGCCGACGCAGCACAGCCGCCTGGGGCTGGAATTGCCCTTGCGCGCCGTCATCGAAGCGCGCGGCGGCCTGCGCCGCCAGGGCGCCACGTTCGAGCCCCGCTTCGTCTACGCGCTGCAAGGCGAGCAGCAGGCATGGCATGTCGATGCCAGCCTGGGCGCCGTGCTGGGCAATGCCGCCATCAACGATTACTTGTATGGCGTGCGCCCCGCGTTCGCCACCGCTCAGCGCCCGGCGTATGCGGCAAAAGGCGGGCTGATGCTCACGCGGCTGGGCCTGGGTGGTTCGTACCGGCTGCACCCGGACTGGCGCGCCTTTGCCTTTGTACGCTACGATACTTACACAGGCGCCGCCAACCGCGCCAGCCCCCTGTTGCGCCAGAACAGCGGCACCTCGGCCGGCATCGGCCTGATGTGGACGTGGCAACGTTCAAGCAGCCTGGCACGGGGCCCGGACGAATAGGCTTAAAACTCCGTCGTGGCCGACAGCATGACGGTGCGCGGCGCGCCCAGGCCCAGGCTGGTCCATTGCGGCAGCGCCCAGTACGCCCTGTTGCCGACGTTCGTCACGCTGGCGCGCACGGTCAGGGGCCGGCCAGCCGCCTGCGTCGCATAGCGGGCACCTACGTCAAACACGGTACGGCCCGGCACGGACATCGAATTGTCGGCATTAATGTATTGCTTCGATGCCGCCGTCGCGTTCGCGGTCAGGGTCACGCCGGGGATGGCGGGCGTATCCCATTCGACACCGAGCTTGGCTTGCAGCTTGGGCACGCCCGTGGCCTGCTTGCCCTGGTTGGCGCCGCCCACCGTCTTGCTCAAGACGGGATCGACATACGCCACGCCTCCCATCAGCCGCACGTCGCGCAAGGGCGAACCGAAGAAGCCCCAGTCGATGCCGCGGTTGCGCTGTTCGCCGCCAAAGGAAAAGATATTGCTGACCGGGTCGACATAGCTGCTGGGGCGCTTGATTTCATACACGCTGACCGTATGCGCGAACTCGCCCAGGTCGACCTTGAAGCCCAGTTCCGCCTGCTTCGACTTGTACGGCGCAAAGACCTCGCCCGAATTGGCCGCCGTCAATGGCGCCGTGGCGCCCTGGCTCAAGCCTTCGATGTAGTTGCCGTACAGGGAAATCGTCTTGCTGGCCTTGACCAGCAGGGCGACGGCCGGCGTGGTGGCGCCTTCGTCATAGCGCGAGGTGCGCGCGCCCGTCTTGATGTTGAAGTTATCGCTGAGCACTTCCTGGCGGCGCAAGCCCACCGTCAGCTGCACGGTGTCTTGCGCAAAAGAAAGCGTATCGACCAGGCCGACACTGGCCAGGCGTAGTTCTGCCTTGGAAATCTGCGGCGCCTCGAAGCGCGTCGCCGGACCCCAGACGGGGTTGTAGATATTCGTGATCCAGTCTTTCGCCAGGGTATTCCTGCGGCCGTACTGCTTGTCCGTATGGTGATAATAGGTGGCGTTGACGGCCCATTGATGGCCGATACCGCCCGTGCGCAGCTTGCCCCGCAAGCCCGCTTCCGCCGATTGCTTTTCCACGTCAAAACCCAGGTCGGCAAGATTGGTGCGGTAGTCGCCAGCCGTGTTGAACACCTGGATCAGGTACGCGCCCGTCGACTGATAGTCGGCCCGGCTGGCGCCCACGGCGGCATACGCCATCACTTGCGCGTTCAAGTCCAGCTCGCCGCGCAGCATGGCGCCCTTGTCCCTGGTATCGTAGAACGCCCAGCTGGGATTTAATAAGGTTTCCGCTTTCGGCGGACGCGGCACGGGCAAGCCGGCGGCCAGGTTGACGCCCCGGTTCAAGCCATCGGCGCGGTCCTCGCTGTGATACAGGTCGGCGGACAGGCGCGCACCGTTGCCACGCCAGTCCAGGCCCACGGAGACGAGCTCGGTCTTCTTTTTCTGATGGTCGATGGCGCCGTCGCCATCGCGGTAGACGCCGTTGACGCGGATGCCGAACTGTTTATGCTCGCCGAACCGCTGGCCCAGGTCCACATGGCCGCCCCATTGCGCGTCCGACATATACGACGCCGTCACCCGCGCCAGCGGCGCATCGCCCGCGCGCTTGGGCACGAGGTTGATGCTGCCGCCCACGGAACCGCCCGGCGGCATGCCATTGAGCAAGGCCGACGGTCCCTTCAGCACTTCGATGCGCTCGAACATTTCAGGCGAGGTGCGGTAGTAGGGCGAGATGCCGTACAGGCCGCCAAACGCGACGTCGCCGATATTCGAACTGAAGCCCCGTATCGAATAATTCTCGCCGATGATGCCCGTCATGCCGCTGCTGAAGACGGTGGGGTCGGTGGCGGAAATCACATCGGTGATGTCGCGCGCCTGCCGGTCTTCGATGAATTTATCCGTATAGCTGATGGTGTTGAACGGGGTTTCCATGAAGTCCTTGTCTCCCAGGAATCCCACGCGGCCGCCGGATGCCACTTGGCCGCCTGCGTAGGCATCCGTCACCGCATTGCCCTTGCCCCATACCGTCACGGCCGGCATGGTGGCGGCAGCCTCGGCGGCGGCGCTATGCGCCGCTTCGCGGCGCACCGTGTAGCTGCCATTACCCTCGCGCACGGCTTGCAAGCCATGGCCGCGCAGCAATTCGTAAAAGCCTTCGGGCACGCTGTAGCTGCCGGACAGGCCGGCGCTGCTCTTGCCTTGCAGCAGGCTAGCCTCGACCGTCAATTCAACGCCCGCCTCGGCAGCAAAGGTATTGAGCGCCAGGCCCAGTGTACCGGCCGGCACGCTGAACGCATGCCGGGCCTGGCTCGCCCCCGCTTGCGCGTAGGCTGACGGGGCCGCCACGCCTAACACCCCTACGGTCAAGCCCGTGATAAGCGCCAGTTGCACGGCGGTGGCGATGCGGCTCAGGTTAAAGGTGGGAAGGTGGCGCGTTGCCATGCGTTGGGTCATACAGTAAATCCTTTCAGATGGGATGATTGCTTGCTCTCACCCTATCTCCCGAACGAAAAGGTAAAACCCTCAATGCAAATACGAATCATTACTAAAACTATTGATTACTGATAGCCCTTCAGCACATCGTCGATCACCCGCTTCAGCGACGTCACGCTGGCCGCCGTGATGTACCAGGCGTCAGCATCGACAAAGACCACGCGGCCATTCTTCCAGGCATTGGTCTGGCGCAGCAGCGGATTGGCCATCTGCTCGGCCGTCATGACGGGACGGTGTTCCATCACGGCCGTGCGGTCCACCACATAGATGATGTCGGGATTGGCTTGCTGGATGAATTCGCTGGAAATCGGCTGGCCATGCAAGCCCGCCTCGACGGCTGTGCTGGCAGGTTTCACGCCCAGCGCATCGAAGACAAAACCGTAGCGCGACCGCACGCCGAACGCGCTGAAGGCGCCATTGTTGTGCAGCACGATGAGCGCCTTCTCGGGACGGTCCTGAATCACCTTGCGCGCGTCCGCCACCTTGGCGTCCAGCTCCTGCGCTTTCCGGCTGGCGATGTCTTCCTTGCTGAAGATGCGTCCCAGGGTCAGCAAGTGTTGCTTGACCACGTCGATGTGCTTGCTCTCGCTGTTCTGGTAATCCACGTCGAAATGCAAGGTGGGCGCGATCTGGCTCAGTTCCTTGTAATGGTTGGCCTGGATCGACGTCATCAGTATCAGGTCGGGCTGGAGCGCGTGGATATGCTCGAGATTGGGCTGCACGATGGCGCCCAGGTCGCGGATACCCTGATCTTCCTTGTAGCGGCTGAGGAAATGCGGCACGTAATCCTTCACCATGCCGGCCACGGGCACGCCCAGTTGGTCGAGAAAATCAACTTCGTTCATGTCGAGCACGGCCACCCTCTGCGGACGATGTGTGAGCACCGTCGTGCCCAGCTTGTGCACGATGGTGATGGGGGTAAATGCCTGCTCTGACGCGGAAGCGGCAGGCGCTGGCGGCGCCGTGGCCGCCTTGTCGCTGCAGCCTTGCAGGGCGGCCATGGCGGCGAGCAGCACGGCCAGCGCGCAGCGGGATTTGTTCCAGATCATCTCAAGCTCCTGTGGGGGTAAAGTAATTGCAGACACAGCCGCGCTCGTTGCGCACGATGTGAAAGTCGATGTCGTACAGCGCCCGCAAGCGCTGTTCCGTCACGACCTCGTGGGCGGGGCCGGAAAAGCGCACGGCGCCGCCCTGCATGGCGACGATGTGGTCGGAATAATTGGCGGCGAAATTGATGTCGTGGATCACCAGGACCACGGTGCGGCCCTGCTCGTCGCACAGGCGCCGCAGCGCGCGCATGATCTGCACGGCGTGCTTCATGTCGAGGTTATTGAGCGGCTCGTCAAGCAGCAAAATGTCCGTCTGCTGGGCTATCGTCATGGCCAGGAAGGCCATCTGCCGCTGGCCGCCGCTCAGCTCATCGACGTAGGCGGCGCGCAAGTTTTCCAGCGACAAGAAGGCGATGGCGTCATCGATGGCTTGCCGGTCTTGCGGCGTCAAGCTACCTCGGCTGTAAGGAAAGCGCCCGAAGGCGACCAGCTCTTCCACCGTCAGGCGCAGATGAAAATCGGGCGACTGGCGCAGGGTGGCCACCAGTCGCGCATAGTCCCGGATCTGGATGGCTGCAATGCTGTGCCCGTCTATCGTAATCTCGCCGCCATGCGCTTCCTGCAGGCGCGCGATGAGCATCAGCAAGGTCGTCTTGCCGGCGCCATTCGGGCCGATCAAGGACGTCACTTTACCCTTGGGAAACTGCGCACTGACGTTGTCCAGCACGGGCCTGGCGCCGTAGCTTTTTTTGATATGGTTGACGTGGATCATGCTGTACCTCGGGTGCGGACCATGAGCGCGAGGAAATACGCGCCGCACACCAGGTTGACGAGGATGCCAACCGTGGTCCGGTAGTTGAAAACGTGCTCGACCAGCAGCTGGGCGGCCAGGAAGATGGCGATGGCGATGGCGCAGCCCAAGGGCAAGGTGACCCTGTGGCGTGCCGTGCGGGCCAGGGCATAAGTCGTGTTCGCTACAAAGATGCCCATAAAGGCCGTGGGCCCCAGCAAGCTTGTCGACACGGCCACCAGCACGGCGATCAGCGCCAGCTGCAGCCGCACCATGCGCCGGTAATCGATACCGAGCGAGATGGCCTGTTCGCGCCCCAGCGCCAGTACGTCGAGCGCCGGCAGGGCTTTCACCACGGCCACGCAGGCAGCGCCCACCAGCAAGGCCGAGTACAGCAATTGTGCGGGCTGCCCCTTGTTGAACGATGCCTGGCTGAAACCCTGCAAAATGGCAAATTCACCGGGACTGATGCGCAGCTGGATGAACTGGGTAAATGTGCCGATCACCATCGTCAGCACGAATCCCAGCAGCAACAGGAAATACACGTTGTTCTTGCCATCACGAAACAACCAATAGTGGATGGCCCAGGAATACGCCAGCATCAGCGCGATGGACAGCACGAAGTTGCCGTTCTGCCCCAGCAGCACCACGCTGTGCATGCCCATCGCGAGGATCAGCAGCGATTGCAACAGCAAATACACGGCTTCATAGCCCATGACGGCCGGCGTCAGGATGCGGTTGCCGGCGATGGTCTGGAACACAATCGACGACACGGCCACGCAAACGCCGCCGATGACGATGGCGGCCAGGCGCGATAATCGCTTCGGGATGATGTAATCGAAGTCCAGATTCGCACCGATGAAGAGGAAAGCGAGCCCCAATGCAAACACGGCCAGCCACAGCGTCCGTTGCGTCAATACACGCCTCATCGCCGCCCCCGGATGATCAGCACGAGGAACAGCACCCCGCCCACGCCGCCTGCCGTCAGGCCTATCGGCACTTCGAATGGATAGATCAGCAGGCGCCCGGCGATGTCGCAGGCCAGCAGCAGCGCCGCGCCGCCCAGCGCCACGATGGGCAGGGTGCGCGCCAGATTGTCGCCGTAACGCAAGGCCACCAGGTTGGGAATGGCCAGCCCGACAAACGGGATCGCCCCCACCGTGATCACCGTGACCGCCACCGTGACGGCCACCAGCATCAGGCCCAGCGCCACCGTGCCCGCATAGTTCAAGCCCAGGCTGGTGGCCATGCCCTCGCCCATGCCCAGCACGGTAAAACGCTGCGCGTACACATACGTGAGTGCAACGATGGGCAGGATCAGATAAATGATTTCATAATTGCCCTGCACGATGCGCGAAAAATCGCCAAGCAGCCAGCCCTGCATGCTTTGCAGGATGTTGTGGCGGTAGGCATAGAATTCGGCCAAGGCGCTGAGCACGCCGCCATACACGAGACCGATCACGGGGACGAGTATCGTGTTCTTGAAGCGGATGCGGCGGATCAGCGCCACATAAATCAGGCTGGCGGCAAAACAGAAGGTCAGCGCAAACGCCATCTTGCCGGCCGTGCCCGCCGCGGGCGCCACGGTCAGCGCCACGAGGATGCCCAGCTTGGCCGCGTCGAGGCCGCCCGAGGTGGCCGGTTCGACGAATTTGTTGCGCACGATGTGCTGCAGGATGACGCCGCAGACAGACAGGCCCACGCCCGTCAGCACCAGCGCGGCCAGGCGTGGCAGCCGGCTGGCCGTGAGGGTCAGCCAAGCATCGGCGGACAGCGCGTCGGACGAGGACAATAGCTGCGCCCACTCCATCTGCCGTGCACCGACCAGCAAGGACGCGCAGCACAGGAGGAAGAATAGGCACAGCAGACTCGCGCGCGTCAAATCGTCATCCCGTTCATTGCTGCGGCGCGGCGGAGGCGATGCGCCAGCCCTTGGCCGCCTGGCGCTGCGCCAGGAAGTGCGCATACAGGCCGTCCTGCGCGCGCAAGGCGCTTGGCGTGCCCTGATCGCGAATCGTGCCACCGTCCAGCACGACGATCTGGTCGGCCATGGCCACCGTCGACAGCTGGTGCGCGATGACGATCACCGTGCGCCTGCCGCGCAACCGCGCCAGCGCTTCGGCGATGGCGGCCTGGTTTTCCGCGTCGAGCGCGGCCGTCGCCTCGTCGACCAGCAGAATCGGCGCATCCTTGACCAGCGCGCGCGCAATCGCGATACGCTGGCGTTCGCCGCCGGACAGGCGCGCGCCGCCCTCGCCCACCAGGGTATCGAGCCCCTGCGGCAAGCGGGCGATGATTTCGGTCACACCCGCCTGCCGCGCCGCTTCCAGCACCTCGGCATCGGTGGCATCCGGCTTGCCGATGCGGATGTTGTCGCCGATGCTGCCCTGGAACAGATAACTGTCCTGGAATATCTGGCTGATCTGACCAGCCAGTTGCTCGCTGGACATGTCACGCACATCGACGCCGCCCACCAGCACAGTGCCGGCACTGGCGTCAAAGAAGCGCGCGATCAGGCGCACCAGGGTCGTCTTGCCGGAGCCGGAGGCGCCGATCAGCGCCGTCATGCTGCCCGGCGCGATGTGCAGGTTAATGTCCGTCAATACGTCGGCCTGATCCTGTGCATAGCGGAAAGCCACGCCGCGCAGCTCAACGGAACCATCGCGCGGCGCTTGCGGCTTGTGTGCTTCCGGCAAGGGCTGCACGGCGAAGATATCGCGCGCAGCGTCCAGCGGACCGCGCGCGCCGCGCAGCACTTCGCCATAGCTGGCCACTTCCTGCAGCGGGTCGACAAAGCGCACCACCAGCAGCAAGGCCACGATGACGGCGATGGCATCGCCCGTGCCGGCGGCACCGCCCAGCAGCGCGTTCAGCCACAGCGCGGCGGCGGCCAGCAAGGCGGCAAAGATGGCTTGCACGGTCCAGGCGTTGAGTACGGACGATAGCGCCGACAGGTAAATGAGCCGCGTGCCCGCGTGGCGCTGCGCGTCGATGGCTTGCTGCAGGAAACGCGTGCCGCCGTCAGCCGCACCACCGCCGTTACCATTGAAGGCGCGCAACACCGATTGCGCTTGCGCAAACTCCACCAGGCGCTGGCTGGTCTGGGCAAAATGATGGTGGTAGGCATCGTCGGCGCGCTGGCCCAGGTATGCCGTGAGCCGCAAGGCGCCGGCCAGCAGGGGCAGCGCCAGCAGCGCGATGACGCCCAGCTGCCAGTGCAGCGCAAACAGCGCGGCAAGCATCACCACGGGCGTGACGGCGCCGCAGATGACAGGCGTGAGCACGTGGGCGGGCAGCTGCGCCACATTCATCATGCCTTGCGTGATGACGTGGCCCAGCTTCGCTGTATTCTCCGGCGTGAACCAGCCGACGGGCAGGCGCGCCACGTGGTCGCCCAGGCGCTGGCGCGCCCCTTGCAAGACCGTCACGCCCACGCGCACGCCCGCTTTTTCCACCTGGCGCCGCCAGGCCCAGCAAGCGACCAGCCCGGCCAGCAGCACGATTAGCCACAGGGCCGCGCCGCCCGTATCGCCGGCCAGCAAGCGTCCCAGGGCCAGCACCAGCGCCGTGATCGTCAGCCCGCTGAGCACGCCGTACGCAAGCGCCATGGCACAGTAGCGGCGAAACACGGGCGCATCGTCGCCCAGCAGTTGAATGAATGTTTTCAGCATGGGAGCACCGTTTCTTTCGAGGTGTCTTGATAGCCGCCAAGCGCCCACAGTTGCGCATAGCGGCCCTGGCGGGCAAGCAAGCCGGCATGGCTGCCCTGCTCGGCGATAACGCCGTTCTCGACAACGACGATATTGTCGGCATGCATGATGGTGTCGAGCCGGTGCGCGATCACCAGCAGGGTGCGGCCTTGGGCAAAGCGCGACAGCGCGTCCTGGATCGCCACTTCATTTTCCGCATCGGCCGCGGCCGTCGCTTCATCGAGCACCAGCACGGGCGGGTCGAGCAGCACGGCGCGCGCGATGCTCACGCGCTGCAATTCGCCGCCGGACAGTTGCGCATCCTCGCCGATGACGGAATCGTAGCCGCGTGGCAAGGCCAGGAGGCGCTCGTGAATGTTCGCCAGGCGCGCCGCCGCTTCAATTTCCTGCAAGCTGGCCGACGGCCGGCCCAGCCCGATGTTCTCGCGCACGCTGGCGTGGATCAGCCGCACTTCCTGCAGCACGAAACCGATGCGCCGGTACAGCTCGGGCGTGGCGATGTGCCGCAGGTCGACGCCACCGAGCGTGATGCGTCCTTCGGTCGGGTCGAAAAAGCGCAGCAGCAACCGTGCCAGGGTCGACTTGCCGGAACCGGAGGCGCCGACGATGGCCGTCACCGTGCCAGGACGCAAAGTGAGCGTGATGTCCGACAGCACCTTGTTGTGCCCATCGTAGGCATAGCCCACACGCTCCATGCGAATCTCGGTGCCGTCAGGCAACTGCTGCTCATCCGGTGCCGGCTGCGCCAGTACGGGCGTGTCGAGCAAGGCTTGCACGCGCTGGGCGGCACCCGTCGCATTGTTGAGGTCATGCGTCAGGTAATGCAGCAATAGCATGGGCGCGGAAATGCCGGGCGCCACCAGGGCGAACGGCAGGATATCCACAGGCGCCATCGCCTCCAAGGCCACGAAGGCCGTGCCGGCAAGCACCACCACGCCCAGCACGGCGACGGGCGCGATCAGCGCGTTGGCGTTGGCCATGGAACCGACCAGCGGACGGGTAAACGCGACAAACGCCTCGGCAAACGCATCGACGGCCGTGCGGTAGCTGCCGTGCGCGCGTCCCGTGGCGCCAAAGGCCTTGACCACGGGAATGCCGTTGACGAATTCCACCACGGCATTGTTGATGCGTCCCATGCCGGCGACGAATTGTTCCATGTTGCCGCCGCTGGCTTTCATGGCACGGCCAAAGAACAGGAAGAAGCCTGGAAATGGCAGGATGGCAATGAGGGCCAGGCGCCAGTCCATGGCGAACAGGTAAATAATGGAGATGGCGATGGCGCCCACGGCGCGCCCCGTCGTCGTGTAAAAGTGCGCCGTGAGGCTGTGCAGGGTATTGATGTCGTCCTGCATCGCCTGCTTGACCTCGCCCGAAGCGCGGCTGGTGAACCAGCCCAGCGGCACTTGCCCCAGGCGCTGCATGGCTTGCAGGCGCAGTTGATGGGTGAGGCGGTTGTCGGCCAGGTGCGCGGCCAGCTCGCCCAGCGAGATCAGGGCCATGCCGGCAAACAGGCAAGCGACGCTGGCGATGATGATCTGCCATACATCGCCTCGCGCCAGCGCGGGATTCAGGGCGATTTGCGCGATCTGCGCGATGCCTGCCAGCGGTACCAGGGTCAGCATGGAACCAGCGCCGGCCAGCACGGCGGCGGCGATCAGGCGTCCGCGGATGGGCTGGAGTATCCGGCTGATCGGGCCGGCCTGGCGGCTTGGGCTACTCATGGGAAAGGCGGGAAAAAACGGGCATAAGGTCAATGATTAAGGGTGGCTCTCACCCTATATCCCGAACGAGAATGCGAAACCCTCAATCGGGCCTGCGAAATTGTCAGGAGGCTTGCACCGTCACCCAGTAGCGCGTGCGCGCAACGATTTGCACGGGCAAGGCCAGCGCCAGGTTATGCAGCGCGCGGTCCGTGTCGCGCAGGGAAAACACGCCGTTGACGCTCAAGCTGGCCACGGCAGGGTCGCAGCGCAGCAGGCCGGGGCGATAGCGGGCCAGTTCCGCAAGCAGCTCGTCCAGGCGCATGTTGTCGGCCACCAGCACGCCCTTGCTCCAGGCCATGGCGCTGGCGGACGCGGGTGCGCCAGACTGCACGATATCGGCCGAGAAGATGGCACTGTAGCCCGTGTCGATGCGCACGGCCTGGCCAGGTGCATGCGCGAGGCGCACTTCGACGGCGCCCTCGAAGACGGCCACGCGCGACGTGTGTTCGTCTTGCCGCAATGTAAAACGCGTGCCCAGCGCCCGCACCGTGCCGTGGCGTCCCTGCACGCGGAAAGGCCGCTGCGCCGGATCGGGATCGTGCGCCGTCGTGACGAGGATTTCGCCGCTGCGCAGTATCAGCAAGCGCTCGCTGGCGTCGAAGCGCACGTCAATGGCGGAGGCGGAAGCGAGCATCACGCGCGTGCCGTCAGGCAGGGTAATCTCGCGGATCTCGCCCGTGCCGGTGCCGTGGCCGGCCGTGGCCACTTGCCAGGCATCCGTGCCGCGCAGCAGGTACGCCATGCCGCCCACGGGCAACAGCACGGCCAGCAGCTTCAGGGCACGGCGGCGGTTCAGGTAGGCGGCCGGCGCCGGTTCGCGCAGCGCATGCCGGGCCGCATCGCGCGGCACGCTATGCAGCTTGCCTTCGAACGCTTGCAAACGCTGCCAGGCGAGGTCGTGGTGGGGATGGGCGGCACGCCAGCGGGCACAGGCAGCCCGGTCTTCCTCGCTGGCGTCATCGGACCACAGGCGCGCCATCCACTGGGCCGCCTGCTGCACGATGGCCGGTGCAATCACCACCTCCATGGCTCAGGCGTCCGGCGCATGCATGGCTTGATAGCAGGCCAGCAAGCCGGCGGCGATGTATTTTTCGACGGAGGACACCGAGACGTCCAGTTCGGCGGCGATGTCGCGGTAGCTCAGGCCATCGAGTTTGCACAGCAGCAATGCCTTGCGCGCCTTGGCGGGCAGCCGGTGCAGCACGGCATCGATTTCCGTCAGTGCCTCGATCACCAGGGCGCGCTCTTCCTCGGACGGCGCCAGCGCTTCGGGCACCAGGGCCAGCACTTCCAGGTAGGCCGCTTCGATCTGGCGGCGGCGGTACAGGTCGATGACCATGCCGTTGGCGATCTGCGTCAGGTGACGGCGCGACTCCCCGGCCGGCGGCACCCTGCCCGTCTTCATCAGGTGCAGGTACACATCGTGCGCCAGGTCGGCCGCATCGAAGGCATTGCCGAGTTTACGGCGCAGCAAGCCACGCAGCCAGTGATGGTGGTCGGTGTAAAGACTGCTGACTTGCTGCTGAAGCGCTAACTCGGCGGTGCTCACGATACCCTTCCTGTCGCCAACGGCCGGCAAGAACAGGCGCATCGGATTATAAATGAGAATTATTCTCATTGTACGCGGAGTAACAAGGAAAGCGCAACACGGCGGCGGGCAGCAAATGCGGTCAGCCCTGCTGCCTGGCCGGCTTGAGCAGCCTGAAGGCGGCCCATAGCGAAGGCCGGTAGACGTGCAGTGCGGCCGCCAGCAGCACGCCCCACGCCAGCGGAGCAAGCAGCCCCAGGCGCTGGGCAAAAAGGGCATGCCCCATCGCCAGCAGCGACAGCACGATGGCGTTCAGGTACAGCGAACGGCGCGGCAGCTGACGCCAGACGCGCATGCCCAGTTCCGTCTTGACGACAAAATACACGAGGAAACCCAGCAACTGCGCCACGGCGGCGCCCGTGGCGCCACAGCGCGGCACCAGCACGGCGCCCGCCAGCAAGGTGCCCAGCAAGCCTGCCGCGAAAGCGGCGATGGACAAGGAAGGACGGCGGGCCAGGCTGATGCCGACACCGCTCACTTCCGCCAGGGCGTACAGCAGCGGCTGGCCCACGGTGGCCACTGCCAGGTAGGCGACGCCATGATAGCTGGGCGGCAAGACCCAACCGATCAGCCAGGCCAGGGCGCCCGCCAGGCAAAAGCCCACAACCACAACAGACTGCGCATGGCGGCAAATGGCGGCAATATTCGACAGGTCGCCACCGGACGCGGCCAATTTGTGCACTTGCGGCACCCAGACAATCGTGAAAATCGACTGCACCAGCCAGGCGCCGGCAGCCACGCGCATGGCCAACGCATAAATACCGAGCTCGTCAAAGCCGGCAAAGAGGCGCAGCAAGCCCATGCCGGCAGACAGCATGGACAGGTAAAAAATGCTGCTCACCAGCAGGGGGCCCGCCTCGGAAAGCAGACGCCGCAACAGCACCCAGTCCAGGGCGGCGTTCCAGGCTTGCGCCAGCGATGCGCGTGCATGCCACAGCAGCCAGAGCGTGACCATCCAGGTGGTGGTCACCACCAGGCTTGCCAGGTGCACGAAATTTCGCTGCGAATCCCACCACAGGACAGGCAACAGCATCAGCAGTGTGATTTTTGGCAGCACTTGCGCCAGGCTGAATACCCAGGCGCGCTCCTGCATGCGAAAGAGTTGCGCGATCAGGCGATTGACCAGGGCGCTCAGCATGCCTACAGCGAACAGGACGGCCAGTGCGGGTTGCGCAACGTCAAATAACAACTGCGCTACGGGCGCGGCAAACAGCAGCACCAGCGCGAGCGCCACGGGCGCCAGCAGCACGGCCGGCAACAGGCACGCCTTCAGCAAGCCGCTACGCGCGGTGCTGTAATGGTATTCATGCAGAAAGGCCTTATCCAGCCCCAGCGACATCAGCAAACTGGCCACCGTGCACGCGGTCATGAAGAAATCCAGCTTGCCGATGTCGGCAGGCGGAAACAGCCAGGCCACGGCAGGCACGGTGGCTAGGCTGCCCAGCAGCGACAAGATGGGGCCGGCTGAAAAACCCGCGAGACGGGTCAGGTGCATCAGCCAGGCAGGCAGGACATCTCAGCCATGCCTGTCGTTAGAGAAACGATATGGGATCGTGTCCGAATCGGCCGGCACGCGCCAGTGATCCGGCGCATCATAGCGATACGCATGGTCCACCGCATTGACGAGGATGGCTGGCGTGCTGCAGTAATTCTGCACGCCATGCCAGACACGCGGCGGCACGACGAGCAGGCCGGGACGCTTGGTGCCCAGCTTGAATTCGTTGAGCATGCCAAAGGTCGGCGAATCCGTGCGCGCGTCGTACAGCACCACGCGCATCTGGCCTGCCGCCACGAACAGGCGGTCCGTCGTGATGGCATGCGCATGCCAGGCACTCAGTCCGCCCGGCTCCAGGGTCGAGGCGAATATCTGGCCTATCTGCGCCGCATCGGGCACCCATTCCGTACGGAAAATTTCAGTCAGGCTACCGTACGCCGTCAAGACAGGCTTGATTTCCTGAAAGATCACGCCATCGATCAAGGAAGGCGTCGTCGGCTTCCACTCCTTGGTAATGCTTTCGCCATCCTGCTTCGCGCCAGCCAACAGCCAGTTATCTTTCTCATCCACCAGATCTACCCCCAGAAATTTTATAAAAATTCTCTTATGTATTGCCATCATATTATCTATCGCCGCGGCAGCTCCTTCAATCCCCGGCGGCGGCGCAATTCACGTAAAAATGTGCCTTTGCGCCAATACCTGAGCCAGTAACCGGGATACGGCGGCCACAGCCCCAACATATAACAAAGACGGCGCGACAACGCTTTTACGGTCGTCATGGCAGACTGTAGCGGCGCAATCAGACGCTCATGGCCCACTTTGCCATACAGCGTGGTAACCGCCTGCAGAATATTCAGCGGATCTTGCATGTGCGCCCACCAGAACGCATGCTCGCTGTGCTGCCGTTCCAGGTAGGCATTGCTGCGGGTGCCAGACTGGATAAGGATGGCACCGATACGGGGATGGACCAGCATCGGCCGCCCCGCGCGATACACGCGGTGCAACCACGCCTGCGACGGCGAGCAGCGCACTTCCCATGATGGCTTCCACGGGCCGATCTGCCGGGTCAGTTCACGCCGCATGACCCACAGAGTGGCGGGCACGTCCATCCATGGACGGTACGGTTGCACGCCGTCCGCCAGCGCCCCCACCATGTGATATCCGACCGGCAAGACCACCAATCCCTGGCCAAAGGCCAGGTCGGCCCCGGCGCGCTCGAGGACATCGATACTGCTTTGCAAATGATCGGGCAACCACAGGTCATCGTGGTTCAGGAATGCCAGATAGGTGCCACGCGCCAGGCTGACACCGAGATTGTTGGGTCCCGTCTGCTCGCCGTAATTGGTGTCCAGGTTCACAAAGCGGATGCGCGCGTCGCCGAACGCGGCGACCACCTCGGCAGTGTCGTCGGTGCAGCAATCGCCGACGATAATCAGTTCCCAATCCTGCACGGTGCTGGCGAGTGCCGATTGAATCGCATACCCGAGGATATTGCTCCGGTTATACGTGGCCATGACAATGGAAACGAGCGGGTGTTTCTCTGACTGCATGGCAAGCCTTTCACATCACAGACAAAAAAATGCCGCCCAAATACATTGAGCGGCATTTCGCAATGGACGAATGCAGTATGTTGCTGGCGCTCGCCAGCAAGCATCTGTCCTTAGACGTTGAACAGGAAGTTCAGCACGTCGCCATCCTTGACCACGTATTCCTTGCCTTCGGCGCGCATCTTGCCCGCTTCCTTGGCGCCCGCTTCGCCCTTGTAGGCGATGAAGTCGTCATAGGCGATGGTTTGCGCGCGGATGAAGCCGCGTTCGAAGTCGGTGTGGATCACGCCGGCCGCTTGCGGTGCCGTGTCGCCCACATGGATGGTCCAGGCGCGCACTTCCTTCACGCCAGCCGTGAAGTAGGTTTGCAAGCCCAGCAGCTTGTACGCGCCGCGGATCAGACGGTCCAGGCCTGGCTCTTCCATGCCCATGTCGGCCAGGAAAGCGCCCTTGTCGGCATCGTCCAGGTCGGCGATTTCCGCTTCCAGCGCGGCGCAGATGGCGACGATGGGCGCGTTTTGCGATTGCGCATAGGCCGTCAGCTGGTCCAGCAACGGGTTATTCGTGAAGCCCGTGTCGGACACGTTGGCCACGAACATGGCCGGCTTGGCCGTGATCAGGCACAGCGGCTTGATCAGTTCCATTTCGTCGGCGTCCAGGCCCATGGCGCGCACGGGCTTGGCATCGTTCAGGTAAGGCATCATGCGTTCCATGATGGCCAGCAGCTTGGCCGCGTCCTTGTCGCCCGAACGGACTTTCTTGTTTTCGCGGTGAATGGCTTTTTCCACGGTGCCCATGTCGGCCAGCGCCAGTTCAGTCTGGATGACTTCGATATCGTCGAGCGGATTGATCTTGCCGGCCACGTGGATGACGTTGTCATCTTCGAAGCAGCGCACGACGTTGACGATGGCGTCCGTTTCGCGGATGTGCGACAGGAACTGGTTACCCAGGCCCTCGCCCTTCGATGCACCGGCCACCAGGCCGGCGATGTCGACGAATTCCACGATGGCGTTGACCATGCGTTCCGGCTTGACGATGGCGGCCAGCGCATCCATGCGCGGATCCGGCACTTCGACGACGCCGACGTTCGGCTCGATGGTGCAGAACGGATAGTTTTCAGCCGGGATGCCGGCTTTCGTCAGTGCATTGAACAGGGTGGACTTGCCGACGTTCGGCAAGCCGACGATACCGCATTGGAGACTCATGGAAAACCTTTAAATAATCAATATTGCCGGCAAGCGGCTGGTGCAAAACGGCCGTTGCGGGCGTTTTCTGGATAATCTTGCTGTATTAATGCTTGTAAGGGTCAATTGTACCTCTATGCACCCTACTCTTCAAAAAAACCGCCCTCTGTGCCGCTAACTGTCGCCATCCCCGTCGTCCGGCTGCGACGCATCGAATTCCAGGATGTCGCCGGGCTGGCATTCGAGCATCTCGCAGATTTTCGACAGGGTATCGAAACGCACGCCGCGCACCTTGCCCGACTTTAAGAGGGACAAATTCTGTTCCGTGATGCCGATGAAGGCCGCCAGTTCCTTCGATTTCACTTTTTTCCTGGCCAGTACCAGGTCGAGGCGCACGACGATGCCCATCAGATAAACCCGCTGTTTTCATCGGCCAGGCGCTGGCCTTCATGCAGGATTTGCGCCAGCGCAAGGAAAACCGTGCACAACAGCAAGGTCCACAAGTCGCCGCCCGTGATGTCGATGACCAGGCGCAACTGGCTCGTCCCCTCGTCCAGCAAGCCAAACAGCATGCCGCGCACGGTCGGCTCCAGCAACGTCAACACCGTTCCCAGCAGCAAGCCGCCGGCAAAACGGCGAAAGCGCTGCGCCACCTGCGGCGTAAAAAACACCCCCTGCTCGAACTGGCGCAAGACCACGGCCAGCTGGCGTACGGCGTCGCCCAGCACCAGCAAGGCTGGCAAGGCCAGCGCCAGGCCCAGACCCCGCTGCCACAAGGGCATGGCCGCCAGGCGCTCGAATGGCTGGCTCTGCAATTGCAGCAACAATTCATACATGCCCGCATCGCCCAGGCTGCCGTGCGCGGCCGGCGCGGGCGCCAGCCAGCCCAGCACCGTCAGCAGCAGGTACAGCACAAAGAACGCGGAGACGCCGTAGCGCACGCGCCGGCTCAGCGCCGCCGGTCCCTCTGGATTTTTTTTCATATTTAAAAGTATACGAAAGCGTCAAGTCTCGTTAGAATAAATTATCGTAAAACAATAATTAAATCATGTTTTGCGACCATTTTAACATGTTAGCTCACCCCTATCGACTGGAAACACCATGAAAACCCTGTTTGCCTCACTCGTTTGCAGCACCGCCTTTTTGCTCAGCGGCGCCGCCCGCGCCCATGACTTGCATGCCATGCTGCAGCAGGCGCTGGCCGACAAGAGCGTGCCGGCCATGGCCATTCTCGTCATCCGCGACGGCAAGATCGAGGCGCAAACGCAAGCGGGCGTGCGGGCCAATGACGGCCAGGACGCCGTGCGCGCCGATGACGTGTGGAATATCGGCTCCAACGGCAAGGCCATGACGGTGACCCTGATCGCGCGGCTGGTGGAACGGGGCGTGCTGTCGTGGGATGCGCCGCTGTCAGGCATGCTGCCCGCGCTGGCCGGCGACATGCGCGCCGAGTACCGCGATGTCAACCTGATGGATCTGCTGTCGCACCGCGCCGGCCTGCCGCCCAATCCCGATGAGGCATGGATCAATTCCACCTATACGGACACGCGGCCATTGCCCCTGCTGCGCCTGGAATACGCGCAGCGGGCGCTGGCCGATGCGCCGGTGGCCGCGCCGCGCGGCGAATCGCACTACTCGAACAGCGGCGCCATGATCGCCGCCGCCATCGCCGAGCGGGTCACGGGAAAGACATATGAGGACCTGATGCAGGCGGAGGTGTTCGGCCCGCTGGGCATGCGGGCCGCCTTCGGCCCCACCGTGCAGGGACAAAACCTGGGCCACAAGGAAAACAAGCCGATTGCCGGCCTGATGGCCAGCAATCCGCTGATGATGGCGCCCGATGGGGAAATTCACCTGAGCATGCAAGACTGGGCCAAGTTTGCGCTCGATCAACTGCATGGCGAGCAAGGCAAGGGGAAACTGCTGAAACAGGAAACGTATGTGTTGCTGCACACGGCGCAGGGCGACACAAATGCGGCATTGGGCTGGGGCGTGATGCATTTCCCGCCCCAGGCGCCGCAGCGCGTGCTCACGCACCTGGGTTCGAACGGCTACTGGCACGCGCTGATCGCGCTGGCGCCCGGCAGCGGCGATGGCTTGCTGATCGCCGCCAACGCGGGTGAAGGCAGCAGCGCCCAGGCCAGCCAGCAGCAGATGGCGAAAACCATCTTGGCCGGCTTCGGCAAGGCGGGGAAATAATTACGCGGTGTGCAACTTCATGGTTGCCGCCTCGAACTTGCCCTCGACGATCTGCGGCATCACCTGCAGGGATTTCTCGATCGCCTGCTCGATCAGCTCCTGGTCTTCGCGGCGCGGGCGGTGCAGCACGAAATCGGCCACCTGCTGCTGCAGGCTCAGGGTGCGCGGATGGCCGATGCCCAGGCGCAAGCGCCAGTAATCCTGTGTGCCCAGCGCGGCAGTGATGTCCTTCAAGCCATTATGGCCGCCGGCCGAGCCGCCCTTCTTCAGGCGCGCGATGCCAGGCATCAGATCGAGTTCGTCGTGCACGACGAGCACTTCATCTGCGGCAATCTTGAAGAAGCGCGCCAGCGCGCCCACGGACTGGCCCGAGCGGTTCATGAAGGTCAGCGGTTCGAGCAGCCAGACTTCATTGCCGCCGATGGCAGTCTTGGCCAGCATGGCGTTGTAGCGCGAATCGCGCTGCAAGCGCGTGCCGGGCAAGCTGTTGGCGAGGTTGTCCACCAGCCAGAAGCCGGCATTGTGGCGGGTTTGTTCGTATTCGGGTCCCGGGTTGCCGAGGCCGACGATCAGGCGTATGGGCATGGCTGTGTCTGCAGTGTAAAAACGTATTATCGGTGAAAACAGGCAGAAAAAAACCCGTCCGGAGCGAACCGGACGGGTTTTTCCTTGCGACTACCGCATTGCTGCGGCGGCAAAATTACTTCTTGTCAGCAACAACTTCAGCAGCAGCGGCTTCAGCAGCAACGTGGCCAGCCGGTACCGAAGCGGTAGCGATGGTCAGGTTGGCGCCGTGGGTGACAGCGGTCACGCCAGCTGGCAGGACCAGGTCGCCAACGTGCAGCGAGTGACCGACGTCGATGTTCGACAGGTCAACGTTGATGAATTCTGGCAGTTGGCCTGGCAGGCACGAAACTTCGATTTCGTTGGCTACGTGGCTGATGGTCGCGCCGTGCAGTTTGACTGCTGGGGAAACGTCAGCGTTGACGAAGTGCAGCGCCACTTTCACGTGGATAGCTTGCTTCGAGTCAACGCGCTGGAAGTCAGCGTGCAGAACCAGTTGTTTGTATGCGTGGACTTGGAAGTCGCGCAACAGAACTTGCTGGGAAACGCCGTCGATTTCCAGGTCCAGGATCGACGAGTGGAACACTTCTTTTTTCAACGCGTGGTACAGGGCGTTGTGATCCAGCGAGATCAGCACCGGGGCTTCAGCGCCACCGTAGACGATACCAGGGGTTTGGCCGGAAATGCGCAGGCGGCGGCTCGCTCCGGAACCTTGCAATTCGCGTTTAAATGCGATAACTTTCATGTGAAACTCCAAGAAGAACAAGGCTTGCGCCTTGTGTTATGAAGACTCCCGCGACCAGGAATCCTCGAAAATGGGGTGCAAAACACCCCGAAAATCAAAACACTGCGGCGCAACAGGCAAAAAGCCAGTCGCGCCGCAGGCATTACGTCTGTTGCTGCTCTTGTCGAATTAATCGATAAAGAGGGAAATAACCGAATCACCCTTGATGATGCGCTTGAACGTCTCGGCCAGCAGCGGCGCGCACGTCAATTGACGGATCTTGCCGCAGGCCAGGGCCGCTTCGGACAGGGGGATCGTATCGGTCACGACCAGCTCATCGAGTGGCGATGCCGAAATACGGTCAATCGCCGGGCCCGACAGCACCGCGTGCGTGCAATACGCCACGACTTTTTTCGCGCCGCGCTCTTTGAGCACTTCGGCAGCCTTGGTCAGGGTGCCTGCCGTGTCGACCATGTCATCCATGATCACGCAGTTGCGGCCTTCGACTTCACCGATGATGTTCATCACTTCGGACACGTTCGCTTTTGGACGACGCTTGTCGATAATGGCCAGGTCGCAGCCCAGGCGTTTTGCCAGTGCGCGCGCACGTACCACACCGCCGACGTCCGGCGACACCACCAGCAGGTCTTGGTAGTTTTTCTTTTGCAGGTCGCCCAGCAAAATTGGCGAAGCGTAAATATTGTCGACTGGAATATCGAAGAAACCTTGAATCTGGTCAGCGTGCAAGTCCATGATCAGGACGCGCTCGACACCGGCTTCTTCCAGCATGTTCGCCACCACCTTGGCCGAAATCGCCACACGCGCGGAGCGTGGACGACGGTCTTGGCGGGCGTAGCCGAAGTAAGGAATTGCGGCGGTGATGCGGCCAGCGGAAGCACGTTTCAAGGCATCAACCATCAGCATGATTTCCATCAGGCTGTCGTTGGTTGGAGCACAGGTGGATTGCAAAACAAAAACATCCTTGCCGCGCACGTTTTCGTTAATCTCGACCATTACTTCGCCGTCGGAGAATTTCGAAACGTTTGCTTTACCGAGAGGGATGCCGAGGTTTTTTGCGACCCCCTCTGCCAACGCTGGATTCGCGTTGCCGGTAAAAACCATCAGGTTTTCGTAAGCCATGGGAGTCCCAAGAGGTGATATAGAAGTCTTGAAAAGCACTAACCGGGCATAGGCCCGGTCAGTCATTGTTTAGAATATGCCGCGTGGCGACATATCTGCTTTTTCCCGCACTGGACGCCAACTTCGCATCGACAGACTACGGTGAAATGGTGGCAGGGGAAGAAGGATTCGAACCTTCGCATGCTGGAATCAAAATCCAGTGCCTTAACCAGCTTGGCGATTCCCCTACGTTACTGACTGCTTGCCGTCATGTTGGCCAGTATTATACCGACTATTTGACGCTAAGCAAAATCTTTTTTTGCTCTCTACAACATGGTGAGCATCGGGTGGCGGCTCAGCGCTTTTGCCTTCCAGGCGATCCAGACCGGTGGCACATTGCTGAGCACCGCATCCGCTTCTTCCTGACTGCCAAACGCACTGAATACACAAGCACCGGAGCCAGTCATCCTGGCCTCACCGTAAGCACCCATCCATTCTACCGCATCTGCTACCGGCTTGAAAAGACTGCATGCCACTTGCTGTAAATCATTCTTGCCAAACCCGCCCGCATCGTTGCCTTCTGCGAGGTGCCTGGAAAAGTCCGCTATTGTGACGGGTTCGGTATTTCTCGTCAAGCCTTCCGCGCAAAAAATTGCGGCGGTCGGCACTTGCACGCCCGGCTCGATCACCACGTACCAGCATTCGGGCGTGGCGACGGGCTGCAAGGCCTCGCCCACGCCTTCGGCAAAGGCGTTTTCGCCAAAGATGAAAAACGGGATATCGGCGCCCAGCGGCAAGCCCAGCGCCATCAATTCCTCGCGGCTCAAGCCCGCTTGCCACAGGCGGTTCAATGCCATCAGGGCCGTGGCTGCATCGGATGAACCGCCGCCGAGTCCGCCGCCCATGGGCAACACCTTGTCGATGGCGATATCGACGCCGCGCGGCAAGGCGCCCGTGCGGCGCAGCACTTCCGCCTGCAGCAGCTTGGCGGCGCGGATGATCAAATCCTGTTCTTCCGGCACGCCGGCCAGTGCCGTCACGCGGCGGATCAGCGTATCGTCGCGCAGCGCGAAGTGCAAGGTGTCGCCATGGTCGAGCAACTGGAACACCGTCTGCAGCAGATGGTAGCCATCGGCGCGGCGGCCGTTGACGTGCAAAAAGAGGTTCAGCTTGGCGGGAGCCGGGCAGTTATTCAGGGTAGTCAACGTCATTGTGCTTGAGCGGATGGGGCGGGATCGAGCACGATGCGCAGCGAGACGGCATCGGCCTGCGCGCTGGCATTGCGTTCGGCATCGATACGCCGCGGTTGGGGCAAGGCGCCCGGTGTATTGTCGGCCGCATTTTGCCCTACTTCTTGCCACGACACATAGCGCAAGCGCCAGCCATCTTTCGTGGTGACGCTGTCGTTCGCCGGCGAAGCGACGAAACGCTTGCCATCGGCGCCCACGGCATAGCCTTGCAGCCAGTCGCGCAAGCCCGACACGGGCAAGGACCAGCCCAGCATCTGCGCGCTCAGGGTATCGACATCGGGCGCGCTGCGAGGCGCCTTGCCGCTCTGCGTCAATACGGCTTGCTGCGGCGTGACGGCAATCGTCGCCAGCGTACTGCCAACAGGCGAATACAGGGTCACGTCCGTGCGCTGCGCCGTCTGTTGCCAGTTGAAATTGACGGTGGCCGATTCAGGCTTGTCATCCTTCTGGTACACGACGTTCAGGCGGCCCGTCAGTTCCACCTGTTCGCGGTAAGGCGCGACGGCATTACCGGACGGCGCGGCGCCGGACGAAAAGGGGGAAGTCAGGGTCGAGCAGGCCGAGAGGGACAGGCACAGAACGGTCAGAGGGATGAAGTTTTTTGGCATGGGGAATTTTTTGAGTTCACCCCAAGTGCAAAACCCGGGGTCAGTCCCTGCGGGATCGGAATGCGTTCCATTGGAACGCATTCCCCCTGCAGGGTCTGACCGCAGCATTTGTCCTTGGGTTAACAATCACAAACTGACATTCAAGCGCGCCAGCGTACTTTTCAGCGCATCGTTTTTCGGGTCCTTGCCTTGCGCCTCGCGCCACAGCTTTTGCGCTTCGGCCTTGTCGCCCTTCTGCCACAGCACTTCGCCCAGGTGGACGGCGATTTCCGGATCGCTGCGCACGGCATAGGCACGGCGCAGCGCATTTTCCGCGGCGGCCAGGTTGCCCATGCGGAACTGCACCCAGCCCATGCTGTCCATGATGAACGGGTCGCCCGGCGCCATCTGCAAGGCTTTTTCGATCAGCGCATGGGCTTCCTCAAGGCGGATGCCCCGTTCGGCCAGCGAGTAGCCGAGGGCGTTATACGCATGCTGATTGTCGGGCGCCAGCGCCATCACGCGGCGCAGGCTCGCTTCCATCAGCTCGAGCTTATCCAGGCGCTCGGCCAGCAGGGCGTAGTCGTACAGCAGCTCCGGATTGTCGGGGAAGCGCAGCAAGGCGTTTTCCAGCACCGTGTAGGCGCTTTGCACATAGCCGGCATCGCGCAGGAATTGCGCATCGACCAGCAGCACCTGCGCCTGGCTTGCCGGATCGTCCGTTTCGATTTCCGTCAGCGCCTTGCGCGCCGCATCGAGATTGCCGCCGCGGGCGATCAGCTGGGCGCGGCGCAAGCGCGCCTCGACATAGCCGGCGGAAGCGCTGTTGTCGACCTTGTCCAGCCAGGCGATGGCGCCGGCCGTGTCGCCGCGCGTCTCGGCGATCTGCGACAGTATCATCAGGGCCTTGAACGGATCGCGCGCGTCGCCAGGATTTTTATCCAGCACGGCCAGGAAGCGCTTGAAGTACTGCTCCGCGCCCTTGGTGTCTTCCAGCTGCAGCGCCACGATGCCCAGCGCATACAGGCCCCCCACGTTATCGGGCTGGCTTTTCAGCAGCAGCAGGAACTGGTCGCGCGCCGGCTCCAGCTGTTTTTGCTCGACCAGCAGGCGCGCATACGCGCCGCGCACTTCGACGGCATCGGGATTCTTTTGCAGGAAAGTGGCCAGCACCTTGCCTGCCGCCTCGGGCTCGCCCGTCACCTGCGCCAGGGTCAGCGCGGCCAGCTCGGAGTTCGGCTTGATGGCCAGCGCCTTGTTCGCTTCGCCGATGGCGCGCTCGCGCTCGCCGAGCGACAGCGCGCCCTGCGCCAGCACCAGGTGGGCTTCGAACATGTCCAGGTAGGGCTGCACCAGGCGCGTCACCATCGCGTAGGCATACAGCTTGTCATTCGCCCGCGACAGGATCTGCTGCATCTGGAACAGGGCCACGCCGCGCGCGCCCTGCGGCGCATTGGCCAGGCGCTCGGCAAAAATCGGTTCCGCTTCTTCGATCTTGTCCGTCAATACGACGAAGCCGAGGAAGAACTGGGTCGCCTCATCGGATTCGGGCGCCAGGTCGCGCCACAGGCGGATGGCCGCCAGCGCCTCGCTGCCCTGCTTGGCGGCCAGCGCCATTTCGGAAGCGCGGCGCGCCAGGCGCGGGTCGCGCGTCTGCTGCGCCGCCACCATCATCGTCACGTACGGCCCTTGCCACTGGCCGCTCTTGAATTCCATTTCCGCCTTGGTCAGCTTGTACAGCAAATCGCTGCTCAACTCGACCTTGGGCAGCTTCTCGCCCTTGGCGTCGTCGCCGGACTCGGTACCGGGCGCTTGCGGCGCAGCGGCCGCAGCGGGACTGGCCGCCCCATCGACAGGGGCAACAGGCGTCTGTGCCATGGCATGCGTGGCCATCAGGGCGGACAAGGTTACAATGGCGAAAGCGTTTTTCAAAGGCTGATCCTGGCTGAACGGCAAAGTTTGATTCTACGCCCAACGCGGCTATCGCGTACTTCACGTATGTAACGAAATATATACGTCGTGGCGGCGTAGCGCGCCCGGGCCCGCCATCCGCCGGCAACCCGCCTGTTTTTTTACCCGGTTTTCCACCATTCGAGCCCTATGCCAGAATTGCCAGAAGTCGAAGTCACACGGCGCGGTGTCGCGCCCCATCTCGAAGGCCGCGCCGTGCGCTCCGTCGTGCTGCGCCGCGACGGCCTGCGCTGGCCCTTCCCCCCTGCCCTGGGCGAACAACTGTCGGGGCAAACCATCGGCCTGACGGGGCGGCGCGGCAAATACCTGCTGATCCACTTCCGCCACGGCACCCTGATCATCCACCTGGGCATGTCGGGCCATTTGCGCGTGCTGCCGACGGGGACGGAGGCGCAAAAGCACGACCATTTCGACCTCATCGTGGAAGACGCGGAAGGCGGCAGCCAGGTGCTGCGCATGACGGACCCGCGCCGCTTTGGCGCCGTGCTGTGGCACGACGAGGCCGACGGCCCGCTGGACGGCCACGCGCTGCTGCGCGGCCTGGGCACGGAACCGCTGGAAGGCGGCTTCACGGGCCAGCTGCTGTTCGAGAAAACGCGCAACAAGGGCACCAACATCAAGCAGGTGCTGATGGCGGGCGACATCGTCGTCGGCGTGGGCAATATCTATTGTTCCGAAAGCCTGTTCCGCGCGGGGATCAACCCGAAGACGCCAGCCCGGCGCATCGGCCTGGCCCGCTATGAGAAACTGGCGCAATCGATCCGCGACGTGCTGGCAGAAGCCATCGTGCAGGGCGGCAGCACCCTGCGCGATTTCATCGGCGTGAACGGCCAGTCCGGCTACTTCCAGCAGACGTATTTCACGTACAACCGCGCGGGCAAGCCATGCCGCGTGTGCGGCGCGCCGATCCGCCAGATCGTCCAGGGACAGCGTTCCACGTTTTACTGCGTGAATTGTCAAAAGTAGCCACACTCACAGAGGGAGCCAGATGGTCAGAGACCTGGAACAATACAGCGCATGGCGGCAGGACGTGCAGGCCGCCTTGCAGGCATACCGGCAAGCCGCCAGCGCGGCGGGCCTGGTCGACGGCGCCTCCGCGCTGCGCCTGGCGCGCTGTGGCTCCCGCCTGGCCGATGACCGTTTATCGGTCGCCTTCGTGGCGGAATTCTCGCGCGGAAAATCCGAGCTGATCAACGCCATCTTCTTTGCCGGCTACGGCCAGCGCATCCTGCCCTCGGGCGCGGGCCGCACCACCATGTGCCCCACCGAGCTGCTGTACGACGCGGCCTGGCCGCCATCGATCCGGCTGCTGCCCATCGAGACGCGCGCACAGAACCTGTCGACCAGCGACTACCGCGACCTGCCCGCCGCCTGGACCGTCCTGCCTCTGAACATCGAGGCGGGCGGCGACATGCAGGAAGCCATCCGCCAGGTCAGCCTGACGAAAAAAGTCAGCATCGAGGAGGCGGCACGCTACGGCCTGTACGACGCCGACGATGCGGACGCCCCCGCCATGCTGGACGAGGACGGCCAGGTGGAAATCTCCATGTGGCGCCACGCCATCATCAACTTCCCCCATCCGCTGCTGAAGCAGGGCCTGGTGATCCTCGACACGCCGGGCCTGAACGCCATCGGCACGGAACCGGAACTGACCCTGAACCTGATCCCGAATGCGCACGCGGTGCTGTTCATCCTGGCGGCCGACACGGGCGTCACGCGCAGCGACATCGAGGTATGGCGCAACCATATCGGCGCCGGCGCCGGGCGCCTGGTGGTGCTCAACAAGATCGACAGCATGTGGGATGAGTTGCGCGGCGATGCCGAGGTGGCGCAAGCCATCGAACGCCAGCAGGCCAGCGTGGCGCACCTGCTGATGCTGGATGCGGGCCAGGTGTTTCCCGTCTCGGCGCAAAAGGCCCTGGTGGGCAAGATCAACCAGGACGCGGCGCTGCTGGAAAAGAGCCGCTTGCAGGCGCTGGAGACAGCCCTGTTCGAAGAGCTGATCCCCGCGCGCAAGGACATCATCCGGCGCCAGCTGGCGTTCGACCTGGACGCCATCGAAGCGGCGCAGCAGGTGCAGGCGGCGGCACGCGCGCGCGGCATCGCCGAGCAGTTGCACGAGCTTCACAGCCTGCGCGGCAAGAACCAGAGCGTGATCGCGCACATGATGCGGCGCATCGATATCGAGAAGAAGGAATTCGACAGCAGCCTGTTCAAGCTGCAAGCGACGCGCGCCGTGTTTACCCGCCTGTCGACGGAGCTGTACACGAGCCTGGGCATGGACATCGTGCGCGACGATATCCATGGCGTGCGCACGGCCATGCAGCGCAGCCGCTTTTTCACGGGCTTGCGCGAAGCCGTGCGCCAGTATTTCGAGCGCATCGGCCAGAACCTCGACCGCTCGGAAGGCAAGACGGCCGAGATCACGGAAATGATGAACGTGATGTACCGCAAATTCGCCTCCGAACATGGCCTGGCGCTGGCCTTGCCGATGCCGTTTTCGCTGGCCCGCTACCGCCAGGAGATCGCCGATATCGAAGCCGTGTATCACAAGCAGTTCGGCACGGCGACCCTGCTCACCACCAGCCGGGTCGTGCTGATGGAAAAATTCTTCGACACCATCGCCTCGCGCGTGCGCCGCAGTTTCACCAACGCCAACGACGACGCCAGCGCCTGGCTGAAAGTCATCATGGCGCCGCTCGAAGCGCAGATCGTCGAGTACAAGGAACAGCTGAAACTGCGCTTTGCCTCGATCCAGCGCATCCACGACGCCACGGGCAGCCTGGAACAGAAAATCGCCGGCTTTGAAGCCAGCCTGGCGGCGCTCGAACGCGACAAGGAGCAGCTGGCGCAATTGCTCGCTACCTTGCGCGCCGCCAGCGCAAGCTGAGCGCAACATCAGCAACATCAAACAACAGAACACTGGAACCCTGCATGAAACGTCTGCTGCATCCGCTCTCGCCCGCCACGGGCGCGGCACCTTTAGAAGACTATATCGACCCGACTTTTTCCGCCACCGTCATCGCCTGGCAAAAGCAGCATGGCCGCCATGCGCTGCCATGGCAAAACACGCGCGACGCCTACCTGATCTGGCTGTCCGAAATCATGCTGCAGCAAACGCAGGTCACCGCCGTACTTGGCTACTACGCGCGCTTTCTCGAACGCTTCCCTACCCTGCGCGATCTGGCGTCAGCCCCCGTGGAAGACGTGATGGCGCAGTGGAGCGGCCTCGGTTACTACACGCGGGCGCGCAACCTGCACAAGTGCGCGCAGCGCGTGGTGGCCGAATACGACGGCGTCTTCCCCACCGATCCGGCCCTGCTGGCCGACCTGCCCGGCATCGGTCGCTCGACGGCGGCCGCCATCTCCGCGTTTTCCAGCGGCACGCGCGCAGCCATCATGGACGGCAACGTCAAGCGCGTCTTTGCGCGCACGTTTGGCATCGACGCCTATCCCGGCGAAAAACGCGTCGAGGAAGCCATGTGGCGCCGCGCCGAAGCGCTGCTGCCCGCAGCGGGAATAGATTCAGGCATCGAAGCCTACACACAGGGCCTGATGGACTTTGGCGCCACCCTGTGCACGCGCAGCAGTCCCGATTGCGGCCGCTGTCCGCTGCAGCCGCGCTGCGTGGCCTACGCCACCGGCCGCACCAAGGATCTGCCCGTGCGCAAACCGAAGAAAACCAGCCCGGAAAAACATGCCGTCATGCTGGTCATCATCGACGACGGCAAGGTGCTGCTGGAGCAGCGCCCGGGCTCGGGCATCTGGGGCGGCTTGCTGTCCTTGCCCGAACTCGATGGCCACGTGCTGGCCGGCGAGGACTGTCCGCGCGACATCGACCAGGATGCGCTGGCGCGCGCCGTGGCGCCATTCGGCGAGATCGAAACGCAGGAACGGCTGCTGCCCATCGTGCATGTGTTTACCCACTACAAGCTGCACATCGTTCCCTGCCGCATCACCCTGGCGCGGCGCCTGGCGCTGGCCGGAGAGTCCACGCACGTCTGGTACGACGGCACGAAAATCGCGGACGCGCCGCTGCCCGCGCCCATCAAGAAACTGCTGCTGGACCTGTTCGGCGATGCGCGTTCGGCGCAGCGCAGCATGTTCTAGTGCGGCGTTTTTTACTCTTCGCACTGACGGCGCTGTGTCTGCACGGCGCTCAAGCGGCTGACGAGCTGCCGGAGGTACGCATCGGTGTACTCGCCTACAAAGGTGGTGACGCCGTGCAGCAGGACTGGTCGTATGTGACGCGCCACCTGCAGGCCAGCATTCCCGGCATCCGTTTCATCCTGGCCGACTACGACCAGGCGGGTCTCACGCGCGCCGTGCAGTCGCAGGCCATCGCCTTTGCCATCACCAGCAGCGGCCATTACGTGGCGCTTGAACACAGCGATGGCGCCAGCCGCATCGCTACCCTGGAATCGCCGTGGACGGATTCTCCGCGCCAGGCCATCGGTTCGGCCATCGTCGTGCGCAGCGCCTCGCCGCTGCATGACCTGGCCGACCTGGCGGGCAAGAACGTGATGGCCGTGGCGCCCGATGCGTTTGGCGGTTACCAAATCGCCGCGCGCGAACTGCGCGAAGCGGGCATCGATCCCACGCATGATTTTGCCAGCTTGCGCTACAGCGGTTTTCCCTCGCAGCAGATCGTCGACGCCGTGCGCGCCGGGCGCATGGATGCGGGCATCGTGCGCACCTGTTTGCTGGAACAGATGGTGGCGCGCGGCGAAGTGCGCGCCGACGAACTGCGCGTGATCACCACGCGCCCGATACCCGGATTTCGCTGCGCCAGCTCATCGCGGCTGTATCCGGACTGGCCCTTCGTGGCCCTGCGCCAGACGCCGCCCGCGCTGGCGAAAAAGGTGGCGCAGGCCCTGCTGGCCATGCCGCGCACAGATGAAGGCTACAGCTGGACGGTGCCCAGCGATTACCAGATCGTCGATGAACTGTTCCGCGACTTGCGCATCGGCCCCTACGCCTACCTGGACAAGCTGACGTTCGAGACGGCGCTGCGCCGCTACTGGGGCTGGATGCTGCTGGTGCTGGCCTTGCTCGTCGCCTGGGCCGTGCACACGGTACGCGTGGAATACCTGGTCAGCCGGCGCACGGAGCAATTGCGCGCCGCCCAGCACCAGCAGCGCGCGCTGGAAGAACAGGCGCGCCAGCGCCAGGCCACGCTCGACCACACGGCGCGCCTGGCGATCCTGGGCGAGATGGCCAGCGCCATCGCGCACGAATTGAACCAGCCGCTGGCAGCCATCGGCAATTTCGCGCGCGGCATGGCGCGCCGCATCACGGCGGGCCGGCTCGATGCGGCGCCCCTGCTCGTCGGCGCGCAGGAAATCGCCACGCAAAGTGAACGCGCGGGCGCCATCATCCGCCACATCCGCGCGATGGCGCGAAAGCGTCCCGCGCACAGCACGGCCTTCGCCCTGGCCGACGCCGTCGAGCAAGCGGTATCGCTGTTCCGCGCGGCCCATCCGCAAGCGAGGATAGCCTGGCGCCACGAGACGGTCAGCGCCGCACCGCGCGTGCTGGCCGACCCGCAGCAGGTGCAGCAGGTGCTGCTCAATCTGCTCAAGAATGCGCTCGATGCACAGGTAGAAAACGGCAATCCGCAGCACGCCATCGGCGTGCTGCTGCACCGCGAAAACGGCGCCTGCACGGTGGCCGTGCGCGACGCCGGCTGCGGCCTGCCGACGGCGAAGATGGCGCGCCTGTTCGAACCGTTTTTTACCACCAAGGCCGAAGGCCTGGGACTGGGCATGTCGCTCAGCAAAAGCATCATCGAATCGTTCGGCGGCAGCCTGTCGGCACATGCCAATGCCGATGCACCGGGCTTGACGGTCTGGTTCCGCCTGCCCGAAGATACCGGCATGGACGCACACAAGGAAATACAAGAGGAAACACCATGAATGAAAGCGATGCGATCATCTTTGTCGTCGACGACGACGCCGCCATGCGCCGCTCGCTGGCCTATCTGTTCGATTCGGCCGGCTGGCAAGTGCAGACGTTTGAATCGGCGCGCGATTTCCTGCAGCGCTACGATGGCCATGTGCCCGGCTGTCTGCTGCTCGACGTGCGCATGCCCCTGATGAGCGGACTGGAACTGCAACAGGAGTTGAATAATAAGACCGGGCACGCCATATCGCTGCCCGTGATTTTCCTCAGCGGCCACGGCGACCTGGCCATGGCCGTGCAGACGATGAAGGCGGGCGCCTGCGATTTTCTGGAAAAGCCGTGCAAGGACCAGGTATTGCTGGACGCCGTCTCGCGCGCCGTGGCCCGCAGCGTGGAAGAAAGCCGCAGCGCCGCCAGCGCGAATACGGCGCAATCGGCGCTGGCCAGGCTCACCGCGCGCGAGCGCGAAGTGGCACTGCTGATGGCCGAAGGCAAAGCCTCGAAAGTCATCGCCCGCGAGCTGGGCATCAGCGACAAGACGGTGCAGGTGCACCGCCATAACACGATGGAAAAACTGGGCCTGCATTCGGCAGCCGAGGTAGCCCGGCTGCTGATGGCAGGTGGCCAGATCTAGGCCCGCACGATGCGCGCCGGCAGTCCCTGCCGCACCGACGTGCCCGAGACAGGATCGACAAACACGTTCTTGTCGCCGCGGCTCGGGTCCGTCAGCCCCAGGTCGTTCAGGTTGATGCCCGCGCCGATGGCCGGCTCGTCGGGCTGGCGCAGCTTGCCGATGCGGTGCGCGCGCGCGCCATGCTCCTTGTGGCCGAAACCGTGTTCGATGGCGATCACGCCCCGCTGCACGCCATGGCGCAGCATCACCGTCGCCTTGGCCCTGCCGCCCGGCGTTTCCAGGTATATTTCATCGCCATTTTCCAGCTTCAAGCGGGCCGCGTCGTCGGGATGCACGGCGACGGGATTATCCGGATGGATGCCGCGCAAGCGCCGCGCGCCGATGCTGTAGGAGTTCTGCAGCGCCGATTTAAAACTGATCAACTCGAACGGCCACTCGCTGGCCGGATAGGCTTTGCGCACGGGCGTGCCGTCGGCAAATGCCGCCACTCTCCACGCGGGCGTACCGGGGAAACGCTTGCCGCTCAAGCTGTTCTTGCTCACGCCCAGTCCCTCGTTGTACAGCATCATCGGTTTCAGATAGCGGTGCGTGGACCAGTCCTGCGGATACGGCGTCTCGTCGATCACGGGTGCAGGCGCTGCCGGCGCCTTGGGATTCACCGGCGGCGGCAAACGCAGGCCGAACATCTCGCCATAGCTCTGGTAGCGCCCTCCCCGCGCCAGCATAAAGGCCACCTTGCGCCACTCTTCCGGCTTCAGGGTGCGCTCCAGTTCAGGGCGGATGCGCGCCACGCCGGACAAATCGATATCGTCGTCGCTGGCCTCCGGCACGGATGTTTTGCCTTGCCAGGCGATGTTGGCGCCGCCGCGCAGATACCAGTCTTCCGCACGCTGCAAGGGAAAGCGCTGGCCATCCATGTCTTGCAAGGCGTCCGGGCCGAAGCCGGGCAAGGCCATCGTCTTTGCCAGCGCGATGAAGAACGATTCCATGCAGATGGTCTGGCCGTCCGGCGTCTTTTGCACGCGCGGTTCGACCACGGGCCAGCGCGCCGTGCTCATTTTGACAGGCATGCCGCCCCAAGCGCCGGCCCAGCCCCAGCTTTCATACAGCAAGGTGTCGGGCAGCAGGTAGTCGGCAAAGGCCGAGCTTTCATTGATGAAGGGGTCGATGGCGACGATCAGGGGAATCTTCTTCGGATCGGCCAGTTCTTTGCCGATCTGCGCGCGCAAGCCCGTGATGCCGTAGACAGGATTACAGCTCCACAGGATCAGCGCCTTCAGGGTGTACGGGTAGCCGTTCATGGCGCTGGTGAGCCATTCTGTCGCCAGCGCGGGCGCGTTCGGATACCACGGCGCCTTGGCCGGATACGCCTTGCCCGCTTCTTTCTTCAGCTTGAATTCCGAGGTTTTTTCATATGGCACATTGCGTCCGATCGGCATGCCGGCCGCCTTGATCTCGCCGTCGAAACTCTCAAGGTTATAGCGCGGACCGGGTCCCGCATCCTTGAAGCTGCCGCCGTTGACGAGGGTGCCGCCCTTGCGGTTCAAATTGCCGATCAGGGTGTTGAGCATGACCAGCGCGTACGCGTTATAAAAGCCGGCGCCCGACATCATGCCGCCGTGCGCATTGACGGCGGCGCGCTTGCCATGGCTGGTCAGTTCCTGCGCCAGGCCTTCGATGATGTCGCGCGCGATGCCGCAGGCGGCCGCATAGTCATCCATGCTGTGGCGCTGCGCTTCCTCGTTGAGCATCGTCATGGCCGTCTTCAGGTGCAGCGGTGCACCGGCCACGTCCAGCGGGCCGTCGAAGAACAGGCGCGCCTCGCCCTTGGCGGCATTGTGCGGCACGATGGCTTGGGTGGCGGCGTCGATCACGCAGAAGGCGTCGCCATCCTTGTAGCGCTCATCTTCCGCCAGTTCCACCGCGCCGATGTCCGACGCACGCAGGTAGCGGCCGTCGCGCGGATGGCCCTTCTCGTTGATGATCAAATGCGTGGCGTTGCACCAGGCGGCTTCGCCCGCCGCTTCCGCCACCTTCAGGTTCGGCTGCACGAGGAAGTTGCGGTCATAGCGTTCGTGCTCGATGATCCAGCGGATCATGGCCATGGCCAGCGCGCCATCCGTGCCCGGCTTGATCGGTACCCAGCGGCTGCGGTCGCCCGCGGCCAGGCTGTCCGCATTCGTCAGCACGGGGTCGACGACGACGTAGCTGAATTCGCGCTTGCCCGAGCGGGCTTTCGCGATCAGGGTGCCCTGGCGCTTGAACGGGTTGCCCGCATTGCCCGGTGCCGTGCCGACGAAAATGCAGAACTCCGTGTTTTCCAGGTCCACTTTCGCATGCGGCATTTTCTTCATGTCGCCGAACATGGCGCCCGAGCCGCTGCGGTAGGCGCCGCCGCAATACGAGCCGTGGTTGACCAGGTTCAAACTGCCGTACGACTGCTTGAAAAACCGCGTGCCGAACGCCAGGCGGCCATCGTCGGTGCTGCACATCAGGCCCACCTGGTTCACTTGCGGGCCCAGTTCCGGCTGCGCCGGATCGATCGGTTTTTCCAGCTCGCGCAAGGCGCGCAGCCCCTGCACGTGGCCTTCGCCAAACAGGTCGCCGCCTTCCGTCACTTCCTTCACCAGCTGGTCGAAGGCGATCGGTTCCCACTGGCCGCCCCCGCGCGGTCCCACGCGCTTCATGGGCGCCAGCACGCGGAACGGCGACTCCATCTGTTCCAGCACGCCATTGCCGCGGCCGCAAGCGGTCGAGCGCCCTTTCAAGCCCTTTTCCTGGAAGCGCGACAGCGACACAAAGCTGTCGCGCACCGAGGTTTGATATGGCAGCGCCGGGTCGGCCGACAGGGGGCTGTAGGGATTGCCCGCCACGCGCAGCACCTTGCCGCTTTTCTTGTCGAGGCGCACGCGCACGCCGCAAAACGTGGTGCAGCCCATGCACATGGTGTAGCTCACCTGCTGGTCGGGATTGACCGTCAATTTCCCCGTCGCCGTGTCGACGGAAAACTCGGGTTGCAGGGAATTGCCATGCAGTTTCTGCACGGGTTTATCCTTGCCCAGCGCATGGTCGACCATGCGGCCGGCCGTGGTGGAAAAGCTGGCGGCAAATGCGGCCAGCCCGCCGCCGATGGCGCCGTAGCGCAGCAGCTTGCGGCGTTTTTCGTTCTCGTCTTCAGGGACGTCGTTGTGTATGTGTTCGTTCATTGTTGACTCCTCAGTGCGTGGCCATGGCAGGACGGGTGCGTGCAGCGACGACGCGTCCGGCCCATGGCAAAAATTCCAGCATCAGCAACAGCAGCGCGATCCACAAACCGGCCGTGCCGATAATCCCCATCAAGCCATCGTTCCCCATCGGCAGGTGGTAGTCGTACAGGCCCGCGCCCGTCTTCGGGATCGTCTGGCCGCCGATGAAAATCGTCCAGCGCATCATCCAGGCGCTATGCAGCGCGATCAAGCCATTGAGCAGGCCACTGCTGGCCGGGCGCCAGATGGCCAGGGCCATCGGCACGATGGACGACAGCACGGCCCAGACGGCAGTGAACTGCCATTGCGGCATGCCGGCCACCTGGGTAAAGGCCATGCTGTGGCTGGCGCTCACGCCGGACAGGCTGACGAACAGCCAGCCGCCGCCCAGCGCCAGCACCAGCGCCAGCGACAGGGCCAGGGCGCGGTTCAGCGCCACTTCCAGCACCTGGTCGCGGCCCGGCAGGAAGCGGTTGAACAGCAGCGCCAGACCCACCGCTCCGACAAAGGCCGTGGCGGCAAATTGCGCCGGCAGGAACGGCGTGAACCACAGGGGCCTGGCACGCACCACCATCACTTCCATGCCCGTGTACAGGCCCACGACAAAGGCGGCCAGCAAGGTGAAGGCGGCAGCGGTAATGATGGCCTTGCGCGATGCGGCGCCACCGCGCCCCAGCAGGCGATAGGCAAAGGCCAAACGGTCCTGGCCCTGTCCCCGCGCGGCGAAGTCCACGCGCAGCGCCAGCCACGCGTACAGCATCAAACAGCCCAGATACAGGGGAATGAAGAACGCGCCCCACGACATCCACGACTGCGGCTGGAAGTAAAGATAGAAGTGGTAGAAGCGGCCCGGCCCGTGCAGGTCGGCCAGCAGCGCCACGGGCGCCGTCATGCCGCAGACGAGCGACGCCAGCAGCGCTATGCGTCCCAGGCGTTCATACGCCTTGCGGCCGAAGACGAAGTACGGCAAGGTCAGCATGAAGCTGCCATAACTGAGGCCGATGAGGAAAAAATACTGCACCGCCCACGGCAGCCATGCCGCTTCGCGCGTGACGTTGACAATTTCGGTGATGTGGCTGTCCATGGTTTATTTCCCGTGTTTGCTCGGTTGCCAAAGAGTCGCTTCGCCCTCGACGTGGCCGGCGAAGCGCGTATCCAGTCCCAGGTAGAACACGTGGGGCTGGGTGCCCTGCTCGGGTTTCAGCACCTTCACCTTGTTCTCGGTGAGCAGCTGGTGCACCAGGCTCTCCGGATCATTGAGGTCGCCGAAGATGCGCGCGCCGCCCACGCAGGTTTCCACGCAGGCCGGCAGCAAGCCTTCGTCGACCCGGTGCGCGCAGAACGTGCATTTGTCGGCCTTGCCCGTCTCGTGGTTGATGAAGCGCGCGTCGTACGGGCAGGCCTGCACGCAGTAGGCGCAGCCCACGCAGCGGTCGCCGTCGACGACGACGACGCCGTCCTTGCGCTGGAAGGTGGCGCCCACGGGACAGACGGGAATGCAGGGGGGATTGGCGCAATGGTTGCACAGGCGCGGCAGCATGTAGGTGCCGCAACGGTTCTCTTCCTTGACTTCATAGGTCGAGACGACGGTGCGGAAGCTATTTTCCGGCACGGCGTTTTCCATGATGCAGGAGACCGTGCAAGCCTGGCAGCCGATGCACTTCTGCACATCGACCACCATCGCCCAGCGCTGTCCGCCTTCGCCCTTGGTGGCCGCCTTGCTGGGCAGCGGCGCGATGGCCGCTCCGATGGTTACGGCTGGCAAGGCGCGCAAGAAACTGCGGCGCGATTCAATCATGGCACTCTCCTTGACTATGGGCGGCAAGCCCTTGTTGACTTGCTGCCATGATAGAAAAGAAGGCGCTGCGGGGATATTGGGGTGATAGTGCGGGAGCCTAGATGATCATGCCGATTGACAGGACCGAAAATGCGGAGTAGGTCGGATTAGCGGGGCCGCCGAGGCGCGCAAGCGCGTAATCCGACAACCTTGTTGGCAGGGATGGTGGTGGTGTCGGGTTACGCCGTTCCGGCTAACCCGACCTACAACTCATCCAGAGAATACAACCTGCGGTGCTCGCGGATCGCGTAGCGGTCCGTCATGCCGGCGATGTAGTCGGCGATCTTGCGCGCCTGCTGCGTGACGTCGCCATCCCTGAGTTGATAGTCGGGCGGCAGCAGGGCCGGTTCGGCCATGAAGCTGTCGTACAGTTCGCGCACGATGCGGCTCGCTTTGACGCGCATGCGGTTGACCTGGTAGTGGCGGTACAGGTTCGCCCTTAAAAAGCGTTTCAGCTCCGTCGCATCACGGCGCATGGCATCCGAAAAACGGATCAACGGGGGACTGGCGCGCACTTCGCTGATGTCGCGGGGAGCGGCGTCACCAATCAGGGCATTCGACGTGACGATCAGATCGTCGGCCAGCGCCGTGATCAGGCGGCGCAGGGTTTCATAGATGGCGCGCCGGCCCGACAGGCCGGGAAACGCCTGCTGCACCTCGCGCCACAGGCGGCCGAAGAATTCCACCTCTTCCAGCTGGTCGATGGTGATCAGGCCGGAACGCAGGCCATCGTCGATATCGTGGCTGTTGTAGGCGATTTCATCGGCCAGGTTGGTCAGCTGTGCTTCCAGGGTCGGTTGCGTGCGGTCGATGAAGCGCTGCGCCACGGGTCCCAGTTCGCGCGCATGCGCCAGGGAGCAGTGTTTCAATATGCCTTCGCGCGTCTCGAACATCAGGTTCAAACCGTCGAAGGCGCCGTAGTGCTCTTCCAGGGTGTCGACCACGCGCAGGCTTTGCAGGTTGTGCTCGAAGCCGCCATGCTCCTGCATGCATTCATTGAGCACGTCCTGGCCCACGTGGCCGAACGGCGTGTGGCCCAGGTCATGCGCGAGCGCGATGGCTTCCACCAGGTCTTCATTGAGGCGCAGGTTGCGCGCGATGGAGCGGCCGACCTGCGCTACTTCCAGGCTGTGCGTCAGACGCGTGCGGAACAGGTCTCCCTCGTGGTTGAGGAAAACCTGCGTCTTGTATTCGAGGCGGCGGAAGGCCGAGGAGTGGATGATGCGGTCGCGGTCGCGCTGGAACTGGCTGCGCGAGGCGTGCGGCGCCTCGGCAAAGCGACGTCCCTGCCCCTGTGCCGAGTGAGCTGCGTAGGGAGCAAGGAAGTCTTCTGGCAGCATGTTATTGCACTCCGGCGGCCAGGGTGGCCAGCACCAGTTCGTGCGGCGCGGACGTGATGTTCGGGCTGCCCAAGGGTTTGAGCAAGATGAACTTGATGGCGCCGCCCTCATTCTTCTTGTCCACTTCCATCAGTTCCAGCCAGCGCTCGACACCGAGGTCCGGCGCCTTGATCGGCAGGCCGGCGGCGGCGACGAGCTTGCGCACGCGCTCCACGGCCGCCTGGTCGATATAGCCCATGCGGCAGGACAGGTCGGCCGCCATCACCATGCCGCAGCCGACGGCTTCGCCGTGCAGCCAGTGGCCGTAGCCGAGACCCGCCTCGATGGCGTGGCCGAAGGTGTGGCCGAAATTCAGGATGGCGCGCAAGCCGCCTTCGCGCTCATCCTGGCGCACCACGTCGGCCTTGATTTCGCACGAGCGGGCGATCGCATACGCCAGGGCGCCTTTGTCGCGCGCCATCAGCTTGGCCATGTTCGCCTCGATCCAGTCGAAAAACGCCGCATCGATGATGGCGCCATGCTTGATCACTTCGGCCAGGCCGGCCGACAGCTCGCGCGCCGGCAGGGTTTCCAGGGTCGAGGTGTCGGCGATCACGGCGCGCGGCTGATAGAAGGCGCCGATCATGTTCTTGCCCAGCGGGTGGTTGATGCCCGTCTTGCCGCCAACGGAGGAATCGACCTGCGCCAGCAGGGTGGTGGGCACCTGCACGAAGCCGATGCCGCGCATGTAGCTGGCCGCCGCATAGCCGGTCAGGTCGCCGATCACGCCGCCGCCCAGCGCCACGAGAGTGGTCTTGCGGTCGCATTTGTTGGCCAGCAGCGCGTCGAAGATCTGCATCAGGCTGGCCCAGTTTTTATATTCTTCGCCGTCCGGCAGGACGATGCTGATCACTTCGCGGCCATCGCTGGCCAGCGCCGCCTGCAGGCGGCCCAGGTACAGCGGCGCGACGGTGGTGTTGGTGACGATGGCCACCTTGTGGCCGCTGATATGGCGCAGCAGCGCGTCGGCGTCGGCCAGGAGGCCAGGACCGATGGCGATCGGATAACTGCGTTCGTCGAGGTCTACGCTCAACAACATTTTGGATTGCTCGTTCATCGAAGGCTCTGCATGAATGACGCAGTTGGGCGAGGCCTCGCATTCGAGGCTGGCCAGCTGCATCAGGATGGTCTGGACCATCGATTGTACGTTAGGACGGCCCGTGTCGATCACAATGTCGGCCACTTCCATGTAATGGGGCTCGCGCTGCGACGTCAATTCTTCCAGCTTGCCGCGCGGGTCCGCCGTCTGCAGCAGGGGACGGTTCTTGTCGTGGCTGGTGCGCGCGAGGATGTTGCTGACGCTGGCGCGCAGGTAGACGACCGTGCCCCGCTCCTTCAGGTAGGCGCGGCTGTCGGCGTTGAGGATGGCCCCGCCGCCCGTGGCCATGACGATGCCTTCCTGGGCGCTCAGGTCGCGGATGACCTCGGCCTCGCGCCGGCGAAAGCTGGCCTCGCCCTCGATTTCAAAGATCCAAGGGATGGTCGCTCCCGTGCGTGCCTCGATTTCGTGGTCGGAATCGACAAAGCGCAAGCCCAGCTTGCGGGCCAGGATGCGCCCGATCGTGGTTTTGCCTGCGCCCATGAGGCCGACAAGAAAGATATTACTGTTGGAAATTTCGGACACTTTTTATATCAATCAATCAGAAAATAACGGGTGCCGCCCTCGACGGCCCCCGCTCCCCCGCAGGTCAAGGACAGGAGAATGTCAGTCTAAACGGGTAACTGGTTGCGTTGCCCAGCGGCGTCGTCACTGTCACATTAAACGTATTGACTACATCGGCTACACAGTTGGTCGGCGTCATACTGTTAATTGTAACGGTATGCAGGCTGCCCTGGTTACCCTTGATGTTGTTGCCCGCCCTGTCATCGACACCAAGCATATTGTGCGGGTAGATATTTTGCACGCTCGCCGGCAACACTGAAACCTGCCCATTGACGGCATTCGTGATTGTCACCGTACTACCGGATGGCATGGGATTCTGATGCAGATCGCTGATCAGCAGGCGGAATGTGCGGGGCAGGCTCGCCGACCTTGAACCCAGGTCATACTCTGTCCGATTCAGGCTGGCGACACTGCCATTCTCGTTAGTCAGGATGACGCTTCCCGGGACGCTATCGCTTAAAAATATGGCAATCTTCGCGAACAAAGTCTTGCTGCCATCCGACGTGCTGGCGCACACGGTCGCCAGGCCCGGCCAGGTACTGTCCGCCGTACCACCATTTTTGATGTCATTACAGGGCGTCGCCGGCGGGTTGGTCGCCACACGCGGATTCTGGCTGCGGAAATTTACCAAACAACCACCGTTGATGGTGGTACAGCCGCCCATGTTCGCGGAGCCAATCGCTCCCAGGTTGCTCTGGAAGACCACAGGCGTACCATCAGGAACGGGATTGCCCGCCTGATCCGCCAACAGGACAGTAACGGTTGTCGCTGGAGACTCCACCGTGCTGTCGTACGACCAGCCTTCCACGTTGGATTTACCCACGCTCAGCGAAAATGCAGTCTGCACAGGCAAGCCTGTCGTCACAAGAATGGAGTCGGACAAGGTAGAAACTCCGGATGCCAGGCTGGCTTTGACACGGAAAGTAGTTGGTGTGGTACCTGAATTGACGGTGGTGACGACCTCACCATTGGCATCCGTAGTGTCCTTCTGCTTATTCAAGGTGATACCCGGCCCGTTAATCATCTCAAATGTGACTTCCTGACCTTGCAAGGGTCTGTTGGCGGTGTCGAGTACACGGAATGTCAGTGTGGCCGTTTCCGTTCGAGACAAGCCCCCCTGACCTTTAATGACAAGAGACTTGCCAATCGGACTGACCGCCGAAAACTGGATCGACGTGGCAATGACCGGATCGACCTGCAGATTGGCGACATACGCCGTATTGGTTCCCACCACAATGGCGACCACGGAATCCAAGATGCCACAACCGAGGTCGCGATAAACGGCCGTTGCCTTGCCATTGATAACAGGTACGCCGCTGGTCAAAGTAGCTTTGCCCGCAACAGCACAATTCGACATAAAATTCACGACTGCGTCTGAGCCCATGTACAACTGGTTTCCAGCAGTGACCTCGACCGACACCAAGCTGGTGCCGTAAGCGGCAATACGAGTAGGCGAGACTATAAGGTTGGACGATGTCAAATTGATGGAGCTCAGTACATAATTGACCTGACTGTTGGCAACTGTGCCATTAACTGTCGACGTCGCTCGCAAAGTGGCCGCGCCGCTGGCCCACAGGTTAAACGGCCGTAGGGTGACAGTGGCAACCCCTGCCGCATCGGTGAGAGCCGTCCCTACGGAAGGCGCCATGACGGCCATCTCGTTATCGGTGGCGAAGGCCACCAAGGCACCGATAATGGGCTTGCCGGTCAAGTCAGTCAGTTGCGCCTTTGCCGTCAATGGCGTGGAACTCGTCAGGGAATTACTGGCCGTTGTGCCGCTCAGCAAGGAGAGCGTCATCTTTGCGCCTGCTGCCTGCACCGCCTTGATGTCATAGCTCGCCTCGCCGCTTACCGTGGCGGTACCCGCCGCGACAGTCGCCGTCAGCTTGCCCGCGCCGGTGACCGTCGCATTCAAGGCCGAGACGGTGATGCTGGCATAGCCCTTGGCGTCGGTCAGCGCCGTGCCGTTGGTTGACGACAACGATACCAGCGTGGCATCGGCCGAAAACGTGACCACGGCATTGCTGATTGGAACGCCATTTTTATCGTTGACGAGCGCCTTGGCCGTCAACGGCGTCGTGCTGCTCAATGCATTGCTGGGCTGGCCAGCGGCGTTCAACAGGCTCACCGTGACCGTCGCGGCCACGCCGCCCGTCGTGCCGCCACTGCTGCCGCCATCGATGGTCGGATCGCCGCCACCGCCGCCACAGGCGGCCAGCAAGGCGCCTAGCGCCAGCAAGACCAGCCAATTCGATACCCGACTCCAATAAGTGTTGCTCCCAGATACATTCCGCATAGTCGCCATCAGTCCGCTTTCGTGTGCATTGTTACTTAAACGTAAAGATGTGACATTAACGTGTTGCTGGCCGATCTGCCACTATTTTCGGCGTAATAAACACCATCAGTTCCGTTTTTTCTTGACTGCGGCCCGTGCTGCGGAAAAAAACACCGAGCACGGGGATGTCGCCCAGCAGCGGCACCTTGCTGTCCGTGCCCCGTTCCGATTGCTGATAGATGCCGCCCAGCACCACCGTGCCGCCGTCTTCCACCATCACTTGCGTGCGCACGTGCTTGGTGTCGATGGCGAAGCCGGAACGGGTTTCCTGGCCCACGCTATCCTTGTTGACATCCACTTCCAGCACCACGTTGCCGTCCGGCGTGATCTGCGGCGTCACTTCCAGGCGCAGGTTCGCCTTGCGGAACGTGATCGACGTGGCGCCGCTGCTGGTGGCCACCTGGTACGGCAGTTCGATGCCTTGCTCGATCAGCGCCAGCACCTTGTCGGCCGTCACCACGCGGGGGCTGGAAATGATCTTGCCCCTGCCATCCGCTTCCAGCGCGGACAGTTCCAGGTTCAGGAAGCGATTGGCGGCCGCCGAAAACAGGCTCAGGGCGAAGCTGGCCGGCTGCAAGCCATTGATGCTGGCGGCTGGCAAGTTGACGAATTGCGTGTTCGGCACGAAGGCGCCGCTACCTGCCACCGTTTGCCCCGTCGCCTCGCCCACGCCCTGGTAGCTGCCGCCGATGGCCGCGCGGCGCCCGCTGCCGCCCAGGGAAAAACCGGGCAACTGGCCCGCCGCCAGGCGCTGGTCCGTAAAACCCAGGCGCGCGCCCAGGTTGCGGCTGAAACTGTCGTTCGCCTCGACGATGCGCGCCTCGATCATTACCTGCCGTGTCGCAATATCCGTCTTGGCGATCAGTTGACGGATCTGCTCCAGGCGCGCCGGCACGTCGGTGACGAACAGCTGATTCGTGCGCGGCTCGATCAGCACGCTGCCACGGCGCGACAGCAGCCGGCTGCGCCCTTCCCCCGCGTCCAGGCCGAACACGGTGCGGAACGCTTCGGCCTTCTGGTAATTGAGCTGGAAGATGGCCGACTGTAACGGCTCCAGTTCCGCGATCTGCGCGCGCTGTTCCAGTTCCAGTTTTTCGCGCGCCAGCATTTCCTCGCGCGGCGCGATCCACAGCACGCTGCCATTGCGCCGCATGTCCAGGCCCTTGGCCTGCAGCAGCACGTCGAGCGCCTGGTCCCACGGCAAGTCACGCAGGCGCAGGGTCACATTGCCCGCCACGCTGTCACTGGCGATGATGTTTTGGCCCGACGCATCGGCCAGGATATGCAGGGCCGCGCGCACGCCCACGTTCTGGAAGTCGACGGAAATCTTCTCGCCCGCATACAGGCGCGGGGCCGACACGTGCACCACGGCCTCCCGGGCAAGCCCGCAGGCATGCAGACACAGCAAAGCGGCCAGGAGCATGTCGCGCGGCCTCATGGCGCCGCCTCGGGCACGCTGGCCTTCGGCCCCGCCCCCGCCACCTGCAAGGCCAGGCTGCCGCGCCGCTCGCGCCAGGGACCATCCGCCTCGCGCAGCAATTCACGGTACTGCACAGCCTGTTCACTGATACCCGTCACCACGCCGTGATCTTGCCCCAGGTACTGGCCCACCGCTACCCGGTACACGCGCTGGCCCGCCAGCAGCAGCGCGCTCAGACGCCCGTCCTGCTGCACGCTGCCGACCATGCTGATGGCCGTCAAGGACACGCTTTCCAGCGCTTCGCGCACACGGCGTGGGTCGGGCCCCGCCACGCCACCCCGCTGACCGGGCTCGGATGCTGGTGGCAATGCATTGAAAGGATCGGGCAAGGCGGCGGCCGCGTAGGGATGCGGCGCGACAGCGGCAAGCGGACGCCATACCGGCGCGCCGGCCTTGGGTGCCAAAGCCGCTTGTGCCAACCGTTCCCCCGCTGCGGGCAAGCGATACGCGTGCAGCACGGCATCGAGGGTCAGCAAGCGATCCTTGCCGAGGGTCAAGGCCAGCCCATGCACCGTGACGATGCGCGGCAGGCGCGCCAGGTCCGCCAGCAGCGCGCCCATGGCGTGATAGCCGCCGCGCAACTGTATGGCGATCGGCAAGGCGACATAGGGCGCTTGCGGCTGGGCCGCACCGGGCTTGAACAGGGAAAATTGCAGCCCGCGCGACTGGCCTGCGGCATTAATCTGCGTCAACAGCAACGCCATCGCCTGCTGGTCGGGCAGTTGCTGTTCCAGCTGGGCCAGTTCGGCGCCGGCCTGGCGCTGCTGTGCGCGCCATTGCGGCAACTGCTTCGCCCTGGCCTGCGCCGACAGATAGGCTGCGCGCAAGCGGACCTGCTCGCCTTGCGCCGCCTGCACGGCAACACTCAGGCCATCCAGCCATGCAAGGTGCAGTACGGCCGCCACCAGCGTACCGGCCAGGGCAGCACAAGCGAGGCGCGCAGGTAGCGGCCACAGCGACGCAGTCTTCAAGCTCAGCATGATCAACCTCCAGGACTAGGTGCCAAAGCCAGCCGTACCGTCCACTCCACGGCGCCATCGGCCGCGCCGCGCACTTCCAGTCGCACTTCCACCAATTCCGGCCGGGACCAGGGCGCCGCCTGTTCCAGCGCCAGCAGCAGGGCAGCGACCTTGTCCTGCGACACAGCCTGCCCCTGCAGACGCACCATCGCCGCTTCCTGGCGCACGCTGTGCAAGGCCACGCCGGCCGGCATCGCCCGGGCCAGCGCGTCCAGCATGCGCACCCAGGCATTGCGTTGCTCTTGCAAACTGGCAATGGCCTGCTGGCGCAACAGCAACGCCGCCGTCTCGCCCTGCACCCGCTTGCTGGTGGCAAGGACGGCATCGACTTGCTGCATGGCACTGCGCCAGCCCTCTTGGCGGCGCAGCTGCGCGTCGAGCTCGTGCCGCTGCCAAGCGCCTGTCGCCAGGGCCAATAGCAATCCCAGCAGCGCCCCGCCCGCCAGTTGTCCCAGCAGCAGCTGAATGCGCCTGCGCCGTGCCGCAGGGCGATACGGCACCAGGTTGATGCGCTCGACTTGCCCCCGGACCGTCATCGGGCGTACCGGTGCAAGGCCAGGCCCCAGGCCAGCTGGTATGCCACGCCACCGTCGGGCAAGGCTTGCCAGCCACCCTGCGCGAGTGCCGCCTGCAAGGCCAGCGCCTCGCTATCCATGACGACGGCCAGCAGGCCCGCCGCCCTGGCCGCATCGAGACGGCGCTGCACGCTGGCGCGCCGCGCCGCCACCAGCAGCACGTCGACCTCCTTGCCTGCCGTGCCGGGCAGCGACGGCGCGGGGCCGAGAATGAAAAAATCCAGGCTGGCGTCTTCCAGCGCGAACGGCATGTATTGCGCCGCTTCCAGTTCCACGAGGATTTCCAGCTGTTCTTCCGCCAATCCGGCGGGCAAGCGGATCGCATGCGTGATCAGGGCCGTGGCCGGCATGGCCAGCGCCACCCGCGTGCAGGCGCTGCCACTGTCGCGGTGTGCCTGGCGCAGGGCATCGGCCAGGCCCAGCATGTCCTCAACATTACCTTCCAGTATCACGCCGGGCGCCAGCGTGGCGGCGCCGCAATGCCGGCACGACAGCTTTCCCCGCCGGCGCCTCAACTCGACGACGCGCACGGCATCGTCGGCGATGTCGACGCCCAGCAAGCTGGTGCCAAGAAAATTGCTGATGGACATGTTTTTCATAGGGAAACGTCAGCGTGGGAAGGGTTCCTGCCATCTGAAAGCCTAGTCCCGGCAGCGCTGGCTTGTAAACGGATTTCACGCCGGAGTGTGCTGCGCGCGGCGCCTATCTGGCCGGGCCGTGATCTGGCGCAGAATAATTGTTACCAAATCCTGGTTGCCAGCGGGCCAATACACGCTTATATAGAGTATCGGCAAGTTTCGACACTCCCCCCGGCAAGCGCCACAGCGCGCTGCCACCCCGGCAAGCTCGCTTATAATTGGCCGGCATAATTAACCGAAAGACATACGACGCATGACATCTTCAAAATCCGCTGGCCCCGCTGGCTCGAAGCCGCCCACCAAGGGCAGCAAACCCAAACGTTTCCTGCTGATGGCCCTGGCATCGCTGCTGGGCCTGGGCATCGTCGGCGTCTTGCTGGTGGTCTTTGGCCTGGCCATGGCCTATCCGAACCTGCCGGCGCTCGATACCTTGACCGATTACAAGCCAAAGATGCCGCTGCGCGTGTTCACGTCCGACAGCGTGCTGATCGGCGAATTCGGCGAGGAGCGCCGCAACATGGTGCACATCAAGGATATTCCCGATGTCATGAAGAAAGCCGTGCTGGCCATCGAAGATGACCGCTTCTATGAACATGGCGGCGTCGATTACCTGGGCATCACGCGCGCGGCCCTGCACAACCTGACGGGCGGCGCCAAGCAAGGCGCCTCGACCATCACGCAGCAGGTGGCGCGCAATTTCTTCCTGTCCAGCGAACAGACCCTGAAACGCAAGGCGTATGAAGTCTTGCTGGCCTGGAAGATCGAGAAAAATCTCAGCAAGGACCAGATCCTCGAAGTGTATATGAACCAGATTTATCTGGGACAGCGCGCCTACGGCTTCGCCTCGGCCGCGCAAATCTATTTCGGCAAGAACATCCAGGACCTGACCGTGGCCGAAGCGGCCATGCTGGCCGGCTTGCCGAAAGCGCCGTCGGCCTACAATCCCGTCGTCAATCCGAAACGCGCGCGCATGCGCCAGCAGTACATCCTGCAGCGCATGGCGCAGCTGGGCTACATCACGCCAGAGCAATACACGGAAGCCAAGAATGAAGAGCTGAAAGTGAAAACCGACAGCAGCGCCTTCGGCGTGCACGCGGAATACGTGTCGGAAATGGCGCGCCAGCTGGTCTACGAGCAATTCAAGGAAGACACCTACACGCGCGGCCTGAATGTCTACACCACCATCACCAAGGCAGACCAGGACGCCGCCTACATCGCCTTGCGCAAGGGCGTGATGGATTACGAGAAACGCCACGGCTACCGCGGCCCGGAAGCGTATATCGAGATTCCGAAAACCAAGGCCGAAGCGGATGACGCGATCGAGACGGAACTGGCCGACCACCCGGACAGCGACGACATCATCGCCGCCATGGTGCTGCAAGCGTCGCCCAAATCGCTGCAGGCAGTCACGTCGGCCGGCGAGGAAATCACGATCACGGGCCCCGGCCTGACCTTCGGCGCGGCCTGGCTGTCGGAAAAAGCGGCGCCGAACCGCCGCATCAAGCGCGGCGCCGTGATCCGCGTCATGCAAGAAGGCAATGCCTGGGTCTTGACGCAAATGCCGGAAGTACAATCGGCGTTCGTCTCGGCCAGCACCACGGATGGCGCCATTCGCGCCATGGTGGGCGGATTCGATTACAACCGCAACAAGTTCAACCACGTCACGCAAGCGTGGCGCCAGCCAGGTTCCGCCTTCAAGCCCTTCATCTATTCCGCTTCGCTGGAGCGGGGCCTGTCGCCGGCCACCATCATCAACGATGCGCCGATCTCGTTCGACGCGGGCCAGACGGGCGGCCAGGCGTGGGAACCGAAGAACTACGACAGCAAATACGATGGTCCGATGACCATGCGCAAAGGCTTGATGAAATCGAAGAACATGATTTCCATCCGCATCCTGCACAAGATCGGCGCCAAGTATGGCCAGGAATACGCGACGCGCTTCGGCTTTGACGCGGACAAGAACCCCCCGTACCTGACCCTGGCCCTGGGCGCGGGCAACGTGACGCCGCTGCAGATGGCGGGCGCGTATGCCGTGTTCGCCAATGGCGGCTACAAGATCAACCCGTACCTGATCGCCAAGGTGACCGATAGCGACGGCAATGTGTTGTCGCAAGCCAAGCCGGACCTGGCGGGCGAGGAAGCCAACCGGGTCATCGACGAGCGCAACGCCTTCATGATGAACAGCATGCTCAACGACGTCGTGCGCTTCGGCACGGCCAACAAGGCCATGGCCTTGAAGCGTCCCGACCTGGCCGGCAAGACGGGCACGACCAATGATTCGATCGACGCGTGGTTCGCCGGATACCAGGCCAAGCTGGTGGGCATCGCCTGGATCGGCTACGACCAGCCGCGCAACCTGGGCAACAGGGAAACGGGCGGCGGCCTGGCCTTGCCGATCTGGATCAGCTACATGGCGAAAGCCCTGAAGAGCATCCCCGTCGAGGAACGCGCCGTGCCGGAAGGCCTGATCCACGTGGGCGACGAGTATTACTATGCGGAAAATCCACCGGGCACGGGCGTGGGCAGCCTGGAAGGCGCGGCGCGCGGCACGCCGGAGGAAGAGAAGGCGAAAGAGGCTGTGAAGAACGAGCTATTTTAAACACGTAGGCCGGGTAGGTCGGATTAGCGCGCAAGCGCGTCATCCGACAACATCGTTGGCGCCGGTGGTGGTGTCGGGTTACGGCCTGCGGCCTAACCCGACCTACCCGACACTGGACCACAAAAAATGGGCAGCCCGCAAAGGCTGCCCATTTTTCATGCATCACTTCAAACACTTACTTCAATACAACTGCCGCACCCGCCTGCTCGCTGGCCATGGCCGACAAAGCCGCAAACAGTTCCGAACTGTCGCGCGTGTTGATCCACTCGTCGCCCACGCGCTTGTAGTGGAAACCGCCGGAACGGGCGGCCACCCACATTTCGCGCATGGGGGCCTGGCTGTTGACGATGATTTTCGTGCCGTTATCGATGAACTCGATTTCCAGCACATTGCCGCTGCGGCTGCATTCGACGTCGAGCACGTCTTCATCGTTCAGCCGGTCCAGCGCCGCCTCGATCTGGGTCAGGGTGGCTTCGGCCAGGGCCAGGAATTCCGATTCGCTCATGCTACACTCCAAAGATCTTAATCAAACCGTGATTCTAATCGTGAAGTCATCCTCAGCGTTTTATATCGGCACCGCCATTGTGGTTTCTAGCGTCCTGGCCGGCTGCGGCCAGCCCGGCCCCCTGTACCTGCCCAAGCCGCCAGCGGCCAAGGGCGCGCCAGCCAAAGGCCCGGTCGAACCGGCGCCCGTGCCGCCGCCACCGGTGATCGTGCCAGCAACCTAAGCCGAGCGTACCGGGGTGGCAGCCTTGGCCGCCCTGGCGCTCTTCTCTCGCTTGACCCAGGCGAAATACACGCGTATTAACAGCAGTAGCGCGACGATGCTGCCGAACAGGATCGGTTGCGCGAAATTATTCTTGCCCGCCTTCATCCACCAGAAGTGCAAGATACCCAGCGGCGCGATAACATAGATCAAGCGGTGCAGCCACTGCCAGCGCTTGCCCCCCATGCGTTTCACCATGCCGTTCGTGCTCGTCACGGCCAGCGGAATCAGCAGCACGAAAGCGATGAAACCCACCGTGATGAACGGACGCTTGAGCACATCCTTCCACATTTCCTGCACATCGAAAAAGTGATCAAACCATAAAAAAGTGGTGAAGTGCAGCGCCGCGTAGAAAAAGGCGAACAGGCCCAGCATGCGCCGCAGCTTGATCAGCCAATTCCATTGCGTGAGGCGCCGCAAGGGCGTGACAGCCAGGCTGATACACAGGAAATACAGGGTCCAGTCGCCCGTGCCGCGCGTGATGAATTCCAGGGGCTCCACCAGTTGCCCCGTGTACGTCAGCCAGACCATGCGCGCGAACGGCAGCAGCGCCAGCAAGAAGATCAGGCTTTTCAGCAGCGACAACTGCTTGCTCGTGGGGTTGAGGGCCATGGTATTTCCTTAAAAGAACTTCTTCAGATCCATGCCCGCATACAAGGAAGCGACATCGTTGTAGCCATTGAACATCAGGGTCTTGCGCTTGCGCGTGAGAAAACCATCTTCGCCGATGCGCCGCTCGGATGCTTGCGACCAGCGCGGATGATCGACGTTGGGATTCACGTTCGAGTAAAAACCATATTCGGACGGCGCCGACAGGTTCCAGGACGTGCGCGGCTGTTCCTTGACGAAACGGATCTTGACGATGGATTTGGCGGATTTGAAACCATATTTCCACGGCAACACCATGCGCACGGGCGCGCCATTCTGATTCGGCAAGGTTTCGCCATACATGCCCAGGGTGAGCAGCGCCAGCGGATGATTCGCCTCATCGATGCGCAAGCCTTCCGTGTAGGGCCACTGCAGCACGCGGCTGCCCACGCCTGGCATCTGCTTCTTGTCGGCCAGGGTGATGAATTCCACATACTTCGCATTGCCCGTCGGTTCGACCTTCTTGATGATTTCCGAGAAGGAATAACCGACCCACGGGATGACCATCGACCAGCCTTCCACGCAGCGCAAGCGGTACACGCGCTCTTCCAGCGGCGCCAGCTTCAGCAGCGCGTCGAGGTCCAGGGTCATGGGCTTCTTGACTTCGCCCTCGATGCTGACGGTCCAGGGCCGCGTGCGCAGGGTGCCCGCGTTTTGCGCCGGGTCGCTCTTGTCCGTGCCGAATTCGTAGAAATTGTTGTAAGTGGTGGCGTCTTTATACGCCGTCTGCTTTTCCAGCGCCGAATAGGCGGGATTGAGCTTGGCGGCCAGCTTGGGATTGGTGCCTTGCGCGAAGGCTTCGCGGCTGGCCATTTCCAGCAAGGCCGCGCTGGACACGGAGCCCAGGGCGATTTGCTTGATGAAGCTGCGGCGCGATTCAAACACGGCACGCGGCGTGATTTCGGAAGAATACGGCAACTCAATGCCGTTGGGACTGCGCTTGATCAACATGGCGGCTCCGGGAAAAGGTGATTGTTTGTACCTTACACCAGTTTTCCCGGGCCGTTCATGACGCTTCTGTCATGCAAAAAACAATTAAAGCTTGCCGTAAGAATGTAATCCAGAAAGGAACATATTCACGCCCAAAAACGCGAAGGTCGTCACCAGCAAGCCCACCAGCGCCCACCACGAGGCGACGCGGCCGCGCAAGCCCGTCATCAGGCGCATGTGCAGCCAGGCTGCATAGTTGAGCCAGACGATCAGCGCCCACGTTTCTTTCGGGTCCCACGACCAGTAGCCGCCCCATGCTTCGGCCGCCCACAAGGCGCCCAGGATGGTCGCTACCGTGAAGAAAGCGAAGCCGACGGAAATAGCCTTGTACATGACGTCGTCGAGCACTTCCAGCGATGGCAGGCGGTCGACCAGGTAGCCGCTCGATTTGAGCAGGTAGGCCGCCGCCACCATGGCCGACAGGGCGAAGGTGCCGTAGCCGATGAAGTTGGCCGGCACGTGGATCTTCATCCACCAGCTTTGCAGGGCCGGCACCAGCGGCTGGATTTCGGCCGCGTCGCGCGTGACCGTGTACCACATCAGGAACACGACGGCCGCGGAAATGACCAGCATGACGAAGGCGCCCAGCTGGCGCGTCGCGTAATGCTGTTCGTAGTACAGGTAAAACATGGCCGTGATCAGGGAAAACAGGATGAACACTTCATACAGGTTCGACACGGGAATATGGCCCACGTCGGCACCGATCAGGTAAGACTCGTACCAGCGCACCAGCATGCCCGTCAGGCCCAGCACGACGCCGGCCCAGCACAGCAGGGAGCCAACGGACGAGCCGAATTCCGAGCGCGCCACCAGGCCGATCCAGTAGAACAGGGTCGACAGCACGAACAGGGTGCCCATCCACAAGATGGCGGATTGGCTCGACAAGATATATTTCAGGAAGAATTTCTGGTTCGCCATCTCCAGGTGGCCAGCGTACAGCTCGATGGCGAACAGCGACAACACGGCCGCCACGGGGATCAGCCAGCGCACGGGCTTCCAGTACCAGCCCAGCCACGCGAACGTGGGCGCCGCGGCCAGCAAGATGGCTTTTTCATAGATATCCATGAAGGCGCCAAAGCGCACCAGGCCGAACAGGGATGCGGCCAGCAAGCCGGCGCCATACAGCCAATCGATCAGGCTCAGGCGCTTGAAAAATCCCGGTTCCTGCGTATATATTTGCTTGTTTGCCAATTCCATCATTTTCTCCATTGCAGGCGACGCGCAAGCGTCCCAGACACAGCGCAGCTTACGCCGATTGCGGCAGCTTTGCCTTCAAGTTCTCAAATTCTTTTTCAAAATCCAGCGTCTTGCGTTGCGTGCTCATGGCCATCAAGGCATCGCTGCCGCCCTCGCCATCCTTGATCCACACCCACAGGCGGCGCTCGCGGATATAAAACATGGAAAACACGCCGATCACGAGGAACAGGCAGCCGAGGTAGACCACGCTCTTGCCCGGCGAACGCGTCACCTGCAGCACGGACGCCTTGATTTCCGTGAAGTCGTCGAGTTGCAGATACACGGGCGCGCCATAGAAGAAGCTGTCGGACAGCGCATTCGTGGCCAGTTGCAGGAAGCGGCCATGCTTGTCATCGGCCTCGATGGCTTTCAAGCCATCCTGGGCGCGCGCCGCCTGCCACAAGTCCCACAGGCTGCCATTCAGTATCTTCATGAAGATATCGGCCGCTTTTTCTTGCTCGGCGGCAGGAATTTTCTCCAGGAAGCGCGAAATGGCGAGGAAGCCGCCCTCTTGCCCATTTCCGGCAAAGATGCCCAGGCTTTTCGCCGCCGATTCCTGCAACTGGCCGCGCAAGGCTTCCGCACCCGGTTGCGGCATGGCGCGCGCCGCATAGCGCGTGGCGGCCTGCTGGCGCAGCGCGGGATCTTGCAGCGCGGCACGCAAGCGCATCCATTCGTTCACGCTGTAATTGTCATCGGCGGGAATGCGCAGATAGCTGAACGGGTCGCTGGGGTTGACGCGCATGCCGGCCAGGAACACCGTCGTGCCATCCACGGTGACCGGCTGCATGTAGTTCTGGTACTCGCGCGCCTGGCCCGTCTTGTCGCGCAATTTGTATTGCACCGAAGGACCGACGTTCTTGAGATCCTTGTTGTTCGCATTCTTCGCGGCCGAACCGAGGCGTTTATCGAGGCCGACGGCAAACTTATCGTTGAAACTTTCCGCCTTGCTGACGGCACGCACGTCCTGGCCGGCGCTGAGGTTTTCCACGTTGAACGGGCGGAAACCCGACCATTCCACCGTGTAGGAATTGCCGTCGCTGCGCTCGAGCGGGGTGCTGCCGCCCACTTCGCCGCCGATATCGAAGCGTTTCGTCGTCTTGCCCGTCATGGGAAAGCCCGTCAACTTGAGCTTACTGCCGCCATCTTCAAAGCTGGATTGGTACAGGGCCAGGCCCTTGTACAGCAGCGGCTGGTTGACTTTGATGGTTGCAGGGAAACTTTCCCCTGTTTCATGATCCGTCACCACGACATCGCTGGCGAACAGCTTGGGCATGCCCGTGCTGTAGAAATCGATGTGGAATTTTTTCAGCAGGATGGTGATGGGCAGGTCCTGGATCAGCACGCCATCGGCCTGGGGAATGATGGCCGTGTTGCTCGACGCGCCTTCCGGGATCATGGTGTTGCCGCGGAAAGTGGGGTTCGACAGGCTCAGGCGGTGCTGGGCGGGAATGTCGGCGATCACGCCGCTGCCGGAAAACGGCGTCTTGCCGAAGAACCATTGCTGTACGCGGATCGGCATTTCCGAATCGAGCAAGCCGCCCACGCAGATGATGACGATGGCGCCGTGGGCAAAGATATAGCCCCATTTATTGGCCGCGCCCCGCTTGGCAGCGACCAGGGTGGCGTTGTCCTTCTCGACCACCTTGGCCGCGTAGCCGGCGTCTTTCAGGCGCATCACCATCAGCTGCGCCAGCACGGTGCGTGGCAGCGGCGCCTGCCATTCCGCCTTGTGATGGAAATTGCGCAGGGATTGTTCGCGCACATTGTCGCGCCAGCTGCGCATATCCTTGAGCATCTTCGGTGCATTGCGCACGATACACAGCGAGGTCGAGGCGACGAGAAAACCCATGATGACCAGGAACCACCAGGCCGAATACACGGAGTACAGGCTCAGCTTGTCGAAGACGGCGAACCAGAACGGGCCGAACTGGTTCACATAATTGGGCATGGGCTCATTTTGCTTGAGCACGGTGCCGATGATGGACGCGACGGCGATCAGGGTCAGCAGGCTGATGGCAAAGCGCATCGACGAGACCAGCTCGACGAATTCAGCCAGGCTGCGGCGTTGGGTCTTTAACTCGATTCCGGTCGTGCCTGTGCTCATACGTTGATACTCATACGGGATATGCAATCTTCAAGAAAATTTAGGCATGGAGCAGATAGTTTCTCCGCGCAAGGCGGCAGCATACTCCTGTTTGGCCCCTGCCATAAAAAAGGGCAGCCTGTCGAGACGGCCGCCCTGGTTCATGCGCGCTGGTGCGCCTGGCAATCTCTTGCCACTATGAAAACTTACTTCAGGCCGGCGATGTAATCGGCAACGGCGGCGATCTCGTCATCCGACATGCGGGCGGCGATGGTGTGCATTTGCGCGCTGTTCTTGCGGGCATCAGCCTTGGTGCTGCGGAACATGGCCAGCTGGGCCACCGTGTAGTCCTGGTGCTGGCCGGCGATGCGCGGATACTGGACGGGAATACCATTGCCCGTCGCACCATGACAGCTGGCGCAGGCAGCAACTTGCTTGGAAGCAATGCCACCACGGTAGATTTTCTTGCCCAGGTCGATCGTGTCCTTGTTTTTCGCGGCGCCCGGCTTGGACAGCTGCGCGCCCAGGTAGGCGGCGATATTCTTCTTGTCGGCGTCGCTGAGCATCTTCGCGTACGTCGTCATGACGGGCTGGTTGCGCTCCGGCGTGGTGAAGTCGACCAGTTGCTTGTAGATATAGCTTTCGTGCTGGCCGGCCAGCTTCGGATTGACCGTGATGGTCGAATTGCCGGCCGCGCCATGGCAGGAGACGCAGGCAGGCAGGCCGCGTGCCGCATCGCCATCGGCGTACAGGGTAGCGCCCTTGGCCGCGTCGACCTTGACGGCCGGTTTCGCTGCTTCGACCGCAGAGGCAGTTGCCGATACAGCCAGCAAAGCGAGCAGCATGGATTTGATAAACGGTGAAAACGCACGATTCATTCAGGCACCCTGAGACAGTGAGAAATTAGTGGTGGACATTGCCGCGCCCTGTGGATTTTTGCTTTATTTTCAGGGCCGCAAGCCGCATCGCTGCTACGCCGGCAACAATAAACAACCCCTTATTGTACAATAGCTTCTTGGCGTTATCGCTCCCTTATCGCTCCCTTTTGTTGCTTTACTACTCCCATGTCAAAACTCTGGCAAGCCCGCTTCTTTACGACCGTCAACCAATTGCGTGACCTGCCCGATACCACGGTGCCGGAAATCGCCTTTGCCGGCCGCTCCAATGCCGGTAAATCGACCGCCATCAACATCTTGTGTAATCAGAAAGGCTTGGCGTTCGCCTCCAAGACACCTGGCCGTACCCAGCATATCAACTACTTCTCCATCGGCGGCGCCCACGTGGCGCAGCACCGCAAGGATGCCACCATCGTTGAAGAGATCGAATGCCTGCTGGTCGACTTGCCGGGCTACGGCTACGCGGAAGTCTCGGGCTCGGCCAAATTGCACTGGCAGCGCCTGCTGGGCGACTATGTGCAGCGCCGCGAGCAATTGGCGGGTTTGATCCTGATCATGGATTCGCGCCGCCCATTCACCGACCTGGACATCCAGATGCTGGAATGGTTCGCCCCGACGGGCAAACCGATCCACTGCATCCTGACGAAAGTCGATAAGCTGAACCGCAATGAATCCGTGAATGCCTTGCGCCAGGCGAAAGCCAAGCTCGACAGCTACGTGGATGAAGACGGCGTCGGTTTCCCGTTCACCGTGCAACTGTTCTCGGCCCTGAAGCGCGTCGGCATCGACGAAGCCAACGACAAGATCATGGAACTGGCCGGCATCAGCGAAGATGGCGCGGCCCAGATGGTCGAATTGATCGACATGGAAGACGATGTCGAGCCGGAAGCAGGAACCGACAAATCGGCTTGATCGAGATCAACGCTGCGTAAAAAAAGGCTGCCCGTTCACACGGTGCAGCCTTTTTTATTGCCAGTTTTACGAGCGCCTAGCGCCGTCCCGGCCCTGGCCGTTTCTCGGAAAAGAATTCCTGGCGCAGGAAGGCCATCAGCTCGGCCGTGTCTTCCACGCGGGCGCTGAGGTTGACGTTGCGCCCCAGGCGGCGCGATTCCCAGACGAAATCACCGGGCTTTTCGGCACGGATCAGCTGGATCATCTTCTTCAAGATGGCCGTTTCGATATCGGGCTCATTGCCCAGCTCGACTTTTTCCTGCTTCAGCCAGTTGCGCTTGAAGTTGCCGTTCCAGCCTTTGAACTTGACTTCGGCACTGAACGAAGTCTGGTTGACGATGGAAAACACCCCGCCCGAATCCTCGCGGTCGCTGCCGGAATTGCGTCCCTGGGCGCCGGCGATATTCGCCTTGGCCACGCGCATGGCGCGGTCGTTTTCGCTTTCCTCGGCCGGCGGCGCGGGGTTTTGCGCCTCGCGCTGCTTGCGGCGCTGCTCGATCATCGAACTCATGTCTTCAGCCGGCGGCGGCGGCAACGGCACCTTCGACACCAGCGGCGGCGTGAATGTTTCCAGTTTTGGCTTGTCGCGCGGCACGTCTTTTGTGACCACGCGCTTGCTCGGCGCCGGTGGCGGTTTGACCTTGGCCACCTTCGTGTCCTTCGGCTTCGGCGTGGGTTTCGGCTGCGGCTGCGGCTTGTCTTTCAGTGGCGCAATGTAAACCATCGCGCTTTCCTTCTTCGGCGGCGGGATCTTTTCGATCGTATCGCTGCGAAACAATGCATACGCCGCCAGCAGCACGTGCAGCAAGACGGACACGCCGAGCGCCACCTTGCGCATGGTGCTGGTCGTGGACCCGTAGGCCGGTGGTGGCTGGATCACTTGCCCGCAGGTGGGGCAAACATCGGAATCGGCAGCCATCAAATGGGTCGTGTCATGCAAAATGAATCGTGCTTTCTGTGTAGCGACAAAAGTAATCTTACAGGGCAGCCATAGTGCCAGAGTCCCTTGCTTTTGGGAACACTTCCTCGGCATATCCAACCCGAAGCGTACAGGATAGCGACATTCCTTGCAGCGGTAACCAGAGTACCCGAGCCGTCGCTTGACGGTTGTTACCGTATGTATCACGGCCCATACAAAACCGGCGCCGCATTCACTGAGGAACGGGGCGCCGGTGCTGGCCGTGTGGCGGCTCAGGCTTTGTTGTCGAGCGCCACCAATTGCTCGTCCGTCAACGGTCCCGTGCCGCTGTACTTGTCCAGGAACAGATAGATCACGGGGGTGATGAACAGGGTGATCACTTGCGAAAAGAGCAAGCCGCCGACCACGGCCAGGCCCAGCGGCTGGCGCAGCTCGGCGCCGGCGCCCAGGCCCAGGGCGATCGGCAAGGCGCCCATCAAGGCCGCCGCCGACGTCATCATGATGGGGCGGAAACGCAGGATGCACGCCTGGCGGATGGCCTCCGCCGGCGCCAGCCCGTCGTTGCGCTGCGCATGCAGGGCGAAGTCGATCATCATGATGGCGTTTTTCTTGACGATGCCGATCAGCATCAAAATGCCGATGATGGCGATCATGGTCAGGTCCATGCCGAACAGGCGCAGGGTCAGCAGCGCTCCCACTGCCGCCGATGGCAAGCCGGCCAGGATGGTCAGCGGGTGGATATAGCTTTCATACAGCACGCCGAGCAAGACATAGATCACGGCCAGCGCGGCAATGATGAGGATGATCTGGCTGGACTGCGAGCTCTGGAACACGGCAGCGTCGCCGCCGTAGCGCGTGATGATGGAGGCCGGCAAGCTCATGTCCTTGGCCATCGCATCGATCTTGCCCGTGGCAATGCCCAGCGGCACGTCGGGCGCCAGGTTGAAGGCGATGGTGACGGCCTGCAACTGCCCCTGGTGATTCACGGAGGTAGGCCCAATCGTGCGTTCCACGTAGGCAATACTCGACAGTTTCACCAGTTCGCCCGTCTTGCTGCGCACGGACACGCGCGTGAGCGCATCGTCATACTGGCGGTCGGCCGTGGCCGCTTCCAGGATCACGTAGTAGCTGGCTGCCGAGGAATAGATGGTCGACACTTGCCGCTCGCCAAAGGCGCTGTACAGGGCCGTGCGGATGTCGGACATTTGCACGCCCAGCAGGTTGGCCTTGTCGCGGTCGATCCTGAGCGATGCCTGCAAGCCCTTGATCTGCGAATCGCTGGTGACGTCGCGGAAGGCGGGATCCGTGCGCATGCCGGCAATAAACTTTTCCGCCCAGTCATTCAAGGCGTCGGGACTGACGCTTTGCAAGGTGTACTGGTAGCGGCTCTTGCTCTGGCGCCCGCCCAGCTGCAAGTTTTGCACGGGCCGGAAATACACGGCCATGCCTGGCACGGTGCCCGCCGCGCGGCGCAGGTTTTCCAGCACCACCGGCATTTTCGGCCGCTCGCTGCGCGGTTTCAAGACCATGAACATGCGGCCCGTGTTGCCGCCGCCGACGAACGAGGTCACGTCCTGCACGCTGGGGTCCGCCTTGAGCACGGCCGCCACGCGGGCTTGCAAATCCTGCAGTGCCGCCGAGGAAATATCTTCCGACGCTTCCGTATTCACCTGGATCTGGCCCAGGTCTTCTTCCGGGAAGAAACCTTTCGGTATCGTCGCGTACAGCAGCACCGTCAGCGCAAAGGTGCACACGGCAACGAACAGCACCACGTTGCGGTGCGCCAGGGCCTTGTCGAGCAGATGCACATAACCGTTGCGCAATTTTGTGAAACCCGCTTCGAAATGGCGGCCGATAAAGGTTTTTTCGCCATGGCTGGGGTCGCTGTCATTGTGCTCGCGCGAATCGGCCGGCAGGAAGCGGCTGGCCAGCATCGGCACCAGGGTCAGCGACACGACGGCCGACACCAGCACGGCCAGCGAGACGACAACGGCGAATTCATGGAACAGCAAGCCGATCACGCCCGGCATGAAGAAGATGGGGATGAACACGGCCACCAGCGAGACGGAGATCGAAATAATGGTAAAGCCCATCTCTTTCGCCCCTTCCAGCGCCGCGCGTATGGGTTTCTTGCCCATCTCGATATGCCGCACGATGTTTTCCAGCACCACGATGGCATCGTCGACGACGAGGCCCACGGCCAGGGTAATGCCCAGCAGGGAAACGTTATCGAGGCTGTAGCCGAGCCAGTACAGCAGGGCCAGCGCGCCGAGCAGGGAAATCGGCATGGTGACGGCAGGAATGAAGGTGGCCGCCGCGCGGTGCAGGAACAGGAAGATCACCAGCACCACCAGCACCACCGTCAGGGCCAAGGTCAGATTCACGTCGTGGATGGCTTCGCGGATCGACAGCGAACGGTCGTTGACCAGGCTGATCTGTATCGACTGCGGCAATTGTTCCTTGAAGCCCGGCAGCAAACGGCGCACGCCATCGACCACTTGCACGGTGTTGGCGTCCGGTTGGCGCTGCACCATCAGGCTGATCGAGCGCTCGCCATTGAAACTGCCGACGGCCTTGATCGATTGAAAGCTGTCTTCCACCTCGGCCACGTCTTTCAGGCGCACGGGCTGGCCATTGCGGCTGGCGACGATCAGTTCGGCAAAGTCGGCCGCTTTCATCATTTGCGGATTGCCCTGGATGGTCAGGGTCTGGCTCGGGCCGTCAAGAATGCCCAGCGGGGAATTCGTGTTCGAGGTGCGCAAGGCGGTGGCCAATTCGTCCATCGTCAGATTGCGCGCATTCATCAGGTCGGCACGGGCGCGCACCCGCACGGCAAAGCGCTTCTGGCCATTCACGATGACCTGGGCCACGCCCGGCAAGGTCGACAGGCTGGGGGCGATCAGGTTTTCCGCGTAATCGTTGAGGTCCGACAAGTTCAGCGATGGCGACGTCATCTGGATGAACAGCACCGGCGCATCGGCGGGATTGACCTTGCGGTAGGACGGCAAGTCCGTCATTTCCGTCGGCAACTGGCGCTGCGCGCGCAGCAGGGCCGCCTGCACGTCGACGGCCGCCTCGTTGACATTGATGCTGGCGTCAAATTCCAGGGTCAGCGAGGTATTGCCCAGCGTACTCGTGGAGGTGATCAGGCTGAGGCCGGAAATCGTGGAAAATTGCTTTTCCAGCGGCAAGGCCACCGACGAGGCCATGGTTTCCGGGCTGGCGCCGGCCAGGTCGGCGCTCACATTGATGACGGGCGTGTTATAGCTCGGCAAGGCCGCCACGGGAATTTGCAGATAGGCCAGCACGCCGGCCAGGATGATGGAGAGGGACAGCAGCACCACCATGACGGGGCGGCGGATGCTCAGTTCGGACAGATTCATGCTGGCTTGCCCTGCGGTGCGGCAGCGCCATCGGCAGCCTTGTGTTTTTCCACCAGGCGCACCTTGCTACCTGGACGCAAGTTCTGCTTGCCATCGACGATGACTTTTTCATCGCCCGCCAGGCCGGTGACGACGGCGTTCGGTCCGAATGCATACACGCGCGTCACCTTGCGCATCTTGGCCGTGTTGTCCGCTTCCATCGAATACACGAAGGTGCCGGCGGTACTCGTGATGATGGCGTTTTGCGGGATCACCAGCGCATCCTTGAGGGTGCGCACGGTCAGCTGCGTATTCACGTACTGGCCGGGCCACAAATCGGTGCCGCCATTATTGAAACGGGCCTTGATCCTGATCACGCCCGTGGCGGGATCGACGGCATTGTCGATAAAATTCAGTTTGCCATCGAGCTGCTTGCCGCCCGCATCGGACAGCAGCGCCGTGACAGGCACCTCGCCCGCCTTTTGCGCCGCCAGCAAGCCGGACAGGCTGCTTTCCGGCAAGGTGAACGACACGTCGATCGGGTCGAGCTGGGTGATGCTGGTGAGCGACGTGGTCGGCTGCACCAGGCTGCCCGCGTAGACATTGATGGCGCCCACCCTGCCCGCCTGCGGCGCACGCAGGACGGTGTAGCTGGAGTCGACCTGGGCCGCGCGCAAGGCAGCCTGGTCGGCGGCCAGCAAGGCGCGTGCCGCGTCCAGCTGGCTTTGCAGGGTATCGACGGCGCCCTGGGCGATGAAATTCTTGCTCAGCAAATCCTGGTTGCGCTTGAGCTGGCGCTCGAAGTCCTGCACCGAGGCGCGGTCACGCAAGACCTGCGCCTGCGCCTTGTCGACATTCGCATGCTCGCTGCGCGCGTCCAGCGTAAACATCAGCTCGCCCTGCTTGACGAACTGGCCTTCGCGGATATGCACTTTGGTGATCGTGCTGGTCGTCTGCGGGTGCAAGTCCACGCTGCTGATGGGCATCACACTGCCATTGGCTTGCAGCACCATCGGCACATCCTGGCGCACCGGCGCGACCACGCTCACGGTCGTCGGCGCCTGTCCACCCTTGCCCCCTTTACCATCCTGCCCACTGGTCGCCGAGCCGGACTGATGAGTGAAATACCAGATGCCGCCACCGATACACAGGGCCGCACCCACGAGGATTGCCAGACTAGTCTTTTTCATTGTTCTGTCACGCTGTTGCAGCGCAGGGCTGCAGGTTGAATGTAGTTGCCAGGGGGCATAAAGCACAATATTGTCGCACGGAAATGCTCACTTTCCTGCGTAATACTCTGGCACGATGAGGGTGACTTCCAGTCCACCGTCGACGTGATTGAGCAGTGAAACCGTGGCGCCGTGCTGCTCGGCGATATTGCGCGCGATGGTCAGGCCCAGGCCCGTGCCGCCCGATTCGCGCGAACGCGACGTCTCGATGCGGTAAAACGGTTCGAACACTTTAGCCAGTTGATCTGGCGCAATACCCGGCCCGCCGTCGCGGATGCAGATGCGCGCGGCACCGGCGATGCGCTCGACGGTCACCTGCGCGTACAGGCCATATTTGACGGCATTGTCGATCAGGTTCACCAGGCAGCGCCGCATGGCAATGGGGCGCGCCATCAAGGCCATGCCCGCCTGTCCACTGAGGGTGACTTTCTGGCCGGCATCGGCCGCGTCGGAGCAGACGCTATCGAGCAGGGAATCGAGATCGAGCGCCTGCATCGCTTCCGTGCTGTCCATCGAGCGGGCCAGGTCCAGCCCTTCCTTGACCATGCTTTGCATGGCCGACAGGTCGCCCACCAGGCGGTCATACAATTCCGTATCCGCCACTTTTTCCAGGCGCAAGCGCAAGCGCGTCAGCGGCGTCTGCAAGTCGTGCGTGATGGCCGCCAGCATCTGTGTCCGCTGGGAAATATGCTGGCGGATGCGCGCCTGCATGGCATTGAAGGCGGCGCTGGCCTGGCGGATCTCGCTGGCGCCCGACAGGGTCAGCGGCGGATGGTTGATGTCATTGCCCAGGTCTTTCGCCGCCTGCGCCAGCTGCTTGAGCGGGCGCATGGTCATGCGCGTGACCAGATAGGCGAGGATGGCGATGCTGATCAGGAAAGGCAGCAGGGTCATCCAGTCGTTATGTTCATTGAACGGTGGCTGCTGGCGCGGTGGCAAGACCATCAGGCGCAGCACGTGGCCATCCTGCATGCGCACGTCGAGGTTTTCGCAGGTGCCGCCCCATGGCTTGGCGGAAAACATACCCGGCGACTGGCGCGGCTTGACGCAGGCGGCCGGACGTTCGGCCAGCGCGCTGACCTTGAAGCCTTCGCCCAGCTTGGCTTGCAGGGCCGTGGAAAATTCCGTCGGCGCACCGGGCCTATGTTCCGTATCGGGACGCAATTCCAGGCGCACGCTGCCCTTGTTGGCCACTTTCAGGTAGGCGGCGCGCGAGGCCAGCGGCACCACGTCGGCCGCCATCACCAGCTGCTCGGCCCGCTCGACGGCGTGGTAGTCGCGGTATTGCTCGATGGCGCGCTGGCGTTCGCCCACGGCCAGCCACTGCGTCAGCGCGGCCGAAGCGACGATGCCGATCAACAAGAACATGAAGACACGGCCCGTCATCGAGCCCAGGAAGGCCTTCACGCGTGCGGCTCCACATTGACCTGGCCAGCCAGCACGTAGCCGCCGTTGCGCACGGTCTTGATAATTTGCGGCAAGCGGGCATCTTCACCGAGCTTTTGCCGCAGACGGCTGATCTGGATATCGATCGAGCGGTCGAACGGGTCGGCGTCGCGGCCCTGCGTCAGGTTCAGCAGCTGGTCGCGGTTGAGCACGCGGTTCGGGTGTTCCAGGAAGACGCGCAGCAAGCGGAATTCCGCACCCGACAGCATGATCACCAGGCCGCTGGGATTGAGCAGGTGGCGCGCCGTCAGGTCCAGCGTCCAGCCGGAAAAGCGGATTTGCTGCGCCTTGTCCGACGGCACGTTCGACGGCATGGCATGGCTGCGGCGCAGCACGCTACGTATGCGCGCCAGCAATTCGCGGGGCTCGAACGGCTTCGGCAAGTAATCGTCGGCGCCCATTTCCAGGCCCAGAATGCGGTCCAGCGGCTCGTTGCGCGCCGTCAACATGATCACCGGCACGGTTGATTGGGCGCGCAGCTTGCGGCACAAGGTCAGGCCGTCATCACCAGGCAGGTTCAAGTCGAGCACGATCAGGTCGGGCCGCGTTTCATCGAGGATTTTCCACATGGCCGTGCCATCCGCCGCACCCAGGGTGCGGTAGGCGTTCGTTTCCAGGTAGTCCGCCAGCAAGCTGCGGATATCGCGGTCGTCGTCGACGATGAGAATTGTAGAAGTGGGTTCCATGGTACGAATTATCCCCACTTCCCCCGCCCTTGCACAACGCATTTGTATCGTCTTGTATATAGAAGACCCGAAGAAACATATAGATACAAACTGTCTGGCAGCGGACACTTCGGGGAAACATGGCGCGTCCAACATGGATTCATGTGCAGCAACATGTACATCCCTCACTTTTACAAAGGAATCCAGATGAACGCCTCAATGACAACCTTGCGCAAGAACTTGATCATCGCCATGAGCGTACTCGGCATGGGTGCGGCATCGCTGACCGTCCACGCCCAGGAAGCGGCCGCCAGCGCGCCTGCCGCCAGCACCAAGATGCAACATGACGGCCACCGCGGCCAGCACCGCGGCGGCAATCCTGCCGAGCGCATGGCCAAGTACCAGGCCCGCCTGCATGACAAGCTGAAGCTGACGGCCGCGCAGGAACCGGCCTGGGCCACATTCACGGCCGCCAACGCGCCGAAAAAACCGATGGGTGACTGGAAGGCCAAGCGCGAAGCGATGGCCAAGCTGTCGGCGCCGGAACGCATGGAGCAATGGATCGCCATGTCGAAGGAACGCATCGCCAGCCAGGAAAGCCGTCTGGCCTCGCTGAAAACCTTCTACGCCGTGCTGACGCCGGAACAAAAGAAAGTGTTTGATGACAGCGTGCCTGGCGGCAAGCACGGCGGCCATCGCGGTGGCCACCATGGCATGCATCAGCAGCCGAAAGCCGGGTAAGTCGGATTAGGTCCGCAGGCCCGTAATCCGACAACTTTGTTGGCGTGTATGGTGGTGTCGGGTTACGCCCTTAGGGGCTAACCCGACCTACCCGGCCTACTCGTCGAGCTTGCGCAAGGAGGCCAGGAAGGTGGCTGCATTCTGGAAGCCGATCACGCGCGACTGGGCAATTTCCTGCCCTTGCGGGTTGAACATGATGATGCCCGGCGGGCCGAACAGCTGGAAACGTTTCAGCATAGCCTTGTCGTCCGCGTCATTGGCCGTCACGTCCACTTGCAGCAGCACGGCTTGCCCCATCTTCTCGCGCACGGCGGGATCGACGAAGGTCAGTTTTTCCATCTCGATGCACGACACACACCAGTCCGCATAAAAGTCCAGCAGGGCCGGCTTGCCATTGAGCTGGGCCAGCGCCGCGTCCAGCTGCGCCACGGTCTTCACGCGCGTAAACGGCTGGGCATGCACCTGCCCGCCGCCCAGGTGGGCCAGCGGCGCCAGCGGGTCGCGGCCACCGCTGGCCACGCCCACCAGTTGCATCGCGCCCAGCAAGGCAAACACGAGGCCGAAGGCCTTGGCTACCCAGGCGTTCTTCGCGCCGCTCTTGCCCACCAACAAATACATGCCATAGCCGACGAACAAGACCATCCAGCCCAGCATCTGCACGGCGCCCGGCAGCACGGGCGAGACCAGCCACCAGGCCACGCCCAGTTGCAGCACGCCAAAGAAGCGCTTGACGGCATCCATCCAGGCGCCGGCACGGGGCAGCAAGGTGCCAGCCGACACGCCCACCAGCAGCAAAGGCACGCTCATGCCCACCGCCATGGCAAACAGGGCGCTGCCGCCGATGACGACATCGCGCGTCTGGCTGATGTACAGCAAGGCGCCGGCCAGCGGCGCGGCCACGCAGGGTCCCACGATCAGGGCGGAAATGGCGCCCATGACGAACACGCCCGCCAGGCGGCCTGAAGATTGCTGGTTCGATACGGACGTCAGCTTGCCTTGCAGGAAAGCCGGCACTTGCAGTTCATACAAGCCGAACATCGACAGCGCCAGGCCCGCCATCAGCAGGGCAAAGAAACCCAGCACCCACGGGTTTTGCAGCTGGGCCGCCAGGCCTTCGCCCGCCAGACCGGCCGCCACGCCCAGCGCCGTGTAGACGATGGCCATGCCCAGCGCGTACGTCAGCGACAGCAGCAAGCCGCGCGAGCGGCTGACCTTTCCGCCATCGCCGATGATGATCGACGACAAAATCGGTACCATCGGCAGCACGCACGGCGTAAATGCGAGGCCCAGGCCCAGCAGCATGAACAGGGGCACGATGACGAGCAGCTTGCCGCCCTTCAGGGCCGCTTCGATCTTGCCCATCTCGCTTTGCGCGGGCGCGGAGCTTGCCGCCGCGGGCGCCGCCGCGGCCGGCTCGGGCGTGCTGGTGATGTCGGCCTGCGGAATGCTCAGCACGGACACGCCAGGCGACGCCTGCGCCTGCGGGCCGTTGACGGCCACCGTGTCGACCGCCGGTGCGGCCGGCAAGGCGAACTTCGACGGCAAGCCGCCCGGCGCCATGCTCTGGCCGCCGCCACCGCCCACCAGCTGGGCCGTCGCATCCTGCGGCGCATAGCACAGGCCCTTGTCGGAGCAGCCCTGTCCCGTCGCTTTCAAGGTAAACGGCCCGGCAGCTTCCACGGGAATCGTGATGGTGAGGGTCTTGCGGAAGGTTTCCACGTTCTTCTGGAAGGTATCGTCGAACTTGACCTTGCCAGCCGGATACACCGGCGTGCCCAGCTTGGCGCCCACGGCCTCGAACTTGAAGCGCTCGTGGTACATATAGTAGCCATCGGCAATCACATACGTGACGGCGATGGTGGCCGGATCCTGCATGCGGGCGGAAAACTTGAAGGCCAGCTCGGGGTCGAGGAATTCATCGTCGGCGCGGGCTTGACCCGTGCCAAAGACGGCCATGGCCAGCAGCAAACAGGTGGCAAACCAGATCAGCAGTTGATGCAGGGGAGCGGCGCGCGCGGTGGCGCTGGAGGGGAAACGGGACATGAACTACCTTTTCAACCATTCGACAGAGGACGCGCGGGGCGTGCAGTGGCTGCAGGGCCGGCGCGAAAGAAGAATAGTACACCGCAGCAAGGATAGCTGCAGCAGAAAACAAAAAAGCCAGGCTAGGCCTGGCTTTCATTGAAGCAATTACTGGGATTACTCGCCAGCAACTTCAACTGCTTCGGTCGTATCTGGACGATCCATCAGTTCAACGAACGCCATAGGAGCGTTATCGCCGACGCGGAAACCCATTTTCAGGATACGCACATAACCACCGTTACGGTTGGCGAAACGTGGGCCCAGTTCAGCGAACAGTTTGACGACCATTTCACGGTCGCGCAGGCGGTTGAAGGCCAGACGCTTGTTTGCCAGGGAGTCGGTTTTGCCCAGGGTCAGAATTGGCTCGACAACGCGGCGCAGTTCTTTTGCTTTTGGCAGGGTGGTTTTGATCGCTTCGTGACGCAGCAGCGATACTGTCATGTTGCGCAGCATTGCCAGACGGTGGGACGAGGTACGATTCAGTTTACGGAGGCCGTGACCGTGACGCATGATAAATCCTTTCGGTGAGTGTTTAAATTCCAGTTCTTCGATCAGCTGAGTGGGAAACCCCTTACAGCCGCGGACCGGTTTGGTACTACAAAATAAAAGCCTGGGACACCTGTCCCAGGCAGTTTGCTACAACTTGCTTTTACTGCGATTACTTTTCCAGGCCGGCAGGCGGCCAGTTTTCCAGCTTCATGCCCAAGGTCAAGCCGCGCGATGCCAGCACTTCCTTGATTTCGTTCAGGGACTTGCGGCCCAGATTTGGCGTTTTCAGCAGTTCGTTTTCCGAACGTTGGATCAGGTCGCCGATGTAGTAGATGTTTTCCGCTTTCAGGCAGTTCGCCGAACGCACGGTCAACTCCAGGTCGTCGACTGGACGCAACAGGATAGGATCGACCAGCGGAGCGCGCGATGGCGCTTCGGCGGCGGCTTCCGTGCCTTCCAGGGCAGCGAACACATTCAACTGGTCCACCAGGACGCGGGCCGACTGGCGGATCGCTTCTTCCGGCGAGATCACGCCGTTGGTTTCGATGTTGATGATCAGCTTGTCCAGGTCGGTACGCTGTTCAACGCGGGCCGATTCAACGAAGTACGATACGCGGCGCACTGGCGAGAACGACGCATCCAGAATGATGCGGCCGATGGTCTTGTTCGTGTCTTCCGACAGGCGACGCACGTTACCAGGAACGTAGCCGCGGCCTTTTTCAACCTTGATCTGCATGTCCAGCTTGCCACCAGCGGTCAGGTGGGCGATCACGTGGTCAGGGTTGATCAGTTCGACGTCATGCGGCAGGTCGATATCGGAGGCCAGGATCGCGCCTTCGCCTTCTTTTTTCAGGGTCAGGGTTACCGAATCGCGGTTGTGGACTTTGAAAACCACACCCTTCAAGTTCAGCAACAGATCGACGACGTCTTCTTGCACGCCATCGAGGGAGGAATATTCGTGGACGACGCCAGCGATCGTCACTTCGGTCGGCGCGTAGCCTACCATCGACGACAGCAGAACGCGGCGCAACGCGTTACCCAATGTGTGGCCATAGCCGCGCTCGAACGGTTCCATCACGACCTTGGCGTGACCTGCACCGAGAGCTTCAACATCGATAATACGTGGCTTCAACAAACTGTTTTGCATGAAATGTCCTTTTCAATACCCTCGGCTCATTACACCGATAAGGCTGATGGCATTAGTAAAACGCCCACCCGAAAGAAAACGAGTGGGCGGTGATGGTGCTAACTGCTATTAACGCGAGTACAGCTCGACGATCAGCGATTCGTTGACGTCGTTAGCGATTTCGTTACGCTCTGGCAGGGACTTGAAAGTACCTTCCATTTTCTTGGCATCAACCGAAACCCAGCTAGGCATACCAACTTGTTCAGCCAGCGACAGTGCTTCAACGATACGCACTTGCTTTTTCGATTTTTCACGAACAGCAACGATGTCGCCAACTTTGACTGCGTACGAAGCGATGTTCACAACGATACCGTTCACGGTGAACGCTTTGTGGCTGACCAATTGACGCGCTTCAGCGCGGGTCGAGCCAAAGCCCATGCGGTAGCAAACGTTGTCCAGACGCGTTTCCAGCAACTTCAACAGCGTTTCGCCGGTGTTGCCTTTACGACGGTCTGCTTCAGCGAAGTAGCGGCGGAATTGACGTTCCAGCACGCCGTACATGCGCTTGACTTTTTGCTTTTCGCGCAGTTGGTTACCGTAGTCCGAGGTGCGGGCGCCGGATTTGACACCGTGTTGGCCTGGCTTGACGTCCAGTTTGCACTTGCTGTCCAGCGAGCGACGTGCGCTCTTCAGGAACAGGTCTGTACCTTCACGGCGGGAAAGTTTTGCTTTAGGTCCGATATAACGTGCCACGATACTTCCTTTTTTTAAATGATAACGCCCCAGCCACATGCATGATCAAACACACTGATGCGGTTAGGCGCTAGTCTGATTTGGTTTCAATCAGACGGTGGCTGAAAACGAAAAACCCGTCAAACAGAATTTGACAGGCAAGAACAGCCGGGCAGTATAACCGTTTCCGGCTCCCTGCTCCAGCGTTTTCACACAACTGTACTGAGTTACAACAGACAGCAAAGCAGCTGGCGCCGAAGCGCCCTCTGCAACACTATCTTAGATACGACGACGTTTCGGTGGACGGCAACCGTTGTGCGGTACCGGCGTCACGTCCTGGATCTCGGTGATCTTGATGCCCAGGTTGTTCAGCGCGCGAACGGCGGATTCACGACCAGGACCTGGGCCCTTGATACGTACTTCCAGGTTCTTCACGCCACACTCAACAGCCACTTTACCAGCGGCTTCCGCGGCGACCTGCGCTGCGAACGGGGTCGATTTACGCGAACCCTTGAAGCCTGCACCGCCGGAGGTAGCCCACGACAAGGCATTGCCTTGACGATCGGTGATGGTAATGATGGTGTTATTGAACGAAGCGTGGACATGTGCGATGCCTTCAGCGACGTTCTTTTTAACTTTTTTACGCACGCGTGCTGATGCGGCGTTATTTTGCGACTTAGCCATAATTATTCCCTAGCGGATTATTTTTTCAGCGATTGAGCGGCTTTACGCGGACCCTTGCGGGTACGTGCGTTCGTACGCGTACGCTGGCCACGGCAAGGCAGACCCTTACGATGACGCATGCCGCGGTAGCAACCCAGATCCATCAAACGCTTGATGTTCATGGACAGTTCACGACGCAGATCGCCTTCGACGATGAATTTACCTACTTCATCGCGCAGCTTTTCCAGTTCGCTGTCATCCAGATCTTTGATCTTTTTGTTGGTTGCTACACCGGTCGATGCACAGATTTTCTCTGCGCGTGGACGGCCCACACCGTAGATGGCCGTCAGGCCGATAACGGTATGCTGATGATTTGGGATATTAACCCCTGCAATACGTGCCATTTGTTATTCCTCGATTAACCTTGACGCTGCTTGTGACGTGGTTCCACGCAGATAACGCGGACTACGCCTTTGCGCTTGATGATCTTGCAGTTGCGGCAGATCCGCTTGACTGATGCGAGAACTTTCATTTTTGGGCTCTTTCTTTCGCTTCTTTGGTTTGATTCAGTGTGTTACTTGGTACGGAACACAATGCGGGCTCGGCTCAGGTCGTACGGCGTTAACTCCACCGTCACCTTGTCTCCAGGGAGAATGCGAATATAGTTCATCCGCATTTTACCTGAAATATGCCCGAGCACCACGTGTCCGTTCTCCAGCTTCACTCGAAATGTTGCATTTGGGAGATTCTCAAGAATCTCGCCCTGCATCTGTATGACGTCGTCTTTTGCCATTCGGTATGTTTACCGCGCTTAACGCGTCGGAATTCCGCCCTTGAAATTTGCTTTGCGCAGCAGCGAATCATATTGCTGCGACATCACGTAGTTCTGTACTTGCGCCATGAAATCCATGGTGACAACTACAATAATCAATAAAGAAGTACCGCCGAAATAGAATGGTACTTTCCACTGGGCTTGCATAAATTCCGGCAATAAACACACCAGGGTGATGTAGACTGCGCCGGCAAGTGTCAAGCGTGTCAGGATCTTGTCGATGTAACGGGCTGTCTGCTCGCCTGGACGGATCCCGGGAATGAACGCACCGCTTTTCTTCAAGTTGTCCGCTGTTTCCTTGCTGTTAAAGACCAGCGCTGTATAGAAGAAACAGAAAAACACGATCGCCACTGCGTACAACAGCGCATGGATAGGCTCACCAGGCCCCATCGATGCTGCCAAATCTTTCAAGAACCGCACCGCAGGGTTAGCGTTGTCGGCGCCCTTTGAAAACCAGTCCACGATAGTGGCCGGAAACAAGATGATCGAAGAAGCAAAGATCGGCGGGATCACGCCGGCCATGTTCAGCTTCAACGGCAAATGGCTGGTTTGACCGCCATAAATCTTGTTGCCTACCTGGCGCTTCGCGTAATTGACCAATATTTTGCGCTGACCACGTTCAACGAATACAACGAAGTACGTTACCAGCGCTACCAGGATCACGATGAAAATCGCGCTGAAGCTGCCGATCGAACCATTCGACACCTGAGTGAACAAGCCACCCAACGCCGACGGCAGACCTGCTGCAATCCCGGCAAAAATGATGATCGAGATGCCATTCCCCAAGCCACGCTCGGTAATTTGCTCACCCAACCACATCAAAAACATTGTTCCGGTCAACAAAGTGACGACCGTCACGAAGCGGAATGCAAGACCAGGTTCCAACACCAGACCAGCTTGCGACTCCAGTGCGACTGCAATGCCTAACGCTTGGAACAGTGCCAGGGCAACCGTGAAATACCGGGTGTACTGGGTGATCTTGCGACGACCTGCTTCGCCTTCTTTTTTCAACGCTTCCATCTGCGGTGACACGATCGACAGCAATTGCATGATGATCGAGGCCGAGATATAAGGCATGATACCCAGCGCAAACACTGTAAAGCGAGACAAGGCACCGCCCGAGAACATGTTGAACATGCCCAGGACGCCGCCTTCGTGCTCCTTGAACAGCGAGGCTAATTGTGTCGGGTCAATCCCGGGAACCGGGACGTGAGCACCGATACGATAAACCACCAATGCGCCAAGCAAAAACCAGAGCCGTCCCCAAGGGAAACCGGCCGCTGCACTTTTAGCAAGTTGTGGATTAGTCGCCAATTTTCGCTCCGATCAAGCTGTTAGCGGTCAACTCAGGCTACCGAGCCGCCGGCTGCTTCGATGGCTGCTTTCGCGCCAGCGGACACTTTCAAGCCCTTCAAATTCACCGCTTTGGTGATTTCGCCGGACAAGATCACGCGCACGTCACGGGCCAACACGCCCAGAACGCCAGCTTGCTTCAAGACCAGAATGTCGACATCGCCAACAGCCAGGTTGTTCAGATCGGACAGGCGCACTTCAGCTTTGAAGGTTGCGTGCATCGATTTGAAACCGCGCTTAGGCAGACGGCGTTGCAGAGGCATCTGACCGCCTTCGAAACCGACTTTATGAAAGCCGCCCGAACGCGATTTCTGACCTTTGTGACCACGACCCGAGGTTTTACCCAGGCCGGAGCCGATACCGCGACCGACGCGACGCTTGTAGTGCTTAGCGCCTTCGGCTGGTGCAATAGTATTCAATTCCATGATTTGCTCCGTTCGTGTAAGCCCGAAGGCTTACCCGACAACTTTAACGAGATACGATACTTTATTGATCATGCCGCGTACGGATGGGGTGTCTTGCAATTCGGAAACCGAATTTACACGACGCAGACCCAGACCGCGCACGGTAGCGCGATGCGATTCGCGCGTACCGATCAAGCCCTTGACCAATTGCACTTTGACTGTGTTTGTCATTTTGTCCACCTTAAGCCAGAATGTCTTCGACCGACTTGCCGCGTTTGGCAGCGATATCGGAAGCAGTGCTCATTTTCGACAGGCCGTCCAGCGTAGCGCGTACCAGGTTGTATGGGTTGTTCGAACCGGTGGATTTCGCCACCACGTCCGTCACGCCCATCACTTCGAAGATAGCGCGCATTGCGCCACCAGCGATAACGCCAGTACCAGGCTTAGCTGGGTTCATCAGGACCTTGGAGGCGCCGTGACGACCAACAACCGTGTGATGCAAGGTACCGTTTTTGAGCGGTACTTTGATCAGGTTGCGACGGGCTTCTTCCATTGCCTTCTGCACGCCAACTGGCACTTCTTTCGATTTGCCCTTGCCCATGCCGACGCGGCCATCGCCATCACCAACTACGGTCAGCGCGGCGAAACCCATGATACGACCACCCTTGACCACTTTGGTCACGCGGTTGATCGCGATCATTTTTTCGCGCATGCCATCATCCGGCTTGTCGCTTTGCATTTTTGCTTGCATTTTTGCCATGATTGATCCTTAGAACTTCAGACCGGCTTCGCGTGCGGCTTCTGCCAACGCTTTCACACGGCCGTGGTAACGGAAACCGGAGCGGTCAAACGCAACTTCGGTAATCCCTGCTTTCAACGCTTTTTCAGCGACGCGCTTGCCGATCAAGGCTGCAGCAGCGGCATTGCCGCCTTTGCCGGATTGGCCTGCCAGTTCAGCGCGAACTTCCGCTTCAGCCGTCGAGGCCGAAACCAGGACTTTAGCGTCCGGGCTGATCAGGTTGGCGTAAATGTGCAGGTTGGTGCGATGCACCGACAAGCGATTTACTTTCAATTCCGCAATCTTGATGCGGGTTTGGCGTCCGCGGCGAAGCCGTGATTCTTTCTTATCCATCGTCAGCCCCTAATTACTTCTTCTTGGTTTCTTTAAGCTTAACCACTTCGTCCGCATAGCGAACGCCCTTGCCTTTATAAGGCTCAGGAGCGCGGTAAGCACGAACTTCAGCGGCCACCTGGCCAACCTGTTGACGGTCGATACCTTTAATCAGGATCTCGGTCGGGGTTGGTGTTGCGCAGGTAACGCCGGCTGGCATGTCATGCACTACAGGGTGCGAGAAACCCAGGGACAGATTCAACTTGTCGCCTTGAGCTTGCGCCTTGTAACCCACGCCTACCAGGTTCAGCTTTTTCTCGAAACCCTTGGTGACGCCAACAACCATGTTGTTGACCAGTGCGCGCAGCGTGCCGGACATGGCATTGGCTTCGCGGCTGTCGTTCGCCACGTCGAAACTCAGGGTTCCTGCATTGTTTTCCACTTTAACCTGGCCGGTGAGGGCCTGGGAAAGTACGCCCAGCGGGCCTTTTACGGTGATCGCTTGTGCGGAGATGGCGACTTCGGCGCCAGCTGGCACTACGATAGGCATTTTAGCTACTCGAGACATGTGTAACTCCTTAAGCCACGTAGCAAATAACTTCGCCGCCGACACCGGTAGCGCGTGCTTTGCGGTCAGTCATGACGCCTTGCGGAGTCGACACGATCGCCACACCCAAGCCATTCATCACAACAGGGATCTCGTCTTTACCCTTGTAGACGCGCAGACCCGGACGGGACACGCGCTCCAAGCGCTCAATAACGGGACGGCCAACATAATACTTCAAACCGATTTTCAGTTCCGCTTTGCCACCAGCTTCGGCAACAGCGAAATCTTCAATGTAACCCTCGTCCTTCAGGACGCTGGCAATCGCAATTTTGACTTTCGACGATGGCATGGCCACGGTCGTCTTTTGCACGCCTTGTGCATTGCGAATGCGGGTCAGCATATCGGCGATAGGATCGCTCATACTCATTGCATATTCTCCTATTACCAGCTTGCTTTTGTCATACCCGGAATTTCACCACGCATGGCGAATTCACGGAGCTTGATACGACCCAGACCGAATTTACGGAATGTGCCGCGCGGACGACCAGTGATGGCGCAACGGTTACGTTGACGCGTCGGGTTCGAGTTACGTGGCAGCGCCTGCAATTTCAGGCGAGCTTCGTAGCGCTCTTCTTCCGATTTCGATTGGTCATCGACGATGGCCTTGAGAGCTTCGCGCTTAGGGGCGAATTTCGCCACCAGGTCAGCACGCTTGATCTCACGATTAATCAGTGACAGTTTGGCCATGATCAGTTCCTGAAAGGGAATTTAAAGGCGGCGAGCAAAGCTTTGGCTTCGTCATCGGTCTTAGCGGTTGTCGTGATGCTGATATTCATACCGCGCAACGCGTCAATCTTGTCGTATTCGATTTCAGGGAAAATGATCTGTTCCTTGACACCGATGTTGTAGTTGCCACGACCATCAAATGCACGGCCGTTCACACCACGGAAATCGCGTACGCGCGGCAGAGCCACGGTAATGAAGCGATCCAGGAACTCGTACATGCGAGCGCCGCGCAGGGTGACCATCGTACCGATCGGGTAACCTTCACGGATTTTGAAGCCTGCGATCGCTTTGCGGGACTTGGTGGTCACTGGCTTCTGGCCGGCGATCTTGGTCAAGTCAGCAACTGCGTGCTCGAGAACTTTTTTATCCGCGATAGCCTCACCAACACCCATGTTCAGGGTGATCTTGGTCAGGCGTGGAACTTCCATTACCGACTTGTAACCAAACTTGCTGGTCAGGTCGGCAACGACTTTTTCTTTATAGAATTCTTGGAGACGTGCCATGATTTCTTAAGCCTTCACTACTTCGCCGGAGGATTTAAAGATGCGAACTTTCTTGCCGTCCACTTCTTTGAAACCCACGCGATCTGCCTTGCCAGTCGCTGCATTAAACAATGCAACGTTGGACACGTGAATTGGCATGGTCTTATCGACGATACCACCAGTTACGCCAGTCATCGGGTTTGGCTTAGTCGCTTTTTTAGCGATGTTAATGCCGTCAACCACGATATGTTCAGCATCGATACGCTGCTGTACCACACCACGTTTGCCCTTGTCTTTCCCGGTCAGAACGATGACTTCGTCGTTTTTACGAATCTTATCCATTACGACTCCTTACAGGACTTCCGGTGCCAGGGACACGATTTTCATGAACTTCTCAGTGCGCAGTTCGCGCGTGACAGGTCCAAAAATACGGGTACCGATCGGTTCCAGCTTGGCGTTCAACAGAACGGCGGCATTGCCGTCGAACTTCACCAGGGAACCGTCTTGGCGGCGAACACCTTTAGCGGTGCGCACAACCACGGCGTTATAAATTTCACCTTTTTTGACACGGCCACGTGGCGCAGCAACCTTAACGGTTACCTTGATCACATCGCCAATGCCAGCATAACGGCGCTTGGAGCCGCCCAATACCTTGATGCACATTACTTCTTTGGCACCGGTATTGTCAGCCACTTCGAGCCGGCTTTCAGTTTGAATCATAGTATTCTCTTTCCCAACTTAAGCCGAAGAATCCACACAATGTAGACCCACGGTCAGTCTTGGTCCCGCCAGAGCCGCCCTGCTGGGCTTCACTGTTTGGGTGCATGACCTTCATACATCAACTGACCGCGAATGCTACTGTCTGTGGCCAGACACTTTGCGGCGTTACATGAACGAAGCCCGCAAGTATTACATACAATTTGCGGGCCTGCAAGTACTAATTAAAACCAACAGCCGAAACGGTGGTTTTTATTTAAACGGTTGGTGCGGCTTGAACCACACGTGTCACCGTCCATGCCTTCGTTTTGGAGATCGGGCGACCTTCCTGGATCTCGACCGTATCACCGGCCTTGACTTGGTTGGTCTCGTCATGCGCGTGATACTTGTTCGAGCGCATGATGATCTTGCCATACAAAGGATGTTTTACGTGGCGCTCGATCAGAACGGTAACGGTCTTGTCCATCTTGTCCGAAACCACTTTACCGATCAGCGTGCGCTTGAGCGACTGTTTCACTGGTTCGTTCATTTGGCTTCCTTCAGATTCATTACCGTCTTCACACGCGCGATATCGCGGCGTACCTTCTTGAGCTGCGAAGTGTTGCTCAGCTGCTGCGTAGCGATTTGCATGCGCAGGCCGAACTGTGCCTTCAACAGGTCATTCAGCTCTTTTTGCAGAGCTGGCTGGTCCTTGCCGCGGAGTTCAGATGCTTTCATATACAACTCCAATTATTGGCCGACTTGGCGGATGACAAACGTCGTCGCCAGTGGCAGTTTAGCGGCGGCAAGACGGAATGCTTCCCGTGCCAGCGCTTCATCAACGCCATCCATTTCATACAGTACTTTGCCTGGCTGAATTTCAGCGACGTAGTACTCAGGATTACCTTTACCGTTACCCATACGGACTTCAGCCGGTTTGTTCGAAATCGGTTTGTCCGGGAAAATACGGATCCAGATACGGCCACCGCGCTTGATGTGACGCGTCATTGCACGACGCGCCGCTTCAATTTGACGCGCAGTGATACGACCGCGCGCAACTGCCTTCAGACCGAATTCGCCAAACGACACGGCGGTGCCGCGGCTGTGCGAAATACCGGTATTACGGCCTTTCTGCTCTTTACGATACTTTCTGCGTGCTGGTTGCAGCATGATTATTCTCCTGCTTTCTCAGCTGGTGCTGCTGCGGCGGCCGGTTTAGCGGCGGTACGCACACGTGCACCTGGTGCTGTGGATGGTTTCGCACCGGCACCGGCTGGACGTGGACGGCCAGCTGGCTTGCCATCGTCACGGCGTGGGCCGCGGCTTTTCTTCTCGTCAGCTGGGGTATCGATGACTGGTGCATCGCCGTTAGGCGCGCGGTCACCTTTGTATACCCACACCTTGACACCGATGATGCCGTAGGTGGTCGACGCTTCGCTGGTACCGTAGTCGATATCGGCGCGCAGGGTATGCAGAGGCACGCGGCCTTCGCGGTACCACTCTTTACGCGCGATTTCGATACCGTTCAGACGGCCGGACGACATGATCTTGATACCGAGAGCACCCAGGCGCATTGCATTTTGCATTGCACGCTTCATGGCGCGGCGGAACATGATCCGTTTTTCCAGCTGCTGAGCGATCGAATCGGCGATCAGTTGCGAGTCGATTTCTGGCTTGCGAATTTCTTCGATGTTCACGTGAACAGGTACGCCCATGATCTTGGTCAGCGCCGACTTCAGTACTTCGATGTCTTCGCCTTTTTTACCAATGACCACGCCTGGACGCGAGCTGTAGATCGTGAAGCGCGCGTTCTTGGCTGGGCGCTCGATAACGATGCGGCCAACGGAAGCGTTCTTCAGTTTCTTTTTCAGGTAAGCACGTGCTTTCAAGTCTTCGTTCAGCATGGCAGCGAAATTACCGTTGCCTGCATACCAGCGCGAAGCCCAGTTACGGGTGACCGCCAGACGGAAACCGGTTGGATGAATTTTCTGACCCATCGTGGCTCCTTAGTTACCGACAGTCACGTAAACGTGACAGGATTGTTTCGAAATACGGTCGCCACGGCCTTTTGCACGCGCGGTGAAGCGCTTCAGGACCGGGCCCTTTTCGACGTAGATCGTTTTCACGAACAATTCGTCGATGTCCGCGCCATCATTGTGCTCGGCATTCGCAATAGCGGATTCCAGAACGCGTTTGATGATCGCAGCACCTTTTTTCGGGCTGAATTGCAAGATGTTGAGTGCAGCGTCAACTTTCTTGCCACGGATCAGGTCAGCAACCAGGCGGCCCTTTTGGTCCGACAGGCGCACACCTTTGAGGATAGCTTTAGTTTCCATTATTTCTTAGCCTTTTTGTCAGCTGCATGGCCCTTGAACGTACGGGTCAGTGCGAATTCGCCGAGCTTGTGACCAACCATGTTTTCGGAAACATAAACCGGCACGTGCAGCTTGCCGTTATGAACCGCGATCGTCAGGCCGATAAAGTCAGGCATGATTGTCGAACGACGCGACCAGGTTTTGATTGGCTTTTTGTCTTTGGCTGCTTGCGCGGCTTCAACTTTTTTCACCAGGTGGGCGTCACAGAACGGCCCTTTTTTCAATGAACGTGTCATGTGCTACCCCTTATTTCTTGCCGCGGCGCGAGACGATCATGGAAGTAGTACGCTTGTTGCTGCGTGTTTTCTTACCCTTAGTCTGTTGGCCCCAAGGCGAAACTGGATGACGACCAGCTGCTGTTTTACCTTCACCACCACCGTGCGGGTGATCGACCGGGTTCATGACCACACCGCGAACGGTAGGACGAACACCGCGCCAGCGCATCGCACCAGCTTTACCGATTTTACGCAGGCTGTGCTCGGCATTGCCGACTTCACCTACCGTTGCACGGCACTCGATGTGCACGCGACGTACTTCACCCGAGCGCAGACGCACTTGAGCGTAGGTACCTTCACGTGCCATCAGCACAACGCCAGCGCCAGCGGTACGTGCCATTTGGGCACCTTTACCTGGCAGCATTTCGACGCAATGCATCACGGTACCGACTGGGATGTTACGGATTGGCAAGCAGTTACCCGATTTGATCGGTGCTTCCGAACCGTTCATCACGCTGTCGCCAACGGCCATGCCTTTGGTTGCGATGATGTAGTGACGTTCGCCGTCGGCGTAGCACAACAGAGCGATATTCGCGGTGCGGTTTGGATCGTATTCGATACGTTCCACTTTCGCTGGAATACCATCTTTGGTGCGCTTGAAGTCGATCAAGCGGTAGTGTTGCTTATGACCACCACCGATATGACGGGTGGTGATGTGACCGTTGTTGTTACGACCAGCGGTCTTGGATTTCTTTTCAACCAGGGCAGCGAACGGACGACCTTTGTACAGGTCGGCATTCACCACCTTCACCATGCCGCGACGGCCTGGCGAGGTTGGTTTCATCTTAACGAGTGCCATTATGCAGCCTCCTCGGAGAAGTTGATTTCCTGGCCAGGCTTCAGGCACACGAAAGCACGCTTGGTATGGTTACGACGACCGTTGAACTTGCCGGTGCGTTTTTGCTTACCTTCGCGGTTTGCAGTTTGCACGGACAGAACTTCAACCTTGAACAGCAGTTCGACCGCTGCCTTGATTTCAGGCTTGGTTGCATCCGGCAGTACGCGGAATACAATTTGCTCGTTCTTTTCCGCGACCATGGTGGCCTTTTCGGAAATCACGGGCGCCAACAGCACCTTCATCAAGCGTTCTTCGCTATGTTTCAAAATCGCGCTCATGCCAGCATCTCCTCAATCTTGGCCAATGCAGCTTTGGTGACCAGGATCTTCTTGTAGAACACCAGGGACATCGGGTCTGCGTGACGTGGCTCAACGACGAGTACGTTAGGCAGGTTGCGCGATGCCAGTTCCAGGTTTTCGTTCAGAACGTCGGTGATGATCAGAACCGAATCAAAGCCCAGGCCGTTCAATTTTTGCGACAACAGCTTGGTTTTTGGCGCGTCGATCGTCAGATCGTCGATGACGATCAGGCGCTCTTCGCGAGCCAGCTGCGACAGGATCGAGCAGATACCTGCGCGATACATTTTTTTGTTCACTTTGTGGGTGAAGTTTTCGTCAGGCGAGTTCGGGAAAATCCGACCACCGCCGCGCCACAGTGGCGACGACGACATACCAGCACGAGCGCGGCCGGTACCTTTTTGGCGCCATGGCTTTTTCGTCGTGTGGTGAACTTCTTCACGGTCTTTTTGCTTGCGGTTACCACTACGTGCATTCGCTTGATAAGCGATGACGACTTGGTGGATCAGCGCTTCATTGTAGTCACGGCCGAAAATCGTATCGGCTGCAGCAACGTTCGAGGCGGCTTGACCTTGCGCATTCAGAAGCTTGAGTTCCATCGTTTAAGCTCCCTTCTTGGCTTTGGTTTTGATGGCTGGCGAGACAACTACCTGGCCATTTTTCGCACCTGGAATCGCGCCTTTGACCAGCAACAGCTGACGGTCGGCATCGATACGGGCGATCACGAGGTTCTGGATCGTACGGTTAACGTCACCCAGATGACCGGTCATGCGCTTACCAGGGAAAACGCGACCTGGATCTTGTGCCATACCGATGGAACCTGGAACGTTGTGCGAACGCGAGTTACCGTGCGTTGCACGGCCAGAAGCGAAGTGGTAACGTTTGATAACGCCTGCATAGCCTTTACCAATGGTAACGCCTTGCACGTCGATCTTTTGACCGACTTCGAACAGGGAAGCAGCGACAACATCGCCAGCTTTCAGTTCAGCGGCTTTAGCAGCATCGACACGGAACTCTTTCAACAGAGTACCGGCTTCAACGCCAGCTTTAGCGTGATGACCAGCAACAGCTTTGGTCACGCGGGAAGCGCGACGTTGACCGAATGCGACCTGAACAGCGGAGTAACCATCTGTTTCAGGGGTTTTGATTTGCGCAACACGGTTGTTCGATACGTCCAACACGGTGACCGGGATCGAATCCCCTTCATCCGTGAAAATGCGCATCATACCAACCTTGCGACCGAGAAGGCCTAGGCTCATTTTTTCTCCATTCCCACCTGCGATTGGGCGGGGCTTGTTTAACTACAAAGTAACGTAGGACTCAAAAAAGACGAATCCATACCGAAGCCGGCTAGTATATAGCACAAAAACCCTTGACGCAACAAGTTAACACGAGGTATGTCAAAGTGTTGCGCGGCGCCCTTGCGGGAGTTGTCGGTGCGCCGGAAAAACGCTGCCGCAAGGCAATTTGACGGGCGCAAAGCACGGCGGCATGCGCCCTGGCGGGCGATGCCAGAAACACACAGGGCGCGCCACGGCGTGCGCGCCCTGCCCTTCGCCATCCCGGGCGCGATGCCCGGGAAGCTTACTGCTGGCAGTTGCTCAGGCAATGCCCGTACAAGTCCTCGCAGATGGGGCTGCCACCGAGGTGCGCCCGGCAATTGGCCACTTTTTGCCCGCACTCGCTGTAGCACTGCGTGACATCGCCAGCAGCAAATGCATACGAGGCGCTCAAGCCCAGCGCAAACAGGAAAGCCATCGTTTTCTTGATCATATTTCATCTCCGTTTTATCAGATGGAAGAACAACCAGGACGACACGCCATCCTCGCACCGCCCCGGGCAGACGCCGCGGCGCCCGCCATTACTTAAAAAGCAATGCCAATAGAATACCGTAAACAATACCAACCAACTACCAATTATCGGTGCCGCACGTCTCCCACCAAAAAAAACAGCCCGGACACATCACCGTCCGGGCTGGCTGCAAGCATCGCGGCGCATGGCGCCCGCATAGCCCCTACTCTTGCGGCACTCCTTTGCCAATCTGATACCAGTCCACCTTGCGCGTTGCCACCATGATGACGGCCAGCACGGCGAACAACAGAATGCTGCCCATCACCAACGCATTATTTTCCGAGCTGAGCAAGCCATACAGGGCGCCATACAGCAAGGTCAGGGCCACGCCGAAGCCGATGCCGCGCCACATGTTGTGCAGCACGTGCACCAGATAGAAGCTGGTCAGGGCGATACAGGCGGCGCTGGCGGCCAGATAGGCGGCGAGGAAGGCGATGTGCTCGGCCAGCCCCACCAGCAGCAGGAAGAAGATCACCAGCGACAGGCCCACCAGCAAATACTGCACCGGGTGGATCGGCAGGCTCTTCAAAATTTCAAAGATGAAGAAGGCGGCAAAGGTCAGCGCCACGAACAGCAAGCCATATTTCGTGGCCCGGTCCGATTGCGAATACACGTTCACCGGCTCGATGAAACCGACACTGAAGCGGTCCACCTGGCCCAGCGGCGCACTATCGGGCACCTTGAATTCTCCCTCGATGGAGCTCAGCTGCGTTTGCGCATTGGTGGCCAGCGACGAGATATTCCACGCCACATTGAAACCACTGGCATCGATCTGGCGATTCTTCGGCGACGGCAGGAAGCGCCCGCCAAATTGCGGATGGGGCCAGTTCGACTTGATCTGGATCTGGCTGTTCTTGGCCACCGGCACGAAGTGCTGGCGTTCGATGCCATCGAGGCCCAGGTCAAAGCTGAAGCGCACCTGCTGCGCCGCAGCCAGGGGCATGGCGCCCAGCGGCGCGTGCAGGCCGCTGCGGAAGGCAAACAGGTCGGTACCCTGCTCGAACTCGATCTTTTGTCCGCCCCAGTCGATTTTCGGGATATTGCGGATGCCGCGCACGTCCTCGATGGACAAGGCCACGAAAGGCGCACCGACGGTCACGCGCGAGTCCGGCGACTTGCGCGGCAGCTGGCTGCTGGCCGGCACCGTGAAGTCACCCTTGAAGGCGTGCTGGCCGCTGTAGACCAGCACCTGGTGGATGCCGCGGTAGCGGCGGTCCGTCTCGATATTGCCGTTGATCTGCAGGTCGTTCGGATACACGAGCAAGCGGCGCTGCACCGTGCGGCGCAGCAACTCCGTGCGCACGGGTAACTTCACTTCCTTGTCATCGCCCTTGGCCACCTCCACGCGCTCTTCATACTGCTCCGTGTAGGGAATCACCAGAATGGGGCCGATGATGGTTTGTTCGCGCACCGAATCGGCGGCGATGCTGTTGACGGCTTCCTGGCGGAATTCCATCCGCTCCTTGATCGTTTCCTGAATCATCAGCAAAGGCAGGCCGATCAGCAGCATCAGGCCGAACACGATCAACGCTTTGACTAAGAGAGTTTTTTGCATGGCGCATCCTTGAAGTAAGGTGGCCAGTGTAAAAAAGCTGTATGCGCTGACGATGCAGTCCGTGTGAAGCCGGCAAATAAAATGCGCTAGGCTATTGGCAGGCACAGGCGCGCGCAGGCGCCGCCTTCCGCATGATTGAGCACCTCGACCGTGCCGCCATGCAGCGAAGCCACTTCGCGCACAAAGGGCAGGCCCAGGCCCGTGCTCTTGCCTGCGCTCGGGCGCGGCAAGGAATAGAATCGCTCGAAGACGCGCTCGATCGCATACGCGGGGATGCCCTCGCCCCGGTCGCGCACGGCAATTTCCACCTGGATGCCCTGGCGCCGCGCCGTCAGGTCGATGCAGCTGCCCGGTGGCGCAAAGCCGACCGCGTTGTCGAGCAAGTTACCCAGGGCCTGGCGCAGCAGCAGGGCATCCCCGGCCACATTCGCCTCGTCGGCCTGCAGCTGCAGGCGCACGCCGCGCGCCGCCAGGGTGGCGGCCGCGTCCTGCGCCACTTGCGCCAGCAGGGGCGCCAGCGCGATGCGCTCGGGGTTATCCAGACGCTGCTGCTTTTCCACGCGCACGAGGGCCAGCAGCTTGTCGATCAGTTGCCGCTGGCGCGCATTCTGTTCCAGGATACTGGCCAGGAAGCGGCGGCGCTCGGCCGGCGGCATGTCTTCCTGCAGCAGCTCGGCCGAGGCCTGGATGGCGGCGATCGGGCTTTTCAATTCATGCGCCAGCGTGTGCATCAATTGCTCCACATATTCCTTGCCCTCCAGACGCGTGCGCATCGCCTCCAGGGCGCGCCCCAGGGTGCCGATCTCGTTCTTGCCCAGCGCCGGCAGCGCCACCTTGCGGCCCGCCTCCACGTCGCCGATGTAATGCATCAGCTTGCCCAGCGCATGGTGCAGCCACCAGGCGAATGCCAGGCCGATCAGCAGCGACAGCAACAACAGCACGGCGCCACGCTGCAGTATCTTGCGCTGGCTGCGCTCGACAAATGCTTGCACGCTGGCATTCGGCTTGGCCACCGTCAGCACGCCGATCACCTCATTGCCGTCGCGAATAGGCGCGGCCACGTGCATCACCGTCGACATCTCGTCATCCGGCCGGCTGCGCGTGCTGCGCGCGCCATACTTGCCCTGCAAGGTGAGATACACGTCATTCCAGCGCGAATAGTCGCGTCCCACGTCGCGTCCGCTGGAATCGAACAGCACGATGCCGTGCCGGTCCGTGATGGTGATGCGGTAATCGAGCGTGCGCTTGCGCACGCCATTGATATTGACGTCCACGCCATGGCGCGCGTAATCCTGCATGCGTTCGGCCACGGGCGACTGCGCCAGCGTGCCCGCCTTCAGGTCGGGCGCCACCAGGCTGGCCAGCAGTTGCGAGGTATCGACCAGCGTATCTTCCAGGGTCGAGCGCACGCCGGGCTTGACCTGCTCCATGAAGACATTCAGCAGGAACCACGCGGCCAGGCCGACGATCAGGAAGTAGCCGAGCAGGATGCGCAGGCCGATCTTCATGCGCCAGCCAGGCTGTAGCCGAGGCCACGGTGGGTGTGGATCGGGTCGACCTGCGCATCGACGGCGCGCAACTTGGCGCGCAAGGATTTGACATGCGCATCGACGGTACGCTCGAGCGTGTCGGGCGCACCGCTCCACACGCGCTCCATCAGCTGCGCGCGCGACAGCACGTGGCCCGGATGCTCGAGCAAGGTTTTCAACAGCAGGTATTCATAGCGGGTCAGGTCCAGCGGCTGGCCGTGAAATAGCACTTTCGCCTCCAGCGCGCGCAATTCAAAGCGTGCCGGCACGGTCACGGCAGCGGCTATCGTCATGCCAGTCTCGCGGGGCACCTGAACGACGCCGGCGCGGCGCAGGATGACGCGGATGCGCGCCACCAGTTCGCGCGGCGAAAACGGTTTGGTGACGTAATCATCGGCGCCGATTTCCAGGCCGACGATGCGGTCGATCTCGTCGCTGCGGGCCGTCAGGAAGATCACCGGCACCTCGGAAAACTGGCGCAGCCGGCGGCACACCTCCAGCCCGCTCATGTCGGGCAAGCCCACGTCGAGCACCACAAGAACGGGCATCTGCGGGGCTTCGCCGGGCGTTGGACGCAGCGCGGCCAGGGCGTGCTCGCCCAACATCACATGGCGCGGCGTAAAGCCGTCCGTGCGCAAGGCATAGGCGATGCTGTCGGCAATCGCCTGTTCATCTTCCACGATCAGGACAGTCTTGGACATGGCGGCGGCACGCATTAATGGACAGACCCGGAGTATCCCTGAAGCACGCAAGCGGCGTCAATCGCGCGCCTTGCCGCGCGCCGGCGAAAAGCCGCCCAGCCCCAAAAAACTTATAGTATATTTATCATGGCATGACTCCACCGATACACCGTGTTTGACACCCGTCCGAGGAGACTATGAAGACCCATACCATCAGCCTGCTATGCGCTGTCAGCCTGCTGGCCGCCTGTGCGGTGCCAGCGACGATCACCACCTCCAATGAACAGCAAGACGCCTGCAACGCGGCCGAACTCAAAGGCCAGCTTGGCGAAGCAGAGCTGGCTTGCGTAAAAGCGCTGCAGAGCGCCGAGCAAGCCGGGGCCAGCGCGGATATCCTCTCGCAGCGCCAGTACAACCTGGGCCGCGTCAAGCGCTTGCAGGGCAAGAATGCCGAAGCGGAGCAGCTGTACCGGCAAGCGCTGGCCACGGAAGAAACGGCGCAGCCACGCAGCGATGCGCGCGTCGGCCGCCGCATGGTGGAACTGGCGTCGGCGCTGGCCGCGCAAGGCAAATGGCAGGAAGGCACGGGCTATCTGGAACGCGTGCTGCCGCTGCTGCCGAAGCTGTCGCCCGCCTCGCGCACGTATTCGGCGGAAGTGCTGCGCCAGTACGCCAAACAGCTGCAAGGCGGCCCGCAGGCGGCGCTGGGCGCACGCTTTGAAGCCGTCGCGGCCAGCCTGCAATAAGCAACTTCCGGAGCCCGGCCTACGGCTGGGCGACGTGGATGCTGGCCTTGATGTGCTTGAGGTGGGCCACGATGGTGAACGTCATCACCACCAACAGCGACCATGAACTCCATTTGCTGACATGCACCACCGACCAGGCGCCAAGCTGGTTCGGATAGCGCCACACGCCCCAGAAGGTGCTGATGTTTTCAGCCAGCCAGATAAAGAAGCCGACCAGCACAAAACCGAGCAGCAAGGGCATGCTGCGGTCGCGGTCGAGCGGGCGGAACACCACGGTGGTGCGCGCATACAAGCCCAGCGCGCAGGCGGCCAGGTACCAGCGATAGTCGCCGATGTAGTGATGCGTGAAGAAGTTGGCGTAGATCAGCAGCGCGATCAGCACCGCCATCCAGTACGGCGGATGGTGGCGGATCCGCATGTCGAGCAGGCGCCAGGTCTGGATGATGTAGCTGCCGACGGCCGCATACATGAAGCCGGAAAACAGGGGGACGCCGAACACCTTGCTGTAGGCAAAGTCGGGATAACTCCACGACTGGATCGTACCCGACACCTTGAACACCTCCAGCGCAAAGCCGACCGCATGAAACAGGCAGATGGCCTTCAGCTCATCCCACGTTTCCAGTCCGCTCCACAGCATCGCGCCCTGGATCGCCAGCGCCGCCAGCAGCAGCACGTCATAGCGCGGCAGGCCGAACAGGCCGGCGCGCGGCACCAGGAACACGGCAGCGAAAAACAGCCCGACGAACAGGCACGACCTCGCCTCCTTGATGCCAAAATACAAAAATTCGGTCAGGAAGCGCGGCCAGCCGCGCAAGCGGTTACGGGGAGTCGCATTTAACAGGTGGGCATCGAGGGCATTAAGCATGCAGCAACTTTATCGGCCGCCCGCGGCACTGTAAAGCGATATCCCCCTGCGCATCGATGACAGGGCAAAAAAAAACCAGGCACGCGGCCTGGTCTTTGACACGCCCGGTATCGCTGCCGGGCGGTGAGGTATCAACTGACGACGATCAGAGGAAGGTGTAGCTGGCCGAGACGCCGATACGACGCATCTGGAACGATTCAGCGTAGCCTCTGCGCCACTGCACCGGTGCAGCCTTGTCGAACAGATTGTCGATGTACAGGCTCAGACGCGTGTTCTTGATGCCGCCGTACGACAGGTTGTAATCGACCGTGGTGTTGCTGCCTACGCGCGAGCAAACACCCATGTTCTCAGCCGAAACCTTGTTGGTGACACAGTAGGTCGACGAAGTCTGGTTGTCGTTGCTAAAGCCGCTGGCGTAGTTCAACGTCATGCCGTGGTCGAACGAGCCGGCCTTCAGGCTGGCGCGCAACTTGGTTTTCAGACGCGAACCCAGGTCATAGTTACCTGCCAGATTGGTGTCATAGGCATTGTCGGTCACGCTGAATTCCTGGTATTTCCACAGATAGCTACCTTCCAGCTTCAGGCGAACCTGGCCGATACTGGTGTTGAAACGGCCACCTGCATCAAAGTCAAAGCCCGAAGCACGGGTCTTGCCGCTGTTGACGTATGGGTTGTACAACAGGCCGATCGCGCCAACGCCGCCGAAGTTGGTGGTATTTCCTGGTGCGTATTTTTTCACCAGTGCCAGGAATTGCGCATCGGAAGCCGAGTTATCGACACGCACCAGCTGTCCGGCTGGCAGACCAGCTTCGCCACGCAGAATGTCAGCCACGCCACGGGTACCGATTTCGTCCTTGCGTTCGATATGGTAGTAGTCCAGTGCCACGGTCCAGTTCTTGACCGGCTCGAAAACGAAACCGGCGGTGATCGAACGCGAGGTTTCCGGTTTCAGATCCTTGTTCGCCGACACGAAGCTAGGCACGCCGCCTTTGCAATCACTGTTCTGGAAGGTGTTGCCCTGCGCCTTGTCGACGCTGGTGGCGGCAGGATTGCTCTGCACCAGATTGTTCAAGGCACTGGCGGTTGCGCAACGGCGTGGATCGCTGACATCGGTAGCGAACGAGCTGCGGCCCAGACCGTTACCGGTTTCAACGATGTTCGGCGCGCGGAAGCCGCCAGCGGCCGTGGCGCGCAACAACAGGGTATCGGTCGCGTTGACGCGCAAGCCCAGCTTCGGCGAGAAGTGCACGTCGCTGTTGGTGGACTTGTCGGCACGTACCGCGGCGCTCACTTCCACACGCTTGACCACCGGGATGGTCGCTTCCGCGAACAGCGCGTAGTGGTCCATGGTGTCTTTGACTTGCAGGCCGGCGATGCCGACCAGGTCGCCACGCAGCACGTTGTCCGAGCTGGCCATTTCATACTTTTCGCGACGGATGTCGGTACCGAACGCCACATTCAAAGGACCGGCTGGCAATTGCGCCACTTCACCGGACACGGTCGCGTCGATGAAGGTGATCTTCGACTCACCCTTGGTGGTACGTACCGGGAACATCGATTCCAGCAGCGCGGCATCGTTTTGCTGGCCGAACTTGTAGGTGCCGTTGACGATGGCGTTGGTGTAGCCGGTAGCGCTCACGGCACGGGTGGCCTTGTTGGCTTTCGAGTTCATGTAGCCGACCGCGGATTTCCAGTCGAAATTACCGATGTCGCCGTTCAGGCTCAGCATGACGCGCGTCTGATCGGATTCGGTGCGGTTGAAGTTGAAGCCGTTGCCGGTGTCCATCATGCGGGCACGGTATTCGACCGGTACGCCGTAAGGGTTGTTGGCGTGGCCAACTGGCAATTTTGGATAGAAGTATGGACCGACCATCTTGCCGTTGATCGCGTCGTACCAGGTGCTCGACGACGTGGTGGCGCTACCGTTGCTGACGTTGAACGGGGCGACGATGTAGTCGTTGCTGGCGCCGGCGTTGGTGATCTCGAAGTTGGCGTCGATGTCCTTGCCAATGCGGAAATGCGTATTGCTGGCCAGCGCATAACGCTTGGCATTGGTGGTCAAGCCGGTGTACGGCAGGATATCCATCTTGCACAGCTTGTCCTTGGCATCGATCTTGTCGGCCGGGCAACCTGGCGCAGCAACGATGTTCGTGCTGTTCAGGAAGTAGTTACCGGTTGGCGAGAACGAGCTCAGGGCGTCCCAGGTCGAACGGCCCGGGGTCTGGCGGTGCCATTCAGGATAGTGGCCGCGCAGGTCGCCAGCGGTGTAACCGTCGCTCTTGTAAGCCTCGTACGTCAGGTAGGTATTGAAACCGTCCTTGTCGATATCGCCGTAACCGACGATGCCCGAAACGTTGCGGCTGCGTTGATCTTTGAAGCCTTCGGTTTCCTTGTAGTTGCCGGTGATCTTGGCGCCTTCGAAATTCTTCAGCAGGATGATGTTGATCACGCCAGCGATGGCGTCGGAACCGTAGATTGCCGACGCGCCGTCTTTCAGGATCTCGATGCGCTCGATGGCTGCAGCCGGAATCGCGTCCAGGTTGGTGAAGTTTTGTTGCGCGCCATCGGCCAGGCCGTATTGTGCAATGCGGCGGCCGTTGACCAGCACCAGGGTCGCGACCTTGCCCAGGCCACGCATGCCGACGCCCGAAGAGCCCGTGGCGAAGCTGCCGGAGCTGTTGCTCGACGAGTCGATCGAGGTACTGATGGCAGCGGAGGAATTCAGGATGCCCAGCGCCGTGGTCTGGCCGGTGCGCTCGATATCATCGCGGGTCAGAACCTGGAGCGAACCAGCTGTTTCAGCTTCGGTACGCTTGATGCTACTGCCGGTGACTTCGACGCGTTGCAGTTTTTCTACTGGTGCTACGGCTTCTTGTGCCACAGCATATTGGGAGAAGGCCAGTGTCAATGCTATCGCAAGGGTGCTTTTCTTCAAACCTGGTGTATTGCTCATCACGGTACTATTCAAGACTACTCCTCAGATATTGTTTTCGTTTTATAAATCGATACGTTGTACTGATCATTTTTGTAAAACAATCACACATTCTCACGTATGTTACAAATCTCTCACATTCTGCGCCCGTAGGAAAGAGAACAATTAACAATTGTTGTTTTAACCCCACTTTATAGGCCAGGTTAGTATGTTCTGGAATCAACGTGGCGCGCATGGAACTGCTTGGCAATTTCACTGAGGAGTAGCGAAAAGAAGAATGAGGGATGGACGGGACGAAGGACGAGACGGCAGCCCACCCGCAAAAGGCGAGGCACCAATAGCAATGGGGCCGGGCGCACTCACGATCGTGAGCAGGCCCGGCCCCATCATCAGGCAGCGGGACACCCCGCCGGCCTGGAACAGCTGTCAACACCTGATGCTACGGTATTGTCAGCTGCCCTTGAAACTATTATTGCAGTTTGATTTCGACATCAACACCAGCTGGCAGGTCCAGCTTCATCAGCGCGTCAACGGTTTTGTCCGTTGGGTCAACGATGTCCATCAGGCGTTGGTGCGTACGGATCTCGAACTGATCGCGCGAAGTTTTGTTGACGTGCGGGGAACGCAGCACATCGAAACGCTGAATACGGGTAGGCAGTGGTACTGGGCCTTTGACGACAGCGCCGGTGCGCTTCGCGGTTTCAACGATTTCCAGAGCGGACTGGTCGATCAGTTTGTAATCGAAAGCCTTCAGGCGGATACGGATTTTTTGGTTTGGTGCCGACATGATATTTCCTTAAAAGAACGAACCGCGCGGTCTGCACGGCAATGAGGTCATACGGGAATTTCTGACGCAACAACCGTCAGGGTCGACATGATAGCACCAAAATGCTTGCCAACCCCGGCAGTTGAATAAAAAGAAGGGCGCCGGGCGACGACGCGTCTTCTTTTATGCAGGCTTAAGAATTAAGCCAGGATTTTTGCAACAACACCAGCGCCGACGGTACGGCCGCCTTCACGGATAGCGAAGCGCAGACCTTCTTCCATCGCGATCGGGTTGATCAGCTTGACGGTGATCGACACGTTATCGCCTGGCATGACCATTTCTTTGTCTGCTGGCAACTCGATCGAACCGGTTACGTCCGTCGTACGGAAGTAGAACTGTGGACGATAGTTGTTGAAGAATGGCGTATGACGGCCGCCTTCGTCTTTCGACAGAACATAGATCTCGCCGGTGAAGTGTGCATGCGGCTTGATCGAGCCTGGCTTTGCCAGAACTTGACCACGTTGCACGTCTTCACGCTTGGTGCCGCGCAGCAGCAGACCAACGTTGTCGCCAGCTTGACCTTGGTCCAGCAGTTTGCGGAACATTTCCACGCCGGTGCAAGTCGTTTTGACGGTATCGGTGATACCGACGATTTCGATCTCTTCGCCGACTTTAACAATGCCGCGCTCGATACGACCGGTCACAACGGTACCGCGACCCGAGATCGAGAACACGTCTTCCACTGGCATCAGGAAAGCACCATCAACAGCGCGCTCTGGCGTTGGGATGTATGCATCCAGCGCATCGGCCAGACGCAGCACCGCGTCAACGCCCATTTCGCCTTCTTTGCCTTCCAGCGCCATACGTGCCGAACCTTTGATGATTGGCAGGTCGTCGCCTGGGAATTCATACTTCGACAACAGCTCGCGCACTTCCATTTCAACCAGTTCCAGCAGCTCTGCGTCGTCGACCAGGTCGCACTTGTTCAGGAACACGATGATGTATGGAACGCCAACTTGGCGGGCCAGCAGGATGTGTTCGCGGGTCTGTGGCATTGGGCCGTCAGCTGCGGAGCACACCAGGATCGCGCCGTCCATCTGGGCAGCACCGGTAATCATGTTTTTGATGTAATCGGCGTGGCCTGGGCAGTCAACGTGCGCGTAGTGACGCGTTTCCGTTTCGTACTCGACGTGGGCCGTGTTAATCGTGATACCGCGCGCTTTTTCTTCTGGTGCTGCATCGATCTGGTCGTATGCTTTAGCTTCGCCGCCGAATTTCTTCGACAGAACCGTTGCGATTGCAGCGGTCAGCGTGGTTTTACCGTGGTCGACGTGGCCGATGGTGCCGACGTTGACGTGCGGCTTGGTCCGTTCGAATTTACCTTTTGCCATTTTATTCTTCCTTAGAACAATGATTTAAATGTAGGGACCGGCATTCTCGTGAAAGCCGGCCCGGAACTTCTATTACTTAGCTTTCGAGCTTACGATTGCTTCAGTCACATGCTTAGGTGCTTCAGCATAGTGCTTGAATTCCATCGTGTAAGTCGCACGACCTTGGGTCGACGAACGCAACGACGTGGCGTAACCGAACATTTCCGACAGAGGCACTTCGGCCTTGATGATCTTGCCGCCACCGCCAGCAATTTCATCCATACCTTGCACCATGCCGCGACGCGACGACAGATCGCCCATCACGGTACCGGCGTAGTCTTCCGGCGTTTCCACTTCCACGGCCATCATCGGCTCCAGGATGACTGGCGATGCTTTGCGGCAGCCATCTTTGAATGCCATCGAAGCGGCCATGCGGAATGCATTTTCGTTCGAGTCAACATCATGGTACGAACCGAAGAACAGCGTGACTTTAACGTCAACGACTGGGTAGCCAGCCATCACGCCCGAAGTCAGCGTGTCGCGCACACCTTTTTCAACTGCAGGGATGTATTCGCGAGGAACGGTACCGCCCTTGATCGCGTCAACGAATTCGAAGCCCTTGCCCGGTTCTTGCGGTTCGATCTTCAGAACCACGTGACCGTATTGACCACGACCACCCGATTGCTTGACGAATTTGCCTTCCGACTCTTCGCACACTTTACGGATCGTTTCGCGGTAAGCCACTTGTGGCTTGCCGACGGTCGCTTCAACGTTGAATTCACGCTTCATGCGGTCAACGATGATGTCCAGATGCAACTCGCCCATACCGGCGATGATGGTCTGGCCCGATTCTTCATCGGTACGCACGCGGAACGATGGATCTTCTGCTGCCAGACGGTTCAGCGCCAGGCCCATTTTTTCCTGGTCGGCCTTGGTTTTTGGCTCGACTGCCTGCGAAATCACTGGCTCAGGGAAGACCATGCGCTCCAGAACTACGCTGGCTTTTTCGTCGCAAAGCGTATCGCCAGTGGTGGTGTCTTTCAGACCCACAACGGCGGCGATGTCGCCAGCGCGCATTTCCTTGATTTCTTCGCGTTCGTTCGCTTGCATCTGCACGATACGGCCGATACGCTCTTTCTTCTGCTTCACGGAGTTCAACACCGAGTCGCCCGAATTCAGGGTACCCGAGTAGCAACGGATGAAGCACAACTGGCCCACGAACGGATCGGTTGCGATCTTGAACGCCAATGCCGAGAATTTCTCATTGTCGTCAGCTGCGCGCTCGACTGGCTGCTCGTCCTCGTCCAGACCTGGGACAGGTGGAATGTCGATTGGCGATGGCAGGTACTCGATGACCGCGTCCAACATCGCTTGCACGCCCTTGTTTTTAAAGGCGGTACCGCACAACATTGGAACGATTTCGCTGGCGATGGTACGCTGACGCAGGGCAGCCTTGATCTCTTCTTCCGAGAGGTCGCCTTCTTCCAGGTACTTGTTCATCAGGTCTTCCGACGCTTCAGCAGCGGCTTCAACCATGTTTTCGCGCCACTTGGCAGCATCAGCGGCCAGGTGTGCAGGAATGTCGCCGTATTCAAACTTCATGCCTTGCGAAGCGTCGTCCCAGATAACCGCTTTCATCTTGACCAGATCGATAACACCGGTGAAGACGTCTTCAGCGCCGATAGGCATCTGAATAGGTACTGGGTTGGCTTTCAGACGCGAACGCATCTGATCGTAGACCTTGAAGAAGTTGGCGCCGGTACGGTCCATCTTGTTCACGAAGGCCAGACGTGGCACTTTGTACTTGTTAGCCTGACGCCATACCGTTTCCGATTGTGGCTGCACGCCGCCGACTGCACAGTAAACCATGCAGGCGCCATCCAACACGCGCATCGAACGTTCCACTTCAATGGTGAAGTCAACGTGGCCTGGGGTGTCGATGATGTTGATGTGGTGAGCTGGGAAGTTGTTAGCCATGCCTTTCCAGAAGCACGTAACAGCAGCCGAGGTAATCGTGATACCGCGCTCTTGCTCCTGTGCCATCCAGTCGGTGGTGGCAGCGCCATCATGGACTTCGCCCAGCTTGTGGTTCACGCCTGTGTAGAACAGGACGCGCTCGGTCGTGGTCGTCTTACCTGCATCGATGTGAGCGGAGATACCGATATTACGATAGCGCTCAATGGGGGTCTTGCGGGCCATAATTAATCCTAAATGAATGGACAAAACCGAGCAGCATTTTTTTGCAAAAATGAGCCCGGCCTCGAACAACAGATGCTTGACAGCCGCCTTGCGGTAGCTGGCTTTATATTAGAAGCGGAAATGCGAGAACGCTTTGTTCGCTTCAGCCATACGATGGACTTCGTCGCGTTTTTTCATCGCGCCGCCGCGGCTTTCAGCCGCTTCCATCAGCTCACCGCCGAGGCGTTGTGGCATCGATTTTTCGCTGCGCTTGTTAGCAGCTTCACGCAACCAACGCATGGACAGAGCCATACGACGGACTGGGCGAACTTCAACCGGCACCTGGTAGTTTGCACCACCGACGCGACGGGATTTCACCTCAACCAACGGCTTGGCGTTGTTGATTGCGGTAGCAAAAACTTCGAGTGGATCTTTACCCGATTTTGCTGCGATGTGCTCGAAAGCACCGTAGATGATGTTTTCTGCAACCGATTTCTTACCGGACAGCATCAGCACGTTTACAAATTTAGCGACATCAGTGTTGCCGAATTTTGGATCTGGCAAAATTTCGCGCTTGGGTACTTCACGACGACGTGGCATATCAATTCCTTTCAATCTTCAGTTGAGCGCGCGTTCTTCGCACACTCGCGGACGACCATCATAGTCCTCCACTTACTCGACCAGATGCGGTCGACTACATTCACTTAGCTAGTTGCCACTGAGCGAAACTTGGGTTTGCTGCGTACAACTTATTACTTCTTGCCTGCTTTAGCGCGCTTGGTACCGTACTTCGAACGCGATTGCTTACGGTCTTTAACGCCTTGGGTATCCAGGGCACCGCGAACCATGTGGTAACGCACACCCGGCAAATCCTTAACGCGACCGCCGCGCAGCAGCACAACACTATGCTCTTGCAGGTTATGGCCTTCACCGCCAATGTACGAAATAACTTCGAAACCATTGGTCAGACGAACTTTAGCGACTTTACGCAGAGCCGAGTTTGGCTTCTTTGGAGTCGTGGTGTAAACACGTGTGCAGACGCCACGTTTTTGCGGGCTGTTTTCCAGCGCCGGCGATTTGCTCTTCACGGTCAAAGCGACGCGTGGATTGCGAATCAATTGATTGATGGTTGGCATCGTTATAAATCCAACAAAAAACTACGATTAATAACCCGGGCAAGATGCCCGGCGACTAAAACCTCGTCCCGCTTTCATCTACTGCGCACCGGAGGCGCCCGCAGCCACTCGATAAGGAGCGGCCATGAAATGCCAAGCAATACGTAAACGATGAGCAGAATAAAATCGAGAACTCGCTAGTTTAGACCTTGTGTTACAGGGGGTCAATCAGTTTACCGCTTTTTGCTATAAAAAAAGGCAAAAAAGAGGCGCTTTTGTGGCATTTTGACTAATCTTTGGCCGCAGCGCGCGGACGCCGGCGCTATGCGGCAATTGATGATTTGATATTCTTTCTCTGCGGCCAAGCACCGGACGCGCACATTCTTGTATGACCGCAAGATAACAAAAGGATTGATAATAGCGGACATTTTTCGCTGCCCTCCCTTATGCGCTCCTTGCTTCGCCCCGCCAATCTGTTCCTGCTCCTGACGTATGCCTTGCTGACGGCCGTGCCCTTCATTCCCGCGCTGCTGGGGCGCGCCCCCGAGCATCCCTGGCAGATGCTCACCTTCGAGCTGCTGGCCTGGCTGGCCGTCTGGAGCGTGTTCAAGCGCCCCGCGTATTTCCACTGGCTGCTGGTGCCTGCCTTCCTGGCCCTGCCGACGGAAATCTACCTGTTCATCTTCTATGGCCAGGGCATTTCCACGCACCACCTGGGCATCATCTTTGAAACCAGCCCCAAGGAAGCGATGGAATTCCTCGGGCAAAAAGTGTGGCTGATGGGCGCCGTCATGCTGGGCGTGATCGCCTGGTGCCTGCTCGGCTGGTATGCCGCCACGCGCACGCGCGACCTCGACTGGCGCGGCAAGACGCGCCCGGCCGCCTTCGTGCTGCTGATCCTGCTGGGCGGCTTCTGGTGGTATGGCTATGAATTCGGTTTCGAGGCCAAGGTCCTGCACAGCACCGCCGCATCGGCCAAGGCCAGCGGGCCGGCGGTCAGCGGCAAGGCGGGCGCCTCCGGCTTCGGCGACGCCAGCTCGGCCGACGATGAAACGGCCGAGGAAGACGAAGAAAGCAGCAAGCCGGAAAACGCCAGCATCGCCGGCGCCGACGAGACGGGCCTGGGCTGGCCCAGCCTGCCCCACTGGGCGCGCCTGCCCTACGCCTTCGACACTGTCAGCAACTCCTGGCCTTTCGGCCTGGCCGCGCGCGGCTTCGATTTCTACAAGGAGCGTCGCTACCTGGCCGAGCTGGGACAGAAAAGCAGCAGCTTCCGTTTCGGTGCGCACCAGCAGCAACCCGATCCCCATCCTGAAGTAGTGGTCATGGTGATCGGCGAATCGTCGCGCTACGACCGCTGGAGCCTGAACGGCTATGAACGCGACACCAATCCCCTGCTGAAGCAGGAAGCCAACCTGGTGCCGCTGGCCGACGTCATCACGGCCGTTTCCGCCACGCGCCTGTCCGTGCCCGTCATCATCTCGCGCAAGCCGGCCACGCAAAGCCTCAAGGATGGATTCTCGGAGAAATCCTTCCTCACCGCCTATAAGGAAGCGGGCTTCAAGACCTACTGGCTGTCGAACCAGATTTCGTTCGGCCAGTTCGACACGCCCGTGTCCGTCTTTGCCAAGGAAGCGGACGTGGTGCAATTCCTGAACCTGGGCGGCTTTACCAACAATTCAAACTTCGACCAGATCCTGTTCGACCCGTTCAAGAACGCGCTGGCCGACCCCGCGCCGAAAAAACTCATCGTGCTGCACACCCTGGGCAGCCACTGGAACTACAGCCAGCGCTATCCGAAAGCGTTCGACAAGTGGCAACCGTCGCTGTTCGGCGTCGACAAGCCCGTCTACACGGACACGGCCATCAAGCCGCAGCTGAACAACAGCTACGACAGTTCCATCCTGTACACGGACTGGTTCCTGTCGAACGTGATCGGCATGCTGAAGGACGATGGCCAGCGCACCGCCCTGCGCAGCTCGCTCGTCTATGTGGCCGACCATGGCCAGACCCTGTACGACGGCACCTGCCGCCTGGCCTTCCACGGCCACAACACGCAGTTCGAATTCCACGTGCCCGCCTTCGTCTGGTACTCGCCGCAATTCCAGCGGCACTATCCGGACAAGGTGACACAGCTGCAGCGCCATCAAAAGGCGCGCCTGTCGACGGAAAACATGTTCCATACGCTGCTCGACCTGGGCGACATCCGCTTCGCCGGCGAACAGCCCGAGTGGAGCATCGCCAGCCCCCGCTTCAAGCAGCACAAGCGCTACGTCGACAGCTACGGCTGGACCAACTACGACAACGCCATCATCCGCGGCGATTGCCGCGAAGTGATCGACAAGAGCACGCCGGAAAAGCAGGACAAATAAGCGCGGCCATCAGGCCCGTTCGAGCACGCCGCCGCAGTCGGCCGGCTGCGCCATGTGCGTGCTGAGCCAGTCGAAGACGCGCCCGGCCTTGTCTGCGATACCGGCGTCAAAGCCGCGCTGCGCCAGCAGGGCGATGCCATTCGTGGCCTGCAGCACGCCCGGCGCCAGCAGCAGCGCGCCGGCGTCATCGCGGCCCACGCACCACGGCGCCAGACAGTCTTCCAGCAGCGGCCCCAATACCAGATTGTGCGACGAGACGATCACCAGGTGGCGCGCGGCCAGGGAATGCAGCACGGCGGCGGCCGCCGCCACGGATTCGAGGTGGTTCGTGCCGCGGAAGATTTCATCGATCAGGAACAGCGCCGGCGCGCCCTTCTCGGCCAGCGCCAGCAATTCGCGTGCACGCCGCAATTCGGCGATATATAAACTTTCGCCGCCGTCGAGCGAATCGTCATTCTGCATGCTCGCATACACGGCCAGGCGCGGCACATCAGCACTGTCCGCATAACAGAAGCCAAAGGCCCGCGCACAGACCAGGTTCAAGCCTATGCAACGCAGCAAGGTACTCTTGCCGATGCCGTTCTGGCCGGAGATGAAGCCCCCCTTGCCCTGCACGCCGAACGACAACGGCGCAGCGTTCTCCAGCAAGGGATGCAGCATGCCCCGCAAGGCCAGCGCGCGCGGTGCCGCAAGGCCAGCCCAGCAAAACACGGGGGCCGCACGCAATTGCCGCGCCAGCGCCAGGTCCGCTTCCAGCTGGGCCACCTGGGTAAAGCTATCGCGCAGCAAGGGCAACTGCTGCGCGACCAGTTGGCGCGTGCGGAAATAGTGCTTGACGTTTTTCAGCAGGAGCCAGTCGCCATATTCGACCAGCAGCGTATCGATGAAGGGCACGTAATGCAGCAGCGAGCGCTCGATGGCACGCGTCAGCTTGGCCGCCTGCGCGCTGCCGGCAGCCAATGGCAAGGCTGCCGGTACATCGAGCCGCACCAGCGCGGCACGGGTTTTCAGCAGATGGCGCAAGGTATCGAGCGTGCGTTCCCATAGCTTGGCGCTTTCGTAAAAACGCACCTGCACGGTCATCAGCGCAACACAGGCGGCCAGCACGCCAAACAGCGCCGGCCAACCTGCCAGCCAGCTGGCGGCGATGGTCAGCAGCAAGGCCAGCGGCACCAGCCATAGCCAGGCACTCCACCATGGCGCCGCTGCCAGCGCCGCACCGAACAGGGTCTCGCTCACTTCCGTATCGGCCTGGCGCAAGGGCAGGCAGGCGCGCTGCAGGCTCGCCGCCTGGACCGGGTCATCCAGCAATCGCTGGACGCGCGCAATGGAGCCAGGATCGGCCTGGCCGCCACTCAGGCGTCGGTGTAGCTCCTGCTGGCCAAAGATGCTGGTCTCGCGTGCCAGTTGCGACGCGTACTGGTCGAGCAACAGTTCGTTCCAGGTCTGACCATCGAGCGATGGCGCCTCGCCCGTCAGCCGCTGCAGCATCGCCACGTCGCTGCGCGCAAAAGGATAATCGAGCGCTGGCGCAAAGGCACGGGCAGGGAAAATTTGCTGGAAAAACGGATGCATGGCGCCTTGGGGAGGAGTCAAAAAAGAGTCGCCACAGCAGATGCAGGCGATTGCCAATTTATCAAGTGGAACCTGCGCGGACGGACACGCTGGACAGCGCGGACACGGCGGACAGCCGGACGCTGGAATTTTTTTCCATCCAAATCAAGGACTTAACATATGGCATGGATCGTGCATTGGAAAAGGCATCCTTCACGAGACCTGACCATGATCCGCGATACATCCTCCCAAGACGCCGTACTGTCCGCCCCGCCGGGCCAGCGCCACAAGAAACGCGCCCTGCTGCTGGCCGGCGCCGCCGTCGTCATCGGCGCCGCCATCGCTGCCGTTGCCGGCTGGCGCAACAGCGAACATTCCGTCAATGCCGACCGCCTGCGCATCGCCGACGTCACGCGCGGCACCCTGATCCGCGACGCCGCCGTGAACGGACGCGTGGTGGCCGCCATCAGCCCCACGCTGTATTCGACCACGGTGGCCACCGTCACGCTGAAAGCGAAGGCGGGCGACACCGTCAAAAAGGGCGACATCCTCGCCGTGCTGGAATCGCCCGACCTGTCGGACGCGCTGAAACGCGAGCAGTCGAGCGTGCAGCAGCTGGAAGCGGAAGTGGCGCGCCAGCAGATCCTGGCCAAGAAACAGAAACTGCTGGCCAGGCGCGAAGCAGATACGGCGGAAATCGAGCGCCTGTCCGCCCAGCGCACGCTGGAGCGCTATGAAAGCGTGGCGCAGGTGGGCATCATTGCCAAGATCGATTACCAGAAGGCCAAGGATGCCTTGAATTCCGCCGAGATCCGCAGCAAGCACGCTTCGCAGGCGGCGGGCCTGGAAGGCGAGGACGTGACCCTGGCGCTGAAGACCCGGGTCAACGAACTGGAACGCCAGCGCCTGAGCCGCGACAACGCGCAGCGCAGGGTCGACGAGCTGACCGTGCGTGCGCCCGTCAATGGCTTCATCGGAACGCTGTCGGTGGCCAACCGCAGCGTGGTGCAGGCCAACACGGCCCTGATGACCCTGGTCGACCTGTCGCAGCTGGAAGTGGAGCTGGAAGTGCCGGAAACGTATGTGGCCGACATCGGCCTGGGCATGAGCGCCGAGATCGAGACGGGCGCCATCAAGGCGACCGGCAAGCTGTCGGCGCTGTCGCCCGAGGTGGTAAAAAACCAGGTGCTGGCGCGCGTGCGCTTCAACGGCGAACAGCCGGCTGGCCTGCGCCAGAACCAGCGCGTCTCGGCACGCCTGCTGATCGACGAGCGGCCCAATGTGCTGATGCTGGCGCGCGGTTCCTTCGTCGAAGCCGAAGGCGGACGCTTTGCCTACGTGGTGCGCGATGGCGTGGCCGTCCGCACGCCCATCAAGCTGGGCGCCACCAGCATCTCTGCTGTCGAGATTCTCGGCGGCCTGAAACTGGGCGACAAGGTGGTGGTCGCCGGCACGGAAAATTTCGCGAACGCGGCCCGCGTCTCGCTCAACTAACAATACTCATTCAACCAGGAGCCCTCCATGCTGCGCATGCAAAACCTGAGCAAGATCTACCGCACCCACATGATCGAAACACACGCGCTGCGCGGCTTCGAGATCCACGTCCGCCAGGGCGAATTCGTCACTGTCACGGGACCGTCCGGCTCCGGCAAGACGAGCTTCCTGAACATCGCCGGCCTGCTCGAGGAATTCACCGATGGCGAATACATACTCGACGGTGTCAACGTCAGGGGCATGGACGACAATGCCCGCTCGCGCCTGCGCAATGAAAAACTGGGCTTCATCTTCCAGGGTTTCAACCTGATTCCCGACCTGTCGCTGTTCGACAATGTCGACGTGCCGCTGCGCTACCGGGGTTTCAACCGCGCCGAACGCAAGGAGCGCATCGAGGAAGCGCTGGCCAAGGTGGGCCTGGCCTCGCGCATGAAGCACTATCCGGCCGAATTGTCGGGCGGCCAGCAGCAGCGCGTGGCCATCGCGCGCGCACTGGCCGGCTCGCCGAAACTGCTGCTGGCCGATGAACCGACGGGCAACCTGGACACGCAGATGGCGCGCGGCGTGATGGAGCTGCTGGAAGAAATCAATGCGCAAGGCACCACTATCCTGATGGTCACGCACGATCCGGAACTGGCGCTGCGCAGCCAGCGCAATGTGCACATCATCGACGGCCAGGTGTCGGACCTGGTACAGCATGGCGCCACGCTGTCGCTCAAGCCGCAGCACGCGACAGCCTAGGAGCCGCCATGTTCCACTACTATTTCAAGCTGGGCCTGCGCAACCTGCGCCGCAATCCCGCCCTGACGGCGCTGATGGTGCTGACCCTGGCCGTCGGCGTGGCCGCCAGCGTGGCCACCGTCACCATCCTGCATGCGATGTCGGGCGATCCACTGCCGCACAAGAGCGACCGCCTGTTCGTGCCGATGATCGATGTAGTTCCCTTGAAAGGCTATACGCCGGGCACCAAACCCAGCTTTGGCCAGTCACAGCTCGCCTATACCGATGCGAAGAACTTCATGGCCAGCAAGATGGGCATCCGCCGCAGTGTCATGTACGGCGTGGCCGGACCCGTGGAGCCGGCGCGCAGGGACCTCGGCGCCTTCCGGGCCCAGGGCCTGGCACCCACGCGCGATTTCTTCGCCATGTTTGAAGTACCGTTCCTGTATGGCCAGCCATGGAGCGAGGCCGACGACGCCAGCGGCGCCGACGTCATCGTCCTGAGCCGCGCCCTGGCGGAAAAGCTGCTGGGCACAGTCAATCCCGTGGGCCAGCGCGTGACGGTGCTGGGACGCCCCTATCTGGTCAGCGGCGTGCTCGATCGCTGGGATCCCGTGCCGCGCGTGCACCGCATCATCGGCAGCAAGGGCGCCTTTGGCACGGAAGATGAATTCTTCATTCCGTTTGCCAGTGCCATCCGCCACGAAACGGGACATGACGGCGGCATGGCCTGCAGCGGCGTCGAGCGCAGCCCCGGTTACCAGGGCATCCTGGCATCGGACTGCACCTGGCTGCAATTCTGGTTTGAAATGGCCAGCGCCGGCGAACGCAGCGAGCTGCAGGCTTATCTCGACAGCTATGCGGCCGAACAGCGCAAGCTGGGCCGCATGCCACGCCATGCGCCCAACATGCTGTACGACGTCAGGCAGTGGCTCGATTTCCTCAACGTGGTCGACAACGACAACAAGCTGGCTGCCTGGCTGGCCTTCGGCTTCCTGCTGCTCTGCCTGGTCAACACCATCGGCCTGCTGCTGGCCAAGTTCTCCGCGCGGGCGGCGGAAGTCGGCATCCGCCGCGCACTGGGCGCCACGCGGCGCGACATCTTTCGCCAGTTCCTGATCGAGACCGGCGTCATCGGCCTGGCCGGCGGCGTGCTGGGCCTGTTGCTGGCCTATGCCGCCCTGGCCGTGGTGAGCGCGCAATCGAGGGAGCTGGGCACCGTGGCGCACCTGGATGTCCCGATGCTGCTGCTGACGTTTGCCGTTTCCGTACTGGCGGCCTTGCTCGCAGGGCTGTTGCCCACCTGGCGCGCCTGCCAGGTCACGCCGGCGATGCAGCTCAAATCCCAATGACACCCACCTTTTCACAATGAGGCCCCACATGGAAATCCGCCCCATCCTGTCGGCGCTGATGCGCAACAAGACCGGTGCCGTGCTCGTCGCCGTGCAAGTTGCCATCAGCCTGGCCATCCTGGCCAACGCCTTGTACATCGTCAACCTGCGGCAGGCTATCGCCGCCCGTCCCACCGGCGTGGCGGCCGAAAACGACATCTTCTATGTCAAAGTCCAGAGCATGGACAAAGGCAGCCCGCAGCGCCAGATAGCCGAACAGAAGCGCCAGGCCGCGATACTGCGCGCCCTGCCGGGCGTGGTCTCCGTGGCGCAAACCACGCAGGCCGTGCTGTCGCGTTCCGGCAGCAGCACCAACGTCGCGGCCAAACGCGGACAGGCCGAGGCCAGCGCCAGCACCTCGATGTACGTCACGCCCGATTCGCTGGTCAGGACATATGGCCTGAAGCTGGTGGAAGGCCGCGATTTCCATCCCGACGAGGTCCCGGAAATCAATGAAGACGTCGATGAAACCTTTCCCAAGGTGGTGATCGTGACGCGCGCCGCAGCGCAAAAAATCTGGCCAGGCGAAACCAGCTTTGTCGGCAAACCCCTGTTCAATGGCACCGGCGACAACGATGACGAGATGCGCGTGGTCGGCGTGGTGGAACGGCTGCAGACGCAGGTCGGCCAGGTCAGCGCCCAGGGCGAGTATTCGATCATCCTGCCGGCGCGCCTGGCGGGCGGGCGCGATTCGCTGCTATTTGCCGTGCGGGCAGAACCAGGCCAGCGCAACCGCCTGATGAAGGAGGCGGAACAAGCCATCCGCACGTCCAGCACCGAGCGCCTGCTGGTGCGCACGGATACCCTGGAGCAGCACCGCAAGACACGTTATCTGGCCGACCAGGGCTTGTCCTGGATGCTCATCGCCGTCAGCACCCTGCTGCTGCTGGTGACGGCCAGCGGCATCGTCGGCATCGCCAGCCTGTGGGTCTCGCAGCGGCGCAAGCAGATCGGCGTGCGCCGCGCGCTCGGTGCGCGCCGCATCGACATCCTGCGCTACTTCCTGACGGAGAATTTCATGATCACCAGCGTCGGCGTGGCGGCTGGCGTGGTGCTGGCGCTGGGCCTGAATCAGCTGCTGGTCAGCCAGCTGGAAATGGCGCGCCTGCCGCCCGGCTACCTGCTGGCCGGCGCGCTGGTATTCTGGCTGCTGGGCGTGGGCGCCGTGTATGGGCCAGCCTGGCGCGCTGCCAGTATTTCGCCGGCCACGGCCACGCGCAGTACCTGAGCCGGCACCTGAGTGATATGCTGCGCGCATGCCTACCGTACTGATTATTGACGACAATGCCGCCGTGGCCATCGCGCTGGACGTGCTGTTCTCCCTGCACGAGATCGACGCCGTGCGCGCCGCCTCGCCAGAGGAAGGCCTGCAGCTGCTCGAGCGCCACGCCATCGACCTGGTGGTGCAGGACATGAACTTCACGGCCGACACCACTTCGGGAGAGGAAGGCAGCGCGCTGTTCCACGCGATCCGCGCGCGCTACCCGGATCTGCCCGTGATCCTGCTGACGGCATGGACACAGCTCGACGCGGCCGTCGACCTGATCAAGTCCGGCGCGGCCGACTACCTGGCCAAGCCATGGGATGACCGGCGCCTGATCGCTTCCGTGCAGAACCTGCTGGAACTGGGACAGGCCAGCCGCGCGCTGCGCCAGCGCGTCGTGGCCGAGCAGCGCCAGCGCCACGCGCTGGAAAAAGACTTCGACTTGCGCGGCATGGTGTGGCAAGACCCGGCCACGGAAAGAGTCGTGCACCTGGCGTGCCAGGTGGCGCGGGCCGACGTGCCCGTGCTCATTTCGGGGCCAAACGGCAGCGGCAAGGAACGCATCGCCGCCATCGTGCAAGCCAATTCCCAGGTCGCCAGCGGCCCCTTCGTCGTGCTCAATTGCGGCGCCGTGCCGGTCGAGCTGATCGAGGCGGAACTGTTCGGTGCCGAGGCGGGCGCCTACACGGGCATCACGCGCGCGCGCGACGGCAAGTTCGACGCGGCCGACGGCGGCACCTTGTTCCTCGACGAGATCGGCAACCTGCCGCTGGCCGGGCAAATGAAACTGCTGCGCGTACTGGAAACGGGACGCTTCGAGCGCCTCGGCTCGAACCGCGAGCGGCAAGTGAAAGTGCGCGTCATCAGCGCCAGCAACGCCGACCTGCCGGCGATGATCAAGGCCGGCACGTTTCGCGAAGACCTGTTCTACCGCTTGAACGTGATCGAACTGCGCCTGCCGCCGCTGGCCCAGCGCCCGCTCGACATCCTGGTGCTGGCACAGCATTTCCTGGGCAGCGAAAAAACCCTGGACGCGCAAGCGCAGGCCACCCTGCTGGTGCACGGCTGGCCCGGCAACGTGCGCGAACTGAAAAACGTCATGCAGCGCGCCAGCCTGCTGACGGCCGGTCCCGTGATCCGCGCACAGGAAACGGGCTTGCCGCTGGCGGGTGTGCCATCGCTGCGCGCGCCGCAGGATGGCGCCGCGACGGAGCCGGACCGCGACAGCGTCACCGCGGCGCTCGCGCGCGCACACGGCGTGGTAGCGCAGGCGGCACAGGAACTGGGACTGTCGCGCCAGGCGCTGTACCGGCGCATGGAACGCTTGGGCATCGCGCGCGGCTGATGGCCTACCGTCCCATGCGCCTTTCCCTGCTCACGCGCTGGACGGCGCTGATCGTCACCCTGCTGGTGCTGGGCATCGTCATCGCCCTGCTGCTCGCGCATTTTTTACCCGGCCAGCCGCTGCTGGTGCTGGCGGGTACCCTGCTGTGCGTGCTGCCGGTGGCCGTGATTACCATCCGCGCGCAGCTGCAAGCGATGCTGTCGCTGTTTCGCGCCTTGAGCGGCACCGTCGCCAGCTACCAGGACGGCGACTTCGGCTTCAGCCTGCGCTGGCCGCAGAACGACGAACTGGCCGACCTGGTGGCGGCCCACAATGCGCTGGGCGACGTGCTGCGCAAGCAGCGCCTGGACCTGGTACAGCGCGAACTGCTGCTCGACACCATGGTGCAAAACACGCCGGTGGCCATGCTGCTGGTGGCCGAAGGCAGCGCTATCGTCTACGCCAACCTGGCCGCGCGCCAGCTGCTGCACCACGGCCGCCGGCTCGAGGGGCATCACCTGGCCGACATCGTGCAACAGGCGGCACCGGCCCTGGCCGAAGCGCTGGCGCGCCGCCACGACGGCTTGTTTACCAGCGGCGAAGGGGAGCAGGAAGAGGTATATCACCTGGCGCGGCGCAGCTTCAGCCTGAACGGGCGCAAGCACGAACTGCTGCTGTTGCGCCAGCTGACCCTGGAACTGCGGCGCCAGGAAGTGCAGACCTGGAAAAAAGTCATCCGCGTCATCAGCCATGAACTCAACAACTCGCTGGCGCCGCTGGCCTCGCTGGCCCATTCCGGCGCCGAGCTGGTGCGCCGCGGCCAGACGGAGCGCCTGCCGCAAATCCTTGCCACCATCGAGGAGCGCACGCGCCACCTGGAAACCTTCATTCTCGGCTATGCGCGCTTTGCCAAGCTGCCCGCGCCACGCCTGGCGCCGTGCGAGTGGCAGCCTTTTCTCGACAGCCTGGCCTCGCAGGCGGCCTTCGCGCTCGACTGCGTACCGCCCGCACAGGCGGCCGTGTTCGATGCGGCGCAAATGCAGCAGGCACTGTTGAACCTGCTCAAGAATGCGCTGGAATCCGGTTCGCGGCAAGAGCATATCGGCCTGCACGTCAGCCAGGCGCAAGGGCAGCTGCGCATCGAAGTGCGCGACCGCGGCCCGGGCATGAGCGGCGCCGTGCTGGAAAACGCGCTGGTACCGTTTTATTCCACCAAGCGCAGCGGCACGGGACTTGGCCTGGCGCTGGCACGCGAAATCGCCGAAGCCCATGGCGGGCGCATCACCCTGGCCAACCGCGAAGGTGGCGGCCTGGCGGTGACATTGATTCTGCCCTTGCTGGACAGAAATTAGTTACTGGCGTAACGATTTTTTCATCACACGCTGCGCAATTATTTTTCGGTACAATATTGACAATTAGAGTTTTTAATATTGCAACTTCATGAGCGCCATGCCCGTGTGTTAGAAATAAGCTATTTAAGTTTGCATAATGATATAAAAATAGCTCATTGACAATGAAATGTCGTGGCGATAATTTATCTGAGCGGCACGGTTTTTTTTGAAACATTAATCGTTTTTTCGCGGGGATAAATATGAAACTGAAATCACTCATCGCAGCAGCGGTACTGGGCGCTGCAACCATCGGTAGCGCATATGCTGCGTCGTACACCATCAACCTGACCAACACCACGGGCAACCTGTGGACGGGGGGCTTCAACGCCACTCCCACGCCGCTAGGCGTCTTTACCGATACGTTCACGTTCACTCCCGACGCGACTTTCGGTTCGACCGCGCAAGCCTTCCTGGCCAACCTGTCGGTCACGGGCAGCGACCCGGCTTCCATCAACTTCACCAGCGCCAATCTGAACGGCATCTCCCTGACCGGTTTTGGCGGCCCCACCGTCTTCGGCTATGCCCAGGGCGAGGTGCTGGCGCCAACCACACTGCTGTTCAACGGTCCGATGGTCCTCACCGTCATGGGCAACAGCAACGGCGGCAGCTATGGCGGCACCTTCAACCTGAACCTGGCGCCCGTTCCTGAACCGGAAACGTATGGCATGCTGCTGGCCGGCCTGGGCATACTGGGCTTCCTGGCACGACGCCGCAAGCAATCTTGAGCGCACCACCCAAAAGACGCTGCGGCGTCTTTTTTTTCACCCGGCTGCTAAACTGGCGCCATGACGACCGACTTTACCTCCACCAGCCATACCGCTTTCAGCCACCCGGGCCACCCGCCTGCCACCACCACCGAACACCGCGGCATCCGCTACCTGCACCTGGGAACCAAGTGGGTACAGGGCGCCATGCGCCTGGACAAGCCAGATGCCATCGAGCTCGAATACGTGCAGATGATGATGATGTGGATGCTGTTCAAGACGCAGCCCAAACGCATCGTACAGCTGGGACTGGGCAGCGCCGCGCTGACCAAATTCAGCTACCGCCGCTTCCCCGACGCCACGGTCACGGCCATCGAACTCAATCCGAACGTGATCGCCATCTGCGGCGCCCAGTTCGCGCTGCCGCCGAACGACGCGCGCCTCGATGTGCGTGAAATGAATGCGCTCGACTTCGTGCTCGATCCTGCCAACCACGGCACGGTCGACGCGCTGCAAGTGGACCTGTACGACGAAGACGCGCGCGGTCCCGTACTCGACACGCCAGAGTTCTACCAGGCTTGCCACGACTGCCTGGCCGACGATGGCATCATGTGCACGAATGTCTTCGGCGACTTCCCCAACTACGACAAGAATCTACAGGCGATGGAACTGGTTTTCGACGCCGTCGTCTGGGTGCCGGAAATGGAAGATGAAAACATCGTCGTGCTGGCCTTCAAAAAATCGCCATCGCTCGACTTCAGCGATTTATACGAACGCGCCGCCACCATCAGGAAGCAGTTCAACCTGCCCGCCAAGAACTGGGTCAACGGCTTGAAGCAGTGGATGCAGGACCAGCAGTAAGCCATGCGATCTCATTCCAGGACAGGCTGCCAGTTTCCTGCGGCGCGATAAAACCCCAGGCTCTTGCCGCCGTTGAAGCGCGCGGCTTTCATCAGGCCAGCGAGCTCGCTGGAGATCAACAGGTCGCCCGATTGCGCATCCCTGGCGATCTGCCTTGGCGCCAGTTCCTCATCGCGCAAAAACGTCCGCGTGAAGTAGATGACGTTGCCCTTGTCATCTTTTTCCGCGATTGAACGTTCGAGGTCCACCCTCTGTACGTGTTGCGTCGCATTCACGATGTAAAACGGCTGCTCCACAGGTTCACCGCCCGCCATGATGCAGGCGGGAGAGAGCAATTCCACGTCCTGGCCGGCGACGCCGGCAAGGAACCCGGCCAGGCGGGCCGAGACCAGCGGCACGTCCCCCAGCAGCCACAGACAGTCATGTTTCAGGAGCCTTTCCCGGGTGCAGACGAAATGCACGGGGGGCCTGTCCATACCGAACGGATACGGAGCCCCCTGCAGCAGCGCCAGATAGTCGAAGTTCGATCCAGCCGTCTCATAGGATCCACCTTCCTTGTCGTAGGAGCCGGTCAGTTTGTCATGGTAATCAACCGGGGCTTTCCAGCTCAGTATCATGGGTAGTCCTCTTCCTCGTGCTGGCAAAGGCCTATTGTGACCGCTTCGCCTGCCCAGCCGCGCCAGCTTGCGCAAGCAGCGCGCCCAGGCGGCGTGCCAGGCCGTCCATGTTCTCGGCCGGCACCTGCGCATAACCGAGCAGGAAGCCGTTCCAGCCCATCCCTTCTCCCGTGCCGTGCGCGGACAGGGCCAGCGCCACGATGCCGTCCTGCGCGGCGCTCCGGCTCAGCGCCAGGTCATCCCATTCCGTTTCATGAAAACGCAGCGCCAGGTGCATGCCGGCCGTGCCGCCATGGATGGCCGCGCCGCCACACGCATGGCGCTGCAAGGCCTCGCTCAAGGCGTCGCGGCGCTGGCGGTACAGGCGGCGCATGCGGCGCACATGGCGCGCAAACAGGCCGCTGCGCAGGAAGTCGGCCAGCGCCAGCTGTTCGGCTACCCGTCCGCGCGCAGCACCCTGCGCCTGCATCTGCGCGAAGGCGCCGGCCAGCGCGGACGGCACGACGATAAAGGCGATGCGCAAGGCGGGAAACATGGTCTTGCTGAAGGTGCCCAGGTACACGACGGGCGCGTCGGCCACCAGTCCCTGCATGGCGGCCAGGGGCGGGCCGCCATGGCGAAATTCGCTGTCGTAATCGTCTTCGATGATCAGGGCGCCGGCCGCGCGCGCGCGTTCGAGCAGCGCCATGCGGCGCGCGGGACTGAGCACGCTGCCCGTCGGATACTGGTGCGACGGCGTGGTGTAGATCAGGCGCGGCGGCGTCTCGCGCCAGTCGTCATCCGTCGGCGCGATGCCATCCATGTCAACGGCGATGCCCGTCACCTGCAAGCCGGCGCCGCGGCCCGCAGCCAGCGCGCCGCCATAGCCGGGATGCTCGATCCACAAGGTATCGCCCTGGTCGGCAAAGGCGCGCAGGCAGACATCGAGGCTGCTCTGCGTGCCGTCCGTGATGAACACCTGGCCCGCATCGCAGACGACGCCGCGCGCGGCGCGCAAATGCTCGGCAATGGCCATGCGCAGCTGCGGCTCGCCGGCAGGGTCGCCGTAATTGAGCTGGCGCGGCGTCAGCGCCCGCCATGCGCGGTCCAGCATGCGCCGCCACTGCGCCAGCGGGAATTCATCGAGCGCCGGCACGCCAGGCGCGAACGCGCCCATGGCGTCGGCGGGAAACACCAGCGCCGCATTCACATCCTGTCCCGCCACGCCGCGCAAATGCCGGGCGCGGCGCGACAAGCCATCCTTGCTGCCGGCCGCCGGCACGGCTTCCGGCATGCCGGCGCTGCCGGCGACGACGGTGCCGCGCCGGTCCGGCAAGACAAACCCTTCGCTGGCCAATTGCTCGTAGGCGTACAGCACGGTATTGCGCGCCAGTCCCAGTTCGGCGGCCAGCACGCGCGTGGCGGCCAGCCGCGTGCCGGGCGCCAGCTGCCCGCTGCGGATCGCCGCGCGCAGGCATTCATGCAGCAGGCGCTGGCGCGGCCAGCCCCGCTCGCGGTGCGTGCGCTCGAATGCATCAAGCAGTAAAGAAAAATCCATGCGTTTCCTTGGTGGCTCCAAATTATTTGTCGGTTCTGGATCTTTTTTCAGGGCCAGATGCAGATTATAGTGCGGCCAGCTTCTTCAACCAACCGGACTTCCGCCATGACCGCTACCGCCCTGCCTCCCAGCCCCCGTACCCGCGTGCGCCGCGTCGCCGAACTGGCCAGCTACGATCAAGCCACCCTGTACGCCATCGTCGATGCCGCCTACCTGTGCCATATCGCCTTCCGCGACGACACGGGCAGCCATTGCATCCCGACCGCCTGCTGGCGCATCGGCGGGCACCTGTACATCCATGGCTCGAACGGCAGCCGCATGCTCAAGCAGCTCTTGCACGATACCGATGTGTGCGTAACGGTGAGCCATCTCGACGGCCTGGTGCTGGCGCGCTCCGCCTTCAATCACACGATGAACTACCGCTCGGCGATGGTGTACGGGCAGTTTGAAAAAGTAAGCGATATCGGCCAGCAGCATGCGGCCATGGATGCGCTGATGGAAAAACTGGCGCCGGGACGCCTGGCGCAGGTGCGCGGCGGCAGCGCCAAGGAGTACGCGGCCACCACCGTGCTGCGCATCGCGCTCGACGAATGCGCCGTCAAGCAGCGCAAGGGCGGCCCGCTCGACGACGCGGGCGACATGGCGCATGCCGTCTGGACGGGTGAACTGCCGTTTACGCACGGACGGGGCACGGCCATCGCCGATGCACTCAACACCAGCGAAATGCCCGCATATGCCGCCGCATGGGGGACGGAATCCGCTTGACCGGCCAGCGTGCTTGCCCGATGATCGGCGTTGATGGCGATCGCCACCAATTGAGCAACCGATCCAATCACGCATGGAGCATATGATGATGAAGCGAGTAACCCTGGCCACGGCCTTGACGGTCATGCTGGCCTGTGGCGGCAGCGGTGCGGCACTGGCCGCCGATGCGGGCGACGCGGCCCTGAAGGCGGCCATCGCCGGCAGTGCGCGCACGCCGGCCAACGCGCTGCGCGACAGCGCCCGCCATCCGTATGAAACGCTGGCGTTCTTCGGCATCAAGCCGACCATGACGGTGGTGGAACTGGCGCCCGGCGGCGGCTGGTACACGGAGATCCTGGCGCCCTACCTGCGCGACAACGGCAAGCTGATCGCCGCCGGCAACGACCCGCAGTCAAGCAGCGAAGGCGCCCGCCGCGGCGCGGCGCGCTTCCAGCAAAAGCTCGACGCCAACCCGGCGGCTTTCGGCAAGGTGGAGATCGGCGCCTTCGCGCCCCCCACCACCTACCGCATCGCGCCCAAGGGCACGGCCGACATGGTGCTCACCTTCCGCAATATCCACAACTGGATACCCATCGGCGAAGCCGGCATGCAGACCTTGTTCAAGGAAGTGTATGACAGCCTGAAACCGGGCGGCGTGTTCGGCGTCGTCGAGCACCGCCTGCCGGCCAACAAGGCGCAGGATGCCACGGCCAGCAGCGGCTACATGCACGAAGCGTATGTGATCAAGCTGGCTGAAGGCGCAGGTTTCAAACTGGCGGCCAAGTCGGACATCAACGCCAATCCGAAAGACACGGCAGACCACCAGGGCGGCGTGTGGGCGCTGCCGCCGACCTATGCCAACAAGGATGTGGACCGGGCCAAATACACGGCCATCGGCGAGAGCGACCGCATGACCCTGAAATTCGTCAAACCCTGAGTCACTGACCAGACCAATGGCGGCGGGCCGAAACGGTGCGCCGCCATCGTCTTGTGCGCGCAGCGCGCCTTACAGGTAAATGCCGTACACGCCACACAGGCGCTTGACCAGGGAGCAGGAGCTGGCATCGCCATCCGTCACGCACGCGGTATAGGCTTCCTCGCAGGTTTCACGGGTTGGCAGGGCATATGCGGAAGAACTGATGGCGCCGGCAAAACCGACGGCGGCGCAAAAGACAAATACGGCTTTTTTCACATTGATCATTTTTATCCCGTTCCCAAAGAGTTGAGTTGTTATATAAAACCACTGGAAGACAAAGACGCCAGCCGCCAGAAACTGCCTGTCGAGAGACGAATTTCATGGCGCACGGAAATAGTAACACCTTGAAAAGTTAATAAATACGCAAACAATAAAACAAGATAACGTTTCTTTTTCATCCCATTTCATGGAATAAAAACTGGCCCGCCGCCCTCCTGCCGTGCATTTGCATGGAAACAGGCGAAAAAAAACCGCAGCACAGGCTGCGGTTCTTGTATCGATACCTTATTTCTTTGCTTCCTTCGGCTTCACCGGCACCAGGCTCAGATCCTGGAAGTCGTAGCTGAAATCCGTCTCGGCCGACACCGGTGCCATCTTTACCCGGTCGATGCTGCCATCGGGATTGAGCGAGAACGTCACGTAGGCATCGGCGTTGAAATTGCGCTCCTTCCAGCGCACGATGAAGGTGTCGTGCTGCCAGTGTTCCAGCTCGCCCGTCAGGTCCGGCGTGCGCGTAAAGCTGAGGATGTGCTTCTTGCCTTCCGTACGGATAGTGACCTTGCCATACCAGGCATCCTCATACTCGCCGTCATACGCCGCCAGCGGCAGCGATGGCTGCGATCTGGCCGCACGTGCGCTCGACGCCTTGCCCTGCTTTTTCACTTCCTCGGCATGCTGGTCCTGCTCCACCTTGGCCACCAGCGCCAGCCAGTCCGACGGCGCCGCCTGCAGGTAATGGTCGAGGATGCGCCATTGCAGCGCCGTCATGGAACCGCCATTTTCCGCATTGGTCAGAATGGCCACGCCCAGCTTTGCTTCCGGCACCATCACCACGCGCGAATAAAATCCTTGCAGCGCGCCGCCGTGCATGGCCACTTTCATGCCCTTGTAGTCGCGCAGCTGGAAGCCCAGTCCATACGCGCTGAAATTCGGTTTCGTTGCGGCCAGCGCCGGCTTCGGCTCGGAAATCTTGATCGGCGTTTGCGCCGTCCACATCTCGCGGCCCTGCTTTTCACTGAACAGGCGCACGTCCTTGCCATCCTTGTCCTTCACGCCGGCGATCTTGCCGCCGTCGAGCAGCACCATCATCCACTTGGCGATATCTTCCGCATTCGTGTTGATGCCGACGGCACCCACGGCATTCGGCACGGGCATGGACTTCACGGCGGCGATCTTGCCGTCGATCTTGCTGTGCGCACTGGCGACGTCGGACTTGCCCGCGTTTTCAAGCAGGCTGGTGGTGGTGCCCGTCATGCCCAGCGGCGCCAGGATGCGTTCGTGCATGGCCTCGCCCCAGCTTTTCCCCGCCTTGTCGGCAATGATCTTGCCGGCCACGATATACAGCAGGTTATCGTAGGCATAGCTGTTGCGAAAACTCGTGGCCAGACGGATATAGCGCAGCTTCTCGATGATCTCGTCGGTGCTGAACGTGGTGGTCGGCCACCACAGCAAGTCGCCCGCGCCCAGGCCCAGGCCACTGCGGTGCGTGAGCAGGTCGCGGATGGTCATGGCACCCGTCACGTAGGAATCGTGCATCTGGAAACCGGGCAAATGCTTGGTGACGGGATCGTCCCAGGCCAGCTTGCCATCGTCGACCAGCATGGCCAGCGCGGCGGCCGTGAAGCCTTTCGAATTCGATGCCACTTCGAACAGGGTCTGCGCATCGACAGCGGCCGGTTCACCCAGCTTGCGTACGCCAAAGCCCCTGGCGGTGACGACCTTGCCATCCTTGACGATGGCGATCGCCATGCCGGGCACGTCGAACACTTTCAGGGCGGTGGCAACGTCGCGCTCAAGATCGAAGGCGGGCGCGGGCGCCGGCGCAGCGGCAACAACGGGTGCGGCGTCCAAAGCCAGCGCCGGCACGGCGATGCTGGAAAACGCCAGCACGATGGCGGCGGCAAGACGGTTCATGGTATGCATGGTCAGGATATCCAAAGAAGGTTCAATGCGCTTGCGCGGCCATCAATTTATCGACGCTCTCCTGCGTCACCGGGTGGTAGCGTTCACGCGCCTTCGCATACACGTCCTTGGCCCAGGCATGGCCCTGCGGCGTCTTCATCAAGGCGCTGTACAGGGGCACGACGAACTTCTGGCGGCCCACGCTCATCAGGAATGCCTGCAAGGGTTGGCGCACATCGTAGCCGGCGTTCACGGAGGCCAGATAAAAGCGGTAAGCCACTTCATTGTTGCCGCTCTTGCCCACGCCGTAGGCTTGGCCCAGCTCACGCAATTGCGCTGCGCTGGCCTTGTTGTTGATATCGTTCAGGAAGTGCATCGATTCGATGGCGATCCACTTGTCCATGCCCAGGTCATTGGTCGCCAGCTCGCCTTTCAGCCAGGCGTCGCGGTGCTGGTCGAGCAGTGCCAGGCGCGGCGAGACGACGCGCTGCGCGCTGGCCGGCACGCCGGTGCCATACAGCCATTCATCGAGTTCCGCTTCCGGCATCACGTCCGGATGCTGCGCCAGCAGGTTCTTGCGCAGGTAGGTGATGAACTGCTCCGTCGTCACGCTCTGGAACGCGTGCTGGTCGAACCAGCCGCGCAGGAAGGGGTCGAATACGGCGCGGCCGGCACGGCGCTCCATGGTGGCCAGGAACCAGGCGCCTTTCGGGTAGATGATGCCATCGTCCGTGTAGGTTTCAGCGGGATTGGCGTCCGCATCGCGCGTGATCAATGCCGTTTTCGCTGCCGGCAATTCGCGGATCGAGGCGGCCAGTTCTTCCTGGTCGACCTGCACGCCCATCTGCGCCACTTCGCTGCCATACAGCTGCTCGACGATGCGCGTGGTGACGTAGGTGGTAAAACCTTCGTTGAGCCACATGTGCTTCCACGAGGCATTGGTGACCAGGTTGCCCGACCACGAGTGGGCCAGTTCATGCGCGATCAGGTCGACCAGGCTGCGGTCGCCCGCGATCATGGTCGGCGTGAGGAAGGTCAGGCGCGGGTTTTCCATGCCGCCGTAGGGGAACGATGGCGGCAGCACGATCATGTCGTAACGACCCCAGCCATACGGACCGTACAGCGCTTCGGCTGCCTGGATCATCTTTTCCGTGTCGGCCAGCTCGTATTCGGCCGCCTTGATGCGCGGCGGCTCGGCATACACGGCGGAACGGGGACCGAGCTTGCGCACTTCCAGTTCGCCGATGGCGATCGCCAGCAGGTACGAGGGGATCGGCTGCGGCATCCTGAATTTCCAGCCGCCCTTGCCCGTCGCTTTTTCGTCATTCTCGGCGCTCATCACGACGCGCATGCCCGCTGGCGCCTCGATGCGCGCGCTGTACGTAAAGCGCACGGCCGGCGTATCCTGCGACGGTACCCACGAGCGGGCGTTGATACTTTGCGACTGGCTGAACATGAAAGGCAGCTTGCCCGACATGGTCTGCTGCGGCGTGAGCCACTGCAGCGCGATGGCGTTCGGCGCCGTGTGATAGTAGACGCGCACCTTGCCCGGCTGGCCCGTGGTGGTGATGCGCAGCGCCTGGCCTTTTTCCGGATCGGCCTTGTCCAGCTGGTACGGCGCCATCTGCCATGCGCCGCGCTTGTCCTGTACCTGCACTTTCGCGATCGACAAATCGCGCGTATCGAGTACCAGGGTACGCGCCGCCGGATCGATCCAGTTCAAGGACAGCTCCGCATAGCCGGACAGGGTCTTTTGCTTGAAGTCCGCTTTCAGGTCCAGCTGCAGGTCGCGCGTGCGCACCTGGTCGTAGCGCGCGTAGCTGAGGGGGTCGGCGTGCGCGGCCAGGGTTACCTGGCAAAGTAGCGCACAGCCCAGCGCGCGCAGGAAGGTCAAAGTTTGCATGGTCGTCTTTTGAATGATTTGCGAAAGCCCCGGTCCGTGTGCGCCGGGGCGTCGCGCAGAATAGCACTTCCGGCGCAGGCCGGCAGAAAAAAGCGCCGGACTGGCCGGCGCCGTTTCCCTATTTCGTCTCGGCCTTGGCTTCCGGCTTGGCCTCGGGTGCCTTCAGCGGCGCATTAAAATCCTTCATCAGGTTGTTCTTGTCGCGGTCCTGCTTGAACAGTTCGAGGCGCGATGGCGTGATTTTTCTCGGCCACGCATTGTTGCTGGTGTCGATATCGGCCGTCTCCCAGTACGGGTCCTGCACCAGTCCCACCATCGGCTCGTCAGTAACGATGACCTTGCTGATCTTGTGCGGCGCATAGCGCCACACTTCGGCAGGCACGCGTTCGATGATCTTCTTGCCGCTTTTCAGTTCAATCTCCAGTATCAGCGGCATCACCAGGCCGCCGAGATTCGAAAAGTCGACCAGGTACAGATGCTTGCCCATGTTGCGCTGTTCCAGAAGCTGTCTCTCCCACGGCTCCAGCGCTTCCTGCTCTTCCGCATAGCTGTTGCGGTCCTTGTTGGTGACCGTGAATTCATCGTGCCGGTTATAGAAATCCTTCAGCGCGGGATCGAGGTCGACCTTCTTCGGCAGCGCCTTGTTGCGCTGGTCCGAGATCGAGATGGGCTGCGCGGCCTTCTGCGCCTTCTTCCACGCTTTCTCGACTTCCGGATTCTTCGTGCTCACGCCATATTCGCTGATGCCGTCGATGCTGATGTCGACCGCGTCCGTGGTATAGAACCAGCCGCGCCAGAACCAGTCCAGGTCCGTGCCGGAAGCGTCTTCCATGGTGCGGAAAAAGTCGGCGGGCGTGGGGCGCTTGAACTTCCAGCGCAAGGCGTACTGCTTGAAGGCGAAGTCGAACAGTTCGCGCCCCAGGATGGTCTCGCGCAGGATGTTGAGTGCCGTGGCCGGCTTGTCATAGGCATTCGCCGTGAACTGCAGCAAGGACTCGGAATTGGTCATGATGGGCACCTGGTTCTGGCTGCGCATGTAGTCGACGATCTTGCGCGGCTCGCCATTCCAGGAGGGGAAATGCTCTTCCCACGCCTGCTCGGCCAGGTACTGCAGGAAGGAATTGAGGCCCTCGTCCATCCACGTCCACTGGCGCTCGTCCGAGTTGACGATCATGGGAAAATAATTGTGGCCCACTTCATGGATGATCACGCCGATCAGGTCATATTTGGCCGTCTTCGAATACGTGAGTTCTCCCGTCTTCTTGTCCTTCACGGGGCGTCCGCCATTGAACGCAATCATCGGGTACTCCATGCCGCCGACGGCGCCATTGACGGAGATCGCGTTCGGATACGGATAGTCGAAGCTGTACTTGTTGTACTGCTCGATCGCGTGCACGACGGCGCGCGTGCTGTACTGCTGCCACAGCGGATTGCCCTCGTTAGGATAGTAGGACATGGCCATCACGCGCTTGCCGCCGCTGTCCAGTCCCTGCGCATCCCAGATGAACTTGCGGCTCGAGGCCCACGCCACGTCGCGCACATTGGCCGCCTTGAAGTGCCAGGTTTTCATGCCCACCGCTTTACTCTTTTCCGCCGCCAGCGCCTCGGCGGGCGTGATCACCAGCAGCGGCGTATTGCTGTTCTTTGCCCGCGCCAGGCGTTCGCGCTGCGCCGCGCTCAACACGCTAGCAGGGTTTTGCAGTTCGCCCGTGGCGGCCACCACATGGTCGCCCGGCACCGTCAGGTACAACTCGTAATCGCCAAACTCCAAGGTGAATTCGCCTGAGCCGAGGAACTGCTTGTGCTGCCAGCCGACAGCGTCGTAATACGCGGCCATGCGCGGGAACCATTGCGCGATCTGGAAAATCGCGTTCTTGTCGTCTTCAAAGTACTCATAGCCGGAGCGCTCGACCAGCACCTTCTGGTCATTGATCTGATACGACCAGTCGATGCTGAAAGTGACGCTCTGGCCAGGCGCCAGCGCCACCGGCAGATCGATGCGCAGCATGGTCTGGTTGACCACATGCGGCAGCGGCTTGCCGCTGGCCGCTTTCACGGCGGTGAGCTTGAAGCCGCCGTCGAATTCGCGGCCCGCATGGATGGCGCGCAAGTCCTCGAATTTCAGCGCTTCGTCCTCGCTGCCGCTCAACCAGGCCTGGCGCGAGGGCGCGCTCAGTACGCGGCGCTGGTCGGCATCCTGGCGCAAGCCATTCTGCTCCAGCTGCAGCCACAAGTACGCAAGGCTGTCGGGCGAGCGGTTGTGGTAGGTGATCTGTTCGCTGGCCGTGATGGCGCGCCGTGCCTCATCGAGCGTGGCGCGGATCACGTAATCAGCGCGCTGCTGCCAGTAGGCGTGACCCGGCGCACCGGACGCCGTCCGGTAGGCATTCGGCGTAGGCAGCAGTTCTTCCAGCTGGCGGAACTTGTCGTCGAAGGGCGCGGCGGCGCACAGGCCGGACAAGGGAGCAAACAAGGTCACACATAAGGCAAGCAAGCGGACAAGGACCGGCATGGCGCATTCCATCTGGGAGTCGTGGGCACACTGCATTCTAAGTCGAGTCTGTTTGCAAATCGATCATTGTTGTCGAAGTCCCACACACCAGGCCGCGCCGTGCCCCGCCGGTACTGGCGCCGGCGCGGGCATTGGCGTATGATGCGCCTCGAACATTGGGGAGTAGTCGTCCCGCGGTCCTGCCGCGGGAACCTGTATCAACATGATTGGCCCGCAGGCCATGGTGCAGGTGGTTGCAGAACTTGACGAGACCATTGATCCAGGGCGGCCGCATGGGCCGGAGTCGCCCGTGGATCATTGGTTAATTCGTCCGGCCCGCGTACTCTTGCAATCTCATGGAAGCATTCCTCATCTCCACCGGCATCGTCGGTCTCGCTGAAATCGGCGACAAAACCCAACTCCTGGCCTTTTTGCTGGCCGCCAAATTCCGCAAGCCCCTGCCCATCGTGCTGGCGATCTTCGTCGCCACCATCGCCAATCACGCGTTTGCCGCCGCCGTCGGTACCTGGATCACCAGCATGCTGGGGCCCGATGTGCTGCGCTGGGTACTGGGCGTATCATTCCTCGCCATGGCCGCCTGGACCCTGATCCCCGACAAGCTCGATGAAGGCGAAACGAAGCTGGCCAGGTATGGCGTCTTCCTGACCACTCTGATCGCCTTCTTCATGGCGGAAATGGGAGACAAGACGCAGGTGGCGACCGTAGCGCTGGCGGCGCGCTATCACGACATTGTCTCTGTTGTGCTGGGCACCACGTTCGGCATGATGCTGGCCAACGTGCCGGCCGTCTACCTGGGCGACAGGATCGCCAACCGCGTCCCGCTGCGCCTCGTGCACGGCATCGCGGCGCTGGTCTTTGCCGTGCTGGGCGTGGCCACCCTGCTGGGCGCGGGCGCGGCACTAGGGTTCTGAGGCAGCCTGATATAATTTCTCATTTACAATATTCATGCTCATAATTACAATGTCGGCGACATGAGTACCGGCGCGCCCATCCCGAGCGGGCAGCGCGCCTTCTTGAGGAATGTATGCAGTTAAACAGAAAAGTGGCGGCGCTGTGCCTGGCCGCTTGCGCCAGCCAGCCTATCGCCGCCCTGGCGATACCCTTGAACTACCACCGCCAGACAGCAGCGCAGTCCGCGCCCGAAGTACGCACGCGCGACCTGCTGCTGTTCGGCGCCGGCTTGATTCTGCTGGCTGGCCGGCGCCGGCCCGAACACGACACCTGGACAATACTAGAGCAGCAGTAGCACCGCATACTCGCGGCCCTCGTCGCGCAAGGCAATGCTGTTGCCGCCCTGCGCGACGCCATCGAGCGACAATCCCGCAGGCCGCCCCTGCGCCTGCTCCACCGTGATGGCATAACTGCTGGCACCGAAGCGGTAATGCAGCTTGAAGCTGTCCCATTCGGCCGGCATGGTGGGCGCCATGCGCAGCACGTTCGCTTCACGCGTCAAGCCCAGCAGGGATTCGACGATCAGGCGGTACAGCCAGCCCGACGATCCCGTGTACCAGCTCCAGCCGCCGCGTCCCACGTGCGGCGCGACGGCATACACATCGGCCGTCACCACATACGGTTCCACCTTGTAGCGCGCCACCGCCTGTGCGTCCATGCCATGGCGCACGGGATTGATCATGCGCAGCAGTTCCCACGCCTTTTCGCCGTCACCCAGGCGCGCAAACGCCATCGCCGTCCAGATGGCCGCATGCGTGTACTGGCCGCCGTTCTCGCGTACGCCCGGCACATAGCCGCGGATATAGCCGGGATTGAGGTCGGCTTTGTCGAACGGCGGATCGAGCAGCTGGATCACGCCGGAATCACGGCGCACCAGGCGCGCATCGACCTGGCGCATGGCGCCGGCGACCCGCTCCTTGTTGGCCGCGCCCGACAGCACGCCCCAGCTTTGCGAAATCGAATCGATCTGGCACTCCTCGTTCGTGTGCGAACCCAATGGCGTGCCGTCGTCGAAATACGCGCGCCGGTACCACTCGCCATCCCACGCATGTTCCTCGACGCTGGCCGCCAGTTTCACGGCTTCGTCGCGGCAGAACTGGGCAAACGCAGCATCGCCGCGCAGCACGGCCACCTCGGCAAAGCGCTGCAGCACTTCGTACAGGAAGAAGGCCAGCCACACGCTCTCGCCCTTGCCATGTTCGCCCACCTTGTCCATGCCGTCGTTCCAGTCGCAGGAACCGATCAACGGCAAGCCGTGCACGCCCAGGCGCAAGCCATGGCGGATGGCGCGCACGCAGTGCTCGTACAGGTCGGCCGACTCGCCCGAACGCACGGGCAGGTCGTAATACGAATCCTCTTCCGGCTTGACGGCGCGGCCCTCGATGAAGGGCGCCACTTCCGACAGCACGTTGACGTCGCCCGTGGCGATCACATAGCGGCAGGCGGCCAGCGGCAACCACAGGTAATCGTCGGAGCAATGCGTGCGCACGCCGCGGTCCGATGGCGGATGCCACCAGTGCTGCACGTCGCCTTCGACAAACTGGTGCGCCGCACACAGCAGCAAGTGATTGCGCAGCAGCTGCGGCGCCGTGTGGATCATGGCCATCGCATCTTGCAGCTGGTCGCGGAAACCGTAGGCGCCGCCCGACTGGTAGTAGCCGCTGCGCGCCCACAGGCGGCAGGCGATGGTCTGGTACATCAGCCAGCCATTGGCGATCACGTCCAGCGATGGATCGGGCGTTTCGATGCGCACCGCGCCCAGAGTGCCTTCCCAGTGCGCGCGCACCGCGTCGAGCGCACTGCGGGCCGCATCCTTGCCCGCATGGCGCTGCACCATGGTGCTGGCGTCGGCATTGCGGCGCCCGCCCACGCCGAGCAGGAAGACGATTTCACGTTCCTGCCCCGGCTGCAATTCAAACGGGACCTGGATGGCCGCGCACGGATCCAGCCCCGTGCCCGCCTTGCCGGACAGGCGCACGCGGCGCAAGGCGGCCGGCTGCGCCAGGCTGCCATTGCGGCCGATGAATTCATTGCGGTCGCAAGTGATGGAGCGGATGCTGGCATCCGTATTGAAGAAGCCGACCCGGCCCGAAAACTCCGTATTGTAGTTATTGCGGGCAAACAGGGCGCCGCTGATCGTGTCGACCTCCGTGGCCACATGCATGCCGGACTTGGCGCGCAGGTCGGCCATCACCCATTCCACATAGCCCGTGACGGACAGGCGGCGCGGCACGCCGCTGTCGTTGCGCACCTTGATGACCGAATATTTGACGGCCGCATCGAGCGCCACATAGGTGCACAGTTCCGTGGCGATACCGCCCTCGCTGTGTTCAAACACGCTGTAGCCGAAGCCGTGGCGCGTGACGTAGTCGCCGCTGCCGCGCGCGGGCAGGGACGAGGGTGACCAGAACTGGCCCGTTTGCTCATCGCGCACATAGAACGCTTCGCCGGACAGGTCGGACACGGGGTCGTTCTGCCATGGCGTGAGGCGGAATTCATGCGCATTCTCGCTCCACGTATACGCCTGGCCGGCTTCGGACACCACCGTGCCGAATTGCGCATTGGCCAGCACGTTCGACCACGGCGCCGGCGTCTGCTTGCCCTCTCCCGTGGTAATCACGTATTCGCGGCCATCGGGCGTGAAGCCGCCGAGGCCATTTTCCAGGATCAGCTCGCGCGCCTGCGCCCGGTGCGGCACGCCGCCATGTTCGCGGGCCGGGTCCTGCAGCAGCGGCGGCATGCGCAGCACGGGGCTCGGCGGACGCTTGACCTGCTCGGCCAGAGTGCCGCGCAGGTCGCTGATGATGGCGCGTGCCACCGATTGCAGCAAGATGCGGTCCTCGTTGGCGATCTGCTCGGCCAGGCGCACGAAGATGCCGCCCGGGCGGTCGATAGCCTGCGCGTCGATGCCCGAGGCGATCAAGCCCATGATCTGGTCGTGCAGCAGCTGGCGGTAGCCCGACTGCTCTTCATACCAGATCACCAGGTCGACGATCAGGCCTTTCAGGCGCCAGTAGGCATGCGCCTGCACCATCTGGCGCGCCAGTTCGATATTGGCCGCGTCGCGTATCTGCAGCAGCACGATGGGCAAGTCGCCGGATATGGCATACGCCCACAGGCCGGACTGGCCACGCTGGTTCTTGATCAGGATGCTGGCCTCGGCGCGCAGGGCTGCATTCGGATAGATCACGGCATTGGCCAGGCGCGCATACAGCTGCGCGTCCGCTTCGCTGGCATTCAACTGGCGCAGCACCACCTGGCTGTGCGTCCAGGCCAGTTCGAACACGCGGTCGGCCAGGTGGCGGTCCTGGTATTTGTCGATCAGGTGCAGTGCCGCGTCGCGCTGCTCCACCATGCCGGTAACGCTGTCGACCGTGACGGCCTGGTCGGGTTGGAGCGTGATGACATAGCGGATGGCCACGATGGGATCGAGCACGGAGCCGTGGCCGCCACTGAGCGGGCCACTTTCCTGCAGCGCCTGCGGCAGTTGCACCGTATTGCCGCGGCCGATGAAGCGCGCGCGGTCCGTCTCGAACGATACTTCGTAGCGCTCGATATCGTGCACCGTCATCACATGCAGCAGCCACGGCATCTGCTCTTCCTTGGAGCGGGGCCGGCGCGTACATAAAATCGCTTTTTCATGCGCGAGGATTTCCGTCTGTACGAACAGCTTGCTGAACGCGGGATGGGCCGCATCGGCCGCCGCCGGCGCCATCACCACTTCGGCAAAACTGGTGATCTCGATGCGCCGCTGGCGGTTCGAATTATTGCTGATGCGCGTGCGGCGGATTTCGATGTCATCCTCGGGCGAGACGACGATTTCCGTGTACAGGTCGAGGCCATGGTCGGCACGGCGGAACTCCGCCCGCCCCTCGGAAAAGATCACTTCATATTTCTTCGGTTCGGCCAAGGTGGGCTGATACATGGTGGACCAGACGGCACCGTCGTCGAGGTCGCGCAGGTAGCAGAAATTACCCCAGTTATCGCGCGTGCTGTCTTCGCGCCAGCGCGTCACGGACAGGTCTTTCCAGCGGCTGTAGCTGCCGCCCGCATTGCTCACCATGACGTGGTAGCGGCCATTCGACAGCAGCTGCGTTTCCGGCACGGCGCTGTTGGCTTGCGTGAGGATGCGCATCGGCATGGCTTGCTCGGGCGCGCCGCTGCGCAGCACCGCCAGTTCGGCCGTGTTCGAGTAGAACGCGCCGGCCTGCGGCGTGCGTTCCTGCAGCACCAGCAAGGCCGATTGCAGCAGCGGATCGGACTCGAAACGGCGCTGCATCGGACGGTCGTGCAGCAGGTAGCTGAGGGCCAGGAAGCCCATGCCCTGGTGGTGCACCATGAAGGAGCGGATGATGGCGCTGCCCTGCCCGCGCGGCAGGCGCGCCGTCGTGAAATCGATGGCTTCAAAGAAGCCGTAACGGCCCATGTAGCCGGCCGCCTGCATGCGCTGCAGGTTCTGGCAAGACGCTTCCGGCTGGACCATCAGGCCCATCATGCTGGCATATGGCGCCACCACCAGATCGTCAGCCAGGCCCCGTTTCAAACCCAGTCCCGGCACGCCGAAGGCGCGGTATTGATAGTTCAAACTGGCGTCGACCGTGTTGTAGCCGGATTCGGAAATCCCCCATGGCACGTCGCGCTGGCGGCCATAGTCGATCTGCGCCTCGATGACGGAGTGGTAGGTCTGGTCAAGCAGGGTATTCGGGTAGTTCGGCATCACCAGCAGCGGCATCAGGTACTCGAACATCGAGCCGCTCCACGACAGCAGCACGGGCTGGCCGGCCACCATGCACAGCTGGCGGCCCAGGGCGAACCAGTGCTCCTGCGGCAGCTGGCCCTGGGCGATGGCGATGAAGCTGGCCAGGCGCACTTCGGAAGCCAATAAATCGTAGTAGCTGGGGTCCAGGCGCCGCTCGCTGACGTTGTAGCCGATGGCCAGCAGTTTTGTCGATGGGTTGTACAGGAACGCGTACTCGATCTGCGCGAAGTCGCGCGCCTGGCCCGCCGCGTGGGCGATATCGCGCATGTGGCGACCCGCCTGTTCGCGGCCCTGCGCCAGCAAGGCGGCCAGCTCCGAAGGCGTGCCTTCCGATGTTTCCAGGTTGGCCAGTTCGCGCAGGGTCGGCACGCGCAGCCACGCAGGATCGACGCCCGCCTGCGCCGCCCATGGCGTCAGCTGCAGCAACTCGGCCAGCGCCGCGCGGCACTGGCGCGCCAGCGCACCGCTCCACATGGACAGCTCGCCATCCTCGCTTTGCAAGGTCAGCGACAGCAGCGCCTCGGCAGCGCCATTCGCGGCGGCGAGATAGGCATGCCATTCGGCCAGGCTGGCGGGCGCGGCCTGCGCCTGCAGCAGGCTCATGCTCTCGCGCATGGCCTTGCTCTCGCCTTCGGCGGCGATGAATTCCTGCAGCACCTGCGCCGTCGTGCGGATGCCCTGCACCACCTGCGCGCCGATGATCGGGGCGTCATACAGTTCCACCAGTCCCGGCTGCAAGGTCAGCAGATGGCCGGCCAGGTTGCCGCTGTCGACCGTCGAGATGTACATCGGCTGCAGCGCCTTCAGGGTCTGCGTGTCGTACCAGTTATAGAAGTGGCCCTGGAAACGTTCCAGCTCACCCATGCTGTGCAGGGTGGCGCGGCTGCGCTCGATCAACTGGCCCAGGGTGAGGTAGCCGAAATCGTAGGCCGTCAAATTGGCCAGCAGCGCCAGGCCGATATTCGTCGGCGAGGTGCGGTGCGCCACCACCAGGTTCGGATGCTCCTGCATGTTATCGGGCGGCAGCCAGTGGTCGTCCGGCCCGACGAAGGTATCGAAATAGGCCCAGGTCTTGCGCGCCACGCCATGCAGGAAGCGTCCCTGCTCGGCCGACAGGCGCGCCACGGCACGCTCGATGGGGCGGCTGATCCACCAGGCGATGGCGGGTGCGGCCAGCCACAGCAGCAGCACCACGGCGGCGGCGGGCAAGGCCTCGGGACGCCAGTAGAGCAAGGCGCCGAAGGCGGCCAGCGCCAGCGCGGGCGAGCACCACATGGCGCGCCAGCTGTCGGCCTGCGAACCCGACGATACATGCAGGTTCGACGCGCGCCAGTCGAGCAAGTGCTTGTGCGACACGCCCAGGCGCCACAGGGTGCGCACGATGGCGTCCAGGCTGATCCACGCTTCATACGGCAGGAAGACGAGGGTCAGCATGGCGTGCGAAAACTGCACGCCGCAGCGCCGCTCGAAGGCGGCCAGGTGCTGGCGCCACAGGGTGTCGCGCGGTTTGCGCAGCAAATCGTACAGGGCTGAAAACACGGGCGGCAGGAAGATGATGGCCAGCACGGCCGCGCTCCAGAATGCCACCTGCGGCAGGAAGCCCCACGCCAGCAGCAGCGACAAGGTGGTGGCCGGCGCCACGACGCTGCGGCGCAGGTTGTCGAACAGCTTCCAGAGCGACAGCATCGACAAAGGATTGCGTTCGCGCTTGCCGGCGCGGCCCGGCACCCGGCCCAGCAGCCAGCCGATCAGCTGCCAGTCGCCGCGGATCCAGCGCTGGCGGCGGCTCACGTCGGCGTCATAGCGGGCCGGATATTCCTCGTACAGCTGCGAGTCGCTCAGCAAGCCGGCGCGCAGGTAGCAGCCTTCCAGCAAATCGTGGCTGAGGATTTTATTGTCGGGCAGGCGCTGGCCCAGCACGCGCTCGAACATGTCGAGGTCATAGATGCCTTTGCCGATGAAGGAGCCTTCATAGAACACGTCCTGGTACAAGTCCGACACGGTGCGCGTGTAGGGGTCGATGCCTGGCTCGCCGCCGCACAGCAGCTCGTAGCGCGAGGCGTTGGCGCTGGGCAGCGCCACGGCCACGCGCGGCTGCAAGATGCCGTAGCCGGCCACCACGCGCGTGCCGGCCGCGTCCAGTACGGGACGGTTCAGCGGGTGCATCATGGTGGCGATGAATTCGCGTGCCGCGTCGCGCGGCAGCTGCGTATCCGTGTCGAGCGTGATCACGTATTTGATCGTGCGCAGACCGCGCAACTCGCCTTCCACCAGCGAGAATTTGTCGCGCGCGCCGCCCCGCAAAAATGCGTGCAGGTCGGACAATTTACCGCGCTTGCGCTCCTGCCCCATCCACGCATTCTGCTGCGAATTCCACAGGCGCGGACGGTGCAGCAGCAGGAACGGCCCCACCTGGCCCAGCTGTTCCGGGTCGGCCGGGTCGCCGTTTTCCTTGGCCGCCACGCCCTCCACGCGGTATTTCTCGTTCAAGCCACGGATGGTCTCCTGCGCCTGGCGCAGCAGGGCTTCGTCGCCCGGCATCGTTTGCGCTTCCGCGTCGACGAAGTCGGTCAGCAGGCAAAAGCGCAAATTCGGATCGCGGTTGGCGAGATAACGCACTTCCAGCGCCTCGCACAGGGCCGCCACGTTTTCCTGGCTGTAGATCAGGGTCGGCACGACGACCATGCCGCGCGCATCCGATGGAATGCCGGCCTGGTAATCCATGCGCGGCAGCGGGTGCGGCGACGTCATCAGGGTCGCCAGCCAGTTCACCACGGCCACGGCCAGCTGGCTGCTGCCCAGCAGCGCCAGCGCACCCAGCGCCGCCAGGGGCCAGCCCTGCACGCCATGGCGCACGGCGCGCTCGAGCAGCAAGGCGCTCGTCGCCAGGGTCAGGAACGAGATCGCGCCCAGGTAGACGGCCAGCGGCGCGGCGCGCGCCGTATGCTGCAGCGCCTCGATGAAAGGCAGCCTGGCGCCGGCCTGCTTTTCCAGCACCAGCACGCCGCGCCCCACCAGGTAAAAGCCGATGTGGCCGCGGCGCGCGTCATTGCCGTTGCCGTGCGTGTGCGCCAGTTGCACCACCATCTCGGCCACCTCCACTTCGCTGCGCGCGCTGCGCTTGGCGATGCGCTCGATGGCGTGGCGGTAGCTGTCGCGCGTGGCGAAATCCATCAAGCCATACGTGCCGGCCGGGTCCAGGCGCAGGGTCTGCTCGACCACGCTCATGGTTTCGACGAATTCCTGCCAATCCATGGTGCCGAGAAAACGCAGGCTGCCGATGCTGTTGGCGATCGACACCTGGTCGGCCGCCTGCTGCCCGATCTCGGACTGGATCTGCTGCTCGATGGTGAGGCCCGACTCGGCCAGCTTGTGCGTCAGCCACGATAGCGCCAGGGTCAGCGAGGAACTCTGTCCCTGCAGGCGGCGCGACAATTCGGCCACGAAGGCGCTGGTCATCGGCGGATTCGAACGTGCCATGTCTGCCACCAGCAGTATCAAGCCGCTGGGATTGCGCTCGGCGATCTCCGTCATCTGGTCGGCCCAGGTATTGGCCAGGTCGCGCTGCATGCGGTCATCGGCCACGCGTACGGCGACGCGGCGCAGGTTTTCGATCAGGGCCAGACGCAGCATGATGGGCACGGCCCACAGCTCGCCCAGGGTCAAGGTGGCCACGTCCTGGTACGCCTCGACGAAGTGGCACAGGTTTTCCAGGTCGACGCGGCCATCGCCATGCGAGATGATTTCCAGCGCGATCTTGTACACGCGCGGACAGCCGGCATCCGCCCCAGAGGTCAGCCGTGGCAGCTCCTTGCTGTAGTTCTTCGGCAAATGCCGCCGCGTGGTGCGGATCTGCTCTTCGATCAGGTAAAAATTATCGAGCAGCCATTCCGAGGCGGGCGTGACCTGGCGCCCGCTTTTCACCGTGGCCGTCAGCTCGTTGACGGTAGCCGTGATCAGGGCCGCATTGTCGGCCAGGCGCGCCAGCAGGCGGTCGCGGCCATGATGCCGACCTACCGCATGGCCGGCGGCCACGTGCTTGCCGTGGGCGGCCATCTGGATGGCGCTGAATAATTCGGAACGCAGGGGCAAGGCATCGTCGCGCGCGGCGTCGAAGGTGTCCGGTGCGAGGGAATGGTCGCGGAAGATTTCCCTGACTTTGGAAATCTGTTCCTTGATCTGCTGCGTGACAACTGCTGTGTACTCTTTCAACTTGGCCTCGCTAGGTGCGCGCAGGCAGCCAGCGGCCGCCGTCACGCTGGCCCAGTCTGAAGAACACGATCGGACACTGGCGAAGACGGAAAGCGAAGCGCCGGAGCGTTGCGACGAATCTCAGGGTATAGGGAGATTTTCTGAACTTCATCGTAGGGGCGCCCTGTGCGCAAGACCGTGCGCTAGCGTACATACCCGGCGCTTTAGGGGCGTGCCGGCAAAGAAATCAGCGAGTAAAACGGGAGAAAAATTCCTGGAGGAAATGAACAGAGGGAAATGAGTAGCAGCACCGTGCCAATGATGGCACGGCGCAATATTTCACGGAAGAAAGTTCAAACCGCTCAGGCAGCGATGGCCAGCGGGTGGCGCGTCGCCTCCGCCATCGCCATGCCGCCGTTGAGTTGCCATGCCGCGCCGTGACCGAGGCGGCACAGGCAGGCGGCGGCGCGCGCGCTGCGGTTGCCGCTGCGGCAGAAAAAGACCAGCGGGCGCTGCGGCTGCTGCAGCCACGCGGCTACCTGGCCCGCCAGGCGGCTCAGCGGTACGCTGTGCACGGCGCAGCCCTCGAATACCGTGCCGGCGCAAGCCGCGTGTTCATACGCTTCGCGCACGTCGACAAGGATGGCGTCGGGATGCTGGCGCAGGAAGGCGGGCAAGGCGGCCGCATCGAGCTGCAGTTCGGCGGCAGGCACGATACCTTCCTGCACGCTGCGTACGGTGCCGCAAATGCTGCCGTCGTCGCCTGATGCGCACAGCACGGTGCCTTGCGTCAGCAGCGCCACATCCAGCAGGGGCGCCAGCGCCTCGGGCGCCAGGTTGCCGATGAAGGCGAAGCGCTGATCGAGCAGGTACACATGGTTTTCACCACACTCGACGCGGCGCAGGCGCTGCTTGCCCAGTGCCAGCTCACCGTCGATATCGATGCGCCCCACCTGCTCGATGGCGAGTTCCTGCAGCAATGCCAGGCGCGCCACGCCATGGTCGGCTGGCGGCGCCGTGTGCACGATGGCGCACAAGGCCAGCTGCTGGCAGCGGATGAAGGCGGCCAGGCGCGGCACGAGCGCGGCGACTGGATCGATGACGACACAACTGGCGCTGGCAGCGTCGCTGATCAGCCAGGTGCACTGGCCATCCACGCTCAGCTGGATTATGCCGTCCTGCGCGCCGTCCTGCGGCGATGGCGCCAGCGCCGACGGCAGCAGACAGCTGCTGCGCAGGGCCTCGCCACAGCGCTCGATGCGCGCGCAGGCAGCGGCAATCGTCGCCGCGTCGATCAGGGGGCCGAACGACAGACGGATGGCCGAGCTGGCGCGCCATTGCGGCACATGCATCGCTTCGAGGACATAGCTGGGGAGCGCCTTGGCGGCGGAGCAGGCGCTGCCCGAACTGACGCGCACGCGCGCCGCGTCGAACAGGTCCAGCAGCTCTTTTGAGGACAGGCCCGGCACGGAAAAATTGAGCGTCGTCGACAAGGACAAGTCGAACGGCATATTGAAAACGATGCCGGGAAAAGCCCGTTCCAGGCTGGCCACCAGCTGCTCGCGGAAAGCGGCCAGGTCGGCGTGGCTGCGGAAGGTCTTGCCATCGTCGAGCGCGGCCAGCACGGCGCCCAGCGCGGCGATGCCGGCCATGTTTTCCGTGCCCGAGCGCAGGCCACCTTCCTGGCCGCCGCCCATCATCAGTGGCGTAAACGGCGCGCCGGCGCGCACGTACAGCATGCCGATGCCCTTGGGCGCATACAGCTTGTGGCCGGAAAACGGCGCGTAATCGATGCGCGTGGCGGCCAGGTTCAGTTTCAGCTTGCCCAGCGCCTGCACGCAATCGACCATCCAGTAGGCGTCGGCGCCCCGTTCCTGCAGCAACTGGGCGATGGCGGACAAATCGCTGACGACGCCCGTTTCATTATTCGCCGCCATCGTGCACAGCATGGCCGCATCGCCGATCAGCGCGCCCAGGGCCTGCAGATCGTGGCGCCCTTGCGCATCGACAGGCAGCTTGCGCACTTCCAGGTTCAGGCCCAATAAACGGTTCCAGTGCGCCAGGCTTTCCGGCACGGCCTTGTGCTCGGTCGCGCCATACAGCAGCAGGCTGCCGATGCGCTTGCCCGCATCGCGCCGTTCGCGCAGCGCGCACAGGGCGGACAGCACGGCCGTCTGGATACCTTCGGTGGCGCCGCTATTGAACATCAACCGGCCGTCGCCCACGCCCAGCAAGCGGGCGGCGCGCTGGCGCACGCCATCCATCATGGCCTTGGCCTGCAATCCCGTGGCATGAGTGCTGCTGGGATTGCCATAGCCCTGCTCCATCGCTTGCCGGGCGGCGGCAACGGCGGCGGGCAGCACGCAGGTGGTGGCATTGCTGTCGAGGTAGATTTCTTTCATGATGGCAGTCTGAGTATTCTATAAAAGGGCGCAGCTAAAAAGGGGGCAGAGCAAGCGGCTGAAACATATGGATAGTCTACCGGCCTGCACCCGTGAAGATATGCCAAAAGACACTGCAACTACGGTACTATGCAGCATGTTCATGCCATAAAAACCGGAATAATAAAATGAATTCACCAAACACCTCGCTCGACAAATTCGACTGCGCCATCCTCGCAGCCCTGCAGCAGGACGGTACCCTGTCGATCGCCGCCCTCAGCGAAAAGATCGGTCTGTCCAGCACGCCGTGCTGGAAGCGGGTCAAGCGGCTGGAGGAAGAGGGCTATATCGAGAGCCGCGTGGCCATCGTCAACCGGCAAAAAGTGGGGTTGCCCGTGACCGTCTTCGTCAGCGTGCGCACGGGCCAGCACGATGAGAAATGGCTGCGCCGCTTTGCCGCCGCCGTCATCGTCTTGCCGGAAGTACAGGAATTCCACCGCATGAGCGGCGATATCGACTACCTGCTGAAAGTCGTCACCACCGACATCAAGGGCTACGATACCTTCTATAAAAAGCTCATCAAGGCCGTGCAGCTGACGGGCGTGTCCTCCGCCTTTTCCATGGAACAGATCAAATGCAGCACGGAATTGCCGCTGGAATTGATCGCCCACGGCTTGCCTGCCTGAAGCGTTTTCCATCCACGCCGGGCGGACGTGGAAAATCACGTTGCTGCAATGCAACATAAATGAACGAAAAGCAGCAATGGTGCGGCGGGACGCGCAGCGCGGCCGGTATACTGTCCGCTTGTCTGCCCGCTTTTCTGCACCTTGTGCAGGCCACCATCCAAGGTCCTCCATGTCTCTGCTCCGCCGCCTCTCCATCCAGAAAAAACTCCTGTTCAGCATGGGCTTGTGCCTGCTGCTCTTCATGGCGATCTCGTCCTTCCTCAGCGTGCGCATGAGCAGCGACTACGTGCGCGAACGCGTCGTCAGCCAGGAATTGCCGGCGCAAGTGGGCGAGATCCGCAACGACGTGCTGCGCCAGATCAGCCAGCCGCTGTCCGTGGTGCAGACCATGGCCAACGATGTCTACCTGCAAGACTGGGAAGACGCTGGCTTGCCCGACAGCGGCATCGCCACCTTCCAGCGCTACGCCAGCGTGGTCAAGGAAAAGAACAAGGCGGCCTCGATCAACTGGGCTTCCGCCAGCACGGGCAAATACTTCACCACGGACGGCTTGCTGCGCACCCTGGACAAGAACCAGGCGGCCGACCAGTGGTTTTATGGCTTGCTGGCCGGCGACAAGGCCTATACGCTCGATATCGACAAGGCGGAAAACTCCAGCGACCTGATGTTGTACCTGAATGCGCGTGGCCAGACGGCGGGCGGCAAGCAGATCGCGGCCGGCCTGGGCCTGTCCATCAATGCGCTGGCCGACACCATCCGCAGCTACAAGATCGGCCAGACGGGCCATGTCTACCTGGCGCGCGCCAACGGCGTGCTGCTGGTGCACCGCGACACCGCCCTGGCCGATGGCAAGCATCAACTCAAGGATTTACCGGGCTTTAGCGATACCCTGAGCCAGAGCCTGTTGACGGGCAAAAAATACGCGTACGCCATCTACGATACGCCCGCGGGACGCCAGTTCGTCGCCGCTTCCTTCGTGCCGGAATTGAATCTGTATGTGATGGCTGAAGTACCGGAAGCGGAAGTGCTGGGCAATGTCACGCGATCGGCCCTGATCGCCGCCCTGATCGCCGGCCTGGTCGGTGGCGGCATCGCCCTGCTCATCATTTATGTCATCAGCCGCGCCATCGCCGCCCCCGTCGCGCGGGCGGCCGACATGCTCAGCGAGATCGCCAGCGGGAATGGCGACCTGAGCCGCCGCATGCCTGTCGAATCGGAAGACGAGGTCGGTGCACTGGCCGCCGCCTTCAACCGCTTCGTCGCATCGCTGAACGTGACGATACGCGAAGTTCGCGACAGTACCGGGGCCATTGCCAGCGCATCGAGCCAGATCGCGTCGGGCAACCTCGACCTGTCGGCGCGCACGGAAGCCCAGGCATCGAGCCTGGAAGAAACAGCGGCAGCCATGGAAGAACTGACATCGACGGTGAAACAGAACGCGGACAATGCGCGCCAGGCCAATCAGCTGGTGGTGTCGGCGTCGAGCCACGCCGTCAAGGGCGGTGAAGTGGTCGGGCAAGTCGTGCAAACGATGGGCGCGATTACGGAGAGTTCGCGCAAGATCGCCGACATTATCGGCGTGATCGACGGCATTGCCTTTCAAACCAATATCCTGGCGCTGAATGCGGCGGTCGAGGCGGCCCGCGCGGGCGAACAGGGCCGCGGCTTTGCCGTGGTGGCGACTGAGGTGCGCAACCTGGCGCAGAGGTCAAGCCAGGCGGCCAAGGAAATCAAGGACTTGATCGTCGACTCGGGAAGCAAGGTGGAAGCGGGCAGCAAGCTGGTTGACTCGGCCGGCGCCACCATGCAGGACATCGTCGTCTCCGTCCAGAGAGTCGCCGACCTGATGGGCGAAATCGCCTCGGCCAGCCAGGAGCAAAGCCAGGGCATCGCGCAAGTCAATGCCACTGTCACGCAGATGGATGACGCCACCCAGCAAAACGCGGCCCTCGTGGAAGAAGCGGCGGCAGCGGCCCAATCCTTGCAGGATCAGGCGGGCAGGCTGGCGCAGGTGGTCAGCGTCTTCAAGCTGGAAGAAAGCGGGCATGTGGCACCGCAGCCGCCGGCGCACAAGCCCATGCTGCCCACACCGCCCCGCCCGAAAGTGCCGGCCAGCGATGCGTGGGAAGAGTTTTAAGGAAATTACAGGGCAGGTGACTTCACGCTCGCCGCTTGCTTGAAGAAATCATAAATGCCGCTTTCGCTCATGCGGCGGGCATTTGCCAGTTCGCCGCCCTTGGTGGCGTACAGCACCTGGTTGTTGTCGCTCGATACGAGCACGGCAGCGGGGATGCCTTTCTTGAGCGGATTGCCATAGGCTTGCGCCACATCGAGGTTATGGTCGAAGTTACCCACGTCGACCTTGACGACCTTGAACTGCTGTTGCATCAACTCGGCGTTCTTGCCTTCCTTCAAGGCCTTGTCCAGCGCGCGGCAATCCTCGCACCAGTTCGCGCCAAAGATCAGCAAGACAGGTACGTGCGCCGTCTTGGCCTCGGCCAGCGCGCGCGCCACGTCGGCCTTGGCGTCGGCCGCCGCGTTGTACGGCAAATGCGGCGTGGCGACAGGGTTGCCCGGTGTGGGGGCGGCGGCAACGGCGGTGCCGGCAAGCAGCAGGCTGGCAAAGAAAAGGGAAACGAAACGGGAAACGCGCATGCGGGGCTCCTGAGAGAAATCGTAAGGCCAGCTGAACAACTGCCAGCGGGCGTGATTGTCTAGAATATGCCTGCTTGTAGGAAATATCCACCATTTAATTGCACTGTGCTTATGCGGAAAACATATAAGCACCGCCAAGGAGAAGCCGCTTGAGCACGCCAGATACCCTGCCCCCGACTTTGTCCGGCGCCGCGCGCATGCTGCGCAGCGCCTATTCCGGCGGCATGCCAGACACGGCGTATTTCGCCGTGCTGGCCCTGCTGTATGACCACTTTTCCGACCGCAACCTGGCCGAGCTGATGGCCGCCGTCACGCACAAGGATGCTGAGACGGTCCTCAATGACATCTATGCCTGCGCCAGCAGCAAGCCGGAGCCGTCCAGCGTCGAGGCCGCCAAGAACTTGCTGGCGCAGCATGGCTTGCAGGCCGTCTGCGCCGAGGATTAATGCCGGCAGGCAGCGAAATGGAACGCATGGGATAATATGGGGCTCACACTGAGCAACGCGGCCCGAACGCGCCCTCCCCCATGACGACTTCTTTCCTGGCACGCTGGCTGCCGCAACCGAACAACGGCAGCCGCCGCGAACAATTACGCGCCTGCGCGGGCGCCATCTGCGGCTTGCTGCTGACGGGCCTGATCTGCCATTTCCTGCTGGCCCCCGACAGCGCCAGCGTCTACCTGATCGCACCCATGGGCGCCTCGGCCGTCCTGCTGTTCTGCCTGCCGGCCAGCCCGCTGGCGCAACCGTGGTCCGTGGTGGGTGGCAATGTCGTCTCCGGCCTGGTCGGCATGGCCTGCGTGAAATGGCTGGGCCCCAGCGTGGGTGTGGCGGCGCTGGCCGCCTGCCTGGCCATCGGCGCCATGTTTGCCCTGCGCTGTTTGCATCCGCCGGGCGGCGCCGTCGCTCTGACCACGGTAGTTGGCGGCGCCAGCGTGCATGCAGCCGGCTTTGAATTCGTCTTCATCACCGTGCTGTTCAATTCCGCCGTGCTGGTCGCTTGCGCCGTGCTGTACAACAACCTGACGGGGCGCCGCTACCCGCACATCCAGCAACTGGTGGCGCCGCATCCGCACGACACCAAGGATGAGGTGCCCAGCAACCGCCTGGGCTTTTCGCCGGACGACCTCGATGCCGTGCTGCGCCAGCACAGCGAAGTGCTCGACATCAGCCGCGACGACTTGCAGGCCATCTTCCTGCAAACGGAAATGCGCGCCTACCAGCGCCGCTTCGGCGTCGTCACCTGCGCCGACATCATGTCGAAAGACGTGCTCAGCGTGGAATTCGGCACGCCGCTCGATGTTGCCTGGCGCACCATGCGCGAGCATCAGGTGGGCGCCCTGCCCGTGCTGAACCGGGCGCGCCGCGTCATCGGCATCATCACGCAGACGGATTTCCTGCGCCACGGCGGCCTCGACGATTATCAGGACATGCGCCAGCGCCTGCGCGGCCTGCTGCAGCGCAGCGGCTTGTCCCACAGCGACAAACCGGAAGTGGTGGGCCAGCTGATGACGCCGTCGCCGCACACGGCCCGCCTGGGCACGCCCATCATCGACCTCGTGCCCCTGATGGCCGATGCCGGCTACCATCACATTCCCATCCTCGACGATGAAGAGCGCCTGGCCGGCATCATCAGCCAGTCCGACCTGATGGCGGCCCTGTACGAAAGCCGCTTTGCCGAGGCGGTGGCATGACGCCATTCCAGGCACTGCTGGCTGGCCCCGATGGCGGCTCCGCCGGCACGGCCGTCAGCGCGCACTTCTTCGGCAGCCAGCTGGCCATCGATGCACCCGGCTCCACTGTCGATGTGACGCAGCTGGTCGTCAGCGTGGGCGGTGTCGACGGACCGGAACTGTTCCTGAACTGGCTCGACGGACAAGGCCGGCAAGCCTCGCTCAAGCCGCTGACAGCGGACGACATCGCCATCGTGCTAAAAGAAGCGCCGGCCGCGCTGCAGCCGCAACTGCAGCGCCTGTGGGGCGAGCGCCAGCGCAACCGGCGGCAAGTATCGGGCTGGCTGGCCGGCTTGACGGGCGCGGCCGTCGTCGCCGCCGCCCTGCTGTGGTGGCAAGGCGGCCATGCCGTCGGCGCGCTGGCGGGATGGATCCCCTTGTCGACGGAAAAGCAGCTGGGCGAACTGGCCCTGTCGCAAGTGCGCGCGCAGGGCGGCATCAGCGAAAGCGGCGTGGCGCAGCAGACGGTGCAGGAGATCGGCCGCAAGCTGACGGCCGGTTCGCGCTACCAGTACCGCTGGCTGGCCAAGCAGGACGACACGGTCAACGCGTTTGCCATGCCGGGCGGCATCATCGTCGTGCATACAGGCTTGCTGCGCCAGGCAGCCGACCCGGGCGAACTGGCCGGCGTGCTGGCGCATGAAGTGCAGCATGTGGAGCAACGCCATTCGCTGCGGCAAATGATCAGCAGCCTGGGCTGGGGCGCCCTGGTGGGCGTGACCATCGGCGACATCAGCGCCGTGGCCGCCATGCTGGCGCACCAGGCCGGCACCCTGTATTTCAGCCGCGACATGGAGGAAGAGGCGGACCGCCTGGGTTTGCTTGCCTTGCAGCGCGCACAGATCCGTCCCGACGGCATGCTGCGCTTTTTCCAGAAGCTCGACGACAAGGACAAGGCCAGCGTGCCGGGATGGATTTCCTCTCACCCGCAGACGGCGGCGCGCGCGCAGCAGATCCGCAGCCTGATCGCCGCCACGCCCTGCCCCGCCTGCGTCCCCTTGAACAGCCAGCACTGGCAGGCGATGAAAGCCGTGGTCGCGCCAACGGACAAATAGCAACATTCCTCCCCAATAATTTGTCCAAACGCACTGGGCAATCGCGTATGCTTACGCCCCGGCTGTTCCATCGCGACCGGCCACCCCGACCTCGCTACGCCTCCGTTCATTCTCCTTCCTTACAAAGGACATCGCGCATGAAGCATCGTATTGCCGCCGGCACCCTCGGCACCCTGGCCATCTCCCTGTTGCTCGCCCATGCGCCCATGGCGCAAGCGGCCCAGCCCGCTACCAAAACCGTCGCCGTCAGCGCGCCGCAAGCCAAGCAGCGATTGCAGGTCGTGGCCGATCAGTACTACGATGCGCTGGCCCGTTTCGAGCCGATCAATGCCACCGAGAGCGGCGACAACCGTTTTGACGACCAGCTGGGCTCGGCCATCGTGCCCGCCGCGCGCGCGAAACAGTTCGCGCTGTACCGCCAGTACCAGAAGACCCTGCGCAGCATTGCCCGCGCACAGCTGTCGCACCAGGACCAGATCAACTACGATATCCTCGACTATGAACTGGCGACAGCACTGAGCTTCGAGCGCTTTCCCGAATACCTGCTACCCTTGAACCAGATGGACAGCATGCCCGTCACCCTGGCCAACTATGCGGGCGGCGAGGCATCGCAGCCTTTGACCACGGTCAAGGAGTATGACGCTTACCTGAGCCGTATTGGCCAGTTGCCGGGCTGGATAGACCAAGCCATCGCCAACATGAAAGTCGGCATGCAAAAGGGCATCGTGCTGCCGAAGGCGCTGACGGAGTCGGCCCTGCCGCAATTTAAAAAACTCGTCAGCGCCACGCCGCAGGACAGCGTCTATTACACGCCGATCAAGAACTTGCCGGCCAGCTTTTCCGACGCGGACAAGGCGCGCCTGACGCAAACCTACACCGTCATCATCGGGGCCAAACTGATGCCTGCGCTGCAGCGCCTGGCCACCTTCATGGAACGCGATTACCTGCCGGCCGGCCGCGCGAGCAGCGGCTGGAGCGCCCTGCCCGATGGCGCTGCCTGGTACCAGGCGCGCGTGGCCAGCAGCACCACCACGGATTTGAAGCCGGAGCAGATCCACGCCATCGGCTTGAAGGAAGTGGCGCGCATCCAGGAACAATATGCGATCGTGGGCCCGAAGATGGGCTACAACGGCCCGGCCGCCGGCTTGCCCGTGTGGGTGTCGGAACAGGCAAAATACCGCCCGTTCAAGACGGAACAGGAAGTGCTCGACGTCTACCGCAAGCTGAACGTGCTGCTCGACAGCAAATTGCCCGCCCTGTTCACCCTGGTGCCGAAGGCGCCGCTGGACTTGCGCCTGGAGCCTGAACTGAGCCGCGACACGGCCGCCGACCACTACACGGCGCCGGCCGCCGACGGTTCGCGCCCCGGCGTGTTCTGGTCCGTCGTCACCGATCCAAAACTGTATGGCGACACGGGCATGACCACCTTGTTCCTGCACGAAGGCAAACCTGGCCACCATTTCCACCTGGCGCTGGTGCAAGAGATGGACTTGCCGAACTTCCGCCGTTTTGGCGGCAACAATGCCTTCACGGAAGGCTGGGCCCTGTATGCGGAAACCCTGGGCAAGGAAATGGGCCTGTTCGAGGATCCGGCCCAGTATTTCGGCCATTTGAACGACGAGATGCTGCGCGCCGTGCGCCTGGTGGTGGACACGGGCTTGCACACCAAGGGCTGGACGCGCGAACAGACGATCAAGTACATGCGCGACACCCTCGGCTATGACGCCGTGGCGAAAAGCGAGACGGAGCGCTACATGGCGTGGCCCGGCCAGGCCCTGGGCTACAAGATCGGTTCGCTGAAGATCGTCGAACTGCGCCAGCGCGCGCAGCAAGCGCTGGGAGACAAATTCAGCCTGCCGAAGTTCCACGAAGTGGTGCTCGGCGACGGCACCCTGCCTTTGAAACTGCTGGAAGCCAAGGTCGACCGGTGGATCGCGCAGCAGAAGTAAGCGACCGCACCTGAAAGCAAAACGGCAGCCCTTGACGGGGTTGCCGTTTTTTTCGCCTGAGCGTTTGAGACTACACCAGCAACGCCGCACTCATCGAGCGCACTTCCTCGGCCGATTCGGCCAGGATGCTTTGCAGGGTCTCGTTGTCGATAATGAAATCGATGACGGAATCGGATGGGGTGAGCATTTCCACGTACGTCACCTGCAAGGGCGACGGCACGGGCGACAGTTGCTTGGCCAACAACAAGGTATCGAGCAGGGAATCGGGCGGGATCGATAGCAAGCCATCGCGCAAGCCTTCGATGGCCTCGCTCACGGCCGCCGGGATCAGCAGCTTCTTCATGACTTCGCGGGAAATGATCTCTTCGGCGGACTCCATCCAGTGATCCGCATCGTCATCGAGCAGCCCGGGGAATTCATCGGCACGCGACAGCAGGTAAAAACCGCCCACCTCATGCACTATGCCGGCGAACAGCGCCGTGTCGGCATCGACGTGCGTCACGCGGCGGGCCAGCACGTGCGCCAGCGCCGCCACGTGGGCCGTGTGCTCCCACAGCTGCGTCGCCTTCTGGCGCAGGATGGGGTCGATGATCTTGCTGCCGAACTGGCGCACCACCATGGCCGCCACCAGCGCGTACAGATTGCGGTAGCCCATACGCATGACGGCGGCGCGCACGCTGGTCACGGGCGCCGCATCGCCGCGGCTGTACACGGCCGAGTTGGCCAACGCGACCGTGCGCGCCGCCAGCAAGGGCTCGGCCAGTACCAGTTTGATGGCATGGTCGATATGGCAATCCGGTTCAGCCAGGGCCAATTGCAATTGCAGTGCGGAATTAACACTTGTGGGAAATGTTAATTCACCGCGCACCGCCTGGGAAACAATTAAACCGAAAGCCTGTAGTTTATTCATCATACGATCAATCCGCCTCAGATATTTTCCTGGCCAACAATGTCATGCATTAAAAATTGAATGCCAGGCCCGGCCTTTAAAATACAGATGGCATGTCATTCGTCTGCATTGAGGATTCTGGCAAAGCCAGCGCTTGCAATAGCGATTCATCGCCGATGACAAACAACTTCGGCTGCTGTAATACCTGCAGCAGAAATGGCTGGCCTTCACGCAGGCGTCGGCGATAATCGGCCAGCGTATATAAGTTGGGATTGATTTTACGCCTTAAGGTTCGCTCGGCCGGGGCCAATCCCGTCAACAGATCGCCATAATTGGCTTCTTCGCCCACCAGCAGCAAATCGATGGCGCTGCCAGGCATGTCCTGTCCCTTCGCCGTGGCGCCAGACACGAAGGCCAGGTGCAGCTGGGCACGCAAGGGCGCCAGCGTCATGCTGAGCACGCCGACGATGCCGAAGGTCTTCTGCACCAGTCCGCTCAATTCCGGATACACGAGACTTTCCTTGTTGGGCCAGAAGCGCCGCACATTACCGATCCGCTCCGACGTGATCAGCCCGGACTCATGCAGCCGGCGCAGTTCCCGCTGCGCCGACGCACTGCCCAATCCCGTCAAGCGCATGATCTCGTTCAAGTGAAAGCCTTCATTCACGCGGACAAAGAGCAGTCCCAGCAATTTCTGCTGGGCGGGAGTAAACAGGGCTTGGGCAATCATGTGCCAGATATTAGCATGAGCGCGCCGGAAATTGGCGTGGCAAGCGTGCTTTGCACCGCGACAACAGAGTGTGGCTGCTTGACGGCATCGTGCATAATCGCCATGGTTTGCGCGGCCCCCGTCGATCTGAAAAAGCCGGCGGTCCACCTCACACCCGCGCTTGTCGACGAACCGTACTTTCAGGGGAGCACTTGTATGTCATCAGCCACCAGCAGCGTGGTCGGGTTTGTCGAAGGGCAGCTCGATACGGCGGCCTTTGAACACCTTCTATATCAAGACGCGGAAACGGAGCGCCTCTTGTCGGCGCAGCCCGCGCCCAGGTATGCGCATGCGGGGCACACGCTGTATCACTATCTGATATCGCTCGACTTGCGAAATCCGGCGGACGTGCTGAATGCGCAGGGCGCCTTGGCTGAGTTCTTGCGCGCCGCCGGTATTCCGGTATTCGTCTCGGAAAAACCGACCCAGCTGCACCAGCTGTTGCTGGCGGCCCAGCCGAAGTGGCTGGATGTGGATCTGGCCTATGTAACGGCGCTGCTGGACAAGGCACCGCCACATGCGAAAAAAAGTGAACGCACGCAGTGGCTGCGGGCGCAGCTGCTCGAATTGTTCCGCTATGCGAAAAAGCCGCCCCGTTGGCTGCAAGCGCCAAGCTGGCCCATCGAAGCGCACGGTCCGCTGGTGTTTCTGGGACAGCTCGCGGTGGACGGCTATTTTCATGACGAGGCCGCAGTCTATGTGTTTTACGATGCAAGCAAAAAAGAATGCCGATCGATACTGCAGACTTGCTGACGCCATGGGGTCCCTGGATGCTGCTTTCTGTTTGCATGCGCGCTGGAAGGCCGCAGTAACGGATATAAAAAAACGGCACCAGGATATTTCTCCCTGGTGCCGTTCTTATGAGCCAACAGTGCGTTGAATATACTTAATAAATCAAATCATTAACGAATGACCGCTGAAAGCATACGTAATAAATTTTTCTGGCCAACTGGAACTTTCATCAATTAAATGATTACAAATTCCCGGAGAAATAAAACGGACGACATCCATGCGATTGCAATTAATTAAAAATTGTACGCTGCTTGATAAAGATTACGCCTCGTCACCGTGGTGTTGCCGGGTTTCGATAGCCAGCAGATCTTCGGTGGTTTCACCGGCCAGGGTGGCTTTATCGGCCAAGCAGCGGGCATAAAAAAAGGCACCCGAAGGTGCCTTTTTTACATCAGCTAGCAGCGTAGATTACGCTTCGTCGCCGTGGTGTTGCTGGGTTTCGATGTCCTGCAGCGCTTCGGCAGCTTCGCCAGCCATCGAGGCTTTCTCGGCCAGCAGCAGTGCTTGACGCTCTTCCACTTCCCACGCTTCTTTCTCTTTGCGTGCGCGGTGGAATGCCAGGCCCGTACCGCCAGGAATCAGGCGGCCGACGATGACGTTCTCTTTCAGGCCGCGCAGACCATCGCGCTTGCCCATGATCGCCGCTTCGGTCAGCACGCGGGTGGTTTCCTGGAACGATGCGGCCGAGATGAACGAATCGGTCGACAGCGATGCCTTGGTAATACCCAACAAGACGTTTTCGTAGGTCGCTGGAATCTTGTTCTCAACGGCCATGCGATCGTTCTCGTCCAGCAGTTCCGAACGCTCAACCTGCTCGCCAACGATGTAGTTGGTGTCGCCGGCATTGACGATCTGAACACGGCGCAGCATCTGACGCACGATCACTTCGATATGCTTGTCATTGATCTTCACGCCTTGCAGACGGTACACGTCTTGCACTTCGTCAACGATGTAACGTGCCAGCGCTTCGATACCCAGCAGGCGCAGGATGTCTTGCGGATCGGCCGGGCCGTCCACGATCATCTCGCCCTTGTTCACGACTTGGCCGTCATGCACCAGCACTTGTTTGTCCTTGGTGATCAAGAACTCATGCTTGTTGCCGTCCATGTCCGTGATTTCCAGACGCTGCTTGCCCTTGGTTTCTTTACCGAACGCAACCGTACCCGTGACTTCCGCCAGCATACCGGCATCTTTCGGCGAGCGCGCTTCGAACAGTTCCGCAACGCGTGGCAGACCACCGGTAATATCGCGCGTTTTTTGCGATTCGGTAGGAATACGTGCCAGCACTTCACCAACCGATACCTGTTGACCGTCCTTGACCATGATCAGCGCGCCGACCTGGAAGCCGATCGCCACCGAGTGTTCGGTGCCCGCGATCTTGACTTCTTCGTTCGCGTCGTTGATCAGCTTGACTTGCGGACGCAACGTTTTCGTCAACGAACCGCGACGTTTCGCATCGATCGCCACCAGGGTGGACAGACCGGTCACTTCGTCGACCTGACGGGCTACGGTGACGCCTTCTTCGACGTTCTCGAAACGCACTTGACCGGCGTATTCGGTAATGATCGGACGGGTCAGCGGATCCCACGTTGCCAGGGCCGTACCGGCCTTGATGACCATGCCGTCCTTGACGATCAGGGTCGCACCGTACGGTACTTTATGACGCTCACGCTCACGGCCATGGTCGTCGGTGATCAGCACTTCGCCGGAACGGGAAATGACGATTTGCGCGCCCTTGCCGTTCGTCACGTAACGCATGGTTGCCGTGAAGCGGATGGTACCGTTCGACTTGGCTTCCACCGACGATGCCACTGCTGCACGCGATGCCGCACCACCAATGTGGAACGTACGCATGGTCAGCTGGGTACCAGGCTCACCAATCGACTGCGCTGCCACCACACCGACGGCTTCGCCAGCGTTGACCAGCATGCCGCGGCCCAGGTCGCGGCCGTAGCACTTGGCGCACAGGCCGAAGCGCGTGTCGCAAGTCAGTGGCGTGCGGACCTTGACTTCATCGATGGACAGACGCTCGATCTCTTCGACCATGTCTTCATCCATCAGCGTGCCGGCTTCGTACAGCGTTTCCTGGGTTTCAGGATTGACGACGTCATGCACCACCACGCGGCCGAGGATACGGTCACGCAACGGTTCGATGACTTCACCACCTTCAACCAGTGCCTTCATGACGGCGCCGTTCATGGTGCCGCAATCGTCCTCGATCACCACCAAGTCTTGCGTCACGTCAACCAGACGACGCGTCAGGTAACCGGAGTTAGCCGTTTTCAGCGCCGTATCGGCCAGACCTTTACGAGCGCCGTGGGTCGAAATGAAGTACTGCAAAACGTTCAGACCTTCGCGGAAGTTCGCGGTAATCGGCGTTTCGATAATCGAGCCATCCGGTTTGGCCATCAGACCACGCATACCGGCCAACTGGCGAATCTGGGCTGCGGAACCGCGCGCGCCGGAGTCGGCCATCATGTAAATGGCGTTGAACGATTCTTGCGTCGACTTGGTGCCGTCGCGGCGGATCACGTCTTCGACTTTGAGCTGGTCCATCATGGCCTTGCCAACTTCATCCGAGGTCTTGCCCCAGATATCGACTACCTTGTTGTAACGCTCGCCGGCGGTCACGAGACCCGAGGCGTATTGCTGTTCGATCTGCTTGACTTCCGATTCGGCCGTCGCGATCAGCGTGACTTTTTGAGGCGGTACCAGCATGTCGTCGACGCAGATCGAGATACCGGCGCGTGTCGCCAGGCGGAAACCCGATTGCATCAGTTTGTCTGCGAACACCACGGTGGCGCGCAGGCCGCACTTGCGGAACGACGTGTTGATCAGCTTGGAAATTTCTTTCTTTTTCAGCGCGCGGTTCAGGACGGAGAACGGCAAGCCTTTTGGCAGAATTTCCGACAGGATCGCACGGCCGATCGTCGTTTCGTAGCGGGTAACCGTTTTCTCGAATTCGCCCGTTTCGGCGTTTTTCGGGTATTCGGTAATACGCACGGTCACGCGGGTCGTCAGTTCGACTTCCTTGTTGTCGTAGGCGCGGATCACTTCCGACACGTCAGGGAACATCATCCCTTCGTTCTTCGCATTGATCGCTTCGCGGGTCGCGTAGTACAGACCCAGCACGATATCCTGGGAAGGAACGATCGACGGTTCGCCGTTCGATGGGAACAGGATGTTGTTCGATGCCAGCATCAGGGTGCGTGCTTCCATCTGCGCTTCGATCGACAGAGGAACGTGGACCGCCATTTGGTCACCGTCAAAGTCGGCGTTGAATGCGGCGCAGACGAGCGGGTGCAACTGGATGGCCTTGCCTTCAATCAGGACTGGCTCGAATGCCTGGATACCCAGACGGTGCAGCGTAGGTGCGCGGTTCAACATGATCGGATGTTCACGGATCACGTCTTCCAGGATGTCCCACACGACCGGCTCTTGAATCTCGACCAGCTTTTTCGCGGCCTTGATCGTGGTAGCCAGACCCATCAGTTCCAGTTTATTGAAAATGAATGGTTTGAACAGTTCCAGCGCCATCAGTTTCGGCAAGCCGCACTGATGCAGTTTCAATTGCGGGCCCACGACGATGACCGAACGACCGGAGTAATCGACGCGTTTGCCCAGCAAGTTTTGACGGAAACGGCCGCCCTTGCCCTTGATCATCTCTGCCAGCGATTTCAGCGGACGCTTGTTGGCGCCGGTCATCGCTTTGCCGCGACGGCCGTTGTCCAGCAGCGAATCGACCGCTTCTTGCAGCATGCGCTTTTCGTTGCGCGTGATGATCTCTGGAGCACGCAGCTCCATCAGGCGTTTCAGACGGTTGTTACGGTTGATGACGCGGCGATACAGATCGTTCAGATCCGAGGTCGCGAAACGGCCACCATCCAGCGGTACCAGCGGACGCAGTTCCGGCGGCAGCACTGGCAGCACTTCCATGATCATCCAGTCAGGCTTGATGCCCGAACGTTGGAACGCTTCCAGCACTTTCAGGCGCTTCGCGTATTTCTTGATCTTGGCTTCGGATTTCGATTCCTTCAGTTCCACGCGCAGGGTTTCGGCATCGCGGTGGATGTCGATCGAGCGCAGCAGTTCACGGATACCTTCGGCGCCCATGAAGGCGGTGAAGTCGTCGCCGTACTCTTCGTACTTGGCGGCGTAGTCGTCTTCCGACATGATCTGGCACTTTTTCAGCGGAGTCATGCCTGGATCGGTCACGACGTATGCTTCAAAGTACAGCACGCGTTCGATGTCCCGCAGGGTCATGTCCAGGACCATGCCCAGACGCGACGGCAGCGATTTCAGGAACCAGATGTGGGCGGTCGGCGAGGCCAGCTCGATGTGGCCCATGCGCTCGCGGCGCACCTTGGCCAGCGTGACTTCGACGCCGCACTTTTCGCAGATCACGCCACGGTGTTTCAGGCGCTTGTACTTGCCGCACAGGCATTCGTAATCCTTGATCGGGCCAAAGATCTTGGCGCAGAACAGGCCGTCGCGCTCAGGCTTGAAGGTACGGTAGTTGATGGTTTCCGGCTTTTTGACTTCGCCGTAGGACCACGAACGGATTTTCTCAGGCGAAGCGAGACCGATCTTGATTGCATCGAAGGTCTCGTTGGTCTGTACTTGCTTGAATAGATCGAGCAGTGCTTTCATGTATCACTCCAGAGGTGATTAAATTTCTATATTCCTGAGACTACATTGCCCGGCATGGTTTCCCAGCCGGGCTTTGTGTTTCCCAAACCAAATGACGCTTATTGGGTCAATAAGCCTGTCGTTTAGTTGCGTTCGAGGTCGATATCGATACCCAGCGAACGGATTTCCTTGACCAGCACGTTGAACGATTCCGGCATGCCGGCGTCGATCACGTGGTCGCCCTTGACGAGGTTCTCGTACACTTTGGTACGGCCATTCACGTCATCGGACTTGACGGTCAACATCTCTTGCAAGACATACGACGCGCCATACGCTTCCAGTGCCCAGACTTCCATCTCACCGAAACGCTGACCACCGAACTGGGCTTTACCGCCCAGTGGCTGTTGCGTCACCAGCGAGTAAGGACCGGTCGAACGCGCATGCATCTTGTCATCCACCAAGTGATGCAGTTTCAGCATGTGCATGACGCCGACAGTGACCTTGCGCTCGAACGCTTCACCGGTGCGACCGTCATACATGGTCACCTGGTTTTTCGAAGCGGTCATGCCCAAGTTCTTGGCGATGTCGTCCGGATACGCCAGGTCCAGCATGCGGCGGATCTCTTCTTCATTGGCGCCATCGAACACTGGCGTGGCGAATGGAACACCTTTTTTCAGGTTTTCCGCCAGCTTCATGATCTCTTCGTCGTCGAAGTCGTTCAGCTCTTCGGCACGGCCGTTGTCGTTGTAGATCGTCGTCAGGTACTTGCGCACTTGCTCGACCTTGGTTTGCGCCTTCAGCATTTCGCCGATGCGGATACCCAGACCCTTGGCAGCCCAGCCCAAGTGAGTCTCGAGAATCTGACCAACGTTCATCCGCGAAGGAACGCCCAGCGGGTTCAGCACAACGTCGGCTGGCGTGCCGTCGGCCATGTATGGCATGTCTTCCACAGGAACAATACGGGAAACCACACCCTTGTTACCGTGGCGACCTGCCATCTTGTCGCCCGACTGCAGGCGGCGTTTCACGGCCAGGTACACCTTGACCATTTTTTGCACGCCTGGTTGCAGCTCATCGCCTTGCGTCAGTTTCTTGCGCTTCTCTTCGAAGGCCAGATCGAACTGGTGACGCTTCTCGTTGATCGATTCCTTGATCGCTTCCAGCGCTACCGCTGCATCGTCGTCCGCAGGGCGGATGTCGAACCAGTGGTATTTGTCCAGATCGGCCAGGTAATCCTTGGTGATCTTGGCGCCTTTGGCCAGCTTTTTAGGGCCGCCGTTGACAACTTTGCCGATCAGCATTTTTTCCAGACGCTGGAAGGCATCGCCTTCAACGATACGCATCTGGTCGTTCAAATCCAGACGGAAGCGTTTCAGTTCGTCATCGATAATTTGCTGGGCACGCTTGTCGCGCACGATGCCTTCACGGGTGAAGACTTGCACGTCGATCACGGTACCGATCATGCCCGAAGGCACGCGCAGCGACGTATCTTTCACGTCGGATGCTTTTTCGCCGAAAATCGCGCGCAGCAGCTTCTCTTCCGGGGTCAGCTGGGTTTCGCCTTTTGGCGTCACTTTACCAACCAGGGTATCGCCGGCTTGTACTTCAGCGCCGATGTAGACGATACCGGACTCATCCAGACGTGCCAGCTGATTTTCAGCCAGGTTCGAGATGTCGCGCGTAATTTCTTCCGCGCCCAGTTTCGTGTCACGGGCAACAACCGACAACTCTTCGATGTGAATCGAGGTGTAGCGGTCGTCCTTGACGACGTTTTCCGAGATCAGGATCGAATCTTCGAAGTTCAGACCATTCCATGGCATGAAGGCCACGGTCATGTTCTGGCCCAGAGCCAATTCACCCAGGTCGGTCGATGCGCCGTCGGCGATCACGTCGCGCTTGGCAACACGGTCGCCCACTTGCACGATAGGACGCTGGTTGATGTTGGTGTTCTGGTTCGAACGGGTGTACTTGATCAGGTTGTAGATGTCGACGCCCACTTCACCAGCGGTAGCTTCGTCATCGTTGACGCGAATCACGACACGGCCCGCATCGATGTAATCGACGATACCGCCACGCAGCGCTTGCACGGTGGTGCCCGAGTCGACCGCAACAGTGCGTTCGATACCGGTACCGACCAGCGCTTTTTCCGGACGCAAGCAAGGCACAGCCTGGCGTTGCATGTTGGCGCCCATCAATGCACGGTTTGCATCATCGTGTTCGAGGAACGGAATCAGCGAGGCAGCGACGGAAACGATCTGGCCTGGCGCCACGTCCATGTACTGGATGCGTTCCGGGGAGACCAGGATGGTTTCGCCGGCTTCACGGGCCGAGACCAGTTCATCGGACAGCATGCCTTCGTCGTTGATGGTCGCATTCGCCTGAGCGATGATGTAGCGGCCTTCTTCGATGGCGGACAGGTAGTCGATCTGATCGGTAATCTTGGAGCCTTCGACCTTGCGGTACGGGGTTTCCAGGAAGCCGTATTCATTCAGGCGGGCATACAGAGCCAGCGAGTTGATCAGACCAATGTTCGGACCTTCCGGTGTCTCAATCGGGCAGACGCGGCCGTAGTGGGTCGGATGCACGTCGCGCACTTCAAAGCCGGCGCGTTCGCGTGTCAGACCGCCGGGTCCCAGAGCCGATACGCGGCGCTTGTGGGTAATTTCCGACAGAGGATTGGTTTGGTCCATGAACTGCGACAGCTGGGACGAACCGAAGAACTCGCGAATCGCGGCCGAAATCGGCTTCGAGTTGATCAGGTCGTGCGGCATCAGGTTGTCCGCTTCGGCTTGGCCGAGGCGTTCCTTGACGGCGCGCTCAACACGCACCAGGCCGGCGCGGAATTGATTCTCGGCCAGTTCGCCCACGCAACGTACGCGACGGTTACCCAGGTGATCGATATCGTCGACTTCGCCGCGGCCATTGCGCAGTTCCACCAGGATCTTGATCACGGCCAGCACGTCTTCGTTCGACAGGGTCATGGCGCCGGTCAGTTCATCGCGGCCGATGCGGCGGTTGAACTTCATGCGGCCCACGGCCGACAGGTCGTAGCGGTCCGAGTTGTAGAACAGACCATTGAACAGCGCTTCAACGGAATCTTCCGTTGGCGGTTCGCCTGGACGCATCATGCGGTAGATCGCCACTTTCGCAGCCATCTGATCGGCGGTGTCGTCGATACGCAGGGTTTGCGAGATGTAGGCGCCCTGATCCAGGTCGTTCGTGTACAAGGTCTGGATTTCGGAAATGTTGGCATCGCGCAGGCGGCCCAACAGATCTTCGGTCAGCTCATCGTTCGCGGAAGCGACGACTTCACCGGTATCGCCATCGACGATGTTCTTCGCCAATACGCGGCCCAGCAGGTAGTCTTCCGGTACGGAAATGTGCTTGATGCCGGCAGCTTCGATATCACGCACGTGTTTCGCGTTGATACGCTTGTCTTTCAGCACCAGGGTCTTGCCCGACTTGTCGACGATGTCGAAACGCGCCACTTCGCCGCGCAGACGCTCGGAAACGAATTCCATTTCCGCGCCTTCGGAGCGCAGGTTGAAATTGTCGAAGACGAAGAAGTTCGCCAGGATTTGCTCATGCGACATGCCGATGGCTTTGAGCAGGATCGTCACTGGCATCTTGCGGCGGCGGTCGACGCGGAAGAACAGGATGTCTTTCGGGTCGAACTCGAAGTCCAGCCACGAACCGCGGTAAGGAATGATACGCGCGGAGAACAGCAGTTTACCGGACGAGTGGGTCTTGCCGCGGTCGTGCTCGAAGAACACGCCAGGCGAACGGTGCAACTGGGAAACGATAACCCGCTCCGTGCCGTTGATCACGAACGAACCGGTGGTCGTCATGAGCGGCAATTCGCCCATGTAGACTTCCTGTTCCTTCATCTCTTTGACGACGGGCTTGGTTGGCGATTCCTTGTCCAGGATCACCAGGCGCACTTTCGCGCGCAGCGGCGACGCGAACGTCAGGCCACGTTGTTGACATTCTTTGACGTCGAAGGCAGGATCGCCCAGAACGTACGACAAGAATTCGAGACGCGCAAAACCATTGTGCGACACGATAGGGAAAATCGAAGTGAAAGCCGACTGCAGGCCATCATTCTTGCGGCCGGACGGTGCTATGTCCTCTTGCAAGAAGCTATGATAAGACTCGAGCTGGGTCGCCAGCAGGAACGGAACGTGGTGAACGTTGGCGCGCTTCGCGAATGATTTGCGAATGCGTTTCTTCTCAGTAAATGAGTAGTGCATGGACACTCCGTGAGTGACAGAAAGGATAGAAAATTCAGGTTTTGCAAGTGTTCGTTTGCACCGCTGCGTGTGACACAGACGAAACCTCAAGGCTCTGCTTTCCGGCTTGAATCGAATAAAAACTGCTGCTACAACTACATGACAAATACGATGCAGACGACAAAGGAGCCAAAGTCGGATTCCCCCCCTTGCGAGGGGAAACCTCAGACTTTGACTCGGGCGCTAACTGCCGCCGGTACAGATATTACTTGATCGAAGCGGTTGCGCCGGCTTCTACCAGTTTCTTCTGTGCAGCTTCAGCGTCAGCTTTCGACACTGCTTCTTTCACAGTTTTTGGTGCGCCATCGACCAGGTCTTTAGCTTCTTTCAAGCCCAGGCCGGTGATTTCGCGAACTGCTTTAATAACGCCAACTTTGTTTGCGCCGAAGGTGTCAAGGATGACGTTGAATTCGGTTTGCTCTTCAGCAGCTGCTGCTGGGCCTGCTGCAGGACCGGCCGAAGCCATTGCTGCTGCGGACACGCCGAATTTTTCTTCGAATGCTTTAACCAGGTCGTTCAGGTCCATTACGGACATGGCGCTAACTGCTTCCAGGATATCGTCTTTGCTAATTGCCATTTTGAAACTCCTAAATTTATTACGTTAGTTACATCAGATTGGTACTGAGAGAAAAAAGCGCGCGCAATTAAGCGGCTGCTGGGGCTTCTTCTGCTGCTGCTTCTGCAGGAGCTTCGGCGCCTTCGCCTTTTTTCGCTGCCAGGGCAGCCAGACCACGTGCAAAGCCCGAAACCGGAGCCAGCATAACGCCCAACAACTGCGAAATGAGGACTTCACGGCTAGGAATGCTCGCCAACGCGGTGACAGCAGCTGTATCCAGCGGCTTGCCTGCGTAGTTACCTGCTTTGATGACCAGTTTGTCGTTGGTTTTAGCGAAGTCAGCGATGACTTTAGCTGCTGCAACGGCATCGGCCGAGATCGAGTAGATCAACGGGCCGGTCATGGCATCTGCCAGGCTGGCGAATGCGGTACCTTCAACGGAGCGACGAGCCAGAGTGTTTTTCAACACACGCAGGTACACGCCTTGGGCACGCGCTTTAGCACGCAGTTGCGTCAAGTGACCAACCTGGATGCCACGATATTCGGCCACGACGATCGTTTGCGCATTTGCTACTTGTGCGGAAACTTCGGCGACGACGGCCTTTTTGTCATTCAGATTGAGACTCACGGTCAACCTCCTTAAATGATGTTCGGCAATCACAACCGAGTGGTTGAGCGCCTTGCATCGGTTCGAACACGGCGTCCGAAGTCAAGAAGTACTAAACTGAGCGGATGGATTCACGCAGCATGAGGACTACAAAACTTGTTCGGGTACACCATCTGCGTTGGGCACCTGCCGTTGCCGGCAAGCCTATTAACCTTCTGCATGAGCGATCGCAGTCGGCCCAACGGTCTTTGATTGTCTGCCGGCCTGGTGCGAACACCGGGCCGACAGCCCAAAGATGCGCCCACAGCGCCCGAAGGCGCGTGGGACTTGATTCTGTTACTTAAGCTGCCAGGCTAGCCTGATCAACACGGACGCCAGCGCCCATGGTCGACGACAGCGAAACTTTGCGCAGGTACACGCCTTTGCTCGATGCTGGCTTGGCTTTGTTCAGTGCGTCGATCAGTGCGACCAGATTCGACTTCAGATCTGCGTCAGCGAACGATTTACGGCCGATGGTAGCGTGGATGATACCGGATTTGTCGGTACGGTACTGAACTTGACCGGCTTTCGCGTTTTTCACGGCGGTAGCGACGTCAGGAGTAACAGTGCCGACTTTCGGGTTAGGCATCATGCCGCGTGGGCCCAGGATCTGACCCAGGGTACCAACGATACGCATGGTATCTGGCGAAGCGATCACGATGTCGAAAGGCATGTCGCCGGCTTTGATCTGCTCAGCCAGGTCTTCCATACCAACGATGTCGGCGCCAGCTGCTTTGGCAGCTTCCGCTTTTTCGCCCGACGCGAATACAGCCACGCGTACGGTTTTGCCGGTACCAGCTGGCAGCACGACGGAGCCGCGCACCACTTGGTCGGATTTCTTAGGATCAACACCCAGTTGTACCGATACGTCGATCGATTCATTGAACTTGGCCGTTGCGCACTCTTTGATCAGAGCGACAGCGTTGTCGAAAGCGTACACTTTGGTACGGTCGACTTTGGCTTTCAAAGCCTTGATACGTTTGGATAACTTAGCCATTATACAACACCTTCCACCGTGATACCAATCGAACGAGCGGAACCAGCGATGGTGCGTACAGCAGCATCCATGTCGGCAGCGGTCAGATCAGGGGTTTTCAATTTAGCGATTTCTTCAGCTTGTGCGCGGGTCAGCGTACCGACTTTGTCGGTATGTGGCTTCGGCGAACCTTTGGTGATCGCAGCAGCTTTTTTGATCAGGTAGGTTGCTGGAGGCGTCTTCATCACGAACGTGAAGGACTTGTCCGCAAACGCGGTGATCACGACTGGGATCGGCATGCCTGGTTCCATACCTTGGGTCTGCGCGTTGAACGCTTTGCAGAATTCCATGATGTTCAGACCACGTTGACCCAGAGCTGGACCGATTGGTGGGGATGGGTTTGCTTTACCAGCTGGCACTTGCAGCTTGATAAAACCAATGATTTTCTTTGCCATGATGGCTCCTATCTTGGATTGAGTAGTAGCGCCCCGCCGATCCTACCCTGGCGGGGCTCCTCTGACCGGATTTTGCTGAGACTGCCGCAACGCTCCTGGTGGCGCTTGCTAATGCTTAAACTTTTTCGACTTGGCCGAATTCGAGCTCTACCGGGGTAGCGCGGCCGAAAATGGTGACCGAGACGCGCACTTTGGATTTCTCGTAATTGACTTCTTCGACATTGCCGTTGAAATCGGTGAACGGACCATCCTTGATGCGTACTTGCTCGCCCACTTCGTACAAGGTTTTTGGACGGGGCTTTTCAACACCTTCCTGCATCTGCTTCATGATGCCGTCGATTTCGCGCGCGGAGATCGGCGTCGGCTTGTTCGACTTGCCACCAATGAAACCGGTAACCTTGCTGGTGTTCTTGACCAAGTGCCAGCTCTCGTCCGTCATTTCCATTTCAACCAGCACATAGCCAGGATAGAAACGACGTTCGGTGACGGACTTCACACCATTCTTGACTTCAACGACTTCTTCGATCGGCACCAGGATCTGGCCGAACTGGTCTTGCATGCCCGCGCGCTCGATGCGCTCGGTCAGTGCGCGCATGACGCTTTTTTCCATGCCGGAATAAGCATGCACGACATACCAGCGCTTGCTGCTTACTGGCACGCTCAGCGCTGCACCAGTGTCCGCTACCGGAGCGTCGCCCGGAACGGACTCGTCCGCCGCTTCATCATGCACATTTTCGCTCATTATTTTTTCCAACCCAGAATTACGTCATACAACAAAAACTCGAGCAATTTATCCGTGCCCCACAGGAAAATCGCCATGACCAGCACAAAGGCAAACACGATCGCAGTAATCTGCGTGGCTTCTTTGCGGGTAGGCCAAACGACTTTCTTGGTTTCGCGCACAGCTTCTTTGGCGAAATTGAGAAATTCACGGCCGGTCGTCGAGACATACAAGAGCGCAACAGCAATAACCAAACCAGCCACAAGCGCGCTTGCACGCACCAGAGCTGGTTGGCCTGCCAGGTAATAAAACCCGACTACTCCTGCAATCGCAGCCACTATTGCCAGCGCGACTTTTATCTTGTCACTCGACGTGCTAACGGTTTGCACGGATTGATTTGACATTTTTCTACTTTCGGTGCCCTGCACCTTGACGGTGGCAGGGACGGAGGGCATCGAACCCCCAACCTTCGGTTTTGGAGACCGACGCTCTGCCAATTGAGCTACGTCCCTACGTAAAACTTTCGAGGAGTGCTATTCTACCACCCAGGACGCCCCGGGTGGAAGCATAACATTTCCTTATGCGAGGATTTTTGCAACCACGCCGGCGCCGACGGTACGGCCGCCTTCACGGATAGCGAAGCGCAGACCTTCTTCCATCGCGATCGGGTTGATCAGCTTGACGGTGATCGACACGTTATCGCCTGGCATGACCATTTCTTTGTCTGCTGGCAACTCGATCGAACCGGTTACGTCCGTCGTACGGAAGTAGAACTGTGGACGATAGTTGTTGAAGAATGGCGTATGACGGCCGCCTTCGTCTTTCGACAGAACATAGATCTCGCCGGTGAAGTGTGCATGCGGCTTGATCGAGCCTGGCTTTGCCAGAACTTGACCACGTTGCACGTCTTCACGCTTGGTGCCGCGCAGCAGCAGACCAACGTTGTCGCCAGCTTGACCTTGGTCCAGCAGTTTGCGGAACATTTCCACGCCGGTGCAAGTCGTTTTGACAGTATCGGTGATACCGACGATTTCGATCTCTTCGCCGACTTTAACAATGCCGCGCTCGATACGACCGGTCACAACGGTACCGCGACCCGAGATCGAGAACACGTCTTCCACTGGCATCAGGAAAGCACCATCAACAGCGCGCTCTGGCGTTGGGATGTATGCATCCAGCGCATCGGCCAGACGCAGCACTGCGTCAACGCCCATTTCGCCTTCTTTGCCTTCCAGCGCCATACGTGCCGAACCTTTGATGATTGGCAGGTCGTCGCCTGGGAATTCGTACTTCGACAACAGCTCGCGCACTTCCATTTCAACCAGTTCCAGCAGCTCTGCGTCGTCGACCAGGTCGCACTTGTTCAGGAACACGATGATGTATGGAACGCCAACTTGGCGGGCCAGCAGGATGTGTTCGCGGGTCTGTGGCATTGGGCCGTCAGCTGCGGAGCACACCAGGATCGCGCCGTCCATCTGGGCAGCACCGGTAATCATGTTTTTGATGTAATCGGCGTGGCCTGGGCAGTCAACGTGCGCGTAGTGACGCGTTTCCGTTTCGTACTCGACGTGGGCGGTGTTAATCGTGATACCGCGCGCTTTTTCTTCTGGTGCTGCATCGATCTGGTCGTATGCTTTAGCTTCGCCGCCGAATTTCTTCGACAGAACCGTTGCGATTGCAGCGGTCAGCGTGGTTTTACCGTGGTCGACGTGGCCGATGGTGCCGACGTTGACGTGCGGCTTGGTCCGTTCGAATTTACCTTTTGCCATTTTGAACTCCTAATGATTTGATTAGATTGCTCAGGCACACGCCCGACGGTCTGGTTTGAATTGCTTCTGTGCTGCCTGCTGCGAATTCTGGTGCCCTTGACGTGGATCGAACACGTGGCCTCTCCCTTACCAAGGGAGTGCTCTACCACTGAGCTACAAGGGCTGTAATTTGTTGCATGCGATGCATCAAGCATCTGAACGGAAACTGGAGCGGGTGAAGGGAATCGAACCCTCGTCGTAAGCTTGGAAGGCTTCTGCTCTACCATTGAGCTACACCCGCGAGGTATCGTTTACTTTATCTTCACTTGCTTTTTGCTACTACCCAGTTTTCCTTGCAAAAACTTGGTGGAGGGGGCTGGATTCGAACCAGCGTACTCATAGAGAACAGATTTACAGTCTGTCGCCTTTAACCACTCGGCCACCCCTCCGCGGGAACCGCAGAGTATGAAGCATCTACTCACAACTGTCAACCTTATTTACTGATGCCTGACTGCTGCATTTGCTTATAAAGAAGAAGTTGGCTGCTTCGGGGCGTGATTATAAGCTCCCGATTTGAGAATGTGCAAGGGTTGGCGCGAAAAAGTCGACTTTTTTCGCATTTTTTTTATCCCCCCTGCCCGCAAGCCGCATTTTCCCGTCACTCACCCCGCATTTTTTCTATTTACCGGGCATCAGGCGGATGCATCCAGGAGTTGCCAAGGGGCTTATATTTGCGCAATAACTGCTGATGCAGGCCCGACAGTACGGGCAATTTGGGGTTGCGCGGGTCCAGACGGCGCACGCCGGCGATAAACGTCAGCGCCTGCTGGCCCATGCGCTCATCCCAGCCTTCGTGTTCCAGGCACTTCAGCACGGCCACGGCCGCATTGAACACCACTTGCGGATTGTCTGGCAGGCGCGTGACGGCTTCGCCCATCAGGTCGACGGCGCCGCGGAAATCGCCCTCTCCCGCCCTGGCGGCGCCGGCCGCCACCATGTCGGCCACCTCCTGGCGGCTTTGCCGCGCCAATGCCTTGGCCAGCTCTTCGCGCCCCGCCTGTTCGAACACGGCCATGGCGCGCGTCATGGCCGCACTGTCGGGCGCGTTGCGCATGACTTCGCGCATCACCTCGGCGGCGCCATCCTCGCGTCCATGCGCCAGGCAATGGCGCGCCAGTTCCGTTTTCAGCATGTTCGAGCCGCCCACGCTGTGGCGGTTGGCGGCCAGGGCCGCGTCCAGCGATTGCTGCAGACGTTCCTCGTTGCCCGTATGCGCATGCAGCATGGCGCTGCACAGGGCGCTGCACAGTTCCGCATTCTTTTGCCCGCCCATCGACTTGTCGAGGTCGCGGATCACGGCGCCCGCCTGCAGCGGGTCGCCCTTGCGCACCAGGGTCTGCACCAGGCGCACATGGTCTTCCGGGTCGCGGAATTCCGAATACTTGGCCTTGCTGACCACCAATTTGAGGGATTTTTCCGCCATCTCGATATCGTCGGCCGCCAGGGCCGCCTCGCCCAGGCGGCGCAAGCGGCGCACGGCGTGCGGCGACAGGGCCACCGCTTCGCTCAGGGCCGCCTGCGCCAGTTCCGGCTTGCCTTGCGCCAGGTGCGTGCGCGCCAGCCAGTCATAGGCGTCGAGAAAACGCTTGTTGTTTTCCAGCAGCCCTTCCAGCGTGCCCTGCGCCGCTTCGTACTCGCCCAGCAGGAATTGCGTCTTGGCCTGCCCCAGGCGCGCCCAGCCGATGGACTTGCTCTCATACAGGGCCGCGTAGATCGGCTCGGCGTCGGCCGCCTCGCCAAGCAGCAGGTGCAGTTCCGCGCGCAAGCGCAGGAAATCGGTGGCGTAGCGGGGATACAGGCTGGCGCCCTCGGCGCAGGCGGCAATCGCCGCGCGCTCATTGCCCACGTCGATCAGTTCATACACGGGCACGAAGGCATTGCGCTTGTCCAGCGCGCGGCCGATGCGCTCGAGCATGTTGTCAGCGGTGAAGGGCTTGAGGATGTAATCGGTAGGCAATAACTCGACGGCGCTGACCACCTTGGCGAAGCTGCCTTCGCCCGTGACCATGAAGAACATGGTCGATGCGTGCATCAATTTGTGGTGGCGCAGGTCTTCCAGCATCTGCTGGCCATCCTGCCCGCCATCGAGATCGTATTCACACAGGATCAAGTCATACGATTTGCTGCCCAGCATGCGGATCGCCTGGCCGGAGCTGGCCGCGTCGTCGATCTTTGCCAGGCCGCACAGGTTGAGCATATTGTGCAGGCTGGCGCGCATGCCCGGATGCGGCTCGATGATCAGTGCGCTGAGGCCCTTGAGTTCTTTCATGTCGTGATGTCCGAAAACTCCGCGGCGCGCCACACTGGTGCGTGGCGCCAGCCAGCATGAGGCTGCCGAGTATATGACGGCGCCGCGCGCAAGGGAATGGCGACGCGCCGAAAAATGCCAACGGAGCGGCTACTCAAGCGACGGCGCGCTCCGGATGCCACAGTTGCGGTTCATGGTCGATCAGTTCCAGCAGCGCCGTCACCACTTCCGGATCGAACTGGCTGCCGCTGCGCTGCTCGATGTACTCGCGCACCTGCGGATAAGGCCACGGTTCCTTGTAAGGCCGCTCGTGCAGCAAGGCATCGAAAACGTCGACCACGGCAACGATGCGCGCGGCCACGGGAATATCGCGCCCCTTCAGGCCATGCGGGTAGCCGGCGCCATCGAAGTGTTCGTGGTGGCCGCCGGCGATCTGCGCGCCATAGGTCAGATAGCTGACGCCGTCGACCATGTTGGCGGCCCGCTCGAGGATGGTGCGCCCGACGCTGGCATGCAGCTGCATCTGCGCCCGCTCCTCGTCCGTATGCTTGCCCGGCTTGAGCAGCACGGCGTCCGGCGTGGCCACCTTGCCCACGTCGTGCAGGATGCTGGCCAGGCCGATCATGTCGAGCAACTGCGGCGTCAGCTCATCCGGGTACACGCCGCGCTGCTGCATGCGCCGGGCGATGGCGTCGGACAATAGCTGCACGCGCCGCACGTGGCCGCCCGTGTCGCTGTCGCGGAACTCGGCCAGGTCGGCCAGCGCCACCACGGTCGCTTCCTGCGCCTTGCGCAGCTGGCCGAACATGTACAGGTTGTCGAAGGCGGCGGCGATGCGCTGGCAAAACACTTCCAGCAAGTCGCGCTGGATCTGCGCCAGCGGCCACGGCGGCGTGACGGAGATGGCCAGTTCGCGGTTGCCTTCCGTATGGATGAACAGCACATTGGCCGGATGCTCGAACTGGCTGCGCTTTTCCGCGAACGCCTTGTCGATGGTGGGCGTCAGGGCATGGTCGGCCGGCATGGCTTCCGCCTCGGCCAGCACGGCATACGTGCCCGTGGCGGCCACCACTTCGGGCCGTCCGGCGCCGCCCTGCATCAGGCACAGCACGCCGTCGGCGCCCACGTCGAGGATGGCGCTGACCTGGTTGAGCACGCCGGAAGCGAATTCGCGCAGGGAATGGATCTGGTACAGATTGGTGGCGCCGGCGAGAATCTTGCCCAGGCCGATGCGGCTGCGCTCGAGCATCATCAGGCTCTCGTAGGCGCGCAAGGCCGAGATGACGGTGGTAAACAGCTTTTGCGTCGTCAGTTCCGTCTTGGCCTTGTAATCGTTGATGTCGTATTCGATGATGACGCGCTGCTCGGGCGCCTGGCCCGGCTGGCCCGTGCGCAGCACGACGCGCACGATGGAATTGTTCAGGTCGGCGCGGATGCGCTTGGCGAGGATCAGGCCGGCATCGTCCGTTTCCATCACCACGTCGAGCAGCACCAGCGCGATATCGGGCGTGTCGCGCAGGATGTCGTACGCTTCGCGGCCGCTGTAGGCGGAAAACAGTTCCAGTTCGCGGCCCTTGAAGCTGACATTGCGCAGCGCCAGCCGCGTGACCGCATGCACATCCACGTCATCGTCGACGATCAGGACACGCCACAGGCGCTGGTCGGGCGCGGCCAGCCCGGCAGGACTGGCCACCGGCTCATCTTCGTCGAGCAGCCAGTTATCATCTGCATCGGCTTTGAGGTCGGTCATGAATACTCCTAAGGGATAAGTTCGATGTGGACGCTGCGTTGACGCCTATCAAGCATAATCAGATTAGATGCTGCTTACAACAGGATTCTGCGTAGCGCCGTCTCCGGCGGCCGGCGCCGGCGCGGGTAGCGCAGCACCGCTGCGCGTGGCGCCGCCGCAATTGTCCTGGCCTGGCCCGACAGCCTGGTAACGCACTTCGTACTTGCCCGCGCTGAGCTGCTCCACCGTCAGCTTGTCATTGGCCAGGATGTACAGGTAGCGCACATTCGAGCGCCGCTCCTGGTCATACAGCTTGACGAAGACGGGCGCCGCGTTGCTGCTGTTATCGATGGTCAAGCTCAGTTCCTCGCCCTTGTTACCGATCGGAAAGCCATCCACGTAGCCCGATTGCGCCGGCCATGGCTCGCCATTCGGCGCCACCAGCGCCGCCGACTCGGCCTGGCTGGCGCCATCACAGGCGGGACGGCTGGCTTTCAGGCTCAGCTGTGAGACGGCCAGCACGCGGATCTCCGCTGCCTTCGCTTGCGCGGGCTCGGCCGCATACGGCTTGCCCACGGCCCAGCTATCGATAGCCACCGCCTCGTTTTTTGCCGGCGGCGTGGCGACGCCATCCGCCGAAGACGTGTCCGGGTGCGCCCTGGCGCCATCGCGGGCCAGGCCGCTCCAGGCCGACGCCAGCGCGGCCGGCATCGGCTGCGAGGTATCGAGCATGAGCAAGGCGCCCAGCCAGCCCAGCAACAGGCAGACAAGCAGACTCAGCCACCAGCGCCAGTTGCGCCAGATGGGCAACGCCTTGCCCTTCGGCGGCGGCACATCCTGCGCCCAGGCGTGCTCATGCGATTGGGCATGGCCTTTCGCACGGCCATCGCGGCTCTTGCCTTCCTCGTGGTGGGTGCTTTCCAGCCATTCGATTTCCCACTCCTCGGCGGCGATCCACTCGTCGTGTTCCTTGCGGCGTTGTGGATCGGACAAGGTGCCATAGGCGCTGTTGAGGATCGCCATGATGCGGGCGGCCTTTTCGTCGCCAGGATTCTTGTCCGGGTGGTATTTCTGGCTGAGGGCTTTGTACGCGGCACGTATGACTTCCTGCGGCGCCAGGCGCGCCACTTTCAGGTTGTCATAGTGTGTATGTATCTTTCCCATCGTTCTATCTTGAAATCGGTGCGCGGCGACGGGTTCTTGCAGGATGGAACCGTGCTGTGTCGGTCATCATATACGATATGACAAGATAATAACCACCGGCGGACAGGAAATTGCAGGGCGGCACTGCCCTGCCTTGATATTGCAGGCGCTTACAAGCGGTGACTGCGGTCACTGGACAACAGGGCTTCCGGCAGCTCCACCTGGCGCCCTACCACCAGCACCTTGAACAATTCCCCCATCTCGGCGGGCGACACCAGCTTTTGCACGGCGCTGGCCTGCGGCAAATACGTTTTGACCTGTGCCGGATCGGTGCGCAGCAGCAAGTCGCCGATGCCCGCGCCCAGCAGGAAGGACGCCTGGTTCATGTAGGCAAGCACATCGAGACCCGCATCCTGCGCCGCCACCGCCATGGCCGTGAAATCCACGTGGGCCGTGATGTCCTGCAAGCCGGGCAGATAGAACGGTTCCGCGTGGGCGTGGTGGCGGTAATGGCACATCAGGGTGCCCGTGGCGCGCAAGTCCAGGTAATACTCGTGGGCGGGGAAGCCGTAATCGAACAGCACGGCAGCGCCGCCCTTGCCATTGGTCAGCATGCGCGCCAGCGAGCGCATGAAGCCGCAGGCCACGCCATGGATCTCGCTGACATAGCCGACCGGCAAGTGCTCGGCATCCGGCACCTGGGCGGCGATCTGCGCAGCCACGTCGGCGCCGGCCGGACGTTCGACAAACACGAACTGGCCATCGGCAATGCTGACGTCGAGTTCGCACCAGCCGGCGGGCGTCTTGCTGATCAGGTTGACGGGCATGGCGTCGAGCACTTCATTGCCGAACACGGCGCCTTCGAAACTGTCGGGGAAGCCGTCGAGCCACACTACTTGCGGGAAGCCGGCCAGGGCCAGCTCCTGGCGCGCGCGCAATTCGCCGGACAGTTCGACGATCGCATACTGTTCGATAGGGATGCCGGCATTCGCCGCTTCCGTCAGGATATCGCAGGCCAGCTTGCCCGTACCGGCGCCGAATTCGAGGATGCGCGGGGCCGTTTGCGCCATAATAGCGGCTGCCACATGGGCCAGGGTGGCGCCGAACAGGGGAGAGATTTCCGGCGCGGTTGTAAAATCGCCATCTTTGCCCAGCTTGGCGGCGCCGCCGCTGTAATAGCCGAGGTCAGGCGCATACAGCGCCAGCTCCATGAAGCGGACAAAGGGAATGGCGCCGTCATTGCGCGCGATTTCGGCGGCAATCTGGTGCTGCAAGGCATGGGACGCGGCCAGCGCGTCGCTATCGGGTACGGGAAGAGACATACCGTATTGTAGCGAATCGGCGGCGCGGGCCGCCAGTACCGGCCATGGCAAGCCCGCTCACTCCATATAGACAGTAAAGACATGACACCAGCATCGACACTGCCACACAGCACTCCCCGCGTCGCCCTCGTCACGGGCGCGGCGCGACGCATCGGCCGCGCCATCGCGCTCGGCCTGGCGCGCGACGGCTGGGATATCGCCGTCCACTACCGCGACTCGCGCGACGAGGCGCTCAGCCTGGTGGCGGAAATCACGGCGCTGGGGCGCCGCGCGCAAGCGTTCCCCTGCGACCTGGCGCAGGAAGACGCCGTGCGCCAGCTGTTGCCACAGGCACAGGCGGCGCTGGGCGCCGTGACTTGCGTGGTCAACAACGCATCGTTGTTTGAATACGACAATGCGGGCGATTTTTCTTTCCCCGCGCTCGACGCCCACATGCACGCCAACCTGGCCGCCCCCATCCTGCTGGCGCAAGCGCTGTACCAGGCCACCCCGGCAGGCGGGCAAGCCGTGGTCATCAACTTGCTGGATCAAAAACTGTACAATCTCAATCCTGATTTTTTGTCGTACACCCTGTCCAAGGCGGCGCTGCTGTCGGCGACCACCATGCTGGCCCAGGCGCTGGCGCCGAAAGTGCGCGTGGTGGGCATTGCCCCCGGCATCACCATGGTCTCCGGCGAACAGACGGAAGCGAACTTCGCCAAGGCGCATGAAAACACGCCGCTGGGACGCTCCAGCACGCCCGAGGATGTGGCCGACTGCGTCTGTTACGTGGCCGGCGCGCGCGCGCTGACGGGCACGACCCTGCTGGTCGATGGCGGCCAGCATTTGATCGGCTTGCCGCGCGACGTCATGTTTTTGACCAAATAATCAGCAGCCACACCAAACAACCAGCATTCCAGCATCCCCGAAAAGGTAAAACTATGTCGTCCGCCCTGTCCCACCCTCGCCTGGCCGATTGCCGCCGCCTGTTCCTGCGCAATTACGAAGTCCTCATCAACATCGGCGTCTACGACTTCGAGAAAAAGGGCGAGCAGCGCGTCCTCATCAACGTCGACCTGTACATTCCCCTGGCCCTGTCGACGCCGAAGGATGACCAGCTGGAAGAAGTGGTCGACTACGACTTCATGCGCGAAACCATCGCCAGGCGCATGGCGCAAGGCCACGTGCAGCTGCAGGAAAGCCTGGTCGACGACGTGCTCGCGGCCATGCTGGCCCACCCGCGCGTGCGCGCCGCGCGCGTTTCGAGCATGAAACCGGACGTGTATCCCGACTGCGAAGGCGTGGGCGTGGAAGTATTCAAGATCAAGGATGAAGCATGAACAACATGAATGACACTGCCGTACTGGAAACGATGACAGCCGCCGTGGAAGTGCCGGCCAATGTGGAAGCGCAAAAACTGGCGCGCAAGAAGGCGGAAAAGATCGCCCTGGAAAACAACAAGCTGCACAAGCGCTTGTGCCGCCTGGTGGGCCAGGCCATCGGCGATTTCAACATGATCGAAGACGGCGACAAGGTGATGGTGTGCTTGTCCGGCGGCAAGGATAGCTACGCCCTGCTGGACATTCTGATGACCTTGCGCGAACGCGCGCCTATCCATTTTGACATCGTCGCCGTCAACCTGGACCAGAAGCAGCCGAACTTCCCGCCGGAAATCCTGCCCGCCTACCTGACGGAACTGGGCGTGGCCTTCCACATCGAAAACCAGGATACCTACAGCATCGTCAAGCGCCTGATCCCGGAAGGCAAGACCACCTGCTCGCTGTGCTCGCGCCTGCGCCGCGGCATCCTGTACCGCGTGGCCGACGAGCTGGGCGCCAACAAGATCGCCCTGGGCCACCACCGCGATGATATTTTGGAAACATTTTTCCTGAATATGTTCTTCGGCGGCAAACTGAAAGGCATGCCGGCCAAGCTGCAATCGGACGACGGCAAGCACATCGTCATCCGCCCGATGGCCTATGTGAAGGAAGAAGACACGCAGCGCTATGCGGAAGTCAAGGGCTTCCCCATCATTCCATGCGACCTGTGCGGTTCGCAGGAAAACCTGCAGCGCAAGCAGATCAAGGGCTTGATGCGCGAATGGGACAAGAAATTCCCCGGCCGCGTGGAAAGCATCTTCTCGGCCCTGTCGAACGTGGCGCCATCGCACTTGATGGATCCGAAACTGTTCGGCTTCAAGGATTTGAAGGCGGACGGCGTGGCCAGCCCCATGGGCGACATCGCCTTCGACGAAGAGCCGTGCTCGACGCCGACCACGTTCGGCACCATTCAGCTGCAGCAAGGCTGACCCTGACGCACGGCGCCATCATGACGATGGCGCAGTTTATGTATTAGCCTGCTTTAAAACTCTTCCCAATCGTCGCCGGCCAGCGCTTTCGCGGGAGCCGGCGGCTTCGCCTTGACGGGAATGCTGCGCGCGGCAATACGCGGCGCCGGCGCAGGACGCGCGGCTGCCGGCTGTGGCGCCGGACGGCGCAGCAAGCCTGGCTGATCGCGCAGCTTGAATACGCTGACCACTTGCGCCAGGCCGTTCGCCTGCTCTTGCAGCGAACCGGCGGCGGCCGCCGCCTCTTCCACCAGGGCCGCATTCTGCTGGGTCACCTGGTCCATCTGGGTAATCGCCTGGTTGACTTGCCCGATGCCGTGCGTCTGTTCCTGGCTGGCGCTGGAAATCTCGCCGATGATGTCGGTCACGCGCTTGACGCTGGACACCACTTCATCCATCGTCGCGCCGGCCTGGTCGACCAGCTTGGCCCCCACGCCCACCTTGCTGACGGAATCGTCGATCAAGCCCTTGATTTCCTTGGCCGCCGCGGCCGAACGCTGCGCCAGGTTGCGCACTTCGCCGGCCACGACCGCAAAACCGCGTCCCTGCTCGCCGGCCCGCGCCGCCTCCACGGCCGCATTGAGCGCCAGGATATTCGTCTGGAAGGCGATGCCGTCGATCACGCTGATGATGTCGACGATCTTGCGCGACGACTCGTTGATCGACCCCATGGTCGCCACCACTTCGGCCACCACCGAGCCGCCGCGGCTGGCGATGCCGGCCGCCGCGATGGCCAGCTGGTTGGCCTGGCGCGCGTTATCCGCGTTCTGCCTGACGGTGCTGGTCAGCTCTTCCATCGACGAAGCCGTTTCTTCCAGCGAACCGGCCTGCTGTTCCGTGCGCGATGACAGGTCCAGGTTGCCGGCCGCGATTTCCGACGATGCCGTGGCGATGCTGTCCGTGCCGCTGCGCACCTGGCTGACGATGCTGACCAGATTGTTGTTCATATTGCCCAGGGCGGTGAGCAACGCCCCCGTTTCATCCTTCGCCGTCGTGGCGACGGTCTGCGTCAGGTCGCCGGCGGCCACCGTTTCGGCCAGCGCCAGCGCCTGGCGCAGCGGACGCGTGATGCCCGTCGTCAGCAGCCACGAGCACAACACGCCGAATGCCACGGCGAACAGCGTCAGCAGGCTGATGACGGTGGTGTCATGCACGGCGGAAGCGTCGATCTGCTTGGCCGTCGCATCGATGCTTTCGCGCTGCAAGGTCACCAGTTCCTGCAGTAAATCCTGGTAAACCTTGGCCGCCGGGGTGAACGCGGTGTCGAGGATTTTCGCCGCGCCTTCCACGTCGCCATCGGCCTTGGCCTTGACGGCGCCGTCGCGCGAGGCGCTGTACACCTTGCGCTGCTCGAGGATCTTGGCAAACAGGGCTTTTTCCTTGTCGCCCGCGACCAGCGGCTCGATCTGCTTGAGCAATTCGGCCGCCTTCTTCACGGACGCGGCCGAGTCTTCCTTGAAATACGGTCCCAGCGCCGGGTCACTGCTCTTGACGATGGCGGCCGTGCGACGGATCGAGGCAAAGTTCAAGCCATACCAGTCGGTAATCAGGCGTTCCTTGGTCAGCGGTTCGGCCATCATGGCCCGCGTCGACGTCGCCACCTCATTGAGGCGCCACACGCCCACTGTAGCGATCAGAACGGTCATTGCCAGGATCAGGACAAAGCCGATACTCAGGCGCTTGCCGATCTTGATATTTGCGATAAAGCCCATGGTGTCTTTTCTCTCAATAAATGCATCAAAGATATATTTAATTCCATATGGAATTTTTTGCATTGCAGATTATACATTGTTGAAATATATGTAGCTGATTTATTGATTTTGAGAAATGTTTCTGTTAAGTTAAAAATCTCCTCCGCAACTACAGGCGCGCCGCGCTTGTCCGCCCGCCTGTTTCTCAAAGAAATCTATGAAACTTTCCGCATTGCCCCTGAAGAAAATCACCTTTGCCGCCGTCCTCGCCTGTGCCGGCAGCGCCCACGGCGCGGCCCTGCCACCCGCCATCGCGGCCCAGCTCGCAGCCAATTACCCGGCCGTGGAAAGCCTGTACCTGGACTTGCACCGCCACCCGGAACTGGCGTTCCAGGAAGTCGAGACGGCAAAAAAACTGGCCGAGAAGGTCAAGGCGCTCGGTTTTGACGTGACCACCGGCGTCGGCGGCACGGGCGTCGTCGCCATCCTGCGCAACGGCCCCGGTCCCGTCGTCATGCTGCGCACGGAAATCGATGCGCTGCCGGTGCTGGAAAAGACCGGCCTGCCGTTTGCCAGCAGCGTGGTGACGAAAAACGCGGCCGGCGAAAGCGTGCCGGTGATGCATGCCTGCGGCCACGATGTGCACATGTCGGCCTGGTATGGCAGCGCCAAGCTGATGGCCGACAACCGCCAGCACTGGAGCGGCACTCTGATGCTGGTGGGCCAGCCGGCCGAAGAGCCGCTGCTGGGCGCGGCTGCCATGCTGAAGGACGGCTTGTTCACGCGCTTCCCGAAACCGGACTACGCCCTGTCCTTCCACGATGAAGCGACGCTGCCATCGGGCACGGTGGGCTACCACGCCGGCTACTTCCGCGCCGCCGCCGACACCATCAGCATCACCGTGTATGGCCAGGGCGGCCACGGCGCCGCGCCGCACGACACGCGCGACCCCGTCGTGATGGCCGCGCGCATCGTGCTGGCACTGCAAACGCTGGTCTCGCGCGAAAACAATCCGATGGACCCCGTCGTCATCACGGTGGGCAGTATCCATGGCGGCACGCAGGCCAACATCGTGCCCGACCAGGTCACCATGCAACTGACGGTGCGCACCTTCAAGGATGCCGTGCGCAAGCGCGTGCTGGCCAGCATCGCGCGTGAAGTCAAGGGCGAAGCATTTGCCGCCGGCGCGCCGAAAGAGCCGCTGGTGGAGATTCGTCCCGGCACGGACGCCGTCTACAACGACCCGGACCTGACCCTGCGCATGGTGTCTACCTTGCAAAAATCGCTGGGCGCGGCCAACGTGACGGAAATGCCGGCCAAGATGACGTCGGAAGACTTCGCCAACTACGGCCAGGCCGGCGTGAAAGCCGTGCTGCTGCATATCGGCGCGGTGGAGCCAGGCAAGCTGGCGGCGGCCAAGGCCAGCGGCAAACCGCTGGCCGGCCCGCACTCGCCGCAATGGGCACCCGAGTACCAGCCGACCATCAAGGCGGCGATCACGGCGGAAACGTCGATCCTGCTCGATTTGCTGGGCAAGAAGCAGTAATCAGGCAGTGCGCGGGGAAGCTGCTTTTCCCCGCGCCCCTCCCCCTCGTCCGAAATGCTTTCCTTCATCCCCCTGCTGCAGTAAGCTCGTTGTCTGCCGCCACGTTCGTGCCGGCATCCCTAGCAACCAGACCATGAATGGATACTGTATGCCGACAACCGCGCTCAAACGCCCCGTACTGACCCTGCTGGCCCTCGGCTTTGCCATCTCCACCGCCTTCGCCGCGCCGGCGCCCACCGACCGGCAAGCCGACCGCTGGGATTTGACGGCGCTGTATCAAAACGATGCCGCGTTCGACGCCGACGCGAAAAAGCTGTCGGCCCAGCTGCAGCAACTGGGCGCCTGCAAAGGACAGCTGAAAGCCTCGCCGGCCCGCCTGAAAAGCTGCCTGGACCTGTACGCCGATGCGCGCAAGCGCGTCAACACGCTCACCACCTATGCGGCGCAGTACTACGACCAGGATACGGGCGACAGCAAGGGCAACCAGCTGAACCAGCGCGCCGCCCTGCTGGGCAACGATTTCTCCCAGGCGACGACCTTTCTGCAGCCGGAAATCCTTGCCCTGGGCAGCCAGCGCATCGATGCCATGCTGGCGAAGGACAAGGGCTTGCAGCTGTACCGTTTTCAATTGAGCAACATGCTGCGCAGCGCGCCGCATACGCTCGACGCGGCTGGCGAGCAGCTGGTGGCGCAGTTTGGCCTGGCAACAAGCTCGGCCGCCAGCGTCTACCGCACTCTGGCCAATGCGGAAATCCCGTGGCCGACCGTCACACTGTCGGACGGTACACAAGTGCGCCTCGACCAGGCGGCCTACACGAAATACCGCGACGATGACAAACGTGCCGACCGCAAGCTGGTGTTCGACGCCTTCTTCGGCAAGTGGAAGGAATATGAACGCACGTTCGGCGAAACCCTGTACGGCCAGCTGAAGACGGATGCCGCGTATGCGAAGGTGCGCCGCTATGCCGACTCGCAAAGCGCGGCGCTCGACACCGACCATTTGCCGCCGGCCGTCTACCAGACCCTGATCGCGCAAACCAACGCCAACCTGCCCACCTTGCACCGCTACTTCAAGCTGCGCGCGCGCATGCTGGGCGTCAAGGACCTCGCGTATTACGACATCTATGCGCCGCTGCTGAAAAGCGACCGCACCTTCCCGCTGGCCGAAGGCAAGCAGATGATGCTCGACTCCGTCGCGCCGCTGGGGCCCGACTATGTGAAGGCACTCACCGCCGCCGTGGACGCGCGCTGGATGGATGTGTATCCGCGCCCGCGCAAGGTGGCGGGCGCCTATATGAATGGCGACGCGTACGACGTGCATCCGTTCGTGCTCCTCAACTACACGGACAATTACGAAGCCGTCAGCACCCTGACGCACGAATGGGGCCACGCCATGCACTCGGTGCTGGCCAACAAGGCGCAGCCATCGATCTATGCACCGTACAGCATCTTTGTGGCGGAAATCGCCTCGACGACGAACGAGGCGCTGCTGCTCGATGCGCGCCTGAAGCAGGCCAAGGATGACGACGAGCGCCTCTTGTACCTGGGTGCGGCGCTGGAAAACCTGCGCGGCACCTTCTTCCGCCAGGCCATGTTTGCCGAATTCGAGGCGGCCATCCACGGCAAGGTGGACAAGGGAGAATCGCTGACGGGCGAAGAGATCACGGCCATCTATGCCGGCATCCTCAAGCGCTACCACGGCGAAGCGCAGGGCGTCATGACCATCGATCCCGCCTACGCGCTGGAATGGGCCTACGTGCCGCATTTTTATCACGGCTTCTACGTGTTCCAGTACGCCACTTCGATCGCGGCGGCGCAGGATTTCGCGCAGCGCATCCTCGACAAGGAACCGGGCGCGCTGGCCGCCTACCTGAAGATGCTCGGCGCGGGCGGCTCGGCCTATCCGTATGAACTGGTGAAGGCGGCCGGCGTCGACCTGGCGTCACCGAAACCGTACCAGGCGCTGGTGGCACGCATGAACGGCATCATGGACCAGATCGAGGCGATTGAAGCGAAGCGGGGGAAGTAAAACCCCAACGTCCGAACGGCTGGGGTCAGCCCCCCGGAAGAGTTAACTCAGAGCTCTGAGTTAACGATGTTGAGGGTCTGACCCCGAAGTTTCAGCCGCCGCAAACGCCGCCGCATCGCTCTCGAACATGTCTTCCAGTTCCTCGCGCGCCTGGCGCGTGAGGGACATGACTTTTTGCTGGTCCTGGAAGTGCGGCGCCACTTCCAGCAGGGTTTTCAGGTTATGCCGGCCAAAGATGCCGGCCGCGCGCTGCGCCCGCTCCGGGCTGAAACCCACCTGCTGCAAGGTCTGCTCGCCCAGCAGCAGCGCCGCCGCGAACGTCTCGCGTTCGATCAGGGTCACGCCCCGCTTCATCAATTCATAGTAATGCGTGACGTTGCGCGCGCGCGCCAGAATCGTCAGTTCGGGCAGGCGCAGGCGCACGGCGTCGACCAGGGCCAGGCTGTCATCCACATTGTCGATGGCGATCACCAGCGCCCTGGCCTTCTCGATGCCGGCCGCCACCAGCAGATCCACGCGCGTGGCGTCGCCATAGAACACCTTGAAGCCGAACTTGCGCAGCAGGTCGATCTGGTCCGGGTCGTGGTCCAGCACCGTCACGCCGATTTTATTGGCCGCCAGCAGGCGGCCGATGATCTGGCCGAAGCGGCCGAAACCGGCGATGACGATGGGGTTGTCCTGCGCCTCGATATGGTCGTCGGGGCGGCGCTTCTTTTCGCCTTGCAGGCGCGGCGCGACGAATTTGTCGTGCGCCAGCAGCAGCAAGGGCGTGGCCACCATCGACAGGGTCACCACCACGACCAGCAGCGCGGCTGTCTCCGGCGCAAACACATGCGCGGCCTCGGCGGCGGCAAACACGACGAAGGCGAATTCGCCACCCTGCGACAGCAGCAGCGCAAAGAACAGCTGCTGGCCGCGGGGAATGTCGACAAACTTTGACAGCAGGTACAGCAAGGCGATCTTGACCGCCAGCAGCCCCGCCACCAGGGCCAGAATCAGCAGGGGCTGGGCGCGCAACACGCCGAAATCGACGGACATGCCGACGGCGATGAAAAACAGGCCCAGCAGCAGTCCCTTGAACGGCTCCAGGTCGGAAATGAGTTCATGGCGGTATTCTGAATCGGCCAGCAGCACGCCCGCCATAAAGGTACCCAGCGCCATCGACAAGCCCACCGATTCCATCAGCACGCAAATGGCGATCACCAGCAGCAGGGCGAAGGCCGTGAAGATTTCGCGCAAGTCCGTCCTGGCGATGAAGCGCAGGATGGGGTTCACCAGGAAGCGCCCGCCGATCACCAGGGCCGCCAGCACGGCGGCCAGCTTGGCCACGCGCAGCCAGCCCGGCTCACCACTGTGCGTGACCAGGCCGCCCAGCAGCGGCACCAGCGCGATCATGGGAATGGCGGCGATATCCTGGAACAGCAAAATGGAAAAGCCCGCGGAACCGGCCGGCGTCGTCATCAGCTTGCGTTCACCCAGGGTAGCGAGCACGATGGCCGTCGACGACAGCGACAGCCCCAGCGCGCCCACCAGCGCGGTGCGCCAGTCCACGCCAAAGGCCATGGCCATGGCGCACAAGCCCGCGCTGACGACACCCACCTGCGTCCCGCCCCAGCCAAAAATCGGACGGCGCAGCAGCCACAATCGTTTGGGTTCCAGCTCCAGGCCGATCAGGAACAGCAGCAGCACCACGCCGAATTCGGAAAAACTGAGGATCACCTCGACATTCTTGATCAGGCCCAGGCCCCAGGGACCGATAACGACGCCGGCCACCAGATAACCCAGCACGGCGCCCATGCCCAGGCGCTTGGCCAGCGGCACCATGATGATGGCGGCAACCAGGTAAAACAGTATGTTGATGAGAAAGCTATGGTGTTCCATGCGGATTCCGGAAAAACGTGACTGGAATCGCAATCATGCCTGAAGTGGCGCGCCAGCGGGGTATCAGGGTTGCGGCGCATCGATACGTGCGCGTAGTTCGTCGACATTCACGCGCTGGAGGTAGCTTTCGATATTCTTCCACACGGCGTGGTAGCCGTAGCCGCCATTTTTCAGCTCGTCGATCGCCTTCTCGCGCGGCCAACCCTGGTACAGCATGCGGTACATGGCGGCCATCATGCCCGTGCGGTCGGCGCCGTGCAGGCAGTGCAGCAACACGGGACCGTGCTGTCCGGCGGCGCGGATGGCACGCATGGTGTCGATCACATGCCGGTCGCAGATGGCCCAGGTATTGATGGGAATACGGACGGCGCGGATGCCGCTGCCTTCCAGCACCTGCGTATCGGAGTGGAAGGAGCGCAGGCTGATCACCGTCTTCACACCCAGCGCCTGCAGCTGGGCCACGTCGGCGCTGTCAAGCCTGGCGCTGCGGTACAGGACGGGCGTGACCTGGTGCAGGTTCGACACCTGCGGCAACGGCGTGGCCCAGTCCGGATGGCGTGGCGGCGATGACTGCGCCCCGGCGGGCGCGGCGGCCAGCCCCAGGGCGAGCGTCAAAAGTACTGCATGCAACATCATGGCTTCCTTGTTATTGATGAATGGCGCCAGCGCGCAGCACCTGCGCCAGTACGTCCAAAGCGGCGCGCGGACGGCCCAGGGCCTGCGCTTTCGCGCGCATCGATTGCAACTGTTCAGGATGATCGAGCAGCAGGCGCACCCTGTATTCCAGGGTGACGGCATCGAATGCCTTCAGGGCCACGCCCTGCTCCAGCAGATAGTCGGCATTGCGCTCTTCCTGCCCCGGAATCGGCGAGTTGACGATCATGGGCAAACCCAGGGCCAGGCATTCGGACGTGGTCAGTCCGCCCGGCTTGGTGATCACCAGATCGGCGCATGCCATCAGGCGCTCGACTTCGCTGGTAAAGCCTTGCGCCAGCAGGCGCCCCGGATACTGGCCGGCCAGTGTCTGCAGCGCCGCCAACGCGGCGGCGTTTTTCCCCGCCAGTACGATCAGCTGGAAGTCGCCCGGCAGCGCCAGCAGGCGCGCGGCGACCGTTTCAAGGCTGCCCAGTCCTGCCCCGCCGCCCATCAGCAATATCGTCGTGCGCTGCGGGTCGAGGCCAAACGCCTGCGCGCACGACACGCGGTCGGGCACCTGCGCAAACGCGGGCATGATGGGGATGCCCGTCACGTGGATGCGTTCGGCGGGGATGCCTTCGTGGCGCATGCGGAACGCCACTTCGTCGGTGGCGGCAAAATATCCCTGCATCTGTTCATGCACCCACATGCGGTGCAAGTCGAAATCCGTGACTTGCACCCAGACGGGGCAAGCCAGCTGCTGCTGGCGCAGCGCGCGCGACAGCAGTTCGGCCGGCAGGAAATGCGTGCAGATGATGGCGTCTGGCTGGAAGGCGGCGATCTGCGCCATCAGCGCGCGCGTGTTGAGGCGCTCGATGCCACGGCGCAGGCGCTGCATGGTGCTGTCGCGCGGCGCATCGTGGGTGGCGTGATACAGATAGCCCCACAGCGCGGGGGCCTTGTTGACCAGCTTGATATAGAAATCCGTGTACAGCTTGCGAAATGCCGGCGTGACGAAGTCCATCACGTCGAGATGCAGGACCAGCGCCGCAGGGCCTGCGCCGCCATCGCGCGACGCATACGCCTCGATGGCTTGCGCCGCGCGCATGTGGCCGGCGCCGGCCGAGACGCTCAGGAGAAGAATTTTTTTTGTCATGAGCTAGCCAATCACGGGGACAGGCAGGGCCGACACTTTCCAGCTGCCTTTGAGCTTGCGCTCCATCAAAGCCGGCAAGGTACTGGCGTCGGGCGCGCCTTTTTTGGTGAACTTCACCGGCACCAGCAGATAGATGGTGACCTTGTCATCGTCGGCAATGTCTTCTTCCTCGGGCGCCGGATTCCAGCGCTTGTCGATGGCCAGCAGCGCATCGACGCCGTCCGGCCAGGCCAGGTCCGCCAGGTGCGGATCGTCGCGCCGCAGCAGCTCGCCCGCGGCCAGGCGGGCCTGATCAAGCGTGCGCCGTCCCAGGCGTGCCAGCAGCGCCACCGGGAAGCGCCATGGGCTGTGCTCCGTGAAACCGTGCACGGTCAGCGGCCAGCGGGCCGGCAGGCAGATGGCCAGTTCGGTCATCGGCGATTGCTGGAACAGGCCGACCGTAAACAACAGCTTGAAATCGCTCTTGCCATCGATGCAGCTGATTCCCAGCGAAAAGCGCGCGTCGCCGCTGTCCGGGCTGAACACGGCGGGCAGCACCCAGCCGGCGCTGTTGTGCATGAAGGTGCGGATCGATTCCTGCGGCGACGCGGCCGCCTGCTGCGGCACGTCGAGTATGCTGACGCCGCCGGCGGCAGCGAGCAATTGGGAGATCGCGGGAAAACCCCAGCCGGTGGCGATATCGACCGGCGCCTGGTTCCAGCGCGTATGCAGGCGGTTCGGATTGGCGCCCCGCTGCAGCAGCAACGCGACCACGTCCTGATGGCCGCCAATGCAGGCGCTGTCCAGCGGCGACAGTATATTGTCCGGCAGGCCATCGACGGCAGCGCCATGCTCGAGCAGCCAGCGACAGGTATCGAGATGGCCATGGCTTGCCGCCGCGTCCAGCGGCGTGTGGTTGCGGTAACCGGGCAAGGGCAGATCGATGTCCATGCCCAGCGACACGAGCAGGGCGCAGACGTCGCGGCTGCCGCCGGCCGCAGCCAGATGCAGCAGCGATTCGCCGTCATCCATGTTGTAGCGGCGCAAGGTCAACAGCAGCGGCGTGGCCTGGAGCAGGCTGCGCACCTGCTCCACCTGATTCTCGCCCACGGCGTCGCAAAGGCGAAAAAATGTCTCCCGGTGCTGGTTATACAGTGTGTTATTACCCATTCCTCGTCTCTGCTCGTGCTGGCGGCGCCATCATCGAGCGGAGAATAGCATTTTCTTTCGATTAATCTGCGCGATTTGACAACTCCGGTGTGCGCCGTGCGGCGACGCGCATATTGAGCGTTACAAATCCATGAAACTGACAGGCGCCACGTCGACGCGCATGACCGGATACAGGTTCAGCCGCTCATCCCACGACGCGTGGCGGCGGGCGAAAAACTCCAGGCGCGCGCGCGGACTTTTTGCAAAATCGGGCTCGTCGGCCAGCTTCTGCCGGAACTGCGCGGCCAGCGCCGGGTCGGCCGCCAGCTGCGCGCGCGCGACATCCTCGGCCACATAGTCCTCCATGTATTCCTTGCGCTCGAACGCCGTGTTGAAGCTGCCCCAGGCCAGCAGCGAGTCGGGCGCGCGCGGCTCGAGCAGCGCCACCACCAGGCGCGCCTTCGGCTGGTTGACGGGCACGTACAACGCGCCGGCATCGACGAGGCGCTCCTCTTTCTGCCACTCGCCCTGTACCGCCGCCGTCTGGCGTCCCTCGAACGACTGCGCGCCAAACTTGACGGCGGTGGCGCGGAAGACTTCCACATTCTGCCGGGCGAAGATGCTGCGCATTTCCCTGTAGGCGATGCCGTGCTGGCGCAACTTGGCGCCCACCATGGCCGCCTGCGCACGCGGCACCAGGTAACCGGCCTTCGGTGCGGCCAGCTGCAGGTCAGGCACGATCTCGTCGCGCAGCGGCACGTTCCAGATTTGCGGTGTCTTTTCGTCATAGCGCGTCATCAGGGCGCCCGATACCTCGGACGGCGTGCGCGTGTAGGCATAGCCGCGAAACGCGATCATGCGGCTTTTCTCCGTGGTCTTGTAGCTGAGGGGCAGCGCACTGCCGGCCAGCTGCGTCGCGCGCAGGTCCGCTTCCATCGCGCTCTGCCGCCATGCCGCGCCGTGCTGCGCCATCTGCGACAGCAGGGAAATGATGGTATTGCGCGTGATGCGCACACGCGTCGGGTAGTCCTTCCACGAGTGGGTTTCCACCAGCACGCCGAAACGGTTACGCAACAGGAAATAGCCGTGCGAAAAGCGCGGGTTAGGCGTCGAATCGACAAAACCCGACTGCGGATTGTCTTCTTCGGCAAACGACATGTAGAACGGCTTCGGATCGGAACCCTGCTTTGCCAGGTCGGCCAGCACGCCGTCGCGCAGCGCCGTTCCCGCCGCGCGCAAGGCCGCATCGCCCGCATGCACGGGTTCGACCTGGATCGAGATATCGGGTTCGAACTGCGCGCCATCCGTCACGTGCAGGTCGACATACGCCAGCGGATCCCAGGCATTGACCAGCGCCAGCATGTGCTGCATCTCGGGAGAATCGGCCTTCATGTAGTCGCGGTTCAAATTGAAATTCTGCGCCGTGCTGCGCCAGCCCATTTCCTGCGGTCCCCGCTGGTTCGGGCGGTTCCACGCACCAAAGCGCTCATGGCCATCGACATTAAACACGGGCACGAACAGCATCACCTGCTTGTCCAGCACGCCGGCGGCCGCCTTGCCTTCCAATGCTTCGCGCAGGGCCAGGAAACCCGCATCCTTGCCGTCGATTTCCCCCGCATGGATACCGCCCTGCACCAGCAGCACCGGTATCTTGCGCAGCCTGGCCGCGTCCGGCGTCAGCGCGCCCGTGTTGGAAACGGCCAGCGCCAGCATGGGCCGGTTTTCCGGCGTGCGGCCAAATTCAAAGCAGCGCACCTGTTTCGGATACTGGTCTTCGAAGCGCCGGCACAAGGCTTCCACTTCCTCGTAGCGGCCCGTATTCCTGAAACCCGAGTACTCGGCCTCCGTCTTCAGTGAAAACAGCCGCATATCGCGTGCGGCGTGTGCGTTGACGGCAAACAGGGAAAACACGGCGGCGGACAGCAGGGCACGGCGTAGCATCGGACTAGCTCCATCAAGAGGGACAAGCGGGCAATTATAGAGTGGCGGTCAGGTAAAAACGCAGCGGCAAATAAAAAAGCCGGAACAGCGTCAGCTGCTCCGGCCTTGCTCTGGCAAGCGTGAGTTACGAGCCGAAGTGGTAGTTGAACTCGACCCAGCCCTGGCGTCCCTGCGGGCTGAAACTGCCCACCGGGTAGTACGGCCAGCCTCCGCTCGTGTCGCGCTTGATCTTGTCGAAGACGTTGTTGACGATCAGCGACAAGGTGGCGCGGTCGTTGATGCGGTAGACGGTGCTGATATTGGCCAGCGCCGTCGGCGTCAGATAGCCCGTGCTGGCGGCGTTCGGGATCTTGCCGTAGCGGCTGACCAGCAGGGTGTTCGACCAGTCGCCCGCGCTCCAGTTCACGCTCAGGTTCAGCTTGTCGGGCCAATCCATGTTCGTCAGCGATTTCGTCTCGTCGATCTCTTCGTCGCCGACGAATTGCTGCGACTTCTTGCTCAGCACCTTGGCGTAGTTGGCCTTGAAGGCGAAACGGCCATAGTCCGCCGTGCGCAGCAGGTACTTCAGGCTCACGTCGATGCCGCTGCTGCTCTGCTTTGCCGCATTGATCGGATTGACGGTGATGGTCTTGATCTCGCCGGCGCGGTTCAGGGCATTCGCCGCGAAGCGCTCGACGCGGCCCAGGGTATCGACGCAGGTCGGCGAATTGATATCCGTCTTGCCCAGGCGGCAATCGGCTTCGTCGCGCAAGATCTTGTCGGAGCTCAGGTTCGTCACGAGGTCATCGATCTTGATGTTCCAGTAGTCGACGGAGACGTCGAAGTTCGAGCTGGGCGACCAGACGGCGCCGACGCCAAACGACTTGCCTTTTTCCGACTGCAGATCCTTGCTGCCGTTCTGCACATAATCGGCGCCCGGCGACTTGTTGGCAAATTCGCAGCCTTCGATGGCCTGGCCAGCCGCGCCGCAGCGGTAGTAGTCGGTGGTGCTCGAGTAGTAACCGGTGCCGCGCGCCTTGTAGATGTAATTCATGTCCGGCGCGCGGAAGCTGGTGGCGTAGTTGGCGCGGAACAGCAGCTCAGGCGCGGGACGCAGTTCCAGGCCGCCGTTGTAGGTGAACTTGCCCTCATGGCGGCCGGCAAAGCTGTAGCGGTCGTAACGGCCGGCCAGGGTACCGGTCAGCTTTTCATGCAGCGGCAGATTCAATTCCGCCCCCAGCGCATAGCGGGTACGCGTGCCGGCCGTGATATCGGATTTGGTGGCGACGTTGAAGTAGCCGTCGTTCAGGCGCGCATCGGGCACATTGCTGAAGCCCTGCTTGCCCACTTCGGCGATGGTGGCGATCTTCGCCACGCCGGCGGGCAGCTGGAACAGGTCGCCATTCGTGGACAGGCTCAGGGTATTCGTCCAGGCCTTGTCGTCGCTGTCGGAATTGCCCGTGATGGTGTCGAATTCGGCCGCCGTCACGCGGCGCGACAGGCGGGCCGGATCCGGTGCGTAGATCGGCACGCCGGCAGCGTCGGTGCCCAGTTTCGGTCCCAGGAAGAAGCTGTCGATATTGGCCAGCGCGCGCGGCGTGTGGCTTTCGCTCTTGTACACCGAGGCATTGTAGTTCGCTTCATACTGCCAGGATGTCGTGCCGGGAATGCGGCCCTTGGCGCCCAGCGAGATGGCCGTGGCCAGGTCGTCCCACTTGCGGTTGTAGCGCTCCACGCCGCCCATTTCCTCGGGCGATATATAACGCGTCCACGCTTCGTAGCGATTCGTGTTCTGGTTGCGGAAATAGCTGCTGCCCGTCGACGACGACGTCCACGTCGGGCCGCGCGTGTTGTTCTCGGTCGAGTTCTTGCCGATCAGGATGTCGGCGAACAGGGTCGTTTCCGGCGACAGCTCATAGTTGGCGCTGCCGAACACGTTCTGGCTGCGGTTCTTGGTTTGCGTGGTCCAGTAAGTGGGGCCGACTTTCGGGCTGGCGCAATAGCTGCCGTTCTTCGCCTGGTACTTGACGACGCTGCCGCCGAACAGGTCGCCGAACTGGTTGCAGGTATCGCCCAGGTCCACGTAGCTGCCGGAGGTGCCCGCCTGTACCACGCGGCGCGAGGCGATATTCGTCGGCGTGCCCGAACGGGTGGCCATGAAGTCGCGCTGCAGGCTCGACAGCGGATCGCGCTGGCTCAGCTCCAAGCTGAACAAGGTATGCAACTTGTCGAAATTGCCGCCGCCCGTCAGTTGCACGCGCTGGTTGCCGGCGCCGCCACGCGTGGTGCCGCCCGCCTTGACATTGATGTCGAAACCTTCCGTCTGCTTTTTCAGGATGACGTTGACCACGCCGGCGATCGCGTCGGAACCATAGATGGCCGAAGCGCCACCGTTGAGGATCTCGATGCGGTCGACAATGCTCGATGGGATATTCGCCAGGTTGGTGAAGTTGACCGTGCCTTCGTAGGCGACGGGGAAGTCGGCCAGGCGGCGGCCGTTCAGCAGGATCAAGGTGTGGTTCGGGCCCAGGCCGCGCAAGCTGATGGTATTGGCCGACGGCGTGAACGTATTGCCGAAGTCTTCGCCTTGCGTAAAGCCGCTGTTCTGTACCTGGTTGGTCAGCGCATCGAAGACGTTCTTGTACCCTTGCTTGGTGATTTCATCCCCCGTCAGGATGGTGACGGAAGACGGGCCTTCCAGGCTGGCGCGGGGAATCCGCGAACCGGTGACCACGACGGCTGGCGGGGTGGCCGCCGGCTGCTGATCCGCTGCGGGCGCTTGCGTTTGCGCGTGCACCTGCCATGCGGAACCGCCCAGGATAGCCAGTACGGCTACGGTGAGCGGTGGTAACTTGAATTGTATAGGCATCTTTGCGCTTCTCAAGGTTAGGGAGAAGGCGAAAGATATCAAAATGCCAGTAATTACAGAACGAATGGATTCATCTTTCTATATATCAAAATTGTTATATAGAAATATTTATGAGCAGGAAAACGCCACGCGCCTGGGTTGGCACATGGCAGGAACATGCGCCTTAACGGCGAATGATGGCAATTTCCTTGTAGGCCGGGCGCAGCAGGCGCGTGGCCGTGTCGGCCGGACTCTCGATTGAACCCAGCAGTCTGAGCGAGCCCGCGGCCGGCGTGCAGCTGCCACTGCTGCGGTAGCGCAGCGCCGCCGCCAGCATGCCTTCGGCCGCGTCGCCCAACTGGTGCTGGTAATCGTCCGCCACGTCGCAGGTCGGCGCCATGCCATCGGCAAAGTCGCCAAAGCCCTTGGCATTGACGCCCTGGAACTGCACGGCAAAATACGTGGTGCCGCAATTCGGCGCGGGAAAGAAACCGTAGGGCTTGCCGCACGTCGTGCCGCCGATCAGGTTGACCTGCACGTCCACGCCGCGCAAGCCGTTGATGATCGCTTCGCTGGCCGAACAGGTATTGCCGGTTGTCAGCAAGGTCACGCGCTTGAGACCCAGCGAAGGCAGTGGCGTTCCCTTGGCGAGGGGATTCGGGCCGCCAAAGCCCTGGCTTTGCGCATGGAATGGCACGGGCGCTTCCGGCCGGGTCTTGTCATTGAAGAGCACCTGCTCGAAGGTCTTGCCGGTAGTAAGTTGCGGGCCAGCAATCATGTAAGCGAGTTCACTGGCGACATCCAGATAACCGCCGCCGTTGTAGCGCACATCGAGCACCAGGTCGCTGATGCCGGCCGCCTGGAAGCGGGTCATGGTCTCGATCAGCTGGCGTTCGGCCACATTGTTATGCGTATTGAAGGTCAGGTAGCCCACCTTGCCCGTGGGCGTGTCGATGATGCGCTCGTTCTGCACGGCGCTGGTGCTGACCTCCACCGCCTGCAGGCTCACGGAGATGGGCACCCCGTTGCGGCTGAACGCCAGCGTATGCGTGCCTTGCGCTGCAGGGAAGAGGCCCGCGTTGAGGATATCTACGCTGGCCGTGTCGGGGGCATTGACGAAATCGACGCCATCGACGGTTTGCAGCACGTCACCGCGCCGCAAGCCCGCCAGTGCCGCCGGCGAGCCTGGCTCGACAATGGTGACCACCGCCTTGCGCGGCGGCGTGGTGCGCGTCAGCGCCAGCAGCATGCCATAGCCCAGTTCCACGCCATTGAGCGAGGCTTCCCATTCCGCCGTCGTATACGTGAAATGGAACTGGTCCTTCGGTTTGCCGGACGCCGTCGTGGCCGTCGTTTTCAGCACATCGAAGTACGCCTTGGCCGTGGTGAAGCTTTGCGGCAGGTAGGTGGTCGGCACTTCGCGGTACCACAGATACGTTTCATCGATCCAGCTGCGCACCCACGTCTGTTCATTGAGCAAGGTGCCCGGCTTGTCGATGCTGCTGCCGCTGCGCGGCGCCTCGCAGCGGTTCGCCACCGTGGATGAAGCGACCAGCGCCGTCGGCCCGGTTGGAGTCAAGGGCGGGACGACGGGCGCGCCGTCGCTGCCGCCTCCGCCTCCGCCGCAGGCACTCAACACTAATACGAGGGACACAGCGAGGGAACGACGGCGCAGGGAATGCATGACAAACTTTCCGAAAAGAAATTATCTAAAAATTATAATGCGTTTTCCCGGCGGGCGTTGTTTTCTTTGACACAAAAAAATGGCGCCCGCAGGCGCCATTGCTACAGCGTGGAGTTCACCCCCATCACGCCACGGTGGCCGCCACGGGCGCAGCCACGACGGGCGGCAGCGGCGTCGGCGCATTGAAGGCGATCAGCAAACTGGCTTCCTTCTCTTTCGCCGCCTTCAAATGACGCTCCTTCACATGGCCATAGCCGCGGATGTCTTCCGGAATGCTGGCAATCGCCACTGCTTGCGCCAGCTTGGCCGTCGTCAGTTTCGGCAGCAAGCCGCCTACCGTCGCGCGGTACTCAAGAATCAGCGCGCGCTCCATCTTGCGCTCGGCCGTATGGCCGAACACGTCGAAGGCCGTGCCGCGCAAGCCCTTGAACTTGGCCAGCACGCCAAACGCCTTCATCATCCACGGGCCGAATTCCTTCTTGACCAGGTGGCCCTGGGCGTCGGTTTTCGCCATGATCGGCGGCGCCAGGTGGAACTTGAGCTTGATGTCGCCTTCGAACATGGCGGCGATCTTCGCCTGGAAGGCGCCGTCCGTGTACAGCCGCGCCACTTCATACTCGTCCTTGTAGGCCATCAGCTTGTAGAAGTAGCGGGCCACGGCTTCCGTCAGGCGCAGCTGCGGGCCATTCAGGGCGCTTTCGGCGGCGCGCACCTGGCCGACGAAGTCCAGGTACTGCTGCGCATACGCGCGGTCCTGGTAGGCCGTCAGCAGGGCCACCCGTTTTTCGATGATGTCGTCGAGCGTATCGATGCGCTTGAATTCCACCACCTTGGCTGGCGTTGTCATGCGTACCAGGCTGGCCGCATCGTGGGCGCCGGCGCGGCCCCAGTTGAAGGCGGCCTTGTTGAACGCCACCGAGACGTTGTTCAAGTCGATGGCCTTCATGATGGACGCTTCGCTCAATGGCACTTTGCCCTTTTGCCAGGCATAGCCCAGCATGAACATATTCGTCGCAATCGAGTCGCCCATCAATGCCGTGGCGATCTGGCCCGCGTCGATGAAGTCCACGTGGTCGCTGCCGCACGCCTTTTCGATTTCCATGCGCGCGGAAGCGCCGGGGAATTGCCAGTCAGGGTTCTTCACGAAGGCAGCCGTCGACGAACTGGTCGAGTTGATCATGGCCCAGCTGCGTCCTTCACCCATGCGCGACAGGGCGTCGCGGCTGGCCGTGACGATCAGGTCGCAGCCGATGACGAGATCTGCCGCACCGGTGCCGACGCGCGTCGAGTGGATATCTTCCTGGCGGTCCGCCAGGCGCACGTGCGACATGACAGGGCCGCCTTTTTGCGCCAGGCCGCTCATGTCCAGCACGGAACAGCCCTTGCCTTCCACGTGGGCCGCCATGGCCAGGATCTGGCCGACGGTGACGACACCCGTGCCGCCGATGCCGGTGACCAGAATGCCGAACGGCTCGGCCGTCGATGGAATCGTCGGCGTCGGCAAGGCCGGTACGGCTGGCGCATCCTTGTCGGCGGCAGCCGCTTTTTTCGGCTTTTTCAGGCCGCCGCCTTCCACCGTCACGAAGCTGGGGCAGAAGCCCGTCGTGCACGAGAAATCCTTGTTGCAGGACGACTGGTTGATCTGGCGCTTGCGCCCCAGTTCCGTTTCCAGCGGTTCCACCGACAGGCAGTTCGATTGCACGGAACAGTCGCCGCAGCCTTCGCAGACGGCTTCGTTGATGACGGCGCGCTTGGCCGGGTCCGGATATTCATTGCGTTTCCGGCGGCGGCGTTTTTCCGAAGCGCAGGTCTGGTCGTAGATCATGGCCGACACGCCGGGCATGTCGCGCAGTTCGCGCTGCACGTCCATCAGTTCCGAGCGGTGGCGCACGGTGACGCCTTCGGCCCAGGCGTAATCGTCCGGGTATTTTTCCGGTTCGTCCGTGACGACGATGATCGGACCCACGCCTTCGGCGGCGATCTGGCGCGAAATGATGGCCGGAGACAGAGGGCCGTCGAATTCCTGGCCGCCCGTCATGGCCACCGCATCGTTGAACAGGATTTTATAGGTGATGTTCACCTTGGCCGAGACGGCCGCGCGGATGGCCAGGATGCCCGAGTGGAAATACGTGCCGTCGCCGAGGTTGGTAAACACGTGCTTTTCATTCGTGAACGGCGCCTGCCCCACCCACGTGACGCCTTCGGCGCCCATGTGGGTAAATGTCGACGTTTCGCGGTCCATCCACAGCACCATGTAATGGCAGCCGATGCCGGCCAGCGCGCGCGAGCCTTCCGGCACCTTGGTCGAGCTGTTGTGCGGGCAGCCGGAGCAGAAGAACGGCGTGCGGTCCTTTTGCGGATCGGGTTTCACGCTGATGGCCTTGAGGACGTTTTCCTTCGCTTCCAGGTAGGCGATGCGCTCCTTCACGCGCTGCTCCACCGGGTGGCCCGCGTAATAGCGCGAAATGCGGCTGGCAATCGCGCGCGCGATCATGGCCGGGTTCAGCTCATATGTGGCCGGCAGCAGCCAGTCGCCGTGGCCCGTGCCCTTCTGGTTGCTCCACTCGCCGGTGTCGTCGAACTTGCCGACCACGCGCGGACGCTCGCCGTCTTTGAGGTTGTAGAGTTCTTCCTTCAGCGCGTATTCGAGGATCTGGCGCTTTTCTTCCACCACGAGGATTTCATCGAGGCCCTTGGCGAATTCGTGCACGCCGTCCGCTTCCAGCGGCCACGTCATGCCGATCTTGTACAGGCGGATGCCGATGTCGGACGCCGTCTGCTCGTCGATGCCCAGGTCGGCCAGCGCCTGGCGCGTGTCGAGGTAGGATTTGCCGGCCGTGATGATGCCGATGCGCGCCTTCGGGCTGTCCCAGATGATTTTATTGAGCTTGTTGGCACGCGCATACGCCAGCGCCGCATACCATTTGTAGCTGTTCATGCGTACTTCTTGTTCCAGCACCGTGTCGGGCCAGCGGATGTTCAGGCCACCGGCCGGCATCTCGAAGTCGGTCGGCAGGGTGATCTGCACGCGGTCCGGGTCGAAGTCGACGGCGGCGCCCGACTCGATGATGTCGGTCACGCATTTCATCGACACCCACAAGCCCGTGTAGCGGCTCATGGCCCAGGCGTGCAAGCCGTAGTCGATGTATTCCTGCACCGACGACGGATACAGCACGGGAATGCCGCAGGCGTTCAGGATATGGTCGGACTGGTGCGCCGTGGACGAGGACTTGGCCGCATGGTCGTCGCCGGCCAGCACCAGCACGCCGCCGTGCTTGGCGGAGCCGGCATTATTCGCGTGCTTGAACACGTCGCCACAGCGGTCGACGCCGGGGCCCTTGCCATACCACATGCCGAACACGCCATCGTATTTCGCGTCTTCGAACAGATTCGTTTGCTGCGTGCCCCAGACGGCCGTGGCGGCCAGGTCTTCATTCAGGCCCGGGTGGAATTTGACGTGGTGCTCATCGAGGTATTTCTTGGCCTTGATCGCCGTCATGTCGACGGACGTCACAGGCGAACCGCGGTAACCGGTGATGTAGCCGGCCGTATTCAGGCCAGCCTTCAGGTCGCGCTCGCGCTGCAGCATGGGCAGGCGGATCAGCGCTTGCGTGCCCGTCATGAAGGCGCGGCCACGCTCCAAGGTGTATTTGTCGTTCAGGGAAATTTCAGACGCGTGCGCGCCCGGCTCAAGACTCGAGCCCTTGATTGGTGCATTCATTACTTGTCTCCATTATTCTCTGTGCTACGCGTGCAAAGTCGGTTGAACTCACACGTACCGGCCGCGCTTTGTGAGCATGCCGGTGCGGAAAAATGACTTGTTTGTCGTAGACTACCACAGGAATGCGCGCAGTTCTTTGCTGCGCTGCACTCCCGGGCCGGTACTCTTTTTACTACTATTTGTTACAAAGCAACATTACGCCGCGTTCGTATCTTTCAGCACGCCGCGCTTGATCTGGTCCAGCTCGATCGATTCGAACAGGGCGCGGAAATTGCCTTCGCCGAAGCCCTGGTCGCCCTTGCGCTGGATGATCTCGAAGAAGATCGGGCCGATCACCGTCTGCGTGAAGATTTGCAGCAGCAGTTCGCGTTCGTTTTCCGTGCTGTGGCCGTCGATCAGGATGCGCAGGCGGCGCAGTTCTTCCAGCTGCTCGCCGTGGTTCGGCAGGCGGCGGTTGACCAGCTCATAGTAAGTTTCAATCGTGTCCTGGAAATCGATACCCGTATCGCGCATGCCTTGCACGGAGCCGTAGATATCATCGGTGCCCAGCGCGATATGCTGAATGCCTTCGCCATGGTACTGGTCCAGGTATTCGGCGATCTGCGACTTGTCGTCCGACGATTCGTTGATCGGGATGCGGATCTTGCCGCATGGCGAAGTCATGGCTTTCGACTTCAGGCCCGTATGCTTTCCTTCGATATCGAAGTAGCGCACTTCGCGGAAGTTGAACAGGTTTTCATAGAAACCGGCCCATTCCTTCATGCGGCCACGGTGCACATTGTGCGTCAGGTGGTCGATATAGGTCAGGCCATGGCCGACCGGATTGGCGACGGCGCCGGGAATGGCGACGAAGTCGACGTCATAGATGCTGATGTCGCCGATGCCGCCTGGTGCGGCCGCGTCCGGCTTGTCGGCGCCCTTGCCGCGCCAGCGGTCGACGAAGTACAGCAGCGAATCGCCCACACCCTTGATGGCGGGGATATTCAGCTCCATCGGACCTGTTTTGTTATCGAAACCCCAGGCGCCCAGTTCCAGCGCGCGGCGGTACACGAAGGCCGCGTCGTCGACGCGGATGGCGATGGCGCACACGGACGGGCCGTGATGGCGGGCAAAACGCTGCGCGAACGAATCTTGTTCGGCATTGATGATGAAATTGATGTCACCCTGACGGTACAGGGTCACATCCTTGTGGCGGTGGCGCGCGATGGCCGTGAAGCCCATGTTCTCGAACAGCTTGCCCAATGCTTTTGGGTCTGGTGCTGCATACTCGACGAACTCGAAACCATCGGTACCCATCGGGTTATCCCAAGGCTGAAATTGCATGATGTCTCCTCCAAGAAGTAGCGCACAGTATAGGCGCGGTCTGTGGGCATTAAATGCCAAAGATCTCCCGAACAATCATGATTTGCGCAATAATATTGCGTGAAACAAGAACCACCGGAGGAAGCATGAGCAAAATTACGCTGGATAAAACGGATCGCAAGATCCTCGCCGTCCTGCAGGCCGATGGCCGCCTGTCGAATCAGGACGTGGCCGAGCAGGTCAGCCTGTCGCCGTCGCCATGCTTGCGCCGCGTCAAACGGCTGGAAGAAGCGGGCGTGATCCGCCAGTACGTGGCCCTGCTGGACCCGGAAAAGATCGGCCTGGGGCTATTGGCCTACGTGAACGTGCGGCTGGAAAAGCACAGCGACGCCACCGCCCACAGCACGGCGCGCGTGCTGGCGCCCAATCTGGTGACGAACACGTCGCCGCGCGCCGACTTCGCCGTGGCCGTGGCGCAATGGCCGGAAGTGGTGGCCTGCTATGCGATGACGGGTGAGATGGATTACCTGCTGCGCGTGCACGTGGAAGACATGGAGCACTTTTCGCGCTTCATGATGGCGACGCTGCTGCGCCACCCGGCCGTGCTGGATGTGAAATCAAGCTTTGCCTTGCAGCGCATCAAGGATACGACTGCCCTGCCCTTATTGTGATGGCGGCCCGGGCTTCTTCTTACGCCCCGGCAAGCGATCCCACAGTTTGAACGCGGCGCGCGCGTTGGCCTTGAACGTGTAGTCGAACATGGCGAACTGTTCCTGCACGGCTTCCTGCAGCATGCTCGACGGGTTCGGCGGCAATAGTTTCAAATATGCATCGGCTTCGCCATAGTCGCGCTGGATTTCCATGCCCGCCTTCTTGGCGATATGCATCATCGTCTTGTTGGACGACAGACAATGCATGTACAGGGTATCGACATCGTTGTTGCGACAGTGAATCGCCGCCCGCTCGAACAGCTTTGAACCGACCCCCATGCCGCGCATGGATTTCGACACGGACACGCCAAACTCGGCCACCTGCTCCTTGTCCGTGACGACACTTTTCGCCGGCGACTTGTCCTTCGGCGCGAACGCCAGATGCCCCACCCCCACCAGCTTGAACAGGCTGTTGTAGACGCCGTAGATCATGTCGCGCGAGAAATCCATCTTCTGCACGTACTGAGCCACCAATTCATCGGGCAAGGCGCTGCCGAAACGCAGCAAGCGGTCGCTTTTCTCGAGCGACAGGAAATGCTTCATCATGCGGCGCCGGTCGCGCTCATGCAACTGCTTGACGAGCACGGTCGGACGCCCTCCGCCGCTACGGCTGAGCCAGCGGCGGAACGGGTTTTGAAACAGCTTGGGTAAGGTCATGGCAGTTCCCGGCTGCTGATCACGTTCGTGACGGCCTCGACCCGCGCAGCATGGATGACGGCCGGAATGCGCTTCGGTTCCTGTGCGCACGCTTGCGCCAGCGCACCCGCATCCACGCCGCGCACGGCCACCAGCATGGCTTGCAGCCAGGCGGACTGTGGAAACACGGGATCCCGTGCATGCACATCGCAGGCGATGGCGTCGAGCATCTGCACGAAACGCTGCGGCTTGCGCAGTCCGTCACAGCGCTCGCACAAGCTCACCAGTTCCTCGGCACTCAACGCCAGCGCGCCAGCGACCGCCGCCTGCTCGCGCGCCGCCATGACGGCCAGCTCGCGGCACTCGTTGGGCACGCGCAGGCGCTCGCTCAGCGCGTTGATCTGCGCCAACGGCACAGCCAGCATCAGTACGGCAAAGCGCACGGGCAAGTCATGACCTTGCGCGGCGGCATGGTCGATCACGTGCAGCAAGCGTTCGCTCAGCGCGATTTCCCCCATGATGCGCGCCAGGGCACCGCACTCGTGCAGCACCGTCAGCATGCGCGAAGGATGGCTTTCCATCAGCCCCTTGGCCACTTCCTGCCACACGCGCTCGGCCACCAGGGCGTCGACTTCGCCATCGGCCACCATGCGGCGCATCAGCTCCATGGTGGCCGGTGCGACAGTGAAAGTATGAAAACGGGCGGCAAAGCGGGCCAGGCGCAAGATGCGCACGGGGTCTTCGCCAAACGCGTCGGAGACGTGGCGGAAGATTTTGTTGCGAATATCCTCGATGCCGCCGAACGGGTCGGTCAAGGTCCCGTCCCCGGCTTGCGCGATGGCGTTGATGGTGAGATCGCGCCGCACCAGGTCGTCTTCCAGCGTAACGTCGGGCGCCGTGTGGAAGACAAAGCCCCGGTAGCCGGGCGCCGTCTTGCGTTCCGTGCGGGCCAGGGCGTATTCTTCCTGCGTCTTCGGGTGCAGGAAGACGGGAAAATCCTTGCCGACGGGGCGGAAGCCCTGGCGCAGCATGTCTTCCGGCGTGGCGCCCACGACGACGTGATCGTGGTCTTTCACGGGCAAGCCCAGCAGTTGGTCGCGCACCGCGCCACCGACCGTGTATATCTTCATAACACTCTTTTCTTAATCAGGCAGTTCCGCGTCGTGCTTGGCAGCGATTTCCGTTTCCGCCAGCGCTTCCGTGATCCAGCGGGCCACAGCCGGGTGCGCCTGCACGCGCTCGCAATACGCATTCAGGGCCGGCGCCAGGCTCACGCCGTACGTGCGGAAACGCATGACGACGGGCGCGAAATACGCGTCGGCGATGGAAAAGTCGCCAAACAGGAACTGGTGGTGGCCAAAGCGGGACAGACACTCTTCCCAGATTTCGCTGATGCGGCCAATGTCGGCCTGCGCGGCGGCCGTGCGGCCCCGTCCCGGCAACTTCGCCTTGATATTCATCGACATATCCGTGCGCAAGCCGGCAAAACCGGAATGCATTTCCGCACAGACACAACGCGCCATGGCGCGCGCGGCCACGTCTTGCGGCCACATGTGTTTATCGGGAAACTGCTCGGCCAGGTATTCGCAGATGGCCAGGCTGTCCCAGATCGTGATCTCGCCGGCCAGCAGCACGGGGACCCGGCCGCAGGCGGAATACTCGGCAATTTTGGTGGCCGTGTCGCTCTGGTCGAGCAGTACGCGCACTTCCTGGAACGGGATGCCGAAGGCCGTCATGGCCACCCACGGGCGCATCGACCACGATGAGTAATTCTTGTTGCCGATGATGAGGGTCAGGCCCGGTTCGCGCGCGGCGGCCAGGGTTTGCGTCAGGCTGGGATCAAGGATGGTCGTTTGCATGGTCGGCGAACTTTAGTTGGATGATGGCAAATCGGCAGAAACAGCGCTGTTTTTCGGCCCGACGGTACCCAGGCGCGCTTTCAGCGACTGCGGGCTCTTCTCGAACAGGGCCGCATAATAGGTGGCGTTGGCCATCACGTTTTTCACGTAGCCGCGCGTTTCCGTGTACGGAATGATCTCGGCAAAGACGGCGCCTTCCAGCGGACGCGTCATGGTGGCGCGCCAGATGCGCAAGCGCCCCGGCCCCGCGTTGTAGGCGGCGCTGGCCAGCACTTGCGAACCGTCGAGACCGCCAAGCACCATGTTCAGGTAATTCGTGCCCAGCAAGACGTTGGTGCGCACGTCGCTCAAGGTTTCCGTAACGAAATCGGTGAGGCCGATCTTCTTGGCGACATAACGGGCCGTCGACGGCATCACCTGCATCAGGCCGGATGCGCCCACGTGCGACTGCGCATCCATGATGAAGCGCGATTCCTGGCGGATCAGGCCATACACCCAGGCTTTATCCAGGCCCAGGGTTTGCGTGGCCGGATGCATGACGTCGTCATGCGGCGTCGGATAGCGCTGCGTATAGTCCACTTCCAGGCGCGTGCGGTCCGAGGTGTTGACCATGCGGTCGAGCACATTGTTCTGGCGCGCAAATTCCGCGGCCGCCAGATGCTGGCGGTCCGTCATCGAACGCAATTCCCAGTTCCACTCGCGCGTACCTTCGAAGCGCAAGCGCATATTGAAGAATTTCAAGGCACGCTGCAAACCCGGATTGGCAGCCATGGCGGCGATTTCCGTGGGCGAGATCGGCTGGCCCGGCGGCGGCAAGACCAGGTGGTTGCCCAGCTCTTCATTGGCCAGCAAGCCATAGAAATTCGATTGCTCGGAAATCGTGCGGTACAGGGCGTCGGCCTGCGGATTCGGGCGACCCGGCGTTTCCGCCTGCTGCGCGCGCGCCAGCCAGTAGACCCAGGTAGGGTCGGCGCGCAGGGACGCCGGCATGGCCAGAATGGAAGACTTCACTACGGGCCAATTGCCTTCACGCAAGGCGATACGCGCCTTCCACTGCATCTGCTCCTGGGTCAAGGGCGCGCCATTGGTTTTTTGCCAATATTCAAATGCTTCCGGCGCCAGCGAATACGACGCTTGCAAGGCCAGGCTGGCCCAGCCGATGGCCTGTTCCTGCGGCGTCAGCTGCGCGCTGGCCTTTTGCAGGGCCACGACGCCCAGTTTCAAGGTGCTTTTCGCCATGCGGCCGACGGCCACCAGGTACATCTCGTGGTCGGCGCGGCTGGCGCCCGGTCCCTTGGCCAGCACCAGCGCCGGCAAGTCGATGGCTTGCGCCATCTTCGCGTCGGACGCGCCCAGCAGCAGCGCGATGCGGCGCGCCGGGCCCGTGGCATTGGTCTGGCCCGCCAGGCGGATCTGCGCCCACAGGTCATTCGTGTCAAACTGGCCATTTTGCGCCAATGCCGCGATCAGGCTGCCGCACGCTTCGCCATAGCCGGGCGGCGAGACGAGCAGGTTGCGCGCTTCGGACGCCACATTCTGGCCCTTGGCCGCGCGCGACATCAGCGCGTAGCACTTGAGCTGGGTATCGTCGTCGAGGGCGAATTGCGGGTATTGCTCGTCGAATACGACCCAGTCGCGCTTGCGGCCCAGCTCCAGCAGCCAGTCGTTGCGGAAACGGTCGGCGATGGCGCTGCCCTTGTAGCGGTTCAGGTAATCGCGAAATTGCGCCTCGGTCAGCAGTTTGATGCGCGGTTTCAGCCGATAATAGTCAACATACGAGGGAATCTGGTAATTCGTCAGGCGCCCCGCATAAAAGTCGGCTTTTTCGACGTCATCCTTGCGCGCGGCGTCGCGCAGCAGCAGGAAGGCATCGTCCTCGCTGCGCGTGTCGGGGGCGGCTGGGGCTACGGTGGCCGATACCTGGGCCAGGGCTGCCAGGGGAGACAAGGCCGATGCAACACACAGCATCGTGCCGGCAATCCATTTCAGTGGGGAAATCAATGTACGACTCTCAATCTTAACTTGATGGTGATATGAATAGCGACCCTAGAATAACATGCGATCCGGCTGCACGGCCACCCATTGCGCCACAGGACAAAGCCGGCTTGCGCAAGGCCCTGCTGGCGGCCCGGCGCGCCCTGCCCGACGCCACGCGAGTAACGTGGGATGCGGCCATCGCGCAGCGCCTGCTGGACTGGTGCGCACAGGAAAACGTCGAGGAATTGGGCGTGTACTGGCCCCTGCATGGCGAGCCGGACTTGCACGGCGCCTATGCGCAGCTGGCCGCGCGCGGCGTGCAATTAAGCTTGCCGGTGGTGCTGGAAAAACATGCACCGCTGGCATTCAGCGACTGGACGCCGGGCGAAGCCATGGTCAAGGATGGCATGGGCGTGGCTGTGCCGGCCCGATTACGCCTGCGCCCGGCACCCGCCACCCTGCTGGTGCCCTGCCTGGGGTTTAACGGGGAACGCTACCGGCTCGGTTATGGCGGCGGCTATTACGACCGCACCCTGGCACAGGTCCCCCGTCCGCGCACCCTCGGTATCGCCTATACCTGCCTGGCGGCAAGCTTTCCCAACGGCGAATACGACATCGCCCTCGATCACATCGTGACCGAGGGCGATCTGTTCTGATAACAGCAGAACGATTTACTTCACCAGCCGCTGCCACAGTGCGGTCGTAGGCGCCGCTTGGTTCATGCTATAGAAATGCAAGCCTGGCGCGCCGCCTTCCAGCAAACGCTCGCACAAGCCCGTCACCACGTCCAGGCCAAACGCCTTGATGGACGCGCTGTCGTCGCCGAAGCTGGCCAGTTTCAGACGCACCCAGCGTGGAATTTCCGCGCCGCACATGTCCGAAAAGCGCATCAACTGCGTGTAATTCGTGATCGGCATGATGCCGGCCACGATAGGCACGTTGATGCCCATCTTCTGCGTCTGCTCGACAAACTGGAAATACGCGTCGGCATTGTAGAAGTACTGGGTGATGGCCGCATCGGCGCCGGCCTGCACCTTGCGCGCAAACGCGTTCAGATCATCCTGCGGCGAACGGGCTTGCGGGTGCACCTCCGGATAGGCGGCCACTTCGATATGGAAATGGTCGCCCGTCTCGGCGCGGATGAATTCCACCAGCTCGTTGGCATAGCGGAACTCGCCCGAGGCGCCATAGCCGCTCGGCAAGTCACCGCGCAAGGCAACGATACGGTTCACGCCCGCCGCCTTGAAGTCGGCCAGCACGGCGCGGATCGATTCGCGCGAACCGCCGACGCAAGACAGATGGGGTGCGGCCTGTTCGCCGGCCGCCAGGATCTCGCGCACGGTGTCCAGCGTACCCTGCTGCGTGGTGCCGCCGGCGCCAAAGGTCACCGAGAAATACTTCGGATGCAATTCAGACAACTTGACACGCGTGGCGCGCAGCTTTTCCGCCCCTTCCGGGGTTTTCGGCGGGAAAAACTCAATACTGAAATTATGCTTTTCCATCGTCGTTACTCAAAAGTAAGGTCGACAAGGCCCAAGAAATGATGCTGTACAGAATGGCACCACCCACGGCAGACCAGAAACTGGCGACATGGAAACCATCGATCACCTGCGCCACCAGCCAGAACAGGAAGCCGTTGATGATCAAAATGAACAGGCCCAGCGACAAGAACGTCACGGGCAAGGTCAGCAGGATCAGCAGAGGACGGATCAGCGCATTGACCAGCCCCAGCACAGCAGCGGCCAGCAGCGCGGTCCAGCCGCTGCTCATCGTCACCGAGTGCATCAGGTAAGGGACGGCAAACAGGGCTGCCGCATTGATAAACCAAATCAGTAGCAAGCGCATTTCTCTAGCCTGTCAAAAATGATAATCGACCGGCGACGGCCGGACTGTTCAGATTACACAAGTGAGTCTCCTTGCCTCGCGAACCGTAGCGAGCGGATGCGCGGCGTGGCCGAGAAGCGCAGCTGTACGAAGGTACAGCTGTAGCACAGTGAGCATCGCCGGCCGCGCCCCGCGCCGCGCAGTAGGTTCATGAGGCAACCATCTTAGTAACGGTAGTGCTCGGGTTTGTATGGACCTTCCGTGCGCACGCCGATGTAGTCGGCTTGCTCTTGCGTCAGTTCCGTCAGCTGCGCATTCAACTTTTTGAGTTGCAAACGAGCGACTTTTTCATCCAGGTGTTTTGGCAGGGTGTACACGCCGACCGGGTAGTTGGCCGTGTTTGCGTACAGTTCGATCTGGGCGATCGTCTGGTTGGCGAACGACGAGCTCATCACGTACGACGGGTGGCCCGTGCCGCAGCCGAGGTTGACCAGGCGGCCTTCGGCCAGCAGGATGATGCGGCGGCCCGACGGGAAGATGATGTGGTCGACTTGCGGCTTGATGTTTTCCCACTCGTATTGCTTCAGCGAAGCAACATCGATTTCATTGTCGAAGTGACCAATGTTACAGACGATGGCCTGGTCTTTCATGCGCGTCAGGTGATCGTGCGTGAGGATGTGATAGTTGCCGGTGCAAGTGACGAAGATGTCGCCGTGTTCGCACGCGTAATCCATGGTCACGACGCGGTAGCCTTCCATCGCCGCCTGCAGTGCGCAGATCGGATCGACTTCCGTTACCCATACCTGCGCCGACAGGGCGCGCATGGCCTGGGCCGAACCCTTGCCGACGTCACCGTAACCGGCGATGACGGCCACTTTGCCGGCGATCATGACGTCGGTGGCGCGCTTGATGCCATCGACCAGCGATTCGCGGCAGCCATACAGGTTGTCGAATTTCGATTTCGTGACGGAATCGTTCACGTTGATCGCAGGGAAAGCCAGCTTGCCTTCCTTGTGCATCTGGTACAAACGGTGCACGCCGGTGGTGGTTTCTTCCGTCACGCCGAGGATTTCCGGCAGGCGCTTCGAGTACCAGGTCGGATCGGCCAGCAAGTGTTTCTTGATCGAGTTGAACAGGCAGATTTCTTCTTCCGAACCTGGATTCGCCAGCACCGACAGGTCGGTTTCCGCGCGCACGCCCAGGTGCAGCAGCAGGGTGGCGTCGCCGCCATCGTCGAGGATCATGTTCGAGTAGACAGCCTTGCCGTCCACGTTCGGCCATTCGAAGATGCGGTGCGTGTATTCCCAGTAGTCATCCAGCGACTCGCCCTTGACGGCGAACACAGGCGTGCCGGCGGCAGCGATGGCGGCGGCGGCATGATCTTGCGTGGAGTAAATGTTGCACGATGCCCAACGCACTTGCGCGCCCAGTGCTTCCAGGGTCTGGATCAGCACGGCGGTCTGGATGGTCATGTGGATGGAACCGGTGATGCGCGCGCCTTTCAGAGGCTGCGCTGCCGCGAATTCTTCGCGGATGGCCATCAGGCCAGGCATTTCCGTTTCAGCAATCTTGATTTCTTTGTCGCCCCATGCGGCCAGAGTGATATCGGCGATGGTGTAGTCGTGTTGCGATTTGAGTACGGCGTTCATCACGCCCTCCTTTCAGTTGTTGAAAAAGGTACGTGAGCGCAGTTGCAGGATATTCCGAGCCTGGCGAATTTCTTCGTCGCAACGCTCCTCGGACGGGGGATTTTATCATTGTCAAGGCTGGCGCGCCAGCTTGTTCGCCATACATTGCCACGTAACAACACATAAAAAAAGCGCCCGCGGCCAGCAGGCCGGGGCGCTTTTCTTGCAAGTCTGACTAGACTAGATTACTTCAGGCCGGCAGCGTCGCGCAGCAGGGCGACCTTGTCCGTGCGTTCCCACGTGAATTCCGGCTCTTCGCGGCCAAAGTGGCCGTAGGCGGCGCTCTTCTGGTAGATCGGGCGCAGCAGGTCGAGCATTTGCACGATGCCTTTTGGACGCAAATCGAAATGTTCCAGCACCAGCTTGGCGATTTCCGCGTCGGGAATCACGCCCGTGCCTTCCGTGTAGACGGTGATGTTGATCGGCTTGGCCACGCCGATGGCGTAGCTGACCTGCACCTGGCATTGGCGCGCCAGGCCGGCCGCGACGATGTTTTTCGCCACGTAGCGGGCCGCATAAGCTGCCGAACGGTCGACTTTCGAAGGATCCTTGCCCGAGAACGCGCCGCCGCCGTGCGGGGCTGCGCCGCCGTAGGTGTCGACGATGATCTTGCGGCCGGTCAAACCGCAATCGCCTTGCGGACCGCCGATGACGAAACGGCCCGTCGGGTTGACGAGGAATTTGGTCTCCGTCAGCCATTCGCGCGGCAGGATCGGCTTGATGATCTCTTCGATGACGGCTTCTTCGATCTGCTTGTGCGAAATTTCCGGCGCATGCTGGGTCGACAGCACGACCGTGTGCACGCCGACCGGACGGCCATCGACGTAGCGCAGGGTCACTTGCGATTTCGCGTCCGGACGCAGCCATGGCAAACGGCCATCCTTGCGCAGCTGCGACTGGCGCTCGACCAGGCGGTGCGCGTAGTGGATGGCGGCAGGCATCAGCTCGGCCGTTTCATCGCAGGCGTAGCCGAACATCAGGCCCTGATCGCCAGCGCCTTGATCCAGGTCAATCCCCGCACCTTCATCGACGCCTTGCGCGATGTCCGGCGACTGCTTGTCGTAGGCCACCAGCACGGCGCAACCCTTGTAGTCGATGCCGTATTCCGTGTTGTCGTAACCGATGCGTTTGATGGTTTCGCGCGCAACTTGAATATAATCCACATTGGCGTGGGTGGTAATCTCGCCAGCCAGCACCACCAGACCCGTGTTGCACAGGGTTTCGGCAGCCACGCGGGCGGCTGGATCCTGGGTCAGGATGGCGTCAAGGATGGCGTCGGAAATTTGATCGGCAACCTTGTCGGGATGGCCTTCCGAAACGGATTCGGAAGTGAAGAGATAGTCGTTTGACATTGCAAGCTCCTGTTTACTATGTGAATGTTCTGTCGCAGTAAAGAGGATTTTGCCTGCGACGCTTTAGCGAGATTTATATTCCGCATCGCAAGTTGTCTATTAACTCAGCGGTTACTGCATACGTGGTATTTTACGCTTCTTAAAAAATTTTGGCACGGCAACACGCCATTCCTGGAAACCGCTTATACATGTTAGTCCCAATTTTCCGCTTCCTGTCCATCTTTCCCCTGCCCGTCCTGCATGCTCTGGGCACTGCGCTTGGCTGGGTGATTTACGCCATTTCCCCTTCCTACCGCCGCCGCATGCGCGAGAACATGCAAGGTGCGGGGTTTTCGCAACACTTGCACGCGGCCGTGGCCGAAGCGGGCAAGAGCGTGCTGGAATTGCCCTTCATCTGGTGCGCGCCAGCCGAGCGCGTGGCGCGCCATGCGACGGTGGAAAACTGGGAACTGGTGGAAAAAGCGCTGCAGCACGGCCGCGGCATCGTCTTCCTGACGCCGCACCTGGGCTGCTTTGAAATCGTCGCCCAGCAAATCGCCCTGCGCACGCCGCTCACCGTGATGTACCGTCCGCCCAAGCGCGCCGCCTTGAAACCGCTGATCGAAGGGGCCCGCGCGCGCGAAAACCTGATGCTGGCGCCGGCCAACATGTCGGGCGTACGCATCTTCGCCAAATGCCTGAAAAAAGGCCAGCCCATCGGCCTGCTGCCCGACCAGGTGCCGCAGGAAGGCGAAGGCGTGTGGGCCGACTTCTTTGGCCGTCCCGCCTACACCATGACCCTGCCGGCCAAGCTGGCGCAGATGGGTGGCGCCGAAGTCATCATCACCTACGCGGAACGCCTGCCGGGCGGGCGCGGCTATATCGTGCATTTCGTGCCCTTCACCGAGTCCCTCGACAGCACCTCGGCGGAGCAGGCGCGCACCATCAATGCCGCCATGGAACAATTGATCGCGCGCAGCCCGGCGCAATACCTGTGGAGCTACAACCGCTATAAAGTGCCGCGCGGCGCGCCGCCGCCCACGCCCGCGACGCCGAATGCCGCCGGGGAGCAGGCATGAGACTGCTGATCGCCTTCATGTGGCTGCTGCACTGGCTGCCCCTGCCCATCCTCGGCCGTTTCGGCGTGGCCGTCGGCAGCCTGCTGTTCATCGCCATGCCCACGCGGCGCAAGATTGCCCTGACGAATCTGCGCCTGTGCATGCCGGAATTGACGGAAGCCCAGCGCGTGGCGCTGGCGCGCCAGCATTTCCAGGCCTATTCGCGCAGCGTGTGGGAACGCAGCATCCTGTGGTGGTCGTCGGAAGCGCGCCTGAACCGCCTGATCAAAAAGGTGCCCGCCTTCCCGGGCCAGCAGATCGCGGCCAAGCCAACCATCCTGCTGTGCCCGCACTTTGTCTGCCTCGATGTGGCCGGCGCCGCCACGGCCATGGAAATTTCCGCTTCGTCGATGTATGTGCAGCAAAAGAACGCCGCCTTCGACCAGGCCTTGCGCAACGGCCGTTCGCGCTTCAAGCCGCCCAAGCTGTTTACGCGCCAGGACGGCATCAAGACGATTCTGCGCGCGCTGCGCGACGGCTTGCCCTATTTCATGCTGCCGGACATGGATTTCGGCGAGAAGGATGCGGAATTCGTGCCCTTCTTCGGCGTGCCCGCCGCCACCCTGACGGCCACGGCGCGCCTGGCGCTTGCCGCCAAGGCGCAAGTCATTCCCGTCATCGCCACCTTCCTGCCCAATTACCAGGGCTGGCAAGTGACCTACTATCCAGCGTGGGATGACTATCCGGGCGACGACATCACGGCCGCCACGCGCCGCATGAACGCATTCATCGAAGAGCGCGTGCGCGAAGCGCCGGCCGAGTATTTCTGGACGCATAAACGCTTCAAGACGCGTCCGGAAGGCGAAGCGTCGTTCTATAACCAGCACAAGTGATACGGCAGACCATGAAACTCCAATTTACCAAAATGCATGGCGCCGGCAATGACTTCATCGTCATCGACGCCATCCATCAAGATATCGACTTCACGCCAGCCCAGTGGCAGCGCCTGGCCGACCGCCGTTTCGGCATCGGCGCCGACCAGATCCTCGTGGTGGAAAAGCCGCGCCTGCCCGGCTGCGATTTCCGCTACCGCATCTATAACAACGATGGCGGCGAAGTCGAGCAGTGCGGCAATGGCGCGCGCGCCTTCGTCAAGTTCGTCAGCGAAAAAGGGCTATCCAGCAAGGACAGCATCCGCGTGGAAACCATGGCCGGCGTCATCGCGCCACGCCTGGAGCCCGATGGCAGCATCACGGTCGACATGGGCGCGCCGGTGCTCGACCCCGCGCTGGTGCCGTTCGATGCGAACGGCCTGGACGGTGTAGCGCAAGGCAACGACACCGTGTGGCCGCTGGACCTGGCGCTGCCGGGCCAAACGTCGCCCGTGCTGGTGTCCGTCGTCTCGATGGGCAATCCGCATGCCGTGCAAGTGGTCGAGGATGTCGATGCGCAAGACCTGGAAGTGACGGGCCCGCGCATCGAGCACCACCCGCGCTTTCCCCGCAGGGTCAACGCCGGCTACATGCAGATCGTCGACCGCCAGCACGTGAAACTGCGCGTGTTTGAACGGGGTGCGGGCGAAACCCTGGCATGCGGCACGGGCGCCTGCGCCGCCGCCGTGGCCGGCATCCTGCGCGGCTTGCTCGATTCCCCCGTGCGCATCAGCGCGCGTGGCGGCGAACTGTCGATCGCCTGGCAAGGCGACGGCCATCCCGTCCTGATGACGGGCCCGGCCGTGACCGTGTTCGAGGGCACGATCGAGCTGTAAACGGGTGAAAGTGAGCAGTCATAGTCAGGCCGCCAGGAACTGCTGTTCCTGTGCGACATCGAGTTCGGCCAGGTAGCACTTCAGGCGGTACAGGCGCTGCCGGTAATTGCCTTCCGGCCCCGCCACACCGCAATCGACGCGCTCGAACAGGCGCACCACCTGATCGAGCAGCTGGCGCTCCTGCGCCGTGCGGATCAGTACCAGGCGCCGCTTGCCGCGCCCATGTGTGGCACTGATATCGATCAACAGACAATGTCCCTGGTCAGCCGCGTGGATATCGAGCAGCAGCGCCTCGGCACGCGACAGATGGAAGCAGCGCGCCAGTTCCAGCCGCGCCGCCAGCAAGGGGTGGCTCTGGCCCAATTGCCGCAAGTGCCCATCGGCCTGCATGGCGGTGCACTGACCCCAGTCGCCGGCTTCGCCCTGCGGCGCGATCTTTGCCAGCGCCGCCTCCGCTTCGCGGCTGCCTTGCGCCTGCGCCTGCAGCAGCCAATACGCGGCCCGCACATCATTGTTGACGCCATCGCGGCGATTGCGCCAGGCATGCATGCCGCACTCGAGCTGGGCCGGGCCATGCCCCAGGTCGGCGGCACGCTCCAGGCAGGAATGGGCTTCGACCACATTGCGCTGGGAAAATTCCGGTTTCGTGTAGATGCGCGACAGCACGAACCAGGCTTCGGCCAGCCCCTGCTCGCCAGCCTGCGTCAGCCAGCGCACGGCACGCTTGAAATTGGCCGCGCCATTGCGCGTGGCCAGCCGCTGGCCATGCGCATCCATGCGCGCATAGCCGAGCCCCAGCTCCAGCTGCGCCGTGCGGTCGCCGCCATGCGCTGCCAGCTCGCAACACTGCCAGCCTTCGGCGTCGCCGCCAGGCGCCAATGCTTGGGCACAACGCGACAGCAACAGCACCTGCTGCGCGTCGAGGGCGATCGTGCGCGCACCGGCCGCCGCCTGGCGCTGCAGCAACTCGCGCGCCAGCGGCAAGCCTTGCGACAGGAATCCGGCATGGTTGCCCTGGCGCCATGCCTGCTCCAGCCAGGCGTGCAGCGGCGCGTCGCCATCGATGGCTTTCTCGCCAGCCAGGCCGGTGTCCCGCCCGGCAGCGGCAAGCGAGCCATCTTGCATGGATAACAACCATTGTGCATCGGGCAAGCCGGCGTGCACGGCGGCATCCAGCGCCACGCGCGCCTTGGCGCGCAGGGATTCACAGTGACTGGCGGCATTGCCCAGCACCAGCTGCGCCAGCACCAGGCCCGCCTGCACCAGGCCTGCATCGAACGCCTGCGCGTAATAGGGAATCAGCGCCTTGGCTGCCGGTTGCGCCACTTCGAACGGCACGTGCGTGCCAATCAGCAAGCACGCTTCCTCGCTATCCTCCTGGGCCGCCCGCGCCAGCCAGTGCAAGGCCGTGGGCAGGCTTTGCGGCACGCCCTGTCCAAACAGATACACCCGCCCCAACGCCAGCTGGCAGGCAACATCGCCCGCACGTGCGCCCTTGATCAATCCTAATGTTTCGCGATTTGCCATCGATTCTCGATATTGAGTCAATGATTCTAATAATAGTGAGCCGTCTCCAGGCCCATCAACGCAGGCCTTCCCTTAGTGTACCGTCCTTGTGTCATAAATCCGCCAAAGCCGCCTCAAGAACTTGATTCAACGCAACAATGTCCTGGCGCGGACATGCCAATATGGCAAGGCGCCGCCAGCGTGGCGGTGGGAGAACGCTGTCCATCGGCGCAGGATCGGCAGAAACCGCGCGTTACAAAAATACAACAGGGGCATGCAGTTATGCCGCTTTTCACCAATCTTTTCACGCACATTTGACCAATCCCGCACGTCTTGCGCGCCGACGAATTAAGGTTCATTCATCGAAACGCGACAGTTAGCGTGTTTCAATCTGCTCGGATCTCGGACGGAACTCACTTTTAATAGGGAATAAGACATGAAAAAATCACTCGTTGCCCTCGCACTCTTCGGCGCCTTTGCCGCAACCGCACAAGCGCAGTCGTCCGTCCAAATCTACGGCACGATCGATGCAGGCCTGGGCAAAGCGACTGGTTCCACCACCGCTGTCACCAAGCGCGATAACAACAAGCTGGGTTTCAAGGGCACGGAAGATCTGGGCAATGGCTTGAAAGCCATTTTCCAACTGGAAATTCGCTATGAATCCGACACCGGCACCGTAGAAAACACGTCGGGCGCCAATTCGCGTCCACTGTTCCAGGGTCAAAGCCGCGTCGGCCTGCAAGGCGACTTCGGTACCGTGCGCCTGGGCCGTGGCCTGACCGCCTTCCAGGAATCGAGCACCGCGTTCGAACCATGGTCGGGCATGCCTACGCCAGCCGGTTTCCAGACCGACCTGACCGTTGCCGGCTACAGCAGCGATCCGCTGAGTGCAGATGGCAATTCGCGTAACCGCTTCTCGAACGCCGTGTTCTACAACTCGCCAGTCATCAGCGGCTTCCAGCTCAACGCCACCGTGGCCGCCAAAGAAGCAAACAACAATTCAGCCGTCCCAGCTCGTGCGCCAGGCAACGCAGTAACATTTGCCTCGGGCAACTATGCATTGCCGGGCAATGTGGCGCCAGCATCGAATCCGTACTCGATGTCCCTGACGTACACATCGCCTGGATTTGCCGCCATGGCAGCCTATGAGCGCAATGGCGTACAAGCCAAACTGTGGTCGGTTGCCGCCTCGGTCAATCCGATTCCTGAGCTGAAAGTCATGCTGTCGATCCAGCACCAGAACGATGATGAATTCAAAATCATCAATACCGGTACCAAATCGTGGGTATTGGGCGCCAACTACGATGTCGGCCCAGGCAAGATCCGCGCTGGCTATGGCCAGAAAGCCCCGGATGGCGTCGTCAAAACCAAGCAAGCATCGCTGGGCTATGACTACAATCTGTCGAAACGCACCTATGTCTACGCAGATATTTCGAACAAGAAAGCAGCCGCTGCTAATAGCCTCAACTACACCGTTGCGAAAACCGTCAACTACATCGGCGTCGGCGTACACCACAATTTCTAATGGCCCGCCTGTCACCCTTCGCGGGTGACAGCTGACCAGGAAATACAAAGCGGCATGGGCAACCATGCCGCTTTTTTCATGGGCACGCGGAAAATGCACGGGCGCCATGCCCTTTGCGCCTATGCCGGCGCACTCTCGGTTAGAATGAAGTGTTCAACTTTCACTGACAGATATTCTCAATGACCGCCACACTCGATTCCAGCACCGTCGCCCAGTACCTGAGCGAGCACCCGAATTTCTTCGAAGAGCATACCGCTCTGCTCGGCGAGGTCAAACTGAGCAGCCCGCTGACGGGACGCACCATCTCGCTGCAGGAGCGGCAGATGGAAGTGATGCGCGACAAATACAAGGCGCTCGAACTGCGCATGTCAAAGCTGAGCCGCGTGGCCGAGGAAAATGGCGACATCGCCAGCAAGTTCCACGGCTGGAACCAGGCCATGCTACAAGTGCGCAACGATACGGACATGCCGCGCGTGCTGGTCGACGCCTTGCAAAGCAATTTCGACGTGCCCTACGTCAGCCTGCGCCTGTGGCAAGTGCTGCCGGAACACGCCAACGGCTGGTTCACGGAAGATGTCACGGCCGATGTGCGCATGTTCGCCAACAGCCTGCAAACGCCGTACTGCGGCAGCAACCGCGATTTCGAAGCCGTGCACTGGCTGCAGGCCGATAAGATCGAATCGACCGTCATGATCGCCCTGCGCGCGCCCGGCACGACGGGCACCTTCGGCTTGCTGGTGCTCGGCTCGCCCGACAGCGAGCGCTTTACGTCCAGCATGGGCACGGACTTCCTCGTGCATATCGGCGCCACGGCCAGCGCCGCCCTGGCCGCGCTGCGCGCCGGCACGCCTGCCTGAGAACGCCATGGGCGACACGCGCGGCAAGGCCGAGTGGCTCGACGCCTACCTGGCGCAGCTGGCCACGCAGCGCAAGCTGTCGCCGCATACGCTTGATGCCTACGGGCGCGACCTGCGCGCCTTGCTGGAACTGAGCGGCAACACGCCCTGGACGGCTCTTGCGCACAACGAAGTGCGCCGCTACACGGCCAAGCTGCACGCTGGCGGCCTCGACCCGCGTTCCATCGCCCGCAAGCTGTCGTCGTGGCGTGGCTTCTTCAACTGGCTCAGCGGCGAGACCCAGCTCGACGCCAATCCTGTCGACGGCATCCGCGCCCCGAAGCGGGCCAAGACCTTGCCGAAAGCCCTGTCGGTGGATGACGCCGTGCGCCTCGTGGCGCCCGCGCAACACCAGCAAGGCGCCGCCGAGCCGGAACAACTGTGCAACCGCGCCATGTTCGAACTGCTGTATTCGAGCGGCTTGCGCGTGTCCGAACTGACCAGCCTGGACACCCATTACTGCAAGGCCGACGGCGACCAGCCCGCCTCGCTGGGCTGGCTCGACATGGCCAGCTTCGAAGTCATCGTCACGGGCAAGGGCAGCAAGATGCGCAAGGTGCCCGTCGGCAAGGCGGCCCTCGTGGCCTTAACGGCCTGGCTGGGCGTGCGCCCGCCGGCGGCCGATGGCAGCGCTGCCTTGTTTTTAAGCACGCGCGGCACGCGCATCTCGCCGCGCGTACTGCAGCTGCGCCTGAAGGCGCATGCGCTGGCGACGGACATTCCCGCCAACGTGCACCCGCATGTGCTGCGCCACTCGTTTGCCTCGCACGTGCTGCAATCGTCGGGCGACTTGCGCGCCGTGCAGGAAATGCTGGGCCATTCCAGCATCACCTCGACCCAGGTTTACACGGCCCTCGATTTCCAGCACCTGGCGCACGTGTATGACCAGGCGCACCCGCGCGCCAAGCTCAAGTAGGCAGCCGCTCCCGCTGGACGGCCTGATCCATATCAAGCGGATGGGCGCGCATTTGCAAGCTTTTGCAAAATTCCGGCATAATCGTCCGCATTCTTCCGCTTGCGCGGCGGCACCACCGATTACAAGGCATCTCTCATGGCACTGATTCCAACCACCATCCTCACCGGTTTCCTGGGCGCCGGCAAAACCACCTTGCTCAACCGCATACTGCAGGAAGACCATGGCATGCGTATCGCCGTGATCGAGAATGAGTTTGGCCAGGAAAACATCGATAACGAGATCCTGGTACAGGACAGCAACGAACACATCATCGAGATGAACAACGGCTGCATCTGCTGCACCGTGCGAGGTGACCTGATCGTGGGCCTGACGGAACTGGCGCGCAAGCGCGACGCCGGCTTGCTGGCATTCGACCGCGTCGTCATCGAAACGACGGGCCTGGCCAATCCCGGTCCCGTGGCACAAACCTTCTTTGTCGACGAAGAAGTGGGCAGCCACTACATGCTCGACGCCATCATCACGGTAGTCGATGCCCGCCATGCCATGAAGCAACTGGACGAATACGAGGAAGCCCAGCGGCAAGTGGGCTTTGCCGACAAGCTGCTGCTGTCGAAAACCGACCTCGTCAGTGAAGAGGACGTGGCCGCCCTGACGCGCCGCCTGAAGCGCATCAATCCACGCGCGCCCATCGCCAAGGTCGATTTCGGCCGCGCGCCGCTGGCCGAAGTACTCGACATCCGCGGTTTCAATCTGAATGAAAAGCTGGAACTGGACCCGGATTTCCTGGCCACAGAAACGGCGCACGTGCATGATCACGACAAGGCGCACGACCATGCACACGGACATGGACATGAGCATGAGCATGAGCATGGTCATAAGCACGAGCACAGCGACGCCTGCGCCACCGATTGCGGCCATGCCGACCACCACCATGCGCAGCACAGCGACGATATCGCCGCCTTTGTTTTCAAGAGCACGCAACCGTTCGACAGCGCCAAGCTCGACGAGTTCCTCGGCGGCCTGGTGCAAGTGTATGGCCCGCGCATGCTGCGCTACAAGGGTGTGCTGCTGATGCAGGGCGCCGAGCGCAAGGTGGTCTTCCAGGGCGTGCACCAGCTGATGGGCAGCGACCTGGGCGCCAAATGGGGCGAAAACGAAGTGCGTGGCAGCAAAATGGTATTTATTGGCAAGAATCTACCAAAAGACATTTTTATTCGCGGACTCGAACAATGTTTGGTATAAACTAGCCGGGTTTTGCAAAGTATCCGTTGCAAAGCAGAAACAAAAGGGAAAGTTAAGCACGCTTTCCCGCTGTCCGACACCCATCTTGCTGGCATAAACCAACAAGTAGCCGTTTCTGATCGGCTAGTCAACAAATCGGGATGGCAATATAAGGCAAAGCGTGCCAAAATCAGCGACGAAAACGGCCCATGTCGTTCGCCTGTCATGAAATGCTGGCAAACTGCCGCTGGCCGCATGCCAGGCATGCAACCGATCCACCCAACACGCCTGTTGACGCGCGCATAGCGCGACTGGCATAGAGCGGTAAAAAGTTATCAACATGGCACCTTAGCCGGCCGGTAGTCCTGGCTTTCGCCGGCAAGCCAAGGTCGCACGCAGTACAGCGGGACAGCAATGCCAAGCGGAACCTGTACAGTTGCTCGGTATCGCCGCATCAACTGATCAATTTGAAAACTCTGTCGTATCGAAGGTAAGCGAAGTTATGACCAAAACTAATAAATCGACCCCGGCCGCCAACCAAGACATCCCTCTCATCAGCGAAGACCAAATTCGCGCCATGAGTGAAGATGACTACATGAATCCGGCACAACTGGCATTCTTCAAGGCGCGCCTGCAGCAGCTCGAAAAAGACCTGCTGAAAAACGCCGGCGAAACCACGGAACACTTGCGTGAAACCGTGCTCGTACCGGATCCTGCCGACCGTGCCACCATCGAGGAAGAGCATGCGCTGGAACTGCGCACGCGCGACCGCGAGCGCAAACTGCTGAAGAAAGTGCAGCAATCGATCGCCAGCATCGACGCCGGCGACTATGGCTGGTGCGAAGAAACGGGCGAGCCTATCGGCATCCCGCGCCTGATCGCCCGCCCAACCGCCACCCTGTCGCTGGAAGCCCAGCAACGGCGCGAACTGAAGCAAAAACTCTACGGCGACTGATCGCCCCTCCCTTGCGCGGTCGCCCCGGCGGCCACGCGATGACGAATAAAAAAGCATGCAAGCTTCGGTTGCGTGCTTTTTTTTCGTCCCGCGCCGACTACACTGAAGCAGGCACTGCCGCTTGCAATTGCCTTTTCCATCCCCACTTTTGGGGCATGGGCGCGCAATCGCATGGCCTTGCACGCATCGGCACGAATCTTTTGAGGTCACTATGGAACAATTTCACGGCACCACCATCCTCTGCGTCCGGCGCGGCAAGCAGGTCGCCCTGGGCGGCGACGGCCAGGTAACGCTCGGCAACATCGTCATGAAGGGCACGGCCCGCAAAGTGCGTAAGTTGTATCAGGGCAAGGTCCTGGTCGGCTTTGCCGGCGGCACCGCCGACGCCTTCACCCTGCTCGACCGATTTGAAGGCAAGCTGGAAAAACACCAGGGCAATCTGCTGCGCGCCTCCGTCGAACTGGCCAAGGACTGGCGCACCGACCGCGTGCTGCGCCGCCTGGAAGCGATGCTGCTGGTGGCTGACAGCGAGTCGACCCTGGTCATCACGGGCAATGGCGACGTGCTGGAACCGGAAGACGGCATCGGCGCCATCGGCTCGGGCGGCACCTACGCCCAGTCCGCCGCCAAGGCGCTGCAGGAAAACACGGACTTGTCGCCGGCCGACGTGGTCAGGAAATCGCTGACCATCGCCGCCGAGCTGTGCATTTACACGAATATGTCCCACATCATCGAGACCTTGGACTAAACCTCCAAGCGCGCCTGAGCACAGAATAGAAAGCCAACTATGATCATGAACATGACCCCGGCGGAAATCGTCACCGAACTCGACAAGCACGTGGTAGGCCAGGCCAAGGCCAAGCGCGCCGTCGCCATCGCCTTGCGCAACCGCTGGCGCCGCCAGCAGGTGGCCGAGCCCCTGCGCCATGAAATCACGCCCAAGAACATCCTCATGATCGGCCCCACGGGCGTCGGCAAGACGGAAATCGCGCGCCGCCTGGCCAAGCTGGCCGAGGCGCCGTTCATCAAGATCGAAGCGACCAAGTTCACGGAAGTCGGTTATGTGGGGCGCGACGTCGACACCATCATCCGCGATCTGATCGACATCGGCATCAAGCAGACGCGCGCGCTGGAAATGAAGAAAGTGCGCGCGCGCGCGGAAGATGCGGCCGAGGACCGCGTGATCGACATCCTCGTGCCGCCGGCGCGCGACTTCGGCTTCACGCCGAATACGGCGGCGGCCGTGGACAGCGGCAGCGGCGACAGCACGCGCCAGACCTTCCGCAAGCGCTTGCGCCAGGGCGAGCTCGATGACAAGGAAATCGAGATCGAGCTGGCCGAGGCGGGTCCGCAGATGGAAATCATGGCGCCGCCGGGCATGGAAGAAATGACGGAGCAGATCAAGTCCATGTTTTCGGGCGTGGGCGGGCAGCGCAAGAAGGCGCGCAAGGTCAAGATCCGCGAAGCCTTGAAACTGCTGCTCGAGGAAGAAGCGGCCAAGCTGCTCAACGAAGATGAACTGAAACAGAAGGCGATCCAGAACGTCGAGCAGAACGGCATCGTCTTTTTGGACGAGATCGACAAGATCGCCTCGCGTTCGGAATCGGGCGGCGCCGACGTCTCGCGCGCCGGCGTGCAGCGCGACCTGCTGCCGCTGGTCGAGGGCACGACCGTCAATACCAAGTACGGCATGATCCGCACGGACCACATCCTGTTCATCGCTTCGGGCGCCTTCCACCTGTCGAAGCCGTCGGACCTGATCCCGGAACTGCAGGGACGCTTCCCCATCCGCGTGGAACTGGAATCGCTGTCGATCTCGGACTTCGAGCGCATTTTGACGAGTACCGACGCCTGCCTGACGATGCAGTACGAAGCCTTGCTGGCGACGGAAAACCTCACATTGCAATTCGCGCCGGAAGGCATCACCCGCCTGGCGGAAATCGCCTATGCGGTGAACGAGCGCACGGAAAACATCGGCGCGCGCCGGCTGCACACGGTGATGGAAAAACTACTGGAAGAAGTGTCGTTTACGGCCAGCGAAAACAGCAGCAGCACGGAAAACCTGCTGGTGATCGATGCCGCGTATGTCAACGAACGCCTGGAAGCGCTGTCGGTCAACGAGGACCTGTCGCGCTACGTGCTGTAGGAAAGAAGGGGGAAACCGATGGCAAACAAGGCATTGGCGACGCGGCAGAAAATGCAGTTCCGCGTCGAACCCTCGCAAAAACCGCGCAACCCGGTCGCCACTGCCGCCCTGCAGCGCGCCGCCGGGGCACACGTGAAAACCGTGTCAGGCCAGCGCCAGCAGGAAAAACGCCTGCTGGCGAAATTGCTGCAGAAGGTGAAAACAGACAAATAGGCCGCCCGCGGACACCCCGTTCTGGGGGCGTCCGCCATCAGGCCATCGTCTGCTGAACGTCCCTCTTAGAAGCGGTAGGACGCGCCCAGCGAAAACATGTCGACCTTGGTCGTTTGCTTGCTGTTGTACTTGACGGGCACGCAGTCCCAGTCCAGGTGCAGCGACCAATTCTTGTTCAGCGCATACGCCGCGCCGATGCCGTAGGTCAGGCCGATCTTGCTCTTCTTGTCCGAACCGCCGCCCAGATAATCGACCTTGCCCTGCGTGTATGCCGCGCCGGCGCGGCCACTCAATGTAAACGCGTCAAACTGGTAACCGAGCACGCCCTGCATGCCGAGGCCCGTGAACTTGCCGCGGCCAGCGCGCTTGCCCGCCTCCGTGTCGAAGCCGGACTTGACCTCGCCGCCCATGTACCCCACCAGCTCAATCGAAGGCAGGGCCACGCCGCCCTGAAACGGCAGCGCGTCGAAACTGTAACCCAGGTAGGCCTTGCCATTGCGCTTGCTGCTTTTGTCGCAATCGCTTTGTCCGGCGATGCAATCGAGGCCGCTACTGGCGCGAAAGCCATAGCTGGCGCCCGCATAGAACGGACCCGGTGCCGGTTCAGCTGCGACGGCATGCAGGGGGGCGATGGTGGCCAGCGCCAGCAGCGCTGCGGGGAAACGGAAAGATGGGAACATGGATAACCTCTACAAGTGGATGGATTGCCTGGTTGTAGCGCGCTGCGCGAGCCACAAGCGGGAGTGTCATCGCTTTTGCCGAAAAGTACTATCACCTTGTGCAAAGTGCCATTAACGGCTACATTCGGTACCGTCATCCGCTACCAAACTTGCATAAAGGAACTATCGTGAGTTCACCTGAACTGGTTTTGCGCGTACTGCGCACCCAACTGCGCGCCGCCGGCATCACCTACAAGGTACTGGCCGAACGCATCGGCATGAGCGAATCAAGCGTCAAGCGCATGTTTGGCCAGCACGACATGTCGCTGTCGCGCCTGGCCCTGATCTGCAAGGCCTCGGGCATCGCCATGGAGGACGTGCTGCGCGGCGCGGCCGACATCACGCCCCATGCCGACACGCTCACGCTGGTGCAGGAAAAGTCGCTGGTGGCGCATCCGCGCCTGCTGCTGGTGGCGATCTGCTGCCTCGGCCACTGGAGCCTGGAGCAGGTGGTGGAAACGTATGCGTTGACGCAGGCCGAATGCATCGGCTGCCTGGCCGAACTGGACCGGTTGGGCTTGATCGAACTCAAGCCGCTGAACCGCTACAGCCTGCGCGTCTCGAACGCCTTCCACTGGCTGGCCGACGGTCCGGTGCAGCAGTACTTCCGCGAACACGTGGTGGCCGATTATTTCAGCGGGCATTTTGACGGCGCCGGCGAAACCCTGATGTGCATCCCGGCGCGCCTGTCGCTGTCGAGCGCGCAGGAGCTGGTGCAAAAGATCCGCCAGCTGGCCGAGGAACTGGCGCGGCTGCACCAGAACGACCGGCGCCTTGCGCCTGCCGAGCGCGACGGTTTTACCCTGCTGCTGGGCTTTCGCTCATGGGAATTCGCCGCCTTCACGGCCCTGCGCCGCAGCACGGCGTCCGCCTCGTCCACCGCGCCAGGCGCCGTTTACCAGACCGGTCCCAGGAACAGATAGAAGGTGCTCTCGCCGCCCTTCGACGCGCCCGATGCCACGTACACGGGACCGAAGCGCGTATCGACGGAGATGAAGGCACTGCTGGCCTGCGTGAACTTGCTGGCTTTCCAGCGCTCGCTCTGATCGAAGCCGCCGCCCATTTCCAGTGAAAAACCGGCCCGCACGACGCCGCCCAGAGTGCTGGGCAGGGAACCGATGCGGCGCGCCATGACGAAGCGCGCGAAGGCGATACTGCGTCCTCTCACCGAGTCAAATTCCGTGCCGGACAAGCGCAGGAAACCACCGAGATTGAGCGGCGCTTCGTCACGCTGCGAGCGCGCCCATTCGCCATACACGTGACCGGCCCAGTTGCCGCGGCCAAAGGCCTTCAACCCCGTGATGGACGATTGGCCCAGAGCCGCCTCGCCCACCCCCGTGGTCGTATCGCGCGCCCAGATGGCCTCAAGCAGGACGCCGCGCGTGGGAAAGCCCGGCGAATCGAGCGTATCGGCGCGGAATCGCACGAACTGCGTGGTGCCCAGCGCGCGCGACTCCGGCTGCGTAGGGTCGGCCGGAATCGCCAGCTTGCCCTTGACTTCCGTACGGGCGACGCCGAACTGCAGATCGCCCCAGGTACCGAACTGGCGCCCCAGCACCAGTGCAGCTGTCTGGCCGTTATACGCCAGGCGCGCGCTGCGCCGGCCCTTGTCGAACAAATCCATCGCCGACGAAGTGTATTGCAACTGCGGCGCGATATACCACGGGTTGCCGGCGCCCAGCGGCTGCCAGAACTGCACGCCATAGCCGCGCGTATTACCGATCTGCGCCGTGCTGCGCAACTCGCCACCCCAGCTGTTCAGGTTCGAGCGCGCATGCAGCAGCTTCAGGGCGAAATTATTGCTGTCCCTGAAATCGCTGGCCAGTTCCAGGCCCACGCGCAGGCGGTTGCTGGCCCACGGCGCTTCGACCGCCTTGATGGTGACGGCGCGCTGGTCGCCCGCGTCGACCACGTCCGTCTCCACGCGCGCCACGTCGCCGCGGCCATACAGCTTGGCCGCCGCCGCCAGCACATCTTCCTGGCTGACCGCCTGCCCTTCCACCAGGCCCGATTGCGCCTGCAGGATGCGCGGATTGATATCGCCTTCGCTCTCCACGGCCAGGCGCGTGAGCGGCAGGGCCACGTCCAGCAGGGCCGGCGCGGCCAGGCGCAGCTGCTCGCGCGCCGCATACTGTTCCGGCGGCAGGGCCAGCGGCGCCAGGCGGGCGGCCAAGGCCTGCGCCGCCTGCTCGCCGGCGCGCATGGCGCGCGCATAGTTTTCAAAGTCGAGGAAGCTCACGCCCGTCAAATCGGGTGCCACCAGGATATCCTGCGGCCGCAGCTCCTTGAGCGAACGCTGCACGTTCTGCTCCGTGAGAATCTGCAGCATCTGCTGCGCCACGCCGATGGCGCTGCCCAGGTCTTTTTCCGGCGCCAGCGGCGTGCCCACGTTGACGGCGATGATGATGTCGGCGCCCATGGCGCGCGCCATGTCGACGGGCAGGTTGCGCACCAGGCCCCCATCGACCACCAGCCGGTTGTTCACGCGCACGGGCGCAAACACCCCCGGCACGGCCAGCGAGGCGCGCATCGACAGGAACAGGGGCGTGTCGACCAGCTCGACCAGCTCGCCATTGACCAGGTCCGACGCCACCGAACGGAAGGGCAGCGGCAGCTGGCTGGCGGGGCGGTCGCGCATGCCGGCCGGCAGCAGGCGGTTCAAGGCCATTTCCAGCGCCGCATTGCTGGCCGCCGCCGGCGGCGTGGAAATGCCGTTGCGGCTCACGCCAAATTCGATGCGCGACGGTAGCAACAAATCTTCCTCGCGGCGGCGGAATGCCAGTTCGTCGCGCGGCGGCCGGTCGGCCACCACGCGCGCCCAGTTGGTCTCGCGCGCCATCTTTTCCAGGTCCGCCACGGAAGCGCCGGCCGCATACGCGCCGCCCACCACGCCGCCCATGCTGGTGCCGACCACCATGTCGATCGGCACATGCAGCTCCTGCAGCACTTTCAATACGCCGATATGCGCAAGGCCGCGCGCGCCGCCGCCCGACAGCACCAGGGCGATGCGCGGGCGCGCCGCCACGGTCGCGGGCACGGCCAGGGTGGCAGCGGAGGTAGAGGTAGTGGCGGCGGGGACGTCGGCTGCGGCAGCCGCCGGCAAGGCGCATAGCGCCGCCACGCAGCCCGCCAGGACGGCACGGATCGAGAACATGAAGACTCCTGTAGCGATGGCGGCATGGCGCCATCGGCAAAATACGATAAGAACAGCGTTAATTCGGCGGCGGCACGCTGCTCACTTGCGGCGCCGGCATCATGGTCGCCGGCCGCTGCTGCTCCATCGGCAGCGGCGGCGGCACCAGGTTCGAGACCGGCGCAGGGGCCGCGGCCGGCGTTGGGGTGGCGGACACTTGCCCCGGCAAGGCCAGCGCCTTGTCATCGGCCACCAGGTCGATGCGCTTGCTCACGCCGCCATCGCGCAGCAGCACGTGGCGCGCATGCACTTCCAGCACCGTCACGCCTGGCACCACCTCGGCGCCTTCCGGCAGGGCCACGGAAGGCTTGCCATCGGTCGAGATGATGGCCACGCTGCCGCGGCCATTGCCGGCGGCGACCACGCCCTTGAGCTGGTAATTGCTGGCCGTGGCCACGCTGACCTGCCCGCCAAACAGCGAAGCGCCCGCCTCCACGCTGGCATCCTGCACCACCGGCACGGCGGGCGGGTTGATGGGACGTTGCGGCGCCTTGAACAGCTGCATGGCCCAATAGGCCAGCGATACGGACAGCGCCACGACGGCGAGCAAACTTGTAACTTGAGGCAAACGCTTCATGGCTTCCTTGGATTCTTATCTTACGAGCTGATTGATTTCGATAATCGGCATCAGCACGGCCAGCACGATCAGCAGCACCACCACGCCCATCGCCAGGATCAGGGCCGGCTCCAGCAGGCCGGCAATCGTCAGGGTGCGGCGCTCCAGGTCCTGTTCCTGCGCGCTGGCGGCGCGTTCCAGCATGGCCGGCAGCTCGCCCGTGATTTCACCGGCGCGTATCATGTGGATCAGCATCGGCGGAAAATGCTTTTGCGCCGACAACGCGCGCGCCAGACTCACGCCCTCGCGCACGGCGCCGCTGGCTTCCTGTACCAGCTCCTGCATCGCCACGTTGGTGAGCGTGTCGCGGCTGGTGTCGAGCGCGCGCAGGATCGGCACGCCGGAACCCGTGGTGATGGCCAGGGTGCTGGCAAAGCGCGCCGTGTTCAGGCTGCGCTCGAATTTGCCGTACAGGGGCGCCGTCAGCAGCCAGGTATGCCAGCGCCGTTTCAGGGCCGGCTGCTGCAGCGCGCGGCGCCAGGCGAACCAGGCGCCGGCCAGGATCACGGCCACGACGAGGCCATAGTTGCGCACGAAATCCGACAGCGCCAGCATGATCACGGTGAGCATGGGCAGCTTTTGCTTGGTATTGGCGAACACGGAAACGATCTGCGGCACCACATAGGTAAGCAGGAAGATCACGATGGAAAACGCCACCACCGTGACGATGGCCGGATACGTAAAGGCCAGCTTGACCTTCTGCACCAGCGCGTTGCGCCGCTCGATGTAGTCGGCCAGGCGCGACAGCACGCGCGACAGATGGCCGATCTGCTCGCCCGACGCCACCAGCGCCCGGTAAATCTCCGCGAAATCGCGCGGATGGCGCGCCAGCACGTCGGAAAACGCGGCGCCGCCGATCACTTCCGAGCGGATCGAGGCGATCAGGTCGCGCAAATACGGCCGCTCGGCCTGTTCCAGCAAGGCGGAAAACGCCTGCTCCAGCGGCAGGCCCGCTTCCAGCAAACTGGCCAGCTGGCGCGTAAACAGGGCCAGCTCGGTGCTGGACAGGCGCTCGCCGAAGCCGCGCCGTTTGGTGACGCCGGCGGCATCGACCTGCGCGGCGATCGGTTCGACGGCCAGCGGCACCAGGCCTTGCACGCGCAGCTCGGCGCGCGCGGAACGGGGACTGTCGGCATTGAGCACGCCCTTGCGGGTGGCGCCCTGGGCGTCGACGGCTTCATAGCGGAATGCGGGCATGGTGGCGGGCCTAGTCTTTGGTCACGCGCAGCAATTCAGCCTGCGTGGTGGTGCCGTCGCGCAGCCAGCGTTCGCCGTCGTCGCGCATGCTCGTCATGCCATCCTGCAGGGCCACCGTGCGCACTTCCGCTTCCGACGCGCGGTTGTGGATCTGCGCGCGGATCTGTTCCGTCGTGCGCAGCAGCTCGTACACGCCCACGCGGCCCTGGTAGCCCGTCTGGCCGCAATGCTCACAGCCGACGGCCTGCCAGTATTGCCCGTCGAAGGTCTTGCAGGAGCCGCACAATTTGCGCACCAGGCGCTGCGCCAGTACGCCAAGTAACGACGACGACAGCAGGAACGGTTCGATGCCCATGTCGAGCAAACGCGTGACGGCCGCCGAAGCGTCGTTCGTGTGCAGGGTCGCCAGCACCAGGTGGCCCGTCAAGGATGCCTGCACGGCGATCTGCGCCGTTTCCAGGTCGCGGATCTCGCCGATCATGATCACGTCCGGGTCCTGCCGCAGGATCGCCCGCAGCGCCTTCGCAAAGGTCATGTCGATGCGCGGATTGACTTGCGTCTGGCCTACGCCGGCCAGGTCGTACTCGATCGGGTCTTCCACCGTCAGGATGTTCGTCGTGGTGGCGTTGAGCATCGACAGCGCCGCGTACAAGGTCGTCGTCTTGCCCGAGCCGGTGGGGCCCGTGACCAGCACAATGCCGTGCGGCTGCGTGATCAGGCCATCGAACTGCCCCAGCATGGGCGCGCTCATGCCCAGGTGCTGCAGGTCGAGGCGGCCCGCTTCCTTGTCCAGCAAACGCAGCACGGCCCGTTCGCCATGCCCGGTAGGCAGGGTCGAGACGCGCACGTCGACGGGTTTTCCGCCCACGCGCAGGGTGATGCGGCCATCCTGCGGCAAGCGCTTTTCCGCGATGTCGAGCTGCGCCATGATCTTGATGCGCGAGATCAGCGAACCGTGGATGGCCTTACGGGGGCGCACCACGTCGCGCAGGCTGCCGTCGATGCGGAAGCGCACGACGGAGGTCTGCTCGAACGGTTCGATGTGGATGTCGGACGCGCCTTCGCGCAGCGCCTGCGTCAGCAGCGCGTTGATCATGCGGATGACGGGCGCGTCGTCGGACGATTCGAGCAAATCCTCGATGGCCGGCACGTCCTGCAGCAGCTTGGTCAAATCCAGGTCGGCGTCGAATTCATCGGCCATCTGCGACGCATCGCCGCCGCCGCCCGCGTAGGCGCCGGCAATGGCCGCATCGAGTTCGGCGCGCGGCAGCACCGTCAACTGGATCTGGCCGAAACGGCGCGATACTTCGGCAATCGCCGCCGGCGCCGTCGATGCGGCCACCAGCACGTCGACGGGTGCGCCGTCGACGGCACCGGGCCGGGCCAGCAAGCCGAAATCGCGCGCGTAGGCGTAGGGAAGCAGATTACTCATGGCTGTCCCATCACTTCTGCGGCTGCGGCAGCTGTTGCGGCTGCTGCTGGTATTGCTGCAGCAGCGACTGCGGCGGCGTGGCCGCGTTGGCCGGCGCGCCTGGCGGCGGCGTCGGCGCCGGCGGCACGGGACGCGTCACCATGTTGCCGCCCACCGGCTGGCCATCCTGCAAGGCCGGCAGCACAGGCGTGCCCAGGTCTTTCAGCATCAAATTGCCCGACGCCGGCACGGCGGCCGTCTCGGCCGAACGCATGTAGTCGTAGCGGTCGGCCGCCAGGCTACCGCTCTGCTCCTTGTTGCGCACGATGACAGGGCGCAGGAAGATCATCAGATTGGTTTTCTTGCGCTCGCGCGTCTGGTACTTGAACAGGTTGCCGATCAGGGGAATGTCGCCCAGGCCGCGCACTTTTTCCGCATTGTCGCCCGTGCTGTCCTCGATCAGGCCGCCGAGCACGATGATCTGGCCATCGTCGGCCAGCACATTGTTTTCGATCACGCGGTTGTTGATGGTGATGCCGCTGACGGCCGTCGACGTGGATTTGTCCACGCTCGACGTTTCGTGATAGATGCCCAGCTTGATGGTGCCGCCTTCGGAAATCTGCGGACGCACCTTCAGGGTCAGGCCCACTTCCTTGCGGTCGATGGTCTGGAACGGATTCGTGTTGGTGCCGGCCGTGCTCGTGTACTGGCCCGTCAGGATAGGCACGTTCTGGCCCACCTTGATGGTGGCCAGCTCGTTGTCCAGGGTGATCAGGTTCGGCGTCGACAGGATATTCGCGTTGCCGTCCGATTCCAGCGCATGCGCCACGGCGCCCAGGCCCAGCGCGCCGTTGATCTGCTTGAAGATGCCCAGCGTCAGGCCGCCCGTCGGCAGCACCTTGCCGCCGCCCAGCGCCAGCTTGGCGATATTGTTGTCGGTGCCGCCGGCGAACGACTGCAGCGCGCCCACGCGGTAACTGCTGTTGCTGTCGCCGGAAAGCCCCAGCCACTGCACGCCGAATTCGGAGGCCTTGGCCGACGTCACTTCGACGATCAGCGCCTCGATGTAGACCTGGGCGCGGCGCACGTCGAGCTGGTCGATCACGGCGCGCAGGTTGCGGTAGACAGCCTCGTTGCAGGTCAGGATCAGGGTGTTGGTGGAAGCGTCGGCCTGGATGAAGCCGGCCGCGCCGCCCGACGACAGCTGCTGCGGTCCGTTGCTCAGCGAAGCGCCGCCCGAGGTGCCGCTTTGCGTATTGCCGCCCAGGCCAGTGCTGTTCATGCCGCTGCCCTGGTTATTCTGGTTATTCGTATTCAGGCTGTTGCTGGTCGGCTGCTGTGCCGAGGCGGCCGTGCCGTCCGACGTCACGACCGAGCGCAGGGTTTGCGCCAGCTTGGTGGCGTCCGCATTTTTGAGGTACACCACGTGCACATTGCCCAGCTGCGTGGTGGGCTGATCCAGCTTCGAGATCAGCGACTTGGCCAGGTTGGCGCGCGCCGCCGACGGTGCGCGCAGCACCAGCGAATTGGTGCGCGGATCGGCCAGCACGGAGACCTTGCCCGCATCGGCCCCTGCGGCGCCGCCCGCATTCCCGCCTTCCATCAGTTTGTTCACCATCGAGGCCAGGTCGGACGCGATGGCATAGCGCACGGGGATCACGTCCAGATCCGTCGAGGCGGGTACGTCGAGCGCGGCGATGATCTTCGCCAGGCGCTTGAGGTTATCCGCGTAATCGGTGATCACCAGCGAGTTGTTGCCCGGGTTGGCGTTGATCGTGTTGTTCGGCGAAATCAAAGGGCGCAGCACGGCCAGCAGGTTGGCCGACGATTCATAGTTCAGGTAAAACACCTGGGTGGCGATCTGGTCGCCCTTCACCTGGCTGGCGCCGTTGCCCACCTGGGTCGGCACGGATTGCAGCTTGGCGTCCGCTTCCGGCACCACTTTCGCATAGCCGTCGCCGGAGACCACCGCATAGCCTTGCAGGCGCAAGGCCGATGCCAGCAGGGCGAAGGCCTGCGTCTTGCTGATCGATTTTTCCGACACCAGCGTGATCGTGCCCTTGACGCGCGGGTCGATGACGAAATTGATGTTGGTGTAATGGCCCACCGCCTTGATCACGGACTCGATGTCGGCGCCGACAAAATTGAGCGCCGCTTCGTCGCCGGGTGCGGCCCAGACGGGCGCCGGCATGCCGGCCACGGAACAGCACAGCAAGGCGGCGGCCGAGAGGCGGCGCAGCGAGAAGGTGGATTTATTTGGGCTCACGGATGGTTTTTTCATTGTCTGAACTCTAAGGCGATGATGTTTTTTTCGCTATTGCTACGGCGCTGTCCCAGCAAATTCAACAAACTCGCCAAGGTCTCTTCATATCCTGCTGCGGCCTGGGCCTGGCCGGAAAACTGCATGCGCCCCTGTTGCAGGCTGCCGCTGCCGTCGAGCAGCAGCGGTCCCCTGATGGAGCGCAAGGTCAATGCCGCCTGCTGCCCCTGCCAATCAAAATCAAGCTCATAACTGCCCAGCGGACGCAAGGACGACAGGCGCGACGCCATGTCCGTCATTTGCAAGGTCGTGCGGCCGACGGCGGAAAACTGCTGTTTTTCCAGTGCCAGTTGCAGGGTGCTCCACGATAGGCGCATGCTGCCCGTCGGCGCCACGGTATTCAAAGGTGCCCCCAGGCCGCCCAGGCCATCGGCCGGCAGCAGCAGGGCCGCCGGGCTGACCTGCCAGTGCGACCATGAACCGCGCAGGTTCACCGCCTGCGACAGCGCCTGCGCATTCTGCAATTCCACATCCACCGATCCCCACAGCACGGATGGCGAAATGCGCCAGCTGAAGCGCCCCGGCAGCAGCGGCGTCACGGCGCCATTCGCGCTGGCCGCCCCGCCGATAAAGGCCGAGCCGCGCCACAGGGTACCTTGCGCATCGCCCAAGGTCAAACGTCCGCCCGTCTGCTTTTCCACGATACTGGCCACCCAGCCTGCCGGGAAAAACACCAGCAGGGTGACGCAGACGCTGACGATGATGGCCAGCAGCCAGGCAAGCAAGCGCATCATCGCGCCGCGCCCGGGCTCTGGTGCAAGGTCAGGCTGGCATCGACCAGTCCCGCCTTGCCCTGCGCCGTAATTTTTGCTTCCTGCACCGCCACGCGGCCTTCGCGGCGCAAGCCGTCCAGCCACAGCATGACGCTGGCAAATGGCACGCCATTCAGCTGCACGCGCGCGTACTCTCCCGTCAGCGACAGCGATTGCGGCGCCAGGCCGCGCGCTTTCAGCGAGGCGTCAATGCTGTCACGGCTCATGGGTGCCACCTGCACGGGTGCCTGGCGCGCCAGGTCGCCCGCTTCACGCGCCAGCGCCTGCAGCTGGGCCGCGTTCTGGCGCAGCTCGGGCAAGCTCTTTTGCAAGGCGATGCGGCCCGTCCAGGCCGGCTCGAAGAATACGGCGTAGACGAGGGCCAGCCCCGCCACCACGCCGCCGATGCTCAAGAGCTTGCGCTCCTGCTGCGTGCGCTCGGCCCAGAAGGCCTGCACGGCCTGCTGCTGCCCCGCCCACGCGGCGCGCGCCTTGTTGACTGCTGCACTCATGCTTTTGCTCCCGTGGCCGGCGTGATCTTCCACACGCCCGGCGCCGTTTCATTCAAGGCCAGCTTGCGCGCGGCCAGGCCGTCGCGCACCTGCGCCTGGGCGCTGGCGTCGACCATGTCCGGCTTCAGCCTGACGATCAGGCTGCGCTCGCGGTATTCCAGCGACGCCACCACGCCGCGTCCGGCCAGGCCGCCCAGCGCTTCGCCCAGCGCCGCGCTCATGCTGGTGAAGTCATCCATGCTGGCTTGCCCGCCCTGCAGGCGGGCAGCAGCGATATTGCGACGCATCTGCTCCGCTTCCAGGCCATACACGGGCGCTTCGTTCGGATACGCGGCCTTGAAGGTTTGCTGCATCGAGGTGCGCACGGTGGCGGCCTCGCGCTTCAGCCGCATCCATTCGATATTCATGCCGGCCAGGTTGACGATCACGGCCAGCAGCGCCAGGCGCAGCGGCCAGCGCCAGCGGCGCCATTCGGTGGCCGATCCCGTCGCCGTGCCCAGGGCGGCAGCCAGGTCCAGTCCCGCATTTTTGGCGCCGGCGATCCAGTGCGCCCAATGGTCAAGCTCCACCGTCACGCCATCCATGCCTGCAGCGAGCTGCTGATACTGCGCCAGCTCGGCCTGCGCCACATAGACCGTCAGGGGCACGTCGCCGGCAAACGCGCGCGTCGTCAGCAACGCCTGCTGCGGCTGGGCTGGCAAGACCAGGCCCAGGCCCTCTTGCGGCGCCTGGCGCAAGGCCAGTTCCAGGCCGTCGCCGCTTGCCTGCAGGGCGGCCGTCACGCTGCCCGGCTGCAAAGGCAGGCACAGCTGCGACGGCAGCAGCGCCACCTTGCGCGCGCCCTGCGCCAGCAAGGCCTTCACCAGTACCTCGGCCCAGGCGCGCTGCGCCACGGCCACCGTGCGCATGCCGGCCGCGTCGGGCGCGCCAGCGGCCAGCAGGCAATCCTGGGTGTCGCCAAGGATGTGTTCTTCCACCAGGCCGGGCAAGGCCGCGCGCAAGCGGGCGCCAGCCAGCGGCGGCGTTTTCAGGCGCAGCAGGGTCACGTCGGCTGCGGCCAGCAGCAGCACCACCTGCTTCGCGCCGGCAATCAACTGGCCCAGGCTGCCCAGCGGCGCGCTGCCTTGCTGCAGCAGGGCGCCGCCGTCGCCGGCCAGCACGAAGGAGCAGGCAGGCGCGCTGTCGGTGGACGCCTTGGCCGGGTGACGGATATACAATATTGTCAAAGTGACTCGCTTTCAGCTGTTAATTTTCCCGCAACCAGACCAGGCTGGTGGTGCGCTGCGGATCCGTTTTTCGATTGATGAGCGCCACGGCATCCAGGGCGGCACGGTCCAGCCGCACGCGGATGACGGTAAGGAAATAGCGGCTCTTCACATCGAGTTCCACGCCTTCAATCAGTTCAGCATTAATATTATTCTGGAAATTTGCTTTATCGACAAACTTTTTGCGCGGATTGCTCAAGGTCAGGGCGCTGGCCTCGGACAGCGACATCATCGTCACGGCCGCCAACACCTCGGCCGGCGCCGTATTCACGTTGACTCCTGTGATCTCCGGCAAGATGATGACGACATCGCGCAGCTGCTCGACCATCTGCGGCGTATAGCCGGGCACAGCCAGCAAATCCTCGACCTGCGTGAAGGCCACCGGCTCGCTGCTGCCGCCCGTGGCAGGCGTGGCAACGGGCGTCTTGCCATCGGCGCCGCTGTCGGCAGTGCGTGGTTTCGGCCGCGCGCGCAGCACGGCGTCGGCCGTCGCTTGCGCCAGGCCGCTGTCGAGCTTCATGTTGGCCAACAGGCGCTGGTAGGCCAGCACCTGTTTCGGATTGATGCTGCCCGTGGCGTCGACCAGGTTGGTGATATTGAAGCGCGCCTGCGCGTCGAGCGCGCGGCCCGAGACGGTGGCGTCGAATTTTTCCGTGTCGACCTTTTCGCGGTCCACATAATCGTCGAGCCGCGCTTCCTCGATGGGCGTGGCCCACACGCCGTCGGCGGCCGTCAGCATGGGATTGTCCTGGCGCAGCCAGAAGCGGGCAAAGTCGACCATGCCACGCATGGCCCACTGCGTCTGCAGGCGCAAACGCTGGTTTTCCATCGAACGCACTTGCACCTGTTGTTGCCAGAACAGGCTGGCGACGACGGTAATCGCCAGCGCCGTCAGCAGCAAGGCCGTGATGACGGCCACGCCGCGCTGGCGCGAAGGGCGCGTAAACGGCTTCATCCCGGCCCCAGTAAAAAGACTTTGGACAGGCCCGCGTCCTGCCCCGGCATCTGCAAGGTCACTTCGAGGCCCGGCACCTGCTTGGAGATGGTGGCGCCCGCCGTCAGCACATTCCAGGCGCCATTGCTCCAGCCGCGCATGACCATGCTGTCGACACCCTGCATCAGGGCCACGTCGGCGCTGGAGGTATCCGTATCGTCGCGCGCGGCCTGCCACAAGGTGTCAAGTACGGCCAGGTCGCGCGTGCCGTTCGACTCGCGCCGCGTCAGCACGCCGCCGCGCAGGCGGTAAGTGACCACTTGCAACTGTTGCGGTTCCTGTTCCGACGCGGCCAGGCGCACCAGAGTCAGGCGGTCATTTTCCGCCGACAGGTTGATGCGGCCATTAAGCAAACTCGTGCTCAAGCCGGCGCCGGCCAGGTGGTCGCAATCGCTTTGCATCTGGGCAAACGCCAGCTGCATGCCGCGCGCCTGCTCCAGCTGGCTGGTCAGCACTTCGCGCGAACGCATGATGCTGTCCAGGCCGCGCCAGCCCAGCACGGCGACCATGGCCAGGATGCCGATCGCCACGAGCAGCTCGATCAGGGTGAAACCGCCAGCAGGAACAGTGCGGCGCGCCATCAGTCGTTAAAGGAAAGTAACACCAGGCGCACGATGCGCCGGGCCGGATATTGCGCGTCATACACGTTGACGCGCACTTGCCGGATGCGGGGATTCGGCGTGGCCACCACTTCTTCTTCACAGATCAGTTTCAGGTCGCCCTGCGGGCAATCGACCGTGCGCTTGCCCGTCTGCGGGAACGTCTTCGCCAAGCGCAAGCGCACCAGGTGGTTTTCCGCCGACCAGGTGGCCATCATGGCGCTGCGCAAGCCATCGCTGTTCTGCGTCAGGCTGCCGACGGCGCGCAGCGAGGCGCCCAGGGCCGTGCCGACGATGACGAGGGCGACCAGGACTTCCAGCAAAGTGAAGCCGCGCTGGCGGCCATGACGTGGGAGCCGCATCATTGCTCGACCGTGAAGTGGCCGATGCCGTCGGCGCGGATGGCCACGCTGCGTTCGCCGCTGGCCAGGGTCAGCACGAAAGGCTTGTCGACCGGTTCGCGGCCGAAGATGATGCGCAAAGGCTGGGCTACGCTGTTCGACGGCTGCACGCTGAGCAGCATGGGCGTGTTGGCAAACGCCCGCTCGCGCAGCAAATCGTCCTGCGTCACGGGTTGCCACAGCTTTTCATTGAGGACCAGGAAACGGTATTGATTTTCGTCAGCCTCGAACGCCACCTGCCGGCTGCGCACGATGGCTTCATCGCGCGCCAGTTGCAGCAGCAGCGCGATGCGCTCGGCTTCCTTCTGCAGCGCTTGCTGGCCATTCGGCATGGCGTTCAGCGACACCAGGCCCAGGGTGACGCCAATGATGACCATCACCACCAGCAGCTCGATCAGCGTGAAGCCGCTGGCGCGGGGCCGGGGCAGTGCACGGCCGGTGGTCATGGCAGGCATGCAATGGAAAACTTACAGTTCCCAGGAGCCGATATCGGCATCGTCGCCGCTACCGCCAGGCTGGCCGTCGGCGCCCAGCGAAATGATATCGACTTCGCCTTTCACGCCCGGCGACAGGAACTGGTACGGATTGCCCCATGGATCCTTCGGCATCTTTTCCAGGTAACCGCCCGCTTTCCAGCCATTCGCGGCCGGTCCCGTGGTCGGTTTTTCGATCAGCGCCTGCAAGCCCTGTTCGGTGGTCGGGTAGCGCTGGTTATCCAGGCGATACAGTTTCAAAGCTTGCATCACGGTGGCGATGTCGACCTTCGCCGCCGCCACTTTCGACTCACCCGTGCGGGCGATCAGCTTGGGCACCACCAGCGACGCGAGGATACCCATGATCACCACCACGACCATGATTTCGATCAAAGTGAAGCCGCGCGCACGGCGCTGGCGTATCGAACGGTTTGCTGCGTTTTGCATAAGAAAGAGAGAAGAAGGTGAGTAATGAGTGCAGAGTATAAAGCGGAAATATGACAAAGCCTGTCATATAGGGAAAAATTTCTGCGGGGGCTGTCAGGCCGGCAAGACCACTTGGCCGCAAACGGCGCAGCCGGGGTCGCGCGCGACGCGCATGCTGCTCCATTCCATGTGCAAACCGTCGAGCAGCAGCAGCCGTCCGGCCAAGGACTCTCCCACGCCCATGATCAGTTTCAGCGCTTCGGCCGCCTGCATGGCGCCCACCACACCCACCAGCGGCGCGAACACGCCCATGGTCGAGCATGCCTCGTCCGTGAACTGCTGCTCCTGCGGAAACAGGCAGGAATAACATGGCTGCGTGCCCGTGCGCGGGTCGAACACGCTCACTTGTCCGTCGAAACGGATCACGGCGCCCGACACCAGCGGCACCCTGGCCGCCACGCAGGCGCGGTTGACGGCGTGGCGCGTGGCGAAGTTGTCGGTGCAGTCGAGCACCACCGTGCTGGATAAGACCAGTTCGGCCAGTCGCGCACCGTCGAGGCGTTCCTGCAAGGCGATGATGTCGATCTCAGGATTGATGCCGGTCAAGGTTTCGCGCGCCGACAGCACTTTCGGCTGGTCCACGCGCGCCGTCGTGTGGGCGATCTGGCGCTGCAGATTGGTCAGGTCGACCGTGTCGTCATCGACGAGGGTCAGCTTGCCGACGCCGCTGGCCGCCAGGTACATGGCCGCGGGCGAGCCGAGCCCGCCCGCGCCGATCACCAGCACATGCGCATCGAGCAAGGCTTGCTGGCCTTCGATGCCGATCTCGTCTAACAGGATGTGGCGCGAGTAGCGCAGCAGCTGATGGTCGTTCATGGCGGCGACTACGGTTTCCGTACAGGAGTCTTCTTGTCATCGGCCTTGATGTCGGAAGCAATTTCCGCCTTGGCGCCGATCTTCTCCGCCTTCGGGTCCACCTTGGCCAGCTGCACCGGCAAGCCCTGGAAGTGGTTCAAGGCTTGCTGCAGCTGGAAATCATCCTTGGCGCCGTATTCCAGCGGTTTGCGCTTTTTCGCCGTGGCGATCAGGCGTTGCTCTTCTTCCAGCTGATCCTGCATGCCTTCCATCGTCGGCTTGGCCGTTTCCGGCTTGCCATCGTTGCTGCTCAAGTGTTTTTCCAGGTCCGCCTCGCGGATGCGCAGGCTGTTCCAGCCATCGCCTTCGGCCGTTTCATCGACCAGCAAGTCGGGCACGATGCCGCGCGCCTGGATGGCCCGGCCTTTCGGCGTGTAATAGCGGGCCGTCGTCAGCTTGACGGCCGTGTCGGCCGTGATCTGGCGCAAGGTTTGCACGGAACCCTTGCCGAACGTTTGCGTGCCGATGACGGTGGCGCGCTGGTAATCCTGCAAGGCGCCGGCGACGATTTCCGACGCGGAAGCGGAGCCGGCATTGACCAGCACCACCAGCGGCACGGTTTTCAGCGCGGCCGGCAGCTTGGCCAGCGGGTCGGCCTTGGCGCCCGGCGGCGCATAGAATTCGCGGCGGCCATAGAACACCTGTTTCGACTCGGGCAACTGGCCCTTGGTGGACACGATCACGGAGTTGCCCGGAAGGAATGCTGTTGCCACGCCGATGGCGCCCGGCACGACGCCACCGGGATCGTTGCGCAAGTCCAGCACCAGGCCCTTGAGCTTGGGGTCTTGCGCATACAGCGCGTTGATCTTTTTGACCATGTCATCAACGGTCGGTTCCTGGAACTGGGCGATGCGCAGCCAGGCATAGCCGGGCGCGACCATCTTGGCCTTCACGCTTTGCACGCGGATTTCCTCGCGCACGATGGGAAACACCAGCGGCTTGCTCTCGCCCTTGCGCGACATCGTCAGCACCAGCTTGCTGCCAGGCTGGCCGCGCATCTTCTTGATGACTTCTTCCAGCTGCAAGCCTTTCAGCGGGATATTGTCGAGGCGGGTGATCAGGTCGCCCGCCTGGATGCCGGCCTTGGCGGCAGGGCTGTCCTCGATGGGCGAAACGACTTTCACGTAGCCGTCTTCCATGCTCACTTCGATGCCGATGCCGACAAACTTGCCCTGCACGCTTTCGCGCATTTCCTTGAAGGCATTTTTATCGAGGTAGACAGAATGCGGGTCCAGCGACGACACCATGCCGGAAATGGCTTCCGTCAAGAGTTTCTTGTCTTCCACCTTCTCGACGTAATCGGTCTTGATCAGGCCGAAGACGTCGGACAGCTGGCGCAACTCGTCGAGGGGCAGCGGGGCATTCGTGATTTTCTGCGCCACGGCCGGGAACTGCAGCGACATGCCGATGCCGGCCAGAACGCCCAGACCGATCAGGCCGATACTTTTGACTTTGATACCCATGTATTCTTCGCAATCTACAAATTCGCTGCCGCAGCAATGGTGGGAACTTAAAACTTCACCCAGGTGGCTGGATCGAAGGCGCGGCCCTGATGACGCAGTTCAAAGTATAGCCCTGATTCCTCGTTGCCGCCGCTGTTGCCCGCGCTGGCAATGGCGTCGCCGCCCTTGACGGCGTCGCCCACGCGTTTCAGCAGCGATTGGTTATTGCCATAAATACTCATGTACTGGCCGCCATGGTCGACGATGATCAAATTGCCGAAACCGCGCAGCCAGTCGGAAAACACGACACGGCCGCCAGCGATGGCGTGGATCTCGCTGCCTTCGCCCGTGCGGATGAACACGCCCTTCCAGCTGGGGCCGTCACCGCGCTTGCTGCCGAAACGGGCCGCGATCTTGCCCGCCACGGGGGCGCGCAGCTGCCCTTTCAGGCTGGCAAAGGCGCCAGCTGGCGCGGCCGGTCCCAGGCTTGGGCGTTCCGGCTCCGGTTCCGGCTTCGGTTCGGGTTTCGGCGTCACCTTCGCCACTTGCGGCGGTTCGTCGTCGTCGATCGGTTCCAGTTTCACGGGCGGTGGTGGCGGCGTTTGCGGCTTGATCTTGCCCGACTTGTTTTGTTGCTCTTTCGCAATGCGTTCGCGTTCAGCCTGCGCCTGTGCGGCCTTGGCGCGCGCGGCCAGCAAGCGTTCGCGTTTTTCCGCCGCGATCTTGGCGTCGGCGGCTGCCTTGGCGGCGGCCCGTTGCTCGGCCAGCAATTGCTGGCGTTTCTTTTCCGCCGCGGCAGCGGCAGCCTGCTCTTCGATCAGTTTTGCCAGCTTGTCGACCAGGTTGCCCATGCGCTGTTCGTCGCGCTCGACATTGCCCACTTCCTTGCGCTGCGCCACCAGGCGCTGAGACAAGCTCGTCAGCAATGCCGCGCGGCGCGCCTTCTCCTGCACCAGCAGGGCTTTCTGGTCGCGCTCTTCCTGCGCGATTTCTTCCAGTTCATCCTTGGCGTTCTGCACATCCGCCTGGTTTTTCTCCACGGCAAGCAAGTTGGCGCGCAAGGCTTCCAGCAGGCGCGCCTGCGCCTGCGATACGTACGCCATCAATTGCAAGTCGCGGTTGATGCGGTTGGGGTTGTCGCCCGACAAGAGCAGCTTGATGCGGTCTTCGTTGCCGGCGACATATTGTTCACGCAGCAACTTGGACAGCTGCGTCTTTTGTTTCTCGACGGTGGCCGTCAATTGCTGGTGCTCTTGCCCCAGCGCATTGAGTTTCACACCCGTCTCGCTTTGCTCCTGCGCCAGGTCGCGCAAGGCGCGGTTGGCGTTGGAAATGGCTTCTTCCGATTCGGCCAGGGTATCGGCCGCGTCATCCTTGGCGCTTTCCGTGCGGCTGATGTCGCGCTTGAGCGCCGTCAGCTTTTGTTGCAATCCAGCACGTTGTGCTTCCGCGGCCGCCTTCTGCTTGCTGCGTTCGGTGGGCTTGGCGCCCTGCGCGGCACCGCTGGAAAGCAGCAGCGCCAGGCACAGCATGGCACCGGCGCGCCACGCCGGCAGGGGTCGTTCAGCAGAGGGGGCGATGGCTGTGCCGCGGAAGAAAGACGACAAAATTACTTGGCCTTCCCTTGGTTCGCCACGGCCGCTTGCGCTGCCGCAATCGCTGCCGGGTCGCCCAGGTAGTAATGACGGATCGGTTTCAGGTCGGCGTCCAGTTCATACACAAGCGGCTGGCCGTTCGGGATGTTCAGGCCGACGATGTCGCTGTCGCTGATGCCATCGAGCATCTTGATCAGCGCGCGCAAGCTGTTGCCGTGGGCCGAAATGATGATTTTCTTGCCAGCGCGGATGGCCGGGGCGATTTCTTCATCCCAGGCCGGCATCACGCGCGCCACGGTGTCTTTCAGGCATTCGGTCAGCGGAATCGACGCTTTCGGCAAGCCCGCGTAGCGCGGATCGTTGAACGAGGCGCGGTCGTCGTCTTCCGCCAGCGGCGGCGGCGGTGTGTCGTAGCTGCGGCGCCATACCAATACTTGCTCGTCGCCATACTTGGCGGCCGTCTCGCCCTTGTCCAGGCCTTGCAGCGCGCCGTAGTGGCGCTCGTTCAAGCGCCAGTCGTTCTTGATTGGCAAATACATCATGTCCATCTCGTCGAGCGCCAGCCACAGGGTGCGGATGGCGCGCTTCAGGACGGAAGTGTAGGCCACGTCGAACGTAAAACCTTCCTGCTTGAGGATCTGGCCGGCGGCCTTGGCTTCGTTGACGCCCTTTTCCGTCAGATCGACGTCGGTCCAGCCGGTGAAGCGGTTATCGAGGTTCCAGGTGGACTCGCCGTGACGCATGAAAACGATTTTGTACATAGTTCTATCTTCTCAAGGGGTTCAAATCAAAAAAGCAAAACGTAAAAAGACCTCGTCCAGCTTCTATTTTATAATGCGCGGATTGACTTAAACCATTGGACCCTACGTGAAATTCATTATCGACCACATTTTTCTGTTTGCCATCGTCATTATTTCCGGCGGCGCCCTCCTCTGGCCACTGCTGTCGATGCGCGGCAAGCGCGCGACCGTGCTGGAAGTCACGCAACTGATCAACCGTGGCAAAACCATCATCGTCGATGTGCGCAGCGCGGAAGAATTCGCCACGGGCCACTTGCCTGACGCAAAAAATATTCCGCTGCCGGAACTGGCAAAACGCATGGGCGAGCTGGAAAAATTCAAAACGCGCCCCATTGTAGTGGTTTGCCAGAAAGGTTCGCGTTCGGCAACCGCCGTCGGCCTGCTGGGCAAAGCCGGTTTCGCTGAGGCAACGAGCCTGGAAGGCGGCCTCGACGAATGGAAAAAGCAGGGTTTGCCATTGAAAACCTTGTCGCTGGCGAAATAAGCCGGCCTTAACTGAAGGAATCATCATGACCGTCCCAGTAATTGTGTATAGCACCGCCGTGTGCCCGTATTGCGTGCGCGCCGAGCGCCTGTTGGAAGCCAAGGGCGTCGCCGTGCAAAAGATCCGCGTGGACCTCGACCCGGAAGAGCGCATCAAGATGATGGAACGCACGGGCCGCCGCACGGTGCCGCAGATCTATGTGGGCGATACCCACGTGGGCGGATTCGACGATTTGTATGCGCTCGATCAAGCCGGCAAGCTGGACCCCTTGTTAAATGGCACGGCAGCCTGATATAAAGCGGGTTCGAGAAATTGCTTGGTTTTTTGTCGTATTGTTTTGATACAATTGCCCTCGCACCTGATCTGGCCGCGCCTACCCGGCGCGGTTTGAATACCGCAAGCACCATATTTGAACGGTGTGCCGTTCTTGTCCTTTACAACGAAAGCGTTCCATGTCTGACGAAAATCTGCAACCAGTCTTCCAAATCCAACGCGTCTACCTGAAAGACATGTCGCTGGAACAACCAAATTCCCCAGCTATTTTCCTGGAACAAGAAGCACCAGCGATCGAAGTAGCTCTGGACGTGGGCGCTGCGCCTCTGGCCGACGGCATCTTCGAAGCCACCGTGACCATCACCGTGACCGCCAAAGTCGGCGAAAAAGTCGCTTTCCTGGTTGAAGGCAAGCAAGCCGGTATCTTCGAAGCACGCAACATTCCTGCTGATCAACTCGATCCACTGCTGGGAATCGGCTGCCCGAACATCATCTACCCTTACCTGCGCGCCAACATCGCCGACGTGATCACCCGTGCAGGCTTCCCGCCAGTGCACCTGGCCGAGATCAACTTCGAAGTGTTCTACCAACAACGTCTGCAAGCTATTGCTGACGCCGCTGCCGCAGCTCCAGCAGCTAGCGAAACGCACTAAGCTCTTGCAAGACCCCGCCAGCCGTCAAGGCTGGCCTGACACGGCGGCCTGGCCGCCGTGTTTCGTTAAGGTTCAAAAATATCATGTTGAAAAGTGCGCTCTTGAGCAAGTTCCGCTGGATGGCCGGCGCCGTACTGCTGCTGGCGACCGCCGCCAGCCATGCCGTCGATTTCAAAACGGTGGGCGCGGCTCCCGTGATCCTGTACGACGCGCCATCCTCCAAAGGCGGCAAGCTGTACGTGGCGCCACGCGGCATGCCGCTGGAAGTCGTGCTCAGCTACGGCGAATGGGTCAAGGTGCGCGACGCCAGCGGCGAAATGGCCTGGACGGAAGCCAAGGGCCTGTCGGCCAAGCGCAACCTCGTGGCGCGCGCCGCGAACCTCAAGGTTCGCGCCAGCCCCGACGACACCGCCTCCGCCATCATCCTCGTCGACAAGGGCGTGCTGCTGGAAATGAGCGAGCAACCGACCTCCGGCTGGGTCAAGGTGCGCCACAAGGATGGCCAGAGCGGCTACGTCAAGACCAGCGAAGTGTGGGGCATGTAAGCACCGCACCCGTTCCCCCTGCCCCATTGAGGTTGCATGCAAGTTTCTCCTGAAGTCACTCCCGATATCATTCCCACCGCCCGCAAGATCACCATCCTGGGCGCTGGCGCCTGGGGCACGGCCGTGGCAATGGCCCTGGCCGGCCGCCACGACGTGCTGCTGTGGGGCCGCAATGGCGAAGCCATGGCCGCCATGGCCGCCAGCGGTGAAAACAGCTATTTGCCAGGCTTCCCCTTGCCGCCGCAACTGCGCATCGGTGCCGATTTCGACGCCGCCGTCGCGCATGCCGACGGCGAACACGGCCTCTTGATCGCCGCCTGCCCCGTGGCGGGCTTGCGGCCCATGCTGCATCAATTGAAAGACAAGGCCATCGGCAACCTGGTGTGGCTGTGCAAAGGGTTTGAAGGCGGCACGGGCTTGCTGCCGCACCAGATCGTGCAGGAAGTGCTGGGCGACAATATTCCCGGCGGCGCCTTGTCCGGCCCTTCGTTCGCGCAGGAAGTGGCGCGCGGCTTGCCGTGCGCGCTGACCATCGCCTCGTACAGCGCCGCCTTGCGCGGCGCCGTCGTCTCGGCCTTGCATGGCGGCACCATCCGCGTGTATGCGAGCGAAGACCTGGTGGGCGTGGAAGTGGGCGGCGCCGTCAAGAACGTGCTGGCCATTGCCACGGGCGTGGCAGACGGCCTGGGCCTGGGCTTGAATGCGCGCGCCGCGCTGATCACGCGCGGCCTGGCGGAAATCACGCGCCTGGGCACGGCCCTGGGCGGCCAGACGGAAACGTTCATGGGCTTGACGGGCATGGGCGACTTGATTCTGACGTGCACGGGCGACCTGTCGCGCAACCGCCGCGTCGGCCTGGGCCTGGCGCAAGGCAAGGCGCTGGCCACCATCGTGGCCGAACTCGGTCATGTGGCCGAAGGCGTGCCCTGCGCCAAGGCCGTGCGCGAACTGGCACGCCGCATGGGCGTCGATATGCCGATCACCAACGCGGTGGCCGGCGTGCTGTTCGACGGCGATTTGCCCCACGTGATGGTGCAGCAACTGCTGTCGCGCGATCCGCGCGCCGAGGCGGCCTGACAGGACTAGCGCCCCGCCTTGTGCATGAGTATAGTCAGCAACAATAAACTGTCTTCGCGCGCTTCCAGGGCGTGCGCCTGGCCGCCGAGCAGGTACAGCATCTGCCCCGGCCCCAGCAGCTGCACGCCGCCATGCGCCGTCACCGCCACCTGCCCCTGCAGGCACAGCAGGGTGATTTCACCGAGCACATGATGCTCGGGCATGGTCTTGCCCTTGGGCATGCACATGCGGATCAATTCCAGTTCGTCCGTCTTGGCCAGCGCAATGGCGGAAAACTGCGACAGGTCGTCGCCGTCCCTGCGCAGCACCTCGATCACCTGTCCTGAACTTGCGTGCTCCAGTGCCATCATGTGCTCCTTCCGCAATTACTCGGTGACTTCCTCCGGCTCTTTCGCGCCGCGCATCCACTCGACCAGCGGCCATGCATCCTTCAAGCCTTCCGCCAGGGTCGGCAGCAGTTTCTCGGGCGCGGTGATGGGCAGCGGCACTTCGGTCCAGACAAAAAAGCTTTTCAGCTTGATGAATTCGATATGTTCGGCATCCGCCTCGAAACCCTTGGGCGGGCGCTGCAATTTGCCCTCATTCTGGATGGTGCCGAAGCGGGCCTTCAAGCGCTTATTCTTCAGCACTTTGGAGAAACCTGGCGCGTCGTTGACCATGTGTTCGCGCAGCGCCTTCAGGCGGCCCGGCGGCGGCATGTATTCGCCGGCGCCGAACAGCAGGTTGCCCTGGCCATCGATCTGCAGATAATACGTGGGGCCGCCCGCCTTGCTGGGACGGCGCATGTCGTTCGGCGCGATGGCGGCCGAAAAACGCGTTTTATACGGGCTCTTGTCGTGCGCGAAACGCACGTCGCGGTTGATGCGGAACATCGCCTTCTTCGGATTGCAGTACTTCACGGCCGGGTCGAACTTGCCCAGCTCACCGATCAGGCTGGTGACCAGGGCGAGGAATTCCTCGCGCAGGATGTCGTAGCGGGGCTTGTTCATGACAAACCAGGGACGGTTGTTGTTGTCGCTCAGTTCACGTAAAAATTGGGTCAAATCACGCACATGCATGTGTCAAATTCCGATCAGCAACTATTTGGAAAGCTCTTTCGGGATGGGGCGCTTGCCCACCATCACGTCGAGCGCCGCTTCGCGATTCTTGCGCAGCACCGTCATTTTAGCTTTTCCGCCGGGCGGCAGTTGGGCGATCAGGTTCAGCATTTCCGTCGTATCGCCCACGGGCTTGCCGTCCACCGTCAGCAGGATGTCGCCGGGCACGATGCCCGCCTTGTCGGCCGGGCCATTGCGCACCACGCCGGCGATGATGGCGCCGCTGGTGCGCTGCAAGTTGAAGCTTTGCGCCAGCTCGGGGGTGATGTCCTGCGTTTCCACGCCGATCCAGCCGCGCACCACGTGGCCATCCTTGATGATGGCTTCCATCACCGTTTTGGCCGTCGAGACGGGAATAGCGAAGCCGATGCCGACGGAACCGCCGCTTTGCGAGTAGATCGCCGTATTGATGCCGATCAGATTGCCGCGCGTATCGACCAGGGCGCCGCCCGAATTGCCGAAGTTGATGGCCGCATCCGTCTGGATGAAGTTTTCAAAGCTGTTGATGTGCAGGTTGTTGCGGCCCAGGGCGGAGATGATGCCCATGGTCACCGTCTGGCCCACGCCGAAGGGGTTGCCGATGGCCAGCACCACGTCGCCCACGCGCGCCAGTTCCGACTGGCCCAGCACGATGACGGGCAGCTTGTCGAGGTCGATCTTGATCACGGCCAGGTCCGTTTCCGGGTCCAGGCCCACCACCTTGGCGGGCGCCTTGCGGCCATCGGTGAGCACGACTTCGATTTCGTCGGCGCCTTCGACCACGTGGTTATTCGTCAGCACATAGCCTTCATGGCTGACGATGACGCCCGAGCCGAGGCTGTTTTTCAAGTCGTCGCCATCCTCGCCGTCCGGGTCGCGGTCGCCGAAGAAACGTTTGAAGAAGGGATCGCGCGCCAGCGGATGGGCGCCGCGCTTGGGTACTTGCAGGGTGAGGATATTGACGACGGCGGGCATGGCGCGCGCCGCCGCGTCGCGGTAGGAACCGGGCGCCAGGCTGCTGGACGCCGTTTCCACCACGGGCACCGGTTTCGCAGGAGAGCCCAGCTGCTGTACCCGGCTGGCCGGGCGCAGCGCGCCGTACACAAAGTACAGCGCCAACGCGATCGTCACGGTTTGCGCAAACAATAACCAGAATCGTCGCATACAGTTCTCTGCCCAGGTCAGCCGGCCCGTGCCGGAACGACTTATTTTGCCAGATTGTTGCTGTTGCGTGCGTTCTGCTGCAGGGAGTCGCGGATTTCACGCAGCAGCACGATGTCTTCCGGCGTGGCCGGTGCAGGCGCCGGCGCGACCGGTTCGCTGCGGCGGGCCTTGTTCATCAGGCGCACCATCTGGAAGATGATGAAAGCAAGAATGATGAAATTGAGCAAAATGGTCAGGAAGTTACCGTAGGCCAGCACGGCGCCCGCCTTTTTCGCTTCCACCAGGGTCATCGTTGTCGCCTGGCCATTCAGGGGCAGGTAGTAATTGGCAAAATCGAGGCCGCCGAAAATGCGGCCGATGGGCGGCATGATCACGTCTTGCACCAGGGAATCGACAATCTTGCCGAAGGCGCCACCGATAATGACACCGACCGCCAGATCGACGACATTGCCTTTCATTGCAAATTCTTTAAATTCCTTCATCATTGCCATGAATTTCTCCTTCGGATAGATATAAAAACATGCCGATCATACTATTGATTCCTGGGGACACCAACTTGTGGTTGCCAGCAGGACCAATTCCGGCACAGCCGTGCGCATCTAGTTCGAAAGAACTAGCCACCTCCTGCAAAAGTATATAAATTATGGTACAAGCAACGTTTTTGTTTTATTCGTTGTTTGCTTCACTTATAATTTGCGGTTGCCAGAAGTGGCTTTTTCACTTCCGGATAATCAACAAGAAACTGGCACGGGCTGCGCCATTGGCCGAAGTTCCGCAGGGATGTTGCCACTTTACCGTACAAAGATGCGGGTTGCGGCAAACAGTGGGAAAGAGCTTCGGCGACGGGTTTTTCGCGGCTGCCACTCATAATAAAGATTCGCATTTTGACTGATTGGGGTTTGCATGAGTAACGAAAAGCAGGTCGATTCAGGCCGTCGCGGCTTGCTCGTCGCCACGTGCGCGGCGGGCAGTGTAGTTGGATTGGCAACCGCGGGAGCCTTGGTAAGCACCTTCCAGCCGTCGGAGCGCGCGAAAGCGGCAGGCGCGCCGGTCGAAGTAGACATCACCACCTTGCAACCCGGCGAAATGCGCACCGTCGAATGGCGCGGCAAGCCGGTCTGGATCCTCAAGCGCACGCCGGAAATGATCGCGTCGCTCAAGCAAACCGATGGCAAGGTCGCCGATGCCAATTCACAACGCAATCCCGCCGAATTCACGCCTGAATACTGCATGAATGAAGCGCGCTCGATCAAGCCTGAAATTCTCGTCGCCGTCGGCATCTGCACCCACCTGGGCTGCTCCCCTTCCTCGAAATTTACCCCTGGCCCGCAACCGTCGCTGCCCGATGACTGGGAAGGCGGCTTCCTGTGCCCTTGCCACGGCTCCACCTTCGACATGGCAGGCCGCGTGTTCAAGAACAAGCCGGCGCCGGACAACCTGCAAGTGCCGCGCCATATGTACCTGAGCGACACCAAATTGCTGATAGGTAAAGACGAGAAAGGCGAGGCTTGATCATGGCTGCTTTCAAAGAGACGAAATTCCCGGCAGACGCTCCCGTCGCCGAAAAAGCACTGGGCTGGGTCGATGACCGCTTTCCCCTGACCAAGCTGTGGAACGACCAATGGGGCAAGTACTACGCCCCGAAAAACTTCAATTTCTGGTACATCTTCGGCTCGCTGGCCATGCTGGTGCTGGTGCTGCAGATCGTCACCGGCATCTTCCTGACCATGCACTACAAACCGGATGCGGCCCTGGCCTTCAATTCCGTCGAGTACATCATGCGCGAAGTGCCGTGGGGCTGGCTGGTGCGCTACATGCACTCGACGGGCGCCTCGGCCTTCTTCATCATCGTCTACCTGCACATGACGCGCGGCCTGCTGTACGGCTCCTACCGCAAGCCACGTGAATTGATCTGGCTGTTCGGTTTCGCCATCTTCCTGTGCCTGATGGCCGAAGCGTTCTTCGGCTACCTGCTGCCATGGGGCCAGATGTCGTACTGGGGCGCACAAGTGATCGTCAACCTGTTTGGCGCCATCCCGCTGATCGGCCCTGACCTGTCGCTGTGGATCCGCGGCGACTATGTCGTGTCCGACGCGACCCTGAACCGCTTCTTCGCCTTCCACGTGATCGCCATCCCGCTGGTACTGCTGGGCCTGGTTGCAGCGCACTTGATCGCCCTGCATGAAGTCGGTTCGAGCAATCCGGACGGCATCGAAGTGAAGGAAAACCTGGGCGCCGATGGCCACCCGGTCGATTCGATTCCTTCGCATCCGTACTACACCGTGCATGACCTGTTCGGCGTATCGATCTTCCTCGTCATTTTCAGCGCCGTCGTCTTCTTCGCGCCGGAAATGGGCGGTTACTTCCTGGAGTACAACAACTTCCTGCCGGGCGACTCGCTGAAAACCCCGCTGCACATCGCGCCAACCTGGTACTTCACGCCGTTCTACTCAGTGCTGCGCGCTACCACGGCCGACTTCATGTACGTGCTGATGGGTGTCGTGGCTGCCTACGTGGTGTTCATCTGGCTCAAGTCGCGCCTGTCGACAACCGTCAAATCCATCATCGCCGGCATCGCCATCGTCGCCATCATCGGCATGCTGCCGCAGGTGCTCGATGCGAAATTCTGGGGCGTGGTGTTCTTCGGCGGTTCCGTCGTGATCCTGGCCTTCCTGCCATGGCTGGACCATTCGCCGGTGAAATCGATCCGCTACCGTCCGACCTGGCACAAATACATCTATGCCATCTTCGGCCTGTCGTTCCTGATCCTCGGCTACCTCGGGACCCAGGCGCCAACGGATACGAAGACCATCGTGTCGCAAGTGTGCACCCTGATTTACTTCAGCTTCTTCCTGTTGATGCCATGGTGGAGTGCAATGGGCCAGTTCAAGACCGTGCCGTCGCGTGTGACGTTTCACCCGCACTAAGCCGCTCTCACGCCACGCTCAAAGGACATACATCATATGAAGATTGCAAAAAAACTGCTCGCCATCCTGGCCTTCGTGCCTGCCATGGCTCTCGCCAGCGAAGGCGGCTTTCCGCTGGACAAGGCACCTGACCGCCAGACCAACATGGCAGCGCTGCAGCATGGCGCCAAATTGTTCGTCAATTATTGCTTGAATTGCCACGCCGCCGTGTCGATGCGCTACAACCGCCTGCGCGACCTGGGCTTGACGGAAATCCAGATCAAGGAGAATCTGTTGTTCTCAGGTGATAAAGTAGGCGACCTGATGACGACGGCCCTGGCACCGCAGGACGCCAAGGCCTTCTTTGGCGTCGTACCGCCGGATTTGTCAGTAATTTCGCGCGCGAAATCATCTTCCGCTGGCACAGGCGGCGACTACCTGTATACTTACCTGCGTACGTTCTATAAAGACGACACTCGTCCGACCGGCTGGAACAACATGGTCGTGCCGAATGTTGCCATGCCGCATGTATTATGGGAATTGCAAGGTGTCCAGACTGCCAAGTTCGTGGAAGAGAATGATCCGCACGAAGCTGGCAAGAAGATCCACAAATTTGCCGGCTTCGAGCAGGTCAAGCCAGGTACGTTGAACAAGATCGAGTATGACAATGCGGTAGCCGACCTGGTCGGCTACATGGAGTGGATGGCCGAACCGGCACAGCAAACACGCAAGCGCCTGGGCGTGTGGGTGTTGCTGTTCCTGTCGGTCTTTGCTCTGCTGGCATGGCGCCTTAACGCGTCGTTCTGGAAGGAAGTCAAATAAGTGAGGCGCCGGCCATAGGCCGGTTTATGCCTGTTTCTGCGTTGTCCGCATGAGTGGACAAGCGACCTGGGGTGAGCCGTTCGCGGCTTCACCCCCTTTGTTTCTAAGGAACTATAAAAAATGATGGTTCTCTATTCGGGTACAACCTGCCCATTTTCGCAACGCTGCCGCCTGGTCCTGTTTGAAAAAGGCATGGACTTCGAAGTGCGCGACGTCGACCTGTTCAACAAACCGGAAGACATTTCGACCATGAATCCGTACGGCCAGGTGCCTATCCTGGTTGAGCGCGAACTGATCCTGTATGAATCGAACATCATCAACGAGTACATCGATGAGCGCTTCCCGCATCCGCAACTGATGCCGGCCGATCCGCTGATGCGTGCCCGCGCGCGCCTGATGCTGTTCAATTTCGAAAAAGAACTGTTCGTGCACGTGCACGTGCTGGAAAGCGAACGCGCCAAGAGCAACGACAAGGCCCACGACAAGGCACGCGCGGAAATCCGCGACCGCCTGACGACCCTGGCGCCGCTGTTCCTGAAGAACAAGTACATGCTGGGCGACGAATTCTCGATGCTCGACGTGGCTGTCGCGCCGCTGCTGTGGCGCCTGGACCACTACGGCATCGAACTGTCGAAGACGGCCGCACCGCTGATGAAATACGCCGAACGCATCTTCTCGCGTCCTGCGTATATCGAGGCATTGACCCCTTCCGAAAAGGTCATGCGCCGCTAAAGATCATCCCGGCAGGCCGCGCCTGCCGGGATATCTTGGGGCATGTGGTAAAGTTGCTTTTTGCGCTGTCCCAGTCTTTTGAACTACCGGTGCGCCCGCCTCATGCTGACGGGGGCGCTCCCGCCTCACCGTGCCTACCATGTCTGAAATCTCAACCAAACCTTATATGCTGCGCGCCATCTACGAGTGGTGCACCGACAGCGGCTACACGCCGTATCTCGCGGTCAAAGTCGATTCGCGCACCACGGTACCGATGGAATACGTGAAAAAGGGCGAAATCGTGCTCAACATCAGCTTCGGCGCCACCAGCGGCCTGAAGATGGACAACGACGCCATCCGCTTCCACGCCCGCTTTGGCGGCGTCTCGCGTGAAATCTACGTACCGGTCGACAACGTGATGGCCATCTACGCCAACGAAAACGGCCAGGGCATGGCCTTCGAGCCCGTGCTGGGCAACGATGACCCGGACGCGCAACCGACGGACAGCCCGGCCTCGGCCGACGTCCCGCCACCCGTGCTCGCCCCCGCCGCCAGCGGTCCCACCCTGTCGTCCGTGCCGACCGGCTCCCCCGAACAACGCGACAACGCCACGCCCGGCGACGACGAGCCACCAAAAAAAGGCGGCCGCCCGACCCTGACACGCATTAAATAGCGTATAATTCGCAACGCGCAGTTTTTGCCGACTTAGCTCATTTGGTAGAGCAGTTGATTTGTAATCATCAGGTGGCCAGTTCGAAACCGGCAGTCGGCACCAGAATTCAGCAGTAAATCAAAGGGTTGCACGCTATCCAGCGTGCAACCCTTTGCCATATGAGACCGCTAATTTAGCTTGTGTCGGCGCCCTGTAAATTATTGAAGGGGGCCCGGCGAAGCATGTTTGCAACAATTCAGAAATTGCTTCGGTAAGAGGTTTTCCCGAGGTAATATTGCTTACCAACATCGGGATTTTTCCATGACGATAGCCACTGAATCGATTGCAAAGCTAGTTGCCAGCTCGCAAGACCGCGATATTATTCTCATAAGTCAATCAATTTCTCGTGAGCTCCACTATGAGCTCACGCAACTGATTGCCGGAGGGAAGAAGCAAGATAAATGTACGGTGTTTCTAACGACACGCGGGGGAGACCCGGACGGAGGATATCGTATAGCAAGGTGCTTACGTCATCACTATTCACATATTCGAGTCGTCATCGCGAGCCTATGCAAGAGTGCAGGAACTCTCGTCGTCATAGGTGCGAATGAAGTTGCTATTGGGGACTTAGGGGAGTTGGGCCCTCTTGATATTCAGGTACGAAAGTCTTCAGAGCTTGAAGAGCGTAGTTCTGGTCTCGATATCATCCAAGCGTTAGAGGCTGCGCAAAATCACACACGTGAGGCATTTCACACTACGTTGTTTGAAATCAGGCGTGGTGGGCGATTATCTACTAAACTGGCAGGAGAGTTCGCGGCTACTGTTGCAATTGGCGTGGCCGCTCCACTGTACAATCAAATCGACCCAAATCGCCTTGGGGAGATGCAACGAGCAATGAGAATTGCTCACGAATATGGGCAGCGGCTGAACAAGAGTAGTAAATCCCTTAAGCCTGGCGCACTAGAAAACTTAGTAGCGAACTATCCTGCACATGGATTTGTCATCGATAGAAAAGAGGCTTCTGAATTATTTAACAATGTTCAAAAACCAACCCCTGAAGAAGACGATTTCTGTAAAAATTTTTGGCACGTGTTAGGTGAACAAGGTGGGGTAGGCCCCCTGTTTATCCGCAATGATGACAATGTTGATGAAGGAGGGAATGATGTTGATATTGGAACGACTGAAGACGGTACCGAAGGCGCCACCGAAGCAGGCGAGCCTAAAGAAGATGCAGCAGACTCAACAGAGTCAGATGGTGAAGGCAAGTGAGTTCGCACGGATGGTCTATGAAAAACAGACAGCCACCCCATTAAAATTTGGAACGAAGTAATCTTGATTGTTAAAGGCCCGCGTAACGCGGGCTTTTTTTAGGCCTCTGCTTTTTATATATCTAGAATACTTGCACGCAACACAGTACACTGCCGCGCCAAGGCGCTGACGCTCTCATCCGCGAGACACATTTAGTCACGATTTCGGCACGCTACCTGACCTTAGAGAGTCTAACCTTCGCTCTTAGTACCAGCGAGGCACGAATATATGCACTCCACCAGTAAATCCCCTTTCATCTCAGCAACAGTGAGCAGCATAGCCAACACTACCATACAGGCAGGGGAAGCTAAGTCCAGCTTGCCGAATTGCAGTCAGATGTGAGCACTTTCCCACGCGACAAGCAACTTAACCGTGATACCGGTATCTTGAGCATCGCGTCCTAGGCGGTCCAACTTAGACACCACCAAGGTTTCCCGAATCTGAGCTAAGAGCGCGGTGAACTGCGGGTACTGGCTGGCGTGTAGTGGTCAACCCATCCCGGACACTACGTTAAGTTTTTTTTCGGCGACGGCCGGTGCCAGTCCCTGGTTGAACTGATGTGGTCGTATCCAGTTATACCGGTGCATCAGGTAGTGGCTGATGTCCCGTTGTGCTTCCTGTGCCGTCATGTAACCAGTTGACGGCAGCCATTCAGTTTTGAAGCTGCGGAACAGCCGTTCCATCGGAGAGTTATCCCAACAATTTCCCCGACGGCTCATACTCTGTCGTATCCGATAGCGCCACAAGCGCTGACGGAATTTTCGACTGGCGTACTGGCTACCTTGATCCGAATGAAACAGCAGCCTCTGCGGTCGACCTCGCTGCTCGTAAGCCATTTCCAGCGCTTGCACAACAAGGTCGGCATCGGGTCGTAGCGAGAATGCCCAGCCCACCGCTCGGCGAGCAAATAAATCCAACACCACAGCCAGGTAATACCATCGGCCTTGCGCCCAGACATAGGTGATGTCCCCGCACCAGACCTGATTTGGCGCCTCCACTGTGAATTCACGGTTGAGGTGGTTCGGAATATCGACCCGTTCCACCGTAGCCTGCTTATAGGCATGGCTGCCAGGCTGTTTGCAGACCAGCCCTAGCTCTTCCATCAAACGACTGACTTTGAAGCGGCCAATTGCCGTGCCTTCCTCGCGCATCATGCCCATAATGCTGCGGCTTCCCGCCGAACTGCGACTCTCGACGAACAGCTCGTGCACGCGGCCACGCAATGCCATGCGCTCAACATCAATGTGCCGGGCGCGCTCCCGATGCGCATACAGGCATGACCGCGCTACGTCGAACACCGAGCAGATCAACTCGATTGATTCGTCACCACAAATCTGATCGATTACCTCGTACGTTCTATCCCTTCCGACATCAAGAGCGCGGTAGCCTTTTTTAAAATGGACTTCTCCCGCTCGAGACGCTCAATACGTGCTTCGAGTTCCTGTATTCGCTGCTGATCTGGCGTCATTGCCTTGCTCTGCGGCGTGATGCCTTGCCGCTCCAACTGCAGCTGCTGCACCCAGCGGCGCAGCACCGATTCGCCGATGCCGACCGACCGGCTTGCCTCCACGTGGCTGTATCCTTGATCCAGCACCAAGCATGCTGCCTGCTGTTTGAACTCAGGGGAAAACGTACGTCTTTGCTTGCTCATCAAACACCTGTCCATGGCGAGCATTCTCGCCTAAATCAGTGTCCGGGTACATTAAACCACTACAGCGCGAGTCTTGTCACTAATGGGTCGACAGCCCAGTAGTCGACCTGATAGCTAGTAACGTCAATCTCCGAACGCTGATTGTATATCGTCTGTTCCTCGAGGCTTACTTGGGCATATGCGAACGTTGCCAGGCTAGGCTCCCATTGACAATCAAAAAAGCATCGTTTTATAACAGGCCATTTAAAATGCTAAGATAGCAACATTGCAATCTGAGGACCAATCATGGTAGAGACTTTGAGTTCGGCAATACAGGGAGTGACGTTGCTCCAAATAACTACATTGGCCATAGCATTTCTTGGCGCCGTTCTAGGCATCATCAACACGTGGCACGGACTCGATAAATCTCGCGTCAAGCTTAGGGTGAGTCCCGCGCACGCCATTCCGCTAGGTGGCGCGCCTTCGTCCATCGGACTTAGTATCACCGTGACAAACCTCAGTGCATTTGCGGTTACTGTGTGTGACGTCGGCATTCAATTTCGCAGGAGTAAGAAGCGAGGAACATTTTTTTCACCAATGACTGCAGACGGTGGAAAATGGCCGAGGAGATTGGAACCAAGATCATCTGTAACCATCTACGCAGAGCGCCCTGACTCGCGCAGCAATGGGCGAATAAGATGTGCCTATGCAACCACAGAGTGTGGAGTAAGGCAGACGGGGAGCTCCCCCGCGCTGAAGCAAATGGCGCGTGAAGGATAACGTCTGCAGACTTTCAGCCCTATGTAAGTTTCATCCTCGCACAGCACTAAAGTAGCATCCCAGTAACCACGCACGTTCGACTAAAGCCGCAGCCTGAATCGACCGCAATGCCGCCAGCATGACGCAGGCCTTCGCCAGCCTCGCCCGCGCATTGCTGCACCGCGCAATGACGTCCCGCACATTTAGGCGCAAGATGAGCACGTGCTTGCGCAAAGCAGGCTCCCGATGTCTGGCTTGCCTATCTGGGGAAATATCATGTCCGCACACACTTACAAGCTGATCGAACTGGTTGGCACATCGACCGAGAGCAGCGATCAGGCGATACGCGATGCCATTGCCAAGGCGGCGCTGACGGTCAAGCACATGGACTGGTATGAAGTGACCGAGTCGCGGGGACATATCGTCGACGGCAAGGTGGCGCACTTCCAGGTCACGCTCAAGGTCGGCTTCCGGCTCGAGTAAACGGATCGATTAAGGCCGGCGGCGCATTCACCGCCGCCCTGCCGCTCCCCGGCTTTCCAGCCACTCCCGGCCGCCGGCCTCCAGCGCGGTCTCGATGACCTTTTCCGGCAGGCTGTAGACGGTCGCCCAGCTGGCCCGGCCATCCTGCGTGTTGGCGGGAAAACTGTGCGTCTCGATGGGCCAGTGGTATTTGCGTTTGAGCGCCTTGACGATGGCGGCCAGGGAAACGCGGCCTTGCAGCGGTTCGGCGCCGGACTGGTCGCGGTTCGACAGCAGCACGGCCAGGACCTGGCCGCGGCCCGTGCGCGCGCCGGGGAAGGTGGGGGTTTTGTTTGCCATGGCCTATTTTACCGGGCAATGATCGGACGAGAGGCGATGTGCCGCACCTTTGATCCGGCGCAAGCGCCGCAGCGGCTTTGCGTCCATGATGGGTATTTCGCCAGGCGTGCCAGCGCCCCTCTGCCAGCCTGGGCCTATCATCATGGGGCACAGGAGCCTATCATGCACAGCCTGAACATCCACGCCATGCAATGGCAGCCCGTTGCCGATATTTCCGCCGTCGATCCGCTGCTGCCCGACGATCTCGCCTGCTTTCGCGAACTGCGCGATGTGCTGCAACGCTATGGCGCGCTCGACCGCTTCGGCATTTCCCTGATCCACCGCCATTTCGACATCGCCGACGATGAGGAGCTGATGGAGTACACGGATGCGGAAGCACGCACCCTGACGGTCAAACCTGTCAAGAAAAGCGACATCGACTGGAATCACACAACGATTACCAACTGGAAATTGACGGAAGGCGAGGAAGTGGCGCGCATCGGATGCGGCTGCGCACGCAATTCCGGTGGCCACCTCGGCTATCACCGGGGCACCTGAGGCTGGCCGGCGCCACCCGCCAAGCGGCGTCGGCCTTTCTTACACTTTGCTCCCGCCAGCTCGGTCCGCTTTGCGCAAGCAATTGATTTCACGTGATTTTTTTGTGTGGCACGCAAGCTGCTTATCCCTGTCTACGAGATGAATCCAGGCAAGTCATCCTGGATTCTTTGTCCCCCGGATTTTTCGAGACTGACCACGATAAGAGGCTGCGATGAACGTCGATCACACACGAAGCAAGACCCTGGGCTGGCTGGGCGCACTGGCGGCGGCAAGCCTGCTGGCCAGCGGCCAGGCGCAGGCCGGCGCGTACGGCCTGGCCGTCAATGAGTTGAACAATTTCCGCATCACCACCAGCGCCGGCGCGCTGTCGCTGGCCGGCGCGAACCGCAATGCCAGCGACAGCGCGTTTTTCGAAGGCGGCGTGGCCGTCAATCCGCGTGCCGTCAATACGGGGCCGGCCGCCAACGCCGACGTGCTGCAAGTGTGCTCGGGCGGAGGCTGCAGCGGCTTGCCGCAAAACAATTACGCCCCCAGCCCCAGTTCCACCCTGGAGTTCGCCCGCGGCGATGCACATGCCTTCGGCAACATGCTCAATGGCGGCGCCACGGTGCGCGCCGTGGCGGAAGCCCAGCGCAACACGGTCGGTGCCGCCACGTCCACGGCCGGCGACACGCTCACCGGCTCCGTCAACCTGACCCTGTCGAGCGCCGGCTTCATCACCTTCAGCTTCATGGGACGGCGCGACCTGCGCACCAGCGTGACGACCATGGGCGACAAGTCGAACGTGTCGATCATGGATATCTTCAATATCTCCTGCAACAGCGCCAGCCCCGTCGGCTGCCTGTCGAACGCGAATGCCGATGGCGTGATCTTCCAGTTCGCACCTGATGGCGATGCCAACAATGGCAGCGACATCAACGGCAACCATACGGTCGGCAGCCTGGATCCGTTCAGCCTGAACATGACGGCAGGCACCAACGACCCGGCCACCGGGCGCGCCTTCACGAATGGCTTTGCGATGTTTTCCCTGACCTCGAATTTCGCCCTGCCGGCTGGCAGCTACACCTTGAACTTTTCCAAGTCCACGCGCACCGACATCGTCGTCATCGATCCCCTGGCCGTGCCGGAACCGGGCACCCTGTTCCTGCTGGGCATGGGACTGGCGGCCCTGGCTTTTACGCGGCGCCGCCAGCCACAATAATCAGCGGCATGAAATAAAACGGCGCCTCCTGGGCGCCGTTTTATTTTGCATCAACAGAGGCGTGTTAACCGAGTCGCGCCAGCGCCTGGCGCGCCAGCTGCAACTGCTGCAGATAATAGCGGTGCAGCATGGCCGGATCGCTCAGGTCGCGCCCCAGTACCAGGCGCAGCTCGCTGACAGGGCAATCGGCGGCCTGGGTCTGCACCTGGGTTTGTACCTGCATCCCCAACTGGCGGGCCAGCTGGCGCGCCGCCTGCTCCTGCGCGGGCCGGTATTCGACGCGCGTGCGCGCCACCTGGAAGCTGGTCTCATTGGCCAGGCGCACCACCTGCACGGGACTGCCGGCCAGGCTGCGCGCCAGTGCGGCGGCCAAGCCAGGCACGCCATTGCCATTCACAATTTCCAGGCGCGGACGGGGTACGGCAACGGCGACGGGCACGCTGCGCACGGCTGCCGGCACACGCTGCAAGCGGGCCATGCCCTCGCCTTGCGTGATCTCGATGCGCGCCATGGCGGGCGCATCCGGCACCGGCGCGGCCACGGGTACGCCGTGCGGCGGCGCCTCCTTGCGCAAGACAGCCATGTCGCGCCGCAAATCGTGCTCCTGCAAGCTGGCCGCCTGGCGCCGCATGACGGCCGCGCGCGCGTGTTGCCCCAGCCGTTCGAGCACTTGCGCCAGATGCTGCCAGGCCAGCGCATTGAGCGGGTCGAGCAGACACGCCTGCTCCAGCGCGGGCAAGGCTTGCGCATCGCGTCCACTCAGATAATAAGCATGACCGAGATTGCTGAACAGATATGCCTGTTGCGGCTGCGGCGTGCCCGCCTCCTGCGTCAAGGCCAGCCAATGGGCAATCGCCGCATCGTGCTCGCCCCGCTGCGCGTGCAGCACGGCCAGGCCGTTGCGCGCATTCACATGGCGCGGCGCGGCGCGCAAGGCTTGCGCATACGCCGCTTGCGCGGCAGGCAGGTCGCCCGCATCAAAATACTGGCGTCCCGCCACGTAGGCGGCATCGGCAGCGGCAGCGGGCGGCGCCGGCAGCAGCGGCGCGTGCGCCGTGTGGCTGGCGCACGCGCCCAGGCCCAGACAGGCACAGGCGGCGGCCAGGCGGGAAATCGTCAAGCGCATGGTAGCTCCTTTCAGCGGCTGGCCATGGCCGGCACGAGCACGCGATACACTTCGATCACGGCCGGCCCCATGAGCACCAGCATGAGGGTGGGAAAGACGCAAAAGATCAGCGGGAACAGCAGTTTCAGGGCAATCTTCGCTGCCGCCTCCTCGGCCAGCAGGCTGCGCTTGCCGCGCAGGTTTTCCGAATGCACGCGCAGCGAATCGCCCATGCTGGTGCCGAAGCGTTCCGACTGGATCAGCATGGCGACCAAGGTATCGACGTCTTCCACGCCGCTGCGCAGGGCCAGGTTGCGCAGCGCCTTTTCCTTGGAAAAGCCGGCGCGCATTTCCATCAGCACCAGCTGCAACTCCTGTGCCAGCACCACGCTCTTGATATGGATTTCGCCCGACACCTTCACCAGCGCCCGCTCCAGGCTCAGACCCGCTTCCACGCAGACGGTCAGCAAGTCGAGCGCGTCCGGGATGTTTTCAAAGATGTCGCGCTGGCGCCGCTTGGCCGTGCTGGCCAGCACCAGGTTCGGCAGGTAATAGCCGATGGTGGCGCTGACGCACAGCAGCAACAGCAGCACGCTGCGCAACTGCGCCGCCATGGCGCTGGCCGCATACAGGCCCAGCACGGTGGGAAACAGCAGGGCCAGCACGCTCTTCGCCGCGAAGTACAGGGCCGGCGCGCTGGCCTGGCGCCAGCCCGCGTTCATGAAGCGCGTGCGCAGCGGCGAGCGCTCCCAGCCCTCTTCCGGCAGCGACAGCTTGCTGAACGGCTGCGCCACGCGCGCCACGCGCTCCACCCAGCCGTTTTCCGCCACCGCCTCGCTGGCGGCCGGCGCCATGGAACCGAACAGGCGCTGGCGCAAGGCACCAGGAAAGAAGATCAGCCATGCCAGCAGGGCCAGCGCCACCACCACGGCGAAGACAATCAACAGAAACAGCAGTTGCGAGCCAGTCATGGCATTTCCTCCGGTTGATCGACTGACAAAACGTTCAGGGCTAGGCGTGTCGCCGAAGGCAGTACGAAAGTACGACAAGGCGACGCAACAACGCCATGGACTTTTTTCAGAGGATCTCTTAGATGCGGATGCGGATCACGTTGCGCATCCACACGACACCCAGCGCCACCATGCCGGCCGCGTACCACAGCAGTTTGATGCCGCTGGGATCGGTCCACAGCAGGCTGATGTATTGCGGGTTGACGAGCGCCATGACGCCGATCATCACCACCGGCATCAAGCCCAGCACCCAGGCCGACATGCGCCCCTCGGCCGACAGCACGCGCACCTGTCCCAGCAGTTTTAAACGGGCGCGGATGATGCGCGCGATGCTGACCAGCACTTCGGCCAAGTTCCCGCCCGATTCGCGCTGCACCAGCACGGCAATGACGAGGTAGCGCAAGTCCGTCAGCGGAATGCGCGCGGCCAGGTTTTGCAGCGCCTCGTTCATCGGCACGCCGTAATTGATCTCTTCGTGCGCCATCTTGAATTCGCCGCTGATCGGCTCATTGAGTTCATCGCCCACCATCTGCAGCACATTCGAAAACGAGTGTCCGGCGCGCAGCGCGCGGGCCAGGAAATCGGCCGCTTCCGGCAATTGCGCCTCGATCTTTTTCAGCCGCGCGGCGCGCGCGCGCAGCACGACCATGCACGGCCCGCCGCCTGCCACGCCCAGCAGCAGCAAGGCGCCCGGTAACGGCATGGGCCAGATGGCCAGCCACAGCAGCGCCAGCAGCAGCAAGCCGCCCGCACCGCCCAGGAACTGCGCCACCGACCAGGACAAGCCCGATTGCAGCAGCAGGTGGTCGAGCCGTGCCGCCTGCGGCAGGCGCCGCAGGCAACGCTCGAGGCCGGGCGAGCGCGCATAGCGGCGCTGCTTGAGGATCGAGACCCGCTCGCCGCCCGCCTCGCCGCGCGCCGCCATCAGCCGCAAGCGCCGGTTGATGCGCCGCGCCGCGCTGCCGTGCGTACCCGACCACCACAGCCAGGCGCCTTCCACCATCAGGATGCAGGCGGCGAACAGCAGCACGGCAAAGCCGTAGAACACCAGGTCCATGATGCCTCCATAAAACAGATAAGAAAACCGTAGCGAGCGGATGTGATTTGTGGCTGAGAAGCGGAGCTGTGCTTTAGCACAGTGAGCATCGCAGGCCGCAAAGCGCGCCGCGCAGTAGGTTTTTCATTCGTAAATACGGTCGGGGTCGAACACGCTGTCGGGCACCGGCGCGCCGAACATGCGCAAGCGTTCCGTGAAACGGGGCCGCACGCCCGTGGCGCAAAAGTGGCCCAGCACCTTGCCGGCGGCATCGACGCCCGTCTGCTCGAAGCGGAAGATTTCATGCATGGCGATGATGTCGCCCTCCATGCCCGTCACTTCCTGCAGGCTGACCAGCTTGCGCGCGCCATCCGTCAGGCGCGACACCTGCATCACCACCGTCACGGCCGAACAGATCTGCTGGCGCGTGGCGCGCGGCGTCAGGTTCACGCTAGCCATGCCGACCATGTTTTCCAGCCGCGCCAGCGCGTCGCGCGCCGTGTTCGAGTGGATCGTCGCCAGCGAACCCTCATGGCCCGTGTTCATCGCCTGCAGCATGTCGAGCGCCTCGGCGCCGCGCACCTCGCCCAGGATGATGCGGTCGGGCCGCATGCGCAGCGCATTGCGCACCAGCGCGCGCTGGCTCACCTCGCCCTTGCCCTCGATATTCGGCGGGCGCGTTTCCAGGCGCACCACGTGCGGCTGGCGCAGCGCCAGTTCGGCCGCATCCTCGATGGTGACGATGCGCTCGCTGCCCGGGATGAAGCCGGATAGCACGTTGAGCAGGGTCGTCTTGCCGCTGCCCGTGCCGCCCGAAATCAGGATGTTGACCTTGGCCTGCCCCAGCGCCTGCAGCACCTGCACCATGGGCGGCGTCAGGCTTTTGTAGTCGAGCAGGTTGGCGATCGTCAAAGGCTGCACGGCAAAGCGCCGGATCGACAGGATCGGGCCATCGACGGCCAGCGGCGGAATGATGGCATTGACCCTGGAACCGTCCGGCAGGCGCGCGTCGACCATCGGGCTCGATTCGTCGACCCGCCGTCCCACGCGCGAGACGATCTTTTCGATGATCTTCATCAGGTGCGCATTGTCGTGGAAGGTCACGTCCGTCAGCTGCAGCCGCCCGCCCCGCTCCACATACACCTTGTCGCAGGTATTGACGAGGATATCGGACACGCTGGCATCGGCCAGCAACGGTTCCAGCGGACCGAAGCCCAGCATCTCGTGCTGGATGTCGAGCACCAGGCTATGCCGCTCATGCTGGTTCAGCACGATGCGTTCTTCCTCGATCACGCGCTGCACCAGCAGCGCCAGCTCGTGCTTGAACTGCTCGGCCGTCAGGCGCTTCAGGCGTTCCAGGTCGATACGGTCGAGTATCGTCTGGTGCATGGTTTTTTTCAGTTCCTGGTAGGCGTGCAGCGCCAGCGCGCCTTGTGCGTTGGTGGCGGGGCGCACCGTTTCATTCGCCGCCAGGCGTTCGCGTAAAGTCATCTCGGCTCCCATGATGGCTCCCGGCGGGAGCCTTGACATCTCTTCCTGTCCTAAGCCTCGCTGCGGCTGAACAGGCGGTCGAACAGGCCGCGGCTTTCCGTCACGCGGCGCGCCGTCACCAGTTCCACCAGTTCGGCCAGGCTGCGCGCCACGGCGCTGGTACGCGACAGCTGCAGCAGCGGGATGCCCTGGTTGACGGAATCGGTGGCGGCAATGTAATCGTTGGGCACCGTGTGCACCACTTCCGCGCCCAGCGCCTGCTCCAGGTCGGCCAGGCGCAGGCGGCCGCCCTTTTCATAGCGGTTGACGATCAGGCGCAGGCGCTCGCCCGGATAGCCGAGCGAGCGGAAAATGTCGAGCAGGCGGCGCCCGTCGCGGATGTCCGGCAAGGCCAGCTGCAGCACCGGATAGATGGCGTCGGCGTTGTCGAGCGCGCGCAGCGACAGCGCATCGATCTGGCGTCCCACGTCGAGCACGATATAGTCGTAGTGCTGGCGCGCCACGGCCAGGATGCGGTCCATGTGCTCGGGCTGCATGTCGACCTTGTGCGCGGGATCGTCGGCCGCCGCCAGCACGCCGAAGTTCGGCGTCACGTGCACCAGGCACGAGGCGAGAAAGGCGCCGTCCATGCGCGCGATCTGCGCGCAGATGTCGGACAAGGTCATGGCCGGTTTCTGGTCCGAGACATACAGGGTGGCGTCGCCGAACTGGCCGTGCAGGTCGATCAGCAACACCTTGCAGCCGGCCAGTGTCGCCATCGCATAAGAAAAATTCGTCGACAAAAAGGTGGCGCCGCTGCCGCCCTTGCAAGAGATGAAGGCAAGCACTTTGCCGTCGCGCATCTGCGTCACGCCGGCCTGGATATCGACCCTGTCCATCGCCTCGTGGAAGGCCTTGTGCACCAGCGGCAGTTGCAGCACTTCGCGCATGCCGGCGCGCATGGCGCGTATCAAAACATCCTGCTGCTGGCCGCGCGTGAGCAGCATCAGCACGGCCAGCGGATACTGGCGCGCCAGGCGCTCGAGCAGGTCGGCCTCGTCGGCATCGATGCCGCTGGCGTCGACGATCACCAGTTCCGGCGCTTCGGCCAGCATGCGCTCGACGGCGTCGCGCAGGCCGCTGCGCCGGTCCAGCAGCCGCAGCACGGGCATGCGGGCCGCGCCTTGCGCCGCGATTTCATCGTGCAAGCTGGCGTCGCGGGTAATCATCAAGGCTTTCATCGCCCCTCCTTCATTCAAGGCTACACATTCGGCTGCGCCAGCGAAGCGGCGCTCATGGACAAAAACCGGGATTGTCCGGATAGCCCAGCGACTCGGCCACCGCCATGGTGGTCCCGCTGGGCAAACGTATGGCGCCTGCGCCGGAAGGAAACATCACCCCCAGCAGCGGCAGGATGGGCCGGTAGGGCACGCCCTCGCAGCGCGCGCCGAGACCCGGCTGGCACAGGCGCGCGCGCACGAAGCGGATGCAGCTGGCGCCATGCGGATCGTCCAGGCAATTGATGCGGTTGCGTTGCGGGCAGCCCGGCAGCACCGTCACCGGCACTGCCGCCAGCGCGGCACCGCCGCTGCTCTCCGACAAATAATCGATGCGCACATGCGCGTCGCCGATGCCGCCGCCCAGCGGCAGCGTGCCCGGCGTGGCGCGCAGCACGGCGTGCGTGCGCACGGCCTGCAAGGCGCCGGCATTGCTGAAATCGGTGACGGCGGCAGCGCGCGCCGCGCGCCGGGTGATCTCATGCACCATGTTCCACACGTACACGGCGCGCGCCATTTCCAGCATGGCAAACAGAAACAAAAAGAACAGCAGCGCCAGCATGGCAAATTCGACGGCGAAGACGCCCTCTTGGCGCTGCCGGCGGGGGCGCAGATTAATTAACATAGCGCAATGTCGCATTGGCGCGCAGGGGAATCGGCTCCAGCTGCGGCAGCCACTTGCGGGTCAGCTCAGGCAGGAAATCCACCGGCATGTCCACGGTGACCTTGATGCGCACCTGCAGCGGCGCCGTCGCGTAGCTGCCGCAGCCATAGGAATCGTCGGCATACACGCAATCCACGTTGACCCTGGCGGCCTCCATGTCGGGCCAGCTTTCCGCCATCGCATCGACCACCATCTGCCGGGCCAGGGCGGCGCCCTGGTTCGCCGTGCCGATGCTGCCCATCTGCGGCAGCGGCATGGTCGCCATGTAGCGCGCCGCATCGTGCACGCTTTTTTGCAGGGCCGTGTACACCAGCAGCGCGCGGCCGAACAGCAGCACGAAGGGCAGCAGTCCCATGAAAAACAGCAGGATCAGCGACAGCTCGATGGCGGCGACACCGCCCTGGCGGCGTGGCGCGCGGCAGGCCGGCTTCATTGCAGCAGCTCCGCCGGGCCGATCAGCGATCCCTCGGCTGCCAGGCCGGCAAATTCGGCGCTCAGCACGCCATTGCTGGCCGGCGCCGTCATGAAGAAGCGGCCGATGCCCAGCACCTGGGCCAGCACGTCGCTGCCGGCCGGCACGGGACAGGCGAGCAGCGCAATGTGCAGCAAACGCCGCTGCGCCAGGCCCGCGTTGCCGGTCGGCGCCGTCTGGTATGCCAGCGTCAGGTACGGCGACTTGTCGGTCGGATAGCTGGATTTGGCGGCCGGGGCGGCCGGCGTGGCCGGATACAGTTTGGGCCAGTCGGTGGTGGCAAACGGCGGATAACCGCCGGCCGGCTTCGGGTTGCTGTACCTGGCCGCCCTGGAAAATGACCACAGCGGCCCGTAGCTGCCGACCGCCGGCGGCGTCGCATTCGACTCCGGATCGGCCACGGACAGCAGCGGATTGCCCGTGCTCAGCGCACTGGGCGCATCGGGCGCATTCGTCATCCACCAGTTCGCCGCCGTATTCGGATAGGCGCGGATGTTCGTGTCGGACGGCGCCACCACCGGATGGCAGCCGCTGCCCGGATACTGGTTGAAGCGTGCATTGAAGGCCGTCCATAGCGCGGCGGGAAAAGGCCGGTGCACATGCACCTGGGCGCTGCCGATGCGCGGATACAGCACCGTGCCGCTGCAGACAAACGGCAACACGTTCGATTCGCTGACCTGCTGCGACGGTCCCACCACGCCCGGCCGGCCCAGCGGATTGAGCACGAAATGTTCGGCCGCCGGGCCGTGCGGATTGAGCTTCAACAAGTTATACGCCACGCCGCGGCGAAAGCCATATTCCAGCAGCTCGACGGCCGGCAGCAGTGCCGCATTCGTGCGCGGGCTGGCGGCACTGGCCGACAGCGCGCAGACAGCCAGCGGCATCAGATTCAAGCTGCTGCGCCCCGCCACGGCGCGCGCGCCCGTGTCCAGGGTGCGCAGCGCCGGCGACCAGGCGCCGAGGAACGCCGTCGCCACCCGCCCCAGCGAGGGATCATTGGCCTGCGTATCGACGCGCACGAACAGCGCCGTGGCGGCGTCGGGCACGGCGCCCGCCGCATGCCATTCGCTGGCGGGCGCGTCGGGCGCACTGGCGAAGCGGATGCTGGCGTCCGACAAGGTCGCGCCCTCCATGCGGCGGCGCCATGCGCTGCGGTCGGCCGCACTGCTCTTGGCTTTCGTCACGGCGACAAGCAGGCCCTCGGGCGTGCCCACCAGCTCCGCCGCCGCCGCCATCGCCGCGTTGTCGGCCAGGTTCTGCAGTTCCGTCTTGCGGCCGATGACTTGCCCCACGTCCAGCGCCAGGCCGATAAAGCCCAACACCACGATGAGCAGGATGGAAAAGGCGATCAGCATCGCCCCGCGCTGGCGCCGGCGTCTATTTGCCATTGCCGCCTCCCAGCATGAATTGCACCGGCTGCGGCGCCTGGGCATTCGGTTCGGCAAACGAGGCGCGGTAGCGCTGCATGACGGCGTGCGCGCTGGGGCCGTCGAGGCCATCTGCCGGCGTGCGATTGCCCGCGCCGGCCGGATCGCGCACCTGCTGCGCCATGGACAGGCGCACGGCGTCGCCGAAGCGGCGGTCCAGCTGCGGCGTGCTGCCGTGCGCGCAGGCGATCAGCTGCAAGGCCAGGGCCAGGGCGGCCAGGCGCCGCAGCGACGTCAAGAGCGAGTTCGGCATGGCGTATCTCCCCGTCTCATTTCAACTCGAAACCGTTGGCCGCGCGCGGTGGCGGCACGAGCGGCGGCACGGACGGCGGCGCCGAGGGTACAGGCCCTTCCATCTTGCCGCCCAACATCAAGTCCATGCGCGACGGCGGTGCCAGCTGCGCCGTCGGCAGCACGGCATCGGCCGGCAAGGGTTTGACCAGGTGCGCCGTAATGACGAACAACAATTCCGTGCGGTCGTGCTGGAAATCCGTGCTGCGAAACAGCGCGCCGAGGATCGGCACTTCGCTCAGCCAGGGCAAGCCCGTGATGTTGCTCACCTGGTTGTTCTTGATCAAGCCGCCGATGGCATAGCTCTGGCCGTCGTACAGCTGCACCGTGGTCGAGGCGCGCCGCGTGGTGATGACGGGCAAAATCGAGCGCCCGCTGACGCCGGCGGCGGAAATGCCCACCCCTTCGCGCGACAGTTCCGACACTTCCGGCGCCACCTTCAGATTGATGCGCCCGCCCGACAGCACGGTCGGCGTGAAGCGCAGGCCGACGCCGTACTCGCGCTCTTCCAGCGTGATCTTGTTGTTGTCCTGGCCGACGGGAATGAATATCTTGCCGCCGGCCAGAAAACTGCCCTCTTGCCCGCTGATCGCCATCACCGTCGGTTCGGCCAGGATGCGCACCAGGCCATCCTGTTTCTGCGCCTCGATGGTCAGCTGCTGGCCATTCGACTTGCGCACGTCGAGCAGGCCGTTGGCCGTGCCGCTCAAGAAATTCGACAGCAAGGTGGTGGCCCAGCTGCCGGAAGCAAAGCGCAGGGTGGCGCCCACTTCCAGCCGTTCCAGCAGCGACTTCGACACTTCCGCGATCTGCACGGCCAGCATCACTTGCTGCGGCGCACTGACGTCGAGCATATTGATGATGCGGCTGTTCGCGCTGCCCGCGCCGCCAGCGGGCGCCGTGGCGGCGGGCGGCATGGCGGCGCCATCGGCGGGCTTGGGCAGCGCCAGCGGCACCGTGGCGCGGCGCACGTACGCATGCGCCAGCTCGACGGCGCGCAGCACGGCGCCCGCGTCCTGTACCGTGCCCGACAGCACCAGGGTGTCGGCCACGGCCGTGACGCGGATGGCTTTTTCGTCCGGCATCAGCGCCGCCAGAGTTGCCTGCAAGCCGGCCGGGTCCATGCTGACGCTGACGTTCACCACGCTGCACACGCCGCTGCGTCCCTGGATGATCATGTTCGTGCTGCCCACGTCGACGCCGACCACATACAAGGTGTCGGGCGCCACCAGCATGGCTTGCACCACGGCAGGATTGCCGACGCTGCGGGCCAGCACCGCCTCGGGCAGGCGCAGCATGCTCGACTTGCCCACCTGCAGTTGCAGGTTCCCGGGCGAGGCCGCTTCACCGCCGCAGCGCGGGCCAGGATCGGCCGCCGCGCCGGCAAGCGGCGACAGCAGGCAGCACAGTATCAGCAGGGCGCGGTTCATGAGCGTGTCCATGGTTGGCTAAAAACATTCGCGCGACTGGCGCGTCCCATCGATGACGCCGCTGCACTGGCGCGCTGGCTCCGGCGGCGCCTTGGCCACGCGTACCGGACGCGGCGCTGCGGCCGGCACGGGCGCGGCGGCAGGAACGGGCTCGTCGGCTTCGTGCGGTCCTCCCAGCAGGGTCAGCTTGGTGGCGCCCGCCGTCACGCCCGGCTGCGGGTCGACCTGGTTGCGCAGCACCAGCGACAGGCTGCCCACGCTGCGCGCCAGGTCCAGGTTTTCCGCCTGTTCCGGCGTCACTTCCAGGGTCACCGCATTGACCACGCGCGGCTTGGTCTCGTCGCGCCCCACTTCCTGCGCCACGGCCAGCACGAGGATGCGTTCGAGCACGATCTTGGAAATGTTGCGGCTTTGCGGAAAGGCGCGGTCGCCAGAATCCTGCTGCGTGCTCACGATGATGTCGACATAGTTGCCCGGCAAGGCGAAGCCGGCCACGCCGATCACATCGTTGACGCGCACGGTAATGGCGCGCCGCCCTTCCGTGATGAGAGCCGACAGGCCGCCCAGGGTGCCGGCCGGCGCCAGCTTGGCTTCGCTCAGCGGTTCGCCGCGCAGCACGCTGGTTTTCAGCACCCTTCCCGCCAGTTTCGCCGGGTCTTGCAGCGCGCCTTGCGGCAAGCTTTCCGCCGGCCACTCTGCCAGGCGCAGCATCTCGGGCGTCAGGCGCTGGCCCAGGTTGACATCGCTGGCGGCGACGACGATCTTGCCCTTGCCGGCCGGCGTCTGGCGCAGCAGCCAGTGCGAGGCCAGCAGCACGGCCAGCAGACCCAGCACGACCGCCAGGCCCATCATCAGGAGGGCGCGCCGGTTTTTCATGCGATACGCTCGCACAGGCTGGCGGCCGGCATGTCGCAGCTGGCAAACAGGCTGCCCCAGGCCTGTTCCAAGGCGCCCACCGTCAGGCGCGCTTCGCAGCCGGCAAAGCCGGCGAAGTCGCCTATGCGCGCCAGCAATTCCTGCGGATAACTGGCCAGCAGGGGCCGTCCCTGCGCGCCATGCAGGTGCAGCAGATGGTTCAGGGCCAGCTCGTCGATGGCCATGCCGGCCAGCCGGCATTGCTGGCGGAACAGCGCGCGATAGGCGCTCTCGGCCAGCGGCCCCACATGCACCTTGTAGCCGATACGGCGCAGCAAGGCGGCGTCAAACAGCTCGCCCGGCGGCACGTTCGTGGCCAGCACGAGGGCATTGTCGAACGGCACGCAGATCTGCACGCCGCCGGGCAAGCCCAGCTGGTCGCTGCCGTGCGCCAGCGGCTGCATCAGCCGCGTCAGCAATTCCGGCGCGCCCAGGCGCTGGCGGCCCAGGTCGTCGATGATCAGCATGCCATTGTTGGCGCGCACATGGGGCGGCGCCTGGTAGCAGCCGCCGCTGGCGTCGAGCCGCAGTTCCAGCATGCCGGCGTCGAGCTCGGCGCCCACGTGGATCACGGGACGCTGGCACAGCACCCAGCGGATGTCCGTGCTGCGCCGCTCCAGCGCCTGGCGCGCATGGCTGACATGCTGCGGTGCGGGCGGCAAGTGCTGGGCCGGATCGTACAACTGGATGATGTCGTGGCCGACGATGACGGCGTACGGCACGGCGACCAGCCCGTGCAGCAATTGTCCCAGCTGCAGCGCCAGGGTCGACTTGCCGCTGCCGGGCGGACCGTACAGCAGCAGCGAGCGCCCCGAATGCAGGGCCGCGCCGACCACGTCGAGCATGCCCGGCCCCGCGTGGGCGCCACCCAGCACGGCAGCCAGGTCATCGCTGCCGACGCGCTGCTCCTGCGCCAGCCACGACTGGCGCGCCACCATGGCGCGGTAGGCTTCCAGGGTAACGGGCGCGGCGCCGATATACGCGCAGCGCTCGAGGAAGGCGCTGGCGCGCTGCTTGCCGGCGCTCGTCAGCTGGTACTGCACGTCGATATCGGATTCCCCGCGCCAGGCCACTTCGGCCATCTGCTCGCTCACCATGAAGTCGAGCACTTCGCGCAAGACATTGATCGACAGGCGCAAGCGCGTCGTCAGTGCGGACAGGTGCGTCTTGCCGCTCACAAACATCAGCTTGGCGATCAGTTCAACCACCAGGGGCCGCTCCAGTCCCGTTTCACGCAAGCTCTTCGGCTGCGGCGGCAAGGGCGGCATCAGGTTCGCATCGGCAGGGCGCGGCGCACTCTCGGTGCTCATGGAATAGTCGACCTCGGTCATGCTGCGTCTCCTAGCCGGTTAAGACTGCATTCAACAGAATTCATTCTAGCGAGCGGGGACCGGTGCCCATTGATCAAGAGCAATGAATACCAATCAGAAATAATGCCGCCCTTGCACCAGCAGGCAGCCCAGGGCAATGGCCAGTCCGTAGGGCATGTTGCCCACGCTGGCGCCGCTGCCCAAAGCGTTTGGCGCCAGGGGAATGCCGGCCATGCGCGCGATCATCGGCCACAGCAGCTGGCGCAGATTGCCGAGGCAGGCGCGCCACTTGCCCTGCCAGGTGATCATCAGCACGGCCATCAGGCCGCCCAGGACAAACGTGGCGAAACAGATCTGCAGCACGGGCCAGGGACCGGCAAAGGCGCCCGCCATGGCGATCAGCTTGACGTCGCCGGCAGCCATGCCGCGCAGCACGTACAGCGGTAGAAACAGGAAAAAGCCCGTGGCCATGCCGCCCAGCCACAGCGGCAGCACGTTTTGCGGCCACAGCCACAAGTGCAGCACCAGGGCGGCAAGGATGCCGGACAACACCACGCCATTCGGTATCTTGCGGCGGATCAAATCACTGACGGCGGCCCCCGTCACGAAGCACAGCAACAGCAGGTCGAATACGGCATAGGCAGGCATGCGACACCTCCTGAAAAAAAACCCGCCACTGGCCGGCCAGCGGCGGGCACCCGCTTAGGGCGTCAACACCAGGTTCGACGAAATGTCGGTGAGGACGGCCAGCAAGTTGGTCTTGATCAGCAAGAAACCGGCCGTGATGGCGGTAGCCATCAAGGCCGCAATCAGGCCGTATTCGATTGCCGTAATGCCATCCTCATCCTTGACAAACTGCTGTACTGCCGACAGGAAGGTATGCATGACAAGCTCCCAAAAGTGAATCACAAGTCCCTGGCGCAATCGGGTGTGAAACATTGCCCATTCCTGCTAATATGTTTCCTGCCGTAAATTTCTGCGCCATTGCATTGACTATAAAGCGTCCACGTTTTGGCAAATTGACGCGCCACAAGTTTCCATATGGAAATTATCAAACCCTGTTGAAATGCCGGCTGGCGCAAACAAATGTTGCGATCCGGATTGAAAGCCTTCGTCAGGGCAAGTTTTTTGCAATGCGGTGCATGAATCTCATGTATTTACATGAAATATTGCATACGTTAATTGCCTATTAGGCAAAAAGACATTATCCTGCTTAGCTCTTCTTTGGAAAGGCCTCTCGCCCGGCGGTAAAGAGCGTCATGCCACCAAATAAATCTTGGCTTCTTGTAGACGGACGCGAACATGCTCTTGCTTGATGCAATGCTGGTATGACGACACTTGTGTGACTACTTTCCAGAGATCGACAATGGATTCCCTACTGAAACACATGGTGGACATGACCGGGCACCGCGACCACACGATGCTCGACATCTCCGTGATCTCGGCCGTCCAGGAACTCGCTGCCGCGTCGCAGACCCGTGTGCTGGCCCTGACCACCGTGCGTGGCCAGGTGTTCGTGCGGTCGCGGGCCATCATCGTGGCGGGCAGCGTAGCCCGCATGGAAGAGCATAACGACCCGACTCTGCCAGGCGAACCGCTGTCGGACTACCCGGCCCTGGCCGCCTGCATCAAGCGCCATGAAGCGAGCGCCGACACTCTGTGCGCCGATGGCCGCCACCTGCTGTGGCTGCCCATCTGGATCGGCGACCAGGTCACCACCTGCCTGGAAATCACCAACCCCACGCCGTACACGGGCGCCACCATCCAGGTGATCGGCGGCATCGTCAGCGTGTACCGCAATTTCCAGAACCTGCTCGACTACAGCGAACGCGATTCGCTCACCGGCTTGTTGAACCGCAAGACCTTCGACGACCAGCTGGCGAAAATCCTGCAAAGCCGCGGCGAACCGGAGGCGGAAAAGCCGCTTCCCGTCGATGCAGAACGGCGCCACCATACGGACACGGAACGGCAATGGCTGGCCGTGATCGACGTCGATCATTTCAAACTGGTCAATGATAAATTTGGCCACCTGTATGGCGATGAAGTGCTGATCCTGATCGCCAACCAGCTGCAATCGTCGTTCCGCTCGCAAGACCGCATCTTCCGCTTCGGCGGCGAAGAATTCGTCGTGCTGCTGCGCTCAATCACCCTGGAAAATGCGCAGAAAATCATCGACCGCTTCCGCACCAATGTCGAAGCGCACGACTTCCCGCAAGTGGGGCGAGTGACCGTCAGCGTGGGCTTCGTCAGCATCAACGCCTACGAGGCGCCCGTCATCATCCTCGGCCGCGCCGACCAGGCCCTGTATTACGCCAAGAGCCATGGCCGCAACCTGGCTTGCCATTACGACGAGCTGGTCGCCAAGGGCCTGTTAACTACCATTACCTCGAACGATACGGCGGAATTCTTCTAGGCATCCGCCAGCGATAAAAAGCGCATGGGATCGACCTGCCACTTGGCCGCCGACTCATGGCCGACGATCTTGTCGGCGCCGCCGAAGCCGAAGCCGCGCGACAGGTCGACCGTTTCCGGCTTGATGTAGGTCTTGCTCTTCGTACTGAAAAACACGTTCACTTTCGGCGCCAGCAGATTGCTTTCGTGCGCCTCGATGACGACGGCCAGGCGGCCTGATTCCAGCATCACCATGGTGCCGACCGGATAGATGCCCACGCAGCGCATGAAATCCTGGGCGAACACGGGGTTGAAATGGAATTTGCTCCACTCATAGATCTTGCGCAGGGCTTCGGCGGCGGCGATGCCCTTGTGATAGCTGCGGTCGGACGTCAGCGCGTCATACACGTCGACGATGGCGGCCATCTGCGCCAGTTCGCTGATGGCGTCGCCGGCCAGCTGGTCCGGATAGCCGCTGCCATCGCGCCGTTCGTGGTGGTGCAGGGCGATGTCGAGGGGAATCGCGCCCACCTCGGGCGACTGACGCAGGATTTCGTAGCCGTCGCGCGGATGGCGCTTGATCAGGGCAAATTCTTCCGGCGTGAGGGGGCCCGGCTTGTTGAGCACGCTGTCGGGCACCAGGGCCTTGCCCGTGTCGTGCAGCAAGCCACCGAGGCCAGCCTGGTGCGTGGTGGCCGCATCGATGCCGCGAGAGCGGCAAAACGCCACCAGCAGCGCGCACACGCTGACGGAATGCAAAAAGGTGTAGTCATCCTTGGTCTTGATGCGCAACAAGCCGACGAGGGCACCGGGATTGCGCAGGATCGATTCGGTGATGTCCTGCACCGTGTGCTGCACGCGGTCCAGCTCGACAGCCTTGCCCAGGCGCACATCGGCCATCACCGTGCGCACCAGGCTGGCCGCCTGCCGCCGCACTTGCGTGGCGCGCGCCAGTTCCATGCCCAGCGACACGCGCGTGACCACTTGCGGCGCCGCGGCGATCTGCACCAGTTCGCGCTCGGTGGTGGCCTGTGCCTGCGCCACGGTAGGCGCATCCTGCACGTCGAGGCCCTTGCCGCTGTCGATCACCACGTCGTGGATGCCGGCTTGCATGATCTTGCGGATTTCATCGTCGCTGCGCAACAGGAAACGGTTGCGCACGAATGGATGCGTCATCCAGTCGCAGCTGAGGTCATGAATGTACATGCCCACTTTTAATTGAGACGAATCAACTTTCTTGAGCATGCTGTCATCCCACAAATACGCGGCTGGAGCACCGAAGGCGCTAGAATGAGTATAACAAAATTGTTATTCTGCTGGCCGCGTTCGGCGCTGCGGCGCAACACCGTGTTTTTTCCGCTCAACGCACCGCTTCTGGGACCCATGGAACTGCGCCAATTACGCTACTTTGTTGCCATCGTCGACCACGGCTCGCTGTCGCGCGCGGCCCTGATCCTGCACGTGGCCCAGCCGGCCCTGACACAGCAGCTGCGTCAGCTGGAAGAGGAACTGGGCGTGCAGCTGCTGCACCGCTCGGCCCAGGGCGTGCTCAGCACGGATGCGGGCAAGGTGTTCTACGAACATGCGCAAGCGATCCTGAAACAGGTGGCCGACGCCCGCTCGGCCGTCACGCAAAGCGCCACGCGGCCGTCCGGCAATGTCACCCTGGGCTTGCCGCACAGTATTTCCGGCGCCCTGGCCCTGCCCCTGCTGCTGGCCGCGCGCGAACGCTATCCCGAAATCACCCTGCAATTGACGGAAGAAATCACGGGCAACCTCAATGAACAGCTCAAATCGGGCCGCATCAACCTGGCCGTGCTGTTCGACGATGGCCAGCTCACGCCGTTTGCCTGCAGCCCGCTGGTGGAAGAAGAGATGCGCTTCATCTGCCGCAACGATTCGCCATTCGCCCCCGCCGGCCATGCCGTGTCGTTCCAGCAAGCCTTGAGCGCCACCCTGATCCTGCCCGGCCTGCAGCATGGCGTGCGCCCGCGCATCGACAGCCGCGCGCGCGAGCTGGGCCTGGAAACGGCAAACGTGATCGAGATCAACTCGATCGCCATCCTGAAATCGGCCATCCTGGCCGGCATGGGCGCCACCATCCTGCCGGCAGCCCCCCTGCTGGCCGAGCTGGACAGCGGCGCCATGCGCAGCTACGCCATCCACAGCCCCGTGCTGTCGCGCACGGTGGCCCTGTGCGCCTCGAAAAACATTCCCCTCACCAATGCGGGCAACGCCGTGAAAAACCTCGTGCTGCAAGTGGCCGCCGAACTGTGCGGCAGCGGGCGCTGGGTGGGGGCGAATGTGCTCTCGCCCATGGCATAAGTATTTCTTATACCCCCATCGGCAAAGCGTATTTGCCCCCTTTCCTGACTCGTTCTACACTGACCACATTAACTATTTTAAATTTAAAATGGTTATGTGCCGCCCACACGCGGCCATCCCGTCTGCACAGTGCGCGCCTTACCGGGCGCGTCACTTGTACAGCCGTCATCTGAAACACCCTTTTGGAGACAGCCATGTCCGTGACCACGGAAAACGGCTCCGCAGCGTTCGCTAGAAACGCCGGTGCCGCGCCATCTACGCCCCCCGACACTTCCCGTTTGACCACCGTCAGCCTCGACGACAAATACACGGCCACTTCCGGCGCCATCTTCCTGTCCGGCATCCAGGCCCTCGTGCGCCTGCCCATGATGCAGCGCCTGCGCGACCAGGCCGCCGGACTCAACACGGCCGGCTTCATTTCCGGCTACCGGGGATCGCCCCTGGGCGGCCTCGACGAGAACCTGTGGAAAGCCAAGAAACAGCTGGAAGCGCACCACGTGCAATTCGTCCCCGGCGTCAACGAAGACCTGGCCGCCACGGCCGTCTGGGGTTCGCAGCAAGTCGACCTGATCGGCCCGGCCAAGTACGACGGCGTGTTTGCCATGTGGTACGGCAAGGGCCCCGGCGTGGACCGCTGCGGCGACGTCTTCAAGCACATGAACCACGCGGGCACCTCCAAATTGGGCGGCGTGCTGCTGGTGGCCGGCGACGACCATGGCGCGTATTCCTCGACCCTGCCGCACCAGTCCGACCACTTGTTCTCCGCCTCGATGATTCCCGTGCTGTATCCGTGCAATGTGCAGGAATACCTGGACCTGGGCATCCACGGTTGGGCCATGTCGCGCTTTTCCGGCTGCACCGTGGCCTTCAAGGCGCTGGCCGACACGGTCGAATCGTCGGCTTCCATCGATGCCGATCCGTTCCGCGTGGAAGTCAGGATTCCGCAGGACTTCGTCATGCCCGAAGGCGGCCTGAATGCCCGCCTGTCGAGCATCCCGCTGGGCCAGCAGGCGCGCAACCAGGAAGCGCTGATGCAGGACTACAAGATCTACGCGGCCCTGGCTTACGCGCGCGAAAACAAGCTCAACCACACCACCATCGACAGCCCGAACGCCAAGCTGGGCATCATTGCGTCCGGCAAGTCCTACCTGGACGTCCTGGAAGCGCTGGAAGAGCTGGGCATCGACGAGCAGATGGCGGCCGACGTCGGCATGCGGCTGTTCAAGGTAGCCATGCCGTGGCCGCTGGAGCCAGACAGCGTGCGCGAATTCGCGCAAGGCCTCGATGAAATTCTCGTCGTCGAAGAAAAACGGCAGATCGTCGAATACCAGCTCAAGGAACAGCTGTACAACTGGCGCGACGACGTGCGCCCACGTGTCATCGGCAAGTTCGACGAAAAGGGCGAGTGGGTGGCGCCGCGCGGCGAATGGCTGCTGACCTCGAAGGCGGACTTTTCCGTCTCGCAAGTGGCGCGTGTCATCGCCAGCCGCATCGCGCGCCTGATTTCCGACCCCGTCACCTGCGACCTGATCAAGGCGAGATTAAGTTTCCTCGACGCCAAGGATGCGGTATTGAAGAAAGCCGTGAACACGCCGTTCCGCCCCGCCTTCTACTGCTCCGGCTGCCCACATAACACGTCGACCAAGGTGCCGGACGGCAGCCTAGCCCTGGCCGGCATCGGCTGCCACGTGATGGCCACGTCGATCTACCCGGAAATGAACAAGCTGACCACGCACATGGGCGGCGAAGGCGCGCCGTGGATCGGGCAAGCCGCGTTTTCCGAGCTGCCGCACGTGTTCCAGAACCTGGGCGACGGCACGTACTTCCACTCGGGCTATCTGGCCATCCGCGCCGCGCAGGCCGCCAAGGTCAACATCACCTACAAGATTCTGTACAACGACGCCGTCGCCATGACGGGCGGCCAGCCCGTGGACGGCTTGATCACCGTGCCGATGATGGCGCAGCAAGTGGCGGCCGAAGGCATCGCGCGCATCGCGCTGGTGACGGAAGATCTGTCGCGCTACAGCGACCGCAGCAACCTGCCCGCCCACGTGACCTTGCACGACCGCAAGGATATGGATGCCGTGCAGCGCGAATTGCGCGAAGTGCAGGGCGTATCCGTGCTGATCTACGACCAGACGTGCGCGGCCGAGAAACGCCGGCGCAGGAAAAAGGGCGAATACCCTGACCTGGCCAAACGCATGGTCATCAACGACGCCGTCTGCGAAGGCTGCGGCGACTGCGGCGTGCAATCGAACTGCGTGTCGATCCTGCCAAAGGAGACGGAATTTGGCCGCAAGCGCACCATCGACCAATCCTCGTGCAACAAGGATTACTCGTGCGCCAAGGGTTTCTGCCCCAGCTTCGTCACCGTCGAAGGCGGCAGCCTGAAAAAGACCAAGACGGGTGCCAGCAAAGCGGGCGAGACGGACAACTTCGGCCCGCTGCCGGAACCCCAACTACCTGCTTGCGACGCGCCGTACAACATCCTGATCAACGGCATCGGCGGCACGGGCGTGATCACCGTGGGCGCCCTGATGGGCATGGCGGCCCACCTGGAAGGCAAGGGCGCGTCCGTGCTGGACATGACGGGCATGTCGCAAAAGAACGGTTCCGTCACCTCGCACGTGAAAATCGCCAGGTCTCCCGCGCACATCCGCGCCCAGCGCATCGCCACGGGCGAAGCGGACCTGATTTTAGGCTGCGACATGCTGACGGCCGGCGCGCAGGATGCCGTGTCGAAAATGCGCCCGGGCCGCAGCCTGGCCGTCGTCAACCTGCATGAGCAGCCGCCAGGCACGTTTGCGCAAAATGCCGACTGGCAATATCCAACGGCGGAAGTGCGCCAGCTGATCGAGGAATCCGTCGGCGGCGCCGAGGCAGCCGACTTTATCGATGCTACAAAACTGGCCACCGCGCTGATGGGCGACTCGATCGCCGCCAACCTGTTCATGCTCGGCTACGCCTGGCAAAAGGGGCGCATCCCGCTGACGGAAGCGGCCTTGCTGCGCGCCATTGAATTGAATGGCGTGGGCATCGAATCGAACAAGAAAAGTTTCCTGTGGGGCCGCCGCGCCGCCGTCGACGTGCGCCGTGTCACGCAGATCGCCACGCCCACGCAGGCGATCATCGTGCAAATGCCGCAAAGCCTCGATAGCGTCATCAAGAAGCGCGTGGAGTTCCTCACGGCCTACCAAAACGCCGCATATGCGGATGGTTATGTGACCTTGCTCAAGCAGGTACGCGACCGCGAAAACACCCTGGGATTGGGCCAGAAGCTGTCGACGGCTGTCGCCAGGAGCTATTTCAAATTGCTGGCCTACAAGGACGAGTATGAAGTGGCGCGTTTGTACACGGATGGCCGTTTCGTGGAGCAATTGCAGCAGCAGTTCGAGGGGAATTTCTCCGTGAAATTCAACCTGGCGCCACCGCTGTTCGCGAAAAAAGATGCGAAAGGCCACCTCGTGAAAGCGGAGTTCGGTTCCTGGATGTGGCGCGCCTTCAAGCTGCTGGCGAAAGCCAAGGGGCTCAGAGGCGGCACCTTCGACGTCTTCGGTTATACGGCCGAGCGCAAGATGGAACGCGCGCTGATTGTCGAATACCGCGAACTGCTGGCGGGACTGCTGGTCAGCTTGACGGCGGAGAACCTGGCCACCTGCGTGGAACTGGCGTCGCTGCCCGAGAAAATCCGCGGCTTCGGCCACGTCAAGGAAGCGGCCGTCGCCACGTATCGCCAGGACAAGGCGAGATTGCTGGCCAAGCTGGCGCAAGGCAGCAAGCACGCGGCATAAGCCGGTCAGCTGGGCTTGACATGACAACGCAGAGCCGAGGCTCTGCGTTTTTTTTCAGTCAGGACAGCGCCCCACCGTCGCCCCCGGCAACAGCACCGGCTGCCAGATTTCCTGCAGCCGCTCCGGCGGCGTGCCAGCCAGCAGGGATTGCAGCATTTCCACCATCTTGGCGCCGGCGCGGCGCAGGTCGGGCTGGTCGATGGTGGTGACGTTGATGCCGATCAAGGTGTCTTCCACATTGCCCCAGACGATGACGGAAATTTCCTTGCCAATCTCGATGCCCGCATCCATGAGTGCGCGCACCACGCCCACGCCGGACAAGTGATTGTCGACGATGACGGCCGTGGGACGGGGCGAACAGGCCAGCAATTGCTGCATGGCCTGATAACCGCTGCGGCGATCAAAAGTATTTTCGAGCAGATAGGCGGGATCGACCGGCAAGCCCGCTTGCGCCATGCAGCGGATAAAGCTTTCCTTGCGTTCATACGCGAAGTGCAAATCCAGCGGCGCGCTCAGCAGGGCAATGCGCTGGTGGCCGTGTGCCGCCAGGAAAGACACGGCCAGGTCGATACCCGTATCGTTGTCGTAGTCAAAATACGCATACGGCGCATCGATGCGCGTGCGGCCGTTCGCCACAAAAGGAAAGCCGACCTTCGTCAGGTAGGCGATGCGCTCGTCGACCACCTTGGTGCGGCCCACCACCAGGCCATCGACCTGGCGTCCGCGCACCATGGTTTCATACGAGGGCTGTTCGTTCTGCGGCGATACGGGAGCGATGATCAAACTCATCTTCGATGCTTCCACGGCGTCCGACATGCCATTCACCACGGAAAGAAAGACGCTGTCGCCCAGGTCGCTGGGCAGCAGGGGATAGATCATGCCCAGCACATTCGTGCGGCCGACGGCCAGGCTGCGCGCCAGCGGGTTGGGCCGGTAGCCGACTTTCTTGGCGGCGGCCAGGACGATTTCACGGGTGCGGGAATTGACTTCCGGATAGCCGTTCAACGCCCTGCTGACTGTCGTTTTCGACATGCCGAGGGCAATTGCGAGGCTCTTGAGATTCATGTTAACTACCTGTCTGTATGGCAAAAGAAACCAACTCTGACCGTCAATTATAGCCCAGAGCGCCAAACAGGCTGCGCATTAGCGTGCGCAGACATGGTATAAAAACAACAATACATTGACTATTTAAAAAGCAACGTTTTGAATGCGACCACTTCCACCCTCTCCGTAGCGCCACATCGGCGATAGCAGTCAAGACAAGGTAAAAAGCGACAGCGGGTACTCACTTTGACAAGTGCTGCAGCAACTTCAGGATGCCGGCTTGGGCATGCAAGGCGCGCACGTTAGCATTATCAAGAAAACATAATTTACTGGAACTGTGCGAGAATTTGTCCTACTCTTGATTCAGGTAAAGATTACCGCCTGGCATGTTCGGACAATGATGCCTGGCGCAGCACATCGGCCCGGGCTTCCCCCATCCCTGCACGCCTGGACATACTTTCAAAGGTGAACAATGTGGTCACGCTAACGTCCGTCAACAACTTGCAAGCCTCGCTGGCCACGGCGCAACGCCGGGTCGAACAAGGCCAGAACCAGGTACAGCGCGACAGTGAACAGCTGGCGCAAAGCCGCCAGTTGCTGGCACGGGAACAGGAATCGCTGAGCCAGACCCAACGCAACAGCCAGCAAGCCCAGGCAGATGCCCCCACCGCCATCAAGGCGCCGCAGCTGGACCAGGCGATCAAGCTGGCCGTGCCGCAGCAAGCGGTCCCCGCCGCGCCGAAAAGCACGCCCCAGCTGAACAGCTATGGCCAGACCCTGGGACGCCTGATCGACGTGACGGCGTAAATTACCGAATCATCTCCTCTTCCAGCATCGCCAGCCACCACTTATTGCCCTTCTTCGGCTGCGCCAGGTCGACTGCCTCGCCCATTTGCGGCGTGGCCAGGTTCACGCCCTGCTTGGCCGCCAGCCCCGTGATGCGGTCAAACGGTTCATGCCAGGCATGCAGCCCCAGGTCGAAGGTGCCGTTATGCACGGGCATCAACCACTTGCCGCGCAAGTCCAGGTGGGCTTGCAAGGTCTGTTCCGGCTGCATGTGCACGTCCGGCCACAGCTTGTCATACGCGCCCGTCTCGATCATGGTCACGTCGAACGGGCCGTACTTGTCGCCGATTTGCTTGAAACCGTCGAAATAGCCGGAGTCGCCACTGAAAAACACGCGCACGTCCGGTGCGTCGATGACCCACGATGCCCACAGGGTTTGATTGCCGTCAAACAAGCCGCGTCCCGAAAAATGCTGCGATGGCGTGGCGACAAGTTTCACGCCGGCAATCGTCACGCCCTGCCACCAGTCGAATTGCTGCACCTTGTCTTTCGGCACGCCCCATTCGACCAAGGTGTCACCCACGCCCAGCGGCGTGACGAAGTGTTCGGTCTTGGCGGCCAGTTGCAGCACGGCAGCATGGTCGAGGTGGTCGTAATGGTCGTGCGACAGGATGACGGCCTTGATCGGCGGCAAGTCGGCGATGCTGATGGGCGGCTGATGGAAACGTTTCGGTCCTGCCCACTGCACCGGCGAGGCGCGCTCGGAAAACACGGGATCGGTGAGGAAAAATTCATTGTTCAGTTTCAGCAACAGGGTCGAATGGCCGAGGCGAAACAGGCTGTTGTCGGGTGCGGCCAGCAGTTGCGCCCGGGTCAAGGCTTGCACGGGCACAGCCGCAGCCGGCACCGTGCTGTCGGGTTTGTCAAAGAAAAATGTCCACATCAGCTTGAGCGTGGCTGCCGTGCCCAGCTTGTGCATCTGCACGGGATTACGGAACTTGCCTTCGTGGCGTTGGGGCGATTCTATCGGTGCGGCAGGCGCGGCGCGCAAGGTGCAAGAACTCATGATGATCAGGACTCCCAGAAAGAAGAGACGACGTGCGACTCGGTGCAAGTGCATATGCGGCCCGGCAAAGAATTAACAAGGATTAAATTACACTACACAGTGTAGTTCCTATTTCTGGCAAAGTAAACCAAGAGGTGTAAAATATTGTTTTCAAAGGAGATTTCCCGCCATGGCCGCACCGCAACGCCTCACCGACCGCAAGCGCGTCGCCATCGTCGATGCCGCCATCGCCGAGTTCCGCGAGCACGGTTTTGATGCGACCAGCATGGACAAGATCGCTGCCACGGCCGCCGTATCCAAGCGCACCGTGTACAACCATTTCCCCAGCAAGGACGAGCTGTTCGCGGAAATCCTGCAGCGCATGTGGGAAAGCAGCATGGCCCAGCCTGCCGTGCCCTATGTTGCCGACCAGCCCCTGCGGCCGCAAGTGCTGGCCCTGGTCGAGCAGAAAATGGACTTGCTGTGCGATCCGGCTTTCATCGACCTGGCGCGCGTGATCTTTGGCGAAACCATCCACTCGCCCGAGCGGGCGCAAGCGATGGTGGCGCGCCTGAATGAAAAGGAAACGGGCCTGAATATCTGGATCCGCGCGGCGCAGCAAGACGGGCGCATCAAGGCGGGCGAGACGCTGGAAGTGGCGCACCTGCTGATGTCGCCGTTAAAAACCTTTGCATTCTGGCCGCAGATCACCCTCGGTGAGCCTCTGCTGGGCCCGGCACGCCGGCGCGAAGTGACGGCACTGGCCGTCGATATCTTCCTGTGCTACTACGGCGTGGCAAAACAGACGGCATAAACGGGCGGCAAGTGGGCAGAGATGGTCTGCCAATGCTCGCCCTCGTCGCCGGAATACCAGGCGCCGCCCGTCGTCGACGCCATCAATAAACTGCGCCCATCGTCGGCCAGCGCCAGCCCGTGGCGGTAGACCAGGTCATAGCAATGCTGCTGCGGCAATCCCGCGCGCAACACCTCGAAGGTTTTTCCGCCATCGCGCGTGCGCGTGACGGCCAGCGCGCCATCGATGGGAATGCGCAACACATCCGCCTGCGCCGGCACGAACCAGGCCGTGTCGCCATCGCGCGGGTGCACGGCCACGGCAAAGCCGAAATGCGACAGCGGCGCCGTCGTCACTTCCTGCCAGTGCCAGCCGGCATCGTGCGAGCGCCAGATGCCGTTATGGTGCTGGCACCACAGCGCGTCCGGCGTGCCGGCGCTGCGCACGATGCGGTGCGGATCTTGCACGGCTTCGTTTTCATCGAGCTCGGGCGGCATGTAGTCGGCCCGCATGCCCATCGCGCTCAAGGCCCAGCTGGCGCCGCCATCGACCGTTTGCCACACGCCGCCGCAGGACACGCCGACCAACACCTTCTGGCTGTCGCGCGGGTCGACGCAGATGCTGTGGATGCCGGGCACGTCATAGCCGCCGCCAAACCACTGCGCCCGCTGCGGCACGTGCCACAGGGATTCCACCAGCTGCCAGCTGTCGCCGCGGTCGCTGGAACGAAACAGGCCGCCAGGCAAGGTGCCCGCCCACAGCACGCCGGGCTGGTCCGCGCCGCCGGCCGCCAGCGACCATATCTGCTGCAAGGTCCAGTCCACGGTATCGGTGCTGTCTTCCGGCTTGGCGGGATAGGCGGGCACAGCGACTTCCTGCCACGCGCTGGCGCCCCCGTCGCGTCGGTGCAGCTTGGCGCCGAAGTGCCCCAGGTTCAGGGCCGCATACAAGGTGCCGTCGCGGCCATCGTGCAGCAGCATGGAAACGGGATCGCCGGCAAACTGCACCAGCGCCAGCTGCCAGGCGCCGGCCGCATCGACATCGAACTGGAACAAGCCCTTGCGGGTGCCGAGATACGCGCGTTGAGCCATGCCTTGTCCCATGATTAACCTCCGGAAAGTGCCTGCAAGATATACACCTGGCTGTCGGGCAGCAAGGCGTCGTCGAGCACGCGCCGCTCGCGGCAGCGGGCGCCATCGATGAAGATCACCACATTCGGGCGCAGGGCGCCCTGCTCGTCGAGCACGTAACCGCGCAGGCGCGGCTGCCGGGCAAACGCGGCATCGAGGGCGGCGCGCAGCCGTGGCGCGGCCACCTCCACCGTAGGAACGTCCAGGTAGCGTGCCAGTTGTTGCGTAAAATGCAAATGCGCCATGCTGCCCTTCGACGTCGTCGGCCTCGACTCATTCTAGTCCCCTTTGCGGCCAATACAATTAAAATAGAGGCAAGCACACAAGGAGGCCAGGCATGACGATTACCCCGGAAGAACTAGCGGTGCTGATGCAGGAAGTGGAAGTGGCCGATCCCATCGATTTTGCCGACCTGCCGTTCGACGAGCAGGAATTGCGCGGGCTGATCGCCAACCACCTGTGCGAGATGGCCGACGCGATGGAAAGTTTCAGCCCGGAAGACCGCAACCTGGCCCTGCTGGCCGTGGCGGCCAAGCTGGTGCTGGAAAACCTGGTATTGCACGTGCAGCTGCTGCGCCGCCATGGCTTGCCCGTCAGCGACAGCGTGGACGCGCTGCTGCAGCGGCTCAAGGGCGGCAAGCCCACCTGAGTCAGGCGCCGTGCAAGCGGCAGGCGGCTACTGCAGGTTGATGGCCGTCAAGACCATGCCGCCGCCGGGTAGATCCGTGCCCTGGCGGATGTACAGCACGCCATGGCGCGACAACGCCAGGCTGCCCCCCATGCGGTAAATCCAGACAGTCTTGTGGCTGGCCAGGTCGATCGCATAGGTATTGTTGCGCCCGCCAACAAACAGCAGATTGCCGGTGACGATCAGATCACCGCCGAAGTACGCGTCGAGGGCCGTATCCAGGGGCCAGCTCCACAGGACCGCGCCGTCGCCGAGCCTGCGCGCTTCGAGCGCCTGGCTGGCCTGGTTGCCCACATACACGACGCCCTGCGCCACCACCGGCTGCGTGCTGAACTGTCCCTGCACCGTCCAGCGCACGGCGCGGCTATGCACGTCAACCAGACTCAGGCTGTTATTCGCCGCCTCGCCGGCCAGCGGCCGCTGATTGAGCAGCAGCACGCTGTCCGCATCGACCAGCACGGGCGCCTGGCGCAGGCTGCTCTTGTTCAGCCCACCCAGCACCTGCCCCGGCACCGCCACGCTGAAGCGGGCCTTGCCATCTGCGATATTGAACGCCGTCAATGTCCCTGCCGCATGGCTGTACACCGTGTCCCCATTGACGGCGGGCGTCCAGTCATTGACGTTGCCCAGCTTGGGCAAGCCAAGGCTGGCAGACCAGCGTGTCTGCCCCGCCGCCGCATCGATGCCACTGATATCATTATTGCCACCCACGTAGACATTGCCGCCAAAAAAGGTGGGCGCCGTCGCCAGGGAAACCCCCAGCAGCGTGCCATTCGTATTCGGCGGACGCACGCCGAGCGGCACACCGCCGGCATGCGCATCGAAGACATGCACGGTATCGTAGCCAGCCATGGCCAGCTTGCCGCCCGAAACGGCCGGCGCGCCCAGATAACCATCGGACGTGAGCGACTGCGTCCAGCGCGCCTGGCTGTCGCTCTCGTTGAGCGCCGTCGCGGTCGAGGTGGTGACGTATTTGGTGCTGCTGCCTTCCACCGGTGCGGCCGATTGCTGGCTGACATACACGAGGCCATTGGCAGCCACCACGGGACTGCCGACGACCGCGCGCGGGGAACTGGGCCCCAGCCAAGTCCAGCGCCGCGTGAAGCGGCGGCTGTCGAAGGTGGCCGGCACCAGGCCCGTATGCGCGGCATTGCCATTCACGCCTTCCCAGTCGCCCACGCCGGGCAAGGCCTGCAGTGCGCCCATGCTGCCGGCGAACGGCGCGACAGTGACCTGGTAATCCATGCTTTCCGTCTTGTACACCCCCACCGTGAGCGGCAAGGATAGCTCGATCTTGCCCGCGTACACCCCGGGAGCCAGACCAGGCACCGCCTTGAACGTCAGCAGCCAGCTGCCGTCTGCCTGCTTCTGGCGGTCGGCCTGCTGCAGCACGCCGGCCGTGCCGCTAGCCGGTTTTTCATGCGACTGGGGACGCGTATCGGTCACGCCATCGGCCAGGCGCACTGTTACGTGGATGTCATCGCAGATGGCGCCAGGCTGGGCCGTGCAGTGGCTACTGACTGCCGATAAGGTCATGCCGGGTTTTTCCTGCAAGCCAGGCGGTACGCCAACGGCACCGCCGGAACCGCCGCCACAGGCGGACAAGGTCGTCGTGATAGCCAGCGGCAATGCGGCGGCCCGCCACAACAAAGGGAATAATGTACGCATGCGATATCCATGTTGAGGTTTCATTTCCTCCCCAATGGAGGTGTGCTGGAAACCTGAATCAAATGTTATAGCATGGGAAACATTGCCAAAATCTAACAAATACTCACGGCGGTGCTTTACTTGCGCACGGCGCGCGCCTGGATGGTGATATCGCTTTCGGCCGCGGCCACGCAGGGCAGAATGTAGCCGTCCAGCCGCTCATCGGGGCTGATGCCGGGCCAGTCCACCGTGTAGCGTATCTTTCCTTCGTGCATGTGGCAGATGCACGTGCGGCAGGTGCCGTTGCGGCAGGAACTGAGCAGGCGGATACCGGCCAGTTCGGCGGCAGCCAGGATGGTGGTGCCTGCCTCGGCCGGGAATTGCCAGCCTTGCGGAACGATGGTGATAATAAAGGGCGCACTCATGCGCGCAGTGTAACAGTCAGCTTGCCAAGGTTGTCCAGCTCGCGCCATCCGCATGGCTGCGCAGCACGGCCTCGGCAAAGGCCAGGCCCGCCACGCCATCGGTAACAGTCGGCAGCCAGCCCGCTTCCTTGGGCACGGGCAAGCCCGCCTGCAAGGCGCGAATGCGCAAGGCCGCATCCAGGTACAGCTGGGCGAACGCTTCCAGATAACCCTCCGGATGGCCGGCCGGCACGCGCGTGGCGTGGCGCGCGGCGGCGCTGTCGACCCGGCCCGGACGCAGCAGCTGGCGGTTGCCGCCCTGCGGCGTGAACCACAGCGCATTCGGCTGTTCCTGGTCAAAGTCCAGCTGCGCCTTGCTACCGAACAGGCGCAGGCGCACCGTGTTTTCGCAACCGGTCGCCACCTGGCTAGCCCACAGGGTGCCTTTCGCCCCGTTGGCGTAGCGCAGCATGACCTGCACGTGGTCGTCCAGGCTGCGGTTCGGTACAAAAGTCGACAGTTCCGCCAGCACGGCATGCGGCGTCAAGCCGCTGACGAATTGCGCCAGGTGATACGCATGCAGCCCCACGTCGAGCAGGACGCCGCCCGGCCCGGCCTTGTGCGGATCGTTATGCCAGTTGCCCTCGTTCATGCCGCCGGCAGCAATCGAATCGGCCAGCCAGTCCTGCGAATACTCCACCTGCACGAGGCGCAATTCGCCGATGTCGCCCGCCTCGACCATGGCCTTCGCATGGCGCAGCAGCGGGTAGCCGCTATAGGTGTGCGTGAGCGCAAACAGCAGGTTTTTCCGCTCGGCCAGCGCCGCCAGCGCCTGGCCTTCCGCCAACGATATTCCCAGCGGCTTGTCGCAGATCACATGGATGCCCGCTTCCATGAACGCCGTGGCGACGGGCGCGTGCAAGTGATTCGGCGTGACGATGGCCACGGCCTCGATACCGTCCGCGCGCGCGGCCTCCATCTGCGCCATGGCGCGGTAGTCGCTGTAGCAGCGTTCGGGCGCCAGGTGCAGCGCGGCGCCGCTTGCACGCGCGCGATCCGGGTCGGACGACAAGGCGCCCGCCACCAGCTCGTACTGGTCGTCGATGCGCGCCGCGATGCGGTGCACGGCGCCGATGAACGCGCCCTGCCCGCCCCCTACCATGCCCAGTCGTAAGCGTCGCTGCATGTCGTCTCCTTATTTCAAGCCAAGCAAGTGATGAATTTGACCCTGGTCAACCGCACTGCCCGCGAAATCGTCGAACGCGTGTTCGGCCACGTGGATGATGTGCTCGCGGATGAATCGCGCGCCCTCGGCCGCGCCATCTTCCGGGTGTTTCAGGCAGCATTCCCATTCCAGCACGGCCCAGCCCGGAAAGTCATACTGCGCCATCTTGGAAAAGATCGCCTTGAAGTCGATCTGCCCGTCGCCCAGCGAGCGGAAGCGCCCGGCCCGGTCTTGCCAGTCGCCATAGCCGCCATACACGCCCTGGCGCCCGTTCGGCCGGAATTCCGCGTCCTTGACGTGGAAGGCCTTGATGCGCGCATGATAAATATCGATGAAGGCCAGATAGTCGAGCTGCTGCAGCACGAAATGGCTGGGGTCGTACAGAATCGATGCGCGCGGGTGGTCGTTGACGGCGGCAAGGAAGCGCTCGAACGTCACGCCATCGTGCAAGTCCTCACCCGGATGCAACTCATAACAGAGGTCCACGCCCGCTGCATCAAACGCGTCGAGGATGGGCAGCCAGCGTTTCGCCAGTTCCGCGAACGCCGTTTCCACCAGGCCGGCGGGGCGCTGCGGCCATGGATACAGATACGGCCAGGCCAGCGCGCCGGAAAACGTCACGTGCGCCTTCAGGCCCAGGCGCTGCGAGGCGGTGGCCGCCCACAGCAATTGCTGCGTGGCCCAGGCCGTACGGGCCGCGCTGTCGCCGCGCACATGCTCGGGCGCAAAGCCGTCGAACAGGGCGTCGTAGGCGGGATGCACGGCGATCAGCTGGCCCTGCAAATGCGTCGACAATTCCGTCACCTGCAAGCCGTGACGCGCCAGCAAGGCTTTCACGTCGTCACAATACTGCTGGCTGCTGGCCGCCTGTTCCAGGTCAAACAATCGCGGCGCCGTCGGCAGCTGCAAGCCCTTGTAACCGAGGCCGGCCGCCCATTGCGCCAGGTGCTCGAGCGAGTCGAACGGCGGCTCGTCGCCGAGAAACTGGGCCAGGAAAATGGCCGGGCCCTGGATGGTTTTCATGGAAATTCCTTAAAATCAAATTGGAAGGTCGGTCCCTGCGGGAGCGGAATGCGCCCCATTGGGACGCCTTCCCCCGTCAGGTTACGACCCCAGTCCTTGTTTTGGGGTGTCGTTAAAAAGGCGAGTTCGGAAAGTAGAACTGCTTGGCGTTCTCGCGCGTGATCAGCACCGACGGGATGATGGTGTTGGCCGGCAATTTATCACCTTTCAGGCGCGCTTCCGTCGTCAGCTTGATGGCGTCGTACATGAATTTCGGCGAGTACGACACGTCGGCCACGATCAGCGGGTCGGAGCCATCCATGATCTTTTTCACGGCGCCCTTCGCGCCCGCGCCGCCGAACACTTGCTTGATGTCAGTGCGCTTGGCTTGCGCGATGGCCTTTTGCACGCCGATGGCCATGTCGTCATCGGCGGCCCAGACGGCGTCGATGTGCTTGAAGCGGGTCAGGTAATCCTGCATGACCTTGAAGGCATCGTCGCGGTTCCAGTTGCCGTACTTGGCGTCCAGCACCTTGATCTCGGGATGGCCTTTCATGACGGCACTGAATGCATCGTAGCGCTCGTTGTCCAGGGTGGTCGGCATGCCGCGCAGCACGACGATATTGCCCTTGCCATTCAGGCTCTTCGCCAGGTATTCGGCCGGCAGCTTGCCGAAGGCCGTGTTGTCGCCCGCGATGTACGCATCCTGCGACTGCGTGTTCGTCAAGCCACGGTCGACCACGGTCACGTACACGCCCTTGTTTTTGACTTGCGCCACGGGCTGCGTCAGCGAGGCCGATTCGATGGGGAAGATCACCAGGGTGTTGATCTTGTTCACCGTCAACATGTCCTGCAACTGGTTCGCCTGCTCGGGCGCCGTGGCGGCCGTCTTGACGATGATTTTCAGGCCAGGATGGGCTTTTTCCAGCTCCGCCTTGGCCTGGTTCGCCCACCACACGATACCCGACGTGAAACTGTGCGTGGCCGTGGGAATGGCCACGCCCACCACCAGCTTATTTCCCCCATTCCCGGCCGCTTGCGCGCTTGGCAGCGCCCACGCCTGCATCACCAGCACTGCCATCCCTGCTACCCGTATAAAGCTCTTCATGCTGCTCTCCTCCAAGGTTGTGGGCGCCCGTTGGCCGCCCTTTCAGAACGCCGCTCTTGTTTTATTTGCGGCCTCGCTGCAGGAAGGCGACGGCGATGATCACCACGCCTTGCACTGCGGCATTCAGGTAGACACTGATGATGCTGGTCAAATTCAGAATATTGCTGATTACGGACAAGAGGATGGCGCCGATCACGGTGCCGACGATGCGTCCCTCGCCTCCCTTCAGCGCCGTGCCGCCCACGACAACGGCGGCGATGGCTTCGAGTTCCCACAGCAAGCCCGTGGTTGGCGTAGCCGAGCCCAGGCGCGGCACGTACAGCACCGTGGCGATGCCCACGCACACGCCCAAGAGCATGTAGGTGGCGATTTTCACCTTGTCGACGTTGATGGCCGCATAGCGCGCCACTTGCTCGTTGGAACCGATCGCCTGCACGTGGCGGCCAAACGTCGTGCGGTTGAGGATGATGGCGCCGGCCGCCGCCACGAACAGGAAAATCCAGATCGGTATCGGCGCGCCCAGCACGCTCGTGTAATACACGGGGCTGTACAGCTCGGACAGGGTGGCGTCCAGGGTCAGGGCGCCACCATCGGCCAGGTACGTCAATACGGCGCGGAAGATACCGAGGGTGCCCAATGTCACGATGAACGGCTCGATATTGCCCTTGCTGATGAGCAAGCCATGCATCAGGCCAAAGCCCGCGCCAAGGATCAGCGCCATGGCGATGCCCAGCACCAGCATGGTGATCGGCGCCAGATTCCCCCCTGCGCCTTGCGCCAGTGCATTCATGAAATAGATCATGCAGCCGGCGATCAGGGCCGCCATCGAGCCAACGGACAGGTCGATGCCGCCCGAGATAATCACAAAGGTCATGCCGACGGCGATGATGCCGATGAAGGCCGTGCGCGTGAGCACGTTCATCAGGTTGTCCAGGGTGGCGAAATCGCCATTGAGCAAGGTGCCCGCGATGCACAGGGCCAGCAGGCCCAGCACGGGGCCAAAGCCCTTGATGCGCGCGCCGAATCGAGCAATAGGGGATACGGTGGTATCAGTGCGTGCCGGTTGCATGGGCAATCAACTCCTCTTCAGTCAGGTGGTCAGCAGACAGGGTGGCTTGCAAGGTGCCGGCGCGCATCACGGCGACTCTGTGGCACAGGCCAATCAATTCGATCAGTTCGGATGAAATCACGATCACGGCGCGCCCTTCGGCGGCCAGGCGGTGTATCAAAAAGTAAATGTCGCGCTTGGCGCCCACATCCACGCCGCGGCTCGGTTCATCGAGCACGACGACGCGCGGGTCGGAATGCAGGTATTTCGCCAGCGCCAGCTTTTGCTGGTTGCCGCCCGACAGCATGCGCGCGCGGCTGTCCAGGTCGCCCGTGCGGATATTGAAGTCAAGCACCGCCTTGGCCAGCGCCGCTTTCTCGCCTGCCACATCGAGCCACGGCCGCGCATAGCGCTCCATCGTCATCATGGTGAGGTTTTCGCGCAAGCCCAGGTTCACATGCAGACCTTTTCCCTTGCGGTCTTCGCTCAGATACGTCATGCCATGCTGCATCGCTTGCTTGGGCGTGCGGATATCCACCGGCTGGCCATTGAGCTCAATCGTGCCCGCGCTGCGCGGGCGCAAGCCCAGCAAGGCCTCGAACGATTCCGTGCGCCCCGCGCCCACCAGGCCCGCAAAGCCCAGCACTTCGCCGGCGCGCACCTCGAACGACAGGTCTTTCGACCAGCCGGGCACGCACAAGCCATCGACTTTCAGGAGCACGGGCGCGTCCGGCGCCAATGCCACTTTCGCCGGGAACATGTCGGACAACTCGCGCCCCACCATCAGGTTCGCCATCTGCTGGCGCGTCAGGCTGGCCGTCGGCTCGCGCGTGACGAAACGCCCGTCGCGCATGACGATGACTTCGTCCGTGTTGCGCTCGACTTCGTCGAGCTTGTGGGAAATATACAAAATGGTCACGCCGTCCGCTTTCAGCTGGGCCATGACGGTAAACAATCGTTGGGTTTCCGACGACGTCAGGGTGGCCGTCGGTTCGTCCATGATCAGGAAGCGGGCGCGGCGCGACAGGGCCTTGGCGATTTCCACCAGTTGCTTCTCGGCCACGATCAGGTCGCGGATTTTCGTGTCGGGCGATACATCCAGGCCCACCTGTTTCAGGTAGCGCGACGCTTCTTCCTGCATGGCAGCCTCGTCGAGCAGCCAGCCGCGCGTCTTTTCGTGGCCGAGAAACATGTTTTGCGCCACCGTCAGGTGCTCGGCCAGGTTGAATTCCTGGTGGATCAGCACGATGCCGGCGCTCTCCGCCGCGCGCGAGCTGCTAAAGCGCCGGGGCTGGCCATCGATCAGCAACTGCCCTTCGCTCACGGCCTCGTAGCCGGCGAGGATTTTCATCAGGGTCGACTTGCCGGCGCCATTTTCGCCCAGCAAGCCATACACGCGTCCTGGCGACAGGTTGAAACTGACGCCATGCAAGACGCGCACGGGGCCGAAATCCTTGCAGACCCCCTCGAAACCGACGGCAACGCTCACTATGCACTCCCTCGCAGAATTAATCGGTGTTGCAGCAGCACGCCCGGCACACTGGCCGCCGGGTCCGCCAGACGCTGCAGCAATAATCGCGCCGCCGTCTCGCCCAGTTCGCGCATCGGCTGGGCGATGGTGGTGAGGCCCGGATCGATCTGCGCGGCGATGGCGATATCATCGAAGCCGATGACAGCCACGTCTTCGGGCACCCTTTTTTTCAGCTGGCGCAGCGCACTCAGCACGCCGATGGCCAGGGTGTCGGAGACGGCAAAGATGGCCGTGGGCGCATCCGGTCCCGCCATCATCCGCAAGGTGGCGGCCGTGCCCGCTTCGTAATCGAGGCTTTGCACCGTGTGCACCCACTGCGGCTGTACGGGCAGGCCGGCCGCCGCCAGGGCGTCCAGGTAGCCTTGCTGGCGTTGCCGCGCGTACAGATAGCGCTCGTCGGAGTTGATCAGGCCGATGCGCGTATGGCCGCGCGACAGCAAATGCGCGACGGCGTCGGAGGCGGCGCGGTGGTTGTCGATGCCGACATAGGGTACGGCCACGGCGGGATCGAATTCGCAGCACGCTACCCACGGCAGGCTGACGGATTCATGCGACAGGGCATGCTGCACCGTGTCCGGATCGAGGCAGATGGCGCCATCGGCGCGGTGCATGCGCAGCAAGTCGAAGTAGGAACGCTCGCGGCCCGCGTCGGCGCCCGTGTCGCACAGCAAGACGAAATAGCCGTGTTCGCGCGCCACCGTATCGATGCCGCGCACGATCTGCGCATAGAAGGGGTTGCCCACGTCGGGCACCATGGTGAGCAGCATGCGGCTCTCGGCCGTGCGCAGGCTGCGCGCCAGATGATTCATGCGGTAGCCGAGCGCGGCCACGGACGCCAGCACCTTGTCGCGCGTGGGCGCCCGCACCCCGGCCTGCTCGTTCATCACGCGCGAGACGGTGGCCACCGACACGCCCGCATGCGCGGCGACGGCGCTGATGGAGACGGTTTCGGCGGGCAAAGGTGATGGAACGGCTGCTGGCATGGCGCTTTTCAATAAAATGTAATCGATTACATTTATAAGCCAGTCGCGCGCCCGATGCAAACAATATCGATGCTGCAATGCGCAAAAAAGAGGCAGAAAGGCGGCACAAGAGTGGGCCTGCGCGGGCCGCCGCAAGCGGCTATTTCTGTGGCGGCGAGGTATTCTGCTGCACGGCAAAACGCCGTGTCGCAGATCAGGGAGAACTTATTTCATCATCGCGCAAAACGTCTCGGGATTGCCGTCAAGAATGACGCCGCTGGGCCAGCGGTGGCTGCGCTGCTGCGCGCGCAGCAAGGACGCGGCCAGGGCCGAGTCGCCATCGACGGCGTAGACGAAGACGGGCATGTTCAGGCTGGCGGCGTCGCCCAGCAGATTCGGATTGGCGTCCAGGCTGCGCGCATCCACGTGCACGCCCGTGGGCATGCCGATCTGCTGCTGCACGCGCTGCAGCCACGGCTTGTCCAGCTTGGGCGGGCGGGCATTTTTCGCGATATAGCGGCTGACCCGGTTGGCGCCGGCCGCCTGTGCATTGCGCGCGTCAAACACGAGCAAGCCCAGATAACCCTGCGGGTCGGCGCGGCGCGCGCACGCCAGGTTGTTCGGCACGCCCGACGTCAGGAACCAGTTGCCGTGCTTGATGTTCGTACGCAACTGCGCCACCAGGGTGGCGATCGGCGCGCACGACGAGACCACATCCTTGATTTCCGCATTCAGGGTTTTCGTAGGGAAAGCCGTGGCCAGGTCGGCGACGTCGCTGACGAACGGCGGCGTTTCCGGCGTGGCCACGCCACGGTTCTTCATGCTGGCGGCGCGCCAGTCGTCGGCCGTCATCTGCTTGACGGTGCGCGGCGATCCCGTGTCGACCACCCGGCCAGTCAACAGATCGTGATGCACCACCCAGCTGCCGTCGCCCAGCAGCTGCAAATCCGTCTCGACGCCGTCCCAGGTGCCGAAATACGTGTTGCGCAGCGCACTCAGCGAGTTTTCCGGCGCATTGCCGGCGCCGCGGTGGGCGTGCACCTTCATGCCCAGGCAGTCGGCCTGTACCAACGTGCAGAACGTGCTGAGCAGCAATGCCAGCGCGGCCGCCTTATTTTTGTTGCGCGTGATAGCCATAATGAATTCCCTGCAAAACGTGGATGCGGATCGCTTCGTTGACGGGGTAGCTGTAGCCCTGCCCCACCGCCACGACGTGCGTGATATTGGCCAGCAAGCCCTTGCCGGCTATTTGCCAGCGCGTGCTGTCGGGCTCGGGCTGGCGCGCCCAGTCCAGCATTTGCCCGAACAGCTCGCTGCGCGTGACGTTGTTGTCGAGAATGGACAGCATGCCCCAGCTGCCCGCAAAGGCCGTCGCCAGCACACCTGTGGCGATCCAGGCGGAACGGCGGCTCAGCTGTCCATCGGCACCCGCCTGCTCACCACGGCGCATGGCCAGCAGCAATAATACGACGGTGGCGACCAGGTACAGCAATTTGGAAAAGTGGCCGATGGCGCCCAGCAGCGAGAAGAACAGGGCCACGGGCGGCACGATGGCGGCGCGCGCCGCTTCCTTGCCTTCATGGAAGAACCTGCCACCCGCTTCAAAGTCGGTGCGGCTGGCGCGGTATTCCACCAGCTTTTCCGCCGTCTGGCGATCGAGGAACTGCTCGAACAGGCGCCCGAACTCGGCAGGACTGGCATACGCTGGCTGCACCGTGGCGCTGGACGGCAGTTTCAACGCTTCGCGCAATTCCGCCTGCACGCCAGGGCGCGCGACAAAAGCGGCAAAGGGCAAGCCCGGCGGGATGCGTTCGCCGCGCACGGTGACGCCCTTGCTGGCCGCCTCGGCTGTGTAGCGGCGCTTGACGGCGGCGCGGAAGCCCCGCTCATCGTCGGTACGCCAGTTGGCGGGCACGGGGACTTTCTTGCGCACATTATTGACGACGGCCGCCTGGCGCCGCATCGGCACGGAATGCGGCTGCCAGCCACGCCGCGACAGGCTGCTCACGTATTCCTGCCACGAGGATTGCTGCTTGGCACGCAAACCGGCATCGCTGTCGGGAATAATGCCCGCATACAGCTCCCACTTGCCGGCCAGCTCGCGCATGGCTTCCTGATATTTGTCATAGTAACCGGACGGGCCGCCCGCCACCTGACGCACGTTGGCGCGCACCAGCTGCTCCTTGGCCGGCCCCATGCGCTCGTCAAGATGCCGCACCGACACGGCCAGGAAGGGGAACAGGGCCAGGAAGGACTTGCCTTCCGGCTTGGCGAACAGGGTCGGATCGTCGACCAGGCCTTGCAGTTGCAGGCTGCCGCCTACCAGCGAGCGCTGCAGCAAGGTGGTGTTGAAGGCCATGCGGCGAAATTCCGCGTCGCGCGTGTTGACCAGCACATTCACCGTGGTCTTCAGCACGCCGAAGACGACGCCGGCCGTGACCAGGCAGCAAACGACGATTTTTACCCAGCCAGGGCCGCTGCCATTGTTCTTCAGCCGGCGGCGCCACATCAGCTGCAGCACCACCAGCGCGGCGGCGATGCCGGACAGGCTGCGGCCGTAGAATTCCACCCCTTCCACGTCTTCCGGCTTGACGTTGCCGCCCACCACGTCGAGCAGGCGGGCATTGAAGCCCAGCTCGAAGCACAGGTAAATGATCGTCAGGACGATCAGAATCAGGGTCTGCCGGATTTGCAGACTGCGCAAACTCGCGGCCATCTTATTTCCTCAAATCGATGACGACGGGCTTGATCTCTTCTGCCTGGAAGATCATCGGCGCCGCCGGGGCTGCCGCTGCGGCACGCGGCGCGGGCAGGCTGATGGCCGCGGGCGCCGCCGCCCTGGCCGGGGTGTCCTGGCGGCGCGCCTTGGCGCTGGCGCGGCTGCCCGCTTTCGGCGCGGCGGCAGGTGCCGGGGCCGATGCCGGGGCCGGTGGCGCCGGGATCACGCGGCCGCCGTCGCTGCCGGGCATGGTGGCGATGGCGGGACCGGTGGCGCGCAAGGCGTCGTCGGCAAACGGCTGCGCGCGCGTATCGACGCCGGGCGGCACGGCCACGCTGGCGTTGAGCAGGCGGTTGTCCGTGTAGATCATGCGCGACAGGCGGTTGTAGTTGGGGAAATCGATATTCAGCGATTTGGCGTCCGCCGCCAGCTCCACGCGGGGGCGGTCCTTGCAATTGCCGACCGTCCACTGCAGCACGTCCGTACCCTGGAATGCCAGCACTTCATAGCGGTAGGCGCAGCCGCGCTCCTGGGTTTCCACGATCACGACGGTGCGCTCGCCCACGTTTTCCACGCGCGCCACGCGGGCCGTGATGGCCTTGTCCAGCGGCACGACGCGGAACGCCTGCGACAGCTTGATCGAATACTTGCCCTTCGGATCCTTGCGCAAGGTGCCTTCCGTGCCGTCGCGCAGGCGGAAGGTGGAAATCGGCGTGCCGAACAGTTCGGCCGTATCCAGGCCCACCAGCACGCCGCCACGGCCATTCGGCGTCATGGCGCAGCCCGTCAACAGGACGCCAGCAGCCAGGCCCATGGCCAGTTTGCGCCAGTGCGCAGATGCAAAGTTCTTATACATTGTCATGCTCGATAACTTTCTCTTATTTCGGGGTCAGGGATTGATCACGGCCAGCGGATTGCCCGGGCCTGGCGGCGGCAAGACTTTCTGGCGGTCGCGCGACAGCAGGGTGAAGGCGCCCAGGGTGTCCGGCCCGGCAACGATTTCCAGCTGCTCGCGCTGCAGCCAGGTGCGGATTTCCGCCTCCGTGGCCTCGGCGCGGAACAGCACGCGCATGCGCACGCCCTTCTCGACGCCGCTGCCGCCGCCGCTGCGGAACTCCGCATTGCCGACCACGGCCGGGTCTTTCGGCAGGAACAGCCACGCCGATTGCAGCACCATCACGCTGGCGGCCACGGCGGTGACGAGCTTCAGCCAGCGGTTCGCATTGGCTGCCTGCACAGGCCTCGATATCGGTGCCGTCGTTTGGGACGCGGCCGCATCGGCCGAAGCGATCTGCAATTGCTGCAGCCCCTGGCGCAGCAATTGCCGGTACGCCACGCGGCCATCATTGCCCAGCTCGCTAGACAGCGGCGTGCCCGTCAAGACGTAATCGTCGCCGGGCAAGGCCACGCGGGCGATCACGCCCGGTGCCGCAGCTACCCCCGCCCCGTTCGCGCGGCCATGCGTTTCCAGCCAGCGCGCCGCCTGCAGGCGGTCCTGGCTGAACACGCCCAGGCAGGCGCCCAGGTCCGTCACGGCCAGGGTCACCGGCATGTCGCACAGCACCAGGCCGGCGCGCGGATCGGCGGGCGCGTCGCGCTCCTCGACCACCAGGCCGCAGGCATCCGCATACGCCGTATCGGGCGTGACGAGCCAGCCGCGCCAGCGCTGCCGCGTGCTGTCCCAGGCGTCGAGCAGCACGGCGCCGAAGCCGGGACGGCGGGCCAGCAAATGGATCTGTCCACCGGCGATGGGCCTTGCTGCCAGCGGTGCGGCGTCGCTGCGGCGCGCGAAGCGTTGCATCACGTGTTCCGGCACGGGAATGCCGCGCCAGTCGGGGGTATCGCCCGCCACCTCGTCGTCCAGCATGTCGATGGAAGACGGTGGCGACGGCAGGCGCGCGGCAACGATGGCCAGTGTGGGCGTCAATGCAGTCATGCCGGTGGCCTTTCATCAGTATTCGGGTGGATGGACACGGGGTCCATGTGCAGGGATAACGCGGCCACACATAAAATATCCAAAACTATTTGCGCCGCCTGCATGTCGCGCGCGGCCAAGGAGTCCCCCACGCGCAGCTTGAGCAGGCTCAAGACCCAGCTGCCCAGCAAGGTGGCGCGGTGGGCCGGTTCGACGATCTGGCGTCCCGCGCTGGCAGGATCGTCCTTCTGCCTGTGCACCAGGCCCAGCTTGCCGCCGTGGTAATGCGCGGAAGCGATCTGCTCGGCCAGTTCCTTGACGGGCATGCCGCCGCAACCGCAATGGCGCAGCAGCAAGATCAAGTCACGCGGCAAGCTGGCGATAAAACTGTCTGCCGCCTCGCGCACCTGCTGTGGCGTGAGCCGGTAATCGCGCAGCGCTTCCGCATAGGCGTCGGGTGCGCGCAGTTCGCAGCCTTCTTGCGCATCGGCATCCTCCTCGATGCGCTGCTTGCGCAGCTGGTCGATGATGAAGCGCTTGAAGTACAAAAACAGGGCGCCGACGTGGTGAGGCGCCGCGTCACTATCGCTGTGGAGGACTTTTTCAATGAAAAACTGGTGGCGCAAGTCGGCCAGTGAATCGCCCAGCGACGCCGCCTCGCGCGGGCGGCATGGCGTCAGCGCGGCAATGACGCGCTGGTAAAACTCGCCCAGTTCGCCTTGTGTCAGCTGCGGGCGGCGGGTCCAGAAAGCATGAATCCGTTCAAATTGTTCCGATTGCACAGCCGGTCCGATCGTGTGTTGGGGCGGCGCGCGCCACTGGCCGGGAGCGAGGCTGGCCGGTAAAGAGGAAATACGCTGGACAACAAGACAAACTTGTCAGTCAGGTAAAATGCATTTAGGCAATTTTCTCATACCGTACTGGAAATCGCTAACTTTTGTTACTCACACGACAATCCCCGAGACCCCGATGCATCGCCTGATTCCCCTGTTTTTGAGCCTCATCTTTTTACTCTGCGGCAATGTCGTGCAAGCGGCCGTGGGGACCGCCGCCAGCGGTTCCGGCAAGCGCATCGCCCTGGTGATCGGCAACGCAGCCTATCCGCAACCCTTGCTGAACCCCGTGAACGATGCACGCGCCATGGCCGAGCGCTTGCGCCGCCTGGGCTTTGAAGTGCTGTTGCGCACGGACATCAATGCGGCGCAGCTGCAAAAGGCCTCGGCCGAGTTTTCCACGCAGGCGCGCGGCGCCGATATCGCCCTCGTGTTTTACGCGGGCCACGGCGCGCAGGCGGGCGAAGCCAATTATGTGCTGCCGCTGGGCGCGAACATGAATGCGCTCAGTGCGGCCGCCATTGCCGCGCAGGGCGTGTCCGTTTCCAGCCTGGCAGGCGACTTGCAGCGCACGGGCGCGCGCGGCGCCGTGCTGATCCTTGACGCTTGCCGCCAGGAATATACGCGCGGCGGCGCCGTGGTGGTTCCCGGCGGCGGCAATGCGGCCAGCCATGGCTTTGCCGACACGCAAGCGCCACGCGGCGTGGTGATCGCCTATTCAGCCGGCCCCGGCGCCCTGGCGCGCGATTTCTGGTCGCCTGATTCGCGCAACAGTCCCTACACGAGCGCCCTGCTCGACGCGCTCGACGCACCGGGCATGTCCATGGGCGACGTGTTTTCGCAAGTGGCGGCACGGGTCGCCGCCATGACGCACGACGTGCAAAAGCCCCGCGTGTCGTTTGGCGAAACGTCGGCACGGCTGGTGCTGAACATGGGCAGCGGCAAGGGCGTCAGCCAGGCAACACCGGGCGTGCTGGCATCGGGCAACAACGGCATGCGGGCGCCTGCCCCGACGGTGGAGAAGCCTGCCGCATCCGGTGCCAAGGTGTGGCCAGGCAACGTGCTGCAAGACATCAACTATGAAATTCGCATGCAGATCGCGGCCCGTCCGTTTCCCCGCCAGCAACTGGAAAAGCGCGCGCGCGGCGGCGACCTGGTGGCGCTGACGGCCCTCGGCTATGGCATCGGCGGCGGCGATGCGGGTGTGAAACAGCCGAAGGCGGGCATGCAGTGGCTGGAAAAAGCCGCCGCGAAAGACTTTCCGATTGCCCAGACCTATCTGGCGGAATTGCTGATGGTCAAAGGTGACCCAGCCTCGCTGAAACGGGCCGGCGTGCTGCTGGACGCCGCCTCGCAGGCCGGCTACACGGCCGCGCACGCGTATAAATTCGACCTGGCGCGGCGCACGGGCGCGCCGCCGCAGGATGCTGCCCGGCATTTGCAGGACGCCTTCATGGGCTTGATGAAGGATTACCAGGGCGCCGCCAAGGACCTGATGCAGCCGCCGAAAAAATAATTCAAAATAATTTTGGATTTCCCTGAACTGCCCCCGTTATCCGTGGGTACATGCAATACAGCATGACAGTGACCAGGGAAATCCCATGCAACCATCCAGCCCAGCAGCAACCATTACCACCGGCCAACGGGGCCGCATCCTCGCCTACCAACCGAGCGGACAAGGTTCCGTCAGCGTGGCCGGCATTCAACATGCCTTCGACGTGGCCACGCATTGGCGTTCGGACGTGGCGCCCGCCATCAATGCCGTCGTCGACGTGCGCTTCGATGACGCAGGCGGCCTCGCCACCGTCAGCGCCGTGGCAACGCAGCAACTGGCGCAGGAAGAGATGGCCGGCGCGGCGAAGCTGGCGCGCGACAAGGGCCAGCAGCTATGGGGCCAGGCCGTGTCCGCCCTGGGCATCAAGGTGCTGGCCAGCCTGGGCGTCTTGATCGCCGGCGCCTTTGTCTTCAACACCATCGGCATCCGCCTGTTCGCCTCCGTTTCGCGCACCTATTGGCAGCTGCTGGGCTTGTCCGCCGACAGCCTGGAAAGCTTTGCCCGCGATGGCGGCGGCGGTTTTACCTCAGCACAATTCTTCTTCCTGCTGGCCATTGCCGCCTGCTGCGCCACCATGGCCAGCAGCCACCCGAAAGCGGCGCTGGGCAAGTGCGCGCCGCTGCTGTTCGTCGTCATCCACAGCAGCTTGCTGTTCCTCAAGATCAAGGGCGCCGTCAGCGACGCGGGCAACGCCATGGGCGGCATCATGGGCTCGCGCGCGGCACGCATGGCAGAGCAGATGGCCAGCGAAATGCTGGGGCAAGTGTGGCAAGGACTCTCGTTCGGCATCGGCTTTTACCTGGTGCTGGCCGCCAGCATTGTCCTGGCCGCTTACGGTTATGGCGAATACAAACGTAAAACCGTCGGCTAAGTCACCTCTTACACACCCATACTGAAGGAAATACCATGAACCGCACTTTCTCCGCCCTGCTCGCCATCGCCGTGCTCCTGTCCGCCTGCGGCAAGAACGACACCGCCACACCAGCCGCCTCCGCCCCCGTCGCCGCGAATGTCGCGGACCTGGCCGCCAAGGCGCAGGTAAAAGCGGCCGCCGCCAGCCTGCCGCAAGCGGACGCTGCCACGCCAAGCGCCAGCTATGTCGACATCACCAGCGGCAACCAGTTGATGTACAGCTACATCGCCCTGTCCGGCGTGCCGCCCGACTATGCGGCCGTGGCGCAGCGCATCTCGCGCGAATATGCGGGCAGCAACGATGCCTTCCGCAAGCAGGAAGTGCTCGACGCCCTGAAACCGCAGATCGACGCCAAGGTCAGCGAAGCGAAAACCAGGCGCTACCTGCGCTACCAGATCAATGGCCAGGGCGCGCTGTCGCCGTACGCCATGGACAAGGCCGCCTTCCCCGCCAAGTTCGCCGAAGCGGGCACGTATTACTACATGTACGACAATGGCGACTACAAGCTGGCGTTCACGAATGGCGATGGCTATTCGCTGCTGAAAGTGGATCAGGACGCGGCGCGCAAGATCGAGGCGGCGCGCAGCGGCTACAAGGACTTCGCCATCGTCGTGTACGCCTACGCCCAGGAAGCGGACATGGCCAGCCATCAGGTCAAGGCGCAGATCGTCAAGGTGGCGATCAAGCTGAACGGAGAAGAAATTCCCGTCAGCCAGGCGCAGTAGAACGGGCTCGGTTACACTGTTCGCCACACTGCATCGGGATAGCAACATGGGCGAACAGACACTGGCGGAACAACATCTGGCAAACGGGCAACGGCTGCAGCAGGCGGGCAAGCTGATCGAGGCGATCAACGCCTACCAGGCCGCCCATAAACTGAACCCGGCCCTGGCCGAAGCACAGCATTTCCAGGGCCTGGCGATGCTGGAGCTGGGTCAGGGCGCCATCGGCCTGGGCCTGTTAAAACTGTCGCTCAAGCAACAGCCCCACAATGCCCTGTTCCACTACAACCTCGGTAATGTGCTGCGCGGCACGGACAACGAGGCGGCGCTAGCCAGCTACGCCACGGCGGCGCGGCTGGCGCCGCACGAACACGATTTCGCCATCAGCCATGCGGAATTGCTGATGGGCAAACAGCAACTGGCGGACACCATCGCCGAACTGGAACGGGCCCATGCCCTGCGTCCGCAGCGCTGGCAAACCCTGCAGGGACTGGCCGAGCTGTATTACCGCACGGGACAGCAGGAACTGGCGCTGGCCCGCTACGCGCAAGGCCTGGTGCTGCATCCGGCGCTGGCGCAAACGTGCTGCATCGGCTTTGCCAGCCCCAGCGCGGAAAACACGGAACGGGTGAGCACGCCCGACGTGCCGGCAAGCCTGCACGACTTCCTGCGCGAAACAGATTTGCACATCCTCGACGATTTCCTGCCCGACCCCGCCGCCTGGCGCGCGCAGGCGCTGGCGTTGCCGTTCGAGCAGCAGCGCTATGCGGGACAAAACTATCCGGGCAGCCAGACGGCGGGCCAGCCCAGCCAAGCCATCATGGAGCGCATCGCCACGGCACTGGGCCGCCCCATCCGTTTTATCTCGCCCGACAACGGGTCCTACCGCCTCAGCTATGCGGACGCGATGGCGCGCACGGATATCCACGTGGATAATGAGACGGGCAACAATTTCAATTTCTATGCGGGCGTGCTATATCTGAACCCGCCCGAGCAGTGCCAGGGCGGCACCACGTTCTGGCGCCACCAGCCCAGCGGCTGGTACCGGAGACTGCCCGAGGCGGACGTGAAAGCGGGCGGCTACGCCAGCTTCAAGGACTTCCAGAAACGCTGGCTGCCGAACAGTAAAGTGCAGAAATTCAACGACTTGCAGGAACAGCGCGACAGTTGGCAAGCGCTGCTGGAAGTGCCCATGCGCCACAACCGCCTGATCGTGTACAAGGGCCATTACTTTCACTCGATCAGCAATGTGTTTGGCGACACGCCGGAAAATGGCAGACTGGTGCAGCTGTTTTTCTTTGAGGTGCCCGATTAAGCATGCTGCGCGGGTATTGTCGGATTACGCCCTGCGGGCTAATCCGACCTACCTGTCTTTTTTGAAGTGCCCGATTAATTGGCGGTAAAAATCCCCGAAGTTGGTGACGGCGCCGAAGAAAATGTTCAGGGCTAGGCGCCGTGCCGCAGGCAGTACGAATGTACGACAAGGCACGGCAACAACGCCATGGACGTTTTATTGGGTGATCGTCAATACATGTCCGCGGCGGTCGCCCGCACAGCTTTGAGCAGCATATCCGCCCCCGGCGACAGCAAATGATCCTGCTGGCGGATGATGCCGAACGCATCCATCTTGCATGGCAATTCGATGGGTAAAATGCTCAGCACGTTCAACGATTCATAGTAATGGGCCACTTCCGTCGGCATCACGTGCAGCGAGTCCGTTTGCTGCAGCAAGGACGTGATCAACAGCAAAGCCGTCGTGTCGACCACGTCGACAGGCGGTTCCTGGCCCGCGCGGCGGAACATCATGTCGAAGCGGTGGCGCAGGATGCTGCCTTGCGGCGGCAAGATCCACGGCTGGCCCGCCAGGTCCTTCAATTGCAAATTCTTGCGCGACAGCAGCGGATGGCCATTGCGCGCCACGGCGCTGGCCGGCTCTTCCGTCAATTCCTCGTAGATCAGACCGGCGCTGCTTTCCTTTTCCAGGATGCGCCCGATCATGAAGTCCAGCGTGCCGTGCTGCAGCATGTCCATCAGGGTATTGCTGTGCTCCAGATGCACGCCGATGCGCATCAGCGGCGCCTGCTGCTTGATCCGGGCGATCGCGCGCGGCAGCAAGGCCATGGCCGGCGTCATGATGACGCCCACTTCCACCTGGCCCGTCAAGCCCGACTTCAGGGCGACGATGTCGTCATGCGCCAGCGACAGGCTCGTCAGGGCCATGCGCGCGTGGCGTATCATCGTCTCGCCATAGATGGTCGGCTCCATGCCGCGCGGCAACCTGTCGAACAGGCGCACGTCCAGCATCTCTTCCAGGTCCTTGATTTGCTTGGACGCCGCTGGCTGCGTCATGTGCAATTCTTCCGCCGCGCGGTGGATGTTGCGCTGCTCGTCAAGGGCGATCAACAGCAGCAATTGCCGCGTCTTCAGGCGGGCTCGCAAGAACCAGTTGGGGTTGAGGGTATCCATGAATAAATCATATCATGATCGATATCGGTTCTAACTCAATATCGATGTTATAGATATCGGTGTGTCTCCTTTTTGTGCGTAGTCAACGAGCGTTCAGGATGCCTTGCAGGCGGCGCTAGGATTGGCGGCCGGGCCAGCCGTCTGCTGGATGAATTCAATGGTGCCGTCGGGCTTGTATTTCAGCTCCTCAACTGCCACGGAACGCCGGTATTCTCCGCCGCCGGGCAACTTGTCGTTGTGATAGAAGATGTAGGACTTGCCGTTGAATTCGATGATGGCCTGGTGAATGGTTTTCACGACGGCATTCTTGTCCATGATGGTGCCGCGGAAATGCCAGGGACCTGTCGGCGTCGGCCCGGTCGAATACGCCGTTTCCTCGGGGAAGTTGCGCGAGTACGACAAATAATACGTGCCCGCATGCTTGTGCATGTAGGCCGCTTCCGTAAACGCATCCATGCCGAAGGTCAGGATCGGGCCGTCCAGCTCCGTCATGTTCGCTTTCAGCTTGGCGTATTTCAAGACCGTGTTGCCCCAGTAAATATAGGCCTGGCCGTCCGTATCGATGAAGACGGCCGGATCGATGTCGTCCCAGGGAATGGCCGTCTGCTTCGTCATGTCGTTCGTGATCAGGGCGCTGCCGCGCGCATCGACGAACGGCCCGGTCGGGCTGTCGGACACGGCCACGCCGATGGCCTTGCCGGCGATGGTCTTGTGGTCGACGGTCGAATAAAAATAGTATTTGTTGCCGCGCTTGACGATGTCGCCGGCCCAGGCATCCTTGCCGGCCCACGCGAAGGTCGAGTAACGCACGGGGGAGCCGTGGTCCGTCCAGTTCGCCATGTCGCACGAGGAATACACGCGCCACTCGTTCATGCGGTAATCCGTATCCGTGGCGCTCGCTTCATCGTGGCCAACGTACAGGTACACCCTGCCATTGTCGACCAGCGCGGCCGGGTCGCCCGTGTAGATATTTTTCACGATGGGGTTGGCCGCCTGCACGCCGAATGGGGCGCAGGCGAGCGCCGCCGCCATGCCGATGGCTGCGGCAAGTGTGTGTTGCTTGAACATCAGATTAACTCCCGTTGGTATTTTTCTGGCCCATGGCCATCAGTCTTTGCACGACGCAAAAGACAAACAGCAGGCCGCCGATGACGATCTTGGTCCACCACGAGCTGAGCGTGCCGTCGAAGGCGATCAGGGTCTGGATGGTGCCCAGCACGAGCACGCCCGACAGCGCGCCCGCCACATAGCCGTAGCCGCCGCTGAGCAGGGTGCCGCCGATGACAACGGCGGCAATCGCGTCCAGTTCCGTGCCTTGCGCATGCAAGCCATAGCCGGACAGCATGTAGAACGAAAACAGCACGCCGCCGAGTGAGGCGCAGAAACCGCTGAAAGCATAGATCAGCACCTTGGTGCGGCCGACAGGCAGCCCCATCATCAAGGCCGATTGTTCATTGCCGCCGATCGCATACACGGCGCGGCCGAACGGCGTGGCGTGCGCCAGCCAGATGGCCAGCAGCAAAGTGACCACGGCGATCACCACGCCCGGCGAGACAAAACCACCGAGAAATTGCAACTGCGTCTGCGACATGGCCACGAACAGCGGATCATCGATGGTGATGGAGTTGATGCTGATCAAGTAGCACAGCCCGCGCGCCAGAAACATACCGGCCAGGGTGACGATGAACGGCTGCAATTTGAAATAATGGATCAGCGCGCCCATGCTGGCGCCAAATACGGTGCCCAGCGCCAGCACGGTGACGATCACCAGCAGCGGCGGCCAGTGCGCCACGTTGAGCAGCCAGGCGGCGATCATGGTCGACAGGGCCAGCACGGAACCGACGGACAGATCGATGCCGCCGGACACGATGACGAAGGTCATGCCGACGGCGATGACGAGCAAAAAGGCGTTATCGATCAATAAGTTAAAAATGACCTGCGTCGACAGCAGGCCCGGGTAGGCGGCGCCGCCCAGGCCCAGCATCACCACCAGCAGCAAGACGGTGACGAGCGAGGTGAAATACGGGGTGTGCAGCAAGCCCTTCATGCTTTTCTCCGATGCAGCAATTGCTTGAATTCCGACGATTGCGACAGGCAGACGAGGAAGACGACGACCGACTTGACGACCATGTTGACTTCCGGCGGCACGCCCAGAGAATAGATGGTGTAGGTCAGGGTCTGGATGATGAGCGCGCCGATCATGCTGCCCACGAGGCTGAACTTGCCGCCAGCCAGGGACGTACCGCCCAGGGTCACGGCCAGGATGGCGTCCAGTTCCAGCATCAGGCCCGCGTTGTTCGCGTCGGCGCTCTTGATGTTCGAGCTGATCATCAGGCCCGACAGCCCCGCGCAGGCGGCGCAAAACACGTAGACGAAGAAGATCAGGGTCGCCGTCTTGATGCCGGCCAGGCGCGCGGCGACGGGATTGATGCCGACGGCCTGGATGAACAGGCCCAGGGCCGTCCTGCGCATCAGCACGGCCGTGATGAGGAACACGGCAGCGACGAGGAACAGGGAAAACGGCAAGCCGAACAGGTAACCGCTGCCGATGAAAAAGAAGGGCTGGTAGTAGACGGTGACGATCTGCCCATCCGTGAGCAATTGCGCCAGGCCGCGCCCCGCCACCATCAGAATCAGGGTGGCGACGATGGGCTGCAAGCCCAGGCCCGCCACCAGCACGCCATTCCAGGCGCCGCACAGCAAGGCCGCGCCCAGGGCGGCGGCCAGGGCCCAGCCCATGGGAATGTTGCTCACATACGTAGGAACGCCGTTCTCCATCACCATGGTGCCGCCGATCAGCATGGCGGCCACGGTGCCGGACAGGGCCACGACGGCGCCCACGGAAATATCGATGCCGCGCGTGGCGATCACCAGGGTCATGCCCAAGGCCGCCAGCATCAGCGGCGCGGCGCGGTTGACGATGTCGATCACGCTGCCGTACAGGTGACCGTCGCGAATTTCCAGATGGAAAAATCCGGGGATGGCGAAGAAATCGACCAGCAGCAGCAAGAACAGCGCGGCCAGGGGCCGGCTCAGGGGGTGATGCAAGACACTCTGCAACATGGAAGCATTCGTAAGGGAAGCCGCACGCGCCAGCGGCGCGCTCGATGGCGTGGATAAACTCATGTGGCGTCTCCGGCGATCACTTGCAGCACGGAACTGTCGTCCAGCTCGCCACGCGCATAGTCGCCGCAGGCCTTGCGGTCGCGCATGACGACGATGCGGTCGCTGCAGCGCAGCACTTCCGGCAGTTCGGAAGAGATGAACAGGATGGCCATGCCCTTGCGGCACAGTTTGGCCACATAGCTCATAATTTCCTGCTTGGCGCGCACGTCGATGCCACGCGTCGGTTCATCGAGGATCAGCATGGCGGGCGACGTCACCAGCCAGCGCGCCAGCAAGGCTTTCTGCTGATTGCCGCCCGACAGGCTGCCGATGGGGGTTTCGATGCTGGCCGTCTTGATGCCGAGCGCTTTCACATATTCGTCGGCCAGCGCCTGCTGGCGTTTGAACGGAATGGCGCGCAGCAAGCCCGTGCGGGCCTGCAAGGCCAGGATGATGTTTTCGCGCACGGACAGCGACAAAATCGCGCCCTCGTGCTTGCGGTCTTCCGAGCAAAAGCCGATGTCCCGGGCAATCGCATCGCGCGGCACGCTGAAGTGGCGCGGCTGGCCCTGCATCGTGATCGTGCCGGAATCGGCCTTGTCGGCGCTAAACAGCAGGCGCGCCAGTTCCGTGCGGCCCGAACCGAGCAAGCCGGCCAGGCCCAGCAATTCACCCTGGCGGATGTGGAAATCCATGGGCAGCAAGGCGCCCTTGCGGCCCAGTCCCTGCGCTTCGAGCACGGTGGGACCAAAGCTGGCGGCGCTCGCGTCTTGCGCCAGATCAAGCTCTTGCACCACGGTGTCGGCCGCCACGCCGATCATCTTGTTCACCAGCGCCAGGCGCGACAGCTCACTGCACGCGTACTCTCCCTCGCGCTCGCCATTGCGCATGACGGTGATGCGGTCGGAAATGGCATACGTCTGGTCCAGAAAGTGCGTGACGAACAGGATCGCCATGCCCTGCTCGCGCAGGCGGCGCAGCACGGAGAACAGCAGATTGACTTCCGCCTCGTCCAGGCTGGACGTGGGTTCATCGAGGATCAGCACGCGGGCCGAAATGTTCAGCGCGCGCGAAATGGCCACCATTTGCTGGATGGCCAGCGGAAAGCTGGACAGTTGCGCCGTGACATCGATATCGATCTGCAATTGCTGCAGCAAGGCACGCGCCTGTTGCTGCATGCCACGCCAGTCGATAGCGCCAAAGCGGCGCGGATAGCGGCCGATAAAAATGTTTTCCGCCACCGACAGGTTCGGGCACAGATTGACTTCCTGGTACACGGTGCTGATGCCCAGTCCCTGGGCATCCGAGGTGGACGCGGGCGCAATAGGCTTGCCATCGAGCAAAATCTGGCCGCTGTCGGGCGTGTAGACGCCCGTCAGCACCTTGATCAGGGTCGATTTCCCGGCACCATTTTGCCCCATCAAGGTGTGCACTTCACCCGGATACAGGCGCAGGGCTACGTCGCTGAGGGCTTTGACGCCGGGAAAGGACTTGCTGATGCCGCGCAACTCCAGCAAGGGAGCTGGCGCGGCATTGTGTTTCACTTGCGTCTTCATCATGCGGCAAGCTTAGTACTTACGGTTCGGGAATTCCTTGGCGGCCACCTCGGCAGGGAACACGCCTTCCACCGTCGTGATACGCGCTGGCACGGGCTTGCCAGCCACCACATCGCGGGCGATGGACATCAGTTGCGGACCCAGCAGCGGGCTGCACTCGACGGTGACATTCAGCTTGCCGGCGATCATGGCCTCGAACGCGCCTTTGACGCCATCGATCGAGATGATGATGATGTCCTTGCCCGGTTTCATGCCCGCTTCTTCGATGGCCTGGATGGCGCCGATGGCCATGTCGTCATTGTGCGCGTACAGCACGTTGATCTTCTTGCCTTCGGCCTTCAGGAAGGCTTCCATCACTTCCTTGCCCTTGGCGCGCGTAAAGTCGCCCGTTTGCGAACGGATGATCTTCATCTTCGGATTCTTGCCCACCACTTCCAGGAAGCCCGCCTTGCGGTCGATGGCCGGGGCGGAGCCCACCGTGCCCTGCAGCTCGACGATGTTCAGGGTGGCGTCCGGGGTTTTCTTGGCATGCTCGAGCAGCCATTGGCCGGCGCGGCGGCCCTCTTCCACGAAGTCGGAACCGATGAAGGTCACGTACAGCGATTTGTCGGCCACGTTGACGGCGCGGTCCGTCAAGATGACGGGGATCTTGGCAGCTTTAGCTTCGCGCAAGACGGTATCCCAGCCCGATTCAACGACCGGCGAGAAGGCGATGACGTCGACCTTTTGCGCGATGAACGAGCGCAGCGCCTTGACCTGGTTTTCCTGCTTTTGCTGGGCATCGGCAAATTTCAGGGTGACGCCATCTTTCTTGGCGGCATCCTTGATGGAGACGGTATTGGCGGTGCGCCATTCGCTTTCGGCGCCCACCTGCGAAAAGCCCATGACGAGGGGCTTGGCGGCGAAAGCGGAAGAAGTAGCGGACAGTGCGAGCAGCATGGCGCTGGCGAGGAGTTTGCGGCGTGTCAATTTCATTCTTGTCTCCAGTTTTTTTTGGAATACCATCACAGCCGGATGCCGGATGGGCGGTTTTTTATGAACCCATGGTAGGAGAAAGCAACATAGCCATCCAATCAATTCTTTTTCGCTTGCGATACCGATTTGCGTATCGGTATCGCCAGTAGAGTCCCTCTTCCCTCAGCGCAGCAGGCGCAGTCCGTACAGGCCGCCCGCCACGGAATCCTTGCCAGCGACAAATTTCACGCGCAATTTACCCTTGGCGGCCGCTACCAAGGCCGCAGGCACGGCAATATCGACCGTATGCAGCTCTTGCGGCGCATCGGCCGCCACGGCGACCGTCTCGACCTTGATGCCGTTGATCAGGACGTCAAAGACGCGGCCCGCATCCAGGGTGGACAGGGTCAGGCGCAATCGCTTCGCTTCGGCTTGCGGGTCGCTCAGTTCATAGCTGAACCAGCCTGTCGCATGGCGCCAGTGCCTGCCCTTGTTGACGCCGTTTTCTCCCCCTTCCGCCTGGAAGCCGTGGTCGGACTCGGGCTGCTGCTGCCCGGGCGCCACCTGGTCGATGGTTTGCGCATCGAGCGCCAGGCGCTGCGCTTCCGCCTGCCGGGTGCTTTGCTGCAACTGCGCCATCCTGGCCGGCGTGGACACGGGCCAGTACAGCATGTAGCGAGAGTCATGCAGGCGGAAGAACGGGATCAGTTTTATCTTCGCCGCATCCTTGCCCTGTATCAACCCGGGCGCCGTAAACGTCAGCGGCTGTCCCTTCACGGGACGGATTCTCCGCATGAAATCCTTCTCATCGCTGACGAACAGGGGCGACGATTCCAACGGACACACTTGCCCCTGGGCGATATGGCCCATGCGCGAGTCGTCGGCAAAGTAATTCAGGGCTTCATTGGCGAACGGCTGCGTCCTGGCGGCCAGCACGATGGGGCCATGCAGCACGGCATAGTAATTCGACTGGTCCGGCATCTGCTCCAGGCGCGTGGTCATCGGCAGTACCACGTCGATGGTGTCGCCGGACTTCCAGGCGCGCGTGATGGTCACGTAGTCACCGGGCACGCCGTTCACGCGCAGGGACTTGCCGTTGAGCTTCAGGCGCAGCTTGCCTTTGGCTACCCACTGCGGGTAGCGGATCTTCATGCTGAAGGTTTTATTGCCCTGCACGGTAATGCGCGTCGTGTCCTGGTCAGGGAACCGCGTGCTCTGGATAATCTTCACGCCCTGCTCTTTCCAGTCCAGGGTGGACGCCATGAACAGGTTCACGTACAGGGCGTCGCCTTCGTGCGCGTAGATGAACTCGCCATACTTGGCCTGGCTTTCGATGCCGGATCCCACGCAGCACCACATGCCCTTGTCCACTTGCGAATATACGCGGTAGTGGTTCGGGCGCATGGGCGTAAAGTAGACAAAGCCGCCCGTGCCCGGGCGCTGCGACGACAAAATGTGGTTGTACAGGGCGCGCTCGTAGTAATCCGCGTAGCGCACCTGCTCATCGCGGCGGAACAGCTGCTCCGTGAGCTTGAGCATATTGTAGGTATTGCAGGTTTCCGGCCCCTCGACCTCTTCCAGCATAGCGGAAAAATCGTGCTCGTCGTGGAAATGCTCCTTGACGCTATTGCCGCCGATGGCCACCGTGCGCTTGTCGTGCACGGTTTGCCAAAAGAATTGCGCCGCCTGCTGCCAGTCGCGCCACCCCGTCAATGCACCGATGCGCTCGAAGCCGATCACCTTCGGGATCTGCGTATTCGCATGCAGGCCCGTCAGCTTGTCCTGCTGCGCCGCCAGCGGCTGCAAGATCGCCTGGTGCGAAAAGCGCACGGCCAGGTCCATGTAGCGCTGCTCGCCCGTCATGGCGTAGACGTCGGCAAGTACTTCGTTCATGCCGCCATGTTCGGCGCGCAGCATGGCTTGCATCTGTGCATCGGTAAGCGAGGACGACAGATTCACGGCCCAGTCCGACAAGGCGATCAGCATGGTTTTCGCTTCAAGATTGCCGGCGTGCTGGTAGGCGTCGCGCAAGCCGGCGAACACCTTGTGCAGGTTGTACCACGGCACCCATTTACCGTTGACGGAGAAGGTGTCGGCCTGCAATTTTCCCTTGGCGATGGCTTGCCAGGCGGCATTGCCGTCGGGGATGCCGCCCAGATAGCCGTTGCCATTGGCATCCTGGCATTTCTTCAATTCCACCAGCATGTAGTCGAGGCGTTCGCGCGCCTGCGCGTCGCCCGTCGATGCCACCATCAGCGCCAGCGCGGACAGGTAATGCCCGCCCATGTGGCCGTCCAGCCCTGTCGATTCCCAGTTGCCATAGCTGGACTGCACCTGCGGCAAGCCCGCCTCGCGGCGAAACGGCGCCAGCAATTTGTCCGGATCGAACGCCAGCAGATAGTGCAAGTCCGTCGTTTGCGCATCGAGAAACGGTCCCGCTTTCAAGCGCACGGACGAGAGGGGAAACAGCTCGGCTGCCTGCGCCGCAGGCGCGAGCAGGCCGCCAGCGGCCAGCGCCAGCGTCAACAAGGTCTTTTGCATGGACGCCCTCAGGGTTTGGCGGCCGGCAGTTGGCGGCTTTGATAGCGGTTCAAGTCGCGCGCATCGACCTGCGGCCAGCCGTCCTTGTCCCACGTCATGGGCAGGATCTTGAGCTTCTGCAAGTAATTGTCCGCCGTTTCGTAGGCGTGCAGCACCAGGTAATCCTTGCCATCGAAGGTGTAGGCGCTGTTGTGGCCCAGACCCTTCCAGTCCTTGTCGCCTTGCAGCACCACCGTGCCGCCACCCTGCGCCATGTCGCGGCCATCCTTGTCCAGGTACGGCCCCGTCACGCTGTTGGCGCGTCCCACGGCCAGGTGATAGGTACTTTTTTCCTTCTGGCAGCACAAGCCCCAGGAAACGAAGAGGAAGTAATCCTTGCCGCGCTGGAAGATGAACGGCGCTTCGATTTCCTCCGGTGCGGGCTTGAATTCGCCGGCCCTTGGCGGCAAGGGCACGCGTCGCGCCAGGGAATGCCATTCTTGCGGTTCCGCAATACGGGTCCAGTCGGGCGTCAGTTTCACCAGCTTGATGCCATTCCAGAACGAGCCGAACGACATCCATGGCGTGCCCTTGGCATCGGTGATGATGTTCGAATCGATGGCGTTCCACTCGTCGCGCTCGGGCACGGATTGCAGCAGCATGCCCTGGTCCACCCAGCGGTAGTCGGGCGAACGGGGATTCAAGGTGGTGTTGACGGTCACGCCGATGCCGGACGTGTTCTTGCCGAAGCCGGACACGGAGTAATACAGGTAATATTTTCCGTCATGGAATTGTACGTCGGGCGCCCAGATATGGTCGTCAAACGATGGAGCGGCTGTTTTTGCCCACGTGGGCTGGCCCGCGAAGACGCGCCCTTCGGGCTGCCAGTCGACCATGTTTTTTGAACTGTAAAAGGTGATGCCGGGACCCGTGCTGTACAGATAATACGTGTCGCCTTCTTTGGCCATCACGGGGTCGTGCACGCTGACCTGGGCCGCGTGCGCGGCAGCCATGATCGCCAGGGTGCCCAGGATGGCAGCCATGCCGCGGGTCAATGTATGCATCGTCTACTCCGATATGAATGGGCCGGCCCATCATGCGGGCCGGCCGGATGAATGACAAGGGGTGAAGACTATTCGACAGCCACCACCACGACGGCCTTGGCGGGCACCGACACGGTCAGCTTGCCGCCTTGCGCCTTGGCATTGAACGCCACCGGTTGTACGGCTTGCGGTTGCGCAAAGCTGTTGACGGCATCCATCTTGCCTGCGGTCAGCACGCGGCCCGTCACGCTACCCACTTGCTTGCCGGCCAGCGCCACGCTCACGTCGACAGCCTTGTGCGGGTTGGTATTCACCAAGGACAAGTACACCTTGCCATCCTTGGCGCGCGCGGCCGAGGCGCTGACTTCAGGAATGCTGACCTTACCCAGGCTGTACTTGCCATTGCCATTGATGGCGACCGGTAACGATGTGGCATCCTGGAACGGCACGTACATTTCAAACGCGTGATACGTGGGCGTGAGGAAATATTTGTCCTTGTCGGTGATGATCATCGCCTGCAGCACGTTGACCATTTGCGCGATATTAGTCATGCGCACGCGGTCTGCATGGGCGTGGAAAATATTGAAGTTCAGGGCGGCAACGAGCGCATCGCGCAAGCTGTTTTGCTGGAACAAGAAACCAGTGTTGGTGCCCGGCTCGACGTCATACCAGGTGCCCCATTCATCGACGTACAAGCCCGTCTTTTTCGATGGGTCGTTCTTGTCGATGGCGGCGAGATTGTTCTTGATCAAGCTATCGATGCGCAGAGTACGGCTCAGGGTGGAAATCCACTCATTTTCACCAAAGCCCGTGGCGGCGCCCTTCTTTTCCCACACGCCGGTCGGTACCGTGTAGTAGTGGAAACTGATGGCGTCCATCATGTTCGGCTTGATTTCGCGGCTCAAGGTGCTGGACCAGCTGATGTCGTCGTCATTGCCGCCGCTGGCGATGAATTTCGGGCGCGCGCTTTCCGGCGTCTTCATGAAGGTGTGATAGTGCTTGTACAGGTCGGCGTAGTATTGCGGGCGCATATTGCCGCCGCAACCCCAGGCTTCATTGCCGATGCCAAAGTAATCGACTTTATACGGCTGGGCGCGGCCATTCTTGCGGCGCAGCTCGGCCAGGGTGGACTTGCTGTCCGACGTCATGTATTCGAGCCATTCGGACATTTCCTGCGGCGTGCCGGAACCGAGGTTGCCGTTGATGTAGGTCTGTGCGCCCAGCAGCTCGGCCAGGTCGAAGAATTCGTGCGTGCCGACGGCGTTCGACTCTTCCACGCCGCCCCAGTTGGTATTGACCTTGGTCGGACGCTGGGCGCGCGCGCCAATGCCATCCTTCCAGTGGTATTCATCAGCAAAACAGCCGCCCGGCCAGCGGACCAGGGGCACGTGCAACTGCTTCAGCGCGCCCAGCACGTCATTGCGCCAGCCCTTGGTGTTCGGAATGGGCGAGTCCGGCCCCACCCACATGCCTTCGTAGATACCGGTACCCAGGTGCTCGGCGAACTGACCGTACACATTCTTGTTGATCACGGGACCGGGCTTGGCCACGTCGATGGTGACGCTGACGGGCGCGGCAAAGGCGCTGCCGGTGGCCAGGCTGAGGGCCACGATGCTGGTATGGATGAATTTCATGCTGTCTCCTGTTTTTAAGTGAAAAGCAAGGGCCGGAATCAAGCCGGCAATGGATGTGGCGATGCCTCTCCTGCTACGGAGTGGGAGGCATACTCGAATGGGGTAAGGCGGGAAGGCCCGCGGCCGACAAAACGTTCAGGGCTAGGCGCCTTGCCGAAGACAGTACGAACGTACGGCTAGGCAAGGCAACAACGCCCTGGACGTTTTGTCAAACCCAGCCGGCGTCGACGATGAATTCCTGGGACGAGCACATCGCGCCGTCATCCGAGGCCAGGAAAAGCACCATGGCGGCGATGTCCTGCGGCATCAGCTTGCTTGGCAAGCATTGGCTTTTCTTGATTTCCACTTCGGCCGCGTCGTCGACCCACAGGTCGATCTGGCGCTGCGTCATGACCCAGCCCGGCGTGACCGTGTTGACGCGGATATTGTGGGCGCCATAATCGCGCGCCAGGCCCCGCGTGAGGCCCACGACGGCCGCCTTGGTGGTGGCATACACGGGGTAGCCGCCCGACTTCATGTGCCAGGATATCGAGCTGACGTTGATGATGGAACCGCCGCCCTGGCGCTTCATGCCTTCGAAGACGGCCTGGCACGTGAAGAACATGGGACGTTGATTGATCGCAATGCGCTCGTTCCAGTATTCCAGGGTGACGTCCTGCGCCTGGTGGCGCTGGTCGTTGGCGGCATTGTTGACGAGGATATCGAAGTCGCCCAGCTCGCGTGCCAGTTCGGCCATGACGGCTTGCAAGGAACCAATATCCGTGATGTCGCAATGGCGGAACAAGGGCGCCGTCAGGCCCGCTTCGGCCAGGCGGCGGCACAGGGCCTCGCTCGCTTCCACGGCGATATCGACAAACGCCACCAACGCGCCCTGGGCGGCAAATTCCGCCACCAGGGATTCGCCGATGCCGCTGCCGCCACCCGTGATGAACACGCGCTTGCCCTGCAAGCTGCCATATTTCGCCAATTGCTTCATCTTGTCTCCACCTGTTTATTTTTTTATATACAACGTGCAACACAAGCCGGCGCGGCAAGACCCGTTGGCCCCGCCGCGCAGCAGGTTTTAGTCCTTGCCCAGCACGCCATCGTGACGGCGCCAGATCCCCAGCGGATTATCATCGCGGAGCGACTCCGGCAGCAAGTCCTGCGGCAGGTTCTGGTACGACACGGGACGCAGGAAGCGGTTGATGGCTGCCGTGCCCACGGACGTGCTGCGGCCATCGGACGTGGCCGGGAACGGGCCGCCGTGCACCATGGCCGTCGACACTTCCACGCCGGTGGGGAAACCGTTGGCCAGGATGCGGCCCACGCGGCGTTCCAGCACGGGCAGCAGGCGGCGCGCATCTTCCAGGTCGCCCGCATCCATCTGCAGGGTGGCCGTCAGCTGGCCTTCCAGGCTTTCCGTGATCGCCAGCAACTGTTGCATGTCGCGGCAAGCCACCAGCAGGGAGGCGGGGCCGAAGACTTCGTCGCGCAAGTCGTGCTTGGCCAAAAACGCTTCTCCCGAAGTGACGAACAGGGCGGCGGCGCCCTTGCCTTCGTCGCCCGTATTTTGCACCAGCGGCGTCACATCGGCGTGCTGCGCCAGGGCGGCGACGCCCTTGGCATAGCTGCTGGCAATACCAGCCGTCAACATGGTGGCGGCAGGCGCAGGCGCCAGCGCTTCGGCGGCAGCGGCGGCAAAGGCCGTAAAGTCGGCGCCTTCCAGGCCCAGCACGAGGCCGGGATTGGTGCAGAACTGGCCCACACCCATGGTCAGCGAGGCGGCAAAACCGCTGGCGATCGCCGCGCCGCGGGCGGCCAAGGCTTGCGGCAGCACAAACACGGGGTTGATGCTGCTCATTTCCGCATACACGGGGATCGGTTGCGGACGTTCCGCCGCCACCTTCATCAGGGCGATGCCGCCCGAACGCGAACCCGTAAAGCCCACGGCCTGGATGGCCGGATGGGCCACCAACGCCTGGCCGATGCCATTGCCCGTTCCCGTCAGCAAGGCAAACACGCCGGCCGGCAGCTTGCAGATAGCAATCGCTTTCACGATGGCGCGCGCCACCAGCTCCGACGTGCCAGGGTGGGCCGAGTGGGCTTTCAGGACGACAGGGCAGCCGGCAGCCAAGGCCGAGGCCGTATCGCCACCGGCGACGGAGAAGGCCAGCGGGAAGTTACTGGCCGCAAACACGGCGACGGGGCCCAGGCCGATCATGCGCAAGCGCAAGTCAGGACGCGGCGGCACGCGGTCAGGCAGCGGGCTGTCGATGCGCGCATCCGTCCACGAGCCTTCACGCAGCAAGCCGGCGAACAGTTTCAGCTGACCGACCGTGCGGCCGCGTTCGCCTTCCAGGCGCGCGCGCGGCAAGCCGCTTTCCGTCATGGCGCGCACGATCAGGTCGTCGCCCAGTTCCAGGATTTGCGCGGCAATGGTATCGAGGAAATCGGCGCGTTCCGCATCCGTGGTGGCACGGAACGGGTCGAACGCGGCTTGCGCCAGGCGGCAGGCTGCGTCGATTTGCGCTACGTCAACCATGTGGAAGGCAGGCGCGATGTGCGCGCGCGCGGCCGGATCCCAGGCTTGGAAGGAGCCGCCATTGCCCTGGACGGCAACGCCGCCGATCAATGCATCACCGGTGATATTGAAACTCATAATGTGCTCACTTTCGCAAATTCGGTTGGGAAGACGTCGAGGCGGTTGCGCAAGGCAGGGCCAAAGGCCGGCGCTTCGATTTCAAAGGTTTCGCCCGGCGCCACGCTCACGCCATCGGCAAAGCTCAGGGTGGCCGTACCGAAGAAGTGCACATGCACGTCGCCAGGGCGCTTGAACAGCGGATACTTGAAGTGGTGGTGTTCCAGGTTGGCAATCGTGTGCGACATATTCTCTTCGCCGCTGACAAACGCCTTTTCCCAGCGCACATTGCCAGCCGCATCGAGCACGCGCGAGGCGCCGGCGATGTGCGCGGGCAATTCACCCACCAGCAGGGCCGGCCCGACGCTGCAGGCACGCAGTTTCGAGTGGGCCAGGTACAGATAGTTCTGGCGTTCCGTGATGTGGTCCGAGAATTCATTGCCGATGGCGTAGCCGACGCGGTAGGGCTGGCCATCGTCGCCGATCACGTACAGGCCGGCGATTTCCGGCTCTTCGCCGCCATCGAGGGCAAAGTCCGGCATGCGCAGCGGCTGGCCGCCGGCGCGCACGATGGAGCCGTCGCCTTTATAGAACCATTCCGGCTGGGCGCCGGCCGTGCCAGCGGCAGGCTTGCCGCCTTCCACGCCCAGGCGGAACATTTTCATGGAGTCGCTCAAAGACTCGGCGTCGCCGCCGATCTTCTTGTGCATGGCGTCGCGCGCGCCGGCGCTGCCCAGGTGGGTCAGGCCCGTGCCCGTCACGTAGCAGTGCGCTTCGTCCGCGTGGTCCAGCGGCGGCAGCACACGGCCGCCGGCGGCCACGTCCGCATAGGAATGCGTAGTGTTGCCGACAGTAGCATTGACCAGTTCCGCCAGGCTGACCTTCTTGCGGATGGCGTCTTGCGCCAGCGCATACGTCGTGTTGTAGCCTTCGATGACGCGGATCTGGTCATCTTGCAGCAGGCCGACCAGGCGGCCGCCGTGTTCATTCGTAAATTGCAGCAACAGCATGGGATTCTCCGCTTAGTGTGAGTGGCGCGGCACGGCGGAACCGCGATTGCCGACCAGGAAGTCGAAATCGCAGCCTTCATCGGCCTGCAACACGTGTTCGATGTACAGCTGCTGGTAGCCGCTCTTCGGCCCGGGCGCGCTGCCCAGTTCGCGGGCCGCCAGGCGCTCGGCGATTTCCGCGTCGCTGATGTCGATATTCAGGCTGCCGTTGTGGCAATCGAGGGCGATCATGTCGCCATCGCGCACGATACCCAGCGGGCCGCCCGCCATCGCTTCCGGCGCCACGTGCAAGACGACGGTGCCGTAGGCGGTACCGCTCATGCGCGCATCCGAGATGCGCACCATGTCGGTGATGCCTTGCGCCAGCAGTTTCGGCGGCAAGCCCATGTTGCCCACTTCAGCCATGCCCGGATAGCCTTTCGGACCGCAGTTCTTCATCACCAGCACGGAGTTCGCATCCACATCCAGATCCGGATCAACGATGCGGGCCTTGTAATGCTCGAAATCTTCGAACACGACAGCCTTGCCGCGGTGCTGCATCAGGTGCGGCGAAGCTGCCGACGGTTTCAGCACGGCGCCGCGCGGTGCCAGGTTGCCGCGCAGCACGCAGATGCCGCCATCGGCCAGCAGCGGGTTGTCCAGGGTGCGCACCACTTCATCGTTGTAGATCGGCGCTTCGACGCAGTTGTCCCACAGCGACTTGCCGTTGACGGTCAGCGCATTCTTGTGCGGCAGCAAGTCGCCCTCGCCCAGGCGGCGTATCACGGCCGGCAAGCCGCCCGCATAGTAAAACTCTTCCATCAGGAAACGGCCCGACGGCAGCAGGTCGACGATGGTCGGCGTGCCGCGGCCTACCTTGGTCCAGTCTTCCAGCTCCAGCGGCACGCCGATGCGGCCGGCAATCGCTTTCAAATGGATCACGGCATTGGTCGAGCCGCCGATGGCGGCGTTGACCTTGATGGCGTTTTCAAACGCTTCGCGCGTCAGCACTTTCGACAGGCGCAGGTCTTCGTGCACCATTTCGACGATGCGGATGCCCGACATATGCGCCAGCACGTAGCGGCGCGAATCGACGGCGGGGATGGCGGCATTGTGCGGCAGCGACGTGCCCAGCGCTTCGGCCATGCTGGCCATGGTCGAGGCCGTACCCATGGTGTTGCAGGTACCGGCCGAGCGCGACATGCCCGATTCAGCCGACATGAACTGGTGCAAGGTGATGGAACCGGCCTTCATCTGCTCGTGCAGCTGCCACACGGCCGTACCGGAACCGATATCCTTGCCATTGAGCTTGCCGTTCAGCATGGGGCCGCCGCTGACGACGATGGTGGGGATGTCGACGCTGGCCGCGCCCATCAGCAGCGCTGGCGTGGTCTTGTCGCAGCCGACCAGCAGCACGACGGCGTCCATCGGATTGCCGCGGATCGATTCTTCCACATCCATCGAGGCCAGGTTGCGCGTCAGCATGGCCGTCGGGCGCAAATTCGATTCGCCATTCGAGAAGACAGGGAATTCCACGGGGAAACCGCCCGCTTCCAGGATGCCGCGCTTGACGTGTTCGGCCAATTGACGGAAATGGGCGTTGCAGGGAGTCAGTTCGGACCAGGTATTGCAGATGCCGATGATCGGCTTGCCGTGAAACTCGTGGTCAGGTATGCCCTGGTTTTTCATCCAGCTGCGGTACATGAAGCCGTTCTTGTCCTGCGAGCCGAACCACTCGGCAGAGCGCAGGGCAACCTTCTTTTTTGTCTCAGACATGCCATTCTCCTGGTTGTGCTATGCCGGATCTAATGTCGTCGGCCCGGGCAGCGATGTTGGAATACTAAAGAATCCTGCCATGCCTTTCCAATCAATTTTTAATGCGTTCCGATATCGAAAACGATATCAGCATCCCCCAATGAAAACGCCCTGCGCGCACGTGGCGGCAGGGCGCAGGCTGTTTTGGCCGGGGTGCTTACTCTGCGGAAAAGCGGTACACGGTTTGCGTCCGATACTCCTGACCCGGCCGCAAAATGGTACTGGGGAAGTGGGACTGGTTCGGCGAATCCGGGAAATGCTGGGTTTCCAGGCATAGCGCGCTGCGATAGCTGTTGGCGCGCAGCTTGCCGGGCTGGCTGCCGTCGAGGAAATTGCCCGAATAAAACTGGACACCGGGCTCCTGCGTGTACACCTGCATCACCCTGCCCGATTGCGGATCGCGTACGGTGGCGGCCAGCTTCAGCCCTCGCTCCGCCTGTTGATTCAGCACGAAGTTATGGTCATAGCCACGGCCGATGCCCAGCTGCTCATGCGACAGGGCGATGCTGTCGCCGATGATGGTGCTCTGGCGCAAGTCGAACGGCGTGCCGGCCACGTCCGCCAGCTTACCCGTGGGGATCGACCCCGCGTCCACGGGCAGGTAGCGGTCCGCGTTGATGGACAGCGCGTGGCCGAGGATATCGCCCTGCCCCGCCAGATTAAAATAGCTGTGGTTGGTCAGGTTGACGGGCGTGGCCTGGTCCGTGACGGCATGGTAGCGCAGGCTCAGCGCATTGTCGTTGTCCAGTTCGTACACGACGGTGACATCCAGCTTGCCCGGGTAGCCGTCTTCGCCGTGCGGGCTGCTGCGCGTGAACGTGACGCCGACCACATCATTCCTGGTGAACGGCTCGGCCTGCCACATGACCTGGTGAAAGCCCTGATTACCACCATGCAAGTGGTTTGGCTCATTGTTGACGGCCAGCTGGTAATCCTTGCCGTCGAGGCTGAAACGCCCCTGCGCGATGCGGTTGCCGAAGCGGCCGATGACGGCGCCCAGGAAAGCGCTGTTGTGCAGATACGGTTCGATGCGCTCGAAACCGAGCACCACGTCGGCAAAGCTGCCGTCGCGGTCCGGCACGTGGATTTCGCTGATGATGGCGCCAAAGTCGAGCACCTTGACTTGCATGCCCTGGCGGTTCGTCAGGGTAAATACGCTGACGTGCTGGCCATCGGGCAGGATGCCGAACGGCGCTTGCGTCACTGAAACAGAATCAACTGGGGTCATGGCGTCGGGTCCGTAACGTTACAGGGTCGATGAGCGGCCAAACACGGGCATGCCTTGCGCATCCCAGCGCAGCGGTTTGACAAACGTGTGGCGATCCGGGTTCCACAGAGGGTCGCCGACGATTTCCGTGTAGGTGCGGGCATGGTACACCAGCAATACGCCGTCGCCGTCGTCGGCCGTCGTGAAACTGTTGTGGCCGGGACCGTAGATGCCGTGCTCATAGCAGGTGGCAAACACGGGCTCGGGCGACTTGCTCCATGAAAACGGGTCGAGCAAGTCGGCGGACTCGTCGGCCCACAGCAGCCCCATCGCGTAGTTTTCATCGGTGGCGCTGGCCGAATAGCTGATGAAGATCTTGCCGTTGCGTTTCAGCACGGACGGCCCCTCGTTGACCCAGAAGCCGCGGATTTCCCAGTCGAATTCCGGTTTGCTCAGCATCACGGGTGGGCCGGCCAGCTGCCACGGCGTGGCCATCGGCGCAATGTACAGGTTGGAATTGCCCTCGATGGCGACATCTTTCTGCGCCCACAGGTAATACAGCACGCCGTCGTGCTCAAACGTGGTGGCGTCCAGGCAAAAGGTGTCGATGCCCGTGTCGATCTGCCCCATGAATTCCCATTCGCCTTCGAGCGGATTGGCGTTGGTATTGCGGATCGCATACATGCGGTGCTGAAACAATTTATGTTTGATCTCGCGGCTCGGCGCGGCGGCGAAATACACATACCAGGCGCCCTGGTTGAAGTGCAGTTCCGGCGCCCATACCAGTTCGCTGTACGGCCCCGTTTGCGGCTTGTGCCACACGTCGACCGTCTGCGCGTCCGCCAGGCCGGCGATGCTGTCGGCGCGGCGCAGCTCGATGCGGTCGTACTGCGGCACGGAGGCCGTAAAGTAATAATAGCCGTCGCTGTGGCGATAGATATGCGGGTCGGCGCGCTGTTCGATCAGCGGTTTCAGTACTTCAACCATAAGCACTCCAAATCATTTCATTAGATAAAATTAGTTTGCCTTACAACACCTGAGAAAACCGTAGCGAGCGGAAGGGAGAGGTGGCTAAGAAGCGCAACCGTACTCTAGTACGGTGAGCATCGCAGGCCGCCTATACCGACGCGCAGTAGGTTAGCTCAGGTGTCCTCATGCGGCGACGTAGCCACGCTTGTGCATTTCGGTTTTCACGCCCGTGTAATAGCTGTCGCTGATGCGGTACTTGAACATCAGCAAGCCCATCAGCAAGTGGAAAAAGCCGGGGATGATCGACAGCATCAGGGCGATGCCGTTCAGGGCGAATTGCGTTTGCTCATGGTTGGGCTGGTAGTCGAAATACGCCAGCAGCACGCCCACCAGACCGCCCGCCACCGCCATGCCTGCCTTCTGGCAGACGGAAATGCCGCCAAAGGCGAAGCCGGAGACGCGCTTGCCCGTCTTGACTTGACCGTAATCAATGGTTTCCGCGATGGCCGACCAGAACACGGGCGCATGCAAGTCCACCACAAAGGACAGCAGGAAATACAGGGCGAAGGCCAGCACGGTGTCGCTCGGTTTTACAAAGAAATAGATCGCCAGGCTGATCAGCGCGACGCCGATCTGCGTGTAGCGGAACAGTTTCACCTTGCAATAGAACTTGGTGATCCAGGTCGAGGCGATCATGGCCAGGATGGCGGCCACCACGCCCGTCGTGAGGAAGGCGGCCACCGTTTCCGTGCTGCCGCCCAGATAGTATTTCGCGTAATAAATGGCGACGGAGCCGCGCACCACATAGCCGATGGTGCCCGTGACGCACACGCCGCACAGCACCAGCCACTGGTCGTTCCGCAGCAGCACTTTCAATTGCGCCAGCAACGATTGCTTTTCCACCACGTGCACGACTCTTTCGGTGGTGGAGAAATAGCAGAACAGGAACAGGGCCACGCCCATGACGGCCATCACGGCCATGGCCGCCTGGTAGCCGACGGCCGGGTTGCCGCCGCCCCAGCGCTGCGACAGGACCGGCACGACGATGGTCACCATGAAGGCGCCGATCTTGGCGAAGAACAGGCGGTAGCCGTTGGCCGACAGGCGGTCCTGCGGGTCGCTGGTCAAGCCGCTGATCAGGGAAATATAGGGAATGCCCACGCCGGCCGTCATGATGGTCATCAGGATATACGTGGAATATGCCCAGATCAGCTTGGCGTCATACTGCCATTCGGGCGTGCTGAAGACAAAGAAGACGCTGACGCCATACGGCACGGCCAGCCACAGCAGGTACGGCCGGTAGCGTCCCGAGGCAAAGCTGTAGCGGTCGGTGATCTGGCCCATGACCAGGTCGGCGATGGCGCCGATGACTTTCACGGCCACGAACAGCAGGGCCAGGTCGGTGGTTTTCAAGCCATAGATATCGGTATAGAAAAAGGTGATGATCAGCATCATCGACGAGATGACGACATTGAGCGCCATGTCGCCGGCGCCGAAGCCGACCTTTTCAACGGTGGATAATTTTTGCGTCTCCATGCTTTCCGTCCATTCTTTTTATGATGAATCGTGCGTGACTGTCCAACTGACAGGGGCGTTGCCGGCCGAAACCATGGCAACGCCCTTGATTGTTTACTGTGCGATCAACTTACATTTTCCAGCGTAAAGAAAGACCTACCGTGCGGTCATAGCGGCGCGTATCGCGCGCATACACGCCCGGATCGTTCCAGTAATCCTTGAACTTGGTGTCCAGCAAGTTATTGCCATCGAGGGTCACCGTGAACTGGTCGTTGATCTTGTACGACAGCGAACCGTCGAGCTGGGCCGTCGGCGCCACTTTCAAGTCCAGGCCGGGGCCGCCCTGGTTGTAGCTGTCGATGAATTTCGAGCGCCAGTTGTAGGCCAGGCGGCCCGACCACGCGTCTTTTTCGTACAGCAGCACCAGGTTGTAGGCATAGCGCGACACGCCCGTGATGGCATGGCTGCCCGTCTCGTCGTCGGTGGTGCCGCTCATGTAGGTGCCGTTCGCCTGCAAGCCCAGGCCGCTCAACAGGCCCGGCAAGCCGTCATAAAACTGCTGGTAGCCAATTTCCAGGCCCTGCAGCTTGCCGGCGGCCGTGTTGTACGGGCGGTCCACGTCATAGGTCTTGCCACCGATGGTTTCGCTGGAAATGCGTTGCTGGATATAGCCGTCGAACTTGTGGTGGAACACGGTGGCCGTCACGGAACCGGCTGGCGCGAAATACCATTCCAGTGCCGCGTCAACATTGTCGCCCGTCACCGGTTTCAAGTTCGGATTGCCGCCCGCGCCCGTCGCTTTCACCGTTTCCGTCGAGTTGACCAGGGCCACGCCCGGGTTCAGCTGGGAAAAGCCCGGACGGCTGATGGTGCGGCCGGCAGCGAAGCGGCCGACCAGGTCCGAACGCAGCTTGATTTTCAGGGCCACGCTCGGCAGCACGTCGGTGCTGGCCGTGTCGCTGATGACGGGCGTGTAGACGCCATCTTGCGAACTGTTGCCTTGCAGGCTTTGCTCGGTACGCACGACGCGCACGCCCAGGGTGCCGTCGACAGGGTAGGCGCCCAGCTTGAAGGCGATCTTCGCCTTGGTATAGATGGAATACGTCTTTTCCGTGTCCTTGAAGAACGAACCCGGGTCCATGGCGCGCGCCGCGCTGCTGCCCGTGACGGCTTGGCGGATGGTGCCCGTGTTATTGAGCAGGAAGCTGGCGCATGGCGTGTACCACTGCTTCAAGCCATAGTCGGGGCCGCCGCTGGACATCGGTTCCGACAGACAATTGAGGCCAGGAATCGACGTCACGCTCTGGCGGCCAAACGGAAACGCTGCGCCGGACACGTCCGGTGCTTCCGCATTGCCCTCGAAACTCTTGATCGATTCGGCTTCGCGCTTCACGCCGCGCAGGCCGACGCTGATTTCCTTGAAGATGCCGCCGGCACTGGGTGTGTACGCCAGGTCGGCGCGCAAGTCGTTCGAGCTGCCCTGGTCACGGCCGTAGCGGTCGAAAAAGCCCTTCAGATAGTAATTCGACGGGTCTTGCAAATCGATGCCCGTGTAGTCGACGTGCAAGGTGCCATTCTGGTTGGTATTGATGCGGGCATTCGGCACGACGGTAATCGCATCGAGAATCGGGTTGCGCCAGGCATAGGTACTTTTGGTGCTGGCCACTTCCGACGTGAAACGCCATTCCGGGTTGATATCCCACAAGCCACCGACGGCAAATTGATGCGTCTTCGTCTGGTTCTTGTTCGCCTGCGTCGACATGATGGTGTTGACGTTGGTGGAAGTGAGCGTTTGCAGCTGGTCGGTGCCGGGAATCTTTGTAGCCGACACGGGCGTGCCCCACCATGGCAAGCCGACAAAGTAGTCGGACTCGGCATCGAGCAGGAAACGCGTGGCCATGCCTTCCGCATACAGCTCGACGTCGGCGTTCGGACGCCATTGCAGCACGGCATTGGCGGTGGTGCGGCGGCGGTCGCCCTTGATCGGCAGCAAGCCCACCTGGTCCGGCCCCGTCAAACCGGGCAACAGGAAACTTTTATCCACGGGCGCCGTATTGAATGCGCGTTCTTCGTGGTAACGGTGCTGCTGCTGCGACAAGCCCAGCAGCGCGCCCACTTCGCCGATGCCCGTCTTCCAGCGGTTCGCCACCATGCCGCTGATGTTCGGGTCCGTGGCTTTCGATTTGTCGCTGTAGACGGCGCGCGTGTTCACGCTGGCCGTGAACTCCTTGAAGTCGAACGGGCGGTTGGTGCGCACGTCGATGATGCCGGCCACACCGCCTTCGACCTGGTCCGCGCCCTGCGATTTGTACACGTCCACGCGCTGCAGCATGGTGGCGGGAATGTCGGCCAGGTTGACGTAGCGCCCCGTGGTGGTGAACAGTTCGCGGCCATTGAGCAGGGTCGTGACATCGCGCAAGCCGCGGATCATGACAGCACTGGCCTCGCCCGAATCGCGGCGGATCTGGATGCCGGAAATGCGCGCCAGGGTTTCGGCCACATTGTTATCAGGGAATTTGCCGATGTCGTCGGCGACGATGGAATCGATGACCTGGTCCGAGCGCATCTTGATCTGCTGCGAATTTTGCGCCGAACGGCGCACGCCGCTGACGGTCACGACCGACACTTCCGCAGCAGGCTCGGCACTGGCATCGGCCACCACCGCCTCCTGCGCCCATACCGAAGCCGTGCTCAGCAGGCCAATACCGGCCAATGCCGCAACGGCTTCCTTCAAGGTGAATGGACGAGGGGAAGTGGCCGCGAGCGGGCCGGTGGCGTTGCGCATCATGAATCTCCAGATATTGTATTGATATTTTTTGTGCTGCTTGCATGTCGTTCGCATGCTCGGCGTTTATCTTAGGGGCTGGGCGATAATCTCTCCAATCAATTTTTCCACTGTTTCGATATCAATTTTGATATCGGCGGTTAGCGGACTTTGGAGGTTGCAAACGGACAACGGCAGAGGCGTCAGGGGCGTTTTCGGAAGGGGGCGCACAAAAAAGTGGCATTATCGACATGTGGCGGCACAGGTGCCCATGGCAAGCAGAAACAGTCGCGTGCCGAGGCAAGCGTCGTTCTCGCACGAAGGTGTGGAGGTATTGGATTCGCACGCTGCGCAGCGTCGCAGTCCCTGCCGGGTTGAAATCACAATGGAGAACACGGCATGCAGCCGCATGGCAATGCTGGCTGGATAAAACGGGAGTCTTGATTTGTCTGGTGCGGCTGGCGGGGATCGAACCCACGACCCTTGGCTTCGGAGGCCAATACTCTATCCACTGAGCTACAGCCGCGTAGGGGGAATTTCTGAAGTGATGCGAAGGATACCGTTTTTCTTTACCTACGTCTACGGAAACTGTCGTATCGCTGGCAATTGCATGTCACTGCTCAATTTTTGTGCCTATAATTGTGGGTTTCATAAAGGTTTACATCCAGGCATGTAAAAATGCTACCTTACACGGCCATCAGTTTCAAATCTGGACTAAGGACATCATGAGCGACGCACATAACGAACAACAATCAGCGATCAAAACGCCTAAACAATTGCTTGCCGCCGTAGCTGGCTTCTTCCTCATCACCGTCATCGGCATCATCCTGCTGGTGCAGTTCGTCACGGCGCAAAAACTGACGGGCGCCGGTACGGACAGCCAGTCGCCGGAAGCCATTGCCGAGCGCTTGAGTCCGGTTGCCAATGCCGGCTTCACCTTCAAGGATGCCAGCGGTCCGAAAGTGCTGCAAAGCGGCGAAGCCGTCTACACGGCGACCTGCGTGGCTTGCCATGGCGCCGGCGTGGCCGGTGCGCCGAAGTTTGGCGATGCGGGCGGCTGGTCGGCCCGCCTGGCCCAGGGCTACGATACGGTCCTGAAACACGCCATCGAAGGCTTGCGCGCGATGCCGGCCAAGGGCGGCAATCCCGACCTCGACGATGTGGAAGTGGCGCGCGCCGTCGTCTACATTGCCAATGCGTCGGGCGGCAAGTTCAAGGAACCGGAAGTGCCGGCACCAGCCGCTGCCGCACCAGCCGCGGAACCTGCCAAGTAAGCAGCTCGCAGTAGCAAGGAACCGCCCGGATGGGCGGTTTTTTTTTACCCGCAGTTTGCGCCAGATCACACGGCGTAAAAAAGCCGCCCGGCTTGATGCGGGGCGGCTCGGTACTAGCGCGTCAGAACTGCTGTTACCACATGATGACGCGGTCTTTCGGCGGCAGATACATCTTGTCGCCCGGTTTCACGTCGAAGGCCTGGTAGAAGCCGGGCTGGTTGCGCATGGTGCCATTGGCGCGGAACTGGCCTGGCGAGTGCGGGTCCGTTTTCAGCAAGACCAGTTGCTGCGCTTCGCGCATCTTCATGCGCCAGACCTGGGCAAAGCCCGCGTAGAAGCGCTGCTCGCCCGTGAAACCATCGATGACGGGAGCTTGCTTGCCGTTCAGCGACAATTTGTACGCCTTATACGCGATCGCCACGCCGGAATTGTCGGCGATGTTTTCGCCCAGGGTCAGTTCGCCGTTGACGAAGTGGCCCTTGACGGGGCTGAAGCTGTTGTACTGTGCCACCAATTGCTTGGTTTTCTTGGCGAAGTTTTTATGGTCGGCCTTGGTCCACCAGTCGCGCAGGTTGCCGTCGCCGTCGTACTGGGCGCCCTGGTCGTCGAAGCCGTGGCTGATTTCATGGCCGATGACGCCGCCGATGGCGCCATAGTTGACGGCGTCGTCCGCGTTGGCGTCGAAGAACGGCGCTTGCAGGATGGCGGCCGGGAAAACGATTTCGTTCAGTTCCGGGTTGTAATAGGCGTTCACGGTCTGCGGCGTCATGCCCCACTCGTCGCGGTCGATAGGCTGGCCCAGCTTATTCAATTCGCGGTTGTAGTTGAGCAAATGCGAACGCTGGATGTTGCCGATCAAATCGTCCGACGCCACCGTCAGGCCCGAGTAATCGCGCCATTTGTTCGGATAGCCGATCTTGGTGGTGAACTTGGCCAGCTTGATCTGCGCCTGTTTCTTGGTGACAGGGCTCATCCAGTCGAGCTTGTCGATGCTTTGCTTGTAGGCCGTCATCAGGTTTTTCACCAGCGCTTCCATGCGCACCTTGCGCTCGGCCGGGAAATACTGCTCCACGTACAGCTGGCCCACGGCTTCGCCCAGCGCGCCTTCGACGGCACCCACGCCGCGTTTCCAGCGCGGACGCATTTCCGTCACGCCCGTCAGGGTGGTGCCATAGAAAGCAAAGTTTTCATCGACATACGCTTTCGGCAGGTAGCCGGCGTTAGCGTGCAGCAAATGCCACTGGAAATACGCTTTCCACGTCTCCAGCGGGGTCTTGTTGGCGATCTCGGCAAAACCCTTCAGGTAGCTGGGCTGGCTGACGATCACGTAATTGACCTTGCCGGCGATGCCCGTATCCTTCAGGTAGCGGGCCCAGTCGTAGCCTGGCGCCACGGCGGCCAGTTTCGCCAGTTCCACCTTGTTGTAGGTCTTGACGGGGTCGCGGTTCTGCACATTGCTCCATTGCGCCTTGGCCAGTTCCGTTTCCAGCGCCACAATGGCTTTCGCGTTGGCGGCAGCGTTCGCGTCGCCGGCCAGGCTCAGCATTTTTTCCACGTGGGCCAGGTATTTGGCGCGCGTGTCGGCCTTGCCTGCTTCCAGGTAGTAGTCGCGGTCAGGCAAGCCCAGGCCGCTTTGCACGATGTCGGCCACGTATTTGGTGGAATCCTTGGCGTCCTGGTGAATGCCGAAGTCGTAAGGCGAGGTCACGCCCAGCTTGCTGAAATGGGCGATTACGGCAGGCAATTCCGCCTTGTCCTGCAGCGCGGCGATCTTCGCCAGCTCCGCATTCAAGGGGGTCAGGCCCAGGCTTTCCAGCTTGGCTTCATCCATGAAGCTGTTATAGAAATCGCCGATCTTCTGGGCATTCGAACCGGCCGCGCGGGCCTTGTCGGCGGCAGCGCCTTCGACGATGCCGCGCAGCTGCGTTTGCGTATCGTCGGCCAGCTTGGCAAAGCTGCCCCAGCTCGACTTGTCGGCAGGAATCACGGTTTCCGCCAGCCATTTGCCATTCAGGTGCTGGAACAGATCGTCCTGCGCGCGCACGGCAGGATCGACGTATTCGACGGCGATGCCGGACGTCAGCGCCGCAGCAGCAACGGCCGTGGCGGGAGCGGCTTTCTTGGCCGCATCAGCGGCACCAGCCATGCCGGACACGCCGGCCAGCAAACTCAGGGTCAATGCACTTAACAAATAACGATTCACGGTTGTCCTCAATATTGTATTGTGTGGAATATAAGGGTCAGAAGGCCCAAGGCTTCTGGCCCGGTTTTTGACTGTAGCATACCGGCCGAAATGACAGAAAGAACTTTGGCCAGAATGCAAAAAAGACCACGCAAGTGGCCTTTTTTGTTGCTACAGGATTACGTTTTCATTGCGACAGCGCTTACCAGATGATGACGCGGTTTTCCGGAGCGACATACATCTTGTCGCCCGGTTTCACGCCAAACGCTTCGTAGAAGCCAGGCTGGTTGACCATGGTGCCATTCGCGCGGTACTGGCCCGGCGAATGCGGGTCGGTCTTGATCTGCACGATCTGCTGCGCTTCGCGCATCTTGCTGCGCCACACCTGGCCAAAGCCCATGTAGAAGCGCTGGTCGCCCGTCAAGCCGTCCAGCACGGGCGCCGGCTTGCCGCCCAGCGAGATTTTATAGGCCTTGTAGGCGATCGCCACGCCCGAGTTGTCGGCGATGTTCTCGCCCAGGGTCAGGGCGCCGTTGACGTGGTAGCCCGGCAAGGGGCTGTAACCGTCATATTGCTTGGTCAGCGCGTCGGCCTTGGCAGCGAAATTCTTGCGGTCGGCCGGGGTCCACCAGTCGCGCAGGTTGCCGTCGCCATCGGACTGGCTGCCCTTGTCGTCGAAGCCGTGGCTGATTTCATGCCCGATGACGGCGCCGATGGCGCCATAGTTGACGGCGTCGTCCGCGTTGGCGTCAAAGAACGGCGGCTGCAGGATGGACGCGGGAAAGACGATTTCATTCATCGTCGAGCTGTAATAGGCATTCACCGTTTGCGGCGTCATGCCCCACTCTTCGCGGTCGATCGGCTTGCCCAGCTTGGCCACCTGGCGCGCGGAACCGAAGTTGGCGGCGCGCATCATGTTGCCCACCAGGTCGCCCTGGACGATTTGCAGCTTCGTGTAATCGCGCCATTTGTTCGGATACGCGATCTTCGGCGTGAACTTGGCCAGCTTGGCTTGCGCTTCCTTCTTGGTTTCCGGGCTCATCCAGTCCAGGGTATCGATGCTGTCCTTGTAGGCGGCCAGCACGTTTTTCACCAGCTCCTGCATGTGCGCCTTGCGTTCTGCCGGGAAGTATTGCGCGACATACAGTTTGCCGACGGCTTCACCCAGCACGCCTTCGACGGCGCCCACGCCACGCTTCCAGCGCGGCTGGTTTTCCGTCACGCCGCTGAGCACCGTGCCGTAGAAGGCAAAGCTTTCATCGACAAAGTTTTTCGACAGGTAGCTGGCATAGCTGCGCAGCAACTGCCATTCGAAATACGCTTTCAGGGTATCCAGGTCGGCAGACGCGAGCACCTTGTTGTAGCCGGCCAGGTAGCTCGGCTGGTTGACGATCACGTAGTCGACCTTGTTGGCGATGCCCAGGGCGGCCAGGCCGGACTTCAGGTCGTAGCCCGGCGTCAGGTCGTTCAGCTTGTTGATGTCGGTCTTGTTGTAGCGTTTGACGGGGTCGCGGTTCTCGACCTTGGTCCATTGCACTTCGGCCAGAGCCGTTTCCAGCGCAACGACAGCCTTGGCGCGGGCGGCGGCGTTCTTGTCGCCCGCCATGGCCAGCATTTTTTCCACGTGCGCCTGGTATTTTTCCTTGACGCCAGCCTGCTTGGCTTCCAGGTAGTAGTCGCGGTCTGGCATGCCCAGGCCGCTTTGGCTCACATACGCCGCATATTTCGTCGAGGCGCGCGCATCCTGGCCCACGTAGACGGCGTACGGGGTCGCCACGCCCGTCTGGCTCAGGTGAGCGATCAGGGCCGGCACGCCCTTCTTGTCGCGCAGCGAGCGGATGCGGTTCAGTTCGCCGGCCAGCGGCTTCGTGCCCAGCGACTCGAGCTTGGCTTCATCCATGTAGCTGGCGTACAGGTCGCTGATTTTCTGCGCTTCGGAACCGGCCTTCCTGTTCTTGTCCTTTTGCGTGGCTTCGATGATGCCGCGCAACTGCGGCGTGGTGTCATCGCGCAGCTTGGCGAACGAACCCCAGCTCGACTTGTCGGCAGGAATCTCGGCCGTGGCCAGCCACTTGCCATTCAAATGGGTGAAGAAATCGTCCTGCACGCGCACGGCGGGGTCGATGTACTGCACATCGATACCGGAAACGACGCCGGCGGTGGCAGGTGCGGAAGGTGCGACGCCGGGCGCCACGGTCGGGGCGGCAGCGGCGGATACGGGTTCGGCGGCATGGGCAAACGCAGCCAACAGGGTCAGGGTCAGACTGCTCAAGAGATAGCGATTCACGGATTGTCCTTATGGGGCATGTCAAAAAGACCGGGCGGATAGCTTCGGGCGGATAGCCTGCCGCGCCAGGCGCTGCAGGAATGTAGCACGCAAGCATGCCTTTTGACCATCCTTGCCCCTTGGTTGCCCCCCGCGCCTGCCCCCTGCTTACCCTCAGTTGCCGGGCAGCGTCATGCCCGCGCCCCCGCTGCCCATGCTCACGCCCGCGCCTCCCATGCCGCCCTTGCGCCCGCCATGCTCGCCACCGGGCGCGCCGCGCGATTCGCTGCGGGGCGCGGCGGCATCCATCACGCGCGCCATCTGGCCGGCGATGAACTGGGCCACCATCTGGCGCTGGTTTTCGTCGAGGGCGTCGTTGACGCTCAGCCACCATTCGCGCAACTGCTTTTCTTCGGCCAGGCTCTGCGTGCTTTCCGTGTCCAGGCCGGCGAGCAAGTCGCGCAACTCCAGCCGCGGCGCCTGCAAACCCTGCGTCACGCCCGCTTGCAGGCGTTCGCGGCGCGCCTTGCGTTCGCGCAACAGCTGGCGCGATTTCCCTTCCACCTGCTGCCACAAGGTGGTTTGATTCGCATTGAGCTTCAATTCCGTCTTGAAATCGGGCGCCATCGGCAACAAGTCTTCCAGGCGCATCTCGGCAATCGGCACGGCCGAAGCGGTCAAGGCGGTGGTACCCAGCAGCAAGGCCAGGCCGAGACGGCGCACGGCGGGGGAAAAGGTCAACGAGGTCATGGGGGCTCCGGATAAAAAAAAGCCTGCGTCCGCAGACGCAGGCAAAACCACTTCGGGTCGAGAATGCGAGTCCACTATAGAGCCGCCGCACACGCTTTTTTTCGACTCTTACAAATGCTTACTCCCCTCAAGAGTAACTATACATCGCATACAAAACCGCAACATATGGCAAGCTGACAGCCCCGTTTTCGCGCGTAGACTGGGCCCAGGCATGCTTTTTCCACGGCCGGCCCACGCCGGCAGAGATTCAGGTCTATACTTTCAGGAAAGCGCCGCTCCACGGGGACTGGCGCTTGTGCAAGACACGCTAGCTGCAAAGGTGCAATGATGGGCAAACTCAAAAATACCGGCTTGATCGGCCTGGGCGTGGTGGCCGGCGTCGCCGTGTCGCTGCAATTTTCCGCCATGGCGCAAAAAACCGTCGAGCCGCCCCTGCCGCTGGAAGAGCTGCGTCAGCTGGCCGACGTATTTGGCCTGATCAAGTCCGATTACGTGGAACCCGTCGAAGACAAGAAACTGCTGGAAGACGCCATTTCCGGCATGGTCGCCTCGCTCGACCCCCATTCCGCCTACCTGGACAAGAAAGCCTACGCCGAGCTGCGCGAAGGCTCCGAAGGCAAGTTCGTCGGCCTGGGCATTGAAATCGGCCTCAGCGAAGACGGCTACATCAAGATCGTCTCGCCCATTGAAGATTCTCCCGCCTACCGCGCCGGCATCAAGGCCGGCGATCTGATCACCCGCCTCGATGGCCAGCCCGTGAAAGGCGTCAGCCTGGACGACAACGTCAAGCGCATGCGCGGCGAACCGGGCACCAAGGTGTCGCTGACGATTGCCCGCAAAGATGAACCGCAACCGCTGGCCTTCACCATCACGCGCGAGGAAATCCACCAGAAGAGCGTGAAGGCGAAGATCGTCGAGCCTGGATACGCCTGGTTGCGCGTGTCGCAATTCCAGGAACCGACCGTCGACGACATGGCCGCGCAGATCACGGCGTTATACAAGCAAGACCCGAACATCAAGGGCATGGTGCTGGACCTGCGCAACGATCCAGGCGGCGTGCTGCAAGGCGCCATCGGCGTCTCGGCCGCCTTCCTGCCGAAGGACGCGGCCATCGTCTCGACGAATGGCCAGTTGCCGGATTCGAAACAGGTGTTCTACGGCCGCGCCGAATACTATACCTTCCGTTCGGAAGGCGATGCCTTGGCGAAATTGCCGGCCGCCATCAAGAAAGTGCCGCTGGTGGTGCTCGTCAACACGGGGTCGGCCTCGGCCTCGGAAATCGTCGCCGGCGCCCTGCAGGATTACAAGCGTGCCACCATCATCGGCACGCAAACCTTCGGCAAGGGTTCCGTGCAAACCATCCGCCAGCTGACAGCCGACACGGCCGTCAAGCTGACGACGGCCCGCTACTACACTCCGAACGGCCGCTCGATCCAGGCCAAGGGCATCGTGCCCGACCTGCTGGTCGATGAAAATGCGGACGGCGACGGCCTCAACGGCTTGCGCATCCGCGAAGCGGACCTGACCAAGCACCTGAGCAACGACCGCGACCAAGAAAGCGCCAAGGCCGCGCCCGTCAACGACGAGATGGAAGAGCAATTGCGCATCATCGCCCTGGAAAAGACCCGCAAGCCGCTGGAATTTGGCAGCAAGGACGATTTTCAATTGCACCAGGCGCTGAACCACCTGAAGGGCTTGCCGGTGCAACTGGCCAAGGCCGAACCCGTGGTGGTGCAGGCCGACGTCAAGAAAGAACAGAAGAAATAAGCAGCAGCGCCAGCATCACAGGGGGGCGCAATGCCCCCCGGTCACCCGTCCACGCGACAAAAATCAATCTTCCGCCACACATCGCCCCGCCCCGCAACACGAAACTCTCTACAGTCGAGCCCGTTTGTGTAAAATTTGCTTCACTTATCGGCATCGCGCCGATTGCCAAATTTGAAAGCTTAACCATGAAACAAGTCGTCATCAGCGGTACCGGACTGTACACGCCGCCATTTTCGATCTCCAACGAAGAGCTGGTCACCTGCTTCAATGCCTACGCGGAAAAGTTCAATGCCGACAACGCCGACGCGATCGCCGCGGGCACAGTGACGGCGCTGGACCTGTCGAGCGTGGCCTTCATCGAAAAGGCGTCCGGCATCAAGTCGCGCTTCGTGATGGAAAAGGAAGGCATCCTCGACCCGGCGCGCATGGTCTCGCGCATCGCGGAACGGGGCGATGACGAACTGTCCCTGCAAGCGGAAATGGCGGTTGCCGCCGCGCGCGACGCCTTGGCGCGCGCGGGCCGCACGCCAGCCGATATCGACATGGTACTGGTGGCTTGCAGCAATATGCAGCGCGCCTACCCGGCCATGGCCGTGGAAGTGCAGGATGCGCTGGGCATCGACGGTTATGGTTTTGACATGAACGTGGCGTGCTCGTCCGCCACCTTCGGCATCCAGCAAGCCGTGGCCGCCGTGCAAAGCGGCCAGGCGCGCGCCGTGCTGGTGTTGAATCCCGAAATCACCAGCGGCCACCTGAACTGGCGCGACCGCGACAGCCATTTCATTTTCGGCGACGCCTGCACGGCCATCATCGTGGAAGCGAAAGACACGGCCGTGTCCAAGCACCAGTTTGAGATCATCGGCACGGCACTGAAAACGCGCTTCTCTAACGCCATCCGCAACAATTTCGGCTTCCTCAACCGTTTTGACGAGTCCGGCGTGGGCCAGGCCGACAAGCTGTTCCGCCAGCAAGGCCGCAAGGTCTTCAAGGAAGTGTGCCCGATGGCGGCCGAGATGATCAAGGCGACCCTGGCCAAGGCCGGCGTGGAAGTGGCGCAAGTGAGCCGCTACTGGCTGCACCAGGCTAACCTGAACATGAACCTGCTGATCGCGCGCCTGATCCTGGGCCGCGATGCGGAAGCCAACGAAGCGCCCGTGATCCTCGACACCTACGCCAACACCTCGTCGGCCGGTTCCATCATCGCCTTCCATAAGTATCAGGATGATATGGCGGCGGGCGCCACGGGCGTCATCTGCTCGTTCGGCGCCGGTTATTCCATCGGCTGCGTGATCGTGCGCAAGGTGTAAAGACACGGGGTGGCATAGGGTGGAATCCTTGAATTAGGAGAAGATCCGGGTGGATGACATGCGTTCGTGGCCACCTGGACGAAGATAGTGCACAGGTTTTTTGCAATAAAGCCGCAGGAACCTTCCGGCAGGGGCTTTGATGCGTTTATACTTGGTCGCTGAGCAACATCTTTTTCCATCCGCACGTCCCATAAGGAACCCCACACGCATGCCCCATGACATCAGCCTGATCACCACCATCGCCGCCGCCCTAGGGTTCGGCCTCATCTTCGGCTTCATCGCCGCGCGCCTGAAACTGCCGGCCCTGGTCGGCTATCTGGCCGCCGGCATCATCATCGGACCGGCCACGCCCGGTTTTGTGGCGGATGCGGAAATAGCCGGGCAATTGGCGGAAATCGGGGTGATGCTGATGATGTTCGGTGTCGGCCTGCACTTTTCCATCGAAGATTTGTGGGACGTGCGCAAGATCGCGCTGCCTGGGGCCATCCTGCAGATCGGCGTCGCCACGGCGATGGGCATGGGCCTGGCCCACTGGTGGGGCTGGACCCTCGGTGGCGGGCTGATCTTCGGCTTGGCCCTGTCCGTGGCCAGTACCGTGGTGCTGCTGCGCGCGCTGGAAGAACGGGGCATCCTCGACTCGCTGAATGGGCGCATCGCCGTTGGCTGGCTGGTGGTGGAAGACCTCGTCACCGTGCTGGTGCTCGTGCTGCTGCCGGCGTTTGCCGGCGTGTTGGGCGGCAAGGTCGCACCGGATGCCGAGGCCGTCAGCCTGTGGCAAACCCTGGCCATTACCCTGGGGCAAGTGGCCGGCTTCATCGTCTTCATGCTGGTGGTCGGCCGCAAGCTGTTCCCGTGGATTTTGTGGCAGGTGGCGCGCACCGGTTCGCGCGAGCTGTTCACCCTGTGCGTGATCGCCGCCGCCGTTGGCATCGCCTATGCGTCGACCAAGCTGTTCGGCGTGTCCTTCGCGCTGGGCGCCTTCTTCGCCGGCATGGTGCTGCGCGAATCGGAACTCAGCCACCGCGCCGCGGAAGAGTCGCTGCCCCTGCGCGACGCGTTTGCCGTGCTGTTCTTCGTTTCCGTCGGCATGCTGTTCGAGCCGAACATCCTCATCGAGAAGCCCCTGCAAGTGCTGGCCGTGTGCGCCATCATTATCTTCGGCAAGTCGATCGCCGCCTTCTTGCTCGTGATGGCGCTGCGCTATCCGCCGAAAACGGCCATCATCGTCTCGGCCAGCCTGGCGCAGATCGGCGAGTTCTCGTTCATCCTGGCCGCCCTGGGCCTGTCGCTGGGCCTGATGCCGCAGGAAGGCCAAAGCCTGATCCTGGCTGGCGCCATCCTGTCCATCGCCCTCAATCCGCTCGTGTTCAGCATGGCCAAGCCGCTGCTGCGCGTGATGAGCAACAGCGATTTCGCGCGCAAGTTCGAACGCACCACCGACCCGCTGGCCGAGCTGCCGATGACGGTGCCGCAGGAAAAACTGTCGGGCCAGATCGTCCTGGTCGGCTATGGCCGCGTGGGCCGGCGCATCGCCGCCGCCCTGATGGAACGGGGCATCCACTTCGTCGTGGCCGAGGAAAACCGCGAAATTGTCGACCAGCTGCGCAAGCAGGGTATCCCGGCCGTGGCCGGCAATGCGGGCGAACCGGCCGTGCTGATCCAGGCGCACATCACGCACGCCACCATGCTCGTCATCGCCACGCCCGATACCTTCCACGTGCGCGCCATGATCGAGACGGCGCGCGCGCTGAACCCCTCCATCATGACGGTGGTGCGCACGCACAGCGAGGAAGAGGCGGAATTGCTGCGCGCGGAAAACGCGGGCAAGGTGTTTATCGGCGAGCACGAGTTGGCGAATGGCATGGCCGAGCACGTGCTGCAGAGTTTTGATGCGGCGAAGAAGGGGCATGGCCATTAAGGTTCTTTGATACCGAACCTCTAGCCCATGCAAATGCCGGGGTCGGACCCTCAGGGTCCGACCCCAGTTTTTTCCGGGTTATAAACTGGCGGCCAGTTCCGCGCCTTCCCGTATCGCCCGCTTGGCGTCGAGTTCGGCCGCCAGCGCGGCGCCGCCGATCTTATGGAAACGGGGGCCGCCTGCGGCCAGCGGCTTGCCATCCTTGCCCATTTCCGGCATGAGTTCCGTCAAGCTGTCCTGGCCCGCGCAGATGACCACATTGTCCACCGCCAGCAGGCGCTGCTCGCCGCCCACGGTGATGTGCAAGCCCTGCTCGTCGATCTTGTCGTAGCTCACGCCGGCCAGCATGGCCACGCCGTTTCTCGCCAGTGCCGCGCGGTGCACCCAGCCCGAGGTCTTGCCCAGGCCCGCGCCCACTTTCGACGTCTTGCGCTGCAACAGGAAAATCTGCCGCACGGGAGCAGGAGCCACGGGCGCCACCAGGCCGCCACCCGTGGCCGCATTCAAGTCCACGCCCCACTCGCCCGCCCACGTCGCCACGGATTGCGGCAGCGGGTGCGCCGGGTCGTGCAGCAAATACTCCCCCACGTCAAAGCCGATGCCGCCCGCGCCGATGATGGCCACGCGCGCGCCGACGGGTTTCTTGGCTTGCAGCACATCCAGATACGACAGCACTTTCGGGTGCTCGATGCCGGGAATGGCCGGCAGGCGCACCTTGATGCCGGTGGCGACGATGACGTCGTCATAGCCGCCCGCCAGCAATTGGTCGCGCGTCACGCGCTGGCCCAGGCACAGCTTGACTTCCAGCAGCGCCAGCCGGCGGGCAAAGTAGCGGATGGTTTCCGTAAATTCTTCCTTGCCCGGTATCTGCATCGCCACCTTGAACTGGCCGCCGACACTGTCGCTGCTATCGAACAAGGTCACCTCGTGCCCGCATTCGGCCGCCACGCAGGCGGCGGACAGGCCGGCCGGCCCGGCGCCAACGACGGCCACCCGGCGCGGCACGGCCTTTTTCGCGTAGACGAGTTCCGTTTCATGGCAGGCGCGCGGGTTGACCAGGCAACTGGCGCGCTTGTTGGCAAACGTATGGTCGAGACACGCCTGGTTGCAGCCGATGCAGGTGTTGATTTCGTCGGCGCGGCCTGCGGCGGCCTTGGCGACAAAAAACGGGTCGGCCAGGAAAGGCCGCGCCATCGATACCAGGTCGCAGTCACCGCGTTCCAGGATGGCGTTCGCTTCGTGCGGCATGTTGATGCGGTTCGACGCCACCACGGGGATATTGACTTCGCGGCGCAGCCGGCCCGCCACGGAAGCGAAGGCGGCGCGCGGCACGGACGTGACGATGGTGGGGACTCTGGCCTCATGCCAGCCGAAACCCGTATTCAGAATGGTCACACCGGCGTGTTCCAGGGCCTTGGCCACCGTCACCACGTCGTCCCAGGTATTGCCGCCCTCGACCAGGTCGAGCAGGGAATGGCGGTACATGATGATGAAGTTGGGGCCGACGGCGGCGCGGATGCGGCGCACGATGTCCACGGGCAGGCGCATGCGGTTCTCGATCGTGCCGCCCCAGCGGTCCTGGCGCAGATTCGTGCGCGCGCACAGGAACTGGTTCAACAGGTAGCCCTCGCTGCCCATCACTTCGATGCCGTCATAGCCGGCCTTTTGCGCCAGGCGCGCGCAGCGCACGTAGTCGCAGATGGTGCGCTCGATGCCCCGTTCGCTCAGGGGACGGGGCCGGAATGGCGAGATCGGCGATTTCTTCGCCGACGCCGAGACGACGAACGGCTGATAGCCATAGCGGCCCGCATGCAGGATCTGCATGACGATCTTGCCGCCCTCCTCGTGCACGGCGCGCGTCACCTTGCGGTGATTCGGCACGTCGCCGAGGAAATTGAGCGTGCCGCCGAACGGCAGCAGCCATCCCTGGCGGTTCGGCGAGATGCCGCCCGTGACGATCAGCCCCACGCCACCGCGCGCCCGTTCGCGGTAAAACGCGGCCAGCTTGCCATAATGGTAAAAGCGGTCTTCCAGGCCCGTGTGCATGGACCCCATGATGACTCTGTTGCGCAAAGAGGTAAAACCCAGGTCGAGCGGGGCCAGCAGATGGGGATAGGCAGTCATGGTGATCGGTCCGGTAGAGGTGGTATGCAGGCCGTACGGTAGCAAGCATTGCCGCTCGCCGCAGCGTATTTCTCTAGACCGGGAGTTCTAAATCGCCCGGCGCACGGGCCGGCGATGCGTACAGCTTGTGCCGGGGGCAAGTTTCCCGTAGGCTAGGTGCATGACGCGACTCTTCCTTTGCCTGCTGATGCTGTGCGCCGTCCCCGCGACCGCGCTGGCACAGGCGACACGCCTGGACAGGCTGAAGGTCGACGTCAAGCGTATCGAGGTCGACGGGCAGCGCATGTATGAAGTCGATGCCAGCGGCAGCGTGCAGGCGCCGCCGGCCTCCGTCTGGAAGACCCTGACCACGTACGAGCGCATGCATGAATTCGTGCCCGACCTCAGCTCCTGCCGCGTGCTGTCGCGCAACGGCAATGAAGTCATCATCGAGCAGCAGGGCATGGCGCGCTTCCTGTTCATGAACCACCCCATCCACCTGGTGGTGCGGGCCACGGAAACACCGTTCACGGCCATCGATATCGCCCTGATCTCGGGCGACATGCGGCATTACGAATCGCGCTGGAATCTGTATCCCATCCCCGAGACGGGCGGCACGCGCATCGTCTTTTCCAGCCGGCTGATGCCGGGCTTCTATGTGCCCGGCATGTTGGGCACGACCATGATACGCGGCGATATCGAGCGCATGATGGGGGCAGTACTCACCCGCATCGACAGCCAGTACGCCGATAAATCCGGATAACGACACCGGAAAAAACCTACTGCGCGTCGCGATTTGCAGCCTCCGCTGCTCACTGTGCTAAAGCACAGCTCCGCTGCTCAGCTACAACTCCCATCCGCTCGCTACGGTTTCATCCGGTGTTAAAAAATCAGGCCAAATAGGTATCGCGGTCGCGGATTTCCGCGAAGTTTTCCAGGCTGCCCAGTTTCACCGTGACGGGGTTCAGGCTCGCTTGCGGCTGCATCGAGCGCCAGGCGAACAGCCATTCCTGCTCGGGCGCTTCGGCGCGCGTCTTGGTGAAGGCGGCGCCCAGGGCGGCGCGCTGGCCGTATTCGACCAGGCCATCGATGCCTGCCCAGCTGGGCAGGGTGCGCTGCACGGCGCGGTGCAGGCGTTCGCCGAATTCTTCCGTATTGTGGATGATCAAGCAGGCGTCGGCCGGGGCGAACAGATCGAACAACTGTTTGTCCCACACTTGCGAAAAGCTCAGGGTCAGACAATTGCCCGCTGGCGCCAGGCGGAACTGGCCCAGGCTCAGCGCCAGCTCGAGTTCGCTGCGCTGGCCGTAGCGGTGCAGGGTGGGGGGACGTTTGTAATCGTGCATGCTGGACTCGTTCTTCAATAGTAGGGTAAGCCGGCGCGCCGCTTAACGGGGCGGGCGGATATGGCGCCGGATGCGCTGGGCCGTCGCGGCCAGATAAATTTCGCGCAGTAAATAAATAAAACAGCCGATCAGGCAAATCACGGCCAGCACAAAGAAGGCCGCGATGTATTTGTCCAGGGTCAGGTTCAGAATATCGCCCAAAAACAGCATGGCGATGATGACGCAGACGAAGAAACCGCACGCCGTGCTCAGCGAAATCGAATAGTTGATCAGATGGGTACGCCGATACAGGGTATCAAGCTCATCCATATAGAAATCGTTGTAGCCGATGTCGAGCCGGTCTTCCAGCACGCGCGTGCGGTCGATGATGCGGCCCAGGCGGTTGGTCAGCACCACCAGCATGGTACCGATACCGGTCAACAGGAAAACCGGCGCAATCGCCAGCTGGATGATATGGCCGATGTCGCCGATCTGTATGTTCATGGATAAAAAGTCGTGGGTTCACACCGGCGCCCGACCGTGGCGCCAGCACAGGCCATAGTGTAGCAGGTGGCGCACGCCGGCTGGCCGCTTTGCCAACCGGCGTGGTTGAACGTCATGCGAAGCCGCGCCCCGGCACGAAGCGCTCGGTGGCGCGCACCAGCGCCGAAGCGATACCGTGCTCGAGCGCGCCATGGCCCGCATCCGGGATCATTTCCAGCTGTGCGCCGGGCCAGGCTTGCTGCAGGCGGTAGGCCGACAGCGGCGGGCAGATGGCGTCGTAGCGCCCTTGCACGATGACGGCCGGCAAATGCGCGATGCGCCCGATGTTACGGATCAGCTGGTCTTCCTCGAAGAAACCGAGGTTGGCCATGTAATGCGATTCGAGCCGGCCCACGCCCAGGTCCAGCGCATCGTTCGGCGCATCTTCCGGTTGCGGCATCAGGTACACGCGGCGCCCTTCGAAGCGGCTCCAGGCGCGCGCGGCCGGCCAGTACACGGCCGGGTCGCTGCTGAGGATGCGTTTCACGTAGGCGGCCAGCAAGTCGCCCCGTTCCTCTGCCGGAATGGGCGCGGCGAATTCCTCGTACAGTTCCGGATAGAACCAGCGCACGCCGTCGATGAACCAGTCGATTTCCGCCTGCGTGCACAGGAAAATGCCACGCAGCACGAAACCGAGACAGGCTTCCGGATGCGCCTGGCCATACGCCAGCGCCAGGGTCGAGCCCCAGGAGCCGCCAAACACCAGCCATTGATCGATGCCGAACTGGGCACGCAGGCGTTCGATATCGGCGATCAGCAGCTGCGTCGTGTTGTTGCGCCATTCGCCCAGCGGCGTGGACTTGCCCGCGCCGCGCTGGTCGAACAGGATCACGCGGTAGCGCTGCGGATCGAAGAAGCGGCGGTGCTGCGGCGACAGGCCCGCGCCGGGCCCGCCGTGCAGGAACAGCACGGGAATGCCGTCGGGGTTGCCGCACTCTTCCCAATAAATGGTGTGGATGTCATCGACCGCCAGCATGCCGTGCCGGTTCGGCGACAGGACGGGAAACAGGGGAGACAGGGAATCGGGCATGGCGGTCCTCGGAGTGGCGGTCAGGGCGCCAGGCACGAGACCTGGCAACTGTTCCAATTATAGTGCGCCGCCGGCGCCTCAGGCCAGCAGCAAGGGCAGGCGGTTCGAGGACTTGATTTCCCGCATCGACAGGCTGGACTGGATTTCCGCCACGCCAGGCAGGCGGCGCAGCACGGTCGAGACGAATTCGCCATACGCTTCCAGGTCGCGCGCCACCACTTGCAGGAAATAATCGGCTTCGCCCGCCACATTGTGGCACGACAAGATTTCGGGAATCGTCGCGATGGCTTGCTCGAACTGCGACGGCTGCTCGCCGCCATGGTTGGCAAACACGACCCGGACGAACGCGACCAGGCCGATGCCCAGCTTCTTGCGGTTGAGCAAAGCCTGGTAGCCGGTAATAAAACCTTCCTCTTCCAGGCGGCGCAGACGGCGCCAGACGGGGGTTTCGCTGAGCTTCAAGCGCTCGGCCAGGCGCGCATTCGACAGCCGTCCTTCATCCTGCAACAGCCTGAGTATCTGCAAATCGGTGGCGTCGAGGCTAACTTCTGGAATTTTCATCTATTTTTTGTTTTTATAGGAGTGGAATCTACCCGAATACTAGGGCATGCAGGGCAGGAAAAGCAAGCACATTTCATCACAGCAAGAACATAATGGGATCCGGCGAGCAGGCTGCACCGTGCGCATGCTCCCGCTTTTCTTTTCGACTGGTCCATGTCCGATTCTACCTTCCTGATGTACCTGCTGGCACTGGCTGGCGCCTTTTTATTACCGGGCCCCGACATGGCGCTGGTGCTGGCGACGGGCGCCGCGCGCGGCGTGGCCACGGCGCTGGTGACAGCCCTCGGCATCGCCGGCGCGCGCGCCGTCCACGTGGCGCTCTCGGGCGCGGGCCTGGCGGCATTGATGGTGACGCATCCGCAAGCCTTGCAGTGGGTCAAATGGGCGGGCGCCGCCTACCTGCTGTACCTGGCGCTGCGCCTGCTGCAGTCGGCCCTGTCGACCCAAACGGCGCAGGAAGCGGCCGCGCCCGCCACGGCGCATGGCGCCCGCGCCAGCCTGGTGCGGGGCTTCCTGACAAATCTGCTCAATCCGAAGGCACTGCTGTTTTGCAGCATGTTCCTGCCGCAATTCGTCGCCGGCAGCGAGCAGGTCGGCATGCAATACCTGCGCCTGGGCGCCGTCCTGGTGCTGGTCGGCCTGCTGTTCGATGCCCTGTACGCCGTGCTGGCCGCGCGCCTGGCGCGCCGCCTGCGCGGCAAACCTTCGCCTTACGGCAAGTTCGTGCTGCCCACCGTCTTCGTCTTGCTGGCCGGGCGGCTGGTGCTGGGCTGACTTTTCAGCGGAAGCGGCGCCCCGCAGGCAAAAAAGGCGGGGTAATCGTTCAGCAGGCTGCGCTCCAGCTCGTTGACCTTGCGAAATTGCCGCAGCGTGGGCGCCATGGCCCGTCCCGCATCCCAGCTGCGCCAGGCATTCGGCGCATCGAATTGCGCCAGCAAGGCGTCGCCCAAGTCCTGGTACACGGCCGCCATCTGCGGCTTGGCCTGCAGCACTTGCAGATACAGCGCGGTCGCTTCCGGCCATTGGCCCAGCTTGGCGCGCAAATTTCCCTCGAACAAGGCCAGCACGGGCTGCTCCAGCCCCGTTTGCGTCCTTGATTCCTGCACCGTCGTCAATGCTGCCTTGATGCCTTCCTGGTCCTTGGCCAGCAGTGCGCGCGTCAAGTCGTGGATGGGCTGGCACTCCTGCATGGCCCGCTGTTGCTGGGGCGTCAGTTTGTCCACCAGCGCGCCCGTGGAAAAATGGTCTTCCAGCAAGGTCAAGAAAGCCTCGAAGGGTTTTTCTGCCGCAAACAGGCGCTCGGCCTCGGTGCGCAGCGCGGGATGTGCCTGCGGTCCCGGCGGCGGCAACCGCGCCGCCTGCGCCAGCACGCGCTCAAGCGGGGGCGCATCGGCCGCCAGCGGGCGTGGCCTGTAAGCGGCCAGGGTATACGTGGCGGGCGCACCCGCCGTCATGGCGCTGACGCGGAAGTGGCGCGTCACGCTGCCACCCACCTCCTGGTAGTGCATGGTAAATTCGGCGGGAATGCGCTTGCCGTCGGCCAGCATCTTCAGCACCAGCGGATGGCCGCCCCAGGTGTAGCGCAGGTACTGGGCAAATGCCGTGGCATCGTCGCCGCTGACGGGACTGCCGGCTATCCCCAGGCGCAGCAGGGGCTGCCCGTCGAGCGACCACAGCACGGCGCCGTCGAGCACTTGCGGCGCCAGCGCGTTGCGCCGCTTGTTGTCCAGCACCGACAAAGCCTGTTCCTCATACACGGGCAACGTTGCGTGCTGCTCAAGGCCGCCCGCCTTCAATATGCCGACGATCCCTTGCCGGTGGCGCAGTTCGAAGACGCGAAATCCCGCCACGTCGAACAGCGAATACCTGTCGTAGGTGGACGCGGCCATATCGATCAGGTGGCGGCGGCGCGTGGCAAAATCGAACATGGACAAGCTCATGCCATCGCGCACGCTCAGGTAATGCGGGCCCAGCACGACATCGCTTTCCTGCGTCTCGCGCGCGGGCAGGCTGGTTTTCACGCCGGGCTTGTCGACGCGCTCGGTAGTCACCGTGACATGGAACGCGACACTGGCCTGGGCCGCGCTGGCGCCCAGGAAAAGAATGGCGGCCACGCTGGCGCGGCGCAAGACAGGAAAGAGGGGCATGGAAATGGTGCAGTGGAGAAATGATGATTCTAAGGCAAATCCGGCGATCACCTTGTTTTGCTGGCAAGCATAAAAAAAGACAGCCGCAGCTGTCTTTTTGTTTGACCTCAATACCGATTACGACATGTGCTGGCCGCCGTTGATCGAGATGTTGGCGCCCGTGACGAACGCGGCTTCATCGGAAGCCAGGTAAGCGACCAGGCCAGCCACTTCTTCCGGCTTGCCCAGGCGCGCCATTGGAATTTGCGGGATGATTTTGCTGTCGAGCACTTCCTGCGGAATCGCCATGACCATCTTGGTGCCGATGTAGCCGGGCGAGATAGTGTTGACGGTGACGTTCTTGCGTGCCACTTCCAGCGCCAGCGACTTGGTGAAACCATGCATGCCGGCTTTCGCGGCCGAATAGTTGGTCTGGCCGAAGGCGCCCTTCTGGCCATTCACGGACGAGATATTGATGATGCGGCCCCAGCCGCGTTCCACCATGCCGTCGCAGACGGGCTTGGTCATGTTGAAGACGGAATCGAGGTTGGTGCCCATCACGGCGTCCCAGTTCGGCTTGTCCATCTTCTTGAACGTCATGTCGCGCGTGATGCCGGCGTTATTCACCAGCACGTCGACAGGACCGATTTCCGCTTCCACGGCCGCCACGCAGGCAGCCGCCGAATCGTAGTCGGCCACGTCGCACGGATATGCCTTGAAGTCGTAACCCATGTCCTTGGTCGACGCCAGCCATTCCGCGACCTTCGGATTGCCTGGGGAATATGTGGTCACCACGCGATAGCCGAGCGCGGCCAGCTTGAAACACACCGCTTCGCCCAGACCACCCATGCCACCAGTTACCAATGCAACTCTTGCCATTTTCATCCCCTCAGTGTCGTTCTATTGCTAAAAAGTTAATTATTTAATGAAAGCAATCCAAAACCGCCGCGTGACGGCGGCGTACTGCACCGAACCAGGCCGCCACGCATTGCGCGTAACGGCCCAAGTTCGGTGTCAGCGATTAATCACGCTCAATTGCGAGGGCCACGCCCATGCCGCCGCCGATGCACAATGCGGCCAGGCCTTTCTTGGCGTCGCGGCGGATCATTTCGTGGATCAGGGTGACCAGGATGCGCGCACCGGACGCGCCGATCGGGTGGCCGATGGCAATCGCGCCGCCGTTCACGTTGATCTTGCTGGTATCCCAGCCCATTTCCTTGTTGACGGCAATCGCTTGCGCGGCAAACGCTTCGTTGATTTCCATCAGGTCCAGCTCTTCATGCGTCCAGCCGGCTTTTTTCAGGCACAGGCGCGATGCGGAGACGGGGCCCATGCCCATGACGGCCGGGTCCAGGCCCGACGAAGCGTAGGCCTTGATGCGCGCCAGCGGCTTCAAGCCCAGTTCTTTCGCTTGCGAGGCCGACATCATGATCACGGCGGCGGCGCCGTCGTTCAGGCCGGACGCGTTGCCGGCCGTGACGGTGCCATCCTTGGCGAACGCGGGGCGCAGGCCGGCCAGCGATTCCAGGGTCGAACCGGGCTTGATGTATTCGTCGCTGTCGAAGACGACCGTGCCTTTTTTATTGGCGATTTCCAGCGGCAGAATTTCATCCTTGAACTTGCCCGCTTTTTGCGCCGCTTCCGCTTTCAGTTGCGACTGCAGCGCGAATTCATCCTGCTCGGCGCGCGTCACTTCGTATTTCTTGGCGACGTTTTCCGCCGTGATGCCCATGTGGTACTGGTTGTACACGTCCCACAGGCCGTCGACGATCATGGTGTCGATCATCTTGAAGTCGCCCATGCGGAAACCGTCGCGCGAGCCGTTCATCGCGTGCGGCGAGGCGCTCATGTTTTCCTGGCCGCCGGCGATGATGATGTTGGCGTCGCCGCACTTGATCGCTTGCGCCGCCAGGTGCGTGGCCTTCAGGCCGCTGCCGCATACCTTGTTGATGGTGAATGCCGGGATCGAGCTGGGCAGGCCAGCCTTGATGACGGCCTGGCGCGCGGCGTTCTGGCCGACGGCAGCCGTCAGCACCTGGCCCAGGATCGCTTCGCCGATCAGGTTCGGGTCGATGCCGGTTTGTGCCAGCAAGCCCTTGATTACATGCGCGCCCAGTTCGGACGCAGGAATCTTGGCCAGACTGCCACCGAATTTGCCGACTGCGGTACGGCCGGCGGCCACGATTACGACATCATCCATTTATTTCTCCGATAAGCAGGCCACGAGGGCCAAGGTCAAGGTGTTAATACAATCCAATGAGTATCCGGGAAGACACAGCAAGCTGCGTTTCATTCTAGCGCGGCACGCGCCGCAGTTCCAGCGCCGCACCGCAGGCGGCGGCGATGACAGCCTGCTTGCGGTGGCGGCGGGCGGCCTGGCGCGGCGGATAGCCGCTGCCGGGCCGCAACACGCTTACGCCTGGCGAGCAGGACGCGTATTTTTATTTTTATCATACCCTTCATCGGCGCCGCCGAAAGTGGTTTTTAGAAAATTATTGAAGGGAATAATCAGGGGCACAGGCGTTTGCTTTACCACCTGCACCAGCTCGCCAAATTTTTGACGCGATGCAGCAAACTCACCCTTTGTCACAGTGTCGAATTTCTCCTGGGTTTCTTGGGCAACATCCTTTGCCTGGCGGCCATATGCACCGATGCGTTCGATGGCCAGTTGCGACTGCGTGCGCGACAGTTCCAGCAGCGCTTGCGGATCCTTCACGGACAGCAGCTGATTGCCTGCCACCGTAGCGGCGGCCAGCGCCGCGCGGGCCGCATCGATCTGCAAGTCCAGCACGCTGGCGCCGCTGTCGACAGCGGCCTGGGCATACGCTTGCGCGCTGATCAATTGTGCTTCCACCAGGGCCTTGCCGGCCAGTGCCCATTGCTCGGAAAATGAAAACATAGTGTTCCTCTCCAATTTGATGGCGGTGCATGTTGCGCCGCACAGTACTCAACTGTAAGCGGTGGTTCATTGCTGAACCTTGATATTTATCAAGCTTTGCTGTTGGTTTGTTTCCAACTCAACGTTGATCAGGACAACAACTTGATACCGTCCAGCGACGCCGCGCACTGCTCGCGTATCACGCTGACGAAATCGCGCACATACGCCTTGTCCTGCAAATGATCAGGCACGGAGACATACAGGTCGCTCCACAAGCCGTGCTCGCCCACCGGGCGCGCCACCACATAATCGTAATCGACGTAATTCTTGATGGCCCAGTTCGGCAAGGCGGCAATGCCGCGCCGGCTCGCCACCAGTTGCAGCACGGCGACCGTCAATTCCGCCGTACGGCGTTCAAACGCGATGCCGGCGGGCCGCAGCACTTCGCGGATCAGGTCGATGCGCTCTTCCGGCACGGGATAGGTAATTAATGTTTCGCCCGTAAAGTCGGCCGCCACCAGCCGGCGCTGCGCCTGCAGCCGGTGCTTCTGCGCCATCACCACCAGCATTTCAAAGCGGAACAGGGGAAACACGGTGAAGTCGGGACCATATGGCGAACCGATCACGAGGTCCGCCTCGCCCGAGCGCAGCAAGTCCGCCGGTTCGCTGTGAAAGCCGGACACCAGGTCGATTTCCACTTCCGGCCAGCGCTGGCGAAACGCATCCATCACGGGCATGAGCCAATCGAAACAGGTATGGCATTCGAGCGCCACGCGCAACTGCCCCTTGTCGCCTTGCGACAGGCGCGCCACGTCGCGCTCGGCCAGTTCGATCTCGGGCAGCAGCTTGTCGGCCAGGGCCAAGAGACGGCTGCCCGTGGCCGTAAACGCGATCGGCATGGACTTGCGTTCGAACAAGGGCGCCTGGTAGCGCTCTTCCAGCAAACGGATCTGGTGCGACAGGGCCGACTGGGTCAGGTTGAGCAGCTGCGCGGCGCGCACCAGGCTGCCGGACGAACGCAGGGCACTCAGGGTGCGCAGGTGGCGGATTTCTAGCATCGGCAAATGAAATGGCGTACGTGAATGATTTTCATGTTATTCGGCAAAATGTTTCGTTTTGATTATAGACCAAGTTGCCGCACACTCTAGCGCATTCACATTAAATCTCGATGACATCATGACCGTGCACACCCACATCCTTGGTTTTCCCCGCATCGGCGCCGCGCGTGAACTGAAATTGGCGCTGGAAAGCCACTGGCGCGGCGAGGTGTCCGAGGCGGCCCTGGAAGCGACGGGCCGGCAACTGCGGGCGCGCCACTGGGCCCTGCAACGCGACGCCGGTCTTGACTACGTTACCGTGGGCGACTTCGCCTTTTACGACCAGGTGGCCAACCATATCCAGCTGCTGGGCTGCGAACCGGCCCGTTTCAGCTTCGCGCCAGAGCAGTCGCCGCTGTCACGCTATTTCACCATGGCGCGCGGCGCAGACACGCACGCCGCCCATGCCGGCTGCGGCCACGCCCACCATGCACACGCCGCCGGGACTGCCGCGCTGGAAATGACCAAGTGGTTCGACACCAATTACCATTACCTGGTGCCCGAACTATCGCCGCAGACCCGGTTTTCTCTCGCTTGCGAACGCCTGCTGGCGGAAGTGGCCGAGGCGCAGGCGCTGGGCCACCAGGTCAAGGCGGCCTTGATCGGCCCCCTCACCTTCCTCTGGCTGGGCAAGGAAAAGACGCCCGGCGAGTCAAGCTTCGACCGCCTGGCCCTGCTGGAACAATTGCTGCCCGTCTACGGCGCCCTGCTCGACCGCCTGAAACAGCAAGGCGTGGCATGGGTGCAGCTCGACGAGCCGATCCTGGGCCTGGACTTGCCTGGTGCCTGGCGCAGCGCCTTCGAGAGCGCCTACTGGCAACTGAACCAGGTAGGTATAAATATCCTGCTGGCCACGTATTTCTCGCCGCTGGAAGAAAACCTCAGCCTGACGTGCCGCCTGCCCGTGGCCGGCCTGCACGTGGACGGCATCCGCGCGCCGCATGAATTGATCAGCGTGACGGACTGGCTGCCCGCGCATAAAGTCTTGTCGGTCGGTATCGTCGATGGCCGCAATATCTGGCGCACCGACCTCGACGAGGCCCTGGCCGTGCTGCAGCCGCTGGCGGCCAAACGCAACGGCCACCTGTGGCTGGCGCCGTCGTGCTCCCTGCTGCACGTGCCGTTCAGCCTGGCGGCCGAGACGGAGCTCGATGGCGAAATCAAGACCTGGCTGGCGTTTGCCACGGAAAAACTGTCCGAAATCGCCGTCCTCAAGGGCGCGCTCGCAGGCCATCCCGATGATGCCGCGTTGGCCGCGTCTCGCCTGGCTATCGCCGGCCGCCGTGCCAGTCCCCGCGTGCACCGCCCGCAAGTGGCGCAGCGCCTGCAAGCGCTCACGCCCACCGTCGACCGCCGCGATTCCAGCTTCCCGCAGCGCCAGGCCATGCAGCGCGCGCGTTTGCAACTGCCCGACTTCCCGACGACGACCATCGGTTCCTTCCCGCAGACGACGGCCATCCGCGCCGCCCGCGCCAGTTTCAAGCGAGGCGAACTGGCTGTGAACGACTACGAACAGCAGATGCGCGCCGAAATCGCCCACGCCGTGAGCCGCCAGGAAGCGCTGGGTCTGGATGTGCTCGTGCATGGCGAAGCGGAACGCAACGACATGGTCGAATACTTCGGCGAGCAACTGGACGGCTTTATCTTCACGCGCCACGGCTGGGTGCAATCGTACGGCTCGCGCTGTGTGAAGCCGCCCGTCATTTACGGCGACGTGCAGCGCCCCACCGCCATGACCGTCGAATGGACGGTGCACGCGCAAAGCCTGACGCATAAACCGGTGAAGGGCATGCTGACGGGCCCGGTCACGATCTTGCAATGGTCGTTCGTGCGCGACGACCAGCCGCGCGCCACCACGGCGCGGCAACTGGCCCTGGCCATCCGCGACGAGGTGCAAGACCTGGAATCGGCCGGCATCGGCATCATCCAGATCGACGAGCCGGCCATCCGCGAAGGCTTGCCGCTACGCCGCGGCCGGTGGGACGCCTATCTGGACTGGGCCACGCGCGCCTTCCGCATCGCCGCGTCCGTCGTCAGCGACACGACGCAGATCCACACCCACATGTGCTATGCCGAATTCAACGACATCCTGCCGCAGATCGCCGCCATGGACGCCGACGTCATCACGATAGAGACGAGCCGCTCCGACATGGAACTGCTGAAGGGTTTTGGCCAGTTCCAGTATCCGAACGAAATCGGCCCCGGCGTGTACGACATCCACTCGCCGCACCTCCCCTCGACTCTCGACATGGTGAAATTGCTGCAAAAAGCCAGTACGGTCATTCCGCCAGCCAATTTATGGGTGAACCCGGACTGCGGCTTGAAAACGCGGGGCTGGGCGGAAACGGAGGCGGCTTTAAAAAATATGGTCGCGGCGGCGCAGCAGATGCGCGCGGCGGCATGACATAGGCCTACCCAGGCCGCATGCAGGGCTGCTTTCAGGACGGCGCACCGGTTTTCCGGGGCGCCGTCCGTTTTTTTTGACATGAAGTAGGTGTTGCCCTGCGGAATAGCACGCGCCAGGCCCCTGATGCTGATTTTTTTGCAGTAGAATGCAAGAAATTTACTGCTCCCATTGTTGCCGTACGGAACATCTGGCCTGCCGCAGTTTCACTTTGATAAATGTTTATGTCCAAAAGCCCGTCGCAGAAGCCTATCGAAATCAAGATTTCCACCGTCGTTGCTGTCTCCGCCATTCTGCATAGCGCCGATACGCAGGCACTCGATGCCGCCTTGCGCGACATGACGGGAGGCGTGGCCGACTTTTTCGAGGACGACCTGGCCGTGCTGGACGTGGCGGCCTTGCCGCCCGGCGGCGTGCCCATCGACTGGGCCGCCCTCGTGGCCCTGCTGAAAAAATACCGCTTGAATGCCGTGGCCGTGCGCAATGCGCCGGCCGACATGCATGACGCCATCCTGGCGCAAGGCTTGAGCCTCGACAGCGGCAAGACGCGCGACGATGCGCCGCCCAAGGATGGCCCCAAGGATACGCCCACGGCCGCCGCCCAGTCGGGCGCCGACGCACAGGTGATGGTGATCGACACGCCCGTGCGCGCCGGCCAGCGCATTTATGCGCGCGGCTGCGACCTGATCATCACCGCAGTCGTCAACAATGGCGCCGAAATCATCGCCGACGGCAGCATCCACGTGTATTCCTCTCTGTACGGCCGCGCGCTGGCCGGCGCCTCGGGCAATGCCCAGGCGCGCATCTTCGCGCTGGCCATGGAACCGGAACTGGTCTCGATCGCCGGCGTGTACCGCACGTTCGAGGATGGTTTCCCTGCGGAAATGGCGCGCGGACCCGCGCAAATTCGTTTGGCTGGCGACAGAATCGATATACACTCTGTCAATCCGGTCACTCCTGTGAACCGCTCTTAAGCTGCACAATTCAAGAGATATCTGAAAAGGATTATTTGTGGCAAGAATTATTGTTGTGACGTCCGGCAAGGGCGGTGTCGGCAAGACGACCTCTAGCGCCAGTTTTTCCACTGGTCTGGCCATGCGCGGCCACAAGACAGCCGTGCTCGACTTCGACGTGGGCCTGCGTAACCTCGACCTGATCATGGGTTGCGAACGCCGCGTCGTCTACGACCTGATCAATGTGATCAACAAAGAGGCCACGCTGAACCAGGCCCTGATCAAGGACAAGCACTGCGACAACCTGTTCATCCTGCCCGCCTCGCAAACGCGCGACAAGGATGCCTTGTCGGAAGAAGGCGTGGAACGCGTGTTGAACGACCTGATCAACATGGGTTTCGAGTTCATCATCTGCGATTCGCCGGCCGGCATCGAGCATGGCGCGCTGATGGCGCTGACGTTTGCCGACGAAGCCATCATCGTCACCAACCCGGAAGTGTCGTCGGTGCGCGATTCGGACCGCATCCTGGGCATCCTGCAAGCCAAGTCGCGCCGCGCGCAGACGGGCGGCGAGCCCGTCAAGGAACATCTGCTGATCACCCGCTACTCGCCGAAACGCGTGGAATCGGATGAAATGCTGTCCTACCAGGACGTGCAGGAAATCCTGCGCATCCCGCTGGTGGGGATCATTCCGGAATCGGAGCAAGTGCTGGCCGCCTCGAACCAGGGCAATCCGGCCATCCATTTCACGGGCACGGACGTGGCGCAAGCCTATGAAGACGTGGTCTCGCGTTTCCTCGGCGAAGATGTCGAGTTGCGCTTTACCAACTATGAAAAGCCTGGATTACTCCAGCGCATTTTTGGGGCGAAGTGATATGGCCTTGCTTTCTTTCCTGTTCCCCCCCAAGCCGAAGACGGCCACCGCGGCCAAGGAACGCCTGCAGATCATCATCGCCCGCGAACGCAGCGGACGCGATGGTCCGGACTTCCTGCCCGCCCTGCACAAGGAATTGATCGCCGTCATTTCCAAGTACACCAAGGTCAATGCCGACGACATCAAGATTTCGCTGGACCGCCAGGGCAACCTGGAGGTACTCGACGTCAACGTGGTGCTGCCGGACGCCTAAGCGTCAATCCGGCCTGACCGTGAGCAATTCCTGCGCCACCGCGGCGCAGGCGTTCACGTGCTGGTTGCCGATCTGGCGGAATACGGCGTAGCCAATGGCTGCCGCCACCGCCTGTCCGGCAAACGGCACGAAGCGCGCCACCTGCTTGGTGGCAATCTTGACGCCACTGCGCTTGAGCAGGTGGAGGATCAGTTCGCGCGATACCAGCTTTCCCACCAACATGCCGCCCATGCCCACCGCCGCGCGGTAGGCCATCATCTTGAACTGCGGGTTGAGGCGCTCGATCTGCTCGGGCGTAAGGCCGAATTCGTGGTTGATATCATTGATCAGCATGGAAAACAGACCGACATCCGACATCAGGTCGATGCCGGGAATGGGAATGGCCGAAGCGCCCGCCGACATCATGGCACGCCGCTGCACCAGGCGCCGGCAACGCTCGCGCACTTGCTCGATTTCGGCACGACTGCCCGGTATCAGTGTCCAATCGGTAGTGCTCTTGTCTGACATGGCCGTTTCTCCGCGAGTAGGGTAGATGAACAAGTGTAACGTAAAGGCCTCAGCTGCCGATTTCACTGGACACAGTTGCAATCTCTGTTATATTTCACTTGAGCATTCCTTAACATTACGATAAGCAGAGCGGACCGTCTGTTTGTTGCTACACACTCCAGCCAATTATGCGAATTGCCGTACTCGATAGCGACCATAGCCAGGCAGAACTGATCTGCCAGGTGCTCACCGCCGCCGGCCACGCTTGCCACGAGTTTCAAAGTGCCAAGGACATGCTGGGGCAACTGCGCAAGGACAGTTGCGACATGCTCATCCTCGACTGGCATGTGAGCGATCTGGACGGTGCAGAAGTCTTGCGCCGAGCCCGGGAAAAACTGGCGCCCAAGGCACCCGTGTTGTTTATGACCAACAGTTCCGGCGAAGACGACGTGGTGGCGGGCATGACGGCAGGCGCCGACGACTACATGATCAAGCCCCTGCGGCGCAGCGAGCTGACCTTGCGCACCCAGGCGCTGCTGCGCGTGGCCTACCCGGCCCAGAATGGCGCGGAATACTTGCAATTCGGTCATTACACATTTGAAACCCGCCCCGGCCGCCTGCTGCGCGATGGCGAAGTACTGGATGTGACACACAAGGAATTCGCCCTGGCACTGCTGTTTTTCCGCAACCTGGGCCGTCCCCTGTCGCGTGCCTACATCCACGAAGCCGTGTGGCAGCGCGACACGGCCTTGCCTTCGCGCACCATGGATACCCACGTCTCGCGCGTGCGCAACAAGCTGCAGCTGAAACCGGAACACGGCTACAGGCTGGTGCCCGTCTACAGCTACGGTTATCGCCTGGAAAAACTGGGCGGCTGAACGGCGGCAAACGGCTGACCTGCTCAAAGCGCGGGCACAAAGCGCTATAATGTCGGCATAAGTCATCCCAACAGCCCTGAAATGCAACTGCTCGCCGTCGGCCTCAACCATACCACCGCCCCAGTGTCGCTCCGCGAACAGCTGGCGTTTGCGCCTGAGCAATTGGGTTCGGCGGTGATGGCGGCGCGCACCTGGTTCCAGCGCATCGACTTGCGCGACAACGACGAAGCGGCCATCCTGTCGACCTGCAACCGCACCGAGCTGTATGCGGCCAGCCACGTGCCCAATCCGCTCGACGCGGGCGCGCATTTCCTGGCCGATTATCACAAGCTCAACTACAGCGAGCTGCGCCCCCACTTATATATGCTGCCGCAGCACGATGCCGTGCGCCACACCTTCCGCGTCGCCTCCGGGCTCGATTCGATGGTGCTGGGCGAAACGCAGATCCTGGGCCAGATCAAGGACGCCATCCGCACGGCCGACGAAGCGGGCGGCCTGGGCACGTATCTGCACCAGTTGTTCCAGCGCAGCTTTTCCGTCGCCAAGGAAGTACGCAGCAGCACGGAAATCGGCGCGCACAGCGTGTCCATGGCGGCCGCCGCCGTACGCCTGTCGCAGCGCATCTTCGACAAGATCGCCGAGCAGAACGTGCTGTTCATCGGTGCCGGCGAAATGATCGAATTGTGCGCCACGCACTTCGCGGCGCAAAACCCGAAAAGCATCACCATTGCCAACCGCACCATGGAACGGGGCGAGGAACTGGCGCACCGCTTCAACGGCAAGGCCATCCGCCTGGCCGACCTGCCGGAGCAGCTGCACCAGTTCGACATCGTCATCTCGTGCACGGCGTCGTCCTTGCCGCTGCTGGGCCTGGGCCTGGTCGAGCGCGCCATCAAGGCACGCCGCCACAAGCCCATGTTCATGGTCGACCTGGCCGTGCCGCGCGACATCGAAGCGGAAGTGGGCCGTTTGAACGACGTCTTCCTGTACACGGTCGACGACCTGGGCAAGGTCGTGCAGACGGGCCTGGAAAGCCGGCAAGCGGCCGTGGCGCAAGCCGAAGCCATCATCGAAACGCGCGTGCAATCGTTCATGAGCTGGGTCGACGACCGCGCCATGGTGCCCGTGATCCAGCATTTGCATGAAAACAGCGAAGCGCTGCGCCTGATGGAAGTGGAGCGGGCGCGCAAGATGCTGGCCAAGGGCGCTGACATCGACGCCGTCCTGGAAGCGCTGTCGAAAGGCTTGACGGCCAAGTTCCTGCACGGCCCGCAGCAGGCGCTGCACCACGCGCAAGGCGACGAGCGCAAGCAGCTGGTCACCCTGCTGCCAAAACTGTTCCGCCCCCGCCGTTAGCGCAGCCCCGCTGGCCGCCCGCGCGCGACCGCCCCCTGCCCGCCTGCCGGGCCTGCACCATCCCTACACTCTTTTACCGCGAATCGCTATGAAACCATCCATGCTGGCCAAACTCGATCAACTGGCGAACCGCCTGGTCGAACTCGACGAACTGCTGATGCACCCGGACGCCACGTCGAACATGGACAGCTACCGCAAGATGACGCGTGAGCACGCCGAACTGGGTCCGCTGGTCGCCCTGTACCATTCCTACCAGGAAGCGGGCAACGATATTACGACAGCGCAAGAGATGTTGTCCGATCCGGACATGAAGGAATTCGCCCAGGAAGAAATCGAGGCGGCCAAGACCACCATGGCGCGGCTGGAGCGCGAATTGCAAACCATGCTGCTGCCGAAGGACGTCAATGACGAACGCAATATCTTCCTGGAAATTCGCGCCGGCACGGGCGGCGATGAATCGGCCCTGTTCGCCGGTGACCTGCTGCGCATGTACACGCGCTTTGCCGAACGCAACCGCTGGCAGGTGGAACTGGTGTCGGCATCCGACTCCGACCTGGGCGGCTACCGCGAAGTGATCGTGCGCATAGTGGGTAACGGCGCGTATTCAAAGCTGAAATTCGAGTCGGGCGGCCACCGCGTGCAGCGCGTGCCGGCCACGGAAACGCAAGGCCGCATCCACACGTCCGCCTGCACGGTGGCCGTGATGCCGGAAGCCGATGAAGTGGAAGACGTCAACATCAACCCGGCCGACCTGCGCATCGACACCTACCGCGCCTCGGGCGCCGGTGGACAGCACATCAACAAAACGGACTCCGCCGTGCGCATCACCCACTTGCCGACCGGCATCGTGGTGGAATGCCAGGATGACCGCAGCCAGCACAAGAACAAGGCGCAGGCGATGAAAGTGCTGGCCGCACGCATCAAGGACGTGCAATTGCGCGAACAGCAGTCGAAGGAAGCGGCCACCCGCAAGAGCCTGATCGGCTCGGGCGACCGAAGCGAGCGCATCCGCACCTATAATTTCCCGCAAGGCCGCCTGACGGACCACCGCATCAATTTGACCTTGTATAAGCTGGACTTCATCATGGATGGGGATTTGACGGACCTGACGAATGCGCTGGCGGCAGAGCACCAGGCGGAACTGCTGGCTGCCTTGGGCGATTAAACGCTGACACCGTTGTTGTCGGCTTACGCTACGCTAAACCGACCTACCGAGTTTGTAGGTCGGCTTAGCGCGTAGCGCGTAAGCCGACAGCTTTAAGTAGCGGCTAAGCAATAAAAATCCAGCCTTGTGCGAAAATGACCAGCTCGATTCCATCCACCTCACCGTGTCGCCCATGAAAAATTCACGCACCGTCCTCCTGTCGATCGCCGCCCTGTGTTTCCTGATGCTGGGCGTGGCCATGTATTTGCAGCATGCCATGAACATGGCGCCGTGCCCGCTGTGCGTGATCCAGCGCTACCTGTTCCTCGCCATCGGCATCGCCTGCCTGGCCGGCGCGGCCGCCAACCGTCCAAAGATCGGCGCCGGCATCGGCTTGCTGGCGGCCCTGGGCGGCCTGGGCGTGGGCGCCAAGCATCTGTACGTGCTGGCCAACCCCGGCTTCTCGTGCGGCATCGATCCGGTGGAAACGGCGCTGAACAAGATTTTCACGGCGCAAGTCATGCCCTTCATGTTTGAATCCTATGGCGCCTGCGAGAACGCCGGCGAGCCGTTTTTCGGCCTGTCGATTCCGCAATGGGCGTTCATCTGGTTCGCCATTTTTAGCGTCGGCCTGCTGTGGACCTTGCTGCGCCGTCAGAAATAATTGAAAGCACCATGCCAGAAACACTGATCCCCGCCGGCAGCACTGTCGGCGCCCTGCAAATCCGTCCACTGCTCGATCCGCTCGACAACCGCATCCTGCTGGGCCATGCGCTGGGCCTGTCGCGCGTGAGCCTGATCACGCAATCGGAGCGTGTGCTCACTCCCGATGAAGCGGAACGCCTGTCCAGCTTGCTGGCACGCCGCCTGCAGGGCGAGCCGATCGCCTACATCGTGGGCCAGCGCGAATTCTTCGGCCTGCCGTTCGAAGTGAACGACGCCGTGCTGATCCCCCGCCCCGACACGGAAGTGCTGGTGGAACTGGCGCTCGAGCGCCTGCCGCCCGGCGGACGGGTGCTCGACATGGGCACGGGCAGCGGCGCCATTGCCGTCGCGCTGGCGCACACGCGGCCCGACGCCGTCGTCACGGCCCTGGATGTCAGCAGCACAGCGCTGGCCGTGGCGCGCCGCAACGCCAGCGCCAATGGCGTCAACATCACCTTCATGGCCAGCGACTGGTTCGAAGCGCTGGGCACGGAAAAGTTCGACCTGATCGTCTCGAATCCCCCCTACATCGCCAGCGGCGACCGCCACCTGGCCGAAGGCGATCTGCGCTTCGAGCCTGCCGGCGCGCTGACCGACCATGCGGATGGCCTGTCGGCCCTGCGCACCATCGTCTCCGGCGCCGCACGCCACCTGGCGTCAGGCGCCTGGCTGCTGATGGAGCACGGCTATGACCAGGCAGCATCCGTGCGCGGCTTGCTGGCCGACGCCGGCTACAGCAAAGTGCAAAGCTGGCGCGACCTGGCCGGCATCGAACGAGTCAGCGGCGCCCGCCTGGGCTGACCGCCGCCACCTGCGCAAAGCTTGACCCGGCAGCGCGCCAGATCCCCCCGCAGTTTGTTAAAATATCAAGCGAATTCCTGACCGAAGCGCCGTCCCCGCTCCCCGGGGCGGACGCTGGCGACGTGGCGTTTTTTGGGCCGGCGCCGACGCATTTGCCAAAATTCGGTTAATCTCAGCACAAATTATTTATATGCTGCACAAGAAAGGAAGCTCAAATTGCCCAACCTGTTGACTCGCCGCCTGGCATTGCTGACTGAAGATGCCAACCGCGCGCTGCTGGGCGGCTTGCGCGGCATCGAGCGTGAAACCCTGCGCGTCGACCACGCCGGCCATCTGGCTTCCACGCCCCACCCCGTTGCCCTGGGTTCGGCGCTGACGCACCCAGAAATCACCACCGACTACGCCGAAGCGCTGCTCGAATTCATCACCCCGGCCGAAGCCGACATCGGCGTCACGCTCGACAAGCTCGACACCGTGCACCGCCACGCCTACAGCCGCCTCGGCGACGAGTTGCTGTGGAGCCAGTCGATGCCGTGCCAGCTGCCGCCCGAAGCGGACATCGAAATCGCCAACTACGGCAGCTCGAACATGGGCATGCTCAAGCACGTCTACCGGCGCGGCCTGGCCTTGCGTTACGGCAAAGCCATGCAATGCATCGCCGGCATCCATTACAACTATTCGCTCGACGAGCAGCTGTGGCAAGTTCTGGCCAGCAATCCGGACACCAGCGCCAGCCCGACACACGCGGCGGCCACGCCGAAAGACGTGCAGTCGGAAAGCTATCTGGCGACGATCCGCAATTTCCGCCGCTACAGCTGGCTGCTGATGTACCTGTTCGGCGCTTCGCCGGCCCTGTCCGCCGGTTTCCTGCGCGGCCGCGCGCACAAGCTCGACACCTTGTCCGACGACACCTTGTTCCTGCCGTATGCCACCAGCCTGCGCATGAGCGACCTCGGCTACCAGAACGATGCCCAGTCCGGCCTGCGTCCGCACGAAAACAGCCTGGAAGATTACGTCAACGCGCTCACGCATGCCGTCAACGACCCGTATCCGCCGTACGAAGCGCTGGGAACAAAAAAAGAGGGCGAGTGGATCCAGTTGTCCACCAACGTGCTGCAGATCGAAAATGAATACTATTCGACCATCCGCCCGAAACGCGTGATCCGCACGGGCGAGCGCCCGATCCAGGCCCTGTGCCTGCGCGGCGTGCAATACATCGAAGTGCGCTGCATGGATGTCGACCCGTTCGAACCGGTCGGCATCAGCCTGGAAACGGGTCGCTTCCTCGACGCGTTTCTGCTGTTCTGCGCGCTCGACGACAGCGCGCCCATCTCGGCTGAGCAAAGCGCCTGCTACACGAACAATTTCGCCCGCACCGTCAAGGAAGGCCGCAAGCCGGGCTTGACCCTGCGCCGCGATGGCGAGGACATCACCCTGCAGGCGTGGGGCGAGGAATTGCTGGCGCGCATCGCCCCCGTGGCGGCCCTGCTGGACGCGCGCCTTGGCGGCACGCAGCACGCGGACAGTCTGGCGGCGCAAGCCATCAAGCTGGCCGACCCGGATGCGACGCCATCGGCGAAGGTCCTGGCCGAACTGCGCGCCAACGGCGGCTCGTTTGCCGCCTTCGGCCTGCGCCAGAGCGAGCGCCACGCCGCCTATTTCCGCACGCATCCGGCAACACCGGAACAAAGCGCGTATTTCGACAAGATGGCCGCCAGCTCGCTGGCCGAGCAGCGCGCCATGGAGGCGGCGCCAGCCGGCAGCTTCGACGATTTCGTCGCCGCCTACCGCGCCAGCACCCTGTGTTCGCACACCTGATCCTGCCTGACTTCCTGCCTGGCGCCCCATGCTGACCTTCTACAATGAATTGCACAGCCAGCATCGGGGCCGCTTCGAAATGTTTCGCGGCACCATGGTGCCCTGCTTCGAGACGCCCGAGCGGGCCGACATGGTGGTGGCCGAACTGGGACGGCGCAACCTGGGCCGCATCGTCACGCCGCACGGCGTGCCGCTGACCTCGCTGGAGCGCATCCACACGCCCCGTTACCTGCATTTCCTGCGCCACGCCTGGCACGACTGGCTGGCGCTCGACCCCGACAATGCGGGCAGGGATGCCTTGCCGTCCGTGTGGCCCGTGCGCACCCTGCGCAGCGACATCGAACCGGACGACTTCACGGCCAAGCTGGGCCTGTACTCGATGGACAATGGCACGCCGCTGACGGCCGGCACGTGGACGGCGGCCAAGACGGGCGCCGACTGCGCCGTCAATGCGGCCCATGCGCTGCGCCTGGGCGAGCGGGCCACGTTTGCCCTCACCCGCCCGCCGGGCCACCACGCGGGCAGCGATTTCTTTGGCGGCTACTGTTTTCTCAACAACGCGGCCCTGGCCGCGCAGCATCTGCTCGACGACGGCGCCCGCAAGGTCGCCATCCTCGATATCGATTACCACCACGGCAACGGCACGCAAAGCATCTTTTACCAGCGCGACGACGTGCTGTTCGCCTCCATCCACGCCGACCCGCGCAGCGAATATCCGTTTTACCTGGGGCACGCCGATGAAACGGGCAGCGGCGCGGGGCTCGGCTACAACGTCAACCTGCCGCTGCCGTCCGGCAGCAGCACGGCCAGCTGGTTCGCCGCGCTGGAAACGGCCTGCCTGCGCATCAATATGTATGCGCCCGACGCGCTGGTGGTGTCGCTCGGTGTCGATACTTTCGCCGGCGACCCGCTGTCGCACTTCTCCCTGCAAAGCGGCGACTACCTGCGCGTGGGCGAGCGCCTCGCGCATCTGAACCTGCCCACCGCCTTCATCCTCGAAGGCGGCTATGCGGTGAAGGAAATCGGCATTAATGTCGTCAATGTGCTCGAAGGGTTTGAAACCGCAGAGTAATTCTGGGGTCAGACCCCCGTCCACGTTGACGGTGAGCCTGGCGTTAGCGGTGTTGAGGGTCTGACCCCGGCTTTAGCATCGTTACATATTCCGGAACAAAGCCATGAACGGCTGGCTCACGGCCAGGGTTTCCGGCCGCGTCTTCAGGCGCAAGGCGCCGCGCCCCACTTCGTCGCGCGTGACGGACGCCACCATCTTCATGTTGACGATGGTGGAGCGGTGGATCTGCTTGAAGATGGCCGGGTCGAGCACGTCGAGCAGTTCGCGGATCGGCTTGCGCAGCAGCGCCTCGCCTTCCGCCGTCATGACGGCCGTGTACTTGGTGTCGGACTGAAAATAGGCGATGTCTTCCACCATGATCAGCCGCGTATCCTTGCCGCTGCTGGCCGTCAGCCATACCAGCGGCGGCGACTTGGCGGCCGCCGGCAAGGCGCTGCTCAATTGCTGCAGCAGGCCGGCCAGCGCGCCGTCATCCACCTGGGTCTTGCCGGCCCGTGCCTGCACGCGCTGCACGGTCGCTTGCAGGCGCTCGCGGGCTATGGGTTTCAATAAATAATCGACGGCGCCCTTGTCGAAGGCATCGATCGCGTACTGGTCGTAGGCGGTGACGAACACCACCTGCGTGGCGGGACTCGCTTCGAGCGCGCCGGCCGCCACTTCCAGCCCCGTCAAGCCCGGCATGCGGATGTCGAGGAAGGCGATGTCGGGCTGATGCGTGGCGATGGCGTCGAGCGCGGCACCGCCGTCGTCGCAGGCGGCTACGATGCGCAAGTTGGGCCACTCTTCGGCCAGCAGGGCCACGAGCGCATCGCGCAGCAGGGTTTCATCTTCGGCGATGACGCACGTCATCTCGGGATTATGCATAGGAGACTCCCTGCGCCGTGCTGTCTGGCACCGTGATGGTGGCCGTCACGCCATCGGGGAAATTGGCGAGGATGGAAAACGACGCGGCCGCGCCATAGGTCAGGCGCAGGCGTTCGCGCACATTGCGCAAGCCGATGCCCGTGCCGGCGCCATCGTCGCTGAAGCCCTTGCCGTCGTCGGCCACCGTGACGATCACCGTACCGTCGCCGCTGCGCGCCATGATCCAGATCGTGCCGCCACCGCTTTTCGGCTCCAGGCCATGCTTGATAGCGTTTTCCACCAGGGTTTGCAGCATCATCGGCGGCAGTTCCACTTGGCGCAGGTATTGCGGTACTTCGATCTGCAGGTTCAGGCGTCCACCCATGCGGATTTTCAGGATATCGAGATAGGCGCGTGCCCGTTCCAGCTCCGTGCCCAGGGTCGACATGGCTTGCTCCGTGCGCGGCAGCGAGTGGCGCAGGTACAGGATCAGATTACCCAGCATCTCGTCGGCACGCACGGGATCGCTGCGCGTGAGCAGCTGCGCGCTGGCCAGGGTGTTGTACAGGAAGTGCGGTTCCACCTGCGCGTGCAGCAGGCTCAGTTTGGCCACCGTGAGTTCCTTTTCCGTCACCGTCTGGCGCGCCTCGGCCTGCTCGCCGCGGCGGCGCTGCGCCACCCGGCGCGTCATCGCCCGCGTCACCGCTTCCGCGTTTTCCAGGTTGCTGCCATGGTCGACGAGGAACCAGTCGGTCCAGGCATTGCGCGCCGGCTCGCAGATCAGGGTCACGCTGCCCGCCTCGCCATTCGGCGTCACGGTGGCGAGAATCTGGTTCGGCCGCGGTTCAATGAAGCTCAGCAAGCGCATGCGGGGCAAGCCCGTGTGCGTGTAGGGCGCGGCGCGGCGCACGCGGGCCTGCACCTGCAGGCTGTCGCGCGCGCTCTCGACCACTTCGCTGCCCGGCAGTTCGCGGATGGCCGCGTCGATCATGTCGAACGCTTCGCCTGCCTCGAACGGGATCTCGATCTGGCGCCGCTGGCGGCTCGACAGGGTGCCGGCATTGACGGTGCCGGCGATCAGGCGCACGCGCCGCACGTGCGAAAACGCATTCGTGATGACGGCACTGGCCAGCAGTGCGCCAACGATGACAAAAAAGCCTTCCGTCCGCCCGAAGATATAGCGCAGGAAATTCTCGACCAGGATCGCCGTGGCGATGATGTAGGTGACCATCGTGGCCAGGGTGATGCGCAGGATAAAGAAGAGGCTAGTCATGATTTTTCCTTGGGGTGTGAAGTGGGACCAAGCATAACCACCGGCCCCACCGGCGGTGGCCATTATGCGATGGAAGGGCAATACTGGCGACAAAGGCAAGAAAATAAAGCTTCAATTCGCGCCACGCGCAAATAAAATCGCTTGCAATTAAATAGCGTGCGATATATATTGTGTACATGGACGCCGCATACCGCTTCTTCAGACGGGCATCCTGGGGCACCAGCCCACGAAACAAGTAGCACACTATTTAGTAGTCAACTATTTAATCAACTCAAGGAAAACCATCATGTCGATCAAACAAGTCCTGTACCGCGCTCAAGCTACCGCCACCGGAGGCCGCGAAGGCCGTGCCGTGTCGTCCGACAATGTGCTGGACGTCAAGCTGACCACGCCAAAAGAACTGGGCGGCAATGGCGCCGTCGGCACCAATCCGGAACAACTGTTCGCTGCCGGCTACTCGGCCTGCTTCATCGGCGCCATGAAATTCGTCGGCGGCCGCGACAAGATCGCCCTGCCAGCGGACCTGTCCATCGAAGGCCACGTCGGCATCGGCGCCATCGAAACGGGCTTCGGCATCGAAGTGGAACTGAAAATTTCGCTGCCAGGCATGGAACGCGCCGCCGCCGAAGCGCTGGTCGCCGCCGCCCACATCGTGTGCCCTTACTCGAACGCCACGCGCGGCAACATCGACGTCACCCTGACAATCGTTTAATCGGACGGCAACACCCGTCATCCGCCCCCTCCCCGGCCGCGCAAAGCTGCCGGGGATTTTTTTGGCGTGCCAACGCCGGCTGCCTGGATGCAAGACCAACTTGGTCAAATGGAATTTTTACGCCGGCGCAGTCGTGTCAAGTACATGAGCGCCAAGCCCGCAGGCAACATCAGCGCGACCGCTGGTTCGGGGACTGGCGCTGGCGAAATGCTAAAGCTCGTCTGGTCGGACCAATTATATTGATTTACCCACGCTAAGTTCGAGGGTACATTGCCTCCGCCGGTGTGGAAAAAACTGCCGGTATCGGCGCGGCTATACCACCAGTAGATACCAAATTCGTCAGCACCGTTCGTGGCGACGGTGTAATCAAGATTACCCGTCAGTGCATAATTGAATTTCTCCACTTGGCACCTCAAATAGGGAGTGCCGCATCCGCCAAAGTCCGGTTCTGCCTTGTCAGACAAGAACGTGATGCCCTGAGATTCAAAATAGCTGAGCTCATCAAATGCAATAACACCGTCCAGATTACGGTCTTCCCCGGTGAAACTCCCAGTGAACTTCACCTGTGGATCGAACAAGCCGGTAGCCGCATCGACAAAACCTTGATAAACAAAACTCCACGTCGTCACTTCGGCATGGGCCGAAGAAATCCCGGCGACAAATAGGGCGGCGCATAACAGCTTCTTTTTCATAGCTTCCTCGTATTTTTGCAGAACATTTTCAAGGGAATTCAGGCCGGTGCCCAAATTACAAGTGACAGTCACTTGCCATATTGATATTAGCATATTTGCAATATCCATCCAACTGCGGCTTGCTGCAGAGCGTAGGAAAAAGCTTGCAATTCGCTAGTGGCACGTAACACCACGCTGCTCCTGTGCGCCAGCTAGTCAACATCCGGGCTCCGAAGCCGGTAAAATCACGGCCACTCTCAATCAAGGATGGCGCATGATCACTTGGCAATGGAACACGTTCGACGAACTCGGCCCCCACGATTTGTATCAGGTGCTGGCCTTGCGCCAGCGCGTGTTCGTCATCGAACAGCAATGCATTTACCCGGACCTCGATGGCCATGACCAGCAAGCCATGCATTTGCTGGGTTGGCAAACGGCCGATGGCCAGCGCCGGCTGGCCGCGTACCTGAGGGTGCTGGCGCCCGGCGCCAAGTATGTGGAAATGTCGCTGGGCCGCGTGCTGACGGCGCCCGAGGCGCGCACCACGGGCGCCGGCAAGCATCTGCTGGCGGAAGGCATCGCACGCGCGGAACGCCAGCACCCTGGCCACGCCATCCGCATCGGCGCCCAGCACTACCTGGAGCGCTTCTACCAGTCCTTCGGCTTTGTCACCGTCAGCGCGCCCTACGATGAAGACGGCATACAGCACGTCGACATGCTGCGCGCGGTGCCGCCGGGAGCGGCGGCATGACGACGGCCCTCATTTCCTGGAGCGGCGGCAAGGATTCCTGCCTGGCCCTGTGGCGCGCGCGCAACGCCGGCACGAGCGTGCCGCTGTTGATCACGGCCATGGATGAAGACGGCCGCAAGTCGCGCTCGCACGGCGTGCCGCCCGCGCTGCTCGAGGCGCAGGCAGCCAGCCTGGGCGCGCGCCTGCAGCGCTATCACGCCAGCTGGGCCAGCTACGAAGAGCAATTCATCGCCATGCTGCGCGCGGCGAAAGACGAAGGCATCGCCCACGCCATCTTCGGCGACATCGACTTGCAGCCGCACCGCGACTGGGAAGAAAAAGTCTGCGCCAGCGCCGGTCTGACGGCCCACCTGCCCCTGTGGGGCGAGGATCGCCGCGCGCTGGTCGATGAGTTCCTTGCCGCCGGCTTCAAGGCCATCGTCGTGTGCATCAATGGCCAGCACTTGCCGCGCGCATTTTGCGGGCGCGAGTTCGATGCCGCCTTCCTCGCCGACCTGCCGCCCGGCGTCGACGCCTGCGGCGAAAACGGCGAATTCCACACCTTCGTCTACGACGGCCCCGCCTTCAGCGCACCGGTGGCGCTGCGCCGCACACAGGTGCTGCAATATGACGCGCCAGCCAATCTGGGCGGCGCCACCTACTACTTCCAGGAACTGGCGCCAGTTTGAATTGGCCGCAAAAGCAAAAAGGGCGACTCCATGGAGTCGCCCTTTGTCCGTGCACCTTGCGCGTGCTTACTTTTTCTCCACTTTTCGCAGGGTGATGTCGAACACCAGACCGGCGTAAGGCGGGATCACCACAGCACCCGTCGCGTCACGGGTGCCGCTCACGCCATAGCCCAGGTCATACGGAATGAGCAGGCGGCGCGTGCCGCCTTCCTGCATGCCGACCATGCCACGGTCCCAGCCCAGGATATGTTTGCCGATACCCAGGATAAACGTATAACCGGAGAGAGAAGGAGACGCGTCGAATTGCACGCCTTTGCCGTCCGGCTTGCTCGCGTCATACAGCCAGCCCGTGTAGACCACCGTCAAGGTATCGCCCGCCGCGGCGGCCGTGCCGGTGCCTTTCACCAGGTCGGGAAAGGCGAATTCTTTCACTTGCGTATTCGGGTCAAGCACGACCGGCTTCTCGGTGTTGGCAGCAGCGCCGCAAGCGGTCAGGGCCACGGCGCAAGCGAGAGTGGCGATTATTTGAAATACCGATTTCATGGTTTCCCTTTAAATATTGGTGTGTGGCTAAGCCCGTACGGTGCGGACCGGTACGGGCTGGAGTTTAACAGGACTCGCGTAGCCCATTTGTAAGCAGACGTAAGCAAGGCAGTAAGTGTGTCTCGATGCAACGTTGACACAATATCTATATTTCCACCTGCGTGCCCAGTTCGATCACCCGGTTGCTCGGGATCTGATAGTAGTCGGCCGCCGTGCGCGCATTGCGCGACATGGTGACGAACAGGTGCTCGCGCCATGGCATCATGCCGGCCCCCGGCGTCGAAATGATGGTCTGGCGCGCGATGAAGAACGACGTTTCCATCATCTCGAAATCCAGTCCCTGCTCGGCGCACTGCGCCAGCGCGGCCGGAATGTCCGGTTCATCCTTGAAGCCGTAATGCACATTGACCTGGTAGCACTGGTGGCCCAGGTCCACCACGCGCACGCGCTCGGAAGGCGCCACCCACGGCTCTTCATGCATGAAGACGGTCAGGAAGATCACCCGCTCATGCAACACTTTGTTGTGCAGCAAGTTATGCAGCAGCGCATGCGGCACGCCATCCGTTTCGCCGCGCAGGAAGATGGCCGTGCCGGGCACGCGCAGCGGCGGCGCGATGAACAGCGACGAGAGGAAATCGTCGAGCGGAATCGCATGCTTTTCCAGGTTCTGGAACACCAGCTGGCGGCCCCGCTTCCAGGTCAGCATGACGATGAACAAAATCGAGCCCAGCAGCAGCGGGAACCAGCCGCCGTGGAACAGTTTCAGCGCCGTGGCCGACACCAGATTGACGTCGATGATCAGGAAAAAGCCCGTGGCGGCCCAGCACAGGGCCAGGTTCATCTTCCAGCGGTAGCGGATGACGAAGAAGGTCAGGATGGTGGTCGACAGCATGGTGGCCGTCACGGCAATGCCGTAGGCGGCGGCCAGGTTTTCCGAGGAACCGAAACCGATGACGGCCAGCAGCACCACGGCCAGCTGCAGCCAGTTCACGGCGGGAATGTAGATCTGCCCGATTTCGCTTTCCGACGTGTGGCGCACGCGCATGCGCGGCAAGAAGCCCAGCGCGATCGCTTGCTTGGTCATCGAGAAGGTGCCGGAAATGGTCGCCTGCGAGGCGATCACGGTGGCCATGGTCGACAGGATCACCAGCGGATACACGCTCCACGCGCCCAGCTGCTGGTAAAACGGATTCGAGACGGCTTCCGGATGCGCCAGCAGCAAGCCGCCCTGGCCCAGGTAGTTCAGTGCCAGCGCGGGAAAGGCGATCAGGAACCAGGCCAGGCGGATCGGCTTCTTGCCGAAATGGCCCATGTCGGCGTACAGCGCCTCGGCACCCGTCAGCGCCAGCACCACGGCGCCCAGGGCAACGAAGGCGACAAAGCCGTTATTCATCAGGAAAGTGGCCGCGTGCAGGGGATTGAGTGCGGCCAGGATGGCCGGCGACTTGATGATGTTGACCACGCCCATGCCGGCCAGCGCGGCAAACCACAGCACCATGATGGGGGCAAAATAGCGGCCGATGCCGGCCGTGCCGTGCGACTGCACCGAGTACAGCGCCACCAGCACCACCATCGTCAGCGGCACCACATACGGACTGAAGGCGGGCGTGGCCACTTCCAGGCCTTCGATCGCCGACAGCACGGAAATGGCCGGCGTGATCACGCTGTCGCCATAGAACAGGGTGGCGCCGAAGACGCCGATCACCATCAGCGGGAAATGCCAGCGCGACAGGCGGCTGACGGACGACAGTACCAGCGCCATCAGGGCCATGATGCCGCCCTCGCCGCGGTTGTCGGCACGCAACACCAAGGTCACGTACTTGAGCGAGACGATCAGGGTCAGGCCCCAGAAAATCAGCGAGACGATGCCCAGCAGGTTCTCGTGCGAGAGCAGCAGGCCGTGGGCCGGGTCAAAGACGGTCTTCAGGGTGTACAGCGGACTGGTGCCGATATCGCCGTAAACGATGCCCACGGCCGCCAGCGTCATGCCGGCAAGGCCGCTTTTTTTATGTTCCGACGTCAAGGTTGCACCCGTTTTTGTTTTGTTGCATCGCACAATATGATAGGTATTAGCAAATAGCAAGAGTATTTTTGCATGGTTCCGCAGCTGCCCCAAAGTCGTGGTTTTGTGCCGCTCCGCCTTGCTGCGCGGGCTTGCGGCATTAATTTGTTGCCATTCTACGCCTCGCCAGCGGCGCCGGGCAGCCCCCGATGTTTTCAGCCATAATGACAGACTGTCTACTCTCCAGCGAAGCCCATCATGAATCCAGGCATGCTCTACGCCTCCCTCGCCTTCCTCTGCTGGGGCCTGTTCCCCCTGTACTTTCACGCCATCGGCGAGATCGCGCCACAGGAAATCCTGGCGCACCGCATGGTCTGGTCGCTGTTGTTCCTGGGCATCGTGCTGACCGTGCGCCGGCAGTGGAGCTGGCTGGGCAGCCTGAAAGCGCAGCCCAGGGTGGTGGCCAGCTTCGTGGCCAGTGCGTTCTTGCTGTCCGCCAACTGGTTCATCTATATCTGGGCCGTCAACAACGGCCACGTGGTCGACGCCAGCCTCGGCTACTTCATTACGCCCCTGATCAATGTCATGCTGGGCTTTTTGCTGCTGCACGAGCGCCTGCGCCGCCTGCAGTGGCTGGCCATCGGCCTGGCCGCCTGCGGCGTGGCCTGGCTCACTTGGCAGGCGGGGCAAGTGCCGTGGATCGCCCTGCTCCTGGCGGCCACCTTCGGCGGCTATGGCTTGCTGCGCAAGACGGCCGCGCTGGGCGCGCTCGAAGGCTTGTCGTTCGAGACATTGATTCTGTTCCCTCTGGCGCTGGCCTATATGCTGTGGCTGGGCTGGCATGGCCAGAGCGGCTTCGTCAATACAGATTCCACCGCCACGCGCGCGCTGCTGCTGGCGTCCGGCCCCATCACGGCCATTCCCCTGCTGCTGTTTGCCGCCGGCGCGCGCCGCCTGCCGCTGGCCGTGCTGGGGCTGCTGCAATACATCGCCCCAACGGGGCAGCTGCTGATCGGCGTGTGGGTCTTCCACGAATCGTTCACGCCCGAGCGCATGCTGGGCTTCCTCGTCATCTGGACGGCGCTGGGCCTGTATGCGGCCGAGGGCCTGTGGACGGCCCGCAAGGCGCGCGCCGCCGCCTAGTCTTGCCCTGAAACCCGTTTCCGCAGCGCGCAGCGCTGGCCGGAAGCGGGCGTTTACCGTATCCTGTCCGTCTTTGTATATCACCCGAGATTTCTAATGGCAAATTACGTCTACACCATGAATCGCGTGGGCAAAATCGTCCCGCCCAAACGCCAGATTCTGAAAGATATTTCCCTCTCCTTCTTCCCAGGCGCGAAGATCGGCGTACTGGGCCTGAACGGCTCCGGCAAATCGACCCTGCTGAAAATCATGGCAGGCATCGACACCGACATCCAGGGCGAAGCCGTGCCGATGCCGGGCCTGAACATCGGCTACCTGCCGCAGGAACCGCAGCTGGACCCGGAAAAGACCGTGCGCCAGGAAGTCGAGTCGGGCCTGGGCGAAGTATTTGAAGCGCAAGCCAAGCTGGAAGCCGTGTACGCCGCGTATGCCGAGGAAGACGCCGATTTCGACGCCCTGGCCACGGAACAGGCACGCCTGGAAGCGATCATCTCGACTTCCGACGGCGGCAATTTGAATCTGCAGCTGGAAATGGCCGCCGACGCGCTGCGCCTGCCGCCATGGGACGCCAAGGTCGGCGTGCTGTCCGGCGGTGAAAAGCGCCGCGTGGCACTGTGCAAGCTGCTGCTGTCGAAACCCGACATGCTGCTGCTCGACGAACCGACCAACCATCTGGATGCGGAATCGGTCGACTGGCTGGAACAATTCCTGCTGCGCTTCCCCGGCACCGTGGTGGCCATCACCCATGACCGCTACTTCCTCGACAACGCGGCAGAGTGGATCCTGGAACTGGACCGCGGCAGCGGCATTCCATGGAAGGGTAACTACTCGACCTGGCTGGAGCAGAAGCAAGCCCGCCTGAAGCAGGAAGAATCGACGGAATCGGCGCGCCAGAAGGCGCTGCAGAAGGAGCTGGAATGGTCGCGCCAGAACCCGAAAGCGCGTCAGGCCAAATCAAAAGCCCGCCTGGCCCGCTTCAACGAGTTGTCCGAGCACGAATACCAGAAACGCAATGAAACGCAGGAAATCTTCATTCCCGTGGCCGAACGCCTGGGCAATGACGTCATCGAGTTCAAGAACGTGTCGAAAGCGTTCGGCGACCGTTTGCTGATCGATAACCTGAGTTTTACCGTGCCGCCAGGCGCCATCGTCGGCATCATCGGCCCCAACGGCGCCGGTAAATCGACCCTGTTCAAGATGATCACCGGCAAGGAACAGCCGGACAGCGGCGAAGTGGCCATCGGCCAGACGGCACGCGTGTCCATCGTCGACCAGAACCGCGATTCGCTGGCCGACAACAAGTCCGTCTTTGAAGATGTGTCCGGCGGCGCCGACATGCTGACTGTGGGCCGCTTTGAAATGCCGTCGCGCGCCTATCTGGGCCGCTTCAACTTCAAGGGTTCGGACCAGCAAAAAATGGTCGGCAACCTGTCCGGCGGTGAGCGTGGCCGTCTGCACCTGGCGAAAACTCTGCTGATGGGCGGCAACGTCCTGCTGCTCGATGAACCATCGAACGATCTGGACGTGGAAACCTTGCGCGCACTGGAAGACGCCTTGCTGGAATTTGCCGGCAGCGTCATGGTCATTTCCCATGATCGCTGGTTCCTCGACCGTATCGCCACGCATATCCTGGCATTCGAAGGCAACTCGCAGGTCACCTTCTTTGACGGCAACTATCAAGAGTACGAAGCCGACAAGAAGAAACGCCTGGGCGAAGAAGGCGCGAAGCCAAAACGTATCCGCTACAAGCCTTTGACCACGTAATTTCGGTCTGGCCATGCAAAAAGGCAGTTACCTCGCGGTAACTGCCTTTTTTTTCAGCAAACTTCCAGTTTTTAAAACCGTAGCGAGCGGCAACGAATTGTGGCTGAGAAGCGGAGCTGTGCTATAGCACAGTGAGCATCGGAGGCCGCAAAGCGTGCCGCGCAGTAGGTTTTTAGAAGTTGTAACGTGCGCCCAAAGCGAGGCCGGTGGCCTTGCGGCCCTGGTCGGCGCTCTTGCCGAAGTGTTCCACTTCCGCCGTCAGCGAGACTTTCTCGTTGATCGCGTACTGGGCACCGACGGAAGCGTACACGCCCGTCTTGTCGTTGCCGCTGATGCCGGTCGACAGGCCGGTGCCGCTCAAGCTGTTCTTGACCTTGGCGACGCCGAGCTTGCCGAATACACCGACCTTGTCGGTCACGGGCATGGTGGCCTTGCCGGCCAGATAGTAGCCGTGCGAATCGCTTTTCACGGAACCGTTGCCGGCGCCAGTGACATAGCTGTAATCCTTGCTGCCGAAATCGGCGTAGCCGCCCTCGACCGCCCAGGTTTTATCGAAATCGTAACCGGCGAAGATCTTGGCGCCGGCCTTGTAGCCGCTGTGATTATCGGCGCTGGTGGCACCAGGAATATCGAAGTTATAACGGTTGCCCGTGACGCCAGCACCCACATAGGCGCCTTCGGCGTGTGCGGCGCTCATGCCGGTCAGTGCGGTAACGGAAGCGATCATTGCAAACAGGATTTTCTTCTTCATCATGTTCTCTCTCTCTCAATTAGTTGACTTGCCTGGATTCGCAGTTCAGCGAAGTGCGATGACTACACAATAACAGCCGAAAAAAGCTACGTCTTTCTCCATTCCGTAAGAACTGTGACAAGATGTAAGCCAACATTGCAAACTGACAATAACCGTAAAATGCGCACTGTTAAGCGAACTTAAGATAGACTTAAGAGCATTAGCGATTTTCAGTCAAGAGGAGAAGTGCATGCACAAACGCCAGTTTCTCGCCGCCGCCATGGCTGCCAGCGCCCTGCCCGCCATAAGCAGGGCGGCACCCGCCGGCCTGCGAGGTCCGGCCCTGCTGACCATCACGGGCAGCATCGACAAGCCGAACCGGGGCCCGTTCGACGCCGTGCGCGACCAGATGATGCACAAGCAAAAGATCAGTTTCGAACGGGCGCGCGCCTTCGACTTCGCGGCGCTGACGAACTTGCCGGCACGCACCATCCACCCCACCCTGGAATACGATGGCAAGGCGCATGCCCTGCGCGGGCCGCTGCTGGTCGATGTATTGAAGGCGGCGGGCGCGCCTGAGGAAGATGCCGTGCGGCTACTGCTGCGCGCCGTGGATGGCTATGCGGCGGCGCTGACCATGGCGCAGGCGCGCGCACAGCGTTTTATTGTCGCCACCCACCTGGACGGGCAGGCGATGGCGCTGGGCGGCCTGGGACCGCTATGGGCGATCCACGATGCGGACCGCATCGCGGCCGTGGCGGCGCTGCCCCTGGCCGAACGCTACACCAGCTGCCCGTGGGCGCTGTATCACATTGGCGTGGAGGCCGGTTGACGCTACTTAAAACGCCAAACAAAACCGTAGCGAGCGGAAGGAAGAGGTGGCTGAGAAGCGGAGCTGTGCTAATGCACGGGGCCGCCGAGGCAGTGAGCATCGCAGGCCGCCTATACCGACGCGCAGTAGGTTTTGATAGGCGTTTAGGCGTAGGCTTCCGCCATCGACATAACCCGTGGGGCGATAGTGATGCCGTGTTCCTCGAACAGGGCCGTGATGGCCGCCAGGTTGTGCGTGCACTCCTCGGTTTTCCAACCCTTGAAGATATCCGTGCCATCCTTCTGGAAATGCAGGTCCAGCACCTTGCCCGCATCCTTGTGCAGGTAGGGCGAACTATAGGTGTTCTCGAAGCCGAGCGCCTTCAATTGCCCCAGCAAAGCCAATGGTGGATGGTCGGGATCGGTGGCGAGAAAAATGCCGAAGGTCTTGCCAGGCGGCTTGGCGGCGATGTCGACCTCGTAGATGCCGGGGGCCTTGCTGACAGACGTACTCTTTAAAAATAACATACAACACTCCCTGCGCTTAATGTCCCGCGCCTGAAACGGGCGGCAAGACAGGGGCGGTGCGCAATGATTCCCCTCGTCAAATCTTATTGCTAATTTGCATCTTTGTCGACAAATCGGCACTTTTATTTGGTAAGTCGTGGTTATCTTGTCGCGTTCAGCAAGGTAAATTGTCAATAAATCCAGTTATCATTGCGCCAATACCCGCCCTGCTGCATACTTTTGGCTTGCGTCACGATTGCCTTCCCGCCGGCCACTCCTCGTCTCCATGCGTCTTCTGTCGATCAAGTACCGCCTGCTCATCCTCCTGACCCTGATCCTGGGCGCGGGCTTCATGGCCACCAGCCTGGCCAGCTACCTTGCGTCGCGCCAGACCATCGAACATGGCATCGCCGACCAGACCTTGCCGCTGACGGGCGACAATATCTATTCCGAAATCCAGAAGGACATGCTGCGCCCCGTCTTCATTTCCTCGCTGATGGCGCACGACACCTTCGTGCGCGACTGGATACTCGCCGGCGAAAACAAGCCGGAACAGATCGTGCGCTACCTGGCCGAAGTCAAGAAGAAATACGGCGCCATCACCAGCTTTCTCGTCTCGGACAAGAGCAGCAAATATTATTACGCGGAAGGCACCCTGAAATCCGTCAGCCCGCAGGCGACGCGCGACATCTGGTACTACCGCGTGCGCGCCATGGAAAACAGCGACTATGAAACGAATGTCGACGTGGACATGGCCAACCGCGACAGCATGACCATCTTCATCAACCACCGCGTACTCGACTACGACGGCCTGTTCATCGGCGCCACCGGCATCGGCCTGACTCTGGACACCATGAGCCACATCATCGACCGCTACCAGGCACGCTTTCACCGCAACATCTATTTTGTCGATGGCGCCGGCGCCCTGGTGTTGGCGGGCAAGACCATGCGCAACGGGCACGGCAACATCCGCAGCCTGCCCGGCGTGAACGCCATTGCCGACCAGATCATCAACCACCAGAGCGAACCGACGCATCTGTCGTACCAGCTTGGCCGCGCGCAAATCCTCGTCAACTCGCGTTTCATTCCCGAACTGGGCTGGTACCTGGTGGTCGAGCAGAACGTCAGCGACGAAGTCCAGTCGCTGCAGCGCGTCTTCATCCTCAACCTGGCCATCAGCTTTGGCGTCACCCTGCTGGTACTGGTGCTGACCTTGCTGACGGTGAACCGCTACCAGCGCCGCATCGAGCGCATCGCCTCGACGGATGCGCTGACCGGGCTATTGAATCGCCAATCGCTGGAATTGCTGTTCCAGCGCGCCATGCTCCTGTCCAGGCGCAACGAGCAACCGATGTCCGCCATCCTGTTCGACATCGATTTCTTCAAGCGCGTCAACGATACGCACGGCCACCTGTGGGGTGACAAAGTCATCCGTGGCGTGGCCGACGTGGCGCACGCCACCGTGCGCGAAAGCGATGTCATCACGCGCTGGGGCGGCGAGGAATACCTGGTATTGCTGAATAACTGCAACCTGGCCAAAGCGGCGGAAGTGGCGGAAAACCTGCGCGCCGCCATCGAAGGCCACGATTTCGGCCTGCCCGAACCGCAGGTACCCGTGACGATCAGCCTGGGCGTGGCCGAGTACCGGCCAGAGGAAAGCGAATCGGCCTTCTTTTCGCGCGCAGACAGCGCGCTGTATCAGGCCAAGCAGCACGGCCGCAACGGCGTGCACGCCGCCTGAGTCATCCCCCGCGCTTGCGCCTGGCCAGATCCTGCGTGGGCGCCACCAGCGCCCGGTACAACTCGCCCGTGGCGGCATCCCAGCTTTGCACGGCCAGTTGCTGGCGTTGCACGGTGGCCGAATCGCCGCGCGCGATGGGGCCGGACAGCGCGGGCGCGGCGCCCAGGCGGAACACATTGGCCACCGCTTCCGTCACCAGAGGCTGCGCCAGTTCGCGCGCCACCGGCTCGGGAATGCCGGCCGCCTGGTAGGCGCGCAAGGCGGCGTCGAGCACCGTCACCAGGTAATTGCTGGCGAAGACGGCAGCGGCGTGATACAGGGTCTTGGCGGCCGGGTCGATGGGCACGGGACGTGCGCCGATGGCGTTCAATGCCGGCGTGAGGAACGCCAGCGCCAGCGGATCGCCTTCGACGCCGCAAAACGTGCCGTCAAAGGTGGCGGCCACCTGCTGCGGGTCGGCAAAGCTGCGGATCGGGTGGGCGCTGGCGACAAACGCGCCGGCCTGCGTGGCGGCCAGCAGCGCGTTCGACGCCAGCGCGCCGCTGCAGTGGAACACGATGGCGCCCGCCTGGCGTCCTTCGGCCACCAGCGCCGCGCAGGCCGGGACGATCTGGTCGTCCGCCACGGCCAGCATGGTGACGTCGGCGCGCCGCAAGGCCGCATAGCTGGCGACGGGAGTGCCGGCGCCCATGAAATCGACGGCCGATTGCGCCGACGCCATCGAGCGCGTCAGCACGTCCTGCACGGCGACACCCTCCACGCCGGCGAACAAACGGCCCAGCACACGGCCCACATGGCCGGCGCCGATGATATTCAGGGTGACGTTCATGTCTAGAAACTTGATCCCGGCTGGCGCAGGAATTCCAGCTCCTGCGGCGTGGAAGCGCGGCCCAGGATGGCGTTACGGTGCGGGAAGCGGCCAAAGCGGGCGATCACTTCCTGGTGCCGCTCGGCGTAGTCGAGCATGCCCTCAAAGCCGGGCTGCGCCTGCGACAGCATCTGGAACAGCTCGACGGCGCGCGCCTGCATGGCCAGGTCTTCCGCGTGTTCGAACGGCAGGTAGGCGAAGGCGCGCAGCATCGGCGGCAGCTGCTGATCAAGGCCTTGCTCGGTCAAGGATAGAGCCAGCGCCAGCGCCCGGGCGTCGCCGGCAAAGGCGCGCGGCGTGCCGCGATACACATTGCGCGTGAATTGATCGAGCACGATGAGGCGCGCCAGCACGCCGTGCGGCATCGTGTCCCACTCGCGCAAGCCACCCTCGATGGCGGCATCGATCAGCGCGCCGAAACGATCGCGTATCTGCGCATCGAAGCCGTCATCCTTGCGGAACCATTCCATGCGCGACTGGCCGTAATCCGGGTTATCCGGCGGCAGGAACCAGAAATCGAGTACCTCTTGGGCCTGTGCATCCATGTCCATCCTTTTCAATTGCGTGCGTGCGACAGCTGGAAGCCGGCGATGCCTTCGAAAGCGGCCAGTTCGGCCGACATGGCGGACAGGCTGGCGCCCGTGTTCTTGCCATGCGCGATGGCGACGAAGCGCCATTCCTGCATGCCTTCATTGCTGCCGATGGTCAGCGAGCCGCTGGCGATGTCGTAGCCGCGCTTGGCCGCCATGCGCCGCAGCGCATCTTCACGCGGAATAAACCCCTGGCGGAAGCGCATGGTGATGGCCACCGCGTGGCGCGACGGCAGCCAGTTCTCCAATTTTGACAGAAAAATCATCGCCATCGCACACAGGAAGGCCAGGCCCATGGCCGACAGATAAAAGCCGATGCCGACCATGATGCCGATCACGGACGAAGCCCAGATCGAGGCGGCCGTCGTCAGGCCGCTGATATTGAAACCCTCGCGCATGATGACGCCGGCGCCGAGAAAACCCACGCCCGTGACGATACCCTGGATGACGCGCGTGGGGTCGCTGCCGACAATGGCGCCATGGCCGCCGTACCAGAACTCGGGATAGCCGCCCAGCACCGTCAGCGCGGCCGAGGCCATGCAGACAAGGCTGTAGGTGCGCATGCCCGCCGCGCGCCCGTGATACGAGCGTTCATAGCCAACCAGCAAGCCCAGCAGCAGCGCGCCCAGCAGGTTCAGCAGGATCACGCCATTCGTCGCCAGCTCGGCCGGCGACCAGTAGGCGCGCAGGAAGTCGATGGTCGGCATTTAGGGCTTTTTGCTCAGCTGCTTTTCAAACGCCACGTCGAGCTTGCTGACGCGGCGCGCCTTTTGCGGCCCCAGGCCATTGACGAAGGCGACAAAGGCATCCAGTTCCAGCGGCGGGCACAAAGGCGGCAAGCCCGGCCCTTCCGTGAGGAAGAACAGTTCATCGCCCGTGCGCGCCATCGTGTAGAGGCGGTGGCCGGTGCGTTCCTTGAGCCGCTCGATGGCGGACGTGGCGCGGGTCGAACGCATCAGATGGCTCCCGTGCGCTGTTCCAGCCACGCCAGCGCAGGCGCATCGGCCGGCGCGGCCAGGTGCGGCGCGAGGCGCGCGCGCACGGTCGCGTGATAGTCGTTGAGCCAGGCCGCCTCGTCGTCGCGCAATAGCGAGCGTTCCACGCAGCGCGTGTCGATCGGGCACAGGGTCAGGGTTTCAAAACGCAAAAATTCGCCAAACTGCGTCGTCCCTGCCGGGACATTCAGCACCAGGTTCTCGATGCGGATGCCCCACTGGCCGGGGCGGTAGATGCCCGGCTCGATGGAAGTGATCATGCCAGGTTCCATGGCCGTCTGCGGCTCCGGCATGGCGGACTGGGAAATCGATTGCGGCCCTTCGTGGACGTTGAGGAAAAAGCCCACGCCGTGGCCCGTGCCATGACCGAAATCGATGCCCTCGGCCCACAGGGGCGCGCGCGCAATCGAGTCCAGCATGGGCGACTTCACGCCGCGCGGGAATTGCGCGCGCGACAGGGCGATCATGCTGCGCAAGACCAGGGTGAAATCGCGCTTGTGCTCGGCCGTGATCGTGCCGACGGGGACCACGCGGGTGATATCCGTGGTGCCGCCCCAATACTGGCCGCCCGAGTCGATCAGCAGCAAGCCGTCGCCTTCGATGGTAGCCTCGCTGCCCGCATGCGCGTGGTAATGCATGATGGCGCCATGCGCATTGAAGCCGGCGATGGTGCCGAAACTGGGGCTGACAAACCCGGCGCGGCGGGCGCGGGCGGCCGTCAGGTGCTCGTCGACGCCGATTTCCGTCAACGGTGCGCGCTGCGGGTCGGCCAGGGTGCGATCCAGCCAGCTGAAAAACTCGCACAGGGCGGCGCCATCCTGCTCCATGGCGGCGCGCACATGCGCCGCCTCGCTGTCCGTCTTGCGCGACTTGGCCAGGGTGGTCGGGTTGATGGATTCGACCACGCGCACGCCATCTGCCACGGCCTGGCGCGTGCCGAACGTGATGCGGCGCGGGTCGAGCAGCAAGGTGGCACCGGCAGGCAAGGCGGCCAATGCGGCGCCGGCACGGTCATACGCGGCCACGTCCACGCCCTCGCTCTCCAGGGTGGCGCGCAGGGCGGCCGGCAGCTTGCCGTCGGCGACGAACAGCGTGGCGCGCTCGGGTCCCACCAGCGCATGCGCGAGGAAGACGGGGTTGTAATTGACGTCGGCGCCGCGCAGGTTGAACAGATACGCGATGTCGTCGAGGGTGGAAATCACATGGTGGCTGGCGCCTTGGGTCGCCATGCCGGCGCGCAGGGCCGCCAGTTTTTGCGTGCGCGACAGCGAGGGATACGCGGCCGTATGCTCGAACACGGGTGCGGCGGGCATGGCCGGGCGATCCGGCCACACGGCTTGCAGCACATCGGTGTCCGTGCGCAGGATCACTTGCGCGCCCAGCGCCTGTTGCAGCAGGCGCGCATTGGCCAGGCCCAGCACGGCGCCATCGACGGCCACCGTCTGCCCCGGCTGCATGGCGTCGCCCAGCCAGTCGATATACAGCACGCTGGCGCCGGACGGGATTTTCTTCAGGACGATGCCGCTGCCGGCCAGTTCGTCTTCCGCCTGTTCCCAATAGCGGCCATCGGTCCACACGCCGGCGAAATCCTGCGTCACGACCAGCGTGCCGACGGAGCCCGTAAAGCCCGACAACCACTCGCGGCCCTGCCAGCGGGCCGGCAGATACTCGGACAAGTGCGGGTCGGCCGAGGGCACGATCAGGGCGTCGATGTGCTGCGCGCGCATGGCGCCGCGCAGTTGCGACAAACGGGAGGCGGGAGTGGCTTGGTCAGGTGTCTGCATGGGGACGGAAAAAGCGGTGCTGGGAAGCGCCTATGATACCCCGATTAGCCCGGGTAAGGCACTGCGCGCCCGCAACGCCTTTTCCGCCGGTTTCAGGTTGCGTTCGAGTTTTTTCCGGATGCCCGCGTGGCGCACCTGGTCCAGCGCCGCGCGCAGGGCTTCCAGGCTTGCCTGGGTGGGGATGGTTTCCACGCCATGGCCCAGCGCCATGGCCAGCGACTGCGACGGCGCGCTTTTCGCCGTGCCGGGCGCCACGCATACCTGCGGCAGCAAGGTGGCGATGACGGGCGCGAACCATGCGTCATCGCGGTAGGCAGCCACCCGCGCGGCGCGCGCCAGCACGCCGGAATCGGCCGTGGCAAAGGCCGCATCGGCCACATACGGCAGCTGGCCCGCATGGATGGCGGCGACGTGCGCAGCCGCTTCTTCCAGGATGACGCGCGCAAAATCCGCATACGCGGCATCGCCGGCCAGCTCCTGCGCGGGATCCGTATCGCCGATGTCGTCGCGGCTCCAGTGTCCGCTGTGCGGCGAGCGGGCCAGCGCCAGCAGGGAGGCATCGCGCAATTGCGGCAGCAAGGCCAGTTCGCGCAGGGTAATCGGCATCGGCAGCACGGCGTGGCGCGCCTGCATGGCCGCATCGAGCCGCGCCAGGGCCTTGGCGCCAGCCAGGCGCGCCTGCAGGAACGACTGGTAGTGCTGCTCCGTCAGCTGCCGCACCTCGTCCATCGACACCTCATTCGCCATCATCGGCCTCATAGCGGCGCAAGCCTTCCAGGTCCAGCACGCGGATGCCGCCGTAATCGAGGCGCAATAAACCTTTTTTTTCCAGCACTTGCAAGGCCTGGTTGGCGCGCTGGCGCGAAGAGCCGGACAACAGCCCGATTTCTTCCTGCGACAGCTGCACCAGGGTTTCCACGCCCGGGTACAAGTGCGAGTTGAACATCGAGGCCAGGCAGCGCGCCACGCGCGTGTTCAGGTCCAGCAGGCGCTCGTTTTCCACCATGCCGATGAACTGGCCCAGGCGCTCGTTGAGCTGCATCAGCAGGAAGCGCGTGAATGGCAGGCTCGTTTCCAGCAGCCAGTGGAAGGTGGCGCCGGGCAGGCGCGCCACGCGCGTGTCGCGCAGGGCCATGGTGTCGTATTTGCGGATTTCATTCTTCAGTAATGAACCTTCGCCGAACCAGCTGCCGGGCGGCACGCCGATAAAGGTCATGGCCTTGCCGGAGGCGGAAAAATTATTCATCTTGACCATGCCGCTGATGACGCCGATCCAGTTATCCACGGGCTCGCCCTTGCGGCAGACAAAGCCGCCTTTCGGCACGAAGGTTTCAAACACATCCGCCTCGACCCGGGCCAGTTGAACGGGATCGAGCAGCTGTGCCCAGTGGGCCGCGCGCACGGCATCCTTGAGGCTGATATCAGGATTGGTCATTGTGCGATGCACCATCGAAAAGTGGGTAAATGTCCCCGAAAAGACAACTTGGCAAACTAACGCAAGCTACTATCATTGCACAAACGCCTTACACATAAAAAACACAGAGCGCCATCCAACGAGGTGGGGCCTGAGACAAGCAACAGGGAGACACTGGTGCAAACGAATACCACAGCAGCAATGCCGACTTTTCCGCGGCGCTTATTGCAACACGGGACAGTACGATCCGACAAGCCCGCATTTCGCGAAAAATACCTGGGCATCTGGCAAACCTGGACCTGGCTTGAAGTCAACGAGGAAGTACGCGCACTGGCCTGCGGCCTGGCAGCCATCGGCTTCCATCGCGGCATGAACCTGGCCATCATCGGCGATAATCGTCCCCGCCTGTACTGGGCCATGCTGGCGGCGCAAAGCCTGGGCGGCGTGCCCGTGCCACTGTACCAGGACGCGCCGGCCGCCGACATGGCCTACGTGCTGCAGGATGCGGAAATCCGCTACGCCATCGTCGAAGACCAGGAGCAGGTCGACAAGCTGCTCGAACTCAAAGCGCTGTACCCGCACGTCGCCCACATCGCCTATGACGATGAACGGGGCATGCGCCATTATCGCCAGCCGGAACTGATGTCCTTTGCCGCCCTGCAGGTGCTGGGCCGGGCCTATGACCGCGAACACCCGGGCTTTTTCGATGCCGCCGTGGCAGCGGGCCAAGGGAGCGACTCCGCCGTGATCCTGTACACCTCGGGCACCACGGGCAAGCCGAAGGGCGTATGCCAGAGCCACACGGCGCTGCTGGCTGCCGGCATTGGCGGCGTCGCCTTCGACAAGCTCACCGACGAGGAAGACATCCTGTCCTACCTGCCCATGGCGTGGGTGGGCGACTGCCTGTTCTCGCTGGCGCAGGCCATGGTGGCCGGCTTTACCGTCAACTGCCCCGAATCGGGCGACACGGTGATGATCGACATGCGCGAAATCGGCCCCACCTGCTACTTTGCGCCGCCGCGCGTGTTCGAAAACATGCTCACCAGCGTGATGATACGCATGGAAGACGCGAGCAGCATCAAGCGTCACATGTTCAGCCATTTCATGGACGTGGCCAAGCGCTGCGGCGCGCAGATCCTGGATGGCAAGCCCGTATCGCTGGCGGACCGCCTCAGCTACAAGCTGGGCGAGCTGCTCGTCTACGGCCCCCTGAAAAACGTGCTGGGACTGTCGCGCGTGCGCGTGGCTTATACCGCCGGCGCCGCCATCGGCCCCGACCTGTTCCGCTTCTACCGCTCCATCGGCGTCAATCTCAAGCAGCTGTACGGCTCGACCGAAACCTGCGCCTATGTCTGTCTGCAACCGGATGGCAATATCAAGTTCGACAGCGTCGGCTTGCCGGCGCCGGGCGTGGAAGTCAAGCTGGCGGCGAATGGCGAAGTGCTGGTCAAGTCGCCGGCCACCATGAGCGGCTACTTCAGGCGTCCCGACGCCACCGCCGAAGTGATCGACAGCGACGGCTATTTCCATACGGGCGACGCGGGCGTGTTCGATAGCGAAGGCCATCTGAAAATCATCGACCGCGCGGCCGACGTGGGCAAGATGAATTGCGGCGCCATGTTCGCCCCCAACTACATCGAAAACAAGCTCAAGTTCTTCCCCTTCATCAAGGAAGTGGTGGCCTTCGGCCATGCGCGCGACCAGGTGTGCGCCTTCATCAACATCGACATCGAAGCGGTGGGCAACTGGTCAGAGCGGCGCGGCATCGCCTACTCCGGCTACACCGACCTGGCGGCGCGCGCCGAAACCTATGGCCTGATCCGCGACTGCATCGAGCAAGTCAACGCGGAACTGGCGGCCGACCCGCTGATGGACCGCACGCAGGTGCATCGCTTCCTCGTGCTGCACAAGGAACTCGATCCGGACGACGACGAGCTGACCCGCACGCGCAAGGTGCGCCGCAAATTCATCGCCGAAAAGTACGCCGTGCTCATTTCCGCCCTGTATGAGGGCAAGGCAACGCAATACATCGAGACCCAGGTGAAATTCGAGGATGGCCGCACCGGTTCGACCAGCGCCGACCTGCAGATCTGGGACAGCAAAACGTATCGGCCCCAGGGCCTGGCCGCATGATGGAGCACAGTACGATGCAAATGAACGAACCCGACGCCCATTTCGGCACGGCCCGCAAGGCGGGCCCCGTGATCCTCGACCTGAAGAACATCTCGCTGTCATTTGGCGGCGTGAAGGCGCTGACCGACATCTCGTTTGACGTCAAGCAGCATGAAATCCGCGCCATCATCGGCCCGAACGGCGCCGGCAAAAGCTCGATGCTCAACGTGATCAACGGCGTGTACCGCCCGCAGCAGGGAGAAATCATCTACCGGGGCGAACACCGGCGCGGCATGGATTGCTATGCGGCCGCCAAGTCCGGCATCGCGCGCACCTTCCAGAACATCGCCCTTTTTAAAGGCATGACGGTGCTCGACAACATCATGACGGGACGCAACCTGAAGATGAAATCGAATTTCCTCTTGCAAGCCCTGTACTGGGGCCCGGCGCGGCGCGAGGAAATCGAGCACCGCAAGAAGGCAGAGGAAATCATCGACTTCCTGGAAATCCAGGCCATCCGCAAGACGCCCGTGGGGCGCCTGCCCTACGGCCTGCAAAAGCGCGTGGAGCTGGGCCGCGCGCTGGTGGCCGAACCGGAAATTTTGCTGCTCGATGAACCGATGGCCGGCATGAACGTGGAAGAAAAGCAGGACATGTGCCGCTTCATCCTCGACGTCAACGACCAGCTGGGCACGACCATCGTGCTGATCGAGCACGACATGGGCGTGGTGATGGATATCTCCGACCGCGTGGTGGTGCTCGATTACGGCAAGAAGATCGGCGACGGCACGCCCGACGAGGTGCGCAGCAACCAGGATGTCATCAACGCCTATCTCGGCAGTGTAGCCGGGAATTCAGGCAGCACGCTGCCGGCCGGCGAAACGACCTGCCCGTAATCGGGCAGGGCTACGCGCAACCCATTGGAACCCTCATGAATATCAATTTTTTCTTTGAAGTGCTGATCGGCGGCCTGCTGTCGGGCGTCATGTATGCGCTGGTGGCGATCGGCTTTGTCCTGATCTACAAGGCGTCGGGCGTGTTCAACTTCGCGCAGGGAGCGATGGTGTTTTTCGCCGCCCTCACCTGCGTCGGCATCATGGACAAGTTCGGCCTGTCGCTGTGGCTGGCCATCCCGCTGACGATGCTCACCATGATCGTGCTGGGCATGGCGATTGAACGGGTGGTCTTGCGCCCGCTCGTCAACCAGCCGGAAATCACGCTGTTCATGGCCACCATCGGCCTGACCTTTTTCATCGAAGGCCTGGCGCAGCTGATGTGGGGCTCCCAAGTGCACAAGCTGGACCTGCCCATCGAAGACGTGCCGATGCAGTTTTTGATAGACCGCTTCGACATCAACATCTCGCAGTTCGACCTGATGGCGGCCGGCATCTGCGCGCTGCTGGTGATCTGCCTGGCCTTGCTGTTCTCGAAAACCAAGGTGGGCCGCGCCTTGCGCGCCGTCGCCGATGACCACCAGGCGGCACTGGCCGTAGGCATCCCGCTGCAGCGCATCTGGGCCGTCGTGTGGGGCGTGGCGGGCCTGGTGGCCATGGTGGCCGGCTTGCTGTGGGGCGCGCGCAACGGCGTGCAGTTCGCCCTCACCTTCATCGCCTTGAAAGCGCTGCCGGTGCTGATCCTCGGCGGCTTTACGTCGGTGCCGGGCGCCATCGTCGGTGGCCTGATCATCGGCGCGTCGGAAAAGCTGGCCGAAGTCTACCTCGGACCCATGGTGGGCGGCGGCATCGAAGGCTGGTTCCCGTATGTGCTGGCCCTGCTGTTCCTGCTGGTGCGGCCGGAAGGCCTGTTCGGCGAGAAGATCATCCGGCGAATATAACGCCACCGTAACAGCATCGTAGGTCGGGTTAGCGCATGGCGCGTAACCCGACAACAGCCAAAACAGCCAGCAAAGGACACGCCATGATTTACCGTGAAGCAGGACAATTCAAGACCAGCTACCAGGCTGACAACCAGATTTTCCCGATCAGGCAAGACCGCCTGGCGCTGACGGCCACGCTCCTCGTCGCCGTCTTCCTCCTGCCGTATTTGGCCTCGCCCTACATGCTGTCGGCGATCCTGATTCCCTTCCTGATCTTCGCCCTGGCAGCACTGGGCCTGAACATCCTCACCGGTTACGCGGGCCAGCTGTCGCTGGGCACGGCCGCCTTCATGGCCGTGGGCGCCTTTGCCTCGTATAACTTCATGGCCCGCCTGCCAGGCTTGCCGCTGCTGGTGTCGTTCATCCTCGGCGGCCTGTGCGCGGCCATGGTGGGCATCGCCTTCGGCCTGCCTTCCCTGCGCATCCGCGGCTTTTACCTGGCCGCCTCCACCCTGGCGACGCAGTTCTTTGTCGTCTGGTGTCTGACCAAGATCCCGTATCTCACTAACTACAGCTCCTCGGGCGTGATCACGGTGCAGAAAATGACCATCCTCGGCTACCAGTTCGACACGCCGCAAAGCAAATACCTGCTGGTGCTGGCGATTGTCGCCGGCATGGCGCTGCTGGCCAAGAACATGATCCGCTCGAACGTGGGCCGCTCGTGGATGGCCGTGCGCGACATGGACATGGCGGCCGAAGTGATCGGTTTCCGCCTGATGCGCACCAAGCTGCTGGCGTTTGCCGTCAGCTCGTTCTACTGCGGCGTGGCCGGCGCGCTGTATGCGTATGCCTACCTGGGCACGGTGGAGCCGGAAGCGTACAACCTGGACCTGTCCTTCCGCATCCTGTTCATGATCATCATCGGCGGCGTCGGCTCGATCCTCGGTTCCTTCCTCGGCGCGGCCTTCATCGTGCTGCTGCCCGTCTTCCTGAACACCATCGCGCATGGCCTGGCATTGCCGACCAGCGTGGCTTCGAACCTGGAACTGATGGTGTTCGGAGCGCTGATCATTTTCTTCCTGATCGTCGAACCGCATGGCCTGGCCAGGCTGTGGCAGATCGCGAAGGAGAAACTGCGCCTGTGGCCTTTCCCGCACTAGGAATTTGTACCTTGCTGTCTGATGTCGATTGACTTGAAATCAAATAAAACAAGAGGAGACACACAATGAAACACATCAAATCGCTCATGCTGGCCGCCGCCATCGCCAGTGCCGCACTCACCATGGCCGGCAGCGCGCAAGCCCAGGACAAGGAACAGTACATCGCCCTGCCGTCCTACCGCGTGGGCCCGTACGCGGCCGGCGGCTCCGGTTTCTACGGCGGCATCATCGACTACTTCAATCTGGTCAACCAGGCCGGCGGCGTGAATGGCGTCAAGATCAGCTGGGAAGAATGCGAAACCGAATACAACCCGTCGCGCGGCGTCGAATGCTATGAACGCCTGAAAACCAAGCAGGGCGGCGCCACCCTGGTCGAAACCCTGTCCACCGGCGTCGCCTACGGCATCCTGGACCGCGTGGCGCAAGACAAGATCCCCATGACGATGATCGGCTACGGCCGCTCGGACGCCGCCAACGGCAAGGTCTTCCCGTATGTGTATCCGCTGATCTCCAGCTACTGGAGCCAGGCCGCCGCCATGATCAAGTACCTGGGCGACAAGGATGGCGGCATGGACAAGCTGAAAGGCAAGAAGATCGTCCACCTGTACCACGATTCGGCCTTCGGCAAGGAGCCGCTGCCCGTGCTCGAAGCGCTGTCGAAACAGTACGGCTTCGAGCTGGTCAAAATTCCCGTCGCGCCGCCAGGCAGCGAACAGCAATCGCAATGGCTGCAGATCCGCCAGGCCAAGCCGGACCACGTGATCCTGTGGGGCTGGGGCGTGATGAACTCCGTTGCCATCAAGACGGCGCAGCGCAACGGCTTTCCGCGCGACAAAATGCTGGGCGTCTGGTGGGCCGGCTCCGAGGAAGACACGATTCCATCGGGCGATGCGGCCAAGGGCTACACGGCGATGACGTTCAATACGCCGGGCAACTACCCCGTGCTCGACGACATCCGCAAGAAGCTCTACGCGTCCGGCAAGGGCAACCTGTCCGACCAGTCGCGCATCGGCTCCGTCTACCACATGCGCGGCGTGACGGCCGGCATCCTGTGGGTGGAAGCGATCCGCGTGGCGCAGGAAAAATTCGGCAAGGGCAAACCGATCACGGGCGAGCAGATGCGCTGGGGCCTGGAAAACCTGAACGTCGACGATGCGCGCCAGAAGGCCGTCGGCGCGCTGGGCATGTTCCCGACCGTGAAAACCAGCTGCGACGACCATGAAGGCTCGGGCGCCGTGAAAGTGCAGCAGTGGGATGGCAAGAAATGGACCGCCATCACGCCGAAATGGATCGTCGGCGACAAGGCCCTGGTGCGCAAGCTGGTCGAGGAATCGTCGAACAAGTACGCCGAAGAGAAAAAGATCACGCCGGCGTGCATGAAGTAAATCGCTGCCGATGGTGGTGTCGGATTACGCGCGTTGCGCTAATCCGACCTACCTGGATATGACGTAGGTCGGATTAGGCCGCAGGCCGTAATCCGACAGCATCGCCAACACATATGAAAACGAAGCAGCCATGACACCCACTGCCACGCAAACACCGGAAACGCCACCGCCCTACCTGTCGGTGAACAATATCGAAGTCATCTACGACCACGTGATCCTGGTCCTGAAGGGCGTGTCGCTGCAAGTCCCGCAAGGCAAGATCGTGGCACTCCTTGGCGCCAACGGCGCCGGCAAGTCGACCACCCTGAAAACCATCTCGACCCTGTTGCGCGGCGAACGGGGCGACGTCACCAAGGGCGAAGTCCAGTTCAAGGGCGAGCGCGTGGATCAATTGACGCCGAATGAACTGGTCAAGCGGGGCCTGTCGCAAGTGATGGAAGGGCGCCACTGTTTCGGCCACCTCACCATCGAGGAAAACCTCCTGACGGGCGCCTACACGCGCAGCCTGTCGCGCGGCGAGCTGAAAGACGCGCTGGAAAAGGTGTATCACTACTTTCCTCGCCTGAAAACCCGGCGCAGCAGCCAGGCCGGTTACACCTCGGGCGGCGAACAGCAGATGTGCGCCATCGGCCGCGCGCTGATGGCCAAGCCATCGATGATTTTACTGGACGAGCCGTCGATGGGCATCGCGCCGCAGATCGTCGAAGAGATCTTCGGCATCGTCAAGGACCTGAACCACAAGGAAAACGTGTCTTTCCTGCTGGCCGAACAGAACACCAACGTGGCGCTGCGCTACGCCGACTTCGGCTACATCCTGGAAAACGGCCGCGTCGTGATGGAAGGGCAAGCGCAGGAACTGGCCAGCAACGAAGACGTCAAAGAGTTTTACCTGGGCGTGTCCAGCGCCGGGCGCAAGAGCTTCCGCGACATGAAGTTCTACCGCCGCCGCAAGCGCTGGCTGGCCTGACATCGGAGTTGCCGTCATGGACCTGGAACGGGCGAAGCAAGTATGCCGCGGCTTTCCCGGCGCGACAGAAGACATCAAGTGGAGCAACGTGCTGGCGTTTTCCGTCGGTGGCCGCCTGTTCGCGCTATGCGGCGCGGAGGCGCACAGCACGCGTGGCATGAGCTTCAAGGTCGATGCGGAACGCTTCCTGGAGTTGACGGACCGCCCCGGTTTTCGCCCGGCACCCTACCTGGCACGGGCCAAATGGGTGCTGGTCGCCAGTCCCGACGCCCTCGATGACGACGAAATGGCCGCCCTGCTGCAGCGCTCATACAGCCTGATTGTTGCGGGGCTGACGAAAAAAATGCAACGTGACATTGGAGAATCAGCAACATGACCGATACGCTCGACAGTCTGGAAGCACGCGCCCCCGAAGCGCGTGAAAGCGAATTGATGGCCGGCCTGCCGCAGCTGATCGCGCGCGCGCAGAAGGCGCCGGGCTGGGCCCGCATCCTTGATGGCGTCACTGCGGCCGACATCACCAGCCGCGCCGCGCTGGCGCAGCTGCCCGTGACGCGCAAGTCCGACCTCAAGCAATTGCAGCACGACGCGCTGCCGTTCGGCGGCTTGAACACAACGCCAAAGAACGCCCTGTCGCGCGTATTCGTCTCACCCGGCCCCATCTTCGATCCGGAAGGCCGCGGCCCTGACTGGTGGCGCTTCGCGCGGCCCATGTATGCGGCCGGCGTGCGCGCCGGCGGCTTGCTGCAGAACTGCTTTTCGTATCACTTCACGCCGGCCGCCTTCATGGTCGAAGGGGGCGCCGCGCGCATCGGCTGCACCGTCATCCCGGCCGGCATCGGCCAGACGGAAATGCAGGTGCAGGCGATGGCTGACCTGAAGCCGGACACGTATATCGGCACGCCGTCATTTCTGAAACTGATCATCGAGAAGGCGCGCGAAATGGGCGCCGACATCAGCAGCGTCACCAAGGCAGTGATGGGCGCGGAAGCCTTGCCCGAATCCTTGCGCAGCTGGTTTGCCGAAAATGGCGTGCCGCACGTGTTCCAGACCTATGCCTCGGCCGATATCGGCAGCATCGCCTATGAAACGGCCAGCAATGGCAAGCTCAATCCGGGCATGGTCGTTGACGAAAACGTGCTGCTGGAAATCGTCCATCCGGGCAGCGGCATTCCCGTCGCGCCGGGCGAAGTGGGCGAAGTCGTCGTCACCGTCTTCAATGCCGACTACCCGCTGATCCGCTTCGCCACGGGCGATCTGTCGGCCGTGCTGATGGACGCGCCGGACTCGCCGTGCGGCCGCACGAATACGCGCATCAAGGGCTGGATGGGGCGAGCGGATCAAACCACCAAGGTGCGCGCCATGTTCGTGCATCCGTCGCAGGTGCACGAGATCGCGCGCCGCCATCCGCAAATCAAGAAGGCGCGACTGGTGGTATCGGGACGCATGGCCAACGACGAGATGGCTTTGCATTGCGAAGTCGACGATCCGACGGACGCCAGCGGCGTGGAAGCCATCATCGGCTCGATCCGCGAACTGACCAAGCTGCGCGGCGACGTAGTGCTGGTGGCCGTGGGCAGTCTGGCGCAGGATGGGAAAGTTATCGACGACATGCGCGATTACAAATAAGGCCGATTTGCGGGATAATACCGGCATTGACCATCAGCCCCATTCATCGCCATGCAAGAGTCCATGCAAGAATTTCATCACAACCGTGCCCGTGACCTGATCAAGAACGCGGAACTGCTGTTCGACCAAGACGCCGTGCAGGCGTCGATCACGCGCATGGCCGATGTGCTCAACACGCGCTTCAACGCCGACGATTCGAAAGAATTCCCGCTGGTGCTGGGCGTGATGGGCGGCGCCGTCGTGTTTACGGGCAGCCTGCTGCCGCAACTGAGCTTTCCGCTCGAATTCGACTACATCCATGTGAGCCGCTACGGCGACGACGACAAGGGTGGCGAAGTGGTGTGGAAAGTCATCCCCCGCTCGAACGTAGCGGGCCGTACCGTCATCGTGCTCGACGATATTCTCGACGAAGGCGAAACCCTGGCGCACGTCAAGCAGCGCTTGCTGGACATGGGCGCCTCGGAAGTGATCCTGGCCGTCTTCGCGGACAAGGCCATCGGCAAGAAGAAGCCTGTACAAGCCGACATCGTCGGCCTGGTGATCCCGAACCGCTTCGTCGTCGGCTTCGGCATGGATGCGTATGGCTACTGGCGCAACCTGCCGGGCCTGTGGGCCATCAAGCCCGAGGATTTGAAGCAGCAGTGATCCATGATGGTTGTCGGATTACGCTGCGCTAATCCGACCTACGCCACCAGGTTCGAGTAGGTCGGATTAGCGCGCAGCGCGTAATCCGACATCCTCACCAACGTTACAGCTTCAACCGCGCGCGCGCCGCATCGTATTCGGCCTTCAGGCGCGCCACCATCTCTTCCACGCTCGGCACGTCATCCATCAAGCCCACGCCCTGGCCCGCGCCCCAGATGTCGCGCCAGGCCTTGGCGCTGCCGGAACCGAAATTCATCGCGCTCTTGTCCGCTTCGGGCAAGGCTTCCGGATCGAGTCCGGCCGCTTCGATCGATTTTTTCAGGTAATTGCCGTGCACGCCCGTAAACAGGTTGGTGTAGACGATGTCGGCCGCGCTGGAATCGACGATGGCGTCGCGGTAGCCATCGCTGACGTTCGATTCCTTGGTCGCCAGCCAGCGCGAGCCGATGTAGGCAAAGTCCGCGCCCATCGCTTGCGCGGCCAGCACGGCATCGCCCGTGGCGATGGAGCCGGACAGCGCCAGCGGGCCGTCGAAGAACTTGCGCACTTCGCCCACCAGCGCGAACGGCGACAGGGTGCCCGCATGGCCGCCGGCGCCGCTGGCGACCAGGATCAAGCCATCGACACCCGCCTCCAGGGCCTTTTTCGCGTGACGGATCGAGATCACGTCATGCAGCACGATGCCGCCATAGCTGTGGATGGCGTCGAGCATTTCCTTGGGCGGCGCGCGCAGCGAGGAAATGATGATGGGAATCTGGTGTTTCACGCACACTTCCACGTCATGTGCCAGGCGGTCGTTCGACTGGTGCACGATCTGGTTGACGGCGATCGGTCCCACTTTTTTATCGGGATTGGCGGCCTGGAAGGCGGCCAGCTCGGCCTGCAGCTCGGTGAGCCAGGTGTCGAGCAATTCGGCGGGACGCGCGTTCAGGGCCGGGAAGGAACCGACGATGCCGGCCTTGCACTGCGCCGCGACGAGGGCCGGGCCGCTGGCGATGAACATCGGCGACGCGATAACGGGTAAGGAAAGGTTTTGCAACGCAACAGGCAATGCCATGGCGGACTCGCTGGAAAGTTGATCGGACGTGAAAAACACACTGAACGTTGATTATAGTGCAGAAAAAGTACGGTCGTGCTGAATTTATTGCCTATCCGTGTCAGCCCTCGTTAAGCAAGTACTCACCCTCAATCCGTGCCGCTGTAGCCCTCACCAGCTGCGACACGGCCCACTCGGCCAGCGCGGCCGCCTCCTGGCGCAGGAAGCGCCGGTTGGCCTCTTCGAAGACGGGCATGCCCCGCAGCAGGGCCGGTATCTCGGCGAGGGCGATGCGCTGGCGTTCCAGCAGCAGGAATTTCAGCAGCACTTTCACCGCATTCTGCGCATTGCGCACGGGATCGGACGCAAGGTAATCGAGGCGTGAATACGCGCGCTGCAGGGCGCCGGCGGCGTCCTGGAACGGCCGCCCGTGGCCGGGAATGACGACCTGCACATCGAGGCTGGCGATCAGGTCCAGCGTGGCGCGCGCTTCAGGGAAGCCGGAGCCGCCATCGAGTTCGGGGAAGATCACGCCAAAGCCGTTTTCCCACAGCGCGTCGGCGGAGATCAGGATGCCCTCCTCGGCGCAGTAAAAAATCAGCGAGTGCGGATCGTGGCCCGGCGCGCCCAGCGCCTGCCAGCGCATGTCGGCCAACGTCAACGTGTCGCCGGGCGAGACGGTGTCATCAAAGCCGAAGCGCGGACATTGCTGGCCCGTGGCCTGGAAACTCAGGGCGTCCACGTCCCACGCGCGCACCTTGTCCGCCTCCGACACGGGAATGGCCGTATGGCAGCCGTATTCCGCTTGCAGCAGCGCGTTGCCGCCGCAATGGTCGGAATGCAGATGGGTGTTGAACAGGCGGTCCAGGGGACGGCCAGCCAGGCTATGACGCAGGAGGGCCAGCGTTTGCGGCGCATGCGTGGCATAGCCGCTGTCGATCAGCGCCGTGTCGTCCCGGCCCTGGAACAGGATGTTATTCGACGACAGCCAGCCGCGTTCGAACACCTGCATGGCATCGGGGAACAGCGCTGGCGATCGCGGCATGGCTTCCTCAGTAGTCGGGCTCGAAATCGAGCTGGGATTCGCGTCCTGGCAATTCGGCCCACACAGCGCGCTTGAAGTCGTCGTCGGCCTTGCTCCAGGCGATGATCTCGTCGAGCGTGCGCAAGCAGCCTTCGCACAAGCCGCTGTTGCGGTTCATCTTGCACAGGCTGACGCAGGGCGACGGCACCGGCGACGGCAAGGGGAGCGGAACGGCGGGCGGAGGTGGGGGAGTGACCATCATGGAGCAGCATCGGTGTAGGTACAGGCTTGCATTATGCCGCGAAACCGTGCCGGCGAGTCGGTGGCATCGCCATGCAATGTTTCTGTGAATATATTTTCAAGAAAAATATGATCAAAAAACCATCTTCCGGAAATTTATTTTGCAGCCCATTCTCACTCTGCGAGTACCCGTCCTACAACACGATCAAGTCAGATCCTGCTTGACTTGAGATATTTCACAACTATACTACCATCCATACAGATGGCAATTGGATGCCACGTGGAGTTTTTGGAGAGATATGGCCAAGCAAGACAGCAAGCCCAAAATTGGGGAATCCGAGAAAATCACGATCAACCTCGGCTTGATCGACCTGGGGCAGATCGATCTGCTGGTCCAGGAGGGATTTTATTCCAACCGCACGGATCTGATCCGTACGGCCATACGCAACCAGCTGGGTATCCACGCCGACGTGGTGAAACAAACCGTCGCCCGTAAAAGCCTGGTATTGGGCATGCAGCACTATTCGCGCGCCGACCTGGAAGCGATCCAGGCAGCCGGCCAGCGCCTGCAGATACAGGTGCTGGGACTGGCCAGCATCGCCAGCGACGTCTCCGTGGAACTGGCACTGGCCACCATCGAGTCGATTTTCGTATTAGGTGCCCTGCACGCCAGCACCGTCGTCAAGACGGCGCTCGCAGGGCGAATTCACTAGCGTATCGGTTCGCGGCGATGACCCGGCCGATGCGCGGCACCGTTAAGGATGGTCATGAAACTCCCTCTCAACATGTTGGCGCAGATGCGCGCAGCAACCCGTAATCTGATGGGCCGCGGTCCCGCCGCCGCCACCGAAGCGATCCAGCAGGCGCTGTCTGCCGCCGGCCTGGCACCGCAGGCGGCAGCCACGCAAGCGCCGCCGCCGCAGACCATGCGCGACATTAATCCGCCACCACCAGCGCAAGCCCGAGCCCGAGCCGAACAGCCGCAAACTGCTGCCGCGCCAGAAACGCCTGATGCGCCGCCCACGCCCGCGCAAGCGGCGCAGGACTTCGCGCAGGATTTCATGGCGCGCCTGGGCGTGCCGGCCGGCCTGGGCCAGCACAGCTTCGACATGCCCAGCTTCGAGCTGCCGAATTTCCACCCGCCCGGCTTCAACGCGCCGGCCACCACGCCGGCGGAGGTGCCCGCTGGCGCGCAGTTCATCGACGGCGTGTACCGCAACCATGCGGGCACGCGCTCCTACAAGCTATATATCCCCAGCAGCTACCACGGCCAGGCCATGCCGCTGATCGTCATGCTGCACGGCTGTACGCAAAATCCCGACGATTTCGCCGCCGGCACGCAGATGAATGCGCTGGCAGAAGAAAAGGAATGCTTTGTCGTCTACCCGGCGCAGACGCAGGGCGCCAACAGTTCGCGCTGCTGGAACTGGTTCAATGCCATCGACCAGCAGCGCGACCAGGGCGAACCATCGCTGATCGCCGGCATCGCGCGGCAAGTCATCGACGACTACCCGGTGAATGAACGCGAAGTGTTCGTCGCCGGCCTGTCGGCGGGTGGCGCCATGGCCGTCATCGTCGGCACCCTGTACCCGGACCTGTTTGCCGCCGTCGGCGTGCATTCGGGCCTGCCGTTCGCCTCGGCGCAGGACTTGCCGTCGGCACTGGCAGCAATGAAGGGCGGTGCCATGCCCAATGCCCAGCGCAAGGCGCCGGCGGGCGGCGTGCCCATCATCGTTTTCCACGGCGACCGCGACACCACCGTCAACCCGCGCAATGGCGATGAACTGATCGCCCAGGGCGTGCGCAGCCAGGCGGGCGGCAAGGCGGCCAAGGCCGCATCCATCGACGGCAGCGTGCCGAATGGCCACCGCTACACGCGCACCACGCACAGCCAGGCCGATGGCTCGCCGCTGGGAGAACACTGGGTCATCCACGGCGCCGGCCATGCCTGGTCCGGCGGCAGCAATAACGGCAGCTACACGGATGGCAAGGGGCCGGACGCCAGCCGCGAGATGCTGCGCTTCTTCAAGACGGTGAGCTAATCCGTCAGCTGATGTTTTCGGTGTATGGCGCGATCTGCCGCTGCTTGTCGGCGATCTCGCACACGCCGTCGGCGTAGCGGTGGGAGATGGCGATGAACTGGTCCTGGATCTGCAGGAAGGCGTCGACGATCTCGGCGTCGAAGTGCGAACCGCGCCCCTCGACGATGATCTGCACGGCCTGCGCATGGTCCATGCCCTGCTTGTAGATGCGACGGCTGATCAGGGCGTCATACACGTCGGCCAGCGCCATCAGGCGCGCCGAAATCGGGATGGCTTCGCCAGCCAGGCCTTGCGGGTAGCCGCTGCCATCCCATTTCTCGTGATGGCTGTAGGCGATCTCTTTCGCGTACTTGAGGAAATCGACTTCGATGCCCAGCTCGTGTTCCGCCGCCAGGATGGCGTCGCGCCCGAGCGTGGTATGCGTCTTCATGATGGCCATTTCATGCGGTTCGAAACGCCCCGGCTTGAGCAGGATATGGTCGGGGATGCCCACCTTGCCGATATCGTGCAGCGGCGCCGTCTTGAACAGCAGTTCGATATTCTTGTCCGTCAAAAAATCGCGGAAACGCGGCAAGCCGCGCACCTTCTCGGCCAGCGCCTTCAGGTAATGCGAAGTGCGGCGGATATGGTTGCCCGTCTCGCTGTCGCGCGTTTCGGCCAGCGACGCCATGGCGTGAATGGTGACGTCCTGCAGCGCGGCCACTTCCTGCACCCGGCGCTCCACTTCCGTTTCCAGGTAATGATTCTGGTCGCGCAGGAAATCCTGCATCTGCTTCATCGCCAGCTGCGTCCTGATGCGCGCCAGCACGATGGGTGCTGAAATCGGCTTGGTGATGTAATCGACGGCGCCCAGGGCCAGGCCCAGCTGCTCGTCGGCCACTTCGCTCATGGCGGTGACGAAAATCACGGGGATGCCGGCCGTGGCGGGATCGGCCTTCAGCGCGCGGCACACATCGTAGCCGCTCATGCCCGGCATCATGATGTCGAGCAGGATCAGGTCGGGCTGGTCGCTGCCGGCGGCGATCTTCAGGGCGCGCTCGCCATTGACGGCGATCTTGGTGCGGTAATCGTCTTCCAGCACCGCGCGCAGCAGGTCGATATTGTCTGGCGTGTCGTCGACCACCAGGATGGTTGGCTTGCTTGCCGGCGCTTTCATGCCCTTCCTTCGCTCTGCATAGTTATCCTTGTCACAGTGTCAGCTCCAGCGCATCGGCCACCTCGCCCAGCTGCGCCAGCGCACCTTCGAAATCGTATTGTCCCAGCATGCGCTTCAACTGGCGCGCGTGTTCCGCCTGCCCGGCCGCGACCAGCACGGGGCCGATGCCGTCCAGGTGCTTGACGGCCTGCGCGTCGTCCTGCTGCAGCAGCTGCGACAGTTCGCGCAAGCCCGCTTCCAGGTACGCCCGGTCCACCGGCGCCACGTGCGCCACCGGCGCGCCGCCCGCCTCGGCCACATGGCCGCGCGACTGCATGGCCAGCACGATCTTCGGCACCAGCTCGTCGAGCGCCAGGGTGCAGGCGGCCAGCGCCTGCGGCAAGCCGTCGTGCGATCCCAGGCTGAGCAAATGCTCGACCCGCGCGGCGCTGTCGGCCAGGCCGCCGGCGCCGATATTGCCGGCCAGGCCCTTCAGGGTATGCGCTTCGCGGATCGCCGTCTCGAGCTGGTTGTTCTCGATGGCGGCAACGATGCGCTGCATGGCATCGAACTGGGTTTCCACAAAACGGTCCAGCAATTTTCGCATCAAAGCGGTATTGCCGCCCACGCGGCGCATGGCTTCCACCATTTTCAGGCCGGCGATCACGGGCAGCTCCGCTTCCGGCTGCGCCACCACCGCCGTCATTTCCTGCGGCGTGGCCGGCGCGATCCAGCGCGCCAGGGTGCCGAACAGCTGCGCCACGTCGATCGGCTTGGCGATGAAATCGTTCATGCCGGCGTCCAGGCATTTTTCCTTGTCGCCCACCATGGCATTGGCCGTCATGGCGATCACGGGCAAATTCGAATACCTGGGATCCTGGCGCAGCTTGCGCGTCGCCTGGTAGCCATCCATTACCGGCATCTGGCAATCCATCAGCACGCCGTCATAGGCGTTTTCCTCGATCTTCGCCAGCGCGATGGCGCCATTGCCCGCGATATCGACGCGGATGCCGGCGTCGTTGAGAATATGCTGCGCCACTTCCTGGTTCACTTCATTATCCTCCACCAGCAGAAGCCAGGCGCCGCGCAGGGCGCGCTCGTCGTCGCGGTAGCTGCTCTGGCGCTGCGTCTTGCGGCTCTGTCCCGTCACGCCGCCAAACACGAACGCTATCTGGTCGAGCAGGGTCGAGGCGCTGATCGGCTTGTTCAATACGCCGTCGAGCGGCAAGTCGCGCTGGCGCGCCGCCTCCAGCAGCGCTTCGCGATGGAAGGCCGTGACCATGATGCAGGCCGGCGTCGCATCGATGCCGGCGGCATCGGCACGGATGCCGGCCAGGGTATCGAGACCGTTCATGCCCGGCATTTTCCAGTCCATCAGCACCAGCCCGTACGGACGCCCCTCGGCGCGCGCCTGCGCCACGGCGCCGATGGCCAGCACGCCGCCAGACACGGCACGCGCCTCGAAGCCCAGCGCCGTCAGCATGCTGACGAAGATTTCACGCGCGCTGGGGTTGTCGTCGACCACCAGCACGCGCAAGCCCTCAAAGCGCTGCGGAGCAAGCAGGCTGTCGCGCGGCACGGCGGCCAGGCCGAAGCGGGCAGTAAAGAAAAAGGTGCTGCCCACGCCCGCTTCGCTGACCAGGTCGATCTCGCCTTCCATCATTTCCACCAGGCGCTTGCTGATGGTCAGTCCCAGGCCCGTGCCGCCATGGTGGCGCGTGGTGGAAGTGTCGGCCTGGGTAAAGGCCTGGAACAATTTGCTGCGCTGGGGCGGCGTCAGGCCGATGCCCGTGTCGCGCACATCGACGCGCAAGACAGCCGCATGTTCTTCCAGCTGCTGCAGGCGGATGGTGACGACGATCTCGCCCTTGTCCGTAAATTTGATCGCATTGTTGGTCAGATTGATCAGCACCTGGCCCAGGCGCAGCGGGTCGCCCTGCAATGCGTTCGGCACGTCGGGGGCGATGTCGAACAGCAGTTCCAGGCCCTTGTCCTGCGCCCGCATCACGGACAGGTCGGCGATCTGCGCCAGCACGTCCTCGAGGAAGAAATCGACTTTTTCAAAGGCCATCTTGCCCGCCTCGATCTTCGAGAAATCGAGGATGTCGTCGATGATGGCCAGCAGGTTCTTCGAAGCCGATTCCACCTTCTCCAGGTAGTTGCGCTGGGTCGACGTGAGCTCCGTCTGCAGCGCCAGGTGGGTCATGCCGATGATGCCGTTCATCGGCGTGCGAATTTCATGCGACATATTCGCCAGGAAGTCCGACTTCATCTTGGTCGCATCCTCGGCCACCTCGACGGCGTGGCGCAGGTCCTGCTCCACGGCCAGGCTGGTGCTCATGTCCTTGAGCGCCTGCAGCAGTTCGCCCGTCTCGTCGCGCGATGTCACTTCGATGACGGAACTGAGGTCGCCATTGGCCACGCGCGTGGCGATCGCCACCGCCTCGCCCAACGGACGCGTGATCGAGCGCGCCGACCAGGCAAAGGCAAGCCCCGTCAGCAGGGCCGCCAGACCGATGCCGCCCATCAGCAGCAGCGAGGTGTCGATGTCGTTGCGTATCCGGGCCGCGCTGTCGCGGATCTGCTGCTGCTGCAGATCGTCGAGCTGGCCCACGTACAGCAGCACCTTTTCCAGCACCGGCAAGGTCTGCGTCTGCATGGCCTGCTCGGCGCGCGCATCCTCGCCGCGCTCGACCAGTTCAAACATCGTCTGGAGCGACACATAGTAGCCGGCGCGGGCCAGGTGCATCTGCTCCAGCAGGCGCCGCTCCTCGGGCCGCGCATCGAGACCGTCGAGGATGCGCACCTGCTCATCGATGTCTTGCCTGATCGCTTCCAGGCGCGCCTGGTTCGCCTGGCGCAGCGCCAGCTCGTGCTGGTTCGGCAGGTTGCCGATGCGCGTGGCCGCCTCGCGCGCCAGCCCATGGATCTTGCTGGTGGCCTTGGCGGCGACCCAGTCGCGCTGCAGGATATCGTCGGTCTCGGCGCGGATGGCATAGATGCGGCTACCCGCCAGGACGATAACAACCAGCATCAGCACGATCAACATGGCATAACCGGCATTGATGCGCACGCCGATACTGATATCCCTGAAGCGCATGACTTTCCTATAAGAAATTCTTGAAAATCGAAGTCTGAACGTATTCCCCTACAAAATGCAAGGTCTTTTGCAAAGGAAAAGGCGTGCCGCGGCTCTTATTTGGCCGGCGTTGCTGCCGGGGGCGTCAAGGTGGCGATGTGGGCTTGCAGGCAGGCGGGGCACCAGCAGCCGACGGCGAGGCTGCCGGGCACGGGAACGGCCGGCGGCAGGGCCACGCACCAGCAGGGTTCATTGGCGGCCGGATCGAGCTGGCCACACTGGAAGGTGGCGCCGCAGAGAGTGCACTGGCTCATGGCTGTGTGTGAATTGGCAAGTGTGTGTCATGCTGCGCCGGCATGCGACGCAGATGTAACTGGCAGTAAAAGGGCTGGCTGGGGGACATATCGGGCCAGACTATAGGATCATCAGGGAAAATACAACAAGATCGCCCTATAATGCCTCCAGGATTTTCTTCTTCCCTGTAAAATCGCACAAATCTATTTTCCGGACTCGCCATGAATCAACTAGCTAACTTGAACCTGGACATGAATGACGACTTGACGGCGGTGTCGCCGCAAATCAAGGCGCAGATTCTGGCCGAGGCCCTGCCATACATCCGCAATTTCCATGGCAAGACCATCGTCATCAAGTACGGTGGCAATGCCATGACGGACGAACGCCTGAAGCACGGCTTCGCGCGCGACGTCATCCTGCTCAAGCTGGTCGGCATGAATCCGGTCGTGGTGCACGGCGGCGGACCGCAGATCGACAACGCGCTGAAAAAGATCGGCAAGCAAGGCACCTTCGTGCAAGGCATGCGCATCACCGATGAAGAAACCATGGAAGTGGTGGAGTGGGTGCTGGGCGGCGAAGTGCAGCAGGATATCGTCATGCTGATCAACCATTACGGCGGCCAGGCTGTAGGCCTGACGGGCAAGGATGGCGGCTTGATCCGCGCGCGCAAGATGCAGATGCCGGACCGCGAACATCCGGGCGAATTCCTCGACATCGGCTTTGTCGGCGAGATCGACGCGATCAACCCGGCCGTCGTCAAGGCGCTGCAGGACGACGCCTTCATTCCCATCATTTCGCCGATCGGTTTCGGCCAGGATGGCCAAGCCTACAACATCAACGCCGACGTGGTAGCGGGCAAGATCGCGGAAATCCTGAAAGCGGAAAAGCTGATCATGATGACCAACATCGCCGGCGTCCAGGACAAGCAGGGCAACCTGGTGACCGACCTGTCCGCGCGCGAAATCGACGAGATGTTCGCCGATGGCACGATCTCGGGCGGCATGCTGCCGAAGATCTCGTCCGCGCTCGACGCCGCCAAGTCCGGCGTCAACACGGTGCACATCATCGACGGCCGTATCGAACACTCATTATTGCTGGAAGTGTTGACCGAGCAGGCTTTTGGTACTATGATCCGTTCGCACTAAAAAAATCGCAACGCATCACAGCGAGTAGTTTGGCGGCGCAGATCACCTGGCGCCGCTTTTAATTTGCCCTTGTAGCTCAGTGGTAGAGCACTCCCTTGGTAAGGGAGAGGCCACGTGTTCGATCCACGTCAAGGGCACCAACTATATATCCCCGTATCTGAAAAATGTCCATGGCTGCGTTGCCTCGCCTCGCCGTACATGCGTACTGTCTTCGGCTCGGCGCCTTGCCCTGAACACTTTTCATCTACTCTGCCGTCATCTCCCCATAGTAAAAATGTCCATGGCGGCGTTGTCCTTCCTCGCCGTACATGCGTACTGTCTTCGTCAGTCCGCTTTGCCATGAACAATTTTCCATCTGCTCTGCCGCCGGTTCTTGCGCGGCTAAGCCAGCGCTAATACACCCGCTCGACCTTCAAGCCCTTCTGACGCAACAAATCCGGGACGCTTTTCGTTCCCACCAGGTGCAGCACGCCGATGGCGGCCAGGCTGGACTTTTCGCGCGCCAGGAGTTTGGCGATGCCTTCGGCCAGGGCCGGGTTGCGGCCATCCAGCAACACCTTTTGCACGAACTGGGCGGCGAACGACGGGTCTGTCGCTGCCTTGGCGGCCAGCCTGTCGAAGGCGGCGGCATCGGCCGTGCGCCAGGCGTTGGCGATCTCGCGCGCTTCCTGGCTTTGCTCCTGGTCCTCGATCGACGCCACGCCGTCTTCCAGGAAGCGGCACTGGTCGGCCGGCGACATGGCGCCAAACAGCGCCATCTGGCCTTCCATCGACTCGAGTTCCAGCACGGGGATCTTGCGCGCCTTGGCCTGCTGCGACAGATAATTGTCGACGGCCAGGTCGGAGCGGTAGCCGAGCGTGGAAAATTCGCCGATGGCCAGCATGCTGGCCAGCATCCACGGCTTCATCGGCGCCACCGACTCGGCTGGAATGCCGTATTTTTGCAACAGCGGCGCCAGGCGCGGCGCCAGCGTCTGGCGACAGTCAGGCGGCACTTTGCTGCCCGGCGCTTCCATGCCGTATTTCAGCACGGCGCCCAGGGCGGCACGCGAATCGGCGCCGGGATCGATCTCCAGCGCCAGCGCGCCAGCCTGGTGCAGCGCCTGCGTCACCGTCGGTTCCAGCGGATAAAAATCGGGCGCGCCGACGTGGATGGTGCCGAACAGATACAGGGTGTGGCTGGCATCCTGCACCTTGAACAGGGCGCCCCGGTTTTGCGCCACGGGCGGTGCTTCGGCAAAGGCCGCCGGCAACGGCAGCAAGAATAATCCGCAAAACATCACTATAATCTGGCGTCGCATGGTTTTCCTGATTGTTGAATTTTTCATCTTGCTTATCATCTTGCCTAAAGACTCCTGTGCCTGTGTCCCATCTTAACCGCTCGTCGCCGGTCTGGCTGTTTGACCTCGACAACACGCTGCACAATGCCTCGCATGCCATCTTCCCCACCATCACGGCCAATATGAACACGTATATTGCCCGCGTGCTGGGCGATGGCGTCACGCCGGCCGACGACGCCATCGTCAATGCGGCGCGCGCGGCCTACTGGCGCCGCTACGGCGCCACCTTGCTGGGCATGGTCAAGCACCATCAGGTACAGGCAGCCCATTTTTTGCACGAGACGCATAGCTTCGACGATTTGCGCGCCATGATACGCGCCGAGCGGGGACTGGGGGCTTTACTCAAACGCCTGCCTGGCCGTAAAATTTTACTCACCAACGCGCCGCTGCGCTATTCGAGCGACGTGATGCGCCACCTGGGCTTGCGCCGGCACTTTGCGCAGCATATCGCCATCGAGGCGATGCATGTGCACCGCCAGCTGCGGCCCAAGCCATCAACGCTGATGCTGCGCAAACTGATGCGCAAACACCAGATCCGCCCTGGCCGCTGCATCCTGGTGGAAGACACTCTGGCCAACCTGAAGGGCGCGAAAAAACTGGGTCTGCGCACGGCCTGGATCACGCAATACTTGAAAATGGCCGATCCGATCGGCGTGGCGAAGCTGCCCAAGGCGTTAAATCGCCCCGCTTACGTCGATGTCAAAGTAAAATCTGTCCGGCATTTGGCACGCCGCCTTCACCGTCTGCGTTGAAGGGGACTCCTGGGCTTCCGGTTGACACCGGAAGCCGCACCGCTAGCGGCGGTGACGGACCTCCCCCATCAAGGCAGCATTTTTTTTAACGACAAGAGAAAATATGGCAAGCACACCGCCGGGCCAACGCAGGCTACAAATTCTTCAGGCCCTCGCCGCAATGCTGGAGCAGCCGAAAGGCGAAAAGATCACCACTGCCGCACTGGCGGCCAGACTGACCGTGTCGGAAGCGGCCCTGTACCGCCATTTCGCCAGCAAGGCGCAAATGTTCGAAGGGCTGATCGAATTCATCGAGTCGAGCGTCTTCGGCCTGATCAACCAGATCGCGGAAAAGCACAGCGACGGCATGACGCAAACACGCGACATCATCGGCATGCTGCTCAATTTCGCCATCAGCAATCCGGGCATGACGCGCGTGCTGATCGGCGATGCGCTGGTCAATGAGGACGAGCGCCTGCAAGTGCGCATGAACCAGTTCTACGACCGCGTGGAACTGGCGCTCAAGCAGGCCTTGCGCGTGGCAGCCGCCGAAGGCCATGGCAAGGAAAGCGAAGTGGCGGCGCGCGCCACCCTGATCGTCAGCTTCGTCATCGGACGCTGGCACCGCTACGCCAAGAGCGGCTTCAAGATCAACCCATCCCAGGAAGCGGCGCTGCAAATCGCCATGCTGCTGGGGTAAGTCACCACCGCGGCTGTCCCCATGCACACCGACTGTTTCGCCCTGCTCGACGACGCCAGCACGCCCGGCGCCGGTTCGCGCCTGTACACGGGCCTGGCGGCAGTCTTGCAGTGCACCGAGGGGCAACAGTGGCCCACCCTGCTCGGGGGGCTGCAAGAGGCCTTGCAACGCGGCCAGTACGCCGTCAGCGTGTGCAGCTACGAACTGGGGGCCCACTTGCTGGGCATGCCACCGCGCGCGGCAGATCCCGGCGCGCCGCCGCTGGCGCAAGTGCTCGTCTTTGAACATTGCACGCAGCTGTCGCAGGATGAGGTGCTGCAGTGGCTGGCCGAACGTACGCCGGCGACGGCAACGCCGGCCGGCATCGCCGGCATCCGCGCGAATGTCGACCAGGCGCAATTTACGCAGGCGCTGCACCGCATCCACGACTACATCGTGGCCGGCGACACCTATCAAGTCAACTACACCTATCGTTTGCGCTTCGACGCCTTCGGCTCGCCCCTGGCCCTGTATGCGCGGCTGCGCGCGCGCCAGCCCGTGCCGTATGGCGCGCTGGTGATGCTGCCCGATGGCGGCGCCCTGCTGTCGCTGTCGCCGGAGCTGTTCGTGCGCCATGCCCAGGGCGAGCTGATGGCGCGCCCCATGAAAGGCACGGCGCCGGCCGCCCCTGCGGACCAAGTAGCAGAAAACGCGCGCCGCGCCGCCGCCCTGGCCAACGACCCGAAGAACCGCGCAGAAAACCTGATGATCGTCGACCTGCTGCGCAACGACATCGGCCGCATCGCCGCCACGGGTTCCGTCAAGGTGCCGGCCCTGTTCGAGGTGACGCGCTACAGCAGCGTGCTGCAAATGACCTCCACCGTGCAGGCGCGCTTGCGCGACGACGCCAGCCTGGCCGACATCTTCCAGGCCTTGTATCCATGCGGCTCGATCACGGGCGCGCCGAAACGCCGCACCATGGAAATCATCGCCGAACTGGAAGCGGCGCCACGCGGGATCTATACGGGCGCCATCGGCTGGTTCGATCCGCCGGCCGCCGGCGCTGCCCACGCGGTGGGCGACTTCTGCATGTCCGTGCCGATCCGCACCCTGGCCCTGCAAGCGGCGGGCCATGGCGGCATCCGGCGCGGCGAGATGGGCGTGGGCGCCGGCATCGTGCTCGACAGCGACCCGCAGGAGGAATTTGCGGAGTGCCAGCTCAAGGCCCGCTTCCTGACGGGGCTGAGCAACGACTTTGAACTGTTCGAAACCCTGCACGCCAGCCGTGCCGGTGGCTGCCGCCAGCAAGAGCGCCACCTGGCGCGCCTGGCCGCCTCCTGCGCCTACTTCGGTTTTGCCTGGAGTGACAGTGCCGCGCGTGCCGCGCTGCAGGCCGCCTGCGCGGCACGCCCCGACGATGCCCCCTTCCGCCTGCGCCTGGCGCTGCGCCAGGATGGCCAGTTCACGACGCAAAGCGGCGCGCTCACCGCCTTGCCGGACACGGTCAACATCCTGCTGGCGCCCGATACCACCGTGGCGGACGACCTGTTCCTGCGCCACAAGAGCAGCGTGCGTGCGCGCTACGACGCGGCCTGGCGCACGGCCGAGGCGCAAGGCGGCTTCGACATGCTGTTCTTTAACGAACGGGGCGAACTGACGGAGGGCGGGCGCAGCAATGTCTTCGTCCGGCTGGACGGCCGCTGGCATACGCCGCCCCTGTCCTGCGGCCTGCTGCCCGGCGTGCAGCGCGCGGCCATGCTGGCTGATCCCGCCTGGAACGCGCAGGAAACCATCATCACGCGCCCCATGCTGGCACGGGCCGAAGCGATTGTCGTGTGCAATGCGCTGCGCGGGGCGTTGCCGGCACATATTATCGCCAGCGCCTGAAACCGTTCAGGGCAAGGCGCATTGCCGAAGGCAGTGCAACTGCACGACGAGGCATTGCAACGCCGCCATGGACTGTTTCAGCCGCTAGAGGTCCACCTGCATTTCATAACCACCGTAGATCATCCGCTTGCCATCGAACGGCAGCTTGGCCGGATCCATCATCTCGGCCAGGCGCGGATCTTTCATGACCTTGTCGTTGATTTCATCGCGCTTGGCGCGCGACGCATACACGATCCATGAAAACACCACCACTTCGCCATCCTGCAAGTCCACCGCCTGCGGGAACGAGGTCAGCTTGCCTGGCTTGACATCGTCGCCCACGCATTCGCGAAATTCCAGCGCGCCATATTCGCGCCAGATGGCGCCGCAACTGCGCGACATGGCCAGGTAGGCATCGAGCTTGGCTTTCGGTACGGGCACCACAAATCCATCGACATACGCCATGATGTTCTCCTTTGTTGTGACAAACGCGAACAACCAGCTTAGGACAATGATGGCAAGACGACAAGCGCAACATTAAAAAAAAGCAGGCGTTCAAGCCTGCTTGCGTCTCGGCAACTTACAGCGCCAGCGCTTTTTCCACCGCGCCGACGAGTTTCTTGTCGTCCGGCGTCACCTTGCTGGGGAAGCTTTCCACCACTTTACCGTGGCGGTCGATCAGGTATTTGTGGAAATTCCAGGCCGGGGTCTTGCCCGTCTGCTTGATCAGCTCCACATACAGCGGATTCGGCGCGGGACCGGAGACGACGGACTTCGAAAACATGGGGAACTTCACGCCGTAGGTGTTGTAGCAGAAATCGGCGATTTCCTTGCTGTTGCCGGGTTCCTGCTTGCCGAAATCGTTCGACGGGAAACCCAGCACCACCAGGCCCTTGCTGCCATACTTGGCGTACAGCGCCTCGAGCCCTTCATATTGATTGGTAAAACCGCAATAACTGGCCGTATTCACCACCAGCACGACCTTGCCCGCGTACTGGCACAGGTTTTGCGGCGCTTCATCCTGCAGGCGGTTGAAGGTTTGCTTGAGGATGGCGGGGCAGGCGGCCGGAGCAGCGGTAGCTGTAGCGGCTTCGGCAGCATGGGCCGGCATGGCCAGGCTGGCACTGGCGGCAAGGGTGGTGAGCGCAAACAGCTGGGCAAGGGTCTTGGACATGAAGGGCACCATGGTTGAACGGAAAAAAACCATTCTATGTCAAACGCCGCGCGCGCGTATGAGACGGACAACAACAGCGATTGCTTGAGCGACATCAACGACAGTGCAGTACTTGCCCAGCGCACAGTTTTTTTACCTATGCTCGGCCTTCCTGTCCCTTTTCTTGCCCTGTGGAGTCGCCATGCCCTTCCCGCACCTGACCGTACTACCCTCCGCCCTGCTGGCAGCCAGCCTGCTCATCCTGGCGCCAGGCGGCGCGCACGCCGCCACGACGGCCAAAGCCGTCAAGCCCGCCGCGACCAAGGACGCCCCCGCCCTGCCCGGCTACCAGGCCGACCTGAGCCAGACCACCGTATCCGGCCTGTCCTCGGGCGGCTTCATGGCGGCGCAATTTGCCGTCGCCTACTCGGCCACGGTGGCCGGCGCAGGCATCATCGCGGGCGGCCCGTATTTCTGCTCGGGCCAGCCGGGCCGCTTCCCCTACATTCCCTACCTGACGAATGCCCTGACCACCTGCATGAATCCGGGCAGCGCGCAGGTGGCGCCACCCGTGGCCAGCGAATTGCTGCGCGCGGCGAGCGATTTTGCGCGCGCCCGTCTCATCGACGACACGGCCAACCTGAAACGCCAGCGCGTATATCTGTTCAGTGGAACGAAAGACCAGACCGTGACGCGGCCGGTGGTGGAGCAGGTGGGAAAATTCTATGCGCTGGCGGGCACGCCGGCCGAGCAGATCCGCTTCGTCGACACGGTCGGCGCAGGCCACGCCATCATCACGGACAACAACCAGGACAAGGCTTGCGATGTAACCGCGTCGCCCTTCATCAATGACTGCGACTTCGTGCAGGCGCGCGACATCCTGCAGCACCTGTATCCGGACCTGCAGCCGTCGTCGACCACGCTGACGGGCAAGTTGATATCCTTCAACCAGCGCGCCTTCATCCAGAACGCGTACTCCAGCATGAACAATACGGGCTACGCCTACATCCCGAAAGCCTGCGACAGCGAGAGCTGCCGCGTGCACGTGGTGTTCCACGGTTGTTTGCAAACGACGCAGGCCATCGGCGACCGCTTCTATACCAGCACCGGCTACAACCAGGTGGCGGACGCCAACAAGATCATCGTGCTGTATCCGCAGGCCGAACCGAGCCCCGTCTACCCGTACAACCCGAAAGGCTGCTGGGATTTCTGGGGCTACACCAGCATCAATCCGATCGACCCGGATTTCTACCGCAAGAGCGGCACGCAGATGGAAGCGGTCAAGGGCATGCTGGACCGCCTCGCCGCGCGCCGCGGCTCGCGCTAGGCGACCTTAAATACCGCCCATGCAGATGTACTTGATGACCAGATAGTCCTCGATACCGTAGGTCGACCCTTCACGGCCCAGGCCCGATTGCTTGACGCCGCCGAAGGGCGCGATCTCGTTCGAGATCAGGCCCGTGTTGACACCGACCATGCCCGTTTCCAGGCCTTCGGCCACGCGCCAGATGCGGCCGATGTCGCGCGAATAGAAGTAGGCGGCCAGGCCGAATTCCGTGTTGTTGGCCAGGGCGATCACTTCATCGTCCGTCTTGAAGCGGAACAGGGGCGCCAGCGGGCCGAAGGTTTCCTCGGTAGCCACGCGCATGTCGTTCGTCACATCGGCGATGATGGTCGGCTCGAAGAAGCCGTTACCCAGCGCATGGCGCTTGCCGCCAGCCAGCAGGCGGCCACCCTTGCCCAGCGCATCGGCCACGTGCTCTTCCACCTTGGCGACGGCCTTGGCGTCGATCAGCGGGCCTTGCGTGACGCCTGCCTCGATGCCATTGCCGACCTTCAGCTTGGCCACGGCGGCCACCAGCTTGTCGGCAAACGCGTCATACACGCTGTCCTGCACGTACAGGCGGTTGGCGCACACGCAAGTCTGGCCCGCATTGCGGTATTTCGAGGCGATGGCGCCTTCCACGGCGGCGTCCAGGTCGGCGTCGTCGAAGACGATGAATGGCGCATTGCCACCCAGTTCCAGCGACAGTTTCTTGATCGTTGGCGCACACTGTTCCGCCAGCAGGCGGCCCACCTGGGTCGAGCCAGTGAACGTCAGCTTGCGCACGATGGGGTTCGACGTCATTTCGCCGCCGATGTCTTTCGGCGCGCCCGTGACGATGCTGAACACGCCCGCAGGCACGCCTGCGCGCTCGGCCAGCACGGCCAGCGCCAGCGCGGAAAACGGCGTCGCTTCGGCCGGTTTCAGGACCATCGGGCAGCCGGCGGCCAGGGCCGGTCCGACTTTACGGGTGATCATGGCGGCGGGGAAGTTCCACGGCGTGATGGCGGCGCATACGCCGATCGGCTCCTTGGTGATGACCAGGCGGCGGTCTGGCCACGGCGATTGCAGGGTATCGCCCGCCACACGCTTGCCTTCTTCCGCAAACCACTCGATGAACGAGGCGCCGAACTGCACTTCGCCTTTCGCTTCCGGCAAGGGCTTGCCCTGCTCGGTGGTCATGATCAGCGCCAGGTCGTCGGCGTTTTCCAGGATCAGGTCATGCCAGCGGCGCAGCACGGCCGCGCGCTCCTTGGCTGTCTTCTTGCGCCAGGCGGGCCAGGCGGCATTGGCCGCCTCGATGGCGCGGCGCGTCTCGGCTGCGCCCATCAGGGGCACCGTGCCGATATGCTCGCCCGTGGCGGGATTGCTCACATTAATCGTCTGGCCACCATCGGCATCCGCCCAGGCTCCATTCACGTAAGCCTGGTGACGCAACAAGGTAGGATCTTTCAACTGCAGCATATGGATCTCCGGTCTGGTTTGAATTATCGACGAGGGATACTATGCCACAGCGCGGCCGATTCCGCAGGCGATGCGCGGAACTACTCGACCTTGAAAGACGACAGTTTCGGGTCCGGCGCCGGGTATTCCAGCTTCATGCCCTGCAGGGTTTCCAGCAGCAGGGACGCCACCACCAGGTTGCGCTGCGTCTTGGAATTGGACGGCACCACGTACCACGGCGCGTGATCGGCATCCGTCTCGCGGATCGCCGTTTCATAGGCGCGCTGGTAGCCATCCCACTTCTTGCGCTGGGCGATATCGTTGGGGTCGAACTTCCACTGGCGGTCGGGATCGTCGAGCCGCTCCTGCAGCCGTCCGCGCTGCTCGTCCTTCGAGATATGCAGGAAGATTTTCAGGATGACGGTGCCTGTTTCGCTCAGCATGCGCTCGAAATCGCGGATCTGCGCGTAGCGGCGCTGGCATTCGGCCTTGTCGATCATGTCCTGCACGCGCGTGATCAGCACATCCTCGTAATGGCTGCGGTTGAAGATGGCGATCTCGCCCTTGATGGGTACGTGCTGGTGCACGCGCCACAGGTAATCGTGCGCCAGTTCGATATCGGTGGGCCCCTTGAACGCCACGGCGCGGATGCCCATCGGGTTGATATTGCTGAAGATGGCCTTGACCATGCCATCCTTGCCCGACGTATCCATGCCCTGCAAGACCAGCAGCACCTTCTTTTTGTGCTGCGCATACAGCATGCTCTGGCACTCGGCGATCTGCGCCGTCAGGGCCACGGTTTCCTCGCGGTCCAGGGCCTTGCATTGGGCTGCCGTCAGCTTCTTGTTCGCCGCCTTGGTGGCAGCGCCCAACAGGCGCTTGCCGGCGAAATCCTCGTTCAGCTCAAAATCCTTGCCGGCACGAAATTGTGTGCGCGCCTTCATGCCGCCACCGCCAGCTTGCGGTGCTCTATTTTTGTGCAATGGTCCATCACCACCTCCAGCCCCGCCGCCCGTGCCAGCTGCGCCGCCTGTTCGTTGACGACATCGAGCTGCAGCCACAGGCAGCCGGCCTTGACGGCAATGGCTTCCTCGGCGATGGGCAGGATGTCTGCCGACTTGCGGAAGCAATCGACGATGTCGATGCGCGCCGGCGCCACGGCTGCCGCAGCCTCCGTCAGGGTGGCATAAGCGCGCTGCCCCAGCACATCGCGCCCGGCGAGGGCCGGATTGACGGGCAATACGCGGTAGCCCTGCTGCAGCAGGTAGTCGGCCACTTCATGGCTGGCGCGTTCGGGCTTGTCGGACATGCCGACGATGGCGATGATGCGGCTGTCTTGCAGGATGCGGGCGATGTTGGGCATATTCGGGTCGTAGTTAGGCGTGCGACATTGCCCGCCTAGCGTAGCAGAAAAAACCTACTGCGCGGCGCGATTTGCGGCTTCCGATGCTCACTGTGCATTCGCACAGCTCCGCTTCTCAGCCACAACTCACATCCGCTCGCTACGGTTTTCTCAGCAGGACGTTACTAAGAACGCACGGCCGCCATCTTCGCCACGAAAGCTTGCGCGCGCGCCGTCACGGCCGCGTAATCTCCCGTGGCGCCCGGGCCACTCAGGCTGCTGCCGATACCCACGGCCACGGCGCCGCTGGCAAACCATGCATGCAGGTTTTCCACCGTCACGCCGCCCGTGGGCATCAGCGGCGCTTGCGGCAGGGGGGCGCGCAGGGCCTTGATGTAGGCGGGACCGAACATCTCGGCGGGGAAGACCTTGACGATGTCGGCGCCGGCCTGCAGGGCCGTGACGATCTCCGTCGGCGTCATCGCCCCCGGCATGGCCAGCACCTGGTAGCGCTGGCACAGCGTGATGGTCTCCACGTTCACGCCGGGCGAGATGATGAACTGGGCGCCGGCCAGGATGGCGGCGCGCGCCGTCTCCGTATCGAGCACCGTGCCCGCGCCCAGCAGCACGTCATGACCATGGCGTTCGCGCAGGGTGCGCAGCACGCCCAGGGTATCGGGCGTGGTGAACGCCACTTCCAGCGCCGTGATGCCGCCGGCGATACATGCCTCGGCAATCTGCACGGCCGCCTGCGCCGAAGAGGCGCGCACGATGCCGACCATGCCCCGTTCGATAATGCCCTCGAAAACCGTGTGCTTCTGCATTTGCTCTCTCCTGTCAGGCCGGCAGGGCGCCAAAGCGCACTTCCGGCAAACCGCGCACGCCCACCTGGCGCGCATGAAACAATCCCCCGGCCAGCGGTTCGCTCGCCAGCTGGGCCGGGGTCAAGCTCTCCTGCGCCGTCGTGACGAACAATTCGTCGTAGTGCGGACCGCCCAGGCTCACGCAGCTGGGCTGCGAGACAGGCAGGCTGATCTTGCGCTCGACGCTGCCGTCCGGCGCGAAGCGCAAGACCTTGCCGGCGCCCCACTGCGCGCTCCACAGGTAGTCATCCGCGTCGATGGTGGCGCCGTCGGCGGCGCCCGGCCCCGGATCGAGCACGGCAAACACGCGCACCCGGCTGGCGTCGCCCCCCAGGTAATCATCCCAGCGATAGATCGCCTTTTTCATCGAATCGCAGAAGTACATGGCCGTGCCGTCGACGCTGAAACAGATGCTGTTCGAGATGGCGATCTGCGGCAGCGGCAAGCGCTCCAGGGTCAAGTCCAGGTTGAGGCGATAGAAGCTGGCGATCGCATCGCGGCACGGGCGTTCATCGAGCGTGCCGAAGACAAAGCGTCCCTGGCGGTCGCAGCGGCCATCGTTCAGGCGCGTCATGGGCAAGTCCCCCTCCACCGTGTGCAAGCGCGTGACGGCTCCGCTGCGCGCGTCAAACCAGGCCAGTCCGGAAGCCAGTCCCAGCAACAGCACATCGTCGCTATCCGTCAGCGCGAAGCACGCCAGGCGCTCGGACATGGCCCAGCTCTGGCGCTCCCCCGTGTCCAGCACCAGCGCATGCAGCTGGCAGCCTTCGATATTCGTCCAGAAAACGCGGCCGCTGCGTTCGCACCAGCGCACGCCCTCGCCCAGGAAGTTCTGCGCATCGACCAGTAGTTGGGCCTGTGTCCCCATCATTTTTCCTTGTTTTTCAGTGTGATTCGCGCGGAACCGCCGAGCCGCGGCAGCCGACGAGAAAGTCCAGGTCCGCGCCTTCGTCGGCCTGCGTCACGTGCTTGATATACATCGACTGGTAGCCACCCTTCATGGCCGGCGGCGGCGCGCTCCACTCGGCGCGCCGGCGCGCCAGTTCGGCCTCGTCGACGTCCAGGTGCAAGCGGCGCCCCGCCACATCCAGTTCAATCATGTCGCCATCGCGCACCAATGCCAGCGGCCCGCCCACGGCCGCTTCCGGCGCCACGTGCAGCACCACCGTGCCGTAGGCCGTGCCGCTCATGCGCGCATCCGAGATGCGCACCATGTCGCGCACGCCCTGCTCCAGCAGTTTTTTCGGCAGTCCCATATTGCCCACTTCCGCCATGCCCGGATAGCCCTGCGGGCCGCAATTTTGCAGCACCATCACGCAGCTGGCGTCGATATCGAGCGCGGGATCATCGACGCGCTTTTTATAATGCTCGATACTGTTGAAGACGACGGCGCGGCCACGGTGCTGCATCAGTTCCGGCGAAGCGGCCGACGGCTTGATGACGGCGCCGCGCGGGGCCAAGTTGCCATGCAGGACGGCGATGCCGCCTTCGTCCTTGAAGGGCTGCGCCAGCGGCGTGATCACCTCGGGATTGAAATTTTCCGCTTCGGCCACGTTGACGGCCATGCTGGCGCCCGTGACGGTGAGCGCCTCGCCATGCAATTTGCCCAGCAGATCGCGGATGATCACGGGCAGGCCGCCCGCATAGTAAAAATCTTCCATCAGGTACTGGCCCGACGGCATCAGGTTAAGCAGGCAGGGAATGTCGCGGCCCAGGCGGTCCCAGTCACCCAGGCGCATGTCCACGCCGATGCGCCCAGCGATGGCCAGCAGGTGGATCACGGCATTGGTCGACCCGCCGATGGCGCCGTTGACCATGATGGCGTTTTCAAACGCTTCGCGCGTGAGGATCTGCGACAGTTTCAGGTCTTCATGCACCATATCGACGATGCGCCGGCCCGTCAGCTGCGCCTGCAGCTTGCGGCGCGCATCGACGGCGGGAATGGCCGCGTTGCCGGGCAAGGTCACGCCCAGCGCTTCGACCATGCTGGCCATGGTGGAAGCCGTGCCCATGGTCATGCAGTGACCGGCGGAGCGCGACATGCACGATTCGGCCTGCTTGAATTCGTTTGAAGTCATGCGCCCTGCCCGCACGTCTTCGGAAAACTTCCACACGTCCGTGCCTGAACCGATCGGTTTGCCGCGGTAATTCCCGTTCAACATGGGACCGCCCGACAGCACGATGGTCGGCAAGTCCACGCTGGCCGCGCCCATCAGCAGGGCCGGCGTGGTCTTGTCGCAGCCCGTCAGCAGCACCACGCCATCGATCGGGTTGGCGCGGATCGATTCCTCGACATCCATGCTGGCCAGGTTACGGAACAGCATGGCCGTCGGGCGCAGATTCGTCTCGCCCAGCGACATGACGGGAAATTCGACGGGAAAGCCGCCCGCTTCGAGCACGCCGCGCTTGACCATCTCGGCCAGGTCGCGGAAATGGCCATTGCAGGGCGTCAGCTCGGACCAGGTATTGCAGATGCCGATGACGGGGCGGCCATCGAAAGCGTCGCTGGGGTAGCCCTGGTTCTTCATCCAGCTGCGGTGAATAAAACTGTCCTTGTCGTCGCCGCCAAACCACGCTTGCGAACGCAAGGGACGCTTGTTCTTGTTGCTGCTCATACTGTCTCCTGCGGGGAAATCAAGCCGCGCGCGGCGGCGATCAGCAGCGCACCGTGACCGGCCAGATAGGCTTGCTGCTGGTCGTCGACGATGATGCGCTTGCCATAAAAAAATCCGTGTTCTTCGATCAGCAGCCCGAGCGCCTGGCGCAGCATGGGTTTACCGGTAATGACGAGTGGTGTATCGGGCCGCATCTGGATGGCGGTGCTGTTGCGCAGCGCCAGCAGGTCGCCGCTGAGGACGGCGCCCATCAGGAAATTGGCCCGCTCATTGCATTCGATGGCGCTGAACTGGCCCAGGGTGCGCACGCTGAAGCAGGCGCGCGCCAGCCCCGTTTTTTGTGCCGCGGCCGCGCCGGCCAGCAGCATTTTCGGCACCAGGGTCTGGGCAAATCCGCCGTCGACCGATTGCTTGATCAGGGTGTGCTGCGTGATCGCCTGCAGCAGCTCGCCCGCGATGGTGGTGCTGCAGCCGAGGATGCGGCGCTGTTCGTCCACGCTGATCAGTTTGGTATGCGAGCCGGGCATGATCAGGGTCGCCGCGCCCCGCAACTGCAGGCGCTCGAGCAGCGCGACGACTTCCGTCTCTTCGCCGCGCATCATGTCCATCGCTTCGACGTTATGCAGGCCGACGGCGCCATGCTGGTTGCGCACGCCGGGAATCAGCCACAGGGGCTGCGCCAGCACGTCGGGCAAGTCCACCGCCTGCATGCCTTGCGCCAGCTGGGCCAGGCCGGCAGGCGCCGGCAAATGCGGTATTTCCCGCACGCCCATGGGCGAAGTGATCATGCCAGACGCCAGCGCCAGGTCCACCTCGGATGGCGCGATGCCGGCACTGGCCAGCACGCTGGCAATGGTGTCGCGCAGCGCCTGTTTCAGCGCGCCGTTATGGCCATCGATGGCGGTGTTGCGCACGCCCGTTTCCAGCTGCGCCTGGGCGACGACGGCGCCCGCGCGCCACAGCAAGGTACGCGTATTGGTAGTGCCGGCATCGATGGTGAGTATGTTCATGGGCAGGTTCGCAGCGTCGGTCAGGACAAAAATAAATGAGGGAAAAACTACCCCATGGTAGAACTGCCCCGCATATCTGACCAATCACTTATTTGACATCATTGATACCGGTTCGGATATGTCAAACGCATCGATATCCTGCACGCCCAAACGGTAGGCAAGGTTGAAGCGCCTCGCCTCTCCCGGCTGCAGTTGCACGCCCTGCGCCAGCAGGGAAAAACAGCGTGCATCGGAATACAGATGGCAGCTGTCCTGGGTGCTGGAAAAACGCAAGACCCGCCCCGACGCGGGGTCGGCAACCCGTGCCGCCTCGCGCAGCTGGCCGCTGCCCGTCCAGTAAAAGTCATGCCGGAATCCCGGCGATTGCGCCAGCGCGGGCCAGGCCAGGCGCGAAGCGAGCGGCGCCGCGTGACGGAAATCGAATGCGCTGCCCGCCACATCGAGCGGAGCGCCGCCCGCGCAGCCGCCGGGCCGGTAGCGGTCGGCGGCCAGGCGCAGTACATGGTCGCCCACGCCGGCACGGCCGCCCTGCAGATTGAACAGGGGCGCGGCAAGAGAGAAACAGGAAGCCGTATCGGCCGTGGCATCGCAATCGAGGTACAGGCTGCCATCGTCGTCAAGCCGGTAGGCCAGGCGCACCGACAGACCATCTTGCGCCAGGTGCAGCCGCAAGTGGCCGTCGTTTGGCGCTGCGCACTGCCAGCCCGTGGACGCACGCGCCGCCGGGGGCACCGCACCCAGCACATCGGCCAGACGGCCATAGCGGTCGGGCGCCCACCAGGCCCGCACGCTGGCATCGTGCGCGTCGATGGCCACGCACATGCCGCGCGCATTGCGCAGCAGATGCATCATGGCGCCGGCCCGGGCGCTGGCGGCGGCCGGCTGCGCTGCTGGAATTCGCGCGGCGTGCAACCGAGTTCGCGCTTGAAGACGGCATGCATGTACTGCACCGTGGTAAAGCCGCAACGCACGGCCACCTCGGCCACCTGCCCCGGCCCGCGCGCCAGCAGGGTCTTGGCCGCATCGAGCTTGAAATGCAGGATTTCATCGTGCACGCTGCGCCCCAGCTCGTGGCGGAAGTGCGCTTCGAGCGAGGAGCGCGAGACCCCCACGTAATCGGCCACCTGCTCCGTCTTGATGCCCTGGCAGGCGTACTGGCGGATGAAGTGGCGCGCCTGCATCACCTGCGGATGCTGGAAGGGCTGGTGGCGCGTGGAAGCGAGCACGTTCAGGCCGGCCGGCGGCACGAGGATACGTGTGCCGGACAGGCGCGCGCCATTCAGCATCTGGTGCAGCAAATGCGCCGCCGTGCGGCCCATTTCCTCCGTGCCCTGGATCACGGAACTCAATGGAATGCGCGTGAGCATGCGCGCCAGCGGGTCGTTGTCGATGCCGATCAGGGCCACTTGCTCCGGCACGGCGATCCCCGCATGCATGCATGCCTGCAGCAACTGGCGCGCGCGCGCGTCGCTGACGGCGATGATGCCGACGGGTTTTTCCAGGCTGTTGAGCCAGGCGATCTGCTGCTCTACCGCTTCGTCCCACGAGGGCGCGCTGGTGGCGACGCCCCGGTACACGTCGGCGCGCATATGGTCGCGCTCCATCAAGGCGCAAAACGCCGTTTCGCGCTCCTGCGCCCAGCGGTTGACATCGGCCTCGGGCAGGCTGAAACAGGCAAAGCGGCTCAATCCCGCTTCCACCAGGTGTTCATAGGCCAGCTTGACGATCTTGAAATTATCGGTCGCCACATAGGGAATATTGGCCGGATAGCCCTCCTCCTTTGCGTACGAGCCGCCGACGGCCACCACCGGCAGGTGGCTGTTGGCCAGCGCCGCGCAGACGGCCGGGTCGTCGAAATCGGCGATGATGCCGTCGCCCTGCCAGCGTTCGATGCCGGGCAGGCGGCAGCGAAAATCCTCTTCCAGGAACAGGTCCCAGGACACGCGCGTGGTGTTCAAATACGCCGCAATGCCGGCGATGATGTCGCGGTCATAGATTTTATTCCCGTTAAACAGCAGCGCGATCCGGTGCGCGGTCGGCAGTTTCATGCAGGTGTCTCCTCCATGTGGCGGCCAAAGAAGTATCTCTGGCCGCACGACGTAGTCAGGCCTTTCGGGACCTCGAAAAACCGTAGCGAGCGGTCCAATATCGTCTTGAGTAGCGCAAGCGTACAAAGGTACGCTGAGCAACGCAGAGGCGATAGTGGGGCGCGCAGTAGGTTTGTCGAGGGTCCACGCTATCTGCGTCCGGCCCGGGTGCTGACATCGACCCACACGGCGAGGGTGAGGATACTGCCTTTTACGATCATCTGCCAGTAGGTGTCCACGTCCAGCATGGACATGCCGTTATCCAGGCTGGCCATCACCAGCGCGCCGATCAGGGCGCCGTACACGGTGCCCGAGCCGCCGCGCATCGAGGTGCCGCCGATGAAGCAGGCGGCAATCGCATCGAGTTCGCTGAAGGTGCCGGCCGAGGGCGAACCGGCCGCCAGGCGGCCCGTGTTGATCAGGCCCGCCAGCGCGCACATCAGGCCCATGATGCCGAAGATCCACAGCTTGACGGCTTTCACGTTGATGCCGGACAGGCGCGTCGCTTCCATATTGCTGCCGACAGCGTAGATGCGCCGGCCAAACACGGTCTGGCTGGTGATGTAGCTGAACAGTCCCAGCAAGGCCAGCAGCAACAGCACGGGCAGCGGGATGCCTTCATAGCCGTTCAGGGTTTGCACGAAGGCATACAGCACGGCGCCGATGACGGCCAGGCGCAAGCCGTCGGCCCAGGGCGCCGTCTGCGGCAAGCCATGCTGTGAGCGGCTGGCACGCGCGCGCCACGTCAGGAAGGCGGCCAGCAGGAACAGGCCGATGCCCAGCACGATGCCGGGCACAGCGGGCAGGTAGCCCTGCCCCAGGTAGACCATCGGCTCGGAGACGGGCGCGATCGTGATGCCGCCCGTGATGCCCAGCAGGATGCCGCGGTACGCCAGCATGCCGCCCAGTCCCACGATGAAGGAGGGGATGCCCCGGTAGGCCGTCAGGTAGCCATTGAGCAAACCGATCACCAGGCCGCAGCCGAGTACGGCCGCCAGGTTCAGGGCCAGCGGCCAGTGCTGCGTCACGTCCAGCACGGCGGCGATGCCGCCGAGCAGCCCCAGCAGGGAGCCGATCGACAGGTCGATCTCGCCGGCGATAATCACCAGCACCATGCCGCAGGCGAGGATGCCGGTGACGGACATCTGGCGCAGCAGGTTCGACAGGTTGCGCGGCGTGAGGAAACTACCCTCCGTCTTCCACGAAAAGAAGGCCCAGATCAGCGCCACGGCGATCAGCAGGGCCAGCATCTTGTATTGGGTGAACAGCTGTTTGATACTGTGCGGTTTCATGCTGCGGGTTCCTTGTTTGCGGTGTTGGCGGCGGGTGCCGGACGCTGGTCCAGCGCCGCCGCCAGCACGGTTTCCTGGCTCAGGCCATCGTTGATAAAGTCGCCGCGCAGGCGGCCTTCGCCCATCACCAGCACGCGGTCGGACACGCCCAGCACTTCGGCCAGTTCCGACGAGACCATGATGATGGCCACGCCCCGGTCGGCCAGCGCCAGCATCAATTTATAGATTTCATATTTGGCGCCCACGTCCACGCCGCGCGTAGGTTCGTCGAGGATCAGCACGCGCGGGCGCGTCAGCAGCATCTTGGCCAGCACGGCCTTTTGCTGGTTGCCGCCCGACAGGCTCGTAATGGGCAGCGAAGGGCTGGCCGCCTTCAGCTCCAGCTGGGCGATCTCGCCGCGCACGGCCGTCAATTCCGCCTCGCCATCGATGCGCGTGGCGTGCGCGAATTCTTCCAGCACGGCCAGGGTGATGTTCTGCCCCACGTCGAGGTCGGGCACGATGCCGTGGTGCTTGCGGTCTTCCGGCACCATCGCCAAGCCCATGGCGATGGCCTTTTGCGGCGAGCGGGTATCGATCTTGCGGCCATCGAGCCACACTTCGGCCTGGCACGGCCCCTGATATGCGCCGAACAGGGCCGAGACGAGCTCCGTGCGCCCCGCCCCCACCAGGCCGGCGATGCCGAGGATCTCGCCCTTGCGCAGGGTGAATGACACATCGTCGACCCGCTTGCGCTGCGGGTTGTCGGCATCGATGCAGGTCACGTGGCGCGCCTCGAACAGCACCTCGCCAATGGCCGGCGGCTGCGCGCGCTGCGGATACAGCTGGCTCATTTCGCGGCCCACCATCTGCGCGATGATGCGTTCGACGTTCATCTGCGCCATCGGCGTGGTGGCGATGTGCTTGCCGTCGCGGATGACGACGATGGTGTCGCAGATGGCCGCCACTTCATCGAGCTTGTGCGAAATATAGATGCAGGTGACGCCCTTGGCCTTCAGTGCGCGCAGGATATCGAGCAGCACGGCGATTTCCGACGCCGTCAGCGACGACGACGGCTCGTCGAGGATCAGCAAACGCGCATTCTTGTTGAGCGCCTTGGCGATTTCCACCAGTTGCTGGTGGCCGCCGCCGTAATTCATCACGGGCTGCGCCACGTTCAGTTCGGGAATTTTCAGTTCGCGCAGCAGCTCGTCGGCGCGTTTGTACATGGCCGCGTAATGCATGCGCCCGCCGGGCAGGGTGAGCTCGCGGCCCATGAAGATATTTTCGGCCACGGACAGCTGCGGCACCAGCATCAGTTCCTGGTGGATGATGATGATGCCCGCGTCTTCCGTGTCGCGGATCGATTGCGCGCGCAGGGGCTGGCCATCCCACAGGATGTCGCCCTCCCAGGTGCCGTGCGGGTACACGCCGGACAGCACCTTCATCAGGGTCGACTTGCCGGCGCCATTCTCGCCGCACAGGCCGATACACTCGCCGGCCCGCACCTGCAGGTCGATGCCGTCAAGCGCGCGGACACCGCCAAACTGTTTGACGATGCCTTTCATTTCAAGCAGATAGTCGGACATTCTTGCTCTCGTTGCTGATACGGGGAAAAATGTCGGATTACGCTACGCTAATCCGACCTACCGGTAAAAACGGGTAGGTCGGATTAGCGCATGGCGCGTAACCCGACATGACACAGGCGATCAATTACCGAGTTGCGCCTTGGTATAGAACCCATCGTCGACGAGAATGTTCACGTTCGCCTTGGTCAGCGGCGTAGGCTTCAGCAGCACCGTGCTGACCTTTTTCAAGCCGTTGTCATAGCTGGAGTTATAGGCCGGCTTTTCATTGCGCGCCAGTTGCACGGCCAGTTTGGCCGCTTCCGAAGCGATGGTTTTCAGGGGTTTGTAGACGGTCATCGATTGCGTGCCGGCGATGACGCGTTTCACCGCCGCCAGATCGGCGTCCTGGCCCGAGACCGGCACCTTGCCGGCCAGCTTTTGCGCGGCCAGGGCCTGGATGGCGCCGCCGGCCGTGCCGTCGTTCGAGGCGACGATGGCGTCGATCTTGTTGCCGTTGGCCGTCAGCGCGTTTTCCACGATGGACAGCGCTTCGGTGGCGCTCCAGTCCTTCACCCACTGCTGGCCGACGATCTTGATGTCACCCTTGTCGATGAACGGTTTAAGCACCTTCATCTGGCCTTCGCGCAGCATCTTGGCGTTGTTGTCGGTCGGCGAGCCGCCCAGCAGGTAGTAATTGCCCTTCGGCTGCAGCTTGGTCACGCCCTCGGCCTGCATTTCGCCCACTTTCTCGTTGTCGAACGAGATATATGCGTCGATATCGGCATTCAGGATCAGGCGGTCATACGACAGCACCTTGATGCCGGCCTTTTTCGCTTCCTTGACGGTGTTGTTGAGCACTGTCGCGTTGAACGGCACGATCACCAGCACGTCGACGCCGCGCGAGATCAGGTTTTCGATCTGCGAAATCTGGCGCTGCTCGCTGGCGTCGGCCGACTGCACGAAGACCTTGGCGCCCTGCTTTTCGGCGGCGGCGATAAAGAAATCGCGGTCGCGCGTCCAGCGTTCCACGCGCAAATCGTCGATGGAAAAGCCGATCTTCGGGTTTTTCGCATCGGCCAGAGCGGCGCTGCTGCTCAATGCCAGCATGGCGGTCATGATGGCTGCACTGATGATCTTGTTCATTGTGTGTCTCCTTGTGGATTTTATTAACAACGTTTTTTCACTACGGGGTACTGCTGAAAAATTTTATGTCTGTGATGGTGTCGGGTTACGCGATGAGCGCTAACCCGACCTACCCCGACCTGCCTGCTAATGGTTGTGGCGCGGCAGGGTCTGCCCCACGGCGCGGTATTTCAGCGCCAGCTCCATGCAGGCGCCCGTTTCCAGCTGGCCCACGCTGGCGCGGTAGATTTCCTGCCATGGCGTGGCGCTGTCGTTGACAGGCGGCGGCAGCGCCGTGGCGCGGCGCGCCAGTTCGTCAGCATCGACCAGCATGTCGCACCGGCCCGCGCTCAAGTCCACGCGGATGACGTCGCCCGTGCGCAGCAAGGCCAGGCCGCCGCCCACGGCGCTTTCCGGCGACGCGTTCAGGATCGACGGGCTGTCCGACGTGCCCGACTGGCGCCCGTCGCCCAGGGTCGGCAGATTCAAAATACCGGCCTTGAGGAGCGCATCGGGCGGCTGCATGTTGACCACTTCGGCCGAACCTGGCCAGCCCACAGGGCCGGCGCCGCGCATGACCAGCATGCAGCTGTCGTCGATATTGAGCGCCGGGTCGTTGATGCGCGCGTGGTAATCGGCAGAACCGTCAAAGACGATGGCGCGCGCTTCGAACACGCCTTCGCTGCCGGGACGCGACAGGTAGCGCTCGCGGAAAGCGGGCGAGATCACGCTAGTCTTCATGATGGCAAAATCGAACAAGTTGCCCTGCAAGGCCATGAAACCGGCCTTTTCCTTCAATGGCGCCGCAAACGGGCGGATCATCTCGCGGTCCGCGCTTTCCCGGCCCGCCAGGTTTAGCGCCATGCTCTGGCCCGTGACCGTCAAGCGCTCGGTGTGCAGCAAGCCCGCCTGCTGCAGCTCCCACATCACGGCCGGCACGCCGCCGGCGCGGTGGAAGCGCTCGCCCAGGTATTTTCCGGCCGGCTGCATGTTCAACAGCAGCGGCACGTCATAGCCGTGCGCCATCCAGTCGCTCGAGTGCAATTCCACGCCTGCATGGCGCGCCATGGCCATCAGGTGCGGCTGGGCGTTGGTGGAGCCGCCGATGGCCGCGTTGACGATGATGGCGTCCAAAAACGCCTCGCGCGTGAGGATGCTCGACGGGCGCACGTCGTCATGCGCCATGCCGACGATGCGGCGCCCCGTTTCATAGGCGATCTGGCCCCGCTCGCGGTACGGCGCGGGGATGGCCGAGCAGCCCGTCAGGGACATGCCCAGCGCCTCGGCCAGCGCATTCATGGTCGATGCCGTGCCCATGGTGTTGCAGTGGCCGGCCGACGGCGCCGAGGCGGCTGCGATCTGCAGGAATTTGTCGTTGTCGATCAAGCCGGCGGACAGCTGGCGGCGGCCTTTCCAGATGGCGGCGCCGGAACCCACCAATTCACCGTCCATCCAGCCGTCGAGCATGGGGCCGCCCGACAGCACGATGGCGGGAATGTCCACCGTGGCGGCGGCCATCAATTGCGCCGGCGTCGTCTTGTCGCAGCCCGTCGTCAGCACCACGGCGTCGATCGGGTAGCCATGCAGGATTTCCACCAGGCCCAGATATGCCAGGTTGCGGTCCAGCGCGGCCGTGGGACGGCGGCAGTTTTCAAAGATCGGATGCAGCGGGAACTCCATCGGGATGCCGCCCGCGTCGCGGATGCCGTCGCGCACACGCTGGGCCAGTTCCAGGTGGATGCGGTTGCAGGGACTGATGTCGCTGCCGCTTTGCGCAATGCCGATGATGGGCCGGCCCGAACGCAGCTCCTCTGCCGTGATGCCGTAGTTCATGAAGCGCTCCAGGTACAGCGCCGTCATGTCGATATGGTCGGGATTGTCGAACCAGTCCTGCGAGCGGAAGCGCCGCGCCTGGGGTTGGGCGGGAATGCTCATGCGCCGTACCAGCCTGCGTCGACGTAGTATTCGCGTCCGGCGCACTTGGCCGCGTTGTCCGACGCGAGGAACAGCGCCAGCGCCGCCACGTCTTCCGGCTCCACGCGCAGTTGCAGGCATTGTCCCTGCAGGATCACGGCTTCCGCCTCCGGCGTATGCCACAGCCGCTCTTGGCGCGGCGTGCGCACGGCGCCGGGAATGATGCAATTGACGCGGATGCCGTCGACACCCAGGTCGCGCGCCAGGCCGCGCGTCAAGCCCTCGATGCCGGCTTTCGCCGTCATGTAGATCGACAGCCTCGCTTGCGCCAGGTGCCAGGAAATCGAACCCAGATTGAGGATTACGCCGCCCCCCTTGGCGCGCATGGCCGGCGCCACTGCCTGGGCGCAGAAATACTGGTGGCGCAGGTTGACGGCGATGCGCTCGTCCCAGTAGGCGGGCGTGACGTCCTGTAACTGGTGGCGGTCGTCATTGGCCGCGTTGTTGATGAGGATATCCGTGGCGCCCGCGCTTTGTTCAATCTCGGCGAAGGTGGCGGCCAGGGCGCCCAGGTCCGTCAGGTCGCAATAACGGAATACGGGCGGCTGCGGCAGGTCGGTCAGCTTTTCCTGCAGCGCCAGCGACGCCTCGCGGGCGATATCGAGAAAGGTGACGTGGGCGCCCTGGCGCGCGAACGCTTCGACGATGGCCACGCCGATGCCGGTGCCGCCGCCCGTGATGACGACGCGCTGACCTGCCAGGCTGGGATAGATTGCATGTTGCATGGTGTCTCTCGTTATAGGAATTGGGAAATCAGATCAGGCCGCGCTGCGCCAGGCTCCGGTACAGCGCGCGCACGCCGAACGTCCAGGGGGCAATCGCATCGCAGCGCTGCACTTCGTTGACCAGCGCGCCCAGCGAAGCGCTGGCAATCGTCACCCGGTCACCCAGGTGGTGCGTAAAGCCGCCGCCTTGCGCGCCGCGGTCCTTCACGGGCGAGAACATGGTCCCCAGGAACAGCATGAAACCGTCCGGGTACTGGTGGTACTGGCCTGCCGTCTGGCGCACCAGGTCGAGCGGGTCGCGGCTGATCTCGCGCATGAAGCTGGCTCCTTCGAGCACAAAGCCGTCGTCCGCGCCCTCGATCAGCAGCGACACTTCCGCCTGGCGTACGGTGTCGAGCGTGAAGTGTTCGTCGAACAGGCGGATGAAGGGGCCGATGGCGCAGGAACCGTTGTTGTCCTTGGCCTTGCCCAGCAAGAGGGCGCTGCGCCCTTCGATGTCGCGCAGGTTGACGTCGTTGCCCAAGGTCGCCCCCAGCACCTCGCCGCGGCTGTTGACGGCCAGGACGATCTCCGGCTCCGGGTTGTTCCAGGCGGACGATGGCAGCAAGCCCACCTGCGCGCCGCAGCCCACCGAGGACATCGGCTGCGCCTTGGTAAACACTTCCGCATCGGGGCCGATGCCCACTTCCATGTATTGCGACCAGGCGCCGCGCTGCTGCAACTGCTGTTTCAGGCGCTGCGCCGCGTCCGAGCCGGGCTTCAACGCCGACAAGTCGCCGCCCAGGGTCATTTGCAATGCAGCGCGCAAGCTCGCCGCGCGCGCCGCGTCGCCGCCCGCCTGCTCCTCGATCACCCGTTCGAGCAGGCTGACGGCGAAGGTCACGCCGCAGGCCTTGACGGCCTGCAGGTCGCACGGCGCCAGCAGCAGCTCTCCTGCCGGTGCGGCCAGCGCCTGCACCAGCAGGGCCTGCACGGAGCCAAGCGCGATTCCGGGTGCATGGCGGGCGATATCGAGCGCATCGCTGCGCTCGAACAGCTCGGCCACCGTCGCCACCGTCTGCGTGATGTCGACCACCTCGCCGCCACGCACGGCGACGACGCAGGGGCCGTCACGCCAGATGCGGCCGATGAGGAGGGCCTGCGCCAGGTCGGCGGGCAACAGGGAGGCGGGAGAAATCGGCTGCATGGCAAGCTTTCAAAAGGTCGTGACGGGATGGCTGGTCTTCAAGTTCGGACCGATTCTGCGCGCCGCCCTGTGTCGCCGCAATTACGAAAATCACCAAATTGAATGATGATTATTGGTATTGCAGTGCACCAAAAAAAGCCGCCGACCGGCCCCCGTTTCCGCCCTGCCAGCAGGCGGGAAGGCGCGCAATGGCGCATTGCATCAATTGGCTTATCGATACCGTTTTGGATATCGCCAATGCGAAAAAAGTGATTGGTGAGGGATGGATGGACAAACTAGTATCAGCCGTGGCCTGCAATCGGCCATCCGCACGGAGCCCGCCCACTGGACGACGGCCCTGGCACATTCAACTATCGAAGACGGTGGAGACCTGAAATGAAAACAACAATGAAAATGCTGACCGCGAGCCTGGCGCTGGCCATCTCCGGCATGGCGGTAATGCCCGTGGCAAGCGCCGCCGACAAGGGCGCGATCGGCATCTCGATGCCAACCAAATCGTCCATGCGCTGGATCGCCGATGGCGACAACATGGTCAAGGTATTCAAGGAGCGCGGCTACAAGACGGACTTGCAGTTTGCCGACGACGATATCCCGAACCAGCTGGCGCAGGTGGAAAACATGATCACCAAGGGCGCCAAGGTGCTGGTGATCGCCGCCATCGACGGCACCACCCTGTCGAACGTGCTGCAAAAGGCGGCCGACAAGGGCATCAAGGTCATCTCGTATGACCGTTTGATCCGCGGTACGAAAAATATCGATTACTACGCCACCTTCGACAACTTCCAGGTCGGCGTGCTGCAAGCGGGCTATATCGAATCGGCGCTGAAACTCAAGGAAGGCAAGGGCCCGTTCAACATTGAACTGTTCGGCGGCTCGGCCGACGACAACAACGCGCACTTCTTCTACAACGGCGCGCTGTCGGTGCTGAAACCGTACATCGACAGCGGCAAGCTGGTGGTGCGCTCGAAGCAGATGGGGATGGAAAAGGTCGCCACCCTGCGCTGGGATGGCGCCGTGGCGCAGGCGCGCATGGACAACCTGCTCAGCGCCTACTACGGCAATGCGCGCGTCGACGCGGTGCTGTCGCCGTATGACGGCTTGAGCATCGGCATCCTGTCGTCGCTCAAGGGCGTCGGCTACGGCACGCCGAAACAGCCCTTCCCCGTCGTGACGGGCCAGGATGCGGAAATCCCGTCGGTGAAATCCATCATCCGCGGCGAACAGGCATCGACCGTGTTCAAGGACACGCGCGAACTGGCCAAGGTGACGGCGAATATGGTCGACGCGATGATGAGCGGCAAGACGCCGACCGTCAACGATACCAAGACCTATAACAACGGCGTGAAAGTCGTGCCGTCCTATCTGCTCAAACCCGTCACCGTCGATAAGGCGAACTGGAAGCAGGTGCTCGTCACCGGCAGCGGCTACTACACGGAAGCGCAAGTGAAATAAGCATCCAAGGTACTGAAGGCCCGGCGCTGCCGGGCCTTTCGCTTCATGCACGATCAAGAACAAGACTGCCGCACGACCGATGCCGACCAGCGCGGCCGTGCCAGAGAGGTTATATGACGAACACTATCCTGGAAATGCGCGGGATACGCAAAACATTCCCGGGCGTCGTTGCGCTCGACAATGTCAACCTGCGGGTACGCAGCGGCGAGATCCACGCCATCGTCGGCGAAAACGGCGCCGGCAAATCGACCCTGATGAAAGTGCTGAGCGGCGTCTACGGCCATGGCAGCTATACGGGCGACATCGATTACCTGGGCCAGACGCGGCACTTCCGCGGCATCAAGGACAGCGAAGAAATCGGCATCATCATCATCCACCAGGAACTGGCGCTGGTGCCCCAGTTGTCGATCGCCGAGAATATCTTCCTCGGCAACGAGCCGGCCCACATGGGCGTCATCGACTGGGAATACGCGCAAGCGAAGACGCGCGAACTGCTGCACAAAGTCGGCCTGAAAGAGTCCCCCGACACCCTGATCACCAACCTGGGCGTGGGCAAGCAGCAGCTGATCGAAATCGCCAAGGCGCTGTGCAAGGACGTCAAGCTGCTGATCCTCGACGAGCCGACGGCCAGCCTGAACGAAAGCGACAGCGCGGCCCTGCTCGACCTGCTGCTGGGCCTGAAAGCCCAGGGCATCGCCTCGATCCTGATCTCGCACAAGCTCAATGAAATTTCACGGGTCGCCGATGCCATCACGGTGCTGCGCGACGGGAACACGGTCGACAGTTTCGACTGCCGCATCGACGCCGTCAGCGAAGACCGCATCATCGAAAAAATGGTCGGGCGCGAAATGGCCGACCGCTATCCGCCGCGCACGCCCACCATCGGCGAGACCATTTTCGAAGTGCGCGACTGGCGCGTGTTCCATCCCGAGCATGCCGACCGCCCCGTCATCAAGGGCATCAACATGCATGCCAAAAAGGGCGAGATCATCGGCATCGCCGGCTTGATGGGCTCCGGGCGCACGGAACTGGCGATGAGCATTTTCGGCCGCGCCTACGGCCAGCGCATCAGCGGCACGGTGCTCAAGAATGGCCAGGAAATCGACGTCAGCACCATCGGCAAGGCGATCGCCCACGGCCTCGCGTATGTCACGGAAGACCGCAAGGGCCTGGGCCTGATCCTCGAGGAAGACATCCAGAAGAACACCAGCCTTGCCAACCTGGACGCGATTTCAAAGCACATGGTGATCGACGAGCAGCGTGAATTCGGCGTGGCCGAGGAGTTCCGCCGCAAGCTCAAGACCCGTTGCTCGAGCGTGGCGCAGAAGGTGGTCAACCTGTCAGGCGGCAACCAGCAGAAAGTGGTGCTGGCGAAATGGCTGTTTTCGCGCCCCGACATCCTGATCCTCGATGAACCGAGCCGCGGCATCGACGTGGGCGCCAAGTACGAGATCTACAGCATCATCAGCGAGCTGGCCGCCGAAGGCAAATGCATCATCATGATTTCCTCGGAAATGCCGGAATTGCTGGGCATGTGCGACCGGATCTATGTCATGAACGAAGGCCGCTTCGCGGCAGAACTGAGCGCGGCAGAAGCATCGCAGGAACGCATCATGCGCGCGATCGTTACACACGGAGAAAACAATGGACAATAAATTGACAGCAGGCGCGCCAGCAACGCCAGCCGCGGCGCCGCAAGCGAAAAGCTATGCCGGCTTTTTGAAGAACAATATGCGCGACTACGGCATGCTGCTTTCCCTGATCGTCATCATGGGCTTTTTCCAGTACATGACCGACGGCACCCTGATGCAGCCGCTCAACCTGACCAACCTGGTGCTGCAAAACAGCTACATCGTCATCATGGCGCTGGGCATGCTGATGGTCATCGTGGCCGGCCATATCGATTTGTCCGTCGGCTCGGTGGTCGGCTTCGTCGGCGCGCTGGCGGCCGTCCTGATCGTCAACTACAACATGAACTTTGTCGCCGCCAGCATCATCTGCCTGCTGGCCGGCGCCGTCATCGGCGGCGCGCAAGGCTATTTTGTCGCCTTCTTTAAAATCCCGTCCTTCATCGTCACCCTGGCCGGCATGCTGGTGTTCAAGGGCCTGACCCTGGCCCTGCTGGCGGGCCAGTCGGTCGGCCCCTTCCCGGAAGGCTTCCAGATGCTCAGTTCGGGCTTCCTGCCCGACCCGTTCGGCGGCGAAAACCTGCGCGGCCTGTCATTGCTGCTGGGCGTGATCGCCGCCGCGGCGCTGATTATCACTTCGCTGCGCAGCCGCGCCAAGCAACTGAAGCACGGCATGGAAAACGAACCGCGCGCCTTCTTCCTGCTGAAAAACGCCATCTTCGCCGCCGTGATGGTGTATTTCAGCTACCTGCTGGCGTCGTACCGCGGCTTTCCCAACGTGCTGGCCGTGATGTCGCTGCTCATCGTCGCCTACACCTTCATTACCAACCGCACCGTGCTGGGCCGGCGCGTATATGCCGTGGGCGGCAACGAGAAGGCGGCGCGCCTGTCCGGCATCAAGACGGAACGGGTCAGCTTCTACACCTTCGTCAACATGGGCATGCTGGCCGCGCTGGCCGGCCTGATCTTCGCGGCGCGCCTGAACACGGCCACGCCAAAGGCCGGCACGGGTTTCGAGCTGGACGTGATCGCCGCCTGCTTCATCGGCGGCGCCTCGGCTTCGGGCGGCGTGGGCAAGGTGATGGGAGCCGTGATCGGCGCCTTCATCATGGGCGTGATGAACAACGGCATGTCCATCATGGGCATCGGCATCGACTACCAGCAGGTGATCAAGGGCCTGGTGCTGCTGGCGGCCGTGTTCATCGACGTGATCAACAAGAACAAATAGACCGGTTCGAGCCTTAGGGGGCTCTGGCCGGCGCTTGCGCCGGCCTTTTTCATTGATATCCTCATGTGGAAGCCAGGCGCGCCGCCCTGTCACCCCACCACGCCGCTTCCTCGAACACGGAAAAGCCCGACAGATCGGCATGCGCGAACAGGATGGCGCCGTCGTGTTCGCGCAGCGCCTTCAAGCCCGCATTGCTGCGAAATCCCGGCAACGGTGCCGCCATGGCGTGGCCGCGCACGGTGATGTCGACCCGTTCGACGCAGCTGGCAAAATCGCGTCCATACGCCGTCTTCAAATCGACGCTGGCCAGCGCCAGCAATGCCTCGGGCGTGGCCACATCTAACCACTTGCGCGCTTCCTGCGGCGTGCGGTCGGACAGGGCAACATAGGCGCTGAAGACGGTTTTCTCGGGCGGGCGCACGCGGATATCCTGGTGCGTGGAGACGACATAGCCGAGGCCCGGTTCCTGGTACACCACGTTGTCCCAGCATAGCGGCGCATGCGGCAGTTCATCGGGAAAGCGTTTCAGTAAAAAATTCGCCACCAGCCACGGCGCATACGCGGGCGTATCGCGCTGCGCGTCAAAGCCATACTCGGCGATATTGTTCACCACGCGCGCGGCCACGAACAAAGGCATGGCGCAGATGGCCTTGCGCGCCTTGACCAGGTAAGTGCGCGGCTGGCCATCGACCAGTTCCAGGCACAGCGCTTCCACGCCCTGCTCCGTCGTCCGCACGGAAACCACCGTGCCCGCATGACGCTTGACACCTGAGGCCTGCTCCATGGCCGTGGCGACAGGTTGCATGCCGCCCGGCCAGGTCAGCCACGCGCCATTGCCGGCATTGGCCGCCTGTCCCCAGCGGCTGCAGTAGTAATGCAGGCCCGCCCAGGCCGAGACCTGGTCGTAGCGCGTGCCGTAGTCGTCGCGGCAGCAGTAATTCAAATACCAGTGCAGGGTGGGCGAGGTATAGCCTTCGCGCTCCATCCACTGCTTCAAGCTGATGGTGTCGAGCGCCTGCCAGGCCGGGTCTTGCGACGACTCCACGGTAGGAAAAACGAAGACGCGCTTGCCATCGTTGCCATGCACCTGGCGCAGGCGCCGCACGTCGGCAAAGAAACGCTCGTGCTGCGCCAGTTCTTCGGCGGAAACGCCTTCGGTGGGAATGAAGCCATCCTGCCAGTGACCGTTGAACAGCAGGCGTTCCTCGGGTGCGTGCAGGATGTAGCGCTCGTCATAAGTCGGCTTTTCCGCCTGCGGATCGCGCTGGATGATCCCCAAATCGAACAGGATCTCGCGCACATGGGTCGATTCGGGCGAAGGCAGCGGCAGGTAATGGCCGCCGGTCGGATAGGCCAGGTCGCCGAACTGCCCGCCGGCCGCGTTGCCATACGGCTGCGGCCCATCGATCATGAGGAAATCCTTGTGCCCCAGTTTATTCAAGCGCCAGGCCGCCGTCAGGCCGGCGATGCCGGAGCCGAGGATGGCGACATCCGTGGTGACGGTTGCCGAAGGCGCCGGCAGCGCCGTGCGCTCGCGCAGCAGCTTGCGCAAGTAATGCCCCTCGCTGCGGCCCGGATACAGCACCTTGGGCGTGATTTCCTGCCAGCGCAGATACGCGGCGATGCTGCCGATGCCAGCGGCTGCCGCTGCCGTGCCGCCGGCAGCCCACAGCATGAAGGAGCGGCGCTGCATCAGCGGATCACCCGGTTCCAGTCCTGCTCGAATTCATGCACGAGCGACTGGGTATTCAAGCGATTCGGCGCCATGGGCAGCGGCTGCATGTCGGGCGGGAAGATGAACATCTCGCGCGTGGTGTCCGCATTCAGGTAGCGCATCGGCAGACGATAGCTGGTGGGCGGTTTGTAGTCGAGCTGGGGCGAGGCCAGGATAAAACCCCATTCGCCGAACGAGGGCACGTAGGCGTGATAGGGCCAGGTGCGCATGCCCACTTCGCGCAGGGTCGAATTGATGGTCCAGTAAGCGTGCGGCGCAAAGAAGGGCGACGTCGATTGCACCACCATCAGGCCCTTGGCCGCCAGGTGCTTTTTCACCAGGTCGTAGAACGGCACCGAATACAGTTTACCGAGCGCGAAGCTGGACGGGTCGGGGAAATCGACGATGGCCGCGTCGAACATGTCGCCGTTGTTGCGCAGCCAGACGGCGGCATCGGCATTGACGACGGTAACCCGCTTGTCCGAGAACGACTTGTTATTCAGCTTTGCCAGTTCCGGGCGCGTGGTAAACGCGGCCGTCATGGCAGGGTCGAGGTCGACGACGGTGACGTGTTCGATCTGTGGATAACGCAGGATTTCGCGCAGGGCCAGGCCATCGCCGCCACCCAGCACCAGCACGCGGCGCGCCCACGGCAACGCTTCCAGCACGGGGTGCACCAGCGCTTCGTGGTAGCGGTACTCATCGCGCGAGGAAAACTGCAGGTTGCCATTGATGTACAACCGCGTATCGTCCTTCCAGCGCGTGATCACCAGGCGCTGGTAGGGCGTGGTGGTGGAATACACGATCTGGTCGCCGAACAGCCCGTGTTCGCCCCAGGCCACCATGCGGTCCGACATGGCAAAGCCGGCGACCAGCAACAGCATCACGGCACAGGCGCGCAGCAAACGTCCTGTGAGATTTTTCAGCTCAGCGCGGAATACATAAATGCTCCACAGGCCCACGCCCACATTGAGCATGCCGAACAGGAAGCCCGTGCGCACCAGACCCAGGTACGGCGACAGCACCAGCGGGAACAGCAGGGACACGGCCAGCGCGCCCAGGTAATCGAATGTCAGCACGCGGCTGACCAGTTCAGAAAATTCCGTCTGACGCGTGTTCAGGGCGCGCATCACCAGCGGCACTTCCATGCCGACCAGTGCGCCGATCAGGAACACCATCACATACAATAAGGTGCGAAATGGCGCGGCCATCCACGAAAAGGTCATGAACAGGATGGCCGCCGACAGGCCACCGATCAAGCCCACGGCCAGTTCGATGTCGACGAAGCGCGAAAGCACGTCATCGTCCTTTACATACTTGGAAAAGTGAGCGCCCACACCCATCGCGAACAGGTAGCAGCCAATGATGGTGGAAAACTGCAGGATGGAGTCGCCGAGCAGGTAGCTGGACATGGCGCCGGCGATCAGCTCATACGCGAGGCCGCAGGAAGCGACCACGAAGACGGACAAAATCAGAATCTTTTTGTTCATTGGACTTTTTTTGTTCTAATATGCGTTGACGTTATCAAATACTCATTTGTGAGGAATGCCGTGCCCGCCATCCTAAACTATCTGATCCATCTTTTACTGGCCGCCGGGCTGCTGATTGTATTTTTTATCATCTACACGCGCGTCACGCCGTATAACGAAGTGCTGCTGATCCGCCAGGGCAACCAGGCGGCGGCCCTGTCGCTGGGCGGCGCCATGCTGGGCTTTTCCGCCACCATCGCCTCGTCCCTGATGCACACGGACGACTACCAGCAGTTCTTCGCCTGGGCCTTTGGCGCCATGGTGGTGCAATTGCTCGCCTATGTGGTCACCACGCGCCTGCTGCGCATGTCGAAAGACCAGATCGAATCGAACAACAGCGCCTTCGGCGGCTTGCTGGCCGCCATTTCCCTGTCGATCGGCGCCATCAACGCCGCCTGTATTTCCTGACGTTTTACCTCATTCAAGGACACCATCATGAGCCTCGGCAGCTTTATCAAGAAGCAGTTTATCGACGTACTGCAGTGGAACGAAGAAACGGAAGGCGTACTGGCCTGGCGTTTTCCCATGCAGGATTTCGAGATCCAGAACGGCGCCATCCTGAATGTGCGCGAATCGCAGGTGGCCGTCTTCGTCAATGAAGGCAAGATCGCCGATGTCTTCGGTCCCGGCACGCACAAGCTGACGACGCAGACCTTGCCGTTGCTGACCAACCTGAAAAACTGGGACAAGCTGTTCGATTCGCCCTTCAAGTCGGACGTGTATTACTTCAGCACGCGCGTGCAGACGGGCCGCAAATGGGGCACGCCGCAGCCGATCACCATCCGCGACAAGGATTTCGACATGATCCGCGTGCGCGCCTTCGGCATGTACTCGTACCGCATCGCCGACGCCCGCACCTTCTTCACCGAGATCAGCGGCACGCGCGAAGTCTATACGCGCGACGAAGTGGAAGATCAATTGCGCGGCATTCTGATGTCGAGCATGGCCAGCTCGCTGGGCGGCGCGAATGTCCCCTTCCTCGACATGGCGGCCAACCAGGCGCTGATGGCGCAAGAGGTCAAGGATGGCCTGGCGCAGGCATTCGCCCGCTATGGCGTGGGTCTCGATGAATTCAATGTGGCCAGCATCAGCCTGCCCGAGGAATTGCAGGCGGCGCTGGACGAGCGCATCTCGGCCGGCATGAAGGGCGGCCTGGGCGCCGACAAGATGAGCGGCTTTACGAAATTCCAGGTGGCCAATGCGATCCCGCTGGCGGCGCAAAACGAAGGCGGCATGGCCGGCATCGGCGCGGGACTGGGCGCCGGGCTGTCGATCGGCCAGGTGATGGCGCAAAGCATGGGCGGAGCGCTACAGCAGCCGGCGCCTGCCCCGGCCGCGCCGCCTGCGGCGCCACCGGCCCCCGTGGAAGAACCGATCGAGGCGCGCCTGGAAAAACTCAAGGGCTTGCTCGACAAGGGACTCATCTCGCCGGCCGACTACGACGGCGCCAAGGCTGAACTGCTGAAAAAACTGATCGGCTAAGCGCGACTGCATGCAAACTGTTTCCTGTCCCAGCTGCGGCGCGGAAGTCCACTTCCGCTCGCACGCTTCCGTGCTCGCCGTGTGCGAGTACTGCCACAGCACCATCCTCAAGGACGCCGATTCCGTCAGAGACGTGGGCAAGATGTCGGCCGTCCTCGAGGATTACTCGCCGATCCAGGTCGGCACGGCCGGCGTGCACGATGGCGTGCACTTCACCGTCGTCGGCCGCATCCAGCAGCGCTACAGCGCCGGCACGTGGAACGAGTGGTATCTGCTGTTCGACGACGCCAGCACGGCGTGGCTGGGCGACTCGTCCGGCCTGTACACCCTGACGCGCGTACGCAGCACGCAAGACGCCCTGCCCGCCTTTGCCGAGCTGACGCCGGGCAGGCGCTACACGATCTGCGGCGAACCGTACACGGCGGCCGAGATCCGCAGCGCCGAATGCATCGCCGGCCAGGGAGAATTGCCGTTCAAGGTGGGCGCCGGCTGGCGCATCCAGGTGGCGGACTTCCGCAACTACGCCAGCTTTGTCACGCTCGACTACACGGATGGCCCGCAACCCGTCGTCTACCAGGGCGTTGCCGTCACCCTGGAGGGCTTGCAGTGCCAGCTGCTGCGCGACGACGACGCCATCGCCAGGAGCGCCGGCAAGTACCGCGGCAAGCTCGACGCGCTCGACTGCCCGTCCTGCGGCAGCGGCATCGGCTATGTACCCGGCGCGGCGGCGCAGCTGGTGTGCCCCGCCTGCCATGCGCAGCTCGACGCCAGCGGCCCGGAAGCGCAGGTGCTGGCCATCGGCAAGCAGGTGCACGACAACGCCGACATCACGCTGGAGCTGGGCGCCAGCGCGAAGATCAGCAATGCGGACTTCACGGTGATCGGCATGATGCGCCGCGCCGACGACGAAGGCAGCGAGTGGAATGAATACCTGCTGTACAACGCGCGCGCCGGCTTCTTCTGGCTGGTGGAGACGGACGATGGCTGGTCGCGCTCGAACGTGCTGCCGAACTGGCCCAACTGGGCGTCGCTGGACGCCGATACCTGCACGCTCGATGGCGCCACCTACCGCAAACTGTATGACTACGGCTCGCAGGTCGTGTATGCGGCGGGCGCCTTCAACTGGAAGGTGGCCGTCGGCGACAGCACGCGCGTGTTTGAATTCGAGCAGGGGCAGACCAAGCTGGCGGCGGAGCTCACCGGCGAGGAAATGACCTGGTCGCGCTCTGTGCCCGTCGCCTATGACCAGATGGCCGCCTGGTTCGGCAGCGCCTTCCATGGCGGCGACAAAGTGCAGAATATCCAGCTGAGCCATCGCGGCATCGCCAAGGTCTTCATCATCATCGTGCTGGTCTTGAATGCGATTCCCATGTTTGTCTCGTTCTCCAGCACCTTGATGTGGAGTTTGCTGGGCTGCCTGGCGCTGTTCCTGCCTGCCGCTTTTCTCGACAAGAATGCAAAGAATCCCCCATGAGTAAATACGTGATCTATGCCCTGATGGTGACCTTCAGTGTCACGGCCGCCAACTGGGTGCGCATGTTCAAGGTGGCCGGCAGCAGCAGCGGCAGCAGCTGGAGTTCGCGCACGGGCAGCGGCGGCGGCAGCTATGGCGGCGGCTCCAGCGGCGGCAGCCACAAATAGGCATGGCAGCCACACCGCATCTGCCCCTGGGCACCCACTTGCTGGCCGATTTGTCGGGCATCGCGCCGGCACGCCTGCGCGACGGCGCCGCGCTCGAGCGCCTGCTGCGCGACGTTGCCATCACGGCTGGCGCGCAGGTGCTGCACAGCCATTTCCACAGCTTTGGCGCCGGCCAGGGCGTCACCGGCGTGGTGCTGCTGGCTGAATCGCACATCTCCATCCACACCTGGCCGGAATGCAGCTTTGCCGCCGTCGATATCTTCATGTGCGGCGCGGCCCGGCCGCAACTGGCGCTCGATGCCATCAAGGATGCCTTGCAGGCGGCGCACTGCCAGCTGCAATCCGTGCGGCGCGCGCCGCCCGGGCAAGCCTAGCGTCGCTGGTGGATCGCGTGGGGATCGCTTACACTGTCGGCTCATTCCCCCAACCGTGACTCCCATGCGCCGTTCCGCCCGACTTGCCCTGCCCCTGCTGCTGCTGGTTTCCGCCTGCGATGACTACACGGCGCCCAGCCTGTACCAGGCCACCACGCCCGAGTGCAAGACGTGGACGGAGGGTTCGCGCTTCGAGCTGCCGCGCGGTATCAGCGTGTATGCCACGCCGCCCGTCACGCTGAAGGAAGGCGGCACGGAGCTGGCACTGATTTTTACTTTACCCGTCGGCACGCAAGCCAGTTTTACGCGCCTGTCCTTCCTGCTGGAAGAGCCGAAACAGCAGCCGTTCGCCGAGGCGAAAGTGCTGACCATCTACCAGCGCGGCATGAACCAGAAGGCGGAAATCGTCGACGTCATCGAAAAGCTGCCCATCATGTTTGCCGCCGTCGGCAACAGCAAGGAAACCCAGTGGCGGCTGCGCCTGCAACTGCCGCGCCAGCTGCCGCAGCGTTTCGACCTGTCCATGCCCGACATGCTCGTCGCCGGCAAGCGCTACCCGGTGCGCACGTTTACCTACCGCTATTTCCCCGAGCGCAGCGCTTACGGCATGTGCAGCTAATTCAACAATCGCGCCAACAATGTGTCGGATTACGCCCTGCGGACTAATCCGACCTACGGCATGTGCAGCTGAGCCATACCTTCCATTGACGGCGGCGCGCGCCGCTGGCACACTGGCGTTTTCCATCACACCTCAGGAGTAGACAACATGCGCCATTCGGATACTGCCGTGCTGTCGGCTGCCTGATCACTGTTTTCCCCGCTAACTCCCTTAGCACGCCCTTCCCCATACGCGTGATCGCGTAGCCGACTTCCCCCTTTTTCGTGCCAGTCATGGCGACTGGCGGTGCCTGCACGCGCAGGCTTCACGTCCGCACGCGGACGACAGAATCTGGAATCACGCTACCATGATCACATTCGATTTTGCGCAACTACGCCTTATCGGGCTGCAGCAGGGCATCGCCAGCGCAGCCACCCAACTCGACATCTCTTCCCCCGCCGCGCAGCTGCTGCGCGTGAGCGCCGTGCACCGCGACAGCATCGGCGTGCACGACGGCATCCAGGAACACGGGGCGCAGGTCCTGCCGCGCCTGCTGCACGAGCTGCAGGCGCAGGACACCATCCTTGCTGTTGGCGACTGGGTCGCCGCCGAACACGATGGTTACGGCATGCTGTGGATAACGGCGCACTTATCCCCAGTCACGCAGATCGGCCGGCGCGGCAATGACGGCCGGCGGCAAGTGCTCGCCAGCAATGTCGATACGGCCCTGCTGGTGATGGGACTGGACGAAGACTTCAACCCGCGCCGGCTGGAACGCTATCTGGCCATCGTGCTGGCGGCCCAGGTCAGCCCCGTGGTGGTGCTGAGCAAGGCCGACGTGGCCGATGACGTGCCGGGCAAACTGGCGCAGCTCAAACTGCGCCTGCCGCCCCACGTGCCGCTGTTTGCCATCGATACGCGCCATGCGTATGACGTGGCCATCCTGGAACCCTGGCTGGACGCCGGCCAGACCCTGGTACTGCTCGGTTCATCGGGCGCGGGCAAGTCCAGCCTGACCAACACCCTGGCTGCGGCGCAGCAGGCAACCAACGGCGTGCGCCATGGCGACGGCCGTGGCCGGCACACGACGACGGCGCGCTCGCTGCACCTGTGCGCCAGCGGCGCCTGCATCATCGACACGCCGGGCTTGCGCAGCTGGCGCGCGGACGCCGATGCGGAGACGCTGGCTGCCACGTTCGACGATATCGCGGCGCTGGCAGCGACATGCCAGTTCCGCGATTGCCAGCATGCCAGCGAGCCCGGTTGCGCCGTGCGCGGCGCCGTCGATGGGGACCGCCTGCGTAATTATCACAAGCTGCTGCGCGACGCGCGCCGCAGCGAGGAAACGCCGCTCGAACGCATTGCCGCGCGCGCCAAGTGGAAGACGATATTGAAGGCGGGGCTGGAAAGGGGAAAGGACAAGCGCCGCTAATTTTTGCTGAAAAAAAAGGCAGCCCGCAGGCTGCCTTTCTTGTGCGGCGCAGATGGATTACATCTTGCGCAGCTTCTGGATCGCTGCCAGCTGCGCAATCGCGCTGGCCAGCTCGGCTTGCGCTTGCGCGTAGTCGATGCCCGAATCCTTGTTGTGGATATTTTCTTCCGCCAACTTCTTCGCTTCCAGCGCTTTCGCTTCGTCGAGGTCGTGACCGCGGATCGCGGTATCGGCCAGGACGGTCACGGTATCCGGTTGCACTTCCAGCAGGCCGCCGGCAACGAAGACGAACTCTTCTTCAGCCTGGCCGACTACCTTGATGCGGACCGCGCCCGGACGGATGCGGGTAATCAAAGGCGTGTGGCGTGGGTAGATACCCAGCTCGCCCTGTTCACCCGGCAACGCGACGAATTCTGCTTCGCCTGAAAAAATCAGTTCTTCAGCGGAAACCACGTCAACGTGAATTGTGTGTGCCATGTGTGTCCTATCGGGTTGAAGAACCCCGCCGTGTAAGCGGCGGGGTTAGGCCCAGACTTAACTTAGTTAAGTTTCTTGGCTTTTTCGATTGCTTCTTCGATCGTGCCGACCATGTAGAACGCTTGTTCCGGCAGGTGATCGAGTTCGCCCGAAGCGATCATTTTGAAGCCCTTGATCGTGTCTTTGAGCGAAACGTATTTACCAGGCGCGCCGGTAAAGACTTCAGCGACGTGGAAAGGCTGCGACAGGAAACGCTGCATCTTACGTGCGCGGGCGACCAGCAGTTTGTCTTCCGGTGCCAGCTCGTCCATACCCAGAATCGCGATAATGTCGCGCAATTCCTTGTAGCGTTGCAGGGTCGTTTGCACGGCACGCGCGGTGTCATAGTGCTCTTGACCAACGATCAACGGATCCAGCTGACGCGAGGTCGAATCCAGCGGGTCCACGGCTGGGTAGATACCCAGGGAAGCGATGTCACGCGACAGCGCAACGGTCGAATCCAAGTGAGCAAACGTGGTAGCAGGCGACGGATCGGTGTAATCATCGGCTGGAACGTAGACGGCCTGGATCGAGGTGATCGAACCGGTCTTGGTCGACGTGATACGCTCTTGCAGACGGCCCATTTCTTCCGCCAGGGTCGGTTGGTAACCCACAGCCGACGGCATACGGCCCAGCAGTGCCGATACTTCAGTACCAGCCAGCGTGAAGCGGTAGATGTTGTCGACGAAGAACAGAACGTCCTTGCCTTCATCACGGAACGATTCAGCGATCGTCAGGCCGGTCAGCGCGACGCGCAGACGGTTACCTGGCGGTTCATTCATCTGACCGTAGACCATCGCGACTTTGGAGTTCTCCGGGTTTTCCAGATCGACCACTTTCGCGTCAGCCATCTCGTGGTAGAAGTCGTTACCTTCACGGGTACGCTCACCCACGCCGGCGAACACGGACACGCCGCTGTGCGCTTTGGCGATGTTGTTAATCAGTTCCATCATGTTGACGGTCTTGCCTACGCCAGCGCCGCCGAACAGACCAACTTTACCGCCTTTTGCAAACGGGCACACCAGGTCGATCACCTTGATGCCGGTTTCCAGCAGTTCTTGCGATGGCGACAGTTCGTCGTATGCAGGAGCGGTGCGGTGGATCGACGCGATCTGCTCGTGCGACACAGGGCCGCATTCGTCGATCGGGTTGCCCAGCACGTCCATGATGCGACCCAGGGTTGCTTTACCGACTGGCACCATGATAGGTTTGCCGGTATTTTGAATCATCATGCCGCGACGCAGGCCATCGGACGAACCGAGTGCAATGGTACGGACAATGCCGTCGCCCAACTGCTGTTGTACTTCCAGGGTCAGTTCCGAGCCTGCCATCTTCAAGGCATCAAATACCTTAGGCATCGCGTTGCGGGGAAACTCAACGTCCACCACAGCGCCGATACACTGAACGATTTTGCCATCAGCCATGTTCGTTCCTTCAATATAGTTAAATTCGTTTAAACCGCAGCCGCACCGGCGACGATTTCGGAGAGTTCTTTGGTAATCGCAGCTTGGCGGGTCTTGTTGTAGATCAGCTTCAATTCGCCGATCACACTACCCGCGTTGTCGCTTGCAGCTTTCATCGCGACCATCCGTGCCGATTGCTCGGACGCCAGATTCTCCGCGACTGCCTGGTACACCAGCGCTTCTACATAGCGCTCCAGCAATTCGTCGATCACGCTTTGCGCGTCCGGCTCGTAGATGTAATCCCACGAGTGGGCACCCTTGTCGGCGACCATCTTGTCGGCCGTCAGGGGCAGCAATTGCTCCACGACTGGTTCCTGTTTCATCGTGTTGATGAATTTGGTGTAGCACAGGTACACTGCATCGATCTTGCCTGCCTGGAACTCTTCGAGCATGACCTTGACAGGTCCGATCAGTTTATCCAGGTGGGGCGTATCGCCGGTTTGAATGGCGTGCGCAATGATCTTGACGCCGATGCGATTCAAAAAACCCAAACCCTTGTTACCGATGGCAACTGCTTCAACCCGGTTGCCAGCTGCTTCCAGCTCGCGCGACTTCGACGTCACCTGGCGCAGGATGTTGGTGTTCATGCCGCCGCACAGACCCTTGTCGGTCGTGACAACGATGAAACCCACTGCCTTCGCTTGCGTACCCTGGGCAGCTGCCAGGAACGGGTGCGTGTATTCCGGATTGGCGGTCGCCAGATTGGCGGCGATATTCCGAATCTTGTCACTGTAGGGACGAGCGGCCCGCATCCGGTCTTGCGCCTTGCGCATTTTGGACGCGGCGACCATTTCCATCGCCTTGGTGATCTTCTTCGTATTCTCTACGCTCTTGATCTTGCCTCGTATCTCTTTGCTTGATGCCATGAGTCCTTACTCCTTCTGCGCGTAGGGCGGCGCCTCACTCGAAGTGGGCGCCGCCTGGCCGCTTAATATGCGCCGGATTTCTTGAAATCAGCAATGGCCGCCGACAGAGTTGCTTCGCTGTCTTTGTCGAGTTGCTTGGTTTCTTCGATCTTGGCCAGCAGAGCAGCTTGCTTGGTCTTCATGTAAGCGTGGACACCAGCTTCGAACGACAGCACTTGCTTGACTGGCACGTCGTCCATGAAGCCTTTGTTCACCGAGAACAGCGATACGGCCATCAGCGAGATCGACAGTGGCGAGTATTGGGCTTGCTTCAGCAATTCCGTTACGCGGGCACCACGGTCCAGCTGCTTGCGGGTCGATTCATCCAGGTCCGAAGCGAACTGCGCAAACGCAGCCAGTTCACGGTACTGCGCCAAGTCGGTACGGATACCGCCGGACAGGTTTTTGATGACCTTGGTCTGGGCGGCGCCACCGACGCGCGATACGGAAATACCGGCGTTAATGGCAGGACGGATACCGGCGTTGAACAGCGAGGTTTCCAGGAAGATCTGACCGTCGGTAATCGAAATCACGTTGGTTGGAACGAATGCGGACACGTCGCCAGCTTGCGTTTCAATGATCGGCAGCGCCGTCAGGGAACCGGTCTTGCCTTTGACGGCGCCGTCGGTGAACTTCTCGACGTAGTCGGCGTTCACGCGTGCTGCGCGTTCCAGCAGGCGGCTGTGCAGGTAGAACACGTCGCCTGGGTACGCTTCGCGACCTGGTGGACGGCGCAGCAGCAGCGAGATTTGACGGTATGCAACAGCTTGTTTGGACAGATCATCGTAGACGATCAGTGCATCTTCACCGCGGTCACGGAAGTATTCGCCCATGGCGCAACCGGAGTACGGCGAGATGTATTGCATGGCGGCCGATTCCGAAGCGGAAGCGGCGACAACGATGGTGTATTCCATCGCGCCGTGCTGTTCCAGCGAGCGCACGATGTTCTTGATCGACGAGGCTTTTTGGCCAATCGCGACGTAGATACATTTCATGCCCTGGCCTTTTTGATTGATGATCGCATCAATCGCCACAGCCGACTTGCCGGTTTGACGGTCGCCGATGATCAGTTCGCGCTGGCCGCGGCCAACTGGAACCATCGCATCGATCGACTTCAGGCCGGTTTGCATTGGTTGCGAAACGGACTCGCGGGCGATCACGCCCGGAGCGATTTTTTCAATCGCGGCCGTCAGTTTCGTCTCGATGGCGCCTTTGCCGTCGATTGGCTGACCCAGCGCGTTGACAACGCGGCCGAGCAGCTCAGGACCGACTGGCACTTCCAGAATGCGGCCGGTGCATTTCACCGTGTCGCCTTCGGAGATGTGCTCGTAGGCACCCAGAATCACGGAACCGACGGAGTCGCGTTCCAGATTCATTGCCAGGCCAAACGTATTGCCTGGGAATTCCAGCATCTCGCCTTGCATCACGTCCGACAAACCGTGGATGCGGCAGATACCGTCGGCGACGGAAATAACCGTGCCTTGATTACGCACTTCAGCGCCGCCGTCAAGACCTTGGATCCGGCTCTTGATCAACTCGCTGATTTCAGATGGGTTGAGTTGCATACTAACTCCTAAAAGTGTTTCTCTCAGCTTGCGCGAGGGGTAAGGGTCTGTCTTAGCTGGCCTGCCGAAGCGCGTGTCTTACGACACCAGTGCAGCGTGCAGTTGCTGCAGCTTGGCGCGCACCGAGGTATCGAGCACTTGGTCGCCAACGACCACGCGCACGCCGCCGAGCAGCGATGGATCCACTGTGACGGCAGGGTTGAGCTTACGACTGAATTTCTTTTCCAGCGTTGCGACCAGCTCGGCCGTTTGGCCTTCGCTCAGATCGAAAGCGCTCGTGATCTCGGCGTCAGCCGCACCTTCCAGACCGTTTTTCAACGTATGGAATTGCGCGCCGATTTCCGGCAGCAGGCTGATGCGGCCATTTTCGATCAACATCGTGACGAAGTTTTTCACTTCCTCATTGAGCGGCGATTTCAACAACGACAGGATGGTGGCGGCGACGTCGCTTTCCGAAACTTTCGGATTGCGCGCGTACGCCTGTACCTCGGGGTGGCTACCGATCTGTGCCAGTTCGGACACCAGCTCGGACCACGCCGCGAGGTTGCTTGACTCCTTACCAGCTTGGGCTACGCGGAACAAAGCTTCCGCGTAGGGACGGGCGACGGTTGCGAGTTCTGCCATGATTACAGCTCGACAGCAAGACGCTGCAACATTTCGGCGTGAGCCGTAGCGTTAACTTCACGCTTCAAGATCTGCTCGGCACCCTTGACAGCCAGGTCAGCCACCTGAGCGCGCAATTGTTCGCGTGCTTTCGACAGTTGCTGTTCGGCGTCCGACTGGGCTTGCGCAATGATACGCGCAGCTTCAGCTTGTGCATTTTGCTTGATCTCTTCAGCAACCAGCTGCGCGCGCTTTTCAGCGTCCGCAACGCGTTGCGACGCTTCTTCACGTGCACTGTTCAATGCCTCTTGCGCACGCTTTTCAGCGACAGCCATCGAAGCTTGACCTTGATCGGCCGCAGCCAATCCATCCGCGATTCGTTTGGCACGCTCATCCAGCGCATTGTTCAGCGCTGGAAATACGAACTTCATCGAGAACCAGACCAACACCGCGAAGGTGATCATCTGGCCGATGAGCGACATATTGATGTCCATACCTTTGCTCCTAACTAAAAGTTTCTCCTAGGGTTGGAGCGAATTACTGAGCAACAGCCGTCAGAGCGGACAGGAACGGGTTAGCGAACGTGTACAGCAGAGCAACACCAACGCCGATCATCGAGATAGCATCCAGCAGACCAGCGATAACGAACAGTTTGGTTTGCAGTTGTGGCATCAGTTCTGGTTGACGTGCCGAAGCTTCCAGGAATTTGCCACCCAAGATAGCGAAGCCCAGAGCGGTGCCGATTGCGGCCAGGCCGATGATGATTGCTGCTGCCAGAACGGTCATGCTTTGTACTTGTGCGATCAGAGCTTGCATAAAATTCTCCTAAATTTAAAAACGAAAGATACTAAAAAAACAAAATATAAAGTTAATGATTAATGTTTCTCAACCGCAAGGCTCAGATACACAACCGTCAACGCCATAAACACAAAAGCTTGCAAAGTTACAATCAAGATATGGAAAATTGCCCATGGACCACCCAACGCCCACTGTGCCCACCAAGGCAACAACGCGATCAAGATGAAAATCAGTTCGCCGGCATACATATTGCCGAACAGTCGCAGCGACAGGGAGATCAGTTTTGCAACCAGCTCAACCATTTGCAGCAGGAAATTGACAGGTGCCAGGGCGATCGTGCCGATCAGGCCGCTCGCATGGAACGGTGCCGTGAACAGTTCCTTGATCCAGCCGCCCAGGCCCTTGGCCTTGATCGAGAAGGCGATCACGCACAGCACGACCGACAGCGACATGGCGAAGGTGTGGTTGACGTCGGCGGTCGGCACGGCGCGCAGTTTATGCACGCCAAACCAGCTCAGAATCTTCGGCAACAGGTCAACCGGCAGGAAGTCCATCGCGTTGAGCAACCAGACCCACACAAAAATAGTGATGGCCAGCGGCGCGATGACCTTGCTTTTCGCGTGGAAGGCCCCATTAATAGTGTCATTGACGATTTCCATGACCATTTCGACGAAGTTTTGCAACTTGCCAGGGACACCAGCCGTCGCGCGGCGCGACGCCATATAGAAAACAGCCAGGAAAACAAAGCCCAGAATGGCCGAAATCCAGAACGTATCCAGATTGATCATGCCGTCGGCACTTCTCAGGTGGGCCAGATGGTGACTGATGTATTCTGTGGCGTTGGCCGGGGCAGCATGGCCCGCTTCAATAGCGTGTTCTGTGGTCATAATGAATTTAGATTTGTCGTTCCAGAGCACAACAGGCCCCAAAACCAATGATTAAACAGCGAGCAATGAAAACCAGTATGCTAAGGTTGCCACCGCGAAACCCAAGATCAGCCATAACCAGGCGGCCGACTGAAACAACACCAGTGCCAATATAAACAGCACCGCTGTGATAAATATTTTCACCACTTCTGCGCGCAAATGCGCCCGGAATGCCTTGTTGGCGTCGCTAGAACCGCGAACCACCAGCAGGGCATACACCAGGCTACCGATGACTGCGATAGCGCCGCCGTATGCGGCGGACCAGCCTCTGACATTGCCACCAAAAAACAGGGTGACCGTGGCAAAGCTGATAGCGATTGCTAGCTGCAATGCAACTACTTTGTAGACTGGTTTGGCAATACTTTGTTGTGAATCACTCAATTGCCAGGTTCCCAGAAAAATCTACACACGCAAAGACACGGGATTATAGTTGGCTTTGATCTATAGAGTCAAACGTTGCTGCACCGCAGCAGGGCAATTGCTGCGTGAAACTGACGCTTTACCGACTATTCGCCGCCATTTGCACCACTATATGGCAAAGTCGCTTGTCTGGCCGCTTCCAGCCGTGTTATCAAGGAATCACGTGGTGCATCTGGAAAGCATGGCCGGATTGTCCACACCCGCATGATCCCTGTCTTTGCAGCTTGCTATTTAACCACGCAAGCGGGTCAACAAACCATCGAGCACGTCAAGATCGGCAAAATCAATCACCAATTGGCCACGGCCCTTGTTGCCCATCTTGAACACCACGGGCGTGGCCAGCGCATCGGACAGCTCTTCTTCCAGGCGCGCGATGTCGCCGGACTTTTCCTTTTGCCGCGGCTCGACCGGGTTGGCCGCTTCCTCGACCGAGCGCGTCACGAGCTTTTCCGTTTCGCGCACCGACAGGCGCTTGGCCACGACTTGGTTGGCCAGGGTGATCTGGCTGGCCGCATCGACGGCCAGCAGCGCGCGCGCATGGCCCATGTCGATATCGCCGGCCATCAGCATGGTCTGCACGGGAGCGGCCAGGTTCATCAAACGCAACAGGTTCGACACGGCGCTGCGCGAGCGTCCCAGCGCAGTGGCCGCTTGCTCATGCGTAAAACTGAAGTCGGCGATCAGGCGGTGGATGCCCTGCGCTTCTTCCAGGGGATTCAAGTCTTCGCGCTGGATGTTCTCGATCAGCGCCATGGCCGCGGCGGCCAGATCGTCCACGTCGCGCACCAGCACCGGCACTTCCGTCAGGCCGGCCAGTTGCGAAGCGCGGAAACGGCGTTCGCCAGCGATGATTTCATATTTGATCAAGCCGCTCAAGGTGTCTTGCCCGATCGGGCGCACCAGGATAGGCTGCATCAGCCCTTGCGCCTTGATCGAGGCGGCCAGTTCATTCAAGGCCCCCTCGTCCATGCGCGTGCGCGGCTGGTATTTGCCGGCTTGCATTTGCGACACGGGCAAGTTCGACGGTTGATGCGTGTCCGGACTGGCAAAGTCGCCGCCCCCGCCGCCCAACAGAGCGTCGAGTCCGCGACCCAGTCCTTTTAATTTTTTCGTAGCCATGCTGTCCTAATCGTGTTTTCAGAGTAAGCGCTTACATCGAATCGTGCAGACGCTCGCCCCTTGTTTACATATGTTTGATGCGTTCGACCATCTCGGCGCCGAAGGCGATATACGCCTGGGCACCTTTCGAGCTGGGGTCGAAGGTCACGCCGGGCAGGCCGTACGATGGCGCTTCGGCCAGGCGGACATTGCGCGGGATGATGGTATTGAAAACCTTGTCGCCGAAGTGCTGTTCCAGCTGCGCCGACACTTGTTGCGATAATGTCATGCGTGGATCGAACATCACACGCAAGAGCCCAATGATCTTCAAGTCCGGGTTCAGGTTCGCATGCACCTTCTTGATGGTGTTGACCAGGTCGGACAAACCTTCCAGCGCATAGTACTCGCACTGCATCGGGATGATCACGCCATGCGCGGCGCACAGGCCGTTCAGGGTCAGCATCGATAATGCCGGTGGGCAATCTACTAATATGAAGTCATATTCGCCGTCCACTTCGGCCAGCGCATCCTTCAGGCGGCGTTCGCGGTTGTCCAGCTCGACCATCTCCACTTCGGCGCCGGCCAGTTCGCGGTTCGACGGCAAGACATCGAAGCGCCCCGCTTCCGAACGCTGGCGTGCCGTCTTGACATCGGACTCGCCCAGCATGACTTCATACGTCGATGCCTTCAGGCCGGCCTTGTTGATGCCGGCGCCCATGGTCGCATTGCCCTGCGGGTCGAGATCGACCAGCAGCACGCGCTGGTTCAACTTGGCCAGACCGGCGGAGAGGTTGACGCTCGTTGTGGTTTTACCAACACCACCCTTTTGATTTGCTACACAAAAAATTTTGGCCATGTATCTTCTAGTTGTAAAGAGATGCAAACTTCATCGTGCGCCCCGGCATCTGGCCGAAACGATTTATACTGTTTATTTCATTTATACGATATAAATCGTTTATACGGTTTATATTATTTATACCGTATAAACCATTTATATGATTTATATCGTTTAATTTTCTGGCGTTTAAATTCTTGCTATAAAGACCAGATGACGCTCTGCATTTAGCCCTGGTACCTGGATAGGCCGTAATTCCGTCACTTGCCAGTCTGCCGGCAGTCTCTCTCTCTCGTCTGGCGGTGCCACCCCTTTCAAGGCGATGAATTGCCCGCCCTCGGCCAGCACATGGTTCGACCAGTTGACGAAGTCGGACAGGTCGGCAAAGGCGCGCGAGGTGATCACGTCGAATTTCTGCTGCACTTCCAGCTGTTCCACCCGTTTCGTGTACACGGTCACGTTGGCGAGGCCCAGTTCCGCTTTCACTTGCGTCAAGAATGCCGTCTTCTTATGCACCGTGTCGATCATCGACACCTTCACATCGGGGCGCGCGATGGCCAGCACCATGCCCGGCAAGCCGCCGCCGGCGCCCACGTCGAGCACATTCTTTGCGTCCGCGAACGCCGGTACGGCGGCCAGCGAATCGAGCACGTGCAGGGTCAGCATCTGCATGGGATCGCGCACCGACGTCAGGTTGTACACGCTGTTCCATTTGGCCAGCAAGGCCAGGTAATCGAGCAGTTTTTCCGTCTGATCCGCGCTCAGGTCGAGCCCCAGCGCGGCGATGCCTTCATTCAAAATCTGGGCCAGTGCGGCCCGGTCAAACTGCTTCATTCAACAACCTCGTCCTTTAAAGTGGTGGTCTGCGCGGCACCAAAACCGCGCTTTTTCAGGTGCACCAGCAGCAGCGAAATCGCCGCCGGCGTCACACCGGAAATGCGCGATGCCTGGCCCAGGGTTTCCGGGCGCTGCTTGTCGAGTTTTTGCCGCACTTCGACGGACAGCGCGCCGATATCCAGATAATTGAAACCTTCCGGCAAGGCCAGGTTTTCATAGTGTTCGTGGCGCTCGATTTCCTTGCTCTGGCGCTCGATGTAGCCCGCATATTTGAGCTGGATTTCCACCTGCTCGCGCACGGCGGGGTCTTCCACGCCGGGGCCGGCCAATGCCTGGCCTTCCATGCCCGTCATGCTCATCAGGGTGTCGTAGGCCACGTTCGGGCGGCGCAGCAAGTCCGCCAGCGAATACTCGCGTTCGATAGCCTGGCCAACGATGCGTTCCGATTCGGCGGCCGCCAGGATGCGCGGGTTGACCCACGTGGAACGCAGGCGCTCGAGCTCCAGCGCCACCGCTTCGCGCTTCGTTTCAAACGCTTGCCATTGGGCGTCGCCCACGCAGCCCAGGGCGCGGCCGATTTCCGTCAGGCGCATGTCGGCATTGTCTTCGCGCAGGCTCAGGCGGTACTCGGCGCGGCTGGTAAACATGCGGTACGGTTCCTGCACGCCCTGGGTGATCAGATCGTCGACCAGCACGCCCAGATAGGCCTCGGAGCGGCCCGGTACCCAGGCTTCCTTGTCCTGCGTCAGCAAGGCCGCATTCAGGCCCGCCAGCATGCCTTGCGCGGCCGCTTCCTCGTAGCCCGTGGTGCCGTTGATCTGGCCGGCGAAGAACAGGCCGGCGACGGCCTTCGTTTCCAGCGAGGCCTTCAAGCCGCGCGGGTCGAAGTAATCGTATTCGATGGCGTAGCCGGGGCGCAGGATGTGGGCGTTTTCCATGCCCTTCATCGATTGCACCAGGGCGATCTGCACGTCGAACGGCAGGCTGGTCGAAATGCCGTTCGGATAGAACTCATGCGTCGTCAAGCCTTCCGGCTCGAGGAAGATCTGGTGCGATTCCTTGCCCGAGAAACGGTGGATCTTGTCTTCGATCGAGGGGCAATAACGGGGGCCCACGCCCTCGATCACGCCCGTGTACATGGGGCTGCGGTCGAGGCCGGCGCGGATGATGTCGTGCGTCTGGCTATTCGTGTGCGTGACCCAGCACGGTACCTGGCGCGGATGCATGGACGTGTTGCCCATCACGGAAAACACGGGCACGGGATCGAGATCGCCCGGCTGTTCTTGCATCACGGAAAAGTCGATCGTGCGGCCATCGATGCGCGGCGGCGTACCCGTTTTCAGGCGGCCCTGCGGCAGTTTCAGCTCTTTCAGGCGGGCCGACAGCGAGATGGCGGGCGGGTCGCCGGCGCGGCCGGCCGAGTAGTTATTCAAGCCCACGTGGATCTTGCCGTCGAGGAAAGTGCCAGCCGTCAGCACGACGGCGCGCGCGAGAAACTTCAAGCCGATCTGCGTCACGGCGCCGACGACCCGGTCGCCTTCGACGATCAGATCATCGACGGCTTGCTGGAACAGCCACAGGTTAGTCTGGTTTTCCAGGCGCGTACGGATGGCGGCCTTGTACAAAATACGGTCGGCCTGGGCGCGCGTGGCGCGGACTGCCGGGCCTTTCGAGGAGTTCAGGATGCGGAACTGGATGCCGGACTCGTCGGTGGCAATCGCCATCGCGCCGCCCATGGCATCGACTTCCTTGACCAGGTGGCCCTTGCCGATGCCACCGATGGAAGGGTTGCACGACATCTGGCCCAGTGTCTCAATATTATGCGTGAGCAATAGCGTCTTCTGCCCCATGCGGGCGGAAGCGAGGGCCGCCTCGGTACCGGCGTGACCACCACCGACAACGATGACGTCGAATTCTGTAGGAAATAACATGATAAATAGGTAACAGTGCAAGTAAAAATGCGGGATGAGAGCTCCGATTATAGAGTCTTTTTGCAAGCGCAACCTTGCGCAGCGCATTTTTTGCTTAATTTTTACTCAGCAGGGGCAAGTCAACGACGATTTCTGTTTCACGTGGAACACGCAGCGTGGGCAAGCGGAGGGCTGCGGTAGCGTGAAATGTTTGCTACAATTGCCGCATCGTCCGCCAACGTGACCACGCCAGTGGCCAGCGGGACGATCATCCAGGAGGACGGCCTCCCCCATCATGGGAACACACCGGGACGGCCCGCTCTGTATAAGGAGCCGCCATGGCCTGGATACTTTTACTTATTGCCGGCATGTTTGAAGTCGTGTGGGCATACTCGATGAAACTCTCCGAGGGTTTCACCAAACTCACCCCCTCCGTTGTCACCATCGTCATGATGATCGCCAGCTTCGGCTTGCTTTCGCTTGCCATGCGCACCCTGCCCCTTGGTACGGCTTATACGATCTGGACCGGCATCGGCGCCGTCGGCGCCTTTATCGTCGGCATCGTTTTTCTGGGCGAGCAGCTCAACACCATGCGCGTATGCGCCGCCGTCCTCATCGTGTGCGGCATCGTGCTGATGAAACTGTCGTCCAGCCACTGAGAGGAATCCCCATGCTTCTCGAAAACTATTTCCCCGTCCTCCTGTTCATTCTGATCGGCATCCTGGTCGGTATCGTGCCCATGCTGCTGGGCCGCACGCTGGGACCGCACAAGCCGGACCCGCAAAAACTGTCGCCGTACGAATGCGGCTTCGAAGCGTTCGGCGACGCGCGCATGAAGTTCGACATCCGCTTCTACCTGGTTGCCATTCTCTTCATCCTGTTCGATATCGAGGTGATCTTCCTGATGCCGTGGGCGGCCAACGTGAATGAACTCGGCTTGCCCGGTTTCTGGGCCGTCATAGGTTTCTTGAGCATACTGGCCATCGGCCTGGCCTATGAATGGAAACGCGGCGCGCTGGAGTGGGAGTAGTCCCCGCTTTTTGTTCCACGTGAAACAGGCGCGGGGCGGGAAAGCGGAGTAAGCTGGGCTTCTGCCATCATTGTCAGGAGTCTGCATGTCCGCCTTCCAGTTCCGCACTGTCCCGCACCTGATCGTTGAACCGGGCGCCGCCGCCCAGCTGGGTGCGCATATCGCCCAACACTTCCCCACCGTGCGCCGCGCCCTGCTCGTCACCGATGCAGGCTTTTTGCGCACGGGTCTGGCCGATGCTTCCTTGCACAACCTGCAGGCGGCCGGCATCGAGGTCCACGTCTTTTCCGAAGTGCAAGCCGATCCGCCCGAAGCCATCGTATTGGCCGGTGTGGCCCAGGCCCGGATGTTTCACGTGGAACTGATTATCGGCCTCGGTGGCGGCAGCTCGCTGGACGTGGCCAAGCTCATCGCCGTGCTGGCACCGGGCCACCAGGAACTGGCCCAACTATATGGCATCGGCAATGTCCACGGCCAGCGCCTGCCCCTGGTGCAATTGCCGACCACGGCCGGCACGGGCTCGGAAGTGACGCACATCGCCATCGTCACCACGGGTGCCACCAGCAAGATGGGCGTGGTCGCGCCGCAACTGTATGCGGACCTGGCCATCCTCGACGCCAGCCTGACCCTGGGCTTGCCGCCCGCCGTGACGGCCGCCACCGGCATCGATGCCATGGTGCATGCGATCGAAGCGTACACCAGCCGCCTGTTGAAAAACCCATTGTCCGACATGCTGGCCACGCAAGCCTTGTCACTGCTCTCCAGCAACCTGGTCACCGCCTGCCGCGATGGCAGCAACTTGCCGGCGCGCCAGGCCATGCTGCTGGGCGCCATGCTGGCCGGCCAGGCGTTTGCCAATGCGCCCGTGGCCGCCGTGCACGCGCTCGCCTATCCCATCGGAGGACTGTTCCACGTGCCGCATGGCTTGTCGAATGCGCTGGTGCTGCCGCACGTGCTGCATTTCAATCTATCCCACGCGGCGCCCCTGTATGCGCAACTGGCAGCCGTCCTGCAACCTGGCATCACGGGCAGCGAGGAAGCGCGGGCCATGGCCCTGATCGAAGCCCTGCAGGAGATTGCCTTGGCGACGGGCATCGTGCGCACCCTGCGCGAAGTGGGCATCGCGGCCAGCGACCTGGACCGTCTGGCCGATGAAGCCATGCTGCAGACGCGCTTGCTGGGCAACAATCCCCGGCCGGTCACGCGCCGCGATGCGCGCGCCATCTATGCTGCCGCACTGTGAGACAGCAGACGGAATCAGCCAACCCATCCGCCTACACTAGCACCATGACACCTCCCGACATCCCGATTCATCCTGACGCCACCAGCTTTCCACACGGTGCCTGTGCAGGATGCCACGACAGCGCGCCGCTGCCGTTTGCCTTCGAGTATGCCTATCAGCCCATCGTCGACCTGGCCACGCGCAGTATCTATGCGCACGAGGCGCTGGTGCGCGGACCCAACGGCGAAAGCGCGGCCAGCGTGCTGGCGCAAGTCAACGACGCCAACCGCTACCGCTTCGACCAGGCTTGCCGCGTCAAGGCCGTGGCCGGCGCAGCCAAGCTGGATATGCAGGGCTTTCTGTCGATCAACTTCTTGCCTAACGCCGTCTACCGTCCCGAAGTGTGCATCCGCAGCACCCTGGAAGCGGCCACCTTGCACCGCTTCCCCACCGATAAAATCATCTTTGAAGTGACGGAAGGCGAACGGGTGCAGGACCGTCCCCATCTGGTCGAGATCTTCCGCGCCTACCGGCGCTTCGGTTTCCAGACAGCCATCGATGATTTCGGCGCCGGCTATGCGGGCTTGAACCTGCTGGCCGAATACCAGCCCGACATCATCAAGATCGACATGGACCTGGTGCGCGGGATCGATATGCACGCGCCACGCCAGGCGATCGTGCGGGCCATCGCCAGCCTGTGCCGCGAGCTCGGTATCCGCGTACTGGCCGAAGGCATCGAGACACGCGCCGAGCGCGATTTCCTGGCCAGCTGCGGCATTTCCCTGATGCAGGGCTACTGGTTTTGCAAGCCTGTCTTCCAGGGACTGGGCCACATCCCCGATACGGCCTGGGAATAAAAACGGCCACGTGAAACGTGGCCGCAGGTTCCATCGGTGGTACAGCCTAGTTGGGAATGTCGACGACCGTCCCCGTCACGCTGATGACATTGCCGGGCGCCGGCGCCGTGGCGATCGCTGGCACGTTGACATTCGTGATCAGGGTTGTCGCATCGGCGCGCGTCACCGTGCGCACCACCTGCGATGGCGGCAAGGCTTGCTTGGCATTCAAGTGCACATACATGGCATCGAGCGCCCGGTTCAGGTAGACATGCAAGGGGACGATCAGGGTCGGCAAGGCGCTGCTGAAGGAATCGAAGTGGTTGGCATTGGTCACCTCGATATAGCGCAGGCGGCTATTGCTCCCTTCCCCGGCGGCGTTCAGGCCAAGATAGGCGCGCGACGCGTGATTGACGGGAATCAGGGTATCGCTGCGACCGTGCACGATGATGGCCGGCTTGCCATTCAATTTGCCGCTGGCCGCGACCTCCGCCATGCCAGCACGCACGCGCACGCTTTGCCCGGCCAGCGTACCTTGCAAATTGGCGCCGCTGACGGTATCGCGCCCCGTCGCCAGGCTGCGCAGGCACAGGAAGCCGTCGAGCGACTGGTCCGCCAGGCCGCTGGAAGACGACACGCCGGCCGTGTACACCCTGGCGCCGCCCACGCTGTTCTCGTACACGACGTTGCCGAGGATGCCGTTTTGCGCGGCAAAGCTGGCCGCCTTCTGCGCCGACGTGAACGCGACCGGATTACCGTTGAGGTCAGTCTGCGCAAACGTGAAACCGCACACCTTGTCCGTGACGGAGAATTTGCCGTAGGCATACGCATACGTGACGGCCACGAGGATATTCGTGCCCGCGTGTGCCGCCTGCAGCGGATCGGAATCCAGCAGCCAGCCATACGCGCGCAAGCGCTGTTTCGCGTCCGCCTGTTGCGCGGCCAGGTCGGCGCCGTTCAATAAACCCTTGCTGACCAGCGCCGTGCAGCGTCCCGCATTGCCGGCCACGGAAGCGATGCACGGCTGATACAGGGCCGCATAGGTGGCGTAGTCGAACAGCGCGCGGCCGGGATTGGCGACTGCCGCCCCACCCTGGCGCACGCTGTAGGCGCTTGACGCCGCCGGCTGGATCTGCGGCTCGCTGGCCGCTACGCCGCTGATCAAGCCCTTGGTATCCTGTTCCGCCGCCAGCAAGGCCGAGCCGGCGCCGTTGGAAATGCTCGAGGCAATCGTGATGGTGTTCTTCGGCGTCAGGCGCACGATGCGCGCACTACCGTCGCGGGCCAGCACGCCGTAGCGTTCGTTCAAGACGTAATACGCCATCTCGACCGCCTGCAAGGTCACCTTGCCCCAATCCTTCTCCGGATTCTGCTGCGAGTGTGCGTGCTTGAAGGCGATGCGGTTCGGGTTCGCGCCGGCCCAGGCCAGGCGGTCGGCGTCGCTCAAGTCGGGCGCGAAGAGCGCGTTCTTGCCGGCGGCCACCCTGCCCGCGCGCACGCCGTTTTGCAGGTTGACACTGTCGTCCTCGAACACGTACAAGCCCGTGCCGGAGCCCTTGTCGGCATACGCCACGGCGCAGCCTTTTTTCAAGCCCCATTCACCCGAGCTGCCGATGGCGCCGTAGATGCCGCGCGAGCCGCTGGACGTGCCCGTGACGATGCAGGCATGGTCGGGATCGAAGCTGGCCGGCACCTGCACCATCAAGGTGACATTCTTCTTGCCCGAGCCATCGTCGGCATAGGCGATGTATTCACTGCCCGCGACCAGGCCCTCGCCCGTGCCCACGTTCCCGGACGCATCCACGTTCGGTCCGTACAGGGTGCCGTAGCCGCTGTTGGCGGCAATGTCGAGTACGGCGCGGTAATTGGCGTAGATGGCATTGCGGCGCAGTTCGAGCGGTGTCGGCTGTTCCACGTTCGCATACGCGGGCGCGGCGCCAGCCAGCCCAGTCTTGCCGAGGCCGGCCGTCAGCAGATCGTTCGTCTTGCCGTCGTAGTCGGCGCGCGTGATGGTACCCAGGTAGCCGGGCATCTGGTTCAGCTCTTCCGGTGCATGGTTGCTGCCGCAGGCTGCCAACGCCAGCAAGGTGCACAGGCTGCTTCCCGCGCGCGTGATCGTCGTTTGCATGGTGGTTCTCTCCGTTGAAGTAACAGTGGACGCACAATGAAAAACGCCGGACGATCCGTCCGGCGTTGCTTGAAAATCAGACCGCGGCCTTGGCAGCCCTGCCGCCGAAGCGCGCGATGGCTTCGCCGACAATGCCGCGCCGGAACATCAGTACGCAGATAACGAAGATCACGCCGGTGACCATACCGACCGATTCGCCCAGGGTACCGAACCACTCGATGCCCGTGTGCGTGGCCAGATAGGTACCAACATCGCCCAGCTTGTTTTCCAGCGCGATGATCAAGACGGCGCCGAGGATGGGACCGGACAAGGTGCCCATGCCGCCTACCAAAGTCATCAGCACGACCAGGCCCGACATGCCCCAGTACACGTCGGTCAGGGTTTCAAAGCCCAGCACCAGGGTCTTGGTGGCGCCGGCCAGCGCGGCCAGTGAAGCGGACAGCACGATGGCCATCAGCTTGTACTTGTTGACGTCGTAGCCCAGCGAGATGGCGCGCGGTTCGTTTTCCTTGATCGCCTTGAGCACCTGGCCGAACGGCGAATGGATGGTGCGCACGATCAGGGCGAAGCCGGCGACAAAAATGGCCAGCACGACGTAGTACAAGACGGTGTCATTGCCCAGGTTTATCGTGCCCAGCAAGGTTCCACGTGGAACACCCTGCAAGCCATCCTCGCCCCCCGTAAAGGGCAGACGCAAGGCCAGGAAGTACACCATCTGCGCCAGCGCCAGGGTGATCATCGTAAAGTAGATGCCCTGGCGGCGGATCGCCAGGCCGCCGATCACCAGGCCCAGCAAGGCGCCCGTGGCGACGCCGGCCAGCAAGCCCAGTTCCGTTGGCCAGCCCCAGGTGCGCAGCGCGTAGCCGGTGACATAGCCGGCGCCGCCGAAGAAGGCCGCATGGCCGAACGACAGCAAGCCGGTGTAGCCGATCAGCAAGTTGAAAGCGCAGGCAAACAGGGCAAAGCACAGCAACTTCATCAGGAAGACGGGATAGCCGTAAAACGGGGCCGCCAACGCCAGCAGCAAGGCAATGGCGTAGCCTACATTTTTATTCATCGTGGTAGCTCCAATACATGACTGATGAGGATTACTTTTCTTTGCCAAACAGGCCGGCGGGACGCAGCAGCAGCACGATGACCATCACGACGAACACCACGGTGGCAGAGCCTTCCGGGTAGAACACGCGAGTCAGGCCCTCGATCACGCCCAGGCCCAGGCCCGTCAGGATGGAGCCCATGATGGACCCCATGCCGCCAATCACCACCACGGCAAACACGACGATGATCAGGTTCGAGCCCATCAGCGGCGAGACCTGGATGATCGGTGCCGCCAGCACGCCGGCGAAACCGGCCAGCGCCACGCCGAAGCCGAACGTCAGGGTTACCATCAGCGGCACGTTGATGCCGAACGCTTCCACCAGTTTCGGGTTTTCCGTGCCGGCCCGCAGGTAGGCACCGAGCTTGGTTTTTTCGATGACGAACCAGGTAGCCAGGCAAACGGTGAGCGAGGCGATCACCACCCAGGCGCGGTAGTTCGGCAGGATCATGAAACCCAGGTCCGTCGCGCCGGCCAGCGCTTCAGGCACGGCATACGGCTGGCCCGAGACGCCATAGAAGGAGCGGAACACGCCTTCCATGATCAGGGTGATGCCAAAGGTCAGCAGCAAGCCATACAGGTGGTCGAGTTTATACAGCCAGCGCAGCATGGTCTTTTCGATCAGGATGCCGACCAGGCCGACGAGGATCGGGGCGATGACCAGCATGGCCCAGTAACTGATGTCGAAATAACTGAGGCCCATCCAGGCCAGGAAGGCGCCCATCATGTACATGGCGCCGTGCGAGAAATTAATCACATTAAGCAAGCCAAAGATAACGGCCAGACCGAGGGACAACATGGCATAGAACGAGCCGTTGACGAGACCCAGCAGCAGCTGGCTCATCATCGCTTGTATTGGAACGCCGAAAATTTCCATGGCATCACAGTATAAAAAGCACCGCCGGACGACGGTGTGGTATCAAGGGAAACACGCCGCCGCAAACGGGTGCGGCGGCGCAAGGCGTACCCTGCGGGCGAAGCGTGCAGGACAGAGCGCCCGCGCAGCGGCGGGTACTCTGTGGAGGTTGCTACAGCGTTACTTCCACAACGAACACTTCGACTCGGCCTTGGTCACATACGCTTGCGCACCGGGCACGGTGGCGACCACCTTGTAGTAATCCCATGGATACTTCGACTCGGATGGCTTCTTGACTTCCATCAAATACATATCGTGCACCATGCGGCCATCGGGACGCACTTCGCCATTCTGGGTAAACATGTCGTTGATCTTGGTCTTTTTCAGGTAAGCCATGACTTTCTCGGTGTCATCCGTCCCAAGCGCCTTGACGGCTTTCAGGTAGTTCGCCGCGGCCGAATAGTCGGCCGCCTGCAGCATCGACGGCTCTTTCTTCATCTTGGCGAAATAGCGTTTCGACCAGGCGCGCGTGTCCGCATTCAAGTCCCAGTACCAGCCATCCGTCAGGTACATGCCTTGCGTCAGGTTCAGGCCCAGCGAATGGATGTCATTGATGAAGATCAGCAAGCCGGCCAGTTTCATCGATTTCGTCAGGCCGAACTCGTTGGCCGCCTTGATGCTGTTGATGGCGTCGCCGCCCGCATTGGCCAGACCGAGGATTTGCGGCTTGGACGATTGCGCCTGCAGCAGGAAGGAAGAGAAATCCGAAGCGCCCAGCGGATGCTTGACGCTGCCCAGCACCTTGCCGCCGGCCGCCTTGACGACCTCGGCCGTGTCTTTTTCCAGCGAATGGCCAAACGCGTAGTCGGCCGTCATGAAGTACCAGTTCTTGCCGCCCTGCTTGACGATGGTGCCGCCCGTACCGCGCGCCAGCGCCACCGTGTCGTAGGCGTAGTGCACGGTGTAAGGCGTGCACTCTTCATTCGTCAGGCGCGAGGAACCGGCGCCGATGGCAATGAAGATTTTTTTCTTTTCCGCCGCGACCTTGGCCATGGCCAGGCTGGCGCCGGAATTGGTGCCGCCGATCAGCATGTCGACGCCCTGCTGGTCGAACCATTCGCGCGCCTTCGAGGCGGCGATGTCGGCCTTGTTTTGATGGTCGGCAGAAATGAATTCCACCTTTTTGCCGGCCAGCACGACGCCGGCATCGGCGATCGCCATCTTGATGGCTTCCGCGCCGCCGAGGCCGTCGACGTCGGAGTACACGCCCGACATGTCGGAAATAAAACCGATCTTGATCGTGTCGCCCGATACCTGGGCGTGCGCGGCGGCGGAAAAGCCCAGGGCGCAAAGAGTGGCGGTGGCAATGGCGATAGCGTTACGTTTCATAGTGTCTCCGTTGGGATTATTGTTTGCTATTCAGTCGATTGCTGGACGATAACGCGTACCAGATGTACGCGTACTACATGGGGACTACACGCCAAGCAGCTCGGTCAATACCGGCATCTTGGCCTCCAGTTCGGATGCAGCAAAAGTCTCGACGATCTGACCGTGCTCCATCACATAAAACCGGTCCGCCAGTGGCGCGGCAAACCGGAAATTCTGTTCCACCATGACAATGGTGTAGCCCTTCGCTTTCAGGGTGGTGATCATGCGCGCCAGCCCTTGCACGATGACGGGCGCCAGGCCTTCGGAAATTTCATCGAGCAGCAGCAGGCGCGCGCCCGTGCGCAGGATGCGCGCCACGGCCAGCATCTGCTGTTCCCCGCCAGACAGGCGCGTGCCCTGGCTATGGCGGCGTTCCTGCAAGTTCGGGAACATGGCGTAGATTTCTTCCACCGACATGCCCTTCTCGCCGCTGGCCAGGGTCGGCGGCAGCAGCAGGTTTTCCTCCGTCGACAGCGAGGAAAAAATGCCGCGCTCTTCGGGACAATACCCGATGCCCAGGTGGGCGATTTTGTGCGTGGCCAAACCTATCGCTTCGACACCGTTGACCTTGATCGAGCCCGTGCGCGCCCCCGTCAGCCCCATGATGGCGCGCAAGGTGGTGGTGCGGCCAGCGCCGTTGCGGCCCAGCAAAGTCACCACTTCACCCTGCTCCACTTTCAGGTTCACGTCATGCAGGATGTGCGATTCGCCATACCAGGTGTGCAGCTGTGCAATTTCCAACGCGGGTGCGCCGCGATTCGCTTGTGTCGCCATCAATGCGCCCCTTCCAGTTCCGCGTGGGTGGTGCCCATGTACGCTTCCATCACGTGCGGATTGCGCGACACTTCCGCGTAACTGCCTTCGGCCAGCATGGCGCCGCGCTGCAGGACGGAAATCTTGTCGCAGATGCCCGAGACCACGCTCATATTGTGTTCCACCATCAGAATCGTGCGGCCAGCCGACACCTTTTTGATCAGTTCCGTCACGCGATGCACGTCTTCGTGGCCCATGCCCTGCGTCGGTTCGTCGAGCAGCATCATTTCCGGCTCCATCGCCAGGGTGGTGGCAATTTCCAGCGCCCGCTTGCGCCCGTACGGCATGTCAACCGTGATGGTGTCGGCAAATTCCGTCAGGTCGACCTCGGCCAGCAAGGCCATGGCGCGGTCGTTGAGCTGATTCAGGGAACGTTCGCTTTGCCAGAAGTGGAACGACGTGCCCAGCTGGCGCTGCAAGCCGATGCGCACATTTTGCAGCACCGACAAATGCGGGAAGACGGCGGAAATCTGGAAGGAACGGATCACGCCCATGCGCGCGATCTGGGCCGGTTTGGCGGCAGTGATATCTTTCCCATTGAACAGGATCTGTCCTGAAGTGGGGACCAGGAATTTGGTGAGCAAGTTAAAACACGTGGTCTTGCCGGCGCCGTTCGGACCGATCAAGGCGTGGATATGGCCCCGCTCTACCTTCAGGTTCACTTCGCTCACAGCGGTGAAACCCTTGAATTCCTTGGTCAAATTTCTTGTTTCCAAGATTACGTTTGACATCGTGTCTCCTAGTTGTACTTTTTGTACTACTTAGTCATTTTTATAATACACAACTTAAATTTAACGCACAATACAGTATAACTACGGGGATTTTGCGCCAGCCCGAATGGCGCAAACTCGCGCCTTTACTCAGCTATTTCCTGCTATTTCCAGGCCGCGTGTATCATTTGCGCCGCTTTTTCCGCGATCATCACGGTGGGCGAGTTCGTGTTACCAGAAGTAATGTAGGGCATGATCGATGCATCGACAACGCGCAAGCCAGCCACGCCGATCACGCGCAACTGGCTGTCGACCACGCTAGATCCATCGCTGGCCAGGCCCATGCGGCAAGTACCCACCGGGTGGAAGATGGTGGTACCGATCTGGCTGGCCGCCTGCGCCAGCTCTTCCTGGCTCTGGAATTGCACGCCGGGCTTGTATTCCTGCGGCGCAAACTTACTTAACGCCGGCGCGGCCACGATGGCCCGTGTCAGCCGCAAGGCGTCGGCCGCCACTGTGCGGTCCTGCTCCGTACTCAGGTAATTGGGCAAGATCTTCGGCGCCGCATAGCTGTCGGCCGAGGCGATCTGCACATGGCCGCGCGAAGTGGGCCGCAAATTGCAGACGCTGGCCGTAAACGCGGGAAACGCATGCAAGGGCTCGCCGAATTTGTCCAAGGAGAGCGGCTGCACGTGGTATTGCAGGTTCGGCGTGGCTTGCTGCGGATCGGACTTGGCGAACGCGCCCAGCTGCGATGGCGCCATCGACATGGGCCCGCTCTGGAACAGCGCATACTGCAAGCCGATCTGCATCTTGCCCAGCATATTGCCCGCCATGATGTTCAGGGTTTTCACGCCCTGGACTTTGAAGACCATGCGCAGCTGCAAATGGTCTTGCAGGTTGCCGCCCACGCCAGGCGCGTCCAGCACGGGCGCGATGCCATGCTGCTGCAGCAAGTTGGCCGGGCCGATGCCGGACAATTGCAGCAATTGCGGCGAACCGATAGCGCCCGCCGTGAGCAAGGTTTCCCGCCTGGCTGTCGCCTGCCACTGCGTGCCGCCGCCCGTAAATACAATGCCCGTGCAGCGCGGCCCCGACTCCGTCGTTTCCAACAGCAATCGTTCCACGTGGCAGCCCGTCATGATGGTCAGGTTCGGGCGGCGCGATGCCGGTTTCAGGAACGCTTTCGAGGTATTCCAGCGGATACCGCGGCGCTGGTTGACGTCGAAATATGCGCTGCCGCTATTGTCGCCGCCATTGAAATCGCTGGTTTTCGGGATGCCAACCTGCTGCGCCGCATCGCGGAACGCGTTCAGGATATCCCACGACAAGCGCTGTTTTTCCACGCGCCACTCGCCGCCGACGCCATGGTTTTCCGACGCGCCGCCGTAGTAATCCTCGCTTTGTTTAAAGAGCGGCAAGACCTTGTCCCAGCGCCAGGAAGCGTCGTCCGTCAAGTCGGCCCAGTGGTCGTAATCGCCGGCCTGGCCGCGCATATAGATCATGCCGTTGATGGAAGAGCTGCCGCCCAGCACCTTGCCGCGTGGATAGATCAGGCTGCGCCCGCCCAGGCCAGCGTCCGCCTGCGTGGAATACAGCCAGTCCGTGCGGGGATTGCCGATGCAATGCAGATAGCCAACGGGGATGTGGATCCACACGTAATCGTCCTTGCCGCCCGCTTCCACGAGTAAAACGTTGGCATCCTTGTCGCGTGTGAGCCGGTTGGCCAGCACGCAACCTGCCGTGCCGCCGCCCACGATGATGTAGTCGTATTCGCCTGCCGATTCCAATGAAGCTCCTTTCGGTATGCCATCAAGCTGTCGCGCGGCGTGTCTCCCCACCGCGATCCGCTACCAGAGTCTGTATTCGTTCATGCATGCATGGCTGCTGAGCCGCCTTGAGATTACCACCAGTGCCGGGCCAGGGCGACATTAATCGTGGCCAGCGATATGAGCGAGCGTCACGGCAAGCTCAAAAACAGGGTCATCAAGCTGTGGATAACCGTATGGATATCCACAGGTACGATATGTGCGTAAACGAAAATTTTTTTGGACGCCTTTTTTTTATCCCAAAACCATCCCAGGCAGATACACCCCTTACTCAGCGTTTATCCGCACGCCAAGCGATTGTTTACAAGGATAAATCGGGACTTATCCACAGAAGATGTGCCCGTTAACTACTATTACTATTCTTGTATACGAACTTGTTAAGGTAAACCCGACAACGCGCACTTTGCCTGCCCTTCGTCTTTGAAAGGGTTCGCAAGCTTGTCTTCAAAAAAAAAGCCGACGAGCGGCTTTGCTGACAAAAAAATTCGAGCCAACAACTGCGCGACGAAAACCGGTGTGGCCAACATCACGCGCACAGCACTGCCAAACCGTTTTGCAAAATGGGAACGTCAACAGGCTTGAGCGGGCACAGTGCCAGCAAGCGGTTCGATATGAAAAAGAGGGGGAATTTGAGACGATTGTGGATAAGTCACTTGATATCCACAGGATGACTTGTGAGTAAACACGAAGTTATGCGCAGGCCCGCATTTTATACAATTTTGCTCCTCGCGTGATACAGCGATTATGCACGCTTTATTTTGCGCGTAAACGATTGATCCTGTTGAAAAAAAGCGACTTATCCACAGAAAAAAACGCGTTTACTATTACTACTATTTTTATATATAGATCTATTGTAAACCGATAAAAAAAGCAGAAGTCCGGGGATATTTCCCAAAAGCATGCAAAAAACGTCAAAAAAAAAGCCAACGACGACATCACGACCCACTACCAAACCGTCTTCCAGGAATCACCTGGATACGAAGGTCTGTGAAAGAACAACGTTCGTGGTTGCTCAACCTGGATTGCCAGGCAAGGATCAAGGCAGACGAAGCACGTCAACCATGCCACTACAGCAAGAAAAACCATGATTTTTGCTTGCTGCTGTGGATAAGTGCCTGCATATCCACAGGATGAGATGTGGGAAAAGTCGATCTTTGTCCACAGCCCGATTTTTATCCCAAACAAGTCCTTGCTGGATACAATGCTTGTGCGCCTACTTTTTTGAGCGCCAAGTTGATGATTCTTATACGGTATACCGACTTATCCACAAAAAAATGGCCGTTTACTATCACTACTATTTTTATGTATACATCTTTATTTAAAACACAGAGACAAACGCGCACGGTGGAAAAGTCGCCGAAATAGCTGTTTTCACCGTGTAAACCGTTTTGCAATCCCAAAAACCTGTAAAAACAGCATGAATTCACACAAAAAAATGCGTTTAGGCATCATCAGTGCCTTGCACGAAGAACAGCAGGGGCTCGTAGAAGCCATGCAAGGCCCCCAGAGGCGTTCACACGGCATGCGCGACTACACCCTGGGAACCCTGTGGAATATCGACGCTGTGTGCGTCCTGTCGCGTTTGGGCAAGGTTGCCGCTGCCATGACAGCTTCTATCCTTGTGGAAAAGTACGGAGTTACCCACATCGTCTTCACCGGCGTGGCCGGCAGTGGGGATAAACGCGTGAAAGTGGGTGATATCGTGGTGGCCGAAGCGCTGCTGCAGCACGATATGGACGCCCGTCCCCTGTTTCCCCGCTTCGAAGTGCCGCTGACAGGCTTGCAGCGTTTTGCCACGGACCTGGATTTGAGCACGCAACTGGCTGGTGCAGCCGAAGATTTCTTGCGTGACGATGTCTCCAGCGTGCTCAAGGCAGCGCATATCGTGGAATTTGGCTTGCAGCACCCACAGGTCCACCGCGGCCTGATCGCCAGCGGTGACCAGTTCATCAGCAGCGCCGCGCATGTGAACCAGCTGAAAGAAGATATCCCCGACCTGCTGGCTGTCGAAATGGAAGGCGCCGCCGTGGCGCAAGTGTGTTTTGAACTGGGCGTGCCGTTTACGGTCATGCGCACCATTTCCGACAATGCCAACGAAGAGGCGGCAGTCGACTTCATGCGTTTTGTGCAGACCGTCGCCTCGCCGTATGCGTTGACGGTGATCCAGCAATTGTGCCAGCGCCTGGCTGGTTGATTTTTCAGCTAGCGTGCATAAAAAAAGGGCAGAACCACTGGTTCTGCCCTTCTTATTTCAATAAAGGAGCCTGAAAAATGTTCAGGGCTAGGCGCCTTGCCGCAGGCAGTACGAATGTACGGCCAGGCAAGGCAACAACGCCATGGACTTTTTCTCGGGTTCCTTTAGACGCTGAGCATCATCAGGCTGGCGTTACCACCTGCTGCCGTCGTATTCACGCACAGCGCCCGCTCAGCGACCAGGCGCCACAGGGGGATGACGCCCTCCTGCGTGGTGGCGATGGTGGCCACCAGGGCCCCTTCCCGTGCCGCCAGCAGCGGTTTGAGCTGGCCATCGAGGCTAGGTTCGATCATGGCGATCTGGAAATCATGCTGGACCGACTCCAGGCTGGTGACGACCTGGATGCGGTCCTTCAGGGCCGGCGGCAAGTCGCCAGGGATCAGATCCAGCGCTTGCGCCAGCACGAGGGCCTGGTTACCGGTGGCCAAGACTGCTGCCAGCTGGTTCATCAGCGTGCCGGAGGTGGCGGCCGCGCACAAAATCGTGCCGCGCGCGGCAAAGCTCAGCGTATTGCGCTCGCCGGTCGGGCCTGGCAAGACGGTGGTGCTGCCCAGCAAGGTGGTGCGCGCATAGTCCTGTGCCAGTTGCTCGACCTTGTCGTGGCCATGCATCTTCGCCCACACGGTCAGCGCATCTAGGGCCGGTGGCGCCTGGCGCTGGTGTTGCGCGCCGGCTGGCGCATTGCGCTGCAGGCGTTTCAGGTACAGGGGGCCACCGGCTTTCGGTCCCGTGCCCGATTTGCCTTCGCCGCCGAACGGTTGCACGCCGACGACGGCGCCGACGATATTGCGGTTCACATAAATATTGCCCACATGCGCGCGCTTGGTGATGAAATCGATGGTTTCATCGATGCGCGTATGGATGCCCAGGGTCAAACCGTAACCGCTGTCGTTGATCGATTGCACCAGTTGCGGCAAGTCGGCCCGCTTGTAGCGGATCACATGCAGCACGGGGCCGAAGACTTCCTGCGTCAATTGCGCCAGCGACTTGATTTCCAGCACGGTCGGGGCGACAAACGTGCCTTTGACGGTCGGCAAATCGAGCGAATAATGGTCGATGGCCATGGTTTTCATCTTGTTGATGTGCGCCAGCAGATTGCCTTGCGCTTCCGCATCGATGACGGGACCGATATCGGTCGCCAGGCGGTCAGGATTGCCAACGCGCAATTCCTGCATGGCGCCCTTGAGCATATGGATGGTCTTGTCGGCAATTTCCGTTTGCAGGAACAGCACGCGCAAGGCCGAGCAGCGCTGGCCAGCGCTGTCGAAAGCAGACGACATCACGTCCTGCACCACTTGCTCCGGCAAGGCGGACGAATCGACGATCAGGGCGTTCTGACCACCCGTTTCGGCGATCAGGGGGATGTCGATGCCTTCGGCCACGGCGCGGGCGGCCAGGTTGCGGTTGATCAATTGCGCCACTTCCGTCGAACCCGTGAAAATCACGCCTTTCACGCGCGCGTCATTGCACAGGCCGGCGCCGACGATCTCGCCGCTGCCGGGCAAGAATTGCAGCGCGCCCCGTGGCACGCCCGCCGCATGCAGCAATTGCACGGCGCGGTGGGCGATCAGCGGCGTCTGCTCGGCCGGCTTGGCCAGCACCACGTTGCCTGCGGCCAGGGCGGCGGCCAGCTGGCCCGTAAAGATGGCCAGCGGGAAGTTCCACGGACTGATGCAGGTGACGGGACCGAGCGCCAGGGTATTCGGCGCGTGTTCCACCTGCGCCGCGTAGTAGCGCAGGAAGTCGACGGCTTCGCGGATCTCCGCGATCGCATTCGGCAGGGACTTGCCCGCTTCGCGCACGGCCAGGGCCATCAGCTCGATGTGGTGTTCTTCGAACAGGTCGGCCGCGCGCTGCAAAGCTTGCGCGCGGATCGACGGCTCTGTCGTTTGCCAATCCATGGCATACGCGCTGGCGCTGGCCAGGGCCGTTTCCACGTCGGCCGGACCGGCTTCCATGACCTTGCCCACGACATCGTCATGCTGGGCCGGGTTGTGCAGCATGTGCGTGGGGCCATTCAGGCTGACGGCGCCATCGATCAGCGGCGCAGCCTGCCATGACTGTTGCTGCGCCAAGCCGGTGGCCAGGGTACGCAAGGTGTCTTCATTCGACAGGTCCAGGCCGGCCGAGTTCTTGCGTTCACTGCCAAACATGTCCAGCGGCAGCGGAATCGACGGGTGTGGCAAGCCGCCCTGCAGGCGCGCCTGTTCCAGGGGATCGCGGATCAGGCTATCGATGGCCACGTTTTCGTCGACGATCTGGTTGACGAACGACGAGTTGGCGCCGTTTTCCAGCAGGCGGCGCACCAGGTAGGCCAGCAGGGTTTCATGCGAACCGACGGGCGCGTAGATGCGGCACGGCTTGTCCAGATTGTCGGGGCCGACGACCTGGTCGTACAGGGTCTCTCCCATGCCGTGCAGGCACTGGAATTCATAGTCGGTAATGCCGTCGCGTTTCGCCCAGGTATAAATGGTCGACAGGGTTTGCGCGTTGTGGGTGGCAAATTGTGGATAGATCAGGCTGCTGGCGGCCAGCAGTTTTTGCGCACACACGAGGTAAGAGACGTCCGTGTAGACCTTGCGCGTGTAGACGGGATAGCCTTCCTGGCCATCGACTTGCGCGCGTTTGATTTCCGCATCCCAATACGCACCCTTCACCAGGCGCACCATGAACTTGCGGCCGCTGCGGTGCGCCAGGTCGATCAGGTAATCGATGGCGAACGGGCAGCGTTTCTGATACGCCTGCACCACATAGCCGATGCCGTCGAAGCCGGCCAAATCGGTATCAAAGGCAAGTGCTTCCATCAGGTCGAGCGACAGTTCCAGGCGGTCCGTTTCTTCCGCATCGATGTTGAAGCCGATGTTGTACTGTTTTGCCAGCAACAGCAACGCTTTGACTTTTGGCAGCAATTCTTCCATGACACGGGCACGCTGGGCGCGGCTGTAGCGCGCGTGCAGGGCCGACAGTTTCACGGAAATGCCGGGGCCGTTCTTGATGCCGCGCCCGTTCGACGCCTTGCCGATGGCATGGATCGCCGTTTCGTACGAGGCGTAGTAGCTGGCCGCGTCCTGCTGCGTCAGGGCCGCCTCGCCCAACATGTCGTACGAGTAACGGTAGCCGCGCGTTTCATTCTCGCGGCTGTTCTTCAACGCTTCCTCGATGGTCTGGCCCGTCACGAACTGGTTGCCCAGCATGCGCATGGCCAGGTCGACGCCCTTGCGGATCAGCGGTTCGCCGCCTTTGGCGATGAGCTTGCTCATGGCCGAACCGAGGCCCGATTCGCTGCTGGTGCTGACCAGTTTGCCCGTAATCAGCAAGCCCCAGGTGGCGGCATTGACGAACAGCGATGGCGATTCACCCAAGTGCTTCTTCCAGTCGCCCTTGCTGATTTTGTCGGCGATCAGGCGATCGGCCGTTTGACTGTCGGGTATACGCAACAGCGCTTCAGCCAGACACATCAATGCAACACCTTCTTCCGACGATAGCGAGAACTCGTGCATCAGTGCATCGACGCCCGATGCGCGTGTGCGTTTTTGGCGCACGTTCGAGACCAGGCCGTGCGCCAGCGCTTGTCCTTCGGCTGTCGTTTCGGTGCTGCTGGGGCGCACTTGTTGCAACAGCCACTGCACGGCGGAAACCTCATCGCGCCTATAGGCGGAGGTGATGGCAGCGCGTTGTGGTGTCGCTTCGGGCAGGATTTCTGCCTGGAACGCAGCAAAAGGAATCGGGGTAAAAGCCGAGGGGCCTGCAGGGTGCATAAGTGCTCTTTACAAGGAAAAAGGGACGAAAACTGACGTAATTCTTGCTCTTTTTTGGTGCAAAAAAATACAGAAAGTCGGACGTTAAGATGATTCGATTGTAAAGGGGATTCTTATGGATTAATTCTGGTAATACAGGGGACTAGCAATAGATAGTTTTTGATGCGACAATTTAACCAAATAATATTAATTTGGGGGTGATAGGAATGCTGGACAAGATCAGTAAGAAAATCTTGATGGAATTGCAGAGCGATGGACGCATCAGCAATGTGGAGCTGGCCGCGCGCGTGAACCTGTCGCCGGCGGCCTGCCTGGAGCGCGTGCGCAAGTTGCACGAATCCGGTTACATCATGGGCTATACGGCCCAGTTGAACCCGCAGCTGCTCGACGTGTCGCTGCTGGTATTCATCGAAGTCGTGCTCGATCGCACGACACCGGAAGTGTTCGATGCCTTCAAGCATAGCGTACAAATCATTCCAGAGGTACTGGAATGTCATATGGTGGCCGGCGGTTTCGATTACCTGGTCAAGGCGCGCGTCAAGGATATGGCCGCCTACCGCGAATTCCTGGGCAAGACGCTGTTGCAGAAAGGTGTGCGGGAAACCCACACTTATGCCGTCATGGAAGAGGTCAAAAACACCACCAAATTGCCAATTAAGTGACCTTGGTGTAGCCGCCCTACTTTTCTGATTGAGCTATCGGAACAAATGTTGTAGGGTAGAACTACAATTCTGCTACCCGGTAGCCGCCTGAAACGCCGCGCAGACGTTACGTTCAGGGTGCAAGGTGGGCAATCGTGCCCACCCGCATACGGTTACGGCACGTCCCCTCAACGGGACGTGACGGGTTCGCGCAGCGGGGGACAAATGAAGCAGTTGCAGCATCAGCTGGTGCGTTTCTTTGTATTCACGATCCTGGCCATGGCCGTGGCCTGTTGCCTGGCCTATCTGCTGCTGCTCTCGGGCGGCGACCATCCGTATCTGATCGCCTGCCTGGCCGCCGCCATCGGCGCCGCGCTGCTGGCGTTTGCCGGCCGTGCGCGCGGCGAGCCAGGCTTGCATCAGTTCGCCGATACGGTGGGCAACGCTATCGATGCCATCATGATCGGCGCGGCGGAAACCTCGTATTTTGTCGATTCCGTCAAACAGAAGGTGGAACTCGATGTGCGCACGGCCAGCGACATTGCCGACAGTTCCGTACAAAATGCCGCCATGACGGAAAAGATCGCCGCCAATGCGGAGCGGGCCGCCAAGGTGGCCGCCGGCGTGCGCGTGGAAAGCGTGGCGGCACGCGCCGAAGTGGACCAGGGCTTGCAGCGCATCAATAAGGCACGCGAAGAAGCGCAAGGCGCTTCCAGTACCATGCTGAGCTTGCAGGAAAAATCCAAACGCATCACAGGTTTCACGGAAGCCATTTCCGATATTTCCGCGCGCACCAACTTGCTGGCGCTGAACGCCGCCATCGAGGCGGCGCGTGCCGGCGAACATGGACGCGGTTTTGCCGTGGTGGCCGGGGAAGTGCGGCAACTGGCGCAGCGCACCAAGGAAGCCTCCGATGAAATCAGCGTGATGGTGCGCGAAATCAATGAACAGTCGGAAAAAGCTGCGCGTGGCATGAGTTCGCTGGCGGCCGGCGTCACGGAAGCGGCGCGCAATGTGGAAAGCGTGCATGCATCACTCAGCCATATCGAGGAATCGTCGGGCGTGTCGGAAGACGAGATCGGGCAAATCGCCCGCGCCTCGCGCGAACACGTCGACACGACGCAAGTGATCGCCGATGCCATCCTGCAAATCCGCGACAGCATGCTGTCGACGAACGCCGAATTGCCGCGCGCCACGCAGTCGGCCATGGCCCTGGCCGAGCGGGCCGAAGTGATCGCCGGCGCCCTCGGCGAATCGAGCGTGGCCACGCCGCACGACGAGATCCGCGAGGCGGCCCAGCGCGCCGCGCGCGACGTGGGCAAACTCTTCGAGCAAGCCATCGCGTCGGGGCGCATCACGCGCGAAGCCCTGTTCGACCGCCACTACCGGCCCATCCCGAATACCAATCCGCCCAAGCACAACACGAAGTTCGACGCGTTTACGGACAAAGTGCTGCCGGATGTGCAGGAAGGCGTGCTGGCCGCCCTGCCGCACCTGGCCTACGCGGGTGCCGTTGACAACAATGGATATTTCCCGACGCACAACAAGAAGTTTTCCCAGCCGCTGACGGGCGACTACGCCACGGATATCGTGAATAACCGCACCAAACGCATCTTCAGCGACCGCACGGGCAAGCGCTGCGGCAGCAACACCAGGGCGTTCCTGTTGCAGACCTATAAACGCGACACGGGCGAAGTCATGCACGATTTATCCGTGCCCATCCACGTCGATGGCAAGCACTGGGGCGGTTTCAGAATCGGTTACCGCTCCAGCAGTCACGCATAAAAAAACGCCTGATGTTTCATCAGGCGTTTTTTTGTGCCGGTAGAACACTTATTCAATATGCGGCTTGGGCGCCACGCCGCCGCCGGCTGCCGTGGCCGTGCGCAGGGTGGGCGTGTTCATGCTTTCCAGGTGGTTGCGCAGCCATTTGTGGGCGGGGCTGCGGGCGTCGCGCTCGTGCCACAGCATGTCCAGGTGGACGGCTGGCAGGGTCAATGGCAAATCCTTGTACAGCAGGGATTCCGTCATGCCTGTCGAGGCGATCAGGTGGCGCGGCAAGACCGTGATCAGGTCGGAATTGGCGACGACCCGCCCAGCGGTAAAGAACTGGTTGACCGTCAACAGGATGCGCCGTTCGCGGTGGATCTGCGACAGCGCCTCGTCGATCAAGCCATGCGCGCGGCCGGAAAAGCTCACCAATAAATGGTTCGCCGCGCAGTAGTTATCCAGGGTCAATTCCTTGTCGGCCAGCGGATGGCCGCGCCGCATCACGCACACATACTTGCCGGAATACAGGCGTTCATGGCGGATGGGCGAACCCGTTTCGCTCGACAGTTGCGCCGCCACGCCGGGAAAGAAGCCCACGGCCAGGTCGATGTCGCCGCGCAGCAGCATCGGGCGCGGTTCACGCGTGGTCAGCGGCATCATGCGCACGTTGACGCCGGGCGCTTCCCGTTCGATCGAGCGCATCAGCGAAGGCAGCCAGAACGCGGCCGTCGCATCGGCCATGGCCATGCGGAAGGTGGCGTGGGTTTTCGACACGTCGAAGGTTTCCGGCGTGACGGCCGCTTCCAGGCTGGCCAGGGCCGAGCGCACGGATGGCCACAGCGCTTCGGCGCGGGGCGTGGGTTTCACGCCGTACGCCGTGCGGATCAGCAATTCGTCACCGAGGCTCTCGCGCAGGCGTTTGATGGCGTTCGATACCGCCGGCTGCGTCATCGCCAGGTGGCCGGCTGCGCGCGTCAGGTTTTGTTCCGTCATGACGGCGTCGAAAACACGCAGCAAGTTCAGATCCAGCGTCAGAAAACTCATGGAAAGCCCAAGATAAAAGTTGAATTGATTACTTAAGAGTGTAAACCGCGCCGGGCACGAATATTTTCACTCGTAAAAAAATATTACAGTTTTCCATTCATGATTCATATAATTGGTATCAAGAAATGGAATTAGATTTATATGTTGCACTGCACTATAGTACTGGCAAATTCTATAATGCACTGGAACACTATGTCTACCTTCGCCTCCGCCCTGTACGCAGTATCCGCACCCGTGCTGGAGATTTCCCTGCTGAATGCCCTGCAACTCGTGCTGGTGATCGTGGCCGTGGGCGCCTTCGCCCTGCTGTTCAAGCCTTTGCTGGTGGGGATCGCCCGCGCCATGGTGCTGCTGGTGCGTCCCAAGCTGAGCCGCGAAGAGCGCCTGGCGCGCCAGCAGATGCGCGAAGCGCAAGCCTTGAAGCGCACCCTGGGCAAGATGGATGGCGTGTCGCCAAGCAATGCCGCCGAGCTGCGTGCCCTGTCGACGCGCGCCTGAGCGATCAACAGTTGCAGATGACAAGCCGGCGCGAGCCGGCTTTTTTACGCCCGCGTTTTCGTTCAGGCCGCTTCAGGCCATGTCGCCCAGCAAATGCGCGCGCAACAAGGTGTCGGCCGGGTGGGCGCCGATCCAGATTTTCAGCAGCGCATTATAGAAGGCCAGGTCCGGCACCATGTCGCCCACCTGCTTGCCGTTCAGCTTGCACAACGTGCCCTCTTCCGGCAGCCAGTCCACGGTGAGAATGTCGCCCTTTTTCAGGCCGGGCACCATTTCGAACATGGCGCCGAACTGCATCGTCTGGCTCAGCAGGCGCGTGCGGTCGGCCTGGTCGGAGCTGCGCTTCAAGCCCTGCATGAAGGCTTGCCCCAGCTCGTCCGAGGTGATGTCGCGCAGCATGACGATTTCCAGGCGGCGCGGTCCGGGCAGCGCCAGGATGTCGGCCAGCTGGGTTTTCTTTTCCGGCAGGTACAGCGCAATCGTGTAGACCTTGAAGATGACCTTGTAGCGCACGCCGGCGCCGTTGAGTTTCAACTCGCGGCTGGCCAGCTGCACCGTGTCGTCCAGCTTGACGCCGCCGATCTCGACGGCCAGCGCTGCTTGTGCCAGGGCGGTGCACAGGCCGACGGCAGCGAGGGAGCGGCCCAAACGTGATGTGCATATTTGCATCTTCTACCTCCGTGGAAACCATGGGCTGTGGATAAGTCAGCACACAGTGTAGAACAGTTGGCAGAAGCTGGCGCCACGCAGAAGTGGGCCAGAAGTGACGCGGGAGAAATGCTCAGGTTTTTGCGGCGGGGAGTTCCGCCTGCAGGCGTTCGTACTTGGCCATCAATTGCTCCGGGCTTTCGCGCCAGGCGGGATTGAAGGGGATGCAGCTGACGGGGCACACTTGCTGGCATTGCGGCTCATCAAAGTGGCCCACGCATTCGGTGCACTTGTTGGGATCGATTTCGTAGATTTCCGCGCCCATGTAGATCGCGTCATTCGGGCACTCGGGCTCGCAAATGTCGCAATTGATGCATTCGTCGGTGATCAGTAATGCCATGATTTCACTCTTACTTATTGCGATGATGCAGCGTTGGCGGCAATCTTGTTTTGCAGCCAGCGGTTCACCGAGGGGAAGACAAACTTGGAGACGTCGCCGCCCAGCGCCGCGATTTCGCGCACGATGGTGCCCGAAATGAATTGGTACTGGTCGGATGGCGTCAGGAACATGGTTTCGACATCGGGCAGCAGGTAGCGGTTCATGCCCGCCATCTGGAATTCGTATTCGAAGTCGGAGACGGCGCGCAAGCCGCGCACGATGACCCGCGCTTCATGCTTGCGCACGAAATCCTTGAGCAGGCCGGAAAAGCTTTCCACTTGCACATTTGGGTAATGGCCCAGCACTTCGTTGGCGATTTCCAGGCGTTCGTCGAGCGAGAAAAACGGCTGCTTGTTCTTGCTGTCGGCCACACCGACGATCAGCTTGTCAAACAGACCCGATGCGCGGCGCACCAAATCTTCATGACCGCGCGTGAGCGGATCGAATGTTCCTGGATAAACGGCTACAACCATTGCGGCTCCCTGACGATGCACCAATATAGACGCGCATTATGCCTGAAATTGGTGACCACCTTGGTGCTGCGCCTCGGGGCAGGGAGCCTTTTTGCCTCATTTATAGGCAGATTCAGGCAGTTGCCGGCACTTTGTTGTAAGTTAGCAAATGATAATAGACGGTGCCCGCCTTGTCGGCGCGGATGACTTCCCACGGCGCCATCCACTCCGGTTTTTCCAGTGCGCTGGCTGCATCGAAGACCAGCGGCAAGCCCGATTCCGCGTACACCATGCCGCCTTCCTTGAGCAGGTTGGCGCACAGTGGCAACACTTTCGCCAGGAAATCCTGCTGGTAGGGCGGATCGAGGAAGATCAGGTCGAAACGCTGGCCGCGCGATGCCAGGCCTTGCGCCGTCAGCAGGGCATCGCCGCGCAGCAGTTGCACGTTGTCGGCGCGCAATTTCACCTTGTTCTCTTCCAGCTGGCGGATCACGGGCGTATGCGTATCGACCATGGTGACGGCGGCGGCGCCGCGGCTGGCCGCTTCAAAACCCAGCGCGCCGCTGCCGGCGAACAGGTCCAGCACCTGGGCGTTGGCCCAGTCGCCGTCGCGCAAGTGATTGATCCAGTTGAACACGGTTTCGCGCACGCGGTCTGGCGTCGGGCGCAAGCCCAGTGCCTGTAAAACAGGCAGCACGGAACGCTTCCACTGGCCGCCGATGATGCGTACCTGGTTCGGTGGCGGCGCGTGATGGACGGGGACTTTGGCGGGTTTTTTTATTTTCTTTTGCATGGGGATTTCTTCAATTCGGTGGCGGCCACTATAGCATATGGCCCCCTCCCCCCCTGCTGGCGCTGCCGCTCTATTTGGGTTGCGTGGCCAGGGAATTAAAATCGTCGATCCAGCCCTGCATGCGCTTGACGGCATGGGCCTTTTGCGCCGGCGTAGCGATCTTGATCACCGTCAAAACCATCTGCGCCGTGCTGCTTTCGTAGGCATCGAAGAAGGCCTTGCGCTCCGAATGTTCCAGGCGCTCGAAACTGTCCTTGATCAGGGTCGTGATCAGGGCTGCGCTGGCTTCCTTGCCGAGTTTTTCCTGGTGGACTTTCTTGACCAGGTTCAACACATTCTGCTGGCGCCGCATGCGCTCGTCGAGCCAGATCTCATTGTTCAGCGGACGCGCGTCGGATGCCTTGCGGATGATGGCTTCCTGTTCGCTGCTGAAGCTGCCGAACCACAGTTCGAATTGCTCCATGGCTTTCTTGTAGCGCAGTTTCTGGCGCTTTTCCTGGTCGCCGCTCAGGTATTTCTTGCGGTAATCATCATTGTTCGACTTGAACTTCTTTTCCATCTGCGCGATCTGCTCGGGCTTGAGCGAGCGCGCCAGGTCGGCCAGCTCGGGCGCAGCTTTCAGCAGCAGCGCCTGGGTGCGCTGCTTGATCTCGCTGTAGTCCGCCATTAGGTCTGCCTGCGTGGTATTGCCTTGCAGCTGCTTCTGGCCCGTGCGCAGGATTTCCACGTAATCCTTCAATTGCGTCTTGCGGTGCCAGTCGAACAGCTTGTCGATATCGTCGCGCACCCAGCCCTTCTGGTCGCGGTCCAGGTCGACATACGCGTTCAGCCACCAGTACAGTACGGTATCGCCATTGTTGTAGGCCAGACGCAAGCCGCTGCAGCCGGCCATGACGACGAGCAGGATGGCCAGCAGGGCATAAGTAAAACGGCCAAAGGGCGTGGAAAACGGGGCCTGCGTGTTAAACTTTTTCATATTCTTAACTTATAAAAGACGGTCTATGAACGTTGTCATTCTCGCTGCCGGTATGGGCAAACGCATGCAGTCGGCACTGCCCAAGGTATTGCACCCGTTGGCGGGCAAGCCGCTGTTGTCGCACGTCATCGACACGGCGCGTGGCCTGGCGCCGTCCCGATTATGCGTGATTTACGGGCATGGGGGCGCAGCGGTGCTGAAGTTGCTCGAGGGCTACAAGGTGAACCATGGCGTGCAGATCGACGCCGCCGAGCAGGCGCAGCAACTGGGTACCGGTCATGCCGTGCAACAAGCGCTGCCTTTGCTCGATGACAGCGTGCCGACCCTGATCCTGTATGGCGACGTACCGCTGACCAGCGCCGTTTCCCTGCAGCAGTTGGTGCAGGCGGCCGGCCAGGACAAGCTGGCCATTCTGACTGTGGAACAGGACGATCCCTTTGGCCTGGGCCGCATCGTGCGCGAGCACGGTGCCATCGTGCGCATCGTCGAGGAAAAGGATGCCACGCCAGAAGAGCGTGCCATCAAGGAAATCAACAGCGGCATCATGGTCGCGCCCACCGTACAACTGAAACAATGGCTGTCGGCCTTGTCGAACGACAATGCCCAAGGGGAATACTATCTGACCGATATCGTTGCCCAGGCTGTCGCCGATGGCGTGGCCGTCACGTCGGCCCACCCGGCCGCCGTGTGGGAAGTGGCGGGCGTTAACAGCAAGGTGCAGCTGGCCCAGCTCGAACGCATCCACCAGAACAATATCGCGCAAGCGCTGCTGGAACGGGGCGTGACCCTGCTGGATCCGGCCCGCATCGACGTGCGCGGCGAACTGATTTGCGGCCGCGATGTCACCATCGATGTCGGCTGCGTGTTCGAAGGCAGAGTCGAACTGGGCGATGGCGTGCGCGTGGGCGCCAACAACGTCTTCATCAATGCCACGGTGGCCGCTGGCGCGCACATCAAGCCCTTCTGCCATATCGAGGACGCCGTCGTCGGCGCCGCTTCCATCATCGGCCCGTACGCGCGCCTGCGCCCGGGCACGGTCCTGGCGGAAGACGTGCACATCGGTAACTTCGTCGAAGTGAAAAACAGCCAGATCGCCGCGCACAGCAAGGCCAACCACCTGGCCTACATCGGCGACGCCACCATCGGCTCGAAGGTCAACATCGGCGCCGGCACGATCACCTGCAACTACGATGGCGTAAACAAGTTCCGCACGGTGATTGAAGACGATGCCTTCATTGGCAGCGACAGCCAGCTGATCGCGCCCGTCACCGTCGGCAAGGGCGCCACCCTGGGTGCCGGCACGACCTTGTCGAAAGATGCGCCGGCCGGCAAGCTGACCGTTTCGCGCGCGCGGCAAGTGACCATCGACGGCTGGACGCGTCCCGTGAAAATCAAGAAGTAAGCGGCGCAGTCAGCCTTTGCACACAGGCAGGCCGCCCGGCCTGCCTTTTTTGTATGTGGATAACTCTGTGGGCAAGCCATTGCACAAGTGGGGCATAAGCCTGTGCGCAAGCCTGCGCATAAGCTGTTGGCAAGTTTTTCAATCTGGCCCGCCATGCGCTTGTCGCTGCCTTTCCCGCTGATTCCAGCGGCTTGCCAGCGATGCAATCGCCTTTTTCGGCGTATTGTGGATAACTCTGTGCGTAAGTCTGCGGATAAGCGCTGGATAGCGTGGGTACAAGTGGGGATAACTGCATTTTCACCCCTCGCTCCCCGGATATTGCTGTGGGTAAACCTGTGGAAAAACCGTGCACAGACGGTGAATAGTTGGTGGGTAAGTCGTGCCTTGGATCAAGCAACAGCCGCAAGCCCGGCTTGCGGCTGTTGCTGCCGCATCAGAAGCGGCGATTCAGTTCGACCCACAGGCGGGCCGAACTGCGCGCCGCCAGCAGGACTGGCGTGCCGCCGATGGGCTTGGCGACGTATGCGCGGGCATTCCACTGCTGCCCGCCCGCCCAGTTCACGCCCAGTCCGGCGCCGTGCAGGCGCGCGCTGTTCGGGCCTGGCGTCCAGCGCTGCTGGTTGACCGTCACGCGCGCGCTGTCGACGAAGGCCACGGCTTGCCATTGTCCCGCTTCGCTGGCGCTGAGTTCATGCCGCCATTCCGCGCTGCCAAAATAGCCGAGGTCGCCAGCTGCCGCGCCCACGTCATAGGCGCGCACCGTGTACGGCCCGCCCACGCTCATCTTTTCGGACGAGTCGAGATTGCTGTCCGCCCACTGCCCGGCGACGGTCAGATACACGGCATTGCGCTGGTCCAGGTTTTGCAGGCGCGACAGGTTGACGTTCCATTTCGCGTAATTGCCATGGCTGCGTGCGCTGAACGCGTCGTTCAGGCGCGCCAGCGGGTCGGTGATGTCGAGCTTGCCGGCTGTCGCGGCCACGCTCCAGCTGGTGATGGCGCCGGCCAGGGCAGCATCGCGCACGTCGCCGCCGAGGGTCGCGCTCAAGTTGTCCAGGCGGCGGTCGCTGTGCATGGCGCTGGCGTCGATACGGTCGCGCAAGTGCACCTGATCATATTGCAGCTGGATGGACATGTTCGCATCGCGGCTGCGCAGCAGCGGATGGCGCAGCCAGCCACTGGCGACCTGGGCCGTGCCATGCGCTTCCAGCGGGCGCATGGCGCCTTGCAGGCGGTAGCGCAAGGCGGACATGGCGACCCCGGCGCGCGTGCCGGCGCCGTTCAGCAGCAGGTCATAGCCGAGACGCGCATACGACATGCCCTTGCCCGAGCTGAGCACGCTGGCGCTGGCCACGTCGCCCTGGTGCAGCGGGTTGTACAGGTTCATGGTGGCGCCAAGGCGGGCGCGGCCCGTGTAACGGTTGCCATTGTTGTCGAGGAAGGCAGCGCCAGCCATGCGCGGACCGGACCAGGCATCGACCAGCAGGTCGGAGCTGCCGACCTCGGTGCCGGGCTTGAGCGTGGCCGTAATGGCCACGTTCGGTATGTCGGACAGCAACAGCAAGCTGCGGTCGAGTTCCGCCTGGCTGATGGTCTGGCCCGCTTGCAGCGGCGCCAGCGTGGCATTCAGCAAGGCGTCGCTGACGTCGCTCTGGTTGGCGATGCCCACCTGGCCATAGCGCGCTTCGAGTACCTCGATGCGCACGATGCCCTGGCGGATGGTCTGGGCAGGCACGATGGCGCGCGCCAGCGGATAGCCATGGGCGCGGTAGTAGCTGGTGATGCGGGCCGCCAGTTCGCCCAGCTGCTCCAGGGACAGGGTCGTGCCGTGGGCGCTGGCGACGAGCGCCTGCAAGGTGGCCGTGTCGAACGCGCTATTGCCGCTGATGTCGATCTGCGTGACGAGAAATGGCACGCTGGCGGGCAGCGGCGCGCCCTCTTTCTGTTCGATGCGCAGCGCCGGCGCGCCGGGGGGCGCGTTGGCGGGCGTGGCCGGTTGCAACTGGCGCAGGATGGCGCCCGCGTCGGGCACGACCGGGGTGGTCTGGGCGGCGGCGCATGGCGCGAAGGCCAGCAGCAGCAGGGACAGCAACGGTTGTTGCAGCAGGTGTCGCGGAGTCGATGAATGAGTCATGGTGTTATTGATTTACGTTGAGCATGTTGGCGGGCAGCTTGACGCCGCCCAAGACGACTTGCAGGGCCGGGCCACGGCTGCCGATCTGCATGGTGGTGTTTGGCGAGGCATTGCTGGCGGCAGCCGTGCCGGCCGGGCCATCCGTCTGCGTGACGGTGATGGTGGGCGCGGCCGCCAGCGTGCCGGGACGCGTATCGGCAAAGCTGCCCAGCACTTGCGCCTGCAGTTGCACCACGGCTGCCTGGGCCGGCGGCGGCAGGCTGGCCGACGTCAGGGTCAGGGCGCCGGCATTGCCCTCGGCTTGTACGAAGGCATAGTCGTTCGAAGCCAGGCCGCTGCCGCTGATGGCGTAATTGCCAGCCGGACTGCTGGCCGCGGCCGGGCTGGTCCAGGCCAGGCTGCCGCTGGTGGCATCGGCCAGGGTATCGCCGCCCAGCAAGCCGCTGACCTTGCCGCTCAAGCCATCGGGCGTGCGGCCGCCCGTCAGGCTGGTAGCCGTGGCCGTCAACAGCAAGCTGGCCTTGGCGATATCGGCCGTGATGTTGCCCGGCTGCACGATGGTGTAGTTAGCCGCGTCCGCGCCTTGCAAGATGTAGCCATCGATGATGACGGTCTTGGCGCTGCCGGCATGCTTGTCGGCAAAGGATGCGCTGCCGCCGGCGACGCGCAGTTCATCGTCGCCCAGTGCCAGCACGCTGGCCTTGCCTGTCAGTGTGGCGCCCGTGGTGGCGTCATACACTTTATTCGCCGCGGCCACGCCGCTCACGGTGACAGTAGCCTTGCCGATATCGGCCGTGACCTTGCCCGGTTGCACGAGCTCATAGTTGCCCGCGTCCGCGCCTTGCAAGACAAAGCCGTCGAGGGTGACGGTTTTGCCTGTTCCGGCGTGCTTGTCGGCAAAGCGGGCATTGCCGCCCGTCACACCAAGCTGGTCATCGCCCAGCGCCGTTACTTTGGCCGCGCCCGTCAGGGTGGCGCCGGTGGTGGCGTCATAGACTTTATTCGCCGCTCCCACGCCAGTGATGACCACGCTGGCTTTGTCGATGTCGGCCGTGACGTTGTTCGGTTGCACCAGCACATAGTTGGCCGCATCCGCGCCTTGCAAGGCAAAGTCGCTCAGGGTGACGGTCTTGCCCATGCCAGCATTCTTGTCGGCAAAAGATGCGTTGCCGCCGGCGACGCGCAGTTCGTCGTCGCCCAGCGCCAGCACGGTGGCCGTGCCCGTCAGGGTGGCGCCGGTGGTGGCGTCATACACTTTGTTTGCCGCACCCACGCCAGCGACGGTGACGCTGGCCTTGCCGATGTCGGCCGTGACCTTGCCCGGCTGCACCAGCACATAGTTGGCCGCGTCCGCACCCTGCAAGATAAAGCCGTCGAGGGTAACAGTCTTGGCGCTGCCGGCGTTCTTGTCGGCAAAAGATGCGCTGCCGCCGGCGACGCGCAGTTCGTCGTCGCCCAGCGCCAGCACGCTAGCCGTGCCCGTCAGGGCGGCGGTCGTGGTGGCGTCGTAGACTTTATTCGCCGCAGCCACGCCAGCGACGGTGACGCTGGCCTTGGCGATGTCGGCCGTGACGTTGCTCGGCTGCACTAGTATATAGTTGGACGCATCCGCACCCTGCAGGCTGTAGCCATCAATGATGACGTTCTTGCCCTGGCCTGCGTTCTTGTCGGCAAAGCGGGCCACGCCGCCGGCCACGCTCAACTGGTCGCCGCCCAGCGCTTGTACGCTGGCCTTGCCCGTCAAGGTGGCGCCGGTGGTGGCGTCATAGACTTTATTCGCCGCGGCCACGCCAGTGATCACCACGCTGGCCTTGCCGATGTCGGCCGTGACGTTGTTCGGCTGCACCAGCACATAGTTGGCCGCATCCGCGCCCTGCAAGGTAAAGCCGCTGAGGGTGACAGTCTTGCCCATGCCGGCGTTCTTGTCGGCAAAATGGGCGGTGCCTCCGGTTACGCTGAGCTGGTCATCGCCCAGCGCTAGCACGCCGGCCTTGCCCGTCAGGGTGGCGCCCGTGCCAGCGTCATAGACTTTATTGGCCGCTCCCACGCCCTGCACATACAGCGTGGCGCGGTTGATGGTGGCGCTATGCTTGCCGCCCTCCAAGGTGTAGTTGCTGGCCTGGCCCGTGCTGCCGTCCGCCAGCGCCAGCGTGCCGTTGGCCATGGCCTTTTTTCCACCCGCGTTTTTGTTGTCGAGGATACCGCTACCCGACAGCAGCAGGTTCTCGCCTTGCACCAGGCCGTTCAGTGTCAGCAGACCGGCCGCCATGCTGGCGCTGCCGTCATAGGTGCGCGTGCCGTTCAGACTGATGACGGCCCGGTTGATCGTCAGGGCGCCCGCCTGCAGATCGATGTCATACCCTTGTTGGCCGGAATACAGGTAGGTGCCGACGGCGTTGTAGAGACCGGCATCGCGGATGGCGCCGTACAGGCTATTGTTTGAGGAAAAGATTTGCCCGGAACCGGCAGCGCCAGCGACCGAATAACGGGCATTGGACAGGCCGCCCGCATAACTTTTTCCATCGTAAGTCTTGCTGACAGCATCCGAGGTGACGGTCAGGGCGGTCAAGAAGCTGCGCAGCAGCGGCGCTGTCTGGCCTTCATAGATGCGCCAGATGGCATGGCTGCCGGCGGTGGACGCCATGTCCCAGCCGTCGAAGCTGGCTTGCGAACGCATCTGCGCAGCGCTCAGGCCGCGCACATTGCTCAGCGTGCCTTCGTTCTCGGCGATGCCGGCTGCCAGGGACTCGCCGCGCCAGAAACTGTCGCGTACCACGCCCGCGTTGTAGCCGACCAGGGCGCCCGTGCTGGCATTGCCGTGCACCTCGCCCGTCGCGTAGCTGTTGCTGACGCTATCGGTCGAGCGGGAATTGTAACCGAGCAAGCCGCCCACATCGCGGTCACCGCTCACCGCGCCGCTGGCGTAACTGTCGGCGATCGTACCGCTCTTGTTGTAGCCGACCAGGCCGCCCGCATTGTCTTCGGTGGCCGTGACATTGCCGTTGGCATAGCTGCCGCGCACGGTGGCGACAGCACCATCATAGCCGCGATTATCCCCTACCAGGCCGCCGATATTGCGCAAGCCGCTGGCATTGCCGCTGGCATAGCTGTCGATGATGCTGCCGCTATTCTGCCCGGCCAAGCCCCCCACTTTGCCACTGCTGCCGCTGACGGTGCCGCTGGCATGGCTGGCGCTGATGGTGCCGTCGAAATTCTCGCCTACCAGGCCACCGACACTGCTTTCCCCGTTGACGGTCGTCGTTGCGTAGCTATTGCTGACCAAACCTGCATTCGAACCGACCAGGCTGCCGACGGCGAAGGCGCCGTTGACGCTGCCACCGAGCAGGCCGATATTGCTGATGAGCGAAGTCCTGTCTGTATAGCCGATCAGGCCCGCATAGTCGTCGCTGGGGCGGTTGATATACAGGCCGCTGATGGTATGGCCCTGGCCATCCAGGCTTCCTGTGAACGCGTTATGGCGCGTGCCGACGGGAACGAAGCCGGTGCCGCCCCAGACATCCTTGCCGTTCGCCGTGCCGCTGGCGTCGATGTTGCTACCCAGCACATACGCGGCGCCTGGAGCCATGGCCATCAATTGCAGTTGGTGGGCATTCTGGATGGTGGTCGAGTACTCGGATGCCAGCATCGGATATGTGGCGCCGGCCGCGCCACCGGCATTGTTCAGACCGCCGTCCACGTTGACCAGCACCCAGTTGTTGCCCGTTGCGCCAGGCGTGGTGGTGAAATTGAATCCCGTAAAACTGCTGGCCGTGCGCATTTGCGCATCCGTCAAGCCAGTGCCGCCACTCGAGCTGGCCTGGCCAGTGCCGCTGATGGACCAGAAACTGTTGCTGACCTTGTTGGAATAGGCATTACTGCCAATCAGGCCGCCGACGCCGTTGCCGCCACTGGTGAGGACCAGGCGGCCCGTGGCGAAGCTGGTGTCGACACTGCCCCAGTTGATGCCAATCAGGCCGCCAATATAAGTCTGGCCCGCCACGCTTCCCGCGGCATAGCTGTTGCTGATGCTGCCGTTATTGCTGCCGACCAGGCCACCTGTCTGAGCCTGGCTCCTGACGGTGCCGGTGGCGTAGCTATTATCGATGCTGCCATTGTTGCGCGCCACCAGACCGCCGCTGACGGAGTAGCTGTCGACGTCGAGCGCAGCATAGCTGTTGCGGATGGTGCCTGCGTTTGTGCCGACCAGGCCGCCCGCTACATACGTGGCCCAGATACTGCCGCCATTCAAGCCCACATTCTGGATCAGGGCATCCTTGGTGGTGATGGAAAACAGGCCGCTGCCCTGGTTGCGCGAGGCTCGCATGCTGAGTTGATTGATCGAGTGGCCGAGCCCATCGAACACGCCGCTAAAACCCGTGTCGCCGCCGAGTGGTGCGAAGCCAACGCTCCAGCCGGCCTGCCAGCTGGCTGCGGCGGAGGCGTCGATATTTGCGCCCAGCACATAATTGCCATCCAGCTTGCCATTAATGCCTTGCAAGTCGGTGCCAGTGACGCTGCCGGCTGCTCCCAGGGTGGTAATCACCGTGTAGTTGGTGCGCACGCCGTCCGCGCCCAGTTTGGTGCTGAAGTTTTGCCCGGAGGGCAAACTCACCTGCGCGCCGCTGCCCAGCTGATACACGGCCGTGTTGCCGGCGGCAGCAGCGCCCTGGCCGTATTCCAGCGCCAGGCTGGCCGTGCCGGAACCGTTCAGGTTGGCATTGATATTGATGTTGCGCTGGGCGTTCAGGGTCAGCTGGTTGGCCGACCAGCTGACCTGGTCGTTGACGTGCACGTCGCCCGCCGTGCCGCGGCTGCCTTGCGTGCTCTGGATGACCACATTGCCGTTGCGCAGATTGTTCGTCAGGGCGGCGCCGCTGATGTCGCCGCCGCTGGCGGCGATGGTGAAGTCGACCGGGTCGATCAGCCAAGTGCCGGCGCGGCCCGACGGTGCTGCCGTGCTGATGCGGGCGTCGTTGCCGATCTTCACGTGGGCGGCACTCGTTTCGATGAAGCCGCCATTGCCGCCAGCGGCGGCGCTGGCGTCCAGGGTGCCGGCCACATGGGTGATGCCGGCGCTCATGCCGCCGAGCAGGATGATGCTGCCGTCGCGCTGTTCCACGCCGCGCGCTTCGATGACGCCCGTGTTGTTGACGACGCTGGCCAGCAGCGAATCACGGGCACCTGCGCTCATCAGCACCTGGCCGCCATCGGCGCGGATCAGGCCGCCGTTCTCGGCCAGGTTGTTCAGGGTGCTTTGGTCGATCTGCAACTGCAGCAGGCGCGCACCGTCAAAGCTCAGGGTGGCGGCGCTGCCGGCGCCCAGGGCGACCGTGCCGAGGCGGGCCGCAATGCTGCCGTGGTTGCTCACTTGCCGGCCCAGCAGGGCGACATAGCCGCCGTCGGCCGCGCGCAGCGTGCCTTCATTGACGACCTGGCCAGTGCCATTGCCGCTAAACGCATGCTTAGCGCCGCCCAGGCTGGCGTTGTCGACGTCGAGCGTCGAGGCCACCAGGCCGCCCACATTGACTTGCGCGCCGCGGCCGAACAGCACGCCGTTCGGATTGATCAGGTACACCTGGCCATTCGCGTTGACCCTGCCGAGAATTTGCGTGCCATTGCTGTCGAAGATGCGGTTGACGGCCAGCGCGCCAGCCGAGGGCTGGACGAAGTTGACGGTTTCATTCGCGCCCACGTTAAAACTGTTCCAGTTCAGCGCTGCCTGCTGGCTCGATTGCCTGATCGTGGTGCTGTTGCCCTGCTGGCTGATACTGGCCGTGCCTGCCATGACTTGCCCACCCGTGGGCGCGGCCTGCGCCGGCCCTCCCAGCGCCAGCGCCGTCATGGCGGCCGCTGCCGCGGCCAGTTTGCGGCGGCTGCCCTTGCCGCGTCCGCGCGAGGTTTCCGCGACGGCGACCCAGGCGTTCAAGACGTGGCTCCAGACGAGGCGGTAGATGTGATTCAACGATCCGTGACGGTGCATGCGATGTCCTTGTTGAGATGAATGGGGAAACGCCCGCGCGTCAGCTGGCATGGCCGGGCTGGCGCAAACGGGAAGTGGGGAAAGAACGGGTCAGGAACGCGGCGCGAACAAGGAGTGGCCGGTGCGGTGGCTGGCGAGTTGGTTGTGATACATGTTTTCCCTGTGCTGTGCGTGGACGGCGTCCGTTAGCGGCTGTATTTGTTGCTTTTTTAGATACGATCGTTATAAAAAGCTACAAAAATTTCTGAGCGGAAAGATATCAGAACGGAGAAATTTAAAATTGAGCAAACCTGAGCGATTCCCGACTGATTTAGTCGGGAATGCAGGAGAGAGTCAGACGGGCAGGCGCAGAACGAAACTGATGGTGCCGTCGTTGCCGGCGCTGGCCAGCGTGACCTGGCCGCCGTGCAATGCGGCGATGCGTTGCACCAGATACAGGCCCAGCCCGGCGCCGGGCTTGTGCTGGGCGATGCGGCCACGGAAATATTTCTGGAACAGGCGCGGGATTTCATCGGCAGGCAGCGGCTCGCCGTCGTTGCTGACGGCAATCTGCACGTGGCCGTCCTCGAGCGTGCCGGCCTGTACGCGGATCGCCAGGGCTTGCGGCGCGTGCCGGTCGGCATTGCTGAGCAGGTTGCGCAGGGCCACGCGCAGCAGGCTGGCATCGACTACGGCGCTGGCGGGCAGCGCCTGCACACTGGCCTCGATGCGGCCCGGCGGCCACTCGGCCAGCACGGCCGTCAGCAGGGCGGGCAAGTCGCACGGCAGGGGCCGGAAGGTTGCCGCGCTCGTTTCCATGCGGTCGGCGCTCAGGTATTCATCCACCAGCGCCGTCATGCGGCCGCTGGCTTCGCGCAAGTTCTGGCAGCGCTGCAAGGTTTTTTCCCGTGGCGCGTCCGCGTTGCGGGCAATTTGCTGGGCCGTGGTATTGATGATGGCCAATGGCGTGTGGAATTCATGCGACACCATGGCAACGAAATCCTGTTGTTCTTCGCGGGTGCGGGTTTCCACTTCCAGCGCGGCGCGCAATTCGCCCTCGAGCGCGGCGCGCCGGCCGATTTCCTGCCGCAGCGCCACGGTGCGCAGCGCCACCTGCTCTTCCAGGCGTTCATTCAGGGCGCGCACGGCGCTGACCGCCTCCGCTTGCGCCCGGTCCTTGGCGCGGCGCAATTCGGCGTAGCGGCGGTTGAGGCGCAGGCTCATCAGCATCATGTGCACGAAGGCACCCAGGGTGGCCGCGTGGTTGGTCCAGAAGTTCGGTGGCACGATGGCCATATTGCGCAGGAAACTGATCACTACTCCCGCGTAAAAGATGCCGAAGATAAATAGGAAGGCATGCGCCGGTCGATGCCCGCGCAGCGCCAGCCAGCTGGCCAGGGCGATGAACAGCACGATCAATGGCAAGGCCGTCATTTGCACGACGAGGACGCCAGCGGCATAGTCGCCATGCAGCACCAGCAGCGCACCGCACAGCGCGGCAGCGGCCGTCAAGCCCACCACGACGCGGCTGAAGCGGGGAGACAGAGCGGGCAGTTCCAGTTGCAAGGTGGAAAAACGCGCGCCGACGGCGATGGACATCGCCATCGACACGCCCAGCATGGGATCGGACAGCCAGTTCGGCATGTTGAAGATTTGCTGGGGAATGGCGATCGTCAGGGCTTCCGTCGTGGCATTCGTCAGCACGTACAGCAGATACCAGCCGCTGTGGGCTTCGCGCGTCATGCGCCAGAAAAAGATATGGAACAGGATCAAGAGCAAATAAGTGCCGAACTGTAAGCCGTAGTACAGGTATTCGCGGCGCGAGGCGTTGTCGAAGGCATCGCTGGGCAGCAAGGTCAGCTCCGTCGACATGGCCTTTTTGCTGTGCAGGCGCACCAGCCAGCGCTGTGGCGTATCGGCTTGCAGGCGCAGCGGAAACACCACCTGGCGCGCATCGATGGGCCAGTTGCTGCGCGCCACGTCGGCGCCCGCCTCCTGCAAGATCCAGTGGCCCGCCGCATCCCAGCGGTATAGCCGCACATCGTCGAGCACTGCGTTGCTGAAACGCAGGACCCATTCATCGGGGGCGGCGGCCGCGCGTGCCACGTCCAGGCGCAGCCAGACGGCGTCCTGCGTGTAGCCGGCGCTGACGGCGCCGGGCAAGGTGCGCCAGCCGGGCGCCGCCAGTGCCGCATCGGGGCCCAGCCTGCCCGTGGCATCGCGCAGCATCTGCAGGTGGCCGCTGGCGGACACGGGCTGCCCGCTGGCCGGCAGCAGCAGCGGCGCAGGCACGGGCGCTGCTGCTGCAGTGTGGGGGAACAGGGTGGCGAACAACAGGCAAATGGCGAGCAGGATTTTCATGGCGAGGCAGCTTACCACGGCCATCGGGGCAGTCAGAAAGACAACTTCCCGGCCCCACGGCGATCGGTTATCCTTGCGCCATGTTGAACCTCATCCTGCTTGAAGACGAAGCCGTGCTGCGCCACGAGCTGACCGAGTTTCTCGGCGATTGCGGTTACCGCGTCAGCGCCGTGGCCGACCTGGCCGCCTTCCATGCCTGCTACACGCCGGCCCTGCACCGCATTGCCATCATCGACCTCGGCTTGCCCGATGGCGAAGGCATGGTGCTGGTGCGCGCCTTGCGCGAGCAGGGGCAGCCCATCGGCATCGTCGTGTTTACGGCGCGCGGGGCGACGCAGGACAAGGTCAACGGACTGGGCGGTGGTGCCGATTACTACCTGCCCAAGAGCGCCGACCTGGACGAACTGGCCGCCACCCTGGGCGCGCTTGCACGGCGCCTCGGCGCGCCCCTGCCCGCCGCCGTGCCGCCGCCCACCACGGCGTGGGTGCTGGAACTGGGACCGCGTCGCCTCTTGCCGCCCGGCTGTGGCGCCATTGCGCTGTCGCAACAGGACGTTACCGTGCTGCACGTGTTGATGGCCGAGCCGGAACGCATCGTCAGCCGCCAGCAGATCGTGCAATCGCTGGGCGAGGATTTTCTCAGCTACGACCAGCGCCGCCTGGATACCCAGATCAGCCGCTTGCGCCGCAAGGCGGAACAGGCGGCGGGCCTGGCCTTGCCCATCAATACCGCCCGCAATGCCGGCTACCGCTTCTATGCGGACGCCGAAGTGCGCCCCTGAGTTTCCCGCCTGCCGCCGCGAAAGCGCTGTGGATAAGCCTGTCGATAAGTAGGCTAGCAACTTGTTGGCAAGCTGTGTGCAGCCGGTGCACAAGTTTGCCTTACCGCATCTTTACACGCTTTTCATGCTGCTGCGGCACCGCGTGGACCAGGTGACGGTGGCGCCTGCCTTACTCCCCCTGCCAGCCGGCCATGGCCAGCCCTCGTCACACTTGTGTATAAACCTGTGGGCAAGTACGGCATAAGCAGTGGAAAAGCACCGTATAAATCTGTGGGCAAGCGGTGGGCAAGCAGTGGACAAATACAATCGATGAATCACACGGCGATGCGCGTCTCGAATTTGCTGCGGAACGTGGAAAAATAACTCTTCACGTTGCGCACATTCGCGTGCGCGGCGAACAGGCGGTGCGCCAGCGCGTGATAGGCGGGCATGTCGGCCACCTGCACCATCAGCACGAAGTCGGGCCCGGGCGAGACGCGGTAGCATTGCAACACGGCGGGCTCGTCCGCCACGAGTTGTTCGAATTCCGCCATGCGTTCCGCCGCCTGCACGTCGAGCGTGATTTCCACGATGGCCGTCAGGCGCGCGCCCACCAGCTGCGGCGCGACGATGGCCACTTGCCGCTCGATGACGCCGCTTTCCCGTAAATGCTTGACCCGCCGCAAACAGGTGGGCGCCGAAACGTGCACCGCCTGGGCCAGCTCGCTGTTGGTTTGCGATGCATCAATTTGCATGGCGTTCAGGATGCGACGATCGATCTCGTCGAGGGTAATGTTGCTATCGTTCATGATTGTGATGAATTGGAAAATAAATCGATTCTAAATGAAATAATATTTCACTACAAAATGACAGTGAAATATTCGGTCAAAAACACACGGATTTAGAAAGCATATTTCATTCACTCTGCATTAGCATGCGTGCATTGATTAAATTTTAGACAGAGGTTTCCATGTGCGGCATCGTCGGCGCGGTAGCGCAACGTAATATCACTCCCATCCTGGTCGAAGGCTTGAAGCGCCTGGAATACCGCGGCTACGATTCCTGCGGCATCGCCCTGCATGCGGATGGCCGTCTGCAGCGTTCGCGCTCCACCTCGCGCGTGGCCGAGCTGGAAAAGCAGATCGCCGAAGAAGGCTTGAGCGGTTTTACGGGCATCGCCCACACGCGCTGGGCCACGCATGGCGCCCCTGTCTCGTTCAATGCCCACCCGCACTTTTCCCCAACGGAAGAGAATGCCCGCGTGGCGCTGGTGCATAACGGCATCATCGAAAACCATGACGAACTGCGCGCCGAACTGACGGCCCTCGGTTACGTCTTCCAGAGCCAGACGGATACGGAAGTGATCGCCCATCTGGTCGAGCACATGTACAACGGCGATTTATTTGAAACCGTGCAACAGGCCGTGAAACGCCTCGACGGCGCATATGCGATCGCCGTCTTCTGCCGCGACGAACCGCACCGCGTGGTCGCCGCGCGCCAGGGCTCGCCCCTGATCGTCGGCCTGGGCAATGGTGAAAACTTTGTCGCGTCGGACGCCATGGCGCTGGCCGGCACGACCGACCAGATCATCTACCTGGAAGAAGGCGACGTGGTCGACCTGCAACTGTCGCGCTGCTGGATCGTCGACGTCGATGGCAAGCCCGTCGAGCGCGAAGTGAAAACCGTGCATGCGCACACGGGCGCGGCAGAGCTGGGCCCGTACCGCCATTACATGCAAAAGGAAATTTTTGAACAGCCGCGCGCCATCGGCGACACGCTCGAAGGCGTGACGGGCATCATGCCGGAACTGTTCGGCGACGACGCCTATAAAATCTTCAAGCAGATCGACCGCGTGCTGATCCTCGCCTGCGGCACCAGTTCGTATGCGGGCATGACGGCCAAATACTGGATCGAGTCGATCGCCAAAGTGCCCGTCAGCGTGGAAGTGGCCAGCGAATACCGCTACCGCGACAGCGTGCCGCACCCGAACACGCTGGTCGTCACCATTTCGCAAAGCGGCGAAACGGCCGACACCCTGGCCGCCCTGAAACATGCGCGCAGCCTGGGCATGCAGCACACCTTGACCATCTGCAACGTGGCCACCAGCGCCATGGTGCGCGAATGCGCCCTGGCCTACATCACGCGCGCCGGCGTGGAAGTGGGCGTGGCCTCCACCAAAGCGTTTACCACGCAGCTGGCCGGCCTGTTCCTGCTGACCCTGTGCCTGGCGCAAGTCAATGGCCACTTGAGCGAAGAACAGGAAGCGGCGCACCTGAAAGCCATGCGCCACCTGCCCGTCGCCATCGCTTCCGTGCTGGCGCTGGAACCGCAGATCATCGCCTGGTCCGAAGAGTTCGCCCGCAAGGAAAACGCCCTCTTCCTGGGCCGCGGCATGCATTACCCGATCGCCCTGGAAGGCGCGCTGAAGCTGAAGGAAATCTCGTATATCCACGCCGAAGCGTATCCGGCCGGCGAACTGAAGCATGGCCCGCTGGCCCTGGTGACGAATGAAATGCCCGTCGTCACCATCGCGCCGAACGACGCCCTGATCGAAAAGCTGAAATCGAACATGCAGGAAGTGCGCGCCCGCGGCGGCCAGCTGTACGTGTTCGCCGACGTCGATTCGCGCATCAGCTCCGGCGAAGGTCTGCACGTCATCCGCCTGCCCGAGCACTACGGCGATTTGTCGCCGATCCTGCACGTGGTAGCGCTGCAATTGCTCGCGTATCACACGGCGCTGGCACGCGGCACGGATGTGGACAAGCCACGCAATCTGGCCAAATCGGTGACGGTGGAGTAAGCAGGCGGATTGCGCCTTTCTCTGACTAGAACAAATAAAGTCAGTCGGAAAACAATAAAGTTGGTCGGATTTTTAGCCAACATATTCGGTGACTCCGAGGTTTTCCGCCAGCTGTCTTTGTTGATGACAAACAGGTCGGAGGCGTTTTATTAGCTTCCGGCCGATGTGGGTAGGTGGCGCATTTGGATTTTATTGATGTAGAACCCCTTCCTGATGAATTGGCGCACAGTATCATTGCGCGCCTAGCATTCTTGAATTGCTGTGATAGCGATACCCTTATTGCAAAGCTCGCACGTTTCTACGGTATACCTAAGTCATCAAGCCATGTTTCAGTGGTCGCCCAGACACTGGGCTACCGAAACGCGGAGTTTTTGAAAATGCATACCTTGCACCCCCTTCTGTATGCTGTAGATAGGGGGACTAACCTGGTAGATATTGTAAATAGAAGGGCCGGTTTTCGAACATTCTTTGGCCCAAAGATCAATACTGCCGCCAATTACTGCGCGCGCTGCTCAGAGCTCGATCGCCATGTGCATTCGATGTCTTTCTGGCGACGCGCTCACCACTTGCCATCGGTGGATTGGTGCCCTGTTCATTATTGTGGCCTAGAGAGCTATCGTATGCTCCACACTGAGTACCCTACATCTGACTCAAAGACCGTAGGCGCACCAACGGTCTATGTCGAGGGTACTGAACACGCCGCTAATCCTGTCCTGCGCCGCTATAGTGCCTTGCTCATGGTTTGGAGGGAGAAAGAAGTCCCGTATCGTTCACGTGATATATGTGATCTCATCCTCGACGCTTGCCTCCATCAAGGAATTGGGATCACGAAGGGCGACAGCCAAAGTTTACTAAGCGACGCCTTGGTAGAGGCTCTGCCCCATTCTTGGCTTGTCAAATTTATGCCGAGATTGTCAAACAAGACTAAAGGGACGGTGGACTGGGTTCTCGACAAGTACTTAGAGCAAAGATTTGCATACCTGACCATAAAAATGGTTGCGTTGCTACTTTCTTATCTTTTCGATTCGATTGAAACTATCGATTCGCATTTGAACATGGGGTCCGGCTGCGTCAACCGGGATTTTGAAAAAAATTGACTGTTTCAAACTGCACGCACGCCCTATAGCAACTTTAGTTGAGAAGTGTGCGTTTGCGATCCTCCCCAGTTGGAGGGTGCCGTCACCATGAAATTTTCGATCACTGCGATTGTTAGCGGCCAGTCCAGCGGCGCGAGGGCGATTTTTCTGAGGGCTGGAACGGCGCTTTGTTGATTTGCAGCGAAATCTGACCCACTTTGCAGCATAATTTGCAAACGAATCTGACCCACGTTTAAGACACAATCCTGCTCATGACATTGAGCGGGGAATCGGAGTGATCGACGTGGCACTACTAGGCATTATTCGACGCTGGCACATTCGCGAGCATATCCCATTGAGAGAGATATCCAGGCGGTTGGGCATCTCCAGAAATACCGTCCGGCGCTACCTGCGCTCGGAAACCATAGAGCCAGCTTACGCTGAGCGGCGCTCCACCCGCGCCATCGACAAATACGCGTTCCAGCTTTCAGCGCTCCTCAAGACCGAGGCGGCCAAGTCGCGCAAGCAGCGGCGCACGCTGAAACAGATCCATGAGGACCTAAAAGAATTGGGGTTCGAGGGGTCTTACGACAGGGTCGCGGCGTTCGCGAGGACCTGGAGGGAGGGTCAATCTGAGAGGGTCAATCCGGCCAGCAAACGAACACCAAGGAATCAATGAGTTACACTCTTAAATCCGACCAACTTTATTTGTTCTAGTCATCTCTGGCAGCGTGGTGCCGCCAGAGAGGCGCTCGTCACACCGGATGGTCAAAGGCCTGGGCCGGTGCGAGCACGGTACTGCTCTATCCACTTCACGGATTGTGCGATGCCGCCAAAGGGAAAGAAATGCAGGCTGACCTCGCCATGTGCTTCGGTCAGGCCATTGGCCAGGCGATCGACAAACAGATCCGGTCCTGCCGTGCCGAACAGCTTGCCGATGGACACGCCGTACTTGGACCACATCGATGCGCATGCACTGACGCCGCACACTGCGGCATAACGGGCCAGCACCGCGATGCTGGCGGGGCCCGGCACGCCCACGCGCACGGGATGGTCAATGCCACGCTCGCGCAGCGTTTTCAACCACGTCAACACGATGTCGGCATCAAACGCAAACTGCGTGACGATCAAGGGCGCCATGCCGCGCTTGCCGATGCTGTCGCACTTGCGTTCAAGCACCTCCCACTGTTCGGCCGTGCTCATCACCGGATGGCCTTCCGGGTGACCACCCACGCCGATCACCTGCATGCCCGCGCGCTCGAACACGCCCGTGTCGATCAGCGCGGCACTGTCGGAAAACGGCCCCATCGCAGTGGATGGATCGCCGGCGATCACGAAGCAGCGCTCGACGCCGGCTTCAGCGACCGCGCGCTGGATGAACGACTCAAACTCGGAAAGCGAGGCAATCCGGCGCGCAGACAGGTGCAGCATGGGTTCGAAGCCGAGCCTGCGCACGGTCCGCGCCGCGGCCAGCCGCGCGTCGTTATCCTCGCGTGGCAGGTAGGGAATGGCAATGGTGGACGCGGGCGCTATCCGCGGCGCCGCCGTGCTCAACGCCGGCATGTCCTTTGCACTGACTTCCAGGGAATAGGCGTGCGTGATGTTGCCAGCGGCCCTGAGCTGAGCGGGATGCATCAAGAGATGACCCATGGCGTCGCCGCGGTCACTGCGCACTGGCAGGCTGGCGCGCCAGTGCGATGAAGGCCCGCACGTAGTCGATGGCGGTGTCCGTCTCGCGTGCCCCCAGGAAAATCTGCTTGGCGATGCCGTGCACACCCAGCCGCACAGGCACCACGTCCATCTTGGCCGCGTATTCCTCGACCAGCCAGCGCGGCAGGGCGGCCACGCCGCGGCCGCTGGCCACCATCTGCAGCATGATGTCGGTGGTTTCGATGGCTTTGTGGCGCTTGGGCGTGACACCTGCCGGCAGCAGGAACTGGTTATAGATGTCCAGGCGCTCGATGTCCACGGGGTAGCTGATGAGCACTTCCTGCGTCAGCTGCTGGGGCTGCACATAGGCCGCCGAAGCCAGGGCATGGCCCTTGGCCACGACGAGCACCTGTTCGTAGTCGAACACGGGCTCGAATGTCAGTCCAGGCTTGTACAGCGGGTCGGGCGTGACCAGCAGGTCGATCTCGTAGCCGAACAGCGCGCCGATCCCGCCGAACTGGAACTTCTGCTTGACGTCCACATCCACGTCGGGCCATGCGGCCAGATACGGCGACACCACTTTGAGCAGCCACTGGTAGCAAGGGTGGCACTCCATGCCGATGCGCAGCGCACCGCGCTCGCCTTGCGCGAACTGGCCCAGGCGCTCTTCGGCCAGGTCCAGTTGCGGCAGCACCCGGTTCGCCACCGCCAGCAGATACTGGCCGGCCTGCGTCAGGCGCAGGTTGCGCCCTTCGCGCAGCCAGACGTCGGTGCCCAGTTGCTGCTCCAGCTTCTTCATGCTGTGGCTCAGGGCCGACTGGGTCAGGTGCAGCACGCCTGCGGCAGCCGTCAACGACCCTTGTTTCTCGACCTGCTGGACGATGCTGAGGTGGATGCGTTCAAGCATTGAGATGAGCCATGTTCATGGATGTATGAAATAAGACCATTATACTTCATCGATTCCCGCCGCTATCATCGATCCCCTTGTTGCCTGCACTCTTACGGCCCTGGCGCATCCATCCACATGAAAGCAAACATGACACGTCCACTTCGTTTAGTCGCGGTTTCCGGCGGGCTGCAACGCCCTTCCAAGGCAGCAGCCCTGGCCGAGCACCTGATGGATCTGATCGCCGATGAAGTGCTGTGCGAACAACGCCTGGTCGAACTGGGCCAGCTCGCACCGCAGCTTGCCGGTGCGGTCTGGCGCTCCCAGCTGCCCGATACGGTGGAGCGGGAACTTGCAGCGGTCGAGCAAGCCGACATCCTGGTGGTGGCAACACCGGTCTACCGCGGCGCGTACACGGGACTGTTCAAGCACTTCTTCGATTTCATTGACCAGGATGCCTTGATCGACAAGCCGGTCCTGCTGGCGGCCACCGGCGGCAGCGAGCGCCATGCCCTGATGATCGACCACCAGTTGCGGCCGCTGTTCAGCTTTTTCCAGGCACGCACATTACCGCTGGGTGTGTATGCGACCGACAAGGATTTCCTCGACTACCGCCTGCAGGACGAAGCCCTGATCCAGCGGGCCACGCTGGCGGTGCAACGGGCATTGCCGTTGCTCGACTTGACGCGTCATGCGAGATCTGCCACCGCTGAAGAGCTGGTCGCAGCCTGATACGCATCACGACGCTCAGCCATCAACACATACATTATTCGCAAAAATCAGGACACCAGATCACCATGAGCAAAGATTTTATATTCAGTATCAAGAGCATTGTTTTCGATGAAAACTATCACCCATCGGACAATACGCGCCTGACGACCAACTTTGCCAATCTGGCCCGGGGAAACAGTCGCCAGGAAAACCTGCGCAATACCCTGAGGATGATAGATAACCGCTTCAACAACCTGGCGCATTGGGACAACCCGAACGGCGACCGCTATTCGGTAGAACTTGAAATCATCTCGGTGGAGCTGAATATTGATGTCGAAGGCAGTAATATCCCGTTGATCGAGATATTGAAACCGACCGTTATCGACAAAAAAACCGGTGAACGCATCGATGGGATCGCGGGGAATAATTTCTCCTCCTACGTGCGCGATTACGACTTCAGCGTGCTGCTGCCTGAGCATAACAACAATCAATCCACCTTCACCGCGCCCGACGATTTCGGCGATTTTCATGGCAAGCTGTTCCGGCACTTTGTCAAATCACATACGTACAAAGAGCGCTTCAGCAAGCCGCCTGTCATCTGCATCAGCGCCTCGAGCAGCAAGGTCTATCACCGGACGGGGAATCAACATCCCGTATTGGGCGTCGAGTATCAACAAAATGAATTTTCCTCGACGGATCAATATTTTGAAAAAATGGGCATGCAGGTTCGCTACTTCATGCCGCCAGATAGCGCCGCCCCCTTGGCGTTTTATTTCATCGGCGACCTGCTTGGCGACTACACCAATCTTGAGCTGATCGCCACCATCAGCACGATGGAGACGTTCCAGAAGATTTACCGCCCGGAGATTTACAACGCCAATTCGGCGGCAGGCAAGTCGTATCAGCCGAGCCTGAAGAACCAGGACTATTCATTGACGCAGATTGTCTATGACCGGGAAGAGCGCAGCCAGCTGGCAGTCAAGCAGGGCAAATATACGGAAGAGCATTTCATCAAGCCATACAAGCATATTCTTGAACAGTGGACTGCCAGTTACGCTCTCTGACCAACCAACACACGAAATCACCACCATGAAAAAATTATTGCCTACCTCGACCGCCGGCAGCTTGCCGAAACCATCCTGGCTTGCCCAACCTGAAAAACTCTGGTCGCCGTGGAAATTGCAGGACGAGGAATTAATCGAGGGCAAACAGGATGCCTTGCGTTTGTCACTGCAGGAACAGCAGCAGGCAGGCATCGATATCGTCAGCGATGGCGAGCAGACGCGTCAGCATTTTGTCACCACGTTCATCGAGCATCTGAGCGGCGTCGATTTTGACAAACGCGAGACCGTCAGAATCCGCGACCGCTACGATGCGAGTGTGCCGACCGTCGTTGGCGCGGTAAGCCGCCCGCAGCCGGTGTTTGTGGAAGACGCCAAGTTTTTACGCCAGCAAACCACGCAGCCGATCAAATGGGCCCTGCCAGGTCCGATGACGATGATCGATACGCTGTATGACAGCCACTACAAGAGCCGCGAAAAACTGGCCTGGGAATTCGCCAAGATCCTCAATCAGGAGGCAAGGGAATTGGAGGCGGCCGGCGTCGACATCATCCAGTTTGACGAACCCGCGTTCAATGTCTTTTTTGATGAGGTGAATGACTGGGGGATTGCCACCCTGGAGCGGGCGATCGAAGGGCTCAAGTGCGAAACGGCTGTGCATATTTGCTATGGTTACGGCATCAAGGCCAATACGGACTGGAAAAATACGCTGGGGTCCGAATGGCGTCAATATGAGGAATCTTTCCCCAAGCTGCAGAAATCGAATATCGACATCATCTCGCTGGAATGCCATAACTCGCGTGTTCCCATCGACTTGATTGAACTCATACGCGGCAAAAAAGTGATGGTCGGGGCCATCGACGTGGCAAGCAACACCATTGAAACGCCGGAGGAAGTGGCCAACACCCTGCGCAAGGCGCTGCGCTTTGTCGATGCCGACAAACTCTATCCAAGCACCAACTGCGGCATGGCGCCCTTGTCTCGTCACGTAGCCAGAGGCAAACTCAATGCGCTCAGTGCTGGCGCAGACATCATCCGCAGAGAACTCTCGGCCTAGCCGCGCCGTGTCAAACTTGATTGTTGATTGACATGGATCAGATCGCGTAGCAGGAAGCAGCCCATGCTGCATGACGCCACAGGCGCCGAGAGGCACCTGTGGCGTTGCTGCCTTAGAACTCTTCCCAGTCGGACGACGCCGTGGCGGCTGGCGCAGTTTTCCTGGCCGCCGGCGCGCGCAGGGCGACGGCTTGCTGGCGCGGTACGGTTGTCGCGGCGATTGCCGGCTTGCTTGCCGGTGCGCCGGCTTCCAGCTTGAAGGCGCTCACCACCTGCGCCAACGTAGCCGCCTGCTCCTGCATGGCAGCGGCGGCGGCCGCCGATTCTTCCACCAGGGCCGCGTTTTGCTGGGTGACGTTGTCCATCTCGCTGATGGCCTGGTTGATTTGCTCGATGCCGGCCGTCTGTTCCGCGCTGGCCGAGGTGATTTCTTCCATGATGTCGGTAACGCGGCGCACGCTGTCGACCAGGTCGCTCATGGTGTTGCCGGCCTGATGCACGAGCTCGCTGCCCGCCGCCACGGTCTGGGTCGAGTCGTCGATCAGGGTCTTGATTTCCTTGGCCGCGGCAGCGGAGCGGTGCGCCAGGCTGCGCACTTCCGTGGCCACGACGGCAAAGCCGCGGCCCTGCTCGCCCGCGCGCGCCGCTTCCACGGCCGCGTTCAAGGCCAGAATGTTGGTCTGGAAGGCGATGCCATCGATGACGCCGATGATGTCGGCAATCTTGTTTGACGAAGCATCGATTTGCCGCATGGTCGCCACCACTTGCGCGATGACGGCGCCGCCGCGCTGCGCCACGCCGGAGGCCGTATCGGCCAGCACATGCGCCTGGCGCGCATTGTCGGCATTCTGCTTGACGGTCGAGGTCAGTTCTTCCATGGAAGAGGCTGTCTCTTCCAGCGAACTGGCTTGCTGCTCCGTGCGCGCAGACAGGTCCAGGCTGCCTGCCGCCACTTCGGACGAGGCCGAGGCGATCGTTTCCGTGCCGGCACGCACCGTGCCCACCGTTTGCGCCAGGTTGTCGTTCATGCGCTTCAGTGCCTGCAACAGTTGTCCCATTTCATCGCGCGAATGCACGGTGATCTGGCTGCGCAAATCGCCTGCGGCCACCGTGTTGGCCACCTGCAGCGCCGTGGTGACGGGGCCGGTGATCGAGCGTGTGATGCCATACGCCAACGCCGCCGCGATGGCCAGTGCCGCCAGCGACATGCCGATCAGCAAGGTGCGCGTATTGGCATAGGTGGCATTGGCGTTGTCGCCCGCCGTGTTGGCCAGGGTATTTTGCAAGCTGATCTGTTCAGCAATCAATTGTTTATAGACGAGCAATACGGGGCGCAGCTGGCCGTACAGGTAGGCGCTGCTGTCGTCCGGGGTGCCGCTACGGATCAGTTCAAGCAAGGCTTCCTGCCCCTGCGCGTAGCGGGTGTTGGCGTCGTTCATCTTGGCCAGCAACGCGCGCTCTCGGTCGGAATCGAGCATGTTCGCGAGCTTGCCGAGATTGCCGGCCGCCGCCTGGCGCGCAGCCAGGATGGCGTCCGTTTGTTTGCGCTGGTCGGCCGGATCGGCGCTGAGCATCATGTTGCGCAGCGCAATGGCGATATCGTTGATGTTGGCCGACACGCTATTGGCGAGCTCGATCTTGGGCATGCTGTCATGCACGATATGGCCGGTGCCCTGGTTGATCTTGCCCAGCATGGCAATGCCCAGGCAAGAGATGATGATCAGCATGGCGCCGATGGTGCCAAAGCCTGTGGCGAGGCGTGTGCCGATGGTCAGGTGGGATAAAAACTTCATGGCTGTCTCAATACGGAGGGAATGGTGAAAAGATCGGCGGCGTGCAGATGGCTGCCGCGCCGCCAAGCGGACGACGATCCTAGACCTTTTTGAATGATATTTCCATAGGGCAATATGCCTAGTTTCACCCCGGGGCACACGCCAGTTCCGCCTGTCCTGCGGCTTGCCCGCGTTTTCAGCTATATTGGCAGGCACCTGCCGGGCAGCACGCCATGACTGGCGCTGCTGCCAATCCGGCCGTTTTTCTCATTTCCAGCCATAGGTCCGCATGACTTCTTTCCGTGTCCGTTTCTTCCCCTTCCTGTTGGCCTTGCTGCTGGCGTGCTCGCTCGCCCCGCCGCCCGCCTGGTCGCAGCCCGTCGATGACGCCGCCACGGCCGACCAGCGTCTCGATGGCTTGCGCAAGCAGATCACCGGTATCCAGAAGGCGCTCGATGGCGAGGCTGAGCTCGATGATGCGACCCTGTCGCAGATGCGGGCTGATGCGCTGGCGGCCAGCGCCGAGGCGGACAAGGTGGCCGATGCGCTCGCGCCGACGCTCTCCAGCGTGCAGGCGCGGCTGGCCGAGCTGGGCAAGCCGGCGGCGGGTACGAAAGATGCGCCCGACGTGGCGGCGCAGCGCAGCCAGCTGGACCGCACCAGCAGCGCGCTCGATGCGCAAGTCAAACTGGCGCGCCTGCTGGCGGTGGAAGCGACGCAGGCCTCGGAACAGGTGTCGACGGTGCGCCGCGCCCAGTTGCAGGCGCGCCTGGGCGAGCGCACGGCCTCGATACTCGCCGGTTCGTTCTGGAAACAGCTGCATGCGGAATTGCCGCAAAACCTGCAGCGCTTGCGCGCGCTGGAGCTGGAATTGGCGAATGCGGCAGGCGCCACGCCGTGGTCGGCCTGGGGCGGCTTGCTGGCCGCCATCGTGGCCGTGATCGGCGCCAGCGTCTGGGCTTCGCGCTACTTGCTGGTGGTGACGTCCACGCGCGTGCCGCACGGCCGCTTGCGCCGCTCGCTGCATGCGCTAGCCGTGCTGGTGCTGGCGCTGGCCACGCCGGGCCTGGTGGCGGAATTGCTGGCCATGGGGCTGCGCTGGGAGGGCGGCCTGTCCGAAAAAACCTCGACTTTCCTCAGCAGCTTGATCGGCATCATCTGCTTTGCCGGTTTTACGGCGGGACTCGGCCACGCGCTGCTGTCGCCGCGCCGCGTGTCGTGGCGTCTGCTGCCCCTGCCCGATGCGCTGGCGCACCGCATGCGCAACTTTCCGTCGATGTTTTCCTTCATCGTCGTGCTCGTGTGGGCGACGGAACGGGTCACCATCGTCATCAATGCGGGCCTGTCGACGGCTGTGGCCGTCAACTGCATCGTCGCCCTGGTGATGAGCACGACCATCGCCTATGGCTTGATGCGCGCCGAGCGCTGCTGGCGCCAGTTGCGCGAGGCCGATCCCGCCACCCTGGTCACGCCCCTGTGGCTGCGCTGCGTCACGGTGCTGTTGTGGCTGGCGCTGGCGTCGAGCGTCATCAGCTTGTTGATCGGCTATGTGGCGTTCGGCAGCTTTGTCGCCAAGCAAATCGCCTGGGTCATCGTGGTGGTGTGCAGCACCTATCTGCTGACGGTGTTGGTGGACGATATCTGCATGCTGCTGGCCTCCACGCCACCGCCGCCGGACGCGGCCCATCCTGTACTGGCCACGCCCAAGGCGCGCGACCAGGCGGCCGTGCTGCTGTCGGGTATCGGCCGCGCCATCGTCGTGCTGCTGGCCCTGATGCTGCTGCTGGCGCCGTTCGGTGAAGGTCCGGGCGAGCTGTTCCAGCGGGTCGGCAAGCTGCAGGATGGCCTGGCCATCGGCGAGGTGGCGATCCGCCCTGCCGCGCTGATCCAGGCCCTGCTGGTGCTGCTCGTTGGTTTTGTTGCGCTGGGCCTGTTCAAGCGCTGGCTGCAAAACAGTTATTTGCCGACCACTAATCTCGATACGGGCATGCAAGTGTCGTTCATCACCTTGTTCGGCTACATCGGCGGCGTGCTGGCCGTGGCACTGGCTCTGTCGGCGGCCGGCATCGGCCTGGAACGCATCGCGTGGGTGGCGTCAGCCTTGTCGGTGGGTATCGGTTTTGGCTTGCAGGCGGTGGTGCAGAACTTCGTTTCCGGCTTGATTTTATTGGCCGAACGTCCTGTGAAAGTGGGCGACTGGGTATCGCTGGGTGGCGTGGAGGGCGACATTCGCCGCATCAATGTGCGCGCCACGGAAATTCAACTGGGCGACCGTTCCACGGTGATCGTGCCGAACTCGGAATTCATTACCAAGACGGTGCGCAACGTGACCCTGGCCAATCCGCTGGGCCTGGTGCAGGTCAAGCTGCCGTTGCCGCTGGGCACAGATGCGCAGGCGGCGCGCGCGCTGATCCTGTCCGTCTTTGTCGACAATCCCGACGTGCTCGACACGCCGGCGCCCAGCGTGCAGCTCGATGGCATCGACAATGGCCTGTTGCTGTTCAACGCCACCGGCTTTGCCTCGTCGCCGCGCCTGACGTCGGGCATCCGCAGCGCGCTGCTGTTCGAACTGCTCAAGCGCCTGGACGAGGCGCATATCGCCATCGCCAAGCCCAGCACGATGGTGCTGAGCACGGTGCCGGCCCAGCCGGAGGCACCGGCCATGTCGGCGGTGGCAGCCGCACCGGCACCCACACCCGTGCCGCCGCTGACTTCTTAACGCACGGTCGACCACAGCAGCGCCGCCAGGTACAGGCCGATGCCGAACGCCGTGTGGGCCATCAGGCTGCGCAGGCGGGCGGCCGTCGGATGCGGCGTCTTGCAGGCGGCCAGGCCGGCGCCCATGCCCGGCTGCAAGATGCAAAATGGCGCGGCCACGCTCAGCACACCCGCCAGCAGGGTCGGCGCGAACGTCGGCCCTTGCACCCATTCCTCTCCCACCAGCGCCAGCAGCACGGCCGCAAACAGCACGCCGATCACATAATGAAACGTCCAGCCCAGGATGGCTTCATCGCGCACGGGCGCCGCCTGGGCGATGTTGGTGTGCGTGATCGTGCCGCGCGGCAGATGTCCCAGCCAGCGCCCCACCATCGCAAAGTTCAGCGAAGGAATGCACCAGAAGCGTTTTAACGCCACCGCCCACACATCCATCACCGCCGTCGCGCCCACGCCGATGGCCAGCGCATCGAGCCAGAGTATTTGCATTGCCGCTCCTAACATTCAATTAATTGCTTGAATGTTATAAGGGTGCTAGCATCGTGTCAATGAAAAATGCCGATATCGAATTTCTCACCGGTTCCGCCGGGTTTGCCCATATTTTAGGCAGCGCGCCGCGATTGCGCCTGCTCGAGCAGATCGCACATGGCGAATATGCGGTGGAGCAGCTGGTGGAGTTGACGGGCTTGTCCGTGGCGAATACGTCCCAGCATTTGCAGCAGTTGCGGCGCGCCGGTTTCGTGCAGGCGCGGCGCGACGGCAAGCGGGTGCTGTACCGGCTCGGCAGCGGTCCCATCGTGCAGCTGTTGGCCGCGCTGGACGTGTACGCGCAGCATCAGCGCAGCGAACTGCAGGCGCTGAGCCGGGGCGACCACGTGGAAGCGATCACGGGCAATGAGTTGCTGGAACGCATGCACGAAGCGAGCATCACCGTGCTCGACGTGCGGCCCGCGCAGGAATTCGCTGCCGGCCACTTGCCCGGTGCGATCAATATTCCTTTTGATGACTTGCAGCGCCGCCTCGGCGAATTGCCCGCGAACGCAGAGATCGCCGCGTATTGCCGCGGCCCGTACTGCGTGCTGTCCGTGCAGGCTGTGGCGGCCCTGCGCCAGCACGGCTTGCATGCGCGCCGTCTCGGCAGCGGCTACGATGACTGGCAGGCGGCTGGCTTGCCGGTGAGCCGGGCGGCGTGATGGCGATCCCCGACAGCAAGCAGGAACTCATCGAGGCCATCAACAGCACGTATGCAAAATTGATGCAAGAGCTGGCACGCGTGCCGCCCGCGCTGGCGCGGGATCCCGTGCTGGAAGGACAAGTGGCGGGCACGCGCATGAGCGTGTGCGACCTGCTCGCCTATCTGGTGGGTTGGAACGAGCTGGTCTTGCACTGGCATGCGCAGCTGCGTGACGGCAAACGCATCGAGGACATCGCCTTCCCGGCAGAAGGTTTCACGTGGAACGCTCTGGGAAAATTGGCGCAGCGCTTCTATGCGGACTATGCTGAACTGGGCATGGATGACTTGCTGCAGCGCCTGGAACAGGCGAAGAACCAGCTGCTGGTGCTGATCGAGGCGCACGACGACGCGCAATTGTATGGCCAGCCCTGGTACACGCATTACACGATGGGGCGCATGATCCAGTTCAACACGGCGTCGCCGTATGCGAATGCGCGCACGCGCTTGCGGGCCTGGTTGAAGACCTTGTAGCAAGCCGACGGGCAGGCTTGCACGATTGCATCAGTACGCTCAGAAAACTTTTCAGGCAGGATAGTGGTTTCACGCGCAACCGACTGAAGGAGCACCATGCTGACCATCGCCCTCGCCCAGATGAATCCCACCGTGGGCGATTTCGACGCCAATGTCGGCGCCATCATCGTGCGCATGCAGCGTGCCAGCGACGATGGCGCCGACCTGCTCGTGTGCCCCGAACTGTCGCTGTGTGCGTATTACCCGGGCGACCTGTTCGAGGATGCCGCCTTCCTGCACGACATGCAGCAGGCGCTCGATACGCTGCTGCAGGCATCCACGCGCTGGCCGGCGCTGGTCACCGTCATCGGCACGGCGCGGCCCAATCCCGGCATCGGCAAGCCCCTGTACAACGCCTTGCTGGCGCTGCGCGACGGGCGCATCGTGGCCGAATACTACAAGCAGCTGCTGCCCACCTACGGCATCTTCGACGAGGGGCGGCATTTCGAGCCGGGCCCGCCCGGCGCCTGCACCCTCGATATCGCCGGCCGCAAGGTCGGCTTCATGATTTGCGAGGATGGCTGGAACGACGATGGCCGCGCCTACGCCGTCAACCCGTTCGAGGCCTTGCACGCGGCGGGGCCCGACCTCGTCGTCAGCATCAACGCCAGCCCGTCCGACATCGGCAAGCGCGCGCAGCGCCACGCCGTGTTTGGCGCCGCCTGCGCGCGCGTCAAGCTGCCCCTGCTGTTCGTCAACCAGGTGGGCGGCCAGGACCAGCTCGTGTTCGACGGTGCCTCGTTCGCCATGTCGCCGAGCGACGGCGTGCAATTCGAGGCGGCCCGCTTCGTCGAGGATTTTCCCTTGCTGCGCTTTGCCGATGGCCGTTTTACGCGACCCGATGGATCGGCGTTTCCCGTGCCGGACCCGGACGGCATCCCCGCCGTGGAATTTGCGCGGCGCCAGATCGTGCTCGGTTTGCGCGACTATGCGCGCCGCTGCCGCTTTACGAAAGTCGTCGTCGGCTGCTCGGGCGGCATCGATTCGGCGCTGACCCTGGCCCTGGCCGTCGAGGCGCTGGGCGCCGACAACGTGGTGGGCATCACCATGCCGTCCGTGTTTTCCAGCGCCGGCTCCGTTACCGATTCCGTCGCCCTGTGCGCCAACCTCGGTATCGTCCTGCACACGCACCCGATACGCGACATCGTGGCGCAATACGAAGCCGGCTATGCCCAAGCCTTCGACGGCAGGCTGCAGGGGCTGCCGCTGGAAAACCTGCAGGCGCGCGTGCGCGGCACGATATTGATGGAATACTCGAACGCCTTCGGTGCCCTGCTGCTCGCCACCGGCAACAAGAGCGAAATCTCGGTGGGCTACTGCACCCTGTATGGCGACACGAACGGGGGACTGGGACTGATCGGCGACCTGTATAAAACGGAGGTGTTCGCCCTGTCGCGCCACCTCAACGCCAGAGTCGGGCGCGAACTGATTCCCGCCGTCGTGCTGGAGAAACCCCCGTCGGCGGAACTGGCGCCGGGCCAGCGCGACACCGATAGCTTGCCGCCGTATCCCGTGCTCGATGAAATCTTGAAATGGCATATCGAGGGACGCCGCCTGCCGGCGCAAGAAAGCGCGCAGGCGCTGACCCTGGTCGACCAGCTGCGCGAGACGGACGAGGGCCGCGCCCTCGTGACGCGCATCCTCGGCATGGTCGCCCGCAATGAGTACAAACGGCGCCAGGCGGCGCCCATCATCCGCGTGCGTTCGCGCGCCTTTGGCAGCGGGCGCCAATTGCCGATCGCCGCCCACTACCCCACCGGAGACGACGCATGAGCTCATCCTATCCTGCCGACGCGGCCATCCTGATCGGCCGCTTCCAGCCTTTTCACCATGGCCATGCGGGCTTGTTGCAGAAGGCGCTGACGACGGCCGCCCAGGTGGTGGTGGTGCTCGGTTCCGCCTTCCATGCGCGCAGCCCGAAGAACCCGTTTACGTGGCAGGAGCGGGCCGCCATGATCGCCGCCACCCTGCCCGAGGCGCAGCGCGCGCGCGTGCACTACGTGGCCGTGCGCGATTACTACGACGATGGCTTGTGGGCCGATGCCGTGCGGCGCGCCGTGGCGGGCGCCTTGCCCGCGGCGCAGCGCGTCACCCTGGTGGCTTGCTTCAAGGACGCCACCAGCTACTACCTGCACCACTTCCCGCACTGGCAGTTATTGAATCTGGAGATCGATCCCGGTGCGCCCATCGGCGCGACGGCCATCCGCAACGTGCTGTTCGAAGCGGAAGACGTGGATGTGTCGCTGAGCGCCGTGGCGCAGCTGCTGCCGGCCGCCATCGGCCAGTATGTGAAGGCGTGGACCTTGTTGCCATGGTATGCACCGCTGGTGCAGGAATACCGCGCCATCGAAGCGTATAAAGCGCGCTGGCGCGCGGCGCCGTATCCGCCCATCTTCACGACTGTCGACGCGCTGGTGCAGACGGGTGGCCACGTGCTGCTCGTGCGCCGCGGCGGCTATCCGGGCAAGGGCCTGTGGGCATTGCCCGGTGGCTTCCTGGAGCCGCGCGAACGTCTGCTGCAGGGCGCCCTGCGCGAGCTGGCGGAAGAAACCCAGCTGGGCGTGCTGGCGCCCACCCTCGTCGAGGCGCTGGTCGGCGTGGCCGTGTTCGACCATCCGGACCGCAGCCAGCGCGGGCGCACCATCACGCATGCGCATTATTTTGACCTGAAGACGCGCCAGCTGCCGGCCGTGAAGGCGGCCGACGATGCGGCGCTGGCGCAATGGGTGCCGGTGAGCGCCCTGCCGGCCATGGAAGAGCAATTCTTCGAAGACCATTTTCACATCCTGAACCACTTCCTCAAGCTCACGCACGAGGGGCGCTGAGGGGGGGCTGTCCCCCTCAGCGCGCATCAGGACGTGATGCGTTCCCAGCCATGTTTGACAGCCGCCTTGAAGTTGTCCCACGCTGATTGCGGATACGTGTGCTCCCACGTGGAACGCAGGTCCGCTTCCACGTCTTCCCACGGGCGGCCCCGGTAGCTGTCGCTGCTGGCCATCGAATGGCCATAGCGGTAGGCGGGATCGTAGTCCTCGAAGCGCGCGCCGGTGGCGACATAGGTGGCGCTCCAGTGGCTGCGGTAGTACTGCTCGTCGTCGTAGCTGGTGCCTGGCAGGTTGTCCGCGCTGGGGTAGCGGCGCGCGTTGGCGCCCGCGCCCGATGACGGCGGCGCCATGCCGCCCGCAAATTGCTGCGACCTTGCCGCCTCGTTCAGGTTGCCGGCGGACGCGCCCTGCTGCGATGGCTCGCTGGATTGCATGCTGGCGCCCTGGCGCATTGCGCCGTCGTCGTGCGGCGCGCCTTGCCAGCCGCCGGCGCGCCAGTGGTCGGCATGCGCATCGATGTCGAGCGGCGCGTAGCGCTCGACGAGGTCGGTGGCGCGCTGGATATCGGCGTCGCTTGCGCCTTCCAGTGTCAGCACGACATGTCCGCGCCGCACGGCTTCCGCATAGATGTGGCGGTCGGCGTGGCTGCCGAACAGATCCGTAAAGAAATGCTTGATATTGTCGAGCAGGCTGTCGCTGTCGTCGCGGCGGATGTTTTCTGTGGCGGAAAAGTCGTCACTGCCCGCATCGTGCAGGCGGATGCTGGCGCCGGGAAAGCCCGCCGTGATCAGGTCGTGCCGGGCGCGCTCGGCCATGTCGCGGACGGCGAAAACTGCTGCCAATGTATGTGCCATGATGGTCTCCAATCGGTGAACAACGTCCTTCCAGTGTAGGCCGTGAAAACCGAAAGGGGCGCTCGTTTGCCCCTTGGAAACCGTTGTCTTCGTCAAATATTGACGAAGTGAAATCTCAGTCCGGCGTGCCCACAAACGTGCGCAAAAAGTCGATAAAGGCGCGCACCTTTTCCGCGATATGCTGGGTGTTCGGATACACGGCATACACGCCCTGCTCCGGGAAGGCGACGTCGGGCAGCAGGCGGCGCAGGCGTCCCGCGCGCACTTCCCCTTCCACCTGCCATTGCGGCAGCAGGGCCACGCCGCAGCCGCCCAGGGCAAAGCCCAGCAGGGCCGAGGCGGAGTCGGAATGGATGGCGGCGTCGTCCTGCACGGCAAAGGCGGCGGGGCCATCGGGCGTGTGCACGTCCCAGCGCAGGGGCGTGCTGAGGCGGCTGTGCGCCAGCCAGCGCGCGCGCTGCAAGTCGGGCAAGGTGGCGATGTCCCTGCCGGGCAGGCTGGCCAGGTAGGCGGGCGAGGCGACTGGCCAGATCGCATACGGTTCGATCAGCGCGGCGCGGTAGCTTGAGTCGTTGAGTGAACCCATGCGGATGGCCAGGTCATAGCCGCCCGAGATCAAGTCTTCATGCGACGACGACGAGGAATGCTGGATCTGCAATTGCGGATGGGCGGCGGCAAAGGCGATCAGCGCGGGGATCACCGTGCGGCTGCCGTACTCGACGGTGGTGGTCAGGCGCAGGGTGCCGCGCAAGCCCTGGTGGCCCTGGCGCGCCGTTTCGATGGCGCCCTGGGCTTCGCTCAGCACGCGCTGGCAGTCTTCATAAAAGCGCCGCCCCACGTCGGTCAGCGCCAGGCTGCGCGTGCTGCGCGTCAGCAGCGACACGCCCAGCTCCGCTTCCAGCTGTTTCAAGTTAAAACTGACGACGGCCTTGCTCTGGCCCAGCACGGCGGCGGCGGCCGTCAGCGAACCGGCATCGACGATGGCGATGAAAATACCCAGGCGGTCAAGACTGATCATAAATAAAAATGAGTAAACATGCGGCTTCCAGCGGTTTGTCAAAATTTGTTTGACAGTGTAATCGGGGCCGGCCCGTTACGCAAATGGCGCTAGGCGCTTAAGCTGGCCGTTTGCCATTCGGAGCACCATGGACTATCGCAAAAAAGTGGCGGCCATCTATCTGCTGGGGTTTTTCGTCGACCTGATCAACATGTTCATCACCAGCGTCGCCTATCCCGACATCGGCCATGCCCTGCACGCCTCGGTGGCGCAGCTGGCCTGGATCAGCACGGCCTACATCCTCGGCCTGACCATCGTCATTCCCGCCAGCGCCTGGCTGGCTGCCTATTATGGCAGCAAAACCGTGTTCATGGCATCGTTGCTAACTTTTTTATGCGCCAGCATCGGCGCCGGCCTGGCGCCCTCGATCGAGGCGCTGATCGCCTGGCGCTGCGTGCAGGGCCTGGGTGGCGGCTTGCTCATTCCGCTGGGACAAAGCATGACCTACCAGCTGTATCGGCCTGCCGAGCGTCCCGGCCTGTCCTCCGTCATCATGCTGGTGGGCTTGCTGGCGCCGGCCCTGTCGCCCGCCTTGGGCGGCGTCATCGTCGACAGCCTGTCGTGGCGCTGGATTTTTTACCTGAACGTGCCGTTTGCCGCGCTGGCGCTGTTGCTGGCCGCCTGCTGGCTGCGTCCCGACCCGCCGCGTGCGGCCGTTCCCCGTCTCGACACGGGCGGCCTGCTGGCGGGCAGCACGGCCATCCTTTTGCTGTTGCTGGGCTTGACCATGCTGGGCACGCCGGGCGAGCTGCTTGCCGGCGCCGCCATGCTGGCGCTGGGTGTTGCCTGCGCATGGGGCTATGTGCGCGGCGCGCTGCGCAAATCGACGCCGCTGCTCAACCTGCGCCTGGCCGCCGAACCGCTGCTGCGCATTGCCATGCTGATGTATCTGCTGGTGCCGGGCGTGTTCATGGGCGTGAGCCTGCTGGCCATGCTGTATCTGCAGGGCGTGCTGGGCATGTCGGCATCGACGGCGGGCGCCCTGATGCTGCCGTGGGCGCTGGCCTCGTTTGCGGCCATTTCGCTCACCGGAAAAAGCTACCGCCGTGTGGGGCCGCAACCCCTGTTCATCTTTGGTGCGCTGCTGCAGGCGGCGGGCATGCTGATGCTGCTGCGGGTGGATGCGGCCGATCAGCTTTTCTGGCTGGCCGGTGCATATGCCGTGATGGGTTTTGGCGGCGGCTTGTGCAGCAGCACGGCGCAAAGTACGGCGTTCTTGCGCACACCGGATACGCAACTGAGCCAGGCCAGCGCCGTGTGGAATATCAACCGCCAGCTGGGCTTTTGCCTGGGCGTGGCGCTGCTCAGCGTACTTCTGAATGGCTTGCTGGCGGCGCAGGGCATCGCCACCCTGGACGACCCTGCCCTGCATGCGCGCGCGGCGCGGGTCTTTCACTGGTGCTTTGCGCTGGCCGCCGCCTCGTGCGTGCTGCCTCTGGCACTGTGCATGCGCATCGATAACCGCGCCGTTCTCGACCTTTTACATCACCATGGAGCAAGCAAAAAATGAAGACAACGAATCCCTGTTTTGACGACGTGTTATCCACGCATGTGCTGATCCGCACATGGCTTTCCGGCGAGGCCACGGCGCCGGAACATTGCGCTGATTTGCTGGCGCGATTTTCGCCCGCTTTCACGATGGTGTCACCCGGCGGAAAACAGCTCGATCATGCCGGCTTGACGGCGTTTTTCCAGGGCGCCGGCGGCAGCCGTCCGGGCCTGCTCATGCGTATTTCCGACCTGGCATTGATCCAGGACAGCGCTGCCGGCGCCACCGTGTCTTACCGCGAGTTCCAGTCGCTGCCCGGTGGAGAAAATACCGAGCGGCTGTCGACCGTCGTGTATGAGAAAACGCCGGATGGCGCCTTGCTGTGGCGCCATTTGCACGAGACGTGGCTGGCGCGGGCGGATTGATCTTGCCACGTGGTGGCACGCGCGCTGCCTGAAGGACGATGCGCGTATCATGCGGTTCTTGCACTCGGAGAAAACAAAGATGCGCATAGACACGACATCGGACTCGCCAAGCTGGACCAAGGTCTTTGACATTGGTCATGAACTGCGGCAGCTTGGTCCCTTGATGGAAGAAAAATATCCTGATCTCGACTGGGAATTGTTTGTCTGCCTGCGCTGCGTGCCAAAAGACTTGCAGCGAAAAACATTCTGCCGCTATTACGCCAGCGACAAAATGTTCGGCCTCGATATCGCCATGGAAGAGGAAGACTTCGTGCCGGTGAAAAAAGACACGCCTGGGCAACGCAAATTGATCGGCACCGCTTTCTTCACTTTTTTTGCCGCCAGCATCCGTAAATACGAGAAAAAACTCCCGGGACTCCAGCCCGTTTCAGCGCAACTGATCGCCGATGTGCGGCAATGGTGCATCGAGAATCAGTGGACGGATTCCGCCGTCTGATCCGCCATGCACACACGGGCACTCAAGTGAGGTCGTGCAAGTCCTTGCGCTGGGCCGGGCCCACCGTAAATTGCGAAAACGCGACCTCGAGGCCGGCGCGTTCCGGCGTGCAGCACATGGGCCCGACAAGGTAGCTGCTGGCCTCGGGAAATGGCGCCAGGCGCAGCAGCGGCCACAGCTTGCCATCGGTCGAATACTGCACCCGGATCACACCCTTTTCCACCGTCACGCGCAGCCAGAAACCGTCCGGCATGGCGGGAGCGATGCTGACGGCCCAATCCGATGTGTCCACTGTCAGCACAGTGCTCAACAGTAACTGGCCGTCGGAAAATTCGACGCCGCATTTGATCCAGTTTTCCGCGTCGATGCGCACCATCATTCCCGCCTGGTCGTACAGCGCTGCGTACTGCGCCGCCACATGCAGCTGCGCCGTGAAATCGCCTTCGATGTCAGTGCCGAAAAAGTGGCCGCTGTCGCGGATAAACCCATACGCGGTCTTGCGCCAGAAATCCGTGTTGGCATCCGTCGTCACGCGCAATTGCGCGCCGTCGGCGGACCAGTTTTCCGGTGGATTGAGCCAGCTGCCTTGCGTGAACATTACGTGCCTTTCCGAGCTAAAAAGATCACATAGTTTGCCCCCATCCCAGCGCCTTGTACAGGGCAATCGCATCGATATAGGACGCCGTTTCCGCCAGCAGCGCTTCGCGCCGGATATCGTACAAGGCGCGCTGGTTTTCCAGTACGGCCTGGTAGCTGCCGGAACCGCCCTGATAGCGCGTGCTGGCGATGCCGAGGGCCGCGTTGCCGTGGCGTGCCGATTCCAGCAGGGAAGCCAATCGCGTCTGGTTTTGCGCCAGCTGCGTGACGGCATTTTCCACGTCTTCCTGCGCCAATAACATCGTTTGTTCATAGCGCGCCAGCGCGCCTTGCGCTTCGGCCTGCGTGCCGCGCAAGCGCGCCTTGACGCTGCCGAGGCGGAAGGCCGGATAGCTGACGGAGGGCGCCACCTCGAAGGCGCGCGCGCCGCCGTCGAACACGCCGCTGCCGCGCAGCGCAAAGAAGCCCAAAAAGCCGCCCAGGCTCAGGCGCGGATACAGGTCGGCCGTGGCGGCCCCCACGTCTTCGCTGGAGGCGGCCAGCAGGCGCTCGGCACGCACCACGTCGGGCCGCTGCTTGATCAGGCGGTTCACGTCGCCGAGCGGCAGCTGGCCCGCCAGCAGCGCTTCCTGGCGCGGCATGGTCGCCAGCGAAATGGCGCCCGGCGCCTGGCCGCTCAGCACATCGAGCCGGTACTGCGCCTGGCGCAATCCCGCCTGCAATGGCGGCAGCATCGCCTCGCTGCGGGCCAGGTTGGCCAGCGCGTTGTGGCGCTCTTCCGGCAAGCCGCTGCCGGCACGGATGCGCGCATCGATCAGGGCGACGGTGTCGCGCCAGCTGTGCACCTGCGCCTGCGTCAGCGCCAGGTTTTGCTGGTAGCCCAGCGCCTCGTAGTAATTGCGCGCCACCTCGGCGGCGATCGTCAGCTGCACTTGCCGCAAGTCCGCCTGCACCGCTTCGGCGCGCGCCTGCGCCGAGCGGCTGATATGGGCCAGGCGGCCGAACAGGTCGATCTCCCATTGCGCGTCGAAACCCACGCGCGTGCTGGCGCTGGCGGCGCGGCTATCGGGTGTGTCCTGTCGCACCTGGCGTTGCCATCCCGCGTGGCTGGTGACGGCAGGCAGCTCATCGAGCCGGCGTTCGTCGAAGACGGCGCGCGCGGCCAGCAGGTTCGCTTGCGCCTGGACGATATCGAGGTTGTGTTCGAGCGCGCTGGCGATCAGCTGCGACAGGCGCGCATCGTCGAAAAACGTCCACCAGGCGGCCTCGCTGACGGCGCTTGCACCGGGTGCGAATTGCGCCTGCTGCGGGCTGGCCAGGGTGATGGCGGGCGTGCCCGGCGTGACATAGGCGGGGCTGACGGCGCAGCCGGCCAGCAGGGGGAAAAGGGAGACAAGATAGCGGTAATTTTTCATGGGGATTCCTTCAGCGCCTGGGACAGGTCGCGCGCGCGCGGCGTGGCATGGTCGGCCGTGTGGCGGCGGGCCAGAAAGGTGTACACGGTGGGCAGCACGAACAGGGTGAAGAAGGTGCCGATCAACATGCCCGAGACGATCACCACGCCCAGCCCGAAGCGGCTGTTGGCGCCGGCGCCGGAAGCGAACAGCAGCGGCACCAGGCCCACCACCATGGCGGCCGTCGTCATCAAAATCGGGCGCAAGCGGATCTGCGCCGCCTTGCGGATGGCCGTGATGCGGTCGAGCTGTTCATGTACCTGCAATTCATTGGCAAACTCCACCATCAGGATGCCGTGCTTGCTGATCAAGCCGATCAGGGTCACGAGGCCGATCTGCGTGTAGATGTTGACGGTGGCGTAGCCGAGGGCCAGCGGAATCAGGGCGCCGCAGATCGACAGCGGCACGGTGATCAGGATGATCAGCGGGTCCGTCAGGCTTTCATACTGCGCCGCCAGCACCAGGTAGATGACGACGACGGCCGCCAAAAAGGCCAGCAGCAGGGCATTGCCTTCCGTGGCGAACTGGCGCGCATCGGACTGCCAGTCGTAGCTGAAGCCCGGCGGCAGGGTCTTGGCGACACCATCGAGGAAGGCGACGGCGTCGCCCAGGGTCACGCCCGGCGCCGGTACGCCCTGGAAGGTGGCCGCATTTTGCTGGTTGAACTGGGTCAGCATGTTCGGCTCGATCTGTTCCGTCACGGACACCACGGCGGACAGGGGCAGCAGGCTGCCGTCGTCGGCGCGTACGTACTGCTGCGTCAGGGCTTGCGCCGTCAATCTCTGTTCGCGCGGGCTTTGCGCGATGACGTCGTAGGCGCGGCCATCCATGCCGAAGCGGTTCAAATAATTCTCGCCCACCAGCACGGCCAGCGATTCGCCGATGTCCTGCATGCGGATGCCCAGGCTGTTCGCCTTGGAACGGTCCACGCGTACTTTCACGACGGGGTTGTTGTAATCGAGGTCGCTGTCGACGACGGCAAACAGGCCGCTGTCGCGTGCGCGCTGCTTGACGTCTTCCATGGTGCGGAACAGGGTGGCGTAATCCTGCGCGCTGCGCAAGACCATCTGCACGGGCAAGCCGCCGCTCGATCCCGGCAAGGGCGCCAGCTGGAAGGCGAAGATGCTGGTGCCTTCCACGTCGCCCACGGCGTGCTGTAATTCCGCCTGGATGACGGCCGCATTGCGCGAACGCTCGGCCCACGGCGTCAGGTTGATGCCGCCGATGCTCGATGCCGGGCCTTCGCCGCCGTTGATGATCCAGCGCGAGTCCGTTTCGGGGATATTCTTGTAGATGGCATCGAGCTTGTAGGAAAAGCGTTCCACGTAATCGAGGTTGGCATGCTGCGGCGCCTTGATCGCCGTCAGCACGCTGGCCTGGTCTTCCGCCGGCGCCAGTTCGCGCTGCGGCAGCAGGTACAAAAACGGCAGACTGACCATCACCAGCGCGGCGAAACCGGCGCTCAGCCAGCGGTGGTGCAGGGAGCGGTCCAGCAGGCGCGCATAGCGCGAGGTCAAGCCTTCGAAGAAATGCTCGGCGGCGCGTGCCATGCGCCCTTCCGTCTGTTTCGGCTGCAGCAGCAGGGAGCTCATTACGGGAGACAAGGTCAGCGCCACCACGCCCGACACCACCACGGCGCCGGCCAGGGTCAGCGCAAATTCCTTGAACAGCGCGCCAGTCAGTCCCCCCATCATGCCGATCGGCGCATACACGGCCGCCAGCGTGATCGTCATGGCGATGACGGGTCCGGCCACTTCGCGCGCGCCCACCAGCGCGGCCGCCACGGGCGTCTTGCCTTCCTCGATATGCCGGTGCACGTTTTCCACCACGACGATGGCGTCATCGACCACCAGGCCCACGGCCAGCACCATCGCCAGCAAGGTGAGCAGATTGATGCTGAAACCGAAGGCCAGCATCAGCGCCGCCGCGCCCAGCATCGACAGCGGGATGGTCACGACGGGAATCAGCACGGAGCGCAGGGAACCCATGCACAGGTAGATGACGATGACGACGATGAGCAGCGCTTCGAGCAGCGTATGCGCCACCTCGTCGATGGACGACTGGATGAAGCGTGCCGTCTCGAATGCCAGCTCGACCTTCACGCCGGGTGGCAGGGTTTTCTGGATCTCCGGCAGCAGCTTCCTGATGCCGTCGACGATCACCAGCGGGTTGCCGCCTGGCGTGGGCGACAGGCCCAGATACACGGCCGGCACGCCGTCCATGATGCCGCTCGTCTCCGTGGCGGCCGCACCCAGTTCCACCGTGCCCACATCCTTCAGGCGCACCAGGGCAGCACTGTCATCGCCGCCCTTGCGGATGACCATGTCGCGGAACTCCGCCACGCTGGTCAGGTCCGTGTTGACGCTGATGTTCGAGACGACGAATTGTCCTTTCACCTTGCCGGGCGCCGCCTGGTAGTTATTGCGCCGCACGGCGTCGGCCACGTCGGCCGCCGTCAAGCCGCGCGCGGCCAGCTTGGCCGGATCGATCCACAATCGCATGGCCAGCTGCTGGCCGCCATACACGTCGACCTTGGCCACGCCGTCGATGGTGGCGAACATCGGTTGCACCACGCGCGCCAGGTAGTCCGTCAGCGCGGGCGCGGACACGCTCTCGCTGGCAAAGCCGACATAGGCGACGGCCGAGGAATCGCCGGCCGAGCGCTCGATGACGGGGTCAAACGCGCCTTCGGGCAGCTTGTAGCGCACCTGGTTGACCTTGGCCATGACTTCCGTCAGCGCCTGCGTGGAATCGCGGTTCAGCTCCATGCGCACGGTGACCGTGCTGCTGCCCTGCACCGACGACGAGGTCAGGTAATCGATGCCTTCCACCGACGATACGGCTTGCGCGATGGGCTGCGTGACAAAACCCTGCATCAGTTCCGCCGAGGCGCCCGGATACGTGGTTTTCACCGTGATGGTGGACGATTCGAGCATCGGATATTGGCGGATCGGCAGCTGCAGGATGGCGATCACGCCCAGCATCAGGATCAATGTGCTGATCACCAGCGCCAGCACGGGGCGGCGTACGAATAAATCGGTAAATTTCATGGTGATGGCCTTCCCTTACGAGCCGGCCTTGGGCGCGGCGCGCTTGGCCTCGTCCAGGGTATTGGCCACGGCTTGCACTGCCATGCCGTCGGCCAGTTTCAGCTGGCCCGAGGCGACCACCCGCTGGCCTTCGCGCAAGCCGTCAAGAATGGCGACCCGGCCCCCGGCCCGCTCGCCCAGTTTCACGCCCACGCGCTTGACGGTGAGCGGCTGTTTTCCTTCCTGCTGCGCGACGAACACGGTGTCGCCATACGCGCTGTAGGTCACCGCCGTTTCCGGCACCGTCAGTTGCTGGCCTGCCTCGCGCGCCACACGCACATTCGCATACATGCCCGCTTTCAGCGCGCCGCGGGGATTGCTCAATGCCGCCTGTACCTGCACCATGCGCGAGCGGGCGATCAGCGGGTCGATGGCGTTGATCTTCGCCGTGAAGATGTCATCGGGATAGGCGTCCACCAGCACTTGCACGGCCTGGCCTGGCGCCAGCTTCGCGCTGCTCTGTTCATCGAGGGCGAAGTTCACCATCAGCGACTTCGTGTCGATCAGGCTGGCCACCGTGTCGGCCGCGTTCAGGTACTGGCCCGCGTGCACCTTGCGGATGCCCAGCTGCCCGGCGAACGGCGCGCGGATGGTCTTTTGCGCGATCAGCGCTTCCGTCTGGCGCACGTCGCCCAGGGCTGCGTCGCGGGCGGCCAGGGCCGTGTCGAGCTGCTCCTGCGTGGCCGCCTTTTCCTTGACCATCTGCACCGTGCGGGCATGGCTGCTTTCCGCGTTTTTCAGCTGCGCGCGCTGGCGCAGCAGGGCCGCCTGTTCTGGCGCGTCATTCAGCTGCACCAGGATGGCGCCGGCGGGCACGGTCTGCCCCGACTCGAAACGGATCTGCGTGACGCGCCCGCCCGTCTCAGCCGCCACCTGCACCTGGCGCGCCGCTTCCAGTTCGCCCACGCCGGCGAAGTAGCGTTCCTGCGTGCCCAGCACGACGGGGACCAGCGCCACCTTGGTGGCAGGATAGGCGGCGGCATCGGCCGCATGCGAGTCGGCACGCGGATACAGCGCGGCACCGGCGACGGCCAGGGTGATGGCCAGCGCGGAGGCGCCGACGATTTTCGTATTCATGATGAAGTCCTTTACTGCAGTCAAAGGGAGAAGAGGCGCAGCGGAGGCTGATCAGGTCCGCTGCGCGTTGAAAAGTACAAACAGGGCGATGGTCCACAGCAGCAGCACCAGATGCGTCGTCTGCAAGCCTTCCTGTGCGATCCAGTAGCCGAACCACAGGCCGCCCAGGTGCATCAGCAGCAAAAATGTGGCCATGGCGCACAAGGCCAGATTCAGCCAGGGCAAGGCAGCGGCCAGGCCGTCGCCGGCAAACAGCGCTACGCCCGTCCAGGCGGCGATGGCTGCCAGCAGTTGCAGCGTCAGCACCACGCCCAGCGACAGCCGATGCAAGCTCAAGGATGTGAGCGCGCGGCGCAGCAGCGGCGTCTGGATGGTCGGGTCCTGGCGCAGCGGGTCCATGCGCATGGTGTTGCCGATGGCCCAGACGGAGCCGTGGAAGGCGTGCAGGTTGTTGATGGCGGCCAGGGTGAGCCAGATGGCCAGGCCGGTGGCGAGGATGGCGTGAAACAGCCAGATGGAGTGCTGCAGCTGCATGGGATTCCAGTCCAAAGAGTGTCTTGCCGGCACGCGGACGTGGAAACTCCTCGACAGCGGGGAGCTACCGGCCTATTATGCAAGCAATTAGTTGGTTAACTGGCCCCATGATAGTTGAGCGAAATGAATTACACAAGTAAACGTTTGGATAATAGCGAAGCGCCGCAAACGACGGAGCGCATCCTGTATTTCATCAAGACCAAGGGACCCGTCTCCACGGCGACCCTGGCCAAGACGCTGGACATGACGGGCGAGGCGGCGCGCCAGCAAGTGCAAAAGCTGGTGGCGGCGGGCCTCATCGAGGGGCGCCAGGAAGCGCAGGCGGGCGCCGGACGGCCGCGCCAGAACTGGGTCTTGACGGAGGCGGGCAATGCGCGCTTTCCCGACACGCATGCGCAGCTGACGATCAAGCTGATCGGCTCGGTGCGCCAGCTGTTCGGCGAAGCGGGGCTGGATAAACTCATCACCCAGCGCGAGGAGGAAAGCCGCAGCGCGTATGCGTTGGCGTGCTCGGCGCCGGATTTGCCCACGCGCTTGCAGCAGCTGGCGGCCGTGCGCGATGAAGAGGGCTATATGGCGCGCGTGGAAGCGGACGGCGACGACTGGCTGCTGATCGAAGACCACTGCCCCATCTGCGCCGCCGCGCGCACCTGCCAGGGCTTTTGCCGCTCCGAATTGCAGCTGTTCCAGGAAGTGGTGGGGCCAGGCGCCAGTATCGTGCGCGAGCAGCATGTGCTGGCCAATGCCATGCGCTGCGTCTACCGCATTTCTGTCTTGCCCTAAGCCTTGGGAAACAGGGGCCAGGTGCACAGCGCCACCAGCCCCGCCAGCCACCACACGACGGGCCAGCTGCTGGCCGCCAGCAGGTGCGGGATGGCGATCGGCGTAAGGAACAGCCCCACGTAGACCGCCGTGTTTGCCATGCCCAGGGCCGTGCCCGCGTTGGCGCCGCCCGCTTCCGTGGCCAGCTCCGTGTAGGCCACGCCATGCCAGGCGGATACGGCGATGCCGGCAGCCACCACGGCGGCCATCAACAGCCAGCCTGGCGCGTCCAGCCAGGCGATGCATCCAAGCACAATGAACGAGGCCAGCGCCACCAGGGCCGAGCCGCGCAGCCAGGCGGGCCGGTTCGCGTGGCGGTCCGTGTGGTGTCCGCTCCAGATGCGCATCACCATGGCGCCCGCCTGCAGGGCCACCATCACGGCCGTGATGGCCGCCAGGCCCAGGTGGCCATGGTCGTGCAGGAAGACGGTGGCGAAGCTGAGCACGGCAAATTGCGGCACGCACAGCAAGCCGATGGCGGCCACCATGCGCCAGACTTTACGATTCCGCAAGGGCGGCGCAGGCTTGACCTCCATCAGGCCCGTGGACGCGTTATGCGGCCCTGTGGCAGCCTCGGCAGAGAAATCGGGATCATGCATCCAGCGCCACGTAAAAAACGCCGACAGGGCGCATACGAGGGCCAGGGCGCCAAACACGGGCATGAAGCCATAGCGCGATGCCAGGCTGGGCAGGACGAGGGCGCCGAGACCGCCGCCCAGGGGCACGGCCGTCTGGCGGATGCTCATGGCGAAACCCCGTTCGCCGGCGCCGAACCAGCGCATCACGGCGCGCCCGCTGGCGCCATTCACGCTGCCGCCCAGCACGCCGACCAGCGCCAGTCCGGCCGCCAGCGCCCATAGCGGTGGCACCGTGCCCTCAGTCGGGGTGATCCATAGCAGCAAGGTCAATAGTGCCAGCATGGTCCCCAGCAAGCCGGTCAGCAGCACAGGGCGGTCGCCCCAGCGGTCGGTGGCCATGCCCCATGGCAATTCGGTCAGGGCCACGCCCAAGCCCATGGCGCCCAGCGCCACGCCCAGTTCCGTATTGCTCAGGTGATAGCCGCTGCGCAGCCAGATGGCCGTGGTGGGCATGCCGTTGGCGGCGGCGGAAAAGCTGGCATTGGCGGCCACGCCGACGGCCAGCACCTTCCAGCGGTGGGCATTGCCCGACGTGGGCGCGGTGACGGGGACAGGGACAGGAACAGGAACGGCTGGGCAGCTGGTGGTCATGGCATGGACGGGAAAGTGGTTGACCCTGACAGTGTTGCGCAGTACGATCATTCTGAATATCAGATAATTTACCAGTCACCATCCCATAAAACAGGACAATCTCCGTCACGCCATGAGCTTGCTGAATTTCGACATCGCCTTCTTGCGCAGCTATGTGGCTGGCATCGAGCTGGGCAGCTTTGCCCGCGCGGCGGACAAGGTGGGCCGTTCCACTTCGGCCGTCAGCGCACAGCTGAAAAAACTCGAGGAGCAGGCGGGCATGCCCCTGTTCCGCAAGGATGGCCGTGGACTGGCGCTGACGCCGGCCGGCGAAGTCTTGCTCGGCTATGCGCGCCGTTTGCTGGAACTCAACGACGAGGCGGCCGTCGCCTTGCGCGGCGCGGAACTGGAAGGCTGGATCCGGCTGGGCCTGCAAGAGGATTTTGGCGAAGCCTTGCTACCCGACGTGCTGGGGCGCTTTGCCCGCGCGCATCCGAAGGTGCGCATCGAGGCGCACGTGGCGCGCAACACGGCCTTGATGCAAGGCCTGGCCATGGGCCAGCTGGACCTGGCCCTGCTGTGGGGCGGCGCGTGCATCGCCGACGTGGCCGAGTACCCGTCGCAGCAGCGCCAGCATATTGCCGAACCGGCCATGCGCTGGATCGCTTCGTCCAGCCTGGCCTGGCGGCCCGAGTCGGGCGAACCGTTGCCGCTCATTGCGTTCGATCGCGACTGCCTGTTCCAGCGCTGCGCTACGCAGGCGCTGGATCATGCTGGCATCGCCTGGCGCACGGCGTTTACCAGCCCCAGCCTGGCCGGTCTGTGGGCGGCGGCCGCCGCCGGGTTGGGCGTGACGGTGCGCACGGGCCTGGGCTTGCCCTCAACCGTGCGCGCGCTCGATCACGTGGCGGCGGGCTTGCCCGCCCTGCCCCCGTTGTCGCTGGAGCTGCTGCGCGCCTCCAGCGTGCCGAGGCCGCCCGTCGAGCGGCTGGCCAGCCTGATCATCGAGTCGCTGCAGAATGGGGCGATTGAAAACGCCTGAAATTCAAGTGCGCGCAATCAGCACCTGCACGGGCGCCATGGGGAAATCGCTGGCGCTGTATTGCTCCACTTGCCGCCAGCCCGTGTCGCGCAACAACTGCGCCAATTCTCCCTGGCGCGTCACCGTGCGGCCCAGCATGCGCATCGGCAAGTAATACGGCAGCACGCGCGCCGCGTCGCCGGCTGCCGGGGCGATTTCCGCCTGCACGCAGACGAACACGCCTCCGGGTTTCAAGGCTGCATGGATCTTGCGCAAGGCCGCCGCCATGTCGGGCACGAAATGCAGCACGGACGAGCACCAGATCAGATCGTAGCCACTGCCGATATCGTCACTGTCCAGGTCGCCACCCAGCGTCTCCAGCCGGTCCGATAGTTGCGCATGGGCGATGTTGGCGGCCGCCACGGCCACCGTTTCCGGCCAGTCGAAAACGCAGCCGTGCAAGCCCGCATGGGCTTGTGCCAGTGCAATGGCAACCCAGCCCGGGCCGCCACCCACATCAAGCAGGCGCAGCGGCGTGAGGCCGTCTGCAAACGGGGCGATGCGCTGCATCACGGACAGGGCCGCGCGCATGGTGACGGCGCGTTGTTCCTGGCCAATTTGCTGCTGCGCGGCAGCGGCCCAGTTGACCCCAGTCGCCGTGTTGTACGGTGCGGCTTTGCCACCCTCGCGCACCAGCGTACTCAGCTGCGTGGCGAAATGGCGCAGCGCATGCAGCCGGTACAGCCAGGCGTCGCCGCAAAAGGCAACGGAGGTGCGGCAGAAATACTGCAAGGTGGCGGCCGTGCAGCGGTAGCGCTGCGCCTCGCCATCGGCCGCATCGCGTTCCAGCACCTGCATGCTCCAGAGTAATTCCAGCAGCAGGGCCGTGTGCGGCGCGTGCAGCGACAGGGTGTCGGCCAGCTGCGCCGGCGTGTGCGGCGTGGCCAGCAGTTCAAAAATGCCCAGTTCCAGGGCGGCGGCAAGCCCGTCCGCCTGCACGGGGGCGACGGCCAGGTCCCAGTAGGGTTGCAAGGCGTGTTGTGAGGTGAACGGCATGGTGCTTCCTTTCGGCGTAGTGGGCACGAGGTGTGCATAACGCTATTTTATGCAACAATGAGAATAATTATCATTTGCATTTGTATGCGACCCGGTGCATTTCGTATGCGCGACGGCGCGCGGGAAAACAGGAGGAGCGATGATGGAACAGGACAGGGAAGCGGCAGGCTGGACGCGGCGCCAGCTTGATCCCGGCATGGGCGAGTGCCGCGCCGACCAGCGCCAGGTCGATCAGGGCTTGCTGCTCGTGCATTCCGATTACCGCCCGCGGCTGGCGCTCGTCGAGCAATCGAAGCATGACGATGCGGGCGGCATGGTGATCACCATCGGCCTGGACGGCGTGTCCGGCTACACGACGCGCGATGGCGAACAATTGCGTTTCCGGGGGGGCCATACGACGGTGACGGCGTTTCGCCACGTCAGCGGCGAGCGGCGTTTCGAGGCGAATCAACGGGCGGCGCAATTGCGCGTGCTGGTCGCTGAAGACGCGCTGGCGCGCTACTGGCCGGAGGGCCTGGCATCCCTGCTGCCCAACGGAGGCGCGCGCCAGCTGGCGCATGCGGCCACCACGGCGGCCTCCGCCCTGCAGGCGCGGGCGCTGTTGCGCGCGACGGACCCGCTGGCCGTGCATATCGGCGTGCTCAGTGTCCTGGCGGAACAGTTGCGGGCACTGCGCCCGGCGCCCGCGTCCGCTCCCGCGCCGCGCTGGCCCGAGGCCGAGATGATCAAGCTGGAGCGTGCCCATGCGTTGATGCAGGAGCAGATGGCGCAAGACCTCACGCTCGATTACCTGTGCGCGCAAGTGGGGCTGAGCCTGTTCAAGCTCAAGCAGGGATGGCGCTACCGCTACAACGACAGTCCGCAGCGCACCCTGCTGGCGCTGCGCATGCAGCGGGCAAAGTTACTGCTGGAAAATGGTTGCCAGGTGGCGCAAGCGGGCTGGCAAACGGGCTATCGTCATCCGTCCAATTTCAGCGCCGCGTTCAGCCGCTATTTCGGCTACGCGCCGAAGACCGTGGGACGCGCTGGCACGTAAAAAGCCGGTGTAGAATCGGCGGGCAGCACACTCATACGACCCACAAGGAGACATGATGGCCCGCAAAATCTTTGTCAATCTGCCCGTCCAGTCGCTGGAACGTTCCGTGACGTTCTTCACGGCGCTGGGCTTCAGTTTCAACGCCCATTTCACGGATGAAACGGCGACGTGCATGATCGTTGCCGACGACATCTTCGTGATGCTGTTGACGCACGACAAATTCCTGCAATTTACGCTCAAGCAGCTGTGCGATACCAAGGTGGCGACGGAAGTGCTCGTGTGCCTGTCGGCCGAGAGCCGCGGCGAAGTCGATGAGCTGGTGGCGAAGGCCGTCCAGGCGGGCGGCAGCATCTACAAGGAGCCGATGGATTTCGGCTTCATGTATGGCCACAGTTTCCAGGACCTGGATGGACATCAGTGGGAGTTGATGTACATGGAACCTAATTCTGTACCTGGAAACGCCTGACCAAACCTACTGCGCGTCGCGCTTTGCGGCCGGCGATGCTCACCGTACTAGAAGTACGGTTGCGCTTCTCGGCCACAAATCACTGCCGCTCGCTACGGTTTTGTCAGGCGTTGCAACAGCCACGTCAAAACACTTGTTAAGCCCACGCCTTAGCTGGCCAGCGCCAATAAATCGACCACTTCCAGGCCGGCCAGGTCTTGCGTCGTGTTGCCCGCAAACGCGGCGCGGCTCGGTTGGCCGTTCTTCAGCCAGGTGCGCGTGACAGCCTTGATCTGCGCCAGGGTGCAATTGAGCACGCCGGTGCGGAATTGCTGGCGCACGGCTTCCGTCGTACCGCGCTGCTGCATGTTCCACGCCGTCAGCGCTTCCGCGTATGGCGAGTGCGGCTTGTCGAGGCCCTTGATGACGCAGATGATGGCTTCTTCCACTTGTTCCTGCGAGAAATCGCCGTCGAGGATTTGATCCAGGGTCGTGCCGAAGTCGGCGTACGTGCCGGCCAGGCGCGGATCGCGGTAGGAGCTCAACGTAAACGTGCCGGCGCCGGCCGCATAGCTGGCGCTGCCGCCATACGCGCCGCCTTTTTCGCGCAGGGCCGTATGCAGCACCTGGTTGGTCATCAGTTCGGCGGCCACGGCAAGGGCGGACGCGTCCGGGTTGTGCACGCCAGGCACGGCCCAGGACACGAAGCAATGGTTGATCTGGCTCGTCGCATGCAGGGCCGTGTTGGCCAGCGGCAAGGCAGTTGGCGTTGCCGTGTCGCTTGGCGTCGTGACATCGGTGCTGGCTGCTGGCAATTCCAGCAAGCGGGCCAGGGTGATGCCATCTTGCTCCAGGCCTGCGCACAGCACGGTCGGCTGCTGGGCGATGATGTGCGCGTGCAGGGTGTCGAGTTCGCGGGCGATTTCCTGCAAGCCTGCCGACGTCTTGCTCAATTGCTGCAAGCGGCGGTAGAACGGCAGCGCTGCCGGGCCGCCGACGATGTCGTCGAAGCGGCGCGTGGGCGACAGCGGTGCCGCCGCGGCCAGCATGGCGTAGCGGTTGCCCGATTCGGCCAGGCTGGAGAGTTTGTCCTGCACCAGGCTTTCGATCAGGAAAGCCAGGCGCTCTTCTTCATCGAAGCGGGGCTTGGCGATCCAGGCCGACAGCACGGCGGCGATCGCCGCGTGTTCTTCACGCAAGCCGCTGGCCGAGAACGACAATTCCACGCGCATCGCTTGTTGCGGGCGGGGAATGGCTTCCAGGCCGATGTGGAACGAGGGAACCATGCTCTGGCGCCAGGCGCTGGCATCGTCGAACGACATGTCGCCCACGCCCAGTTCCGGCGCCAGGTCCGTGTACAGGCGCAGCCAGGGCCATGACGCTTCCGGCAGGTTCGACACGTCGTACAGCACGTTGGCATAGCTGATGCCGTTCGAGGCGATACTGAACGCCACGGCGCCGTCGACGGCCGGGGGAATCGGCAGGGCCGGGCGCGGCAAGGCGCTGACGTCGCCGGGGCGGATGCGCGGCAAGACTTCGGAATTCGATGGCAGCTGCTGATGCGCTTCCAGCGCGGCGGACTCGGCGATGATGTGCTCGCGTTCGGCGTCCGTCAGCGTCGCTTGCAGGGCCGCCAGCTTGGCGTCTTCCTGCGCGGCGCGGTCCGTGAAGTAGGCGCTGTCGGGCACCACGTGGGTCGTCAAACGGGTCGGATTGGCGATCAGCTCGCGCACCAGCTGCTTGAAGAATTCCGGGTCCTCGATCTGCTGTTCCAGGGTTTCCAGGATGGCCGCGTTGTCGAACGCGTCCATCACGTCGCCGCCGTACATGGCCAGCGGCAAGGCGTGCAGCAAGCGGCCCAGGCCGTATGGCATGCGGCCGCTGCTGATTTCGCGCTGGCTGTACTTGATGTCGCGCAAGGCAGCGTGCAGCACGGCGGCGGGAATACCCTCTTGCGCCGTTTCTTCCAGGGCTGTCCAGATGCGCTGGTGCGCATCGGCGATCTGTTCTTGGGTTAAACCTTCCATGCCGATGTGGAACACCATCTGGCGGATGCCCGCGTCGCGGCCATTCATGTCCGATGGGCGGCCATAGCCGGCCGATTCCATGGCGCGCATGACGGGCGCCGACGATTCGCCCAGCAAGCCGTGCGACAGCAGATGCGCGTGGTAGTACGCGATGGGGTCGCTCGACTCGCCCATCAGCCAGGCGAATTGCAGGCCGAACTCATCGTCGCGCGCTTCCTGCGACGGAATTTTCACCACGTTTTCCTGCGGCGCGGTCCACGCGGGCGCCAGTTGTGGCAGGCGGCGCGGGCTAAAGCCGCTGAGCTTGGACAGCACGCGCTCGGCGACTTGTTCCTGCACGGCCGACGCTTCGATATTGCCGGCGGTCATGATCACGGCTTGCGACGGATGGTAGTGGCTGGCGTGGAATTCTTTCAGCATGGCATGCGTCAGTTCCGGGATCACCAGCGGATCGCCGCCCGACTCCACTTCATACGTCGTACCCTTGAGCAAGGCGCTGGCGATGCCGCTGTCGAGCGCGCGCATGGGGCTGTTGAAAGCGCCCTTCATTTCATTGAAGACGATGCCCTGGTACACCAGCTTGTCGCCTTCGAACGCATGGCGCCAGCCTTCCTGGCGGAAATTCAGGTAATCGAGGTTCGGGAAGAAGGCCGCGTCCAGGTAGACGTCGAGCAAGTTGAAGAAATCCTTGCGGTCGGTGCTGGCGAACGGGTACACGGTGCGGTCCGGATAGGTCATCGCATTCATGAACGTGGCCGTCGAGCGGCGCAGCATCGAGAAGAAGGGGTCGCGCACCGGGTAGCGGGACGAGCCGCACAAGGCCAGGTGCTCGAGGATGTGGGCGCGCCCGTCGCTCACTTCCGGCACAGTGGGAAAGGCCACCAGGAACACCATCTCAGCCTGCTCGGTATGCATGTGGATATGGCGCATGCCCGTTGCTGGCTCGACATATTGTTCGATGGTTGCCTGCAAGACTGGAATGAAGTTGCTGCTGACTTTTTCAAATGTGCTCATGCGGTATGGGATCTCTGCGGTAGGTGATTCGGAGTGTCGGTGGGGCTGCATCACATATGGGGGCAAACTGGCGCAATGCCAGGGCGGGTCCCAGTTTGATGCCTGTATGAAGCTTTTCCCTATTGTACTAGGAGTATTCGTGCGCCGCCGCCGGGGCCTTGCTGGCGGCTGGAAAAGCGACAGTGTTGTAAAATTGATCATTCCAGAGTGGGTGGCGTCTCCGAATGAAAGCTTAGCGTACCATGCGCCTTTTACTGTCCAGACTGACCCGAAGGCGCCTACCTTGTCCCGACTTTCCTTTCGCCAACTGTTATTTGCCGCCTTCATTTTGACGACGGGCATTTTGACGGCCACCTCCGTGCAAGCCTTGCTGACCCTGGAACACCTGGCGCGGCTGGGGCGCGAGACGGCGGCGCAGGCGATTGCCTTGACGGAACAGTCGCAGCGCCTGTCCGAGCGCACGCTGGCCATGGAACGCAGCGCACGCCAATTCCTCGTGCTCGACGACCCCGTGTTCCGCGAGCGCTACGCGGCGGCCCGCGACGAAGCGACGGCGGCGCTGCAAGTGCTGAACCGGGCCACGCCCGAGTTCGCTCCCCAGCTGGCCGACGAATGGACGGTGCAGGCGCAATCGGCGTGGGAAGTCTTGCAAGCGGGTAAGCGCCGCAAGCGCGATGGCCATGCCGTCGTGTACCGCGCGTTTGCCCGCATGACGCAGATCAATGACAGCCTGGCGCGCGAAAGCAAGACGGAAATCGGCAGCCGCAACGACGCCCTGCTGGCCGAGCTGGAACGCCAGCGCCGCCTGCTGGGCGTACTGGTGGGCGGCGCCGTGCTGCTGGCGGCCGTGCTGGCCACCTGCTTTGGCTTCTTGCTGTCGCGCCCGCTGCGTCGCATCGAGACGGCCATCGAGCGCCTGGGCGACAAGCGCTACGACCAGCCCATCGTCGTCGGCGGACCGGCCGATACGCGCCGCCTGGGCCAGCAGCTCGACTGGCTGCGCCAGCGCCTGGCCGATCTCGATGCCGACAAGGAGCGTTTTCTGCGCCACATTTCGCATGAGTTGAAAACCCCGCTGGCAGCCCTGCGCGAAGGCGTGGCCTTGCTGGAAGACGAGGTGGCCGGCAAGCTCAGCGACAGCCAGCGCGAAATCGCCGGCATCCTGCAGCAAAACACGGCCTCGCTGCAAACCCAGATCGAAGACTTGCTGCGCTACAATACCGCCGCTTTTGACGCCCAGCACCTGGCGCACAGCAAGGTCGATCTGCTGGTCTTGCTGCAAGATGTGGTGGCCGGGCAGCGCCTGCAATGGCTGGCGCGCCGTTTGACGGTCGAGGTGCAGGGCGAGTCGCTGATCGTGCAGGCCGACCGCGACAAGCTGGCGACGGCCTTGGCGAACCTGCTGTCGAATGCCGTGCGCTTCAGCCCGGAAGGCGGCACCGTACGGTTTACCCTGTCTTGCGAAGGCGGCCGCGTGCGCATCGACTGCATCGACGAGGGAGCCGGCGTGGCGCCCGAGGATGCCGCGCGGATTTTTGAACCGTTTTACCAGGGAGTGCGCCAGGCGGCCGGCGCGCGCAACGGCAATGGCATCGGCCTGTCCATCGTGCGCGAATATATCGCCGCCCACGATGGCAGCGTCACTCTTTTACCGCGCCCCGCCGGCGCGCATTTTCGGATAGAACTGCCCTTATGATGACGAGAATTTCCCTGGCCGGCATGGCCGCCAGCGCGCTGCTGTTGGGCGCTTGCGCCGCCAAGCCCCCCATCCAGACGCCCGTGCTGGTGCAAACGCCGCCGCGCGTGGTGGTGGTGGCCGATCCCCAGCTGACCGAATTGCTCGCGTATCAAGGCGCCTTGCGCCTGATGACGCCGTCGGAACTGGTGAAAGCGCAGCTGGACCTGGCCAAGGCCGATCACGCGCCGCACAACACGCTGCGCCGCGCCATGCTGCAAGCGGCCTTGCGCGGTCCCGGCGACCTGGCCCGCGCGCAAGCCTTGCTGGAACCGCTGGCCACGGCCACGGGCAAGGACGCGCAATTGCTGGCACCGTTGGCGCAATTGCTCGGCAGCCAGTATGCGGAGCTGCGCCGCCAGGATGAGAGCCTCGACAAGCTCAACACGCAGTTGCGCGACGCCCAGCGCCGCATCGACCAGCTCAATGAAAAACTGGAAGCACTGAAAAACATCGAGCGCAGCCTGTCCGTGCGCCCCGCCGCGGGAGCGCCGAAATGAGCGAGCACGCCCACATTCTATTGGTCGACGACGATCCCGACCTGCTGCGCCTGCTGACCATCCGCCTGAAGGCGGGCAACTATCGGGTCACGGCCGTGGGCAGCGCGGAAGCGGCACTGGCGCGCCTGGCCGTGGAATTGCCGGCCTTGGTCATTACCGACGTGCAATTACCGGGCCGCGACGGCCTGGCCTTGTTCGATGAAATCCGCCGCCAGCATTCGGCCCTGCCCGTGATTCTCTTGACGGCGCACGGTACCATCCCCGACGCCGTCGACGCGACGGCGCGCGGCGCGTTTGCGTATCTGACAAAGCCGTTCGACGGCAAGCTGCTGATGGAAAAAGTGGCGTATGCCATCAACTTGTCCACCGTCATGCCGGCCGCAGCGTCCGGTGACGAGAGCTGGCGTGCCGAGCTGATCAGCCGCAGTTCGCAGATGGCCGAACTGCTGGCCGAAGCCAAGCTGGTGGCGGGATCGGACGCCAGCATCCTGATCCGCGGACCCTCCGGCACGGGCAAGGAATTGCTGGCGCGTGCCCTGCACAACGCCAGCCGCCGCGCCAAGGCGCCGTTCATTGCCGTCAACTGCGGCGCCATTCCCGAGCAGCTGCTGGAATCGGAACTGTTTGGCCACGTGAAAGGCTCATTTACGGGGGCCGTCGGCAACCGCGAAGGCTTGTTCCAGGCGGCCGATGGCGGCACCCTGTTTTTAGATGAGATCGGCGACATGCCCTTGCCGCTGCAGGTGAAACTGCTGCGCGTGCTGCAGGAGCGGGCCGTACGCCCCGTGGGCGCCGACCAGACGCGTCCGGTCGACGTGCGGCTCCTGTCCGCCACGCACCGTGACCTGGACGTGGCCATGCAGGAGGGGCAATTCCGCGAAGACTTGTATTACCGCCTGAACGTGGTGACCTTGATCCTGCCGCCGCTGGCCGAGCGCCGCGAAGATATCTCCCTGCTGGCGAACCATTTCCTGCAGAAGCTGGCGGCCAAGTACCAGAAACCCCTGAATGGCTTCGCGCCCGATGCCTTGACTGCCCTGGTGGCCGCGCCATGGCCCGGCAATGTGCGCCAGTTGGTCAATGTCGTTGAGCAAGTGTGCGCGCTGGCCACGGCGCCGCTGGTGCCCTTGTCCCTGGTGCAGCGCGCGCTGCGCGTGCCGTCCTTGGAGGCGCTCAGCTACAACGAAGCCAAGCAGCGCTTCGAGCGCGACTACCTGATTCAATTGCTGCGTCTGACGGACGGCAACGTGGCCGACGCGGCCCGCCTGGCCGACCGCAACCGCACGGAGTTCTATCGTTTATTACAGAAATACGAGCTGACGCCGGCCCTGTTCCGGCTTGACGGCGACCCTGTCGCTGAATAGCGACAAAAATAAAGCGTTGAAAATCAGGGGCTTGGCGTAAAACATTGACGGTATTGCCACAAGCTGTCGCTGTCAGGCGACAAAAAGCCCCGTTTTTCCGGCCAGATCCGTCTGAAACGGGCTGGAGAAATCGAGTTCGAGTGTAAGTCGTTGATTTTCAAGGAAATTTAAAAGCTGGCACGGTGCTTGCTGTATGGGTAGATGTGACGCTTCAAAGTGTTGCTTTATCCAAGTAAGAAGCTTTTAACTTCATTGAGAGGAACTACCATGCAAACATCGAAACTGTTCAATACCCTGGTTGCCGCTATCGTACTGTCGGGCGCCTCGATCACCGCTTCGCATGCAGCTGACTCCGCCCCAAAAGCACAAGCTCCTGCTGACACCGTCGTGGCCGCCAACGCTGCCGCTGCCGTCCCTGATGAAACCATCACTTCCTCGGCCAAGGCCGCCCTGAGCGCCGATGCGCAAGCCGCTGCCCTGCCAGTCAAGGTAGCAACCCAGCAAGGTGTGGTCGTCCTGTCGGGCGACGTGCCGAGCGCCGAAGCGGGTGACCGCGTCGTGCAGATCGTCGCTTCCGTGAGCGGCGTGAAAGAAATCAAGAACGAGCTGAAAGTCAAAGCCGCCGGTTAATCCCCGCGCGGTAACGCCTCGCGCTGTACTTTACTCCGGGTTGCCCTGTCTGCGGACAGGGCATTTTTTTTGTCTGTCCGGTTTGCGCCGAAAAGCCAGGCCATGCCATCAGGCAAGGAATTGGGCAATACAGGTAGAATAGCCAGTACTGGCGCCGCTCCCGGCGCTGTTTGTCATCCCCGGCACAGCATGCTGTTGCAAGGCTGCGCCGTTACCAGGCTACCGCATGTCTTCTTTTTCCCCCGCTGCCCTGTTGCGCAATCTGAAACCCGATAATTTCACCATCGCCCTGCTCGTCACCGTGGGGCTGGCCACATTCCTGCCCTGCACGGGCCAGACGGCCGTGGTCTTCGGCAACATCACCACTGTTGCCATCGGCGCCCTGTTCTTCCTGCATGGCGCCAAGCTGTCGCGCGAAGCCGTGGTGGCCGGCGCCATGCACTGGCGGCTGCACTTGCTGGTGCTGGCCAGCACCTTTGTCCTGTTTCCGCTGCTGGGCCTGGCCCTGCGTCCGCTGGCGCTGACCTTCCTCACGCCCGACCTGTACATGGGCATTTTGTTCCTGTGCGCGCTGCCCTCCACTGTGCAATCCTCGATCGCCATGACGGCCATGGCGCGCGGCAACGTGCCGGCCGCCATCTGCAGCGCCTCGGCCTCGAACTTCATCGGCATCTTCCTCGCCCCCATCCTGGTGGGCTTGCTGGTGGCCAAGGGCGCGGAAAGCAAGTCGTCGGTGGACGCCGTGCTGTCCATCGTCATGCAGCTGCTGCTGCCATTCCTGGCCGGCCAGTTCCTGCGCCGCTGGATCGGCCGCTGGGTCGACCGCCATAAAGCCACCCTGAAATATGTCGACCAGGGTTCGATCTTGCTGGTGGTCTACACGGCCTTCAGCGAAGCCGTCAGCGAAGGCCTGTGGCATACGATTTCGGTGGAAACCCTGGTCGCCCTGGGCTTGATCAGCCTGCTGCTGCTGGCGCTGGTGCTGGGTATTTCCACCTTCATCAGCCGCCGCCTGGGTTTCAACAAGGAAGACGAAATCGCCATCGTCTTTTGCGCCTCGAAGAAAAGCCTGGCCAGCGGCGTGCCGATGGCCAAGGTGCTGTTTTCCACCCGTTCGCTGGGCATGGTGATCTTGCCGCTGATGCTGTTCCACCAGATTCAGCTGATGATCTGCGCCGTGATCGCGCAACGCTATGCGCGGCGCGATGAGGGGCAGGAAGTGCCGGCTTCAACGCTGTAATGGCTATCCTGCCCTAGCAGCAGCGCCTGCCGCAACCCCGCCACGATCACTTCGTAAGCCTGCCGCCGGCTCGCCGCATCGGGCGCGCGCAGCACGTACGAGGGGTGATATACGGCGACCACCCAGCGTCCATCGTGCCGGATGGGCGTGCCGACCAGCGGCGTCATGCTTGCCGCGCCGTCTTGCAGGATGGACTTCAATGCCGTGCTGCCCAGCGCCACGATCACTTGCGGTTTTACGCTGGCCAATTCCTGTTCCAGCCAGCCATGGCAGGCGAGGATCTCGCGCTGCGCTGGCGTCTTGTGCAGGCGGCGCTTGCCGCGTGGTTCCCACTTGAAATGCTTGACGGCATTGGTCAGGTAAATACTGTCGCGCGCCATGCCCGCTTCCCGCAGCGCCTGGTCCAACAGCGCGCCAGCCGGGCCCACGAAGGGCAAGCCTGCCAGGTCTTCCTGGTCGCCCGGCTGCTCGCCCACCAGCATGATGCGCGCCTGTGGCGGCCCGGCGCCGGGCACGGCTTGCGTGGCGTGCTGCCACAGCGTGCAGCGGCGGCATTGGTCCAGGGTGGTGGGCAGTTCGCGCGCGGGCTGGGCGCGCTCGGCGGAGACCGGGATCATGGTGGCGCCGCTGCGCTGGCCCACGCTGGCCGTCTGGCCCGTGCGCCGTTCGCCATTGGCGGCGCCGCTGAGCATGGCGGGCACGATGGCGCCTTCGGGCAAGTTTTTCCAGAAGCGCGAGGGGATATGGCTGTGCAGCAAATCCGCATTCACGCGGGCCGGATTGAAGATGCTGCGGTAGTAGGTCAGCCACAGGGCTTCGCCCGCATCGTCGATATCGGCCGCTCCGCTCAGCAGGGCCGGTCCCGCATGCAAGGTCGTGCCATCCCACAGCATGCTGGCGGCGGGCGTGGCGATCATCCAGCTGGCAGATCCCATGCGGCGGGCGAAATGGCGCGCCACCTGCGGCAGCACGTCGTGCGTGGGCTCGAACCAGGCGACAAAGCGTGGTGCGCCCTCACTTTCCGCCCGCTCGCGGAAACGTACATACGCATGCATGTCGTGCTCTTCGCGGCGCACGGCCTTGGCCATGGCATGCAGGCGCGCACCGTCCGCGTCGGCGGGAGAAAGTACATCGTGCTGGTCCAGTTGCCAGCGCCAGAGCACCTGGTACAGGAATGCCCAGCGGTCATGCACGTTGAAACAGGCGGCGCTTTCCAGCAATTCCACCAGGGAACGGGGCAGGCGCAGCAACGGCGCGCTGGTATCCGTCGCATCTGGCGTCGAGGAAAACAGGTCGCCATCACCAGGCTGTGACTGCCAGGCAACGTCAGCAGGCGGCACGCCGCGCGCGATCAGTTCGCGCGCGGCCGCGCGCCACTCGTCGAACGATTGCGCCAGCCGCACCACCGTACTCATGCGGCCTGCAGCTCCGGCCACAAATTCATCTGCTGCGGCGCTTCCGCCATGGCGCGGCGCAGGTGTTCCGAGGCGGTGGTGTCGCGCGCGGGAAAGTAGTCGGCCGTGATGATGAAGGGAGCGATTTTCTTCATGCTGCAGCGCAGGCGCGACAGGTCGGCGTAGCGCACTTGCCGCAACTGGCGCAGGTCGACGATGCGCTGCGCGTTGCGCAGGCCGATGCCGGGCACGCGGGCGATCATGTGCTGCGCCGCGCGGTTCAAGTCCAGCGGAAAATGTTCGCGGTGCGCCAGCGCCCACGCCAATTTCGGATCGATATCGAGCGCCAGGTTGCCGCCCGTGGCGGGCAGCAGTTCGCTGGCCTGGAAACCATAGCTGCGCAGCAAGAAATCGGCCTGGTACAGCCGGTGTTCGCGCAGCATGGGCGGCGGCGCCAGCGGCACGCTTTTCGGGCTGTCGGGGATGGGGCTGAACGCCGAGTAATACACGCGCTTGAGTTTGTAGCTGCCGTACAAGGTCTCAGCCGTGGAGAGGATTTGCTGGTCGTCGCTGGCGTCGGCGCCGACGATCATCTGCGTGCTTTGCCCGGCCGGCGCGAAACGCGGCGCGCGCGGTTCTTCCGCTTTCTCATCGAGCTTGCGGCGGATGGCGCCCATTGCCAGCTTGATCGTATGCACGCTTTTTTCCGGCGCCAGCTTTTGCACGCTGTCTTGCGTCGGCAGTTCGATGTTGACGCTGAGCCGGTCGGCATAGCGGCCCGCCTGTGCGATCAGGGCGGGATCGGCGTCCGGAATGGTTTTCAGGTGGATATAGCCGCGGAACTGGTGCACCTCGCGCAACTCGCGCGCCACCTGCACCAGCTGCTCCATCGTATAGTCGGCCGACTGGATGATGCCGGAACTGAGGAACAGGCCATCGATATAGTTGCGCAGGTAAAAGTCGGCCGTCAGCTTGACCACTTCGGCCACCGTAAACCGCGCGCGCGGCACGTTCGAACTACGGCGGTTGACGCAGTACTGGCAATCGTACAGGCAGTAATTGGTCAGCAGCACTTTCAGCAGAGAAACGCAGCGCCCGTCCGGCGTGTAGCTGTGGCAAATGCCCATGCCCGAGGTGGCGCCAAAGCCGTCCTTGCCGATGGAATCGCGTTTGGGCGCGCCGCTGCTGGCGCAAGACGCGTCGTACTTGGCCGCATCGGCCAGGATTTCCAGCTTGTCCGTCAATTCCATGGCTCACCCCGATATACTGTGTTTATATACAGTATATCAGGAATGTGCAGCGACATTGCCTGCAAAGGGCCGTGTCTTTTGAATATGGAAGAATGGCCTGAAAACGGTAAGGACATTACGTATAAGCAATGAAATATAGTGCTAACATGTCAATGTTAGCTGGAGTTTCATTCTTTGAGACGCTTAGCCAAAAATACCTCCGATTCACTCTCATGTTCAGCCTATTCCAGAAAAAACTCGTTTTAGTATTCCTCGTTCTCTTCTTCCAGAGTCCGTTTGCGCAAAGCTACACCATGCCCACCATCACCGTTACCGCCGAGCGGGAACGGCAGGCCTATGAAGACTGCATCGCCATGAGCGGTGTATTTTGCCGCTGGCCCGGCGACATGTTCGACCTCTACGACCGTCCCTCGCGCGGTGGCGGCACGCCAGGCCCCGCCAACACCGATGCCGCGCCATCGAATGCCAATACGAATATCAATCGCTGCGGTGCCATGACGGCGCACCCGGTGGTCATTGCCACCGGTGAGAAGATCAAGCCCGAGGTGGATTTCCAGTCCTTGGGCCTGTACGGCCTGGGGCTGAAGAGGACCTATCGCAGCAAGCACGCGGTCGGCACCCTGTTCGGACCACAGTGGCTGTCCAACGTGGATGTGCCCAGGTTGAAGGAACCGAATTGCGGCAATACGGGAACGGGGCGATGCATACCCCGTTCCGTGACGGTGACTGATCCCACCGGCAGCACCACCAATTATCAATTCGTCGGAGAGAACGAGTTCCCCTCGCCTCAGGATCCGCGCGCAAAATCTTATTTGTACTTATCCGGAAAGTCCGCGCGCAGCGGCGAAATGGTGTATGCCCCAGGCGCCGGTTGGACCTTGTGGGCCAACGGCAATACCTATACCTACAATAAAGTGGGGGCAATTGTCTCCATCGTGGAAGGTGCAGGCGCGCAACTCAATTTCCAGTACGGCGCCAATCCGAATCAGCTTGCCAGTGTCAGCAACAGCAGCGGCCAGCTGATCCAGTTCACCTGGGGCGGCAATGGCAAGGTGAGCCGCGTGCGTGATCCGGCGGGCAATGATTGGAATTATGAATACCATGCCAGCGGCATGCTCGCCAAGGTCACGGCGCCAGCCAGCCAGGAGGTACGCGAGTATCACTACGAGACGGCCAATCCCGTTTTGTTGACGGGGATCAGCATCAATGGGCAGCGCCATGGCCGCTATGCGTATTTCGCCGATGGCCGGGTCAGCGAGAGCGGCCTCGAGGGTGGAGAGGAGCGCGAGACGTTCGTCTATGGCGCTAATCAAACGACGGTGACCGATGCGCGTCAACAAGCGACCACCCACAAGTTTGCCCTGATCGGTGGCGAGCTGAAGCCGACATCGGTTTCCCGCGCCGGCACGGCGACGTGCGCCGCGGCGGCCGCCAGCACCGCGTATGACGCCAACGGCTACGTCGACTATACGCTGGACTGGAATGGCAACAAGACGGATTACAGCTATGACGCTGGCGGCCGCCTGTTGAGCCAGACGACGGCGGCAGGCACGGGCGCGGCGCAGACGGTCGTGCATAGCTGGAATGGGAATGAAATTGAGAAGACCGAATACCGCAATGCGGGCAACGTAGCCTACTTGCGCGTCAGCTATACCTACTACCATGCGTGGGCCCCGTCGGGAAAGCTCGAGAGCGAAACCTGGGATGACCTGAAGACCGGCAAGCAAAAGAAATTCGTGCACACGTACACGTTTTATCCGAACAGCACCATGTCGAGCTGGACAGTATCGCGCAGCCTGCCTGGTGGCGCCGCAGTCACGCGCTATGACTACGACACGCGCGGCAACCTGACTGGCATGATGAATCCGCTGGGCCACCAGCAAGCGTGGGCAGGCCATGACGGCATGGGGCGCCCATCGAGCTATACCGACAGCAATGGTGTCGCCAGTACCTATGCTTACGATGACATGGGCCGCCTGCTGGCAACGACGCTCAATGGCAGCCAGACGACGCATCTTGCCTATCATGCGGGCGACCTGGTGCGTTCCATCAGTTATCCGGACGGCAGCATGACGCAGTATCAATACACTGCCGGCGGCCGGGTCGAATATGTCGGCAATGCGCTGGGGGAATTCACGCATATTGCGGTGAATGTTCCCGACAACAGCGTGCGTGTGAGTTCCGCCCTGCATCATGCGGAGGTGAGTGCTGGCCTGCCAGTCCCGGTTGCTGCCGGTGAGTTGAGCGCCACGATGGAAACGGATACCCTGGGCCGTCCGTACAGCGAGCTTGGTAACAATGGTCAGCGTTTCGACAAACGATACGATCACAATGGCAATCTCGTGAGCGTTACCGATGCGGCTGGCCGCTCGACCTCATATGCGTATGACGCCGCGAATCGTCTCGTCAAGATGACCGCGGCCGATGGCGGGGTAACCGTAAGGGCCTATGATGCCGAAGGCAGGCTGGCATCGGTGACCGATCCGCGCCCCTTGCAAACGCGTTATACCTATAATGGTTTTGGGCAGGTGACCAGCATCGTCAGTCCAGATACGGGTACCGCCACATATGGCTATGACCCGGCGGGCCGGTTGGAAAGTGAAACACGTTCCGATGGCAGAGTTACCCGCTACACCCTGGATAGTCTGGATCGTCAAATATCACGCAGTAATAGTGGTGAAACCGAGAAATTTACCTATGACGAGGGACGGTTTGGCAAGGGGCGCCTGACTGGTTTCACGGATCTGACGGGGTACACCAGCTACGCCTACAACGCATCTGGGCAGCTCACTGTACAAGTCAATAATATATACGGCACCAGCTATACGACTGTCTGGGACTATGATGCCGCTGGTCGCCTGGAGGGCATCCATTACCCATCGGGCACGCGTACCTTTTATTCGTACGATGCTTATGGCCGCGTGAGTGAACTGTTGACGAATGCGACCGGTGTGTGGACGAAACTCGTTGATTCAGTCCTGTATCAGCCGGTCAGCGGCCAGCCTCATGCATGGCGCTACGGGAATAATTTACCGCGCAGAGTGACGCTGGATGCGGATGGCCGTATTACGCGCATTTCCGGCAATGTGGAAAACGTGGAATATCGCCATAACAGTACGAATCAGATCATTGCCATGATCGATTCGGGCAATGAGCATATGAATCAGGGAATTGACTATGATGCTGCTGACCGCGTAGGACTGGTGACGCGCCGGATCGACTATCAGAGTTTCTCCTGGGACCAGGCTGGCAATCGTACAGGCCAGGCCAGGAAAGGCAGCAATTATAGTTTCGTGCTCGATAGCGGCAGCAACCGGCTCGCATCATGGAGCGGCAATGGCGAGTTTCGTAACTTCAGCTACAACCCCGTGGGCACGCTGGCCAGCGAATCGCGCCATGATGGCAGCCGTTCCTATACCTACGATGGATTCAACCGCATGCGTGGCGTGATCGTCAATGGCCGTTATGTCGGAGACTATCGCACCAATGCGCTGAACCAGCGCGTGCAAAAAGATGGAGCCGGTGGCATCACGCAAGCCATTTATGGTCCAGGCGGTGAATTGCTGGCAGAAGTGGGAGCGCAAACCAGTCATTATTTCTGGTTCAACGGCGAGCTGATTGGCTTGGCGCGTGCCAACCAGGTTTACTTTAGTCATAACGATCACCTGGGTCGTCCCGAAGTCATGAGCAATGCCAGTGGTGCCGTTGTATGGCGCGCCGCCAATGCCGCATTTGACCGCGCCGTCATCGTCGACACGATTGGCGGCCTGAATATCGGCTTCCCGAGCCAGTACTACGATGCCGAATCGGGCCTGTGGTACAACTGGCACCGCTACTATGATGCATCGCTGGGAAGGTATTTGCAGAGCGATCCGATCGGGTTGGCTGGGGGAATCAATACCTACGCATATGTGAGTGGCAATCCAGTTAGTCTCGTTGATCCTACGGGGCTAGAACCTCCGGCTGGAGCAGTTGCGTTCCGGGATTTCATGCGCAGCATTTGGCCCATGCCAGGTTTCACTAATCAGATCTCCGGTGCCACACGTGATTTCACGCGCAATTACAATGACATGCGAACTGCTAACACGATTGGCGCTGACAAGTACTTCCACTGCAAAGCCAACTGCGAAGCAACTCAGAGGGGATGGGTCGGTGAGAAGACAGCTTGCGTTATCTCGGACGTCCGCGAGGGGGTTGACCAGTACGTGAAATTGGACCCGGCGAGTGCTTCGGCAGCCGATCAAGTTGCCAATATGGCAGGCCGCTCAGAGGCACGCTCAGGAGGGACGTGTGAGGCCGTGTGCAGCACGTTCCGCCCTAACGGTTTGTCTAATTCTTATTGAGGAAATGATGAAACGACCGTTTCTTATAGGCGTTCTCTTGCTTCTGGCGGCAGTGCTCATTGCTGCCGGAATATGGATCAAGCGGGAAGCGTCGATTGATAGCTGCCTGGACCGCGGTGGGCGGTGGAATTACGAAGTTGCTGCTTGCGAAGGGGCCACTGAGTAGGTGCAATGAACTCTCTGCGAAGCTGGAGCTCGTTCCCGAAACCGCGATAGGCTCTGGCGTGCGATGGGTGATGAACCTGTCGTCATGCCGCTGGAGCAGAGGGCGATCGATGGCGATGGGAAGAAATTATGCGCAACGGTTTGTGCTGATGTCGGAAGACAGGCAGGCGGCGTAAAAATACAATGCATCAAGACAAGTTCTGCATCGCCCGGGCAAAAAAAGCATTGCCTGCGAGGCTGGGAAAAGGTGATCGATTCTCTGCTCTCAGGCGGTATTGACATACCGCAGCCAGCTGCCATTTCCCGGCGCTGGCTGCATTTTCCTCTTTCTCCGATTTGCCATTGCTTGATCCACGCGATGGCAGAACGCTATATATAAGTGTATATTACGGTCCTTGTCACCGTTCACTTACAAGGATACGATCATGCGCCTCACCTCCCTCGCCCGCCTGCTTGGCACCGCTCTTCTCGCTACTGCCGCCAGCTCCGCCTTTGCCGGCGAAGTGGTGGTGTCGGCCGCGGCCAGCCTGACGAATGCGTTCAAGGATGCGGCGCAAAGCTATGAGGCGCAGTATCCGGGCAGCAAGGTGTCCTTGAACTTTGCCGCCTCGGGCGTGCTGCTGCAACAGATCGTCAAGGGCGCGCCCGTCGATGTGTTTGCTTCGGCCGACCAGGAAACCATGGATGCGGCGCAAAAGCAGGGCCTCGTCTTGCCGGCCGACCGCATGGACTTCGTCGGCAACAGCCTGGTGCTGATCGTGCCGCACGATAGCAAGCTGGGCATCAAGAGCCTGGCTGACCTGACGCAAAAAAGTGTGACCCGCGTGGCCATCGCCAATCCGGCCAGCGTGCCCGTCGGCCGTTATTCCGAAGGCGCGCTGAAGAAGGCCAAGCTGTGGGAAGCCGTGCAGCCGAAAGCCATCGGCACGCAGAACGTGCGCCAGTCGCTCGACTATGTGGCGCGCGGCGAAGTCGATGCGGGCTTTGTCTACGCCACCGACGCGGCCATCATGAAAGACAAGGTCAACGTGGTGCTGGACGTGCCATTGGACGCGCCCGTGCTGTATCCGATCGCCACCATCAAGGGCAGCAGCAATGCCGCCGAAGCGAAGCGCTTCGTCAGCTACCTGCAGACGGCGCCGGCGCAAGCCATCCTCGCCAAGTACGGTTTTAAGAAGCCATAATTCAGGTAGGCGCCTGCATGGATATCGCCTGGACCGCACTGGCCCTGTCGCTCAAGGTGGCGGCGTGGGCTACGGCGCTCAATTTGTTGCTCGGCATCGGCACGGGCTATCTGCTGGCGCGCACGCGTTTTCCCGGGCGCGAGCTGCTCGACGCCCTGTTGACCCTGCCGATGGTGATGCCGCCCACCGTACTCGGCTATTACCTGCTGGTGCTGCTGGGCCGGCGCGGCACCCTGGGCGTCTGGCTGCAGGACAGCTTCGGCATCAACCTGATTTTTACCTGGCAGGGCGCCGTGATCGCCTCCACCGTGGTCGCCTTTCCCCTCGTCTTCAAGCCGGCGCGCGCCGCCTTCGAGGCCGTCGACGGCCAGCTGGAGCAGGCCGCCCGCGTGCTGGGCATTTCGGAAATGGCGATCTTCTTTCGCGTGACCTTGCCGCTGGCCTGGCGCGGCATCCTGGCCGGCGTGCTGCTGGGCTTTGTGCGCGCCCTGGGCGAATTCGGCGCCACCCTGATGGTGGCCGGCAGCATCCCCGGCAAGACGCAAACCCTGTCGGTGGCCGTGTATGAAGCCGTGCAGGCGGGCCAGGATGACGTGGCCAATACGCTGGTCCTGATTATCTCCTTTGTCTGCATCGTGGTGCTGTTGTCGGCTGGCCGCCTGGCGCCCGGGCGCATCGCGCACAAATGACGGCTATGATGACGCCTATGCAACTCGACCTCGACATTCGCGCCACCTTGCGCTCCGGCAAACGCCGCTTCGACATGCAAGTGCAATGCACGTCCGATAGCCAGCGCATCGCCATGTATGGCCCGTCCGGCGCAGGCAAGAGCATGACCCTGAAAGCCATTGCCGGACTCTTCACGCCTGACGCGGGCCATATCCGCCTGAACGGGCGCACCCTGTTCGATGCCGCCGCCGGCATCAACCTGCCGCCGCAGCAGCGCAATGTCGCCTACCTGTTCCAGGATTACGCGCTGTTCCCGCACCTGACGGTGCGCCAGAACGTGGGCTTTGGCCTGGCGCGGGGCTGGTTCAATCCGCGCGCGCGCGAAAAATTGCAGAAGGTCGAGCATTGGCTTGACGCCTTCCACTTGCAGGAACTGGCGCACCAGTTTCCCTACGAGTTGTCCGGAGGCCAGCGCCAACGGGTGGCGCTGGCGAGGGCGCTCGTGGCCGAGCCGGCCGCGTTGCTGCTCGACGAGCCGTTTGCCGCCCTCGATCCGGCCCTGCGTGTCAAAATGCGTTTGGAACTGAGCCAGTGGCAGCAGCGCCTGGACGTGCCCATGATCCTGATCACACACGATCCGGAAGATGCGCGCATTCTGGGCGAGCATGTGCTGTACTTGCGCGACGGACAGATCGATAACAGGGAAGAACACATGGCATTGGGTGAACGCATTGGATAAATCAGCGGCAGCGGAAATCGGCTTGCAAGGCTCGGTATGGATGACGGTGGGCGGAGAAAACCTGGGCGGCGCCGGCCGGGTGGAATTGCTGGGCGCTATCGCCGAATGCGGCTCCATCACGCAGGCGGCCAAGCTTGTGAAGATGAGCTACAAGGCGGCCTGGGACGCCATCGACGCGATGAACAACCTGGCCGGCGAGCCGCTGGTCGAGCGCCTGACGGGCGGCAAGGGCGGCGGCGGCACGCGGCTGACGCAGCGGGGGCGCCAGCTGGTCGACAATTTCCGCATCATCGAGCGTGAGCATGCCCGCTACCTGCGCCAGCTGGGCAGCCAGGCGGAAGGCATCGCCGACGATCTTTTACTCATACGGAGAATGGCCATGAAAACCACGGCACGCAATCAATTCCTGGGCAAGGTGGCCGAACTGAAACAGGGCGCCGTCAACGACGAAGTCACCCTGGAATTGCCCGGCGGCCAGCAGATCGTCGCCATCGTCACGCAAGGCAGCAGCGCAAGCCTGGGCCTGGTGCCGGGCGCGGAAGCGTTTGCGCTGATCAAGGCCTCGTCCATCATCCTTGTGGCGGACAGCGAAGGCGCGCGCTTTTCCGCGCGCAACCAGCTGGCCGGCACCGTCACGCGGGTGCAGACGGGCGCCGTCAACACGGAAGTGGTGCTGGACTTGCCGCGCGGCGGCACGATCGCCGCCATCATCACCAACCAGAGCAGCACCGACCTGGGCATCGCCATCGGCAGCAGCGTGACGGCGATCTTCAAGGCATCCAGCGTGATTCTGGGCGTGCCCGCCTAAACCCAAAGCAAGGACTGGGGTCGTACCCTGAGGGTACGACCCCGGCCTTTATCTCTTGGGTTCAAACGAGCTTAATCCTTCAGCCTGGACAACCAATCCGTCGCCGCCGCCAGCGCCTGCTCCAGTTCCTGCGCCGTGTGCGCCAGCAGCGCCGGCACCTCGTCCAGGCGGCCCGCGTCGATGGCTTCCTCGGTGGCGAACGCGGCGCGGATCAGGCGTTTCGTGCCCAGGGTGCCCACGGAGCCGCGCACGCCGTGCAGGATGCGCGCCACGTCGCTGTGGCGGCCCGATTGCAACGCTGTTTCGGCGTCGCGCACGGGCGTCATGCCCTTGTTCAGCGCGTCTTCCACCATGCGCCGCAGCACGCCGCGCCCCTTCGCGTCGCGTCCCATCACGCGCATCAGCGGCGCCATGGAAAACACTTCTTCATCGGCGACGCGTACCGGCTCGGCCGCCTGCACTTGCGGGCGCTTGGGCAGGTGGCGCAGGATGACTTCCATCATCTCTTCCACCACCACGGGCTTGGCGATGAAGTCGCTGATGCCGGCCGTCATGCAGCGCTCGCGCTCGGACGCCAGCACGCCGGCCGTCATGGCGATCACGGGCAGGTTCAGGCGCAGTTCCGTGCGGATGATGTGGGTGGCGCTGAAACCGTCCATGACGGGCATCTGCATGTCCATCAGCACGATGTCGTAGCGCAGCGCTTCCGTGCGCAGCCGTTCCACGGCTTGCAAGCCGTCGCCCACCACGTCCAGGGTGGCGCCCATGTGTTCGAGGATGCCGCGCGCCACGGCCTGGTTCAAATGATTGTCTTCCACCAGCAGGAAATGCACGCCGGCCAGTTCCGTGCCCAGCGGCTGGTGCAGGATGCGCTGCTCGCCGCCGTCATTCTTGGCGATCAGCGCCTGGTGCAGGGCATCGAACAGGCTGGAGCCCGTGATCGGCTTCATCAGCACGACATCGGCCTCGGCCGCGCTGGAGATTTCCTCCAGGTGGTTGCGGGCGAAGGCGTTGACCATCACCACGATGGGCTGGCGCTGGCCGCTGGCCGCCTGGCGGATGGCCTTGGCCGTGGCCAGTCCGTCCATCACGGGCATGTGCCAGTCGGCCAGCACCACGTCATACGGCTGCTGCTGCGCCAGGCGTTCGCGGTACAGTTCGATGGCGGCAAAGCCGGAGTCCACTTCGTCGGCCAGCCAGCCCCACGCCTCGATCAGCTTGACGATCAGTTCGCGCGTGGTGCGGTTGTCGTCGGCCACCAGCAGGCGCAGCTGGCCCAGGGCCGGCGTGCGCCGCGTTTCGGCCGGCTGCGCCAGCATCTCGAAGGGCACGCTGAACCAGAAGCGGCTGCCCTTGCCTTCGCTGCTGGCGACGGCGATGTCGCCGCCCATCATGTGGATCAGCTGCTTGCTGATGGCCAGGCCCAGGCCCGTGCCGCCGAAGCGCCGCGTGATGCTCTGGTCGCCCTGCGAAAACGCGGCAAACAGCTGCTGTTGCTGCAGTTCCGTCATGCCGATGCCCGTGTCGCGCACTTCGAAGCGCAGCCAGGCGCGCCCGTTTTCGCTCTCGGCCAGGCTGACGGCCACCACCACTTCGCCGCTCTCGGTAAACTTGATGGCGTTGCCGGCCAGGTTGACGAGAATTTGCTGCAGGCGCTGGGCGTCGCCCACGAGGCGCCGCGGCACGTCGGGCTCGACGGCGATGGCCAGTTCCAGTTCCTTTTCGCCCGCATTCATCGTCATCGTCGTGGCCAGGGTATTCATGACTTCGTCGAGGTCGAATTCGACGGGTGACAATTCCATGCGGCGCGCCTCGATCTTCGAATAGTCGAGTACATCGTTGAGGATGCCCAGCAGCGACTGGCCCGCCACTCTGACCATGGTCAGGTACTTGCGCTGTTCCGTGTCGAGCCTGGTATTGCCCAGCAAATACACCATGCCCAGCACGGCATTGAGGGGCGTGCGGATTTCATGGCTCATGTTGGCCACGAAATCGCTCTTTGCGCGGTTGGCCGCCTCGGCCCGGTCGCGTTCCTGCTCCAGCTCCGCCGCGCGCGCTTCGAGTTCCTGCTGCAGGCGGTCGCGTTCGCTCATCAGGCCATTGAACGCTTCCGTCAGTTCGCCGATCTCGTCGCGCTGCTGTACCGGCACGGGGGTGAAACGGCTGCCGCTGGTGCGCAGGGCCAGCAGGGTGTCGCGCAGGCGCACCAGCGGCGACAGCAGGCGTACGGTGACCAAGCCCAGAACAAAGGCGGCCAGCAGCGAAGCGAGGATGCTCCACAGCACCAGCCGGTACAGTACGCCATCGAACGGTTCGAAGGCATCCTCGACGGGCAGCGAGGCGGCCAGCAGCCAGTTCACGGATTTCAGGCGCTTGAAGCTGTTGACGGCCGTGATGCCGCGGCTGTTGGTGCTGACCATGCTGCCTTCGCCATCCTCCTTCAGCAGCTGGGTGGTCGTCAGGTTGGCGTTCGGCTTGCGCGGCTGCAGCAAACGGCTGGTATCGGGGTGCAGCACATAGCGCGGCACGGCGCCGCGCGTGAGGATGAAGTAATAGCCGCTCTTGCCGATCTTTTCCGAGCGCAGGCGGCCCAGCAGATTGTCCTTGTACAGGCGCAGCACGCCGATCACCACGCCGGCCACCTGGCCATCGGCGGCCAGCACGGGCGCCACCATCTGCACGATGGGCATGCCGCTCGACTTGCCCAGCATCGGCTCGGTAATCATGGGCTGGCGCGTGCGCAGGACGGTCTGGAAATACTCGCGCTCGGCGACGTTGATGCCGGCGCGCCCCGCCACTTCCGGCATGTCGGCCACGATGGCGCCATGCGCATCGAGCACCAGCACGTCGTCGAACAGCACCAGCATCGAGCGGCGCGCATAGTATTCGCGCAGTTTGGCGGGCTGGGCGATCAGTTCCGGCGGCTGCTGCCTGGCCGTCAGGGTGACAATCTGCAGCAGCATGCCCAGCTTGTCGTCGAGCTCGGCAGCGGTGCGGCTGATCAGGGATGACTGCTGGCTCAGCAGTACTCGGGTGAAGTCGTCGCGCATGTGCTGCACCTGGATCATGGTGACCAGCGCGATCATGGCGATCGAGGTCAGGCTGGTGGCCAGCGCGACTTTTGCTTTAATGCCGAGAGGCTTCATGATTTCCTTTTCAGTGCCGGGCGGCACAGGCGGCAGATAATGCTGTCAGGAATTTTCCTATCAATACCCCAGCTTGGCAAGCGCCGCCGCGCAAATTGCCCGCCCCGTATGGGCTTTTGACGATGTTGCCATATAATTAAAGGCTGGACGTCGTTTATTCGCCGAATTTACGGTGAAATTGGCATACGGCAACCCTGTATGCAGCTGTATGCAGTAAACTTGTTGTTGCATTTTCTAAAAGGTACCGACATGACTGAAGCGCTACTCACTCCCACCTTGCCCACCGTGAACGTGGAGGCGTTGCGTGCACGATGCTCGACCTGCAGCATGCATCAATTGTGCCTGCCGATGGGCCTTGATGTGGGCGACATGGATAGGCTGGACCAGATCATCGGCCGCCGCCGCAAGATCGTGCGTGGGGCCTCGCTGTTCCGCATCGGCGACTCGTTCCAGAACCTGTACGCGATCCGCCTGGGGCACTTCAAGACCTACCAGATCAATCCGGGTGGCGAAGAGCAGGTGACGGGTTTCCAGATGGCCGGTGAACTGCTGGGCATGGATGCCATCAGCGCCGACCGCCACCACTGTAATGCCGTGGCGCTGGAAGACAGCGAAGTGTGTGAAATTCCGTTTTCCAGCCTGGAACAATTGCTGGGCAATATGCCGACCCTGCTGCGTCATTTCCACCGCATGATGAGCCAGGAAATCACGCGCGAGCAAAGCGTCATGCTATTGCTGGGCAATATGCAGGCGACCCAGCGTTTTGCCGCCTTCATCGTCAACCTGGCATCGCGCTATGAAGCACGCGGCTATTCGGGCAGCAATTTCCAGCTGCGCATGTCGCGCGAGGAAATCGGCAACTACCTGGGTCTGACCATCGAAAGCGTCAGCCGCTTATTGTCGAAATTCAAGAAGGAAGGCTGGCTGCGCGTCTCGAACCGCGAGATCGAAATCCTGCAGCCGGCCAAGTTGAAAGCCATTACGGCCGGTACGGACACCTGCAAGTAACAGCACCGTCAAAACCTGCTGCGCGTCGCGCTTTGCGGCCTGCGATGCTCGCTGGATCGGCGCGCCCGTGCATAGCACAGCTGCGCTTCTCAACCACAAATCACTGCCGCTCGCGACGGTTTTCCCGGCGCTGTACGTTAAAGCTCTTCATCCGCGTGCAGCGCGATGCTGCGTTGCAGGGGCCAGGTCCAGATGCCGGACAGGCGCCACTCGCGTTTGTCGTTTTCCACCAGCACTTGCCAGCGGCTGCGCTCGAGCATCGGCAGTGCTACGGAAAAATTGCCGGCCGCATCGGGCTGCACCAGCAGCTTGATATCCTTTTCGGGCAGGGTCGCATGCGCCAGGTGCAGCTGCAGCGGCGCCTGATAGGCCTTGCCGAAGCTGTGCACGGAACCACTGAGGCGCGCTGCAGCCACGTCATATGACAGGCGCGTATCCATGGCCAGGTCGCTGGCGATCGTGTCGCGCTTCAAATCCTGGTTGATCGCCTTGCCCTGCTTGTAATAATCGCCCACCACCAGCGCATCGGGCTGCGTAAACGCGATATAGCCCATGAAGCTGCCGACGACCACGGACAGGCCGGGACCGATCATCAGCAGCCATGGCCAGCGATGCTTGTACCACGGTGCAACGGGTGCTTGCAGTTTCAGACTGTCGGACATGATATTTCTCCTGTTTGATCAGCCAGCCCCCGCATGGGGACCGGCCTTCCTGCAACTTCGTGGCGGCGGCGAGGGCACCCGGTCCCCGTCCGCCTTTCCTTGTTAACGTGGCACGATGAATACCGCGCTTTCACGCACATGCAGCGATGGATCGTCCAGCGATTGCAATTCGATCGCAATCTTGTTCGAGCCCTTCTCGCCGACGCCGTGCGGCACGCGCAGGCGGATCGGCCAGCCCAGCGTTTCCGTCGGCTGCAAGGTCACTTCTTCGCGCGTCAGCAAGGTCAGGCCCGGCAAGCCGGAAGCGCTGATTTTAAAATGCTGGCTTTGCTCGGACGTATTCATGATCTGCAGGCGGTAGACGTTTTCGATCATGCCGTCCTCCACTTCGCGCCCCATCGAACCGCGATCGCGGATCACGTCCATTTTCAGGGGCGTGCGCAGGGCCAGCGAGGTACACACGGCGATGATGATCAGGGCCAGGATGGAAGTGTAGATCAAGACGCGCGGGCGCATGGCGCGCTGGCGTATCTGCTTCGAATTGAAGTTGTTTTCCATCGCATGGTCGGTGCTGTAGCGTATCAGGCCACGCGGCCGCTCGACCTTGTCCATCACGCTGTTGCAGGCATCGACGCAGGCGGCGCAGCCGATGCATTCATACTGCAGGCCGTTGCGGATATCGATGCCGGTCGGACACACCTGCACGCACAGGGTGCAGTCGATGCAATCGCCCAGCTTGTCGTTGTTGCCGGCCTTCTTGCTCATGGCGCCACGCGGTTCGCCGCGCTTGGCATCGTAGGTGATGATCAGCGTGTCCTGGTCGAACATGGCGCTCTGGAAGCGCGCGTACGGGCACATGTATTTGCACACCTGCTCGCGCAGCCAGCCCGCGTTGCCGTAGGTTGCAAGGCTGTAGAACAAGACCCAGAACCATTCCCAGGGGCCGAAATTGAGGGTGGTCACCGACTGCGCCAGTTCCTTGATCGGCGTGAAGTAGCCGACAAAGGTAAAGCCCGTCCACAGGGCGATGGCGCCCCATACCAGGTGCTTGGCCGTTTTCTTGAAGGCCTTGCGCACGGAGGGGCCCTGCTTGTCGAGGGCCATGCGCGCGCTGCGCGTGCCCTCGATGCGGCGTTCGACCCACAGGAAAATTTCCGTGTATACCGTTTGCGGGCAGGAGAACCCGCACCACACCCGCCCGGCAATGGCCGTGACGAGGAACAACAAATACGCACAGATGATCAGCAGGGCCGCCAGATAGATGAAATCCTGGGGCCACAGCACGACGCCGAAAATGTAGAACTTGCGCGTGGTCAAATCGAACAGCAGGGCTTGCCTGCCATTCCAGGTCAACCACGGCAAGCCGTAGAACGCCAGCTGGGTAAGCCATACGCATACCCATCGCCAGGTAGCGTAGCGTCCTTTGGCCTCGCGAGGGTAGATTTGCTCGCGGGCCGCATACATCTTGATGACTTGAGGTTCCATTTTTACTTTGCGGGTGCCTGCGGATTCGACAGGCTCCAGACATACGCCGACAGCACGTGTACCTTGGATTCGCCGAGGAAATCGCTGAAGGCCGGCATGGTGCTGCTGCGTCCCTTGCGTACGGTTTCCATGATGGTATCGGCGCTGCCGCCGTACAGCCAGGTCTTGTCCGTCAGGTTCGGCGCGCCGAGCATCTGGTTACCCTTGGCATCGGCGCCATGACAGGCCATGCAGGCGCCAAACTTGGCCTTGCCCAGCACGGACTTGACGGGATCCGAGGTCGAGCCGGACAGGCTCAGCACATAATGGGCCACGTTCTCGACATCCTTTTCGGAACCCAGGGCGGCGCCCATCGGTGGCATCTGCCCATTGCGGCCGTGCAGGATGGTGGTCTTGATGACGTCGGGTTCGCCGCCATACAGCCAGTCCTTGTCGGTCAGGTTGGGGAAGCCCTTGTTGCCGCGTGCATCCGAACCGTGGCATTGCGCGCAGTAGGTCAGGAACAGGCGCTGGCCGATGGCTTGCGCCTGCGGATCGGCGGCCACCGTCTTCAAGTCCTGGCTCAGGTACTTGTTGAACAGGGGACCGTAGTCGGCTTCCGCCTTCTTCAGTTCTTCCTCGTACTGGCCCGTCGATTTCCAGCCCAGGCTGCCGGCATAGTTGCCCAGGCCCGGGTACAGGAACAGGTAGGCCAGCGCGAAGACGATGGTGATGTAGAACAACCACATCCACCAGCGCGGCATCGGCGTATTGAGTTCCTTCAAGTCCTCGTCCCAGACGTGGCCCGTGGTGCCGTCGGCAGGGGCGCCGGCGGCCACTTTCACTTTCGACTGCGAGTACAGCAGCACGCCGCAGCCGATGATGCCCAGCAGGGACAGCACGATCACATAGATATTCCAGAAGCCATTGGTAAAGTCAGCCATGGTTGTGCTCCTTCGCCAGGGTCATTTCGGCTTCGGCCGGATAGTCGAGCGCGTCGTCGGCGAACGGCAGGCGTGCCGCCGCGTCGAAGTCGCTGTTGCTGCGGCTGAACGTCCACCACAGGATGCCCACGAACGTCGTAAAGGAAACCACCGTCATGACGCTGCTGGCGCTGTCAAACAGGTTTTCGATTGCCATGCTAATTCCTTGTTTTGATTAATGTACCGAGGCCTTGCAGATAGGCGACCAGGGCGTCTTCTTCCGTCTTGTCCTGCAGCTGCGCGGGGCCGGCGGCGATCTCTTCATCGCTGTACGGCTGGCCCAGGCGTTTCAGGGCGCGCATCTTCGGCATGATCTCGTCAGGCACCAGCTTGGTCTTCGCCAGCCAGGGGTAGGACGGCATGTTCGACTCGGGCACCACGTCGCGCGGGTTGTTCAAGTGCGTGCGGTGCCATTCGTCGCTGTAGCGCGCGCCCACGCGGGCCAGGTCGGGGCCCGTGCGCTTGGAACCCCACTGGAACGGACGGTCGTAGACGAATTCGCCGGCGACCGAATAGTGGCCATAGCGTTCCGTTTCCGCGCGCAGCGGACGCACCATCTGCGAGTGGCAGTTGTAGCAGCCTTCGCGCACGTAGATGTCGCGGCCCGCCAGGCGCAGCGGCGAGTACGGTTTCAGGCCGGCGACGGGCTCCGTCGTGCTCTTCTGGAAGAACAGGGGAACGATCTCGACGGCGCCGCCGATGCTGATCACCACCGTGACCAGGGCGATCAGCAGCCAGGGGTTTCTTTCAATCCATGCATGTGAAAATTTCATTTGCTTTCGCTCCTATCAGGCGTGCGCCGCGTTCAGTTCCGGAATGCGGGCGACGGGGAGTTTGCTGCCGCGCAGCGTCATCCAGGTGTTGTAGCCCATGATGCACATACCCGACAGGTACAGCAGGCCACCGGCCACGCGCACCACGTAGTACGGATACGTCGCTTTCACGCTCTCGACAAAGGTGTAGGTCAGGGTGCCGTCCGGATTGACCGCGCGCCACATCAGGCCCTGCATCACGCCGGCGATCCACATTGCGGCGATGTACAGCACGATGCCGATGGTGGCCACCCAGAAGTGCACGTCGACCAGGCGCGTGCTGTGCATCTGCGTGCGGCCCGCCAGGCGCGGCAGCAGGTAGTAGATCGAACCCATGGTGATGAAGCCCACCCAGCCCAGGGCGCCCGCATGCACGTGGGCAACGGTCCAGTCGGTGTAGTGCGACAGCGAGTTGATGGTCTTGATCGACATCATCGGACCTTCGAAGGTGGCGATGCCGTAGAACGACAGCGAGACGATCATGAATTTCAGGATCGGATCGGTGCGCAGCTTGTGCCAGGCGCCCGACAGGGTCATGATGCCGTTGATCATGCCGCCCCAGCTTGGTGCCAGCAGGACCAGCGAGAAGACCATGCCGATCGATTGCGTCCAGTCAGGCAATGCCGTGTAGTGCAGGTGATGCGGGCCGGCCCACATGTAGGTGAAGATCAGCGCCCAGAAGTGGACGATCGACAAACGGTACGAGTACACGGGGCGCTCGGCCTGTTTCGGGATGAAGTAGTACACCATGCCCAGGTAGCCGGCGGTCAGGATGAAACCCACCGCGTTATGGCCGTACCACCACTGGATCATCGCGTCCTGCACGCCCGCATACGCGGAATACGACTTGGTGAACGAGGCTGGCATGACGGCGCCATTGACCACGTGCAAGATCGTCACGGCCAGGATATAGGCGCCGAAGAACCAGTTGGCCACGTAGATGTGCTTGACCTTGCGCTTGATCAGCGTGCCGAAGAACACGATGGCGTAGGCGATCCAGACGACGGCGATGAGGATGGCGATAGGCCATTCCAGTTCCGCGTATTCCTTGCCGCGTGTCATGCCCAAGGGCAGGGTGACGACGGCGCACAGGATCACCGCTTGCCAGCCCCAGAACGTGAAGGCGGCCAGTTTGTCGGAAAACAGGCGCACCTGGCAGGTGCGCTGGACAACGTAGTACGAGGTGGCGAACAGGCCGCAGATGCCGAAGGCGAAAATCACCGCATTCGTGTGCAGCGGACGCAAGCGTCCGTATGTCAGCCATGGTATGTCGAGGTTCAGGGCAGGCCAGGCCAGCTGAGCGGCGATGATAACGCCAACCAGCATGCCGATGATGCCCCATACCACAGTAGCGACCGCGAATTGCTTCACGATCTTGTAGTTATAGTTCAGCGATTGATCCACAAAGACTCTCCCTGGAATTACTATTTATGATGGTGGCCAGAGAGTAAGTGTTTGACCGCGAAAAAACTTTGATGTGGATCAAAATTCCCCGGATGAAATAAGCGTAGCGAACTGGCATCGAAATAAAGTGATATTTCGGTCAAAAAAGCCATGCAAGATCCCGGCAATCCGGGCGGGTGAAATCAGGGATGCGGTTCGCCGGGCGCCGGCTTGGCCGTCGTATCGTCGTCCTGCAGCACGCGCAGGCCCGGTCCGACGAGGTCGTCGAACTGGCCGCCGTCCGAGGCCGTGAAATACACCCACAGGGCGATGAAGACGACCACGACGCTCAAGGGGATCAGGAGGTAGAGTGCTTCCATGTTCAGGCTTTCCGCAGGCGCAGGGCGTTGGCGATGACGACGGCCGAGCTGGCAGCCATGCCGACGCCGGACAGCCAGGGGTTGAGGAAACCCAGCGCGGCGGCTGGGATGGCCGTCAGATTGTACAGGGTGGCCCAGCCCAGGTTTTCGCGGATGATGCGCATACTGCGCGCGGCCGTTTTCGCCGTGTCGAGCACGGACACCAACTGGCTCGACAGCAGCACGGTATCCGCATGCGCCTGCGCCAGGGCGGCGCCGGAACCCATGGCGAAGGACACGTCGGCACCGCTCAGCACGGCGGCGTCGTTGATGCCGTCGCCCACCATCGCCACCACGGCGCCCGTCGCCTGCAACTGCTGCACGAAATCGAGCTTTTCATCGGGCAGGCATTCGCCGCACGCCGTGTTGATGCCCAGTTCCGTCGCCACGCTTTGCGTCAGCGCTTCCTGGTCGCCACTGAGCAGCACGACCTGCTTGCCGCGCCGCTGGAAATACGCGACGACGTCGCGCGCCTCGGGGCGCAGCGCATCGCTGAGTAAGAAGCGCGTCAGCCAGCGCCCCTGCGTACCCAGGTACAGCGGCGTCATGCCCTGCATGCCGACGGCCGTGTCGCCCAGCGGCGGCCCGGCGATGGCGGCGACAAAGGCCGCGTTGCCCAGGCGGTAGCGCACGCCATTGATCACGCCTTCGAGTCCCTGGCCCTGCACTTCCTGCAAGTGCTCTACATGTGCGCGCGGCTGCTGTATTGGCAACCCGTCTGCCGCTGCCAGGATGGCCTGCGCCAGCGGATGGGCGCTGCCCGCTTCCAGCGCGGCGGCCACCTGCAGGCAAGCGTCCTCGCTCATGCTGCCGAGTCCCTCGATTTGCCGCAGCACGGGCCGGCCCAGGGTCAAGGTTCCCGTCTTGTCGAAGACGATGTGGGTGGCGCGGTGCAGGGTTTCCAGCACATGCGGCTGGACGATCAGCACGCCGCGCCGCAGCAGGCTGTCGGTGGCCGCCGCCAGCGCCGTCGGCGTGGCGAGAGACAGCGCGCAGGGGCACGAGACGACCAGCACGGCGATGGCCACGGGCCACGCCTGCGACGGGTCGTGCCAGCTCCAGAAGGCGAACACGGCGATGGCAAACAGCAGCAAGCCCAGCACGAACCAGGCGGCGACCTTGTCGGCCCACTGCGCGATCTGCGGCTTGCCGCTGCCGGCCCGTTCGATCAGTTTCAACAGGTCGGACAGGGTGCTTTCGCGCGCCGGTTTCAGCACGCGCAAGATGAGCGCCGCGCTGGCGTTGATCGCCCCGCCCGGCACTCGCTCGCCGGTTTTCCTGCGCTGCGCCGCGCTCTCGCCCGTCAGCAGGGATAAATCGAGCGCGCTCGTGCCTTCGACGATGATGCTGTCGGCGGCAATCGCCTCGCCCGGTTTCACCAGGATGACGTCACCGATGGCCAGGCTGCCGGCCGGCACCAGCGTGGTGGCGCGGTTGTCCGGGAAGCCCGCCATCAGCGACGCGGAGGCGGGCAAGGCATGCTGCAGGCGCTCGAGGGCCGAGGCGGCCTTGCGGCGCGCCTGCAGCTCGAAATAGCGGCTGCACAGCAAGAGGAAGATGAACATCGTGGCCGAGTCGTAATACACCTCGCCGCGGCCCGTAAAGGTCGCCACCACGCTGCCGAAGAAGGCCGCCAGGATGCCCAGCGCCACGGGCACGTCCATGCCCAGGGTGCGCGCGCGCAGGCTGGCCCAGGCGCCCTGGAAAAACGGCATGGCCGAATAGCAGATGGCCGGCAGGGTCAGGAGCAGGCTGGCCCAGCGCATCAGGCTGGCCATATTGTCGTCCAAGGTGCCATCCTCGGCCAGATAGGCGGGCGCCACGTACATCATCACCTGCATCATCGACAGGCCGGCCACGAACAGCTGGCGGCCCAGGGTCTTGCTGGCCTTTTGCAGGCGTTCGCCATGGCGCACGGCGTCGTACGGATAGGCCGTATAGCCGACTTGGCGCACGGCTTGCAGGATGTCGCCCGGCTCGCATTCGGCGCGGCTCCAGCGCACGTACAGGCGCTCCGTGGCGACGTTCAGGCTGGCCGCCTGCACGCCGGGCAGGCGCGTCAGCTGGCGCTCGATCAGCCAGACGCAGGCGGCGCAGCGGATGCCTTCGACGGACAGCGTCGCTTCGCAGCTGCTGGCGTCGCGCGCGAATTGTGCATCGTCATTGCTGTACAGGCGCAGCTCGGGCGGCATCAGGGTGGCATCAAACGCGTTGACGGCGTATTCATCGCGGTCGCGGTAGTACGCGCTCTGGCCGATGTCGACGATGGTTTGCGCCACCGCTTCGCAGCCGGGGCAGCACATGGCGCGCGGCACGTCGTCGATGGTGACGTTCCAGCTGGAACCGCTCGGGACGGGCAAGCCGCAATGGAAGCAGGCGGAGGGTTGTAGAACAGCATTCATAGGTTTGGTTTCATGCGTCTTTTCATGGATGGCCCGTGACGCACAGGGCGTCGAGCCAGCCCAGCGACACGCCATTCGCGGCGCGCAGCAGGCCAAGCACGCCAAAGCCCAGCACCAGCAAGCCGCTGGCGATGCGCACGGGACGGCGCTGCATCTGCGCGCGCAAGCGCGTGCCCAGCAAGCCCATGCCCAGCAGGGTGGGCAGGGTGCCCAGGCCGAAGGCGGCCATGGCGGCCGCGCCGTTCAGGGCAGAACCTTGCATCATGGCCGTCAGCAGCGCGCTGTAGACCATGCCGCACGGCACCCAGCCCCACAGGCCGCCCACGGCCAGCGCCTTGAACGGCGTATCCATCGGCATCAGCGGTTTCAGCAGGGGGCGCACACGGCGCCAGACGACATTGCCGGCCGCTTCCAGGTGGGCCAGGCCGCGCCAGGCATCCATCAGGTACAGTCCCAAAGCCACCAGCATCAGGTTGGCCAGCCAGTAGCCGGCCACCTGCAATGACGCCAGGTGCAGCATGCCGGCGCCCGCCAGGCTGCCGGCCATGGCGCCGGCCAGCATGTAGCTGCCGATGCGCCCGCCGTTGTACGCCAGCACGCGCAGCACGTTCGTTTGCACGCTTGTCTGCAATGCGGGGCGCGCCACGGCGATGGAAATGACGGGGCGCACGGGCGCCGCGCCCCCGCCCAGCGACAAGGCGCCGACGATGCCGCCGCACATGCCGATGCAGTGCACGCTGCCGGCCAGGCCGACCAGGAACATGGGCACGAGGCTGAGGGCATTCATCGCGCTGTGCTACACCGTTTTCGAGTAGCGCAGCGGCTGCACGGCGTCGGGCGCCGTGTTGGCGCGCGCCAGGGTCAGGTAGCGGTCGAAGACCATGCAGATATTGCGGATCAGCAAGCGCCCTTTCGGCGTCACCGTCAGCCAGTCTTCCTCGATGACGAGCAAGCCGTCGCGCGCCAGTTCGCGCAGCTTGTCCAGTTCGGCGGCGAAATAGCTGCGGAATTTGACGGGGTGCGCTTGCTCGATGCTGGCGATCGACAATTCGAAATTGCACATCAGCATCTGGATGATGATACGGCGCAACAAATCGTCCGTATCGAGCTTGATGCCGCGCGCGATCGGCAGCACGCCTTCGTCGAGCTTTTCATAGTACGCGTCGAGCGTCTTTTCATTCTGGCTGTAGACGGCGCCGACGGAACTGATGGCCGACACGCCGCAGGCGATCAGGTCCGCTTCCGCGCGCGTGGAATAGCCCTGGAAGTTGCGGTGCAAACGGCCCTGGCGCTGCGCCACGGCCAGGTCGTCCGTCGGCTTGGCGAAATGGTCCATGCCGATGTAGACATAGCCGGCGGCCGTCAGGCGCGCGATGCACAGGCCCAGCATGGCCAGCTTGGTGGCGCTGTCGGGCATGTCCGCGTCGAGGATGCGGCGCTGCGGCTTGAACAGGTGCGGCATGTGCGCGTAGTGGTACAGGGCGATGCGGTCGGGGCTGGCGGAAATGACCTTGCGCAAGGTTTCCGTCATGGTGTCCAGGCTTTGCTTGGGCAAGCCGTAGATCAGGTCGATGCTGATCGAGCGGAAACCGGCGTCGCGCGCCGCCTGCATGATGGCCACCGTCTCCGCTTCCGGCTGGATGCGGTTGACGGCCTTTTGCACGTCGGCGTCGAAATCCTGCACGCCCAGGCTGATGCGGTTGAAACCTTGCGCGCGCAGGGAAAACACACGCTCGCGCGACACGGTGCGCGGATCGATCTCGATCGAATATTCGCCGTCTTCATCGGACGCGAACTCGAAATGCTGGCGCAAATGCGCCATCAGTTCGTCCATCTGCTTTTCGCTCAGGTAAGTGGGTGTGCCGCCGCCGAAATGTAGCTGCTCGATCTGGTTCATGCCGGCAAACAGCTTGCCCTGCATGGCGATTTCCTGTTTCAGATAGCTGAGGTAGGTGGCGGCCTTGCTGCGGTCTTTCGTGATGATCTTGTTGCAGGCGCAGTAGTAGCACAGGGTGTCGCAGAACGGCACATGCACGTACAGCGACAGCGGACGGCGGCCGCCGCGCATGCGCAAGGCGGCCAGCGCTTCGAGGAAGTTGCCGTAGCCAAAGTCGGCATGGAAACGGTCGGCGGTCGGATAGGACGTGTAGCGCGGGCCGGACTGGCTCATCTTGCCGATGATGACCGGGTCGAATTCGACGACGGCGTCCAGGTCGGCGGAAGCACTGCTGAGTAGTGTAGGCATGGTGTGTATGAAGTCTTGAAAGGTTTAGGCGGCCAGGCGTTTCATGGCGGGTTTGCCGGCGTTCGCGGCGCCCGCGGCACCCGATTTTCCGCCAGGCATGGCGACGCGGCGCGGTGGCGGCATCTTGCCGAAATTGAACAGGCTCACGGCTTGCGACAGGCTGGCAGCTTCTTCCGCCAGGCGCGTGGCGGCCGCGGCGGCTTCTTCCACCAGGGCCGCGTTCTGCTGCGTCACCTGGTCCATATGGGCGATGGCCTGGTTGACCTGGTCGACGCCGATGCTCTGTTCGCGCGAAGCGATGGAAATTTCCTGCATGATGGCCGTCACCTGCTTGACGGAGCTGACCACTTGTTCCATGGTGGCGCCGGCGCGGTTCACCTGCAGCATGCCGGCGCCCACCTTGCCGACGGAAATTTCAATGAGTTGCTTGATATCCTTGGCTGCCACGGACGAGCGCTGCGCCAGGTTGCGCACTTCGCCCGCCACGACGGCGAAGCCCCTGCCCTGCTCGCCGGCGCGCGCCGCCTCCACGGCCGCGTTCAAGGCCAGGATGTTGGTCTGGAAGGCGATGCCTTCGATCAGGCCGATGATGTCGACGATCTTCTTCGACGAAGTGTTGATCTCGTCCATGGTGGTGATCACTTCGGAAACGATCTCGCCGCCCTGTACGGCCACTTTCGAGGCGGCCACGGCCAGTTCATTCGCCTGCACCGAGTTGTCCGCGTTCTGTTTCACGGTCGACGAGAATTCCTCGATGCTCGAGGCCGTCTCTTCCAGGCTGGCCGCCTGCGATTCCGTGCGGCCTGAGAGGTCCATATTGCCGACGGCGATTTGCTTGGTGGCCACGGCCATGGTTTCCACGTTGATGCGCACGTCGCGGATGGTGGCGATCAGGTTGCTGTTCATCTGTTGCAGCGCGCGCAGCAGTTGCCCCACTTCATCCGTGCTTTCCGTTTCAAAACTGCCCGACAGGTCGCCGGCGGCGATGGCCCGCGCGCCGTTCAGGGCCTTGCCCAGCGGCTTGAGCACGGACATGCGCAAGGTGTACCAGAGGAAGACGTTGATCAGGAAGCCGAACAGGGTGGCGCCGAAGATGGCGTAATTGGTGATCTTGCCGCCGCTGGCGAACAGGCTGATGACGCACACCAGCAGCTGCAGGCAGTTGACGATGGAGGTGGCGGCCCAGATGCGCAGGTTGAGCGACATGTGCGTCAGGTTGTGCAGCAGGTGCGCCAGGCCCGGGCGCACGATCTGTCCGTTCTTGATGACGATGTTGCCGCCTTCCTTGTTGCGGATGGCCGCATAGGCTTCTTCGGCCGCCTTGACCTGGTCCTTGTCCGCTTTCACGCGCACGGACATGTAGCCGATGGTCTTGCCCGCTTCGCGGATGGGCGTGACGTTGGCGCGCACCCAGTAAAAGTCGCCGTTCTTGCAGCGGTTCTTGACCAGGCCCGTCCACGGCGTGCCGGCCTGGATCGAGGCCCACAGGTCGGCAAACGCTTCGGCCGGCATGTCCGGGTGGCGCACGATGTTCTGGGGCGAACCGAGCAGCTCGGCCTCGCTGAAGCCGCTGACCTGGCTGAAGTAGGGGTTCACATATACGATATTGCCGTTCATATCCGTTTTCGACACGATGGCCTGATCGTCCAGGACGAGGACTTCACGGTTAGTCACTGGCAAATTTTGTCGCATGGTCGCGGCTTCCTGATCAGTTAAACAAGCAATTGGTGAGTAAGACTTGCACGATTGCAAGAATGGAGATCAGTGTAAGGAGTCGCCTGCGCAAATTTATTGATGTAGATCAAAATCCTCCAGATTGGTCGTGCTTGCACGCATTTAGCGATAGCAATGCGGCATTGTTTTAAAGGCACTGGTTGTCGGCAGCGGCTAATCGATACCCGCCGTCAGGGGGCGCAGGCTGCCCACGGCGTAGCCTTGCGCGTAGTCGATGCCCAGTTCGCGGATGACGGCCAGGGTGGCATCGTCTTCCACGTATTCGGCCACCGTTTTCAAGCCCATCACGTGGCCCACCTCATTGATGGCCTTCACCATGGCGCGGTTGATGGCATTGGTGGCGATGTCGCGCACGAAGACGCCGTCGATCTTCAAATAGTCGACGGGCAGGGCCTTCAGGTAGCCGAACGAGGAAAAACCGCTGCCGAAGTCGTCAAGCGAAAAGCGGCAGCCCAGGGCCTTGAGCTGCCGCATGAACACCTGCGCCTTGGGCAGGTTGGCGATGACGGCCGTTTCCGTGATTTCAAAGCAGATTTGCTCGGGGGCAATCGCGAATTCTACGAACTGCTCGGTGATGTAGTCGTGCAAGCCGGCATCGGCCAGCGACATGCCCGACAGGTTGACGGAATACAGGGCCGGTGCGCGGCGCCGGCTTTCCGCCAGCGCGGCCAAAGGCGGCAGGCTGTCGCGCACGCTCTGGATATGGTGGCAGACGGCACGGATGACCCAGCGGTCGATGGACAGCATCATGTCGTAGCGTTCGGCGGCCGGAATGAAGGCGCCCGGCAAGATCAGGTCGCCCTGGCTGTTGTGGATGCGGATCAGCACTTCGTCGTGGTGTTCCGGGCTGTCGTGCAGGTGCACGATGGGCATGGCGTACAGGCGGAAATAATCGTGCGCGAACGCTTCGTTCAGGCGCGAGATCCACAGCATTTCGCCATGCCGCTGCGCCAGCATGACGTCCGACTCCTGGTAGACATGGATGCGGTTGCGGCCCTGCTCCTTGGCCAGGTAGCAAGCCTGGTCGGCGGCGCTCAGCAGCTCGCTCATGGACTTGCTGTCCTCGTTGATTTCCACGATGCCGATGCTCACGCCCAGCTCGAAGCTGCGGTTATCCCAGGCGAAACGGAAATCGCGGATGGACTGGCGCAGCTGTTCGCCGATCTGGCGCGCATGCTCGAGCGGACAGTGCGGCAGCAGCACGCCCAGTTCATCGCCGCCGAGGCGCGCCAGGATGTCGCTGTCGCGCATGCGCGCCTGCAGCATCTTGGCCAGCAGCTGCAGCAGCACGTCGCCGGCGCCATGGCCGCTGGTGTCGTTGATGACCTTGAACTGGTCCAGGTCCAGGTACAGCAGCGCATGCATGTGGCCATCCTGCTTGGCCGTGTGCAGGGCGCCGGCCACCAGGTGTTCGAATTCGCGCCGGTTGATCAGCCCCGTTAGGGCGTCGTGCGTGGCTTGCCACGACAGTTGCTGACTCAGCTTGCGCTCGTGGCTGACGTCGCGGAACACGACGACGGCGCCGAGGATGTCGCCGTCGCGCGACCAGATGGGCGCGGCCGATTCTTCGATGGCGATGCGCCGCCCTTCGCGCGTGATCAGTTGCGAGCGGGGCGAAATGCCGATGGCCTGGCGCTGTTGCAGGCAGCGCATGGCCACGTGCTCGCGTGCTTCGCCCGTGCGTTCATCGGCCAGCGGCATGGTCTGGCCGATGTCCCGGCCCTGCGCCAGCTCGTTGCTCCAGCCCGTCAATTGCTCGGCCACCCGGTTCAGGTAGCGCGTCTTGCCGTGCGGATCGGTGGTGATGACGCCGTCGCCGATGGAACTGAGCGTCACTTCGGCCAGTTCCTTGCGCTCGGCGATCATGAGCTCGCGCGCCATGTGTTCGGTGATATCCCAGATGATGCCCAGGGTGCGTTCGGGTTTCCCGCCGGCATCCATGAAGATGTGCGCCTTGGCCGCCAGCCAGTGTTCGCTGCCGTCGGGCCAGACGACGCGGTATTGCAGGGCGTAGCCGCCGCGCCGGCGCACGCCGTCCTGCAGCACCTTGATCACCTTGTCGCGGTCGCCGGTGTGCACGCAGTCGAGAAAGCTGCGAAATGGCTGCGTCAGCGCGCGCTCTTCCAGGCCCAGCAAGGTGGCGCCCTTGGCCGACCAGCTGACCGTGCCGTCGATGACCTGGCCATCGACGATGCGCGAATCCCAGATCGCCATGTGCGCCGCCTCTAGTGCCATCTGTAAACGTTTCTGCTGGTCGCCCATCATCCTCTCCCGACATGGATACAGGAATAGACGTGCTGCTGCTATTTAAGTTCCCGGTGCCTCGGCGGGCGAGGCGGCCGAGGCACGCGCCACGTCGCGCACATTCTTTTGCACGGCGACGGCGGCAAACAGGCTGAGCAGGAATGCCATGGCATAGAAACCCTTCTCGCTGTTCTGCAGGGTGGCGTTCCACAAGCCGACCGTGAGCAGCAGCAAGGCCAGCAGCACGGAAATCCAGCACAGGCCGAAATAGATGCCCGTCACGGCGATGCCTTCGGCGCGGTCGCGCACGGATTTTTGCAGCGAGATGGCGGCGAACAGACCATACATGAGGATGGTGAAGTAATAGCCCTTCTCGTTGAGCGCCATGCTGGCGTTCCACAGGCCGGACAGGTAGGTGATGGCGCCGATCAGCAATGCCGCCCAGGAAGCGCCGATAAAGGCGCTGCTGGGACGTTGGATGGGGGAAGTCTGCATAGGGTCTCCATGGGCAGGCAAGCGCCGCCGGCATGGCCGGGGCGGCAGGCACGGATGCGCCTGCCGTCCCATCAGACCAGAAAGTTTATTTGCTTGGCTTGACCATGCGCAATAAAGCCGACACGGCCGTAACGCCGGCCAGCACCAGGCCACCGGCGATGAGGCCGGCCACCGCGTTGATCAGACTGGGCGTGACGGCGGCCAGCACGGGGCCGATGCCGGCCACGCCGCCGACGGCTGCTTCCGCATGGTGCAGCATGCCGCTGGCCCACGGCCAGCCGTGCGTCAGGATGCCGCCGCCGACCATGAACATTGCCAGGGTGCCCACGACGGAGAGAAATTTCATCAGTTTCGGCGCCGCCGACACGAGCATGCGGCCAAAGCCGCGCACGCCGTCCATCAGCGCGCCCGCGCCCTTGCGCGCCGCCAGGTAAAAGCCCGCGTCATCGAGCTTGACGATGCCCGCCACCAGGCCGTACACGCCCACCGTCATGATGAGGGCGATGCCGACGACGACGGCCACCTGCTCGGCGAAGGTGGCCGCGGCCACCGTGCCCAGGGCGATGACGATGATTTCCGCCGACAAAATGAAATCGGTGCGGATGGCGCCCTTGATCTTGTCCTTTTCCAGCGCGACGAGGTCGACCTGCGGGTCGCGCAGCGCCTGTGCCAGCTCGGCCTTGTGGCTGTCGTCCGGGTGCAGATACTTGTGCGCGATCTTTTCGAAGCCTTCGAAGCACAGGTAGGCGCCGCCCACCATCAGCAGCGGCGTGATGGCCCACGGCGCAAACGCGCTGATGGCCAGCGCGGCGGGCACGAGGATGGCCTTGTTCTTCAGCGAGCCGACGGCAACGGCCCACACGACGGGCAGTTCGCGCTCGGCGCGCACGCCGGCCACCTGCTGCGCGTTCAGGGCCAGGTCGTCACCGAGCACGCCGGCCGTCTTCTTGGCGGCTACCTTGGTCATCAGGGAAACATCGTCGAGGATGCTGGCGATGTCGTCGAGAAGGGCCAGCAGGCTGGAGCCGGCCATCTCAGCGCGCTCCCACGGTGGTGGCAGGACATGGCGGAGCGAGGAAAGTGTTGTTTTTCATGATGTTATTCTTGGTTGTACGGCAAGGAGGTGTGTGAGTGCGATCTTACCTCAGGGCGGGCCAGCAAGGCCGCACTGAGCGGGTTAAAATTGTTCATCGTCACCATTTTTTGGAAACCGCATGCACTTCGCCACCTGGATCACCTTTGTCATCGCCGCCTCCATCATCGCCGTCTCGCCCGGCTCGGGCGCCGTGCTGTCGATGTCGCACGGCCTGTCGTACGGGGTGAAAAAGGCCAGCGCCACCATTCTCGGCCTGCAGCTGGGGCTGCTGGTGGTGCTGGGCATCGCCGGCGCCGGCGTCGGTTCCTTGCTGCTGGCCTCCGAAGTGGCCTTCAATATCGTCAAGACGGTGGGCGCCTTGTACCTGATCTACCTGGGCCTGTCGCAGTGGCGCGCCAAGGTGGCCGTGACGGGCGACCTGCATGCCGACGCCGTGGTGCCCTCCATGGGCCGGCGCGTGCTGACGGGTTTTTTGACCAATGTGACGAATCCGAAAGGCATCATTTTCATGGTGGCGGTATTGCCGCAATTCATCAGCCCTGCTGCGCCCCTGCTGCCGCAACTGCTGATCCTGGCCGTCACCATGTGCACGATCGATCAGGTCGTCATGCACAGCTATGCCTTCCTGGCTTCGTCGATGCAACGCTTTTTCCGCGATGCCAGGGCCGTGAAAAAGCAGAACCGCTTCTTTGGCGGCTTGCTGATGGCTGTCGGCACGGCCTTGTTCTTCGTCAAGCGCGGTGGCCAGGCGGCATCCTGAGCCAGATCAAGTTGCAAACATTTGTAAGCCCGCTTGCGATGCCCGCCCGATAGGACTGTAATCGGGGTGTTGTCTACCTTTCATCTCTGTCCGTCCTGCCTGGAGCGCTGCCATGCGTCCGACCCTGTCTTCCCCCTTCTTGAACACCGTGTGCGCCGTGCTGCTGTCGTCGGCGTGCTCCCTGGCCCTGGCGCAGGACCCGCCCGTCCGCGTGGGGCGCATTTCCACCGTCGAAGGGCAGGTGCTGGTGCGCGCTGGCGATGGCGAGGCGCAAAACGCCCTGCTGAACTGGCCCGTCACCACGGATAACCGTTTGACCACCCAGCGCGGTGCGCTGGCGGAGTTGCGCGTGGGCGCGGCCGCCGTGCGTCTCGATGGCGATTCCGAGCTGGAAGTGAGCGAGCTCGATGACGACAGTTTCAAATTGCATCTCAGCTATGGCACGGTCAGCGTGCGCGTGCGCAATCCCGACGCGTTGCGCGGCTTCGAGCTGACCACGGCCCAGGCCCGCGTGATCCTGACCCAGCCGGGCTGGGTGCGCATCGAGGCGGGGCGCCAGCCCGGCACCAGCATCGTCAGCGTGCTCGACGGTGCGGCCGACGTGGATGGGGCGACGGGCAGCGTGACCTTGCGCGCCGGCAAGCGCGCCGAGCTGACGGACGAGGAATTGCGCACGGGCGCCTTGCAGAGGATCGCCTTCGACAACTGGCCCGAAGCCTTGCCCGCCGCCGCGCCGGCCTTGCGCTATGTCACGGACGATACCACCGGCTATGAAGAGCTGGACCGCTACGGTGCCTGGCAGGACGACGCGGAATACGGCCCCTTGTGGCTGCCGAGCACGGTGCCGGCCGGCTGGGCGCCGTACAGCGACGGGCGCTGGACGTGGATCGCGCCGTGGGGCTGGACCTGGGTGGACAATGCGCCGTGGGGCTATGCGCCCTCGCACTACGGCCGCTGGGTGCTGCTGGGCCATCGCTGGGGCTGGGCACCGGGGCGCGAGCGCGGCCGCGTGCCCTGGGCGCCGGCCCTGGTGGGCTGGGTCGGCGGCAGGCCTGATCGCGGTTCGCAGCATGGCCAGCGCCCTGGCGTCGGCTGGTTTCCCCTGTCGCCGCACGAGCGCTACGTGCCCGGCTACCGCGCCAGCGCCGAGTATGAACGCCGCATCAACCGCGTCGCCGAAGGGCGCCGCCCTGTGGCGGGCGAACGCGAACGCCGTGCAGGCATGACGATGCTGCCGGGCGAGCGTTTTGGCGGCTCGCGCACGGTCGACGTGCCGCGCCGCAACCGCACCACCATGCCGCCGCCCGTCATGCAAAGCTTGCCGTTGAGCACGGCGCCTGCGCCGGCGGGCAACTGGCAGCGTCCTTCCGATGCGCCGCGCGGCGACAGGGAGTTCCGGCGCGACTGGGTCAACCGCCCTGGCCGCTTGCATACGGACGATGGCCAGACGCATATGGCGCCCCGTCCCATGCAGCCGAACCGCCCGCCCGTGCCGGCACAGCCGCAACAGCCGCCGGTGCCGCCCCAGCCCGTGATGCCGGCGATGCCGGCCTTGCCACCCGTGCAAGACCAGGTGGCGCACCCCGGTTGGCGTGGCGAGCAGCGGCCCCGTGCCGAACGGCCACTGCCGCGCCCCGTCATGGAACGCCAATTTGATGCGCCGCGCCCGGACCGCGCAGAACGTGGCCGCCGCCGCGAAGTGCTGCAAACGGCGCCGCCGCCAGCCATGCCTGCGCCTGCCGCGCGTGCGCCACAGGAGGCGCGCAGTGCCGAGCGCCCGATGCCGCCGCGTGAGCGCAACCATGAGCGCGGCGGTCCCGGCCGTAATGGCCGGATGCAGGAAGTGGAGCGCTGACGGCCGTGCCGTCTGTCGCGCCGTATCGACGTTCAAGCCGCAAAATGCGCAGTTCGTCACATACCGGAGGTAAAGCCGCCGTGGTTTGTCTACAGTACGACCACTGCTTATCCTCCAAGTGACAGCATTGACTTTTCCGGCTATTTTGTCCAAACGAAATAGTTTTTCGCCAGCTTACCCAGCTGGCTTTTTTTTTGCCGTGCCGTGTGTGTCATCGCAACGGGCGCAGCCGCCCTCAAAGTTGGCTACAATACGTTTTTATGCAGCCGCCGCGCGCTATGCGCTGCGCCGTCTGTTCTGACCGGCACTGATTGGATTTCCCATGCAAACCACCCCACCCACCGAAGTGACGATTCCTCCCAGCGAATCGCTGATCGAATACCCGAGCGACTTTCCCATCAAGATCATGGGCCCGACGCATGTCGACTTCGCGCCGACCATGCTGGAACTGGTCATCAGCCACGATCCGACCTTCCACGCGGGCCGCATGGAAGAGCGCCCATCGGGCAAGGGCAATTACACGGGCCTGACCGTCACCGTGCGCGCCGTCAGCCGCGAGCAGCTCGACGCCCTGTACATGGCGCTGTCGGGCCACCCGATGGTCAAGATCGTCATGTAAGACATGCTGTTGCCCCGGCCGGGCTGGCGTTTCGTCAGCCGCCACACGAGGGCAAAGGCCGCGCTGGCCGCCGCCGTTACCCACAGCAGCGGCTTTTCGCTGCCGTCCGTGATGGCGGCGATGACGGCGCCGCAGGCGGCCGTGATGAGCATCTGCACGAAGAAGAACAGGCCCGAGGCGCTGCCCGCCTGATCGCCATACGGCTGCAGCACGGCCAGCTGGCAGGCCGGGATGGCCATGCCCACCGACACCATCACCAGCAGCATGGGCGCCACCAGCGACGCCACGTGCTGCGGCGCCAAAGTCCCCGCCAGTAACAGGCTGGCCGCGCCCGCCACATTGATCAGCACCGCCACACCCAGCATGTAATCGGCGCCCAGGCGCGGTCCTAGCGCGCGGAACAGGCTCGATCCCGCCACATAGCCGCTGACCGTCAGCGCGAACACCAGCGCATACGCGCGCGGCGACAGGTGCATGCCCCTTTGCAACAGCACGGACGATTCCGCGATGAACGGGAAATACGTGCAATACACAAAGCCGATGGCCAGCGCATAGCGCAGGAAATACGCGTCGCCCAGCAGGCGCCGGTACAGGGCCAGGGTATTTCCCTGGGGAACGACGCTGGCCGGCCTGGTTTCCGGCACGTATGCGGCGATCAGTCCCAGCGACAGCGCTCCCAGCAGGCACAGCACGCCAAACACGGCGCGCCAGCCGAACGCCGCATCGAGCAGGCTGCCGGCCAGCGGCGCCAGGATCGGCGACAAGCCCATCACCATCGATATTCTCCCCAGCATGCGCGCCTGCGTGGCGGGATCAAAACGGTCGCGCACCATCACCCGGCCGATGATGGTGCCGCTGCAGCCGCCGAACGCCTGTAGCACGCGCGCGGCGATCAGCACGTGGACGTCGGTGGTCACGGTGCAGACGATGCTGGCGAGCACATAAATGAAAGTGCCGGCCAGCAGCACGGGGCGGCGCCCGTAACGGTCGGCCAGCGGCCCGCAAGCGAGCATCGAGACGGCCGAGCCGGCCATGAACAGGCTCAGGGTCAGTTGCAACTGTGCATCGCTGGCGTGCAGGGCATCGGCCATGGCCGGCAGCGAAGGCAGATAGATGTCGATGCTGATGCGCGACAGGCAGACCAGCAGCAGCACGATGCCGCCCCAGGCCCATAAAGCGATTTGTTTCTGCATTGTTTTACACGATCCATGCAAGCGTGCGCCCCGCTGGCGCACCGGAACGGTGAGAGTAGAATGTTTGTGGTGTAATGCGAAGTGCCAGTCATTAGAAAACTCATTGGACCACTTGGACGATTATCATGCCGCGAGGAAAATCACCACACGCCCTGGACTTGCCTCGTCCTACCAGCTGGCTCGACAAGGCGGGCGTCAACAAGCAGGATGGCGCGTATGAAGCGCTGCGCTCGGCCATCCTGACGAAGATGCTGCCGGCGGGCAGCCGTTTGCCGTCCAGCCGCACCCTGGCGGAACGGTGGGAGTTGTCACGTGGCACCATCGAAACCGTGTTCGACCGCCTGCATGCTGAGGCGTACGTGACGCGCGTGCCCGGTTCCGGCACGCGCGTGTGCGCCGTCGTGCCGGAACGCTTCCTGATGGCAGGATTTGCGGATGCCACCCCGGCCGGGACATTTTCCGTGCCAATACCTGTGTCCGATACGGGTGTGCGCGACGGCTTGCCCTTCGTGGCGCGGCGCGCCGACGCCAGCCTGTTCCCCATGGCCGCCTGGTCCAAGTGCGCCACGCGGGCCCTGGCCGCCGCCACGCCGGAACAGCTGTGCAGCGCCGATCCGGCCGGCCTGCCCCAGCTGCGCCAGCAGATCGCCGATTTTCTCGCCAAGTACCGCGGCATCCGCTGCGACCCGCAAGACATCGTTGTCACGACCGGCATCCGCCACGCGATCGACTTGTTGGCGCGCAGCATCGTGCGCGATGGCGACAAGGTTTGCCTGGAAGAGCCCGGCTACCCGGCCGCGCGCGCCCTGTTCGCCCTGGCTGGCGCCGTGCCGGTGGACATTGCCGTCGACGCCGAAGGCATCGATTGCGCCGCCCTGGCCGCGCATGCGGACGCCAGCCTCGCGTATGTGACGCCGGCGCACCAGTCGCCGCTGGGCGTGACCATGTCCGTCACGCGCCGCCTGGCCTTGCTGGAATGGGCGAACGACAGCGGCGCCTGGGTGGTGGAGGACGATTACGACAGCGAATTCAATTACCAGAGCGCCCCGCTGGCAGCCCTGAAGGCGCTGGACCAGTACCAGCGCGTGATTTACTGTGGCAGTTTCAACAAAACCCTGTTTGCCGGCCTGCGCGTGGGCTTCATGGTGCTGCCGCCCGCCCTGCGCCCGCAGTTGCTGCGCACCCTGCAGTTGACGGGCAGGTCCGTGGGCGTGACGGAGCAGCTGGCGCTGTCCGCCTGGATGGAAGACGGTGCTTTCGTGCGCCATTTGCGCCAGGCGCGGCTGGCCTACAAGGAGCGGCGCGACCTGCTGCTGGCCTGCCTCGAGCAGACGGCCCCCGGCCGCTACGCCATTTCCGGCCAGCAGGCGGGCTTTCATTGCGTGCTGTGGCTGCCGCCAGGCAGCGACGAGCGGGCATTTTGCGCCCGCGCGGCGCAAGAGGGGCTGGCGCTGCAGCCGCTCGGCGATTTTTGCCATAGCGCCAAGCTGGCACCGGCCGTGCTGCTCGGCTACACGGCCCTGAATGCGGCCCAGATACGCCATGCTGCACAAAAATTGGGCAGATTGCTGCTGTTGCCAGAGTCCGTCCCGGAATGAAACGGCTGCCTGGCTTATAATCACGGCTTCGCCGCAGCGTCCGCAGGGCGCCGGCAGCTGATTACAGAATCCGTCATGACCACCACCCGAACCGAACCGGCGCTGATCCGCGAGCTGGGCCGCGTCGATTACGAGCCCACCTTTGCCGCCATGCGCGCCTTCACCGACGCGCGCACGACGGAGACGCGCGACGAATTGTGGATCGTCGAGCATCCGCCCGTGTTCACCCTGGGCCTGGCTGCCGACCGCGGCCATTTGCTGGCGGGAGCTGACGCGATCCCCGTGGTGCAGACGGACCGTGGCGGCGAAGTCACGTTCCACGGTCCCGGCCAGGTGGTGATTTACCTGTTGATGGACTTGCGCCGCAACAAGCCGGGCGGCAAGCTGTATGCGCGCCAGTTCGTGCATAAAATCGAGCAAGCCATCATCAACGTGCTGGCGGCGTATAATCTCGCTGGCGAGCGCATCGATGGCGCGCCTGGCATCTATCTTGCCGGCGGACCAGACAAGGGTGCAAAGATCGCCGCGCTGGGGTTGAAAGTGCGCGGCAACGGCTGCACCTACCATGGCGTATCGCTCAACGTGGCGATGGACCTGGCGCCGTTTTCCTGGATTAACCCGTGCGGCTATTCCGGCCTGAAGACGGTGGACATGCGCAGCATGGGCGTCGTGGTGCCGCTGGCCGAGGTGCAGCGGGCCCTGGCCCATGAATTGACCGTATTACTCGATGTAAGCGAAGCAAACAGCGCCGCAGGCGCGCCTCAGGCAGCGGATGCCTGAGCAAACAAACCAAACTTTGCCCCTCAAGGGCTTGCAGCCATGACTTCTGAGACCATTTCCAGCACCGCCCCCGCCGCTACTGCCGCTCCCGCGTACAACCCGAGCGAAAAGCAAAAAGGCGCCAGCAAGACTTCGCGCATCCCGATCAAGATCATTCCGATCGAGCAAGTCGAGCGCCTGAAAAAGCCGGACTGGATCCGCGTCAAGGCCGCCTCGGCATCGACGCGCTTCTATGAAATCAAGGACATCCTGCGCGAAAACAAACTCGTGACGGTGTGCGAGGAAGCCAGCTGCCCGAACATCGGCGAATGTTTCGGCAAGGGCACGGCCACCTTCATGATCATGGGCGACAAGTGCACGCGCCGCTGCCCGTTCTGCGACGTCGGCCATGGCCGCCCGGACCCGCTGGACAAGGAAGAGCCGGCCAACCTGTCGAAAACCATCGCCAAGCTGCGTTTGAACTACGTCGTCATCACCTCCGTCGACCGCGATGACTTGCGCGACGGCGGCGCCGGCCATTTCGTCGAGTGCATCCAGCAAACGCGCGCCCTGTCGCCGAACACCCGCATCGAAGTGCTGGTGCCCGACTTCCGCGGCCGCCTGGAAAAAGCCCTGAACCTGTTCAAGGATGGCTTGCCTGACGTCATGAACCACAACCTGGAAACGGCGCCGCGCCTGTACAAGGAAGCCCGTCCCGGGTCCGACTACATGCACTCGCTGAAGCTGCTGAAAGATTTCAAGGCCATGTACCCGGACGTGAAAACCAAGTCCGGCATCATGGTGGGCCTGGGTGAGACGGACGAGGAAATCCTGCAAGTCATGCGCGACATGCGCGAGCACGACATCGACATGCTGACCATCGGCCAATACCTGGCGCCATCGAACAGCCACTTGCCCGTGCGCCGCTACGTGCACCCGGACGTCTTTAAAATGTTCGAGGAAGAAGCGTACAAGATGGGCTTCACCCACGCTGCCGTGGGCGCCATGGTGCGCAGCTCGTACCACGCGGATGAACAGGCGCACAGCGCCGGCGTGGAATCGGCGCTGAATTTCTAAGCCCTTTGCGTCACATCAAAGCCGCCCGCTGCAGAGCTGGGCGGCTTTTTTTTTGCCTGTTCGAATCGTATGTGCCTCATCCGGCCGGGCGTCCTATACTGGCATGTTGAAAAAGCATGATTGACGGACAAGTGATGAGGTGAGGCATGGACGTACGCATCGACGCATCGTGGAAGGCGCGGCTGGAAGGCGAGTTTGCCCAGCCTTACTGGGAACGCCTGGCCGCCTTCGTGAAGGAAGAGTATGCGGCAGGGTCGTGTTATCCGCCGGGTAAAACCATCTTCCGGGCGTTCGACCTGACGCCGTTCGAGCAAGTCAAGGTGGTGATCCTGGGGCAAGACCCGTATCACACGCCCGGCGCGGCCATGGGCCTGTGTTTTTCCATACCCGAAGGCAAGCCGCCGCAGCCCAGCCTGCAGAATATCTTCAAGGAATTACATAGCGACGCAGGCGTGGTGCGCACGCGTACGGATTTGTCCGACTGGGCCGAGCAAGGGGTATTTTTGCTCAACAGTGTGCTGACGGTGCGCGCGGGCACGGCCGGTTCGCACGCGGCCAAGGGGTGGGAGAAATTGACGGACAGCGCGATCCGCCACCTGTCCGCCGAGCGCGAGCACCTGGTTTTCATCCTGTGGGGCGGCTACGCGCAAGCCAAGCGCAGCCTGATCGACCCCGGCAAGCACCTGGTGCTGGCGGCACCCCATCCGTCTCCCTTGTCGGCGAATAAAGGTTTCTTTGGCAGCAAGCCGTTCAGCCTGGCGAATGCGTATTTGCAGGCGCATGGCCAGAAGGCCATCGCCTGGGGATAAGGCATGACACGGAACGGCAACCGACAGCGGCAGGCGTTGCTCTCTGCCGCTGTCTTCGCGCGTAACTCTTAGAAGCTTGTGGACAGGCCGGCATAGAAACTGCGGCGGGCGCCATACTGCGGCGCCCCCACGCCGACGCCGGAACCGTCGCGCAGCAGGTACGACTTGTCGAACAGGTTGATCAGGGCCAGACGTCCTTCCACCTTGCCGACGGGCGTGTTTTTCCACGTGTGCGTGAGCGCCGTGTTGACGGTGAAGTAGCTGGGCAAATGGCCGGAATTCGGTGCGCCGCCGTCCGGCGTCATGCGCAGGCCGCTGCCGTAGAGGAAGTCAGCGCTCACTTGCGAATCGCCAAAGTGATAATGACCGCCACCGGACAGTGTGTATTTCTGGTCATGATCGAGGTAGACATAGTGGGAGCGGATGTAGTTCAACTCATCGGCGCCAAACAGGGCCTGGCCTGAATTGATGTTGCGCCCCTGCGCCTTTTGCGTGCTGGCGTTGAGGAACAGGCCCCAGTTTTTCTCGCTGTAAATGGCCGACAATTCCAGGCCCTTGGCGTAGCCGTCCGCATAGTTGAATGGCGTCAGGATCAGCGCCTGGCCGAACTGGCCTTCGTCCAGCAGATTGTTGATCTTTTTATAGTACACATCGGCCGTCACGGTCAGTTTCGCATTCACCTGGTGGCTGATGCCGACGTCGTAGTAATGCGTGCGCTCGGACTTGACGTTGTCGGACTGGCCGATTTCCGGCGCATTCGTCGTGTTCGCGTACAGGTCGATGCTGCCCTGGGCGGCCAGTTCCTGCGGCGGCGGCGTGAAGTAGCGCGAATAGCCGGCGTGCAGGGCCGTGCCCGGCGCCAGTTGATACGCCAGGTTGACGCGCGGGCTCCATTGCTGCTCGCTGGTGTAGGCCGATACCTTGTCGAAGCGCGCGCCATAGTTCAGGGTCAAAGGCTTGCTGATATGCCATTCATCCTGCAGGTAGAAACTGGCCAGGGTGCCCGTCTTGCCGCTGTTGTCCAGTACCGTGACGGGTGTGGTGGACGTTTGCGTGCCGTCCATCGCGGGGAAGACGGCCACCGTGTTGTCGCTGGTCGTCTTCTGGCGCGTGTAGGCCAGGCCCGCGCGCACGGTGTGGTCCTGATGCAATTTGTAGCTGATGTCGAACTGGGCGCCCGAGGCGCTGTTCGCGCGGCGCGAGTCCGACGCCACGCCGTTGTAGATCAGGTCGCCCATGGCATCCGGCGTGAAGTGCAGTTCCGAATACTGGTGGAAGGCGGAAACCTGGTAATTGAGGTCGCCCAGGCTCTTTTGCAGCGACAGCACGAGGAAGCGGTTCACTTCGCGCTGGTTTTCATTCAGCTGCGACGACGGGATACTGGACGTGCCCGCCTGCGCATCGCTGTGGCCAGCCAGCGAGAAGCCCGGCGCCTGGTCCGGATTGTTCGGGATTTGGAAGCGGCCGTTGTAGGTGCCGAACATGGCGCCCAGGCGCGTATTGTCGTCGAGGAAATACGACAGGCTGCCGAACGATTTGTTCTGGCGCGTCTTGTCGTGCAGGGCGCTGCGCGTATCCTGCGGGTTTTCCACGCCCAGGGAATTGCCCAGGTAGCTGCCGGACAGGTAGTAATTGAACTTGCCCACGCTGCCGAAAAATTCGGCACTCGGCTCTACATGGTCGTGGCTGCCGACCATGATGCCGATGCGCCCGCCAGGGCTCAAGCCGCCCTCTTTCGTTTCAATATCGACAATGCCCGCCGTACGCAGGCCGAACTGGGCCGGCAAGGCGCCCGTCATGAAATCCGTCTTGTCGATCAGGCGCGTATCGATCGACTGGCCGAAGCCGCTGATGCTTTCCGGTAACTGCACGCCATTGATGCGGTATTGCACGTTGGCATGGTCGTCGCGCACGTGCAGGGCGCCGGAACCCTTCGAATCCTGCGATACGCCCGGCAGGCGCAGCAGTACTTCATTGAATGGCGTGTTGTCGCCCTGGCCCAGCATGTCGACCATGTGGCTGTCGATGCTGTAGATGGTGGTGCCGACTTTCGGCGACAGCTCGATGCGGGCGCTTTTCAAATGGGCGGAAGTGACTTCCACCTTTTGCATGTCTTGCGGTGCAGTATCGGCACTGGCTTCGGCAGGCTCGGCGGCGTGGGCGGAAAAGCTGAACAGGCTGGCAAGGGCGAGCGACAGCGCGCTCAAGCGTGGTGTGTGTTGCATGGTAAACCTCAAAAATAGTCAACGCCAGGCGGCCCGGCGCGCATGAGGACGCGGCGGTGCAGCCTGAAAAAAGGATAAAAACAGCGTGGGAACTACAACGAGGCGGCAGGCGGGCCGCGCACGGGCGGCAGGATGAGGGCGGTGATGGGTGCCAGGGTGGCGGGAGCCAGGGCCAGCAGGCGGTACGGCAGTAATTGGGCTGGCGGCTCGGCGATGGCTGGCGGCACGGCGATGTCGGCCACCTTGTCGATGACGGTGGCGCACAGCGCGCACTCTTCCGCGTCGATGGTCGTCTTGTGCAGGTGCGAGGCGGCCGTCGACAGCAGGAACACGAGGGCCAGCGCGCTGAACAGCGCCACGCACAGCCGCCACGGCGTGCGCGCGAGGGCGGCGGCACCGTGATGGGCAGGCTCGCCGTAAGGCGTGCGGGTGGGCTGGCGGGAAGACATGGGCGCATAGTAGCAAGAAAATCGCCCCGCTGTCAGCGCTTGTTGCGTCATTTGCGCTGCGCGGGCAGGACAGAATGCCAGCTGATAATGATTTTCACTCCGGGCCTTTCATGCTATCGTTTCGCAGCCCAAATTTTCCAAAGTTTCCATGTCGCAACGTTCGATCAAGTGGTTGTTTGCCAAGCTGCACCTGTATGCGGGACTGTGGTTTGGCGCCCTGTTCGTCCTGTTGGGCTTGACGGGGTCCGCCATCGCCTGGATGCCGGAACTCGATGCCTGGCTCAATCCCACACTGTTGCAGGCGAGTACGCCCGCGCCTGGCCAGGTGTTCCAGGTCACGCCGCGCACGCTGCAAGCCGTGGTGGACGGGCTCACGGCCGACCCTGCCTACGGCAAGCCGAGCCAGCTCAATCCACCGGCCGATGCGCGCGACGTGTACGTGGCCTCATACCGCCAGGCCGGCACGCCATCGCCGTTCAGCCAGGCCATCGTGCGCCAGGTGATGGTCGATCCCTACACCTTGCAAGTCAAAGGCGAGCGCGACTGGGGGCGTTTCGGCCTCACGCGCCCGTTGCTGATGTCGGGCATGTTTCATCTGCACCGCTATCTGCTGTCGGGCGAGGTGGGCAAGACCATTACGGGCATCTCGGGCGTGATGCTGCTGCTGATGGCCTTGAGCGGCATCTATCTGTGGTGGCCGCGCCTGCAGTGGCTGGCGATCAAGCGCGCCTTGACGGTGTCGCATGGCGGCTCCTGGCCGCGCTTCAACTATACGTTCCACAAGGCGGCCGGTTTCTTTGCCGCGCCCGTGCTGGCCATGCTCGCCATTTCCGGCATCTATTTCAATTTGCCGCAATTGATCGTGCCGCTGGTGGCGCTCGTGTCGACGGTGCCGGACACGGCCAAACTGAAGAATGTGCAGCAGGACGGCGCCGTGCTCGATGCGGGCCAGGCCATGGCCGCCGCGCAGAAGCTGTATCCACAGGCGCGGGTGTCGCGCATCGTGCTGCCGGCGAAAAAGGACCAGCCGTATGACGTGCGCGTGCGCCAGCCCGGTGAAATCGCCCACGGCGACGGCGCCACGCGCATTACCCTGGATGCGCGCAGCGGCTTGCCCCTGCGCATACGCGATCCCTTGCGGGCGCCGGCCGGTGACGTCTTCCTGGGCTGGCAATTTCCCCTGCATTCGGGCCAGGCCTTCGGCGCGGCGGGGCGCGCCTTCATTACCGTCTTCGGCCTCATGCCGCTGTTGTTCATGCTGACGGGCAGTTTGGTGTGGTGGAAACGGCGGCGCGGCCGGAAATAAGCGGCCGCCAAACCGATGCGGGGAAAGTTGCTATCATCATAGTATTTTCCGGCGGATCCCGGATTCACCCGCACAAGGACCAGCATGAGCAATCCCGAGATTACCGTAGCAATGTTGAATGAACGCGGCACCGGCCGCCTGCCCGGCCACCTGGGCATCGTCATCACGGAAGTGGGCGATGGCCAGCTGACGGCGGAATTGCCCGTGCTGCCGCATCTGCTGGCGCCGAATGGCTATCTGCACGCGGGCAGCGTGGTGACCCTGGCCGACACGGCATCCGGTTATGGCTGCATCGTCAACCTGCCCGAGGGCGCGAGCAATTTCACGACCATCGAACTGAAATCGAACCACCTGGGCACGGCCCGCGAAGGCACGCTCACCTGCACGGCCAAGGTCGAGCACAAGGGCCGCAACACGCAGGTGTGGGATGCCGTGGTGAAAAGCAAGGAAACGGGCAAGACGATTGCCCTGTTCCGCTGCACGCAGATGATTCTGTATCCCAAGTAAGACTATATTTTCACCCAGTTACCCTTGTACAAGATTGGTCCCGTCGGTCCGTTCGGATCCGGCGAACCGCCTTTCGGCTCCAGGGTAACGGCCAGCAGGGCCACGTCGTTGCCGATGGCGCGCTGGGACAACGCCAGTTTCACGCTGCCCTTGTCGGCCAGCAGGCCCAAGGAGCGCGGGTTGCCGCTCTTCGGCACGGCCCACAGTTCCAGATCGCGATCAGCAGGCACGGGCGCATTGCCCACCATGCGCACTTCGAGGGCGCCGTGGCGGCTGTCGGCCGTCAGCAGCAGGGCCGTTTGCGCTTTCTCGTCCGTCAGGCTGGCGACATAGCTGATCTGCGGCGCGTCCATCACGCGCGTGGCCACGACGATCACCAGCAGCGCGGCGATGGCGCTCGACGCCATGCCCAGCGAACGCCAGAACGTCAGCGAATCGCGCCACAACGACCAGCCGCCTTGCGGCGCCAGGTGCAGACGCTGTTCGATCTGCTGCCACACGCGTTTGGGCGGCGCCACGGGCGTGGCAAATTCCGCCATCGGTTCCAGGCGCTGGCGCCATTCGGCCGTGATATTGCGCAAGTCGGCGTCGTTGTGCAGCCAGCCTTCGAAACGCCGCCGCGCGCCCCCTTTCAGGGTGCCCAGCACGTATTCGGACGCCAGTTTCTGGCGCAGCACGTCATTGCCGCGGATATTCATGATGCCTCCCGTTTCGCCAGGCACGTGCGCAGCCGTTCCAGGCTGCGGCGTATCCAGGTCTTCACGGTGCCGATCGGCAGCGACATCTGCTGCGCCACTTCGCTATGCGACAGGTCGTGATAGAACGCCAGGGCGACCACCTGCCGGTGCAGCCCTTCCAGGGCGGACATGCAAAACGCCAGCGCCTTGGCGTCACCGCTCAGCTGCAGTGACTCGATCGGCGTGGCCTGGGGATCCCGGAGTGCATTCATGACTTCGCTATCAAACTGTTCGGCATCGATTTCCACGGTATCGTCGCTGCGCCGCAGCACATCGAACGCCTTGTTGCGCACGATGGTGGCCATCCAGGTCATCGGCGCCGCCAGATGGCTCTGGTAAGTGGCGGCATTGTTCCAGATGGCGACGAAACCCTCTTGCAAGGCTTCTTCAGCGAGCTCTTGCTTATGCAATATACGCAGCGCAAAGCCAAACAGTTTCGATGAGGTGGAGTGATAGAGCTGGCGGAACGCGGTGGCGTCCTTGTTACCGGCGGCAAGCAGCCAGGTTTTCAGTTGCTGCGGGTCGAGCGATTGGGCGGCTGGGGACACGGCTGGCCTTCACAAGGTGAGTGGAAATCACACTTGGGAAGGTTATAACAGTTTGGCAACACTTGGCAACAGAGTTTTGTGCGGTGTAGAGCGGGTATTTTTGCGTTGGATCAACCGGCGATGGCGGTTTCCAGCAGCTTGTGCAGTTCGGCAAACTCGGGCTTGCCCACGTAGCGCTTGAGGATCTTGCCATGCTTGTCGAGCACGAAGGTGGTGGGCGTCAGGGCCACGTCGCCGTAGGCCTTGGCCGCCTCGCCCGTCACGTCGAGTGCCACCTTGAACGGCAGCTGGCGCGTTTCGGCGAAGTTCAGCACGTAGTTGGCCGGATCGTATTTCATGGCCACGGCCACGAATTCCAGTCCCTGCCCCTTGTACTTGTTGTAGGTATCGACCATGTCCGGCATTTCCGCCACGCAGGTGGTGCACGAGGTGGCCCAGAAATTGACCATCACCACCTTGCCGCGCAGGCTGGCCGAGGTGATTTTCTCGCCATGGATGCCGTGGAAGGTCACGTCCGGCGCGCTTTGCTTGTCATTCAGCGACAGGTAGGCTGCCGCCGCCACGCCCGCCACGAAGACGGCGATCAGGGCTGGTTTGATCCAGGACTTGCTTGCGGATGGCGAAGTTGACATGGTTTTCAATAGAGTAGCGCTACGATGCGTCCATTATAGACGCATCATCAGTCTGGCGCCGTAGGCCGGATGGGGGATGCCGCTTATTGCTGGACCGTGTCGCTGGCGCTGCTCGTCGTGCGTGCTGGCGCCGGATCGGGTTGCAATTGCTTCAGTTCCGCTTCCGAAATGTAGTCGAACAGCTTGACCACTTTCTGCACGCCGCCCACGCCGCGCGCCACGTCGGCCGCGACCGTGCCTTCGCGCTGGGTGACTCTGCCCATCAGGAAGACGGTGGCGTTCTCGGTGACGACCTTGAACGAGGCCGCCGAAATGGTTTTCATGTCGACCAGGCTGGCCTTGACCTTGGTGGTGATCAGCGCGTCGTTCGAGCGTGAGGTGTAGCTGGCCGGACCGGCGATGATCAGTTCATTGGCCACCGATTCCACGCCCTCGATATTGCGCACTTCGCGCTCGACGGCATTTTTCATCGCTTCATCGCGCACTTCGCCCGTCAGCAGGACGCGGCGGTTGAAGCTGGTGACATTCACGTGGCCCACGTCGCCGACGATGGAGGGGATGCGCGACTCGCCTTTGAGGGCGATCGACTTGTCTTCGGTCTGCGCGCCCAGGGTGCGGCGGTCCGCTGCGGCAACGCCGCCCATCACCGCGCCGCCGACCATCAGTTCGATGCAGCCGGTGAGCGAGGTGAGCATGGCGCCGCACAGCAGTGCGGTGGCCAGCGGGCGTTGTACGCGTTTCCAGCCTGGGCCAGTACCGAATTTAGTCATTCACGTCTCCTCCGAATAGGGCGACATCGATGCCGTCGCAGATGCAATGTATGGTGGTCAGATGGACTTCCTGGATGCGCGCCGTGCGCTCGGCCGGCACGCAGATATGCACGTCGGCGTCCGTCAGCATCTTGCCGATGGCGCCGCCGTCCTTGCCCGTCAGTGCCACGACGCGCATTTCGCGCTCGAGCGCCGCTTCCACTGCGGCCATCACGTTGGCCGAATTGCCCGACGTGGAGATGGCCAGCAGGATGTCGCCGGCCTGGCCGAAGGCCTGCACCTGCTTCGAGAAAATCTCGCGGTAGCTGTAGTCGTTCGCCACGGCCGTCAGGATCGACGTATCCGTCGTCAGCGCCAGGGCCGGCAGCGGAAAGCGCTCGCGTTCGAAGCGTCCGACCAGCTCGGCTGCGAAATGCTGGCAGTCGGCGGCGGAACCGCCGTTGCCGCAGGCGAGGATCTTGTTGCCGTTGGACAATGCATAAAACATCAGGTCGATCGCCTGCGCAATGGGTTGCGCCAGTACGGTAGCGGCCTGGATCTTGAGTTCGGCACTTTCGTGGAAGTGCGAGAGGATGCGTTGATTATTCATAGTCTGCCGATTATAGTGCAGGCGCGCGGCATGGCGGACAAGCACTGTTAAAAATGCTTACATATCGAGGATGTTCTTCAGCCAGCTGATGCGCCCGCCATCGATGGCCAGCGCGTCGAAGCGGCACGGCGGCAGCGCCTTTTGCCCCAGCAGCCAGGTTTGCGCGGCCACCACCATGCGCCGCTGCTTGGCCGGCGTAATGCTGGCCAGGGCGCCGCCGAAGGTGGGACTGCTGCGTAGCCGCACTTCCACGAAGACGACCGATGCGCCATCGCGCATGATCAGGTCCAGCTCGCCGCCCTTGCACAGATAGTTACGTTGTAGCAGCACCAAGCCTTGCAGCAGCAGATACGCGAGCGCATCGTCTTCCCCTTGCCGTCCCCGTGCCTGTTTATTCTGGAACGGCAGGGGAGGCATGGCGTGTCCTTATTGGGCCGGTGGCACGGCGACAGGCGCGGCCGGTGGCCAGGTGCCCAGCACGCCCTGCTGGTAGGTGGCGGCCTGTTCCGTGCGTTCGAACACGCTTTGATCACCCTCGAAGCGCACGGCCAGGCGGCCCGTCACGCCATCAAGGGTAAATGGCGCGTTCGGGCGCAGCGCCACTTCGCGCGCCACGCGGAAGGCATCGATGCCCAGCGCGTACAGGCGCTCCATGTCGGCCGTCAGGCGGGTGTCGGCCGGTTGCGGCGGCTGTGGATAGACCATCACTTGTGGATGGTCGCGCTGCACTTGCCACGGCAAGTCCAGCAGGCGCGCGCCATCGAGCTCGGGGCCGCTGGCGCCGCGCCCGGCGCCGGGATTCAAGGACGAGGTGCCATACAGGGGCAAGTCGCCGCCGATGGCCACGCGCAGCTGGCGCGCCTGGTCGGCGTCGAGCGCGGCAAACAGCAGTCCCGGCGGCGTGGCGGCCAAGCGCGCGCGCAGTTGCACCAGTTCGGCATCACTCAGGTAGCCATTCGTGGCCGTCAAGTCCATCGTCTCGATCTTGCCGCCCTGGCGCAGCCATTCCTGCTTGAAGGCGGCGCTGATGCGGCGCTGCGAGGGCGATCCGGCCGACAGGACCAGCGCGCTGGCACCAGGCTGTTCGCTGGCGGCCCAGGCGGCGACCTGACGCGCTTCCGCCTCGATCGACAGGCCCATCACCAGCAGCTTGGCCGGCAGGCGCGCCTCGCCGCGGTTGTCCGGGTGGTTCAGGGCGATCGTCGGTTTGCGCACCAGGTCGCTATTCGCCACGGCCGTGACGGCCGAGCGTGACAAAGGCCCCACGACGATGTCCTGTTCCTCCTGTGCTTGCGCAAACTTGTTCAGGACGTCGCTGCTGCCGTCGCCCGTGTCGATCACCGTCACTTCAAAGCCGCTTCGGTCGCGCTCGTATGCGGCCATGAAACCGGCGCGCAGCAGTTCGGCGGCCGGACCCAGCGAAGCCGAGCGCAGCGGCAGCAGCAGGCCGATGTGGTGGGCCTTGCCGTCGGACGGTGCCGGTGCCGTGGCGGCCGGCATGTCTTGCGGCGTGCCGGTCGCCGGCTTGGTATTGATGGGCGCCAGCGGGGCGCCATTGCCGTCGTACGCGGTGATATCGGGCACGGCCACGGCAAACGTCACTGGTTCGGGTGCGGGCGGCTTGGGCGGCACGGGCGGTGGCAGCGGCTTCGGTGGCGGCAGCGCCCTTGTGTTAGATTCAATAGGCGCGCACAATTGCCCGGGCGCGTCGCAAGGCGTGCTGCAAGCGCTCAGCATGCCGGTCGCGGCACAAACAAGCAGTAACTTCACACTATTAGCAAGCATTTAACCTCCAAAATGACCGTACAAGAAATCAGTTCCATCGCCAGCCTGCCCATCATGACAGAGGCGGCGCACCAGGTCTATCCTATCGCAACATTGTATATAGTGGCCACGCCGATCGGCAATGTGACCGATATCAGCCTGCGCGCGCTGCATCTGCTGAGCCTTGCCGATGCCGTGGCCTGTGAAGATACGCGCAACACGGCGCACCTGCTGACGCGCTTTGGCCTGAACAAGCCGTTAATTGCGGCGCATCAACATAACGAGCGCGAAGTGGCGCAGACCCTGATTGCCCGCCTGCACGCCGGCGAGCGCATCGCCCTCGTTTCCGACGCGGGCACGCCGGCCGTTTCCGACCCCGGCGCGCGCATCGTCGACGCCGTGCGCGCGGCCGGCCTGCGCGTGCTGCCCCTGCCCGGCCCTTCGGCGGCGATTACCGCCATTTCCGCCAGCGGCCTGTTGAATGACCAGTTTTACTTTGTCGGCTTCCTGCCGGCCAAGGCCAAGCAGCGCGAAAACATGCTGCATAGCCTGCGTGGCGTGACGGCAACGATGGTGTTTTACGAGGCACCGCACCGCATCCTCGATTGCGCCACGGCCCTGGTGGAAGCGTTCGAGCCGACGCGCCAGGTGGTGTTCGCGCGCGAACTGACGAAACTGTTCGAGGAAATCCACCGTTGCCCCCTGTCCGAAGCGGAGGCGTGGATACGCGCCGATGCGCACCGCGAAAAGGGAGAGTTCGTCGTCCTGCTGGAAGGCGCCACGGAAGCGCAGGACGCGGAAGACGTGGAAGCGGAACGCATCCTGAATATTTTATTGGCCGAATGCAGCGTCAAGCAGGCGGCGAATTTGACGGCGCAGATCACGGGCCGCAAGAAAAACGCCCTGTATGAGCGGGCGTTGCAGTTGAAGGGGCAGGAATAAGCGGATGACGGCCCACCCAAAATGGGTGCATTGTTAAATTGTTACCATTTGCAGCCGCTATCCTTCTTGTCGAGCAACATCAGCACGGGCGCCAGCAAGCCTGCGCCTGAATAGGCGGTGCGGCAATCGCCGCGCTTGCCTTGCGCGATGTCGCGCGCCAGCTGGGTTTCCGTTTGCAGCGGCTTGTCGGGGATTTGCCCCACGGCCGTGCCCACCTTGGATGGATCGCGCTCGCCGGCCATCTTGCGCGCCGTTCTTCTGGCCGCTTCCATATCGAATTTCGGCGTTTCCTGGGTTTTTTGCCTGAAGGTATCGGTACTGGCCACCGGCGTGGCCGGTGATGCCGGTACGACAGTGATGGCTTGCGGGCTGGCCGCCGGCGCCGTGGCCGCCGCCGGCGTTTCCCGGGCAGTGGCGAGTTTCGGCTTGCTGATGGGCTTGGGTTCGCGTTTCGGCTTGACGACTTCGACAGGCGGCGGAGGCGCCTTGGCGGCCAGCGGACGTATCCACACGGCGATCGATTCGACGCGCGGTGCCGTGTCCTGCTGGACAGGCGGCTGCACATGGCGCCACAGATAGAGCAAGGCGCCATGCAGCAGCAAGGACACGGCTATGCCCAGCACGATGCCGCGGCGGTTCGGCATGGGCCGGCCGCCGTCGCTTCTTTCTATCCTGAACTCCATTGCCGTCGTCGCCTTCATGTCTGATCGGGAAAACTTGCCAAGCCAGTGTCGCATACTTCAATCGTTTTGAAAAATACATGGGTTCCAGTGCCGCCCGTAAATAATTTACATAGAGTTTCACCTGACCCTTGACCGAAGTCGATACGGCCTGTATTATCTTGGTCTTCGGAGTGTGGCGCAGCCCGGTAGCGCACCTGGTTTGGGACCAGGGGGTCCAAGGTTCGAATCCTTGTACTCCGACCAAATTTGTAGAAAAAAACCCAAGAGTTTCGGCTCTTGGGTTTTTTTTCGTCTGTACGGTTCAGGCAGGGCGGAATAAGTTGGCGTAGGTCGGGTTAGCGCCAAGCGCGTAACCCGACAACAGTGTTAGCCATGACCTCGGTGACGTCGGATTACGCGTGGCGTTGCCACGCTAATCCGACCTACGCAGCGAGGCGTTTCGCCGCGATGGCATTGCCCGCGCGGCTGGAACCCTTGCGCCCCAGCTGCTGCGAGATGAACTGCCCCGCATCGACCACCAGGTCCAGGTCGATGCCGGTGGCAATCCCCAGTCCCTGCATCATGTACAGCACGTCTTCGGTCGCCACATTGCCCGTGGCGCCCTTGGCGTAGGGGCAGCCGCCCAGGCCGGACACGGACGAGTGATAGATCGCGATACCCGTTTCCAGGCTGGCGTAGATATTCGCCAGCGCCTGTCCATAGGTGTCGTGGAAGTGGCCGGACAGGCCGCTCACGTGGAAGGCTGCGATGGCGCGCTGCATCACCGCCTGCGTCTTGCGCGGCGTGGCGACGCCGATGGTGTCGGCGATGTCGATCTCGTCGCAGCCGAGGTCGCGCATGCGCCCCACCACGTCGGCCACGGCGTCGAGCGGCACATCGCCCTGGTAGGGGCAGCCGAAGGCGCAGCTGATGCTGCCGCGCAGGCGCAGGCCGTGTTCCTTGGCCGCCTTCGCCACGCCTTCGAAGCGGGCGATCGATTCGGCGATCGAGCAGTTGATGTTCTTTTGCGAGAACGCCTCGGAGGCTGAACCGAAGATCACCACTTCATCGGCCTTTGCCGCCAGCGCCGCCTCGAAACCCTGCATGTTCGGCGTCAGCGCGGAATAGATCGTGCCGGCGCGGCGCGCGATCTTTTCCATCACTTCCGCGCTGGTGGCCATCTGCGGCACCCATTTCGGCGAGACGAACGATGCCGCCTCGATATTGGCGAAGCCGGCCAGGGTCAGGCGGTCGACCAGTTCGATCTTGACGGCGGCGCTGATGGTGTCCTTCTCGTTTTGCAGGCCGTCGCGCGGACCTACTTCGACGATCTTGACCTGTTTCGGCAAACTAGCTTGAGCATGCATTTCAATATCCTTGCAAACGGTTGACGATGCCGGCGACAGAGTCTCCGGCTTGCAGGCGGCGCATCTTGGCGGCGATCTGCGCCACGCTTTCGCGGCGCAGGGTGGCGGCCGAAATATGCGGCGTGATGGTGATGCGCGGTTCTTGCCAGAACGGGTGCTGCTGCGGCAGCGGCTCGTTGCGGAACACGTCCAGTGTCGCCCCGGCGAGATGCCCGGAGCGGATCAGGGTCAGCAGATCCGGTTCGGCGATATGCGCGCCGCGCGCCACGTTGATGACATAGGCGCCCGGCAGCAGCATCGACAGGCGCGCGCGGTCGAGCAGGTTGTGCGTGTCCGGCGTGAGCGGCAGCATGCACACCAGCACGCGCGTGCCGCGCAAGAATGCTTCGAGTCCCTCTTCTCCCGCATAGCACTGCACGCCATCGACGTGCTTGCGGCTGCGGCTCCATCCGCGCAAGGGGAATTCGAACTGCGCCAGCGCTTGCAGCACGCGCGTGCCCAGCACGCCCATGCCCAGCACGCCGACGGGGAAATCCGCCTTGTCGAATGCGGGCAGCGGTTGCCAGATACCGGCGCGGCCCTGCGCCTCGTAATCGTTGAAACGGCGGAAGTGGCGCAGCACGGCGTGGCTCACATATTCGGCCATCTGCACGCCCATGCCCGCGTCGTCCAGGCGCACCAGCGGCACGTGGGCGGGCAGCGCCTCGCCAAATTTCAACAGCGCGTCGACGCCGGCACCCGTGTTGAAGATGGCTTTCACGTGGGCCAGCTCGGGCAGCATGGCGGCGGGCGGCTGCCACACGACGGCGTAGTCGCACGGCGCCACTGTTTCGTCTTCGCGCCAGAAGATAATGTCGGCCTCGGGCAGCAAGTCGCGGAAGTCGCTGATCCACGCCGCTTCCTTGCCGTCCGAACGTTGTAAAAGGATGCGCATGGCGTTCTCTTACGCGGCAGCCTTGAAGGCCAGCAGCGGCGCGCCATCGGCCACCTGGTCGCCAACGGCATATAGCACGTCTTCCACCAGGCCGTCGTGCGGCGCGGCGATCGTGTGTTCCATCTTCATCGCTTCCATGATGACCAAAGGCTCGCCCTTCTTGACGTCCTGTCCTTTGTTGACCAGCACGGCGACGACCTTGCCCGGCATCGGCGCCGTCAGGCGCCCGCCTTCCGCTTCCACTTCGCCCGCATGCGCCATCGGATCGCTGTAGTGCAGTGTGTAGTGCAAGCCGCCGCTGAATACGTGGAACTGTTCCCCGTCGCGCAGCACGGTGCCATGCACGGCACGCTCGCCGAGCTTGATGTGCAGTTCCAGGCCTTTGCGCGCCGTCAGGGTGAGGGGCTGGCCGTTGAACAGCCAGCCATCCGTCTTGTAGGCGATGCGCGCGGCATAGGCCTTGCTGTCGCCAGTGAGCGCGAATTCATCGGCAAACGCCAGGCTGCGTCCCAGGGTGCTGTTCAAGCGCCAGCCCAGGGCATTTCCCCACGGGGCGGCGCGGTTGGCCGACTGTGCTTCGGCGGCCGCTTTTTCTTCCAGCAGCAGGGCGACGGACGCCAGCGCCAGGGCCGTGTCGGGCGCCGCCTGCAGGGCGGGGAACAGCGACGCTTGATTGCGTTCGATGAGGCCCGTATCGAGGTCGGCGCTGGCAAACGCCTGGCCTTCGACCAGGCGTTTCAGGAATGCGATATTGCTGGCCAGGCCGACGATCTGGTAGTCGGCCAGCGCCTGCGCCATGCGTGCCAGCGCTTCGCGGCGGTCCGCGCCCCAGACGATCAGCTTGGCGATCATCGGGTCGTAGAACGGCGAAATGGCGTCGCCCTCGCGCACGCCGGAATCGATGCGCACGGACGCTGGAACGACCGTGCCACCCAGCTCGAACGTCACGGCGGAAGGCGACTGCATGTGGCGCAGCGTGCCGATCGATGGCAAGAAACCCTTTTCCGGATTTTCCGCATAGATGCGCGCCTCGATGGCGTGGCCGTGGATCGTCAGTTCGCTCTGTTTTTTCGGCAGCGGCTCGCCAAAGGCGACGCGCAACTGCCATTCCACCAGGTCGGTGCCGGTGATCATTTCCGTCACCGGATGCTCGACCTGCAGGCGCGTGTTCATCTCCATGAAGTAGAACGAACCATCCTGGTTGGCGATGAATTCCACCGTGCCCGCACCCACATAGCCGACGGCCTTGGCGGCGGCGACGGCCGCCTCGCCCATGGCCGCGCGGCGCTCAGCCGGCATGCCGGGCGCCGGCGCTTCTTCCAGCACCTTTTGATGGCGGCGCTGCACCGAGCAATCGCGCTCGAACAGGTAGATGCAGTTACCCAGGGTATCGGCGAACACCTGGATTTCGATATGCCGCGGACGCGACAGGTATTTTTCGGCCAGCACCTTGTCGTCGCCGAAAGAGCTGATCGCTTCGCGCTTGCACGAGGCCAGCGCGGCCTTGAAGTCGGCGCTGTTGTCGATGACGCGCATGCCCTTGCCGCCGCCGCCGGCCGAAGCCTTCAGCAGGACCGGGTAGCCGATCTTGTCGGCTTGGCCGTGCAGGAAGTCCGCATCCTGTTCCTCGCCGTGGTAGCCGGGCACCAGCGGCACATTCGCCTTTTCCATCAGCGACTTGGCGGCCGACTTCGAGCCCATGGCGCGCATGGCGGACGCCGGCGGGCCGATGAAGACGAGGCCTGCCGCGTGGCAGGCGTCGGCGAAATCCGCGTTTTCGGAGAGGAAGCCGTAGCCGGGGTGAATCGCCTGCGCCCCGGTCGCCAGCGCCACGGCGATGATCTTGTCGCCGCACAGATAGCTTTCCTTGGCCGGCGCGGGGCCGATCAGCACGGCTTCGTCGCACACGGCAACGTGCTTGGCGTTGGCGTCCGCTTCCGAATACACGGCGACGGTCTGGATGCCCATGCGGCGCGCGGTAGCGGCGACACGGCAGGCGATTTCGCCGCGGTTGGCGATCAGGATTTTAGTGAACATGGTCTCTCTCTATTCTCTCAAAGGTGCAGCGGTCTCTTGATGGACCTGGTCTGTTGGCTTGTCGGCTTACGCGCTGCGCGCTAAGCCGACCTACGGATGGTGAGGCGGTATTCGTAGGTCGGGTTAGCCGGCACGGCGTAACCCGACAGGGCTGGATCAGCAGCCGCACTTCTCTTTCTGTACCGAGTCCAGCATGGCGCCGCGCGTCTGCAGGCCCAGTTTGCCCAGCAAGGTGCGGTCGTCTTCTGCTTCCGGGTTGTCGGTGGTGAGCAGCTTGTCGCCGTAGAAGATGGAGTTGGCGCCAGCCAGGAAGCACATGGCTTGCACGGCTTCGCCCATCTGGCGGCGGCCGGCCGACAAACGCACGCGCGCTTTCGGCATGGTGATGCGGGCAACGGCGATCGTGCGCACGAATTCGAACGGGTCGAGCGCTTCCAGGCCAAACAATGGCGTGCCTTCCACTTGCACCAGATGGTTCACGGGCACCGATTCCGGATATGGATTCAGATTGGCCAGCTGGGCGATCAGGCCCGCGCGTTGCAGACGTGTTTCGCCCATGCCCACGATGCCGCCGCAGCATACTTTCAAGCCCGCTTCGCGCACGCGGCCCAGGGTGTCCAGGCGGTCCTGGTATTCGCGCGTCGAGATGACGTTGTCGTAGAATTCCGGCGCCGTGTCGAGGTTGTGGTTATAGAAGTCGAGGCCCGCGTTTTTCAGGCGGTCCGCCTGTCCCTCTTCCAGCATGCCCAGAGTCGCACAGGTTTCCAGGCCCAGCGCTTTCACTTTGCTGACCATCTCTTCGACTTTGTCCATGTCGCGGTCCTTCGGGCCGCGCCATGCGGCGCCCATGCAGAAGCGCGTGGCGCCGTTGGCTTTTGCCTGGCGTGCCGCGTCGAGCACGGTGTCGATGTCGAGGATTTTTTTCGCTTCCACGCCCGTGTCGTAGCGGGCCGCCTGCGGGCAATAGCCGCAGTCTTCCTCGCAGCCGCCCGTCTTGATCGACAACAGGGTCGCCAGTTCCACGTCGCCATCGGGGAAGTTGATGCGGTGCGTTTGCTGGGCCTTGAACATCAGGTCATTGAAAGGCAGGTCGAACAGGGCCAGCACATCATCGATGGGCCAGGTGGCCGCTTCAGGCAGGGTGATGCGCGCCGCAGGGCGGTGCAGTTCGACGGTTTTTGCTGCTTCTTGGACTAAAGACATGGTGATTCCTTCGCTTCTATTTTTGAGTACGTTCAGTTGTTTGGCTTAATTGTTTGGTCTAGTTCTGCGACTGCTGCGCCGGCCAGTTCGGCAAGCCGCTGAAATCGAGATATGCCGCCGCCGCTTCCGCGCTCGGTTGCGCCAGGCGCGGCACCTTGCCCAGCAGCGGCGCGGGGATGCGCTCGATCAGCGCATCGATATTTTCGTCGAGGAAGCGCATTTCCACTTCCAGGGTGTTGGCGACCCAGCCGATGACCGTCAAGCCGCGCGCCTCGACGGCTTCGAGCGTCAGCAAGGCCTGGCTGATGCAGCCCAGGCGCATGCCGACCACGAGGATCACGGGTAGATCGAGCTGCTGCGCCAGGTCGGCCGAATCAAAGCCGGGAGACAGCGGCACGCGGAATCCGCCCACGCCTTCGACCACGACCGCGTCCGAGGCGGCGGCGATTTCCAGGTAGGCGGCCAGAATCGGCACCGATTCGATGCTGACGCCTTCGAGCGCGGCGGCGATGTGCGGCGCGGCCGGCTCCTTCAGCATGTAGGGCGTCGTCAGGCTGCGCAGCATGGTGACGTTGCCGGCGGCGATCAGGCTGTCGGCGTCTTCATTATGCAGTTCGCCGTCGCGCATTTCGGCGCCGGCGGCGACCGGCTTCATGCCGCAGGCGCGCACGCCGCGCGCCACCAGCGCGTGCAGCAGGGCCGACGACGTCAGGGTCTTGCCGATTTCCGTGTCGGTGCCGGTGACGAAACAGGCAAAGCGCGATGGCAGGCCGGTGGCGGCCGGAGCCGGCTGCACGGCCGGCGCCAGGTCCGCCAGCACTTCCGCCACGATAGGATCATCAAGGCTCATGGCGATTCCTTTCCAGGGTGTTGACTGCGTTGATCAATTGCGCCACTTCCTGCGCCGTGTGGCCGGCCGACAGGGTCACGCGCAGGCGCGCCGACCCCGCTGGCACGGTGGGCGGGCGGATGGCACCGACCCACAGGCCCTGCTGGTACAGGGTGGCGGCGATGTCCAGCATGTCCGCGTTCTCGCCGATGATGACGGGCTGGATGGCGGTCACGGATGGCAAGGCTTGCCAGCGTTGCAGCTGCAGGCCGTCGTTCCATTGCGCCACCAGCGCCGCCAGGTGCATCCGGCGTTGTTTTCCTTCTTCACCGGCGATGATGTCCAGGCTGGCCAGTAGCGCATGCGCCAGCGCTGGCGCTGCCGCCGTGGTGAAGATGTACGGGCGGGCCTTCTGGATCAGGGTTTCGATCACGGCCTCGTGTGCGGCAACAAAGGCGCCGCCCACGCCGGCCGATTTGCCCAGGGTGCCCACATACACGAGGTAGGGCGAATGCAGGTCGAAGTGTTCGAGCGCCCCGCGGCCATGGGCTCCCAGTGCGCCGAAGCCGTGCGCGTCGTCGACCACCAGCCAGGCGCCATGTTGTTCGCACAGGGCCAGCAACGCGGGCAGCGGCGCCAGGTCGCCATCCATGCTGAAGACGCTGTCGGTGACGACGATTTTCGTTTGTGCCGTGCTGGCTGCCAGCAGGGCCGCCAGGGCCTCGAGGTCGGCGTGCGGATATACGCGTGTCTTCACGCGCGCCAGGCGCGTGCCATCGATCAGCGAGGCGTGGTTCAGCGCTTCCGAGAAGATTTCCGCGTCCGGGTCGCCCGCCGACAGGGCCGTCAGCACGGCCAGATTCGCCATGTAGCCGGTGCAGAAATACAGGGCGCGCGCCTGCTCCAGGTTGGCGCCAACAAATGCCGCCAGCCGTTCTTCCAGCTGCGCGTGGGCGCGGCTATGGCCGCTGATCAAATGCGAAGCGCCGCTGCCGGCGCCATACAGGTCGGCGCCCTCTTTCAGCGCGGTGACGATGCGCGGATGCGATGCCAGGCCCAGGTAGTCATTGCTGCAAAAGGCCAGCATGGCGCGCCCGTCCACCGTCAGGCGCGGTGCGCACGGCGTGTCGACGGTACGGCGGCGGCGGATCAGGCTGCGCTCTTCCAGTCCTTGCAACTGCTGTTGTAATCGCGCGATCAGTTCCATCTCAGGCCCCGATCACATGATTGAAGACGGCCAGCGTCTGCTGGCCCAGGCCCGCGATTTCCTCGTCGTCGAGGATGTACGGCGGCATCAGATAGACGGTGGAGCCGATGGGGCGCATCAGCAGTTCGTGTTCCAGCGCCGTGCTGAAGAAGCGGCGCGAAAAGTCGGGTGCAGCGTCCACCGCATCGAAGGCCCAGATCATGCCCTGCTGCCTGAAGTTTTTTACCTTGTTATGCTGCGCCAGCGGCGCCAGCGCTTGCGTGATCTTGTCGGCGCGTTCCCGGTTGGTGGCCAGCACGTCGTCTTCCTCGAAGATGGAAAGCGTCGCCAGCGCCGCGCGGCAGGCCAGCGGATTGCCCGTGTACGAGTGCGAATGCAGGAAGCCGCGGCGCACGTCGGTGCTGTAGAAGGCTTGATAGATATCTTCGCGCGTCATCACCAGTGATAAAGGCAGATAGCCGCCGCTGATGCCTTTCGACAGGCAGACGAAGTCGGGCCAGATGCCGGCCTGTTCGCACGCAAAGAAAGTGCCCGTGCGTCCGCAGCCGACGGCGATTTCATCGAGGATCAAATGGACTTGATAACGGTCGCACAGGGCGCGCACCAGCGACAGGTACAAGGGATCGTGCATGGCCATGCCGGTGGCGCACTGCACCAGCGGCTCGATGATGATGGCGGCGATCTTGTCCGCTTTTTGCTGGAAAAGCTGTTCCACATCGGCGGCGGCGCGGCGCGCCACGTCCTGGGCGGACTCGCCCTCGGCCGCCTGGCGGAAGTCGGGCGACATTACCGTCTGCGTGGCGCGCAGCAAGGGGCCGTAGGCATCCTTGAACAGGGCGACATCGGTGACGGCCAGCGCGCCGATGGTTTCGCCGTGGTAGCTGCCTTTCAGACAGACGAATTCCTGCTTTTCACTCTTGCCGCTGTTGCGCCAGGCGTGAAAACTCATTTTCAGGGCGATTTCCACGGCCGATGCCCCATCGGACGCGTAAAAGCTGTGGCCAAGCACGCCGCCCGTCAAGGCGGAGAGCTTCTCCGACAGTTCGATCACCGGTTCATGCGTGAAACCGGCCAGCATCGCGTGTTCCAGGCGGTCCAGCTGGTCCTTGAGTTCCGCATTGATGCGCGGATTCGCGTGGCCGAACAGGTTCACCCACCAGGAGCTGATGGCGTCCAGGTAGCGTCGGCCTTCGTGGTCATACAGCCAGGCGCCGCGGCCATGGCTGACGGGGATGAGCGGTACAGTCTCGTGGTGCTGCATTTGCGTGCACGGATGCCACACGCTGCGCAGACTGCGTTCGACCCAGCCCGATTGTTTTTCTGCTTTCAAAACTGCTCCAATGATATTGCTAGCCCATGAGCCAACTCGGCTTGCGCTTGTCGAGGAACGATTGCACGCCTTCGCGTCCCTGCTCCGAGGCGCGGATCTGCGCGATGCGCTCGGCGGTGTCCAACAGCAGCGCATCGTCAACCGGCTGGCCAACGATCTCGCGCACCAGCGTTTTTGCTTGCGCCACCGCGTGCGGGCTGTTGCCCGTCAGCGCTTTGAGCACCTCGGCCGTTTTCGCGTCCAGCGCGTCGCCAGCGACTACCTCGTGGGCAAAGCCGATGCGCAGCGCCTCCTGCGCGGAGAATCGCTCCGCGGTCAGGAAATAGCGGCGTGCCGCGTTTTCGCCCATGGCCTTGATGACATACGGTGAAATAGTGGCCGGGATCAGTCCCAGCCGCACTTCGCTCAGGCAGAAATGCACGTCTTCCGCAACCAGAATGATATCGCATGCGGCGACGAGGCCCATGCCGCCCGCATAGCAGTCGCCCTGGATCTTCGCCACGACGGGCTTGGGACACAGGTAAATCGTGCGCAGCATCTGCGCCAGCTGCAGCGCGTCGGCCTGGTTTTCGGCATGCGTGTAGCCTGCCATCTTCTTCATCCAGTTCAAGTCCGCGCCGGCGCAAAAGGCCGCGCCATTCGCCGCCAGCACGATGGCGCGCACCATGTCGCTGCGCCCCAGGCCTTCGAAGGCGCGCGCCAGTTCGGCGATCGTCGTCTCGTTGAAGGCATTGCGCACGTCGGGGCGGTTCAGGGTCACGGTGGCGACATTGCCCTCGATGACCAGCTTTAAGGTTTCAAATTCCATTCTCTTCTCCCTGAATGCCGCTTACATGCGGAATACGCCGAACTTCGTGTCCGGGATTTCCGCGTTCAAGGCGGCCGACAGGCCCAGGCCCAGCACCATGCGGGTATCGGCCGGGTCGATCACGCCATCGTCCCACAGGCGCGCGGTGGCGTAGTACGGGTGGCCCTGGTGTTCGTATTGATCCTTGATCGGCTGCTTGAAGGCCGCTTCCTCGTCCGCGCTCCACTCGCCGCCCTTGCCTTCGATGCCGTCGCGCTTGACGGTCGCCAGCACGGAAGCGGCCTGGTCGCCGCCCATGACGGAAATGCGCGCATTCGGCCACATCCACATGAAACGGGGGGAAAACGCGCGGCCGCACATGCCATAGTTGCCGGCGCCGAAGCTGCCGCCGATGATCACCGTGAATTTCGGCACGGCAGCCGTGGCCACGGCCGTGACCATCTTGGCGCCATTGCGGGCGATGCCCTCGTTTTCGTATTTGCGGCCCACCATGAAGCCCGTGATATTTTGCAGGAAGACGAGCGGGATCTTGCGCTGGCAGCACAATTCGATGAAATGCGTGCCTTTCAGGGCCGATTCGGAGAACAAGATGCCGTTATTGGCGATGATGCCGACTTTCACCCCATAGATATGCGCGAAGCCGCAGATCAGGGTGGTGCCGTAGCGGGCCTTGAATTCGTCGAAATCGCTGCCGTCGACGATGCGCGCGATCACTTCGCGCACGTCGAAGGGCTTGCGCGTATCGACGGGGATCACGCCATACAGCTCCTGTGTCGGATATTTCGGCTCGACGGACTCGCGCATCGCCATCTGTTGCGGCTTGGTGCGGTTCAGGTTCGAGACGATGGTGCGCGCCAGCGACAGCGCGTGCAGATCGTTCTGCGCCAGGTGGTCGACCACGCCGGACAAACGCGTGTGCACGTCGCCGCCGCCCAGGTCTTCGGCCGTCACCACTTCGCCGGTGGCCGCTTTGACCAGCGGCGGGCCGCCGAGGAAAATCGTGCCCTGCTCCTTGACGATGATCGACTCATCGCTCATGGCCGGCACGTACGCGCCGCCGGCCGTGCAAGAGCCCATCACGACGGCGATCTGCGGGATGCCCTTGGCCGACAGGTTCGCCTGGTTGTAGAAGATGCGGCCGAAATGGTCGCGGTCGGGGAAGACGTCGTCCTGGTTCGGCAGATTGGCGCCGCCCGAATCGACCAGGTAGATGCAGGGCAGGTTGTTCTGATCGGCGATTTCCTGGGCGCGCAAATGTTTTTTCACCGTCATCGGGTAATACGTGCCGCCCTTGACGGTGGCGTCGTTACAGACGATGACGCATTCCTGGCCCGAGACCCTGCCGATGCCGGTGATGATGCCGGCGGAAGGCGCCGCATCGACGCCCTTGGCGTCCTGGTACATGGCATAGGCCGCCATCTGGGAAAACTCGAGGAAGGGCGTGCCGGGATCGAGCAGCATCTGCACGCGGTCGCGCGGCAGCAGCTTTCCGCGCGCCAGGTGCTTGGCGGCAGCCGCTTCGCCGCCGCCGGCCGCGATTTTCTCGACCTTGTCGCGCAAATCGTCGACGATGGCTTGCATGGCCGCGGCATTGGCCTTGAAATCTTCACTACGCGGATTGAGTTTGCTTTCGATGTGCGGCATTGCGGTTCCTTTTTATTATCGCCCGGTCTCTCGGGTCGCGCTATTCGGGAAAACTGCCGTCGAGATAAAACCAGCGCAGGGCGCCGCCCTCACCCGCTTCGCGCACGAAGCGGCTCACTTCATGCAGGCGGTGCGCGCGGCCGTTGACCTTGTAGCGGGCCACGAATTCCACGCTGTCGCGGTGTATCTCTTCGGCTTGATCTGCTGATACTGCTTTACGTTGACGTAAACGTAAAGCAGATTTTACCTCAAGTCCCAGCCAGTGGACTTTTTCTTCTTCGGCAAATAAAGCGTCGGTGGGGCGGGTGCTGGCGTGCCAGGTGGCAAGCAGATACGGCTCGTCGCGCAGGGTGAACGCCGTGTAGCGCGATCGCATCAGGGTTTCGGCCGTGGGCGGCAAGGCATCGCCCGCGATATACGGGCCGCAGCAGCCGGCGTAGGAGGCGCCGCCACAGGGGCAGGCGGCAGATGTCGAGAGTGTGGGCATGCGCTGGCAATCAGGAACAGAAAAGAGGGAACTGAAAAGTTCCGCAATTATCCGCCATATCGGCAGCGGCGCGTGCGCCGCGCCTTGCCTGGCTACTTTTTGGGGCTGAGGAAGTCCAGCGCGAACGGCGGCGCCTTGCCGGCCATGAGGTCGGCCAGGATGCGCGCCGTGCCGGCGGCAAAGGTAAAGCCCAAGGGGCCATGGCCCACGTTGAGCCACAGGTTCGCATATTTGCTGGCGCCCACCAGCGGCGCGCTGTTCGGCGTGGCGGGGCGCAGGCCGGCCCAGGCCGTGGCCTGGTCGTAATCGGCGCCGTGCGGCATGGCTTCGCGCGCCAGCCGCGTCAGGCCCGCGATGCGGCCCCAGTCGATGCTGTTGTCGGCGCCCACGATGTCGACCATGGCGGCCACGCGCAAGTCGCCACCGATGCGCGCATACAGTACCTTGCGCTCGAAATCCGTGATGCTGATCTCGGGCGCCCGGTGCTGCGCGCGGATGGGCGCCGTCAGGCTATAGCCTTTCAGCGGGTACAGAGGCAGGTAGATGCCCGCCGTGGCGGCCAGGTCGCGGCTCTGGATGCCGGCCGCCAGTACATAGTGATCCGCTTGCAGCAAGCCCAGGCTCGTATCGACGCCCGTGATCCTGCCCTTGTGCGTGACGAGGCGGCGCGCCTCGCCTTTTAATAAGAGCGAACAATTCGGGTGCTGCAGCAGGCGCGCTTCCAGCGCCAGGCAAAAGGCGTGGCAATCGGCCACCGCCTCGCCTTGCGTAAAAATGCCGCCCGCCAGGGCGCCCTGCAAGGCGGCCAGCGCCGGTTCGCGTTGCACGGCTTCCGCCGGAGACAAGACGATGCGCGCCTCTTCCGACTCGGGCCGCGCCACGGCCCGCTGAAAGATGGCGGGCGAACGGTAGACGATGAGTTTGCCCGCATCGCGCCAGGCATACGCTTCGGGCGGTACGGTCAGCTCCAGCTGCGCCATGCCGGCGCGGCTCCATTCTCCCAGTTGCAGCAGCTTGGCCGTCGTGCGGGCATTGCTGGCGCTGTTGCAATTACGCAAGAAACTGGCCATCCAGCGCCATTGGCGCCAGTCCGCTTCGGGACGGAAGCGCAGCGGACCATCTTTCTGCAGCAGCCATTGCAGGGCTTTGAAGGGCACGCCCGCATCGGCCAGCGGGGCTACATAGCGATAGCTGAGTTGGCCGCCATTGCGGTAGCTGGCGGCGATCGCCACCTGTTCATTGCGTTCCAGTACAGTGACTTTGTAGCCGGCCTCGGCCAGCCACCAGGCCGATGTCAGACCGACGATGCCGCCGCCGATGATGATGACTTGTTGCTGCATGTTGCCTCGCTGCGTTGCGCTCCCATGGTGCGGGAGCATTCGGGAAGAGCTTAGAGGCTGGCCGTCAGCGCAGCCAATGAAACATCATGGTGCAGCCATAACTTTCAGGAATGCACCATTTCAATGCAAGGATGGATTGTTGTCAATCGCACCACGGTATAGCGCGGCGAGTATCAATTCCTCGTTGCGCCCCATGGCGGAATACGTGCCAGAATAATGTTCGGGATCGCTGCCCGTGCCGCCCACCAGCATCACCATGCCGTTCCTGTTCTTGAAATCGAGCACGAAGGCGGAGACCAGGCCATACGCGTCGCCCAGGTGGCCCACGGCCGTGAAGCTGGCACCCTCGACCAGGCGGTTGCCCTGCCCTGCCACCGCATCGAATTGCTGGTTGCCCAGGCCCCAGGCGTGGTACAGGCCCCGTTCGCTGTCGCCATTGCGTCCGTCCGGCGCCAGCTGCCATTGGCGGCCAAACATCAGCGCGATGCTGGCCGGCTGCAATAGTTGTTTTCCCTGATAACGCCCGCCGTCGAGCAGCATCTGCATGACCGTGCCCAAGCCCGCAGCAGAGATGCGCAAGCCGCCCGTGGGACTGAAGACGGTGGCATTGCTGCCGATCACATACCGTTCGAGGCCGGCTGGCGCGGCCGGTGGGCGTTGGTAAAAATCATCGGCTTGCGCGATCCAGGGGCCGTGTGGCTGCCAGATCTCCGTGTCGAGCGTGCGCTTGCGGTACAGGGTAGCCGTGTTTGCTACATCCTCCGCCGGGAAGGCGGCCGGATTGTAGCCGCCGCGCACATCGAGGGGATCGAGCAGCAGGCGCCGCATCAGCAAGTCGAAGCGCTCGCCCGTGACTTTTTCCATCACGGTGCCGATCACGCCCCAGTTCAGGTTGGCATACGTGAAATAGCGGCCCGGCGCCGCGGCCGCATCCCACATCGTATCGGTGCCGGCCGTAAACACGTCGCGCAAGCTGCGTTCGGGGCCCCAGGCATAGCCGCCCGCATCGCGCAGCGAGGAAGTGTGGCTGAGCAGGCTGCGCAAGGTCAACGGTTGCTGGGGGAAATGCGGGTTGCGCAGGGAAAAACCCAGATAGATGCCCACGTCTTGGTCCAGGCTCAGCTTGCCCTGCTCGACCAGCCGCATCAGGCCCAGGGTGGTCATCATCTTCGAGACGGAAGCGATGCGGAACAGGGTGGCTGGCGTCACGGGCAAGTTCTCTGTCGGCGTGGCGCCGATATGCCGGTAGCCAAATTGTTGTTGATACGACACCTTGCCGTGGCGGATGGCCAGCACGGACAGGCTGGCCAGCGGGTGGGCCGCATCATCGACGATGGCGGCCAGCGTGGCATCGAGCGCGCGCTGCTGGTCCTTGCCGCTACCGGGCGGGGCGGCCAGCGCCGTCCACGTTGTACCCAGCAGCAGCAAGCCCAGTAAACCCGTCATTTTATTGTGCATGTTCCCTGTTTCGCGGTGTGGTGGAGGCGCCACCAGCATAGGGCGCGATGGTTTACTGCGCTAATGAAAATTGCTTATTTATCCATAATACAAAGCTATACGTACGGTAAAACATTGTTTTTTTAAGTGTATAACCGTTATTTATGGTCATTTTCCATTTATTCATGGGTGGACGGGCTACGCGCAGGCGCCATCGCTATTACACTAGGAGGACAAGGAGAACTGTATGAGCCAGACCAGCGTAGAACTCAAGGTCGATTTAAATGACAATTCGCCTTTATATATGCAGATCGCCCGCAAGCTGAGCGATGACGTACGCAACGGCCGCTACCAGGTAGACCAGGCCCTGCCATCCGAACGTACCCTGTCCGAACTGCTCGACGTATCGCGCGTGACTGCCCGCAAGGCCATCGACCAGCTCGTCGAGCAAGGCCTCGTCGTGCGCCGCCGCGGTTCGGGCAACTATATTGCCCCGCGCATCGAGCAGCCACTGTCGAACCTGTCGAGCTTTTCCGAGCAGCTGCAGCAGCGCGGCTACCGCCCCGGCTCGCGCTGGCTCAAGCGCGAAGTCGTCATCGCCAGCAGCGATGAACAGCTGAGCCTGGGCCTGGCGCAGAACACGAAAGTGGCGCGCCTGGAGCGCCTGCGCCTGGCCGATGACGTCGTGATGGCATATGAAGTGAGCGTCTTGCCGTTCAACGTAGTGCCGGAGCCTGAGGCGATGGGTGATTCGCTATATGAATACTTGAGCAGCATCAAGAAGGCCCCCGTGCGCGCCTTGCAGCACATCCGCGCCATGAATGCGACGGACGTGCTGGCCAAGCAATTGGGCATCCCCGATGGCCAGGCCGTGCTGTTCATCACGCGCATCGCCTACCTGGAGTCGGGCGAAGCGGTGGAACTCACGCATTCGTATTGCCGCAGCGATCATTACGACTTTGTGGCGGAAATGCGCCGCGCTCCGTAAATCTACTGCTCGATCAGGCGGATCATGGATTCCGCCACGCCGACGGACGCTTCCCAGCTCATGCCGGTCACCAGCCGGCCATCGACCTCGACGTGGCTCTTGCCGTTGGCGCCGTGCCTGAATATGCCGCCATGGCGCTTGATGCTCGCTTCTGCCGAAAAAGGATAGGCCTTGTAGACCGGCGATTCCTTGTTCAGAAACGCATCGGGGAACGAGGTAAGCACCTTGCCCTGGATCAGGAAAGTACCGTCACGCAGCTTCAGATTCTTGATGCCCTCGGTGCCATGGCAGATGGCCGCGATCACCCCACCTTGTTGTTCGTAGATACGCAAGGCGATGTCCTGCAGCGCCTTGTTTTCCGGGATGCCGACGATGGCCGCGCCGCCGCCGACGAAAGCCATGCCCGCATACTCGTCTGCCCTGACCTCGGAAACGGGCTTGGTATGGGCCAGTGCCCACATGAAATCACTGTCGTACAGGTGTTTCTTGAGCAGCTCGTCCGACGTGACGATCATTTCCAGGGGAATGGCGCCACCCTCGGGACTGACGAAGTCGACGGTATACCCCGCTTTGCGAAAGACATCATAGGTATACGCGATCTCCGGAAAATTATTGCCAGCGTTAACCTTTGTGCCTGGATATTGATGCACATTCGACACCACCAGCAGCACCTTGCGTGCGTGGCGCGGGGCTGCTGGCTCGCGATGGGCCGACTTGCTGACGATCTTCCAGTTGCCGGCGATCTTTTTCAACAGAAAGACATCCACATAGCGGACCCCTTGTTCAGGAATGTGGATTTCGGCCTTGGCGGTGGCCACCTTGCCGCTCACATCCACCTTGATCAGCCGCCCGTGGCGCCCATTGAATTGCCCTGCTTTCTCCTGGGAAAAGAGTTTGGCGTATTCCGGACCGCTCAACTCCCATTCCGCATCGTTTTTGCCGTCCAGGTAAAGGCGGGAATTTGCATGGAAGGCCTGGTTGATCTCGCTTTGTACGTTAAAGCTGGTGCCATGCATATACAAGCGCACGGTTTCCCGGATGGCATTTTCGTCCTGGTCTGCGGCGGTGCCGATGGCGGTGATGCTCAGGAAGCAACAGGCGAGTATGGTTCGCAATAAAAACTGAATCATGGATGTACCCTGCATATAGAACTGCGTTTATCGGAGCAACGACTATTTCAGATCGCTGGTGCTCGATAATTTATCGAAGTGCAGGGGAATGGATGTCGCCAAACACGATTTCAGACTCCGGAATGGCGATTCCGGAGTGCTTTCATGCGGAAATGGCCCTGGCCGCCTGGCCAGATTGAGCCCGGAAGCTGGCTGGCGTCTGTCCAGCCACTTTCTTGAAGGTCGAGTAGAAGGTGGAACTGGAATTGAACCCGCAGCGCTCGGCGACGGTATCCATGTTCCATTGCGGCTCGTCGCTCAATACCTGTTTCGCTTCGGCGATACGGTATTCGTTGACGTAGGTCGTGAAGCTCTTGCCCAGCTTGTCATTCAGTACCTGCGACACCTGCGCCTGCGTGCATCCCGCCCGCTTGGCGAGTTGGGCCAGGGTCAGGTTCGGATTCAGATAGGATTTCTGTCCGCTCATCTGTTGTTCCAGCGCGGCAAGCACGGCCAGCGTATCTTCGTGCGCCAGGCGGTTATTCTGGTACTTCTGTTTCGGCTCGGATGGCGTCAAGCCTTCCTTTCTCAGCAGAAAGACCATCACCGCCACATGCAGCGAGAAGGTGAATGACAAGGCGCCAATGATATAGGACGTGAACGGCGTGCTCGCGTACGCCGCCAGCATGACGCAGCTGCCTGCAAAGACGCTCAGCAGGAGCACGCTGCTGGTCGCCATCCGCTGTCCCTCGTTCCACCATGCGCGGCGGCTTTGCCACAGCAGCCTGGCGGTTGCCAGCAGGTAGCATAGCCAGAACACATGAATGGCATGGCTCGACTGGTTCCATACAGAACGATACGCGGAATATGGAAAGGCAACGCCAATGCCGATCAGCAGGAAGGACAAGCTCAGATGCCAGCGCCATGCTTGTCCGGCAGGCCGTTGCGCCAGCCCGGCGATGAAGGCGCGTACATAGAGATAGGTCAAGGGACCGATCAGCAGGCAGGCCGACAGGCCCAGCTGGCGGAATTCGATGGCGATCGCAGGGTTGAAGTAGAGGAAAGCGGACTTGGCGGTGCGCACCCCGACGGCAAGCAGCAATGCCCCCAGCATGCAGTCGGCGAGGCAGCGGGGCCGGCGGCTGAAAAAATAGACGGCCAGGAAAATGCCGTTGATGGCGCCAAGGGCGCTAAACAGGAACAGCAATTGGCGAGCGATCATGGGGCGTGTCGTGGATGTTGGCGTCGAACTGAAGTATAGACATAAACGGGTCTAAAACTTGCCTCTGGGCCACTGAATGAACAAATTCAGCAACTGGTTTGTCGCCGTAGCGAAGTACGTCTAGTTGCACTGGCCATAAACTCCCGTTATGCCCGCCCGCCATCCTTTCATGGTTGATCCCGCTCGTTGGTATTAAACTGGTTTCATGGTTAACCATGTTCTGAAATCATGTTGAAAACTGAAACTCCGAGCCGGCGGCATCCGGATCTGGACCTGTATCCGGTGGAGCAACTGGTGGCGGCGCTGGTCGATGACCAGTTCTGGGCCGTCGAGGCTGTGCGGCTGGCGTCGCCCGACATCGCTGCGGCCATCACGGCCGCCCTGCCCCGCATCGCTGCCGGCGGACGCCTGCTGTACGTGGGCGCGGGCACGTCGGGCCGCCTGGGCGTACTCGACAGTGTCGAACTCAATCCCACGTTTTCGTGGCCGCCCGAGCGGGCTGTCGCCATCCTGGCCGGCGGCGCGGGCGCCATGTTCACGGCTGTCGAAGGGGCGGAAGATGATTTGCAGCAAGGCGAGGCGGATTTGCTGTCCCTGCAGCCGCAAGACAATGACGTGGTGATCCTGCTGGCCGCCTCCGGCGCCACGCCGTATGTGCTGGGCGCCCTGCTGGCCGCGCGCAAGGCGGGCGCCTTGACGATAGGCATCGCCAACAATGTGGATGCGCCCGTGGCGCACGAGGCGCAATGCGGCATTGTGCTCGACACGGGCACGGAAGTCATTTCCGGCAGCACCCGCCTGAAAGCGGGCACGGCGCAAAAAATCACCCTGAACACGATTTCCAGCGCGCTGATGGTCGGTTTGCATAAAACTTACGGAAACTTGATGGTAGACTTGAAGCCGACCAACGCCAAGCTGATCTGGCGGGCGGTGCGTCTCACCATGCACGCCACCGGCGCCAGCGAAGTGCAGGCCAGGACCGTGCTGGAGCAATGCCAATTTCACGTCAAGGTGGCGATAGTTGCCTTGATCAAAAAAATCAACACGAACCAGGCACAGGCATTGTTGGCCGGCGCGGACGGCAGTGTGCGGGCGGCACTGGCGGCGTGATCCGATGGCGCGGCATTCTTCTGTCTGGGAGACAACGAAGGATGTATGGAGCTAGTGAAACAAACCGCCCCGGCGCGCGCGAATAAGCCGTCAAATAAGCCGTGGCTGTGGATCCCTTCCCTGTATTTTGGCCAGGGCATCCCCTATGTAGTGGTCATGACACTCTCCGTGATCATGTACAAGAACTACGGTTTTTCCAATACGGATATCGCGCTGTATACGAGCTGGCTGTACTTGCCGTGGGTCATCAAGCCCCTGTGGTCGCCCTTTATCGATATGTACCGCACCAAGCGCTTCTGGATCGTCGGCTTGCAGCTGGTGATCGGCGCCGCGCTGGCGCTGGTGGCCCTGACGACGTCGCTGCCGCACTTTTTCCAGATCAGCCTGGCCATCTTCTGGCTGATGGCCTTCAGTTCCGCCACGCATGATATTGCCGCCGACGGTTTTTATATGCTGGGCCTGGAAGAACACCAGCAGGCGGCCTTTGTCGGCGTGCGCAGCACGTTTTACCGCCTGGCGATGATCGCCGGCCAGGGTGGCCTCGTGTATCTGGCTGGCTATCTGACGCATGCGACGGGCAATGTGCAGCTGGCCTGGTCCGTCGTGTTTGCGATTTTGGCGGGCCTGTTCATCGCCCTCTTCCTGTACCACTATTTTGTCCTGCCGAAACCGCAGGATGACCGCCCCAGCATCCAGGGCGCCGGTGTTTCTCCGCTGGAGGAGTTCGTTGCCACCTTTGCCTCCTTCTTCAAGAAGAAGGATATTTTGGTCATCCTGGGCTTCTTGCTGCTGTTCCGCCTCGGCGAAGCGCAACTGCTCAAATTGGCCGCGCCCTTCCTGCTCGACCCCGTTGCCAAGGGCGGCCTGGGCCTCAGCACGGAACAGGTGGGCCTTGTCTACGGCACCATTGGCGTGATCGCCCTGACCTTGGGCGGCTTGCTGGGCGGATTCATCATTTCCCGCTTCGGCTTGAAACGTTGCCTGTGGATCATGGTGCTGTCCGTCCATTTGCCCGACCTGGTGTTTGTCTATCTGGCCACCGCTTTGCCCAGCAGCATCTATGTGATCGCCGGTGGCATCGCCCTGGAGCAATTTGGCTATGGCTTCGGTTTTGCGTCGTATATGTTGTACATGATCATGGTCTCCGATGGCGCCCATAAAACGGCCCATTACGCCATTTGCACGGGCTTCATGGCCCTGGGCATGATGCTGCCGGGCATGGCCAGCGGCTGGATCCAGCAAATGCTCGGTTACCAGCATTTCTTCATCTGGGTTTGCATCGCTACCATTCCCGCTTTCATCATGGCCGCGCTGGTCAAGATCGATCCCGAATTCGGCAAGAAGGCCGAGGCCTGATTCTTTTGAACCGTGCGCCCGCATGGATGGCGGGCGCACAGTAAAATGCCCGCACCGATAGACCTGCGCTTCACCACTGCAAGGAATTGTTTTGTTGTCTACTTTCAAAAAACGCCTGGGCGCCAGCGCCGGCGTACTGGCCGCGCTGGCCGCCGCCACATTGCTCAGCAGTTGTACCAGTACCAGGCTGCCCTCCGCAGTGACGCCAGGCGAAGCGGGTTTGCCGGCCGTGCCGCCCGTGCAGCACATCACGGGCGAAGTGCCGCCGCCAGCACCGCGCGAGTTCCGCGCCGCCTGGGTCTCGACGGTCGCCAATATCGACTGGCCCAGCCGCAGCAATTTGCCTGTCGCCAAGCAGCAAGCGGAGGCGCTGGCCATTCTCGACCGCGCCAAGTCCTTGAATCTGAACGCGATTGTGCTGCAGGTGCGGCCCAGCGCCGACACGATTTACCCATCGCAACTGGAGCCATGGTCGGAATACCTGACCGGTAAGCAAGGCCAGCCGCCGTTGCCGATGTATGACCCGCTGGCCTTCTGGGTGGCGCAGGCGCATGCGCGCGGCCTGGAATTGCACGCCTGGTTCAACCCCTACCGTGCCCGTCACGCGACGGCCAAGTCGCCGCTGGCACGCGACAGTTTCGCTTCCACCAACCCGGCGTCCGTCAAGCAATACGGCCGCTACCTGTGGATGGACCCGGGCGATGCCGCCGCCTCCAGGCACACGACGGACGTGGTGCTGGACGTCGTGCGCCGCTACGATATCGACGGCGTGCACATCGACGATTACTTTTATCCGTATCCGATCGATGCGCCTGGCGCCGGTGCGGGCGCCGAGACGGCCGCGCTGGATGCGGGCAATGGCGGCGCCAAGCGTGAACTGCCGTTCCCCGATGAGCCTTCTTGGCAGCAATATTTGCTGGCCGGTGGCCAGCTGGACCGCGCTTCCTGGCGCCGCCAGAATGTCAACCAGCTGATCGAAGCCTTATATACAGGCATCCACCGCGAAAAGAGCTGGGTGCGCTTCGGCATCAGCCCGTTCGGCATCGGCCGTCCGGACCGCCGCCCGGCCGGCATCGTTGGCTTCAGCCAGTACGATAAATTGTATGCGGATGCGGAACTGTGGCTGGCCAAGGGCTGGCTCGATTACCTGTCGCCGCAGTTGTATTGGCCCGTGGCGCAGGCGCCGCAAGCGTTTGGCGTGCTGCTCGACTACTGGCTGGCGCAAAATCCGTATGGCCGCCACGTGTGGCCCGGTTTATACACGAGCCGCATCGACAATTCCGCCAAGTCCTTCACGCCGCAAGAGATCATCAAGCAGATCGAAGTGACGCGCACGCGCCCCGGCGCGAATGGACAAGTGCATTTCAGCATGGTGCCCCTGATGCAGAACCGCAAGGGTGTCAGCGAGCAACTCAAGGCGACTGTATATCAAAGCCCTGCCCTCATTCCCGCCACGCCATGGCTGGGCAAGGAAGCACCGGGTACGCCCGTGCTGGCCTTGCGCCGCGATTCCACCAGCCTGAACATCAAATTGACGGCGGGCGGCGGCAAAGCCGTGGCGCAGTACGCGGTCTGGGCCCGCTACGGCGAAGACTGGCGCTTTACCGTGGTCACGGGCGTGCAAGGCGAGCTGACCCTGGTCGACGATGCCATTGGTAAAGTCAATGCGGTAGTGGTCAGCGCCGTGGACCGCCTCGGCAATGAAAGCCCCCGCGTTACCGTGCGCGCACCGTTTACGGCCCCCGCCAAGTAGTTGTTGACCGTTCACCGCTAGTCCATAACCTGCAGGCATGAAACATGCGCAAGCTTTCATGCCTGCAAGCTCAGCTTGGCTTTACACTCATGCCATGATTTCCTTCCCTGTAACCAATACTGACACTGCCGTGCTGGGGCTGGGCATCGACGCGGGCGGCACGCAGACGCGCTGGGCCCTGGCCAACGGGGACGGCGTCATCGTGGCCGATGGGGCTGTGGAAGGCTTGTCTGCCTTGCAAATGAGCAGCGCAGCGGGCCGCGCGGCCGTGCACGCCGCATTTTCCAGACTGTGCCAGGCCGTGCTGGCCGTTGGCCAACCGCGTGCCGTGGTGGCGGGCTTGACGGGCTTTGGCGGCGATGATGTGGCGCTGGCACCCATGCTGGCAGAGTTGCTGGCGCTGGACGCCGGCGACGTGCGCTTGGGCAACGATATTGATATCGCTTATCGCGACAGTTTTGAACCCGGCGAAGGTTATCTGGTCTACGCTGGCACGGGCTCGATTGCCGCCTGGATCGATGCGGATGGCGTATTTCATCGCGCAGGCGGGCGCGGCGTGCTGCTTGACGATGGCGGTGGCGGTTACTGGATCGCGCGCGAAGCCTTGCGCCACATCTGGCGCCGCGAAGACGAGGCGCCGGGCAGCTGGCAAGACTCGCCCATGGCCGAGGCCGTGTTTGCGCAACTGGGCGGCAGCGACTGGTCGCTGTCGCGCGCCTTCATGTATGGCCAGGACCGGGGCGCCATCGGCCGGCTGGCGCTGGCCGTGGCCGCCAGTGCGGAAAGCGACCCGCTGGCGCTGGACATCTTGCAGCGCGCGGGACAGGAACTGGCGCGTCTGGCGCTGGCCTTGACGACGCGCTACGGTCCCCGTCCTGTGGTGCTGGCGGGCCGCGCAGCGCAATTGCACCCGGCCATCGCGGTTGCCATGCGCGCCGCTTTGCCGGTATCGTTGATGATGGAGCAAAAAGTTGCCCGTTCGCATGAGGCTGCGGCCAAGGTGGCAGCCCGGGCAGCCAGCCAGCGTACTGGCAAGAACTGAACATTTTACCAACCCGAACACGGATCTTTCATGAAAAAAATCGCCCTCGCCCTGCTGGTGGCCCTGCTCTCCGCCTGTACCACGCCCGCGCCGCACCTCGACCACAGCTTGAACGCGCGCAGCCAGAGCCCGCGCGTGAAATTCATCGTCATCCATTACACGGTCAGCGACCTGCCTCGCTCGATCAAGATCCTGACGGAACAAGTGGTCAGCAGCCATTATTTGCTGACCGACACGGACAAGCCGAAGTTTTACGTGCTGGTCGATGAATCGCGCCAGGCCAATCATGCGGGTGTGAGTAACTGGAAGACTTATACACAGCTGAATGTCAGCTCGATCGGTATCGAGATCGTCAACCCGGGCTACAAGGACACGCCGGAAGGCCGCCTCTGGTATCCATTCCCGCAAGCGCAGATCGATGAGTTGATTCCACTGCTGAAAGATATCCAGGCCCGCTACAACATCGCGCCGGAAAATATCCTTGGCCATAACGAGATCGCCCCACAGCGCAAGCAGGATCCGGGACCGCTGTTTCCTTGGCGCCAGCTGGCCGATGCGGGCCTGATTGTCTGGCCCGATGCGAACAGAGTGGCAGCGCAGCGCCTCATTTTTGAGCAGCAAGTGCCGGATGCCGTCTGGTTCCAGAAAAAGCTGGCCCAGCACGGCTATGCGACGCCGAACACGGGCGTCTTCGATGAGGCGACGCGCAATGTGCTGATCGCTTTCCAGATGAAATACCGCAACACCTTGTTCGATGGCACGCCCGATGGCGAAACGGCGGCCCTGCTGGAAGTGCTGACGACGCCGGCCCCGGCTGTTGTTGCAAAGTAGCATGGCCGTTCCAGCCCATGACTTTTTCTTATATGCTGAACATTGACGGCCCTGGCGGCCACGGCAAGGTAAAGGAATAGCTCATGCGGCTGCGTCATATCGAAGTGTTTCACGCCATCATGCAAGTTGGCACCATCAGCGGTGCGGCCCAGGTGCTGCATATTTCGCAGCCGGCCGTGACCAAGGTCTTGCAGCATTGCGAATTGCAACTGGGCATGCCGCTGTTCGAGCGCGTACGGGGCAAGTTGTATCCGAAGCCCGAGGCACACCGCTTGTTTGTCGAGACGGAAAAGCTCAACCGCGATTTATTGGGCATCCGCCGCCTGGCAGCCAGCCTGAAGGGTCATGCGGTGGAAACCATCCGCCTGGTCTCTACGCCGACGATCGCCATCAGCGTCTTGCCGTTTGCCATGACGGAGTGGCGGCGCGACTTCCCCCACACGCGTTGTCAGCTGGCTACCCACCACACGGGCGAGATCGTCAATACCTTGCGCCTCGGTGAAGCGGACTTGGCCGTGTCGCTGCAAGACCCGCGTCATCCGGGCATCGTGGCTGAACCCATCGCGCAGGGCGTCATGACGGTGATTGCGCCGGCCGGCACCTGGCATGCGGCCGATTGCGGCACGCCGTTGACGGCGCATGGCTTGAACGGCGAACTGATCGGCCATGCCGACAATGATCCGCTGGGCGAACTGGTGGTCGCCGCCTGCGAGGCGCAGGATATCCACCCCGTGTTTTCCACCGTGGTGCAAACCTATCAAATCGCCCGTTCCCTGGTGGAAGCGGGCGCCGGCATGGCCGTGGTCGATCCTTTTACGGCCGCGTCCGGCTCGCCTGAGCGCCTGCAGCGCCGTCCTTGGGCGCCCACCATCCCCATCCAACTGTATTTATTGACGGCGAGCCACTCGCCGCTGTCGCATGGCGCGCGGCGCCTGGCCGACAGCATCGGTGTGGCGGCGCGCAACTGCCTGGAAAGAGGAGTCTGATGTCTGTTGCAAGTTTGCAATTAGAAGCGGTCGGCAGCGATCCGCAATTTCGCCACCTGAGCAGCATCGCCGGCATCGCCGTCGACTTGCGCTATGCCACGCCCGACAATTTCGTCGGCCGCGACTTATACAGTCCCATCGATTGCGCCTGGCTGCACCGCGATGCGGCGGCCGCCCTGGAAAAAGCCGTGGCCTGGCTCGCCGTGAAGCGCCCCGATCATCATTTATTGGTGCTCGATGCCCTGCGTCCGCAACGGGTGCAGCAGCAATTGTGGGATGCGTTGCAAGGAACGGAGTTGCTGGGCTATATCGCCGAACCGTCGCGTGGCTCGATCCACTCGTTCGGCATGGCGCTCGACATCACCATCGTCGGCCCGGATGGGCAGGAACTGGACATGGGAACTGGCTTTGACGATTTAAGTGAGCGCTCGCACCCGGCGCTGGAGCTGGTTTTACTGGAAAAAGGGGAAATTACCGAGGAACACGTGGCGCACCGCCGATTGTTGCGCGACGCCATGTTCCAGGCGGGCTTTTTCGGCATCAACAGCGAATGGTGGCATTTCGATTGCGGCGACCGGGTGCTGGTGCGCCAGACCTACACCCGGGTACTCTGATTAGAAGACCTGTAAACCCTTCAGCATCACGATCAGGATCAGCACGGGCGAGACAAAGCGCAGCAGGAACAGCAGCACATGCGCCAGGGTTTTATTTTGCAGCTGGCCATGGTTGCCGATCGCATCAATGAAATGGTCCTTGCCCCAGGCCCAGCCTGTAAACAAGGCGATCGCGATGCCACCCACGGGCAGGAAGATATTCGATGAGACGAAGTCGAACAGATCAAACATATTCAAGTTAAACAGCTTGAAGTCTGCCAGGCTGCTGTTACTCAGGGCGCATACGGAACCGAGCACGGCCAGCAGCAGCATGGTCACGATGGTGGACTTGGTGCGCGTCCAGCCGAAACGTTCATGGAAAATCACGACGGGCACTTCCATTAGCGACAGCATCGCCCCCGTGGCGGCCACGGCAGCCAGGATGAAGAACACCACCATCAGAGCTTGTCCCATCGGTATTTGCGAGAACACGGCGGGGATCGTGATGAACACCAGCGACGGCCCCGCGCTGGGGGCGAAGCCAAAGGTGAATACGGCGGGGAAGATGGCGATGCCGGCCAGCATGGATACGCCGAGGTCGGCCGCCATCACGCGCAAGGTAGTGACGGGGATATTCTGGTCGTCGCGGAAATAACTGCCGTAGGTCATCATCGTACCCATGCCAACAGACAATTTGAAGAAGGCCAGGCCCATGGCTGTCAGCACGACGGAGGCCGTCAGCTTGGAAAAATCAGGACGGAACAGGAACGCCAGGCCTTCGCCCGCCTTGTCCAGCGACAGGCTCACCGCGCAGAGCAGCAGCAACAGCAGGAACAGCAATGGCATCAGTTTCTTGGCGATTGCCTCGATGCCCTTGGTCACGCCCAGCATCAGGATGCCGCCGATAAACAGCAATACACCCCATTGCCACAACAGCGATTGCAAAGGATTGCTGATCAGCGAGGCGAAGGCCGCTTCTGTTACCAGCTTGTCGCTGCTGAGGATGGAACCATCGATGGCCTTGGCGATATACGCAAACACCCAGCCCACTACCTCCGAATAGAACGCCACGATCAGGAAGGCGGCGATCATGCCGATGACGCCGACCAGCCACCAGGGCTTGCCCTTCGGCGCTAGCTTTTCCATGGTGGAGATCGGGTTGACCTTGGCGCGGCGGCCCAGGGTGATTTCCGCGATCATCACGGGCAGTCCTACTAATAAGGTGGCGAGCAAATAGATGAGCAGGAAGCCGGCGCCGCCATTGGCGCCCGTCAGGTAGGGGAACTTCCAGATATTGCCGAGACCGACTGCGGAACCGAGGGTGGCGGCGAGCACGCCGAAGCCAGTGGTAAAGCCAGCCCGTTTCAGGGTCAGGCCTGATCCTTGAGCTTGTTGTTTCATGGTGAATCTTCTATGGATGGACGCGAATGTGCGCTGAGGGGGCGAAATTGTAGCAGTTGGCCGCAAATACCCCGGAAAAGTCTTGCTACTCCCGGGGCGCTTTGCTATAGTTCGCCTCCCCAATGAGACGCACTAGTTTGCGGCACAAAAGGGACAGCCTTCAGGGGCTGGGTAGTAGAAAAGAAGGTGTTGACGATTGTGCTGAAATGCTTCATACTCTTCCTTCTTCGCAGCTGACAAACACAACGCTTTGTCGATGGCGCGAAAGCAGTAACCGAATACAGTTCTTTAACAATTAACAGTCGATAAGTGTGGGCATTTGATGTAAGTGCAGCGTCAATCTTAGGGTTGGCGTAATACTTAAAATATATCAAATGTTCACAAGAAATAATGAAATAGGCGCTACGAAAGTAGTGGCCTGTCAGTTTTTTGAGTGAGCAAATCTTTTGCAATGCAAAAGATTTGGATGGTAGTGATACTGTCCGACCTGTCAGAAATGACATTAAACAGAGATTAAACTGAAGAGTTTGATCCTGGCTCAGATTGAACGCTGGCGGCATGCCTTACACATGCAAGTCGAACGGCAGCACGGAGCTTGCTCTGGTGGCGAGTGGCGAACGGGTGAGTAATAT
>NZ_CP088968.1:203427-204042 GCF_021165895.1 Janthinobacterium sp. PLB04 | reverse complement strand
AGGACCGTGAAACAACTTTGCGCCGATGATAGTGCTGCAACCAGTGTGAAAGTAGGTTATCGTCAGGCTTGTTATTCGCAGTAAGAGAAAAACCCCGCCAGCAATGGTGGGGTTTTTTTTCGTCTGGCGGTTTGTGATGGCGAACTCCAGGTATTACCAGAAATGCAGACATCAACTGCTGTTCAAACCATTATTGAGGCTGCTGTCCTCGCCTGGCCGGTGCCGACCTGGTGCAGCTGCCCGTGAATCCGTTCATTAATAGGCAAGCGTCAATGGCCACCAGGGCATTCCGGATGGTATTACCTAGTCAATTTGATAGCGGTCTGGCATCACATCATTAAATTTCACACTTTCTTAGAATAAACCTTGCTGCCTGCGTATAGCTTTGCTATAGTTCGCCTCCCCAATGAGACGCTGCAGTTTGCGAAACAACGGGATCACTGGAAACGGTGAAGGTAGTAAAAAGAAGGTTGACGGATTTAGCAAAATGCTTCATACTCTTCCTTCTTCGCAGCTGACAAACACAACGCTTTGTCGATAGCGCGAAAGCAGTACCGAATACAGTTCTTTAACAATTAACAGTCGATAAGTGTGGGCATTTGATGTAAGTGCAGC
>NZ_CP088968.1:0-197315 GCF_021165895.1 Janthinobacterium sp. PLB04 | reverse complement strand
CAAGTTGGTCCCACCCCTTCCCATCCCGAACAGGACCGTGAAACAACTTTGCGCCGATGATAGTGCTGCAACCAGTGTGAAAGTAGGTTATCGTCAGGCTTGTTATTCGCAGTAAGAGAAAAACCCCGCCAGCAATGGTGGGGTTTTTTTTCGTCTGGACATTGACGGGGCAACCCAACAGCAAAGGCTGGGGTCAGACCCCTCGCGCGTTGGCGTCGAATCTGGCGTTGGCGGTGTGGAGGGTCTGACCCCGGCGGTTCAGCAGGCGTAAAAAAAGGCAGCGCTGCGCGCTGCCTTCTTCTTGGCTTTATTGGCCGGCCACTACCGGCGTGGCACCGCTCCTGGCGACCCACTCAATCAGCGCATCGACCGCTGCGCGGCCGTTGCCATTGCCCACCAGGTCGCTATTGATCATGGCGACCACCACGCACAGCTGGTTGTTGGCGTCGGGCACATAGCCGGCGATGGCGACGACATTCTTCAACGTTCCCGTCTTGATGCGGGCCCGCGCGGCGGCCGGGCTGTTCAATAGGCGCTTGCGCATGGTGCCGTCCAGCGCGACGATGGGCAGGCTGGACTGGAACTCGGGCGCCCACGGACTTTGCTGCATCGCCTGCAAGACACCAGCCATTTGCGCTGGTGCAATGCGTCCCGTGCGCGACAAGCCGGAACCGTTGTCGACCAGCATGCCTTGGGTATCGATATTGTGCCGCTGGAACCATTCCTGGATGACTTGCCGTGCCCGGCTGGCCGTGTCTTCCGGCACCGCCATGGCGACGGGGCGGCTGCCTAACCAGCCATCGCTCTGCAAACTGCCCAGGCTCAGGAACAAGGTACGGGCCAGGGTGTTGTCGGAGGTCTTGTTGATATCGCGCAAGACCTCGGGCAAGGCGCGCGCCACGTGGTCGGCCAGCATGCGCGTGCCGACGGGTTCGGCCGTTGGCGGCAAGCCTGTTGCCGGCGCTTCGCGCACCGTGCCAGTGATTGTGCCGCCCAGGCGTTTCCAGGTGGCACGGAACAAACGGTCCGCATAATCGTTGCGGTCGAGCACGTTGATACTGGTGGCCTTGCTGCAATTCTGCGGGAAGGTGCCGTGCAGAATCACCTGCAGCTTGCCGCCCGCATCGCGCCGGTATTCGGGCGGGCGCCAGCCGTCTTCCCATCTGGCGCAACTGCCCTTGACCAGTTTCATGTCGCTCGTGATGCTGACATTTTCGAGCGGCGGCTGCATCAGGATGCTCAATTGCCGCTCCGTCGAGTTCATGTTGATATCGAGCAGATTGGTGTTCAGCAATAAGGCATCGGGAATGACGTTGTAGCGGAATTCGGCGGATTCGTCGAACGGTGCTGCGCCGATATCGGGCCGCGCCGGCTGGAACAGCTGGCGGTCGAGGATCAGATCTCCCTTGATTTTGACGATGCCCTGGTTGCGCAGGGTTTGCAGCATGTGCGCGAGTACGTCCGCATTGAAATCCGTGTCGGCGCCGCCGCGCAGGATCAAGTCGCCTTTCAGCACGCCATTGATGACATCGGCGCTGGTGCGCAACTCCGTGCGGCCGCGAAAGATGGGGCCCAGCTGCTCCAGGCCCACGGCCGTCGTCACCAGCTTCATGGTGGACGCGGGCTGCATGCTGCGCTCGGCCCCATGCGACAGCACGGTGGCGTTGCCGCGCAAGACGATGGCGCCCATGGCGTCTTCCGGAATATTTGCGCTGCGCAGCAGCAGGCTGACGGATTCGGGCAATTGCGCGTGGGCGGTCGACAGGCCCAGACCCGCCAACAGCGCAGCCATCAGAACAGGACGTAACATGGTGCTCCTTAGTGGAAAAAGACGTAGGCAACGAAGACGGCGGTAATCACGCCAGCCAGATCCGCGATCAGGCCGGCCGTGATGGCATAGCGCGTCTTGCGGATGCCCACCGAGCCGAAGTACAGGGCCACGATATAGAAGGTGGTGTCGGCCGAGCCCTGGAAGACGCAGGCCAGGCGGCCGACGAAGGAGTCGACACCGTAGGTATTCATGGCATCGATCATCATGGCCTTCGAGCCGGAGCCGCTGAGCGGCTTCATCATGGCGGTCGGCAAGGCGGGCACGAAGTCCGTATTGATACCCAGGTTGGCGAAGAACCAGTTCATGCCGCTCATCAGGAAATTGAACACGCCCGCATTGCGGATTACGCTGATGGCTACCAGCATGCCTACCAGGTAGGGAATCACGGTGATCGACGTCTGGATGCCGCCTTTTGCTCCTTCGATGAAGGCGTCGTACACGTTCACTTTCTTGCGCAGCGCGCCAATAATAAATATGGCAATCACGCTGATCAATACCAGGTTGCTGACCACTTTGGACACCAGCTCGATTTCCTGTTTCGTCAGGTATTGCGTAAAGTACCAGATCATGGCGACGATGGCGCTCGTCATGCCGCCCATCCAGCCCAGCACGACCCGGTTGAGCAAGTTGATGCGCTGCTTGATGGAGACCGTGATGATGCCGACCATGGTGGCCACATAGGTGGCGATCATGCAGGGAATAAAGATATCGGAGGGGTCTGCCGCGCCGAGGATGGAGCGCTGCGCCATGATGGCCAGCGGAATCAGGGTCAGGCCCGAGGTGTGCAGCACCAAAAACATGATTTGCGCATTCGTCGCCTCTTCCTTGTTCGGGTTCAAGGTTTGCAGGCTTTCCATGGCCTTTAAACCGAACGGCGTGGCCGCATTGTCCAGGCCCAGCAGGTTGGCCGAGAAATTCATCACCATGTGGCCCGTGGCCGGATGGTCTTTCGGAATTTCCGGGAAGATGCGCGAAAAGAAGGGGGCGATCACTTTCGCCAGCCAGCCGACGATGCCCGCCTTTTCGCCGATGTTCATGATGCCGAGCCATAAGGTCATCACGCCGGCCAGCGGCAGGGCGATATCCATCACGCCCATGCGCGCCGTCTCGAAGGTGCCATCGATGATGCGCTTGAAGATATCGGTATCGCCGAGAAACAGCCACTGCAGCACTGCGGCCAGGAAGCCAACGAGGAAAAAGCCGGACCAGATGTAATTAAGTGCCATATGCGATCAGTTCTGTGTGTCGGGAGTGAAAAATGTCTGCAAACAAAGTATAGGGGCAGCCCGATACGAGTTGATGAAAGAATGCAGCAATCGCATGCCAAAAAGTTATAAGCTGGCAGCCTGTTTTCATTGGCGCCCCGTCGCTTGCCCGCGTAGTGTGGGGGATGCCTGTCGCTTAGCGCTGTTCCTTACCTTTGTCTGCACTGGATCACTGATGATGTTTTTACGTAAAACCGCCTGCGCCGCCGGCCTGGCCCTGTTGACGCTCTTTACCGCGCCCGTTCATGCCGCCGCCGATGCTGTGGCAGCGCGCGCCGGCAAGACCCTGCACTTGTTTTTGAGCACCAGCGAGACGGGCCTGGACCCGGCCGTGGCATCGGACCTGGCCAGCCTGAACTTGATGGAAAACATCTTCGACCCGCTCTTGCGCTATGACTACCTGGCGCGCCCGGTGCAACTGCAGGGCAACACGGCGCGCGGCTTGCCGACCGTGGAAGATGGCGGACGCACGTATATCTTTCACTTGCAGCCCGGCATTTTCTTTACACCCGATCCCGCCTTCAAGGGCCAGCCGCGCGAAGTGACGGCGCAGGATTATGTGTACAGCCTGACGCGGCTGTATGACCCCAGCCTGAAGTCGCCGTGGTTGTTCTTGCTGGAAGACAAGCTGGTGGGTGATGCGGCCCTGAAAACAAAATTCAGCTATGACACGCCGATCGCCGGCTTGCAGGCGCTGGACAAATACACCCTGCGCATCCGCCTGAACGGCGTCGATCCGAACTTCCTGTTTTACCTGGCGATGCCGGCGACAGCGGTGGTGGCGCGCGAAGTGGCTGAAGCGTACCCGGCGGCAGGGCAGATCGGTAATCACCCCGTGGGCACGGGGCCGTTCCTGGTGAAGGAATGGAAACGCAGCGACAAGATTGTGCTGCAAGCCAACCCGACTTTCCGTGCCACCGTGTTTCATACGGAGGCCAAGGCGCTGGCCGCCTTGCCGCTGGATGCACGTGCCGTCGCCACCGCGCTGGAAGGCAAGCAATTACCGCTGGTCGAGCGCATCGAGGTGCGCATCGTCGAGGAATATCAATCGCGCATGCTGGGTTTCCTGAAAGGCGAATTCGACTACCTGGAACAAGTGCCGGAATCGATGACGGATATGGTGCTGGAAAATGGCGCGCTGAAACCGGCATTGCTTGCCAAGGGTCTGCAGCTGACGCGCTTTCCCGTGCTGCAAACGTATTACATGTGGATGAATATGGACGATCCCGTGCTGGGCGGCACGAGCAAGGACAAGCTGGCCCTGCGGCGCGCCATCGCCCTCAGCTATAACAGCCGCGAAGATATCGCGCTGTTGAAAAAGGGGCTGGCCTTGCCGGCCCAGTCGCCGCTGCCGCCAAATGTGCTCGGTTACGACAAGCTCTACCGCAGCCCCGTTGGCTACGATCCCGTGCTGGCGCGCGCCTTGCTGGACCGCTTCGGCTACAAGGCGGGTCCCGATGGTTTTCGCACCCGGCCGGATGGCACGCCCCTGGTCTTGACCATGCACACGGAACCGAGCACGGTGGGCCGCTTGCGCGATGAATTGTGGCGCCGCAACCTGAACGCCATCGGCGTGCGCGTGGAATTTAAAAGCGACAAGAAGACGGAAATCATCAAGGCGTCGCGCCTTGGCAAGGTGCAGATGTTCGAGACCAACTGGATCGCCGACTTTCCCGATGGCGATAACTTTATGCAATTGTTGTATGGCGGCAACGTTGGCCGCGCCAACTATGCCCGCTTCAATTTGCCCGATTACAATAAACGTTATGAGGAGGCGCGCCTGCTATCCGATACGCCGCGCCGACGCAGTCTGTACTTCGACCTGTTTCAGCTGATCCACGCCTACACGCCGTGGGTGTTGCTGACGCATCCCATCTCTGCCGACCTGCAACAACCGTGGCTAAAAAACTACAGGCGCCACCCCGTGGAATTCACGTCCTGGCGCTATCTGGACGTGGATAAAAGCAGGGCTAGCCCCGCAGGCAAGTGACCATGTCACTGAAAAGGGCATTCATTCCAAAAAGTTATGGTTAGGAAAGCATTTTTCATTGGCTGGGCCCGGATGCATCGCGCTACTCTGAAAATGAAAACAAATAAAGTCATGCGCAAATGTCATAAAAAAATGTACTGCGAGACAGACAGTTGCGACGTGAAAAAAACAGCCTGACTTGAGAACTCAAGTTTCGATTGCCCAAATAAAGGAGAGACCCGTGAAATTGAAGAAGCTAGCGCAATTGGTGGCATTGATGGGGGTGGTGGGGCCGGTGATGGCACAGGAAGCGGCGGCGCCAGCAATGCAACGGGTCGAAGTCACGGGCAGCAGCATCAAACGCGTCGCCAAGGAAGGCGCGCTGCCGGTGCAAGTCATTTCGTTTGAACAGATCGAAAAGCAGGGCATCACGACGACCGAGCAACTGGTGCGTACGCTGTCGGCGAATGGCACGGGCGCCGATAACATGACTTCGGGCAATAACGTGTTTGGCGCGGATGCCGACAGGGTCAGCGGCGGCGCCTCGTTCGCCTCGCTGCGCGGCCTCGGTCCATCGAGCACCCTGGTGCTGTTGAACGGCCGCCGCATCGCCACGCATGGCGCCAGCGGCAAGTCGGTCGACCTGAACTCCATTCCGCTGGGCGCGATCTCGCGCGTGGAAATTCTCAAGGATGGCGCCTCGGCCATCTACGGCACGGATGCCATCGGCGGCGTGATCAATTTCATTCTGAAAACCAATTACAGCGGCGTGGAAGCGTCCGTCTCCACCAACGACACGCAGGCAGGCGGCGGCGCCACGCGCCGCGCTTCGCTGCTGGCCGGCACGGGCTCGCTGGAAAGCGATCGCTATAACATCATGGCCAGCCTGACCGTCGACAAGGCGCAGCGCCTGAACGGCAGCGACCGCTCCTTCGTCAACGGCTACCAGCCGGGCCGCGGCCTGTCGCCCGATACCACGGGCACGCCGTTCGCCAACCAGATGGCGGGTGCCGGCACGGCGCTGGGCGCCTCGTTCCAGCTGCCTGGCGATGCGAATAAATACCTGCAAGCCAATCCGTTGAGCTTCCAGGGCAAGTGCGACAGCATCGCCGGCATGTCGCAGTACCAGACGGAGCTGTGGAAAGACGTGACCTCGCCGCTGCGCACCAAATATTCCTGCGCCTACGACTATGGCGCCGACTATGTGCTGCAATTCCCCGTCGAACGGGCCAATCTGTTGTCGCGCGGTACGTTCCAGCTGGCGCCCGACCACCGCATGTTCGTCGAAGTGCTCGGTTCGCGCACCAAGGCCACGGCCATCTTGACGCCGATGCAGGTGCAGGCGACCGTCGCCAACAAGAATCTGTATCCGGTCGGTGGCGCGTACTACCAGGACCTGTCGGCCTACATCCCCTCGTTCGACAAGACCAAGCCGATTTCCTACAAATGGCGCGCCAATGACGTGGGTAACCGCACGCAGGAAAACACCACCGACAATGCCCGCGTGCTGGTGGGCTTTGAGGGGAACTTTGGCAAGTGGGATTACAAGGCCGGCATTTCGCGCGCCGAAAGCAGCACCAAGACCAAGCTGACGGATGGCTATTCCTATACGGACAAGCTGTACGCGGCATTGGCGACGGGCATCATCAATCCATGGGTGGGCGCCGGTCAGAGCCAGACGGAAGCGGCCAAGCAATTGATCGAATCGACCAAGTTCCGTGGCGACTTCCAACATGGCAAGACAACCCTGACGCAGATCGACGGTTCCGTTTCGGGCGAGCTGTTCCAGCTGCCGGCCGGTGCGCTGGCCATGGCAGCCGGTTTTGACTTGCGCCGCGAAGGTTACAGCTTCGGGCAAGATGTCGACGCCATCCAGATCCTGCTGGCGCCAGGCAATGCCGCATTGAAAGATGCCAGCCGTACCGTCAAGGCCGTGTATGCCGAATTGCTGGTGCCGGTCACGAAGGACCTGGAAATGCAGCTGGCCATCCGCCGCGATGATTACAGCCTGGTAGGCGCGACGACAAATCCGAAAGTGGCTTTCCGTTACCAGCCAACGGATTTCCTGCTGTTCCGTGGTTCGGCCAGCAAGGGTTTCCTCGCGCCAAGCTTCCAGCAGCTGTACTCCGGCTCGCTGAGCCAGGAATTGCCGAACGGCGTGATCGACCAGGAAGGCTGCGCCAAGCATCCGGGCGTGCCCGAGTACTGCGCCATCGACCGCCTCGACTACAAGACGGGCGGCAACACGAACCTGAAGCCGGAAACGTCGAAGCAGGGCAGCGTCGGTTTTGTCATCGAGCCCTTCAAGGGATATTCGGCCTCGTTCGACTACTGGGCCATCAATACCAAGGATCGCATCCTGAACCGCACGCCGCAAATCGTGCTGACCAACTACCAGGCACTGAACCAGTACATCCACCGCAATCCGGACGGCACCATCGAGTACGTGCAGGCGGGCTGGATCAATGCGGCAGGCAGCCGCGTGCGCGGCCTCGACGTGGGCTTGCGCGGCGAGGGCAAGATCCAGGACGCGAAATGGACGGCGACCCTGGACGGCACGTATATGGACAGCTTCAAGTTCGCGGAATATCAAGGCCAGGAATACCAGGAACTGGTCGGCAAGTTTTATACGCGCGACCTGTACCTGCGCTGGAAACACAACGCCAGCTTCGGCGTGTCGCGCGGCGACTGGAGCGGCTTGCTGATCCAGAGTTTTTCGTCGGGCTACAAGGACCAGGTGCCGAATGGCGGCAAGGGTACGCCGCCGCCAGGCTTCAAGCCGGATGTGTCCAGCTACACCACGTATAACTTGTCGGGCACGTACACGGGCTTCAAAAATACGACGATTACCGTGGGTATCCAGAACCTGTTCGACCGCGATCCGCCGTTCACCGCGCACAACGTGGATGAAGTGGTGGGCGCCGGCTGGGACCCGCGCGTGGCCGACCCGCGTGGCCGTTCGCTGTCGTTCCAGCTGAAGTACAAGTTCATGTAAGGCAGCCATGCCGGCGGTGATCCCGCTGGCATGCTAATCTCGTGCGGCGGCGCCTGGCGTCGCCGTTTTTTATTCCAGGAAAGGGCCGCATGTCCAGTCAGACCAATCTCAGCCGGCGCCGCTTCGGCGGCTTGCTGGCCGCCACCCTGGGGGCGGCCAGCACACCGGCGTGGGCGGCGGCCGCGCAAGGGAAGGGCAAACGCATGCAACAGCAACACGCATTGATCAAGCCGGCGCGCCTGCGCGACGGCGATCTGGTCGCCATCATCGCACCGGGCGGTTTTACGGATGAGGACGCCATCGCCAAGGCCGTACGCAATATCGAATCGCTGGGCTTGCGCGCCAGCCTGGGCGCGAATATTCGCGCCGTGCACGGCAACTATGCGGGCACGGTGCAGCAGCGCCTGGACGACCTGCACGCGGCGTTTCGCGATCCGGAAGTCAAGGCCGTGTGGGCCATCCGCGGCGGCTCCGGCTGCATTTCGCTGCTGGCGCTGCTCGACTATGCCTTGATCCGCGCGAATCCGAAAGTGCTGATCGGCTATTCCGACATCACGGCCCTGCACCTGGCCATCGGCCGCCAGACGGGCCTGGTGACGTTCCACGGCCCCGTGGCCTCGTCCACGTTTTCCGATTACACTGTGACGCAGCTGCAAAACGTGCTGATGACGCCGCAAGACAGCTATACGATCCCGATGGCGCTGGACAATCACCGCCGCGCGCAGACGCACGCTAACTTTGCCATCCGCACCGTGCACGGCGGCCAGGCGACGGGGCGCTTGACGGGTGGAAACCTGTGCATGGTCAGCGCGCTGGCGGGCACGCCGTATGCGGCCGATTTCCGCAAGCATATTTTGTTCCTCGAAGAAATCAACGAAGTGCCCTATCGTATCGACCGCATGCTGTGCCAGCTCGACCTGTCCGTGGGCTTCAACAAGGCTGCGGCCTTGATGCTGGGCATCTTCGAGCATTGCGAGGCGGCCGAGGGCGACACCGCGCTGACCCTCGATGCTACCCTGGACCAGCATTTGCAGCCTTTACGCGTGCCGGCTGTCAGCGGCTATTCGTTTGGCCACATCCGCCACCAGTTCACGATACCGATGGGCATATTGGCGACCCTGGATGCGGACCGGCAAACCCTGACCTTGTTGGAGCCGGCCGTCTGCTAGCGTACGGTGCAGCGGGGCGATTGTCAGTATGCTAGTGTGATTGCAGGCGCGGCACGAGGCCGCGCCGCCTTCTTCACCGCACCCGACATGATCAACCGCCACGCCAGTACCTACATCCTCAGCCACCCGCTGGCCTTCACGCTGCAGGTGCTGAAGGGTTTCCGCGCCAACCAGGGCCTGCTGCTGGCGGGCGCCGTCGCGTATTACTCGCTGCTCTCCATCGTGCCCCTGCTGATGCTGGTGGTGGTGGCCCTGTCGCACGTGATCGCGCAGGACGAATTGCTGCAAACCATAGGCCATTACCTGGAATGGCTGGTGCCGGGGCAATCGAAAGCCATCGTGGGCGAGATTGCGCATTTTCTCGACAACCGGGGCGTGATCGGCTGGCTCTTGCTGCTGACCATGCTGTTCTTCAGCTCGCTGGCGTTTACCGTGCTGGAAAACGCCATGAGCGTGATTTTCATTCACCGCGTGGCCATCCGCCGCCGCCATTTCCTCATTTCCGCCGTGCTGCCGTACTGCTACATCCTGTGCCTGGGTGTCGGCATTTTGCTGATCACCCTGGTGGCGGGCGGCTTGCAGGTGATGGGCGAGGAAAGCGTGCGCTTCCTGCGCCATGACTGGGGCTTGGAAGGGGTGTCCGGCGTGCTGTTGTATCTGCTGGGGCTGGCGGGTGAAATCCTGGTGCTCAGCTCGATTTACCTGGTCATGCCGGTCGGCAGATTATCGATTACGCATGCGCTGATCGGCGGCGTGACGGCGGCCCTCTTGTGGGAAATCGCGCGCCACGTGCTGGTCTGGTATTTTTCCACCTTGTCGCAGGTCAACATCGTGTATGGCTCGATGACGACGGCCATCGTCGTCATGTTCAGCCTGGAAATCGGCGCCACCCTGTTGCTGCTGGGCGCGCAAGTGATTTCCGAATACGAAAGAGTGGCCCGCGGCGGGCAAGAGGACAAACCGCTGGCGCTAAGGACTTGATTTAAGGTATGGCTTCAATTCATTATTGCACTGCACAAAAAGCTGTGTTATACTCCGTTCAGTGATTGAGATTTGGCAGCAAATCATCTCACCATCCAGTTTCAGCGCGGCGACCGACAGGTGTAATGTCGATGGCGTGACAGTGCGAAGAAATGGATTTTGTAATTCCGGATACGATGGTCGATTTTACACTTGGAGTCACCATGCAGATAGCATGGGAGTCCGAAAATCAGGAGGCACTTTGCAGATAGCACTGGCGTCCATGACACGATTAAAGCATTGGTAATACATTGGAACAAAGCCCGCGCTAGCGGGCTTTTTTTTCGTCTGTGGCTGGCGCGTTGAGCAACCTACTGCGCCGCCCGCTCTCGACTCGGCGTTACTCGCCGTACTTAAGTACGGCTGCGTTACTCAAGCCGATATCGAGCTTGCTCGCTACGGTTGCTCAAGGCGCCGAGACTTCTACTGCTTTTATAAGGCTCTGGCGATGAGTATCTTCTGAATATCGCTGGTTCCCTCATAAATCTGGCACACGCGCACGTCGCGGTAGATGCGTTCGACGGGGAAGTCGGACACATAGCCGTAGCCGCCGTGTACCTGGATGGCGTCCGAGCACACTTTTTCCGCCATTTCCGACGCAAACAGCTTGGCCATGGCCGCTTCCTTCAGGCAGGGCAGGCCCGCATCCTTCATGGCAGCCGCATGGCGGATCAGCTGGCGCGCCGCTTCAATTTGCGTGGCCATGTCGGCCAGGCGGAATTGCACGGCCTGGTGCTCATAGATGGGCTTGCCGAAACTCTCGCGCTCGCGCGCATAGCTCAGGGCCGCTTCATAGGCGGCGCGCGCCATGCCCACGGCTTGCGAGGCGATGCCGATGCGTCCGCCTTCCAGGCCGGACAGGGCGATCTTGTAGCCTTGTCCTTCTTCGCCGATCAGATTTTCCGCCGGGATGCGGCAATTCTCGAACAGGATCTGCGCCGTGTCCGACGAATGCTGGCCCATCTTCTGTTCCAGTCCCGCCACGATGTAGCCGGGCGTGTTCGTCGGCACCCAGAAGGCGCTGATGCCGCGCTTGCCGGCCGCCTTGTCGGTGACGGCCATGACGATGGCCACGTCCGCATATTTTCCGCTGGTAATGAATTGCTTGGTGCCGTTGATGACGTATTCATTGTCGTCAAGCGTGGCCGTCGTGCGCAGGGCCGAGGCGTCGCTGCCCGTGTGCGGTTCCGTCAGGCAAAATGCGCCCAGCATGGCGCCTTGCGCCAGTGGACGCAGCCATTGTTCCTTTTGCGCATCGTTGGCGTACATCATGGCGATGCTGCACACGGGACAATTATTCACTGAAATGATGGTCGAGGTGCCGCCATCGCCGGCGGCGATTTCTTCCAGCACCAGGGCCAGCGACACGTAGTCGAGGCCGGCGCCACCGAGCGCTTCCGGCACGGCCACGCCAAAGGCGCCCAGCGCGGCCAGTTCCTGCAATTCTTCTTTCGGGAAATGATGTTCCTTGTCCCAGCGGGCCGCGTTGGGCGCCAGGCGCTCGCGCGAAAAACTGCGCAGCGCTTCCTGGATCATGGTCTGTTCTTCATTGAGTATCATGGGACGTCGTCTCGTATTTTTTATAGTGGATGCGGGAATTACCAGGCTATGGGCTTGCCATCGTAGTTGCGGAACACGGCCTTGTCCGTGGCCGGCAGACTGGCCAGGGTGGCGCGGATGCCGGCAGCGCTTTGCTCGGGCGAAATATCCGCACCGGCGCCGCCCATGTCCGTGCGTACCCAGCCCGGGTGGAAAGCCACGCAGCTGACGCCTTGCGGGCCATGCACGAGGGCCGTGTCGATCAGCACGGAATTCAGGGCCGCCTTGCTGGCGCGGTACAGCGAACCGGTGGGATTGCCCCGCTCGCTCAGGGAACCCATGTGCGAGGACAGCACGGCCAGTTTGCCTTTCGCGTTGGCCACCAGCGGCGCCAGGAGCGGCAGCAGCCGCATGGCCGCCAGCACGTTGGTGTGCATGACGAGGTCGAAATCGGCTTGCGCGGGGAAACCGTCGTGGCGGGGGCCGTACACGCCCGCGTTGAGGATGGCCACGTCGAGCTTTTCATCGTCGAGCTTCCAGCCCAGGCCGGCACAGCCTTCCACGTCTGTCACGTCGAGCTGGTGCGCTTCCGCGCCCAGTTGTGCGAGGGCGTCGCAGGCGTCCGGTGTGCGGGCCGTGGCGATGACACGCCAGCCATCGTGGCGGTATTGACGGACGAGCTCGTGGCCGATGCCGCGCGAGGCGCCGATGATCAATGCGGTAGGCATATGTTTTCTCCCTGAAAATAAAATGAAAGGGCGCGCACCGTGAACTGCGGTGCGCGCCCGTGCTCAGGAAGAGCTTATACCAGTTCGATCGCCATCGCCGTCGCTTCGCCGCCGCCGATGCACAGGGCTGCCACGCCGCGTTTGCCGCCGGTTTTTTTCAAGGCGCCCAGCAGGGTGACGATGATGCGCGCGCCCGAGGCGCCGATCGGGTGGCCCAGCGCGCACGCGCCGCCGTGGATGTTGATCTTGCTGTGCGGAATGTCGAGGTCGTGCATGGCGGCCATCGGTACGGCCGCGAACGCTTCATTGATCTCGAACAAGTCCACATTGCTGCTGCTCCAGCCCGTTTTCGCGTACAGTTTTTTCACCGCGCCGATAGGGGCCGTGGTGAATTCGTTCGGCGCCTGCGCATGCGTGGCGTGGCCATGGATTTTCGCGATGACGGTGCAGCCGAGTTTTTTCGCCGTCGATTCGCGCATCAGCACCAGGGCTGCCGCGCCATCGTTGATCGACGAAGACGAGGCGGCCGTGATGGTGCCATCCTTCTTGAAGGCCGCCTTCAAGGTCGGGATTTTTTCCAGGCGGGCCTTTTGCGGGCCTTCATCGATGCTGACGATGGTGTCGCCGCCACGGCCGGATACGGTCACGGGCACGATTTCCCATTCGAAACTGCCATCCTTGGTGGCCGCTTGCGCGCGTTTGACGGATTCGATGGCAAACGCATCCTGCGCTTCGCGCGTGAACTGGTACTGGCTGGCGCACTCTTCTGCAAACGTGCCCATCGAGCGCGCATTGCCCTTTTCATCGCGGCTGTAGGCGTCTTCCAGGCCATCCATCATCATGTGGTCATAGATCATGCCGTGGCCGATGCGGTAGCCGCCGCGCGCCTTCGGCACCAGGTAGGGGGCGTTGGTCATCGATTCCATGCCGCCCGCCACCACCACGTCGGCGCTGCCGGCGAGCAAGGTGTCGTGCGCGAACATGGTCGTCTGCATGGCCGAGCCGCACATTTTCGACAGGGTCACCGCGCCCGTGGAATCGGGCAAGCCAGCCTTGCGCAAGGCCTGGCGCGCGGGTGCCTGGCCCTGGCCAGCCATCAGGCAATTGCCGAAATACACGTGTTCAACGGCATCGGGGGCCACGCCGGCCCGTTCGACGGCGGCGCGGATGGCCACGGCGCCCAGGTCGCTGGCGGTGACGTTGGCAAAGTCGCCCTGGAAGGCGCCCATGGGGGTGCGCGCGGCACCGACGATTACGACTGGATCATTCATGTTGGATCTCCGGTTAAGGGTGGGGATGGTGACTGCATACAAAAACGCAGGTGCTGCGGATAAGGGAAGACGTCCTCGATATGGCCGTCTTCGATGCGCTGCTTGCGCGCCTGCCAATATTGCGCCGTCAGCAGGTCGGCATGGTGCTGCATGAAATAGGTGCGGATGCGGGGATTGCCCAGCAGGAAGGTGCCAAATTGTTCGGGAAACACATCGTGTTTGCCGATGGGATACCACGGTTCGGCCGACATTTCTTCCTCCTCCGTGCGCGCTTCAGGGATGACGCGGAACTGGCAATCGGTGATGTACTCGATTTCATCGTAATCGTAAAAAACGACACGCTGATGACGGGTCACGCCAAAGTTTTTATACAGCATGTCGCCCGGGAAAATATTTGCCGCTACCAACTCCTTGATGGCGTTGCCGTACTCGACGATGGCGTGTTCGACCAGGTCATCGCGGCCTTCTTTCTCGGCATTGCTCAGCCACATGTTCAGCGGCACCATGCGCCGCTCGATGTACAGGTGGCGGATGATGATCTGCTCGTGGTCTTCTTCGATCAGCGAGGGGGCGAACTGTTTCAGCTCGGCCAGCAATTCCTCGGCAAAACGGGCGCGGGGAAAGGCCACGTTGGAATACTCGAGCGTGTCGGCCATGCGGCCCACCCTGTCGTGGTGTTTCACCAGCAAATACTTTTGCTGGACTTGCGCGCGCGTCGTTTCCTTGGGCGGCGGGAAGAAATCCTTGATGACCTTGAAGACATACGGAAACGACGGCAGGGCAAACACCAGCATCACCAGGCCGCGGATGCCGGGTGCGCTTTCAAAGTGGTCCGACGAGTGTTTCAAATGCTGCAGGTAGTCGCGGTAAAACAGCGTCTTGCCCTGTTTTTGCAGGCCCAGTATCGTATAAATTTCGCTGCGCGGTTTGCGCGGCAGCAAGCTGCGCAGGAATTGCACATAGGCCGATGGCACTTCCATATCGACCAGGAAATAGGCACGCGTGAACGAAAACAGCACGGCGATCTGCTGGTGCTCGAACAGCACCGTGTCGAGCACCAGCTTGCCGTGGCGGTTGTGCAGGATCGGCACGACAAACGGGTATTCGCGGTTGCCGTTGATGCCCTTGCCGACCAGGTAGGCGCCCTTGTTGCGGTAGAACAAACTGGTCAAGACTTGGATCTGGTGGTTCGGCTCCAGCCGGTCGCCGCCGAACAGCTGCTGCAACCGCGCTTCCACCTGGGCCACATCACGCTCCAGGTTGGCAAATGCGCAGCCCAACTGGAAGTCCGTCACCATGCGCGTCAGGGTGTGGCGCAAGCCATCCTGGCCGGGGTAATACACACGGTAGGTGGGGGCCGGGTCTTGCGTTTCGATGTATTCCGTGGACACGACGGGGCGCACGAAAATATAGTCGTTATTGAAATACGTGCGGTGCAGGATGTTGCAGCAGACGGAATTGAAGAAGGTTTCCGCCAGTTCCGGCTGCTTGTGTTCCGTCAGCATGCCGATGTAGTGCAGCTTGAGTTCGCGCCACACTTCATCGCTCAACTCCGACTCTTCATACTCATCTTCGAGCATCTGCACGCATTCCTGCACGCGCTTGTCATAAAAGTCGATGCGTTCTCGGGCCGCCGTCTGTGCCGCGGCCCAGGCGCCCTGCTCGAAATACTGCTTGGCGTGCTGGCTGGTTTCGCGGAACAAACGGTAATGCTTGTCGAAGCCGTCGCGGATGGTGCGCGCGATATCGAATGCAATCTGGGAAGAGAGCAATTTGGGGAAGGCAATGTGCGTCATATCTGTGCTCGCATGAATAGCTCATCACCCAGTCGATAATCGCGCGCCCGTACTTACTTGGTTTCCGCAAACAGTTCGCGGCCTATCAGCATGCGGCGGATTTCGCTGGTCCCTGCGCCGATTTCATACAGCTTGGCATCGCGCCACAGGCGGCCGGCCGGATACTCATTGATGTAGCCGTTGCCGCCCAGGGCCTGGATCGCTTCGCCTGCCATCCAGGTTGCCTTCTCCGCACTATACAGAATAGCGCCGGCCGCATCCTTGCGCAGCTGGCGCACGGCTTCCGGCGTGGTGGCGCGGTCGCAAGCCTGGCCCACTGCATACACATAGGCCTTGCACGCCATCATGGTCGAATACATATCGGCCAGTTTGCCCTGCATCAATTGGAATTCGCCGATGGGCTGGCCGAATTGCTTGCGATCATGCACGTAAGGCACGACCAAGTCCATGCAAGCCTGCATGATGCCCAGCGGACCGCCGGACAGCACGGTGCGCTCGAAGTCGAGGCCCGACATCAGCACGTTGACGCCCTTGCCCAGGCCGCCCAGCACGTTTTCGGCCGGTACTTCGCAATCCTGGAATACCAGTTCGCCCGTGTGCGAGCCGCGCATGCCCAGCTTGTCGAGTTTTTGCGCGATGGAAAAGCCCTTGAAATTCTTTTCGATCAGGAACGCCGTCATGCCGCGCGGACCCGCTTCCAGGTCGTTTTTCGCGTACACCACCAGCACGTCCGCGTCGGGGCCGTTGGTGATCCACATCTTGGTGCCGTTCAAGACCCAGCGGTCGCCTTTGAAGTCGGCGCGCAGCTTCATGCTGACGACGTCCGAGCCCGCATTCGGCTCCGACATGGCCAGGGCGCCGATGTGCTCGCCCGTGATCAGTTTCGGCAGGTATTTGGCTTTTTGCTCGGCCGTGCCGTTGCGCTTGATCTGGTTGACGCACAGGTTCGAGTGGGCGCCGTAGGACAGGCCGACGGAGGCCGAGGCGCGCGAGATCTCTTCCATGGCGATGATGTGCGCCAGGTAGCCCATGCCGGCGCCGCCGTATTCTTCGCTGACGGTGATGCCGAGCAAGCCCATGTCGCCCATCTTGCGCCACAGGTCCATGGGGAACTGGTCCGTGCGGTCGATTTCGGCCGCGCGCGGCGCGATTTCGGCGGCGGCAAATTGTTGGATCGCTTCGCGCAGGGAGGCGATGTCGTCGCCGTGGTCAAAGGTCAAGCCTGGGAGATGGAGCATGTCGTCCTCGTCGTCGTTATAAGTGTGGCGGTCATGGGATGCCGGGTCAGTGAAGCTATGATACTCAGTTGTGACGTTTACGTAAACGTAAAGCGATACGCGTAAAGCGCTGCGCGGCAAGCGCCGCCGCATGGATACCTAGTTTGTTTGCGCCTTATCAAGGCTCAAGTCCGCCAGCATGCGCGCGCAAGCGTCTTCATGCGCGCTGATTTCCGCCAGCGCCATTTCGATATCGATGCGCTGTTGCTCCAGCGTCTGCCGGTGCTGCGCCAGCACACCCAGGAAGCGGTCCATCTGCGCGCGCGTGTCCTTCGGCGACTCGTACATGTCGACCAGGCTCTTGATTTCCGACAACGCCAGGCCCAGGCGCTTGCCGCGCAGGGTCAGTTTCAAGCGGGTGCGGTCGCGCGGCGTATAGACGCGGCTGCGGCCGCCGGCGCCTTCGCGTTTCGGGCTGAGCAAGCCCTGGTCTTCATAGAAACGGATGGCGCGCGCCGTGATGTCGAATTCCCGCGCCAGTTCGGTAATGGTATAGGTCGTCATTGCTGCGGGCGGTGTCGGTTGCATGGGTGGTCGGTCGCTGGATGGGTGCTGCAGGGTAATGGGTGGCAAAGTGCCGTTTACGTCAACGTCAATACTATTGTAGCGTGCCCTGCCCGTGCTGCAACAAAGAAAGGCGTGATTGGGGGGATTTGGCGAATAAGGCAACAATTACTGAAAATAAATTGATTCTTCTTGCGCAAACACGCTTAAGATCGAGAGTTGGTGGCCAAGATGACACCAAAAAGAGCTTTCCTGGCATAACAGCGACATTCTTTTCGCTGCGATGGCAGTAAAATTTTCAGGCACAGATTCTTTCCAGCCGGCACGATCAAAAAACAACGTTTCACTATGAGTACGTCGTTCATATCGTTTCCATGTTGGAAACAAAATGGCCCTTCTGAAAACTTTGTCTACAAGAAATTGTATGACATGGGCATTGCGTGTATCGGTAGAGAAGGGCATTATCCGATACCGTACGTTGTAATGCCAAACCGAGGCTTTGAATCGTGCTGCAGTGCGAAAATCAAGGCTAGCCGCGAATTTGACCCGAAGCCACGCAGAATCGCAAGAGAAAATTTGGCCCACTTTTTCACCTGAAAAGCCCGGCTGGAGTGTTAATTGTTAATTTATACTCTTTTCAAATGTAACAATCTGTATGGTCATTCAAGAAACTGACTTTCATGTTACAACATGAAATAGTACACCTATGAATTCTTCTAACGAACGCGAAAGCTTCAGCCAGCGACTTCAGTTGGCTCTCAAAAACGCCCATTATTCTCCAGACAGCCCGACCAGACTGGCCCGGGAATTCAATATCCGTTTCGACGGGCGCCCGATTACCGTGCATGCAGCTAGGAAATGGTTAGTAGGTGAAGCAATTCCGACGCAAGAGAAATTGCGCATGATTGCCCAATGGTTGGGCGTTCCAGCGGAATGGTTGCGTTTTGGTGGTCCGGAAAGCGCCACGCCGAATGGCGAAGCGGGCAGCGCTTTGTCGCGTTTTGAGTCCGCCGATGTGAAATTAATTGCCGATTTGCAAAGATTAGATGAACATCATCGTCAAATCGCGCGAGAATTTATTCGCATGCTGGTCAGAGTCAACTACCAAAAGTAAGCATTCAGGCCATCCCCGGCCGGCGCCGTCCGCCTTTCGCTGACGGTGCTCTCCCTGTCCTTTTATTTGCGCAACGTCATACTGGAGACATGATTTTGCCGCACAATAAGACCTCGCATGTTGCGCTGCAGCGGAATTATTTAACAATAATCCCGCTCGCGGCGGCGCAGCGGCCAATACCAGCGCATAATCACATCAGAAGCAGCCAGTTCATCCACTACGGAGCCGAGCATTTGAGCCGTCTTATGAAAAGTAACTACAGCAATACCGCGCAGCTGAAGGACTTGATGACCGTGCCCCCCATGACTGCCGCGCAACATGCGGAAGTGATGCGCAAACGGATCGCCCACCGCAGGATGGTTGAAGAAGCCAGGGATTTGAAGCAGGCAAGTGCCGTTCAGTTTGAGAAGCGTTGAATTGGCGGTAGCAAGCGGAGAGGGCTAGCCAGGCGTGCCGTCGCTGGGGGTTTTCAAACCATTCCACCGCGGTGCCAGGCTGTGCTCGATGCCCAGCAAGTCGATGACGCGCGCCACCGTATGGTCGACCATTTCTGCAATGCTCTGCGGGTGGTGATAAAAGCTTGGTAAGGGCGGGAAGATGATGCCGCCCATTTCGGTCACGGCTGTCATATTGCGCAGGTGCGCCAGGTTGAACGGCGTTTCGCGCACCATCAGGATCAGGCGGCGGCGCTCCTTGAGCACCACATCGGCTGCCCGCGTGATCAAATTATCCGACAAGCCATGGGCCACGGCCGCCAGGGTCTTCATCGAGCACGGTGCGATGACCATGCCATCCGATTGAAACGAGCCGCTGGCGATGCTTGCGCCGATGTCGCGCAGTTTGTGCACCACGTGCGCCTGCGCTTCGATTTCCTTGCGCCCCACGCCTGTTTCCTGGTGCAGGGTTAGTACGGCCGCATCGGACAAGACCAGATGCGTCTCGACGCCAGGGATGGCGCCGAGCAATTGCAGCAGCCGCAAGCCATACACGGCGCCCGTGGCGCCCGTGATGGCCACGACGATACGGCGCGACCGCGCAAGCTGGCTATCAGGCATCCAGCAGGGACTTCAGTTCGCCCGATTCAAACATTTCATTCATGATATCGGAACCACCGATGAACTCGCCTTTGACATACAGCTGCGGAATGGTAGGCCAGTTCGAGTAATCCTTGATGCCTTGGCGTACTTCCGGGTCATCCAGCACGTTGACGGTGGCGATGTTTTCCACGCCGCATGCTTTCAGGATCTGGATGGCGCGGCCGGAAAAGCCGCACTGCGGGAACTGGGCCGTGCCCTTCATGAACAGCACGACTGGTGTGCTCGTCACGGTTTCTTTGATCCAGGTTTGTACGTCGCTCATAGCTGCCTCTGATGGGTAAATAAATAGATGCCGTCATTTTATAAGAAAACGCCGGCACGGGTATGCGCTCAAGTCATAAATCGGGCAAGTCAGCCACGCTGGGGCTTATAAGGTCTTGCCCAGGCACACCGATTGTGCAGCGCCCACGTATTTACCCCAGGCAATGACGGGTGCATAGCCGTGTTTGGCATAAAACGCCACGGCGCGGCCATTTGCCACGCGGGTGGACAGGTGCAGGGCATGGTAGTGATGCTGGCGCGCCTGCGCCTCTACATGGGCCAGCAGGGCCGCGCCCACGCCGGCGGCGCCAGGGCGTGCATACATGCGCTTGAGCTCGCCTATGGTGCTGTCCGCTTCGCCCAGCGGCCGCAGGGCGGCACAGCCCAGCAGGTCACCGGCGGCGTTGCGCGCCAGGTAAAAGCCGCCGCGCAAGGTTGTCGCTTCGACATCGAAGGAAGAGCGGCCGCTGTCGCCATTGATGCGCAGCAGCGTATCCGACAATTCATCGAGCAGCAGCTGCGCCTCCATGCTGGCGGCGTCCACCGCCAGGATGACGAGGTCATGCCCGGCGGCCATGGACTTAACCGCGCAGCTTGGCGAACGCGGCGGCCATGCTGCCGGCCGGCTCGGGCGCGTTGCGCGACTGCGACTGATGCTGCGCCATGCTGCGGCGGTCGTTACGGTCGCCCTTTTGCTCGGGCTTGCTGCCCGCTTGCGGCGCGCTATCCGTCAGGCGCATGGTCAGCGCGATGCGTTTGCGCTTTTCATCGACTTCCAGCACTTTGACGCGGACGACTTGTCCCGCCTTGACCACCGTGTGCGGATCTTTCACGAACGTGTTCGACAGGGCCGAGATGTGCACCAGGCCATCCTGGTGCACGCCGATATCGACAAAGGCGCCAAAGGCGGCCACGTTGGTGACCACGCCCTCGAGGATCATGTCCGGGCGCAAGTCGCGGATTTCTTCCACGCCTTCCTTGAAGGTGGCGGTGGTGAACTCCGGACGCGGGTCGCGGCCCGGCTTTTCCAGTTCCTTCAGGATGTCGGAAATGGTCGGCACGCCGAAGGTTTCATCCGCGTACTTTGCCGGGCTCAAGGTTTTCAGCAGCGCCGTTTCGCCGATGACAGCCTTGATATCCTTCTTGATATCGGCCAGGATCTTTTCCACCAGCGGGTACGATTCCGGGTGGACGGCGGAGGCGTCCAGCGGATTGTCGCCGCCCATCACGCGCAGGAAGCCGGCGGCCTGTTCGAACGTTTTATCGCCCAGGCGCGGCACGGCTTTCAAGGCTGCGCGCGAGGTGAACGCGCCCTTCATGTCGCGGTAGGTGACGATGCTTTGCGCCACACTGGCCGACAGGCCGGAGACGCGCGCCAGCAGGGGCGCCGACGCCGTGTTCACGTCCACGCCCACGGCATTCACGCAATCTTCCACCACGGCATCGAGCGAACGCGCCAGCTGGCTTTGGCTCACGTCATGCTGGTACTGGCCCACGCCGATCGATTTCGGGTCGATCTTGACCAGTTCGGCCAGCGGGTCTTGCAGGCGGCGCGCAATCGACACGGCGCCGCGCAGGGACACATCCATGTCCGGCAACTCTTTCGAGGCGAATTCGGACGCCGAATACACCGAAGCGCCCGCTTCCGAGACGACGATCTTCGTCATCTTCGCTTCCGGATGCTGCTTGATCAAATCCTGCGCCAGCTTGTCGGTCTCGCGCGAGGCCGTGCCGTTGCCGATGGAAATGAGCGACACATTGTGCTTGGCGGCCAGGCGGCCCAGCGTATGCAGCGAGCCATCCCAGTCGTTCTTCGGCTGGTGCGGATAGATCACGGCCGTGTCGACCACTTTACCGGTGGCATCGACGACCGCCACTTTCACGCCCGTGCGCAAGCCAGGATCGAGGCCCATGGTGGCGCGCTGACCGGCCGGCGCGGCCAGCAGCAGCGCTTTCAGATTGGTGGCGAACACATTGATGGCGTCGAGTTCCGAGCGCTCGCGCAGGGCGCCCATCAGTTCCGTTTCCAGGTGCATGAAGCTTTTCACGCGCCAGGTCCAGCGCGCCGTGTCGGCCAGCCATTTGTCGGCCGGACGGCCTTGTTGCTTGATGCCGAAGCGGGCGGCGATGCGGCCTTCGCACGGATTGTGCGGCGCATCCCATTTCGGTTTTTCCGCTTCCGTGTCCAGGCGCAGGGTGACGTCGAGGATGCCTTCGCGGCGGCCGCGCAGCAGGGCCAGGGCGCGGTGCGAGGGGACTGTGGAAATGGTTTCCGAGTAATCGAAATAATCGGCGAATTTTTCGCCTTCGTCCTGCTTGCCTTCCACCACTTTCGATTCGACGATGCCATGTTCCTGCACGTATTCGCGCAAGGTTTGCAGCAACGTTGCGTCTTCGGCAAAGCGCTCCATCAAAATCTGGCGCGCGCCGTCGAGGGCCGCCTTGGTGTCCGCCACGCCCGGATTGTTGCCGTCGGCACTCGTAAACGCGTCGCGCAGGAACTTGCCCGCTTCCATTTCCGGCGTCAGTTCGGGATTGTCCAGCAAGCCGTCGGCCAGCGGCATCAGGCCCGCTTCGATGGCGATCTGCGCCTTCGTGCGGCGCTTTTGCTTGTAGGGCAGATACAAATCTTCCAGGCGCGTCTTGTCTTCCGCGTGCATGACGGCGTCGAGCAATTCGGGCGTCATCTTGTTCTGTTCCGTGATCGACGCCACGATGGCGGCGCGCCGCTCTTCCAGCTCGCGCAGGTAGCGCAGGCGCTCTTCGAGCAGGCGCAGCTGGATATCGTCGAGACCGCCGGTCGCTTCCTTGCGGTAACGGGCGATGAAGGGCACGGTGGCGCCTTCGTCGAGCAGTTCGATGGCGGCGGCAACCTGCACCGGTTTGGCGGCAAGTTCAAGGGCAAGACGTTGTTCGATAGTGGGCAGCATGGTTGTTTCCAGAGCGATCAAGCCTGGAATGATACGCAATCGGCGCGATTGCGCAATCTTGACAGCGCAAATGGACTGTGCGTTGACAACGGCGTCAACGTGGCGGCAGCAGCGGGCTGGCGGGCGGTGGGGGACTTGGGCGCTGCGGTGTGACGGACTTGCCAAAGGCATTGCCCATGCGGTGTTCGAGGGCGGCGCGGTTGTACAGGTCCAGCTGGTTCGACGGGCGTTGCACGATCGCTTCCGCGCCGGACAGGGCAGGCGGCTGCCGGTTCAGTGTGTTGCTATTGGGCAATAATTTTTCATTCAAGCATGACATCGATTGCGTGCGCTGGCCATTGACTTCCACTTCCACGCAGCCCTTCTGCGGCGCGGCGGCCTTGACGACGACGGTGTGTTCGTCCGCCTGTGCGGACAGGGCGGCGCAGGCCAGCAGTAACAGCAAGAACAGGCGTGCCATGGCGGCTCCCGGAGCGGTGGTGAAGCGCCCAGCATAGCAAGGTCATATGTCGCGGCGATGACACAGGCCGGGATGAGGGCTGGCGCCATGTCATGCAGTTGTCATTTTATGAAGCTACCATCTTGCCATTCTGCAGACAACATTGCAGTCAAGACACTTCATGAGCAGGCTTTCTCGTTGATTTCCCTGGAAAATGACACAAACCCACCGCCGCGCCGCAAAGGGCAATGCCCTGTCCGCCTGCTTGCTGATGACATTCATGACATTCATGACATTCGTGCGACCGGCTGCGGGTGCGGACGGTGCTGATGCCGCCGCGCACGCTACCCTGCACTTTGACTTGCCCGCCCAGCCGCTCGATGCGGCCCTGGTGGCGTTTGGCGAAGTGACCGGGTATTCCGTGCTCGTCAGCAGCCAGCTGGCGGCCGGTCGCGTGGCAGCGCCCGTGCGCGGCGACTACACGCCGGCCGAAGCGCTGCAGCGCCTGCTGGCCGGCACGCAGTTGGGCGCGCGCTTCAGCGGCAGCAATGCGTTTACCTTGCTGGCGCTGGCGGACGCCCCCGTGGCGCCGGCGCCCGTGCCGGCCGAGGCCGTTCTCGCCGCGCCGCCGTTGCAAGGTTATGCGGCCGTTCTGCAGCGCTCGCTCACGCGCGCCCTGTGCCGTTTGCATCCGGACGCGTTTGGCCGCTACCGCCTGGCGTTCCAGCTGTGGCTCGACGAGCGGGGCAAGGTGCGCGCCGTACATGTGCTGGAACCGAGCGGCGTGGAACAGCGCGACCGCGCCGTGCTGCAGCGCCTGCGCAGCCTGCTGATCGATGGCGCGCCACCGGCGGGCTTGCCGCAGCCGCTGACGATTTTATTGACGCCACGGCCCAACCCAGGGGCCGATTGCGCGCCCTACCTCCTGTCTGGGGTGTCCTGACCATGCCGGATTTGCTGAAAGCCACCTTGCGCAAGCTGTTCCTTGAACGCTATGGACAGTTTCGCCGCCATTTGCAACGCCGCCTGGGCTCGGAAGACCTGGCCAATGACGCGCTGCATGAAACGTATCTGCGGGTGGAACGGATGAACGCGCCCGAGGCGATCAGCTATCCATCCGCCTACCTGATGCGCATCGCCATCAACATTGCGGAAGATCAACGCCGCGACAATGCGCGCCTGCTCAGCCTGCCGGATATCGACGATCTGTACGAGATGGCCGATGAATTGGCCGACCCGGCCCGCACCTTCAGCGCGCGCGCCGAGCTCGAGGAACTGGAACGGGCCTTGCAGGAGCTGCCGAAACGCCGGCGCGCCATCGTCATCGCCGCCCGCGTCGACCAGTTGCCGCACCGCGACATTGCCGAGCGCTTCGGCATTTCCGCCCGCACGGTGGAGAAGGAATTGCGCGCCGGACTCGAACATTGCTGCGAACGCATGGGACGCGATTTCATCCAGCGCTTCGGTCCCGGGGCGGGAAAAACGTCTAAACATCATGACTGAACAAGCGGAAGACGACATGGGTGTCATCGAACAGGAAGCGCAGGCGTGGGTGGTGCGCCTGGCCTCGGGCCAGGTCAGCGAGCGCGACGCGCAAGTGTTTCGCCACTGGTGCGCGCGCAGCCGCAAGCATGCCAACGCGTTTGCCGAGGCGCGCGCCGTGTGGGGCGCCATGGCGCCGGCCGCGCGCGCCGTCAAGCGGGCGCAGGCGCCCGTGAACGTGGCGCGGCGCGCCTGGCTCGGTGGCGCCGTCGCCGCCTCACTGGGCTTGCTGGTGCTGCGCCCGCCCACGGACCTGTGGCCGGCCGTGGCGGGCCTCGCTGCCGACTACGCCACCGGTACGGGCGAGCAGCGCGAAGTGGCGCTCGATGGCGGTGTGCTGGTGCAGATGAATACGCAGACGCGCCTCGATGCGGCGCCGCTGCAGGATGGCGCCGCGTCGCTGGTGCTGCTGGCGGGCGAGGCGGAATTCCAGGCCGGCTTGCGCGGCGCGGCGAGGGTGCGCGTGCAGGCGGGCGACGGCACGGTGTCGGCCGGCAGCGCACGCTTCAATATCCGCTTGTTCGGCCAGGAAGTGTGCGTGACCTGCCTGGCGGGCCGCCTGCGCGTGGCGCAGGCCGGCAACGATGCGGAGCTGGCGGCCGGGCAGCAGCTGCGCTACCGGCCCGAGCATTTCGGCATCGCGCGCGCGGTGGCGAAGAGCGATGTCAGCGCGTGGCGCCAGCGCCTGCTGGTCTTCAAGCAAAGCACCCTGGCCGAGGTGGTGGACGAGGTGAACCGCTACCGTCCCGGCAAGCTGATCCTCAATGGCGAGGCCTTGAAACACACGCGCGTGCAAGCGAGTTTTTCACTCGACCGCCTCGACGATGTGATCGCCCTGATCCAGGATGCGTATGGCGCGCGCGTGACGCGGCTGCCGGGCGGCATCGTGCTGTTTGGCTAGCGATGCAGGCCGATGGCATCTCGCCAATTATGACATTTTCATGACCTTTTGCAGTCCCGGACCTTGTTCCCTGTCAATGCTGCTGGAAGCCGCGAATCAGTGCCTGCCGCCCGCCTCGTGCGTGCCGCGCGCCGCCTCGCGATATCGGTCAGCAACGGAACATGAAAAGGGAATGTCGCCATGCAGCGAAGCAAGTCGGTCACGAAACACGCATCCTCCTCCGCCATGGCGGGCAACCGGATTGGTCGCCCGGTGCGATTGAAACCGCTGGCGCTGGCCATCGCCGTGCTGCTGCAGGCGGGCGGCGCGCAGGCGCAGCAGCCATTCAGCGGTGCCTGGTTTGCCGGCAAGGGCGCGCAACAGGGCACGGCCGCCGCCACGGGACGCTTGCCGAATGGCCAGGCCATCATCGGGACGGACAATAAGCAGGCGCAGCAGCAAAAAGCCAATGCACAGCTGCAAAGTTCGCTGAACAATCTGCAACTGGCGGCGCGCGCCATCGCCGTGCAGCAGGCGGCCCAGCAGGCGGCGCGCCAGGCGGCCATTGCCGCCGGCTCGAAGGTGCCGGAAGGCTTGGCCGAAGGCGGCTTGAAGGTCGACAGCAACAGCCTGACGGCGGGCTGGTTCAACGCGAATGGCCCCGTGCAGGCGCAGGCCGACGGCAAGACCGTGGTGACCGTCAAGCAGACGGCCGACAAGGCGATCCTGAACTGGGAAACGTTCAATATCGGCCAGAATACCACCCTGCAATTTGACCAGTTGGCGAACTGGTCCGTACTCAACCGCGTCAACGATCCGCTGGCCCGTCCCAGCCAGATCCGCGGCCAGATCAAGGCTGATGGCACGGTAATGCTGGTCAACCGCAATGGCATCGTGTTTACGGGCAGCAGCCAGGTCGATACGCGCAGCCTGGTGGCCGCCGCCGTGGGCATGAGCGACAGCCAATTCCGCAAGGGCATCTACAGCGAAACGCTGGGCTCGGGCTTCAAGCCCACGCTGGCCAACGACCTGGTGCTCAACGGCAGCGTGGCCACGCACGCCAACGCCACGGCCGACGTGGTGGTGCAGGCCGGCGCGCAGATCAGCACGCGCAAGCCGCAGACGGTGACGGAAGGCGGCGGCTATGTGCTGCTGGCCGGGCGCGAAGTGCATAACGGCGGCAGCCTGTCCGCGCCGAACGGCCAGGTCACGCTGGCCGCCGGCGACAGCTTCGTCATCCGCAAGGGGCTGGGGACGGATGCCAACCAGACTTCGAGCACGCGTGGCAACGAGGTCGACGTCAAGTTCAATGCGCAAAGCGGCGCCGGCAAGGTGACGAATAGCGGCCTGGTGCAGGCGCTTACCGGCGACGTCACCCTGACGGGCCGCGACGTGAAGCAGGCCGGCGTGCTGCTCAGCAGCACCAGCGTGACGACACGCGGCACCGTGCACCTGAAGGCCGACGGCAGCGAAGGCCTCGTCACCCTGGCGCCGGACAGCCTCACCACGGTGCTGCTCGATGACAGCGGCGCCACCGCGCTGGACGTGCAGCGCGACGCGCTCATCAAGGATTCGGCGCTGCCCAGCGACGGCGCCTACAACCGCCGCGACCTGTCGCTGATCCAGATTGCCTCCGGCGGCGATATCGCCTTCGATACCGGTTCGCTGACGCTGGCCACCGGCGGCCAGGTGAATGCGCTGGCCACGCGCCGCACGCAAGTGGCGCGTGGCGCCAGCATCGACGTCTCCGGCGCCGTGGGGGTCAACGTGGCGATGGCTTCGAACAACGTGCTGATCAATGCACAGGGCAACGAGCAGCGCGACGCGCCCGGCAACCGCGACAGCAAGGCCCTCAACAGCACCGACTTGTGGGTCGACCGGCGCGACCTGGTGCGGGTGGCGGCTGGCACGAATGGCTATCCGACCGACCGCTGGTACACGGGCGGCGGCTTGCTCGAAGTGAGCGGTTATCTGAACACCAGCGGCCATGGCATCGGCGAGTGGGCGGCACAGGGCGGCACGGTGGCTTTCCAGGGCGGTGAACTGGTGACCCAGGCGGGCTCTCTGCTCAACGTGTCCGGCGGCACTTTTGACGTCCAGACGGGCATGATTCGCCAGAGCTGGCTCAGCGGCAAGGATGGCCAGCTGTACAGGCTGTCGACCGCGCCCGGCGATGTGTTGTATACGGGCGTCTACCAAGGCTACGCCGCGCACCACCAGCGCTGGGGCGCGGAAACGACGGAAAATTTCGCCAATCCCCTGATCGGCGCCCAGCAACGGCTGGAGAACGGCTATACCGTGGGCCGTGACGCGGGCCGCGTGGTGGTGGGAACCACATCGGCCGTGCTGGAAGGCGCGATCGAATCGGGCGTATTCCAGGGCGAGCGCCAGCAGGACGCGCGCGATGCCAGCCTCGACAGTTATCGTCAGTCGCAACTGGCCGCCGCCCGCAACGGCCAGCTGGTGCTGGGCCAGCTGGCGCCCGTGTACGACGCCGCCAGCGCGCAGCTGCGCGACAATCCCGCGGCGCTGCTGCAGGCCATCCATATCGGCACCGGCGGCGCCAGCGCCGGCGATCTCCTGCGCGAAGACGCGCTGCCCGAAAACCTGGTCGGCAAGACCTACCTGGACGCCGGCTGGCTCAACGCGCAACACCTGGGCGGCATCAAGGCCTACGCCGGCAGCGCCATTGAGGTCGACGCCGCGGTGCAAGTCACGCCTGGCGGCGAAATCGCGCTGCATGCGCCCCAGGTCAAGGTCAATGCCGGCCTGACGGCGCGCGGCGGCAGCATTGCGCTGGGCGACATCGTCAGCAAGCTGTCCAATGGCACCAGCAACTGGGTCGATACAACGGTCGCCACGCCCGCGGCCGGAGCAAAGGTGGGCATCGATGTGACGGCCGGCGTGACGCTCGACACGCGCGGCCTGTGGAGCCAGCTCAAGCTGGATCCGGGCAACACGTCCGGCCTGCCGTATGTCAACGGCGGCGCGGTGGCGCTGGTCAGCAGTGGTACCGTCAACCTGGCAGCCGGCAGCGCGATCGACACGTCCTCGGGCGCGGCCGTGCTGGCCGACGGCAAGCTGAAGGGCGGGCGCGGCGGCGACATCAGCTTGCGCGCGAATCAGAATGATCTCAACGGCGTCAAGTCGGAAGCGCTGGTGCTCGATGGCGAACTGCGCGGCTACGGCGTCAACGGCGGCGGCACGCTGACCATCGACAGCGGCACCGGCGTGGTGCTGGGTGGCGGCGCGCTGGCCGGCAATGGTGTGTTGCCTGCAGGCCAGTCCGTCCCCGTGCACCTGACCTTGGCAGCAGCCTTCACCATCAAGGCCGGCACCGTGCTAGATACCGACTTCAGCTATATCAGCACGAAGGTCCATCCCGGCCAGCCGCTGCTGGACTTGCCGGACTTTAGCGCGGCGCGTCCCTACACCCTGCCGGCCGCCTGGGTCGTGCCGCCCGCCTCGATCAGCTATGAATTCATCTTCGTCACCGGCAGCAATGGCATCGTCTACACCAGCGGCATGACCGTGCCGGCCGGCGTCACGCTCACGGGCGTGCGCGGCAAGCTCGGTTCCGGCTACCTGGTGCCGGCCGACGCCTTCCCGAACGGCATGCCGGTGCCCGCTTTCAACGCCAGGGTGGCCGCCGGTACGGCGTTCACGTTTGATGTGACCTTGCAGGCGGGCGATCGCTTGCTGGCCGGCAACCGTGCGCCGACGGACCTGGCGGTCAAGCCGCTGCTGGTGCTGGACAATGACCTGTTCCAGCGCGGCTTTGCGCACTACAACATCAATGGCCAGCAGGGCGTGCAAGTGGCGCAGGACGCCACCATCGACGTCAGCATGCCCTTGCTGCGGGCCGATTTGGCGCTGGCGGGCCAATTGCCTACCGGCGTCGATCCAGCCGCCGTCCTGCAACCGTGGCTGGCGCCGCTGTGGCAGGAAAATGCCGTGAAAGGCGTACTCAAGCAACGGGCCGGCGCCGATATCGCGCTGTCGGCCGGCACCCGCAACGCCAAGGCGCCGCTGGTGGTGGACCAGGGCGCCACGCTGCGCGTGGATGACGGCAAGAGCATCAGCCTGACCGGCAACGGCCAGATCACCGTGGAAGGCACGCTGAGCGCGGCCGGCGGCCGTATTTCCGTGTTGCCGGGCACGCTTGTCACCGGTAGCGAGATCAACCGTCCAGACGGCAGCGCCAATGCCCAGTCGATCTGGATCGGCGAGCGCGCGGTACTCGACGTGGCCGGACGCGCGGCCACCGCCACCGACGCCCAGGGCGGCGTGTATGGCCATGTGGGCGCCGGCGGCACCATCGAGATCGGTGCAAAGCACAATCTCGACGCCACCCAGGTCGAGGCGGCCGACGCCTTTGTCATCGTGCGCCCCGGCGCACGCCTGGAAGCGTCTGGCGCCGCCGCACGGCTCGACCTGCCCGGCCAGGGCAGCGTGCAGGTGGCCGGTGACGGCGGCAGCATCGCGCTCAGTTCCTACCGCGGCTTGTTGCTCGACGGCAGCCTGCATGCGGCAGCCGGTGGCGCCGGTGCGGCCGGCGGCACGCTGGCGCTCAACCTGGAAGCCCCGAACTACGGCATCGTCGGCAAGCTCGACTTGAAGGGCCTGGGCGTGGAAGACGCGGTGCGCGTGCCGCGCGAGCTGGTGCTGTCGCGCCTGCAGGGCGACAGTGGCCTGGCCGCCGACCTGCAGGTGGGCGACAGCGATCCGGCGCTGCGCTACGGCGTGGCCCGGCTGGGTGCGGACCGCGTGGCCGCCGGCGGCTTCGACCATCTGGCCCTGCTGTCGAATGGCTTGATCAGTTTTGACGGCAACCTCGACCTGTCGCTGGGCCAGAGCCTGCGCCTGACCGCCAGCGCATTGGCCCTGGCCGAGCATGCCGACGCCGCCACCACCGCGCAAGTCAAGCTGGCGGCGCCCTACATCCGTCTGGCCGGCACCAGCCGCAGCCAGAGCGACGACCACCTGATGCCGAACCCGGTGCGCGGCTCCGGCAACGGCGGCATCGGCAGCGGCAAACTGGGCGTGCCCAACGTGGACGACCACGCCAGCCTGACGCTGCATGCCGCGCTGATCGACCTCGCCAATACCGTCAATGTCGGCAGCAACGGTGTGATCGTGCAAAACGCCGCCGCCGACCTGGAAGTCAAGCGCGATGCCTTTGGCGAGCTGGCGCTGCGCTCAAGCGGCGATATCCGCATGCGCACGGCGGCCGCGCTGTACACGCCCGGCAATCTGACCCTGGCGGGCGCGCAAATCTATCCGGTGAGCGGCGCCACCGGCAAGGTGGAGGTGGGCAAACGCAATGTGATCAACGAATTCGGGCAATTGGCGACCGAGTTCGACCCGGCCCGCAAGCTGACCATCGAGCGCAGTGGCGACCCTGCCGCGCCGTTGCCGGCCCTGCCCTACTCGGTGTTCGGCTCGCTGGAGCTGAGTGCCGGCACGGTGAACCAGGGGGGCGTGGTGCGCGCGCCGCTGGGCAAAATCACGCTGGGCCAGAATACGAATGGCGCAGTGACGGGCCACACCAATCTGCTGCCTGGCAGCGTGACGTCGGTCAGCGCCAGCGGCCTGGTGATGCCGTACGGCGGCTCGCTCGATGGCCTGAGCTACATGATGGACGGCGTCGACGTCGCATACAAGGGCGTGGGCAATGACCCGGCCGTCGTGCTCACCGGCGAGCACGTCGATGTGCGCGCTGGCGCCGTGCTCGACCTGTCAGGCGGTGGCACCCTGACCGGCGCGGCCTTCCTTGCCGGACGCGGCGGCTCGACCGACGCCCGCCTCAACCCGCTGGTGCAGACGTCCGGCAAAGGCGGCTTCGTGCTGCCGGGCCTGGCCACCAATCCCGTCTACGCCATCGTTCCGGGCGCACAGGCGGGCTATGCGCCCATCGTGGCCGAGAATGGCGCCGGCGATCCGGCGCTGGGGCGCCAGATCACCATCGGCGCCGGCGTGCCCGGCCTGGCCGCCGGCACCTATACCTTGCTGCCGTCGAGCTTTGCGCTGCTGCCCGGCGCGTTCCGGGTGGAGCTGAACGGCCTGGCCGCCGGCGGCTTGCCTGTCGGGTCGGCCACGGCCATGCGCAACGGCTCGTTTGCTACCGCCGTGCAGCTGGGCACCAGCAATACCGACCGGCGCACGGTGCTGCCATCGCAGGCGGTGCTGACGCCGGCCGACGTGCTGCGCAGCTATTCGCAATACAATGAAACGAGCTATGGCGCATTCGCGCTGGCGCAGGCGGTGCGCGACGGCGTGCCGCGGCCGCTGCTCGAACGCGACGCCAAGGCGCTGCACATCGAACTGGTGCAGTCCAAGGCCAGCACCGACGATGCGCTGCGCTTTGCCGGCACGACCAACTACACGCCAGGCAAGGACGGTTTCGGCGGCAGCGCGCTGCTGCTGGGCGGTGCTGGCAAGAACTACGAAATCATCGGCGGCGCCGGTGCGCCCACCGTCGACTTCAAGGGCATGGCGGTGCGGGTCGACGCCCTGAACGCCATCGGCGCCCCGCGCCTGGGCATCGGCGGTTTGCCTACCGTCAACTACAGCACCAGCAGCAACGGCAGCCAGCAAGCCAATATCGCCCAGTTCCAGGGCGGCGTCGATAACATCGTGGTGCGCGACGGCGCCGTGCTCAAGGCAGGCGAAGTGTTCCTGGTGACCAATAGCAAGGCAGGCGGCATCGTCATCGAGCAGGGTGGCGGCATCAATACCCTGGGCCGTGGCGCCGCCGCCTGGGATTCGGGCAACGGCTACGTGTATGCACCGGGCAAGTCCAGCGTGCTGGCCGTGTCGAATGGCCGGCTGGACATGCTGGCGCCCGGCGTGAGTACCGATCCGCGATCCGGACCGGGCCGCATCGACATCGGCGCCTGCGCGGCGGGCGCCGTGTGCAGCGGCAGCACGCCGCTGTATTCGGAAGGCAGCATTGTCGCCGCCACCGACCAGAGCTTCAACCTGCGCGACGCCACCACCTATGGCACCCGCAACCTGGTGCTGGCCGTGGGCGGCATCAATGTGGGCAGCGCAGCGTCGCTGGACGCCATGGCCGCGCGCGACGCATTGCCGGCCGGACTGACCCTGAACCAGGGCATCCTCGACCGCCTGCTGCGCGGCGACGCCGGCGTGGGTGCGCCGGCGCTGGAAAGCCTGGCGCTGACGGCGCGCGACGCCATCAATTTCTACGACAACGTCGAATTGTCGACCATCAACGCGAGCACGGGAAAATCGTCGCTGGAGCGGCTGGTGATCAGCACCCCGGCGATCTACGGCGCGGGCGGCAGCGACGCCGTGGCGCGCATCAAGACCGATGTGCTGGTGTGGAACGGTGCCATGACCGCGCCCGGCCTGGTCGCCGCCGGCGGCGCCGGCAGCGGCAGCGGGCGCTTGCAGGTCGACGCCCGCCAGGTCGAGTTCGGCTATGGCCCGAACAGCCGGCCCGACACCATCCACAGCATGGACCGCCTGATCCTCGGCTTTGCCGATGTGGCCATCAACGCCAGCGAGCGCATCACCGCCAATCATACGGGATCGTTGTCGGTGTACCAGTCGCAAAGCGGCTGGGATACGGCCAGCAAGGGCTATCTGCGCAGCGGCGGCAATTTGGCGCTGAACACGGCGCTGCTCACCGGCGCCGCCGGCTCCGTCAACAAGATCAAGGCGGGCGGCGACATCCATGTCGCCAAGCCATCGGGAGCGGCCGCAACGGCCCCGGGCGCGGCCGCCCTGGCCGGCGCACTGGGCGCCGAAGTGGCGCTGGACGGGCGCAGCGTGACGCTCGACACGGCCGTGCTGCTGCCAAGCGGCAAGCTCAGCGTGTCCGCCGAGCAAGACGTCGTGCTGGGCGACGGTGCCCGGCTGGACCTGGCCGGCCGCAAGATCGATTTCAACGGCGTGGCCAAGTACAGCTGGGGCGGCGACGTGGTGCTCGACAGCCGCCACGGCGACGTGCGCCAGGCGGCCGCTTCCAGCATCGATTTCTCGGCCGTCTCCAACCGCGCCGGCAAGCTCACCGCCAGCGCGCTCGATGCGCAGGCGGGCAGCGTGGCGCTGCTGGGCAGCATCACCGGCGGCAGCAGCGGCCACTACGACGCGGGCGGCACCGACGTGCCGTTCGCGGCGGGCGGCCTCGACGTGCGCGGCCAGCATATCGAGGATTTCAAGGGACTGAACCAGCGCCTGACCAAGGGCGGCGTGTTCGGCAGCCGCAGCTTCCAGCTCAAGCAGGGCGACCTGGTGCTGGAGAATGAATTGAAGGCGCGTGAAATCACGGTATCGGTGGATGGCGGCCGTCTGGCCGTCAACGGCACAGTCGACGCCAGCGGCGAGCAGGTGGGCAGCATCCGCCTGGCAGCGCGCGACGGCGTCAGCGTGGCCGGCGGCGCGCTGCTCGACGCCCATGGCAGCGTGCTGCGGGTCGACAGCTACGGCCAGGTGATCGAGGCGCCCAACCGCGCCGTGATCGACATCGATGCCGGCAGCGGCCGGCTGGTGCTCGATACGGGCGCGCGCATGGACTTGCGCGCCGGTACTGCCGGCAAGGCCGACCGCATCGCTTCGCTGGGCACGCTGGAGCTGAGCGCCCGGCGCCTCGGTGGCGCCACCGGCAACGACGTCGCCATCGATGCGGCCGGTCCGCTGGCCATCGACGGCGCCCGCGCCATCACGGTCAACGGTTTCTGGTCGTATACGGATGCCCGTCCGGGCACGGAAACGACGGCCGACGGCCGCCCTTACCAGGTCATCGACCAGGCCTACCTGGACCGCAAGCACGACGATAGCGTGGCTTTCATGACGGGCGCCCTGGCCAACGACGGGCTGATGAATGGCCGCCTGTCCGGCTTGCGCAACTACAAGGATGCCTTCCACCTGCGTCCGGGCGTGGCCATCCTCAGCGCCACGCCGGACGGCGACCTGCACGTCGATGGCGACATCGACCTGTCGGGCCACCGCTACGCCAGCGTCAATCCGCACACGCAGAAGACCGGCGTGGCCGGCTCCGGCGAAGCGGGTGCGCTGGTGCTGCGCGCCGGCGGCAACCTGAACGTCTTCGGCAGCATCAATGACGGCTTCGATGGCAAGGCCTTGCCGGTCACGCCGGACGACAAGGGCTGGATGCTGGCCAAGGGCCGGGTGCCGTTCGGCGCCGACGTCATCGTGCCGCATGGCCAGCTGGTCACGCTGGCCGACGATACCTTCTTCCAGCCCGGCCGCACCTTGAACTACGACCTGCCGATGAAAGCCATGAGCTTGCGGGCCGGCACGGCGCTGCCGTCGCAAGCCACCCTGACGGCCGAGGTGGAATTGCCGGCCGGTACGGTGCTGGGCGGCGCCGTGCGCAATGCCGCCGGCGATATCGTGTATGCGGCCGGCACCGTGCTGGCGAAGGCTGTCACGCTGGGCAGCGGCACGCGGCTCGATGCCGGCACCCGCCTGCCCGTGGGGATGTCCGTGGCGGCCATGACCTGGCCCGGCGGCGTACCGCTGCCGTTCCCGGTGGGCGCCGTCAGGGACACGCCGAGCCCCGACTACGATGGCGACGGCTTCCCCGATACGCCCGCCAATGGCGTGGTGCTGGCCGGCGAACTGCAGCTGCGCAAGGGCGCGCTGGTGCCGAGCGAAACCTGGGTGCGGCTGCCTGGCGGCGCCGACTCGGTGGCCCTGCGTCCGGGCGATGCCGACGGCAACCAGGGCCGCAACTGGGCGCTGGCGCCGATGCTGGCCAGCGGTTCGCAGTCGTGGTCGATGCGCCTGGTGGCCGGTGCCGACATGCAGGCGGCCGATAGCCGCGCGCTGCGCTCCATGGGCGACAACCGCAGTCTGCTGCTGACCGACCACCACTACGGCGCGGTCCTGGGGCTCAGCCTGCCGAGCGTGGCGGCGCCGCCGATCGAGGGCGTGGCGGGCAATTTCTACTGGATGGGCGACTCGGAACTGTATGTTGGCAATCCCGCCGGCACGCTGATCAATCTCGCCGACTTTTCCAGCGTGGAGGAGCTGCTGGCGTACAACCAGTGGGGCGTGGGCGACCTGGTGACGTGGCTGCCCGAAGGTGCCAGCTTCCCGATGGTGCCCAAGCCTGCGCGGCAACAGTTGTTCAGCGTGCTGCGTACCGGCACGGGCGACCTCGATCTCCTGGCCGGCGGCAACTTCAACCAGAGTTCGCCGTATGGCGTGTATACGGCCGGTACCCAGGCGGCCAACGTGGCGGCGGCTTACCGGCTGCCGCGCGCGGCGGATCGCAAGGGTTCCATTCTCGGTGCCGATGGCGACGCCTTCAAGCCTTATGTGGACGGTGGCGCGCAAAGCCTGTACCAGGCCTGGTATCCCGAGCATGGCGGCAACGTGCTGGTGCGCGCCCAGGGCGATGTCACCGGCGACCTGGTGGGTGGCGGCTACAGCACGGAGCGTCGCCCCGACGACGTGGGCTATTTGCGTCCGCAGCAGGACAGCAGCGCCGTCGGCACCTGGCTGTGGCGCCAGGGCACCGGCAGCGCGGTTGCCCAGGGCGAGGGCGTGCCCACCGCCTGGTGGATCAACTTTGGCAGTTATGTGGCCGGCGGTCTCGGCACGAACTACCTGTACGAGACCCAGCCCGTGATGACCGGCTTTACCGGCATCGGCACCCTGGGCGGCGGCAACCTCGTATTCGAGGCAGGCAAGGCCGCCGGCATGCTGTCGCCGCGTACCGACCAAGGCGGCAAATTCGCCATGCGCAGCCAGGGCTTGAATCTGGCGGTGGCCAGCACCGGCCGGGTATCGGCCGACGGTTCCGCGCTCACGCTGACCGGCGGTGGCGACCTTGACGTGCGCATTGGCGGCGGCCTCAATCCGGTGGCCGAAGTGCGCTCGTTTGCCGACACGACAGGCGAGATCACGCCGGATACCCGTTTTTCCGGCACGCGTGGCGACCTTAACAGCACCTTCGTCAACCTGCGCGGCGCCTTGCGCATGGAGGCGGGATCGGTGGGCGGCATCGAGCTGCGCTTCGACATGGGCGACAGCCAGGAGTCGCGCGCCTATCAGGTCTACACCGCCACCTCGTCCATCGCGGGCGGCGGGCCGGTGGTGGTGCCGGGCGACTCCGGCGTGCGCATCGATGCGCGCGGCGACCTGGTGCTGGGCGGCGTGGGCGACGCCGGCCGCGTCACCCAGCTCAACAACGGCACGCCGTTCACCGCGAAGGGCGTGGCGCAAGACGGCGAGGGCTACAGCTGGTTCTCGCTGTGGACGCCGTCGACCGCTATCGACCTGTTCAGCGCGGGCGGCAACCTGACGCCGTCCACGGCCTGGAGCGACGACCGCGCCAGCGGCAACCAGGCTTCCAGCGGCGGGCGATTCGTGATGCCGTCGCAATTGCGCGCCGTGGCCGCCAGTGGCAGCCTGTATGTCGGCAACTCCGCCCAAGGGGCGAGGGATACCGACACCGGCACCAATGCGCCGGCGCGGCCGGCCACCGGCCTGCTGCTGGCACCATCGCCGGTCGATGCGCATTTCACCCGCCGCACGCCGGGGCAGCTGGAATTGCTGGCCGCCGATTCGATCTACGCGGGTGCCTATTCGGTGACGGCGTCGGGCGCCGATCCGACCGCGCTGCCGAGCCCGTTCAATCCCGGTTTCGCGGGAGTGAGTGGCCTGACCGTGTATGGCGACACGTACACGCATAACGTCAACCAGGAGGCACAGGCGCCCAGCGTGCTGTTCGCGTCGCGCGAAGCGGGCGCTTCACCGCAGCGTTATCCGCTGTTCACGCTGACGCCGCCCACCGCCTCGGGCTATGCGGTGCAGGATCAGTTGCCGGCGCGCTATTACGCGCTGGCGGGCGACATCATCGGCCTGCGCACCGGTTCCATCATCACGCGCGGCGGCGGCAATGCGGCCAGCCACAGCACCTGGTACGAGGGCGCCGGTCCGGTCGATATCCGGGCCGGACGCGATATCGTCAACTCCGGCACGGCGCTGGGGCTGGTCGAAGCGACGCCACAGGGACTGCTGGGCTGGACTTCGGAGATAGCGTACGCCAACCCGTCGCTGCCGCTGCGGCCGACGGAAAACTTTGTTGGTTCGGCGCGCGGCAATCTGATACTGCACAACAATCCAGACGAGGTGTCGGTCGTGCGTGCCGGCCGCGACATTCGCTACGGCACGTTCTACGTGGGCGGTCCGGGCACGCTGGAAGTGACGGCCGGGCGCGATATCGACATGGCCGACAAGGCCGAGCTGAAGAGTATCGGCGCGGTGACGAATCGCACATCCGGCGACCGCAGCAGCGGCGCCAGCATCGCGGTGGCGGCCGGGGTCGGGGCGCATGGCCCCAACTACGACGCCTTTGCCGCGCGCTATCTCGACGCTGCCAACCTGATCGATCCAGGCAAGTCGCTGGCCGACCAGCCGGGCAAGGCGGTGGCCGTGTATGGCGGCCGCCTGGACCTGGCAGACTGGTTGCGCGCGGAATTCGGCTACAGCGGCGACGCGGCGGGCGCGCCCGCCTTCCTGGCAGCGCGCCAAAGCGAGCTCGACAAGACTCTCCAGGCCAGCACCGGAGGCAGCAGGCGCGACCTGCAGCGCGAATATGGCCTGTCGAGCCAACTGCACCTGGTCAACTGGCTGGAAACCCGCTACGGCGCCGGACAGCGCAATGGCGCCGGGCTGACCTTCGATGCCGGCAGCATGGACGCGCGCAAGTTTTTCGCGGCCTTGCCGGCCGAGCAGCAGCGTGTCTTCCTGCGCAACGTGTATTTCGCCGAACTCAAGGCAGGCGGGCGCGAGTACACGGCTGCCGGCGGCGTGCGCGAAGGCAGCTACCTGCGCGGCCGCGAAGCCATCGCCACGCTGTTCCCGACCAAGGATGCGCAGGGCAAGCCCGTGACCTATGCGGGCGACCTGACCATGTTCAGTGGCGCCACCTACTATCTGGACGGTGCCTCAGGCGGCAGCACCAGGCGGCCGCGCAAGGGTGTCAACTACCTGACCCGCCAGCAATATGCACTGTCGGGCGACAACCACGCCCCGGTGTTTGACCTGGTCGATGCCGGCATTCACACTGACTTTGGCGGCAACATCGACATTCTGACGCCGGGCGGGCGCACCCTGGTGGGCGTCGATGGCGGCTTCGTGCCGGGCGAAGGCTCGGGCGTGCTGACGCAGGGCGCCGGCGAAATCCAGATCTATGCCCGGGACAGCATCCTGCTGGGCCAGAGCCGCATCTTCACCACCTTCGGCGGCAATATCCTGGCCTGGTCGGCGCATGGCGACATCAATGCCGGCCGCGGCTCCAAGTCCACCGTGGTGTTTACGCCGCAGCGCCGGGTCTACGACGACATCGGCATGGTGACCTTGTCACCGACGACGCCGAACACGGGCGCCGGCATCGCCACCCTGAACCCGATCCCGGAGGTGCCGTCCGGCGACATCGACCTGATCGCCCCGCTGGGCACCATCGACGCGGGCGAGGCGGGTATCCGCGTCTCGGGCAACGTCAACCTGGCGGCCTTGCAGGTGGTGAATGCGGAAAACATCCAGGTGCAGGGCAAGTCGACGGGCATGCCGGCCATCGCCGCCGTGAACGTGGGCGCGCTCAGCAATGCCAGCGCGGCCGCCTCGCAAGCCGTGACGGCGGCGCAGGAGGTGTTGCAGCGCGAACGGGCCGCCACGCGCCAGGCGCAGCCATCGCTGTTCACGGTGAAGGTGCTGGGCTTTGGCAATGAACAGGCGGATGAAGCCGGTGTTGGCAAGCTCAAGGGGGGCGAGCCGCAGGCATCGACCTACCAGCCGGCCGGCGTGGTGCAGGTGCTGGGAGCGGGGCCGTTGACGGCACCGCAGCTGCAGGCGCTCACGCCGAGCGAGCGGCGCGGTTTGCAGCCTTGAGCGGAGTTTTATGAACATTTGATGACATTCGGCAGTCGCCGCGCGCGGCGGCTGTCTAGGCATCAGTAGATCAGCATTAGCAATAAACAATACGCCGGCCCAGCGCCGCAACACAGGGCAACCGTTTGATTTTAAGGTGAATGGAAGATGCGTGAAATGACAACCAAGGGCAGGGACGTGCCGCCAGCGGCGCCTGCGAGCGCCTTGACGATGCTGTGCCTGGCCATGCTGGCGCTGCCCGGCATGGCGCGCGCGCAGGACGCGGTCCCGGCGGCCGCTCCTGTGGCCGCACCGGAACGGCAAGTGACGATCGAGGAATATCTGGTGCGCGGCAATACCGTGCTCGATGCGCGTGCCATCGAAGAGGCGGTGACGCCCTTCCTGGGGCCGGGCCGCACCCTGAAGGACGTGGAAGGGGCGCGCGACGCCCTCGTTGCTGCCTATCAAGCGCGCGGCTACCAGTCCGTCTACGTGGACTTGCCGGAGCAGCAGGTGGAGCAGGGCGTGGTGGTGCTGCAGGTGAGCGAAACGAAGGTGGGACGCTTGCGCGTCGTCGGCGCGCAATACAACTCGCCACTCGACGTGCGCCAGCAAGTGCCGGCCCTGACGGAAGGCAAGGTGCCGGACTTTACGCAGGCGCAAGTGGAACTGACGGCCCTGAACCGCGGTCCCAAGCGCCAGGTGATGCCGCTGGTCAAGCAAGGCAGCCTGCCCGGCACCATGGACGTGGACTTGAAAGTGGACGACAGCAGCCCGTGGCGCGCCAGCATCGGCTTGAACAACGACTACAGCGCCGATACCAAGAAGCTGCGCAGCAGCATGTCGGTCGGTCACGACAACCTGTGGCAGATGGGACATAGCGCCACCATCAGCTTTTTCGGTACGCCGGGCGACCTGAACCAGACCAAGGTGTGGTCCGCCTCGTACGTGGCGCCGATCGGCACGCAGGGCTGGAGCGTGGAAGCGACCGGCTACCAGTCGAACAGCAACGTGGCCAGCACGGGCGGCACCAGCGTGCTGGGCAAGGGCCACGCGCTGGGCATGAAAGTCAATTACACGGTGCCCAACAGCGGCATCTGGTGGCACAGCTTTTCTGCCGGCATCGATTTCAAGGATAACCAGGAAGCGCTGACACTGAATGGCACTGGTTCCAGCATTCCCTTGAAATACGTGCCGCTCAGCGTGGCCTACAACGGCTTTGCGCAGACGGATGCGGCGACCTACGGCCTGGGCCTGTCGCTGGTGGCAGGCACGCGCGCCGCGTTCGGCTATGGCAGCAACAGCGCCGCCTACGACAACAAGCGCTACAAGGCGTCGCCCAGCTTCCTCGTGCTGAAGGGCGACGCCAACGCCACTTATACCTTGGGCAGCGGCGCGCAGCTGCACGGGCGCATGTCGGGCCAGCTGGCCGATGCGGCGCTCGTGTCGGGCGAGCAGATGGCCGCCGGCGGCGCCAATTCCGTGCGCGGCTACCTGTCCGCCGAGGCGACGGGCGACTATGGCGTCTCGGGCACCGTCGAATGGCGCACGCCCCAGCTGACGTATTTCAGCCGCCTGGAAAACTGGCGCCTGTTTGCCTTTGCCGATGGCGCGCGCCTGCGCTTGCGCGATCCGATGATCGAGCAGAAAGACCTGTTCGGCCTGGCCTCCGTGGGTGTGGGCAGCAGCTTCCAGTTCCTGCGCTACCTGAATGGCCGCATCGATTTCGCTTACCCGCTGCGCGATGGCCCGCGCACGCACAAACACGTGCGCCGCATCAATTTCAACCTGTCGGCCAGCTACTGACGGGCCAGCTCACCAGCACTGCACTTTTTTAGACTTTTCTTCGGAGAATCACTGTCATGCAACGTTTTCTTTTTCTGCTCACGATCCTGGGCACGCTCGTTCCCGGCCTGGCGCATGCCTGGTGGCAGCCCGACTGGGCTTACCGCAAACCCGTTACCGTCGACGCCGGCCCGAAGGCGGGCGCCGTGGGCGGCGATCCCGGCCGCATTCCCGTGCTGCTGCGCTTGCATTCCGGTAATTTCAACTTCGAAGGCGTCAGCGACAACGGCGCCGACCTGCGCTTCGTCGCGGGCGACGACAAGACGGTGCTGAACCACCAGATCGAACAGTTCAACCCGCTGCTGGGCATCGCCCTGATCTGGGTCGACGTGCCGGCCCTGACGGCGGGCACGCCGCAGCAGCTGTGGATGTACTACGGCAATCCGAAGGCGCCCGCTTCCGGCAATGGCCAGCGCACCTTCGACCCCGACTACAGCCTGGTGTACCACTTCACCGAGCCTGGCGTGCCTTCGCGCGACAGCACCGCCTACGGCAACCATGCCCAGACGGCCGTGCCGGCGCTGGACGGTTCCGTCATCGGCGCCGGTGCCCGCCTGGGTACGGCACCGCTGATGCTGCCTGCCTCGCCTTCGCTGGCGCTGGCCGCCGGCGCGCCATTCACCTTTTCCGCCTGGGTGCGTCCCGATAACTTGGGCCCGCAGCAAGTGCTGTATGCGCGCCGCGATGGCGCCAATGAATTGCTGATCGGCGTGGACCAGGGCGTGCCTTTCGTGCAGGTGAATGGCCAGCGCAGCAAGCCCGGCCAACCGATCCAGGCCGCGCAATGGTCGCACCTGGCCGTGAAAGCCGATAAAGCCAACGTGGCCCTGTACGTGGGCGGCCGTCCGGCCGTGTCGCTGGCCACCGCGCTGCCAGCCTTCACGACGGCCGCCTCGGTGGGCGCCGATGCGCCGCCGGTCGCCTCCGGTACCTCCACCCTGAACAACTTCACGGGTGCCATCGACGAGCTGCGCCTGTCGCGCACGGCCCGTCCCGATGCCCTGCTGCTGGCCGACGCCGTCTCGCAAGGTTCCGAATCGCGCCTGGCCGTGTTTGGCGCCGATGAACAGCAAGCGGGCAAAAGCCATTTCGGCTTCATCATCGCCGCCATGCCGCTCGACGCGTGGATCGTCGTCGGCGTGCTGGGCCTGATGATGGTCTTGTCGTGGATCATCATGATCGGCAAGGGCCGCAGCTATGGCGCCATCTCGCGCGCCAATGCGCAATTCATGCAGTCGTTCCACGAAGCGGCCGGCGCGCCGCTCGACCACCTGGCGCGCAACGGCAAGCTGAGCGCTTCCGTGAAGACGGATTCCTCGCTGTGGCGCCTGTATGACGTGGCCATCGACGAAATGCGCCGCCGCCATGACCGCGGCTACGACCTGAACGCCGTCTCGAACGCGACCATCGGCGCCATCCGCGCCGCCATGGATGGCGTGATGGTGCGCGAAAGCGAACGCATGTCGAAACGCATGATCTGGCTCTCGACCACCATCGAAGGCGCGCCGTATGTCGGCCTGTTCGGCACCGTGATCGGCATCATGCTGGTGTTCGTCGTGGCGGCCATGGCCGGCGCCGTGGACATCAACTCGGTGGCGCCGGGCATGGCGGCAGCGCTGCTGTGTACGGCGGCCGGCCTGGGCGTGGCGATTCCCGCCCTGTTCGGCTACAACTGGCTGTCCTCGCGTTCGGACGCCATCGTTGCCGACATGGCCGTCTTCGTCGATGAGTTCGCCACGCGCCTGGCTGAAGAGCAGGGCGACGGACGCCAGATGCGTCCCGTGCTGCAACAGGCGTGAGGGGCGCATAACCATGGCCACCTCCGCCAAGTTTACCCCCCGCAAGCGTAGCGGCGGCATCAATATCACGCCCTTCGTCGACGTGCTGCTGGTGGTGCTGGTGATCTTCATCTTGACCAGCAACGCCAGCATTCCCGGCATCAAGGTCGACCTGCCCAAGGCCAGTTCGGCCATGGCGCTGGAAAAACCGAAGACCAAGGCCATCACCATCGACAACGCGGGCCAGGTCTTCCTCGATGCCTATCCCGTCACCTTGCCCGAGCTGGAAGAGCGCCTGCGCACGGAAAAGGCCCTGACGCCCGACTTCCCCGTAATCGTGCGCGGCGATGCCGCCGTGCAATACGCGAAAGTGGTCGAAGTGCTGGACTTGCTGCGCCGCATCGACCTGAACCAGGTGGGCCTGGTGACCGGCAAGCCGGCATGAGGAGCGCAAGGTGAAGCGTGACGACATGATGAAGATGGCCGCCTCGGAATCGTCGGGTGCGGCGCAGTGGTGGCGCCGCTGGGGCGGCGTGGCCGGCGGCGTGCTGCTGGCTGGCGCGCTGGCCGCGCTGGTCTGGTACTTGCTGTCGGACACGGCGGCCACCAAGCGCGAAGTGGCGGCGCCGCCGATGCTGATGCTGCCACCCCCGCCACCGCCGCCGCCGGAACCGGAAAAACTGCCGGAACCGACGCCGGACAAGGTGGTGCCGGAAGTGTCGGAGCCGGAACCGACGCCGGCCGACAAACCCATGGATGACGCGCCGGAAAGCCCGTCGCCGGACAAGGGCGACCCTGTCACCATCGACGGCGCGGCGCAGGCCGGCAGCGACGCCTTCGGCATCCAGGCCGGACGCGGCGGCGGCATGACGGGCGGCGGCGGTGGCGGCGGTCTCGGCGCGGGATCGTATGGCCGCTATGTGGCCAACGCGCTGCAGCTGGCCTTTGCCCGCGACCCGCGCACGCGCCAGCTGGCGTTTGCCGACATCCGCGTCGACCTGTGGCTCGATACGGAAGGCAAGACGACAAAGGTGCAGCTGGTGCAAGGCACGGGCAATGCGCAGACGGATGAGCAAGTGCTGGCCATGGTGCGCGACTTCCGCGCCGATGAGCGGCCACCGGCATCCCTGCGTTTCCCGGCCCGCGTATCTATTAAAGGCCGGCGCCCGTAAGCGCATGAACTAATTCCTCATTTACCGAAAGAAGCGATGAATTCCTTATTTTCTCCCTCACAGCGCATGCGCCGCCTTCCGCTGGCGCTGGCTGCCCTGGCCCTGAGCGTGGCGGCGGGCGCAGCACAAGCCCAGTCCGCGGCACCGGCCGACAGCACCATGGTCAAACTGATCCGCGGCCTGATCCAGAGCGGCGCCCTGAACAAGGATGCCGGCGAAGCGCTGCTGGCGCAGGCGCAGAGCGAAGCGCTGGCCGCGGCGCAAGCCCGCCCTGCCGCCGCACCGGCGGCCCTGGCGCAGGTACAGGCGGGCGACGTGCGCGTGCCGTATATTTCGCAAACCGTGCGCGAGCAGATCCGCGACGAGATCAAGGGCCAAGTGCTGGCCGAAGCGAAGGCGGGCGGCTGGGCGGCGCCGAATGAAACGCCGGCCTGGACCAAGCGCATCCGCCTGGAAGGCGATGTGCGCGCGCGCTACGAATCGCGCTATTACGACATGGCCAACAGCAATATCGAGATCGACTGGCGCTCGCTCAACAGCGGCAGCGGCTACGACGTCAATTCGAATACCAACCTGGCCCTGCCGGCGCTGCTGAACACGCGCGAAGACCGCAAGCACTTGCTGCGCGCCCGCGCCCGCCTGGGCATCCTGGCCGACATTTCCGACAGCACGCAAGCGGGCATCCGCCTGGCCAGCGGCAATGACGACAGCCCCGTGTCCACCACGCAAACCCTCGGTGGCGGCCTGGGCAAGAAAAACATCTGGCTGGACCAGGCCTGGCTGTCCTACCAGCCCGCTTCCTGGCTGAAACTGACGGCGGGCCGTTTTGATAACCCGTTCGTCTCCGGCGACGAACTGTTTTCCAGCGAACTCAATTTCGACGGCATCGCCGCCAAGGTGCAGCAACCCCTCGGCGATAGCAAGGACGTCACCGTGTTCGGTACCCTGGGCCTGATTCCGCTCGAGTATTCGTCCGACAATGCGCCTAGCCGCAGCCAGGCAAAAATGTCCAGCGAAAACAAGTGGCTGCTGGGCGCGCAAGTGGGCGCTTCGTGGAAGATCAATAGCGACCATCAGTTGCGCGGCGCGCTGGCTTACTACAACTTCCGCAACATCAGCGGCGAGTATTCGCAGCCGTGCGCCCTGTACGCGGGCGCCGATGGCTGCAGCACGGACTGGTCGCGTCCATCGAGCATGCAAAAAGGCAATAGCTTGATGCTGCTGCGCAATATCGCTTTGAACCCGCTGGACCCGGCGAATACGCCGCAGCCGCAATTCGTGGGCCTGGCCTCGAAATTCCGCCTGGCCAACCTGAATGCGCGCTGGGATAGCAAGGTTGCCGGCGGCACGGACTTGCGCATCGAAGGCGATTATGTGCGCAACATGGCTTACGACAAGAACGCCATGTGGGCGCGCGCCAAGGGCGGCATCATGAACAACTTCGGCGGCACGGGCGGCGTCTCGCAAGCCGATTTCCGGAGCGGCGGCAATGCCTACATGCTGCAGGCGACGCTGGGCAAGGCCAGCCCGGCGGCGCGCGGCGACTGGAACGTTTTGCTCGGCTACAAGCGCATCGAACCGGATGCCTTGCCTGACGCCTACAACGATTCCACCTTCCACCTGGGCGGCACGAATGCGCGCGGCTACTACCTGGGCGGCGCGTATGCGCTCGACAAGAATACCTGGCTGAACGGCCGCTGGACGTCGAGCCGCGAAGTGTTCGGTTCGGCGCTGTCGATCGACACCCTGCAAATCGAATTGAACGCGCGTTTTTAAGGAGCCATGATGTTGATATCCAACAAAATGCGCCTGCCTTTACTGCTGCTGAGTTTGCTGGCCGCCAGCACGGCCCAGGCGCAGAAGGGGCAGAGCATGGAAGAGCGCTTGCGGGCCGAGTTGCGCAATGTCACGGCGCAATTGCAGCAGACGCGCGGCGAGCTGGAATTGCTCAAAGCCAAGGGCGTGCCTGCCGCCAAGGCGGCGCCCGTCGCCGCGCCTGCCAGCGATGGTTTGAAAAAGGAACTGGCGCGCAGCCAGTCGCAACTGGCGCAGGAGCGCGCGCAACGGGAAAAACTGGGCGAGCAGCAACAGCGCAGCGCCGCCGCCGCGCAAGAGGCAAGCGCCAGCCTGGCGCAGTACCGCCAGGCCAGCGAACAACTGGCCGCCACGGGCAAGCAGATCGAAGCGGAGCGTGCGCGTCTCGACGGCGAAGTGGCGGCCCAGCGGGGCGCCCTGGCACGCTGCGAAAGCAAGAATGCCCAGCTGTATGCGGCCGGTCAGGAAATCCTGCAAGCGTATGAAGGACTCGACGTGCTGGACGTCATGAAGGCGCGCCAGCCGTTCGCCGCGCAAAGCAGAGTGAAACTCGAACAGATTGCCCAGCAGTACGGTGATCAGCTGTACCAGGGGCGCTTTGACGCGCGTCAAACAGAAACACCGGCCGCGCCCGCGCCGGCTCCCCAGTAATTTTACTTTTTGAAATGAATGGAATGACGATGGAAAACACGAATAGCTTGCTGACCACCCTGAATGCGGAACAAACGGCCGAGGCCATCAAGGCGGCCGGCTGCGCCGTCACCAGCATCGAACACGACGGTGTCGTGCGCCTGCACAGCGCCAGCCATGGCATCGGCTTTCAGGTGCTGTGGGGCAATGAAGCATCGCCTGGCCAGTATGCGGACCTGACCCTGAGCTGCCCGCTGCGCGTGCAGGGCGGCGACTTGCCGGCCGGCTTGCTGGCCGAATGGCACCGCAGCAAGCGTTTTGCCCGCGTGGCCCAGCATGGCGATTTCGTCGTGCTGGAAATGGATGTGCTGGTCGCCGGTGGCGTCAGCCGCGAGTACCTGAATATCAATCTGCAACTGTGGACGCAGATGATGGGCCAGTTCTTCTTGTTTTTGCGCAACTTTACGCCGGCCGATACGAGCACCGCACCGCTCGTCGAAGCCGTCAACGTGGCAGAAGAAGAAACTGTGCCGGCCTGACAAGCGGGCCAACGGCGGCAAAAAAGGCCCGTGACGGGCCTTTTTTGCTGCCGGCGGGTCCCAAGTGTCGTATTAAATACTTATTTTTTAGGCATCGCGCATTAAAACTGCTCAAAGAGCGTGTGTGAATCAAGCCAGCAACGGCTGTATGGCGGATAATATTGCCTGTTGCCGATTTGGATACGACCTTTACACAAAAATGCGCCCCATGGATTTTACCCGCGACGAAACCAGTGAAACCCCAGTTGCCCCGGCCAGTGCGCCGGGAGCGCCTTTGCCGTATGCCGTCGCCACCTGGCTGCAGCGGGTGGAGGCTGCCGCCCATCCGAAGGCCGTGCTGACCATTGCCGAGCCTGATCCCAAACTCAACCAGCACCGGCTGATCTACGTGCTGGCGCCCACCAGCGGTGGCCGCCACGTGGCCCTGTGCCTGTACAAGGCGCGGCTGCGGCCGAATGGCGACGTGGCGGCGGCTTCTCCCATCAGCGAAATCTTTTCTCTGCTGTCGGCGCCGCCCACGTTCCTGGCGCCAGCCGACGAAGACCTCGTGCGTTTCTTCGTGGCCATGCGCAGCGGGCAGAATTCGCAGACGGGCAGTGCCACGGAGCCGAAGGGCAAGGTGGGCGCAGCCCTGCTGAAAATGCTGGCCGAGCAGGATAAATTGTTGTGGGCCAATTCCTGGGCCGACGTCGGCAATGGTCTCGTGTATCCGCTGAAGGAAGGTCCCGTGCGTCCCGCGCGCCTGTTCTGGCGCGACGAAGGCAAGACCATGCGCCTGGGCTGGCAAGTGGACCCGCCGGAAGGCGCGAAGCACCATGGCGCCGACCAGATCGACTACATGCTGCCCACCGATCCGCCGTGGTACATCGACAACCTGTCGTGCGGCGTGCTGGAATTGAACCAGGGCGGCTCCGACATTTCCCTGGCCGACTTGCAGGCGCTGGTGGCGCAGGCGCCGCCCCTGAACGCGAACGACAAGGTGCGCGTGTCGCAATTGCTGCTGGCGCAGGGCTTGCAGCATTTGATGCCGCTGCCGCAGCCGTTGCCGCAGCGCTTGCGCAAGGACGTGCCGGCGCAGCCGGTCTTGCTGCTCGACAGCGCCATGCTGGCCGATGGCAGCGCGCAGCGCTGGAGCGACTTCGCCGTGCTGTCCTACGACTACGATGGCGAGCGCGTCGCGTTCGACCCGTCGCAGCGCGTGGTGCGGCAAGTGGGCGACGTGACGGAAATTATCCAGAGAAATACGGTCGATGAAGCGCGCGCGCTGGCGACGTTGGCCGAGCTGCAGTTCAAGAAGCCGGGCTCCGCCCCCTTGAGCGGCTTGAAGGGTGCCTTGCAACTGCCTTCCCAGGCGGAATGGCTGCGTTTTGCCGAGTCCGGCATCGACGCCTTGCGCAAACAGGGCTGGATCGTGGAAAAGACGGCCAAGTACCGCTACGACGTGAGCGACGTGGGCGACTGGTATGCGGAGATCGACGACCAGGACCCGGACAGCGGCAACGCCTGGTTCGAGCTGGAACTGGGCATCGTCGTCAACCACGAGCGCGTGCCGCTGCTGCCCGTGCTGGTGCAGCTGATCCGCAACGCGCCCAACGATTTCAACCCGAAAGTCATCGAAGCGCATGCGGACGATGACCAGATGCTGGCGACCTTGCCGGACGGTACGCGCGTGGCCTTGCCGTGGGGCAGAGTGCGCCCCATCCTGAACACGCTGGGCGAACTGTATTTCAGCGACAAGATCAAGCATGCCGTGCGCATGTCGACCCTGGATGCGGCGCGTCTGGAAGAGCTGGCGCGCGGCCTGGACATGCAATGGACGGGCGGCGAGCAGCTGCGCGCCATGGGCCGCAAACTGAGCCAGTTCGGTTCCGTGCAAAAAGTGGCGGCCCCAGCCGGCTTGCAGGCGACCCTGCGCGACTACCAGGCCGACGGCCTGGCGTGGATGCAATTCCTGCGCGACCATGACCTGGCGGGGATTCTGGCCGATGACATGGGCTTAGGTAAAACTGTGCAGACCCTGGCGCATATCCTGGTGGAAAAGGAAGCGGGCCGTTTGACGCATCCGGCCCTGGTGATTGCACCGACGAGTCTGATGGGCAACTGGCAGGACGAGGCGGCAAAATTTGCGCCCAGCCTGAAAGTGCTGCTGCTGCAAGGCAAGGACCGTGCGCAGCAATTTGACCAGATCGACCAATGCGACCTGGTGCTGACCACCTACGCCCTGTTGCCGCGCGACGAGGAAACCCTGCGCGAGCACGATTTCCACCTGGTCATCCTCGACGAATCGCACTACATCAAGAATACGCGCAGCAAGGCGGCGCAAAGCGCGGGCCTGTTGCGCGCGCGCCACCGCCTGTGCCTGTCCGGCACGCCGCTGGAAAATCACCTGGGCGAGCTGTGGTCGCAATTCCACTTCCTGCTGCCGGGCTTGCTGGGCGACGAGAAGACCTTCAATACGCAATTCCGCCATCCGATCGAGCGCCAGGACGACCCGCTGCGCCGCATGCTCCTGAACCGCCGCATCAAGCCTTTCCTACTGCGCCGCACGAAGGACAATGTGGCCAAAGAGCTCCCGCCGAAGACGGAAATGGTGCGCAAGGTGGAATTGACGGGCCCGCAGCGCGACCTGTATGAAACCGTGCGTCTGGCGATGGATCAAAAAGTGCGCGAAGAAATCGACAAGAAGGGCGTGGCGCGCAGCCAGATCGTCATCCTCGAAGCGCTGCTGAAACTGCGCCAGGTCTGCTGCGATCCCCGCCTGGTGAAATCCTTGCCGGCGAAGAAGCAGTCGGCCGGCTCGGCCAAGCTGCTCGACCTGATGCAGATGGTGGAAGACTTGCTCGACGAAGGGCGCAAGATCCTTGTGTTCTCGCAATTTACCAGCATGCTGGAATTGATCGAGGAAGAACTGGAATCGCGCGACATTCCCTACGCCTTGCTGACAGGCGAAACGAAGGACCGGGGCGCGCAAGTGGCGGCTTTCCAGCAGGGCGCCGTGCCGATCTTCCTGATCAGCCTGAAAGCGGGCGGCGTCGGCCTGAACCTGACGGCGGCCGACACGGTCATCCACTACGATCCGTGGTGGAATCCCGCGGCGGAAAACCAGGCCACGGACCGCGCCTGGCGCATCGGCCAGGACAAGCCCGTGTTCGTCTACAAGCTGATCGCGAAGGGCACGCTGGAAGAAAAAATCCAGCTGCTGCAGCAAAAGAAATCGGAGCTGGCGCAGTCGATCCTGGCCGAAGGCGAATCGCAGAAGATGGCCCTCACGCAGGAAGACTTGCAGCAGATTTTCGCCCCGCTGGAAGATTAACGCTGCCGCACGCTTATACTTGGCGATTCTTTCTTGCCAGGTATAACGCATGCTGCCCTTTCTCCTTCTGCTGCTTGCCGGCGTCATCCTCATGGCGCTGCGCTTCGTCCAGTTGCGTCGCGCCCTGCTGCGCGCGCGGGCAGGCGAAGCGCAGTTCCGCCTGCTGGCCGAGCACGGGCGCGACGCGGCCTTCCTGCTCGACGCCACGACCCTGGAATTGCTCTACATCAGCCCCGCCGCGCAGCGCCTGACGGGCCACGACTTGCCTGCCTTGCGCGCGCACGCGGCGCAGCTGGCGGCGGACGTGCCGGCCCGGCTGCAGCGCTGGCGCGATGGCGACGCCAGCCGTTTGACCCTGTTGCGCGAAGTGGAATTGCCGCACGCCGACGGCCACCAGCTGGCCCTGGAAATCCATTCCACCATCGTGCCTGCGGCGGCCGGACGCAGCATGACCCTGGTGGGGACCTTGCGCGACGTCAGCGCCGCCCAGGCGCAGGAAGCGGAACGGGAAAAGGAGCAGAAGCGCTTCGCCTCGATGCTGTCGCACGAATTCCGCACGCCGCTGGCCACGATTGATGGCGCTATCCAGCGCCTCGTCTCGACGTCCACCGAGGCGGACGAGGCCACGCGCAAGCGCTACGTGAAAATCCAGACGGCCGTCGACCGTTTGTTGTCCATGATTGACGATTATTTGTCACCCGAACGCATGGCGGCCATCGGCCGCGAGCGGGCCGCCGACGGCATCGCGCCGCTGGCCCTGCTGCAACAGGCGGCCGCCACCGTGCCGGCCAGCCACCGCGTGCAGCTGGAACTGGACGAGGACTTGCCGGCCAGGCTGCGCTGCGACGTGCCCGGCATGGCGCTGTGCCTGAAAATCCTGCTCGACAACGCCGTCAAGTTCAGCCCGCCTGGCAGTGCCATCACCGTGTCGGCCAAGCTGGTGCCCGAGGGCGGCGTGGCCCTGTGCGTGCGCGATGCGGGGCCTGGCTTGCGGGAAGACGAACTGGCGCAGTTGTTCGAAAAAGGAAGCCGTGGAACCTATGCCACGCATCCGGGCGCGGGGCTGGGCCTGTACATGGCGCGCGCCGTGGTGGACGTGCATGGCGGGAGTTTGCAGGGGCATAATCTGCCCGAAGGCGGGGCACTTTTCCGCATTTGGCTGCCGCTTCCTGTCTAGACAAGGAAAAGCCTTGCTTCCGCTGAAGGCAACCGTGATAATTCCTTGACGTAAACCTATTGTGCCGTCCATCATGGTGTAGAAGTGAATGGCATGGTTTGCCCACGGTAGCTCACTAACGGAAGAATGGCGTTGCAATGACGAAAATACTGATCGTCGAAGACAATCTGGACTACGCCGAAGACATGGCGGAGTTTCTCGTTGAGCTCGAACACGAAGTTCATATCACCAGCTCCGCTGGCGGGATGTGGACGGCGTTGAGCCATGGTAATGTTGGCGTGGTCGTACTGGACCTGGGCTTGCCCGATGAGGATGGCTTCAACGTCATTCCCCGCATGCGCCAGCTGTATCCGCAAATTGGTGTGCTGGTGCTGACGGGGCGTGTCGCTTTCGACAGCCGCATCCTGGGCTTGCGCCTGGGCGCCGACCACTATCTGACCAAGCCGATCAAATTCCCCGAACTGGCCGCCCACATCGAAGCGCTCGACCGCCGCGTCGGCCCGCAAGATCCCGTGCCCGAGCCGGGCAAGTGGACCTTGAAGGTCAGCGCGCGCCAACTTGAGCTGATGGGTTCAGTCATCGCCCTGACGGAAAAAGAATTCAACTTCCTGCACTTGCTCACCATCAATACCCGCCCCGTGCCGCGCGACGTCATCGTGGCCGGCATGGGCGGCGAAGATCCCGATGCGGGCCGCCGGGTCGACATGCTCGTGTATCGCCTGCGCAAGAAAGCCAAGACGGGCCTGGGCCAGGACTTGCCGCTGCGCAGCGCGTATGGCGAAGGCTACAGTTTGTCGGCCAGTTTCAATTTGTCCTGACCAGCAGAGGCGGTTCGGATGAAATGGCGTGTTCTGCTTGGGCTGCTGTTGATCGTTGGCTTGTCCTGTGCGGTTCTGTTGCTGCGTCAGGAATGGAAAATCGACAGCTGCCTCGTCAAGGGCGGCCGCTGGAATTACCCACAGGCTGTTTGCGAAGGCGCATGAACGCCCTGTCGCGAAATTAAGGGACAGAGTCAACCGCCTTTTCCAGCATTTCAAATAAAACAGGGTCAGAGTCGCGCCTTGCGCGCACAAGTGTGTAAAATCAAGGTCTTAGCCTTCTTTTTACCGATTCTGCCATGGCCCGCTTGCCCCGCCTCATCATTCCAGCACTACCCCATTACGTGATCCAGCGCGGCAGCAACCGCGAGAGCGTGTTCCAGGATGCGGCCGACTACGCGCAATTCCTTTCCTGGCTGAAAACCGGGGCAAAAATGTTCAAGGTGGCCATCCATGCCTACGTTTTATTGCCTGATCAGCTACATTTTCTGGCCACGCCCAGCGATGCGACGGGTCTGGGGCAGCTGATGCAGTGGCTGGGACGCTATTACGTGCCGTATTTCAACCAGAAATACGGCCGCGAGGGGGCACTGTGGCAGGGACGCTACAAAACTTCCGTCATCGATCCCGACAATTTCTTCCTCACTTGCTGCCGCTACCTCGAATGCGTACCCGTGCAAACGGGTTTGGCGGGCCAGGCGCTGGACTATAGCTGGTCCAGCTATGCGCACCATGCGGGCGTGCGTCCCGATCCCGTCATCACCGACCATGCGCTGTACTGGGCGCTCGGCAATACGCCGTTCGACCGCGAGGCGGCCTATCTGCGCCTGTTCGAGCAAGGCCTGGGCCGCAGCCAGGTCAAGGTGGTGGAAGAGGCTGTATTGAAGGGCTGGCCGCTGGGTGCCGACGCTTTCAAGCAGGCGCTGGAGCACAAAATGCAGCGGCAAGTGCTGCCGGCCAAGCGGGGTCGTCCCCGCAAAATCGTGGCCGAAGTGGGCGCCAATTGAAAAGCATTCGCATTTAAAACAAAAAATGGTTTCTTTCTCACGTTTTATTGAAATTGCTTTGACTATGTCCCTATTAAATTTTTAGGGCGACGGAATCGAATTTAATTCGACTCCGACCCTAATTTTTGTGGTTGAGTTTTTTGTTGCGTTGCACTACTCTAGTTTTTCGATAGTCATATGCAGCGGAGAAGCCCATGAAAGCGCAAGGCCTGTACGACCCAGCCAATGAACACGATGCCTGCGGCGTCGGTTTCGTCGCCCATATCAAGGGCAACAAGACCCATTCGATCGTCGAACAGGGTTTGCTGATTCTGAAAAACCTCGATCACCGGGGCGCCGTGGGCGCGGATGCGCTGATGGGTGATGGCGCCGGCATCCTGATCCAGATTCCCGACCAGTACTACCGCGAAGAAATGGCCAAGCAGGGCGTGGAATTGCCGCCGCCTGGCGAATACGGCGTGGGCATGGTCTTCCTGCCGAAGGAACACGCCTCGCGCATCGCGTGCGAACAGGAAATCGAACGCGCCGTGCGCATCGAGGGACAAGTCGTGCTGGGCTGGCGCAACGTGCCCATCGATACGGACATGCCGATGTCGCCTACCGTGCGCGCCAAGGAACCGGTCATCCGCCAGATTTTCATCGGCCGCGGCCCGGACATCATGGTCACCGACGCGCTCGAGCGCAAACTGTATGTGATCCGCAAATCGTCGGGCCACGCCATCCAGGCCTTGAAACTGCTGCACGGCAAGGAATTCTTCGTGCCGTCGATGTCGGCGCGCACCATCGTTTACAAGGGCTTGCTGCTGGCCGACCAGGTGGGCGTGTATTACAAGGACTTGCAGGATGCGCGCTGCATCTCGGCCCTGGCCCTCGTGCACCAGCGTTTCTCGACGAATACTTTCCCCGAATGGCCGCTGGCCCACCCGTACCGTCTGATCGCGCATAACGGCGAGATCAACACCGTCAAAGGCAACTTCAACTGGATGCGCGCGCGCGAAGGCGTGATGAAGTCGGCCGTGCTGGGCGACGATCTGCAAAAACTGTTCCCCCTGATCTATGAAGGCCAGTCCGACACGGCGTGCTTCGATAATGCGCTGGAACTGCTGTTGATGGCCGGCTACCCGATCGCCCAGGCGATGATGATGATGATTCCGGAAGCGTGGGAAAACCACACGACGATGGACGACAACCGCCGCGCCTTCTATGAATACCACGCGGCCATGATGGAACCGTGGGACGGCCCCGCCGCCATGGCGTTCACGGATGGCCGCCACATCGGCGGCACGCTGGACCGCAACGGTTTGCGTCCTGCACGCTACATCGTCACGGACGACGATCTGGTGGTGATGGCGTCGGAATCGGGCGTGCTGCCGATCCCGGAATCGAAGATCATCCAGAAATGGCGCTTGCAGCCTGGTAAGATGTTCCTGATCGACTTGGAAGCGGGCCGCATCATCGACGACCAGGAACTGAAGAACACCTACGCCAACGCCAAGCCATATAAAGCCTGGATCAATTCGGTGCGTATCAAGCTCGACGAGATCAAGCTGGCCGAAGGACAAGCGAAACAGGACCGTGCCCAGGGCGAAAAAGAGCAGCCATCGTTGCTGGACCGTCAGCAGGCGTTCGGCTATACGCAGGAAGACTTGAAGTTCCTCATGGCGCCTATGGCCGTGGCCGGCGAAGAGGCGACGGGCTCGATGGGCAATGACTCGCCGCTGGCCGTCATGTCGAACAAGCTCAAGCCGCTGTATAACTACTTCAAGCAACTGTTCGCGCAAGTGACGAATCCGCCGATCGACCCGATCCGCGAAGCGATGGTGATGTCGCTCGTGTCCTTCATCGGCCCGAAACCGAACTTGCTCGATACGAACAACGTCAATCCGCCGATGCGCCTGGAAGTGGCGCAGCCCGTGCTGGGCTTTGACGACATGGCCCGCTTGCGCAACATCAGCGCCCACACGGGCGGCAAGTTCAAGTCGTACGAACTGGACATCTGCTACCCGCTGGCCTGGGGCAAGGAAGGCGTGGAAGCGTGCCTGGCCTCGCTGTGCGCGGAAGCCGTCGACGCCGTCAAGTCGGGCCACAACATCCTGATCGTCTCGGACCGCGCCATTTGCGCCGACCAGGTGGCGATCCCCGCGCTGCTGGCCACCTCCACCGTGCATCAGCACCTGGTGAGCAAGGGCTTGCGCGCCTCCACCGGCCTCGTCGTGGAAACGGGCTCGGCCCGCGAAACCCACCACTTCGCTTTGCTCGCCGGCTACGGCGCGGAAGCCGTCCACCCGTATCTGGCCATGGAAACCCTGGTCGAGATGGCGCACGGCTTGCCAGGCGACTTGTCGGGCGACAAGGCCATCTACAACTACACCAAGGCGGTGGGCAAAGGCTTGATGAAGGTCATGTCGAAGATGGGCATTTCGACGTACATGTCGTACTGCGGCGCGCAAATCTTCGAAGCCATCGGCTTGAATAAATCGCTGGTCGACAAATACTTCAAGGGCACGGCCTCGAACGTGGAAGGCATCGGCGTGTTTGAAGTGGCGGAAGAAGCGCTGCGCCTGCACGCGCTGGCCTTCGGCAACGATCCCGTGCTGGCCGACAAGCTCGACGCGGGTGGCGAATATGCATTCCGCGTGCGCGGCGAAGACCACATGTGGACGCCGGACGCGATTGCCAAGCTGCAGCATTCCACGCGCAGCAACAATTTCTCCAGCTATAAAGAGTACGCGCAAATCATCAACGACCAGAGCCGTCGTCACCTGACCCTGCGCGGCCTGTTCGAGTTCAAGCTCGACCCGACCAAGGCCATCCCGCTCGATGAAGTGGAACCGGCCAAGGAAATCGTCAAGCGCTTTGCCACGGGCGCCATGTCGCTCGGCTCGATCAGCACGGAAGCGCACGCGACGCTGGCTGTGGCCATGAACCGCATCGGCGGCAAGTCGAACACGGGCGAAGGCGGCGAAGATCCGAACCGCTACACGCAGGAATTGAAGGGCATCCCGATCCGCCAGGGCGACACCATGGCTTCCGTCGTAGGCGCCGAGCAGATCGTCGTCGACATTCCGCTGCAGGAAGGCGATTCCATGCGTTCGCGCATCAAGCAGGTGGCGTCGGGACGTTTCGGCGTCACGGCCGCCTACCTGAACTCGGCCGACCAGATCCAGATCAAGATGGCGCAGGGCGCGAAACCGGGCGAAGGCGGCCAGTTGCCGGGCCATAAGGTGTCCGAATACATTGCCAGCCTGCGCTTTTCCGTGCCGGGCGTGGGCTTGATTTCGCCGCCGCCGCACCACGACATCTATTCGATCGAAGATCTGGCGCAGCTGATCCATGACTTGAAGAACGCCAATCCGCGCGCTTCGATTTCCGTGAAACTGGTGTCGGAAGTGGGCATCGGCACGGTGGCTGCCGGCGTGACCAAGGCGAAAGCCGACCACGTGGTCGTCGCCGGCCACGACGGCGGCACGGGCGCTTCTCCATTGTCGTCCGTGAAACATGCGGGCACGCCGTGGGAGCTGGGTCTGGCAGAAACGCAACAAACGCTGGTGCTGAACGGCTTGCGCAGCCGCATCCGCGTGCAAGCCGACGGCCAGATGAAGACGGGCCGCGACGTGGTCATCGCCGCCCTGCTGGGCGCCGACGAGATCGGCTTCGCCACGGCGCCGCTGGTGGTCGAAGGCTGCATCATGATGCGCAAATGCCACTTGAATACGTGCCCGGTAGGCGTTGCCACGCAAGATCCTGTGCTGCGCGCCAAGTTCTCGGGCAAGCCCGAGTATGTCGTCAATTACTTCTTCTTCGTTGCCGAAGAAGCCCGTCAACTGATGGCGCAGCTGGGCATCCGCACGTATGACGAACTGATCGGCCGTGTGGACTTGCTGGACAAGTCGAAGGCGATTTCGCACTGGAAGGCGCAGGGCCTGGACTTCTCGGCCATCTTCCACAAGCCGGAAACGCCGGATGGCCAAGCCTGCCGCCACGTGGAATTCCAGGACCATGCGCTGGAAAAAGCGCTCGACCACAAGCTGATCGCGCAAGCGCGCGCGGCGCTGGAGAAGGGCGAGCGCGTCTCCTTCATCTCGCCCGTGCGCAACCTGAACCGCACGGTGGGTACCATGCTGTCCGGTGAAGTGGCGAAGAAATACGGCCATGCCGGCTTGCCGGACGACACCATCCACATCCAACTGCAAGGCACGGCGGGCCAGTCGGCCTGCGCCTTCCTGGCGCACGGCATCACCATCGACCTGGTGGGCGAGGGCAACGATTACGTGGGCAAGGGCCTGTCGGGCGGGCGCATCATCGTGCGGCCGAATACGGAATTCCGTGGCTGGGCCGTGGATAACATCATCATCGGCAACACGGTGCTGTACGGCGCCATCGCCGGCGAAGCCTTCTTCAATGGCGTGGCGGGCGAACGCTTTGCCGTGCGCAACTCGGGCGCCACCACGGTGGTCGAGGGCCTGGGCGACCATGGCTGCGAATACATGACGGGCGGCACGGTGGTGGTGCTGGGCAACACGGGACGCAACTTCGCGGCCGGCATGTCGGGCGGCATCGCCTATGTGTATGACCCGGCCGGCGACTTTGCCAGCAAGTGCAACACTGCCATGGTCAGCCTGGACAAGGTCGTGTCCGCAGCGGAACAGCATCTCGACCGCGATGCCTGGCATACGCAGCACCGCGACGGCGTGCCGGAAGCCGACGAGGTCATCCTCAAGCGCCTGATCGAGCGTCACTTCAAGCACACGGGCAGCACCCGCGCCCGTGTCCTGCTGGACGACTGGGCCGCGGCGCGCGGCAAGTTCGTGAAAGTCTTCCCGAACGAATACAAGCGCGCGCTGATTGAGATGGCTGCCGATGCCGCCATGGAAGTCCAAGCCGTCGCCGCCTGAGCCAGCCAAGATCAATCGCATAGAGCAATGACAGGGAGCGGCCAAGCCGCTCCCAGCCAGCAAATACAAAGGAAACATCGTGGGTAAAATTACCGGCTTCATGGAATTCAAGCGCCAGGACGAACACTATCTGGAGCCTGCCGCGCGTCTGAAGAACTACAAGGAATTCGTGCTGCACCTGTCGGACGCGCAAGCGACCGTGCAAGGCGCGCGCTGCATGGATTGCGGCATTCCCTTCTGTACCACGGGTTGCCCCGTGAATAACATCATTCCTGACTGGAATGACCTGGTGTACCGCGGCGCCTACCGCGAAGCGCTCGACATCTTGCATTCGACGAATAACTTCCCGGAATTCACGGGTCGCATCTGCCCGGCGCCGTGCGAATCGGCCTGTACCCTGGGCATCCATGAAGATCCGGTCGGCATCAAGTCGATCGAACATAAAATCATCGACATGGGCTGGGAACACGGCTGGGTCACGCCGCAGCCGGCGGGATTCAGCACCGGCAAGAAAGTGGCCATCGTCGGTTCCGGCCCTGCGGGCCTGGCGGCGGCGCAGCAGCTGGCGCGCGCCGGCCATGCCGTCACCGTTTTTGAAAAGAGCGACCGGGTCGGTGGCTTGCTGCGTTACGGCATCCCTGACTTCAAGATGGAAAAATCGCACATCGACCTGCGCGTGAAACAGATGGAAGCCGAAGGCGTGGTCTTCCGCACCAGCGTGCTGGTCGGCAAGGATTTCCCTGCCCACGTCAACAACTGGGCCAAGGAAACCATTTTCCCGGAAGACCTGGAAAAAGAATTCGACGCCGTCATCATGGCCGGCGGCGCCGAGCAGCCGCGCGACCTGCCCGTGCCGGGCCGCGAGCTGAAAGGCGTGCATTTCGCCATGGATTTCCTGCCGTTGCAAAACAAGGTCAACGCGGGCGACAAGCTCAAGGACCAGATCAAGGCGACGGGCAAGCATGTGGTGGTGATCGGCGGCGGCGACACGGGTTCCGACTGCGTCGGCACCTCGAACCGCCATGGCGCCGCCTCGGTGGCCCAGTTCGAACTGATGCCGCAGCCGCCGGAACAGGAAAACAAGCCGCTGGTCTGGCCTTACTGGCCGACCAAGCTGCGCACCTCGTCCTCGCACGAGGAAGGCTGCGAGCGCGACTGGGCCGTGGCCACCAAGCGCTTCGAAGGCAAGGGCGGCAAGGTGGAAAAGCTGATCGCCTGCCGCGTCGAATGGAAAGACGGCAAGATGAGCGAAGTGCCGAACTCGGAATTCGAGATGAAGGCGGACCTGGTCTTCCTGGCCATGGGATTTGTTTCCCCCGTGCAACAAGTGCTGGAAGCGTTCGGCGTCGATACGGATGCGCGCGGCAATGTCAAGGCGACAACGGATGGCGCCGGCTGCTACCAGACGTCGGTGGCCAAGGTGTTTGCGGCAGGCGACATGCGCCGTGGCCAGTCGCTGGTGGTCTGGGCCATCCGCGAAGGGCGCCAGTGCGCGCGCGCCGTCGATGAGTTCCTGATGGGCGCATCCCTGCTGCCGCGCTAAAAAACGAGCAATTGTTCGTTTTTTGCCAGGGCCACGGCGCGGATCGCGACGTGGCCTTTGTTCTTTTTACTTGTCAAGTCAACAGCCATGCATGCCATCGGGCAGGGACGCGATGTGGCGGCCGAATTTCCACTACAATATCTGACTTTCGATTCATTAGTGTTGTATTCTTCCCCTTTACGGGGCTGTCCCAAGGGGTGTCTCAGCAGAGGTTGGCGTTTCTGCACTACAATACGCCATTAAAATAGTGAGCTTCGTCGTGCCAAATCTTGTTGAGATCCGTGATTTACACTTTGCCTATGGAGAACGTTCGATTTTATCGGGCCTTCAAATGGATTTCCCACGTGGAAAAGTTGTGGCCGTCATGGGTGGCTCCGGCAGTGGCAAGACGACCGTATTGCGCCTGATCGGCGGGCAGCTGCGTCCCAGTTCCGGTTCCGTGAATGTCGACGGGCAGATCGTGCATACGCTGGGGACCGACGAGTTATACCAGCTGCGCCGCAAGATGGGCATGCTGTTCCAGCACGGCGCCCTGTTTACGGACTTGACGGCGTTCGAGAACGTGGCGTTTCCCCTGCGCGAACATACGGACTTGAATGAAGAGCTGATCCGCACCCTGGTACTGATGAAGCTGCACGCCGTGGGACTGCGCAATGCGGCGCAATTGAAGCCGGCCGAGATCTCGGGCGGCATGGGCCGCCGCGTCGCGCTGGCGCGCGCCATCGCGCTCGACCCCGAACTGATCATGTATGACGAGCCGTTCGCCGGCCTGGACCCGATTTCCATGGGCGTGACGGCGAATTTGATCCGCAATCTGAACGATGCGCTGGGCTCCACGTCTATCCTGGTATCGCACGATGTGAAGGAGTGTTTCGCCATCGCTGATTATGTCTATTTTCTGTCATCGGGCAAGATCGTGGCGCACGGCACGCCGGCCGAGATGGCCGTGTCGACGCATCCGTACGTCAAGCAGTTCGTCAATGCCGAGGCCGATGGCCCCGTACCGTTCCATTATCCGGGCAAGTCGCTGGCCGACGACCTGGGTCTGCAGACGGGGGGCGGCCGATGATCGCGCGTTTCCTGGCGGCGATCGGTGCATGGTTGCGCAATTCGGTACAAGACCTCGGCTTTGCCGTGCGTTCGTTTTTTATCATCATCGCCTCGTCGGGCGGGCTGTGGCGCCGTCCGCGTCTGGTGATTGAGCAACTGTTTTTTATCGGTAACCGCTCTCTGGTGATTACCGCCGTCTCCGGCCTGTTTGTCGGCATGGTGCTGGGCTTGCAAGGGTATTACACCTTGACCACGTACGGCGCCGAACAGTCGCTGGGCTTGCTGGTGGCGTTGTCCCTGACGCGCGAACTGGGCCCGGTCGTCACGGCACTGCTGTTCGCGGGCCGCGCCGGCACGTCGCTGACGGCGGAAATCGGCCTGATGAAGGCGGGCGAGCAATTGTCGGCCATGGAAATGATGGCCGTAAACCCGATCCAGCGCGTGCTGGCGCCCCGTTTCTGGGCCGGCGTGATCGCCATGCCGATCCTGGGCGCCATCTTTACGGCCGTCGGCATCATCGGCAGCTATCTGGTCGGCGTGGTGCTGATCGGCGTCGATGAAGGCTCGTTCTGGTCGCAGATGCAAGGCGGCGTGGATGTCTGGAAAGAAGTGGGCAATGGCACCATCAAGAGCCTGGTGTTTGGTATTGCCGTGACCTTCATCGCGCTGTTCCAGGGTTACCAGGCACAGCCGACGCCGGAAGACGTGTCCGGCGCCACCACGCGCACGGTGGTCATTTCATCGTTGATGGTGTGGTGGCTCGATTTCATGATGACGGCGTTGATGTTTAGCAAGTAATTGCCGATCAGCTACAAACAGCGGGCCTGGGCAAGATGTTGCGCAGGCGGCAGCAAGTAAAAATTATTTAGGATTGTTTATGCAACGTAAATCTTTGGATGTCTGGGTCGGCTTGTTCGTCTTGCTGGGTGTGGCGGCATTGATGTTTCTGGCGCTTAAGGCCGGCAATATGAGCTCGCTGTCTTTCAGCAAGACGTATACCATTAGCGCCAAGTTCGACAATATTGGCGGCCTCAAGCCGCAGGCGCCCGTCAAGGGTGCCGGCGTGGTCGTGGGCCGGGTCTCGGAAATCGTCTTTGACGACAAGACCTACCAGGCGCTGGTGAAACTCGACATCGAAGATGGCTACAAATTTCCGAAAGACAGCTCGGCCAAGATTTTGACGGCCGGTTTGCTGGGTGAGCAATATATCGGCCTGGAAGCAGGCGGCGATTTGGCGAACCTGGCAGAGGGCGACAAGATCGCCCGTACTCAATCGGCCACAGTGCTGGAAGACCTGATCAATCAGTTCATCTACAGCAAGGCAGCGGAAGGAAAGGACAGCAAATGAGCGAGTCGACCAAGCAATCCCAAGGCAGCCTGGTACGTATCGGCCTGGCCATGGCCATCGCCGCCAGCGTGAGCGCTTGCGCCACCGGCACCAACCCGCGCGACCCGCTGGAAGGGTATAACCGCGCCATGTTCAAGTTCAACGACACCGTTGACCAGGTGGCCCTGAAACCGGTCGCCACGGCTTACAAGAAAGTCACGCCATCGTTCGTGCAAACGGGCGTGGGCAACTTCTTCGGCAACTTGTCCGACGTGTGGAGCGCCGTAAACAACTTATTGCAAGGCAAGGGTGAAGCGGGCTTGCAAGACGTCGTGCGCGTCAGCATGAACTCGACTTTCGGTATCCTTGGCCTGATCGATATCGCCTCGCAGGCGGGCATCCCTAAGCATAGCGAAGACTTTGGCCAGACCCTGGGCTGGTATGGCGTCCAGTCTGGTCCGTACGTGATGCTGCCGCTGCTGGGCCCATCGACCGTGCGCGACACGGCGGCCCTGCCGCTCGATATCGCGGGCGACCCATGGCGCTACAAGGATCCGGTCAATGTGCGCAATATCGGCACGGTGACGCGCGTGGTCGACAAGCGCGCCGCGCTGCTCGACGCGACCAACCTGATGGAAGCGGCCGCGCTGGACCGTTATGAATTCATCCGCGACGGCTTCCTGCAGGCGCGCGAAAGCAAGGTTTTCGATGGCGATACGGACCGCCGCGACCGCAAAGTGCCAAAAAACGACACCAGCGATTATGAGCCGGAGTACGATGCGAAACCGCAGCCTGCCCCAGCGGAAACGCCGCCTGCCACGGCAGCGGCCGACGTGGTCCCGGCCGACCTCGTAACATCTGGTAGCAATACCGTTGCATCCGAAGCCAAGCCGCAAGAGTAAACTGGACGCAAGAACACCACGGCTGCGACCGACGCCAGCCGGTGCATAGCAACACCATGAAAGGTAAACCATGAAATTGATGAAACAACTGCTCGCGATGGCGACCATCGCCTTTGCCACCGCCGCCCAGGCCGCGCCCGCTGTCGAAGCGCCGGATGTCCTGGTCAAACGCATCAGCCAGGACGTGATCGACACGGCCAAGAACGACAAGGCCATCCAGGCTGGCGATATCAAGCGCGTCACCGAATTGGTGGAAAGCAAAATCTTGCCGTACGTGGACTTCCAGCGCATGACCGCCCTGGCCGCCGGCCGCTTCTGGCGCGACGCCACGCCGGACCAGCAAAAGCAGCTGTCCAGCGAATTCCGCACCCTGCTGATCTACACGTATTCGGGCGCCCTGTCGCAGATCAAGAACGAAACCGTGGAATTCAAGCCGCTGCGCGCCGACCCGGCCGATACGGATGTGGAAGTGCGCTCGCAGGTGAACATGGCGCGCGGCGAACCCGTGCCCCTGAACTACCGCGTGGCGAAAACCCCGTCCGGCTGGAAGATCTATGACATCAACGTGCTGGGCGCGTGGCTGGTGGAAACGTACAAAAGCAGCTTCGCCAGCGAGATCAGCAAGGGCGGCATCGATGGCCTGATCAAGACCTTGCAGGCAAAAAACAAGGCCCTGGCCAGCCGTCCCGCTGCCAAAGCCAAATAATCGGCTATCATATAGCTCCTGACCCAGCTCCAGACCAGCGCAGCCCGACGCCATGCCAGACTCTCTCGACACCTTGCAGTCCCTGACTTCCCTGACCGTGCACAATGCCACTTCGGCATTGGAGCAGGGTCTGGACGCCATCCGCTCGGGGCAGACGAAGTTTGACTTGCGCAACGTCAAGGCCGTCGATTCGGCAGCCGTCTCCGTCATGCTGACGTGGCAACGCGCCGCGCAGGATGCCGGCGGCGTGCTGGAGCTGAAAAACCTGCCGAACAACCTGAAAAACCTCACCAAGCTGTATGGCGTCTGCTCGCTCGTCTCGAGCACCCTGAGCGCCGACGACTGCGCCAGCGCCGGCGGCCACGCCGAACGCAGCCCGTCCGACCTGCATCATCATTGATCCTGTCCCACTCCCCGCATCAGCAGTAGCTTTCAAGCCGGCAGGCCAGCAGCGCCGCCGGATTGATCTCCAAGTGTTCCACGAATTTTCCAACTATAATTGACTGTTGCGCCGTCCTCGCCTGAAGGCGGCGCCCTGCACCGGCCTGCCGGCCTGGATGTCTCCGGCAACTGGCGCATCACACCAGACGCATTACACTTGAAACAAGCACATGACCGCAATTCAAATAACGAATGTAGAAAAGAGCTATAAATCGCTCAAGGCGCTGGGCGGCGTGTCACTGGCCATCGAGGAAGGCGAATTTTTCGGCCTGCTCGGCCCGAATGGCGCCGGCAAGACGACCCTCATTTCCATCATCGCCGGCCTGATACGCCCCGACGCGGGTACCGTCAAGATCCACGGCCACGATGTCGTCACGGACTTCCGCAATGCGCGCCGCAACCTGGGCGTGGTGCCGCAGGAACTGGTGTTCGACCCGTTCTTCACCGTGCGCGAAACCCTGCGTTTGCAATCCGGTTACTTCGGCCTGCCGAACAACGACAAGTGGATCGACGAGGTCATGGAAAACCTCGACCTCACCGGCAAGGCCGACACGAATATGCGCGCCCTGTCCGGCGGCATGAAGCGCCGCGTGCTGGTGGCCCAGGCGCTGGTGCACAAGCCGCCCGTGATCGTGCTCGATGAGCCGACTGCCGGCGTCGACGTGGAACTGCGCCAGACCCTGTGGAAGTTCATCTCGCGCCTGAACCGCGAAGGCGGCCACACGGTCGTCTTGACCACCCACTACCTGGAAGAGGCGCAAGCCATGTGCCAGCGCGTGGCCATGCTGAAGACGGGCAAGGTGGTGGCGCTCGACACCATGTCGGCCCTGATCCGCCGCATCGCCGGCTCGCAGCTGCAGGTGCACCTGAAACACGGCGCCTTGCCGGCCGACCTGCAGCACCTGGTGCTGCACCCGGAAGAACAGCAGGCGCCGAACAAGTTCAGCCTGCGCGTCAACGAATACAGCGAAGTCGAAAAAATCCTCGCCCGCCTGCGCGAAGCGGGCACCGAGATCGATGAAATGCAATTGCAACAAGCCGACCTGGAAGATATCTTCTTGCAGATCATGGATAAAGGTACCGTATGATTTCGACAGGATTTCGCACCCTCGTCTACAAAGAGACGCTGCGCTTCTGGAAAGTGGCGACGCAAACCGTGGCCGCGCCCGTGCTCACGTCGATGCTGTACCTGCTGGTATTCGGCCATGTGCTCGATGGCCGCGTGGAGCCGAGTCCCGGCGTCAGCTACACCGCCTTTTTGATCCCCGGCCTGGTGATGATGAGCGTGCTGCAAAACGCGTTTGCCAATTCCTCGTCCTCGCTGATCCAGTCGAAGATCACGGGCAACCTGGTGTTCGTGCTGCTGACGCCCCTGTCGCACTGGGAAATCTTCTCGGCGTATGTACTCGCTTCCGTCGCGCGCGGCCTGGCCGTGGGCTTTGGCGTGTTTGCCATCACTTGCTGGTTCGCCGACCTGTCGTATGTCGCGCCGCTGTGGATCGTCGTCTTCGCGTTTCTTGGCGCCGCGATGCTGGGCACCATGGGCCTGATCGCCGGCATCTGGGCCGAGAAATTCGACCAGCTGGCCGCCTTCCAGAACTTCCTGATCATGCCGGCCACCTTCTTGTCGGGCGTGTTCTATTCGATTCATTCGCTGCCGCCATTCTGGCAGACGGTGTCGCACCTGAACCCCTTCTTCTACATGATCGACGGCTTCCGCTACGGCTTCTTCGGCGTGTCCGACGTCAGCCCGTGGCTCAGCCTGTCCATCGTCGCCGGCTTCCTCGTGATCCTGGCGCTGGCGTCGATCCGCCTGCTGAAAAGCGGTTACCGATTACGCCACTAATTGCGGCACACCCCATCACTACATTATTCAATATCAAGGACTTATCGTGACCACCACTCCAGAACTGATCCACGGCTATCTGTCGGCCGGCCTCGAATGCACGCACCTCGAAGTGGAGGGCGATGGCCAGCACTTCCAGGCCGTGATCGTCTCGCCCGCGTTTGCCGGCAAGCGTTTGATCCAGCGCCACCAGATTGTCTACGCGGCGCTGGGCGACCGCATGCGCGAAGAAATCCACGCGCTGTCGATGAAAACCCTGACACCTGAAGAATTCCAAGGATAAGCACATGGACAAGCTCCTCATCAACGGCGGCAACCGCCTGAACGGCGACATCGCCATCTCCGGCGCGAAAAACGCCGCCCTGCCCATCCTGTGCGCCGGTCTGCTGACCGCGGGCGACCTGGACCTGACCAACGTGCCGCATTTGCACGACGTGGCCACCATGTTGAAACTGCTGGGCCAGACGGGCTTGAAAGTGCGGCAGGACGGCGACCGCGTGGTCCTCAACGGCAGCGCCATCGACACCCTGGAAGCGCCGTATGAACTGGTGAAAACCATGCGCGCCTCGATCCTCGTGCTGGGCCCCATGCTGGCGCGCTTCGGCGAAGCCAAGGTCTCGCTGCCGGGCGGCTGCGCCATCGGTTCGCGCCCCGTCGACCAGCACATCAAGGGCCTGGAAGCGCTGGGCGCCGAGATCCGCATCGAGGCGGGCTACATCTACGCCAAGTGCGCCAAGCTGAAAGGCGCGCGCATCGTCACCGACATGATCACCGTCACCGGCACCGAGAACCTGCTGATGGCCGCGACCCTGGCCGAAGGCGAGACCATCCTGGAAAACGCCGCCTGCGAACCGGAAGTGACCGACCTGGCGCACCTGCTGGTGGCCATGGGCGCGAAGATCGACGGCATCGGCACCAGCCGCCTGGTGATCCAGGGCGTGGACGCCTTGCACGGCGCTTCCCACGCGGTGATCGCCGACCGTATCGAAACGGGCACCTTCCTGTGCGCCGTGGCGGCCACCGGCGGCGACATCACCCTGCGCAATGTGCGCACCGATATCCTCGACGCGGCGCTCGACAAGCTGCGCGCCATGGGCCTGACGATGACCTTCGGCGCCGACTGGATCCGCGCCGAAATGTCGGCCCGTCCGAATCCCGTCAGCTTCCGCACGACGGAATACCCGGGCTTCCCGACTGACATGCAGGCGCAGTTCATGGCCGTGAACACGATCGCCAATGGCGCCAGCCGCGTCACCGAGACGATTTTCGAGAACCGCTTCATGCACGTGCAGGAAATGAACCGCCTGGGCGCCGACATCACCATCGAGGGCAACACGGCCATCATCGCCGGCGTCAAGCAGCTGCGCGGTGCGCCCGTGATGGCGACCGACCTGCGCGCCTCGGCGTCGCTGGTGATCGCGGCCCTGGCCGCCGACGGCGAAACGCTGATCGACCGCATCTATCACCTCGACCGCGGCTACGACCGCATGGAAGTGAAGCTCTCCGCCGTCGGCGCGAACATCGTACGCATCAAATAACAAGGAACGAGCATGAACGGATCGAACACGGGCGACAATTCGCAGCTGATACTGGCGCTCTCGAAAGGCCGCATTTTTGAGGACACCATGCCGCTGCTGGAAGCGGCCGGCATCCGGGTGCTGGAAAACCCGGAGACCTCGCGCAAGCTGATTTTGGCCACCAACGATCCGAACGTGCGCGTCATCATCGTGCGCGCCAGCGACGTGCCGACCTACGTGCAGTACGGCGCGGCCGATTTCGGCGTGGCGGGCAAGGATGTCCTGCTCGAACACGGCGGCGAAGGCCTGTACCAGCCGATCGACCTGAATATCGCCGCCTGCCGCATGTCGGTGGCGGTGCAGGCCGGTTTTGATTACGAAAAGGCCGTGCACCAAGGCGCGCGCCTGCGCGTGGCCACCAAGTTCGTGCACACGGCGCGCGAGCACTTCGCCGCCAAGGGCGTGCACGTCGACCTGATCAAGCTGTATGGCTCGATGGAGCTGGCGCCTTTGGTCGGCCTGTCCGATGCCATCGTCGACCTGGTCAGCACGGGCAGCACCTTGCGCGCGAATAACCTCGTCGAGGTCGAGCACATCATGGAAATCTCGTCGCGCCTGGTGGTCAACCAGGCTGCGCTCAAGCTCAAGCGCGAGCGCTTGCAGCCGATTATCGAGGCGTTTGAACGCGCCTCGCAAGCCTAGACACATTCAGTAGCAGAAAGCCGATTATGCCGATACAGATACGCAAGCTCGATTCAAGCCAGGATGGTTTCCAACAATCGCTCGACACGCTGCTGGCGTTCGAGGCGGGCACCGATGCAGCGATTGAAATGTCGGTCGCGAAAATCCTGGCCGATGTGAAAACGCGCGGCGATGCCGCCGTACTGGAATATACCAACCGTTTCGACCGCATCCCGCATGGCGGCGCGGCGGAAATGGCGGCCTTTGATATTTCGCAAGCCGAATTGCAGGCGGCCCTGAACGGCTTGCCGTCGGCACAGCGCGAGGCGCTGCAGATCGCCGCGCAGCGCATCCGCGCGTTCCACGAACGCCAGCGCGAGGAATTGCGCGGTTTTACCTATACCGAGCCCGATGGCACGGTGCTGGGCCAGAAGATCACGCCGCTCGACCGGGTCGGCATCTACGTCCCGGGCGGCAAGGCCGCCTACCCGTCGTCCGTGCTGATGAACGCCATTCCCGCGCACGTGGCGGGCGTGGGCGAAATCATCATGGTGGTGCCGACGCCGGATGGCGTGAAAAACCAGATGGTGCTGGCCGCCGCGGCGATTGCCGGCGTGACGCGCGTGATCACCATCGGCGGCGCGCAGGCCGTTGGCGCGCTGGCCTACGGCACGCAGACGATTGCCGCCGTGGATAAAATCGTCGGCCCTGGCAACGCCTATGTGGCCGCCGCCAAGCGCCGCGTGTTCGGCATCGTCGGCATCGACATGATCGCCGGGCCATCGGAAATCCTGGTGCTGTGCGACGGCACGACGGACCCGGACTGGGTCGCGATGGATCTGTTTTCGCAGGCCGAGCACGACGAACTGGCGCAGGCGATTCTGCTGTGCCCTGACGCCGATTACATCGCCCAAGTCGAAGAGAGCATCGCCAAGCTGCTGCCGACGATGCCGCGCCAGGCCACCATCAGCACCTCGCTGCAGGACAGGGGGGCGCTGATCAAGGTGCGCAGCATGGAGGAAGCGTGCGAGATCGCCAACAGCATCGCGGCGGAACACCTGGAAATCTCGGCGGAAAACCCGCAGCAGTGGGCCGAACAGATCCGCCATGCGGGCGCCATGTTCCTGGGCCGCTTCTCGTCCGAATCGCTGGGCGACTATTGCTGCGGTCCCAATCACGTGCTGCCGACTTCGCGCACGGCGCGCTTTTCGTCGCCGCTGGGCGTGTACGATTTCCAGAAGCGCTCGTCCATCATTCACGTCAGTGAAGCGGGCGCGCAAACCCTGGGCCGCGTCGCCGCCACGCTGGCGTATGGCGAAGGCTTGCAAGCGCACGCACGCAGCGCCGAACTGCGTCTGAAGCCGCAGCCATGACGAATATGGCGGAGCAGCCGGACTGGGTCAACCGGGTCTATTGCGAAGATGCGCTGGCAGGGCTGGCGCGCATTCCCGATGGCTCGGTGGACCTGATCCTGACGGATCCGCCGTACAACCTGGGCAAGGATTACGGCAATGCCTCGGACCAGCAGTCGGTGGCCGATTACCTGCGCTGGACGGAGGAATGGATCGATGCGGCGCTGCCCAAGCTGAAAGCCAACGGCAGCCTGTATATCTTCCTCACCTGGCGCTATTCGCCAGAGATCTTCGTCATGCTGAAACAGCGCATGGCGATGATGAATGAAATCATCTGGGACCGCCGCGTGCCGTCCATGGGCGGCAGCGTGCGCAGCTTTTCATCGGTGCACGACACCATCGGCTTCTTCGTCAAGCGCAAGGATTACTACTTCGACCTTGACGCGGTGCGCATCGCCTACGACGCGGCCACCAAGAAAGCCCGTTCGCGCTCGATCTTCATCGGCGCCAAATGGCTGGAAGTGGGCTACAACCCGAAAGACTTGTGGAGTGTGTCGCGCCTGCACAAGGAACACCCGGAACGGGCCGACCACCCGACGCAAAAGCCGCTCGAGATCATCGAGCGCATGCTCAAGGCGTCGTGCCCGCCCGGCGGCGTGGTGCTCGACCTGTTCATGGGCAGCGGCACCACGGCCCTGGCGGCGAAGCGCTGCGGGCGCGATTTCGTCGGCTTTGAACTGAACCCCGACTACTGCGCCATCATCGAACAGCGGCTGGCGGCGTTGACGCAGGAACTGGCCGCGCCGGCCGCGACCAAGCCCGCCAAGGCGGCAGCGAAGAAACCGGCAGCGGCCAAAAAAACGGCCGCCGTGAAGAAACCGCCCGCCGTGAAAAAAGCGCCGGCCCGCAAGGCGCGCAGCGCCGCCGTGCCGGAAGACGTCGTCATTTAGTCTCCATTTAATTCCATCAGGAGTGTTTGCAGCATGTCTTTCCTCGATCAGTTAATCAGCAACACCGTGCGCTCCGATGTGCGGGCCGTCAAAAGCTACCAGGTAGCCGATGCCAGCGGTTACATCAAACTCGATGCGATGGAAAACCCGTATCCGCTGCCGCAGCATCTGCGCGAGGAGCTGGGCGCGCGCCTGGCCGGCGTGGCGCTGAACCGCTATCCACCGTCGTACGCCAGCCTGCAGGCGGCCATCTGCGCCAAGCTGGGCGTGCCCGCCGGCTTTGACGTCATGCTGGGCAACGGCTCCGATGAACTCATTTCCATCCTGGCCATGGCATGCGCCCGCCAGGAGCCGGGCAAGCGCGCCGTGCTGCTGGCGCCCGTGCCCGCCTTCGTCATGTATGCGCGCTCGGCGCAGTTTGCCGGCATGGATTTCGTCGGCGTGCCGTTGAATCCGGACTTCAGCCTGGACATGGACGCCATGCTGGCGGCGATCGAAGAGCACCGCCCGGCGCTGGTCTTCTTCGCCTATCCGAACAATCCGACGGGCAACCTGTTTGCCGCTGCCGATATCGAACGCATCCTGGCGGCCCTGGGCGACACGGGCATCGCCGTCGTCGACGAAGCGTACGAGCCGTTCGCGCAGCACAGCTTCATGGGCCGTTTGCCCGAGTTCGAAAACCTGGTGGTGATGCGCACCGTGTCGAAACTGGGACTGGCCGGCATCCGCCTCGGCTACATGTCGGCCGCGCCGGCCCTGCTGGCGCAATTTGAAAAAGTGCGCCCGCCGTATAACGTGAATGTGCTGACGCAGGCGGCGGCCGAATTCGCGCTCGATCATCTCGACGTGCTCAATGCCCAGGCGGCCCTGCTCAACAGCGCGCGCGACGACCTGGCGCTGCGCCTGGCGGAACTGCCCGGCGTGACCGTGTTTCCCTCGAAGGCAAATTTTCTTCTGATTCGTGTGGCTGATTCCGACGATGTTTGCGCAAAACTGCTTGCCCGCAGGGTTTTAATTAAAAATATGAGTAAAATGCATGTTGCGCTGGCCAATTGCCTGCGCATCAGCGTCAGCACCCCGGAAGAAAATTCCCTTTTTTACGATGCCGTCAAGGCATCCCTCGTTTAGCCTATCGCCAGAGCCTCCCATGAACCGCACCGCAGAAATCACGCGCAACACCAATGAGACGCAAGTTCGCGTCGCCCTCAACCTGGACGGCACGGGCCAGCAAAAGCTCAATACGGGCGTGCCCTTCCTCGACCATATGCTGGACCAGATCGCCCGCCACGGCTTGATCGACCTGGATATCGAAGCGACGGGCGACGTGCATATCGATAACCACCATACGGTGGAAGACGTGGGCATCACCCTGGGCATGGCCGTGGCCAAGGCCATCGGCGACAAGAAGGGCATCCGCCGCTACGGCCACGCGTATGTGCCGCTGGACGAGGCGCTGTCGCGCGTGGTGCTCGATTTCTCGGGCCGCCCGGGCATCGAATACCACATCCCGTTTACGCGCGCCATGATCGCCGGCTTCGACGTCGACCTGACCCTGGAATTTTTCCGCGGCTTCGTCAACCATGCGGGCGTGACATTGCATATCGACAACCTGCGCGGCACGAATGCCCACCATCAATGCGAAACCGTGTTCAAGGCCTTTGGCCGCGCGCTGCGCATGGCTGCCGAGCTCGACGAGCGCGCGGCCGGCATCATTCCATCGACCAAGGGCAGCCTGTAAGCGCCGCTCTCGCTATATTGTAGATTCCGGGATCAAACATGAATAAAATTGTGGTGGTGGATTACGGCATGGGCAATTTGCGCTCGGTAGCGCAAGCGCTGCGCGCCGTGGCGCCGGAAGCCGACGTACGCATTTCCGGCGCGGTGGAAGACATCGACAGCGCCGACCGCATCGTCTTGCCGGGCCAGGGCGCCATGCCTGACTGCATGCGCAGCCTGCGCGAATCGGGCGTGCTCGAAGCGCTGCTGCGCGCCGCCGACAGCAAGCCCGTGCTGGGCGTATGCATCGGCGAGCAAATGTTGTTCGACGGCAGTGAAGAGGGCAATGCGGCCGGTCTGGGCTTGTTGCCAGGCAAAGTCGTGCGCTTTCAGCTCGACGGCCAGGTGCAGGAAGATGGCTCGCGCTTCAAGGTGCCGCAAATGGGCTGGAACCAAGTGCGGCAGACGGCGTCCCATGTCATGTGGGATGGCATTGCCGACAACGCGTATTTTTACTTCGTGCACAGCTATTTTGCTCAACCTCAAGAGGCGGCGCACACGGTGGGCGAGACTGTCTATGGTGCGCCGTTCGCTTGTGCCGTCGCTCGTGATAATATTTTCGCGACACAGTTTCACCCTGAAAAAAGTGCTGCCGCTGGCTTGCAGCTGTACAAGAACTTTGTTCACTGGCAACCCTGACGTACCCTATTGATGCACCTTCGTGGCCTACCGGCTTCGCTTTTCACTCACTCTGATACCACACTGACCATGCTGCTAATTCCCGCCATCGACCTGAAAGACGGTCACTGCGTACGCCTGAAACAAGGCGATATGGAACTCGCCACCGTATTTTCCGAAGACCCGGCCGACATGGCCCGCCATTGGCTGATGCAAGGCGCGCGCCGGCTGCACCTGGTCGACTTGAACGGTGCCTTTGCCGGCAAGCCGAAGAACGAAGGCGCCGTCAAGGCCATCCTGAAAGCCGTGCAGGATTTCGCCGTGGAAAACGACATCGAGGAAATCCCCGTGCAGCTGGGCGGCGGCATCCGCGACCTCGACACCATCGAGCGCTACCTCGACGCCGGCATCACCTACATCATCATCGGCACGGCGGCCGTGAAAAGCCCCGGTTTCCTGCACGATGCCTGCAGCGCCTTCCCGGGCCACATCATCGTCGGTCTCGATGCCAAGGATGGTAAAGTGGCAACGGATGGCTGGAGCAAGATGTCGGGCCACGAAGTGATCGACCTGGCGAAAAAATTCGAAGCCTACGGCGTCGAATCGATCATCTATACGGACATCGGCCGCGACGGCATGATGGGCGGCATCAATATCGACGCCACCGTCAAGCTGGCGCAAGCCGTCAAGATCCCCGTCATCGCCTCGGGCGGCCTGCACAATATCGGCGACGTGGAAGCGCTGTGCGCGGTCCAGGCCGAAGGCATCGAAGGCGTGATCTGCGGCCGTTCCATCTATGAAGGCACGATCGATCTGGCGCAGGCGCAGGAACGCGCCGACGAACTGACCGACGCCGCCGTTTAAGCCTGCCTGGCCGGGGCGTGCGCGTGCATGCCCTGGCCTGGCGACAATCTGGATACCATCATGCTTGCAAAACGTATCATCCCCTGCCTCGACGTGACGAATGGCCGCGTTGTCAAAGGCGTCAATTTCACGGAATTGCGCGACGCCGGCGACCCGGTGGAAATTGCCCGCCGTTATGACGAGCAGGGCGCCGATGAAATCACTTTCCTCGACATTACCGCGTCCAGCGACAACCGCGGCCTGATCTTCGACATCATCGAAGCCGTGGCGTCGCAAGTGTTCATTCCGCTGACCGTGGGCGGCGGCGTGCGCGTGGTGGAAGACGTGCGCCGGCTGCTCAACGCGGGCGCCGACAAGGTCAGCATCAACACCTCGGCCGTGACGAATCCCCAACTGGTGTACGAAGCTTCGCAAAAGCACGGCTCGCAATGCATCGTCGTCGCCATCGATGCCAAGCAGGTGTCGCCCGGCAAGTGGGAAGTGTTTACCCATGGCGGACGCACTGCCACGGGCCTGGACGCGTTCGAGTGGGCGCGTAAAATGGAAAGCCTGGGCGCCGGCGAAATCTTGCTCACCAGCATGGACCGCGATGGCACCAAGGTCGGCTTCGACCTGGGCCTGACGCGCGGCGTGTCCGACGCCGTCAGCATCCCTGTCATCGCCTCGGGCGGCGTGGGCGGCTTGCAGGATCTGGTCGATGGCATCAAGGTGGGCCGCGCGGACGCCGTGCTGGCCGCCAGCATCTTCCACTATGGCCAGCACACGGTACAGGAAGCCAAGCGTTTCATGGCGCAGCAGGGCATTCCCATGCGCCTGGCGTAAAGATCAGCAGTAAATACAGGCAGGATAGAAGAACATGCAAAACGGAACCATCGTAGCAAGCAATGCCAAGTGGCTGAAAAAGGTCAAATGGGACGAGCACGGCCTGGTGCCCGTGATCGCGCAGGAAGCGGGCAGCAATGACGTGCTGATGTTCGCCTGGATGAACCGCGACGCGCTGGCGCGCACGGTGGAACTGGGCGAGGCCGTGTACTGGAGCCGTTCGCGCAAGAAACTGTGGCACAAGGGCGAAGAATCGGGCCACACGCAAAAGGTGCTGGAAATCCGCCTCGATTGCGACGAAGACGTGGTCTTGCTGAAAATCGAGCAAGCGGGCGGCATCGCCTGCCATACGGGCCGCCATTCGTGCTTCTTCCAGAAGTTCGAAGGCGACGAAAAAACGGGCGAATGGCAAGTCACCGACCCCGTCCTGAAAGACCCCGAGACGATTTACGCGGAAAGCAAGAGCAAATGAGTGAAACGTTAAAACGCCTGGCCGCCGTGATCGAATCGCGCAAGCTGGCCAACGGCGGCGACCCCGCCACGTCGTATGTCGCGCGCCTGTTTGCCAAGGGCGATGACGCCATCCTGAAAAAAATCGGCGAAGAGGCGACGGAAACCGTGATGGCCGCCAAGGATGCGCGCCGCGACAACGACTCGTCAAAGGTCTTGTACGAATGCGCCGACCTGTGGTTCCACTCGCTGGTGATGCTGGCGCAGTTCGACCTGACGCCGCAGCAGGTGCTCGACGAGCTGGCGCGCCGCGAAGGCCTGTCCGGCCTGGAAGAAAAGGCGGCACGCAAGGATGAGCTGCGCGACGCCGGCGAAACAGACAAACACTGACCTGATTGGAGCGTGCGTGGATAACTGCATTTTTTGCAAGATTGCTGCAAAACAAATTCCCTCGACCATCGTGTATGAAGACGAGGACTTGCTGGCCTTCAAGGACATCAACCCGGCCGCCCCCGTGCATTTGCTGTTGATCCCGAAGCGCCACGTGGCCAGTCTGTCCGATTGTGACGATAGCCACACGGAAATGCTGGGCAAGCTGCTGCGCCTGGCGCCAAAACTCGCTGCCGAGTTTGGCTGCGCCGTCAGTTATGACGCCGATGGCACGCCCGCCGGCGGCTTCAAAACCATGATCAACAGCGGCCCGAACGGCGGGCAAGAGGTGTATCACCTGCACATGCACGTGTACGGCGGCCCCCGTCCCTGGCGCGGCCAGCACTGATTTCGCCGTGCGCCGGGTTCACGTGTATACTACCGGCATTGGTTGACGCTATTCGGGCACCGTCCCGCAAGGAGAATGTGATGGGTTCATTGAGTATTTGGCACTGGGTGATCGTTCTGGTCATTGTGATGCTGGTCTTCGGCACCAAGAAACTGGGCAATATCGGCGGTGATATCGGCAAGGCCGTCAAAGGCTTCAAGGATGGCGTCAAGGGCGAAGATGACGCTCCGGCAGCCAACACCCCTCCTGCTGCGCCATCGCAAGTGGCCGACAAAAGCACCATCGACGTCGAGACGAAAGAGAAAAGCAAGTTCTGATAGCGTGGCGGGGCGCTTGCCTCGTCCGGTAACAGCCCTTGTCCGCTTATGATCGATCTCGGTCTCTCTAAAATCGCCATCATCGGCGTGGTTGCGTTGATAGTCATCGGCCCTGAAAAGTTGCCGAGAGTGGCGCGCATGGCCGGTACCCTGTATGGCCGCGCGCAACGCTATCTGAACCAGGTGAAATCCGAAGTGTCGCGCGAAATTGAGATGGAAGAGCTGAAAAACCTGCAGAAGGAAGTGCAGGATGCGGCCCATTCCGTCAAGCAAAGCGTGGAGAAATCCATGCATGGCGTGGAAAACTCGATCTCCGGCAACCTGGCCGAGGTGGAAAACGCCTGGCGCGGCGATTCCAGCTCGTATGAGGGGCATCACGATGCCCACGAAGCCATGCTGCGCGCCACCAACGATGACCTGGCCCGCAAGGCGCGCGAATTCCGCCGCAAGAAGCTGGTGCGCAATTCCGCCATCCCTGGCTGGTACAAGCAGCGCCATGGCGGCAAGCTGCACGTGCAGTCGGCGGCCGCCCGCGTGGCGCGCTTCCGTCCGCGCGCCAGTTCCTCCTCCTTTTACTCATGAGTAGCAAATCTCCGGTGGAAGAAACTTTTATCTCGCATCTGGTCGAGCTGCGCAACCGCCTGGTCAAGGCCTCGATCGGCATCGCCGTCGTCTGTGCCGTGCTGTTCTACTGGCCCGGCCCTTCGCAAATCTACGATTTTATTGCGGAGCCGATGATCGCCTCGCTGCCGGCCGGCTCGAAAATGATCGCCACCGGCGTCATTTCGCCGTTCCTCGTGCCGATGAAAGTGACGCTGGTGATCGCCTTCATCGTCGCCTTGCCCTGGGTGCTGTACCAGATGTGGGCCTTCATCGCCCCCGGTCTGTACACGCATGAAAAGCGCCTGATCGCGCCGCTGGTCATCTCGTCGTCGCTGCTGTTCATCGCTGGCGTGGCCTTCTGCTATTTCTTCGTGTTTGGCCGCGTCTTCCACTTCATCAGCGACTTTTCGCCATCGTCGATCGCGGTGACTCCCGATATCGAAAACTACCTCGATTTCGTCATGTCGATGTGCCTGGCCTTTGGCGCTACCTTCGAAGTGCCCGTGGTGGTGGTGATCCTCGTGCGCATGGGACTTGTGTCCATCGCGAAACTCAAGGAAGTGCGTCCCTACATCATCGTTGGCGCCTTCGTGATTGCCGCCATCGTCACGCCGCCGGACGTCGTCAGCCAGTTCTCGCTGGCCATCCCGATGTGCCTGCTGTTCGAGCTGGGCTTGCTGGTGGCGCCCATCTTCGTCAAGGCAACCCAGGCGCCGGAAGAAGCGTCCTAGACGGCCCGCAACGCGTGCCGATACGAGCCGCTGGCCTCCCTCGTGAGCCGCGGCTTTTTTATCGCCAAGAAAGTTGGTGGGTGCTTACTGCAGCATCAGTTTGCTGAGGATGCCCAGGTTGAGCAGGATCAGGGTGCTCATCATCCAGTACACGTGTTTCATGTCGGCGCCATGGCGCAAGTCCAGGCGTTCCAGGCGGGCGTCGAATTTTTGCTCCAGTGCATCTATTCGGGTATCGAACTTCAGTTCCAGCGCATCCACTCTGGTATCGACCTTTTGCGCCACCAGCTTGATTTCCCCCAGCAGATTGCGCTCCAGCGCCGCCAGTTCGCCATGCACGACCACGGCAGAACCCAGCACTTCGCCCAGCGCCGTCGCATGCGCTTCCGCCTGCTGGGTGGGCACGCCGGCCGAGGCGAGGCGTTTGGCGTAATCGAGGGTGTCGAACTGGATGGGCATATGCATGGACGCTCCTGATATCCAGCCTAGCAGGAAAATCGGCAATTGCCAGTGAGGAGTACGGTGGCGCCTGCCTTCCCGTCAGCTTAATGGACAGGGCAGCCGGTGGTTTGCGATAGCGCAAACCCATGCAAAAAGGGCGCCGCAGCGCCCTTTGCAAGGTCATGATGCGTGCGCGTTAATTCATCAGTTCCTTGATGACTTTCACGGGCGCGCTGCCGTAGCTGAGGAATTGCTCATGGAAATCCTTCAGTACGAATTTGTTGCCCAGCGCTTGCTTGCGCTGTTCGCGCAAGTCCATGATTTCGCTGTAGCCGCTGAAATAGCTGGTCAGTTGTACCGAGCTCAGCTGCACGCGGCGCCATTTCTCTGTTGCTTCACGCTTGGTCTGGAAAGCCTGGCGCGTCAGCAGGTCGAGCGCTTGCGCTTCCGTCATGCCCAGCACGTGCACGCTGTAGTCGAGGATGGTATTGGTGACGCTGCGCAAGTTCCACTTCGAATACATCAGCCACATTTCCGGCGCGTTATTGCCATAGCCCGATTCGAGCATCATGCGTTCGCCATACACGGCCCAGCCTTCGATCATGGCACCGTTGCCGAAGATGGACTTGACCAGCGACGGCGACTTGTTGGCGTACACGAGCTGCGTGTAGTGGCCGGGGATGGCTTCGTGGATATTCAGGATCTGCAAGATCCAGTGGTTGTATTCGCGCAAGCTGCTTTCCGCCTGCTCCGGTGTTTCGCCATCGAGCGGCGTCACATTGTAGTAGGTGCGGTCTTGCGGGCGGTACGGGCCGGGCGCCTCGATGCTGGCGCCAGCCACGCCACGCTGGTAGGCCGGGGTTTCACGCACGACCAGGGGCTTTTTCGGATCCATCGTCAGCAGGTTGTGGCTGGTCACCCATTCCTGCAATTGCGGGATCTGGCGGCGGATTTCCGGCACGAAATCGGCGGCCGCCACGTGGTTGCTGGACAGCTTGTCGATCACCATGCCGATCTTTGCCGTGCGGTCCGCCGGCTTGGCCGTATTGCCCATGGTTTTCACCCACAGCTCGTCGGACAGGCTATCCATATGCTCGAGCAGCTTTTCGCGCGCGGCCAGGGCTTTCTGGTACATCTGCTCGGCGCTCACGCTGGCCTGGATATCGTAGGCGAATTTCTGCTCATACAGTTCCTTGCCGATGCGGAAGGAGCGCGCGTTGCCGTTCTGCGCCAGCGCGGCATCCTGTTCCGTCAGCCAGGCCGCGTAGCCTTGCACGGCCGTGCGGGCCGCGGCGATGCGCGCGTTGTACAGCTGTTTTTCCGCCGGCGTCAGGATGGAACCCTGCGCCGTCTTGTTCAGATCATCAAGCACGCTGAGCACGCCGGCGCTCTGGGCGATGGCCAGCTGCGTGTGTTCGCGCGTGGGATTGACGATGCTGGCGCGCGCGGCCGCATAGTATTGCGGCACGCTGGCGATGCGCTTGAGCAAGGTGCGCAGGCGCTGCGGCTGGGCCGCGTATTCCGTGTTCAGGATGAAGTCGATGGAGCCGGCCACGTTGTACTGGGCGGGATTCCATTCGAATTCGCGGAAGGTGGTCAGATACCAGCGGTCCGCTTGCAGTTTATTCGTCAGCAAGGCCAGGTCGGTACGTTGCTTGTCCGACATTTTGCCGGCATTCAGCTTGCCGAACTTGCCCAGCCATTCTTCGATGAAGGCCAGTTGCTTCTGGCGGCTGGCCGCGTCAGGAATGCTCAGGTTGGCTGCGCCATCGTACTTGCCGACCGAAATCGCGCTTTCCGGATCCAGGCGCCACAGGGCTGTGAGGAACTGGCCGCTCAGGTTATTCATGGAACGGTCGCTGCTGTTCTCGCTGGCCACGGCCGCTACCGTGGCTGCCGTGGCGGCGCTGACGACGGCCACTTTCTTGGCGACGGTTTTTTTCTTGCTGCTGCTGCTCGTTGCCTTGCCTTGCTTCTGCGGCTTCTTGGCGGCGCTGGCCGGTGCCAGGGTAAAGGCCATCATCAATGCGGCGAGCGCAACTTTATTTTTTATCAGCATAGTTTATCTCTTGAATATTTTGCTGTTTGTCCTCATCAGAAAATAATAAACTGATAATATAAGTAACAAACAACTATTGAAAGGTTGGCCTTGCTTGCCTGGGCGGCCCAAAGATTAGCATTAATTGCCGCCGCTGCGCAGTTTTTTGCGCCGGGAGCGCGGGGCGCTAGACGACGATGGCGCTGCCTCGCAGCATCTCCTGATGGCGCGCATTCAGGGCCGCCACGGCATCCTTGCCGCGCGCCATGCCGGTGGCGTGGATTTCCGTTTCCTGCGTGTAGCGTTGGCTGACGCGCACCGTATAGGACTGGAACAGCCAGCTCCAGAAGTTCGTTTCATAGACGGCTTCATCCATGTCGCGCCATTTCACGCCAGCGAGTTTCTTTTTCCAAGGCAAGATGCCGGACGCCAGCCAGACGCCCGCTTCATCGTAGTACAGCTGGTAGCTGCGGATGGTCAGCAGGCGGTAGCCGACGATCAGGGCCGAACCGATCAGCACCACGAAGGCGGCGCGCGCGTTGTACTTGAAGGCCAGCGGCAGGGCGGCAAAGAATAGAAGCACGGCAATCAGGAAGGTGCTGACGTAGGCGGTCCAGGATTTGCCGCATAAAAAGGTGGCGCGCTGGCCGGCGCTGGTGGCGATATAGTCGGTCATGGCATGGGAGGGCAACAGGGAAAAACGATCATCGCATGGAACGCGGTGGCGCCGCTCATTTTTTCAATCTCATTGCTTCAACCCTTCCTGCAGCATGCCCAGCATGTCATTGGCCGACATGCGCGCGGCCGCATCGCTGCCTTCCAGCAAGCTGTCGGCCAGGTCGCGCTTGTGCTGGTGCAATTCGACGATGCCTTCCTCGATCGTGTGTTTCGCCACCAGGCGGTAAATGGTGACGGGGCGCAATTGCCCCATGCGGTGGGCGCGGTCCGACGCCTGGTCTTCCACGGCCGGGTTCCACCACGGGTCCATGTGGATCACGTAATCGGCCGCCGTCAAATTGATGCCCATGCCGCCCGCCTTCAGGCTGATGAGGAAAACGTCGCCCTCACCCGCCTGGAAGGCATCGACCCGGCGCTTGCGCTCCTGCATGGGCGTGCTGCCATCGAGATACTGGTAGCGCACGCCATGCTGCTCCAGGTGCTGGCGGATCAGGGTCAAATGGTCGACGAACTGGCTGAAGACGAGCACCTTATGGCGGTTTTCCAGCAAGCCCGACAGCAATTGGGCAAAGGCCGCCAGCTTGCTGCTGGCCAGGCCCAGCTCGGGCGCCACCAGTTGCGGATTGCAGCAGGCGCGGCGCAGTTTCATGATTTCCGCCAGGATCTGGATGGCTTTCTTTGATGCCGGCCCTTCCACCATGGCCAGCTTTTCCAGCGCTTCACGGCGCAAGGATTCGTACAGCGCTGTTTCCTGCGGCGACAATTCCACTTCCAGCACAATTTCCGTGCGCGATGGCAATTCCGACAGCACTTGCGTCTTCGTACGGCGCAAGATGAATGGCGCGATCAGGCGGCGCAAGCGCAAGCGCGCGCCGGCCGCCGCCCGCTTGTCCTGATCTTTCTCAATGGGACCGGCGAAGCGCAAATTAAACTGGTCGAGGGTCCCCAGCAAGCCGGGGTTGATGAAGCGGAACAGGTTCCACAATTCGCCCAGGTGGTTTTCCAGCGGCGTGCCGCTGGCCACCATGCGGAAGTCGCCCTGCAGGGCCATCACGGCTTGCGAGCGCTTGGTGGCGCCATTCTTGATAGCTTGCGCTTCGTCGAGCACGATCGTATGCCAGCGCACGCCGGCAAACATAGTGGCTTCCTGCTGCAGCAAGCCATAGCTGGCCACCACCACGTCGAAGGGCTGCAATGTTTCCAGCATGTCGGCGCGGTCGCCGCTGCCGAACAGTTTGATGTTCAAGGTGGGCGCGAAGCGCTGCGCTTCGCTGATCCAGTTCATGCACACGGACGTGGGAGCGACGACGAGGGTGGGGCCGTTCGGCGCGCGCGCCAGGATCAGCGCCAGCGCCTGCAAAGTCTTGCCGAGTCCCATGTCGTCGGCCAGGCAGGCGCCCACGCCCCAGTGCGCCAAGCGCGCCAGCCAGTTAAAACCGGCCAGCTGGTAATCGCGCAAGTCCGCCTGCAAGGTGCTGGGCAACTGCGGCTGATAGTCGTCGAGGGCGCGCAGGCGCAGCAAGTGTTCGCGCCACAGTTTGTCGGCTTTGACGCCGCCCGCGTCGTTGGTCAGCTCTTCCAGCGCGAAGGCGGCCAGCGGGTGGATGTGTACGCCATCGGCATGCGCCTCGCCATATGCGGCCAGCTCCGACAGCCGGCGGTGCAGTTCGTCGCTCAGAGCCAGGAACTGGTTGTCGCCCAGGGCCACGAAGCGGCTTTTATTGTTCTGCATCAAGTCGAGCAGGGCGCGCAAATCCATTACCTTGTCTTCGTCGATCTGCACTTCGCCGCTGGCGGCAAACCAGTCCTTTTCGCTCTTGATATTCAGGCGCATCTGGCCGCTGTCGATGCGTTTCGACACGCGCATGGTTTCGCCTTCCGGCCACGCCAGCACCATGCCGTCTGGCTCCAGCGCCTGCAATTCCACCAGCAATTGCAGGCCCAGGGCAGGCTGGCCCAGCAGCCATTCGCCATGCTCTTCCTCCGCTTCTTCCAGCACCAGGCATTTTCCGATCAGCTGGCGCTGCGCCTCGCGTTCCGCATTCAGGTCGCGCCGCGCTTGCACTGCCCGGCCCGCCACGTCGGCAAACACGCTTTCGGCGCCGCTGCCCGGCGCGTAATAGGCGCCGTTGTCGAGCAGCGGACGCACTAAAATCTGCATCTTGAGGCCCTGCTGATAGGGCAGCAGGTGCACGTGCAGGCGGTGGTCGGCCGTGATCGCTTCCGCGTCGCCGGCGCCGCCGCCGATGTCCGATTGCACGGTGACCATGGACGAAATGGCGCCGATCGCCTGCATCACCTGTTTTTCCGCATGCAGGGGCACGGACAGGCCCAGGCCGACGATGGCGCCGATGCGCCGGTGCTCGTCGAGGATGTGCACCACGCGCAAGCGCGTCGGCGTTTCGCGCTGCACCACCACATTGCTGCCGTTGTCGGGCAGCGGCGGTTGCATGCCGAGCCACAGCTGCCCTTCGTGCGACTTGATCAGGAGCTCCGGCGCGCCGGCGATCAGTTCCACGCGCGTGTCGGGATGGTCGAGCCAGAACACGAGCGGGTGGCCCACCAGCAAGACGGCGGCCTTGTCGAGCTCGATTTCATAGCGGGGCGCCGACGAATAATACTGTTTGAACGGCGCGATGCTGCCCGCCGCGCGCGCGTCTTGCGGCGTGAGAAAATCGATGTCGCCGGCCTCTTCGGCCAAGCGTTTGAGACCCATGGCGCGGCCCTTGCTCCAGCCGCCCCGCGCGTCGCGCTTCTGCTCGCGCACTTCCACGGCCGTGAGGCCGAAGCGCGGGTCGAATGCCACCAGCCACACGAGGCGCGACACGCCGCCCAGCGCTTCGGCGGGCGCGTTCTGCTGCAGGTTGATCAGCGCGCTCAGCTGGCGCTGCCACGCTTCCTGGCGCTCGAACCACGGCGCCATGTCCGTCAAGCCGTGTTGCGCCCGCTTGGCCGTCGCATAGCGCTCCTGCTGCGGCTCGCCCATCAAGCCCAGCAAGCCGGCCGCCTGCGCCGCGATCAGGTCGTAGCCGGCCGCGTCCGCCTGCTGCACCAGCGACCGCAGCTGGTCCTTGCGCTCGCTCAATTGCGGTAGCGCCAGCCAGTAGTACAGTAAGCCTTGGAACAGCTGCGCCTGCAGTCCCGTTTCCCAGCTGCGCGTGGGGATGCTTTCCGCCAGCTGCACGCCGCCGCGCACCAGGCGCAAGGTGTTCAGTTGCTGGTAGACGATGCTGTCGTGGTTCGGCTGCGCATGCAGGGCGATATCGAGGTAGGTTTCCGCGCTTTTCAGCAGCTTGGCGTCGTTGCCGCGCAGTAGGGCCAGCACGTACAGGTGGCCGCCGATGCCCGTAAAGCACAGCTTGCGCTTTCCCGCCTCCTTGCGCAGTCCTTTCAAGGCTGTCTCGAAGCCTGCCACGGCGTGAGCGTGTTCGCCGCGCAACAGGGCGATGCTGCTGTCGACAAACAGCGCCTGCGGTCCCTGCTGGCCCGCCAGGTAGCGCGCGGCCGCGTCGAGTTCGCCGCACAGCAGGGCGTCTTCGGCCAGGGCCAATGGCAGGGCGGCGCCGATATGGTCGCCGGCGGCCGTCTGGCGCGCATGGTGGGCGCGAGCGTACGCGCGGATGGCGTGCGCCGTGGCCGGCTCGCGCGGGGCGTTGCCCAGCAGCACGGCGAGGATGTCATCCTGCAGTTGCGGCATGACGAAAGACAACATTTCCGGTTCGAACGGCCGGCCGAAGATCTCGATCAGCGGATGCAGCTGCTGCGCTTCATAGCACGCCATGCAGGCGGCCAGGATGGCGGCCACGTGGCGTACCTCGTCATTGCGCAGCAGGGCGATGCGCAGGCGCGCCACGCCTTGCCGGTAGCTGCGCAATTCCACATAGCCATCCCAGTTGCGGCGCACGGGGTTGATCAGCTCGATGGCCTGGCACAGGTCGCGAAACACCAGGTGCTCGATGGCGGCGCGCATGGCGGGCCAGCGCAGCCTGGCTTCGCAGGCAAAGCCCCGCCCGACGATCTCGGACGTCAGCGCCAGGCGTGTCAGCCGCTGCAGCATGTTGGTTACCACGAGCAGGGAAAACGGCGTGCCGTCCGGCTCGACGACATTGGCGCGCTGCAAGTGTTCATACACGGCATGCTTGCCCACCGGTTCGCCCGTGATCGCCAGCAAGGCCAGGATCATCTGTTCATGCTGCTCCAGTGCGGCGAACTCGTCCAGCAGCTGTTGGTCTACACTCGGTTCGCTCATGCGGGCAAGTTGGCGATCTGCACGGGCGGCTCGCCGGCCGCCACGGGCAGGCCGAACACGCGCTGGTAGAAATACAGTTCCGCCTCCAGGGTGCGCACGATGTTTTCCGCCTTGCGGAAGCCGTGTCCCTCGCCTTCCAGCGGCACGTACGCGACGGGCACGCCGCGCGCCTGCAGGGCGTCGACCATCAGCTGCGACTGCTGCGGCGGCACGACCTTGTCATCGAGGCCCTGGAAGAAGATCATCGGGCGTGACAATTTATCCGTGTGGTGGATGGGCGAGCGCTCGCGGTACAGCGCCTCGGCCTGCGGCTGCGAAGCGATCAGGTAATCGGTGTAGCGCGATTCGAATTTGTGCGAATCGTCGTCCAGGCCCTTCAGGTCGGACACGCCATAGTAGCTGGCGCCGGCCTTGAAGACGTCGTGGAACGTCAATGCGCACAGGGTGGTCAGGCCGCCCGCGCTGCCGCCGCGGATGATCAGGCGCTCCGGGTCGGCCAGGCCGTTGGCGGCCAGGTAGCGCGCGCCGGCGATGCAGTCTTCCACGTCGACGATGCCCCATTGCCCGCGCAGCGCGTCGCGGTATTCGCGGCCAAAGCCGCTGCTGCCGCCATAGTTGACGTCGAGCACGCCGATACCGCGGCTGGTCCAGTACTGCGTTGCCAGTTTCAAAGTATTGCTGGCCATGCTGGTGGGGCCGCCGTGGCTGATGACGATGACGGGCGGTAATGTTCCTGCCGGCGCCTGCACATCGCCATTGGTGGGCGCATAAAAGAAGGCGTGCGCCGTGCGGCCATTGCTGCTGGTAAAACTCAAGCTGCGCGGCACGGACAGGTAAGCGAGCGCGGGTAAGTGTGCGATCGATTGCGCCAGCACTTCCAGCTCATGGTTCGACAAATCGATACGCGCCAGTTCCAGCGCAATGGTGGGGCTGCCGCCCAGCAGTGCGACGAAGCCGGGCCCCACGCGCAGTTCGCGGATTTCCTGGTATGGGTGGGAAATCGGCTCCAGCTTGGCCGCCGCCACGTTCAATTGCGCCAGGTAGCTGATGCCGGCCTGGATATACGTGCAGACGATCTCGTCGTCGGAAAGAAAGCCGTACATGCTGCCGCCGAAGGTCCAGTGCGGCGTGGCAAATTCCGCTTCCATCGGGCACAGTGCCTCGATGTCGGCGCCGTGCAGGCGGTACAGATTCCACCAGCCGCTGCTGTCGGAGACGAAGTGCAGCAAGCCGCTGGGCGACCATTCCGGCTGGCAGATCGATTCGCGCGCGCCGCCGGCGATCAGGCGTGGCGAGCCGAGGCTGCCGTCCGCATGCACGTCGGCCAGCCACAGTTCCGTGCCTTGCCATGGCAGGCGCGGGTGATCCCAGCTGATCCAGGCCAGCTGGCTGCCGTCCGGCGACAAACGCGGCGCTGCATAAAAGTCGTGGCCGCGCGCCAGCACCGTTTCGCGCCCGTCGAAGCCGACGGCCACCAGGCAGTTTTCCGGATGCGCGTGGCCTTCCGCCGGATGCTGCTCGCGCACGGCGATCAGGCGGGAACGGTCCGCATCGACCACAAAATCCGCATGGCGCGTGCTGCCGCCAGTGGTGAATGCTTCCGGGGTGCCGTCGCCGTCCACGCGGTACAGGCAATTATCGGCGAAATGCGAGAAATACACGCTATCGCCGGCAACGGCATACGCGCCGCCGCCGTATTCATGCACGCGGGTGCGCACATTGAAGGGCGCCGGCGTCAGTTCATCGACACGCGCGCCGCGCTGGCGCAGCAGGGTGTTGCGGCCCGCCTCGCTGGCGCGTCCGGCCAGCCAGAACACGTCGCTGCCATCCGCACCGCCCAGGGCCAGCTGCGTCAGCGGCGAGGCGCCGGCGGCGACGATGGCCGCGCTGATCGGCGATGGCCAGATGCCATAAGGGGTGCTGGATGCGGTCGAGGTCATGCGGGCTCCGTGTAGTGAGGGGATCAAGGGCCGCCAGGCAGGGTCAGGGCGCGCGGCGGCGTGCATCATCATAATGGAAGGGCAGGCACAACGAAAGTCATCGCTGTGCGTGGCAAATGCTGCAAAGCGGCACTGGAATCAATGAAATGGCGGCGATTGGATGCGATAATACCGCTTCTCCAAGCTATTGATTGCCTTCCATGCCACAATTTGCTCCGCTCCAGAATGATACTTTCCTGCGCGCCTTGCTGCGCCAGCCGACCGAGCATACCCCTGTCTGGCTGATGCGCCAGGCGGGCCGCTACCTGCCCGAATACCGCGCCACGCGCGAGCGGGCCGGCTCCTTCCTGGGCCTGGCAAAGAATCCAGATTACGCGACGGAAGTCACCTTGCAGCCCCTGGAGCGTTTCCCGCTCGACGCGGCGATTTTGTTTTCTGACATCCTGACGGTGCCCGACGCGATGGGTCTGGGCCTGTATTTCGCCGATGGCGAAGGCCCGAAGTTCGAGCGCCCGCTGCGCACGGAACAGGACGTGAAGGCCTTGCAAGTGCCGGACCTGGCATCGCTCGACTATGTCTTCAAGGCCGTCACGCAAATCCGCACGGAACTCAACGGCCGCGTGCCGCTGATCGGTTTTTCCGGCAGCCCGTGGACCCTGGCCTGCTACATGGTGGAAGGCGGCGGCTCGAAAGAGTTCCATACCATCAAGAAGATGCTGTACAACCGCCCGGACCTGATGCACCACATCCTGGCGATTAACGCCACCTCCGTGGCGCAGTACCTGAACGCGCAAATTGATGCCGGCGCGCAAGCCGTGATGATTTTCGACTCCTGGGGCGGTGCGCTGGCTGACGGCGCCTACCAGGAATTCTCGCTGGCCTACATGCAGCAAGTGGTGGCGCAGCTGAAACGCGACAAGGATGGCGTCAAGATTCCCGCCATCGTGTTTACCAAGGGCGGCGGCCAGTGGATCGAGCAGATCGCCGACATCGGCGCCGATGCCGTGGGCCTGGACTGGACCGTCAACCTGACGCGCGCGCGCCAGCTGGTCGGCCATAAAGTGGGCTTGCAGGGCAATCTTGACCCGGCCATCCTGTTCGCCAGCCCAGAGCAGATCCGCGCCGAAGTGGCGAAAGTGCTCAACGCCTTCGGCGCGCCATCGGCCGGCACGGGCCATGTATTCAACCTGGGCCATGGCATTTCCCAGTTCACGCCACCGGAATCCGTGGAAGCGATGGTGGAAGCCGTACACAGCATGAGCCGCGCCATGCGCAGCGGCCAGTAATTTCAGCGCCTCCCCTCGCGCAGGGACAGAAAAGGCAGGCTTTCCAGCGGAAGCCTGCCTTTTTCTTTGCTGCGCCCTAGCAAGAAAGACCGACTTATGCACAATTTTTTTTGCTGCGGAAATAAGAGGCAGTCGAAAAGCCATGCCCGGGGATGCTTTGCAAGTGCTTGATTATTAAGAAATAAAAAATGCCTTGTTCGGCGGACTTTGTTGCTATTGATAAGGTTATTCTTTCGTTCGCCGGCCTTATTCCTTCATTGTCCACAAAGTTATCAACAGATTCTGTGGATAAAATTGAAAAGTAATTTGTTAACCGATACTTAGCGTCGATGTTCAGGTTTCACGTGAAGTGTATGTTGCAGTGCATGATAATTGAACAATGTTTCGCCGCCCGGCAGGTAAAAACGAACGCTTGCCCGGCAATTGTCAACTTTGCCGCAGGCCGCCCCCGTTTTTCCCGATCGGGTGCCTCAAAGTGGTGCTGATTTCTGTATAAATAAATTACAAATGGTTCAGTTATGCACAGCGGCGGAAATGTCCTGTGGATTTGTAGCCTCCCGGGCATCAATTTTTAAGCCATTGATTTTAAATGGTTAATTTTTCTTGCGTGCCGCTCTTGACGGCGATCGAAATTTTCTGTCCACATTTTTCTGAAAGTTAATTTTGCTTTGTCCACAAAGTTATCCACAGAATTTTCTTCAGGCATGATGACATGCTGTCCTGTCCGCCGTTAGGCGTTTGATAGGTGAAACAAGTATCATGGCCCGCTGGCTTGATGCCGGACATCCCGCGCGCCATTTCCCCTGCGGCGCGCTTTTTTATTGAGATAGGCCCTACTTCCATGTCGCAGTGCATTTTGACGTCGTGCATCCTGAAAATCGCGCTCGACACGCCCTTGAACGCCCTGTTCGACTACCGCTGGAACGCGGCGGTGGATGCCGGCGCGGACGCGCCGCTGCCGCAAGTGGGGCAACTGGCGCTGGTGCCGTTCGGCCGGCGCGAAGTGATGGGGCTGATTGTCGGCGTATCCGACAGCACCGACGTGCCCGCCGCGAAATTGAAGGATGTGCTGGCCGTGCGCAGCCAGCTGGCGCCCCTGTCGGAACAGTGGCTGGCGCTGGCCGCCTTTGCCGCCGATTACTACCAGCGTCCGCTCGGTGAAGTGGCGCTGCCGGGTTTGCCGAAGAATTTGCGCGTGCTGACTACCGTGGCGCTCGACCGCGCCATCAAGAAGCTGGGCAAGCTGGCCGACGCGCATGACGGCACGCCGTTGAACATGCCGGCGCTCAACCCGGCGCAGCAGGAAGCGGCGGACGCCATCGGCGGCGCCCAGGGTTTCAAGCCAACCCTGCTGTATGGCGTGACGGGCAGCGGCAAGACGGAAGTGTATCTGCAAGCCTGCGCCCAGGTGCTGGCGCGCGAGGACGATGCGCAAATCCTGATTTTGGTGCCGGAAATTAACCTTACGCCCCAGCTGGAAGGCAATATCCGCGCGCGCTTTCCCGGCGTCATGCTGGCCACCCTGCACAGCAGCCTGTCCGAAGGCGAGCGCATGCTGCACTGGCTGGCCGCCCACCAGGGCCAGGCGCGCATCGTGCTCGGCACGCGATTGGCCATCCTGGCGTCCCTGCCGAAACTTAAACTGATCGTCATCGACGAGGAACACGACCCGTCCTACAAGCAACAGGAAGGCTTGCGCTATTCGGCGCGCGACCTGGCTGTGTGGCGCGCCTGGCAATTGCAGATCCCCATCGTGCTCGGTTCGGCCACGCCGTCGCTGGAAAGCTGGCACCATGCACAGACGGGGCGCTACCGCAAGCTGGAATTGCGCGAACGGGCCGTCAAGAATGCGGTGTTGCCGCGCGTCAAGATTTTGGACATGGAGCGCGACAAGCCGAAAGACGGCCTGACTTCGCATCTGGTAGCCGCCTTGAAACTGCGCATGGAGCGCGGGGAACAGTCGCTGCTGTTCTTGAACCGGCGCGGCTATTCGCCCGTGATCTGCTGCGAATCGTGCGGCTGGATCAGCAATTGCACGCGCTGCACTTCGTTCATGGTGCTGCACAAGCCCGAGCACCGCTTGCGCTGCCACCATTGCAGCCTGGAACTGCGTATTCCCCGCCATTGCCCCACCTGCGGCAACGTCGACCTGCAGCCGCTGGGACGCGGCACGCAGCGGGTGGAAGAAGGCTTGCAGCAATTGTTTCCCGAGGCACGGATCTTGCGCATCGACGCCGATTCCACGCGCAAGAAGGGCAGCGCGCAGGAAGCGTTCGACACCGTGCACCGGGGCGAAGTGGATATCCTGATCGGCACGCAGATGGTGGCCAAGGGCCACGATTTCAAAAAACTGACCCTGGTCGGTATCTTGAATCCGGACACGGCCCTGTTTTCCCAGGATTACCGGGCCAGCGAACGGCTGTTCGCCCAGCTGATGCAGGTGGCGGGCCGGGCCGGGCGCGCCGCGCAGACGGAAGGGGGCAGCGTGTCCGAGGTGCTGATCCAGACGCGCTATGCGCGCCATCCCCTGTACGACGCCGTCGTCAACCACGATTACGACCACTTCGCCACGACCTTGCTGGAAGAGCGGGCCCAGGCGGCGCTGCCGCCGTATCTGTTCCAGGCCCTGCTGCGCGCCGAGGCGCCCGAACTGGCCACGGCCATCGAATTCCTGCAGGCGGCGAAAGAGTGCATGGCACACCCGCAGGTGACCATCAATGACCCGATTCCCATGAGCATGACGCGCGTCTACAACGTGGACCGTGCCCAGCTGCTGCTGGAATCCCCCTCGCGGCCAGCGCTGCAGGCGTTTTTAAAAGAATGGCTGGCGGAATTGCGCGCCATGAAGACGCGCGTGAAATGGTCGCTGGAAGTGGACCCGCTGGATATTTAATTAATTCACTGAATTAGTTCAGATAGTCGCGCGCCGACTTGACGATCTGCTCGGACAGCAGCTTGGTAAACGGCGTGTCCAGGGTCCACGCATGCCAGCTCAGCGGCACGTCCAGGGTGCTGCCCGGCATCAGATCCACGAGACGGTCTGTTGCCAGCGCCTGCGCGGCCAGGCGCTGCGGCATCAAGCCGTAGGCGAGGCCATCCTGGACACAGCCGCGGCGCGTCGCTTCCACGGGTAAGGTGTGGTGCGGAAACGGTTCACGCATGCTCAATTGTTCAGCAAGGAAACGCGCCAGCAAGCCGTGCTGGCCCACCACGGCGGGCGCCAGTTGTACCGCCTCGGCAATAAAACCATCGCCGAACCAGTGGCCTGCAAATACGGGTGTTGCCACGCAGACATAGCGCAAGGTGCCTAGCGGCGTGACGCTGGTGGCCGCGGCCGCGTCGATCGCTGTGCCGGACTCGGCAGCCACGCAGCCGAACACGGAGCCGTCGCGCACCATCTGCAGGGCGCTGTCGCTGTCGGCCAGGCGCACGTCGAGCTGGCAGCGCGGCGGCGCCAGCAGGGCGGACAAGGTGTCGGGAAACCATGTGGCCAGGCTGTCGGCATCGATGGCGATGGCGATTTCCGGCATGCTGACGCTGTTGCCCAGGTCGATGTCGAGCGACGCTTCCATCAGCTTGACGTTGCGGTGATGCACGATCAGGCGCTGGCCCAGTCCCGTCGGTACGGCTGGCTGGCCACGGATGATCAGCAGGCGCCCGCTGGCGTCTTCCAGCGCCTTGATGCGCTGCGAGACGGCCGACTGGGTGATGCCCAGCGCCAGGGCGGCCTTGTCGAAACTGCCATGGCTGGCAACGGCGTCCAGCACGGCCAGCGCGCGATAATCGAGTGATCCCATTAGCTCAGCTTATAAATTTTGAAAATGATTAGTTATACTAATGCATATATTGCTGCAAAGTAAAACCTTATTTTTGGCAAACGGGTAGTATCGAACGCTGTGAGCAACCTCAGTGGATGGATAGCACCATGAAGACGATACGAGTGGATGTGGCCGTGATCGGCAGCGGCACGGCCGGCATGACGGCGCACAAGGCGGCGCGCATGCAGGGCAAGCGCGTGCTGATGATCGAAAGCGGACCGTACGGCACGACCTGCGCGAGGGTGGGCTGCATGCCCAGCAAACTCTTGATCGCGGCGGCCGAGGCGGCACATGCCGTGGCTGCCGCGCCGGCTTTTGGCGTGCACCCGGGCCCCGTGCGCATCGATGGCCGGCAAGTGATGGCCAGGGTGCGCAGCGAGCGCGACCGTTTTGTCGGCTTCGTGCTCGACGGCGTCAACGCCATCCCTGACGAAGAAAAACTGCGTGGCCATGCACGTTTTATTTCCCCCGGCACATTGCAGGTGGATGAGCATACGCTTGTCGAAGCTACCAGCGTGGTGATCGCCACCGGTTCCACGCCCATCGTGCCGCCCGAGTGGCAGGCGGCGGGAGACAGGGTCATCACCAGCGACGCCGTGTTCGAGTGGACGGATCTGCCGGGCTCCGTGGCCGTGGTCGGCAGCGGCGTCATCGGCCTGGAACTGGGCCAGGCGCTGGCGCGGCTGGGCGTGCGCGTGACCTTGTTTGCGCGTGGCAATAAAGTCGCGCAGCTGACGGACCCGCTGGTGCTGCGGGAGGCGGATGCCGTGCTGGCGCGCGAACTCGATATCCGTTTCATGACCAAGGTTGCGCACATGGCAAAAGCGCCTGACGGCAGCGGCATCCTGCTCACCAGCAGCGATGCCGCCGGCGTGGAAAAAACCGAGCAGTTCGAGTATGTGCTGGCCGCCATCGGCCGGGCGCCGAACGTGGACAAGATCGGCCTGGAAACGGCGCAAATCGAACTCGACCGCCACGGCATTCCCCTGCATGACCCGCATACCATGCAGTGTGGCAAGAGCGCCATCTTCATTGCCGGGGATGCCGACAACGAACTGCCGCTGCTGCCCGAAGCGGCCGACGAGGGCCGCATCGCGGGCGACAACGCGGCGCGCTTTCCTGACGTCAAACCAGGCTTGCGCCGCACGCCGTTGACGATTGCCTTCACGGAGCCGCAGATCGCCACCCTGGGCGCGACGTATCAGCAATTGTGCGTGAGCCACGCAGGCCGCTTCGCCGTCGGTGCCGTGTCGTTCGGCAACCAGGGCCGCAGCCGCGTTATGCTGCAAAACCAGGGCTTGCTGCGCGTGTATGCGGAATTCGGCAGCAAGCGCTTTCTTGGCGCCGAGCTGATCGGCCCAAGGGCGGAACACCTGGGCCATCTGCTGGCCTGGGCATGCCAGGCGCAGCTGACGGTGCCAGCCATGCTCGACATGCCGTTTTACCACCCTGTCATCGAGGAAGGCGTGCGCACGGCCTTGCGCGAACTGGCGCTGCACTTGGAAAAAGACCCGGAACACGCGCCCGGCTGCGCCGATTGCACACCCGGGCCCTGAATGCAACTTTATGATTTATATAATTTTGTAGACAAGCTCACATGATTGCGCGATCATCGCTGCCACATTGAAATATTGATTAAAAGCAAAAAACATTTCAATTGGCACATGCCGCCCATGCCGCAATGGTAAAAAGGGTAGCGGCTGGCGATGACACGGAGACGATGTGAAAATTCGGCGCATTTACGCGGGAGAACTCGCCCTGGGCGTGGCCCTGCCCTGGGACGTGCACGGCGAGACGGGCAGCCTGCTGGCCAGGCTGGGCCATGTCATCAGCAGCGAGAACCAGATCGCATTGCTGCTGGCGCATGGCGTCATCGCCGATACCAGTGCGGACGTGCCGCGCACGGCCACGGAAGCGCCGTCGGCCCTGCGCATGCTGAACCTTGTCACGGCAGGGCTGGCCCTCGTCCTGCCGGCCATTGCCGCCGGACATGCGGGCAGCCATCTATCCCTCGCGGCGTTGGCGCAGCTGGTGGAAGAGGCTGTTGCGCTGGATGCGGACGTGGCGCTGGCTTGCATCCTGCACAACCAGGGCGCGGGCGACTTTGCCGTGCGCCACAGCGTCGACACGGCCGTCATCACGGCCCTGCTGGCGCGCGCCCTGAAACTCGATGATGGCGTGATCCGCAGCGTGGTGCTGGCCGCGCTGAGCATGAATGTGGGCATGCTGGAACGCCATGCGGATTTCCAGCACAAGGCGGGACCGCTGGACGCGCAGGAGCGGGCCTATTTGCGGGCTCATCCGCAAGCCGGTGTCGACCTGCTGCGCGCGGCGGGCGTCACGGACGCCGTCTGGCTGCAGGCCGTGCTGCAGCACCATGAAAATATCGATGGCAGCGGCTATCCGCTGGGCACGCAAGGCGAGGCGATCGGCATCGGCGCGCGCCTGATCATGCTGGCCGACCGCTATTGCGCGCGCGTTTCGAAGCGCAGCTACCGCCAGCCCTTGCTGCCGAACGTGGCCCTGCGCGAAATGCTGATGGCCGACAAGGCCACGCTGGATGCGCCGCTGGCGTCCCTGCTGGTGCGCGAGCTGGGCATCTACCCGGTCGGCACCTTCGTCAAACTGCTCAATGGGGAAATCGGCGTCGTCACGCGCAAGGGCTTGAATGCCGCCACGCCGCACGTGCAGTCGCTGATCGGCCCCCGCGGCGCGCGCCTGGACGTGCCGCTGCGGCGCGATACGCGCGTGGACTTGCACGCCATCCGCGAAGTGCTCAGTGCGGAGCAGGCGGGTTTGCAGTTTCGCCCTGATCAGCTGTGGGGCCGCAGCGCGCGAATGTAGCCCAGGCGCTTAGTTCAGCAAGCCCGCATCGAGCCGTCCTTCGACTGCCAGTTCGCGCATGATGCGCACGGTGTCGATGTCGGACTCCTTGTAGGCGGAACGGCGGAAGTCGTCGTACAGGGCGTTGGCCGCATCGGTGGCCGCGTCGTGGCCGTCGTCGTACTGGAAGCGTACCCACATGCTCGCTTCGTCGGGCATTTCGATGGTCATTACCAGCGAGGACGCGCTGATATCCTTTTGCGCCGGCACTTCGTAGCGCACCTGCAATTGCGGCACCAGCACCACCCTGTCGTTGATGACCAGCTCGCCATAGCGCAGGCTGCGCGCGAAGCCGGTATCGCTGCGCTCGCTGATCTGGCATTCATCGAGGTGCGGCACGAACAGTTTCGGCGACTCGGCGCGCAAGACCAGGCCGCGCCAGACTTGCTCCAGGGTCAAGGTGTCGATCAGCGGGTTCAAAGGATCGTTGATTTCAATCAGGTGTTCAAATTTCATGGGACTGCCATTCGGTAAGTGGGCGCACACGGGCGATATAGGCGGAATGGTACTCCAGGCGTGGCCGTGCCGCACGCATTGCATGGGTCAAGATGGCGTCAGATGGCGATATATCAATGCCATTGCCTGTTTTTCAGGCATGGCCCGTCATGCAAATAGCCTGCGCGACGCTGTTACAATGGGCTGCTGTTCCCTGCGGAAATACCCTGATGTCCAAAGCACCACAGTTCGGTCTGAATGCGCCCCAAAGCGAAGCGGTTACCTACCTCGACGGCCCTTGCCTGGTGCTGGCGGGCGCCGGCTCGGGCAAGACGCGCGTGATCACGCAAAAGATCGCCCATCTGATCGAAGACCGGGGCTATGACCCGCGAACCATCGCCGCCTTGACCTTCACCAATAAGGCGGCGCTGGAAATGCAGGAGCGCATCGCCAAGCTGTTGAAACAGCCGCGCCAGGCCAAGCAGTTGACGGTGTCGACCTTCCACTCGCTGGGCGTGAAAATCCTGCGCCAGGAAGCCAATGGCGTGGGGCTGAAGGACCGCTTTTCCATCATGGACAGCGACGACTGTTTTTCGCTGGTGCAAGACCTCGCCATTACCACCGATAAACAGGTCATTCGCGGCATCCAGAACGCCATGTCCTTGTGGAAAAATGGCCTGATCGACCCGGACATGGCGCTGGCACAAGCCAAGGATGAGGACGAGGCGAACGCGGCGCGCATCTACCGCAGCTATGTGGCAACGCTCTCTGCCTACCAGGCCGTCGATTTCGACGACCTGATCCGCTTGCCGGTGGAACTGTTCCGCAACAACGGTCCCGTGCGTGACAAGTGGCAGCGCCGTTTGCGCTATCTGCTTGTCGATGAATACCAGGATACGAACACGTGCCAGTACGAACTGGTGAAACTGATGGTGACGGGCATCTGCAAGAAGCCGATGTTTACGGCCGTGGGCGATGACGACCAGGCGATCTATGCGTGGCGCGGCGCCACCGTGGAAAACCTGAAGACCCTGGAGACGGATTTCCCCGATTTGCGCGTGATCAAGCTGGAGCAGAATTACCGCTCCACCATGCGCGTGCTCAATGCAGCCAATGCCGTCATCGGCAACAATCCTAAACTGTTTGAAAAGTCGCTGTGGTCCGAACATGGCCTGGGCGAGCCCATCAAGGTGCTGGGCATGCAGACGGACGAGCAGGAGGCGGAGCAGGTCGCCATCATGATCTCGGCCGACCATTTTGAACGCAAGAACAAATTTTCCGATTACGCCATTTTGTACCGGGGCAATCACCAGGCGCGCATCATCGAGCAGTGTTTGCGCAAGGAACGCATTCCGTACACGATTTCGGGCGGCCAGAGTTTCTTTGACAAGGCCGAGATCAAGGACATCATCAGCTATTTGCGCTTGCTGGCCAACGAGGATGACGATCCGGCTTTCATCCGCGCCGTGACGACGCCGCGCCGTGGCGTGGGGCAGTCGACCCTGGAGGTGCTGGGCGCGTTCTCGGGGCAGTGGCAGTGCTCGCTGTTCCAGGCCGTGTTCAAGGGCGGCATCGAGGCCAAGCTGACGGACCGCCAGTTGGGGCCGCTGCGCGACTTCTGCAACTTCATCAATGACCTGGAATCGCGCGCCAGCCGTCCGGGTGCGGCCGGCAGCGGCGACAACGCGGCCGAAGTGCTGGATGACATGATGAAGGAAATCCACTACGAATCGTATCTGTACGATGCCTTCGAGGAACGCCAAGCGCAAAGCAAGTGGCAGAACGTGCTGGAATTCGTCAACTGGCTGAAGGAACGGGGCCGGGGCGGCAAGGACCGCGATGGCGAAGAAAAGAACGTGCTGGAATTGACGCAGATGGTGGCCTTGATGACCATGCTCGAGGGCAAGGACGAGGAGCAGGACGCCGTGCGCATGTCGACCCTGCACGCGTCGAAAGGTCTCGAGTTTCCGCACGTGTTTCTGGTGGGCGTGGAAGAGGGGATATTGCCGCACAAGGGCGACCCTGACGCGCCGGCCGAAACCATCGCCGCGCGCATCCAGGAAGAGCGGCGGCTGATGTATGTGGGCATCACGCGGGCCCAGCGCACCTTGCACATTACGTGGTGCAAGAAGCGCAAGCGGGCTGGCGAGCAAGTCCATTGCGACCCGTCGCGCTTCATCAAGGAAATGGAACTCGACGTGGGCGACGCCGTGCCGACGGAAGCGGAAGTGATTTCGCCCAAGGAGCGTTTGGCCCGCATGAAGGCGCTGTTGGCCGCGCCGAAAGGGTAAGCGGCGCTCAGGCTTCCACGGCGCCGTCCGGCGTGGCCTTCGGCACGATGGCCAGCTGCATGCCCAGCGCATCGAGCATCTTTAAAATGGTTTCGAAGCGCGGCTTGCTGCCTTCGCGCAAGGCTTTATACGCGCCTTCGCGCGTGATGTCGGCCCTGGCCGCCACCTTGCCCATGCCGTAGGCGCGCACCACGTCGTTCATGGCGGACTGGAACAGTTCCGCATTGCCGGTGGCGACGATTTCGCTCATGTAGGCGGCCACGGCGGCCTTGCTGGTCAGGTGTTGTGCCGGGTCAAATTTGCTCAGTCCCAATGCTTCCAGGTCGTCGAGGTCGAAGGTGTCGTGGTCGATGTCGTGGTTCATTTCTTTCGTGCTCCTGTGGAGGGGCTTGCCGCCGCTTTTTTGAGGGCCGCCTGCCGGGCTTTCAGCTCCCGGAGGATCGCTTGCACCTGCTTTATGTCACGCTGCTGGCTGGATTTGTTGCCGCCCAACAGCAGCAAGATCAGGGTGCCCCGGTTCGTTTCATGAAAATACACGCGCCAGCCTGGCCCCGTCTGTAAAAAGCGCAGCTCGCACACGCCTTCACCCACTGGCCGCCAGTCGCCCTTTTTGCCGTGCTGCAAGTGCTTGATGCGCGCGTCGATGGTGGCGGCCGCAACATCGTGCAGCGAGTCTTCCCAGCGCCGGTATTCGGCCGTCTTGCGCGTGTCGATCAGCGGTGGTTCGGGTGGCGTGGATGCAGTTATTGTAATCGTTTGTTCTCATTCGTCAAGCGATTTGAGGGGGCCAAACGAAAGAATAGGCAGCAATGGCCGTCTGACCGATGGCGAATGGACGAGGTTTGTCCTGGCTCACGCTACTGCGGCGGTAGAATGCCGCTTTCAGTCAGAAATGAGCAGAAGCACCATGGACAATGCAGAACAGATGGAAACACGTTTCGTCGATATTGAAATCAAGCTGGCGCAGCAGGAAGACCTGGTCGAGTCGCTGAACCAGATGGTGTACCAGCAAGGCAAGCGCATCGACCAGCTCGAGGCGATGCTGCACAAGCTGGGCGAACATGTGCGCGACGGGGCGCAGCAGGCAAATGGCGGGCTGGTCAACGAACGTCCGCCGCATTACTAAATCGGCATCGTGGAGCGGGACGCATGAAAACCATTCATTACCCGCCGACCCGTTAAGGTCGGTCGTTGCGGGTGACGCAAGTGTGTCAGGCTGTTATTATTTCAAGCTGGCCCGCGACACAATCGCGGCTCTCTTGCGCTCCTAGAAAGTAGACATGACCCGTCCAACAATGCTCGTCATCGCCGCCAGCCTGATGCTGGCGCCAGCCGCTGCCGCTTTTGCCGCCACCGCCACCACAGCGCCTGCCACTGCCGCTACCGCGGCGGCAACGCTGCCCGCTTCGAACCCGTTTGCGCAGGCCAGCAGCCTGCCATTCAACTATCCACCGTTCGACAAGGTACAGGACGCCGACTACGCGCCCGCCTTTACGGCAGGCATGGCCGCCAACCTGGCGGAAATCAACGCGATTGCGAATAACAAGAAGCCAGCTACCTTCGACAACACCATCGTGGCCATGGAACGCTCGGGCCAGTTGCTGAGCCGCGTGCGCACCGTGTTTTCCGTGATGTCCGGTTCGAATACGAATGAGACGATCCAGGGCCTGGAGCGCGAACTGGCGCCGAAAATGGCGGCCCATAGCGACGCGATCATGCTCAACGACAAATTGTTCAAGCGCATCGACACCCTGTACGCCAAGCGCGACAAGCTGGGCCTGGATGCGGAATCGAAACGTCTGCTGGAACGCTACCACACCGATTTTGTACGCGCCGGCGCCAAGCTGTCGGCGGCGGACAAGGAAAAGCTGCGCGCCTACAACGGCCAGCTGGCTGCCCTGTCGACCAAGTTCGCGCAGAACGTGCTGAAGGAATTGAACGCCTCGGCCGTCGTCGTCGATACGCGCGAAGAACTCGACGGCCTGTCGCCGGCCGCCATCGAGGTGGCTGCCGGCCTGGCCAAGAAGCGCGGCCTGGATGGCAAGTATGTGATCGCTCTCGTCAATACGACGGGCCAGGCGCCGCTGTCGCTGCTGACCAACCGTGCCTTGCGCGAACGCATCATGGCCGCTTCGCAAGCGCGCGGCAGCCGTGGCGGTGAATTCGACAATACCCAGGAAGTGCTGGAACTGGCAAAACTGCGCGCCGAACGTGCCGCGCTGATGGGCTACCCGAACTACGCGGCGTATTCGCTGGAAGACCAGACGGCGCACGACACGACCGCCGTGAACGCTTTGCTGGGCGAACTGGCGAAGCCGGCCGTCGTCAACGCGCGCCGTGAAGCGGACGATATCCAGAAGGTCATCGATGCAGGCAAAGGCGGCTTCAAGGTGGGCGCTGCCGACTGGGCCTTCTATAGCGACAAGGTGCGCGCCGAACGCTACAACTTCGACGAGACTCAGTTGAAACCGTACTTTGAAATGCACAGCGTGCTGACCAAGGGCGTGTTCTTTGCTGCTGGCAAATTGTATGGTTTGACCTTCAAGCAGCGCACCGACTTGCCTGTCTACACGTCCGACATGCTGGTGTACGACGTCTTCAATGAAGACGGCACGCAGCTGGCCATCTTTACGCTCGACCCTTACGCGCGCAGCAACAAGCGCGGCGGCGCCTGGGCGAATGCCTACGTGGGCCAGTCGGCCTTGCTGAACCGCAAGCCGGTCATCGCGAATAACCTCAACATTCCAAAGCCGGAAGCGGGCCAACCGACCCTGATGACGTTTGACGAAGTCAACACCATGTTCCACGAATTCGGCCATGCGCTGCACGGCATGTTTTCGAACGTGAAATACCCGCGCTTTGCCGGCACCAGCGTGCCGCGCGACTTCGTCGAATACCCGTCGCAAGTCAATGAAATGTGGGCGCTGTGGCCGGAAGTGCTGCAAAACTATGCCAGGCACTATCAGACGGGCGCGGCTATCCCGGCCGAACTGCTGGCAAAAGTGACGGCGGCCGACAATTTCAACCAGGGCTATAAAACCACGGAGTACCTGGCATCGGCCCTGCTGGATCAGCGCTGGCACCAGCTGACCCCGGCACAGATCCCGACCGACGTGCTGGCGTTTGAAAAAGCCGCCTTGACGGATGCCGGCGTCGATTTCGCCCCGGCGCCGCCGCGCTACCGCACCACGTATTTCTCGCACGCGTTCGCGGGCGGCTATTCGGCCGGCTACTACGCGTATCTGTGGTCGGAAAAGCTCGATGCCGACACGGTCGAGTGGTTCAAGGAAAACGGCGGCCTGACGCGCAAGAACGGCGACTGGTTCCGCAATAAACTGCTGTCGCGCGGCGGCAGCGCCGATGCGCTCGACATCTACCGCAACTTCCGCGGCCGCGATGCGAAGATCGAGCCGCTGCTGGAACGCCGTGGCTTGAACGCCAAGTAATGCCCGTTCACCGGCCTGGCCGGTACTGAACATCGATGGCCGCCCCGCAACGGGCGGCCATTTTTATTTGGAGTTTTTGATTGTAAACCGTGGTAAACCGCGCATTTGGCGTGATACACCACAGGATCGCCCATGTTGGATGACGCCTGTGTGACAGGCTGCTATGATCTGCCACTGGCCCGCGACGCGATCGCGGTTCTTCCCCGCGCTTCCTGAAAGATGTCATGATCCGTCCACAACTGCTCGTCATCGCCGCCAGCGTCATGCTGGCCCACGCCGCTCCGTCCGCCATGGCTGCCGCCACCGCAAAATCCGCGCCCGCCGCCGCCGTCAGCGCCCAGAACCCCCTGCTCAAAGCGAGCCCGCTGCCATTCCAGATGCCGCAGTTCGGCCTGATCAAGGACGCGCACTATGCGCCGGCGTTTGCCGAAGGCATGAAACGCCAGTTGGCCGAAGTCAACGCGATTGCCAGCAACCGCCAGGCGCCCACGTTTGAAAACACCATCGTGGCCCTCGAGCGCACGGGGCAGTTGCTGCATCGCGTGCAAAGCATCTTCAGCAATATGACCTCGACCAACACGAACAGCGTGCTGGAAGCGGTGGAAGTGGACGTGTCGCCGAAGCTGGCCGCGCACGCCGATGCGATCACCCTGAATCCGAAACTGTTTACCCGCATCGACACCCTGTACGCCAAGCGCGACAAGCTGGGCCTCGACGCCGAATCCCTGCGCCTGCTGGAACGCTATCACACGGATTTCGTGCGCGCCGGCGCCAAGCTGTCCGATGCGGACAAGGAAAAATTGAAAGCCTACAACGCCGAGCAGGCGGGCCTGGAAACGGCCTTCGCGCAAAACGTGCTGAAGGAAACGAATGCCAAGAGCATCGTCGTCGACACGCGTCTTGAGCTGGCCGGCATGACGGACAGCGATATCGATACGGCCGCCTCGGCAGCCAAGGAGCGCGGCTTGACGGGCAAGTTCGTCATCGCCCTCGTCAACACCAGCGGCCAGCCGCCGCTGGCTGTATTGACGGATCGCAAGACGCGCCAGCGCCTGATGGATGCGTCGCTGAACCGCGGCAGCCAGGGCGGCGAGTTCGACAACCGCGCCATCGTGCTGAAGCTGGCCAAATTGCGCGCCGAACGGGCCACCCTGCTCGGTTATGCCAATTACGCCGCCTACTCGCTGGAAGACCAGACGGCCAAGACGACCACGGCCGTCAACACCCTGCTGTCGGAATTGGCGAAACCGGCCGTTGCCAACGCACGCCGCGAAGCGGCCGACCTGCAGCAAGTGGTCGATGCCGAGAAGGGCGGCTTCCAGGTGGCGGCCGCCGATTGGGCCATCTACACGGACAAGCTGCGCAAGCAACGTTTCAATTTCGATGAAAACGAGCTGAAACCGTACCTGGAATTGAACAGCGTGCTGAACAATGGCGTCTTCTTTGCCGCCAATAAACTGTACGGCATCAGCTTCAAGCAGCGCACTGATCTACCGGTGTACAACCCGGACGTGCGCGTCTACGACGTGCTCGACGCCAACGGCAAGCCGCTGGCCCTGTTCATCGCCGACTTCTATGCGCGCGGCAACAAGCATGGCGGCGCGTGGATGAATGAATACGTGTCGCAATCGTCGTTGATGGGCACGCATCCCGTCGTCGCCAACCAATTGAACATTCCGAAGCCGCCCGCCGGCCAGCCGACCTTGCTGACGTTCGATGAAGTGACGACCATGTTCCACGAATTCGGTCATGCGCTGCACGGCATGTTTTCGAACGTGAAATACCCGCGCTTTGCCGGCACCAGCGTGCCGAGCGACTTCGTCGAGTATCCATCGCAAGTCAATGAAATGTGGGCCGTCTGGCCGGAAGTGCTGCAAAACTATGCCAAGCACTACCAGAGCGGCGCGGCCATGCCGCAGGAATTGCTCGACAAGGTCACGGCCGCGAAGAAATTCAACCAAGGTTTCATGACCACGGAATACCTGTCGGCGGCCCTGCTGGACCAGCGCTGGCACCAGCTGGCGCCGAGCCAGATCCCGACCGACGTGCTGGCCTTTGAGGCGGCATCGCTGAAGGATGCAGGCGTCGATTACGCGCCCGTGCCGCCGCGCTACCGCACCAGCTACTTCTCGCACAGCTTCTCGGGCGGCTACTCGGCAGCGTATTACGCCTACCTGTGGTCGGAAAAGCTGGACGCAGAATCGGTTAACTGGTTCAAGGAAAACGGCGGCCTGACGCGCAAGAATGGCGACTGGTTCCGCAGCAAATTGCTGTCGCGCGGCGGCAGCGTCGATGCGCTGCAACTGTTCCGCGACTTCCGCGGCCGCGATGCCACCGTGGAACCATTGCTGGAACGCCGCGGCTTGAACGCGAAGTAAGGCGTCCCCATCTGAAGCTTGCGTTGCGTTGCGTTGCGTTGCGTTGACATGGCGCACGCAAGCTTTCCGTGCCGGCGGCGTAGAATTGAGTAAGATGTAAATAAGAAGGCAGTCGAAAGAGTATATGAGTCAGCAAGATTTGAATGGCATTACCCTGGAAGGTATCGTGACGCGTCTGCAGGCCCATTACGGCTGGGATGGCTTGGCCAAGCACATCGATATCAATTGCTTCATCAGCGATCCCAGCATCAAGTCGAGCCTGAAGTTTTTGCGCAAGACCCCGTGGGCCAGGAGCAAGGTGGAACAGCTGTACCTGGACACGCAATTTACTGACTGACAGGAAAAAACATGGATAGCAAACTCAAGGAATCGCTGCAACAACTGCATTCGACACTGGAAACCAGCGGCCCCGTCGATGAAGAACTGCATGGTTTGCTGCAAAAACTCGATGTCGACATCAAGTTGCTGATGGAAAAGCGCGCCGCGCAGGAACAGGAAGAAGAGTCGACCACCTATGGACTGGCCGAGCGCAGCCAGGAATTGTCGGCCAAGTTTGCCGTCAAGCATCCGAAACTGGAGCCGGCGCTGCGGGAACTTGGTGAGATTCTCGCCAATATGGGTATCTGATGCACCTCTGAAAACCTACTGCGCAGCCCACTGCCGGGCATCCGTTGCTCACCGTACCTTCGTACGGCTCCGCTACTCAACCCGGCATTGAGCTTGCTCGCTACGGTTTTGAGAGGCGCCGAGACGATGTTGATGCCATGATAAAAACTGCTCCTCAGTCACAATTTCTCGATGGGAATTTCCCAAGTGATTGAAAAATAAACGTTTTTTGTACTGAAATCCAACAGTAAAAAGCAGGCCGTCAGGTTGGAAATGGCCAATTCCGGTACAATCCGTACCCTATGAGCTCCCCTACCAATTTATTTGCGACCGTTCCCAAGCGGTCTGCCCGCGCTGCCGTGGCGCCTTTCCTGCCGATGTCGCGTGCCGAGATGGACGCGCTGGGCTGGGACCAGTGCGACGTCATCCTCGTCACGGGCGACGCCTACATCGACCATCCGAGTTTCGGCATGGCCCTGGTCGGCCGTCTGCTCGAAGCGCAGGGTTACCGAGTCGGCATCATCAGCCAGCCGGACTGGCTGTCGGCCGACGCCTTCCGCATCCTCGGCAAGCCGCGCCTGTACTACGGCATTACCGCCGGCAACATGGATTCCATGGTCAACCAGTACACGGCCGACCGCAAGATCCGCTCCGACGATGCCTACACGGCGAATGCGGAACCGAACAAGCGCCCGGACCGCGCCGTCACCGTGTACGCCCAGCGCGCGCGCGAAGCGTATCCCGACGTGCCCGTGGTCATCGGCAGCATCGAGGCATCCCTGCGCCGCATCGCCCATTACGATTACTGGTCGGACAAGGTCCGCCGTTCCGTCTTGCCCGATTCCAAGGCTGATTTGTTGATCTTCGGTAATGCCGAGCGGGCGCTGGTCGACCTGACCCATCGCCTGGCCGCCGGCGAATCGATCAAGGATATCCGTGACTTGCGCGGCACGGCCTTCATGGTGCCGGCTGGCTGGCTGCCCGGCGACGACTGGGGCGTGCACAATTCTACCCGCGTCGACGTGCCCGGCAAGATCGATCCGCACTACAGCCCGTACGAGATGGTGCAGGAAGACAAGACCGCCTGCGCCACGGAAAATGCGTCGAAATCGGCCGAAGTCATCAAGCCGATCCGCATCATGAGCCGCGAAGAACGCCTGGCCATGGCCAAGGAAAAGCACGACAAGACGGTGGTGCGCCTGCCTGCCTACGACGTCGTCAAGGATGATCCCGTCATGTATGCGCACGCGTCGCGCGTGTTCCACCTGGAATCGAATCCCGGCAATGCGCGCGCCATGGTGCAGGCGCACGGCGAACGCGACGTGTGGCTCAACCCGCCGCCGCTGCCGCTGGCCATGGACGAGATGGATGGCGTGTACGACATGAATTATGCGCGCGCGCCGCACCCGAGCTATGGCAAGGCGCATATCCCCGCCTGGGAAATGATCCGCTTTTCCGTCAACATCATGCGCGGCTGCTTCGGCGGCTGTACTTTCTGCTCGATCACGGAACATGAAGGCCGCATCATCCAGAGCCGTTCGGAACCGTCGATCCTGCGCGAAATCGAGCATATCCGCGATAAAACCAAAGGTTTTACGGGCACCATTTCCGATATGGGTGGTCCGACGGCGAATATGTACCGCCTGGCGTGCAAGGAAAAAGAGATCGAAGTCTCGTGCCGCCGCCTGTCCTGCGTGTACCCGTCCATCTGCGTGAACCTGGGCACGGACCACAGCAAGCTCATTTCCCTGTACCGCAAGGCGCGTGCCATTCCGGGCATCAAGAAAGTCTTGATCAGCTCGGGCTTGCGTTATGACCTGGCCGTGCGTTCCCCCGAGTACGTGAAGGAACTGGTGACGCACCACGTCGGCGGTTTGCTGAAGATTGCTCCTGAGCACACGGAAGAGGGCACCTTGTCGAAGATGATGAAGCCCGGCATCGGCGCGTATGACGAGTTCAAGGAAATGTTCGACCGTTTCTCCCTGGAAGCGGGCAAGAAGCAGTATTTGATCCCTTACTTTATCGCCGCCCATCCGGGCACGACGGACACGGACATGCTGAACCTGGCCCTGTGGCTGAAGAAAAACAATTTCAAGCTGGACCAGGTGCAAACATTCATGCCTACGCCGATGGCCATGGCGACGACCATGTATCACACGCGCAAGAATCCTTTGCGCAAGGTGACGGCAGACTCGGAAGTGGTGGAAACGGCCCGCAGCGGCAAGATCCGCCGCACCCATAAAGCTTTCCTGCGCTACCAGGACCCGGCCAACTGGCCGATCCTGCGCGAAGCACTGGTCAACATGGGCCGTGGCGACTTGATCGGCAATGGCGACAAGCATTTGATCCCGGCCTGGACGTCGTCGGAATCGGGCGGCCTGGCCGCAGGCGAACGCAGCCGCCAGACGCATGGCGCCGGCACGCCGGACAAGTTCAAGGTCACGCCGGGCAAGAACCGTATCGCCCTGGGCGGTACGGCCGCCGCACCGAAGGCGAGCGCCGTCGAATCGAAAGTACGTCCATCGATCTTGTCGACCATCAAGACCAAGGCCAAGCCGGCCGCCGTGCCGATGGGCCGTGGCAGCAAGCCGCCAGCCAAGGGCGGCCATCCCGCGCCGGCACGGGGTGGACGCAAGTAAGCCAGCGTCACTGTTCCCGGCACCTGGGGCATCCTCTCGAAACCCGGCAACGCGTACTGCGTTGCCGGGTTTTTTGCTATCTGCGCCCCGGGATGGCGTGACGGCAAGCCTTGGCAGCAGGATTTTTACCAATATTTAAAAAATGAATAGAGCAAAAGGCAATTTTCCCTTGTGGCAACTCGGTGTTTGAAAATATACTCGTTGGATATTTAGCCGTACGGCAACAAAGCTGCCATTCTGGCAAGCGCCAGCGTACGCGCCACCCAGTGTTTAGATGAAAAGAGATGCCAATTGAAATGCCTTTCCTGCCAGGCCGAGAATAAGCCGGGCGCAAAATTCTGCTCTTCCTGCGGCACGACGTTTGCCGCCGCTCCTGCCGCCGCCCCGCTGCTAGGTAAAGCCTGTGGCCAATGCGGCCATGACTGCAAGCCCGATGCCAAGTTCTGCCCCAAGTGCGCATTCAGCTTTGCCGTGGCGCCAGTGGCGTCGCCGGCACCGGCTCTTGAGCCGATTATTGAGCCCATTCCTGAGGTTGTTCCTGAGCCGATTCCTGAACCAGTGCGTGTGTTCGTTCCTGAGCCCGTGCCTGTGGCAGAAGTGGTCGCGGAAGCTGTCCCGGAACCGATTCCCGTTTCCATCCCGGCGCCTGTCGCGCCGCCGCCACCGCCCGTGCTGGAAAAGCGCCGTGCCGATCCCGTGCCTGCACCGGAACCAGAAGCCACGCCCGCACCCGTGGCAGACAGCGTTCCCGACACGCCGGTTGACAGCCAACCGGGCGGCAACCGCATGAAATTGGTCGCCGCAGCCGTCGCCGCGGTGGTGCTGCTGGGCGGTGCGGGCGCTTACTATTTCTTGTCCGGCAAGCCGGCTGCACCGGCATCCGAACCCGTTCCAGCCTTGCCCGCGCTGGAGGACCCTGCGCCTGCCGCCGAGCAGCCGCTGGCCATCAGCGACCCTGCGCTCGATGGCGCCACGACGGCCGATTTTGCCGCGACACCTGCCGCGGCTGCGGACGAACCCGCGCCAGTACCGGCGGCAGCGCCTGCACCGGTGCCTGCTCCGGCACCCGAGCCGGCACCGACACCCGTCGTGGAAAAACCAGCCAAGCCCGTCAAGGTGACCCCGCCACCGGCGCCTGTCAAACAGACGACCGGCCTGGAAAGCGTCATCACGGAGAGCCTGTCGGAAGCGAGCCACTGCATGAGCCAGCGTAAATACGACTGTGCCATTGCCAACGCGAATGCCGTGTTGCGCATGGACACGGGCAACCGCTACGCGCTCGATATCAAGCGCAAGGCGAAAGAAGCGCAGGACAAGGCGCTGTCGCAAATTCAGATCGAGTAAACCGCTGCTTGCCTCCCCACTATTTTGATCCTCCTGGAGAATGACGTGAAAAACTTGAAACAAATTGCCAAGCCCATGGTGGCGATGTTGGTCGTGTCCTCGATGCTGGCCGGCTGCGCCGCGCCGGGCGGCCCTGGCGCCACCGGCAATACCACCACCGCAGGCACGGAAGCGGCCAGCGGCGAATGCAATACGGCCATGCTGGCCGGCATCGGCGCCGTCGTGGGCGGCTTGCTGGGCGGCGGCAACAATACCGTGCGCGGCGCGGCACTGGGTGCCAGCCTGGGTGCGCTTGCCTGCGTGGCCTTGAATTATCAAAGCCAGCAAGTCAAGACGGCGCAGCAGGTGCAGACCGACTACAAGGTGGCCAACAAGGGCAAGCTGCCCGAGCAGTCGACCCTGGTGAAGTACGAGACGGGCTTTACGCCATCTTCCGTGCGTCCGGGCCAGAAGGCGCAGACCAATTCGTATATCGAAGTGGCGGCCGGCACGCGCGATCCGAACCCGCTGGTGGAAGAGGAATTGAGCCTGTACAAGCCAAATGGCGAGCTGATCAAGACTGTGCGCAAGGTCGTCAGCAGCAATAACGGCAGCGGCGCCTACAAGGGCGGCTTCTCGATTCCCATGCCGGAAGGCGTGCCGCAGGGCATTTACCCGGTGCGCACGGCCCTGTACCTGAATAGCAAGCGCGTCGGCGGCCAGGACGTCAAGCTGCAGATCGTCCAGCGCCAGGCGCCCGCGAGCGAGCTGCAACTGGCGCTCGCCTACTAACACCTTGGTACCACGGGGCGGCCCGGCAGGCCGCTCCATTCCCGATTCATTTCCACTAGGCTTTACATGACCACTTCCACCGAAGCACATAACCCTCTTCCCTTTTCTTCCGCCGTGGGCTCGCTGATCGAAGCGACCGATGCCATCAAGAACTTCCGCGCGATTGCCCTGCTGGCCCTGACCTTCATCGGCGCCGTGCTTGTCGGTGGCGTGCTGGCGACGCTTGCCGGCGGCATGAGCAGTCCGCTGCTGGCCTTTTTCGGCGGCTTGATGGCCTTCCTCGTGATGTTTTACGGTTCCAACGCCGTGGGCATCCTGCTGATGCGCGATGCGCAAGGCCAGCCGGGCATGAGTCTGGTGGATGCCGTGCTCGTTTCGCTGTACACGAGCCATCGCCTGATCGCGGTCGTCTTCCTTGAATTCCTGATCGTGCTGGCGGCCATGATCGCCATCGCCATTATCTTGTTCGTCTGCAAGATTCCCGTGCTCGGCCCCGTGCTGTACACGGTTGTTTTCCCGCTGTCGGCCATCGTGCTGGGCGTGCTGGTGTTTGCGCTGTTCTACGTGATGCTGCCGCTGGCCGGTCCTGCCGCCTGGTCGGGTGCCAGCGTGTTCCAGATCATTGCCCGCCTGAACCTGATCGTGCGCACCAAGCTGGTGTCCGTGATTTTGCTGGAAGTGCTGCTGTTCCTGATCACCTCGTTTGTGGCCCTGCTGATCTTTGGCGTGCTCGGTACCGGCGTGTCGCTGACCAGCGGCATGTCCGCAGGCATCCTGGGCCTGGGCGGCCAGATGAACATGTATTCCCTGGCTTCGGGTCTGAGTGGCGGTTCCGGCTACATCATCGCAGCCGGCCTGGGCGGCGGCTTGCTGCTGGCGGCCGCGGCCGTAGTGCCTGGCCTGATCTTTACCAAGGGCGTGTGCATCATTTACCTGAACGCTACGCGCAATGTCGATTTCAGCGCCTCCGAAGCAAGCCTGAACGACGGCCTGGCGACGGTCAAGAAAAAAGCCGAGGAAGCGCGTGAACGTGCGCGCGCCCTGGCCGAGCAGGCGACTGCCCCAGCCGCATCTGCCACGCCGGCTGCCGCACCTGTTGACAGTCTGCAATGCCCAAGCTGCAAGGCACCGGTCGCGTCCGATGACGTGTTCTGCGGCGAATGCGCGCATAAACTCAAGTAAGGCATACCATGGCTCACTTCTGCACCAAATGCGGCACCGCCTATGTCCCCGGCGCGCGCTTCTGCGATGAATGCGGCAAGGCCGTGAACGCCGCAGCAGCCGCGCCGGCGCCCGCCGTGCCGGCCAGGCCGGCTGGTGTGCAGCGGCGCCACCTCATCCTTGCCGGCGGTGCGCTGGCGGTGCTCATCGTGGCCGGTGGCGCCCTGGCGTGGCTGCTGGCGCCAGAGGCGGCCTCGGCCAGCAGTTTCAGCCGCGCCATCGATACCCACCTGGCGGCCGACGAGGCGGTGCGCGACAAGCTGCTGTGCCTCACCAACTTGCCGTACCAGAAGGAAGAGATCCGCGTGGCGTCGTATGACAGTTCAACCCGGCAATGGCTGGATATTCTCGTGCGTAGCGGACTGTACAGCGCTCCCGTGGAACAAAGCAGCGGTGGCTGGGTTGCGCAATCGCAATTTGTCTACGCGCTGGCTGCCCCGGGCAAGGCGGCCTTGCGCGGCGACAAGCTGTGCGTGGCCAAGGGCCTGAAAGTGGCCAAGGTCAGCGGCTACGACCAGGTGCGCGACCTGGGCGCACAGCAAGTGGCGATGGCCAAGGCCACCCTGGCATTGACCGATGAGGCGGCATGGTTCGCCAAGTCGGCGGACCGCGCGCTGATCCTGCAACGCTTGCCGGATGGCGACCTGGAAGTGCGGTTGCCGCTGGCGCTGGTCGACAAGCAATGGCAAGTCATCGACGAAGCGCAGATGAGCCAGGCGGCCATGACCGGTGTGATAGGCACAGCGCCGGCCGGGCAGGGCGCCGGCATGCTGGACAAGCTGAAGAGCGCGTTCCGCTTTGGCGGCCACCCGGCGGTAGGGAAATGGCAGGCGGCGATGGGCAATGTCCTGGAATTTACAAGTGACAGCGTGATCAATAACGGGACGTCGACCAAGGCCACCTTCACCACCAAGGGCAATACCGTGACGATCGCGCCGGAAGGCGCGGGCGAGGCGGCCATGGACATTATCGTCAGCGACGATGGCAGCACGGCGCAGATCAGCATGGGCGGCATGCGGGTGACGACCCTGCGGCGCATGCGCGATTAAGTCCTGATCCAGGCGGTGCAGCTTGCCGCCTTGTATCCTTCGCGGAGCCCGGCCATGCCGGGCTTTTTTACGCTTCTCATCCGGCGGCGCAGCGAATGATTTATCTTGACATCAAGATAGTTCGCGCCCACACTCGCTTTATCTTAATATCGAGATAGTTGTATGGCCTCTTTCTCCGTCCGTCCCGCCTGGGGCGACATTCTGCTCACGGCGCTGGCGCCCCTGATCTGGGGTTCCACGTACATCGTCACGTCCGAACTGCTGCCGCCGGACCGGCCCTTCACGGCGGCCCTGATCCGCGTGCTGCCGGCCGGCTTGCTGTTGCTGCTGGTCATGCGGCGCCTACCCGCGCGGCGCGACTGGATCCGCGTACTGCTCCTGTCCGCGCTGAATATCGGCGTGTTCCAGGCCCTGCTGTTCGTGGCCGCCTACCGCTTGCCGGGCGGCCTGGCGGCCGTGGTGGGGGCCATCCAGCCGCTACTGGTGATGGGCCTGGCCTGGGGTGTGGAAGGGCGCCGTCCGGCCCGCCTGGCCTTGCTTGCCAGCGTGCTGGGTGTGGCCGGCATGGGCGTTTTATTGTTGTCGCCGCGCACGGTATGGGAACCCGTCGGCATCGCCGCCGCGCTGGGCGGCACGGCGTGCATGGCGGCCGGCACCTATCTGACGCGGCGCTGGAAGCCGGACTTGCCCGTGCTGGCGCTGACGGGCTGGCAATTACTGCTCGGCGGCCTGATGCTGGCGCCCGTCGCCTGGCTGGCCGACGCACCGCTGCCGGCCTTGTCGCTGCAGCAAGTATTGGCCTACGCCTATCTGTGCCTGGCCGGCGCCCTGCTGGCGTATGCGCTGTGGTTCCGCGGCATCGCCAGGCTGTCGCCCGTGGCCGTCTCCTCGCTGGGACTGCTCAGTCCCCTGATGGCCGTCGTGCTGGGCTGGGCCTTGCTGGGCCAGGCCATGACGGGCTGGTCGATGCTGGGCTTGCTGCTGGTACTGGCCAGCGTGCTGGCCGTGCAGTGGGCCAGCGCCCGTCCCGCAACAAAGTCCTGACATCCGCGCATTTCCCCTCGGCAGGCTGATCGCATCAGCCTGTCCCTTTCCCTCTGGGCGCTGCCTTTTTGCTGCACCGCACATACAGTTTTGCTTGCACTGGTATGGGGCATTGAGGCACTATTCGCTTCGCGCAAACGTTTGCGCGCAACGAATTTCCTAAAAAGCATGCAGTACACGTGCTTGACCAACAACTCTGGAGACGCTCATGACATCCCGTATTCGCCTGAAAATGATTGCCGCCGCTGTCCTCGTGTGTGCCTTGCCCGCCGTGCCGGCGATGGCGCAGACGCCAGCCAAACCAAAGGTGGCCTTGGTGATGAAGTCGCTCGCCAATGAATTTTTCCTGACCATGGAAAATGGCGCCAAGGCGCATCAGAAGGCCAATGCCGCCAAGTACGACTTGCTGTCGAACGGCATCAAGGATGAAACGGATACGTCGAGCCAGATCAAGCTGGTCGAGCAAATGATCGTTTCGCGCGTCAACGCGCTGGTGATCGCGCCGGCCGACTCGAAAGCGCTGGTGCCGGTGCTGAAGAAAGCCATCGACGCGGGCATCATCGTCGTCAATATCGACAACAAGCTCGACGCGGGCGCCCTGAAAGAGAAGGGCATTTCCGTGCCATTCGTCGGCCCGGACAACCGCAAGGGCGCCAAGGTGGTCGGCGATTACCTGGCCCAGCAGATCAAGAAGGGTGACCCCGTCGGCATCATCGAAGGCGTGTCGACCACCTACAACGCGCAGCAGCGTACTCTGGGCTTCCAGGACGCCATGAACGCGGCCGGCGCCAAGGTCGTCAGCGTGCAGTCGGGCCAGTGGGAAATCGCCCCCGCCAACACGGTGGCGGCCGCCATGCTGAACGCCAATCCGAATATCAAGGCTTTGCTGTGCGGTAACGACAACATGGCCATCGGCGCCATTTCCGCCATCAAGGCGGCCGGCAAGACGGGCAAAGTGCTCGTCGTCGGCTACGACAACATCAACGCCATCAAGCCGATGCTGGCCGATGGCCGCGTGCTGGCTACCGCCGACCAGTTCGGTTCGCAGCAAGCCGTGTTCGGCATCGAGACCGTGCTGAAAGCCCTGGCGCAGAAGAAGAAACAGGCCGAGCTTGGTGGCGTCATCGAAACCAAGGTCGAACTGGTCGCCAAGGGCGCCAAGTCCTGATCGTTTGATCCCGCCGGGGCCGGCGCCTGCGTACTCACCGAGTAGGCGGCGCCGGCCCCGCCGCCACTACCGCGGAGTTTTATCATGCCCACCGACATTTCACCGGCGCCAGCCGCCATCCCCTTGTTAACGCTCGACAACATCGGCAAGTCCTATGTCGGCCCCGTCCTCGGTGGCGTGGGCCTGCGCTTCGCCCCTGGCCAGGTGCTGGCGCTGACGGGAGAGAACGGCGCGGGCAAGAGCACGCTGTCGAAGATCATCTGCGGCCTGGAGCAATCCACCACGGGCACGATGCTGCTCGACGGCAAGCCTTACCAGCCCGCCTCGCGCGGCGCCGCCGAAGCGCTGGGCATCCGCATGGTGATGCAGGAACTCAATCTGATTCCCACCCTGTCGATCGCGGAAAACCTGTACCTGAAAAACCTGCCGCAGCGTTTCGGTTTCATCGACCGTACGCGCCTGGAGCGCGACGCGCGCGAACAGATGGAGAAAGTCGGCCTGGGCGGCCTCGATCCGTGGACTTTGGTCGGCGAACTGGGCATCGGCCACCAGCAGATGATCGAGATCGCGCGCAATCTGATCGGCGCCTGCCGCCTGCTGGTGCTCGACGAGCCGACGGCCATGCTGACGCACCGCGAAGTGGAATTGCTGTTCCTGCAAATCGAACGCCTGAAAGCCGACGGCGTGTGCATCATCTATATTTCCCACCGCTTGGAAGAACTCAAGCGCGTGGCCGACCGCATCGCCGTGCTGCGCGATGGCCAGCTCGTGTGCGACGACGATATCGCGGGCCACTCCGCCGCCGACCTGGTCAGCCTGATGGTGGGCCGCTCGGCCGATGATGCCGTCGACCTGAGCGGGCGCACCATCGGCGCGCCGCTGCTGCGCGTGCGGGGCTTGGCGCGCGGCAAGGTCGTCAACCCGACCTCGTTTGACTTGCGCGCCGGCGAAATTCTCGGCATCGCCGGCCTGATCGGCTCGGGCCGCACGGAATTGCTGCGCCTGATCTTTGGCGCCGACCGCGCCGACGCGGGCGAGGTGTTCCTCGGCGACAGCGCGACGCCCGCCGCCTTGCACTCGCCGCAGGCAGCAGTGAAAGCCGGCATCGCCATGATCACGGAAGACCGCAAGGGCCAGGGCTTGTTGCTGCGCCAGTCGATTGCCGTCAACACGACCCTCGCGTCGCTCGATACCGTCAGCGGCGCCGGCTGGCTCAACGATACGGCCGAAGCATCGGTGGCCGACGACTACATCCAACGCCTGGGCATCCGCTCGCGCAACAGCGCGCAAACGGTGGCCGAGCTGTCCGGCGGCAACCAGCAAAAGGTGGTGATCGCCCGTTGGCTGTACCGCGACTGCCCCGTGATGCTGTTCGACGAGCCCACGCGCGGCATCGATATCGGCGCCAAGTTTGATATTTATCAGGTGCTGGCCGAACAGGCGCGCCAGGGCAAGGGCCTCGTCATCGTCTCGAGCGACTTGCGCGAACTGATGCTGATCTGCGACCGCATCGCCGTCATGAGCGCGGGCAGCATCGTCGACACCTTCGAGCGCGGCGCCTGGAGCCAGGACGCCCTGCTGTCGGCCGCCTTCTCCGGCTATTTGACCCCCACTTCCACTCCAGCTGCGGCCTGATCGCCGGAAAGATTCCCATGACCACCAATTCCTCTCCTTCGTATCTGCAGCGCAGCCTGGCCGACCTGAAAAACTATGCGGGCCTGATCGGCGCCCTGGTCGCCATGTGCGTGCTGTTCTCGTTTGCCAGCGAAAACTTCTTTACCCTGGCCACCTTGAGCACCCTGTCGAACAACATCCCGACCCTGGTGGTGATGGCTGTCGGCATGACGTTCGTGCTGATCATCGGCGGCATCGATTTATCGGTCGGTTCCGTGATGGCGCTGGCCGCTTCCGTGCTGTCGCTGGCCGTCGTGCATTGGGGCTGGCCCGTGTGGAGCGCGGCCCTGCTGGGCATGTTCGTCGCGGCCCTGTGCGGCGCCACCACGGGCTTGATTTCCGTCGGCTGGCGCATTCCCTCGTTCATCGTGTCCCTGGGCGTGCTGGAAATGGCACGGGGCCTCGCGTATCAAGTAACGAACTCGCGCACAGAATACATCGGCAGCGCCGTTGACGGCATCAGTTCGCCGATCGCCTTTGGCCTGTCGCCCGCTTTCATCGCCTCGATCGCCATCGTTGTCATCGGCCACCTGGTGCTCACGCGCACGGTGCTGGGACGCCACTGGATCGGCATCGGCACGAATGAAGAAGCCGTGCGTTTGTCCGGCATCAATACAAAACCGTCGAAAGTACTGGTGTTTGCCTTGATGGGCTTTCTCGCCGGCGTGGGCGCGCTGTTCCAGGTGTCGCGCCTGGAAGCGGCCGACCCGAACGGCGGCGTAGGCATGGAATTGCAAGTGATCGCCGCCGTCGTGATCGGTGGCACGAGCCTGATGGGTGGGCGCGGTTCCGTCATCAGCACCTTTATCGGCGTATTGATCATTTCCGTGCTGGAAGCGGGCCTGGCGCAAGTGGGCGTGTCCGAACCCGTGAAACGCATCGTCACGGGCCTGGTGATCGTCGCGGCCGTGGTGCTCGACACCTACCGCCGCCGCGGCGAACGCGCCTAAGCGCCACATCGCCCATGGCAACCATCAAGCAAGTGGCGCAGGCGGCGGGGGTGTCGTTTACCACCGTCTCGCACGTCCTCAACAATACCCGCCCCGTCAGCGACGAGGCGCGCCGCGCCGTGCTGGCGGCGGCGGAGCAATTGCATTACGTGCCCAGCGCGCTGGCGCGTTCCCTGCGCAGCCGCAGCACGGGCACTATCGGCCTGATCATTCCGAATAATACGAACCCGTATTTCTCGGAAGTGGCGCGCGGCATCGAGGACAGTTGCTACGCGGCCGGCTACAGCGTGATCCTGTGCAATTCCGATGACGACCCCGTCAAGCAGCGCGACTATCTGAACGTGCTGCTGACCAAGCGCTGCGACGGCCTGATTCTGTCCGCGCTGGCCGACAGCGATGGCGAATTGCTGCGCAAGATGAAGGTGCCGGCCGTGCTGCTCGACCGCGCGCCCAGCGACCTGTCCATCGATGCGGTGGCGGTCGACAACCGCGCCGGCGGCGTGCTGGCCGCGCGCCATCTGCTGGAGCTGGGACGCCGGCGCCTCGCCTGCATCGCCGGTCCCCGTGAAGTGAGCATCTCGAATGACCGCATAGCCGGCGTGCGTAGCGCCATGGCGGACGCGGGCGTGGCTCTGGCCGATACGCTGTGCCGCCATGGCGATTTTACGAGCGCGGGCGGCTATGCGGCCGCGCTGGACTTGCTGGCGCTGCCGCCAGGCCAGCGCCCCGACGCCTTGTTCTGCTGCAATGACTTGATGGCCTTCGGCGCCTTGCGCGCCGCCGCCGAGCGCGGGATTGCCGTGCCTGGCGAACTGGCCGTCGTCGGCTTCGACGATATCGACCTGGCCAGCTTCGTGCATCCGGCCTTGACCAGCGTGGCGCAAAATACGCGCGAGCTGGGCCGCATCACGGCCGCCTGCCTGCTGGCGCGCATCGCCGATCCCGCCTTGCCGCGCCAGCAGCGCAGCATTGCCCCGGAACTGCACGTGCGCGGCTCCAGCGCGGCCGTCACGCTACCTTCTTCCGCACCTACTTCTTCACCTGCAACTGAACTGATGGGAATGACATCATGATCGTGGTTATCGGCAGCATCAATATGGACCTGGTCTTGCGCGTGCCGCGCATGCCCCTCCCCGGCGAAACCCTGACGGGCGGCGCTTTTCGAACCATTCCTGGCGGCAAGGGCGCCAACCAGGCCGTCGCCTGCGCGCGCCTGAGCGGCAAAGTGGCGGGCGCCCAGCAAGTGGCCATGGTAGGCTGCGTGGGCGACGACGCGTTCGGTACCACCTTGCGCGCGGCGCTGGTGGGCGACGGCATCATCGACAGCCACATCACCACCTTGCCGGGCGTGGCATCCGGCATCGCTTCCATTCTGGTGGACGACAATGGCCAGAACAGCATCGTCATCGCCGGCGGCGCCAACGATCTGCTCAGCCCTGCGCACATCGACGCGGCGCAAGGCTTGATCGAACAGGCGGATATTGTCGTGCTGCAGCTGGAAACGCCGATGGCCACCGTTGTGCACGCGATCAAGCTGGCCCGTTCGCTGGGCAAGACCGTGGTGCTGAACCCGGCCCCGGCCGCCAGCCTGCCGGAAGGCGTGCTGGAACTGGTTGACTACCTGATCCCGAATGAAATCGAAGCGGCCATGCTGGCCGGCGTCAGCCCGGAAGGCGCGGATGCCAAGGCGCTGGCCGCCGCGCTGCAAAAGCTGGGCAGCGACAACGTCATCATCACCCTGGGTTCCAAGGGCGTGCACGCGGCCCTGTACGGCGGCGACTTCACCTTCCCCGCCGAAGTGGTGAAAGCCGTCGACACGACGGCCGCCGGCGACACCTTCATCGGCGGTTTTGTGGCAGGCCTGGCCTCCGGCATGGACGAGGCGGAAGCGATCCAGCAAGGCCAGCGCGCGGCTGCCTGGAGCGTCACCAAGCCCGGCGCGCAAACGTCGATCCCCCACTTGCACGAGCTGTTCTAACGACACCACGCCCATGAAAAAATCACCGCTGCTCAATATCGCACTGTCGCAACTGATCGCGTCGCTGGGCCATGGCGACATGCTCGTCATCGGCGACGCGGGCTTGCCGTCGCAACCGGGCGTGCCCCTGATCGACCTGGCCCTGACGCGCGGCATCCCCGGCTTCATCGATACCGTCAACACGGTATTAAGCGAAATGCAGGTGGAATACCATTTGCTCGCCAGCGAGTTGCCGCAGCATAATCCGGCCATGGCGGCGCAGGTGGCGGCCCTGGCTTTGCCCGATGCGCGCCAGGTGACGCACGACGAGTTCAAGCAATTGAGCAAGGGCGCGCGCGCCATCGTGCGCACGGGCGAGTGCAGTCCGTACGCCAACGTGATTTTGGTGGCCGGCGTCGTGTTCTAGCGCAAACAAACGCGAAATTGTTTGCCAAAAACATCAACGCTATTGTCCTCACTGAAATAATTATCCATCGGCAAAAGGGGCGGCTACAATAGCCTTACCCCTGCCAGCTCGGCAGCTTCCTGTGGTGTTCCGCCATGCCGATGAAAGCCCCCGACGCTTTCCGCTTTGTCTTGCCGCTCGCCGGCAGGCTGGCGCACGGCTGGCGCTGCTTTTTCCTCCTGCTGCTGTGCCTGGCCACACCAGCCCGGGCGCTGGAACCCGTTACCCTGCAACTCAATTTCACGCACCAGTTCCAGTTTGCCGGCTATTATGCGGCCATCGAGCAAGGCTATTACCGCGAGGCGGGGCTGGAGGTGAAGCTGGTCGAAGGCGGTGGCGGACGGCTGGTCGAGGCGGCCGTGCTGGCGGGCCAGGCCGAGTATGGCGTGGGCAACAGCAGCTTGTTGCTCAGCCGGCTGGCGGGCAAGCCCGTGGTGGTGCTGGCCGTGGTGTTCCAGCATTCGCCCAGCGTGCTGCTGATGCGCCAGCATGGCGGCGCGCCCGACGTGCGCAAGCTGGTGGGGGCGCCCGTCATGATCGGTGCGGCCACCGACGTGGCGCTTGCAGCCGATGAAGTGTCGCTGTTCCTGGCGAAAATGGGCGTCGCGCCGCAGCAGATGCGCCACTTGCCGCCCAGCTATCGTATCGAGGATTTGATCGATGGCAAGGTCGATGCGATTGCCGCATATTCCACCAACGAACCGGATTACCTGGACCGGGCGGGCTTTTCCTACTACCAGTTTACGCCGCGCACGGCCGGCATCGATTTCTACGGCGACAACTTGTTTACCAGCGAGCACGAAATGCGCCGCCATCCCGAGCGTGTCAAAGCGTTCCGTGCTGCCAGCTTGCGCGGCTGGCAATATGCGATGGCGCACCGCGAGGAAATGGCGCGCGTGATCCTTGCCAAGTACAGCCAGCGCCACGACCGCGCGCACCTGTTGTACGAGGCGCAGCAGATGGAATTGCTGCTGCAGCCCGTGCTGGTGGAGCTTGGCTACATGAATCCCCAGCGCTGGCAGCACATCGCCGACACGTATGCCAGCATGGGCGTGCTGCCGCGCAATGCCACGGACAGCCGCGTCTACAAGGGGTTTTTGTACCGTGCCGTGCCAGGCGCCGATCTGGGCTGGCTGTACCTGTCGCTGGGCCTGGCGGGCAGCTTGCTGGCCGTGTCGGCCGCCTTTCACTTCAACAACCTGGCGCGCGAGCGCCGCCGCACGGAGGACACCATCCGCCAGGGAGAATTGCGCTTTCGCACCATGTTCGAGGAAGCGCCCATGGGCATCGCCCTGATCGATACCGTGAGCGGACAGTTTCTCGACATTAATCCGCGCTACCTGGCCATCAGCGGGCGCAGTCTGGAACACATGAAGCAAACGAGCTGGATGGAGATCAGCCATCCCGACGATGTGGCCGGCGAGCAAGAGCAGGTGGCGCAGTTGCTGGCGCGCAGCCTGCAGGGCTTTCGCCATGCCAAGCGCATCGTGCGGCCCGATGGCGGCGTGGTGTGGGTCGACGCTTCCGTGACGGCCATCGCCACGACGCGTCACGGTGGCCCGCACCACCTGTGCATGCTGGAAGACGTGACGGACAAGCGGCAAACGGAAGCGCTGATCTGGCAGCAAGCCAATTTCGATACCCTGACGCAATTGCCGAACCGGCGCATGTTCCACGAACGCCTGCGCCAGGCGCTGGCCCAGGGGCGGCGCGATGCGAGCCGCGTGGCCATCTTGTTCATCGACCTCGACCACTTCAAGGAAGTCAACGACACCCTGGGCCACCACCAGGGCGATATCTTGCTGATCGAGGCGGCGCGGCGCATCCGCGTGGGCGTGCGCGAGACGGATACGGTGGCGCGCCTGGGTGGTGATGAATTCACGGTAATCCTGTCCGACCTTGATGATCTGCAGCAAGTTGACCGCATCGCGCGGCAGATACTCGACGGCTTGCTGGCGCCGTTTCTGCTGGGACAGGAGCAGGCGTTCGTCTCGGCCTCGATCGGCATCACCCTGTATCCGGACGACGCGGGCACGATCGAGGACTTGCTCAAGCAGGCGGACCAGGCCATGTATGTGTCGAAAGGGGCGGGGCGCAACCGCTACAGTTACTTTACGCCTGCCATGCAGGTGGCGGCCGTCAACCGCATGCGCATGGGGGCGGATTTGCGCACGGCCCTGCGCGAACAGCAGATGCAGCTGTATTACCAGCCCATCGTCGAGCTGCATAGCGGCAAGCTTGCCAAGGCGGAAGCCTTGCTGCGCTGGCACCATCCGCAGCGGGGTGTGGTCTGCCCGCCGGATTTCCTGGCGCTGGCCGAAAGCAGCGGCCTGATCGTGGAGATCGGCGACTGGGTGCTGCACACGGCGGCCGCGCAACTGCTGCACTGGCGCGCGCAGGGCCATGCCATCGGTTTGCCGGGGCTGCAACTGTGCCTGAACCAGTCGCCGCTGGAGCTGCAGCGCGAAGTGGAGGCGCCCGGCACCTGGCTGCGCCAACTGATGGCGCTCGATGTGCCGGCCTCGGCCATCGTGCTCGACATGCGCGAAGATGTACTTTTACCTAGCGGCAATAGCATGGCGCCCCGCCTGCAGCACTTGCGCGAAGCGGGCCTGCAGATCGCCCTCGACGACTTCGGCAGCGGCCATGCCTCGCTGACGCAGCTGCAGCAGTGCGGCATCGATTACCTGAAGCTCGATGGCGTGCTGGTGCGCAAGCTGGCGCCCGGTGCCAGCGAACTGGTGCTGTGCGAAGCCATCGTCACCATGGCCCACAAGCTGGGTTTGCAGGTCATTGCCGAAGGGGTGGAGACCGAAGAGCAGCGCGCCCGGCTGCTGGAGATCGGCTGCGATTTTGCGCAAGGCGAGCTGTTTGCGCCGCCGCTGACCATCGAAGCGTTCGATGCCCTGCTGCACGCGCAGCGGCCCTTGCACCCTTGAAACAGGCGTCGCCGGCCACCAGATCTGACGCAAGCCTGCGGGACAGGGCTCCCGGCTTGAACGGGCTTATACTCGACGGGCTGGCGCCTGCGCCCGGCTTTGCTGTCACCGGTACCTACACCGGGTGCGCAGGCAATATTTCTTCCATTCACTCAACTCGAGGTGACCTCATGGGCATTTTCAGCAATATCTACAACAAGATCTTCCACCATTCGTCCGACGCTGCCCCGGCAGCCACGCCGGCCGCCGCCACGACAGCACCTGCCGCAGCACCGGCGGCCGCACCTGCACCTGCTGCGCCAGCGGCTGCCGTGCCCGTGGTGGACGTGGAAGTGGTGCTGGTCGACCTGGCCAGCAAGAACGCGGAAAAACTCAATTGGCGCACATCCATCGTCGACCTGATGAAACTGCTTCAACTCGACAGCAGCCTGGCTTCGCGCAAGGAACTGGCGCAAGAGCTGCATTTCACGGGCGACACCAATGATTCGGCCAGCATGAATATCTGGCTGCACCGCCAGGTGATGATCAAGCTGGCGGAAAACGGCGGCAAGGTACCGGACGAACTGAAGAACTAAACACCTGGCGGTGGCAGGGGTATCCACTGTCACCGCTATCCAATCCTGTGGGAACTGCCTATCATGGAGTTCCCATGGCGTCGTGATAGCTAAAACTAATTGAAACTATTGTGACAATCAATTTTGCATATGGAATAAAACCCCTTACACTAGGGTCTTACTGATTCACCACACGAGAGGAAATGACTATGTCGCTCATCAATACCCAAGTTAAACCATTCAAGGCAACCGCATTCCACAATGGCAAATTCGTCGACCTGACGGAAGCGTCGCTGAAAGGCAAGTGGTCGGTATTCGTGTTCTACCCAGCCGACTTCACCTTCGTTTGCCCAACCGAACTGGAAGATCTGGCCGATCACCACGCTGAATTCCAGAAGCTGGGCGTCGATGTCTACGGCATCTCGACCGATTCGCATTTCGCGCACAAAGCATGGCACGACACCTCGGACGCGATCAAGAAAGTGCAATACGCACTGATCGGCGACCCAACCGGTACCCTGTCGCGCAACTTCGAAGTCATGATCGAAGAAGAAGGCATGGCACTGCGCGGTACTTTCGTCATCAACCCGGACGGTTTCATCAAAGTACTGGAAGTGCATGACAACGGCATCGGCCGTGACGCATCGGAACTGTTGCGCAAAGTTAAGGCAGCTCAATACGTTGCCGCTCACCCAGGCGAAGTTTGCCCAGCCAAATGGACGGAAGGCGCAGCAACCCTGACCCCATCGCTGGACCTGGTTGGCAAGATCTAAGTCTCGATGCAGCACGTAGCAAACAAGTAGTTACCGCGATGCCGGACCGGGCGTCCGGCCCGGCATTCGCCTAAATATTTGTAAAGGAAGAAAAAATCATGTTAGATGCAACCCTCAAAACCCAACTGAAATCCTACCTGGAAAAAGTGGTGTATCCGCTTGAGCTGGTCGCCTCTCTCGATGACAGCGCAAAAGCCCGCGAGATGAAGGAATTGCTCCAGGAGATAGTCCTGTTGAGCGACAAGATCACGCTGGTCGAGCGCCTTGACGCTGGCGTACGGGCCCCGTCCTTCAGCATCAACCGTACCGGCTCCGACATCGGCGTGCGTTTCGCCGGTGTGCCGCTGGGCCACGAATTTACCTCGCTGGTGCTGGCGCTGCTGCAAGTGGGCGGCCACACCATCAAGTTCGACGACGCCGTGATCGAGCAGATCCGCAACCTCGACGGCGATTACGAGTTTGAAACATTTATTTCGCTCTCCTGCCATAACTGCCCGGAAGTGGTGCAGGCATTGAATGCCATGGCTGTGATCAACCCGCGCATCAAGGTCACCACCATCGATGGCGGCGTATTCCCGAAAGAAGTGGAAGCGCGCCAGATCATGGCCGTGCCGATGATGTTCCTGAATGGCGAACACTTTGGCCAGGGACGCACGAATGTCGAGGAAATCCTCGCCAAGCTCGACACCAACGCCGGTGCACGCCAGGCGGAAGCGTTGAACAAGAAAGACGTCTTTGATGTACTGATCGTCGGCGGCGGCCCTGCCGGCGCGGCAGCGGCCATCTACGCGGCCCGCAAAGGCATCAAGACGGGCGTGCTGGCCGAGCGTTTCGGCGGCCAGGTGCTCGACACCCTTGCCATCGAGAATTTTATTTCGGTCAAGGAAACGGATGGTCCGAAGTTCGCCATGGCGCTGGAACAGCACGTCAAGGAATACGAAGTCGACATCATGAACACCCAGCGCGCCGCGAAATTGACGCCAGGCAAGTTGGTGCAGATTGAAACGGCCAATGGCGCCATCTTGAAAGCCAAGACCGTCATCCTCGCCACTGGTGCCCGCTGGCGCGAAATCAACGTGCCGGGCGAGAAGGAATACCGCAACCACGGTGTCGCCTACTGCCCGCACTGCGATGGTCCGCTGTTCAAGGGCAAGCGCGTGGCCGTGATCGGCGGCGGCAACTCGGGCGTGGAAGCGGCGATCGACCTGGCCGGCCTGGTGAAGCACGTGACCCTGATCGAATTCGGCGCGGAACTGCGCGCCGATGCGGTGCTGCAACGCAAGCTGCACAGCTTGCCTAACGTGACCGTGATCACGTCGGCGCAAACCACCGAAATCCACGGCGACGGCAAGATCGTCAATGGCCTGAGCTACACGGACCGGGTCAGCGGCGAGTCGAAAAAGGTCGAGCTGGAAGGCGTCTTCGTGCAAATCGGCCTGGTGCCGAACACGGAGTGGCTGAAAGGCACGGTAGCGTTATCGCGCCACGGCGAAATCGAAGTCGATGCACGTGGCCAGACTTCGATCCCCGGCGTGTTTGCGGCCGGCGACGTCACCACGGTGCCGTACAAGCAGATCATCATCGCCACCGGCGAAGGCGCCAAGGCAGCTTTGTCCGCCTTTGACCACCTGATCCGCTCGGATGACGAGGAAGTGGTCGAAGAGTCTGCCGCCAAGGAAGCACTGACGGCGTAACTATTGAGCCGTATCAAAAAAAACCGGAACGCCGCAAGGTGGTTCCGGTTTTTTTATGGGCGCAGGAGATCAGCTACCCGCGTACAGGGGATTGCCGGCCACATACACTTGAATCCCATCGACGGGCATGTCCTTCGGCGCGATGTCGGCCAGGGCGAAGACGGTCTTGTTGCTGAAGGTTTGCACGTGCCACGTAAAACGCTGGCCGGCGCGCGCGATGGTGACGGTTTCGCCGTGCGTGACGTTGATGTGGCGCGTGTCGGGCTGCAGGTCGATGCTGCGCTGGGCGGCGGCGTGCGGGGCGCTGCTGCCATAGTCGGCGGGCGTGCCTGTCGGACCGGCCGCGATGGCCGAGGCGGCGAAGGCGGCGCACAAAATCGCCAGGGCGCTGCGGTGGGTGTTCAACATAGTAATCTCCAAGAATAAGCCTGGCGCGGTGAATAAGCGCGCCGTGTTATGGGTAATGGCTGCACCGGGATCGCCGGATTTTGCAACACGGCATCGTAAGCTGTCCTTGGTCGATCTGCAAAGCTGTATTTCCTGTCTATATTTCCACCGTGGCTGCCAGCGGCACATCCGGCGCCAGGTGGCTGGTCAGCACGATGCACTGGCGCGCCAGGCGGGCCGGATCGGCCAGGCGCGCGCGCAGGTGCAGCATGGCCGCCGCATCGAGGCCGTTGAACGGTTCATCGATCAGCAGCAGGCGCACGGGCAAGGCCAGGGCCAGCGCCAGTTGCAGTTTTTTATGCTGGCCCAGGGACAGGGCGTTGATGCTTTGCTGCAAGGTCGACGTCATGGCAAACGCGCTCAGCTCGTCGTTCAGCAGGGACTGGTCGCTGCCCGGATACAGGGCCAGGTGCAGGTCGAGAAATTCGTGCACTTGCAGCCAGGGCAGGGCTGGCACGTCGCCGCCACAATAGAAGGCTTGCGCGCGGTAGGCCAGCGGCATGAAGCCGCTGTCGATACCGTCCAGGCGGATGGCGCCGCGCGCGGGCAGCAGGGCGCCGCCTGCCAGCTTCAGCAAGGTCGTCTTGCCGGCCCCGTTCGCGCCGCGCAGCCAGGTGATGCCGGGGCCGAATTGCAGATTGCAGCCCTGGAAGACGCTGTGCGTGGGGAAGTGGAAATCGAGGTGTTCGATCTGCAGGGTGGGGGACGACAGGTTCAATTCCATAATTCGCTTCCGATGGCGCTCAAGGCAAGGATGGACAGGATGACGAGGGCGACACGCCCGCGCGCCGTGAGGCGGGGCAGGCCAACGATGGCCAGCAGGGCCAGGCTGGCGGTGATGGCGTAGACGCCGGTGACGCGCCGCTGGAGGGCGGCGGGATCGGTGGCGTACAGCAAGACGGCGCCTGCCAGCAGCACGGCAAACGGCGGCAGCAGGCTGGCCGCGCAAGCCAGGCGCGTCAAGGCCGTGCTGGCCATGGGCCAGGCGTTCAGCGTGGGGCGCAGCACGGCGATCTGCTCGCGCACGGCCTTGTCGCCCCGGTCCGTCAGAATGACCAGGCTGGCGCTGGCCAGCAAACCGAGCAGTGGCGCAGGCACGAGCGGTGTGTGCAGCAGCCAGGCCAGCATGCTGGTTCCAGCCGTGGCCAGCAGCACGCTTTGCTGCAGGCCGATCACATTGTCATTGCGCCAGAACGGCAGCCAGAACAGCTGACGCCACAGGAACACCGTGCGCCAGCGGGGCCGTTGCGGCACATACGCGGTCATCGTTGGCGGGCGTGCCCTTTGTGTGGGCTGCGGCGCGCGCAGGCGCTGCGCCACGATGAGCGTTGTCAACAGCCAGGCCAGCAGCCAGACGGTGATGGTGGCAGCGATGCCGGGCGCGGCAATCGGGCGCAGCCAGGGAGGCGACTGCGCCAGCCAGATGCTGGCCGAGACGGCATAGGCGAGGCCCAGCGGCAGCATCAGCAGTCCGGCCACGGCGACGTCGGCTTGCCAGCGCAGGCGCGGCGGCAAGGGCAGCTGGCGCAGCCAGGCGGCGAGGGGGGCCGGCAACAATCGCTTGCGCAGCAGCCAGGCGGGCAGGCATGTGAGCAACGCTTGCCCGCCCAGCAGGCCCAGGGCGGCGGGCCAGGGCAGGCCCACGGCGAGAAAGCCGGGCAAGGCGATGACGCTGAGCAAGCCCAGCAAGACGGGGCCGGCCAGGAAAAAGAAGATTTCCATGGAACTGGTCAGGCTGGCGGCAAATTGCAGCAAAGCATGATGGGCCAGGCGCAGCCGCAGAGCGATATAGGGATGAGTACTACGGGGCAAGCGCATCAAGGCAGGAGCGGCAGAGTCAGCAAGAGCGCTGATTCTAGTGCATTTGCGCTCCCAGAATGGGAAAAGCCCTTCGGTTCTGGGAACCAAAGGGCTTTTCTTTTATTGGCGGAGCGGACGGGACTCGAACCCGCGACCCCCGACGTGACAGGCCGGTATTCTAACCAACTGAACTACCACTCCAAGCTCGTATGATCTGTGTTGCTGATCCATGAAGCACTGGATAATTTTCTGTATTGGTGGTGGGTGCTGAGAGGCTCGAACTCCCGACCTACGCCTTGTAAGGGCGCCGCTCTACCAACTGAGCTAAGCACCCGCATACCCAGAAAACTATCCCGACGTTTGTCACCACGTCTGGAAGAGGCACTATTATAGGGGGCGCTTTCGTGCTTGTGCAACTATTCTTATGGGATAAAAGCTTTTTTTTGCTGAAAAACGCAAAAATATTCGGGGCGAGGGAGGGTTGACGCTTTTTCTGCTTCTGAAATGGGAAAAGCCCTTCGGTTCAGAGAACCAAAGGGCTTTTCTTTTATTGGCGGAGCGGACGGGACTCGAACCCGCGACCCCCGACGTGACAGGCCGGTATTCTAACCAACTGAACTACCACTCCAAGCTCGTATGATCTGTATTGCTGATCCATGAAGCACTGGACAGTTTTCTGATTTGGTGGGTGCTGAGAGGCTCGAACTCCCGACCTACGCCTTGTAAGGGCGCCGCTCTACCAACTGAGCTAAGCACCCGTTGCTTGTCTCAGAAAACCATCCCGACGTTTGTCACCACGTCTGGAAGAGGCGCTATTATAGGACGGGCGAAATCCTTCTGCAAGCGCTTTTTTCACTTTACTCTGTAATACCCCATTGCGACAGCATCCACGCCATATTGAACGCATTCTCGGCGATGGCGTTATAGCGGCCCGAGGCGCCGCCGTGGCCGGCGCCCATATTTGTTTTCAGCAGCAGGGGATTGCCATCCGTTTTATACGCGCGCAGCTTGGCCACATACTTGGCCGGTTCCCAGTACATGACCTGGCTGTCGTTGAGGCCCGTCGTCACCAGCATGGCTGGGTAATTCTTGCGCGCAATGTTGTCGTACGGCGAGTAGCTGAGCATGTAATCGTAGGCCGCCTTCTGGTTCGGGTCGCCCCATTCCAGGTACTCGCCCGTCGTCAGCGGCAGGCTGGCGTCCATCATGGTGTTCATCACGTCGACAAACGGCACGGCCGCATGCACGGCGTGGAACAGGTCCGGGCGCATGTTGACGACGGCGCCCATCAGCAAGCCGCCCGCGCTGCCGCCCTGGATGATCAGGCGGTTCGGGCTGGTCCATTTTTCGCGCACCAGGTAGTCGGCGCTGTCGATGAAGTCATTGAAGGTGTTTTTCTTCTTCATCAGCATGCCGTCTTCATGCCAGGCTTCGCCCATGTCCGTACCGCCACGGATATGCGCCTGCGCATAGATGACGCCACGGTCCAGCAGGCTGATGCGGCTGATGGCAAAACTGGCTTCCGTGGAAATGCCATACGAACCATACGAGTACAGCAGCAGCGGCGCGGAACCGTCGAGCTTGACGCCTTTCTTGTAGACGATCCACAGCGGTACTTGCACGCCATCGCGCGCCTTCACCCACAGGCGCTGCGTGGTGTAGCGGCTGCCGTCAAAGCCGCCGACGATTTCCTGCTGCTTCAGCACCGTGCGCTTGCCGTCTTGCATGCTGACGTCGATGATGGTGGGCGGCGTGACGGGCGACTGGTAGGACATGCGAAATTGCGTGGAGGAAAATTCCGGCGTACCGACGGAGGTCGCCAGGTAGACGGGGTCGTCGAACTGCACCGTTTTCCAATTTTTATGCGCGAAATCAAGGATGCGCGCGCGGTTCAGGGCACGGGCCTTTTCCATCACCACCAGGTAGCCCTGGAAGACGTCGATGGACTGGATCACGGCATCCTTGTTGTGCGGCACGACGGTCTTCCAGTTCTTCGGCTGCGGCGCGGACAGCGGCGCGCTGACGACACGGAAATTCTTCGCCTCCTTGTTGGTCAGAATATACAGCTGGCCATCGCGGTGCTCGATGCCGTAGCGGTGGCCTTTTTCACGTTTCAGCACGGATTGAAAGGTGCCTTGCGGCGTGCTCGTTGGCAGCAGCAGCACTTCGCTCGTATCCGTGCTGCGCGCGGTGAGCACAAAGTAGCGATGGTCGCGCGTGCGGCTTACGCCGATGGCGAACTGTTCCACCGGCTCGTGGTAGACCTGCTGCAAGGTGCCGCCCAGCGGCAGGCGGAACAATCGGTCCGCGCGCTTGGTGGTGGCGTCTTCCTGCGTCAGCATCAGGGTCGCATTGTCCGCCGCCCAGGCCAGGGACGTGACTCGAGGCATGGTATCGCCCAGCAACTTGCCCGTCTTCAAGTCCTTGACATGCAGCTCGTACTGGCGGAAACCCGTCGTGTCGGTAGTGTAGGCCAGCAACTGTTCATTCGGGCTGATGCTGAATGCCCGCACGGCAAAGAACTTCTGGCCTTCGGCCAATTGATTCTGGTCCAGCAAGATTTCCTCAGCCGCCTGCGCATCGTAGGCGCCGTTCGTGCCGACGGGGCGGCGGCAGTGAATCGGGTATTGTTTGCCCGCTTCCGTGCGCGTGTAATAGTAGAAATTGCCCTGGCGCGCAGGCACGGACAGGTCCACTTCCTGCATGCGGCCCTTGACCTCCGCAGTCACCTTGTCGGCCAGCGGCTGGATCGGGGCCGTGACGGCGGCCGTGTAGGCGTTTTCCGCATTCAGGTAATCGATCACGGCAGGATCGGTTTTCTTTTGCAGCCAGCGGTAGTCGTCCGTGACGACGGTGCCGTGGCGCGTTTCCTGCCAGGCTGTCTTGGCGGCGACAGGCGCGTTGGCGAGGGGGCTGGTGTCGGCCAGCGCGGATGGCGATAGCGTGGACAGAAGCAGGGCCGGCAGGATGGATAACCAGGCGGACCGGCGGCGCGAAGCGTGATGTGCTGTGGACAAGGCAACTCCCTAGGTTTCGTTGTTGTGCAGCGATTCTATTCTTGCTAAATAGAAAAGCCAATCATGATTTCAGTCAATACTGTCCCGGGGCTTGCATCCACGGACATTTGCAGTGATACTGTATATAATTACAGTATCCGACCGCATCCCGCCGCGAGGTGCCCTTGACCACATCTGCCCTTACATTGCCTGAAACCCGCCGCTGGATTGCCCACCTGGACATGGATGCCTTCTTTGCCTCAGTGGAACTATTAAAATATCCGGAACTGCGCGGCGAAGCCGTCGTCATCGGAGGCGGGCGCTTGCAGCAGCCCGTGTTGCAGGAAGATGGCACACGGCAGTTTGCGCGCATGCGCGATTACGTGGGGCGCGGCGTCGTCACCACGTCGACCTATGCGGCGCGCGCGTTTGGCGTGTTTTCCGCCATGGGCATCATGAAGGCGGCCAAGCTGGCGCCCGACAGCATCCTGTTGCCGGCCGACTTCGAAGCTTACCGCGAGTATTCGGCGCGCTTCAAGCAGGCCGTGGCCCAGCTGTGCCCCATCATCCAGAACGTGGGCATCGATGAAATCTATGTCGACCTGACGGAGTATGGCGAGCAGGCGCCGGCCATGGCGGCGCGCCTGAAGGCGGCCGTGTCCGAGGCGACGGGCCTGTCGTGTTCGATTGGCCTGGCCTCCAACAAATTGCTGGCAAAAATCTGTTCCGACCTGGAAAAACCGGACGGTCTCACCATTTTGCAGCCCGAGGATATCGAAGCGCGCGTGTGGCCCTTGCCGGCGAAAAAGATCAATGGCATCGGCCCGAAGGCGACGGCCAAGCTGGAGGCCCTGGGAATAGTCACCATCGGCGAGCTGGCCCGGGCCGACATGGCCATGCTGCGCACGCAGTTTGGCGACTTGTACACGGGCTGGCTGCGCCAGGCGGCGCTGGGCATCGATGACCGGCCTGTGCAGACGAGCCGGGAAACCAAGTCCGTCAGCCGCGAAACGACGTTCGAGCGCGACTTGCAGGTGGTGCGCGACCGCGCCACCCTGTCGGAAAAGCTGGAAAGCCTGTGCACGCGCGTGGCGGGCGACCTCGACAAGCAATCGCTGGCGGGTCGCACGGTGGGCATCAAGCTGCGCTTCGAGGATTTCAGCACCGTCACGCGCGACATCACCTTGCCCAGCGCCACGGCGGACGCCGCCGCCATCCTGCGCGCCAGCCGCGATTGCCTGCGGCGCGTGCCATTTGAAAAGAAAATCCGCCTGCTGGGCGTGCGCATCTCGACCTTGTCCGATCCGGCCATCGTGACGCGGCAGGCGCCGGCCCAGGCGGAGCTGTTTCCCGCCCTGTAGCGGCATTCCCCATGCATCAACAACACCGCGCCAGTCCGCGCTTTTGACGGCATTCCCGTGTCGAAAGTGTAGAATGGCGTTCCCCTGGCACTACTGAAACAAACGGAAGACAAAAACTATGTGGTTCAAGAATCTTCAGATTTACCGCCTGCCCGCACCATGGGCCTATACGCCAGAACAACTGGAAGAGGCCTTGTCCTCGAACAAATTTACGCCGGCGACCAGCATGGATCTGATGCGCCAGGGCTGGGATACGCCACGCCCGAACGGCGGCCTGGTCCACGTGGTCAACAAGCAGATGCTGATCTTGCTGGGCACGGAAAAGAAACTGCTGCCAGCGACCGTCATCAATCAGGTGGCCAAGGCCCGCGCTGCCGAGATGGAAGAAGCGCAAGGCTTTGCGCCTGGCAAGAAAGCCATGAAGGAATTGAAGGAACGCGTGGCCGACGAGTTGCTGCCGCGCGCCTTCAGCATCCGCAGCAACGTCTGGACGTGGATCGACCCCGTCAATGGCTGGCTGGTGGTCGATGCCGCCAGCCCGGCAAAGGCCGATGAAGTCATCAAGCTGCTGTTGAAAGCCGTCGACAAATTGCCGCTGGAAAGCCTGCGCGTGCAGCGCTCGCCCGTGGCGGTGATGACGGAATGGCTGCAGGCCGACGACGCGCCTGCCGGCTTCACGGTCGACATGGATACGGAATTGCGCGCCACGGGCGAAAGCAAGGCCACTGTGCGCTACGTGCGCCACACCCTGGAAGCGGACGACGTGCGCCGCCACATCGCGGCCGGCAAGCAGTGCACGCGCCTGGCGATGACGTGGAACGACAAGATTTCGTTCGTGCTGACGGAATCGCTGGCCATCAAGAGCGTCAAGCCGCTGGACGTGATCAAGGAAACGGAATCGAGCACGAAGAACGACGAAGAGCGTTTCGACGGCGACGTGATGTTGATGACGGGCGAACTGAGCAAGCTGATGGCCGACGTGGTCGAAGCCCTGGGCGGCGAAGCGACGGCGTAAGCGCGGTCATGCTGTGACGAAAAAGGAGCTGCGGCTCCTTTTTTTTCGCCTGTGCAATCTGCGGGCGCAAGAAAAAAGCGCCCTGCACGGTAAAGTGCAAGGCGCTTTCGAGACCAGCTAATTTACGACGTCAAATTAGAACTTGTAGTTGCCGGTGATGTAGAACGAACGCATCATTGGATCGGCGTAGCGTGGGTCGAAGCCGACCTGGTGGCCCGACGAAGCGCGCAGCGACAGCGGTGGTGCACGGTCGAACAGGTTTTTGATGCCTGCGCGGATCGTGGTTTGCTTGTCAAAGGCGAAACGTGCTTGCCAGTCGAACGTGGTGTACGACGGTACTTGCAGGCGGAAACCCTTCACTTCTTTTGCGGCTGCTACGTCATACACGGTCGCGGCTGCATCGGTGTAGCCGTTACGGTAGTTGACCGTTACCGTGTTGCTCAGGCGGCCCGTATCCAGGGTCGTCGTCAGCTTCATCAGGTTGCGGAACGTGACTTCGTTGGTGTCGCCGAAGAAGTTCATGTTGCTGGTGTACACGTTGTCGCTGCCTGCTTTGGTGTAGTTGGCATGCAACATGTGCGTGCCGCTCAATTGGGCGGTCAGCTTGCCGAAGTCAAACTTGTGGTTGGCCGACAGATCCCAGTCGATACCGCGGTATTCCTTCTTGCCGATGTTGACCGACAGTTTCTTGAACGCGTAGTAGGCATTGCCGGTCGACGGTTCGACATATTGCGTGAAGCTCGTGGCGTACTTGACCGGATCGGCAAATGCCTGCTCTTCGGTGATTTCCGAGACGGCATTGCGCAGTTTTACGTCCCACAGGTCGGCGCCGAACGAGAAGGCGGCGCTAGGCTCGACACGGAAGCCCAGGGTGAACTGTTTCGATTTTTCCGATTGCAGTTCAGGATTGCCTTCCGACATGGCATTGTATTGCGTGGTTTCGCCGCGGCAGAGCTTGGTGCCTGGGTATGGGCAATCAAATTTCTTGGCGGTAAAGCCGGCAGTGACCAGTGGCTGGGCAATGTCCAGCATGCTTGGCGCCTTGAAGCCCGTGCCGTAGGAACCGCGGATCAGCACGGTTTGTACTGGCTGCCAGCGTGCCGATACCTTGTAAGTATTGGCGCTATCTTTTTTGCCGACAGTTTTGTTGTTCAGCTTGTCATCGATCGCCTTGACAGCGTCGTAACGGCCACCAACGGTCATTTCGAAGGACTTGGCCAGCGGCGCCAGCAACTCGACGAAGGCGCCGTAGGTGTCGCGGCTCATGTCGTAGGCGGCCTTCGTGTTGAAGCTGTAGATGTCGTCGCCGGTGGCGCCTGGCGACTGCTCATAGCGGTAGGTGCGGTAGTCGCCGCCGATACCGAGGCTGGCCTTGCCGCCTGGCAAGGAGAACAATTCACGCGAGCCGTGCGTGTCGACGCCGCGCATCGTGGTCGAGGCGGTACGCACCGAACCGATGAATTGCGCGCCGGCGATCTGTGCTTGCACGGATGGCTTTTGCGTTACTGCGAAGGGATCGAAGTCCGCATTGGCCAGGATGTCCTTGAAGGCCTGGTTTTTCTGGTAACCGCCGGTGTAGCGCTCGTCGATCGAGTTTTGCGACCAGGTCAGGCCGCTTTCGAAGTTCCACGCACCCAGTTCGCCTTCCACGCCCACCACCATGTGCTTGGTTTGGGTAACGGTCTGGCTTGCACGCAAACCGAAATCGGTGCTGCGGTAGTTGGCCGTGATCGATTTGATGTCTGCCTGTTGCGCTGGCGACAGGTAAGGTTGCACGTAATTCGCGTAGGCGGCCGGATTGTTGAACACCAGCTTCTCAACGCCGGTGACAGGGTCTTTCACCGTTTGCGCGATCGAGATGGGGATCGGGTTGGCGGCGATACGCGCCGTCAGGTCGTAGCGCGAATAGGCCAGTTCGGCAAACGCGTTCAGGCTGTCATTGAGCTTGTACGTGGCTTTGGAAAACAGGCTGTCGCGTTTCGATTGCGGCACGATTTCCACGGTGGAGCCGGTGTCGAAGCCGCAGGCGTTGCGATTGCTGGTCGTGACGTGGGAATTGTCAGGGCAATTTCCGTTGTTTTGTTTCAGATACGGTGTGAAGGCCGTCGAAGTGGTGCTCTTGTTGTAGGCAACAGTGGCGCCTGCCGGCGAGGCCGAGGTGCTGGTACGGTCCCAGATGTAGTTCTTGCCGCCGCGGGCGAATTTCAGGTACGAGCTATCGGCGAACGTGCGGTCGGTCGCTACCAGTTTCGACTGCTCGTCGTGGCGGTACGATACCAGCACGTTGAAGCGGTCTTCGTCCAGGTCGCCGAAACCGTAGGTGACGCTGGTGTTCCAGGCGTTGCCGCCCTTGTCTTCCGGACCGCCGTAGGTGGCTTCCAGGGTGGCGCCTTGCTGGTTTTTTTTCAGGATGAAGTTCAGCACGCCGGCGATGGCGTCCGAGCCGTACAGGGCCGAAGCGCCGTCGGTCAGGATTTCGACGCGCTCAACGGCGCTCATCGGAATGGCGTTCAGGTTGACCGTGGTGCCGGAGCCTTGTGGCGCGATACGGCGGCCGTTCAACAGCACCAGGGTGTAGGTTTCGCCGATACCGTGCAGCGAAGCACTGGTATTGCCACCCGAGTCGGAACCTGCGGCGACTGCGCCGATGGTGAAGCCTTGCATGGCGGGCAGGGCCTGGATCAGGTCGGCTACCGAAGTGGCGCCCGATTTGGCGATCGCTTCTTGCGACAGGCGCTGCACAGGCAGTGCGCCTTCGACAGCGATACGCTTGATACTCGAACCGGTGATTTCAACTTTTTGAATTGCTTCGTCCGCCATGGATTGGCCAGAGAACAAGACGCTACCTGCCAGAACGGTCAGGGCCAGTCGTACGCTGCGTACGCCAATTTTTTCTTTAAATGCCATTGTAACAATTACTCCGTAGTAGTTTTAATAACGACAAGCAGTACACGAGCACCGCTCTGGCCATCGGGTAGATGGCCAGCGGTGCTCGTGTACGGTAGGCGGAACCACGTCGGTGGGAAGTGGAAGACTACTTAGCGCAATATTGTTATAAATGCACTTTTGACTTGTCGAGGCGAACATTATGTCGTCTCAGCAAGAAAAAATGCATATCAACCGTGTCGGATTTGGCAATTAATTATAGATACAGAAGAATATTTAATTTAATTGTTAAATCACAGCTTTATATTTAAAGATATCTGTGTTTTTAAAAATGTTCGATGGCGTTTTTTTACAACATAAAATTATTATATTGGCAATTCAATGTTTTGCCTGCAATAATTTGATGAAATCCGTGAATTCGCAGAATTTATGTAATGTGAAAAAATGTAAAAAAGCCCGCTGAAAGCGGGCTTGTTAAATTGTGACAAAGTGTCAGTCTGAACGAGTGCCGGTCTGCTTTGGCCCCCTGTTCTGCCAACGGCTTACAAGGGCTGGAATACGCCGGCGGCGCGGTTCTTTTGCACATTGTCCCAAGCAAAGATCTGACCATTCATGGCCACGTACACGCCGGCTGGCAAGGTTTGCGCCACGCCGCAGGCAAAGCCCAGGTTGAACAAGGCATCGGAGTTGTCAATTTCGTAGGGAATCATGGCACCCGTCAAGATCACCGTCTGTTGCAGGTTCGCCGCGCCCAGCACTTGCGCCGTTTCGCGCATGGTGTCGGTGCCATGGATGATGACGATGGCTTTTTCCTGTGCCGCGCGGCATGAGGCCAGCACGCGCTGGCGGTCTGCATCCTGCATGTCGAGCGAATCGAGCAGGGGCAGTTGCTCCAGCGCCACGGGCGCCGTCATGCGCGCACGGGCAATCGCTGCCGGCAAATGACTGTCGGAAAAGCCCAGGGTGCCGTTCAATTCGTTGTAGTGTTTGTCGAAAGTGCCGCCAGTGGCGAGTATGCGCAAAGTCATGATGTGGTCACGATGTCAGTGGAGAATGACGCGCATGATAGCGTGGATTGGCACCGTTGCGTGAATGCCGCCGCAGATGGGGCAGCGTGCCTGCCGCCCTGCTACCGCGCCGCATCTGGAAAATTTGGCCATCTGTGAGTACACTGGTTTCTTTGTTTGCCTGCCACCCCGACTCCGTATGAAAGCGCTCGCTCCCGGCACCGTCATTTTTCACCGCCACCGCGGCTACGGGGTGATTACGTCCGTCAATTTGCTGACGGGCTGGATTGCCGCCCGTTTCGGCAGCGAAGCGCGGACCCTGGACCTGAACCTGTCGACCGATGACGTGCAATTCGCCGATGGCGAAGCGATCCTGTTTCGCCGCGCGCCGCCGGACCGCATGCCGCATGCACGCCTGATGGCCATGGTGCGCGAGCTGCACCAGGCTGGCTATCAAAAACTGTATCTGTATTCCTGGCCCAAGCCGTCCGGCCTGCATTGGCGCTGGCATTTGTTTGCGGGGCCGCGCGACTGGATGCAGCGGCCCTGGCGCGAAGGCTGGTACGGCTCGGGCGCCGATTACAACGTCAACCCCGTGATGGGCTGGGGCGATACGCCCGGCGCCACCACTGGCGAGCTGATCGATGCCCTGGCCCGTTTCGATCCGCAAGGCCTGGCGCAGGCGCTAGGGCGCGACGACGACCATAGCAACTGGTTTGGCCGCGTCTGCGATGCTTTATTGCCCAATTACATGTACAGCCTGGACATGCAGCGCACGCCAGGCGAGCCCTTGCAAGACATGCCGCCCGTGCCGGTCGTCGCCGTGCGCGCCGGCGTGGCACCGTACGGTGGGCCGGACATCGCCTGGCCGCCCGGCTGGGCCGGCCTGTGGCGCGGCCGGCACGTGCTGCCCGCACCCGCCATCCGCATCACGGGCGAGCCCGATTTGTTGAAGGGCTTTCAGCGCTCCTGAGGGGCTTGCCGCGCGTGTTGCAATGCCTCGGGATTGAGCAGGCGCGTGCATTGACCTTGCGCAAAATCGACGATGTTTTGCAAGGCGTAGCGGAAATACAGTTCATAGCTGTCACGCTCGACGTAGCCCAGGTGTGGCGTGGCCAGCACGTTCGGCAGCAGCAGCAATGGCGAGCCTGGCGGCAGCGGCTCGTCCGTAAACACGTCCAGCGCCGCGGCGCCCGGGCGTCCCTGCGGCAGTGCCGCTTCCAGTGCCCCATCGGCGACCAGTTCGGCGCGGCTGGTGTTGACGAACAGGGAAGTCGGTTTCATGCGCGCCAGGTCCTCGTTTGTGACCAGGCCGCGCGTCCTGTCGGACAGGCGCAGGTGCAAGCTCAGCACGTCTGCCTGCTCGAAGAAGGCTGCACGCGATGTCGCCGCCGTATCGCCTGCCGCCACGGCTGCCGCGCGGCTCGCTTCGCTGCCCCACACGAGGATGGTCATGCCGAAGGCGCGGCCATAGCCGGCGATCAATTGACCGATCTTGCCGTAGCCCCAGATCGCCAGGGTGCGCCCTTTCAATACCGTGCCGAGCGTGTTGCGCGCCGGCGCGATAGATGACGTTTGCCACAGCCCTTCCTGTAAATGTTGCGCGTACGGCACGATCTTGCGCTGCGCCGCCATGATCAGCGCCCACGTCAGTTCGGCTGGCGCCGTGGGCGAGCCGATGCCTTCCGCGATGGCGATGCCCAGCTCGGTGGCGGCCGGCACATCGATGTGTCCGCTGACCTTGCCCGTTTGCGAAATCAGTTTCAGATTCGGCAGTTTCGACAGCAAGGCCCGGTTGAAACTGCTGCGCTCACGGATCAGCACCAGCGCATCGAACGGCGCCAGACGGATCGCCAGCTGGCCTAGGCCCCGCGCCGTATTGCTGAACACTTTGACCTCATGGCCGTCGAGTAACTGGAAACAATCGAGGCCGCGCACGGCATCCTGGTAATCATCAAGTATGGCAATTTTCATGGTGGATGGCCGATTTTAGTGAGGATTTGGTAGGGAAATAACAGGATACGGGAAATGCTGAATAGCCTACTACATTAGTCAAGCTATTCTCCTACATTTTTGCGAGAATAGCTGTTTGGCGGGTGTACAATCGCCGGCACTTTTGAAGCTTCCTGATTATAGTTATAGCGCAAACTGTTCTTGCAGCCTGGGAGCATGATCCAGGTAAATGCCGCTGGCGCGAACGCCGCGGCTGACACGACACCAGAGCCCTGCCCGCGTGAACACGCCGCCCGCAGTGAGCCGCAGCCACCTCTCAACGATGCTGCCTGTCTTGCAGAACGACCAGAATTTCTTTTATTGGTATTGGAGGTAATATGAATCAGCCCGTCATGGGTGGCGTCGCCGCACTCAACGTCCCAGCTTATATTAAACAACAGAAACTGATCAACTGGGTGGCCGACATTGCTGCGCTGACCAAGCCAGAGCGCATCTACTGGTGCGATGGTTCGCAAGAAGAGTACGAGCGCCTGTGCGCCGAAATGGTTGCCAGTGGCACCATGAAAAAACTGAATGCGCAAAAGCGCCCGAATTCCTACCTGGCCTGCTCCGACCCGAGCGACGTGGCCCGCGTCGAAGACCGCACGTATATCTGCTCGGCAACGAAAGAAGCGGCCGGCCCGACGAACAACTGGACCGAACCAGGCGAAATGCGCCATACCTTGAACGGCCTGTTCGACGGCTGCATGCGCGGCCGCACCATGTACGTCGTGCCGTTCTCGATGGGCCCGCTGGGCTCGCCAATCGCGCACATCGGCGTGGAATTGTCCGATTCGCCATATGTCGCCGTCAACATGAAGATCATGACCCGCATGGGCCGTGCCGTGTACGACGTGCTGGGCACCGATGGCGAGTTCGTGCCATGCGTGCACAGCGTGGGCGCACCGCTGGCAGCCGGCCAGGCCGACGTGAAATGGCCGTGCAACAGCACCAAGTACATCGTGCATTTCCCGGAAACGCGCGAAATCTGGTCCTTCGGTTCCGGTTACGGCGGCAACGCCTTGCTGGGCAAGAAATGTTTCGCCCTGCGCATCGCCTCGAACATGGGCTACCAGGAAGCGCAATCGGCCGATAACAATCCCGGCTGGCTGGCCGAACACATGCTGATCCTCGGCGTGGAATCGCCGGAAGGCAAGAAACACTACGTGGCGGCAGCCTTCCCGTCCGCTTGCGGCAAGACCAACTTCGCCATGCTGATCCCGCCGGCAAGTTTTAACGGCTGGAAAGTGACTACCATCGGCGACGATATCGCCTGGATCAAGCCGGGCGCCGACGGCCGTTTGTACGCCATCAATCCGGAAGCCGGTTATTTTGGCGTGGCGCCGGGCACGAACGAAAAAACCAATTACAACTGCATGGCGTCCATGCGCGACAACACGATCTTCACCAACGTGGCGCTGACGGACGATGGCGACGTGTGGTGGGAAGGCTTGACGAAAGAAGCACCAAGCCACCTGATCGACTGGCAGGGCAAGGACTGGACGCCCGCGTCCGGCACCAAGGCGGCGCACCCGAACGCGCGCTTCACGGTTGCTGCTACGCAAAACCCCGTGATCGACGCAGCCTGGGACGATCCGGCCGGCGTGCCGATCTCGGCCTTCATCTTCGGCGGCCGCCGCTCGACCACCGTGCCGCTGGTCACCGAAGCGCGCAACTGGGTCGAAGGCGTCTACATGGCCGCCACCATGGGTTCGGAAACAACGGCCGCGGCCGTGGGCCAGATGGGCATCGTGCGTCGCGATCCATTTGCCATGTTGCCGTTTATCGGCTATAACATGAGCGATTACTTCCAGCACTGGCTGGACATGGGCGTCAAGGTGGGCAAGGTCAACCCGGCTGCCCTGCCGAAGATCTATTGCGTCAACTGGTTCCGTACGGACGAGGCTGGCAAATTCGTCTGGCCTGGCTTTGGCGACAATATGCGCGTGCTGAAATGGATGCTCGAGCGTATCGAAGGCAAGGCGGGCGGCGTGGAAAACCTGTTCGGCACGACACCGCAGTATGGCGACCTGAACTGGGATGGCTTGCCATTCACGCAGGAACAGTTCGACACCATCACCTCGATCGACAAGGCCGCGTGGGTGGAAGAATTGAAATTGCATACGGAGTTGTTTGAAAAACTCGCGTATCATCTGCCGCAAGAATTGGCAGATAACAAGGCTGCGCTGGAAAAGCGGCTGAGTGCATAAGTAAGTTAACGTAAAGCGGCACCTGACAAGCGTAGCGAGCGGCAGTGATTTGTGGCTAAGAAGCGCAACCGTACTTTAGTACGGTGAGCATCGCAGGCCGCAAAGCGCGCCGCGCAGTAGCTTGTCAGGTGTTGAGAGTTGTAGTGGGGGAGAAACACGCCGGCAAAGACTGGCGTGCGATAAATGACACGCCGGCAATGACTGGGGTGCTAGCAAAAAGAGAAACGGCGCGGATTGCATGAGCAATCCGCGCCGTTTTTTATTGCGCTGCCGTCGTTACTGCTTCAGCAGCGGTCCCAGGTACTTGCCCGTCACGCTGGCCGGGTTCAGTGACACGTCTTCCGGCGTGCCCGTGGCGATGATCTGGCCGCCGCCGGCGCCGCCTTCCGGGCCCAGGTCGACGATCCAGTCGGCCGTCTTGATGACGTCGAGGTTGTGTTCGATGATGACGAGGGTGTTGCCCTGGTCGCGCAGGCGGTGGATGACTTTCAGCAGCAAGTCGATATCGTGGAAGTGCAAGCCCGTCGTCGGTTCATCGAGGATGTACAGGGTGCGGCCCGTGTCGCGCTTGGACAGTTCCAGCGACAATTTCACGCGCTGCGCTTCGCCGCCGGACAAGGTGGTGGCGCTCTGGCCCAGCTTGATGTAGCCGAGGCCCACGTCGAGCAGGGTTTGCAGCTTGCGCGCGATCAGTGGCACCGGCTTGAAGAATTCATGCGCCTCTTCCACCGTCATGCCCAGCACTTCCGTGATGTTCTTGCCCTTGTATTGCACTTCCAGGGTTTCGCGGTTGTAGCGCTTGCCGTGGCAGACGTCGCATGGCACGTAGACGTCGGGCAAGAAATGCATCTCGACCTTGATCACGCCATCGCCCTGGCACGCTTCGCAGCGTCCGCCCTTGACGTTGAACGAGAAGCGGCCCGCGCTGTAACCGCGTTCCTTGGCTGTCGGCACGGTGGAGAACAGGTCGCGGATCGGCGTAAACAAGCCCGTGTAGGTGGCCGGATTCGAACGTGGCGTGCGGCCGATCGGTGCCTGGTCGACGGAAATGACCTTGTCGAAATGCTCCAGGCCGCTGATCGAATCGTGCGGCGCCGGTTCCGTCTGCGAACCATACAAATGGCGCGACAGGGCAGGATACAATGTATCGTTGACCAGCGACGATTTGCCTGAACCGGACACGCCCGTCACGCACGTCATCAAGCCCACTGGCAAGCTCAGCGACACCTTTTTCAGGTTGTTGCCCGTCGCGCCAGTGATCACCAGCTGCTTCTCCGGATTGCTGGCGTGGCGCTTGGCGGGCACGGCGATTTTCAGCTTGCCGTTCAGGTATTGCGCCGTCAGCGATTTCTTGTTCTTCAAGATCTCGGGCAGGGTACCTTCGGCGATGATTTCGCCGCCGTGCACGCCCGCGCCGATACCCATGTCGACGATATAGTCGGCCGTGCGGATGGCGTCTTCGTCATGCTCGACCACCAGTACGCTGTTGCCGATGTCGCGCAAGTGTTTCAAGGTTTCGATCAGGCGGTCATTATCGCGCTGGTGCAAGCCGATCGACGGTTCATCGAGCACATACATGACGCCCGTCAAACCGGAGCCGATTTGCGATGCGAGGCGGATGCGCTGTGCTTCGCCGCCGGAAAGCGTGTCGGCGCTGCGGTCCAGAGACAGGTAGTCGAGGCCCACGTTGTTGAGAAATTTCAGGCGCGAAATGATTTCCTTGACGACCCTGTCGGCGATCTCTTTCTTGGCGCCCGTCAGTTTCAGTTTTTCAAAGAATTCCAGCGTCTCGCGCAGCGGTTTTTCCGCCACTTCATAGATGGCCCGTTGCTGCTTGCCTGTGCCGACCTTGACGAAGCGCGCTTCCACGCGCAGTCGCGCGCCATCGCATGAGGGGCAGCATTTTTCATTGATGAACTTGGCCAGCTCTTCCTTGACGGCCATCGAATCCGTCTCGCGGTAGCGGCGCTGCAGATTGTTGACCACCCCTTCGAACGTGTGTTCCTTGATGACGGTGCGGCCCCGTTCGTTGACATAGCTAAACGGAATCACTTGCTTGCCGGAACCGTACAACACGGCTTGCTGTGAGTTCAAGTCCAGCTGCTCGAACGGCATGTCCAGGTCGAACTCGTAATACGCGGCCAGGTTCGACAGCATCTGGAAGTAAAACTGGTTGCGGCGGTCCCAGCCCTTGACGGCGCCGGAAGCGAGCGACAGATTCGGGAACGCGACGATGCGTTTCGGGTCAAAGAATTCAATGTGTCCCAGGCCGTCGCATTCGGGGCAGGCGCCCATGGGGTTGTTGAACGAGAACAGACGCGGTTCCAGTTCCTGCAGGGAATAGCCACACACATTGCAGGCAAACTTGTTGGAGTACACGTGTTCTTGGGCGGTATCCATTTCGTAGGCAATGGCGCGGCCATCGGCCAGACGCAGAGCCGTCTCGAAACTTTCCGCCAGGCGCTGCTTGATCTCCTGGTTCACCTTGACCCGGTCGATGACGACGTCGATCGTGTGTTTTTCCGTTTTCTTTAATTTTGGGAGGTCATCGACTTCATAGATCTTGGCCGCATGCGTGCCGCTCTGTACGCGAAAGCGCACGAAGCCCTGCGCCTGCATCTGCTCGAACAGGTCGACATGTTCGCCTTTGCGGTTGGCGACGACGGGCGCCAGTATCATCAGCTTGGTGTCTTCCGGCATGGCCAGCACGGCGTCGACCATTTGCGATACGGACTGGGCCGCCAGCGCGTTTTCCGGGTGGTCGGGGCAGTAGGGTGTGCCCACGCGCGCATACAGCAGGCGCAGATAATCGTGGATTTCCGTCACGGTGCCCACCGTCGAGCGCGGGTTGTGCGAAGTTGCCTTCTGTTCGATGGAGATGGCGGGGGATAAACCCTCGATCAGGTCGACGTCGGGTTTTTCCATCAATTGCAGGAACTGGCGCGCATAGGCCGACAGCGATTCGACATAGCGGCGCTGCCCTTCCGCGTACAAGGTGTCGAAGGCCAGCGAAGACTTGCCGGAGCCGGACAAGCCGGTAATCACGATCAGCTTATTGCGCGGCAAATCGAGATTGATATTCTTGAGGTTATGCGTGCGAGCGCCGCGAATGCGGATCTGTTCCATGTGATTGCCTTGCTTTCAGTGAGTGGTGCGGCCGGCGCATTGTGCCTGGGTGCGGATGAGGAGCCACAACGGGTCAACCTGTAACTATAGCCGGGTTTTGCTCTGCATGCCTGGGGCAGCCACGGGCGGATTGCGCCGCCAGGCGAACGTGCCCTGACAAAGTTTGATACAGATGCGTGCAGACGTTTAAACACTGTATATAATACCAGTATTCAAGTTTCTTGTTTTCACCTGCCGTGAAAAAAACGTGCTGCCGCACGGGAGAGGGCGTCCGCCAGAAAGCGGGTGCTTTGCGCCGCGTGGTCGCTTATAATCCTCGTTTAGTACACTAAACTAACGCGCGGGACACCGGCTCCCGCTGCAGTTCATCAGGAGTTATTCATGGCATCAGTCAACAAAGTCATCATCGTCGGCAATCTGGGCCGTGACCCGGAAATCCGCTACATGCCTAGCGGCGACGCGATCGCCAACATCGCCGTGGCCACTTCGTACAAATCGAAGGACCGCAACACGGGCGAACAAAAAGAATTGACAGAGTGGCACCGTATCTCGTTCTTCGGCCGCCTGGCGGAAATCGTCGGCCAATACCTGAAAAAAGGTTCGTCCGTCTACGTCGAAGGCCGTCTGCAAACCCGTAAATACACGGACAAGGACGGCGTCGAGAAGTACGCAACCGACATCATCGCGGAACAGATGCAAATGTTGGGCGGTCGTTCCGGCATGGGCGGCGACGCCGGCGGTGGCGATGACAGCTACGGCGGTGGTGGCGGCTACGAAGCCCCGGCCCCACGCCAGGCACCGGCTCCGCGCCCAGCCCCGGCACCGGCGCCACGCCCGGCACCGAAGCCAGCACCGAACTTCTCGGATATGGATGACGATATTCCATTCTAATATCCAGTCATTCGACGTTTGTCATCAAAGCCCTGCAAGTTTATTACTTGCAGGGTTTTTTTTGCGTAAAAATACATTTTTTTGCATTTGATAAATATATATAATTTTGCAATCAAAAATCTTCTCATGACAAACAGATATGACTCAACGTGCATTGGTTGTAACCTTGATTCTGGCGCTGTCTTTCCTGGCCGGTTGCGGTGGCGGAGGGAGTTGAACGTCGCCGGACACGCCACCGCCTCCCCCGCCACCCGTCATCACGCCGCCACAGCCGGCGTTTGCCGTGTTGTCCGGCACGCCCGCCGATGCTGCCACACAGGTATCGCGCGGCAGCGGCCTGGCCGCGACGCTCAGCGTGGCGCCCGATCCAGTTTCGATCCATGCCAGCAGCGTAAGCTTGCTCGGGCCGCAAGGCAACCCTGTGCCCGGCACGCTGTCCGTATCCGGCAATGAAATCAGGCTGCAGCCTGCGGTGGCACTGCCTGGCGGTACCCAATACACGCTCAATTTTGCCACCGGTATCAAGGACGTGGCGGGCCGCCCCCTAAGTGCGGCCGTTAGCCGATCGTTTACGACGGCTGCGCAAACCTGGGGGGCGACGAGCCGCCAGCTTGCAGAGATGCCGTATTTCACGGGAGGTGTCGTACCCACGGTGGCAGTCGATAAAGCCGGCGATGTGACCGTCGTCTGGCAGCACAATGTAAGCGGCATTGCGACTGTCTTTGCCGCTCGCATGGATCACCGGACGGGGAACTGGAGCGCACCAGTGAACATCCACTCGGCCGCGAACATGTTTGGGGGGATGGGCCCATTGAGTATGGTGGCCGACGGTAGCGGCAATGTGTACGTGCTGTGGTTCGACGCGGCGGACCCTCAGCAGTCAGTCTGGATGGCGCGGTATGTGGCGGCGGCATCGGCGTGGCTTGCTTCCGTCGCCATCAAGGGCTTGCCTGGCGGGACATCTTTCAATGCCGTCCTTCCTGCCGTCGATGCGAAGGGTATCTTGACGGTGGTGCTGCGTTCGTATGTGTGGGATGGCTTGTATAGCATGCGCTACGATGTTGCCTCTGGCGCATGGAGCGTGCCGCGTGAGATATTGCCGCCAAGCGCTGATAACTTTGTCCACAATCTCGATCTGGCGGTGGATGGCGTCGGCAATCTTTTCCTGGGATGGGTACAGCGTGGCAACGTCGGCGATGCCTCCAATGGCTTGAATGTGGTGCGCTACAGCTCGGACACGGGCAACTGGAGCGGCCCCCATGTGCTGGACGATAATCTGATCTCGGAGCCCTATGCCTTGGTGGCGGATGCGCAGGGCGGCGCCACCATCGCCTGGACGCATGGTTCGGGCATCATGGATACGCCCGCCATTCATGCTGCCAGGTTTGATGCCAGCGCCATGGCCTGGGGCCTGCCGGTTGTGCTCAGCATTACCGCAGATGGCTTTGGCGCGAACAGTCCCGCGGTGGCAATCGACGCCAGCGGTATCGCCACAGTGGTCTGGGCGCAGCAGCGCGGCATTTACGGGGTGCGTTCCTCTCGTACGTCTGCCGCTTGGACAGTGGCCCAGCGTCTCGGAACAGCAATACCCGGCAACGCGCCCTTTGCCATCACAGCCGATATTGCCGGCAATGTTGCGTTGCTGTATGAGCAGGATGGCGCCATCTTGGCGATACCATATTCCGCGACGCAGGCGCAGTGGATGACACCCACGGCCATCGCTAGCCCGGATGGCGGCCAGAACATGTTTGCCAACGCGCCTATTGCTGTCAGGGATGCCAGCAGCAACGTGACGGTCGTCTGGTTGGCGCAAATTTCCGTGGGCGGCATACCGCGTTACATTGTTGCCAGTAACAGTCTTCGCTAGGAGCCGCCAGACCCTTGCTGTCCATCTTTATCCCCCCTTTTTGTCGCCCCGCATGTTGCTGGCCTGGCCACGCAACTGCCGGGGCCTTCTGCGCCGCGGCCTCAGTCGCGCAAGGCCAGCGCCAGGTTATAGCTGGCCACCGCATTCCTGCGCGCCGCATTGCGCATCAAATACACCTGCACCGTGTACTCGCCATCGGCCGGCAGTGCCGCCTGGTAAGTGTTCCCGCTGGTCGAGCCGATGAACAGGGCTTCATCCTGGCCTTGCTGGCGGATGTTGAAGTAGTTCGATGGCTGATTGGTTTTCAGCTTGACGCTGAAGGTCTGTCCCGCCTTGCCTGACACCGTGTATTCGGCCGTGGCATAGCCCTTGATCTTGCCTTTGACCGTATGCGTGGCCTGGTTCGCCGTCAATGTCACGCTTTCCTTGTGGATGGGATCGGCGCTCCAGGCGGGCGTGGCAAAGACGAGTGCCGCCAGCAGCAGGCTGGCGCGGATGGGCAGTGGACGATGCGGCATGCGGTTTTCCCCTTGAAGTGGACACCAGCGCGGTTGCTGGCGATGCTTGCCATCTTACGCCAGGCACAAAAACCGGCCGCGCACTGGTCGAAGGCGCGGCCGGTTTGTGTTGCATCAATTGCGTTGACGCAAGCCTAATTGAAACTGACTTCCTTGCGGTTATCGCGCGAGACCCGGTCGATCATCTTGTTGTACGGATCGACACCCACCTCAAACGGTTTTTCCTTCACCGTGATGGTGATCACCGGGTCGCTGCCGGACAACATGCGCTTGTCGGTGAACACGACTTTTTCATCTTTCTCCTTGGCGCCCGGCGCGCGCGCGAAGATGGCGATTTCCACCGGCTCGTCATAGGCGCGCGCGCTTTCCTTGCCCTTGCCGTCGGACTCCAGCTTGGCCAGGTGCAACTGCATGGTGACATCCCACTGGCCATCCGGGCGCTTGACAGCCGTCGCTTGCGTGACGCGGTTGTCGTAGAAGACGATCTTTTCGAACAGGTCCGTGATCAGGGCTTGCTTGTCCTGCGGCGCTTCGGCGCGGATGTACGCCAGCAATTCCGACGAGGTGGTGAACGGCGCCTGCTGGTAGCCCTTGTCCTGCAGATAGCGTTTCAGGGCACGGTTCAGCGCCTCTTCGCCGAGCTCGTCGCGCAGGCGGTAGAACACCAGACTGCCCTTGTTGTAGTGGATGTATTGCTGTCCTTCCACGCGCGCCAGCGGCAATTCCTCGATGGCTTCGCCGCCGCGTCCGCTCAGGTAGCGGTCCAGTTCATAGCGCAGGAAGCGGCGCATTTTGTCGCGGCCGTATTCCTTTTCCATCACCATCAGGGCCGAGTATTGCGACAGCGATTCCATCAGCATGCTGGCGCCTTGCACGTTTGCGCCGATTACCTGGTGGCCCCACCACTGGTGCGCCATTTCATGCGCCGTGACGTAGAACACATAGTCGATGTCATCCTTGTCGCGCAGGTCGGCGATGAAGCCGATGCCTTCCGAATACGGAATCGTATTGGCAAACGACTGCGCAAAGCTCTGGTAGCCGGGGAATTCCAGGATGCGTACCTGCTTGTGCTGGTAGGGCGTGAATTGGGTCGTGTAGTAGTCGAGCGACTTTTGCACGGAAGTGATCATGCGGTCCGTGTTGTAGCCGTGTTTCTTGTCGACATAGATTTCGATCGGCAAGCCGTGCCACTCGCCTTTTTTGACTTCCCAGCGCGCTGACAGGTAGGCAAAGAAGGGCAGCATCGGCTGGTCCATCTTGTAGCGGTAGTAGCGGCGGCCATCCTTTTCCCAGCTGCCTTGCAGATAGCCGGGCGCCAGCGCGATCTGTTCGCCGCTGGTGGAAACCGTCGTGTCGAAATGGATCCAGTCGGCATCGCCGCCCAGCACCGTGTTGCCATACGCGGAAGAGTCTTCCAGCTTGGCCATGCGCTGCGGCTCGCCCAGGCCCCGCTTGCGGCGCTCATTGCGGTCCAGCAATTCCATTTCCTTGGCATAGCCGAAGTGGGGGAAAAAGGCCTGGTTGTTGAAGAAGCTGCCGTTCAGGTTGAGCTGGTCCGGCGCGCCGCTGTTGGTGAAACCCTGGTGCGTGACGGCCACCGTGAAGTCCAGCGGCAGGATGGCGCCGGGCGCCAGGGGCTGGGCCAGCTTGAGGATGCTGAAGCCGAGTTCCTTGTCGTCCAGTTCGACCTTGTGCGCGGGCAAGTTCAGCCATGCCGTTTTCAGCTCGGGGTCGAGCTGGATACGCAGGGTGTCGAGCGCTTGCGCCGTCTTGTTTTGCAGCACGTAGTGGCCCTTGATCAGCACCTTGCGTTGTTCAGGATAAATATCCACATCGGCCTGGACTTCCGTGATCTTCGGCTGCGGCAAGTGCTGGTACCGCTTGTACAATTTTTCGTAGCGCGCCTGCTTGTCCATGCCGATGTTCGATGTCTCGTACCGGTTCAGCACATTCGTGTTGTAGAAGATCCAGCTGCCCGTGCCGATCCAGCACAGCAGCACCGCTGCCAGCGCGGCACCCGTACGGCCTTGCAATCGCTGGCCTGCCAGGCGCACGCGTGCCCGCCAGCCGTTGGACAGGCCGCGCACCCAGAACGCTTGCGCCAGCATGACGAGGGCCACGGTAAACAGGCTCCAGTACAGCGCAAACCAGGCCCAGCCCGTCAGGAAGTGGCCATAGCCGTTCATGTCTGAATACTTGATGGACGGCGTGGCGGCGAAGTTGTACAGCTTGTGTTCGAAGTGCAGCATGCCCTGCACGGCTTGCGCCACCATCAGCAGGATCACCAGCAGGTAGCCGATGAACTTGTTGTTCGACAGCACTTGCAGGGTCAGGGCGCACAAGCCCATCAGCACGAAGAAGAGGGCGCCCAGCAAGGTGCCTTGCAGGTACAGCCCCAGTTCCACGGGCGCACCGCCCTTGACGAGCTGGAAGCCGATGGCCGTGAGGACGCCCGCCAGCAGGTAACCGGCGATGACGCCGATTAAAGCCGTGCATTTGGCCAGCAGGGGCACCCAGTCGGGCACGGGCATGGCGTCGCCGACGTCGGCGATCCTGGCTTGCCGTTCCTTGAAGATCAGCTCACCTGCATAGAAGGTGACGATGATGATCAGGAGGAAGCTGAAGCTGTTGCTGATTTGCTGCAACAGCAAATGCGTCATCGGATACACGGCCGTGCCATACATGTTCTTGTCGACATTGGCGGCAGCGATCAGGTTGATCATGCCGAACAGCAGCATGACGAGGAAAGGCAGGCTCTTGAAGACGCCGGCGGCGTCGAAGCGCAGGATGTGCCACCACTGGCGCCAGGCTGTCGCGGCAGTAAATGCGGGAGTGCTGCGCGGCAGGTGCAGCGGCGCCGTGACGACCGGTGCGGCGGCCACGGCCTCGGCCTTGCCGAACAGGCGTTTTCCCGTCCCCGTGCGCTGCGGCTTGAACAGCACGACGGTGGCGAGGAACAGCAGCGCCGTGATGCCCAGCCACAGCAAGCGGTTGGCCAGCAGGAAACCGGAAAACGGCGGCAGGCCCGCGTTCGATTCGGCGGAGGTGAAATAGCGCGTCATGCGGCCAAAGGCGCGCACGCCGAACGGGTCGAGCAGGACGGCAAGCCATTCGTTGTTGATGTCGCGGGTAAAGGCGCCGGCCACGGCCCACAGCACGAAGAATCCCAGCACGCCCACGTAGACGAGCATCATCGAACGCGTGGTGGCGGCCAGCAGCATCAGCAGGGCGCCGATGAAGAGCAGGTTGGGGATGACCAGGACGGCGAAGCTCCACGCATAGGTGTGCAGCGAGAACGCGCCCACGCGCTGGGGATCGACCCATGGCATGAGGGGACCCAGCATGGTGGCCAGGGCGATGGCGACAAAGATCACCAGGCAGGCGACGAAGCCGGCGCCGAAGCGGCCGAACAGGTAATCCCACTTGCGCATGGGCGTGGCGAACAGCATGTCGGCCATGCCGACTTCGCTGTCGCGCAACACGGCGCCGGCGATGAAGACGGTGACGAGAAACATCGCCAGCAGGCTGAAGATCCCCAGCATCTGCGCCACCACGGTGGGCGCATTGCGGTTGATATTGCCGATGGCGCCGCCGATCTGGATCGAATCGCTGCTGCTGGCGCCAAAGGCCATCAAGGCCATGACGGCTGCAAATACCCACAGCAGCGGCTGTTTCAGCTGATAGCCGAGATCAAACTTGAAAAATTCCTTCCACATGGTGTGCTCCTTACGCCGCGACGGCGGATGGTGCCGCAGCGGGAACGGCAGCGCCGTCGCGGGCCGCGTTGCGCACATGCAGGAAGTACACGTCTTCCAGGTCCGGAGCGATCTGCACGAAGCCGCTGTCGGGCTGGCTGTCGGCATACACATTGATTTGCGGTTTGCCGCCCACCAGGCGCGTCGACAGCACATTGTGCGACTGCTGGTACTGCGCCAGTTCTTCCATGCTGACGCTGCGGCGCCACACCTTGTTGTGCAAGGTGTCGATGGCCGCCTGCGGCTCGCCCTGCACCAGCACTTGACCCTTGACGATCATGGCCATGCGCGGGCACAGGTCCGTCACGTCGTCGACGATGTGCGTCGACAAGATCACCACCACCTGCTCGCCGATCTTTGCCAGCAGGTTCAGGAAGCGGTTGCGCTCGTCCGGATCCAGGCCGGCAGTGGGCTCGTCGACGATCACCAGGCGCGGCGCGCCCAGCAGTGCCTGTGCGATGCCGAAGCGCTGGCGCATGCCGCCCGAATACGTGCCCAGGTTGCGCTTGCGCGCTTCCCACAGATTGGTTTGCTGTAACAAGGCTTCCACGGCTTCCTTGCGCGGCCCCTTCTCCGTCAAGCCTTTCAGGACGGCAAAGTGGTTGAGCAGGGTTTCCGCACTGACCTTCGGATACACGCCGAAATCCTGTGGCAAATAGCCGAGCTGGCGGCGCAAGCCGGCCTTGTCCTGCAACACATCGACGCCGTCGAAATGGATGCTACCGCTATCGGGATCTTGCAATGTTGCAATGGTACGCATCAGCGAAGACTTGCCTGCGCCATTCGGCCCCAGCAAGCCGAACATTCCATTGGGAATTTCCAGGCTGACATTGTTGATGGCCTTGACGCCATTGGCATATGTTTTGTTCAGCTGTTTGATCTTTAGCATGCAGCACTCTCCAGGACATGGGTCTAAAAGCCGGCAGATGCATGCCTGCCGGCCTGTGGAAGGGGATCACCCTTGTTTTTATCAGCCGCGATGGCGGACGTTACTTAAAAACAATAATGTATATGCAACTGAAAGGAAAAGAATGGTTTTGCGACCAAGGGAGGAAATGCAGGCATGAAATGCCGGAGGGCGGGGATGAGTGACGGTGATAAGATCGCGGACTGGATCAACGCCATCGTGCGGGAAAGTTCTTCATGCATGCAATAAACAAGGTCATCGCGTTGCGCGCCATTGCCCCGGGCGAAGAGGGCGCATTGGCGCGGTTGTTCCAGCTCTACTGTTATGACAATTCCGCCTGGAGCGGCGAGGCGCTGCTGGCCGACGGCCGCTATGAGGTGTGCGATGCGGGGCTGGCATCGTATGTGCATGGCGCCGGCCACACGGCCAGCTGGATCGAGGTCGATGGCGAACTGGCCGGCTTTTTCATCACGGAGCCTGGCATGGCGGGCGAGCTGGCCGTGCAGGAGTTCAGCGACTTTTTCATCCTGCAGAAATACCGGCGCCGGGGCGTGGCGCTGGAAGTGGTGCGGCGCGTGCTGCTGGACAGCGCGCAGACGTGGCTGGTGGCGACGTTTCGCGACGATGCCGCTGCCTGCGCGTTCTGGCGGCAGGCGTTTGCGCGCCTGCCGTTTGCCAGCGTCGAGGCGTGGGACGATCCGGACTTGCCGCAGTTCCAGCTGACTTTGCTGAAACCGGCGGCTTGAACGCGTTTAGAAGCGCACTTTCACATACGCCGACGGCCCAGTCAGGCGCACGTTCAAGTCGGCATCGCGTTCGCTGTCGCGGTGCAGCTTGATTTTCGAGATGCCGTAATCGGCCACGAAGCCAATGTTCTTGAACGGAAACCATTCCACGCCAATATTGCCGCCGTAGATGTGGCCATTGATGCGCCCGCCATTTTTCTTGATGCCCGACGCTTCCGCATACATGCGCAAGTCCGGCGTGAAGGCGTGGCGCCAGCCCACTTCCAGCAGCGGCGCGAACGCGTGCTCGCCGATGGAATCGCGCGCCGTGGCCGTTTCGCCATTGACGACGCCGGTGGCCGTGCCGTTCAGGTTGGCATTGTAGTAGGCGGCACCCAGGCCGATGCCGAAGGTGTCGTTGCCGCTGCCCAGCCACCAGCGGTAGGACATCTTGGCCAGGTCCAGCTTCAGGTCTGCATCCGCCGTGGCGGTGCCGGAAACCGGCTGGCCATTGATGGTGGTCTGGCCGGTCAGCGTTGGCGTGTAGGATTTGTCGTAGCGGTAGTAGTCGAATGCCAGGGCATGATGATCGCCGATCAGCAATTCGGCTTTGATACGGGGAATAGTGGTGCGGCTGGGATTCGATTCGGGCGCGTCGATGCGGCCAAACTGCGTGTCGGCGCCGACATTGATGCGCGGATCGGCGGAAAACGCTCCCACCGAAATACTGACACGGTCCAGGGTGGGCGACGGTTCGGCCCGCGCCGTGGCGGCGGCCGTGGCAATGCCCAGCATGCCCAGCATCATGGCGCCGCGCAAGGCGAGGTGGTGCGGGCGTGGTGGGGACAGGCGGGTGGACACGGACATGGCAGACATGGGGCTACTCCTCAAGATAAAGTGAAAACTGTTGCGACGCTTTGGGCAACAGTGCAATGAGGAAATGGTAGCAATTGTTACTTTTAAATTACGTAGCCGCACGTCGCAAGTGGCCGTCGGACTTGTCCTACCGCCGGTAAATCCACTGTAACGACTGGTAATGAAGGGATGGAAACGATGCAGGAGATTATTGAACTGATGACGCCGCGACTGGTGCTGCGGCAGTGGCGCGACAGCGACCTGGCGCCGTTCGCGGCCCTGAATGCCGATCCCCGCGTGATGGCATATTTCCCGACGGCCCTGTCGCGCGAAGCCAGCGACGCCATGGCGCGGCGCTGTAGCGGCTTGATCGACGAGCGGGGATGGGGCTTATGGGCCGTTGCCTTGCGAGAAAACGATGCCTTCATCGGCATGACGGGCTTGCATATTCCCGCTGCGCAACTGCCATGTTCGCCGTGCGTGGAAATCGGCTGGCGCCTGGCGTTCGATTACTGGGGACAAGGTTACGCGCAGGAAGCGGCGCAGGCCGCCCTGCAGGCAGGTTACGAGCGCTTGCAGTTGCCGGAAATCGTCGCGTTTACGGCGCTGCCCAACGTGCGCTCGAGCGCGCTGATGGCGCGTCTGGGCATGCGCCGCGAGGCCGGCACTTTCGAGCATCCGGCCTTGCCGCCAGGACATGCATTGCGCACGCATTGCCTGTATCGTCTGACGCGTGCAGAATGGTTGCACAGGGAGGTAACATGAGAATCGCCGCTATTTCCGATATCCACGGCAACCTGGATGCGCTTGAGGCCGTGCTGGACGACATCGCCCGGCGTGGCGTGGACGTGACTGTCAACCTTGGCGATATCGTTTCGGGCCATTTGCAGCCGCGCGCCACGGCGGCGCGTCTGATGGCGCTCGATCTGCCCACCATCTGCGGCAACCACGAGCGCCAGTTGCTGGGCGATCCGGCCCGCATGGGCGTCTCGGATGCCTATGCGCGCGCGCAACTGCTGCCGCAGCAGCTGGACTGGATCGCGGCGCTGCCCGCCACCGTGCGCCTGCGGCAGGACGTGCTGCTCGTGCATGGCACGCCCAGCAGCGACCTCGTGTATTTTCTCGACAGCGTCACGCCGCAAGGCAGCCGCGCCGCCACGCCGGAGGAGGTGGCCGAACGGGCCGGTATGACGGACGCTGCCTTGATCCTGTGCGGCCATACGCACATGCCGCGCCAGGTGCGCCTGCCCGATGGGCGGCTGATCGTCAATCCGGGCAGCGTGGGCTTGCAAGCCTACGACGACGACCATGGTTATCCGCACGTGATGGAAAACGGCACGCCGCATGCCCGCTATGCCATCGCCGAACAGGGAAGCGATGGTGCCTGGACGGCGCAGTTGCATGCGGTGCAGTATGACTGGGAAAAGGCGGCCCGGCTGGCGCTGGCGAATGGGCGGCCCGACTGGGTCACGCCCTTGCGCACGGGCCGGGTCGGCTGATTAACGGAACTCTTCCGCCACCAGGTTGTACTTCTGCATCTTGTGATACAAGGTCTGTTTCGGCAAGCCGAGCACTGTGCTCACTTCGCTGACGTTGCCGGAATATGCGCGCAGTTCCTGTTCGATCAGCGCGCGTTCGAAGCCGTTGACCTGTTCCGCCAGCGACAGGGGGCTGGCCAGTCCGGCCGCCAGCAGGCTCGAGGCGCCACCGGCGATGCCCAGCACGAAGCGGTCGGCGATATTGCGCAACTCGCGCACATTGCCGGGCCAGGAATGCGCCATCAGGTTGCGCATCTGCGCGCTGGAGACCACGGGCGCGGCGCGGTTGTAGCGGGCGGCGGCGGCCAGCACGAAGTGCTCGAACAGGATGGGAATATCCTCGCGCCGCTCGCGCAGCGGCGGCAGATGCAGCACGATCAGATTCAGGCGGTAGTACAGGTCGCTGCGGAATTTCTGTTGCTGCGACAAGTCTTCCAGGTCCAGCTTGGCTGCCGCGATGACGCGCACATCGACGGGCGTGGGCACGTTCGAGCCCAGGCGCTCGATATAGCGTTCCTGCAGTACACGCAGCAATTTGACTTGTAGGGACAGGGGCAGGCTTTCGATTTCGTCGAGGAAAAAAGTGCCTTGATCCGCGTGCTCGATCTTGCCCACCTGCCGCTTGGCCGCGCCCGTAAACGCGCCCGGTTCGTGGCCGAAGACCTCGCTTTCAAATATGCTTTCCGGAATCGCGCCGCAGTTCACGGCGACGAAGTTGTGCTTGCGGCGGTGGCTGAAGTCGTGCAGGCAGCGGGCCACCATTTCCTTGCCTGTGCCCGTGTCGCCATAGATCAGTACGTCGGCCGGTTCGTCCGCAACGTCGAGGATCAGGCGCCGTATGTCGCGCATTGCCACGGAATTACCCAGTAACCGCGATTCGATGCCGCCGCCGTCTTCCAGTTGCCGGCGCAAGCTGTGCACTTCCAGGGTCAGGCGCCGCGTTTCCAGCGCGCGCAGGATGACGTCGACCAGTTGCTCGGACGAATACGGCTTTTCGATGAAATCGTAGGCGCCCGTGCGCATGGCGTGCACGGCCATCGTGATGTCGCCGTGGCCCGTGACGAGGATCACGGGCAGGTTGGCATCGAGTGTCTTGACCGCTTGCAGCAATTCCAGGCCGCTCATGCCGGGCAGGCGCACGTCGCTGACCACGATGCCGGGAAAATCCGGCGTCAGCAGTTTATAGGCCAGCTCGGCCGAGTGAAACGCCAGCACGTCCAGGCCGGCCAGCTGCAGTGCCTGCTCGCTGCCCTCGCGTACGGTGGGGTCGTCCTCGACCAGCAAGACCTTCAAGCCGTCAAACATGTTTTTCCTCCTGCGTTGCAATCTGTAGTTCGATGGTGAAGATGGCGCCGCCGCCGGGGGCGTTCTCGGCGCGCAGCACGCCGCCGAACTGGCGCGTGATCTGTTCGGAAATGGCCAGTCCCAGGCCCAGTCCCAGGCCTTGCGGCTTGGTCGTGAAGAACGGTTCGAACAGGTGTTCGCACACTTCCGTGGACAAGCCGGGCCCCGTGTCGGCCACGTGGATCAGCACGTGCTCGGACGTGCATTCGACGGCCACGCGCAGGCTGCGCACGTCGCTGCCATTCATGGCGTCGAGCGCATTGGCATACAGGTTCACCAGCACCTGCTCCAGGCGGTTGCTTTCGCACATGGCGAAAATATCTTCGGGCGGCAGTTGCAGTGTAAAACGCACATTTTCCACCTGCAGCCGGCGTTCGACGAGGAACAGGGCGTTGCTGATCGCCGTAGGGATCGAGACGGAGGTCAGGCTGGTGGTCGACTTGCGCGCAAAAATCTTCAATTGGCCCGTGATGGTCCCCATCCTGGCTGCAATTTGCGAAATCTTCGCCAGATTGCGCCGCGCGTCGTCGAGCCGTCCCCGTTCCAGCAGGATGACGGCATTGTCGGACATGGTGCGCAGCGCCGTCAGTGGCTGGTTGAGTTCATGCGTGATGCTGGCCGACATTTGTCCCAGTACCGCCATCTTACCTGCTTGAAACAGTTCGTTTTGCGTGATGTGGAGTTTTTGCTCGGCCTTGCTGCGCACCTCGATTTCCTGGCTCAGGCTTTGCGTCATGGCATTGAGTTCCGAGGTGCGTTCCTCGACCATGGCTTCCAGGTTGTCATAGGCATGCTGCAGATCTTCGCGGGCGCGCAGTTTTTGCGCCACGGCCGCGCGGCGCTGGCGCAGGTAAAAGAACAGCAGCATGAAAAAGCCCAGCAGCACGCAAGAGAAGGCGGCCGCAGCGCGCGCGCTGGCCTTCGCTTGCGCCAGGTCGGACAAATAAATAAAAGTCCAGCCTTGCGGGGATTTGAGCTTGATCTGCGTCATGACGCTGGAGCTGATCTTCGGTGGCGTGTCGGCATGTTCCTGTTCGCGCACGCTGATCACGCGCGCCCCATTGCCCAGCTGGCGGTCGGAAACGAAGGGGATGGCTGCGAGCTGCTTCGAATAATACTGGCGCGTGCGGTTGAGTTCCTCGACGATCGCGGGCGACAGCGGCGCCAAGGTCTTGTACTTCCAGTCCGCCATGGAGCTCAGGAAGATCACGCCATGCTCGTCGGCCAGCATGACCTTGTCGGCGCCTTGCACCCAGCGTTTTTCCAGGTTTTCCAGATTCACCTTCACCGTTGCCAGGCCCAGCATGTGGCCATTCTGGTAGATGCCGTGGGCAAAGAAGTAACCGGGTTCCAGCCGCGTCGTGCCCACTCCATAGAAGCGGCCCGGCGTGCCGCGCAACGCGTCCTGGGCGTAGGGGCGGAATGAGATATTGTCGCCAATAAAGCTGTCGGGCTGCTGCCAGTTGCTGGCGGCCCGCGTGTTGCCGTCGAGGTTGCTGATGAAAATGGTCGAGGATTTTGCCTGGTCATTCATCTGCTCGAGGTAATGGTTGACCGTATCGACCAGCACCGGGTCTTCCGGGTGCTGCAGCAGGCGAATCACGTCGCGGTTCAGCTCCAGCGTCTTGGGCAGGAAGTCGTATTTCTCCAGCGCATTTTCCAGGCTGCTGACATACACTTCCAGGCGTTGCGCACCGCTGGCCTGCAGCTTGCCGATGGCGATGCGTTCGGTCCAGAAATACACGAGCCAGACGGTGGCCAGACAGGCAGCCAGCACCACGCCCCAGGCCAGCGTTTCGCGGCCCGACCGTTGCGACAGGCGCTGGCGCCAGGAAAGGGAGGGTTTCGTAGTACTGCTATTCATAAAATCAGCTGCCACCTTGCAAGAACCCACAGTATCGCATTTAAATATTGCGTAAAAAGAAAAAGCCGCCGGATATGCATCCGGCGGCTCACACTTCTATGTCACGGACAGCTCGACGTCCTTAGAAGGTATGGCGCATGCCCAGGTTGAAGCCGCTGTTGCCGGTACCATTGTCGGTGGCATTGCCGACGACGAAGGTGGCGCCGTTCTTGTTGCTGATGTGGCCATAACCGGTGTACAGGTCGCTGCGCTTGGACAGGGAGTAGAACGCGCCGATGGCCCACTGCTGGGCGTCACGGTTGGCATTGCTCTTGTCGTTGTGGCGGATGTAGGACGCGACCAGCTTGGTGGCGCCGAACGGTGCGCTGAAGCCGACCAGGATGTCGTTGCTCTTGCTGTTGTCGAGGGCGCGGTTGTCGGCGTAGCCGAAGTTACCTTGCAGTACGCCAAAGTCGTAGCGCGTGGCCAGCAGGGTGTTGCGCGTTTGCTGGGTCGCCAGCGCATTTTCCTTGCGGTGGTGCGTCAGGGTCACGTTCAGCGGGCCATCGATGTAATGCACGGCGCCGCCCATGCTGCGGTTTTTCGCATTGTCGCCGGCCACTTCGCCAAAGCCATACGCCAGGTCGGCCGACAGCTTGCTCCAGGTCGGCGTGGTGTATTGCACCATGTTGTCGACGCGGATATTCGTCACCATCAGGTTCGATGCCGTGCCGGCCAGACCGATGACAAACGGATCGGCCACGTCGCGCAGGGCCAGGTAGTAAGGAGAGTATTGGCGGCCCAGGGTGACGGCGCCGGCGCTGCCGGTCAGGCCGACATATGCCTGGCGGCCGAACAGCAGGCCGCCCTGACCCGAGGTGCCGGTGTCGATGTTGAAACCGCTTTCCAGCACGAAGGTTGCGGCCAGGCCACCGCCCAGGTCTTCCTTGCCTTTGAAGCCGATGCGCGAGCCCGAGGCGACGCCGGAAGCGACGCGGTTCAGGCGGTCTCCAGCCGCATCCTTGTCGAACACCAGGCCGGCGTCAGCCACGCCATAGATGGTCACGCTCGATTGGGCCAGCGCGCCGCCGGAAGCTGCGCCAAGGGCCAGCAGGGTAAACAGGACTTTTTTCATGAAAATCTCTCTAATAAGTTGGGATGACTACTGATCGCACTACCTGACTGCTTGTTACTCAACATCGACAACAAATAAATGGCCCGCTTGTGGCGGGCCATGGCGCTATCAGGCTTTGCTAGCGTGATCCGCTTCGCCCCAATGGCTTTCCGTGTTCTGGCTGGCCGCGTTGGCCGCGGCTGCTTCTTCCTCGGTGGCCAGGCCACCTTCCCACTTGGCGACGACGGCCGTGGCGACGGCATTGCCGACCGCGTTGGTTGCCGAACGGCCCATGTCGAGGAATTGGTCGACGCCCATCAGCAACAGCAGGCCCGCTTCCGGAATATTGAACTGGTTCAGGGTAGCGGCAATCACCACCAGCGAGGCGCGCGGTACGCCGGCCATGCCTTTCGAGGTCAGCATCAGCAGCAGCAGCATGGTGATCTGGGTGCCGATCGACAGGTCGATACCATAGGCTTGCGCAATGAACAGCACGGCAAAGGTGCAGTACATCATCGAGCCATCGAGGTTGAAGGAGTAGCCCATCGGCAGCACGAAGCTGGAAATCTTGCGGTCCACGCCGAACTGGTCGAGTGCCGTCAGCAGTTTCGGATACGCCGCTTCCGAGCTGGCCGTCGAGAATGCCAGCAAGAACGGTTCGCGGATCAGGCCGACCAGCTTGAAGATGCGCGGGCCGATGACGACGAAGCCGGCGCCGATCAGCAGGGCCCACAGGCACAGCAGGCCTACGTAGAAGCCGCCCATGAACTTGGCAAACGTGACCAGCACGCCCAGGCCGTGGGTGGTGATGACGGAGGCCATGGCAGCGAACACGGCCAGCGGGGCCAGGTTCATGATGGTGCCGGTGATGCGCAGCATGACTTGTGCCAGCTGGTCGACGACGGCCGTCAGGGTCTTGCCCGATTCGCCCAGGCCGGCCAGTGCGCCGCCGAAGAAGATCGAGAACACCAGCACTTGCAGGATTTCATTGTTGGCCATGGCCTCGATCGGCGACTTCGGCACCAGGTGCGTGAAGAAATCTTTCAAGGTGAAGGCGGCCGTTTTCAGATTCGTCGACGCGTGGATGTCCGGCAATGGCAAACCGAGGTTGGTTCCCAGCTGCATCAGGTTCGACAGCACCATGCCCAGCGCCAGCGACACCAGCGAGGCAACGACGAACCAGCACATGGCTTTCAGGCCGATACGGCCCGCCGTCTTGCCGTCGCCCATGTGGGCGATACCGACCGTCAGGGTGGAGAACACCAGCAGCGCAATGATCATCTTGATCAGGCGCAGGAAGACGTCGGTGACGATGGAAATATTGCCAGCGATCTGAGCGCTGAGCTTGGCATCAGGGAAGGCGGTGTTGCATCCATAGCCCACGGCAATGCCGAGGATCATGGCAATCAGGATGTACAGGGTTAATGGCCGTTTCTTTTTCATTTTGACTCCTCCGGTGAAACGCCGCTGTGAGCGGATTATTGATAGCGAGCAACTCAAGCTTGGAGTCAATATTTCTCAAAAACAAGCCCTTGCGTGCCAGCGATTATTTGCAGCAAAACCTGTACATAGCAAAGGATATGCCTGAAATGGGAATTTGGAACCTAACTTCTTAAGTTGTTGATTTAAGGAAGCTTTTTTGTTGTTTAGATGTCGCAACTTGGCGTGCTTGCGCGAAATATTGGACGCGGCGGGACATCGCTGTATGACTTTTCATACGCTAGTCGCGGTGGGGTGGCGGTACGCCAAAAAAGGCAAGATTATCAGGACAATAAAAAAGCCCCTCCTAAGAGGGGCTTGATGTGACGCAGTTTCTGTTCTATTGATTTCAGAACTTGATATTTGCCGTCAGGCTGAACGAACGGGGCTGGCCCGGGGTGTAGCGGAAGCCGGATTTGTTGATGGCCGCCACATAGGTCTTGTCGGCCAGGTTGTAGGCGTTCAGCTGCAAGTCGAGGTTCTTGTTGACGGTATAGGTTGCCATGGCATCGAAGACCCAGTAGGCATCCACGCGGGCCGGCGTGCCGACGGCGCCATCGGTGCCGCGCAACATTTCACCCACGTAACGCGCGCCGCCGCCGATCTTCAGGCCAAATGGCAGGGTGTATGAAGTCCAGCTGGTGAACGCCTGTTTTGGCGTGTAGGTGAGGCTCTTCTCGCCGCTGGCCGTGAAGACCTTGTTCGACTCGACCTTGGTATTCATGCGCGTGTAGCCGGCGCTGACCAGCCAGTTCGGCATGATCTCGCCCACCACGCCCAGTTCCAGGCCTTGCACGCGCTTCTTGCCGGTCTGGTAATAAATGGTCGAGATGACAGGGTCCTGTTCCAATTCATTCTTGACGGTGGTCTGGTAGACAGCGGCCGACAGCGACAGTTTTTGTTTCAGGAAGTCCCACTTGGTGCCGATTTCCTTGGTGATGGTTTCCTGTGGGTCATAGTTCGGGTTTTGCGCGCTGTTGGCGGCGGCGTTCAGGTTGATGTTGACGCCAGGTGGCGCTTTCGACGTGGCCAGCAAGGCGTACACGCTGCTGTCCGGCGTCGGTTTGTACATGGCCGAGATCTTGCCGTTGGCCAGGGTGTCGCTTAGGGTCAGGTGGGTGGGAATAGGCGTACCGACCGGCAGTTTTTGCACCTGGTCCTTGGCCACGGCCGCCTGCAGGGCGACGGCGTCATACGTGGTATTGAAATGGTCGAAACGCACGCCGCCGTTGAACAGCCACTTGTCGCCGAATTTGATGGTGTCGAACACATACAGGCTTTGCGTGTTGACTTCGCCTTCGCTGAAGGCGCCGCTGCGCACGGGGTTGTGGCCGGTGACGGTGTCGCGCGGATTCGGGTTGTACAGGTTCGCTGCTGGCAAGGTACCCAGGCTGGCGGGCACATAGCTGTAGTTGGTCTGTTTTTCGCTGGTGAACTCGGCGCCGGCCACCACGGAGTGCTTCAGCACGCCCGTGTCGAATTGCGCGCTGACCACGGTCTGGTTGGTCAGGATCGTGTTTTCCTGGTCCTTCACGGTGCGCAGCGAGCGCTCCAGGGTCCAGGTCGATGGATTGTCTTTCACTGCGCCAGCTTTGTCCGTATTCAGGTTGGCGGTGTTGGCCATGAAGGCCGTCAGCAGGTAGTCCTGCTGGGTCTTGCCGTAGCGCGTGGTGTTCTGGATTTGCACGTTCGGCGAGAAATCATGGTCGATGCGCAAGGTGCCCATGTCGGCCTTGATCTTGTCGTAGTCCGAGTTGGAACCGTAGAAATTCTTCGGATCGACCCTGGCGGCGCTGTTCAGGTAAGTACGGATGACCGGTTGATCCTTCGTTGGAACGTCCGGCGTCGAGTAGCCCGGCAAGCCGATGGTCGGCACGCCGCCGTCGGGCACGTTGTTTTGATCCACGTGCAGGTAGCTGGCCGTGATACGCGTCGGCTTGCCGATACCGAAGGTGACGGTGGGCGCGAAGGCCCAGCGCTTGTTCTTGACTTCATCGCGCGCCGCGTTGCCGCTGTCCTGCGTCATCAGGTTCAGGCGCAATGCCGTGCCGGTATCGCTGTCGAGGATGCGGTTCCAGTCGGCCGTGGCGCGTTTCTGCTTGCCGCTGCCCGCCGTCAGCAGGGAATTGAATTTGTTTTCCATGGTGGCCGTCTTGCTGACCAGATTGATCGAGCCGGTCGGCGAACCGCGGCCGCTGTCCGTGCCCGCCGGGCCCTTCAATACGTCGATCTGTTCGATGTTGAAGACGTCGCGCGAGATGGAACCCACGTCGCGCACGCCATCGACATAGATGCTGCCGGATGAATCAAAACCACGCATGTAGACGGCGTCGCCCGTGTTGGTGTTGCCGTTTTCACCGAGGAAGAAAGTGCCGACGCCCGGCGTGTTGCGCAGCGCGTCCGTCAAGGTCAGCGCGCCTTGCTGCTCGATCAATTCCTTCTTGATCACGACGATGGTTTGCGGCGTATTGACCAGCTCTTCCGTGTATTTTGGCGACGAGGCTTTTTCGGCCTTGAAGTCGTTTTCCTTGGAACCAATGACCTTGACTTCGTTCAGGGTTTGCTGCGATGCGGGGGCGCTTTGGCCGGCCGGGTCTGCCGCCTGGGCGGCGACGGGCAGCAGCATCACGGCCAGGGCGGCGCCGATGTGCTGGTTGAAACGGGTTGGGGCGTGTTTGCGGCTCTTGATTGCCATCTTGCTCTCTCGATAAGGTCAGGTAGTGGTTCCTGGCTGGCTCTGCGCCGCTGTGCTGTGGCAAGCGGGCAAGTGGCTGGCGATGGACGGGTTGGCAGACATTGTAATTATTGGGCACTCATTCGTAAATGAGAATCGTTATCAGTCTCGTTTACGCAACGGATTGGGTGTGCCGCAAAAAAAACACTGTCATGGCCCATGAATGCTTGCTTTGCGGCCTGGCCGCTGCTATGCGCGCAGGCGTCCGCCGGCGGGAGTATGATGAGCAACCTTTACAAATTTCCGCCAAGCATGCTGCAAACTCCCGAAGCCTTTGTCCCCCTGATCGATGCGCCCGAACCGGCCCCGGCGGCAGCCGACACGCTCACATTCGTCTTTCACCGCGGGCGTTTATTGTTGCGCACGTCCGAGCTGTCCTTGCCCAATGCCGCCGAGGCGGCCGCGCTCGATATCGACCTGAGCCGCGCCCAGCCCGTGGGCCTGTGGCAGGGCCGTTATTGCCAGACCGTCTGGACGGATGAGGAACTGTTGCCGGCCGATAGCACTCTGGCCTGGCACGGCATGCGTTCGCTGTTTAATGCCGTCGACGATGCTTTCCTGGGCCTGGCCAGCCGCGCCGCGCAACTGGCCGAGTGGGCGCGCACGCACCGTCATTGCGGCGTGTGCGCCACGCCCATGCAGCGCACGCCTGGCGAGCGCTGCTTCACATGCGCCGCCTGCGGCATGCTCGCGTATCCGCGTATTTCGCCAGCCATGATGGTACTCATCCGCAAGGGCGACCAGGTGCTGCTGGCCATGCACAAGCATTCGCCATCGCAGCGTTTCAGTCCGCTGGCCGGCTTCCTGGAAGCGGGCGAATCGATAGAGGAAGCCGTGCACCGCGAAGTGATGGAAGAGGTGGGCTTGCGCGTGCATAACTTGCAGTACTTCATGAGCCAATCCTGGCCGTTCCCTCATTCGCTGATGATCGCGTTTACGGCCGATTACCTCGATGGCGAGATTCGCCTCGACGAGAATGAAATCGCCGAGGCGCGCTGGTTCGGCCCCGGCGATGCGTGGCCGGAAGCGAGTTCGAGCGTGTCGATTTCCGCGCTGCTGGTCGGCGCCCACCGTCCGCCGGCAGTGTCGTAAAGCGGGGACTGCTCGGGCAGCTTGCCGCATTTTCTATATACTGGCGGCAATTGAAAATTTTAGGGTGGTTTAGCATGTCTCAAGAAGAATTCTCCGAAAACGACTGGCGCCGGTTGATCAGCAGCCTTGGCGAAGATCCGCAGCGTCCTGGCTTGCTGGAAACGCCGGCGCGCGTGGCAAAAGCCTGGAAACACTGGACGTCCGGCTATGGCCAGGATCCGGTGGATTTGCTGAAAGCCTTCGAAGATGGCGCGGAACAGTACAACGAGCTGATCGTCGTGCGCGGCATCCCCGTCTACAGCCATTGCGAACACCATCTGGCGCCGTTCTTCGGCAAGGCCACCATCGGCTACGTGCCGAACGGCAAGATCGTCGGCCTGTCGAAACTGACGCGCCTCGTCGATTGCTTCTCCAAGCGCCTGCAAGTGCAGGAACGCATGACAATGCAGATTGCCAATGCCCTGATGGAAGTGCTGGAACCGAAATCGGTGGGCGTGGTCGTACGTTGCCGCCACCTGTGCATGGAAAGCCGCGGCATCCGCACGCCGGGCGAAGAAACCATCACCTCGGCCATGCTGGGCGAGATGCAGCCGAACCTGGCGCTGCGCACGGAATTTCTGGCGCTGGCGCGCGAAGTCTGATTTTCGGCGACGATGCAAGATGAAGGCGGCATATGCCGCCTTTTTTTATGCGTTTTATAGTCTCTTCGATTCCCGTTCCGCCAGGTAGCGCGCCGGTGGCTTGCCCACGGCCTTGCGGAACATGGTGACGAAACCGCTGGTATTTTCATAACCGAGTTCCAGCGCCACCGCTTTCACGCTGCGCCCTTGCGCCAGCCGTTGCAAGGCAAGGATGACGTGCAATTGCCGGCGCCAGCGGCCTACGCTCATGCCCATTTCCTCCAGTGACTGCCGGGTCATGCTGCGCTCGCTCATGCCGATGCGGCTGGCCCATTCGGCCAGGGTACTTTTATCGGCAGGCTGCGCCAGCAGCAGGGAAGCCAGGCAGCGCAAGCGCGCATCGCGCGGCATCGGCAGATGCAAGTCTTCCACGGGCGCGGCCGCCAGCTCGTCGAGCAGAGTGAGCACGAGGCGTTCCTGCGCGCCCTGCAGCACGGTCAGGGTGGGAAAACCGGCCGCCTTGGCAATCAGTTCGCGCAGCAAGGGCGAAACGGCCACGGTACAGCAGACGGCGGGCAAGGCTGGCGCCATAGCCGGCTCGATAAACAGGCAATAACATTCCGCCTCGCCCACGCCCTGCGCAGCATGCATCAGGCCGCCTGGTATCCACACGGCGCACTGCGGTGGCACGATCCACACGCCGCTTTCCACCTCGCAATGAATCACGCCCCGCGTGGCATACAGCAACTGCCCCTTGCGGTGCTGATGCGGCGCCTGCTCCGCATCCTCGGGCACGCTGGCCAGGCCCACGGCCAGCAAGGGGCGCAGCACGCCATCGACGTCGAAATCGAGGATGGAGGCGTCATCGTCCAGACCCAGGTGGGCCGTCAGCATGCTGGGCAAGAGGGGATGGGGCATGGGTCACTTTGGCTGGATTGAATAATATTGTGGCTATTTTATGCAATGACGCGCAGCGCTGCCAACGCTATCGTATGGGCATCCGCAGCCCCGCTTCAACGGCAACCGCCGCCGCCCGTGTTCTGATGAAGGTGAGGAGGAACGGCAACCCCCTTGAAGGAGTCATCCCATGCAACTCGATTTTTCCACATTCCCACTCGTCTGGATGCGCCGCGAGGCAGCGCCTGCCCAGCCCGATATTCTGTTTGCCCAGTTTGACGCGCTGCTGGCGCGCCGCCAGGCGTTTGTCATTCTCAGCGAGGAAGGCTTTGACGAGGACGGGCATGAACACCCGCAGGAAGAGCGCAAGCGGGCTTCACTATGGATGAAGCAGAACAAGGCGGCCATCCGCGCGTATATCCAGGGCATGGTGCTGGTCGAACCGAGCGCCGCCAAGCGCCTGGCCGGCAAGGCCCTTGCCGTGATGTTCGGCAAGTTCTGGGGCTATCCCCTGCATTTCGGCACCAGCCGCGACGACGCGCTCGACATCGCCCAGCATTTGCTCAAGGCGTGGCTGCCGCCAAGGGAGGGCTGACAAACTCAAGAGCACCTGACAAAACCGTAGCGAGCGGCAGTGATTTGTGGCTAAGAAGCGCAACCGTACTTCTAGTACGGTGAGCATCGCAGGCCGCAAAGCGCGCCGCGCAGTAGGTTTGGTCAGGTGTTTTAGTAGCGGTAGTCGTTGACGAAGTGCTTGGTGAAGTTGTACTTGCTGCCGCCGTCGAGCAGGTCGACCAGGCGTTTCGGCGCCGAGGCCGACATGAAGGCGTCGGCCGCGCCGCCCGTGCTGCGGAACTTCATGCCGGGGCTGAGGATCTGGTTGGCGCCGATTTTCAGGTGCTGGAAGCTTTTCGTTTTTTCATTGTTGAGGATGAAGTGCAATTCCTGCTTGAACGTCAGGAAGGGGATCTTCAGCCACCAGCCTTCGTCCGTGCCATAGCTGGCGACGCTGGCAAAATGCGTGTTCTTGTCCGTCAGGGTGGGTTTGCCCAGGCGGTCGTTGATGCGTTTCATGGCTTCATTCTTGGTCATGCTGTTCTTTCGTGATTCGATCTATGCGGCGTGCATTCTGACACAGGCGCGCCGCCGCGTGCCGGGGAATGCATTACAACAGCAAAATCAGCGAGCCGAGCACGATCAAGCCGCCGCCGAGGGCCCCTTTCAGCGTGAACGGTTCGCCCAGCACCAGCCAGCCGGCCAGCATCACCAGCGCCACGCTGAGCTTGTCGACGGGCGCCACCAGCGAGACGGGCCCCAGCTGCAGCGCGCGGAAATAGCACAGCCACGACAGCCCCGTGGCCACGCCCGAGGCGATCAGGCAGGTCCAGCCCACCCAGTTGCCGCCGCTGGGGCGCTGCCACTCGGCGCGCAGCGAGATGATGGCCGCCGTCACCAGCAGGATGACGCCCGTACGTATCAACGTGGCCATATTGCTGTTCAGGTGGGCTACGTCCAGCTTGCCCAGGATGGCCGTCAGGGCCGCGAACACGGCCGACAGGATGGCAAAGCCTTGCCAGGTGAAAGTGGTCGACATGGGGCTCCTTGCGCGGTGGCGACGTCAGATCGACTGTAGCGTAGCACGCTGATCGGGAAAAAACCTATTGCGGTGCAGCATCAATTCTCATCAATTGTCGCAACGCATTAACAACACTGGGCAAAATTCATTGCTTCCCGGCATTGTAAATATCGGTCGTTCAAGCGTATGCTGAAGCAGTCTGAACGGTGCCGCCAGAGCACCGTCGCCGCCGCATTCCTGGCTTGCAGGGCAGGAAGCGGGCCACGCCCCATTGCCGCAAATAGATAGTTGGAGACACAGCATGAAGAAATTGACGTTCCAGCAGAAGTTATGGATTCCCCTGATTTGCAGCTTGTTGTGCATCACCGTTATTTTTGTCTATAACGCGCTGGAAGTTCGCAAGATCCGCATCGAAGAGCGCAGCGCCGACCTGAGCAATGCCGCCGACCTGGGCCTGGGCGCCGTCAAGATGTTCGGCGACCTGGCCGCCAGCGGCGCCCTGACGAAGGAAGAAGCGCAGAAGCAGGCCACGGCCGTCATCAAGAGCATGCGTTTCGGCGAAACCGGCTATTTGTCCATCATCAACCTCGATGCCGTCGTCGTGATGAATCCCGCCGCACCGCAAACCGATGGCAAGAACATGTCGGATTTTAAAGATGCCAACGGTACTTATCTGTATCGTGACATCGTTGCCGTCGGCAAGACCGATGCGGGCAAGGGCTTCGTCCACTATTATTTCCCCCGTCCCGGCCAGAAGACGCCGGAACCGAAGATGAGCCGCGTGGTGGCCTACAAGCCATGGAGCTGGACCATCGTGACGGGCGTGTACATGGATGATATCGATGCGGCCTTCCGCCAGTCGCTGCTGACTTCGCTGGGCGTGCTGGTACTCGTGTGCGCGCTGCTGGCCGCCGTCGTCGTCGTGATCAACCGCAGCTTGCGCCATGCGCTGGGCGGCGATCCCGAGTATGCGGCCGACGTGGCCGAAAAGATCGCGAATAACGATTTGAGCGGCGTCGTGCGCACGCATGCCAACGACCGCCACAGCGTGCTGTACGCAATGAAAACCATGCAAGCCAACCTGGTCGACGCGATCAGCGAAATCCGCCACAGCGCCGAGACGATTGCCACGGCATCGAGCGAGATTGCCAGCGGCAATATGGACTTGTCGGCACGCACGGAAATGCAAGCCAGCTCGCTGGAAGAAACGGCGGCCTCGATGGAGGAATTGACCTCGACCGTGACACAAAACGCGGGCAACGCCGTGCAGGCGAATGAACTGGCGCAGTCCGCTTCCGCCGTGGCCCGCCAGGGCGGCGCCGTGGTGGCGCAAGTGATCGGCACCATGGATACCATCAATGCTTCGTCGCGCAAGATCGTCGACATCATCGGCGTCATCGATGGCATCGCTTTCCAGACGAATATCCTGGCGCTTAACGCGGCCGTGGAAGCGGCGCGCGCCGGCGAGCAGGGACGCGGCTTTGCCGTCGTGGCGTCGGAAGTGCGTAATCTGGCCCAACGGTCCGCTGGCGCGGCGAAGGAAATCAAGGAACTCATCGGCGCTTCCGTCGACAGCATCGCGGCCGGCAGCACGCTCGTCGCACAGGCGGGCACGACCATGGATCAGGTGGTGGCTTCCGTTTCGCGCGTGACCGACATCATGGCCGACATCACGGCCGCTTCGCACGAGCAAAGCACGGGTATCGGCCACGTCAACCAGGCGATCACGGAGATGGATAGCGTGACGCAGCAAAATGCGGCACTGGTGGAAGAGGCGGCGGCCGCGGCGTCGAGCATGCAAGACCAGGCGGCCGTGCTGGCGCAACTGGTGGCGCGCTTCAAGCTGTCGGCGCAGGAGCCTGGGACGGGGACGTCGCCGCGCCTGGCGGCAAGTTCGGCTGGCGCGCCACGCGCCGTGGCGAAAAAGCCGCTGCGCAGCCTGGCGGCGCGCTAGGATTTTATTGGGCTGGCGCCGCCGCTTGCGGCGCCGGTTCGAATTCCAGTTTGTCATCGACGACCACGAATTGCCCGACCGGCTGGCCCAGGTCGGCTTTCGGGTCGTTTTCCATTTCCGTCAGCGCATTGCAGGTATTCGTTTCCGCCTGCCACAGCTGCTTGCCCATGCGGATATTCCAGATGCCATCGCCGGCTGCAAACAGCTCGACGGTGATGTCGGCCGGCGCATCCGTCGACAGGGTATGCAGGCGCTGGCATTGCGGCAGATTGGTCGCCATCAGCTGCACTTCCACGGTATCTTGCCAAAAATAACGTTGCTGGCGGCGCACGGTCAGGGAATGGTCCTGTCCATCGAACATGTAGATGGCGAAGTCCTGGACACAGCCTGACAGCAGGACGGACAGCATGACGATCAGGAGTTTGCGCATGGTCGGCTTTCTTGGTTGGTGCTCGGGAATGTCGGGATGCCTGCGTGACGGCGCTAGTGAATGCTTGCGCCGTCTTGTTTTTCGCTTACGTGGCATTATATCCATGCATATCAGTTGCGGCGCGACAATAGTGATGCGGAGGCCGCCTGCCCTACTTATCTACCTGGAAAGACCACGATGATCGACCTGTATTACTGGACCACGCCCAACGGGCACAAAGTGACGATGTTCCTGGAAGAAGCGGGCATCCCCTACAACATTATTCCCGTGCATATCGGCAAGGGCGAGCAGTTCAAGCCCGAGTTTCTCGCCATCGCGCCGAACAACCGCATCCCCGCCATCGTCGACCAGGCGCCGGAAGATGGCGGCGCGCCCTTGTCCCTGTTCGAGTCGGGCGCGATTTTGCAATACCTGGCCGAGAAAAGCGGGCAATTCCTGCCGGACGACGTGCGGGGACGCGCCGAAGTGATGCAGTGGCTGTTCTGGCAAATGGGCGGCCTTGGCCCCATGGCCGGGCAAAACCACCATTTCGTGCAATATGCGCCCGAACCCATCGACTACGCCATCACGCGCTACGTCAACGAAACGAACCGGCTATACGGCGTGTTGAACAAGCGCCTGGCGGACCGTGCATTCGTGGCCGGCGACAGCTATTCCATCGCCGACATGGCGATCTACCCGTGGATCGTGCCGCACGAGCGCCAGCGCCAGAAGCTGGAAGATTTCCCGCACTTGGCGCGCTGGTTCGCGGCCATTGCCGCCCGTCCCGCCACCGTGCGCGCGTATGCGCGGGCGGCTGAAATCAATGTGCAGCCCACCGTCAGCGGCGATGCGAAAAGCGTGCTGTTCGGGCAGACGGCGAAGACGGTGGCGTGATCAACGGTCAGTTTCCTCGGTAAGTGGAAAAACCGAAAGGGCTGAGCAGCAAGGGAATGTGATAGTGCTGGTCGGTCTTTTCCACGTGGAATTGCACGGGGATTTCCGGGAAGAAGGTTTCCTGTTTCAGGCGCGCATAGTGCTCGCCTGTCTTGAACACGATGCGGTAGTCGCCCGCCTGCATGGGAGCATCCTCCGGATACATGGCCGCGATGCGCCCCTGCGCATTCGTCACGGCGCTGGCCAGCTGTTGCCAGCCTTCGCCTTTCTTTTGCTCCAGGGTGACCGTCACGCCCGCTGTCGGCTGGCCGCTCTGCAAGTCGAGGATGTGCACGCTCAAGGGATTGGCGGCAGCCAGGGCCATGCTGGACAGGCTGGCGAAGGCCAGGGCGGCGGTGATCTTTTTCAGGTACGTCATCGTCGTGTCTTTCAAAGGGTGGGGGAATCGAGTTCGGGGATGGCGGCCAGGGCAGTCTGGGCGCAGGCACGGTCTTGCTGCGCGCCACCGCCACCGGCCACGCCGATGGCGCCGACCACTTCGCCCTGGGCTCGCAAGGGCAGGCCGCCGCCCAGCAGCAATAGTTCCGGCACGGTAGTCAGGTTGCGCATCTCCGGATTGGCGTTCGCGGCCATGGCCAGCGTGTAAGTGTCGCTCTTGGTGGACAAGGCCGTATACGCCTTGCGTCGGCTGGCTTCCGTGTTGTGCGGCCCGACGCCGTCGGCGCGCTGCACCGTCACGACATTGCCGCCACGGTCCAGCACGGTAACGACGATATGCCGGCCTTGTGCCAGGCAAGCGGCCATGGCCGCATCGGCCAGCTTGTTGGCAGCTGGCAGAGAAAGATCATCGACCTTGCGCAGCTGGGCGTGTGCGGGGCTGGCCAGCAGGCACAGCAGGGTACTGCCGAAAAGAAGGGTTTTCATGTGGCGTCCAGGGAATCAAGTGACGCCAGTATGGCCAGTGTTACCCTACGCGAAGATGATCGCCGCATGACATTTTTATCATCCGCGGCGCTCTGCGTGCGGCGTAGAATGGTCTTATATTCTCTTTAGAAAGTGGCCATGCGTATCCTGGTAATCGAAGACGAACCGAAGACGGGCGACTACCTGCTGCGTGGCCTGGCCGAGTCCGGCTTTACGGTGAGCCTGGCGCGCAACGGACGCGACGGCCTGCACATGGCCAGTAGCGACACGCCCGATTTGATCGTGCTCGACGTCATGCTGCCCATCATGGATGGCTGGCAAGTCTTGCGTGCGCTGCGGCTGCAGGAGGGCGGTGCGGACGTGCCCGTGATTTTCCTCACGGCGCGCGATGAAGTGCAGGACCGGGTCAAAGGGCTGGAATTGGGCGCCGACGATTACCTGGTGAAACCGTTTGCCTTTGCCGAACTGGTGGCGCGCATCCGCACTTTGCTGCGGCGCGGGCCGCCGCGCGAGGACGACGTGATCCGTATCGGCGACATGGAAATCGACGTGATGAAACGCAAGGTCAGCCGGCAAGGCCAGCGCATCACTCTGACGGCCAAGGAATTCGGCTTGCTGCATCTATTGGCGCGGCGTCAGGGTGAGGTCTTGTCGCGCTCCATCATCGCCTCGCAAGTGTGGGACATCAATTTCGAGAGCGACACCAACGTCATCGATGCTGCCATCCGCCGCCTGCGTAGCAAGCTCGACGATCCATTCGAACCCAAGCTGATCCACACCTTGCGTGGCATGGGCTATGTCTGCGAATTGCGCACGCCCACCGTGCCGGACAGCGGCGCCACGCAATGAAGCTGGCGCAACTCCGCCGTTCGCTGACGCTGCGCGTCACGCTCGTGTTCGTGCTGATCGTGGCGCTCGTGTCGGCCGGGCTGGGTATGCATTTGTACCGCTCGTTCGTCGCGGAAATCGAACGCCGCGACGACATTTTATTATTGGGAAAACTGCGGCAGATCCAGCAGCTGCTGGGCAATGCGGGTACCCTCGACATCATCCGCGAGCGGCCCCAGTATTTCCGCGACACCATGAGCGGGCAAGAAAATTCCCTGGTCCGCATCGTGCGCGCCGATGGCACGCGTTTGATCGATGTCAATCCAAACGGCGAGACGGTGGCGCATCCTGTCCCCGTGGCTGTCGATGCGCCCGTCACGGACAGCGCCATCGTCAGCTGGACCAGCCGCGACGGTTATCCGGCCAGGGTGGTGGCGGCCAGCGCGCGCATTGGCGACCCGGCGCAGATGGCCGACATATCCGTCGCCCGGGTCTACGGTGACCGCACGGCCATGTTTGCCGCCTACCGCTGGCAAATCGTCGTCTCCGTCGCCGTCAGCGCGCTGGTGGCGGCTTTGTTGTCGAGCGTGATGCTGCTGCGGGGACTGCGGCCGCTGCGCAATATCGCCGCCCACGCGGCCCTCGTGCGGCCGGGCAAGCTGGAGCAGCAACTCGATGCGCGCGGCGCGCCGACGGAGCTCTTGCCGCTGATCCATGCCTTGAATGCCATGCTGGCGCGGCTGCAGGAAGGCTATGCGCGGCTGTCGCAGTTTTCCGCCGACCTGGCGCATGAATTCCGCACGCCCGTCACCAATCTGCTGGGACAAAGCCAGGTCATGCTGGCCCGTCCGCGCAGCGCGCAAGACTATGAACAGCTGGTCTCGTCGAATGTGGAAGAGCTGGAACGGCTGTCGCGCATGATCGACAGCATGCTGTTCCTGGCACGGGCGCAGCAGGATGAAATGGTGCTCGTCAAGCAAGTCTTGCCCGTGCAGGACGAGTTTGCAAGGCTGGCGGATTTCTTTGAAGGCTTGGCCGAAGAACGCGAGCTGGCGCTGGCTTGCCACGGCAGCGGCAATGTGACGGCCGAGCCGCAACTGCTGCGCCGCGCGCTGGGCAATTTGCTGTCGAATGCGATCCGCCATGCGGCGCCAGGCAGCACGATTCTGCTGCGCTCGCATGCGACGAACGAGGGTGTGGAATTGAGCGTGAGCAACCTCGGCCCCGCCATTCCCGCGCGCCACTTGCCGCACCTGTTCGAGCGTTTCTACCGCGCCGACCCGGCCCGCAGCGATTCGGCCGCTTCCACGGGCCTGGGCCTGGCCATCGTCACGGCCATCATGCAGCTGCACGGCGGCAGCGCGACCGTGGCGTCCGACGCGGCCGCCACGACGTTTACCCTGGTTTTTCCGGCGTAATTGACTGGGGTGGTGTCGGATTACGCTACGCTAATCCGACCTACGCCGCATTCCGGCACAGGGTAGGTCGGATTAGCGAGGCGAAGCCAAGCGTAATCCGACAAGAGCCGTCAATAATATTGTCGGATTACGTGGTCCCGTATGGTCTCGGGGCCGTCAGCCCATTTCCACCAAAAACTCATGCATGCCCGTATGCGCCAGTTGCGCACACGCTGGCGCAAAGTGTGGCAACTGCCCCCACAGCAACGGGTTGCCGACGATGTACACGTAATGCTGCGCGCGCGTCAGGGCCACGTTGAGCAGGTTCGGCGTGGCCGCCGCCCACTGCGCGGCACCTACCGTGCTGTCATCGGCGCCGAGGACCAGCATCACCACGCTTTGTTCCTTGCCCTGGAAGGTGTGCACGGTGCCCACCATCTGGCTGCTCCACTGGCGCAATTCGCGCGCCGTCGGCGCTTTGCCGTAGCCGAGGCGGCGGTCCCAGTCCATGTCGACGATGCGCGAACGCAATTCGTTGCGCACGGCCTTGAACGGCGTGATCACATACATGTCGGGCAGCTTGCCGTCGCGGCGGTACAGTTTCAGCAGCACTTCCAGCACGAAGTCGAGCTGTACGGGCACGATCTGCTTGTAGCTGACGGCGCCGACGGCGTCGATCCAGCGGCTGGGGCCCCGCGTAAGTCCCCGCGCGCCATCTGGCGGCGTGCGTTCGCTCAAGCCATACACCATCTTGTCTTCATAGGCGATGCTGTTGGCCAGCGAAAACATCGGTTCCACGCAGCGGCGGTGCACGCGCAGGGGGCTGCCGATCCACAAGGGTTTTTCGCCGTTGGCGCCGACCACGGCGCCGTAGCGGTTGGCCTTGTCGGCCAGAGTCTGCACGGAAACACTGCCTGGCGCGTAGCTGCCGTCCTGCGTGTGCGGCGACAGGGCCGACAAGGTCTGCACCAGGCGGCCCGGCACCGTGAACACGGGTTCAATCTGCAGCGGGTCGCCCACGACGACGGCGCGCTTGGCGCGCCACAGGCTGCCCAGCGCCGTTTGCGGTGGTGCTTGGCCCGCTTCATCGATGAACAGCCAGCCCAGCGATTCGGGGCCCATGCCCTGGAACTGGCGCGCGAACGAGGCAAACGTGGTCGACACGACGGGCACGACCATGAACAGGCTGTGCCAGACCATGGCGATGTGCGACTGGTCGTAGGCGCGCTTGTTTTTCAGCAATTTCGACACGGCCAGCAAGTTGCCGCCAAAGCCGGGGCCACCCTTTTTTGCCACCTCGGCCAGCCACGCTTCATGCAGGGCCAGGGCCTTGGCGAACAGGCGCGAGCGCAGGCGCGCCAGCGCCGGTTCATGCCACAGGCCGCCAATTTGCAGGGCATCGCCGTCCAGCTCGTCCAGGCTGGCCGGCGCGATGATGGTGGGGAAACGCATGCGCGCGCGGCGCAGCAGTTCCGTGCTGTCATCCCATTCGCGCTGGCGCGATTGCGCCGTGCGCAGCGCGATGTGCAGGCTGTTGCGGGCGCGCTCGCAGCGCGGCTCCAGTTCGCCCTTCAGCAGCAGCTTGATGGCGGACACGTCGCGCGCGGCCTGGCGCTGCGCTTCCGCGTTGGCGACGACGGCATCCTTGAAGGCGCGTGCGGGCGCCGTGCGGAACAGCCGAGCAAAGAAGCCGGGCTGCGTCAGCGCCACCAGGCGTTCTTCTTCCAGCAATTCCTTCTTGCTGGCGAGCAATGTCTCCTGCTGCGCCAGCGCGGAGGCCAGGGCGCCATTTGCCGCATCCATCTCTTGCTCGGCAGCAATCAGCGCTTGCTGGCTGGCCTGCATGAAGTCTGCTTCCGTGCAAGTGCCCACGGCTTGCCACAGGGCGGCGTATTGGGCGTGTTCAGCCAGGGCCTTTTCCACCACGTGTTCCGTCTCGCGGAACTCGCGCGCCGCCTGGGCGAAGCTGACGCCCTGGTAGCTGGCCAGCCACTGGCGGATGTTCTGCGCATTCGGCGTCTTGCGCGCCGTGGTCTTGTCCCAGTCGTCGTCATAGAAATTGCTGGCGAAGCGGCGGCGGTTCGCGCTGTTTCCCAGCGCACAGGACATCAAGCCCCATGGCGCTTCCGTCTCGCCCAGGGCGCGGTTGGCGCCGTTGCCATCGGCCACGACCCGGCGCGCCACGCTTTCAAAATAGCGCGTGCGCGCCCATTCCTTGCCCAGCTGCTTCGGTTTTGGCAGGTCGCTGGAAATGTTTTCCACCGCCGCGTTATTCGACGAAGCGACGACCATTTCAAAGCCCGTCAGTTCCGGACGCAAGCGGGCGATGGTAATCGGGTCGCGCACGCCTTCGAAGGCCACGGCCACCTTGCCGATGAAGGCGTCGCCGGCGCGGTCCAGGCAGGACAGCACGCTGGCGCGGCGCACGATGTTGTCGGCGAATAATTCGCGCAGCAAGGTCGTCTTGCCCGTGCCCGGCGGGCCGTTGACGGAAAAGATGCCCCGCTCGCTCAAGCCCGTGCGCGCGCCGTGGATGGCGAACTGTTGCATCAGGCTCATGGCGTAGCTGGCGTCTTCCAGCCAGTGTCCCCGGTTCATATTGGCCGGATTGAGCATGGCGGCCAGCGCCTGGCGTCCGGCCGGGCTGTACAGGTCGATGCGCTCATCCTGCACCAGCGGGGTCAGGTAGGCGGCGACCGTCGCGGGTAGCTTGCCGCCACGCAAGGCGCGGATGATCTGTTCCAGGTCGTCGAGGTAAAAACTGTTGAGGATATCGATCGATGGTTCCACCGCGTCGCCAAAGTCCAGGCTGCGGTTCTGGTTGGACTCCAGCGCATCGGCTTCCGTCACGGCGGCGCGTTTTTTGCGCGTGCGCAATTCCAGCACGGCCAGCGGCTGGCCTGCCGACGGGTGGAAGCCGGCCCAGTCGCGCAGCAGGTCGGCCAGCGCGGCGATTTCCATGCCGGACAGGGGCGACGAGACATTGCCTGCCTCGTCCGTCACTGGCTGCGGGGCGCGGCTTGCCGCGAAATTGCGCAAGCTATCCTGCAGCGCCAGCTGGCTGTCGCTGAAGGCGTCCAGGCTCAGGCCGGACCAGTCCGGCGTGCGGGCGCGGCCCAGGGCCCACGGCAACGTTGACACGGACACGGGGTCGAATTGCGGCTCGCCCAGCGCATTGAGGTTCAGGCGGGCAAAGCACGAGCGTCCCAGCAGTTCTGTTTTTTCTGTTTCGGCAATGTTTTCCGGGCCATTGGCCGGCGGACAGGCCTTGTTGATTTCGGCTTTGTCGAACACGCCGAGGAACAGCGAGAAGCCGTCGATCTCGCGGTAGGACGGCACTTGCCATTGCGTGGCGAACTGCAGCGGCAATTGCGCCAGCTGTTCGCGGTGCAGGAGGCGCACGGTGGACTGGTCTTCAACGTCCGTGATTTGATTCAGGTCAAACGGGATAAAGAATTCGATCTTGTGCCAATACTCCAGGATAGCCAGGAGGCGCTGCTGTTCTGCCTGATTCATGATGACCAATATTTTGTAAAGCGAGCGAGGATTGTAAAGCGTATGCGCGGTGCACGTTTTGCACTTTTGCCTATTGCGCGGGCTTTGCCGCAAAAAAAGTGGTGATTGCGGACGAAAAAAAGCCAGGCAGCAACTTCCTGCCTGGCTTTCCCGTGGGGAGGACGTTGCTATTGGTTAAAACTCTTCCCATTCGCTCTCGGCGGCAGCATTGCTGCGGCGTGCCGGCGCGGCCGCGACAGCCTTGCGCGCGGGTGCGGGCTTGGCGGCGGGGCGTGCGATGGCGGGCGCTGCCGGTGCGGCGCGCACAGGCGCCAGCTTGGGTGCGCTGGCGACATGGTTGCCGGTTTTAAAGAAACCCACCACGTGCGCCAGTTCGCCCGCCTGCTCCTGCATGCTTTGCGAAGCGGCCGCCGCTTCTTCCACCAGGGCCGCGTTTTGCTGCGTCACTTCATCCATCTGGGCAATGGCCATGTTGATCTGCTCGATGCCGATGGTCTGCTCGTGCGTGGCGGAGGTAATCTCCCCCATGATGTCGGTCACGCGCACGATGCTGTCGACGATGTCGCCCATGGTCTGGCCCGCTTCATTGACGAGGCGCGAACCCGTGTCCACGTTGGCGACGGACGCGGCGATCAATTCCTTGATTTCTTTCGCTGCGCCAGCGGATCTTTGGGCAAGATTACGCACTTCCGTTGCCACGACGGCGAAGCCACGGCCCTGTTCGCCCGCGCGTGCCGCTTCCACGGCCGCGTTCAAGGCCAGAATATTCGTCTGGAAGGCGATGCCGTCGATGACGCCGATGATGTCGACGATCTTCTTCGACGATTCGTTGATGGTGCCCATGGTGTCGACCACTTGCGAGACGATGCTGCCGCCGCGCACGGCCACTTCCGACGCGCTTTTCGCCAGCTGGTTGGCCTGGCGCGCATTGTCCGCGTTCTGCTTCACGGTCGAGGTCAGCTCTTCCATGGCCGACGCCGTTTCTTCCAGCGAACTGGCTTGCTCTTCCGTGCGGGACGACAGGTCGAGGTTGCCGGCGGCAATTTCGCTCGATGCCGTGGAGATCGCATCCGTGCCGTTGCGCACTTGCGCCACCACACCCAACAGGCTGTCGTTCATGGCTTTCAGGGCGCCCAGCAGGCGGCCCGTTTCATCGCTGGAATTGACGACGATGTGCGACGACAAGTCGCCCGAGGCCACGGTTTCGGCCACGCCCACGGCTGCATTGATGGGGCGGGTGATCGAGCGCGTGATGATCCAGGCAACAAAAGCGCCCAGCAGCACGGCCACGCTGCCCAGGGCAATCATGGAGGCGCGCGCGCTGGCGCTCAGCGTCTCGGCATCCGTCGCCGCCTGCGCCGCCTGCTCGCCTTCATACGCGACCAGGCTATCGAGTGCGCCCAGCACGCGCTTCAGGCTTGGTGCCGCCTGCTGCGTCAAGAAGGCGATCGCTTCTTCCGTCTGGCCCGCATTGCGCAGCTCGATCACCTTGTTGTTCAGCGGCGCACCCGATTTCAGGGCCGCGTCCAGCTCGGCCATCAGTGCCGTTTCCTTGTCCGTCGAGATTTTCTTTTGCAAGGTTTCCTTGGCGGCACCATATTTCTTGCGCGCTTCGCCGATCTTTGCCAGTTCCGCCTGCACCAGCGTTTCCGTCGGCGCCACCACGATGCTCGTGATCGCCAGCGTAATGTTGCGCACGTTGTCGCTCATGGTATTGGCGGCCGCCATCTTGACGTTCTTGTCGGCCACGATGTCGTGCGTGCGCGCGCTCAATTGCCCCATGGAATACAGGCCGACGAGCAAGACGGCTACCAGCAGGCCGAGGACGACAGCAAATCCGATCCCGAGCCGGGTGCCGATTTTGAATTGTGTGAGTGACATGATTGCTTTCGTGTTGCGGAAGTGAAGGAAAACGTCGACAGGCCAAGGCTACGGGTTTATACGTAAGGGCGACCAGCCTGTAATTGTTCCTCAAAATTCCGCACTGCAATACAAAAACTTGTATCAAGTCCCCGAAAAGTTTAAAAATTGATAGCAAATTAAATAAGTTGTCGTGTGGAAACAACGAGCGCGGCACCGGACGCGGACTCAGCTTTCCGGAAACACGTGCGTGGCCAGGAAGTCGATGAAGGCGCGCAGTTTCGGCGTCAGGTGGCGGCTGCTGGGCCACAGGATGCGAAAGGCGCCGTCGTGCTGGCGGTGCGCGTCCAACACGGAGTGAGCCAGCTGCCCACCTGCGGCAGCTTGACGCGCAGGCGTCCTCGGGGTGCGCTCTTGCTGCTGGATAATTCCTGCTCGGCCGCTTTGATCTCGCCCAGGAGGCGCCGGCAGCGTGCGAGAAAGACGGTTCCCTCGCTCGTCATTGTGACGGAACTGTGGCAAACCGAGTATGCGGCAAAGGAAATGCCATGACTCTGCCGCATCCCATCGTTTTTCTTGCACTGGCCTTGATCTTGCTCAAGGCGTGGCGCTACCGCCCGTCGTCAGTCGGCAATATGGTTGGGGATGCGAAATAGGAGATCCGTGTCGCCGATGTCCACGCCCGCTTGCGACAGCAGGGTGCTGGCCTGGCCCCGGTGGTGCGTCTGGTGGTTGAAGAAATGCATGAGCAGGCTGAAAAACTCGCGCCGGTTCGGGCCCTTGCTGTTGCGGTAGTCGAGCAAATGGTCGAGGTCGGCTTCCGTGATCGAGGCGGTCCAGTCGATGATGAGCTGGTCCAGCCATTGCCGGTGCGCGTGCATGGCGGCAAAATCGTCGGCCGCGAACAGCGGGTGCGTGAGCGAGGCGGGCGGGGTGATGGCGCGGATGGGGTCGAGCAGGGGAAAGCCGGCCGGGTGCTTCGCATAGCGCTGCATCCACAGCGTGTCGCCCACCATCACGTGGTTCAGGGTGGCCAGCAGGGAGCCGAAAAAGGCGCCCCGCTCGCGCTGCAGCTCGCCGGGTGGCAGGCTGGCCGCCGCCGCGTACACCTTGGCATTCATCCACTGGTTGTAATCGGCCATCAGGCAAAGGTGGGCGCAACGGCTCATGGTGATGAATGTTCCATATCAGACGGATTTCAAAAACGCGCGTATGCCGGCCAGCAGCATTTCAATGGCCATCGCCGTCAGGATCAAGCCCATCAGGCGTTCAAACGCCGTCATGACTCTTGGACCCAGGGCCCGCTGCAAGCGTTCGGCGCACAGGAAGACGGCCAGCCAGACGGCGGCCACCGCCGTCAGCCCCGCCACGTGGGCAATGACTTCGTTCATTTCATGCGAGGAAAATAGCAGCACGGTGGCCAGCGCCGACGGGCCGGCCAGCGCGGGGATGGCCAGCGGCACGATGAACGGTTCGCCGCCCATCTCGTGGTCGCTATTGCCGGCGTTGGGCTGCGGAAAGACCATGCGCATGGCGATCAGGAACAGGATCACGCCGCCGCCGATGCGCAGCGCCACTTCCGACAATTGCAAGGCGTTCAGGAAATGGCGGCCGAAGAACATAAACAGCAGCAAGATGCCGAAGGCGATCAGGCATTCGCGCACCACGACTTTCCAGCGCCGCTCGATGGGCACCCGTTTCAGGGCATTGACGAACAGGGAAACGTTGCCGAACGGATCGGTGACGAGCAAGAGCAGGATAAATGTCTGGAAAAAATTCTGTGTCATGGTGATGTGATTGAGGTCAACACCGTTGCCAGGATGGGCGCGGTGCGATAAGGCTTGCGATGATAACAAGAGCGGCGGCTATCGCCCATGATTATTGATGCATAGCAGCATTTTTTTTACGCAGCGATGACTTTTGCCTGGTAAAACGCGCTGGGCGTGGTGCCGAAATGCTTCTTGAACATGGCCGTGAAGGCACTCTGGCTCGTATAGCCATTGTCCATGGCCACGTCAATGACCTTGCTGCCGTGCGCCAATTGTTCCAGCGCCCGCAGCAATCGCGCCTGCTGGCGCCACTGGCCAAAGCGCATGCCCGTCTGTTTCTGGAACAAGCGGTGCAGGCTGCGTTCGGTGATCGCCAGTTCCTGCGCCCAGTGCGCCACCGTCTGCTGTTCGCCCGGCTGCGCCATCAACCGCGCGCAGATGCCGCGCAGGCGCGCATCGGCAGGCAGTGGCAGATACAAAGGCAGCACGGGCAGGCTGTCGAGCTCGTGCAACAGCAATTGCAGCAGATGCCAGTCGCGGCTGCCTTCCGTGAAATCGGGTGCGATGTCGACGGCCGCCACGATCAATTGCCGCAGCAGGGGGCTGATGTCGAGCACGCAGCTGTGGCGCGGCAGCAGCGGTGAGCTGGCGCAGTCGATGAAGACGGTGCGCATTTTCACCGCGCCGCTCATGCGTACCTGGTGCGCGATGCCGGGCTGCAGCCACACGCCGCGCGTGGGCGGCACCACCCAGCGCCCGCCTTGGGCCTCGATGGTCATCACGCCCTCGATGGCATACAGCAATTGTGCATGCGTGTGGCGGTGCACGGAAATCACGTGTCCATGCGCATAGTCGACGGCCAGCGCCATGGCGCGCGCCGTGACGGGCAGCAATTCCTGAAAGGCGGGCGAGGTGCAATCCATGAAAATGATGTCAGTTTTGCGATAGGTCCAGACATTTTAGCGTGAGAAGGCGCGGGGCGCCTGCGGCATGATGGTTTCCCGCAACTATTCCTGGAGCTTCGCATGCCTGTGCGCGCCTATCTGTATCCATTTCTGGCCATGCTGCTGTGGGCCGGCAACGTCGTCGTCTCGAAGCTGGCCGCGTCCAGCATCGCCCCCACCGCCATCACTTTTTACCGCCTGGTGCTGGTCTTGCTGGTGATGACGCCGTTTATCGCCCGCCCCCTGTGGCGCAACCGCGCCGCCATCCGCCGCCAGTGGTGGCAGCTGGCCCTGTGCGGCGTGATGTCGATGGCGCTGTTCCAGAGCTTGTCCTACCGCGCCGCCGAATCGACGACGGCGACGAATATGGCCATCGTCACGGCGCTGGCGCCGTTGATGACGGCCTTGCTCAGCGTGCTGCTGCTGGGCGAGCGATTGACGGTCGGCATGGCGGCCGGCGGCGTGCTGTCGTTTGGCGGCTTGCTGTACCTGGTGGGGCGCGGCGACGTGCTGGCCTTGCTGCATCAAGGCGTGCATGCGGGCGATGCGCTGATGCTGCTGGCTTGCCTGAGTTTTGCCCTGTATGGCGTGCTGCTGCGCCGCTGGCGTTTATCCATTCCCGCCTGGCAAGCCATTTATTGCCAGGCCTTGGCAGCCCTGGCGTGCATGCTGCCGCTGTTCCTGCTGCTGCCGGCCGGCAGCGCCAGGCTGGATGCTACGACCTTGCCGCTGATCGGCTATGCCGGCATCGGCTCGTCCATCGTGCTGTCTTACCTGTGGATTGAAGGGGTAAAACTGCTGGGACCGAACCGCTGCAGCATTTACGTCAACCTGCTGCCTCTGCTGACGGCCTTGCTGGCCATCGTCTGGCTGCACGAAAGCATGCATGTGTACCACCTGGTCGGCGGCGGCATCTCGCTGCTGGGCGTGCTGCTGGCGCAGACGGTGCAGCGGCCCCTGTGGCGCCAGCGTCCTGGCGTGTCCGGTCTTGCCTGAACAGCCATGCATAATGGCGGTTTTCAGGCAGTGGAGTTGGCATGCGGCAAACATTTTGGATGAGCACGATGGCGGTGCTGCTGGCGCTGGGCACCTTGGCGCCGGCGCAGGCGGCAGTCCGGTTCTACGAGGGTAAACCGATGGCCACCGCCAGCGTTGTCGAGCGCCGCGATGGCGGCGTGGTGCTGGCCTTCCTGCGGGAAAATGGCGAAGTCAACGGCTACTATTGCCAGTGCAACGGGGATAGCGAGAAGCGCATGAACCTGGACAAGTATGGCAAGGCCAGCATCGCGGCCGTGTTCCAGCTTGACCTCGACAGCGAAGGCGAAACCACGTTCGTGCTCAGCCGCAGCAGCGATAAGCTCTTTGGCTTGCATGCCTACCGCTATGAGCGCAGCGGCGGCAGGATGTTCAAGGTGGCCACCCTGCAACCGACCCTGGACGCCATCGTGCGCGGCGCGAAAACCATGGACGAGGCGCGGGTGCGCGCCGCGCTGGCCCGCTTGCAGCTGATCGACTACAGCATCGCGTACGCACCCACGGGCGTGGCCGAGTTCGACGCCATCGAGCATGGCCACGGCACCCTGGTCGGCTATTTCAATATCGATGGCGAGTTATTGCCCGGCAAGCCGACGGACGCCCCGGCGTTTGCCTATAAAAAAACTTTCCAGGAAAACGAGGGCCATTTCCTCACGGTGACCTATCTGCTGGGCAAGGGCTGGGAAGGCGGGCGCGCGCCCAGCTATCACGTCAAATGGATCACCTGGGAAACGCAGCCGCAGCGCTTTGCCGCCAGCCAGGATGGGCTGCTCATCGAATACGACGTGAATTGCTGCACGGGCAACGTGTATGCCCGTGGCCGGTATGCGCAAGGCAAGCGCACTGGGCAGTGGCACTATGAAGAGCCGCTCACCATCCGCTCGGTTGGCGCGTTTGTCGACGACAAGGCCGAAGGGCCGTGGACGTATGAAAGCGGCGAGGAAACGACAACGGGCATGATGCAGCGGGGCCAGCGCACGGGCCGCTGGGAAGTGAGCCCGGGCGTGGACGAATGGCGCGACGAGGGCAAGGGCAATTACCAGGGTTTCGATACCTATGTCAAAGACAGGCTGGACGGCCCCAGCGAGCGCCGTATCGGTACGCTGGTGCACTGGCAGGGCAACTATGTGAATGGCAAGAAGCAGGGCCAGTGGATCGAGCCGGGCGGTGGCGGCCTGTATATCGATGACATCAAGCAGGGGCCGTGGAAGAAGGCGACGCCGGATGGCGGCTGGCAAGTGCTGACCATGCGCGATGGCGAACCGGAAGGCAAGCTGGAACAATATGCGGCCGGTGGCCAGCTGGAACTGGTCGAACATTACCGCTTTGGCGAGCTCGAGGGCCCGATGGAGAGTTTTTATCCGGATGGCAAGCGGCGTTACCAGGGCGCGTTTGCCAACGGCAAGCGCGATGGGGCGGAAACCCTGTTTTATCCCGATGGCGAAGTGCCGCAATTTCACCGCAACTGGCACAAGGGCGTGCTGCATGGCGTCAACATCGAGAATTTCCAGAGCGGCAAACCAAAGCGGATAGGCGCCTACAACATGGGCATGAAAACGGGCCGGTTCCAGTATTTCCGCGACGATGGCCAGCTCATCGAAGAAACCATGTATTAACTTGTTAGCTAGCATAAATAGCATTCCCACGCGACCTTGCACGTCAGCGGAATGCCAGTTCTGCGCAAAAAACATCATCTGCTTGTTACAAAGCGTGAAAATCAATACTGGATGTTGCTACTAGTAAACTTTCCCTGTATCTTGCAGTCAGGAAATTAAAAGTACAGGAAACCTCGACCTCGTTGCCCTGTATTGCACTCCTGACGATATGTGCGGGCCGCCTTCCCCCCTGCCGCCGCACACGCCGTATCGACCTGTCCTGAACAATTCACGTGACCCGCCCATCTGGCGTTTGCCGCTATCTCGTCCGGCATGCGCAGGCAAGGTTGCGCCCTTACCAAGGAAACTGCATGCTGTCGAACATAACAATAAAAATGCGCCTGATCGCCACCATGAGTGTGCTGGGCTTGCTGATCGCCGTCTTGGGCGCGATGAGTATCATCAGCCTGAAATCGGCCAACAACAGCCTCAACGAGGTTTACAGCAATCAGCTGGCATCGACGCAAGCCATCGGCGAATCGCAGATTTCCCTGGGCCGCGCCCGGTTCACGATGGACCGCGTGATGGTGCACCCCGAAGCGGCCGATGCCAAGGATACCCTGGCCCGTGCGGAACAATTCATGGAAGCCTCCAACAAGTCCTGGAAGGTGTACCTCGCTTTGCCGCAAAGCACGGACGAAAAGCGCCTGTCCGACGACATGGACAAGAAACGCAGCGATTACATGAGCAACGGCTTGCTGGTCATGAGCAAGGCTTTGCGTGAAGGCAACGTCGCTCAAGCGGACGGTTTGATGATGACGGGGCTGACGCCGCTGTACCGCACCCTGGACCAGGCAGCCGAAACATTGACGCAATACCAGGCCACGTCGGCTGCCGCGATGTATGCGACCAGCCAGTCCAGTTACCGCACCCAGGTGGCCATGGCCATCGGCGGTATGATAGTCGGCGCCTTGCTGACGATTATTTCCAGCATCTTGCTGCTGCGCGCCATCTTCGGCCCGCTGGACCAGGCCCTGCGCCATTTCGGCGCCATTTCCGACGGCAACCTGGCCAATGATATCGTCATCACGCGCAACGACGAGATGGGCGCCTTGCTGACGGGCTTGCAGAAAATGCAGGAACGCCTGTCGAACACCGTGCGCGGCGTGCGCGACGGCAGCGGCGCCATCGCCACGGCCAGCAATGAAATCGCTTCGGGCAACCTGGATCTGTCGAGCCGCACGGAGCAGCAAGCGTCGAGCCTGGAAGAAACAGCCTCCTCGCTGGAAGAGCTGACCTCGACCGTCAAGCAGAATTCTGACAATGCGCGCCAGGCAAACCAGCTGGCCGTGTCCGCATCGGACGTGGCCGTCAAGGGTGGCGCGCTGGTAGCGCAAGTGGTCGATACCATGGGCACCATCAGCGAATCGTCGAAAAAGATTGCCGACATTATCGGCGTGATCGATGGCATCGCCTTTCAGACGAACATCCTGGCCTTGAATGCGGCCGTGGAAGCGGCGCGTGCCGGCGAACAGGGCCGTGGCTTTGCCGTCGTCGCCACAGAAGTGCGCAACCTGGCGCACCGCTCGGCCAGCGCCGCCAAGGACATCAAGATGCTGATCGAAGCGTCGGTGCAGAACGTGGGCGCCGGCAGTGCGCTGGTCAGCCAGACGGGCACGACGATGGATGAGATCGTGTCCAGCATCCGCCGCGTGACGGACATCATGGGCGAAATCAGCGCCGCCGGCCGCGAGCAGGAACTGGGCATCGGCCAGATCAATCAAGCCGTGGCGGAAATGGATACCGTGACGCAACAGAATGCGGCGCTGGTGGAAGAGGCGGCAGCCGCTTCGGAATCCATGCAGGAGCAGGCGGCCGCGCTGGCCGAGATGGTCAGCATTTTTAAACTCGACGCCAACCATAGCGGTCCGGCAGCGGCCAAGCCTGCCTTGCGCAAGCCTGTCGTGGCCGCGGCCAGCACGGCCTTGAAACGCCCGGCGCTGCGCCTGGCGCCGGCCCGCGCCGCTGCTGCACCTGTCGCTGCCGCAAAACCGCGTCCCGCCAAGCCTGCTGCCGATAACAGCGGCGAGTGGGAAGAGTTCTAAGTTACTGCGCTGGCAGGGTGGCCTTGCTACCCTGTTCCTGCAAGCGCGCCGCCTCGGCCAAGGCCTGGGCGCGCGCTTCTTCCGCCGCCTGTTCCGCTTTCTCCAGCGCATCATGGCGCGCCTGCAAGGCCGCCCGCGCACGCACGAAGACGATCTTGATGGCCGCCATCACGGGCACGGACAGGAAGATGCCCACCACGCCACCCAGCTGGTCGCCGGCCAGCAAGCCGACGATCACCATCAGCGGGCTTACTTCCACGCCTTCGCTCATCAAGTATGGGTTGACCACGTAATCCTGGAACAAACGGTAGGCGGCAATAAAGCCGATCAGCCAGAATACGTGCTCGAAGCCGCTGAAACCGGCCACGACCACGGCGATGACGGCCGCCGCCAGCGGGCCGGCAAACGGGATGAATTCCAGCAAGGCGGCCGCGCCGGCCAGCAGCAGGCTGTACGGCACACCCATCAGGGAAAAGGCGATGCTGTAGGACACAAAAGTGGCGATCGACAACAGCAGCAGGGCGCGCACATAGCGCGACAGCAAGATGTCGAGGTCATCGATGATGGCGCCCCAGAGTTTCTTGTTCGGGCGGTTCAGCAGGGAGAGCAAGCCGTCGCGCATGTCCGGCCCTTCCTTGATCAGCAAAAAGCTCAGCACGGGCACCAGCACCAGATAGATCAGGTTGCTGGCCGCATGCATGACGGTCAAGCCCAGTTCTTTCGCCAGCGGCATGGCTTGTCCCGTACCGCTGCTCAGCTGTGTCTGCATGAACGACAGCAGGCGCGCGCGCAACGGTTCCATGAATTCCGGTAAAGGAATGCGCTCGGCAAAATTATTCCCCTTGAGCAAGGTCGGCAATTGATCGCTGAGCTTGATCGCCTCTTCCTCGATCCGCGCCCCGAAGATCGACCCCAGCACCGCCACCAGCAAGATCACCACCAGGAAGACGATGCCGATACTGGCCGTGCGCGGCAGGCGCTTCGGCCCATACCGCTCCAGCAGCCCGATCAGCGGATACACGAGGTAGCTGAAGAACACCGCGAACACCACCACGATCAGGGTCGACGACACCTTGTACGTGATGAATAACAAAAAAGCGACGAGAAAAGCCGTCCACACCATCTTGGCGACGCGCAAGTTAAAACCGAACATATGAATTCCTTAGGGCAGGATGCTACGCAAGCGTGGCTGGCTTGAAGGACAGGGTGGGCAAGGCAGGGATCGGGCCGCGCCGCACGGCCGGAAATCATACCGCAAAATGCCAAAATGCCATGCCCTTGTGCGGAATGGCAATGTTTTCCCTGTGTGCCTCCGCTTATTTTGTTCGCCAGCTGGCTACGGTAATGAAGACGCCGTTTTCCTTGTCCGGCTCGCGCAAGGTCACCGTGTAGCGGCCGCTCGTATCGCTGCCCGTGAACACGACCTTCTCGTCATGCCCCTTCACTTGCGCACCCTTGGCCAGTTTGGCGTAGGTGTTGAGTACCCAATGGAAATCGGCATAGCTGCGCAGGGTGATGCTGGTATCGGGCATGGGTTCGTCGCCGGCCTCGGCCGCTTCCGTCGGCGTGCGCATGGGCAAACCCGCCAGGCCCGCCGGCGCGATGAGTTTGCCGCCGCTGGAACTGCTGTTGAGTTCCGCATTCGGCAGCAGCAGGTGCAGCAAACTGGCGGGAAAGCCGGGCGGCACGTCGCGCTGTTCCCAGCCGGGCTGGCCGGGGCGGGTTGTGATGTATTCCACCACAGCAATGCTTTGCCGCTGTTCCGGCGCAGCCTGTGCCAGCATAGTCGGCAACTGCCGCGCCCAGACCAGCAGCGGCGCGGCCATCTCGTCCTCCGCGCCGGGCGGCAGGAACAGCGTCAGCACGGCATGCGTGGATGGCAGGCAGGCGGGCGCGGCGTCGCCGATAGCGGTCTGGCAATGGCCGTTGACAAGGCCCAGCGCCAACAGCTTGCGTTGCGGATCGAACAGCATGGCGGCGCGCCATGCACCGTGCGTGCTGGCATCGATGGAGGCCAGCACCGAGCGCCCATCGGGCAGCATGGTGCGCGTGATGTCATCGAGTGAATGCATGCTGTCGAGCACCTGGCGCGCGATCAGGGTATCGCCTTGCGTATAGCTGCCGCGTGCATAGCCGAGCAGTTTCAAGACGTCGGCGCGGATCTCGGGATGCGCGCTCAGGCGCAGCGGCGGTGATGGCACGGGCACGGTGGCGGCCACGAAGGCGGCATCCTCGGCAGGAATGGCTTGCGCCATGCTGGACAGCGGCAGGCACAGGGCGGCGCACAGCGACAGCATGCGGACAGTGTTTTTTGCTGGAATGTTCAATGGCAATCCTTGTCGGGACGCCATGCCGGAAGGCTTGCCGGCATGCGCGGGCAGCGATCTTAGCATTTCAGGAATAAATCTCTTTCTGCTAAGCTTGGCTATTGAATCACTGTTCCCGTTGCCATGGCCCAGATTACTATTTCCTGCAGTATTCCCGTTGACGATGCGGGAGTGACCGAGTTCCTGCACAAGCATCTGGGGCGCTCGCGCGTCGGCTCGGCCAAACTGTTGAGTATGGGAGAGACGGGCTGTTTTTATACCTGTCCCTTGTTTCTGGATGACCATGCCAAGGTGAGCCGTTTGATCCGCCGCATGCTGGCGTTCTTTGAGAGCAAGGACATCCCCTTGACGATCCTCAAGATCGGGGCCCAGGACAGCTGGTACGAGGTAGATCCCGAGCAACGCGATCCCTGGAAGATTTCCCCGCAAGCCTTGCTGGCGCTGCTCGATGCCAAGCAGGACGCCAATGCCTAGGCGGCGTTGAGCACGTAGCGGTTCTTGCCGTTTTTCTTGGCCTGGTACAAGGATTCATCGGCGCGCCGGTAGCTGTGCGACAAGTCCGTTTCCTTGATCAGTTCCGCGATGCCGATGCTGACGGACACCTTGCGTTCCGGCACAAAGGCCGCTTCGACGGCATCGACCAGTTGCGCGGCAAAGGCGCAGGCCGCGTTCTTTTCGCCCAGGTAAATGACGGCGAACTCCTCGCCGCCCAGGCGGCCGCACAGGTGCTCGCCCGCTAGCCCACCGATGACCTCGGCGATCTTTTTCAGCACCTCGTCGCCCACGTCGTGGCCATACACATCGTTGATCTGCTTGAAGTCGTCGATGTCGATCATCAGGAAATAGGCGGGCGTGCGCGTCGTGCGCTGCAAGGTGCGGGCGCTTTGCGTGAACATGCGGCGATTGTTGAGTCCGGTCAAGCCATCCTTGTAGGCCATGGTCGCCAGTTCGCGCTGGGAACGGTAGTTATGGATGCGCAAGACGAGAAAATAGATGTTCAGCGCCAGGCCGATGATCACGCTGATGGTGACGGCCAGCACGGGCCAATGCTGGTCAGCCTGGCCCGCATGCACGGGAAACTGCCCCAGCCCAAGGATAGCCCACACGCACAGCGATACGCCCAGGTAATACGCGATGCCGCTGAAGATGGGCGCCGTCGTCAGGGTGATCATCACGCCCAGCGGCAATACCCAGAAAGCGGGATCGTCCGTACCCAGCATCAGCACGCGAAAGCTGAAAGCGATGAACAGCACGCTGATCGTACCGCTGACGATGATCGCTTGCAGCGACTTCGCATACCTGGTCAGCACCAGCCCGACCACCATGCCCGTCACGCCCAGCGCCGCCTGCGCATGATCGAGCGAAGCGCGCGACAAGGTCAGGCTGAACGTGACCAGCCAGCAAGCCAGGCCAAACGTCAGGATCGCTATCGAAATGAAATGCAGTTCCTTGAAAAAGCGCTGCTGCTGCTCCCGTTCTCCTGAAAAGAACAGGTAATAGAAGGCAGGAGACAGGCTGCGCGAAGTGAACATTATTTGTCCAGGCAGACAACACGCCTTGCGGCAGGGGCACCTCCCGGCAACGGCAGGCGGCATGGCGCGCGCACAAAATTAGTTGCGCTCAGGAACTAGTGTACTGGTTTCTTGGGGGGAAGGGGGATACGGGCGAGGAAATTGGCGGCCACTGTCCTCGTGCCGCCACAGTCGCTTTCACCTCAGAAGCTGGCAAGCGCCTGCTTACAGGTCACGCGCCAGCACCTGGCCGATCAAGTCCTTGCCAAAGCTGTGATGCGCCTCTTCCTCGACCAGCTGGAAGCCGGCCTTGTCGTAGATGCGGCGCGCATCGGTGAGGATGCTGTTGGTCCACAACATCATTTTCGTATAGCCGACCTGGTGGCTGAAGCGCAGGCACTCGTCGACCAGGCGGCTGCCGATGCCCAGGCCGCGCGCACAGGGATCGACATACAGCAGGCGCAGCTTGGCCGTTGTGTCGTCCTGGCGCACGATGAAGACGGAACCAATTACCTTGCCGTCCTTCTCTGCTATCCAGCAGCGCTCGCGGACCGGGTCGAATTCCCGCACGAACTTGGCGAGGATGTCGGCAACGAGTGCCTCGTACTCGTTGTTCCAGCCATATTCCTGCGCATACAGCACGGCTTGCCGGTGGATGATCCAGCCCATGTCGCCCGGCTGCGGATTGCGCAGGAGATAGCTGGGCGATGGTTCCCCCAGCAAACCCTGGATTTGCTCCATGGCAGCGACCAGCTCCTGCTGCGCCGTCGGCGGCAAACGTTCCAGCATGGCGGCCACTTCGCGCCGCGAGGCGTCGACCAAGGGGGCGAGGGTGCGCTGTCCCTGCTCTGTCAGCTGCAATTGCGCCGCGCGCGCATCCGTGGGCGAGCGCGTCTTGGCGATCAGCCCCTGCTTTTCGAACCCGGCAATGACCCGGCTCAGATAGCCCGCATTCAAGCCCAGCTCGCGGCACAAGTCTGCGCTGGTCAATTGCTCACGATGCGCCAGTTCATACAGGATGCGCACCTCCGTCAGCGAAAACGCGCTGTCCAGCAAGTGTTCATGCAGCACGCCAATCTGGCGCGTATAGAAACGGTTGAAACGACGCACGATCTCCGTGCGTTCGCCAAGTTGATCCGCCTGCATGTGATATCTCCCATTTGCTTGCTTATGGCAGATTATTGCTTGCTTTTGGCAAGTATGTCAATCTGGCGGCAGGATACTGGCGTGCAAAAAAAAGCGGCCCTGAAGAGGGCCGCCTTAGCTGAACGGAAACCAGAGACGTTAGCTTACACGTCGATATTCCCCGCACGCAGCGCGTTGTTTTCGATGAAGGCGCGGCGTGGTTCCACGTCGTCGCCCATCAGGGTGGTGAAGATTTGATCCGCGGCAATCGCGTCTTCGATCTGCACTTTCAGCAGGCGGCGGACGGTCGGGTCCATCGTTGTTTCCCACAGTTGATCCGGGTTCATTTCGCCCAGACCTTTGTAGCGCTGTTTCGAGACGGTGCGTTCGGCTTCGTCGCGCAGCCATTGCATGGCCTGGTGGAAGTCGACCACGGCGATTTCTTTGATGCGCTCGCCTTCGCCGCGGCGGACAAACGCGCCTTCGCCGATCAAGCCTTCGAAGGTGGCGGCGCCGCTGCTCAGTACGGCGTAGTCGGGGCCTTGCACGAAGTCGGCGTCGATGGCGCTGACTTTCACGTTGCCGTGGTGCATGCGCTCGATGCGCAGCATGTGTTTTTCCGACAAGTCGTCGGAACGCACATGCACGCGCACGGCGCTGTCGTTGATGGCCGTCTGCAGGGCCAGGGCGGAGGTTTCCGCCAGGTCCAGGGTCGACAGGTCCAGCTGCACGCCCGTCATGATGGCCGTCAGGGCGGCGCGGTCGATGACGCGCGTCAGACGGGTCATGATGGTGTTCGACAGGTTGAACTTGCGCACCAGTTCCGTCAGGGTCTCGCCGGAAATGCCTTCCGCGCCTGTGCGCGGCACCAGCACGGCCGTGTTCAGCGCTACCGTCATCATGTAGCTCGCTTCCTCGGCGTCATCTTTCAGATAGCGCTCGTCGCGGCCGGCTTTCACCTTGTACAGCGGCGGTTGCGCGATGTAGATGTGGCCGCGCTCGACCAGTTGCGGCATCTGGCGGTAGAACAGGGTCAGCAGCAGGGTACGGATGTGGGCGCCGTCGACGTCCGCATCGGTCATGATGATGATGCGGTGGTAGCGCAGTTTCTCGACGTTGAATTCGTCCGGCCCGATCGATGTGCCGAGCGTGGCGATCAGGGTGGTGATCTGCTCCGACGACAGCATTTTCTCGAAGCGGGCTTTTTCCACGTTCAAGACTTTACCGCGCAGCGGCAGAATCGCCTGGAACTTGCGGTCGCGCCCTTGTTTTGCCGAGCCACCTGCCGAGTCACCCTCGACGATGTAGAGTTCGCACAGGGCGGGGTCTTTTTCCTGGCAGTCGGCCAGCTTGGCCGACAGGCCCAGGCCGTCCATGATGCCTTTGCGGCGCGTCAGATCGCGGGCCTTGCGTGCCGCCTCGCGCGCACGCGCCGCTTCGACGATCTTGCCGCAAATGATCTTGGCGTCGTTCGGTTTTTCCTGCAGGTAGTCGGCCAGGGTCTTGGCGACGATCTCTTCGACGGGACCGCGCACTTCGCTCGACACCAGCTTGTCTTTCGTCTGCGACGAGAATTTCGGTTCCGGCACTTTCACCGACAAGACGCAGGTCAGGCCTTCGCGCATGTCGTCGCCGCTGATTTCCACTTTCGCCTTCTTGGCGAATTCGTGTTCATCGATGTATTTGTTGATCACGCGCGTCATCGCCGCGCGCAAGCCCGTCAGGTGGGTACCGCCGTCGCGCTGCGGGATATTGTTCGTGAAGCACAGCACCTGTTCGTTGTAGGCATCGTTCCACTGCATCGACACGTCGACCGAGATGTTCGTGCCCTGGTCCGACAGGCGTTCGCCCGTGGCCTGGAAAATGGTCGGGTGCAAGACCGATTTGGCCTTGTTGATGTATTCGACGAAGCCGCGCGTGCCGCCTTCGAAGGCGAAGATTTCTTCCTTGCCCGTGCGCTGGTCTGACAACTTGATGTTGACGCCATTGTTCAGGAAGGACAGTTCGCGGATGCGCTTGGCCAGGATTTCGTAGTGGAATTCCACGTGCGTGAAAATCTCTTCATCGGCCCAGAAATGCACGTCGGTGCCGCGCTTGTCAGTGTCGCCGATGACCTTGATCGGCGAGGTGGCGATGTCGCCGACCATGACGATCTGGCGGTCTTGCGGCACGCCGCGCACGAATTCCATGTGATGCACTTTGCCATCGCGGCGGATGGTCAGTTTCAGCAGTTTCGACAGGCCATTCACGCAAGACACACCCACGCCATGCAAGCCGCCCGAGACTTTGTACGAGTTCTGGTCGAACTTGCCGCCCGCATGCAACTCGGTCATGACGATTTCCGCCGCCGAACGCTTCGGATCGTGCTTGTCGTCCATTTTCAGGCCGGTCGGCACGCCGCGGCCATTGTCGGTGATCGAGATCGAATTGTCGCTGTGGATGGTAACGTGGATTTCCGTGCAGTGGCCGGCCAGCGATTCATCGATCGAGTTGTCCAGCACTTCGAATACCAGATGGTGCAAGCCGGTGCCGTCCGAGGTGTCGCCAATGTACATGCCCGGGCGTTTGCGTACGGCTTCCAGGCCTTCCAGGATCTGGATGGAGGCGGCGCCGTATTCTTCCGTTTTGGCCTGGATCGGGGTGTCTTGTGGATTCTCGGACATGGACTGCTTTCTCAAATAACGATTGCTGATTGATTCGGGGCTGCTGGCTGATGACCGTCTGTCGGGTTGGCCGGAACGGCGTAACCCGACAGACGGCGATTCAGCATGTCGGATTACGCTGCGCTAATCCGACCTACGTCACTGCTGTGGTCTTTAGATGCGCATCGGCATGACGACATACTTGAAGTCGGCATTGTCCGGGATGGAGATCAGGGCGGACGAGTTCGAGTCGCCCAGCGCGATGTTGACGTATTCGCATTTCAGGTTGTTCAGCACGTCCAGCAGATACGTCACGTTGAAGCCGATGTCGACGGAGTCGCCGCCGTAGTCGATTTCCAGCTCTTCGACGGCTTCTTCCTGGTCCGCATTGGTCGAGCTGATCTTCATGCTGCCCGGGGTGATGATGCAGCGCACGCCCTTGAACTTGTCGCTGGTCATGATGGCGGCACGTTGCAGCGAGCGCAGCAGTTCATCGCGGCCGATGGTGAAGTCGTTTTTGTAGCCTTTAGGAATCACGCGCGTGTAGTCGGGGAACTTGCCTTCCACCAGCTTCGAGATCAGCTCGATGTCGGCAAAGGTCAGTTTCACCTGATTGGCGGCGATGTCCAGCTGCACCGGCTCATCGTTCTCTTCCAGCAGGCGCTGCAGCTCGATGATGGTCTTGCGCGGAATAATGACTTCCTGGCGCGCAAACGTCTGCTCGGTGGCGACCTGGCAAAACGCCAGACGGTGGCCATCGGTGGCCACGGCGATGACATTATTGCCATCCAGAACCAGCAGCAAGCCGTTCAGGTAATAGCGGATGTCTTGCTGCGCCATCGAGAAATGCACCATGTTGAACAGGTGCTTCAGCGTTTTCTGGGGCAGGGTGACGGACGCGTTGTAGCTTTCCGCCTGTTGCACGGTTGGAAACTCTTCCGCCGCCAGGGTTTGCAGGGCGAAGCGCGACTTGCCCGTTTGCACGGTCAGGCGCTTGTTCAGCAGGGTCATCGTGACGTCGCCCGATTCGGGCAGGGCGCGCAAAATGTCCAGCAGCTTGCGCGCGGCCACGGTGGTGCCGGTGACGTCCGCGCCGGAACCGATTTCCGCGTGCGTGGTGATCTGCACTTCGGTGTCGGTCGACAGGAAGGAGACATTTTCACCGTCTTTGCGGATGAGGATATTGGCCAGAATCGGCATAGTGTGCCGACGCTCGACAATACCGCTCACGATCTGCAGTGGCCGGAGAAGGGTATCTCGGGTGGTTTTGACCAATTGCATATTTATCCTCAATGTATAGGTTGAACAGTACGACGTTTAACGTATTAATTTAACAATTGTTGCCATGGGAAGCCCCGACAGACCGGCTGCGGTGCCCTCCCAGATAATAAGGGTAAAGCACGTTTTGAGCCAGTCTTGCCAAAGCCGTGCTTAGCCCTTCAACGTTTGCTCCAGCACATGCAACTCGTGGTTGCATTCCGGGTTTTTGGTACGGTCCAGCGCGATCTTGCGCACGGCATGCAGCACCGTGGTGTGGTCGCGGCCGCCGAATAGCTCGCCGATTTCCGGCAGGCTCTTCTGTGTCAATTCCTTGGCCAGGTACATGGCGATCTGGCGCGGCCGGGCGATATTCGCGGGCCGGCGCTTCGAATACATGTCGGCAACCTTGATATTGAAGAAGTCGGCCACCGTTTTCTGGATGTTTTCCACGGAAATCTGGCGGTTCTGCACCGACAGCAAGTCCTTCAAGGCTTCCTTGACGATATCGATGGTGATGTCTTTGCCATGGAAACGCGAATACGCCAAAATTTTGCGCAGCGCGCCTTCCAGCTCGCGCACGTTCGAGCGCAAGTGCTTGGCGACAAAGAAGGCCACGTCGTCAGAGAAAGTCACGCCTTCCTGCTTGGCTTTTTTCAGCAGAATCGCCACGCGCATTTCCAGTTCCGGCGGTTCGATGGCCACCGTCAGGCCCGAGTCGAAGCGCGAGATCAGGCGGTCGTCCATGCCCGTGATTTCCTTCGGATAGGTATCCGAGGTGATGATGATCTGTTTCTTTGCGGCAATTAATGCCTCGAACGCATAGAAAAACTCTTCCTGCGTGCGGCTCTTGCCGCCAAAGAACTGGATATCATCGATCAGCAGCATGTCGAGCGAGTGATAGTAATGCTTGAAGTCGTCGAAACCCTTGCGCTGGTAAGCGGTCACTACGTCGCGAACGTACTGTTCCGCGTGGATGTAGCGGATCTTCGCGCCCGGATTGTCGGCCATCACCTGGTTGCCGATGGCGTGGATCAAGTGGGTCTTACCCAGGCCGACGCCGCCGTAGAAGAACAGCGGGTTGTACGACACGCCCGGATTGTTCGCCACCTGGATGGCGGCGGCGCGCGCCAGCTGGTTGGCTTTACCCGTCACGAAGCTGTCGAAGGTCAGGTCGGTGTTGATGCGGCTCTGCTCGCGGCGCGGCGCCGCGCCAATGCTCAGTTCCGGCACGCTGGGCTGCGGCTCCGCGGCGCGCGCGCTGGGCGCGCCGCCATTCGGATCGCTGGCCGGGGTGCTGGCGGTGACGGGTTTCTTCGGCAGGGCCAGGCGCGGGTCGAGCACGAACTGCACTTCCGTCGGCGCTTCGAAGTACTGAATGGCCAGGGCAGTGATGCGGCTGGCGAACTGGGTCTTGACCCAATCGAGCTTGAAGCGATTGGGCGCAGCAATGCGCAGCTTGCCCTCTTCGTAATCGAGAGGGATAAGCGGTTTGATCCACGCACTGAATTGTTGCGGTGTCAGCTCCAGTTCCAACTGCGCGGAACAGGCCTGCCAGAAATTATCCATGTATGTCTATGTGAAAAGGTGTGGGAGGGCGTATCGATTCTGCCCTGCGTTCACCGTGTTGCAAGGCCGGCGTCGCGCGAGGGCTCGCCACACGTAACGCGCTATTCTACTCCCGACTGCGAAAGTTATCCACAGGCACGGCTGTTATTTTTGTGTGGCGGGGTGGGGCGCCGTGTGCATAAGAGACGACTTATCCCCCGGTTATCCCGTCACAGGCAGTGCTGGCGCGGCCTGTGGCGGGGCCTTGCCGGCAGATGGGGGGCGGCGCGCAAATTTCCAGGCGATCACGGCAATCCTTGACAAGAGGGGGGCATATGCTGAATAATTCAGGGTTCCCCGCCCGTATTCCGTGTTTATTCATTTGGAACGACAATATGGACTAAGCGTGGATTAAGCGGGCGATGAGATTGGCCAGCTTGTGCCTTGGCATAAGTGCGCGATTGTCATTGGCACCAAAAACTGACGGGACGTCAGACCCGATTTTGCATTTTTTTTGTTTTTAGCGAGACCAACATGAAACGTACTTACCAACCTTCCGTCGTTCGCCGCAAGCGTACGCACGGCT